>NZ_AP027042.1 GCF_027924605.1 Dyella sp. GSA-30
CGCCATCGGCGTCGTGGGCGGTCAGCTGGTGCGTCAGCCGCAGAACATGGACGAGGCGATTGTCACGGCGCAGATGCTCGAGTCGAAGGGTTACAACTATTCGTTGGGCATTGCGCAAGTCAATCGTAACAACCTCGGCAAGTACGGCCTGGACTCTTATGAAAAGGCGTTCTCGGTGTGTTCCAACCTGGCCGCCGGTTCGCAGATTCTCGCCGAGTGCTACAACAGCTCCGGCGGCGATTGGGGCAAGGCCTTCAGCTGCTACTACTCGGGCAACTTCGTCACGGGCTATCGCACCGGCTACGTCCAGAAAGTATTCGACTCGATCAATCGCACGGCGATGCTTGCCAGCAACACCGAACGCGTTACACCGATCCAGCTTGCCGGCGAGCAACCGGTCAATCCGCGCGTGACGCCTCTGCCGACTGCAGCTCCCGCGGCAAGAGTCCAGGTACCGGCGACAGCCAATGGCGCGGCGTATCGTCTCGCGATCCGTAGTTCGTTGATCGATACGGCGCTCAATACGCTGGTTTCGCCCGCAGTCGCTTCGGCGGCAGACATCGATCCCGCCGCGGCACAGGCTGCGGCGCAGTTGCAGGGTACATCGCAGGCACCCAATCAGGCACAGGCTCAGGCGCCTGGAACTCCAGGCAATGGGCTGCAGCGAATGATGCAACAGGTCCAGCAGGCCAATTACCCCAATCAGCCCCAACCTGCTGCCCCCATCAGCTCCATGCAGCAGATGATGCAGCAGGTCCAGCAGGCCAACTACGGCCCGGCGCAGGCACAAGCTCCCGCAAACCAGCCGATCGCACCGTCGGTTTCGCAACAACAAGCACCGACCATGGCCACCGCCGCCGGTACGGTGTCGCCCGACGATGTATTCGAGCCTCAGGTGCGCGGACCCAACGACCCTGTGCAGAGTCAGCCACAGGCCGCCGCCCAACCCATGGCGGCTGGCCAGCAGGCAGCCCCCGCAGCCGATCAAGCAGATCTTCGACAAGGAAACAGCGATGGTGCCTTTGTCTTTTGAATATGCCGACCTGATCGCAGCCTATCGCCGCTACGCGCGACGGACGTGGCTCCATGTCGGCTTCGTTTTGCGTAGCGGAGGCCTGTCGCCCGCTACGTTGGCCTTCGGGCCGTCATGCTGCTCCGAGCTTCCGCTCGAAGCAGTTCGTAAAAACCAGCTGCTCATCACGCAGCTTTTCTTGACATAACGGTTGACTCACAACGACACCGTTACCGAACTATTCAGAGGGAAATTCGAGATGGCACCGTACTCCGACAACACCAAACGCCTGCTCAACTTCATGATCATGGGCACGATCCTTTGTCTCATTGCTCTGCCTGACCTGGCATTTGCGCAAAACAGTTTCCAGGACACAGGTAACAAGGTCTGCGGTTTCTTCGGCAGCATCAACAGCATCCTGAACATGTCGTCGATTGCCGTGGTGACTGCTGCGGTCGTGTTCTCTGGCTACCAGATTGCATTCGCGCACAAGCGCATCGGTGATGTCGCTCCCGTCCTGATCGGTGGCGTGATGATCGGCGCAGCAGGCCAGATTGCAAAGATGGTCATCGGCGATACCGGCCAGACCTGCAACAACGGCGGCACCACCACCATGATCGTGCAGCACCTGCTGAATCGCTATGCATAAGAACGCCATGTTTCGCGGCTGTACGCGCCCGCCGATGTTTATGGGGGTTCCTTACGTCCCCTTTTTCTTCGGCGCAGGCTCGTGCTTGTTGTTGGCCATGTATACCAATTTCTTCTATCTGATCCTGATACCGATCGTCATATTCATCATGCGCCAGATGGCCAGACGCGATGAGTTGATTTTTCGGCTACTGGGTTTGCGGGTTCAGTTCCGCACTCGCGTACGCAATCTGCGAGAGAACGATGGCATGTGGGTATTCACGCCTAACAACCACCGCGTTCCGGGCAAGGCGAAGAAGTAAGCGAAACATAGATCACCTGACCCAATCGTCAGGGTGTTTCTTCTGATAACGACGGTAATCGACATCATGTTTAACCCAGACGCCCCCATTAGTGAGTTCATTCCGATCTCCACCCATGTCTCGCCGACTGTCGTCAAGACGACGGGTGGCGATTACCTGATGGTGTGGCGTCTGGGTGGTTTACCGTTCGTCGGCCGTGAAGAGTGGGATCTCGAACACCGCCACAATAGTTTCAACCGCATGCTGCAGACCTTGCGTGCGCCGGACTTCGTCAATGTGGCTTTTTGGGTGCACGACCTGCGCCGACGCCGGCGCCTGAAGGACAACAGCCGCTTTAACCAGAAGTTCAATCAGCAGATGTCCGATGCGTACTACAACGCATTATCGGCACAGAAGCTGATGCAGAACGAGCTTTATCTGACCATGTTGTACCGCCCCATCGTGAGCGGTAAGCGCTTTGCCGAGAAATCCAGCGACGTAACCAAGCTGGAAGCGGAGCAACTGCAGGCGATCAACACCATCCAGGAACTGGCCGGCAACGTCGAAGCGGTACTGAAAGACTACGCGCCTTATCGCCTGGGCATGTACGAGGCCGCCAACGGCATCGTTTTTTCCGAGATCCTGGAGTTCTACGGCTACGTGCTCAACCGCATCGATGAACCGGTGCCGGTGTTGAAAGCACCCGTGTACGACTATCTTCCGGTAAGCAAGCAACGCTTCTCCGCCAAGACGGGGGATTTTGTTCTGACCACGCCGGCCGGTGAAAATCACTTCGGTGCGATCCTGAACATCAAGGAATACACCGACGCGACATATCCAGGCATTTTGAACGGCTTGAAGTACCTGGACTTCGAGTACATCGTCACCCATTCCTTCAGCCCCATGGGCCGTCATGACGCGCTCAAGGCGCTGGACCGCACCAAGGGCATGATGGTGTCCTCAGGCGACAAAGCCTTCAGCCAGATCGCCGAACTCGATCAGGCCATGGACCAGCTTGCCTCAGGCAACTTCGTACTCGGCGAATATCACTTTACGATCGCGATTTACGCACCCAGCCAGGATGCCTTGTCGCAGCAGATCGCCGCCACTCGTGCAGAGCTTTCCAATGCCGGCTTCGTGACGGTGAAAGAAGATCTCGCAGTGACGTCAGCTTTCTATGCGCAGCTTCCCGGCAACTGGAAGTACCGCACACGTCTGGCCAACGTGAGCTCCTTGAACTTCCTTGGCCTGTCTCCCCTGCACAATTTCGCCACTGGCAAAAAAGAAAACAATCCGTGGGGCGATTGCGTCACCACGTTGCAGACCACCAACGGCCAGGCTTATTACTTCAACTTCCACGCCACGCATCCGGCCGAAAATTCGCTGGGTGAGAAGGCCATCGCCAACACCATGGTGATCGGCAAATCCGGTACCGGTAAAACCGCACTGATCAACTTCCTGCTCAGTCAGGTACAAAAGTTGAAGCCCTCGCCCACGATCTTTTTCTTCGATAAGGATCGCGGCGCGGAAATTTTCGTGCGCGCCTGCGGCGGCAACTACCTCGCGCTGGAAAACGGCAAGCCTACCGGCTTCAACCCCTTCCATTGCGATCGTAACGAAGGCAACGTGCAGTTCCTTGCCGACCTGATCAAAGTGCTGGCCGGCAAAAGCGTCTATTCTTCGCGTGAGGAAGAAGACATCTTCCGCGCCGTCGAAAATATGCTCGACACGCCCCAGCACCTGCGCAACATGACGAACTTCCAGAAGAGCCTGCCCAACATGGGCGATGACGGCCTGTTCGTGCGCATGAAGAAATGGACCGCCGGCAATTCGCTGGGCTGGGTGTTCGACAACCCGGTCGACACCATCGACCTGCAGAAAGCCAACATCATCGGCTTCGACTACACCGATATCATCGACAACGCTGAAGTGCGTGCGCCGGTCATCAACTACTTGCTGCACCGTCTGGAAGAGCTGATCGACGGCCGTCCACTGATCTACGTCATGGATGAGTTCTGGAAGATCCTCGACGGCAAGGGCGGCCTCAAAGAGTTCGCCAAGAACAAGCAGAAGACCATCCGTAAACAGAACGGCTTAGGGATTTTCGCCACGCAGAGTCCGGAAGATGCGCTGGCCAGTGACATCGCCGCGTCGTTGATCGAGCAGACGGCCACCATGATCCTGCTGCCCAACCCGAACGCCAGCCGTGAAGACTATATCGAGGGCTTGAAGCTCACCGACGCCGAGTATCAGGTGGTAGTCAGCCTTGACGAGCGCTCGCGCTGCTTCCTGGTCAAGCAAGGCCATGCTTCGTCCGTCTGCCAATTGAACCTGCGTGGCCTCGACGATGCGCTTTCGGTAATTTCCGCATCCACGGACAACATCGAAATCATGCACGAAGTATTGCAGCAGCGCGCCGTGGCCGAGGGTGTCAAGCCCGACGATCTGCGACCGGAACAGTGGCTGCAGGTGTTTTACGATAACCGCAAGGGTAGCGGTAAGCGCAAGGCGACGACCGAAGCGCGCGATACCCGATCGGCGACGATGTAACGCAAGCAAAAGCCAGGTGGGCTGCAATGAGTACTAACCCGGAGGTTGCGCCACCGGAGGCGTAAAAACAGCAGCCCACGGGACTTTTGCGAAGGAATGCCGGTGTATTCGATCAGCGTCAACAAAACGAGCCTTGGGCTGATTTGTGCGGCGTCTTTTGCGTGGGGGGCCGCACACTCCCAACCCGCACCTGCATCGACCAGCCAGGCCGGCCACCCAGCGCGATCCGAAGCGGCCGACCTGCCCGGCTCGGTTTCCGGATTGCCGGGAGTCGTTTGCAGTCGCCAGAAAGAAGGCTGGGACCTGCAATGCAAGTACGGACATTTCGAGATTGCCACCTATCCTGACGGCTGCGGCGCTCACGGCTTCTACGGCATGGTGTACGCCACAGTATCGTCGTCCGTTCTCGTGCAGGATAGCTTTCCGAACGGACGCGTCGTGGCGAAATTGCACGATGAACAACTGGTTTGCGCCACCGCGGAAGCACGCGTTGCCGGCCACAATGACGTCGTCTGGTATTACCTGAAAGCCATACCACGCGACAGCGTAAAAGCATGCAAGGGCAAATCGATATGCGGGCCAGAGAATCTGCCTGTCGATTGGGCCACGCCGACGCAGGGAGCCTCTTGTCGCGTGGGCACCGATGGCAACTATACGGGCGCTTGTGCAACAGGCTGGGTAAAGGCTGAGAATTTCAGCGAGTTCTCCAACGGGCTTTAACGATATTGATCGATCGATAGCTGGAGGCTGTATGGGTCGCGAGATCTTTGAAGAAGCATATCGCCACTTCACACAAGAGGGGCGGCGTTACGAATACGGCCGCGGCGACATCTCACTGAGAAACCATTCACCGAATGGTCGTTCCGACACTAGCCGTACCGAACAAGACCGGGATGGCGATGGCTTGCGCGGCGTGGATTGCTCCTCGCTAGTGTGGCGCGGGTTGCGCAATGCCGGCTACGACGTCGGCAAGACACCTTTCGCTACCTCGCAATTATTCGAAGGCAAGCGCGCCACATCGTATGCGCGCGAGCATTTCGATGTGATTTCCGCAGCCGATGCAAGCCGCCCGCATGGCGCGCTGCAGAAGGGCGATATCATCATGTTCCGCAGTGGACATGGCCAGCACGTGGGCATCTTCAGCGGTTACGACGCGCAGGGAAATATCCAGTTCTTCGGCTCCCAGGTGAGCACCGGACCCGCTCTGGTAACTACAGGAACACGTCCTGGTGGTTACTGGAACGGAGGCGATTTTGAGATTGTCGGCGCATTGCGCGCAAAGCCCGAGTTCCAGGTCCGCAAGCCATTGCACGAAGCGAGCACCGCGCCGGTGGCGGGCACACCTCAGCGCCCGACCGAAACGCGGAACCAACGCGAAGAGGAGGTTGCTCCATCACACGCCAAACTGGAACAGGGCGCGCGTGGAGATAACGTGCGCAAGCTGCAATCCGACCTTGTCCGGCTCGGCTATGGCGCCACAGCGGGCCGCGAATTACAGGTCGACGGCGAGTACGGCCCGCTTACAGCTGCCGCAGTGAGTCGATTTCAGGACGATCGCCGTCTGCACGTCGACGGAATAGCCGACACGCAAACATGCGACGCGATCCGCCGGGATGTCCTCACTAGCGCTGCCGGAGCGCAGCTGGATAACACTGCGCATCCCGATCATGCGCTTTACAAGCAAGCACTCGGTGCCGTACGTAAATTGGACGAACAGCACCAGCGCGATTCCGGTGAGCACAGCGAAAACCTGGCAGCTGCAGTGACTGTTGCCGCACGACGCGAAGGGTTGAGCAAAATCGATCACGTCATCCTGAGCGAAGACAAGGCGCATACATATGCCGTGCAAGGCGAGATCGACTCGCCTCTCAAGCGGATTGCCGGGGTATCGACCGCGGAAGCCGCTGATACGCCGATCAAGGCCAGCAGCGCAGCGTTGGAAATGCTCAACAGCGTTGACGAAGATCGACGAATACAACTGGAACGTCACGGGCATGTTATCGAGGTCATCAAGGAACTCCGCGCGGAGCGCCAGGCCGAGCGCGAAGCCCATCCCACGCCCCGTATGACGCACGAGCGATAGGATGACCCTCGGCAGACACTCCGAGCACGCCCGCCTCTGCATCGTCCGAGGCAGCAAGGAGATATCGACATGTATTACGCACAAGGCTTGCGCCGTGCGCTTGCCGTGCTGGCTTTCGGCTTTCTCACTTCGGCTTATGCAACCGCTATGAAAAACCCCGCGATCAAACACAATCCGACACCGAAAAAACGCTACGACATCACCCTGACGGTCGATGGCGCGCCCGGTCCGTTCGATTCGATCACCGGGTTCGTGGAATACAAGGTCACCAACGACGAATGCGTCCCGCTCGAGCCGGTCAGCGGCGCCACGATCGCACCGGAAGAGAAGGTGCCGGTGGTGTTCAAGCACGAAGCGGGCAATGTCTATATCGGCGCGATCTACGCCGATCTGATGCAGGACGAGGATTATTACGGGCTCGGGATCTGCCACTGGCAGGTCGTTGCCGCTTCGGCAGTGCTGAAGAATAACGCGGTGGAGTTCAGCCCGGCCATTTTTCATAAGGACATCGAAGCGCAACACACGGTGCCGACGTACTTCGTCAAAGGCGATTACACCGATAACACCAAACCGCATAGCGCCTTCGGTACCACCAACCGCTCGCTCTTTCAGCCCGAGTCGCGCACCGACGTATTTACGGTCACGCTCGCCGCCAAGGAAGATTTCCAATGACGCTCAGTGCAACCGACTACGCCCTGCTGTCGCAGGACTCGTACAAGACACGCGAGAACAATAGCAAGGTCGAGCTTGGCGGCGTCTCGTACCGGGTGATGGATCATATGAACGATCCGGTCACCGGCTACCAGGGCACCGCCTACCAGCGCCTGGATACCGGCGAGGTGGTCATTGCCCATCGCGGCACCGAACAGGTGATACGCGATGGCGTCATCACCGACGGCGGCATGGTGCTGACGGGCCTGAACCTGCAGATGGGCGATGCAGTGGCCTTCACCAAGCGTGTCATGGATGAAGCCAAAAGCGACGCCGCGAAGGGACATTACACCGCCGATGTGACGGTTACCGGGCATTCGCTAGGTGGCACGCTGGCCGAAGCCACCGCCTATAAATTCGGGCTGCACGGCCAGACCTTCAATGCCTACGGCGCGGCTGGCCTGCTCGAGGGCATTCCCAAGGGCGGCAATCAAGTCATCGATAACGTGCGCGCTACCGACGTGGTGAGCGCGGCGAGCGCGCATTTCGGCGAAGTCCGTACCTTTGCCGTGCAACAGGATATCGACAAGCTCACCAAGGATGGCTACCGCGACAACAGTACCGCGTTCAGCCTGCGCAACCCTATCGCCGTGGCGGCCACCAGCCTGAGTGCGCACGCGATCGATAATTTCGTGCCCAATGGCAAGACGCTCGGTCAATCGATCATGTCGCCGGAAAACGAAGCGCGTTATGAGGCGCACAAGGGCATGATCGATCGGTACAGGACTGACGTAATGGATGCTCGCACGGTCATTTCGGCGGGTTGGGAAATTCCCAGGGCCGTCGTGCACGGCGCGGAATCGCTGGAGCATGCCGCCGCGCAAAAACTCGCCCAGACTTACGATGCGCTGCATAAGACCGCGGAGAATATCGGCCACAAGGTATCTGAGGTAGCGCACCATACGGTGGATCGGATCGAACATGCGGTCGACGCGGCTCGCAAGACGGTGACCGACGACCTGTCCAAGGGCGCGCACTTTGTCGAGCAAACCGCACAAAAGGTCGGCCATGATGCGGTTCAAGCCTTCGATGCCGCAAAGCACGCCATCGGCGAGAAATTACATGAAGCCTCGGAGGCTTTGGACGCGGCTCGCAAGAACGTAAGCGACAAGGCGTCGCAGGTCTTCGATACGCTGCGCCATCCCTCCCACCTGTTTGAAAACAATACGCCCGGTAAGCCGACCGCCCAGCTCGACCAGGCCGCTCATCCGGACCACGCCATGTTCAACCAGGCGTTACAGGGCGTGCATCGGCTCGATGCGGCCCACAGCCGCACACCCGATCAAGGTAGCAGCAACTTGGCAGGCGCACTGGTGGTCGCCGCCAAACAGGACGGCATGAGCCAGATCAACCATGTCGCCCTGAGCGACGACGGATCGCGCGCTTTCGCCGTCCAGGGCGATCTCAATTCGCCGTTCAAACAGATTGCCGACGTTCACACGCAGCAGGCCATGGCGACCCCGCTGGACAAGAGCACACAATCGTTACAGCAGATCGACCAGCACCAGCGGGCGCAAGCGTCTCAACACGAACAAACCCAGCAACAGAACCCTTCCATGCGCATGACGTGATCGGCTTGATGCGCGAGAATGGCGTCATTCAGAGGAGGCCCCGTCAGGGGGCGACATTTCAGGGCAGGATTTCATGAGTAAGAGCAAGTGGATTTGGGTAACGGTGCTGTTGCTTGCAGCACTGGCCGCAGGCGAATACCTGTCCGGGCTGTGTACATTGCTGCTGCTTAAGCTCGGCACCGCGGAGCTCGGGTTCGGGACGTATTGGAGCTACGTCAGCGCCTTGGACCTGCCGCAGGTGGCCCCTTACGTCAACAAGATCAAGATCGGCGGCTATATCGGCTTTGGCCTGCCGCTGATCCTTTGGCTGATCGCGTTCTACTTTATCGGCCGCCCCAAAAAGCAGGCCATGCATGGCGATGCGCGCTTCGCCAACAGCGGCGACCTGAACAAGCACGGCATGTTCAAGGCCTCCGGCAACGGCATCATCGTGGGCAAGTTCAAGGGCGACCTGGTGCGCCTGAGCGGCCAGCAGTTCGTGATCCTCGCCGCCCCTACCCGATCGGGCAAGGGCGTGGGCGTGGTCATCCCGAATCTGCTCGAGTACCAGGAGTCGATGGTGGTGCTCGATATCAAGCAGGAGAACTTCGAGCTCACCTCCGGTTGGCGCGCCTCGCAGGGGCAGGAGATCTATCTCTTCAATCCCTTTGCCGAAGACCGCCGCACCCATCGCTGGAATCCGCTGACCTATGTGTCGTCGGATCCGGCGTTCCGCGTCTCCGACCTGATGAGCATCGCCACCATGCTCTACCCGGACGGCTCGGACGATCAGAAATTCTGGGTCAGCCAGGCGCGCAACGCCTTCATGGCTTTCACCCTGTATCTGTTCGAGAAATGGGAAGACGACGAATCGCGCAACATCCCTATCGCGCTGCGTAGCAAGCCGACCCTGGGCCAGGTGTATCGCCTTTCTTCCGGCGACGGTACCGATCTGAAAAAGCTGTACCAGCAGCTCTCGCAGCAGGCTTTCCTGTCCGGCAATGCCCGCTCGGCGTTCTCCAACATGCTGTCGCAGGCCGACGAGACCTTTGCTTCGATCCTCGGCACCTTCAAGGAACCGCTCAACGCCTGGATCAATCCAGTGCTCGATGCGGCCACCAGCGCCGACGACTTCCTGCTTACCGATGTGCGCAAGAAGCGCATGACCATCTACATCGGCATCCAGCCCAACAAACTGGCCGAGGCCCGGTTGATCGTCAACCTGTTCTTCAGCCAGTTGATCAACCAGAACACCAAGGAACTGCCGCAGAACAACAAGGCGCTCAAGTATCAGTGCCTTCTGCTGATGGACGAATTTACTTCGATCGGCAAGGTCGAGATCATCGCCTCGGCGGTGTCCTATATGGCCGGCTACAACATCCGCCTGCTGCCGATCATCCAGAGCATGGCCCAGCTCGATGCCACCTACGGCAAGGACGTTTCGCGCACGCTGATCACCAACCACGCCCTGCAGATCGTCTACGCACCGCGTGAGCAGCAGGACGCCAACGATTACTCCGACATGCTCGGCTATACCACCGTGCGCAAGGAAAACCGCACGCGCGCCAAGGGTGGCGATTCGCGCAGCGAGTCCGAAGAGCGCCGCGCATTGATGCTGCCGCAGGAACTCAAGGCGATGGGACCGGACAAGGAGGTCTTCCTCTACGAAGGCATCCCGCACCCGGTGCTGTGCGACAAGATCCGTTACTACAAGGACAAACACTTTACCGAGCGGCTTATGCCCAAGGTGGACGTTCCCACGCTCAAGATCTAAACGGATATCTGATAGCCCCGCCCTTCGAGCGGGGCTTTTTTTGATGCGGAGCGTCAAGACACCGCCCGATTCGAACGGCATCCTCAAGCTCTCAGGATCGCCCCGAGGGAGAAAACATCATGAAAGGCAGCTGCCACTGCGGCAATATCCGTTTCGAAGTTGATGGCGAGCCGACCCAGGCCATGGCCTGCAACTGTTCGATCTGCCAGCGCAAAGGCGCACTGATGTGGTTCGTGGGTTACGACCAGCTGCATCTGGAGACGCCGGAGGCGAACCTGAGCACCTATACCTTCAACAAGCACGCGATCAAGCATCACTTCTGCGCCACCTGCGGCGTGCATCCGTTCGGCACCGGCACCGACCCGAAGGGCAACCGGATGGCAGCTATCAATATCCGCTGCCTGGAAGGCGTCGATCTGGAAGCCATTCCGGTCACCCATTACGACGGGCGCGCGTTATAGTCATTGGTCGGGTGTGATCCAGCTATCGGAGAGCAGGTGTGTTGGACATAGGAAATAGCCCGCGTTGGATGCGATTGTTCCTTGTACTTGGGCTCGGGTTGGGGGTTGTTGCGTGCACCCAGCAGGAAGCGATCGACAAACTGGTACCGCATCCAGAATCGGAATACGCGCAGAACGTCTTGAAGCAACTGCGTGAGCGTCAGCTCGACCAGGTCGAGACCGCGTTCGCGCCTAAGCTGCGTAGCACACCCGGGCTCGACGCAACGCTCGGGAAAATGGCCGATGAATTCCCACCGGGCGAGATCGTGTCGACGAAAGTCGTCGGGACGTACATGATGTCGCGCGTGTCCAGCAATAAGCCTGGAAGCACGACCTATAATCTTACTTACGAATATCAGTTTCCCCAGAGCTGGGTTCTGGCGAACGTCGTGCTGGTAAGAAGCGGAAACGAGCTGGAAGTTGCCGGCATGCACGTGCAGCGCGAGACCGAGTCTCTGGCACAGAGAAGCACTTTTACGCTCTCTGGCAAGCCGGTGTCCTACTGGTTGATCGCGGCGCTCGTCGCCGCGTTGCCGCTATTTTGCTTTGCCAGCTTCATCGTGTGCCTGCGCACACCGATTCGCCGACGTAAATGGCTGTGGGCCGTTGCAACCTTGCTCGGCGTTGTCACGCTCAGCTTGAACTGGAGCACAGGTGAGTTCAGCTTCCAATTGATTTCGATCCAATTATTGAGCGCATCGGCGGTGGCGCGGATCTACAGCCCCTGGATACTTTCGGTCTCGTTCCCGCTTGGAGCGGTTATGTTCTGGATCAAGCGGAATCGGCTCAAGCAGGAGGCGCTGACCGCCAACGCCGAGCCGCCGCCTTTATCACGTTCGACGAGCAAAGATCAGGTGCAGGCCGAACGCCACGAAGATGGCACCGGCAAAACCGTCGATCCAGCGTGACAGGCGCAAGTAGCCGCGGCGCATGGCGGGCATGGCGAACACAGCCGCCACCACCGCGAACCACAACAGCGTCTCGGCCACCACCAGTGCCCAGATGCCCCAGCGAGCGGCATGGCCCACACCGCTGCCGAGGAAGGCGGAGAACACACTGCCGAAGTAAATGATGGCCTTGGGGTTGGCCAGGTTGGTGAACAATCCGGCCCGCAAGGTCGCCAGGTCGCCCTGCTGCAGCACCGCGCGCGGCTCACCGGCCACCTTGGGCGCGGTAAACGCGCCGCGCAACATTTTCACGCCCATCCAGGTCAGATAGAGCCCGCCGGCAATTGTCATGGCCCGGCTCAGCCACGCCAGCTTCTGCAGCAGCAACTGCAGGCCCAGCAGGGCCAGGGCTGCCCAGATCGCCACGCCCAGGGCGATACCGACCACCCCGAAGAAGGCCTGCCGGCGCGAGCGGCTGACGGCTGTCTGGGACACGAAGAAGAAATCCGGGCCCGGCGTCATCAACGCAATGATTTGCACCAGGGCAATGGTCAGGAACAGGCTCATGCGGCGACTCCGGGGCGGGGTGGCGCCATTTTATAGGCTTTGACCCCGTGCCGGCTTACCTGCCCGCAGCGCAGCTTGCCGCCCGGGGCGCCCTCCTCTACTCTTCGGTCGTTTTGTGAGCATTTTTGATGGCCTAAGGGGACCCTGCGGCCGTATCTGCGGGGTTCAAATACGATGGAATTGCTGGGCCATATCCTTTTCGGCCTGTTCGGCCTTGCGATGCTTTTGGGCATCGCGTTTCTGTTTTCCAACAATAAACGCGCCGTCGACTGGAAACTGGTCGGTACGGGCGTGTTGTTGCAGATCGTGTTCGCCTCGGCGGTGCTCAAGCTGCCGCTGGGCCGCGACGTGTTCAACGCCATCGCCGGCGGCTTCGTGAAGCTGATGAGCTACGTCAATGAAGGTTCCAGCTTCATTTTCGGCAGCCTGATGGACACCAAGAATTTCGGTTTCATCTTCGCGGTGAACGTGTTGCCGACGATCGTGTTCTTCGCCTCGCTCACCGGTGTGCTGTATCACCTGGGCGTGATGCAGAAGATCGTGCAGGCGATGGCCTGGGTGATCACCAAGGTCATGCGTGTCTCGGGTGCGGAAACCACCAGCGTATGCGCCAGCGTGTTTATCGGCCAGACCGAGGCGCCGTTGACGATCAAGCCGTATATCGAGCGCATGACCGAATCGGAACTGATGACGGTGATGATCGGCGGCATGGCGCATATCGCCGGCTCCGTGATGGCCGCCTATGTCGGCCTGCTCGGCCATAACGATCCGGTCGAAATGCAGTTCTATGCCAAGCACCTGCTTACCGCTTCGGTGATGGCCGCGCCAGCCACCATGATGCTGGCCAAGATCCTGGTGCCGGAAACCGGCGTGCCGCTGACCCGCGGCACAGTAAAGATCGAGGTCGAGAAAACCACCGCGAATGTGATCGATGCCGCCGCCACCGGCGCCGGTGACGGCCTGAAGCTGGCCATGAACGTTGGCGCGATGCTGCTGGCGTTTATCGCGCTGATCGCCCTGCTCAACGGCCCGATCCAGTGGCTGGGCACCACCACCTGGGGCGGCACCGGCTCGCTCAACGGCTGGCTATCGGGCCTTGCCGGCCACGATGTGGCCTTGAGCCTGCAGACCATTTTTGGCTGGATTCTCTCGCCGATCGCCTGGCTGATCGGCGTGCCGTGGCAGGACGCGACCCTGGTCGGCAGCTTTATCGGCGAGAAGGTGGTGATCAACGAATTCGTCGCCTATGTCGATCTTTCCAAGCACACCGACCAGTTGCTGCCGCAGAGCCGCCTGATCGCCACGTATGCGCTATGCGGCTTCGCCAACTTCTCGTCCATCGCGATCCAGATCGGCGGTATCGGCGGGCTGGCACCGGGCCGTCGTGGCGATCTGGCGCGCCTGGGTCTGCGCGCCGTGCTCGGCGGCTCGTTGGCGACGTTCATGACGGCGACGATCGCGGGCGTGCTCGAGCACGTCGGTTAAGAGCCGTTTGGTTCGGAAGCGGAGCGATCCGTTTCCATCCGACGTCGAACTGACATCCGTCACGTGAACCGGCTGACCGGCGCGACTCGCCATCGGCCGGCACCCGGCGCATAGTCCGCTCCATCGATTCTTCTTTGGGGCAGGGGCCGGTTGCGATGCTGATATCTCCCGTGTGGCTGGGCGTTGTATTCGGTGTTTCCGAAGCGGCCCTCTCATTGAGCCGTCGCGCCAAAGGCGGCGCCACCAACAAGGACTCCGGTTCGCTGGCGTTGTTCTGGACCGCCATCCCCGTGGCCATGTTCATTGCCTATTGGGCGGCGGTGTCCTTGCATCAGCCGGCATGGCAATTGCCGTGGGAAACCACTGTGGCGACGATCGGCGACATCATGGTGATCACCGGCTTGATCCTTCGCTGGTATTCGATCATCTACCTCGGCCGCTGGTTTACCGTGAACGTCGCTATTGCCGCCGACCAACCGCTGATCAATGACGGTCCTTATCGTTTCTTGCGCCACCCGTCCTATACCGGCGCACTGATGGCCTTGATCGGCCTAGGCCTGGCGATCGGCAATACCGTGTCCTTGCTGGCTATCGTGTTGTTGACCGTGCCGGTATTTCTGCGCCGTATCCAGGTGGAAGAGCGCGTGCTGGCCGAGGCATTTGGTACACGTTGGGACACCTATCGCGCTCGGACCTGGCGGTTGTTGCCCGGCCTGTACTGATCAGGCCGCACTTGCCATGACACGGTCGCGCCCACACGACTTGGCCGAATAAAGCGCCCCGTCTGCCGCGCGCATCCACGTCGACAGGTCGTGGCAATGCGTGCCGTCGAACAACGCCACGCCGATACTGATCGTCACCCGCAGATGTTTCAGCTCACCGGTGAGCAGAAGTGCTGCCACGCCCTCGCGCAGGGTCTCGGCCAATCGCATCGCCGCGTCGGTACCGTAGGCGGGACACAGCACGGCAAACTCCTCGCCGCCGATACGCGCGAGATGGCAAGCCGAATCGACGTTTGCCGAGAGGTAGCTCGATACTTCCAGCAGCACGAGATCGCCTTGCGGGTGACCGACGCTATCGTTGATGGCCTTGAAGTGATCGATATCGATCAACAGCAGAGCATGCCGATGTGCCGATGCGACACGTCGCGAATCGAGCAGCGATAGCGCGCGTTCCTGAAATGCGCGGCGGTTGTCGATGCCGGTCAACGGATCGCGCAACGTCTGTGCACGCAACTCGGCCGCATGACGGCGTTGCCCACGCCACAACTGGAACAGCAGAACGCTGATCGCTACCAGTGCGCAGGCGATCAGAATCGCGATCAGATTGATCAGCTTCTGTCGCTGCTGCTCGGCACGCGCTTCGATCTGCGTGGTTTTCAGTTGCAGATCCTTGAGCCGATTGCTGCGTTCGAGCTCGCCGATCTGCAGCTCCTTTTCGCGTGTGGTGTAGCGCTGCTCCAGTTCGGCTTCCATCGCACGCAATTTCGGCGTGTTGGTCGCGTTGTCGAATGCGAGCACTTCGCGCACATCCGCCAGTGCCTGCTTCAATTGCCCGGCCTGCTCGGCCAGCTCACTCTCGGTTTTCAATAAATCGGTCAGCTGGCCGCCAATGCCTGCATCTCGTGCGCGCGCCACGGTGACACGGATGCGTTCGTAGGCTTGTTGCGGATGACCCAATGCGGCCTCGGCACGCGCAACGTCGGCACTCGAAAACAGCGAGTCGCTGATTCGCCCGGCAGCAAGCTCATGCTTCAACGACGTTTGCGACAGCGGCAACGCTTCGGCAGGGCGACCCAGTCGCAGATAGGCTTGCGCCAGATTATCGCCAACCATCACAACCAGTTCGTCCGCATTGATGCGGCTGAACTCCGCGCGTGTTCGTTGATAGGTCGCCGCCGCCTCGGCATAACGGCCCAGAGACATCAATGCGATACCTTCATCGTTGAGCGCGTCAGCGACACCCCAACGATCGCCTAATGCCGCATAGCTGGTCTCTGCCTGGTGACAGGCCTCCAGCGCCTTGTCCGCCTTTTCGTCCAAGGCAAACGCATCGCAAAGCTGAAAGCGTGCCCAGGCGACGATCTGCGGATCGGCATGCCCAAGCACCTTGTCCGCAGCCAGTAACGCATCGCTCAAGCCACCGCCACTGCTGTCGCCCAGACCATTGGCGATATCGTGGCGTGAGCGCAGAAAGCCGGCGGTGGCAGCCGCGACCGGGTCGGGGGTCCGACTGGCCATATTGTCCAGGCGCAATAGCGACTCGGTGAGGGCGGAATCGTCGTTCGCGTTGATGGCTGCCGTGCCCATACCCCACAGTAGAGCTCGCTCCCGGGCCGGGGTAAGCGCCGGGTCGGCGGCGTCCAGTTCGGCCCGCACCTTGGCGATGGTCCCGGCCGGATCGGTCACCGCCGGCCCCCGCAACAGGTTCATCGAGGCATGAGGTTGCGGCGCAGCCGCCGCAATCGGCAGCCACAGTCCGGCAATCAGGAATACGCCCCAGGCCCCCCGTAGCATTGACCGACGCCCCCCGCGTTGAGTGCCAACGGCGCCATTATAGCGATTCGGTGCTTCCTTCCCCGTTACAATAGGCCGGTTATGCAGATCGGCCCCTACCGTATCGACCCCGCCGTGGTGCTCGCACCGATGGCCGGGGTCACCGACAAGCCTTTCCGCCTGCTGTGCAAACGGCTGGGTGCGGGTTTGGCCGTGTCGGAAATGACCAACGCCGACCCCCGCCTCTGGCGTACCCGCAAGTCGCTCAAGCGCATGGATCACGAGGGCGAGCCCGAGCCGGTGAGCGTCCAGATCGCCGGTTACGACCCGGCCATGCTGGCCGAGGCAGCCCGCTTCAACGTGGACAATGGCGCCCAGATCATCGACATCAATATGGGCTGCCCGGCCAAGAAGGTCTGCAACGTGTGGTCGGGCTCGGCGCTGTTGCAGGACGAGCCACTGGTGGCGCGTATCGTCAAGGCAGTCGTCGACGCGGTGTCCGTGCCGGTAACGTTGAAGATCCGCACCGGCTGGGACCGCGAGCACAGGAATGCGCTCACCATCGCTCGCATCGCCGAGGATGCCGGCATTGCGGCGCTGGCAGTACATGGACGCACACGTGCGGACAAATACGAGGGCGAGGCAGAGTACGAAACCATCGCGGCGGTCAAGGCCGTTGTGCACATCCCCGTACTTGCCAACGGCGACGTGACCACGCCCGAGCAGGCACGCCATGTCCTGAAAGCCACCAACGCAGATGCGGTGATGATCGGCCGTGGCGCGCAGGGCCGGCCCTGGATCTTTCGCGAGATTGCGCACTACCTCGCTACCGGCGAGCATCTGCCGGAGCCTTCGCTCGCCGAAGTCTGCGCCATCCTGGTGGATCATCTTCATCAGCTCTACGCTTTCTATGGCGAGGAACAAGGCGTGCGCATCGCACGCAAACATCTTGGCTGGTACGCCAAGGATCGCCCGGAAAATGCCGCGTTCCGCCACGTGGCGCTGCGTGCGGAAGCTGCTGAAGAACAGCTACGGTTGACCCGCGAATATTTCGACGGCCTGCGGGATGCTCCGCGCATCGCCGCCTGACCGGCTAGCGCCGGTAAACGGACGGCCGCACCTGCGCGCCACATGGGTTTCAGCATTACCGAAACTGCTGTTATTGGGGTTGTCGCTCCTGTTGGGCGGCTGCGAAGCGACGCTTTTTGCCGGCCTTAACGCTACCGACCAACGGCAAGGCATCGTTGCACAGCGCTCGGTCGAGTTCGACAAGCAGCAGCATCTGGCATTGGACGTCTATCGTCCCATTCATGCCATCCATGCTCCCGTCGTGGTCTTCTTCTATGGAGGAAGCTGGGTGCGGGGGCAGCGCAACTGGTACCGCTTCGTCGGCGCCTCACTCGCGTCGCACGGGGTCACCGTAGTCATCCCGGACTACCGCAAATATCCGCAGGTCACCATGGATGGATTCATGCACGACGCGGCCGAGGCCGTCGCATGGACGTTCGACCACGCCGAAGAACTCGATGCTTCTCCCGAGGACATCTTCATCATGGGCCATTCGGCGGGAGGCCAGATCGCCGCACTACTGGCCACCGACCCTTCCTGGCTAACCGCCTATGGGCGGCGCCCGAACGACCTCGCTGGTCTTATCGGCCTGGCCGGCTGCTACGACTTCGTCCCGATTCCGCCGTTTGAGAAGGACATGCTCGACGTATTCGGCCGCTCGACCCAGGAACAGTTGCGCGCCGAACCCGTTCACTTCGTGACAGGTCACGAACCGCCGATGCTGCTGCTGCACGGTACGGCGGACAAGGAAGTCGACATCGCCAACACCTATTCCCTGGACAACGCCATGCTCGCTCAGCACGAGGATGTGACGATGCGCGTCTATCCCGGCATGGGCCATTCGTCTCTGGTTTTTTCGTTGTCTCGACCACTCGGGCATGAATATGTACTTAAGGACATATTGGACTTTATAAGCAGGCATCAGACGGCTGAGCATAAGTAACTTTGAAATTAGGATTTGTTTTAAACCACTCACAATTTGTCGGTGCTAGCATTCCGTCAACTCATGAAGAGTTTGTCTGGAATGAAATGGATGTCTATACCGCTGATCTTGTGCGCGCCGTTCGCCGCGTCGCTCGCCGCCCCCATCAGTCATGCAGGCAATGACGCCATCCAGGCAGCATTGCCACGCAGCGATGAGCAGAACAATGATCCGCGCGTCACGGCGCTTATAAACAAAGCCAATCAGCGCGTGGCCCAAGGCGAGTCGCCCGATGTCGTCGAGCGCTGGCTCACTGGCGCAGTAGAAACCCTTGGCATCGAAAAGACCCCACCGAGCTGGGACGTCTTTGGCCAGGCGCGCTGGAAAAAGCTCGCCGAAAACGCGCGCTGATTCGTTAACCCCCTTCAACCCCATTACCGCCTTGGCGAGCGTCTCCATGACCTTCGCCAGGTCACGCTCGTCTCGTCACTGACCCAAGGAGGAGTCAATCATGTCTCGTACCATCGCCATGCCCCGCATCCTGGCCATCGCCAGCAGGCCATCGACACAGCTGCTGCTGATGGTCGCGCTAGTGGCCACGGTGATCTTCTGTCCGGAGCTGGCATTTGCCCAGGATATCGGCGCAAAGGCCGACAAAGCCGTCGAGTGGATCAAGACGGCCGTTCAATCCATTCTCGTCGTCGCTGTGCTCGGCTCCGGCGTGCTGGCTGCATTCGGCCGCATGAGCTGGGTGACCGTCGGACAGGTACTGGTAGGAGCCATCGTCGCGGGTCTCGCCACCGAAGTGGTCAATGCGCTCTACGGCGGTGGCGGCTGATCGTGTCCTTGCGTAGCGACCCGTTGTTCGGCGGCCTGACCCGCCCGCCCAGCATGCTCGGCCTGCCGGTGGAAGTCCTCATCTTCGTTCTCGCCGGCAGCACCATCGCGTTCCTGGTCGCCGGCATCCTGCATGCCGACGTGAGCTGGAAAATCGGTGCGCTCGGCATGGGCGGCGTCCTGTACGGGCTCGCCCGACTGGTCTGCGCCCGCGATCCTCGCGCGCTGCGCTATGTCGCCCTTCAGCTCAATACCAAAGGACGACACATGGCGCGCGCCTACTGGCATAGCGGTTCGTACTCGCCACTGCCGTCCCGCAAGCGTTACTGACCCGGAACCACGATGCTGTCGCCAAAACAGTCGCTGATCAACCGCTCGCGCTCCTTGCAGGAGTATGTGCCCTACACCTCCATGGTGTCCCCACACAATCTGCGCACCCAGGCGGGCGATACGTTGACGATCATCAAGATCAACGGCGCCGCGCACGAGGCAGCCGACGACGAGGACATCCAGGCATGGCATGACGCCTTGACCGGCCTGATACGCAATATCGCTTCGGAAGACATTGCGCTATGGGTGCATACGGTGCGCGAACCGCGCTCGGAATATCCCGGCGGCTATTTCGACGATGACTTTGCGGGACGTCTCAACAGCCGCTATCGCGCGAGTCTCAGCGGCTTGCAGATGATGGTCAATTCACATTATCTGACCGTTCTGGTTCGCGGCAAGCTGTCCCGCAATTCGCTGTTGAACTTCGGAACACGCCGCACGCAGGAGAGCGTCCGCGAATCCATCCACGACGCGAGCGCCCGGCTCGACGAAATATGCAATACGGTGATGGCCGCACTCGCACGCTACGGCGCACGCCGACTTGAGCTGTACCAGCAAAACGGCGTGGTTTTTTCCGAAACGCTGGAATTCCTGGCACTGCTGATCAATGGCGAACGCAAACGCATCGCCGTACCCAAGGGACGCGCGGCTCACGGCATGACCAATGCCCGTATTTCCTTCGGCGTGGATCAGTTCGAACTGCGGCTGCCCGACCGGTCCCAGATAGGCGCCATGCTCGGCGCGGCTGCCTATCAGATCGAACGCACGGAACCGGGACATCTGAATGTGCTGCTTACGCTGCCGTTTCCGTTCGTACTGACGCAGTCCTTCAGCATGTTCAGCCGTGGCAAGGCGATGGCTGCGCTGCAGAAACAGCAGAGACTTCTGGTCAACGTGGAAGATGCTTCCCAGACCCAGGTCAACGACATCGCTCAAGCGCTGGATGACCTGGTGGCCGGCCGCTCGGTATTCGGTGAGCACCACCTGAGCCTGCAATTACTCGCCGACGACAACAAGACGCTGACCGAGCGCGTGGCGACGGTGCGATCCGTGCTGGCGGACGCCGGCTTTCTCGTCGCCCGTGAAGACGAATGCATCGAAGCGGCTTTCTTTGCTCAACTGCCGGGCAACTTTCAGCTTCGTCCACGACCGGCGCCGATCAGTTCGAGCAATATCATCGGTTATACGGGGTTCCACAATTACCCGCATGGCCGCCTGCACGGCAATCAATGGGGTGATGCGCTGACGTTGTTGAAAACGACCTCGGGCACCCCGTTCTATTTCAATTTTCATCTGCCGCCATCATCACGCCGTGGCGTGAACGAGGCCGATTCCGACGATCGCGTGCCGGGCCATACCCTGCTGCTGGGACCGACCGGCACAGGCAAGACCGTGATTCAGGCGTTCATGCTGGCCCAGGCGGAAAAGTACAAACCGACGGTATTTACCTTCGACAAGGATCAGGGCCAGGCGAACTTCATCCGCGCCATGGGCGGCCACTACGCCACCCTCAAAAACGGCATACCGACAGGCTTCAATCCGTGCGCCATGGAAGACACACCCGGCAACCGGAGCATGCTTATCCAGCTGGTCAAACGCTGCATCCGCGGCGAAGAGCTGGATTATCGTTTCTCTCCGCAGCGGGAGAAGGAAATCCAGGATGCCGTTGACGGCATTTATGCCATGCCGTTCGAAGCAAGGCGCTTTTCGGCCCTCCTGGAATTTTTCGATCCGACCGATCCCAACGGCAACGCCGCACGTTTCCGCAAATGGTGCACGGGCGGCTCGCTGGGCTGGCTGCTGGACAATCCGCGCGACCTGCTGGAGTTTTCCGGCGGCCGCCATTTCGGCTTTGATGTGACCGACTTCCTCGAGAACGATGAAACCCGGACAGTCACCGTCATGTACCTGTTCCACCGCATGGAGCAGCTCATCGATGGGCGACGCTTCATCCTGAACATGGATGAGTTCTGGAAGATGCTTCAGGACGAATACTTCGAAGGCAAGGCGCTGGATGCCGTCAAGACCTATCGAAAGCGCAACGCGCTTGCGCTCTTCGGCACGCAGAGCCCATCCGATGTCCTGCGCTCGCGCATCAGTCGTCAGCTCATCGAACAGTGTGTCAGCCAGCTTTATCTGCCCAACCCGAAAGCGGCGCGCGAAGATTACATCGACGGCTTCAAGCTTAGCGAGCGCGAGTATGAAATCGTGCGAAAGGACATGGTCGAGCAGAATCTTCGTGGCTTTCTGTTCAAGCAGGGCTCGCATTCGACCGTATGCGAACTCAACCTGCACGGCTTCGACGACGACCTGGCGGTGCTTTCCAGCACCGCCGGTAGTGTCGAGCTGTCCGAGCGCGCCATCGCGCGAGCCGGCCCTCAACCCGATGACTGGCTACCGGTCTTTCATCAGCTTCGCCGCGAGCGCCAATAGGCGCTGCATTCAACACCCACCCACGAGGAGTGATTCATGGAAAGGAAAACCGTGCTGAAAGCCACGACGCTGTGCCTGCTCTTTGCCTCAGCGATTCCAGGCCATGCCCAAGATTACGTCGACAACACCACGTCGCCACCCTCAGGCGGCGGGGCGGGCGGCGAGCAAGCCGTCCACGACGCCAAGTCCTATCAGGAGCAGCAGGCCCAGACCGCCGTGCTCCAGCAACAGCTGGCAGATATGGCCAAGCAACTAGACGAACTCAAGCAGCAGACCGGCGAAGTAAAAAAGACTAATGACGCCGTCACCGGCTCGAGTGGCAAAGGCGATATCCAGACGCAGGATTATGGGGATTCGATCCCACGGAACTGGAAGGAAACGCTGGATGCTTACAAGGGCGGCGGCCGCGTGGAGCAGTTGGCCACGGATATCGGCAACAAACTCAATGACGATGAAAAAGAACTGGATGGCAAGTCTAGCAAGGATGCCGCGATGTATTCGCTTGAAGAGGGCGTCAAGCGCAGCACCAACGGCAGTGCGCTCAATGCTCAGGCCTACGAGTCGAGCGTCGCGCGCATCGAGAAGCTCAAGCAACTGCAGGCACAGATCGACAAAACCTCTTCGCTCAAGGAAGTCGCCGATCTTCAGGCACGCATCCAGATCGAGAACAGCATGATCACCAACGAGCTGGTCCGCACCCAATCGTTCAACGGCATGTTGATGGACACCGAGTATGCCAAGGCTTACCAGTCCGTCAAAGATATGGACATGGATGACGACAAAGAAGGCAATTCGGACTGAATAGCCCTCCATGTGCAACGAGCGCGTCTCCATGCGAGGCGCGCTGCCCCGACTTCAAAGTGACGCCCCATGCTCGCCATTAACATTGCCAACTTCTTCCTGAAGGACGTCGTCGAGACGATACAAGAAGCGGTCAATACGGATTCGGCCAATCTCGTGCAGATCATCGAGCCAGGCGCTATCGCCATGTTGACCATCTACGTACTACTGTGGGGAGCTGGCATCGCTACCGGGCGGGTCAACGAACCGCTCAGGGATGGCATTTACCGGATCTTGCGCATCTGCTTCGTGGTAGCGCTGGGGCTAACGGTCGGCAACTATCAAACCGACATCGCCGATTTCTTCCTCAAGGTTCCTACGGAAATAGCCGCCCAGGTCGTATCGCAGGGCGGAGGCGGCTCCTCCTTGCCGGACATCATCGACAACGCAGTCAATCGCGGTTTCGATATAGGCAACGATGTCTGGCACTACGCAGACAGGAAGTTCGGTCTATTCCATCTGAGCTACGTCGCCTACTACATACTCGCGATCATCATTTTCATATGCGTAGCCATCATCGCCGGTATCGCCACGGCGATCCTGTTCGTCGCCTATATAGGCCTCTCTGTCGTTCTGGCGGTCGGTCCGCTGTTCATTGTGATGGCCATTTTTCAGCCAACCTATAAATTCTTTGACGGCTGGCTGAGCCAAATCATCAGCTTTTCCGTGCTGTTTATCCTGGTCTCGACCACGATATCGCTGTGCTTCACCTTCATGGAAAAATATCTGGAAGGTATCGAAAACGGCAATGCCTTGGATGCGCTGATTGGCATGGTGAAGGTCATCGGCGCCACCGCAGCCATCATTGCTGCGCTTTTCGAATCCAAGACGATTGCTAGCGCACTTGTCGGCGGCGCGCAGATGTCAGGCCAGGGCCTCGTGAGCCGCGCCATGGGCAAGGCGGCGCAATCACAGAGCCACGCCCAGACCGCGCGCGCGCTGGTGTCAGGCGGCTCCGCTGGTCGATCCGCAGGCTCAAACGCAGCTTCCGCAGCCGGCCGCACAGCCGCTGCCGGCCGCTCCCGCGCGCGACTCAACTTCCCTCGATGAATTATTCGGCCTAACCGGAGCAATGTTTTGACCGTTCGTCACGCCCTACTTGCTGTGTGTATCACCCTCATGCTCGCCGCCTGCGGCAAGGGACTGCAGAAGGCTCCGCAGTGCAAGGGCACTTATGTGCCTGTCAACGCACCGGAGCATTATTTGAAGGATGCTCAGCCGTGAGCAGCCCTGAAATCACCGCTTTCCTGGAGGCATCGCGCGCCTGGGAGACTACCGAAGTGTCGCGCGCGCGCAAAAGCGAGCGACGCGCATGGTTGTTTGCTGGCCTGGGCATTGCCATCGGCCTTAGTGCCTGCCTGGCAGTTGCGTTTCTCACGCCCTTGAAGACCGTCGAACCCTTTGTGGTGCGCGTAGACAAATCCAGCGGCGGCGCCGACATCATCAGCCGCCTCGACGGGAATACCGTCGAGTTCGACGAGGCTATCGATAAATACTTTCTCTCCCGATATGTCAATTATCGCGAGGAGTATTCGGATGCTCTGGCGTACTCCGACTATGAAGCGGTATCGCTGATGTCCACACGCCAGGTCGGCGACGCCTATTACCAGGCGATCAATCCCAAGAATCCCCGCTCGCCCAGCAAGGTCTACGGCAAGGAAGGCGCGGTGGAGATCGTCGTCAATTCGATCGCCTTCCTCGGCGAAGGCGTTGCTCAGGTGCGCTTTACCCGCACCGAACGCCGGCCCAATGCCGAGCCGGTCGAGACACACTGGATCGCCACCATTACCTACAAATATTCCAAGGCATCAATGGATGCGAAGTCGCGGCTGATCAATCCCGTGGGCTTCCAAGCCACCGATTATCGCCTCGATCCGGAAACCACGGGACAAACGAAGTGACCAGGCGCCCATTACTCCTTGCGTTGTCGTTGTGCGTGGCGACTTCGCTCGTACATGGCGAAGCGTCACCGCACAAGGGGCGTTTCGACGCGCGCATGAAAACCGTGACCTACAATCGCGACGACGTCATCAAGGTCGTCGGGCATTACGGCTATTCGACCGATATCGAGCTGGCTCCGGGCGAATCGGTGCAGGACATCGCGCTGGGCGATTCGCTCGCCTGGGAAATCGCGCCTTCCGGCAACCATCTGTTCGTCAAGCCTCGCGAAGACAATGCCGTGACTAATATGACGGTAATCACCGACCGGCGTGTCTACCAGTTCGCGTTGGACGCACGGCAGAGCCGTTCGCCGCAGGACCGATCGATGTATTTCCAGATCCGCCTGCTTTACCCGGAAGATCAGGCAGCCAAGTCGAAGGCCGAGATGGAAAGGCTCGCCGCAGAAGCCTATGCACGCCGGGTCGAATCGTCGTTCCAGAAGAGCGCGCTTCCGCTCAACTGGAATTACTACGCCTGCGGCTCACGCGAGATTCGTCCGATCGAAGCCTACGACGATGGCCGTTTCACTTACCTGCGCTTTCCAGGCGCGCAGGAGATCCCCTCGGTTTTCACGATCAACGCCGACGGCAGCGAAAGCATCGCCAATGGCGCGATGAACGGCGATCGCTACGTCATTCAACTGACCGCACGCAAGCTGGTGCTGCGCAAGGGCCAGTCGGTCGCGTGCCTGGAGAATCGCAGCTACAACCCTTACGGCATCGCGACGCCGACGGGAACGGCCAGCCCCGATGTCGAGCGCGTGCTACGGACTCCCGCTGCTCGTTCGAAGGTGGCGCCGCCTGCGCGCACCGCTCAGCCGGCTGCATCCGCGTCGCCGACACACACCTTGAAAGTGGATGGCGTCGTAGCCGAGCCGATCCCCGGAGACACACATGTTCCGTGATGCCGATAACGCCAAGTCCACCGATCACGGTAACGATTCCAACGAGCGTGGCATTCCGCAGGTAGGCAACAAGCGCAAAGGCAACAAGTACATGCTGTTGTTTGCCATTGGTTGTTGCGCCATCTTCGCGATAGCGATGGGATCGCGCGCGATGCTCGATAAACTGCGCCACCGTGGCGACGGCAAGCAGAAAGAGGCCACGCTTGAACGCGGACTGCCCGATCTAACTCGCGATGCATTCAATGCGAAGAACGCCCCACCGCCTCCGCCGTCGACCAAGGGGCCGGCCCCCGCCTCCACGGCAGGCTTGACGGCCGCGCAGAAAGCCACCTTGGATCTTGCCGAACGCCGCAAGCGCGCGCCGCTACTAGCCATGGGCGTAGCAAGAGCAGCGCCGACGGTCCAAGCGGCAGCGCTTGGCGCGACAGCCGCTGGAGGCAGCGCGGGCGGTGGCGGCTCGTCCTTGAGCAACGCGCTGAGCGCTACCCGCACCGTAGAGGTGTCGGCCGGGCAATTGACCGACCCTGACCTCACCCTGACACAGGGCAGCTTTCTCGACTGCTCGCTGGTAACGGCCATCAATAGCCAGCTGCCTGGCATGACCACGTGCACGCTCAGCCGCAATGTCTACTCGACCAATGGCCATGTGTTGCTGCTCGAACGGGGCACCCGCATCGTCGGGCAGTATCAGTCCGCGCAGCTGCGGCAGGGCATGGATCGCGTCTTCGTACTGTGGACGCGCGCGGAAACGCCCAATGGCGTCATCATCAATCTCGACTCACCCAACACCGATGCGCTCGGTCGCTCCGGCCTGGAAGGCAAGATCAATCACCATTTCTGGCAACGGTTCGGCGCGGCCATGCTGGTGTCCGTGGTGGACGATGCAGCGCAATACGCCGCCAATTCGAACCGCTCCAGCGGCAATAGCACCATCAATTTCAGCAACAGTGCCAGCTCTGCGAACGATGCGGCCGCGATTATCGTCGAGAGCACGGTCAACATTCCGCCGACCCTCGACCGCGCGCAAGGCGGCCACGTCGGCATTTTCGTCGCAAGAGACCTCTACTTCGGCAGTGTCTATACGCTCAGTCCCAGGCCCGAGGCGCCATGAACGCCGTAGCGATCGACGATTACAGCAGTGGCTCGGCCATCGCCACGTATCTGCAGCCGCTTCAGCGGCTACTGGCGGGCGAGATCACCGAGGTGGTCGTTAACCGCCCCGGGGAGGCCTGGACGGAAGGGCGCGAAGGCTGGCAGCGGCACGACATGCCCGAACTCAGCTATGACCATCTGCGCATGCTGGCCAAGCTGATCGCCACGTCCACGCATCAGACGATCTCGGAGAATGCGCCTGTCGTTTCTGCAGCCCTGCCCGGTGGCGAGCGCGTGCAGGCCATCGTTCCACCGGCCGTGCCGCAAGGCACGGTCAGCCTGACCATCCGCAAACCATCGCAGTTGCGATTGACGCTGGCCGACTACGAACGCGGGGGCGCCTTCGAACGCGTCGTACTCGGGAACGACGTCAATGAGGCCCTCGAATCCCAGTTGCACGAGCATCTGCGCGCCGGCCGGATTCGGGCGTTTCTCGAACTGGCGGTGCAGCACCGCCAGAACATCGTCGTCTCCGGCGCCACCGGCTCGGGCAAGACCACCATCATGAAGACGCTGGTGGATCTGATTCCCGTCAATGAACGTCTGATCACGATCGAGGACACACCCGAGCTGGAGATACGCAACCAGCCCAACCACGTGCGTCTTTTTTATTCCAAGGACGGGCAAGGCGTGAGCAATGCCACGCCGAAGCTGTTGCTCGAATCGTGCCTGCGCATGAAGCCGGACCGCATCATGCTTGCCGAATTGCGCAGCGAAGAAGCCTTCTACTTCATTCGCAACGTCAACTCCGGACATCCGGGATCGATCACTTCCGTTCACGCCACCAGTCCGCGTCTGGCCATCGAGCAGTTGATGCTGCTGGTCAAGGAATCACCCGGAGGAGCTCACCTGTCCCGCGAAGATATCAAGCAACTTCTTTTCATGCTTGTCGACATCGTCATTCAGTTCAGCGTGGTAAACGGCCGACGCTGCGTCACCGGAATCTACTATGAGCCAGAGCGCAAACGTTCTATCCTGGCTTAAAGCGACGCTGGCTGTCGTACTGGTTCTCGGTGCGATACCGCTTTGGCTTTACCTCGCAGGCGTAGCCTTTCACTGGCTTGCGTTTCGCGGCGAGGGTCCGGCGCCGGACCTGATGAGCTGGCTCAGCTATCGCCACTTCTATGGCGGCGATCCTGTTGTACAGAAGAAGCTGGCCATCAGCGCACTGGCCGCGACCGTCGTGGTGCTTTCGCCCACCGCCCTGCTGTGGCTAAAGCCTCGGCAAGCTCTACATGGTAAGGCGCGCTTTGCCAATCTGCCCGAGATACGTCGCGCCGGCTTGCTGACCAACGACGGCGACGGCATCCTTCTCGGGCGCATCGGCAATCGCTTCCTCAGTGCCGGGCTCGCGCAGTTTCCGCACGTAATGCTTGCCGCACCAACCGGTTCGGGCAAGGGTGTGGGCGTGGTGATTCCCAATCTGCTCAACTGGAATCACTCGATCATCGTGCTGGATATCAAACAGGAAAACTGGACGCTCACCGCTGGCTTTCGCAAACAGCACGGCCACGAGGTGTACCTGTTCGACCCAGCGTCGCCGCAGCAGCGCACGCATCGCTGGAACCCTCTGGGGTATATCCGCTATGAGGAAGGACTGCGCGTGGACGATATCCAGAAGATCGGCAACATCATCTTCCCCGACGTCGACGGCGCCGACCCGATCTGGAGCGCCAGCTGCCGCTCGTTCTTTCTGGGCATCGTGCTTTACATCATGGAGACGCCAGGTATTCCATTGACGTTGGGTCAAGTGGCACGCGAAGCCTTCGCCGATACCGAAAACCGTCTGATCGACATCATCAACGAACGGCGCCTGGCGCGTAATCCGCTTTCGGTGCTTTGCGAAAGCGCCCTGCTGGACTACGCCAATACCGCCGACGATACGCGCACATCGATCCGCAAGACCTTTACCTCGCGACTGGAACTGTTTCTCAACCCAATTCTCGATGCGGCCACGTCTGCCAACGACTTCGATCTCAATGCCCTGCGCAAGCGCAACATGAGCATATACATCGGCATCACGCCGGATAACCTGGGCCGACTCGCGCCGTTGGTGAATTTGTTCTTCCAGCAGGTCGTCGACCTCAACACGCGCGAACTACCCGAACACAACAAGGAACTGTCGCGCCAATGCCTGTTGCTGCTGGACGAATTCAAGTCTCTGGGCAAGCTTCCGCTGATCGTCGATGCGATTGCCTTCCTGCGTGGCTACGGCGTGAGACTTCTGCCGATCTTCCAGTCGCCGAGCCAGATCCGCGAAGTCTATGGCGAAGAGGCAGCCAAGACGTTCTTTCAGAACCATGCCGTGCGTATCTCTTACACGCCGGCGGATATCGGCTCGGCTACCGAGATCAGCAATGAACTGGGCACTAATACCGTCAAGTCATCCTCAACGTCGCGACCGGATATGTTTTCCCAGGGCTCGCGTAGCGTCAGCGACTCCGAACAGAGCCGCGCCCTGCTCCTTCCGCAGGAAGTGATGGAGCTGGGTGCCGACGAGATCCTTGTGTTCGCACGTGCGTGCAAACCGGTGCGTGGCGGCAAGATCCGCTGGTACAAGGAAACATTGTTTTCCTCGCGCGTAATCGATCCCCCCGGGGTACCCGCGGCACCACCGGCCTGGTACGTGCCGCCGTATATGCCGCCGGCACCGCCGGCCTGATACATACATGGAATAGGACAGCTCGCTCAAAAGGAGAGAACATCATGGCTATCAGCAACGAACTGGAAGGCACCGAGCCGAATGCCAAATTCGATCGTGATCTGATGATACTTTGTCGCGCCGTTTATACAGATGCCAACACCATGGAGCTGCCAGCCGGCTGGCGCGAACTAAAGCATGACGAATACCCGCCAGGCGTGGTGGATGTGGCAAAGAGGCAAGGCGATGGGGCGCCGCTTACAGACAGTCAATCCGGCTTCCGGGCGCGCATCTTCGCCCATAACGAACAGGGACGCGGCGAATCCTATATGGTTGCGTTTCGTGGCACCGTACCTGAAGAGGGACTGCGCAAGGCTGCGGCGGTCAATCTCGGCCAAGGCATGGGTTTTGAAACCAGGCAATATGAGTTAGCCGAGCGCCTGTCAAAAATGGTGTACTCAAGTTGGGGCAAGAACGTTGCATTTACCGGGCATTCGCTCGGTGGCGGACTAGCCACGATGGCCTCAGTGACCACGGGTAATGCCGCCGTCATTGTCAATCCCGCCGCATTGCATAAAAAGTCGATGCAGCGCGTACTAACCTCCAAAGGAAAGACGGCCGACGATTTTCTGCATAAGGCGGATCAGGGCCAAGTACGAGCCTATAGCGTTGAGGGTGACTTCCTCACCTCCAATAAGTTCTCTTCGCTGCAAGGTCCTGTGCCTGGCGCCATCGTTCCCCTGCAGCACTATTTGAAGCCCAATCTGAAGAACCAGGGCAAGCTGCATGCTGTCGAGCGCTCTGTATCGGCTATGGATAACGAGCTACCTTCGCGCTTCACGCCGTTGAAGGACACGACTGCCGTGCTGGCGGATCTCAATCTGTCACAGAGTGGAGACAACGCCCAGGTAAGCGAACGACGCGCTCGCGTCTACAACGCCGTTGAAGCGCATTTGCCGAATATGGCCCTGTCGAATTCCACTGTGATCCGACGCGCCATCAATGCCGAGGTCCGCAACGAAACATTCAGAGATGCGGGACAGCCGCTCGCTGGTCGCAAAAATTTGGACGTAGGCGCGTCTCCCCGGATGCAACAACGTGTCGTGTCGACAGAGACCAAGGTGGCGGTCACCAACGTCGCGCAAGAGGCCATGCGAAAGATAAGCGGGGAGCACAGCGATCTGGTGCCACGCAAATCGTCTCAAGACAGCCAGGACCGGACCTCTCGATCAGGGCGCAGACGCCGTCCTTCCTAGTTTGCCGAGCGCATCCCGGATGTGTCGATTTCGGAGCGATGAACTACTGCGCCCCAAAACCATAGCTCGCTAATAGCGGCTTAAGCGCATTCACCCAGATCGCATAGCCCGCCGGGGTCATATGCAGGCCATCCGCCCGGAGCAATTCCGGTCGCGGATGGTTCTGTGCATCGACCATCGCGGGGCCGATATCCACGAAGCGCAGCCCGGACTTGCCCTTCATCCAATGCGCAATGCCCTCGTTGGCCTCGTGCATCTGCGGCCAGAGATTTTCCCGGGCGATGCTGGGCTTGATCGAGATATAGACGATTTTCGCCTCCGGCAGGTCGTGGCGTACGCGTGCGACAAATGCCTGGAAATCATGGATTACCTCGGCAGAGGTAGCCCCTTCGGCGATGTCGTTGTCGCCGGCGTACATGACGATCACACGCGGGTGATATGGCGTGACGATGCGATCGACATAGAAGGTGGAATCGGCGATCGCCGAACCGCCGAAGCCGCGGTTGATCACCGGCACGCCGGGGAAATCTGTCGCCAGGCTGGTCCAGGCGTGGATCGAGGAGCTGCCGATAAACAGCACGCCGTGCTGGGGCGGCGCCTGGGTCTGGTCCTGCGCCGTAAAAGCGGCGATATCCGGCGCCCATTGCTGCGGCGGTGGCTGTCGGGCCAGCACCGAGCCGGCTGCCAGCAGCCAACCGATCACCAGGAGCATGGCGCTGCGCGCCAGACGGGCTTGCTTCATCGGAAACTCCTTGCCTGCCAAAGCCATGGAGCATAACCGCCTCCGGCCGGCCCGGCATGCCTGACCCTGGCCAGAGGCATGAACGGGCGCCCACTGTCATCCCATTTCAGTGTTTCCGGGGGCATACTGGGCAGTGAAATCGCGCCCCGGTCCGTGTATCCTGTGCGCCCCTTTTATCTCTTTATCCGAAAAGAAGGATATTTGCCCCGATGAGCAACTACCTCTTTACCTCTGAGTCGGTGTCCGAAGGCCATCCGGACAAGGTTGCCGACCAGATTTCCGACGCCGTTCTCGACGCGATCCTGGCCCAGGATCCGCGCGCCCGCGTGGCTTGCGAAACCATGGTGAAGACGGGCGTCGCCATCGTCGCCGGCGAAGTCACCACCAGCGCCTGGATCGACCTGGAAGCGCTGACCCGCAAGGTCATCGTGGATATCGGCTACGACTCGTCCGACGTCGGTTTCGACGGCGAGACCTGCGGCGTGCTGAACCTGATCGGCAAGCAGTCGCCGGACATCAACCAGGGCGTGGACCGCAAGAAGCCCGAAGAACAGGGCGCTGGCGACCAGGGCCTGATGTTCGGCTATGCCACCAACGAAACCAAGGACTACATGCCGGCGGCGATCTACTACTCGCATCGTCTGGTCGAGCAGCAGGCCAAGGTCCGCAAGAAGAAGAACTCGCCGCTGCCGTGGCTGCGCCCGGACGCCAAGAGCCAGGTCACCCTGCGCTATGAAAACGGCGAAGCCGTGGCCATCGATGCGGTGGTGCTGTCGACCCAGCACGATCCGAGCGTCAAGCAGAAGGACCTGGTCGAGGCGGTGCGTGAGCACATCCTCAAGCCCGTACTGCCGGCCAAGCTGCTGCACAAGGGCACCAAGTTCCATATCAATCCGACCGGCAAGTTCGTGATCGGTGGTCCGGTGGGCGACTGCGGCCTGACCGGCCGCAAGATCATCGTCGACACCTACGGTGGCTGGGCTCGGCACGGTGGTGGTGCGTTCTCGGGCAAGGATCCGTCCAAGGTGGATCGTTCGGCCGCTTATGCTGCCCGCTACGTGGCCAAGAACATCGTTGCCGCCGGCATTGCCGACCGTTGCGAAGTGCAGGTCTCCTACGCCATCGGCGTGGCCGAGCCGACCTCGATCTCGGTTACCACCTTCGGCACCGGCAAGATCCCGGACGAGAAGATCGAGAAGCTGATCCGCAAGCACTTCGATCTGCGCCCGTACGGCATCATCAAGATGCTCGACCTGATCCACCCGATGTATCAGCAGACCGCCAGCTATGGTCACTTCGGCCGCACCCCTTACGAAGTGAAGGGTCCGGACGGCAAGACCTACAGCGCGTTCTCCTGGGAAAAGACCGACAAGGCCGAAGCGCTGCGCGCGGATGCCAAGTTGAAGTAAGCCCGCTTGGATTTGCCTGCAGAAAAGGCCGCGCTCGCGGCCTTTTTTGTGCGCATACTTCCGCCATGCGAAATGAGCCTCACCTCGAATTGCGCGAGCGTATCGCGCAGCTGGACCGCCTGGAAGAAGCGCTCCTCGACCGCCCCGCCGATAGCGCCGTGCGGCGGGCCATAGCGGACATCGAAGCCCTCAACCAGTCGCTGTACCAATCGATTCGCGAGGCGATTCTGCGAGGCGAAGGACGCGATGCAATGCGCCCGTGGCTTGAATCATCCGACGATGCCTCGCCGGCCTACGACTACCGCGATGCCTTGATCAGCGGTGTGCTGGCGTTGCCAGAACCGCAGGGCGAAATCTCCGCGTTGGAACAGGACATGGTGTTCTATCAACCGACACCGGCGCGACGGATTTTCGATTTGTTCGAGCTATGCCAACTGCACAAGGACGATCTGCTGATCGACCTGGGCGCGGGATTGGGGCATGTCTCATTGCTCACCGCGATATGCACGCCTGCGCGCAGCATCGGTATCGAACGGGAACTTGCGTATGTCCAGAGCGCGACCGATGCGGCGACAGTGCTTGGGCTCGAACGCGCCGGCTTCGCCTGCCAGGATCTGCGCGAAGCAGACTTCAGCAACGGCACGGTGTTCTATCTCTACACCCCCGTGACCGGCGTACTGCTTGAGCAGGTGATGGCTAAGCTTGAACACGAAGCGACGCGGCGACCCATACGAATTGCAAGCCTAGGGCCATGCACAGCCGTGCTGGCGCAGACCGGCTGGCTTCGGGCTGCGCACCCACCGGATGAGCATCGCATTGCGTTGTTCCATAGCGCGTAGCGATATCGCAGCGGGACGGTCGCGACTGAAGTCGCTCCTACAAGCTAGCCGGCCTGCCTAAGTTTGTAGGAGCGACTTCAGTCGCGACCTCGGCGTCGCAGCATCACCCCTGCCCCGGGCTGATCCCTTGCGTCAACATCGCCACCGCATGCCGCGCAATGATCTGCGCATCGATATGCGCCGACAGGGGATCGCCCTTCCAACGACGCACGGCCGCCATCGGCAGCGTGGTCAGGCCAAGCAGCGACACGAACAACAACGCCGGTTCGATGTCCGGATTGAGCTTGCCTTCTTTCTGCCAGCGCCTGACGTTTTCGAACATCGCCGCCTGGCGCTCGACACCAAAGCGTTTGCGCATGTGCTGTTTGAAGATATCGTTGTCACTGATCATCTCGCGTATCCACAACGCACCGAACCAGGGCAGGCGTGCGTTCGTGGCGACCAGCCGCTCGGCGATCAGGCTCAACGCCTTGATCGGGTCGCCGGGATGGGCCTGGAACACTTCTTCGATGTTCGCGCGCGCCGGCATGATGCGTTCATCGATCAATAGATCGAACAACTGTTCGCGCGTCTTGAAGTAATAGTGCGCCATCGCCGGCGTCATGCCGGCCTTTCGGGCGATCGCGCTGAGCGTGGTGTCCGCCACGCCATGGCGCGCGAACAGCTCCAGCGCGATATCGAGCAGACGCTCGCGCTGATCCTTGCTGGCAGCGGGTCCGGCGGGTCGCCCGGGGCGGCGGACGGGTTTGCTGGTATCGGTCGACACAGGGGCTCCGTAATTCCTCCCATTCTAAAGGGCCGCGCCCGACAGATTGACGGGCGGCCCAACTCTTGAGATATTAATAAACACATTAATTAATTTAAAGCCCAGCGATGTCCTCCCAACCGTTGCCGCAAGACGCCGCATTGCCGTCGGAGCCAGCCCCGGCCGCCACGTCGACGCATCCCCCGGTCCACGTGCTGTTCGGTGCCCTGATGCTGGTCCTGCTGCTGGCGGCGCTGGATCAGACCATCGTCTCCACCGCCCTGCCGACCATCGTTGGCGAGCTTGGGGGCTTCGAATCCCTGTCGTGGGTGGTCACGGCCTATCTGCTCTCCTCCACTATCGTGGTGCCGCTATACGGCAAGTTCGGCGACCTGTTCGGCCGGAAAATCGTGCTGCAAACGGCCATCGTGATCTTCCTGTTGGGCTCGGTGTTGTGCGGGCTGGCGCAGACGATGGATCAGTTGATCCTCACACGCGCCTTGCAGGGCCTGGGCGGTGGTGGGCTACTGGTAGTGACGATGGCGGCGATCGGCGACGTGATCCCGCCGGCCGAACGCGGCCGTTACCAGGGCCTGCTTGGCGGCGTTTACGGCCTGGCGACGGTGATCGGCCCCTTGCTCGGTGGCTTTATCGTCGAGCATCTGAGCTGGCGCTGGATTTTCTATATCAACCTGCCGCTGGGCGTTCTCGCGCTGCTGGTGATCGCGGCGGTGTTTCATCCGCATACCAAGCACGTCAAACACGAGATCGACTATTTCGGGGCCCTGTTCCTCGCACTCGCGCTGACGTCGATCATCCTGTTCACGACCCAGGGCGGCACGATTCTTCCGTGGACGTCGGGTCAACTATGGGCGACGCTGATATTTGGCCTGATATCGCTGGCAGGCTTCGTGATGGAGGAACGCAAAGCCAAGGAACCGATCATTCCGCTCCATCTTTTCAAGCAGCGCACGTTCCTGTTGTGCAGCGTGATCGGCCTGCTGGTAGGTGCATCGCTGTTTGGTTCGATCACTTACCTGCCGTTATATCTGCAAGTGGTCAAAGGCGCCTCGCCGACCGGTGCGGGCACGCAGTTGATTCCCTTGATGGGCGGCGTACTGGTGACCTCGATCATCAGCGGACGTATCATCAGCAAGATCGGCCGCTACCGCATGTTCCCCATCGCCGGCATGGCCATCGCCTCGATCGGCCTGGGGTTGCTCGGCACGCTGGAAGAAAACACGCCTATCGCGATGCTCTACCTCTATGCGGGCATTCTTGGCGCGGGCTTGGGCATGGTGATGCAGGTGCTGATCCTTGCCGCGCAAAACAGCGTCGATTTCAAATATCTGGGCGTGGCGACATCCGGCGTCACCTTGTTCCGCTCGATCGGCGGCTCGATCGGCGTGGCGACCTTTGGCGCGCTTTTTACGCTGCGACTCAACGACCGCATCGCCGACTTCATGCCAAAGGCACCGCCGAACGCGCCACCCCGCGTACTGCGACCGGAGATGATCAACAAGCTGTCACCGGAACTGCATGCGAAATTTCTGAGCGCGTTCGATGAATCGTTGCACGGAGTGTTCTATATCGCTGCGTGCGTGGCAGTAATCGGCTTTGTGCTGGCGTGGTTGCTCAAGGATATTCCGCTGCGCTCGGCATCGAGGCCGCGTTAGGCGACCTCGACCGCGTATCCCTACCCTCGATTCGAACCCGACAACACATCCACCCATACCGCCAACACCAGGATGCCGCCCTTGACGATCATCTGCCAGGAGTTGTCGACATCCATCAGCTGCATACCGCTGTCGAGGCTGGCCATCACCAGCGCGCCGATCAAGGCGCCGTAGACCGTGCCGGAACCGCCGCGCATCGAGGTACCGCCGATGAAACAGGCGGAGATCGCATCCAGTTCGGCGCCCGTCCCCGCCGAGGGCGAGCCCGAGCCGGTGCGCGCCACAGTGATGATGCCGGCGAAGGCGCACATGAGACCCATCAGCGCGAAGACCACCAGCTTCACGCGGCCCACGTTCACGCCCGACAGGCGCGTGGCTTCCATGTTGCCGCCTACGGCGTAGACATGCCGACCGAACACGGTCTGCGTCGAGACGTAGGTAAATACGGCCAGCAGCGCCAGCAGGATCATGACCGGAATCGGGATGCCGTTGGCATCGTTCAGCATGTGGATAAAGCCCGCAACGAACACGCCGATGGCGACGAGTCGTGCGACATCGATCCATAGCGGCGCCTGATGCAAGTTGAGCTTGGTACGGCGCATGCGCCGACGTACCGTGAGCGCAACGAGAATCAGGAAGATCACCCCACCGATCCAGCGCGAAAGCGCTACCGGCACAAAGCCCTGGCCGAGTGCCACCAGATCGTCCGGTGCCGGCGCGATGGTGGAGCTGCCGGTGACGTAAAGCACGATGCCCCGGAAGGCCAGCATGCCACCCAGGCCCACGATAAACGACGGCACCCGCATCTTTGTCACGATAAAGCCGTTGAACGCACCGAGGAACAGGCCCAACAGCAGCACCGCGCCGATCGACGGCCACGTGCCCCATCCCATGTTGACCGTGAGAATCGCGACCACGCCACCCAACAGGCCGAGCTGCGAGCCGACCGATAAGTCGATCTCGCCGGCAATGATGATGAACACCATGCCGCAGGCAAGCATGCCGGTGATGGCCATCTGCCGAAACAGGTTGGACAGGTTGTTCGGCGTAATGAATGCCGAGTCGGTCTTGATGTGGAAGAAGACCCAGATGACTGCGACGGCAATCAGCAAGGCGAGGATCTTGTAGCGAACAAACAACTGCTGGATTTTCTGCGACTGCATTGGAAAGTGCTTCCCTGATGACGCGTGGAAAGTTAAGGATCAGGCGGCGTGCGCAGAGCCTTCGGCCGCATGCGAAATTGCCGCAGCAAGCACCTGCTCCTGGGTAAGGCCGACGTTACGGAAGTTGCCGCGCAGCTTGCCTTCGCCCACCACCAGCACACGGTCGCTCACACCGAGCACCTCGGGCATCTCCGAAGACACCATGATGATGGCAACGCCTTTGGCAACCAGCTCGAACATCAGCGTGTAGATATCGTACTTGGACCCGACATCGACGCCGCGCGTGGGTTCGTCGAGTATCAACACCTTCGGCTGCGGCAACAGCATCTTGACCAGCACCGCCTTCTGCTGATTGCCTCCGGACAAGCCGGCGATAGCCAGCTCGGGGCTTGCGGTCTTTACGCGAAGGCGCTTGATCTCGGCATCGACCGTCTGCAGCTCGGCCTGGCGGTCGATGGTGCCCGCATGCGCGTAGTGCGACAGCGTAGCGAGCGTAATATTGTCGCCTACGCCAAGCAGCGGCACGATGCCCTGGCGCTTGCGGTCTTCGGGCACCAGCGAGAGGCCGGCCTTGATCGCCTGCTCGGGATTGTTCACCTTGATCGGCTTGCCCTCGAGGAACAGCTCGGCCTCGTAGCGCCCCGGATAGGCACCGAAGATCGCCGACACCAGTTCGGTACGCCCCGCACCGACGAGGCCGGCGATACCGAGGATTTCGCCGCGGCGCACCTCGAAGGAGATATCGTCGACGCGCTTGCGGTTCGGGTTGGCGACGTCCCAGCAGGTGACGTGCTTTGCCTCGAAGACGACCTCTCCGATCTCGTGCTCCACTTTGGGAAACAGGTTCTCGATATCGCGACCGACCATCGCCGTGATGATGGAATGCGTCGTCATCTCGCTCATGGGGCGAGTGACGATGTGCTTGCCGTCGCGAATGACGGTTACGGTATCGCACACGCGCGCCACTTCTTCGAGCTTGTGCGAAATGTAGACGCAGGCGACGCCGTCGCGTTTCAGATCCTCGATGATCGACAGCAGCGTGTCGGTCTCGGACGAGGTCAGCGACGAGGAGGGTTCGTCCAGGATCAGCAGGCGCGCGTTTTTCGCCAATGCCTTGGCGATCTCGAACAACTGCTGGTAGCCGCCGCCATAATTCATCACCGGGGCCGCGACATTCACGTCCTTGAGCTTCAGGCGGGCCAGCAAGGCATCGGCCTTTGCATACATGGCGTCATAGTCCATGACACCGCCGAACTTCGTGCTCTCGTTACCGAGGAAAATATTCTCGGCCACCGACAGCTGCGGCACCAGCATCAGTTCCTGGTGAATAATGACGATGCCGGCCGCTTCGCTGTCGCGTACCGAGGCCGCCTTCAGCGGCTTGCCGTCGAAGACGATGTCACCGTCCCAAGTGCCATAGGGATAGACCCCGGAAAGCACTTTCATCAAGGTGGATTTGCCGGCGCCGTTCTCGCCGCACAGGCCTACGCATTCGCCCGGACGCACTGCCAGATTGATGCCATTGAGCGCGCGCACGCCGGAAAACTCCTTGACGATATCGCGCATCTCGAACAGGTATTCGCTCACCACGATTTCCTTTGCTCAAGACGGCGCCCGCCAGGGGCGCCGCCGGGTGTCGCATGACTCGTCAGTTGCCGACCTGGGCCGGCGTGTAGAACCCGTCCTTCACCACGAGATCGACATTCTGCTGGGTAAGCACGGTGGGCGTGAGCAAGATGGTATCCACGTCCTTCTTGCCGTTGTTCATCTTGCTCGTGAACTGGGGCGTTTCGCCCTTGGCGAACTGCACCGCAAGATTCGCCGCGTCGGTGGCGATGGCCTTGATCGGCTTGTACACGGTCATCGTCTGCGTGCCAGCCTTGATGCGCTTGATGGCGGCAAGATCGGCATCCTGGCCGGACACGGCCACCTTGCCGGCCAGCTTCTGCCCTTGCAGAGCCGCCACGGCGCCGCCGGCCGTACCGTCATTGGAGGCCACGATGCCCTGGATGTTGCCCTTGTTGGCGGTGAGGGCGTTCTCGATGATGGACTGCGCCTTCGAGGCCAGCCACTCGTCGGTCCACTGCTGGCCGACGATCTTGATATCGCCTTTCTTCACCAGCGGGTCGAGCACTTTCATCTGGCCATCGCGCAGAATCTTCGCGTTGTTGTCAGTCGGCGCACCGCCGAGCAGAAAATAGTTGCCCTTGCCGCCCGTCGCGCTCACCACGCCCTGCGCCTGCATCTCGCCCACCTTCTCGTTGTCGAACGAAATGTACGCGTCGACATCGGCATTGAGGATGAGGCGATCATAGGAAATCACCTTGATGCCGGCCTTCTTCGCTTCGGCAACCACCGTCGTGAGGGTCTTTGCATTGAACGGCACGATGACGATGACGTCGACCTTGCGCGCGATCAGGTTCTCGATCTGCTGGAGCTGCTTCTGCTCGTTGGCATCGGCCGATTGCACCGATACCGTGGCGCCCTTGGCTTCCGCTGCCGCCTTGAAATAGTCGCGATCGCGGGTCCAGCGCTCGACCCGAAGGTCGTCGATGGAGAAGCCGATCACCGGTTTCTCCTTGCTGGCGTGTGCCTGCGGTACGGTAAAGACACCTGCGGCGGCGATCGATACGGCCAGCAACGTGTGTAGGGTCTTTTGTTTCATGCTCTCCTCCATGCGGTGGGGACCCGCCCGGATCAGGAAGGGCGGACATCTCCGCCCGGGACGTCTTGGGAATGGGCGGCTTGGAAATATAGCGGTTTCAGTTGCTCATACGAACGTAGGAACAAAGGGTGGCGCGTTTGCCGAAAATAAGCATGACGCGCTGCATCGGGCTCGCGTACCGCGGTGACATCCGGCATGGGGCAGACGTCGTCCAGCAACGCATCGGGTTCCACCGACAGATGCGCAAGGCGGGCAGCACCCAGCGCTGGTCCGATTTCACTTCCACTGCGCAGCACCAGCGGCCTGCCTAGAATGTCGGCCAACATCTGGGTCCAGTAGGCGCTGCGTGAGCCTCCGCCGATCACGGTGATCTCTTCGCTGGTCAAACCGGTGCCCTCCACGGCGAGCAGGCCATCGAGCAGCCCCAGGCCAACGCCCTCGAGCGTAGCGTTGGCAAGATCGCCACGATCGGCATCCGGTCCCAGATTCGTAAAAGAGCCGCGGGCATGCGCGTTATTGTGCGGGGTGCGCTCACCGGTGAGGTAAGGCAGGAATAATGGCCCGTTCTCCTTCCAACCGCGCGACTGCGCCTCGGCCAGCAACGCCGGCACGTCGGCCTGACCGGTAAGACGCGCGGTAAAGTCCAGGCAACTGGCGGCATTGAGCATCACCGACATCAGGTGCCATGTGTCCGGCAACGCATGGCAGAAACTGTGCACCGCGCGTTCCGGACAAGCGCGAAAACCGTCCGACACGGCGAAGTACACGCCGGACGTTCCCAGCGAGAGCATCGCCTGACCATGGCGCACGATACCCACGCCCACCGCGCCGGCGGCGTTGTCGCCACCGCCGGCCGCGACCGGCACGGCATGCATCCCCCAGCGCTCGGCAACGTCCTTGCGCAGGCGCCCGGCGAGCTGGCTGCCTTCGAAGACTTCCGGCATGTGGCTGCGGTCCAGACCGGTAGCGGCAAGCATGGCATCGCTCCATTGGCGCTTGCGGACATCGAGCCAGAGCGTACCGGCGGCATCGGAGGCGTCGGTCATGGCTTCGCCGGTGAGGCGAAGCCGCAGGTAGTCCTTGGGCAGCAACACCTTCGCTACGCGGGCAAACACCTCCGGCTCGTGCCGGCGCACCCAGGCAAGCTTGGGCGCGGTGAATCCCGGCATAGCCAGGTTGCCGGTGATCTCTCGAAACATCGGCAACTTTTCCAGCTCGGTGCATTCGATATCCGCGCGACCATCGTTCCAGAGGATGGCCGGACGAAGTACACGATCGGATGCATCGAGCAGCGTGGCGCCATGCATCTGTCCCGACAGACCTATCGCAGCCACACGACGTGGATCGACCTGCTTGAGCACTTCGGCCACCGCCGCCTCGGTAGCAATCCACCAGTCTTGTGGATCCTGTTCCGACCAGCGGGGTTTGGGATGCGAGACGACGAGCGGACTGGACGCGCTGGCATGCACCTCACCGGCGGTACCGACCAGCACCGCCTTGACCGAGGAAGTGCCCAGATCGATGCCGAGATAAAAACGTACCGAAGCTTCCATGTCCTGCTTCACCTTGCCGTACTTCAGCTCACCCATGGATATAGCGGTTGACGAGGTTCTCCAGCTGCTCCTGCCGACCCGAGACATGCTTCGGGTGCAGATCACGGGAGATTGCCTCATCGGCAAGCGAAGCCAGCGTGAAACCGCCTTCAAGTATTTTCGTGCCGAGCTCGCCGTCCCAGCCTGCGTAGCGTTCCGCCTTGAGTTCGGCGAGCGTATCGCGCTCGATCATCTTCGCCGCCTTCTCCAGGCTCAACGCCAGCGTATCGATGGCGCCGATGTGACCGTAGAAAAGATCTTCCGGCGCACTGCTCTGGCGACGCAGCTTGGTGTCGAAATTGAAGCCGCCGGTGGTGAAGCCGCCGGCCTTGAGAATCTCGTAGATGACCAGGGTCATCTCCTCGACGCTATTGGGGAACTGATCGGTGTCCCAGCCGTTCTGCGGATCGCCACGATTGGCGTCGATGGAACCGAACATGTCCAGCGCGATGGACGTGGCGACTTCGTGGTGGAAGGAATGCCCCGCAAGCGTGGCATGGTTGGCTTCGAGGTTCGTCTTTACTTCACCCTCCAGGCCGAACTCCTTGAGAAAGCCATACACCGTCGCCGTGTCGTAGTCGTACTGGTGCTTGGTCGGCTCCTGCGGCTTGGGCTCGATGAGAATGGTGCCCTTGAAGCCCAGCTTGTGCTTGTGCTCTACCACCATTTGAAAGAAGCGCCCGAGTTGCGCACGCTCGCGGCGGAGGTCGGTATTGAGCAGCGTGTCGTAACCTTCGCGACCACCCCACAACACATAGTTGGCACCGCCCAGGCGATGGGTGGCCTCCATCGCGTGGCGTACCTGGGTGGCTGCGTAGGCGAATACTTCCGGTTGCGGATTGGTAGCGGCGCCGGCCGCATAGCGCGGATGGCTGAAGACGTTGGCGGTGCCCCAGAGAAGCTTCACACCGGTGTCGGCCTGTTTTTGCTCGAGCACGTCGACCATCGCCGCAAAGTTGCGCTTGTAATCGGCAAGGCTGTCGCCCTCGGGCGCTATGTCAGTGTCGTGAAACGTGTAGAACGGCGTACCAAGGCGTGAGAAAAAATCGAACGCGGCGTCGGCTTTCTCGCGAGCACGCGCCATCGGATCGCCAGCTTGCTGCCAGGGTCTCTCGAACGTGCCCGCACCGAACACATCCGAGCCGGGCCACACGAAACTGTGCCAGTAACAAACCGCCAGGCGCAGGTGATCGGCCATGCGCTTGCCCAGTATCTGGCGATTGGGGTCGTAGTGACGGAAAGCCAGCGGATGATCCGAGGTCGGGCCTTCGTAGCGAACAGGAGCAACAGAGGAGAAGTACGACATGCGGTATTCCTTCGGGGAACGGAGCAAGGGAGCCAACACGATGAACGTCACCGATGCTGGCCAGCATCGGCCACCGGGTGCAATTGCGATTTCCAACGCGCAGGAAGGCTTTTTTGCTGCCGCACCGCGTCATGGCTCAGTCGTCCGATCCTGCTAATTTCAAAGCCATGGCACCGCACCGCATCGCTCTGCTGTTCAATGCCAACAAGGTCTATGACCGACAGGTCATTGCCGGTATCGGACGCTACCTCAACAGTACGCGCGTGGAATGGGACCTCTTTATGGAAGAGGACTTCCGCAGTCGCATGCGCGACATCCGTCAGTTTCGCGGCGATGGCGTCATCGCGGACTTCGACGACCCCCAGGCGCCCGACGCATTACGCAACCTGCATATCCCGGTGGTAGCGGTAGGCAGTTCGTACCACGACCCGGCCGCTTATCCGGCGGGCCTGCCATACATCGCCACCGACAACGCCAGGATCGTTCGTCTCGCCTACGATCACCTGATCGAGCAGGGCCTTCCGCGCTTTGCCTTCTACAGCATCCCGCCCCATCCGGGCAGCCGCTGGGCGCAGGAGCGCGAGCACGCTTTCCAGGCGATCGTGGTCGACGAATCGGTGGAAGGCGTCGTCTATCAGGGCCAACCCACCAGCGCAGGCGGCTGGGGCGGCGCCGTGGAGGCGCTGGTCGCGTGGCTCACCGATCTACCCAAACCCATCGGCATCATCGCCACCACGGATGCCCGCGCACGGCAATTGCTGCAGGCCTGCGTGATCGGCGATATCGCCGTGCCCGAGCAGGTCGCCATCGTCGGCATCGACAACGATCCAATGGCTCAGTTGCTGACCCGCATTCCGCTCACGTCGGTGATCCAGGGCGCGGAGGAAATGGGCCGCACGGCCGCACATCTACTTCACAAGATGCTGCATGGCGTGGATTGCTCCGATACGCGGGTACTGGTGCCGCCGGTGGGCATCAATGTGCAGGCATCGAGCAAATACCAGCCGCTGCGCAGCCCTCACGTGATGCGCGCCTGCCACTACATTCGCCAGTACGGTTGTCTTGGCATCAAAACCGAACAGGTAGCCGACTATGTCGGCGTGTCGCGCACCGTGCTGGAAGAACACTTCAAGCGCGAACTGAAGCAGACCGTGCACCAGGCCATCCTGCAATACAAACTGGACACGGCGCGACAACTCATCGCCGAGTCCGACGCCTCGCTGGCCGACATCGCTGTGCGATGCGGATTCACCTCGCTGCAGTACATGCACACGGTATTTCGGCGCGAATACGATTGCACGCCGCGCCAGTACCTTGACCTCCACCGCAAGCCGGCGCCCGCGCGCTGACCATCGCAGGCAAGGACCGCATCGCCCATGCCCGTTTCCGCAGCCATTGCCTGGGGCCACCTGCCCGACGGCCGCCCCCTCCACCGCTGGTCCCTGCGCAACGCCGCCGGCGCGCAGCTGGACATCGCCGACCTTGGCGGCACCCTGCTCTCCTGGCAGACGCCGGATCGGCAAGGCCGCCTGGGCGAAGTGTTGCTGGGCCACGCCAACGCCGCGCAATACCTTGCGTCCGATGCCTACATGGGATCGATCATCGGCCGCTGGGCCAACCGGATTCGCGGCGGCCGCTTTCAGCTCGATGGCATCGACTACAAGGTGGATCGCAACGACCGCGGCAATCACCTGCACGGCGGCAGCGACGGCTTTCATCTGCAACGCTGGGACGTCGAGCCGGAGGGCGATGCCCTGGTGCTGCGACTGGTCTCGCCGGAGGGCGACGGCGGCTTTCCCGCCGAGGTGCGCGTGCAGCTACGCGTATGTCTCCATGACAGCGGCTACCTCGACCTGCGCTACGAAGCCACGAGTGATGCGGCCACGCCGCTCAGCCTTACCGCCCACCCTTATTTCAATCTCAACGACCGCCGTCCCGACATCCGCGACCACTTGATCCGGATCGATGCCGCGGAATTTCTCGCCGTCGACGCGCAGGCGATACCCATCGGTCGCCAAGCGGTGGCTGGTACCGCCTTCGATTTCAACGAAGCCGCGCCGATCGGGTCGCGCCTGCTCTGGCCCGATCCGCAACTCCGTCTCGTCGAAGGCTTCGACCACTGCTACGTGCCAAACGGCCTGTCGGGCGCCGCGCCGCGCGCGATTGCCGAGGTAATCGAACCTTTGAGCGGCCGCCGCCTCGTCGTGGAAACCGACCGCCCCGGCATGCAGTTCTACAGCGGCCAGAAGCTGGCCGGCCGGCCTGGCAGGCATCGCAACCACTACGCACCCTTTGCCGGTTTCGCGCTGGAGGCGCAGGCATTTCCGGATCAGGTCAATGGCCCGGACGCCGAAGCGGTCATCCTGCGCCCCGGCATGGTGTGGCGGCAGCACACGCGGTACGGCATCGACACCGTGTGAACTTTGCCGGGCTTGCCTCCGGCTGCAGGTACAATAGGCGGATGTCCCTAATCCAACTTCAGCGCGTCGACTTCAGTATCGGCGGCCCCCTCCTGCTCGAGCACGTCGATCTGTCGATCGAGGCCAACGAGCGCGTGTGCATCGTCGGTCGCAACGGCGAAGGCAAATCCACCTTGATGAAGCTGATCGCTGGCGAATTGCGCGCCGACGATGGCGAAGTGCGCGTGCAGAACGGCATCGTCGTCGCGCGCATGGCGCAGGAGGTGCCCCAGGGCACGTCCGGCAGCGTGTTCGACGTGGTCGCCGAAGGCCTGGGCGACCTGGGCCATCTGCTCGCCCGCTATCACCACCTGTTGCACGAAGGCGACATGGACGCGCTCGGCGATGTGCAGACCGAGATCGAGGCCCGCCACGGCTGGGACCTGGACCGCCGCGTTACCGACGTGCTGACCCGACTGGAGCTGCCGGCCGACACCGATTTCGCCGCCCTTTCCGGCGGTATGAAACGCCGCGTGCTGCTCGCGCAGGCGCTGGTACGCAAACCGGACGTACTGCTGCTGGACGAGCCGACCAACCACCTCGACATCGAGGCCATCGGCTGGCTGGAAACCTTCCTCAAGCAGTTCGACGGCAGCATCATCTTCGTCACCCATGACCGCAGCTTTCTGCGCGCTCTGGCCACTCGCATCATCGAGATCGACCGCGGCCAGTTGACCAGTTGGCCCGGCGACTATGAGAACTACCTGCGCCGCCGCGAGGAACGCCTGCATGCCGAATCGCAGGCCAATGCGCTGTTCGACAAGAAACTGGCACAGGAAGAAGTGTGGATCCGCCAGGGCATCAAGGCGCGCCGCACCCGTAACGAAGGCCGCGTACGCGCGCTCAAGGCGCTGCGTAACGAACGCAGTCAGCGACGCGAGCTCAGCGGCAACGCGAAGATCACGCTGGCCAACGCGCAGGCGTCGGGCAAGAAGGTCATCGAACTGGAGCACGTGCATCAGTCGTATGGCGGCCGCGTGCTGATCGATGACCTGAGCACCACCATCATGCGTGGCGACCGCGTCGGCATCGTCGGTCCGAACGGCGCGGGCAAGAGTACGCTGCTGAAAATCCTGCTTGGCGAGCTCAAGCCGGAGCGCGGCGAGGTGTCGCTCGGCACCGGCCTGCAGATCGCGTATTTCGATCAGCATCGCTCCCAGCTCAATGACAGCCTGAACGCGCTGGATAACGTCGCTGAAGGTCGCGAGTACATCGAGCTCAACGGCCAACGCAAACACATCATCGGCTATCTGCAGGATTTCCTGTTCTCGCCCGAGCGTGCACGCGCGCCGATCACGCGGTTATCCGGCGGCGAACGCAATCGTCTCTTACTGGCCAAGCTCTTCGCGCAGCCGTCCAACCTGCTGGTCATGGACGAACCGACCAACGATCTGGACGTCGAAACGCTGGAACTGCTCGAAGAATTGCTGACCGAGTATCAGGGCACCTTGCTGCTGGTTTCGCACGATCGCGCGTTCCTGGACAACGTCGTCTCCAGCACCCTGGTGCTCGAAGGCGAAGGCCAGGTGGGCGAGTACATCGGCGGTTATACCGATTGGTTGCGGCAGCGGCCGGAGGCGCGTCGCTTGCAGGCCGAGAAGGCTGCTGCAGCGGCACCTGTTGCGGCTGCGGAGCCTGCCAAGGCCAAGCGCAAGCTCAGCTATAAGGATGCACGCGAGCTGGAACAGCTGCCCGTGCGTATCGAGCAGCTTGAAGCCGATATTGCCGCCAAGACCGCGGCGATGAACGATCCGGGGTTTTATCAGCAGGACAATGCGGCGATCTTGCGGGCGAACGATGCGTTGGCTGCGGTGCAGGCCGAGTTGGATGCGGCTTATGCCCGGTGGTCGGAGTTGGATGGCTGAGCGCTTAAGAGCGCCCCCTCACCCCAGCCCTCTCCCCCGGCAGAGCCAGGGGAGAGGGAGCCAAAAGCCCGCGAGATTCAATCTTGCCTCAGTGTGCCCCCTCTCCCCTGGCTCTGCCGGGGGAGAGGGTTGGGGTGAGGGGGATGCTCTTTGACCTTCAACCCGTATTCTGCAACCCCTGCGACACCCCATTCACGCAAGCCACCAGCGCCTTGAGCAAACCGTCATCGCTCTCGCCACCCTCGCGCCAGCGGCGCAACAGGTCCACCTGCAACAGGCTCATCGGATCGACATAGGGATTGCGCAGGCGTATCGACACCGCAAGGCGTGACTCGCCGCCCAGCAATTCCTGCGCGCCCTTGAGCTTGAGCAACCAGCGTTCGGTGCGTTCGAACTCGCCCTGGATCGAAGCGAAATACGATTCGTGCAAGGGACCCGAAAGACGCGAGAACGCCTCGGCGATCGGCAAATCGCATTTGGCCAGGACCATTTCGACGTCGTCGAGCATATTGGCGAAGAACGGCCATTCGCGCGCCATCTCGACCAATGCGTCTTCGCCGTCGGCTTCGGCGACGGCCTCCAGCGCCGAGCCCAAGCCGTACCAGCCAGTGATGATCGAGCGGCATTGCGTCCACGCAAACACCCAGGGAATCGCCCGCAGATCCTGCACACCGCGCATCTCGCGTCGGCGTGATGGACGCGAACCCAGGGTCATGCGCTCGATCACGTCGATCGGCGTGGCCGCGCGGAAGTAATCGATAAAGTCTTTCCGATCCACCAGCTCGCGATACGTCTTGCGGCTGGCCGCCGCCAGCCGATTCATGCGTTCGCGCCAGATGTCTTCGCGCGCCTCGGTTTCGCGCGGACGCAGACTGGCACGCAACACCGCGCCCACGGTCTGTTCGAGATTGCGTAACGCCAAGGCGCGGATGCCATATTTGCGGTGAATCACTTCGCCCTGTTCGGTCACACGCAGCACACCGGCCACCGAGCCGCGCGGCGAGGACATCAGCGCTGGCGCGATGCGCGAACCACCGCGGCTGGCCGAACCGCCCCGCCCATGAAAAAACGACAGTTGCACCTGCGCCTTCCCGGCCACCTCGAGCAGCTCGACCTGTGCACGCTGCAAACCCCAGCGCGAAGCCAGCGTGCCGCCGTCCTTGCCGCTGTCGGAATAGCCCAGCATCACCCACTGGCGATTGCCGCGCTCCTTCAGATGCTTGCGATAGAGCGGATCGTCCATCAACGCCTGCAAGGTCGCCGGCGCATTTTTCAGATCGTCGACTGTTTCGAACAACGGAGCGATATCCAGCGGGACGCCTGCGTCCACCGCCAGGCCACCGTAACGTGCCAGCGCCAACACGGCGAGCACGTCGGCCGCCGAACGCGCCATGCTGATGATGTAGAGACCGACGGCATCGACGCCATAACGCTTGCGCGCGTCATGCATGGTCTTGAACACGGCTTGCAGCGACTTGGCCTGCTCGTCGTCGCTGCCTTCGAAGCTACGCTCGCCACTGGCATAAGCACGCAGCGCCTCCACGCGCGCGGGCACGTCGCGCTCCAGCCAATCCTTATCGCCCAGCAAAGCGGACAAGGCCTCGTCGTGCACTTGCGAATCCTGCCGCACATCCAGCCGTGCCAGATGAAAACCGAAGCTGCGCACGCGCCAGATCAGACGCTGCACCGCATAGGCGCCGGCATAGAGGCCATGATGATCGATCAGGCTCGTGCGGATCAGATGCAGGTCGTCGAGCAACTCCCTGACATTCGCATAGCCTTCCTTGTGTTGATCGTCATGCGTCGCCTGCAGGCGCGCTTCGATGATGGTCAGCAGGGTCCGATACGGCATATCCGCATGACGTGGACGCACCTTGGCGGCCGCGTCGGGAAAGCGTTGCCGATAGTCCAGCAGCTTTTGCTCCAGCCCATCGTCGACACCCACCCTGCCCTCGGTCTGGCTGAGCAGACGCGCCAGGCCGGTGATATCGGCGATGTAGTGCTCGAGCACATGCGCGCGCTGCGTCGACAGGCTGGCGGCAATGGTATCGGCACCTACATTCGGATTGCCGTCCATATCGCCGCCGACCCAGGTGGCGAAACTCAGGAAACGCGGCAACGGCACGGCGATGTCGTAGACCGTCTGCATCGCCTCGGCCATGGACTCATACAGCGCCGGCACGATGCGGTAGATCGGATTGGCAAGGTAGAAGCCGACGTGGTGGTGCTCGTCCTGCACGGTGGGACGCAGTGGCGACGCCTCGGCGGTCTGCCAGCCGGAGTTCAACGCCATGAAGATGCGGTCGTCATCTTCCTTACGTTCTTGCGGAGTACGCGTCGGGTCGAAATTGTCCACCAGCGCCCGCACGATCGACTGCTCTTTCTCCAGCAAGGACCGACGTACCGCCTCGGTGGGATGCGCGGTAAATACCGGCTCGACCTGCAGTCGCTGCAGCCAGTCGAGCAGTTCCTCCGCGGCGACGCCCTGTTCCTTGAGGCGGGTCAGCGCATCGAGCAGGGACTCCGGCTGGGGCTTGTCGCCCTCGCGCTGGTAGTCGCGGCGACGCCGGATCCGGTGGACCCGCTCAGCGATATTGACCGCCTGGAAATAGCTGGCGAAGGCGCGAGCGAGTGCCTCGGCATCGGGCGCATCCAGCCCGGCCAGCGAATCGGCCAGCGCATCAACGCTGCGGCCCTCGCGACGACGCTGGATGGCCGCCGTACGCACGGACTCCACTCGTCGGTAGAAGTCCTCGCCCTTCTGCTCGGCCAGCATCCTGCCGACCATTGCCCCCAGCCGGCTTACGTCTTCACGCAACGGGCCGTCGTGGGGCAGGAAATCGTGCTCGCGCTCTTGCATCGAATCCTCCTGACTGGAACGGTTGAGCCTAGCGCATCGCGTGCTGCATGGCACAAATTTTTTACGCCAATGAATGTCAGCGCCGGGTTATAATCAACGCTTCCGTAAGCCCGTCGAGGGGCGCTGCGACCGTATTCCTACGGCCAGGCTCGACGCGGCATGTTCCACAACGGCGCCCGGCCCAACATCGGAGCCATCGATGAACGCCGTTACCAAAGACAGCAACACCCAGGACTTCAAAGTCCGCGATATCTCTCTTGCCGACCTCGGCCGCCGCCGTATCCGCATGGCCGAAGAGGAAATGCCAGGCCTGATGCAGATCCGCGCCCGTTACGCCCAGGAGCAGCCGCTCAAGGGCGTGCGCCTGTCCGGCTCGCTGCACGTCACCAAGGAAACGGCCGTGCTGGCCGAAACCCTGCGTGCACTGGGCGCCTCGGTGCGCTGGGCGTCTTGCAACATCTTCTCGACCCAGGACGACGTCGCTGCCGCGCTTGCGGCGGGCGACCTGCCGGTATTCGCCTGGAAGGGCGAGTCGCTGGAAGAGTATTGGGAATGCACCCTGGACATGCTGACCCATCCCGGCCAGCTCGGTCCGCAGCTGATCGTGGACGACGGTGGCGATGCCACCTTGCTGATCCACAAGGGTGTCGAGCTCGAAGACGGCGACAACTGGGTCAATACGCCCAGCGGCAACCATGAAGAGCAAGTGATCAAGGACCTGCTCAAGCGCGTGCATGCCGAGCGCCCGGGCTGGTTCAAGAAGATCGCCGCCGAATGGCGCGGCGTGTCGGAGGAAACCACCACCGGCGTGCATCGTCTCTACCAGATGATGGAAGCGGGCAAGCTGCTGGTGCCGGCGATCAACGTCAACGACTCGGTCACCAAGAGCAAGTTCGACAACCTGTACGGCTGCCGCGAATCGCTGGCCGACGGCATCAAGCGCGCCACCGACCTGATGGTCGCGGGCAAGGTTGCCGTCGTGTGTGGTTACGGTGACGTCGGCAAGGGTTGCGCCCATTCGTTGAAGGGCTTCGGCGCGCGCGTGATCGTTACCGAGATCGACCCGATCAACGCCCTGCAGGCAGCGATGGAAGGTTTCCAGGTCACCACGATCGAAGAAACCCTCGGCACCGGCGACATCTACGTGACCACCACCGGCAACAAGGACATCATCACGCTCGAGCACATGGCGGCGATGAAGAACAACGCCCTGGTGTGCAACATCGGCCACTTCGACAACGAGATCCAGATGGACCGCCTGAATGGTGCCAAGGATGTCAGCCGCGAAACGATCAAGCCGCAGGTCGACCGTTACACCTTCGCCAAGACGGGCAACAGCATCTACATGCTGGCCGAAGGCCGCCTGGTGAATCTCGGCTGCGCGCATGGTCATCCGAGCTTCGTGATGTCCAACAGCTTCTCCAACCAGACGCTGGCACAGATCGACCTGTGGAAGAACAAGGACGTCTACGAGAAGACTGTCTATCGTCTGCCCAAGAAGCTGGACGAAGAAGTCGCTCGCCTGCATCTGGAACAGATCGGCGTGAAGCTGACGAAGCTCACACCGGAGCAAGCCGCATACATCGGCGTGCCGGTGGAAGGCCCGTACAAGCCGGATCACTATCGCTATTGATTGCGAACAGGTAACAAAAAAAGCGGCCTTCGGGCCGCTTTTTTTGTCCGAACAAGCGCTTACGTGAATAAGCGAGGCTATCGGAACACGAGAGGCAAGACATCCTTTCATCTCAATGAAAAGATATGTACCCTAGGTCATCGGCTTCCAGGACCTCGCTCATGACGGCGATCAGCTTCGAATTCTTCCCGCCCAAAACCGACGAACAGCGCGATCAACTGCATACCGCGGCGCAAAAGCTCAAGAGTCGAACTCCGGAATATGTTTCCGTGACTTTCGGTGCGGGCGGGTCAACGTTGAGCTACACCGGCGAGACAGTGCGCCAGCTGCGTGAACGACACAGCCTGACGGTAGCTCCTCATCTGAGCTGCATGGGTGGATCGAAAGCCGAGATCGCCGAACTGCTCGACGTCTACCGTCAGCAAGGCTGCCGCCGTATCGTGGCGTTGCGCGGCGACCTTCCCTCGGGCATGGCCACACCGGGTGATTTTCGTTATGCCGCCGAGCTCGTACGCTTTATTCGCCAGCACAGCGGCGACCACTTTCATATCGAAGTGGCGGCTTATCCGGAAACCCATCCCCAAGCTGATGACGCCCTGGCCGATCTACGCCACTTCAAGGCCAAGGTGGATGCCGGCGCCAATGGCGCCATCACGCAGTACTTCTTCAACGTGGACGCTTATTTCCGCTTTGTCGATGACGTGCAACGGCTGGGCGTTAACGTGCCCATCGTGCCAGGCATCATGCCGATCTCCAATTTCACTCAGCTGCGGCGCTTTTCAGAAGCTTGCGGCGCGGAAATTCCGCGCTGGATCGTCAAGCGCATGCAGGCACACGGCGATGACGCGGAATCTGTGCGCGAACTAGGCGCCGATGTCGTCGCGCAGCTATGCCAACGATTGATCGACGGCGGCGTACCTGGCCTGCATTTCTATACGCTCAATCGAGCCAAGGCCACCCAGGCCGTCTTGGATCGCCTGAGCCTGTAACGGCCACCCGGGCGTCCATCACGATGTGATTCCCGCCGAGCGGCTATGCTGTTTGAATGCCCAAGTCGCTCTGCCTGCTGTTGCTGCTGATTATCGGTGTCCCGCTGCATGCGCAGGACGTCATCCACCACTGCATGAGCAGCGACGGCCACCCGGTCTTTACCGACCAGCCTTGCGCCGCCGTGAATGCAACGCCTACGGTCAACGCTCAGGCGCCCGCGGCAGGCAGCAGTGTCGCCAGCAGCCCGCCAGGACCGCCCCCCGTACTGTGCGCAGCCACCATGGAAGCGTTGCGCCAGAGCGTGACCGACGCGTTTGCCGCCCGGGATCCTAATCGCCTGGCTGCACTCATGCTCTGGAGCGGTTATGGCAAGCAGTCGGCGGTAACGCAGATACAGGACCTAGGCCAGCTGATGAAACGCCCTCTGATTGGTATCGGTGGCGTCGATGAAGATGCACCGGCCAACGCAGGCAGCGAGGCCGCACCCTCGCCTCGTAACGAGGATGATCTGGTCGTACGAACGGCTTCGAACGACGGGAGTGGCACGACGCACGAAACGCATTTCGCGATAACGCGCCGATCCGGCTGCCTATGGCTGAAGCCATGAGTCCTTTCGGCAACGCCATGCATCAACGTCTTCGCCAGCTTGTTTGCAGAAGCTGAGCAATAAAAGGGGGCGCACTAAGTGCGCCCCCTTATCAGCGTATTGCACAGAACCTAGCGGTATCCCGCCATGACTTCCTTGCGCTGGTTGACCACGCGACGGTTGTCCTCGGTGCGAGCGGTGCCGGTCACTGCGCCCTGATAGGTCAGCAACGGGCTCGACCAGCGCAGCAGCGGCGGACAGCGACGCCCGAAGTTACACGGGTAGGCCATCACCGTACCCCAATCACCTCGGGGATGCCGATAGCCATGTCCGTAGGTATAAGGCCCCGCACCTTGCGCTCGCTCATGGGCAGCCCCGTAGTTGTGACCGATCTCATGCGTGAAGGTGTAGTTGCCTGTGCACGAGGCCTGGGTCACCGAGAATGCCTGCTCTCGGGTCGCGTTGATCCACGCTACGCCGCAGCTCCGGCTTGCGCCTATAGGATCGTGAATCAACAGCGTGACGAGGTCGGCCTTGTAGTTGTCGCGCATCTGATGCACGAAATCTATCCAACCATCGCGCGCGTTGCTCAGGCGATTCAGATCCGTGCCCTGATTGCCCGATTCGGTATACGAGATCGTGAATGGCGTGTCGTTTGCCAGACGCACGCCACCTTCGATTTCACTGTTCTTGAAACCCATGTTCATCTGCGCGATCAACATGCGAGCGAGACCCAACTGATCCCGATACTGGGCCGCGGCGCGCTGGGCAAACAATATCAATACATCGGCGACAGCCTCTGCAGCTACGCGTGGTGCCGGCGCGCCCTGATCTGCCGGGAGCGAGCTTTCCATAAGGCGTAGATCGTCTTCGTCATGCATGGGCAACATCGACGGGTCTTGCAGGTAGAGCACATGCCCCCCTGAATGCAGCGGACGGATCTCGTATACCTTACCGCCATGGCGGATGTCGCCGGTCAGCATGCTGCCGTTGCGCACCAGCAGGGCGTAGTCATCCGTGCCAGCGGGTGCATCGGACCAGGAAGCGCCGGCATTCAACTTGCCCTGCCAGACAAGCGAGCCGTCCGCGAAACTCTCCGCCTCAGCAAGGTCGAAGGTGAGTTCCACGCCCGGTTCCAGCGACAACGAAATGGCCGGGGTCTCGGCGAAGAGTTCCGCTGTGTTGGCTCTGACTTGGCTCAGGACGGTATTGGCGGGGTTCTGGCTTATCCCGGCGAGGCTGATGTCCGCAGACGTGGCAAGCATCATCGCCGGTTGCGGCGAAAGCAGCGACGGGGCGGCAGCCATCGCAAGACACGGCACCCCCAGAAGCACCGAAAGTACACACGGCAGAATGCGTCGATTCATGATGGTTCTCCTTACAAAGTTGCGCCGCATCCCAGCGGCGACGCCCTTCCGTGGGCGCGGGAATAAGCTTTGGGTTTGCCGGGAGAAAAATATGCCGGGGCCATTGCTTTCCTGGAGTGGGATGCCGCCGAAGCCCGCTCTACGCCCCGAACTACCTGCTCTACCTCATGCTCTAACCGCCTCCTGAACATTTGCCGCTCCTGCACCGGTTATCATGTCGCGGTTTTTTTGGAGAATCCCTCATGGCGCAGCAGTACCCGGAATGGATCTGGCAGAACGGCTCGATCAAGCCGTGGCAGGAAGCCACTACCCACGTAATGGCGCACGCGCTGCATTACGGCTCCTCGGTATTTGAAGGCATTCGCAGCTATGCGACGCCCGACGGCGCGGCGATTTTCCGCCTGACCGACCATCTCAAGCGCCTGTACCAGTCGGCCAAGATCTATGACATGGCGCTCCCGTACAGCCAGGACGAACTGGCCGCCGCCTGTCGCGACGTGGTCCGCAAGAACGGCCTGAACGCCGCCTACCTGCGGCCGGTGGCCTACCGAGGCCTGGGGGGCTTCGGCCTTTCGGCCGAAACCCCGATCGACGTGGCCGTGGCGGCCTGGCCGATGGGCCCCTATCTCGGGCCGGAGGCACTGGAATCAGGTATCGACGCCTGCGTGTCCAGCTGGCAGCGTTTTGCGCCCAATACCATTCCGGCCGGCGCCAAGGCCGGCGGCAATTACCTTTCCGGGCAACTGATCGCCCGCGAAGCACGCCGCCTCGGCTTTGGCGAGGGCATCGCCCTGGCCTCGAGCGGCCTGTTGAGCGAAGGTGCGGGCGAGAACCTGTTCCTGGTATTCGATGGCGTGCTCCACACCACGCCGGCCAGCGCATCGATTCTTGCCGGCATTACGCGCGACACCTTGAAGACGCTCGCCCGCGAAGATGGCATTGAAGTCGTCGAGCGTGATATCCCGCGCGAATATCTGTACTTGTGCGATGAATTGCTGATGTGCGGCACGGCGGCGGAAATCACCCCGATCCGCTCGGTCGATGGCAAGCAGATCGGCAGCGGCAAGGCCGGCCGCGTGACGCGCCGTTTGCAGGAGCTGTTCTTTGGTTTGTTCAGCGGCAAGACCAGCGACCAGTGGGGTTGGCTGGAGCCGTTGTAAGTTGCGGAGGTCGACGGGTTGGCGACAATCCGCCGACTTTGCAGGAGCGACTTCAGGAAAGCTCGAATAACCTCCTAGTCGTCATTCCGACGCAGGCCGGAAGCGCTTTTCAACAGCGAAGCTGGTCATCCAGTGGCACCAGCATTGGGTTCTCGCGAAAGCCATAAATACGCTCGCGAAAATCGACAACCGAAGCCACTAGATCCCGGCCTACGCCGGGATGACGACAGGAAAAGTAGCGGTTATTCGAGGTTCCCTTCAGTCGCGACCCACGGTTACGTCACGGCCTGTCGCGACTAAAGTCGCTCCTACAAAGATTTCCGAGCATCGAACTAGCGAAACACGATGCTCGCGATCGCGCCATTCGCGTCGCTACGCGGACGCATCGAAACATCCCAGCCATAGAGTTCGCACAAGCGACGCACGATGGCCAGGCCAAGACCTGCACCGCTGCCGCCGGCACCTTCGCCGCGCACACCACGCTGGAACAGACGTTCCGCATCTTCGGGCTTGATGCCCGGACCGGTATCGATCACTTCGATCTTGTTGTCGCCTACTTCCACACGCACCGAACCTTCCAGCGTGTACTTGATCGCATTGCCGATCAGGTTGGTCAGCGCCACCGAAAGTACGGATGCCGGTGCATTCACGCTAACCGTACCGCGCTCGACCAGGTCGATGGTCAGCGGCTTGTCGCGCATCTGCGGTCGTTGGCTTTCGATCACGTCCGAAGCGACCTTGGCCACTTCGGTGGTCTCACCACGCGTCGGCCCGCGGCGCTCGGCGCGCGAAAGCAGCAACAGGGCTTCGATCAGCTCGGTCGCCTGACGCGACGCACGCTCGATGCGCTTCAGGCGCTCGCGCAACTTGTCGGTCAGATCGGGTGAGCCCTGCAGCAATTCGGTAGTACTGGCGATGACCGCCAAGGGTGTGCGCAATTCATGGCTGACGTCTGAATTGAATTCGCGGTCGCGCTCGACCATTGCGGTAAGGCGATTAGCGTATTCATCCAGCGCCAGTGCCAGCTCACCCACTTCGTCGTCGGCAAAATGCGGTGCCAGCGGCTCGGCCTTGCCGTTCTTGCGAAAGTCGCGCAGACGGCGTGCGAGTTCGGTCACCGGCTTCAGTACCTTGCGCGAAAGCCACAGGCCCAATGCCAACGAAAGCAGACCAAACAGGAAAACCGCACCGACAACACTGATGATCAGCTGCTGCTTGCCCAGCTCATCGCGAGAAACGTCGTACTGAATGAAATTGATGACGCCGTCCTTGCGTCGCACCGCCAGCTTGTAATGATGCAGGCGACCGTCCGGGCCCGGCTCATAGATGTCATGTACACCCGTATCGAGGGTTTGCCAGGACAAAGGCGCCTTGTAGATCGTGCGATCGCTCCACGAATACGCCTTCACTATGTTGAATGAAGGCGCACGATCCGGATGATCGACGACCTGCTGATTAAGGTGATCGACTTCCTCTTGCAGGCTTGTGGTGATCAGCTGATCTTCCACCCGCGTACGGATGTCCAGAGACGCCAAAGCAAACAACGCGCTGAGGCCGAAGCCGAACAGCGCGAAGCTCAATATGAGTCGAAAACGAAGCTTACGCCTGGACTGCATCCGGCTCGACCATCCGATACCCGATGCCGTGCCGCGTGTGGATCAGCGGCTTGTCGAACGGCTTGTCGATCGCGGCGCGCAATCCATGGATATGCACGCGCAACGAATCGCTGTCGGGAAGCTCTTCGCCCCAGACGCGCTGTTCCAGATCCTGGCGGGTAACCACCGAGGGGCTGGCTTCCATCAACGCCTGCAGCAGTTTCAGGCCGATCGGGTTGAGCTGGATCGACTTGCCTTCACGCGTGACGGTGAGGGTGTCGAGGTTGTAGGTCAGGTCGCCGACCTTGAGCACGCGACTTTGCGGACCCTTGCCGCGACGCGCCAGCACCTCCAGGCGCGCGGACAGCTCCTGCAACGCGAACGGCTTGGTCATGTAGTCGTCGGCACCGGATTCGAAACCGGTCAGCTTCTGCTCCAGCGCATCGCGCGCGGTAAGCATCAGCACCGGGGTCTGCTTATGCGCTTCGTGGCGCAGTTTGCGGGCCACGTCCAGGCCGTCCATGCCCGGCAGGGTCAGGTCGAGCACAATCACGTCAAAATCGTGCACCACGGCCAGATGCAGCCCGGTGACGCCATCACCGGCGAAATCCACCGTATGGCCGCGATCTTCGAGGTAGTCCCCGATATTGGTCGCGATATCGCTATTGTCTTCGATGATCAGTACGCGCATGCGTCACTCCGCTACGCAGCCGGGCAAGTCCCGGCCGATGGCAGCAAGCTTAACAAATCGGGGAACGGGGAACGGGGAATGGGGCATACGTGGCGTTACGGCGTTCATACAGCCGCGCTCCACCCAAAGAAAAGGCCCAGATGCGTCGACATGAGAGCCGACTCACCTGGGCCCAAGCTACTGCCCCGATACCGTCATCTGCTGTCGCCGGACCAACACGATAGGAAGTGCCGAGCACGAGCAAATAAACAGTGGGTTCTTTATAGGCCCCAGTTGGTTACAAGGCAGTTAATTGGCACTAACCGGGCCGTTAACCGCCTTGGCTACCGGGCGCTTGGCCTGGGCATGCTGTTCCAGAAGCTGAATGATGTGCTGCGAGACGTTCACGCCGGTAGCCGCCTCGATGCCCTCCAGACCCGGCGAGGCATTCACCTCAAGGATCAGCGCGCCACGGTTCGAACGCAGCAGGTCGACGCCGGCGATTTCCAGCCCCAGCGCCGCGGCGGCCTTCACCGCGATGCGCTTCTCCTCGGCCGTCAGCACCGCAGCAACGGCCGTGCCGCCACGATGCAGGTTGGCGCGGAATTCACCCGGACTGGCGACGCGCTGCATGGCGGCGACCACCTTGCGACCGACGACGAAACAACGCAGGTCGCAACCCTTGGCCTCGCCAATGAACTCCTGCACCAGGAAGTTGGCGTACAGACCACGGAAGGCCTCGATCACGCTTTGCGATGCGCTGCGCTTTTCGGCCAGCACCACGCCGGTGCCCTGGCTGCCTTCATTGAGCTTGATCACGTGCGGCGGCTCGCCCAGCATGGCCAGCACGTCGGCGGTGTCGTCGGGGTTGTCGCCGAATACGGTGACCGGCATGTCCAGACCCTGCGCAGACAGAATCTGCAGACAGCGCAGCTTGTCGCGCGCACGCAGTACTGCATCGGAAGGGTTGGGCGTGTACACGCCCATCATTTCCAGCTGGCGTAGGACAGCCGTGCCATAGAACGTGCTCGACGTGCCGATGCGCGGAATGACCGCATCGATATCGCGCAGCGCCTTGCCCTTGTAACGAATCGCCACATCGCCCGGCGCGATGCGCACGTAGCAACGCAACGGGTCGAGCACCCGCACGACATGGCCTCGCTCGCGCGCCACCTCGACCAGTCGCTGGGTCGAATAAAGCCGCGCATTGCGGGAGAGGATGGCAATTTTCATGAAGCCTCCACCACCGCCGGCACCGGCCGCGGTTGGGTATAGGAAAGCGCCGGATCGACAGCGAAGCGACCCAGCAGGGCGGTACGTCCAAGCAACATGGGGAAAAGCATATGGCGTCGATCGGTCAGATTGATGTCGACGCTGAAACGCTGACCCGCCAGCATGACCTCGCTGCGGATAAACCAACGCTCCGTATGCCTGCCCCCGGTGTCTTTGACACGACGACGGTCGTGCGCCCGCGCCTCGCAGGGCACGGCAATGCGCTGGCGCGGTCCCGTGCCGACGACAAAGCGCAGCCAGGTCTCACCGTCGCGCTCGAAACTTTCCAGTGCGTCGACATGCAGCGAGCTGCTGCGCGCGCCGGTATCGAGTTTGACTTTGAGGGAGGCGATGCCGAGCTCCGGCAACGCAAGCCGCTCCCGCCAGCCGAGTGTGATTACGTCCGGTGTCATCGGTGCAGGTTCGGGGAAAGGTTGTTGAGCGTAGGTATGGAGCGGGTGAAGGGAACAAACCTTTCACCCTAAGCCCTTGCTGGCGTTGATGTATCCCGTCAGGGGGCCTAAAAAAACGGTACAAAAAACGATACCCAGAAAGCTTAGCATTGGTCGAGAGACAAACGCTATCGGAACCATCATTGGGCTCAGGGCAGATGGCAAGTTTCGACCAATCACAGTGACCACACTCCGATAGATAAATAAAAGATAAACGCCGCTTCAGAACACCCATCGCATCTAGCGAAGACGATCTCCTCGTCCAATGCCTATCCATTGTGGGTTCGAACGGGGGAGGTTCCTTGGCAAACGGGAAGCACGGTCAAGCGTGATGCACCTCGCAAAAGGAGACCGCCGTCTAGCTCGCTGAAACAGCCCCTACAGATGCCGCCCTTTCCGACCTGCGCAGGCCCCCAGGTTGGGCAGACTGTGTTTGCGCTATCCACCCAAACAAGAAGGCTCGCCATGAACATAAACATTGCTGACGTCATCGCACTGCTCGCGATTCTTACTGCACTCGTCAACCGGTTGACGAAATTCCTCAACAGCTTGAAGACGCTGACGGACTGCTTTCCCAAGCGCACTTGGACCAGGGTTGGTCTGCTGCTTCAAAAGGCGCATCGCAATGTTCGTGAGGAAGTCGCACAGTGGCCTGACTATCCCAATGTTAAAAAAACATTTGATGTATTCTTTACCGCATGGGGCTACGTCGCATCCTTCATTGCCGCAACTCTCTCCATCATCTTTTTCTTTGCCGCAGTAGCCGGTGACGGTGCGGATTGGAAGCGACTCATAGGTGGCCTGCTGGCCCTGCCCATCGCGGGTGTAGCTTGTGCCTACTTCAACATCGCGCAGGTGGATCGTTTCAAACTCCGCAGAACTAGTCGCGTTCTTTGGTAAGACTCGCTTATTTAAGAAGCCCCTCCCAAGCGGGGCTTCCTTTTTACGGAAGCCAATCGGCCGAGGTTATGATCTCCGCGAGATGAAATTGCACAAAAAAAGCGTAACAATCAAAATCAACGCAATCTCGAAGACACCGAATCACACCCCGAAGAGCCGCCCACATCCATGAGCAACGAACAACTCATCGAACGACTGCTATACAGCAGCGAGGGCGATGCGCTGGACTTCAAACTTAGACAGTATAAATTTGCGAGTGCGACAGAAGAGGAGAAATCAGAACTCCTTAAAGATATCCTGGCATTCGCGAATTCTTGGCGTGATAGTCCAGCTCACATCGTCATTGGCATCAGAGATGGCACTAAGGAGATCGATGGTCTAGACACTGACATTGATGAAGCAAGCGTCCAGCAATTCGTCAATGCAAAGGCAAACAAGCCGGTACGCTTCTCATACGACGTGGTCGATTTCAAAGGAAAGAGGATAGGCCTCTTTACCATCCATGTACAAGAGCGTCCATTTTACCTTGGAAAGCAGTATGGGAAATTGAAAGCGAATACGGTCTACGTTCGCAGAGGCTCATCTACGGTTGAAGCTGATCCAGATGAAATCGCGAAGATGGGGCGTTCCGCATCAAGTTCTTCCGCCCCTAAACTACGATTACGACTTATTAGCACAGGGCGTGAAGAGACAATATTCGATCAAATACTCTTCAATTATACGGAGTTCTTGGTAAATAGAAGCTCTCCTCTTCGCGACTATCATGGCAAAAATCCATCTACGCTCGCGTACCTTAGCCCAGGATCCAATAGCAATTACTATCGAGAGATGGCCGTCTATCTCCGAGAACGATACGGCCGAATAGGCTTTTACATCGAAATACATAATTCTGGCGACACGTTTGCAGATGATGTCCGAATTCAGTTGCATGCTCAATCATCTCAAGGGTTTGGGCTGAAGGGTACTGATGATTTTCGAGACAGACCACAAAGCAGCTCGCTCGCGGCTCAAATTAGAGCTATCCAGGGTCCAATGGTGCTCAAGAATCGCCCATTGAAAATTGAGTCAAGGAAGGATCACGAGTTGGCTGAATTCTTGATAGGCAAGCTTCAGGCTGGCCAAACAGCTCGATCCGAAGCCCTCTACTTGGTCTGCCCTCAAGTCTCACTAGAGAGCCTCCACATTTGCGTGTTTTCCGACCAGCTCCGTACTCCGATGGAGATATCGGTACCCGTAAAAATCTCACGCAACGAAATCACAATTACAGAAGACCACATCGACACCTATGACAACCAACATGCGACTTTTGGAGTTCCAACGGTGACTATGACTCCACCTTCTGGCAAATCCTGAGCCTACGACTAGTTCCTCCCCAAAACTAATTCATTACAAGGATCTCCTATGGCAATCGACCTCAAATCCCTCTCCCCGACTCAACTTCAGGCCCTGATTGAGAACGCCAGCTCCCAAATTCACCACGCGAAGGCAAGTCAGATTCAAGATATCCGAGCTAAGATTGACGACCTGCTCAGCAAGTCCGACCTGTCCATCGATGACGTCTATCCCGCTCGGGGAAAGGGTCGCGGCAACGCTGCAAAAGGCAGCAAGGGTTCCTCTGTTGCTCCGAAATACCGCAATCCTAGCGATCCCAGTCAAACCTGGTCAGGCCGTGGCCGACAACCCCTGTGGTTAGCTGCCGCCCTGAAGAAGCGTGGCTCTTCGATTGAGCAATTTTTGATTAAGGGTGCCTCAGTCAAGCGGACTGCGAAGAAGGCCACCCGGAAGAAAGTTAGGGCTTAACCTCCTCTTTTCCGGATAGCCAGACCCGAAGGGTCCAAGTGGTCATGGACGACCACCCAGGGAGAATCCAGTATCGATCTATGGGGGACTGACCCATCTCGAATGACCATTAAAAATCGATATTTTAGAACCAATCAAGGATATCTTGCGCTTAGAATCGCCTTGGCAGAAAATCATTGATTCAGTCCGGAGAAGTGATATGGAAATCAAGAATTTCATCGTACAACTCGCCATCTTTATTCCCTTGTATCTCCTTGGTATTCTTTCGACTGTACAAAGTGCAGACCCGACGTTGGGAAGCTCGATAAATCAGAAATACTTTAATAGTGAGCGAGACGAGGCCATCATCGTAAACGGTTTTTTTATCGTTCTTGTATCTGCGTTATCGATGTTTCACAACAAACATCTGGAAGTTGGCGTTACATTGTGGACGCTAGCGCTAGCAGTGGCGCTTCTCGAAATATTATTTCTATTTAAAAATCAACTAGATAAACGATGGAAATGGATCAACAGGGCCCTGCTCTGGCTAACCCTTCTGATAGAGCCAGCCACATGGCTCATTAAAGCGAGTACCTAAAAACAAGCCAGCCGTATACAATCAGGTTCAATACGTGAATGATGATGAGGTGATACTTTAAAAACCAGTGCGTCCGCATTTTATTTCCATCAGAAGTTTATCTTTATATAAATAAAAATTTTCAAAAGTCAATGGTCAGATAAAACCTGAATATGACACATGGGCGGAATGCGGTTACCTACCGTTGCTGAATTAGAGATGGAATTAAACGGAAGCGGCAAATCAGCCAAGCCTTCCTTGGCCCGGCTCGTATGGATCAATCCTCCCCAATCAGCATGATGGTCCCAACCGGTTCGCCTGCATCACCTGGCCCGATGACCATGTACAGGTTGACCTTGCAAACGTCTGCAATGCCATCAGGCAGCACAACGGTTTCAACTTCGAAATCGACTCGGTCAGGACGCTCAACGGATCCCTTCAACTGACGCTTGCGATGGGCCTTGGCTTCATTGATAGCTGCCAACAACACCATGTCTTCCCGAACGCGAAGAATGCTTTCAAGCTTTGGATCTGGGGCATTCCATGCAATGCACTCGGCATAGGCGCTTGCGGTGATGGCTACAGGGACTTTGAAACCCCAAGACTCCGCATTGGGTAGTGCAATCAGCACCCCATCCATCAAGGCATCGGAGCGGGTATAGGCGTAAATCAGATCTGCGTTGGTAAAAAGTGCGTCATGGTCGCTCATCGCTTTCTCTCTTGGTCATTGCTGGCCCGAGACGGGCAGCAGGTGGAAACTGCTGCCGATGGCAAACCCACTGCCTGCAATGAGGCGCGGTCAAGAGAGGAAGAGAGGAACTGGTGCGGGATAGAGCGAAGCGACCGACTCGGGTTCCGAACGACTCTTGACCGGACAAGCCGAATGGAAGGCCGCTTTTAGGCAAAAAGAAGCCCGCTCGAAAGCGGGCCTCCTTTTAGTTGCTGGGTGTCGCTCGATGGTGAAACCCATTGCTGCAAACAGGCAACAACTTACTTGTGCTGCGCGTCATCGTTACAAGCGAAATGCTCTTTCTTCACTTCGCGGAAATCTTTCTCAGACACGACGTAACGTTTTGACTTGTACTCAAAAACGCCTTTCGCATCTACAAAGATTGGTTCACCAGACTCAAGGAGGAAACCCCTAACTCGAAGGTCGTCGAACGTCTTGTCTGTCTCGTGCGACCGTCTCAATAGATCAGCCAAAGACCCAGCTTTTGTGACAGTACACGTTTGCGTGGAGCCATCCACAAAGTCTGACTTCTTTACCGGATTGTAAGTTTCCATCGAGAACGGAATTAAATCAGCTCGACCGTTGCTGGCTGCCTCCGGCACTTGCACAGTGGCAATGACCGAAGACAAGATCAATATCAGAATCGTTGAAAGCATGCTTCACACATCCAAAGACATTTGAAAAATCTAGGCCATAAGTTTTGGCCTACGCCTCAGATCAAATCCTAATTCGGCCACGTAGCTCATCAACGGCCGCCATCCATGCTTTCACGCCATCACCTTCCTGCCATAGCTCAAGGATTTACGACGGCTCCGATATGGCACCCATCTAACCTACACAGACTTACACACAGTGGTGACACCGCCAGAGACACGCTCAACCCTGATTTGGTTTCGCTCGATGTAGACGTTCAAAACTGCAAGCAGGTCCGTTAGGTCATTCTTCTGATTGTTGAAGTAGATCTTCCGTGTGCGCGAATCATTCGATGTCTTCGCGTTGATGTTGTATCCGTCTATCTTATCCTTCACACCAGCAACGTAGACTGGAAAAACGACTACTCGCTCAACATCTTCCCATCGAATAACTTGAACCTTCCTTCCTAGAAGAATTCTTGAGATGGACTCATTATCCAGCTGAACATCGAGCTTCGCGTACAGAAAGACTCTCCCAAGGAGTACAAAAAAAAGCGCCAAACCAAGACAAAACAGAACACCTCCAACTGACCGTTCTTGGATAGCGATGAGGATCGCGAGCGACACGCACAACATCACCATGCCGACGACAACAACCAACGCAGGCACCTCTCCTTTGAACTTAAAAACAGTGGTGGTCGTTCCATTCATACGTCGCCCTCATCCCCCTTCCAAAGTTACTTGCTGATACCTTTATTGGATCGACTTGGACAAGCTGATTGAAGAGTGCTTCTTTTGGTAAAAAGAGGCCCACTCCGTGAGCGGGCCTCTTTTAAAACGTCCTTGCAGTGCTTACGATGCGTTAGAGCACTTTAGCTTTGTAGGACATCGTTCACTTCGAGGCGCTGCTCAATGCGCCCAATGACTGGGTTGCGACTTGGTTGAAGTAATCCTTGTCCTTGCCGGGATACTTGTCCGTCAACTTCTTGTAGATGGCATTGGCTTCATCGCTCTTGCCTTGCTGCTCCAACGCATATGCCATCACAGCATTGTCACTGAGCCAAAAGGTTTGGTCAGCATCTTTCACGAGGCCACTGATGCTCCAACCAAACAGAGGCAGAGAAAAGTCCCATTCATGCGCCGAAGCCCCTCCTTGCACCGACTGAGATGCCTGGAATGCATGTTGTACGCTCGCCCAATCTTTCTCGCTGGCTGCTCTGGCCCCATCCTGCTGGAGGTTGTAAGCAATGCGCGTTTTTAAATTATCCTGCCAGACGATGCTTGTCTTCTTTGCAACAGAAAGAACGCACAACGCACCCACTATCCCGCCCAGCAAAAAAATCGACGTATGTGTAATGAAAGATTTCATTCACCGCCTCCCTTTCCCTGCATGCATTGGACATATTTGACCATACACTTGCCCATCTTCATACCTTGCTCTGGTGTATCCGGTGGCTCCCCAGGAGTTTTACCACCAGAGCATCCGCGAAAATCGGCCCTACAGCAATCATCAACGTCGTGTGAGGCGCTGCAAGCCCTATCAATGGATTTCTTACACGCCCACATGCGGAATTTGTTACCCATCCACGACCCATCTTCTTGCTGGGTTTTATTGCAGATTTCGTACCGACCCTCTTCTTCTTTCTTCCCAGACTTTTCGCCTCCGACCGGACCTTCCTCACCGCACAATCCAAGCGGATCGATGAAAGAAAGAGAGTTTCCGTTGGCATAAGCGAAAGTGCTGGGTCCCGCACCCAACCCAGCCGGGTCGCTCTGTAAATAGCGACCAGTCAGTGAGTCATAGTCGCGGTTGACGTTGTATACAACATTACGTTCCGTATCGAAATATTGTCCTGAGAACCTCGGATTGAATGTGTAACCGGCTGTGCTTGTAGGCTGCTTTTCGCCAAACGGATTGCTTTGATACTGCCAGCTCCATATCTGAGTACCAGACGAATTGGCAATAGACCTCGGCGTCCCCATGCCATCTGCAACCACGAAATTGACGGATGCGGTTGACCCCGAACCATCCACCGCCGCAATTGGTAACTCTCCCATCCAAATGTAGTCACGATTGGATGAACCGTACTCGCCCAAGATCCGGTTGTCTTCGTCATAGGCAAAACGCTCATTGGCCCGGGTGAAGTCGTTACCTTAGCAACACGCTCCCCGAGCACATTGTAGGTGTAGGCTCCCACCGTTACATTGTTTGCTTGGGCCACCGTCAAACGGTTGCGGCCATCATAGCCAAACCCAAACGCCTGCCCACCGGTCGCATTGCCAGTGGTGTTGCCATTCAAGTCATACGACCTGGCAGCAGTTCCAATGCTGGTCAGCCAATGGGTACCTGACTGGTAACCATAGGTTCCAGTTGCCAATCCACCCGTACTGGCTTTGCTTAGACGGTCACCCGTTTTGTTGTACGTGTAAGTCTCAACCGCATTGCCCTGGCTATCCAACACACCCGTCAACCGATAGAGCGGGTCATAGGTGTAGGTTTCAATCGGGGTAGGCACCCCTGATGCATTGTCAAGACTAGCGATATCACCCATCACGTCGCGAGTGAAATGAAGATTGAAGTTAGGACTGGTCAGGTCCATCAACTGATAGTTGGCATCGTAATTTCGACCGACTACTTGACCATTGCCTAGGGTGTAACTGGACACCGGGCCAAAGGGAAGATAGGTCACATTACTGACCACCGTCTGAGCCGTACCACCCGAAGGCGTAGTCGTTACAGAGGTGATTTGGCCCAGTGTATTGCGGGCGTATTGAACAACCGTCCCACTTGGGTAGGTTATTTGACTGAGTCGGTCGGCAAGCGTGTACGCATAGGTAGTGGTGTCTGTCTGCGCACCCTGCACTTGACGCTTCTGTATGACATTGCCTCGGTCGTCATAGCAATAGGTGGTGGTCACATTGTTTTCCACCACCCTCGACACACGGCCAATCGAGCTCGTCGTGATGTTGCTGCAACCTGTAACGCCATTTCCTTCATCGTAGTGATATGCCACATTGAGCGTCGCGTCGGCAAAGCTTAACGTGAGCACGCGATTGAGCGCGTCATACGTACTGGTACTGACCACCCCTCTCGCATCGGTATGCGTCAGGCGATTGCCTGCTGCATCAAACGTATCACTGCTAGCCCCCGTATCAGGACTTTGTAAACCCGTCTGATTGCTCAGGCCATCGTAGGTGTAATTCGTCACCAAGTTGGACGGGTCGGTCACCTGCGTTAGACGGTCGAGCGCATCATACGCATTGCCAACCGTCGTATTCTGGGTTGCCGTATCCAAGCCGTTGGAATTCTTCACATCACTCACAACACGGTTGAACGCGTCGACCGATTGTTTGTGAGTGATGCCAAGGCCATCCACAGACTGCACTAGGTTGCCATTGAAGTCGTAGCTACCGGTTGCGCTGGCATCAAACACGGTGTGGTTTAAACCATCGATGGTCTTGACCAGCTGGCCCAGCTTGTTAAATTGGCGCGTGAGGCTATGAACAGGAGTTGTGCCACCCGACGTGTAAATGTTCTCAGCAGTTCGGTTGCCCGACACATCCAAGGTGTATTGGATGTAGTTGCCTTGGGCATCTGTGATTTTGGTCAGGCGGTGGGCATCGTCATAGCTATAAGTGGTCATCACCCCATCTGGATCTGTGACAGTCTCAAGCGCACCATAAGCTGTGTACGTGTAGCTTGTTGTCGCCTCATCGACTCCAAGAGGATTGATAGTTTTGGATGCAATCCATCCCCTAGGCGTGTACGACATATTCGAGATGATGCCGTTTTTGTCAGCCATCGTGGTGACGCGCCCCGCCCCATCGTAAGCAATGTAAGTCGTAGGGTGCCCCTGCTCCAATGGCTCAGTGACCGTTGCGAGGTCACCATGATGATGCAGGACATTATCATCCATGTAGTACGTGTAATGAATGGTGTCGTCAACATCTGTTCGCGGACCTGCCTGGGTCAGCATCAGGCCAATGACAGGGCATTGTGTCGTATCAATCGCATCGCAATAGGTCATGACCATACGACGAACACCAGCTGGCACAGTCCCAGCGTTGCTACACACATAACTTGCAGCAGCCGGAATTGCCGGGTCCATCTCGCAACTAGCCAACACCTGACCGCGTGCGTTGTAAACCCACGCACTTTGGGCCACCGTAACGCCCGATGCATTCAGAGTCTGACGTGTCAGGGGCACACGAAGGTTGTTATCCCACGTCGTGTTGATGGTGCGCTGCTCAGGCTTCCCTTGCGCCGCAATGCGTTGGGTTTCAAGCCCCAGGCTGTTGTTGGTGATGGCATTCACATTGCCATTAAGGTCAGTCTCCTTAGAGACATACCCATTCGAATCATGGCTCTGGATATCCCAAGGTTGATTGCATTCATTCCCGCATGGACCCGAACGAAAATCGTAGTCCACGAATCGATACTGACCGACTTCAGTGCTGTATTCAAACGTGACACTATTCCCGAGCGGGGTGGTCAAGGTCGGACCATTGAATCCATAGGAGATGGTCGAGGTATCGACACCTCCAGCAAAGCTGGTGGAAAAAGCTTGAGCTGACCCGTTGTACTTGGTGCTCTCGAAGCGCGTACCCTTCTCATCAATCGTCCCCGTCATCGCATGGGGATAGTTTGCGCCCCCCGTCAAAGACGATTCGTTATAGACGTACTGAAGAACTTTGGTATCGGGGAAAGTGATGGACGTAAGATTGCTTACGCTATCGTAGCCATAAGTCAGCACCCCACCATCGGGCAAAGTGACCGTGTGAACACGCTTACTGGAATCGTAAGTAAGATTTAAAACACGGCCAGTCGGGTCCGTAACGGTTAGCAGTAAGCCAGGCACGGTGGCAACTGATGAAGGCGTGCTGCTCGTACTGTAAGCAAAGGTTTCCGTTGCCCCCGTTGAGTCGGTCACCGATTGCAACAAGCCGCCCGCCGAGTACTGCTCGGTCTCACGATAAGCGGCCAAAAACAGGGTATATCCCGTTGCATTGCCACTGCCATCATCTTGTTCGGTGAAGGTATCGGCGACATCGACGTCAGCGGTCCAAGCGCTTCCACTTTTGGTAAATGCATCACCAAAGCCATCGGGACGCATCGCAACGATGGTGCTGGTTCCAATAATTTGCAATGAGCGGTCGAACGAATGCCGCCAATGCGAGCCCATGGCCGTGGACGGAACCCCATTGTCAGAGTTGTAGAAGCGACGGAACGTCAGCCATTTTGAGGAGCGAAAATCCGTGTCCTGCTGGTACTTGTTTCCCGTTGCGGCATTGATGGGGTCAACGAGACGAGTAGAACCAGCGACATCTCCGCTGTCGACCGCCGCATCACCACTGCTGTGTTTTGGACTGGATGCGCCACTATTCCCACCGTTGTGCTCCTTGCAAACTTCGCACCCGCCCGCATTCTTGCGTGGGTCTTGGAGTTGGAGGTGGCCATCGATAAAGGTCGCAGTTGGAAACTGCGCACTTGGATTGCCGAGCACTTCGACCACAGTGGAATGGTGTAGCGGGTCTGCAAAGTAAATAACTTGAGTGGCACATGGGGTGGGGCTACACGTAGAAGCCACTTCTGCAACTGTCGCAGCGACCGCATCTGGAATGGTTTGGTACCCCGTGCTGTCAGCCACCCAACCGCTATTCACATAGGGTGGTCCCCAATTTTGCACACTTTGAGCTTGAGCAATGCTTGGTAAGAGCACGATGATCTGAATCATCAACGCCATGAGAAGCAGTCCGCCTCTCCCTATCCTAGTCACAATCGACACGTCCTTCTCCTTGTCGCAAAGTGTGAATTACATTGACTACATCGAGCCACGCGGTTCATGTGTGGTGTATTGCATTACCTTCAGACACAAACTTTGATGTCGCGCCAGCAGACTTTCCTTGAAGCAAATCTGGCTCATTCAAAACGCACAGATTGAGACGGGCAACTCAAGCGGCACCAATAAAAAAGTTCATTTGAAGCAACGAACGAGGCTCTTAGCCACAGCAATGCCGACCGGCAGCACGTAGGCCACCCATCGACGTAGAGAGAAATCGGGCTTGTTTCAGACAGAAAGCGAAGCAAAGCATCCTGCCCTCCCCTTGATTCTTCCTTGATATGCATTACTGAACTGCAAAGTTTGCGATGAGTCAACCAGCAGGTTCTTGCGATACTGTGTGACGACCTATATTTCAGGTTGGCACACTATATGCCTTAAGTAATCTCGAAGGCTGGAGCCCTTTAGACGGCCAAATTGATGATGCCACCAGCTCGTTGTAGAGGCTGAGACGGGAGCGAGCTCTTTCCTATCCGACCACTAGCATGCTGGCTGGGTAAAAGAACCATCGAAAACCCATCCAGGTCTCGCTATGGTCAAGAGCAACCTATAGACGTCCACCCTCTCTAGATGAAACGGAGCTTTCTGCAAGTCTAGAACGCAGTGAATCCCTCTCACGCTCCGCATCTATCGCGTCAAACGCGTCCTGTAGATGCACTTCCACCGAGTAATGGCTTAAATACAGAGGATGTCCCTGCCTCTTTCTCATTTCAGCCAACCAACTATCATCCCATGGCTGCAAACCTCTCCAAGGCAAGCACTTTGATAGTTCAATGCTGTAAGGAAGCTCACTAACCGAGCCACTTCTCTGCGTCCACGCCCGAAGAGCCTGGCGCTCTGCATCATCACCTTCACGATACCGAATGGTGAGATAGTCGTACTGAATGCAGTTGTCGTACCACCAAATCATGTACATCTCGAAGTGGCACCAAATATCGTTCTCATTCTCACACGGATGCTGGACCCCGCACACATCCAGTACCCAGCGATAACCCCAATGTTTGTGCCATTCGTCCGGCTCCAAAAGACCAACACCGAACTCTCCGACGACAGCTCGGGTTCTGACATCATCGGGGAACTTAGGTAAGGAGCGACGGGAGGATGATTTCGACATGGAGTATTCCTAAATGAAATTATCCAATCAGATTTCCTGGAGATGTCAATCATCGCTCCCACACGCCCAACAGACGACACGTTGATTTCGGTCTATATGCAAATCAGTAAAGTGCACATGCTTTAAACACCCGTTTACGAAAGAACATCCGATATCTATACTTTGCGTGCCAATAAATGACGTTGACTACGCGTCACGCATCACAGATTAAGCCCATCCAGGCGCGCATGCTGCGCTCACCCCATTGCTTGGGGTGAAGGGAAAAGCCATCGAATTTTTAAGACCCATCCTACCCGGGAGGTGTAACCATGCCTATTCAACGTGGTCTTTTGATGTCGTTTCTAGTGAGCATTGCGACGTTATTTTCGGGCAGTGCGTTTGCACTGCATATGATCCCAACAAGCACGACTTTCGTTGCCCAAGGGCCATTCAATGTGACGGTGCTCGGTACCAACATACAGTGCACTGCCGTGTTCATTGTGGTCACTGATTCAGCAGGTCAACCGACGGTCACAGATGCCAAGTTTCAAGGACAAACGCTGTGCTCTCTAGTTAAAGCTACGCAACTTCCATGGAAGATTGAGATTACTTCAATGACCACAGGCACCATTCACAACGTCGCCCTGACGGTCACCCCAATCACATGCACGGGTAATTTGCCAGTGATATTCAGCCCGCTTAGTACCCTCACCATTCCTTCTTCACCGATGACAAGCGGGTGCACGGTAGGCGGAACGCTGACCGTCAGTCCGTCCTACCTCATCGTGTCACCTTGATGGCGGATTAGATGAAAAAGGGGGGGCAGCTCGACTGCCCCTCTCTTACCAAGCAGTCAGATTTCTTTTAAACGAATGGGCGGCGTGTGCAAGGACAATGATGTCCAGCTCGTGCTGGAACTGCCGGATGGTTTGAGCAAGGCCTTCAACCATCCCTGGATGGATTTTTTGAGTAAATGCTTGCGCGGCCCGTCTCAAGGCATGGAAGCGAAGATGTTCTGCTTGCCTAGCAACCAACCATGCTCGAAAGCGCGCCTCCTCCAAGTCTCCTTCCTGAAACGCAACTAGGCTCTCAGCACCATCGAGCAACAGGGGCCCAAGGTCCGGATTGGTGGTGATATAGGGGAGCATGGTGCCATCGTATCTCAATCGCACTGGCTTGGTTGCCTTGGCAACCCTAGTGAGTTGGGCTGGCCTCTCCCCAAGCTAGAAACTGGCTACAGGACGTTGCTAAAAAGAAACCAGCTCAACTGAGCTGGCCTTGGGGGATTTTTCTTCTGATTTGAGGTGGTCATCCTTGACCCTAAGTCGTCCATGTACTTAATCATTAAGACGCAAGCCGAATTAGAACAATTGTTAAAATCAAATAGTTATGTAGAATATATTTAGTTATACAAGTGATTAAAGACTTCTGCCACCCTTATCGAAATCGTATTTTTGGCGAAAGAAATTTCGAGAAGTAATTCATATCCGCGTTCCATTTGTTGATTTATTTAGGTTGTCATATTTAAAACCATTGTCAATGCGTGCATTTCTATATTCATTTATTAGAGCAATGGCATATTGACGCATGCTTTCGAAATGTGAAATTGAGATAGATTATTGGATAAGCAGGGTTTACTAAACTTGTAGACATGGCGACTCACAGGAGGCCTTACACCTGACTTACCAGTAATTCGGAGTATTTATGTCTATCCAATCCAATATAGAAGGTCCACATATAGTCGTATCCCATCCTTGCATCATTGAACTCGTTGCTGGCCATCGCATCTACGCAGCCGATGAAGCTCACTTCCGTTCCGCCATCCAGACCTTGATAGAGGTCGGGGTCAACTTTCACGGCACGGGCCAGCCTTGTGCCATCCCACCCACCCAAATGGTCTTCGCAAGAAGTGACGCACCTGAACCGGTACTGGAGACCGCGAAGTCTTTAATCCCGCGAGATCCGCTCCCTCAGACCAAGCTCTTCAGTCACTACAAGCGGCTCTACTTAAGTGGTGCAAGCCGAAGTCCCATCACCGATGCCACCTATTCTTATTACAGCTTCGTGTTGGATTTCTTCGAAGCCCTGGTCGGCGACAAGCCTGTTGGCAAGATTGATGAGACGGACATTGAGGCGTTCATGGATGGCCTGGCGCACCTGCCCCCTCGAACCAGAGAAGACCCCAAACTTCCGGGCATGTCTTACAAGAGCATTGTGGCTCGAGCAAAGCGGGAAAAGACCCAAGCCATCGCAGTCTCGACGCAAGCGAAGTACTTCACTGACCTTCGAACCTTCTTCCATCACCTGGTTGATACCGGCGTCATTGCCAATGACCCTACGAAGCTCAAGAAGAAAAATCAGTACAAGGTTAAGAAGCGAACCAAAGAGTCCTTCTCTGAAGCAGACGAGGCCACCATCTTTGACCCCAGGCATGACCCGTTACTGGATGAACCTCATAAATATTGGTGCCCACTGATTTGTAAATTCTCCGCGATGCGCATCAACGAAACGTCGCAGCTCTATGTCGACGACATCGTCAAGATCAATGGGATCTGGTGCTTTTATGTTTCAGCCGACAGAGAGTGTCAAAGCGTCAAGACTCCTAACTCCGTTCGCTACGTCCCTATCCATTCCAAACTGATAGAGCTCGGGCTTCTTCAGTACGTAGATGAGCTAAAGCATATGAGCCATGTTCACATGTTTCCCGGCCTGACGTGGGGGGCCAACGGTCCAGGCGGGAATGTCAGCACCTGGTTCAACCGATTTCTTCTCCGTGGTCACTGTGGCATCACATCTAAGAAGAAATCTCTACACGTTTTTCGTCATACCTTCGGGACATACGCGGCGAAAGCAGGCACCCTCCCCCGAGTCATCAAAAGACTCTTTGGCCACAAAGTCGGTGAGGATGTCATCGATGAACGCTACATCGACCCAGCAGACGTGCCCGAGTGCAAAAAAGCGATGGAGGAAATCGAATTCCCATCCATCCCCTTGCTTCCTTACACCCCGGGCCGTTTCAGCAAGTATCTAGCGGCTGAAAAAGCAAAGTTGGACCGCAAGGAACGTCAAGAGGTAGGGGACGGAAAGAGACGGCGACGGACCAAAGACAAGTCAAAGAAACCAGCAGCTACAAAGATGGTGGCTTAACTCACGGGTGAGACCGATGGCGACATTCACTGGATCTGATGCTAGATGTCTCTAGCATCAGATCGGTGGTCACGGCTTCTTACGATGTCCACAAGCATGTATGCCAGCAGGCAAAGTATGGATACGTTACCGGCCATCTGTGCAACAGAGACAATCCACGCCCCTGATGGGTGCATCAGTTTGACGGGAATCATCGCCAGCAAGACTAAAAATCCTACGCCCGCTCCAATGAGCAACGCATGTTCAGCCGCTTTGACTCTCTTTACCCTCTCGGAGCGAAAACGCTTCTCAGGATGAGAATTCAGATTGCCGAGGTAACGCAAGATCTCTTCGCTGTAGAGCTCCATCCGTCCACTCCCCTATTGAACGCTGCATTCCGGTCCGGCCCCAGACCGGCCCACATTGAGTGTTCAATGGAAGAATCTCACAGACTAAGACCCGAACCAAACGGACGTTTGGAAGCGGGATGCTCTCCATTACTTCGGCTTTTTCCGCCCATCCGGCTCTCTTGGCACCTGATACTTCGGATCGTTTCTACGCGCCCAGTACTCTTCCATGGCAGCACCGAAATCGGCCTCGCATTCAATACACCAATCCCCTATCTGGACGATATCGAGTCGGCGACGGCCACGCTCTGCCTCACTCACGAACGCCTGATCTACACCAAGCTTTCTGGCCAGCATCTCCTGGGTCAGGCTCATATCCGTCCGCATGTCGCGAAGGAGCTCTCCAAAAATCCGTAGACCTGGCTGATTGATGCTTTTACGGACCACCTTGCATGACCACTTCTTTGATGAGGTGATCTGAAAGCTATATGCGAAGACCGTTTATGCGAGCTTCACATATGCGTTAATCGCATATGCTGAAATATCCCTAATCCTCCACGGAACAGGGATGCTTAATGAACATCGCCACTGTCCACACTGGCCCGGCTCAACCCAAAACCACCACCAGCTCCTATGAAGTCCAGGAACAAACGGACGGTCAACTTCTCATCACAACCCATCCAGCTCGGATCCCGACCTTCAAGGTCGATGCCGCTGTCATTGCTGTCGGGTTCGGATTCACTGTTCTGGCCTTGGATTACTTCCTCATCGGCGCAGGTTTGTATGCAGCAACTCTGCTCCTGACCATGATTGGGGCTGGCGGTATGTGGGGATGTTTGAAAATTCTCCACCGCGAACGACGCAAAGACATCCGCCCTTGCCGCTTTTACGTGTCTAGCTCGGCCATCAACATTCCCCCAGCTCTTGGTGGAGATGGCAAGTCCACCATGCTCATGGCCTCTCAGATTGACCGGCTCACTATCCGTGAATCCGTGTATCGGACGGAGACCACCGCGTATGGGTTTGGCCAGGTGGGTGCCAAGGGGGCGGAAGCGAGGGATATGCGGACCGCATGGTTTGCCGACCATTCCTACATTTTGGAAGCCCAGTCCCACGGTCGTGCGTATGTGCTGGCCAACGGCCTGGATGAAGTCACGGCGAACGGTCTCATGAAGGCGGTCAGCCGAAAACTGGGTTTCTGATTACATCAACGACAGGTGAACATGATGAAGAAATGTCTCTTTGCCATCTTGGCAAGCAGTCTTGTGGCTGCGTGTGTCACCACGACTGGCACGAAACTCGACACTTCAAAAATCGATGGATTTACCCAAGGTGTCACGACCATTGCCCAAGCAGAACAAGTACTGGGCGAACCCACAGGTGTTGCGAAGAATCCTGATGGCAGCACCACCCTCACCTACTTCTACAGCAGGTCTGGGATGGATGCGAAATCCTACATTCCATTTGCCGGGGGGTTGGTTGGCAAGAACAGCATGGAATCGAGCATGACCTACGTGCAGTTCGACGCAAGGGGCCGGTACATCAAGTGGTGGGGTGGTGCTGGTGCAACACCCAAGGGCTAACCAGACGTATCCAAGGCCATGTCAGGCATGACCCATCCTGCTGGGCCAGAGGGTCGCGCAAATGTCACAAATCTAGTCATAATCAGAGTCGGGGCAGAAAGGCCAGATATTCAGGGCTTAATCCATCACCGGTATCCCCACAAATCCCAGGCCTGACGAGGTTTGGGTGTGACACGAAGCAAGTTCGAGGGTGCTCCATGCATAGGTGGAGCACCCTTTTTTGTGCCTGTCTGATTGCAATGCTTCCACCTCCCATCCCGCCACGGAGCCAAGCCACCCTGCTCAATGGCGTTCCCTCACTGGTCAAGAAGGTCGTTGGAAAGGTCGGTGACCTAAACCTACTTGGTCTTGCTCAGCGATTCCTTCAGAGACCTTCTCAATCCCATCTCCTCCCTGGAACAGCACCGGCAATTGCTCTTTGAGTAGCGCCGTATCTGAGAGCGAGAGTTCCCTCATCAGGTTCGGAAGCAACGAAGATTTGGCTTCATCCAGGTTGGCCATTGAAGTTCGGATGGCCGAGAAGGCTTCATCCTGTTTCACTTTTAAAGCATGGACCTCGTTTTCCGCATCGACAACCTCTCTCGCATGCGTGGCAATGGTTTGTTTCAAGCTTTGCACATGGTCACTGTGAAGCTTGACGTTCGAACGAAGCGCTTCATGCTTTGCAAGTGGAGCCCCACCCATCGATGCGAAAATTTTTACACGCCAACGGTTTTCGTCTTCCCAACGCCTCAAACGAACATAAGCGAGCTTACGATGCTCACGACTTTGGTCTGCTTGAAACGCCGCATCAAGGGATGCAGCACGCGCTGCCTCGATGATCTTAAACAGCTTGTCCAGCTCCTGCTGTATTTCATGGTAGACCGCAAAAGCCTTATCCAAAGCCTCTATCAAGACAAGAGATCGGTCCAACTCGTCCGATTCTTCTTTATTCTTGGGTGAAGGCGCCGATGCTCTTAGCCGATACGCGAGGGAACCCTGCCTCGGAACGAAAGATGGGGTGCCCAAGTAGGCCTTTCGACGTTTAGAGAAAGCGATTGTGGCAAACGGCTTTGCTCCATCGCTGGCACTTTTCTTGGCCTCACGCAATGAGTCGCCTCGGTTCGTGTACAACCCTCGACGCTCCATGGCTGTTGCTGACCTTCCCAACGTCGGTTGTGGCGTCAACTTCAAGCCCAACCGCTTGTAGCTTCTGTACTGGTAAGTGAGATCTGAACCCACCCTTCGAGCGTAGTCAGTCGCCAACTCAGACCACTTGCAGTTCAGCATTTCAACAAATGCCGCACTGGTGTTCTTGTTGGACAGGAATGTCAGTTTTGCACCGAAACCTTGGGAGCCATCCTTGCCTTCGTCTTCCCCAGCAACATCGGCAAGGGGGCGGGTTGGAAAATAGATATGGGCATGAAACCCTTGCTTGTCCTTGGGCTTGAGTACTCCCAAAGCATCGCGGTCGGCATCACGATGCAAACCTAATGACACGGGCGTATGCAAGGTTTCGACGATGAACCGTGCCATTTCTTCGGCCAGGTCACCTGCATCGGAATCATCCAGTCCAAAGGGGATGGGAATGCGATAGTCGCGCGCAAGTTGCGAATCTTTCCGCTTCTCCGATGCTTCGACCCTGTTCCAAAGTTGAGCGGGGTCAGTAGACCAAAATGGAGCATCGGGTGGTGCAAGGGTTAAAGCCCGAACAACTTCTTCTCCAAGGGCACGTTTTCGGAAATCGTGCCAGACCTTTTGCCGTTCATCGTAGAGCTTCAAACCTAGACGATAGGCGACGCCAGCAACAGCACTATGACCAGCAGAACGAGTATGGGTTTCCATATGAGGGCGCGCGTGTTGGTGTACTTGCATAGATGTCCTCCATGACATGACTAATTTATTGATAGGTCAATCCGTGACCCAAGTGCAACGTCAGCGTTACTGGATCATCAAAACAAAATAATTCAAATTGTCAACCTGCTGAGGCATAATGTTACTTGTCGTAACTACGTAGCCCGCCAAGTCTTGCCTTAGTGGAGTAGAAATGGAAAATCACGCTAGTAATATAAGTGAGGCGCCTAATGGCAACGATCCGGTCATCGAGCATGCCGGAACCTGTGCCCTGTGCGATGCGCCTAACGTTGCATTGGCGGAATCTCACATAATACCAAAATTCGTATATGACTGGCTTAAGAAAACGTCGCCAACTCCATATGTGAGATATAGCAGCGATGTTAATAGTAGGCAGCAAGACGGCCCAAAAGAACATTTGCTATGCTTTGCTTGCGAACAAAAGCTGTCGGCCCTCGAAAAGACTTTAGCCTCGCGTCTCTTTAAAAAGATAGCGAATTATCAAAAACAAAAATCAATAATAAATGTAAATAGTAATCTCAGATTAGCGGTTCTATCTATATTCTGGAGAACAATTCTCACTGCGCGAAATAGAGAAAGCAGTCGAACCAATGAAGACAATGAGGCAATGGGTATATTTATTGAATCGACAAAAACTCAGATCTTGAACAACTCATGCAATACAAAAATTTATTTAGCACCATTCTTTGGCGACTCTCCTTATTATAATTTTGATGCTGAAAAAACTTATTTCCTTGAGCGAGGAATTGGTTGTCAGGACATAAGATTCATGGATGATCCACACAGGTTTTTTGCAGTCTTCAAGTTACCTTTTATGTTTTTCTATATCTTTAGCGAAGGATGGCCAGAGAGTGAGCTAGTGAATTCTAGTGAACTACTAGATGGAGAGATAAATGTCGAAGAAATTAAAGACATGCCAGATATTTTAAGAGAATATATTGAAATGGTGCATGAGGATTTCGAAAAATTAAAGAAAACAATGAATCAATCATCCCTCGACAGGATTTCTAATGACATGAGGAAAAGCAATGTTATCACTGGCGCGCATAAGTCTCTTGGACGCTCCAGGCCAAAACCTCGCTAGCATAAAGAGCCATGAATAGTAACCATCGTAATGGGCGTCAGGCTTGGCTCTGAGCGTCGTGTTGGAACAACACTAAGACGCGCTCTTGATCGCAAGAATTTAAGCTGATTTACTTTTTAGATGAATTACTCATCCGACCACCATTTTTCCAAATGGAGCATCCGATGCCCGCCACACAACCAGATTGGATACCCAATTGGGCATGGGAAGAGTACCTAGGTCACTACATGTACATGGGTCCTGCCTTTCTTCAGTTGGAGGCATTTCAACCCGAATCACCGCAGCACACTGATGAGGAAGCTTTAGAGACTTCTACGACCATCATGATGGACCCAAGCTGCCAAAGTTTATGGAAAGCGATATGCAAGAAAGTACCTAAAGGCTACGAAGCTGCGCAAAATGGTCACTGCATGAGTCTTTTGAACATAGCAATGCTGGCGTACAAAGGTCCTTCAACCCGAGCGCTAGTCCCGGCATCGGAACGTTCAAAGCGTGGAAGAAAGATTGCCAAGCTTGCAGCTCAACTACGTGATGAAATCCTATCTTTAAAAGATGTGGGTGGCGAACCTATGCTTATCACGCAGGCTCTACACAGTACACTTGTAAAAGCCATGCAGTCGACGAACGAAAATCACACAACCTACTTCTTACTAAAGGACGCACGAGAAAAACTCGGCGAAGGCTTAACCAGTTATGGATTCCTCAGCGTTATCGCGACCAGGGTCTTTGGGGACACAGAAGACAATGTCTTCACCGCGCTGGAGAAAAATGCAACGGCCTGGAGCGAAACGAAACCAACCATCTATCGAGCAAGCGCAGCAGGTGCCAATAGGCAGCACTTCGTACAGGTCATGACCTACCATTTTCGGAGCAGGTACGGCAAGCCTTGGAGGGAGCATGTGGCAACCCTGGTGAACTGCCTCTATGAAGAAAAAATTGATGCCGCCACCGTAGTGAAGCTTGCACCTTGAACGAAAGTTAGCAACTTGGCAGATTTCGTTACATGGAAGAAAAATCTAGCATCTGGCCATCTTCCCTCAATTAAGGCCAACGGAACTCGTCGCTATGCTTTCCTCAACGAAACTTGTTGAGGCAATCGGATGAAGAGACATACGAAGTTCATAGCAATGTTGGTCACCTGCATCACCATGGCCGCCAATCTCATGCGAGCCAGTGAAGAATTTGTCAGCTCCCTAAACCATCTCGTTAAAGCAATTTTCTACCAGAATTGAGATTGAGCGCTCAGTGACGCTAATCCTAGCAGCCGAATTGGTGATTGAGGCGTTACAGGCTCATCATCGTAAGCGATGACTCAGACGCTCTCTTCCTTTGGAAACCTCTTTCGCAAACCATCGCCAATGATTCGGCCACTACCCTTGAATGCGGCTAATGCCTCATTCAAATAGCCTTCTTGAATGATGATATCGGAACCATCTTTTGACAGAAGAGGATGGTCGGCGATGTAGGTGGCTACGTCATCCTTCAACTTACTCCCGCCATGAATCAGAGCGTTTCGAAAATCAAGAATCTTCTTTGCAGATTGCCACGGCCCTCCTCCCTGCTCAATCGTGACGCCAGCACACAATTTGAGATAAGAAACCGCGCGCTCCACACCCTGGCCTTGCAGATTCTTGAAATCGATATCGAAATTAAGATGACGTTTTACGCTAACACACAGCTCATTCAGTTCTTTCTCAAAAAAGCTGCACAGCATCACCAAAGTCGATGAGCGACGCAGGGACGGAAAGTAAGTTTTGAAGACTGCCTCCAAATCCCAGGCCCTATCATCCAACCCTCCGTGCAGCTGAATCAATCTCGCTTCCTCTTCGCCCCACGTATCATCCACAACGAAATTCTCCGATGATTCATAGTGCTTAATCATCAGCGCACAGTCTTTCTCCACCCCGACAATGAAAGCATCAAAGAGCTCAAGTCCAGAGCCAAATCTCAGATCATCCCAGCGTTCAAAATAGTTGAAGTAGAGCTTGACCATATTGTTCGCCTTATACACTCACTCTTATCTTGAGTGACCAAGAAGTGCCTTGAGCATCGATACATTCAACCACTACCGCCACTTTAACCCTGCTCATAAAGAAGACAGCTCCTCTGCGGCCCAGGGCCGCATGTAGGACGTGATGTGCACATCATCCAATTACTCATGGCCCACAAAGGACCTCTGACGCTCATCAGACACCTTGGCACCTTGAAGGGCTCAAGGATGAATGAAACCATGGGTTCGCCATCGGGCACGCACATAGCTTTCGAATTTTCTATCCACCAACTCAAGATGATCTGCGTGGTCGCTGACGATGATCTGCGGCATGAGTCCGTAACGCTCCTCCGCCAACTCGCAACACCGAATCAGCTCCTTGTACATCTTGACCACCGACTTCAAGTCATCATCAACCCGCCCTTCTCGCCCAACCCCTTGCGCCAATTCTTCAGCGTCAAATTCTTCACTGGAGTCACTAAAGTAGTTCGGAAAATAAACCTGCGTCGGCTGGTCCAGAAACAAAATAGGCGGAATCTTGCAGCCTTTACTTGAGTACGCAGCAAAAGCACGATGCAGAGCAAGGAACAAAGTCAAATGGCAGTAGAGCCAGTTTGCGCCGCTGCCCATCGACCGTAGGAATATCTTCTTACCATCCTGTTCATGCCAAAGATCGAATGTATCTAGACCGAAGCGCAAATTGATTGGTAGATAGGACTCTTCGAAGTCGAAGTTAGCACCGATATCCTTCATTTCTTTATCGATGAACACCCGAACCTCTTCCATCTTCTGAGCGACGTCGAACTTTGCCAGTTCTGTGCGAGCATCATTGATACTGTTGCGCAGTTCGCCGATTCTTGGCTGCAAGTCCACCTTGCAAAGAGAGATGTAGAGCTCCAGAGTAGCCTCGACACGATTCTTAGCTCTGATCGCCAATTCCGAAATTGACCTACCACGCGCCAGTTCTGCCGTTTGCTTATCTAGTACATCAATCTCAGCCTGGACAGACTTGAGCTCTTCTTTCCTCGACCGGATCTGACTATCGATCTCACGCTCTTCCGCTTCGAATGTTTCTCGCATATAGGGGGAAACTCGAAGTTCGTTGTTAAGCCAATCGATGGCCTCAACGAGACGGTTAGCCTCATGTTCGATCTGATTCTCGGCAGACTGACAGAAGGGACATGCGGAGATCGCGATATCGGCCCTGTCAGGTAGTGGGATGTCATCGGCATTTCTCACAAAATTTGTTGCCGACTGAACAGACGATTGCAGAGCAGTTTTTTTCCTAGACATCGCCCTAAGGTCAGCTACAATTTTTGACCGACCTGCATCCAGGCCCTGGCGTTGCCTATCGAAGTCTGAGTTGTTGGCGTCCACTTTGATGGTCGTTTCACCCAATCTTTGTAGCGACCGCTCAGGATTCGCCATGATACCTGCCGCATCCAGGTCAATGAGCTTCGAGCCACTGATAGCCTCGTAAGCTTCCAACGCATGCTCAATCTGAGTACGAGCATTCTTTTTCTCCTCCTCCCTCCTAGGAAGAGCAAGCTCAAGCTTCCTCAACTCTTGACTCATCTCCTCCAGCCGCTGCGACAGTACAAAATATGCCTGATTCGCAACGCCCATGAATATCTTAAAGTGCTTAATGACTTGCTCTCGTTTCTCTTTCTCGTCAAATCGATAAAAAACGGCGTGCTTGTTAGCAATCAGGTTCTGATGTTGAAGCATGAAGGAGGTGAAGCTTCGTACCGATGGCGTAGGAGACTTCCTTCCCGTGATAGCCCTGTAAGAGTCGTCCTCGTCTACGCTATCCATTTTTACCGAAAAGTATCTGCCAAGCTCATCTTTGAAATCTTTAAGAGGTCTGAAATAGTTGTTCTCGAAGAAATCCTCATCAATGAACAGGGGATCTTTACCTGTCCACGATTCAACCTCCCTAACGAATGCATGCTTGTCATCCGGCCTCCTAGCCAGCACCAGATCAAAGCTCTCGAAGCCAAGCACCGTGAAGTACAAGGACGATGCCTTGGTGATTTCCCCTTCAGGCACCGTGTACTCTTCACTACCAAAGCAATAGTCGAAGATCTCGATGATGGCACTTTTACCCGTCGATGACTTTCCTGTGATGATATTCAGACCGGGAGCGAAGGGGACATGATGTATTCCTCCTTCCTTATCTAACACACCAATAAACTTGACGAAGCACTTCATAGCTTTCCAACCCCTAGAATCCGATAAACCGCAGGAACGCTGTAAGGCGACATGAGATGAGCCAGCTTCTTAGCTGCCTTCGTCTCCTTAGGCATCAATCCGTCGACCACGTTCGTCACTTGTCCAGCAGCTACAGACAGGTCTTCTTTTACTTCAAGATAGTTGCAACTAACAGAATTCTGCATAGCGATACCAGTTATGTGCTTCCATCTCTCAACACGAACAGAAAGCCCAGCCAAGAAATCCTTATTCTTGCAAAATGTGATCAACGAACTCGTTGACTTTGCGTTCCAAAGGAACTGTCTTGAAGGCGGATGGAGAACGATGGGTAACACCAAGTATCCAAGCAGAACGCTTCGCTCCTGATGCTCCAGTGAAAAAAAGAAGCTTTCGATGACGGGGGCTAACACGAGAGGGCTTTGCGTGAGCGTCGCGTAGTTCTGAAAAGCTTTGATACCCATCACCAAAGCCTCCAAACAACTTCATCCTTCTCATCAGCCAGCATATGATAGATACCGTTTCGAAAATCGAAGGGCGTTACGTCAAAACCCGGAAAAGGCTGCACAGCGTCGGCTGTGATTTCGTCATAAAACGTCTGGGAAGCCGCCATTTGATCGGCGCCCATATTTCTCCTAGCAACTCGATGCCTTTTTGCATGAATCCTTGCAAGTTCATCGACATATTCTTGGCATGAATCCGGAGAAATCTCGTAATCTCTAAAGTCCTGAAGAACCGTATTGTGAGCATAAAGATAGTTACTTATTGCAAGCGATAGCTCTTCGCCATGATATTCAATCTCACCCAGCTTCTTTACGAAGCTCTTTTCTTTGTGAATATCTACAGTATCTGAATCAATCGCTGCCAAAGATTTCTTGTACTTCTTTGGAAATTCCCGCGTCCCTTTACCGTATGCCTGATAGAGAGAAGCAATTTTTGCATCAAAACCTTCAAACGTGATCTCCCAGCCGTTCTCCATTGCTTCCGGATTGGAAATGTAGCCAAAAGCATCCGCCAGGAATTCTTGTCTTTTAGCTTCCAGGGCACCCTTACACTTCTCATACTTCATTTTTTCCCACAGCTCAGGCACTCCATCATAATTACTAGATATGCAAGCTTTCTCCAAAACCTCAAGAAGCTTGGCAGCATTACTGTCTGCCATAACGATACGCTGCATAAGGAGCACTGCTGGCGCCTTGGCCTTAGGATTTTCCGTTTTCGCGGCGGCCAACCTCTGCTCCGATTCCTTCCAAATGGAAGTCAATGTAGCGAGGCGCTCGGATACGCTCAAATCATTCCAGTTGTGCAACCGGCTCTCAGGGCCAATGGCTTGAGTCGTTAGGAGAACTAACCGCGAATAGGGCGTCTGGTCAAAGCTTCCGTCGCACCAGTTCTTCAAGGTTTTCCACAAGTTCTCGTGATTATCCGTTAGATTACTCCCGTACTTCTTGGTTTCAATCTGGACATCCGGGGTAGTAACATCACCAAATTTCTCAATCCACAGCCTCTCGCCCTTCCCAAGACCGAAGCACTGCTCCAACGCAACACAAAATTGGAACGTGGTACCTGCCAGCGAATCGGTAGCGTCATTGGTTACCTTCTTATCTGCCACGAACCTCTCCAACAGTTAAAAGTTAACGCAAGCCGAGCCTTTAGACAGCCCTATCGACCAGCATTGCAAAATCTTTAGCCCATAACCAGCATCCCTATAATCCACACAAGCTCCCGAGCTATTGACAACGCACTTATAGACGCTAACTTCATTTACAGAAAAATTATTTAATCATCGAGGTCAAAAATGATAACTGACAAAAATTTACCAGTGATACAACTTGAGATAGAGAAACAGCTGAAGAAGTTCTACTTATCTATATTTCTCGTTGGAGCGATAGGAGCAACTATTGCAAATATTATTTGGTTATTACTTATGCGAATCTGAAGATGGATTAGCAGGGGCAGAAGGATCTGTATTGCCACCACCTGTGGCGTTCTTGACTTCATCATTTGCAATTTTCTCAGCAGCGTTTGCGGCGCCAGCCGGGTTAGTCACATCATGTGATCTGCTCACATGGCGATATGCAATGAAAAATGCGGCCAACGTGAGAATGACAACAACTGCCGCTGCCAGCGTCATGTGTTTAATATGTACGTTGCTCATCACTTTCTCCGTGTACAAGACGATCCGGACCATCCCAAACCTTAAGATCTCGGGCTGTTAAGACCACCAGCAGCAGGCACGACCGAACTCCACCGGAATTCAGAGTGGTTCCAGCTCTCATCTATGTAGCGCAGCAGGTGGCCTGGCAGACATCTAATCCTAATACAGACATATTCCCTTGCCATGCTCAATAACCCCCTATCAGCATTATTTCTCAGCATACGCCTTTTACCTCCATTGGCGCTAGGGAACGCCATAGATAGCCCCCACAAAAAAGCCCAGGTAAAATTAGACAACAACTCCAACATTGGAACTTGCTCGGAACGGTGGGGCACCACCCTCTTGGACCCCGATAAAATCGGCGACGAAGTAAATCGTGAACGGAGGCCAAGAGCAGGATCACTCGTTGGCAAGCGCCTCGATCTTTTGGGCACTTGATGCACTCAGTCGTTCGTGCACCTTTTGCGCAGCCCTTGCCTGTCCCGAGTCTCGCCATAACTTGAACGAGAATAATCCCAAGATCAGCAAGAGCCAGGCGCCTGCAACACGTTGTCGATGCACTGTCGTTTCAATATAGGCAGACGTTTTTTGGTCGGACCAAAACTTACAGATACTGATTGCAGCGTTTTGAGCAAAACCTGCCTTGGCCACATCGCCCAGATTAGGTTGAGAGCATTGACTCCTGTCAAATTCTTCAGCATTCCACGCGAAAATAGCTTTCGCGTTATCGTTCCCGAGCAAGAACCATTGGTCAGATGTCTTGAAGGCCAAGATTGCCCTTGAGGTAGCGAAAGTTAGCAATGTAGGAAGCATTAGCACGATAACGAAGATAGATAGACTGGCATACGCCCTTCTGAAGAACGTCAAAGACCGAGCCATTTTTTCGCTAACACAACGTTTTTTTGGATTGAAATAGCCCCCTGCACGTCCCACCGTCTCAAGGCTGATGTTCTTGTCCTTCGACCATTGAATCAACTCTTGCGCGTCTTGGTTGGTTTCAGCATCAACCGCCACAAACCTGAAAAGCATCAGGCTCGATTGCTCACCCAGGTACCGCTTGATAACAGGGTCTGTTATCCCACTTTTGCCGTGAAACACCCGCCACAAAAAGTACTTCAGAATGTACCAAGAGCGTGTTCGAAAGATCATCCATCCAAAGAAAATGAAGCCTGCAACTCCACTCAAAAGTCCAGCCACGTGGCTGTAAGTAAAAAAGTCCGAGAACATCCCCAACTCCATCCCCATCCCCTTGTCCTAGCATTGCTTTCGCAACGAACTTAGTGTGCCTCTCAGAGTCTTCGCTTTGTATTTTCAGCACCTGACCCGTACGTGGCTAAGGCTAAGATACCCCCTTGTCATAGACTCTGTAAGAAAGGCTGGACTGAACCAATGGTTGAAAGCCGGAAAGCCTTGACTGGATCTGGGCCAGCTTCTATGGGCGAAGGAATGCACGCCATCGCGGCCTTATGGGCGCAAACCCATCCCGCCCCTCTTCACGACATCTGTGTTTTAGATTTGAACCGATGCGAGGTTAGATCTTTTCGGGGGGATCAAAGTCTTCTGCTGTCGAACGCCCCCAATCGTAAGCGGGCTCGCTTCTCAATCTAGCAATAGTATGCAATGCATCCATAGCGGCCTTCATCATCAGGAGGCCAGTCTCTCCCTTGAACTCTGTTTCAAAGGATCCGTCTTCTCTCATGTAAACGTAGCAGCCCCAAGCAATGGGTGCCGGTGGCGCCCCCCTGACTTTGGGCTTCGGATTCCACGAAATCTTCGCCATGGCTCATCCTTTTTGCGGATGTGGAAAGTGTGTAACGCCTGCTTACACCTTCAATGAAGCACTGAACTGACCAGATTGATACGTGGAAAGTGAAACACCCGCCTGAAATTTCGATAGCGTCACTACTCGCTCTTCCAGGGTCGGGGTATCGATGTAGAACTTCGGCAACGTCGCCCCTGCTCCCTTGTGGCCCGTGATTTTGCCGATGCTGGTTTCGGTCACCCCGGCCCGGTCTAGCCTGGTTGCCAGGGTATGGCGAAATGCATGCATTCCCATGCCTTCTTCCAGCACGCCACGGGCCTTGATATAGGCGCAAAATTGCTTACTCATCTGTTTGCCAAACCCGCGCCCGTCATTGTTCGGGAGATGCGGAAAGAGGCGGTCATGCCCTGCTGCCTTCACATCTGAAACGAAGTCTAGAAATCCAGCATCGAGAAGAGGTTGTGCCAACGGCACAAACCGCTTTGATGCCTTGTTCTTCAGCTTCTGACCTGGGAATCGCTTGTTGATGTGGTACCCGGGAATGCCGTTGACCGTTTCAACGTCGGCCACATACAACTGACTCAGCTCATTAACCCGGGCTCCCGAATACAAGCCAAGCATCGGAACCCACCAGCGATGGGGGCGGTCTGCCCATGCTTTGAACGCCGATGGCTCGAAGATGGCATCCAGCTCCTGCTGAGTAAAAGCCCGACCCGTTTCTTCTTCAGACTCATCTTTCTTGTGGTTGAGGACACCCGCCAGCGGGTTGGCTTGCATGTGTTTATTCTTGATGAGCCAGTTGAAAAACACAGACAAGCGTTGCCTGTGTTTGTTGAGGGTCGCCTGGGCAGGAGCAGGTTCGTTCAAGCTTTTGGCTTTTGCCAACGCAGCCTTGATGCTCAGCCTCTTGAACTCGGGGCGCTGGGTGGCGTGCTTCGGCCAGAATCTCACTTCATCAAAAAACAGGCGGCAGTCGGTCCCATCGATGTCCGTCACCGCCTTGTTCCCGACCACCCCGAGAAACAGGCTCAAGGTATGGCGGCTTTCTAAAATGGTCTTGCTGTCACGGCTGGCCCGACGCAGGTCCGAGAGATGGACCTCCATCAGGTGGGCGAACTGTTCTTCCTTCCTGGGCTTGCCCTTGGCTGGAACCTGAGGAATACGGGTGGCCGGGGAGGCTCCCGCTGAGGTGATGATGTCTTGAAGCTGCCGCTCGTCATCGGGAGTCTCGACCCGAACACCCCTCAAGACCACCCCATTGGGCAATTCAACAGCTTCTAGGGTGAGGTCGATATGGACCTTGGCCGCATCCATCGCCTTTTTAATATCCACCGTTCCTCCCCTCCTTAGGCTGTCAAAGGCCCTTGAGAGCACCATCCCCAAATACGCAGAAGCCAACCTTGCGGCGTCTCCTGTGTGTCGAATTGGTCGAACAATGAAGCGAGAACCCACGACCTTTTGCAGGTCAGTCGGCACCCGAAAGCGCACATACAAACCCGAATCACGGGCTATCAGAAGAGGTTTCGGCATGGAAAACGATACCTAAAGCGTAACCAAAAGGACGCTCGTTTCAGGTCTCGTTCTTTGCTCTAGAAATGGCTTCAGAGCGCGCTTTGCGGGCATCTGAGCTGGAGACTGGAGCGGGTGAAGGGAATCGAACCCTCGTCAGTAGCTTGGGAAGCTACAGCTCTACCATTGAGCTACACCCGCTTGGGTCCGGCGATGGTAACCGGGCGAGCGGGACTTGGGAACGGGGGCCCAGAATGAACCGATGCCGACGCCCAATACCAAACGGCAGCTGCACGACCTGTGGCATGTCCATAATTGTCGCGTCATCGCCCGGTACCACCAAGCGTTTTCTTACGGGCGAACCGCACGGAGAACACAATGCCTGGGTTTCCCGCTCTATCCAACGCGCAACGAACTGACACCAAGCGGTGGCGGCTGCTACTGCTGACGCTGCTTTTTTCCTTGTGCGCGGCAGCGCATGCGCAGTCGGCGCCACCGCCCGACCCGGCCGACGTGGATGCCAGTGGTGCCGATGCCGGGGGAGACCCGCCTTCGCGTGTCGCCCGGCTGTCTTATCAAGCCGGCGACCTGGGCCTGCTGCCGGCCGGCGAAAAAGACTGGAGCGACGCCAGCGTCAACCGGCCGCTGACCACTGGCGACCGCTTGTCCAGCGGCCAGGGCGCGCGCGCCGAACTGGAGCTCGATGGCGGCGCGCTGCGCATCGCCCAGAACACCGACTTCGGTTTCCTCACGCTCAACGACCAGATGACCCAGGTCGAGTTGACCCAGGGCACGCTCAACGTGGCCGTGCGTCAGCTCGGCGAGGGCGAAAGCTACGAAATCGATACGCCCACCGTCGCCCTGGTGATCGACCAGCCAGGCACCTACCGCGTCGATATCAGCGGCGACGGCAAGGCCACGCGCGTGACCGATTTCGACGGCAGTGCCGTGGTCTTTGGCCAGAACGGTGCGCAACGCGGCGTCGATGCGGGCAGCCGTTATGAATTCAACGATTCGGGCCTCGCCGATGTCGCCGTCAGCCCGATCGGCGGTGGCGACGAGTTCGACAACTGGGCGAGCGAGCGCGACCAGCGCTATGCGCAGTCAACGACGACACGCCAATACGTGTCCGAAGAGGTCGTCGGTTCGCAGGATCTCGACCAGTACGGCGATTGGCAAAGCGACGCCGATTACGGTGAGGTCTGGTATCCGAGCCAGGTCGATGTGGGTTGGGCCCCCTATCGCAACGGACATTGGGCCTATGTCGGTCCCTGGGGCTGGACCTGGGTGGACGACCTGCCATGGGGCTTTGCGCCTTATCACTACGGTCGCTGGGTCTGCCTGCGCGGTCGTTGGGGCTGGCTGCCCGGCCCGATGGTGCGGCGCCCGGTGTACGCGCCTGCCCTGGTCGCCTTCGTCGGCGGCGGCCGGATCGGCATCGGTGGGCCGGTGGGCTGGTTCCCGCTGGGTCCGGGCGAGGTCTACAACCCGTGGTATCGCGCTAGCCGTGGCTATTACACCCGGGTGAACTTCACCAATATCCGCGAACGTGGCCTGGAGCGTGCGGCCATCATGGACCGCATCAACCATCACTACGACTACTTCAACCGCGGCCAGCCGTTCCCGAACCAGCGCTTCGTCAATCGCGATGCACCGCGCGCATTCAGCTCGATGAGCGCGCAGAACTTCGTCGGCGCGCGCAACGTCCAGCACAACCTGTTGGCCGGTGACGCACACCAGTTCGCCAACGCACCGGTGCTCGCACGTGGCTTGGCGGTGCGGCCCACGGCGGCGAGTTTCGCGCAGCCGCGCGCGGCGCAGGCTCGACCCTTGCCTTCAGGTGGGTTCTCTCGCCAGGTAGTCGCGCGCACGGCGCCATCGGCCAGCATGTTGCATCAAGGTCCGATAGCGCACGCGGCGGGCCCTGCCGGCGGTGCGACACGGCCGGCATTCAACAATGTGCATGTGCTCAGCGGACACGGGCCAGGCAATCTTGCTGGGCGTCCCGCTCCGGTCGCGGCGCAAGCCGCACCGCGCGGCGAGTCCTTTGCCCAGCCGACACGCGCGCCCGACACACAACCCGGACAACGCCCGGATATGCGCAACGGCGAACTGCCCTCGTCCCGCTTCGCCCATCCGGAACCGGGCGCCGCGCAGGCCAACGGCCGTGCCGCCTGGCAAAACCGCATCGAGCGCAGCGAACCGCAGAACAACAACATGCCGCGGCCAGGCGCGAGCTTCATCACCAACGCCGAGGAAGACCGCGCACGCGCAGCGGCGCAGAATCCGGCCGCCCAACAGCGCACCCTGCCCAGCGCGCCGCAATTCAATCGCCCCTCTCCGGAGAGCCTCAACCGCCCGGCGCCGCAGGAACAGCAACGCTTCGAACGCGACGACAACCGCCCGCGGCCGAATTTCGATGCGCAGCCGCGGCAGGAACCGCAACAACAGCGCAACGTTGCCCAGCCGCAGCAGCGTCTCGAAATGGAGCAACGTGGCTTCCAGGCGCCGCAGCAACAGCAAATGCAGCAACAGCAGCGCTTCGAACAACCGCAACGCGAGCAACCACGTGCAGCGCCACAGGGCCACCCGGAGCCGCGTAGCGCGCCGGAGCATCACGGAAATAACGACGACCATCATTGAAATAGCGAGTCCACAAAGCCGCGCCCCCGAAAAGGGCGCGGTTTTTTTATGCCCGCCCCCTCCAACTCGTCATTTCGGCGCGGGCCGGAATGACGCGTAGCTGGCTTTGGGCGACTCCCTACGCTATCGCCCAAAGCCGTGCCCCTCACAACCGAAGGGGCTACAATGGCCGGCATGCAAATCGTGCTCAATGGCAGTCCGCGCGACTGCACCCAAGGAATCACCGTCGCCCAGTTGCTGCAGGAAGCCGGTTACGGCGACCGCCGGGTCGCGGTCGAGGTCAATCGCGAAATCGTCCCGCGCAGCGTGCACATTCGCTACGTGCTGGACGAAGGCGATCAGGTCGAGATCGTCCACGCCATCGGCGGCGGCTGAGCCTGATTCCTTCCGTTTTCATCGCGACCGGCAACCCCGGCCGCCTGCAGCCTGGACGTGTCCAAATCCGATGAACACCAAGACTTTCGATGTCGCCGACCCGCTCATCATCGCCGGCAAGAGCTACGGCTCGCGCCTGCTTACCGGCACCGGCAAGTACAAGGATTTCGACGAAACCCGCCGCGCCTCGCAGGCGGCCGGCGCGGAAATCGTCACCGTGGCGATCCGCCGCGTGAACCTTGGCCAGGACGCCAGCCAACCCAACCTGCTCGACGCCTTGCCGCCGAGCGAATTCACCCTGCTGCCCAATACGGCCGGTTGCTATAACGCCGTCGACGCCGTGCGCACCTGCAAACTGGCGCGCGAGCTGCTGGACGGCCACAAGCTGGTGAAGCTCGAAGTGCTGGGCGATCAGCGCACCCTGTTCCCGGATGTGGTCGAAACGCTCAAGGCGGCCGAGGAACTGGTCGCCGACGGCTTCGATGTCATGGTCTATACCAGCGACGACCCGATCCTGGCCAAGCGCCTGGAACAGATCGGCTGCGTCGCCGTTATGCCGCTTGCCGCGCCGATCGGCTCGGGGCTGGGCATCCAGAATCGCTACAACCTGCTCGAAATCATCGAGAACGCCAAGGTGCCGATCATCGTCGACGCCGGCGTGGGTACCGCATCGGATGCCGCCATCGCGATGGAACTGGGCTGCGACGGCGTGCTGATGAATACCGCCATCGCCGGCGCGAAAGACCCTGTGCTTATGGCGCATGCGATGAAGCTGGCGATCGAAGCCGGCCGCGCCGCCTTCAAGGCGGGTCGTATTCCACGCAAGCGCTTTGCATCGGCGTCCAGTCCGATCGACGGGACGATCGGCTGATTTCGCGGCGGTAGACGCTGAGCCCCGGCCTTGGCGGGGGCGACGGTCAATTGAAATGCCACGTAATATCGTCATTCCGGTGCAAGCCGGATGCAGTGACTTCACCCCAAGAAACCGCGCACTCTCATGAGCGACACATCCAACCCACCCGAATACATGCGCCGCATCCGCAGTTTCGTCCTGCGCGAAGGCCGCATGACGCCGGCGCAGCAGCGGGCATTCGATGCGCACTGGGCACGCTACGGCATCGACTATAGCGGCCGGCCGCAGGACTTCGCCGCACGCTTCGAACGTCAGGCGCCGCTGGTGATGGAGATCGGTTTCGGCAACGGCGAAGCGCTGGCCTGGGCGAGCGAGCACGATCAGGCGCGGGATTTCATCGGCGTGGAGGTGCACGGCCCGGGTGTCGGCCGCCTGATGAATGCACTGGCCGCGCGTAATGCGTCCAATGTCCGTCTGTACAAGCACGACGCGGTCGAGGTGCTCGAGAACGAAATCGCGCCGGGCACCTTGAGCGAAGCACGCATCTGGTTTCCCGATCCCTGGCACAAGAAACGCCACAACAAGCGCCGCATCATCCAGCCGGACTTCGTCGCCCTGCTCGCCTCGCGCATGGCGCCCGAGGGCCTGCTGCATCTGGCGACCGACTGGCAGGCCTATGCCGAGCATATGCTCGAGGTGATGGAAGCAGCGCCCGATTGGCGCAATGTGTTGGCACCGGGCCAATACGCCGAGAAGCCCGACTGGCGTATCGAAACGCATTTCGAGCGGCGTGGTTTGAAGCTGGGACACGGGGTGTGGGATCTGCTTTATCGCAAGCGTTGATATAGCGATTTTCTGCCGAGTAAGAGCCCCCCTCACCCCAACCCTCTCCCCCGGCAAAGCCAGGGGAGAGGGAGCTAAAAGCACGCAAGATTCATTCTTGCCTCAATGCGCCCCCTCTCCCCTTGCTTTGCCGGGGGAGAGGGTTGAGGTGAGGGGGTGCAAGAGGCGATGCGAAGCGAGCCTTCGCTCCGACCTCACTGTCGGCCTAGGTTCACCAGCTACCGCACAAGCGCGCTTATACTCTTTCGCCAACCAGGGAAGAGTCACAAGCGTGGTGCGACCAGTGCACAACCACATCATCTTGGATAAGCCGCCGCGCAGAGGCGTGCGCTAGTGGGCCTGTCGCTCACTCCCGAAATGATCCTGGTGCTGGGGCTGGTGGGCTTCACCATGCTGATGCTGGTGCTGGAGTGGATCCGCGCCGACATGGTGGCCTTGCTGGTCGTGGTGGTGATCGGCCTCACCGGCCTGATTCCCTCCGACCGCGTGTTCAACGGCTTCGCCGGCAACGCGGTCATTGCCATCATCGCCATCATGATCATGGGTGCGGGACTCGATCGCGCCGGCGTGCTCGCCCTGACCGCCAACTTTGTCATGCGCATGGCCCGCGGCGTGGAGTCGCGACTGGGCGTGGTGATCAATCTGGTCACCAGCCTGTTCAGCGCAGTGATCCCCAGCCAAGCCCTGGCGGCGCTGATGATTCCGGTGACCAGCCGCCTTGCCGCCCGCACCGGCGTGCCGATTTCGCGGCTGCTGCTGCCGATGGCGTTCTGCATCCTGACCGCCACCAACACCACGCTGATCGCCAATTCGCCGCTGATCGTGCTCAACGACCTGATCGCCAGCGCCAATGCCAACCTGCCGGCCGGCGCGCATACGATTCCGAAGTTCGGCCTGTTCAGCGTGACACCGGTCGGCCTGGTGCTGGCGCTGGTTGGCGTGCTGTATTTCTATTTCTTTACGAAGAAGCTGCTGCCCGAGCGCGAAGACGAGCGCCTGAAGGTCACGCCGGGGCGCACCGAAAGCTACTTCGCCGATACCTATGGCATCGTCGGCGAAACGGCCGAACTGACGGTGACCGCCGAGAGCCCGCTAGTCGGCATGAGCATTGGCGAGGTCGAACAGTTGTATGGCGCGCCGCTAATCCTGGCGATCAAGAGCGGCACCGAAGCGCGCATGGCGCCGCCGGCCGATCATGTGATCTGGGTCGGCTCGGTGCTTGGCGTACTGGGGCCGCGCGAGCAGCTCAACCAGTTCGCCAACAACCAGCTCTGCCGCCTGTCGCCACGCATGCGTCAATTGGGCGAGCTGTTCAATCCAACCCGGGCAGGTATTTCCGAAGCGGTGATTCCACCCAGCTCCCGCTTTATCAAGCAGACCGTCGGCGACCTGCGCCTGCGCAAGCGCTATGGCGTGTCGGTGCTGGCAGTCAATCGCGGCGATCAGGTATTTCGCGACGACTTGCGCAGCGTGAGCCTGCGCGCCGGCGACAGCCTGGTGCTGCATTCGAGCTGGCGCGATCTCGCCCTCGCCTCCGAAGACCGCGATCTGGTGGTGGTCACCGATATCCCCAAGGAAGAACAACGCCCCGGCAAGATCTGGCAGGCGGTCGGTTTCTTTGTGCTGGCCAAGTGTCTGGCGCTATTCACCAACCTGGACCTGTCCGTGGCCATGATGACCGGCGCGATCGGCATGTTGCTGACCGGCGTGTTGAACATGGACGAGGCCTATAAGGCGATCAACTGGAAAACCATCTTCGTCACCGCCTGCCTGATCCCGCTGGGCTGGTCGATGGATGCCACCGGCACCGCCTCGTGGATCGCACAGGAGGTACTGCAGCATCTGGGCAACGCGTCTGCGTGGGTCCTGCAGCTGTCGCTGGCCGTGCTGACCCTGCTGTTCTCGCAGGTGATGTCGAACGTCGGCGCCACCGTCATGATGGTGCCGATCGCCATCAGCGTCGCGGTGGCGACAGGCGGCAACCCGTCTGCCTACGCCCTGATCGTGGCGGTGTCTTCGTCCAACACCTTCCTGCTGACCTCGGGGCACCCGGCACTGATGATGGTGGCCGGCCCTGGCGGCTATCGTGGCAAGGATTTCCTGCGCGTAGGTTTGCCGCTGACCGGGGTGGTGCTGGTGATTACGCTGGTCGCGATCAACCTGATGTTCCGCTAGCGCAACCGCACGTCGCCATCGACAACCTCGACCGACAAGGCCCGCAGGTGCTCGCCACGGCAAGGCCCACCGATGCATAGACCGTCGCTAGCCTGAAAGCTCGCGCCATGCGCTGCGCAGATCAACACGCCGTCCTTCATCAGGAATTTGCCCGGCGCCCAATCCAGCCGCCGGCCAGCATGCGGGCAGACGTTGAAATACGCTCGCACCTCCTGCCCTTGACGGGTCAGGATCACGCTGTCGAGCTCGTCATCGATCGCGACATCCACGGCCATCGCTTCGTTTTCGGGGATGTCATCGAGCCTGCATAACGCCTGCCCGGGTGTCACTGGTTCCATCGGCACTTGCCTCGCGGGCGCTAAAGCCCCATCGTTACGCACGTAAGTCGTTGATTTTACCATACGGATTTTTAACATGCCGGTCTTCTCCCAGCACATGCATTCGGTCTTCAACCCGTCCCGCCGTTCGCGCAATCCCTTGGCCCGCGCGCTGTCGCTGGTCGTTGGTATTGCCCTGGTCGGCGTGCTGCTGCTGTTCGGCCTGGTGGTTGCGTCCGTGCTGCTGTTCGGCGGTGCGGTCGTGCTGGCCCTGCGCCAGTGGAACCGTCGCAACAAGCCGGCCCCGGCTGCCGCGCGTGCACAGTCGTCCGACGTGATCGAAGGCGAATTCGTGGTGTTGCAGCAACGCCGCCACGCTACGCACTAAGACAATATCCGGATAGCGACCAGAAGCGGCCGTCACTAGTCTGACGGCATTCGCTAACGGATGCTGCCATGAACACTCGCAACGCCCAAACCGATGCTGCCCTGGAGCGCGCACGCGCCCTGGTCGAACACGCCGATGAAGCGCCCAGCCTGACTGAGCTGGCCCAGGCGGTCAGCCTGAGCCCGACCTATCTGCAGCGCGCCTTTCGACGCCGCTACGGCGTCAGCCCGGCCGAATACCACCGCGCCCGCCGCTTCGATCAACTCAAGGCATCGCTGCGCGACGGCGCCAAGGTTACCGATGCGGTCTATGACGCCGGCTTCGGCTCCGGCAGCCGCGTCTACGAGCACAGCGACCGCCTGTTCGGCATGACGCCGGCAAGCTACCGCGCTGGCGGCGCCGGTGCGGATATCCGCTACACCACGACCCGGACGCCGCTGGGCCAGCTCTTGGTTGCCACCACCACGCGCGGCATCTGCTCGGTCACGCTCGGTAACGACGACCGCGAACTGGAGCAGCGCCTCGCCAGCGAGTTTCCGCAGGCCACGCGCGAACGCGTGGACGCGGGCCGCGAGGAGTGGCTCGATGCGGTGATCGCGCGCATTGCCAGCGAGCTGGGATGGAGCGAGGCGGCAGCGCCGGCACTCCCACCTATCGACGTTGCGGCTACCGCCTTTCAGTGGCGCGTCTGGGAAGCACTCACGCGCATCCCCGAAGGCAGCACGAAAAGCTATGGCGAGCTGGCGCGAGAACTCGGCCTGCCCAGAGGCGCACGCGCCATCGGCAATGCCTGCGGCAACAATCGCCTTGCCCTGATCGTGCCTTGCCACCGCATTGTGCGCGAAGACGGCAGTCTGGGTGGTTGGCGTTGGGGGGTGGAGCGCAAGCGCGACTTGCTGGCACGGGAACGTCGTCGCCACGACACGCCCCAGCGCAAGGCCGGCTGATCGCACGCAGGCTTGAAGCGCCCTCAAGCCTGCCTTGCAAACGCCGCGATAGTGGCCGCGACGCGCCCGAACTAGAGTCGCAAGAACGGTAAACTATGTGGGCGCACCCTCCCCAGGCGCTCAGGGCAAACTTCTCATGACCGATTCGGCTTCGACCATGGCCAGCAGCGCGCCGTCCGCGTTCGCACAGCCGCGTGTGCTTATTCCGTTGGCGCTGCTTGCGCTCTACGTGATCTGGGGATCCACCTATCTCGGTATCCGCTTTGCGCTGGAAAGCTATCCGCCGTTCCTGCTCGCCGGCCTGCGGTTTCTCGTAGCCAGCGCGTTGCTTTTCGGCGTATTGCGTTTGCGTGGTGTGCCCATGCCGACGCGATTGCAGTGGCGCAATGCGGGTATTACGGGGATTCTGCTACTGGGCTTTGGCAATGGCCTGGTGTGCTTTGCCGAGCAGCAAGTCAGCTCGGGCATTGCGGCTGTCGCTGTTGCTTCGGTGCCGTTGTTTATCGCGCTGTTTTCCGGGCTCTACGGTGCATGGCCGACGCGTAGCGAAGCGGTCGGCCTGGCGATCGGTTTCTTCGGCGTCATCATCCTCAACCTCGGCAGCAGCCTGTCGGGTTCACGGATTGGCGCGATCGCGCTGTTGGTCGCATCGATCAGCTGGGCCTTCGGCTCGATGTGGAGCAAACACCAGGACATGCCCGCCGGGCCGATGAATACAGCGGTGCAGATGTTTTGCGCCAGCGTCGCGCTGCTGCTGGTCGGCTTCGGTCTTGGCGAACGCTTGCCGCAACACCCCACCCTGCAGGCCTCGCTCGCACTCGGCTATCTGATCGTCTTCGGTTCGATCATCGCGTTCAGCGCCTATCTCTACGTGCTCAAGAACGCCCGGCCCGCGCTTGCCAGCAGCTATGCCTACGTCAATCCCACCGTTGCGGTGTTATTCGGTGTGATGATTGCCGGTGAACATGTCGGTCCTTACGACCTGCTAGGCATGGCGATCATTCTGCTCAGCGTGATCATCTTGACCATCTTCCGCCTGCGGCGCGCGTGATGGCCTCCAGCTTGCAGAAGCAACTTTAGTTGTAGCTGACCGACACCAGCGCCACTGAGGAGACTGTGCCACTGGTCAGAGGACGCGTGCCTATCCGCCAGTAACCCGCGCGAAGCTGGATCACCGCACTTCCGGCGGTAACAGGCACGGTGCGCGAGCTGTTGCTGCCATCGGCGGCGATCGTCGAGCCATCGGCTGCCTGCAGCTCTACCGCCACGCCAGCTGCCGTGCCGCTGTTGGCAAAACGGATTGCATCGTTCGCATCGGACGCGCCGGAAAAAACAAACCTGGCGCGGGTCAAACCCGCCGTGCAGTTGCGCAGCCCGAGCGCGAAGGTCTTGAAGCCGGCACCGCCGGCGGCAGGAAAGGCCGTGACGTTGATCGGATCGAACAGGACCTTCTTGTCGTCATCGCCGACGACCCATTCGCAAGTTCCCGGCTCGATGGTGCCATGGATATCGAATTGGGCCTGCGCGCAGGCAGTACCGGCATGGGCTGCCAGTACCGCGATCCCCGAAAGCATCAGGCATTTGCGCATCATGACCGTCGACTCCTTCAGTTGTACGCAACGCCCAATGTCACCGTCGCGCTACCCGCACCAATGCTGGTCGCGACCAGGTCAGCCGTCTGATGAAACTGCGCCTGCAGAACACGGATTGTTGGCGTGCCATTACTGGAAGGATTATTGATGACGATCGAAGTCGCCCCGCTCGGGGGAAGATTGGCAAAGGGCGTCACGGCATCGCGCAACTCAAACGGAGCACCGGGCAGCCTGCTGCTCCAATAGATTGAATTGTTCGAGTCAGCCGATCCGGTTGGCTTGAGCGTTATCTTGGTGATGCCAGGGGCGCAGTTGGATACCGCCACGGCAAAGTTAACAAATCCCGACGTGTAGCTGCCGGTAAAAAGCGCGGCATTGAAACTACCCACGTTGACGTTGGCGCCATTGTTGACGGCAATGGCGCACGTGCCCATGGTGATCGTGCCGGTGATATTGAAGACCGTGGACTGAGCCTGCGCAAACGGCGCGGCACAAAGTAAGCCGAGTGCAACAGCAAGTTTTAAGGTGAGTGTACGCATGAGAGTGTCCTGGCACGAGCCGAATCAGTTGTAAGTGAAGTTGATGGTGATGGGCACATTGATGCTTCCCGCGCCAATCGTCCCGGTTGTCTTGTAGAAACGCGCCCAGAAATTCCAGGTGCTGGTTGGCTGGCTCGGATCGACGCCGACCCAGTTGACCGTCGAACCCGGCTGGATACGCGTTGACTGCGCGTTATAAAGCAGCTCGACGCCCACCCCGGTGACGCTCGAACCAGGATTCACCGCAAACAGTTGGTTGTTCGATGAATCGGCCGCTCCCGAGAAACGCAGATGTATCGTATTGATGCCCGTGGTGCATCCCGTCGCGACTATCGGAATCTGCACGACAGGTGTCGACGTATTCGTGTTGAAGTACGTGTTCGGATACGTGCCTATATTCGTGCTTCTCCCGCCGTTTACCGCGAAATTGCAGGTCGGAGCAACAAACGATCCTTGAAAGTTGACAACGATATTCGCTGCCGACCAAGCCATGGTCGGCAGCAGTGCGAGTGTCGCACCGAGACTCCAAATGGAACGAAAGCGTTTCACGGCCGCCCCCATGATCAGTTGTAAGTGAGCGTGACAGTGGCGGTAGAGTTAGCCGCACCGGCAGTGATCGACGTTCCCGTCTGGTAGTAACGGGCTTGAAGTCCGATGGTGTAGCGCTGTCCAGCCGTCTGTAGAAGATTCAGATTGGAGTCGGTGCTGGTATTGAACCGGACCGCCGCTCCGCTCGTGTTAGTCAGCTGAACACCAATGCCCGTCGCTCCGCCCGGTGCAAGATTCATCACGCCATTGCTGGCGTTGGCCACGCCATACGACGGGTTGACGCTATAGAAGATCGAGTTGGACCTGATATTGAAATCCGTTACCGGGGTTGCGTTTCTTACGTCAGTCGTCGTGCCTCTGTACCCGAAGAACGCCGGGCAGTTGGTCAACGCGATATCCACGGGCACCCATGTGTTCGTGGTGGTGCCTTGACCTTTCAGTTCCGTCGTCAGATGCGTACCCATGGGAACGGTAAGATTCGAGGGCGTCTGGCATGTTTGCGCCACGACGCTCACGGAACCTACGAAGCTCCCCACGAGATAACCAAGGTACGGAAGCGCGCCAGGGTCACCGAAGCTAAACGCAACAATGGGAAGATCACTACCACTGATCGTTCCAGCCCCTACTGAGCCAGCCGCGGTTTTGATCAGATATACGTCGAAAGAGGTAAAAGCGCTGAGGCTACCTCCTCCGGTCAAAGTCGTGGACCAATTATTTGTATAAGTGCCAAAGAAGCTATTCACCGGCAAATCTTCGTCGTTACTCCAGACGTACACACCGATGCCGGGAATCGATGTGGGATAGACAGCCTGGCCTCTTTGGGAAGTTACCCCCGGGACGGGTGTCGGGTGCGGCAAACTAAAATACTGCTTTCGCGTGTAGAAGTTACCGGCCGGGCAATTTAACGAGATGGGCGTGGTGGACCAATATCTGGCGTGATAAAGCACCGATCCCACAGGCGCATCGGGACCGACCGTTATGGAGCCACGGATGGTTGTTTGCGCGTTGATAGCTATAGAAGGATTCGTCATGGTGCAGCTGGCCGCCCATGCCGGAGCGACAAACGACACAAGCAGCAACAACATCGATGCGGCCCAAAAGTGCACCGAGCGCGCCCTTTTTTTAGCAGCGACTTGAAGTGGCGCCGAATTAAGAATTGGCATCGTCATATAGCGTCCCTCGCGGTCAAGCCGTGGGAAATATGTTTGGATTGCAGAGGAGCGTATTCCGCTACGCCGCCGGACTGCACGCTACGATTGCTTTGGCTTAGCGCGGCTACCGGACTGGCAACGGGCGAATTGGCTTGTGGCGTGCTGGCCGACACCTTGAGGATGCATGGCGCCTGGATTTTTTCCATGTCCATATGTGCATCCTTATCCCGCGGCTTCAGATGCAGGTCGATCTGGCACGAATCCGATTCGCTATCGCCCCATTGCACAGTGACCATGCCCGATGACGGCATGTCTCGGATGTAGAGACGGCTGGCCTGACCGGCGATGCCAATGTTGCCGCCCTTTTCATCCAGCACGTCGGCACCGAATGGAATGGGGCGTCCATCGGGCAAGCTCGTTTCGACCAGCAGTGCGCGGCCGGTCCTCGAGTCAAACTTGATCAACACGACCGAATTGGAACGCGGCGCCACATCGAGCTGACTGGATTTGAGTTCCAGTCCCGCGCTCGCATCCTTGGGATCCAGCGCCACTGTATTGAGCTGGTACGGCTGCAGATACGGCACGACGCCATAGCCGTTGATATCCAGCACCGAACCCTGGCCGCCTTCGATGCGCGCGCCCCTGCCGCCCGGCGCATAGACCAGCCCAATGGTGTCGCCCGTCGGCGGCGAGAACACTGCGCTGCCGCGATAGACCACCAGGCTGCCGGACATGCTGGCGCCGAGCTGCGTGTAGTTGCTGCCGCGACTGTAACTTGCGCCAATGTTGCCGAAGCTGCCGTTGTATTGGCCACTGACCGCGGCGTTGTTGGCACCGGCGGCATGACTCAAGGTGCCGCTGTAACTCAGTCGGCGCTCGGCGCCATAGACCCCGCCAACGGTCACCTGCTCGTTGCCGCCATCGCGCGGCGAGTGCGACGCCAGCGCGGTCATCAACGGCGCGTTTTCGGCGCGGCCCAACGGCATGCTGATGGTCAGGAACAAGCGCGTGTCGCGTCGCGTCTGCAAGGCGGGAAGCCTCGCCACCGGCGTGACGTCGCCCGGAATGCGATTTACCAGGGTGTTGCCGAACAAGCCACTCGCGTCCAGGCTGTCGCGCGTGCGCTGCGCGGAAAAGCTGTAGCTCAACGATTTCCACGAGCCGCTGTAGCCCGCCGTGAAATCCACCTGCCGGCCGCGCTGGTTCCAGTAGTTGATGGATGATCCGGTCAGAAAGACCTGCCCATTGTTACCGGGCAGGTTCTGATTGATGTTGACGTCCATGCGGCTGCGTTGCCGCGAAAGCAGGCTGCCCTCGCCGCGCGCTGCCCAGGTGCGCATCGTCACCGCATCGTTCAGGCCGACGTAACCGCCGGTCGAATAACGATACGCGGCAACGCCGAAGTTGGTACCGGTCTGCACGATGTTCTTGTTGAACGCAACGCGCGTACTGAGTCCCTGCGTGGCGCGCGCGCCCGGGACTTGGTTGCGCGCCTGCGTCAGGTCGCTGGAGAAAGCGCCGATAGCCGTGTTCAGGCCGGCGCCGACCAGCGCCGCGCGATACCCGTCGCCCAGCGTGACGCCGCCGTAGCCCGTGACGCGATTGGTCAGACCACGTTGGTAGGTGGCTTGCAGCAGGTTAGGCGTGTTGACCTGGTTTCTCTGCTCGACCTTGCCAGCCGATACGCTCCAGCGCTGCTGCCCCGGGCGGAGCAACTGGGGCACCGCTGAGAACGGCACGACGAAGCGCTTGATACGGCCATCGGCCTCCTGCACTTCGACGTTGAGGTCGCCGCCATAGCCAGTGGGATAAAGATCGTCGAACGCAAAGGCGCCCGGCGCCACATTGACGTCATAGATGACATAGCCGTTCTGGCGCACGATCACATGCGCATTGGTTTCGGCGATGCCGCGAACGACTGGCGCAAAGCCACGTAGCGACTGAGGCAACATGCCGTCGTCGGTGTATAGACGAATGCCGCGCAGGCGCACGCTATCGAACATGTCGCCACTGGTGAACGTATCGCCGGCCACGACTTGGGCCTGCCAGGATGGGATGTCGTGCTGCAGATAGGTGGCGCTTCGCTGGTAACTCAGGCCGCCGTGCTCTCGCCAGTTGGCCGCGCCCTGATGCGCCACATGCCACGAGCCGAAATTCATCGAGGCATTGAGACCAAGATAACCACTGGTCTCTTGTCGGCCATTGCCCGAGCGGTAGAGATTGGCGTTATAGGCGAACACCGCCGCATTGATGCCCGCGTCCCATTGGGACGGATCGACATAGCCTTGCGCGTTACGCGATTCGTAAATCTGCGGCACCGAGATCGAGAGATTCTGTGTACCTATGTCAAATTGTGTCGAAGCACCGGGAATATAGTCGCCCAGCGGAGCGCAAAAGCGCCCTTGCGGAATCGGCAGCTTGCCCTTGGCGGTGGCATCGGCGGCGACTTTCTTCAGGTCGACGCCGTAGCTCGTCAACATCGCCGCATCAAAGCACGGCTGCGCTTCGTCGCTGCCCGGCGAGTTGGCGAATGTAATATCGCCGCGTGCGCGCCAGCGCATGTTCAAGCGGATATCACCGTAATAGTCGCCAGGCAACACGGCATTGCCTTTTTCAAAACGCGACAGATCGACTTTCGGCGCCATTCCTGCCGGGAAAAAATCCGCATCGAACGATACCGAAGCCGGGGCTGGATGGGCGGCTGCCGGATCGATCGGATCCGCGGGGCTCGCCGGTGGAGCGGGATCGGCCGCATGGGCGACAGCAGGCAGTCCCAGGATCAGTGCGATCCAGGCCGGTAGCGCAGCCAGACGCATCGGCATGGCCGATGCATTCGACGCAAATGCGTTGGACTGTCTACAAGACACCACGGCCTCCAGAAGGGGACTAGCGATCCCTGGACCGCGCTTTGCGCGATCCTCGGAACATTCAAAGCAACGCGATGCGCGTTATCTGCTGAGCGGCTTGACGACTTTGTTGAGCGCACCGTAGTCGTTAATGGTGGTGAACTCGGCTTGCGCATCGGCGCCGGGCATCGTGGTCAGACCTGGTACGGGAAAGCTTTCGGTCTTGCCGGGAGCGACCATGCCGCCTTCGCCTTCGATGCTGCGGTCGCCCACCTTCAGGCCCACGTGCGCGAACGACACGTAGTACGGCGTCGGGTTGGTCGCCTGCACGACAACGCCCTTGCCGCCTTCGCCCGCAGCGAGTTTCCAGGTCAGCTTGTCCGGCGCGGTGCCAGCCTCACCGGGCAGTCCCTGCGGACGAAAGAACAACTTGATGCGCGTACGAAACGCAAACTGCAAACGGTTCTTACCTTCGTCCGCCGATTTCGGCGGCACTTCGAGCATATTTACCCAGAACACGCTTTCCTTGTCGGTCGGCAGCGGTTCTTTGGTATAGACCACACGCACGGCCTGGCCCTGCGCGGGATCGATACGAAAAATAGGGGGTGCGACGGTAAACGGCACTTTGGCCGTGTCAGGTGTCGATTTCTCGTCACCATCGTCAAGCCACACTTGTACCAACGCCGGCGCCGTGCCCTCGTTGGTCAGCTTGACAGTCACTTCCTTGTCTTGAGACGGATACACGACACGCGTGCCGCCGATCACCACGCTGGCTTCCGTGCGTGCGGCAACCAAGCCGCCAAGCGCGAGACAGCCGACCATGGCATAGCGCAATACGTTATTCATGACTCACCTCATGGGAAGGGAAGACTTCGGCGACCGCGAACCGGTCGCCGAAGCGGAACGAACCGGCGCTACTTAGTTGTAGACAACCGAGTACACAACGCTGGTCGACACCAGGCCCGGCGTTGCGGCGTTGGTGGCGTAGTACTGCGCCGCCAAGTCGACAACGGCGGTGTTGTTGGCAATGGCCGGGAAATCCACGCCATTGGCCGGATCGCGCAGGTCGATGGCGGCGTGCGTGCTATCCAGCACCTGCACGTTGGTGTTGCCGGCTTCGCCCGTCAGCGCGTTGTTCAACGTGCCGGTGGCCGGATCGATGCGCGGGCTGGACGGCAGGAACGACATGCGGGCAACCTTGCCGTTTTCGCACGTACCCTGGCCCGGGCCGCCCAGAATCACCTGGAAGTCCTTGATCTTGGCGGTTGCACCAGCTGCCGGCAGCTCGGTAGCGGAGACCGGCTCCAGTGCCACGGTGAAGTTGCCTTCGCCGCCGTCGGAACCCGCGCCGCCCTTGACGGTGCAGGTCGCGTCAGTGACAACGCCAGTGAAGGTAATCGTGCCGCCGGTGGTCATGGCCGAGGCAGCACTGGAAACGGCGAGGCCCATGACGAGGGCGATCGCGGAGGCGAGTTGGATTTGCTTCATTGCAAATAATCCTGAAAAGTTGAGTATTGAATCCGCCGTTTTGGGCGTACGCCTTCGTCAGCAGCCTTTCGACTGACGACAAAGCAATGCATGGTGATAACCAACAACCCGCAGGGTCGAAAGCACCCGGCGGTGATCGAGAGGCAAGGACCATCCTGGTTCCAAGCTCAAGTGACTCTTTTTGCGCTTTGACGATAGCTTCCCTTCAAACCAGCCCTGCGCGCACTGGTTACCGCGCTACCTGCCACCATGGCTCCCGATAGGAGCACGTGAGAAATGCTAAGCGCGGCACAGCGCGCCGCCTATAAAAATAATCCGAAACCTTTGTGCCACCATTCAAAAAAATAATCATTCGGCGAAAACCGGGCCTTTCACGGCGACGGAAGTCGCCCGAGACAAATACGCAACTACATGTATTTCATAATCTTTTTCATCGATACCTAAGTCTACCTATTCAACGAATGCAGGTATCGCCAACATCTAACGCGTGGCTCAACAAACGGCGCAGGACAACTCATGAAGAATCGAGAAGGCTTTCTGGCTCGCGCGGCGCTGCGCAGCGCAGCATGGTCGGAGCGTTGGTTTCCGGATGCGTGGATCTTCGCTGCACTGGGTGTCCTGATCGTCGCCATCGCCGTGCTGTCATTCGGTGCGACACCGCAAGCGACCGTCGGCGCATTCGGCGACGGCTTCTGGAGTCTGATCCCATTCACCATGCAGATGGCGTTCGTGGTGATCGGCGGTTATGTGGTGGCGACAGCGCCGATCGTGGCGCGTTTTATCGATGTGCTTGCGCGCGTGCCGCGCAGCGGGCGAAGCGCCATCTGCTATGTCGGCCTGATCAGCATGCTGGCCTCTTTATTGTCCTGGGGCTTTTCGCTGGTGTTCGGCGGGCTGCTGGTACGTGCGCTGGCACGTCGCGACGAGTTGCACATGGACTATCGCGCAGCGGGCGCGGCGGCATATCTGGGGCTCGGTGCGGTGTGGGCCATGGGCCTTTCTTCGTCAGCGGCACAATTGCAAGCCAACCCGGCCAGCATGCCGCCAGGCTTGCTGAAGATCACGGGTGTGCTGCCGTTTAGCCAGACGATATTTCTGTGGCAATCCATCGTGCTGACAGCCGCACTGATCCTGGTGTCGCTGCTGATCTGCTGGCTCACCGCACCATCCAAGGACCATGCGCGTACCGCTCAGGATTTTGGTGTTGTCGAAAGTTCCACACCGGCACTGCCGCCACGCAGCCGGCCTGGCGAATGGCTCGAATACAGCCCGCTCCTTTCGATCCTGATCAGCCTGCTGGGACTTGGTTGGCTGGCCTACGAGTTTGCAAGCAAACCGGTAGTCGTCGCGATCGCCAATCTCAATACGTACAACTTTCTGTTTCTGACGCTGGGCGTGCTGTTGCATTGGCGGCCGCGCAGCTTTCTCAACGCCGTGTCACGTGCCGTACCGAGCACAGCGGGCGTACTCATCCAGTTCCCGCTCTATGGCGGCATCGCCCAGTTGCTGACACATGCGCCCGGCAGCGGTGGCGAAACGCTGGCGCATCGCCTTTCGGATCTGTTTGTACATGTCGCTTCGACCGATACTTTCACCCTGGTGATGGGTGCGTATTCGGCCATCCTCGGCTTCTTCGTGCCATCGGGCGGTGGCAAATGGCTGGTGGAAGCACCCTACGTCATGCAGGCGGCCAACGACTTGCATGTGCACCTGGGCTGGGCGGTGCAGGTCTATAACGCGGCCGAGGCGTTGCCCAATCTGATCAATCCGTTCTGGATGCTGCCTTTGCTCGGCGTACTCGGGCTCAAGGCCCGCGATGTCGTGGGCTTTACCTTTATCCAGCTGCTCGTGCACTTGCCGCTGGTGCTTGGCATGCTTTGGTTATTGGGCGAAACCTTGCAGTACATCCCGCCGGTCATGCCTTGAACGGCGGGATGCGACACAACGTCCTGCCGGATCGATTTATGGGACCGAACCGTTAGCGAAGTAGGGCTGGATACGTGGCCAGATCTGGTTGATCCGGTTTCCCTGGTTGGCGCTTCCAATGGTGGAATTGTGCAGAACAATCGCCTTGTTGGTATTCCAGTCGATCACTGGCGAACCGGAGCTTCCACCGACGGTGTCGCATGAGTATCGCGCCAACGTACCGGTGGTCGCATCGATACGACAACGACCGCCACCATCACCGAACAGCGCCAGTTGGCGTGGGGCTCCTCCACCGTGCTGGGGAATATAGATAACCCGTCCCGGCGTCAATGCACCGACATCAAGACCCAGATAACCAAATCGCCGCACCGATCCGAATTGCGATTCGTTGAGGGTAAACAGTTGGAAATCCAGCCTGCTGTCGCCCACCAGACGCTGGCCACCGCGCACCTTGACGCCAGGCTGCACCTGGCCATCGTTGCCGCAATTGACGTGTTCGTAGCCAAACCAGACCTCAAAATCTGCCGGGTTCTGCGAATTGCCAATGACGTGATGGTTGGTCAGCATGCGATTCTGGGAACTTACCCGCCAAGCGGTGGCGACATAACCATGACCATAGATACGTCCTACTGCCTGTGCGTTACGGTAAGCCGCTGGCGCACTCTGTCGATAGCACACCGCACGCTGGCGCTGGTCGGCGCCAATGACGGCTAGCGTCTCGAGCTCCGGCTTTTTAGCGATGTCGCTAAAGCCCACGTCGACCTTGTCCACGCGCAAGCTGTAACCGTGCTCCAGCACCCTGCCATCTGCGTCGACGACCTGCAGGTTCACGTGATCGCTGTCCATGGACATGGCGTAATATCCATCCGCCCCAGCATTGACCACATCGCTTGCAGGAATGGTTTGTACCTGCTTCTGGCTATCCGTCAGTACGATTTCTCCATCAATCGGTAAACCTTCGGCCGCCATGTGGATACGCAGAAAGGTAGCGTTCGGGTAATCCAGGTCAACCAGGCCTCTCGCCGCGTCATCGCCGAGCCTGATATCCGTATCGAACACGTCGGCGACTTTGACCAGTCCGTTTTCGGCCTCGCTGTCCGATGCATGCGCTTGTGCGCTCCATGCCAACGAGAGCACCAACGCTCCACAAAACCATTTGCAGGCAGATGTCTTCATGTCATTCCCTTGATGATTGAAAGCAATGACAAACTGTCATTGCCTCTTCATGCTAAGAAATGAGAAGAAAAGGGACATTCACCATCAACGCCAACTACGCGTAGGCGTATGACTTTATGGCGGGCAGGCCGCGGGAAGGCAAACTCCGTGGCGCCAAGCGCAAATAAGGCTGGGAGTTGCCGCGCCTAGGGAGCGCACGCCCAAGCGTGCGCTCCCTGGAGCCTCACAGCTCGCGCAATGCCGTCGTTACCGGCAGGCGCGCGGCGCGCATGGCCGGGAACAGGCCGCCGATAAAACCGATCGCCAAGGCCCACTTCAAACCTTGCCACAACAACTGCGGCGAGACCTTGAACGCGAAGGTAAGCTGTCCCACGGAGCCGCCAGCCAAGGTCGAAGCGGTATAGCCGTTGAAGATCAGCCATGCCAGCAGGCCGCCAAGCAAGCCTCCGATCAGGGCCAGCAACATGGTCTCCAGCATGATCGCAACGACGACCGGCAAGCCGCGAAACCCGATGGCTCGCAGTGTGGCGATTTCGCGGGCACGCGTCGCCACGGCGGCGAACATCGTATTGAGCGCGCCGAAGATCGCGCCGATCGCCATGATCGAACCCACCACGATGCCGATGATGCGCAGTATCTTAGCCATCCCCTCCGACTGCTTGGAGAAATACTCCAGCGTAGTGGTGGTATCCACTTTGAGGCGAGGATCGGCGGCGAGTGTCGACTTGAAGCTATCGAACGACTTCGGATCGGTCAGTTTTACCGTGATCGATGCGCGGCTACCGCCACGCCGATACGTGTCGGCCACGACATCGGCATCGCCCCAGACTTCCGAGTCGAGCGCATCGCCGGAAGCGAAGACACCGACCACCGTCCAGCTTTGATTGCCCAGTTTGATTTCATGGCCCGGTGTCAGCCCCGCGAACTGGCGCTGCGCGCCGCTCCCCACGATCAGCTCGCGCATGCCCGGCTTGAACTTGCGCCCATCGATGATCTTCAAGTTGGGCCGAACCGCCCATCCCTGCTCGCCGATGCCGCGCAGTTGCACGCTGCCTTCGTCGTCAGCGGTGCTGCCTTTTAGCGGAAGATTGGCGGCAACGACGATTTCCGGCGAGGCGATGGGGCGGCCTTGCGCATCCTTGGCGATGCCCGCCGCCTGTGGAATGACGACGATGCTGTCGCGTTCGAGCACCGACATCACTTCGCTGGCCGAACCGCCTCGCATCACGATAGCCGTATCGTTGCTGCCGGTTTTCACCAGCGTCTCGGCGTAGCCTTCGGCCATGGCCAGCAAGGCCACCAGCACGCCGACCACGCCGGCGATACCGATGACCACCACGGCCGAGGAGCCCAGACGCTGACGCAACGTGCTCACGCCGACCATGGTGACCGAAGCGGCCTGGCGGCCACGCCGGGTCAACCCCATCCACAAGGCAAATAGCACGGCCAGCACGACCAGAGCCGGCCAGGGCAAGACCACCCAGATCACCAGCGCCACCACGAGCAGCAACAACAAACCCAGATTCTGCAAAAATTTCATGGCGGGCTCCTTAGCGACCGGCCAATGCATCGACGATGTTCAGTCGCATCGCTCGCAAGCCCGGCAAGGCGCCGACCAGCAAGCCGATGACGATCATCAACACCACACCGCGAATCCAGATGTCCGCACCGATACTGGACATGGGAATACCGCCGCCCATGGCCGTCTGCATGCCGCCAACGGCCAGCATCGCCAGACCAAGGCCAATAACGCCACCCAGCAGTAGCAGCAACACCGACTCGGCGAGCACCATGGCCATGACCGAATGACTGGAGAAGCCAATCGTCTTCATCACCGCCAGCTCGCTGGTGCGCTCACGCACCGCCTGCATCATGGTGTTGCCCGACAGCAGCAGCAACGTGAAGAACACCGCACCCATGATCGATCCGACGATCAGCCCGATATCGGCCAGCTGCTTCATCCACGCAGCGCTGGCGGCCTGCTCGGTCTGCGTGCGTGTCTCGTGATCGGAATTGGCCGAAAGCGCGTCGATGCCCTTGGCAACCCGATCGGCCTGATTCACGTCGTTGACACGACTGACATACCAGCCCACGGTGCCGCGGTTATAGGGCGTGCTGTCGTCGAAGTACTTCCAGTGCATCAGGATCATCTGGTCGTACCAACCGGCGCTCTTATCTTTCGCGTGCATGATGCCGACGACGTCGAAGCTCCAGTTCTTGGTGCCGTCATGCAAGGGAAAGATGGTCGATTGCAAGGGAATCTTGTCGCCGACTTTCCAGCCGTACTTCTTCGCCAGCTGCTCGCCGATCAGAATGCCGGTCCGCGTAGCCTCGTAGTTTTTGCGTGCATCGGGCGATACGTCCAGCTCGGGATACTGGTCGATGTAGTTGTCGCTCACCGCGAAGCTGAAGATCTGATTGTGCGGATCCTGATAGGCGCCACCGAACCAGTTGGCATAGGCGACCGACTTCACGCCCGGCACTTGTTCGATCTGTGCACCCAGGCCTTGCGGCAACGTCTGGATAAACGATAGCCGCGAACCGGTCTGCAGGCGCTGCGCGCCGTTTGCACTTTTGCCGGCCTGGTCGAATCCGCTGCGCACGGCATCGAGCATGCCGAACAGCAAGAACGCGGCGACGATCGAGACTAGCGTGAGAATCGTGCGCGTCTTGCGCCGAAACAAGGCAGCCCAGATGAGATGGAGGTATTTCATGCTGCCTCCTTAGGCCGTGGCCTGTTCGACCAGCGTGCCCTTGTCCAGATGCAGGGTGTGGTTGGCGTATTCAGCGGCCTTGGGATCGTGGGTAACCATCACGATGGTCTTGCCATGATCGCGATTGAGCTGACGCAACAGACCCAGCACTTCTTCGGCCGACTGACGATCCAGATCGCCGGTGGGCTCATCGCACACCAGCAAGGTGGGGTCCGACACGATCGCACGTGCGATCGCGACACGCTGCTGTTGACCGCCTGACAGTTCGGTCGGTTTATGCGAGCCGCGATCGCTCAAGCCCACTAATTGCAAGGCGATTTCGGCATTCTTGCGCCGTTGCGCCGCGGACAGTTTGGTCAGCAACAAGGGCAACTCCACGTTGCGCTGCGCGGTCAACATCGGCATCAGGTTGTAGAACTGAAAGACGAAGCCGACATTCGCCGCACGCCAACGCGCCAGAGCGCCCGCACCGAGCTTGTCGATGCTTTCGCCGCCGACACTAATGTGGCCGCCGGTCGGACTATCCAATCCGCCAATCAGATTCAGCAAGGTGGTCTTGCCCGAACCCGAAGGCCCCATCAGGGCGAGGAAGTCGCCTTGAGCTATGTCGAGATTGATGTGGTGCAGTACTTCGACTTTCTGTTTGCCGCGCTCGTAGACCTTGGAAAGGTCGCAGATTTCGATCAGCGTAGTCATGCAAATGCTCCCAGTGACGCGTCGTTAATCAGTCCTGCGCCTTGGCGGCGACTGCCGCGCGCATACCGTCTTTCAAATCGTCAGGCGGCGAGATCACTACCGTGTCGCCTGCCTGTACCTGGTCGGGCAGCAGACGCATGTCGCCGTAGTTCTGCGCAGCCGGCGTGACCGCGCGCTGCTGCGCCTTGTCACCCGCAAGCACGAACACCACGCTGCGCCCATCCCGTTGTGCGATGGCGGTCGCCGGCACCAGCACGCCCTTGGGTACGGCCGCGGCCGGCGCATTGACCGCCTGCTCCAGGAACGACACGCGCACCCCCATGTCCGGCACGATACGGCCGTCCTTGTTTTCCAGCGCTACACGCACTTTCACCGTGGCCTTGCCGCGATCTGCCGCAGGTACGATGGCAATGACATGCGCGGGGATTTTCCAGTCTGGATAGGCATCGAGTACGGCTTCGGCCGGCATGTTCGCCTTGACGCGGCCGATATAGGCCTCGTTGACGTCGACATCGACTTCAAGCGAATCCATGTCGACGATCGTGCCCACGCCGGTACGGGTGAACCCGCCGCCGGCCGAGAGCGGTGAAATGATTTCGCCGACCTGCGCGTCCTTGGTGGTAATCACGCCACTGAAGGGGGCACGCACCACGGTGTAGTCGAAATTGACTTCGGCAACGGTGACCTGCGCGTCGGCGGACTTGGCCTGCCGTTGCTGCGAGATCAGCTGCGCACGAATACTGTTGACCTGGGTCCGTGCCTGCTCGGCATCCTGCTTGGAGACCAGGCCGCGGCCTACCAGCGATTCCAGACGTACCGCGTCACGTTCGTTCTGTGCCGCCTGTGCCTGCAACTGATTGACCAGGGCATGGGCGGCAGCGGCCTGTGCCTGCGATGCCATCAAGCTGGCCTTGTAGGCGCTGTCGTCCAGACGAGCGAGCACCTGGCCTTTCTGCACACGGTCGCCCTCTTCGATCAGCACCTCGGTCAAAGTGCCAGTGATCTGCGCCGATACTGTCGCCTGCCGGCGTGCGGTGACGTAACCCGTCGCTTGTAGTACCGCACCGGCGCCGGGATTGCTCGATGGCGATACCGCAACGGCTGTCTGCACCGTGATGGCTTTCTGGTTGAGCACATACCAGGCGCCAACTGCCAGTAACAGCAATACGATCAACGCCCCTAGCAGTGGCCACAGCCAACGTGGCGGACCTGCACGATGCTCCTCGCGCTGACTGCGGTCGATACGCAGTTCTTTTAGTAAATCTGCTTGATTCACGCTTTTCCCCGCCGGCTCATCGGCCGGTTTGACCATGGAATGCAGCATGACGAAGCGCCTGACAGGCAGCCATTGCTCCCCATCAGCCGTCGCCAATGACAGCTGTCACCTTGACTCGCACGTTCGCTATGCCCGGCCGCTCCCACGACCGCGGAATTGCGAAGTTTTACCTGCTACGACGTCAGGTATCAAAAGACATGACAGCTAATTTCCAGCGTAACTGTCTCATCGTAAGCGACTGACCTGGTCGATTGGCCTAGCCGGAATCGAACGAAGTGGCCCTATGCAAGCCACGCGGTGCCTGACCAAGATCGGACGTCCCACACTGGAGAACTCCGATGTTGCGTGCGCCATGGCGTGTGACCCTGGTGGCCCTCATGGCCTGCGCGGGGTACGCGCGCGACATTCATGCCACCACGCCCTCGCGTTCATGCACAGACGCAGCGCACCATGAGTTCGACTTCTGGCTCGGCGACTGGGACACCTTTCGCATCGGCAAAACCAGCACCGCGTCCGTCGCGCGTAACCAGGTGACCTCGATTCTCGGTGGCTGCGTGTTGCATGAGGTGTATACACGCACCGACGGCTATACCGGCGAAAGTTTCACCATCTACGACAGTGCACGCAAACGCTGGCACCAGAGTTGGGTTTCCAACGAAGGCGAGTTGCTGGTGGCCGAAGGCACACGGCAAGGAAAGCAGATCGTGCTCAACGGCAGCACCATCGACGACAAGGGCGAAACGCTGCACCGCGTGAGCTGGGAAGAAGTCGGTGACGGCGTACGCGAAACCGCCACCCAGTCGCGGGACGGCGGCAAAACATGGCAGCCGGATTTCGACATTGTTTTTCGCAAGCGCCAACCTTAGATGCCAGCATGTTCATAGCTGGATTGCTTTGTAATCAGGGCTCCCGACCGGCCCGGAACTGCTAATCTTTCGGTCATGAACTATGCCATCGCCCCCAGCCCGACCGTCAGCCTGCCCATCCATGGCAGCGAACAGCGTTTTCCGATCCGTCGCGTGTTCTGTATCGGCCGTAATTACGCCGATCACGCCCGCGAGATGGGCGCGACCATCGACAAGGAAACGCCAATGTTCTTCTGCAAGCCCGCCGACGCCGTGGTAACCGATGGCGGCCCGGTGCCCTACCCGCAGGCCACCTCCGACCTGCACCACGAGGTGGAAATGGTGGTTGCCCTGGGTAGTGGCGGCAAGGACATAGCGGCCGACCAGGCCCAGGCGCTGGTCTGGGGCTATGGCGTGGGCCTGGACCTGACCCGACGCGACCTGCAGGCGGTGGCCAAGGCCAAGAGCCATCCTTGGGACGTGGCCAAGGGATTCGACCATTCGGCCCCTGTTTCGGCGCTGGTACCGGCCGCGCAGGCCAAACCCGACGCCGGCACGGTGCTGCGATTGACCATCAATGGCAGCGTGCGCCAGCAGGCAACGCTCGGTGACATGGTGCATAACGTGGGCGAGATCATCGCCGCGCTGTCCAAGCTGTTCGAACTGAAAGCCGGCGATCTGATCTTCACCGGCACCCCTGCCGGCGTCGCTGCGCTGCAGCGTGGTGACAGCTTTCATGCCGAGCTGGAAGGCATTGCCACGCTCGACGGCAAGGTTGTCTAGGCGACACGGCAAGATCTTGCCGGTCGGTGTCGAGCCGACCGGTGTAGCCACGATCGTTCTTCACCATTCCTTGCTCGCCACCTGCCCACCCCTGCGTTAAAGTCGTTCGCGTTATCCGACCAATAACGAGGGAAAGCACATGGGCATGCTGCAAGAGTTCAAGACTTTCGCCATGCGCGGAAACGTCATCGACCTGGCGGTCGGTGTCGTGATCGGCGGCGCATTCGGCAAGATCGTCACCTCGCTTGTCGACCAGATCATCATGCCGCCGATCGGCTGGATCACCGGAGGCATCGATTTCTCGGACCTGAAGTGGGTCATCCGCCCGGCCGACACCAGCAATCCGGCACACAAGGTCGCCGAGGTCGCCGTGCAGTACGGCGCCTTCATCAATACGTTGATCCAGTTCGTGATCATCGCCTTCGCGATCTTTCTCGTGGTCAAGTTCATCAATCGCGTCACTCGCCGCGAAGAAGTGGCTGCTCCGCCGGCTGCCGATGTCGTGCTGTTGACTGAGATTCGCGATTTGCTCAAGCAGAAGAGCTAGTAGTGAGTGATCCGGAGTGAGAAGAGAGAGTGAGCCTGTCCTGCTCTTTTCTCACTCCTTTCAACTCGTTTGTCGCCCTATCCATGACTTCCGGCCTAAGCGGCCAAACCCCACGGCGCGATAATCGCTGTTTCCACCGAGGGGTCCCCAATGCGCAGTCTTCGTTTGAGTTTGCTTACCGCCAGCCTGTTGCTGGCTACCGGCGTAGCCGGTGCCGCCACGACGAATACCGTCATTCCCGCCGGCGCGGTGCAGACGGCCACCCAGTTGCGCGACAAGGCGATGGCCGATGACACCGGCTACAAGATCGTCGAATCCCTGACCACCGAAGTCGGGCCGCGTCTGGCCGGCAGCCCGGCCGATCAGCGTGGCCGCGAATGGGCGATCGCCAAGTTCAAGGAACTGGGCTTCGACAAGGTCTATACCGAAACGGTCACCTACCCGCTGTGGGAGCGCCACAGCGAGCACGCCGCGATCGTTGCGCCCTTCCCGCAGCCGCTGTCGCTGATCGCGCTCGGCTACTCGGCCGGTACGCCCAAGGGCGGCCTGACTGCCGAGGTGGTCAAGTTCGACAGCCTCGATGCACTCAAGAAGGCCGACCCCGCATCGGTCAAGGGCAAGATTGTCTATATCGGCTATCGCATGCACCGCCAGAAGGATGGCCACGACTACGGCATGGGCTCGGCCGTGCGTACGCAGGGTCCGGTGATCGCATCCAAGCTCGGCGCCGCGGCTTATCTGTTGCGCTCGGCCGGTACCGACGAGCATAGCCGTACGCCGCACACCGGCGTCACTGGCTTTACCGATCCGAAAGATGCGATTCCCGCCGCTGCACTGTCCAACCCCGATGCCGACCAGCTCGAGCGGATTCTTGGCTATGGCAAGCCGGTGAGCGTCAAACTCGATCTCGACGTGGGTTTCAACGGCAGCTACACCGGCGCGAACGTGATCGGCGAGATCACCGGCAAGAAGTATCCCGACCAGGTTGTCGCCATCGGCGGGCATCTGGACTCCTGGGATCCGGGCACCGGCGCGATCGACGACGGCGCGGGCGTAGCCATTGCCATGGCGGCGGGCAAGCTGATTCACGATCTGCCGCAGCGCCCCGACCGCACGATCCGCGTGATTGCGTTCGCCAACGAGGAAATGGGCTTGTGGGGCGGTCGCGCCTATGCCGATAAGCATGCTGCCGAAGCGGGCAAGCACCAGCTCGGTACCGAGTCCGATTTCGGCTCGGGCAAGGTGTGGCGCATGAGTGCGAGCGTCAAGCCCGAAGCACGCGGCGCGATCGAGCAGATCGCCAAGGTGCTTCAACCCATCGGCGTAGCGTATGACACCAAGCGCCCGGGTGGCGGCGGCTCGGATCTGTCGCAGATGCACGGCAAAGGCATGGCCGCGCTCTCGCTGACCCAGGACGGCACGTACTACTTCGACTACCACCACAACGCCAACGACACGCTGGACAAGATCGATCCGCGCGAGCTGGCGCAGAACGTCGCCGTGTATGCCGCCTTCTCATATATGGCTGCGCAGGCGGAAGGTGACTTCGGCTCCGCGCCCGGCGCATTCGCAAAGGACGGCGCTGAAGACTGAGCACTGTATGCAGTGAATACAAAAGGAGGCCTTTGGCCTCCTTTTTTTTGCGCCTGCACAAAAAGTGTGCGGTACGCCTCATTAACGTCCGGGCGCACTTAAGCGGGTGACAACCCCAGTCGATACAAGGAAACGAACGGTTGGTTTTTTTGCTAACCATTCGACCTGAGGCCACAGGGGGCCGATGGGTTACAGAGAATCTCACGCTATCTGTTGCCACTTCGGGGACCGTTATGAAACAGCTCATGGCAAGGTTTTATCCGCGTGCACGGCATCGTCATTCGCGCGCGCAGTTGCAGAGCCAGATCGACGCATTACATAAGGCGCAGGCGATCATCGAATTCACGCTCGACGGCACGATCGTCGCGGCGAACGATAACTTTCTGGACGCCCTCGGCTACACCCGCGATGAAATCATCGGTCAGCATCACCGGATGTTTGTCGAACTTGCGCAGCGCGAGAGCGAGGAGTACCTGGCATTCTGGCGCAAACTCGGCGCGGGCGAATCGCAAAGCGGCGTCTACAAACGCGTCGCCAAGGGCGGACGCGAGGTGTGGATCCAAGGCAGCTATAGCGCAATTTTCGATGCATTTGGCCGACCCGCCAAAGTCATCAAGCATGCGATCGACGTGACCGAGGAACGCCTGAAAGCCGCGGATATGGAAGGCCGCCTGGCGGCGATCGATCGGGCGCAGGCGGTGATCAGTTTCGATCTGGATGGCATCATTCTCGATGCAAACGATAATTTTCTCGCTGCGCTCGGTTATCGGCGCGAGGATGTCATCGGACGACACCACCGGCTTTTCGTCGACCCCGACGAACGCGAAAGCGAAACCTATCGTCAGTTCTGGCAACGCTTGCGGCAAGGCGAGTACAACGCCGGACTGTTCCGGCGCGTTCGTCGCGGCGGAGGCAGTGTCTGGATCCAGGCGAGTTACAACCCGATCTTCGACATGGATGGACGGCCATTCAAGGTGGTGAAATACGCCACCGACGTCACCGAGCAAACGCGTGCCGTGCAAGCTTTGCAGAGCGCGCTGGGCTCCTTGTCCGATACGGTTCCCGCTATCGCCGGGCAAGCCCAGAGCGCCAACCGGCTGGCGCACGAGGCCAGCAGCAGCGCCAGCACCGGCGGCTCGATGGTCGATCAGTTGGTCGATACCATCAGCCACATCAATCAGCGCGCACAAAGCATGGCCGAGATCATCGGCGTGATGGATTCCATCGCGTTCCAGACCAATATCCTGGCGATCAATGCTGCCGTGGAAGCGGCGCATGCGGGCGAACAGGGCAAGGGATTCGGCGTGGTCGCGCAGGAAGTGCGCGCGCTGGCTCAACGCAGCGCGCAGTCGGCCAAGGAAATACGCGATCTGGTGCAGAACGCGATCGATTCGCTGGCCGATGGCAGTCAGCGCGCTCGCCAGGCCGGAGACGCCATGCATGCGATTGTCGCTTCGGCGGCCGAGGTGAACCAGCGCGTTGCGCAGATCGCCGACGCGGCGCATTCGCAGGCCAGTGGCATTGCGCAGGTCACGCTGGCAATCGACCAACTACGCGCTGGCGCGCCAGCAGGCGCGAGATGATCCACGAAGGCATGCTTGCCTCGGTAGCGGCAAGCATGCTTTCGACCTAGTGCGCGGCCCCTATCGTCACGCCCTTCTTCCTCGACAAACGCGTCTGCAACCGATCCAGATACAGATAGATCACCGGCGTCAGGTACAGCGTCAGGATCTGCGATACCAACAAGCCGCCCACTACCGCCAGACCGAGCGGTCGGCGTGTCTCCGCACCCGCACCGATGCCCATCGCGATCGGCAACGTACCGGCAAACGCCGCCATCGTCGTCATCATGATCGGGCGGAATCGCACGCGGCAGGCTTCGAAGATCGCATCGGCCGGTGAAATATCGCCATGCGACTGACGCTCCAGCGCAAAGTCGATCATCATGATCGCGTTCTTTTTCACGATGCCGATCAGCATCACGATGCCGACGAAGGCGAACAAGTCGAGCGATGCGTGAAAGATCACCAACGTGAGCAACGCACCCACGGCAGCAGCCGGCAAGCCCGAAAGAATCGTCAAGGGATGGATGAAACTTTCGTACAAAATGCCCAACACCAGATAGATCACGAACACCGCCAACAGCAGCAGCAGGCCCATGCCCTGCATCGAATCCTGGAACGCCTGCGCGGTGCCCTGCACGCTACCGGTGATGGTAGCGGGCAGCCCCATCTTGACCATCGCGCCGTCGATCTCGCCGACCGCTTCGCTGAGACTGACGCCGGGCGCGAGATTGAACGATACCGTCACCGCAGGTAGCTGACCCTGATGGTTGACGGTCAGCACCTGCGGTTTGCGCTGGAAGCTGGCAACCGTGTTGAGCGGAATCAGCTTGCCGGTGTTGGAAGTGACATAAAGCTTGGCCAGCACATCGGCATTGTTCTGCATCGGGCGATCCACCTGCAGAATCACCCAGTACTGCGTCGCCGTGCCGTAGATCGTCGAAATCTGGTTCTCGCCGAACGCCGTACCCAGCGCGAGCTGCACCTGCGCCATGGTCAGGCCCAGCGGCGCAAGACGATCGCGATTGACGCTCACGAAAATCGACGGGCTGTTGAGATCCAGGTCGTTGGTGACGTCCTGGAAACCCGGTAATTCAGCGAATGCGGAGGTGACCTTGCCGGCCCAGCCATAAAGCTCGTCCAGGTCGCCCGATTGCAGTGTGTACTGATATTGCGCCTTGGACTGACGGCCACCGACCTGGATCGACGGAGGATTCTGCAGGTAAGCGCGAATGCCCACGATCTTGGCGAACTTGCGCCGCAGCTCCTGGATGATGCCGTCGGGGTCGAGCTCACGCTCGCTGGCCGGCTTGAGCTTGAGCAGCATCGAGCCGTTATTGATCGTGGCCCGCGAGCCGCCCGCGCCCACCGAGGACATGTAGGCCTCGATATTCGGATCCTTGCCGACGATATCGGCAAGCACCTGCTGGCGCGCCACCATTTCGTCGAACGACACGTCTTCCGGGCCTTCGGTGTTGATGCGCAACTGCCCGCTGTCGCCGGCCGGGATGAAGTCCTTGGGCGTGATATAGAACAGCAAGCCGGTCACGCCCAGGCTTATCACGAAACCAAGCATCACCATCCGCGGGCGATTCATGCACCAGCGCAGCGAGCTCGTGTAACCGTTGGTAACGGCGTTGAAGCCACGGTCGAAGCCGGCGATCAGCCAGTTTTTCTTGGTGTGGTCGTGCGCCTTGATAAAACGGCTGCACAGCATCGGCGTCAGGGTGATCGCGATAAAACCCGACAGCCCGATGGCGACGCTGATGGTGACGGCGAACTCGTGGAACAGGCGACCGATGATGCCGCCCATGAACATCACCGGTATAAACACCGCCACCAGCGACAAGGTCATCGAGAAAATGGTGAAACCGATTTCGGCCGCGCCTTTCACCGCAGCCTTGTAAGGCTGCTCGCCCGCCTCCATATGGCGGATCACGTTTTCCAGCATCACGATCGCGTCGTCGACCACGAAACCGACCGCAAGCGTCAATGACAGCAGCGAAAGATTGTCGAGGCTGTAACCCAGGGCGTACATGATGCCAAACGTACCGACGACCGAAATCGGCAGGGCCAGTGCCGGCACGAGCGTGGCCGACAGATTGCCCAGGAACAGATAGATCACCAGCACGACCAGCACGCCGGCCAGCAGCAGGGTGAATTGCACGTCATCGACCGAAGCGCGGATCGAATCGGAGCGATCGTACAGCGTGGCCAGCTTGACCGAGGGTGGCAGGCCTGCGGTAAAGCCGGGCAGCAGCTCCTTGATGCGGTCGACTGTTTCGACCGTATTGGCGCCGGGCTGGCGCTGGATCGCCAGCGTGACGGCACGCTCGCCATTGAACCAGCTCGCGGTCTGGTCGCTCTGCACGCTGTCATAGGCGCGACCGACATCGCCCAGGCGCACCGGCGCACCGTTGCGGTAGGCGACGACGATGTCGTTATACGGCAACGCGCGCATCAGCTGGCCATCGTTGCGGATCGGCAACTGCTGGCGGTTGCCGTAAAGCGAGCCGGTCGCCTGATTGGTATTGGCGTTGGCGATAGCCGTCTGTACTTCATCGATACCGATGCCCGCCGAAGCAAGGCGATCAGGATTGACGTCGATGCGCACGGCATATTTCTGCGAGCCGTACACGCTCACCTGCGCCACGCCATCGACCATCGATAGACGCTGCGCCAGCTGCGTTTCGGCGTATTCGTCGATCTGCGACATCGGCAGGGTCGCGGATGTCATCGCCAGATAAAGGATGGGCGCATCAGCCGGGTTCACCTTGCGGAAGGTGGGTGGCGTGGGCATGTCCGTGGGCAGCTGGCGCTGTGCTGCCGAGATCGCCGATTGCACATCTTGTGCGGCGCCATCGATGCTGCGATCCAGCTCGAAGGTCAGCGTGATCGAGGTGGTCCCGAGCGCACTGGTCGAATTCATCGAGCTGATGCCGGCGATCGTCGACAGCTGCGCTTCGAGCGGGGTCGCGACCGCCGACGCCATGGTCTCGGGCGCGGCACCCGGCAAGCTTGCCGAGATGCTGATGGTCGGAAAGTCGACGTTGGGTAATTCGTTGACCGGCAGTCGCGGATAGGCCGCGACACCGAACACCACCAGCGCCGCCATCAGCAGCGTGGTCATGACCGGTCGACGGATGCACAGTTCGGGCAGATTCATCGCGTCAGCTGTCCTTGGCGACCTGCACCGTGGCGCCATCGACCAACAGCATTTGACCGTCGATCACCACGGTTTCGCCTGCGCTTACGCCCTTGTCGATCACCGCATGCTGGCCACTGATCGTGCCGGTGGTGATATAGCGCTGCTGTACCTTGTTATCGGTGCCGACGATGAAAACGAAGCTGCCCTTGGAGGAGCTTTGCAACGCTTCCACCGGTACGCTGACCACATTACTCAAATGCGTCGTCGGCAGGTTCACCTGGACGAACTGCCCCGGCGTCAATTGCAGATCGTGATTCTCGAAACGTCCCTTGAGCACGATCGTGCCGGTGGTCGTATCGACCGCGTTGTCGATGAAGTCCATCTTGCCCTGCAACGGCACCGTCTTGTCGCCCGGGACCTGTGCCTGCACGGGCACGTCACCGCGCAACATGCCTGCGCGCACCGCGGCGAGCGCGTCTTCGGGGATATTGAAGGCCACGCGCACCGGCTCGATCTGGTTGAGCACCACGATATTCGTGCTGTTTGCCGAAAGCTGCGCGCCGGGCCATACCAGCGGCGAACCGGCTACCGCATCGAATGGCGCGACGATCCGCGTGTAATCGAGTTGGGTCTGAGCGAGCTCGGCCGCCGCTTGGTCGCTCTGCAAGGTGGCCTTGGCGACCCCCAGGTTGGCTTTGAAGGTATCGAAATCGGAGCGCGAGACGAAGTTCTTGGCCAGCAGGTCGGTATAACGGCTCAGGTCCGCCTCTGCCTTGACCAACTGGGCCTGATCGCGCGCCACCATGCCGCGCGCCTGATCGAGCTGGGCCTTGAGCAGGCTGGGATCGATCTGAACCAGCAAATCGCCCCTGCGCACATGCGCGCCTGGCGCAAAGGCCAGTTGCTGCAGCTGACCGGAAACGCGCGGCTGCAAGGTCACCGTCGACCAGGCCTCGACCCGGCCCACCACCTTGATCGACAGGTCGAGATCGCCCTGCACGGCGCGGGCCACCTTGACCGGCACTGCCTGTGCGGCCTTGGCGCCGGCATGGGAGTCGCTCTTTCCCGCCCCCTTACCGCTGCGGACAAAATGAAAACCCAGCGCGCAAACCGCCACGACTGCCAGGATCAACGCAAATTTTTTCCAGGGCATGAGAACTTGGCTTCGCAGGCCCGATGAGGCCGTTAATCGGAAAGAATGCAGTGAATTGATTACAACGTGCCAATTCACCTTTCGTGCACATCTAAGTGCCGGAAAAACCAGACTATGCCGGTAAAAAAGCGGCTATTGACCGGGACTAATGGCACTGGCTTGGAGCACAAACTTTCGTCAGCCCCGCGTCAGTCTGGCGCAAATTCCTTACGATCGTCTGCAGAAGCGATCTAGTTATCGTCAGCCGGAGCGGGCTGGTCCAGCACCTGCAGGTTTTCCTTGATCCGGTTGATCACCGCCATGCACTGCTCCATCTCCTCCAACGCGATGCCCTGCGTGGCATCCCGGCGCAGGCCGCGCGCGATGTCTTCCATATCGGCAATCACGGCACGCGCCTGCTCGGTGGGGTAGAGACGCCACGCTCGCCGATCTTTCGGGTCCGGACGCCGCTCGACGAAGCCGGCCGTCTGCAGACGATCGATGACGCGCCCCACGGCAATGGGCTCCATTTCCAGATATTCGGCCAGCTCGGTCTGACGCAGACCCTCACGGTGATAGAGCATCTTGGTCGCCCGCCATTGCGCGCGGGTCAGACCGAATTTCACGGCACGACGATCAAAGTGCTTGCGAAATAGCAAGGTCACGTCGTTGAGCAGGTAGCCAAAGGAAATATCTTCCGTTTTCGCCATGCGATCGATATCTCAGGTCAGTTCATGGGCCACAGCCCAAGCATAGGCTGGTGGCCGGGAGGATGCACATCCATGTTTATGGACATCGTTATAGCCGACATTACTCAATTGGAGCTCGATGCCATCGTCAACGCCGCCAATCCAGGCCTGCTTGGCGGCGGCGGCGTGGATGGCGCCATTCATCGCGCCGCCGGCCCTGCCTTACTCGAAGCCTGTCGTCGTATCCCGGAAGTAGCGCCCGGCATTCGGTGCCCTACCGGCGAGGTGCGCATAACGCCGGGTTTCAACTTGCCGGCTCGCCATGTCATTCATGCCGTCGGCCCCATCTGGCAAGGCGGCGGCCAGGGCGAGGCGGATGCCCTGGCCAACTGTTATCGTCGGAGCATCGCACTGGCGCGCGAAGTCGGCCTTACCTCGATCGCCTTCCCGGCGATCAGTTGCGGCGTCTACGGCTATCCACCCCACCGGGCGGCTCGGGTCGCGCTATCGGCGGTACACGACACGAGCGACGAACCGCCGATCAGTGTCACCCTGTGCTGCTTCGACGCACGCATGGCAACCGTATGGCGTGCGGTCCAGGCCGACGCGCTTCAGTCCTGAGGGGATGGGCGCTTGTCATCGCCGTGCACGTCGAATGGGTAAAGCGAGGGCAAGCCATTCGTGGATGACGGAGGTGCCAACGTTTTCCAGACAAAGCCGCCGCTGAAACAGGCTGCCAACCCCGCTGCGGAACCCGTCGTTCCATGGGCTGCATAGCGACGCCGCTGGAGCGCGGCAATCGCTTCACGCTGTTCTGCCGAGCCCAGTTCGTCAGCCAGGTCGCCAAGGTTCTGCAATGCAGGACGCTCGGCCTTGGCCCAGGCCATCAGGGCATGCGCCTGTTTCGTGGCATCGCCGCCCTGGGCTGTGGCGATAAACGCCGCGCGAAGCTGACGCGGCGTGGCAAGCGCCTTGTTTGTCCGAGTACCCGCCTCAGAAGCGACAGCGCGACGGCGCAACCACCAGACCAGCACGCTCAGCAGCCACAAGGCGAGACTCGCCAGCGCAATCCAACGCCAGGGCACGCCTGTCGCCGGAGAAGCCGTTTTATCGACAGCTACTGGAACCGGAGCAGTCGACCTCACCGATGACGCTGCCGCCGGCTGTCCCACCGCCGGCAACACCGTAAAGCGCCGCTCCGGCAACCGAGCGACTTCGGGCTGGCCGGTAATCACGTTCCACCAATGAACGGTAATTTCCGGGATCACCAGCGTGCCGGGCCGACTGGGGATAATCGCGAAGCTCTGCTGACGGCGGCCTACCAGCGACGTGCCATCGGAACGGGTGCCATTGAGCGGCTTGTCCGGATAGACATTGGCGCCATCGATCGGCGGCAGGCTCGGTGCGGGGAGCGAGTCGTACGAGGCACCCGTAGCCTGCAGCAACATGGTCAGATTGAGCGGCTGCCCGACATGCATGTCGCCGCCATCGGGAAGGCCTTCGGCAGTGAGCTTGAGATCGCGCACCGGAAGCCAGGTCTGCTTGTCGGCATTGGCCGGAACGCCCTGCACGTTCACCGTCACCGACGGAGTCGATGCAGCGACCGGCTGCGAATTGGGAAAGAAGGTATCCGGATCGTTCATGTCGACCGACTCACCCTGAAACTGCACAGGCGGTATCACCAACTTGCCGGCACGCTGCGGTACCAGCGCATAACGCCGTTCGATCACGTGATAGTGCCGCCCGCCCTGGTCGGTCTCGTAATTGAGATCGTTGCCCAGGCGCTGAAAACTTGCTCCATCGGCCTGCGGGTCGTCCAGTGCGCCCGCACTCAGGCTCGTAGCGAAGTAAAGGCGAAGCACATACTGCAACTGTTGCCCGACATAGCCTTTGGCCGGCTCGACGGATGCTTCCAGATAGACGTTTTTACGGTTATTGGGAGCCGCTACCGGATCGGGCTCATCGACCTCGAGCGAGATCGGAGAGGTGAACAGGCCACCGACACGCAACGCGGGAATCGTCAGATCACCCGCATGTTTTGGCTTCAGAACCAGGCCGATCATCAGCGCCGCCTCCGGATGACCGTTGACAACGGTCAGGCTGGCATGCGCTGAGGAGTTCACTACATCGAAGTCCGGCGCCAGTTCGGCCATATCGACCGGCTGCGGCGTGATAGCGCCCTGGATGCGTATGTTGAGCGTAACGATCTCACCCAGCTGTACGCGGTCGCGGTCCAGCGTGGCCTGTATCGATGCCCATGCCGGCAGGGACAGCACCAGCAAGAACAGGCCGGACAACCAGGTGCGAAGCGTCCTTTTCACTGTTGCTCATCCTCCGTGGAGGCGCCGTGGCGCTCCCGATACTCCAGTTCGAACTTGCGCCGCAGCAGCGCACCGGGATCATCCGGTACGCGTTGCATCGCACGGCGCAGGTCGGCCGGCATTTTCGCTTGCGGATCGTCGTCGGCAACCGCACCCAAATCGTGGCTCTTCGGTGCATCGGGCTGATGCTCGCCCTTGTCTTGCAGGCTCTTGTCCATCTGTTGCTTCAAGGCCTGGCGCGCCTGTTCTTCGCGCGCCTGTTGCTCGGCTTTTTCCTTTGCCGTCTCCGGCTTGGTTTCGCCTTGGCCGGCCGTGTTCTGCTCGGGCTTGTCCTTGGGCTGGTCCTTACCCGAGGTACCGCCGTGTTCGGCATCCTGTCCCTGATCTTGTTGCGACTCACCCTGCTGCTGTTTCTGCTTCGACTCGGAGGACTTGTCGTCGCCCTTCGATGACGATGGCTGTTCCTGGTTCTTGTTGTCGCCCGCCGCGGACTTGCTCGACTTGTCCTTGTCCGGTTGCTGCTGATTCTGCGGTGGCTGTTTGCGCAACCATGCCTCGACCGCATCACGGTTGGCCTTGGCGTCCGCATGCGAGGCATCGAGCTTGAGAGCGCGATCGTAGGCTTCGATCGCGTCCTGATATTTTCCGTTGCGCGCGAGCGCATTGCCCAGGTTGTACTGGCCGTCGGCACCGGACGCGTCTTTCCAGGCATCGGCCGCTGCAGCGTAGTCGCCATCTCGATAGGCGGCCGCACCGCGCCACGCAGGATCCTTTGCGACCTGCCGTGCCTGCTTCGCCTGGCCCTGCTGCAAGGCCTGCGCAGCCTGCTGATCCGGACGGCGCCAAAGATCGTCCCAGCCGTGCGCTTGTGCCTTGCCCGGCAGCAGCGGCACGCAAAGCAAAGGCAGCACCATCAGCCAGCCCCGGCGGAACAACAAGGCGGCGATCGGCAGCAGCAGCAAGAGCAGCCACGGACCCCGGTCCTGCCACGTATCGCCGGAAAGACCATCGGCAAGGATCGGCGCACGATCCACCTTGAGCTCGTCGCTCAATGCACGGACATCCGCCTCGCCGTCGCTCATGACGATATAGCGTCCACCGCCGGCCGCGGCCAGCGCGCCGAGCTGCGCGTCGTCGCGCTTGGCCATATCCATGTTGCCCTGCGCATCGCGCACGAAGCCGCCTTCGGCCTGTTCCATGGGGCCGCCTTGCGGCGTGCCGACGCCCAGCACCGATACATCGACGCCTGCATTGTGCGCACGGCGGGCGGCAGCCAGTGCCGATGCATCGGCCTGGTCGGTCATCAGCACGAGCGAGCCACCTCTGACCTTCGCCTGCTGGATCATCTCCACCGCTCGATCGATCGCCTGAGCGGCGTTATTGCCGTCGACGGGCATCGTGTCGGGGGACAGTGCGGCGAGCAGGTCGGTCAAGCTGTGCTCATCGGTAGTCAGCGGCGCAACGGTGAAGGCTTCGCCGGCGTATGCGACCAGTCCGTTCAGGCCCTGCCGGTTTGCGTTCAGCAGATCCTGCGCCTTGTAACGCGCGCGTTCGAGCCGGCTCGGCGTGACGTCGCGCACCAGCATGTGCTGCGACAGGGAAATCGCCACGACCTGTGCGGCACGATTGGCAAACAGGGGCTCGGCCGTGCGGTTCCAGGTCGGGCCGGCCATCGCCAGCATGCATAGACTCCACGCCGCGGCGCCAAGGCCGATCGGCAACGTGCGACGGCTTGCCTGTCCACTCAGGAGATGCGGCAGCAATTGGGGATCGGCCAGTCGCGAGAGTGCCTGCCGTGCAGGGTCGCGCAGGGCAAACGGCACGAACAACGGCAACGCAAGCAGGCCCAGCAGCCACAGCGGCTGAAGAAAATGAAACTGTCGCAGCGCTTCCATCATGCCGACACCCTCGGTGGCGACAACAGCCGAGGCAGCACGGCGAGGATGCCCAGCAGCAGTGCGGCAAGCAACGGCCAGCGAAACCGTTCGTGGCGCGGTCGCAGACTCGGCCCCTGCTGCGGCATGGGTTCCAACGCATCGATCGTGCGGTAGGCATCGGTCAACGCGCGTGTGTCGGTCGCACGGAAATAGCGTCCCCCGGTTCCATCGGCAATGGAGCGCAACATGTCCTCGTCCAGATCGGCCGATGGATTGATCACGCGCGATCCGAAGAAATCCGGCACGCTCATCTGCGTCGCACCGATGCCGATGGTGTAGACACGGACACCGACGGCCTTGGCCGCGCGCGCGGCTTCGACCGGCGCGATGCTGCCGGCGTTGTTTACGCCGTCGGTCAGCAGAACCAGGACGCGAGCCTGCTCCGGCAACGCCGCGAGACGTTTCGTCGCTACGGCGATGGCATCGCCAATGGCCGTTTCGGTACCGGCAAGGCCGACACGCGCGCCTTCGAGTTGTGCGCGCACGGCATCGAGGTCGTAGGTCAGAGGCGTCACCAGGAATGCGTTGCTACCGAACAGCACAAGGCCCAGCTCATCACCACTGCGGCGGGAAATGAAATCGCCGGCGATCGCCTCGACCGCGCCGAAACGACTGACTGGCCGACCAGCGAGCCTCATGTCATCGGTACGCATGCTGCCGGAAAGATCCACAGCCAGCATCATGGCGCGCCCACTGTGCTGCTGCGCTTGCGGCGGACCGATCCATTGCGGTCGCATCGCGGCAGCCACCAGACAGATCCAGGCCAGTGCAAACAACACCATCCGGCCACGTTGCGGCAATTGCATGGACGTGCTGGCAAGTTGGAGACCCGGATAAGGCAGGCGCATCGCCTGACCAATGCCAGCCGCACGCAGTGCAAGCCGCAACAGCCACGGCAACGGCAGCACCAACGCAACCCATGGCCAGGCAAACTCAGACATGCCGCAGCTCCCTTCGCGCGCGGTCGACATCGCGCTTGCGCAACGCGCGCGCCAGCCATCGATGCATGGCGGCGGTGACGGCAGCCTCGTCCAGTGTCACGCCAGGGCGATACATCGCGGCATCCAGGCTCATCAGCCGATCCAGCGTCGTGTCGTCGACCGCCACCTGCGCCAGCGCGGCACGCCAGGCAGCATCGCGTGCATGCACGCTATGAGCGTCGTACAGGCGCACGGTCTGGCGCAGCAGGCGGTGCATGCCGGCGGCAAAGGCAGCCGCGTTACCCGCGTGGCGGATTGCAACGACATCGATCTGGGTCAGGATCTGCCGGTGACTCTTGTGTCGGCGGCTACTTCGACGCCACCACCAGATGCCCAGCAAAAGGATCAGCGCGACCAGCACAACCAGCCCCCACCAGCCAGGCGCAAGCGGCCACCAGGACGGCGACGGCGGCAGATGGATATCGCGAAGCTGCGGACCTTCCGGCGCCTGCTGCAACGTCATCATGCAGCCCTCTTGCCCGGGCCCAGCAAGGCAACGACAGCATCGAAGGGATCGGCCGTCGTATCCACCGTGCGACAACGCAGACCGAGCGTACGAGCCAGCTGGCTCAGACGCGCCTGCCCCAGGCCAAGTTTGTTCTGAAATTCGCGTTGCTGCCGTTCGGCTTCGAGCACCACTTCGATGCGCTTGCCGTCGTACTCCAGCGGATAGCGCCCGGTGGGCGCCAGCGTCGACTCGAGCGGATCGGCAACGACCAGCATGCCGACTTCGGCGTAGCGAGCCAGATCGAGCAGGCGTCCTCGTAGCTCCACATCACCGTGCCAGCCGTCGCTGATAATCAACACACGGCTTGCGCCATGACTCAATCGACGTGCGCGCACTAACGCATCGGTCAACGATTCTTCGCCCGTCCCTGTGGCGCCACGCCGATCCCACTCGGCCAAGGCACCACAGACCGCCAAAGCGCCACGCGGGCCGCCCTGCGGCCTCAGCATCTGCTCGCCCCGACCGAAGCTTATCGCTCCCACGCGGTCGCCACCGCGTATTGCATACCACGCAGCCAAGGCGGCGGCGCGCGCCGCCTGTACCGACTTAAAGCGCACGCGCGTGCCGAAATGCATGCAGGCATTGTTGTCGATCAGGATCAACAACCGCCCCTCGCGCTCTTCCTGAAAAAGCTTGGTATGCAGCTTGCCGCTGCGCGCAGTCAGTCGCCAGTCGAGCCGGCGCACGTCGTCGCCGGGTTGATAGATACGCGACTCGGCGTAGTCCATGCCGCGTCCATGCAGACGGCTCGATTGCTGACCCGATCGCGACGTGCGCGTTTCCTGCCTCGGCACGGCGAGCTTGGCGACGCGCGCGCGCATCGCGATCAGTTCGGCCAACGACACGCTGACGCGTCCATCGCCATCGATGCGTTGCGACACCACGGCACTCACGGTAGTGGCACGAGATCCAGGAGGCGCGCGATCACCCGATCGCTGCGTATACCTTCGGCTTCGGCCTCGTAGCTCAGCAAGATGCGATGTCGCAGTACTTCGTGCGCGATCGCATGCACGTCTTCGGGCAATACATAGTCGCGCCCGGCCAGCCAGGCACGGGCACGGGCGCACCGGTCCAGCGCAATGGTGGCGCGCGGGCTACCGCCCCACGCGATCCATCGCTTCAATTCGGGGCCATAGCGGCCGGCATCGCGCGACGCCAGCACCAGTTGCGTGATGTATTCCTCGAGCGCCGGCGCCATATGCACAGCCAATACGGCATCGCGTGCAGCAAAGACGTCCGACTGACTGAGCGTAGCCACGCGCGCGGATTGCGGATGCAGGCTGCGCTGAGCCTGTTCACGCGCAAGCCGAAGAATGGCAAGTTCTGCTGCAGCGTCGGGATAGCCAATCGTCACGTGCATGACGAAGCGATCGAGCTGCGCCTCGGGCAAGGCGAACGTGCCCTCCTGCTCGATCGGATTCTGGGTCGCCATGACCATGAACAATTCGGGCAACCGCCAGGTGCTGCGACCGACCGTGATCTGCCGCTCGGCCATCGCTTCCAGCAAGGCGGACTGCACCTTGGCCGGCGCACGATTGATTTCATCGGCCAGCACGATGTTGTGAAAGAGCGGGCCCCGCTCGAACTCGAAGCTGCCCGCCTGCGGACGAAAAATGTCCGTGCCAGTGAGATCGGCCGGCAGCAGATCCGGCGTGAATTGCACGCGGTGAAAATCCGCATCAATAAAGCCGGCCAGCGCCTTCACCGCCGTGGTTTTTGCCAGCCCGGGCGCGCCTTCGACCAGTAAATGCCCGTCCGCCAGCAGGGCCACCAGCAGGCATTCGATCAGATGCGGCTGCCCGATGATGCTCTGCTGCAACTCGTCGCGAAGCTGGGCAAACGCTTGTTGCAATTGGGAAACCGGGCGAACTTGCGGCATATCCATCAGCATTTTCCGATACGTTTTGTGCGGTATTGAGACCACACCATATTTAGGAAGTTTAGCGCTGTATGCCGTAGGTCATGGCCAGGCACCTTGGCGACAACGAAAAAGGCGGCCAACGGCCGCCTTTTTCAACTTGATTAGCGTAGACAGCGCGTTATTGCAGGCTATCGCTCAGGATGCGCGGCGTCACGAAGATCAGCAGCTCAGCCTTGTCGTTCTGGCGCTTGGTATTGCGGAACAGCACGCCGATACCCGGAATATCGCCCAGCCCCGGCACCTTGGTGACGGTGTTCTGCTTGGTGATTTCATAGATACCTCCGAGCACTACCGTCTGACCGTTGTCGACCAGCACCGACGTGTTGATTTCGCGCGTATCGATCTGCGGTACCTGACCACTGCCGGGCACGGTGATGAACTGGTTCAGCGCGTCCTTCTTCACATTGATCGTAAGGTAGACGCGGTTGTCGGCGGTGATGGTCGGCGTGACCTTCAGCTCCAGCACCGCATCCTTGAACTGCACCGTCGCCGTACCGCTGCCGGCAGCACCGGACGAGCTGTTCTGATAGGTGACATAACCGATTTCCGTACCCTGGCGGATGACTGCTTCCTGCTGGTTGGCGGTAATCACACGCGGACTGGAAACCACCTCGCCCCGGCCTTCGAGCTGCGCTGCCGAGAGTTCCAAATCCAGTGCGTAATTCTTGCCGAGCAGCGCGAAGCCGAACGTACCGCCCTGGGTGCTTGAGGGCAGGTTGACGTTGAGCGGGCTCAGCGTTGTCTGGCCACCACTGGTCGTCGGCGGGGTCAGCGTGCCGCCCACGCCGATCTGCTGGCCGCTGGGATTGGTACGGATTGCCGAGGCGCCGAACTTCGCACCCAGCTCGCGAGTGAAGTTGTCGGTCGCCACCACGATGCGCGATTCGATCAGCACCTGCTGCACCGGCTTGTCCAGCACGGCGATGACATCGCGCAGCTCGTGAATCTTCTGCGGCGTGTCGTTGATCAGCAAGGTATTGGTACGCTCATCGAACGACACACTGCCGCGCGAGGAGAGGAACCCGCGGCTGCTGTTGTTCGAGCCACCGGCGCCGGCACCGTTCTGACCCTGCATGCTGTTCTGGGTCAGCAGCTTGGCGATGTCCTTTGCCTTGCCATAGCTGATCGGCACGTAGTCGGTGACCAGCTCGGCATTGTCTTCGGCCTTCAGTCGGGCATCGGCGACATCCTGCTCGTACTTGGCAAGCTCGGCCTGCGGCGCGATCCAGATGACGTTGCCGTTACGGCGCTTGTCCAGGCCCTTGGCACGCAGCACGACGTCCAGTGCCTGGTCCCACGGCACGTTGACCAGGCGCAGCGTGACACTGCCGCCGACCGTATCGGAAGCGACCAGGTTCAGCTGCGAAATATCGGCCAGCAGCTGCAGCACCGAACGGGTCGGGATGTCCTGGAAATTGAAGGTCACACGGCTGCCGTTGTAGGCCGGCTCCTGGCCACGTGCCAGCTTGGCGTCGGCCTTGGGATCCTTCTTCTTCGGTGCGATTTCGACCACGTACTGGTCGGCGGTCTGGTAGGCCGACGTGTCGATATCGCCCTTCACCGCGATTTCCAGGCGCGCGCCGCCAGCGCTGCCGCCCTTGCTGGTGATCGACTGCACCGGGGTAGCGAAATCAAGCACGTCCAGGCGCTGCGCCAGGTTGGCCGGCAGATTCACATGACTCAGGTTGACGACAACCTTGTCGCCCTCCTTCTTCATGTCCGCGTTCGCGCCATTGCCGTTGAAGTTGATCAGCACACGGCCTTCGCCGTTCGGTCCGCGACGGAAATCGATATTGGAGACCGCCGCGCCCGCCGATGCGGACGGCAGGGCCTTCGACGGGTCGATGGTGGACGCCGTGGTGGTCGTCTGCGAATCGGTACCGTTGCTGATGATCAGCGACAGGCTGTTGCCGTCGACGTGCGTGCGATAGGACGACTCGCGCTGCAGCTCGACGATAACGCGTGTGCGGCCACCGGCAGCGATCGCCGACACGCCGTTGGTCGTGCCCTTGCCGATATCGAGATGACGCGGCGCGGCGTTGTCGGTATCGGCAAAATCGATCGCGATACGCGGCGGGTTGCCGGTCGTGAAGATCTTCGGCTCAGGCACTGGCCCTTGCGAGAAGTTCAGATGCAGCTCGACACGCCCGCCGGGCAGGGTGTCGTAGCTGATGTCTTTGAGCGTGGTGCTCGCTGCGGCCGCGGCGTTCGCCCAGGCGGCACCGAGAATCAGCAGACCAACACTCAGGCAACGGCTCGCTTGGCGCATGACACGATTCCGCACAGGTTTGATGTGATAAGTCATTGGATCAGCCCCTGTATCTCTTATTTCTCGCCAAGCGCGATGCTGGCCGGACGTTCCATCCAGCCACCATTTCCGTTGGAGACCAGTTCCACCAGATCGATGTGGTCCTCGCTGATTGCGGTGACCCGACCGTAGCTCTGGCCCATGTGTTCGTTGCGGTGTACGCGATGGATCACGCCGGTGGGATCTTTCACCAGCACTTCCATCGAAGCGCCGCCCCCCACCGTGCCAACCATCTTCAAACTGTCGAGCGCGAACATTTCCAACGGTTCCTTGGCACGGTTTTCATCCGGACGCGGACCGCTGTTGGCGGGCTGCAGTTCGGCCGCGCTCGGGCTGAAAGGATCGCGATTGCTCTGGTCGCTATAGGTGAACGTCTCGAAGGTCTTGATGACCGGCAGCGGCGGAATCGGCGCACCTTTCTTGGCCTTTTCCTGGGCAACCCATTCACGCAGATCCGAATCGCTACTGCAGGCGCTCAAGGTCAAAGCCACACCCAGCAGCAAACTCATGCGCATGACCGGCACCCGTTTGATGGCAGAGAAGATCATCATTTCTGCCCCCCGGCGGCCTTGGTCGGCGCCTTGCCATTGGCCGGCGCGTTCTTCGCCTTGGCGTCTGCGGTTTCGTCGTCTTCAAGATAGCGATAGGTCTTGACCGTGCCTTGCAGCACCAGCTGACCGTTGCTCGATACGGCCGTTGCGCTGGGCTTGCTGCCGCTGGCGGCACCCTTGGGCGTCAAGGACACATCGTGCAAGGTCAGAATCACCACGCGCGGCAGCGATGCCACGCCGCTGATGAAGGTGCCGAACTGGTGGTAGGTACCCACCATGCGCAGCGTGATCGGCTTTTCCGCGTAGAAGTCCTTCGGCGTCTCGGCACCGGGCTGGAACAGCTCGGTTTCCAGGCCGGCGGACAGGGCCGTTTGCGAAATATCGATCAGCAGTTCCGGCATCTCGGTCTTGCTGGGCAGCTGGCGCAACAGCTGGCGCAGCATGTCCTGCATCTCGTCGAGCTGCTGTTGCAGCGCCTCGAGATTGACCGCCTTGGCCTGCTTCTGCGAGAACTCCTGGCGCAGCTGCTGTTCCTTGCCCGTCAGCTGGGTCATCTGGTCCTGCTGGTCGCTGATGTACAGATACCAGCCGAGCAGGACGATCACCGCAAAAACCAGCACGGTGAAGAAAATCTTGATCGATTGCGGCCAACCGCCAATGTTGTTGCGGTCAAGGCTGCGCAGGTCATCGATGAACTTCATGCCTTGCCTCCCGCAGGTTGGGCGGCAGCCGGTTTGGCAGCGGTCGCGGGTTTGGCGGGCGCAGCAGCAGGCGCGGCTGCCGGGGCCATCGCAGCGGAAGGAACCGGCGGCTTGGCGGCCGGCGCGGCCGAGGTACTGGCTGCAGCGGGCATGATCGGGGTCTTGTCCGGATCCTGGTCATCCGACTTGGGGCGGCTCAAGGCCACGTCCAGGCCGAAGGTATACGGCATGCGCGAATCGCCGTGGGTGTTTTCGGTCTTGCGCAGATCGGCGTGTCCCATCCACGGCGACGACTCGATATTGCGCATGTATTCGGCGACGCTGGCATTGGACTGGGCGACGCCTTCGAGTGTCATCGAATCGCCGCTCTGCTTGAGACCACCCAGGCGCGCACTGGCCGGGATCGTCTTCACCAGCTCGTCGAACAGATGCACCATCTGCGAACGGTTGGCCTGCAGCTGTTCGATGATCTGCTTGCGTGCCAGCAGGCGCTCGCGAACCTTTTCCAGATCCTTGATCTTGGCGATGCGCTCATCGAGCTGCTTGATCTCGCCCTGAAGGTACGTATTGCGGGCGGTCTGGTTGTCGATGCGCATGTTCATCACCGTCGCCCAGACGCCGACGCACAGCAACGCGATGACGAACGCCGCGCCAAGCTGCATGAAGAACTCGCGCTCTCGCTGCTTGCGGCGCTCGATGCGCCACGGAAGGAGGTTGATATGTGCCATCAGTCAAAGCTCCTCAACGCGAGACCGACGGCGATCATCAGGGCCGGAGCATCCTGCGCCAGCGACTGCGCCTGCACGCGCGGCGACAGCGACATGCGCGCAAGCGGATTGGCGACGATGCACGACACGCCCAGTTGATCTTCGAGCATGGGACCCAAGCCGTCGATCGAAGCGCAGCCGCCGGCCAACACGACCTGATCGACCTTGCTGTATTCGCTGCCGGCAAAGAAGAACTGCAGCAGGCGGCTGATCTGCTGGATCAGCGACTCCTTGAACGGCTCCAGCGCCTCGCTCTCGTACGAGTCGGGCAGGCCGCCCTTGCGCTTGGCGCGGCCGGCTTCCTCATAGGAAAGACCGTAGCGGCGCATGATTTCATCGGTCAACTGCTTGCCACCGAAGACCTGTTCGCGCGAATAGATGGTGCGCTGATTGCGCAGCACCGACAGCGTGGTCATGGTGGCGCCGATATCGACCACGGCCACCAGCGCATCGCGACCGACATTGAGCTGGTCGGCCAGCATCGCGAAGGCGTTTTCCATCGCGAAAGCTTCGACGTCGATCACCTTGGCGGACAGGCCGCCCAGATCCAACGCGGCCACGCGCATGTCGACGTTCTCGGTACGCGAGGCGGCCAACAGCACGTTATTCATTTCGGGGTTGTCGCGTACCGGACCGAGCACCTCGAAATCGAGGCTGACTTCGTCGATCGGATACGGGATGTACTGGTTGGCCTCGACCTGGATCTGGCCTTCCAGATCGTCGTCGCTCAACTCGCTCGACATCGGGATGATGCGGGTGATGACCGCTGACCCCGCGACTGCCGCCGAAGCGTGCTTGAGCTTGGAGCCGGAACGCGCCAGCGCGCGGCGGATCGCTTCGCCCACCGCCTCGACCTCGACGATGTTCTTTTCGACCACGGCATTGGGGGGCAACGGCTCGACCGCGTAATGTTCCACGCGATAGCGGTTACCGGCCTGACTTAGCTGCAGCAGCTTAACGGCGGTCGAACTGATGTCGACGCCAATAAGCGGCGGCTTCTTGGGTGTAAAGAGCCCCACGATTTTCCCCCTTGCCCCTGAACGCCCCGTCTTGTGTGGCGGGTACGCTCTTGCATTAAATCCAAAAATTAACGTAATGGCAACGGCCTACGGCAACTTTCTCGACTCTATGGCGTGACGCCATCCACACTTGAGCGAAGTTAGCCGATGGCTCGTTTTTTGCTCTGTGGGCCGCTGCTCATGGTGCGAATACTGCAACATCTATACTCTGTCGTGTTTTGACTCAGGTCTCGCAAACTCCACACCATGCGAATATTTAAGCGAATGCTGCGCTGGGCATTGATCCTGGCTTTCACCGGATTGCTGCTGGCCGTAGCCGCAGTCGGCGTAGCTTATTGGCTGATCGCCCCCCGCCTCCCCTCTGTGGCCGTCCTCAAGGACTACCACATGCAGGTACCGCTCAAGGTACTGACCGCGGATGGCAAGCTGATTGCGACTTTTGGCGAAACTCGGCGTATCCCGGTGGCCATCGCCAATGTGCCGGACCGGCTCAAGCATGCTGTCCTGGCGGCCGAAGATGCCGAGTTCTACAAGCATCCAGGCGTCGATTGGCACGGTATCGCCCGTGCCGGCTGGCATGTGGTCACCTCCGGCGGCGACAAGGGCCCCGGCGGCTCGACCATCACCCAGCAGGTGGCGCGTAACTTCTTCCTGAGCCCGGAAAAGCTTTATTCGCGCAAGCTGACCGAGATTTTCATCGCTTTGCGCATGGAGAACGAGCTGACCAAGGACCAGATCCTGGAGCTCTATCTCAACAAGATGTTCCTGGGCCACCGTTCCTACGGCGTGGCGGCTGCCGCGGCTTATTACTATGGCAAGTCGCTCGACCAGCTGACCATCGCCCAGTGCGCCATGATCGCCTCGACCTTCCAGTTGCCCTCGGTGGTCAACCCGATCAACAGCCCCAAGCGCGGCCTGGGCCGCCGGAACTGGGTGCTGGGCCAGATGCTGGAAAACCACTACATCACCAAGGCGGAGCACGATCAGGCCGTCGCCGAGCCGAACGACGCCTTCCCGCACGAGCAACCGATCGAGGTCGACGCCCCCTACCTGGCCGAGATGGTGCGTCTGCAGGCCATCGAGCGCCTGGGCAACGATGCGCTGACCGAGGGCTACGTAGTCAAGACCACAGTGGTCAGCTCGCGCCAGCAACAGGCCGTCAATGCGGTACGCTCCGGCCTGGTCATATACGATCAACGCCATGGCTGGCGCGGGCCCGAGGGCCATCAGGAGCTTGCTCCCGATGCCTCGCATGACGACTACGACCGCGTGTTGTCGAGCTATACCGATATCTCGGGTATGCAGCCGGGCATCGTCACCGACGTCTCGGCCACTGAAGCCTCCGTTTACCTGGGCACGCGCGAGCCGGTGAAGCTGGGCATGGACGCGGTCCGCTGGGCGCGCCCCTACATCAGCGACAGTCGCGTTGGTGCCGCCCCCAAGGACGTTGCCGAGGTATTGAAGCGGGGCGACATCGTGCGCCTGTCGCGCAACGACAAGGGCGAGTGGCAGCTGACCCAGATCCCCAAGGCCCAGGCCGCGCTGGCCTCGGTCAACCCCGAAGATGGCGCCGTCCAGGCGATTGTCGGCGGCTTCAACTTCCTGCGCAGCAAGTTCAATCGCGCGGTGATGGCGGCACGCCAGCCAGGCTCCAGTTTCAAGCCGTACATCTATTCGGCAGCCTTCGAACGCGGCTTCAACCCGGCATCGATCGTCAACGACGCGCCGATCTCCCTGCCGGACCCCTCGCGCCCCGGCGGCGTGTGGACCCCGTCCAACGACGACGACAAGTTCGACGGTCCGATCCGCCTGCGCGAAGCCTTGGTCAAATCGAAGAACCTGGTGTCGGTGCGCCTGCTCGATGCCATCGGCGTGCGCTACGCACGCGATTACGTCACCCGCTTCGGCTTTGCTCTGGACGCCCTGCCCGCCAATCTCTCGATGGCGTTGGGCACGGCCTCTGTCTCGCCGATGAGCATGGCGCGCGGCTATAGCGTCTTCGCCAACGGCGGCTATCTGATCACGCCGTACTTCATCAGCGAGATCGACGATCGCGATGGCAAGGCGGTCTATCTGGCCAACCCGGCGCGCGCCTGCCGCACCTGCCAGGAGCGCCTGCTGGACACCCGCCCGGTCGGCCCGCCGCCGCCCGATACGCCCGCCACCAATGGCGCGACCGTCGCCAGCGCCTCCAGCAGCGAAACGCCGAGCGCCTCGGCCAGCACCGGTGTGGTGCTGCCGGCCGATGCGCACGAAGGCAACAAGCCGCCCGTGCTGGCCCCGGAAGTGATCGATGTCCGCAACGACTACCTGATCACCTCGCTGATGAAGGACGTGGTGATTCGAGGCACGGGCGCTGCGGTGAAGGTCCTGGGCCGTGACGACCTGGCCGGCAAGACCGGCTCGACCAACGACCATCGCGACGCGTGGTTCGCCGGCTTCAATGGCGATCTCGTCACGACGGTATGGGTCGGTTTTGACGACTTCTCGTCGCTGGGCCGCGGAGAATTCGGCGCCAAGGCCGCCTTGCCGATCTGGATCGACTACATGGGCGCCGCCCTGAAGGACCAGCCCTCGACCACCTTGCCGATGCCGCCCGGCATCAGTACGGTACAGATCAACCGCTCCAGCGGCTTGCCTTCGGACCCAGGCGACCCGAACAGCATGCCTGAAATGTTCAAGGTGGAAGATGTGGACCGCCTGCGCCAGCAGGCCCAGCAGCAGAAGGAGGATCCGGACCAGCAACACGCGTACGACATTTTCTGACGCTCAAAGGGTCCGGACCCGAAGTTGCCTGCCCTGCGAAGGCAGGCAACCTTGGCATCCAAGGCCTTAAGGCCATCGCATCGAATGGCCGCTCCCCCCATGCAACCTGACTGAGGAGGGAAAGACATGGCGCGAGGCGAACATCATCGCATCCATGCCCAGGACCGTGTACAACGCAACCGTCTGCGCGTAGCCCAGGAAGCGGCTCGCCTGATGAGCGAACACGGAATCCGCGACTTTCATCATGCCAAGCTCAAGGCCGCCGAACGACTCGGCGTACACGACGCCCAAGCCCTGCCGCGCAATAACGAAATCGAAGACGCCCTGCGCGAGCATCAACGTATTTTCCACGGCGACAGCCAACCCCAACTCTTACGCGAACGCCGCGAAGCGGCCGTCGAAGCGATGCGCTTTCTGGCCGATTTCGAACCACGGCTGGTCGGCGCGGTACTGGAAGGCACGGCCGATGCTTATTCGGCGGTCTGCCTGCATGTGTTCAGCGACACACTCGAAGCGGTCACGCTGTTTCTGCAGGAACGCGGCGTTCCGGTCGACGTACAGACACGGCGCCTGCGTGTCACCCGCGACGAACAGGTCGAATACCCGGTGCTGCTGTTTGCTGCCGACAGCCTGCCTTTCGACTTGACCGTACTGCCGCGCGATGCGTTGCGGCAGGCACCCCTGGACCGTGTCGACGAGAAACCGATGCGGCGTGCGTCATTGGCGGTGGCCGAAGAGTTACTGGCCGAAGCGGACAATGACGAGGATGCGTTCGAGAGGAAATTGGCGGCGGCTTTGCGCTAGTTAGGCAAGGGCGCCCCCTCACCCAACCCTCTCCCCCGGCAAAGCCAGGGAGAGGGGACTGACTGAGGTAACCCATCAATCTTGCGCAACCTGCTCCCTCTCCCCTGGCTTTGCCGGGGGAGAGGGCTGGGGTGAGGGGGAGCTCTTAAGCTCTTCATCCAACAAAAAAGCCCCGGCAAAACCGGGGCTTTTTTTACATCACGCCAAAACCTCAGCGCTTATCCGAAGCCACGTAGTTGCGGACATCGGCACCCGTATAGATCTGACGCGGGCGACCGATACGCGAACCGGGCGTTTCATGCTGCTCAATCCAATGCGCAATCCAGCCGGCGGTACGCGCGATGGCGAACATCACGGTGAACATCTCGGTCGGGATGCCCAGTGCCTTGTAGATGATGCCCGAGTAGAAATCGACGTTCGGGTACAGCTTGCGCTCGACGAAGTAATCGTCCTTCAGCGCAGCCTCTTCGAGCTTCATGGCCACATCGAGCAGCGGATCGTTGACGCCCAGTTCCGCCAGTACCTTGTGGCACATCTCGCGGATGATCTTCGCGCGCGGATCGAAGTTCTTGTAGACGCGGTGACCGAAGCCCATCAGGCGGAAGTTGTCGTTCTTGTCCTTCGCGCGCTTGACGGCGGTCTCGACCTTGTCGGCCGTGCCGATCTCTTCGAGCATCTTGAGCACGGCTTCGTTGGCACCGCCGTGTGCCGGACCCCACAGCGCCGTGATGCCGGCGGCGATCGAGGCGTACGGGTTGGCTCCGGTCGAACCAACCAGACGCACGGTCGAGGTCGACGCGTTCTGCTCGTGGTCGGCATGCAGGATGAACAGCAGGTCCAGCGCCTTGGCGGCCACCGGGCTCATCGCCAGCGGCTCGCTCGGCACTTCGAACATCATGTGCAGGAAGCGGTCGACGTACTCGAGGTTGTTGCGCGGATAGCGCATCGGCCAGCCGATCGAATAGCGGTAGCAGGCCGCAGCGATCGTCGGCATCTTGGCTATCAGACGCACGGCGGCCAGCTTACGGTCGGCCGGATCGTCGACGTTGAGATCGTCGTGGTAGAACGCCGACAGCGAAGCGACCGAAGCGGCCAGCATGGCCATCGGGTGGGCGTCGTGATGGAAGCCCTTGAAGAAGTCCTTCAGCGACTCGTGCATCATCGTGTGATGCGTGATGTCGTTTTCGAAGTTGCCGAAGTCCGTCTTGTTCGGCAGTTCGCCGTTGAGCAGCAGGTAGGCCACTTCGAGGAAGTTCGACTTCTCGGCCAGTTGCTCGATCGGGTAACCGCGATAGAGCAGCACGCCCTCGTCGCCGTCGATATAGGTGATCGCGCTCTTGGTGCTGGCGGTGCTGCCGTAGCCCGGGTCGTAGGTAAAGTGGCCCGTGTCCTTGTACAGCGTGCCGATGTCGATGCACGCCGGACCGAGCGTGCCGCTCAGCAAGGGTAGTTCGCTGCTGCGCTGATTGGACTCATCCACCAGCTTGACGATTTTAGGATCGGACACGAAAACCTCCTTACACGAATGTCGTCGCCAGCGGCCGCGGGGGCTTCCGTTGGCGGGGTTAGGCGTATCGCTGCATGGGGAAAGCGGCGATACAACTTTCCTATTATCGCACCACAGCAAACAACATTCGATAGCGGATGGTTCGGCAGGCAGACGCAAAAAAACGCGGGGCGAGCCATGGCTCGCCCCGCGTCGGTATTTCAGGTCAAGCCGCCCGGGGGCGACCAGCCGGCATACTTACTTCGCGCTACCTGCGTAACGACGACGGAACTTGTCGACGCGGCCGCCCACGTCAAGCGTCTTCTGCTTGCCGGTGTAGAAAGGATGGGAATGGCTGGAGATATCCACCTTGATCAGCGGGTACTCGTTACCGTCTTCCCACTTGACGGTTTCCTTGGAGGCGATCGTCGAGCGCGTCAGGAACGCGAATTCGGACGACAGATCCTGGAACACCACCTGCCGGTAAGTTGGATGGATATCGGGCTTCATGGCTAGAACTCTGCAAAAGCGGTGGGTGAAAAGAGCGGCAGTATATCGAGCGAAGGCTTGGGGCGCAAGTTGACCCGCCCCGCCTCAACCTTCCGCCCCCAGGGCCCGCCGTACCATGGCCGCAAATCGCGCCTGGTCTATCTCCAGCACGATCCTGGCGTTGGCCGGCTTGCCCAGGCGGTGCGACCAGTCGACCACCGTCGCTCCGCGGGTGAGGCGGCCGTCCAGCTCGACCGCGACATGGCGGTCTTCGGCCCGGGTCACGATGCTCGGGTCGATCGCCACGGCCATCGCCAGCGCATCGGCAGCGATGATGCCCCGGCGCTCTTTTTTACTGTTGAACAAGCGCGCCGTACCGAACACCTGACCGAAGAACTGGGCGCGCTTGTCGCCCCTGGCCAGCCAGCCATCGAATTCGGCTTCGTCAAAAGCGTGGCGCAGCGTAGCTTCCCAGTCGACCAGCTCGAAAAACGGAAAAGCCTCGAACACCACGTGAGCCGCTTCCGGATCGAAGCCGACGTTGAACTCGGCCGGCACGATGTTGGTATTGCCATGCCCGGTCACCGCACCACCCATGATCACCAGCCGCTTTACGCGCTGCGGCAGCGTCGGATCGATGCGCACGGCCAGGGCCAGATTGGTCAGCGGTGCCAGGGCGATCAGGGTGAGATCGGGATGCTCACGGGTCAGGCGAATCAGCGCCAGGGCGGCAACTTCATCCGATGCCTGGGCCTTGGGCTCGCCAAAACCCACGTCGCCAAAACCGTCCTGGCCATGCACGAAGGCGGCGTCTTCTTCTGGCATGCGCACCAGTGGCGTCGGGCAGCCGGCAAATACGGGAAACGTACCCGCCACCAGATCGACCAGCGTCCGCGCGTTGCGCACCGTATGACCCAGACCGACATTGCCTGCCGCCACGCTCAAACCGAGCACCTCGGCGTGCGCGTGCGCCATCAGGATGGCCAGGGCATCGTCTACGCCGGGGTCGGTGTCGATCAAAAGTTGAGGTTGAGACATGGTCTACTCGTCAAGGCGCTCGTTCTGCGAGCTCTAAATGGTAAACAGTAAACGGGGCGAGCGACACCGCGACTAGCCCGTCTACGCGTGCGCATACCGCGCAGCACCGCCCACCCAGCGCTCGATCAGCCGTTCCGCCTGCTGCGGATGCTCCTTCAACAAGCGCTCACCAATCGCTTGCACCGCCGGCAATAGATGGCCGTCGCGAGCAAGGTCGGCAATACGGAAACTGAGCTGGCCGGTCTGGCGCGTACCGAGCACTTCACCGGGGCCGCGCAGTTCCAGATCTTTTTCGGCAATGCGAAATCCATCATTGGTATCGCGCATGACCTGCAAACGCTCCCTGGCGAGCTGACCCAGCGGCGGTTGATACAGCAGCACACAGTTGGAGGCGATCGCACCGCGGCCGACGCGACCACGCAACTGATGCAGCTGCGCCAGACCCAGGCGCTCGCTGTTCTCGATCACCATCAGACTGGCATTGGGCACGTCGACGCCAACTTCGATCACGGTGGTCGCCACCAGCACGGCAAGCTCGCCGGCCTTGAACGCATCCATGACGGCCTGCTTTTCCTTGGGCTTCATGCGCCCATGGATGATGCCGACCCTGAAGCCTTCCAACGCCGCGGAGAGTTCGGCGTGCGCCACTTCTGCGGCCTGCGCACGCAGCTGCTCGGATTCCTCGATCAGCGTGCATACCCAATACACCTGCCGACCTTCGCCACACGCAGCATGGATGCGCTCGATCACGTCGTAGCGGCGCGCATTGGAAATGGCAATCGTCTGCACCGGCGTGCGGCCGGGCGGCAATTCGTCGATCGACGACACATCGAGATCGGCATAGGCGCTCATCGCCAGCGTGCGCGGAATCGGCGTGGCCGTCAGCACCAGCTGATGCGGTACCTGATCGCCCTCCAGCCCCTTGTCACGCAGGGCCAGGCGCTGATGCACGCCAAAGCGATGCTGCTCGTCGACGATGACGAGACCCAGGCGCGCGAACGCCACACCCTCCTGCATCAAGGCGTGCGTGCCGATCACAATGGACGCGCCTTCGGCCACGCGTTGCAAGGCTTTCTTGCGCGCCGTGCCCTGCACCTTGCCGGCCAGCCATTCGACCGCGACGCCCAGCGGCTCCAGCCATAAACGAAACAGGCGCAGATGCTGTTCGGCAAGCAGCTCCGTCGGCGCCATCAACGCCACCTGATAACCGGCCTGCACAGCGGCCAATGCCGCGAGCGCAGCCACCACGGTCTTGCCGGAGCCGACGTCGCCCTGCACCAGCCGCAGCATCGGCTTGGGCTTGGCCAGGTCCGCCGCCACTTCGGCCTCCACGCGCGCCTGCGCTCCGGTCAACTTGAACGGCAAGTTCTTCAGCAATCGCTTGTGCAGATCGCCACGCGCCGCGAGCACCGGAGAACGGCGACTGCGCACTGCAGCACGCATGCGCTTCAGGCTCAGGTGTTGGGTCAACAGCTCTTCGAAGGCCAGACGCTGCTGCGACGGATGGCGCCCTCCAATCAGATCGGCAACCACCGCATCGGGCGGTGGACGATGCACAAACATCAGGGCATCGCGCAACGAGCCGAGTCCGTACTTCGCGCACAGCTCGGCGGGTATCAGCTCAAGCCGGTCGTCCTGAGGCAATACGGCGAGCGATTTTTCGATCACTCCAGCCAGACGTTTCGGCCCCAACCCCTCGGTCGTCGGATAGATCGGACTGAGCCGATCTTCCAGCGCTGGCGCGGCATCGACGTCGATGCGCTGATATTGCGGGTGCACCATCTCCAGGCTGTTGGCCACCCAGCGCGCTTCGCCATAGCAAAGCAGACGCGAACCGCGCTTGAGTTGCTCGACCTGGGCGCGATGAAAATGAAAGAAGCGCAGCACCAGCAGCGTGTCGGAGGCATCGCGAATGGCCACCTTCAGCTGCACGCGACCGCGGTAGCCGTGCTCGACCGACTCGATGATGCCGGTGACTTGCGCCCGATCGCCCGGACGCAAATCGCCGATGGACGTAACGCGCGTACGATCCTCGTAGCGCAAAGGCAGGTGAAACCACAGGTCCTGCACGCGCTCCAGACCGAGCTTCGCCAAGGTTTGCGCAAGCGCCGGCCCGACGCCGGGCAACGTCGATACCGGCGCAGCGCCTGGGTCGGCAACAGGATCGGGAGTGACGGCGCGAACGGGCATGACGAAGAGCCTAACCGAGCCCGCCATGATGGCGTAACCCGGAACGCATCATCCTTGGTGTCGGCGTGCGCTTAATCGAGCACCATCACCGCATCGACTTCCACCTGCGCGGCCTTGGGCAGACCCGAAACCTCGATGGTGGAGCGCGCCGGGAACGGCGCCTGGAAGTACTCGGCCATCACCTGGTTGACGGTGGCGAAGTTCGCCAAGTCGGTGACATAGATGCCGACGCGCACGATCTTGGCCAACGAACCACCGGCAGCCTCGGCCACAGCCGTAAGATTGTCGAAGACGCGACGCGTCTGCGCGGCGATATCGCCTTCGATCAAGTTGCCCGTCGCCGGGTCGAGCGGGATCTGACCGGAGAAGTACACGGTGTTGCCGGCCTGCACGGCCTGCGAGTAGGGGCCAATGGCGGCGGGAGCTTTGTCGGTGGAGATGATGCTGCGGGACATGGGGACCTCGTGGAGTCGCTCGCTGGGCGAGCTGTAAAGGGTAAAGAGTAAAGGGGAAGAGCCCAAAGCGTCACCCATGGCTCTTCTCCTTTACTCTTTACAGGCGACGCAGTCGCCGGCTTTACAGGCCGCGTAGCGGCCGACTTCACCGCTAAAGCGGATACCGATACGCCCCACTCACCACGCCCGTCCGCCGAACGCGACGAATCACATCCGCCAGATGCTTGCGGTTCTTCACTTCGATGGTGAACAGCAGCGTAGCCGCCGCCGCATCGCGCTCGACATATTCGACGTTTTCGATATTCGAATCGGCGGCCGCGATGGCCGCCGCAACCGTCGCGAGAACACCAGGACGATTGATGACTTCGATGCGTAGCTCGGCGCGGTAGTCGCCCTGTACATCGCGGTCCCATTCGATGGCCACGCAGCGTTCGGGCGATTTGCGCAACTCGACGACATTAGGACATTCGACGCGATGCACGACGATGCCCTTGCCCGAAGACAGGTAGCCGATGATCTCGTCACCAGGCAACGGGTGACAGCAATTGCCGAAGCTGAGCACGCCGCGCTCGGCACCGGTGATGCGGATTTTTTCCATCACATGCGGCTGCTGCGGCGCACCGCCATCCTTCTGCCGCCCGCGCGCCTCCATCAACTGGTTGGCGACGATATGCGGCATGCGGTTGCCCAGCGCGATATCGGACAACAATTCTTCCAGGCGCTTGAACTTCGACGCCTCAAGGAAACGATCGAGCACCTTAGGCGGAATCGCATCCAGGCTGCTGCCCAGCGCGTCCAGCGCACGATCGAGCATGCGATGGCCGAAGTCGACAGCATCCTCGTGCTGCAGGTGTTTCAGATACTGGCGAATCGCCGTGCGTGCCTTGCCGGTGACCACCGACTCCAGCCATGCCGGGTTCGGCACGGCGGACGGTGCGGTAATGATTTCGACCAGTTGCCCCGATTCCAGTCGCGTACGCAACGGCAGCAGCTTCTTGTCGACGCGCGCCGCCACCGCGTGGTCGCCAACGTCGGTGTGCACCGCGTAAGCAAAATCGAGCGCCGTCGCATTGCGCGGCAACGACAGGATGTCGCCACGCGGCGTGAACAGGTAGACCTCGTCCGGGAACAGGTCGATCTTGACGTTCTCGATGAACTCCGCCGAGGAGGCGGTGTTCGCCTGGCTGTCGGCCAGCGAGGAAAGCCATTCGCGAGCACGCGCCTGCGCACTGTTGGCCGGCGCCGAGTCAGTCTTGTAGGCCCAATGCGCGGCCACGCCGCGCTCGGCGACCGAATCCATCTCGGCCGTGCGAATCTGCACTTCGATCGGCGCACCGAACGGCCCAAGCAACACCGTATGCAACGACTGGTAACCGTTGGCCTTGGGGATCGCGATGAAATCCTTGAAGCGGCGATCGACGGGCTTGTATAGCGAGTGCACGGCGCCAAGCGCCATATAGCAACTCATCGCGCTATCGACGACCACGCGAAAACCGTAGACATCCATCAGCTGCGCAAAACTCTTGTGCTCGTTGCGCATCTTCGAATAGATGCTCCACGGCGACTTGATCCGGCCGACCACCCGTGCGGACAGCTGGTCGGCCGCCAGCCGCGTGGAAAGCGCGGTTTCGATCTTGCCCATCGCTTCGCGGCGATTGCCCAACGCCGCGCGGATACGCTCGCTGATGACGCGATAGCGATCCGGATGCAGTGCGCGGAAGCCCAGGTCCTGCAGCTCCGCCTTGAACTTGTTCATGCCCAGACGCTGCGCAATAGGCGCGTAGATTTCCAGCGTCTCGCGCGCGATACGCCGGCTTGAGACGGCATCTTTCGCGCCCAGCGTGCGCATGTTGTGCAGGCGATCGGAGAGCTTGATCAGGATCACGCGGATATCGCGCGCCATCGCCAGCAGCATCTTGCGGAAGCTTTCCGCGTCCGCTTCCTGGCGGCTGGAAAAGCTCATCTTGTCCAGCTTGGTGACGCCGTCGACCAGCTCGGCCACGGTTTCACCGAATTCGCCGGTCAGCTCGGCACGGCTGAGCTGGGTGTCTTCGAGGGTGTCGTGCAGGATCGCGGCGATGATCGTTTCGGCGTCCAGGCCGAGCTCGGCCAGGATGCCGGCCACCGCGATGGGATGGGTGATATAGGGCTCGCCGCTCTTGCGGGTCTGCCCCTCGTGCGCCTGCGCGCCCACTTCATAGGCACGCAGCACCCGCTCCACCTGCGCTTCGGGCAGGTAGGCAACACGTTCTTTCAGCGCAAGCACGTAGGGCGGCAGCGTCGACGATTCCGTATCGGACGTGGCCGCCGTCATGAGGGTTGGTCGGCGCCCACTCAGGCAGCCGCCTCCATGCGTTTGGACGAACGGTTGGCGTGCTGTGTCCAGCGCCACATCGCACCAGCAGTGCCGGCGCGCCATGAACGCTGACTACAGACGCCGCCATCCATCAGTCGTCTCCGCCCTTGGAGAGATCATCATCGACCTCGGCGGCAGCCCATTCCAGGGCCTCACGCTCGGCGCGCTCGCGCTCGGCACGATCGATTTCGTCGATGGTAGCCTGGTCGATGCGGCGGTCGGCGATCTCGCGCAACGCCAGCACGGTCGGCTTGTCATGGTCGGGGTTGACCGCCGGCTCGGCACCCTTGGCAAGCTGGCGGGCGCGCTTGGTCGCCATGAGCACCAGCTCAAATCGGTTGTCGACCACCTCTAGGCAGTCTTCCACGGTAATGCGGGCCATAAGAAATCCTGAGAGAAAAAAGCTACTTAAGTCGAGGTCCAGTGTAGCGATCCGCCGCTTGGCTGGCAATGCGCTAACCTCGTATGATGCCCGGTTCTGAAGGGGTCGCGCCAGGACGGTCCACCCGGGGCGAAAGGAAATCGAAGGCCCATGTATAATAAAAAACTAAACAGTACACTTATGCAGCTCCCCCGATCGCTGCGGACCCCGACTCCGATGCCCTTACAAACCTATTTTAATGTGCTCAAACGCGGGGCCGTCCTGGCTGCGATCGTGTTGCTGGCTGGCTGCGCCATTGCCAAGCCGCGCACCGATGACCCGATGGAAAAGTTCAACCGCAAGGCCTATCACTTCAACGATCAGCTCGATCAGGCGGTGATTCGACCGGTGGCGGTGGGTTACCGCAGCATCACCAATCCGCCGGTGCGCCGCTCGGTCAGTGATTTCTTTACCAATATCCGCATGCCGATCACCATCGCCAACGACCTGTTGCAGGCGCGGCCGGTGCATGCGGTCCAGGGTACCGGGCGTTTCCTGGTCAACCTGACGCTGGGCGTGGGCGGCTTCTTCGATCCGGCCAGCCAGCTCGGCATCCCGCTCAATGAAACCGATTTCGGCATCACCCTGGCCCGCTGGGGCGTTCCGGAGGGCGATTACCTGGTGCTGCCGCTCGTCGGCTCCACCACGGTGCGCGATGTCTGGCGTTTGCCGGTCGACAGCTATTTCTTCGATCCGCTGAGCTACTACTCGCGCAACCACAGCTTCAAGGCCGGCCAGTACTACCTGCCGCAGGTGATCTACCTGGTGACCCTGCGTGCCCGCGCCATCGACGCGGAGAGCTTCCTGGCCTCGGCTTACGATCCGTACGTGTTCCTGCGTGACGCCTACCGCCAGCAGCGCCTCTACCAGATCTATGACGGCAACCCGCCAAACGACGTGATCGAGCAGATGCAGGGCAGCAACGACAAGAACTTCGATCCCGACGAACTGCTGAAGGAACAGCACGAGTGGGAACGCAAGAACGACACGAACGACAAGCCGAGCAATAACTGAGGCTTGGACATAAAAAAGGGGCCGCAAGGCCCCTTTTTTTTGCCTCGGGCAAACCCTCAGCCGAGCAAACTGTCCACTTCGCACACCTTGGCAAGCTGCTGCATGCCCTGCGGGACATGCCGCACCCGCACCTTGCCACCATTGGGGGCCAGCACCGCCAGTACGCAGGCCAGACCGGCACTGTCGCTGCGGTCGACGCCCGCCAGATCGAGCACCTGGCGCCCCGGCAAGGCGGCGCGAATCGCCTCCAGCGCGGCGGCGGCGGTGGCAAAGGTCAGCGCCCCCGATACGCTGACCGTATCGGGGGCGCTCTGTACGACCTGGAAGCTCTGGCCGCTCATCACTTCGACTGCTTGCTGTCCTGCTCGAGCGTCTTGAGCGCATTGGCGCCCTGCGACTCCAGCGTCTTGATCAGCTGATCCAGGCCGGCCTTCTTGATCTCGGCGTCCACCTGGTTGCGGTAGTTGGTGATATAGGAAATGCCTTCGATCACTACGTCGTAGGCTTTCCAGGCGCCATCGCTGGTCTTGCGGAAGGCGTAGTCGACCGAGACGGTCTTGCCGTCGTCCAACAGCACCTGCGTACGCACCAGGGTGCGCTTGGGATCGAGGTCGCCCGCGAACGGCAGCACCTTGATGCGGCCACGGGTGTAATTCAGCAGGCCCTCGGCATAGCGATGCGTAATGGACTCGTAGAACGCCTTGGCGAAGCGGCTGCGCTGCTCCGGCGAGGCTTCGCGCGCATGCGTGCCCAGTACCAGGATGGCGGCATAGTCCACGTCGAAGTGCGGCAGGAACACGTCGTCGATCACGGCGATCAGCTTTTCCTTGTCCTGGGACAATTCCTTCTGATGGCCTTCGATGGCGCTCCCAAGCTGGTCGGTGATGCTCTGCACGACCTGCACGGGCGTCTGCTGGGCAGACGCTGCCGCGGGGGCATTCTGGGCAAAGACCGGGGCGGCAGTGACGCCGGCGAACGCGATCGCGGTAGCGAGGGCCAATCTGCGCAACATGGAAAACTCCTGGAAAAAGTGACTCGGAATGGTCGACATGGAGGCGACCGCGCCCCGGCTCAATGCTTGCCCGATGAGGAAGAACCAGCCGGCTGGCTGTTACCGTCCTTCTTGTCGCTGGGCGAACCGTTCACCAGGAACTTGCCGATCAGGTCCTCCAACTGCATCGCGGACTGCGTCAGGATCAGCGAATCGCCGTTCTTGAGCATGTCCGGCGAGCCGCCGGGCTGGATCGCAACGTACTGGGTGCCGATCAAACCGCTTGTGAATACCGCGGCAGCCGAGTCGTCCGGGATCTGGTTGTACTGGTTGTCGATGGCCAGGATGACATAGGCGTCGAGCTTGACCGGGTCGGCCTGCACGGACTGCACGCTGCCGATCGCCACACCGGCCATCTTCACCGGCGCGCCCACCGAGAGCGAGCCCACGTTGGAGAAGCGCGCCTTGACCGTATAAGTGCCGCCAAGCTTGTCGGCCGAACCACCCGCGCCGAAGAACTTGCCGAGCATCTCCTCGAGCTGCTGCGCCGGCTTGGTCAACGCCAGCGTGCCGCCCTCGGCGACGGTTTTCTTGGACGCGCCGTACTGGATACCGACGTACTGGTCGCCGAGCAGGCCGCTGGTGAAGATCGTGGCGACCGAGTCGTCCGGAATCTTGTCGAAACGCTTGTCGATCGACAGCTTCACGTCAGCTTCTTCCTTGGCTGGATCGAGCGTGATCGACTGCACCTGACCCACGCGCACGCCGGCGATCTTCACTGGCGCCCGCTCCTTGAGCTGGCCGACGTTGGCGAAACGGGCATCGATGGTGTAGCTGCTGCCCTGATGGCTGTTGGCCACCGAGGTAGTCTGCGTGGCGAGATACGCCAGCGCGGCAAAGCCGAGCACGATAAACAAGCCGGTGCCGATGGCGAACGAAGGTCTCTGGCTCACGGCGCGGTCCTCGAAGCAGAAAGGTTGAAAAGCAAAACGAAGATATTCATGGCGGTGCTCACATCAGGAATGCTGTCAGCACAAAATCGAGCGCCAGGATGGCGATCGACGAAGCCACCACCGTGCGTGTCGTGGCATAGGCCACGCCTTCGCTGGTCGGTGGGGTGGTATAGCCCTGAAAGACCGCGATCAGCGACACGACGGCGCCGAACACCACGCTCTTCCACAGCACACCGTTGATCACGTCCTTGCCCAGCTCGACGGTCGAGGTCATGTTGGACCAGAAGGTGCCGTTGTCGATGCCCAGCCAGGTCACGCCGACCAGGTGACCGCCGAAAATGCCCAGCGCGCAGAACACGCAGCACAGCAGCGGCATCGCGATCAGTCCAGCGAGGAAACGCGGCGCGGCGACATAGGCGATCGGATCGACCGCCATCATTTCCATCGCGGCGATCTGGTCAGTGGCACGCATCAGGCCGATTTCGGCGGTGACCGAGGTGCCTGCGCGGCCGGCAAACAGCAATGCCGTGACGACCGGACCGAGTTCGCGATAGATCGCCAGCGCCACCACCGTGCCGCTGGCAGCCGTACCGCCGAAGATCGACAGCACGTAGTAGAGCTGCAGCGCCAACACCATGCCCACGAACAGGCCGCAGACCATGATGATGGTCAGGCTCATCGCGCCGACGAACCACAGCTGGCGCACCGTCTCGCGGCCATGTTTCATGCTGCGCGGAATCGCCGCCAGCACCTGCAGCCCGAACAGCGCGCATGCGCCGATCTGCGCCAGCGAGCGCAAGACAATGTTGTTGCGCATCGGTTGCGCGCTCATGCCTTGCCTCCTGCAAAACCCAGCGACGCGGCGTAGTCGCCGGCCGGATACTGAAACGGCACCGGGCCGTCCGCTTCGCCGCCGAAGAACTGCCGCGTCCACGGCGATCCATCGTTGGCGATTGTCTTCGGGTCGCCCTGCGCCACCACCTTGCCGTTGGCGATCAGGTAAATATGGTCGGCCACCTGCTTGATTGCTTCGAGCTCGTGCGCGACCAGCACGCTGGTGATACCCAGCGTTTCATTGAGCGTGCGGATCAATATCAACACCTGGTTCAGCGCGATCGGATCGAGGCCGACGAACGGCTCGTCATAGAGAATCAGCATCGGATCGAACACGATCGCGCGCGCCAGCGCCACGCGCCGCGCCATGCCGCCTGACAGCTCCGTCGGCATCAGGCCGGCCGCACCGCGCAGACCGACCGCCTGCAACTTGGTCAGGACGATATTGCGGATCAACTCTTCCGGCAGGCGGGTGTGCTGGCGCAGCGGAAAAGCCACGTTCTCGAACACATCGAAGTCGGTCAGCAGCGCCGAGTTCTGGAACAGATAACCGATGCGCTCGCGCAGTTCGAACAGCTTGTCGCGCGACAGCGCCGGCACATTGTTGCCGTCGACCACGACTTCACCGGCATCGCCGCGCATCTGCCCGGTGATGTGCTTGAGCAGCGTCGTCTTGCCGGTGCCGCTGGGGCCCATGATGGCGGTGACCTTGCCGCGCGGGATATCCAGATCCAGCGCGTCGAAAATGGTCTTGCCATTGAGCACCGTGGTCAGGCCGCGAACGCGCACCAGGGTGTCGCTTTCGGGCCGGGTACTAATGGAATCAGTCATGGAGGCACTATCGAATGGGACGAGGCAAAGTAGCCGAAGACGGCGGCGAAGGCTATCGGACCGGCCTTGGCGCCTTCAGTTCCCGGTTGCCAACAGCTCGGCAATCAGGCTCTCGTGGCGCCGCCATTGCAGCTCCGAGCGCAGGCGTACCGCACGAACGATGGCCTGCAGGTCGCCCAGGGCGTCCTCGAAGCGATCGTTGACGATGATGTAGTCGAACTCGTGCGCATGCGCGATCTCTTCGCGCGAATTATGCAGACGGCGTTCGATCACCTCGGCGCTGTCCGAACCACGCCCGCGCAGACGACGCTCCAGTTCGTGCCGCGACGGCGGCAGGATGAATATGCTGACGCAATCGGCCTTGGTCTTGCGCACCTGCTGTGCGCCCTGCCAGTCGATTTCCAGCAGCACATCCTTGCCCTGGGCCAGCAGGCCGGACACGGTCTTGCGCGAAGTGCCGTAAAGATTGCCGTGCACCTCGGCGTGCTCGAGAAAAATCCCTTCCTCGATCTCACGCTCGAACTCCGAGCGCTCGACGAAATAGTAGTGACGACCGTATTCCTCACCCGTGCGCGGCGGACGCGTGGTATGCGAAACCGACAACGAAATGGCCGGCTCGCGTTCGAGCAGAGCATTGACCAGGGTCGACTTGCCCGCGCCCGAGGGTGCCGCAACGATGAACAGGGTAGCTTCCATCACTCGCCTTCCATCACTCGATGTTCTGGACTTGTTCGCGCATCTGCTCGATCAGCACCTTCAGCTCGACCGCGGCGTTGGTGCTGCGCGAGTCGATCGATTTGGAGCCGAGCGTATTGGCTTCGCGATTGAATTCCTGCATCAGAAAGTCGAGGCGGCGACCGACCGGTTCTTTCAAACCGAGCACACGGCGCGCTTCTGCGATATGCGTCACCAGACGATCGAGTTCCTCGTCGACGTCGACGCGGGTGATCTGTAGCACGAGTTCCTGCTCGAGCCGACCCGGCTCGACCGGTTGCTTGAGATCGGCCAGGCGCGTTTCCAGGCGCGTACGCAGCCCTTCGCGAATCTGCGGCATCCAGGTACGCACATCGGCCACGATGCGTTCGATAAGATCCAGCCGCTCGCGCAACAGCTCTTCGAGCTTGGCGCCTTCGCGCTCGCGCGTGGCGGTCAGCGCGTCGAGCGCGCGATCGAGCACCTCGAACAAGGCGGCCTGTACGGCTTCCGGATCGATATCGGCCTGCTGCATGACGCCGGGGAAGCGCAGTAACTCGGTCAACTGCACCTGCATGGTCGGAAAGCGGCCTTCCAGCGAACGCGCCAGTTCCGCCAGCTTGCCCAGCAAGGCGTCGTCCACCTTGAGCGACTCGGCACGTGCCTCGCTACGCAGACGAACGGTCAGATCGACCTTGCCACGCGACAGCTTGGCCGCGATGCGTTCGCGCATGGCCGACTCGAAATTACGCAGGTCATCGGGTAGTCGGGGGCTCAATTCCAGGTAGCGATGGTTGACCGTACGCAGCTCGCAGCTCAGCGTGCCGGTGGGGCCGACGGTCTCGGCGGAGGCGTACGCGGTCATGCTACGGGTCATGGAAAGCCTGTGTGGAGCGTGGAGTAAAGGCGGCAATGGTAAACTCTCGCGCCTAGCTTGCCCAATTTGCCCACTTCAGGCCGCCTTTACGATGAATGCCGTCAGCCGTCCCAGCGGCCGCGCCAGCGATCAGCTGCGCCCCGTTACGATCGAACGCCACTATACCCGCCACGCCGAAGGTTCCGTGCTGGTGAGCTTTGGCGATACCAAGGTGCTGTGCACCGCCAGCATCGAGGATCGCGTGCCGCCGTGGCTGCGCGGCAAGGGCGAAGGCTGGGTCACGGCCGAGTACGGCATGCTGCCGCGCGCCACCTCCAGCCGCACCCAACGCGAGGCCGCCCGTGGCGGCCAGGGCGGGCGCACCATGGAAATCCAGCGCCTGATCGGCCGCAGCCTGCGCGCCTGCGTGGATCGCCAGGCCCTGGGCGAACGCCTGATCACCCTCGATTGCGACGTCATCCAGGCCGATGGCGGCACGCGCACCGCTGCCATCACCGGCGCCTACGTCGCCCTGGTCGACGCCGTACAGCTACTGATGAAGCGCGAGAACCTGCGTCGCAACCCCGTGTTCGGCGCGGTTGCGGCGGTATCGGTCGGCATCTACAAGGGCATGCCCGTGCTCGATCTGGACTACGCCGAAGACTCCAACTGCGATACCGACATGAACGTCGTGATGAACGACGGCGGCGGCTTTATCGAAGTCCAGGGCACGGCCGAAGGCCATGCATTTCGTCGTGACGAAATGGACAAGCTGCTGGGTCTGGCCGAAAAGGGCGTGGGCGAACTGGTCGCCGCACAGCGCGCCGCGCTCGGCATTGCCTGAGGAGTCGCTCCGCATGTCACGCATCGTCCTGGCCAGCAGCAACCCCGGCAAGTTGAAGGAATTCAATGCCCTGCTCGCCGACAGCGGCTTCGATATCGTTACCCAGGGCAGCCTGGGCATCGAGGATGCCGAGGAAACCGGGCTGACCTTCGTCGAGAACGCCTTGCTCAAGGCCCGCCACGCGGCACAGGCCAGCGGCCTGCCCGCACTGGCCGACGATTCGGGCCTGTGCGTGGATCACCTGCATGGCGCGCCGGGGCTTTACTCGGCGCGCTACAGCGGCACACATGGCGATGCCGCGGCCAGCAACGCCAAGCTGTTGCGCGCGATGGAAGGCGTGCCGACCGAGCAGCGGGGCGCGTTCTTTATCGGCGTGCTGGTGCTGTTGCGGCACCCGGAAGATCCGGCCCCGCTGATCGCCGAAGGACGCTGGTATGGCCGCATCCTCACCGAGGCACGCGGCACCGGTGGCTTCGGCTACAACCCGGTGTTCCTGCCCGATGGCTATGAGCAAAGCGTGGCCGAGATGGACGATGCGCTGAAGAACAGGCTCAGTCATCGCGGACAGGCGCTCGCGCTGTTGCGTGCGCAGTTGCAGGCTGGCCGATGATTCGCTGCCTCAATTCAGCAACTACCCCCGTTTGTCGCGCATGAGCCTGATCGCACCGCCGCTGTCGCTGTACGTGCACATGCCATGGTGCGTGAAAAAGTGTCCGTACTGCGATTTCAATTCGCATGGCCTGCGCAGCGAGTCGCCACCTTATGCGGCTTATATCGACCACCTGCTGGCCGATCTCGACGCCGACCTGCGCGACTTCGGCGAAGCCATCCAGGGCCGTTCGATCATCAGCGTCTTTTTTGGCGGCGGCACGCCCAGCCTGTTCGCGCCCGAATTGGTCGAGCGCCTGCTCGATGGTGTTCGCCAGCGCCTCCCCATGGCGAGCGATGCGGAAGTCACCTTGGAGACCAATCCGGGGACGGTCGAGCATGGCCGTTTCGATGGCTATCTGGCCGCCGGGGTCAATCGACTCTCGTTCGGCATTCAGAGCTTCGACGACGCCAAGCTCAAGCGGCTGGGCCGCATTCACTCGGCCGGCGAGGCCGAGGCGGCGGTGAAGTCGGCGCAGGATGCCGGCTATCGCAATATCAATCTCGACCTGATGTATGCGCTGCCCGAACAGCAGCTGGACGGCGCCCTGGGCGATGTCGAGCGAGCCATCGCGCTAGCACCTACCCATATATCGCACTACCAGCTCACGCTCGAACCCAATACCGCCTTTGCCGCCAACCCGCCGCCACTGCCCGACGACGATCACGCCTGGGCCATGCAGGAAGCCTGCGAGGCACACCTGGCCGCCGCCGGTTATGGGCAGTACGAGATATCCGCCTATGCCCAACGGGATAAGCGCTGCGAGCACAATCTCAACTATTGGCGCTTCGGCGACTACCTGGGCATCGGCGCCGGCGCCCACGGCAAAATCAGCGCCAGCGCGGATGGCAGCGTCCGTCGCCGCTGGAAAACCCGCCTGCCCCGCGCGTACCTGGACGCCTCCGGCGGTGCGGCGCGGATCGGCGGCGACTCGATGGTGCCCGCCGACGAACTGCCCTTCGAATACATGCTCAATGCCTTGCGCCTGATCGACGGCGTGCCGGCCGGCGACTTTGCCGAACGCACCGGCCTGCCCGCCTCGTCGATCGCGCCCGCCCTTACCCAGGCCCAGGCAAAGGGCTGGCTGGAAGACCGTCCCGACCGGCTCAAGACCACCGCCCTGGGCCAGCGCTTCCTCAACGATGTCATCGCCAGCTTCCTGGCCTGACCTTTCCGGTGGTAGCCGGCCCATCGAAAGGCCGATGGCGGCACGGCCCTGACCGGCATAAACTGGGCTCACCCTGGGGGAACAGGATGGGATCATGGATGTCGAGCCGCACGAGCGGGCAGAACCGTTTGCGCAGGAACGTAGTGTGAGCCTGGAAAATGGCCGATGGCCGGCGCGCGCGCGTCGTCTGATCGGCGAGGTTCATGCGCTCAGCCTGCAGCACCTGGACCAGGCGTTGCGCCAATGCCTCAACGAGCTGGAACAACAGCTCTATGCGCATGCCGATCGCGCACGCAACCATCTCGACCAGCAGTTGTTTTTCGAAAGCCGATTGCGCATCCAGCAAGACCGCGCACGACTGCAGAAACGTTTTCTGACCCTGATCGGCAATGGCTTTCGCCACCTGGGTGAAGGCGACGGCGATAGCGATGCGACGCCATCGGCCGGCCTGCAACCTCTGTCTTTACTCGATCGCAACGAACACGAACAGAACGCCGCGCTCGGCAAGTTGATCGCCCGCGGCGAAGCGCGCAACGGCCCCGTGTTGTTCGAGCTGGGGTATCGACTCGCCGTGCTGGTCGCCGCACCGCCCCTGGAGGGCGAAGCGTTGCCACTGGGACCGCACGCACTGATCCATGCCTTTCACGACGCGACCGCGATCATCGACGACCTGCCGATCGAACATCGCCTGCTGATGCTGCAAAGCTTCGATCAAACCGTCATCCAGGGTTTGAACACGCTTTACGAAGCAGCCAACGACTTGCTGCGCAGCGCCGGTATCCTGCAACAGCTGCGCGCCTTTCCGCTGCCACGCCAGACGCCGCGCAACACATCGAATGCAACGCCGATCGAAACGGGGGCTCAGGCAGCACCTGCTACCCCGGCATCGGCCGCGCCGCCGACGGCACACAGCGACCATATCGCGGTACTGGAAAACTTGCGCGAACTGCTCGCACAACGTCGCACGGGCAGCACAAGCGATATGCCAGGCACCAATCATCGCGCCGCCAGCGCGGATGAATTGCAGCTGGCATTGAGTGCCGTGCAGCAACATGTGAGTGCGATCTCCGACAACGCCAGCCGCGAGTTGCGCAGTGCGCAGCGGCTGCGCGAAGAATTGCTGATCCAGCTCAACGCCGGCAAACCCGTTGGCACGCCGCTGACCCAGCTCTCGCCCGAGCAAGGTGACACGGTCGAACTGATGGCCATGCTGTTCGAGCAACTGCATCGGCAGATGCGTCAGGGCTCGAGCGCGCAGGGCGTGCTGAGCGACCTGCAGGTGCCGATGCTGCGTATGGCCGTGGCGGACCGGAATTTCTTCGACCAGCAAGAGCACCCCGCCCGCAAGCTGCTGGGAGCCGTCGCCGAGGCAGCCACCGAGTGGCTCGATACCGGCGACAGCGAGGCCGATCGCGCACTGGCCACCAAGCTTGAGCAACTGGTTGCACGCACCCGTCTCGAACCGCCAAGCACCGGCCTCTACACCAGCCTGTTGGCGGATATCGAACACCACCTCGCGCTGCTGGCGCGCAAGGCGCAGATCGCCGAGCGTCGGCACGTGGAAGCCATGCAGGGTCGCGAGCGACTGGAACAGGCACGCCGCCAGGCAGCGCAGCTGATGGCCGAGCGTTTCCGCCAATCGCAGCCGCGCGGCCTGCTGCGCACCCTGCTCGAACGCGCCTGGTCCGACGTGCTGGCATTGACGCTGCTGCGTCACGGCGAAGACAGCGAAGCGTTTGCCGAACGTCTGCACATCACCGATCAACTACTCGGCCGCGCGCCAACCTATGACCGCGCCAAGCTGCAGTACGACGTCGAAACCGGGCTGCAGCAGATCGGCATGCATGCCGACGAAGCCGAACAGGTCGCGCAACGTCTGCTTGGCACGGCGGCGACGAACGACCAGGGCGACGAAGCACTTAGCGCGACGGGCCTGGCATTGAAGCTTAAACAGCACCAGCGTCTGGGCGAACAGGCAACTACCGCACCGACGACGCCTCCGGCCGCACCCGTTGCCGCAGTACCCGAAGCGCCGAAAGCTGCAGCCGTGATCGCACCTGTCGATCCGCGCGAACAGCGCATCTATGAGCGTCTACGCCAACTGCCGTTCGGCAGTTGGTTCGAATTCGTCGATCGCCGGACCGGTCAGGTCAGCCAGCGCAAACTGGCGTGGTTCTCGCCGGTATCGGGGCATTGCCTGTTTATCACCCGGCGCGGCCAGCGCGGTGATGACATGACCTTGCAGTCGCTGGCGCATGCGCTTGCACGCGGTCACGTACGCGAACTGGCAGCGGCGCGCGAGGGCCTGCTCGATCGCGCCTGGCAGGCGCTCACCGGCAACCTGCGTCAATGGACCGGCGGGGGACGCACGCATGAGTCATAACGTCTCCTCGATCGAACAGCGGCGCGCACGGCGGCGCGCTGTCGACTTCACCACCATCGTCACCGATGTCATTACCGGCCAGCCGATCGGTCAGCTCGGCAACTTGTCGATCACCGGCATGTTGTTGATCGCCACCCAACGGCCGCGCAGCGATGCCGTCTATCAGGTGAGCCTCACCCTGCCCGGTCCGGGGCGCATGGAGCCGATCGAGCTGGGTATCCAGGAACAGTGGCACGAGCAGACGCCGCGTGCCGGGCAAGTGTGGGCGGGGTTTCGTATCGTGGCTATCGGTGAGCAGGATGCCGCGCGGCTTGGCGCCTGGATTGAGAGTTCCGGGTCGTTGTAACGCACCCGCCTGCCTCAATCCCCTAACTCGTCATTCCGGCGCAGGCCGGAACCCAGTGGGCTCAGTGCCCGGTTATCACTGGAACACCACACAAAAAAGCTTCGGCACCACGCGAAGACCGCCCGTAACGCCACTGGCGTTCCGGCCTGCGCCGGAATGACGAGTAGGTAAGGTTTCTCGGGCATCAGGACTCAAAACTGGCGATTCCCGCCCCCGCGCGCGATCATGTACAGCTTGTCCCCGCTGTCACGCCAGGAATCGCCATGACCGATCTCGCCGCGTTCTATCCCCAACATCTGGCCACGCTGCGCGAGCGCGCGGACAAGGCGCTTGCGCTGGGCGGCTACGATCATCTGGTGATCGCCGCAGGCTTGCCGCTGCGCAAGTTCCTCGACGACCAGGACTACCCTTTCATCGCCAGCCCGCATTTTCGCCACTGGCTGCCGTTGACCGACGCACCGGGCAGTTGGGTGGTGTACACGCCGGGCGCCAAGCCCAAGCTGATCTTCCTGCAGCCGCGCGACTACTGGCATGTCGTGCCGGCTGCACCGGCCGGTTACTGGGTCGAGCATTTCGAGATCGTCACCGTGCGCGAAGCGAGCGAGGCGGCCCAGCATCTGCCGGTGTCACGCAGCGCGATCATTGCCCCCGTACCGACCCTTCGCGAAGTCGAAGCCAACAATCCGCAGGACGTGCTCGACTACCTGCACTGGCACCGCTCGTACAAGACGCCGTACGAACTGGAGCTGATGCGCGAAGCCAACCGTATCGGTACACGCGCACACCGCGCCGCCGAACAGGCGTTCCGCGCCGGTGGCAGCGAACTCGATATTCACCAGGCTTACCTGAAAGCAGCAGGCGCTATCGACGCCGAGTTGCCGTATGCGAGCATCGTCGGGCTCAACGAGCACGGTGCCGTCCTGCATTACACCCATTTCGATCGCAAACCGCCGGCACAAAACCGCTCGTTCCTGATCGATGCCGGCGCCAGCGCTGCCGGTTACGCCAGTGACATTACGCGTACCTATGCCGCGGCGGGTGCCGGCGACTTTCAGGCGTTGATCGACAGCGTCGACAAGGCGCAGCAGGGTTTTGCCGACAAGGTACGCGCAGGCCAGAGTTATCCGGAACTGCATATCCACGCGCACCACGTGCTTGCCGACGTGTTGCGCGAGCACGGCGTCATCAAGATGAGTGCGGAAAGCGCGGTCGCCAGCGGCGTAAGCTCGGTATTCTTTCCACACGGCCTGGGCCACCCGATCGGCCTGCAGGTACACGATGTCGCAGGCTTCCAGCGGGACGAACACGGCGGCAGCATCGGCCGCCCCGAGGGGCACCCTTATCTGCGCATGACACGTCTGCTGGAAGCGGGCATGGTGGTCACGATCGAGCCGGGCCTGTACTTCATCGACATGTTGCTGGATGAACTGCGCCAACGACCGGAAGCAAATCAGATCGACTGGGCGAAGGTCGATGCATTCCGCCCATTCGGCGGCATCCGCATCGAAGACGATGTGGTCTGCACGAGCGGTGCGCCGGAAAACCTGACCCGGGACGCCTTCGCCAAGCTCTGAAGAGCTTTGCGTATTTCAACTGGAAAAGACGGCCATATGGCCGTCTTTTTTGTTCGGCACCGTGTCCGAACGCGCAATAAAAGCTAGAAACCCGAGGCATCCTGGGATTATTCTCGCCCAGGGCAATCGATCGCCTGCGACATTGCTCCACAGCGACAGCTTCTCTCGTTCGGACGTATGCTTTTTTGGCAAAGCCCCGGGAACCGCTGCATGACCGCGTCAGTCGCCGTAACACAAACCGCTCCTGCCCGGCGCCGACCGTTGCGCCGTCTCGCGCTCGAATTGATCTTGCTGGTGATCGTCAAGATCGCCGTGCTCACCTTGATCTGGTGGGTCGCCATCGCGCCGCATCCGCGCCCCGACGCCAGCCCCCAAGCCATCGAGCATCTGCTCGCTCCCGCAACTTCATCTTCTTCGCACGGAGGCCATCCATGATGATCGAAGCCGATGTGGTCACCCTGTCACGGCTGCAATTTGCCCTGACGGCGCTGTATCACTTCCTGTTTGTTCCCCTCACGCTTGGACTAGTGTGGATTCTCGCCATCATGGAGGCCGTCTATGTGATGACGGGGCGCGAAGTCTGGAAGCGCATGGTGCAGTTCTGGGGCGTGTTGTTCGGCATCAACTTCGCCATGGGCGTGGCCACCGGCATCACCATGGAATTCCAGTTCGGCATGAACTGGGCGTATTACGCACACTATGTCGGTGACGTCTTCGGCACGCCGTTGGCGATCGAAGGCCTGATGGCGTTCTTCCTGGAAGGCACGCTGGTGGGCCTATTCTTCCTTGGCTGGGACAAGCTCACACGGGTCAAACACCTGCTGGTGACCTGGTTCCTTGCACTGGCCACCAGCCTGTCCGCCCTGTGGATCCTGATCGCCAACGGCTGGATGCAGAACCCGGTCGGCTCGGCGTTCAATGCCCAGACCATGCGCATGGAAACCACCTCGTTCTCCGAAGTGTTCTTCAACCCGGTCGCACAGGCCAAGTTCGTGCACACGGTCAGTGCGGGCTACGTGCTCGGCGCGATGTTCGTGCTGTCGATCAGCGCCTGGTATCTGCTGCGCGGGCGCAATGTGGATTTCGCCAAGCGCTCGATGACGGTGGCGGCAAGCTTCGGCCTTGCCGCGGCCTTGAGCGTGGTGGTGCTGGGCGACGAATCCGGCTATGCCGTGTCGGAGAACCAGAAGATGAAGATGGCCGCGATCGAGGCCATGTGGGAAACCGAACCGGCACCGGCCTCTTTCACCGTGTTCGGCATCCCGGATGTCGAACAGCGCACCACGCATTTCGCCCTGCATGTGCCGTGGGTGATGGGCTTGATCGGCACACGCTCGCTGGACAAGCAGATTCCCGGTATTGCGCAGCTGGTCGACGAGACCAAGGGCAAGATCGACAACGGCATCCTGGCCTATGACGCCATGCTGGTGCTGCGCGAAGACAAGAACAATGCGCAGGCCAAAGCCATTCTGGCCGCGCACGATAAGGACCTTGGCTACGCCTTGCTGCTGAAGCGCTTTATCGACGACCCGCGCAAGGCGACGCCCGATCAGATCCAGCAAGCAGCCAACAGCACAATTCCGAATGTACCGGTGTTGTTCTGGTCGTTCCGGATCATGGTGGCCTGTGGCGTCTATTTCATCCTGTTGTTCGGCTATTCGTTCTGGCTGTCGACCAAGCGCAAGCTCGATAGCAAACGCTGGTATCTGAAGCTGGCGCTGTGCAGCCTTCCGTTGCCGTGGGTCGCCGCGGAGCTGGGCTGGATCGTCGCCGAGTACGGCCGGCAACCCTGGGCGATCGAAGGCATCCTGCCGACATCGCTGGGCGTGTCATCGGTCACTTCAGGGCAGGTGTGGACATCGCTCGCCGGCTTCGTGCTGTTCTACACCGCGCTGGCCATCATCGACGCCGTGCTGATGCTGAAGTTTGCACGCAAGGGCCCCGATGGCCTCGGCATCTGGCCCGCCACCGATATCACCCACCGTCCCGGCAAGGCTTAAAGGAGAACGCCATGTTCGATTACGAAAGCTTGCGGGTGATCTGGTGGGCCTTGCTTGGCGTCCTGCTGATCGGCTTCGCCATCATGGACGGCTTCGACTTCGGCATTGCCGCGCTGTTGCGTGTGCTTGGCCGCAGCGACGACGAACGGCAGGTGCTGCTGGAAACGATCGAGCCGGTATGGGAAGGCAACCAGGTCTGGTTCGTCCTCGGCGGTGGCGCCGCGTTCGCGGCATGGCCCATGCTCTATGCGGTGTCGTTCTCCGGTATGTACCTGGCCATCGCGCTGGTGTTGCTGGCCTTTATCCTGCGCCCGGTCGGGTTCAACTTTCGCCGGAAAGTGCATGACGCACGCTGGCTACAGGTGTGGGATTGGGTGCTGGTCGGTTCGGGCGTCGTGGTGATGCTCATCACCGGTGTCGCCTTCGGCAACCTGTTCCTCGGCGCGCCGTTCAAGTTCGACGGCGACCTGCGCATGACCTGGGAAGGCAGTTTCTTTGCGCTGCTGCATCCGTTCGCGCTCGTGGCCGGACTGGTTTCCTTGAGCATGCTACTCGCCCATGGCGCTTGCTGGGCAGTGCTGAAAACCGAAGGCGTGATCTGCGACCGTGCCGTACGTGTGGCGCGCTGGGCCACGCTCGCCTATATCGTGCTGTATGTGCTGGCGGGTATCTGGTTGGCGTATGGGGTGCCCGGCTATGCGGTCGTTGGTCCGGTGGTGACCGATGGCGTTTCCAATCCGCTGTACAAGGAGGTCGCACGGGGTGGCAGCTGGTTCGCCAGTTATATGCAGCATCCGTTGTTCTGGCTGGCGCCGATAGTCGCGGTGCTTGGAGCGATCGGCGTGCAGCTCAGCGCGGCCAAACGCGGACTGGGTGCGTTCCTGTCCAGCAGCCTGATGGTAGCGGGGACCATTCTTTCCGCCGGCTTTGCCTTGTTTCCGTTCCTGCTGCCGTCGAGCCTCGATCCCAAGTCGAGCCTGACGATCTGGGATGCGTCGTCGAGTCGCGGAACGTTGCTTCTGATGCTGGGCGCTACGGCGGTATTTATGCCGCTCATCATTCTCTATACGAGCTGGGTGTTCAGTGTCGTGCGCGGGCGTGTGACGCTCGAGCATGTTCGCCAGTCCACTCACCATTACTGATACGGAGGCACGAAGCCATGTGGTATTTCTCGTGGATTCTTGGGCTGGGGCTTGCTTGTGCTTTCGGCATTCTTAATGCGATGTGGTATGAGGTGCATGCCGACGATGAGGCGCATGAGAGGAAGGAGGCTCGGGTGCCTGGGGATGGGGGTTAGGTCTTCGTCTTCGTTTGTGTATGTAGAAGTCGGTTTCGTGGATGCCTCGTTCTTGCTTGGGTGTTCGGGCGACCCCGGTGCTTATGTAGCCTCCCCTACTTCGTCATTCCGGCGTAGGCCGGAATCCAGTGGCGTCAGTGCTTGGTTCTTGCCTGAGTGTTCGGGCGACCTGGCCGCTTACGCAGCGGGCGTTTCGAACGCCTGCCGGCGTCCGAGTCACTTTCTCTTTGCTGGCCCAAAGAGAAAGTAACCAAAGAGAGAATGGCCTTTTGGAGCCAAGGCTCTGAGCAGCATTGAGAGATAAAACCGTTCGTGCCCCCTACTCGAACCGACAGGGGACACTTTCGGCGCTTCTGAGGTACGCCGGATCTGTGCGCGAGGCGTCGTGATGCTGAGGACTTAAGGTGTCCCCTCACCCTCACCTACCCCTCTCGTCATTCCGGCGTAGGTCGGAATCTATTCCTTAGGCTCTCGCTTGTCAGACAACGTGTCGCAAGCGAATGCGGTGAGGCATAGATTCCGGCCTGCGCCGGAATGACAACTAGGGAAGATGAGAGTGAGGTTGGAGGTCGATCTTCGCTCTTGGTAAGCGATGCGCAGCGAGCGGTCAGCTCTTCGGGCCCCCTCGGGAGCCGAGTGAGGTTTGGACGATAAGGCCCCGAAGGGGGCATCGACAGGACGTCGATGCCTTTAGGACGGGACACGGATGTCCCGTCCTAAAGCCCGGCCAAACCTCACGGTCCGCAGGACGGCGGACTAGGGGTGTCCTTCTCTTGGTTACTTCTCTTGGACAAGCAAGAGAAGTAACTCGGCGACCGGCAGGTCGGCGAAACACGCCGCAGGCGACTTTCTCGCACGAACCTCGAACCAGAGCGATGCACACTCCAGCGACAACCCACCACCGAAGCCACTGGATGACCAGCTTCGCTGTTGTAAAGCGCCTCCCGCCTACGCGGGGATGACGAGCAGGTAGGACTGACGCAAAAAAGCCTCAACCCCGCCCCGCAAGCACCCCCTCAATCTCCTCCGCCCGCTTAGGCACAGCAGCCGTCAACACATCACTACCATCGCGTGTCACCGCCACATCATCCTCGATACGGATACCAATCCCGCGCCAACGCTCAGGCACCGTCGTATCCCCCGGCGGAATGTAGATGCCCGGCTCGACCGTCACGACCATCCCCGGCTCCAACAATCGCGGCTCGCCATCGACGCGATAGTCGCCCACGTCATGCACATCCAGACCCAGCCAATGCCCGGTCTTGGCCGGATAAAAACGCTTGTAGCTACCATCGGCTATGACATCGTCGGCAACGCCTTGCAGCAACCCCAGCGCGCACAGGCCTTCGGCAATCACGCGCACCGCCATCTGATGCGCGGCATCGAACGGTCGACCGGGCCGCACCTCGTCGATAGCAGCCAGCTGCGCTTCCAACACCAACTCGTACAGCGCACGCTGTTCGCGGCTATAGCGCCCACTCACCGGAAACGTACGACTGATATCCGACGCATAGCAGTCGAGTTCCGCGCCGGCATCGATCAACAAGAGATCGCCTTCGCGCAGCACCGCTCGATTGGCCTGATAATGCATCACGCAGGCATTCACACCGCCAGCGACTATCGGTGGAAAGGCAGCGACCGCACTGCGGCTACGAATGGTCCGCAACAGCTCCGCCTCCACCTCGTACTCGTAACGCCCCGCCGTGGCAACGCGCATCGCGGCCATATGGGCCTCGGCGGCAATCGCGGCTGACGCACGCATCAGCTTCAGCTCCGCTTTCGATTTATACAGACGCAAATCGTGCAGCAGATGCCCCAGCGCGACGAACTCCTTCGGCACCACCCCGCCGCCACGTAGCTGACGCAACCGGCGCATCCAGCCGAGCAGGCGGGCATCGAATTCCGGCTCGCTGCCAAAATGGCAGTAGACCCGGCCGCGGCCTTCGATCATGCCGGGCAGGATGTCGTCGATATCGTCGATCGGGAAGGCGTCGTCCATGCCATAGACTTCCACCGCACGCTCGGTGCCGATGGATTCGCCATGCCAGCGCTCGTGTTCGGGATCGCGCTCACGGCAGAACAGCACGGCCTCGCCGTGCTTGCGGCCCGGCAGCAGCGCCAGTACGCAATCGGGCTCGGGAAAGCCCGACAGGTAGTGCAGATCCGAGTCTTGCCGATACGGCCAGTTCGCATCGGCGTTGCGGACGCGTTCGGGTGCAGCGGCGATCAGCAAGACAGCGTCGTCGCCAGCCATCCGCATCAACTGGCGGCGGCGGCGTATGTATTCGTCAGGCTGGATGTTCAATGCACGCGATCGCTGCCGGTTTTGCCACGGCCGCCGGCACATTCGGCAAACAACAACATTGCACCGACGCGCACGAATTCATGCACTTCGATCAGTGCATCTTCGTCATCGCCCTCTTCGCCGAAATCCAGTTGCGCGGCAGCGATGCTGCCGAGATCGCGCAGGATTTCCTGAGCCTCTTCGGACAGCTTGGCATGGGCCTCGGTGCCGGCCAGGCCGAAGCCGCCCAGAAAACCGCGACACCAGTCGACCAGAGCTTCGGCACGCTCGGGCAACGGGCGATCGTCGGACGGCAGCAGTGGCTCGAATCCAAGCTCCGGGTCATCCAGTTCCGCTTCGCATTGCTTTACCAGGCGTTCAAACAAGTCCTGGTCCTGCGCCGAGGGATGAACCTCCTCGCCATCCAGTTGCAATACGGCAAGTAACGATTGCTTGCCGACACGGCCACCGCCGGCCAGAAAGCCGCACAGCGAGCCGTGCAGTTCGCTCCCCTGTACCCCTAGGCGCAGGCGCGCCGAGGCATCGTCGAGCTCGTCGTGGCCGATCCAGTCGTTAACGCTCATGGCGCCGGTTCCTATCGAAAAACAAGGTTGTAAGTTTAGCCCCTCGGAACGCCAACGGCGCCTGCTGACTTCACCAAACGTCCTGCTATAGTGCCAATCCATGAGCATGCCCGAACCCGTCCAGTCCGATGCTTTCAAACCCGATCCGATTCGGGAAGAAGTCGTTGCGTTGAGCGAACGGCTGGATCGTTTGCTGGACATGGTGCATCGCCTGCAGGAAGAAAACCGCAGCCTGCGTTTGAGCCAGGAACAACTGGCTACCGAGCGCGCCGGCTTGATGGCGCGTAACGAACAGGCACGCAGTCGCGTGGAAGCGATGATTCAGCGCCTGAAAGCACTCGAGCACAGCGGCTGATCCTCACGTCTCGCTGCCATGCCCGACGCGATGCCTTTCGACGATGAGTACTGTTTAGATGAGCACGAGTGAACCGGTTGCACTGCGACTGATCGATCGAGAATTCCTGATTGCCTGCGCGCCCGAAGAGCGCGAAGGGCTGCTCGAAGCTGCCAGCTATCTCGATCGCAAGATGCGCGAACTGCGCTCGGCTTCCAAGGCGCCCGGCTTTGACCGCCTGACGGTTTTGGCCGCAATCAGCATCACGCACGAATTTCTTGCCTTGCGCAAGCAAAGTAGCGGCCAAAGCCACAATCTGGGTGACGAATTGGTCGCCCTGCGTCGAAAGATCGACGCGGCCCTGGACGCGCAGCTGCATGGGCACCTAAAATAGTCCTCGGCGTTTTCTGCGGTGTGCGCCAGCGCACTCTTACATTTGCCTTGTTCCTAAATACGGCCCCGGGTCGGTTCTGTCACTGCTGTTGTGCATGTCCGCCCTCGTGCGGAAAGCCTCGAGGCGGTGCAAGCCCTCCCACCTGATCCATCGTGGATCAAGGTCGTTCGGTGAGCAGCGGCATCGCGGTTGACGCCACCTCTTCAGGCCAGTTCCGCCCCGATCGCCAGGACTTGCGATCGCGGACGGGGCGGCAAATCCCCCGAAAGCCAAGGAGACGCGACGTGGATGTTCAGCGACGCGAGCTACGCAAGCAGCTGGCCGAACGCCGCCGTGCCCTGTCGCCGGCCGAGCGCATCGCCGCCGCGCAAGGGCTGCGCCGCAGCCTGGAGCAGCTTCCCGAATACCTCACCGACGTTCGCGTGGCCGGTTACTGGGCCTGCGACGGCGAGTTGCCGCTGAATCTGGTGATTCCGCCCCTGGCGTCCCGCGGCCAGCAGTTCTACCTGCCCCTGATCCAGGACGACGGCACGTTGCGCTTCGCGCCGTGGAACGCCGGCGACGGGGTGCAACCCAACCGTTACGGCATTCCCGAACCGGCCGAACCCAAGGAGTGGCTGGCGCCGTTCCAGCTCGACCTGGTCCTGGTGCCCCTGCTTGGCTTCGATCGCCTCGGGCATCGCCTGGGCCATGGCGGCGGCTATTACGACCGCAGCTTTGCCTTCCTGCGCGAGCAGGGCCGCCCCACCGAGCCGCTATTGGTCGGCGTGGCCTACGATTTCCAGGAACTCCCCCAGCTCGACCAGGAAGCCTGGGACGTAAGCCTCGACTACATCGCCACCGAGAGCGAGTTGATCGACTGCCGCGCCACCGAAGAAGACGGAACTCCCGCATGACCAGTAAAAGAATCAGCCACTGGCTGATGAAGTCCGAGCCGGACACATTCTCCATCGACGATCTCGAGCGCAAGGGCCAGGAGGCCTGGGACGGCGTACGCAATTATCAGGCGCGCAACTTCATGCGCGACGGCATGCGGATTGGCGACAAGGTGTTTTTCTACCACTCCAACTGCGCCGAGCCGGGCATCGTGGGTATTGCCGAAGTGGCGACCGATGCTTATCCGGACCCCAGCCAGTTCGACCCCAAGAGCGATTATTTCGATAGCGGCAGCACGCGCGACAATCCGCGCTGGATGCTGGTCGAGGTCAAGTTCGTCAAGAGATTCAAACGCACCATTACGCTCGATGAGCTCAAGCAGCAGGAAGCGTTGGCCGACATGGCCCTGGTGCGCAAGGGCAACCGCCTGTCGGTCATGCCGGTGAGCGATGGCGACTGGAAGTACATCCTGAAACTGGCCTAGAGAACAAAGGCACGAAGAAAGCCGTTAATGCGCCCCCGGAGCAAATCGGGGATCATAGGCGTTTTCAACTTTTGGCCGTGTCATGAGCAGTCAGGAAAAGCGCCTCGCCGGCGAAGCCGCCATTCGCTATGTGGAAAAGGGCGCCATCATCGGCGTGGGCACCGGCTCCACAGTCGCCTTCTTTATCGACGCCCTGGCCGACCTGCGCGACCAGATCCAAGGCGCGGTGTCGAGCTCGGAGCAATCCACGGCCCAGCTGAAGAAGTACGGCATCCCGGTGCTCGATCTCAATGCCACCGGCCCGCTCAATATCTACATCGACGGTGCGGACGAATGCGACCCGCAGCGCCGCCTGATCAAGGGCGGCGGCGCCGCTCTGACGCGCGAGAAAATCATCGCCGAAGCAAGCGCCAAGTTTGTCTGCATCATCGATTCGAACAAGCGCGTGGATGTGCTGGGCACCTTTCCCCTACCGATCGAAGTCATCCCGATGGCGCGCAGCCTGATCGGTCGCGAGATCGTCAAGCGCGGCGGCCAGCCCGTCTGGCGCGACGGTGTGACCACCGATAACGGTAACTGGATCATCGACGTGCATGGCTGGCAGATCGCCGACCCGATCGCGCTGGAAAAGGACCTCAATCAGCTCCCCGGCGTAGTCTCGGTCGGCCTGTTTGCCCGCCGCCCGGCCGACGTGGTGCTGATCGGCGACCGCCTCATGGATTGAGTCCGATTCGTGCGCCGGAGGAAACGCTGCGTTGAATGCGGCGTCGAAATCGGCGTATTGAAACGGGCAAGGCCGTCTCCATTTTGGTGGCCAATCCCCCCATGTCCTCCATGGACAAAGGTATCGGTCATGCGTGCGCTACGTTCCTTAGTGCTCGCCCTGGCGATGCTGTCCACCACCACCGTCGCACTTGCACAAGAGACGGCCCCTGCGGTCAGCCTGGCTCAGCTCGGCGAGCTATACGTGAAATCCGGTCACATCATTCCGGACGGTTATCTCGATCAACGCGTCACCGTCAGTGCCGTGGTGGCTGAGGCTGCCCAGCGTGTGGGCAACGAGATGTTGGTAACGCTTACCGACGCGACAGACAAGGTCAAGGGCCACGCGACGATCGACCGGATGTCCGCGGCGAAGGCGAAGTCCCTGCATCAGGGGCAGGTGTTCAGCGCGGTCTGTACGGTGGAATTCAGCAGCAACGGGCCGATTGCGCTTGGGGATTGCGATCTTTGAGGGTCGGTTGCGGGTGGCGCTGAGGACTTAAAGCCCCCTCACCCCAACCCTCTCCCCCGGCAAAGCCAGGGGAGAGGGAGCCCGACTGAGGCAAGCTTTGCTCCCTCTCCCCTGGCTTTGCCGGGGGAGAGGGCTGGGGTGAGGGGGCTGGGTGCTCGCGGGATGGCCAGGCCGAAACCTCAGCCCCCGATCGCCTTGTGCATCGCCTCGATCACCGCCCGATAGTCCGGCGCGTTGAAGATCGCCGAACCGGCGACGAACGTATCCGCACCAGCGGCAGCAATCGCGCTGATATTGTCGGCCGTAACACCACCATCGACTTCCAGCCGAATCGCACGGCCGCTTTCATCGATGCGACGACGCACTTCGCGAATCTTGTCGAGCGCCTCGGGAATGAATTTCTGCCCGCCAAAACCCGGGTTCACCGACATGATCAACACCAGGTCGATCTTGTCGAGCGTGTAGTCGAGCCAGTTCAGCGGCGTGGCCGGATTGAATACCAGGCCGACATGACAGCCCGCGTCCTTGATCAAACCAATGGTGCGATCGACATGCTCGCTCGCCTCCGGATGGAAGCTGATCGAGTTGGCGCCGGCCTTGGCGAAATCCGGCGCAATGCGGTCGACCGGCTTGACCATCAGGTGCACGTCGATCGGCGCGGTGACGCCGTAATTGCGCAGCGATTTGAGCACCATCGGTCCGATGGTCAGGTTCGGCACGTAATGGTTGTCCATCACGTCGAAGTGCACCCATTGCGCACCGGCGTCGAGCGCCTTGACCGTGTCCTCGCCCAGGCGGGCGAAGTCGGCGGAAAGGATGGAGGGCGCGATGATTGGCGATTGCTTAGGCATGGTGGCTCAAGAGTAAAGGGTAAAAAGGAAAGAGATCGTCACGGCGCCCATCACTTAAACCCCCGCTCTGCCTTGATCCGCTCGTACGCCGCGTTGATCTCACTGGCCCGCGACTCGGCGCGACGGCGCATATCCTCGGGCAGATCGCCCAGGCGGTCCGGGTGGTGTTCGGAAATCAGCTTGCGATACGCGCGCTTGATCGCGCGATCATCGGCACCACGCTCGATACCAAGCACGGTATAGGGATCGGGCCCCTGCTGGTTGCGCTGCGGCGGTACGTAACCGCCTCCGTTGCCGGGGCCGCGCCGCCCACCCGCGCTGGCGTTCCAGGCGTAGCCTTTCATCGCCATCAGGGCCATCAGCTCCATGTCGCTCACGCGCAGCGCGAACGCCACCTGACGCAGCAGCGACATTTTCTCCGGCGGCGGGTTGCCTTCGGCCAGCACGGTTTCGATCACTACATCGAGTACCGGGAAGGCATGGTCGCGACGCAGGCCGACCCATTGGCGCAGACCGTCGATGGCCGGGGTGACGTCGAACTCCGGCTGCTTGCCGGCGTTGAAGCTGGTGATCGCCTGCTTGCGCTGCTCGGTATCCAGGCCCATGCGCGACATCAGGCGCTCGGCAATGGCGATTTCGGCTTCCGACACGCGGCCATCGGATTTGGCCACCGCACCGAGCAAGGCAAACAGCGGGCCGATAAAGCCGCCGACCTCCGGTGTGGCATAACGTCGCTTCTGACGCACGCCGTCGATGATGAAGCCGGCAATGCCACCGACGATGGCGCCGGGTATGCCGTGGCCAAAGATCAGGCCAGCAAAGGCCAGCAGGAGGGTCCAAGTAAGACTCATGGTGTCGCCTGTACCGGTGCTTGTGCGCTGTACCACTGGGCGAGCGCATCGAGATCGGCATCGCTCACGGGACCGATCGCCGCCTTCATCAGCGGCGCGTTGCGGCGACCATCGCGGTATTGCTTCAGCGCTTCGCGCAAATAGTCGAGTTTCTGCCCGGCCAGGTTCGGCGCGGCCGGAATCTGCGCCATGCCGGTTTCACCGTGACATGCCGCGCACAGCCCCAGGCGCGCCGGCTTGGGCGGCGTGGCGGCCATCACGGGTAGTGCGGCCAGCAAAAGTGCCGCGGTCAATACGGTTCGCATCGGCAATGCATGGGGGTTAAAACCGCCAATTCTACCAGCGCCGCCCGGCCCGGCGGCCATCCGGACAGTTACAATATGCTGCTTGAGCTTTTGCCCTGGAGCGCCCCGTGCCCACGACCCTGCTGCAATCGAACCTGCCCGGTCTGAACCTGATCCACCGCGGCAAGGTGCGCGACGTCTACGCGCTGCCCGACCATCGCCTGCTGATCGTTGCCAGCGACCGGCTCTCCGCCTTCGACGTGGTCCTGCCCGATCCGATCCCCGGCAAGGGCGAAATGCTGACCCAGATGTCCAATTTCTGGTTCGCCAAGACGGCGCATCTGGTTCCCAACCACCTACTCGACATCGCCCTGCAGAACGAGTTGCCTGAAGGCACGAACCTCGCCCTGTACCAGAAGCGCAGCGTGATCGCGCGCCGCCTGACCCCGGTACCGGTGGAGGCGATCGCCCGTGGCTACCTGATCGGGTCGGGCTGGAAGGACTACCAGGCCACCGGTTCGCTGTGCGGCATCAAGCTGCCGGTCGGCCTCAAGCAAGCCGAGCAACTGCCCGAGCCGATCTTCACCCCCTCGACCAAGGCCGCGGTCGGCGACCACGACCAGAATGTCAGCTTCGATGCCGTCGTTGCCGCGGTCGGCGCTGACCTCGCCGAGCAGGTGCGCGAAGCGACGCTGACCATCTACAAGTGGGCGGCGGCCTATGCGGCCGAGCGCGGCATCATCATCGCCGACACCAAGTTCGAATTCGGCACCGACGAGGACGGCAAGCTCTACGTCATGGACGAGATGCTGACGCCCGATTCCTCGCGTTTCTGGCCTGCCGACGAATACAAGGTCGGCATCAGCCCGCCCAGCTACGACAAGCAGTTCGTACGCGACTATCTGGAAACGCTCGGCTGGAACAAGCAGGCACCGGGCCCGAACGTGCCCGCCAGCGTGATCGAAGGCACCTCGGCCAAGTACGCCGAAGCGCTGCAGCGCCTGGCAGGCATCACGCTGGACTGAACGGCGCGATGAATTCCTGGATTCTGTTGGGCCTGGCCATCCTCGCCGAAGTGATCGGCACCAGCGCGCTCAAGGCATCGGCCGGATTCAGCCGGCTGTGGCCGAGTCTCGTGGTGATGGCAGGCTACGGCACGGCGTTTTATTTTCTCAGCCTTGCATTGCGCAGCATCCCGATCGGCGTCGCCTATGCGGTGTGGTCGGGTGCGGGCATCGTGCTGATCGCAGCGATCGGTACGGTCCTGTTCAAGCAGAAGCTCGATGCGCCCGCCCTGATCGGCATGAGCCTGATCGTCGCCGGTGTCCTGGTACTGAACCTGTTCTCCAAAGCCGGTTCGCATTGATGCATTCGCGCGAGGAAAACGCTGAATACTTCGCGCATCTGCTTGACCGGTACAGCAACGACCATCGGCATTCAGGGCATCGTTGGCTGTTGGCATGCTGCATCTTGCCGATCGCATGGAGCGCTATCGCGCTGGTCTGGACGATTCCCGTACCGCCGATGCTTGGTCGCCCCGGGTTCTGGGCGGTGATGCTGCAAGTGCTGCTTTTCAGCTGGTACTGGAAGTATTCGCGCCGGATCGGTGCGGCGATGTTCGTCGCGCTGCTGGCGCTGTCGTTGCTTACGCATCTGATTTATTCCGCAGTCGATCCGATACAGCTGCGCGGGTGGGCACTGGGTATTTTCCTGCTGGGGTGGCTCGGCGTGCTGCTGGGCCGCTTTCTCGAACAGCCCCGACCCAGCCTGCGTGATGAACTCACCGCTTTTTTTGTCGGCCCCGCCTGGTTTATGGATCGTCTGCTGCAACGCTTAGGAATCTCTTCATGACGCAACTGCTCACAGTGCTCAGCATGCTGTTCTGGTGGGTGCTCTACAGCAGCATCGGCGCGATCGTCCCGGCCTTGATCGCCTGGCTGGTGCTGCGCTGGGCAGAGCGATGCGCGGTGGTGTTCAACCGCACGTATCTTGCCTGCCTGCTGTGGAACCTCGCCGGCATGCTGTTGATCGCTGGCGTGGCCATGTATACGGGCCATGCGCGTCCGCCCTATGGCCCTCTGCTCGCTTCCAATGCGTTGCGCTGGGTGCTGGTGCTGAATATGTTCATCGGCGCACTGCTGCTGTGGCGCCTCATTCCGCGTGTCGATGCGCACCGCATCCGCCCTGCCAGTGCCTGCATGGCGGTCGCTATCGTGACCGCCATTGCATTTGGCATCGCCACGACACTCGCCAGTTAATTCAACCGGCGCGGCATGCCGCGCCCGGCAGCGAGTGCGGCTTCAGTCCAACCGGCGCGACAGCGCGAAGAACACCAGATTGCCCAGGCCTACCGCACCAGCCAGGATGGCGATGCTGCCGGCGTTGAAATTGTCGTTATACAGATACTGATTCAGTCCAAAACCCGCGGCCAACGCCAGCAGGACCACGCCCCAGCGCAACGATGCATACCGGCGCTGCCGTTCCTCCGTCTTCAGTATCGACTGCAGCCATGCCTCCGACGCGCCATTCTTGAACAGCTGCGAATGCAGCCGGGCGTCGATCAGGAGCTTGATCGCATAGGTAATGCACAGGAACAGCACAACCGGAACAATGACTTGTTGCATGACGTTCTCCACTACGCCAGAGGGCGGCTTGGTGAGATAGATACACGCGGCACGCCGACGGTTGCAGCGGCGAGGCTGCAACCGTCGAGGCCGTCGGTGTATCTCCAGCGAGATGGACAACTCAAATCAATGAATCAGGACCGCGTCCTGGTCCAAGCCGTGCTGGCCCGGGAAACGGGGGCCTTCGAACGCCTGGTACGCGAGTACCAGGGGCTGTGTTGGCACATCGTCTACCGGATGGTCCGCCACCCGGAGGACGCGCGCGAGCTTTGCCAGGACACGTTCCTGCGCGTTTACCGCTACCTGCACCAGTACCGCCAGGAGAGTTCGCTCAAATCCTGGATCGGCCAGATCGCCTTTACTGTCGCGCTGCGCCACCTCGAACGCCGTCGCATTCCCCTGGTCGAACCCCTGAACAACGAGAACGAGAACGACCCGATCGAGGAAATCGGCGACGGCTTCGACCTGGAAGCGGCCTGCGCGGATGACGAACTGCACCGGCACCTGCACGCCGCGATAGAGACGCTGCCGCCGCTGCAACGCACCGTGCTGACGCTCTATCATCTGGAGGAGATGACCATCCCGGAGATAGCCAGGATCACGGGCATGGCCGAAGGTACGATCAAGAGCCATCTTTTCCGTAGTCGCCGCCAGCTGCGCGGTGTGCTCGAAAGCCGGATAGGAACGACCTTATGAACCACGACGAGGAATGGCAGGCGCAGGAACAGGCCCTGCAGCGCGAACGAGCGCAATATGCCCACGACAATCGCGACAGCGCTCGGGTGCAGGGCTATCGCGTGGTCATGCGTGCCTTGAAGCAACCGCTGCCAGACCTGTTGCCAGAAAATTTTGCCGCGCGCGTTGCCGCACTCGCCGAACGTGACGCCATCCCACCGTCTCGCCTGGAAAATGGCCTGCTGGCGGCACTCATGACAACGCTGGTCTGCGGTTTGATCGTCTTGGCCGTGATCGACGGCCGCGACTGGCTCCATGCCATCGCCGACCTTCGCCTGTTCGGCAATCCCTGGATCTATGCCCTACTCGTCTGTCTGGCCATGTCGCAGGGCATTGCCTGGTTGCGCCCGGCTGATCGTCGCACTCATGGCCCGAAGGCCTGACGGTTAGCCGCGCGAACGGCCTGTACGAAGCTGCCGAACGGAATATCGGTGATACCGACCAGACCGATATGCATGTTCTCGCCATCGAGCAGGCGTCCGGTCACCGGTTGATCGGTGTACTGGAACCAGTGCGCGCCGACGATATTCGGATCGCTAGCCGCCGCCGCGATAAAACGCGCATAGGCTTCGCCGCGCTGCTGCTCGGTATAGACCGAAGCGATGCCATTCCCGAAAGGACCGCGATCTTTCGAGCCGAAATGGAACTCGGTAATCATGACCGGCTTGTTCGCCTGCGCTACCGCAGGGATGTCAAAACCATGCTGCGGCACATCGGTATAGGTGTTGACGCTCACCACATCGCAGTACGTGGCACAGGCAGCGACGGCTTCGGGCGTGTTCACCGCAAAGCGTCCGCCAAGAAACAGATGATGCGGGTCGTGACGACGCAACGCTTCGCTCACCACGCGGAAATACGTGTCGGCGTAGTCGCGTAGCCAGGCACTGTAATCGGCGGCGATGGCCGGATAGGCCGCCTTCGGTGCCGGCGGTACAAAACCCGACGCCTCCATCGTGTCCCATGAGGTCAGCGGGATACCCCAGGCAGAACCCAGCTTTATCGCGTCACCGTATTGGCTCTTGAGCTTGGCGATGAAGGCCTGCTTGGCCGCACTCTGCGCCTCGCCCCTGAGCGTACCGATCGCCAGGCCCCAGCGACCTCGCGGGCCCTGCCCGGCCCAGGCCAGTTCGTTGTCGGCGAAATAGCCGAGCAGCCAAGGATCGTCAACAACATCCTGTGTCGCCTTCGCGGCGGCTTTTTCCGCCGCCTCGACGAAGCGGGGATCGTAGGGATCAGGCATGCGCCCCCAGTAGTCATAGCCGCTGGAGACATTGCCGAACACGCCGTCGATATTGATCGAGCGCGTATAGGCGAGCTTATGCGCCTTGCCGAGCGCATCGTCACTCCAATTGCCGATGGTGTTGAAACCCCAGCTCTTCAGTCGCTCCAGCGTACGCGCATGCCATGCCGTCGCCCAATCCTTGCCGTCGACACGATAAAGATTGGCCGCATAAAAATCGAACCACTGACCGTGGTCGAACTTCAGTCCTTTGCGCGATGTTGCGTCGGCCTGTCGCGTATCGCTGTTGCCGTAAAAAGCCTTCCATTCGCCTTCATCGGCGGGCAGATCGCGAAACATGTATGCGCGATCCTGCACATAGGTGCGCGCGCCATCGAGAACGACCGCATTCATCCCTAGCGAAAAGAACGCGTGACCTTCCGGCGTCACCAGCCACCAGCGACCATCGCGCTTTTCGGAGCGAAACCAGCCTTTCGCGGCGAATGCCGGCAAGTCGAGTCGCCCGCCGTAGGTATCGAGCTTCGGCGCGCTGTCGTGCGCAGATCGCAGATCGGCTTGCGCCGCAGCCTGCGCCGCGCGCAGCGCCTGGTCGCTATCGATCTTTTCCGGCCACTGCTCGCGCGTGTACTGCCCCCAGCGATCGACAATGCCGGTATAGGCATGCTGTAGCGCATCGTCTCCGGCCACTCCTTCGACGGCGCCAAGCAACAAGGTCTGCGGCGCTTGTGGCGCGGGCATGCTCAAGCGCACGGCGCCTACGGCTCGCAGATTGAGCCGTCCCTCGACGGTCGTCGCCACGATCGTTCGACGACCCTGCTCGTCGAAGGGCATCGGTGGGCCTGCCTGCATGCCTCGGCTTCGCGGCGCTTCGGCACGCAGCGGCACCACCACGGTCTGTGCAGGCCCGGCGGGCAAGGCAACCACTGCACGCAGGGACTGGCCCGCGCGAACGCCATCGATGGTGATCTGAAGCGTCACATCCCAGGCCATCGCGTTCTGCACGGCGATGCGCAGTTCAGTCTTGTCGGACCAGTCCCAGCCCTTTGCGGGCGCCTGGATGGATATCTCTGGCGTTACCGAAGGAGCAAAGGTGTAGCGTCGCTGCTTGCCGCCCTGGGCATTGGTTTCCACGGCGTCGGCGCGCCGCACTTGCTGTAACTTCACGTTTGACGCATCCCCAGCGAGATCGAACGTCCCGGCATTGCTCGCGGTCTGGCAAGCCGTCAGTAGCAGCGCCGCCAGCCATGCCAATGAAATAAATTTCTTCATCGCGGCGCTCCCTTCCAAAAGTCCATAAGTATGGGCATCGTCGATGAAGGCCGGCTTGCCGGAATCAAGCCCCGCGCCGCGACCAGGCCTTCCAGCCCCAATAGACCGGCACACCGGCAAGAATCAACACCAGGCTCATACCGGCATCTTGTGGTGAATTGATGGTGGTGGCGATGATCACGCCCAGCACCACGCTCACGAACAAGATCGGCATCAAGGGATACAGCGGCACGCGATAGGGCGACGGCTCGTTGGCAAAACGGCGGCGATACCAGAACAGCGTGGCGATGCCGAAGGCGTGCGACAACCACTCACCCACCGTGGTGTAGTCGAGCAATTGGTTGAAGCTGCCGCTGGCCGCCAGCACGATCGCCCACGCGCCCAGCACGGCCAGCGCAATCTGCGGTGCATGCGTGCGAGGCTCGATGCGTCCCACCGCGCGAAAAAACATGCCATCCGCGCCCATGGTCTGTAGCACGCGCGCGCCACCGGCAATGGCGATGCTGCAATAGCCGAAGGTCGAGCACGCAATACCAATGGCAATCAGGGTGGCGCCGCGATCGCCCAACCACGCACGCACCAGGTCGGCGGCAGGCGCGTGGCTGGCCGCGAGCCCTGCGTGTCCCAACCCGGACAGGTAGGCGATATTGACCAGCACGTAGCACACCACCACCGTGCCCATGCCCAGCGCAAGCGCGCGCGGCAAGGTGCGCTGCGGTTCGCGCACTTCGCCGGCCAAATCGTTGAGATAGTGGAAACCGCCATAGGTAAAGAGCACCGGCAACAGCGCGCCCAGGAAGCTCCACGACGCAACCGGGTGTGCCGTATCGGCACTCAACACGAGACCGAGCCGACCCTGTGCCAGGGCCAAGCCAGCGACCACCACCAGCACGATCGCGCCGAGCTTCAGCAGCGTGAAGAGGTTCTGCATGCGCGCGCCAGCGCGGATGCCGAACAGGTTCACCCCGACGATAAAGGCGATCGCGCCCGCGGCCACCGGCTTGATCCAGAAATGCGAAAGGCCGAGCGCGACGCAAAAATAATCGGCAAAGGTCGTGGCCACCGCCGCCACGCTGCCGGGATAGTTGATCAGCGCCATCGTCCAGCCGAACAAAAAAGCCGGCAGCTGGCCGAACGCCTCGCGTAAATAGATGTAGACACCACCGGCCTGCGGTCGCCGCGCACCCAGCTCGGCGTAACAGAGCACGCCGGTCAGCGTAAGCAGGCCGCCGATGGCCCAGAGCAGCAACAACTCCCAGCCCGAGCCGGTGCGTTCGGCCACGGTGGAGGCGCTGCGAAAGATACCGGCGCCGATGACACCGCCAACCACGATGGCGGCGGCATCCCAGATGCCCAGGCGGCGTACATAAGCGGAAGTGTGATCGGTCATAGGGGTGAACCATGCCATCTTGCGGCCATCCAGGGCCAGCCCCCTGTCGGCACGGAAAAAATTTCGTCAGCCAAATGAAGAAAGCCGCCGCTCGCGTGTATATATCCGGGAAGGCCGCTTTCGCCGGCCACCTGGGGAGATCATGAAATACGTAGTGAAGCTGGGAATCATCGGACTGGCGCTTGTTCTTGGCGGCTGCCATCGACATACGGATTCGGCGGCGCCAGCTGCTGGCGATGCAAAGGCAACGCAACCCATGGCGTTACGGATCTACGACGTCCCGGCAGCACAGACGGAGTCCCTGCGGCAAGCGCTCGCCATGGCACTCGCGCCGGGATCACAGGCAGCTGTCACCAGCCCCGGGCCAGGCAAACTATTGATCTACGCGCCAGAGAGCTCGCAGGACTCTATCAGCGGCGCGCTATCGAGCCTTGCCAGCAATAAAAAGGACAACACCAGCCCTGCCTCGCTGAATCTACGCTTCTGGATCGTCGATGCGATCCATGGCGACGGTGCAGACGATGGCGCACTCAACGTGCTTGGCGACGTACTCAAGTCCTGGCGCACCTCGATGGGGCCTGCACATTTCAAACTGGTGGAAGCGGCTTCCGGTTCGGTGCGTGAAGGTGGGCAAGGCGAAATCATCACCGACTATCAGTTTGGCTATGCAACCAGCGTGTCGACGTCGGGCGATATCGATATCCAGCTCCAGGTGCACAACCTGCTGAATCCCGTGCACCCGCAGGGGTTGAGCCGCTTCACTGGGCAGTTGAACGTAACCCCTGGGCAATTCGTCGTGCTGGCACAGGCGCCTGCTTCCAACACTGAGACAGCCGCTGGCAGCGATGCATCCATGGCGCGCCTGCTGGTTATGCGAGTCGATCGCACACAGCAGCGTTAAGCCCTCATGGCACTGCGCGAGGAAGCGCTGTATGCAAGTTACCGCCGACTCGAGCGTTCGCTCTACAACGTGCTTTATCGCCAGCTCTGGCAGTCGCAGGATTGCCAGGACCTTGTCCACGATGCGTTCATGCGCATCTGGGAGCGCCGCGAAAAAGTCGAAGAGGCAACGCTCGACGCACTGGTGTGGACGACCGCGCTCAACCTGGCGCGCAATCGCCTGCGCTGGCGCAAGCTGTGGCGAGGAGATGCCATCGAAGACCACATCGAACAGCTGCATGTGGAAACCGAGTCGCATGACTTCCTGGCCGAACGCCAACTGCATCAGGCATTGCGCGGATTACCGCAACGACAACGCGAGGTCTTGCTGATGTCCGAATACAGCGAGCTGAAAACCTCTGAAATCGCGCGTATCCTCGGCATTCCCGAAGGCACCGTGGCGTCGCGCAAACACCAGGCGCTTGCACGCTTGAAGACCTTGATCGGAGGCGAGCCATGAGCGAGCTTCGCAAACTCTCGCCCGAACGCACGCCGCCGCCCGGCGGCCTGCTGCGCCTGCAGTACGACATCGCCGCGCAGCGTCCGAAAGCGCACGTCGCTCGCTGGAGCTGGCTGGCGACGGCGGCATCACTGGTTCTGCTGGCATGCCTGCTCCCCCTCTGGCCCACCCATCGGGACAGCGATCTCGACGGCGCGCTGCGCAGCGCGTTGGAAAACCGATCGTCCGGCGACACAGTCAACGTTCGCGACGGCGCCGCCCTGGCCATACCGAGCGGACACCCGAACGTGCGGATCTATCTGGTGCAGAGCCTGCCGGCTTCGGCCGCAACCGTGGCAACCCCGGCACAGTAGACCCGGGCCCGCGCGAAGGATTTCCACCGGCATTAGAATCGATGCCGCCCTCGCTAACCGACACCCTGTGCCCCCATCCCCTCGCAAGATCCTCCACGTCGACATGGACGCGTTCTACGCGTCGGTGGAGCAGCGTGACGATCCTTCGTTGCGCGGCAAGCCGGTGGTGGTGGCCTGGAAAGGAGCGCGCTCGGTGGTGTGTGCAGCAAGCTACGAGGCGCGAACCTTTGGCGTGCGCTCGGCCATGCCGGCGATACGTGCCGAGCGGCTATGTCCGCAGGCGATCTTCGTGCCGCCGGATTTCGTGCGCTACAAGGCGGTGTCCCGACAGGTGCGCGAGATTTTCGCGCGACATACCGACCTGATCGAACCGCTGTCGCTGGACGAGGCTTATCTCGACGTCACCGAGACCAAGACCGGCCTGTCGAGCGCCACGGCGACGGCCGAAGCGATCCGCGCGGCGATTCGCGAGGAAACCAGCCTGACCGCTTCGGCCGGCGTGGCGCCGAACAAGTTTCTTGCCAAGATCGCCTCGGACTGGCGCAAGCCCGATGGCCTGTTCGTGGTGCGCCCGCATCAGGTCGAAGCCTTCCTCACGCCATTGAAGGTCGGCAAGTTGCCCGGCGTGGGCAAGGTGATGGAGGCCAAGCTGACCGAACTGGGGATTTCAACGGTGGGCGAACTGCGAGCGCTCGGGCAGGCGGCGCTGGAACAGCGCTTCGGTCAGTGGGGCCGGCGACTGCACGAACTGTCGCTGGGCATCGACGAGCACCCCGTGCAACCCGATCGCCTCACCTTGCAGGTGTCGGCCGAAGACACGTTCCAGAACGATCTGACCCTGGACGAACTGGAGCCGCATATCCGACGCCTTGCCGAGAAGACCTGGGCGGCCCATCAGCGCGAAGCTCTGGGCGGCCGTATCGCGCGCACCATCGTGCTCAAGCTCAAGACCGCGAACTTTCATACCCTCACGCGCAGCCTCACGCCTTCGGTGCGGCCTCGCTCGGCGCAAGAGCTTGCCGATCTGGCCTGCGCCCTGCGTGAACGCGTCGAGCGACCGGCCAGCGATCTCTATCGCCTGGTCGGCGTAGGCTTGGCGGGCTTCGTGGAGCAGGACAGCTTTCTCGCCCAGGGCGATCTGTTCGACAATGTCTACGATTAACGCCGCGCGGCCGGGCGCACCCAGGGGTCAACGAGGATTGCCATGCATTTGGAAATTCCAAAGGTCAAGCTGCATTCGCTGAAAGAATTCCTTTCGCACTATTTGATGATCGTGCTCAGTATTCTTACTGCGCTCGGCTTGGAACAGTGGATCGAACATGTACACCATGAGAGAGCGGCGGAAACGGCGAGCCGACAGATCGAGGCTGAGCTCGCCAACGATCTTGCCGAGACAAGAGATGCCAGGCAAACCAATGCGGAAGACCTGAAGCCGCTGCTGGAGCTGGACAAACTGATTACTGCCGACGTGCTGGCGGGCACGGATAGCAAGACGATCAACGAACATATTCGGGCACACAGCAAGCAATTCGACATCAATATCCACTGGCCCATCTTCGCGAGCCAGGCTTGGGACGTGGCGGTTGCCAATCAAAGCGCCAGCTGGATTCCTGCCGACCGCCTCAATAGTTACTCGGGCGCCTACGCCGATCAGCGACACGCCACCGAATGGCTGAGCCAGGACAGCACGCTATTGCTCAGTGCGCCGCGTATGGTGGATATACGTACGAAGGTGGAGCTTGGGCGCGATGTCGATCCGATCGAGTTCATTACCGTGCTGCGCCAGATGATCGCTACCGTGCAAGGCACGCAGTCGCATCTGGAGCAGTTGGAGCCGCATATGGTGGCGGCGTTGGGGAAACACGAATAATCCTCCCCCTAGTCGTCATTCCGGCGGAGGCCGGAATCCATTCCTCAGTTCTCGCTCGTCAGATAACGTTCGGCAAGCGGTCACGCTGAGGAATGGATTCCGGCCTACGCCGGAATGACGAAGATGGGAGACCGAGGCGATTTATTGGCGCGTCGCCACGAAGAACAATCGCGGAAACGGTAACAGCGCCGTACCGTCGGGAAGGATGGTGTACTCCTTCGCCACAGCCGCTTCGTAACGCGCCAGATACGCAACGCGCTCGCCCTCGTCCAGCGGTTCGAGAAACGGCCGCAGGCCCGAACCCTTGAACCATTCGACAATCGCCGCCGCACCGCCCGCCAGCGGATGGTGATAGATCGTCCGCCACACGTTCACCTCCGCGCCCTGCTCGCGCAATACACGGTAGTACCAGTCAGCGCTATGACGACTGTCGCGCGCACGCGGTGCGCTCGCCAGCTTCGCCGCCCACGGTCCATCGACGGCAATCTCGCGCATCAAGCGATGCGCCGGTTCGTCGAGGTTGTCTGGCATCTGCACCGCGAGGCTGCCTCCCGTCGCCAATTTGTCCAGCAACGCGGGCAATAACACCGCATGGTCGGGCACCCATTGCAGCGCGGCATTGGAAAGAATGACATCGAACGGACCCGGTTCGCTCCAGCTTGCGATATCGCCGAGATCGAAGCGCACATCAGGCAAACGTCGGCGCGCGGCCTCGAGCATATCCTGCGAACTATCCATACCGACAATCGCGGCACCCGGGAATTTGCTTTGCAGGAACTCGGTCGAGTTGCCGGGGCCACAGCCTATATCCGCTGCGCGCCCGACGTGCTCATTGAATACTTGGGCAAGCAGATCGCGAATCGGTCGGTTCCGTTCGTCTTCGAACTTGCTGTACTGGGTGGCTGACCAACTCATCGTGCTACTCCCAAACGTAAAAAGCCCCCATCGATCGTCAGATCCATGGGGGCTTCGAAGGTCATGAATTGAATCGACCTGTGCTTACTTTTTCTTCTTCGGCATGTACAGGTCGGTGATGGTGCCTTCATAGGCTTCCGCCGCCATGCCGACCGATTCGCTCAAGGTCGGATGCGGATGGATCGTCAGGCCAATATCGGCCGCTTCCGAACCCATCTCGATCGCCAGGGCGACTTCCGAAATCAGATCGCCCGCATGCGGACCGACGATGCCGCCGCCGACCACGCGATGTGTTTCTTCGTCGAACAGCAGCTTGGTAAAGCCTTCGGTGCGGTCGATGCCGATCGCGCGGCCGCTGGCGGCCCATGGGAATTTGCCCACGCCGATCTTCAGGCCCTTTTCCTTCGCCTCACGCTCGGTCACGCCAACCCAGGCGATTTCCGGATCGGTATAGGCCACCGACGGGATCACCCGTGCATCGAAGTGCGTCTTCATGCCGGCAGCGACTTCGGCCGCGACCTTGGCCTCGTGCGTGGCCTTGTGCGCCAGCATCGGCTGACCAACCAGGTCGCCAATGGCGAAGATATGCGGCACGTTGGTACGCATCTGCGTATCGACGTTGATAAAGCCGCGTTCGGTCACCGCCACACCGGCCTTGTCGGCACCGATCTTGTTGCCGTTCGGCGAGCGGCCGACCGACACCAGTACGCGATCGAACAGCGTGGTTTCGGGGATGTTCTCGCCTTCGTAGCTGACTTCGATGCCTTTCTTGGTGGCCTTGGCCTCGACCACCTTGGTCTTGAGGTGGATGCCCTTGACCTTGCTCGCCAGGCGCTTGGCCAGCGGCTTGATCAGGTCGGCATCGGCACCGGGAATGATCTGGTCCATGAACTCGACCACGGTCACTTCGCTGCCCAGCGCTGCGTACACCGTCGCCATTTCCAGGCCGATGATGCCGCCGCCGACAACCAACAGTTTCTTCGGCACGTCCTTCAGCTCAAGCGCACCGGTCGAATCCATGATGCGCTCGTCGTCCCACGGGAATGCCGGCAGGCGCACCGACTGCGAGCCGGCAGCGATCACCGCCTTCTCGAAACGGATCAGCTTCTTGCCGTCCTTGCCTTCCACTTCCAGTTCGTTGGGCGACACGAAACTGCCCACGCCCTGCACGGTCCGCACCTTGCGCTGCTTGGCCATGGTGCCCAAGCCGCCGGTCAGCTGACCAACGACCTTGCTCTTGAAACTGCGCAGCTTGTCGATATCGATCTTCGGCTTGCCGAAGCTCACGCCGTGGGCGGCCATCGCCTCGGCTTCGTCGATCACCGCCGCGGCATGCAGCAGCGCCTTGGACGGAATGCAACCGACATTGAGGCAGACGCCACCGAGCGTTTCATAGCGTTCGACCAGCACCGTATCCAGGCCGACATCGGCACCACGGAACGCAGCGGTGTAGCCGCCAGGGCCCGAGCCAAGCACGAGCAACTGGCATTCGATGTCCGCCGTACGACCACTGGCACCGGCAGCCTTCGGTGCCGGAGTAGCGGCAGGAGCTGATGCGGGCGCGGCCTTGGGAGCAGTGGCTGCCGGCGTGGGTGCCGCCGGTGCAGGCGCCGGAGCGGCAGCGTCCGACGTTTCCAGCACGGCAATCACCGCGCCTTCGGAAACTTCGTCGCCAACCTTGAGCTTGAGCTCCTTGATCACGCCGGCGGCGCTGGAGGGAATCTCCATCGTCGCCTTGTCCGACTCGAGGGTGATCAGGCTCTGTTCTTTCTCGACTTTGTCGCCGACGTTGACCAGTACTTCGATCACCGGCACGCCATCGTGGCCGCCGATGTCGGGGACTTTGATTTCGATCGTGTTCGCCATGATTCGAATCCCCCGGTCAGAGCAACAGGCGACGGATGTCGCCCAGCTGCGTGGCCAGGAAGGACGCGAAACGCGCGGCAAGCGCGCCGTCGATCACGCGATGGTCGTAGGACAGCGACAGCGGCAGGATCAGGCGTGGCGCGAATTCCTTGCCGTTCCAGACCGGCTTGGTGGATGCCTTGGACACACCCAGGATCGCCACTTCCGGCGCATTGACGATCGGCGTGAACGACGTGCCGCCAATCCCGCCCAGCGAGGAAATCGAGAAGCAGCCGCCGGACATGTCGGCCGGACCGAGCTTCTTGTCGCGCGCCTTCTTGGAGATCTCGCCCAGCTCCAGCGCGAGGTCGAGCAGACCCTTCTTGTCGCAATCGCGGATCACCGGCACCACCAGGCCATCGGGCGTATCCACCGCGATGCCGATGTGGAAGTACTTCTTGAGGATCAGCTTCTCGCCGCTTTCGTCGAGCGAGGCGTTGAACTGCGGGAATTTCTTCAGCGCCGCGACCACCGCCTTGATCTGGAACACCAGCGGGGTGACCTTCAGATCCTTGTTCTCTTCGCCAAGCTTCTTGCGGAAGGCTTCGAGCTCGGTGATATCGGCATCTTCGTGCTGGGTGACGTGCGGAATCATCGCCCAGTTGCGCGCCAGATTGGCACCGGAAATCTTCTGGATGCGCGACAGCGGCTTTTCTTCGATCTCGCCGAACTTGGCGAAGTCGACCTTCGGCCACGGCAGCAGGTTCAGCCCGCCGCCACCGCCGACCGCCGCGCCGCCCGTCACCGGACGCGCGCCCGAAGCCAACGCATGCTTCACGTAGGCACTGATGTCTTCGCGCACGATACGGCCACCGCGGCCCGAGCCCTTCACCTGGTGCACGTCCACACCCAGCTCACGCGCGAAAGCGCGGATAGCGGGGCTGGCATACGGCGCATCGCCCGGCATCACGATGCCAGCGTCGAACGGCGGACGGGCCTGCGGCGGTACATCGCCTTCGGGCGCATTGCCCGGCAGGATGCTGCGGCCGCCGATCGGCGCGGGCTTTTCTTCGACCCTGGCTGCCGCCGGGGTGGCTGCCGGAGCCGGCGCAGGTGCCGGAGCCGCACCGCCTTCGGACGACTCGATCAGGGCGATCACATCGCCTTCGGACAGTTCATCACCCAGCTTGACCTTCAACTCCTTCACCACGCCACCGAACGGGGCCGGCACTTCCATCGTGGCTTTGTCCGATTCGAGCGTAATCAGGCCCTGGTCCTTGGCGACCGTGTCGCCGACCTTGACCAGCACTTCGACCACCGGCACACCGGTGCTGCCGATGTCGGGCACCTTGGCTTCGCGGACTGCACCGCCGCCGGCCGCCGGAGCGGGGACAGGCGCGCTCTTGGCCGGCTCGGCCGCCTTGGCAGCAACGGGTGCAGGTGCAGGTGCAGGTGCAGGTGCAGGCGCCGGAGCGGCGGCCTGCGGCGCGGGCGCAGTGGCGCCGTCTTCAGCCTCGATGATCGCGATCACGGTGCCTTCGGACACCTCGTCGCCCACCTTCAGCTTCACTTCCTTGACCGTACCTGCGAACGGCGCGGGCACCTCCATCGTCGCCTTGTCCGATTCCAGCGTGATCAGGCTCTGTTCCTTGGCGACCTTGTCGCCCGGTTTGATCATCACTTCGATCACCGGCACATCGGCCTGGCCGATATCGGGAACACGCGCTTCTTTCAGGTCGGCCATGATTTCTCCTGCGGATACTTGGGTGGCGCACCGCTCGGGGATGGCGGCCGCAAGGCCTCACATAATAGCGAACAGGCAATGGTTTCGGGCGCCTTGGATCGATCTCAGGAGACGAATAGCTGCCATTCGGCCCCGTACGGGGAGGGGCCAGGAGTGAGTGGAGAGGAGTGAGGAGTAAGAGAGAGCAGCCAAGCCGGCTTTTACTCACTCATCACTCATCCTGGCTCGCTCCTGGCTTAGGGGGTAGGAGTGAGGGGAGAGAGTGCCCGCCCAGCCTGCTTTCTCTCACTCCTCACTCCTCTTCACCCACTCCTGGCTCTTCCACCCCCATGACCTTAAGCGCATGCCGCCCGCCCGCGCGCCCTCTAAGCTGGCTGTAACGCCGCCATCGCGGCCTCCCAGGTGGTGTCATGCTCAACATCCGCGATCTGTCCAAGACGTATGCCAATGGGGTCAAGGCCTTACGCCAGGTTTCCTTGGACATTCCGCACGGCATGTTCGGGCTGCTCGGCCCCAACGGGGCGGGCAAATCCTCGCTGATGCGCACTATCGCGACGCTGCAGGATCCGGATGCGGGCAGCATCACGCTCAACGGGCAGGATCTGCTGGCCGACAAGCAGGCCACCCGCCGCCTGCTCGGCTACCTGCCGCAAGAATTTGGGGTGTACCCGAAGGTCTCCGCCGAGGCCATGCTCGATCACTTTGCGGTGCTCAAGGGCGTGACCCACAAGCGCGAACGGCGCGAACTGGTCGAGGCCCTGCTTCGACAGGTGAATCTCTGGGACGTACGCAAGCGCAAGCTCGGCACGTATTCCGGCGGCATGCGGCAACGCTTCGGCATCGCCCAGGCGCTGATCGGCGATCCGCGCCTGGTCATCGTCGACGAACCCACTGCCGGCCTCGACCCGGAAGAACGCAACCGCTTTCTTAACCTGCTCGCCGAAATTGGCGAACGAGTGGTGGTGATTCTTTCCACGCATATCGTCGAGGACGTCACCGACCTGTGTCCGCGCATGGCGATCATCGGCCAGGGCGAGGTGCTGCTCAGCGGCGAACCGCTGGAAACCATCCGCGCCCTCGACGGGCGTGTCTGGCGACGCTCGATCGACAAGTCCGAACTGGACGGCTATCGCGCACGCATGAACATCCTTTCCACCCGCCTTACCGGTGGCCGTACGCAAATCCACGTGCTGGCGGACAGCTCGCCCGGCGAAGGTTTCGAAACGGTATCCCCCGATCTCGAAGACGTCTATTTCGGCGAACTGCGCAAGCAGGCCGCGGCCAAGACCGCCTGACCGGCGCCGGACAAGGACGCACTCATGCTCTTCGAAATCTTTCGTTTCGAGCTACGCCAGCAGCTGAAATCACCGTTGTTCTGGGTGATTGCGCTTGTCTATGGCGCCGTAGCTTTTCTGGTTGCCAGCAGCGACGCGGTGGCCCTGGGCGGCGCTAGCGGAAACGTGCTGCGCAACGCACCGATGGTGATCGCGCGACTTCTCGGCTCACTGTCTGTCGTGAGCATGTTCCTGGTGACCGCTTTCGTTGCGACTTCGGCGTTGCGCGATTTCGACATGCGCACGTCGGAGCTTGTCTTTACGACACCAGTCAGCCGCGGCGCGTATCTGGGAGGGCGCTTCCTCGCCGGTTACACGACGACACTGGCCGTTATGGTGGTCTGCGCCATCGGCATCGCCCTGGGCGGCGCCATGCCCTGGATCGACCAGGTACGGATGGGGCCTTTCAGCCTTGCCGGCTACACCTGGGGCATGGGCGTCATCGTCATCCCCGACATGCTGCTGATTGCGGCATTGCTGTTTTTACTGGCTACCGCAACGCGTTCGCTGCTGGCCACTTATATCGGCGTGATCGTGTTCTTCCTGCTGTTTGTCATCTCCGGACGACTGACCCAGGACATCAACAACCACACGATTGCCGCCCTGATCGACCCGTTCGGCATTCGCACTGTGGGCCTGACCACCCGCTACTGGTCAGCCGATCAGTTCAATCACCAATTGCCCCAGCTTGACGGCTTACTGCTGTTCAATCGCCTGATCTGGATCGGCGTCGCGCTGGTGATGTTCGCGGCGGCGTTCTGGTTGTTCCGCGCCAATCGCGAGGGCGTACAGCTACCGCAACGGAAAAAGAAACGTGGCGAGCCGCCGATCCTGCGCACGCCGCATGCCGGTGCATTGAACCTGCCCAAAGTCCAGTTGCGCGACGACGCCCGCGCGCACCGCGCACAGTTCAGCAAGCTGTTCATGTTCGACACCATGAGCGTGCTCACTGGCGTGCCCTTCCTGATCATGCTGGTGCTCGGCCTCGTCAACCTGATTCCGGCCATCATTTTTTCCGGGCAGATCTATGGCACGCCGACCTATCCTGTCACCCACCAGATGCTGGAGATCGTGCGGGGCGCCTTTCATTGGCTGCTCTATATCATCGTCACCTTCTATGCGGGCGAACTGGTCTGGCGCGATCGCAGCCTGCGTGTCGCCGAAGTAAGCGATACCTACCCCCTGCCGAACTGGGTCACGCTGCTGTCCAAGCTGATGGCATTGACCGTCGTCATCTTCGTGTTCCTGGTGACCGGTTCGCTGGTTGCCATGGTGTGGCAACTTACTCACGGTTACACGCAGCTGGAGTTGTCGCTCTATCGAAGCCAGTTGCTGCTGAACGCCGTACCCTTCCTGCTGCTGGGCGCGCTCGCGCTGTTTCTGCAGGTGATTTCGAACAACAAGTTCCTCGGTTATCTGCTGACGATCCTGTGGTTCGTCTGGCTGATCGGCTTCGGCTTCCTCCATTGGGACCACAACCTTTACACCTTCGGCGGCACGCCGGAACTGCCCTACTCCGATATGAACGGCTACGGGCGATTCATGAAAGCCGTCCTCTGGTTCGACTTTTACTGGGCATGCTGCGCGACCGTCCTGCTTTGCCTGGCATCGCTTTTCTGGGTGCGCGGCACCGACCAGACCTGGCGCCAACGCCTAAGCGAGGCGCGTCGGCGCATGCGCGCGCCGATGAAGATCGCCATGGGCGTGGCGCTGCTGGCATTTATCGGCAGCGGAGCATGGATCTTCTACAACACCAATGTGCTCAATCACTACAAGAACAGCGAAGCGGAGAAGATCGAGCACGCCGACTATGAAAAGCTCTACGCCAAGTACCGCAACATCCCGCAACCGCGCATAGCGGCGATCAAGGCAGACGTAGACATCTATCCGGACGAACCGAACCGGATCGAGTTCCGCGTGCACTACACGCTGACAAATAAGCACGATCAGCCGATCAGCGATCTGCACGTCAATACCGATACCGACTTCACCATGAAGTCGCTGAACTTCGCGCCGCATGACGTGATAAGCGACGATAAGAGGCTCGGCTATACGATCTACAGGCTGAAGACCCCGCTGGCGCCAGGCGCGTCGATGGACTTCGATTTCGATATGGAATATGCCCCCAAGGGCTTTACCAACAGCCCCGAAGGCGAGTTCCTGGCTGGCAACGGCACGTTCGTCAACAGCGGCGTGCTGCCGAAATTCGGTTACCAGGACGGCAATCAGATCACCGACCGCAACGACCGGCGCAAGTACGGCCTGTCGGCCGAGGTGCCGCGGATGCCCAAGTTGGGTGACGAGAAGGCGCGCGCGAACACCTACATCGCCAACGATGCCGACTGGCTGGCCTTCGACACGACGGTCTCGACCTCCGCCGATCAGATCGCGCTGGCACCGGGTTACCTGCAGAAGGAATGGACCGCCAACGGCCGCCATTACTTCCATTACGTTATGGACAAGCCGATGCTGCCGTTTGCAGCGTGGCTGTCGGCGCGTTACGCGGTCAAACGCGACCATTTCAAGGACATTGCGATCGAGGTCTACTACAACCCCGCGCACTCCTGGAATGTCGACCGGATGATCGAGGGCGTAAAGGACGCATTGGCCTACTACGACGCCAACTACACGCCCTATCAGTTCCGCCAGGTACGCATCCTGGAGTTCCCCAACTACGCCAGCTTTGCGCAGTCCTTCGCCAACACGATTCCGTTCTCCGAATCGATCGGCTTTATCGCCGACCTGCGCGACACCTCGAAGATCGACTATCCGTACTACGTCACTGCGCACGAAGTGGCGCATCAATGGTGGGCGCATCAGGTGATCGGCGCGAATATGCAGGGCTCGACCATGCTCAGCGAGTCGCTGGCGCAGTATTCGGCGTTGATGGTGATGGAGCATCGCTACGGCGCCAACCAGATGCGCAAGTTCCTCAAGTACGAACTCGACGCCTACCTGGGCGGCCGCGCGGGTGAGGCGGTGGCCGAAGAGCCCCTGGCCAAGGTCGAGAACCAGCAGTACATCCACTACCGCAAGGGCTCGCTGATCTTCTACGCGCTGAAGGACTATATCGGCGAAGGCACCTTCAATGGTGTGCTCAAGCGGTTCCTGGAAGCCAAGCAGTTCCAGCAGCCGCCGTATACGACGTCACAGGAATTCATGGACAGCCTGCGTGCCTCGGTCGACCCGAAATGGCATCCGGTGCTGGACGATTTCTTCTGGAAGATCACGCTGTACGACAACCGCATGACCGAAGCGACGGCCAAGAAACTGCCCAACGGCAAGTATCAGGTCACGCTCAAAGTGCATGCCGGCAAGATCTACGTCGACGGCAAGGGCAAGGAAACCGATGCCGACCCGGGCATCCCGCTCGACATCGGCGTGTTCGCCGCCTCGCCGGGGAACGGCCAGGAAGGCAAACCGCTTTATCTGCAAAAGCGCGACATACCCAAGGGCGACAGCACGATCACCGTCGAGGTCGATGGTGTGCCGGCCACGGCGGGTATCGACCCTTACAACAAGCTGATCGATCGGGTTTCCGATGACAATCGGCGGAGTGTCAGTTTGCAGTAAGTAGGGGGCCGGAGGCGACCTTGAAGAAACTCGGCAGCCTCTTCCTATTCGTCATCCCGGCGAAGGCCGGGATCCACTCCTCAGTTCTCGTTTTTCAGATAGCGTTTGGCAAGCGGCCACGTTGAGGAGTCGATCCCGGCCTTCGCCGGGATGACGATGAAGACTGAGGTTGTTCGAGCTCTTGAAGCTGCGCCGAAGAAACGTGGTCCTATTTTTACCGCCTAGCGGGCTGCCTCCTTGCTTTCCGGCAGTTGCCCCTGCACCAGTCGCAATTCCCGCTGCGGAAACGGAATGGTGATGCCCTCTGCATCAAAGCACTCTTTCACGCGACGCAACAGATCGGTCTGCGTCGCCCAGAAATCGCCGGTATTGGTAAACGCACGCAGCAGCAGATTCACCGAGCTGTCTGCCAGCGCCTCGGTATAGACACCCGGCGCGGGCTCCTTGAGGATGCGCTCATCGGCTTGAAAAAGCGCTTCGACCAACGCCATCGCCTTGCCGATATCGTCCTGGTAGCCGATACCCACGCGCAATTCGAACCGACGCGTGCCGCGCCGATTGAAATTGATGATGGCGTCGCCGCCGATCTTGGCATTGGGCACCACTGCCTCGCGGTTGTCCGGCAGCACAAGCACGGTATGCATCAGATTGATGCTTTCGACGGTGCCGTCGATGCCGCCGGCATGGATAAAATCGCCCACACGAAACGGCCGAAACAGAATCAACAGCACGCCCCAGGCCAGGTTGCTCAGCGAGCCCTGCAACGACAGGCCAATCGCCAGACTCGCAGCACCCAGCGCTGCGGCCATCGGCGCGAACGGAACGCCGGCCTTGGTCAGCACCGCCACGATGATCATCGCGATCAGCGCGCCGTAGATCAGGTTGCGCAGAAAGCCGATCAATGTTGGATCAAAGCTCGCCCGCCCCATCGCACGCCCGGCGAAATTGGTCACGCGCTTGGCCGCCCACAGGCCCACCACGAGGATCACCAGCGCAGCGATCAGATTGATGATGACGGCGATCGCGCCCTCGGAAAGATTGAGATGCTTGAGGTAGTCGTGCATACGAAGTCCAGCTCGTCGTGAGTACCTCGACAAGCCTAGCATCCGCGTCGATGCCTCGCCCGATGGCAGACAAAAAAACGCCGCGTCTGGGGTGAGCAACGGACGCGGCGATGGATTCACGCTGTGGGGGAGCGGATATCCTTAACAGCTAGTTTTGATAGAGCTTTTTTTGGGGATCAGAAAGAGGCGACGACCTTGGCGTGATGATCCGGATCGGGCGACACCAGCTTGAGCTGCGAACCGTCGCTGAGACGGAACGAAAAACGCTTTTGCAAATCATCCAGGGCCTGCATGCGCGGACACAGGGCTTCGGCGCGATGACCGAGCTTGTCGGCGCGTGCATTCACTTCTTTATCGATGGTTTTATCGAGCGAGTTGGCGCGCGCCTCAAGCGCGGCGACCTTGGTCTGGTCGCCACTCAACGCGGCCGATACAGCGCCGGCGGTGACGGTGCCGACCAGTTCGGAAACGGCCGTACCAACGCCTTCCTCGACGGTGCGTTCCAACGCATCCTGCTTCCAGATACCACTGGCGATGCCCTGGTCGATTTCGCGCATCGCCGCGGCACGCTTGGTATTGATCTTGTCGAGCATGCGCTTGCGCTCGGCCGGATCCTCGGCAAACGTCGCCGTGACGGTGGCGATAGCGCCGAAACCGATATCCAACCCTTCGCGTGCAATGCTCGCCACCTCCGGCAGGAGCGCGCGAACCTGCGCCTCGTATTGGCGCAGGCGCTCGGCGTCGTCGCCGGAAACAGCAAGCGGCTTCCCGTCGATCTTGATTTGACCGTCATGCATGAAAACATGCTGCGCCACGCCGCTGTCGCGATCGAATCCGATGCCCGCATCGGTGACATGCACATCGTAATCGGTGCGATAGCCGCAGCTGTCGCCACTGACATGGACATCCATTGCGCTTGCCTGCAGACCGAAGCCCAAGCCCATCGCCAGTACCAGCACGCCCGCTTTCATGCGCATACCTAAGTTCTCCCCAAAATGGACGGGCTCGTCGATCGACGCCCTGTGTGCCGCTTCGATGCGCCACCGTGGGTTAAAGGTTTAATCCTTTGCGCGTTTGATACATGGGCCAGCGGTCATCCCCTGCCATCGGTCATGGGCTGCATATGGCCGCCCCTACCCCGCTTTCGTGCTGCACCGCCCATAGTCAAACAATCGTTCGACGCGCTAACGTCGCGATGGATAGCGACACTCTGGGGATCGATGGCATGAGCGATACGTTCGACGTGATCGTGGTGGGCGCCGGCCTGGCTGGCCTGGTTGCCGCCACCGAGGCCGCCGACGCGGGAAAACGCGTACTGGTACTCGACCAGGAGCCGGAGCAGAGCCTGGGTGGTCAGGCGTTCTGGTCCTTTGGCGGCCTGTTCTTCGTCGACTCGCCGGAGCAGCGGCGCATGGGCGTGAAGGATTCGCACGCCCTGGCTCTGACCGACTGGCTGGGCACGGCAGCGTTCGACCGCCCGGAAGATCATTGGCCGCGGCGCTGGGCCGAGGCGTATGTCGATTTTGCCGCCAGCGAGAAGCGGCGCTGGCTCTACGACATGGGCATGCGCTGGTTTCCGGTCGTGGGCTGGGCCGAGCGCGGCGGGCATGGTTCGGTCGGTCACGGTAATTCGGTGCCACGCTTCCATGTCACCTGGGGTACCGGCCCGGGTGTTCTTGAACCCTTCGTGCGCCGCGCACGCGACGCGCAGGCACGCGGCAAGTTGCAGTTCGGTTTTCGTCACCGTGTGGATGAGCTGATGGTCGAACGCGGCGCCGTCGTCGGCGTGCGTGGCAGTTTGCTGGCCGACGACAAGGTCGAACGGGGCAAGCCCAGCTCGCGCGAGATCACGGGTGCATTCGAGCTTCGCGCGCAGGCCGTGGTCGTGGCTTCCGGCGGCATCGGCGCGAACCATGAGCTGGTGCGCAAGTACTGGCCCGAACGACTGGGCGCGCCGCCAGCGCACATGCTCTGCGGCGTGCCGGCGCATGTGGATGGACGCATGCTCGACATCACCGAAGCGGCCGGCGCGCAGCTGATCAATCGCGACCGCATGTGGCACTACGTCGAGGGCATCGAAAACTGGGCGCCGATCTGGCCCATGCATGCCATCCGCATCCTGCCGGGCCCCTCCTCGCTCTGGTTCGACGCCACCGGCAAACGCCTGCCCGGCCCGCTGTGGCCTGGCTTCGATACCCTGGGAACGCTCGAACACCTGCGCCGTACCGGCTACGACTACAGCTGGTTCATTCTGGACCAGCAGATCATCCGCAAGGAATTCGCCCTGTCCGGCTCGGAACAGAACCCCGATCTCACCGGCAAGAGTTGGCGCCAGGTAGCCAAGCGCGCGGTCGGCAAACACGCACCCGCTCCGGTCGAGGCGTTCAAGCAGCACGGCCGCGACTTTATCGTGCGCAATACGCTGGAAGAGCTCGTCGCCGGCATGAACCAGCTCAGCGGCGACGCCTTGCTCGATGCCGCGCAACTGCGTCGCGAGATCGAAGCACGCGACCTGCAGTTCAATAACCCATACACGAAGGACGGTCAGATCATGGCCATCCATAACGCGCGGCGCTATCGCGGCGACAAGCTGGTGCGCGCCGCCAAGCCGCACCGCATCCTCGATCCGGCCAACGGTCCGCTGATCGCGGTGCGTCTCAACATCCTCACCCGCAAGACACTCGGCGGCCTGCACACCGACCTACATGCGCGCGTACTGGACCCGTCGGGCGCTCCTCTACCTGGCCTTTATGCAGCCGGTGAAGCGGCCGGTTTCGGCGGAGGCGGCTTGCATGGCTACCGCGCCCTGGAAGGGAGTTTTCTCGGTGGATGCCTGTTCTCCGGACGCATCGCCGGGCGGGCAGCCGCGGCAGCTGTCGCATGAGCCCACCCGGGCGTATCGTCATCTATGGCGCCGGCAATATCGGTCTTTATCTCGGCGGACGCCTGCTGGAGCACACCCCCGTGCGATTTGTCGGGCGCCCGGCCACCGCAAACGCATTGACCGAAAACGGACTGCATCTGAGCGACTGGCATGGCTGGAAGCGTCATCTGCGCATGGACCAGTTGGACTTCCACACTTCTCCGGAAGCTGCCGCAGACGCCGATCTGGTCCTCGTCTGCGTCAAATCTTCGGCAACGGCCACGGTTGCCCATGAACTGTCGCGCGTACTAGCTGCCCATAGCATCGTCGTCAATTTTCAGAATGGGCTGGAAAATGCCAACCGCTTACGCGAAGCCTTGCCGCAGCACACGGTATTGGCCGGCATGGTGCCCTTCAACGTACTGCAGCACAGCCCCGGCGTGCTGCATCAGGGCTCGGGCGGCGAGCTGATGGCCGCGGGCCATCCCGCACTGCACGCGTATCTACCCTTGTTCGCCCAAGCCGGCCTGCCGTTGCGATTGCGCAGCGACATGGATGCCGTGCTCCGCGCCAAGCTGCTGTTCAATCTCAACAACGCGATCAATGCGCTGTCCGACCTGCCGCTCAAGCAAGAGTTGTCCATGCGCGACTGGCGACGCTGCCTGGCGATCGTGCAACGCGAGGCGCTCGACGCGTTCCAGGCTGCAGCCATGCCGGTCGCACGCCTCACGCCGCTGCCTGCCGCATGGCTTCCACGCGCGCTGGAGCTGCCTGACGCGTTGTTCCTGAAACTGGCGCCGCGCATGCTGGCCATCGATCCGCAGGCGCGTTCGTCGACCTGGGAAGACCTTCGCGCCGGACGTGCGACCGAAGTCGATGCGCTACATGGCGCCGTTGTACGGCTGGCCGCATTGCATGGGCTGCGAGCCGATGCCAACGCCTGTCTGCAAGAACTGATCCGCGATGCGGAGAACAAGCGCACACCCTGGACGGCGCAGGCGCTACTTGCCCGATTGCGATCGGCTCGGCGCCACGCAACTTAAGCAAGCCAAGGGATGCGATTCAACGCCCGCTGGCGATATCGACCACCCTGCCACTGACGATCGTCACCACGACATGCTTGCTGTCAAGCTGATAATGCCATCGCGTCGCCTGGTACCGGCGTGGACCTTTTCGATCCCGCACACCCCGATGGCGCCGCTTCGCGTTCTGGCCCGGCAGGCGGCCGCCTACATGCGTGCCGCGCGAAATACTTTGCGGATTACCCAATAAGACTCTGACACGTGAGGTGTCATCGCCGACCACCAGCACGTGACGACCGACCCGATAAGTCGTGTTGGCATATGCATCGGCAAATAAGACCAACGCCATCCATAGCGCGACCGTCGTCAGCAACCGTAGCGTCATCGCGCACAGGTGGCGGGCGACGGTGTTCTTAGCTTGTCGCCCGCCGGTGCCATCCATGGCTCCTCGCTCCTTCACTGCGATGCCAGACTACATAGATGCCGAAGGCTGTGAAGTCAGCGGGAAACGTGAGATTTGTAAGTGAACGTCGCAGCAAGGAGTCAGCGCGAACGATCCTCGATCGACGCTACCTTTCCGCCGATGATCGTCACCGTCGTGACGCGGTTACCCATCTGGTACTGCCAGCGCTCACCGCGCGCCGCGCCGAAGGTATTTTCCACCGGCTCCTTGTAGGCCGGATCGCCCAACAACCCGATGGCGCGTACCGCACTGTCCCCCACCGCCAGTACCTGGCTGCCGACGCGCAAGGTTTCGGCGGCATGCGCGAAGGAGATACTGAGAAGCATGGGCAAGGCAAGGGCAAATAAACGACGCATGGTTTTCTCCTTTTCCATTCGTTAGCCCCGCCGATCAGAATCCGGCGGATGGCTGCGAAAGATACGCCAGTTCGGCCGCTGTCGAAACACGACCCATGACCTGGTTACGATGCGGGAACCGACCGAAACGCGCAATCACATCGCGATGGCGGCGCGCGTAGTCGAGATAGTTCAGGTACGCGAGGCGCTCACCCACGGGGACGTCTTCGCTGAGCCGCGCAAAAAGATCTACTGCATGATTCTGCGAGGCCAGATCCTCGGCGTGCTCCAACGGAATGTAGGCGAACACCCGCCGCAACGACGACAACCGCGTATCGTCACCGCGCGCTATTCCCGCCAACACCATGCTGTGCACCTTGGCATCGGCGGCATAGGCGCGTGCGTCTTCGCGATACAGGTTGCGGCTGAATTGATCGAGTACGATCAACAAGGCCAACCAGCTGTCTGGCTCCAGCGTCCAGCTATCGAGTTCACCGTCGACAGCACGCTGATGCAGCGCAGCGAAGCGACTGCGTATCTGCGCGTCGAACGCATCGCTTTTTTCAAACCAATGGGCTTGCTGTGCGGGATCGAACCAGAAATCGAGCACATCTCTGGCGGCAGGCGGCATGCAGAGAATCTAGCCGTGCGTCGTGCCGGCGAGGCAATGCATATCCAGATGAACCCGATGCAACCGGCTCAGCTGGCGATGCAGCACCTGCGCCACTTCGCCATCGGCCGTGCGCTGCGCATGACGCTCGAAGCGGTCCCAGAGCGCACATTCGCAACGCGCCAGGCAACGCACCCAGGCGGTATCGCGATGGCTTTGGTCCGACCGGGAAATGGTGGCATCGGCCATGGCGCCACGTACCGCGCCCATCAACGTGCCGTGCGAGGCCGGCACCTTGTTCCATGCGCGTACGTGTGCCTGCAAATCATCGATCAACTGATCGAGCGCTTGTGCGTTTTCGTTGAGCAAAGCCCGCAGGCCCGGTTCGCGCACCTGTGCCAAGGCACGCCGATACAACGCGCGGTCATCGATACCTCGACGGATCAGTGCGTTGAACAGATGTGCGGCCTGCGACACGGGAACCACCTCCTTGGCGGTGGGCGCAACGTTTCGATGGCTGTCATCCTCGTTCCCGGGCACTTAGCCAAAGATAAACCCCGGTCCTTCAGGGTGTTGTCCGCTCAGCTGCCGTTTCATTGGCCTGCATGGATCAGGTTCAAAGGCTGACCGTTTGATGCCCGAATCCCCTGCTGGAGCTCCGCCAGGCGCTGGATATCCGGGCACAAGGCCTGCAATTGCGGCCGCAGAGCCTGCATGCGCTGCTCCAGGCGCGGCCGGAGCTCGGTCGCCAGATCGGTAGCGCGATCCCGCAGACTCGCCGCGGCCTGCAGGTCGCCGCTGACGGCCGCGTTCACCGCCTGCTGGCCCAGGTCGCTGGCCAGCAGCGGCATGATGTCGCTGGCGATCTGATTGGCGTAGCGGTCGGCCATATCCCCCTGCCAATCGTGCGTGCTCTCGCTGGTGGTAATGCGCTGCTTGAGTTCCTGTGCCCGGGCAGCCAGCCGGCGATCGAGTTCCGACTGGGTTTCGGCGCTCAGCGACAGCTGGGCGGTTTCGTCGCGCACGGCCTTGGCAAGCAGGTCCACGCCATTGCGCGCTACGGCCTTGGCGCGAGGTTCGAGCGCGCGTAGTTGCCGCTCGAACAAGGACAGGCGGTCCTGCTCGTCCGGCCGCAGGGTCACGGCCTGACCGTCGGTTTGCAGGCTGCCGTCCCGTAGCACGACGCGAAACGGTGCCGGCTGCGGGCGATCGAACAGCAGGCCTTGCGATTGCAAGGTGACGTCGTAACTGCTGCTGGCCTGGCAGACCGACGCCAGGTCCTGCGCCTGGACGCCGGTCGTGGCGCCCAGGGCAAGCATCCAAACACATGCCATCGGGCGCATAAGGCCTCCACGACTCTCAAGGAAGCGCAGCGATACCCGGTGGCGTATCAACCTCGGCTGAACCGGGTCTGCCGCCGATGAAACTGCGTACGTACCGCAGGCCGCCCCAGCACCCAGGCAAGCCACAGCAAATACACGATGCCGATCGCCTTGATCGCCAGTGCAATCTGGTACACGCGCTTGGTGCGCGCCAGCAGCATCGAGACATCCTCGGCGATCTGCGGGTTGGCCTGCGCCGATTGGCGCATGCTGTCGAAATCGCTCCAGTGCATCAGTATCGCTATGCCGCTGACCAGCGCATATAACGCGATCAGGAGCGCAACGACACGCATCGCCGAACGCGCCCATTCGTGACGCATGATGGCGCCCACGCAGACGACGATCGCGACAAAGGTGGCGCCCAGGTAAAGGAAATCGCCGTGCTGCAGATACTGCAAACCGCCGTAGGCGAGCAGCAGCAACAAGACCCACAACGCCAGGCTCCACATCGAGAAGCGACGCGAGCCGGCCTCGTCATTACGGACTTTTACAAACGGCATTACGGGGCAGCCTTCAACGTCGCCAGATCAGCCAGCACCTGCGACGAATTCTTCTCCGGGTCGACGTCCTGATAGACCTTGGCGATCTTGCCTTGCGGGTCGATCAGGAAGGTGGTGCGCTTGGCATAGTGCATGCTCCCCTGCGAGGTCAGCACGCCATAAGTCGTCGCTACCTTGCGGTCGGCATCGGACAGCAACGGAAACGGCACGTGGTACTTCTCGGCAAAGGCCTGGTGCGACTGGATGTTGTCCAGACTCACCCCGACCACGTCGGCACCGGCCTTGCGCAGCTTGGCGATATCGTCGCGGAACGTGCAGACCTGGGTGGTGCAACCGCCGGTGAAGTCCTTGGGATAGAAATACATCACCAGCCAGCGGCCCTTGTGATCGCCCGGCGTGTGCCAGTGGCCGTTCTGGTCCTGCAGGCGAAAATCCGGGGCGACCTGGCCGACCTGCGGCATGTCCGAAGGGACGACGTCGGCAAATGCAGGCGCGGCGATGCCCACGAAGAGCGAAAGAAAGAACAGCAGGACAGTGCGGCGCATGGTCTACTCCGGGGTAAGGGAAACCGTTCAAGTGTACGCGCAAAACGAAGGGCGCCGCTTGTGCGGCGCCCTTCGTATCAGCGGAATCGACACCCGAATCAGTGAACGCGTTCGATCGAGAACTTGCCCACCGACACGCCCAGGTTCACGCCCTCGCCCGTACCCGACAGCGCCAGCGACGTGGTGCCCTTGGTCAGCACTTCGGCGCTGCCGCTCTTGACCACGCCGGCGTCGGCGCCGGCCTGTGCGTAATCGCCAAATACGTCGTCGATCGAGCGCACGTGCGAGATCGCGCCCTTGCCATCGTCGATGCGGTATTTGCCAGCCGTCAGGCCACCGCCCACTACGTTGATCTTGACGTTCGCGCGCTGGCCATTATTGCAGACGATGGTGCCCATCCCTTCGGCATGTTTGTAGAGAATCGACCAGCCCTTGATGCTGAACTTGAGGTCGCAATCCACCGTCGCATCGGCCGCGTGGGCACGTGCCACCGGCAATGCGGACAGACCCGTTACCGAAAACAGAAGCAGTGCTGCCAAACCGAAATGACGCTTGCTCATGTGAAACTCTCCTTTGTCGCTCTTGCCAAGGTGAGCCGCCCTTTTGCTGTGCTTCGGACCGGGCGGCCATCGTGTTCATGTCGGTATAGCTCAACCCGACGGAGGTGACGGTAATGTGGAGATCGTATTCTTGTACGATTTTTGATCTTTCCGTAACAAACCACCGAGCAGACTGATCTCACTGATTGGAAAACAAGGTGACGCGATGAAAACTCATTACCCGAAAGCGTGGGCTGCCGGCTTTTTGCTGGCGCTGGCACTGAGTCCGACCGCGGTATTCGCCTCGCACACCGTGTGCCATAACGTTGAAGTACAGGATCAACCCAAGGATCAGCACCAGATCGCGGGCATGGCAATCGGTGCGGTCGGCGGCGGCCTGCTGGGCCACCAGGTCGGTGGCGGCAAAGGCAAGACGCTGGCGACGGTGGCCGGCGCGGTCGGCGGTGGTTATGCCGGTAAAAAAATTCAGGAGCACCAGCAGGCGAAGCACACGCATATCGAACGCCGTTGCCATAAGGTCGAGGACTGACGATAGTTGACGTACACACCTGAAGCCATGGAGGCAGCATGTTCAAGTATTCACTGGTCGGCTACGACAGTTCGCCGTCGTCGCAACGGGCGTTTTGTTTTGCCATCAAGCTGGCCAGACTTTCCCAGGGACGGGTACGCGTCGTATCGGCGCTGCAGATCATTGAAGGCGGCGTCGACACGACCTCCCTCGTCATGACCGACACGTCAGGACAGCGAGCCGTCGAACTGATGGCCGAACTCAGGGCGCTGGCACCCGATGCCGACACCTTGGTGGATCTCGAGGTACTGCATGGCAGCCCCGGCGACATCCTGATCTGCCAGGTCCATGCCCACAGCATCGACCATATCGTGATCGGTCATACCGAGCGGGGCGCACTGGCCCGGTGGCTGGTCGGCTCGGTGTCCGACGACGTTCTGGCCCGCGCGCATGTCCCGGTGACCGTCGTCCGCTGACCGCTTTGCCCCCCGCTCCATCGTAAGAAACGCCCGCTCAGCGGGCGTTTTTCATGGGGCGCCACGCAAGATTTCGCGGATCGGCGAGAACCGGGCGCTCGTCAGCCCAGCCGGTAAACAAGCGTTAATCCCCTACGGGCCAAAGGCGTCGTATCCTCTTGTCATAATACAGTCACGCCAGGGAAACACCTGGCTCTGCCCCGAACAGGAAACACCGCGTGAGCTACACCACATCGTTGCCCTGGACCCTGGAGAGTCTGGATCTCGATAGCATCGACATCGAGCGCATTCGCCACAACGAAGATCTGTTCTTCCTGCTTTGCAGCGCCTCGTTTGTCGAAAGTGGATCGGACCTCTATACCCATAATCTGGTCGACCATTTCGCCGGCGATGAAGAGCTGCAGACCTGGTTGAGCCAGCATTGGGAACACGAAGAACTGCAGCATGGGCGCGCCCTTGCCGCCTATGTCCGCAAGGTATGGCCCGAGTTCGACTGGGAGCGCGGCTTCAAGGCGTTCTGGGACGAGTACGGCGCGGTGTGCACCTCCGAACAGCTGGAAAACAGCCGCGGTCTGGAGCTGGCGGCACGTTGCGTGGTCGAAACCGGCACGGCCAGTCTGTACCGCGCGCTCAACGACATCACCGACGAGCCGGTGCTCAAGCAGCTGACCAATCACATCAAGAGCGACGAGGTGCGCCACTACAAGCACTTCTACCAGCACTTCCGCCGCTATCGCGAAAAGGAAGGCTTCGGTCGCTACAAGGTGTTTCGCGCCGTGCTGCGCCGGGTCAACGAGATCAAGAGCGAAGACAGCGACATCGCCCTGCGCCACGTCTTCAACCAGTGCTATCCGCAATACCAGAGCGACAAGGCGAAGTACCGCGAGGTGACCGGGCGTGCCCAGGACTTGCTGCGCCGGAATATACCCGCCGAAATGACGGTAAAGATGCTGCTCAAGCCGCTGGACCTGCCGGCACGCGTGCAGAATGCCATCGAGAAGCCGCTGGCGAAGATCGCGGAGAAGTTGTTCTTGCAGTAGGGCTGGGGAATTCGCTCGCTACGCGAGCTTGGGAACGGGGAATGGAAAGAGCCAACGTGCAGCGCACTGCTCTTCCCCGCTCCCCATTTCCTACTCCCCATCCTTCCGCTCCTTCTCCTCGATCTTCCGCTCCTTCTGCAACTTCTCCTCGGCCTTGAGCTTCTGCACGTCGACCGGACGAATCTCCATGATGGTGCACGGGACCATCTCGCCGGTAAGCACTTTGTCGAAACGGACGTTGACCTCGTGCATGCGCGAGGTCAGGCCGATTGCGTTGACCCACTCCAGGTTCTGACAACCGCCATCGACCGTGAGTAGGTACGCCTCGTTGCCGCGTGTGTAGATAGACAGATGCGTACGATCCAAAGCCTCCCAGGACCATAACGAGAAGTAACGGAAACTATTGACCGGCGCACCCGACGCTGCCTGATAGTCGAGCAGGCGCTGATTGGGTTTTTCCGGCTGCGTGGCGCATGCGGCCAGTGCGGCGACCGCAAGAGCGATCATCAACGAACGGATGGACTTCATGGCGGTGTCTCCTGGATCGACCTGCATAAAAACGCGCACCCATAGGTGCGGTGGACCGGCTTACTTCTTCTTGCCCTTGCCAACGGGCTGCCACTTGCTTGCGTCGAATCCACCCACTTCGTAAACCAGTGTCTGCTTCTTGTCGTCGTCCTTGGTGGTGACGTCCATGGTGATTTTCTTCGCCTTTTCCAGCATGGCGATAAATGCCTTGTCGTCGCGAATCATGATGGCCGGCTCGCCAGTGGTCGGCGCAAAACCCTTGATGCCGGTCGGCTTGCCATCCACGGTTGCATTGATGGTGCAATTGCCCTTGCAGATGAAGCCGTGGCCGCTGCCGAACAGGAACACGTTCTGACCCCACTCGGTGTGGCGACGCAGCACCAGGCGCACGCGATCGTTGCCCGATGGCTGGCTGGTGTAGATGGTTGCCGTGGACTGCGTGCCGCCCTGCATCGGCGACACTTGATAGATCCACAGCGCCTGCACGCGCGCTTTTTCGCGGTTGTCCTTGAAGCGCTGCTCGATCCCCGGCAGGCTTTGCTGCACTTCCTTGGCCGCATCGGTATTGGGAAAACGCTCGACGATGTCCTTGCCCATCAGCACGGTCATCTCGTCATTGTTCTGCTGCACGAGCTGACGATACGTATCGAGTTTCTTGGCCGCATCGGCCTGGGTCTGCGCCGCGGCGGTCTGCGCCTGTTCGGCGGCAGAGGGCTGGTCGCTTTGTTGCGAACAACCTGCCATCGATGCGGCGGCGACCAATACGGCAAGCAAAGGACGGCGGACAGAATTCATGACGCAACCTCGGTTAAAGACAGGCGTTAAGAATGTACGGGCCGCGAGCCCTGCGCAACCGCGACATCACCGAAACGTTCGCGCAACTGCGCGCGAAAGCGGCGGCTGCATGGAATCTTCATGCCGCCCTGCATGGTCAGGCGCGCGTCGCCGGTTTCCAGCGGCTCGATCTCGGTCAGGTAATCGAGGTTGATGAAATAACTTCGCTGCACTCGCACAAAACGGGACGGATCGAGCTTTTCCTCGATGCTGGCCATCGTGGCCCGCAATGGGTAATCCCTTCCGCGCACGTGGAGGTTCACGTAATTGCCGGAAGCCTGCAGCCACTCGACTTCCCGAGCATTGATCAGGAACTCCTTGCCGAGCTTGCGCACCAGAAAGCGCTCCGGCCGCTCCACCGATTCCACCGGCGGACCTTCGTCCGGCTCGGCCAGGATGCGCGCCTCGCCCTGAAAGCGGGTCCGCCACAATTCGTAGAATCCGATCAGGGCGACGATGGCGGCGTACGAGCGGATGTCCTTGAGATATTCATAGCCCCACACGACCCAGGAGCCGAAGTCGTACTGCTGCCCCATCACCGCATAGGCCAGCTTGCGCAGCAGCACCATGCCGCTGACATGCACCAGGGAGAAGATCACGCTGCCCAACAGCAGCCAGGGCAGGCTGGTACGCCAGGTTTCGAAACGAATCGGCCAGCGCCGCTGCCCCGCCACCACCGCCGGGATCAGCGCCAGCATCACCAGGGCACTGCTCCACTCCCAGCTCCATGGTTCCCATGCCGCCAGCCGCGGATGATCCAGCCGCGAGGTGATGCTGTTGAAGGTCGCATTCAAGATAAAGAACACGACCCAGAACGCGATCTCGAACGGGCGGCGCCAGCGTTGGAAGGAGCGGTAGTCGAAGGAAGGGGGTGGCATAGATAGAGAGTGTAGCCAGGTGTTGCAATGGTTCGGCGAGCACCCAGCCCCCTCACCCCAACCCTCTCCCCCGGCAGAGCCAGGGGAGAGGGAGCCAAAAGCGCGCGAGATTCAAACCTGCCTCAGTTCGCCCCCTCTCCCCTGGCTTGCCGGGGGAGAGGGTTGCGGTGAGGGGGCTTTTTATGTCCCCACCACCACAACTCACCCCTCCCACCCCACCGCTCATCCCCCACTCCACCCAATCAATCACTTAGCCCACGACACCTCACCACGTGCACGCCAGCATCGGCCCCACTTTCCACCGGGAGCCTTACGTCATGAGTGCCACACCCCGCCGCCACGATATCGACGCCCTGCGCGTCCTGGCCTTTGGCCTGTTGATCCTCTATCACCTGTCGATGCTGTATGTCGCCGACTGGGGCTTTCATCTCAAGAGCAGCCATACCGCCGAGTGGCTGCAATACCCCATGCTGTTCCTCAACCGCTGGCGCATGGAACTGCTGTTCCTGATTTCCGGGCTGGCGGTGCACTTCCTGCGCGGCAAGACCTCGCTGCCCCGGCTGGCCTGGAAGCGCACGGTACGATTGATGCTGCCACTGTTGTTCGGCATGGCCGTGGTGGTGCCGATCCAACCCTATGTGCAGGGGCTGTCGAACGGACTCGTCCAGCCGGGCTTCGGTGCCTTCCTCCTGCGCTACTGGACCGGCGGCCCGTGGCCGGCGCATGCCTTTGACGGCTGGCAGTTCGGCGTGACCTGGAACCACCTGTGGTACCTGCCCTATCTGTGGCTGTACACGCTGGTGCTGCTGATGCTCTTGCCGGCACTGGAGTCGCCGGTCGGCCGACGGATACGTGCACGCATCGAAGGCCTGCGGGGCCGCAGCTTGCTGATCGCGCCGGCCATTCCGCTCCTGGCCTGGGGCGTGCTGCTTGCCGATCGTTATCCGATGTATCACACGCTGATCGGCGACTGGTACTCCCATGCGCTCTACGGGACGATGTTCTTCTACGGCTATCTGCTCGGCACCGGCTCGCGCCTGTGGGGCGAGCTGGCGCGGCTGCGTCGCAGCACGCTTGGGGTCGCATTGGCGTCGTTCAGCGTGTTTATCGTGCTGGACAAGTTCGGTGGGGCGCTGCTGGGGCACGAATCGAATGCGCTGGACCTGATCGTCCGTGCCGCCCAGTACCTTTATATGTGGACGGCAATCGCTGCCGTACTGGGCTGGGGACACGCATGGCTGAACCGTCCGTTCCGCTGGCTGCCCTATGCACGCGAGGCGGTGTACCCCTGGTACATCCTGCACCAGAGCGTGATGCTGGCGCTGGCATGGTGGCTGATGCCACTCGGCCTGGGCGCGGTGGGCGAACCCCTGGTGATCCTGGTGGGAACGGTTGCCGGATGTGCCGTGTCGCACGAGATCATTCGCCGCACGTCGTGGTTACGCCCACTGTTCGGCCTGGACGCAAGGCCCCGCCCTGCGCGTGTTGCGTTGGTCTTGCCACGCATGGCTGACGATCTGGCCTGAAGCTTAGAACAGGGCGCCGCGATCAGCGGTGCCCTGTTTGGAACGCAGAAAACTGCGAGTCCATATACCGATAAATTTTTGCCGTGAATGGTCCCGGGAGCCGATAATGCGCATTCTTCGCAAGGACCTCTCATGGCCTCTTCCGCGCTGCCCCCAGCGGATTCGTTACTCAAACATCCTGCATTCGTACAGTTCTGGTTCGCACGCGTCGCGTCCAGCTTCGGCTTTCAGATGCTGTCGGTCGCGGTCGGTTGGCAGATTTACGAAGTCACCGGACGCGCCTTCGACCTGGGCCTGATCGGTCTGGCGCAATTCGTGCCGTCGTTCCTGCTCGCGCTGCCGGCCGGTCATGTGGCCGATCAGTTCGAGCGGCGGCGCATCGTCCGCTACGGCCTCATGGTGGAGTTGCTGGCGATCGCGGTACTCGCTGCATTGAGTCTGCTTCATTCGGTGCACGAGGCGGGGGTTCTCGCGCTGGTGTTCATCATCGGTGTCGCCAAGGCATTCGAGTTTCCCTCGCTGCAATCGATGTTGCCGGCACTCGTGCCGGCACCGATCCTGCCGCGCGCCATGGCGGCAAGCAGTTCGGCCGGTCAGGCGGCGACGATTCTCGGCCCCGCCCTGGGTGGCCTGCTATACGTCGCCGGTCCCGGCGTGGTGTATGTGCTGGCCGGCGTGCTCTATCTGGTTGCCGTCGTGATGATGGGCCTGCTGCGTTACGAGCAGGCACCGCCGCGACGCGAACCGGCGACCTTGAAAACCGTATTCGCCGGCGTGCATTTCATCCGCCATCGGCCCGATGTGCTGGGCGTGATTTCGCTCGACCTGTTCGCGGTGCTGCTCGGCGGCGCGACGGCACTGCTGCCGATCTTCGCCAAGGACATTCTGCACACCGGGCCATGGGGCATGGGCCTGTTGCGTGCGGCACCGGCCGCGGGCGCGTTGCTGATGTCGATCTGGCTCGCGCGCCACAGCATGCAGCGACGTGTGGGTCCGATCATGTTCGCCGCGGTTGCAGGCTTCGGTTTGGCGACCCTGGTGTTTGCCGTATCCAAGCTGCTGTGGCTGTCGTTGATCGCCTTGTTCGCGCTCGGCGCATTCGACATGGTGAGCGTGGTGATCCGCAACTCGCTGGTGCAGCTCGATACGCCCGATGATATGCGTGGTCGGGTCAATGCGGTGAACGCGATCTTTATCAATACCTCCAATCAGCTGGGCGAATTCGAATCGGGCATGCTCGCTGCCTGGGTTGGCGCGGTGAATGCCACGCTGATCGGCGGCGTAGGAACATTAATTGTGGTCGGGCTGTGGATCTATATGTTCCCGACCTTGCGTCGACGGCAGCGTTTGCAGGCGGAGCCAGAAGCTGCGCAGGTTGCGGAGAGTGCCGTTTAGTATGGAGGTTGCGGTCGCGACTGAAGTCGCTCCTACAAGATAGCAATGTCCTGGCTAGTTTGTAGGAGCGACTTCAGTCGCGACCGCCCCGCCTCAAGCCGAAGCAAGCTCCCGTATCTGCGCAACATCGCGCAACGGCGGCGCCCCATAAAAGCGGCTGTACTCACGACTGAACTGCGAAGGGCTTTCATAGCCCACGCGATGTGCCGCCGAAGCGGCATCGCACTGCTCGGTCAACAGCAGACGCCGCGCCTCCTGCAGTCGCAGGAGCTTCTGGTATTGCAACGGGCTCATGGCCGTAATCGCCTTGAAGTGGTGATGCAGCGACGACACGCTCATATTGACCGTCCGCGCCAGCTCCTGGATGCGCAACGGCGCACTGAAGTGCTGCCTGAGCCAGTCGATCGCCCGCGCGATCTGCTGCGTCTGGCTGCCGGTCATGGCGATCTGGCGCAGGCACGCACCCTGGTCGCTGATGATCAGGCGATAGAGCAATTCGCGCTCGATCAAGGGCGCCAGCATCGGAATATCCGCCGGCGTCTCCAGCAGACGCACCAGGCGCAGCACGGCGTCGAGCATGTCGTGCGAGAGCGGACTGATCGACATGCCGCGGCCCGCCGATACCTTGACCGGCGGCAGATCGGCGGTCAGCAGCTCGGCAATGCGCGAAGGATCGAGCTGCCACACCACACAAAGACACGGACGCTCGGGCGACGCCTCGGTGACGCTGTAGATCACCGGCAGATCGATCGTCGTCACCAGGTAATTGGCCTGATCGTAGTCATAGCGCTCGCCCCCGAGCAGCACCCGCTTGCTGCCTTGCGCAACCAGGGTCAGCGTCGAGGTATAGAGACCGCACTTGGAGTTGATCGGCTGGCTGGAGCGATACAGGTTGAGCCCCGCGATGGCGGTTTCGTGGTCGCCATCATCGACAGCCAATCGATCAATCAGGACTGCCAGATCCTGCCGTTTGCGTTCCAGCTCTTGCGCGGCCGATTCTTCGGAAAGTAGCGACATTCGAGTGCATTTCAGCTGATCAGGGACCATCGAACCTTGCCTGTTCCTGCGAGCTTACGCGAGTGCCTCAGCGTCAAAACGGAGAATCGGGCAAGGATTTCGCAGAATCGAGCTACCGGCCGTCACACCCGCCTCCGCATACTGCGAAGCGTTCGACGATCTTTCCCGGATTGCCGCCCGTCCCTCACTTGCCTGGAGCTCCGCATGACTCTCGATATTCGCGGCTTTGCCGCACAGTCCGCGACCACCCCATTGGCGCCGCATGCTTTCGTACGCCGTGATCCGCGCCCGACCGACGTGGTGATCGATATTCTCTATTGCGGCGTCTGCCACTCGGATATCCACCAGGCGCGCAACGAATGGAAGAACAGCATCTACCCGATGGTGCCCGGCCACGAAATCATCGGCCGGGTCAGCTCGGTCGGCGCGAACGTCAGCAAGTTCAAGGTCGGCGACATGGTCGGCGTGGGCTGCATGGTCGATTCCTGTCAGCATTGCGACGCCTGCAACGAAGGCCTTGAGCAATACTGCCGCGAAGGCGCCGTCTGGACTTACAACGGCATCGATCGCCGTGACCAGATGCCGACCTTCGGCGGTTACTCCGAGCGTATCGTCGTCGACGACAAGTTTGTCGTACGCATCGCCGATTCGCTCGATGCCAAGGCGGCCGCACCGCTGCTGTGTGCGGGCATCACCACCTACTCGCCGCTGAAATACTGGAAGGTCGGCAAGGGTAGCAAGGTGGCGGTCATCGGCCTGGGCGGACTGGGCCACATGGGCCTGAAATTTGCCAAGGCGATGGGTGCCGACGTCACCTTGTTCACGCGTACGCCGGACAAGGAAGCCGAAGCACGCCGCCTTGGCGCCGATCATGTCGTGCTGTCCACCGACGAAGCGCAGATGAAGGCGGTGACGCGCCAGTTCGATTTCATCCTGGATACCGTCCCCAGCCCGCACGACTTGAATCCCTATCTCGCCACGCTGGCCATGAACGGTACGCTGTGCCTGGTCGGCCTGCTCGAACCGATCGAGCCGGCTGTCGCCGCTGCCAATGTCGTGATGGGCCGCCGCTCGATCTCGGGCTCGGCCATCGGCGGCATCGCCGAAACGCAGGAAATGCTCGACTACTGCGCCAAGCATGGCATCGTCAGCGATATCGAGATGATCGATATCCAGGATATCAACGGCGCTTACGAGCGCATGCTCAAGAGCGATGTGCGTTATCGCTTCGTGATTGATATTGCTTCGCTCAAGAAAGCATCCTGAAGAACCTCGGTTTTCATCGTTGCCCCGGCGAAAACCGGGGCGACGATAGGAAACGTTCCTTCCGACTCAATGCGTGCCGAACAATGCGGAAGGATCGATCGCATTGGCCATCGCCTTGTTACCGGCGTCGCCAGGATGCAAATGATCCCCCGAATCGTACGCAGGCAGTAGCCGCTGCGGATGGGCCGGATCGCGCAAGGCGGCATCGAAGTCCGCCACCGCATCGAATTCGCCGCTCTCGCGTATCCAGCGATTGATGGCCTGACGCACGCGTTCCTTGTCCGCGCTGTAGTAGTGCTTCATCGGACTATCGATCAACGCGCCCTCGAACGGCGTCAATGTCGCACCGACGATGCGCACGCCATGCAAGTGGGCCTGAGCAATCAGCTGACGATAGCCGGCGATCATCTGCTCCGGCGAAGGCGTAGCGTCGTGCGGGCCCAGCGGCGTATCGAGCCAGCTGATGTCGTTGATGCCGATCATCACGATCGCCGTTCTCACACCGGGCTGATCGAGTACATCGCGTCCGAATCGAGCCAGCGCGTTATCGCCCATCCTGTTACGCAACAGGCGTGCGCCGGATATGCCTGCATTCACCACTGCGGCATCGTGCTGACGCAAACGCTGCGCCAGGAAGTCCGGCCAACGCGTATTGCGATCCATCGATGCACCGGCACCGTCGGTGATTGAATCGCCCAGAGTGGCGACGGCGCTCGCATGTGCATCGGCGTCGACCAGTACCGCGCTCAGGAACACGCGCGTCGTCATCGTGGCGTCCGTCTTGAAGGCGGCATCGGCCGTTTGATTACCGGCACCTACATACGCCGTTTGGCGAGCGTCCCAATGAAATGTCGCTGGCGGCGTCGGCTCTGGCAAATACAGACTCACGGCCAGATCGCTCGATGCATCGACCTTCCAGGCCACGGGATCGCTCACCACGAAGGCCCCAGGCGGAATGGAAACTGCAGACTGGCCAGCGAAGGTCAACGCGTGATCGCTGGTCGCCACAACGGCTCCCTCGTGTCCGGCCAATGCCATATGCGCGGCACCGATGACCAGCGGCGCATCGCCATAGGCATTGGACAGCACGATGCGCGTTTGCTTGCCACCCAGACTGACACGTACGACCTGACGCACGGTCTGATCCCACAGATGAAATGGCAGGTTCAACGGCAAAGCGAAATCACCATCCCAACGGGCCTCGGGGCTTGCAGTCCAGGTAGCGACCCAATGGGCATCATCGCGCGGGGCTGCGTACACACCGAAAGCCAGCAACCAACTGACAGCCACGGCTGCCACAAAACGGCGCATGCTCATGGCACTCATGAGCTGCGCGCCGCAAGACTGGCAGGCGCACACGTCGCGGCAATATCTCGCCGCGAGTGATCCAGCCATACGCTCCACAGCGCAACGGCAATGCCAGCCAGGGTCACCAACGCAGCCACCCACGTGACCGAGCCGATGCCCGGACCATGCTCGATCGTCATGCCGCCCAACCATGCGCCCAGCGCATTGCCGAGATTGAATGCGGCGATATTGAAACTCGACGCCAGGTTCTGACCCGCACCTTCGGCCTTCTGCAAGACTCGCAATTGCAATGGCGACACCGTGGCGAACGCGGCGACACCGAGCAGGCCGGTAAACGCAATCGCGGCGATCTTGTTGTGCATCGCGAACGTCATGGCGAACAGCACGATCGCCAGCGCAATCAAGGACCCCAATACGGCCGGCACCAACCGCTTGTCGGCAAAACGCCCGCCAAGCAGGTTACCGGCAATCAGACCGACACCGAAGACAAGCAGGATCGGTGACACGGCGCTATCGCTGAAACCGGTCAGACGCGTCAACATCGGCTGGATATAGGTGAATACGGTGAACACTCCGGCAAAACCGAGCACCGTCATCAACAGGCCAAGCAGAACCTGCGGGCGCGCAACGGCTTTCAATTCGTCGGCAAATGCAATGCGTTCGCGCACGCCATGCTCGGACGGCACGAGCGCGGCAATGATGACCGTGGCGAGCACACCAATCACCGCCACCGCCCAGAACGTCGCACGCCAGCCCAGGTGCAAACCTAGCCACGCACCCGCCGGCACGCCAAGCAGGGTAGCGACGGTCAGACCGGTAAACATAATCGAGATCGCCGATGCCTTGCGGTCCGCCGGCACCATGCCAGTGGCGACGACCGAGCCGATGCCAAAGAACGTTCCATGCGCCAACGAAGTAAGCACACGTGCGGCCATCAGGAAGCCGTAGCTAGGCGCCATCGCACAGGCGATGTTTCCGAGCGTGAAGATAATCATCAAGGCGACCAAGGCGGCCTTACGCGGCATCCGGCTGGTGGCCACCGTCAACAATGGCGCACCGACAAAGACGCCCAGCGCATAGCCGGAAATCAGCAAGCCGGCAGCGGCAATGGTGACGTGCAGATCCGCCGCGACCTGCAGCAGCAGGCCCATGATGACGAATTCGGTCGTACCGATGCCAAACGCTCCGGCGGTAAGTGAGTACAGGCCCCACGGTGTCCTGGGGCGGGAGGGTGCAGCCAGCGTCATGGCTCGAGGTCCAAGAAAAGAGATGCGCCAGCGTAGGCAGAGGCATATTCTTCAACAACCATCGATTGACTTAATCAATTTCAATTTTCTGTTGATAATCATGCAGCGCCCGGACGATATCTTCTTGTTTATCAAAGCACTGGACCTGGGATCGATCAGCGCTGCCGCGCGCAGCCTGGATATCTCGGTGGCCGTGGCCAGTCAGCGCCTGAAGCGGCTCGAACGGGAACTCGGCGTTCGCCTGCTGCACCGGACGACCCGCCAGCTGCATGCCACGCCGGAGGGTGCGCTGCTGGCCGAGCAAGGCCGCACGCTGATCGACGATCTGGATGCGCTTACTTCCGGCCTGCGTAGTGCCAGCCTGGGCGTCACCGGCACGCTTCGCGTCACCATGTCGGCCACGTTTGGACGTCTATATGTATCGCCGCTGCTGCCGCTTTTTCTGGAACGCCACCCGGAAGTGAAGCTCAGCGTGCATCTCACTGACCAACTGGTCGACTTGGTGAGCGCGGGCCTGGACCTGGCCATCCGCATCGGCCGCCTGAGCGATTCAAGCCTGGTTGCGCGGCGTATCGCCTCCAACCAACGCGCACTGTGCGCTTCGCCAGACTATCTGCGCAAGCACGGTACGCCGCGTAAACCCGATGATCTGATCCACCACGACTGCCTGGTGCAAGTGGGCAGCAACGGCCGGCACGATGTCTGGGAAATGAGCGACCGCGACGGCGAAACCTATCGCGTGCGCGTCGATGGACGCATCGAGAGCAATTTCGGCGACCAGCTACGCGATGCCGCACTGGCCGGCATCGGTATCGCCCAACATTCCATCTGGCATATTCACGACGACCTGCGCAGCGGCAGGCTGCAAGTGGTGCTCCCTGATTACGCCCTGCCCGATTCGGGCATCCACGCCGTCACGCCGCAACGGCGATTGGTGCCGCATCGTGTCCACGCGTTCGTGGATTTTTTGAGCGAGCAACTAGCCGAGAATGCTGTTTGGAAAGCTGACTAGAAAACGACTTCACTGGAGACACTCTTGATCCTCGTACATCACCTCAACGACTCCCGTTCGCAGCGCATCCTGTGGCTGCTGGAAGAGCTGGGCCTACCCTACGAAGTCAAACGCTACGAGCGCGACCGCAAGACGATGCTGGCGCCACCGGAGCTCAGGCGCATCCATCCGTTGGGCAAGTTGCCGGTCATCGTCGATGGCGAGCTGGTATTGGCTGAGTCCGGCGCCATCATCGAGTACCTCGCCGGTCGCTACGGCGGCGGCCGCCTGCTGCCCGCCGCCGGCACGCCCGAGCGACTGCGCTGTACCTACTGGCTGCATTACGCCGAAGGCTCGGCCATGCCGCCCCTGTTGCTGAAACTGGTGTTTCAACGGGTGGCGACTACGCCCGCGCCGTTCTTCGTCAAACCCGTATTGCGCGGCGTCTCGGCCAAGGCGCTCCATGGCTTCGTCGATCCCCAGATCAAGCTGCACCTGGACTACCTCGAAGGCGAGTTGGCCAAAGCCACCTGGTTTGCGGGCGATGCATTCAGCGCCGCCGATATCCAGCTCAGCTTCCCATTGGAAGCGGCGGCCAGCCGTGCCGGCCTGGATGCGGTGAGCTATCCGAGGTTGTGGCAGTTTCTCGAGCGCATCCACGCCCGACCCGCCTATCAGCGTGCCCTGGAGCGTGGTGGCCCGTTCATGACCGGCTAAAGTGCGGATGAGCTCGCATTTTGACGGCCCATCCACTTTGCCTTGAAGCTGGCGTCAACCTTTCGCGAACCTGACGCGTTCTTGTTCTGACCCGTGCAGTCGGGCTGAACATGTCGGTAAGAAAGGGGGATACGCAGCTCATGCGTCGAACGTTTGTGGTGGGTTGCCCGCGCTCAGGCACGACGGTCGTTCAGGCCATGCTTGCCCGCCACCCCGAAGTCTTCACCCTCCCGGAAACCGCGTTCTTCCTCCGCCTTCTCGGCGGCACGGCCTATCGCTGGGGCGACCGGGATGCCAAAGCGCCACGCGAACGCCTCGCCCGTCGACTCGGACTGGCGCGACGCTATGGCCGGCGGGAGTTTCTGGATCTGCAACGCAGTTTGCTGGGCACGCTGCCACCGCACAGTCACGCGCCCTGGCGAGAAGACACCTGCGCAACGCGTTTCTTCGCGATGCTCGACCAGCTTACCCAGCGAGCCGGGCGCTCCATGTGGATCGAAAAGACGCCTGCGCATCTGCTGTACCTGGACGATATCGAGCGTTACCTGCCCGACGCACGCTTCGTCCACGTGATCCGCCCGGGCATCGACGTCATGGCCTCGCTGCTCGATGCCAATATGCGCTACGACGCCAGCAACGCCTTCGGTGGCGACCTGGCACGCTGGGTAGGCCGCTGGAACCGTGCGGCCGAAATCCATCGCGCCCACATCGGCTCACCGCATCATCACTTCGTATTTCTGGAAGACCTTACGCGCGATCCGGAGGGCGAATGGCAGCGCCTGTGCCAATTCCTCGAGCTTCCGGCCGACGCCAAGCTGGATGACGCCTGTCGGCAAACCATCAGCTACCCCGAGCTCGAGCCCTGGAAACAGGCCGCGCTCACCGGGCAACCGCATCAGACGGCCAGCAAGGTCAACGAGGTCTTCGGGCCACGCCTGCGTGATTGGCTGCGGCACAAACTGGTCTCGTACGAAGCCCTGTATGCCGCCAGCAGCCTGGCGTTCGAGCGAAGCGAAACCTATGGCCACGAACCGGCGGGAAAGGCCGGCGCCGGCGAGAACCTCCAAGAGCGCCAAATCGATCGGCAGCCGCGCTCGGCGCGCATCTAGACACGCCGGTTTCTGAACGGGCGAGCGGGCTATTTACACACCACTCACGGTCGGACTGGCAGTTTCTGGGATCGACACCCAAGGAGACCGCCATGAGCAGACAACGCGATATTCAGGACAGCATCAACGGCGTCGGCGAACGCGTCAGTGAACGTGTGCGTCACTATGCCGACGAAGCCGCCGAGCGCGCTGGCAGTCTCGCCGAGCGTGGCCGCGAAGCAGGCCGCAGGTTCAGCAGCAAGCACGTCGGTTACAGCCGACGCGTTGCCCACGCCGCAGAAGATCTGGCCGACGAAGCCAACTATCAATATCGACGCCTGCGCCGCCAGGTGAAACGTCATCCGACAGCCACCGTGGCGATCGTTGCCGGAACCGTTGGGGCTTTCTTCCTGCTGCGGCACCTGTTTCGCAGCGACGACGATTGATCGCCTAGCCATCCGCAAAAAAGAAACCCGCCTGACGGCGGGTTTCTTTTTTAACTTCAAACCGTCTGCGGATTGGGCTTGTCCGGATCGAGCTTGTAGGTCTTGATTGCGCGTGCGACATCCTTCGCGTTGACCTTGCCATCCTTCGCCAGTGCCGCCAGCGCGGCGTGCGCAATCCAGAAGCGATCGACCTCAAAGAAGCCGCGCAGGTGTTCGCGCGTATCCGAGCGGCCGTAGCCGTCGGTACCGAGCACCGTGTAGCGCATGCCGTCGGGCATGAACGCGCGGATCTGGTCGGCGAACTCACGCACGTAGTCGGTAGCGGCAATGGCCGGACCCTGCTGGCCCTGCAGCAACCCGGTGACATACGGCACGCGCTGTTCGGATTCCGGATGCAGGCGGTTCCAGCGCTCGGCGTCGAAACCTTCGCGACGCACTTCGCTGAAGCTCGGTACCGACCAGATGTCGGCGCTGACGCCGAAATCCTTTTCCAACAGTTCGGCGGCGGCAATCACTTCGCGCAGGATCGTGCCCGAACCGAGCAACTGCACGCGCGGCTCGCCCTTCTTCGGCTTACCGGCATCCCTGAACAGGTACATGCCCTTGATGATGCCTTCCTCGACGCCTTGCGGCAGGTCGGGATGGCTGTAGTTCTCGTTCATCACGGTGATGTAGTAGTAGACGTCTTCCTGCTCCTGGAGCATGCGGCGCGTACCGTCTTGCATGATCACAGCGATCTCGTAGGAGAAGGTCGGGTCGTACGACTTCACGTTCGGGATCGAGCCGGACAGCAGATGCGAGTGACCGTCTTCGTGCTGCAGGCCTTCACCGTTCAATGTGGTGCGACCGGCGGTACCGCCGATCAGGAAGCCACGCGCACGCATGTCGCCGGCCGCCCAGGCCAGATCGCCGATGCGCTGGAAACCGAACATCGAGTAATAGATGAAGAACGGCAGCATCGGCTGATTGCTGAGGCTGTAGCTGGTGGCCGCGGCCATCCACGAGGCCATGCCGCCGGCTTCGGAAATACCCTGCTGCAGCACCTGGCCCTTCTGGTCTTCGCGGTAGTACAACAGCTGGTCGGCGTCCTGCGGACGGTATTTCTGACCGAACGGCGCATAGATGCCGATCTGGCGGAACATGCCTTCCATACCGAACGTGCGCGCTTCGTCGGCCACGATCGGCACGATGCGCTCGCCGATCTGCTTGTCGCGCAGCATCAGGTTCATGCCGCGCACCAGCGCCATGGTGGTGGAGATTTCGCGCTCGCCGGTACCCTTGGTGATCTGCTCGAAAGCGGCCAGTTCCGGCGCCTTGAGGCTCACGTCGGTCTTGCGGCGACGCTGCGGCAGCGCACCGCCGAGCGCGCGACGGCGCTCGAGCATGTACTGCACTTCCGGCGAATCCTTGCCGGGATGGAAATACGGCACATCGGCCAGCTTGTCGTCCGTTACCGGGATATTGAAGCGGTCGCGGAAGTGCCGCACGGCGTCGGCATCGAGCTTCTTCTGCTGATGCGTCGGATTCTGCGATTCGCCGGCCGCGCCCATGCCGTAGCCCTTGACCGTCTTGGCCAGGATCACCGTCGGCATGCCCTTGGTGTTCACTGCCGCGTGATAGGCCGCGTAGACCTTGTGCGGATCATGGCCACCGCGGTTCAAGCGCCAGATATCGTCGTCGGACAGGTTGGCGACCAGCGCAGCGGTTTCCGGATACTTGTTGAAGAAATGCTCGCGCGTGTAGGCGCCACCGAAGGCCTTGCAGGCCTGGTATTCGCCATCGACGGTTTCCATCATCAGCTTGCGCAGCACGCCCTTGGAGTCGCGCGCCAGGAGCGGATCCCAGTAGCTGCCCCAGACCAGCTTGATCGCGTTCCAGCCGGCACCGCGGAACACGCCTTCGAGTTCCTGGATGATCTTGCCGTTGCCGCGTACCGGGCCGTCCAGACGCTGCAGGTTGCAGTTGATCACGAAGACCAGGTTGTCCAGGCCTTCGCGGCCGGCCAGCGAGATCGCGCCAAGCGACTCGGGCTCGTCGGTTTCGCCGTCGCCCAGGAAGCACCACACCTTGCGATCGCTCTTGGGCACCAGGCCGCGATGCTCGAGGTATTTCCAGAACTGCGCCTGGTAGATCGCCTGGATCGGACCCAGGCCCATCGACACCGTCGGCACCTGCCAGTAATCAGGCATCAGCCAGGGATGCGGATAGGACGACAACCCACGACCCTTGCCGGCCACTTCCATGCGGAACAGGTCGAGCTGCTCTTCGCCCAGACGGCCTTCGAGGAAGGAACGCGCATACACGCCCGGGCTGGAATGGCCCTGATGAAACACCAGGTCACCCGGGTGCTCGGCGCTCGGTGCGCGCCAGAAATGGTTGAAGCCGACGTCGTACAGCGTCGCCGACGAGGCGAAACTGGCGATATGGCCGCCCAGTTCGCCCGGCTTGCGGTTGGCGCGAACCACCATCGCCATCGCGTTCCAGCGGATCAGCGTACGGATGCGCCATTCCAGCGCGGCATCACCAGGGCTCTTGGCTTCCTGGTTGGGCGAGATGGTGTTGATGTACTCGGTGGTCGGATCGAACGGCAGGTAGCCGCCCGCGCGGCGGGTCGAATCGACCATCCGCTCCAAGAGGTAATGCGCGCGTTCGGTGCCATCGTGGCTGATCACCGCATTGAGCGATTCCACCCATTCCTGGGTTTCGGTGGGATCGAGGTCCTGGTGCAGGATGTCGTCGAGCTGATCCATGGGGAGCGTATCTCCGCGGCGCCGAGGGGCTTGGCCGCTGTAGGTGAATCGCCTCCGCAAAGGGAAGCGGGGAACCCTCCGAGTTTAGCTCTGAAGCGGCTTTCCGCCAATTGAAAAACACGACAATACGGCGGCGAATGGCTGATATGCATGGCTTGACCGGCCGCCGCCGGCCCACCTGCCAGCGGTTATCCTTGCCGGTCGGAGCAAACATCAGGGGAAGATCGTTTATGCGTTACGGACTATGGACCGCTGCTTTCGCCGCCTGCCTCCTCGCCGCCAGCACAAGCGCGGCCGATCTGCGGGTGACGCCGGTCAAGGGCAGCGACAAGGACGATGTCGCCGGCTACTACGACAACGGCAGCAAATTGCTCAAGGCGCTGGAATATCGAGACGCCGACGGCTCCTACCGCATCCTGGCCTTTGGCGGCAACGATCAAGGCCCGACGGTGGACGACAAAAGCTACGTCTCGCTGCATGCCTACGGCTTGCTGCAGGACCACGGCGGCTATATCACCCGATGGGAGATCAAGGACACCAATGGCACCGCCCTGTGCGGCGTGCAGATGCTGACATCGCTGGTGAATGTAATCGACGCCGGCAATGGCGAGCCGCTGGTCGTCGTGCCGTACTGGATTGCCTGCGACGGGCTCGACGGCACATCGGTCAAACTGATCATGGTCTACAAGGACCAGAAATACGCCATTCGCGGCAATCTGCCGAACCAGGACTCAGACACCCTTTGGCACAAGCCGGGCACCAACTTCGCGCAGTTGCCGCCGGCCGTGCAAAAGACCGCTGAAGCGTATTGGCAGAAAGTGGAGGCCGCCGCGAAGAAGGCTGCGGATTGGAGCGATCCGAGCCAGTAACCAAGCGACGGCGACGTAACCTGCTCAGCCCTTCGACTGCGCCGCGCGAATCTGCGCATCCACCGCCGCGATCGCCGTCATGTTCACCACGCGACGCGGCGTCGAGGCCGGCGTCAAAATGTGCGCGGCCTTGTCCACGCCCATCAGGATCGGACCGATCGCCACACCGTCAGTCATCACCCGAACCATGTTGTAGGTGATATTGGCGGCGTCGAGGTTGGGCATGACGAACAAATTGGCGCGGCCCGTCAGCGTGCTGTTCGGGAAAATCAGATGACGCACGTTCTGATCCCAGGCGCTATCGGCCTGCATTTCGCCGTCCACTTCCAGTTTGGGCATGCGCTGGCGAAGGATCTGGTAGACCTTGCGCATCTTCTGCGCGCTCGGATTGTCGTGACTGCCGAAATTCGAATGCGACAGCAACGCCACCTTCGGTTCGATGCCGAACAGCTTGAGGCGATAGGTCGCCTGCAAGGTAGCCTCGGCGATCTGTTCGGCGGTCGGATCGAGCTGTACGTGCGTATCGAGGAAGAACCACGCGCCCTTGTCGTTGATCACGCCGGTCATCGCCGAGGTGCAGCTGACGCCCGGATCCAGGCCGAACACGCTGCGCATGTAACCGAGTTTCTTGTGATAACGCCCGACCAGGCCGCAGATCATCGCATCGGCTTCGCCACGCTCGACCATGATCGAAGCAATCAACGAGGGACGCGAGCGCAGCAGGTTCTTCGCCGCTGCCGGCGATACGCCACGACGCTCGGTGAGCGCGTGATACTGCTGCCAGTAGTCATTGAAGCGCGGATCGTCGTTGATATTGGTCAACTCGAAATCCACGCCTTCGCGCATGCGCAGGCCCAGCCGCTGGATGCGCGTGTCGATCACGTCCGGGCGGCCGATCAGAATCGGGAAGGCCAGCTTCTCGTCGATCACCGTCTGCACGGCGCGCAATACCGTCTCTTCCTCGCCTTCGGAATAGACCACGCGCTTGCGATCGGCGCGCGCTCGCTCGTACACCGGCTTCATGATCAGGCCAGTGCGATAGATGAATTGATCGAGCTTTTCGACATAGGCGTCCATGTCGACGATCGGACGCGATGCCACGCCCGAGTCCATCGCCGCACGCGCGATCGCCGGCGCCAGCATCACCAGCAGACGCGGGTCGAACGGGCGCGGAATCAGGTACTCCGGACCGAACGTCGGCACGTCGCCGCCATAGGCGCCGGCCAGATCGCCCGCTTCCATCCGCGCCAGCTCGGCGATGGCGCGCACGCAGGCGAGCTTCATCGCTTCATTGATGACCGTGGCGCCGACATCGAGCGCGCCGCGGAACAGGTACGGGAAGCACAAGGCGTTGTTGACCTGGTTCGGGTAATCCGAACGGCCTGTGGCGATAATGCAATCCGGGCGCACCTGCTTGGCGTCCTCGGGCAGGATTTCCGGCGACGGATTGGCCAGCGCCATGATGATCGGGCGCGGCGCCATGGTGGCAACCATCTCCGGCTTGAGGATGCCGCCGGCGGAAAGACCAAGGAAAATATCCACGCCGTCGACGATCTCGGCCAGCGAGCGCTTGGCCGTATCGCGCGCATAGCGCTGCTTGTCCGGATCCATGTTGTCACGGCCGGTGTAGAGCACACCGTCGCGATCGAAGCCAAGAATGTTTTCGGGCTTCAGGCCCAGCGCCACCAGCATGTCCAGGCAGGCGATGCCGGCCGCACCGACGCCGGTGGTCGCCAGCTTCACGTCGCCGATCTTCTTGCCGACCACTTCCAGCGCATTGATGATCGCTGCGCCAACGATGATCGCCGTGCCGTGCTGGTCATCGTGGAAGACTGGAATCTTCATCCTTTCACGGAGCTTGCGCTCGACGATGAAGCACTCCGGCGCCTTGATGTCTTCCAGGTTGATGCCGCCGAAGGTCGGCTCCAGGCTGGCGATGATATCGACCAGCTTGTCCGGATCGTTTTCGTCGATCTCGATATCGAACACGTCGATACCGGCAAATTTCTGGAACAGCACACCCTTGCCTTCCATCACCGGCTTGCCGGCCAGCGGCCCGATATTGCCCAGGCCGAGCACCGCCGTGCCGTTGGTGATCACCGCCACCAGATTGCCGCGCGCGGTCAGCTCGCTGGCTTGCTGTGGATCTTCGACGATCGCCTCGCAGGCGTACGCCACACCCGGCGAGTACGCCAGCGACAGATCGCGCTGCGTGACCATCGGCTTGGTGGCGGTAACTTTGATTTTGCCCGGACGCGGAAGGCGGTGATATTCGAGTGCTGCCTGCCTGAGATCGTCTGAGATGGCCATCGGTGTCCTGCTCGAAAAGGATAAGAAGGGAAGTGGGCGGGGCTCAGCGAATGCCGGCCCGACAAGCCTTGGATGTTAACACCGTCGCCCCTTCGCGCCTTCGACATGACGCTGAATACGAGACATTCGAATCACTCGATATGTTTTCCGCACTGCAACAACACAACTCGCCCACACGTCTACATCTGACCTCAAATGGATGCAGCGGCTCAATAGTCGGAAGGTGTGGGTTGCGCGCGGATGTCTTATAGCCCCAGCGAGATTTCCTCGGCCTGCACCTTGCCCATATGGATGCGGTTGACGAACAGCGAGAACGCCAGTTTGCCGGCCAAACCGTGCACGTGCTGCATCCACGGCGGCAGCCAGCGCGGCGGCAGGATCGCGCCGGACGCGAAGTGCGGCTCCAGGGTCATGACATCGTGCAAGGCCAGCTTGCCGGCAAACAGGTGCCGCAGCATGTCCATGCGACGCTGCTTCAACGCCCAGCGGAAGAAGGTATGCACGGCCAGCAAACCAGACAGGTACACATTGTCCTTAGCGAAAGCAGCGCCCCCGGTCAACGGCACGCCACGAAATACGCGTTGTGCCGAATGGAAACTGTCGGCGGGCGACTGATCGAAAGCCTTGAAGTATTTGTACACCTCGACGAAGTCCGCGCCATTGAGGGCCATGTCGATCGCGATGATGCGCAGGCTGATGCGCTTGAGTCGCGCAATATCGATCGCGCCGGACATCAGCTCGGCAAATACGGCCAGGCCCTCCTGCGTTGCGGTGACACGCGGCGAGGTACGTGCCAGCGATGCCAGCAGCGGTTGCGCACGACCGTTGAGCGCAGTCAGCGAATGCACGAAGGCTTCGTGCGCCAACAATTGATGGCGGTCATATTCGCTGAAGCGCGTGCCTCCGCGCAGGCGCACGCGCGTGGCGCCCGCCGCGGCCTTCGCGGTGAGTTCGTTGTCGACTTCGACGCTGATGATGCCCGGGCCGAAAAAAGCGTCCAGCGTTCGTGAGAGGTCGGCGCTGAGGACTTCGGCCGAAATGTTCGCACTGATGTCGTCGTCTTCGAGATCGGCACCCAGCTCGTCGGCAAGCTCGACGAAATAATTGGCTGCGTCCAGGTTGCTGCGACTGCTGCCGGGAATCGAGTCGCCCGGTCGGCCGTACAAGGCGATGGACGGCTCGGTAACGCCCGCGGTACCGACCGCTTCGAGCATTTCCGCAGCAATACGCCAGGATTCGGCGGTGCGCTTGAGGTAATCGCCCAGCGGGTCGCCGTCATCGGCTTCGCGTTCGATCGCCTCCAGTTCGGCACGAGCCTCGGTCAGGTCCGGCCGCTGGTAGCTGACATCTGGAAGGGCGTAGTTGCCTTTGGTATAGGCGTCGATCATGCGGTCTTCGAGCGAGGCCGGCCAGGCCACGGTCGGCAGAATGCGAATACCCCGTACTGCCGCCAGCAGTCGCTGATCGAGGTCGGCATAACGCTGCAGTTCGGGAGCGACCTGATGATTTGCGTTCATCGGCTGCCCCGGCGCAATGCCTCGATGCGATCGATCAACTCTTCGGCGAGAGGGTCGAGTCGGGTCATGCCCAGGAAACGTAACGACCTGCGGCGGCCAGCGGGGATAAAGTCGATGTCGCGCCCCAGGCGTGTGCTGTTGCGCAATCGCAGGCTGATCCGGCGCGGATTGATCGAACTGAATGAGTTGACGTTAATCACATCCGCCAACGATATCCGCAGATGCTCATCGCCTTTCTTGACGATCAGGTTATCGCCATCGAGTGTGACTTCGTCGACCAAGCCGCCGAGCAGCTGGCGAAACAGAAAGAACCCGAAGGCAAACATGAAGATCGGTATGACCACGATCATCGGATCGAGCGAGCCCTGCCCCGTGTGCTCGCTAAAGAGCCCTGTGAAGACACCAAGGCCGACAAAGCCCAGCCAAACCACGGGAAACACCCACTTGTAGAAAAACGTCATGGATGAAGACAACCGACGCATCGAAGCCGCCTATCTGTTGATACACCGCCGATACTAGAACCAAATGCCTGCTTAATTGTAGGAGCGACTTCAGTCGCGACCGTGCGGCGCGAGGTGCTCCCGGTCGCGACTGAAGCCGCTCCTACAAGCTAGCCGGGTTTTAGGGGGGCTCTCAATCGCGGTCGCGCGACCCACGTGGGCTATGCGGCCGCGCGGGCGGTCGCCCGCCGCGCTGGCGCCGCAGCCTTGCTTCGAGCGTGGCCGCCTGCTCTTCGCGCTCATCGCGCAGCTTCAAATAATTGCGCCAACGCTCGTGCGACAGCTCACCGCTGTCCAGCGCTGCCTGCACCGCGCAGCCAGGTTCACTGCCATGGCCGCAGTCGGCGAAGCGACAGGTCTCCGCGAGTTCTTCGATATCTGCGAAAAGATCGAGATTTTCATCGCCGGTGAGCTTGAGCTCGCGCATCCCGGGAGTGTCGATCAGGCAGCCACCACTGGGCAATTCCAGCAGTGCGCGATGCGTAGTGGTGTGGCGACCGCGGCTGTCGTGTTCGCGCACCGCATTGGTGGCCATGCGCTCGCTGCCCAGCAAGGTATTGGTCAACGTGGATTTGCCCGCACCTGACGAACCGACCAACACGGCGCTATCGCCCGGCTGCAGATACGGCATCAACACGGCCACACTGGCCGGGTCCTTGCCATTGATCGGGTGGACCGGCGTGCCGGCAGGCAGGCGCGAACGCAGGGCTTCGATCATCTCGGCGGCATCGTCGCGGGTATCGAGCTTGCTCAACAGCACGACCGGCTGCGCACCGGAGCCTTCGGTCAGCGACAGATACCGTTCGATACGTGCAGGATTGAAATCGCCATCGAGGCCGGTCAATACCAGGACGTAATCGATATTGGCGGCGATCGACTGACGCTCGTAGCGCTCGCCGGCAGCGGCACGCGACAACAGGGTGCGGCGCGGCAGCACGGTGACGATATGCGGCGGCTTGCCTTCTTCGATCTCGACAAAATCGCCCACGGCCGGGCGTTCGACCGGATCAAGATTGCGCTTGAGAAAATGCCCGGCCGGCTGCGCGCCGAACAGGTTCTCGCCATCGTGCAGTTCATAGCCCGCACGATGCTGCGCGACCACGCGGGCCAGCCGACGACCGTTGGTCGGCAAGGTGTCGCCCCGCCAGCCGATACGGCGCAGGCGCTCGATCGATTCGAAATCCGTCATGGGTGCTGATTATGCCTGGGCCATGGGGTCGAAGGGCGATTGGCACGTCAGCCATAGACCATGCAGTAAGGGGCGGTAAAGCCGTTTGTCGCGAGCCATCCCCCATTTGGTGCCTCGCACCAAACCACCCAACGCTGCTAGCATCCGGAGCGACATCAGCCTGACACATTAAGGACAACCAGCAGTGGCTTCGATCAAGCCCAGTGCGCACCTGGCGGACGTGCGCTATGAAATTCGCGGCGCATTGACCCGCCGCTCGCGCGAGCTCGAAGCCGCCGGGCTGCCGATCATCAAGCTCAATATCGGCAATCCAGGCCGTTACGGCTTCGAAACACCCGCCCATCTGCGCGACGCGATCGGCGCCCATCTGCGCGACAGCGAGGCCTATGGCCACGAGCAAGGCCAGGAGGAGGCGCGTGAGGCGATTGCCCGCCAGCAGCGTCAACGCGGCGCCCAGGGCGTGGAAATCGAGCGCATCTTTGTCGGCAACGGCGTCAGCGAACTGATCGACCTCAGCCTGCGCGCACTGCTTCAGCCCGGCGACGAAGTGCTGTTGCCGAGCCCGGACTACCCGCTGTGGAGCGCCGCCACCATCCTCAACGATGGCAAGCCGCGCTATTACCGCTGCCTGGCCGAAAACGGCCACCTGCCCGATCCGGCGGAAATCGAATCGCTGGTCACGCCGCGTACTCGCGCCCTGGTCCTGATCAATCCGAACAACCCGACCGGTGCGGTTTATCCGCGCCAATTGCTCGAGCAGATCGTCGCCGTCGCGGCACGACACAATCTGTTGCTGCTCAGCGACGAGATTTACGACGAGATTCTTTACGACGGCACGACCTTTCAACCTTTGGCCGAGGTCGCCGGCGACCTGCCCTGCGTCAGCTTCGGCGGCTTGTCCAAGGTGCATCGCGCCTGCGGCTATCGGGTGGGCTGGATGAGCCTTTCGGGCGACCCGTCCCGTAGCGTCGACTATCGCGATGCGCTGCAATTGCTGGCCGCCTTGCGCCTGTGCGCCAATGTCACCGCGCAATGGGCGGTGCGTCCGGCGCTGGAAAGCGCAGCCACCATTGGCGCGTTGACCACGGAAGGCGGGCGTCTCCATGAAGCGCGGCGCGCGGTGCTCGAAGGCGTGGCGTCGAGCCAGTTCCTGGACCTGGTATCGCCGGCAGGTGCGCTTTATGCGTTCCCGCGCATTCGCGCCGATCGGCTGGCCGATTTCGACGACAACGCCTTCGCTCTGCGTCTGCTGGAAGAAGAGTCGGTGCTGGTCGTGCCCGGCAGCAGTTTCAATGTGCCGCACAGCCGCCATCTGCGCCTGACCCTGCTGCCGCCGCCGGATCAGTTGCGCGAAGTGTTCGTCCGCATCGAGCGCGTCCTCACACGCATGGCGACCGAACAGACACCGCACACCGTCGCCGCCGCAGCTGTCGCCTGACGTCACGTGCGTTATCTCGCACTAGGCGACTCCTACACGATCGGCGAAGGTGTCGCCGAAGCAGAGCGTTGGCCGGTCCAACTGGTGACGCGTCTGCGCCGTGAAGGCATCGCCATCGACGAAGCACAGATCGTTGCCACCACCGGCTGGACGACCGACGAACTGAGCGCGGCAATGGACGCCACCGTCTTTACGCCACCGTACGACCTGGTCAGCCTGCTGATCGGCGTCAACAATCAGTATCGGGGGCGCAGTACCGACGAATATCGAGGCGAGTTCCAGCGCCTGCTGGACCGGGCTATCGAGCTGGCCGGCGAGCGCAGTGAACGAGTTTTCGTCCTGTCCATCCCCGATTGGGGCGCCACCGCTTTCGGCCAGCAATCCGGCCGCGACGTGGCGCAGATCGCCGATGAGCTGGATGCCTACAACGCCGCCGCGCGAGACCTGTGCGCTACCCGCAAGGTGGCCTGGGTGGATATCACCCCTTCGTCGCGTGCCTTCCCGGACCAGGTGGCGGATGACGGACTGCACCCGTCGGGCGAGCAATACAGCCTCTGGGCGGCCGAAGCGTGGCCCGCCATCCAAGCGGCGCTGTACGTCTAAAACACCCTGCACCGCAACATGTTTGCAACCCATCCGCCATCGTGCGGAGACCAAGCATGGGCAGACTGGCATCCCGGTTAACCACCGGAGTCACGCGTCATGGCGACCTACCACTGCCGCAGCGCTTTTATATCCGACGTCCATCTGGGTACACCCGACTGCAAGGCCGGCTACCTGCTCGACTTCCTGCGCCAACTGCGCTGCGAGAAGCTCTATCTCGTCGGCGACATCATCGACATGGAAGCCCTGGCGAAAAGGACCTGGTGGCACCCCGATCACGGCGCCGTCCTGGCCGAGGTGCTGGATATGGCCCGCCGAGGCGTCGAGGTGACCTATATCCCAGGCAACCACGATGCCCCGATGCGCGGCCTGGCCGGCCAATCCTTCGGCGGCGTCAGGATCGAACTGGATGCGATCCACGAAGGTGCCGACGGCCGGCGCTACCGGGTCAGCCACGGCGACGAATTCGACCCCGAACAGATCGGCCGCACCTGGCTGATCCACCTGGGCGAGGTGATGCACCGCTTCATCTGCTGGACGAATCGCCGCGTGCACAAGATGCGGCAACGCATGGAACTGCCTTATCTGCCACTGTCGATCATCATCAAGTCGCACATCGGCAAGGCGCTGTCCTATATCCGCTCGTACGAAGAACGCGTCGCCGCCGATGCACGTGAGCGCGGCTTCGATGGTCATATCTGCGGCCACATCCATTTCGGCCATGTGCGTGCGATGGACGGCGTGCTCTATCTCAACGACGGCGACTGGGTCGAACACTGCACCGCCCTGGTCGAGGACGACACCGGTGCGATGGAGCTGCTGCATTGGAGCGAGCAGCCCGCTGCGCTGGGGCGTGCGAGCCGTGAAGTCGTGCTGCCTTCGCCGGGGGCTGGCTTAGCGCTGGCGCCGTTGGCGAATATGAGGAAGGACCTGTCGGAGCTGCGCACCGCTGCGTAATGGTGTAGGGGGCGGGCGCTCCTGGAAGCTAGCGAGGCATGGCTAGTTTGTAGGAGCGACTTCAGTCGCGACCACCCGTAACGCAACCGGCACCTCGGGATGAGCACGCCGCAAGCGCACCTGGAAACGAGCGCCACCACCGCCGGCCTCGACCACATCGATACGCCCGCCGTGGCGCGTGACGATTTCCTGCACCAGATGCAGGCCGAGCCCGGTGCCTTTGCTGCTCGGACGCACCCGGTAAAACGGCTCAAAAATGCGCACCCGCTCCTCGACCGGAATACCCGGGCCCTGGTCGCTGACGGCAAAACCGCCATCGGCAACGACATCCACCGTGATCGATCCCTGCCCGCCGCCATGGGCAATGGCGTTCTGAATCAAATTGGTCAGAACACGCGAAAGCGATTGCCGATCGCCGATGACTAACACTGGCGTGTCAGGGGCATCCAGCGCCAGCTCGTAACCGGCATCCACGACTAACGGCGCCACGTCGGCAGTGACTTCGCGACAAAGGGAAACCAGATCCAGCGGTTCGAGGCTGGCTACGTCCTTGCCCAGCCGCTGCAGATCCAGCAACTGCTCGGCAAGATTCGCCAGTCGCGCCACGTCCGTGAGCAAACGCGTGCGATCGGCACCTGGCGCAAGCGCTTCGAGCCGCGCCTCGATGATCGCGATCGGTGCGCGCAACTCGTGCGCCGCACCGATAAGAAAGCGGTCGCGCGCATCGTAACCTTCATTGAGCCGTTCCAACGCCGCATTGAATGCACGCACCAACGGCTGCAGTTCACGCGGCACCGAACCATCGGCCAGACGGGCACCGCGCTCGTCGATATTGATGGCCTGCGCCTGTCCCGCCACCTCGGCAACCCCCGCCATGGCCCGGCGGATCAGCCACGGCACCACGATCAAGGTCACCAGGCCCAGCGGCAACATCATGCGCCAGCCAAGGTAGGCGATAAGTTTCACGAACAACACACCGGGCCCTGACAAGGGCGCGCCGCCGGCGATGACGTGGATGCGCCCGAGCGCGGTGTCGGCCACATAGACGCGCATGGTCAGGGCATACGGTGCGCTATTGGCATGGACCTCCGATGCCTCCAGCTCGGTCAGCGAGGTGACCAACGGCCGATAGGCCACCGGTACATCGCCATGCGCCAAGCGATGCCCGTGTTCGTCGGTCACGGCGAACCACAGCCCGGGTGTCGAGGCCATCAACTTATCCAGCGCCTCGTCCGAGCGAAGCATCAGGCCGCCATGGTCATCACGTCCCAGCGCATCGACCACGGTACGCGTCACGTCCTCGTCGATATAGGTGACGGACGCGTTATAGAGCGTGTACGTAAGCGCGACGATCAAACCCGACACGATGGCGATCTGCAGCCAGATCAAACGCCACGACAGTTGCAGCGTGAGCGATCTATTCCGGTCGATCACCGGCCTGCTCCCTTAGCAAGTAACCAATGCCACGCATCACATGAATGTCCACGCGTGCTTCGGCCTCGGCCAGCGCGCGTCGCAACTTGGACACATGTGCATCCAGTGCATTGGACTGGATCGCGTCATCGAAATCATAGACCGACTCCTGCAACACTTCGCGCCGTACCGTACGCCCAAGCCGCAGGAACAGCGCTTCGAGCACCAGTAATTGGCGTCGCGGCAGGTGCAGCAACTGGTCGTCGACGAACGCCTCGCGGGCGGCAAAGTCGAAACGCAGGTTGCCGATCGTCGCGGTAGGCAGCACCAGTTTCGAAGGGCGGCGCGCAATCGCGCGCACGCGGGCCAGCAACTCCTCGACCGCGAACGGCTTGACCAGATAATCGTCGGCGCCCAGGTCGAGACCGCCCACGCGATCGGCCAGCGAGCCGCGCGCGGTCAGCATGATGACCGGCAGGTCGGCCTGCAGCTTGCGTGCGAACGGGATCAAGGTCGCACCATCGCCATCGGGAAGCTGCCGGTCCAGCAACAGCAGATCATGGACCCGGCAACGCAAGGCCTCCTGGGCCTGCAACAGGCTCGTGGCGATATCCGCGAGCATGTCGTGCCGTTGCAGGGCGGCGCGCAGCGCCTGCGCCATTTCCGGCTCGTCCTCGACCAGCAGGATTCGCATGTGAGTGCTCTCTTCGCGCCATGCCTCGGCCGGTATCCCACGATGTTATATGGAGCTACCGAACCCAGACGCAATGTTGAGGCAATGTGCTCTGGGCAAGCTGATGGCCCGTCCCCCGCCCCCACACTATCTCCATGCCCTTAAATTCCTTGCGCCTTCCGGGCCTGCTTGCCGCGTGCCTCCTGCTAGGCCTCCCCTTGTCGGCCCAGGCTCAGTCGGCCGCAGAACAGAAACCTACCTGGACGCTGGGCATCGCGGCCGCATGGAGCCCCAGCCCCTACCGCAATTACGACAACAAAGCCTGGCCCCTGCCGCTGGTCAGCTACGAAGGCAAGTCCTTTTATGTGCGCGGCGCGACCATTGGCTACAAATTGCTCGGCCCGGGCGCCGACGAGTTGTCGCTGATCGTGTCGCCGCTGGGCAATCGCTTCCGCCATGACGACTCGAACGACCCGCAGCTGCGCCGCCTTTCCGACCGCGACATTTCCGGCCTGGCCGGTATCGCCTGGCGCCATCGCGCCGACTGGGGGCAAGTCCAGGCCAGCGCCCAGAAGGAGTTCACCGGCCACGGCGGCGGCACCGCGCTCGACCTCAACTACGGCTACCCGATCACGCAGGGCAGTCTGACGTTGACGCCCACGGTGGGCGTGAATTACAGCAATAGCGCACTCAATAACTATTACTACGGCATCAGCGCCAGGGACTCACTGCGCAGCGGCCTGGACACCTACCGCGCCGGCGGAGGCTCGTCGCCCTATCTGGGCATCACCGCGATCTACCGCCTGTCGCACTCGTGGGTAACTTCGGCCGGCATCCGGTACGCGTTGCTGCCGAACGCCGTCAAGGACAGCCCGATGGTCGACGCCAGCCAGACGCACAGCTATTTCGTGTCCCTGAGCTACGCGTTCTGAGTCCATGAGCCACGTTCTGCGCCGCGTCTTCACCCTGGCCGAGCAGTTGGAGCCGAACCGGGCGGTGATATGGGACTGGTTGTGGCACACCCCGATCCAGACCCTTGGCGGTCGCACCGCGATCGAGCTGGCCTTCGCGGGGCATGGCGATAGCGTCGTCGCCATGCTCGAAGCGGCCCTGCTCGATCAGACGGAGCCGTCCCGGCCCTATCTCCTTCACGGCGGCAGGACGGCTCGACACCTTGAACCGGTGCCACCCGGCAGCATATGAGGCGTATCATCCTCATCTTTGCCTAGCCGGATCATCACGCCATGTCCCTCGACACCGCCACGCGCACCCGCATCGAAACCCTGCTCAAGGACCACCGCGTGGTGTTGTTCATGAAGGGCACCCGCCAGCAGCCCATGTGCGGTTTCTCGGCGGCCGCCACCAACACGCTCAATGAGCTGTTGCCCGAATACCATACGGTCAACGTGCTGGAAGATGCCGAGATCCGCGAGGGCATCAAGGCTTACGGCGACTGGCCGACGATTCCGCAGCTCTATGTGGAAGGCGAGTTGGTCGGCGGCGCGGACATCATCCGCCAGATGTACGGCAGCGGCGAGCTGCACCAGCTGTTTGGCGCGACCCCGCCGGACCGTACTCCGCCGGAAATCACCATTACCGATAAGGCAGCCGAAGCGATTCGCCAGGGCACAGCCAATGCTCAAGGCGTGGCGCTGCATCTGGAAATCGGCCCGGACCACAGCGCCGGCTTCCAGCTGGCACCGGCCAGCGATCACGACATCGTCGTGGTCGCCAACGGCATCGAGGTGCACTTCGACCCGGGTAGCGCCCAGCGTGCCAACGGCATCGTGATCGACTGGGTGTCGACCGTGCAGGGGGAAGGCCTGAGCCTGAAATTCCCCGGCGCGCAGGAAATCGCCTCGATCACAGTGCACGAACTCAAGAAGCGCCTGGAAGAGGGCAGCATTACCCTGATCGACGTGCGTCCGGCGCATGGTCGTGCCGCCGCCGCACCTCTACCCCAGGCACGGGTACTGGAAGAAGAAGGCTACGAAACGCTTGCCGCGTTGCCCAAGGACACGCCGCTGGCGTTTATCTGCCACCACGGCATTTCCAGCAAGGGCGTTGCGGAGCGCTTTGCCGCCCACGGCTTCACCAAAGTACACAACGTGGAAGGCGGCATGGATGCCTGGGCGAGCGAGGTCGACCCTTCGGTCCCTCGTTACTGAACCACGGCGTCATCATGGTTTCGAAAAAAGCCCGCCGCTCGGCGGGCTTTTTTTATTGCGAACCGGCATAGGTCATAAGTCATTCACCATTGGTTAATATGTGACCCTGAACGTGCGCAAGTTAATGCGTATGCGGTTAACTAATTACGTAATTACTTGCCTATCATCGTTTTTTATTGCGACAAAGCGTGCCAATTAGGCGACAGCTATCTGCCTAATCCCGGCACTTGTCGCTGTATCGTTCAAAAAAGCGATACGCAAAAATAATGCCAACTATTATTTCCGACAAGATTTTGTCGCCGCGATAACCGTTGCGTAACTTTTCCACCCATCGTAGTGTCAAAACCGCGCCAGAACTTTCGAATTGGGGATAAGTTCTCGGCGCAGGGGAGTCTCATTTCAATGCCTAGCTCGTTTCCGTTGCCACAGCGCGTGCTGAGGCGGCGCGGATGAGTGCGGAAAAACAAAAACTTGCAGCATTTGGGAAGGCTGGGTCTTACAGGCCCTAGCTGACCGCTCTAATCGGAGGGTGAGTCAATGCAGTTTCGCAGAAGTTTTCCAGTATCGAAGCGCCATGCCATCGCGCTTGCCGTTGCCGTAGCGCTTGGCAGCGCAGGCGTCGCACAGGCACAAAGTAACGCCACCGGCACGATCTACGGTTCGGCCACGCCGGGCGCTATCGTTCATATCGAAAATACGGGTACCGGCCTCAAGCGCGATCTGCCAGTGGATGCCGGCGGCCGCTACCGCGCATCGGCGTTGCCCATCGGCGTCTACAAGGTTTCGCTCGTCAAGGACGGCACCACGGTAGAAACGCACGATAACGTACAGACCTCGATCAGCCAGGGTACCGACGTGTCGTTCACCGCGGCAACCGCGGCCAACGCCGCCAACGCGCAAAACTTGTCCGCAGTGCAGGTCGTGGCCAACGCGCTGCCTAGCATCGACGTCAGCTCGGTTGACTCGCGTACCGTGTTGACCGCCGACCAGCTGAGCAAGCTACCCATCGCGCGTACCTCGATCAGCTCGATCGCCTTGATCGCGCCAGGCACCACGCCTGCGGCTAAAGGCTATGGCAATGCGCTGTCTTTCGGTGGTTCGTCGGCTTCGGAAAACGCGTACTACATTAACGGATTCTCGGTTACCAATCCGCTGACCGGCGTGAGCTCGCGCCAGCTGCCCTACGACGCCATCGATCAGGAGCAGGTGCTCATCGGTGGTTACGGCGCTGCGTACGGCCGCTCCACCGGCGGCGTGATCAACGTCGTGTCCAAACGTGGCTCCAACGAATGGAAGGGCGATATCCAGGCATTCTGGTCGCCGAGCGATCTGGCACAGGAGCCGCGCAGCAGCTATCGCGTATCCAATACCGCGTACAAGGGCACGATCTATCAGCAGGGCAGCGGCTTCAACCCGCAGGATAACGGCGGGATGCAGTACTCCGGCTCGATCGGCGGCCCGCTGATCAAGGACACCTTGTACTTCTTCGGCGCAGCGGACTTCATCCGCAGCTCAGGCAGCATTATCGGCCCGACCGATAGCGTGTTCCGCAACGGCCTGACCCTGACCGGTACGCAATCGAACAACACCAACAAGACCACGCGCTGGCTGGGCAAGTTGGACTGGAACATCAACGATTCGAACATCCTGGAATTCACCGGCATCGGTGACGATGAGACGGTCGATTCGCAAATCTATAACTACGGCGTCGACGCTGGTAACAAGACTTACAGCGGCAGTGGTCTCGGCAGCTATCTGGGTCATCAATACCTCAAGAACTACAACGGCACCCAGACTAACGGCACGCCCGGCGGTAACGTCTATATCGCCAACTACACCGGCTACATTACCGATGCACTGACCGTGACTGCGATGTACGGCAAGAGCAATTCGGACCACGCCCAGGATGTCACCGGCGGCGGCGGCCTGGTTTGCCCGGGTATCTCGGATCTGCGTGTCGGGCAAGGCCAAAAGGGTTGCACGGTCGGCAGCACGACCATCCTGATGCCCGGCTCGAAGGATCGCACCAACGGCTGGAACCTCAACGTCGAATATCGTCTGGGCGACCACGACATCAAGGCCGGTGTGGACCGCTACGAACTGCGTGCGACCTGGGGCAACTCGCCCGTGGGCGGCACCGGTTACACGTATCGCGACATCGGTGCAGCCGGTCCGGGCAACTTGATCCAGCAGCGCCTGGAGAACCTTGGCCTCGATCCTAACTTGTTCAATCCAGCCGACTACCCGAACGGCTGGTTCGTCGAATCGACGGGCCTGACTACCGGTACTTCGGCACGCACCTCGCAGTCCTCGCAGTTCATCGAAGACAACTGGCAGATCAGCGATCGTTGGCATGGCTACGTCGGCCTGCGTAACGAGCAGTTCACCAACTACAACGGTGTGGGCCAGGTGTACGCCAGTTCGCGCCACCAGCTCGATCCGCGCTTGGGTATCACTTGGGACGTCTACGGTGATAGTTCGCTGAAGGTCTACGCCAACGCTGGCCGCTACCATCTGGGCTTGCCGACCAGCGTAGCCATTCGCGGCGCCGGTCCGTCCAGCTTCCCGTCTCAGTACTTCGCCTTCACCGGTATCGATCCGACCACCGGCGTACCGACCGGTCTGACCAAGACCTCTGCTTCGGGCCTGTTCTACCTCAACAACGAAAATGGCGTACCGCCCGATGGCAAGACCGTCGCCGCGCAGGGCCTGCATTCGTACTACCAGGACGAATACATCCTGGGCTTCGACAAGCAGTTGCAGGACAACTGGGTGGTCGGCGCCAAGTTCCTCTACCGCAAGCTGCGTAGCCTGATCGACGATACCTGCGACAACGGTCTGGCGGGTTTCGAAGGACCGATGCAGAAGTGGGGTGACGAACACGGCCTGCGTTCACAGGTGGATGCAGGTATCGCCAACAGTACTGGTTGCTGGCTGTACAACCCGGGCCGTGCAAACAACTTCCTGCTCAGCCTGGGCGGCGGCCAGTACCTCAGCGTGCCGCTCACCGCCAAGGAAATCGGTGAGCCGAACCCGAAGCGCGGTTACTACATGGCCGACTTCTACGCCGAGCATCAGTTCAGCGACAAGTGGTACGGCAAGATCGAGTACACCTTCTCGCGCAGCTACGGTAACTCCGAAGGCCAGCTGGATTCGGACATCGTGCAGGCCGACGTGTCGACCACCGAGAGCTGGGACTTCCCGCAGATCATGGAAAACACCAATGGTCCGCTGGCGAACGATCAGACGCATCAGCTGCGTATCCTGGGTACCTACCAGCCCACGGACGAGTGGTCGGTCTCGACCGTGACCCGTCTTGCTTCGGGCTACCCCAAGAGCTGCCTGGGCTTCCGTCCGGAAGATCCGTATGGCTACGGCGGTAACTACTTCTGGTGCAATGGCCAGCCGTCGCCGCGCGGCTCGGTGGGCCGCACGCCGTGGACGTATAACATCGACATGAGCGTGGCCTGGAAGCCGGCCTTCCTGAACCACAAGTTCACGCTGTCGGCCGATGTGTTCAACCTGCTCGGCAAGCAGCGCGTCACGCAGGTGTACGAGAACGGCGAAACCGCCCTGGGCGTGGTCAACCCGGATTACCAGGTTGCACGCTCCTACCAGGATCCGCGTTACGTCCGCCTCGGCGCTCGTTACGACTTCAGCCTGTAAGACGTTCCTTTACTGCAGCCACTCGGAGAAGAGTGGCTGCAGTGGGTACTCCCCAAAACCTTGGCCGCCGGTTCTCCGGCGGCTTTTTCTTTGCGCGATATCCGGCTAGATCTCGCCGGCGTCGTCTTCGAAGCGCAGATGTTTCACGCTGCGGCCGTTGCGGCGCACCAGCTTCAATGCCTCGATGCCGATCTTGATATGCGACTCGACGAAATTGGCGGTAACGCTGCGGTCGCTGAGCTCGGTCTTGATGCCTTCGGGGATCATCGGTTGATCGGACACCAGCAACAGCGCGCCACAGGGAATGCTGTTGGCGAAGCCGGCCGAAAAGATCGTTGCCGTCTCCATATCGATCGCCATCGCGCGCGTGCGGCGCAAGTAAGCCTTGAAGGCATCGTCGTGTTCCCACACGCGGCGGTTGGTGGTGTAGACGGTGCCGGTCCAGTAGTCGTGGCCCAGATCGCGGATCATCGTCGATACCGCGCGCTGCAGTTGGAACGCTGGCAAGGCGGGCACCTCCGGCAGCTGGTAATCGTTCGAGGTGCCTTCGCCGCGAATCGCCGCGATCGGCAGCACCAGGTCGCCGATCGCGTTCTTTTTCTTCAGACCGCCGCATTTGCCCAGGAACAGGGCAGCTTGCGGCCCGACCGCACTGAGCAGATCCATCACGGTCGCCGCATTGGGGCTGCCCATGCCGAAATTGATCAGGGTGATGCCATCGGCCGTTGCATTGGGCATGGGCCGGTCGCGGCCTTTGACTTCCACGCCATGCCACTGCGCGAACAGATCGACGTAGTGGCCAAAATTGGTCAATAGAATGTGCTGGCCGAAGTCCTCCAGCGCGGTACCTGTATAACGCGGCAGCCAGTTGCTGACGATGTCCTGCTTGTTTTTCATAAGACCCCTGAAGGTCGAAGCACGGTCGCCCTAAAGACCATGCGTTACCGGCGACGCCACGCCGGCAGAATGCCAAAAGTGGCTGCATCATAACCGGCGCGGGGCCAACGCCCCAAACCCTGGAATCGCTCCTAGGCCATGCGATGTGTCGGCAAGCCGTCCCTAGCGTGCTATGTTCCGCCCCACAACAGAAAGGGGATCACCGATGCGCATGGGTCTGGCCATCGACGCGGCCTGCGATCTGCCACAGGCGTTCTTGCAGGAGCATGGCATTCACGTCATGCCGATCACGGTGCGGGTCGACCGCGAAGTCTTCATGGACGACCGCAACCCGGTCGAGCTCACCCGCTTTATCGAGCACAAACTCGGCAGCCGCAGCCACTCGGCCGAAACCGAACCCTGCTCGGTCGAAGAAGTGCAGCAGTTGTTCCTCGAAAAGCTGGTGCTCGAACACGACTGCGTGTTCTGCCTGACCATCACCGCCACGCGCAGCCCGATCAACGATCATGTGATCAAGGCCAGCTTCGCGGTGCTCAAGCATTACCGTGAGGTACGCGAGAAAGCCGGTATTTCCGGCCCGTTCCTGATGCGGGTGATCGATACGCGCAACCTGTTCGCCGGATCCGCACCGACCATCGTCGAAGCCACGCGGCTGATCGCCGCCGGCGAAGCGCCCGCCGCGATTCGCGAGCGCCTGACCCATGTCGCCAACAACTCCTATGGCTATATGCTGCCGCGCGATCTCTATTACCTGCGTGCGCGTGCCAAGAAAAAAGGCGATCGCAGCGTCGGGCTGTTCAGCGCCATGCTCGGTTCGGCGCTGGATATCAAGCCACTGATCCGTGCCTATCGTGGCGACACTTCGCCAGTGGGCAAGGTACGCGGCTTCGAGCACGGCGCCGAGACGCTGTTCAATTACGCCGCGCAACGCGTGCATGCCGGCCTGCTGGTCCCGGCGGTATGCCTGAGTTTCGGCGGCGACCCGGCGGAGCTGGCCAAGCTACCGGGTTACGACCGACTCAAGGCGGCGTGTGAAGAATGCGGCGTCGCCCTGATGGAGTCGCCGATGAGCATCACCGGCATGGTCAACGTCGGCGAAGGCGCGGTCGCGCTGGGATTCGCCGCCGAGGAACATGTCGCGGATTTTTGATGCGGCGGCTTTTTTTCCTGATACTGCTGATACCGGCGCCCGCCATGGCGGGCGCTGCTTATAAATGCACCGCCGCCAACGGTGCCGTGATCTATCAGGATGCACCGTGCGCCAAAGGCCAGCGGCAGGAAATGCTCGACCTCCCGCAGGATCTCGGGCCCGCTCCGGCACCGGCGAGCACATCCGACGCGAGCACACAGGCGCCGGCAACGCCACCAGCCCCCAGGCCATCCCCACCTGCAACGCCACTGCCAGCGATGTTCGTCTGCCTCAAGGCGACCGACGGAAAGAGCTATATCAGCGAGAATGGCGATCCGCAGCCTTATCTGGTGCCCTTCGGTATCCTCGGCGCGGCACCTCGATCCTTGTCGCAGGTCTATGGCCCAGGCGGTGGCGGCGGCGCATCCGCGCCTGAACTCAATCGCGGCAAGACCAACCCGAACCTGGTCGGCAATAACTTCGTCTGGGTCCAGGATCAATGCCGGCCACTGAGTTTCAGCGAAACCTGCAACGCGCTGCGCGATGCCTACGACGATGTCGAACACAAGCTGCAACGAGCATTCAAGAGCGACCAGCCACCGCTGGAAAAACGCGAGGCTCAGTTGCTGTCGCAGCTAGCCCAATGCAATGGGTGAGATTCAAGGAATCGAAACGTCCCCGAGTTTGTAGATACCGACTTGAGCAGGGCCTCGGATACTCTCAAATTTTTCCTACTCGTCATCCCGGCGCAGGCCGGGATGACGAGTAGGATGAGCTTTTCGAGGCTCCCTGAAGTCGCTCCTACAAACCCGCGAAGTCCACTTAAAAGCCGTAGTTCAGAAACCCACCATCGACCGCCAACACCTGGCCGGTGATGTAACTGGCAGCAGGCAGACACAGGAACGCAATGGCAGCGGCGACTTCTTCCGGCTCGCCGATACGGCGCAGCGGCGTGCGGTCGAGCACTTCGTCCAGGTAATCCTCGTTCGCCAACGCCGGCTCCGACCGCTGCGTGCGGATGTACCACGGCGCTACCGCATTGACCCGGATACCATCGACCGCCCATTCCGCGGCAAGATTGCGCGTGAGCTGATGCAATGCAGCCTTGCTCATGCCGTAAGGCGAGCCCGTGCGCACATGCGTCACGCCAGACACCGAACCGACATTCACGATCGCGGCGTTTGCATGCTGCACCAATTGCGGATGCGCGAGGCGGCACATCTCGAACGCCGAAAACAGGTTCTGCTCGAAGATCGCGCGGTACTCGCCCTCGTCGTAACCGAGCGTCGCATCGGGTTTGTTGCCGCCCGCGTTATTGATCAGCAACGACAATGGCGCGCCCAGGTCGGCGATCCAGTCGAACACCGCAAGGCGATCTTCGTGGTCGCTCACATCCGCGCCGAAGGCGAGCACGTCGATCGTGTCGAAGTCATCGGCCAACTCGACCCGCACCTGTTCGAGGTGATCCTCGTCGCGCGCGACCAATAACAGGTTGGCGCCAAGGGCTGCCAGTTCACGGGCGGCGGCATAGCCGATGCCCTTGCTGGCACCGGTGATCAGCGCGGTATGGCCTTGCAGTTGCCAGGCATCGATACGATTGTTCATGGCGTCGCAGTTTAACGCCTCCGCAGCGCTTGCGCGTGCCGGCCCGCGGCGTGACACTGCCAAGCCTGTCTTTCCGCTACGGATGCCACACCGATGAAACGGACGGCCATAGTGCTGTGCATGCTCGTCCTCACCGCCTGCTCGGGCAAACCGCCCCAGCCCCAGGCGCCGCAACAGCGTGTAGCCACACCCTGGGACGACATGAAAAAAGCCGAACAAAAAGCCAAGGACGTGCAGAAAGCCAGCGACGCGCAGGCCGAGCGCGAGCGCAAAGCCCTGGACGCAGCCGACCAGTGAACCTGTCTCCCGCGCCCGCGATTCATTCGGCGACACCGCTGCTGGATATTCATAACGCGACGGTGATCCGCGGCGATCGCGTCCTGATCGACCTGCCCGCCCTGGCCATTGCACAGGGCCAGCACACGGCCATCCTGGGTCCGAACGGATCGGGCAAGTCCACCCTGGTCAAGCTCATCACGCGCCAGCTATACCCGCTGGCGCGCGAAGATGGCTCGTCGCATGTGCATATCTATGGCCGCGAACGCTGGCATGTCAGTGAGCTACGCAAGCTGCTTGGCATTGTGTCTCCCGCGCTGCAGCTGGACTACACCAGCGACACGCCGCTGGAAGTATTCGATGCCGTGGTATCGAGCTTCTTCGCCGCACGCGGACTGGGTCTGGACCACCAGGTGACGCCAGCGATGCGCGAGCGTGCCATGGAGGCCTTGCAACTGATCGGCGCCGATCATCTGGCGGGTCGCCAGATGGCCAGTCTTTCGACCGGCGAAGCAAGGCGCGTGCTGATTGCGCGGGTGTTGACCCATCAGCCACGCGCGCTGTTGCTGGACGAACCGTGCGCTGGCCTGGACCCGGCAGCGCGCAGGCATTTCCTGGAAACCCTGCGCGGCCTCGCGCGACAGGGCACCACCTTGTTGCTGGTAACGCATCACATCGAGGAAATCCTGCCGGAAATCGACCGTGTCGTCATGCTGCAACAGGGACGGCTGTTCGCCGATGGCAACAAGCAGCAACTACTGAGCGGCCATGCCCTCAGCCAGTTGTTCGGCATGGATGTTTCGGTGGACAAGCGTGACGGCTATTACGCCGCGCAGCTTTAAAAGCGAGCGGCGTTGGCGGGAATGGCTTCTGCGGTTACGTCACGGTGGGTCGCGACTGAAGTCGCTCCTACAAGATAGCGATGCCCGGCTAGTTTGTAGGAGCGACTTCAGTCGCGACCGCCCCACCACAACCTTATTCAGTGCGGTACGCAGAAACAATACGCATAAACATTCGGGCGCCCGGACTGCGCGTTGCGCAAGAGGCTCAACTCCGGCGCCATCTTCGGTAGTTGCGCCAGCCACGGCGGCAGGCGTACGCCAACATTCTGTGCCACCTGGATCATCGCGTTGTCGTTGAGGCCGGCAAGGAATTGCTCGAACGCGCCGGTAGCGGTCTCGATGTAACGCACCGGGTAGTCCTTGCCGAGCTTGGCGCGATTTGCGGCATCGGCGATCGCATCGCCCAAGCCGCCCATCTGATCGACCAATCCACGCTCCAGCGCCTGCTGGCCGGTCCATACACGACCCTGGGCGATTGCATTGATCGCCTCGTAATCCTTGCCGCGTGCCTTGGCCACGTTACCGACGAAGTCGTGATAGCCCTTATCGATGATCGACTGAATGACCGCACCCACCTTCGGATCGAGCGGCCGGCTGATATCGAAAGCGCCCGCCAAGGGACCGGTCGCCACGCCATCGCTCTTCACGCCGATCTTGTCGAGTGTGCCCGGCACGCTGAAGTACATGCCGAAAATACCGATCGAACCGGTGATCGTGTTCGGCTCGGCGTAGATGCGATCGGCATTCATCGAGATCCAGTACCCGCCGCTGGCCGCCACGTCACCCATCGACACCACCACCGGAATGCCGGCCTGCTTGGTCAACTCGACTTCACGGCGAATCTGCTCGGCGGCATAGACTTCACCGCCCGGGGAATTGACGCGCAACACCAGCGCCTTGGTCTTGCGGCTTTCGCGCGCGGCGCGAATCAATGCCGCGGTGGATTCGCCGCCGATCTGGCCCGGCGGCTGCTTGCCCGCGGTGATCTCGCCTTCGGCTACCACCACGGAAACACCACCACCGGTCTGCAGACTCGGATCGGGCAAGGTCGTGACATAGCTCGTCAGGCTCACCTGGCGGAAGCCATGGCCGCTCTTCCCGGCCGGCACGCCCTCCTTGCGCATCATGTCTTCAAGTTCATCCTGGGTGGCAAGGCCATCGACCAGGTGCTGATCCAGCGACAGCTGGCCCAAATCACCGTGGGCCTTTGCGATCGCGTCCGGCAGCCCATTGATGTCGCTGCGCAATTGCGCGACGTCGATCTTGCGCAGCTTGGCTACCTCGGCGAGATACTCATCCCACAGGCCGCCCATCCAGAAACCGTCGGCTTCTTTCGATTCGGGCGATGCGTGATCGAGGATGTACGGCTCGGCCGCGCTCTTGAACTGACCGACACGGAACAGGTGCACGTCCACGCCGAGCTTGTCGAGCAGGTCCTTGTAGAACAGCCGGTAGTTGGCCAGGCCCATCAGCATCACGCCACCCTGCGGATCGATCAGCACCCGGTCGGCATGCGCGGCTAGGTAATACTGCCCCTGGTCCAGGTTCGCGCCCCAGACGACGACCGGCTTGCCGGCAGCGCGAAAGCGATCGAGCGCGGCCCCCACTTCATGCAAGGCGGCAAAGCCGCCAGCCTGCAGGTGATCGGGCAGCAGCAGAATCCGGGTGATGCGGCTGTCTTTGGCCGCGGCATCGATCGAGCCGACGATATCGCGCAGCTGGATCTGCTTGGGCGCATCCCCCGACATGCTCGCCAGCGCGCGCTGCACCGGGCTCAGGCTGGACTGTTCGACGATCTGCCCTTCCGGTTTGATGACCAGGACCGAGTTGTCGGCGACGCGCTCGGCGCGCCCACCGATAATCATGCTGGCGATAATCAGCAGCACGATAAACAGCAGCGGAAAGAACACCAAGTTCACGATGACCAGGCGGACAATATTGACCCCGCGCCCAAACGAGCACAGGAAGTTCCAGAAACCGGGTTGACGCTGCGAAGCCATGCTGGGGAAATCCTCGAAAGTACAGCGCTAGCGTAACGGTTTACCCCCTACGGGTCATGTCCATTCAGCACGCCGCCCCGGGGGCTGGCGTTCGACGGCCCGGGCGGCTCGATCAGGGCCGGCCGCTCATTCGACCCGTGCACGATTACTCGGCCGACGGGTAGGACGCCATGCCTTGTAGACCGCAACCCAGGAGGGCTCCGCGGCGCCCGACATCGGACTTTGCCACCAGCGGGAAATCCAATCCCCGCCACCTGAGCTTTTCCCAGGCAGAGCGAGCCTGAAAGAACGAATGATCACAGTCGATCGGGCATTCATTCCGGACGTATCGCACTATTTGCGTCCTCGATCGATCGAGCATCATCTGCGCACGGCCGAGCCCATGCCCATGCCACGAACGGCACCATTCCATAAGGAGATATGCATGACTTTCCTACGCTCGCTGATTTTTCCCGTTGCCTTGTTGATGGCAGTGCCACTATCGGCATCGTCCGCGGCCCCCACCGGGATCAGCTACCACCAGGTGAATGTCGACGGTCATCGGGTTTTCTATCGTGAGGCGGGCTCGCGCGATGCGCCGACCATCCTGCTGCTGCACGGCTTTCCATCATCGTCGCGGATGTTCGAACGCCTGATGCCGTTGCTTGCCGATCGATACCACCTGGTCGCGCCGGACTATATGGGTTTTGGCCATAGCGACATGCCAAGCGCATCTGCATACAACTACACGTTCGACAACCTCGCCGCACAGATAGACGCGTTGACAAGCACGCTTGGCTTGAACAACTACGCCATCTACATGAATGATTTCGGCGCCCCGGTCGGTTATCGGCTGGCGCTGGCACACCCCGAACGTGTCAAAGCGCTGATCGTGCAGAATGCGGTCGCGCACGAAGAGGGGCTCGCGCCCCCATCGTGGGACAAGATCCGTGCATTCTGGAAAGACCGGGCAAGCCACGAAAGCCGCATCCGCACCGGCTTTTCACTTGAATTGACGCGCAGGCGCCATGTTGGTTCATCGCCGCATCCGGAACGCTACGATCCCGATCTGTGGACGGATGAATATGCGTTCCTCAACCAACCCGGGCAGCACGACATTCAATCCGATCTTTTCTATGACTACCGCACCAACGTTGCGGCTTATCCTTCCTGGCAGGCTTACCTGCGCAAGCATCAACCACCCGTGCTGGTGACCTGGGGCAAATACGATCCCAACTTCACGGTCGCCGGTGCCCTCGCCTATAAACGGGATGTGCCAAACGCCGAAATACATCTACTGGAAGGCGGCCACTTCGCGCTGGACGAAGCCAACGATGAGATCGCCAGGCTGATGCGTGATTTTCTTGAACGCAAGGTCGCCTGGTAAGCAACGTCACGCAAAAAAAGACCCGGGAGTCATGACTCCCGGGCCAATGAAAACCTGGATTCCGAAAAAGCCGAATCCAGATGTGGGCTATCTGTTTCAGTCGCCCAGCACTACGCCCACGCCGACGCGGAAGATAGGAGCATCGCCCTGTGCAGCGGAGATACCTGCATTCACGTTGAAACGACCGCTGTCGTTCCAGCGCGAGACACCCACACCCAGCGCGCTCTGGCCGCGGTAAGCCGCCACGCCTGCGTTCAATGTGACCTTGCCCGGCAGATACGGCATGTTGTTGACCAGGGCAGCCGAGGCCGCGATGCCACGGTTGGCCTGACGCTGCACGTTGTCGACCTTCTTGGACAAGCCGTTGACCTGGCCTTGCGTCCAGTCCTGCAGGTTGCTCATCGCGTCCTGCAGCTGGCCGACATTGGCGGCGTCCGTACGCTGTGTACCGGCGGCCACGTTGGTGATCCTGCGCTCGTTGCCTGCCGAACCGACCGATACCGTGTTGTCGGCATCGGCTACCGAGCCGGCGCCAATCGCCACCGAGTTGTTGCCTGTCACGCTCGCGCCAGCACCGATCGCCGTGCTGTTGTTGCCCACCGCTGCCGCGCCTTCGCCGGCCGCCACGCTGGAACCACCCGTCGCCGTGGCCGGCTTGCCGGCGTCGCCGCTCGAAGCGAAGTGCGGGTTACCGTCACTCGGCTGGAGCGGATCGGCCGGGGACGTACCACCGCCGCTGCCGTTCTCGATCGTCGTGACACGGTCGCCCAGCTTGTTGATCTGATCCTGCACACCCCACAACTGACCGCCATTGATCGCATCCATGCTGCCCGGCGCGACCAGACCGGCCATCACGTTGGTGATGGTCGTACCGGCGACGCCGCCGAGCGTGATCGAGCCGCGGCTGGAACCGGCGTCATACACCACCGCATCCATCAGACTGCCGTCGTCGCCGATCAGGCCGGACGACTTCAGCTGACGCACGTTCACCGCATCGGTGTCTTCCGTACCGTCGGCCACGTTGACGATCTGACGTTCATTGCCGGCCGAGCCGACCGAAACCGCGTTGGCACGATCAGCCACCGAACCGGCGCCCAGGGCCACTGCATTGTCGGCCGTTGCCTGGCTACCTGCGCCAATTGCTACCGAACGGCTGCCGGTGTTGACAGCGTCATCGCTGCCGTCATTGACGCCGTCGGCCTTGAAGTAACGCGTATCGCCTGCACTCGCCTTGGCGAGCTCGTTACGCAACTGCGAAACGTTGACCGCATCGGTTCCATCGCTACCCTCGGATACGCCCTTGAGCTGACGCGTGCCGTCGGTACCGGTGAAGTCGACGATGCCGCCGCCGGTTGCGGCCGCCACGGTGATGGCCGCACTCGCGCCGGCCTGCTGGACCAGACCCACCGAGCCGTTGCTGATGCGATCGCCCAGATTGACGATGTCGCCTTCGTTCTTGGTCACGCGACCATCGAGGTTGGTGATGTTGGTCTCGTTGCTGGTCACGCGGTTGCCGATGGTGACGATGTCGCCCTCGTTCTGGGTCACGCGGCCATCGAGGTTGGTGATGTTGGTCTCGGCGCTGCTCACACGGTCGCCGATGGTGACGATATCGCCCTCGTTCTTGGTCACGCGCTCATTCGTCGCGAACAGCTGTGAGCCGTTCACTGCCTCGTCGCTCGTCGCCGACAGTTCGCCATCGGCCACGCCCGCCAGCTTGCGCGCGCCGTCCGTGCCGGTGAAGTTCACCCGGCCACCGTCCGTACCGGCGGCCACCGCGATGTCGCGCGACGTCGCATCCTGCTGGACCAGGCCAAGCGAGCCGCTACCCAGCTCGTTGCGAATATCGACGATGCTGCTTTCGTTCTTGGTGACGCGGCCGTCGAGATTGGTGATGTTGGTCTCGGCGCTGCTCACACGGTCGCCGATGGTGACGATATCGCCTTCGTTCTTGGTCACGCGCTCATTCGTCGCGAACAGCTGCGAGCCGTTCACCGCCTCGTCGCTCGTCGATGACAGTTCGCCATCGGCCACGCCCGCCAGTTTGCGCGCGCCGTCCGTGCCGGCGAAGTTCACCCGGCCACCGTCTGTGCCCGCGGCCACCGTGATGTCGCGCGACGTCGCATCCTGCTGCACCAGGCCAAGCGAGCCGCTGCCCAGCTCGTTACGGATGTCGACGATACTGCTTTCGTTCTTGGTCACGCGGCCGTCGAGGTTGGTGATGTTGGTCTCGGCGCTGCTGACGCGGTCGCCGATGGTGACGATATCGCCTTCGTTCTTGGTCACGCGGCCATCGAGCTGGACCGTATTGGCATTGAGTTGACCCAGCGCATCGCCCACGTTATCGACGGTCTTGTCACCACCGTTGTCCAGATCGGCCACGGTGTACTGCGGGCCGGTCACGACACCGCTGCCATTCATCGCGGCACCGCCGCCCAGCGCCGAAATCAACGGCTTGAGCTGCTGCACGTTCACCGCATCGGCATTTTCCGTACCGTTGGCGACATTGATGAGCTGACGCGTACCGTTACCGCCCATGCCCCAGCCGATCGACACCACGTTGTCACGATCGGCCTCGGAGCCGTAGCCCAAGGCAACCGAGTTCTCGCCGGTCGCCCGGCTATTGGCGCCGATGGCGATCGTGCCCTCGTTGGTCGTTGCTTGCGCACCCGAGCCGATGGCGATGCTGCGCGCGCTGGTCGCAGCCGATCCCGGGCCCATGCCCACGGACAGCCAACCGGATGCCAACGCGTCGTCGGAGCCGTCGTTCAGACCATCGGCCTTGAAGTAACGCGTCGCCGCGGTCAGATCGTTCTGAACATTAACGATGTCGCCCGCATTTTGAATCACACGGCTATCAATATTGCTGATCGCGTCGCCAGCGTTGTACACATCGGTGCCGCCAACGCTGTACGTCGGGCCGGTTACGGCGCCGGTGGTCGGGTTGATGGACGCACCGCCCCCCAAACCGGCCACCACCGACTGAAGCTGCGATACGTTCACCGCATCCGTGTTCTGCGTACCTGCAGCCACGAACGTGATCTGACGCTGCAAGGTGGCGTTGCCCACCGCCACGCTATTAGCGCGAGTGGCGGTGGAGCCATAGCCCAAGGCCACGCCGTAGCTTGCCGTTGCCGACGAGTTGCCGCCAATGGCGGTTGAACGAGCGCCCGATGCCGCCGAGGAGCGACCGATCGCCGTAGTAACGTCATTGCTTGCAGCTGCGCCGTAACCCAATGCCGTCGCATTCCAGGCGTTGGCGGTGGCATTCGCGCCGATGGCAGTCGACCCCGCCGTGCCACTGGCATTGAGGCTATTAGCGCTCGCGCCATAGCCGAGCACGACCGTGTTTTGCCCAGCCGCAGTGGCATTTCCGCCGATCGCCAGACTGGTCCTGCCGTCGTAACCGCCGGTGGACCCTGTGATGGATGCGCCGGCGCCGATCGCGATGGCATTGTTGTAGTTCGCCGCAGCACCCGAACCCACGGCAACCGCACCATTACCTCTGGCCGAGGCGCTCGGACCCGCGGCCACGGAATTGGTACCGGCTACAGCATCGTCGGTACCGTCGTTCTTGCCGCTGGCTTTGAAGTAACGCGTAGCAGCCGTCAGGTTGTTCTGAACGGTGACGATATCACCCGTGTTCTTGGTTACGCGCCCATCGATATTGCTGATCGCGTCACCGACATTGTTGACGGTCGTGCCGCCCACGCTGTAACTGGGCGCGGTAATCGTTCCATCCGCGCCGACAGTCGCGCCGCCACCGATAATATCGGCGACGCTTTCGGCCGTGCCCTTGAGCTGGGCGACGTTCGCCGCATCCGTATCGGCCGTGCCGGCCGCCACGTTGACGATCTGGCGCTCGCTACCGAAGGCGCCGACGGAGATAGTGTTCGCGCGGTCGGCTACGCTGGCGTGGCCAAGCGCGACGCTGTTGGTTCCCGTGTCGGTCACCGAGGCATTGCTGCCGATGGCCACGGCAGAATTCGCCGCGGTCGACGTAGCGGTGCTGTTGCCGACGGCAACCGAGAGGCTACCCTGCGACTTTGCAGCATTGCCCAGGGCGGTGCTGTTCGCGCCGCTCGCAACGGTATCTGTGCCCAACGCGGTCGCACGCCCGGCCGACGCCGTCGAGCCACCGCCCAGCGATATCGCATAATTGCCATTGGCGGTCGCGTTGTAGCCCAGGGAGACCGCGTTGGAGCCGGTCGTGTTGGCGCCCCAGCCGATCGCCACGTTGGCGACGTTATTGGCAATGGCATTGCTGCCGATGGCTACCGAATTCTGGCTGAGCGTGGCTGCACTGCTACCGATGGCAACGTTGTCGGCGCGGCCGCCGTCGTCGCCGCCGCCAATCGCATAGAACGGGGTGATTGTGTCGCTCTTGCCTTCGTCTACTTTTTCAGTCTGGTCCTGTGAATCGGTGTCGGCCGCAAACGCGACGGGCGCGCTCAGGCCCGCCAGGGCCAGCGCCAGCACGGCGACCTTCGCAGCGGACTTCTTCTTGCGGCCCTTGGCCAGTTCCGAAGCGACGATCCATTTGCCGGTAGCCGCGTTCCACACGATGCGATAGATGGTGTTCATACGAGGACTCCAGTGCGCAGGTTTGAATGGGTGGTTACGCGATGCGTTTCTCCGGACCGCACTTCTCCGCCGCGCAGCAGATCGCGCGTTTGAAGTTGTTCTCCGTGTCCGGTTGCCCCAGTCGTTGACGCCTTGCGTCATGACCCCCTGGGCTTTGCTGTGGCCGCCACCTGGCGTGCCTTATCGCGTGCGCCCCGATTCGCTCCGAGGCGTGAGCCCATCGTAGGCATCCCCGGAAGATCGATATATAAAACTTGCCCTAAAAGTGGAGCTTTCCGAGCCAGGAACGAATAATTCGGAATAGTTTTAAATCAATATCAAGGACATTTGAGACAGCGCCCGCTCTTTAATGCGGGCGCGACTGAAGTCGCTCCGACGAAAACTCGGGAAGCGATAGCGAGATGTGGGCGCCGCTTCAGTGAATGGTTGAAGCCATCTCGCGATCAGGCCGGCTCCGCCATGCCTCGCGCGCGGCGCCGCGCCAGAAACGGGCAAACAGCAGCAAGGCCGCAACGCTCAGGCCCGCGATCAAGCCCATCCACATGCCTCGTGCGCCCATCTGCTGGTGAAAACCCAACCACCAGCCGACTGGCATGCCGATGACCCAATAGGCGAACAGGGTGATCGCCATGGGTACGCGTGTGTCCTTCAGGCCCCTCAAGGCTCCATTGGAGGCAACCTGGATGCCATCGGAGAACTGGAAAAATCCCGCCAGTACGATCAGCCGCGACGCCAACGCAATCACCGTAGTGTCATGCGTATATAGCGACGCAATGAAATGCGGCAGGCTCAGCATCACCCCCGCTGAAAACAACTGGGTGACCAAGGTAAGGCCGATGCCGCAGAAGCCGGCATAGCGCACGCCGATCGCATCGCCGCGCCCGACCGCATTGCCGACGCGCACGGTGATGGCCATAGCCAGGCCGAGCGGAATCATGAAGAACAACGAGGCGATATTCAGCGCCACCTGATGGCCGGCGACAATGTCCTCGCCCAATGAACCGATCAGCAGCGCCACCCCGACGAACAAGCCGCCTTCGGCCAGCAGCGTGATCGCCATAGGCAAGCCGATCTTGATCAGCTCGCCAAGCTTGTGCAGGCGCGGTGGATCAAAATGCTCGCCCAGATTCAAGCCGCGATAGTTGCGATGACGTGAGATATAGAAAGCAAAACCCAGCATTTCCAGCCACAGCACCAGGGCGGTCGCGATACCGCAACCGCGCGCACCCTGTGGCGGTATGCCGAACTTGCCGAACATCAACACGTAGCCAAGCGGCGCGAGAATCATCAGCCCGCCCAGGCTGAAGTACATCGAAGGGCGCGTAAGCGACAGGCCTTCGGACAAACCGCGTAGCGCGAAATAGCAGGTCAACGCAGGCGCGCCCCAGCTGATGGCATACAGGAACTCGCTCACGTCGTGACGCAGGCCCGGCGCAACGCCGATCATGCCGATCAGCGGCCCTGCGTGCCGTACCGCAAACCACAGCAACACGCCCATGCCTATGGCCAGCCATAACGCCTGACGGAATACCGCGCCGATCTCCGCGCGGCGACCGGCGCCATCGAGCTGCGATACCGAAGGCGGCACGGCCATCATCATGCCAATGCCGCTGACGATCGCCAGCGCCCAGATACTGGTGCCTACGGCTACGGCGCCAAGCACATGCGCGCTGACATGACCGGCCAGCACCGCATCGACCGCGTTGGTTCCGACGGCGGCCAATTGCGCAGTGATCAGAGGTAGCGCCAGACGAATCGTGGCGCCGATCTCGTGCGCCGCCCTGGCGCGATCGAGGCGAGGGGAAGTCATAGTGGGCTCCTTGGCACTGCATTCTAACAATGCCCCGCCACGCGCCCTATAGGCCCTTTGGCGACAAAAGGCCGCGATGCGCACGTGTGCATTGGCGCTGCCTATGCGAACATCGCGTGCTCCTGAGGGGTTGGGGCCAAGCATGAAAGAAATCACCGAGTCCGGCGGGCTTCTGTGCGCCAATTGCGCCACGCCGATGCACGGCGAGTTTTGCCACGAATGCGGACAATCGATCCACAGCGTGCTCAAGCCGGTCCACGGCATGCTCGAGGACACGCTCGACATCGTGCTACACGTCGACGGCCGTGCGATGCACACGATACCGCCGTTGCTGACCAAGCCTGGGTTCTTGACGCTGGAGTATTTCTCCGGCCGCCGAGTGCGCTATGTGGCGCCCTTTCGCCTTATGTTCGTGCTGTGCCTGCTGGCGTTCTTCCTGGGGCATATCGCGCTCGATCAGGCCACCAACAAAATCAGTCACGCCGAGGCGACGCATGGACCGTCGGCGCCGATCAATGCGTTCGCCGACGCCGGCACCACACTGGAAGTGAAGAAAAAGCTCGATCAGCAGGTCGCCCAGCTGCGCCTGACACGCGAGGCGGTCGGCTCATCGACGGGCCTGGATCTGGCCGAAGCGGCACTGCGCAAGCAAGCGGCGCAACGCACCGCCGAACTCGATGGGAGCGCGCCGGCCAAGGCCAGTTCCAGCGAGAGCGACGACGGTCTCGTACAACTGGACGAAGGCGACAAAAAAGGCTGGCTTTTCAAGCCGACGCATGTCGACATCGCCTGGCTGCCGGGCTTCATGAACGCACGGCTGGAAAAGGGCCTGCAGCACATGAAGCTCAATCTGCTGGCCATGAAAGCCAAGGGGGAGGCCCGCGACGACGCCATGGAGCGGCTCAAGGCGGGCACGTTCGCCGTGTTGCCCCAGACCATGTTCGTGCTGATGCCGATCTTCGCCCTGCTGCTGAAGATCATGTACATCTTCCGCCGCCGGCTCTACATGGAACACCTGATCGTGGCCCTGCACAGCCACGCCTTCCTGTTTCTGAACCTGATCGTCGGCATCGTGCTGAGCATGCTGGCGGCCTGGCTGGTCCCCCATGCCGGCAATTGGCTGGGTTCCGTCTTTCGCCTGCTCGAATGGGCACTGGCGATCTGGGCACTGGTCTACCTGTTGCTGATGCAGAAACGGGTTTACCGGCAGGGCTGGTTCCTGACCAGCGTGAAGTACTTCGTGGTCGGCTGGTGCTACCTGTGGATGCTCTTTTTTGCGCTGCTTTTCGCCGTGATTCTGGGCATGGCGCATTGAGACCCAGTTCACATAGCAGCCTCATCCAGAAGGATGCCCGGTCCCGAAAAGCACCTGTCGCGGCCGGGTTTTGCACAGCGTCACAGCTCTGTCAAGCTATTGACTTCAGGTGTGGCAACTGCATGAACGCTGGCCAAGCGACTTATTCATTGCATTGATTTATAAAGATTTTTTGACGTGGTCAAAACTTGAACAGCGCGTCATGAACACCGTCACTGCGCGTTTTTCGGGGCTCCTTCCCCGGTCCATCCACAGACTTATCCACAGGTCTTGTGGATAAAGGAAAAACATACGACGGGTTAGCCACTTACCCTCCATTCCTAGATGACGGAACAGCAAGCGTGCGCAACAACCGCCACGGTCGACCTAACTCCCGATCAAGCCGTTTCTCGGTCAACGGCGTCGAGGGCTGGTAGAGGCTCCGGTTACACTAGCCCGCCACGAGGTCTCCATGCCCGCCGTACTTCGCGTCGCCCTACCCGTTCCGCTACCGACCCTGTTCGACTACCTGCCCGCCGAGCATGGCCGGGCGGAAGCCGGCAGCCGGGTGCTGGTGCCGTTCGGTCGGGGCAAGGCAGTCGGTGTGGTCACTGCCACGGATGTGGAGTCCAGCCTCAGTGGCAACCGCCTCAAGCGCGTCCTGCGCGTATTGGACGACGCTCCGCTGCTCGATGCCGAGCTGATGAAAACTCTGGCGTGGTCGGCCGACTACTGGCTGGGTGCGCCCGGCGAGGCCTATGCCAACGCCTTGCCGCTGGCCCTACGCGAAGACAAACCCCTACCGGCGACCGGCGAGGAAGTCTGGAGCCTCAATGCCGCCGGGCAGAGCGCGCGCGATGCCGGCAGCCGGCGCGGCGGCAGTCGCCGCCTGCTCGATGCGCTGGCCGAGGGGCCGCTCACTACCACCGAACTGGAGCTGGCACTGCCTGGCTGGCGCGATGCCGCGCGACGCCTCGATAGCGCAGGCCTGATCACGCGCAACGAACGCGCCTTCTCCCACGCCATCGCCGTGACGGCACCGGCGTTGCCCCTGACCGACGAACAGCAGCAAGCCATCGCCGCCATCGGCACCAGTTTCGGCAGCTTCCAGCCCTATCTGCTCGACGGCGTGACCGGCAGCGGCAAGACGGAGGTGTATCTCGCGCTGATCGAACAGGTTCTCGCGCGCGGCCAGCAGACCTTGTTGTTGATTCCCGAAATCGGCCTGGCTCCGCAAACCGTGCGCCGATTGCGCGACCGACTGGGCGTAACCGCCGAAGTCATGCACTCCAACCTCGCTGAGGGCGAGCGCGCGCGCGCCTGGCTACGTATGCGCTCGGGCGACGCCAAGTTGATGCTCGGCACGCGCTCGGCGGTATTCACTCCGTTGCCGAACGTGGGCCTGATCATCGTCGACGAAGAACACGATGGGGCCTATAAGCAGCAGGACGGCTTTCGCTATCACGCGCGCGATCTGGCGCTGCTGCGCGCACGCGAACTGAAGGTACCGATCGTGCTCGGCTCGGCCACGCCGTCACTGGAATCGCTGGCCAATGTGCAAGCTGGCCGCTATCGCGCGCTGCATCTGCGCGCCCGTCCCGGTGCATCCCGGCCGCCGCAGGTACAGATCGTCGACATGCGCACGCAGCGACTGGAGCATGGCCTGTCGCCGACCCTGCTTGCCGCGGTCAGCGAGACCGTGGCGCGCGGCGAGCAGGCGCTGGTGTTTCGCAACCGCCGCGGTTATGCCCCGGTGCTGCTCTGCCATCATTGCGGCTGGTACGCACAGTGCCCGCGCTGCGAGCATCCACTCACGCTGCACTTCGCACGACAGCAGTTGATCTGCCATCACTGCGACTATCAGGCGCGCGTTCCCGGCGAATGCCCGGCGTGCGGCGTGCAGGACCTGAAGCCGCAAGGCCAGGGCACCGAGCGCCTCGAAGAGGCGCTGGCCGCACAGTTTCCGAACGTTCCTGTGCTGCGTATCGATCGGGAAACCACACGCCGTCGCGATGCGTTCGAGCAGATTCTCGACGGCCTGCGCGAGGACGCACCGGCGATCCTGGTCGGCACGCAGATGCTTGCCAAGGGCCACGATCTGCCGAACCTCACGCTGGTGGCGATCGTTGGCGTCGATGAGGGTTTGCACAGCGTCGACTTTCGCGCGAACGAGCGTCTTGCGCAGCTGGTGGTGCAAGTTGCCGGCCGTGCCGGCCGTGCACGCAAGCCGGGACGCGTGTTGTTGCAGACGCATCATCCGGATCATCCGCTGCTGCGCGGCCTGCTCGCGCAGGGCTATGGCGCAGCGGCCAGGGAATTACTTACCGAACGCAAGCTTTCGATGTTGCCGCCGTACAGCCATCAGGTGCTGCTGCGCGCCGAAGCGCATCAGCGCATGCATGTCGATACGTTTCTTGCCGAGGCACGCGATGCGCTGCCGAGTGAAGGTCTGCAGATCGCCGGCCCGATGCCGGCGCCGATGCCGTTGCGAGCGGGCAGGCATCGCGGGCAGTTGTTGATCGAAGCCGACAGTCGTGCGGTGTTGCATGCGGCATTGCGGCCCTGGCAACGGTTGCTTGCCGGGATGGCATCCGGAAGGCGGGTGCGGTGGTCGTTGGATGTGGATCCGGTGGATTTGTACTAGAGCCCCCCTCACCCCAGCCCTCTCCCCCGGCAAAGCCAGGGGAGAGGGAGCAAAAGCGCGAAACGTTGAAGGCTTACCTCATCAGCCCCCTCTCCCCTGGCTTGCCGGGGGAGAGGGTTGGGGTGAGGGGGCCGGGTGCTCGCGCAATACGTCAATCAGAGCAACATCCCGCCCGACGCCTCAACCCGCTGCCCATTCACCCACCCCATTGCCGGCGACAGCAGCGCCGCCACCACACCACCGATATCGTCCGCCTGTCCCACGCGACCCAGTGCCGTCAGCGCACCGATCTGCTGCTTGAGCTCCGCGCTGTTGCGCACGGCCGCACCGCCGAAGTCCGTTTCGATCGCGCCTGGGGCGAGAACATTGACCGCAATGCCACGCGCACCCAGTTCCTTGGCGAGATAACGCGTCAATACCTCGATCGCGCCCTTCATCGCACCATAAGCGGAATATCCCGGGAAGCTGAAACGCGCCAGGCCGGAGGACACGTTGAGAATGCGACCGCCATCGGCGATCAGCGGCAGCAAGGTCTGGGTCAGGAAAAACACGCCCTTGAAATGCACATTCACCAGTTCGTCGAACTGCGCTTCGGTAGTCTCGGCAAAGCTCGCGTGAATACCCACGCCAGCGTTGTTGACCAGGTAATCGAACTGTTCGCGCTGCCACTGCTGGCGCAACACATCACGCAACTGCTGCGCGAAGGCCTCGAAGCTGCCGACGACACCGACATCCAGCTGCAAGGCGTGCGCACGACGCCCCAGCTTGGTGATATCGGCAACGACCGCCTCGGCCTCGGCACGGTTGCCACGGTAGGTGATCACGACATCCACGCCCTCGGCAGCCAAAGCCAGGGCGGCGTTCTTGCCCAGGCCGCGGTTGCCGCCGGTGATCAAGGCAATACGGGCATTTGCTGTGTTCATGGAAAGCTCCCTCGGGTCGGAATGGCCCTGGACAAACGACAATGTATTGATTGGCTAGGCACACATAAATCAGGGGAATATGATTTGAGTGTTCATTTTCCAACAACAATGGCCCGCCATGAACCCGATCGACGCCATGCAGGCTTTCGTCCGCGTCACCGAGCTGGCGAGCTTCACCAGGGCGGCCGATAGCCTGGGGTTGCCCAAGGCCAGTGTCTCGATCGCCATTCGCCAACTGGAAAACCAGCTCGGCGCGCAACTCCTGCACCGCACGACACGACGCGTACAGCCCACCCAGGATGGCCAGGCCTTCTACGCGCGTTGTAAGGAGCTGCTTGGCGACCTGGACGAACTGCAATCGATGTTTCAGCACGACAAACAATGCCTGCGCGGACGCTTGCGCGTAGACATGCCGATCAGCATCGCCAATCGCACGGTTATTCCACGGCTAGCGGATTTCCTGCGCGATCATCCGCAACTGGAGATCGAACTGAGCAGCACCGACCGCAAGGTCGATCTGATCGCCGAAGGTTTCGACTGTGTCCTGCGCGTGGGCGTTCTCGACGATTCCAGTCTGGTTGCAAGGACGCTCGGTAGCTTGCGCATCGTCAACTGCGTCAGCCCGGCTTATCTGCGCGAACACGGCGTACCGCGCACGCTGGACGATTTGCCGCGGCACTGGCTGGTTCATTACGCCAACACGCTCGGCAGCCGGCCGTTGGGCTTCGAGTATCGCGATGGCGTGGCGTATCGCCACATCGCCATGCGCGGCGTGATCACGGTAAATAACACTGAAGCCTATGAAGCGGCCTGCCTGGCGGGGCTGGGCATCATCCAGGCACCGGAGGCCGGCGTGCGCCCTTTGTTGGAAAGCGGCGCGATGGTCGAAGTCATGCCCGAGTATCGCGCCGAAGCGATGCCGATGTCGTTTCTCTATGCACAACGGCACAACCTGCCGCGGCGTACACAGGTCTTCATGGCCTGGCTCGGCGCGTTGCTGGCGCCTTCCCTGGAGGGCCTTAGCGCCCTGTGAAGGTGATAATGAGACGTCGCGCCCCCATATGAAACGTGCGCGACCACACGTTTGCAGCGAGAGGAAACATGACCGACTCACGACCCGTCGATTCACGTCCGCACGTGGTGATACTCGGTGGCGGCTTTGGTGGACTTGCCGCGGCCCGCACGCTTGCCAATGCACCGGTGCGCATTACCCTGATCGATCGCCGCAACCACCATCTGTTTCAGCCACTGCTTTATCAGGTGGGCACGGCGGGTCTGTCCGCGCCGTCAATCGCTGCACCGTTGCGGCACATTCTGCGCAAGCAGGCAAACGTCACCACATTGATGGATGAAGTCGTCGGTGTCGACACCACCGCACAGCATGTTCACCTGACTCAAGGCGAGATCGGCTACGACTATCTGATCGTTGCCACCGGCGCGACACACGCCTATTTCGGCCACGACGATTGGGCGCCCTACGCGCCCGGCCTGAAAACCCTGGACGACGCCTTTACCATCCGTCGCCGCGTACTGCTCGCTTTCGAACACGCCGAGCGCGAAGACGATCCGGTAAAGCGCCAGGCATGGCTCAACTTCGTCATTGTCGGTGCGGGCGCCACTGGCGTGGAACTGGCCGGCGCGCTGGCGGAAATCGCTCGTCATACCCTGCCGCGCGAATTTCGTCGCAGCGATCCGCGCAAGGCCAATATCCTGCTGGTCGAAGCCGGCCCGCGCGTGCTGCCGGCCTTCGATGACGACCTTTCCGCCAAGGCAAAAAAACAGCTGGAACGCCTGGGCGTGCAAGTGCGCACCGGTGAAGCGGTCAGCACCATCGACGAACACGGCGTCAAGCTCGGCGATCAACACATCGCGTCGCACACCGTGCTGTGGGCCGCCGGCGTCTCGGCCTCACCGGTCGGGGCCATGCTGGGCGCACCCACCGATCGCGCCGGACGTGTGCAGGTCGAGGCGGATCTCAGCCTGCCGGGCCACCCCAACGTCTTTGTCATCGGCGATCTCGCCGCCGCCACCCAGGCCAACGGCAAGCCGGTCCCCGGCGTGGCGCCTGCGGCCAAGCAGATGGGAAACCATGTCGCTCGAAGCGTGCGGGCACGCGTCGAAGGCCAGGCCTCGGCCACGCCCTTCCGCTATCGCGACGATGGCTCGCTGGCGACCATCGGCCGCATGGCCGGGGTGGCCCAGTTCGGCCGCATCAAGATCTCCGGCATGCTGGCGTGGTGGATCTGGCTGGTGGCCCACGTCTACTTCCTGATCGGCTTCCGTAACCGGCTGGTCGTCTTGATGGATTGGGCCATGGCGTACTGGACCTACGAGCGCTCCGCGCGCATCGTGGTCGGCAAGGACGAGACCGCCCAGGCGCGCACCCCGCCCGGCGACTGACCTTATCTTCACTGATTCCTTCCCACGGAGATGCCAAAATGCGCTGTCTCCTTCCACGCGAACTGGATAACTGACCGTGTCTTCCCAACTCGAACAGCTACGTCAATACACCACCGTCGTCGCCGACACGGGCGATATCGAAGCGATCGCCCGCTACAAGCCGGTCGACGCCACCACCAATCCTTCCTTGCTGCTCAAGGCGTCGGAAATTCCGAGCTATGCGCCGCTGCAGGACGAGGCCGTGCAATGGGCCAAGTCCAAGGGCAACAACCGCGAACAACAGATCATCGATGCCAGCGATCATCTAGCCGTGTCGGTGGGCCGCAAGATTCTAGACATCGTGCCAGGCCGAGTGTCGACCGAAGTCGATGCTCGCCTTTCGTTCAATACCGACGCATCCATCGCCAAGGCCGAACGCCTGATCGGCATGTATGAAGACGCCGGCGTGAAGCGCGAACGCGTGCTGATCAAGCTCGCGTCGACCTGGGAAGGCATCCGCGCCGCCGAGCAACTGCAGAAGCGCGGCATCAACTGCAACCTCACCTTGCTGTTCTCGTTCGAACAGGCCGTCGCCTGCGCCGAAGCCGGCGTGTTCCTGATCTCGCCGTTCGTCGGCCGCATCATGGACTGGTACGTCGCCAACACCGATACCAAGTCGTACACGCCGGACGAGGATCCGGGCGTGAAGTCGGTGCGCATGATCTACAGCTGGTACAAGCTGCACGGCTACGAGACCGTGGTGATGGGCGCCAGCTTCCGCAATATCGGCCAGATCCAGGCACTGGCCGGCTGCGACCGCCTGACCATCAGCCCCGACCTGCTGGAGAAGCTCGAGGCCGACCAGAGCGATCTGCCGCGCAAGCTCAACGACGACGGCAAGCGCGAAGCGCGCCCGGCCAAGCTCAGCGAGAACGATTTCCGCTGGGGCCACAACGAAGACCCGATGGCCACGGACAAGCTGGCTGAGGGTATTCGCAAGTTTGCGGTCGATCAGCGCAAGCTGGAGAAGTTGTTGGCTGCGAAGTTGTGAACTTCGAATAACCTCCGTTTTCATCGTCGCCCCGGCGAAGGCCGGGGCCCAGCGTCTTCAGCACGTTGAAGCGTAAGGCGCTGGGTCCCGGCCTTCGCCGGGACGACGGATAGGAAAGTTTTTAAAAAACTCTGAAGTCGCTCCTAAAAAAAGCCGGCCCATGGCCGGCTTTTTTTTCAATTCACCTGCGGCTTCTTCTTCCAGGCATCGGCTAACGCATCCGTCGACCAGCCGCCACCCAGCGCGCGAATCAACTGCACGCTCGAACGCAACTGGCGCGTATCGATATCGAGCAGACTGCGCTGTGCATCGAGCCATGCGGTCTGTGCCTGCACTACGTCGAGATAGCCGACCGCACCCTGCTTGTAACGGTCCATCGCCAGATCGAGCGAATGCTTCGCGGCATCGGCGGCATCCTTCTGGTCGACACGCGCCGTGCCCAGATGATCGAGCTGGGCGAGGTTGTCTTCGACCTGCTCGAACGCATTCAGGACCACGCTGCGGTACTTGGCACCCGATTCCTCGGTAGCTGCCTTGGCCGCAGCCACCTGCGCCTTGCGGCGGCCTCCATCGAAGATGGTTTCCAGGATGTTCGGACCAAACGCCCAGATGCGGTTCGGTGTCGACAGCAAGCCACCGTACACGTCGCTCTGATAGCCACCTTGCGCACTCAAGCCCAATGACGGGAAATAAGCGGCACGTGCCACGCCGATTTCCGCATTGGATGCTGCGGTACGACGCTCGGCAGCGGCGATATCCGGGCGGCGCTGCAACAGCGTCGACGGCACATCGGTCGGAATTGTCGGCAGCGGGATCGCGGCGGTCTCCGGCGCAATGCTGAACTTCGATGGCGTCTCACCGACCAGCACCGCGATCGAATGCTCCACCAACGCGCGCTGCGCCAGCGTCTGCGACCATTGCGACTTCACCGTCGACAACTGCGTCTGCGCACGCGCCACGTCAAGGCCAGACACGATGCCGCCTTGATGCAAGGTCTGCGTGAGCTGCAAGGCCTTGGCGAACGCATCGGTGCTTTGCTTGAGCAAGTCGACCTGCTGATCCAGGCCGCGCAACACCACATAGCTGTCGGTCAACTGCGCCTGCAGGCTCAGCTGCACCGACGCGAGGTCGGCAGCGGCAGCGATCGCCTGATCCTTGCTCGACGTCACCTCATTGCGCACACGACCCCACAGGTCGACTTCGTAGTCGATCCCGCCGGTGGCCGTGAACGTGTTGTACCAGGCCGGCGACGTTGCGCCACGCAGCGGCTTGGTATCCGATTCGCGATCGCGCTGCGCATTGCCATTCAGGCCCACTTGCGGAAACAGATCGGCGCGCGCCTGACGGTAGAACGCCTGCGACTGCTCGAAATGCGCCAGCGCCGCTTCGAGGTCGGCGTTATGCGCCAGCAAGCGCTGTTGCAGGTCGTTGAGCTGCGGATCGGTATAGACCTTCCACCAGCCGTCGCGTGTCAATTGATCGGATGGCTGTGCGGGCACCCACGGGCCTTGCTGCTGCGCGGGTTCCTTGTAGTGATCGGCCACCGGCGTTTCGGGCACCTTGTAGGTCGGTGCCAGCGAGCAGCCCGCGAGTGCCGCCGATACCGCCAGCGTCAGTGCGAAATTAAGCCTTCTTTTCATTGGGCTTGTCCGCCGTCTTGTCTGCAATCTTCACCGGGTCGCCATTGGCCAGGCCATCGGGCGGGCTTTCGATCACGCGATCGCCCTTGTCCAGGCCGGCACCGATTTCCACGCTCTTGCCGTAGTCGCGCGCGATGGTGACCGTCTTGAATGCCACCTTGTTGTCGGCGCTCACCGTGGCCACGCGCAGACCCTGGTTGTCGAAGATCAGCGCACTGGCCGGCACGCGCAGCGCTGTAGCACTGATCGGCAGGTCGAACTTGACGTTGGCGAATGCGCCCGGCATCAACTGGCTGTCCGCGTTATCGACAGACAACTGCACCAGGGTCGAACCGGAAGTGGCATTGACGGCCTGCGCAGACGATTCCACAGTGGCCTTGAATACCTGACCAGGATGCTCCGGCACCGTGAGCGTCGCGACCGCTCCCTGCTTGATCGAGGGCACGTAGTTCTGCGGCACCTGTACGTAGACACGCAGCTTGCGCACGTCCGAGACGGTAAACAGTTCCTGCCCGGTCGCACCGCCGATATTGATCAACTGGCCGACGTCGGTATTGCGTGCGGTAACGATGCCGTCGAACGGCGCGATGATGCGCGCAAACGCCTTGGTCGCCTGCAGCCGATCGAGATTGGCCTTGGCGGCATTGGCGAGCGCGCTCTTGGCAGTCAGGTCGCCGGTTTTCTCGTCGACTTCCTGCTTGGACACCGAATCGGAGCCGAGCATGGCCTGCCAACGCTTGGCCGTGATCGCCGCCAGCGCCTGATTGGCCTGCGCACTGGCGTAGTCCGCCTTGGCCTGCAGCAGCTGTTGATCGAGGTCGGGCGTGTCGATCTCGGCCAGTAACTGGCCGGACTTCACCGGCGTGCCGATATCGACCTTCCAGTTCTTCAAGTAGCCGTTGATGCGAGCGAAGATCGGCGCACGCGAATAGGCTTCCAGACGGCCAGGCAGTTCCAGGCCGTTACCGGCCTTGCCCGGCTCCGGATCGACGACGGCGACCGATGGAATAGCCTGCTCGTCGGTCCAGGTCCTGAGCTTGTGCGCATCGGTGGCGCGCGAGGTGACGCCAAGGACCACGATGCCGACCGCCACGATCGCGGCGATCAGTCCGGCCAGGCGCAGCTTGCGCGGATGGGTCGGCGTAGGAGTTTTGAATTCAGACGACATGTGCGGGCTCTCCGGAAGCAGGCGCCGGGGACGGGGCGCGGCCGTGCCGCGCGTGGATGATGCTGAACACCACGGGGACGAAAAGTAGCGTCGCCGTCGTTGCGAAAATAAGACCACCGATCACCGCGCGGCCGAGCGGAGCATTCTGCTCGCCACCCTCGCCCAGGCCCATGGACATCGGCCCCATGCCGATCACCATCGCCAATGCGGTCATCAAGACGGGACGGAAGCGAACATAGCCGCCCTCGAGCGCCGCCAGTGTGGCATTGCCGTGCTCGGCCAGGCGTTCGCGACAGAAACTCACCACCAGGATCGAGTTCGCCGTGGCCACGCCCATACACATGATCGCACCGGTCAATGCAGGTACCGACAAGGTCGTGTGCGTGGCGAACAGGATCCAGATGATGCCGGCCAACGCGGCAGGCAGCGCCGTGATGATCACGAACGGATCGCTCCACGACTGGAAGTTCACCACGATCAGCAGGTAGATCAGCACTGCGGCACCGAGCAGACCGAACAGCAAGCCCGAGAAGGCGCTGTTCATCGTCTGCACCTGGCCGAGCAGCGCGATCGAGGTACCCTTCGGCAGCGCCTTGGCATGATCGGCCACGACCTTCTGGATATCGCTGGACACCGCGCCCAGGTCACGACCCTGCGTGGTGGCGAAGATCTCCACCATCGGCTGGATGTTGTACTGGCTCACCACCGCATTGCCGGCGTAACGCTGGAAATTGGCCAGGCCGCCGAGCACCTGCTGTGCACCGCCCGTACTGTTGACCGGCAGATTTTCGAGCTGCGACAGCGAATTGAGGCTGTACTGCGGCGTCTGCATCACGATGGGATAGGAAATCTGATTCTGCGGATTCAACCAATAGGTGGGCGCCACCTGACTGGAGCCCGCCAGGTTCACTACCAGCGAGTTGGTGACGTCTCGCTCGGTCACACCGACCAGCTGCGCACGCGTGCGGTCCACGTTGATGTTGAAACCCTGGTTCGCCTGCGACTGCTGGATGCGCGCATCGGCCACACCCGGTACACGCTTGATATCACGCAGCAAGGCATTGGCGTATTCGAAGTTCGCTGGCAGATTGTTACCGCGAATCTGCAAATCGATCGGCGCGGGCGAACCGAAGTTCAGGATCTGACTGATGATGTCCGCGGGCGGGAACGAGAACGTCACGCCCGGGAACTCGCGCGGCAGCTGTTCGCGCATGCGCTGCACGTAGTCGGCCGTCGGGTGATGGCCTTCCTTCAAGCTCAACTGGATATCGCCGTCCCAGGAACCGATCGTACCGGTGTTGTTGTACGCGGTATTGATGCCCGACACCGGCTGGCCGATGTTGTCGACCACGGTACCGAGCTCTTCCTTCGGGATGATCCGGCGGATGCTTGCCTGCACATCGGCAAACAAGGCCGCGCTGTCTTCCACGCGCGTACCAATGGGCGCACGCACGTGCATCAGGATCTGGCCGGCATCCACCGCGGGGAAGAAATTGCGCCCGAGGAACGGCACCAGCCCAAACGACAGCACGATAAAACCGAGGAAGCCGACGACGAACACCTTGCGATGTTCCATCGCCATCGCCAGCAGGCTGTGGTAGCCATCGCGAATCTTGTCGAAACGCGTTTCGAAGCCACGCTGGAAGCGGACCAGTGGATTGTTCGACGGCGGCAGCGATACGTGATGGCCATGCTCGTCCACGTGCGGTGCATGCGGATGCAGCAGGTATTTGGCCATCGTCGGCACCAGGGTACGCGACAGGATGAACGAGGCGATCATCGCGAACATCACCGCTTCGGCCATCGGCACAAACAGGAAGCGCGCGACGCCTTCCAGGAAGAACATCGGCACGAACACGATACAGATACACAGCAGCGACACGAAGGCTGGTGTCACGATCTGCGCCGCACCGTCGAGGATGGAGGTCTCCACATCCTTGCCGTGTTCCAGATGCCAGTTGATGTTCTCGATCGTCACCGTAGCGTCGTCGACCAGGATGCCCACCGCCAGCGACAAGCCGCCGAGCGTCATGATGTTCATCGTCTCGCCGATCGCCGACAAGGCCGCGATCGAGCTGAGAATCGCCAGCGGAATCGAGACGGCGATGATCACCGTCGAGCGCCAGCTACCCAGGAACAGCAGAATCATCAAGCTGGTCAACGCGGCTGCGATGATGCCTTCCTTTGCCACGCCGCTGATGGCCGCGCGCACAAAGATCGACTGATCGCCGATCGGCGTCACTTCGAGCGTGTCGGGCAACGAGCTCTTCGCATCGGCGATCTTCTGCTTCACGCCGGCGATGATGGCCAGCGTCGATGCCGAACCGTTCTTGAGCACCGTCATCAGCACCGATCGATTGCCGTCGACGTGCACGATATTGGTCTGCGGCGGCGCGCCGTCGCGGACATGCGCGACGTCGCGGATATACACCGTGGTGCCGTTGACCGTCTTGATCGGCAGGCCGCCCAGGTCGTTGATATCCGACGGTGCGTTATTCAGCTGCAGAATGTATTCGAACTGGCCGATCTTCTGCGTGCCCACCGGGACGATCAGGTTCTGCGACGCCAACGCATTGGCCACATCCTGTGCGGTCAGGCCACGCGCCTGCAAGGCCGCCGAATCGATATCGATCTGCACCTGACGCGTCTTGCCGCCGAACGGATAGGGAACCGATGCACCGGCCACCGTGGTCAGCACCGGGCGCACCGCGTTCAGACCCAGATCGCCCAGGTTCTGCTCGGTCAGGCCCTTGCCCGACAACGCCAACTGGATGATCGGTACGGTCGAGGCGTTGTAGTTCAGGATCAACGGCGGCGTACTGCCGGCCGGCAGCTGCTTGAGCAGGGTCTGCGCAACCGCGGTTACCTGCGCGTTGGCGGTGCGGATATCCACCGCCGGCTGGAAGAAGATCTTGATTACGCCAAAGCCGTTGATCGACTGGGCTTCGATATGCTCCACGTCGTTCACCGTGGTGGTGAGCACGCGTTCGAAGGGCGAAGTGATACGCCCGGCCATCTGGTCGGGCGGAAGGCCGGTGTACTGCCACACCACGCTGATCACCGGGATCTTGATATCCGGGAAGATATCCGTGGGTGTCCTCAACGCCGACAACGGGCCGATGATGAGGATCAACAGGGCGAGAACGACGAACGTATACGGTCGCGTTAGAGCGATCCGGACAAGACTGAACATGCCTGGGGATTCCGAGCGCTGATGATGCGTCGCCGCAAATTTTCGCACGGGAGCGTGCCCGGCAGCATGGCCTGACGGATGAAGATTATTTCATCTTGCAATTAAAAAGGCCCGAAAACACTGGGCCTTGAGGGGGTGTAAAGGCTGCTTTGAAAAGTACTCAAGGGTGCTCTCTCAAGGACACCTGAGTTTTTGTAGGAGCGACTTCAGTCGCGACCCACGGTTACGTCACGGCTAGTCGCGACTGATGTCGCTCCTACAGGTTAGGCAGTGGCCGGCGCAGGCAAGGCCGACGTTGCCGCCACCTTCGGCCGAACCAGTTGCCCCGGTTCCGGCGAGTAGCAATACAGCGTGATCCGCGCACCGGTTTCGCCGTCGCCGATCTCAAGCGCAAAGCCATGCAACCGCACGATCGCGCTGACGATGCTCAACCCCAGGCCCGAGCCCGGCGTGGTGCGGCTGTTGTCGCCGCGATAAAAACGCCGAGTCACGGCATCGCGTTCGTCAGCGGGAATACCTGGACCGCTGTCGAGGATATCGATCCGCGGCCCCAGCTTGTCCATCTGCGCGCGCAGACGAATATGTCCACCTGACGGCGTGAACTTGATGGCGTTGCCGACCAGATTGGCCAGCGCTTCAAATAGCAGATGCGCATCGGCGCGGATCGGCGTCAGCGTCTGGACGTCCAAAACAAAAGGCTGGCCGCGGTCTTCCGCCACTGGCGCGTAGAACTCGTGCACTTGATTGAGCACATCGGCAAGATCGACTTCGGCAAAGCAGGCGCAACGATTGCGGTCCTCCAGTTCCGACACGCGCAACAATGCCCGGAACCGCCCGAGCAACTCGTCGACATCGGTGACGCATGCATCGAGCAGCGTTACCTGCGGCTGATCGGACAACTGTTGCTGTGCGCGATACAGCCGCGCGCGCAAGCGCGTCAGCGGCGTGCGCAGGTCATGCGCGATGTTGTCGCACACGCCTTTGACTTCGTTCATCAGACGCTCGATTTCGTCGAGCATGGTGTTGACGATGCCCGCCAGCAGATCGAGTTCGTCGCCGCGACGACTCACCGGTAGACGCTTGGTGAGATCGCCTTCGCGAATCGGGTCGGTTGCCTGCTGCAAGACACGAATGCGTCTGGCCGGGCCGCGACGCAACAGGAAACCGCCGAGCAGGCCGGGGATGATCGTGAGCGAGACGCCCCATAGCAGCGCACGCCACACGATCGCGCCCAGCCCGTCCAGCGTACTGGTGTCCTTGGCAATCACCAGCACGCGCCCATCCGGCAAGCGTGACGCGACAGCGCGTGCGCGCACTTCGCCGTCGGCGTGAAATGGCCGTGGCACGCCGCCCGCCAGCAGACGCGGCTGGCCATCGGCGATGATCCCGGCGGGCAAGTGGCGGATATTGCCTGCAAGCACGCGGCCGGAGGCATCGAACAATCCGACCGACATCACGCCATGAGGATCGATCAGGCCGGCGGCATCCACGGTTGCGGGCAGGCGTTCCGAATCGGTGGTCGCCAGGTAGCCCATGCGCTGCACGATGATCTGGTCGATCACGTTGTTGAGGTAGCGGGTGGTCTCCCATTGGATCACACCCACCAGAATCAGGCCCCACGCGGCAAACAGCGCCCCGTAGACGAGAATCAGGCGCGAGGTGGCCGAGCGCCAGGCATTGGGATGAGCGTTCATGGTGATCCGACCCGGCGCAGCCGCTGCGCCCTCAGGAATATAAGGAAATCATACAGCTACCGCGTTGGCGCCAGCATATAACCGGTGCCGCGCACCGTGCGGATCAGGTGCGGCTGGCCGGCGCTGTCGATCTTGCGCCGCAGCCGGCCGATATGGACATCGATGACATTGGTGCCGGGATCGAAATGAAACCCCCATACGGCCTCGAAAATCATCGTACGGGTGACTACCTGACCGGAGTTGCGCATCAGAAACTCCAGCAGGCGAAATTCGGTCGGCAGCAGATTCAACAACTGGCCGTTGCGGTGCGCCACATGCCGCACCAGATCCAGCTCGAGATCGGCCACGCGCAGGCGGTTGCCGCCTTCGGCACTCTGGCGCCGACGCAGCAGTACTTCGGCACGCGCGGACATCTCGTCGGGCGCGAACGGCTTGGTCAGGTAGTCGTCGCCGCCGGCACGCAGGCCGCGCACGCGTTCGTCCACATCGCTCAACGCGCTGATCATCAACACCGGCGTATCGACCTGGGCGCGGCGCAATGCCGCCACCACATCGATGCCATCCATCCCGGGCAACATGCGGTCCAGAGTGATCAGGTCGTAGTTGCCTTCGAGTGCGCGATCCAACCCATGGCGGCCATCGGCCACCCAGTCGGCCACCATGCCGTGCACGCTCAACTCCGCCACGATTTCGCGAGCGGTGACTTCGTCGTCTTCGATGACCAGGACTTGAGGCATGAGTTAAGGAGTCCGGCCGCCGCGCGGCCCATGAACGATCAAACGCAAACGGCCCCCGTAAGGAGGCCGTCCATCTAAAGCGCGAAGCAATTCATCTTACGCAGCAAACAACCCGCGCATTTTCTTCATCGCGTTCGCCTCGACCTGACGGATACGCTCGGCAGAAACACCGTACTCGTCGGCCAGATCCTGCAACGTCGCCTTATCGTCGTTCAACCAACGACGCTGGATGATGTCGCGCGAACGCTGATCGAGCTTTTGCAGCGCCTCGGACAGCGTTTCCAGCTGATTGTCAGCGTGGTCGGCGTCGGAGACGTTGTCGTACGGGTCGGCGCCATCGTCGATCAGGAATGCTTCCGGTGCCGGCTTGGCATCGTCGTCCGCATCGGCCGGCGCTTCGAAACCGATATCACGGCCGGACAGACGCGATTCCATCTCGCGGACAGTCGCCTCGGGCACGCCAAGATCCTTGGCGACCACGCGCACTTCCTCAGCATTCATCCAACCCAGGCGCTTCTTGCTCTTGCGCAGGTTGAAGAACAGCTTGCGCTGCGCCTTGGTCGTAGCGACCTTGACGATGCGCCAGTTGCGCAAGATGAACTCGTGCATTTCGGCGCGAATCCAGTGCACGGCAAAGCTGACCAGACGCACGCCCTGGTCCGGGTCGAAGCGCTTGACCGCCTTCATCAGGCCGATATTGCCTTCCTGGATCAGGTCGGACAGCTGCAAACCATAACCGTTGTAACCGCGGGCGACGTGCACCACGAAACGCAGGTGCGACATCACCAGCTTCTTGGCGGAGTCGAGGTCGTTGTCATCGTTGAATCGACGCGACAACGCCTGCTCCTCGTCCTGGCTGAGCACCGGGATACGGTGGACCGCCGAGATATACGCATCCAAGCTGCCGACTACACTGGGTACCGGCAGAGAGGCGGTCGCCAAAGCTTGTGACATGAGGAACCTCCAGAAAACTTGGGGAACAACTTAGCACTCTGTTGCTATGAGTGCTAACGGGTCGAAATGGTTCAATCCCACCTCGATCTCGCTTTACTATACCGAATCGTACAGGAATGCCCCTGACTTGTCCAGTGGCACCCTGCAACGCAACAACGACCTTCGCGATATTAAAAATCTCTTAAAATCAATTCCTTAGCGGACACCCCAGAGCTTTTTTGCCTCTTCGGCAATGAGTTCCGGGTATTCCTCAGGGAAGAACAGCTTCGCGCCCTTTACCTTTCGTACGCCATGGGACAGAGGTAACACCTGGTCGAGGTAATCCGGACTCTTGGGGGAAAAGATCGTGTCGCCGGTTCCCCAGACGATCCTCACGGGACGGCGGAACTGACGCAGTGAGGCTTCGATGCCGGCCAGCGGATTGGGGAACAGACCCAGCGCGTAGGCATTGGTCAGCGCCATGCGTTCGGGGGTGGCGACCAGCGGACGCATATACATGTCGATGGCGTCATCCGTCGGATGACCCGGGAAGGTGTAGCAGGCGCCACCCAAGCCGGTGGGAGCATGGACCAGCGAATGATCGTCGACCTGCTTGACGAAGAAATCCCTGGCGAAGGTCCCCTTGCGCGCCGCCTCGATGACCGGCATGACACCCGGTGGTGGGCTGTCGTTCTCAACGTCGCAATTGGTCAGCAGCACGCTGCGAACGCGGTCGGCGTGGCGCACCATGAACAGCTGCGCCACCGCACCGCCGCTATCGTTGGCGACCAGATCCACCGTGCCGACGCCTAGCGCGTCCAGAAACTCGATAAGCATGTCCACCTGGCTCGCCGGGGTCACCGACTTGCCCTGCGTCACCTCGGTATAGCCCAGGCCCATGGAGTCGGGCGCCAGACAGCGCCGATGGGCAGCCAGCCGCGGCAGCACGCCACGCCATTGATAGCTGTTGAGCGGAAACCCGTGCAGGAACAGAGCCACCGGCCCGCTCCCCTGCTCCACATAGGCGGTACGGCCAAACGAGGTGGCAACGAACCGGCGCATCCGGGTGTAATCCGCCACGCCCAGATCGCCTACCTTCCCGTCCCTGACCGTACCAGCCTGCGCCAGCCGACCCAGCCCGCCCGCTAAGGCGCTTGCCGCCAACACGCCGCCCGTCAATTGAAGAAATGCTCTGCGATGCATGTTCGAACCTCGCCGATGAAGTGAGGCGCATCTTTCGTCGGCGCGGAACACCCCCGCAATGACCTGCAAGGTCATGGGCGCGCGCAGGCCGGCCGACCTATGATCCGCTTCGGATCATCCAGGGAACCGCCCGTATGTCGTCCACCCACGTCACGCCCGTTGGATCGTTGCTGCGCGAATGGCGCACGACCCGGCGCATGAGCCAGCTCGATCTCGCGCTGACAGCGGAGATCTCGGCCCGACATCTCAGTTGCCTGGAAACGGGCAAGGCGCAGCCCAGCCGCGAGATGGTCATCCGGCTCGCCGACACGCTCGGCGTGCCGTTGCGCGAACGCAACACCTGGCTGGTTGCCGCCGGCTACGCGCCGTTCTATCCCGAGCGTCAACTGGCCGCGCCGGAGCTCGCCCAGGTGCGCCACGCGATCGAGTGCATCCTCGAACAACAGGAACCCTACCCGGCCTTCGTGCTCAATCGTCACTGGGAGGTGCTGATGGCCAACGGCGCCGCCGCACGCATCAACCGCTTCGTCATGCGCGGACGCGAAAGCAGCCACACCAACATGCTGCGGCAGATCTTCGATCCGAACGACTTCCGTCAGGTGATCGTCAACTGGGAAGAGATTGCCAGCGAACTGCTGCGCCATCTGCATAACGAAGTGGCCTCGTCGCCTTCGGATCAGCAAGCGCGCGCGTTGCTGGACGAGATACTGGCCTATCCGGATGTGCCCGTGTCCTGGCGACAACTATCGACAGAGAAAATCCCCTCACCGCTGATGACCACGGTTCTGCAACGCGACGATCAACGGCTGAGCTTCTTCTCGACCATCACCACGTTCGGTACGCCACGCGACGTGACGCTCGACGATCTGCATATCGAGTCGTGCTTTCCCGTCGATGAAGAAACGGCGGCGTTCTGTCAGATGTTGAAGCGCAAGGATCCTTAGACCGTCAACTCGCTGCGCATGGGCAACGACCAGTCGATCGGCGCCTGCCCATGTTCGGTCAGATACTGATTGGCGGCGGAGAAATGACCGCAGCCGAGAAACCCGCGATGCGCGGACAGCGGCGAGGGATGCACCGATTTCAGGACACGATGCTTGCGCGTGTCGATCAGCTGACCCTTCTTCTGCGCATACGATCCCCACAGCATGAACACGATGTCCTCGCGTTCGCGATTAAGTGCGTCGATCGCGGCATCGGTAAAACCTTCCCAGCCCTTGCCTTGATGCGCATTGGCCATGCCACGCTCCACCGTCAACACGGCGTTGAGCAGCAGCACGCCACGATCCGCCCAAGGCGTCAGGCAACCGTGATCGGGCGATGCGATGCCCAGATCACGCTGGATCTCCTTGAAGATGTTCTGCAACGACGGCGGCGTCTGCACGCCGGGGCGTACCGAGAAACACAGACCATGCGCCTGATTCGGGCCGTGATAGGGATCCTGCCCAAGAATCACCACGCGCACCGCATCGAACGGCGTGTGATCGAAGGCCGCGAAAATATCCGGCCCGGGCGGATAGATCACCTTGCCGGCCTGCTTCTCGGCGCGCAGAAATGCGGAGAGCGCCTGCATCTCGGGACGCTCGAGATAATCGCCGATGCGCGCCTTCCACGAAGGCTCCAGCTTCACCCGTTCGTTGCTCATGCGGTAGCGCTGCGCTCACGCAAATGGCGGGCAACGCGCAACTGGAACAGCAACTTGGTAATCAACAATTTTTCCTCGATCGGTTTCTCGACCAGATCGTTGGCGCCCGCTCTCAGCAGGGCCGCCTGATTGGCCGGGTTTTCGTCGCCTGTCATCACCAGCACCGGCAACGAGCCTTTGCTGTAACCGTAATCGCGACGTATGCGATCGAGCAAGTCGCCGCCGGTCAGCTCGCCTTTAAGGCTGACGTCGGTCAGCACGATATCCGCACCGACGATGCCTTGCGCACGCGCCGTCTCCAGCATGGCGAGCGCATCTTCGGCGCTGATCACATGGCGCACGGTGAGGCCGTATTTCTCCAGCATCCGACGCGTCGCCAACGCGACCACGCGGCTGTCCTCGACGTAAAGCACCTCGCCGTCGGCCATGCTTTCGGGCCGCACATAGCCGCGAATGAATTCGCCCAGCGCCTGAAAGCCCAGTGATTTGTCGAAGTAGTCGGTGACGTGCTCGCCGAGCGTGCGCCGGTGCAGGCGATCGTCGACGTCACCGGAAACAACCACGATGGGAATGTAGATCTGCGGCGCGAACTCCCGCACATAACGCGCCAGCTCCAGGCCATCCATATCGGGCAGCCGCAGCGACACGGTAATGAAATCGAACACGCCGCTTTCGAGCAGCTTGTGTGCCTCGGCGCCGGTACCGCAGCCGACCACGTCGGCTCCAGGCAACTCGGCATTGAGCACGCGCGTGATCAACTGCCGCACGACCTTGGAACCGTCCACCACCAATACACGCGGTGCCGCACTAACGACACGATTACTGAAACTTGCACTCATCCGCAGCCCGCCCATCGGAAACGCGACGCTTGAAGAATCCCGGGCAAACACCCCCGTGCGCCCGTCGAGACATGCATCTTGCCTTGTTCCGCGCCCGGATGCCTGCGACCTGAGTCGCCGCCCGGCCCATCCGGGCTGTTACACGGCCTTACGTAACTGCCACGCGCTCATCAGGCGCGCACCCAGCCAACCCAGCACGGCCGCACCCACCGGCACCGCCGCCAGCAGCCACCAGGGCAGCCCGCCGACCTGTAGTTTGCCGTCGTAAGCGTGACTCAACTGTGTCACTGGGTCGACCAGGGCAAATTCGACCACCAGGGCGACCCCGGCGGCGATGATGCCGCTGAGCAGGCCATACCAGATGCCTGCATACAGATAGGGCCGGCGCACGAAGGCGCGGCTGGCCCCGACCAGCATCAGTACATCGATCTCTTCGGCACGGCTGGAGATATCCACGCGCACCGTATTGGCGACCACCAGCAACGCCGCCAGCGCCAGCATGGCGGCGAGCACCAGCACGGTACGGTTGCCGACCGCCAGCAACGCGTCCAGCCGTTGGCGCCAGCTACCGGCGTCCTGCACCTGATCGATACCGTGCATGGCGCGCATGTCGGTCACCAGGCGTTCGACGCCATCGGCACCGATATCGGGCTTGGGCATCACCTCGAGCACATACGGCAGCGGATTTTCGTCCAGCGTATGGAGCGCCGTGCCGAAGCCCTGCATCTTGGCCAGCTCATCCATGCCTTGCTGGGGCGTCTTGACCCCGACGGCGGCAACGTCGACACGTTCGCGCAAGGTGGTGGCCAGCGCTTCGACCGCGGCACCGGCCTGGCCCGGTTTCAGGAATGCGCTGACGGCCTGATTCTGGCCCAGCGCATCGCCCAGGTTCTGGACGTTGGCGAGCAGCAGGTAGAAGGCCAGCGGCAGCGCCAGGGCCAGACCCATCACCGCGATGGTGAGAAACGTGCCCAACGGCCGCGAGAACAGTCGACGTAGGCTGGCCGCCGCGCTCCAGCCGTGATGCTCGCGCCAGCTGGCGACCGGGCGGCCACGGCTGCGCTCGGTACGCGGTGCGATATCGAGCTGATCATTCGGATGCTGATCCATGCTTACAGCACCTCCTGCGCGGCCACGTCGGCGACCAGCCGGCCGTGATCGAGTACGACCACGCGCTTTTTCATCTTCTTGATCAGCGGCAGGTCATGGCTGGCGACCAGCACGGTCGTGCCGACATTCTGGAATTCCGCGAACAGACCCATGATTTCCATCGCTAGCTGCGGATCGAGATTGCCGGTCGGCTCATCGGCGATCAGTAGCGAAGGCTTGGCGACGATCGCACGCGCGATACCCACGCGCTGCTGTTCACCGGCCGAAAGCGAATCGGGCAGCTGGCGCTCGTAGGCAAGCAGGCCGACTTTTTCCAGCGCGGCGCGCACGCGGCGACCACGCTCCTGTGGCGCTACGCCACCGATGACCAGCGGCAGCTCCACGTTGGCGAAAACGGTGCGTTCCATCAGCAGGCGGTGATCCTGGAAAACCATGCCGATCCGGCGACGCAGCTTGGGAATGCCGCCGCGCCCGACTTTGGCCAGGCTCTGTCCATCCATCATGATCACGCCGTGCGATGGGCGCTCGATCAGGCCGAGCAGCTTGAGCAGCGTGCTCTTGCCGGCGCCGGAATGCCCGGTGACGAAGGCCATTTCGCCATCGGCGACCTCGAACGAAAGTTGGGATAGCGCTTCATGGCCACCCTCATAGCGTTTGCTGACTTGTTCGAAGCGAATCACGCAAATCCCCCGGCCTGTTTGCCGACAGTGGAAAGGATAAGCGGCGGTAAGGAAAACTTCGAGAGATTTTCCGTCGCTGACCTGGCGAGCGAAAGACGCTGGACCCCGGCATGCACCGGGGCGACGAACCATGGAAAGCAGCGGCAAAACCCGCCTGCACCGTCGCCCCGGCGAACGCCGGGGCGCAGTGCCTTTATCAACGCCCGGTAAACAACCGCGTCAGACGACGGAAGAAACCCGGCTTCTTCGGTGCGGTGTGCTCGCCGGCGTGTGCCGCTGCGGTGGCAACAACCTGGCGCGAACGACCGTTGCCGGCCTGCTCGCCACCGTTACGCGGCGGACGACGCTCGCCACGCGGGCGATCGTTGTTGCGCTCGCTCGGCGCAGCGGCGGCGCTGCCGTTGCTGTTTTGCACCTGCGCGGCATCGCCCTCGCGACGACGACCACGACCGCCACGGCGACGACGGCGCTTGCGCTCCGCCTCGCCCGCCACGGAAGCGGCATCGCCCGCGGGCGCAGCCACCGGCGCAACCGTCGCTGGTGCGGCGGCCGGCTTGCGCTCGGTACGCTCGCGCCTTTCGCCGTCGCGCGGCTTGCGCGAATCGCCACCGCGGCCGCCTTCGCGGCGTGAACGGCCACCGGGACCGCCGCTGTCCTTCTTCTCGCGCGCAATGACCTTGTCGCCGAACTCGGCGCTATCGGCCGCGGCATGGGCCACGAACTGCTCGTCGATCTGCTTGGGCTTGGGCATCACCAGCAATTCGGGATCGATCGCCGCGACCGGGATACGTTGCCCGATATAGGTTTCGATATCCGGCAGCGACATCGCATACAGGTCGCAGGCGAAGCTGATCGCATCGCCCTCGGCACCCAGACGCGCGGTACGGCCGATGCGATGCACATAATCCTCGGCATCCTGCGGCAGGTCGTAATTGAATACGTGGCTGACCGCCGGGATATGCAGGCCGCGTGCGGCCACATCGGTGCACACCAGCATGTCGAGCTGGCCTTCCTGGAAGCGCTGCAGCAACTTCTGGCGCTTCAACTGCGGCACGTCGCCCGACAAGGCACCGACGCGATAACCCTGGCGCTTCACGCGGTCGGTCACGCGCTCGGCGGCCGCCTTGGTGTTGACGAAGATGATGCTGCGCTCGGCGCTGGTGCGCTCAAGCAGGTTGAGCAGCAACGGCATCTTTTCTTCTTTCGAAGGGAAGAACACCTGCTGACGCACGCGATCGGCGGTGACGTTTTCGGTTTCGACCGCCAGCTTCTCGGCGTTATGCATGTGCTCGTATGCGAGCTCCAGCACGCGATGGCTGAGCGTGGCCGAGAACAGCAGCACCTGGCGCTGTTCGCGCGCCGGCAGGCGGCGGAAGATGAAACGCACGTCCTTGATGAAGCCCAGGTCGAACATGCGATCGGCTTCGTCGATCACCATCACTTCGACGCCGTTGAAGCCGAAGACCTGCTGCTTGTAGTAATCGAGCAGGCGGCCGGGCGTGGCGATGATGATGTCGCAGCCGTCTTTCAATTGCTGGCGCTGCTTGTCGTAATCGACGCCGCCATAAATCAGTGCGGTGCGCAGGCCAGTGTGGCGACCGATCGCCTTGGCGTCCTTTTCGATCTGGATGGCCAGCTCGCGGGTCGGCGCGATCACCAGCGCGCGCGGATCGCTGTCCTTGCGCTCGGCCACGGCCGGGCGGGTCAGCAGGCGATTCATCATCGCCACCAGGAAGGCGCAGGTCTTGCCGGTACCGGTCTGGGCCTGGCCCGCGACGTCGCGGCCGGCCAGGGCCATCGGCAGGGTCAATGCCTGGATCGGGGTGCAGCGGGTAAAACCGGATTCGTCCAGGCCCTGCTGCAGTAGAGGATGAAGGTCGAAATTGGTGAAAAAGGTATCAGTGAGTACGGTTTGGGACATTAGAGGTATCGAATGGGGGTGCAGACGGCGCGTAAACGGCGTCCGGTCCCGCGACAATAAAGATCGGCCCGGGACGGGTGGATGAGGCGGCGCGTATGGAGATGAAGGCGCCGCACGGCGGGCGCGGCGGCTCCGCTGGCATAGGTGAAAGGACTCGCCGTCTTCCCCGAAAGACAAATCCTTAGCGGCGACAAGGACTTGGAAGCCTTCTCACCTATGTCAACGGAACCGTCCGTTGCCGCCCTTGAATCACCTGGGTCCTGTCCTTAACTTACAGAGCAGTGGAGGTCCTTGCCTACCGGCATGGCCTCTAAAGACCGACCCCGCGCTTCATGGGCACCCCAGTGTAGCTGATGCAGGCCGCGCGGTCGTCAATACCCCCTACCCCTGGAGATTCCGGTGAGCGATTTGATTACCCATGTGAGCGACGACGGCTTCGAGCAGGAAGTGCTCCAGTCCGATACCCCGGTATTGCTGGACTTCTGGGCGGAGTGGTGCGGTCCGTGCAAGGCCATCGCCCCGGCCCTGGAAGAGCTGGCCCAGCAGTACGAAGGCAAGCTGCGCATCGCCAAGATCAATATCGACCACAACCAGAAGACCCCCCGCACCTACAACGTGCGCGGCATCCCGACCCTGATGATCTTCAAGAACGGCAAGGTCGAAGCCACCCAGATCGGCGCCGTCAGCAAGGGCGCGCTGGCTCAGTTGATCGAGAAGACGATCTAAGTTTTTAAAGCGACGAGGGGCGGGGAACCTGTGTTCCCCGCCCTGGAAACGGCCCGGACATCACGTTTCGGGCTTTTTGAACGCCTCTTTCGCCCCAGCCGCTTTACGTAGCCGCGCGGCGAGTGCTAGATTGAATACGTCAGTCGGGACCTCGCTGTCCCCCGCGCGCTTCGCGCCGACGACAATCACACCCTCCTTCCTGTAATTACGGCGCCCCCACGAGGTTTGCCCGTGTCCGATATCATCGATACCAAAGAATCCAACGACGCAACCAGCGCCGATGCCAAACCGGCATCCGAAACGCCGCGTACCCGAGCACCGCGCAAATCCGCGGCAGCGGCGGCGGCCAGCGCTGAAAGCACCCGCCCGGAGAAATCCGCGAGCGACATTCCCGCCGAGCGCCCCGCCCCTGCGGCAGAGCGTTCCGCACCAGTCGACGCTCCCGCCCCTGTGCAGGCCAGCCTGCCAGTCGAGCAGCCGAACCAAAACGCCTCTGGCGACAACAATGCGCCACGCCCGCAGACCGAAGCCCGCGAGGGCGGCCAGCAACAAGGTGGCCAGGGTCAGCACCAGGGCGGCGGTTTCCAGAATCGCAACGACCGCAATGACCGAAACGATCGCGGTCGCCGCCGCCGCCATGAGCGCAACGATCGCAACGAGCGCGGGCCTGAGCGTGGCAACAACAATCCCAATCCGCAGCAGCGCAACCAGGGCGGCGGCAACAACCACCCGCGCAACAACAACGGCTTGCCGGTGGACGACGATTACGCCGATGCCGGCAGCAACGATCGCCTGATCAACCTCACCGAGCTCAAGCGCAAGAACGCGATCCAGCTGCTGGAATTCGCCGAATCGCTGGGTATCCAGGAAGGCGTCGCACGTGCACGCAAGCAGGATGTGGTCTTCAATATCTTGAAGGCTCACGCTCGCTCCGGCGGTGGCATCTGGGCCGAAGGCGTGCTGGAAATCCTGCAGGACGGCTTCGGCTTCCTGCGCTCGGCCGATGAGTCCTACCTGGCAGGCCCGGACGACATCTACGTGTCGCCCAGCCAGATCCGCCGCTTCAACCTGCGCACCGGCGACTACATCACCGGACGCGTGCGTCACCCGAAGGAAGGCGAGCGTTACTTCGCCATGCTCAAGGTCGACGACATCAACGGCGATCCGCCGGAAGCGTCGAAGAACAAGCTGCTGTTCGAAAACCTGACTCCGCTGTTCCCGCGCAAGTCGTTCAAGCTCGAGCGCGGCAACGGTTCGACCGAGGACATCACCGGCCGTATTCTCGACCTGGTGGCGCCGATCGGCCGCGGCCAGCGCGGCCTGATCGTGTCGCAGCCCAAGTCCGGTAAGACGATGATGCTGCAGAACATCGCGCAGGCCATCCAGTACAACCATCCTGACGTCCATCTGATCATGCTGTTGATCGACGAGCGTCCGGAAGAAGTCACCGAAATCGCGCGCACCGTGCGCGCCGAAGTGATCAGCTCCACCTTCGACGAACCGGCCGTGCGCCACGTGCAGGTCGCCGAAATGGTGATCGAGCGCGCCAAGCGCCTGGTCGAGCACAAGAAGGACGTAGTGATCCTGCTCGATTCGATCACCCGCCTCGCCCGCGCCTACAACACCGTGGTGCCGAGCTCCGGCAAGGTGCTCACCGGCGGTGTCGACGCCAACGCATTGCAGCGCCCGAAGCGCTTCTTCGGTGCGGCGCGTAACGTCGAAGAAGGCGGCTCGCTGACCATCATCGCCACCGCGCTGACCGACACGGGCAGCAAGATGGACGAGGTGATCTACGAAGAGTTCAAGGGCACGGGCAACATGGAAGTGCACCTGAGCCGCCGCATCTCCGAAAAGCGCGTCTACCCGGCCATCGACATCAACCGCTCCGGCACCCGCCGCGAAGACCTGCTGATCGACCCGGACTTGCTCGCCAAGATCTGGATCCTGCGCAAGCTGCTGCATCCGATGGACGAGCTGGCGGCGATGGAGTTCATGCTCGACAAGATGAAGAACACCAAGTCGAACGACGAGTTCTTCAATTCGATGAAGCGCTGAGCGCTGCATGCGAATCTAAAAAAGCCGCCTTTGGGCGGCTTTTTTTGCCTGCCGATTCGACATCGTGTTGGCATGTGCGCGATGTACTCTGGTTCCGTCGTCCACCAGACTCAGGGAATCTCGAAAACCCCTCCTAGTCGTCATCCCGGCGCAGGCCGGGACCCAGTGGCTTCGGTTTCCGGTTTTCGCGGCAGAGCTGATTCGTATTGGTTCTCGCGATAACCGATCACAAAGTCACTGGGTCCCGGCCTGCGCCGGGATGACGATAGGGAAAACCGAGGTTATTCGAGTTCGCTTTTCAACCCGGAAGCCTATGGCCATGAATGCACCTGCAATCACGATCCGATCCGGCGAACTGGTCGCGCTACGCCTTTTCGATATCGCCTACGGCATCGATCTGACCCAGTCCGAATCGCTGTGGGCGGCGCACGTCGGCGGTACGACCAGCCGTACGCATCTGGCCAGCACGCCGACCAAGGCGATTGCCTTCGAGGTTCCGCCGCTGCGTCTTTCGCTCGATCCGATTGATTTGATGCTGGGCTCGGAGAAAGTCGTCACCGAAGCCTCGGTGCGCCTGTACGACTTCGGTGTGGCGGCACTCGCCGTGCGTGTCAAAGTCACCGACATCTCATGGGACACATTCGTCGAACGCTTCGACGCGCTCGATCAGGCAGCCGGACCCGATACACCAGCGCCGTTCTGGCTCACCTTGCTCGACCATGTTCGCGAGGTGATCGCGCCGGCGCTCGATCGACCGGCGCTGGATGCACGCCTGCAGGAAGACTATCTCCTGGGCAGCGTGTATGCATTCGATGAAGTAGTCGATGCCGCCTCGCTGAGTGAACGCGTCGATCTGATCCGTTTGCTGTCGGGTGAAACGCGCCCGCTTTCCGCAGCAGCCCGGCGGGATCTGCTTTCGCGCAGCTTTTCGTACTACGCCGACGACCTGGCCGTACTCACCTGGGATCGCGCCTTCATCTACGAACCGCGCGGCGACTCAGATGTCGCCGATGTCATCGAAGTGGCCAATGCACAGCTGGTCGAGTTTCGCTATTACGACACGCTGCTGGATGACGAATTGCCGCGCATGTACGACCGAGTGGAGGCCGCAAGACATCTGAGCTCGCTGTTTGCATCGCGCCGCTTTGCCCATCTTGCGAGGCACTTGCACACCCTGGTGGCCGAAGTGACCCAACTGACCGAAAAGGTCGACAACGCCCTGCAGGTCACCGAAGACGTCTATCTGTCGCGTGTATACAGCGCGGCGCTTGGGCTTTTCCGCGTTCCCACGCTCAATGCCTCGGTGGACCGCAAGCTGGCGATTATTCGCGATACCTATGCTGCCCTTTACGATGAGGCGTCCAGCCGACGTGCCGAGCTGCTGGAAATCATCATTATCGTCCTGATCATCACGGAAATCGCGGTGACGCTGCTGCTGCATTAGCCCGGACCCAGGTCCAGGCTGCCCTGGCCCTTTCCGCAGTCTTACGCGAGGCTTTCAATTATTTACGACGGAATCGGGAACAATGGCGACTTCAAAAACACCTTCCTGAGCCGTCCTGTCCTTATGCGCATCCTGCTTGTCGAAGATGATCCCCTGGTCGCCGATGCCGTGGTCCGTGGCCTGTCCGCGGAAGGCTATGCGGTCGACCATACGGGAACGGCCGAATCGGTTGCGGCGATGCTGGAAGGCGCGCATTACGACATGGCCATCATCGACCTGGGACTGCCCGGCGAAGACGGTTTCGGGCTGGTCCGACGCTTGCGCCGCTCGGGCAGCGCCCTGCCGATCCTGATCGCGACCGCGCGGGATGGCCTGGACGATCGGGTCAGCACGCTCGACCTGGGCGCCGACGACTACCTGGTCAAGCCCTTCGCCCTGCCGGAACTGGCGGCCCGCTGCCGCGCCCTGATCCGCCGCGCCACGGCGGCGACCTCGAACGAGCTCACCGTGGGGCTGCTGCGTATCGACCTGGCCGGCCGGCGCGTGCTCGATCGCGATGGGCGTGCGATCGAACTGACCCGGCGCGAATGGTCGATCCTGGAGTGCCTGGCGCATCACGGCGGCCGCGTGGTTAGCAAGGAGCGCCTGATCCAGGCGATTGCCGGCTGGGACGAGGACATCTCCAGCAACGCGATCGAAGTGCATGTCTCGCGCCTGCGCAGCAAGCTCGAAGGCTCGGCGACCGTGCGCGGCATCCGCGGGCTCGGTTACCGCCTTGAAGACATTTAAAGCGTGGCTACAACGCGTCGGCGCGAGCCTGCGCGGACGCTTGTTGATCTATCTGATCGGGCCGCTGCTGCTCCTGCTGGTGCTGGGCATCGCGGTCGATCATCGCGTCATCATTACGCCGATCTACAGCGCGTTCGATCGTTCGCTATCGCGTGCCGCAGTGGCGATCACCGCGCATATCCACCGCGCACCGGACGGCAGCCTGGACATCCCCCTGCCCGACCGGCCGCCACCGCCGTTGCGCTCGACCATCCACGAGCAGTTCTACTACCGGGTCAGCCGGCCCAGCGGCGAAACGGTGGCAGGGACGAATGATTTGCCAATCGTGCCTACAACGACCTCGCTCTCGCGCGATATGGCCTATGGCGATGTCACCTATCGGGGCGAGCTATTGCGTGCAGTCAGCTACCGTACCGATGAAGCAGGCGAGCCGTTGATCGTCACCGCGGCGGAAACGCCACATCGACGCGATCGCGCCATGCAACGCATGGATCTCGCCCTGGGCGTCAACGATACGGTGCAGATGCTGCTGACCCTGGCTGTCGCCCTGGCGGGTATCGCCATTGCGATGCGTCCGCTGCGTCGCCTGCAAGCTCAGATCTCGCGCAGTACACCGCAGACGCTTGAGCCGATGATGATCGACAAAGTGCCTTCGGAAGTGCAGCCGCTGGTCGATTCGCTCAACACCTTGCTGACCACGGTGCGCGACTCCAGCCTCGCGCAACAGCATTTTCTTGCCAATGCCGCCCACCAGTTGCGCACGCCGCTGACCGGCCTGAAGGCGCAGCTTGAAGTGCTTGGCCGCGAGGCCGCCGGCACGCCGCTGGAAGAACGAATCGAACGCCTGCACGGCGGCGTCGACCGTCTCGCCCATACGGCCAATCAGCTGCTGGCGCTGGCACGCGCGGAACCGTCAGCGCACCGCGCCAGTCACTTCGGCTCGATCGATATCGCCGCCCTGATTGGCGACATCATCGGCAGCTCGCTCGATCGCGCGATCGAACGCGATATCGATCTTGGCGCCGAATGTCAGCCGGCACACGTGCTCGGTGTCTATTGGTTGCTGCACGAGCTGTTGCTCAACTTGCTCGACAACGCATTGCAATACACGCCGCCGGGCGGACACGTCACCCTGCGTTGCGGCGTGGACGAGGGCATACCGTTCCTCGAAGTGGAAGACGATGGTCCCGGCATCCCGCCGGCCGAACGCGAGCGGGTGCGCGAACGCTACTACCGTGGCACCGGTAGCGAAGGCGACGGGACCGGCCTGGGATTGGCGATCGTCGACGAGGCGGCCAAGGCCCACAGCGGTCGTTTCCTGATCCTCGACGGCCAGCGCGGACACGGTGTGCGCATGCGCATCGAATTCCCGCGCGAGGGTGGCTAGGCGCCGCTCTCCAGGCGCAAGCTTTCACGCCCGCCGGACTGCCCCGCTGTCATCCGCTTGGGCGTTTCAGGCCCTACAATCACTTCTTCCGGTCGCCGGCCCTGGACGGCCTTTGAAATCGCCACTCCCACCCCCATAGGGAGTGGCTGCCCAGACGAGGAGTCACCCGTGTCCATTCCCAGTGCCGTCAAGAGCACGCCGATCGGCAGCCGCCAGCAGCTTGCCGATTACCTCGCCGCCGGCGAAAAGCCGCGCGAAGCCTGGCGCATCGGCACCGAGCACGAGAAATTCGGTTTCCGCAACGACGACTTGCGCCCACCCACCTTCGACGGCGACCGCGGCATTCGCGTACTGCTGGAGACCCTGGCCGTACGTTACGGCTGGGACGTGGCACGCGAGGGCGAGAACCCGGTAGCGCTATCGCGCGACAAAGCCTCGATCACCCTGGAGCCGGCAGGCCAGCTGGAACTGTCCGGCGCACCGCTGGAAACCATTCATCAGACCTGTTGCGAAGTGAATTCGCATCTGGAAGAAGTGCGTTCGGTCGCCGACGAGCTAGGCATCGGCTTTCTCGGCATGGGCTTCCAGCCCAAATGGCGCCGCGACGAAATGCCATGGATGCCCAAGGGCCGCTACAAGATCATGCGCGAGTACATGCCCAAGGTCGGCTCGCTCGGCCTGGACATGATGACGCGTACCTGCACCGTGCAGGTGAACCTCGATTTCTCCAGCGAAGCGGACATGGTGAAGAAATTTCGCGCCAGTCTCGCCCTGCAACCGATCGCCACGGCACTGTTTGCCGATTCACCGTTTACGGAAGGACGTCCAAACGGTTATCTGTCCTATCGCTCGCACGTATGGACCGATACCGACAAGGATCGTACGGGCATGCTCGACTTCGTCTTCGATCAGAGCTTTGGTTACGAGCGCTATGTCGACTACATGCTCGATGTACCGATGTACTTCAGCTATCAGGATGGCCGCTACATTGATCTTTCGGGCCAGGACTTCAAGCGCTTCATGGAAGGCAAGCTCGCCGCCGTGCCGGGCACACATGCCACCATGCGCGACTGGGCCGACCACCTGACCACCGCTTTCCCGGAAGTGCGCCTTAAGCAGTACCTGGAAATGCGCGGCGCCGATGGCGGCCCCTGGGGCCGACTGTGCGCCCTGCCGGCGCTGTGGGTCGGCTTGTTGTACGACGATGAAGCACTCGATGCGGCGTGGGACCTGGTCAAGGATTTCACCCGCGAAGAACGTCATGCCTTGCGCGACGGCGTGCCCAAGGAAGCGTTGAAACTGAAATTCCGCAACTACAGCGTGCGGGAGCTGGCTCAGGAAACGCTGAAGATCGCAGTGCATGGCCTGAAGCGTCGCAACAAGCTCAACAAGCATGGCGCCGATGAAAGCCTGTTCCTGGAGCCACTGATCGAAATTGCCGAAGCTAACCAGACGCCGGCGGAGCGCAAGCTTGAGCTGTTCCATGGCGCATGGGGCGGAAGCGTAGATCCGGTGTTCAAGCAGTTTGCTTATTGAGGCCGACCAGCGGCCTGACCATCTGTGATAGAAAAAAAGCCGGCTCATGTGCCGGCTTTTTTCTTTTCATCATCACTCTTTCGTTCGAATACCCAGCCAACGGGCCAGCAACGTATCCAGACTCACCTTGCCCGGGCCGGCCATCAGCAGCCAGAAGAAAATCAGGATGTAGACCGTTTCGTCGGCTTCCACGAATTCGTCGATGCCCTGGAAATTGGCCGACACCACCAGCACGATCGCCACGACCATGTTGATGATCATCGGAATGCTCACCAGGCGGGTGAACAGGCCCAGCATGATGAGCGCGCCGCCAACGAGCTCGGTCCAGGCCGAGAGCGCGGCACTGAAGGCGGGAAAAGGAACGCCCCAGCCCATGAAGCGCTGGGTGAAACCGTCCAGGTTTTGCACCTTGGCAATGCCCGTTTCCAACCAGAAATAACCGAAGGAAAGACGAGCCGCCAACGGGCCAAGCCAGCGGACTCCATAGAGGAAGTCGAGCAGGCGCGAAGAAATATCGGCAATGGGCTGACGCATGTAGGCAAATCCGGGCAGGTGAGAGTCGGCTCATGATGCAGGTGCACAATGCCGCGCCGCCATGTTCGCCCGTCCGGCCTTTCTTGCTCTGCGTCCTTTCCTACAGGTTTGTAGTCCAAGCCGGACGATCGGATACAAAATGCAGATGCCCGGTGGCAGTCACGGCCGATGGACAGGACCAGAATGGTACCCGTCGAGCATGGCCGGCTTTCTCACGGGGCCCCGGCACGACACCCCAAAATCAATCCGATTCACTCAGGAGTTACCTCTATGAAGCTCAACAAGATCAACGGTGGTGCCATGGCCCTGGCGGTTGCCGGTCTGTTTGCCGTGACTTCCATGAACGCCGCAGCCGACAACCACGGCGCCCAGGGCGACAGCGCAAAGGTCAAGTGCGAGCACTCCTCGTCCTGTAAGGGCCATGGCGCGTGCAAGCAGGCCAGCAATGCATGCAAGGGCCAGAACGCCTGTAAGGGCCAGGGCTTCACCATGCAGAAGAGCCAGGCCGACTGCGACGCTGCGCAGGCTTCCGCCAAGTAAGGCACTGTGCGGAGCTTTCGGCACCCTCGTGACGAAAGCTCCGCCTTTTTGTTTTCTTCAAGCTCCAGGTTCCGTCATGAACACGCAAAACCAGTCGAAATATCTGCCTTATCTCGGATTTGGACTTGGCCTTCGCGTCGACCACTACGAAACCCTGCTCGATCATCCCGGCCAGGTGGAATGGCTCGAGATCATTTCGGAAAACTACATGGTGCACGGCGGGCGCCCGCTATCGTGGCTGGAGAAATTCCGCGAGCGTTTCCCGCTGGTCATGCACGGCGTTTCGCTATCGATCGGCAGCACCGATCCCCTGGACGAAGGCTATTTGCAGCGCTTGGCCGCGCTGGCGGACCGCGTGGAACCCCAATGGGTGTCCGATCACCTGTGCTGGACTGGCGCGCACGGTATCAATCTGCATGATCTCATGCCGCTGCCATATACCGAGGAGGCGCTGGACCATGTCGTCGAGCGCGTCAGTCGCGTCCAGGACGTCCTTGGCCGGCGCATCCTGCTGGAGAACGTGTCCAGCTACATCACCTACGCCGATTCGCAGCTGACCGAATGGGAATTCCTGGCCGCAGTGGCCGAACGAGCCGACTGCCTGTTGTTGCTGGACATCAACAACATTCATGTCAGCGCACATAATCATGGTTTCTCGCCGCTCGACTACCTCGACGGTATTCCGGCGCGGCGCGTGCAGCAGTTCCATCTTGCCGGGCACGAACATGGCGAGCAGTTGCTTATCGACACGCATGACGCGCCGATCGTCGATCCGGTATGGAAACTGTATGTGGAAGCAGTCCGTCGCTACGGCCGGGTATCGACGATGATCGAGCGCGACGACCACATTCCCCCGCTGGCCGAACTGCTCGAAGAACTCGACCGCGCACGGGAGCTGGCGCTTCCCCTGCTGAAGGAAGCCGCATGACTCTTCTGCGCGACATACAGCAGCAGGTATTGCACGCGATGCTGGCCGAACAGGCGCCGCCGCTGGAGATTCTGCGCGGCGACGAGCGCGCCGATGCCGCCACCCGCTTTGCGGTCTATCACCATGCTTATCGGGCTCGTCTGCTCGAAGCTCTCGCCATCGAGTATCCCGGCCTGGCCCTGATGGCTGGGCGCCGGTTCGAACGGCTGGGAGCAGGCTACCTCGAGGCGCATCCCTCCGGTCACTACAACATACGCTGGCATGGCGCCGGGCTGGCTGCCTTCCTCGACTATGGGCGCCCATGGCGGGATAAACCCGCGTTCGCGGATATGGCCAGGCTCGACTGGGCGATTTCCACAGTTTTCGATGCCGCGGACGAGCCGGTGATGGACCCGCAGGCTCTCGCCCAGCTGGCCCCGGAAGATTGGGCCAGGCTACTGCTGCATCCTCAATACCGCTTGCAGATACTGTCCACGTCTTACAACGTGGCGGCCTTCCGCAAAGCGGCCGACCTGGGCGAGCCCAAACCCAAATTGGTGCATTACAGCACGGCTCAGTCCGTGCTGATCTGGCGCCAGGAATGGACCGTACGCTACCGCACACTGGAGGACGATGAGCTGATCGTGCTGGAAGCCGCCATTGGCGGCGCGACATTTTCCGAACTATGCGACCGGTTGGGCCGTTTTCATGACGAATCCGCCGCGCCAGCGCGCATGGTGGCGATACTGCAGGGTTGGCTGGCCAGTCATCTGCTGCGGGCGCACACAGTCTGATGTCATATCCCCCTACATGACCCATCGATATCGAGTACTGTGATGTAACTTCGGAAGCTGCTTCCGCGAAGGCCTGTTATCGGAATGAAACCGGAGGGCCGTAGTGTGAACATAGGACACAACACACAGAAGGAACGCCGTGTGCATATCGAGCCCAACCCCCGCCTGTTAGTAGAAGGGGGGCCCGCTCCGATTCTTATCGAGCCAGCCCTTGAGTCACTACTGAACCAGTCGATGCTGCGCGTCGACGTTATCGCCGAGCTGCATCGCTGCGGCACCTGGTACGAAGACGAACCCCGTTACCACTGTGGACTGTTCCATCTGGTCGGAGCGGGACAGTGCAAGGTGGAAAGCCGTTCCCTGGAAGAAGCCATGACGCTCGACGCCGGCGATCTGGTGGTGCTGCCACATGGCGATGCTCACTCGCTTCGCGTCGACGGTCGAGCCGATCTGCGTGCCGATGACGTCACCAGCCTGATCTGCGGTGAATTGCACTTCTCGGGCAATTCCAACCATCCCCTCAATCACGCGTTGCCATCCTGCTTCGTCGTGCGTTCGAAAGAGGCTGGCCATACCTTTCGCCAGCTTTCGGAAATGATGGTGCATGTCGTCAATTCCGGCATGGTCGGACGCCAGGTTCTCTTGAACAAACTGGCCGACGCATTGTTTACCTTGGCCGTGTGCGATTACGCGCATCGCGCCGAAGATCGCCGTGGACTGTTCGCCGCCCTGGGCGATACGCGCATCTGCCGAGTGCTGCAGGCGGTGCATGAAAACCCCGGACATGCCTGGACGATGCAGAACATGGCATCGCTGGCCTGCATGTCGCGCTCGGCTTTCGCCGAACGTTTCACCCAGCTGATGAAGGTGCCTCCGATGCAGTACGTCACGCAGTGGCGCGTGACGATAGCCGAACAGATGCTGCGGGACAGACAGATGTCGGTGGCCGCCATCGCCCAGCAACTGGGATACAGCAGCGAGGCGGCTTTCCGCCGCCTCTTCAAGCGGGTCAGTGGCGTCAGCCCGGGCCGCATCCGATCCGAGAGCGACGAGGCACCTGCCGAGCCCGCTGATGTACCGGTCATACCCAACGTGTTGATCAACTGACCTCCCATCACGGAGCCCAGGCTTTGCGTCACTTTCTCTGCGTTGCGTCGATGTGCCTTGCGCTATCGTGCACTACGGCGCTTGCGGCACCCGTCGCATGTGCCGTAAAGGTCGGCTGGCAAGTACTGGGCAGCGGCGGGCCGGAGCTCAATGGGCGCGCACAGAGCGGCCATGTGCTATGGATCGACGGCAAGGCCCGCGCCGTGTTCGATGCAGGCAGCGGCACCGCGGTGAATTTCGGCAAGGCGCATGCACGCATCGAGGATCTCGATGTCATCGCGCTGACTCATCTGCATACCGATCACAGCGCCGACCTTCCCGCCTATATCAAGGCGTCGTTCTTCGGTGAACGCGACCGCGCGCTGCCCATTCTGGGACCGGCCGCAGGCCATGGCTTTCCTTCCGTAGAAACCTTTCTGCAAGCACTGTTCGCCGACGAACGCGCCGCTTACCCATACCTGGGTGGATTCATGCGCGATGGTGAGGCGAGTTACCGGATCAAACCCGAGACCTTGTCGCCGCGCGATGGCGACATCGCCGTCGTATTCAAGAACGAGCGCATGACGATACGCGCCACGCCGGTAAAGCACGGGCCAGTACCCGCGTTGGCTTACCGGGTGGATGTCGACGGCCATGCGGTGGTGTATCTGGGCGATACCGATGCGCGTGCGCCAGCCTTGGTAAAGCTGGCCGAGCATGCGGATCTGATGGTGGCGAACATGGCGATTCCCGAAGGCGGCGACGATCCGGTAGCCAACGCGCTGCATGCACCGCCGTCGCGCATTGCAGCGTTGGCCAAGCAGGCGGGTGTGCGTCGACTCCTGTTGTCGCACTGGATGGTGCGCTCAGAGCAGGCGATGCCGGCGATCCGACGGACGATCGCTTCGATCTTTTCGGGCGAAGTGCTCGTTGGATATGATGGGGAATGCGTGAGTTTGGATGCTTCGAAGGGTCACGACTTCAGCCGCGACCACTCCGCGATCGCGCCTCAACCCGGCGCCAGCAACGCATCCAGATCGCCCTGATCGAAGCTCAGCCGCTCGCGACTGCCGCCACCCTCGAGCACCGCCTCGGCCAGTTCCGCCTTGCGTGCCTTGAGCTCCTCGATACGCTCCTCGACGGTCCCGGCGGTAATCAACCGGAACACGAATACCGGTTTGTCCTGGCCGATGCGATGCGCACGGTCGGAGGCCTGCGCTTCGGCGGCGGGATTCCACCACGGGTCGTAATGAATCACCGTGTCGGCCGCGGTCAGGTTCAGGCCCACGCCGCCGGCCTTGAGCGACAGCAGGAACAGCGGCACTTCGCCTTCCTGGAATTGGCGCACCGGCTCGGCGCGATCGCGTGTCTCGCCGGTAAGGGTGACATAGCGAATGCGTCGGCGATCGAGTTCGACGGCAATCAGCTTGAGCATTTCGGTAAATTGCGAGAACAGCAGCACCTTGCGGCCTTCGGCGAGCAAGGCCGGCAGCATGTCCATCAGCAACTCGAACTTGGCCGAATCGCGCACGCCACGCGCAGCTTCAAGCTTCACCAGGCGCGGATCGCAGCAGACCTGGCGCAGCTTCAACAGGGCATCGAGCACGACAATGCCGCTATGGGCGATACCGCGCTGCGCGATGACTTCGCGCAGTTCGTCGGCCAGTGAAAGACGCAGACTTTCGTATAGCTCGCGCTGGCGGCCTTCGAGCACGACGCGGCGAGTGATTTCGGTTTTCGGCGGCAACTCGGAAGCCACCTGCGCCTTGGTCCGTCGCAGGATGAACGGCGCGAGGCGACGATTGAGACGATCCTGGCACTCGGTGTCGCGCTGCTTTTCGATCGGCACGCGATAGTGACGACGGAACGCACCCTCGTCGCCAAGCAGGCCAGGCACGGCCAGATCGATCTGCGACCACAGCTCGCCGAGATGGTTTTCCAGTGGCGTGCCGGTGAGGCAGACGCAGCGCGGCGCACGCAAGGTCAGCAAGGCACGGCGCGCCTGGGTGCGTGGATTCTTCACCTGCTGCGCTTCGTCCAGCACGATCAGCGAGAACGGCTGCTTGCGCAGCGTCACCACGTCGCGCGGCAGCAGGGCGTAGCTGGTCAGCACGATATCCTGTGCGCCCAGCTGCCCGAATTCGCCACCGCGCTGCGGGCCGTGCAGCGCCAATACGCGCAAGCCCGGCGCGAAGCGCGCGATTTCCGATTGCCAGTTGGGAATCAGGCTGGTCGGTACGATGATCAGCGCCGGCTGGTTCAACGTCCCCTGCTCTTTCAGTGCAAGCAGGTGGGTGATCAGCTGCAGCGTCTTGCCCAGGCCCATATCGTCGGCCAGCACACCACCAACGCCGGCTTCCGCCAGCGCGTTCAACCAACGCAGGCCTTCGCGTTGATAAGGGCGCAGCTCGACCGTGAGATCGGCGGGCACCGCATCGCTGGCACGTTCGGCGGCATCGCGCAGACGCGCCGTGAAGCCACGCAGTTGCTCCGGTGCCTGCAGCTCGCCGCCCGACGGCAACGCATCGACGATTTCTTCCAGACGCCCGGCCTGCACGCGCGGCAGATGCAGTTTTTTGCGCGGGCGCTCCAGATATTCGGCCAGTGGCGCAAGCAGGCCACGCAGCTCTTTCAGACGCACCGGCACGCGTCGACGTTCGTCGACCGGCGCGTACCAAACGGCGTCTTCGGGCTCATTCGGCGACGGGCTGAGATTCAACTGGTGCTCGGCCAGCGCCTGCGCCACCGCGGGCAGCAGGTTGTGCCGCTTGCCTTCCACCTCGATACCGATTTCCAGATCGAAGGCATGATCGTCGGCGTCTTCCACCGCATTGCCGTACCAGCGGACCGGCCCCTCCAGCACCTCGAACGGAAAGCTGGCGTTGTAGTCGAGCTGAAACCCCTCGCCCTCCAGCTTGGGCCGCAGCGCCAGCCAACGTGCCGGCGTGTTGACTTCGAGAGCGCCGGCATAGCCTTTGCCAGGGAACAGCCAGGCATCCTCGGGCAAGGTGTCGGCAAGGTCCCAGGGCAGCCCTTCGGTGTCGACGCCCGGTGTGAGGCCGGCGCGTTCGAGCTGTTCCATTGCCGAAAGCTCTTCGGCACGACGACGGGTGATCTCGACCAGATGACCGTTACGTACACGCCGCACCAGCGGCTCGCCGCCACGACCCGGCAGGCGTTCGCCGGCGTAATCGAAGGCAAGGCGCGCATAGGCCAGCGGCGGCGTACCTGCGGCCAGGCGGGCGTGCCGCGTCAATGCATGCAAGGTCAGCACCGGCTTGGGCGCGAGCTCCGACTTGCGTAACTCCCCGAACACCTGGGGTAGCGGCACGCGATGCGCGAGACGACTGTCCGGTAACGCGTCGCGCAGGTTCTGGCTGTATTCGTGCTTGAGCGGCGGGAGGTCGAGCCAATGGGTTTCTTCCGCATCGGCATCGAGGCGGCCAAGTTCGGCACGTTCGGCATCGAGATACCACAAGCCATTGATACGCAGCAGGCGCAAGTTGGTCGGCATGGCGGGCAGCAGTCGCTGGCTGCCGTCCTTTTCCATCTGCCAATGCCAGTTGAGCTGGTGCGACTTGCCGCGGGACAGGCGCAAACCAGCCAGCCCACCGAGGAAGCACGGCGAGGTATCGAGTATTTCGGCAAGCAGTACATCGCCGACATGGCCGGACAGCCGCGCGTAGCTGCGACTCTTGCGCAGGGTCTGCGGCAGGCCGAGCAAGGTGGCGGCAAGACGTTGTTCATGGGGCGCCAACGGTACGTGCGCCAGATGCTTGCTATCGAGCGGCGCGGGGCGTACGAAGCGCCCTTGCTCACCTACCGACAGCAGCGCCGGCGCGACTTCCAGATGCGCCCAAGCGGCACCTTCCTCGGCCATGACTTCCAGGAAAAAGCCAAGTACACCGGGTTCATGTGCCGGGGGCGGCACCGGTACGGCAAGCAGCTTGCTCCACACGCCGGGCAGCACGTCTTCGCTGTCTTCCAGCGCGGAGGTAGAGCGTAGCGGCTGTTCGTCCGATGGCTGCATTGCGACTCGCGATGGCGCCCAAAGGAACCGAGCTTAGCAAGCTCGCCGTGCGAATGTCCGCAATAAAATGGTGAAGCCGTTCGCGGCGTTCACTGTGAAGAGCGAAGCAGGCCGCCATGCAGCCTGAAAAGCGCATGGCGACCGGCTTTAAGGCTTCTCGAACAACGACTGCGGATATTCCGGCTTCTGTTCGCGCGCCATCAATGCCTTGAGACCTTCCACCGGCGTCACTTCGCCATGCAGCACGGCGTGCACGCCGCGGCTGATGGGAAGTTCGAGACCGTGCTTGTCGGCCAGGCGCACGACCTCATTGGCCGTCAGCACGCTTTCGACCACCTGACCGATCTCGCGCACCGCTTCGTCGATGGCCTTGCCGCGACCCAGGGCAAGGCCCAGGCGGCGGTTGCGCGAAAGATCGCCGGTACAAGTCAGCACCAGATCGCCCAGACCGGACAGGCCCATCAGCGTTTCCGGACGCGCACCCAGTGCCACGCCCAGGCGCAGCATCTCGTTCATGCCGCGGGTGATCAGGCCGGCACGTGCATTGAGGCCCAGTTCCATGCCATCGGCGACACCGGTGGCCACCGCGAGCACGTTCTTCATGGCGCCACCGAGCTCGGCACCAAGTACGTCGCTGCCCGAATAGGCGCGCAGGTTCGGCGCATGCAGCAGCGAGGCCACCTTGTGCGCGAACGCGTCGTCTTCCGAGTGCACCGTGACCGCGCTGGGCAGCCCGGCGGCCACTTCGCGGGCGAACGACGGCCCGGTAACGACTGCCGCCGAGCGGCCTGGCAATTTTTCGGCGACCAGCTCGTGCAGGAAGCGGCCGGTACCCGGCTCGAACCCCTTGGTCGCCCAGGTAATCGATGCGCCCGGTTCAAGCAACGGGGCGATCTCATCGAGCATCGCCGCGAACGCATGGCTGGGCACCACGATCAGGACCACATCGGCGCCACGCAATGCGCGCGCCAGATCGCTTTCGTAGGTCAGCTCGGCAGGCAGCTCCAGGTCGGGCAGATAGCGCGCGTTGCGATGCGTGGCGGCCATGGCCGCCAACGCATTGGCATCGCGCCCCCACAAGCGCGTGGGCACACCGTTTCGGGCAGCCAGCGCCGCCAGGGCGGTGCCCCAGGAGCCTGCGCCAAGAACGGCCAGTGTCGGTCGAACGGCCATGGCCCTTGGCTCAGCTGTTGAGCGTCGGAGCCTCGTCACCGCCGGTCATGCGGCGCTGCTGCTCGGCATACAACGCGTCGAAATTGATCGGCTGCAACAGGAAGGGCGGGAAGCCGCCTTCCAGCACCAGGCCGGAAATGACCTGACGCGCATAGGGGAACAGCAGGTTCGGGCAGTAGCTGCCGATGATGCCGGCATGGTCCGGCTCGCTGAAACCGGCAATGCCGAACAGACCGGCCTGCTCCACTTCGGCCAGATACGCCGTGCGATCGCCGACCGCACAGGTCAGGGTCAGGCTCAGGGTCACTTCGTACAGGTCGTTACCCAGCGAGGTGGCCTTGTGGCCCAGGTTGAGCTGCACCTGCGGCGGCTGGTCGGTCTCGCCGATCTCCTGGAAGATCTGCGGCGCATTGGGCGCCTCGAACGAAACATCCTTGACGTAGATCTTCTGCAGCACCAGCTGCGGCTGGTTGGCCTGGCCATTGGCCTGGCCGTTGGCGATAACGTCTGCCATCGGGTATCCCTCGGTTCGCGAATGCGGTTTAAGCAAAGAGGTCGATTGTTTCATAACGGCGGGGAACGGGGAACAGCACATGCCGCAGCCTGCAGGCCCAGGCGAACGCCCCGGGCGTCAGTAGGGAAACCCCGGGAACTTGCATACGGCCCTGATTTCCTGAGAGAATACACGGCTCGACTATGCCGGCCCGACTCTATCGGGCATGTCCGCTACGCGATGCGGGCCTTAACGGCAACCTCGAAAGCTTCAATCTCCAGCATCGCGGGCGCCGAGGCGCCGCTGGGCCGATGTCGCCCTGGCTAACGGGCGGTCAAAAATTTTACGGAGGTCATCATGGCCCGTGTATGCCAAGTCACCGGAAAGGGTGTGCAGACTGGTAACAACGTCTCGCACGCTAACAACAAGACCCGTCGCCGCTGGTTGCCCAACCTGCATGAGCGTCGCTTCTGGGTTGCCAGCGAAAACCGCTGGGTGAAACTGCGCGTCTCCAACCAGGCGCTGCGCACTATCGACAAGAAGGGCATCGAGGCCGTGATCGCCGACCTGCGTGCCCGCGGCGAAAAGGTCTGAGGAGATAAGTCATGGCTAATAGCAAGCAAGACAAGATCCGCTTGATCTCGTCGGCCGGTACCGGCCACTTCTACACCACGCAGAAGAACAAGAAGAACACGCCCGACAAATTCGAGTTCAAGAAGTACGACCCGGTTGTCCGTAAGCACGTGATCTACAAGGAAGGCAAGATCAAATAATTCGCCATCAGGCGAATTATTTGATCTCTTCGAAAACCCGCCCTTGTGGCGGGTTTTTTTATGGCCCTGTCATGCCTCATTGTGGGGCGGCTTCAGAGAATCTCTAAAAAACCTCTCCTATTCGTCATCCCGGCGCAGGCCGGGATCTATTCCTCGGTCCTCGCTTGTCAGACAGCCTTTGGCAAGCATCTGAGCTGAGGAATGGATTCCGGCCTGCGCCGGAATGACGACAAGGTGAGGCTAATTGAGTCTTCTGAAGCCGCTCCCACAGAAAAAACAACTCAAGGCGCAGCGGCCCCCTGCTTCGAAGGCACCGCCGCAGCGGGCTTGGCATTTTTCACATAACGATCGAACCAGGTCAGCATCTCGTAGACCTCCTGCTCGTTCGATTCCATCGCCGTATACCAGTGCGGCTCGTGCGGCAGCATCACCAGACGCGTCGTGCCACCCAGGCCGCGGATCGCCTGGAACAGCTTGGGCGACTGGATCGACTCCGTACCCGGATTGGCGTCGTCCATGCCATGCATGAGCAGCAGGGGCGTCTTGATCTGGTCGGCGTGGAAGAAGGCCGACGCCTGCTCGTACACCTTCGGCGCCTGCCAGAGCGAACGTCGCTCGTTCTGGAAACCGAACGGCGTGAGCGTCTTGTTGTAGCTGCCGCTGGTGGCCACACCCGCGCGAAACAGCTGCGTATGCGCTAACAGGTTGGCAGTCATCAGCGCGCCATGACTATGGCCCGTAACGCCGATGCGGTTGCGATCGACCACACCCAGCTCCACCGCCTTGTCCACCGCCGCCTGCGCATCCATCACCAGCTGATCGATGTAGGTGTCGTACGCCTCGCGCGGATCGCCCACGATCGGAAACGATGCGTTGTCGATGATCGCGTAGCCCGAGAGCAGCAACAGACGATAACCGCGCAGGATGTCGAACTTCTGTTGCGACCCGCTGACTTGGCCCGCCTTGCTCGGATCGGCGTAGTCCAGCGGATAGGCATAGAGCACGGCCGGCAGGCGGGTGCCTTCCTTGTAGCCCGGCGGCGTGTACAGGGTGAAGGACAGTTCAACGCCGTCCTTGCGCTTGTAGGTCACCAGACGCTTGCCGATGCCACGCACCTGCGGCGTCGGGTCGGCGATATGGGTAATCGCATCATTGGTGGAAGCGTAAGCGGCCTCACCCGGTTTGGCATCGCTCATCGCTGCGCCGAGTGCATGCATGAACAGATTCGGCGGCTCGGCCGGCGATTGTCGCGCCGTGATGAAACGCTGGCCACCATCAAGTACCGCGACAGGCGATTCATAATGATCGCCACCGCTGCGGAACAGACGCTCGGTGCGTCCGGTGGAGAGCGAATAGCGGTCGAGGAACGGACGGTCTCCCTGGGGCGTACCACCCGAGCCTACGAGATACACGAAATCGCCATCCTGTCTCACGACGCGCGCACCCGTGGGCAGCTGGCGCATCATCAGCGAGCCGGGTTCGTTGTAGTTCTCGTCCATCGAATAATCCCACACCGTGCGGGCAGGCTTGGACGGATCGGCAACATTGATGCGAGTGATGTGGATCCAACGCTTGTTCGCATCCACCTCGTACACGAAAGGCTCATCGCCGTCGGCCAGCCAGCGCATGCCGCTGAAACGCTGCGCGGTCTGCGCCACTTCCTTCGGCTTGCCGCTGAAGGGGGCGGTCCACATCATGACCTTGTCGCGATGCGGCACATTCACCTTCCAATCGCCCTGGTCCAGCGCCTCGGGCCAGATCAGCGTGGCCGGCGCGTTGTCGCGCCATTCGAAGTCGCGCGGACCGGTCGGAACGCCATGAACCGGCACACGATCGGCCAGCGGCAGCGAGGCGATGACGGCCGATTGTCCACTGCGAACGTCGACGACATTAACGTCACGCGCAAAACGTTCGTAGGTGGTGACGTAGGAGTATGGCTTCTTGAGCGTTTCGACCAGCACATGCTCGCCATCGGGCGCACCGGAAACGCCCGCGATCACACCGGGGCGACCCACAGGTCGAACCTGGCCGCTGGCTGCGTCGACGGTAGCAAGCTGCGCGGTCGCGTAGTAGTCGAACAGCGCTTCGTCTTCAGGGCTGGAGAGCGTATCGCGCGCTTCGTACGAACTGCTTTCACCCTTGCCTTCGATCGATTCCTTGATCTCGGGACCGGCAGCCACATCCGCCTTGGGAGCGGGTCCCAGGTTGGACGGCACCAACTTGACCAGCAACGAATCGCTGCTGTGCAGCCATTGCACCGCATCGTCCATGACCGGGTTGAGCGATACGCCTTCCACGCGGTGCGCCTGACCGGTCAGAGCGTCGCCCAGCCACAGCTCGGTGCGCTCACGGGTGGTATTGGTAAAGGCGAAACGGTGCCCATCGGGAGACCATTGCGGCAGCCCAGGGCAGGCATCGGCCGGCAACGCCACCGGGAGCTGCTTGTGACTGGCCACGTCCTCTACCGTGAAATGCTTCAGGCAGGTGCGAATGCCATAGCCGCTGGAGGCATCGTGCCGGCTGTGATTGGCCGGCTCGATGCGCAAGCCCGCCAGCTTCAGATACGGCTCGGCAACGCGCGCTATCGGCGGGTATTGCGACTGCTCGACCAGCAGCATGCGCTCGCGGGTCGGATCGAGCATGGGCACCGCCGGCAATGGCGCGTGCATCACGCCGAGCAGCGGCTCCGGCGGCTTGTCGTAGCCAGCCAGCGCCAGGGCGGGCAGGCAGGCAAGCACGCAGGCGGTGAGCAGAAATCCTTTGGGTAGGGCGGACGGCATCGTGCGGTCTCCTGTGGGCATTCCACTGACGTTACAACGCCTACCGGGGTACACCTCCCTGCCGTAAGTCATGCTTAGGCTCGAAGAGCACTGCACGCTTTCATTCACCGCACTCCGGCGCTCACAATGAGGGGCATGACACCCCTCTTTCCCACCCTCCTGGGTCCCGACGCCTGGCAAGCACTGCCGGCACCGGTGCAACGCATGCACGGCTCGCCTGTGCGTGTCGTCGCGGAGGGAGAAGCCGATATCGAGGGGGCATCGCACCTCGTCGCCAGACTGCTGCGTCGCCTGCTCGGCCTGCCCGAGCCCGCTCCACGCCAGAAGCTACGCGTTGTCATCACGCCGGACGGCATGCAGGAAACCTGGGCTCGCCATTTCGTTTCGCGGCGCATGCAATCCGTGTTGAGTCGGCGCGTAGGCTCCGGGCTGCTGTATGAGTGCCTTGGACCCACGACGCTTGGCTTCGTCCTGCGTCGCGATGGCGATGCGATCGACTGGTCGCTGCAGCACGTGTGGGCTTTCGGCATTCCCCTGCCGCGCGTCTGCTTCGGCAGCATCCTCTCGCGCAGCGGCTGCGCGGACGGCCGCTATGCGTTCACCGTCGACACGCGCCTGCCGCTGATCGGACAACTGGTCGCCTACCGCGGCTGGCTGGAGATCGTGCCCGATGCATGACGTACGCTCTATGCGTCGAGTTTCTCCAACTGCGTGGTCATGGCATAGCTAGATAGTGCAGCCAATGCTTCATCCAGCGTAAACAAGCCCATGCAGGGCACAGCACCCCGCTGCATCAGTTCGCCATCGGCAAGCTTGCGCGCCACCACTACCGCCGGTATCGCCGGAATCTGCGGGCCATCGCCGGCACCGGCGTGGATCGTCCAGCGCAGATGAAGCGGTTGGCCGTGGTGATCCACGCCACGCAGTTGTACCACCATGCCGCCTTCGTCGGAACCGGCGCGAAGAAACCATTCGCTCATACGGCGCAGCCGCGATGCGTGGCGTGGCAAGTTCTTCGCCAAGCCCATACGCGCCAGCCACGCGAACATCCAGAGGCCAAAATGCAGGCGATAGAGCTCCAGGCCGGCGCGGAAGGTCACCGAACGCACACCTTTGTAGCGTTCGGGAAAAAGCACATTGTCGGGCACATCGCAGATGCCGACGAAGCGCGATCCCGCCGACAGGAACGGCGCGCGCTTCGTCGATAACCAACCGTAGGCATACTGCCATTGGCCATTGCGCCAGATCGGCACGCGCCGGCCGCAGTAACCCAGGATCGAAGCCACCGTCGCGTCGCCACGCGGCGTGCGGTTACCCGGACTGATGGCATGCTCGATCTCGTCGAGCGAGGCAAATCGATCGCGCAAATGATCGATCGCCGCGGCACTCATGGCCGGCAGTGTCGATGCACCGCTCACGATCAAACGCCCAGCTTCACGCGCCCTTGCATCCAGCGCACCGATGCCGGCGACAAACTGACGACCATCGGCCAGATCGACATAGTCGCTGCCGCAGGCAAGACAGGCTTCGGCAACACGGTAGTCCTGTGACTGGAACGGCCCGGCGGAATGGATCACCAGCTGCGGCGATTGTGCCGCCAGGGCTGCCGGCAGATCGGACGCGTGCACATCGATCATCGCCGTGCGCACGGAGGCATCGCCGAGCTCGACGCGCATCGCGTCGAGCGCCTTGAGCGTTCGCCCGGCAAGGGTCAACTGGAAGCGCTCATCGTGCGCCAGCTGACGTGCAATACGCTGGCCGAATACGCCGGTAGCGCCGATCAATAGCACTCGAAGCAAGACGGATGACCCCTGTGGAAAATTCTTATGTCGCCTCGTGGCAACGCAATGATTGTTTGTTATTGAAATTGCAATTTCAACGGCAAACTCTATGATGCGCCGGAGAGGCTGACCCCAACTTACGATGGGTACTGTGCAGCCGTGGAGGCTTCGACCATGAAAGCATCCGTTTTTGTCGGCACCAGTCTCGATGGTTTTATCGCCCGCGTCGATGGGGCTCTCGATTTTCTCCCGCCGGGCGGCGGCGAACCGCACGGCTACGACGAGTTCATGGCGACGGTGGATGCCTTGGTCATCGGCCGCAATACCTACGAGACGGTACTGGCTTTTGATCCGTGGCCGTACGGGAAGAAACGCGTTTTCGTGCTCACTACCGGCACGCTTGCGGCCGCTCCACCGGGTGCGATCGTAGAGCCTATGTCGGGCGATCCCAACGACATCGTGTCGCAGCTTTCCAGTCGCGGCATCGGGCATATCTACGTGGATGGTGGCATCACCATTCAGCAGTTTCTCCAGGCCGGACTCATCCAGCGCCTTATCGTTACGCGTGTTCCGGTACTCATCGGTTCGGGCATCCCACTCTTTGGCCCGCTGCAACAGGACGTGGCGCTCAAACATGTCGCGACACGTCAGTACGCCAGCGGGCTGGTTCAGAGCGAGTACGACATCGCATGAGTCCATCATCCACGGGTTATTCGGGAACGCCTCTTGCGAAGAAGCTCGGCATCGTGGAGGGCAGTCGCGTCGTTACCCTGCACGCGCCCGACGGCTACACTCGCTGGCTCTCACCCATTCCATCGGATGTCGTGTTCGAAGGGAAAGTCACACCGCTGACCGATATCGTGCATGTTTTCAGCACCGGGAAAGCAGAACTGAAGGTGACGCTGGAAACCTTGCGAAACGCCATCAAGCCTTCCGGAACGGTGTGGGTATCCTGGCCCAAGAAAACATCGAAGCTGCCCACGGATATCACCGACAACACGATCCGCGAGGTGGCGCTTCCGCTCGGCTTCGTCGATATCAAAGTCTGCGCGGTAAGCGACGTGTGGTCAGGACTGAAGCTCGTCATTCGCAAGGAACAGCGATAAAAAAAGCCCGCCGGTAAGGCGGGCTTTTACTTGAAGCAAACGAGCCGAAGAGATCAGGCTGCGCTGGTAACGCCGTAACCCTTCAAACGCTGCGCGAAGTTCTGCAGCGCCTGGATACCACTCTGCTCGGCTTCGTGAATCCACTGCTGCAGACCATTGAGTGCCTGGTCCGCACCGCGCTGTTCCATCAGGGCCGACAGACGCGTGCGGAAGTCGCACACCGTCTGCAGAGTCGGGCGCTTGGCCAGCACGGCCTGCATGCGGTCGCGACCTTCGTTGTCCAACCAGCGACCGCCATCGGCCAACGCCAGGCGCATGCGGCGCGGCACCGACTTGATGTTCTCGCCGGCATGCTGCGCTTCGTCGCGCAGGGTCGGCACGATGACTTGACGGTAATAATCGGTCATGGCCTGGAAGCGATGAGTCAGCACGGCCTTGAGCGTTTCGGCATCCGGCAGGTGTACGTTCGGGCGAATGTCCAGCGCCGGCGCAACGCGCAGCACCTTGGCCAGGCCCACGGCACGCAGCATGCAGATCGCTGCCCAGCCGATATCGAACTCCCACTTGCGCAGCGCGAACTTGGCCGAGCTCGGGAATGCGTGATGATTGTTGTGCAGCTCTTCACCGCCGATCCAGAAACCCCACGGGATCAGGTTGCGCGCAGTGTCGGCGCTTTCGAAATTGCGATAGCCCCACCAGTGACCGATACCGTTGACGAAGCCGGCGGCCCAGAACGGGATCCAGATCATCTGCACGGCCCAGATCAGGCCACCGATGACACCGAACAACGACAGGTCGATGACCGCCATCAGGGTCGGGCCCCAATAGGGGTGCGCGCTGAACAGCTTGCGCTCGATCCAGTCGTCCGGCGTACCGCGGCCGTACTTCTCCATGTCTTCCTTGTTCTCGCTTGCATCGCGATACAAGGAAACGCCATCGAGGAACACCTTCTTGATGCCGTAGATCTGCGGGCTATGCGGATCTTCTTCGGTCTCGACCTTGGCGTGGTGCTTGCGATGGATCGCCACCCACTCCTTGGTGACCATGCCGGTGGTGAGCCAGCCCCAGAAACGGAAGAAGTTCGCGATCAGCGGATGCAGATCGACGCCACGATGGGTCTGGCAACGGTGGAGGTACAGCGTCACCGTAAAGATGGTGATCTGCGTCATCACCAACGTATAGACCAGCATGGTGACCCAGCTGGCGTTGGTCAGTCCCTGGGACAGGAAAGTCAGCACTGCATCAAGCATGTATTTGCACTCGGGTATTTGGGTCTGAGTCTAGAACAGGGTGTCCGTACCCGCCAGCATGGAACCCTATGAATCTGAACGGCGAAATGTGCCGCAGTTCCCAGGGCTTTCGAGCGCCCGGTTGTTTAACGGTGTGGGCACCGTGACAATCATGCAATGACCGCGCCTACTACCGTTTTACAGCTACAAGATGTCAGCCGCCACCGCGCCGGCCGCCCCGCCGTGCAGGGTCTCAGCCTGACCCTGGACTCGGGACAGGTACTGGGTTTGCTGGGCATCAACGGGGCCGGTAAATCCACCACCTTGTCGATGATCGCCGGCGCCCTGAGCCCGGACAGCGGGGAGATCAGGCTGAACGGCGAAGACTTCCTGGAACGGCCTGAGCTGGCGCGCCAGGTCATAGGCTGGTTGCCCGAACGTGCCCCGTTGTGGCCGGAATTAACGGTCATCGAACATCTCGAGGCTCATGGAAGGCTGCGCGGCCTGGCATCTGCGGCGTTATGTCAGGCGCGCGACGCCGTGCTGGAGCGACTGGATCTGACCTCGCTGAGCCGACGCCTGGCCGGCGTGTTGTCGCAAGGCCAGCGCCAGCGGCTGGGCCTGGCCTGCGCACTGCTGCACAAGCCCGGACTGCTCGTGCTTGACGAGCCGGCCAATGCGCTCGATCCGGTGCAGGTGTCCATGCTGCGCACGCTGATTCGCGAAGTCGCCGACCAGGGCGCCGCCGTTATCCTCTCCACCCATCTGCTTGCCGAAGTCACCGCCGTCTGCGATCGCGTGGCGATTCTGCACGAGGGCACGTTGCGCTACGACGCGGCGATCGCGGGCGCCGGCCACGAAGCGCTGGAACAGACCTTTTTTGATATCGCCCTGCGTGGCGGCACAGGGAAACAGGCTGCATGAGTGTTTTGGCTGTGACGCGGCTGGAGTTGCGCCGCCTGTTCGTGCGCCCGCTCGCCTGGGTATTGGCCGCGCTGACGCTGGCCGAGCTGGCCTGGCGTTTCGTGCTGCTGCTGGGGGCGTTTCTCGCCAACCAGATCAAACTTGGCGCCACGCCAAGCGGTCCCGGCTATACCGATCTGGTCGCGGTGCCGATATTGAGCAGCTTTTTGACCGCCGGCGTGATCCCCTTCGGCCTGATCGAAATGGCGCTGGTCATCGTGCCGGTGTTGACCATGGCCAGCATCGCCGGCGAACGCACGCAGGGAACCCTGCCGCTGTTGTTCGGCACCGGTTTGCCAGCCTCACGGATCGTATTGGGTAAATATCTCGCGCTGCTGCTGTGGCTGGTGCTGTGGCTGCTGCTGGCCATCGCGATGCCGCTCAGCATCGCCCATGGCGTGCATCTGGATACGGGCAAGTTCGCGGCGGCGACGCTCGGTACCGCGCTCGCCCTGGCCACCCTGGCGGCCATCGGCGTTGCCTGTTCGGCCTTTTCCTCGCATCCGGCGATCGCAGCGGTGGCCAGCCTGATGATCGGCCTGGCGCTTATCGGCGTGAATTCCGGTGCGCAGATGGCCGGGATCGATAACGGGGCCATCAACTGGCTCGCACTCAGCACCCATCTGGAGACCCTGCTGCGCGGCCTGGTATCGACCAGCGACGTGCTGTGGTTCGTGCTGGTCATCGTATTCGCGCTGGCGCTGGCGACGCGCCGCCTTGCGGCAGACAAGGAGCGCGGCTGATGAAGCGTCGACTTTCGCAACGACTCGACGGCTGGTTGTTCGCGCTCGCCCTACTGCTGGGCGTCGCCGCGCTGGGCTATCTGAGCACACGCTACGACCACAGTTTCGACTGGACCTACGGCGGGCGGGCCAGCCTTCCGCCGGAAAGCCGCGCGGTGCTGGCGACGCTCAAAGGTCCGGTGGAGATCGTCAGCTACGCCAATCCCCAAGGCGATCTTCGGCAGACCATTGCCGGCTTTATTCAGCGCTTCCAGCGCGTCAAGCCGGACATCAACCTGCACTTCGTCGACCCGCAGCAAGACCCGGCGGCAATGCGCGAGCAAGGCATTACGGTCGACGGTGCCCTGATCCTGCACTACCAGGATCGCGAGCAACGCCTGGACGAACTGGACGAGCGCAGCCTTACCAATGCACTGGAGCGACTCGCGCGCGGCGGCGAGCGTATCGTCGCTTTCGTCACCGGCGATGGCGAACGTCGTGCCGACGGCAAAGGCAATGCCGACCTGGGCACCTTCATCGCGCAGCTTGAAGGGCGCGGCATGCGTGCGGTGCCGTTGAATTTCGCGCAGGTCACCGGCGTGCCCGAGCACACCAACCTGGTCGTACTCGCCAGCCCCTCACTGGCCTTGCCACCCGCCGAGATCAAGGCGCTGGTCGACTACGTCAATAACGGCGGCAACCTGCTGTGGCTGACCGAACCGTCGAACGACGATCTCGGGCTCTCGCCACTGGCAGAAGCGCTGGGCGTCCGCGTCCTGCCTGGCGTACTGGTCGACGGCCAGGGTGTCGCGCTGGGCTTGAAAGATCCACGCATCCTTGCCTTGGGCGACTACCCTGCACAGGCCATCACGCGCGGCTTCATGCTGTCGACGGTATTCCCGCAGGTTTCCGCGCTGGCGAAGGTATCGAACGCGAATTGGGGCATTGCACCCTTCCTGCGCTCAGGCGCGCAGAGCTGGACCGAGTTCAAGCCGATCGACAACGCACACGACTCGACCATTCGCTACGACGCCGACGCAGGCGAACTCAAGGGCCCGCTGGACTTCGGTTTTGCCTTGAGCCGTATTTCGCCCAGCCCCGACAAAGCCGAACAGCGCGCCGTAGTCATCGGCGATGGCGACTTCCTTTCCAACAGCTTCCTCGGCAACGGCGGCAATCGTGCCTTGGGCGAACGCGTCTTCGACTGGTTGCTGGGCGACGACGCACTGGTCAACCTGCCGCCGCGTGGAGCGCCAGACCGCCTGCTGCAATTGTCGCAAGCGCAACTCAACGCGGTGAGCATGGGCTTTCTGCTCGGGCTACCGCTGGCCTTGCTGCTGGCGGGCACGTGGATCGCCTGGCGCAGGCGTCGCGCATGAAACGCGCGACGCGCGGTCGGCTGGTGCTGCTGGTCGTCGTGGGCGCCGTGGTGGTCGCGGCGCTATGGCAATGGCAGCGCGACCGGCACGACGATCCGGGCAATCTGCTCGGCATCGATCCTGCCGCGGTCGACCAAATCGGCCTGCAATTTCAAAGTGCGCCGATGCAGCATTACAGCCGCCATGACGGCCATTGGTGGAACGCCGATAGCCACAACGCACGCGCGGACGATGGCCGCCTCAACGAGCTGGCTCAGACGGCCGCCGCCGAGGTATTGCAATGGCGACCCGCACAGGATTTCTCGCTGTCCAGGATCGGGCTGGCACCGCCCTCGGCCACCCTGGAATTGAACGGCCAGCGCGTGGAATTTGGCGAAACCTCGGTGACCGGGCCACAGCGCTACGTGCGCGTGGGCGATCGTATCGCCCTGATTCCAGCGCGTTATTCTCCGCGTCCGGTCGAAGGCAAGGCGATGTCATTGGGGTTGTAAGCCCTCGAACATTGATCGCCTCCTTACATCCGATCTTGTACAACGGGCGGGATTCCCCATATCCGGGGCAGTACACGAGAACCTCAAGGAGTCACCAGATGAGCAAGCAACCGATCGGCGTGGTCGGCATGGCGGTCATGGGCAGCAATCTTGCGCTCAATATCGAAAGTCGCGGCCACACGGTATCGATCTGGAATCGGTCCAGGGAACTGACCGACGAGGTGATCGCCAAGCACCCGGGCAAGAAGCTTGTCCCGACCTATACGCTGGAAGAATTCGTCGACTCGCTGGAAAAGCCGCGGCGCATCCTGCTGATGGTCAAGGCCGGCCAGCCGACCGACGACACCATCGAGAAACTCAAGCCGCTGCTGGACAAAGGCGACGTGCTGATCGACGGCGGCAACACGTTCTTTCAGGACACCATCCGTCGTAACCAGGATCTGGCCAAGTCCGGCCTGCACTTCATCGGCACCGGCGTGTCCGGCGGCGAGGAAGGTGCGCTGCATGGTCCGTCGATCATGCCCGGCGGCGCACGCGAGGCCTATGACCTGGTCGCGCCGATTCTCACCGAGATTGCCGCCAAGGCACCCGGCGATGGCGAGCCCTGCGTGGCCTATATGGGCCCCGATGGCGCCGGCCATTACGTGAAGATGGTGCACAACGGCATCGAATACGGCGACATGCAGCTGATCTCGGAAAGCTACGCCGTGCTCAAGAACGTGCTCGGTCTTTCCAACGACGAGCTGGGCAAGGTATACGCCGAATGGAACACAGGCGAACTCGATAGCTATCTGATCGAAATCACCGCCGACATCTTCAAGAAGAAAGATCCGAAGACCGGCAAGGACCTGCTCGACATCGTGCTCGACCGCGCCGCACAGAAAGGCACCGGCAAGTGGACCAGCCAGAATGCGCTGGACCTCGGCGTGCCGCTGCCGCTGATTACCGAATCGGTGTTTGCGCGCTTGTTGTCTTCGCTCAAGGAACAGCGCGTGGAAGCCAGCAAGCAGCTTGCCGGCCCGAACAACACGTTCAAGGGCGATTGTACGGCCTTTATCGAATCGGTGCGCCGTGCGCTATACCTGAGCAAGATCGTCTCGTACGCCCAGGGCTTTGCCCAGTTGCGCGCCGCGTCCGAGGAGTACAAGTGGGACCTGCCGTACGGCAACATCGCCAAGATTTTCCGCGCGGGCTGCATCATCCGTGCACGTTTCCTGCAAAAGATTACCGACGCTTACGACCACAATCCCAAGATCGTCAATCTGTTGCTCGACCCGTACTTCAAGAAGATCGCCGGCGATTATCAGCAGGCCTTGCGTGATGTGGTATCGGCGGCGGTGCAGGCGGGTGTGGCGGTGCCGGGTTTCTCATCGGCCATTGCATATTACGACAGCTATCGCACGGAGCGCCTGCCGGCCAACCTGATTCAGGCCCAGCGCGATTACTTCGGTGCGCATACGTTTGAGCGTATCGATGAGCCGGGTAGCTTCCACGAGAGTTGGGCGCCCGGGGCTTAAGAGCCCCCTCACCCCCGGCAGAGCCAGGGGAGAGGGAGCCAAAAGCGCGCAACGTTGACACTTTCCTCAGTCAGTTCCCTCTCCCCTGGCTCTGCCGGGGGTGAGGGTTAGGGTGAGGGGGCGCTCTTGCTCTTCACCGTCAACTCCACTGATCACACCCGTGCCCGAACTCCCCGAAGTCGAAACCACGCGCCGCGGCATCGCCCCGCACTTGATCGGCCGACGCATCACGGCGGTGACGTTGCGCCGTACCGATCTGCGCTGGCCGATTCCAAAGGAAATCACCGAGCTTTTGCCAGGCCAACGCATCGACGCGGTCGAACGTCGCGCGAAATACCTGCTACTACATACGCAGGCCGGCAGCGCGCTGTTGCACCTGGGCATGTCCGGCATGCTGCGCGTGCTGCCGCCCGATGCACCGTTGGGCAAGCACGACCACGTCGACATCGTCGTCGAGGCCAAGGCAACTCAAGGCGAGCGCGTCCTGCGCTTCACCGATCCGCGCCGCTTCGGCTGCCTGTTATGGCAGCCGCCGGAAAGCACGCATGAGCTATTGGCCGACCTCGGCCCTGAACCGTTAACCGACGATTTTGACGGCGATCTGCTGTGGCGCATGTCACGCGGCCGCAAAGCGGCGGTGAAGTTGTTCCTGATGGATAACGCCATCGTGGTTGGCGTCGGAAACATCTATGCCAGCGAAGCCTTGTTCGCGGCAGGCATCGACCCCCGCCGCGCCGCCGGCTCGGTATCGCGCGAACGCTACGCGCGCTTGGCGGCTGAGGTGAAACGCATCCTCGCGTGGGCCATTGAACGTGGCGGCACCACGCTTCGCGATTTTCTCAATCCTGACGGCGCACCCGGCTATTTCTTTCGCGAGTTGAACGTCTATGGCCGCGAAGGCGAGCCGTGCCGCACGTGCAGTACGCCGATTCGCCAGACCGTGCTTGGACAACGCTCCACTTTCTGGTGTCCACGCTGCCAGCGTTGAACATCCACGACCACACTGAAGCTTTTCAGCTTGACCCCACGCCAACTTCGTCCGTGAACGAGTAACCCCGGCAAAGCTTGCGATAAAGAATATGAGCCGGCGTCGGCTCAGGGATCTTTCGTGCGCAACATACCTATATCGATACTTCTCTGGGCTATTTCATTTGGCGCAGCGGCAAGTAATACGGCCGCTCCTTTTATCGATACGTTCGATCTTCCTTTTGATCGATACACCTGGCTGACTACGCACAACGCGTTCAACTATGGATTCACCCCGGTTCCAAACCAGACCTACCGCATACCCGAGCAATTGCGCGATGGCGTGCGGGGCTTGATGCTCGATTTCGTCCAATCACGCGGACGGATTTATCTATGCCACAGCGTTTGCCTTTCCGGCGAGCTGACGTTGGAAGCAACGTTCAACGAGCAAATCATGCCCTTTTTACGAACCCATCCAGATGCCATATTGACCTTGCATGTGGAGGATGGCGCTTCACGCAGCATGCTTCATACCGCACTCAATGGCGTGCCAGGCCTGGCAAGCATGACGTTCGATCCGCAAACATGGGATACACCCGATTGGCCCACGCCGCGACAAATGATCGGTGCTGGACAACGCTTGCTGATTTTCAATCTGAATAGCGACAACAGCGGCGATTTCGCGGTCGACGAAGGTAACGTGCACATCATGGCAAGTACTGACGGCACCGTTGAAAACTACTGGAGCCTGGGCGACACGATCTTCACCCACGACTACACCTGCAAGAGCCGCTGGAGCGACATTCCCCTCGATCGCAAGAACGTCGCCTTTCCGGGCAAGGCATGGAACCGGCTCTTTGTCATGAATCAGTTTCATGGCGTGAGCCTGGGTTTGCACGCGCGGCTGGACAATCGCTTTGACCGACTGCTCGATCGTGTCGACAACTATTGCGCGATCCCTGCCATGCGCAAGCCAAACTTCATCGCTGTCGACCACTACGAGCAGGGCGACGGCCTGGCATTTTCCGGTGTGGTGACTCAGGGAGGCGTGATCTTCTACAGAGACAACGCTGCCGGTGGAGATATCGTTTGCGGAGTACCCGGTCGCGTTCATATCGACGCGAATATCAAAAATGGCGACTTCACGGGTTGCGAAAATGACGAGGCTCGCTCCGCCCGCATTGCCAACTTGCCGGCAGGAACACGCATCAGCGTCTATGACTCGCCAGATGGCAATACAAGCGACGACTACACCACGATTGTGCTGCGCAAAGACGTCACCAACCTGATCGTCCCGAGCTTCGAAACCACCGGCACAAATGCAGATTGGGAAATCACCTATCGCCGCAAGAACGGGCTGGACGGAAAGATCTCACGCATCGTGATCGATCCGCCGAGCAGCCGCCCATGACAGCGAACGCCAGGGCGCGACATCCAGCGCGCCCTGGCAGCAGGATCAATCCGGCCAGAGAAATTCGACGTAGGTGTTGTTGAAATCAGGATGCTCGAAGTCACCGCCCAGCTTGGCGACAAGACCCGGCACGCCCTCGGCTTCCAGCGACTGGCCATCGACAAAGTGGGCACCGAGCGCCTGCATGTCGGCCAGCCGTTCGCATAACTGCCCTGCGCGGTCGATATCACGATCGGGCACGTTACGCAGGCTGATATCCGGTCGACCGAACTTGCGCATGCCACGCGTATGAACCCAGGACCGGCCGAGCTGGTCTTCGCCGTCGCGCATGATTAGCAGATGGTTGCGCGTGGGCGCGCCATCGGCGATGAGGTAACGGCGACGCCATGCGTCCGCATCGAGCAGACTGACGATCTGTGGGTCGAAAATCGCGGTGCCGCCCACGTCGAGCAGGGCCGCCATCACACCGAACGTATCACGCAGATAGCCGGTCGCCTGGCTGTCCTTGATGCGGCCACGGATCACCAGCACCTGCGGTGCGTCGAGCGCCAGCTTGTATGCCTCGGCGGCGTCTTCCTTGAGCATGCGACCCAGGCCGCCCTTGAGCGGGTAGCCTTCCCACTGGCGCAGCGCATTGTGGTGGTAGCTGGTCATCTCCACGCCATGCGGCAAGCCGTCGCTGCCATAGTCCTGCATCGGCGGGCGGCCGGTGCCGAAATTGCCGAAGACATAGAACTGCAGCAGGATTTCTTCGTCGCTGGGCTGCCAGTGCGGGCGCTGCCAGGCGGGGATGATGACGGGCTTGCTCATAGGGGGAATCCTTGTGGTGACAACGCGAGGGCTCAGGGCCGCTCGCCCAGCGGCAGCACGGTCTGCTGCAATTCGATGCGACCGTGCCCCTCGGTGATGTTCTTGAACTCGGCGCGGCTGACCGAGACATAGCGGTCATTGCCGCCGATCTCAACCTGCGGGCCGTCGGTGACGGCGCGGCCCTGTTCATCTACGCGAACCACCATGGTGGCCTTGCGCCCGGTATGGCAGATCGTCTTGATCTCCTCCAGGTTGTCCGCCCAGGCCAACAGATAACGGCTCCCATCGAACAACTCGCCGCGGAAATCCGTACGCAGGCCATAGGCCAGCACCGGTATGTTCAGCTTGTCCACGACATCGGAGAGCTGCCAGACCTGTGCCTTGGTCAGAAACTGCGCCTCGTCGACGAATACGCAGTGCAAGGCACCTTGCGCGGCGATATCGGCCTGTACCATGGCGAACAGATCCTCCTCGCCGGAGAACCGCCGCGCATTCGCCTTCAGGCCAATGCGCGAGGCCACGACACCCTCGCCAAAGCGGTTGTCCAGCGCCGGCGTGAGGATCAACGTGCGCATGCCACGCTCGTGATAGTTGTACGCGCTTTGCAGCAGCGTGGTGGTCTTTCCGGCATTCATCGCCGAATAGTAGAAATAGAGCTTGGCCATGGTGCACCTATCAAACAGGTGCACATGGTAACCCCGTCAGGCGTCGTCTACCTGAGTCGTTCCCCCGGTGAAGGCCGTTCGGGCCTGCGCAAGGCGCAGCTTGCGCTCGGCCGCCCAGCGCGAGCGATCGCACAAGGCATGGATCGCGTAGACCAGCCTGAACACCTGCAGGCGCCACCACACCGGGAACGAGTCGAAGACATCGCCGGCCAGCATCGAGGTAACGCCTTGGTCCAGCTGCAGGAACCCTTTGGAATTGCGAAACAGGTGCTGCATCACCGGGCCGTTGAACCGGTAGATAAAGAACGCGAAACGTCGCATGCCGGCACGTTGGCGGCGCTCCAGCCGGCGGATCAGGCGCATTTCCTGCCGTGGCTCGCGCAGGGCCTGGTCGATCACCGCCACGGCATTCTCGGCACCGCTCATGGCCAGGTACACGCCCGAGGAGAACACCGGATCGAGAAAGGCGAAGGCGTCGCCGATCAGCAGCCAGCCTGGACCGCCCATGCGTCCGGAGTCATAGGAGTAGTTGCCGGTGACGCGTACCTCGTCGCCGATCAACTCGGCCTGGCGCACGCGCTCCCACAGCGCCGGGTTCGACCGCAGCGTCTCCAGCAGAAACTCGGCCGGGCTGCCACGGCGCTGCTTGAGGTAATCGGGGCGACATACCGCGCCCACGCTCATCACGCCGTCGGGCAGCGGGATCATCCACATCCAGCCATGCGCAAAGCTGTAGATGCTGATGTTGCCGGCGTCCTCGCCACTGCGATAGGTCGCATTGTGGAAGTGGCCGAAGATGGCCGCGCTCTGGTGCTCCGGATTCTTGCGCTTGAGCTTCTTGCGACGCGACAGCAGAGCATCGCGGCCACTGGCATCGACGACATAACGTGTTGCCAGCTTGTAGGTGCGTCCGTCGTCGCTACGTACTTCCAGATGCGACTCACGCGAACCGGTCTGCTCGACCTGCACTACCTCGTGTCCCTCGCGGCCATCGGCCCCGCTCTCGCACGCGTGCTTGAACAGCATCTGGTCGAAATCCTGGCGCCATACCTGGAATGCATGCGGCGGGCTTTCTCCAACCACGCGGCTGAAAGCATAGGTGTTGTAGCCGCGCGCGTTGTCCGCCTCGAAATCCGCGCCGGCCTTGTACACGCCCATGGCGCGCACCTTGTCCAGCACCCCAAGGCGTTCGAACACCGGCAGGTTCATCGGCAGCAAGGACTCGCCGATATGAAACCGCGGATGATGGGCTTTCTCCAGCACCACCACCTTGTAACCCCGTCGGGCCAGCAGCGTCGCGGCCGTACTCCCCGCCGGCCCGCCGCCAATGATGGCCACATCGCAACGCTCGAACGCTGCATCGTCCTGATTCGTCATGCTTTCGTCCCCTGGCCCGCCCTCTATGGCGCCCATCCATTGTTCCCAAGCCTCCAAGCGTAGCAGGTAGGCTCTGGTAACATCGGGTGCCGCCTCTCGCATCGTCCCGATCATGCTCAATCCGCAACAATTGGCCGCCGTCGAACACTGCGACAGCCCGCTACTGGTGCTTGCCGGCGCGGGTTCCGGCAAGACCTCGGTGATCACGCAGAAAATCGCGTACCTGATTGCGCGCAAGAAGCTTCCCGCCGCCAAGATCGCCGCGATCACCTTTACCAACAAGGCGGCCAAGGAAATGCGCGAGCGCGTGGCCAAGCTGATCAGCAGCGAGGACGCAGCAGCCCTGACCGTATGTACCTTCCACGCGCTGGGTCTGAAATTCCTGCAGATCGAGCACGCGCGCGCCAATCTGCGCAAAGGCTTCTCGGTACTCGACGCCGACGACAGCGAAAGCATCATCAAGGAGCTGGCGCCCAAGGGCATCAAGCCCGACGCCCTGTTCGCGCTGCGCAACCTGGTCAGCCGCGCCAAGAACTCGGGCCTGTCGCCGGCCCAGGCGCAGGCGGCCGCGCGCAGCCCGCGCGAGCAGGATGCGGCGATGATCTACGAGCTGTATCAGGCCCGCCTGGCGGCATTCAACGCGGTGGATTTCGACGACCTGATCCGCCTGCCGCTGAATATCCTGGAGAACGACACCGAATGCCGCGATGGCTGGCGCGAACGCCTGCGCTATCTGCTGGTCGACGAATACCAGGACACCAACGATGCCCAATACCGGTTGCTCAAGGCGTTGGCTGGCGAGCGCGGCCGCATCACCTGCGTGGGCGACGACGACCAGTCGATCTATGCCTGGCGCGGCGCCAATCCGGAAAATATCGACCAGCTCGGCCGCGACTGGCCGAACCTGCGCGTAATCAAGCTGGAACAGAACTATCGCTGCGGCAAGCGCATCCTGCGCGCGGCCAACAAGCTGATCGCCAACAACCCGCATCTGCACGAAAAGAAACTGTGGAGCGACCACCCGGAAGGCCCGCAGATCCGCGTGCTGGAGTGCAAGGAAAACGAACACGAAGCCGAACGCGTCGCCGCCATCGCCACCACCCTGGCGGAAAAGCACAAGGCACGCTGGCACGATATCGCCATCCTTTATCGCGGTAATTTCCAGGCGCGCCCGCTGGAGAAAGCACTGCGTCTGGCACGCATTCCGTATCACCTCACCGGCGCACTGTCGTTCCTGGACCGCGCCGAAGTCAAAGATCTGCTTTGCTACTTGCGCCTGTTGACCAATCCTAGCGACGACGCGGCGTTTCTGCGCGTAGTCAACGTACCCAAGCGCGAGATCGGCGCCACCACGCTGGAAAAACTCGGCCAGATCGCGCAGACCAAGCACGCATCTCTGCTCGATGCGGCCCGCAGCGACGCCGTCTTGCGCCAGCTCACGCCACGCCCTGCCGCTGCACTGGCATCGTTCACCAACCTCCTCGACGAACTGCGCAGCGCAGCACAACACGAAAGCGCCGCCGATCTGGTCGAAACCATTCTCAAGCGTACCGGTTACGCCGCGCAGATCGCCACCAGCACCACCGACGCCACATTGCGCGAACGCCGCCTGGGCAACCTGCGCGAACTGGCCGACTGGTTCCGCGCCATGCAGAAGGGCAACAACAGCGCCGGCGACCTCGCCGCCCAACTCGCCCTGCTCAGCCATGCCGACCGCGACGAGCCCGGCAACGCGGTGCGCATGATGACCCTGCACTCTGCCAAAGGGCTGGAATTTCGCTTCGTCTTTATCGTCGGCTGCGAAGACGGCACCTTGCCGCATGATGGCGCGATTGACGAAGGCCGCATCGACGAAGAGCGCCGCCTGATGTACGTCGGCATCACCCGTGCCAAGGAAATGCTGACCCTCTCGTGGTCGGCCAAGACCAAACGCTACGGCGAAGTGCACAGCAACCAACCCAGCCGCTTCCTGCACGAATTACCGCAGGACGACCTGCATTGGCAGGGCAAGGATCCGGAGGCGGACAAGGAGGTCGTGCGCGAGACGGCCGAGTCGCACATGGCGAAGATTGCGGCGATGCTGGCTGGAAACTGATGTTTGACGATGGCGTGACGGTGTTATTTTTGCCTCACGCCTGGAATGCGCTAACTGGAATCTTTCACTGATCGGGCGTGAAGTACATGTCAGATCCAAAGCAGATGTACGAACAGGCGATCGCTGCCTTCAACCGGCGCGATTGGCGCAACGCACTCGACCTCACCAACAAACTCCTGCCCCTGGCTCCAGATCATGCTGCCTTGCATTACTTGAATGGCGTGGCGTCCCTGGAGCTGCAACTGCTGCCCGCGGCCGTAACCCATCTTGGCTACGCGAGTGAACTCGAACCCAGGAACGGTAACTACGGCGCGCAATTTGCCAGGTCGCTGCTTTCGCTCCGAATGACCAAGGAAGCCCTTACGACGGCGCATCGGACCATGGCCCTGGTCCCACGCGATGCCCAGACGCTCGATACCCTGGGCGTGGTTTTTTCGCTGTGCAATGCATATCAGCCAGCCGCCGATGCATTTCAGCAAGTAGTCGCCCTGGAGCCAAAGAACGCGCAGTACCGCTTCAACTACGCGACGACCCTGATCGCGGTTGGCAACCTCGCCGACGCAGAGGAGCAGCTCGAAAGCTGCATCACGATCAACCCGGCCTTCTGGAACGCACACCTCACGCTCGCCCAGATTCGTCGCCAGACATCGACGCACAATCACGTGGCTCGTCTGCGGGACTTGCTGCCAAGAACTGGCTCTGACCTTCAGGCCAGCATGCATCTGCATTTGGCCCTGGGCAAGGAGTACGAAGACTTAGCGGATTATCCCCATGCCTTCGCACACTTTACTCAAGGCAAGGCGGCCGGCGGGCGCACCAAGAGTTATTCGATAGCTCGCGACGAAGCGCTCTTCTCGGCGTTGGTCGAAGCCTTCCCTAACCCCCTCGCCGAGACCTCGGGCTACGACACCGACGAACCCATCTTCATCACCGGCATGCCGCGCAGCGGCACCACCGTGGTGGAACGCATCATCAGCAGCCATCCGGACGTCTTTTCGGCGGGCGAGCTACAGAATTTCGGCGTCGTATTGAAGCGCTCCTCCGGCAGCCAGACATTCTCGCTGCTAGACCCGGACACTGTCACTCGCTCGCTTCAGCTCGACTGGCAGCAAATCGGACAACGCTATATCGACAGCACGCGACCGTTGACCGGATCGAAGCCACGCTTCATTGACAAGCTTCCACACAACTTCCTCTATGCCGGCTTTATCGCCAAGGCGCTACCGAAAGCCAAGATCATCTGCCTGCGCCGGCACCCGATGGATACTTGCCTGAGCAACTTCAGACAACTGTTCACGCTCAGCTCGCCGTACTACGACTATTCATTCGATCTGCTCAACGTGGGGCGGTACTACGTGTTGTTCGATCGTCTGATGGCGCATTGGCAACACGTGCTGCCAGGCCGCATCCTCGAAGTCGAATACGAGGCGCTGGTTGACGCCCAGGAGGCCGGCTCGCGCGAGATCATCCAGTTCTGCGGCCTTTCGTGGAACGATGCCTGTCTCGATTTCCACCAGAACGCATCGCCGGTCGCTACGGCCAGCGCAGTCCAGGTAAGAGAGCCAATGAACCGCCGGACCATCGATCGCTGGCGCAACTACGAAGAGCAACTGGTCGAGTTGCACGCGCTCCTGCGCGGCGAAGGGATCGCGGTCGACTGAGCTACCGGACAGCGATCCAAAAAAAGCCACGCCAATGGCGGAGCAACGACGCATAGATCGCTATTGTCGACTGAATCCAAATACACCTGCCGTTGCCATTACCGAGGAAGCACCGACCATCAAAGCCAAAGCTACGACCCAGCTAATTGCATCGACCTGCCGCCAGTACATGGTGTATCCCGCTTGCATGCAAAGGATTCGCAAGTGATCTTTTGAACGGGCAAAGCATCTCCGCCCATCGCGGCAGAATCAATAGATAAACTCGATTCCAAATAATCATTGCTACTTCACCTTCGGCGCCTTAATTATGTCGAATCCACGACTAAGGAAGTGGCCTGTGAGGCTGCCAAGCCGCATATCGCAACCATCATGGCGACACTGGCGTGTGGCAAGTTTGTAACCCATGGTGGTAGCTACCAGTTAACATGATCGAATCTAAATTCCGTATTGGCCTTTGTCTATGACCGATCCCGCGCAAACCTATGAACAGGCACTAGCAGCCTTCAATCGACAGGACTGGCGTGGCTTACTTGAGCACACGGCGAAATTGATTCCGATCGCTCCGGAACATGCTGGATTGCATTACCTAACCGGGGTAGCGGCACTTGAGTTGCGGATACCGCAGCTCGCCGCACAACATATGGCCCGGGCGACCCAGCTCGATCCGACAAATAGCCGATACGCCGTCCAGTACGCAAAAACGCTGATCGCCCTGCATAGAACCAGTGAGGCATTGACGGTTGCCAATCGGGCCATGGCGCTGCAACCGCGGGATGCGGCGACACTCGACACCCTGGGTGTCGTGTTCTCGTTTTGCAACGCGTATGACCGTGCCACGGCCGTCTTTCGCCAGGTTGTGGAACTGGCCCCCCATGTCGGCCTGTTTCGCTTCAACTACGCCACTGCGCTGATCTCCGCGGGTGAGCTGGCCACTGCGGAGAACGAACTGGAACGCTGCCTGGAGCTCGAGCCGACGCGATGGAATGCCAACCTGACCTTGGCCCAGATCCGCAAGCAGACGCCATCGAGCAATCACGTTACTCGTTTGGAGAACGCACTGGCCGGTGCCGGAAGCGATCTTTCGGCAAACATGTATCTCCATCTCGCACTTGCCAAGGAGCTGGAGGATCTGGCGGATTATCCGAATGCTTTCGACCACCTCACCAAAGGTAAGACTGCGGCCGGAAAATCGCGTGCTTATTCGAGCGGTCAAGACAAAGAAATTTTCGAGTCCTTGATGACCGCATTTTCCGAGCCTGTTACCGAGTCGAGAGGCTTTTTGACCGATGAGCCGATTTTTATTATCGGCATGCCCCGCAGCGGAACGACCCTGGTCGAGAGAATCGTAAGCAGCCACCCGGATGTCTATACCGCGGGCGAGTTGTCTAACTTCAGCGCGGTTCTAAAACAGGCATCTCGAAGCCGGACACCCTTGCTTCTCGATCCCGACACCATTGCACACGCAAGCGATCTCGACTGGGAAGCTGTGGGTCGAAGTTATATCGATAGCACCCGACCGCTCACGGGCTCTCGACCCCGGTTCATCGACAAGCTTCCGCATAACTTTCTCTATGCAGGCTTTATAGCGAAGGCTTTACCCAAGGCAAAGATCATCTGCCTGCGCCGCAATCCGATGGACTCGTGTCTTAGCAATTTCAGACAACTGTTTACGCTTACCTCGCCATTTTTCGATTACACATTCGATTTGCTTGACGTAGGTCGCTACTACATTTTATTCGATCGCCTCATGTCGCATTGGCGTCGCGTTCTTCCCGGCCGCATCCTGGAGGTCGACTACGAATCCCTGGTCGATGCCCAGGAACAAGGCTCGCGGGAAATCATTTCCTTCTGCGGATTGACCTGGGACGACGCCTGTCTGAGGTTTCACGAGAACGCTGCGCCGGTGGCCACGGCCAGCGCAGCACAGGTTCGCGAACCCATGAATCGAAAATCCGTCGATCGATGGCGCCGCTATGAGCCGCAACTGGGCGAGCTGAAGGCCCTTTTGCTCGAGGCGGGCATCCCCATCGAATGAATTCAAGCACAAAAAAAAGCCCCGCTATCCGCGGGGCTTTTTTTCAATCAAAGGCAGATCAGTTTGCCTTGCCGAACTTGTAAGTCGCCTGGACGTAATAAGCGCGACCGTTCACGTTGTAGTTGAGCGAGTTGTACGGTGTGCCCTCGGTACCCGGATAGCTATGATCTACCGGCGGCATGTTGTTGAACACGTTATCCACCAGGAACGACAAGGCCAGGTTATCGGTCGGGTTGAACGTCACACTCGCGTTGTAAACGAACCACGGCGCAAGCTTGCCAGCGTTCGGCGCACCGTAGCCCACCTGGGTCGCGACAAAGTTCGGCGTCGAACCATAGCGATTGCCATAGAGGGTGGTGCTCCACTTGTCATACGTCCAGGTGATCGACGCATTGACCTTGGTCTTGAAATCCGTGCTGAACTCCGGATCGCGCAACTCGTCGATCGGCGGGTCGCCAGGGAACTGCTCAAGCTCGTGCTTCAACACGTTGCTGTAAGAAGTATTGAACGACAGCTTTCCGAAGCGGCCGATGTCCTGGATATAACCGAAGTTCGCCACGACCGCGTTCACCAGTTCCTGCGATACGTTCACCTTCGGCGTATAGATGGACTGAATCGTGCCCAGATGTACGCCATCGGTCGACGGGCCACGGGTGATCGAGGCCACGGCATTCAGACAGGTCGGCGAGTTCGGATCGATCTGGCCGATGCTGCACTGATATTCCTTCAGCGACAGGTTATCCGCGAACTGAGGCGCGACCTCGTTCTTGATGTTGTAGTGGTAGTAATCCACGCTCAACGACATCTGCGGCAGCGGCGCAAGGACGAAGCCGTAGTTCCACACCTTGGCCGTGATCGGCTTCAGCGTCGGATCACCGTTGGTGGTGCCGAAGTACTGAACGGAACTGTACTTGGGCTTACACGCTGCGATCTTGTCCGGGGTCGCGCCGTCAATGGCGCAGTTCGTGTAGTCGGTCACGAAAGAGTAGCTACCGCTCTGGCCCTGGAACTCATCGGCGAGCGTAGGCACCTTGAATGCCGTGCCGTACTTGCCACGGATCAGCAGCATTTCGAACGGACGGAACTCCAGACCGATGTTGTACGTGCCATGGTCCACGTCCTTGTTCAGAACCTTGTAGTTGTCATAGCGACCGGACAGATCGACCGTCAACATCGAGGTGATCGGTGCGCTGAACTCGGCGGTGGTCGCCCAACGCGAACGATGGCCCGCACCCTGCACGTCGGTGAAACCCCAGACTTGGTTGTTCAGTACACGCGCGTCCGGCGAGTAATCCCAACCCTGGTTGCCGCCTTCAGCCACGATCGCCAAGCCGGCGTCGCCGCCGGGCAGGGAGAACAGCGACGCGTTGGTGATCTGCGCGCGCAGCATGTTGTCCCACGTCTTTGAACGTGTCGAGGTATAGCCCGTGAAGCTGTCAAAATCAGCCTGGGAGACCGGCTGATAGAAAGCATTGTAGTTGGGCGAAAACACCGGGTAGTAGTTGAACAGCGGGTCCAGACCCTGCTGCGGGCCCAACACATGGCTCTGGAAGTAGGCGTCGATCGGCCCCTTGAAGCGCTGGAACGTGCGCGACAACAGTTGATCCTGAGAATGCGTGAAGCCGAGGTCGTAGTCCCACTTCGAAGATCCGAACGTACCCTTGACACCCAGATTGAGGTTGTAGGAGTTCTCGGTGTTTTTGTCTTCGATGTTCTTATAGCCACCCACTTCCTCGGGCGAGAAAGCGTGCTGCAGCAGCACCAGATCTTGCAGCTTCTGATCGTAGATCAGGCCATAGTCCTGGGTGCTCCAGAACATGAAGTTGGAGCCCGGCTGATACTTCTGTTCGTCGTAGTTGTAGAGCAGATCGCCATACAACTGGACGTTGTCGTTCACGTCGAACGTTGCATGGGTATAAAGGTTGGCCGTCTTTTGATCCGTGGTCAGCGTGGCATAGCCCGGGCTGACAAACTCGCCGCAATAATTGCCGCTGCCCGCACGGCTCTGGTACGCCGTTTTGCCGCCATATAGGCTGCTTACGTTGGAGCAGCCAACGCCGGGATTGAGCACGTTCGGGTCCTGATAACCGGTACCCTGATATTCGCTCAGCACCAGATAGTCACGGCTGGCCACCGCCGGGCTGGTGCCCTGCTGGTAGTACTGCCGGGTCAGGCTGCGATCGAAGCCCCAGATGGGCTGCGTGCTTTCGAACTGCACGCCGGCCAACACGTTCAGCTTGCCCCAGGTAAAGCTGTCGGCCAGGTACACGCGGCGATCAGCGCCACCGCCATCCTTGTGCCAGCCGTAGCGCACATCGAGCACCGGCGCATCGAGCTTCTTCTTCAGCACGATGTTGATGACGCCTGCGATAGCGTCCGAACCGTACAGCGACGATTGGCCGCCCGGCAGGATGTCGATGTGATCGACCATCTCGACCGGCAGGCCGCTCAAGTTATTGAAGGCGTCACTACCGTTGTAGAGTGCCGGGAAGTCACCCATCGGGCGACCGTCGATCAGGTATTTCACGAAGCCGACCGGCAAACCGAAAATGCTGAGGGTCTGCGCCGTCTGGGTGAAGCCGCCCGAGAAGTTCGCACCCTGCACCGCGCCCGTCGCGAACGACGATTGCTGCAGCGCCTCGGCGACTGTGGTGAAGCCCTTGGCCTTCAGGTCACTGGCTGTGATGGTGATAACCGGCGTAGCCGTTTCAACCTGGGTCTGCGGAATCAGCGAGCCGGTAACCGTAACGGCTTCGAGTTTCTTGGCCTTGCTGGCATCGGCCGACTGATCACTTTGCGTGTCTTGCGGTGCACCAGCAGCGTACGCGCTGGAATAGCCAACCGCCAAAGCCACCAAAACGGCAGCCGAAAGCTTGGACTTCAACATTGGTAACTCCCCTAAAGCTTTTCTACTTGAAGATTTCCGAGGGAGCCTCCTCCTGGCTTCCCTTCCCTCGAAACGTGGCGCGACGAGGCCCGTGTCCCCTTATGTGCCTGACCCCAAATTCAGACAGTCGTGCTTGACAACTGTTTAACATGGACATTTCGCGCACGCAACATTTTGTTGTGATTTTTTCACACCCTCAAACAGGTAGGGTTTTTTATAACCCTCTGTATTTGCTTACCAATATAGGTTTCGCGAAACTTACGGCGATATCGCCTGTGCCAAATGGCACATGGCTCCGAACCATCCGGGAAAACAAAAAAGCCGCACGGACTCGAGGTCCGTGCGGCTTGATATGGCCCCGCCCAAAGGCAGGCCTGGTGTTTACAGCGAGAAGTCGTATTCCGCGTTGAGCTGCACGTAACGCGGCGGCTGGAACCCGGTCGGGGTCAGGAAGGTCGACGAATTGAACGTGCTGCCGGCGATACCCAGGTCCGAATTGTAGTTCGCGTTCTGGATTTCGTTGACGGTCAACACCTGGTGCTTGTTGAACACGTTGAACACGGTCGCACGCAGCGTCACGCCCTTGGCCCACTGCGGCTTATACGAACCGTTGAGGTCCAGCTGCCAGTAGTTCGGCGTGGTGCCGATCGAACCGCGCGGCGCGGTGTGACCGTTCGTACCGTCGGCAGCCGTGCAATACAGGTACGCCGAGGCGCCACCCGAACCGTAACCGCCGATCACGTTATCGATCGGCGCATCGCCGTAGCAGTTCTCCGGACGACCGGACTGCCAGACGAAGTTCGCGCCCAGCTGCCACTCGTTGGTGATGTTCCACGCACCGAACGCCTTCAGCGTGTGACGGCGATCGTTCGGCTGATTGCCGTTGGCACCGGTCATGAGTTCCGGATAGTCGAACAGCTCCGATGTACCCGTGTCGGCCTGACCGATGTTCGAGTCCACCAGACCTTCCGAGTTACCCCAGGACTTGGCCCACACGTAAGAGACGTTCAGATAGAACTTGTCGTCGAAGTTCTTTTCCGCCGTCAACTGCAGGGCGTAGTAGTCACGCTTGTACTTGGGCTCGCCGAGCTGGGCCGCGCTCAGGTGAACCGGATAGAGCTGGCTGCTGCCCGCCATCAACGGCAGCTGCAGGTTGATACCGCTGCCCGGATTGAAGATATAGCAACCCGGCAAGCCCGGATTGTCACCCGGAGGCGACAGCGAGTTCGGATCCAGAGCCATGCCATACGTGGCGTTGGCATATGCGGCGACCGGACGGAAGTCGCAGGTGTCGTCGATACCCGTCAACACCTTGCGATAGATCGCCTTGGCACCCAGCGTCCAGCCGGCGAGCTGCTGCTGGCCACCCAGGATGAACTCACGCTGCTTGAAGGGCTTGAGACCGGACGAAGCGACCGACTGCGCGGGCGGCGTCACACCGGTTTCGCCGTTGGCATAGAGCGGATCGCCGATCGGGGTCAGGCCTTGCGGCACGCCGGTCGTCGGATCGATGCTCGTGTAGTTGTAGGTCTGGATGCGATACAGCGAAGCGGCTGCGCCACGGATAGCCACGCCCGCATCGACCGGCAGCGAGTAGTCACCGGCGCTGGCATACAGCTTGGTCGAGGAATCGCCATTCACGTCCCAGGACACGCCCAGGCGCGGTTGGAGATTGTGACCCTGGCTGAGGTAGGTCTGGCCCAGGCCATTGCGGTTGTTGAACTGGTCGTTGCGCAAGCCCAGACGCGCGACGAAGTTGTCCGTGACGTGCCACATGTCTTGCACATACTCGGCACGCTGCGTGATACCCACCTTGGCGCCCGTCGCGAACACCGTCTGGGTGACGGTGTTGTCCGCCGGAGACGCGCCCGAGGTCGGCGACAGCGGGTCGTACTCGTACAGAGCGCCGCCTTCGTAGACGGTACCCGTATTGGACTTGGTCACATCACGCGTGAAACCGCCGGACAGTTCGTGGTCGCCCACTTTCCACTGCAGGTCGATACGGCCGCTGGAACGGGAGTCTTCGCCGTTTGCACTGGTGAGCGAACCACCTGGCACGAAAGCGCACGACTGGATCGGCGCGAGCTGGCCCGCGACGACCGGATTGCGCCGGTCGTTGATCGCCGGGCAACCGGGCGCGAACGGGGCGTCGGCAAGGACGCCATCGTAGCTTTCCACCGTGCCGTTCGCCGAGACGGCGGTATTGATGCGCTTGTTCTTGCTCTTGCCGTACTGCACCTGGACGTTGAAGCTGTCAGTGATGTAGCCGGTGTACTTGAGAATATTGGTCTGGCCACCGGCTTTCTGGTTGTACACACCCTGTTGATCGAAATGATAGGGGTTGTTGTTCGCGTCGAAACCGTAGTTGTAGACGTCCGTGCTGTAGTGACGGGTATCGCTGAAACCGGTGTACTCGAGGATGTTGTCCTCGTTGATGTTCCAGTTCAGCTTGACCAGGTAGTACGGATCTTTTTCTTCCGTCTGCTGGAAGCCGCCGCCATTGGTGCCGCCATCAGGAATGTAGGTGCCGTAGCTCTGGTCGTTGGTCTTGGTCTGACTGACCAGGGCAAAGATGAACAACTTGTCCTTGATCAGCGGACCGCCCAACCAGGCGCTCCAGCGATTGCTGAAGTCGACCGGGCTACCGGGCGTGTTGCTGTTGGCGGAGGCATAGTTGCGATTGCCGCTATTGACCTGCTGCAATGTACCGTTGTTCTTGTACACCGTCGGGAAGCTGCCCTGCAGACCGATCGGATTCCAGGTGTCGTCGATACCACCCTTCCACTCGTTCGTACCCTGCTTGGTCTGGATCGAGATCACACCGCCGGTGGAGTTGCCGTATTCCGGACCGAACGCGCCATCCTGGATGTTTTCCGAGTCGATCGCTTCATACGGCACCTGCGCGAAGCTAAGCGAATCGAACTGGTTGGTGACGTTGAAGCCGTTGACGTAGTACGAGTTCTCCGCAACGGACGAACCGCCGAAGGACGCCAGGTTACCGAAAGCCGAGTCGCCACGCGTCACACCTGGCGCGAGCAATGCCGCAGCCGTCACGTTGCGGGCGATAGGGAGCGACTTGAGCTGATCGGCCGTGAAGGTGGTGGTGGTCTGCACGGAGGACACGTCGATCGCCGGAAGGGCATTGGCCTGGACGGTGATCGAACCCAGCTGGGTCGCATTGGCGCTCGCCGCTGCTACCGCGGTACCGGCATCCAGATTGAAGCCGGTACCGGCCGAAACGGTGATGTCGCGCGTAACCGTCTGGCCTTTTTGCGGATAACTGATGTGATAGTTGCCCGGGACAAGCGCCGCGGCACGGAAACGGCCATCGTTATCGGCCGTGATGGTGCGTACCTGGCCACTGCTCACATTGGTCAGCTGCACCTGCGCGCCAGGATCGGCCGTACCGTAGGCGATACCCACGGTGCTCTGCGCCATGACGGCGCCACCATAGACGCCCAGCGCCAGGGCAACGGACAAAACAATCTTCTTACGCGCGAAACGTGCGTACTGCATAGACATGTAGGTACTCCCCTCGAAAATCTCGAAAAAAAGCAAAAAACCTAACAGCAAAAATTCGGCTAGGTGTTCTTGTGTCGGCCCTGGTTAATTCGCCTGCTCAGTACCCCACCGACGCAGCGCGAATACCCTCCACCACAGGGCCGCTTGATCCCGAGAATACGTATTCAAGAGAAATGTTCAAGTTTCGTTTTTTTCTCACGAAACCCCTATATTTTGCGCCTTTTTTTTCAAGTTCTTGCCATCGAAACTTCTTGTGATTCGCTTTTTCTTTCGATGGCTAAAATGTTTATTTTTATATCCGCGCAATAGCCGATAAATAAAATGGACTGTAATTTAAATATCGATTTATTCAGCCCATAAATCAGGCAATGAAATTTCGGAAATGCAAAGGCAGTGAACCTCGCCAGATTCGAGCGATAGCAACGGTCACGGGCAACATCGCCTTCATCGTCTGCGGTGGATCGTGTTTTTCGATCGGATGTCCGCCAGGGTGAAATCATGCCTGGCCGCCGGGGCACGGTTTATGCGCAGACACATCGGCAAATTAGCTAACGAGTCTATCGTTTCAACTGCAACAATATCCTGCGATTCGCTTCAACTTGCGGACCCAGCCTTTGCGATCGACCATTCTTGCGTATCAGACGAGCCTCTCCTGCTCCAGCTCACTCTTGAGATACGCGTAATAGATAGGCGCGGCGATCAGTCCGGCCAGCCCGAATGCGGCCTCCATCACCAGCATGGCAATCAGCAGTTCCCACGCCCGTGCTCGAATCTGCGTGCCGACGATGCGCGCATTGAGGAAGTACTCGAGCTTGTGGATCAGTATCAGGAAAGCCAGCGCCGCGACGCCTACCCATAGCGATACCGACAGCCCGACGACGGTGATGGCGGTGTTGGAGATCAGGTTGCCGATCACGGGCAAAAGGCCGGCGAGGAAGGTCACCAGGATCAAGGTCTTGGTCAGCGGCAGATGGATACCGGCCAAGGGCAGCACAACGACCAGGAAAATCGCGGTGAAGACCGTATTGACGACTGAAATCTTGATCTGCGCGAACACGATGTTGTGAAACGCCTCGGCCAGCCGCTGACAACGCAGCCCCATGGCGGCGGCCAGCGGGCCGACCTGATGCGCTGGCCGTGCACGGCTCAAGGCGACGATCGCACCAAGTACCAGGCCGATAAGAATATGCACCAGGGCGCGTGCGGCACCCTTGCCCAGCAACTGCAAGCTGCTTGCATGCTTGCGGGTCAGCTCCAACGCCATGATGCGCAGATCGTCGACGCTGTCGGGAAGCCAACCGGTGATCGACGGCGGAAGTTGCTGGCGGGCCTTTTCGACCAGCGGCATCAGCTGGACCTGCCACAGCTGCTCGGGATTGCCGATCTCGTTGCGCAAAAAGCTGACGGTGCTAAGAATCAGCAGCATCAGCAGGCCGACCACGATCGCGCCAAGCACCGCCACCACCAGCACGCGTGCGCGATCGCTGGGGATGCGCCGCCCCAGCAACGGCGCCAGCGACTGCACCAGCTCGAATACCAGCAGCCCGGCCAGCAACGCCGGCAACAGGTGCAGCAGCAGGATCAACAGCAGGCCCAGGCCCACCAGGATGTAGCTGGCGACGGTGATGACAGGCTGCGCGGGGCGCGGGGCGGGCTGATGAAGGTCCATGGATCGGCCGCATAGGAAATTGCGGGGAGTCTGTCAGTACCTCGCCGCTATCGCCAGCCCTGCCACCCCGGGATCTGTTCAGACACAGTGCTGTCGTAAACTTTAGCGAGATTATCCGTTTGTCTCAGCCACAGGGTCCAAAGCATGTCTATCCGTTCATCGGCAACGCTCGCCGCGCTCGTTCTGCTCGCCGGTTGCTCGTCCGCTCCGTCTCACCGCGATGCCCATGCATCGACGACAACGGAGCCGGCCCTCCCCGCTGCGTCCACACCCGCGACGCCTGCCGACGACAATCTCAATGCAGTCGCCTGGACCCAGACGGCTGTCGAGCATGACCTGATTTACCTGCAGACCTACCGCGATGCGCAGAGCCGGTTGCTGGCGGCGATGAAAGACAAGCAATGGGACGCGCTGGCCAAGGACGACCGTGTCGCTCCCGCTGCCGGTCTGAAGCCTGCCGTAGTGCTGGATATCGACGAGACCGTATTGGACAACTCGCCTTACCAGGCGCGCCTGATCAAGAGCGGCGGCGAATTCAATGAAGCCGACTGGGCGGCCTGGTGCAAGGAAGAAAAAGCACGCGCCCTGCCGGGCGTGGTGGAGTTCACCCAGTTCGCCGCAAAACACGGCATTGCGGTGATCTACGTATCCAACCGCGCCAAGGATCTGGACGAAGCCACCCTTGGCAACCTGCGCAAGGCGGGCGTGCCGGTATCGGGCCCGGAAGCCTTCCTCGGCCTGGGCACCTTTGTGCAGGACTGCGAGCAGGTCGGCACGGAGAAGGGTTGCCGCCGCCAGCTGATCAGTCGCAAATATCGCGTGCTGATGCAGTTCGGCGATCAGATCGGCGATTTCGCGAACGTGCTGGCCAACACCACCGAAGGTCGCCAGAAGGCCATCGCTCCGTATATGGCCTGGATCGGCACGCGCTGGTTCGTGCTGCCGAACCCGAGCTACGGTTCGTGGGAGCCGGCGCTGTTCAACAATGACTGGAGCCTGCCCCGCGAACAGCGCCGGCAGCAGAAGATCGGCGCGCTGCGCTACAACTGACTCAAGACAATCGTTGAATATCAATAGCTTAGATATATATATGTAAGGTATTGCCTTAGCTTTAACGGAGAAGTAATATCTCTCTCGCCAAATCCTGCTGACCTCTAATTCACTGCAGGCGAGGCCATTTCCCTTCCGGCTCTGCCGGATTACCCCGCGAGGCCCAACGCCCGCGGGTTTTCTTTTAGGGCCATCAGACGCGCCTTCCGCCTCTTGTTTAGGCGCTGCCCCCACCTATACGCTCCGCCGGCCGTCCCGCCTGGCTGCGAACAGCCACTCACCGCGAGATCACCCATGCGCAGCCTTCGCTTTCGGTCGTTTCTGTTTATCGCCGCCACCGCCCTGGCTCTTGGCGCCTGCCATGACAAGGACCAGCAGCAAGCCGCGACACCGGGCGGCGAGACGCCGGAAGCGGCCGTGCAGCAGTCGGTCACCCTGATCAAGAACGGCGACTTCGGCGGGTTCTGGAAGCACGCCTTGCCGCCCACGGACTTCACCACGCTCCAACTGGATTGGAGCAAACCCGATCCCGACCGCCAGCCGCTTACCGACGAACAACGGGCCGAGTTCACCAAGAACTACACCGCCTGGACCGAGCCGGATGCGGAAAACAAGCGTTACGCCGAACTCAAGCCAAAGCTTGTACAGCTCTCCCAGCAGTACCGCGACCAGATGCCGGTGATGATCGGCATCGTCCAGCAGATCGCCAAAACCGGCGTGGAGCAGGACAAGAACATGACCGCCACGCAGAAAGCGCAGGCCAATGCGGTCGTCGACACACTGGCGCCCTGGGTGCAGCAGGCGCCATGGTTCGACCAGGACAAGGCCAAGCAGAGCATCGCCATTGTCGTTGCCACGGCGCGCAAGCTGGATCTGAAATCGGCCGATGAGCTGCGCGGCATGGATTTCGTCACCGCTATGCAGAAATATTCGATCGGCTATGAAGGCTTGAAGCAGGTGTTGAATCTCTATGGCCTGTCGCTGGACCAGACCTGGGACTCGGTCAAGCTCAGTACGATCGAGAACGCCAACGGCCACGCCCGCGTAAAGATCGACTATGTCCTGCTGGGCAAGCCGCTTTCGACCGAATCGGTGCTGATCCAGCAAGACGGCCGCTGGTACAGCGAGGACCTGCTCAAGAACGCCCGCGAGACGCATAAGCGGCTCAGCGAGCCGGCACCGAGCACCACGGCGGCGCCTGCGCCGGCCGCATCGACGGTCACCGCCAAAACGAGTTCTTAAGAGGCGGAGCGCCGCAATAGTTACAATAGCGGCATGCCGACTATCTCGACCGCGGATTCCACCGCCTCCCGTAGCCGTTCCCCCTGGTGGTTTCACCTGGCCGGACAGATTCTTGAACCCTGGGTGCGCCTGCGGCGCGATCCGGCCGAACCGGCTGCCATGCTGCAGCCTGGCGTGCCGGTCTGCTATGTCATCGAGCGCGATGGGCTGTCCGACGCGCTGATCCTCGAGCGCGCCTGCCGTGAGGCCGGCCTGCCCAGCCCGATGCAGCCACTCGCCGGCACGCGGCGCCGGCGATCGGTGTTTGCGCTGGCACGCCGCGACGGCTGGCTGTTCGGACGCAACCGTCACCGTGCCCCGAACGAACCCCTCGGCCAGCTGGTGCGCTCGCTGGAGGCACAGCCCGATCGCGACATCCAGATCGTTCCCGTGTCGATCTATGTCGGCCGCGCGCCCAACCGCGAGAGCGGCTGGTTCAGCGTGCTGTTCTCGGAAAACTGGGTCGTCGTCGGCCGCTTCCGCCGCATGCTGGCGCTGCTGCTCAACGGCCGCGATACGGCCGTGCACTTCTCCGCCCCGGTGTCGTTGCGCAGCGTGGTCAACGATGCAGGCGACGTACGGCCGGAGCGCTTTGCGCGCAAGCTGGCACGCGTCCTGCGCACGCATTTCCGTCGTATTCGCGCGGCAGTGATCGGACCCGATCTGTCGCATCGCCGCACCGTGGTCGACGCCGTACTCAATGCCGAGCCGGTGCGCGAAGCTATTGCCGCGTCGATGAGCAAAGAGAACTTGAGCCATGCCAAGGCATGGAGCAAGGCGCGCAAGCTGGCGATGGAAATCGCCGCGGACTATTCGCATCCGGTAGTGCGCTCGGTCTCGTTCCTGCTGTCGAACTTCTGGAACAAGTTGTACGACGGTATCGCCATGCATCATTTCGACAAGGCCCGCGCCGCCGCGCCCGGCCACGAAGTGGTGTACGTACCTTGCCATCGTAGCCATACCGATTACCTGTTGCTGAGCTATCAGCTGCATATGGCTGGCGTCGTGGTGCCGCATATTGCCGCAGGCGTCAACCTCAACCTGCCGGTGATCGGACCGATCCTGCGCCGTGGCGGCGCGTTTTTCCTGCGCCGCAGCTTCAAGGGCAACGCGCTGTATTCGGTGGTGTTCAACGAGTACCTGGCGCAGCTGATCGATCGTGGCGTACCGATCGAGTACTTCATCGAAGGCGGCCGTTCGCGCACGGGTCGCCTGCTTGCTCCGCGTGCCGGCATGCTGGTGATGACGGTGCGTGCGTTCCTGCGCGCGCCACGCCGCCCGGTGCTGTTCCAGCCTGTCTACATCGGCTACGAGAAGCTGATGGAAGGCAAATCGTATGCGGGTGAGCTGTCCGGCAAACCCAAAGAAAAAGAATCGCTGCTCGGTCTGTTGCGTGGCCTCAAGGTGTTGCGCCAACACTACGGCCATGTCGCGCTGAATTTCGGCGAGCCGATCGAGCTGACCCCGCTGCTCGACGCTACCGGCTCCGATTGGCGAGCCGCCAGCGGCGATCCCGATGCCAAGCCGGAATGGCTCAACAGCGTGGTCGACAGCCTGGCCGACAAGATCCAGATCAATATCAACCGCGCGGCGGACGTCAACCCGATCAACCTGCTCGCACTTGCCTTACTGGCCACGCCCAAGCATGCGATGGCCGAGAACGATCTGCTGGTGCAGCTGGAGCTGATGAAGGCCTTGATCGCCGAGCTGCCCTACTCCGACCGCGTCACGCTGACCCCGATGGACCCGGCCGGCATCATCGCCTACGGCGAGCAGATGGGCTGGATTCGCCGTGTGCGTCATCCGCTGGGCGACGTGCTGGTCACCGAGGACGAACAGGCGGTATTGCTGAGCTATTTCCGCAACAACGTCCTGCACCTGACCGCCACCGCGGCATGGGTCGCCTGCTGTTTCCTCAACAACCGTCGCATGACGCGCGTGTCGATCCTGCGACTGGGCAAGATCATCTATCCGTTTATCCAAGGCGAGCTGTTCCTGCCCTGGGATGCCGAAGGTTTCTCGCAGCAGCTGCAGGCAACCATCGACTTCTTCGTGCGTCGCGGCCTGCTCGAATCGACCGGTGAAGGCCGCGTACTCGAACGCGGCCCCGGCCAGGATGACGGCGCCTATCAGCTCAAGGTGATCGCGCGCACGCTCATTCAGGCGTTCGAGCGCTACTACATCACCATCGCGGCGCTGGTAAAGAACGGCCCGCATACGCTGACCGCTGCCGAGCTGGAAAACGCGTGCGCGCTGACGGCGCAACGCCTGAGCCTGCTCAACGAATTGTCCGCGCCGGAGTTCTTCGACAAGGCGCTGTTCCGTGGTTTCATCCAGAAGCTGCGCGAAAGCCGCGTCCTGACCACCGACGAAAACGGCAAGCTCGACTATGACCGCGCGCTCGAAGACATGGTGCGCGATGCGCGCGTGATTCTGTCGCGCGAAGTGCGCCACTCGATCCTGAAGATCACCCCGGGCGGCGACAACGAGAAGGAAGGCGTGCTGACCGAAGAAGAAACCACCGCCAGCGCGGCGAATACCAGCGAGATGTTGCACGAGCGGCATGTCGCCAACGAACACGAACAGCATGCAGCGACAGAATCGGAGAAGGATTCACGCTGAAAGAACGAGGTCGCTCGTAGATGACGAGCTGACCTCACCCTTTACGGTGGCATACAACTCAGATGCCTTCAGTCCTGCACCGCGGTGTCAGATGTCTCCAGGCCATGAGGCACATGGAGATGCCACGTAGAACGGAAAGTCTCCGGGACGTCCCAGCCAACCGCCATCAACGGCCCGCTCGATACGGGCTGGTCTTGTGGCGCATCCACGTTGGTCACCGTCACTTCCATAGTAAAGGCGTCGTGCTCGTAGTTGATAGGGTGATTGCCCGGACGCGCGCAGCGGACACCGACGGGGAATATGAGAGGCTCAAAGTCTTGCGGGCATTTGACATTCGAGAAGACGTAGCCGCCGCCATTGTCGACCGAGTAGGCCAGGGGATTGCGTCCATAGGAGGCGGCCGGCACATCGAACGTCACAACGCCTGACTCCCCCGGCGCCAACTCCACATGAGATACCTGCCTCATCGAAATCTGACTAGGCTCCGGCGGTTGGCCAGTGTGCGTTTCAAACGCGCATGCGGTGTGGGCAATGCCAAACATACCCAACGACACAAGTGCGACTTTCAAGGCGGATAGCGACATATAGCTCCTTTCGTTTTGTCGTTTTACAAGCCAACTTAGGCTCGGAAAATTATTCCACTGCGTGTCATACGCCGCCCGTCGCCGTTTCACAAAAATGCATAAAAATCAAGCTGTTTAAGCATGCTTACCATGATTATTTAGAATGCTCCAAGCGCCGCACTGCCTCCGATCTGACATGCCGAAAGCGATTCGGAATGCCGCGTAGCCAACGGAAGGCCGCCTTCGCCATAGCACGTCATAAAGAGACAGCCCCAAGAGGCTCGGAGCGAGCCAGCTAGCCTCTGCATAGCCAGGAACTACGCCAATTCCTGTAGCATGCAGGTCATGAGCGACCCATCCCATACCACTCATTTCGGCTTCCGTGACGTCCCGGTTGGCGACAAGCAAAAGCTCGTCGGCCAGGTGTTTACCTCGGTGGCGCGCAGCTACGACCTGATGAACGACCTGATGTCGTTCGGCGTACATCGCTTGTGGAAGCGCCATTTCGTGGCGGTCAGCGGCGTGCGCCGCGGCGATCGCGTACTCGACTTGGCCGGCGGCACCGGCGATATCGCCGCGCTGCTCAAGCCGGTGGTAGGCGAGGAAGGCGATGTGGTGGTCGGCGATATCAACGCGGCGATGCTGAGCGTCGGTCGCGATCGGCTGACCGACCGCGGGCTGGTCAACGGCCTGCGTTGGGCACAGCTCAATGCCGAGGCACTACCGTTCCCGGACAACAGTTTCGACGCCGTGACGATGGCCTTCGGTCTGCGCAATGTCACCGACAAGGAAAAGGCGCTGGCCGATATCTGCCGTGTGCTCAAACCGGGTGGCCGCGCGCTGGTGCTGGAGTTCTCGCGCGTGCAGAACGAGCTTTTCAGCAAGCTCTACGATTTCCATTCGTTCAAGGTGCTGCCCAAGCTCGGCCAGCTGTTTGCCGGCGATGCCGACAGCTACCAGTACCTGGCCGAGTCGATCCGCAAGCATCCGGATCAGGAAACACTCAAGAGCATGATGGAACGCGCCGGCTTCGGCCGCGTCGATGTGCGCAACCTGACCAACGGCATCGTGGCGATTCATCGCGGTTATAAGTTTTAAGAGCGTAGGAGTGAGTGGAGAGGAGTAAGGAGTGAGAGAAAAGCAGGTAACGCCCTGGCTCACCGATCCCTCAGCCCCTGCTCTCTCTTACTCCTCACTCCTCTCCACTCACTCCTAACTCCAACCCCATGCCGAACCGCCATCGCCCGCTCGCCCTGCTCGGTGCCATCGTCGGCTGGTTCGGTCTGTTGCTGCAGCTCTACCTCACCATCGAACTCAAGCGTATCGCCGGTGAGGGTATTGGCGCGGCGCTGTGGCTTTACTTCGGCTACTTCACCATCCTCAGCAACATCCTGGCCGCGTGGGCACTGACCGCTGCAGGCCTGCGGTCGGATCGGCCATCGATACGGTTCTTTCAACGCCCGGGCGTGCATACCGCCATCGCGATGAGCATGACCGTGGTGGGTCTGGTCTACAACATCATGCTGCGCCAGCTCTGGCACCCGCAGGGCTTGCAGATCATCGGCGACAACATCATGCACGTCGTCATGCCGGTATGGTTTCTCGTCTACTGGTGGCTGGGCGTGCCCAAGCAGACACTGCATTGGCGCCAAGTATGGGTATGGCTGTTGTATCCGGCCGCGTACTTCGGCTACGCCTTGCTGCGCGGCGCGTATGACGGCTGGTATCCCTATCCCTTCCTGGACGTGAAAGCGATCGGTTATGTGCAGGTGCTGCTCGACGCGATCGTCGTACTCGCCGCCTTCCTGGCGATCGCCCTCGTGCTGGTCGCACTCGGGCGATGGCAAGGGCGCCGGCTTCCGCTGGCGGCCTGATGCTCAGCCGGTTGCGCGAAGATCCATGAGCACGCGACCCACACGCAACATATCCACCTCGTGCGGGCCATCGCGCCAGGTCTCGGCAACCGCCTGCGCGTACCACGTCTGCAGCGCAGGTAACGCCAACATGCGCTCGACGTAAGCCTTTGCAGCATCGCTCAGCGCAAGCCCGTAGGTCTGCACGCGAAACACCACCGGCGCAAAGAACGCATCGACAGCCGTAAATGCCTTGCCGGCAAGGAACGGACCGCCGAAACGAGCCAGCCCTTCGGTCCACAAGCCATCGATGCGCGCGATATCCACATGCACGGGTGTCGGGATGTCATGCAGCTGTACGCGAACGCCGCAGCTCATCAGGCAATGATCGCGCAATGCCTGAAAGCCGCTGTGCATTTCCGCAGCCGCGCAACGTGCCCAGGCTCGCGCGAGGGCATCGGCCGGCCATACGCCGGGATGACGCTCAGCCAGGTATTCGGTGATGCCGAGCGAGTCCCACACGACCACATCGCCATCGTGCAGGCAAGGCACCCTGCCGCTGGGCGAAAAGCGCAGAAACTGACCGCGTGCAATCGTTTCGTCGAACGGCTCGATGCGCTCCACGAAAGGAATGCCCAAGGCCTGCATCAATACCCACGGCCGCAACGACCACGACGAGTAGTTCTTGTTGGCGATGTAAAGCGCGTACACGTTCTCTCCCCGTGAGTGATGACTTCAATGCTTGAGTGCAACCGCCTGCGCCGGTACAGGTACAGCACGGCGACGCGCATTGACCAACACCACGCCAGCGACCGTCAACACGCCGCCAGCCAGGGTCAGCCAGGTTGGCCGCTCGCTCAACCATAGCCAGCCGATCAATACGGCGATCGGCGGCGACAGGTAGATAAAACTGCTGACCTGCGATGCCGATGCACGCTTGAGTGCGATATTCCAGGCGATGTAGCCGACAAAGGTCGGCGCGACACCCAGCCACAGCAGGCTGGCGAGGTGCGAAGCGGGAGCCTGCATCACGGCCTCGCTCAAACCGGATAGGCCGAACGGCGCCGCGCCAAGCGTGCCACCGAAAAAGGTCGCGGCGGTGACGCCCAAGGTGCTGCTGCGAGCGAAGAACGGCTTTTGCCCGACGAAGTAGATCGCCGAGGCAGCCACGCATATCAGCACCAACGCCGCCATCGGCTCGAAGCTGAGCTGCTTGCCACTGGTCAGCACCACCAGGATCACACCGGCCAGCGCCACGCCCAGGCCGAGCAGCTTGCGCCCACCCAGCCGTTCGCGCAGCCAGATCGCCGACAGCGCGGCCGTTGCGCCGGGCACTAGGGAAATCAGGATCGCCGCCGTGCCGCTGGCGATGCGCGTTTCAGCGTAGCAAAGACACACGTGGTAGACGGTCAGGCCGATCAGGCCCAGCCCGATCAATGCCGGCCAGTCGCGGCGGGCCGGCATCGGCACCCGCTTGACCAGCAGCAGCACGCCAAAGCACAGCGAGCCGATCAGCAGGCGAGCGAACGCCACCTGCCCGGGCGTAAACGACGCGAGGCTATACGCGATCGCCGCGTAAGCCGAGGACCAGGTCAATAGAGCAATCGCGATCGCGATAAGTGCGCGACCGTCCAGACGTTCGTTTTCCATGGATGCACCGGGGAGGGAGAACGCGCATATCCTAGCGAGGACACGAAAAAGCGTGAATGATGGATCATAGGCTCATCCATCGATTTACCATCGATATCCTCAAAAGACGGTGTTCTGGCTATGGAATCGAAACTCGAACTGGACATCAAGGATTGGCAACTGATTGAGGCGCTACAGCAGGATGCGCGCCTGGGTTATGCGGAGCTGGGTCGCAAGGTGCACCTGTCGGCGCCGGCGGTCGCCGAGCGCGTTAAGCGACTGGAGGAAGGCGGCGTCATCCGCGGCTACCGCGCGGTGATCGAACCCAAGGCGCTCGGCTTCGGCCTGGACGCGATGGTGCGCCTGCGCTGCGACGGCGGCGTGTGCGCGCGCGTGGGCGAGCTGGTGGCCGACATTCCCGAAGTGATCACCTGTCGGCGCCTGGCCGGCGAGGATTCCGCGTCGCTGCGCGTGGTGGCGATGTCGGTCTCGCACCTGGAAAACATCCTCGACCGCCTGCTCAAGATCCATCCCAGCATCAGCACCACCACGCTGGTGGTATTGCAGACGCCGCACGAGGATCGGCCGCTGACGCGGGCGATGTGGAACGTGGCGTTGGAGAAGTCCTGAGGCCAGCGCAATCTTCCCAACCTTGTAGGAGCGACTTCAGTCGCGACAGGCCGTGACGCAACCGTGGGTCGCGGCTGAAGCCGCTCCTACAAGATAGGCGGCGGCACTAGCGTCTATGAAAAAGAAGGATTTGCGGGTCCAATCCCAGTGCCCCTGGTCATGAAGCCCTAGCCCAGGCGCAGTGGCATACTTGACGTTTACCGTCAGGGAAGCCTCACATGCGCCTGTTGCCTGTCTTCACGATCGCCGCGTTCGTATTGCCCGTAGCCGCCTACGCCGCCGACCCGCACTCGTACGCTCAGCCGGACATGGTCCGGGTGAGCCATCTGGATCTCGATCTGAAACTGGACTTCACCAAGCGGGAGCTGGATGGCCAGGCCACGCTGAAGCTGGACTGGAAGAACCCGAAGGCAAAGGACCTCGTGCTCGATACGCGCGACCTGAAGATCGCCAGCATCGAGGCCGTGGCCGCCGACGGCAAGACCAGCCCGCTGAAGTACGCCCTGGCGCCGCGCGACAAGGAACTGGGCAGCAAGCTGACCATCCAGGCGCCCAAGCACCCCGGCCAGGTTCGCATCGTGTACACCACGGTGCCGGAGGCGTCGGGCCTGCAATGGCTGACCCCGGCCCAGACGGCGGACAAGAAACTGCCTTTCATGTTCTCGCAGTCCGAATCCATCCATGCACGCTCCTGGGTGCCGCTGCAGGACTCGCCGGCGATTCGCTTTACGTATAAGGCGCATGTCAGCGCACCCAAGGAAGTACGCGTCGCGATGAGCGCGCTCAACGACGCCAAGCATCCGCTCGACGGCGATTTCAGCTTCGAGCAGCCGCATCCGATTCCGTCCTATCTGCTGGCCATCGCCGCCGGCGATCTGCAGGTGAAGGAGACCGGCCCTCGCTCGGCCATCTACGCCGAACCGAGCATCGTCGGCAAAGCCGCGCATGAATTCGAAGACACCGAAAAGCTGATCGAAACCACCGAGAAGCTGTACGGCCCGTATGCCTGGGGTCGCTACGACATCCTGGTGCTGCCGCCTTCATTCCCGTACGGCGGCATGGAAAACCCGAATATGACCTTCGCCACGCCCACCGTATTGGTCGGCGACAAGAGCCTGGTCTCGCTGGTGTCGCATGAGCTCGCGCATTCGTGGTCGGGCAACCTGGTGACCAGCGCCGCGTGGCGCGACATCTGGTTGAACGAAGGCTTCACCACCTATGTGCAGGGCCGTATCACCGAAGCCGTCTACGGCAAGGCGCTGGCCGACGAAGAAGCGCTGCTGTCGGCACGCGGGCTGCAGAAGGAGCTCGAGCACATGCCGGCGAACTCGCAGAAGCTCGCACCCGATCCGCACGGTGTCGGTGCAGACGATTCGCTTTCCGACGTGGCCTACTCGAAGGGTTCGTGGTTCCTGCGCACGCTTGAGCAACGCTTTGGCCGTGACGTGTTCGACGCCTACCTGAAGGGGTATTTCGCCCACTTTGCGTTCCAGAGCATCGATACCGAGCAAATGCTCGATTACTTGAAGCCCAACCTGATCGACAAATACCCGGGCAAGATGAGCTGGGACGAAGTGAAGGAGTGGGTCTACGAGCCGGGCGTGCCGAAGAACGCGCCTCTGCCCGACTCGCCGCGCTTCACCGCCATCGACAAGGAACGCGCCGACTTCCTCGCCGGCACGCTCGATGCGTCCAAGCTGGACGCCAAGGGCTGGAACACGCAGGAATGGATGTACTTCCTCGACCGTCTGCCCGACGTAGCGCCGCTGGACAAGCTCAAGCAGCTCGATGCCGCGTGGCACCTCACCGGTACGCCGAACGCCGAGATCGGCATGCGCTGGTACAGCCATGCCATCGCCGCCGGCGACAAGGACGTATGGCCGGCCGCCGCCGAACATATGACCCGGATCGGTCGCCTGTACCTCACGCTCCCGCTGTACAAGTCGCTGGTCGCCACGCCTGACGGTCTGGCCTTTGCCCAGCAAGTCTATGACAAGGCCAAGGCCGGTTATCACCCGCTGACGCAGCAGGCCGTGGAAGGCGTGCTCGCCAAGGCAAAGAAAGGCGACAAGAAGTCGTGACCTCAGTGGCCGCGCCGGGTTTCGCAACTTGGCGCGGCCATTCGTTTAGCATGCGTCGGCGGTTTGTCCGCTCGATCTAGCGCATCAGGAAGGATTTCGCATGAAAGCTTCAGCAAGACTGGCATGGACGGCGCTCTGTTTTGCGCTGATGTCGACCGCGATGGCTGCGCAGACGGTCGTCCCAACCCAACCCGCATTGCACGATGCCCTGATTGCGCTGGATAACACCCCCGGTACCGCGCTCGACGCCGCTGCCGTGCATCGCCTCAAGGCCTTGATCGGCCAATACGGCTGGCCGACCGTCAAGAACGCCGGGCGTGACGGCGTCGACGCCATTGGCGACCTGACCGAACGTGCGGGCATCGACGAAGATTTTCAGGGCGACGCCGAATCGCACTTCGCCTCGCGCATCGGCATCGACATCGATGCCCTCGCCTTCGCCGCGCTCAATGATCGCATCGAGGTGGCACACCAACGGCCGCAGCAATTCGGCACGCTGCTGGCGCTCGAGAAAGGCAAGGTAGTGACATCACCCGCGATCAAGGCATCGACGGCGAACGCGTATCGCGACTCGGCCGGCCTGCTCTTTTTGGACGTCTATCTGAAACAGGTACAAACCCAGGTCGACGGCGGCAAATCGCTCGCCGACGCCGCGGCCATTCCGCGCCTTTCGACAGAGAACCATCCGGTAAGCAACCCGCAGCTGCGAACCGATCTGCATGAAATGGTGTCGTCGGAACAAGTCGCACGAACGACCTATGTCATGAAAGGCATGAAAGAGGGTTCGGCCGAACAGAAACGCATCATAGCGATCGATGCGGCACACCTGCCACGCATCAAGGCGATCTTCGACAAGGTTGGCTTTCCCGATGCCGCCATGGTCGGACGCAGCGGCGTCTCCAACTTCTTCCTGCTTGTCCAACATGCGGACCGGGATCCTGCATTCCAGGCCAAGGTGCTGGAAAAGGCCGAGCCGCTCATGCGTAACGGCGAACTGTCACGTCAACAGTTTGCCCTGCTGACCGACCGCGTCTTGCTGGCACAGGGCAAGAAACAGCGCTACGGCTCGCAGGTCGAGGTCAAGGATGGCCGCAGCGTGCCGCTACCGATGGAAGACGCCGCGCATGTCGACGAGCAGCGCGCGACTATGGGCCTGGAACCTCTGGACGACTACCTGAAAGAATCGGACGCGATGTACGCGCCCGCAACAGCCGCAAGCAGCCATTGATCGATATGAATACGAACAACCCCGTTACCTCCTCCACGCAACGCCCGCTGTGGCAGCGCATGCTGATCCGTCGCCTGAAGTTTCTCGCCATCGTGGCGGTCGTGCTTGGCGTCGCGTTCGGCGGCAGCTACCTGTTCGCCCCGCAATGGCTGATGCGCGCCGATGCCGCGCGACAAGCGATGGCCGCGCATCTGGAAACGCACTCGGTCGACGTGGGCGACACGCACTGGGTTTATTACGAAAGCGGCCAGGGCAGCATCACGCTGGTCATGCTGCATGGCTTTGGCGCAGACAGGAATGTCTGGCTCAAGCAGGCCAAGATTCTCGGCGAACACTTCCACGTGATCATCCCCGACCTGCCGGGCTGGGGCGAATCCACACGCGTGGACGGTGCCAGCTACAACATCGATGCGCAGGCGGCACGTCTGAACGACTTTGTCACCGCACTGCGCTTGCAGCGCTTCGTGTTGGTTGGCCATTCGATGGGTGGTGCGATCGCCGGCGTGTATGCGGCCGAGCATCCCGAGCACGTGGCCGAACTGGTGCTGATGGATTCGCTCGGGTTGAAGACCACCCCCAACGACTTCACCCGTGCCGGCCTGGCCGGCAAGAATCTGTTCGACTACGACGACCGTGCCGGTTTCGAGCGCGCCACCGCGCTGACCTTCGCTACACCACCGCAAGTGCCTGGCCGTATCGTCGATGTGCTGGTCAAGCGCAACATCGCCAACCGCGCGTTCAACGACAAGGTCTTCAACGAACTGCGCGATGAGTCGCAATACCTGTCCCTGCAGAATCGCCTGGACAAGCTCACCATGCCGGTGCTTGGTCTGTGGTGCCATGACGACAAGGTCATGGACATATCGGGACTGGACAGTCTGCGCAATGGCTTGAAGAACTCCAGCGCGATCAGCTCGAGCATCTTGAACGGTTGCAATCACATGCCGCTGTTGGAAAAGCCCGATGAGGTGGCGCGCATCATCACTTCCTTCGCCTTGTCGCACTGACAGCAAAGGCACCGAAATCAGCCGGCACGCGACTCAAGCCGGCTTTTCTTCATGCATATGAACATGTCCGGATGCACGAGCAGCATATCCGGACGTTGAGGTGATGTCGGAACAAGACCGAGCTTTTATCGTGGAGGCACTTGAGGATGATCCGCTTCGCGGACAGCCTCAGGCCGTCCCCGCCTACATAGGAGCCACGATCTTGAACACTCCACTTAATACATCTGCCTCGAATCTGTCGTACGTCACGCAAGGATATTCCGAACCGAAGAAGGCGCTCGTCTCGCTGTCCGGTACGTTCGAGATGCGTCTGTTCAGCGCCGTCATGGTGCTCATCTTCTTCATGTTCGGCTATACGAAGTGGTTCGATTACGAAGCACAGGGCCTCGTTCCGTTGATCGGCAACAGTCCGATCCTCGGCTGGATGCATACGGCTTTCGGCGTGCACGGAGCCAGCTACGCGCTGGGCGTGGCCGAATGGAGCATCGGCTTGTTGTTATTGGCCGGTCTTCGCTGGGCGCCTGCAGCCTTTCTCGGCGCCCTGGGTTCGATCGTGACGTTCGCGATCACGCCGACGATGATTTTTTCGACGCCAGGCGCATGGCAGGCTTCTGCCGGCGGTTTTCCCGCCATGGGCGGCGCCACCAGCTTTCTGATCAAGGATCTGGTGCTGCTCGCCGTGTCCATCGCTATGCTGCGCCACACCGTGCGTGCGTGGCTCGCGAAGAAATGAGAAACAACGACGGGCGGGACGAGAAGGAAAATTAATCGGCAACGTCGGCGATCAGCCGATCGAGCTCGGCCTTCAGAATCGCCCCATTTTGGCGCAGCCAGTCGCGTTCTTCACGCCATTCGGGAAACAGGCTTTCCACCTGTGTCCAGAAACGCCGCGAGTGGCTGCGCACTCTCAGATGGCAAAGCTCGTGCACCAGCACATAGCGCAGCGCGGTCGGCGGCGCGAGCGCGAGCGCAAGATCGAGATTGATGCGATCACGCGTGTCCAGACTGCCCCAGAGGCTTTTCATCGGACGAATACGCAATGCCGTAGGCGCCAACCCCAACTGCGGCACGTAACCGGCAAGCCAGCGCGATACATCGCGACGAATCTGCGCTTCGAAATACGATGCAAGCAGACCGCGCGCGACAGGTAACGCCCGCGTATGCGGGCGTGGAATGATCAAGGTCAGGCCACCATCGAACGGCTCGACCTTCGGATACGGACCTTCGGCCCACTCCAGCTTGGTCACCTCACCGCGCAACGGAAAATCGGTGGCATAACCCAGACGCAACGGCGGCAGCGGCTTGGTGACCAGATGCAGTTCGTCGAGCTTCTGCTCCAGCCAGTCCGCATGACTGCGCAGGAACGCGCTCACTTGCGCCGGATGCGTGCCATTGGGGTACGTAACGCGCGCGCCCTTGGGCGTGACGGTGAGGCGCAGACGACGCGAGCGTGGATGCACGCTCTTCTGCACGCGGATGACGTTGCCACCCGTGGTTGCCAGTTCCAACCAGTCGCCTTCCAGATGCTGCGCCATGGTGTTCCGGTTCCTGCCTGCACGACCTGTCCCCCGAGGGGGGACTCCTACTCTACGCCGTGGCGAGGGGTCGCCGGCGGGGGTGAGAGCATTCTGCTTGGGGGAGGCTGAAAAACTTGTCATTCCGCAGCCGGGGCCTCTCCCTGTTCAGGTTTCCGAGGAAACCTGCCGGGAAGACCAATATGGGGCAAGCTTGCCCCCGTCCCAAGACGGGCAGATGACCGGATCGGTGTCAGGCATCGGCTGGGCGTGGCAGCCCGAACCACTCTTCCAGCTTGCCCAGCAGGCGCTCCAGCTCCAGGGTGAGCAGGGCAAAACGAGCGTCCATCTCGGCTGCGGCGTCCTGCTGGCTATCGCCCATCTCGTCCAGGACCGCGTCCAGGAACTTCATCTTGCGGACGATGAGGTCCTCGCCAAGCACGAAGCTGATGCGCTCATCGAAGGTGAGACCGAGCTGAAACACCTGTTTGCCATTACGCAGGTGCTCCTTCACCTCCTCGCTTTCCAGGTCCTGACGGCGGCAGCGGGCGATGGCGCCGGTGGCGGTCGCCGGGTCGCGCAGCTCGCATTCGTCACCCAGGGCCAGGCCGCCGGGCAGATTGCCGGTGGCCAACCAGTCGGTCATCAGCACGCGCGGGCCTTCTTCGGGCGCCAGCGGCACGGCCGGGAAGCTACCCAGTGCTTCGCGCATCTGGGTCAGTGCGTTTTCCGCCGACTTCCGGCTGGAGGTGTCGAGCACCAGCCAGCCATGGCGCTTGTCGACATAGGCGGACATGCGCGAGCTGCGCACGAAGGCGCGCGGCAGCAGTTCGGTGAGCAGGTCTTCCTTGATCCGCTTGCGTTCGCGGCCACCCACCTTGCGCCCTTCTTCCTCGGCGATCTTCTGCACCTTGCGCTGCAACTCGTCGTTGACCACGGCCGAAGGCAGCAGCTTGTCCTCGCTGCCAACCGTCACCAGCGTGCATGCCTTGACCGCATGAGTCATCGCAGCTTCCTCACCCCGCCCTACCGGCGGCACGAAACCCTTGGTGCCCATTTCCAGAGGACCACAGGGACGCAGACGATGCTCGCCCAGCACCTCATCGAGGCGATTGAGATCTTCGGCAACGGCGGGAGAAAAGCGGAACAGCGTGAGATTGCGGAAGAACATGAATAATCCGATCAGGAAAATAGTTTCGTCGTCCCGGCTTTTGCCGTGACCCAATATCTTTCGCTCAAAGGCACAGCCACCATGCCCCGGCATAGGCCGGGGCGATGTCCGTGCAGGCAGTTATTTGCTGACAGCGGCGACGGCGTTGACCACCGTATCGAGATTCGCGCGATTGAGCGCCGCCACGCAGATACGACCGGTGCCGATCGCATAGATGGCGAACTCTTCACGCAAGCGATCGACCTGCGCCTTGCTCAGGCCCGAATACGAAAACATGCCGGCCTGGCGCTGGATGAATTCATACCGGCCCAAGCCTTGCGCGGCCAGCTTCTCGACCATGCCCGCACGCATCGCATGGATGCGTTCGCGCATTTCGGTCAGCTCGCTTTCCCACAGCGCGCGCAGTTCGGCACTGCCGAGCACGCCGGCCACCAAAGCGCCGCCATGCGTGGCCGGGCTGGAGTAGTTCGATCGAATGGTGCGCTTGACCAGCGACTGCACGCGCTGCGCTTCTTCGCGGTTGGCACCGACGATCGACAAGGCGCCGACGCGCTCGCCGTACAGCGAGAACGACTTCGAATACGAATTGGCCACGACGAACGAATCGATGCCCGAGGCAGCAAACAGGCGCACCGCGGCAGCGTCCGCGTCGGTGCCCTTGTCGAAGCCCTGGTACGCCATGTCGATAAAGGGCAGCAGGTTGCGCTCCTTCACCAGTTCGACCACCTGTTGCCACTGCTCGACGGTCAGATCGACGCCGGTCGGGTTATGGCAGCAGGCGTGCAGCAATACGACGGTGCCGGGTTCGAGCTTGCCCAGATCGGCCAGCATGCCGGGGAAATCCAGGCCATGCGTAGCGGCGTCGTAATAGGCGTAATCGACTACTTCGAAACCCGCCGCCGTGAACACCACGCGGTGGTTTTCCCAGCTCGGGCTGCTGATCGCGATCTTGGCCTTGGGCAGCGCCTTGCGCAGCAGATCCGCGCCGACGCGCAGCGCGCCGCTGCCGCCGATGGTCTGCGAGGTAGCCACGCGCCCTGCCTCGAGCAGCGCCGATTCGGCACCGAATACGAGGCGCTGGGTGGCCTGGTCATAAGCGGCCAGGCCATCGATCGGCAGGTAACCGCGCGGTTTGCCCTCGCGCGCCATCGCTTCTTCCACTTCGCGCACGGCGCGCAGCAGCGGAATCTTGCCTTGTTCGTCGCAGTAGATGCCCACGCCAAGGTTCACCTTGCCCGGGCGCTGGTCGGCCACGAAGGCCTCGGTCATCCCGAGGATCGGATCGCCCGGGGTCATTTCAACGGAAGCAAAAAGGGACACGGCGCTACTCACAAGTGAAGGACAGTCAAAAGAAACACTTTACGCGTCATCGGAGGTTCCGGCCAGCCATGCATGGATATCGACTGGCGGTGCATCCACCCGCGCACCAAGCGAAGCGAAATCGAACAGGGCGCGGTCGGTCAGCTGCGACGGCGCGACATTGCCCAGCGCGCGAAAAATCGTCTCGCTGCGCCCGGGCTGCTGACGCTCCCAGTCTTCCAGCATGCGCTTGACCGCCTTGCGCTGGAGATTTTCCTGCGAGCCGCACAGGTTACAGGGAATGATCGGAAATTCGCGCGCCTGCGCGTATTCGGCGATATCGCTTTCCTTGCAATACGCCATCGGACGGATCACCACGTGGCTGCCGTCGTCCGAGCGCAGCTTGGGCGGCATCGCCTTGAGGCTGCCCTGGTAGAACAGGTTCAGGAAAAACGTCCCCAGAATATCGTCTCGATGATGCCCCAGCGCGATCTTGGTGATGCCGTTTTCCGATGCCCAGCGATACAGCGCGCCGCGCCGCAGGCGCGAGCACAGGCTGCACATGGTCTTGCCGGCGGGAATCACCCGCGTGACCGTGCTGTAGGTGTCCTGCTCGATGATATGGAAGGGCACGCCACGCCCACGCAGGTATTCCGGCAGGACATGCTCGGGGAAGTCCGGCTGCTTCTGATCCAGATTCACCGCAATCAACTCGAAGCGCACCGGCGCCTTGACCTGCAGCGACAGCAGCAGGTCGAGCATCGTGTAGGAGTCCTTGCCACCGGACAGGCACACCATCACCTTGTCGCCGGCCTCGATCATGTTGAAGTCGGCGATCGCCTGGCCGACCTGATGACGCAGGCGCTTGGCGAGCTTGCCGGCCTCGTAGGCCTGCTTGCGAGAGGGTTCGGGCTGGGCGGACATGAAGGGAGGGAAGAGAAGGGACCTGCGGCTATTGTAACCGCCCCGGGGCCAGCCGGCTGGCGTACACTTGGGGTTCCGCCGCCGTTCCTTTAAGTGCCAAGTGCTCATGCCGGTTCAAGATCCCGCCCAAATCGCCCATCTCCTGGCCGAGCTGCGGATCGAGCACCGCGACCTGGACGCCGCCATCGAGCATATGGCCGCGGCCATCGGCCGCGACGAGCTGCAGCTGACGCGAATGAAAAAGCGCAAACTCTTGCTCAAGGACGCGATCGCGCGCCTGGAAAGCAAGCTCATTCCTGATCTGGACGCCTGAACCGGCATGCCCCTGCCCCTAGCCGTGCTGGAAGACGACCACGTCGCCCTCGAGCCGCTGCAACACGATCACATTCCGGGCCTGGAAGCGGCTGCTGCCGATGGCGAACTCTGGAACCTGTGGTTCACCAGTGCACCAGCACCCGGCAAGATGGGCCAATACGTAGACAAGGCCCTGGCCGGTCATCAGGCGGGATTGATGCTGCCGTTCGCGGTTCGCGAAAAGCGCAGCGGTGAAATCGTTGGCACCACGCGTTTCTATGACTATGTGGACGATCCGCGTCGCGTGGCCATCGGCTATACCTGGTATGCGAAACGTTGGCAGAAAAGCCACGTCAACACCGCCTGCAAACGCCTGTTGCTTAAGCACGCATTCGAAACGCTCGGCTGCGTGGCAGTGGAATTTCACACCGATCATCGCAACCAGGATTCGCAGCGCGCGATCGAACGGCTGGGCGCCGTGCGCGAAGGCGTGCTGCGCAACCACAAGCGCCGGCCTGATGGCTCACTACGCGATACGGTTTGCTACAGCATTCTCGATCGCGAATGGGCGGATGTGGAGAAGTGGCTGGGTTTGCGGCTTGGGCGGTTGATTGGCACGCGGCCTTAAAAGCCAAAAGCCCCCCTCACCCCAGCCCTCTCCCCCGGCAAAGCCAGGGGAGAGGGAGCAGGTTGCGCAAGTACGAAATACTGAAGTTCACCTCAGTCAACCCCCTCTCCCCTGGCTTTGCCGGGGGTGAGGGGGCTAGCAACTACCACTACCGCGGCTGCACCTCGATCGTCGCCGTCATCCCCGCCGCCAGCAATGTTCCTTCAGGCATGTGATCCGTATCGATCGCAATACGCACCGGAACGCGCTGCGCCAGACGCACCCAGTTAAATGTCGGATTGACCTTGGCCAGCAGATCGGTACCCGTGGGATTGTCCGCATCGGTGATGCCGCGGGCGACGCCGATGATCTTGCCATCCAGGCGCGTGCCACCGCTCATCAGCCGAATCTTCACCGGGTCGCCGATACGCAGGTGCGGAATCTTGGTTTCCTCGAAATAGCCGTAGATGTAATAACTGTGGCTATCGATAAGCGCCATGCGCGGACTGCCAGTGGCGGCGTAATCGCCGACGCGCACGTCCAGGTTGGTGACATAGCCATCGACCGGCGCGCGCACGGCGGTGCGCTCCAGGTTCAACGTAGCCAGATCCAGCGATACTTGCGCCTGCTCCACCGCCGCCTGCGCCTGCGCACGCGCCGCATTCGCCTGATTGCCACCGGCCTGCGCCTGCTGCCAGCTGGCCAGGGCGGAGTTGGCGGTAGATGCCGCATCGGCGCGGTCTTCCTTAGCGATCAGCTCGCCCAGTTTTTCGCGGCGATCGGATTGCTCCCGGCGCATCTGGAACTCCGCCTTGCGTGCCGCAGCAGCAGCGAGCGCCGCGTTGATATTGGCGCCGGCCGCACGCGCATTGGCTTCGGCCGACGCGAGGTTGGCCTGCGCCAGCGACACCGCATTGCGGTAACGCTCCTGGTCGATTTCCATCAGCAGGTCGCCCTTGTGTACGAAATCGTTGTCGTACACCGGCACCTTGGTCACCAGCCCCGACACATCGGGCGCGATCCGTACCACTTCCGCGCGCACGCGCCCGTCGCGCGTCCACGGCGAGTAGATGTAGTGCCGCCACAAGGCGTGACCGAGAAAGGCCGCCATGACGACCACCAGGGCCGTGATCGCAACGCGAAGTATGGATTGACTCTTCATGACACGCTCTTTAGGGAAGCAGCAAAAGGCCGGCAACGCCGAACAGGCAAACGAACAGGGCAACGCGAAACAGGGGTGGGTGCCAGACGTAGCGATAGAGACCGAAGCGACCGACGATCGCATCGATGATCCAAAGCAGCAGCAGACAACCGAGAAAGATTGGGAGCAGGCCGGGAATCAGCGCACCGCCGATAGCGATTTCACGAGGCATCGGGCATCTCCTTGGGCGTGATGTACACCGCCAATGCGGTTTCGTCGTCGCGCAGCGCGCCGCGCAATATATGCAGTTGCGCCAGGATGGCCGGGCAGCGGCTTTGTGCGGAGGATGGCACCTGCATGCCAGCATCGATCGCAAGCTCGACAGCGCGTTCGGCGCGACTCCACCGCGAAGCATCGGGTGCCAGATAAAGTTCGGCCACCCGCGCGACCGCGTCATCGACCGCGCTCTCCACGCGCTCGGGCAGATCGCCCTGCGCGGCAGCCTGGCGCAATTCGATCACCGCGCGCCCGCATTCGTGCACCGAAAAAGCCCACGCCAGCAGCTGACGCGATTCGTCCGAGCCGGGGCCGGTGTGCACGGTGATCTGCTGGAAAAGATCGCGATTGATGCTTTCGAAGCGATACAACAGGCCGTCCACGGGTGCGGTGGCGGCCAACACGACCTGACGGCGCAACTGCTGCAGCTGGCGACGGCGCTGCCACAGGCTGCCGGTTACCGCCGGCACGAATATGAAGGCAACGCCGGTCAAGCCCAGGCCCACCAGCTGCGAGATGCCATCGTTGATGAAACGCTCCGGGTCGTAGACCATCGGATTCTTCAACGCCAGGATGTAGACGAAGCCGAGCGTATAGCCCACACCCGTGCCCGGCAGCGTGTTGCGGGTCATCAGATAGGGGCCGATCAGCAACAACGGCGCGCTGGCTGCGATCAGCATCACAAAGCCGTCGCTGCCCGGCAGCAACCAGAAGGTCATGAAGAACGCGGCCAGCAGGCCCAACGCATAACCCACCCAGGTATACGACGTGGCCGCCAGCGGGTGCGCCGACGTTGCGTACAGTCCACTGAAGATCGTTGCCAGCAACATCGCCCCGGCACCGTACGTCCAACCGCTGATGATCCACATCGCGCTCAACGCGATCATGGTAAGAAACGTACGCAACACCGCCACCGAGGCGCCGGCATAGTCGTTGCCGCGATGAAATCCGGCGCGCTCGACGCTGCCGCGCTGGCGCTGCTCGCGCATCGAGGCATACAGCGCGCTGAACTCGCGCAGCTCTTCGGCGAAACGACGCAGCAGCAACTGTCCGGTATCGAATTCGAGCAGTGAAGTGGCGTCTTCGAAACGCGTACGCAACTGGGCCGCCAGCGGCGGAATGCGCGTTACGCTCGCCTGCAGGCGCGTGGCCAGAATCTCCGGCTGATGACGATCGCGTACTTCCGGCGACAACGCTTCGCCGATGGGCGCGTACAGCTCGATCAAAGCCTCGGCGACCGGCTGACGCCCATGACGCAGCATGCGGTTGATCAGGTGATGCAACGACTGAAAGCTGGTCGCCGCCGCCATGTAGCGCTGGTTGAGCAACTGCATGCGACCGCTGCGGGCGCGCGCTTCGGGATCTTCGAAGATCACGCTGGAACGCAGGTCCTCCAGTTCCACGGCCGCCCGAACGAAGCGCAGATGCGCGCGCTCCATGTCTTCGCGCGCGATCCCGCCAACCAGGCTGTCGCGTGCAAAATCGATGAAATGCGCAAAGTGTTCGGCAAGACGCTGGCGCAGGACGTTACGCAGACTACCCGGCCAGACGACGTCGCTGACCACGCCGGCCACGATGATCCCGAGCATCACCTCGCTCACGCGCATCACGGCCGAGTCGAATACCGTCAGCGGCGCATTGATCGCCGGCAGAGCGACGATCGCCGCCGTATAGCCAGCCAGCACGAAGCCATAGGACATGAAGTTGCGGTACAGCATGGCGCCACCGGCGCACAGGCCCACCCATAGCGAGAGGCTGAGCAGGAACAGTTCGCGCTGCTGCGGAAACAACCCCATCAAGACCAGACCGAACGTGCTGCCTGCGAGCGTACCGATCGCCCGATAGAAGCTTTTCGCCAGCACCATGCCGCTGTGCGGATGGATCACCAGCACCACGGTAATCATCGAGGTGGCCGGCGCCTCCAACTGCAGCCACATCGCCAGCCATGCGGCCAGATACATCGCCAGCAGCGCCTTGAACACGAACGCCCACGAACTGCGCTCGCCGGCAAGGAACTCCGGCAGCCATGGCCAGCGCCGGGTCCAGGCCGAGAGGTTTTCCTTGATGACCGCTGACATCCCGTTCAATCCCGTTCGAGCTGGACGAGGAATTTCTTCAGCAGACGCTCGAGCTGCGCCAGGTCGCGCGACTGCAAGCCCGTGGTCTGGCGTTCGAGCAGGGCGCAGATATCGGGCAAAAAGCTCTCGATCATCGCTACACCTTCGGCAGTCAGGGTCAGGGTGATCTTGCGGCGGTCTTCATCGCTGGCCGTGCGCTCGATCAGTCCCTTGTCGCAAAGTTCGTTGGTCAACCGTGTGATGTTGGCCGACTTCTCCCCGGCGGCATCGGCCAACTGTGATGGATTTAAGGTATACCCTTCCGTGCCGTACATCATCATCAGGATGTTGTATTCCGGATGGTTGATGCCCCAGGGACGCAGCACGGCATTGGCGTCGTCGTGAATGCGTTTGTGCAAATGCTTGATCAGGCGTACTACTACCGCAGGCTCGCGCGGAAAGGCCGGATGACGGCGGCAAGTAATGGCCAGGCGTTGTTCGGTTGCTTCGAAACTGCTCATCTGCGCATGCTCGATCAGGGCGTTTGGACGGCTAAAATTGTTACATATGTGTATTATCTATATATGAATGATATGCCCCCTCGGGCACTGCCGCAAGACCGTTCTCGGAAAAACGCCTTAACGTCGTGCAAAAAAGGGGTTTCTCAATACGCAAACTTCCCCTACATTTCGCACTGCCAACCGGCAAAACTGGTAACTACACAAACCACCACGGGGATATCCATGGCGAAGAAAGCAGCAACCAAGAAAGCGGCCCCGAAGGCCGCGGCCAAAGCTCCGGCCGCTCCGAAGCCGATCAAAGAAACCCTGAGCAAGTCGGGCCTGGTCGCCCACCTGGTCGAAGCCACCGGCGTTGTCTCCAAAGACGTGCGCGCCGTCCTGGCCGCGCTGGAAGGCGCCGTTGCAGGTTCCGTGCACAAGAAGGGCGCTGGCTCCTTCACCCTGCCGGGCCTGCTGAAGATCACCGCCATCAGCGTTCCGGCCAAGCCGAAGCGCAAGGGCATCAACCCGTTCACCAAGGAAGAGCAGTGGTTCGCCGCCAAGCCGGCCACCGTGAAGGTGAAGATCCGTCCGCTGAAGAAGCTCAAGGACGCAGCGGTCTAAGTCTTACGTCGCGCGCCTCTTCCTGGCGCGTGGCAACAAAAAAGGCGGCCTGAGGGCCGCCTTTTTTGTGTGTCGGATCGACGAACGACCTAACCGCCTTTCACCGGAAACGTCTGTGCCCCGCCCGCCGAGCCCGGCTGCTGCGGCTGACTCGCACCGGCGTCGCGACGACGCTCCTCGCCGACGGGACGCGCACCGCACGAATACGCACCCCAGGCCTGCGAACCATCCACCGGTTCGGCCAACGGCTTGATCGTGTCCGCATGCATGGTGGCCGCTTCGTTGCGTGCCAGCACTTCCAGCTCGTCACGTACCTTGATGTCATTGCGATTGACCGGACCGACATGGTCCTGCACCGACACCGTGACCTTGCCCAGATCGCGGCAGGAGGACACATCGCCGTGCCAGGCCGTGTGGACGTTCTTGGCCTCATCGGTCAGCGTGATGCCCCAGGTACAGGCACTGAGCGCAATGGTGGGAACGAGCAACAACAGGGTCTTGCGCATGGATAGCTCCGCGGTATCTGCCATGAAAAAAGCCGGGTAGTCGCCTACCCGGCCATCATCGTAGCGTGAGATGGTCCGTTCAGCCCAAGCGCGGCTGAACGGCACGCACGTTTACTTGCCCGCCACCGGCTTGCCGTCGGCGTCGATCACCTGCACGTCGCCCAGCTTCAGCGCGCGTACCGGCTGCTCGATCTTCTTCAGGTCGCCCACGATCACCCAGGTGATCGCCTGCGGCGTGACGATCTCCTTGATCGCCGCCTGGGCGGCCGGCTGGTGCACGGCTTCGATGTGCTGCTTGAGCGTCTGCACATAGTCGTCCGGACGATCGAACTGCACGATCTCCTCGACCGCACCCAGCACCGCACTGGTGGTTTCGAAGCTGCCCGGCAGGCCGCGGATGTCCGAGGACTTGATCTTGTCGACTTCCTCTTCGGTCAGCGGCTTGGCGCCGATGACCGCCACGGCTTCCTTGTAGACCTCGTTGGCCGACTCGGCGGTCTTGTCGGTCTGCACCGGGGCATACATCAGGAAGGGGCGCTGACCCACGGCATCCTGCATGAAGCTGAAAGCGCCATAGGCCCAACGCTTGTCTTCGCGCAGATTCATGTTCAGGCGTGAGGTGAAGCTGCCGCCGAACGCACCATTGGCCGTTTCGATCGCCTGGTTGTTCGCCGCCTTGGTCGACGGCGCCAGCAGACCGGCCAGGATGAGCGACTGCGGCGCATCCGGGCGATCGATCAGGAACACGCGTGGCTTGGCCTGCGCGGCGACGTGAGCGAGGTTCTTGGTCGGCTTGGCCGTGGCTGCCGGGGTCCAATCGCCGAATGCGGCATCGAGTTCCGGGATGATCTTGTCCAGCGTGGTGTCGCCGGCCACGATGATCTTCACGTTGTCCGGGCGCAGCCAGTTGCTGTGGAAGGCCTGCAGGTCCGCGCCCTGCATGGCGCCGATCGACGCCTCGGTGCCCGAGCCGGTAAACGGCACGCCGTACGGGTTGTCCGCGCCGTACAGCAGCGGCGGCAGGCTACGCAGGGCCAGGCCGGTCGGCTGGGTCTTTTCCTGCGCGATGCGCGCGAGCCACTGGCCACGAATGCGCTCGACGTCCTCGGCCTTGAACGCGGGATTGCGCACGATGTCGGCAAACAGCGACAGCGACGGCGTCAGCTGATCGTTCAAGGCATTGAGCGTGGCCGTGCAGGCATCGAGGCTGCAACCGACACCGGTCAATGCACCCAGGCGCTGCTTGCGCTTGGAGATTTCGACCGAGTCGAGATCCTTGGTGCTTTCGGCCATCAAGGCCGCGGTAAAAGCCGCCGTGCCGAGCTTGTTGCCGTGGTCGGCCGCGTAACCCGCGTCGAACAGCAATTCGATCTGGGTCACCGGAATCGTGTGCCGCTGGGCCAGGATCACTTCGATACCGTTCTTGAGCTTGCCGCGCTCCAGCTTGGGGAAGCTCAGGTCGGGGAACTGCTCGACCTGCGGCACGCCCTTGCTGCGATCGAGCTGGGTCTTGGCGACGGTGTATTCATGCTTGGCCGGCAGTTTCGCTTCCGGACGACCTGGAGCCGCTGCCAATTTGGAGACCTTGGCGTCCTCCTGATCGGGATTGAAGTCCTTGCCGGCGGGAAGCACGGTCAGATCGTAGTTGCCCTTGTTCAACCAATGATCCGCTGCTGTCTTGACGCTGGCGACGGTGGCATCGGCTACGCGCTGCAGATCTTTCTTGTAGGCGCCCGGGTCGCCGCGATACACCTGACCTTCGGCCAGGATCACCGCCTTGCCACCAAAGCCACCGACTTTTTCCAGGCCGCGCACGAAGCCCGCGCGTCCGGCCACCTTGGCGCGATCGAGTTCATCCTGGGTCGGACCTTCGGCGAGGAACTGCTTGAGCACCTCGTCGATCACCGCTTCGACCTTGGCCGGATCCACGCCCTGCTTCACGTCGGCCTGGATCTGGAACTGACTGCCCAGCGCAAACGCCGACACGTCCGCGGAAACACTGTCGACCAGCTTGTCCTGATAGACCAGGCGCTGGTACAGACGCGAGGTCTTGCCGCCACCCAAGGCGGCTGCGGCCAGATCGAGCTGGATCGCATCGTCCGTACCGAGCTGCGGCACTACCCAGGTGCGATAGATGCGCGGCTGCGCGACATGATCGTGCTGAATGCCATGCGTGCTCTTTTCCAGCGGCGTGATCCACGCCTGCTGACGCGGCACCGGCGGGCCAGCCGGAATATCGCCGAAATACTTCTCGGCCTTTTCCTTCGCCTGCGCCACCGTAATGTCGCCGGCCAGCACCAGGGTGGTATTGGCCGCGCCATAGTAATCGTGGAACCACTGCTTCACGTCACCGAGTGAGGCAGCGTTCAAATCATCCATCGAGCCGATCGTATCGTGGTGATACGGATGGTTGGCCGGATAGGTGTTGTAGAGAATGTTCTGATCGACACGGCCATACGGGCGGTTTTCGCCCTGGCGCTTTTCGTTCTGTACGACGCCGCGCTGCGTATCGAGCTCTTTCTGGCCGATCGCACCGAGCAGATGGCCCATGCGGTCGGACTCCATCCACAAGGCCATGTCCAGCGCCGTGGTCGGCACCGTCTCGAAATAATTGGTGCGGTCGAACCAGGTGGTGCCGTTCTGGTCGGTGGCACCGGCCAGCTCGAACGGCTGGAAGTAGGTGCCCTTGTGGTTTTCCGAGCCTGAGAACATCAGGTGCTCGAACAAATGCGCAAAACCGGTCTTGCCCTTGGGCTCGTCGCCCGAACCGACGTGATACCACACGCTCACTGCCACCACCGGCGCCTTGTGGTCTTCATGCACCACGACGGTCAGGCCATTGGGCAGGGTGAAACGGGTAAACGCGATATCGGGAATGGCCTGGCCGGCCGGGGCGGCTTGCAGCGGCGGCATCGCGCCCACGCCCAGCACCATCATTGCTCCCGCAGCCAGCAGGGCGAAAGGTCTTGCCATGACGAACCTCCTTTTCACTGAAGTGATTCCGTCGAGGCTAGTGGCGGGCCTGACGCCGTGCAAATGACCAATGGCAGGGTTGTCCGCCGCACGCTTTGAGTGTCCGCGCGGTTGTCCGGGCAAGACCGTCCGCTGTCCGCGGACAACTTGGGCGCAACCAGGTGACGCAGAAATAGTCCATTTAATCAACGATATAACTTCAATTTTCGGCTTGGCACGGCACTTGCCATATACCTCGTGCAAGACCTCATAACTTCAGCGAAGGAAGCAATGCCATGAAATTCGAAGCCTTGATGATGCGTAGCCTGTTCGTCGCTTGCATGCTGGTATGTGCCCTGGTGATGGGCGCGATGGTCAACGCCTCGCCCGACGCCGTGCGCCTGGCCGCCAATGGCAGCAACAAGCTGATCGCCCCGGCGGTGTGTGCCGTACACGATGGCGTGATTTGCCCGCTTGCCAGCAACGGCTGAGAAACTCAGCCGTTCGCGCGGCCGATGACCGATAATGGCCGCATGCTGCATGTCATTCTTTTCCGCCCTGAGATTCCACCCAACACCGGCAATGTGATTCGGCTGTGCGCCAACACCGGCGCCGCACTGCATCTGATCCGCCCGCTGGGCTTCGAACTCGATGATGCCCGCCTCAAGCGCGCCGGCCTGGACTATCACGAGTACGCGCAGCTGGCGGTGCACGACGACCTCGCCAGCTGCCTGCAAGCGATAGGCTCGCCCAGAGTGTTCGCCTTCTCCACGCGCGGCCGGGTTGCGCACGTCGAGGCAAACTATGCCGACGGCGATGCCTTCCTGTTCGGCTGTGAAACTGCCGGCCTGCCCGCCGACGTACTGGATGCAATCCCCGCCGAGCAACGCTTGCGCCTGCCGATGCGCCCCGATAGCCGCAGCCTCAATCTTTCCAATACCGTCGCTGTAGCGGTGTATGAGGCATGGCGCCAACTGGGGTTTGCCGGCGCAGGCTAAAGGCTCCCCTCGCCGCTACAATGGTCAAATGACCGATACCGCCCCACGCCCCTTGCTGCCGCGACCGCTGCGCGTACTCGCCGGCCGCGCGCTCGAAACGGCGCTCAACCACAGCTTGTCGCTCGATCCGGACAGCATGCAGCGACTGGCCGCGCTCGACGGCCGCAGCGTGCAGATCCATCTACGCGGCCCCGAACTGGCCATGACCGTCACCGTCGAGGGCGACCGCCTCAAGGTCGGGCCGGCGCGCGAAGACAGCCAGCTACGCGTGGCTGCGTCGCCCGGCAGCCTGCTTGCGATGGCATTGCGCCGCGGTGAAGACGGTATCGCACCGGGCAAGGTGGACATCGCCGGCGATGCCGATCTGGCGCGTCGACTGGAGAAACTCGCCAGCCAGTTCGCACCCGATTTCGAAGAAGCCTTCGCGCGTACTTTCGGCGACGTGCTCGGCGTGCCGCTGGCCAAGGCCGTCCGCAAGGGGTTGAGCCACGCGCGCATCAGCGCCAAACACCTCACCGAAGATGGCGCCGACTGGCTGCGTGACGAAACGCGCCTGGCCGTAGCGCCGGGTGAGGCGGAAGGTTTTCTCGACGGCGTCGATCTATTGCGCGAACGCAGCGAACGCCTGGAATCGCGGCTTGCACGCCTGGAACAAAAATTGAAAGGAACGCGCGCGTGACGCCTCTGAAAGTCGTACCGGGGCTGCTGCGCGTCGCCTCCGTGCTCTTGGCCTATCGACTGGACGAACTGGTCGACGCGGCACACCTGTTCCGCCCGCTGAAACTGCTACGACCCTTCGTCGGACGTCCACGTGTCGACGTGTCCAAGCTCCCGCGCGGCGAACGTTTGCGCCTGGCCATGACCGAGCTGGGCCCGATCTTCGTCAAGGCCGGCCAGGTATTGTCGACACGGCGCGATCTCGTTCCGGCCGACATCGCCGACGAACTGGCGCTGCTGCAGGACCAGGTACCGCCCTTCCCGGGCGGCGAAGCGCGCGCCATCGTCGAGCGCGAGCTGAAAGCTTCGGTCACGACGTTGTACAGCAGCTTCGACGAAACCGCACTGGCATCCGCGTCGATCGCGCAGGTGCACGCGGCGACCTTGCATGACGGTCGCGCGGTGGTGGTCAAGGTGCTGCGTCCCGGCATCGAGAAGAAAATCGCCCGTGACATCTCGTTGCTGCATTCGCTGGGCGAGCTGGCGCAGCGCTGGCACCCCAATGCGGACAAGATTCGCCCGCTCGACGTGGTCGCCGAAGTCGAAAAAATGCTGGCAAACGAGCTGGACCTGCAGCGCGAAGGCGCCAGCGCGAGCCTGCTGCGACGCAATTTTCAGAGCGGCGTGGACCTTTACGTCCCCGAGGTGCACTGGGATCTGACGACCTCCGGCGTATTGACGCTGGAGCGCGTGTACGGCGTCAGCGCGGACGACGTTGCCGCCATCGAAGCGGCCGGCATCGACCGTAAGGCACTCGCGGCCAAGGGCGTGCGCGTGTTTTACGAGCAGGTCTTCCGGGATAATTTTTTCCACGCCGATGCGCATCCCGGCAATATCTGGGTCGACGTGCAGCGCGTCGACGAGCCGCGCTTTATCGCGCTGGATTTCGGCATCATGGGTTCGTTGCCCGAAGCCGATCAGTATTGGCTGGCACAGAACTTCATTGCACTGTTCGAGCGCGATTACGCGCGTATCGCGCAGTTGCACGTCGATGCTGGCTGGATGCCCACCAGCGTGCGCCTGGACGAACTGGAAGCAGCTGTGCGCACGGTATGCGAGCCCTATTTCACCCGCCCGCTGTCGCAGATCTCGCTGGCCGAACTGGTCGTCAAATTGTTCCAGACCGCGCGCCGCTTCGAGCTCACCTTGCAGCCGCAGCTGATCCTGCTGCAAAAGACCCTGCTCAATATCGAAGGCGTCGGCCGCACGCTCGACCCGGATATCGATATCTGGTCCGTAGCGCATCCAGTGCTCAAGCGCATCCTGCGCCAGCGCTACAGCCCGTTGCGCACCTTACGCGATGTGCGCAAGCGCCTGCCCGAGTGGTTCCATGCCGCACCGCAATTCCCGGAGCTGATTCGCGATGCGCTGCGTCAGGTGGCGCGCGGTGATCAACAGCAGCGCGTCGATCCGCTGATGCTGACGCAGCAGGAGTTCGCTGCACGGATGCAGCGACGCACCGTGGCAAGCGCCATGCTCGGCGGCAGCCTGCTGATCGTTGCCTCGCTGCTTGCGCTTGGGGTTGGCGTCTATGGCATCTGGCCCGCCATCATCACCGGCATCGCTGGCATCGCCGCATTCATCGCAAGCTGGCCCCGCAAACAGCGATAACCTCTCGTCCCGTCGTCCCGGCGCAGGCCGGGACCCATTCCTCTGCCCTCGCTTGTCAGATAACTTTTGGCAAGCGGCCACATTGAGGAATGGATTCCGGCCTGCGCCGGAATGACGCATAGGAGATGAATTCTGAACCTTGCGCCTTACCACTCACTCCTCACTCCTCTTCACTCACAACTAAGACGCCCTTGCTCCAGATTCTCCACCAGGACGACGCCATCATCGCGGTCAACAAGCCCGCGGGCATGGCCGTGCATCGTTCGAAAATGGTCGGCAATGCCGATGTCTTTCTGATCGACGAACTGCGCGAGCAAGTCGGTGGCACGGTCTACCTGGCCCATCGCCTCGATCGCGCCACCAGCGGCGTGCTGCTGATTGCGCGCAGCAGCGAGGTCGCAGCCGCCCTAGGCGAGCAGTTCATGGGCCGCGATGTGCACAAGCAGTACCTGACCGTGGTCCGCGGCTGGCCCGAGCCCGAGCAAGGTATCGTCGACTATCCCCTGCCCGGCTCGCGCGACACCGGCCCGCGCCGCGATGCGCGCACGCGCTACCAGCGGCTGGCGACCACCGAGCAGGCCATCGCGCTTGGCCGCTATCCGCAGCAGCGCTACGCCCTGTTGCTGGCCGAGCCCGAGACCGGCCGCTTCCGGCAGATCCGCAAGCATCTGGCGCATATCCACCACCCGGTGATCGGCGACTGCCAGCACGGGCGCAGCGACCATAATCGCCTTTACAAGCAATATTTCAGCTGCCACCGGATGCTGCTGCACGCTTGGCGGTTGAGCTTTCGCCACCCCGTCAGCGGCGAGGCGATGCGGATCGACGCACCGCTGGATGCCGCCTTCGAGGGGCTGCTCGCGCGCTTCGGATGGGTTTTGCCAGCCTTAGGCTAAACTGCGCGTCATGCTTACCGTCAGCCGTTCCATCGTGCTGCCCGAAGCGGAGCTGGTCGAGCGCTTTTTGCGCGCCGACGGCCCCGGCGGCCAACACGTCAATCGCACGGAGAGCGCGGTGGAACTGCGCTTCGATGTGCAATCGTCCCCTTCGTTGCCCGACGAGGTCCGAGAGCGTCTGCTCGCACGCAACGATCGTCGCCTGACCTCCGAGGGTGTGCTGGTGATCCAGGCGCGCCGATTCCGCGACCAGGCCCGCAACCGCGACGATGCGCGCGAACGCCTGGTCGAAATCATTCGCGGCGTGCTGGTGCCGCCAAAAAAGCGCATTGCCACCAAGCCTAGCCGCGCCGCCAAGGAACGTCGCCTTGTCGGCAAACAGCAGCGCGGCAAGATCAAACAAACGCGTTCGCGCGATTGGAGTCGCGAATGAGTTCGTTGAACCTGCCCAAGCTGCCGCCGAACGCACCGCCGGTCAACAGCCGTTTCTGGCCGGCGGTAGCGCGCGGCATCTTGCGCCTTTCCGGCTGGCGACTGCACGGCGAACTGCCGGACCTGCCCAAGCTGATCGTCATCGGCGCGCCGCATTCGTCGTACTGGGATGGCTTCTGGGGCCTGGTGATGAAGATCGCCGCCGGCGTGAACATCGGCATCATGATCAAGCGCGAAGTCGTCGAAGGCCCGCTTGGCGTGATTCTCCGCCCGATCGGCATGATCCCGATCAACCGTGGCGCCGCCACCGACGTGGTCGGACAGATGGTCGAGCGCTTCGCCGCGCATGAAAAGATGTGGCTGGGCATTACGCCCGAGGGTACGCGCAAGCCGGTGAAGCGCTGGAAGAGCGGATTCATGCGCATCGCTCAGGATGCCCAGGTGCCCATCCTGCCGTTGTTCATCGACTATCCGAGCAAGAGCTTCACGCTCGGCACGCCGTTCTACACCACCGGCGACGCCGACGCCGATATGGCCGCGATCCAGGCGCAGTTCGCGCCCTACAAGGGCAAGTACCGCACGGCAGCTTTGGTGAAATAAACGGCCCTCCGCCTATCGTTCTGAATGCCCCGATTCATCGTAGTCGCGATGCGTCAGCAGACCGGGCCGGATGAGATCGATAAACGCACGCGCTTCGCCGCTCAGGTATTTGCCTTTGCGCATCACGACGCCATAGCTGCGCTGCGGAAAGTATTCGCGCATGTTGCGCACGGCTAGGCGGCTGCGATCGGCATCGGTGATGCAGATGCCGGTCACGATGGAAATGCCCAGGCCCATCGCGACGTATTCCTTGATCACTTCCCAACCGCCGACTTCGATGGCGACGTGGTACGGCACCTGCCGTTGCTGGAACACCAGATCGACCAGCCGATAGGTGGAAAGCCGCTGCGGCGGCAGGATCAGGCCGAACGGCGAGAGATCCTCCACGGTCACCCGCGACTTTTGCGCGAGCGGATGATCCAGCGGCGTAATCAGCATGGGGTCGTAGTGGTAGACCGGCGCCCAAGCGATATCGTGCGGTACATCGAGCATCGAGCCCACGGCAAAATCCGCTTCGTCAGCGCGCAGTAAAGCCATGCCGTCCTTGCCCGTGACGTTGGCCAGCTGCAGCTGCACGCCGGGGAACTGCTCCCGATAACGACGTACCCATTCCGGCAACAGGTATTGGATGGTCGAGCTGCCGGCGGCAATCGTAAGGCGCCCGGCGCCCAGGCCTTTGACCTTGGCCTGGAATTCCCGATCGAGATTCTCCCAGCCCTCGACCAGCGGGCGCGCCAGCTCGTAGAGCGCCTCACCGGCATCAGTCAGGTTGATACGACGACGGCTGCGTTCGAGTAGACGCGTGCCCAATTCGCGTTCCAGCGCCTGAAGTTGGAGGCTCACCGTGGGTTGAGACAGATAGAGCGCCTCCGCCGCGCGGGTCAGGGTGCCGAGCTTTACGGTGTAGACAAAGGCCCGCAGCTGCTTCTGCCGGTTGCCCTTGTAGTAGTACCGACCCGAGTCCTCGCTCTCGCGCGACGCGGCCTTTTCCGACCGCGGTAACCGTTTTGTAGCCTTGTTCAGCTTTTTTCGGACTGATTTCATGGATTAAATTCAGCCACTTGCAAGATACATTAAGAATCATAATAGCAAAAATTGAAACATTTGCTTTGTCAAAGCATGAGCGACTGACCTAGCTTGGGCCGCAACAGCAACCCAAGCGTGGAGACAGCTCATGGCAGTACCGAAGGAGCGCGTAGTGATCGAGGCGGCCCAGGTGGTGGGTCATATCCGGCCCGAACACGAGGCGATACTGACCCCGGCCGCCCTGGCCTTTCTGAGCCTGCTGCACCGCCGCTTCGATGCGCGCCGCCAGTACCTGCTGGCGCAGCGTCGCGAGCGTCAGGCGCGCTACGACGCGGGCCAGCTGCCGGATTTTCGCGACGACACCCGCACGATCCGTGAATCGAGCTGGCGCGTCGCCGCGATTCCGGCCGCGTTGCGCGACCGCCGGGTCGAAATCACCGGTCCGGTCGAGCGCAAGATGATCATCAATGCGCTCAACTCTGGCGCCAAGGTGTTCATGGCCGACTTCGAAGACTCGTCGGCACCGACCCTCGCCAACCAGCTCGATGGCCAGATCAACCTGCGCGACGCCGTTCGCAGCTCGATCGAGTTCACCTCACCCGACGGCAAGCTTTACCGCCTCAACGACAATCCCGCCGTCCTGATCGTGCGCCCGCGTGGCTGGCATCTGCCCGAGCGTCATCTGATCGTCGATGGCGTGCCGATGTCGGGCGCACTGGTGGACTTTGGCCTGTTCGCCTTCCACAACGCCCAGGAGCTCCACAAGCGCGAGCGCGGCCCGTATTTCTATCTGCCCAAGCTCGAAGCGATGGAAGAAGCGGCGCTCTGGAACGACGTGATGAGCCTGGCCGAGCAGGAGCTCGACCTGCCGGCGGACAGCATCAAGGCAACGGTGCTGATCGAAACCCTGCCTGCCGTATTCCAGATGCATGAAATCCTGCATGCGCTGCGTGGCCGCGCGGTCGGCCTCAATTGCGGGCGCTGGGATTACATCTTTTCCTACCTGAAGACATTCCGTGCCCACCGCGATCGCCTGCTGCCTGAGCGCGGACAAGTGCAGATGACGGTGCCCTTCTTGAAAGCGTATTCGGAACTGCTGATCCAGACTTGCCACCGCCGCGGCGCCTTCGCGATGGGTGGCATGGCGGCGCAGATTCCGATCAAGGGCGACGAAGCGGCCAATAACGCTGCCATGGAAAAGGTGCGCGCAGACAAGCTGCGCGAAGTACAGGCCGGCCACGACGGCACCTGGGTCGCACATCCCGCTCTCGTCGCCGTGGCGCAGGAGATTTTCGACAAGTACATGCCCTCGCCTAATCAGCTCAATGTCGAGCGGACCGATGTGAGCGTCACGCGCGACCAGCTTATCGCCCCCTGCGCCGGCTCGATCAGCCGCGCCGGTTTCGACAACAACGTGGACGTAGCCTTGCGCTATACCGCGGCATGGCTGGAAGGCCTCGGTTGCGTGCCGATCCATCATTTGATGGAAGACGCAGCCACTGCGGAAATCGCCCGCTCGCAGCTGTGGCAATGGCTGCACCACGGTGGCGTCGAATTCACCGATCACGCACCGATCAATTTTGTGCTGTTCGACCAGGCACTCGCTGCCCACACGCACAAATTGCGCGATAGCGACCTGCCCGGCGCACGACGCGCCGACGATGCGGCACGCCTGCTCACGGAACTGACTCATGCCGAGCAACTCGGCGACTTTCTCACCCTGCCCGCGTATGCGCAGCTGTAAGCGCATACGACCGACCTATCACCCGCGGAGTCCATCATGAAGACGCAACTGCCGACCGCCGATCAACTCTCGCTCGAATGGAAGAACAACCCGCGTTGGGCCGGTGTCCAGCGTCAATACAGTGCCGAGGATGTGGTGCGCCTGCGCGGTACCGTCGGCGTCGAGCATTCGCTCGCTCGCCGTGGCGCCGAGCGCCTTTGGAAATCACTGCATACGGAAGATTTCGTCAATGCGCTGGGTGCGCTGACCGGCAACCAGGCCATGCAGCAGGTGAAAGCCGGCTTGCAGGCGATCTATCTCAGCGGCTGGCAGGTGGCTGCCGATGCAAACGTCGCGGGTGAAATGTATCCCGACCAGTCGCTCTACCCGGCCAACTCCGTGCCGCTGGTGGTCAAGCGCATCAACAACACGCTGTTGCGCGCCGACCAGCTGCATCACGCCGAAGGCCTGGACGATACCGATTGGCTGGTGCCGATCGTGGCCGATGCCGAAGCCGGCTTCGGCGGCGTGCTCAACGCATTCGAGTTGATGAAGGCCATGATCGAAGCCGGCGCCGCCGGCGTGCACTTCGAAGATCAGCTCGCCTCGGTGAAGAAGTGCGGCCACATGGGCGGCAAGGTGCTGGTACCGACGCGCGAAGCGGTCGACAAGTTGAACGCGGCACGCCTGGCCGCCGATGTCTGCGGCGTGCCGACCCTGCTGGTCGCGCGTACCGATGCCGACGCGGCGGATCTGTTGACCTCCGATGTGGACGACAACGACAAGGCGTTCCTGACCGGCGAGCGCACGGTCGAGGGCTTCTTCCGCGTCAAGCCCGGCCTCGATCAGGCAATCAGCCGCGGTCTCGCGTACGCGCCTTATGCCGATCTGATCTGGTGCGAGACCAGCAAGCCGAACCTCGAAGAAGCCAGGAAGTTTGCCGAAGCGATTCATGCCAGGTATCCCGGCAAGATGCTGGCCTACAACTGCTCGCCGAGTTTCAACTGGAAGAAGAATCTGGACGACGCCACCATCGCCAAGTTCCAGAAGGAACTCGGCGCGATGGGCTACAAGTTCCAATTCATCACCCTGGCCGGCTTCCATAGTCTGAACTACGGCATGTTCGATCTGGCGCACGGCTATGCGCGCCGTCAGATGAGCGCTTTCGTCGAACTGCAGGAAAAGGAGTTCGCCGCCGCCGATCGTGGGTTCACCGCAGTCAAGCATCAACGCGAAGTGGGGACCGGGTATTTCGACGCGGTGACGCAAGCGATCCAGCAAGGCCAGTCGTCGACCACAGCATTGAAGGGCTCTACCGAAGAGGCGCAGTTCCAGGCACAGCGCCGCGCATCGGCAGCGTGAAGCATCATGGCTCCCTCTCCCCTGGCTCCGCCGGGGGAGAGGGCTGGGGTGAGGGGGCCGGGTGCTCGCGAAAACCTCACCTATGCATCCGAACTACACCGCGTCATCAGCAGCAGCGACAGCTTCCACCGGCGGCACCAGCGTAATCACCGTCCACCCTGCCTTCGGCTCAACCGGCCGCGACGCCGACGCAATACGCAAATCGCCCTTTTCGTCGACGCCAAACAGCGGCATCGTCTGCCCACCGTACTGCGCCACAAAATGCGACCAACCAAACGTCGCCGTGATCTTGGTCGACTTGGTACGCCATCCTTGTTGCAAGAGTTCGTCGAGCTTCCCGTGCGTCATCGCATCGGAGATCAACGCCGTTGCCACCGTCGCTTCGGCAGTCGCCGCTCGCCCGGCCGATTCTTCGTCACTCAGGTTCCGCAGCAAGAACACCTTGCTATGCCCGAACTCCTGTCGATAGTGCACGCTCACCAGCGAATTGCGCTCGCTATGCGTGGACATCGCCAGCAGGTGACCGATACCGGAAAGATCCAGATTGCGCTCGGCGTAGTGCGACGCCGGATTGCCATAGAAAGTGCTCAGCCCTTCCATCCGCGCGATGCGCACGTTGTTCCATTGATCGTCGGCAATCACCACGCGAAAACCCGCATCGGCCAGTGCCTTGGCAAGCACCCGCGCCACCCGGTCGGAACCGAATACGAGCACGCCACGCGGCTCGGGCTCGACCACCTTGAGCCACATGCCGAGCGTGCGTGATGTCGCACTCTGCAACACTACCGTGCCGATGATCAGGATAAACACCAGCGGCACCAGCGCATCGGCACCGGACATGTTGTCCAACTTGCTCAGACGCAATGCAAACAGCGCCGATACCGAGGCCGCCACGATGCCGCGAGGCGCCACCCAGGCAATCAACGCCCGCTCGCGCCAGGTCAACGAACTGCCCAGACTGGCAACAAAGACGGTCACCGGGCGCACGATCAGCTGCGCGATCAGGAATACAACGAAGCCGGCCCACAACATGCTCAATGACGGCCATTGCAAGCGCGCGGCCAACAGGATGAACAAGGTCGACACCAACAGCGTGGTGAGGTGTTCCTTGAAATCGAGAATGTCATCGATATGCACATGGCGCATATTGCCCAGCGCGATACCCATGATCGTCACCGCGAGCAGTCCCGATTCATGTGCGATCGCATTGGAGATGCTGAAAGCGAGCAGCACGGCAGCCAGAGCGCCGTAATTCTGCAGATATTCGGGAATCAGCTGACGACGCAGCAGCGTACCCAGTCCCCATGCAGCGAGCGCACCCAAGGCGGCACCGCAGATCACCGTGAAGAGGAAGACCCCGATCGTATGGCCCTGGCGATGCGAAACGATCGCCTCGTAGGCCAACACCGCAAACAACGCACCGAGCGGATCGATCACGATCCCTTCCCAGCGCAGCACGTTGGCGATACGCGAGTTCGGACGCACTGTGCGCAGCATCGGCGCAATCACGGTCGGCCCAGTGACGCAGGTCAGCGCACCGAACAGCAGCGAAATCTCCCAGCTCAAACCGGCGACGTAGTGGGCTGCGGCCGCAAGCATCAACAGGGCGACGATGGCGCCGTAACTGACCAAGCCACGCACCACGTGGCCGATGTCCGGCAATTCATGGAAGCGCAAGCTCAGACTGCCTTCGAACAGAATCAGCGCCACCGATAACGAGACGATCGGAAACAGCAGATCGCCCAGCAGCTTGTCCGGCTCCAACATGCCCGTCAGCGGGCCCAGAACGATACCCGCCAGCAATAGAAACAGAATCGCCGGGAGTTTGACGCGCCACGCCAACCATTGCGCGAGAAAGCCAATGCCAAGCATGCCCGCCAGCATCAAGCCGAGTTCGAGTGTCATTCGCGGTCCTTCACCACATCGAAACGAAGGGTTATCGGAGCACAGAACGACAGCATCGTGCCAACTATCTTGTCAGCCGCACTTGTTGTCTTTTAAGGATTGGGTCTTAAGGGGAAGGCCAATCCCCGGTATCGGGCGGGGGAGGGGGTTCCGATACCGGGGTGGCGGGGGCGATAGTCCATTAGAGAACTAGCCGGTGCAGATAATAGACCTCTAACCGGCGAAGTCAATACTCTCCGGTACATAAATTGATTAAGGAGTGATCAGGACCTGCTCGGGCTTCAGGCTACCCCTCAAAATTCAGGACGCCTCGCCCTTCCCTGGTCGTCATCCCGGCGCAGGCCGGGACCCAGTGACTGGGTGATGGGTTATCGCCAAAGCCAAAGAAGGCTCCACTCGATCGCGAAAACCGGAAATCGAAGCCACTGGGTCCCGGCCTGCGCCGGGATGACGATAGGGAAAGCCGAGATTACTCGGAGCTTCGTGACGTCACTGCCACCCAGCAAAGCCAGCCTGCCGCATGATCCAGCTACCAGCTTAAAACCGCCGGTACTGGAGCGCCTCGGCCAGATGACTGCGATCGAGCGCCGCCGCACCACCGTCCAGGTCGGCGATCGTGCGAGCGACCCGCAGGGTGCGATGGTAGGCGCGGGCCGACAGGCCCAGGCGCTCCAGCGCCGCATCGAACCAGCGCCTTTCGGCGGGCCCCAGGGCGCAGTCGCGCTCGAGTTCGCGGGTGCTTATTTCGGCATTCGGGCGCCCTGCCCGCATCAGCGCCTGATGCCGGGCCTTGAGAACACGTGCACGAACGGTCGCCGAGTCTTCGTCCTGCGCCGCACGCGGCGCACCGATCTCCGACACGGGCACGCGCGGCACCTCCACGGACAGGTCGATGCGGTCGAGCAGCGGACCGGAAACACGGTTGCGATAGCGCTGGATCTGATCCGGCGTACAGCGGCAGCGCTGGCGTGGATCGCCGGCATAGCCGCAGGGACAGGGATTCATCGCGGCGATCAGCTGAAACTGCGCCGGGAACGCCGACTGGCGTGATGCCCGGGAAATCATGATCTGTCCCGACTCCAGCGGCTCACGCAAGACATCGAGGACGTGCCGGGTAAATTCAGGCAGCTCGTCGAGGAACAGCACCCCGTTGTGAGCCAGCGAAATCTCTCCGGGACGCGGCTCCGAGCCGCCACCCACCAGTGCCACGGCCGATGCCGTATGGTGCGGCGAACGAAACGGCCGCCGGCGCCAGAATTTCGGATCGACCTGCTGCCCGGCTACCGAAAGTACCGCACAGGTTTCCAGCGCCTCCGACTCGGTCAGCGGCGGCAGAATGCTGGGTAAGCGCTCGGCGAGCATGGTCTTGCCGGTACCGGGAGGCCCGACCAGCAACAGGTGATGCCCACCCGTGGCGGTAATTTCCAATGCCCGGCGAGCCTGCAATTGCCCACGTACATCGGACAAGTCTGGCCCCAGATCGTCGCTGCCCCATTCCATCGCAGTGCTGGGCGTCGACAAGTCCTGTGCGCCATGCAGCCAGCCGCATACCTCGGCGAGCGTATCGGCAACGCGTACGTCGACTTCAGGGATGAGAGCAGCCTCGGAAGCATTGGCGCGCGGAACCACCACGCGACGGCCACGCGCCCGTGCCCGCAGCAGCGCCGGCAGCACACCCGATACCGCGCGCAAGTCGCCGGACAGGGCCAGCTCACCAAGAAATTCGCAGTCGTCCAGCTTCTCGCGCGGCACCTGTCCGCCAGCGGCCAGAATGCCCAGCGCAATGGCCAGGTCAAAACGGCCACCGTCCTTGGGTAACTCGGCCGGAGCCAGGTTTACCGTGACCCGTCGATTGGGATACTCAAAGGCCGCGCTCTGGATCGCCACACGCACGCGATCACGCGCCTCGCGTACGGCAGCCTCGGGCAAACCCACGATATGCGTTCCCGGCAGGCCGGCGGAAAGATGCACTTCGACCATCACCTGCGGCGCTGCAACCCCTTCCTGGGCGCGGCTCAATGTGACGGCAAGGCTCATGACGTGCGGGCGATCCCCGAAAGGCGTCGTAGCTCAGGGGACGACTTCGCTGCACCGTTTTGGCTGCGATCGCGCGACATCCCTGTAGCTCCTTCGCAACCTAGATAAAACAGCCGCCCCCGACCATTCTCGGGGTGAGGGTGACGATCGGGGGCGGCTCCCGGAAAGTGGGCTACCGCTCAAAGGACCCGATCAACGGATCACCCCTGGGCGCTAGCCTCCAATGCTGCAACGCGGCGTTCGAGCTCTTCCACCTTGGCACGTGTACGTGCCAATACCTGGCTTTGAACCTCAAACTCCTCGCGTGTGACTAGATCGAGGCGGCGCAATCCTTGTGCCAGGACATCGCTGAAATTGGCGCGCAAATCCTTATGCGCCTCTGCCAGTCCTGGCGGAACCAACGAAACAAGTCGCAGGGCAAGTAGGTCGATATCCCGCCTATCCATCATGGTAGGCACCTCGAGCTTGTCGACGAAAAGTGTAGGTGATCCTTAAAATGCCGCGCCATCAGCCCGCTCCGCTAGAAAATGTAGGAATTCTCCTACACAGTGCTGTCCAAGGCGACAATCGCCCTTCCGAAGGGCAAAATGCCCTGTTGTTGTCGATATCCGGGGAATACTCATGAAGCTGGTCGTGGCGGTCATCAAACCTTTCAAGCTGGACGATGTGCGCGAAGCGCTTGCCGAAGTCGGCGTGCAGGGCATCACCGTGACGGAGGTGAAAGGGTTTGGCCGACAGAAGGGCCATACCGAGCTCTACCGCGGTGCGGAGTACGTGGTGGACTTCCTGCCCAAGATCAAGCTCGAAGTGGCGGTCAGCGACGATCAGGTCGAGCGTGTAGTGGAGGCCATCCAGAACGCCGCGCGCACCGGCAAGATCGGCGACGGCAAGATCTTCGTCAGCGCCCTGGAGCAGGTGATCCGTATCCGTACCGGCGAGCTGGACAACGACGCCCTTTAGGATCCGGCGCCGTCCTGGGGTTTAATGCCTCGCGCTACCTGCTCCTGTTCGAAGCGCCGGTGATGGATCAGCAGGCCGGTGTAATACGCAATGTAGTAGCCGATCATCAGGCCGAACACGAGCAGGGTCAGCGGACTGTCGCCGAACTGCGGCGCATGAGGCGCCGCCGCGGCACCGGCCTGCGTGCCCAGTACCGTAAAGCGCCAGATCAGACGCCCCAGCAACAGCACGGTCAGCAACCCGCCAATCCAGGGATTGGGGATATACACATCCGCACCCGCCGCGTTGCGCTCGAAACGTGTCAGATTGAGGCCTAGCAAGCCCAATGCCGCACCTATCGCCACGCCGCCGAGCAGCCCTTCCAGCAAACGCAGATTGAGTGCGCCGAGCGCGGCGATCAATACGCCAGCCAGGGCAAGAAAGCCGATGCGCGCCGCCATCCGCTTGCGCTGGATCGGCTGCGGTCCAAAGGTCCGGCGTACTCGGCGCCACACCGCGAACACCATCAGCGGAGCCATGATCAGTGGCATTACCAGTTGCGGGGCCATCTTGGATCCTGCTTACGGAGTTAGAAGTGAGTGAAGAGGACTGAGGAGTGAGAGTTGAGCTGGTGAACGCTCGATCTCACACCCGGTGCACAGCCTAGGACCGAATCCAGCCTTGCGCCACTGACGTAAGACCTGGCCCGTACATGACGGCTGTCAGCCCACTCACTCCGCTCCACTCGCTCCTACGCCTTTGCCTTGCCCTGGTTGGCCACGGCGGCCATCTTGGCCTCGATCGCTGCGGCGTCGCCCAGGTAATAGTGCTTGATCGGCTTCAGCTCGGCGTCGAATTCATACACCAGCGGCACCCCGTTAGGGATGTTCAGCTCGACGATGTCGTCGTCGGAGATGTTGTCCAGGTATTTCACCAGCGCACGCAGCGAATTGCCGTGCGCGGCCACCACGACCTGCTTGCCCGCGCGGATCGTCGGCGCCAGCAGCTCATGCCAATACGGCAGCACGCGGGCGACCGTGTCCTTCAGGCATTCGGTATCTGGGATGTCTTTCGGATCGAGCGCAGCATAACGCGGGTCATGCACCGATTCGTTCTTTGCGCGCTCAAGCGGAGGCGGCGGGATATCGTAGCTGCGACGCCAGATCTTGACTTGGTCCTCTCCGTACTTCGCTGCTGTCTCGGCCTTGTTCAAACCGGTCAGGCCACCGTAGTGACGCTCGTTGAGGCGCCAGTCCGTCACGACCGGGATCCACATCTGATCCATCGCGTCCTGCACATGCCACAGCGTGCGTACCGCGCGCTTGAGCACTGAGGTGTGGGCGATATCGAAGCTGAAACCCGCCTCCTTGAGCAGCTTGCCGGCCTCTTGCGCCTCGGCAATACCCTGGGCAGTGAGATCGACATCGGCCCAACCGCTGAAGCGATTGTCTAGATTCCACTGGGATTGGCCGTGCCGGATGAGTACGAGTTTGTGCATGGGATGGGTCCGTAAGGTCGACGGCTCATGCCGTCCTTAAAGAGTGAAGGGTAAAGCGGAACGCCCCCAACGCACACCCCTGTTCCCTGTTCCCTGTTCCCCAGCCATCCATGTCATAGGTCATGCTAAACCCCGAGCCCGCAAGCGGCATCCTATGACTACCTCAAGACGCCGAAACCGGAGTTCATCATGCGCCGCACCCTGCTTGCCCTCGCCCTCTCTCTGTCCCTGGTCGCCACCGCCTATGCCGGCGACGACATCGACAAGGTCAATGGCTCGGTCAACGTTTCCTCGGGCCAACATGCCGGCAACGTCAGCACCGTCAACGGTGCGGTGAATATCGCCTCCGGCGCGACAGTCGAAAAGGCCAGTACGGTCAATGGCTCCATCGAGCTGGACGACCGGGCCACGGCCAACAAGGTCAGCACGGTCAATGGCGGCATCACCCTTGGCGCCGGGGTCAAGGTCTCCGGCGTGGTCGAAGCCACCAATGGCGCGATCGAACTGGGCAAGGGCGCCGAGGTGCTCGGTGGTGCCACCAACGTCAATGGCACGATCTCGCTCGACAAGTCGCACGTCGCCGGCGGTATCGAAACCGTCAATGGCGACATCACCGTGGGCGCCGATTCGCGCGTGGAAGGCGGCATCCTGGTGGACAAGCCCAGCGGCTGGCACTCCAACAGCAACCGCCGGCCGCATATCGTGATCGGCCCGCATGCCGTGGTGCAAGGCACGCTGGAATTTCGCCGCGAAGTCGAGCTCTATGTGAGCGACTCGGCGCAGATCGGCGCGGTCAAGGGCGCGACGCCGCAGAAGTTCAGCGGCGCCAATCCGTAAACAGCGAGGCCGGCATGCCAGGCATGCCGGCTTTACCGGATCAGACCCATTCGCGCGGCTTGAGATACTCGGCAAGCCGCGCTTCGGCCGAACCGGGCTCCGGCTGGTATGCATACTCGTAGCGGACACGTGGCGGCAGGCTCATCAGAATCGATTCGGTGCGACCGCCCGATTGCAGCCCGAACAAGGTTCCGCGGTCGTAGACCAGGTTGAACTCGACATAACGGCCACGGCGATATAGCTGAAATTCGCGTTCGCGTTCGCCATAGACCGTATCTCGACGGCGTTCGGCAATCGGGCTGTACGCATCAAGAAAGCCCTGGCCGACATCACGGATGAAAGCAAAACAGCGCTCGAAACCGCCTTCATTGAGATCGTCGAAAAACAGACCACCCACGCCGCGCGTCTCGTTGCGGTGCTTCAGGTAGAAGTATTCGTCGCACCAGCTCTTGTAGCGCGGGTAGACATCGTCGCCATAACGCGCGCACACATCCCGCGCCACGGTATGCCAATGCATCACGTCTTCATCGAAGGGATAGAACGGCGTCAGGTCGAAGCCGCCACCGAACCACCATACCGGCTCGACGCCCGGCTTGCTCGCCTCGAAGTAGCGCACATTGGCATGCGTTGTCGGCACATAGGGATTGCGCGGGTGCAGCACCAGCGATACCCCGGTGGCGATAAAACTGCCGCCGGCCAACTCGGGCCGGTGCGCGGTCGCGCTGGGCGGGAGCTTGTCGCCATGAACCCGCGAAAAATTGACGCCGGCCTGCTCGAACAGGGTGCCCTCGCGCAGCACGCGGGTACGTCCGCCACCGCCGGCCTCGCGCTTCCAGGCATCTTCGACAAAACGTTGGCCGCCATCGAGCTGCTCGACTGCCGCACAGATGCGGTCCTGCAGCTCGCGCAAAAAGGATTCGGCAAGGTCGGCTTGCTGACTCATGTCTGGCCTTAAGTCGTGGGGATCGGAAGGGAAGCTTAACAAGCCGCCCCCTGCCCGCCGATGCGGCGCGGCGTCGCGAGATGAAGCCGCATGCTGCCTGCCGTTCACGGTTTCTGAGCGAGGATACATGCAGGCTCAGCCATGTCACATAACCGACACACAAGCAGTCAAAGCACGCAGGCTTGCGTCATGCCCAACCCGATCCCTTCCCTCGCCGTCACCGCCTTCACTGTCACCTCGGCATTGGGACAAGGCCTGGAGGCGCATCGTGTTGCGCTTGGGGCAGGACGTAGCGGCCTGAAACCCAATGACTTCAGCAGCGAGCCGCTGGCCTGCTGGATCGGTCGGGTGGAGGGCATCGAGGCCACCGCCCTGCCCGAGCCATTGGCCGCCTGGGACTGTCGGAACAACCGACTTGCCTGGCTCGGCCTGAACCAGGACGACTTCACCGGCGCCGTACACGCCGCCCGGGAACGCTATGGCTCGGACCGGATCGCGCTGATCCTGGGCACCTCGACCGCCAGCATCGGCGCTACCGAGGAGGCCTACCGCCGACTCGATGCCCAGGGGCGCATTCCGGCCGATCTGCGTCGGCGCGAGATACATGTCCCGCATTCGTTAACCGGCTTTGTCGCCGCGGTCCTGGAGCTCAACGGCCCTACCCTGACGGTATCGACAGCCTGCTCGTCCAGCGCCAAGGCGTTCGCTCATGCCGAACGCATGATCCGCCTTGGCCTGGTCGACGCGGCGGTCGTCGGTGGGGTGGACACGTTGTGCGACAGCACGCTGTTCGGCTTCAACGCGCTGGAACTGATTTCGCCCGAACCATGCAAGCCTTTCGACCGCGCTCGGCGCGGCATCTCCATCGGCGAAGCGGCAGGTTTTGCATTACTGGAGCGCAGCGAAGCGGCCTCCGATGCGCCACGGCTGCTCGGCTATGGCGAGTCCAGCGACGCCCACCACATGTCGTCACCGCATCCGCAAGGACTGGGTGCCGAACTGGCGATGCGTGACGCCCTCGCGCGTGCAGGACTGGAGCCCACCCAGGTCGACTACATCAATCTGCATGGCACCGCCTCGATGAAGAACGATGAAGTCGAGGCACAGCTGGTTACACGCAGCTTCCCATCGACGACACGCGCCAGCTCGACCAAGGCGCTGACCGGACACACCCTGGGTGCGGCCGGAATTGTCGAAGCGGCCATCGCCTTGCTGGCGATGGCCGACGGTGCCGTGCCAGGCAATGCCGGCTGCGACGAGCCCGACGTGCATTGCGGCCCACAGTGGGCGCTACGCAATGAAAGGCAGCGCATCGATGTCGCGCTGAGCAACTCGTTCGGCTTTGGCGGCAATAACATCTGCCTGGCATTTGCCCGTGCGGAGCGCGCGCCGTGAGTGCGCTCCGCGTGCATGTCGATGGCGTAGGGCTTTGGGCCGCTCACTGGCCGCACTTCCACGCCTTGCGAGAACAACTCGCGGGGCAAACCGTTTCACCCGCCGAACGAACCCGGCCACCGGCTGAGCGTTTGCCAGCCAACGAACGGCGACGCGCACCCGAAAGCGTACTGCTGGCGATCGAAGTCGCCGGACAGGCCATCGACATGAGTGGTGCCGACCAGACGCAACTGGCCTGCGTTTTTGCATCGGCACACGGCGACCACGTCATCACCGATTACATGTGCTCCACCCTTGCGCGGGCACCGACCGAACTTTCACCGACACGCTTCCATAATTCCGTGCACAACGCCCCGGTCGGTTACTGGACGATCGCTATCGGCTGCCATGCGCCCTCTACAGCGATCTGTGCAGGCCACACCAGCTTTGGTGCCGCGTTGCTGGAGGCGGCCACACAGGTGCAGGCCGACCAGCGTCCGGCATTACTTGTATGCAGCGACATTGCCGGCAGTGGTGCATTGAACGAACTTACCGGCTGCCGACAGTCGTTTGGCTGCGCGCTGGTGCTGTCGCCGGAAAAAGGTAACCGCAGCGTCGCCAGTCTTCAGTTGCGCGTGACTGCCGGCGAAACGCCCGTCACGACAAGCCCTTCGGCCACTCTGCCGGAGTGGTATACCGATAACGCGAGCGCGCGTGCCTTGCCGCTTCTGACGCTTTTGGCCAGGGATGGCGGCCGCGCCGCGCTGGCGTTGGCGCCTGCTATGCATTTGGACGTCCATACGGAGATTATCCAATGAACGCTTCCGCTTCCCGTTGGTGCGTGCTGATTCCTTGCCTGAATGAAGAAGCCGCTATCGCCCGGGTCATCAACTCCGTGCTGGCTCTCAATTTGTCAGTGATCGTAGTGGACGACGGCTCCACCGATCGCACGATCGAGATCGTGCAACAACTGCCCGTCACGCTGTTGCGCCACACCCAACGCATGGGCAAGGGCGAAGCGCTGCGCACGGGCTTCCGCGAGGCATTGCGCCAAGGTTTCGAGGCCGTCGTCACCATGGATGGCGACGGCCAGCACCTGGCCGCGGATATCCCGCGCATCGTGAGGGCAGCCCAACGCTACCCGAACCATATCGTGGTCGGCGCACGCATGCTCGACCGCGAGCAGCAGCCCAAAGGACGCCGGTTTGCCAATGCCTTTGCCGACTGGGGTATTTCGTGGGCCTGCGCGCAACCGGTTGCCGACACGCAAAGCGGGCAGCGCTGGTATCCGCGCGCAGCGCTCGATCTCGTCGACCTGCCAGCGGAAAACTTTGTGTTCGAAGCGGCCATCCTGATCGCCGCTTCACGCCAGGAGCACCTGGGCGTCGTTTCCGTGCCGATCGCCTCGCGTTACGAAGGCGAGTTTCGACTCAGCCATTTCAGCCCGGTGCGCGACGTTACGCGCATCACGGTCTATACGGTGAAGCAGATACTTCACTACGGTGGCGTTCGCCGTGCCTACCGGCGCTCGCGCGAGACCCCGGTGATCGTGGGCGACGTGCCCAATGCGGTCTTTGGCAACGCTAAGGCTGCGGGTGGATAATCGCGACGCGACCGCTGGCCAGCTGTGCGCCGGCATGCTCGATAGAAAAACTGTATTGGGCGCCGCTTTCATCGGCGTATAGGCATTGCGCGGCGATATCCAGCATGCCGCCCAGCTCATCCAGGGTTTCGACGTTAAGCACAAACTCGCGCAGACTCACCAGACGCCCTGGCTTGACCGTTTCGATGCCACGCAAGCGCGCCAGCAGCGCACCGTGCACGGCTGTCGCCTGCGCACCATACTCAGCCAGATGCACCGCATGCAGCCCATGGATACCGCGCAGCGGATGATCTGCGTGCAGGTGACTGCTGCTGACTGCATGGATCGTGCTGTCGTCGAAGTGGCGCACCGCATCAAGCAGGCACATGCTGCCGGTATGCGGGATCAAATGTGCCCAATCGCTTTTCGCCAGGTCAGGCATCGGCATGTTCCGGGCGAGCGACCGAGATCATGGGCTCGTCGGCCACATCGTTTTGCCAGAAGTCGTGGAAGTTGAACCAGTTGTACGGCTCGGTCAACGCATAGTGTTCCAGCCGTGCGGCATAGCGAGCCATGAACGAGTCCAGTGCCTGTCCACGGCGGTCGCGCGGAATGTCGACGACATCGGCAAACTGCTCGAAGATCAGCTTGTAACGATTGCCGCCCTCATAGATCCCGAAACAAAGCACGACCGGCACTTTCAGCGTATGCGCCAGCAGCCAGGGGCCGATCGGAAAACCTGCCAGCTCACCCATGAAAGGGATGCGTCGCAACGTTTCGTTTTCACGCCCCCGGTCGGCCAACAAGGCCACCAGCGCTCCATCCCGGCAAGCCTCAGACGCAGCCAGTGTCACGGACGTACCGCCACGTGACGCGTCGATGACGCAGGCGCCGACCTGTGGCGCCAACTCTTCGAGCAGTTGCGTCATCTCCGGCGTCTTCTGCTTGTCGAGTACGACTCGCAGGGACAGACCGGGACGACGGGAGCTCAATGCGCGCAAGGCCTCGAAGCTCCCCTGATGCGAACCGATCAGAAGCACACCCCGCCCCTGGTCGATGTAGCTCTCCAACATGGAAACACCTTCGACCCGGATGTCGAACTCACGTTCGCCACGAGCAAGGAAAAAAATCCGGTCCAGCTGCGTAGCGCCGTAGTAACGCATGTGCCTGAACACTTCGGCAAACGTGGCCCGACGCTTGAATACCCGTGCCAGAAAATCGCGTGACGCCCGGCGTTCGGGGCCGCGGCGAAGCATGAAATAAAATGTAATCGGCCAGAGCAGCGCATGCACAAACGCTCGCCCACCGTGCAGTGCAACTGTGCGAATCAGCTTAAGGGCGGCCCTGCTACCGCCTTCAGGCCGGCTCTGCCAATGTTCGGTCATGCCACACCCTCGATAAGGCCACGTACGAGCGCCTGATCATCCAGGGTAACCACGAAACGAAACCGGGACGCGCCGCTTTCGCTAAGCGTCAACTCAGCTTGCTGGCTGGGCAACAAGGGCGCAACGAATTTGGCCTCGACCACTCGGGCAATGCGCATGCCGCGCCAGCTCTTCAATTCTTCGGCAACGCGTTCAAGAATGATCACGCCAGGCACAATCGGATGACCAGGAAAGTGCCCCGGCAAGCTCGGATGATCTTCGCCGACATGCAATGCTGCGCTATGGCTGACTGAATTCATGGCCTCACCGCCTCAGCGACTCGTCACGCGGTCCGATGCTGCTCGATATAATCGGACAAGTTGCGCAAGCTGGAGAAAATTCGGCCATTGTCCGGATTGTCCGAACGCAACTGAAACCCATAGCGCTTGGATACGGCCAGCGCTATTTCGAGCGCATCGATCGAGTCGAGCCCCAAATGGCCGCTGAACAGCGGAGCGTCCAGCTCGATCTGTTCAGGCGCCACCGACTCCAGGTTCAGGGCGTTGACGATCAAGGCGGCCAACTCATGCTGCGTCACATTTTGTCCGGTCATAGGTTACGCACCAAAGTCTGTTTTCCCCAGTCAAATTGACCGCCAAGTATATCGTGTCAACCGCCGCCGCAGGCGCGGGATGCGTAGGCATTATCCGCTGGGCAGGCTGAACCGTGGTAGGAAATTCGGCCACGGCAAACAGCTTGTGTTTAACCATGGCTATGGCGCTTTTCGCAGTACATGGTGAATGCGGTGCATACAAAAAGCACACGCCTTCTTGCTGTGGTTTTGCTCTTTTCTGCCGCCTTTCGAAAGCCATCCCCGGCAGGGCAAACTCCTTCCCACCCTTCCGCCAATGATTCGATCGCCTGGATGGGAGGCCTCCTCAACGACTGCCGAAGCACATCCGTGCCAACAGCGTTCGAGCGCCTTGCGCCTGCATCATGCCGCTTTCTCATACACAACAAACGAAAATATCCGCCAATTCAGCCGAGCCCGACACCTCCCTCGGCGCTAGTCCGCTACGCCCCATTTCCCGCACCGCTTAATGTGCTTTTCTACCCGCGGCATCAAGAAATGGAATCATGAGCACGGAAAACCGCTTTCAAGGACGAAGCGACATCGTTATCGGACTGACTCCGCTTGAGCAGCCCGACACTAATCTGACGTTGGCAATCTGCCGCACGGGCGCGATCGGCGTACTGGACCTGGGCACCGACCCCGCTGTCGCGGAAAAGGCCTTGATCGAACTACGTGACAACGCGACATCTGCCTTTGGCATACGCATCGGTAGAAACTTCCCACCAGCTGCCTATGACAGCCTGCTCGACACGCTGCCGCCAGATACGCTGGTTTTATTATCGGCAGATGCAGACACGGGCGTAAACATAGCCCGAAGTCGTAACCTTGCATTCGCGTGCGAAGTACGCGGTCTGCAGGAAGCGTTGAATGCGCAAGGTAGCGGCGCCATCGCGCTGATCGCACGCGGCGACGAATCCGGTGGCTGCAGTAGTCAATTGTCGACTTTTATCCTGCTGCAAACACTCGTTTCCAACGCAGACATCCACCTTCCAATCTGGGCGTGCGGCGGCATCGGTCTGCGCACGGCGGCAGCGGCCCTTGTGGCTGGTGCGGCGGGTGTCGTTCTGGACATCCAGCTCGCATTGCTCGAAGAGAGCCATGTCCCGCTCACTACCCGGCATTTGCTGGATCGCATCGATGGTGCGGAAACCACTCGCGAAGGTGAGTATCGGCTCATCAGGCCAAAGCGATCGACGTCCGGCACCTCCCTGATCGCCGGGCAAGACGCATATCTGGCAAGAATATTCGCGAGGCGTTTCGGCAACGTTCCACGAACGTTCGCCGCCTTCAGGAATATCAGGAGGCAGCTGCAGCTCGCCGAGCCGGGCAGGCCTTCCGGATTGTGCGAAACCCTTGGGACGCGGATTCCCGTTCTACAGGGCCCAATGACTCGAGTTAGCGATCAAGCCGCGTTCGCCTCGTCGGTCGCCGCAGCGGGAGCACTGCCTTTCGTCGCATTAGCCCTGCTGGACGGACCGGCGTCGCTCGAATTGTTGCGTCAGTGCCAGCAGCAGTTGGGCGATCAGCCATGGGGCGTGGGCATACTCGGTTTTGCCGACGAGGCGATACGCCAGGCTCAGTTGGACGCCATCGTACAGATTCGCCCCTCGCACGCCATTATTGCCGGCGGCAGGCCGGCACAAGCGCTCGCACTGGAGGCGCTTGGCATTACCACGTTCGTGCACGTTCCTTCCCCCGGTCTCCTTACCCAATTTCTCGACGCCGGCGTACGGCGATTCATCTTCGAAGGCGCCGAATGTGGCGGACATATCGGGCCTCGCAACAGTTTCCCGTTGTGGGAGTCGCAGCTCGACATCGTCGAGTCCCAACTTGCGCAAGAGCAAGGCAAGATCTCTGCGCCGATCGAACTGGTATTTGCGGGCGGGATCCACGACGCCGCTTCCGCATCAGCGGTGATGGCCATGACCGCCGGCATGGCAAACCAGCTCATACGCACCGGCATTCTCATGGGCACGGCATATCTTTTCACCGAGGAAGCCGTTCGCCATGGCGCGATTGGACAGCTATTTCAACAGCAGTTGCTGCTGGCGACAGGGACGCGACTGCTCGAAACCGCACCAGGACACGCTACGCGTTGTCTTTCGACCCCCTTTGTGGATGAATTTCAACGCTGCAAAAACACATGGCTCAAAGAAGGCAAGAACGAGCGCGACATCTGGAGCGCACTGGAGCAGCTCAATCTTGGACGCCTACGTCTGGCTAGTAAGGGGCTTCGACGTGAAGGAGGCTCATTGAAGCAGGCCGATGACGCTGCCCAACTCAGTGACGGCATGTTTATGGCAGGTGACATATCGCTGCTGCGAAGCAAAACCTCGACTCTTCACCAGCTTCACGAAGAAGTCACACGTCGCGCCACCGAATGGTTTTCGCAAAACATCGAACGCATGCGAGAGCCGGCGGTCGAGCATGCATCCGCCCCTGAGCCTTATAGGGTCGCCATTGTCGGCATCGCCTGCGCATTCGCGGGGAGCGAGAATGTAGGCGCGTTCTGGCAACGAATCATTGACGCGTCGCCCTCGTTCACCGATATACCTTCGTCGCGCTGGAACGCCGATCGCTACCATGGCAATCATGCCATATCGAGCGATCGCGTCGCCTCCAGGCGTGGCGCCTTCATCGATCCTGTTGAATTCGATGCGCTCAGCTATGGCATCCCGCCAGCCTCGATGGCAACGATCGAACCCATACAGCTCCTGAGCCTGGAAATGGCGCAGCGTGCGCTTGCCCATGCCGGCTATGGAAAAGGTGGCTTCGACCGGTCGCGCACCGCCGTGATATTCGGTGCCGAAGCCGGCAGCGAACTACGTGATGCACTCACACTGCGCGCGGTACTTCCCACCTATATCGACAGCGTGCCCGACCTTCTGCAGGAACAGTTGCCTCGATTCACCGAGGACACTTTCCCCGGAATGCTGTCAAACGTCATTGCAGGCCGGATCGCCAGCAGGTTGGATCTGGGTGGCGGGAACTTCACTGTGGATGCTGCCTGCGCCTCGTCGCTCGCCGCTCTCGACATGGCCTGCAAGGAACTGCGCCTCGGACATAGTGACATGGTCCTGTGCGGCGGCGCGGATCTTCATAACGGCATCAGCGATTACATGATGTTCAATTCGGCTGGCGCGCTCTCGCCCAGCGGCCGCTCCCTGCCTTTCGACGCCCATAGCGATGGCATCGTGCTCGGGGAAGGTATCGCCTGTCTCGTACTCAAGCGTGTAGAGGACGCTCAACGTGACGGTGACCGCATATACAGCGTCATTGAAGCGATTGGGTCGGCCAGCGATGGCAGAGGCAAAGGACTGACCGCTCCGCGGCCGGAAGGGCAACAAGCGGCACTACGTCGCGCCTATGCCCAGGCACAACGCAGCCCCGCTGAAGTCGGCCTTGTCGAAGCCCATGGCACCGGCACCGCCGTAGGTGATCGCACTGAATTGTCTTCACTATCACGGGTGCTCGATGACGCTTCCGCGGCGCCCGGTCACTGCGTACTCGGCTCGGTCAAATCCCTCATTGGGCACACCAAATGCGCAGCCGGCCTCGCTGGCATCATCAAGGCTTCACTGGCACTGCACACCGGCATCCGGCCACCAACGACTCATATCACCACCCCTAGCGCCGCATGGCCAAGTGAAGGTGCTCTACGTCTTCAAACTGTAGCGCAGCCGTGGCTGACCGGCGGCAAACAACGCGTTGCCGGCGTCAGTGCCTTTGGGTTCGGCGGCACGAACTTCCACACCGTGCTATCTAACGACGCTGTGATGGACGTCGACCCCTCGCTTGCGCATAGGCCATGCGAACTCATCCTGATCCGTGGCGCCTCACGGAACACGGCCAACAGCGTGATCGACCGATTGCTGGAGATGTTTGCAACGCAAGCACCGCTACCGGCGCTACACCAGGTCACCTCCGATGTGTTCGCTCAATCGGATCAATCTCAACCCGCACACTTTGCTTTCGTTGCAAGAGACATCCAGCACTTCACCTCACTATTGCGATCGGCGCGGGAAGGCCTTCCCATTGCCGGTGAGCTCTACATCCGCAATGAGAACGAGGCAGCGCCAGAAAAACTGGCATTCCTGTTTCCCGGCCAAGGTAGCCAGCGCCCCAATATGTTGCGCGAGCTGCCGACATTCATCCCCGGTCTTCGCAGATACCTGGCATCTGAGCCCGACATCGCAGATGCCTGGTTCACAGGCCACCCCTTCGATGACGATGCTCGGGCCAGACAGATCAACAGGCTCAAGGACACACGTGTAGCACAACCTGCGCTTGGCATCGCATCAATGATGGCAGCCAGAGCGCTTGAGGGGCTTGGCGTAACGCCCGATATGGCTGCCGGTCACTCCTACGGTGAGCTGGTGGCATTCTGGTCTGCGGGCGCCATCGACGAACACACCCTGCTCACCCTCAGCAAGCAACGTGCCCAATGCATCCATGACGCCATAGAAAGCGACCCGGGTGCCATGGCCGCCGTCGCTGCCTCCCCGGCAATCATCCTGCCGCTGCTTGCTGTGAGCGAAGCCACGTCAGATATCGTTTGCGCCAATCACAACGCCCCTGATCAGACGGTGATATCAGGGCCGACAACGGCCATCTCGGCTGCATGTGCGCTACTCAAAGCACAGGGCGTCGGCGTCAGGCCCCTTGCCGTTGCCTGTGCATTCCACAGTCCGATCGTCGCGAGCGCGAGTGCACCGTTTCGCGACCTCCTCGCCAAAGTTGCGTTCTCGCCGCTGCGTCACCAAGTCTGGTCGAATCGCCTCGCGACGCCCCATGCCATGGATGCATCCACGGCCGGGCAAGAGCTGGCTGCGCAAATTGCGCATCCCGTTCGCTTCGTGGACCAGATCCTTGCCATGCATGACGCTGGCGCACGGACCTTCATCGAAGTAGGCCCCGGAAATGTGCTTTGCGGCCTCACCCGCGCGATCCTCGGAGGTCGCAAATATCGTGCGTTGTCCATTGATCCGCATGGCGACGGAACACTGGCCGGCCTGCTGCAAACCGTGGCCGCGTTGGCCGTGGCTGGCGTTGCCATCAACGAAAGCTGGTTGCTTCAGGGCAGGACCTGTTCGCGGACACCTGAACGCGCTGGGTGTGACGCAAAATGGTTAGTCGATGGACATTTTGTTCGTACAGCCGACGGTATGCCGCTAGCCGGAGGGCTCAAGCCTACGGCCCCCATTCCAAGCCTGTGTTCCCCGGCGTCGCCGCGCACACAAGAGCTCTCGACAGATGTAGCGCTCATCGAGCAATTCATCCAAAGCACGAGCGATGCGATTGCATCGCAACGCGACGTGCTGCTTCAGCATCTTGGGAGCCGCCCCGAGGCCCCCAGGTCGGCGACGATCGACCAACCGATCGAGGCGGCGAGCGCAGGCCTGGCGCATGCGAAAAATACTCCCGAGAACGCTCTCGCAAAGCCCGTTCGAGCGGACACGTCCACGGATTCAATAGCAGAGATGATCACGCGCATCATCGCGGAGCGCACCGGCTATCCCACCGATGTTCTGACCAATGATCTCGATCTAGAAAGCGATCTCAGTATTGACTCGATAAAACGAGCGGAAATCGTCGGCCATGTTCTTCAGTCGCTCAAAGGCAGAGGAATGGCACAAGCAAATGACGTACATGTTGCCGATGCACTCGCTCAGGCGCGAACGATATCGGCAATGTGCGAAATAATTGCCATCGGTGATGATGCAAATACGATATCAATAGAAGAGCCTGTCGACATATCGCAGGCTGATGTACTCGAAACCGTCATTCAAGCCATCTGCGAAAGAACCGGTTACCCCTCTCATGCAGTGACCGCCGATCTTGATATCGAATCGGACCTCAGTATCGATTCCATCAAGCGAGCGGAAATCGCAGGCCATCTCGCCCAGGCATTTTCGATCACAACCGATACCGCGCGAGTCGATGCACTGACCGCTGCGCGCACACCATCGGCCATGGCTTCGGTACTCCAGCAAGGCGCGACACCGCAGCACACAGCAACAGATAAGACAGGCGCCTCGACTTTAGAAGGCATAGCACCAACCAGACTGATCGAGCGACTCGAGGCGATACCGGCGCTCGCTTCGGATGGTCGCCTTCACTGGCGCAATATGTATGTCGTATCGTCGCCTACCACTCTTCTGGAGGCCATTGCGCGCAGGACCAATGACGCAACGGTCTGCCTGGTACCGAACCCGCTCGCCACCGTCACGGCTGCGCATACCGCTGACTGGATCATCGATACAGGCTCACTTGCTCCGTCGGAATTCCCCGCACAATACGATACCTGGAAAGGGTATCTTGCCGCCGAGCCTCGGCGGCTGATAGCCATCTGTCGTAGTGACGATGCCGTACTTTGCGCCAGCCTTCGTGGATTTTTCCGCTGCGCCGCCAGGGAGTATCCCTCAACAACTATTCGTCTCGTCGAACTCGATGCCCAGGCTTCAGACGACTACGCAGCTAGCATAGCCTTGGCCGAATTATGCGATGACTCCGCGTTGCCGGTTGTCGTATATCAGGATAGCAGCCGGTTGACGCCCGTATTGGCCGAGAGTGCCCTTCCTCAAGGAGCCGGCGTATCCGAATCCAGAAACTCGACATGGTTGCTGATTGGCGGCGCCCGAGGCATTACCGGCCTGATGGCAAAACGCTTGGCGGCTGGCGTCTGCCGTATTGTGTTGGTTGGCAGAACTGACGACTGCGCCATCGAAGAAGACGAAAGCCTCATCAACTTCTCAAGCATCAACGCGCTACGCGGCGCAATTCTTGCGCACAAAATGGCCAACAATCCGCCAGAAGCTACCCGCATGGCCAAGGACATTCTAGCGCGTAGGGAGGTGCGTCAAACCATCGATGCTATCGAAGCTCTTGGCTGTCGTGTGAGTTACCACAAGCTGGATATCACTGAAGATGCCGGTATTGATACGTTGCTGGCTGATGTAGAACGCTTGCACGGCCCCATTCATGGAATCGTTCATGCTGCCGGTATCATCGAAGACCGCCTCATCGCCGACAAGGACAACGACTCCTTCAAACGCGTGTGGTCTGCCAAGATGGACGGTGCCAGGAAGCTGATACGCGCCTGCGAGAGACTGAAGCAAACACCCGATGTTCTGGTCATGTTCGGCAGCATTGCAGCCATGTTCGGCAATCGCGGCCAAAGCGACTACGCCGCGGCCAACAGCGCATTGGATGCTCTGACAAGGGAGTGCAGTCCACGTGTTGCCGCTCGCGTAATAACCATGCATTGGGGGCCCTGGGCCCCGCTCGGAGAGGGGCAAGGAGGCATGGTTTCTCCGGAACTGGCGAAACAATTTGCCGCGCAGGACATTGCGATGATCCAACCCGACGCCGGAGTGGATGCGTTCTTCGCAGAGATCAACATCTCTACAGAATGCAGATACTCGGTCGTCTATAGCGCAGGTAGCTGGTGATGCAAGCCCGGCCTCACGATCGTGACGTCGCCATTACGGGGATGGCGGCGCTATTTCCCGGTGCAAGCGATCTCTCCGAATTCTGGAGCAACATCGTCAACGGCGTCGACTCAACCGGCCCGGTTCCACCCGGGCGCTGGCTGCGTGGCGCCACAGATCTGGATGACACGCTGCTTGAGCTACCTCGATGCAGGCGGGGAGGCTTTATCTCCCCCATTCATATCGACCCGATCGTCTATGGGATAGCACCCAATGATCTCGACTATATCGAGCCCGACCAACTTATCGCCCTAAAATTGGCCGCTGACGCATTGATGGATGCCGGGCTCCCCCAGCAACGAACAGGCTCAGACCGTATCGGCGTCATTCTTGGGCGTGGCGGCTATCTTGCTCCCGGAGCAACTCGTTACGAACAAAAAGTCAAAAGTTCCCAACAGATAGTGCACGCTCTGCGAACATTTGCACCGGGTCTACCAGACTCAACTCTTATGCAGATGCGTGAAACCTTTCTCAGTGAGCTTGGGCATAGCGCCAGCGGATCCGTGATTGGCCTGGTTCCCAACCTGGCGGCCTCGCGCATCGCAAACCGCCTCAATCTGCACGGCCCCGCATATACGGTAGATGCGGCTTGCGCATCATCTCTGGTCGCTATCGACCAGGCAATCCGGCTTCTGCGAGAAAACACCTGCGATGTCGTCATCGCTGGCGGCATCCATCATTGTCATGATCTTTCCTTCTGGAAAATATTTGAAACGCTGGGCGCCCTGTCTTCCGCTCAAAGTATTCGGCCCTTTGATGCTCAAGCGGACGGCTTGCTCATTGGCGAGGGAACGGGCGTCATCGTACTGAGGCGCGCCATCGACGCCGCCAAGGAAGGCGACCGGATCTATGCAGTCATAAAAGGGAGCGCCGTATCCAGCGATGGCCGGGGTGCCAGCCTCATGAGCCCGCAACCCCAGGGCCAAATACGAGCCCTACGATCAGCCTGGTCCGATGCAGGCTGGGACCCACTCAACGAAGACAGTGTGGACCTTATCGAAGCTCACGGTACCGCCACACCATCTGGCGATGAGGCAGAACTGAGAACTCTGGCCGCGATCTTCGGACCTGCAGCAAACTCGCATGCGGTCCTGGGTTCGATCAAGTCCATGATCGGCCATGCCATGCCCGCAGCGGGTGTCGCCGCCGTCATCAAAACGGCACTTGCACTGTACTACGGAGTGTTCCCTCCCAGCCTTCACTGCCGGAAGCCAAATAAGCTGCTTTCGGAAACGCGATTCAAGGTGATCGAACAACAAATGCCCTGGATCGTGCACGGTAACCGGCAACATCGGCGGGCAGGTGTGAATGCATTTGGTTTTGGTGGAATAAACGCTCACCTGGTCATGCAATCGTGGGAATCCATTTGCACCGACACGCCTTTGGCACACCAACCCACCAGGGCCGCACCATCCAGGGTAACGATCTTTCAGGCCGCCACCAGGGAAAAACTTGAAGCAGCCCTGCAACAAGCATTGCACGGCGACATTCCACCGCCCGCTCCCCAAGGCAATGCCAGAGTTGCCATACTCGATCCTACGACCGAGCGCATTCGCGATGCTCTGGACGCCGTCATCCAGGGACGAACATGCCGTGGGCAGCAGAATGTCTGGCACTCGCCTGTGTCGCTGGCAGACGGGAACGGGCGACTCAAGACAGCATTCATTTTTCCTGGCCTGGATACTCATCTGCCAGTGAGCCCTGATGAAGTCGCTGCGTACTTCCGCTTGAATGCACCCGACATGACCGGTGTCGAGGCCAGCGATGTCTTGGCCCATGCACGCGTTGTCCTGGATACAGGTTTGCTCTTCAATGCCGCACTTCAGCGGCTGGATGTGCGCGCCGATGCAGTGGCGGGACACAGCATCGGAGAGCTCACCGCATTCACCGCCAGTGGCGGCCTATCAGACATAGAGGTGACACGGCGACTCTACTGCACTCGCAGCTTTACATTCCCATCGCTTGCCTATGTCGCGGTCAGCATGAGCATCGACGCGGTCAGGACCATGCTTGAGAGCGGTTCATGGGGAAATCTAGTCATATCCCACGAAAACGCCTCCAAGCAAACAACCGTATGCGGAACACGTGACGTCGCCGAGCTTTTTATCCGGGAGGTAAAAAAGCTTGGATATTTTGCGCAGATTCTTCCTTTTGTCTCGGGCCTGCACACTCCCATGTTCGAGTCACATGCCACAGCGTTTCTTGAAGGAATCGACAATTCGCAGATCAGAAAGACGCGATGCCCCATCTGGTCGGCAACAACAACAGCACGCTACCCTGACCGGCCCAAGGACATCATCGCTCTGATGCGGCAGCATCTTGTAGAGCCGGTGAGATTCTCCACCATGATTCGCGCCATGCACGAGGACGGATTCAGGGCTTTCGTGCAGGTTGGCATGGGGCAGCTTGCCGCACTCGTTGATGACACGCTTCGCGGCCTTCCACATATGACGACGTCTGCGGCAAGCCGTCGATACGGCGGCTTGGAACAATTGCAGCGTTTGCTTCTGGATATGTGGTCAAACGGGGCGCAGGTGAATCCGCTGGCATTCAACGTGCCTGATGCAGCGACACCGTCGTCGCTTCCTCTCGATCTCGATTCGGGTCTGATAAGCATCCATTCAAAGCCGGATTCTGCGGTGTATTCCGCCTTGAGCTCCGCCCAGGGTAATGGGATATCTCCCTTGACGCTCACAGCACCGGCGAAGGCGTTTGCGCAGATGCTCGATCGTGCAAAAGATGACCTGGCACAAGTAATAAGGGCGAATGAGCGATCCAACACTCGTAAGGCCGCTCCTCCTACGAGCATCCACGTTTCCATGGATGCCTTGCCCTTCCTGCGTGATCACTCTCTGGTAAAGCAAAGCGATGCCTGCTCTGAAGACGCAGAGCGATGGCCGGTCGTGCCTGGCACCTTGCTTATCGAATGGATGTGGCAGCACGCGGCAGTTATGCGAAATACCGAAAAAGTCATCGCTATCGAGGATATCCAGTTCAATCGATGGATGGAGGCCATTCCGTCCAAAGATATTCCTGTCGACGTCCAACACACATCGGCTGGCAAGGTCGCCGTCAAGCTCGGCGACTACTGCCAGGCTGTCTTCGTATTCGGCCATTCCTATATCGAGGCGCCGCAGTCACCCAGGCTTGCACAATGCGATCCCTGTGAGATGCCGGCAGCCGCGATATACGAAGATCGCTGGATGTTTCACGGCCCTTCCTTCAGAGGTATAGATCAGCTGGTTCACTGTGGCAATGACCATATCCTCGGAAGAATCCGGGTGCTCCCATTGCCCGGCGCGACGCTTGACAACATGGGCCAACTGCTTGGCTACCTCATCATGCTTCGCCTTGAAGATCGATCGTTGGCATTCCCTCACCGCATCGCGAAGATTGAGATACATAGTGATGCGCCATCTATCGGGTCGTTCGTCGACTGTCTGGTGCACTCGCTCACAGCCGACAAGTCGTCGGTGTATGCGGATATTCATGCAAGCGTCGGCACCGCACCATGGCTCACCATAAAGCGATGGACGGATCACCGCTTCAGTCTTGATTCGAAGCTCCGATCAAGCACCTATTTTCCTGAGCTTTATCCTGTTGCCACCATAAACGACGACGGCTGGTCCTGGCTGTCGGAGCACGGGTCGGATGCATCCAGTCGTGAAGTCCTGTCGCATTATCAGCTCGCAAAATCAGAGCGCGAGTACTACACGACACTGAAGACTCACCGTCAAAGACAATGGCTACTCGGCCGCATCGCAGCAAAGGATGCAGTCCGCGACCTGCTGTGGAAAGGCGGCGAACGCGATATCTATCCCGCGGAAATCATCATCAAGAATGATAGCGAAGGCGCGCCATTCCCCAAAGGCCAACATGGGCGGGTACTTCCGCCTCTACACCTCTCCATAGCCCATGTCGAAGGCCTTGCCGTCGCCCTATGCCGTACCCGGGAGTTCGCGCCTGGCGGTGTCGGTATCGATGTCGAGAAACTCAGGCCGGTCGATCAGGGGCTTGTAGCGTCAAGCCTGACCCCAACGGAGGCCGACATGATACGGCAATTGGCGAAGACCCCGGCTGATGCCGACCTTATGTTCTGGCGATTCTGGACGGCCAAGGAGGCCGTATCGAAGCTCGATGGACTTGGGCTTCGCTACCAATCTGGAGAGATCGTTGTGACGTCTTTCGACGAGACGATGCTTCAGCTATCACGCCGCAGGTCCCAAGGAATAGAGACTCGGCATTCCGTTGCACACCGTCTGCTTAGGTCAGATGAATCCAGCGATGCAGCGTTTGTCGTTTCCTGGACGATCGATACCGAAAATCTCCGAACTTCATAACGCACATCAAGGAGGATGAATCGCATGACAAAGACGTTCCAGCTTACCGCGAACGAGGAAGCGGTCTTCGCAGAGGTAGTAGACATATTGACGATGGTAACTTCCGACTACTGCGTGGACATTCCGCTTTTACCTGAAACAACCATTCAATCCGACCTGGATCTTGAGAGTTTCGATATCGTTCGCTTCGGCCTGGCCTTGAGCGATCGCTATGGCGAGAGCGTCAATATGGCGACTTATCTCTCGGAGACGGAGTTCGAACTTCTCCCAAAACTCACTCTTGGTGACATTACGCAGTACGTGGTACGGCAGATCCATTCGAAGGAAAGCTGACCATGCGAACTACCATCAATGGCTTAGGTATTAATGTTCTCGTATGTGATGCGGCTGGCGAGCGCGAAAAGGTCGCGAGCCATGCTCCTGTGGCCTTGGTGCTGCACGGCGGTTTGTCCGACAACCTGAGCTCCTACTATACGACCATAGCCTCGACGCTTATCGAGCTCGGCATGAATGTCGTTCTTTACGATCGCGCTGGGTATGGCCGCAGTGAATATCGCCCTGGCTGCTACAACCTCGAACGTATTTTTCTCGACATCGACGCCATTCTTGATGCTGTAGGCGTCGATAGAAAGGTACATGTCATAGGAAGCTCATATGGCGCTGGGCTGGCCGCGAGCTACGTTGCTCTTCGGCCAGAGAGGTCTGCTAGCCTGGCCCTCCTCGAAGGACAACCGATGACACCGGGATCGAGGGAAAGCTTCGCCAACTTTCTGCGCAATATGAGGCAGAACATTGACAAGGTCGTCGCTCACTACGAAGAGAACTCGGATCTTTCCAATAAGGTCATCGCTCGGATGCGTAGCATGCTCATGGATCGAACATACCTTGCCGATATTGAAGCAAGCGAATTACCGACACTGGGCCAGCTGCACGCCATTTCCGTGCCGACTCTGGGTATCTATGGCGCAGAAAGCACGCATGGTGCCTACGAAGGCACCATGGAATCGATCGGTCACCTACAGAATCTTCGGGTGGAAGTCATACCTCACGCCTCGCATTTCCTGTTGTATGAGGCATTACCCGCGCTGAAATCTCATCTTCGTGATTTTTATAAGGAGCCGAATGTTCTGGACTACGCGTCATGAACAAGCTGCTTTTTGTAGGCCCTCCCTTCGTCGGCCATCTCAGCCCGGCGCTCAGTCTGGCCATGGAACTGGCGGCCCGCGGCCATGAAATTAGATGGGTCGGCGACGAGAAACTGCTGAAAAAGCTAGGTTCGAAGTCGATGACTGTGTATGGATGCACGCTCGATTGGGTTGTCGACCGAGCGAATGAGCGCCTGGGTGAATTGCGTGGATCGGATGCGATCCTCTCGCTTTGGAAAACGTACCTGAGCATGGCCCAAGCCATGTATCCGCTTACCGTCGAAGCACTCGATGCCTTTCGGCCGGACCTCGTGCTTTCTGATCAGCAGACTTTCGCCGGCTCTCTGGCCGCTCGTGAAGCAGGCTATCGCTGGCTCACCCTGGCAACGACATCAGGAGAGATTGATCCAGGGCCACAAAGCCAGGCGAGCTTTCATCGATGGTTGATGAATGCGTTGGCGGAATTTGGAGCGGAACTGGGGCTTCGAGATGCCTCGGACCCACGCTTCTCTCCTTTCGGGACGCTGCTTTTCAGCAGTTGCGCCTTGACCGGGGCCCTGCCCACCCATCCGCAGATTGCGGGTGTCGGCTGTTCCATCAAACATCGTTCCGAGACAGCAGCATTTCCCTGGGAGAAACTGGATAGGCGGCGCAAGGTGCTGGTCTCACTGGGCACGCTTAACGACCTTGCTGGGAAATCCTTCCTGGAGGAAGCGTGGCTGGCTTGCCATGAGCGGCGAGAGACTATCCAAACGATATTGCTGGATCCGTCGGACAGCATGGAGCGCGTATCGGATGACGACATACTTGTCCTCAGGCGCGTTCCGCAGCTGGCGCTTCTGGAACACCTGGACGCAATCGTATGCCATGGCGGGCAGAACACGATATCGGAAGCGATCAGCCATGGCGTGCCGCTCGTCGTAGCTCCCATTCGTGATGATCAACCCATGAATGCTGCGCAGGTGGTCGACGCAGGGGTGGGGGTGCGTGTGCGCTTTGGCCGCCCCAGGGCCGCCGCCATAGGCGCGGCGATCGATCGGGTCCTTGGTGATCCGGCTTATCGTGCCGCCGCATTGGATATCCAGCCATCGATGGCCAACGGAACGGACCGGGCTGCAGATGCGGTCGAGCACTTCTTGCGATCAGGTGCCTTGCATAATGGAATGGATTCGCATGACTCGTGACATCGAACTGGCCCAACGCTATTACAAACAGTTTCGCTACGACGATCCTGCGCTCTTTCTGGAAGAGCGCAACGACTGCCCCTGGTGCAACAGCCTCGATATCACACGACACCTCGATTCCGTCGACCTGATCAAGCAAAAGCAGGGACGATTTGTATTGGATCGATGCCGCCATTGCCTGCATATTTTCCAGAACCCTCGCCTCAGCGAAGCCGGCCTGGGCTACTACTACCGCGACTTTTATGACGGCCTGGGCGCCACGAAGATGCGCAAGACATTTGCCGGAAGGCGTGGCACCTATCGGCGACGTGCTCGTGCCATTGCCGCTGTCGACCCGCATCCGGCGTTCTGGCTCGATGTAGGAACGGGCTATGGACATTTTTGTGAAACGGCACGTACCGTCTTTCCAGATACCCGTTTCCATGGCATCGACGCTTCTGAAGGTATCGACGACGGCTTGAAGACCGGCCGCATCCATGCAGCCTTCAAGGAATCGTTGGCCGTAATGAGTGCGCGATACCCGGAGTGCTACGACGTTATCAGCATGTATCACTATCTCGAGCACACAACGGATCCCAAGGCACAACTTCGACACGCGGCGGACCTCTTGAAGCCTGGGGGCCTTCTGGTCATCGAAGTTCCCAACACGCACTCACCGATGTCGCGTTGGCTGGGCCGTTACTGGCTGCCTTGGCTACAACCTCAGCACCTGCACTTCGTGCCCTCGCCCAATCTGGCAAGAGAAATGATCGCGTTGGGTCTCAGCATCGAGCACTGCGACAGTGGCGATCCTCACGACCCGCTCGACCTTACCGGAGCCCTCTTGCTGGCACTTCATGCGAAGCTGCCGAGGGAGAATGCTCCCTGGAGCTCGACATCCGCCGGCCGGATATCACTTTGTGTGCGGGCTGCAGCCTGGTTGCTGGCATTGCCCTTTCTGGCCATCGCCAGAGTCGTCGATCTTGTGTTGCTTGGCCCACTGTTGCGACTGAGCCAACGGGGAAACGCCTATCGACTGATAGCACGCAAACCCAAGGGGTAATGTCGTACCCGACAACTTGTTCTTCGTGGGTCGCATCCAACTCGATAACAAGATTTTCCTAGCACGCTGGAGGGTCAGCGCATCGGGGATACATCTCTGGCTATCACGGGTCCGGCACCGATCATCGCCTTTTCGCCCACTGTTACCGGTGCCATCAAGGCACTATTTTCTTGAGTGCGGGTCGCTTCCGCCGAAGGAGTCACTGTGACCGGATCGTCAACCAACAAAGCGCACGACAAACCATCGGCTGCCATGCCGCTATCGACGTTCTTTCTCCCCCGGCGCAACGACTGCCCCTGGTGCGCAAGCGTCGCACTGGCCGACCGCCTTCAGACGGCAGATCTTTTTCAGCGTAAAGACGGCTGTTTCATGCTCAGTTGCTGCAAGGTATGCGGGCATGTTTTTCAGAACCCGCAACTGTCTGGTCAAGGCCTGAGTCATTACTATCGCGACTTCTACGACGGAAATGGCGCAGATCGCATGCGCAAAATATTTGCGCGCAATGGAAAAATCTATCGCCATCGCGCACGCGCTGTCGCTTCCATCCAGGCTGGCCCAGCACTATGGCTTGATGTAGGTGCGGGTTATGGCCACTTCTGCGAAACAGCGCGCGAAGTTTTTTCGGACACGGAATTCCATGGTACGGATATGTCTTCGGGAATCGACGAGGCGTTTGAGGCTGGTCGAGTTCAGCGAGGTTTTCGTGAACCGCTGTCCGATTTAAGCCAGCGCGCAACCGGTAGCTACGATGTGGTCAGCATGTTCCATTATCTGGAACACACCACCGACCCCAAAGATGATCTTCGACAGGCAGCCAACCTGCTGAAGCGCGATGGCATTCTTGTCGTTGAAGTTCCCAATATACGTTGCCCGCTGTCCCGCTGGCTCGGTCGGTATTGGGTGGCATGGCTGCAGCCACAACACCTTCATTTCATCCCCGCGGACAACATGGTCAAAGAGCTCTCGCTCATGGGATTTCAAATTGAGCACTGCGACAGTTGCTCGCCTCATGATCCCGTCAATTTATCCGCCGCACTGCTTCTGTGGCTCAATCATCGGCTTCCCAACGATGGCGCACCGTGGCGCCAGACTCGTCCATCTCTGCTTTTCAGGCCTGTTCGCCAGATAACATTTCTGGTCGCAGCACCTTTGCTGGTGCTGGCCCGATGCTTGGACATATGGGTGGTCGAGCCGTTACTTAAGGCGACTGGGCAGAATATTGCCTACCGGGTGATTGCGCGAAAGGTAAGCCGATAACTAAAGAGACGCCTATTTCTTGACCGGTCGCGTCCAGCCCGCAAGTGTCGTCTGCCTCGCGCGTGCCAGGGTCAAACTGTCGGCGGGAGCGTCTCTCGTGATGGTCGAACCCGCGCCAATGGTCGCCATGGTTCCAATCGTCACCGGAGCGACCAACGCGCTGTTGGAGCCGATAAAGGCTCCATCTTCGATCCGCGTGACGAACTTGTTGATACCGTCGTAGTTACAGGTAATCGTGCCGGCACCGACGTTGACGCCGCGACCGATGATCGTGTCGCCGATATAGCTCAGATGATTGGCCTTGCTGTTTTCGCCGATGCTGGACTTCTTCACCTCGACAAAGTTGCCGACGTGGACGCCGGATGCCAGTTCGGTGCCAGGGCGCAAGCGCGCAAACGGACCGATCGTGCATGGCCCATGCGTCACCACACCCTCGATGTCGCAATGGGCCTGCACCACCGTACCGGCGGCGAGCTGCACGTTCTTGAGACGACAGAACGGGCCGACGCGGACGTTGTCGCCGAACTGGATGCTGCCTTCCAGTACGACATCGATATCCAGTTCCACGTCGCGGCCGGCGGTTACCGTGCCGCGTATATCCAACCGCATAGGATCGGCCATGCGTACGCCGTCTTCAGCCAGTGCACGTGCGGCGCGACGACGGTAGTGTGCTTCGAGCTCGGCCAACTGCCAGGGATTGTTGGCACCTGCCGCCTCAACCGGGTCATCACATTCCAGGCTGAATGCTGGCCGGTTCTCCCCTGCCGCCATGGCAAAGATATCGGTAAGGTAATACTCGCCCTGGGCGTTGTTGCGATCGAGCTTGTCGATCCAACGCTTGAGCGCAGCCGCCTCGACCGCGAGGATGCCTGTGTTGATCAGATTGACCGCGCGCTGGGTGTCATCGGCGTCCTTCTCCTCGACTACCGCACGCACCAGCCCATTCCCGTCGCGCAGCACGCGACCGTAGCCCTGCGGCTCAGTCAGCCGTGTAGTAAGCAGGCATAGCGTTTCGTTCGATTGCGCCAGGCGACGCAGCGTTTCGACGCGAGTCAACGGCACATCGCCATAGAGCACCAGCACGCGCGCAGCGTCCGGGATATCACGCAGCGCTTGCGCCACCGCATGGCCGGTGCCCAGGCGCTCAGCCTGCAAGGCCCAACGCAGATCGGGCTGGCTGTCGAATGCTCCACGCACCTGGTCGCCATTGTGGCCGTAGACGATGTGGATGGCGTTCGGCTGAAGCGCTCGTGCAGCCTCGATCACATGAGCCAGCAAAGGTCGCCCGGCCAGTGGCATCAGCACCTTGGCCAGCTTCGACTTCATCCGCTTGCCTTCGCCGGCGGCGAGGATAACGACATGCAGCGGGGCGTTGTTCATGGCGCTGACCTTGGCACGTTGCTGAGAGGGAGATAATGATAACGGACGATCATGCCTGCGCCGGGCGATCGGCCGTATGGGTTATGGCACGGCCGTCACGGCATTCGAAATGAAACGTATAACGTAGGCTGAAGGGCCTGGTTTCGCTGCCGGTTTCATGTTGCTCGCCGTTCGCATCGGCCGTCCAGTAGCGGATGGTCAGCGGATTGAACTGCCACTGTTTCGCCGCTTCGCGTGTCGCGGAGATAAACAATTTGTGCGCGGCGTCCGCCTGCGTTTCATCTGCTACGCGTACTTCGTCGACTTTGCCGTCGGTGTCGACGATCAACAGGGCGTCGACATCTACCGGCAGCATGCAACGTGGCAACAAGCTGGGCGGGTAAATCGGATCGACGCGCTGGAAGGGAGAACCTCCGCTGGCTACCTGCCCCATGGCGAGCTGGTAGTGGCGCGTGTCGTTGCTGCCGTTATTGATAGGCGCGCTGACGGACCTGTTCGGCGTTTGTGCGCAGGCACCTAGTAGCAGGGCGATGGCTGCGGCAAGAAGGGCCCTTGTTGTCACAGTGCTCTCTGTGGGGCGGGCGATCAGGATGCATGCGAGCCAGTGAGACTTGCAAGGCGCCCCCTCACCCCAGCCCTCTCCCCCGGCAGAGCCAGGGGAGAGGGAGCCAACTGAGTAGATCTTCGATGCTTCGGATTTCCCAAACCTGCCCCTTCTTCCCCGGCATAGCCAGGAGAGAGAGGGGCAACTGAGTAGATCCTCGATGTTTCGAATTTCCCAAACCTGCTCCCTCTCCCCTGGCTTCGCCGGGGGAGAGGGTTGGGGTGAGGGGGCGCTCTAAAAGCAAAACGCCGACACAAAGGCCGGCGTCTCGCAGACATCCATCGAACGACGCGCTCAGTGCTTGAGGTTCTTGCGCAGACGCTCCAGCGCCTGCAGCTGCGCCAACGCCAATGCCAGCTTGGCCTGGGCCTCGGCAATGTCTTCGGCATCCGTGCGGTTGGCCAGGGCGTCCTCGGCTTCTTTCTTGGCACGCTGGGCAGCGGCTTCGTCCAGATCGGAAGCGCGCACAGCGGTATCGGCCAGGACGGTCACGACCTGCGGTTGCACTTCCAGAATGCCGCCGGATACCCAGAACTGCTGGCGCTCGCCGTTGGTCAGCACCACATCGACGTGGCCCGGCTTCAGGCGCGTGATCAGCGGGGCGTGGCGGGGCGCGATACCCAGCTCACCCATTTCGCCGGTAGCGACGACCAGGGTCGCGTCACCGTGAAAGATCTCGGCTTCGGCGCTGACGATGTCGACTCGCAGGGTATGGCTCATGACGGTGTTCCAATACGTTCGATAAAGCGGCGGTGACGGTAAACCCGCTGATTCTTGATCAACGGGTCCAATCGCTCACCTCGATCAGGCTGCCTTCTTGGCGCCCATCTCTTCGGCTTTCTTGATCGCCTCGTCGATGCCGCCGACCATGTAGAACGCCTGCTCCGGCAGATGGTCCACGTCGCCGTCGACGATCATCTTGAAGCCGCGAATGGTTTCCTTCAGCGACACGTACTTGCCCGGCGAACCGGTGAACACTTCGGCCACATGGAAGGGCTGCGAGAAGAAACGCTCGCACTTACGTGCGCGCGCCACCACCTGGCGGTCTTCCTGCGACAGCTCGTCCATGCCCAGAATCGCGATGATGTCCTTGAGCTCCTTGTAACGCTGCAAGGTGCCCTGCACACGACGAGCAACGTCGTAATGCTCGTTGCCGATCACCAGCGGGTCGAGCTGGCGGCTGGTCGAAGCGAGCGGATCGACGGCCGGGTAGATACCCAGGCTGGCGATATCGCGCGACAGCGCCACGGTCGAATCCAGGTGAACGAAGGTGGTAGCGGGCGACGGATCGGTGTAATCGTCCGCCGGCACGTATACGGCCTGGATCGAAGTGATCGAACCGGTCTTGGTCGAGGTGATGCGCTCCTGCAGCACGCCCATTTCCTCGGCCAGCGTCGGCTGGTAACCCACCGCCGACGGCATACGGCCGAGCAGCGCGGATACTTCGGTACCGGCCAGCGTGTAGCGGTAGATGTTGTCGACGAACAGCAGCACGTCCTTGCCCTTGCCGCTCTCGTCCTTCTCGTCGCGGAAGTATTCGGCCATGGTCAGGCCGGTCAGCGCGACGCGCAGGCGGTTGCCCGGCGGCTCGTTCATCTGGCCGTAGACCATCGCGACCTTGTCCAGGACGTTGGAGTCCTTCATCTCGTGATAGAAGTCGTTACCTTCACGAGTACGCTCACCCACGCCGGCGAACACGGACAGACCCGAGTGCGCCTTGGCGATGTTATTGATGAGCTCCATCATGTTCACGGTCTTGCCCACGCCGGCGCCGCCGAACAGGCCGACCTTACCGCCCTTGGCGAACGGGCAAACGAGGTCGATGACCTTGATGCCGGTTTCCAGCAGATCGGTAGCCGCAGCCTGGTCAGCGTAGCTCGGCGCTTCGCGATGGATCACCCAGCGGTCCTGCTCGCCGATCGGGCCGGCTTCGTCGATCGGGTTGCCGAGCACGTCCATGATGCGGCCGAGCGTCGCCTTGCCGACCGGCACCTTGATTCCTTCGCCGGTGTTGCGCGCCACGAGGCCGCGCTTCAGGCCGTCGGTCGAGCCGAGCGCAATGGTACGCACGACGCCGTCGCCGAGGACCTGCTGGACTTCCAGCGTGATCGCCGTACCGTCGATCTTCAGCGCGTCGTAAACCTGCGGCACCTGATCGCGTGCGAATTCCACGTCGATAACCGCGCCGATGATCTGTACAACTTTGCCCTGACTCATGGATATGCTCCGAATGGATCTTTAAGGTTCTTTACAGCGCCACCGAGGCGTCGCTTGTTTAATGAATACGCGCGGCCACGTCCGTGGCCGCCCGTGGTTATACCGCCGCTGCGCCGCCGACGATTTCCGAAATTTCCTGGGTGATCGCGGCCTGGCGCGCCTTGTTGTAAATCAGCGTCAGTTCGCCGATCACCTTGTTCGCGTTGTCCGATGCGCTCTTCATCGCCACCATGCGCGCAGCGTGTTCGCTGGCGAGGTTTTCTAACACGCCCTGGTACACCACCGACTCGATGTAGCGACCCAGAACGTATTCCAGCACCGTGGCGGCATCTGGCTCGTAGATGTAGTCCCAGTCGTGCGACTGTTCGAGCTTGAGACCGGCCACCGGCCAGTTCGGCGTGTTCTGCTTGTCGCCTTCGGCAGCCTGCATTTCCGCAGCCACCAGCGGCAACGGAAGCAACGCGTCGACCGTCGGCTTCTGCGTCATGGTGTTGATGAAGTCGTTGTAGGCCAGGAAGACACGGTCGAGCTTGCCGTCCGTATAAGCGTCCAGCACCACCTTGATCACACCGATCAGCTGCTCCAGCTTGGGCTTGTCGCCCAGGTGGGTCACGCTGCCAATCAGATTGACGCCCTTGATGCGGCGGAAGAACTGCACTGCCTTCTGGCCGATCGCGAGCACATCGACTTCGACGCCCTTGGCCTGCCACTCGCGGATCGACGGGATCATGCGACGGAACAGGTTGGAGTTCAGGCCACCGCACAGGCCGCGATCGGTGGTGATCACCACATAAGCGACGCGCGCGGTCTTCTCGCGCTGCACCAGGAACGGATGGGTGAAGTCGGTGCTGGCCTGCGCAACGTGCGCAATCACCTTGCGCATCTGCCGCGCATAGGGCCGCGACGCCTTCATCATGTCCTGCGCCTTGCGGATCTTCGAGGCCGAGACCATTTCGAGCGCGCGCGTCACCTTGCGCATGTTCTGCGTGCTCTTGATCTTGGTTTTGATTTCGCGTCCGCTTGCCATTCTTTTCGCTCGCTATGCTCGCTTGGGAACAGGGATCGGAAAACGGGGAAAGGGGTAGCGCGCGGCGCTCTTGTTCCCCGTTCCCTGTTTCCTAATTCCCTGCTATTACCAACTACCGGTCTTCTTGTACTCGTCCAGCGAGGCCTTGAAGACACCTTCGATCTCGCCGTTCCAGTCACCCGTAGCGACGATCTTCTTCATCAGCTCTTCGTGGTTCTGGTGCATGAACGAGTGCAGGCCCTTTTCGAAGGGCAGCACCTTGTTCACCGGCAGGTCGTCGAGGTAGCCCTTTTCTGCGGCGTACACCGACAGCGCCAGTTCGGCGATCGACAGCGGCGCATACTGCGACTGCTTCATCAGCTCGGTCACGCGCTGGCCGCGATCCAGCTGGGCGCGGGTGGCCGGGTCCAGATCCGAGGCGAACTGCGCGAACGCAGCCAGCTCGCGGAACTGCGCCAGGGCCAGCTTCACGCCGCCGGAGAGCTTCTTGACGATCTTGGTCTGGGCGGCGCCACCGACGCGCGACACCGAGATACCGGCGTTCACGGCCGGACGGATGCCGGCGTTGAACAGGTCGGTTTCCAGGAAGATCTGACCGTCGGTGATCGAGATCACGTTGGTCGGCACGAATGCGGACACGTCACCGGCCTGCGTTTCGATGATCGGCAGCGCGGTCAGCGAACCGGTCTTGCCCTTTACCTCACCGTTGGTGAACTTCTCGACGTACTCCTCGGAGACGCGCGATGCGCGCTCGAGCAGACGCGAGTGGAGATAGAACACGTCGCCCGGATAGGCTTCGCGGCCCGGCGGACGCTTGAGCAGCAGCGAGATCTGGCGGTAGGCCACAGCCTGTTTGGACAGATCGTCATAGATGATCAGCGCGTCCTGGCCGCGGTCGCGGAAGTACTCGCCCATCGCGCAACCCGAATACGGTGCGATGTACTGCAGCGCGGCCGACTCGGACGCCGAAGCGACCACCACGATGGTGTTGGCCAGCGCGCCGTTCTCTTCGAGCTTGCGCACGACGGCAGCGATCGACGAACGCTTCTGGCCGATCGCGACGTAGATGCACTTAATGCCGGAATCTTTCTGGTTGATGATCGCGTCGATCGCCAGCGCGGTCTTGCCGGTCTGACGGTCGCCGATGATCAGCTCGCGCTGACCGCGGCCGATCGGGATCATCGAGTCGACCGACTTGTAACCGGTCTGCACCGGCTCGTCGACCGACTTACGCCAGATCACGCCCGGCGCGACTTTTTCGATCGCCGAGCTGAGCTTGGCGTTGAGCGGGCCCTTGCCGTCGATCGGGTTGCCGAGCGAATCGACCACGCGGCCGAGCAGTTCCGGACCGACCGGCACTTCGAGAATGCGGCCGGTGGTCTTGGCGGTGTCGCCTTCGCGCAGATGCTGGTATTCGCCCAGCACCACCGCGCCGACGGAGTCGCGCTCGAGGTTCAAAGCCAATGCAAACGAGTTGCCCGGCAGTTCGATCATTTCGCCCTGCATCACATCGGCCAGGCCGTGGATGCGCACGATGCCGTCGGACACGCTGATGATGGTGCCTTCGTTGCGGGCTTCCGCGCCGAGCTTGAACTGCTCGATACGGCTCTTGATCAGTTCACTGATCTCGGACGGGTTCAACGTAGTGCTGGACATAGGTCGTTATCCTTGGGTTCGCGCCGCTTTAACGGCACCCGATGATTTGAATCTGGTGTCAGTGCGCCAGCGCGCTGGCGAGCCGCTCAAGGCGGCCGCGCGCGGAGCCATCGATCACTTCGCTGCCGGTGTCGATCACCACGCCACCCAGCAGCGAGGCGTCGACCTGGGTTTCCAGTTCGATCTCGCGCTTGAAGCGGCGCTTCAGCGAGGTTTTCAGCTGTTCGGTCTGCGCGGTATCCAGGGCCATGGCGCTGGTGACTTTCACCAGCAGCTGCGACTCGGCTTCACGCTTGTAGGTCTCGTACAGTGCAGCCACTTCCGGCAACAACGACAGACGGCCGTTTTCGGCGAGTTCGCCGATAAACACGGCGAACGGCTTGTCGTTGCCCATGCCCTTTGGCAAGTGCAACTCAACCAGCTGCGCCGGCAGCACGCGCGGATCGTTGACGAGCTGGACCACGCGAGGGTCCTTTGCCACTTCAGCAGCAAAGGCCAACGCGTGCGACCACTCGTTGAACGCACCCGCCGACTGAGCGACTTCGAACGCGGCGCGTGCATACGGACGAGCTAGAGTGATTGCCTGGGCCATGGCTTAGATCTCGGCGGCGAGCTGGTCGAGCATCGCCTTGTGGGCCGACGGATCGATTTCGCGCTGCACGATCTTTTCCGCGCCCTGGATCGCCAGACGACCCACCCAGCCACGCAGCTCTTCGCGAGCACGCTGCTGCATGCTGACGATCTCGTCGGCGGCGGCAGCCTTCACGCGAGCGGCTTCGGCCAATGCATCGGCACGCGCCTTGTCGACGATCTGGTTGGCCTGCTGGGTTGCCTTGTCGACGATCTCGGATGCCTGCTGGCGAGCCTGCTTGATCTCCACCGCCGCTTTCGCGTCGGCATCCTTCAATTCGGCGCGCGCGCGCTCGGCAGCCGCCAGACCTTCGGCGACCTTCTTCTGACGCTCTTCAATCGCATGATTGAGCTGCGGCCAGATGAACTTGGTGGTGAACCAGACCAGGATGGCGAACGACACCATCTGGCCCAGGAAAGTCAGATTGATATTCATGACCTTTCCGATAACTCCGTAACGCGTGGGACCGCCGATCGTCGCGGCTCAATGCCGCGACGACAATTCGCGCCGACTAATGGATTAGTGGGCGAAATTGGCAATGACCTGGGCGGTCAGCGGGTTCGAGAAAGCGAACAGCAGCGCCACGGCCAGACCGATAATGAACGCAGCGTCGATCAGACCGGCGAGCAGGAACATACGGCCCTGCAGCAGCGGAACCAGTTCCGGCTGACGTGCGGCGGACTCGAGGAACTTCGAACCCATGATGGCGATGCCCAAGCAGGCACCCAGGGCGCCCAGACCGATGATGACGCCGATGGCGATCGCGGTCATGCCCTGCACATGGGAAATGAGTTCGGCGAGGTTCATAGTGTTCTCCTGATGAATCGGGGTTTTAGTTGAAGTTAGAGATGAAGCGAAAACGTGAGTCTTAGTGATGCTCGCGGGCAGTCGCGATGTAGACGATGGTGAGCATCATGAAAATAAAGGCCTGCAGCAGGATGATCAGGATATGGAAGATCGCCCATGCCGTGTTGAACAGCACGCCCGGCAGGAAACTGATCCAGCCGGCGAACAGACCGGCGATCAGCATGAACACCAGCTCGCCGCCGTACATGTTGCCGAACAGTCGCATCGCGAGCGACACCGGCTTAGACAGGTATTCGATCACGTTGAGCGCCAGGTTGAACGGCACCAGGATGATCTTGACCGCCAGGCTTTCCGCATGGAACGGCGCGGTGATCAGCTCCTTGCCGAAACCTAGCGTACCCTTGGCCTTCATTCCGTGCGCCAGCACGATGAAAAACACGCACAGGGCCAGACCCATGGTGGTGTTGATATCGGCCGTCGGCACCCAGCGGAAGAACGTGTGATGGGCCACTTCGGCACCGGCCACGGTCTGCACGGCAACACCCGGCAGGTCGAGCGGCAGCAGGTCCATCGTGTTCAGGAACACGACCCACATGAAGATCGACAAGGCCAGCGGGGTCACCGTACGGCGATCGCCGTGGAAGGTGTCCTTCACCTGGGTGTCGACGAACTCGACGATGATCTCGACGAAGGCCTGGCCCTTGGACGGCACGCCCGAGGTCGCCTTACGGGCCTTCAGCCAGAACCACAGGCAGAACACCGCGCCGAGCACGAAGGACACCACCAGCGAATCGAGGTGGATCTTCATGAACGCGCCATCACCCAGGCTCACCACGTTGTGGTGCAGGTGATGCTGGATGTATTCGGTTAGACCACCTTGCGGCTCGCTCGCCATCTCTTAACCCTTGAACCTGAACGCCAGCAGATTTATTGCGTACGCAGCCACCAGCCCCGTGATGGCGGCCAGTGGCGGCAGTTTGTATTGACCCAGGATGATGATCAGTCCCCCGATGATCGCCATCCATTTCAAAACCATGCCTACCAACAGGCGTCCCATCGTCATGCCGCCGCCACCCAATCCAGCGAAGGTCCGCGCTGCCAGCAGCGCAGTCCCCAGCGCCACGATGGCGGCGCCCGCAGCGCCCGCTATTGCATCGCGAAGCCCCTGCGTCAGGAAGGCGATTCCCACGAGAGCCGCCACGGCAAGCTGCAGCAAGACAATGCGCAGCGCGAGACGACGTCCGGAGGCAAGACTGTTGAGCACGTGTGTTTCCCGTACGGTTTCGCTGTAAGCGGCACCGCTCCGGCTATCGGGGCACGGTCCAATCCCAAAAAGTATATCAGCCGGGTCTTCAAACCGACAAGCCAAACCGGGTCGGAACTTATGTGCAAACGCAAGAAAAAACCGGACCCTTTGTCAGGGTCCGGTTTCTTGTATTGCCGGCTCGGAGCGCGTTGCGCCCGACTTACTTGCCGGCGGCAGCCTTCTTGACGGCAGCGACCGGAGCGGCCACGGCGTCATTGGCAGCCTGCTGCTGTTCCTGCACCAGCGCGTTCAGCGACTCGGCGGTCTTCTGCGTGACGGCGAAGATTTCCTGCGTCACGGCGACAGCGCGCTCGGCGTTCTGACGGCTCAGGTTGGCGCCCTTTTCCCACAGGGTGCGCAGGCCATCGGCGTCACGGGTTTCGAACACGTCGCTGAAGAACTCGGTAGTAGCCTGGGCGTGCTTTTCGAACGCGGCCAGCTGCAGCTCGGCGACCTTCTCCAGCCCCTTGAGGGCCAGCGACTGCGCCTTGAACGCGCTATCGGCCAGCTGCTTGGTGTAGGCAAAAATCTGGGTATTGAGTTGCTGCGTCATGACTTGAGTCCCTCGGCGGGAATTTGGGTAGTGATGCAAAGGCTAGCAACTGTTTTTGTGCAATGCAATATAATTTTTGTGAAGACGAGGGCTTTCAACGATTTGTACTACTATTTCAATAGCTTGACAATCGCTGAAACAATTTTGCAACGCGTCAAAAACTAGCCCTGCTGCAGCTCGCGCCCGACGTGCAGGTCTCATGGACCACCACCTTGTCCAGGCCTGGCAGCACCACCGACAGGCGCTGGAAGATCCAGCGCGCCAGCATCTCGCTGGTGGGATTTTCCAGACCCTCGATGTCGTTGAGGTAGTGATGATCGAGCTGGTCGTACAAAGGCGCGAAGGCCGATTTCACGTCCGCGAAATCCATCACCCAGCCCAGTCTGGGATCGGGCTCGCCCACGACGTGGATCTCGACCTTGAACGAATGGCCGTGCAGACGCGCGCACTTGTGCCCTTCGGGCACGTTCGGCAGACGGTGCGCCGCCTCGATGTGGAAGACTTTGAAGATATGCATCGCACTATTCTAACGCGCCCCGCCGGTATTGATCCGCTGCCGCTATGCTCGGGCAGCCGCCCAAGGCATGCGGGCGGCACAGACCATGGAGGCTCAAAAGCATGAAATACCTTCTTGTCCTGCCCCTCACCGTCCTGGCCTTTTCCGCTTTCGCGCAGTCGTCGCTGTGCGAGCAGAAACAGCAGGATATCCAGCGTCAGATCGACTATGCCCGCCAGCACGGCAACACGGCGCGTGTCGCCGGTCTCGAGAAGGCCGAGGCCGAAGTCGGCAGCGGCTGTACGGACGACAAGCTAAAAGCATCGCATGCAGCCAAGATCAGGGATCAACAGCATCAGGTCGACGAGCGCCAACGGGAACTCGATCAAGCGCGTCACAACGGCGAGAGCAGCAAGAAGATCGCCAAGCGGCAACGAAAGCTCGACGACGCGCAGCGCGAACTGAAAGAGCTGCAGTCAACGGCCTATTGATTCAGCCCGAATCCCGAACCGCAATAGCGGAAGGGAGTGGCATGCCGCGAGGTATTGCAGGGTAAATGGTGGCTAGAGGCGGGATCGAACCGCCGACCTCAGCATTATGAGTGCCGCGCTCTGACCAGCTGAGCTACCTAGCCACTGTACCTTGCGAGAGGCCGAATCTGGGCGATCCGGCCGGGGCGCGGCAGTTTAGTCGGATTGAACCCCTGGTTCAACCCTGTTGCTTGCCGCCGCTTCGGATGCTGTGGTTGAATCGACCACGGGTCAGACGCCATATATAAGTCACCGGCGCTCCGTACCCAAGGAGACGACATGATTGACGTTGATGGCTACCGCCCGAATGTGGGGATCGTTCTGCTCAATGCAGACGGCCGCCTGTTCTGGGCGCGCCGTGTCAATCGGGACGGCTGGCAATTCCCGCAAGGCGGCATGCGCAGCGACGAAACGCCGCTGGAAGCGATGTATCGCGAGCTTGAAGAAGAAACCGGCCTGACGCCTCAGCACGTCGAAGTACTGGGCAGCACACGCGGCTGGCTGCGCTACAAGCTGCCCCATCGCTACGTACGCCATCACCAGCACCCCACCTGCATCGGCCAGAAACAGGTCTGGTTCCTGCTGCGCCTGGTCGCCAGTGAAGAATCGCTGTGCCTCAATGCCTGCGAGAAGCCCGAGTTCGATATCTGGCGCTGGGTCGATTTCTGGTATCCGGCCGCCCACGTGGTGAACTTCAAGCGCCAGGTCTATGAGCGCGCCCTGCGCCAGTTCGCGCCGGTGGTGGAGACCCTGCTCAGCATCCACATCGGCAATCAGCCCCAGCAAGCCGAAGGGGACGAACTACCCTGCAACGAACCCAAGGGCGGACACGCCGCTGCCTGAACGGCCTCGACCGGCCGTCGATGAGTTTGTTGACAATCATTCGCATTCGCGTTCTTATACGCGTCATGTATATCTGTCTATGCAATGCCGTCACCGACCATGACATCCGCCGCGCCGCGGCCGATGGCGTGCAGAGTTTCGCCCAGTTGCAGGCCCGCACGGGCTGCTCGGATTGCTGCGGCTGCTGCGAGCAGGAAGCGCGCGCCACGCTGGACCGCGCCGTAGAGCAAGTGATGAACCAGCTGCCGATCGTCGCGATCGCCTGACGCTCTGCTTTGCTTCGTCAACAAGGCCGCGCCCAGAGCGCGGCCTTTGTGTTTTTGCGGCAGAAAACCATTTCCATTTGCGTTCCGCCATCGTCATACGCTTGTGCGTATAGTCCCCGGCTGTACCCGCTACCCCCGCTAGGAGACGTGCCATGAAAGGCGACGCCAAGGTCATCGAATTCCTCAATAAGGTGCTCTACAACGAGCTGACCGCGATCAACCAGTATTTCCTGCATTACCGCATGTTCAAGGACTGGGGTTACAGCGAGCTGGCCGAGCACGAGTACAAGGAATCGATCGAGGAAATGAAGCACGCCGATCATCTGATCGAGCGCATCCTGTTCCTCGACGGCCTGCCGAACCTGCAGCATCTGGGCAAGCTGCGCATTGGTGAAAACGCGCTGGAATGCATCCAGGGCGATCTGGATCTGGAAATCGCCGCGGTGAAGGATCTGCGCGAAGCGATTGCCTACAGCGAAGGCATTGCCGACTACGTCAGCCGCGACCTGTTCAAAGGCATCCTGCACGACGAAGAAGAGCATATCGACTGGCTTGAGACGCAACAGAGCCTGGTCAAGGACATCGGCGCCGAGCGCTACCTGCAGAGCAAGATCAGCAGCTGATCGAGGCATAGCCCTCAGGTGTGGACGGGCGCACAGCCCGTCCACAAACCGCCCCCTTTTTCTTGACGCTGGCATCACGTGGGGGCTATACCGGGTTTTTGCCCGGAACCATCCCGCATGGGTTCAAGACCGCCACCGCGCTTCGTGGTGCGACAGCACGACGACGCTTATCACCGTCGGCGCCTGCTGTGGCTGGCCGGTGGCTGGGCGGCAAGCCTCCTTGCAACCGGGCTGATCGTTGGCGCTTTGGCCAGCCGCAGTACGCCCGCTGCCGTCGACAAGCGCCAGGTGCGCGAACTGACCGCACAGAACGAAGACCTCAAGCAGCAGTTGGCCAATGCGCAGCGCGCACAGCAGGTCAACGACATCGCCGCGAAATCCGTGCAGGGCACCCTGGCCGAGCGCGAGGAAGAGATCAACGGCCTGCGCGCCGATCTCGGCTTTTATTCGCGCCTGATCGGCGGCGATGCGCAGCGTCAGGGGCTCAAGGTGCAGGAGCTGAAGGTCAAGCCGATGGCCGACTCGCCGCGCGCCTGGAACATCAACCTCAGCCTCACCCAAAGCGCCAAGCGCGGCGATGAGGTGACCGGCAAGCTGCTGATCAGCGTGGACGGCCTGCGCGGCGACAAGGTCGTCCAGCTCGACTGGCCCGCGCTGGGCGATGCCGCGCAAAAAGACGGCATGCCGTTCCGCTTCAAATATTTTCAACAATTGCATGCCACCGTAGTGCTGCCGGCCGACTTCAAGCCAACGCGTCTGCACGTAAAAGTTCAGCCCGATGACGATACCGCCATCAGCCGGGCCGTCAGCTGGACCGACGCGCTGGCCGGCAATCTGACTTCAGTACAGGGAGACAAAGATGCTCAACCGTAATAAGCGCAATGAGCGCCCCGCCCACACGCCCAGCAGCGATACCAGCCTGATTGCCCGCGGCACGGTCATTCGCGGCGACCTGCGCTTCAGCGGCGCGCTCCATCTGGATGGGCGTATCGAAGGCTCGGTGCTGGCCGAAAATGCGGAGGCGGTGTTCACCCTGAGCGAGCACGGCCAGGTACAAGGCGAAATCCGCGTGGCGCATGCGGTCATCAACGGCCACGTGCAGGGCGATATCCACGTGAGCGACCGCCTGGAGCTGGCGCCGGAGGCCCGCATCGTCGGCGACGTGCACTACCAGACGCTGGAAATGGCTGCCGGCGCCCAGGTGAACGGCCGCATCAGCCATCAGGGCACGGCCGAAGTCCGCCATCAGCTGTCCGCGCCCCAGAAAGAACACAAAGAAGAGGAACCGGCGCTGGCCTGATCGCGGTATGCTTGCCAAAGCCCCGCTTCAGCCCCATATCCAGCGCATGGAAACCCTCGTCTCTATTCCCGACTACCGCCAGGCGGTTGCCCCGTTGGTATTTACCGACGCGGCTGCGCGCAAGGTGCACGAGCTGATCCTCGAAGAAGGCAACCCGGAGCTCAAGCTCAGGGTGTACATCACCGGTGGGGGCTGTTCGGGCTTCCAGTACGGTTTTACCTTCGACGAAGCCCAGGCCGAAGACGACTTTGCGCTGGCTCGCGAGGGTGTGACCCTGCTGGTCGACCCGCTGTCGCTGCAATATCTCACCGGTGCCGAGATCGACTACTCCGAGAGTCTCAGCGGCTCGCAGTTCGTGATCCGCAACCCGAACGCCAAGACCACCTGCGGCTGCGGCTCGTCCTTCTCCACCTGATTGGGCCCGGCAAGGACTCCCATGACCCTGCCGCGTACCAACACCTTCGCCGGCCTCAGCCTGATCCTGGACCGTCTCGCCGAACGGCGCGACGAGCTTGACTGGGTGGCCGAACAGGCCGGCTCCGAGCACGCGCGTTACCTGTTGCTGGATGCACTCGGCGAAACCTATCTGTTGCCGGGCAACGAAGCCTTGCGCTGGCTCAACGCCGAGGAACGCAAACTGCTGGCCAACGTGCCGGCGAGCTTTCTCGGCTTCGCCCAGGATCGCCCGCATTTTCTGTTGACCGTCGAAGACGCCGATCTCGCCCGCGAGCTGGAAACACACCTCGGCGCGCGCCGACTGGGACTACGAGAAGCTGGCCTGCTGCTGCCATCGGACGAAGCAGGCTTGTTTGCCTACGCCAAAGGCCTGGCCCATTGGCAGCGTGAAACGCGCTTTTGTGCGTATTGCGGCTCGCCACTGGTCCTGGTTTCGTCCGGGCACCGCGCCCAATGCAGCAACGCTGCCTGCGGACGCATGCATTTCCCGCGCACCGACGCCGCGATCATCGTGATCGTCGAGCACGAGGGCGCGTGCCTGCTCGGCCGTCAGGTCGGCTGGCCAAAGGGGCGCTATTCGACCCTGGCCGGCTTTATCGAACCGGGCGAATCGCTCGAAGACGCCGTGCGCCGCGAAGTGGCCGAAGAATCGGGCGTCATTGTCGGCGAAGTGCACTACCACTCCTCGCAGCCGTGGCCGATGCCCGCTTCGCTGATGGTCGGCTTCACCGCCAAGGCGATCGATCCGACCATTCACCTGCGTGATCGCGAGCTGGAAGACGCGCGCTGGTTCACGCCGCAGCAGATCGTCGACGGCCTTGCCGATGGCAGCTTCGGCGTGCCGTCGCGCCTGTCCGTGTCGTATCAATTGCTGGCCAGCTGGCTGCGTCTGCGCGCCAATCTGGAACTGGACGCACTCATCTAAGCTCCGTGCCGCTTCAATGCGGCTGCGGCCTCGCTACAATGCGGCCAACAACGGAGAGTCATCGATGGCCGTCAGTTTGCTCACTGCCCTTCTCGCGCTTGGTCTGCTGCACTTCCTGCCGCAGCTGGCGCATTGGCGCGGCGCCGGCGGCCTACGCCGCTGGGTAACGCAGTTGAGCGACACCAGTGGTGCAGGTCGCATCATCATCACGTTGCTGGTTCCCCTGGTCGCCTGCCTGCTGATCCAGTGGCTGCTCAGCCTGCTGCCGTTCGGCGGTGTGCTGCGCCTGCTGTTTGCGCTGGTGGTGCTGCTGTACTGCATGGGACCCAATGCGTTCGAAGCGGATCTCGAAGCCATCCTGCGCGCGCCGGATCGTCCCAGCCGCGAGGCGGCCGCCCAGGTGCTCAGCGACGATGGCGACCCGGTCGCATGGAATGCCCCGGCGCTTGGCGAGGCGGTGGTTTACGCCGCGCTGCGTCGTCGCTTCGGCGTGCTGCTGTGGTTCTTTCTGCTCGGGCCAACCGGCGCCTTGCTTTATCACCTGGCCCAGACGTTGGGCCGCAATCGTTCGCTCGGCCTGGACGCCGATGCGCAGACCACCGCCTTTTCGCTCTCCAACGTACTCGACTGGCTGCCTGCGCAGCTGCTGGTGTTCACACTCGCCCTGGTGGGCCACTGGGATGCCGTGATCGGCGCGTGGAAGCGCTGGCATAACCAAGCCGCACCGGCGAGCTGGTATCGCGAAGGACCTGGGTTCCTGGGTGCCGCCGCGCGCGCGGATATCCTGATCGACATCGTCGCCGGGGATGGCTATGCGGAAGACCGCAGCGATCCGATTACCGAGCTGCTCCGATTGCGCGGTGCGCTGCTGCGTGCGTTGCTGGCATGGCTGAGCGTGGTGGCGTTGATCGTGTTGGCTGGGTGGATCAGCTAAGGCTCGCTTCGCATCGCTTCTTGCTTCCCCCTCACCCCAGCCCTCTCCCCTGGCTTTGCCGGGGGAGAGGGCTGGGGTGAGGGGGCGCTCTCGCTTACGCCATATCCCCACGCAATTCCCGCACTCGCGCTTCCAGCGCCGCCGCACTCGACTGCTCCGGCGAACGCACCGCATCGACCACCAGCTCGACGCGCGCACGAAACCGACGTGGCAGGCGCAGCTTGCGTCGACGACTCCACATGCTGCCCCACAATCCACGTAACGCCATCGGCACCACTGGTACGGGCCGACGCGCGAGAATCTTCTCCACGCCCGGCCGGAAGGTAGCGATCTGTCCATCACGGGTCAGGCCACCCTCGGGAAAGATGCACACCACTTCGCCATCGGCCAGGGCCGCATCGATCGCCTCGTAGGCCGCGTCGAGCACCGCCGGATCTTCCTTATAGCCGGCGATCGGAATCGCCTTGGCCGTGCGAAACACAAAGCGCAGCACCGGGATATTGAAGATCTTGTAATACATCACGAAACGCACCGGCCGACGCACGCTGCCCATCAGGATCAACGGATCCATGAAACTGATGTGGTTGCACACCAACAGCACCGCGCCTTCATCGGGGATCTTTTCCGCACCGTCGACGCGTGTGCGATACAAGGTGTTGGTCAGCGCCCAGGTGATGAAGCGCATGATGAATTCGGGAACCAGGGTAAAGATGTACACCGCCACGGCGATGTTCAGTAGCGCGGCCGCGAGGAAAATCTGCGGCGCCTCCAACCCCAGCATCGACAAGCCCAGACCAAACCCCGAGGCGATGCAGATCAATAGAGCATTGATGATGTTGTTGCCGGCAATGACCCGCGAGAGCTGTGCGCGTGGCGTGCGCGCCTGCACGAAGGCAAACAGCGGCACTACGTAGAAACCGGAAAACACCCCCAGCAAAGCAAGATCGAGCATGACCCGCCAATTGCCGGCGCCATGCATGAAGACCTGCCAGGTCAGGTTCTGCACCGGACTGATGCCATGCCGCGCGAAATAAAGATCGACGCCGAACACGGTCAGACCAAAAGCGCCGACCGGCACCAGACCGATCTCCACACGCTTGCCGGATAGGTGCTCGCACAACAGCGAGCCGATGCCGGTACCCAGCGAGAACAGCGTCAGAATCAGCGTATTGACCGAGCCGTCGCCGCCTAGCGTGTAATGCGTGTAGTTCGGTAGCTGTGCCACCAGCACGGTGCCGAAAAACCAGAACCAGGAAATGCCCAGCACCGCATTGAACACCGCACGATCGGCATGCGTGAGCTTGAGCACGCGCGCGGTTTCCGTCCATGGATTCCAGCTGAACTTCAACTCCGGTGCCGTGGCCGGTGCGGCCGGAATGCTGCGGCTGATCGTATAGCCGATCACCGCCACGCCAACCGTCAGCGCCGATGCGGCGATCGGTCCGTAGCCTGCAATCAGCATCAAGGCGCTACCGGCGATCATGCCGACCAGGATGGCCAGCTGCGTACCCATCTCGACCAGGCCGTTACCGCCGACCAGTTCTTCAGGCTTTAAAGCCTGCGGCAGGATCGCGTATTTGATCGGCCCGAACATGGTCGAATGCAGGCCCATCAGGAACAACACCACCAGCAACAGGCTGGTGTGATGGGTATAGAAGCCGAACGCCGCCAGCGCCATCGCGCCGATCTCGAACAGCTTGACGTAGCGGATGATGCGCGTCTTCTCGTACTTTTCCGCCAGTTGCCCAGCCATCGCGGAAAACAGGAAGAACGGCAGGATAAACAGCGCCGGCGCAAGGTTCGTATAGAGCCCGACCGTGTGCTCGTCCAGTCCCATCTGGAACGCCACCAGCATGACCATCGCATTGCGGAACGCGTTGTCGTTGAACGCCCCCAACGCCTGGGTCCAGAAGAACGGGGCAAAACGACGGCGGCCAAGCAGGGAGAACTGACTCATGCGGATCCTGGCGTGAGGCGGTGACGGTAGCCTAGCGTGAAAATGCTAAGAACGGATTTGCGATTCGTTATCTTTGCCGTCAATCGCCATTGTCGATGTTGTCGTCGATAAAGCTGGTGCGCTCGCCGACCCAGGCCTGGACGATGTTGTGCGCGGCCTTGTCGGCATCCGTGGCCGAAAAACCGCGCTGCGCAACCAGCCACTTTGCCGTTGCCTGGCGGGCCGGCCCCATGGCCGCCACGACTTCCGCACGCTCACTACTTGGCCACTGCTTGTCTTCGTACTGGCCCATCAACTCTTTTTCCGCATCGCCCGCTTCGTCCTTCGCCAGCGGCTTGAGAAAATCGCGCGGCGTGGTCGTCGCACGCAAATCCAGCACGCTCCAATTGACATAGCTGGCGTAGCGAATGGTGCCGGCGCCTTTATTGGCGCGCATCAGTGCCGATTCCATGGCTTTATCCATGCGCTTCCATGCCGCTTGATCGAACAGGCCGGCAGCGGGTTGGCAAACCGGCGCAAAGCTGTCGCGCGTCGATCCGTAAAGCGACCCGAAGGCCTTGTAGGCTGCATCGCCCCATCGTGCAAAAAGAAAGCAATGCACATAGGGGCGTTCGACATTCTGATCGTAGCCTTCACGTTCGATGATCATGCGCAACAAGGTCAACGAGGGTTTACCCCCTGCGGGATCCTTATCGTGCTCGACGTCCATGTAAACGCTTTTGGCAAACTCATCGTCGGAGAGGCCGGCCAAGGCAGCGTCGCGTCGGGTACGGGCCTCGCTGTCAGTGACGACAGCCTTGGGCTCGTAATCGTGCAGATACACCAGCCACGCCGATGCCAACGGGCCGTTGTACTGGCGCAGTTGCGTGGCCGCTGTCGCCGGATCGGCGGGAATGCCCGCAATGATGCGGTCCAGCGTGGCATTGGCCGCGTCACCAGAGGCATCGAGCTCTTTGTCGCGAGCGGCCAGCTTGGCCTGTAGACAGACCTTCAAACCTTCCGCAGCGCCTTTGCACCCATCACGACCGGCAAGCCATGTCCGTTGTGCCGCGCGAATATCGGCCACCTTCGAGGCGGCGCTTTCCGATAGCAAATGGCGATAGTGACCACTGATCTGCTCGTCGAGCACATTGAGCTTGGGGTCGTCGCAAATCGCATGCTCGACGTCGGTCGATGCTTTCTTGCAATCGAACGATGCGGCACGGGCGCCAGAGGTGATACCTAGCATCAGGCAAACAGCAACGATCGCCGTCCAGTGACGAGCCTGTTTCAACGCACGCATCCCTCCCCCCTGGTTGATTGATCAGTGTCGATGCAAGGCCCGATGCGCGATGTCGCGTCGAAAGAACGCACCATCGAAGCGGATTTTCGATGCTGCTGCATACGCATTTTCGCGTGCGGCAGCAATGTCCTTGCCCAGTGCGCAAACGGTAAGCACACGTCCGCCTGCGGTTACCGGCTGTCCCTTGTCATCGAGTTTGGTACCAGCGTGGAACACCTTGGTTTCCGGGCCGAACTCGGCACCGGCACCTTCGATCACATCGCCGCTATGTACCTTGCCCGGATAGCCACCGGCAGCCATCACGACGCCGAGCGACGGGCGCGGATCCCACTGCGCCTTGACGTCGTTCAGACGTCCATCCAGCGCCGCCTCGATCAGTTCGACGAAGTCGGACTTCAGCCGCAACATGATCGGCTGGGTTTCCGGGTCGCCGAAGCGCACGTTGAATTCGATGACCTTGGGTGCGCCGCTCTTGTCGATCATCAGGCCGGCATAGAGAAAACCCATGAATGGCGCGCCTTCGGACGCCATGCCACGCAGGGTCGGCTCGATCACTTCCTTGAGGATGCGCTTCTCGACCTCGGGCGTGACCACCGGCGCGGGCGAATACGCGCCCATGCCGCCGGTATTGGGGCCCAGGTCGCCGTCGTCGCGGCGCTTGTGGTCCTGGCTGCTGGCCATCGGCAACGCGTTCACGCCATCGCTCATCACGATGTAGCTGGCTTCTTCGCCTTCGAGGAATTCCTCGATCACCACGCGAGCCGAGGCATCGCCAAACGCGTGCGCGCCAAGCATGTCATGCAAGGCCAGCTCGGCATCGGCCAGCGTCAACGCAACTACCACGCCCTTGCCCGCCGCCAGGCCGTCGGCCTTGATGACGATCGGCGCGCCGTGCTGGCGCACATAGGCGAGCGCCGGATTGAGCTCGGTGAATACGGCGTAGCGCGCGGTGGGAATGTTGTGACGGAGCAGGAAATCCTTGGCGAAGGCCTTGCTGCCTTCCAGCTGCGCCGCGATGGCCCGCGGCCCGAAGATGCGCAGATTCGCCTTGCGGAAGCGATCGACCACGCCCGCCACGAGCGGTACTTCCGGACCGACCACGGTGAGCGCGATCTTTTCGTCCTTGGCCAGCTTGAGCAGACCGTCCAGATCGGTCACGGCCACGTCGGCATTGCGCAGGCCACGCTCGCGTGCCGTGCCGGCGTTGCCCGGGGCGACGATCACCTCGCTTACTCGCGGCGACTGCTTGAGCTTCCAAGCCAGCGCGTGTTCGCGCCCGCCGCTGCCGATGACGAGGATTTTCATGGGTGCTCCGGAACCTGGGGATTGCTGGGAATCGCCTATTGTAAAGGCTAGTGCTGGTCTGGGGCCTAAAAGCCCCCCTCACCCCAACCCTCTCCCCCGGCGAAGCCAGGGGAGAGGGGGCCGACCGAGGAAGTCCTCAGTGTTTCGTTTTTCCGCAACCTGCTCCCTCTCCCCTGGCTTCGCCGGGGGAGAGGGTTGGGGTGAGGGGGAAACAAGAGGCGAAGCGAAGCGAGCCTGCCGCTCTAATGCCCAAGCAACGCCAGCAACTCAGCCCGTGGCAACTTGCCCGTCTCATTGCGCGGCAACGCATCCACCAGCCGCAGCGGCCGCGGCAGAAACACCGGATCGACCGCACGGCGCAGCACATCGACAATCGCGTGCTCATCCAGCCCCGGCGCCACCGCCAGCGCAGCAATACGCCGCACACCGATCGCATCGGCCTCATCGAGCTGAAACACCACCCCATCGCGTACGCCCGGAATGGCCAGCAGGCGGCGAGTGAGATCACCTAGCGAAGCACGCTTGCCGGCGATTTCCAGCATGTCGGCATGACGCCCGCGCAGGCGGAAACGGCGGCCGTGATCCTCCAGCGCCACGATATCGGCCAGCGTCATCGGTTGATCCAGCTGGGGTGCCTCGACCTGGGTACCGTCGGGCTGGGGATGCAGCACGATGCCGTCGTAGAGACTCCACGCTTCATCCAGCGCAGCCCGGCGGGTCGCCAGGACGCAGGTTTCAGTGGAGCCGAAAACTTCACGCAGCGGGGCACCGAAGCTTTGTTCCGCGCGCGCGGCCAGCTCCGGCGGCATCGGTGCCGTGGCCGAGACGATAGCCGCCAGCTCCGGCAGCACCACACCGGATTCGACCAGGGCGCGCAGGTGCACCGGCGTGGTGATCAGCACGCGCGGCGCAGGTATCTCGCTCAGGGCCCGTGCCACGTCCAGCGGGAAAAAGGGCCTGCCCGCATGCACGGCGACATCGCCGAACAGCGGCAGCAGCACCGACATCTCCAGGCCATACATATGTTGCGGCGGTACGGTCGCGACCACGCCGAACCTCTCGCCAACCTGCTCCCGATACATCCGCAGGTTACCGCCGGTACTCGCATGGAACTGGCGCCAGGTCTTGGCATTCGCCTTGGGCGTGCCAGTCGAACCGGAGGTGTAATTGATCGCCACCACCTGCGCCACCGGAATGGCCGGTACGTCGAAAACCGAATCGACCGTTTCAACGTCTTCGAGCGCTGGCAACAACACATAGCCCTGCGGTGCCGGATCGAGCGCCTGCTCGCCCAGCGCATAACAGCCGGGATGGGCCGCCATCACGTCTTCTACCGCCTGGGGCGCACGCGACGACGGCAGCAGGTTGGTCTGGCCGCGTAGCACGATGGCGCAAAAGGCCACCAGAAACGCGTAACGGTCTTCGCAGAGATTGACTGCCGCTGTCGCCTCTGGAAGCGATCCCGCGACACGACGTACAGCGGCCAGAAAATGCGCTGCATCCACCGCCACGCCGTCATGCCAGGCCACGATGCGCAGCGCGTCGGCGACCGCCAGCAAGGGCAGCGTGGACGCAGCGTTTTCCTGCAAATAGGCGTCGTGGACGAGGGACAAGCGATGCTCCTGGTTTTCGGTCTGCGCGCCGAACGCCGCGCCCGTCAGGGCCGAATGATAACGCCACTCACCGCATCGCGAATAAGCGTAGGCGAGGCCTGACCGCCGACCGGAGCATCGACCAGCCCATCGAGCGCTTCGCCAAAATAGGCCTCGGCCTCGGCCGCCGTGCGTGCCGGCGGATGGCCATGCGGATTGGCGCTGGTCGAGACCAGTGCGCCGCCGAAAGCACGGCACAGCGCCGCGGTCGGCTCGTGCGCGGTCACGCGCAGGGCAATACCGGCATGGCCGCCGGCGATCCAGGCCGGTACCGCCGGGCTGCGCGGGAACACCCAGGTATAAGGACCCGGCCACTCGCCGCGAATACGATCGAGCGTGTCTTCGCAGATCTCGGCATTGTCGATGTAGTGTGCGATTTGCCGGAAATCCGCGGCGATCAACAAGACGCCCTGCGTCGCCGGCCGTTGCTTCAGGGCAAACAGCCGCTCGAACGCAGCGCGATCATGCGGATCGCAGCCCAGGCCATAAACCGCCTCGGTCGGATAGGCAATGACGCCGCCGCGACGCAATAGCGCCGCGGCCGCATCGACCTCATCGCGAGCGAAACGTGTGGTCACGCGTCGCTACGCACCGCGCTCTTCTTGGCCGCGGCCTTCTTGGTGGACGTTTTCTTGGCAGCTGTTTTCTTGCTTGCCGCGCTCTTGGAAGCCGTCTTCTTGGCAGCCGTTTTCTTGACTGTGGCCTTCTTGGCCGCCGGCTCCTTGGCCACCGCTTTCTTGGCTGCGGCTTTCTTTGCCGGCGCCTTCTTGGCCGCCTTCTTGGTGGCACCACGGCCCTTCTTTACCGGCGCCGCAGCGAGCAATTCGATGCATTGCGCTTCGGTCAGGTCCTTGGGCTCCTGATCCTTCGGTATGCGTGCGTTCTTTTCGCCGTCGGTGATGTAGGGGCCGTACCGACCATTGAGCACCTGTACGCCGTTGCCGAAATCCTTGATCACGCGGTTGGCGAGCATCTCCAGCTTTTCCTGCACGATCTGCAGCGCGCGCGGCAATTCGATGGTGTACGGATCGTCCTCGACTTTCAGCGAGGCATACGTGTTGCCCTGCTTTACGAAGGGTCCGAAACGGCCCACGCCCACGCTTACTTCATCGCCATTCTCGGCCTGCCCCAGCTTACGCGGCAGCTTGAACAGCTCGATCGCCTCTTCCAGCGAAATCGTGTGCATGCTCTGGCCGGGACGCAGGCTGGCGAACTGCAGCTTTTCGTCGGTGTCCTTGTCGCCGATCTGCGCATACGGTCCGTAGCGGCCCAGACGCACCGACACCGGCTTGCCGCTCTTGGGATCGTTGCCCAGCTCGCGCGCACCCGTAGCTTCGCTGCGATCGACCGACTCGGTCTTCTCGTCGACCTGCTGCTTGAACGGCTGCCAGAAGCGCTCCATCAGCGGCACCCAGGCTTCTTCGCCGCGACTTACCGCATCGAGCTCGTCTTCCAGGCGCGCGGTGAATTCGTAATCGACGTACTGGGTGAAATGCTGAGTCAGGAACTTGCCGACCGCGCGACCCACATCGCTGGGCTTGAAGCGACGGCTGTCCAGGAACACGTACTCGCGATTGAGCAGCACCTGGATGATGTTGGCGTAGGTCGACGGACGGCCGATGCCGTATTCCTCCAGCGCCTTGACCAGGCTCGCTTCGGAATAGCGCGGCGGCGGCTCGGTGAAATGCTGGTCGGCCAGGATGTCCTGCACCGCAATCTTTTCGCCCACCTTCAGCTTGGGCAGACGACGGCCTTCGTCTTCGTCCTCGGCGCTCTTCTGGTCGCGCCCTTCCTCGTACACGGCAAGGAAGCCCGGATCGATCACGGTCGTACCGGTGGAGCGGAACGAGGCGTCTTTTCCGGCGACGTTGGCGAGTGCGAACTCCACCGACACCGTGTTCAAGGTGGCATGGATCATCTGGCAGGCGACGGTGCGCTTCCAGATCAGTTCGTACAGCTTGCGCTGGTCGTCGTTCAAGAACGAAGACACCTCGCGCGGCGTGCGCATGGCCGAGGTCGGGCGAATGGCTTCATGCGCTTCCTGCGCGTTCTTGGACTTGGTCTTGTAGACCTGCACACCGTCTGGCAAGGCCTTGTTACCGAAGTCGCGCGCGATCAGCTGGCGCAGCTCGCCGGTCGCGTCGTCCGACAAGGCAGTGGAGTCGGTACGCATGTAGGTGATCAGACCGACATTGCCTTCGCTGCCGATCGACACGCCTTCGTACAGGCCCTGCGCGATCTTCATCGTGCGGCTGGTGGAGAAACCGAGCTTGCGCGCGGCTTCCTGTTGCAGCGTCGAGGTGGTGAACGGCGGCGCGGGACGGCGCTTGCGTTCCTTCGAGCCGATGTCGCTGACCGTCAGGTGGCCGGCGGCGGCCTGCTTCAACGCGTCGCGCGCGGCCAGCGCGTCGGCTTCGTTGGTCAGGTCGAACTGTTCGAATTTCTTGCCGTACAGCTTGGTCAGTTTGGCACTGAAATCGCCATCGGGATGGCGCAGACCGGCCTCGATGGTCCAGTACTCGCGCGCAATGAACGCTTCGATCTCTTCCTCGCGCTCGACGATCATGCGCAGCGCCGGGCTCTGCACGCGGCCGGCGGAGAGGCCGCGTTGCACCTTGCGCCACAACACCGGCGACAGGTTGAAGCCGACCAGGTAGTCGAGCGCACGACGCGCTTGCTGCGCATCGACCATGTCGTGCGACAGCTGGCGCGGCTGGGCCACGGCGGCCTTGATCGCCTTCGGGGTGATTTCGGAGAACACCACCCGATGCAGGTGCTTGCCCTTGGTCAGGCCGCGCTCTTTGAGGATCTCGCTGATATGCCAGGAGATCGCCTCGCCTTCGCGATCCAAGTCGGTCGCCAGATAGATGTCGTCGGCCAGCTTGGCGGCCTTGGCGATGGCGTCGACGTGTTTCTCGTTGCGCTCGATCACCTCGTAGGCCATGGCGAAGCCGTTGTCGGTGTCGACGGCGCCCTCCTTGGGTTTCAGGTCACGCACGTGACCGTAGGAGGCCAGGACCTGAAAGTCCTTGCCGAGATATTTGTTGATCGTCTTGGCCTTGGCGGGCGACTCGACGATAAGCAGGTTTTTCGCCATGTAACGGGTTTTCCGGAAACGGGCCACCGCCGTCCTGGACGGCGGGCTCTATATCTAGTGAGACCACGTCCGCTCGATGGCTGTCAAGCTGGATCGTGTGAAACCCCGGTAGGCGGTCACATTCAGCCAGCCTCGGGTAACCGCTGAAAGCGGTTACCGGCAAGGCTTTCGACCAAACCTTCCAGTTCGAGCATCAGCAACATGGATGACAGGGCGCTGGCGCTCTGTCCCGTGCGTCCGACCAGATCGTCCATGTCTGTCGGGTCGTACCCCAGCGCCTGCAGCAGCGCGCCGTAAGCCGGGTCGCCCCGCCAGCCGCTGACTACCACAGGTGAGCTGCCAGCTCGCTCCAGCCGTTCGTTCAGCTCCAGACCCAGCGCGCGGGCGGCTGGAGTCAGTATCTGAGTCACCTCGGTGGGCGTCTCAACCAGGCGTGCGCCATCGCGGATCAGCTTGTGGCAGCCTCGGGCGAGCGGATTATGAATGGAACCGGGGACGGCGAATACCTCCCGGGCCTGCTCGGCTGCCAGTCGGGCGGTAATCAGCGATCCCGAGCACAGGTCGGCTTCGATCACCAACGTGCCCAGCGAAAGCCCTGAAATGATGCGATTTCGTTGCGGGAAGTGCTCCGCCCGGGCGCTGGTACCGAGCGGAAACTCGCTCACGACAGCCCCTTGTGCGGCGATTTGGCACGCCAGCTCCCGGTGCTTTCGAGGATAGACCACGTCCAGGCCCGTACCGACGACCGCTACGGTCGGCAGATCGGCCGCCAGCGCCGCCGCATGGGCCGCGCCATCGACGCCGTCGGCCATGCCGCTGGTGATCACGAACCCGGCGCTACCGAGCGTCTGAGCGAAACGGCGTGCCGTGGCCAGACCGGCCGAGGTGGCGTTGCGCGACCCGACAATGGCCACCTGCGGATGCAGCAGCAGTTCGACGCGCCCTGCCACGAACAGTGCCGCCGGCGGCTTGTCGATGGTTTCCAGTTGCGGCGGAAAGTCCGCGTCGTCACAGCACAGCAAGCGATGGCCGGGCTCCGCCAGCCAGGCGCGATCGGACGCCAGCAAGGACGTATCGGGCTGCCGCAGCCAGGCTCGTGCCCGTGCGGCACCACGACCGCTCGCTTGCTGCTTCGCCTGCGCGAGCGCCGCCTGGATATCGCCACCGGCCGCCGTCAGCCATTCGCGTACAGCGGCCTGCCCGAAGCCCGGTGTACGCAGCAAAGTCAGCCATGCATCGATGTTGTCGCCCATCGCTGCAGTGTATGGGCGCCGCCCAAAAGACAACGGCGCGGGATGACCGCGCCGTTGTGTCGGAACAGACCGAAATCGTTATTGCGGCGCGACGAGGTGGTCGCGGATATGCACCGGCCGCAGCCCGTCCATGATCAGGCCGTAGCTGACGCGGTCGAACGTGCGGAACACCATCACGTGGCCGACGAACTCTTCCGGCAGGTCGACGCGATGGCCGGTACCACGGTCCCAGCTGTCGCTGCGCACGTCGTCGGCAATCGTTTCGCCCGGCTGGAAGATCGAGAAAGTCTGGCCGTTTTCCACGCCGTCCTTCGCACCGATCGACAAGGCCACGACCTGCGTCGGACCGGCGGCGTCGAGTGCATCGGCGCCGGAGAAGGCCAGGACGTGGGCGTTTTCAGGCACCGACTTGGGTGCATGCGGGTAGTAGTAGGCGTCGTACGGCTTGTCGTCGACCGGCATCAGGCGATCGCCCTTGCGGATTTCCTCGGTCGAGTTGAGCAGCAGCACGGTATCGGCATCGTGGCCCTTGCGCAGCACCTCGACTTCGCCGATCACGCTGACTTCGACACCCAGGTCCTTGCCGCGGCCGTAGTGGCCATCGTTGCGGAAGTCCTCGTGCCACGGGCCCTTGAACATGCTGACATCGCTGTCGATCACGTGGCTGACCATGTCGTCATCGTGGTTGTCGACCTTCTTGTCGGAACCGAAGTCGCGATAGACGTGGGTCGGACGCACGACCGCCCAATGCTGGCCGGGCTCGCTGTTGAGCTTGCGCACGTAGATGTTCTGGCCGACGGTGCCACGCAGGCGGGCTTCTTCGAAGCCGACCACGTAAGGCGCATCGTTGACCGCGTTGGAATCCATCACGCGCATGTCTTTCAGGAACGTCTGCAGCTGCGACAGCGGGATCGCCGGTACGGCGTCCTGCTCGGTGCGCACGCGCGGCTGAAGACTCAGACGCGGGCCATTGTTCATGAAGGACAGATTGAGCACGTCACCCGGGTAGATCAGGTGCGGGTTCTGAACCTGCGGATTGGCTTGCCAGATCTCCGGCCAGAGCCAGGGCTTGGACAGGAAGCGAGCGGAAATGGCCCACAGCGTGTCGCCACGGCGCACCGTATAGGTGTCCGGGTGATCGGCACGCAACTGCGCCCCCGCAGCGTACACGGCTACCGTGACCAGCATGCCGGCCAGCAGCCCAACGGACTTTCTTATCATAAACGGGAATCCCCCATCCCCCGATGCTCGGGCGAGTGTAACCGAACAACTTATGTCCGCAACTGGCACCAGTTGGCAAAATGGTCTGCCAGCCACGGGGTTATGGCCTTACAATGAGGCACATTCTAGATCGCGCGCAGGCTTGGTTTTCACCAATTCGCCCGCATTTTTGCGCGCAAAGGTGACCTTATGACGACGCTGACCATCCTTGAATTCCCCGACCCGCGGCTGCGCACCGTCGCCACGCCGGTCACCGTGTTCGACGCCGAGCTCAAGCAGTTCGTGGCCGACATGTTCGAAACCATGTACGCCGCCAACGGCGTGGGCCTGGCCGCTACCCAGGTCAACGTGCACCAGCGCGTGCTGGTGGCCGACATGAGCGACGACCGCAACGAGCCCATGGTACTGATCAACCCGGAAATCCTGGAAAAGGACGGCTCGCAGGTCTATCAGGAGGGCTGCCTGTCGTTCCCCGGCATCTATGCCGACGTGACCCGCGCGCTCAAGGTCAAGGTCAAGGCCAACGATGTCGACGGCAAAGAGGTGGTCATCGAGGTCGAAGGCCCGCTGGCCGTGTGCATCCAGCACGAAATGGACCATCTGGCCGGCAAGGTCTTCGTCGACTATCTCTCGCCGCTGAAGCGCTCGATGCTGCTCAAGCGGATGGACAAGCAGCGCAAGCAGGCAGCCAGCGCTTGAGGCTCGTTTTCGCTGGCACCCCCGAATTCTCCGTCCCCTGCCTTGAAGCCTGCCGCGCCAGCGGCGCCGACGTGGTGGCCGTCTACACCCAGCCGGACCGCCCGGCCGGCCGCGGCCGCAAGCTGACGCCCAGCCCGGTCAAAGAGGCCGCGCTGGCCGCCGGCATTCCGGTCGAGCAGCCCGAGTCGCTCAAATCCGCCGAGGTCCAGCAGACGCTGGCCGCCTATCGCGCTGATCTGATGGTGGTGGTGGCCTACGGCCTGATCCTGCCGCGCAAGGTTTTGGCCCTGCCGCGCCTGGGTTGCTGGAACGTGCACGCCAGCCTGCTGCCGCGCTGGCGTGGCGCCGCGCCGATCCAGCGCGCGATTCTTGCCGGCGACAGCGAAAGCGGCGTCGGCCTGATGCAGATGGAAGCCGGCCTCGACACCGGTCCCGTGCTGCTGGAGCGGCGCACGCCGATCGAGCGCCAGGACACCGGCGGCAGCCTGCATGATCGGCTTTCCACGTTGGGCGCTGACGTGCTGGCCGAAGGCCTGCGGCGTGTCATCGCCGGCGAAGCGCTGGTCGCTCGTGCGCAACCCGACGAAGGCGTGACCTACGCGCACAAGCTGGACAAGGCCGAGGCCCGGCTCGATTTCAGCCGCACCGCGCAGGAGCTCGAATATCAGGTCCGCGCCTTCGACCCCTGGCCGGTGGCCGAGGGCGAGATGGCCGGCGAGACGTTGCGCATCTGGTCGGCGCACGCCGTGGAGCAGGCGCATGACGCCATGCCCGGTACCGTGGTCGCTGCCGGTCGCGAAGGCATCGACATCGCGTGCGGCCAGAACATCCTGCGTGTCACTGCCGTGCAGCGTGCCGGCGGCAAGCGTATTACTGCCACCGACTATCTCAATGCGCGGCCCGAACTGCGCGGGACACGATGAACGACACACGCGCTCTTGCCGCCCAGGCGCTGGCCGATGTCGCCTTGCGCGGCGTCTCGCTGCGCGAAGTGATGGAACGCCAGGCGCCACGCCTGCCCGATTCGCGCGACCGCGCCCTGCTGATGGCGCTGGTGAGCGACGGCGCGCGCTGGTGGCTGCGTTTCGACGCGGCGCTCGATCGCCTGCTGGAGCGTTCGCTGCGCGAGAAAGAACCGCGCATCCACGCCCTGCTCGTGTTGGGGCTGGTGCAGCTGGAAATTCTGCAATTGCCGGCTTACGCCGCCGTTGCCGCCACCGTGCAAGCTGCCCGCGAGCTCAAGCGCCCGCAGCTGGCCGGCCTGGTCAATGCCGTATTGCGCCGCTGGCAGCGCGAACGCGAGCAACATCTGGCCGCACTCGATGCCCAGCCGCGCACGCGCCATGCGCATCCGGCGTGGCTTGCCAAGGCGATCGTCAACGACTGGCCGGACCAGGCCGACGCCGTCATGGCTGCCGACAACCGCGAGCCGCCGCTGATGCTTCGCGTCAACGCACGCCGCGCCACGCGCGATGCATTGATCGAACGCCTCCAGGCCGCCGGCTACGAAGCCCAAGCACACGATTGGCTGCGTGACGGCATCGTGCTGCCGCACAGCAGCGATGTGACGCGTATGCCGGGCTTTACCGAAGGCCTGTTTGCCGTACAAGACGGCTCGGCGCAAGTTGCCGCCGATCTGCTGGATGCGCGGAACGGCCAGCGCGTGCTCGATGCCTGCGCAGCACCGGGCGGCAAGGCCTGCCATGTGCTCGAACGTGCCGATGTCACGCTGACCGCGTTGGAGTTCGACGCGCATCGCGCCGAACGCATCACGCAGAACCTGGATCGCCTCGGCCTTTCCGCCCAGCTGGTCATCGGTGACGCCGGCAAGCCGGATGCGTGGTGGGACGGCCAGCCTTATGACCGCATCCTGATCGATGCGCCGTGCTCGGCGACTGGCGTGTTGCGCCGCCGGCCCGATGTACGGCTGCATCGTCGCGATACCGATATCGCTGCGTTGACCGCCCAGCAGCGGCGGATTCTCGATGGGTTGTGGCCGACGCTCGCCGTCGGTGGGCGATTGGTCTATGTCACCTGCTCGCTGTTGCGGGCGGAGAACGAAGCGGTGATCGAGGCGTGGCTCGGCGCACAGAAAGATGCGCATGTGGTGGCGTTCGAGTTACCGGTCGGGCAGCGGGCCGCGATCGGTTGGCAGGTGTTGGCGGGTGATGGCGATCTTGATGGGATGTATTACGCGGCGATCGAGAAGCGCTAGGCCTCGACTCGAAAACCTCAGTTTTTCCTATCGTCATCCCGGCGCAGGCCGGGATCTACTCCTCAGTCTTCGCCTGTCAGGAAACATATGGCAAGCATCCGCGCTTGAGGAGTGGATTCCGGCCTTCGCCGGAATGACGAGTAGGAGGTGGTTTTAGGGGCTCCCTGAAGTTGCTCAGCCCTAAGCCTCCACAAAGAGCTCCCCAGGCGCCTCCATGTACTATGCCGGCCTGAGACTCTCACGATCTTTCGCATGTACTCATCCACGCCAGCCACCTCCAACGATCGCCGCACCTTCTGGCTGATGCTGCTGTTCGCCATCGTCGTGATCGGTGCCGGAATCGGCTTGCGCGATCCCTGGCCGTCGGACGAACCGCGCTTCACGCTGGTCGCCAAGCACATGGTCGAGAGCGGCGACTGGCTGTTCCCGCATCGCGGCTCGGAGCTCTACTCCGACAAACCGCCGATGCTGATGTGGCTGGAAGCGGCCAGCTACCTGGTCGTGCGCAGCTGGCGTGTCGCCTTCCTGCTGCCGTCCCTGCTCGCCGCGCTGGGCAGCATGCTGCTGATCTACGACCTGGGTCGCCGTCTGTGGAACCGTCGCGTCGGCATGTATGCCGGCATGGCGCTGCTGATGTGTTTCCAGCTTGTCTACCAAGTCAAACGCGCGCAGATCGACCCCCTGGTGGTGTTCTTTATCACCGCGGCGAACTACGGCCTGCTGCGGCACATGCTGCTGGGACCGAACTGGCGCATGTACTGGTTCGGTTGTTTCTGCGCAGGGCTGGGCGTCATCACCAAGGGCGTCGGCGTGATCGCGCTACTCATGCTGATTCCCTATGCAGTGGCCGCGCGCTGGCGCTGGAGCGGCATGCCCGCGATGGGACCCGGCGCATGGTGGCGCTGGCTGCTCGGCCTGCTCGCGGTGTTGATTGCCATCGCGTTATGGCTGGTACCCATGCTGGTGACCGCGTACACGCGCGGCGGAGCCAATCCGGAGTATCTGGCGTACGTCAACGACATCCTGTTCCGCCAGACCGCGGGCCGCTATGCACATGCCTGGCATCACGTGCATTCGCCGGTCTATTACATCCCGATCCTGCTCTTGAGCTGGCTGCCTTTGTCGCTGACCTACCCCGGTACATGGCCGCGCTGGTGGCGCGCGCTCAAAGCCAAAGACGCGCGCATTCTGCTGCCGCTGGGATGGATCGTCTTGATGCTGCTGTTCTTCAGCGCATCGCCGGGCAAGCGCGACGTCTATATTCTTCCCGCTGTGCCGATGCTCGCGCTGATTACCGCGCCGTATCTAGACGAACTGCTGGCAACACGTTGGCTGCGCAGCCTGGGCTTGGCGTTTATCGGCCTGCTTGGCGCCGCCATGCTGCTGCTCGGCATCTACGCGCTGGCGGCGCACCCCAAGTTTGCGGTCGCCCTTGCGACATCGCGCGGTTTCGACGAAGGCGAAAATTCACTGTGGTGGATGTGCATCACCATCGGCGTGCTGCAGCTGTTGCTAGTGGCGATCTTCCGGCTCAAGCGTGCCGTCTGGGCCGTGATCGGCGGTGTTGCCGTACTGTGGCTGGTGTGGGGTTTCTGGGCGTCGCCGCTGCTCAACGATTCGAGTTCGTCCGCCGGCCTGATGCGCGATGTACGCAGCAAGCTCGGCCCGCAAGATGAGATCGGCCTGGTCGACTGGACCGAGCAGAACCTGCTGATGCTCGAACGCCCCGCCGTCGATTTCGGATTCAAGCAACCCACGCGCAAGCAATACAGCGCTGGTGTGCAGTGGCAGGCGCAGGCGCCGGCGACGCGCTGGCTGTTCGCGCAGGACGGCGCACTGGGCGACTGCGTGCTGCGCGACAAGGCGATCGATCTGGGCCACGCCAACCGTCGCCAGTGGTGGCTGTTCAAGGCCGACGCCGTGGTGCCGGGCTGCGTGCCGAGCCAGGACGATAATCTGCAGGTAGACCCGGACAATGCCGAGCAATAAGCGTTGCCAGCTGATCGCTCGCGACAATGGCGCAGGGCTCAGCCGTGACCTGCAGCGGCTCGCCGAAGCGCTGCGCGAAACCGGCCATACCGCGGACATGCTGGGATTACCGCATCGTGGCCGCTTCGCCGAATGGCTGACGCGCCTGAAACTGAAAGGCAAAAAACCGGCTTTCGACGTCAACGTGATGCTCGAACGCATCCGCCCCGAATTCATTCCTGCCGCCACATGCAACGTCGTCATACCCAACCCCGAATACTTCCGGCCGGAAGACCGTGCGGCGCTGGGCGCGATGGACGAGGTGTGGGTCAAGACGCGCCATGCCGCGCGCCTGTTCGATGCACTCGGTGCGAGGACACGCTTTATCGGCTTTGACAGCGAAGATCGCCTGCTGCCCGATGCACCAAAAAAGCAGGCGTTCTTTCACGGCCCGGGCAGAAGCGGCAACAAGGGCACAGCAGCCTTGCTGCAGCTTTGGGCGCGTCATCCCGAATGGCCGACGCTTACCGTGGTCTGGCGTCGCAAACGCGTGGACACCAGCGATATGCCGGCGAACGTCAGGCTGGTGCGCGAGCATCTGGACGATGAGGCCTATCGTCGGCTGCAGAACGAGCATCGCTTCCATTTATGTCCATCGCAGACCGAAGGCTATGGCCACTACATCGCCGAAGCGATGAGCTGTGGCGCCGTCGTGGTGACGCTGGATGCGGAGCCGATGAATGAGCTGGTGACCGATGAGCGTGGCGTGCTGGTTGCCGCGCATGCGGCGGGGGCACAGGATCTGGCGACGTTGTATGCGTTCGATGACGTGGCGATGGAGGCGGCGATCGAGCGGTGTCTTGGTATGGATGAGGTTGCGGTGGCTGCCTTGGGACAGGCTGCGCGGCGATGGTTCGAGGAGAATCGGGCTGGGTTTCCGGTGCGCTTGAATGAGGCGTTGTCCAAGCTCCAGAGCCCCCCTCACCCTAGCCCTCTCCCCCGGCAAAGCCAGGGGAGAGGGGACTGACTGAAGTAGCTTCAGAGTTTCGCGCTGTCGCTCCCTCTCCCCTGGCTCTGCTGGGGGAGAGGGCTGGGGTGAGGGGGGCTTTTACGCCCCAAACTCCCCAATGTGCCCATCCATCCCGCGCTCACAACGCGTAATCTTCTGCTCCACCGTTGCACGAAACAGCCGGTTGTTCGGCAGACTCATATCGTCCACATCCGGCTGTGCACGCGACGGATGCTCCAGATGCAACGCCAGCGCGCCCCACTTCAACTGTCGCCGCTTTACCCCGGCATTGCCCAGGCGTGCGGCCAACTCGCGATCTTCCGCGCCGTAACCTTCCATGCGCTCGTCAAAGCCGTTGACGCGCAATAGATCCTCGCGCCAGAAACTCATATTGCAGCTCATCACGCGGCCGCCATTGCGACCACGCGCCTTCCAGCGCGCCAGCGCCGGCTGACGAAACGCATACAGACGCTTGATGCCATCGAAGACATGGAAATCCGCCGGCGTCCACGGCGCAAACACCGGCTTGCCGCCGCCGAGCAAACGCGCTGTTTCCCGTTCGGTAGTCTTGATCCGGCCGCCCTGCAGAAAATAGCCCGGCTCGGCCAGCATCAGATGATCGGCGACAAAGTCGCGATGCAGCACCATGTCGCCATCGATCAGGATGATGTACTCGCCTTGCGAGGCGACGAATCCGCGATTGCGCGCCCGCGCCGCGCGAAAGCCCAGATCGTCTTGCCATACGTGACGTAGCGGCACGGGAAACGTCGCCGCAAACCCCGCGACGAGTTCCGCCGTTTCCGTGGTGGACCCGTCATCGGCGACGATGACTTCGCTCGGCAGCGTACGTTGCGCTGCAATGCTTTCCAGCACCCGTCGCAATGCCGCCGGCCAGTTATAGGTAAGTACGACGAGACTGGTCTTCATACGCGGTTATTTTTGCTTGCTGCGTGCGCCGCGCGACAAAATCGCGATCGCTCGCTCCAGCCGCTTCCACCACACCGCGGGGCCACGCAGTGCGATATCCGCATACATGCAGGCCTCCTTCCAGGTCGGCTGGCTGCGCGACTTGAACTCGTGCTTGACCAGGTCCAGGGCATGAATGTCCAGCTGCATGCGCTGCGCGTAGTAGTTGATCAGGCAGCGCGAGCGGAACTGGGCCAGGAATTCGCGTGCCTTCTTTTGATCGTGCCACCAGCCGTTGCGGCCGTGAATGCGGTAATCCACCTGCCCCGTCGGCAGAAAATATTTCTTCGCCCCCAGCACGCTGGCCCCAAACACCAGGCAGTTGTCGGCCGAGATACGCCACTGCGCGACAAACTCGGGCGGCAGGTCCAACACTCGCTCGGCCAGCCGGCGACGCAAGGCCAAGGCCGAGGTCGGTGCGCCATACCAGTGCGCGCGCACCCAGGTGCCCAGCACGGTGTAGCCAAGATCGGTGGCCCGTTCGGCGTAACCTTGCCGGCCGGATTCGTTGCCGATCAGTTGGACGTCGGAGAAGACGAAATCGATATCGTTGCGTGCGTCGAAAACCTCGCCGACCTGGCGCAGGTAATCCGGCCCCCAGCGATCGTCCGCATCGAGAAAGCACACGATGTCGCCCTTCGCCTTGGCCAACCCACGCTGGAAGGCGGTGAGCTGGCCGCCGTTCGGCCCAACCACCAGATTTACTCGCGCATCGTCGCCATAGTGCGCCTGCAGCAGGTCCACCGACTCGTCGGTGGAACCGTCATCCACGACGATCACTTCCAGCGGCGCGCGACTCTGCGCCAGCGCACCGTCGACCGCTTCGAGTACGAACTCGCGATAGTTGTAGTTGGTGACGACGACGGAGAACGTCAGCGCGGCCATGTTACTGGCCCAGCAATTGGCGGAAATAATTGATCGTTTCGCGCAGGCCGTCGTCGATATGCACCTTCGGTTCCCAGCCGAGCTTTTCCTTGGCCAGGGAAATATCCGGCTGGCGCTGGCGCGGATCATCCGACGGCAGCGGCTTGAAGATCAGCTTGGACTTGCCGCCGACCATCGCGATGACTTTTTCCGCCAGCTCGCGGATGGTGTGCTCGTGCGGATTGCCGATATTCACCGGGCCGACGAAATCGGGGCCCGTTTCCATCGTGCGAACCATTGCCTCGATCAGGTCGTCGACATAGCAGAAGCTGCGCGTCTGCTGGCCATCGCCGTAGATGGTGATGTCCTCGCCCTTGAGCGCCTGCACGATGAAGTTGCTCACCACGCGGCCGTCGTTGGGATGCATGCGCGGGCCGTAGGTGTTGAAGATACGCACCACCTTGATCTCCAGCGCATGCTGGCGGTGATAATCGAAGAACAGCGTTTCGGCGCAGCGCTTGCCTTCGTCGTAGCAGCTGCGGATGCCGATCGGATTGACCCGGCCCCAGTATTCTTCGCGCTGCGGGTGCACTTCCGGGTCGCCATAGACTTCGCTGGTCGACGCCTGAAGAATCCGCGCGCGCAGCCGCTTGGCCAGACCCAGCATGTTGATTGCGCCGTGCACGCTGGTCTTGGTGGTCTGCACCGGGTCGTGCTGGTAGTGCACCGGCGAGGCCGGGCAGGCCAGGTTGAAGATGCGGTCCACTTCCACATAGAGCGGAAAGGTGACGTCGTGGCGCATCAGCTCGAAGTAGCGATGGTCGAGCAGATGAACGATGTTCTGCTTGCTGCCCGTATAGAAATTGTCCAGGCACAGGACATCATGGCCATCGCGGATCAGTCGATCGCACAGATGCGATCCGAGAAAACCCGCACCACCGGTCACCAACACTCTGCTCATTCACCGTCCCCGTCGCCGCGCATCAGGCGCAGCGGGTTGTCGTTAGGTTCAACGGTGAATGATATCCGCCCTGCCTTCAGCGCGCTTGCGTAGCTCCAGGGCGATGGCCAGGGAGAACGGCAGCCAGACCAGGATCCAGCCTGGACGCGGACTATCGAGCAGCTGCGGCATATCGAGCTGCAGCACCACCGACGCGTAGATCCACAGGCCCAGCAGAATGCGCCCGCGCATCGTGTGCCGGAAGCGCCAGCCCTGCCAGCCGACCATCAACCACATCGCCACCGTCAGCAGCAGTCCGGGCAAGCCCAGCTCCAGCGTCACCTGGGTCAGCAAATTATGGCTGTGCGTATACGCCAGCCCGGCGACCCACAGCGTGATCGGCGTCCCTTGGCCCAGACCCAGCCAGGGCCGCTGTGCAATCTGTTGCAACGACGCTTCCAGCAGCTGCGGACGCAGCGACATGCCGCGCTCGGTCAGCAGATGCAAGGGCGCCGCGATGGCCAGCACGACCAGCAGGCCGGCCATGACCATCAACCACCGGCGCAGTCGCAGCGACTGCCAAAGCGGCGCCAGCACGACACAGATGCCCAGCGCCAGCCATACGCCTCGCGTATGCGTCAGACCGACAAAGGCCAGCAGCAGCGCGATCGCCACCCAGCGCAGGATCGACAGATGACGCGTACGCAGACGCAGCTGGGTCATCCAGATCGATACCGCACCCATCAAGGCGGCGGCGTAGTTGGTCGCGGCAATCGTGCCCTCGCCGGCAATGCGGTCGGACGAATCGGGTTGCAGCAGAAAAAGCACGCAATAAAAACCGGCGCATAGCGCCACGCCGATGCCGCCGATGAACAGCAGCATGCTTACGTAGTCCTCGGTATCGGAATCCCACAACTGCCAGGCCAGCACAAAGGTCATGACGCTGAGCAGACGCCCAAACTCGTCCCCCACATGCCTTAAGTGAGCCCAGGCCAACGACAACGTGGCCCAGGCCAGCATCACCAGGAACAGGCGAAACAGGGGCAGCGGCCATAGTTCGCGCCAAAGGCGGCCGCGCTGGGTGCAGGCCAGGCACAACGCCGGGAGATACATCAGCAGGATCAGGCTGCCCTGATAGATCTTGCCGGGGTTGAACGAAGCACCCGCCGGCATGACCACCATGCCAAGCAGCATCCACAGGATGCCCAGGCCCAGGAGGTAACGCCAGCTCTCACGCTGAGTTACAGCGGCCCGCCAGGACGCGAGCACCGAGGAACCACGCGAGGCCTCCAGACCGGCCCGCGCTTCCATCAACTCGCGCTGGCTTCCTTGCGGCGAAAGGACTTGCTCGCTCATTCCTGCAGACATTCCTGGCACCGGACCCCTGGCCGTTAAGTATCTCATTCAAGACGGTTAATTCGCAGCGAATACTGCGCGAGGAGACCTGAAAATCAGCCGACCGCGAAATCTTGCCATGCCGATTTAACGCACCAAATCACAAATTGGGTGACCTGCGGCTAGAATTCACGCCATGCCGAAGCTCCCGCTCACCCTCGTCGTCATTACCCACAACGAGGCAGAAAACATTGCCCGCTGCCTGGATAGCGTGCCATTTGCGGCCGAGAAACTCATTGTCGACAGCGGTAGCGAGGACGATACGGTCGCCGTCGCCCAGGCCCATGGCGCCCGGGTGGTGCATCAGGACTGGCTGGGATTCGGCCCCCAGCGCAACGCAGCGGCCACCCATAGCACTCACGACTGGATCCTCGCACTGGACGCCGACGAGTACCTTTCGCCGGAGCTGGCCGCCGAGCTGGCCGCGCAGCTACCCGGGATCATGGCCGGCGACAGCCCGGCCGTGGTCCTGCGCCGCAGCACCATCTACATGGGCCGGCCGATGCGCTGGTATCGCCCGGCCATGGGCGAAAAGATGGCACGGATCTACCACCGCGACCGCGCGCGCTGGGCTGATGTACGGGTGCACGAATCGCTGCGCTACGAAGGCCAGGCCCCGGTCATGCAGGCGCCGTTCAATCACGCCAACAATCCGACCCTGGTGCACAAGCAGCTCAAGGTGCTGCGCTACTCGGAGCTCAAATGCCTGGACTGGCTGGACAAGGGCAAACCCGTGCGCATGTGGCAGGCGCCGTTTGTTTTCTTCCTGGCCTTTATCAAGGACTATCTGCTCCGACTGGCCTTTCTCGATGGTTGGCGCGGTTTCATGATCGCGCAGACCGCCGCCAGCTATGCGCTTTATAAACGCATGCGCTACTACGAAATGCGGCATAACCCGGACTCCGTGCGCATGGCCAAGGCCGCCCTCACCCGCCACAAGATCGACCGCTGATGCCGGACTCCCAAAAAAAGCACTACTTGCTGTACGGCTCGGAGCGCTACGCGCTGGCGATCCTGCGCCCGATCCAGGAAGCGATCCGCGCACGCGGACACGAGGCTGCCTGGTTCTTCGACGGCCCGGGCGCCGAGGACCTGGTCGAGGGCGAGCGCCTGCTGACTGTGCAAGAGGTCCGCGCGTGGAGGCCGATCGCCTGCATCACCTCGTCCAACCATCTGCCGCACTTTTTCCCGGGCGTGAAGGTGGAAACCTTTCATGGCTTCGATGCCGGCAAGCCGCGACATATCTATATCCGTGGCTTTTTCGACCTGTACTGCACGACCGGCCCGCGCGACACCGCGCAGTTTCAGGCACTGGCCGACAAGCTCGGCCATTTCAGCGTGATCGAGACCGGCTGGCCCAAGATCGACCCTTTCATGAAAGAGATCGCCGGTGCCTTGCCGCCCGTGCGCCGGCCCCCGGTGATTCTCTATCACTCCACTTTTTCGCCGTCGTGGAGCGCCGCGGAAATCCTATATGACGAGGTCAAGCGCCTTTCGCGCGATGGCCTCTGGCGCTGGATCGTCACCTTCCATCCGAAGATGAACCCCGAAACCCGGGCGCGCTACAAGGCACTGCAGAACGAATACCTTCAGTTTGCCGAGAACGACAACATCCTCGAACTGTTCCCGCAGGTCGACATGATGTGCTCCGATACGTCCTCGGCGCTGAGCGAATTCCTGTTGACCGGCAAACCGGTGGTCACCTTCAAGAATCGCCGCCCCGGCCCGCAGTTGATCGATATCGACGATCCCGCGCAGTTCGAGCCGGCGATCGAGCGCGCGCTGGCACGTCCGCCGGAACTGATGCAGGCCATCGCCGATTTCGCCAACGCGATCCATCCCTACCGCGACGGGCATTCGAGCGAACGGGTGCTCGATGCCATCGATACGTTCATTGCCCGCGGCGGGCGCAATCGCCGGCGCAAGCCGGGGAACTGGTGGCGCAAGCTCAAATTGCGGCGCCGGATCGGGTATTGGGGACGCGCGGGCTATTGAAGGCCCGGTCACCCCAACCCGAACCCCACCCAAACAAAAAGCGCGCAAACACGCGCTAACTCACTGATCCCTTCACTCAACCTGCACGCTTCATCGCGCGTTGCAGGTATAACCCTCTCCGCTAGGGTTAAAATCCCGTCATCTCCAGGAAGAGTCTTACCGTGTCATCAAGCGCCTACAGTCGTACCGAACACCTGCGGGCCCTATGGCCCTGGCTGCCGCTATGGATTGTTATCGCGCTCATTGCCATGTTTTCACATGGCCCGATGCCGCTCTACTCCACCCGTACGCTGGCCGTCGCCTGGGAAATGTGGAACCAGCACCACTGGCTGGTGCCGCATATCAATGGCGCCCCGTACAGCGAGAAAGTGCCGCTGCTGTTCTGGATGATCCACGCCGGCTGGTTCGTGTTCGGCGTCAATGACGTATGGCCGCGTGTGCTCGAAGTGGCCTTCGGCGCGATCGAACTGATGCTGCTGGCCACGATGGCCCGCCGCCTGTTCCCGAACCGCGCCTGGGTGGCCAAGGCCGCGCCGTGGATGCTGATGGCGCTGAGCTACGCCTTCCTGTTCGGCCTGCAGATCATGTACGACGTGCTGCTTGCCGTATGGGCCTTGGCCGCACTGCTTTGCCTCACGCCCAAGGGCACACGACAGGAGCCGCGCTGGCTGCTGTTCGGCCTGTGCATCGGCCTGGGGCTGCTCACCAAGGGCCCGGTGATGCTGGTGCATGTCGTGTTCCCGTGGCTGCTCGGCCCGCTGTGGAGTACCTGGGCGAACGAAAACCGTAGCCGCTGGTATGGCCGTGGCGTGCTGTCGATTCTGCTTGGCGGCGTGATTCTGCTCGCCTGGGCGTTACCGGCCGGCTTCAGCGGCGGCGATGCCTATCGCCAGAGGCTGTTCTTTACCCAGACCGCCGGCCGCGTGGTCAACGGCCTGCAGCATGCCGAGCCGCTGCAGAGTCATGCGCGACCGGTGTGGTGGTATCTGCAGTGGATTCCGGTATTGATGTTCCCGCTCGCCGCATGGCCGCGTGCACTGGTTGCCCTGGGCGCGTTGCGCAAGCCACTGGAGCCGGGCCTGCGTTTCGCGCTGTGCTGGCTGATCCCGACCTTCATCGTGTTCTCGCTGATCAGCGGCAAGCAGTTGTACTACCCGCTGCCCGAGCTGGCCTGCGGCGCCCTGCTGCTTGCCGGCGCGATCGCCGTGCTGCGTGAAAAACATCCCGCACTGGCCACCAACGCCTGGCTGGGCACCTGGATTCTCGGCGTCGGCGGCCTGCTGCTGGCGGTGTTCCTGTTCGTGCTGCCCAACCTGGTCGCCAGCGATCGTCTGCATGGCGAGTGGTTCGATGGCGCCGCATCGCATAGCCGCGTCTTCAGCGTGGCCTTTGTGCTGCTTGGCGCCTTGCTGCTGCTTCGCGGTCGAGGCGAAACCCGTCGCCTCGCGGTCGCCGGCCTGATCGGCACGCTCGCGCTCAATTCGCTGTTTACGCTGACGCTGTGGCACAAGTACGACCTGCGCCCCGTGGCGCATCTGCTGGCGGCGGCCGATGCCGAGCATCGCGCCATCGCCTACGTCGGCAATTACGAAGGCCAGTTCCACTTCGAAGGTCGCCTGACCCAGCCCGTCCAGGAGCTGAAGGACGACACCGAAATACAGGCCTTTGCCACAGCCCATCCCGACGGCTTGATCGTCGTGCCGGTGGGCACGTTGAGCAGCAACGACCTGCGTTACCCGCTGCTGGTCCAGCCGTTCCGCTCGTCATGGCTGGTCACCTGGCCGGCCACGTCGCTGGCCGCGTTGCGTGCGGGCCATGCACCGACAGAGCCCAGCCAGCCGACCCAGGTCTACCAGGTCAACGATTGGCGCAACCGCACCCTGCCGTGAACGACACCCTGATCGCCAACCTGCGCACGCAGTGCGGCGGCCCGCGCGACGGTGCGCTACTGCGGTTTGCCTTGGGCAATGCGTTGTTGACCGCGGGCGATGCGGCGACGGCTGCCGAGGAACTGCACCGCGCCGTCGAGTTCGACGCCGGGTATACGGCTGCGTGGAAATTGCTTGGGAAGGCGGCGGCGGCGTTGGGTGATGCGGCCACTGCGGCAGACGCGTGGAAGCGAGGGATCGAGGCGGCGCAGAAGCACGGCGACAAGCAGGCCGAGAAGGAAATGACGGTGTTTCTGCGACGGCTGGATAAGCCGCAAGCCTGACGTGCGCGCCCTCCCCTAACTCGTCATTCCGGCGCAGGCCGGAACCCAGTGGGCTCAGTAATCGGTTTTCGCCGCTTCGTACAAAAAGCGTTTCGTGTGTCGCGATAAGCGATGCGCATCGCCACTAGATTCCGGCCTTCGCCGGAATGACGGGTAGGAAGGGTGTCGGTCGTAGTGGTGGTCAATAAGGACTAGGCCGATCACTCCGCGTATAGCGCTTGTAATGCCACTGATACTGCGTAAACGCCAACTCCACGCACTGCTCCACACCGCGGTTAAGCGCCGTGCAAGCCACCGCCAGGTCGCTATCGACCAACCCGTCCGGCGCAGGCACCAGGTGAATACGAAAACCCTCGCCACGCGGCAACCGCTCGGCAAACGCAAACAGCACCGTCGCACCGGTACGCGCAGCCAGACGCGGCAGCAACACCATCGTCTCCGCATCACGACCGAAGAACGGCGCCAGCTGACCCTCGCCTTCGCGCGGCTTCTGGTCCGGCAGGATTCCCACGGTGCCACCGGCCGCCAGACGTTTGTACAAAGTGCGCACGCCCGCGCCTTCGGCACGCACCTGCTCGGGCGCCAGCGCACCGCGTGCCTTGCGCAACAAGCCTTCGACCGCCTCGATGCGCGGCGGCCGATACAGGATCGCCATCGGCGTCTTGCGGCATAGCCAGTAATTGAGCAGTTCCCAGCAACCCAGGTGCGGTGCGGCGATGATCACGCCCTTGCCGCTGGCGAGCGCCGCGTCGAACACATCCTCGCCACGCACTTCGCGCACCAGTGCCAGCGCACGCATGGGGTCGCTGCCCCAGATCTTGGCGATCTCGGTCACCGATTTGCCGCTTTCGATCATCACATCGCGCAACAACGCTGCCCGCGCCTCGGCGCCAAGCTCGGGCCGCACGATGCGCAGGTTGGTCGCCGTATGCCGCACCATCCGCGCCTGCCGCCACATCGACACGTTGCCGATCCAGCCGCCGATGGCATGCAAGGTGCGCAGCGGCAGCAGGCCGAACAGGCGTAGCAGGAGGTAGAGAAGGTAGATATCGGGACGCATGCTTTATTCGAGAGGGGTTAACAGCGAGGAGCAAAGGCCAGATAGTACGCGACATGGCAATCCGATCGCCGCCCAACCCCCGCCTCTGAATTCAAAATGATTTCACTGATCCAACGCGTCCAATCCGCCCGCGTCGATGTCGAAGGCCGCACCTTCGGCGCCATCGGCCCCGGCCTGCTCGCACTTGTCGCCGTCCAGCCCGACGATGGCGAGGCACAAACCCGGCGCATGCTCGAACGCCTGCTTGGCTATCGCGTGTTCTCCGATGAGCAAGGCCGGATGAATCGCAGCCTCGCCGACACCGGCGGTGGTTTGTTGCTGGTCAGCCAGTTCACCCTGGCCGCCGACACGCGTTCGGGCATGCGGCCCAGCTTCACCAGCGCCGCATCGCCCGAGCATGGCCGCCGCTGGTTCGATCGACTGGTCGAATTGGCCCGCGTTGCGCATCCGGGGGTGGAAATCGGGCAGTTCGGTGCCCATATGGAAGTACATCTGGTCAACGACGGCCCGGTCACTTTCTGGCTCGATGTGCCTTAGCGACCCGCCGCTCCCAGACATCTCCCGGTTTCGACGAATTCAGCCGCAAGCGCTTGTTTGGCGCGATTTTTGCGTGCGGTCGTCGGGCGAACTTTCACTTGAAAACTGGTCAAAAAAGCGCCACATGGGTATACTGATCGGTTCCTGCATACGCGGCGGTGGGTATGAATAGTAAAGCTCCTGAGCAACAGTCTGAAATTAAAGCGCTGATCTCCAAAGGTCTGGAGCAGGGCTATCTGACTTACGCTGAGATCAACGATCACCTGCCTGACGACGTCGTCGATCCGGAGCAGATCGAAGACATCATGGCGGTGCTCAAGGGCGTTGGCATTGAAGTGCACGACGCCGCTCCGGATACCGACCCGCTCGCCGACAACGGCAGCAGCGCGACCGACGACGAAGCCGCCGCTGAAGAAGCGGTTGCGTTGCTGTCGGCTGTCGATTCGGAAGTGGGCCGCACCACCGACCCGGTGCGCATGTATATGCGCGAAATGGGTACGGTCGAGCTGCTGACCCGCGAAGGCGAAATCGCCATCGCCAAGCGCATCGAAGAAGGCCTGGGCCAGGTGCAGACCGCGCTGGCCAGCTTCCCGCTGACCATCCAGCTGCTGCTGGAAGAGTACGACCAGCATCTGGACGGCAAGCGCCGCCTCAGCGAAATCCTGGCCGGCTTTGCCGACCTGGAAGAAGCCGCCGATGCCGCGCAGGCCGCGGCCGCTGAAGAAGTGTCCGATGCCGACGTCGAGGTCGAAGACGAAGAAGACGACGCCACCGGTGCGACCGAGGACGAGGAAGCCGGCCCGACCGGTCCGGATCCGGAAGAGGTCAAGCGCCGCATGGAATTGCTGCGCGACTACTACGGCAAGTTCCAGAAGGCGGCCCCCAAGGCCACCGACATCACCGACAAGAAGATCGTCAAGCTGCGCGACCAGATGGCTGAGGAATTCCTCAAGCTGAAACTGCCGTCCGCGCTGATCGACGGTTTCGTGCGCAAGCTGCGCGAAGTGGTGGGCGACATCCGCCATCACGAGCGCGTGCTGATGGACATCTTCGTCAAGCACGTCAAGATGCCCAAGGCCGAGTTCATCAAGACCTTCCCCAGCAACGAGGGCAACCTCGAGTGGGCGAACGAGCTGGGCCGCAAGCGCCAGAAGTGGTCGCCGAACATCAAGACGCACAAAGAGGCGATCGACGCCGAGCAGGAAAAGCTCGCCTCGATCGAGCGTCAGCTGTTCCTGCCGCTGACCGACATCAAGGAAATCAACCGCACGATGTCCGTCGGTGAGGCCAAGGCCCGCCGCGCCAAGAAGGAAATGGTCGAGGCCAACCTGCGCCTGGTCATCTCGATCGCCAAGAAGTACACCAACCGCGGCCTGCAGTTCCTCGACCTGATCCAGGAAGGCAACATCGGCCTGATGAAGGCGGTGGACAAGTTCGAATACCGTCGCGGCTACAAGTTCTCGACCTATGCGACGTGGTGGATTCGTCAGGCCATCACCCGCTCGATCGCCGATCAGGCGCGCACCATCCGTATCCCGGTGCACATGATCGAAACGATCAACAAGTTGAACCGCATTTCCCGCCAGATGCTGCAGCAGTTCGGCCGTGAGCCGACGCCTGAAGAGCTGGCCAAGGAAATGGAGATGCCCGAGGACAAGATCCGCAAGGTGCTCAAGATCGCGAAGGAGCCGATCTCGATGGAAACCCCCATCGGCGACGACGAAGATTCGCACTTGGGCGATTTCATCGAGGACACCAACGCCAGCTCGCCAGTCGAGTCGGCCACGGAAACCGGCCTGATGGAAACCGTGCGCGACGTGCTCGCCGGCCTTACCCCGCGGGAAGCAAAGGTGCTGCGCATGCGCTTCGGTATCGACATGAACACTGATCACACGCTGGAAGAAGTCGGCAAGCAGTTCGACGTCACCCGCGAGCGCATCCGCCAGATCGAAGCCAAGGCCCTGCGCAAGCTGCGTCACCCGAGCCGCTCGGAACAGCTGCGTTCGTTCCTTGATATCGATTGATTGCGGTAACGCATCGAGATGTAGAAAAGCCCCGCTTTGGCGGGGCTTTTTTTATGGATCGGATCAAGAGCGCCCCTCACCCCAGCCCTCTCCCCCGGTAAAACCAGGGGAGAGGGAGCCTACCGAGGGAGCCTCAATGTCTCGCACTTGCCGTAACTTGCCCCCTCTCCCCTGGCTCCGCCGGGGGAGAGGGTTGGGGTGAGGGGGGCTCTTTAAGTCACCTCACCCCTGCGAACTCTGCAACGCCTTCGACCCATCAGCCATTCCCGCATCAGCCCGCTCAGCCAACAACGAACTAGCCAACTGAATCAGCGACGACAACCCATTCCCTGAAGCATCGCCACCACCCAGCGAGATCTTCGGCACGATAGCAATCTGCCCATCGCGAATCGCCTCGGCAAACTGCGCACCCAGCGTATTGATCAACTGCAACCGGGCACCCTCGCCCGTCAACGCCTGCGACTTTGCCTGAATGGCTTCGGCCTCGGCCTTACCCACCGCCGCAATCGCCGACGCACGACCATCACCCTCCGCAGTAAGACGACGACGCTCGGCATCCGCATCGATACCAATCACGTTCGCACGCTTGCTCGCTTCCACCACGTTCGCATCACCGACGTTCTTCTTGATCTCGATGTGGATCATCGAATTGGTCAGCTCGGCCTGGATATCCGTCTTGGCACGCGCCTCGCGCAACGAGCGTTCCTTCACCGCCGACTGCTCCTGCAACTCGAAGGTGGCCACCTGCTCGATCGCCACCTGACGATCGCGCAACTGATTCAACAACGTGTCGATACGCGCACCCGAGGCATTGCCGGCGCTTCCATGCGGCGTGCCGATCAGCACTTCCTGCAGCTCCAGGTTATACGCGGCAAAGCGTTCCATCATCTCCACGCTGGCCACCTGCTGGATATCCGCGCGGTTCTGGATCAACTGGATCAGCGTTTTCGTCTGGCCGATGTTCTTGAAGTACGCACTGACCATCGGATCGAGCGTCTGGTCGACCAAGCGTTTGATATCGCCGAAGCGCTGCACCACCAGCGGCGCCTTGCGGTAGTCGATATGCACTACCACCGACAGCGGCAGCAGCGGCTCGAACGCGTCCTTGGTAATCAACGACACCTCGGTCAGGTTCTCGTCGAACTTGTGCATGTTGGTTACTTCCGGCGTCCACTTCAGAATGAAGTTGGTCGTCGGCACCATCTGGATCTTGCCCGCATAGGTATTGAAGGCATACTTGCCCGGTAGCAACGGCTCCTTCCACACGCCGCGGCAAGCACTGTCGACCAGCTCACCGTGCGAATAACCCTCGCCCGAGCGGTCCGTGCCGGCCTTGCCGATATACGAAACCACCACGCCGACAAAGCCGACCGGCACCACCGTCTTGGGAATAAAGTCCACCGTCGCAAACAGGCGGTTGATGTAATACGTGCCCTCCACCAGCACCTGATGCTGACGACCGCGGTTACCGCCGGCACGCAGGAAGGCGTCGATGTTCTGGAAGTTGTTGTGGAAGGTCGCCTTGTCGGCCGGATCCTGGCCAACGCGCGGCGCGACGATTTCATCCGGCGGCAATACCGGGCCATCATGGACCGTCACGACGCCGAGCATGTCGTTGGCCGTGTCATCCGCATCCGCAGAAGCCTTTTCACGGCGTCCACCGATAATCACCGGCGAGAAACCACCGCGCTCTTTCAACACGCTGCCCATATGGTCGATCGTGCTGCGCTCCTCTTCGGACAACAGCAAACCATGCACACGCGAAGCGGTAATGATGGCGAACTGCGCCACGTTGAACGCATACGTACCTTCGCGAAGAATCGTGCGCTGCGGACCCTTCTGGCCACCCGCGCGCAGGAAAGCTGCAACGTCCTCGATACCGGCCTGTATCGTGCGGCCCAGCGCCTGGCCTTCCTCCAGATCGTGGCCGTCACGCGCAAACACATAACCGATCTCGCCCTGCGGAATGGTCACCAGGTCGACCTTGTGTACCCGATACTGGAACGGGAAAAAGTAATGCAGACCACCGCGCAACACCGTCGGCTGATAACCCACCTCACCATTGAGCGCGATCAATCCACGGCTGACCGACGCCGCACCCCATAACCGCTCGACCACGCCGACGCGGTCATTGGGGATGTAGACAATCACATTGGAAATAGCAACGAGCACGATCAGAACGACAACGGCAACTGCAATTGCAATGAGCCAAGTCATGGCTGAATGTCCTTAAAAATAAAAGGGCCCGGCGCAATACCGGGGAAGTAAAGCGGTGCATCCAAAAAAACTCGACAACGTCCAAATCTTTGTAGGAGCGACTTCAGTCGCGACGGCGGCATCGCAAAGCCGCCGTGCAAACGGTCATCGCCGCCACAGAAAGCAAAAAGGAATAGAGAAGAGGTGGTGTGTTTTTCCCTACCCGATCAGGTAAGAAAGCTCGCCCAACGCATCGATCGCGTTCTGACCCATCACATCGAGCTCCTCGATGATGTTCGCCAGCGGCGAATGCGCCGACAGCTGGCCAAAAAGAATGTACTGCGAGCCCACTAGTCCGACATTCGAGAGTGGCATGTTCGGCCCCAGGCGCAGGCACGCGTCGTTGAATCGCGCCGCATCTTTCACCGCGCGCTGTTCGCATAGCGCCGTCGTCATGCGAATCTCGTAATCGGTCACCACCAGGTGCACCGACTGGTCGCCGTAGCTGGCAAGCGAAAGCTCGATCGCCGCCGGCGTAGCCTGCAAGCGCACCCCGGACAATTGCCCGTGGTTGTTGGCGTGCTCATGCAACGCATCGAACAAGCGTTGCGTCGTCCACTTCTGGCTCATGGCCTGAAAATCCATACCCCCGATCAACTGATCGGTCCGCTCGTTGCGGTGATGCCGCAGGAACGCTTTCACCCGTTCCCGCTCGCCCTCGGTCATGTAGATCCTGGGGATCGTCATGCCCATCCGTGTCATCCGGTCACGAAACGCCTTCTGGCGCTTCGCTCCAGTACTGACTTGCTTCGTGGGTGGCATATTCGGACCTGTTCCGTCGCAGCAACGCCGTTAGGCGTAACGTTACGCGTAACTTACTCCTGGGGCTGGCTGCTACACAATCACATCTCGCGCCGGATAGGCAGCCTCTGGAAAACCATAGAGAATTCGAGCTCTTCCGAATGCGATGGCTCAATTCAGATGGCAAAAATTCACTTGGTCGAAGGCCCGGTTGGCGCCGGCAAGTCCACTTTTGTCGGCGAGCTGCGAAAGCAGTACGCGGCGCCCGGCTTTATTTTGGATGCCTGGTTCGTTCGGCTGTACAGCCCAGACCGTCCCGCTACGAACCTGATGGAATGGTACGTAACCAGGAAAGCGCGTTGCCTGGACCAGATCTGGGAAGCCGCCAAGGAAGTGCTCAACGCGGGCCATGACGTCGTCCTCGAACTCGGGCTGGTAGAGAAAGCCAGTCGCGAGCACTTCTACGCGCGGGTCACGGAAGCCGGTTACGAATTGACCATCTATCTGTTGGATGCTCCTCGGGACATTCGGCGCGAGCGCGTCCGCAGGCGCAATCTGGAAAAGGGCACGACATACGCCATGGACGTCCCTGACGCATTTTTCGAGATGGCTAGCGACCACTGGCAGCCCATGGACGATATCGAGCGTGACATGTACGACGTCCGCGTCATCTCCTGATCCATCGTCGCCCCGGCGAATGCCGGGGCCCAGCGCCCTTGCCGAATCCGGCCTGCCCGGCAGAATGCCACTTCTCCGACACCTCATTGCCCTCTCTCTCGAACAGCCTCTTTCCCATCAAGGGAGGCGGCATGAGGACGATCTTCTTAGGACCGCTCGCCCTGCTGCTGGCGTTATGCGGGGGACTGGTGGCGTATGACAGGCTGTACTTTCAGCCAGCCCTGACTCGCACCCGTACTCTGGTCAGCCAGCACCCGGCAAGCGACAGATCTCCACCGCAACTGTTCGTACAGCTGCTGATATTCACTACGCATGGCGATACGGTTCCTTATGCAACGCGTGTGCTGATGACGTCGGGCGATCCTGACGACAACGCCAAACCAATACAGATGTGGCAGGCTCGCTACGTCACGTGGAGTTTGTTGGTTGCCCTGCACACGTCGGAGTCAGAGCGCAACGCAACGATTGCATCGCTCGGCTTTCGCGCCGAACCGGAGCATGGACTCACCGATGTCGCCCAACATCGCTTCGGGAAGGAACCAGGGCAACTCTCTCGCCTACAAGTGGCCATGCTCGCGAAACTGCTTGTCTTGGGACCCAACGATCTCAATGAAGCCCAACTGGCAAACCACGCCACCCTTCTGCTTGACACTTTTGACCAGTCCACACCCCGCCGCCCCGCCGCACGCCGAGGCCCGACGCCTTGATCCCGGCATAAAAAAAGCCCGCTCAAGGCGGGCTTTTTTTTCGAATCGCTCAGTGGTGAACCACGCGATGATGCACAACGCGGCGATGATGCACCGGGTGATGCACCGGACGATGATGAACCACGCGGTGATGCACCGGATGGTGCACCGGCGGCTGCGCCATGACCGGCGCCGCCATCAAACCCAGACCCAACGCCAGACCCACACCCAATAGCAAACGCTTCATAGCGAACCTCCCTAATGACCCATCGGACCCCGTGCGCAAAAGCTTACTCCATGTCGTAGAAAAACTGCTCGCGATCGACCTTCCCGTTCTTCACGTGGTACAGGCAAATCTCCGCCATCTCCATACGACCGTGACCTTTCATCGTCACATCCATGGTCATCGACAGGGTGAACCAGTTGCCGGCAACGATAGCGTCACTAACCTGGATACCATGCATCTCTTCCACGCCCTCCTGGAAGGCCTCACCCTTCTTGTAGATCGCATCCAGCCCTTTGACATTGCCTAGCGCGCCCGGCGGCGCACCTTCCGGCTCCAGACTTTCCGCATCCTGTGCATAGAGCTCCTTCTGCGCCGCCTCGAACTGCCCGGCCCGACACAACTCCACCAACCGCTTGGCCACCGACTCGGTACTCATCGCCGTCACTCCACAGGTAGGGACCGTGAGCCTACGCCCCGAAAGATGACGAAACGATCAGCCACCCGACCCTCGACGCCCCCGCCCCGCCCCGCTAAGATTCCGGGTTCCCAGCCGCGCAATGCGGCCGCGCAAGCTAAGGGCCTATAGCTCAATGGTTAGAGCAGAGGACTCATAATCCTTTGGTTCCAGGTTCGAGTCCTGGTGGGCCCACCAAGTTTTCTACCAACGAACCTTGTTGTTCTCTAAAGCATAACTTGGCCGTTTTGGCCACTTTATGGTTGAAATAAAGCATAAAGTGGCCGAGCTGGCTCAGGTGGGCCCTATGGCGTTGGCCGCCTGCTCGTTGGGGAAAATAGACGTGGTAGACAGGTTCGCTTTCGACTCAATGTGGACAGCACCAATAGTGGCCGACCGCCGTCGCGGTATTGCCGATGGGATCGCCTTCGTTTTGAAGCGATGGTTGAATCCAATGGAAGCCGCTGAGCTCGCGCGCTATTTCTCTCCTGTCCTGCAAGGCATATCGGTCCAGGCACGCGATGGCGCAAGCCGAGAGCAACTAGAAAAGATTGCCGAACACGCAGTCGCGAGCCTGAGATCCTGATCTATCGGTATCCGCCAAACTATGCTTTCCATGCGCCGTCAATCTATGGTTTCCGCACCACATGGCGCCAGACGCGCCGGCACCATGCTCCCGTTGCTTCAATTACGGCTTTGCGACCAACACGAGTTTCTGGTTTACGAACTCCTTGATGCCGAGCTCGGAAAGCTCTCGACCGTAGCCTGAGCGCTTCACGCCGCCGAAAGGGAGTTCGGGTGCCGTGCTGGCGAAGGTGTTGATCCAGATGGCGCCGGTTTCGATGCGCGAGGCGAGTTTTGCGGCGCGATCAATGTCGCGAGAGAAGACGACGCCGGCCAGGCCGTAGAGCGAGTCGTTGGCGAGTTCAACGATCTCGTCATCGCTCCTGACGACATACACCTGCGCCACGGGGCCGAAGAACTCTTCGAAGTAGGCTGGGTTGTCGCGCGTGACGTTCGTCAAAATCGTCGGCTCAAAGAAGTAACCCGGCCGATCAATAACGGCGCCGCCGTAATGCAAGGTAGCGCCGTGCGATACCGCCGCTTTCACTTGCTTGGCAACGTTATCGCGCGCCGACTGTGAAGAAAGCGGACCAAGCGTGGTCGTTTCATCGAGAGGATCACCGATCGTCACAGCCTTGAACGCCGCCGTGAACTTCTCGAGAAAGGCACTGGCCACGCGTTCGTGCACGATGAAACGCTTCGCGCCAATGCACTCCTGACCTGCCACGTGGAGACGAGAGAACGTGCCAATGTCCACGGCCTTGTCGATATCGGCGTCCTCGAGGATCACGAACACATCGTTGCCGCCCATCTCGAGCGTGGATTTCTTGAGGTGCTTGCCCGCCTGCGCTGCAATCGCACTGCCGGCGCCTTCGGAACCGGTCATGGCGGCACCTTGTACGCGATGGTCCGCGATGATATTGCCGATCTGATCCGACGTCACAAATAAATTTGTCCATGCGCCTCGAGGTGCACCAGCTTCGGTTACGAGCGCTTCGAAGACACTGGCGCAGTGCGGCACGTTGCTGGCGTGTTTTGCAACGATGGGATTGCCCGCAGCCAGATTCGGCGCCAGCACACGCATGAGCTGATAGAGCGGGAAATTCCAGGGCTCAACGGCGACGAGGACGCCAATGGGATGATGTTCGATCCATGCATCGCCCAGTTCGGATGTGATCTTCACCGGCGCAAGGAAACGCGCGGCGTTGTCTGCGTAGTAGCGCGCGATCTGCGCCACCACCTGCACTTCGGCGCGGCTCTCAACGATGAGCTTGCCCATTTCTTCGGTGATGATGCGCGACAACGATTCGCTTCTCGCGTCGATCAGATCGGCGAGCTTGCGAAGCACATTCAGTCGCGGCTGGATGGCGCCTTTGGACCACTCCGATTTGTACAGCCGGTGCGCAGCGGCCAGTGCTTCTTCGATGTGCTGATCGGTGTGGTTGGGCCACGTCTTGATGACGTCGCCCGAGGTTGGGTTGATGGTTTGATAGGCCACGAAATGCTCCAAACGTTAGCGTGAGGGGATCCGCGGCGCGGTGCCGGTGTCGGTGCGCCGAGCGGATTTGCCGGGGGTAGGACGTCATGCCTGACAAAGCATCTCGTCCCAGGGAGGGCGGAACGCTTGATCCAGTAGGGCCATCCTAGAATCGGGCCGATATGGCCTCAATGACACAGATGCAATGATTTATGTCATGGCCAACGGGATCACTTTATCCTTCAGACACGCTTGATATACGGAATGGGCGTCATATTTAATCGGTATTCAATGATTTGAGACATCCCTCGCGGGGAACATCATGCACACCGTCGGCTTAGTCGTTTATCCCCATTTCCAATCGCTCGGCCTCGCTGTTGCGACCGTGTTTGAGTACGCGAACCTCATGCACGGCGAGCCTGCGTACGACCTGAAATTGATCTCGGAGCACGGGGGAGCCGTGATGTCTTCCCAGGGTTTCTCTGTCAATACCGTGCCGCTTGGCGACGGGGAATACGACACGCTGATCGTGACCGGCGACAACGAATGCCGCATGCCCTCGGCAAGCCTGCTTGATTACGTACGAGACGCACCCAATCATTCCCGACGCGTGGCCTCGGTGTGCACCGGTGCGTTCGTACTCGCAGAGGCCGGGCTGCTAGACGGAAAGCGAGCCACAACGCATTGGTTTCATGCGCGCAGTTTTGAAAGGCGCTATCCAAAGGTGCAGCTGGAAGAGGATCGGATTTTCGTTATCGACGGCCAGATATGGACGTCCGCCGGCATGAGCGCCGGCGTAGATCTGGCTCTTGCCATCATCGAGAAAGACATGGGCGTCGAAGTGGCTCGCATGGTGGCGCGCAAGCTGGTCATTTATCAGCGCCGTGGCGGCGGCCAGTCGCAGTTCTCTGCTTTGCTCGAACTCAACGCCAAATCCGATCGCGTGCAGATGGCACTCGCGTACGCGAAGGAAAATTTGGCCAGTGATCTTTCAGTTGAAGCACTCGCTGAAGCGGCGCGTCTGAGTCCACGACAGTTCAGCCGCGTATTTCGCGAAGAAACCGGACAGTCGCCAGCGAAAGCGATTGAGCGCCTGCGCGTGGAAGCGGCACGCATGATGATGGAAACAAGCCGTCTGCCGATCGAAGTGATCGCCCGAGAAACCGGTTTCGGTGACCGCGAACGGATGCGTCAGGCGTTTCTTCGCGCGTTCGGCCAATCGCCGCAATCCATTCAACGGGCGTCGGCCGCAGCTGAATTGGCCATCTAAATGGCTTGCGTCTAGCGGTAGCGAGCACTTGATGCGTATGGCGCGCCGCGGCGGGGAACGCCTGATGGCTTATCGCTTCGAAGCAGGCGTTTTCGCTTTGGCCTTGTTGTAGACGGCAAGAAATTCGTCGGACGCCACATGATCTGCGAGCGACCGCAACGTGGCAGCGGCATCAGTGCCCAGCACATCTTCAACGTGTTGATTCACGACGGACCAACGCGCATGAGCTTCACGCAAGGAGGCGGCACCGGCAGTCGTCAATGCGGCACGCTTCGTTCGTCCGTCCTGCTCGTCATGTTGCAACTCAACCAGCCCGTCGCGGACCAGTGGCCTGAGCGCGTGCGTAAGTGCAGAAATAAGTATGGCCAGTTTGAGCGCAAGCTCCTGCAGCGTGGGCGCTTGGCCGCTATTGGAAGTGGTTAGCCGATCAACCTCTGCCAACAGGCTCACCTGCGTTGCCTTCAAACCAACCGCCGCAAACGCCTCGTCATACAAGCCACCCAGGCGTCGGGAAGCGAGCCTCAGCGCGGTATTGGTGCATGCAGGGCCTTCGAGGAATTCGATCTCGTCCGCATGCGTCTTGCTCGGGGTTTTTCGGTTTACCGGGGGGTGATTCTTTCGCATACCCATAGAATGGTTGAGTGCTCGACTATTGACAAGTGCGGTCGTCCAGAGCATATACTTGAGCCCTCAATTAAATGAACGCGCCTGGGCTGGTGGCTCCCCATTGACCACAGGCGCTTCCCAGGCTCGAGGTCAGCGGCGTGGGCCGCCGTGCCTGTGAGCATCCCGTTTGAACGATGAGGTTCGAATCATGGCGAACGTGTCGGTACTTGGATTGGGCGCGATGGGTTCGCGTATGGCGGCGAATCTGGTCAACGCTGGTCATCAGGTGACGGTGTGGAACCGGAGCCAGCACGCCGTCAGTGGGCTCGTAGAGCATGGCGCGCACGCAGCAGCGACGCCGAAAGAAGCTGCCAGTGGCGCTGACTTCGTTATTGCGATGGTTCGCGACAACGACGCTTGTGGCTGGATCCTGACACCGGCGCGCTGCAGGGTTTGTCATCCGGCACGGTAGCCATCGAGAGTTCCACGTTGATGCCAAGCTGGATTGTCGAGCTGGGACAAGAACTGGCGGAGCGCGGTATCCCTTTTCTCGAAGCTCCCGTCGTTGGAAGCACGCCTCAAGCTGAGGCAGCGCAGCTGATTTATCTCGTGGGTGGCGACGAAGCGACGTTTACGCACACCGAAGCGTTACTCAAAGCCATGGGTTCATCGATTCACCACGTTGGCCAGCTGAGTAGCGGCGCGTTGGCAAAGCTTGCGACCAACACTTTGATGGGCATCCAGGTCACAGCCATCGCGGAGCTCATTGGCATGCTGAAACGCTCAGGCGCGGATGTGGCACGTGTACTGGATGTTGTCGCGTCGACGCCGGCGTGGAGCCCCGTTGCAGGTCGCGTGTCAGGGCTCATGCTGGCGGGAAACGTCACGCCGCAGTTCCCAATTGAACTTATCGAAAAAGATTTCAGCTACATGTTGCAAACCACCAAGGACGGATCAGCGGCGCCGACCATCGCTGCCGCCCGTGGCGTGTTCCGTGAGGCGATCGAACGCGGACACGGCTCGGACAACATGACAGGCGTCGTGAAGCTCTTCACCTAGCGAGCTTTGATGTAAGCGACAGCAGTGGCCGCTTGCTGACGATCAATCTCTCTCATCAATGGCTGAAAGGCGGCCGGGGTTCCGGCTGTTCAAAGAAAGCGTCATTGCGAGCATATAGTTGAGTGCTCAATTTATATTCTTGTCTAGCAAATCCCTTCCCCAAAACCATCGAAATATCGGAGAACACCATGTCACGACTTGCTGGAAAAATTGCCTTGATCACCGGCGGCAGCTCAGGTATCGGCCTCGCTGCTGCCAGAGCCTTTCTTGCTGAAGGCGCCGCCCGGGTTTACATCACGGGACGCCGAAGCGCAGAACTAAATGCGGCGGCCACCGCCCTTGGTGATCGCGTTATCGCCATACAAGGCGACGTGACCAACCAGGCGGATCTTGATCGCGTCATGGATCGTGTGGCATCGCAAGACGGAAAACTCGACATCGTCTTTGCGAACGCGGGTTTCGCTGCGCCTGCCGCGCTGGGCAGCCTGACGGACGATCACATCGACGGGTTGCTTGGCACCAACGTGAAAGGCGTGATCTGGACGGTGCAAAAGGCGTTGCCACTGATGCGTTCGGGCGGCTCGATCATCCTCACCTCGTCCATTGTCGGCAGCAAGGGTTTTGGTACGTGGAGCATCTACAGTGCCACCAAGGCCGCCGTGCGCTCGTTCGCCCGCACCTGGGCATCGGATCTTCGCGGTCAAAACATTCGCGTGAACGCGGTGAGTCCTGGAGTGATCGAAACACCTGCTTACGACAACATGTACGAATCGAAAGATCAGGCGCGTGGCTTCTTTGATTTCGCTGCAAGCATCACGCCGATGGCACGAACCGGTAGCGACGACGAAGTGGCGAAAGTGGTTGCCTTTCTTGCTTCTGATGACAGCAGCTTCGTCAACGCCAGCGAATTGTTCGTCGACGGCGGCATCGCCCAGATCTGATCGCCATTCCATTCTCCGCAACTGTTGCCGGGCTTCACGCCACCTCAGTGAAGAAGCTGGGGTGCGCGTGGCGGGTCCGCCAAAGAAGGTGACTGTATGCTGTCCGCACAAAACCTGCTGGAAGAATTCTTTGATTGCCTGAGCAAGCTCGATACCTCGGTGGATCGCTGCGTTGAGCTCTTTTCCGAGGACGGTGTTTGGGAGCTACCGTATTTTTCCAGCATTGGCATCGATCCTCAGTTTGCTGGGAAGGCGGCCATTCGTGGCGCACTTGAACTGCTGCGCTCGCGCTTCAGCGGGTTTACGTTTTCCAACATCCGTGTCTATGAGTTGAAGAACGACGCCGGCTTGTTCGCTGAATACCATTCCGACGCGTTCATCGACAGCACCACGCGCGTGTATGCGCAGGACTATGTCAGCCGTATCGTGGTGCAAGGTGGCCGTATCACGTTGCTGCGCGAGTATCTCAACATTATCTCCACCGCCCGGCTGCTATTACCCGGTGGGTTGGCTGGCGTCCCGGAGCCTCCGCTCTGACACATCGCCAGTCTGGCCCTATCGGAATGTGTTGCATGCCGCGTGACGACGACCAAGGCACTACCGACTTCACAGATCCGCAGAGACGAACACCCTGTGGGTTTTGCGTTTCTGACCATCTTCTGGCCACCTTTGACAACGAGGTTTCTCCATGCCGACCTATGTTTGTTCCGTGCCGCCCAAGCTCCTCACGCTTGCGCAGAAAAGCCAGATCGCACAGGCCATCAGTCGGCGGCATAGCGAAGCCACCGGCGCACCCTCTTTCTTTGTGCAGGTGGAAATCGAGGAAAGCGACAGCAATGTGCGCTTTCTCGGTGGCGCGCTATCGAACTCGCATATCTGGATACGAGGTGACATCCGCGCGGGGCGACCCGAGGCAACGCGTCGCGCGCTGATGCTTAGCATCATGCAAGATGTCAGCGATATCTCTGGGCTCGCCGCGCAGGATATCTGGATCTACCTGTGCAATCTCGAACCCACCGACATGGTGGAATTTGGTCACGTCTTGCCTTTACCGGGCGAAGAATCGGCGTGGTTCGGGGCGCTGCCCGAATCACTGCAGGCGTACATGATCGGTCTAGGTACGACCGGAAAAACCTTCGCGCTTTGAGATATTGGCACGCCGTAGCTGCCACTCGATATGGCGAATTGCGGCTCGACATCGCCGCGCGTTTGCCTGTCGTGCGGATGAGCGATACGTGATGCTTCATCGACTGCATAAGCAAGAAGTACGCTATCGTCTTGCGTGAAAACAGATGAAAAAAGCCGGGGCAGCACGCCCCGGCTCTTTCGGTCAAACGGTGTTGTGGTTTTTACTTGCGATGCGCCTTCAACTTGGCGACCAGGGTGTCACCAAATTCCGGTGCCGACATGGGTTGCTGGCCGGTGATCAACTCGCGGTCGACGATGACATTGCTGTGCCAGTTGGCGACCGTGTCGACGTGTGCGCCGGCTTCGGCAAGCGCGTTGACAGGATAGAACTGCACCGATCCACCCAAGCCAGCGGGGCCTTCCAGCTGCTGTTCTTCACCCGTGGAGAACACCGTGACGCGGTATCCCGCATACGGCCAGCCCTTGGCGAGCGAGTTGGCCTTGCCGTCGTTGGCGATCATGGAAGCGATGAAGGCATCCGGGTCGTTGAGTGCAGACAGCAGCACGATGGGGCCGTGGCAGATGATGCCGGTCGGGCGACCGGTGTCGTGGAAGCTGGTGAGGATCTTGCCGAGATTCTTGTCCTTCAGCAGGTCCACCATGGGCGCATGGCCGCCCGGAATAAACAGGCCGACGTAGCCGCCAGTACCTTCGGCTACTACCGAGGCGAGCGTCTTGGGATGCTTCAGCTGCGCAATACCTTGGGCGTACTTCAGCGCATCGGCACGAGCGGCATCGTCGCCGCCAAAAAACATCTTGTTGTTGGAGTTGGCATCCATCACCGGCTCATCGCCCCTCGGGTTGGCGATCACCGGCTCGTAGCCCGCTTCCAGCAGCTTGCGGAAGGGCACAACGAATTCGTTGAGGTAATAGCCGGTGGAGTAGCTCTTGCCGTCCTTCAAGTCCAGTTCGTGGGCGCTGGACATCACAACAAGAACCTTGCCTTTGGTTTGTGCCGCGGCGGTGGGTGACACCATGCCGGCTGTAGCGAGCGCGAGCACCGCAGCGCTCCATTTGAAAATGCTCATGATTGATTCCTCGATGGTTAGTTAGTTAATTCAAACGTTGATGTTTGCCGTCAGCGCGTAACGCGGTGCCGGTTTTGCATTGGAGAAACTTGAGGAGATGGCGCGACGCGCCTTTTCCCAGTCGAGCCATTCGTTGTTGTCGTGAAGGCTGGGAATGGTCACCAGCTCACCCATGTCCAGACCGGCCAGTGCGGCGTCGACCAGGTTTTCTGCGGACATGGTGCTTTGCGAGGTTTTCTGCGGCGCGTAGCCGGCCACATCCCAGAACTCGGTAGCCGTGGCCGCCGGCAGTACGGTCTGGATGCGCACGCCCTTGTTGGCAAGGTCACGTTGCAGCGCATGGCCAAAACTCAGCACGTAAGACTTCGATGCGCTGTAAACGCCGTTGAGGTTTTCCACGGCAATGGCAACAGCGGAACTGATGTTGACGATGGTGCCCGTACCCCTTGCGACAAAGCGCGGGGCGATGGCATAGGTGAGCCGAGTCAGCGCCGTGATGTTGAGCGAGATCATCGCCTCCATCTCATCGACGTTGTCCTGCAGCACCGAAGCAACGGAACCTATGCCCGCGTTGTTGACCAGCATGCTGATGCTGTCGTCGTCGCGCAGCGTCTTTTCGACGGCGGACAAACCGGCCTTGTCGTTGAGATCGGCGGCGATCACCTTCACGGCACGACCCGTGGCGGAAGTCAGGCGACCGGCAAGATCGTTGAGACGCTGGGCATTGCGGGCGACCAAAATCAGGTCATACCCCCGCCGGACGAGACGTTCGGCATAAATGGCACCAATGCCGGTGGAGGCGCCCGTGATAAGCGCAGTACCCTTGCTGGAGTGAGTCATGTCGTTTCTCTCAGGTTGGCCCGGCGACATGCCGGTGCTTGGACTGAATTCTGAGAACGACCGGCCATATCATCAATGTCGTACATGCAAGGATTTAGGACATTGGTGTCGGCGCCGGTTTGGGGCTCCCTTCGGGGCGCGGCAGGGCTCACCGCCATTCGACTTGGTCAGCGGGGAGCAGAGAGGACGAAGTTCTACGTCAGCGTGGTTCGGACGCCGAGCGGGGCGCGGGCAAAATCGCGTGCGGGATCTTTGGAGCTGAGAAGGCGCGGCCAGCTAATCTTCTGTAACGTCTGCTTTCGACCCAAAGCGGACCTTTCCACGCAACGATGAGGCCGCGCGATAAGGGGACGGGGGTAGTTAAATTCGCGTCTCTGTGATGCATTCCCGTTTAACTACCTCCTGCCCCTTTGCGCAAACTGCCGGGCAGCTCTTCAATCGAACACCGATGCCGTGAGAGTACCGGCACCACGCAGGCTCGTTACTTCTTACCCCGATCCACATCCGCCACACGAATCGTCATGATCCGAGTTCGGCGTGGTTAACGCCCGAGCCGATGCGATCATTTGATTTTGTAGTTGCTGTGCATGGATAGCGCCTATGGCTTTCTGGCTTCTGTTGTTGTTTCTATCGAGCATCGTCGCATTCACCATCAGCGCCATAAGCGGTGGCGGCGCGGGTTTGATGCTGTTGCCGATACTCCGCTTGGCGCTGCCCGCCGCACAGGTGCCCGCGGCACTGTCGATCGGTAGCACGGTCAGCTCCGCGTCTCGCATTGCGCTGTTCTTCGGCCACATTCATTGGCCCGTGGTGCGCTGGTTCGTCCCCGCGGCCATTCCCTGCGTCTGGCTCGGTGCCTGGTTGCTGACCTATGTGGAGCCGGCTTATCTCGAAGCGGTGCTCGGGCTTTTCCTGTTGGCCAACCTGCCGATGCTGCTGCGCTCCAAAGCAGCTTTGACTGCAACCACCGCATCGAAGCTGCCACGCTGGTTGCTGGCGCCGATCGGCGCCGCAGCGGGCTTTGTTTCCGGGCTGACAGGTGCGGTCGGCCTCATCTTCAATCGCTTTTATTTGCAGTACGGGCTGAGCAAAGAGCAGGTGATCGCCACCCGCGCCGCTAACGAAATCATTCTGCATCTGATCAAGCTGGTGCTGTATGGACTGTTCGGACTGTTGACGCCAGAAGTGTGGGCCATCGGCGGCAGCATCGGCGTGGCGGCCTTGCTCGCCACATGGATGGCGCGAAAGCTGCTGCCTTATCTGAGCGAATCGCTGTTCAAGCGCACCGGCTACGCGGCAATGGTGTTGTCGGGGGTATTGATGTGCGGCAACGCCGGTGCGGCCCTCGCTGATCGTCACCAGATCGCCCTGCAGACCAGCGGTACACGCCATGGTTTCCAGAGTCAGCTGGACTGGCAGGACGCGCGCATGACGCTGGAATTCAAATACAAGAAAGGCTTTGAATTCGAACAGGTCATCCCCTGGACCAGCCTCCCCGACGACCGCAAGGCGATGACCCTGGCCTGGATGGAAGCTGCCGATCGCGTCGTGGTCGAAGAGGTGCGCACCTTCAAAAAGCGCTCTTATGAGCTCTATGTTTATCGCGGCGACCAATTGAGTAAGCACAAGTTTTAACGCTTGAGCGAGACGAGCGCTACGACGATCCTCCTTCGGTGACGGCCAAGCCCAGGAAGTGCCGCGCTCCCGACCAGTGCCGCAACGCCACCCGTTCGACAATCAGCACGGTCAGCATCGAGGCGCCCAATAAGGGCAGGAAGATTCCCAGTAGCACCAAAAGGGCGACGAACACTCGGGGATGGCGGGCATCCGCATGCACCGGCGGGGCGCCAAGCACGCCATGAGGACGGCGGCGCCACCACATCACCACGGCACTAAGGCATGTCGTGATCAGCCCCAATGCCGTGAATGCGCTGAGGACCTGATTGAGTGGTGGGAACAGCGCGCCCTCATGGACGGCCACGCCGTAGCCAATCAAGCGATCTAATAACGGACGCTGGGCAAAATCTACGCGGCGGATGACCAAGCCGGATGACGGATCCAATGTCAGGTCGGCGCGTTGCGATCGATCGGCAGCATCGGAGCGTGCGGACCATTGCGTCTTCTTCATCGAGGGTGGTGCAATCAGCACCGGCGCGGCGATGTGCTGCGCGAGTACCGCCGGCAACACCCGATCCAAGACGGCCAGATCTACCGGGGTCGCATGCATATGCTCCATGCCTGCCATTCCGTGATGCATGGCGTGCTCGTCATCGGGTGGCGTGTTCTCGGCGGCAGCTTGCGCGCGTGCGTCGGCGCTGCCGATCGTCCAATCCTGCACCACGTGAGCATGTGTCCAGCTCTGGCGCGCATCCCGTAACAGACCACCCCAGGATTTCGCCCACGGCAAGCCCGACATCAACAGAAACAGTGCCAACAAGGACACCCACACGGCGGTAACGGCATGCAGGTCGCGCCAGAACACCCGACCGCGTTGGTTCAACCGCGGATAGAACACCCCAGCCAGTCGCCGACCACGCGGCCACCAGAGATAAAGGCCGGTGAGCAACATCAGAATCGTCCAGGAGGCGGCCAGCTCCACAACCATGGATCCGGCGCTGCCGAGCATCAGTTCGCCATGCAGATAGAAGATCACCCGCATAAACCGGTCGTTCTCGCTCACCACATGCAGCACACGCAACGAGGCCGGATCCACGTAGACACGGATGATCTCGCTGCCTCGACCGAGCAGCACCTGCGCAGCGGCCGTCGAAGAGCTGGGCACCTGATAAGCATTGAGCATGGTGCCTGGGACCGCTGCCAGCGCAGCAGCGACCTGAGCCGACGCCGGTTGCGCAGGCGCGTCGGCCACCTGGGCATAACGCTGTTCCAGCAAAGGCTCGATCTGAGGTTTGAACAAATAGATGAGCCCCGTACAGGCCAGCCACAGCACGAAGGGCAAACAGAAGAGACCGGCATAGAAATGCCAACGCCACAGCAGGCGATACCCACTCGACGAGGGGCGCATGGCGGCAAGAGCCGGAGTGTTCATGATCCCCTCCGAAGGGCATCGACTCGCATCGGACGAGAGCATCGCGGGAATACCTTGCACGCGTGTAGCGAAAGAGGAGCAAGGCCAATCAATATCAGCGCGGGAGCATGGCGCGCACGGGGATCAAACATGATCATCAAATCCGGAAGCCAGATGAAAAGCGAACGGCATGCAGCGCCGAAACCTCCGAAAGAGGTTCGACGTGACCGTCAAGGCATGTCAGGCGATGGGATCAGACGACCGGTGGGCCACGCGAGCGTTGGTCGAGCCACTCCGGGGCAGGCGCATGAGCGCCACGGAAGGCGATCGAGAAAGGAGCGGGGGGCAAGGGGAAGACAAGGAACGCCACGCCCGACGCCAGAGGCGGGCTGTGACCCATCAGGGTGCAGTAACTGCAGGCATCGCCGTCTGGCAAAACGGGATGCTCGGGCTCGCCAGGGTGCTGCGCATGAGCCGCGTGCTCGGGACAGTCGCTGACCAGGCCGGCAGCCTCATGGCCCTGCGACCACGCCACCCATGTACGGGAAACGGTGGGCGCAAAAACGATCAGGACCAGCGCGGTGAAGGCCAGCCATTTCACTAGAGCGTGTTGAGCCCGCTTATGGGTCACGACATCCCCGAACGGGCCAACTCTGGACCCAGGTCCAGACATCATGCCACGCCCTCGCCAGGTGGACAAAGCGCACGCCATGGCGAGATGTCACGGCCCGCCTGAGCATCCGCGCTGTGGCGCCGGATTGCTTGCTAGACTTCTTATCACTGCACGTATTGGGGGATGCGCATGCAAGCCAGGTTTTGGTCTCTCGTTCTTTTGGCCTTGATGGCCTCGGATGCGTGCGCGACGGATATCTACAAGTGCACCGGCAAGAACGGAACGGTTTCGTATGGGGATGCGCCCTGCCCTGGGCAGCAAGCGACCCTGTTGCACAAGGAGACGGCGTCAGAAGCCGCCAAAGCGAAACAGGAACGTATCTCCAATGCCCTCAATGGATTGCTCGAAACCGGCCATCTGGATGAAGCCAGATCCTTCGCCGCTGCAAATGGTGCTGACGCTCTCCTGCAAGAACGCATTGAAGCCAGGCGCAAGCGCGAGCAGGAAGAACACCAACAGGAAGTAACCAATGAGGCCGCGGCTCAACGTGCGCGCGCAGCGGCTGTGCAAAACCACGATCAAGTGTTGGCGCAGCAATTCCAGGCAGTGCTGCAGAAACAGGATGCCGAGGGAGAGCGCTATCGCGCCGCGCACTGGCAAGAGATGCGGGAAAAGGATCCTCTCAGGCTGGAGCGCGGCATAAACACGACGTACAACGCCGCCAAAAATCAGTGGTGCATGGTGGCCAATGACGGCTCTACGGTCTGTCATTGAGTTTGATCTGACCCGTTTGTTTTGGACGTACAAAAGGGCGCGATGATCACCGTTATCGCCAAAAGCATTCTGCACAACATCGGCGTTCTGCTGGTGTCGTTCCTGGTTGCCTACCTTGGCAGGGGTGCGGATGGACTCTTGGGCATAGCCTCTTTCTCCTCGACAGCTACGTGCATTGCAGGGTGTGTTCTCCTGGCCCTGGGGTTCTTCGTACGCACCTGGGCTGCGATCCATTTTTACCAGCACGGCTTGCGTGTGGTTTCGCTCGAGCCTCAAGCGATGCTCATCACTACCGGCCCCTACCGGTTTTCCCGAAATCCGCTTTATCTGGGCGGCAATGTATTCATGTTCGTTGGAGCAGCCCTGGCCCTTGGCTCCGTGATGGCCCTGGTCGTCACGGCTCTGCATCTTCCCTTGATAGACCGTTTCATCAGGCGCGAGGAAGTACAGCTGGAGCAAACGTTCGGCGAGGCGTTTGTAAACTACAAAAAGCGCACTCGCCGATGGTTATGAGCATGCTCAACAAGATGCTCTGACTGCTGCGACAAATCAGGCGATCGAATAACCGCCATCAACAAGCAGCCCATGCCCCGAGACAAATGAAGCGTCATCGGAAGCAAGGAATGCAACGACGTTGGCCACTTCCGCAGGAGAGCCAGCGCGACCAGGTACGGTCGATGCAGCAAATGCATCCTTCGCTTCCGCGCTCGGCCAGATGCGATCCTGGAATGGGGTGTCGATGATGCCCGGGTTTACCGCATTCACGCGGATCCCTTGCTTGAACAACTCGATCGACGCGGTCTTGATCAAGCCGAGCACCGCGTGCTTGCTGGCGATGTAGAGACCGGCGTTGGCAAAACCAATCACACCGCCCATCGAGGCGTTGTTGATGATGACGCCGCCGCCCTGCGCCAGCATGGCCTTGGCTTCATGCTTCATCGACCAGAACACACCACGCACATTGGCGTTGAAGATGGTGTCGTAAACCTCGTTGGACTGGTCGACGAAAGGTGTGAACTCGCCTTCGGTACCGGCGTTGTTGAAAGCGATATCGATACGGCCATAAGACTGAATAGTCCTGGCGACCAGGTCGATCACGTCCTCCTCCACGTTGATGTCGGCCACCACGGCAGTGGCTTCGTTTCCCTGGCGCTTGATCTCCTCGGCCAGGGCGTCGATTTCGGATTGGCGGCGGGCGCTCACGATGACCTTGGCGCCACGGCGCGCCAGCTCGATGGCTGCTGCCCGGCCGATTCCAGAACTGGCGCCGGTGACCAAGGCGACCTTTCCCGAGAGGGTTTTGTTTGCGATGGATGCGTTCATGGTTTATCTCCAGAATCAAAGGGTTGATGTCGAAGAACCGAGCCGGGATCAACCAGGCTTCTGTCCTTGGCCGCCATTCTGGTGACTTGAATTGCTGCGATAAAGTAAGCAATATTTCTTACTATGATGAGCTGCATTCACTAATGGAAAACACCGAGCTAAGCGAGCTCGCCGTCTTCGCAGCCGTTGCCCGACATCGAAGTTTTCGTCAGGCGGCGACGGAGCGAGGAACATCGGCGTCCGCCATCAGCCACTCGATTCGAAACCTCGAATCACGCGTGGGCGTGCGTCTCTTTCATCGCACAACGCGCAGCGTTTCGCTCACCGAAGCGGGCGAGATGCTTTTCTCCCGGCTCGAACCCGCATTGACGAATATGCACGCAGCCGTAGATCAGTTGAATTCGTTTCGAGCCACACCCTTTGGAACGATTCGCCTGAATGTTCCCAGCTCGCTCGCGCTCTACATACTTGGCGATGTCATACCGACGCTATTGGCAAACAACCCGGGGTTGAAGCTAGAGGTTGTCGCGACCGACTCGCTGGTGGATATCGTAGAGGGAGGGTTTGATGCGGGCATACGTCTTGGCGAAACGCTTTCCCAAGACATGATCGCCGTTCGTATCACATCGAAGTTTCGATTTACCGTGGTGGGATCGCCAGGCTACTTCCAGAGAAAACCGGCGCCGGTTACTCCGCACGATTTGCAGGAGCACGAATGCATTCGCTATGCCTTTCCTAGTGGAGCCATTTTTCATTGGGAATTCACCAAGGGAAGTGAATCCGTCCGGGTGGAAGTCGATGGTCCACTCACCGTCGATAGCCAGGAATTGATGGTGGCAGCCGCAACGCGTGGCGTCGGCCTTGCTTATGTCTGGGAAGATCGCGCCGCGCCCTATATCGCCGATGGCAGACTTCAATACTGCCTCGAAGATTGGTGCGGCACGGAGGAAAATCTCTTTCTCTATTTCCCCAGTCGAAAGCACCAATCCGCAGGGCTGAGAGCCCTCATCGACATGATGAAGGCCTAGAAACCCATAAAGCGCTGTTTCGTGGCTTAAAGTTATCCGATCCAGGCGCGTGAAACGCCCTATGCACGTGATTCATCCTGCCGCAAGGAATCGAAAGGCACACTCGCGCTGGCAATGATCCCGGCCTCGTGCCTCGTACGGAGATAAACCCATGCGCAACTCTGCCCTGTTCCTTGCTGCCTCCCTTGGGCTTGTCATGGCCTCGCACGCCCTCGCTTCCGATCGGCCCGATCCTGGCAAGCTGACGACCCACTGCCTGGATGCTGCAGCGAAAAAATTCGACGTGAAGAACGACTACATCCAACTCCAGCCGATTCAGGCCGCTGACGCCGGCTATTCGATTGCTGGTGTCGCCGATGCCGGCATGGACGGCAAGAAGAATTTCACCTGCCAGTTCGACAAGAAAGGCAAGTTGGCCAATCTCGTTCCCGAGAGCAAGTAAACCGGGACAGATGGCCGCGCGCACGGCGCGGCCATCTGTCGAGTGGCAGTGCCACAGGATCGCCCTGAGGCTTCAGAACGTTTCTAACTCTTGTACAAAGCGCTACCACGCATCGCCTCGGTTTCCAGCGAATGGGACGAAACGCCTCGCCCCAGAAACCATTGGCCAAACAGTCTCAGCGATGGCTTTTCCAGGAAATGGTAGCTGAGCAAAGCGATGCCCAGAGCGATCGCGATCATGGCTGCGGTGAGCCAAGTCGAACTCACCACGCCCACCCAACCGAGACGCGCAAATATCTCCGCCACCGCGGTGAACACCGCGAAGTGCCACAAGTAAATGGAGAATGACGCGTTGCCCAGGTATTGCAGCATACGGGGCATGATCCATCGCTGGGCAATTTCAAGCGCAATGATCTCGTAGATGAGGACCGCCGCCGGTATGCCCCAGCAGATCACGTGGAGACCATACGTACGCGAGATCGCCACCTGCACTCCCCAGTGCTCGACGCGGAGAGCGAATTCACTGGGCCTCATGAACCACGTGCCGATAGACAGCCAGATGACAGCGCCGACTAATAGCGCCGCATGGAACCGGTGGCCACCGCGTTCGACAAGTATCGCCACGGCGACGCCCAGCAGGAACTCCAGCACGATAGGGGCGAACACAAAATCCAGCGGCTTGCCCCAGGGGGACCACAAGTCCAACAGCGCCGCAGTCCCGACGATAGCGAACCAGATGGCCAGCCCTACCATCGCCCGCCTGGCGAACAAGAGCAGGCTAACCGCCGCTACCGCATAGAAGTAGACCTCGAAGGTCAGTGTCCAGGCGACGGGGACACGGTAGTTCGGCAGATTACCGACGAGCGCGAGCAACAAGGGCAGCCGCTCGGGCGGCGGCGTCATGGGCGCCGCCCACGCCACCCAAAGACACGATGCACCGAAGACGAACCAATAGAGCGGATAGATACGAATGATCCGCTTCATCGCGAAGGCATAGACCACCCGCCCCCTCCCCGCGGTATCCATGCTGGCGATCGATCGCTGCATCACCTGGTAGATGATGAAACCCGAGATCACGAAGAATATGTCCACGCCCATCGGCCCGAGGGACAGGAAGAACGGCCTGGCCCAGTGCGCGCGCATAGGCTCGAGGTTCTGAAAGCTATGGCACGAGATGACCAACAGCGCGGCGATCGCACGCATGCCCTGGATATTGCGGTAGCTCATGCCTCGTGATTTCCCTGGCCGCATGGAATGACTCAGGGTTAATACGGGTTTTCGCTCAGGGCGTTCAAAGTGAAGCTCATCTGTCTACGAATTGGGAGATAACAGGTTGCGAACCGTGTCGCCGCCCGAACAGATGGGGCCGGCCTCATCAACATCGGCCTGACCAATGTTCCAACCAACCCGGCCTCCCCCATGAAGGACTAGTTGCAACCAGTTATCGCCAAACGGGTGAGCTCTTCAACAACGCTGGCGACCACCGGGGCCTTCTCGTCAATCATCGAAATAGGGGTCCCCATCCAGGTAGAAGTCATACTTCTTGCTGAATCTGCGAAGGTTGCTCTCCACCGCGCCAATCGCGAGCTCCAAGGCCTGCAAACTGTCGCCGCCCGTTATTTCGTGCTCCCTTTCCGGGAGACCATGGAAACTCAAGATGCAGCTCGCGATGACCGAACTTTCGGATACCAAATATGGCTCACTGATACAAACTGTGACATCTTTTAGTGTCGAATCACCCTTGACCTTGTAAGTCAGTTGCCGAGTCGCGATTACGCGATGCGATGTTGAGCTCATCTCTAATCCAAACAGTGTTCAAAAAGGCTGCCAGCCGGGATGTCCCGCGCGCGCTCATAGCCGATGCTTTGGCCTCACTGACTGCATCGCCGCTTTTTCCAATCCCATGCCGCTCAAACGGGATTCGCTAGCCATACGATCACTGAGACTCACGATATCTCCAAGATGATCTTTCGCAGCGCCTCTCCATCCTCACTCGAAACCCTCATGGACAATTCAACATCGCCCGTATCCGTTTCCAAGACAACCCTTCTTTTTACATAGTCTCTGGACTTCGCCCTAAAGCGATGTTCTTTGACGACGACATCTGTAATAGATTCACGTTGTACTTTTTTGACATCGCCGAGCTTGAGCGGCCCCAGCATCTTCTGCACAACAACAACTTCAGGGCGCAGAAAGAGCATTTCCTTGGCAACTAGCTGCCAGACTATATATACGCCTCCACCCAAGAAATTCAGCATGAAAAATAAGCCCATGGCTGACGACGATTTCACTTCATGGCCTGGCGTTGGAATTTGCGCTGTGATCAATGTCAGCCAAGCGACCGTCACAGTGATGGAAACCCATCGCTGTGACGGTCGAACGACAACATTAAAGCCGTCATCGGATCGGATCACCCTGATTCCAGATACTCTTCTACCCATTTCCTGGCTGCCCAAGCTCTCGTTGTAAAGCCTTCGGATAGTTGACTGCCGTGGCGTGTGCCTCAATCAGTGAGCTTTGCCGAGACCATGACTGGCAACGTACTCGCACAGCACATCATCTTCGAAGGCGGCATTGCTGTCGCTGGGGACATAGATGACCAGCGGAAAACTCCCGCTGGCCGGCGTCGCCGCCGAGGTCGCGTGTACGGGTTGAGCGGCAATGGCCTGATAGCCGCTAAGCGGATTACTGCCCGCCCATCCATGGAGCTGACCCTCGATGACGCGCGGGATGATTGCTGATTCGTTTACGGGACCATCTTCGCTAGCGAGCAGCGCCAGATAGTCGCTGTACACCATCGGCTTACCGGCGGCACTAGCGGGATACCAAACCAGCACCTGCAAGGGACGCTCGTGCATGGCAGCGACGGAGAGTCCGGTTAGCGGATCGTGGCCATCGCCCCAGCTGCGGCTGCTATCGACCAGATGAACCACCTTGAAGCCGATCGCATGAGGCCCCCATGGCGCATCGAATTGCAATTGTCCTTGAGCGCAGACGCGCGAGGCGAACAGCAGCATGCACAACCATAGCCAGCGTGACATAAGCCTTCCTTGTCGCAGACATCAGAGGCGCGAGCGAACCTTGATCGGTCGAGCAAGCATGGGTCTGCTTCGCTTGCAGTTTGCTTTCCCCGACACATTGGCCGAATTGCGCCGTCCTACTCCGTGAAAAGTCTATCCATCTGTAACTAACTAATCTGTTGCACGAAATGTAAATCTTTGCTGATAGGACGGGACATTCAAGCCCACGTCGGGGGTTTCTCGGAACGCAGTTTTCATTAGCAATGCATCCGACGAGGTGCTTGCAGTACTCGGCCAGACGCTATCGAGACCCGCTCATTCGAGCGGGTTTCTTGCTATCCCAAAACACTTTCCACGCTCAGCCCCACCGCTCAGGTGCAGCCAAGTGTCACTTGAGTCAGCTAAGAGCTGCCCTTACGTTGCGCTAGAGCCCCTGGATCAACCCCAGAATTTTCTGATATTGCTCAAGTTGATCGGGTGCCTTGATCATGGCTGTCAACGCAGCCGCTATGGCTGCCTGCTTCACCATCGCCATGTTGTAATCCTGAGAGGCCATCTGCAATTCGCGTAAGGCGATGGCTACTGTGCTCATTATGATCCGTACCGCTTCAGACCATGAGCCAGCGCTCTCCAATCCGAGCTTGCTTGCCGATTCGACCGCTTGCGCGATGGCACCCATCGTAGCATCAGGCGCAGCTGTTGCCGCGAGCGCATTCGCTACGGCGGATACCTTGTCTCCATCTAACGGCATCGAACCATTCGGGTTGCCCATCGGCAGCAGAAGCATTGTTGCTTGCATTGTTGCCGATTGCGCCAGAATGTAACTCTGCTGCTGGGCATTGACGGCGCTTTGTACGGCGTTGGCCAGGGCATGTGCCACAGCCTGATAAATGGTCCCGAGTGCGTCGGCAGGCGTGTTGCCTGAAGGCTTGGTGTTGGTTGCCGTCACGGCATCGGTAATTTCATTGCTGGCAACTGGCGATATCGTCATAAGAGCCCCTGAGGTTAAGACAGCCGACTAAAATTTGTACCGTAATACACTTTTTCTAACTTATTTTCATCAAATAAGTAAACTACGGTCTTGGCTTTCCGGGCGTACGCTGCCCATGGAGCAGCGCTCATTTCCTGGGCATCCCGGATTCCTGTCATGTGTGTTTCGATCCGAAGCGGGCGCCGAAGCGATCTGACTAGAGGGTAGGTATGGCTGGCAAAGATGACGAGCGTCTTCGGACGGAATTACTACGCCTCAAATTCGGGATACTCGAAAAGTACGAGGGCCCAGACCCAGACTCAAGGAACATCAGGGATCTTCAACCGCCATTCTGCGATTTCTGCGCGAAGGCGCGTAATGAAGTTCAGGGGATGGTAGAAGGTAGAGGTGGGCACCTTCATATGTGCAACGAATGCGTGCTGGTGGCACATAAAATCCTTTTTTTCGACATCGATACCATCGATTCTCAGGAATAGAAATGAAGATATCAAAGATGCTCTTGATCTCCTTGCTCATCGCATCACAGCCAAGCATGGCCAGTGGGACACCTGACCCTGCAGAGCAAGCTGTTATCGTTCACTTTAATTATGGATCGACCGATCTCAAACCGCTCTTCGCACTGGAAGACAAACTCGAATCTGCCATCAAACAAGTCGGCGCTGGGGAGTTCGATGGCGACGAGGTCGCCGCGGATGGTCACGACGGTTATATCTATATGTACGGGCCAAGTGCGGACAAACTGCTCGATGCGATCAAACCTGTCCTTACATCCGCCCCATTTATGAAGAATGCCAAGGTGGTAAAGCGCTATGGGCCACCTGACGGAGCGACAAAGCAGACGGAGATCACTCTTTGATGTGAGATCCGGGCATGCATGAAAGCCCCACGCCATCCACTCGCGTGGCGTGAGGCTTGGCTCAGCTACTGTCTCGCCGGACTCAGAGCGCCAGACCTTGCATGCCGCTTGCTCCGGCGAAGACCGTCGTCTGGCCGACCTTGAATAGCTGACCTTCGGGCAAGATCAGATAGCTGTCCACGTCACCACCCAGGGAGTTGCCGACGTAGAGAAACAGCCCGTCTGGCGATACCTTCAAATCGGTAGGCGCCGCTCCGCTCTCCAACGTGGCTGCAACGCCGTTGCCGATCAGGGTGAGCGCGCCGTTCTCGCCGATGCGATACGCACTGATATCCCCTTTGCCCGCATTGGCGGTGAATGCATAGCGTCCCGACACTGCCAGCCAGCAAGCTGCGGCTTGTCCGTTGGCGATGTCGCTGGAGATCGCATGCAGTTGGCCATCGCGCGTCACGGAGTAAGAACTTGCTGCCGACCCTGCCGCTTCGCTGGTAATCAGGTGGCCACGCGCATCGAACGCAAAGCCAAACGGTTGTGGATCGTTCGATGGCGTGATGGCTGGGTCTTGAGCCAAATCGCCATGACGATCTACGGAAAACAGCTCAAACCAGCCCTTGGCAGAGGCATCCTTGACGGACACCGCCAACCATTGGCCATCGGGCGTCAACTGAAGTTGCGCTGGCGTCATCCCGACATTGGGCTGATTGCCCACCAGCGCCTGGTCCGTACCGATGACGCGGGTTTCGTTGGGCTCAGCCGTCAAATGTCCATTGGCGTTGAGTTCGAACACCGAAACGTTCGACGCGCCGGCCGAGTTCAACACATAAACCCGGTTTCCTCGCTGCGCCACGCTGACGGGATACGTGCCACCCGAGGCCCTTACATCGGTCAGGATCAACTGGCTGCCGCGGATAGCGAACACCGAAACCTGATTGCTGCCCGCGTTGGTGGCAAACAACCATCGACCGTCATCGCTTTTGATCAATGCATTCTGCGAACCAAGCGGATCAGGCGGCGGCGTAGTGGTACCCACACCTACGCCGGCACCACCAGTAGCCACTACCGCAACTTTATCGAGCCCGCCAAAGACGCTGCGCTTGAGCACCGCGACACTGTTGGCGTGAATATCGTTGGACATCACATAGACGTAAGGGGAATCCACACGCGGCAGCGCCGTAAATGATTGCGCATAGGCACTACCAGTCAAGCCGAGCGTGATCGCAACGCTGGCGGTAAGCAGTCGAAGGGATTGCATGGTCAGGTCTCCTTGGGCCAGGGGGGCCACATGAGACTTCGCCAACTATCTCGAGGTAGTTACCTCGCCGCTCCAGAAAGCCAAGAATCTCTGGTGTCGAATGAGTGTTTCCAGATAGAAACACTGTTATGTGACGTAACTCGCATTAAACCGGCCCGCCATAGGCGTGGTCACTTGCTCACGCCATCCGACATTTATGAAATGATGCTCGTTTCAACGGGCGACTTTAGGGGCTCTATCCTTGTCTTCACGCAGGGAATCTTTCGCACTGACTACTCACCGCTACAGGCGGCACCAAGAAATTGCTGGCGGTGGCTTCATGGTTTTTATGCTGACGATACCGGCAGTTTTTCTGCTGGACAAAAAATACATGCCAGCACTCATGATCGTCGCGCTGATAGGTTGGCTCACCGCCCTTGCCGCCGCTTTTACCGCGCCGTCGCTTCAATGCCCTGAATGCAATGAGTACATCAGCCGTACCAACGGCGACCATTGCCCGGCATGCGGCGATCAGCGCTTATCGGAACGCAGCTGGCTACGTGCCCGGGCATGCTCCAGTTGTGGGCAACAGCTGATCTATGGCAAAGGCGGGCGCCGCTTCAAGATCCGCTGCTGTATGCACTGTGGTACGCATCTGGATGCAAGAGGCCTGTAGAGCCGAGGGCTACATCGGGGACGTCCATCATCGATGAGGTCACATCCATTTTCTGAGCACCCGAAGACGCCCTCCACGGGTGCCCCCGATCTCTCCGCTACGCCGTGGACACAGACAGTGCGGCCTTTTAATGCCCAGCCGAAGAACTGGGCGGAGCTGCATGGCCACGCAATAAGTTGCTTTGGATAAAGGCACGTGTGTCTGCCTTGGTGACGTAACCTTTGTGGTCCGTATCGATTTCGTCAAAGTGCTTGGCTATTGCCGGCGTCGCTCCAGATTGCGCTTCTTCCCGGGTCAGCTTGCCATCGTGGTTTTTGTCGGCCACATCGAAGTTCTTCTCGATGCTCCTTACGCTATTGGTAAGTTGAGAAAGACCGGCTTGGGCGATCGACGCTGTGGACACTGCGCCAAGAACGGTACCAGTTACGATTGCGATTGCTAGACGACGCATGATGATCTCTCCGTTGGGAATAATCCCATCAAGGAATGCACGCAAGTGCGACACAGATCAGTTCATATGGCTCGCTTTGAATGTACTGGCTGAAAAGATCATCAGCCGCACTGTCCTGTTACTTGATTTGCTCGCGGACGACCACCCAGGGAGCGGCGATCAATGTGGTCACCAGCACAATGATCGCCAGGCGAAAAAGGCGACCGGAACTCTGTATGTCATAGCGCTTTGTCCACGCCCTGTGAAAGAGATCGACAGCGAACCAGGCACCGATTGCCGTCATCAGGGCGATGCAGATCGCTATCGCATCCGCGAGCCGTCGGCTACCAAAGAACGTGGTGGTGGTCTGCGCCAGCAATGCGCAGGCTGTCGAATAGGTAGCCACGTTTCCGGTGGTGCGCAGGAAATTAATGAACTCCTGCTGGAAATAGACTTTGAGATGGTTCGCTTGAGTGTCGTTTCGCATGGCGCGATCAAACCCCTTTGACCCGTTGGGCTTTTTTACATCAAAGCGCCGAAAAGAGAAACGTCCACATGGGGCCGAGGGGCTATAGTTGGCTATCAGTGACACGCTTCGACGACTAGCCTGGTAAGTGAGGTTTTCCGAATGCATGATTCGACTGCGCCTGGCCGCCGCAACTTTCTTCGAGCATCCGTACTCGGGGCAGTGACGTCATGGTTGCCGATGGAGGTGCTCGGTGCGGCAACGACTCCAGCCGCCGCCGTATTTCCGCCAGCGCCTCTCGCGCCGCAACCGTTTCAGCTGCTTCCCGCCGGCTCGATTCGCCCCTCGGGTTGGTTGCGTCGCCAGTTGGAAGTCCAGGCCGCAGGTCTCGGCGGCCGAGTGGACGAGACCTGGCCGGATCTAGGTCCCAACAGCGGATGGCTCGGCGGCAAGGGCGAGTCGTGGGAACGCGGCCCGTATTTTGTCGACGGCTTGCTGCCCCTGGCGTGGCAGCTCGATTCGCCCTCATTGAAGGCGAAGGCGCAGCGATTCATCGAGTGGACGCTCGAACATCCATGGCCCAACGGCATGTTCGGACCGAAAAGCAATGACGATTGGTGGCCGCGCATGGTCATGCTCAAGGCGCTGACGCAGTATCAGGAGCTGACGGGCGATGCGCGCGTGCTGCCCTTCATGACGCGCTACTTCCACTATCAGCTGGGCGCATTGCCGGAACGCCCGCTGCGCGATTGGGGCCGGATGCGCTGGCAAGACGAAGTGGCCTCCGTGCTCTGGCTGTATGCGCGTACGCAGGATCCAAAACTTCTTGAGCTGGCAGCATTGCTGAAGAAGCAGGGCTACGACTGGCAAGGCATGTACGCTGATTTTCCTTTCCGGGAAAAGACCGACGCGAAGTTGCTCGAAGCCAAGGGCGGCAAGGATGTCTTCATGGAGGACGACGGGCTGCAGGTACACGGCGTCAACGTCGCGCAGGCACTCAAGGCATCGCCGGTGTGGTCGTTGATCTCGCGCGACGCGAACGACCGCGCCGCCATCCATCACCAGCTCGCCATGCTCGACCGCTACCACGGCCTGGCCAATGGCATCTATTCCGCCGACGAGCATCTTGCCGGACGCAACCCATCGCAAGGCACCGAACTGTGCACGGTGGTGGAGGCGCTGTACTCGTTGGAGGTAGCGCTGGCGATCACCGGCGACGCCGCCCTGGGCGACCGGATCGAGCGTATCGCCTATAACGCATTACCGGGCGCCTTTACCGACGACATGTGGGCACACCAGTACGACCAGCAGCCCAACCAGGTGGAATGCAGCCTGCACCGCCGACCGTGGACGACCAACGGCCCCGAGGCAAACCTGTTCGGCCTCGATCCGCACTTTGGCTGCTGCACGGCCAACTTCCACCAAGGCTGGCCAAAGCTGACAGCAAGCTTGTGGATGGCCTGCGCGGACGGCGGCCTCGCCGCGACGGTCTACGCGCCCTGCCGCGTCAAAACGGTGGCGCGCGGAGTGTCCATCGAGATCGAACAAGACACCGACTATCCCTTCCGCAGCGACATCGCCATGACGATGCGGCCAGCATCCCCAGTGACGTTTCCTCTGCGTCTGCGCCTGCCAGCCTGGTGCCGCTCGCCATCATTGCGAATCAACGGCGAGCCGACGAAGGTGAACGCCGGAGAAGGCTTCCTTACGGTAGAACGTCAATGGACTGCGGGCGATACGATCCACTTGTCCTTTCCCGCCGAAGTCGTTACCGAAACGGGCTACAACGACTCGATAAGTTTCAGCCGCGGCCCGCTGGTGTTCTCGTTGCCGATTGGGGAAGCCTGGGTGAAGTGGCGCAAACGCGGTCTTACCAATGACTGGCAGGTGTACCCGACCTCACAGTGGAATTATGCCGTAAGTGCTGGCAGCGCCGTGGAGGAGCATCCGATCGGTGCGCTTCCTTTCGCTGGTGCGACACCGGCGGTGACGCTCACCGTGCAGGGGCGGCTTGTGGCATGGAAGGCGCAAGAGGGAGCCGCCGATCCTGTGCCCTTGAAGCCGGGGGTGGAGGATGAGCCGTACGCCACGTTGCGTCTGGTGCCTTACGCTGGTGCAAAGCTGCGCATCACTTCTTTTCCGGCGCTGACTTCTTGAAGTTGCTCTTGGAAATTTGACATTAGAGCTGTAGACAAAGCGGCGAGTGCGCGTTTGCTGTGCCTCCTAAAGCCCAAGCGTGGTAGCAGAGACATCCATCATTCGCTTGGGTGACATGCTCGACTCCAAACTATGGACGCTTCAAGATATTTGTCCTGTGGAACTTAAGATACTCGCGTTGCTTCTCGTTGAAGTTCGCCTTTTTCAAGGCGGGAAGATCTATACCCATGCGATCCAAAATCTCTTTTGGAAGATCTGAAGAACAAATCAGATTTCCGTTGTTCTCAAAAGAGATCCATCCTTGATCAAACAGATGGTCAACATGAGGAGCCAGCAACAAGCCATTGTTCCCATCCACCCGCTCTTCCCCTTTGTCACAGCGAGACCAGGGCTTGATGTGACTAGCTCGAAGAAATCGCAGATCCTCAATCCCCGTGACTCGACACCGCTTCTCGACACGAAGGACGTTGTCCCGAAAGAGCGATTGCTTCGTACGAACTTCTCTCACGGAAAGCATTGTGGTCATCTCGATGCCAAGATCCATCCACACCCGAGGCTCTGCGGATTGCTGCTCGGCAATTCGCTCATCGTCAGGAACACGATGAAGCAAGAACACGATCGCCTTTCTTAGAGCGCCTCTGGATGTCGAAGGGGCATCAACCGTCTCCGTATCGGCCAAGGCGTACTCGCCCAAATAGCGATAGGGCCGGCTCTTTCCAAGTGATTGAAAAAGCAGAAGGCGCTTTCCATTCTTTATGTGATCGCGTATCGCCAAGTTGCCTCGAACGAACTGCATATCACCGGCTTGACCCTCGCCGTAGAGATGGAAACCTCTCTCGTCTACGAAATCCTCATATCCATGAGCCTTCCCGGCCTCGCCGGTGAAGAGAAAGATGAATTCCGAGCCACTAGGCGTTGAAATACCACCCTGGGTCTGGCCGCCAAACACCTCATGGATGTCTAGTCGCCGGTTATAGAGAGCCCCGATCTCAAACCCCATACCTTTGCCTCAGAGTACCCCTGTACTACTCCGAGTGCCGCGCTAATGGAGATCAATATTGTTGATTTCCAAACACTTCCCTATTTCGCGCAGACTACCCCTAACTCTGAGCCACGAGTCCAAGTGGCCAAGACTTTATACGAATGGTTATGGATTCTACATGCCGCTATAGCTAATGCGATATCTTTCATGAAGGACACTTCAGAGCCGAGCTCATGAACAACGGAGATGAAATGTCGCTCCAGCCAACTCAACGCCCTAGCTACGGAAGCTACGTGATGGATCAGGTATCAGATGATCGATAAGAAACTTCAGCCAGTTGAGTGGGCTGCATTCATGTACGAACTTGAAGACGCCCGTGAGCACCTCGGGAGCTTGATAAAGGACATCGAACAGACCCCAGACTATGACGAAGGTGATCTTCGCATTGACCTTGGCCATGTGTACGCTCATCTCAACAGAGCTTGGCGACGAAGCTCGAATGCGCTAGCCGACGACGCCTGGGAATCGGCATCCCGATTCCCAGATGATCTGACGCCAATTGGTTGACATCCACCTTCGGCTAAAAGCGACTGCTAGAATTCAAGAAGGTCCAATGAACACCTATATACATCGCACAAGGACTCGGATTTGTTAATGATGCGCTTGAATCACCGTTCAAATGGACCAGTCCCCAATGAATTGGTCAGCGCGAATTTTTAGTGCCCGATCCACGTCCACGAAGGACTGGTGGAGTAAGTTACGCTGATCGAGTCGCCCGGCTCGAGATCGATCGCGCCATTTGCAACGCTAGACGGGATGGCCTGCCCATTGATCTGCAGGGCCGTGATGTTGCCTCCAGTCATGTATACGCTACACCGCACACCCAAGTTATTGGTTAGCGTGGCACCAGAGGGCGGCAACGCCGGGGTTCCAACTGCGAATGGATTGAAACCATATACGCCACGGTAGTAGCTGCCAACCGTGTTGTACGCACCGGAATACTTGTTGGTGCAATTGGTCACGCTGCCTCCGCTTATCCGTATGTGGTCGCCTCCGGCAAAAACAAAAGCGGTGCTACAACCATCGACTATGCAGTTGTTGAGCTCAATGTAGGATCCGCCGTTCAGAAAAAATCCAGCGCCACCGGAGAATCCAGACACCGTTGTTGCGTTGAACGTGACGAACTGACCTCCGGGGTACACTACAATAGGGTTCAGATTGGTGAAGCCGCCTCGGGGCGTAATTGTGCCACCGTTGTAAGTTACGTACTTTGCCTCAACAATTTGAATCGCAAGCACAGTGGGCTGGTCGATATCAACGCCGTTGAATTCGATAACCTCGGGGAAAGCAGCCACTCCGCTTCCCTGCTTGATCACGATTCCCTGGGCAGGGTATACCCCAATGCATTGAGAAAATTTGCAGCCCTGACAGTCGTTCTCAATCACAATAAAACTCGCGCTCGCTGCCCCACCATCCGTTAGATCGCCAGCAATGACTTGGCTGAAATAGCTAGTGATGCCCCGTCGCAGGTAGATCGCAGCAGGGTCCATGACAGTCGAAACACCGGTGCCGCTATTGGAAAAAAGCAAGCTATTGACAGTTAAGTGATAGATGTAATCCGTATCCACGGAAGACCAGAAGCGGAACGTGCCCGCAGGATTACTGCTGTATCCGCGACTTACTACATCTAGAATCTGATGGTGTTGTCCCCGATCTATAGTCATGCTCTGCGTACAGCCAGCAAACAGAACTCGCTCCACGCAAGTCATCTCGCAAAGCGTAAAGTGCATCCCAATCACATTGGATTTAGATGTTTGAATGCCAAGGTCACACACTGTGATGTTGGCATACGCAAATGAACTTTGGATGCAAGAGAAGACCGTGATACCGCTGACACCAACAACAATCGTTGCAGAGCCTCGCCCCGATCCTCGAACCGTTACACCAACCGGTATCGTGAATCCCGCGCTGACCAAATATTCCCCATCAGGGAAAAATACACATATCGGGTAAGCCTGCCCCGACGCATATGTGAAAGCCGCCGTGATGGCCGCGGTATCGTCGGCGGTGCCATTTCCAACAGCTCCAAACTGCTTAACGCTTATGTACGTCGATGTCGATTGTGTTTGAGCATTGGCTTTGGTAGATGTAATAGCTAATGTGCCGCCAACGACGAGCGGGAGCGCTCCAACAAATTCTCGTCTTTTCATGATGCCTTCCTCACTGTCAGACGCAACCCATGATTCATATTGGAAGCGCCAATGTTTGCGCGCCTTCAACTCGTACCGCTAGGCACGAAGCACATTTGTATCAATCTTGACTGCGTTCAACCGGCGCCCGACGCACAGATCGAACTCATTAACGACGATTCAAAGGCCGTCACCTCAATGAATCCGCTCCATGGTTACGCTGCTTCGTCATCAGCGCCCACCCGCTCGCGGCGCAGTCGACCCCCGTACCACCAAATCAGCCGACAACACCCGCTTCCGCGGCGGCACCTCCGGATCGTTCAGCAGCTCGATCAACATGGTCATCGCCTCCCGCCCCAGCGCATTCTTCGGCTGAGCGACAGTGGTCAACGGTGGCGAGGTATAGCGCGCAAAGCGAATGTCATCGAAGCCAACTACCGAGACATCCTCAGGCACACGCAGCCCGTGTGAGATCAACGCACGCATCGCACCGATCGCCATCTCGTCGTTGGAACAGAACACCGCACTGAACGACTGCCCCTGCGATAGGAACAGGTCAATGGCGCGCTCGCCCGCTTCGATCGAAAAGTCACCGACGGCAGTCAGTGCTGGGTTCGCGGGAATCTTCGCCCGCTGCAGAGCAAGCTGGTAACCCTGCTCCCGATCCACGCAGATCGGGCTCGACGATGGCCCGGCAATGAAGGCGATATCCCGATGCCCCAGCGTCACGAGATAGTCGACCGCAGCCCCCGCCGCGGCAACGTTGTCGATATAAACGCTGGAGATCTTTTTGTCCTTGACGTACTCGCACGCATTGACCACTGGCAGTCGCCCATCAATGGGGATAGCTGGGACGCGGTGGGACATGGTGATGATGCCGTCAGCTTGGCGGGCGGCGACCATGTCGGCGTAGGCTTGCTCGCGCACCAGGCTGCTCTGCGTTTCGCCCAATAGCACCGAATAGCCGTTCTCGTGCGCCACCTGCTCGATGCCGCGGATGACCTCCGAGAAGAACGGGTTGGCGATGTCGGGTAGCAAGGCGATGATCAGGCGCGTGCGCGCGGTGCGCAGGTTGCGCGCCAGTGCGTTGGGCGTGTAACCCAGGCGCTTGACGACTTCGTGGATGCGCTGGCGGGTCTCCTCGCTGACGATCTCGGGGCGCTGCAAGGCGCGTGAGACGGTTGCAACCGAAACTTTGGCAATGGCGGCAATTTCCTTGACCGTCCGGACACGCGCAGGCTGCGGCGCAGCATTCTTGTCCGCGCCCTTCGCACCTTGCCGTTTACGCTTGGATCCGTCCGTACTCACGCGCTCCTATCCCCTTTGTCGCCATTGTGCCTGGGACGATACCAGCCGGTAGCGTCCGAGAACGAGATGTCCTGGCGGTCACCTCGACCGATATTTGTGCAATGCAATGTAATGGATTACATGAAATCGTTGCGCCTGCCTTTGCGCATCTGTTACATACACTGCCACATTTCAAGCGCTCTACGACGAAATCGCCTGTGGCGCTGAAGCAAAATCCAAACCTGTGAAGCAGCGAACACCAGTGTTTATGCGGATGTAATCGAATACATTTTTGCGACAGCGGTAGCTCGGAGGGGAAATGGCAGGCCAGTCCATAACGACCAGCGCCAGGGTGGGGACCCGATGAAGAAGCTCGGCATGGGGCTCGTCGGCCCTGGCTTTATTGCCGCGCATCACCTCGATGCCGTGCGTCGCCTGGGCGACGTCGAGATCGTCGGTATCGCTGGCTCCAGCCTCGAATCCGCAAAAAAACGCGCGCGCGAACTCAACGCCGGGCGCGGCTACGCGAGTTACCAGGAACTGCTGGCCGACCCCACCGTGCAGGTGGTTCACAACACCACGCCCAACCACTTGCACCGTGAGGTTTCCCTGGCGGCACTACGTGCTGGCAAGCATGTCATCTCCGACAAGCCGCTTGCCAGCAGCACGGGCGAAGCGCGTGAACTGTACGAAGCCGCGCGCCAATCGGGTGTCGCGCACGTGGTCACCTTTAACTATCGCGGCTACCCGCTGGTGCAGCAGGCGCGCGCGATGATCGCCAAGGGCAAGGTCGGCCCGGCGGTGTTCGTGCATGGCTGTTATTTGCAGGATTGGTTGACCGACGAGCGCGCGTATTCGTGGCGTCTGGATCCCAAGCTGGGCGGCGCCAGTTCCGCGCTTGGCGATATCGGCTCGCACTGGTGCGATCTGGCCGAGCACGTGACCGGCGCGCGCATTACGGCCGTGCTGGCCGATCTGCATACGGCGGTGCCGGTTCGCGATGTCCCAGCCGCTTCGCCCAAGGCTTTTGCCGGCGCGGCCAAGTCGGCGCCACGGCGCAAGATCAAGATCACCAGCGAAGATGTGGCCAACGTGCTGCTGCGTTTCGACAACGGCGCGCGCGGTTGCGTCACCGTGGGTCAGGTGCTGCCCGGTCACAAGAACGACCTGCGCCTGGAAGTGAATGGGCGTCTGGCCTCGCTGGCGTGGCGACAGGAGCAGCCCAACGAACTGTGGATCGGCCACCACGCGCAGGCCAATACGGTGCTGACACGGGATCCCGCGCTGCTCGATCCCGCTGCGCGCGGCTATGCGCATCTGCCCGCGGGTCATCCGGAAGCCTGGGCGGATGCGTTCCGCAATCTGCTGGCCGATGCCTATGCGTGGATTCGGCGCGGCGGCACACCTGAAACCAAGCCGGTCGCGCTACCCACGTTCGCCGACGGCTATCGCAACAGCCTGCTGGTCGAGGCGATGCTCAAGAGCCATGCCGCTGGCGGTGTATGGCAGCACGTCGAAGACCTTCTCGAAACACCACGCACCAAGAGGAAACGCGGATGAAATGGCGCCTTAGATTGATGATGCTGTTCGAGTTCGCGATCTGGGGCGCGTGGTACGTCACGGTCGGCACCTGGCTAGGCCAGACGCTGCATTTCAATGGCAAGGAAATCGGCGCGGTCGCGGGCACTACCGCGATCGGCGCGATGATCTCGCCGCTGTTTGTCGGGCTGCTGGCCGACCGGCTGTTCGATACGCGCCGCGTGCTCGCGATATTGCACATCATCGGCGCCGTGCTGCTGGTGGTCGCCGCGCAACAGAGTTCGTTCGCAACCGTTTACGGTGCCCTGCTGGCCTATAGCCTCTGCTACATGCCGACGCTGGCACTGACCACCTCGCTCGCCATGCGGCATATCAAGGATCCGCAGGAAGAGTTCGGCGCGATTCGCGTGTTCGGCACCATCGGCTGGATCATCATGGGGCTGATCGTCGGTGCCTGGGGCGTGGAAGCGACCGCATCGCCCTTGCTCCTGGCCGCCGGGCTGTCGGTGCTGATGACAGTCTATTGCCTCACCCTGCCCGCTACGCCGCCGCTCGCACGCAATACGCGCTTCGAACTGCGTCATGCACTGCCGCTGGAATCCCTGCACCTGCTGCGCGACCGCTCGATGGCGGTGTTTGCGCTCGCCTCGTTCCTGATCTGTATCCCGCTCCAGTTCTACTACGCCTTCACCAACCTGTTCCTCAACGAAATCGGTGTGGTCAACGCCGCCGGCAAGATGACCGGTGGGCAGATGTCGGAGCTGTTCTGCATGCTGCTCATCCCCTGGTTCTTCCGCCGCCTGGGCGTGAAGTACATGCTCGCCGTCGGCATGCTGGCCTGGGTGGTGCGCTATACGATGTTTGCCTACGGTGCTCCCGGCAGTCTGATGTGGATGCTGTGGCTGGGCATCATCCTGCACGGCATCTGCTTCGACTTCTTCTTTGTGGTCGGCCAGATCTATATCGATCGCGAGGCACCTTCCGCCTTGCGCGCGGCAACGCAGGGGCTGATCACTTTTCTGACCTACGGTCTGGGCATGTTCGTCGGCTCGTGGCTGTCCGGCGTGGTGGTCGATACCTATGCGCGCACCAACGCGCAGGGTGCTGCGACACATGATTGGCACGCGATCTGGTTGATTGGTGGCGCTTGCGCGGCCTTCGTTCTGGTCTTGTTCGTGCTGCTATTTAAAGATCGCAAGGCGACGGCGGGGACCCCTGTCACCAGCGCCACGTGATTCGACACTCCACCTGCCCCTCAGGGAGAAACCGTTAATGATGACTCGCAGGCAGTTCCTGGCCCGTTCCGCGCTTTGTGGCACGGCGGCGTGGCTTACCCTTGGCACGCCGGGAAAGATCCTCGCCGCCAGCGCCAAGGGCAAGACGCTCGGCATCCAGCTCTATATGGTGCTGAAGGCTTACCAGGACGACCCCAACGGCACGCTCAAGACGCTCAAGTCGATCGGCTACACCGAGATCGAAGCCATCATCACCAGCACGGCCAAGACGCTGCGCGATCAGTTGAACGAAGCCGGCCTGCGCTGCCCCAGCATGCATTTCGACAGCCTGGGTTTCGACGCCGGCGTCGAAGCCGCGCACGTGCTCGGCACGCAGTACATCGTCAGCAGCATGCTGCCGTCGATCATGCAGAAAGAACTGGCCGCGCAGGGCAAGAGCGCGCCGGAGCCGACCTACTCGCTCGACGAGGCCAAGCGCACCGCGGAGTACGCCAACCGCCTGGGTGAAAAAGCCAAGCAGGCGGGTCTGCAATACGCGTATCACAACCACCATCTCGAATTTACCGACGTGGGCGGTGGGCAGACGTTCTACGACGTGCTGCTCAAGGAAACCGATCACAAGCTCGTGCAGTTCGAGCTCGACTGCGGTTGGGTGCACGCGGGCGGCAAGAACCCTGCCGATTACTTCAAGGCAAATCCTGGCCGCATCCCGCTGATGCACGCCAAGGATTTCCTGCCCGGCGGCGCCAAGGATTATCCGGGCGCGGAACTCGGCCGCGGCACGCTCGATTACAAACCGATCATGGCGGCGGCGGATACCTCTGGACTGAAGCATTGCTTCGTCGAGCAGGAAGGCCCCTTTAGCCGCATGAGCCAGCTCGACGCCGCGCGCGTCGATTACGCCTACCTGCGCCCGCTGCGCTGAACTGTCTTAAGGGAATCGCATGGAAAAGAACACATACGACGCCATCGTTGTCGGCACTGGCGTCAGTGGCGGCTGGGCCGCCAAGGAACTGACCGAGAAAGGGCTCAAGACCCTGGTGCTCGACCGTGGCCCCATGGTCAAGCATGGCGACTACCCCACCGCGATGAAGGCGCCGTGGGAGCTGCCGTACGCCGACGAGCCGACGCAGGAAGACATCGCGCGTCATCCCAAGCACACGCGCCCGTCGTTCTACGGTATTACGCAGTCCACCAAGCACTGGTTCGTCGACGACATCGACAACCCGTATGAAGAAACCCAGCCGTTCGACTGGTTCCGCGGCTATCACGTCGGTGGACGCTCGCTGATGTGGGGCCGGCAAAGCTATCGCTTCAGTGAGATGGACTTCGAGGCGAACGGCAAGGAAGGGGTCGGCGTGGACTGGCCCATCCGCTATAGCGACCTTGCTCCCTGGTACGACTACGTCGAGCATTTCATCGGCGTCAGCGGGTCGACCGAACATCTTGCGCAACTGCCGGACGGCCAGTTCCTCAAGCCCATGGAACTCAACTGCGTCGAGAAGGATTTCAAAGGCAAGCTGGACGACAAGTTCAAGCGCAAGCTCATCATCGGCCGCACCGCCAATCTCTCCGAGCCGCTCAAGCACGACAAGAGTCCGCAGCGTGGGCAATGCGAATATCGCAACCTGTGCATGCGCGGCTGTCCTTTCGGCGGCTATTTCAGCAGCAACTCGTCAACGCTTCCTTCCGCGGAGAGAACCGGCAACATGACGATCGTGACCAACGCGATTGTCTACGAAGTGATCTACGACAACGCCAAGGGCAAGGCGACCGGCGTGCGCGTGCTGGATGCGGAGACCGGTCATCAGACGGAATACTTCGCCCGCGTGATCTTTCTCAACGCGTCCACCTTCGGCACCACGCATATCCTGCTCAACTCGGTGTCGAGCCGCTTCCCGAACGGCTTCGGCAACGACAGCGGCGAAGTGGGCCACAACATCATGGACCATATTTTCGGCAACGGCGCGCGGGCGCTGGTCGAAGGCCATGAAGACCGCTACTACTCCGGGCGCCGGCCCAACGGTTTCTATATTCCACGCTACCGCAACGTCGGCGGTGACAAGCGCAACTACCTGCGCGGCTTCGGCTACCAGGGCGGTGCGAGCCGCAGCGACTGGACGCGGCTGGTCAACACGCCGGCGATCGGCGACGAACTCAAACATGCTGCCGAGAAGCCGGGCCCCTGGTGGGTATCGATGATGGGCTTTGGCGAAATGCTGCCCAATCACAAGAACATGGTGACCCTCGACCACAGCAAGAAGGACAAGTACGGCTTGCCCGTGCTCAACTTCGATGCGATACACAGGGAGAACGAGACCCTGATGACCAAGGAGATGCTCAGCGACGCCGTGGAGATGTTTACCGCTGCCGGCTATCGCGATGTGAGCACCTTCTCGATGCAGGCCAATGTCGGCGCCGGCATCCATGAAATGGGTACCGCACGCATGGGCCGCGACCCGAAGACCTCGGTGCTCAACGCGTGGAACCAGATGCACGCCTGCAAGAACGTCTTCATTACCGACGGCTCGGCCATGGCCTCATCCGCCTGCCAGAACCCCTCCCTGACTTACATGGCGCTGACCGCACGCGCGGCCAGCCACGCCGTGGAAGAACTCAAGCGCGGCAATATCTAAAGGAGACGCGCCATGAACCGTCGTGAATGGTTGAAAAGCATGTCCATGCTAGCCGTCGGCGCCTTTGCCGCGCCGTCGCTGCTGGCCGTGTTCGATGCGCACGCCGCATCGCAGAAACCGGGGGCAGCGCCTCGATTCTTCAGCCCGCCCCAAGGCAGCGTGATCGGCGGAGTGGCCGATATCATCATCCCGCGTACCGATACGCCGGGTGCGATCGATGCGGGCGTGCCGCTGTTTATCGATCAGATGTTCCATGACGTCTATACCAAGGCCGATCAGCAGCGTTATCTCACCGCGCTGGCTGCGTTCGACCAGGCGGGCGGCAAGCCGTTCATGCAGCTCGACGAGGCGAAGCGCAAGGCGCTGGTGACCAAGCTTCATAACGAAGCAATAAGCCATTCGAACCACACCACGTTGGCACCCGCTGCCGACTTCGTGCTGATGACCAAGAAGCTGACCATGCTGGGCTTCTTCATGTCCGAACCCGGCTGCACGCAGGTGCTGCAGTACGTCGCCGTGCCCGGTGGCTACAAGGCAGATATACCGCTGTCCGAAGCCGGCAACGGCAAGGCCTGGGCGGTTGAAACGGAATTGAAGATATGAAAACGCTCAAGGGTCCGGGCATCTTTCTTGCCCAGTACGCGGGAGATGAGGCACCGTTCAACACGCTCCCCGATATCGCGCGTTGGGCAGCGTCGCTCGGCTTTGTCGGCGTGCAGATCCCCAGCAACGATCATCGGATGTTCGATCTGGAGCAGGCAGCGGCGAGCAAGACGTATTGCGACGACATCGCGGGCATGCTGGCCGAACATGGGTTGGCGGTGACCGAGCTGTCCACGCATCTGCAAGGCCAACTAGTAGCCTCGCATCCTGCCTACGACCGCTTGTTCGACGGCTTCGCGCCCGCGGCATTGCGCGGCAACACGTCAGAACGCCAGGCTTGGGCCGTGCAACAGCTCAAGCTTGCAGCGAAGGCTAGCCAGCATCTCGGCCTGACCTCGCATGCCACTTTCTCCGGCGCGCTGGCCTGGCATCTGTTCTATCCGTGGCCGCAACGCCCCGCCGGGTTGATCGAGGAAGCGTTCGCGGAACTCGGCAAACGCTGGCGACCCATCCTCGATGCCTTCGATGAAGCCGGTGTCGATGTCTGTTATGAGCTGCATCCCGGTGAAGACTTGCACGACGGCGCGACCTTCGAGCGTTTTCTCGATGCCGTCGGTCAGCACCCGCGCGCCAACATCCTCTACGACCCCAGCCATATGGTCCTGCAGCAGATGGACTATCTGGAGTTCATCGACTTCTATCACGAGCGCATTCGCGCGTTCCATGTGAAGGATGCTGAGTTCCGCCCCAATGGGCGCGCGGGCGTCTATGGCGGTTACCAGAGCTGGATCGATCGCCCCGGCCGTTTCCGCTCACTGGGCGACGGGCAGATCGATTTCGGTGCGATCTTCAGCAAGATGGCGCAATACAGCTACCCAGGTTGGGCCGTGCTCGAATGGGAGTGCTGCATCAAGGATGCCCAGCAAGGCGCGAAGGAAGGCGCGGTGTTTATCCGCGACCACATCATCAAGGTTACCGAGCGCGCGTTCGACGATTTCGCCGCCACCGGCAGCGACCGCGCGTTCAATCGCGACATCCTGGGACTCACCTGACCATGACAACCACCTCTCCCGGCATCAGCCGCCGCACCGCGCTCGGCCGCATCGCAGCCGCTGCGGCGGCGGTCGGCGCCATGCCGTTGCTTGCTTCCGCCGATACCGTCGCCGGCAAACCCGCTCCCGAGAAAGCTGGGCCCGGTCGCCTCAAGCAGTCGTTGAGCCGCTGGACCTCCAAGGCGCCATTGCCTGAACTGTGCAAGCACCTCAAGTCTCTTGGCTTCGTTGGCGTCGATCTGCTGTATGCGGACGAATGGGCGACGGTGACCGACAATGGTCTGGCGGTAACGATGGGTTATCCCGCCAAGCGCGATAACTTCATCACGATGGGTTTCAACGACCCGGCCAATCACGCCGCGCTGTTGAAGGAACTGGAAGCGACAATTCCGTTGGCCAAGCGCGCCGGCCTGACCAACATGATCACCATGTTCGGCAACCGTAAGGATGGCATCGACGAGCGCCAGGCGATCGACAACTGCGTCGCCGGCCTCTCCAAGATCGAGCCGCTCGCCGCGGAGAACGGCGTCACCCTATGCGTGGAGCTGCTCAACAGCAAGGTCGACCACCACGGCTATCAGGGCGACAGCACGGCATTCGGCGTCGCGGTGATGAAGGGCATCAACTCGCCCAACGTCAAGCTGCTCTACGACATCTATCACATGCAGATCATGGAGGGTGACGTAATCCGCACCATCCGCGACAACATCCAATGGATCGGCCATTTTCACACCGGTGGCGTGCCGGGTCGCCATGAGATCGACGGCACCCAGGAGCTCAACTACCACGCCGTCGCCAAGGCGATCGCGGATCTGAATTTCCAGGGTTACATCGCGCACGAATTCATGCCGTCGCGATCGGACCCGTTCGATTCCTTTGCCGAGGCGTTCAAGATATGCACGGTATGACCTTTCATCGAGGAATGGCCTTGAAACAGAAAAGCGCTGTGGTCCTTACCCTTTTCGTTCTCGCATCGTCCGCATGGGCGCAGACCGATCCCAAGGCGACCGAGCAGTGGGAGCCCGAGCCCAAAGTCATCACGGCGGGCAAGCAGGACAGTGCGCCGCCATCGGACGCCGTCGTGTTGTTCGACGGTCGCGATCTCACGCAATGGGAAACATCCAAGGATCATTCGCCCGCACTGTGGAAAGTGCACGATGGTGTGGTGACTGTCGAGAAAGCCACGGGCAACATCCAGACCAAACAGCACTTCAAGAACTACCAGCTGCATCTGGAATGGCAGGTACCCACGGACATCACTGGCGAAGGCCAAGCGCGCGGCAACAGCGGCGTGTTCCTCGCCTCGACCGGGCCCGGCGACGAGGGCTACGAAGTTCAGATCATGGATTCGTTCAAGAACAAGACCTATGTCAACGGGCAGGCTGCCAGCATCTATAAACAGACCGCTCCCCTGGTTAATGCCATGCGCCCGCCGGGGGAATGGCAAACCTACGACATCGTCTGGACGGCACCGGTATTTGCCGCCGACGGCACGGTGAAGTCGCCGGGCTATGTGACGCTATTCCATAACGGCGTGCTGGTGCAGAACCATACCCAGCTTAGCGGCGAGACCTTTTATATCGGCAAGCCGAAGTACAAGCCGTATACCGACGCGGCGATCAAGCTGCAGGCGCATGGGGATCATTCGCAGCCGATTAGTTTTCGCAATATTTGGGTGCGACCGCTGGATTGATCGCGTCTTTGCATGATTGTGCGTTAAAAGAGCGCCCCCTCACCCCAACCCTCTCCCCCGGCGAAGCCAGGGGAGAGGGGGCCTACTGAGGGAACCTCAATGTTTCGCATTTGCGCAACCTAGCTCCCTCTCCCCTGGCTCTGCCGGGGGAGAGGGTCGGAGTGAGGGGGGCTTTTTTGTTAAGGCGAAAGATCCGCACGCGCGAACATAAACCTCAACCACTGCGCGCCGTCGTTCTCACCGTCACTAGCTCGCTCGCCACCATCGAAAACTCATTCGAAAGCGCTTCGAGCGATTGTTCTGCAAGATTGCTCCGTGTCGTCTTACCTACCCGCGCACCTTGCGACCATGTCATACGCGCGTTCGCCGTCTTGCCCGATGCATTGAATAGACGAACGATCCACGCCTTGCCGTCGTCACTTGGCTTGAACTCCTGAACCAGAATGTCCGAAGGCTCGACCTGCAATAGCGGTTCGTGGGAAATGGCCGTTTCCGTTGCGCCAACCACCACCAGCGGCTGGCTCAGGCCGGTGGCGAACCGGCTTGCTTCGGCAAAATCCGCACCTCGATGCGGCCTTAGTGCATAACGGAAGGTAACGGGACCTTCCTGCCAGGCGCGGTAATTGGTGCCCCAGTGATTGTTCATGACCCACGAAAAGAATGTCTGGGTCGGGTCCAGATGACGCATCCACACTTCAGGATTGGTCTGCGAATTCAGCTTCGTAGCGGTAATGCCGCCGACCTCGATAAGCGGTGCATCGAGTGTTACCCAGGTGACGCCAACGGACGCATTGGAAACATCGACCCAACGGCCTACCGGCATCCAGTTCTTGCACGAGCCCGGGAGTTGATCGAGTTCCGGCCGAACATGGGCGAAGGCGCCATCCACGGTCAGCTGCCCATCCGGTACGGCGAATGGAAAGGCGAACTGCAGGCTTTCCTTCAGGACCGGATGGCGGCCGTTCTTGTCCGCCGTCTTTGCATAGTCGGCACGCTGCTTGTCGACGGTGTTGTAAAGCTCCAGAAAGTCCTGATCGGCGGTAAGACGGATACGTCGTACAAGGCTCTTGCACAGCGGAGCGCTCGATGCCACACGCAAGGTGACAACCAACGGCCCGTGCTCCTCGACGGTAATCGTTGCGGCCCCGCTCTTGCCGAGATGCTGAACATCCTCACCTTGCAGCAGCACGAACTCGTTCAACGCCCATCCGGCCCGGCTGTCGACCAGATTTCCGTTGTCTCCATCCATCGTCAGCTCGGTGATGTCGCCGGAGACGGGATCCATGCGCGCGCGAAGCAAGCTATTGCGTAATTCACCATCTTGAAACACCACGGGTGATGACGGCGCGGCAGGCGATCCCGACGTCACCGTGAAGCGAGATGATCCGAACCCAGCAACCGAAGGAATCAGAACAGCCAGTTCGCCGCTCGACAAACGTTGCGAAGGCAGAGGATGGCCATGCGCATCGACGACACGATCGCCGGCTGTTGAAAGCGCAGGCGAGATCAGCACCACGCCGCCGCGCGTCCAGGAAGAAGTGTTGATGACATCAACGCTTTTCTGCCTCGCGCCGGCCTTCTTGTCCGCGAGCGCAAACAGCGCCTGCGACTTGCGCTCGCCCTCCAGCGCAAACTCACGTTTTACGCTCCATTGGTTGACCGTCATGGCGGCCTCCGGCTGCGTTACGCTCGCAGCCGCACCCCACGTGTGCTCGGAGTAGAGCAACACATCACGCCAGGCATCCTTGAAGGAAGCCGCTTTGTAGGCGTCAGGATGAGTCAGTGCAAGCAAGGTTGCCGCCTGCGTCAGGCGGTCCGCCGTGTTTCGGTTGATGGCCGTCTCAAGCGCGGAAGACGCCGCGCCATCTTCCCAATAAGGCGTCAGGTCGCCTTGCAGCTGCGGCAACTGCCCACCGTAGCGCCGTTCGAACGCCGCGAACGCTGTGCTCGTCGATGCGATCGTGAACTTTGGCCATTCATAGGTCTCGTTCCACGTGCGGACAAATTCCGCGATGCCGGGATCGGGTTCAGCGTTGTCGCCGTGTCCAGCCCAGCGGACGTAAGAGATATCGTAGGGAAAGCGGACCTCGTCCATGCGTTCCTGGTACGTGCCGACCCATTCGTCGTTCGCCGCCATGACATGCGACATGGCGTACCCGGTCCATGGGATCCAGAACAGCACTTTGTCCTTTCCGGATTTCGAGACCCACCAGAATGGCTTGTCCTGCAACGTGTCCATAAAGCGACCGATGCGATCGAAGTAGTTTGGCGCCGCGGAGAAATAGCGGATGCCCGCCTGGGCCATCGCGTCGACAGTGCCCCAGGTATAGCCGGGCACGTCGCTCATCATCGCCGAGTCGATCTTTATGCCGGTAGCATCGGACAGCTCGGTGCCATAGCGGAACAACTGCAACAGTTCCTCGGGCCGGCACAATCCTGTCAGCTCGTTTGCATACGACCCGTTGAGCGCGATCCACCCCTTGCGGACTGCATCAAGAAACTCGGCCTTCTCCGTCGCGGATTTGCGCTTCATATACAGGTCCGCGCCCCAGAGCACTTCGAGATTCCACACGAAGCGCGACCCTTCGGGATAGCCGGCTGTCTTGCGCGCCAGGTCGATGCCCAGCGCGATATTGCGCATCTGCCTTTCCTCGACATCGGCCTGCATCTCGGTATAACCCAGGTCATGATGAGAATGAGGCAGCACATAGACCTGCATCTTGCGAACGGGCCGCAACGCAACCGACTCATTGAGAACGGCACGGCCCAGACGGACAGAAACGGAGACGTTTGCAGGCTGAGACACGGGATCGACAAAAACGTCGAACGTCTGCTTGCCTGCGGCCAGCGATCGTCGATCCACCTCGACACCATCGATCGACGTGATCACCGCATCGTGCGCGGCGTCGGATTCGAGTGTGAGACGGATCGGTTGCCGTAGGCTCCCGGCGACACGCCGAAGGCCTCTGATGGGCTGGGCGATTTTCGCGACAGTCTTGTCAGAAGCTGCAGCTTCAGCGGCCGCCGAAATGAATGGCCGTCCAAACGCTACCGCACCGGAGAGCAGGGACATACCCTTGAGCAAGTCGCGACGATTCATACCGATTCCACCTCGCAAGGACATCGGAGTATCCCAACGAGGAGCGCATTTGTCACGATCTAAACCGGGCTTTTTTGGCATTCGTGCCAAAAGATTCCCGTCATGGCGCAACCAGCAGATGCGTCTAGTTCACTCCGTCGGCATCATCTGGCCGCTGCCTGCCCTTCAGCCACCAAAGCGCGCGCCGTATCACTCCGATGCCCTGATCCGGACTCCACACGAAGGTCACCACGCTTTGCGCTGGCACCGTGTACTCGAAGCGGTAGTTGTCGTCCGCGACAGACATGGGGTGCGCTTCCTTGTTGCTGTTCACCAGCACCAGCACGATCGAACCATCGACCGTATTCTGGAATGCCACATTGGCGATGCCCTTGTCGGTTTCGGTGGACCTCACTCGCAGGGCGCCGGGTAAAACAAAGCGGCTGAAATGCGCTATCGCGTAATAATAGTCGTTGCGGCTCACCGCTCCGGTACGCGAGTCGATGGTAACCATGCCTTTACAGGTGGCGCAGCCGCCAAAATGCGGACCGTAATTCTCGTCGAGCGCCAAGTTCCAGTAGATAACGCCACGGGCCCACTGCCTGATTCCGGCGATCAACAGATCGCGCGAAAACCACAGCAGCTCGCCGTGAACGCTCGACGCCCAATCGCCGCCGGAACACTCGGTGATATAGGTATCTTTTTGAGGAAACGCACGATGCAGTCGGCTCTGGGCATAGGGGCTGCCCTCATAGCAATGCCAGGCGACGCTGTCGATGTAACGCGCGGCATCCGGGTCGGACAACACGCTCGATGGCTGCTCGGGGTGGCTCCAGTTGTGGTCCCATTCCATGATGCGTGTCGCCGGCTTGCGGCTTGCCAGCCTGGGGCCGACGTATTGCGCGATCAGACGCGTCCGCTGCTCCGCCGTCATGCCCATGCCTGGATAGGTGAGCGGCACGAAGGCGGGTTCGTTCTGCAAGGTCAGCGCAAAGATCGGAATCCCATGGCTACGGTAAGCGTCGATGTACTTGACGAGGTAGTCCGCATAGACGCTTTCGTACTGTTCCAGCAGTGAGCCGCCAATAAGGTTCTCGTTGCTCTTCATCCATGCCGGTGCGCTCCATGATGTCGCGACGATGTGCAGCTGCGGGTCGATGGAAAGCACCTGGCGCACTGTCGGTATCACGTCGAGCAAGTTCGGCGCGACATTGAAATGCTCGAGCTGCAGGTCGGTCTGACCGGCGGGGACATCGTCCAGGGTGTAAGGCTGCAGCGAGAAATCCGAGGCGCCGATGGTCAGGCGCATCATGTTCAGGTCGATATTGGGCGGACGCCCATACAGCTCGTGCAGCAGCGCATCGCGCTGGAATGCATTGAGCTTGTTCTGGATCAGCCACGCTGACGAATCCGTCATCGCCGCTCCAAACCCCACCATGGCCTGATACGTCTTGTGGACATCGATAACCACGTCAGCGTCCGACGAGCCGCGTGCGCTCATTTCGATGTCGGGCTGCTGCATCAGTTTCAATCGGCGATCGGCCGTGCTCACCCACAGCTCGACCGTAGGCATTATGGGCCGGGCCGGTAGGGCGACCTTGGGCGCTGCCGCCAGCTGCCTGGAAGGCAAGGGGTAGAGTGCCGCCAAGGTGACCAGCACAAGGCCGGCGATAAGCGCGATGGTGATCCGACTGGAACCCGCCTCCTGTTCATCCATGGCGCGTGCGAAGCTCTTTGTCCATGAGGCGGTTCACTTGGATCACAACGTTCCTTGGCTCGTCAGAACGGATAACGGTGTCGATTTTCGAAGCAGGCCAGGCTCGCTCTTCCCGCCCCTGGGCGCGACCACGGCGCCACGGTTGCAGCATAGCGAACTTGACTCCGCTTCGGCCTTGATGGAAGCCTCGAATAGCCGTTCAGGGCAGGGGCGGTAGCGTCAGATGAAAGAACTGGTTGAAGTCACTGGCAACGTAGTCGCCGAAGGCATCGCCCTTGGCGAAACCAAAGCGCCGATACATGGCGATCGCAGGATCAAACGCTTCGCCAGAGCCGGTCTCCAGGCTGAGCCGCTCATAACCGCGCCGTGTCGCGATAGCGAGCACATGGTCAAGCAGCGCGGCAGCGACGCCCCTGCGCAAATGCTGCGGCGCCGTACGCATCGACTTGATCTCGCCATGGGCCGGAGAAAGCTCCCGCAGCGCGCCGCAGCCAAGCAGCTGTTCGCCGTCCCATGCGGTGAAAAACGAAATGTCCGGGCGCTTCAGGCCGGACAGATCCAGCGCATAGACGCTTCCCGGCGGGGAGTTTCCCTGCATGCTTCGAAGATGGAAGCCAAGCAGGTCAATGACGCGCAGGTCGTCCAGGTCGCCATCGGAAATGATCATGCGCAAGGCCTCGTGGCAGGCCGCACGTTTTTCGGTAAAGGATGCATCGGCAAGATCCGCTCGTCAGCGATGGCAATTCTTCAAGGCGAATAACGCGTAAAGAGAAAGTCGCGATCCTTCACCGGCACATGGCAGCCATAGCAAGCCTGGACATCCACATGCGTGGACTTGCCACCGCTGAACTGCGTGTAGCCCCAGCCACCGGTCGACGCATAGTCGTGCGAATTCTTGACCATGAACTGGACGTTCGTGGGGGTGCCCGCGACGAATGACTGGGCGCGGCCAAAGGCGCGATTATTTTCCTCCGACGGCACATAGCTCCATGCGATGCGGGCAATGATGGCGCCGTCCGGGAAGGGCAGTTTTCCTTCGCGATAGGCTTTGACGGCAATGTCGTTGCCGAGAATGGCGCGGATGTCGTTGAGCTTGCCTTCTTCGTGAGCTACGGAGATCAGCTTCCAGTCGCGATATCCGGAGGGGAGATTGCCTCCGAAGACCGAGGTGCTGTCGTAACTTTCGTCTGCTGCCCACGAGAGCATGGCGCCGCCGAGGCTTATCACGGCGGTGGCGGTCACAACGATGGCCTGGATAAGTTTCATGAACTGCCCTTCCCCTTGATCGATATCATCGACGTGCGCGAGATGCACCGCTTTTGTTCTTACCCGACGGCGCGAGCCTGTTCAACCCGTTCGCAACAATGTCGGCAAAGACTTGCGGATCGCCATAGGCACGCGCGGCGAGCATGGCGCCGTAGACCATCGCCATAAATACTTCTGCCTCCTGACGAGCCGAGCCTTGCAGCTCGAAGCGGCCCATCTGCGCGCCCCGCGTGAAGACGATTTCCAACCAGTTCGACAGGTCGCGGAAGTGCGCGCGCACATCGTTGGCAAGCTCGCTGGGCAACGTGGGCAGTTCGCTGGCGAGCATGCCCGCCACGCAGAACGGTGCCGACGCATCCGCGATGCACTTTTCCCAGTAGCCGGTGTACATGCGCAATTGCTCATCCGGATCGAAGGCGCCGCCCGCCAGCATGCGCGTCTGCTCGACGATCACCGCGCGGGACTGTTCGATCACCGCATGAGCCAGGTCGGACTTCGCCGGGAAGTGATGATGGATGCTGGCCTTGCGTACCTGTACCTCTTCGGCGACATCGGCATAGCTGAAGCCGTTGTAGCCCCGGGTCTGGATGAGGTGCCTGGCCGAGTCGATGAGTTTTTGCTGGGTCGTCATGGGTGCAATCCTACCACTTGGTAGGTAGTGGTGCAGGGGCCCTTCTCGGTCCGTTAATTCTGAGGTGTCAGTAGGATTTAGTTGACACGAGTATCTACCTACTAGTAGGTTGATGCCACTCTTACGGATACCTCCCCATGAACTCACTTCGAAACTTCTACTTTCTGCGCGCCGGTGTCGCCTTCGTCTGGGTCGCGCTCGCCTTCCTGTCTGCTTCCGCGCCGATGCCCGTCGCGGGCGTCTTGCTGGTGCTTTACCCGCTGTGGGATGCCGTAGCCAACGTCATCGACGCTCGACGCAACGGCGGTCTTCAAGCCAACCCCGGGCAGAAATTCAATGCGCTCACGAGCGTGATCACCGCAGTGTGCATGGCGATAGCCGTTACCCTGCGCGGCAACGCAGGAGGCGTGCTGGTGTTCGGTATCTGGGCGCTGCTGGCGGGGCTCTTTCAGCTGGCGGTGGGCATTCGGCGCCGCAAGCTCGGCGGCCAGGTTTTCATGATGATCAGCGGCGCACAGTCGGCCTTGGCCGGTGTCGTGTTCTGCATCCAGGCTTTTCATGTCGCGCCAGGTATCGCTCAGCTTGCACCGTATGCGGCGTTCGGTGGCGTGTATTTCCTGTTGTCGGGGCTTTGGCTTACTTTCAAGAAAAGCAGTGTTGCGCCTGCTCAGTGAGTAAACGAGTGGCTCGCGGCTGAAGCCTTGAGAACCTCACCGTTATCGTCATCCCGGCGCAGGCCGGGATCCATTCCTCAGTCCTCGCATGTCAGGCAGCAGGTGGCGAGCATCGGCGTTGAGGAATGGATTCCGGCCTGCGCCGGAATGACGGATAGGAAAGGTGTCAGATATCTCCTGAAGAATCATGGAGCACAGCATGCACCGCGCCGTGCAATAGATAACAATGACGCCTCGCCTCTCTTCCCGAGCCCGTCATGTCCCGCGCCGATCAACATCACCGCATCGATTACCTCGAGTTTGCCGTCGCTTCCATCGAGGCCGCAAAAGCCTTTTATGGCCAAGCGTTCAACTGGACATTCCAGGATTACGGCCCCGATTACTGCGAGTTTCGCGACGGCCGACTCACGGGTGGCTTTTACCATGGCACACCGCAGCCAGGTGGCGCGCTCGTCGTCCTGTACTCGAACGATCTCGATTCAACGCAAGCTGGCATCGAAGCCGCCGGTGGCCGCATCGTCCGTCCCACCTTCGACTTCCCGGGTGGACGACGCTTCCATTTCACAGATGCCGATGGCTACGAACTGGCGGTCTGGTCCGAGGCTTGAGCAAGCACCGATCGAAGGAACGATCTGACCACCCTTTCAAAACGCTCGGGTTGGTCATAAACAAGCCCATGGCCAGCATCTCGTATCTGCTCGACCTTGACGCGCGGGTTCAGGTCCTGCAGTTCTCTTGCCGTTTCCATGGACACAACGGCGCCGTTATCCCCAACGATCAGCAGGATCGGGACACTCAAGCTGCTCATTAACTGACGGTACTCAGGGTTGGGTGGCGTAAGCACGTCAAATGCGGCGATTCGAGTTTTCAATCTCGCCTCGACAACAAGTTCGACGACGTCGGGCGGGCGCCGCGGATGTCGAGCCCGCGCTTGCGCCAGTACATCGGCCTTGTCCGAACCCAGAAGTCGGCGATGCTGCTCGACGACATCGCTCGCATGGACTTCGCGCTGGCGCTCAGGGTGCAGAAACGTAGGGTCGGCAAGGACGACACCGCGAGTGGCCACTGTGCTTTGGCTCGCCACGACGGTCGCGGTCATACCGCCCATCGAATGTCCCAGCAAAAACGGATCGGCTAGTCCTAGCCCATGAATAAGCCCGACGACGTCGCTCGCATAGTCTTCGTAGCGATAGCCATGGAGCGGTGTGCTTGAACTCCCATGCCCCCTGGCGTCGGGCATCACAACGTCGTACTCATCTTCGAGCGCCCACGCCAAACGGCTCCAGCAAGCGCCGTCGCCGGTCAATCCATGGAGCAAAACCAAAGGAGGCTTCGACCCGCCGGTTCTCACGTAATGGATATCGACGCCGTTTGTTTTGCAAATGCCGGTCATCCAGCTCGTCACTGAAGAGCTCCACTCGAAGATGGTCTGTATCGTCAGGCCAGACAAGCTGATGACTGTAACCAATCCGGCATGGCCCGTCTCGTTGCTGTCGACCAGATTTGCGGGCAAGCTGGCTAGGTAGGCTTTTGATCCGGGGGATAGCTTGCGTAAAGCAATGTTTATGGCGGCAGCGATTTTCTGTTCGGGCTTGCACGCCACGGACGCGACAGAACCATTGACGATCCATACCTATGATGTACACGGGTCGACGGTAAACGAGATTGCGCGCGACCTGGACAGGAACAGTCCGCTCATTCTGCAGGGCCGTCGGATGCAAGGCGTAACCGAATGGAAGATTCAGACCGCCTATCGCTGGCGAATCGATGGAAGCCGCTGCGTGCTCGAGCAGTTCGACGCAACGCTGAAAGTCGACATGACGTTGCCCCACTGGGTTCAGCCCAAACGCCCTTCACCACAGCTCGTGCAGCAATGGGAGCGCTATATCGCTGCGCTAAGAACCCATGAGAATGGGCACTTTGAAATAGGCGAAGACGCACAACAGGAGATGTTGGCTCGCGCGAAATCCCTTGGCCCTGCAGCCGACTGCCAGATACTGGCCCAGCAGATCAACGATCTTATCGCTGCGGTCATCGATGCTCATCACAGGCTGGAGCTCGAGTACGACGACAAGACGAATCATGGCGAAACGCAAGGCGCGCATTTCCCTTAGATGCGGGGCTTATGTCGCTGATGCCCACCGTAAAAAGAGCCACCGCCAGCGTCCTCCCGCTCGTCCCTCCAGACAAAGCCATTGACCGAGGTCTGGTTAGAGATCCCGCATCCAGATCTGACCCACCAGATCGTGGCCAAAACTATGATGACGCTCCTCTTTGGCAAGCGTAAAGCCAGCCGCTTCGTAGATGCGACGCGCCGATGTCAGCACATCGTTGGTCCACAACATCATCTTGGCGTAACCGGCGGCCTTCGCGAATGCCAGGCATTCGTCGACAAGGCGTTTGCCGACGCCCAGGCCGCGGCCCTTCGGATCGACAAGCAGGCAACGTAGTTGAGCGACGGTGGGGTCGTCAGTATTGCGAACGATGAATACGCAACCTACTCGCTCGCCGTCCACTTCGGCGATCCAGCAACGTTCCGTTGCAGGATCGTGCCTGGTCGCAAACTGGGCGAACAGCGTGGCGACCAAGGCTTCGAAGTCTTCGTTCCAGCCGAATTGTTCGGTGTAGATCTGGCCGTGGCGTTCGATAGCCCAGCCGATGTCACCGGCGCGGTGCTGTCGGATGGTCACGCTGCCATGGCCGACTTCAGGCGACAGTGTGCGCTGGACGCCCTGCATCAGCAGCAACAGCCGCTCGCGTTGCGCCGGCGACAGCTTGGACAGTTGTTCGGCCGTGACCGCATGAGATTTTCGATCGAGTTGCCGAAAAGCTTTCTTCCCTTCCGGGGTGAGTGACAGAACGATCTGCCGGCCATCCTGGGCGGATGGCTCGCGATGAATGAGGCCCTGCGTGACGAAGTTCTGCACCATGCGGCTCAAATAACCCGCATCCAGGCCCAGGGTGTCGCCGATCTCGCGCGCCGTCACAGCCTTGCGGGTACCTAGCTCGAACAGGACGCGAGCCTGCGTCAACGAGAACGGGCTGGCCAGAAGACCTTCATCGAGAACCCCGATCTGCCGGGTATAAAACCGATTGAAGCTGCGAACGGCTTCAGCCTGGTCGCTCAGTAAATTTCCGGTCATGGCGCACCTCACGGGAGAGGCCCTATCTCACTCCATATAGTTGACTTAGTCAACTATATGGTAGCCGTGACCGGATCCCGCATCTCATCCTCTATTTGCCCGCGTCACCGCGGCGGTACTCGATGGTGACCTCGTCGAATTCGGCTTTGACCGATGCCGGCAAGGCATAGTCGGCGGCGGTCAATGTGTCGCGCAGTTGCTCCGCACGACTCGCGCCCAGAATGACCGAGGTGATCGCGGGGTTGGCGAGGTTCCAGGCGATCGCCAGTCTAGCCAGCGGTTCGCCGGTTTGAGCGGCGATATCGCGCAGCTTTGCGATGCTCTCGAACTCCCGCTGATGCCAATAGCGTTGCTGATACATGGCTCCGAACTGTCCGAGCTCGGCCGAAAAACGCCCTGTCTCGGGGCTGTCCTGCAACTGGTAGCGATCGGTCAGCAACCCACCCGCGAGCGGGTTGAATGGAATCACTGCAAGATGCTCTTCGGTAGCCAGCGGCAGCAGTTCGCGCTCGATCTCGCGAAACAGCAGGTTGTAACGGGGCTGCACCGAGACGTAACGCGCCAGTCGCAGCGCATCCTGGCGGCCAAGCGCACGCGCCAGCCGATAAGCCAGGAAATTCGATACGCCGATATAGCGCACCTTGCCGGAACGCACGATCGCATCGAGTGCTTCGATGGTTTCGTCGAGCGGCGTCGCTGCATCGTCCATGTGCAGTTGATAGAGGTCGATGTAATCGACCGCCAATCGCCGCAACGAGGCATCCACCGCGTCGAGCAGATGCTTGCGTGACGTGCCTTGATCCCAAGGCAATGGCCCCATGCCGCCGCCTGCCTTGGAGGCGAGAATGAAGCGGTTACGCTTACCCTTGAGCCAGCGCCCGGTGAACTCCTCGGAGCGGCCGCGCTCATCGAAACCGACGCCCGCCGGATACATGTCCGCGGTGTCGATGAAATTCACGCCCGCCTCGGCGGCCATGTCGAAGATCCGGAAGGACTCGGCCTCATCGGTCTGTTTGCCGAAGGTTCCTGTGCCCAGGCAAAGGCGCGAGACAGTCAGGCCGGTGCGGCCGAAGGATGTGTATTGCATGGCGGCTCTCAGGTGGGAATGGCGGGTCGTTGTCTTTATGTAACGATCGCTATATTAGGCCCGACCGGGCGACGTTGTATAGTGCTCACTATATTTATCAGACGGCAGCATTCCGGAGGCCGTATATGGCGCGAGAGCGGGTATTCGATATCGATCAGGCCACGGATGTGGCCATGCGGCTGTTCTGGCGCAACGGCTACGAGCTGACGTCGCTCGCCGATTTGACCCAGGCCATGGGCATAACGCCGCCGAGCTTCTACTTTGCGTTCAAGAGCAAGGAAGGTTTGTTCGAGCGCGTGCTGGATCACTACTGGAAGACCCGGCTGCTGTATGCCGAAGAAGCACTGACGCAACCGACGATACGCGGCGCCGTCGAGATGATGTTGTACCGGCTTGCCGATCTCTACACCGACCCGGACTATCCCGCGGGTTGTCTGGCAATGAACTGCGCGCTGCCGTGTGCCGACAGTGCCGTGCCGATCCGGCAAAAACTTTCCACGTTACGCGCCGGCCGACGCGCCAGGTTGCTCAAGCGGTTGGAACAGGCGCAGGCCGCGGGAGACCTGCGCGCCGATGAGGATGTCGACGCGCTAAGTCGCTTTGTATTGGCGATGGGCTGGGGTCTCGCGGTAGATGCGCAATCGGGCGCCAGCCGCGATGATCTCTACAGAACGGTGTCCACTGCACTGCGGGGATGGCCCAATTAGGTTGATACGGTACCCGACCTTATCAACTGATCGGGTAAGCGTTCGTCGACACCTAGCTCGCTTTCCAGGCGATGCGCTGCCATGGCGCGAACTTCGACGTCATAGCCATTCGCCTGGAGATGGTTGATAAGCGCGACAGCATGATCGCCGTTAGCCAGCGTGGTATCGACGATCAAATTTTTCTTTTGTTCTATTGCCGCCTCGCGCAGCTCTCCGGCCCACTGACTTGCGTCGGGATGTGTATGACCCGACCACGTGAGAGGATATTCGCTGCGAAGGCGCTTTGGCTCGTGTTGTCTCTGGAATTTTACTGCCAGCTGGCTCAAATAGCCTTGATCGCTTGTCGACAGCGTCCATGTGGAAACGCCCGGGAACGGGACATCCAGTATTCAATGGGGGGCACCCATTCTTAGGTGTCCTAAATCTCCTGCTCCCGAGCCGATGCAGGCACAATCTGCAACAGTTCGGTCACGCCTCAACGGCTCAGGGAGTGTCAGTGTTGTTTGCTACCGCTTTGCTGCTTTTAGCGTCGGAAGGTTCGATCCTGTCCAGGGATTCCGTTGTCTCGGTCATCAATGATTGCTGGAAGGGTCACGGCCACGCTGGCATGAGCGCTTGCGTTGAAGTCCGAGCCAGGGTGGCGCAGGCAAACCTGGGGCAGGCAGAAAAAGCAGCGAGCGAGGCTATCCGCGCATCCGCTGACGAGCGGAGCTTTCCGGAGTATCCGACAGAGGCGATGACGGCACTCCATCGCGCGTCCAGCGCTTTCTCGAAATACGTAGCCAGCGAATGCAGCTATGAAGCGGCCCTGGCCGCCAAAGGGAATGGCTCTGAGGATGTTCGGTCGGCATGTGTCGCGGTGCTCGACGAGGAGCGCGCCCAACTGATCAGGGCCGCTCTTAGTGTTCACTAGATATGATCGAATCTGCCGCGGACGCCCCAGAAGCACACGTGAACTCAGCCCTCAACGCCATGAAATCTTCGCACAGACAACGACTTAATCGATCGGCGAGATTTTACTTGACTCTAATTTAGATGTTTAGCTAAATATCAACAATGAACGCCGTCTTCAAAGCCCTGGCCGACCCTACCCGCCGCAGAGTGCTGGAGTTGCTGCGCCAGCGTCCGATGAGCGCGGGAGAGCTATCGGAGCATTTCGCGGTGTCGCGGCCAACCATGTCGGCGCATTTTGCGGTGCTGCGCGAGGCCGACCTGATCGAGGCCAACAAGATCGGCACGACCATCATTTATCAGTTGAAGTTGTCGGTGCTCGAAGACGCACTGCTGGGCTTTACCCAGCTGTTCGGCATCGGCACGGGAGAGCGCACGTCATCGGATGCCGCTGGCGTGGCCCAACCCAAACGAACCCGAAAAGGAGCCGACCCATGAGCGAGAAACTCCATCCGCGTGTCAGACAGGACATCCTCCTGGGTCTCAAACTCGGGGCGATCATGATTGGCGCTTCGCTGTTGCTCGCGCTGGCCCGCAGGCAAGGATGGATCGACGCCGCGCTGGTGATGCGTGGGTACAACGTCATCCTTGGTCTGGCCATGGCGGCCTACTGCAACCTCATCCCGAAGATGTATGGACCACCGCCCCGCTCTCTCCACCACGCGACATTGGCGCAGGCGGTGAGGCGCGTGAGCAGTTGGGCCATGACGCTGGCGTTTCTGGCATGGGCCGCGCTATGGGCCTTCGCGCCGCAGGAGTTCGCAAGGATTGCCTCCATGACTGCGGTCGGCGCAAGTATTGTTGTCTCGCTCGGCTATACGGTGTGGAAGTCCGCTGCATGCCGCGCGTCGAGGGGCCATTGAGACCCTTAGAGACAGGGTCACCTATTTGATTCAACGGAGAACACATGGCGACTCTTGAACGAGCCATAGCCATCGCTGCGGAAGCTCATGCTGGCCAGGTCGATAAAGCGGGGCAACCCTATATTCTTCACCCGCTTCGAGTGATGTTCCGAATGAACTCGACGACGGAGAGAATGGCCGCCGTGCTCCACGACGTGGTCGAGGACTCCGCCGTGACGCTGGAAGCCCTCAGGGCGGAGGGCTTCCAGCCGGAAGTCGTCTCGGCTGTCGATGCATTGACCAAGCGCCAGGGCGAATCCCGGCTCGATGCGGCACATCGGGCAAAGCTGGATCCCATGGCGCGCCTGGTAAAGCTTGCCGACAACGCGGAAAACATGGATCTGTCGCGGATACCCGAACCCACGGAACGCGACTACGCGAGGCTCGAAGAGTACAAACTGGTCCGATCGATTTTGCTTGGTGTATCGGACTAGGCTCGTTTCCACGGGTGTCGGTGGGCAAACACAGCACACTCATCCGCTCAAAATCGGCCACGCTGAATCCAATCGGAGGGGTCACTGCATCTAAGTGGTAGATACCGCCATGTCGGCCGGTGACCCACAGAGCGTCCTTCATGATCGACCGCTTCCCTATCGCAAGGATCGCGATCCACGCGTTCCGACGTGCTCCCGTTTACGCTTGTGCCGCACTGCTTTGTGCCACGTCCCCCTCCATGGCCGCGCAGTCCAATCATGCGCAACTACCTGATACCCCGGTGGGCAAACTCGCCGGCGAGTTGATCCGCCACATCAATGCAGACGGTCCCTCACGCATCCGGCAATGGGCGCCTGATGCCCTGTCGCCATCTATCGCCCCCGACGACAAGGCAACCTTTGTCACCAACCTGGTCTCGGCGGCGCGCGACAGCGGCGGCCTGGACATAATCGATGTGCGCACCGATCCGCATCAGCCGGGCATGCTTGAAGTCGCCGTCAAAGGACGTCGCAACGGGCAGGCGGGGCTATTCTGGCTAAACGCCGATACCGCGCACCCGGACCAACTCGCGCAGGCGATGCTGGTCCCGATGGACGATCCGCTTTACGACAACTGGCCCAAGGGACCGGTATCGCATGCGGAGTTGGGGAAACAGATACATGGCCTGCTGGACCGGCTGGTGAGCGTGTCCGACTTCTCCGGTTGTGTGACCGTGTTCGATGGGCGCGACACCGTGTTCGACGAGTGCCGCGGCCTTGCCGAACGCAGCTTCCATATGCCGGTTGATCACCAGACTAAGTTCCACATTGCTTCGACCGGCAAGATGTTCACCGCGGTGGCCATCGCGCAGCTGGTGGAGGCCGGCAAGCTGTCATGGGACGACACGCTGGCGACACGGGTTCCGGAATATCCCGACCAGGCTGTGGCGAAGAAAATCACCGTGTGGCAACTCCTGCACCATACCTCGGGCCTGGGCGATTTCATGGTGCCGGAGTATTTCGAGCACGCCGGACGCTACGTCAACCCGGTGGACTATCTGGAGCTCATCGCCCGCCAGCCCAGGCTGGGCGATCCGGGCAAGGAGCTGAGCTATAGCAACGCCGGCTACATTCTGCTCGGCCGCATCATCGAGAACGTTTCCGGTGAAAGTTACTTCGACTATATCCAGCATCATATTTTCGAACCCTCGCAGATGACATCCAGCGGCTTCGACAGCGGGGACGAAATTACGCCTGGGCTTGCCGTCGGCTACTACCACGATGATGGGATGTTCTCCCAAACGTGGAAGGCGAACTGGGCGCAGGGCATTTACAAAGGCAGTCCCGCAGGTGGCGGCTATTCCACCAATGCCGATCTGCTGCGGTTCGCCAAGGCCTTGCACGGAGGCAAGCTGGTCAATGCCACCACGTTGGCGAAGATGTTCGAGGACACCGTGCCAGCTGGCCCCGGCGCCATCGGCGCAGGCATCGACGAGCGGCTCTCGCACGGACGTTACATCCGTGGTCACCAGGGAGGCATCGAGGGCACCACTGCCAACCTGGAAATGGTCTGGGAAACGGGTGCGGCCGTCGCCTTGACCAGTAACGAGGGGCCGTCGCAACACTGGCTGCTTGTCGAGAAGATCGCCGACCTCCTTGCCGCCGAAGGCGCGAAAAACTGAGTTTCGGAAAGCGCCTGGCCCCATCATCCGTTACCAGGCCTACCGGTTCGATACATCCTCTGGAGCAAGACCATGGAATTCCTTTTCATTCCCTTTGTCGTGATGTCGGCCCCTGTGATCATCGTCCTGATCGTGTTGCGCTATCGCTACCTGCAGGCACAGGCGCGTTACCGCACGCTGATAGAACTGGCCGACAAGGGCGTCGAACTGTCGCCAGAACTTCTGCTGGAACCGCAAGGGTCGTCGGACGAGCGCAGACGAGGGCTGGTGCTGATCGGCGGCGGTCTGGGATTGATGGCGATGTTCCTGTCCTTGCCGGGCCAGCTCGATAACGGCCTGGGCATCGGCCACCTGTGGGGCATCGGCCTGCTACCGCTGATGATCGGCCTGGGTTACCTAACCAGTTGGTGGTTGAACCGGCGAGGAGATGCGCGTGGCTGATAGCGCCGCCGAGGCGCGTATCGACCAGGCGCTGGTGGCACGTATACGGCTCGACGGCGACCGTAGAGCTTTCGAGCAATTGGTGCGTCGACATCAAGGCATGATCCGCGCGCAGTTGCGTCGACTGCTGCACGGCGACGAGGCCGCGGCAGACGATCTTGCGCAGGAAACATTCATGCTGGCCTGGCGAAAGCTGGACCAGTTCCGCGGCGAAGCGCGCTTTTCCAGCTGGCTTTACCGCATTGCTTATACCTGTTTCCTGCAGACACGTCGGAGCCCCGTGCGCCACGACGGTGTCGACGACGAAACGATGGAGCAGCTGTCGGCGACGACAGGCGGTATGGATCTTCGACTCGACCTTGAACGCGCCATGCAGCGCTTGTCCGCCGCTGAGCAGGCGGTGCTGTTGCATTGCGTGCAGCTGGGTCTCAGCCATGAAGAAGCCGCCTATGTATTGGCGATGCCTCTGGGCACGGTAAAAACGCATGCCACGCGTGGCAAGGCAAAATTGAAGACATGGCTGGCGGCATGGCGTGATGCCGCCAGCACGGAGGAGGCCTTATGAACGAACCGCATGACGACGAGATCGAGGCGCTGTTGCGCCGGCAATTCGAGGGGCCAGTGGCGGACGATGGTTTCAGCGAACGGGTGATGCGCCATATACCGCCGCGTCGCCGACGCACTGCATGGCCGCTATGGCTGGGCGGGCTGGCGGGCGCGGCGACATGTTGGCTCAGCCTGACTGATGTGCCGATGCTTCAGATGGGCTGGAAGGATTGGCTGGCTGGAGAACTATCGGTACCCGCCATGGGCATGTTCCTGGCGATGGGCACCATGTCATTGCTCGCTTTGGGATGGAGCCTGGCAGAAAGTGGGAATCGTTGAGCTTTACTACGCGAAGCGCTCGGCAATTCCCTGACCTAAAAGCCATCTTATGGCGGGCGCCTATGAAACATAAAACACTCGGTCGCAAAAATGCGGCTCACATGAGCGGGCTTCGAAACGACAACAAGTGTCATATCCAGCAGCGTACTTGCGCTGCTCAGGAATCCCGATCAGCTTTTCCTGCTGCGTGAAAAACCTGAGTTGATGGACAACGCCGTTGAGGGGTTCCTGCGTTACGACGGCGCGCTACGCGTGGCTGCGCGCGTGGCCCTGGAAGACCTCGATATCAGCGGTACAACGATCCCCCCGCGGCGATTCGGTCATCTTCTTTTTGTCCGCAGCCAATCGGGACCCGGACGCGTTTCTCGATCCGAACCGCTTCGACGTTACCCGCAACGCAAAACACCATGTCGCATTTGCCCATGGCATTCATTACTGCCTGGGAGCACCAATGGCCAGGCTTGAAATTCAAAGCGCTATTTCAGCGCTGATTCGTCATGACTTCAGGCTCGTCCCTGGGACGATAAAATGCCGGGAAAGCGTGATATTCCGCTGTCTGGATCGCCTCCGTATAGCGTTTTACTAGTGCGCCTGTAGCGTAACGCGTGGGCCGATCTCGCAAGACGTGTGCCCACGCCAGCTCCATGGAAGAAGGCCCTACAAGGCCTCCTCTATCGTTGACTGCGATTGGAGCCTGCGTCCAAACAATGATTGCATGCCGCAAGAAAAAACGATCTTGCGCAGCGCTGGACGACTACCCGCTAATCTGAAAATATTACGTTGACGTCGATTTCCTGTGCCTGGATAAGGGCAGAGATCGAACGGCAACAGGGGACATTACGCATGATGACTGACCGACGGCCAAGCATGGCCGGTTGGGCGCGGCTGCATACGGAATTGCACCTGATGGACTCGGGTACCTACCGCACTCAATTCAGATGGAGCGATACATGCAGAGCCGCAATGCCCTTGCGCTTTCCATTACCGTTGCGCTCAGCGCGACTTTGACGGCATGTGGCGGTGGTGGCGGATCCAAATCGTCATCGCCCGCACCGTATGTAGCGCCAGCGCCCGCTCCAGCACCTGCACCGGCTCCCGCACCGGCTCCCGCACCTGCACCTGCACCTGCACCGGCTCCCGCACCTGCTCCGGCCCCTCCTCCTGGTCCACCGCCGCCGCCGCCCGCAGTGCTCTACAACCATCTCAACCCTATTAATGTTCCACCGGCGCGTTCCGAGAATCAGCACGGTACTGATCTGTTGGAAGGTCAGGGCGTCAAGGTCGGCATTCTCGACACCGGTGTGATCGAGACGAACCCGGCATTAGTCGGCCGTATCTACGGTTACAAGAACTACGTGGACGACGCCGATACCAGTACCGGCGACAAGATCGGGCACGGTACCGTTATTGCCCAGATTCTGGGCGGCACGCCAGACGTAGCACCGGACGGCCAATGGACGTTCCCGGGCGGTGTCGCTCCGCAGGTGCAGATGTATGTCGCCCGTGTTATCCGCGATTCTTCGACATCGACGGCACCTAACCGCATCGGTGAGGCAGTCAGCGACATGGTCAATGCCGGCATCCGGCTATTCAACATGTCCTATGGCGTCGACACTACGATCGACAAATTCGCTGGGCAGCAGAACGATCCGACATCGGCTGCCAGCATTACACACTCGCTCTACACGCCCATTATTCAACACGATGGTCTAGCAGTATTTGCTGCAGGCAACGACGGCGCCGCACAGCCACAGTTGGAGGGCGGCCTTCCTTCCCTGTTTCCTGACCTCAAAAACAATTGGATCACTGTCGTCAACGTTGCCACGGACAACAACGGGCACGTCATCGGCCTGGACAAGACGTCAAATGCTTGCGGCGTTGCCGAAATGTGGTGCCTATCGGCACCGGGACTTGCGTATGTTTCGCCGGTACCCGGCACCCAGTTCGCCAGCGGCGGAGCCGACGGCACCTCGAACTCGGCACCGCAGGTCACCGGTGTCGCGGCAATGGTCTGGCAGCAATTTCCATGGATGTCGGCAAGCAATGTTCAACAGACTATCCTCGGCACTGCCAATGCGCTGGGTGAGCAGGACATCTTTGGGTGGGGCTTGTTGAATGCAGGTGGTGCAGTCAATGGTCCAGGGGCGTTGAACTGGGGCGTCTTTATTGCCAACGTCCCTACCGGCTACACCTCGACTTTCAACAACGTGTTGATGGGTACGGGTGGGCTCGACAAGGAAGGAGGCGGCACCCTCATCCTCGGCGGGGAAATACTGTACAACGGAGCGACCACTGTTGGTGGTGGTGTGCTGCAGCTTTCCCAATGGGGCGGCATATCCAATGTCACGATCAACAGCGGTGGCACGTTGTCGGTGACGGTAGCCAACGTTCCCATCACGGGCAACATCGTCAACAGCGGAAAGTTGAGCACCGGGCTCGGATCGTTGCAGGTGAAGGGCGACTACACCGCAACATCGACGGCAATCACGGAAATTACGCCATATCAGATTCTCTCCGTGAACGGCACCGCTTCGCTGGATGGCACATTGTCAGTTACCCGCGGCAATCGCACCTATCTGTCCAGTGAGGTCGACCCGTTGATTACGGGCGTGCTTGTCCAGGGACAATTTGCGTCGCTCACGCTGGACTCCGTCTTCTCCAGCGGCGTCTTGAACTACGCTCCCAATAACGTATTCATCACCCTGACCCGGTCATCGGTTCCCACAGTAGCCTCTGTTGCCTTGCCCGTATCAGCTGTCAGCGCTCAAGAGACCGCTCAGCATGTCGAGCAGGCGCTGCATCAACTCGACGGTCAGGTTCAGGCCAAACCATCGGAGTCATCCGCATTCCTCGCGGCAGCCGGCCAGTTTGAATACGCACCCACGATACAAGCGGCGGCGCGATCGATCACCAGCCTCTCCGGTGAAATCCATGCATCGTCGCAGGCGCTGAACTTGCAGCAGGCAAATATCGTCAGCCGCACCATCGCCGACCGCCTGGCCGACCCGCTCTTCACTCCGGGTGGCGCATGGGTGCAGGCGACGGGAGCGGATGGCAATCTCGCGACGCCGGGATTCGCTGGCGCCAGCTACTCGGGCGGCGGCGCGGTCGCCGGTGTGGATACTGCCGTAAGTGAGAGTTCGGCGATAGGCGTGGCTTTCAGCTGGAATCGCATGACCTCGGACTACAACGGCGATATCGGGCGCAGCACGTCGAGAACGTCCGGCATATCGGTCTACGGACGCTGGGGTCTGGGTGACGCCTATCTTGCCGGTCGCATCGGTCAGGACTGGGTACGTTCGACCGTCGATCGCACGGCGTATCTGGGTTTGGACACCCAAAGTATCGGTACCAAGCGCGACGATAAGTTGAGTTCCGCCTATGCCGAAGCCGGCTACGCAATCAAGGCCGATCATTGGACGGTGACGCCATTCGGCTCGCTGGGTCTGAATCATCTCGACCGTGATGGCTTCACCGAACAGGGCGCTGGCGGGTTCGGCCTCACTGCCCGCAGTCAGACGCTCGACGAAAGCATCGGGCAATTGGGCAGCCGCTTCGGTTACAGCTGGTCGACATCTGCTGGCACCACGTCCCTGTCCGGGTACGCGCTATGGCAGCACCTGTTCGGTGGTCGCGACCTGGGCCTCAATGCTTCTTATGTCGGCGAGCCGACGGCAAACTTCGTCGTCGAGGGCATCAACCCGGTCAAGGACAGCGGCTGGGTCGGTATCGGCCTGACCTCTTCGCTGGGCCAGCATTGGTCGTGGTGGCTGAACTTCGATGCGCAAGTCGCTGGCAAGGGCAATACCGCGCGTGCGGCAACCGCCGGCGTGAAATTCAATTTCTGAGGCAGTGATGGGGCAGGTCCAACCGGTGGATCTGGCCCCATCTCCAGCAAACCAAGGCAGGCATCGCAAAGCCCTGATGCTACTTCTCCGTCGCCCCAGCGACTTGATCCATCCGCATGATGAAACCCCAGCCGTAACGCCCCCTCATGTCGGGCGTGTTGCCATCGATAGCGACGACGATGTCATTCGCACCTTTATGCAAGGGAAGATCGAAGCCGTCATTCTCCAATGACAGGCGACCATCAGGCGTTTTGCGGCCGCCTTTTACGTTGTAGCGGTTCTTGCCGGAAAATACGGGTTTGCCGTCTGCATAGACCCATATCTCGCGCAACCAGCCTACGGCCACATGCCGTACCTGTTCGCGATCGGACCGCACCGTGGTGCGAAGCCAGATCACTTGCGCGGGTGCCTGCTTGGGTGTCGGAGCGCGAAACCGGCTCAGGTTGACAAGGCCGCCGTAGTCGACCGTGACCGGCGACCAATGCGAGCCGGAAGACGGTATGTTCGATGGGCCGAGATGGTCCGTGGTTTCCATCGATACGGGATCGGTAGCTTGCCATCGAACGAGATAGCGGCGATCACCTTCGGCAGGGTCCACGGGAGTATTGGGATCGAGGCCATCCGTCACGCTTGGCGCAAGTGTGAGGTTCGCGTAATAAGCAGTGCCCTCGAATGCGATGGTTCCAGTACTTGCTTCGCCCTCCAGATGCACGACGCTTAGCGATGGCTCGGTGCGGCCGTTCACGTAGACGTTCATCCGCTTGCCGGAAATGACCAGCCGAATGTGATTCCATTCGTTTTCGCGAAAAGGCGCCGGCGCTTGATACTGCGGATAGACATCCCACAACACGCGGCCTTTGATGATGGGAACGTACTGCAGACAGTCCTGGGACGCGGGGCAGTCGGGGCTGACCCGGATATAGAGCATGTCGGCGGTGTCGCCATCCTTCTGGTGAAAACGAATGCCCGGAAATTCTTCGCCAACGGGCTTGATGTCGAACTCGATGGTGCCGTTGTCAAAGTGCTGGTCTTTCAACGCGACAAAGCCTTGCTCACTCTCGGAGGTCACCTGAAGGATGCCGTGCGGGAAGGCCTCCCTGGTGATGAATGTCGCGTTGCCGCTTGCCTGCCAATGGTCGGCTACCAATGGAATCGGCAAGGGCGTGACCGAAGATGCGCAAGCCGATGCCGTGCCCAGAATACCGAGCGCAAAGACGGGGCGAATGGAACGCTTTTGCATGGGGAGCTATCTCAGATTGAGTGCGCTCACCCTAGGGGCATATCCCTTCGGCGCGCGGCGGGATGATGCAAAGCGGATCAGATGCGTACCGAGACGGAAGATTCACCTTCCCAACAGATCTTTGCCGCCGCCATAAACAGCGGCCACACGTCCGACGCGACAAGCGACACTCTCCACCTGGGCGCCGATCTTTGACCGTTTGATGATGCCCCTGGGCCGGTTCGTAACATCCGCGCCCGCATCACCTTCAGGGAAATCTATTTTTACCTCGTTGTCATATGCACCTATCCAAAGAGGCATTTATGAAAAGAATCATTTTTATCGCGGCCGCTCTTTCGCTACTGGGCTTCAACGTCAACGCAATGGATCGATCCGGTGACGCCGCGCGTGCGACACCGCAGGATGTGACAGATATTCAGCATGTCATGGATGTCTTCCACCATGCCGTAACCACACATGACGGTGATGGCGTCTCCAGACTCTTTCTGGACCACGGCGACACGTGGGCAACCGTATTGTCCGATAAGGCGTTCGCCGCGGCGCGAGCGAAGAACCCCTCGGCACAGAAAATCCGCGTCAGCAGCTATAAGGATTTTGCGAGCTTCGTATCCGGCACAAAGTCGAATCTCGATCCGCGCCATACCGACGTCCGCATCATGAGTGACGGCGCGATAGCATCGGTCTACTTTCACTTCGACTTTGTTATCGACGGCAAATCGGAGAATCGCGGCGACGAAACATGGCAGCTGGTCAAGACGACGGACGGCTGGCGTATCGTTGCCATCATTTATTCCTCGAATCCCGGAGCGGCATGAACGAGCCATCGTCTCGTCGAATCCGTTAGCTTAGGTCGGATCGATACACCGGTGTAGGATGGCATGCGCGTTCGGCGAAACTGGTGAGGACGATGGTGCGTCACATTCGAAACCATGTTCCACGTATGGAGAACGCCCCGTATTCCAGGCTGCGCCTGATGCTTATCTCACTGCTGGTCTGGACGGCTGTCGGTGTAGTTTTCGCGGTGCCACGTTTTGCGTCGAACGCGGCATGGTGGCCCGTGTTGCGCACTTCGTTGGCGGAGTGGTGGGCGTGGGGACTGCTGGTTCCGGCGATCATTGCGGTGGATCGGCGTCTGCCCATCGCCGTAAGCAGCCTTGGAACACGGCTCGCCGTTCACATCGCTATCGGCATTCCAACCACTCTGGTGTACTGCTACGTTGCCGCCCTGTTCCGGGCGGCGATGGGTGTGCTCGCATGGCCTGACGCCATGGGCCTCGGTCCTTTGGATGAGACGCTGAAGGGCGGATTCCTGTGGAGTCTGCTGGTCTACCTGCTCGTGGTCGGCGGTTGGCAGGCCATGCAATACAGCCAGCACTATCTTGCTTCACAGTTGAGGCTCGAACGGATGGAGCGGAATTTTTCCGAGGCACGCTTGAATGTCCTGCGCATGCAGCTCGATCCGCACTTTCTTTTCAACGCGCTCAATACCATCTCGTCACTTGTCGTAAGCCAGCCCAAGCTGGCGCGTGGAATGATCGAGCAACTGGGCGATCTGCTGCGTCTTTCGCTGGAATCCGGGCGCCGACAGCAAGTGCGCTTAGGTGAGGAGCTCGAGTTTCTCGGTCATTACCTCGCCATCCAGAAGATGCGTTTTGGTGACAGCTTGCACGTCATCGTCGATGTTCCTGCGTCCACTCGCGACCTGATAGTGCCGGGACTGATTCTGCAACCGCTGGTCGAAAATGCGGTTCGCCATGGGCTGTCGCCTCGCCCGGGCGGCGGCACCGTCTGGGTGAAGGCATCGGTCGACGCTGCCACGCTGTACATCACTGTCGAGGACGATGGGGTCGGGCTTGGCGACAGCTGGACGGATGACGGCGCTGGATTGGGGCTGAGCGTCACCCGCGAACGTATTGCCATGCTTCATCCAGCGCACAATGCGAGCCTCCATATCGGCCCACGCGAAGGTGGCGGTGCGCGCGTTCGTGTCTCGATACCCATCCATACGGCAGAGGCGCTCAGCGATGCGTGAAGCAAGCGCTTATCGGATCCTTATCGTGGACGACGAGCTGCCGGCGCGTCAGCGTCTGCGCGAGTTGATGGAAAGCGATGCCGATGTTGGCGACATCATGGAGGCGGAGAATGGGCTCGATGCCGTCGAGGCGATCCTGCAAAAGCAACCCGATGTCGTTTTTCTGGACGTTCAAATGCCAGGGCTCGACGGGCTGGGCGTGATCGACACGATCGGCATCGAGCGCATGCCCGTAACGGTCTTTGTGACGGCCTTCGATCAGCACGCCGTGCGTGCGTTCGAATCGGCCGCCATCGACTATGTACTCAAACCCTACGGCGACGAGCGCATGGAGGCTGCGTTCACCCGTGCAAAGGCGCGCCTGGACGACAGACACCTGCGCGAGTTCGGCCAGAACGTGCTCCAACTGCTCGATAGCCGCCACCTGGACAAACCGTTTCTCGATCGCATCGTCATCCGGGAACGCGACAAGACCGATCTGATCCGGGTCGAATCGATCGACTGCATCGAAAGCGCGGGCGTCTACGTGGCATTGCACGTGGGGCGCGAGCGCATCATCCACCGCGCCGCCCTGGGCGAACTGGTCGCACGGCTCGATCCGCGCCGCTTCGTTCGCGTGCATCGCTCGACCGTGGTCAACATCGACAGCATCGTGCATCTGGAGCCAGCCACCCACGGTGAATTCGATCTCGTCCTGCGCGGGGGCCACCGCGTCCATGTCAGCCGCACCTTTCGGCCCTTGCTTGAGGCCCGGCTCGGGCAGTCGTTATAAGGCGGTCCGGCTTTTGTATCGGAATGTATCCGGGCTCGACCTTGGCACATTGCGATACCTTTTGATGCATCCCGTGACATATCCGGGATGCGCCGCCATGGTCTTCTATCCACACCAAACGACCCGATCGTTTACTTACTGGAGAGGACCATGCACAAGAAGACGAATCTCAGCGGCCGCAGTTTCCTGGCGGCTGCGACCATGGCGATACTGGCAACCCAGGTCGTGGCGGGCAGCCTGCATGCTCAATCCGCGCAGATGCAGCCGAGCCAGGCCACCATGCCGGCCCCCGTTTCCCAGGATGCCTTGGGCCCACTGAAGCATGTCCATGCTGGCGTGCTGGATGTCGCTTACGCGGAGTTGGGGCCGGCCGATGGCCCGGTCGTCATTCTTTTGCATGGATGGCCCTACGATATTCACAGCTATCAGGATGTCGCGCCGGCGTTGGCAGCGAAGGGCTACCGGGTGCTTGTCCCGTATGCGCGTGGCTACGGCGAGACCCGTTTCCTGTCCAAGAACACCATGCGAAACGCCGAACCTGCCGCACTGGCCAAGGACGTCATCGACTTCATGGACGCGCTCAACATCAAGCACGCGGTGCTGGGTGGCTTCGACTGGGGTGCGCGCTCGGCGGATATCGTCGCGGCGCTGTGGCCGGAACGGGTGAAGGCGCTGGTAAGCGTCAGCGGCTACCTGATTGGCAGCCAGGAGTCCGGCAAGGCGCCCTTGCCGCCCAAGGCCGAGTATCAGTGGTGGTATCAGTATTACTTCACCACCGAGCGCGGTCGGATCGGCTACGAGAAGAACCACCGTGATTTCGCCAAGCTGATCTGGCAGCTCGCCTCACCGAAGTGGAACTTCGATGACGCCACCTACGAACGCAGCGCTTCGGCACTCGACAACCCGGACCATGTCGCCATCACGATCCACAACTATCGCTGGCGGCTGGACCTGGCCAAGGGTGAAGCCAAATACGATGCACTGGAAAAGCGACTGGCCCAATTTCCGAAGATCTCCGTACCCACCATCACCCTGGAGGGTGACGCCAATGGCGCACCGCATCCGCAACCGGAGGTGTACGCCAAGCAATTCACCGGCAAGTATCAGTTTCGTCTGATCACCGGCGGTGTCGGCCATAACTTGCCGGAAGAAGCGCCGCAGGCGTTTACGCAGGCCGTGATCGACGCCGATCACCTTTGATGGGAGCTAGGGAACCAGAGCACAAACCGTGTGATTCCCTCTGGATGACTATCTACCGTGACGTTGCCACCATGGAGCTCCATGATGCTTCTCACGATAGATAGGCCCAGACCGGTAGAGTTCGCCGAATCGCTACGGGAACGATCCACCCGGTAGAAGCGGTCGAACAGCTTTTCCAGGTGCTCCTGCGCTATACCGGCCCCAGGGTTTTCCACCGTGACAGTCACCGCGCCATTCATATGCTCGGTAAAGAGCGTAATCGTCTGTCCCTGCGGGGTGTAACGCAGTGCATTGGATAGAAGATTTCCCACGGCTCGGCGAAATAGTTCGCGGTCCGCGCTGATGCTGGCTTGCCCCTGGATACGGATATTGATTCCGGCTTCCGAGGCGATGCCTTCGAAGTAATCGACGATCTGCTCCAGCTCGATGCCGATATCCAGGTGTACGCGCTGAAGGGCAAACTGGGGGTTGTCCGCACGCGCCAGGAACAGGACGCTTTCGATGGTCCGGCTCACCCGATCACATTCCTCGATATTGGAGGCAAGCAGCGCCTGGTATTCCGCGGGAGTACGCGCCCGAGTCAGCGCCACTTCGTTGGTGCCTCGCAGATTGCCGACCGGTGTACGCAGGTCGTGAGCGAGATCCACGGTGAACTGCCATACCCGGGCGAAGCCACCCTCAAGTCGATCCAGCATCTCGTTGAGCGCGCCGGAAAGGGCGTGGAATTCCGCAGGCGCATTACCGGCCGACAGGCGCGTATGAAGGCTCTGTGCGTTGATGGTGGCCGCATCGGTCGCCATGGAGCGCAAGGGCCGCAGCGCCCGGCGCACCAACAGATGACTGAGCACAATCGCCGCTATCATCCCGGCCAATAGCCGCATGGCCATATCCCGGCCATAACGTCGCAGCAGTGCCTCGCGATCGGCGAACGAGCGCGCCACCATAATCGTCACGTGGGCTCCATCGCGTACTTGCCCCGCCACCGCTATGCCATGTACGGGCAACCCATGATCGCCATACCACGTGTGTAACATGCCGGCGATGATGCGTTGCCCGATAGGAACCGCGCTCGGGAGATCCAGCGGGTACGCCGTCGGGTTGTAGTCAATGACAGTCTTGCCCGTGCCATCGACCATGCGCAACGCGTTGCTGGGGTCGCCAAGAACACTGACCACCATCCGATCCTGATGAGCCTTGAGGTCGTCAAGGGAATCCAGCTCGGCGACGAGCCGCCGAAGATGGCGCGCGGACAGCACCAGATTGGTTTCATCCTGTTCGTAAACGCGATGCTCGGCCGCCCGGTAGAGAAGCCATCCCACCAGGATGAAACACGTCGCGATGATGACCACGAAGGTGACCGTCAGGCGCGCACTGAGCGAAAGGCGATGCATCAGGCCCCCTCGTGCTCTTCGTCCAGCACGTAACCCATGCCCCGTACGGTATGGATGAGCTTGGTGTCGTGACCGTCATCGATCTTTACCCGCAAGCGTCGGATGGCGACTTCGACCACATTGGTATCGCTGTCGAAGTTCATGTCCCACACGTATGACGCGATCTGCGTACGGCTCAGCACTTCGCCACGCCGTCTCGCCAGCAACTGAAGCAAGGCGAACTCCTTGGGTGTCAGATCGATGCGCTGGCCATTGCGCTTCACCCGACGGCGTACGGCATCGATTTCAAGGTCGCCGATGTGGACATGTTCGATATCGCGTGGCGGGCCACGGCGCAGCAGGGTTCGGATGCGCGCCAACAGCTCGACAAACGCAAACGGCTTCACCAGGTAGTCGTCGCCGCCGAGCTCCAGCCCGCGGACACGCTCTTCCAGCTCATCGATGGCCGTAAGCAGCAGCACCGGCGTGTCTTTCTTCATACGGAGGCGGCGCAGAATTTCCCATCCGTCCATGCCCGGGAGCATGACGTCCAGAACTATCAGGTCATAGTCCTCCTCCAGCGCCTGATGCAGGCCGTCGATGCCGTTGGCCACCACATCCACCGTGAAGCCGGACTCCTCGAGTCCCTTCTTCAGGTACTCGCCGGCTTTCTTTTCATCTTCAATGACCAGCAGGCGCATGGGAACTCTCGCGGGGTGCCTGAACGCATCATACGCGCGACATCCCGGGGGCGTGATTACAGATTCGTCAGGAAGCTGTCAGGGGTGCGCAAGCGCCTGTTCTTTAGCCTTCCGCATGACCTGATCTGTGAAAGAGGGAGCCCGTTATGTGGATCGTCCAATTGGCGCTACGGCGACCCTATACCTTTATCGTGCTGGCGTTGCTGCTGGCCATCATCGGTCCGCTCATGGTGTTGCGGACGCCGACCGATATCTTCCCCAATATCAACATTCCCGTGTTGAGCATCGTATGGTCGTTCAACGGCTTTTCGGCCGACGACATGGCTAACCGCATTACCACGCCCTACGAGCGTGCATTGACGTCGGACGTCGACAATATCGAGCACGTGGAATCACAAACGGTCAACGGCGTCGCTGTGATCAAGGTGTATTTCCACGAGGGCGCGGACATCAATCGCGCCATTGCGGAGGCCTCCGCCAACGCGCAGTCCATCCTGCGCGTGCTTCCGCCGGGTACGCTGCCACCGCTGGTGATCTCGTACAACGCTTCCACGGTGCCGATCCTGCAGCTGGCGCTGTCCAGTCGTACGCTGCCCGAGCAGCAGCTGTATGACCTTGGCAACAATTTCATCCGCACCCAACTGGCCACCGTACAAGGCGCCGCTATTCCTCTGCCGTTCGGCGGCAAGGTGCGCCAGATCATGGTGGACATCGACCCGAAGGCATTGCAGGCCCATGGTCTGTCACCGCTGGATGTGGTCGACGCCGTGAACGCGCAGAACCTGATCCTGCCTGGCGGCACCGCCAAGATCGGTGCGCTCGAATACAACGTCAACCTCAATGGCAGCCCGACTTCCGTCGACGCACTCAACCTGATGCCGGTAAAGGCAACAGATGGCGGGGTTACCTATCTGCGTGATGTGGCGACGGTACGCGATGGTTTCGCGCCTCAAACCAATATCGTGCGGGTGGACGGCACGCGCTCCGCGCTACTGCAGGTGGAGAAGTCGGGCGACGCATCGACGCTCGACATCATTGCATCCGTCAAGGGACTGCTGCCGAAGATCGCCGCGGGGCTTCCCAAGGCGCTCGACATCAAACCGGTCTCCGATCAATCGGTATTCGTCAGCTCGGCCGTGCAGGGCGTGGTTCGCGAAGGTCTGCTTGCAGCGGGTCTGACGGCCATCATGATTCTTCTGTTCCTTGGCAGCTGGCGTTCCACGCTGATCATTGCCATCACCATCCCCCTGTCGGTGGCGACCTCGCTTATCGCGCTCTCCGCGCTCGGGCAGACCATCAACATCATGACCTTGGGCGGGCTGGCGCTGGCCGTGGGCATTCTTGTCGACGATGCCACCGTGGCCATCGAGGCGATCAGTCATCATCGGGACATGGGCAAGCCGCTGCACGACGCGATCATCGATGCATCGGCACAGATCGCGCTGCCCACCCTGGTGTCGACGTTGTCGATCTGCATCGTGTTCCTGCCGATGTTCCTGCTGTCCGGCGTAGCGCATTACCTTTTCGTGCCGCTAGCCGAGGCAGTAGTGTTTGCGATGCTGGCCTCGTACTTCTTTTCGCGCGCGCTCATTCCCACGCTGGCGATGTACATGCTTCGCAATGATCGTGTCGCAGGGGATGCCAGTCAGGGTCGATTTGGCTGGCTTCGCCGGTTCCAGCAACGTTTCGAGCACGGCTTCGAAAGCATTCATGCGCACTATCAGCAGATACTGCGGACCGTGCTCGCCCATCCGCGTCGTCTGGCGGCGGTGTTTGTGATCGTCTGCGGCGGCTCCCTGCTGCTGGTGCCATTCCTCGGCCGTGATTTCTTCCCAACCTTGGACACCGGTGAGATCCGTCTGCATATGCGAGCACACACCGGCACCCGTATCGAGCAGACGGCGCGCGTGGTCGATCTGGTGGAACAACGCATCCGAGCCATCATTCCGCCCCGGGAACTGGGCAGCGTGCTGGACAACATCGGCCTTCCGGTCAGTGGCATCAACATGACCTATGACTCCTCGTTACCCGTGGGCTCGGCGGATGCGGATATCCTGATTTCCCTCAATCCCGACCATCACCCCACAGCCGCGTACGCCACCGCGCTTCGCGACCATCTCAATCACGAGTTTCCGGGCGTGACGTTCTCATTCCTCCCGGCGGACATCATCAGCCAGACGCTGGACTTTGGCTTGCCTTCGCCCATCGATGTGCAGATCGTGGGCAACGACAAGGTCGGTAACCGCAAGGTCACCGAGGATCTGCTGGCCCAGCTGCGGCATGTCGACGGCCTGGTCGATCCGCGTATCCAGCAGCCGGACGATGCGCCGTCCATCAATGTCGATGTCGACCGTGTCAAGGCCCTCCAGGCCGGCTTTCAGCAGCGCGTTATCGCACAGAACCTGCTGATCGCGCTGTCCGGCAGCTCGCAGACATCGCCGAATTTCTGGCTGAACCCGAAAAACGGCGTGAGCTATCCGCTGATGACGGAAGCGCCTCAGTACACCATCGATTCGTTGCAGGCACTGAGCAATATCCCTCTGACGACAGACAACGGCAGCAAACAAGCGGAGCCTTCCATTCTCGGCTCACTGAGCACGCTTAGTCGCGCCTCGCAGGACGCCGTGGTTTCGCATTACAACGTGCAGCCCGTCATCGACATATTCGCTGGCGTCCAGGGACGCGACCTCGGTGCCGTGAGCGGTGATATCGATCGCCTCGTTGCCGCTGCAAGAGCGCATCTTCCCGCTGGCTCCAGTATTGCCGTGCGTGGCGAGGTGCAGACCATGCAGTCCTCCTTCAAAGGGCTGCTGCTTGGACTCACGTTCGCGGTTTTGCTGGTCTACGCGTTGATGGTGGTTAACTTCCAGTCGTGGACCGACCCACTCATCATCATCAGCGGGCTGCCGGGCGCATTGGCCGGCATGACCTGGATGCTGTTCGTCACCCGAACGACCATCAGCGTACCCGCGCTTACCGGTGCGATCATGTGTATCGGTATCGCCACGGCCAACAGCATTCTCGTGGTCAGCTTCGCGCGCGATCGTATTCATGAAGGTGCGACGCCGCTTCAAGCCGCCTTCGATGCCGGCGCCACCCGCTTCCGCCCGGTACTCATGACGGCGCTCGCCATGCTTATCGGCATGCTGCCGATGGCGTTGGGGCTGGGAGATGGCGGCGAGCAAAACGCGCCGCTGGGCCGTGTGGTGATCGGCGGCCTGATGTTCGGCACCGTGACCACGCTTGTCTTCGTTCCCGCGGTATTCGCCGCGGTACATACCTGGCTCGACCGTCGCCAGAAGTCCCTGCCCGCGCTTCCTTCCCCCCATTCGATGTCCTGACGGGAGAGATACCATGTCCGCATCTACACCGCTTTCCTCACCCTCTCATTCGCGACGCTACATCGCGGCCGCCATTGCTGCCGTATGCCTGGCACTGATCGCGGGCAGCTTGCCACGGCTGTCCGCGCACACGGCCGTCGTGCACCAGACAGAGGCACTCAGCGTGCCAACGGTAGCCGTTATCGCTCCCGATCATGCACCGCTACAACAGTCTCTGGTGCTGCCCGGCGACGTCGAAGCTTTCCAGGAAGCCAATATCTACGCGCGCACGAGCGGCTATCTCGGTCGCTGGCTGGTCGACATCGGCACGCACGTTCATAGCGCACAGCTGCTTGCCGAGATTGAATCGCCGGAGATTGATGCCGAGCTGGCGCAGGCTCGTGCGGATGCGGCGACAGCATCGGCCAATTATCAGATCGCCAAAGTGACCGCGGCGCGCTGGGAAGACATGCTCAAGAGCAATGCGGTCTCCCAGCAGTCCAGCGAGGAGAACGTGAGCACCATGAAGGCGAAGCAAGCCATGCTGGCGGCCGCGCAGGCAAACGTGAACCGATTGCAGCAACTGCAATCTTTCGAAAAGGTCTATGCCCCCTTTGACGGCGTCGTAACCACACGCAATGTCGATGTGGGTGCCCTGATCGATGCAGGCAACGGCGGCACGCCGGCAGCGCTGTTCAAACTGGCGGAGACCGACAAGCTACGTGTCTTCGTCAATGTACCGCAGGACAACGCCGCCGATGTGACGCTCGGCTCACGCGCCACCGTGACCCTGCCGCAGTACCCGGGCAGAACGTTCGTGGGCAGCGTGGCACGCACATCGGGCGCCATCGATCCGGTCAGCCGCACGCTGCGTGTCGAGATCGACATGGCCAATACGGATGGCTCCATTCCGCCTGGCGCGTACGCGCAGGTCACACTTGCGCTCACCGCCGCAACGGCCACGCTGTCATTGCCAGCCAATGCGCTTCTGTTTCGTCCTGCGGGTGTCGAGGTGGCCACGGTCGACAGCAAAGGCCGCGTGCAACTGATGCCGGTGACGCTGGGAAGGGACTTCGGTACGCGCGTCGACATCCAAACCGGCCTGCGCGGTGACGAACGGATCATCGTCAATCCGGGCGATGCCATCAGCGACGGGCAACCGGTAAGCATCAACCCGCATCCCACGAACGCGAACTGAGCGAAGGCGAAACACTTATGCGTACTCCACTCGTTCCACGCTGCGCTTACGCACTCATGGTCATTGTCGGGACCACCCTTGCCATGGGCTGCACGCCAGGGCCGGAGTATGTCCGGCCGTCGATCAAGGTGCCTGATCATTTCAAGGAAGCTGCGGCCCAGGTAACCGAAGCGCAGCGCGCCGCTCCCGGTTGGGTTCCGGCCCATCCGGCCGATGCGGCAAACCGCAGTGACTGGTGGACGCTGTTCGGCGACGACACGCTCGATCGCCTCGAAGCGCGCGTCGATGCGGGTAATCAGTCGATCGCCAGGAGCGTCGCCAATCTACGTGCCGCGAAGGCGCAGGCCAGGGAAGCGCGCGCGGCATACTATCCAACGATCACAGCCGGTATCGATGCCAATCGCAACCACACTTCGCAGAACGTCGTGGGACGCTCGCTCGCCGGAAAGACCGTGTCGGACTATGACGCCGGACTGGACGTGTCCTGGGAGCCGGATCTCTTCGACCGCATCGGCCATCAGGTTGACGCGGCCAAAGCACGCTTCCAGGCCAGCGAGGCCGACCTCGCATCGGTGCGGCTGGCCATGCACGCCGAACTTGCCATCGATTATGTGGATCTGCGAAGCGCCGACGCCGAGGCCGCTCTTCTTCAGCAGACGGTTGCCGACTACACGAAAGCGCGCGACCTTGTGCAGGTACGTTTTACCGGTGGCATTGCATCCGAGTCGGATCTGGCAGAGGCAGAAACGCAGTTGCAGGTAGCTAACGCGCAATGGGTGGACCTGGGCGAAAGTCGTGCGCACTACGAACATGCCATTGCCACGTTGATCGGCGTGCCACCCGCAGAGTTGACTATCTCCCCTTCTACGGCGGCGATCAGCCTTCCCTTCGTCCCGCCGGGCGTCCCGTCCACACTGCTGGAACGAAGGCCGGATATCGCCGCCGCGGAACGCCGGGTGGCCGCGGCCAATGCCGACGTCGGTGAGGCGACATCAGCATTCTTTCCGGATCTGCTGCTGTCTGCATCCGGTGGCGTAGAAGCATCCGGGATAGCCCAATGGGCTGCGCTTCCCAGTCGTTTCTGGGCCATTGGCCCGGCACTGGTCGGCACACTGTTCGACGGAGGGCGCCGCAAACAGGCGTTGCATCAGGCCGAGGCCAATGAAGATGGCGCCGCCGCCGACTATCGGCAAACCGTACTGTCGGCCTTCCAGGATGTGGAAGATAATCTCTCGTCAGTACATGTGCTTGCCGACGAAGCCGGCACCCAGCTGCATGCCGTCGACGCATCCGGTCGAGCCGAACAACTGTCACTCACCCGCTATAAGGCGGGGGCGACTGACTACCTGGAAGTCGTCAGCACCCAAAGCGTGAGCCTTGCCCAGCGGCGCGCCTACGTCGAGCTGTCACGGCGCCAATTGGAATCGGATATCCGTTTGATCAAGGCGATCGGTGGTGGCTGGCATGTCGACGACGCGTCGCATGTTTCCGGAACGCTTGCCCTGGGGGGACACGGGCCTGCCCCTTCGAGTCCATAGGTGGCCGCGCGCCGGAATAGCCACCTGGCAGCGGTGGCGTCGGCTGCTCACGCGACGACGCCGCACCGTCGAGGTGGTGCTACCTGGTTAAAATGGGCCGGTGAGCACACGTCATGAGAACGGCTACATCCTTACTCGCCACTGGCGCGACACAAAGGATGGCAGCGATATCGAGTTGTGGCTGGCGACCGAGTCGGGCGCCCGCCGCATACTTGTTACAGGTCAGCGAAACGTAGCGTTCGTTCGTGCAGCTGCGCGTACGCAAGTCGAGGCGCTGATCCGCAACGAGAGTGGCGTGGAGTTGGCGCCCTTGCCGATGAAAACGTTCGAGCAAGAGCCCGTCCTCGGGCTCTATACCCGGGGATATCGGGCCCTGCTCAAGCTGGAGAAACAGCTGGCCAAAGAAGGCATCGAGCTGCTTGAGGCCGATATCCGCCCCGACGATCGCTATCTGATGGAACGCTTTATCACGGCCAGCATCGTCATCGAGACGGAAGGTAGCGGCGATACGGCCACGCTGGTCAATCCGCGCCTGCGGCCGGGTGAAAGCTATCGTCCGGCACTGCGCCTGGTATCGCTGGATATCGAGACAAGCGCGCAAGGCGAGCTCTACTCCATTGCGCTCGAAGGGTGCGGGCAGCGGCAAGTCTTCATGCTCGGCCACCCCCATGATGGGGAGACGCCCGACCTGGATTTCGAGCTGACCTACTACGAAGAGCGCGCACAGCTTATCGTCGCGCTCAACAACTGGTTTCGCCATCACGACCCCGACGTCATCATCGGTTGGAACCTGATTCAGTTCGATCTTCGCCTGCTCCAGGCATGCGCGGACACATGTGGACTGATCCTGACGCTTGGACGTGGCGGTACGCCCATCGAGTGGCGAAACCATCAACGGCGCGAAGGCTACATTTTCGCGACCATCCCCGGCCGGCTGGCTATCGACGGCATCGAGGCACTGCGTTCGGCGCTCTGGAGCTTTCCCTCGTTCAGTCTCGAAACCGTCGCGCAGGAGTTGCTTGGCGAGGGCAAGGCCATCGAAGATCCGTACAGCCGGATGGCGGAAATCGAGCGTCGCTTCAATGAGGACAAGCCCGCCCTGGCCCGCTACAACCTGAAAGACTGTGAGCTGGTGACGCGCATCTTCGCCAAGACGAAGCTCATGGAATTCCTGCTTGAGCGAGCGAACGTCACCGGCTTGCAAGCCGATCGCATGGGCGGTTCGATCGCCGCCTTCAGTCACTTGTACTTGCCGCGCATGCATCGCGAAGGCTACGTGGCTCCCAATGCAGGTGCACGCACGGGCGAATCGTACCCGGGCGGCTTCGTCATGGAGTCTTGCCCGGGTATCTACGACTCCATCGTTGTCCTGGACTATAAAAGCCTTTATCCCTCGATCATCCGCACGTTCCTGGTCGATCCGATCGGCTTGGCCGAAGGCATGCTCGCCACCGATCCCAAGGCCACGATTCCGGGACCCAAAGGCACGCGCTTCTCGCGCAGCAAGCACTGCCTGCCGGGCCTGATCACCCAGCTATGGACCGGACGCGACAAGGCCAAGGCGGCAGGGAACGCGCCACTGTCGCAGGCGTTCAAGCTTCTGATGAATGCGTTCATCGGCGTGCTCGGCGCCGCGGGCGGAAAGTTCTTCGATCCCAAGCTGGTCTCTGCCGTGACGCTACGTGGCCATGAAATCATGCGGAAGACGCGCGCATGGGTCGAGGCGGAAGGCTACGAAGTGATCTATGGAGATACGGATTCGATCTTCATCTGGCTGGGAAAGCGCTATCCGGAAGCCGAAGCACTGGCCATCGCCGATCAACTGGTTGCCCACATCAATACGAAGTGGGCAGAGCAACTGAAGGCGTCATTGGATATCGATTGCTATCTGGAAATCGAATTCGATGCGCACTATCAGCGATTCTTCATGCCAACGATCCGCGGAAGCGATCAGGGTAGCAAGAAGCGTTACGCCGGCATGGTCTTGAATGACAATGGCCAGGAGGAACTGGTCTTTCGTGGCCTGGAAACAGTGCGAAGCGACTGGACGCCACTGGCCAAACGGTTTCAGCGGGAGCTTTTCGAAAAGATCTTCCGGGAGGAACCGTACGCGGATTTCATCAGGAACTATGTGGCCGACCTGCGCGCGGGAAAACTCAACGACCTGCTCACCTACCGAAAGCGGCTACGTGGAAAGCTCGATTCCTACGATCGGATCACCCCGCCCCAGGTCCGCGCCGCTCGCCTGGCCGATGAGCACAATGCCCGGCTTCGCCGTCCGTTGCAGTATCAGAATGGCGGATGGATCAACTATGTGATGACCGTCAATGGCCCGGAACCGCTGGAGGTATTGCGTTCGGCCGTCGACTACGACCACTACCTGCTTCATCAGTTGAGGCCTATCGCCGAGGCGATCCTCTCCCCGATAGGCGGCCGGTTCGATGTCTTGATATCGCAGCAGGCTGAGCTGTTCTAATGAGCTGCGTGCGAGGAACCCTGGTCTATGCGTCGTCTCGACGAATGACCGCGGCGACTGCCTCGGCCAGTTCCGCCGCGGTGTATGGCTTGCGCAAGCATCGAATCTCATTGAGCGCCTGTTCGGCGGTCAGGTGTTGCGCGGTATACCCCGAGCACAGTAATACCGGAATCAAGGGAAATTCGGCCCTGATCGACAGGGCAAGCTGTGCGCCATTCATGCCGCCGGGCATGATGACATCGCTGAAAACGAGATCGACGGCCGGGCCAGTCCGCAACATGCCCAGTGCACTTGGTGCGTTGTCGGCCTCTCTTACGGTGTAACCGAGGTCTTCCAGCATCGCATGCGCTACTTTTCGTACATCGTCGTCGTCTTCCACCAGGAGCACCAAACCCTGGCCCGTTGCAGCGACTTCGCGATCGGGCAAGGCGCCTGCGTTTAATGACTGATCTTCGGTACGGGGCAAATAGATACGCACGCTTGTACCGGCGCCCGGGGAGCTATCGATAGAGACAAACCCTCCCGACTGCTTGGCGAAACCGTAAACCTGGCTAAGTCCTAGACCGGTGCCATGGCCGACGCCCTTGGTAGTGAAGAACGGCTCGAAGACGCGTTCCACGATTTCCGGTGACATGCCGGTACCGGTATCGGTGACCTCGATGACCACATAGTCGCCCGGCTTGATGCCAGTGGGCACATGCGATCGAGCGTCCACATACTGCGGCCGCGTCGAGAGTGTCAGCGTGCCGCCGTTGGGCATGGCATCGCGTGCATTGATGGCGAGGTTGAGCATCGCCGTCTCGAGCTCGTGCGGATCGGTCAGGCAGTACCATGTCTGTGGCGCACGCCTGATTTCGATGCTGATCGTCTCGCCGATGGCACGATCCAGCAGGAGGCGGAACGTTTCGAGACGGTCATCGATGCACACCGGTTCGGCGTGAAGATCCTGATGCCGTGAAAAAGCAAGAAGCTGTCGATTGAGCTTTTCGCCACGGGACACGCCCAGCTTCGCCGCATTCAGGTGCTTTTGCGAGCGCTCGTCGCGCGGAACCCGGTCGGCAAGAAGTTCCAGACTCCCGCCAATGACCATCAGAAGATTGTTGAAGTCATGCGCAACGCCGCCAGTGAGTTGCCCGAGCGCTTCCATTTTCTGCGCGTGCCGCAATTGCTCGTCCATAAGACGGCGATCCGTGACATCGGAAACCACGCCTGCGATTCGCACGGCTTTTTCATCGCGGTAGTACGTTCGACCGATGACATGAACCCATCGGATCGCCCCATCGCTCGTTCGGCGGATACGTTTCTCGAAACTGATGTTTCCATACTTTTTTGCGGCGTCGAACGCTGCCGCGACATCCTGACGATCCTCCGCAAGGAAATAGTCCAAGGTAGCTTCGATACGCAATGGCGACAGCGCGTCGTGACGCCCGAATATCTCTTCGTAACGCGGCGAGCGCTGCAGGAATCCCGTGGCCAGGTCAAAGTCCCAATTACCCATCCCGGCTGCGTCGAGCGCGACAAACAGGCTTTCCTCCGCGCGACGGCGATCTTCGATCTCCTGGCCCAACCGGGCGTTGGCTACGGTCAGTTCATCGTTACGCTGGCGAACCAGGGTCTGATCGGTGAACACGGCGCACACCACGGTTGGTGCATCGTCGGCGACCGTTACGTTAGCGAATGACACCAGCACCGGAACGCGAGTCCCCCGCGTAGAGACCAGCGTCAGTTCCGTCCCGCTCGACGTACCCTGTTCGAGTAGCCTTGCAAAGACGCTGCGCTCACCGGGTGACAGGATGAGATCGATCTTGATGCCTATGATGTTTTCGCGAACGAAGCCCGCCAGGGTCGCGAAACGCTCATTGCAGTACAAGATGGTCCCATCCCGACTCAGCGTGACCGCACCCTCCTGCATCTTTTCCACCAGCACACGATAGGGCCGATCGGCGTTCTCTAGCGTGTAGACGCGTGTCCCTGACGGGCCTCCCACTACAACGGCATCGACTTCGCCCTGGCGAATGGCGTCGAGTGTTTCCTCCGCCTCTTGCAGGCGAGCACGAAGTTCAGCGATCAGGATTTCTTCGGACATACCATGGGAAAGTAGTTACGGGACCTTCATCGTAGGCATTCAGTCGTCGGTTCTGAGCGGAAGAATATTGAGCCCGGCGAGTACGCGCTCCTTGTCGGACAGGTCGCCAATGATGCGCCGGAGCGGCTCAGGCAGGATCTTCACAAGCGTAGGGGTAGCGATGACCTGCAGTTCTTTCGTCGCCTCCGGATCCTCATAGACATCAATGACTTCGAGGTCGTAACGTCCCTTCAGATTTTCGTCGCATATCTGCCGCATGTTCTGGATGGCACGGGCCGAACGCGGGGTAGACCCGGTAATGAACAGGCGAAGTTTGTAGCGTTCGGCTGTGTCGTCAAATGGCCCATCCGTATTCATGGCGATTGGAAATCCTTCGGGCGAATGTCGAGGCCAACGAGCAGACGCTCGGTATCGGCGAGATTGCCGATCACTCGCTTCAGTGGTGGCGGCAGTCGCCGCACAAGGGTGGGAAGCGCAACGATCTGATCGCCCGCAGCGAGTGTGGGGGTAACCAGTAGATCGATTACGTCTATGGTGTAGCGGCCAGCGAGATATTTCTCGCAGATATGCTTGAGGTTGGCTATCGCCGCCAGGGATTTTGGCGTTTGCCCGGCGACGTACAGGCGTAGATTGTAATGGCCGTTATCGTTGAACTCTCCCAGATCTTCCATTGCCTTATCCGGCGAGATTTCGCTGCTATCGGGCTTATTGCTCATGGCTTCATACCTCGCCGTGTGGCCATGCGGGACCGATCATCGGCATAGACGACTTCTTGCGCCTCTTCCTGTTCAATGCGTGTCTTCATTTCCGCCTCTTCGGTGTCGAGCTCGGCCTTGAGGTCGGCGATCTGGCGCTCGACTGACGCACGCTTTCGCGCCATCTCACGCCGACGTCGGGCTATGCCCTGAGCTCGCGTGTTGCTTGCGTCACGCTCACGTGCCTCCTGGGCCAGCCTGGCCGTGCCAGTCAGCACGCCCTCGGTACCGATATACGCGTCAACCAGTTCGATGCCGTTATCGGTGAGCTGGTATTCCCGCAGCTGCTTGGAGTGGTTCATGCCGCGCGATTTCAGCAGATAAAGCAGCCGGTTGCGCTCGCCGTTGGCTTCATGGTCCTTCAGCGAGATCCAGGTATCCATTAGCGAAGAAACGCTGCGCTCGCTTTCGTCCATCAGCTCGCCGGACGAAGACAGGCTGGTGAACACAGCGGTGATGCCTCGGGTCTTGCAGATATCTGCCAGCCTCACCAGGGTCGCATGAATTTCCAGCGAGGGTCCTCGAAACGCAGAGATCGGGTCCACGACCACCACTTGCGGAGCAAAGTCCTCGATGTCACGGTTCATGCGCGCAAGATGCATTTCGAAACCGAACAGGCTGGGCCGCGCTGCCTCGAAGCGCAGCAGGCCGGCATCAATATGTGGCTTGAGCTCGATACCTACCGAGCCCATGTTGCGGACGATCTGATCTTGTGACTCCTCGAACGCGAACAGCATGCAGCGTTCGCCCCGGTGGCATGCGGCGTTGATGAAAGCCGCGCCGAAGGTGGATTTCCCGGTGCCGGCAAGACCTGAAATAAGCACACTGGAGCCGCGAAAATAGCCCCCGCGTCCAAGCATCGCATCGAGCCCCGGCACGCCGGTCGAGACCGACTCACGCGAGATCTTGTGACCCAGGCCGGCCGACGTGATGGGCATGACGCTGATGCCGCGGTCGTCGATCAGGAAGGGATACTCATTGGTGCCGTGCGCCGAACCGCGATATTTGACGACACGAAGGCGGCGCGTCGTGATCTGCTCATCCACACGATTGTCGAGCAGGATGACACAATCGGAGACATATTCTTCGATGCCGTAGCGGGTCAGCTGCCCGTCGCCACGTTCGCCGGTAATGATGGCGGTGACGCCCTTGTCCTTCAGCCAGGCAAACAATCGCCTGAGCTCGGCGCGCAAGATACCTTTGTCGGTAAAGCCGGCAAACAGCGCCTCGACCGTATCGAGCACCACGCGCTTGGCACCGATCGCATCGATGGCGTGATTGAGCCGGACGAACAACCCCTCCAGGTCGTAATCTCCGCTTTCCTCGATCTCGGCGCGCTCGACGTGCACGTGGTCGATCACAATTTTCTTCGCCGCAACGAGGTCGGCAAGTCCATACCCCAGCGATGCGACGTTCTGCTCCAGGTCGACAGCGCGCTCTTCGAAACTCATGAAGACGCCGTTCTCTCCGTAATCCCTGGCGCCGTTAATCAGAAACGTGACCGCTAACAATGTCTTGCCGCAACCGGCCGCACCGCACAGCAGCGTGGGACGCCCGGCAGGCAATCCACCCAATGTGAGGTCGTCCAGACCGCGTATCCCGGTAAGCGTCTTGGCCAGGGCAATGGATTCGGCGTGGTTCGATATCTTTGGATCGTTCATGGGTTGGCATCTTTGAGCTGACAAGCTCTACAGTGATTGAGCGACCGCCCAACGCTGAGGATGAGGCGGTCAATAGGCCGTGAAGGCTTTGCAAAGTTCGCATGTCAAATTGGCCGGCACCGCGCCGCAATATCATGGCTTGCCGCGGTGTTGGATCGTCTCTGAATACCAGCTATCCATGTTGGGAGACGACCGTCCACAGACAGACGCCGGTTAGGTTGGCGGCAATAATGGTTAAATGCGCGTCGCGACCCACCTTATTCGTCGAGACTTCGACCCCAAGCGATTTTGATGCGTTTATTTCCTTGCCGCCGCGTTCTTGGACTCATCGGGCTGTGGATTTGCACGCTGCCTGTCCACGCGCAGAGTGGTTTGCAGCTTCAATCCCTTACCATCGACAGACAAACGCAACCGCTATCCATCGATGTCCCGTCGCCTTCCTTTGCCTGGGTGGTGGCTAATGCGCCGCGCGGCACGACACCCGGCGGTTATCGAATCGAAGTAGCGCGCAGCATGGCCGCGCTGGCTGCCGATCGTCCCGACCTATGGGACAGCGGCCTTGTAGCCGGCGATGCCTCTTTCGACGTCGCGTATAACGGGCCACCATTGACTCCGTCGAGTCGGTACTACTGGAAAGTGGTTGCGCACACGTCGGCAGGTAATGCGAGTGCTACATCCTGGTTCGAAACCGCACCGTCGCCACAGCAATGGTCCCGGGCACAATGGATCGGCAAGCCTCCGGGCGGCTCTTTGGCTGCGCCGCTGCTGCGACGCGTTTTAACCGTAAAGAACGGCCTCGAATCGGCACGCCTGTATGTCGCCGCAGGTGGCTACGCCAACGTGTCGATCAATGGAAAGCCCGCTAGCGATGCCGTTCTTTCGCCCGATTTCACGAATTACAACAAACGCGCGCTTTATCTTGCGCATGACGTAACGGCCCTGTTAAAGCCCGGCTCGGCCAATGCCATCGGCATCGAGCTTGGACGTGGTTACTACGGACTCACCAATCCGAATGTATGGCATTGGGAAAAGGCGCCATGGCACGGCGAGCCGCGCGTACGTGTACTTCTTAAATTATGTTACGTGGACGGTCGTTGCGAGTTCGAAGGAACTGATGCGCACTGGCGCATCCACGACGGCCCGACGGTACTTGACGATGTATACGGTGGCGAGACCTATGACGCGCGCCTCGAGCTACCTGGCTTCGACACGGTAGCTTTTGACGATCGAAACTGGCGCGCAGCCGCCGTATTGCCCGCACCAGAGGGCGTACTGCAGGCGCAGCGCGAACCGCCGGTGCGCGTAGCAGCAACGTTGCAGGCGACCACGATCACCAGGCTGCCCAGCGGTAGCTACGTGTTCGCTTTTCCGCGTGTCATCGCCGGCTGGGCCACGCTGGCCATGCAAGGAAAAGCCGGCGACACCATCGTTTTACACTATGGCGAAAAGCTATTGCCCGATGGCAGTGTGGACGACCGCGACGACCATCATTACTTCGGGCACGGCCTGCAGACGGATCGCATCACCCTGGCCGGTCGCGGTGTGGAGCACTGGCACTCGCGCTTTTCCTGGAAGGGATTTCGCTATGTACAAGTCGACGGTTGGCCTGGGTCCGCACCGTCGCTCAGCGCGATGACTGCACAAGTCGTGCATTCCGATGTTGCAGTCATCGGTCACTTCAGCAGCAGCCATCCGTTGCTCAACTGGATCCATACCGCCGCTGTCGATACCGTGCTGAATAATCTTTACGGCATACCCACCGATACGCCGATGTACGAGAAGAACGGCTGGACCGGCGACGGCATGCTCGGCGCAGATATGATGTTGCGCAATGTGGACGCCGATACGTTGCTGTCCAAGTGGGTGCGGGACATTGCCGATGCGCGCAATGCCGAGGGCGCGCCGCTACTGATCGCACCCAATCCGGGTTGGGGTGATGTACGCGCACCACCCTGGCATGCGGCGTATGTACTGGTTCCCTGGTCGCTGTATTGGCAACGCGGTGATCGGCACGTATTGGCCGAGCATGTCGATGGCATGGCGCGTTATGTCGACCTTGAGTTTGCACGCTCATCCGGCGGCATTGCCGATACCGAGCTTGGCGACTGGGTCAGTCCCAGCACGCCTGCCGATGGTGGTAACGCGCCGGAGGACAAACGTATCGCGGCAACCGCCTATCTCTATCGTATGGCCGAAACCATGGCGCAAATCGAGCGTGTGCTTGGCAACGACGACACGTCGCGCCATTTCGATGCGATGTCGGCGCAGGTACGGTCCGCCTTCAATCAGCAGTTCTTCGATCCGGCCCAGGGACTATATCGAGGACAAGGCGATGAGGGTGTGCGGCAAACCCACCAATTGCTTGCGCTGGATTTTGGCCTGGTTCCGGAAGCGCAACGCCGGCGAGTGGTCGATGCCCTGGTTCAAGCGGTGCATGCGCATGACAACCATCTGGACACCGGCGCACTCGGCAGCAAGCTGCTATTGCCGACGCTGACAGCCATGGGGCATGCCGACCTCGCGTGGATCGTTGCAACCCAGACGAGTTTCCCCAGCTGGGGTTATTGGCGGGAGAACGGTGCCACCAGCTTATGGGAGCACTGGAAACTGGATGCCCGCTCTCGAGGACATTACTTTCTGGGCAGTATCGACGATTGGCTATTTGGGGATGTAGCGGGTTTAAAGCCATTGGCGCCGGGATGGCAACGTATCGGCATATATCCCGCCCTTGTTCCATGGCTGGATCACGCTGAAGCAGACACCATGACGCCGTTTGGTCGTACTGCTGTGGCTTGGTCCCGCTCACGAGGGAAATTGCAACTCGACTTAGAGGTTCCCGTTGGCAGTACCGCTGAGGTACACCTGCCCAGGGTTGCTCCGGAAGGCGTGACGGAATCGGGGCAGTCTCTGTCGACATTGAAGTGGGTGCATGGATTGCACGCGTGCGGCACAGACACGTGTTTTGAGTTGGAGTCTGGCCAGTTTCGTTTTTCAGCTTGGACAGTCCGCAGCGCCGCCGCGGGTCGCGACTGAAGATGCCACTTAGAACCCTTCCCTATCCGTCGTCCCGGCGAAGGCCGGGACCCAGTGCCTTACGCCTCAGCGTGCAGAAGACACTGGGCCCCGGCCTTCGCCGGGGCGACGATGAAGACTGAGGTTTTGGAGGTTCCCTGAAATCGCGCCCACAAAAATTCGGCTGTTGCGGCCGCCGATCACTTCACGGCGTAACGCTGCCATAAATAGATAGGCAATCCAGCGAACAGCAGCACAGCGCCCCACAGCAAGGTCTCGGTCCCCGTACCGATTAACGCCCACAGACTGAAAGCTAGCGCGCCTAGTGCGACCACCCGCCGCCACATCCTGGCGCTGCTGTCGATACGCCACCATGCCAGCACGGTGACGAGATAGGGAACCAGCGTCGCCGCAGTGGATAGCAGGATCGTGAAGGTAAAGAGCGCCACCAACGTGCGGCTGTAATTGGAGACAATCAGCACGCTCGCGAGAATGCTGCTGATCAGCAGCCCCACCCACGGCGTATCGCGTTTATCCAGGCGAGCGAAGCAGGCTGGAAACAAGCCATCCTGTGCGGCAGCCAGCGACGTCTGCGCTTGCAGAAGCACCCATCCGTTGAGTGCGCCGAAGCACGAAACGGTCGCGGCGACACCGATCGCGATGCCCGCGGCGTCACCCCATACTCTCCTTGCCGCTTCGGCCATCGGCGCTGCCGATGCGTGCAGCACATCGGCTGGAAGCATGCCGACGACCACCGTACAGGCCAACATGGTGGCGAGCCCGGCGATGGTCATACCGTTAATGGTGGCACGCGGCACCGTGCGTTGCGGATCCTTGACGACGCCGGTTGGCACGGTGGCGGTTTCGAGGCCAAGAAACGCCCACAAGGTGAGTGCGGCAACGGATGAAGCCACGCTCACCAGGGGCAGTCCGCTGGAATTGAAAGGTACAAAGGCGCTCATGTGCACCCAGCCCAGTCCCAGCAAACCAAAGACCACCAGCGGCACCAGCTTGAGCAAGGTCGTTACGATGGCTGTACGGCCCGCTTCGCGCACGCCGGCCAAACTAATGAATGTGCAGATCCACAGCGCGCCTAATGCGCACAAGGCGCTGCGCAACGGAGTGAGCGTTGCTGCTGGCCACACAGAACCCAGGCTGCCGGCGAACGCAACGGCAATCGCCGCATTGGCTGACCATACGCAGACCCAGTAACTCCACGCCACGAGGAAACCGACACGGTCACCGAATGCTCGCCGTGCATAGGCATAGGCGCCGCCGTGGTTGGGAATGATCTGCGCCAGCCACGCATACACCAGCGCCAACATCAACGCGCCGCCCAAGCTGATTCCCCAACCGAGCAGACTGGCGGCGCCATAAGGCGCCAGTGCTGCCGGTAAAACAAACACGCCCGATCCGATAATGTTGCCGATGACCAGCGCGATCAGCATCCATTGCCCGAGCGACCGTTGGCTGTCGCTCATGCGTGGGCGAGCGAATCGCGGTAGGCGCGGCGCACCATTTCATGGAAATGGTGAACGGCGTTCTCGCGTAACGGATTCAACCGCCCGGCCTCGTACGAACCCGAAGCAAGCCCGCGTTGTACGTCTTCACAGATGGTGACGTCTTCGTCCTGCACTTCGTCGCTGAACGCAATGTCCTTCGCACGGCGAGCCTGTGCTTCCGGACTGCTGGCCGGCGTGTAATAGAAGTCGAACTCTACCCGGCAACGGTCGACACCCAGCGGAAGGACACGATTGGTCTGTAAACGGCCCGGCAGGATGTTGAGCATCGCATTGGGGTACAGGAAGTAATACAAGGCCTCGCCGCTACCGTAGAGATCGTCGCCGCTTTCCAGTGGACTGAACTGGAACGAATACCACTGGGCGGTTTCGGTGATATAGCTGCGATAGTCGAGCAGGCTGTTCAAGCCTGGATGAATATGCGGTACGTGATAACCCTCCAGGTAGTTATCCACGTAGACCTTCCAGTTACAGGCGACGTCATAGCTTTCACGATGATGAAACTCATAGTCGTGCAATGCGCGATGCGGCCCGAGTCGCGCATCGATGCCCGCGACGAATTCATCGAACGGCGGCGCTTCGCCTATGGCAACGAAAACCAGACCTTGCCATAGGTGTACGCGAACCTCGGGAAGGCGGATGTCCGCGGGATTGAAGTCCGGCGTGCGGCCCATTTCCGGCGCGCCACGCAGCACGCCGTCCAGGCCATAGGTCCAGCCGTGGTAACGGCAGCGCAGATTCTGTGCGCCCTTTCCATCGCAGTTGGCAATCGGACCCGCGCGATGCCTGCACACGTTATGGAAGGCGCGAATGGTCGCGGCGTCACTGCGCACGATCAGCAGGGGTAGCCCGGCGATCTCAGTCACCACATGGTCGCCAACGTTGAGCAGTTGCGATTGATGGCATACCAGTTGCCAGCTCCGCGCAAAGATCGCCGATGCGTCCAGCGCCGGCATGCGCGCATCGGTATAGAAACGGGCCGGCAAGGTCAGCGCGACATCGAGCTTTTGCGGAGCGAGCGTATCGGGGGAAAGCAACTCGGTCATGGCGGCATGTGGCGACGGTGATGGCCGAGTATTCATCGAACTGCGCTGCAGCATCAACGCCTGGTTATTACCTTTCAGGTAATTGGCTTGTCGAAGTCTCGCCCATAGGCTGCCTATACCGTCATCGATTCCGATGCGCTCATTCAAAGAGATCCCACATGTCAGCCTTTCCCATCCATACGATCCCATCCGCGCCTGAACCGTCCAAGCCGTCCCTTGAAGCGCTGCAGGGTGCGTTTGGCATCATCCCTAACATTGCCGGCGCCATGGCCACCTCCCCTGTCCTGATCGGCAGCTTGGTCGGGCTCTTCGGCAAGGTCCATGGCGGCAGCTTTTCCGAAGAGCAGATCCAGATCGTCCTGCTTACCAATGCCGTAACCAATGCCAGCGCCTGGGCGGTGGCATTTCATTCCTTCCTGGCCGTCAAAGAAGGCGTCGATGCGGCGGACGTCGAGGCCATTCGCGAACGACGGACGCCGTCAGCCGGAAAGAACGCTGCCCTTTCCACATTGGCGCGAACCCTTATCGAAAAGCGCGGGCATCTCGACGACCAGGATATGTCGACTTTCCTTGGCGCCGGCTTCGGCAGGGATCACCTTCTGGAAGTCATTGCCATCGTCGCCGCGTCCACAATCACCAACTACACTGGCAATGTCACCAAGCCACCGTTGGAGGATGCCTTTGAGGCATATCGTTGGCATGCGCAAAGAGCCGAATGAACTGGGACGTCTACTACGTCATTGGCGTGCAGTACGTGGCACCAGCCAGCTGGAGTTGGCGCTCGATGTCGACATCTCACAGCGACACTTGAGCTTTATCGAAAGCGGTCGAAGCGCGCCCAGTCGACAGACATTGACCGGCATTGTCCAGTCGCTGGATGTTCCGCTACGGGAGCGAAATGTGATCTTCCTGGCGGCGGGTTTCGCGCCGGTCTATTCGGAAGCGCCCTGGAATGCCACGGAAATGCAGGGCATTACTCGCGCGCTCGATCGGATGCTGCGCCAGCATGATCCGTTTCCCGCCATTGTCATGGACAGGTATTGGAACGTGCTGGCTAGCAATGATTCGTCGCCTCGTTTTTTCGGATCGTTCATCGACATGGCAGCGCGCACTGGACCGCGCAATATGCTGCATCTGATTTTCGATCCCGCCGGGATGCGGCCATTCGTCGTGGATTGGGAAACGGTGGCCAGAAGCCTTATCCAGCGCGTCTATCGTGAAGCGGTCGGGCGCGTTCTGGACGAAAACACCCAGGCTTTGCTCGATGAACTGTTTGCTTACCCAGGCGTCGATGCCTCGTGGCGGCTACACGGATCGGTCGGCTCCGACCCGAACCTGCCGATGATTCCCATGGGATTTAATAAAGACGGCAAGGTACTCAGTTATTTTTCGATGGTGACCAGTGTAGGGGCGCCGCAAAGCGTCGCGGCACAGGAGCTTCGGATCGAGTCGATGTTTCCTGCGGATGAGGAGACAGAGGTGTTTCATGAGAAGTGGATGTCGGCTTGATTCATTCCCCGCTATTGGTGGCCAACTTTGGATTATCCGAATAACCACCTACTCGTCATCCCGGCGCAGGCCGGGACCCAGTGACTTCGGTTCCCGGTTTTTGCGTTAGAGCAAATGCTTGATAACTCTCGCGACAACCGACCACAAAGTCACTGGGTCCCGGCCTGCGCCGGGATGACGATAGGAAAAACTGAGGTTATTCGGGCTGCCTTCTGGTGCGGCCGGGGCCGCCTCAACAAGGGCTTACTTGCCCTGAATCAACAACCCAAGCGGCAAAAGAGGACTGACCGGGATCAAGTCGTAGCTCATCAGGTTCGCAGCCACCAGCGGTAACGTCGCCAGCGTTGCCTTGGCTTGCTCAACCGATTCGGCATTCATGAGAAAGATGGGTCCTGCATTCTCACGGAACCAGAACTGCTCGATGTGACCGTCGAGATAGTGTTTGAGCGTGGCCGGGACTTCGCTCGGCAGATACTGCTGACGTTGTTCGGGCGTAAGCGGGGATTTCACGGAAGCGATAGCCATGACTTTCATTGGTGGTCTCCTCGTTGGATGAGCATTGCGATGTGCAACGAGGAGCAATCTAGTCTTCGTCCTGGCGAAGCGGTATCGTCGTAAATGACAACTTTAGGGTCATTTACGCCATGCGAATTTCCATCCTCGCGCTGGACGGCCTGTTCGATACAGGCCTGACCGTCGCCCTGGACGCCTTCGGGATCGCCAACAATTTTGCAGCTCGGCAATCAGGTGGCCCGGCGCCTTTCGAGGTATCGACCGTGGGGGTGCGTAAGAGCGTCCGGTCCGGTCACGGACTATCCGTGCCCGTGCAAGCCATCACACCCGCGCTGAAGCCGGACTGGGTAATCGTCCCGGCGCTCAATACAAGCACGCCGGAACGACTGGTTCCGGCGCTTGAGCGGCGGGACGTGTGTCAGGCCAAGACGCAGTTGTTGGCATGGCATGCCGAAGGCGCGCATATCGCCGCGTCCTGCATCGGATCGTTTCTTCTGGCGGAAACCGGACTGCTCGATCACCAGGAAGCGACGACCACCTGGTGGCTAGCTCCGCTGTTTCGACAGCGCTACCCGAACGTAGCTCTGGACGAGTCCCGCATGCTCGTGCCCTCGGGCAGGATGGTGACCGCCGGCGCGGCGATGGGACATCTCGATCTCGCCTTGTGGCTGGTACGCAAGGCCAGCCCGGAGCTGGCCGGACTGGTCTCACGTTATTTGCTTGCCGACATACGCTCTTCGCAAGCGCCCTACATCATCCCCAATCATCTGGCGCAGGCGGACCCACTCATTCTGCGCTTCGAAAAATGGGCGCGAGAGCATCTGAAGCAAGGATTCTCACTGCAGGAGGCCGCCAACGCGTTGGCAACGAGCGCTCGCACGCTGCAGCGCCGCTGCCAGACGGTACTCGGCAAGTCGCCACTGGATTATTTTCAGGACCTGCGCGTCGAGCGCGCGCGGTCGCTTGTTCAGAGCAGCAGCCTCGACCTCGAAGCGATTGCCGCCGAGGTGGGCTATGTCGACGGTGCCACATTGCGGACGCTCTTGCGTCAGCGCCTGGGGCGAGGGGTGCGGGAACTTCGTGCCGATCTGCGCTGATGGCCGTGTCGAAATTCGTCGTCTCCGTTCGTCGTAGTATCAGAGGGCTGTCCTCTACTCACTCAACGAGGAGGAATCATGGGTACCGTTCAGCTGCATCGCGTCCTTCGCACCACGCCGGAGCGCCTGTACAAGGCGTTCACCGACCCCGATGCCATGGTCAAGTGGCTGCCGCCGCACGGCTTCACTGCCAAGGTCCACCATATGGACGTGAAAGTGGGCGGCAGCTTCAAGATGTCGTTTACCAACTTCACGAGCGGCAAGAGCCACGCCTTCGGCGGCACCTATCTCGAGCTGAAGCCCGGTCAAGGGCTGCGCTATACCGACGTCTTCGACGATCCGAATCTCCCCGGCGAGATGGTGACCACCGTGACGCTGTCGAAGGTTGTCTGCGGCACCGATCTGAAGGTGGTGCAGGAAGGTATTCCCGATGCGATCCCGGTGGAAGCCTGCTATCTGGGTTGGCAGGAATCGCTTACGTTGCTGGCACAGTTGGTCGAGCCGGAAATTCCGGATTGAGTCCATCCAAACCGCGAAATCAGGTTCGCTTACGCTCCAGGAGATGGGCGAACCTGATCCACAACGTCGATAGCTAATGCTCTTGCACAAACTCGACGCTTCCACGGACACCCAGTTCAAGATAACTATCGGCGAGCCAACGAATGCGTAGTGGCACCCGGGCATCCGCAATCGACTCCGAGCTCACGTCACGCCCCGTACCGTAGTTGATCTGGATACCAGGGACTTTGGGCACGCCTATCACGGCAACGATCCGGCTCCCTGCGGTCAGCATCCGTGACGTCAGCATCTGACTCTGGAAGGTCAGGGTGCGCGGCTGACCCGGTTGGAGCAGTTGTCGGTGCGTGCGGTCCTGCATATAACTGACGCGGCCAAGATATGACGCAAGGTCGAGATACGTGCCATCTGGCTTCAACTCCATAAAGTTGACCGATAGATCAAAATCACGCTTGTTGGTAATGACCTGGAGCTTGCCTTGAAACAGGCCATCGACCTCCAACGGTTTCTCCAGCGGTTTTGTTTCGAACACCAGGGCATTGCGGACATCGAGCGCGCCCGTAGGCAGTTGAAAATCCACATCGCTACGATCGGCAAAGTCGACGACAAGTTGAGGTATAGCGCGGCTACCCGGGCTATCGCCGAACAGCCATCGATCGGCTTTGCGATCGCCTGTGAGATAGAGACGCTCACGGTGGGTAGCCATATCGGCAAGCGTCGGCACATGTCGCCAGGTCTCGGCGCCCATCACTTCGAAGTTGACCCGGTCGCTCAGCAAGGCCGGCAACGGCGAACCACGAAAGACGTGATCAAACCATTGCAGCCGTAAACCTTGAAGGTCGATCAATGCTGCCTTGTCGACCACGTAGCCATCGACCTTGGCCAGCACACCCGTTTGCATGGCGGTATGGTGATACGGGCCGATAATCATTCGGTCGTCTGCGGATGGACGGTACTTGAGATGTTCCTGAAAATAGTAGAGCGCGCCGACCATGCCACCGTCGTAGTAGCCGGTCTCGACGAATACCGGGATATCGATATCGGCAAACTCGCGCTCGTACGGTAACAAGCGTTGCCAATAACTATCGTAAGCCGGGTGCTGCAACCAGGTGTCGAAGACGGGATTGGGCTTGCCGTCGATCTCGTCCAGATCGCGATACGGGCGGCCGCTCGCGTACCATTTCTTCTGCAGCGCATTCCAGCGAGCGCGGTCGCCGTAGGTTGCATCGTCCAGGGCCTTGATGTCGGTAGTGTAGAACGGCCAGGGATAGATAAAACTCTGAAACACATTGCCCTGCATCGGGGTGTCGATGCCGGGGGCGTTGGTCGCATGGGTAGCGATGGCTTTCAATGCGGGCGGATGATGCTTGGCAGCGGCCCATTGGGTGAATCCGTTATAGCTGCCACTGAACATGCCGACGCGGCCATCGCACCAGGCTTGGCGCGCGAGCCATTCGATCACCGTCGCCGCGTCTTCGCCATCATGCACATAAGGCGTCACCGGGCCTGGGCTTCGACCTTTGCCCCGCGTATAGGCAACTACGCCCGCATAGCCATGGGCGGCCATCGTTACCGCGTCGCTCATGCTCCAATCGTCTTTCGCGTAAATCGTAAAGTTCAGCAAGGCGGTCAGCTTTGGCATACCCGCAGCGCGAGGCCGCACGACTATCGCAGCGATCTGCGCGCCATCGGGTGTCGGGATCAACACGCGGTCGTCGACCAGAAACCGGCGCCTTGTGTCGGCGTCGAGCAGTGACGCTGACGCAGGCATCAGGTAGCCCCACGCCATCGACGCCTCATGGGCGGCTATGAGATCCACGGCCGAAGGGCAGCGTTCCAGCGCCATGCCTTCGCAGGCTTTTTCCTGCCGCGACGCCTCCACGCGAAGACTGTCCAGGTTTTGGCTGTACCAGGGCAGGATGCTGGCTGCCTGGCTATCGGACAGGGCGCCATAGAGTTCGGCGAACGCTCGGGGCAAGGCTTCGGACGTCGTCGTTCCCGTCGCCTCATAAGCTTGGGACCGGGCATATATCCGCCACGGCACGATCGCAGGAACGAGCCTGGGTTCGTTCGATCGATATGCGGACTCGAGGCGATCGAGCGTCGCCTCCGCATCAGCGAAACGTCCGGCGGCAAGTTGAAGCCGGAAGCGTTTTGTCAGGTCGGCGGGGCTTTGAGCCGCAGCGTAAGCAGGGATCAAGTTGGCGGCGATGGCCGGGATGTCAGCCTGCTCGATCGGAGCACCCTGGGCACCGGCGGTCGCAGAAGCCGACAGACCCATGGCCAACAGGGCGGGTAGCGCGAAAACCCTCATACGATCCATTCCTCAGGGAAGCACTGCTCATCGAGCCAGGGGCGGCTCGGACAGCTGAATGATTCCCGGGAACGGAAAGCGACGGCCAAGAAATCGGCGAACGAACACTCGTGCGCGGCGAACGGTCAAATAACGCGGTCGCGAAACAATCGTGCCCCTGCCCGACTGGTCGAAATCGTCTGGCCGGTTTCCATATGCAGGAGCAGGCGCCCGCCACCGGCAGGCTCTGCCCTTGCGACACGATGAACATTGACGATCCAGGACCGGTGAACGCGAACGTACTTCGCCGGATCGAGCGACTTGGCAAACTCGGCCAGCGTCACGCGGACCAGATGCTTGCCGGAGAGCGTGCTCACTTCCGCGTAGTCGTCCGCGCCACCGATGCTTACCACGGTGTCCATATCGATCGGCCGGAGCTCATCGCCGATTCGGACGAAGTAACGGGAGAGCGCCACATCGGTCCGCGCCTCGGCGTCCTCGGTTGCTGTTTCCGGTGGCTGTTTGGCGATCAATGCATCGGATTGACCTCCTCTCGCCAGTTGTCGGGAATCGTCTGCCACGGGAGCCCGACCCCTTGCATCGGACACCCCCTGTTGGCCCTGCAAATAGGACACGGTCGCTATCAAGGCGTAGGTCGTGACGTTCTCAAGCGACTGCCAGCTCGCTCCACTGATCGAAAAAGGTTTCACCAGAAATCCGTTTGGCCCCTGGCCCTCGACCAGCCCCAGGAGAACGATCAGCAGCCCGTACGACAGGAAAACGAACGCCGCGCATAGCAACAGATGACCCAGCAACTGGATCGTCCCAGGCTTTCCGATCAGCCTGCGCAGGATAATGCGACGCACCAGGGCCCCGAAGATCACCACGGGCACTGTATTGGCCGCTCCGCCCAGAAGGCTCCCGCGCAAGTCGAGATTCAACGCCAGCCGCATGGTGATCGAATACGCCACAAAGATGCCGGCGACCGCCAACAGATCAAAAGTCCGCCGTCTCATCCACTTCTCCACCCCTACACCCGATCCGGAAACGAAGCGTGCAGGGTTATCGAGCCTGCTTCAAGGCTTCAACGGCGCGGTTTCATCCAGCCCCCAGACGATACGCAAGCATGACTATCTCCCTAGCCTCATCCCTGGGCTGTGGTGATAAGTTTGAAGATTGTCCCCCTCGCTTGTCGGAGCCCCTCATGTCCCCTGTCCCGTCCGTTGGTCGGTCGCCTGCCGCTTGTCGCAGGTTCTCGCGTCTTGCCCTGGCTGTCGCGGTCGCGCTCACTGCCGGCACCGCCGCTGCACAGCAGGCGTACACCGACGATGTACCGCCACCGCAGGATGCGCCATATGCCGGCACGGTGGGGCTTCATGTCGATGCCAGCGATACGCTGCAAGGCATTTTCCGCGTGCATGAAACGATCCCGGTAAAAGCCGGTGCGCTGACGCTGTTGTATCCGCAATGGATTCCGGGCGATCACTCGCCGACCGGTCCGATCGCCATGCTTGCCGGCCTCAAGCTCATGGCCAATGGCAAACCGCTCGCGTGGAAGCGCGATAAATACAACGTGTATGCCTTTCATCTCGATGTGCCCGCCGGCGTCTCCACGCTGGATGCAGAATTCCAGTACATGTCCGGTCGTACCGACAACGAAGGCTTCGAGATCACCGACCGCATGATGGATATGGAATGGAGCAAGGTGGCGCTCTATCCGGCCGGCTACTTTTCGCGCGGTATCACCTTCGCACCGAGCGTAACGCTACCGCACGGCTGGCAGCTCGGCACCGCATTGGAGATGGCTTCGCAGTCCGGCGATACCACCACCTTCAAACCGGTAACGCTCAACAACCTGGTCGATTCGCCGATCTACGCGGGCCAGTACTTCAAGCGCGTCGATCTCACGCCGGCCGGCGATGCGCCGGTGCATCTGGACATCGTCGCCGATGACCCGAAATACCTGGAGATGACGCCCGAGCAACTGACAGCGCATCGCGCCCTGGCGACGCAGGCGACCAAGCTGTTCGGTTCGCACCACTACGACCACTACGACTTCCTGTTCTCGCTGTCGGATCAACTGGCCGGCAACGGCACGGAGCATCACCAGTCCAGCGAAAACGGCCTGGGCGCCGACTACTTCACCGCCTGGGGCGACTCCGCGCCTGGCCGCGACCTGCTGGCGCACGAGTACACGCATTCGTGGAACGGCAAGTTCCGCCGCCCGGCCGATCTTTGGACGCCCAACTTCAATGTGCCGATGGGCGATTCGCTGCTATGGGTGTACGAGGGACAGACCGAATACTGGGGTTTCGTGTTGACCGCGCGCGCCGGCATGTGGACACCGCAGCAGTTCCGCGATGCGCTGGCCATGACGGCCGCCAACTACGAACGCAACCGCGAAGGGTTCCAGTGGCGCACATTGGAAGACACCACCAACGACGCGACCGCCGCACGCCGTTCCAGCCTGCCATACCGCAGCTGGCAGATGAGCGAGGACTATTACAGCGGCGGACAGATGATGTGGTTGGAGGTCGACGGCAAGCTACGCGCGCTGACGCACGGCAAGAGGTCGCTGGATGATTTCGCACGCGCGTTCTTTGGCGTCGAGAACGGCAGCTATGTCACCAAGACCTACACGTTCGACGACGTAGTGGCAGCGCTGGACGGCGTGGCCAAATACGATTGGGCGGGCTTCCTGCACGCGCACGTCGACACGGTCAATCCGCCGCTACAGGACGGCCTTGCCGCCACCGGCTGGAAACTTGTCTATACCGACAAGGAAAGCGAATACGAGAAGCAATACAACAGCCGACCGGCGTCGTCGCGCCATATCTACAACTTTGCCTGGTCGATCGGCTTGACGATGAACGACAAGGGCGAGGTCAACGACGTACGCTGGGATGGGCCCGCATTCAAGGCCGGTGTCAGTACCGGGGCCGCGCTGGTCGCGGTGAATGGCCAGACCTATTCGACCGATGTACTGAAGGATGCGATCGCGGCCGCCAAGAACAGCAAAGCGCCGATCCAGCTGTTGCTGAAGTACCAGGGCGGGTTCCGAACGGTGCCGGTGGATTATCACGAGGGCTTGAAGTACCCGCATCTGGTACGCGTCGATGGAACGCCTGATTATTTGAGCGAGATCATTGCTCCGCGGAAATAAGTTTTTGGGGGTTTCGAAAGCTCCCCTGTTCGTCGTCCCGGCGCAGGCCGGGACGACGAACAGGAGGTTATTCGAGACTTCCTTCAGTCGCGGCTGTGCACTCGAAGGCACAGCTGGTCGCGACTGAAGTCGCTCCTACATTGGCTTTGAAGTCATCCCGCTGCTTCAGTGCACCTGCCCGGCTTTCGAAGCCGTCTCCTGGCTCTTCAATACGAACGCCTCTCGCAGGAACCGCACGTGCGCCCGAATGCCGGGATCGTTTTCGAAGTGCTTGTCGAGATACTCCATCGTATCCTGCAAGCCCTGGCGTGGCTGATTCAGCTGGACGAATGCCCGAAGCAACCAACCTTCCGAGTTTTCCGGCGCATCCTTGATCAGCTGATCGGCCATGGCCCAGCTCTTGTCCCACTGCTGGAACCAGGCGCCATAAAGTTCGCCCAGCTTGTAACGGATCTCGTAATTGGCGGGGTCGCTGGCAATGATCTGCAGATAGTCGTTCTCCGCCTGTTTCGGCTCCGCCATCAACTCGTAGGCATCGCCAAGCGCTTTGAGCGTGTTTGCGTTCTTGTGCCATTTCGCAGAAAGCGTGGCCATCTCCTCCAATGCCCACGGTTTTTCGCGAAAGGTCACAAGATTGGGAGCGCGCTGCAACCGCACTCCGTCCGCCCACGGAGAGAAGCGAATGACTTCCGATTGATAGACCACTGCCAGATTCGCCATGTGCCGTTTGTTGGTCACGTTCGCGACACCGGAAAGAATCTCGCCGGCGGGCATATCGTCAAGCACCATCCGGTAGCTTTCCGAGTCTGCGCGCCCCTCACAATTGCAATCGGTAAGGTTCGCCGCATACGCCGCGGGAAGCGGCAGCAACAATTTCAGGAGCCCATTCTTCGACGCGTGCGCCTGCGCACGATCCACAATGCGCGACATCTCCTCGATGGAGCCGCCCCATTTGGGTTCGGCGCTCCAGACCATCTGCCCGTAGATCGCATAGTTTGTCGGCTCCACGGCAAGGCCGCGATTGGCCGCATCGGATATCGCAGCGTCGTCTCCCGTCAGCATCGCCATATCTATCAGCAACGAATAAGCGTGAGCAATGCGTGGATTCAGCTTGATTGCCTCGTCGAGATCAGCCTTACCTAGCGCCAACCATTTATCCATGGCGACGAAGTTCTCTCTTGGCGTATCGCTTACAACCTTTCCACCGCGCGCAATCCAGGCCATACCCAGATAGAAGCGACCGCTGGCGACGTAAGCGAACGCGCTCTTTGGCGATTGCTTTTTCCAGGCTTCGATCAATGCCCGCGTCTCGTTGGTCGAATCGGAGAAATTCCCAAAATAGATATGATCGAGCAACCCCGCCGATTCGGGATGTGTACGCTGTTTTTGCAACGCATCCTGCATGTAACGATCCAGTTCAGCGGCGCGCCCTTTCTCGATGAGCGACTTCATATCTTCGTAGCTCATGAACGACTGCATGTGGTACGCGCAGTAGGCGTGCGTCGCCGCGGGAGACCAATGGCTCCCCGGCGGATCGGGATAGGAAAGGCACCGCTGGAGAGGATCCTTGATGGCCTCCGCCTGTTTCGCTGCCTCAAGAAAGCGAATAACTGCATCGGGAGAAAAGAGCGACGCCTTTGGCGTGGCGCGCGCCGATGCGGCTCCATTAGCCGCCGTTCCAAAATCACCGCTTGCAAGGCTTGGCTGCATGGCTCCCATCACCCACATGGTCCCTGCCAGCGCAACTGCCTGGATCCTTGATCGCATGTCCTTTCCCCTGTGTCCCTGGACAGATAATAACCAGCATTAATATTGCATCTGAATAGAAGGAAATCAAAGTGACAATATCCCCCTCTGGCCGCTATGCAATGCGGGTGATCTCGGCCAAGATGACTATCGAACCGCAATTCGCACGTTGCGCGCCGCAATAGGGGGAATCCATGAAGCGTTGGCGTCTGCTATTGATCGCTGGCCTGGTGCTGCCTGCACTGGCCGCGTGCTCGAAGAAGCAAGAGGTCGCCCCGGGAAGTATCCCGGGGCAGACGTCCAAACCGGGAGCCATGCTCGCCTATGAGCACACCCTGTTTGTTCAGATGCCGTCCGCACAAATCTCCGGACATGTTTCCGCCGCGCGTGAAGCCTGCGATGCGAATCGCTTCGGCGCATGTACCGTACTTCGTATCACGCAGAGCGGCTCGGGTGCGGAACTGCTTGTTCGCATCGTGCCGTCGGGTGTCGAACCACTGACCAAACTGGCGGCCCAGGACGGCGTAGTTACATCACGCGAAAGCCGTGCCGAAGATCTCGCCGATGCCGTGCAGGACACCCAGCGCAAGCAGGCGCAGCTCGATGCCTATGCGGCGCATCTGGAGGAACTGGCCGCACGCAAGGATATCGGCGTGTCCGACCTGATCGCACTGGCCCGCGAACGCGCGCAGGTGCAGACCGAGCGCGAAGGTCTGCTCAACGATGCAGCCCAACAGAAACGGCGCATCGAAACCAATCTGCTCACCATCAAGTTCGGCGACTCGGACGTGGAAAGCCGCGAACATCGGCTCGCCGCATCGTTCACTGAATTGCTCGATCGACTCGTCGACGGTATCGGCGATGCTTTGTCGGCACTCGCTTATGGATTGCCGTTCCTGCTCTTGTTGCTGCCGGTATGCCTGGTATGGCTGTGGGCTTGGCGCAGGTTGACGGCACGCTGGCGTCGCCCGCGGAACTGAGCAGGTGAGCAACAAAGCCACCACGGCGCAGCACTTACGAGACCTCGCAAGGCTGCGCCGCGTGCGCGATCGGATCGACCGGGACTACGCGCAGCCACTCGACGTCGAGGCACTCGCGCGTGGCGTACATATGTCGGCCGGGCATCTGAGCCGCCAGTTCAAGCTCGCTTATGGCGAATCTCCGTACTCCTATCTGATGACGCGGCGCATCGAGCGTGCGATGGCCTTGCTTCGCCGCGGCGACCTCAGTGTCACCGACATCTGCTTCACGGTCGGCTGCGCGTCGCTGGGTACGTTCACCACACGCTTCACCGAACTGGTCGGCATGTCGCCCGGCACGTATCGGCGCCAGGAAGCGGACGCGACGGCAGGTATCCCGTCGTGCATGGCCAAGCAGGTAACGCGACCGGTCAGGAATCGAGAAGCGCCGCCTGATGGGTCGGACCTAGACTGATCGCCATGCACCTCACCACCACTGAGAGACACGTCATGGACATCACCATTCATTCGAGTTTCCTGCCGCAGAACGACCCGGACGCCGCTGTAGCCTTCTATCGGGATACCCTCGATTTCGAGGTTCGCAACGACATCGGCTATGGCGGAAAGCGCTGGATCACGGTTGGGCCGAAGGGCCAGCCCGCACTCTCCATCGTCCTGTATCCGCCGGACGCCAGCCCTGGCATCACCGACGACGAACGCCGCACCATTGCCGAGATGATGGCCAAGGGTACGTTCGGCATCGTCCTTCTGGCGACGACGGACCTCGAAGGCGCTTTCGAACAGCTGCAGGCCCGCGATGCCGATATCGTGCAGGAGCCAACCGATCAGCCGTACGGGGTTCGTGACTGCGCTGTTCGCGACCCCGCGGGCAATATGATTCGTATCCAGCAGCTGCGCTGAACCGGCTCGGGCACTGAGTCCCGATCTCCTGGACTTAGTGCGACTCGATCAAAGCCACCGCGTCGGCGCCAGCGGCCACGCGAAGCGGACACGACGGATCGTTCGCGGCCCGCCATACCGCTTCGGCGACATCCGACGCTCGCGTGACCGCGGACGATTGCGCCCATTGGGCGAAGACATTCTGCGCAAGGTCGGCATAGGCATCAGGGATGCCGCCTTGCATTCGCGGCTGCGCGTTTTCGCCGAAGCGCGTCTCCGGCGCCCGGCCCGGCAACACCAGGCGCACTCGAATGTTGAATGGTTGGAGCTCCAGCGCCAGCGACTCGGTAAAGGCGTTCACCGCCGCCTTGCTCGCGGTGTAGACGGAAAGCAGCGTGAGCGGCTTCAAGGTCACACTCGATGTGACGTTCACGACGACACCGGCGTTGCGTTGCCGAAATTGAGGCAGCACGGCTTGCGTCATCGCGATCGTGCCGAGCGTATTGGTTTCGAAGATCTCGCGGGCAGTGTCCATCGACACGCCTTCGAGGGCGCCCAGCAGGCCGATCCCTGCGTTGTTGACCAGGACGTCGATCGGCCCCGCGGCATCCACCGCCTGGCGGATGCTTTCAGGGTCGGTGACGTCGAGCGCGAGTGTGCGCAGATGCTCGGAACGCGGCAGGACGTCCGCGCGCGGCGTGCGCATCGTGGCGACGACTTTCCAATCGCGTTCGAGGAAGTATCGGGCGGTTTCGAGGCCAAAGCCGGACGAGCATCCGGTGATCAGGATGGTTTTCATGGGGACTCCAGAGAGGTGCGTTGCAGGCCCCAAACGATAGGGGGCGAAGGCCGGACTTGCTACAATCAGAAGTCCAAGTTTCATTTGCAGGAGTCCGGCCATGATCGACCCGCTAGCCGAGGTTGTCGCGCTGCTCCAGCCAGGCGCCCAATTCTCGAAAGTCGTCAGCGGCGCAGGCCCCTGGCGAGTTCGCCGCTCGGAAGCCGGGCAGCCTTTCTATTGCGTGATCCTCGACGGTTCCTGCCGCCTCGCGGTCGATGGGCACGCGCCGATCACACTCGAGCAAGGCGACTTTGCCCTGATCCCATCAGCGTACGGCTTCGCGATGTCCAGCCTCGACCTGGCGACTTCGGCAGAGCTCGATACCACGCCCGTCGAGCTGCTCCATGGCGAGTTCAGGCTCGGCATCTCGAACGTGCCGCACGACGTGCTATTGCTTCTGGGTCACTGCACCTTCGGTTCGCCGGATTCGGCATTGTTGGTTTCGCTCCTTCCGCAGCTCGTGCACGTTCGCGGCGAGAAAAGGCTGACCACCATCGTGCAACTTGTCGGAGAGGAATCCCGCGAGCGACGGCCCGCGCGTGATGGCATCCTGGCGCGTCTGCTCGAAGTGCTTCTCATCGAAGCCCTTCGCTCCACCACAGGAACCGCAGCATCGCCAGGCCTTGTGCGCGGGCTTGCCGACAACCGTCTCGCTGCTGCGATACGACAGATGCACGAACATCCGACCAAGCCCTGGACCGTCGCACAACTGGCGAAAGAGGCTGCGCTTTCCCGCTCGGCATTCTTCGAACGATTCAACCGCGCGGTGGGCGTGGCGCCGATGGAATATCTGCTCGCCTGGCGCATGGCGATGGCAAAGAACCTGTTGCGCCGGAGCGAAGGCGGCATCGCCGATATTGCGCAACGCGTCGGCTACAGTTCCGCCAGTACATTCAGCGTTGCTTTCACCCGGCATGTCGGGGTGCCGCCGACGACGTATGTGCGGGAGCAGACGGAATTGCAGTGACTTTAAGAGAAACGGGGGTAAAGAAGCACGGCGAAACCTCAACATCAGGACACAAAAAGGGGAAGACATGCTGGCTTTAGATGATCCACGGTGGGGTGAGCTTTCCCATGCTTATGGCAAGGCTTCGGATATTCCGGCCTTGTTACGCCAATTGGACAAACTTCCTTCGGCCGAGGCGGAACCATGGCACGCACTCTGGAGCGCTCTCGCACATCAGGGTGACGTCTATCCAGCTTCATTCGCAGCGGTCCCTCACGTGGTCGCGGCACTCGCGGATAATCCAACGACTGCCGACGCGACCTACTTTCAGTTTCCTGCCTGGGTCGAATGTTGCCGCTCCCGTCAGGGCATGCAGGTTCCAGAAGACTTACTCTGGGCATACCGATCCGCGCTATCGCGATTACCTGGACTGGTCGCCGAGGCCAGTAAGCGGCCATGGGATGACGGCTTCATGCGCTGCGCCCTCGCGGCTGTCGCGGCAGCGAAGGGGCAACCGATCATTGCCGAAGCAGTCATGGAACTCGATCAAGGCATTGCGGAAGAATTTCTCGAGTGGTTTCATAGTCGCTAGGGTGGGATATGTCCGCGATCTAAACGGATAGTTCCCAAGGACAGGGTCAGGGGCATTTAATGAATGACGTCATATCGGTCACCGCGAAACGAACCTTCGCTGGAAGCTTCATTGTCGTCACTCAGTTATGGTTTACCACTCCATCCGGATATCTGTCGATAGCGTTCATAACCGCGCTCATAGCCTACGTGTTCTATGACCAACGGTACCCATGGTTCGCTGTGATCGGGGGGCTTGTCTGGGTCGCATTCATGCTGCCCCTGATATTTGCCATCCAGGCATGGAAGATCAGGCAATGGTCTCGATCCACTGGACAGCCTGTCTTTTCATTTGACGAAGAGAGTGCCACATGCAAGAGCGGGCTCGTGGTGACTCGCGTTCCCTGGTCCGGGATCAAACAAATAAAGTTCACCAGGAAAACCTGCTTTTTCTATCTAACGAAACAAGCCGCGTGGTTCTTCGGACGCAACGAGCTTAGCAAGCAACAAGAATCCGCCATCCTCAGCTTTGCCCGGCGTTCGAATGTCAAGTTGACGGGTAAAGCTGCGACATGACCCCGGCTGCGATCCGATGCAGATCTCTTTCGCATAGCTGCCAAATTATTGGTAGACGACAGGCTTTATATCGTTGTGAGCTGATATCACAACGATCCAGCTAGCTCCCTAGCGCTGCGACCCCATCGCACCGTGCTCCTTGCCCCATTGAGCCAGCGCATTCAACGCCGGACGTAGTGTGCCGCCCAGCGTGGTCAGCGTGTAACCCATCGCATCACCGCCGGCATCGCCGCGCTCCACCATGCCGTCGCGATGCAGCTGCGTCAGTTGCTGGCTCAACACCTTGTGCGAGATGCCGATTAAGGTCGCCTGCAATTCACCGAAGCGCTTCGGGCCAGCACTAAGCTCCCACAGAATCGCCGGCTTCCATTTGCCAGCGATCGCGCTCAAGGCAAGCTCTACCGAACACACATAGGTGGTTGTCTCTTCCACGTCCATCGCCACTCCCGGTTACCGATTGGTGCGTATCGCGTTGATGGCTCACGCGTCATCATGCGGCCTTCCGCCCAGCGAAGAGCGCTCTACGCATGATCGTCGAATATATCCGCTATCGCCTGCCAGAGGCCGACTCGGCAGGCTTCGAACGTGACTACGCCTCTGCCGCCACTCATCTCGCCGCTAGTTCGTATTGCCTGGGTTACGAACTGACGCGCTGCATCGAGGAAGCGGGCGTATATATTCTGCGCATTCGCTGGACGTCGGCGAATGATCATATGCAGGGGTTTCGGCATAGTCCGCAGTTCCCGCCCTTTCTGGCCGCTATTCGACCGTATGTGAGCCGGATCGAGGAGATGCGTCATTACGAGGTGACGGCGGTTGCGAGTGAGGCTGTGTAAGTCAGGCTAACTTTGGGGAAACTCTCACCCTTTCCTATTCGTCGCCCCGGCGAAAGCCGGAGCCTAGTGACTTACGCTTCAACGTGCTGAAGGCGCTGGGTCCCGGCTTTCGCCGGGGCGACGATGAAAACTGATGTTGTTTGCGCCTTCTACGCTTTATTTTTTGCGCGCTCTCTTGGCGCTCACCGGCCGGGCAGCATCTTTAGCTGCCAGAGCGACGGTGTCATTCATCTGCTCCATCCATGACAAGGCGTCTGCATAGGATAGAAACTGCTGGAGATATCCGGGCGAAAGCTCGCGCATCAGCACGATCGATCGGTGCACGAGAGCGCTTGAGTTGAGCGGCCCGGCGTTTGTCGGCAAATGATCGAGCGCCTGCCGCAACTGGTTCTCGCTGCGGAGCTTGGACCAGATGTTTCGAAACGTGTCGAGCGCCGCCAGTTCCGGAAACGATGCGGCGCTGTGGCCGGTCATGTGCTCGACCAGGCTGCCCAGCGTCTCGCGAGCGGGCGCGGCCGGCGATGTCGATTTACCGGCTTTCCGTGCTTTGGCTTTTTTCAGATCGGCCGCATACGTGTCAAGCAACACGGCCAGTTTCTCGTCCAGCACACGCCGCACCTCGCCCTCATGACCGGCAGCGCGCTTCTCCAGCGCGTCCATGTAATGAAAGCGGATGGCATCCAGCCGATCGGCGCCTTGCTCGCGCCACGCGTCGATGGTTGCCCGGACGCCCATGCCGCGTTTACTCATGGGCATTTGTATCGGTTGCCGACGGCTTCGGAATGGGCGCGATTTCCACGCGCCGATTCTTCGCTCGCCCTTCGTCGTTGGCGTTGGAACTGACTGGCTGCTGTGAGCCAAATGCCGCGGCAAATACCGACGAGGCGGGGACGCCTTCGCCGATCAGTGCGCGCGTGACGGTCAATGCGCGTTGCGCCGAAAGCTCCCAGTTGTCGGCGAAATGGCGGTTGCCATCGTGCACTTGCTGGTCGTCGGTGAAGCCGCTCACCATCAGGATCTCGTCGCGGGACTTGAGGTAGTTGGAAAGCGGGCCCGCCAGGCTCTTCAGTACGTCCAGCCCTTCGGGTTGGAGCTGATCGGAGTTCAAGGCGAACAGCACGCTGCCGCGGATGCCGATGCGCCCATTGATCAGCGTCACACGGCCCTGCGCAAGCGGTGCCGCCAACGCCTGCTCCAGGGTCATGCGGCGTTGCGCTTCGGCCTGCCGCTGCTTGACCTCTTCGTCCAGCCGGTTGGAGAGTTGCAACTGCACGCCGATCACGCCGACAAGAATCAGCACGAACACGCCGAGCAACACCGACATCAGGTCGCCGAACGCGGCCCAGATCGGTGCTGTCGATTCGGTGTCGACTTCGATGTCGTCGCTCATGCCGGCTCGACGCCGGCGGAGGCGCGCTGATCGGCGAGTCGTTGCATGTCTTCGATAATCTGTTTCTGCGAAAGCATGCTCAGGTCGATCACTTCCTTCGCCTGCGCCACGTAGTACGCCAGCTGTTCGTCGCTACGGGCGAGCGATGCATCGAGCGCGGTGGCGACGTGCTGCAGGCGGTCCATCAAGCCGTCGTTCGACTTGCCCAGCTGCTGTACGGCCACGCCGAATGCCTCGCCCAGGCTCGCCACTTCGATCGCGCTACTGGTGACCTGGGCAGAGACCGCGCCGAGCTTGCCGGTTTCGGCCTCGATGTGATCGGTGAACCGTGTGCTGACACGATCGAGCAAATCAGCCGATGTGGTGACCAAGGCATCGACGGCGACTCGCTGCTCGGTGGACGCGTGGTTCACGGCATCGAGCAGGGTTTCGAGCGTCGCCAGCAGACGACTGCGTTCGTCCAGCATGGCGGTATCGCGAACCATACTGTCGGAGAGTTTCTGGCGCAGTTCGCCGACGACTTCGGCCGCCACCTTGGGCGCTTCCGATGCAGCCTCCACGAGGCGGGAAATTTCCGCGATGGTGTCGCGGGCGTGCGCCTGCGTCTGTGCCGAGATATCGTGGGCGGTGCTTGCAAGCGTGTCGCAGATCGCCTGCTGCCGGCTCGCCGCATGCTCGCCTGCCTGTTCCCAGTTTTTGCTCAACGCGCCGGTCATCGCGTCGAGCGTCGTTGCCCAGCTGGTGAGCCGCTCCTGGTCTCTGGATTCGAGCGTTGCCTGCAAGTCCGTATGCGACTGGTGCATCACGCGGACCAACGATGTCGCGTGCTCCTCGAAGGTTGTCCCGGCGGCGGCCATGGCCTGCTGATTGCGGGCAGCCAGGCCTTCGTTGACCGCTTCCTGCTGCGATAGCGCCCTGGTCCACGCATCCGCGACGCTGCCGACCGTCGCATCGAGATGGGCCGAAACATTTTCCAGCAGACCGGCCGAGCGCTGCTCGAAAGTCTCGGTGAAATGTTGATGCGAGCTACGCAGATCCTTGGCAAGCGCTTCGTTCGATCGCTCGTGCTGAGCCAGCGCGTTCTTCCAGATATCCGCTACCGTGGCGGTCGCCGTTTCGAAGCCCGTCGACAGATCTTGCAGTTGTTGCTTTACGGCTTGCGTGACAGTGTCGTGCAGTGATGCTGTTTCGCGTACGAGACCTGCCATCGTGGATTCGACGACCGGTTGCAGTACCGCGCCGGTCGCGCGCGCGCTTTCGGCAGCGCTCTCTTTCAGCGATTGGTCCACCGACGCGGCCAGCCGCGTATAGATGGACTCGGTCGTGGCATGAAGCGCTTGATGGCTGGCCAGCTGTCGCTCGCTCGTGGCCATGCTGTGCTGCTCGATGGTCGTCATCATCGTCTGTAGCCGATCGATCAGCGCGGGCATCAACTCGGTCTGCTGCTGCAGAAGTTTGAATGCCTGCTCACGCTGGTAGGCCTGCGAGTAGATGCGCAAAGTCGAGGCGATCTTCGCGTCCAGCAGCTGTACCGCCGCGAGCCGCTCGCGCCGGCAAAGCGCCGAGAGCAGACCGAGCATCGCCGAGCTGGCCACGCCTGCGATCGACGTGCCGAACGCAAAGCCCAGGCCCTTGACCGGTGCGGCGAGCGACCCACGGATCGCCTGCAGATCCGTCGCGCTTTCCAGTGCCATGCCAGTGCCCCGCAGCGTCGCCATCATGCCCAGCAACGTGCCGAGCATGCCCAGCAAGACCAACAAGCCCACCAGGTAAGGCGTCAGTGCCGGCGCCGGCAATGCCACGCGCTCACCCTCGGCGCGCAGACGCACTGCGTTGCGCAGGCTCGGATGCAAGCGGTCGAGCCATGCGCCGAGGCTGGACGGTGCCGCGGAAAGGTCCATCACGGCGTGCTGTAGCGTCGCTGTAGCCTCACGATACCGATACAGCTCGAGCGCGCCCGCCAGATAGCAGGCGCCGATCAATAAGGCGACGGCCGCACCGAGCGGATTGGAGCCCACATAGCCCACGCCGATCCAGCACACGGCGACAAAGCCGATCAAGAACACCGTGAGATTCAGAAGATTTCTAAACATGACTTCCCAGTTAGCTGGTGCGAAGCGCTGCAAGCAGGCCTTCGACCGGTTGAAAACGAACGTCCAGTTCGGCGAGCAACACGCTCTGCATGTCGTTGCGAAACACGTCCAGCCATGCGCCGGGCGTTGCGGTATCCAACGTCTGCTCGGCCTGGCGCAGGCGTTCGAAGTGCTCCCCGAGCAGCGCAGGCACGGTCGCCAGTAGCTGCTGCTCACGCGGACTCAGTGCGAGCTCCATGACGGCATCTACCTCAGCCAGACGCGCCATCTCCACCGATGTCTGCGCAAGCATGTCGCGCAGCCGGCCACGCAGATTGCCCGTAGCCGCCATCATGGCCCGCTGCCGGGTGAGGTAACGCTGGCGAAAAACCTTGTAATCGACCGCGGCACCAGCGAGCCCCACGTTACGGTCGCCAGCAATGGCCTGGACCAGCGCGCCATGCACGCGGGCACACTCCTCCTCCGCCGCACTATCGAAGATTGGCGCACCGGCATTCATCGCGGACGGCCCGCTGTCCAGCGCGGTGGACAGCGCAATGGCGTGGGCCCAGCTGAGCCATTGGCTGAGCCGGTCCGGCAGCGAGGGACTCGATTGTGGGGCGTCGACGTTCGCCAGACGAGCAAGCAAACGAATGAACGTCGGGCCACGGACAGTCGTCCGTTGAGGGTTCTGCACGATTGGGCTGGTCAAAAGACGACCATTTTATACGGTTATGGTGACCGCGCCTGCCGCAGACCCAGGGGCAATGGTCGGATCGATTAAGCCTGCATTCCGGCGGCATGCGCGTGCCAGACCCCCGGGACCCGGAGACATGGGTGTATCAGGCGCCACAAGCCATGCGTATCGTGAGCAGCCATAAGCCTTTCCGGCAAGGCGCGTAGAGCCAATCATCCTGGTCCATGACACATTTTGCCCTTCGGCAACGGTGATACATTCGATTGACTATCACGATAACCGAAGGGGAATACACCCATGTTGAAGAAAGCATTTGCCGTTCGGCCCGCCCTGTTCATCGGACTGATGGCCGTCACGCTGGCCGGCCCGGCGATGGCCCAGCAGCAACCCGCCTCCGGCCTGGGTAGCGCGTGGCCCGCCGACGCCCAGGATGTCAGCCGCACACCCGGGTTCCATGCCTATGCCTGGGTCAAGGGGGGCGTGAAATACGTGCAGATCAACGATAACGCCGGCAACGTCCTTGCCGCCTTCGCTACCGCGAACGGCACGTTCCTGCCGCTGCCCATGGGGCGTGAAGCGGCCAATCTGCAGACGCCGCAGGATGTTCCGGCCACGGCCGCATCGACGTCATCGCCCGGCGTCACGGTTTACCAGGACAGTTCCGTGAGCGTGACAGCCGCCACGCAATCCAACGGAACCACACTTCTGAAAGCCTCCACCTGCACCAACCCGGTGGAATGCAGCACGCACCTCAACGCAAAGTGAGGAACGCCGGGGTGGTGTTGGGTTGTTGATTCACACGCACCACCCTGGTCCGTTCCGGCGCAACGCCGGCCTCATACAACATCAGGCTGATCAGCTCCCCGTGCTCAGTCGTACGCACACGGACTTTTCCGTCGTAGAGCGCAACACGATCCTTGATGGCATCGATGCCCAGCCCGGTGGCTCCCAGACGATAAAGCAAGGGACCACCGTGGATGCGCTGCGCGGGGTCGCTGGCGAAGAGCGCATCCACCCGTACGACGACCCATCGCCGATCGCCGAACTGGCCGCCGCGAATCCGAACCGTCAGGTCACTGACGCCATGGCTTGCGCACAAGTGATTGACCGCCTCGTAAACGATGCGATGCAGCGCCAGTTGCAGGGATTTGGACAGCTGCTGGGTGTTGCCGTGGGCGTGCACCCAGTAACCGATGCGGTGGGTATCCAGCGCGCGGGCCACGCCGCCATGGCGGAGTGCGGCGACCAGTCCCTGTTCTCGCAATGTCACCGGATGCAGTCCGTCGACGACCTGGAACAGTTGCTCCCGGGACAGCGTTGTGCGGCGCCGTAATGCTCGCGTGTCCACTGCCGGCCAGAGCTGGCGCAGATGTTCGAACATCACCTCTTCGGTCTCGTGCACCGACTCGCTCACCAGCTCGATGGCTTGCGCAGCCTGACGAAACTGTTCCTCCGCCTGGGCCTGGATTCTCAGCGCCAGCTCGATCGATGGGTCGCTCGTGTGGGCTTGTTGTTTGTCCGCCCAATGCAGTGCCGCGATCCGACTTCCGAACAGCAACATCGAGCTGATCGCGAATGCCACGAAGACTTCCGACTGCAAGGTCGTCGTGTCGTAGTGCTTCTGCATCGTCAGCACGATGCAGAAGCTGGCGACGGTGCCGCCGATCGCGGCGCCATGCCAGCCATGACGAAGCGCGAGCGCGACGACCGGCAGGAACATCAACATCTGGGCGACCTGGCGAGAACCCTCGCTTCGGGCGTCCAGGCCGATCCACACAAGCAAGGCCAGGGCGGGCACCAGCAAGCCTGCGGTCTCCAGGACCAGACGGCATTGCATGACCTGCAAGAAGATCGCCCATGGGGTGCTGGCGCGTCTGGACCACCGGCTTCGAACCAGCAGCACCAGCGGCACGACGGTCAAAATGCCGAGAAAGTTACCCACGAACCAGCGCGAGATTTCGACGCCGTAATCGATCGCGGGCGCATTCGCCGGCAAAAGCGCCACGGAAAGCGCAGCCGCATTGGCCAGGGTCCACACCCCGGACACGACCAGGGTGCACGACAGGACAACACCCATCGGCACCTGCCCTTTTGCAGGCACCATCCCCAGGCGCTCCCGGCAGAACTTCACCGGCGGCATCGCCAGCGCGATAGGGGGCACCATCATGACGCTGGACCAAAGCCAGCCGAAGGTTTCCAGGCACGAGAGGCTGGTGTAACCCACCGGCACCAGCTCGCCCACGATCAGCGCGGGCCAGTAGCGGTAGGGGGTCAGCATCAACACGGATAACCGATAACCGGCAAACAGAACCCAGTGCGACCAGGAAAGCTGCCTGAGCAACGCATAGCCGAGCGCATAGGCGACAGCCACCGCCGCATGCTGTAGCCACACGTTCCCTCGTGAAAAACCACTCATTCGGCTACCCCTTCGAGATCGGACATCCCTAAGCACAACGGCGGTATGCGCAACAACGTCGACATCGCCTAATCATGCCCCCGAAACCTGGCGGAAACTGCGATGTCACACACGGAGTGAGGCCTCCGTGGAAAATGCTATCTCCCGATATTCCTATACCGGCGCGCCGTCCGCAAATGCCTCCCCTCGCCTAAACTTGGCCAATCCCCCACCCCCTATGCCTGGAGACCCGCCTCGTGCCTTACCAAGCCGCCCCCGACCGTTATGACCACGCCATGCCTTATCGCCGCTGCGGCAGGAGCGGCATCGATCTGCCGGCTATCTCGCTGGGTTTGTGGCAGAACTTCGGCGGCGCGGACGTCTTCGAGACCGGTCGTGCGATCTTGCGACGCGCATTCGACCGTGGCGTGACCCATTTCGACCTGGCCAACAACTACGGCCCGCCCTACGGTTCGGCGGAAGAAAATTTCGGTCGCGTCATGGCCGGCGACTTCGCGCCCTATCGTGACGAATTGATTATCTCGACCAAGGCAGGCTGGGATATGTGGCCTGGCCCTTATGGCGGCATCGGTGGCAGCCGGAAATACCTGATCGCCAGTCTCGACCAGTCGCTCAAGCGCATGGGGCTGGACTATGTGGACATTTTTTATTCACATCGCGTCGACGCCACCACGCCACTGGAAGAAACCATGGGCGCGCTTGCGCACCTGCATCGCCAGGGCAAGGCACTGTATGTCGGCATTTCCAGCTACTCGCCCGAGCTGACCCGCAAGGCGGCGGCCATCCTTGCCGAGGAGCGCGTACCGTTGTTTATCCATCAGCCGAATTATTCGATGCTCAATCGCTGGATCGAAAACGGCCTGCTCGACACGCTCGAAGACCTGGGCACCGGCTGCATCGCCTTCTCGCCACTGGCGCAGGGCATGCTTACGTCGAAATATCTCAACGGCGTTCCGGCCGATGCACGCGCGGCGCGCGGTGGTTCGCTCGGCAAGGACATGCTGAGCGAGGCCAATCTCCAGCACATTCGCGCATTGAATGCGCTGGCCGAACGTCGCGGGCAGACGCTTGCCCAAATGGCCATCGCCTGGACCTTGCGCGACCCGCGCGTCACCTCATCGCTGATCGGCGCACGCACGGTGGAGCAGCTCGACAATTCGCTCGATGCCGTCAAGCGGCTCGATTTTTCCGCCGATGAATTGGCTGAGATCGATAAGTACGCGACGGAAGGTGGCACCGACCTGTGGCGTGAGTCGGCTTCGTTGTAACAGGTTGTCTAGTTGGAGCGAGACTTCTGCCGGTAAGAAGCACCGTTGATAACGCTTGCATCGTGATGATGGACGACATCACGATGAAGGTTTCCCTATCGTCATCCCGGCGCAGGCCGGGACCCAGTGGCCTCGGTTCTTGTTTTTACGAGCGCACTCAGGGCTTTTCGCGAGAACCTCATGATGACGCCACTGGGTTCCGGCCTACGCCGGAATGACGAGTAGGAGGCTACTCGGGTTCCCTGGAGTCGCCCCTACACTTTCAGCAGAGCACAGCTAGTTTGTAGGAGCGACCTCAGTCGCGACCGTCCTTCGCGTCAGAGCAAGCCCAAGCACAGCCAACACGGCACTGAGCGAGAAAACCGCCAGATAGGCCATCGATGGCGCGTGCGACAGCAGCCGGGCAAAGATCGCCCCATCCAATGCCAGCACGCCGGCAACACCGAGTGCGTCGGCAAGCCTGAGCGCCGAACTGTTGTTGCCTACTTCGTCGGGTGCGCTGTAGGCCAGCAGCAAGACGGAAAGGCTGGGGTAGACCAATCCCATGCCGGCACCGGTCAGCGCCCACGCGACCAGCGCCCCGCCGATAGCGACAAGACTTGCTTGTTCCATGGGGTACGCATGTATGACCGCGATGGCCGTGCTCAAGATCAGCACGCCGGCAATCATCAGGCTCATGCCTTTGCGCAGCAGCCCGTTACGCGCCTGGGTTTGCTGGGTATTCCCCTGATACCACGAGCCCAGTGACCAGCCTAGCGCGCCAATCATCAACACCGCTCCCGCCCAGACCGGCGACAAGCCGTATTCGCGGGACAGCAACAAAGGAATGAACGCCTCTGTGCCAAAGAACACCGCACCGGCGATCGCACGTAACGCAATCACGCCGGCTACCCCGGGCCGGGCCCGCAGCGATCCTTTCGGCAACAGGCGTTGGGCCGATACAAACAACATGATCAGTGCAACCACCGTCAACAACGCATGACCATGCCCTGACGGTTCGCTGGCCAGATGCAGAAGACAGACGCCGATCGCCGCGCCGCAGGCCCAGGCGACGCGCGCATCGAACAGACGAGGTACGCCGGTCAGCGGCTTGCGACCAACCGATGCGAGCGAGCGCATGCCAGGACGCATCATCAGTGCAGCGGGCAGCGCCAACAAGGGAACCGCCAGAAAAACCCACCGCCAACCGACATGCTCGACGATGACGCCGGTCAAGGTGGGGCCGATCAGGGAAGGGATTACCCAGCCTGCCGAGAACGCGCCAAATATCTTCGGCTGCAATCGCTCCGGATACGTCCTGGCAGCGATGACGTAAAGCACGACCGATATGGCGCCCGACCCAACACCCTGCACGATACGGCCCCACAAGAACCAGGTCATGTCCTGCGCCCAGCCACTGACAAGTAATCCGGCCATGAACAGCGCAACGCCTATCCATAGCGGTGGTATCGGTCCGCGCACGTCACTCCAGCGTCCGGCCGCGACCATGCCGACGATGTTGGCGGCGAGCGCACCTGCAAAACTGAGCGTGTAAAGCGATACGCCGTCCAGAGCGGCGGCGACGGTCGGCATCGCGGTGGCTACGGCCAGGGATTCAAAAGCACCGAGCGCAACCAGAGCAACCATGCCGATGGTCGCGGCCCGATAACGTGGCGATAAAACGCTTTCGTCCCTGCTTACGCCATTCTTGGACGGGCTTCGCCTGTCCTGGGAACCCGTCGGCGAGACTTGTGCAACATCGATATCCATGCGGTTTGACTTCAAATGAGGGTTGTCTCAGGCTAAACCCTCAAGTTAACTTGAGGTCAAGCCATGCCCTCCTCCGAACTCAGCGTGGGTGAACTCGCCAGGCGAAGCGGCGTGGCCGTATCGGCGCTGCATTTCTACGAGTCACGCGGGTTGATCCGCAGCATGCGCAATGCCGGAAATCAGCGCCGCTACACGCGCGACGTGCTGCGGCGGATTGCCCTGATTCGCATCGCCCAGCGCGTTGGCCTTTCGCTACGGGACATTCAGGACGCGTTGGCTCAGCTGCCCGATTCGCGTACGCCCACACGCGCGGACTGGATACGTCTGTCACGTGCGTGGCGACACACGCTTGATGCACGCGTGGCTCAATTGCTGGCCTTGCGTGACCAGCTCAGCGACTGCATCGGCTGTGGCTGCCTTTCGTTGCAGCGTTGCAGGCTGAGCAATCCGGCCGATTGTCTTGCCGACAAAGGCAACGGCGCCTTGCGCTGGCCTGCCGACGAGTGACGCGTTACCCGCGTCTCTACTTAACTTACGGCGACCAGGAACGATTCGCCGTGAGCAGGCTTCAGACCATCGGCTCGATCGGCAAAATAGCGCTGGACCAGATCCGCAGTGGAGACGTGAGTGGCCTGCCGAAAACCCGCCTCGTTTGCCAGCGCCAGCATCTCCATCGGCTTGAAGAAGCTGAGAAAGGGCGTGCCGGCGGCACGTGCACGCTCATGTAGCGCCTGGTGCTGAGGACGCTCTTTCGCATCGATCAGGTCCAGCGGCAGCAGGAACGTCATGGCCAGCGTGGATGCCGGCGCAAGCTGGGCGACCTGTCGCAGCAATGCGATATTCGCGTCCCGCCGGAGGTACATGGAGACGCCTGTGGAAGCCACCACCGCCGGCTTGGACGGATCGAAGCCCGCACGCAGCAGTTCATTCCACCACGACTGCCCGGCCTCGAAATCGACCGATACCAGCTTCAGCCACTCAGGAATGCCGAACCCAAGCTCGGCAAGGCGACGCCGTTTCCATGCTTGCGGACCGGGCTGGTCGACTTCGAAAACGCGCATGCGCGAAGCAATCTCGACTCGACGCTGAGCGAATGTGTCCAGGCCCGCACCGAGAAGCACATACTGGCTGACGCCAAGACCGACCTGTTCCGTAACCAGGTCTTCGATGAAGCGCGCCCGGCCCACCACACCCGCCCGGTAACCCGCCGTCCCTGCAAGATTCATATCCGGACGCTGCCGCCAATCATTGAGTGGATCGATCAACCGAAGGCCAACGGTGTCTTCGAAGACATGCGGCGCAGCATCGGCCTCGACATGCATCGCACGCCATAGCGCAACGCGCGCGGCGGTGCCTTCCGGCTTCAGGTCTTGGTCGTCACTCATGGGGATCTTCTCAGCGATCGTGTTGCGATCTTCGGTATCAGAGGTTCGGCGGTAACGGGGCTTCTACCGCAAGCTGACGTCCATCGGGATCGTTCAACAACATCTGCAGCGCGGGCCAATGCTGTTTCTCAAAGGGCTGGGTTACCGTACCGCTGCGCGGCGGCGTGAATTGCTCCGCGTCGTCGATCGCAACGCCAAGCACGACTTGCAGCACGTGATCGCTCGGGCGCTCCGCCACAAAAATGTAGGGACCGCCGTGGGGATGACGCAGGCGACCGGAATGATGGTCGGTCTCGAATTCGAGTTCATAACCGAGGTCCTGCCAGAACGCGACGGTTTTGCCCCAGTTATGCGTTTCGATGAGGATGCCATCGATACCGTTGGTCTTCATGCTACCTCCGCTTTCGCTGTTGGGCGTCGAGATAAGCGCGCAATGCGGCGGCAACGATCGCCGATAGCGATTGCTCGGTTTCAACCGCGTGATGCTTCACCTCGCGAACCAGTTCGGTGGGCAAGTACACGTTGAATTGCTTGACGGTGTCTGCCATTCGCCGTGAAACCTTTGCTAGGATGCTAGCATCCTAGTTCGATATCATTGATAGCGCAAGGGTCGGTCGCCACTGAAGTCGCTCCTACAAATTCAGGCAAGCACGGCTAGCTTGTAGGAGCGACTTCAGTCGCGACCGCACCGACAAGAAACAATAAATCACGCCAGAGCCAAGGCATCGGATGCTCCTGATATCGGATAAGCAACCGGAGCCTCGTCGACCGTATCGCCCTCAAACGGCGTGGCCATCATCGATGGGCGCATACTCATCTGCCGATACCAGGACTGCAATCGCGGCCGCCCCACCTCGAAGTCGTAGACCTGCCGAAACGCTATCCAGCTCAATGCGGTAGCTAATGCGATGTCGCCGATATCGGGCTCCCTGTCCTGCTCGACCGTCGCTTCTAGAAAATCGCACGCTGCAACGATCTTTTGCCGATAGCCTTCACGCAGCGGAGCCCAGCGAACCGCCTCCGGGCGACGGTCGGTCTCCCAACGAACTGCGATACCGGCGTCGGCGATGCCCATGGCAACCGCCTGATTGCGAAGCGCTATGAAACGCTGCGCGGACGACGCCGGAAAGAGTTTTAGCCCTTGCTGCAAGCCATCCAGGTATTCGCAGATCACGCTGGAGTCGAACAGTACGGTCTGGTCGTCGCAGATCAGCACGGGCACCTTGCCCAATGGATTGAGCGCAAACACTTCCTCGTTCCGGAGCGTCGGGCTGGTTTCGTGGTGAATCACTTCCAATTGCCCGGCCAGCCCCATCTCATGGGCGGCGACCAGGACTTTGCGCGCATAGGGTGAATGCGACTGGTACAAGAGCTTCATGGATAACGCGTTCCAACTCGCTGCGGGGTATGGCCTATGCTAGGGAACCGTGACGCGGCTAGTCCGCGACTATTTACTCCAACACGCGATTTTCCCGCGACCTGAGCAGGCTGCACGCACAGATGCCCATGGACCTCGACAAACTTGACCGGCGTATCCTGGCCATCGTCCAGAACGACACGCGCCGCCCTGCCGAGCTGATCGGCGCCGAGATCGGCCTCTCTGCTTCGGCGGTGCAACGACGCATTGCCCGGATGCGCGAGGAAGCCATCATCACGGCCGAGGTTGCCGTGGTCGATCCCAAAAGCGTCGGTCATCCCCTGACCATGATCGTGGATGTCGAAGTCGAGCGGGAGCGGCCCGAGCTGCTGGCCAGTCTCAAGCAATGGATCGCCACCGAACCGCTGATCCAGGAAGCCTGGTACGTCACCGGCGCGGGCGACTATGTGCTCATCGTCGTCGCGCGCGATGTGGAAGATTTCGAAGCGGTGATGCAAAGAATGGTCACGCAGAACGCGAATGTCCGGCGTTTCCAGACGCGCGTGGCATTGGGCACACTCAAACGCGGGCTGCTGGTCCCCATGGACCCCTCGGCCGACTAGCTCCCGCGCAGCCGCGAGAGATCGGGGCGGGCAAGATGCCCACCCCGGGAGCGATCAATGACCCGCGCTCTGCCCGCCGTCGACATGCAGAATCTCGCCCGTGACAAATCCTGCGCCATCGAGATAAAGAATCGCATCCACGACATCGGACACCTCACCCATCCGACCGACCGGATGCAATCCCGCGAGCATGCCGTGAGTCTCCGGAGCATGCATCGGCGTCTTGATGACCCCCGGCGCCACGGCGTTCACCCGGATGCCGCGCTTGGCGTACTCGATGGCGAGCGACTTGGTCGCGGCGTTCAAGCCGCCTTTCGTGAGCGATGCCAGCACCGACGGAACGCCTTCGATGGCCTGTTCGGCAAGCGTCGTGGTGATGTTGACGATATGTCCGCTGCCCTGTTTCTCCATCTCCGCGATCGCCAACTGCGTGATATGGAAAAACCCATTGAGATTCACCGCAAGAATGCTTGCATAGTCTTCTTGGGAGTACGCGGTAAACGGTTTGGCGACGAAGACACCGGCGTTGTTCACCAAGGTATCGATACGGCCGAAACGCGACATCGCTTCGGAGACGATGCGCTCGGCAACAGCACGGTCGGAGATATCGCCCGCCACGGCGATGACATCGGGGTCACTCGACGGCTTGATCGAACGGGAATTGGCGATCACGCGGTAATTGCGATCGCGGAACGCCTTGACCACGCTTGCACCAATACCTTGCGATGCGCCGCTAACGATGGCGACTTTCTGTTGGCTAGTCATGATGTATCACTCCAAGAGGAAGGGGGCCCGACTCAGCGCCGGGACGTCCTCAATCTAGGAGCACGCTGCCGATTAGCGAATCCCCGCTATTCGGCAGACTTTCTTCCGCGCCGCGGTGGAATCGCCGGATCGGGGGCCATCTCGATCTCTCTGGCCCGGGATACGAATATCGTGCGCAGGCGCGGAAGCGCGAAGTCGACGAACGCACGCACCTTGGGCACCGCAAGGCGGCCGTACGGCGATACCAGATGCACCGGAATGAGCGCAGGTTCGGCGTCGGCCAGAACGATGCGAAGCAATCCTTGCTTGACCTCCTGTGCGACGTGATAGGAGAGCAGCCGCGACACGCCATACCCTTCGAGCGTCGACTCCACCGCGGCGCGCACGTTGTTGATCACCAGACGCGGCACCAGCGAGACGGAGCGCGGAACCGACGAACCCGCCAAGGGAGGAAAGCTCCATGACTCCTGCCCCATATGCGACATGGCGATGATCTGATGCTTGGCCAGGTCGGAAATCTCCGCAATCCGCGGATGCGTCGCCAGATAACGCGGCGATGCCACGACCACTCGCCGCACATCACCTACCCGATGCGCCACCAGCGTCGAGTCGGCCAGGTGCGTAATGCGCAACGCGAGGTCCATGCCTTCATCGATCAGATTGACCGGCCGCTCCAGCATATGCATCCGCACATTGACCGTCGGGTATTCGTCCATGAACGCGTCGACGATGGGGCGCAGTATCTCCACGCCGCTGAACACAGTGGAGGTAATCGTCAAGGTGCCTCTGGGCACGGATTTTTCGCCGGCGACATTCCTGTCTGCTTCTTCCAGATCCAGGAGTACCTTTCTACAGGCCAGGGCGTAGCGCTCGCCCGCCTCGCTCAGCTTGATCGATCGGGTGGTGCGGTGGAGCAGCGGCACGCCGACATGTGCCTCGAGAAACGCCACCGCCCTGCTTACCGCCGCCGCCGAACGCCCGGTTCGGCGGCTGGCGCCCGCGAGGCTGCCCTCATCGAGCGCCGCGATAAAGACCTTCATGGCATCAAGGCGATCCATGAAAGCCTCCTGTGAATGTGCGATGTGGACGTAGGGACATGTTGTCGATTGGACCACCACGCGGTACGCGCGTCGATAGCCTGGGCTGCCGCTACGGCTTCACGCCTTCTTGCTTTTCGTCGCTTTCGCTCGCACAGCCGCTGGCGCTTTCTTCTTCGACTTGCTCTGGTTGTAGGCAATGGCGGCCCGAATGAGCTTTTTCAGAGCGGCACTATCGACCTTGTCGCCTTCGAAGTAATCGATCGCTCGTCGCGCGTTGCCGTCGAGACCCGCGTTGAACAGTTTGTCGGGATCGGGAAGGCTTGCCCCATAGGAGAAGGTCAGCTTCACCTTGCCTTTGTGGGCATTGGCCACCGCGATGATGCCATCGCGATACCACACCGGGCTGCCCATCCATTTCCATTCCTCGACGATCTCCGGGTCGGCCGCAAGGATGCTCTTGCGGACGGCGGCGAATGTCTTGCCGCGCCAATCCTCGATACTCGCGATCAACTGGTCGATACGTTCGGATGGATTCATGGAATCTTTTCGCCTCGCATGCTGGCCCCGTGCCGATCGCGAGTATCGCCATTCATGCCTGACGTAACAAATGCAATGCAGCACCGCTCATCCAGGCACATTCCATAGTCGCCGAGCCTCTTCAGCAACCACGTCCGGCAGTTCCTCCGGGAAAAACAGCTTGGCTTGCTCGACCCGGCGAACGCCCAGCGAATGACCGAAGCTGCGGTCCAGATAGTCCGGACCGACCGGCGAGAAGATGGTGTCGCCCGTGCCCCATACGATGCGCGCAGGCACGGAACTACGCTTGAGCAATGGTCCGATGCCGATCAGCGGGTTGTGCTCCAGCCCGATGGTATAGGCCTGTACCAGCTCCCTGCGCCGCGGCGTGCTGATCAACGGCGGAAAGTAGTATTCGTTCGCCTCGTCGGTGGGATTCGTTGGATAGGTATAGAGATCCCGGTACTCCCGGCGTGCCCGATCCTTGTCTGCGATCCAGGGCGCTATAAGCCGCTCCGGCAGGGTCCCTGCGTGCGCCCATTCCAGCGTCTTTTTCAGTGCAGCCGGTGGGCTATCGGGTTCGGTGTCGCAATTGGCGAGCAGTATGCTGCGGACCCGGGCGGGATGCCGCACAAGTAACAGTTGCGCAGCCTGGCCGCCGCTATCGCTGGCAACGATGTCGACCTTGTCTATGGACAGCGCATCCAGGAAGCTCACCATCATCGCCACCTGCGCATCCGGCGTCACGCTCTGCCCCTGGGCCACCTCGGTATAACCCAGCCCCATCAGGTCCAACGCAATACAACGACGATGCGCCGACAGTCGTTCCAGCGCGCCACGCCACTGGAACCCGTTGAGAAGGTATCCGTGCACAAACAGCGCAGCGGCACCGTTGCCACGCTCCACATAGGCGATATCGCCAAACGGCGTTTTCGCATAGCGCCGCAACGCGCGGTAAGCTGCCGCGTTCATCGGTTGCGATGCATTTGCGCCCGGACTCGCATTCACACACGACCCATAGCCGCCCATGACCACACCGGCCAAGGTGACGCCGGTCAATGCCAGAAACTCTCTTCGTCTCATACCGGTTCTCCGGGCAACTCGTGTCACGGCAATATGGGTTGCCGGGCCAACGCTTCGCGCGCATAAAAGGCCGATAGCGGACACGGGCGGTTTTTTCCTTGCGCCACGCCGGAGGACATAGAAGAATCCGGCCATGAGCGACGGTTCCCCGCGCCACCCCGATACCACACCGCCCTCCCCGCCTGCGGTTGCGCCCGATGGCGGCCAGAAGCGCGCGCCGCTGGTCGATCTTGTGACGGTGCCGGTTCCTTCGGGATATATCGAGCCGCCGGTCGATGACCGCTTCCACACGTTCGACTATCACCTGGGCCAACCCGTTCAGGTGACTTGCCGCATGGACGGACAGGAACGGCACGGCCTTCAGATCCAGGGGCACTGCTCCATCGTGCCGGCAGGAACGGCGCATCGCTGGATGTTCGATCGACCCGCCGGCGCATTTCTGGTTCGCCTGTCACCGGCGTTCGTGCAGGAAACCGCCGATGCGATGAACCTAAAGCCGCACGTCGCCGAGCTCGCACCACGCATCCAGATGCGCGATGCACAGATCGAACGCATCGGCTGGATCATGCAGGCCGAGGACCAAGAGGGCTGCCCAACCGGACGGCTGTTCATGGACAGCCTCGCCACCGCACTGGCGGCGCGCATGGTCGCACTGCAGACACGCCGCGATGAGCCGCAGCCCAAGTCCGGGCGCGGTCTGCCGCCATGGCGGTTGCGCCGGGTGATCGAATACATCGAGGTGAACCTCGATCGGAATCTCGCGCTCGCCGAGCTTGCGGACGTTGCCGGTTTCAGCCTGTCGCACTTCAAGTCGCTGTTCAAGCAGGCGGCGGGGACACCGGTACATCGCTTCGTGCTAGAGCAGCGCGTGGAGCGTGCACGTGCGCTTTTGCTGCAGGGCGAAAAGAGCATGACCGAGATCGCCATGGAATGTGGCTTTGCCCACTCCAGTCATATGGCGCGCTGCATGCGCAATGTGTCGGGGCGTAGCGTCTAGCTTCGAAAAAGATCCCCGTTTCCATCGTCATCCCGGCGCAGGCCGGGATGACGAATAGGAGGGGTTCTCCTGGCCCCCTGGCGCCCGGTTCGAGACTGTATGGTCAAGCTCTCCCAGGCGAGGCTGCTCTAGCTGTGCATTACGCGGCAGGGAGCTTCTGACGAAGCCGGTGCGCCGCCTGTTTCGCACGATTGCCGCAGATCGCCATGCTGCACCAGCGGCGCGCATGCCCTCTCGTGTGATCGGCGAAAAGCAAGGTGCATGCAGGTCCCTCGCATGCTTTCACATGCGAGAAATCCTCTTCGCAAACCAATCGCGCCATGGCCTCGGCGATCGGCAGCAGCAAGGCATCGGGTGACGTCCAACGCCGCATCGGGGTCAGCGTGAATATCGACGACTCCCCCGCGACGATCTCCGTGTAGCGCTCATCGCGAGTCAACAGCTCGTTGATCGGCGCAAGTTCCATCAGGTCCGCCCCCGCCAGCGGGCGCCCCTTGTGCTCACGCACAAAAGCACGAAACCACTCACGAAGCGCCCTCGCTTGCCCTGCAAGTCGGTCGACTTCTCCAGGAATGGCCCGCTCACGTGCCGAACGAAGCACCTCTTCGGGCACCAGCTGCGCTTGCTGAAGCCAGCTCAACAGTCCCTCACCGTCTTCGAGCGTATCGACCTGTGTCTCCACCGGCGTGAAGACGGAATTGAGGAAGTCCAGTCCGAGCGAGTCGGCGAGGAAAAGGGCGGGCGTGGATGGGGTCATAGGGCGTCTCCTGCGGTTAAGAGTAACCGTCTAAAAGCATGTTGACAAGTTACGTCTGCCTGAGTAACCTCTCAAACAATATTTAGGCGGTTACGTAAATTTCAAGCCGCCAGCCCGCCCCTCCGTTGAGGCACTACCGCATAGGAACTGGCAGAAATGAACGCAAAAGCAGTAACCGTAGTTTTCGCCCACGGCGCCTGGGCAGACGAATCGAGCTGGACCAAGGTGACCGACCTGCTCCAGTCCAGAGGCATCAAGACAGTTACTTTAGCCTTACCGCTGTCTTCGTTGCCCGACGACGTGGCGGCGCTCGATGGCGCTCTTGAACGAGTCGATGGACCGGCGATCCTGGTCGGTCATGCCTATGCGGGCGCCGTTATCGCGTCGACGCAGAGCGACAAGGTGAAAGCACTCGTCTACGTCGCGGGCCTGGCACCGGACGAAGGCGAGACGGTGGCGGATGTGTTCTATCGCTACGAACACGACGACAAGGCGCCGGTTCTGGCGCCGGATGGCGACGGTTGGATCCGGTTGCCGGTGGAAGCTTTCGAAACGGCATTCGCGCAACACGCGACGGCCCAGGAGCTCAAGCTGCTGGCCGCATCCCAGCGGCCCATTTCGCCGGCCAGCATCACGGTTCCCGTCGGCGCGCCGCTGTGGAAGCGCGTACCCAGCTGGTACCTGGTGGCGCAACGCGATCACATGGTTCCCGAACAAACCCAGCGTTTCATGGCTGAACGCATGAACGCACACATCCGTGCCTATCCGGTCGACCACTTGCCGAGCGTGACGGCGCCTTCGCTGGTCGTGGACGTCATCGTCGACGCCATACAACACAGCGCAGCGTGAAGTCCGTACTCAATCCGAGGCTGCGTCATGACCTGTCGCCTCAAAAAAAAGTCACGTAACGCCAGCCATTCCATTTCAACTGCACCTATAGGAAAAGCGCCATGTCCACGATCCGCTATCGCCAGGTTCTTGTCGATGATTTCAATATTTTCTATCGCGAAGCCGGCACACCCGGAAAGCCGAAACTGTTGTTGCTTCATGGATTCCCGACTTCCAGCCATATGTTCCGCGATCTCATTCCCTTGCTGAGCGAGAACTTTCATATCGTCGCGCCGGATTTGCCGGGCTTTGGCCGATCGGACATGCCGTCGCGCGATAAATTCACCTACAGCTTCGACAACATCGCCAACGTGATCGACCGCTTTACCGAAGTCATCGGCTTTGATCACTTCGCCATCTATGTTTTCGATTACGGCGCACCGACCGGCTTCCGTATCGCCGTCAAGCATCCGGAGCGCATCACCGGCATCATTTCTCAGAATGGTAACGCCTATGAAGATGGCTTGAGTGACGGCTGGAGCCCCATGCGCGCCTACTGGGAGAACCCGTCAGACGCAAACCGCGAGGCACTGCGTGCGTTTCTGGCACCGGGGACCACACGCTGGCAGTACATCCATGGCGTCGCCGAAGAATCCCTGGTATCGCCCGACGGCATCGCGCTGGATAACTACTACCTCGCTCGCGAAGGCATGGACGATATCCAGCTGGATCTGTTCCTCGATTACCAGAGCAACCTGGCGCTCTATCCGACCTTCCAGGCTTATTTTCGCAAGCACCACCCGCGTTTCCTGGCGGTGTGGGGCAAGAACGATCCGTTCTTCCTGCCGCCGGGTGCCGAAGCGTTCAAGCGCGACATCCCGGATGCGCAGATTCGCTTCGTCGATACCGGGCATTTCGCTCTGGAGACGCATGCGAGCGAGATCGCGGATGCCATTCGCACCTTCTTTGCTGATTGATTGGAAATCCGGAGCACTGCCATGTCCAACTCAACTGCCATAGTCACCGGAGCCAGCCAGGGCATCGGTCAAGCCACGGCCATTCGCCTGGCCAAGGATTTCCGCCAAGTAGTGCTGGTTGCGAGAAATCGCGAACACCTGCTGGAGACGGCGAAAGCCGTTATCGCGCACGGCGCGGAACCCCTGGTTATCGATATCGACCTTGCAGAGAAGGCGGCTGCACGCGTCGTTGTCGAGACGACTTTGTCCGCATTCGGCCGCATCGACGCCCTGCTCAATATCGCCGGCGCCGTGCCGCAGATCGATCTATTCGAGATGACTGACGAGCAATGGGACGGTGGCATGGCACTCAAGCTGCACGGCGCACGACGCCTGACCATCGAAGCCTGGGAAGCACTCAAGAAGGCGGGTGGTTCGGTGGTGTTCACCTCCGGCAATTCGGCGATATTTCCGAAAGCCCCCTACGCCGCTGTCGGCACCATCAATGCAGCCATCGCCGCGTTGGCGAAAGCCTTTTCGGATCGAGGCATCTCCGACGGCGTGCAGGTCAACAGCGTGCTGCCCGGTCCGGTCATGACCGGCCGCCGCCGTTCCTATCTCGAACATTGGGCATCGCTGCATGACGTGACGATGGCCGAGGCGATGGATCGCTTTCCTCGCGAGGCAGGCATTGCCCGCTACGGCGGGCCGGAAGAGATCGCAGAACTCATGGCTTTTCTGGTGTCGCCTGCGGCGCGCTGGATGACCGGCACCATGCTTCGCATGGATGGCGGTGAGGTGAAGTCGGTTTAGCTGCGCAGCGGTCAAGGAGATTCCACGGCGCCCCTTTCCACGCCACGGGCCTGGTTCAGCACCTGCTGAATGGCATCGACAACCAGGTCCGGACGTTCTTGTTGTACGTAATGCCGGCTGGCAGCGATAACGAGTTGTCCACGGTTGGATTCGCTCGTCAGCTCGCGCATCTGAGCCATGTTCCATCGCAAGAAGCTTGCCTGCTCTCTACTGGGCTGGCCCTTGAAGGATGCCGACTTGAACCAATCGGCGGCGATCACGACAAAAGGCAGGTCGCCCATTGAATGACGGTGCTGTGCAATCAGTGCGCCATCGGTCGAGTCGCCCCGATCATCGATGGGGTAAAAAAGATGCTGCCTTTCCGAGAACAGGGTGGCCTGAAATATGGGGCGGGTTTCCATATGCCGGACGGCTTCGGCTAGCGCTTTTTCTTCGCCGGTGCTTTGGGGGTCAAGTTCGTCCAGGCAATGCATCGGATCGGGGCTGTCTTCACGGAGTTCACGGTTCGCCGCCGCTTCATAGCACCCGCGCAACTGCTGACCTCTCGCCAGATAACTTTCATACTGCCGCACATAATCAGGTGTCGAGGCTGGCACGAGACGTTGAGTGATGGTCGGGTCGACCAGGACAAGTCCGGCCAATCTGTTTAGGTGCTCGTACACAAAGAGCCGTGCATTCAATCCGCCACGCGAATGACCGACCAGGATGATGCGGTTGCCCAGATGCGCACTGTCCACCAGGGCGAGCAGATCGTCGACGGATGCTTGTGCGGTGGCGTTACGCTCTACAGTGTCGCTATAGAAATAGTTGGCGCGATCGTAGGAACAAGCTCGCGTCATTTTTGCCACGACGCCCTGCACCGAACGCCAGCTCAGCGTCCCGTCGCCCAGGCCCGAGTCAAACAAGACGGTTGGCGAGCCTTCGCCGATGCAATAGAGATTGAGCCGCCGCCCGGGCGAGACGGTAACCATCTGCTGAGGATGCAGATAGACCGATGCCGGGAGATCGTTCGGCCCAGGCGGCCGGCCAAAGGCAATCGATGTGACAAGCAGGCCGCTTGAAAGCAAAGCCCCGATCCAGACATTCCCTCTGCGCACTGGGGACACCCACTATCTGAAGACGACGCCATGAATGATGCTTGTCGTTCTCAGAAGGTTTAGTCCGTCACGTTTCAACTGCCCTGCGCCCCGCGACAGGAGATGTACTATCAATCTGGCTTCGGTGCCGTCAGCTTGATCTCATAGATAAGCGGCCAGCGTTTGCCGGTGACGAACAAACGATCGTGCGCAACGTCATAGGCGATGCCGTTGAGCACGTCATTACTCGGATCGATGGTTTCTTCCGGCTTTGGCCCGAGGCCGGTCAGATCGATCCAGCCGACAACCTTGCCGGTGACCGGATCGATGCGCGCAATGCGATGGGTCAGCCACACATTCGCATACAGCTGGCCTTTCACCCATTCCACTTCGTTGAGATTGCCGAGCGGTTGGCCGTTGGCGGTGACATCGATCTTTCCGGTTTGCTGCAGCGTCTCCGGATCGAGAATGCGAATGGTCGGCGTGCCGTCGCTCATGAAAATGCGATGGCCATTCTGGGTGAGCGCCCAGCCTTCGCCCGGATAGTCGAACTGCCCGACCGGCTTGAAACTGTCCAGATCGTAGATAAAGCCGTGGTGCGACTGCCAGGTGAGCTGTATCAGCTTGTTCTTCCAGGCAACGATGCCTTCGCCATAGTCGGACGTATCGAGATTGGCGCGCTGGATCACTTCGCCGGTCTGCGGATCCACCTTGCGGATGGATGAGTGATGTATCTCGCCGGTAGCCTCGTAGAAGTAGCCGTTCTGAAAGAACAGACCCTCGGTATAGGCGCCAGTGTCATGCGGATAGGTGTGCACCACCGTGTAGCCGTACACAGGGGTGGCGTCCTTTGCCTGCAGAAAACAACCGGCACACAGCGCGATAAGGGCGAACAGGGCAATGATTCGTTTCATGTCTCGATAGTCGCACGCAGCTCCTTGGCGGCTAACAATACCCATATCGAGGCCGATATCCCACTGATTGTTGGGAGGTTCGTTTCATTGTTCCCGACGATACCGAGGGAAAATCTTGCGATCGGGAAACGCTACGACCAGCGCAAGGGCCACCGTTTGCCGCCAACGTTATTGACGACCAGGGCAAGCGCCAGCAACAGGCCCACGCCGCACAATACGGGGGTAAACAGGAACAGCAGGCTTGCCTTGCCGCCCAGCATGATGACGATGGGATTCGCCCCGGCCGGCGGATGCACGGTTCGCGTCAACTCCATCAGGGCGACCACCAGACCAACGGCCAGACCCACACTCCAGATACTGCTGCCGGCAAGCCACAGCATGGCCAAGCCCACGGACGCGGTAAGCAGATGGCCGAACACAAGATTGCGTGGTTGCGCAAACGGGCTCTCGGGTGCGGCGAACAGCAGCACGCAGGATGCGCCAAACGGGGCGATCAGCACGGTCTGATGCAAACCTTGGCCCGCAAGGCCCAGCACGACAATTGCTGCCGTACCGCCGATGAGGCCACGTATCGCGAAGTTGAATTTGGGCACGGACACGCTTGCTGCCCCGGGGACCATCGCCCCGGGGTTCTTGTTGATTTCCGTCATGCGTGCGACAGCCGCTCAGGTGAGTTTGTAGGAGGCGGCGCCGGTGCCGGCGAGATTACCGCCGTCGACGATCAGGTACTCCGGGCGAATCGGCTTCTTCTCGAAGAAGTTCTGCAGGATTTCCAGCGTGCCTGCTGCGTAACGCGCCTGAGCGGAGAGCGAGGTGCCCGATACGTGCGGTGTCATGCCCTGATTGGGCATGCGGCGCCACGGGTGGTCGATCGGTGCCGGCTGCGGAAACCAGACATCACCGGCATAGCCGGCCAACTGGCCGGACTCCAGCGCGCGCACCACCGCATCGCGATCGCACAAAGCACCTCGCGCGGTATTGATGAGATACGCGCCACGCTTGACCAGGGCGAACATCTTGTCGTCGAACATGCCCTGCGTGGACGGATACAGTGGCGTCTGAAGGTTGATCACGTCGCAAACCTTGACCAACGACTCGGGTGTCTCGTGGAAGGTCGCATTCAGCTCCTTCTCGATCTCCGGCGAAAGGCGGTGCGGATCGTAGTAATGCAGGTGTACGTCGAAGGGTTTCATGCGGCGCAATACGGCCAGACCAATACGCCCGGCAGCGATCGTGCCGAAATGCATGCCTTCGACGTCGTAGCTGCGGCTGACGCAATCGGCAATATTCCAGCCGCCGTTGTTGGCGATCTGGTGAGATGGCAGGTAGTTGCGGACCAGGGACAGCACCATCATCACCACATGCTCGGCAACGCTGATGCTGTTGGAGAACGTGACTTCGGCGACGGTGAGACCATGTTCGGAGGCCGCCTTCAGGTCCACGTGGTCCGAACCGATGCCGGCGGTAATGGCGAGCTTGAGGTTCTTGGCCTTGGCGATACGCTCGGCGGTCAGGTAGGCCGGCCAGAACGGCTGCGATATGACGACATCAGCGGTCGGCAGGTGCTTGTCCAGCACCGAATCGGCACCCTCCTTGTCGCTGGTCACGATCAGTTCGTGGCCGTTGGCTTCCAGATACTTTCTGAGGCCCAGTTCGCCCGACACGCAGCCGATCAGTTCGCCGGGCTTGAAGCCGAGTTCGCCGGCGGGCGAAGGCACCGTCTGGCCATTGGGATAGCCCTTGATGACAGGAACATCATCGCGCGCATAAGCCGGCGGATAGCCGGTAACCGGATCGGGATACAGGACGCAAAGAACCTTGGCCATGAAACACTCCAGTGGTGGGTTAATGACGTGGTAGCCACGTTGCCCCAGCAGTCTGGATGCGCGTCTTCGACGACGGCCAATCGTTTGTCGGTATGCCGTGATAAGCGTTACTTATCTAGCCATGGCGCGGTGCAGCAGTTCTACTCAAGAGGCGAGCCAGGGGGCAGGCCTTTCAAGCACACCATCCAATCGTCCTTGCAAGTCCAGCTGCGGGGTCATATCCCACGCAGCGCCGACGACGGCGGGCGGTGTCTCCTGGCGCAGCCGCAACAAACTCATGGCAGATAGTTGCTGCGGTTCGAGCGGACGGATATTGATGCCGCTCGCCAGGAAGTAATCCGGCAGAGCACTGACTGGCGCGATGCTGCAAACCTCGCCTGTACGCACCTCTTCGTAAAGCACGCTCAAGGTATTGGTCTCGACCACGACGTTGGGCGCAACGCCTGCTTGCAGGAGTGCCGCGTCGACGATCTTGCGGTTCTGCATCTCGTGATTGAACAGGCACAGCGGAAGACGGGCAGCCTCCGCCCAGCTGTAAGAAGACTTGTTGGGCAGGCCGGCCTGGTCGCTGGACAACAGGACGAACCGCTCCGAATACAGCACGATGCCTTCTATGGCCGCATCGGAGCCATCCGCATAGGCAATGCCGAGATGAATTTCCTTGTTCTTCAAACGATGAAAAATATCGCGCGTGCTCAAGGAAAACACTTCCAGCGTAAGCTTCGGGATCGCACGGCGATATTCACTGGCCAGCATGGACACGGCGCGCAACGCCGAGGGCACGGTACCAATAGCCAGATGACCGCCGGCGACTAATTGCGCAAGCGCGGCTTCCTGGCGAAGGCCCTCCAGTGAGGCCAGCGTCTGCCGTGCCCACACCAGCACCCGCTCGCCCTCCGGCGTGAAACCCTGAAAACGACGATCGCGGAGAATGATCATGATCCCCAGCTCGCGTTCGAGCTGACGGATACCGGCCGACAATGCCGGCTGGGACACCCAGCAGCTTTCGGCGGCGTGCGCGAAATGCTTGTGTTCGGCTAGCGCGACGAGATAGTGGAGTTGCCTGACGAACATGGGATTCTCTGGCTGGGCGGGACGGTTACGATTCGAGAAACTTGCCAGGTGCTCGCAGGAGCGGTTTCAGCAGCGACCGGCGGTTGCGTCATGGCTTGTCGCGACTAACGGCAACCTCTCCTACTGGTCACCATCATGAACCTATAACCTTTTCAGAGAACCCGTCAACGGAGACATCATGAGCGACCTCATCGAAGGCGGCTGCCTGTGCGGCGCCATCCGTTATCGTGCTACGAGTGCGCCGATCGCGGCGACGCTCTGCCACTGCAAAAGCTGCCGCCTTGCGACCGGAGCACCCTCTGTCGCATGGGCCGTTTTCCGGAAGGAGGATTTCGTCTTTGTCTCGGGGCAGCCCAAGGAGTTTTCGTCATCGCCCGATGTGGTGCGTAGCTTCTGCGATACGTGCGGAACGCCATTGACCTACCGACGTCCCTCAAAAGCAAACACGATCGACGTCACCGCGGCCACGCTCGATGCAGCCGGTGACTTTGCGCCCGCCAAGGAAATCTGGGTGGAAGAGAAACTCGCCTGGGAATGCCTGAACGATCGCATGCCTCACTACGCAAGGAGCAGCGTGGGGGCGACTCCTATCGTTTCGCCATAGGACTTCTTGCGGCAACCTTTCGGACCGCCTAAGAGAAAAGAAAGAGACAGCGAGGATAGTAGCCAACGTTCGGATAGAACATCACATCGACGGGACGTCGTTTTCTTTGCCGGCAAAGCCATTTGCCCAACCGCGACGGCTGCCATGAATCCAGGTAACACAAGCTTTACTCCGTCGAGCACCGACAGCCGCGTCCTGCTCACGTTGCTTGGGCTCTATTCGTTCGTTATTTTTCCGATCTTGCGCGCAGATCAGTACTACAACGACGACCTGAAGCGAGCACTCGTCGGCCATGGCTCGTGGGATGCTACCGGGCGACCTCTCACTACGTTGTTGATGAGGATGCTGCAGGCCTACGACCCTGCCATGGTCGATATCTCGCCGTTGACGCAAATGGGGGCGGTCCTCATTCTCGCGTGGACTGGTGTCCTCATCGCACGACGCTACGTCTTCGCCTCGCCCTGGATCGCGGCGCTGGCCGCTTTCCCGCTCGGGGCGCAGCCTTTCTTTCTGGAGAACCTGTCCTACAAGTTCGATGCCTTGAGCATGAGCCTGGCGATATTCTTTGCGCTGCTCCCCATCGTCATGCTTGGACAGTCGCGCCAACGATGGTGGCTGGGTATCGCATCGATTTTCGTCAGCCTGGACTTCTATCAGGCCGCCACCAATGCGTATCTGGTTTTTGTCATCCTTGATGTGTTGCTCGGACAGCTTGAAGGAAAAACTCCGCGGCAGCTTATCCGACAGTTTGCATCACGGGCACTTCAGGCAGGCCTGGCGATGCTCTTGTATCAGCTCATCATTGGGGTTCATATCAATGGCTGGGTAAGGATGCACAGCGAGAAGATTCACAGCTTGCAACAGCTGCCCCTGGTTGCCTCGAACTTCGTCGATTTTTATACCTACGTTGCTGCGAGCTTCAGTGAGCAATGGCAGCTCTATTTCTCGCCGATTCTTCTTTCCATGCTGGCGCTTCCGGCAATCGTCAGTGTTCGCTATGCGCTCCGCGTCGATGTTGCGACGGCCCGGATAAGAGTGGCCCTCTTTGCGGCCGGCCTGCTTACACCCCTCGCCGCACTTGCATGCGCGCTTGGACCCATGTTGATCCTGGAGAAACCACTCTTTGTGCCGCGCGTGCTGATCGGCTTCGGTGCACTGTTGGCGGCCGGTCTGATACTGGCGCAGGCCGCATTGCGGCAATGGCGTGTTTCGGACAAGTGGGCGTTGGCCGTCGGAGGCATTCTTGCCCTTGGCATGTGCGTCATAGCCAGCGCATATGGCAACGCATTGCGTGAGCAAAAGAACTATGAAACGCGTATCGCCGCCCATCTGGCGGACGACCTTGCCGGCCTGAAGGGTGATGGCATTATCGATACTTTCATGCTGGATGGGTCGGCGGGATACTCACCGGTTACCGCGCATGTCGCCAGTCAGTTCCCCATCATCTATCAGCTGATCTCCCCGTATCTTTCTGCCGAAGATCGCTTCCACTCGCATGCGTTTCTCAGCTACTACGTTTCGGGCGTGACGGATATGCGAGTCGACGAGAGTCCGGCGAACCTTTTGCTGATCTCGCGCATGCTGGCGCAAACCTGCACCGTACCGGCGTCATACATTACCGGCGCCTATCGCGTGCATGTGATTGTCCGCACCGCGGTGGTGACATTTAGCCAGGCCGCCCCCGAACGCTGTGACGTGGCGACCGCGCACCCCTAGGCGAACCATGCTCGACGCTCCTGCTCGGACAACGACAGCGCGACAGCTTGACCGCTGGCGGACGACTCCATGGCGGCTTCGAGCACCGCCATCACGGTAATCGCCTGTGCGGCAGTAACGGGATTGGCGCCTGTGCCAAGCACCGCATCGCGCAAGGCGATGTAGTACTGACGTTGATCGCCCAAGGGCGCAGGCAACGTTGTCACCTTGCCTTCGCCGTCGTAGATCAAGAGAGGATCGGGGTCTTCGCCCCAGCCTGCGCTGCCTGGGTGCACACCGGCGAGCAGCTGGGCTTCCTGCCAGTCGGCGTGTGTCTTGACCAGGCTGGCTTGCGTGCCGTGTAGCGTGAAACGCGCGCTACCGCCGGCCACCAGCATGCTGGCATGCACAATGACGCGGCGCGTACCGTACATCAGCACGACATGCGCCCAGTCGGTTACTTCGCCACCATCACGTTGTATGGCCAGACTTGCCAGTACCCGATCGGGCAGGCCGAACAGCAGCAGTGCCTGATCGATCAGATGAGGCCCCAGATCGTACCAAAGGCCGCTGCCCGCGCCGGGCTGCTCGCGCCAGCGCACGCGCACTTGCGGACGGAAGCGGTCGATATGCGACTCGAAGTGCTTCACCTCACCCAGCACACCGCTTGCCATTGCCTGCTGCACACCCAGAAAATCGCTATCCCAGCGGCGGTTCTGAAATACCGACAACAGCCTGCCTTGCCACTCCGCCACCGCCGCCAGTTCGCGCGCCTGCGCTAGATCGAGCGCGAAAGGCTTGTCCACGACAACATGCTTGCCCGCTTCCAAGGCGGTGCGCGCCAAGGGAGCATGCGTATCGTTGGGCGAGGCAATCACCACCAGGGATATGCTCGGGTCCGCGATAACAGCGTTCACGTCAGCTACGACAGCCATCTGCGGCAAGTCCGCATGCACCTTGGCCGCATCGCGCGATACCACAGTGGCGAGTTCCAGGCCGGGTACGCTACGGATCAGCGGCGCATGAAAGGTCTTGCCGGCGTAGCCGTAGCCGATCAGGGCTGCGCGTATGGGGGAGTGCATGGGTGGTGCTCGGCTGTAACTATCGATGGGTATCTGATGGTAGAGCACAAAGCCCCCCTCACCCCAACCCTCTCCCCCGGCAAAGCCAGGAGAGAGGGAGCCAAGTTGCACAAGAACGAAGTAATCAGGCTTACCTCAGTCGCCCCCCTCTCCCCTGGCTTTGCCGGGGGAGAGGGTTGGGGTGAGGGGGGCTCTTGCGCTCTACTCACTCCCGACACCCACGACAATTCCACCAGCAATCCAGTCGGCCAGAAAGGTGCCAGCTTTGGCGATTCCCGCCTCTTCACCCAACTGCTCGACCATCGCATCACATAGCGCACTGAAGCGCGCATCATCGCGCAGCAACAGCAAGGCGGCATGCTCTGCGCTATCGATCGACTTGATTCGACACGTGAACCCGTTGCGCCACACGATCAAGCCGCCAGGCGCGTCGAGCATCTCGCTGTCCGGTGCCGCAATGCCATCCTCCAGCGCCGACCAGATGTCGTTCGCGTTCGTCGACATGGCGCACTGACGCAAGCTGGGACTAAGCGACAAGCGGGCGGTATCCCAATCGACCTCATGCCACGCCTCGCCGGATAGATGTGGCGCATCGGCGGCAACGAACGATTCGGAAAGCGCCCATTCGATCCATGCCAACTCATGCACATCGGGATTGCGCGGAAACACCGACTTCAAGGTATCCCCAAAGTCGATGCCATAGGCGTCCAGTGTCCAGGCATGGGGTGGGTGGCTGTCGATGTGGGCAATGGCCGCCTTCAGGAAGAGCTCGTCACCTAACCATGCATGCAGTTGCGGAAAGCTTGCTTCAAGACAGCCGACAAGCTGCGCGCGATAGTTGTTCTGGTAAACAGTCAGACCCGTTGCGGCGCTCTTGCCCAGGCGCTCTTGTGTATCGGCGGCAGAATTGACCAGCCATGCGCGCAGATCCCGCTGCATGTCGATCAGGTTCATGCGGCCTCCCGCAGGCCACGCTGGCGACGGCCGATCTCGCGCGCCGTACCGAGCTCGTCGAGCAATTCAGCCAATGGCGGAATCGCATCGTCGCGCTCGATCATCGTCGCCACCGGGCCAAGCATGGATGACGCCATGGCATACAGATCCCACACGTCTGCGCACACCGGCTGGTCGTGCGTATCGATCAAGATACCAGGGCCTTGCGTGTGGCCGGCCAGATGCACCTGGCGTACGCGGTCTGCAGGTATGCCGCGCAGATAGTCATGCGCATCCAGGCCATGATTGCTCGCGCTGACAAAAATATTGTTGATGTCCAGCAGCAGTCCGCAGCCCGTGCGACGAGACATTTCGCCTAGAAACTCCCACTCGCTCATCGACGCGCCATCGAATGCGATGTAGCTCGACGGGTTCTCGAACAGCATCGACCTGCCCAGAACGTCTTGCGCCAGGTTGATGTTGCGGCAGACTATTTCCAACGCTTCCTCCGTATACGGCAGAGGCAAAAGATCGTGCGAGTTGAAGCGATCGATACGCGACCAGCTCAGATGGTCGGAAACGAACAGCGGATCGATCTCGTTCGCCAGCTGGCGCAAACGATTCAGATAGGTCCGATCGAGACCGTCGGCAGAGCCGATCGACATGGATACGCCGTGCAGCGCTACCGGATGAAGTTCGCGCACCTGCCGCAGAATGTGCCGGGGCTGGCCGCCATCCACCATGAAGTTTTCAGAAATCACTTCGACAAAGTCGACTGGCACGTCGGTGTCGAGAAAGTCGCGGTAGTGTTCTTTGCGCAAGCCCAGGCCGTAACCGGAGAACGTTGGCGGTGGTGTGAACATGGTGGCTCCCAACAGGTCAACAGAGGCGGGCCCGGAGTGCGAGCCCGCCGTGTGATTACTTCGGCTCGGTCAGCGTGCCGCCGGCGGCCAGACAGTCGGTCTTGGTCTTGACGATCACGCCCTGCCCCTTGCAGGTGTTCAGACCCTTGCAATCGTTCTTGGCCGTGGCGCAGAGGCTGGTGCCCTTGCAGGTGTTGACGCCGTAGCAGCGGCCCAGTTCTTCTTTCGGCGCGGTCTTTTGATCGGCGGCGCTGGCGATGGAACTGATCGATGCCGCGAAGGCAAAGAGTGCGGCTGCGGCGGCAAAGCCGGTGCGGGTCTTGGTAGCGATCATGGTGATGTTCTCCGTGGAATGTGGCCCGGATGGACCTTGAGTAGTGGATGGTTGGTTGTGGTGGTGCCGACTTACTTCACGCTCTGCGCGGCGTCTTCGATCACCTGGGCGACCGCTTCGGGCTGCGAGATATAGACGACATGGCTGGCCTTGATCTCGGTGACTTTCGAGCCCGCGCGCTTGTACATCCAGCGCTGCAGATCGGGGCTGAGTGCGCGGTCATCGGTGGTCACGACCGCCCAGGTCGGCTTGGTGTGCCAGGCGGCCACCTGCATCGTGGCGCCGAAGGCGGCGGCGGTTGCCGGCACCTGCGAAACGGCCATGAAGTTGGTGCGATTTGGCGTCAGGTCGCCGGCGAAGTCGGCGCCGAACTTGCTCTCGTCGAAGAACAGATGGCCATCGCGTGTTGCAACGACATCGTTGCTGGGCGCCGGCATCGACGCGACCAGCTGCGCCAGGCTCTCGCCCACGTCCGGCTGCACCGCAGCGACATAGACCAGGGCCTTGACCTTGTCGCGGTTACCGGCCTGGGTGATGACCGCACCGCCGTAGCTGTGGCCGACCAGGACCACCGGGCCATCCTGCTTGCGGATCTGTTCGCGGGTCTGCTCGATATCGTTGGCCAGGGTTTCGATACGCGGCTGCACGACGCTTACCGTGTAGCCCTTGTGCACCAGGATGTCGTGGACGACACGCCAACCGGAGCCGTCGACGAAGGCGCCAGGCACGATCACGATGTTCTTGACGCCGGTCGGTGCATCCGCGGCGACTGCCGTTCCGGTCAGTGCCATCATGGCGATGGCGAGGCTCAATAATTTACGCATGGTGTTTTACCTGCAGTGGTTGTGAATGGAAGACAGCGTTCAGCGATGGCCGCGCCAGGAGCGCAAGACGCGGTCGAGCGACCAATTGCCTCCTCCGCGCGCCACCAGCGGCAGCAACAAACCGGCCCAGCTCAGGTGCGTCGGCCACGCATCGGGATAGACGAAGATCTCGATGACCGTAGTCATGCCAAGCAGTGCGAGCGCCGATGTCCGGGTAAAAAGACCGAGCACCAGCAGCAGAGGAAACAGATGCTCTGCACCTGTCGCCAGGCGAGCCGCCCACTCGGACGGGATCAGCGGCAACGCGTATTCGGAAGCGAACAGGTCGTAGGTCGATGGCTTGATCGTCAGGATGCCTTCGACCTTGGTGCGCCCCGAGAGGAAGAACACCGAAGCGACGCCCCAGCGCGCGACCGCCAGCAGCAAGTCGTCCGACAAGATCCGCGACCGCCATATCGCCAGTGCCGAACCGGCATGGCGCCATGGCGACGAAGAGGTCGCCTGTTCGACCGTGGAAATCACGACTTGGCCTCAAGCGAGCCGTAGCCCTTAGGCGTCTTGATCTGCGTGCAGGTGCCTTTCTCGACCAGCACCCAGGCGTTGCCCTGGTAGTCGGCCTTCGATGTACCGGCGCAACTGGTGCCCGCGCCGGCGGCGCAGTCGTTCTTGCCGGCTAGCGCGACGCCGTAGCACTTTTCCATCGGCTTCTTGGCCTGGTCGGCATGCACGCCCGAAGCGAGTGTGGCCAGGCCCAGCGCGAAGGCGGCAGCAAGAGCGGAATGTGTGGCTTTCATGGATAAGTTCCTTGAGAAGTTGAGTGGCTGTGATCGGAGGTCAGATCAGGGTGATCGCGACATCGATGTTTCCGCGCGTCGCCTTGGAGTAAGGGCAGGTCTGATGAGCCGCTTCGATCAGGCTCTGCGCGACGCTGCGCTCGATGCCCGGCAGGCTCACGTTGAGACGGGCCTGGATGAAATAACCGCCTTCGCCGGTGCCCAGATCCACTTCGGTCGCCACCGCCACATCGGCGGGCAAGCGGACATTGAGCGTGCGTGCGGCATGGCCCATGGCACCGATAAAGCAGGCCGACCAGCCGGCTGCCAGCAGTTGTTCCGGGTTGGTGCCCGTGCCGGCGGAGCCGGGGGTGGACAGCTTGATGTCGAGGCGGTTGTCGGAGCTGCGCGACTCGCCTTCGCGGCCGCCGGTGGTATAGGTGCGGCCGGTATAGAGAACGGTATCGATCTTGCTCATGGTTCGGTTTCCTGTGCGTAGAAGGGATGGGCTGATGGCCAGCCGGTGTGCATAGGAGACGATCCGCACGTATCGTCGATGTGTCCCGCCAGGCGCCCAAGCGCATCGAAATGTGTCGCGGCGACCGCCCGATACATTTCGGTACAAATCGGCCGTGCCGGCCCCTCGACCGGGCCCAGCCTCCTCTGTACATAGAGATACAAATCGCCGGTATCGCGGACACGTTCGGGACAAGCCGGGCTCGTTCAATAGGCACATCCGGGCGCAGCGCGCCCCTTGCCTTTTGCAGAGATCCACGCCATGACCTTTCTACGTCCCACCATCACCTTGATCGCCATAGGCATGGCGCTTGTCGCCGCCTGGCCCGGCCGCTGGGCGACCGCCGGCGCCGGGGATTCCCAGACTGTTGCCATCGCGCCCGAACTTGCAGGCGCCGAAGCCTGGCTCAACTCGCCGCCGTTATCGTCGGGTGAGCTCCGCGGCAAGGTGGTGCTGGTCGAGTTCTGGAGCCGTGAATGCATCAATTGCGTGCACACGCTGCCGCACACCAGAGCGCTCTATGACACGTTCGGCAAGGACGGGCTGGTTATCGTCGGCGTCCATACGCCCGAGTACGAAGAGGAGCGCGATCCCGATGGCGTAAAAGCGGCCATGCGCGAATTCGACATCCATTGGCCGATCGTCATCGACAACGACTACCGCATCTGGAAGGCCTTCGGCAATCGTTTCTGGCCGGCGCTCTATCTGATCGATCGCGACGGGCGCATTGTCTATCGCCACTACGGCGAGGGAAACTACGACACTACCGAGCAACGCGTCCGCCAGCTTCTCGCCAAGCACTGACCCGTTCCATACGCATCCCTATCAGCCACTGGAGACACGCCATGGAGCACATCGACCATATTCTGGTTGTCGATGACGATCACGGCATCCGTACGGGTGTGGTGGATTACCTGCGCAAGAATGGTCTGCGCGCCACTGCGGCCGTCGATGGCCGCGATATGTGGGCGCAGCTGGAAGCATCCGCATTCGACCTGATCGTGCTGGACATCATGATGCCCGGCGACGACGGCCTGGTGCTGTGCCGCAACCTGCGCAGCGGCAAGCATCGTGCGCTGCCCATCCTGCTGCTCACCGCGCGCGACGACGAAACCGACCGCATCATCGGCCTGGAAATGGGCGCGGACGATTATCTGGTCAAGCCCTTTTCGCCGCGCGAACTGCTGGCGCGGATCAAGGCCGTCATACGCCGCACGCGCATGCTTCCGCCGAACCTGCGCATCACCGAAACCAGCGATACGATTTCGTTCGGGCGCTGGCGGCTGGATACCACCGCACGACATCTGCTCGACGAAAACGGGACGATCGTGTCCCTCAGCGGGGCCGAATTTCGGCTGTTGCGCGTGTTCCTCGATCACCCGCAGCGCGTATTGTCCCGCGACCAGCTGCTCAACCTTACTCAGGGGCGGGATGCGGAGCTCTTCGACCGCTCCATCGACCTATTGGTGAGCCGCCTGCGCCAGCGCCTGCTCGATGACAGCAGGGACCAGTCCTATATCAAGACCGTGCGCAGCGAAGGCTATGTGTTCAGCATGCCGATCGTCGTGCATGGGGAGAACCCATGAACCAGGAAGCACAACCGGTGACACGGCGCTGGCTGCCCGCCAGCATGGCGTCGCGCCTGTATCTGATCATTTTCGCGGGCCTGATGCTGGCGCACGGATTGTCGTTCGGTTTGTTGTTCATGGAGCGCTATCAGAGTTCGACCGCGGTCATGTTCAACACACTAGAACACGACGTCGGCACCTCGATCGCAATACTCGACCGCCTGCCTGCCGCCGAACGCCCTGCGTGGCTTCACCGCATCGAGCGGGACAACTATCACTACATCCTCGGCAACGGCCAGCCGGGCAATCCAACGCTGTCCAGCCGCGCACGCACCGTCGTGCAGTTGATCGCCAAGGAAGTCGGCCCCGGCTATCAGGTGCATGCCCAAACCGTATCGCTCAAGCCGGAACGCTACCAAGTGCATTTCACCCTGCATGATGGCTCGCCGCTGACGCTCGAGATCACGCCGCGCATGGTGCCTGTAGCGAGCTGGTTACCGTTCGTCTTTGTCCTGCAGATAGCGTTGCTGTTGCTATGCACCTGGTTCGCGGTGCGATTGGCCACTCGCCCGCTCACCCGCATGGCCCAGGCGGTGGAAGCGATGACGCCGACCGCCGATGGCCCGCGCATGAGCCAGGACGGTCCCACTGAAGTGGCCCACGCGGCGGTCGCCTTCAATGCCATGCAGGACCGGATCCGTCGTCACCTGAAAGAGCGGTTGCATATCCTTGCATCCATCTCGCACGACCTGCAGACCCCCATCACGCGCATGCGCCTGCGCGCCGAGGCCCTGGACGAGAGCAGCGAGCAGGAAAAGATTCTTGATGACCTGCGCCAGATGGAGCATATGGTCCGCGAAGGTGTCGCTTACGCACGCAGCGCACACGGCGGGTCGGAAGCTCCCGTACGCATCGACGCGGCCGCCTTCCTGGAAAGCATGGTCTTCGACTACCAGGACGTCGGCCAACCCGTGACCCTGACCGACAACGTCGGCGGCACCGCCACGGTACGGGCGCAAGCGTTGCGGCGCGTGCTCGGCAACCTGATCGACAATGCGATCAAATACGGCGGAAGCGCCGAGGTCGGCATGCAGCGGGGCACGGACGAGAAGTTGCTGATCACCGTATCGGACCGTGGGCCCGGCATTCCTGATGACGAGCTGGAGCAAGTGCTGCAGCCGTTCTATCGGCTGGAGGCATCCCGTAATCGCGATACGGGCGGCACCGGCCTTGGTCTTGCGATCGCATCACAACTGATGACGTCGATCGGTGGCAGCTTGCAGCTGTCCAGTCGCGATGGCGGTGGACTTGTGGCGACGATAGAGCTGCCGTAACTGGAAAGAACCTCAACCTTCCCTATCCGTCATCCCGGCGCAGGCCGGGACCCAGTGACTTTGAAGTCGGTTATCGCAAAAGTCATCAAGAATGGTCGCTCTGCTGCGAGAACCGGAAACCGAAGCCACTGGGTCCCGGCCTACGCCGGGATGACGAGTAGGAGGTTATTCGGACCTCTCTGAAGTCGCCTCTACAGACGACTTGATCCGCACCGCAGCATCACTTGGCCCGATGCCCACTCAACTCATGCCCCGCATCATGCGCGAACGCGAGATGCCAACGCGTCGAGCTGAGCGATATCAAGGTCACCACCAGGAACGCAATGGAGAAATCCATCAGCTGCGGCTGGGTGTGGCCACCGACGACCATGGTGGACTTCAACAACAGCGAACCGGTGCATACGCCAACCGACAGCATCAACTGCTGCAACGTGGTGTAAAAGCTATTGGCGGCACTGACGCGCGACGTAGGCACAGCCTCGTACGCAATGGTGTTATAGGCGGCGAACTGGAACGACATGAACGCGCCGCAACAGAACAGCAAGGCGAACATGATGGCGGACGGCCAGTCGGGGCGGAAGAAAGCGCACACCGCGTAGCCCAGGCTGGAGAGCACGCCATTGAAGATCATGCCATTGCGAAAACCGACGCGTCGCAGCAGTCGCGGCGTAAAACTGCGAGTGACGATGGCGCCGAGCGTCGTGGCCAGAATCAATTGACCGCTGCGCACGGCGGACCATCCGAAGCCGATCTGAAACATCAGCGGCAGCAGAAACGGTTGCGCGCCTTGCGTTACGCGCATCAACGAACCGCCAATGACCGATAGCCGAAACGAATCGATCTTGAGCAGAGACAGATCGAGCAGCGGATTGGGCCGGCGCTTCGCATGCCACACATAAGCGATGCATGCGCAAAGACCAATGGCCAGCAACGTGAGCGCCTCCGGCAGTGCCGCGTTCTGGCCGATGGATTCAAAACCGAACAGCAGGCAACCAAGGCCGACACCGCATAGCACGAAGCCCAGCAGGTCGAAACGCGAAGCGGTCGTTTCGCTGCTGATATCCGGTATCAGCTTGCGCACCAGCACGAAGCCGAGCACACCGATCGGCACGTTGATGTAGAAGATCCAGCGCCAGTCGAGATAGGTGACGATAAATCCGCCCAACGGCGGGCCGATCAGCGGCCCCAGAAACGCAGGAACCAGTGTCCAGGACATCGCCGAAACAAGATTGCGGCGCTCCACCGTACGCAACAGGATCAACCGCCCGATCGGCGCCATCATCGCCCCGCCGGCACCCTGCACCACGCGCGCCGCGACCATCATGGGCAGGCTGGTGGTCCAAGCGCAGAGGATCGAGCCGGCGACAAACACGCCGATGGCCGTGCTGAAGACGCGGCGCGCGCCAAAGCGATCGGCCATCGCCCCGCTCGCCGGAATAAAGATGGCCAGCATCAGCAGATAGCAAGTGATGACCACGCTCATCGCCGGCGCGGTGACACCGAAGTCATACGCCATCGTGGGCAATGCCGTGGCCAGCACGGTAGCATCCAGTTGCTCCATGAAGATGGAGCAGGCCACGATCAGGGAAATCACGCGATAATCGGTGCTCGCCGGCGCGGCAGGCGCGTCTTTCGCAGCGACGTCCTCGCCCGGCAAGTTCATACGACGATCCTGGCCGATCCTGGCAACAACGGGTGGGGTTCGACTTTCACTGGGAAGGCTGGGGACTAAAGTGGAGCGCAGGATGCCAAGGATAAGCCAAGCCGGGCCGGTTATCTCTCAAACCATCAAATTGCGCGGGTCGCCGACGTTCATTGGGCGGACATCCGCCACCCGCGACACTCGGCCGGTTTTAATCACGGGAATGGCCGTGCCATCCGTCAATGTGTATCAACGCCCTGTTCGCGCAATCACCTGGCTACGACGGCTGCTAGCCGCCATGGTGCTCGCGGCCTGTCTGGGCCCGCTGCTTGCTCACGCTCGCACCAGCAAGGTACGTGAGCCTGCCCTGCCGCCTGGGGACATGCCCGCGAACCAGCTGTCGATGGCGGTAAAGAACGACCGCTTGACGCTTGCCGTGGCCAAGGCCACCCAGGTCTATCTCTACGGCGTGATCGACGCGGATGCACCCCAGCGTTTCGATGCCTGGGTCAAGGCCGGGAAGATTCCGACCGGGTCCGACGTCTATCTCGATGCGTCGGGCGAAGACATGGGTGCGGGCTTTGCGCTTGGGCGGCTGTTTCGATCCAGCGGCATGGTTACCCATGTCGGCACGTTGCGGCGCCCGGGCGAGCCGCCTAAGGCTGCGCTTTGCACGGATGCGTGCGCCTATGCGTATCTGGGCGGCTTGTACCGCTGGTCGGCGTCCGGCATGGATCGGATCGGCGTGCACCAGTCGCATGTACCGGCGATCAGAAAGAACGAGGCCGGCAGAAGCCAGGCGGCAGACGAAGCCGCCGCGTACCTGAAATCGATGGATGCCAACCCCTGGGCGTTCTATCGCGCACCGACCCCGCCCAGGACCGACATGGTGTGGTTCGACGCAGATCAACTGCTCGGCTGGGGCCTGTCCAATAACGGCCGCCAGCCGCTCATTGCCAGCTACCAGCCCGCAACCGTGCCGGCCACACTGACGTTCTCGCAGATCGTGCGCGGCGGTGACAACAAGGTCACCCTGGTCTGTGCGCCCGAGGGCGTGACGCTCACCGCGTACTACACAGTAGGCCGTGAACGGGCGCGGCAACTGGTGGCACGCGAAAGCCGGGCGTATTTCGAGATCAACGAGCAGGAAGTCATGCCGCAGCAAGGCGGGCGTGCCCGCGCGGTCGACGATGCCATCGTGCTCAGCCGTCCGTTGTCGATGGAACAATTGACAAGCTTTCTCGCCACCTACTCCATGGGTGCGTGGATCAAGGACAAGAGCGGCGTAGTGCGTTACGGCTTTACGATGGGGCCGGCGCGAGTCAAGGACAGCTATGCGAGCTATTTCGCCGATTGTCAGAAGATTGTGCAGCGGTCGGGTGCACACGCGCCTTAACGCGGCTGATGGGATCAAAAAGAGCCTCATTCTTTCCTAGTCGTCATCCCGGCGCAGGCCGGGATGACGACTAGGAAGGTTTTCCAGATTCCCTGAAGTCGCTACAAAAATGGCATCGCGCCCGGCGATTTAATTTGATATCGCGTGCTACGCCCCCCGCCGGGCAAGCGTTCCACGCAACCTTTCTTAAGCAAGTCTGCCAGGTGACGAGTCGCCGTGGCCTTGGATACCTTGGTCACAGCCTGGTATTTCGAAGCGTTGATACCTTGCGCGAACCCACGTTCGCCGCCATCGAGCAAACGATTCAGTACCTTTACCTGATCGGCCGATAGCGCCTGATGGCGATGTTGTTGCCAGAAGCGAGCATTGGCCAGCACACGATCGATACGCTGCAAGGCCTGTTGAAAACTGTCAAGCAACGTATGCAAAAACCATTGCAGCCAATGGGTGATATTCAGCCCCGCTTTCTGACTGGTTTCCAGCACTCGGTAGTAACCGGCACGATCGGCCAGGATGCTTGCCGACATGGCGTAGAAACGGATCGCCTGATGCTCTCCCTGTGCGAGCGCGAGATCGGTGATAGCCCGTGTCAAGCGGCCATTGCCGTCGTCGAACGGATGCAGCGTGACGAACCAGAAATGCGCGACGCCTGCACGCAACATAGGATCCAATGCCGTGTCGCTTCGGCTACGAGCAAACCATGCCAGGAACGCATCCACCTGCTGTTCCAACCCATCACGCGGTGGCGCCACGAAATGGATCACCGGTCGGTCGATGCGCCCTGACACCACTTGCATCGGCTCCTCGCCGCGCAAACTTCCAACGCGGATGCGTTGCGGCAACAACGTCTGCTGCTGCGGGAACAGCCACTGATGCCAGTGCAACAGTCGCGGCAGATCAAGCGGAGCTTGATGATGTTGGGTGACGTCGAGCATGAGCTCGGCCAAGCCTTCGCTGCGTGCAGTTGCCTCGCCGTCATTTGGGGTGGTCACGCCAAGTCGACGTGCAAGTGAGGAGCGCACCGAGGCGGCATTGAGTTGTTCGCCCTCGATAGCCGAGGAGGTAATGATGTTCTGCAGTAATGTATCCAGCTCGTCCTGCATCTGCGCATCATCTGCTACGCCCCCAGCCATGCCCGACAGCCGGCCTTGAGCTTGCTGACAATCGCGCAACAAAGGTGCCAGCGTTTCCGCCTGCCAGTGGAATTGGGGCCAATCCGGCTGTTGCCAGATCCAGCGGGGGCTACTCACGGTCGGGACTCCTGGTCGTGAGCCGATTCTAATGGCTATTCGGCTCATAGAGTGAGCCGAATATTTAACTTATTCGGCTCACCGGCACGTGGCTGGCCCAAACTCCGCCTGTCTCATCCAGTACTGATACTGTGTCGCAACCATGGCCTCTAACGAGGCGTACAGCAAAAAAACTGGTCGGCCTAAGATGATCACCAGCCCTCTTCGCCACTAACGGGATTCTCCGATGTCCAGCCATTGCAGCCATCTAGCGTCGATCCAGGATGTCACGCCCAGCGCACGCGGGTGCGAGGAATGCCTGAAGTCCGGGGATACATGGGTTCATTTGCGTATCTGCCGCACCTGCGGACATGTGGGCTGTTGCGACGACTCCCCGAACCGGCATGCGACCAGGCATTTCCATCGCACCCAACATCCCATCATCGAAGGCTACGATCCGCCGGAGGGTTGGGGCTGGTGTTATGTCGATGAGGTCGAATTTGATCTCAGCGACCGCATGACGCCGCAGCTCGGCCCGATTCCGCGTTACTACTGAACCGCGTTATTTTTTAAGATCCAAGCGCACGCGCAATGGAGGTGACTGTGTCCGTCGTTTCGCAGCCGGTTGTAGCAAAGCTCACACGTGCGGCTATTTTTCTGGTCCTGACGCTAAAGCCGGAACCTCAGCATCGCGCAACCGTTCGGGCCCTTTGTGGCGATCTGGCCGGACTACTGCGCGCCGTGGGCTTTCGGGATCTTGAAGGGCGCCTCTCGTGCGTGATGGGTTTCGGATCCGATGCCTGGGACCGGCTCTTCGGGCAACCCAGGCCCAGGGATTTGCATCCGTTTCGCGAAATTCAGGGGCAGCACCATGCCGTGTCCACGCCGGGCGACATCCTGTTCCATGTGCGCGCCACGCGCATGGACCTGTGTTTCGAACTTGCGAGCCAGATCATGTCCCGGCTCCGCGACTCCGTCGTCGCCGTCGACGAGGTGCATGGTTTCACCTATTTCGATGACCGCGACCTGATCGGGTTTGTCGACGGAACGGAGAACCCGGTCGATCAGGCGGCGCTGGACGCGGCCATCGTCGGTAACGAGGACCCGGGCTTCACCGGCGGAAGCTACGTGATCGTGCAGAAGTACCTGCATGACCTGCAAAGCTGGAATGCGCTACCTGTAGAGCAGCAGGAAAAGATCGTGGGCAGGACCAAGCTTGCGGACATCGAGCTGGAGGACAGCGTGAAGCCGAGCTACGCGCACAATGCATTGACCACGATCGTGGAGAACGGCAAGCAGCTGGATATCGTGCGCGACAACATGCCGTTCGGTGACATCGGCAAGGGCGAGTTCGGCACCTATTTCATCGGTTATGCGCGTTCTCCACAACGCATCGAACAGATGCTCGTCAACATGTTTGTCGGCCGCCCGCCTGGTAATTACGACCGGTTGCTCGACCATAGCAAGGCTGTTACCGGTACGTTGTTTTTTGTGCCGTCGGCGACGTTTCTAGAAGAAGTGGCTGGCTGATGGGTTGAGGGCTTAAAGCCCCCCTCACCCCAACCCTCTCCCCTGGCTTTGCCGGGGGGAGAGGGTTGGGGTGAGGGGGTCGGGTGCTCGCGGGAGCATCCACTACCCGCCCAAAAGCAACTCAACCCCGATAACGCAACGCATCCACCAGCAAGGTAAACGCCGGAGACGGCTGCCGGCGGCTTGGGTAGTAGAGGTGATAGCCGGGAAACGGCGGGCACCAGTCGGCAAGTACGCGGATGAGTTTTCCGTCGTCGATGTATTTCTGTACCTGGTCTTCCGGCAGATAGGCCAGGCCAAGGCCTGCCAGAACCGCATCGCGTCTCAGCGCGATATTGTTGAAAACCAGTTGGCCCTCGACACGCACCCGCACTTCGCGACCGGCTTTTTCGAACTCCCAGGGATAAATGCCTCCGTGCGTCGGCAAGCGCAGATTGATGCAGTCGTGATGCGTCAGGTCCTGCGGCGTTTTCGGTCGCTTGCGCCGCGCAAAATACGCAGGCGCACCGACCGCCGCCATGCGCATATCGGGACCGATGCGTACGGCGATCATGTCCTTGGCCACCTGCTCGCCAAGACGGACACCAGCGTCGTAGCGTTCGGCGACGATATCCGTCAGGCCATAGTCGACAACGATTTCTATATGAATGTCCGGATAGTCGGGCAGCAAGTTTCCCAGCGCAGGCCAGAGAATCGCACTTGCCGCGTGCTCGCCCGAAGTAATGCGGATGGTGCCCGCGGGCTTGTCCCGCAGTTCGCTCAATGCGGACAGTTCGGCATCGATCTCCGCGAAGCGCGGCGCGACTGCGGCACGCAAACGCTCGCCGGCATCGGTGGGCGTGACGCTGCGCGTGGTTCTTGCCAGAAGGCGGACGCCCAGGCGTTCTTCGAGCGCACGGATCGTATGGCTGAGCGTCGATTGTGAGATACCGAGCTTGGCCGCGGCCTTGGTAAAGCTGCGCTCACGCGCCACCGCAAGAAAGGCCAAGAGATCGCTGAAGTTCTCACGCGGCATTTATGGTCTCCAGCCATAAGTCCATGCGATTTATACCACTTAATCGCATCAACCCGGAGGACTAGGATGCTCGGATCAATTACATCGGGCAGGAGAAATCCATGCAAAAACGTTCATTGGGAAACAGCGGCCTGGAAGTGTCGGCGATCGGGCTCGGATGCATGGGATTGAGCTTTGGCTATGGGCCGGCCACGGAAAAGCAGACCGCCATTGCCCTGATCCGCTCGGCGGCCGAGCGTGGCGTCACCTTTTTTGATACCGCCGAAGCCTATGGGCCGTTCGCCAATGAGGAACTGGTCGGCGAAGCGCTGGCTCCGCTTCGCGATCAGGTGGTGATCGCGACAAAATTCGGCTTCAAGCAAGGCGAGGTCAATCTTGGCCTGGACAGTCGGCCGGAGCGCATCAAGCAGGTAGCCGAGGCCGCACTCAAGCGCCTCAGAACCGATCGTATCGATCTGTTCTACCAGCACCGCGTGGATCCGAACGTCCCGATGGAAGACGTCGCCGGCGCGGTGAAGGATCTTATCCAGCAGGGCAAGGTCAAGCACTTCGGTCTGTCCGAAGCGGGCGTGAAATCGATTCGACGCGCACACGCGGTGCAACCGGTCGCTGCACTGCAAAGCGAGTACTCGTTGTGGTGGAGGGAGCCTGAAGCGGAAATCCTGCCAACACTGGAAGAACTCGGTATCGGCTTTGTTCCGTTCAGTCCGCTGGGCAAGGGCTTTCTGACCGGCGCCATCAGCGAAAGCACGACCTTCGACAGTACCGATTTTCGCAATATCGTTCCGCGCTTCACGCCGGAGGCACGAAAGGCAAACCAGGCCCTGGTCGATTTGCTTGGACAGATGGCGGCGCAACGTGGGGCGACCCCGGCGCAAATCGCCCTGGCATGGCTGCTGGCTCGCAAGCCCTGGATCGTACCGATTCCCGGCACCACGAAGCTCCATCGTCTGGAGGAGAATCTCGGAGCAGCCAGTATCGAGCTGACATCTGGCGATCTGGGCGAGATCGAAAGCGCCGTTTCCCTGATCCCGGTGCAAGGCGAGCGCTATCCGCAGCACCTGCAGCAACGCGTCGATCGGTGATCACATGACGCATACACCTACTACCGCACGCAACGCATTCGGCGATATCGCTCCGGCGCTGGCCGATTACACCGACCATGTGTTGTTTGGCGATGTCTGGGAGCGACCGGGATTGTCGCCGCGTGATCGCAGTCTGATCACCGTGGCAAGCCTGATCGCGCTCTATCGCACCAACGAACTGCCTTTCCACCTAAGGAAAGCATTGGATAACGGAATCAGTCGAGACGAGTTGATCGAGGTGATTACACATCTCGCCTTCTATTCGGGCTGGCCTACGGCCAGTTCCGCTGTGTCAATCGCTCGACGGGTTTTTGAAGAAGCAAACGCCTGACCGGAGTTCCCATGGATTACCGCTACCTTGGCCGCAGCGCCCTCAAAGTATCTCCCCTGTGCCTGGGGGCCATGATGTTCGGCGGCGAGACCGACGAAACCACCTCCAAGCGCATCATCGACAAGGCCTTCGCGCAGGGCATCAACTTCATCGACACGGCCGACGTCTATCACGCCGGCCGTTCGGAGTCGGTCGTGGGCCGGGCCATCGCCGACCGTCGCGATCATTGGGTGGTGGCGACCAAGTTCGGTTTTCCAACCGCGCAGAGTGGCCCGAACGAACAAGGCCAATCGCGCAAATGGATCATGCAATCGGTCGACGCTAGCCTGAAGCGGCTCGGCACCGACTACATCGATATCCTGTATTTCCACCGCGCGCTCGTCGATGCACCGATGGAAGAAGGCGTGCGCGCCATCGGTGATTTGATTCGCCAGGGCAAGCTTCGCTATTTCGGCCTATCCAACTTCCGTGGCTGGCGCATTGCCGAGATCGTACGGCTGGCCGACCAGCTCGGTGTCGACCGCCCCGTCGCCAGCGAGCCGCTCTACAACATGGTCGACCGCAGCGCCGAAGTCGAGCAGTTGCCGGCAGCGGCCCACTACGGCATCGGCGTGGTGCCCTATAGCCCACTGGCGCGCGGCGTGCTGACCGGCAAATACGCCGTGGACGCATCACCGCCGAGCGACTCGCGCGCGGGTCGCGGCGACAAACGCATCCAGCAAACCGAGTGGCGAGCCGAATCGCTGAAGATCGCAACGTTGTTGGCGGACTATGTCGCCCGGCGTGGCACGACATCGGTCGCGTTCGCATTGGCGTGGGTGCTCAAGAATCGCTTCGTCAGTGCCACCATTGCCGGCCCGCGAACCGAAGCCCACTGGGACAGCTATATCGATGCGCTGCAGCTCGAGCTCGGGCCCGAAGACGAAGCGTTCGTCGATGGACTGGTACCGCCGGGCCATGTTTCGACGCCCGGCTATACCGATCCGGGTTATCCGATCGAGGGGCGACAGGTCGCCTGAGCTTCTAGCCCCGCAGTTCCGCCAGCTCGCGGCGCAAGGCTTCGTTCTCTGCCATCAGCTCGATCACACGCTGGCGTAGCTCAAGCAACTCGTTATCGTCGGTTGTATCTTGCGGCGCCTTGGTTTCGTCACGCGGTTTGCGGCGGGCTTCGCGCACCCGTTTGGCCGCTTGCTTGAGCTCATCGCCGCCAGCGACAGCAGCGGCCCGCTGCTCTTCGGCCGGCAGGGTCGCCACGGCGGCCGCGGCATTGATCGACAGCGTGCCCGACTTGACCGCTTCGACCACTTCCGGCGTGGCCTGTTTCTGGATCTTTTCGATCATCCCGACTTGGCTGTTGCTGAGTCGTGCTTCGCGCGCGAGTGCTTCGCGGCTGATCGCCGGTTCGGTTCGTGGCGTGTCGGTAACGGTTTCCGCTATCTCGCTGGTCGCCTCGACCGGCTCCGGCGTTTCCACCGGCTTATCGGCATCGCGCGCACGGTTCCGTCGCTCGGCCAGGATGGCCCGCTTGCGCAGCGCCAGCACGCCGCGCTGAAAGGGTGACACGCTACGCCGACCAAGATGCTGGTCGATCATCCACAGATGCACGTCGTCCATGGACTGGAACTGCGTGTTCTGCATGGTCTTGAAAGGCAGGTCGTGCTTGCGGCACACGCTGTAGCGATGGTGGCCGTCGACCAGTGTCTCACCCCACAGCACCAACGCGTCGCGACAACCCTCGGCCAGGATGCTTCGCTCCAACGCCTCGTATTCGTCCGGGGTCATCGGGTCGATATAGGCCTTGAGTTCTTCGTTGACGACGATATCCACAGTCACGGCTGCCGGGTGAGGGAAAGGGGCCGCATTGTAGAGAGGGCGAGGCGTTTTGCCGACCCTTTGATCAACTTGCCTCAGTCTTCAATCGTCATCCCGGCGCAGGCCGGGATGACGAGCAGGTGGGATTCCAGGACTTCTTGTCAGCCGGCCAGCGATGTCGCGCGCCGCAGCTCGGTGTTGCCAACCACCGTTGTCACCAGATCATTGCCGATGGTCAGACACTGGTCCGCGATGGTCGCCACGCTTGAACGGTGCGACACGACGATCAGAATGGTCTGCGGCAGGCAGCGCTTGAGCGCCGAAAGCACGGCGATCTCGGAGGTGGCATCGAGCGCGCTGGTCGCCTCGTCCAGCAGGGCAAGCGAGGGTTGCCGCAGGATCACCTGGGCGAGCAGCAATCGTTGCAGCTCGCCGCCGGACAACCGGCTCGACGAGCTGTGCAGCGATGTGTCCAGTCCGCGATCGGAGTCCGCCAGTCGCTTGTCGAGGCCAACATCGATCAACGCACGCTGCATCATCGCTTCGGTCGCATCCGGTGCGGCCCATAGCAGGCATTCGCGCACCGAATGCTGCCAGGGCCGGACACTCTGGCTGACATAGGCGCCATGGCGTACCAGCTCCCTATACTCGCCAAATTCGATCGATCGATGGCCCGCGCGTGCCACGAAGATCTCCGGCGTCATCATGCCGGCCAGTACATCGACCAGACTGCTCTTGCCGATGCCGGAGTCGCCGGCGATCGAGGTCAGTTCACCGGGGTGCAGGCGCAGGTCGGCGATATCCAGTCCGTTCGATGGCGGGTTCAAGCGCATCCGCTCGATATGCAATGTCGTGCCAGCGAGCGGTACTCGCGCGGGCGCGCTGGACGGACGGGTCGATTCCAGATGGGTATAGCGTTGCCACAACTCAAACGCCGGCGCGGCCAGGCGCAGCTGCTGAAAACTCTGCCGCGTCGACACCAGGTACGGCAACAAGCGTCCGAGCAATAAACCCACGGCAACCAACGACGACTGATCGAAACCCTGCCAGCGATGGGCAAGCATGAACACCGCCGCGATGCCGACGGCTGCCAGCAGTTCGAGTACCAGTCGTCCAGAAGCGATCAACTCCAGCTGGCGGCGATAGCCATAACCCAACCGAGTGGAGATATCGCCGTAACTTGCCTTCTCCGCCTCTTCGCGCTCGAAGGAACGCACATGGCGCAGGCGTCGCGGAAAATCCTCGCTGTGCCAGAACAACCGGGTCATATCCGCGACGTACTGGCGGCTCACCTGCACCTGCTCGCGCGTGCTGATGCGCGACCCGATCAGGGCGAATACCACGAGCAACGGCGCCGCCAGTACCAGTTGCGGCGACAACCAGAGCGCAAAGGCCAGGCTGACGGCCGAGGTCACGCAGGTCACCAGCAGCTGCTGCAGGGCACTGAAGCCCTGGATGACGAGCTCGACATTGTGGGTAAGCACGTTGGCGATCTCGGCCGAGGTGAGGTCGGCAAGCGATACCAACGGCGCGTCGATCAGACGCGCGTGTACCGCACGCCGCAACCCGATGCCGTAACGGGCCACTAGGCGTGCACCCATTCGCGATGCCAGCCAGCGCAATAGCGCAAAGCTTATGGTGGCCGCGGCAAAGATCAGCGCCTGCTTGTCGATATCGCCATGCGCATCGAGCAAGCCACCCGCGAATGCCACGGCATGCCCTGGCTGGACCAGGGGCACCAGGAGTATCGCAACAAGACTGCCCGCGAATGCCACCGCCACCGATAACACGACATAGGCGATCGTCTCGACGATGTCGGCTGTGCTGAGCGTACGCGCAAGCGCACGCAGCAAGCTCGTCGCTCGATGCGGGTCCGACATCGTTATACGCACAGGCCGCTGGCCTGGATCGACAGCGGCGGCATCAGGGGTGCTTTATGACTCAGAACGACACGTCTCCCGTGGCCAGGTCGCCATGCGGGTGTGTGCCGTGCGCCGCGGGAAAGGTTGCCCCTGCGCTATCGAGAAGCTGCCGCAACGCCTCGACCGAAGCCCTCGGATGAGGGCCGCGCCGAAGCCGATGGATACCCAGCTGCGCGAGCCGCTCTGCAAATGCATGCCAACCGGGTTGTCCCGCCGCGTAGGGCTGATCGTTGGCAAGCCATGCGATGGCCTCCGGCAGCGGAACCGTGCTCAGCAGGTGATCGGGATCGTCGGCCGGCTCCCGTGAAACGCATACCGCGCCCACCAGTTTCAACGGCGTCATGGCAAGCCGGCCATGGCCGTCTCTGAGATCGGCTTCGAATTTCTCGACACCGCTGCGTCGACGGATCACCGGTGCCTGGCCGATCCATCGATTGATTTCATCGTGGTCGAGAAAGCGCAGCGCATCGGCCTGCACATGCACGAAATTCGCAACGCCTGTGGCAAGCATGCCGTCGGGGTGCACGAAGACGGCATCTTCGGCAAGAAAATCGAGATCTTGCAGCAGGCTGTGAAGAGCCAGCGTCGATTTACCCGAGCCGCTGGATCCCAACAGCAGCAGCCCGCGCCCATCGCGACCGACACAGGCACCATGCAACGGCACCAGGCCCAACCCGCGCGTGGCGAGGGTAAAGACCACAAACTCGATCAGCTCATAACGCAGGTGGTAAGCGCGACTCAGCATGTCCTCCGAGGCAACGATCAAGGCACGTTGCTGATCTGGGACAAGCATCACGTAATTGAACGCATCCATCACGCCGCAGAGCACGCCCGCGCCCGACTGCATCTGCACGGGAGGCGGCTCGACACTTTCGATGGGCGCATAACGTGACACCAATCGCAGTTCGACATGAAACGGCGGCGCGGTCACCGGCAACTGATGCTGCGGTAACCCGGCATAGGCGTCTTCGACCAGGCGCAGCAACGCCTCGCTGTTGCTTTCGAACTGAAAGCACCCACCCAGAATCTGTTTTTGCATGGAGAAGCGATGACCGGACCGCTCACAAAAGGGGTCGGCCATGAGATCGCTGACGTCGTAGCGGGGAGTCAAAGGCGCCTCGTTGATGGCAGTTTCAGCGATTCGATCGCACCGGGTCGGCGTACGCACCCAGCCTGAACGTTGAGTGCCGTTTCGCAAGAAAAAGGTTGCCTCTCGCCAGCCCTACGGGACTTCCAGTTTTTATTGCCACGAGGCAACCCACGGGCCTCGATCGGGCACTCACGTCCATGCAGCGCCGAGCCTGGGGTCCTAGAGCCTCATCGCCACGTGCCGCGGCTTATTCCCTGTTATGACCTAAGGCTCCCCCCAGATGCTAAAGATTCAGGTCGGCCACTCCTACTTTCTGACGTACGACCGAAAGCAGTGGGAGCGCGGCAAGCCTTATCCCCCGCTGGCCACGATCCAGATCGCCGCCATGCTGCGACAGCCTGGGCACACTGTCTCCCTGTTCGACGCGATGCTGGCCGACGGTGTCGAGGACTATGCAAGCTCGCTGCAGGCGGCGCAGCCAGACGTCGTGGTTTTCTACGAAGACAATTTCAACTTTCTGACCAAGATGTGTCTTGGCCGCATGCGCGAAGCCGCCTGCCAGATGATTGCCGAGGCGCGCGCCGCCGGTGCGCGGGTGATTGTCGCCGGCTCGGATGCCTCCGATCACCCGGACGCGTTTCTCGCGGCGGGTGCCCACGCCGTGCTGATCGGCGAAGGTGTCGGTGCACTGATTCAACTGATCGAACGACTGCAGCACAACCCAGGTATCGAGACCGAAGACTGGGTTGGCGGTATCACCGGTATCGCCACGCTGGTTGCCGGGCAGACGCAACTCACGCGCGTCGGCGTGATGCCACCCGACCCTCGCGTCGTCGGGCGCCCGGCCTGGGATCTGCTCGACATCGAGCGCTATCGGACGATGTGGCACGAACGGCACGGCTACTTCAGCCTCAACATGGCCGCGTCGCGCGGTTGCCCGTTCCGTTGCAACTGGTGCGCCAAGCCGATCTGGGGAAATCACTACAAGCAACGCAGTGCCCAGGACGTGGCTGCTGAAATGACGTATCTGAAGCAGACCTTCCAGCCCGATCACATCTGGATGGCCGACGATATCTTCGGGTTTCATATCGACTGGGTCACCGAATTCGGCGAGCACCTGCGCGCTGCTGATGGCTCGGTGCCGTTCACCATCCAGACGCGCGCGGACCTGTCCAGCGAACGCATGGCCCAGGCGCTTGCGCACGCCGGTTGCACGGAAGCGTGGATCGGCGCGGAAAGTGGCAGCCAGCGCGTGCTGGACAGCATGACCAAGGGCACCAAGGTCGCCGAGCTGATCGAGGCACGCAAACGGCTGGGTGAACACGGCATCCGCGTCGGTTTCTTTATTCAGCTGGGTTATCTGGGCGAACAGTTGGCCGACCTGTTGTTGACCCGCGACCTGGTGGCACAGGCCGCGCCGGACGATATTGGCGTCAGCGTGTCGTATCCGCTGCCGGGCACGAAGTTCTACGAGCAGGTCAAAGCACAGCTCGGCGAGAAAACGCATTGGCAGGACAGTGCCGATCTCGCCATGATGTTCCGCGGCGCCTATGACTCCGATTTCTATCGCAGCGTGCGCGACCTGTTGCATGAGCAGGTCACCTTGCAGCAAAGCAAAGCCACCGACCTGCCCGAGCATTATCACCAGGCCAGCGTTGCGCTCGACGCACGCTGGGATGCATTGATCGCCAGCGAACAAGCGCATCGCAGTGACCGCACCACCTCCTCCGCAGCAAGCCAGACCCAGACGATCCGCCATGTTGCCACCGCTCAAAATCGTTAAGGCCGGCCTGCGCCGCACCACCGAAGCGCTTGCCATGGAACTGGCTTCGGCGCGCCCGGGCCATAGCACGCCCAAGTGGAGCGATCTCGAATGGCGCTTGGCAGCGGCGGCGGCCGCAGCGCACGGCATCGCACCACTGCTCAGCCGATCCTCGGCATGGCAAAACCCGACATGGCGACAGTTTCTCGCCAGCCAGCGCGACCATGTGGAGCATCGCTACCAGCGCATCGCGGAGATGCTGCGAAAGATCGATATCGGTGCTCGGAACGCCAGGCTTCCTATCGTTCCCTTGAAGGGTTCCGCGTTACATGCGCTGGGACTCTATGCGCCAGGCGATCGGCCCATGGCCGATATCGATCTACTGGTTCGGGAAAGCGATGTCGAAGCAGCGACCGCACTGCTGCTGCAATTGGGCTATGTCGAATCGTTCGTGCAATGGAAGCACCGCGTGTTCAAGCCCGCGGACGGCCAGCACGTGACGGGATTGGGTGAGCATCGCGATACGCCGATCAATATCGAGCTGCACACGCGCATCCAGGAGCGTCTGCCGATAGCCACCGTCGATATCACCGAATGCATCTATCCGCGCGACGCTCGACCGGGCTTGAATCCCTACCCGTCGCTCGGCGCGCTGATGAATCATCTGCTGCTGCATGCGGCAGGCAACATCTGTGGACGCAGCCTGCGCCTGATCCATCTCAACGATATCTCGCTGCTGGCGACGCGCATGCTCCCTGGCGACTGGAACACGCTATGGGATACGCAGTCCGCCCAGACGCCATGGTGGGCGTTACCGCCGCTGCGACTGGTTGCGCGTTACTACCAGCAAGCCGTCCCCGCGAATGTGTTGGCGCGAATCGAACGCGACTGCCCCAGGCTGCTGCGAACGATCGCGCGCCGCCAGACGGCGACCCGGGTTTCCTGTTCGGAACTGTGGTTGCATGCGTTCGCCGGCCTCGAATGGTCGCGCTCGCTACGCGATGTCGTGAGCTACGTGTCGAACCGTATCCGACCCTCGCAGGAGGCCGTGCAGGAACGTGCCGACATGATTCGCACCCAGGTCTGGCTGCAAGGGCAGAGCTGGGTGAAGCTGAAACATGGGCGACGCGTGCTGACCTGGCTCACCCAACCCGTGCCGCGCATGGACACGCTTTATGTGGTGCGCGCGGCGATGGAACATTTCGGGCCGACGGATCAATCCGCCTTGTCGAGCAGCCGCGAGTACAACGCGCCGAACGCTCGCACCGTATAGTCGGCGTCTTCCAGCATCGCGCGATGCTGTGCCCTTTGCGCCAATTCCAGGCGCAGCGGTTCATCGGCGAGCGCCTGCTGGATCGCACCAGCCAGCGCAGCGAAATCTTCGACAGGCACCGCCCATGCCGCAAGAGGCGCCCATTCCGCGATGTGTCCCACCGCGGTGCCGACGGTGGGTACGCCGGCCAATGCGGCCTCCAGCAATACCAGAGGGCCGGCTTCGTGCAGCGACGACATGACCAGCAGATCGACCGTCGCCATGATCGGGCGCAGTTCGCGCTGGGTCTTGAAGCCGAGGAAGCGAACATGCCGCTCCAGATCGAGCTGTCGGGCAAGCCGCTCCATCTCGCCCTGCAGGGTGTCCACTCCGACGATATCCATCTCGAAGTCCAATCCCGCCTTGGCCAGCAGCGCCAATGCCTGTAGCAAGGTCGACTGGTCCTTGACCCGATTGAGACTCGCTACGTGGATTAATCGCGCGCGCGCTGCATCGCGCCTGCGCGGTTCCAGCGGAGGCCACGCCTGCAAGTCGACGCCGAGCGGCACGCGTTCGGCGTCGATGCCCAGCGTCTGCAGCGAGTCGATGATCGGCGCACTGGCTGCGGTAACGATATCGGCGCAACGCAACACCACCGCCTCACGCAGACGACCTTTCCATTTCTGTCGCCCGCCGTAACCGATCGCATGCAGCGCCACGAGCTCACCGCCGGCGATATGTACCAGGCTTGGCAGACGCAGCAGTTTGGCCGCGGCGACCGCGACAAAACCGCAGGAACCGGAAAAGATCGCATGAACCAGATCGAACGGCGCGCGGCGATGCTCGGCACGAATCGCCGCGATCGCGCGTGCGCGCGGCCAGCCATCGCCGATGTTGTGAATGCGCGCGCCCACCAGATCCCACTCGGCCGCTGCCGCCTCCTGTCGCAGCACGAAGACATGCACCTCGTGCATACGCGCCAGGCGCTCGATCAAGGCCAGGAAGACCGGTATCACACGGTACTCGCCCGTGCGATCCACACCGCCGGGAAGAACCAGCGCAAGCTTCACCCTGTCCTCCTCAACCGCCCATCGAGCACCTGCGCATAGGCATCGGCCCATTGGCGGCCAACGGCGGCGAACGAGAGCGTGGCATCGAAATGAGCACGGATCTGCTCGGGGGAAAGCGGTGCTGATGCAGCACGCACCAACGACTCAGCCAACCTCTGCGCATCGCCAGGTGGCCACAGATGTCCGATACGCCTGTCACCGGTCAAGGCACGAAACGAAGGGATATCCGTGACCACCGGCGTGGTTCCGCTAGCCAGCGCCTCGAGCAAGGCATAGCCGCAACTTTCGGCGTGGCTGCCCGAGACGTAGAGGTCCGCGGCTTGCATGAGGGTCTCGATCTGCGCGTGCGGCACCTTACCCATCAGATGCACACGGCCCGCAAGTCGCGGATCGTGATCGATGCGCTTGTGCACGTCTTCGAGCAACGGCGCGCTACCGAAAGCACACCACAGCTGCAGGTCCGGCAGTCCACTCGCAGCTTGCGCGATGCCGTCGAGTACGGTCAGCGGGTCTTTACCCGCAGCGAGGTGTCCGACCCATAGCACGCATGGGTCGCCATAAAGTCCCGTGGTGGCGCGCGCATCGGCGCGGTTGCTCAGGCCAAAGCGGCTGCTCGACTCGGGTATCGCGAAAAATTGTGTCAACGGTCCGAACAAGCCGGCGTGCGTGAACGGTTGTACCTGCGCAAGCGCAGTGAAAACGACGCCCGACGCCGACGCGTACCAACGTCGCCATTTCGAGCGATGCCACCACCAACGGGGCGGCCGATCGGCGTGATCCTGAAAAATGAGCGGCAGCTGCGGCAAGCGCTGCGATATGGCAAATGCCTCCTCGGCAAATCCCAGGCCATGCACGTGCAATACGTCGGGCTTGATATCGCCCAGCACTGAGGCAAACCGGTCAGCACGGCTGGCTGCGGCAGTCGCTCCGCTGACGTCGATAAAGTAGTAATCGACACCATGCCACGTGAAACGCTCTTCGCGCGTCGCCGCTTGAATCATCGATACCCGGGTGCCGGCGCTGGCCGCCGCTTCGGGGATATCGGCCAGCGAAGGCCATCGTTCGAACAACTGCTCCGATGTGCAGTCCGATGGGGCCAGCGGGAAATTGATCTGTGCAACGCGCAAGCAGCCCCCGTTAAAGACCCGAAACCTGCGGCATGCGCAACTTCACCAGCCGATTGGCCAGGTTCAGTTCCCACGGCTTGTCGTAACGGCGGTGGCGATAGCGCCACGATGCGATCGCGCTCAGGCTCCGCTTGGCCCAACGCGGCGAGCGCAGATCCTGCACCGTCGGGAAACGGCAGCGCAGCACCGTCACAAAGTCGTGGATGTGCTGGCGCAGCTTGTCGTCCAGCCAGGGTGCATCGGCGTGGCAGGCGTAGTCGACCCAGCGCTTCTCCATCCACTCTTCCGGAGTCTTGGGAAAAATCACCGGCTCGCCGTTGAGATCGAGCAGAGGCATCGATGCCCGCTTGCCACGATCCTTTTCGTGCTTGCTGCTCTCGGGCAACGGCGTGTAGATGTAGACGATGATCTCCGACTCCGGGTTGATCCGCTTCAAGTCGCGGATGAACTCGAAGGTGTGCTCGGTTTCTTCCACGGTGTTCTCGGGCGGCGCGACCATGAACGACAGCTCGGGAATCACGCCATTGCGCCGGCACAGCTCGGCAACCTCCAGCGTCTGGTCCGGCCGCGTGCCCTTGCGGATTTCCTTGAGCATCTGACCGCTGGGTGATTCGGCCCCGATATAGGCCATGCGCAGTTTGCTCTTGCGCACCAGCTCCCAGGTGCTCTCCTTGAGATTCAGCAGGGCATCGGAGCGCGCATAGCACCACCATGGCATTTCCAGCTTGGCCATGACTTCGAGCAGCGGAATCATGTCCACTTCGCGGTCGAAGAAGTTGTGATCGAAGAACTGAACCGAGTCGGCGCCGACTTCGTACTTGAGATAACTCAGGTCGCGCTCCAGGCGCGCGGCGGCCGGCAGCACGGTGGTGCCGCCGAACATCGCGTTGACGCCGCAGAACGTACAGCGAAAACGACAACCGATCGCCGCTTGGTGCGCAACCGTGCGTCGACCGAGAAAGGTTGGCGCGAGATAGCGACGCGGATCGCCAAGCTTGTCATAGGGGAGTACCACTCCAGTGTCACCCAACGTGAAACGGCGATTCGGGTTATGCACGACGGCGCCGTCGTTTCTCCACGACAGGCTGCCGATCCTGGCCAGCGCATCGGGCGCCGCGCCGCGATGGATCGCCGAGACCAGCTCGGGCAGGCTCTCTTCGCCCTGCCCACGAATGGCGTAGTCGACATAGGGCGCAGCCAGTGCCGTGTCCGTATAGAGCGTCGGAAAATAACCGCCCCAGATAATCGGCAATTGAGGAAAGCGCTCGCGTATCGCCGTGGATACCGCGATAGACGGCGCCATTTGCGGGCCACCCATCACGCTGATGCCAACCGCGTCGACGCGGCCTTGCTCGATGGTTCGCAGCGACTCGGCAATGAAATCGCGTTCCACATTGCCATCGATGATCTGACTGCTACCTGCACGATCCAGCGTCGCCGCCAGATGCAGCAGCGACAACGGGAACCGCGCGCTGGCACGCGAGGTAATCGTCGGATTGATCAGCAGTGTGTGGGGCGTATGTGTCATGGGCGGGGTGCGCGTGGGGGTTAGGGCTGACGACGCAGCTGGAATACCAGCGCAACGGGCACTTCGAGCGCCATGCGATCGAAGCGGGCACCGACCGGGATATCGGCCGGATCGAGCATCGGTTCCAGCACACGCTCGATCTGCCACCCAAGCGTGGCGCAGGCGGCATGCCAATGGCTGTAGAGATGTTGCGTGTGCTGCACGGCATAGCGCTCATCGCCCGACTTGAAGTCGCGAACCCAGCCGAGCGCGTGCCCGATCGGATGCACGTCGCTGCACAACAGGCGCCCACCCGGCCGGGTTATGCGGTGCAGCTCGGCAAGCGAAGCGTGGAGATCCTCGACATGGCCGACGACCAGGCCGCAGACCGTCAGGTCCGCCCAGGCATCGGCCACGGGCAATGCCGTAACGCTACCCTGCAGCAGTTCGACCGGTACGCCGTGTCGCTCGACACTCAGTTCCGCATCGGCGCGTTCGAGCATCTCCGGCGACAGGTCGACACCCGTGACGCATGCCGCGCCACGGCGCAGCGCATGCAGCATGTAGCGGCCGCTGCCACAGCCTGCATCCACCACGGCCTGCCCATACAAGGACTCGGGCATCAGTTCGAGCATGGCGCGCTCTTCGGCGTGCATGACCGGATTGTGGGCATGCGCGGGATAGCTGGCGGCCCAAAGCGCGTATGCCTGTGCAGGTGCGAGCATGTGCGGGCGCGACATCAGTGATACCGCGCTTCAACGCTGCGATCGCGCTCATTGCTGTGCGTGACCAGCTCAAGCCCAGGTTCGAGCGCCATCAATGCCGGATCGGCCAGAGTCTTGGCCAGCAGCTTCGGCTTGCCGTCCAGCATCACCGGCACGGTCTCCACGCCTGCGGCAGCAAACCACTCGATGAAGTCGGGGTCGGCGATACGCGGCACACCGGCGTGCACCACGGCGCGAATCTGGCTGCGCTCGATGCCGACCAGGCTTTCGACTTCGTCGCCACCGCGGTCTTCGACGATCACCATGTCGGCCGGACCACCCGGTGTAAGACTGCCGTGCAACGGCATCCGAAGAACGCGTGCGGCATGTGTCGTCGCCAGCGCTAACAGTTGTCCGGCGTCCAGTTCTCCGCGCGCAGCGACATCGCGCATTTCGGCAAGCAGATCGCGTGCGCCGCTCAGTCGTGAATCGCTACCCAGGGCCAGCCGGCCGGCAGCCAGAAGACGCCGTGGATCGAGTGACTGCCCGAGCAAGGCAAGATTGCTGCCCGGACACCACACCACCGAGGCGCCTACCGCAATGACGCGATCGATGTCCTGCTCACGCAGCCCTACGCCGTGAATCAGCACGCTGTTGGGTGCCAGGCAACCGATCTGATCCAATTGCGACAATTCAGCCTGTGCCGTTGCGTCCGTGCCTTCGGCCAGATGGATGAACCACGGTTGATCGGCCGGCGTTGCGGCGAAGCTCTGTTCCAGTGGCGGACCATAGCCGGGACCGGCCAGGGTGTAGCTCCAACCGAAGTCGCGCAGCAACGTGACTGGAAAATCAGCCGCATCGAGCGTCGGATGCCAGGGATCGTGGTGCGCCACGCAGGTGGTGCCGGCCAGCAGGTTCTTCAGCCCACCGTGCTTGAGCCGCAATGCCTTCGAAACATGCAGCGCAGCGATAACGGCAGGATTCTCGAAATGCTTCTGAAAGGCCGCAATCCAGGCGTAGCTGTTGGGAAACGGAGCGCCCTTCCGGAAAGGCGGGACGCAGTTGACCTGCAGATGCTCGTGCGCGTTGATCAGACCGGGAAAGATCAGGTGATCGCGCAGCTCGACGCGATAGGCACCTGCAGCCACCGATGCGTCGATGCGGCCAGCTCGAATCGACAACGGCTCCCGCGATGGCCCTGCCGACGTCATCGAAGTTGCGCGGTAAAGGCTGATGTCGGTCGGCGCGTGCAGAGCGTTCATGGCGATCAGCGCCGATGCATCACGATCAGGAAATGGTCGCCCATGTCACGCAACACGGGCAGCGCACCCCAGCGGTCGTCGAGTCGTCCCAGCCGCTCGCACCAGTTACGACGCCGCCGGTAGTAATCGACCAGATAGGGCGGCGGCAGGAACAGACTCAGCGCGCGATAGCTTGCCAGCGAGAAGTGCTCAGCGAACGGCTTGTAGAACTCACGCGGCAGGTAGTAGTACGTCCAGATCGTATGACGATTCATGCCCACCGCCGTCGCGCCGCGCGCGGCACGCACGCCCGCTCGCTTGAAGCGACCGCGCAGTGCGTAATACCCCAGCTCCCAGGGGCAGATCCGACCCATCACCGAAAAAACCATCCGGCCACCAGGCTTGAGCAGGCGCGCGCATTCGTTGGCAACGGCGGCGAGATCCGGCGCGCAGTTCAATGGACCGAAATTCGAATAGATGCCGTCGAACTCGCCCTCGAGTTGATTCAGTTGCTGGATGCCCAGATGCACGGCGGTGACACGCGACTCGAGTGCCGATGCTTCGGCGCGCGCACGCGCACGCTCGACCATCTGCGGCGACCAGTCCGAAGCAACGACGCGAAAACCACGCCGGGCGAACTCGACCGCGTCGATACCCGTGCCGCAGCCCAGGTCGAGCAAGCGGGCACCGGGGGAGAGCTCACTGTGCACCGTGTCCCACAAGGTGATGCGCATGCGCTGGATCAGCTCGTTGTTGCCGCGCGGGCCGTCGTAATCGGCCGCGACGCTGTCAAAGGCGCGTTGCGTCTCGAGCAACTGCGACTCGTCGAGCGAAGTGTCTCCGGTTTCGAGCTTGTGTTGTACGGTCATACTCATCCCTGCGTCACCGGCCTTTTTCGTTCGTGTACGTGGTGAGTGCCGATATCGGGTGCTTTGGTTGAATCGGGTGGTAGTTGAAGAGCCCCCCTCACCCCAACCCTCTCCCCGGCGAAGCCAGGGGAGAGGGTTGGGGTGAGGGGGCGCTCCTGATCTAGCGCCGCGCAACATTCCTGCCGATAGCCGCCAACGCCCCCATGAAAAGCCCAAAGAACACCCCGATACCCCAGGTCAGCACGAGGTTAGGCGACACCGGCCAATCCGACACACGAATCGGCCAGGCCAGCGATGTCTCAAAGGTGTAGTTCGGGCTCAGGCGATTGATAAGTTCGCTTCTGGCGATCTGCAGGGTGTGAATGTCCTCGTTCTTGCCCGACAGCAAAATCGCGGCAACCGCTGGCGTCGTCTCGTCCTTACCGCCCTGTCCGGCCGCATGCAGCAATCGATCCCGATCGGCGATGGCACTCTGCAGCTCAGTCTGGATCTCATCGAGGCGCTCCTTGGCGAGCTTCAGCGGCAAGGCTTCGAGGCCCTGATGAATCGCCTGCAATTGGGTAAGTGTCGCCGTAGCGAACTGCCTGGCCTGCTCCGGCGACAGCGCACGCACACTCACCTTGATCAGGTTGGCATAGGGCTCCGGCTCCAGCTTGAAACTCTTGCGATAAAGCTGAGCTTCCGGACTCTTGACCGAAAACCCGGCGCTTTTCATGACATCGTTCTGGAAGTCCAGCGTCTGCAGGCGCTGGATCACGCGCTGAAACGATTCGACCTTGGGATCGGTGCCTTGCAGCGCCGAACCGACCTGCCCTACCTGTATCGAGGCGGTCGCCTCCCACTTGGGCCTGGCCATGTGCGCATAGGCAAACGTTGCGGCCAGGACCACCAGCAGCACCGCTACGAACCATCGCCACTCACGCACGAAAATCCGCCACATGTCGATCAGATAGATTTCGTCTTGTTCCATGTCAGAGGCTCGTTGAAAGATGGGCGGGGGCAGGCATCGGCGTGTCGGCTTTTCGATTGGGCAGCAATGCGGCCGCTGTTTGCATTGCCAGACAAAGACCGATGAATGCGACATTCGTCCAGATAAATGCCTGCGGCGCGAATGGCGACATCACGCATACGTAGGAAACACGCAGAAAAATAAGCAGGGGAAACAAAGAGGCCGCGGGCCGAAGGCGCCGCACGCTCCATAGCAACAGGGCATACAGCACCAGGATCGCCACGACCGCCCCCAACGGGCCAAACGCGAGCAGAAAAGGCAGAAACTCCGTGCCCACGTTGATATTGGACGCATCCAGCGGAATATCCGTCCCCGCGGTAGCGATCGAGCCGCTGAACGGAACCACTTGATTGATGAGGAAGCTGGCGTTGGTGTAGTGCTTGGCCACCATTGCGCCAAAGTTGTAGGGGCCGGCGCTGCTATAGAGCAATAGCCACTTGATCCCCTGCGGAGCGGCGCGGTACATCGCACTGAAAGGCAGCGTAACCGTATCGAGCGATCCCGATCGCAGCGCACCCAGTATCGAAAACACGCTGCCGCCGACCAACGCCAGCAGCCCGATCGTCTTCCATGGCAACGGCTTGTTCTCGTCGCGCCGAAACACAATAACCAGTGCGAACGAAAACAATGACGCGAAGATGCGGTTGCGGTCGATCACCAGGATCGGAAACATCACGCCGACGACGATCAACGTGTTGCGGAGCCAGCGCTTTCTTGTGCAGAGCAGCCCGATAACTGGAAGCGTCCAACACATATCGGAGATATGCCGGATATGCTCGCGGCCATTCTCCATCGTCGCGTAAGACGATGGGTTGTCCAGCAGCGGCACGGGGAACAGGGTCAGATCCAGCAGACAGAACAGGACGATCACCGCCGCAAAAATCAACGCAACAAAAGCGTCGCGCGTGCCGGTGTAGCGACGCGCACGGAATTGCGCAATAGCGGGCAAGCGATTGCCCATCACTGCATCGGCAAGCATGACGCCCATGGCAGTAAGCGCCAGCACCAGCATGCCCTCCAGATAGCCGTCAGGCAGATCGTAGGCAAGCAGCGTGAGTCCGCAGGCCAGCAGAAGCGGTAATGCCAGATAGGTCGACGGTAGGCGCAGCAGCCACTTCATACGTGTTCCGCATGCGCGTGTGTCGAAGGAAACCTGAGCTTGGACAACACGGACAGCGCCAGGTATGCCGTCATATGGAAGACCAGAGGACCCACGCGTTGCTGCAGATACGCGATCTTGGCGCCGATGTAATGCGATTGTGCCCGCAACAGGGTTTGATAAGGTTCGTCGAACAGGCACACCCGCCGTAACGCGACCTGACGGGATTCGATCAGATTCACGATGCGGGTTGCGGTATGTCGCGTCTTGCTCAGATTGGTGCCATGCAGGCGATACGCACAGACGCTGACATCGATAAACCCTAGCTCGTCGCGAGCGGCCAGGCGCAGAAACAAGTCCCAGTCGTCAATGCGCAAGCCCTCGCTCCAGCGGGCCACGGTCTCCAGCGCGCTCTTACGAATCAGCGTGACCGGCCCGCCGATCGCCCAGCGCGTGATGACCGCACGGCGTATGCCATCGTCGGAGTCATACAGCCGCTTATCCGCGCCGTGTAGATCGCACATGCCGCTGTCGTGCAGCTTGTTCCCATCCTGATCGATAACCACCGAGTCGCCGATCACCGCACCCTTGCGCGGATGCGCCAGCAGATAGCGAACCTGCGCATCCAGTCCACCGGGCAACAGATAGTCGTCGCTTGCGCCCAGGCGGAAGAACTCGCCACGCGCCCGCGCCGCCAGTTCGTTCAAGGTCGCCGATATGCCCTTGTTCGCCCGACGCACGTACTCGACGGGAATGTACTGACCGTTCCTGGCCACCCATTCGGCAATCAACTCGCCGGTGCCGTCGGTAGACCCGTCGTCGATGATGACGATCTCCTTCGCCGGATAAGGGTCCTCCAGCACGCTGTCCAGGCAACGCTGCACGAAATGTTCGTGGTTGTAGGCCGGTATCAGCACGGACACCAACGGCATCGCCGCGGGACTCTTGGATATGTCGGCAGTTGTCGTCATAACGCCCCCAGATAACGTCGTACGACCAGCACGTTGAAAACCAGGTAGATCAGGTAATTGACCGCAAAGGCGTACATCGCGCCGATCAGTCCGAAATGCGCAGTGAACAGATAGACCAGCAGCAGATAGCTGGCGCCGAAGACGCATTCGGACACGACGAACAGCCGCGTCATGGCCTTGGCCAACATGACGTAGGACAGAATGAACGACGCAATCTTGATGACGTCCCCGAGCAACTGTGGCCCGTAAAGCGCGTTGGCAGAGCTGAAATCCGCGCTGAAGAGCAAACCGGTCACCCAATCTCTAAGCACATACACCACCGCCGCGAGAACAACGACCGCCGGCAACAGATAGCGATAGGCATTGCGCAGCTCAGCCACCAGCGCGCCACGCTCCTGCGTCGACGCCAGCTTGGGCAGGTAGTAGATATTGATGGCGGTGGTGAGAAACAGCAGGTACGCATCGGACACTTTGCTGACCGCCTGCCAGTAACCCACTTGCTCCCAGCCATACTGGGCAGCGAGATGATCACGGACCGCGATATTGATCAGCGGCGGCAGCAACGCCGAGGTGAGCGTCATCATCGAGAACGCCGCCAGCCGCAGCGTCATCTCGCGATCGAAATACATCCGCAGCATGCTGCGCTGGAAATAAGGGCTTCGCCACCACGCCGGCAAGCCGACAATAAGCCATAACACCTGTCCTATCACCAGGGCGAGCAGCGCGCCGTACAGCTGGAGCCATCGCGATAGCCACAACACGATCACGACGCTGAACATCGAGCCGAGCACCTGGATAAATGCCAGCCGGCGCACATCCATGAAACCGTTGATGACTGCCAGGATGTAGTTGACCAGTGCGATGCCAAGCTGCGCCACGGCCAGCACGCGGATCAGCCCCGCGTACTGCGGGTCGCCCAGCAACCAGACAGCAAGCGGCCGGCTGAACAAGAGCGCCGCGCCACCCATCAGGCAGGACGCGCACAGTGCGTACCAGAGCGCGGCCGCGAGAAGCCGCGACAACCGTTGCGGGTCGTTGCGATATTCAGCGACGTACTTGACGATGCCAGCACTGATGCCGCCACCGGCGAGGATCGCCAGCAAGGACATCAGGCTCATGAATTGCCCCAGTTTGCCCACGCCCTCGGGTCCGGCAAACCATGCCACCAGCTTGATCACCACCAGCCCCGCCAACAGCCGTGCGGCGGTGGCAATAGCGGAGTAGAAGCCGGCGCGGACGATGTTCATGTCGGGCACGCGAAGGACTGACAAGCTTCGATTACTCGCTCCACTGCATCCGCACTCAAGGTCGGGCCGATCGGCAGGCTCAGCACCTCGTCGTGCAGGCGCTCCGTTACCGGCAAAGAGAGACCGTGCAGGCCCGGATAGGCCGGCTGCCGGTGTGGCGGTACCGGATAATGCACTTGGCATTGAATGCCATGCGCCTGCATATGCAGCTGCAACGCGTCGCGATGCGCGCTTCGAACGACAAAGAGGTGCCAGACGTGCCGCTCTTCCTGCGCCAACTCGGGCACCTGGATATGCGGATGGCGAATGCCCTCCCGATAACGGCGTGCGACCTGGCGACGCCAGGCGATCTCGTCGTCGAGATAATTCAGCTTCACCCGCAACAAGGCAGCCTGCATTTCGTCGAGCCGTGAATTGACACCCTGATAGAGATGCAGGTACTTCACATCCGATCCATAGTTGCGCAGCGCCGCGATGCGTTTGGCGAGCGCGCTGTCATCGGTGACCACCGCACCGCCATCGCCCAGCGCACCCAGGTTCTTGGTCGGAAAAAAGCTGAAGGCCGCCGCATCGCCGAACGCGCCGGCCTTGCGGCCATCGCTCGTGGCGCCATGCGCTTGGGCAGCGTCTTCGATAAGGAGTAGTCGATGTCGTTGCGCCAACGCGGCCAGTACGGGCATATCCGCCAGCTGGCCATACAGATGCACGGCCATGATCGCGCGGGTACGCGGACCGATGGCAGCTTCCACACAGGCAGGATCGAGATTGAAGCTGATCGGGTCGGGCTCCACTGGAACCGGTACCAGCCGGTTTTCGGTGATCGCCAGAAAGCTGGCGATAAAGGTGTTGCCGGGCACGATCACTTCGTCACCTTCGGCCAGCGCGCCCAGCTCCTTGTAAGCGCGAAGGATCAGCGACAGCGCATCCAGTCCGTTACCCACACCGATCGCATGGCGTGCACCGCTGTATTGGGCGAACTCGCGCTCGAACGCTGCCAGCTCGTCGCCGAGTATGTACCAGCCCGAATCGATCACCCGTGCCGCCGCAGCCTTCAGCTCGTCGGCATAACGGGCATTGACGTCCCTGAGACTGAGAAAGGGTACGTCCATCAGAGCACCCACTCGTAGAAATCGTGCACCACGGCGCGAGCGCCGAAATGTTCCTTCTGCGCGACCAGGCCTTCGTTGAGCACGGCCCCTTGCTGCTCGGTCGAAATGCCAAGGCTCAGGTAACGCCGATCCGCGTACTGGCGATCGATCAGTTCGGCCAGCAACAAGGTCAGCGCATTCAGATGACGCCCTTCCTGCGAAGCGGCCAGGTACTGGGTGTGCACCACGGCGCCGAAATCGTAGACCAGCACACCGGCCAGCAGCACGCCTTCGCGCCGCGCCTCGTGCAAGACGATCTGCCCGGGAAAGCGTGCCTGCAGCAGGTAAAGTTCCTGCAGGCTGTGGGTCGGCGAGACTCCGTGTCGTTGCAGCACCTCGCAAAGCAGCGCGTGGAAATCGTCGAGATGAGCGCCGACCTGGCACTCGATGCCTGCCTTTCTTGCCTTGGCGACGGCACGTTTGCGCCCTTGGTTGAGCTCGAACGGCTCCTGCAGCGCGATGACCGAGGAGAGATCGCGGCGCGTGAGTCGCGCCCCCGACCGGTGCAACGCATACAGGTCTTCTTCGGCGGGATAGGCATGAAAGATGTGTGGTACCGCCTTGTAAACGATGCGCTCCACATCGTTTGCGCGGTAGTGGTCGCCCATCTGCTGAAACACCGCAAGCGTCGACTCGGCACGCAGTGCATGGCTGACAATCAGCCCGGCATAGGTCAAACCGCCGTGGCTGGTCACCTGCCTGTCCCGGACGCTGGCAGGAAAGACAGCCACGATGTCGCCGTCGCGTTCGATCACCAGCGAACAGTCGACGAATCGATCGGCGTGGTAATCCATATAGGGCCGCCGATGCAGCATGTTGCCGTTGCGGGAACGCTCGACCAGCCCGTCCCAGGCTCCAGCGTCGGCGGGCACATAGGGTCTAACGGTGAACATCGGCTTCACCGTCGAAAGTTTCGCTATCGGCTTCGGCCACGCCGAATCCATCCACACCCATGTCGTTCCCGTTGTAGAACATCAGCAGCTTGTCGCGCTGACGTATCAGGGTGGGATAGCAGATGACCCGGGAGTCCCAGCCGCTTGGGGAAAGCGCCAGGCCCAGCGATTCGTCGCGGCGTTCCCAATGCACGCCGTCGTCGCTATGGGCGACTCCGGGAAAATACTCGCCTGTGGTATTGCCGCGCGTGAAGTACATGACGTATTTGTCGCCGCGTCGGTACACGCGCGGTCGTCCGATGCGGTATTCGCTGCCGCGCGGCAGCAGGCAGACACGGTCTTCGCGTGGCAGGTATCTCGGATCGTCCGTTTCCGCGTAGCGAATGTGATAGCGCGGAAAGGGGCGTCCGTCGATGATTTCCCAATCGTCTCCCACCGCGTACCACATGCGCCAGCGGCCATCCTCGCGAATCACCGAATGTACGGCGCCGATCGTGCTGCGGCCTGGCGCGCGATCCAGGATGGGCGTTTCCTGTACGCGCTCGAAGCGTTCGCCCCCATCCTTGGAGATGGCAAGGCCGGTGAAGGCGAGAAACTTGGCCTTGGCAACACGCTGGAAGCCGACATAGAACATGTGCAGGCCGCCGGGCGCATCGATGACATCGCCCAGGATCATTCCATGATCGTCAAAGCAACCGCCCCGACCGATGTCGAGCACGGGTACGGCGCTGACCCGCTCGATCGTCGCAGGGTCGTCGGCACGCACGTCGACATAGCCGATCCGGCTGACGCCATCGGCATCGCGAAAACCCGCATAGACGCGTATCAGCTCATCGTCGAGCCGATACGGCGTCGGCGTAAGCGCCGAATGGCGCATCCAGTCGCCCACGCTGTGCCGCGCGGTTTCGAAGACCAGTCCTCTCTTGTTCCATCCGGGCATGCGCTTTTCAAATGCCTGCATCGAGACTGGATTTGCCGGGCAAGGCGCGCGCCGGCGAACCGACGTAGATCAAGCCCGGCTCCGTATCGCGAGTCACCAGCGCGCCCGAGCCGATCACATTGTCTCGGGCCACTTTCACGCGATCGTTGAAGGTCGCGTTCACGCCGATAAAGCTGCTTTCGCCGATCTCGCAGTACCCCGAAATCACGGCATGCGATGCCACAAAGACGTTGTCGTTCACGACCGTGCGATGCCCCACATGGTTGCCGCTCCACAGCACGCAGTTGTTGCCGATACGAACAAAGGGCTGGATCACATTGCCTTCGAAAATGAAACTGTTTTCGCCCAGCTCCGCATTGCACCACACGAACGCCCGGCTGCTGACATAGGTCGCGAAGCGATAGCCCCTTTGCTTGGCGTCCTGGTAGAGGCGCGTGCGCAGGCGATTGAGTTTGCTCGCTGGAATAGCGACGAAGACCTCGACGTCGCCTGGCGGGTAATGCGTTTCCAGCGTTTCGTAGGGCACGACGGGACGACCGGCCAGGACCGGTTGCGTCAGGTATGCCTGTTCCACGCTGAAGGCGACCACGTCGTAGTCGCTGTCATGCTCGAAGTATTCGCAGGCGATCTGCGCGAACTCGCCGGCGCCGATCAGTACTAGCGGCCGGGCCATGCTGCCGCGCCCTCCCGTTGCAGCGGGGCGCTCGCTTCACGCAGGAAGTCGTCGTAGTTGGCGATGTAATCGGCCGGGTCGTAAAGCTGATCTGCCAGCACCATCAATACGCAGTCTTCGCTGAAGTTGTACAGCTCGCGCCATACCATGCGACCGAGCAGCAAGCCTTGCGACGGATCGTCCAGCACGACCTCGACCGGCCCGGTGCCGTCATCGAGCAGGAACGTGACCGACCCACGCACCGCTACCGCCAGCTGATTGAGATGACGATGCGCGTGCTGGCCGCGATGCACGTCGCGGCTTGTAGCAAACAGGTAATACACGCGCCGGATTTCGAAGGGCACGTTTCGGTCCTGCTCCAAGGCAATGAGCATGCCGCGGCTGTCGCCATGCGATTGCAACTGGATGCGTTCGATTTCCATGTTTTAGGCCACGTTGTCATTGCTTGGAGGACCGCTCTCTGCCTTGAGTGCCGCCTCATTCGCGAAAGGTTGCGTCGTTGTCGACACGTCGCCGGCCGGGCCTACCGGGCGATGCGTCTTTTTATTCCCTCGGCCACGCAACCTTTCCCGGCTTCGTGGGCACTCATGCGCATTGGGCCCCTTTCCGTCTGCGCACGGCGCCAACGCAAGTGCGAAGCGGGTCACGGTTACATAAGGGGATCGGCATGATGACGGCGGCGCGCAAGGGCATCTTGAGCATGGGACTGGAGAAAGAGACTCCACCAAAGGGGACCGGTGACGCGGCATTCGTCGCTGGCGTGGAAGACCCGCTGAACAGCCCGTCCCAGCAACCCACCGAGATCAGCGTGCCTGCACGACCCCGAAAGCTGGTGGTGCTGCATTGGCTCACCGTGTTTTGCCTCATTGCCGCCGTGACATTTATCTTGACCCGCGACCAGATCGACGGGAAAGCGGTGCGGCAATGGTTGCTCGAAGGACACCGTCACTTCGGCTTGTTCGTGCTGATGCTTTTTCTTGCGCGCGTCGGCATTCGCCTCCGGCTGGGAAAACTGCCACACGACGAGCATCTCCCGAAGCTCGTTCGCCTGATGGCCGGTCTGACCCATGTCGCCTTGTATGCGTTGCTGCTCACCCTGCCTTTGCTCGGCTGGGCCTTGAGCAACGCTGAAGGCAAGCCGGTACACCTGCTCGGCCTGACGCTGCCTGCGCTCGTGAGCGCCGACGAGGATCTCGCCGACACCTTGCAGGCGTGGCATCTGAATGCCGCCTGGGTATTGCTTGGACTGGTTTCGCTGCATGTTGCCGCGGCGCTCTGGCACCACTTCGTCCTGCGCGATGAAGTGCTTCGCAGGATGTTGCCCAACCGCCGCCGTTGATCGGCACTGCCGTCGATAGGCATGTCGCCCTCATCCCCGTTGCATCTAATAAAAAGCAAGGAGATCTCATGCTGTCCTTTCTGAACCGACGCACGATGCGACGGCCCAAGAAGATGCTCCTGTGGTGTGGACTGGCGGCGCTCCTGCTGCTGGCCAGCACCGCGGCCCAAGCGATTCCGGCCTTCGCACGACAAACCGGCTCGGCCTGCGCGGACTGCCATGCCGGCTCCTATGGCCCCCTTCTCACGCCCTACGGCATGCGCTTCAAGCTCAATGGCTATACCGATACGGATGGGCATGGCGTCAAGATTCCGCTCGCCGGCCAGCTGACGGAGACACACAGCGCGCCCGCGCGTGGCCCCAGCAGCACCGCCCTGACCGAAGCCGACCTTTACATCGCCGGGCGCATCTCCGACCAGTTTGGTGGCTATGCCAAGGTCGAGGCGGACTACGCCGGACGCAACAATACGTACAACACCCGGCTCAGCTATCTCGATCTGCGCTTTGTGGCCAAGGAGCTCAAGCTCGGCGGCAAGGACTTCACGCTCGGCGTCAGCGTCAACAACAACCCGGGCTTCGACGATCCGGTCGACGTGCTCCCAGCGGCAAACAGTATCGGAGCAGTCACCGGAAGTGGACCTACAGGCACTTTTCTTGGTCTGTCCGGCCCCAACAACGGGGCCAACCGCGTGATCGGCGCCAACGTCTACGGTCTGTACGACGCCAATTGGTATGGTGAAGTCGGCACGTATACAACGCTGCCGACCTCAACGCAGGATCGTCTCGGTTACGACATCTCCGGCGACCCCGGCAAGATCAGCGATACCGGCTACTTCCGCTTCGCATACATGAAAGACATGAAGCGGCAGTTCTTTTCGGTCGGCGTGGTCGGCTTGACGACCAAGCGCCAACTGCCTCGCACTGCTCCCAGCGACAGTCTGTTCGACCTGGGCTACGACCTGTCCTATCAGTTCATCGGCAATCGGGACAACATCGTCCAGCTGTCGTACGTCAATATTCTCGAGAAGCGCAAATACGGCACCACCCCGGTCGGCCCTACCGGCCTCATCGCCTTGCCACGAGGCGCACTGCACGACGAGATCCTGAGCGCCACTTACACGTTCAAGCAGGCTTATGGCCTGCAAGTGGCGCACACGCAGAGCAACGGCACCCGCGATGCGGTTCGATTCGGTCCCTTCGGCAATCCCGATACCACGGCCAACCTCATCACCTTGTTCTGGACACCGTTCGGCCGCGAGGACTCGTTCACCTCGATCGCCAACCTCAAGCTTTCGGCCACCTGGTTCCGCTTCACCAAGTTCAACGGCGTGACGAACAACATCTTCGGCGTTCCGTTCGGTGCGGTGCAGACCAAGCCCGGCGATCTGAACGCGTTCTCGGTTTCGGCAAGCGTAGCGTTCTAACACCTCGCAAAGGAGTCAACAGTGACGAAGTTATTTTTGGGGCTGTGCACCGCAACGCTGGTTCTTGGTTGGGTGCTGGCCTCCCCCCTCGCGCGGGCCGGCGATGCCTCCGCAGGGTCGGATGTCTTCAAGACCGAATGCTCGGAGTGTCACAGCATCAAGGAGGGGCGCAACAAGAAAGGTCCCAGTCTTTTCGGTGTGGTGGGACGCAAGGCGGCGACGATATCCGACTATGAGTACTCCGACGCCCTGCGCTCAAAAACGGACTGGGTCTGGACACCGGAAAAGCTGCACAGTTATCTGTCGCAACCGGCCAAGCAGGCCGATCCGGGTACCAAAATGAAATACGATGGCCTCAGCGACGCCAAGCAACTGGATGATCTGATTTCTTATCTGAGCACCGTTCACTGATGATGAAGTGATGTTGCACAGCCAATCCCGGGTCTGTGTTTATGGGATGCGCCTTGCCGCGACGGTTCACCGCCGCGGCAAGGCGTTTGTGCGACTGGAGGGACACTCGGAAAACTTACCACTCGCCATCCCGGCGCAGGCCAGGATGGCAAAGGGGACTGGCATTATTCGTGGTCTTCCGCATCGACGTCGGGCCACGCTTGTCGTTTGTGCCTTGATGGGCTTCATGGCATTGCCGGCGCATGCGCAGTCGACCGGCATCAACGGGACCATCGCACTCAGTTCGCAACTGGTCGATCGCGGCCAGGCCATAACGCCCTCCACGCCGGTGCTGCAGAGCGCGCTGTCGTGGACCTCTGCCTCAGGCTGGTCGCTGGGTGTGTCGGGCAGCACTGAAGTACGTTCGCCGGATCACGTGGTCGAGGCCCTGGCACAGGTATCGCGCTATTGGTCGCTGTCCAACGACTGGCAGATGCAGACCGGCCTGCTTTACTACAGCTACCCCGGCAACAGCCGTTCCAGCGTCTATAACCGCGCCGAGCTGGGCGTCAGCTGGATATACCGCGATGTGCTGACATTCGGGTTATCGGCCGCGCATGTCTTTCGTACCGGCAACCAGCGCCCGCGAACGGCTGCCGACGTCGACTTTCACTGGCCACTGGTCTGGGATGTTTCGCTGTCGGCCGGGGCTGGCATCGCCGAAACGCTGATCGCCCCCCGCCCCCCTTATACCTACGACCACCCCAGCCACTACAAGTACGGCCATGTCGGCCTGGTCTGGCGGCGTGGCCCCTGGCAGATGGAGCTGGAGCATATCCAGACCGACCCGGGAACGGTCGGACGGCGAGGCACCCCCGACGTCTCACCCTGGGTTGCGACAGCGTCCTGGTCGTTCTGACCGCTCCTCTCATTTAGATACAACCTTTTTGCTTCGAACGGGTACTTACGCAGGTAACTCGCTCCCACCCGCCTGCTTGCGACCCTATGAACGAAGCCGATATCGACGCCGACGCGACCGACCGCATGCTGCTCCAACGCATGTCGGCGGGCGATCGCACCGCGCTGTCGGTGCTTTATCGCAGCTACCACGGGCGGCTTTGCCGCTTCCTGTCCCGCCTGACCCGTCGTCCCGACGTGATCGAAGAAGTGATCAACGATTGCTTCTGGATCGCATGGCAGAAGGCCGGCAACTTCCACGGCGACTCACGCGTTTCCACCTGGATCATGGGCATTGCCTATCGCTGCGGCCTCAAGGCTTTGCGGCAGCACGGCGACGAACCCGTGGACGACGACGCCATACCCGAAGACCGCACACCTGCCCACGATCCGGGCGAGGATCGCGAGCTGCGCGACTGGCTGGGCAAGGGTCTGGATCGTCTATCGGTAGATCAGCGGGTCGTGATCGAACTGGTTTATGGCGTGGGGCATTCGCTGGACGATGTGGCGGTCATCATGCAGTGCCCGGTTGGCACGGTGAAGGCACGCCTGTTCCACGCACGCGTTAAACTGCGCAACGTACTGCCGGCCCTGGCCGGCGAATCACGCGCCACCAAGGAGAGCGTGTCATGACGTTCCCGACGGGTTCCGGCAGGGACTGTGCCCGTGCCTGGGAGGCGATGCCCTGGGTGCTGCAGCAGAGCGCGACGCACGAGCAAAGCCACTGGCTGATGGATCACCTGGCCGATTGCGAATCGTGCCGTGCGGAGTTCGAGCAGCAGAGTCGCTTGCGGCGTGCCATGTCGTTGCCCTCGGACATCGCCATCGACGCCAACGTCGGTTTGAAGCGCTTGCTCGCTCGCCTCGATGCGCCCGAGCCGCAAGTCGTACCGCTGCGCGCTCGCTCGGCGGGCTGGCTGACGCGCTCACTGGTCGCCGCGGTACTGATTCAGGCGCTGGGTATCGGCGCGCTAGGCATGAAGCTATGGTCGGAGAGCGATAGCTCGATGTACCACACGCTCAGCCAGGACAACTCGTCTCCCGCGCCGCCGGGGGCGATCCATGTCGTGCCCGATGCAACCATGAAGCTTGCCGACTGGAACGCACTGCTGCGCACGCTTCAATTGCAGGTCGTCGGAGGCCCCAATGACGTGGGTGCCTATACGGTCGTGCCGACCCACTCGGCGTCGACATCACGGACTACGTTGCAGCAACTTCGCGCAACACGGGGTATCCGTCTGGCAGAGCCTGTTACCGATACCCCATGAAGTACGCGGTACTCATGCTCGCCGGATGGGCCTTGGCTCTGGGCGGCTGCGCGTCGTCACGCCCCAACACCACCCCGGACGACCATGCAGGTCTGGCTCGTCCGTCCGTCGATCATGTGTCGTCGATGAACCCTCAGCGCGATATCGTGGTGGCTGTTGCCAACCCGCTCGCACCGCCGTCCACGCATGCCGGCTCCAGCCTGCTCGGCTATACGCCATCGGCGAACTACGGTGCCGGGCAGCGCGCGATTTCCGTCCTGGCGTCATTGAAAAAAACCTACGGTCTGCGCGAAGTCACCGGCTGGCCGATCAAGGCGCTGCAAGTCTATTGCGTCGTGCTGCAACCGCCGCCCGAAGCGGATCGGGATGCCTTGATCAAGGCACTCGCCAAGGACGAACGAGTGCAACTGGCGCAACCGCTGCAGGACTACTCGGTTTATTCCGATACAACGAATCCGAATAAATCGGCGGACGCGCATCACTACAACGACCCCTATGCCGATCTGCAACGCGGCTTCGTCGAAACCGACGCCGCGCTGGCGCACAACCTCAGCCAGGGCGACGGCGTGCATGTGGCCATCGTCGATACCGGTGTGGATACGACACACCCCGACTTGCTCGGGCGCGTTCGCGATACGGCCAACGAAGTCGACGACGATACCGCGGCATTCCGCCACGATCACCACGGCACCGAAGTGGCCGGCATCATCGCCGCGGTCGGCGACAATCGCCAGGGCATCGTGGGTATCGCGCCCAAGGCCGTGTTGAGCGTCTACAAGGCATGCTGGTATGCGCCAGACAACAGTGCGGGCGCCCATTGCAACTCCTTCACGTTGGCCAAGGCGCTGGCGGCATTGATCGATACGGATACGCGCATCATCAACCTCAGTCTGGGCGGCCCTGCCGACCCGCTGTTGAACAGGCTGCTGGAGCAGTTGCTGAGCCAGGGCCGCATCGTGATCGCGGCCATGCCTCCGGACGGGAACGCCAACGGCTTTCCGGGCAGCGCACCCGGGGTGATCGTGGTGCGATCGAGCAATCCATCGGCCGCACCACCGGGCATCGTGAGCGCACCGGGGAACGACATCCTGACGACCCAGCCCAGCGGCGGATACGACTTCACCTCCGGCTCGTCCATGGCGGCGGCGCACGTCAGCGGCATCGCCGCCTTGCTGCTGTCGATCGCACCGAAGCTCGATGCACGCACGCTGCATGATTTGCTGATTCAGAGCAGCAAGGTTTCCAACGGCGTGCTTCAGGTAAATGCGGCATCCGCGGTCGCCGCTTTGCGTAATCAACAGAAGATCAAACCCTGAGCGATGAACATGACTTTCTACGTCATCGCCGCGGCGATGATCGCGTTGGCGCTGTTTGCGTTGATCTATCCGCTGATAAAAGCGAATCGCCGGCATCAGCACTCGCAAAATCTACTCGCCACGATCGTCGCCATCGCGGTGCTGCTGCCGGCGGCTGCGATCTATCTCTATGCACACCTCGGCTCGCCGGCTGCGCTGGACGAGAGCGCTCGCAACATCACGATCGGGGCATCCGTCGAACGGAAACAGCAGGACATCCAGAAGTGGCTGGATAAGGCTCACGAAGACGACGTGGCTCAACGAGTCGGGGAAGCACGCGACGCCTATGCACAGGTATTGACGCTGGACCCGCAAAACACTGTCGCCATGGTCGGCTGGGTCGAGGCCGATATGTCGCAGCAAGCCGGCTATGCCGTCGACACCGCCGCGCGCCGGCTACTCGAACAGGCGATCGCGCTCGACCCGGACAATCAACGTGCGCTCTGGTTGGTCGGCATCAGCCAGTTCCAGCAAAAAGACTATGCCGCCGCGTCCGCCACCTGGCGGCATCTGCTGCAGCTCCTGGATGCCGGCACCGACCTGGCGCAGTCCGTCACGCAGCAAATTGCGATCGCCGATGAAAAGGCGAATCTCGCACATAGCGGCCTGAAATCCCTCCGCTAGCGGCACAAATCGCCCGTATTCACCTCAATTGACACATTCTTTCCGTGGTAGCCGTTATGCTGCACGCGGATTGTTTCTCGTTTGCCGCCAAACCATGGCGACGAGCGCATGACATGCTCCAGGCCAAATCCAAGTGCCCGGGGGCCACCAAGGCTTGGTGGCTACCTCAGTGACCTGACGCCCACCGAGTTCCGACCATCGCGAACCGGCGACCTTTTTTGTGCGGCAGTGAACGCGAGTCGAACGTTATGAGCATTTCCCCTGATCCCTACGCCGAGAGCGTCGATCCGTCCGTGCAGTGCAGCGACTGTGAGGCCGTTTGCTGCCGGCTGACCGTTGTACTGATGCCAGAGGATCATGTGCCCGGGTGGCTGGTCCATCGCGATGAAAAAGGCATGGAAACGCTCGCCAAGGGCCGTGATGGTTGGTGCAAGGCGGTGGATCCCAATACCTCACGCTGCACGATCTACGAACAACGCCCGGAGATCTGCCGCAAGTTCGCGATGGGCAGCCCAGGGTGCCGCGATGAACGCGAGCGGTGGTTTGATCGATCTGCTTTTCCGACGCGCACTGTGTTGAGCAATTGCTGATGGTGTGTCAAAAACCTCGCCTACTCGTCATCCCGGCGTAGGCCGGAAGCGCTTTGCAACAGCGAAGCTGGTCACCCATCCCTCAGTCATCGGCTTATTAGACAGCGTGTGGCAAGTAACTACGCTGAGGAATCGCTTCCGGCTTTCGCCGGAATGACGATGAAGGTTGAGGTTGTTCGATGTGCACCTCAACGGGTGCGGCCACCTCATCATGTGAAGACCGAAAGAACGCCACCTGCCGCGTCAAATCAAGCGCGAGCTCAAGCGACGTACGACTGGCGGCGCTGGCCTGTTCGGCCAATGCGGCGTTCTGCTGGGTCACATCGTCCAGCGCGGTAATCGCATCGCTGACCTGCGCAATTCCCGCTGACTGCTGCTGCGACGCCGCGGCAATCTCGGCCACGATATCGGCAACACGCTTGACTCCGCCATGGATGCCTTGCAGCGATGCTCCGGTGCGCTGCACGAGCTCGGCACCGGTCGTCACGCGATCGCTGGCATCGGCGATCATCGCCTTGATATCGCGTGCGGCCGTCGCGCTGCGATGCGCGAGTTGGCGCACCTCAGTGGCCACGACGGCGAAGCCGCGGCCTTGCTCGCCCGCGCGCGCCGCTTCTACGGCGGCGTTCAGCGCAAGAATATTCGTCTGAAACGCGATGCCGTCGATCAGCGTGGCGACCTCGGCAACGTTCTGGCTGGCCGTCAGAATCTGCGCCATCGCATCGGTGGCCGACTGCGCTACCAGCGCGCCCTGCTCGGCATCGCCACGCAAGGCCCTGGTCAACTCGCTTGCCGCCAGTGCGCCTTCCGCGTTTTGCCTGACCGAAGCCGACATCTCATCCATCGAGCTTGCCGTTTCTTCCAGCGACGCGGCCTGCTCCTGCGTCCGACGGGAAAGATCGTCGATGCCCTGGGCGATATCGCGCACCGCCAGACTCATTTGTTCGGCGTTGCCACGCACGCGACCGACCACCGTCGTAAGCGTCCTGTCCATCGAGGCGAGCGACTGCAAGGTATCGCTCAGCTCGTCGTTGCCGGCAATGACCAGTTCGTTATCGAGCGTACCGGCGCTGATGCTGGCCGCCAGTTGACGGGCACTGAAAAGGGGCGCCATGACCGCACGAACAAGCAGCAGGCTGGCGATCAGCAGGACGACCATCCCGATCAGTATCGTCGCGATGCTTATGTAGACCGTGCGCTTGTGACGCTGCTGTGCGGCGGCGTATTGCTCACCGGCCTGTTTGGCGTTGAACGTGACGTTGCGCAGAATGGCCACGCTTTCCACGTCGAACGCTGACGCCAGTTCATGCAGCGCGAGCGCCGACGCCTCATCGCGGTGCCCCGCGGCCAGCAAGGCGAGACTCCGGGTCACCAGCGGCGCTGCCACGACACGCGCATCGGTAAACGGCTTGGCCACCGCCAGGCCCTCGGGCGAGTCCGCTTGCAGTTTCAGGTACGCCTGCCAACGGGTGTCCATGTCCTGCTCGATCGCCGCCACTTTCCGCATCGCGTCGTTCGCTGCGTCGACCGTGCCGAACAGCAATGCCCGGCTGACCGTACCGCGCTCGGTGGCGATCGCGGCGCGAACATCGCCCACCTGCGCGACCGGCAGCAGGTTGCGATGGAAAATATGGTCCAGGTCGTCGAACGTATGATCGAGCGCCGCCAGGCCGATACCGCCCACGATGATCGCGATAGCAAAGCCCGATGCCATCGTGGCTAGGATCTTGAGCTTGACGGTGAAACGCATGGCCGACTCCCCTGGTGTCACAGGGATATCGACCCACGGCATTCGGGCTGTAACCATAGCTGATATGCGTGTTTTGCATCACGTGACACTAACCGCTCAACCGGCATGCTTTGCTCCCGCTGATTCTTCGCACATCAGCTGCAACGCATAGGCCGACAATGCTCCTGCGTCATCGCACGGAAACCCAGGACCTGCTGTCCATCCAGGAAAAAGCGTTCGCTTACTTCCTGTCCGAAAGCCACCCTGAAACCGGTCTCGTGCGCGACAAGAACGCACCGGGTTGGCCCGCCAGTATTGCAGCCACCGGCCTGGCGCTGGCGTGTTATCCGGTGGCGGTCGAACGCGGCATGATGACGGCCGATGCGGCTGTGGAACGCACGCTGGCCGTACTCAGATTTTTCTGGAACAGCAAGCAAGGCCCCGAGCCGGATGTCACCGGTCACCGCGGCTTTTATTATCACTTTCTCGACATGGCTACCGGCACGCGCGCCTGGCAATGTGAGTTGTCCACCGTCGATAGCGCCTTCCTGCTTGCGGGCATGCTGACCGCGGCTGCGTATTTCAGCGACGACAGTGCCGATCACCGCGAGATTCGCCGGCTGGCCGAAGCGCTTTATCGTCGCGCCGATTGGCCGTGGCTAGTGGGCGAGAGCGGAACGATACGCCACGGCTGGAAGCCGGAAAGCGGGTTCCTGCACTTTTATTGGGAAGGTTACGACGAGGCCCTGCTGCTGTATGTGCTGGCCCTAGGCTCACCGAGCCACCCCATTCCCGCCGCGTCGTACCAGGCCTGGACGTCAACCTACGAATGGAAGCGCTGCTACGACCTGGATTATCTCTATTGCGGTCCACTGTTCACACACCAGCTGTCGCATGTCTGGATCGACTTTCGCGGCATCCAGGATGCTTTCATGCAGACCCAAGGCATCGACTACGCGGAAAACAGCCGCCGTGCATCGCTGATCCAGCAACGCTATGCGATCGACAATCCCCTTGGCTACAGGGGTTATGGCGCCGAGGCCTGGGGCATTACCGCCAGCGATGGGCCCGGCCCGTCCACGCGCCGCATCGCGGGCATCGTCCGGCGTTTCTACGACTACGAAGGACGCGGCGCACCGTATGGCCTCGACGACGGCACGCTTTCGCCGTGGGCAGTCGTTGCCTCATTGACGTTCGCGCCGGAGATCGTACTGCCATCGATTCACCACTACGTCCACACGCTGCAGATACACGATTGTCATGAGTACGGCTTCAGGGCGAGCTTCAATGCCACCTATCCTGGCAGCCACGCGCGTTGCGGCTGGATATCGCCGTGGCATTTCGGACTGAACCTGGGGCCGATCGTGTTGATGACCGAGAATCATCTCAGCGGGATGGTCTGGCAGCTCACCAAGAACTGTTCGTGGTTTGTGGACGGGTTGCGGCGCGCTGGTTTTCAGGGCGAGTGGCTTGGGGCTGGGCAGCAGAGCATCGCGACTGAAGGGAACCTCGAATAACCTCAGTTTTGTCGTCATCCCGGCGAAGGCCGGAATGACGAATAGGAAAGGCTTTTGGAGACTCCCTGAAGTCGCGGCCGTCGCACCGTACCTAACCGCCACGCCGATGATGAATCTCGATCAGATGATCGCGCCCATCATCGATCAATACGATCTCGTCCCCGTCCTGAATCACGCCATCTACCGCGATCTGCTGTAAACCCGTGCCCGCCGCGGTCTGCCACACCGTGGCGTGATAATCGGTTTCACGAAACCGGTAGCGCAGCTCGAATATCGTCCACTCCGCCGGCAGTACGGGGCGAATCTGCAAACGCTCCCCCTGCAGATGGAAGCCCAGCAGGGATTCGACGATCAAGCGATACATCCAGCCTGCCGAACCGGTGTACCAGCTCCAGCCGCCTCGACCGATATGCGGATCGGCACCATAGACATCGGCGGCCACCACGTACGGCTCGACCTTGTAGACCTCGATCGCCGCCGCGCTGTCGCCATGGCTGACCGGGTTGATCATGCGCGTCAGCTCCCACGCCCGCGTGCTGTCGCCCAGCGCGGCGAACGCCATGGCGGCCCATACCGCCGCGTGTGTGTATTGCCCGCCGTTCTCGCGCACACCCGGCACATAGCCCTTGATGTAGCCAGGGTCGAGCGCCGAACGATCGAACGGCGGTTCCAATAGTTGAATCAGCCCTGCCTCGCGGCGGACAAGATGCTCATCGAGCGAAGCCATCGCCTGACGTCGGCGCTGATCGGAGGCGGCGCCGGACAGCACCGACCAGCTCTGCGCGATCGAATCGATTCGGCATTCGTCGTTCGCCGCTGATCCCAGCGGCGTGCCGTCATCGAAATAGGCACGTCGGTACCAGTCACCATCCCAGCCGTGCTGCTCGAGATTGTCGCGCAGCAGCGACGCCTGCTCCTGGCAACGGTCGGCAAACGCTGCATCGTTGTAGCCCCGCGCGATATCGGCAAACTGCTCCAGGGTGTCGTACAGGAAAAAACCGAGCCACACACTCTCGCCTTTTCCTTTCTCACCGACACGGTTCATGCCATCGTTCCAATCGCCGCTACCGATCAGCGGCAAGCCATGCACACCTCGCGCCATGCCGTGCTCCAGGGCCCGCACGCAATGCCGATACAACGTCTCCTGCAAGGGCGAGTGTCCCGGCAGATCGTAATAAGACTCTTCGCCCGGATTGAGCGGTCGGCCATCGATGTAGCCCACTTGCTCGTCGAGCACGCCCGTATCGCCGGTAACACGCACGTAGCGGCTGGTGGCCAACGCCAGCCACAAGTAATCATCGGAACATTGCGTGCGCACTCCGCGATCCAGCGGTGGATGCCACCAGTGCTGTACGTCGCCTTCAGGGAACTGATGAGCCGCGCATTGCAACAGATGCTGACGTGCGTTGTACGGCGTGGCGTGAATCATCGCCATGGTGTCCTGCAGCTGGTCGCGATAACCGAACGCGCCACCCGACTGGTAGTAGCCGCTGCGCGCCCAGAATCGACAGGCGATCACCTGATACATCAGCCAGCCGTTGACCATGACGTTGATCGCCGGATCGGGCGTGTCCACCTGTATCCGACCCAGTGTCCAGCGCCAGTGCATGCGTACGGCCTCGAGCGCGTTCGCCGCCGCCTCCGTGCCACGGAATCGTTGTACCAGTTCGGTCGCCGTCTTGGCGTCATATCCCGCGCCCAGCTGAAAGACGATCTCGTGGCTGGCGCCTTCGTCCAGATCGAAACCGAACTGCATGGCTCCGCAAGGGTCCATGCCGGCACCGACGCGACCGGAGAGCCGCGCCTGCGCCATTGCCGCCGGCGCGCGCAGGCTGCCGTTGCGACCAAGAAATTCGCTGCGGTCGCCGGTGACGCTACAGCCGGACTGATCGACATCGAAGAACGCCACCCGACTGGGAAAGTCCATCAGATAGGCATTGCGTGCAAACAGGGCACCGGTGACGGGATCGGCCTCGGTCACCACATGCATGGCCGATTTCTCGCGCAGATCGCCCAACACCCATTCGACATAGCCGGTGGCGGACAGTCGACGTGGGCGGCCCGATGCATTGTGAATCTTGAGTACGGAGAACTTGATCGGCGCATCCAGCGCGACATACACCCATAGCTCGGTGCGAATGCCATCTTCCTGATGTTCGAACACGCTGTAACCGAAGCCGTGCCTGACCACATAGGCGCCCGTACCGCGCCGCGGCATCGGCGTCGGCGACCAGTAGTGCCCGCTCTCCTCGTCGCGCAGGTAAATCGCCTCGCCGCTGATGTCCCCGACCGGATCGTTGGCCCACGGCGTCAAGCGGAACTCGTGTGCGTTCTCGCTCCAGGTGTAGGCACCACCGCTTTCCGAAACGATGGTGCCGAACAGCGGGTTGGCCAGCACGTTAGCCCAGGGAGCCGGTGTCGCCTTGCCCGGCTGCAACGTCATGACGTATTCGCTGCCGTCGGCGGTGAAGCCACCGTAAGGATTGCGCAGAATCAGTTTCTCCTGCGCAGGCTCCGATACCGCTGCCGGTTCCGACGCCGTCTGCATGATGGATATGCGGCTTGGATCGAATCGTGGCAGCGGCTTTTCGGCACGACGGCGATGAACCTGCTCGGACAAGCTCCCGCGCGTGTCGCTGATGACGATCCGCGCGACCGATTGCATGAGAATGCGGTCCTCACGCGACAGCTGTTGTGCGGGGCGTACGAAGATGCCACCGGGGCGATCGATCAGGCTGGCCTCGATGCCCGAAGCGATCAATCCCATGATCAGATCCTGTAGATGCTGGCGATAACCGGCATGGTCCTCGTTCCAGATCACCAGATCGACCGCCAGGCCTTTCAGACGCCAATAGGCATGCGCCTGCACCAGCTGGCGCACCAGTTCGATATTGGACGAATCGGTGATCTGCAGCAGGACTATCGGCAGATCGCCGGAAATCGACTGACCCCATAAACCCGACTGGTTGCGGCGATTCTCGATCAGCACCGCTGCTCCGGCGCGCAGCGACGCATTGGCGTAGATGATCGACGCGGCCATCTGTTCGTACAGCCGCGCGTCCGACAACGACGCATTGAGCTGGCGCAGCAAGACCTGACTATGCGTCCAGGCAAGGTCGAACACGCGGTCTGCCAAGTGTCGATCGCGATATTTATTAATCAGGTACAGGCAACCGTCGCGACTATCGCTGACGCCAGAGACGAAATCGATGGTCGCCGACTGTCCGGCATCGAGCGTAATGCGACAGCGGATCGCAACGACTGGGTCGAGCACCGAACCGGCGCTGTCGGAGAGCAGGCCTTGCACATCGAGCGGCTCGTCCATCGCCGCCGGATACGTAATGCTGCGGCCACGGCCGATAAAACGCGCGCGGTCGGTTTCATACGAGATCGCATCCACATCGCAGCCGTGCGCCGCCAGCAAATGACACATCCACGGTACCGCTTCCTGGGCCTCGCGCGGCCGGCGCGTGCAGATAATCGCCTGCAGAGACTTGACCAGCTCGGTCTGCACAAACAGGTTGCTGAAGGCCGGATGCATCGCATCGGCCATGGCCGGTGCGAGCACCACTTCGGCATAGCTGGTGATCTCGATGGTCCGCCGCACGCGTGCGCGATTGGTGACGCGGATGCGGCGCAGCTCGATGTCGTCCTCTGGCGACACCACGATTTCGGTATGCGCGTCGAAATCGCAGGCACGCACGCGAAACTCGGCGCGCGCATCGGAGAAGATCGCTTCGTAGCTCTCCGGCCGCTTCAAGGTCGGCTGGTGCGTGCTGGACCAGAACTCGCCGGTGGCGACATCCCGCAGATAGCAGAACATGCCCCAGTTGTCGCAGGTAATGTCTTCGTGCCAGCGCGTCACCGACAGATCGCGACAACGGCTGTAGCCGCCGCCGGCGCTGCTCACCATCACGTGATAGCGGCTGTTGGAGAGAAGCTGCACGGAGGGCCGCTGCCGATCCGGGTCGGTAAAGACCCGTAACTTGGTTTCGGCTACGCGCACGGCTGTGTCGACGGCGGAGAAACCGGATGCATGCAGATATTCTGCAGCGGTCTTCGGCAACCGCTCCTGCAGCAACAAGGTGGTGGCCTGGAACTGCGGATCGGACTCGAACCGTCGCTGCATCGGCCGATCCAACAAGACGCTGGCCAGCGACAGCAGGCTCATGCCCTGATGATGGGCCATGTACGAACGAATCACCGCCGAGGTCTGTCCTCGCGGTAAACGAGCCGGGGTGTAATCGATCGCTTCATGCAGACCGAAACGCCCTGCCGCGCCTTCGGCCGTCAACCGCTGCAGGTTTCGGCAAGCCGCTTCAGGCGCCACCATCATGGCCAACGCGGACGCATAGGGCGCAATGACGATGTCTTCGCCCAGGCCGCGCTTGAGTCCCAGGCCCGGCACGCCAAACGCGCGATACTGATAATTGAGCTGCACATCCAGCACGTTGTAACCGGATTCGGACACGCCCCAGGGCAGGCCCAGCTGATGTCCATACTCGATCTGCCGCGCTACCGCGGCGCGGCAGGTCTGGTCGAGCAGCGTACCCTCGTAGCTCGGCATGACCAGCAGCGGCATCAGGTATTCGAACATCGAACCGGACCAGGACAGCAGCACCGGCACGCCGCCGGTGGTGGTCAGCAGGCGTCCAAGAGTGAACCAGCCCTCTTGCGGCAACTGCCCCTGCGCGATCGCCACAAAGTTGGTCAGGCGCGCCTCCGATGCCAGCAGGTCGTAGTAGCTCGCATCCAGCCGGCGCTCGTCGACGTTGTAGCCGATCGAGAAGAGATCGCGACGCTTGTCGTAGAGGAAACTGAAATCCATGATCGCGAACGAGCCGGCGAGCTCGGCCAGGCGTCGTGCGCTGTCAACGCGCTCACCGGCAAGCCGGCGCACTTCGGCGACGCCTGCCGCGCTGGCATCGACCCAGGCACCGGCATCGAGCTCCGCCAGTTGCCGCCATGTCGGCATGTCCGGCAGGCTCGTGGCATGACTGCGACCTGGCGGAAGCACGAACAGCTCCAGTTCGCCCAGGATATCCCGGCATTGCGTCAGCAGAGCCTGCCGCCAGAACGCGACATCGCTGCCTTCGGGTGCGTCGATGCTCCCGGCGAGATGTTCGGCTTGATGGAGCAGCGTATGCATGCACGTCACCGCCGCAGTCAACGATGTCGGCGGCGCGGACAATGCCGCGTCGAGTTCGTGCTGCCAGGCGTGCATGTTCTGATCGCTTAAAGCCGCAAGCAAGGCTTCACGCAGTACGTCCGCGGTGTCGCTCAGACCGGAAAGCTGGCGAACCTCGAATACCGGGCTGTCGGCAAGCGCCAACAGACCCGGTCGCAGGGTCAGCAGATGGCCCGCGAGATTGCCACTGTCGACGGTGGAAACGTACTGCGGCGGCAAGGGCTGCAAAGTGAGCGTGTCGTACCAGTTATAGAAGTGGTTGCGATGCCGCTCCAGTCTGCCCATGGTCTCCAGCGTGGCGCCCACCCGCTGCAATAATCGCCCCGCGCTGAGGTAGCCAAAATCGTAGGCGGCCAGATGCGCCAACAAGGACATGCCGATATTGGTCGGCGAGGTCCGGTGCGCCGTTACCGCGGTGGGTTGTTCCTGGATATTGTCCGGCGGTAGCCAGTGATCCTGCTCACCCACGTGCACATCGAAGAAGGCCCAGGTCTTGCGCGATAGCGTATGAAGGAACCGCTTCTCCATCGGGTCCGGTACAAATACCTTTCGCGACGATGGCCTGCTGATCCACCAGGCGACCGCCGGGGACAGCAACCAAAGCACCAGGAACGGACTCGCCACAGCCAGCGAGGCCGGCCGCGACAGCAGCCATGCCGCCGCCAATACGCCGAGCAAGGGACCGATCCACATCAATCGATAAAGCCCGCGCAGGGCATTGGTGCTGGTCCGCTCCACCTCGCGCGAAGGATTCCATTGCAACAACCGGCGCCGACTGACCAGCATGCGCCACAATGTCCGCGCGATGGCATCGATGCTGTAGAACGCCTCGTGCGGTAGCCAGATCAAACCCAACGCGGCACGCGTGAAATGCTGGGTCGACGATCGCGTCGCCGCCGTCAGATGCTGATCGAGCGAAACGTCATGCGGCTTTTGAAACAGCTCGAGCAACGATGCCAGCAGCGGCTGGATCAGCACCAGCGCAAGAATGGCCACGGTCCACGAGAACGCCTGCGGCACGCAGATCCACCCCACCAGAAGCAGGATCAGGGTGGACGGCGGCACCAGGCTGCGTCTCAGGTTGTCGAGAATCTTCCAGCGCGATAACGCAGACAGCGGATTGCGTTCGATACCACCGTGCTGGGTCGGCGACCACGGGAAGATCCAAGGCAGCAGCTGCCAGTCGCCGCGAATCCAGCGATGGCGACGGTTGACGTCCGCACTGTAGCGCGAAGGATATTCCTCATAGAGCTGAACATCGCTGAGCAAGCCGGAGCGTGCATAGCAGCCTTCGACCAGATCGTGACTGAGGATGCGGTTATCCGGGAAACGGCCCTCGATAGCCTGCTCGAAGGTATCGACCGCATAGATGCCCTTGCCGATGAACGAGCCTTCCTGAAACATGTCCTGATACACATCGGACACCGCATGCGTATAGGGATCGATGCCGGCCTCGCTGCCGAACAACTCGGCATAGGCCGAACGTGCCGTGCTCGGCAGACTGATGCCGACACGCGGCTGCAGAATGCCGTAACCCGACGTGACCCGACGCTTTTGGGCGTCGTATGTCGCCATATTGAGCGGGTGCGCCATCGCACCGATGAACTGCCGCGCCGCATCCCTGGGAAGCTGCGTATCGGTGTCGAGCGTGATGACGTAACGCACATGCGTCAGCACGGCGATATCGCCGACGACCAGCGAGAAGCGCTCCTGACCCGAGCCGCTCAGCAGCGCGTTGAGCTCCGAGATCTTTCCGCGCTTTCGCTCGTAACCCATCCATGACTGCTCGGCCGGATTCCAGCGACGAGGACGATGGAACAGGAAAAAGCGATCCTCTACTGCATCGGAATATTTCTTGTTCAGGGCATCGATGCATTCACGCGCATGAAGCAATAACGCTTCGTCCTCGTCTTTCACTTCGACCGGTGCATCCATGAAATCGGTCAGCAGACCAAAGTGCAGGTGCATGTCGCGGTTGGCAAGAAAGCGGACCTCCAGGCCTTCGGTCAGATCGTCGATATCCCGCACACTGGCGATCAGCGTGGGCACGACCACCAGCGTGCGCGCATGTGCGGGCACACCCTCGGAGAAATCCAGGCGCGGAAGCACGCTGGGCGATATCGTCAATGTAACGAGCAGATCCACCAGGCCGATAGCCAGGCGGCTGGTCATCAACAGCGTCGGCAAGATCAGCCAGCCCATGAGTGCGGCCCGCCAACCGTTTTCGTGCGCGGCGACAAGGAACGGAAAGGCCAGCAACGCCGTCAGCAGCACGACCAACCCGAGGTACATCGATAGCGGTGCCCGCTGCAGCACACGTTGCCAGGTATCGCCCAGGCTCGTACGCGCGTCGATGTGTCGCTTGAGCTGCGGCAGCCCTTTGTCGATCAGATAGAACCCCACGTGGTTACGCGCGTGGTTGCCGGCGCTACGTGCCGCGTGGGTTCTGGACAATTCCACGGCGGCACACGCCACGGCTTCCTCGGAGAGCGGGCTGCAGCGCGCCAGCTTTTCCACGACGTGCCGGTAATGGTCGCGTGTCGAGAAATCCATGGTGCCGTAGACACCCGTCGGGTCGTCGCTCAACACCTTTTCGACCACGCTCGTGCTTTCGACAAAATCACGCCAGTCCGTCGCCGACAGCAGGCGCAGGCTGTTGATGCTGTTGCTGATCGACACCTGATCGGCAGCCTGCTGCTGTGCCTCCACTTGCACGAGGCGTTCGATGCTCAGCCCCGCCTCGGACAACCGTTGCTCGATCCAGGTAAGCGGCAAGGCCAGCGCCGGGCTCTGGCCCTGCAACCGGCGAGCGAGCTCGGCCACGAACGAACTCGCCATGGGCGGATCGGAGCGCGCCATATCGGCGACAGCAAGCACGACGCTCTTGGGGTCGCGTTCGGCGACCTCGGCCATGCGCTCGGCCCAGTCGACGGCAAGGTTGCGGTCATTCCAATCGGCAATGACGCGTGCCGCAACCCGGCGCAGGTTCTCGATCAAGGCCAGCCGCAACATGATCGGAATGGCCCACAATTCACCTAGCGTCAACGGTGTGACGGCCTGATAGGAAGCGACAAAACGGCTGAGGCTTTCGCTATCGACCCGGCCATCGCCATGCGAAATGGTTTCCAGCGCGATGTCGTAGACACGCGGGAGGCCGGCCGATGACCCGTTCGCCAGACGCGGCAATTCCCTGCTATAGCCCTTGGGTAGATGCTTTTGCGCGGTACGTATCTGCTCTTCGATCAGATAGTAGTTATCGAGCAGCCATTCCGCCGCCGGCGTCACCCGCCGGCTGGTCAGCGTTGCAGCAGTGAGCATTTCGCAGCTGCTGACCAGAATGGCTTCGTTGTCGGCCAGGCGGGCCAGCAGGCCATCGGCCTCCGAGTCGGGACTGAGCTGATGTTGCCGCGCCAGTTGCCCGCCATGGCGCTCCATCTGATCGGCACTGAACAGCTCCGAGCGGAGCGCATGTTCGTACTCGAATTTCCGATGCGACGCGCGCCAGCGACGAAAACCCAATTCCAACCGCCGCAAACGAAAGAACGCGCGCATACGAAAAATGTCCATCGATTCCCTGACTCACCAAAAGGGGTGAGAGCCGTGATGTGTCGGAATGTCCATATGGACTGCTGACGAGCTGCGATACTGAGGATCTATCTCGCGGTGCGTACCGTCGGCACCATCGTCGCTCGTCCGCTATGGTGGACACGTTGCACGTATCAGCAGCGTGATGTCGTGTCGGCCCTGCGGGCTCGGCCGCGCCCTACGACGCTTTATTAACGGACTGAAGCGCATGTTAGGCGCACATGGAAGCCGCTACAGGCCATTGGCCGGCAGAACTGCGGTTTGCGTTTTATCGCCCTGAGTTTTCTCCGGCCCGCCGGAGTAGCGGGTAGTCGCTCGCTCATGGCCCACCTTCACGGGCTCGCACTCGAGGCATCCACCATGGCCATCGTCACCGGCAAAACCGAGAACGGCTTTACCTACGAAGCCGAGTACGAGCAGGCAAAGTCAGGCCGCATCAATTGGACCGCCACCTATCGGCGCAGCGGTGACTTCTGCGGCATGCGGCATGGGCGCGTCGAAGAATCGGTGGATACCCCGCCAGCGCAGTTGGATGCCGCCGTAAAAAGCGATATCGAAGATACCTGGGTTCGATCCAGCTGATATCTGGCGGTCGCTTGATCTCTCCATGAGATTGACATTCAATCGCTCGTTCACGACATCGGACGAGCCATACATGGGAAAACGCATCGTTGCATCGGCACTGGGCGTGTTGTGCCTGGCACAGCTCGCCTGGGCGGCACCCACATCCAGACCACTCGATCAGCCGCAACCGCCGACAGGCGCGGGCCCGAGCGCGGACACGGTCAAGGCCTGGCAGGATCGCAAGTTCGGCATGTTCATCCATTTCGGCCTGTATTCCCTGGCTGGCGGCGTGTGGAACGGCAAGCGCGTCGACAACGGCTACAGCGAACAGATCCTCGCCAATGCGCCGCTCCCGCCCGAGCAGTACGAAGCATTGGCCAAGCAATTCGATCCGGTGCATTTCGATGCCGATGCCATCGTGGCGCTGGCCAAGGCGGCGGGCATGAAGTTCATCGTCATTACCGCCAAGCACCACGACGGGTTCAACCTGTTCCGCACCGCGCAAACGCCATACAACACAGTCGACGGCACACCTTATGGGCGAGACATCGTCAAGGAGCTGGCCGATGCTTGCGCACGTGGCGGCCTGAAGTTCGGCGTCTACTACTCCACCATCGACTGGCATCACCCGGGCGGCAACAACTATATCGAAGGCAACAGCAACCCGATCACGCCCGCGCAGGAAGCATTCAATGTGGCGCAGCTCAAGGAGCTGCTCGGCCACTATGGACCGATCGCCGAAATCTGGTTCGATATGGGCAAGCCCACGCCGGCGCAAAGCAGGCACTTTGCGCAAACCGTGCATGCACTGCAGCCGCAAACCATGATCTCCGGGCGCGTCTGGAACTACCAGGGCGACTTTGCCGTGATGGGCGACAACAGCGAGCCCGATGTCGGCATGGAGCTGCCCTGGCAGGCGCCGGCATCGATGTTTCCACAGACCTGGGGCTATCGTTCCTGGCAGGTGAGGGACGATGTCTCGGGCAAGATTCGCGAGAACATCACCCGACTGGTACGCGTGGTCAGCCAGGGCGGCAACTACATTCTCAATATCGGCCCCGAAGGCGACGGCTCCGTCGTGCCTTACGAAGCGCAGGTGCTGCATGGCATCGGCCAGTGGATGCAGCGCAATGGAGAGGCTGTTTACGCCACCCGCAAGCAGCCGTTCCCGGCATTGGACTTCGGCTATGCCACCGTCGGATCGCATGCGCTCTATCTTTTCGTAAGCAAGATGCCGGCCGACGGTCGGCTGCATCTTCCTGGCGTGACCGACACTGAGTTCGGCCGCGCTTACCGCCTGGGCTTTCCCGGCACCAGCGTCGATGTACAGCATGAAAAGGACGGTGTCAGCGTTACGCTCGATCGTCTTTCAGGCTGGCCCGGGACATCGGCTGGCGACATCGATGACTTCATGCCGGTCGTCGTGTTGCCGTTGAAAAGTGCGCTGCATGTGCGCCCTCAATCCGTTGCCGCAGCGGCCGACGGCAGCATTCACTTGCAAGCGGCTCAGGCACAGCATTACCTCAATTACAACGGCGAGGGCTATGAAGCGCCTGCCACGTTGTACAAGCTTGCATGGCAGGCCGATGCGAGTGCGCCGAGCTACACGGCTACGATTCAGTACGCGGCGACATCGAAGCCCGCGCTATGGGATCTTTGGATCGACGGCAAACGCTATTCGGTGAGCAGCGACCCTGGTGTTGCCTCGCAGACGATCAAGGTGAGTCACGATCGCGCGGCGCATCCCTATGCGATGCAGGTGGCGTTGACGCCTGCTGCGCCGTTCAAGCAGGGGGAGGCTTTGCCGGTGGCGATAAATGCCGTGGAGTTGGCACCTGCAAAGTAAGGGCTGCAGGCTCGCTTCGCCTCGCCTCTTGCGCCCCCTCACCCCAGCCCTCTCCCCCGGCAAAGCCAGGGGAGAGGGGGCACATTGAGGCAAGCTTGAATCTTGCGCGCTTTCAGCTCCCTCTCTCCTGGCTTCGCCGGGGGAGAGGGCTGGGGAGAGGGGACTCTCAACGCCTATGCCCACGAGCCAACCCAGGCAACGCATCAGCCAGCCCACCGATATACGTTCGACTGGCACGCAACGGCGTACCGTCACGCAAGCGCAGCAACGCATCACGATTGGCGAGATATTTCACCTCGACGATACGATCGATACGAACGATGGCCGAACGATGCGCCCGCACAAAGTGCTTGGAATCGAGCCGCCGCGCAAGCCGATGCAGCGGCTCGCGCACAAGATGCGTTTCTTCACCAACATGCAGCACCGCATAATCGCCATCGGCCTCGATCCAGTCGATATCGACTACGTTGACCAACACCAGCTTCATGCCGACGCGTACTGCAAAGCGCTCCAGCAAGGTCGTATCTTCCTCCAACCACATATCCGTCGATGCCACTGCACGACCACGATAGGGCATGGCCTGTCGCGCACGATCGAGCGCTTCGGTGAAACGCGTGTCGTCGATAGGTTTCAGCAAATAGTCGATCGCACGCAGTTCGAACGCGCGGATCGCATAGCTGTCGTAAGCGGTAAGCATGATCGCCATCGGACGTTCATCCGCCGTCAGCATCGCCAACAGATCGAGACCGCTAACGCCCGGCATCTGCACATCGACAAAGGCAAGGTCCGGCCGCTCCTTGACGATGCCTTCGAAGGCGCTGCCTGCATCGGCGTATTGGCCGATCACCACGACATCATCATGCCCGGTGAGTCGCGCGGCCACCCCGCTCCTGGCCAGGGGCTCGTCGTCGATGACCACCACCCTCATCATCGAGCGACATCGAGCGGCGTTGCGCTCGCCTCCGCTTCGCGAAACGGGATATCGATCATTACGGTGTAATGTCCGTCTTCGCTCGCTGTCGATGCGAAACGATGATTGCCCGGATACAGGTTCTCCAGACGCTCGCGGACATTGCGCAAGCCGATCGCCAACGAATGATCCGCACTGTCGGGCTTTTCCGATTCACCCGATCGGCAACCTTCATTGGCGACACGAAGACATAGATGGCCGCCATCGCGAAACGCCTGGATGTCGAGAGCGCCTGGTACGGTGCGCGGCGCGATCCCGTGACGTATCGCATTTTCCACCAGCGGTTGCAGCAGAAGGTAAGGCACCAGCGCACCCATCAGCTCCGGCCCGAGATGCAGCCTGACCTGCAAGCGCTCGCCCAGGCGTGCCTTTTCGACATCGAGATAGGCCTGGGTCAACGCCAGCTCGTCGGCCAGTGCGACTTCGTGCGCCGCGCTGCTTTCCAGCGTGGCACGCAAGAAGTCGCCAAGCCGGGCAATCATGCGGTTCGCCTCGCGATTGCGCTGGCTGGCGACCAGCGCGGAAATGGCATTGAGCGTATTGAACAGAAAGTGCGGATGCAGCTGATAGCGCAACGCCCGCAACTCGGCGTCCCGTGCATGCGATATCGCCCGTTCGGTACGTTCCTGGGCATATCGCAGTTCGGTGTAGTGCGCCACCACGGCATGGATAGCGCAGAACGCAATCAGCGCCAGCCAGCAGCCGTCCAGTCCACTGAAAATCATCGGCAACCGGTACGTCGGCACCTGCCCCCAGCCGACGGCCATGGAGAGCGCGATCGCATTGTTGATCAGCGATAGCAGATAGGTAACGACGAGCAGGATGGTCGCCGTCTTCCACCAGGACACGCGCCGCTGCCACAGCCGGCGCTGCAGCAGCGTCAAGGGCAGGCTCCACACCACATAGGCTGCCAGGTAGAGCGCACGGTATGCGGCCGAATGCCCGCGACCGAGATCGGGCAAGGCCATTACCACCATGCACAAGGTGATCGGCAGGCCGGCCAGGATCGGCAGCCACAGCGGCGGCGATACCGGCGCGACAGCCGGCTCGATACTCGGCGAACGGCCTTCCACCTGCCCTCTCCCTGTTTTCGATGGGCGCTAAGTCTAGCCCTTGGGCGGCAGGTTCGCCGAATAGGTCATGGACGTGATTTTCCAGCCGCCATCGGTCTTGATCAGGTGCCAGGTCTCGCTACCGCGATTGTTCTGCGCGCCATTGAGAAGAAACACGAAGTCGAAGTACACCGAAGCGACCGCACCATCGGTATCGATGCGGACATTGCTGAACTTCTCTTCCATCGCCTCCTTGCTGGTGGCGACCATCTGCACGAACTCGGTGTAACTGCCTTGCTTGTACTTTGGCGCGCTCGGCGACCTGGCCTTGATCCGCGCATAGGAGTCGTCGGACAGCACGGTGAACCAGGCACCGCCCTGCGGCAGGAACAGGCCGCCCAGCGTCTTCCCGTCCTTGGCGACGATGGCCTTCTGAAAAGCGTCGACGACATGCTGGATGTCCTGTTGCGCAGGCGAGGTGGCGGTTGCCGCCAGCGTCGCACAAGGAAAGCCGATGGCTGCCGCAAGAAATAATCCGATCGGGGCAAAGCGATTCATGAGTTGGCATCCTTCGCCGGCAACCGTCCGGCGTTGTGTCATTGAAGCCACAAGGCGGGTTCGCAGGCCATAGCTAGCCCGGCTTGTTGCGCCAGGACGTTTGCTGGGTGCGGCAGGCCGTCGGTGAGCGCTACAGTTGTCTCGGTTGGGCTACGCTCGGCCCACCGATCACCGAGAGGAACTGCAGATGTCCACACCGCATGTGCGCCACCCCTTGCTCTCCGTCGCGCCAGACAAACTCCGCCCCACCCAGATCACGGTCGGCAAGGCCGAGGTTGCCGATAAACGCAGCGTATGGCGCAGCCTCGGCAAGAAAAAACGCAAGGAGCTGATCGACGCACACTGGTTTCCCGGCGTGATCGGACCCAAGGGCAAGATTTATATCGTCGATCACCACCACCTGGGCCTCGCCTTGCTCGAAGAAGGGGCCAAGAGCGTGCCGGTGATGGTGCAGCGCGATTTTTCATGGCTGGAGCAGGATATTTTCTGGCGCACCATGGAGTTCAACCGCTGGGCCCATCCGTACGATCAGCACGGGAACCGCACCAGTTACGACGCCATCCCCGCCAGCCTGGACAAGCTGGCCGACGACGCTTACCGCACGCTTGCGGCACGCGTGCGTGTCGCCGGAGGTTATTCGAAAGACGCTACGCCTTATGCGGAGTTTCTGTGGGCGGAGTTCTACCGCCGGCAATTGCCGCTACCGGGCGGCAAGGTGAGCGCCAAGACATTGCAGCAGGCCTTGTTGCTTGCTCACGGGCACGAGGCGGCGTATCTGCCGGGCTGGTCCGGCACTATCGAATGAGCACGTCGAACACCGTCGGCACGGATGTCCTGGCAGGTTTGTCGATCGCCGGTTTGCTCCTGCCCGAGGCGGTGGCGTACTCGGGCATCGCCGGCCTGCCGCCACAGGCGGGCGTGATCGCGTTGTTTGCCGGCTTGGTCTGCTATGGGCTATTGGGACGCAGCCGCTACGCCATCGTGTCGGCCACTTCGTCCTCGGCTGCGGTACTGGCTGCGGGAACCCTGGCCCTGGCCGGCAACGATCAGGTATCGCGAGCGGCCATCGCCGCCACCCTCGTGTTGCTTACCGGAGGCTGCTTTCTGATTGCCAGCGTGGCACGCCTGGGCGGTCTTTCGCATTTGATCGCCCGGCCTGTGCTGCGTGGCTACACCTTCGGTCTGGCCTGCGTGATCGCATTGAAGCAGCTGCCGAATCTGATGGGTGTGCCCGGCCTGCACGGCGACTTCGTCCCGCTGCTGCTGGCGAACCTGCTCGGGGATCTGATGCGGGTTCAACCGGTCACGCTGGCATGCGGCCTTGTCGCGTTGGCGTTGCTGTTCGTCGGCGAACGCGTGCGACACCTGCCTGGCAGTCTGTTGGTGATCGTGTTGGGCGTGGCGGCATCGGGATGGTTGACCCAACATGGCGTGGCCTTGACCGGTGAGATTCGTCTCGTCCCCGCCTGGACCTGGCCAAGCTGGCCCACGAGCGACCAATGGCTGCCAAGCGTGGAACTGGCGGCAGCCCTGCTGCTGATTCTCTATGCCGAGTCATACAGCTCGATCCGTGGCTTTGCGCTCAAGCACGGCGACAGCGTCAACCCCAACCGCGACCTGGCCGTGCTTGGTGTCGCCAACGCGGTGTCCGGCTTGTTGCATGGCATGCCGGTTGGTGCCGGCTATTCGGGCACGTCGGCCAATGAAGCGGCCGGCGCACAATCCCGTATATCGGGCCTGGTTGCCGCCGGCTGTGTCTTGTTGATGGTGTTGCTGTTGCTGCGCTGGATCGAACGCATTCCCCAACCGGTATTGGCCGCGATCGTGATCCATGCGGTCAGCAAATCGTTGCGACTGACAGTGTTCACGCCATATCTGCGTTGGCATCGCGATCGGCTCGTTGCCTTGGCTGCCGTGCTCGCGGTGCTATCGTTGGGCATTCTCAATGGCTTGCTGGTGGCGATCGCATTCAGTCTGATCATGCTGTTGCGGCAGCTGGCAGCCGCGAGGCTCAGCGTGCTCGGGCAATTGGCCGGTGGTCATGACTTTGTCGATATCGCGATACATCCCGATGCCGTCGAGTTGCCCGGCCTGCTGATCGTGCGGCCCGAAGAGCCGCTGTTTTTCGCCAATGCCGAAGCCGTGTTGGCGCAGGTGAGGCATCGCGTACAAGACCATGCCGACTTGAAGCGGGTGATCCTGAGCCTGGAAGAATCGCCCGATCTCGACGGCACCACGCTTGAATCGTTGGGTGATCTTGTGACCTGGCTCGATGCGCATGGCATCGAGTTGTGCGTAGCGCGATTGAAAGACGTCGCGCGCGATGCGTTGTTGCGCATGGCGTTGCCGCAGCTCACTCCGGAAACGCTGGATTATTGGAGTGTAGAAGATGCCGTGCGGGCTGCCTCAGGCACACAAACTACGCAGACTTAGCCGACGTCGGCACTTTGAGGTAGCAAAGTAATTGTGGCGGTACGGCGACGGTTGCAGCGGCGCCAACAAAATCGAGGTTTTGTGACAAAAGCCCTGACAAGACCCATAGGGGTCTGAGTCTGTCGATTTCGTCTGCTCTCGTTCGTCATCTAATGGAATAGCCTCCATCCAGTCACGGTGATCCACATGCCCCTGAAGCTCTACGCCCATCCCTTTTCCTCCTACAGCCAGAAAGCATTGATTGCGCTCTATGAGAACGGCACCCCGTTCGAATGGCGCCTGCTGTCGGGTGAAAACCCCGAGGTACTGAAGGAATTTGCAGCGATGTGGCCGATCGGGCGCTTTCCCGTACTGGTGGACGGCGACCGTACGGTGACCGAGGCCACCACGATCATCGAGTACCTAGGCCTGTATCATCCCGGCCCCGTGCAACTGCTGCCCTCGGATCCGCGCGCCGCACTCGAGGTGCGTCACATGGATCGCTTCTTTGATAACTACATCTCCACCCCGCAGCAGAAGATCGTGTTCGACCATATGCGCGCCGAAGACGAGCGCGACAGCTACGGCCTGGCCAAAGCCCGGCGCATGCTGGAAACCGCTTATGGCTGGCTCGACAAGGTGATGGCCGACCGGGAATGGGCAGCCGGCGACCAGTTCACTCTGGCCGACTGCGGTGCCGCACCGTTCCTGTTTTATGCGGACTGGTCGCATCGCATCGACACGTCGTTTGCGCATGTCATTGCGTATCGGAAGCGTCTGCTGGCTCGGCCTTCCGTGGTGCGTGCGGTGGATGAAGCGCGTCCCTACCGATCGCTGTTTCCACTGGGCGCTCCCGACCGCGACTGATTTTTCGTGACGCGGCTGGCTCGAATGAGTGCTACAAAGCAGGCCCTTCTATTCGGCAGCCATTACGAATTAATCAGATTTGTCTGCCGTTATTACATTAATGCAATCATTGCGGAACGACTTTCGTCAGTCCGTGCTTACACACGCATTCTTATCGCAAGCTGTCATGACTGCAGTCGCTCCGACACAAATAGAGAAATTTTCAGCATTGCCTGTTAATGCGTTAGCCAAAAATAAAATAGATCGTGACAAACTGTGACGTAATTCATATTTGTCTTATGTATTACTACTCACAAAGTTCTTCTTCTAGTGCCATTCTCTGAGCGCGACAGCCGAACTTCAGTTTTAAGGGATCCCACGCATCTCAATCGGGAGCGCGTGGAGCGTGTGGCTGAAAAATAGGGATGTCGCACCAGCAGAACGAAGCGAATCAGGCCGATTTCCCCAGTCATGCCGTTTCGTTTGAGTTTCGATACATAAAACAGGGGCCGAGCAGGTTCTTAAGTAGCCGAGCGCATCGATTAGATTTTTGGCTTTTTCAAAAAAACGTTCATGCCATAGCGTGAGCGCGGGTTTTTTTGTCCTGCGCTCAGGCTCGACGCATGCGCGACAGGTCTTTTGCGCCCTGCACTTTGTCCTGACCGTATCCCCGATGCCAAACCAGCCATATAGGGAGTCAGGCATGAACAAGATCTATCGAAAGATATGGAGCCGCGCGCTGAATCAGCTCGTGGTGGTTTCGGAGCTGGCCTCGTCTCATTCCAGTGGTGGACAGGGACAGCAAGCAACCGGGCGCTCATCACTATCGCGGCCACGACCGGGAATCTTGATCTTGCTGGCGGCAGCGGGCGGGATCGGCTGGGTTTTGCCGGCGCACGCTCAATCGGTGGACTGCAACCCGGCGCCCTATAACGCCTATAACAGCACCGCCTCGTGCATGGGCTTGGGCGCCACGGCCAGCGGAGTCGGAGCGACTGCGCTGGGTTCGATCTCCAACGCTTCCGTACTGGGTGCGCTTGCGGTGGGATACGCCGCGCAGAGTACGGGACAGAACGGCGTAGCCGTTGGCTTTCAAGCCAATGCGGCCTTTATCAACTCTATTTATATCGGAGCGCGCACCGCAGCCGGCACGGGAGCACTAGCCGGTAGCGCCATCGCTATCGGCACCGATGTCACAGCTTCCGGTAACGCTTCCATTGCATTTGGAGCCACTGCGAAAGCCGTCGCCGGTAACGCCATAGCTTTCGGCACGTCGAGCTCCGTCGACGTGAACTCCACCAACAGCGTTGCTATCGGCCCTTCGGCCAAAGCGACCGGCGCTATCAATGCCGTCGCTCTCGGTGCGTCTGCCCTCGCCACCACGGGGCAGGGAACCGCCTTGGGTGCCTTTACGCTTGCCGCCTCCGACGGAGCGACGGCAGTGGGACTTTCGTCGCAAAGCACGGCCACCCATGCGACCGCCGTGGGTTGGCAAGCCGATGCGACGGCTCTCAATGCGATCTATCTGGGTGCTCGCACCACCGGCACTGGCGCGTCAGCCGAGTCGGCCACGGCCATCGGTACGGATGTAAACGCCTCGGGCACGTATTCCATCGGCATGGGTCTGCAGGCAAACGCAAGCCAGACCGATGCTATCGCCATCGGCAGGCAGGCCTTGGCCAGCGGTCTGAATTCGATGTACCTGGGGTCGCGTCCCAGCGGCATCGCCGGCAGCGGCGCGACGGCAAACAATGCCATTGGGGTAGGCATCGATGTCACTGCCAGCGGGGTGGGCTCGGTGGCGCTCGGCAACTTTACGATTGCGTCGGGTCTGAACAGTGTTGCTGTGGGCGACAGTGGGGCAACCGCTAACAACACCACGGCCATCGGCGTTGGTTCGCAGGCGCAAGCAGTCTCCACCGTCGCGATCGGCGACACCAACACCGTGGTCGCCGCGGCAGGCCCGGGCTCCATCGCCGGCGGCCACAATTCGCGCGTGAACGGCGGCACCGGCGCCGTGGCGCTCGGTGAAGGACAGATCGCCAACGGCAACGGCGCGGTGGCTATCGGCGATCCGAATTCCGCCAACGGTAACGGCGCAGTGGCGACCGGTGCCAACGACACCGCCAATGGCGATGGCGCGGTAGCTATCGGCAACAACAACAATGCGCAAGGCGTCGGCTCGGTCGCACTAGGTAACGGCAGCAGCGCACTGGCCGCCGGCGCGGTCGCTTTCGGCAATGCGGCCGTCGCCAACAACGCGAACGATGTCGCACTAGGTTCCGGCTCGACCACGACGACTGCCGTGGGCACCCCGAACACCGTCATCAACGGCAACACCTATGCCTTTGCCGGCACCAACCCGACCAGCACGGTAAGCGTGGGCGCGTTGAACACGGAGCGCACCATCACCAATGTCGCCGCAGGCCGGATCAGTGGCTCCAGCACGGATGCCATCAACGGCTCGCAGTTGTTTGGGACCAACCAGGCGGTCACGACGTTGGGCACCACGGTCACCAACCTCGGCAACACCATCGCCACCAGCATCGGCGGCGGCACCACCTACAACCCGACGACCGGCGCCATAACGACGAGCGTCACCTACGGCGGCAATACATACACTTCGCTGCAACAGGTGTTCAACCAGATCGATGGCGCGGTGGATGGCGGCGGCGGCATCAAGTATTTCCACGCCAACTCCACCCTGGCCGACTCGCAAGCTACTGGCGCGAACAGCGTTGCGATCGGACCGGTGTCCAACGCCACCACAGTCAATGCCGTTTCGATCGGCAATGGCGCCACCGCCGGCACCAACGCGGGCGACGTAGCGCTGGGTGCCGGTTCGGCGACGGGGGCCGTGGTGCAGACGGGCAGCGGCACGATCGCGGGCACGACCTATACCTATGCCGGCGCGACGCCGACCAGCACGGTAAGCGTGGGCACCGTGGGCAATGAGCGCACGATCACCAACGTGGCGGCAGGACAGGTGAACGGATCGAGCACGGATGCGATCAACGGCTCGCAGTTGTTCGCCACGAACCAGGCCGTGGACAACCTGAGCAACGTGGTCGCCGCCAGCGCTACGCACTACTACAGCGTCAACGACAACGGCGTGCAGGGCGGCAACTACGCCAACAACGGCGCAGCCGGTCTCAACGCGCTGGCCGCGGGCGTGGGTGCCACGGCGACCGCAGACAGCGGTACCGCATTGGGCCAGAACAGCGGCGTCTCGGTACTGGGCGGCGTGGGGCTGGGCTCGGGTGCGGTGTCCGACCGGGCCATCGCACCGACCTCCGGCTCCATCACCGTGGGCACCAACACCATCCCGTACAACACTACCGACCGCAATCTGCTTGGTGCGGTCTCGGTCGGCAACGCAACCGATTTCCGCCAGATCACCAACGTGGCGGACGGCACACAGGATCAGGATGCCGTGACCTTGCGTCAGTTGAAGGGCGCGATGAGTTCGTTCTCGGTTACGCCGATCAAGTACTTCCACGCCAACTCCAACGCATCCGATTCGTTGGCAGTAGGCGCGGAGTCGGTAGCCATCGGTCCGCAGACCACGGTGAATGGCGATAACGGCATCGGCATGGGTAACGGCGCGATCGTGCAGCAGACCGCACCGGGCGGCACAGCGATCGGTCAGAACGCCACCGTCAATCTCGCCGACGGCGTAGCCCTCGGTACCAATGCCACCTCCAATGGCATTCAGGCGTTGGCCTTGGGCGCGGGGTCGCAGGCGGCCTTTGCAAGCAGCGTGGCCTTGGGTTCCGGATCGCAGACCGATGCAGCGGTGGGTACCGCCAGCACCGCACTCGATGGCGTGACGTACAGCTTTGCCGGTACGACGCCGGGATCAACGGTAAGCATAGGCAGTGCGGGTGCGGAGCGCACACTCACCAACCTGGCAGCGGGCCGCATCAGCGGCAGCAGTACGGATGCGATCAACGGCTCGCAGCTGTATGCCACCAACCAGTCGCTGGGCTCGCTCTGGACGCAGTTCAACAACCTCGCCAGCGTCGTCAACAACCTGCCGCCGGGCGGTGGTGGCGGCGGTACCAACACGGTGAACAACACGTTCCAGACCAGCACCGACAACACCACGCCTGCGTCGTCCACGGGCAGCAACTCGACCGCGGCGGGTGCCGGCTCCAACGCATCGGGCAATAACAGTACGGCCATCGGCTCCGGCTCCACCGCCAGCGGCGACAATAGCGTCGCGATCGGTGCAGGTTCGCAGGCAACGCAGGCCAATTCGGTGTCGGTGGGCGCGGCAGGTCATGAGCGCACGATCACCAATGTCGCGGCTGGCGTGAACCCCACCGATGCGGTCAACGTGAGCCAGCTCGACGATGCCATTAACGCCGCCAAGAACTGGTCGAAGGACTATGTCGACCAGCGCTTTCAGGGCGTGGACCAGGAACTCAATCGCATCGGCAATCGTGCCAATGCCGGCATCGCCTCGGCGATGGCGATGGCGAGCCTGCCGCAGGCGTATCAGCCCAATCAGAGTTCTGCTGCTGTAGCACTGGGCAGTTTCCACGGTGAATCGGGCATAGCCGTCGGCGTGTCGACCATCACCGAGAGCGGCCGCTACGTGTTCAAGCTCAACGCCACCACCAACTCGCGCGGCGATGCCGGCGCGGGCGTGGGCGCGGGCGTGGTCTGGTAATGGGCGCCGCTCGGCGCCAAGCGCCGGGGCGCCTCCCGAAAGCATCGAGGAGTCATCGATATGCATAAGTCATGGAAACAGATCAACGTGGCGATCGCCGCCACATTCGCACTGGCCGCCTGCGGCAACGTCAGTCACGACGTGGCCAAGGATGGGCACTCGGCCGGGGAACTGGTGTGGCCGGCAACCAACGATGTTACGCCCATGCACAAGGGCGGCACGTTCCCGAATCTGCATAACTTGCGGCAGATGCGGGCAGGCCTCAACAAGCAGCAAGTCTCAGACCTGATCGGCTATCCGCATTTCAGCGAAGGCGTGTGGGGCGTGCGCGAGTGGAACTACGTGTTCAACTTCCGCAAGCCCGATAGCGACGAAGTGACGGTGTGTCAGTACAAGGTGCTGTTCGACGATGGCAAGGTCGCGCGCAGCTTCTACTGGAAACCTGAGTCGTGCGCCGCGCTGCTTGAAGAGCCGAAGGTAGTTTCCCAGCCGCCTAAGGAAGAAGAAGCTCCGCAGCAGTTCACGCTTTCGGCCGATGCGCTCTTTGCGTTTGGCAAGGCGGATATTTCGCCCGAGGGAAGAAAGGCATTGGCCGGCGTGGCGACGCAATTGCATGAGCACATCGCACGAGTGCACAGCATCAACGTCACCGGATACACGGATCGTCTTGGTAGTACGACGGGCAACCAGCAGTTGTCCGAACGCAGAGCACATGCCGTGAAGGATGTTCTTGTCGAAGACGGGCTACCTTCGAGCAAGATCCAGACCGAAGGGCGAGGCGAGAGCAATCCGGTGAAGGATTGCGCTGATGGTTCTCGCGCGCTGTTGAAGGCATGTCTGGCGCCTAACCGGCGTGTCGAGGTAAGGGTCGATTAGTAACGATGGGTTGTTCCGACGGTGGCTCAGTCAGCCACCGTCGGAACGGACTACCTTTCTTGTCAGGCGAGATCGAACCGATCCAGGTTCATCACCTTGACCCAGGCCGCGACGAAGTCGCGGACGAATTTCTCCTGCGCATCCGCGCTTGCATAGACTTCGCTCAATGCACGTAGCTGGGCATGCGAACCGAACACCAGATCGACGCGGGTACCGGTCCACTTTGCTGCACCGGTCTTGCGATCACGTCCCTCGAACACGCCCGGCCCCGCCGAACGCGGCGTCCATTCCGTGCCCATGTCGAGCAGGTTGCGGAAGAAGTCGTTGGTCAGCGCTTCGGGCTTCTGCGTGAACACGCCATGCGCGTCCTTTCCGGCATGCACGTTCAGCACACGCAGGCCGCCGATCAGCACCGTCATTTCCGGCGCGGTCAACGTGAGCAATTGCGCCTTGTCGATCAGCAACGCTTCGGCCGGGACGCGGTACTTGCCCTTGAGGTAATTGCGGAAGCCATCGGCAATCGGCTCGAGTGCCGCTACCGACTCCACATCGGTCTGCGCTTGCGAAGCGTCCGCACGGCCCGGCGTGAAAGCCACGGTCACCGAATGGCCCGCGTTCTTCGCCGCCTGTTCGACACCGGCGCTGCCGGCCAGCACGATCAGGTCGGCCAGCGAAATCTTCTTGCCACCGGACTGCGCACCGTTGAACTCACTCTGGATGCCTTCGAGCGTCTTGAGCACCTTCGCCAGTTGCTCGGGCTGGTTGACCTCCCAATCCTTCTGCGGTGCGAGGCGAATGCGTGCGCCATTGGCGCCACCGCGCTTGTCGGAACCGCGGAACGTCGATGCCGATGCCCAGGCCGTCGATACCAGCTGCGAGACGGACAGTCCCGACGCCAGAATCTTCTGCTTGAGCGAAGCGACATCCTGCGCATCGACCAATGGGTGATTGGCGGCCGGAATGGGGTCCTGCCAGGTCAATTCTTCGCTCGGCACTTCCGGGCCTAGATAGCGTGCGCGCGGCCCCATGTCGCGGTGGGTCAGCTTGAACCAGGCGCGGGCAAACGCATCGGCGAATTGCTCGGGGTGCTCCAGAAAACGACGCGAGATCTTCTCGTAGGCCGGATCGAAGCGCAGCGAAAGATCGGTAGTGAGCATCGTCGGCAGCAGCTTCTTCGACGGATCATGCGCATGCGGAATGGTTGCCTTGGCATCCTTGGCGACCCATTGGTTCGCACCGGCAGGACTCTTGGTCAGTTCCCATTCGTGGCCGAACAGGTTCTCGAAGAAGCCGTTACCCCACTTCGTCGGCGTCGCGGTCCAGGTGACTTCCAGACCGCTGGTAATCGTGTCGCCACCCTTGCCGGTACCGAAGCTGTTCTTCCAGCCCAGGCCCTGATGTTCGAGATCGGCGGCCTCCGGTTCGGGCCCGACATTGTCGGCGGGTCCGGCACCATGCGTCTTGCCGAAGGTATGACCGCCCGCGATCAGCGCGACGGTCTCCTCGTCGTTCATGGCCATGCGCCCGAAGGTCTCGCGAATATCGTGCGCTGCGGCAAGCGGGTCCGGGTTGCCATCCGGGCCTTCCGGGTTGACGTAGATCAGACCCATCTGCACCGCGCCCAACGGATTTTCGAGGTTGCGCCCGCTGTCGGTACGGCTGCGCTCGCTGCCGTGCAACTCTTCGTCGGCCACGATCACGCCTTCGCCGTCTGCGTCGCCGGCAGCGCCCTTGCCGTAGCGGACATCGCCGCCCAGCCAGGTTTTCTCGTTGCCCCAGTAGACGTCCAGATCCGGTTCCCAGGTGTCCTCGCGCCCGCCGGCGAAACCGAAGGTCTTGAAGCCCATGGTCTCGAGCGCAACGTTGCCGCTGAGGATGAACAGGTCGGCCCAGGAAATCTTCTGGCCGTATTTCTGCTTGATCGGCCACAACAGGCGGCGCGCCTTGTCGAGGCTGACGTTATCCGGCCAGCTGTTCAGTGGCGCGAAACGTTGCTGGCCACGCCCACCGCCGCCACGTCCGTCGCCGATGCGATAGGTGCCGGCACTGTGCCAGGCCATGCGGATAAATAGCGGGCCGTAGTGCCCGAAGTCCGCGGGCCACCAGTCCTGCGAATCGGTCATCAGTGCCCCAAGATCCTTCTTCACCGCCGCCAGGTCGAGGCTCTTGAACGCCTTGGCGTAGTCAAAGCCCTGGTCGAGCGGGTCGGATTTGCTCGAATGCTGAGCGAGCAGGTCGAGCCGCAGCTGTTTAGGCCACCAGTCGCGGTTCGTGGTACCGCCACCGGCGGCGTGGTTGAACGGACACTTTGCTTCGTTAGACATGGCAATCTCCTTGGGAAGATCAACTTAGCTAAGTTCTACGAAATAAGATTTCAGTGACGCCCTCATCGAGGGGACGCTAGCTGTCATCCCGTGCCGGCGATCCTGCCGGCTTAGGGAAGTCATGGCATGCGTTGTACGAGTATGACGCGCGGCGAGAGAATTACCGTAAAACTTATGTCAACGAGCCACGGCTCCCTGTCTCAAACCATGTCAAAAACTCGGTTCTTGCGTTTTTAACCGGAAAGCTGCGATTCGAATCGTTCCGCCACCCAGTCGATGAATACGCGTAACCGATTGGACACATGACGATTCGGCGGGTAGACCAGGTGCAGCGGATAAGGTTTGGGGCGCCATGTCGACAAGACCTCGTGCAGCTCGCCGCGGGCAACGGCATCGCGTGCGACAAACGCGAAGGTCTGAATAACCCCAAGGCCAGCCAGGCCGGCGGCGAAATGGGTGTTGCTTTCGTTGATGCCGACGACATGCCGCGCGGCGATCTCAAGCCGACGTCCGCTTTTCTCGAAACGCATCGGCAGAATGCGCCCCGTACGCGCCGATAGATAGTTCACCACCCGATGCGCCGGTGTATCGAGGTCCTCGGGGCGCTTCGGCACACCGTATCTGTCGATGTATTGAGGCGACGCGCAGGTAATCCATCGTGCGTGGGCGATGGTTCGTGCGATCAGGCCGGGATCGGTCAGCGGGCCGCCGCGAATCACACAGTCGATGTTGTCGCCGATCAGATCGACATGGCGATCGGATACACCCAGGTCGATGCGTATATCGGGATAGCGGGCGAGAAATTCCGGCAGCGCGGGTATCAACAGGCGATCGGCCACGGAAGAGCCAAGATCGACACGAAGATGACCGCGGGGCCGCGATTGGGCCACGCTGAAACTCCCATCGATGTCTTCCAGTTCCTTGATGACCCGAGCGCTTTTCTCGTAGTACGTCGCGCCGTCGGGCGTCACCGCCACGCGCCGTGTCGTGCGCTGAAGCAACTGCACACCCAGATGCGTTTCCAGCGTCTGCACCAGCTTGCTGACCGTGGCCTTGGGAAGCTGCAAGGAATCGGCTGCCTTGGTGAAGTTGCCGGCTTCGACAACGCGGGCGAAAGCACGAATAGCGAGCAACTGGTCCATGACAATTGTCCATACAAGTGGATAAAGAAGATCGTTATATCGACTTTATCAGACAACGCCCCAGGCCTAACTTGGTGACATCGGCATCAAGCCGTTTATCCCGAACCCAAGGAAAAGCCATGAATACGTCACTGAAGAACAAGATTGCACTAATCACCGGCGCGAGCACCGGTATCGGCCTGGCATCGGCCCAGGAGCTGGCCGCCCGAGGCGCCAAGGTCTACATCACGGGGCGTCGCCAGGACGAACTCGATGCGGCCGTTGCCGCGATCGGCCACGCGGCGGTAGGCATCCGCGCGGATGCATCGAACCTGCAGGATCTCGATCGCGTGATGGCGCAGATCAAAAACGAGGCCGGCCACCTCGATGTGCTGTTCACCAACGCCGGCGGCGGCGACATGCTGCCCCTGGGCGCGATTACCGAGGAGCATTTCGACCGCATTTTCGCCACCAACGTGAAGGGCGTGCTGTTTACCGTGCAAAAGGCACTTCCTTTGCTGGTCGACGGCGGCGCGGTGATTCTCAATGGCTCGACCACCACGGTGCAAGGCACCGAGAATTTCAGCGTCTACAGCGCCAGCAAGGCAGCGGTGCGCAACTTCGCCCGCTCCTGGTTGCTCGATCTGAAGGCGCGCAGCATTCGCGTCAATGTCGTCAGTCCCGGTCCGGTACGTACGCCTGGTCTGGCCGGTCTGGTACCCGCGGAACATCAGGAAGGCTTGTTCAATCACCTGGCCAGCATGGTCCCGATGGGGCGGCTTGGCGAACCTGAAGAAATTGCCAAGGTGGTGGCGTTCCTTGCGTCGAGCGATGCGAGCTTTATCAACGGCATCGAGTTGTTTGTCGATGGCGGCGCCGCGCAAATCTGACCACGACTTCAGGAGACTGTCATGCATACCCCTACTCAGTTATTGCAAGCCTATCTGGCGGAAATCCAGGACCCGGCGGCGGTCGCCGCCTTGTTCGCCGAAGACGGCGTGCTTGAATTGCCGGCACTCTCGTCCATGGGTATCGACGCACGTGCGCAAGGGCCGGCGGCTATCGAGAGATTCATTACCGGTTTGCTTACCAATGTTCCGGACTTCCGCTTCAAGAACGTGCAGATCCTGATGGAAACGGCGGACCAGGTCTTTGCCGAATACAGCATCGAGGCGCAGGTGCTCTCCACTGGGAAGCTGTACCGCCAGACGTATGCCGGGCGGCTGGTCATGCAGGACGGAAAGATCAAGCTGCTGCGCGAATCGCTCGATACACTGGCGGCGTACCGCGCATTCACCAAGGACGTCTGAACGGCTCACGTGTCCGCGGAACCCGGCAACTGGCCGCCCTCTCCTGTCCGGTCAGTTGCCGAGTTGTCCGCGGACGCTGGACAGCAGGCAGGCCATCATCCGTGAAATGGCTCAACCATGCGGTTTTTCGGCTCTTTTAAAGCTTGGCACGCCCTTTGCCATCTCTACCGTGAAAGCCCAACCACTCACGGAGAACGATCATGAAATTCGAAAACCTGCTGCTGCGTAGCCTGTTCACCGCCTGCTCGCTGGCCTGCCTGCTCACCCTGGGATCGATGCTGGTCTGATATGTCGATTTCCCGATCTCCCATTCGTCGGATAGACAGGGCGTCCGCTGTGACCGCTGGCGCCCGTCTTCCACTGGAGATCGTTCATGGCGCATACCTCACCTCTTGTTCCGGCTGTTGAGCTTGCCAAGCGCAACGGCATGACCTTTCCCAACGAAAGCGATGCCTATCGCCAGGCTCGCAATGCACTGCTGGCCGAAGAAATCGAGTTGCGGCGGCATATCGAGCGTGTTGCAGAACAGCGACGGGCTCTGCCGCCTGGCGGCGAGGTCAGCGGCGACTATCGCTTTGAAGACGAACACGGCCCCTGCGACTTCGCGGCGCTGTTCGGCGACAAGCAGACCCTGGTTGTCTACAGCTTCATGTATGGCCCGCAGCGCGAACGTCCGTGTCCGATGTGCACGTCGATGCTCAGCGCGTGGGACGGCGAAGCCCGCGATATGGAGCAGCGCATTGCGCTGGCGGTCGTCGCACGGTCGCCGATCGATCGTCTGCTGGCTTTCAAAAAGCAACGTGGCTGGCGTGGCCTGCACCTGTACTCCGATACGAACGGCCTTTTTAGCCGCGACTACCACGGTATCGGCGAGGACGGCGGCGACGATGCCGCGGTCAATGTGTTTACCCGGCGCGACGGGACCATCCGGCATTTCTGGTCCGGAGAGATGGGCATGGAGACCTCCGATCCTGGGCAGGATCCGCGCGGCGCGCCCGACCTGATGCCGATCTGGACCGTGCTGGATATGACGCCTGAGGGGCGTGATCCGCATTGGTATCCGAGGCTTGATTACGGCAATTGAGAGCGGAAGGCTCGCTTCGCATCGCCTCTTGTGCCCCCTCACCCCAGCCCTCTCCCCCGGCAAAGCCAGGGGAGAGGGAGCCAGGTTGCGCAAGTACGAAACACTGAAGCCGCCTCAGTCAACTCCCTCTCCCTGGCTCTGCCGGGGGGAGAGGGTTGGGGTGAGGGGGGCTTCGAGCAATACCGTAAGAACCCCCCGTTCTATCGACATGCGGACAAGTCATGTCGTTTAGCCGTCTATACGCCTGTCGTGACATGTTACGTTTACGTCACGCTGCATCGCAGCAATCACGACGAGTGCGCCAGCGCCCTGCCCACGGCAAGGGCGGCAGGGATGGCTTTGGCAGCTTGATTGATCGGCGACATGTATCGCTGCCCTCCCCAGTTCGAAGAATGGCCTTGAAAACTACCTATTTGCCCACGCTTTATTTCCCCAGGCTCAAAGCGAGCGCCATCGTTATCGCCGCCGCCCTGGCCGTGGTCGCGCCGGGTGCACATGCCCAATCCACTACCGGCAGCATCTTCGGTCAGGTCCCCGCCGGCAACGGCGAATCTGTGCAGATCAAGGGTTCGACCGGTATCACCCGCGTGGTCAACGTGGATAACCGCGGACGCTACGTGGCTTCCGAATTGCCGGTCGGTACCTATACCGTATCGCTGCTGCGCGACGGCAACGTGGTCGACTCACGCCCGGACGTGAGCCTGCGTGTCGGCACCGGCACGGAAGTTTCCTTCCAGCCGCCAGAAACCAAGGATCTGGGCGGCGTATCGGTCAATGCGACGGCCATCCCGCCGATCGACGTGACCAGCGTCGATTCGCGTACGGTGGTGACCTCGCAGGAGCTGGCGCGCCTGCCATTGGGCCGCTCAGCCGAAGCCATTGCGCTGCTGGCGCCGGGCGTGGTGAACAACAGCGGCGGCTATACCGGCCGCACCGGGCAATCGCTGGTCAGTTTCGGCGGTTCCGCGGCCAGTGAGAATGCTTACTACATCAACGGATTCAACACGACCGATCCGCAACGCGGTTTGGGCGGCATCACGTTGCCGTATGGCGCGATCGATCAACAGGAAATCTATACCGGCGGCTATAGCGCGCAATACGGCCGCTCCGATGGCGGCGTCATCAACATGGTTGGCAAGCGCGGTACGAACGAATGGCATTTTGGCGCACAGGTGCTGTGGGAGCCGGAATTTGCGCGCGCCGACGGCACCGATACGTTCTATACGCAAGGCCTGCCCGCTTCGCCGGTAGCCGGCAATCTTTACGCGCCCAACAGCAAGAATCGCCAATGGACCACCACCTACGACGCCTATGTCGGTGGCCCGCTGATCAAGGACAAGCTGTTTCTGTTTCTTGCCGCCGAAGCGTCACGGCAGGATGGCACCACCGTAAACAACGTGTCCAAAGCGCAGCCGTATGTGAGCTACCACGACACTCTGCCCAAGTGGTACGGCAAGCTCGACTGGAACATTACCGATAGCAACATTCTCGAGCTGACCGGTGCGTCGAACAAAGAGCGCACATCGGGCAGCGTCTACGGCTACAACTACAACACGCTTCAGCGCGGCAACTTCATCAACTACGCCGACAACATCAAGACGGGCGGCGATCTCTATACAGCCAAGTTCACCAGCTACATCACCGATGCGCTGACCTTCAGCGCCACCTACGGCAAGATGAACAACGTCAACTATGACGCACCGGGTGGTTATGACGGCAGCCTCACGTATCTGGCCGATATCCAGAACCAGAACCCCGCCTTGAACGGCGGTACGTCGATCGGCAATCGGCAGATTACGCAGTCGCTGTACAACCCCGATCGCCACGACACCAGCAACAATCTGCGCGTCGACCTGACTTACCAACTCGGCGCGCACACGATCTCGGTCGGCCTGGACAACCAGAACTCGCGTGCGATCGCGCAAGGTAGCCAGACCTCGGGCCCCGGCTATTACTGGGACTACGCCTATACGACAACGCCCGGCGTCGCCTTGATTCCCAACCTTGGCGTTGGTGCGCCGGCTAACTATCCCAATGGCGGTTCGGGTTACTACGCGATCCAGTACGTCAACAGCTCGATCGCCAGCGTGCGCTCGGCACAGCGCGCGCAGTACATCGAAGACAAATGGCAGCTCAATGACCGCTGGCTGCTGTCGCTGGGCCTGCGCAACGATCAGTTCACCGACTACAACGCCGACGCGCAGTCGTATATCCGCCAGACGCGGCCGCAATGGGCGCCGCGACTGGGCTTCAGCTGGGACGTCAATGGCGATGCCAGCTTCAAGGTCTACGGCAATGCCGGTCGTTATTACCTTGGCCTGCCCTTGAATCCGGCACTCAACGCCGCGGGCGCATACGTGGCCACGCAGCAGTATTTCACTTACTCGGGTATCGCGGCGGATGGCACACCGACCGGCCTGACGCCGTTCTCCAATGCAGTCTCGCCGAACAACACCTATGGCGTCCTTCCCGATCCCAAGACGGTAACCGCACAGAACCTCAAGCCCGAATACCAGGACGAGTTCATCCTCGGCTTCACCAAGTCGATCGACAGCCAATGGGTCTATGGCGCCAAGCTGACGCAACGTGTCTTGCGCAGTGGCATCGACGACTACTGCGATGTGCCGACAATCGAAAACAAGGCGGCGGCCCTGGGCTACAACGTCAAGGCGACCAATAGCTGCTACCTGATCAATCCTGGCCGCGCCAATACGTTTACCGTCGTGGATAACACCGGCGCGTATCGCAACGTTACGCTGAGCAATGTCGAGATGGGCTTCCCGACGCTCAAGCGCAAGTATTACGGACTCGAAGCCTTTCTCGAACATCCCTTCGACGGCACCTGGTACGGCAAGATCGATTACGTTTTCTCTCGCAGCTACGGCGACACCGAAGGACAGTTACGCTCGGATATCCAGCAGACGGCGGCATCGACCAGCATCGACTGGGACTTCCCCGCACTGATGTCCTCCAGCAACGGTGCGCAGAGCAACGACCACACACACCAGATCAAACTGTTCGGCTATTACCAGATCACGCCGGAATGGCAGGTCTCCGGAAACATCCAACTGGTCTCCGGTAACCCGCGCAATTGCCTTGGCTATTACGGCCCGCAACAGACCGATCCGGATGGCTACGGCAGTTTCTATCATTGGTGCGGCGGCCAGCCATCGCCGCCAGGCACGCATCGCCTTCCTTGGAACAAACAGGTGGATCTGGGCGGCACCTATCGCCCGGCATTCGGCGAAGGCAAGCTGGCGTTTTCGTTGAACATCTTCAATGTGTTCAACTCGCAGACGATTCTCAATGCGTATCCGTTCTACCAGATTTCGCCTGGGACACCGGATCCGTTGTATGGCTCGGCCGTTGAGCGTCAGCAGCCGCGCTATGTGCGGTTGAGTGCGAGTTACGATTATTGAGGTGTTCGTGCAGGAGCGCCCCCTCACCCCAACCCTCTCCCCCGGCATAGCCAGGGGAGAGGGGGCTCACTGAGGGAGCCTCAATGTTTCGCACTTGCCTGGCCTGACTCCCTCTCCCCTGGCTATGCCGGGGGAGAGGGTTGGGTGAGGGGGGCTTTTCAACACACCTCAAGCCATTCGATGTGTATCGGAGTGTATGAACCTCCTACAGCGATACATTTCGATGCCCTTTCGCGGCACACATGACACATCCGGGATAAGTCGAAGCGACCTACTAGGCATGCCGGCCGACGTTCAGGCCCCTTATCGACGGAGAAACTCATCATGAAAAGCAGCAAGCGCATAACCACAGTCCGGACCTTACTGGCCGGAGCGGCGCTGATAGTCAGCACATTGACGATCGCCCATGCCGAATCCACAAACACCAACCAGCAACACAAGCCATCTACGGATATCCACCACACCACGGACAGCCGACCGGATTGGAACGTGGACTATCCATCCCAACTAGGTCCTCAAGGCATCATTACGTCCGACACCGCGACGGTCCACGCGCGGCACGCCAGTGAATTGCCGATCCAGGAGACCCAACGCTGACAGTCCCAGTTTCAGAATTGGAAAAGCCTGGGTCGATGGCCGTTTGATCTCGGCCGTTGTCGTACCACTATGCATCGGAAACTGGCTTCCCAGGTGTTGCTCGGCCAATCGGCCGAAAGCGTATTCCCGCACCTGCACTCAATGCCACTGATGATAGCGCGCCAATCAGAGCACCGCTGAATAGGCCCTTGCGAGCTGAAGTCATAGCAATATCGAACGCGAATGACCGATCATTCATTTGTGGAAACCAATTCATGTAGAAATTAAACGAAGCAAAGACCAGTGCTCCTACCAGAGCCCCGGCAATGCAGAGATTCAATGCACTAAGCCAACGACGGCGTCTGAGCCAGAGAATGTAAGGAAAGGCAACGCAGTACGTCGCCAGTAGTGACAGTGGTAACGAAACGATAAGCACTGCTACAACGGGCACTACGTAACGGTCGCTTGACATCAAGAGCGTACTTACAAGGAAGACCGTTGGGGTAAGCGCGCAAGCCAGCAGACCGATCCAAAGAGCGCGCTTGTGCTGTAAAGAGGTCATATCAATTTAGTTCCTGCCCGATTCGAATGCTAGCCGCCAAACGCCGTAGTCACATGAGAACTAGTGCGACGACTCGCTATAGAAGTCGCAAAGATAACTCACAAATGCATTCACCTTGGGGCTGACCAAACGCCTCGATGCATGCAGCACCCAGGCTTCGACATGCCCTTCCTTCGCGGTGCCCCAACTGACTAGTTCACCGCTGGCCAGCTCGTCGATAAGGACGGAACGCGGCAGCAGGGCCGCCCCCGCGCCGGCACGCACGGCATCGCGGATCAGCAGCGGTGTGGAGAACCACATGATGCCGCGGGGATGAAAGCTGAGGTCCCTGCGGCCGTCCGAGACATTCCAGACAGTCGGCTCGGGCATGCCGGCTCGCAATATCGCCGGAACGGTTTCCGCAGCGCGCTTGCCGGTCGCCTGCCTGGGTTTGTGCAGGGATGCGGACGCAACAACGACCAATGGCGCCTTGAGAAAGCAACGACCGACCAGGTTTTCGTCGCGCCGTGGATTGACGCGAATGACGATGTCGTAGCCGTCCTCAACCAGATCGGTAAAGCGATCTTCCGCTATCACTTCCAATTGCACCTCGGGATAGGCCGCCGCAAAACCCGCGGCCACACGACCCATCGCCGAATGCGCAAAGAAGACGGGCGCGCTTACGCGCAATCGCCCGCGTGCACGCCCCGGACCCGCGCTGACATCCTGGCCGACTTCGGCGATTTCTCCGAGCAGGCTTTCCGTACGTGCATGCAATAGCGCGCCTTCATCGGTAAGCCGAAGCGAATGCGAGCCGCGTTCGATCAGGCGCACGCCAAGGCTTTCCTCCAGCTCGCGCACGCGCCGGGACAAGGTGGCCTTGGGCTGGCCGGTGGCGCGACTGGCGCGGCCAAAACCACCGTGAGTGGCTACCAGATTGAAAAGCGAGAGCGCCGACAGATCCATGAGGTGGTTCCATATATGAGACGACCTGTCCCGATCTTAGCGTCTATGCACCACCAGTGAAACGCCTAGCATAGGCGTCAAGGGACAACACACCGCCTCAGGAACGAACGATCGCGGTTGTGGGATGCCCGATTCATACGCTTTCTCAGGAGAACTCTCATGACCATTCTCGTTACAGGTAGCACCGGTACGATCGGCTCCCAGGTGATCGCGAAACTTGCCGCCAACGGTGCCGATGTGCGCGCGCTCACTCGCTCGCCGGAAAAGGCGCACTTTCCGCAAGGCGTCACTGCGGTCAAAGGGGACTTGATGGATGTCGAGGCGATGCGTGCGGCATTGCAAGGCGTCAGCAGCCTGTTTTTGCTGGTGCCCAACGGGTCCGACGAACTGACCCAGGCGATTAACACCTTGAGTCTCGCTCGCGAAGCCGGTGTACGCGGCATCGTCTATCTCTCGGTAACGCGTAGCGATGTCTACACGGACGTCCCGCATTTCACTGCCAAGCATGCCGTCGAACGCATGATCGAGCAGCTCGATTTGCCAGCCACCATCCTGCGCCCGTCGTATTTCTTCCAGAACGACCTCACGTTGAAGGGCCCGTTGCTCGGTGCCGGCTTGTATGTGTCGCCCATCGGTGGCAAAGGTGTGTCGATGATCGATACCGGCGATATTGCCGACGCGGCGGTGAAAGAGCTGTTGCGTCGCGCACATGCCGATGCGCCGCTGCCGCGCGAGCTCTACGAACTGGTTGGCCCCGATAGCCTGAACGGCGCGACGCTTGCCCAGATATGGACCGAGGTGCTTTCACGCTCCGTGCGTTACCTCGGCGACGATCTCGATGCGTTCGAGAAACAACTGGCAACGGTAGCGCCGAGCTGGAAGGCTTACGACCTGCGACTGATGATGCGCCGGTATCAACAAGACGGTGCGGCAGGCAGCGCTGCCGATATTCAGCGATTGACTGCATTGCTTGGGCGAGCGCCGCGCTCCTATCGTGATTTTGCGATCGAAACCGCGCAAAGCTGGCAGAACTGAGCGCCATAGCCATCCACGCCTGATGTTCCGACGCAGTTGCTCGATCCATCCGGGCAACTGCGTCGGAACAATGGAAGCTTATTCACGCCAAGCCTGCTAAGGTCCGCGCCATGTCAGCGCGCTCCCCCCGCAAGACCCCCAAGCTCGCCCATCCCTGGCTGGCCTGGTGGAACGTCGGCATCCGTACCGCCGACATGATGATCGCTTCGGGCGAAGTCATCGCTCGACGCAGCCATTGGATGGGCAGCATGGGAGCTAATCCATCGGTATCGGATCAGCGTGAGCTGCAGCGCATGGTCGGAGAGAAACTCGACGCCGCGCAGGACTCTCTGCTGGCCATCTCCATCATGACGGGCGATGCGTATTGGTCGGCCACGATGCGGTGGATCAAACAACCAGGCTGGACCATGCAGGGCCAGTTCGACGGCGCCGCCATGGCGCAGGCGGCGTCGGGCGCATGGGGCGACGCGGCACGGATCGTCGATGCAGGCATGAAACCCTTTGGCGAACGCGCCAAGAGCAACGCCAAGCGCTTGCGCAAGCGAAAACCGTCAGGCTGAAGGCAGAGTGTTTTCTAAGTCCCTGCCGCACATCGAATAACATCGGCATAACGGCCAAGCGAGGAGTCTGGGAGTTACGTCGGGCCACTATCGCTTGCTCGACGCCTCAGACAGCACATCCATCTCATGCCTCTGAGTTGCCTGCAAAGGGCGATCCTTCATAGAGGCAAGCTTATGACCCGACCGCCGAAGTCGCTGACGCTCGAAACCATCCACTCGATCTATCAGGGGCCGTCGCTGGGCAAGCCCAGCGAGAAAGCTGTGTATGTCCCCATTGGCCATATGCGGCGCGATCCTTCTCACCCGGGTACGCCACCGCCGCGTCCGTTGCCGCCCAATTCGCGGCGCCCGCGCTAAGTCGATTACAGGCGTCCCGCCTTTTGGCGGATCGCCGCGGCTGGCGTTGCATCTGCTTCATTTGAAAGCACGATCGAACGAGATCGTGCGAGGGGGCTGCATGTCCACCGTCTTGGTCGAAGTTTGGGCGGACGGCCCGAACCTGCTGGGTTTATGGCGAGGAAAGTGGCGTCTCACGCTCGACGGTTCCACCGTGCCGGGGCGCTTCGGTTCCACCCCGTGGCACGACAGTGCTGTCGCGGCGATCGATGAGGCGGCATCGCTGGGCAAATCGGACAAACGCAATGTGCCGAGCGCCGATGCCTCTCCCAGCAGACACTAGCCGGCACCAACCTTCGGATAGAGGACATCCGTGATATGAATGACGACTACACGTTCCTGCCACTCGCCGAAGCACTGCCACGCGACCTGCACGCGCTTTCGCAGTGGTACGCGCACCCCGTACAGGTCACCCAGGAACGCTTCCTGGCGACCCTGGTCGCCGATTCGGAACGTTTTGCAGAACGTGCACGCCAGGAAGCGCCGCTGCCGGACAATGTCGTGCGCCTTTCGACCTATCGGTTGAAGAAAAAAGGCAGCTGATCGCTCGGAAAAATCGCCGCGCAAGGCGTATGGTGGAGGGCATGGTTTTGCCCGGGCAACGCCTTGGCATGCCCTGATCACCCAGACAACGAGCCATGTATGCCGAAGACCCGAGAGACGATCGAAAAAGATCTGGTTCACCTCGACGCCAGCGTCGTCGTGCTGCTCAAGGAATATCCCGACAAGCCGGAATTCTGGATGGAGTTTTCCGGCCTGGCTGGCAACCTGCTGGAAGGTGCAAGCAGTGACGACCGCGGCTGGGTCGGCAAGCGCATCGAGGCGATCCTGCAGCGCCGCGGCGCCGGGCTCCCGCCTGAAAACCTGTTGTCGCTTGTCGCGGGTTAACCGCCAAGCATTCGAGCCATTCGCCAACGTGCAGAAGGTTTGCAGCCGGTGCCCTTCGGCACGCAGTCGCTGCCCGCTTACCCGGCTTGAGGCTCCCGGCTGCAAGCCTTCTGCACGTCGAAACGCTATTTGATCAGGCGGTGCGAAAACCCGGCGGTGATCGATGATGGCGAGGACGACGTCGCTCGCCGGCGTCCGAGGCAGACGCACAGATAGAGCGCACTCAAGGCGATGCCACGCCACATGTTGGCGTCACCGCCATCGGCGTGCAGCAATTCGAAGAGTGCCAACAGAAACAGATCAGCCGCCGCAATGAATCCAATACTGCGCATACCCGTGTAGGAGCCTTGTAGGAACGCCATACCGATATGATGAAGCGGGGCGGCATAAAGATGCGCTATCGCAAAACGGCCTGCATCGTATAAATCGCGTAAATAGTTTTTTTTACGGCAACTGGCCCAAAACACATCGGGGGCGGCGCAACCGCCGTCCCCTTTATGCAGGTACCGCTATCAGGCTGCCAGCGCTTCGCCGAACAGCTTGGCCAGCGCCTGGTGATGACGCTCGGCCGCCTCGACATTGAATGCCGGGTGATCGGGCACGGCAAAACCATGGTGCGCGCCGGCATAGGTTTCGACGATGTGCTCGACGCCCGCGACGCTAAGCGCCTTTCCGAGTTCGGCCTTCTGCGCGTCGGTGAAGTGCGCATCTTCCACCGCACCTGCGACATAGACGCGACCGGTGATGCCCTTGACGAAAAGGTGCGGGCTGTCGGGTTGGTCCGTCGCCAGACCGCCGCCATGGAACGACGCGATAGCGGCGAATGCGCCTTTGTATTCGCCCGCGACCGTCAGTGCGACATTGCCGCCCATGCAGTAACCGGTGCCGCCAAAACGCTCGCCCTTGACCTCCTCACGCCCCTTCAGAAACTCGATGAAGGCCGCGCTATCGGACACTTTGCGGTCACGGCTGAGGGTGCCGATCATGCGGATCAGATTTTCCATCTGCTTGGGATCGGCGAACACCTCGGCCGGCACCATCTGCTCGTAGCCGCCCTCGCGGTAGTAGAGATCCGGCAGCAGCACGACATAGCCGGTATCGGCCAGCTGCTGGGCCATGTCCCACAGCGCCGGGCGAATGCCCAGGCCGTCCATATAGAAAACGACGGCAGGCCATGGGCCGGTACCAGCCGGCGTGAACAACGAGGCCGGGCAGTTTCCATCGCGGGTCTTGATAACAACGTCGGTACGGGACATCGGCGGGATCTCCGGGGATTGGGGAAATACCGCATTATAGATATATGAGGGTATCCTCATACAACAGCAAGAGCTTGCGGCTCGCCGAAAAGCCGCCAGATACGTATTAATGCAGCGGCATGACGCAATGAAGACTGGCGCAGATCACCCGCAGCAGCGCCATTTCTTCGGGCGTGATCTTGTCGTCGGCGCGAATTGCACGGACCAGACTCTGGATGAAGATGTCCTTGGCCGCCGGCATCAAGCCGTCGAGCTCACCCAGCGCGCGATCCAGGGCCTGCTGCCAGTCCAGGGACGGTGTTTGCCAGACTTGTGCGTTGCCCGGAAAGGCATCAGTCATCGCCAGCAGCCATGCGCGCCGCGCGGCTGCATCGTCGCTGCTGCCATGCGCGGCGACGATGGCGATGACGAACGAAGCACTCGCGATACATGCGGGTAGTTTCTTTTGACCATCGACAGGAGCACTGCGCGGATGCAGGGCTTCGGACAACTGCAAGCGCATCAACCGCGCCAGGCAGTAGTCTTCCAGACCGACCTGACTGTTGGTTCGCGTGACGGTTTCCAACGTACTCAGAAAGGTCTGCAGGCGCCCCTCCGGCAACTGCTTGAGTACCGGGAAAGACAAGGCAAGCAGGCTCATGCGCTTGCCGGGCGCGAGACTTTTCACCTGCTCCGCCAATCCGGCAACGGCGTATTGCATGTCATCACCGAACGCACTGGCGATCGAGCGACGCTGCGTCGTCGCCAACGCCTCCTGTGGTGACAGGACAATGGCGAACATGAGCGCCAGCGCCGACTCCGGCTGTTTGGTCGCCTGGATCAGAGCTGCCGATGAGGCTGGCGAGACGGCGGCTGCCGATGAGGCTGGCGAGACGGCGGCTGCCGAACTCGCCTCACCACCGCCGCCACCAAGCTCGGTAAGCAAAGGCGCGGCGACGACCGCTGCAACCGGCGTGAACGGTATCGGGTTCGAGGGCGATGCCTCGGGCTCGCGCTCCGACGCTCGGGCTCGCGCGGCCTCCGCGTCCTGCATCGCGCTGAAAATCGTTTCCAGCTCCGATTCGCGAAAACCCGGATCGAGGCTGCGGATGCGCTTCATCAGCGGCGGATGCGTCGCATACAAGCCGTCAAAGAATCCCGGCGCATCGGATTCGCCAAACAGCATATGTGCGACTTCGTGGCGATTGGCCGCCTGCAGGCGCGAACCATCGCCCAGGGCCGCGATCTTTTTCAACGCACCGGCAATGCCCTGAGTCTGCCGTGTGAACTGCACTGCCGAGACATCCGCCAGCGATTCGCGCGAACGGGCTACCGAGGCCTGGATCAACCGGCCGAAGAAATAACCGATATAGCCGACGGCAAGCAGCGCCAGGCCGATCACCCAGACCCGGCCGTCCGAACCACGGCGACCGAAACGAACATTGCCGAAATTAAGCAGCTGCCTGCCGATCACCGCCAAGGCCATGATGCCAAACAGCAAACCGATCAAGCGAATATTGAGCCGCATATCGCCATTGAGCACATGGCTGAACTCATGCGCGATCACGCCCTGCAGTTCGTCGCGAGTGAGATTGTCCAGACAGCCCTGTGTCACGCAGACAGCCGCGTCCGACACCGAGTAGCCCGCGGCAAATGCATTGATGCCCGGCTCGTCCTGCATCAGGTAGATATCCGGCACCGGCGAGCCCGATGCGATGGCCACCTCTTCGATCACATTGCGCAACAGGCGCAACTGCGGATCGCGCGTGTCGGGCGAAACGCGCACCGCGCCCATGCTCTCGGCAACCGCCTTGCCGCCGCTCGAAAGACTCATGATGCGGTACATCGCGCAACCGCCGATCACCAGCAGCATGCCGATCGTAGTCAGTGGCAGCAGCCTGCGACTGGCCCAGCCCGTATGGGCCAGACCGTGGCGCGCCATCATGACCCAGACCACCATATCCACCGTAACGACAATCGCCACCACGGCCAGCGCGAACAGCAACACCATGCGACGGCTGCTGCCGCGCACGCGCGCTTGTTGAGCGAAGAAATCCATCGCGTTTCCCCAGGGCGGCCGTCACGCGTCAGCGCGACGGCCAGGTCGATCAGCTGAAGGAAACCTTGGGGGCTTCGCGTGCCGCCGGATTCTCAAGGGCGAGCGGCTCGGCCGGCTGAAAGCTGAAACTGTTGGCGACGAACGACCCCGGAAAAACCTCGCGCCGGTTGTTGTACGTCATGACAGCATCGTTGTACGCCTGACGCGCAAACGCGACGCGATTCTCGGTCGAGGTCAGCTCTTCGGAGAGCTGCATCATCGTCTGATTGGCCTTGAGATCGGGATACGATTCGCTCAACGCGAACAACCGGCCCAGGCTCTGCGTCAACGCGTTTTCGCTACCGGCAAGCTGCTGCATCGCCGAGGGATCGCCCGGATTGGCCTTGGCGCCGGACAGATCGGTGACCGCCGTATTGCGCGCCTTCACCACCGCTTCCAGCGTGTCGCGCTCGTGCGCTAGATAGGCCTTGGCCGTCTCGACCAGATTGGGAATCAGATCATGGCGGCGCGTCAGCTGCACATCGATCTGCGCAAACGCGTTCTTGTAACCGTTACGCGATGTCACCAGGCCGTTATAGAGCGCTACGACATAAAAAATGATCGCAACGATGATGACCAGAAAAATAACCAATCCCATGGAAGTCCCCCTGATGACGCATGCTGCGCCAGACGGGGCGGAGGATAGCATGGGGGTTTGGAGGGGCGAGCGGGCGAGGAGTGAGTGGAGAGGAGTGAGGAGTGAGTGCCGAGTGGGAAAGGCTTTCGCGAGCACCCAGCCCCCTCACCCCAACCCTCTCCCCCGGCAAAGCCAGGGGAGAGGGAGCAGGTAGCGAGAGAGCGAAGAACTGAGACTCCTTCAGTCAGCCCCCTCTCCCCTGGCTCCGCCGGGGGAGAGGGTTGGGGTGAGGGGGCTTTAAGTCCTCACCACCACGACGCCTCGCGCACAGCTTCGGCGCACCTCAGAAGCGCTTGAAGTGTCCCCACTCGGTTCGACTAGACGGTCCGAACGGTTTTATCTCTCAATGCTGCTCAGAGCTCTGGCTCCAAAGGCCATTCTCTCTTTGGTTACTTTCTCTTTGGGCCAGCAAAGAGAAAGTGACTCGCTCGCCGGCAGGCGAGTGAAACGCCCGCTGCGCAAGCGGCCAGGTCGCCCGAACACTCAGGCAAGAACCAAGCCCCCCACAAAACCGGCTTCTCCACTCAAAACACCATATTAAGCGCCACCGCCGGCGTAACCGTCGTAGTCACCCGACGCCCTCCAAAAATAACGCGAGTACCCAGCAAAACCCCAATATTGGGCGACCAGTTGTACTCAATCGCAGGCGCAACACCAAACGCCGACTGCGAACCAGAGCTGGCACGAAAAAGCGTCGGATAGGAAAGGCCATTGATATTCGTCATGTCGTATCCGGACACATGCGTGCTGTTGCTATGCGCATAAGTGAGATCAAGTGCCAACACCCACGACCGCACCAGACTGTACTCCCAAGCCAAATCCACATTGAACGCATTACCCGGCCGCGCCCGCCCACGAAAGTCGCGCCCCGTCCCATAAACACTCACCCCATCGACATCCGCATGACCAGAAACAGTCTGCGCAAGATTAAGCCGCATGCGCAAAATGCGACCATTCGGCATCCAGAAATAAGTCTGCGCATTGAACTGCAGCGTAGTGGCGTAAACGCCACTACCCAGCCCGTTATTCGGGTTACTGCCAAGACGATCGTAAGCGCCAGTCGGCAACGTTTCCTGTATTTCGATAGCAGTCGTCGGCACCCAGCTACCGGGTTCGAACTGCGTCAACCGGTATTGCGCCTGCACACTGAAGTCGCCCAACAGAACACGCGAGCTGTTTGGACTGCCGCCGCCCGTGTTGAAACCAATCACCGGAATCAGACCGACGGAGAGTCGATCCGTGAGCCCGTACAAAACATACGCGCGCGAGCCATAGCTGTCCGCGCGGGTGGAATGGACGTCGTAAAGATAGGGCTCGATCAGCCAGTGCCCTTGCGGCAAGGTCGACGCCGAATTGGCCAGCATCGGGCCGGTCCACCAGGCATCGTCCATGGCCTGGCGCGACGCCGGCGACGACGGTTCGAGCGCTGGTGTATCGACCGTCTGGGCCGATACCACCGTCACGCAGGTAAGGCAGGCAAACGCGCAAGCGAGCCGAAGCAGGGGCCACACCATCAGTTGCTCTCTCAACCTGTCCTAAGCGGGTCGCTAAAAACTAGGTGACATGGTGGTCCATCGACATAGCCACTTTGCTAGCATCGGGCATGACCACTTGGGGGTGATCGCATGACACGAGTATCCGCCAGTTTTCTACCGCCTGTCGCGCTGGACCGGCGCAGTGGCATACCGATGCATCGGCAATTATCGGAATGGTTCCGCCACGCCATTATCGGCGGGCAATTGCGGCCCGGACAGCGCGTGCCGTCGACGCGTAGCTTGGCCAAGGAACTGAAAATCTCCCGCCTGCCGGTATTAAGCGCCTATGAACAGCTTTTTGCCGAAGGCTATCTGGAGACTTTCACCGGTGCCGGCACCTGTGTCGCGCAATCGATCCCCGGCGGCCTCACCGCCTCCATGGATGCGAAGGCGCCCGAGCCTGCTCAATCGGCGGCACCGCGACCCGTTTCCCGTCTCGCCACTTCGATGCAGGAACCGCCGCCGCCCTGGCTGGCGAACCAGGGGGCTTTTCGCGTGGGGCTGCCGGCGCTCGATCATTTTCCCCGCGAAATCTGGTCGAAACTGGTGAATCGGCATGCGCGCCGCATGCCTACGCAACTGATGACCTATGGCGATCCGATCGGCTACCTGCCGTTTCGCGAAGCCATCGCGCAATACCTCGGCACCGTGCGTGGTGTGCGTTGCGATGCCTCGCAGATTCTGGTGACCACCGGCTCTCAGCAAGGCCTGGTCATTTCCGCGTTGGCCCTGCTGGAGCCCAAGGCACGCGTCTGGATGGAAGAGCCCGGTTATCCGGGCGCACGTCAGGCCCTGCAGTCGGTGGGCGCACAGATCGTTCCGGTACCCGTCGATGACGAAGGCCTCGACATCGCCGAAGGCATACGACGCAGCCGCAACGCACGCGCGGCGTACATATCGCCGTCGCACCAGTTTCCGCTTGGCGTCACCATGAGCGCCACGCGACGCATCCAGTTGTTGAACTGGGCCGCACGCAGCGGCGCATGGATCATCGAGGACGACTACGACAGCGAATACCGCCTGGCCGGCCATCCCATCGCCTCCCTGCAAGGGCTCGATACCGATGCGCGCGTGATCTATGTCGGCACCTTCAGCAAGGTGGTGTTTCCTGCCCTGCGGCTGGGCTATGTGGTGGTGCCAAGAGACGTCATGCCGGCCTTCCTGAGCGTGCGCAATGGCATGGATACGTTCTCATCCACGCTCTATCAGCTGGTGATGACCGACTTTATCCGCGAGGGGCATTTCGCCCGCCACATCCGGCGCATGCGCGCGCTTTATATGGAGCGCCGCACCGCACTGCTCGAGTCGATCGAGACGCATATGCACGGCCGGCTCGACATCATTGGCGCGGAAGCCGGCATGCAGCTCGTCGCCCTGCTCCCACCCGGCGTCGACGATGTCGCCATTTCTCGCGCGGCCGCGCAACAAGGCGTGTCGGTCAGACCGTTGTCGATGTGCTATGCCGACCCACCCGCACGCGGCGGGCTTATCTTCGGCTATGGCGGTGCCAGCGTACGAGAGATTCGCGAAAGCATACGCAAGCTCAAAAGCTGTCTTTGAAGGACATCGTGACCGCGCGCCCTTGGCTTGCGATCGAATCGCCACCATGCATAAACCCTCACTCTCATAGCCGACGTCATGCGTATCGAACCTGTCACCCGCTTGGATCTCGGCTCGATACAGACGCTGGTATTCGCCGGCGGCGGCAATCGCTGCTGGTGGCAGGCCGGCGCGGTGACCCATTGGCAGGAACGCGGCTGGACATTACCGCCGACCCTGATCGGCACCAGCGCGGGTGCCGCCGTGGCTACCGCCTGCCTGAGCCGGCGCGTGCCGATGGCGCTCAACGGGTGCATCGGTTTATTCGATACCACTCCGCGCATCTTCGACTGGCGCGGCCTTGCCCGGCTCAAGCTCAGTTTCGCGCACCAACGTGTCTATCCCGCCTGGCTCTCGTCTTTCATCGACGATGCCGGCTTCGACGGCTTGCGCCAGGCACCAAACCGATTACGCGTGGCCTTTACGCGACCGGCGCGCTTGCTCGGCCTTGGCGGTTCGCTCGCCGCGGGCACACTCGCCTACATGGTCGATCGCTATCTGGCCAAGCGCTTGCATCCACGACTACCGCGATGGCTGGGGCTGCACTACGAGTTCGTCGATCTGCAGCAATGCGACGACCTGGCCGCAGCCAAGAACCTGCTGGTCAGCGCCGCCGCTGCGCCACCTTTTCTCTCGGCCCAACGTATCGACGGACGGCACGCCATCGACGGCGGCTATGCCGACAACGCGCCGATTCCGGAACAGAGCTTGTCGGAGAAAATCTCGACACTGGTATTGCTGACTCGCCATTACCCGAAACTTCCAACACTGTTCCGCTTCAACGACCGCCATTACTGGCAGCCAAGCCAGCGCATTCCGGTGTCGACCTGGGACTGCACGGCGCGTGCCACCGTGCGCGACGCCTTTAGCCTGGGCCAGCAGGATGCGCTGAATTTGCGCATGCGTATCGCGTTGCCATAAGACAGCAGCGAGAACCGGTCAGGAAAGAGCGCTCTCTCGAATCTGCTCCCATTCGAGATCAAAGCGGGCGAGATACTTGCGCAGTCGATCGGCATCGTTGGTGCTGGCGCGCTGCTGCCGGGATACGGCAAACAGTTCGCGCCCAGCCTGCGAGAGCGACTTCGATTTCGCACAGACCCGTACAACCTCTTCCAACTGCACGCGATCGAAGCGGTCCAGCGCCGCAACACGCTCGCCCAGCAAAGCCTCCAAAGGCGAGGGTTCGCCGCCGCTACGCCATTGGCGGGTCAGGCGCTCAACCTCCTCGTCGACCAGTTCGGTCTGGATACGGCCCGCCTTCGCAAGCGTCGCCATACGCATGACCGACGCGCCCAGATCGCGGAAATTTCCGCTCCAGCGCGCCTCGATACTTGTGGCAAAGGAAAGAAAATGAGCGCGCGCTTCGCGGTTGAAGGTGACGCGTTGATGTTGTTCGCGCGACCAGCGCTCCAGCTCGAAATCGAGATTGGGCTCGATATCCTCCACACGCTCGGCCAGACCTGGCAGACGGTATGTCCAAAGATTCAGACGAGCGAGCAGGTCCTCGCGAAACCGGCCCTGCCCGACCGCTTCGTGCAGATCCCTGTTGGTACCGGCGATCAACTGGAAATCGCTTTCCACTTCCTTGTCGCTGCCCACCGGCAGAAAGCGTTTTTCTTCCAGCGCTCGCAACAACATCGCCTGCTCATCGAGACCCAGTTCGCCGATCTCGTCGAGAAAAAGCAGTCCCTGGTGAGCCGAACGCAACAAGCCAGCCCGATCGCTGGTCGCGCCGGTGTAGGCGCCCCGGGTGTGACCAAACAACGTGCTCATGGCGCCGTCGCCGCGCAAGGTAGCGCAATTGACCTCGACGAATCGGCCCGGTAGTTGATGCTTGAGCTTCTTCAGCTCGAACACGCGCTTGGCAAGCTGACTTTTTCCGGCGCCGGTCGGCCCCATCAGCAGCATCGGCGCTTTCGAACGAGTCGCGACCGTTTCGATCTGCTCGATCATGCGATTGAATGCCCGATTGCGTGTGGCGATGCCGCTCTTGAGCAAGTTGCGGTCGGTCAGCTGCTGCTGTTCGAAGCGCTGCGCGATGCGGTCGTAACGTGAAAGATCAAGATCGATCACCGCAAAGCTGCCCTCCACGCCCTCCTGTTTGCGCGGCGGCGACGTCTGCAGCAGCTGGCCTGGAAAGATTCGGCTTTCGGTCAGCAGAAACCAGCAGATCTGCGCAACGTGCGTGCCCGTCGTGATGTGAACGTAGTAGTCCTCTTCATCCGGGCGAAAATCATACGCGCGCAAAAAATCATGCAGCGTCGCGTACACGCCTTCGAAATCCCACGGATCGGACAGGTAGGTATCGTGGTGACATACCTGCGTTTCCGGCGACACCTGTGCGATGTCTTCGGTAACTGCCTTGGCAAGCTTGCCGTAGCGACGCGCATCGAACAGCAGATCCAGCCGGTCGAGCAGGAAGTCTTCATGCATCCCCAGCGACACCGTCGGGCGCCAGCGCTCCCAGCGCGCCGTACCCGAACCCGCGTCGATCTGGGTACCCAGCATGCCGATGACCACCCGTCGCTTCATTTATCTTGTCCGATATATGACTAGCTAAAATTATATACTTTTTCCATCCTGGCCTAGCCAAGTCTAGCCACCAGCTGCCATTAATTGCCTAAATATCAAATAGATATACGCAACTCACCTACATTGGCACGCCACTTGCCCTATCCAGCTCAAGTCCAACTGGAATGCGCAACATGGCCAACATCACTCTGTTCAACTCCCATCGCGGCGCCCACGTCCCGGCGACCGATGCACGCAACGAAGCTGGCGGCGCTGCCTATGTGCGCCATCCGGAATCGGCGCTGGCGCTCTATGCCGCCACCGGCTGCCTGAACGGCACTTTCTATGCGAGCGCCGAAGAGCAGCTCGACTATGTGCTGAAGCTGGGTGGCGAGGTATCGGCGCAATTTGTGGCCAAGACGGCGGTCTATGCCCGTCAGCGCGGCTATATGAAAGACATGCCGGCATTGCTGCTGGCCACGTTGACCATGCGCGACGCCAAAACGCTCGAAGCGGCTTTTCCGCACGTCGTGGACAACGGGCGCATGTTGCGCAACTTCGTGCAGATCGTGCGCAGCGGTCGCATCGGCCGCAAGTCGCTGGGCTCGCTACCCAAGCGTCTGGTGCGGACGTGGCTTGAGAATGCCTCGGTAGAGCAGCTTCTCGCCGCGGCGATCGGCTCGAAGCCCTCCTTGGGCGACGTGATCAAGATGGTCCATCCCAAGCCGGCTGATGCCGAGCGCGCCGCACTCTACGCTTGGCTGATCGGCAAGTCGTACGACGAGGCCGCATTGCCGGAGAAGGTGCGTGCATATGAGCGCTTCAAGCGCTCGCCGCATGTGTCGATACCGGCGCTGCCGTTCCAGTACTTCACGTCGCTGCCACTGGATGTGAAGCACTGGACCCAATTGGCCCACGCCTCGTCATGGCAGACCTTGCGCATGAACCTCAACACGTTTGCCCGCCACGGAGTATTCGACAACCAGCGTACCGCACTGAAAATCGCCAATCGCCTGCGTGACCCGGCCGAAATCCGCAAAGCGCGCGTGATGCCTTACCAGCTGTTGACCGCCTATTACGCGGCCAGCCAGACGATGCCGGCGTCGATCGTCGATGCGCTGCAGGACGCCATGGAAGTGGCGACCCGCCAGGTACCGTCGCTAGATGGAAACGTGGTCGTTGCGGTCGACGTATCCGGCTCGATGGGATCGCCGGTTACCGGTTACCGCAAGGGCTCGACCACGGTGGCGCGCTGCGTCGACGTGGCCGCGCTGATCGCCGCCTGCATTCAGCGCAATCATCGTGCGGCCCGGATCATGCCGTTCGATACGCAGGTGCGCGACCTGCGCCTGAACGCTCGCGACAGCGTGATGACGCAGGCAAAGCAGCTGGCGTCGTTGTGTGGTGGCGGTACGGCGGTAAGCGCTCCGCTGGTCCAGCTCAACAAGGAAAAGGCCAAGGTGGATCTGCTGGTACTGGTCTCCGACAACGAAAGCTGGCGCGATACCCGCGCAGGCGGAGCCACCGCGACGATGCAGCAATGGGCAGCGATCAAGGCGCGCTGTCCCGACGCTCGCATGATCTGCATCGACCTGCAGCCGAACGCGACGAGCCAGACGGTCGAGTCGCCGGATGTGCTGCACGTCGGCGGCTTCAGCGACGCGGTGTTCGATTTACTGGCGGTGTTTGCGGCACAAGGTGGTGGCGCCACCCGCTGGGTGGAGCGGATCGCATCGATGTCGCTTTGAATCCGGCACAGGGATGTGCCGTGGGACGATCCCGGAGGGCCGGGTCGTTCGTTGCCTCAAGGCCAGGAGGCTGCGGGGCGGGAGGGGCCGGCGGGCAATGGGGCCTGCCGGATGGAGATGGGCAACGGCGAATGCTGATACGACTACATATGGTTGAACGCGAAAGCGTGCCGGTTCGAGCCCGGAATGTCGCATCAACCCTTGTCGTCGTTGCCCTCACGGTTTTTGGCGATGTGTCGCGAATGCCGACGAAACTACACCTACTAAGTGCCAGGTCGCGGGTTCGAGTCCCGCCCGCCGCAAGGCGGTAGCTCAGCGGTAGAGCAGGACGTTTCGTCACCCTCGTCACGACACATCGCCAAGAACCGTTCAATGTGGTGCGGTGCGAATGCATAGCGAAACTACATCCTTTGGAGATCCATGTTTCGCACGTTTTCTTGTCACACCGCGCCACATCCGTTTTACGCGGCGAATGCAGGTGGAACTACATCGGAAAGCCCTTCGGGGTCGGGTTCAAATCCCGGACGCATGCCGCCCAGGCGGCAAGCGAAAGCCGTTCCCCCACTCCTTGTCGCCGCACCTTTATCATGGCGATCCTCTCGCGGGATCGCGCCACCAGAATCACCGCAACACGAGACATCATCATGAAGACGCAGAACTACGACGTCATCAACGACCCCGGCGCCGTGCCGATCAAGTTGTGGACCCGCGGCGTGCCGTTGGAAGACGAGGCGCGCCGTCAGCTCCAGAACATCGCCAAACTCCCGTTTATCCATCGCTGGATTTCGGTCATGCCGGACGTACACCTCGGCAAGGGCGCGACGGTAGGCTCGGTGGTGCCGACCATCGGCGCGATCGTACCGGCTGCCGTGGGCGTGGATATCGGCTGCGGCATGATCGCGGCGCGGACCACGCTGACAGCGAACGACCTGCCCGACAACCTCACCGAGATACGTAGCGCGATCGAGAAGGCGGTGCCGCACGGCCGCACGGTCGGCGCGCGCGACAAGGGGGCCTGGGCAAACCCGCCGGAGGCTACCGTAGAGGGCTGGGCTTCGTTGCAGGACGGTTTCGACCGTATCGTGGCGCGGCACCCCAAGCTCAAGCGCAGCAACCATCTCCATCACCTGGGCACCCTCGGTACCGGCAATCATTTCGTCGAGGTCTGCCTGGACGAGGAGAATCGCGTGTGGTTCATGCTGCACTCGGGATCCCGTGGCGTAGGCAACGCGATTGGAAGCCATTTCATCGAACTGGCCAAGCAGGATATGCGTCGCTGGATGATCAACCTGCCCGATCAGGATCTGGCCTACCTGCCGGAGGGCAGCGATCATTACGCGGACTACGTTTTCGCCGTGGACTGGGCGCAGCGTTTTGCGCGCAACAACCGCGAAATCATGATGAAGCATGTGGTCGAAGCGGTGCGCAAGGTGATCGCCAAGCCGTTCGACGCCCAAGCCGAGGCGGTCAACTGTCACCACAACTACGTCAACCGCGAGCATCATTTCGGCAAGGACGTACTGGTGACACGAAAAGGGGCGGTGAGCGCACGGAAGGGTGAGATGGGCATCATTCCCGGCAGCATGGGTGCGAAAAGCTTTATCGTGCGCGGCCTGGGTAACGAAGACAGCTTTCACAGCTGCAGTCATGGCGCCGGCCGTGTCATGAGCCGTACCGAGGCACGTCGTCGTATCAGTGTTGAGGAGCATGCCAAGGCGACCGCACATGTGGAGTGCCGCAAGGATGCCGATGTCGTCGACGAATCGCCGGCGGCATACAAGTCGATCGATGCTGTCATGGCGGCACAGAGCGACCTGGTTGAGATCGTGCATACGTTGCGCCAGGTCGTCTGCGTCAAGGGATAGCCCGATCCGGCCATCTCAATACATAACAAAAGAAGAGCGAGGCAATGCTTCGCTCTTCGCCAATGGATGAAATAAATATGGAGATGATCGAACTGGACGGCGAGGCAGGCGGCGGGCAATTGCTGCGCACCGCGCTCAGCTTGAGCCTGTGTACCGGCATCGGCTTCACGATGGAGCGGATTCGCGCGCGGCGTGCGCGTCCAGGCCTGATGCGTCAGCACCTTACCGCGGTCAACGCCGCCGCCATGATCGGCCAGGGGCGCACACACGGCGCCGAACTTGGCTCTACCCGCCTATGCTTCGAGCCAGGAAACGTCGCGCCCGGAGACTACCAATTCAGCACGGGAAGCGCCGGCTCGACCACCCTGGTACTGCAGACGGTTCTGCCCGCACTGTGGCGTTGTGCAGCGCCCTCGCGCCTGCGCCTCGAGGGCGGCACGCACAATCCGCTTGCCCCCAGTGTCGACTTTATTGCCGACAGCTATTTGCCGGCGCTCCGCCATCTGGGCATTGAAGCGAGTGTGCGCCTGGAGCGTCACGGCTTCTTTCCGGCCGGCGGCGGCATCGTGCATGCAACGGTTGAACCATCCGTCGCATCGACCCGTGGCGTGCTTGACGTGCGCGGCGAGCTCGATGGCATGGAAGCGCTCGCCATCCTGTCCGGCCTTTCATCCGAAATTGGTCGCCGCGAGCTGGCCGTGCTGGGCGGACAGCTTAAGCTTCCCGAGGAAGCCCTGCAGTTGCGCAGCGTCAAGCCGCCGATCGGACCCGGGAATGCTTTGATGGTGAAAGTACGGCACGCCAACCATGTCGAAACCTTCACCGGACACGGACAGCGCGGCGTAAGCGCTGAAAGCGTCGCGCACGATGTCGCTCGCGAGGTGAAGAACTATCTCGCATCCGATGCCTATGCGGGAGAACACCTGTCGGATCAGTTGCTGTTACCGATGGCGCTGGCCGGCCATGGCGAATTCACCACGCATGTCATCAGCGATCATTTGCAGAGCAATGCACGACTGATCGAGAAGTTCCTTCCCGTCGATATCGCCTGGCATCGACATGGGTCCGATGTGTGGCGCGTCGTTGTTGGAAGTTAGCCGGCGCGCTGGCTTTGATGACGCCACGAGGTCTGGAAGCGCAAGAGCTTCGACAACAAGTTGCGATCCAACTGAAACGGGGCACCTGCATGGCAGGCGCCCCGCTTTCGATCACTTGGAGATAAGCAACAGCAACGACTGCCCGCATTGACTATAGGTCGCGCCACTGCCGCCGATCAGCGTTTCGCTGCCCGGCGTCACGAAGGTATTGGCGCCATCGTTCCAATTGCAGGTATCGGTCACGCGATACCACTGCGTGCTGGTCGGCGGCGCGGGCAATGTGAAAGTAACGGCGCCCGACCAGCCGTTATACGCCACATACATGGAGTTGCTGTCGCCGAACGACGAGCCGTTGACCGTATAGGCGATGGCGTAATTGCTGGTGTTGTTCCAGTACGCCGTGGTCGCCACGGCACCGCTTGGCTGATACCACACCACCTGGCTGGCGGTGTACCAGCTCGCCGGACGTAGCGCCGGATGTGCCTTGCGGAACGCGATAAGGCGCGTGGCGTACGTGTTGAAGTTGGCCTGATCGGTAGTCCAGCTGTAGTTCAACCAGTTGGCGGTGGAGTCGAGGTTGTATGCGTTGTTGTTGCACTTGAGCGAGCGCAGATACTCATCGCCGCCCTGGATCAGCGGCGTGCCCGCGGACAGCATGACGAACGCAAGGCCGGTACGCGCCGCACGGCGCTGATCGAAGGCGGTACCGGTACCGGCGGACATGCCCTGGTCCCAGCTGTAGTTGCTCGACGTGCCGCCGTCGGATGGACCGTATGGCCAGGCCTGGTTGTTGTTGGAACCGTTGCATGCATAGACGTCGTTGAGCGTCATGCCGTCATGGACATCGATGAAGTTGGTGGAATTCCACGGCGCTCGGCCGCTGGCCTGGAACAGATTGGCCGAGCCGGAGAAATTGTTTGCGTCCTGGCCAATGGAGATCGTCATGCTGCCGAGTTCGTTCTGCGCCTGGCGCAGCGTGTCGCGATAGGCACCGTTCCATTCCGACCAGCCCTTGGGGAAACCGCCAAGCTGATACGAGTTGCCGCCGATGGCCCACGGTTCCGCGAACAGGTCCAGGCCGCTGCCGCCCGCTGCCGGCCGCACGGTGAACTCGCTCAGGATGCGATTGATCGCGACATTGGGATCGGCCGCGTCGAAGTTGTAACCACCATTGGGGCAGTTGGGTGCGGCGGACTGGAAGGTATCGCTAAGACAACTGTTGCCGAGCACCGACGCGAGGTCGAAACGAAAGCCATCGACGCCCATGGTGTTGGCCCAATAGGCCAATGAATCGACGATCAGGTTCTGCGCGACCGTATTGTAGGTGTTGTAGTTGCCGCCCACACCGGTGTTGTCGTAGTAGTACTGGTTGTTGGACGCCAGTTCGTAATACGTCGAGTTATCCAGGCCGCGCCATGAGTAGATCGTCGCGGTGGTGGGATCTGAACTGGTCCATGTTCCACCCTCGCCGGTATGGTTGTAGACCACGTCCATATAGACCTTGATGCCGGCATTGTGGAACGCCTGCACCATGGCCTGGAATTCCGCGGTCGGGCCGCCGGCGGCCTTGTTCGACGAGTAACGGCGATCGGGCGAAAAGTAATTCTCGGTCATATAGCCCCAGTAGTTCTGGTTGGCATCCGAGTTGGGTACGACATCGTTCGCGTCGTTCTGCGTTTCCTGCACCGGCAGGAACTCCACCGCGGTGACGCCCAGACTCGCCAGATAGTTCGCCTTCAATCCCGCGCCTTTGTAGGTACCGCGATAGGCCGCCGCAATGCTGGTGTCCTGCTCGGTAAAGCCGCGCACATTTACTTCATAGATAACGTCGTCTTTCTGCGCGCGCGTCGGCTTGGTGCCGGTGCTTTGTGCTGCCTGCGACAACACCACGCCCTTGGGCGCGTACAGGCCGCTGTCCGTATTGCGATTGGTGGCGCCCGACGCAAATACATTGCCGTTCTGGCTGGAGGTGTTGAGCGGGTCCTGACTCATCTCCAGCGCGTAGGGATCGAGCAGCAGCTTGTTCGGATTGAAGCGATTGCCGCTGGCATCGACATCCGAAACGAAGCCCACCGATGTGCCCTTGGTCCAGCTCGCGTTGTATGGCCAGTTCGGACCCCAGGCGCGATAGCCGTAATACACCGACCCGGTGATACCGGCCGATTGAATCGACGAGACCGGCACCGTCACGGCCCAGACGTTGCTGCCGGCCGGGCTCAGCACATAGGTGGCCGACTCCTGCGCGCCATAGCCGCTGCCATAGAGATAAAGCACGATGCGCGTGGCATGTGCGGAGTACACGCGAAAGGTAATGCTGGTTTTCTGCGCGTTATAGCTTGCGCCCAGCGTCATGCTGTTGATGGCCGCATGGGCCGGCATCAATGGCGCGGCAAGCAGGCCCGCACAGAGCATGAGCGCAGCGAGTATCTTCGAACGGTTCATCGGGTCTACCTCTATCCTGCTTCGTTGAGGATCGGGTTCAACTACCGTGCATGGACGTGAAAAACTGCCGAGCGAGCCCGCAGCGCGGCGCATCTTCGCCGTGCCGTTCCGATGGGAGAAAAAGGTCATTGCGTTACCAGGCGCAATGTGGACTTGCCTGTAGCAGTGGGGCGCATAGTAGAAAGCATCGCAGTGCAGCAACCAGCGCATGCATACGTATTCATTGCGACGGGTTGCTCAGTCGTGACCTGTGCAAGAACCCATTAGACTTGTCATCGGGGTCATAACAGTGTCCGGGGATTAACCATGCCTGCTGCTTTGCGGATCGGTCGTTTGCTGCTTCTCGTGCTTTGCCTGCTGCCCTTGGCCGTACTCGCCGATGGCGTGACTGGCGTGGGCATTCATGCCATCGAAGTCCATGACCCGGTGAGCGATGGAGCCATGCCCGGCTACGTGTTCTATCCGTCGACGCAGGCCAAGGGCTCGACCTGGATCGCGCCTTACGAGGTTGCCGCCACCATCGATGCCACCGAACTGCCTGGTGCCAGACCGCTGGTAGTGCTCTCCCATGGCAACGGCGGCTCCGATCTTGATCTGCACGACATCGCCACGTATCTGGCGAGCCACGGCTTCGTCGTCGCAACACTGGAACATCCCAAGGACAACTATCACGACCAGAGCGGCGTCGGTCGCGCGCCGGTACTTGATGGACGGCCGATCCAGGTACAAGCCGTCATTACCTATCTGCTGAACGATGCGAAGTGGAGCAAGCTGATCGATGCGAAGCACATCGGCGTCGGCGGCTTTTCAGCGGGCGGCTATACCAGCCTGCTATTGGTCGGTGCCATACCGCGTTTCGATCGCTTCATCGACTATTGCGAACGCTATCCCGCCGACGATCTGTGTGCGGGCGCCAAGCAGATGCGTGCCGAGGCCGCCAGCCATGGCCAGACGATCGAGCAGATGTTCGGCGAGACACAGAAGGACTTCACTCGTTGGGGCAAGGCGGCTGACCCGCGCGTCAAGGCCGCATTCGCCATGGCCCCGCTCAGCCTGATCTTCGATGCATCCGGCGTGGCGTCCATCGATCGCCCGGTGTTCCTGTACTACGGCCAGAACGATCATCTCGCGCGGCCGCTCGAGAACGCACGGCACATCGCAGCCTCGATCAAGACCCTGACCGGCATCAAGGAAATTCCCAAGGCGGATCACTGGGTGTTTCTCGCGCCGTGCTCGCCGACGATGGCCAAACGGCTGCCGGTGATGTGCAGCGATCCGGCGGGCGTGGACCGTGCCAAGGTACATGCGCAGATTCAGGTCGACGCGCTGGCCTTCTTTCGTAAGACCCTGGGCGCCGGATCGAACTAGTAACAAAGAGTCCACACGCCTAACGCTAGCCTGAGGCCAAACGGCAACCTCGGTGAGGTTATGGCTCGTGAGCGAAACAAAGCGGTGCTGGCATGAGTGGCTTCAAGCGCTACTCGCGCATCGCCATGTTTGCTCTGCGCTACCGTCGTGCGGGCGTTTTGCGCGGCGTACCGGGCCCGGTGAAGCCGTCGCTGCGCATGACGCCGCAGCGCTTCGTCGACGATCTGGAAGCACTGGGTCCGGCCTTCATCAAGCTGGGGCAAGCTCTGTCGGGTCGGCCCGACCTGGTGCACAGCGCCTATCTGGCAGAGCTGGCGCGTATCCAGGACGACGTCACGCCGATCAGCGTGCACGCCGTACGCCGCATGGTGACGGTGGAGCTAGGCGCGCCACCGGAGGAATTGTTTCGTCATTTCGATCCCGTACCGCTTGCCGCCGGCTCGCTGGCGCAGGTGCATGCAGTGGTTCTGCCCGATGGGGACGATGCGGTGATCAAGGTGCAGCGGCCAGGTATCGGTCGACGCATCCGCAACGATCTCAACGCGCTTGAACGCGTGGCAATCGCCGCGCAGCGCCATACGGAGATGGGCCGTCGCTACGGCCTGGTGCACTGGATCGCCGAATTGCGCCGCAGCTTGCTCAATGAGCTCGACTTCATGGCCGAAGCGGACCATCTGCGTACGTTTGCCACCAACCTGGGTTCCTACGATGCACTGTACATCCCGGTTCCCTACATGGCATTTACTTCACCACGCGTGCTGACCATGGCGCGCGTGCGTGGCGAAAAGCTCTCGCCCGATGGCGACCTGCCTGGCTCGACGGCGCAGCATACGCAGCAGGCCAGCCAACTGTTGTGTCCGTATGTCGATCAGGTCTTTGTGCATGGCCTCGTTCATGCCGATCCACACCCGGGCAATCTGGTGCTGATGGACGATGGCCGTCTGGCCTTGCTCGACTTCGGCATGGTGACCGGCTTGTCGCCCGGTATGCGGCGGGATCTGTTGCGACTGATGCTGGCCGCTGCCGATGGTGACGGCGAAAGCGTGGCCGATATCTGTGAACACCTTTGCGCCGCCCTGCCCGATATGGATCGCGTGGCGTACCGGCGCGCGGTATCCGATGCAGTCATGCGTTACTCGACCGCGGGCGAGCGCACCACATTGGAAGAAGGCCGTCTGCTGCTCGCACTGACCGTGATCGGTGCCGACAACGGTTTACGGCCGCCGGCGGAGCTGAGTCTGCTCGGTCGTGCCCTGTTGAACCTGGAGCCGGCGATCGCCCGATTGGCGCCGCGACTGCCGGTGCGCGAGCTGGTTCGCTCGCGTCTCGACGGCGTGTTGATGCATCAGCTTTCGCATCCGCTCTCTGCCGCGCAAGGGGGCGCGTTACTGCTCGATGCGCAACGACTGGCGCTCGATGCACCGGGGCATGTCAATACGGTGCTGCGTACGTTGGCCGAGAATCGCTTCAAGGTGCGACTGGATGGACTGGAAGAGTCGCACCTGATCGAAAACCTGCAGAAGATCGCCAATCGCATCGCCGCCGGTCTCATCACCGCCGCGTTGCTGATTGCCGGTGCCCTGGTCAGCCGCTCGACGCGGCCCGGCTATGGCTGGTTGGCCGGCATCATGTTCGCGCTGGCCGGCTTGATCGGCATCGCGCTGGTAGCGAGTTCCATGCGCCGCGATCGTTCACCGCGCGACGACAGCGACAGTGGCGTGCACTGATCGCTAACGCTTGGCCGACACGCTCGGCAATTCCGCGCGTACCAGATATTGCTCGACCAGTTCCGGCAGATGCTGGTCGAGCCAATCGGCCATCGCCTGTTCCTGTGGAAGAATGGTTTCGCAGATGCGTACTACGTCGTTTTCGCCGGCGGTCTTCGCGGCTGCGGCAAGCGCACGGTAGACCGCTATCTCCATATGCTTGAACGAGCAGGCCAGCACTGCGCCTTTGACGACCTCATCGGTGGAGGCCACCTGAAACAGGCTCTGGCCCATTGCCATGAAGCGTGCGCCGATCTCTTTCAACGCGGAGGGTTCGGCACCGAGTTGCTTGAGGCATTGCGCGAGCATCGCCTGTTGTTCGCGCGTTTCGATCAGGTGTCGTTCGATACGTTCGCGCAGCGGCGGATAGTGTTCGATGCGCCGCGCCTGGGATTTGAACATTTCCTCGGCCTGGACTTCCATCGCGTGCGCGTTGCGCAGCCAGTCGAGGAGGATGTCGCGAGAGGTGGCCATGCGGGTCTCTCCGTGGGAGGGATACGGGGAGTATGCGATGTGGGTGTGATGTGCTGGTGATGGTGTGTTGTTTTGAAGGACCGCTGTCCTGAGGACTTAAAGCCCCCCTCACCCCAACCCTCTCCCCCGGCCGAGCCAGGGGAGAGGGAGCAAAAAGCGCGCAGTGTTGAAAGCTTGCCTCGGTGTGCCCCCTCTTCCCTGGCTCTGCCGGGGGAGAGGGTTGGGGTGAGGGGGCCGGGTGCTCGCCAGAGCCTTTCCCATTCCTCTCAGCTCGCTCTTCACCCCATCACACACGCGCGTTCGACATCCACCCGACACACACATCCATCCAGATGATCATTGACCATCCCCGTCGCCTGCATCAGCGCATAAATCGTCGTCGGACCGACAAACGTCCAGCCACGCTTTTTCAGTTCCTTCGACATCGCTATCGATTCGGGGCTGGTGGTATGGGCGCGGTAATACGCCAAGTCGACGGTCTTGGGGCGCTGCGTCGCTGCCGGCGCGAACTTCCATACCCACTCGGTGAGCGATCCTGTTTCATCGATCAGCTCGATCGCACGGCGCGCGTTATTGATGACCGAGACAATCTTGGCGCGATTGCGCACGATGTTCGCGTCGCCAAGCAAGTGTTCGACATCTTTCTCGGTAAAGCGCGCGACGCGTTGAATATCGAAGCCTTTGAAGGCCACGCGAAAATGCTCGCGCTTGCGCAGAATGACCTGCCACGACATGCCGGATTGAAAACCTTCCAGGCAGATCCTTTCAAACAGCAGCGTATCGTCGCGGACCGGTCGCCCCCATTCGTTGTCGTGGTACTCCGGCATCGAGGGATACCAGAAACAACGCGGGCGACCGTCAGCGCCTGTTACCAGGCCCTCGTCTTCGTGCATGCCACACCACTAACATTCGGTCAGAACAGGTGTTTTAGCACGATGAACAATCCGCCAGCGAGCAGGATCGATGCGGGCAAGGTCAACACCCAGGCCATCAGCAGATTACGCACGGTCGACCATTGCAGGCCCGAGCCGTTCGCCGCCATGGTTCCGGCGACGCCCGATGTGAGCACATGGGTTGTACTGACCGGCAGGTGATACATGTCGGCGGCCTGGATCAAGGTCATCGCCACCAGCTCGGCCGACGCACCTTGCGCATAGGTCAGATGCTCCTTGCCGATCTTTTCGCCCACGGTCACCACGATGCGCTTCCAGCCCACCATCGTGCCGAGACCGAGCGCCAGCGCTACGGCCACCTTTACCCAGGTCGGAATGAACTGCGTCGCCTTGGTGGCAAGGCCGCGCCAGGTGGTCATCGTCTTGGTCTGATCGTCGGACAGGCCAGGCTTGCTCAAGACCAACGGCAAGGCGGCATTGGCCAGGTAGATGTCGTTGCGTACGTTGCCCATCTGTTCCTGCGGCACCGACTTCAACGACGGACGATCGCCCACTTGTTGGTCGATCTGTGCGATCAAGGCGGCCAGCGCGGGAATCGTATTCGCCTGCAGCGTCTTCTGCTGCACGGCCGTCTCGACCGTGGCGCGCGGGTCGCCGCCAACGGTGACCGAGCCGCCGATCTGCCCAAGCACGCGGCTCGTCTCGACCGACACCTCGTGGAAGGTCTTTACTTCGCCGCCGCTCACTGCGCCATTGAGCGCATAGGCGGTGGGCACCGTGCCGATCAGGATCAGCATGATCAGGCCCATGCCCTTCTGCCCGTCGTTCGAGCCATGGCTGAAGCTCACGCCGGTGCAGGTCAGCACCAGCAGCGCACGGATCGGCCACGGCGGCGGCTTGTTGCCCTCGGGCGCGCGATACAACGCGGGAATCTTCACCAACTTCTTGAGCACATACATCAACAAGCCGGCAAGCAGGAAACCGGCGATCGGCGAAAACACCAGGCCCTTGAACACGCCCATCGCGGCGCTCCAGTCCACGCCGCTGGTGCCGGACTTGACCGCCGTCAACTGGTTGGCCAGGCCCACGCCGATGATCGAGCCGATCAAGGTGTGCGAAGACGAATTGGGCAGCCCGAAATACCAGGTGCCCAGGTTCCACAGGATGGCCGCGATCAGCAGCGCAAACACCATCGCGAAGCCGGCGTTGCTGCCGACCTGCAGAATCAGTTCGACCGGCAGCAGCGACACGACCGTAAAGGCGACCGCGCCCGACGAGGTCAACACGCCGAGGAAATTGAACACGCCCGACCAGATCACCGCCATGTTGGCCGGCATCGAGTGCGTGTAGATCACCGTCGCCACCGCATTGGCGGTGTCGTGGAAACCGTTGACGAATTCGAAGCCCAGCGCGATCAGCAGCGCGATGCCCAGCAGGATGAACGGCCCGGCGGAATGAATGTGCACGATGGCCAGGTCACCCATCAGCTGGGTGGCGGCGTAGATGCCGCCGATCAGCAGGACCACCCCAAATACGGCGGCGAAGATTCGGCCTGAGTTCTTGTTCTGGGCGGTGGTAGTAGCGACTGCGGCTTCGGTCTGCATGGGACGTGCACCTCATAGGTCAGCCCTTGGGAAGCTAAGGACCGTCCAAGACAGTGGCGTGACAGCTATGCGGCGGGGCGGCGTCTCACCGGTTGAGACAGCCGCCCGGTCTACTGCCGAACCTGCCTGCCGCCAGCCGACGCCGATGAATGCCCTACCGCACCGCTATGACGCTTCCGACGACCTGGTCCTGCGCGACCCGGGCGATGGCCGGACCCTGGCTCAACGCCTGTCGCGGCGCTATGCCTCGCGGATCACCGGTGCTTTCGTGATTCCAGGCCGCGAGGGATCGTTCGCACCACTACCTGAAGACCTGCCTCCCGCGCTCGCCGCTGCGCTGCGCCAGCGCGGCATCGAGCAGCTCTATAGCCATCAGGCCGCCGCCTGGCAGGCCGCACGGGCGCGCCAGCACGTTGCCGTGGTCACGCCCACGGCCTCGGGCAAGTCGCTGTGCTACACCCTTCCCGTGCTCGCGGCGGCCATGCAGGACAACGCCAAGGCGCTCTACCTGTTCCCCACCAAGGCGCTGGCGCAGGACCAGGTAGCCGAGCTGCTGGAGCTCAACCAGGCCGGCAACCTGGGGGTCAAGGCATTCACTTTCGATGGCGATACGCCGGGCGATGCGCGGCAGGCGATCCGGCTGCACGGCGATGTGGTCGTGAGCAACCCCGACATGCTGCACCAGGCGATCCTGCCGCATCACACCAAATGGGCGCAGTTCTTCGAGAACCTGCGCTATGTGGTGATCGACGAAGTACACACCTATCGCGGCGTGTTCGGCTCGCACGTAGCCAATGTGTTGCGCCGTCTCAAACGCGTCTGCACGTTCTACGGCGTCACGCCACAGTTCATCCTCTGCTCGGCGACGATCGGCAACCCGAAAGAACATGCCCAGGCGCTGATCGAAGATCAGGTCACCGCCATTACCGAAAGCGGTGCGCCGTCGGGCGACAAGCATGTGCTGCTATGGAACCCGCCGGTGATCAATCCGGATCTCGGCTTGCGTGCGTCCGCACGTTCGCAGACCAACCGCATTGCACGATTGGCGATCAAGGCCGGCATGAAAACCCTGGTGTTTGCGCAAAGCCGCACCATGGTCGAAGTGCTGACCAAGTATCTCAAGGATGTCTTCGATCACGATCCGCGCAAGCCGCCGCGCATCCGCGCCTATCGTGGCGGCTATCTGCCGAAGGAACGCCGTGCGGCGGAGCGCGAGATGCGTGCCGGCACTGTCGACGGCATTGTCAGTACATCGGCGCTCGAGCTTGGCGTGGATATCGGCAGTCTCGATGTGGTGGTGCTCAACGGTTATCCCGGTTCGGTCGCCGGCACATGGCAGCGATTCGGCCGCGCGGGCCGACGCCAGCAGGCCGCGCTCGGCGTGCTGGTCGCCAGCAGCGATCCGCTCGACCAGTACCTGGTGCGCCATCCGGAGTTTTTCCAGGCCGCACCGCCGGAGCATGCGCGCATTCATCCCGACCAGCCGCTGATCCTGCTCGATCACATCCGCTGCGCCGCGTTCGAGCTGCCCTTCACCGGCAACGAGATCTTCGGCAACGATGCCGCCGCACCCTGGCTCGACGTGCTGATGGAAGACGGCGTGCTTCATCGCGAAGGCGATCGCTGGGAATGGATCGCCGACAGCTATCCCGCCAACGCGGTATCGCTGCGTTCGGTCGCCGACGGCAATTTTGTCGTGGTCGACCGCACCGGTGGCAAGCAGACGATTCTTGCCGAAGTGGATTTCAGCGCCGCTGCCGTCACTTTGTATGAAGGCGCGATCCACATGGTCCAGTCCGTACCGTTCCAGGTGGAACGCCTGGATTGGGAAGGCCGCAAGGCTTATGTCACGCGCACGCACGTCGACTACTACACCGACGCTATCGACTACACCAAGCTGAAAGTGCTTACTTGTTTCGACAGCGCGCCAGCGGGTCGCGGACAGTCGCATCACGGCGAAGTGCACGTGGTTCGGCGTGTGGCCGGCTACAAGAAGATCCGCTACTACACGCACGAGAATATCGGCTACGGGCCGGTCAATCTGCCCGATCAGGAACTGCACACCACTGCCGTGTGGTGGCAGCTCACCCAACGCACGTTGGAGCAGGCGTTCGACAGCCGCCAGGAAGCGCTGGATGGCTTTCTCGGTGCGGCATACGCATTGCACATTGTTGCTACGGTGGCCGTCATGGCCGAATCGCGCGATCTGCAAAAAGCGGTCGGCAGTGGCGACGGTGCCTGGTTCGTCAGTGCCGATGCCAATGGTCGCGGTCAGCTTCGCGGCGGCGATGGTCAGCCCACCGCATTGACCCCGGACGCGCCGTTCACGCCTACCGTCTATCTTTACGACGCGTTTCCCGGCGGTGTCGGCTTGAGTGCGCCGCTATTCGAACGTCGCGAGGATCTTGTTGCACAGGCGCAAAGTCTGATCGATCGCTGCGACTGCCGTTGTGGCTGCCCAGGCTGCGTCGGTCCCGTGCTTGCAGCCGATGAGGCCTGCGATCGCTCGCCCAAGGCGTTTGCCTTGCGCGTGCTTTCGCTGATGGCGACGCTGTGAGCGATCTGGTCGACAAGTTGCGCGGCCTGCGTAGCCAGGCGGGCATCGCTGCGACACCCTCGCCGAGGCAGACATTGCCGCCGGAAATTCGCCGCTTGCTGTCGACGCGCCATCGATTGGACACGGCCCGACGCGTCGTGTCGCCGCAGGATCGCGTTGTCCACGGCATCGAGATCGCGCCGGGCCTGCGCTTTACCGAGGCGTCGTACGAATGTCCCACGCCACCGGAACGCCTCGATATACGTTTCGCGCGCATCGACGCGGATGTCGAGCGTCATCGCCTGCTGCACTTCGATACCGAGACCACTGGACTGGCCGGGGGCACCGGCACACGAGCCTTCATGATCGGTGCCGCCGACTGGGTGGGGCCAAGATTGCGCCTGCGCCAACTCACCATCACCAGCCTTGCCGCCGAGAGCGCGATGCTGCGGCACTTTGCCGGCTGGATCGATACCGACACGGTGTTAGTCAGCTACAACGGCAAATGCTATGACGCGCCGTTGCTGGCAACGCGCTATCGGCTTGCCCGCATGAGCAATCCTCTGCACGGATTGATGCATGTGGACCTGCTGCATCCCGTACGGCGGCATTGGAAAGGAGTATGGGAGAACTGTCGGCTCGCGACCGCGGAGCGGCAGCTGCTTGGTGTGGTACGCGAAGATGACTTGCCCGGTTCCGAAGCACCGGCCGCATGGCTGGGCTATCTGCGTGGTGGACCGGCAACGGATTTGCGGCGAGTCGCCGAACATAACGCGCAGGATCTGCGGAGCCTGGCGGGCGTGCTGCGCTATGTCGAGGCGATCGGCGGCACGACAACCGCATCGGTCGACATGAATCGGTAGCGGGAAGACGCTTCGGTCTTCCCGCTACCTCATTCAAGCGTTACGGATCGAACTTCTTTTCGACGCCAAGCAGGATCGACTGATTGTCCTTGCTCGTGTTGTCGAGATAGTTCTGGTACTCGGCGCGCAGCAACCAGCCGCGGGTCGTCTCCAGGGCGATACCGGCACCTAGCATGGTGTGGTTGCGCGACTGGTTGAGCAACGTGGCCTGGTAGAGCGGGCCGCTGAGCGAGTCGGCGTAGCGCATGGCTGCCTGGCTGGAACCCTGCATGTCGTGGCCAAATTCAACGCGCAGCTGCGGCGACCAGACACCGTAGTCGCGCTTGGCCGCCCACTGTGCAAGCAGGCCCAGCGTACCGGTGCTGGTCTTGACGGTCTGGCGCTGGTAGGCCAACGAATAGATCGAATCGCCCGTTTCGGTATAGCCGTCCAGATGCGCGCGTGCCAGGTCGAGGCGGGCATATGGCGTCAGCAGCATGTCGTCGGCGCGATGCTCGTAGCCGACCGAGAGCGAGCCGAACAACTGCTTGCCGTCGCGCGTGCCATGCACGGTGTTGCCGTCGTCGGTAACGAAGCGGCGTGCATCGAACTGCAACCACTGGTAACCGACCAGCGCGTCGACGTACCACGCATCGCTCGGCCGGTAGCTGCCGTAGACGGCGATGTTGTAGCTGTCGACCGAGCTGCGGCTACCGTTCTGGCCGACATCGGACAGGTCGTGGCCGTAGCCCACGCCCAGGCCCAGCGCGAGGTGGCTGTTGACCTGCTTGTCCGCACCGAAGCTCACGCCCGAGGTGGTGAAGTCGATACCGTTGTCGCTGGTGCCTGGCTGGGTCTTGCCGAAGTTCACCGCACCGCCGGTCCAGAAGGCGATGTCACCCGGTGCACTGCCGCTGCCGGCGGCGGCCCCGGCCACCGCACTCGGTGCGGCCGGCGAATCAGGCGATACGACGTAGCGCTTGTTCTCGTTGTCGATCGTGTCCTGCATGCCGGCCAGGGAATCAGGGCGGCGCAGGCTGCTGGCCGAGGTCATCGTGATGCCGTTGCTGAAGCCGCCCACGCCGCCGTTGTGCAAGCTCTCCAGGCGGCGCTGGAAGTTGCTGATCTGGCCGGTGGCCATACGGCGTGTCGCATCGGCCTGCGCGTCGAGTACGCCCAGCACTTCAGCGTTCTTCGACGGATCGCTGCGCGGCGTAATGACCACATTGATCGTACCCGGCGCCGACTCGGCGAAGGCATTGCTCAATGTATAGGTAATCTGCGCCGAGCCGCCGAAGGTGGGCGCCGCGGTGAAGGTCAGCACATAGCCGTTGGCGGTCGACTGGATGCTGGTCGAACCCGCGTTGGCCGGCGAGACCGACACCACCCTGGCGCCGGTGAATGGCCCGCCATGCGCCGTGGCAGTCAGGTTCACCTGCACCGAGGTTGCGGCGATCACGGTCGTGTTCAGCGTCGGGGCTACCGGCAGCGGATTGACGGTCAGGGTCACATGCGCCGGCTTGGACGCACCAAACGGGTTGCTTACCGTGTAGTCGAAGCCGAGCGTGCCCGAGGCATCGCTGGGCGCCGTATAGACCAGGTCCGTGCCTTGTACCGACACAGTACCGGAAGCCGGCTGGGTCACCACCGCCGCACTGACGAACGGACCGTTGGTCGCACCGGCTACCGCGTGGATGGTGACCGACTTGCCGCCAAGCACGGTGGCCGTCTGCGCCGCTGCTACGGGTACCGCACCGGCAACGACCGTGATGTTGACGGTGGCCGGCCCCGACGTGCCGCCAGGACCCGTCGCGGTGTACTGCAGCGCGTCGCTACCGAAGTAGTTGGCCGCCGGCGTGTAGACGATATTCAAGCCACTGACGGTCGCGGTGCCATGCGCCGGCTGCTGGGTGATGGCAATGCTGGTGATCGGACCGGTGTCGACCGTGGTCACCGGAATCGTGACCGGACTGTTGGCATTGGTACTGGCCGAGTCGTTCACCACGATCGGCGCGGGCTGGCCGATCACGATCGTATAAGCCTGCGCTCCCTGGAAGCCGAACTTGTCGGTTGCGGTGATCGTGACGTTGAACGAACCGGCCGCCGTCGGCGTGCCGGATATCGTGCCCGCCGGGCTGAGCGTCAGGCCCGCCGGCATCGCACCGGAGGTCACCGCGTAGCTATACGGTGCCGAACCACCCGACGCCGACACCGTGGTCGATACATAGGCCGTACCCACCTTGCCTTGCGGCAGGGTCGAGGGCGCCAGCGCGATGCCCGGCGCATTGATCGTCAGCTGGTAGGTCTTCTGCGACGTCTGCGTGGCCGCGTCGGTCACCGTTACCGTGAACGAATAGGTACCCGAACTGGTCGGCGTACCCGAGAGGGTGCCTGACGGACTCATCGACATGCCCACTGGCAGCGCGCCGGTTTGCGTGTAGGTATAGGGCGCCGCACCACCGGACGAGACGAAGGTCAGCGAGTACGCGACACCGCCAGTGCCCGCCGGCAGCGGCGATGGCGTGGACAAGGTGACCGCACCGCCAGGCACCACGATGGCGAACGACTGCGATACCTGAGGTGCCGGCAGGAAGGCGCTGTTGCCTGCCTGGTCGGTGTGGATGGTGCAGGTACCCGGCGCCACGGTCGTGAGAATGCCCGACGAGGTGACCGTACAGACCGCAGTGGTCCCCGACGAGAACGCCACCGGCAGCCCGGAGGTGGTGGTTGCATTCAACTGCGGCGAGGTGCCGAAGTTCTGCGAACCGGGGTTGCTGAAGGTGATGGTCTGCGGTGCGATCGGCGTCACGCTGTTGGACGCGGCCGAGGCAATACCCGTGCCCGAGCCATTGGTCGCCGTCACCGTGAAGGTATAAGCCGTACCGTTGGTCAGACCGGTCACGGTGATCGGGCTGGTCGTACCCGTTCCGGTCAGGCCACCCGGGTTGGACGTCGCCGTGTAATTGACGATCGGGCCGCCACCGGTGTTGGCCGGCGGCGTGAACGCCACGGTTGCTTGGGTATTGCCTGCGGTTGCCGTGCCGATGACCGGCGCGCCCGATGGGGTTTCTGCAACGGTGAAGCTCTGCTGCACCTGGGGCGCGGGCGAGAACGAGCCGTTACCGGCCTGGTTCGCATCGATCGTGCAGGTACCGGCGCTGGCGAAGGTCAACGTGCCGCCACTGGTGATGGTGCAGACACTGGTGGTCTCCGAACTGAACACGACTGGCAGTCCCGAATCGCTGGTTGCGGTCAGTGTCGGTGTAGTGCCGTAGTTCTGCGTGCCGGGGTTGTTGAAGGTAATGGTCTGCGGGCCGCGTGGCGTCACGCTGTTGGACGCCTGCGAAGCAGGGCCGGTACCGACCGTGTTGGTGGCCGTTACCGTGAACGTATATGCCGTGCCATTGTTCAGGCCAGTGACGGTAATGGGGCTGTTCGCGCCCGTTCCGGTCAGGCCACCCGGATTGGAGGTTACGGTGTAGCCGGTGATCGGCGCCCCCCCGTTATCGCTTGGCGCCGTAAACATGACCTGCGCCTGGCCGGAGCCGGTCGTCGTCGCGGTACCGATGGTCGGTGCCTGCGGCACAACCGCCGTGACGTGCAAGGTGTAAGGCGCGGCGCTGCTGAAAGCCTGCGCGTCGGTCGCCGTGATGGTGAACGAGTAGTCGCCGGAGCTGGTCGGCGTGCCCGACAACGTACCGGTGGCCGCGTCGAAATGCATGCCTCCGGGCAATGCCCCGCCGAGAGAGAAGCTGTAAGGCGCCGTACCGCCGCTGGCCGCGAAGGTCTGACTGTAAGCGCTATCCACCGTGGCATTGGGCACGACAGAGGGCGAGATCGTGATTGTCGGCGCCGCAATCTGCAACGTGTAGGAGCGCGAGCCCGAGTACGGCGCAGCCGGACCCGTGCTGGAATCATTGGCCCTGACAGTGATGTTGAAGTTACCGGCCTGGGTCGGGGTGCCGCTGAGCACACCGGCCGACGACAAGGCCATGCCGTTGGGCAGCACACCGCTGGCAATCGCATAATTGTAAGGCGCAGTGCCGCCGCTGGCGGTCAGACTGACCGCGCCGTACGGAACGTTGACCGAACCTGGGGGCAACGTCGCCGGGCTGATCGCGATAACCGGCGCATTGACGGTCAACGTCACGTTTGCCGGCGCAGAATGGAACGGTGCCGCAGGACCGGTCGAACTGTCCGTTGCGGTCACCTGGACGGTGAACGTGCCCACGGCCGTGGACGTACCGCTGATGACGCCGTTGGCCGCCAGTGTCAGGCCGGCAGGCAGCGTGCCGGCGGTCACAGCATACGTGTAGGGTGCGGCGCCACCGGAAGCACCGGCAATGGAATGATTGTAAGCGGCGCCGGCAGTGGGATTGGGCGAGGCGGCCGGCGTATAGGTGATCGTGGGGGGCGACACCGTCACCGTCACGGTGGCCGGCGACGACGTACCCGCACCATTGGTGGCGGTATAGGTAAACGTATCCGGGCCGGCATAACCGGCGGCTGGCGTGTAGGTGATCGTCGTGCCGGTGGCCGTGGCCGCGCCGTGCGCGGCCTGGGTGGCGACCGCCACACTGGTCGCCGCCGCACCGGAGAGATTGAGCGGAATGTTGGTATTGGTGCTGCCGTAAGCCACCGTCGCCGATACCGGCCCCGCCGTCGGTGGCGAGTTCTGCACCGCGATGGTGAAGTTGCCCAGGCCGGAGAAGGGTGTACCCGGGCCGGTGCTGCTGTCGGATGCGCGAACCGTAAAACTGGTCGATCCCAATGTCGTCGGCGTACCGCTGATGAGGCCGCTGCTACTGAGGCTCAGGCCTGGAGGCAGCGAGGTACCATCGTCCAAGATATACGTATACGGCGCCATGCCGCCGGATGCGGTCAGCTGATAGCTGTAGGGCGTATTGAGCGACGCATTCGGCGGCGGCGAGATCGTGACCGTTGGTGGAGATACGGTTACCGAGTAGCTCTCTACTCCCGACGTGGACGTGCTGTCTGTCGCCTGGATGGTGAATGTGTATGTACCCGATTGCGTCGGCGTGCCGCTGATGGTCGATCCGCTCAGGATCAGGCCGGTCGGCAGGGTGCCGGCGCTCACCGTAAAGGTATAAGACCCCGTACCGCCCGATGCGCTGAGCGTCTGGCTATAGGCCACCTCGTACGATGGGTTGGGCAGGCTGCTCGGACTGACGACAATCGGCGACGTCGACGGCTTGATGGAGACGGTGACGTTGATCTGATTGTTCTGGTCGTCGGTGAAGACGAAGTGGTCCGTCGTGAATGCGTTCGAACCGTTGCTGTTGGTGTAGGTGACGGTATCGTTGCTGTTATCGACGGTTGCCGTACCGTGCGTGGGTGGAGTCTTGATCGCACCCAGGCCGAAACCATCGCCGTCGCAACCACTGGCGTCGATCACAATGGTGGTATTGGCGGCCATCGGCGAAGTCGATGGCGTCGTATGCGAATCGGGCACATTGAAGTCGGGGCAAATGGCTGCCGCATGGCCGGCTACCGGCAACGCTAGCAGCGCGCAAAGCGCCAGGGCCCTGGCATGGGGCGAGCGGAACGATGTGCGCAGACGCGAAATGACGCGCTGCATCAACGGGTGGTACTGCATGGTCCATGTCCCCTGTTGCACGCCCAACCGGCGGCAAACCGCGCCTCATGTAGGTCCGCGCCTGACGCCGAATGAACTTACGGCTTCCCTCAGCCGTCCCCTTAAATGCCCGCGGCGCAACGTGATTCCACACGGTACACAGCAGCCCTAATAGCGAAAATCATCCCCGGCGATTATTCAACCGGCCCACGCGGATACCGTATTGTGACGCGTTGCACGGATTCCTTGTCAAGTAACCTGCAATTAAGCGACAGTAAATAGGCGCGGCGGCCGGATGGGCAGCCGATCACAGGGGGAAACATGTCAATACCATTTCTTGGGCAAGTCTTGCTCGCGGGGTTCAATTTTGCCCCCAAGGGTTTTGCCGCCTGTAACGGGCAGCTCATGGCGATCAGCCAGAACCAGGCACTTTTCTCATTGCTTGGTACCACATACGGCGGCAACGGCGTGACGACATTCGCACTGCCGAACATGCAAAGCCGTACGCCCTACGGCATGGGGCCAAACAATACGTGGGGCGCACTCGGCGGCACGGAAAATGTCACGCTTTTGTCAAATCAAATTCCAGCTCATACGCATTTTTTTAGCTATAACACCCAAACGGGCAACGAGCGCAGTCCCGCGAATGGCCTTTTGGGCAACACAGGCAGCCTTCCCATTTATGCGCCAGCGAGCGGTACGCCGCAGGTAATTACGCACCCCAATACCATTGCGCCGCAGGGACAAAACCTGCCGCATAGCAATATCCAGCCTTATACAACGCTCAATTTCATTATTGCCCTCCAGGGCATGTTCCCTACTCGTAACTAATTCGGAGACCGACGACCATGACTCAGCCTTACGTCGGCGAGATCCGACTGTTTCCCTATTCGTTCGCTCCGAACGGCTGGTTCGATTGCGACGGCAGCCTGAAGCCGATCTCCGAGTACGATGTACTCTACGCCCTGCTCGGCACCACCTACGGCGGCGACGGGCAAACGACCTTCGCGGTACCCGATATGCGTGGCCGCGTACCGATCCACATGGGCCAGGGTCTTGGTTTGTCGCAGTACGTCCTGGGCCAGATGTCTGGCACGGAAGAGGTCACTCTGCTCGGCAGCAACCTGCCCACCCACGATCATTCACTGCTCGTGACATCCGCCGGCGCCAACAGCAACACACCCAGCAACAGCGTCGAGCTGGGCACCATCACCGGCGATACCCTGTACTCGAACAATGTCGCCGGGGTAAACCCCGCGCCTCTGGCCGCCGCCTCGTTGAGCCTTTCCGGCGGTAACTCGCCGCATGAAAACACCATGCCGACGTTGACGGTACGGTTCTGCATCGCCTGGGCCGGCGTGTTTCCGAGCCAGGGCTGAGCACGACTCGCATAGCAAATATAATTCAGGGGAAACCACATGAGTGATCCGTTTCTAGGCGAGATTCAGCTCTACGCCTTTCAATTTGCACCAACCAACTGGGCGTACTGTGCCGGGCAGCTGGTGCCCCTCAGTCAATATACGGCGCTTTTCTCGTTGCTCGGTATCAACTATGGCGGCAACGGCCAGAGCAATTTCGGATTGCCTAATTTCCAAAGCTTTGCCGCGTGCGCGGTCGGGCAAGGCCCGGGTTTGACGGAACGCATCCTCGGAGAAACTTTCGGCTCCGAGTCGGTCACGTTGATTTCCACCGAAATGCCCCAGCACACCCACGCCGTCAATTTTTATGCGCAGCGAGACAACACGAAGCGACAGGTCGGGCCCTCGAATGGCTCCGCGCTGGTATCGCCCAACAACAGCTCGATATTCGTCCAGAGCGCGCCTGTCAGCGGCACCTTTCCTGCCACTTCGGTAACGGTGAATCCGGGCAACCAGGCGCATCCCAACCAGCAGCCGTATCTGGCGATGAATTTCTGTATCTCGTTGCAGGGTGCATTCCCCTCACGGCCGTGAGTGCTGTACTGCCATCGTTCCCGCAGGGTCTTTCTGCGGAGTCGTTGGATGACTATCCCGGGCCTCGCGCGCCCGGGATTTCCCTGCGTTACGCCCACGACGGCGACCTGGCGTTTTTTCGCGACATCTATGCGCAATCCAGGGCGGCCGAAGTCGCGGCGATGCCCTGGTCTGCGGCCGTGCGGCGCGCCTTTTGCGACAGCCAGTTCGAGCTACAGCATCGACACTACGTCGCTCACTATCGGCAGGGCCATTTCCTGGTCGTCGAGCACGATGGCAAAGCCATCGGACGGCTTTATGTCTGCCACCAGTCGGACGAACTATGGCTGGTCGATATCCTGATCGACCAGACCTGGCGCGGCCAGGGCATTGGCACTGCGCTGCTGGATTGGATGCGGGAACTGGCGTCGGGCTTGGGACTGATTTCGCTGCGATTGCATGTCCTCAAGAACAACCAGGGCGCACGCCGCCTATATGAGCGACAAGGCTTTGTCCCGGATGGCGCCGAAGGTGCTCATCTGCGCATGGTCAGGGCATGCGCCTGATCCCCGAATGCAATCGTCAGTTGAAGACCGCCTGGTAGATGAAGCCATCCTTATCTCTGGCGATAGGCACCAGGAAAATACCGAATTCCCCCATGCGATCGTTCTGCATGTTATAGGTCCGTTGCGGAAAAACGATCGCGGATTCGTTGCGGAACAACAGCGAAAACGGCTCACGCACCAATCCGGGCATGGGCTGATAAGGAAGTGGCCGTGCCTCGACGAGCACGAACGGTGCGCGCATCTGATCGATCTCGACCATGAAGGTCTCGTTGAGATGCGCTGCAAATTGGTCCAGACGAAGAAACTGCATACAATCCCCTGTGATGGTGTCGAGCATGCCCAAGCGCGACGCCGTATTCAATACGCACGCGCTTGCGCACGATGAATCTGTTCGACAGATAAGCGGCCCGGACGGTCAACCGACCTTAACGTCACGCAAGACAAGCCGCGTTTTCGGCTTCCGACACGGGGCGGCGTGAAGCGCGGCATCCGGGTCGGTGGGCATACTATTCGCAATTGGCGATCCGCATGGTTCGCTGGCTCAGGTAACCGATATCGATGCCGAACAATAGCGCCCCGGATCCAGGGCATCCGGGGTCGCCGCATCGTCCAGCCCTGCTCATTGCCGCTCCCTGTCGTTCTTAGATATTTTTTGCAATCCGGGGCTCCGCGGCGAAGGTCAACCCGCAAGACCATGTAAATAATGCGAAGCAATTCCATATTTCACAATCGAAAATAACTATAGGTTATGTCCACCGCATGCCCAGGCATTTTTCAAGTGCAAAGGAATATGCGGAAAAGCGGCCCGAGTCGGGGCCTATCGTGCGTTTGAAAACCGTGCCTTTCCAGCACCCGCCTTCTGACCAAAGCGCGGGCCGGGAAAGGCTTCCCATTCGATACGATCAAGGAGCCATACCATGCAAACCCAAGACACCATCTCGAGCTGGCTGAGCCATTCGGGCAATCAGAGCAATAACCCTGCCGGCCCGCTTTTCATTGCCGGCGCACTGGCCACCGAAGCGGCACTGACCCATACCGACGCGGATATGAACATCATTACCGCGAAGACGACCATGTCCTGCGCAAACGGCTGCATCTGTTGTTAAACGCTTGATGCAACGCGTAGTCCGGCCGGCTACGCGTTGCCTTTCGTGTGGGACATTATCCGCGCGGTGCTTACGCCATCCGGTCCATATTTAAACAGCGCTCCATCCATGGCTTGTATACAAAGCCACTCCAGGCTGCGTCGTACAAATAGTGAGAAGCAATTCCGGATTTCACATTCGGAAATAACTATAGGTTATGTCCACCGCATGCCCAGGCATTTTTCAATGCAAAGGAATATGCGGCAAAACGGCCCGAGTCGGGGCCTATCGTGCGTTTGAAAACAGCGTCTTTCCAACACCCGCCTCCTGACCAAAGCGCGGGCTGGGAAAGGCTTCCCATTCGATACGATCAAGGAGTCATGCCATGCAAACCCAAGACACCATCTCGAGCTGGCTGAGCCACTCGGACAACCAGAACGACAATCCTGCCGGCCCGCTGTTCATTGCCGGCGCGGTGGCCACCGAATCGGCACTGACCGCCACGGACGCGGAGATGAACATCCTCACCGCCAAGACCACCATGTCCTGCGCAAGAGGCTGCCTCTGTTGTTAAACGCTTGAGACAACGCGCAGTCCGGCCGGCTGCGCGTTGCCTTTCGTGCAGAACACTTCCGCGTTTGAGCGAGCGATTCCATGGCAGATACCCACGACGATACGGATGCCTTCGGCGACATCATCGCCTGCTTCACCGAACCGCACCGCGACGTATTGGCAGCACGCCTCACGGCCTGGTCGCCGCAACTGGACGATAGCGAACGCGACCTTATCGGACGCATGGCGGATGCGGCATTGCATACCCATGCACGGCTCAAGCTCAATCGCGTCCTGTTGCTCGAGTTGCACGCAGCCAAGCTGGAAGGGCTGCTGACAGCGAACGATGAATCGGCACGCTTTGCCCAGTTCGTGGAACTGGCCTGTAAACCGGCTTTCGTCACTCATCTGGATACACGCTACCCCGTACTGCGCTCTCGTTTGTACCGCATGCTCGATCGCCAACGTCACGCGATCGAAGCGATGACCGAACGCTTTATCGCCGACCGCGATGCGTTGACGACGTTACTCGGCAAGCCGACGGGGCGGCTGCTCGCCTTGACGATGGGCGAAGGCGACCTGCATGCCGGTGGCCAGGCTGTCGCCCGCCTGACCGTGGAAGGCGGCCAGATCATGTACAAACCGCGCTCGTTGCGCATTGATCACGTGCTCGAGAACTTGCTGGATGCGGTGTTTGACGACGATCCGGATCGCATCCGCATACCGCCGGTGATCGATCGGGGCGATTATGGCTGGGCCGCTTTCGTCCCTCATCGCTATTGCGACGGTAACGATGAACTTCGCGCCTTCTACCACCGCATGGGCGATTGGCTCGGGATATTGCGACTGGTGGGCGGCACGGACATCCATCACGAAAACCTCATTGCGGTCGGCCCCACACCGACGGTGATCGACGCGGAGAGCCTTTTCGCGCTGCTGCCCAAAGTGCCATCGTCGCCTTACGGACATGCTCACGAGTTGGCGCAGGGATTGATTCGAAGTTCGGTGCTGCGTACCGGCATCGTGCCGTTTCGTGCGCCCGCACTCGGTTTCGATGGCGTGGATGTATCCGCTGCCGGGGCGTTGCCCGATCAGCAACCTCAATTGCAGGTGCCGGTGATCGTCAATGCCGGCACCACCGAAGCGCGGCTGGATATCGTCGATATCGACGTGGAACACTCGCAAAACCATCCCGATCCGCGGCCGGATGTGTCGCTGTACTGGGATCGGATCAGCGAAGGCTTTCTCGATACCAGCCGCCGACTGCGCCACCTGGACGCCACCGGGCAGCTTGCCCCGATGCTCGATGCCTTCGAAGGCTGCATCGCACGCGACATCCTGCGACCGACCCAGGCGTACGTGGAGCTGGGGCGGATGCTGTGGCATCCGGCCTCATTGCACGACGAAGCGCCGGGCATCGAGCGTGCGCGAGACCTGCTGGCGCGCAATGCGATCGTGATGCCGATCGCACCCTCGTCGCCCGAAGCGATCGCCGCGGAAATCGACGATCTGCGCCATGGCGACATTCCGGTGTTTTCCGCGCCGCTCACGCGTGCGCGCATCGACGGGGCGCTGGCCGACTGGCGCGGCATGCGCATCGACCTGGAGGAGCTGACCATTCGCAGCGCGCTGGTCATCACCTCGCTCAATCAACGTTTCGCCGCCTCTCCTGCGGCACGTGACTTCTATCCGCGCCATCCGCACAGCGACCATCTGGAAACGCGTCGCCGCCAGCTGCTCACCGACGCCACCGAACGCCTGTTGCGCCTTTCGGTGCGAGGGAACGATGGCTCAGTCACCTGGATCACGCCTGAAACCTGCCAGGACGGCTGGATGGTGCAACCGCTGCAGTCGGACGTGTATTTCGGTATGGGCGGCGTCGTGATCGCACTGGCTGGTTATCGGCATGAAGTTCAGCTTGATCGCGCAGATCCCGTGCCCGGCCTGGACGAGACGCTGGAGGGTGCGCTGCAGACATTGCAAGCGCTGGAGCAGGACAAGCCGCGGACCTTCGGTGGCTTTACCGGTTACGGTGCGCGCATCTGGACCTGGCTGACGCTCTACGATCTGCTGCCGCGCGCCGCCTGGATCTCGCGGGCCGCCGCCGTGGCCCAGGCACTGGAGAGCGAAGGCTTCGAGCAGGACACGCTGTTCGACATTCTCGATGGTGCAAGCGGCGTCATCGTTCCGCTGTTGCGGCTGGCCGAACTCACCGGCCAGCCGCGTTGGCTGGCGTTGGCGGCAAACGCAGGCAAACACCTGGAGAAGTTCGCGATCCTCGACGAGCAAGGCCGCGCAAGCTGGATAACCGCCAATTCCGATCGCTCCATCGGCGGCTTCGCTCATGGTGCCGCCGGCATTGGATGGAGTCTGGCCAGACTGGCGCTGAGCGACGCAGGCTCCGCCATCGATCGTGCTCGCTGGCAGAGCCTGGCCAAGGCAACCGAAGCATTTCAAAACTCGTTGTATGACCCGGCGTCCGGTAACTGGTACGACCTGCGCCATGGCGACAACAAGCCCGGTTATCACACATGGTGCAATGGCAGCGTCGGTATCGGCCTGGCGGCGAGCGACCTGTATGCGCGCACGCGCGATCCGCGTCATCTGCATACCGTGCGACAGGCGCTACGTGCCTGTGAAAGCATGTGGGGCATAACGCATACGCTTTGCCACGGCGATTTTTCGCTGTGGGAGTTCCACTCGCGCGCGACAGCGCTGGATCCGACGGCCGCCGCACTGGACCGCGACGCGGCGGTCGCCCAGGTGGTGTCTTCGATCGAAGAAAACCGCGGTGTCATCGGCGGTATGACCCGCGCGGCATTTACGCCGGGCCTGATGACCGGCCTGGCCGGAGCGGTGCACGGCCTCAGCCGCATGCATCCCGAATGCCGGTTGGGATCGCCGCTGTTGCTGGAGGCGTCCGCGTGATGCGGACGCTCCGCATCTCGACGGTGCCTAGCCGAACGCCCTGAGCACGGTGAGCAGGCTGGTGAGGTTGTCGGGAACGCCGGTCTGCGCGATCTTTTCCGTCGCACCGGCAGCGGCGGTCGTGTCCACCGAGTAGATCTGCATGACGCCCTGATTGGCGGCCGCCTGCGACAAGGTGTTTTGCTGTTGCTGCGCGGACACGGCGTTCTCGAACAGGATGCCGGTGGCGTGCGACATGGATTGGTATGCCTTTCCAAGGTCTACCGCGGCCGATTCGCGAAGAAAGGCTTCGAGTTGCTGTACTTCCTGCGGCGTGAGCGGGCGTTTCAGCCAGGTCTCGGCAACACTACGCAGCTGAGCCAGCTTTGCCTGATCCAGATCCGTCATGGGGCTTCCTTGGTGTGTATGGGAGAAAAATTGCGTGGTGCAGGATAGCGTTCGAATGGGATGTTGATAAAGCCACTGTTCTTCGCAGGAACGGTTCAAAGAAATCCATCGTCATCCCGGCGCAGGCCGGGACCCAGTGGCTTTGTGATCGGTTATCGCGAGAGCCAATGAGCATCTGCTCTATCGCGAAGACCGAAAACCGAAGCCACTGGGTTACTCGCTTTGCTCGCCCCTTCGGGGCCGCCCTGCGGGCGTTCTACGCGCAAGCGCTAGTCCGGCCTGTGCCGGGATGACGGCTAGGGAGGTTTTCGATATTCCCTTTCGCTGCGAACTATTCCCCGTGCACGCGCAACACCAGTTTGCCGGTGCTCGTACCCTCAAACAACCGATTCAACACCGTCGGCGCATTCTCCAATCCTTCGGCGACGGTTTCGCCCGCCTTGACCTTCCCTTCCTTGACCCAGCCAATCAAGTCCTGCACCGCTTTCTGGCTGTCACGATAATCGAACGCCAGAAAACCACGCACGGTAAGACGCTTAACGATGATGACGCTGTAATCGTCCGAAGGACGGCCGCCGTTGGCGTAGTTGGCAATCAAGCCACACAACGCCACACGGCCACCGTTGACCATGCGCGACATCACCGCGCGCATCACCGGGCCGCCGACGTTTTCGAAATTCACATGCACGCCATCCGGCGTGGCTTGCTTGAGTTGCTCCTTCCAGTCGTCGGCCTTGTAGTCAACGGCAGCATCGAAGCCGAGATCGTCAATCAAATGACGGCACTTGTCGGGACCACCGGCGATACCGACCACCCGCGCACCACGCAGTTTGCCGATCTGACCGGCGATCGAACCGACCGAGCCGGCGGCAGCCGATACCACCAAGGTTTCCCCAGGCTGCACAGGCGTGATTTCGGTCAGACCATAGTAGGCAGTAATGCCGCTGAAACCGCAGGCACCAAGCAAGGTCGGTAACGACACTGGCGGCTTGGGCGGCAGCTTCACCCAGTCCTTGGCGCGCGCTTCGTCGAGCACCGCATAGTCCTGCCAACCGACCAGGCCCTGCACCAGATCGCCTTCGGCATAGTGCGACGAACGCGAGGCGACGACGCGCCCAAGGCCCAGGCCGCGCATGGTGTCGCCGATGGCCACCGGCGGCATGTACTGCGGGATATCGCTCATCCAAACGCGGTTGGTCGGGTCCATCGATAGATACAGCACGCGCACCAGCGCCTGACCTTCGGCCAGCTCGGGTACGGGCAGCTCGACCAGGTCGAAATTATCCTGGCGCACCAGGCCTTCGGGACGCGTTTTCAGCCGTAGCTGACGATTGACAAGCGACATGGCTAACCTCATTGGAATCGGCTGGTTGAATTCAGATGGCGCAGGCGCCACCGTCGACGACCAGCTCGGCGGCGGTAACGTAACGACTTTCGTCGCTGGCCAGGTACAGGACGGCGTAGGCCACGTCGTCTGGCTCGCCAAGGCGACGCATCGGGATGCCACGTGTCAGCTTGCGCGTGGCTTCCTCTTCGCCCAGGGCATCATAAAACGGCGCGACGATGCCGGTGCGTACAAACGCTGGATGGACCGAGTTGCAGCGCACATCGATCTTCTGTCGGGTGCAATCCATCGCGACCGATTTGGTCAGCATGGCCACCGCCGCCTTGGACGTGTTGTAGGCCGCGTAATCCGGATCGACCTTGAAAGCCGCCAACGAAGAGATATTGACGATCGACGCCGGCTGCGCCTCACGCAGATATGGCAAGGCATGTTTGCAACCGAGCAGGATGCTTTCCACATTGATGCTCATGACGCGGCGCCATTCTTTCAGTTCGATCTGTTCGACCGAACCGAGCGAACCGATCCCCGCGTTGTTGACCAATACGGACAGGCCGCCCATCGCCTTGGCGGCCTGATCGAGACGCTCGATCCAGGCCGCTTCGTCCCGCACATCCTGCGTAGCCGCCCACGCCACCGTATCGCTCAGCTCGCGATTGATCTCATCGGCCACGGCCGTCACAGCGTCCGCATCGATGTCGGTAAGAAAGACCTTGGCGCCGTGGCGAGCGAACATACGCGCCATCGCAGCACCCAAGCCGCCGGCAGCGCCGGTGATAAATACTTGCTTGCCTGCGGCGCGCGGCGCTACATGGTTGTTCATGGATTTCCCCTGACTCATACGCTCAAGTAACCCCCGTCCACATTCAACACCGCACCGGTGGTGTACGAGGCAGCATCGGAGGCGAGATAAAGCACCGCGCCGGCCATTTCCGACGGCTGCGCCACACGGCGCATCGGTACGTGCGCCAGCGCCTGCTTCAGGATCGCCGGCGTATTGACCAGCACCGAAGCGAACTTGGTATCGGTCAGGCCTGGCAGCAGCGCATTGCAGCGCACACCCTGTTCGGCGCATTCGACCGCGAAGGCCTTGGTCATCGAGATGACGGCTGCCTTGGTGATCGAATAGATGCCCTGTTGCATGCCCGGCACCACACCATTGACCGATGCGACGTTGACGATCGAGCCGCCGCCGTTCTTGATCATCAGCCGTGCGCCATGCGTGGACATGTAGAAGTAGCCGCGGATATTCACGTCGACGGTTTTCTGCAGGATCGACGGCTCGGTGTCGAGAATGTGTCCGAAGTACGGATTGGTCGCGGCGTTGTTGACCAGGATATCCAGGCGACCATGGCTTGCTCCCACCTGGGCATACAGCGCCTCGATCTGTTCGAGCTCGCCGATATGGCAGGCAATCGCCTCGGCCGAACCGCCCTCGGCCTTGATGCCGTCGACGACGGTCTGGCAATCGGCCTGACGTCGGCTGGACACGATGACGTGCGCACCGTGTTGTGCCAGCAGACGCGCGATGTCCGCGCCGATGCCGCGACTGGCACCGGTGACGATGGCGATTTTTCCGCTGAGATCGAATGTGTTGGTGGCTGTCATAGATCGCTCTTGTTGAGGTTGCATCGCCATGCCGTCCAGGGCGTCATCGCAGCGTGATCCATTCGCATGAGTTGCCGTGTTCCAGATGAGGCCAGCTGTTGTACGTCACGAGACTGGCACCATGTGCACCGAGGCGCAGCCGCGTCATGCCACTGTTGACCAGGGGCCAGCTCAGATGGAAGGTCTGCTCGAGCGGCACGCCCAGTAACGTACCGACGATCACGGCAATCGGACCGCCCGACGTAAATGCCCAGATCGACGAGGCTGATCGTTGCTGCAATTGCGCCAACGCATCGAGCACCCGCTCGCGGAACATCGGCCAAGTGCAGCTGTAGTCGGCATCGTGCTTGCCGCCGATCCAGCGATGCAGTGCGGCGACGAACAGCTCCTGAAAGGCACGCTTGGGATCGCTCTCCTGCTTCAGCGCCTCGCGCAATTGGCCTGCGCCGGCCAGGTCCGGGCGTTGACGGGCCAGCAGTTCGTGGTGATCGACTTCGTCCAGGCCGTCGAGCAACAACGGTTCGGCCTCGACCTTGGCAGCGGCCAGGCAAAGCGTGGCGGTATCGCGATGACGGACGCGCGGCCCGATCGCGACCAGATCCGGCGCCTGCCCGCACTTTGCCAGCCACGCTCCCAGCTCGCGTGACTGCTTCTCGCCGATGCCGGACAGACGGTCATAGTCTTCCGCATGAAAACTGGCCTGGCCATGGCGGATCAACAGCAGTTCGCGCGTGACCTTAGCCATGGGCTTTTTGAATCACGTGGCGACAACGTTGGCCCATGTCGCGCGCAGCGTCGCCGAAGCCGGCGAACTGCGGGTTGCTGGTCTGGCCCAGCGCGAAGCGACGATAGATCTGCTGGATGATCACCATCAGGCGAAACAGGCCAAAGGCCTCGTAGAACCCAAAGGCCGACACGTCCAGCCCGCTTTGTTGACCGTAGTACGCGATGACCTCGCGACGCGTCAGCATGCCGGCCTCATGCGTGGGTTGGCGACGGAACGATTGGAACACCGGATCGTCGTCCGCCTGCACCCAATAAGCCAACGACCCACCCAAATCCATCAAAGGATCGCCGATTGTCGCCATTTCCCAGTCGAGCACGCCGATTACCCGCAGCGGATCGTCCGGAGCGAGCACGACGTTATCGAAGCGGTAGTCGTTGTGAATGATGCAACTGGCGTTGTCGCGCGGTGGTTGATTCGCCGCCAGCCACGCCATCACGTCCTCGCACGCATCGGCGCCTTCGGTCATGGCCTGGCGATACCGTTCGCTCCAACCCGATACCTGGCGGGCGATATAGCCCTCGCCCTTGCCCAGGTCGTGCAGGCCCGCCTGCGTGACATCGATGCGATGCAATTCGATCAGGCGATCGATAAAGGTCACGCAAAGCTTGCGCACGCCTTCGGCGTCGAGCCCAAGTTCGGCCGGCAGGTCGCGGCGCAGGATGCTGCCGCGCAAACGCTCCATCGCATAGAAATCGCTGCCGATCACCGCAGCGTCATCGCAGCGCGCGAGAATCGCCGGTACATACGGGTAGCTGCCACGCAGCGCCGCCATGATGCGTGCCTCGCGCAACATGTCGTGAGCCGCCTTGGCCTTGGCGCCGGCCGGCGGACGGCGCAGCACCAGCTCGCGGTCGGCATAGCTGATCAGATAGGTGAGATTGGATGCGCCGCCCGGAAACTGCGCCACCTTGGGCGCGCCTTCGAGGCCGTCGATATGCGCTTTGAGGAAGCTATCGATGCGCGCCACATCGAAGGCGTCTTCTTCGCGCACAGGGCGAAGCTGGTCGCGAAGTTCGCTCATGTGATTTCCTTGCGGATTTGTTGCGCCTTCGCTTCCAGGCGAGCGACGACCGCGCGATGCACTTCGTCTGGGCCGTCCGCCAGACGCAGTACGCGCGCATAGGTGTACAGCCGCGCCAGCGGAAAGTCGTCCGACAGGCCGGCACCGCCGTGGATCTGGATCGCCGCATCGGCGGCCTGCTGCGCGACCATCGGTACAACGACCTTGATTTGCGAAATCAGGCTGAGCGCGGCCTTGCTGCCTTGCGTGTCCAGCGTCCAGGCGGTTTTCAGCGTCAGCAGGCGCGCCTGCTCGATCGCCATGCGCAGGTTGGCCACAATGTCGGCATTGCCGCCAAGTTGCAGCAGCGGCTTGCCGAAGGCGACGCGAGTGGTGGCGCGCTCAACCAGGAGCGACAGAGCACGTTCGGCCGCACCCAGCGCGCGCATGCAGTGGTGCACGCGTCCGGGACCCAGGCGGCCCTGTGCAATCTCGAAGCCGGCGCCCGGCGCGAGAATCACATGATCCAGCGGCAGGCGCACATGATCGAAGCTCATCTCGCCGTGACCGGAGGGTTCGTCGACGTCATGAAATACCGGCAGCATGCGTTCGATGCGCACACCCGGATGGTCGAGCGGACAGATCACCATGCTATGGCGGCGATGCGGCTCGGCGTTCGCATCGCTCAGGCCCATGAAGATCACGAAGCGGCAATGCGGATGCCCGGCGCCGGTGGTCCACCACTTGCGCCCATCGAGCACGACCTCGTTGCCTTCGACGCGCGCGGTGGCCTGCATGTTCGTTGCATCGGACGAGGCGACGTCCGGCTCGGTCATGGCGAAGCCGGAACGAATCTCGCCGCTCAGCAAGGGCGCCAGCCAGCGCTCGCGCTGCATCGGCGAACCGTAGCGATGCAGTACTTCCATGTTGCCGCTATCGGGCGCAGCGCAATTGAAGACCTCCGGCGCGATAAACGAGTGCCCCATGATTTCGGCCAGCGAGGCGTACTCGACGTGGCTCAGGCCCTGCCCGTCCTTGGCGTCGGGAAGAAACAGGTTCCACAGGCCTGCCGCACGGGCGCGGGCTTTCAGCGCCTCCATCACCGGCGGCTGGCGCCATTGCCGGTGATCGGTACCACCGATCAGTTGCTCGCGATACACCGGCTCGGCCGGCAGGACTTCGTCCTGCATAAAGCGGCTTAGACGTTCGGTAAGCGCCTGGGTGCGCTCGGAAGGGGCGAAATCCACGGGAGTCTCCTTGGAATGCGTTGCAGAGTACGCCCGGGTCAGCCAATAATTGAAATGAATATGCTTTATGGCTGGTTATTAATTTTATGAATGGATGCCATGGAGTGACTTCCAGAAATAACAAATAACCCTCCCTACTCGTCATCCCGGCGCAGGCCGGGACCCAGTGGCTTCGTTTTCTGGTTTTAGCCAGAGCGCAGATGTTTGTTGGTTCTCGCGATAACCGATCACAAAGTCACTGGATCCCGGCCTGCGCCGGGATGGCGGTGGGAAGGATTGAGGTTGTTTCGGGTCGCTCTCACAGAAAGCTCTTTATCGGAGCCCTTCAAGGCCAACCCCATGGAACGCGACACCCGCATCGACCTCAATCTGTTCCGCGTGCTCGACGCGATCTACACCCATGGCGGGGTCAGCGCGGCGGCACGCGCGCTGCATCTGACGCAGCCGGCGGTGACGCATGCACTGGGGCGCTTGCGCGACCATCTCGACGATCCGCTGTTCGTGCGCCAGGGTAATCGCGTGGTCCCGACCGAGAAAGTGCGAGCAATGATGCCGTCGGTGCAGTGGCATCTCAAAGCCCTGCTGGCGAGCACGCATACGCAGCCAAGTTTCGAACCGGCGCGACTGGCGATGGAGTTTGTGGTCGGTTTTCGCGACATTCTCGAATCGACCGCCCTGCCCGGCCTGATGGCGCGTATCGAGAGCGAAGCGCCCGGTGTGCGCATCGTCAGTCGCCGTGTCGCTGCCGACGACGTGGAACGTGAGTTGGCCACCGGTACGCTGGACCTGGCCGTCGACCGACCGCTGCGCGCAGGCCCCGCTATTGCGCGCCAGCATCTGCTGGACGAGTCGCTCGCGGTGGTGATGCGTCGCAAGCATCCGCTAAGCGCGTTGCTGCGCCGTTCCGACTACCTAGCCGCCGAGCACATCACCGTCTCGCCACTGGGCGAATCGAACGCGCTCGATACCTTGCTCGGACAGAACGGCATGTTTCGACAGGTCCGGCTGGTCTGCCAGCACTATTTCTCCGCCTGCCAGATCGTTGCGGGCAGCGATCTGCTACTGACCCTGCCGCAATCCTATGCGGCGCACGTCGCCAGCCTGCTGCCGATCGCCATTCATCCGCTGCCGATCCGGCTCAAGACCTTTCCGATTCTTGCCTACTGGCACAGTTCGAAAGACAACGACCCCGCACATGCCTGGTTTCGCGAGCAAATGACCACGGCCATTGCGCAGGCGCTGGGACCGCACGGCTCCTGACGATCAGGCGATCTTGGGTTTTGCAGCCGACTTGCGCTTGCTCGCGCATGCCTGCTCGGTCATCTGTACGGCATGCGCATTCATGATCGCGCCGATCAACCCCGGAAAACGTTGCTCGATTTCCTTGCAGCGCGTGGTGTTATGCATTTCCACGCCGTGGCGTTCGCTACGGATCAGCCCGGCTTCGCGCAAGGCGCGAAAATGCTGGGATAACGTGGACTTGGGAATCGTCTTGTCGCTGACCTGCGAGAAGTTCGTGCAGTTGAAGGCACAGCCGGCGTTGGCCATCTGCGCATAGATCGCCACACGCACGGGATCGGACAGCACGTGAAGGATGCCCTCCACGGTGATGTCTTCGATCGATGGATGGATCAGCGGTCTCATGCGGTCATTTTAGCCCCCCTTGACTCTTAGTTCCATAGTTCATATGTTGCGAACTATAGGATTTCTGATCCGCTTCTTTCCGTCCCACCTCCCGTCAAGGAACAGTCCATGAGCAAGCTCGCAGGTAAAGTCGCCGTCGTCACCGGCGCATCCAAGGGCATTGGCGCCGCCATTGCCAAGTCGCTGGCCGCCGCAGGCGCGTCAGTGGTCGTGAACTACGCTTCCAGCAAGGCCGGCGCCGATACCGTCGTCGAGGCCATCACCGCCGCCGGCGGCAAGGCCGTAGCCGTCAAGGGCGACGTGTCCAAGGCAGCCGACGCACAGGGTCTGATCGACGCCGCGGTCAAGCAGTTCGGCCGGCTCGATATCCTGGTGAACAACTCGGGCGTGTACGAATTCGCCCCGCTGGAAGAGATCACCGAAGACCATTACCACAAGCAGTTCAACGTCAACGTGCTCGGCCTGCTGCTGACCACGCAGGCGGCCGCCAAGCACATGACCGAAGGCGGCAGCGTGATCAACATCGGCTCGCTGGTCAGCCGCCTGTTCCCGGTGGGAAGCGCCGTCTATACCGCCACCAAGGGCGCGGTCGACGCCATCACCGGCGTACTGGCACAGGAACTGGGCCCGCGCAGCATCCGCGTCAATGCGCTGAACCCCGGCATGGTCGAGACCGAGGGCACCCACGCTGCCGGTTTCATCGGCTCGGACTTCAACACGCACGCCGTGTCGCAGACCCCGCTGGGTCGCATCGGCCAGCCCGATGACATCGCCTCGATCGCCGTCTTCCTGGCTTCGAGCGATTCGTTCTGGCTGACCGGCGAAAAGCTGTATGCCGGCGGTGGCATGCGCTAATTCGTAGAGCGACAACATCCGGCTGCGCTCCCGCAGCCGGATGTACGATAGGGCCTCGTTGTTCCCTCATTCACCGATGCACATCGAGGAAGCCGTCATGTCGCGTTATCTTCGTGTCACATCTATCGCCGTCGTTTTTGCCGGGCTGATCTTCAGCCTGCCTGGCTTTGCCCAGGACGCCGCGAAAACCGATGGCCCCCAACCCAAACGCAGCATTCTTGATCGCCATGATCAGAGCGGCGTGCCCGGCAAGGAGATCGTGATCGGTACGGCGGAGCTGCCTGCCGGGACGGTGATTGGCTGGCACACCCATGATGGCGACGAATCGGGCTACGTCCTCAAGGGCGATCTGGTGTTGAAGACACAAGGCAAGCCTGACCAAGTGCTCAAGGCCGGCGATCATTTCTTCAATCCGCGTGGCGCCGTGCATAGCCTGGCCGCTGCGCCTGGGAGCCAGGGCGGCACTGCGGTGTCGACCTGGATCATCGACAAGGGCAAGCCGATCGCCGAACCGGTGAAGCAGCCCTGACCTGGGGCTTGGGTGGCGGCAGCGGATAAGATCGGCGCACCGCCTCCTATCTGCAGGACGAGTCATGCCGATCGCACGCTTGCGCCACACCGTTTACCTGTTTGTCCTGACTGCGAGCCTGTTCGGCGCGTCGTTGCACGCCCAAGAGGCGGTTGCTGTTTCTGACAAGACGATCAGTGTCGTTGTCGATGGAAAAACAACGACGTTGGATCACGCGGCCTTCGCCGGCATGCCACACGTCACCGTCACCGCAGCGGCGCACAACGATCCACCAAGCCATTGGCAAGGCGTGGCGCTGCAGGATGTAATCGGGCATACCACCCTTCCCACCGGTGAGGCATTGCGCGGGCGCGCGCTGGCCCGCTTCGTGCGCGTGACCGCGTCGGATGGCTATCAGGTGATTTTCAGCGCCGCCGAGCTCGACCCCGCCTTCGGCGATCTGCGTGTCATTGTTGCCGACAGCAAGGATGGCCAACCGCTGGGCAAGGACGGCCCCTATCGCCTGATTGTGCCGAACGACAAGCGCCCGGCGCGTTGGGAGCGCAATGTGCGTTCGATCGAGCTGGTCGATGCGTCGACGCGGCCGGCCAAGTAGCAAGGCCAACGCAAACTCCCTGGAACCTCAGTTTCCATCGTCATCCCGGCGAAGGCCGGGACCCAGTGGCTTTGTGATCGGTTATCGCTAGCGCCAACAAGCGTCTGCGTTATCGCGAAAGCCGTAAACCGAAGTCACTGGGTCCCGGCCTTCGCCGGGATGACGAATAGGGGAGGTTTTCAACGAACACCGAAATCGAATTATCTTTCGATCGCAATGGCGAAACAGCAAGAAAATACGCCTCGGCAATGTGAACGTTTAGCCGTCTAAATTCACAAGCTCGCGCACTGTTTCAACATTGCAACACTTATCTTGCGCATTCGAATTGCCAAAGCCCTAGACGCCGTCGTTGACACCGGCGCATGATCGTTTGCCCCGACTTCATGTTCGGGTGCTAGGGTGCGTTCGCGAATTTGCATCGACAAATTTGCGCAAGCATAGGGGAAGACCGGCGAGCATCGCACACGATCTCGCGCCACTTGGGAGGTGGACTTAGAAAGCACATCGCGTCACACCAAACATCACAGGGGGCCTCGCTTTTTTCATTGGATTTCCAAGGAGTGAGTCATGAGAAACGAGCTTGTGATAGCTGTATCGATCGCTGCGGCCCTGGCCGCGTTGCCGGTGATCGGTATGGCACAGACCTCGGCATCGCAGAACGCCGCGCTTGCCGATATCGATACGTCCGAAGCAGCACGCGTCACGCAGACCGTAGACAGCCGCGCCATCACGGCCGTGGCCAATTCGCATCTAGCCTTTATCGCCGCAGCGAAGCCCACCGCGGCTGTCGCCGACTCCACCCCGATGAACCATATGCAGCTGGTGCTCAAGCGCAGCGCGAAACGCGCCGCCGCACTCGATGCATTACTTGCCGCACAGCACGACCCAACCTCCAACAAGTTTCATAAGTGGATCACGCCGCAAGAATTCGGCAGCCGTTTCGGTGCGAACGATGCGGATATCGCCGCGATCACCTCCTGGCTGACCAGCCAGGGCTTCACTGTCAACGGCGTCTACGCCAACAAGATGCAGATCGACTTCAACGGTACGGCCGGTGCGGTCAAGCGCGCCTTCCACACGCAGGAAAGCCGGTACACGATCAACAACGAAAGCCACATCGCCAATAGCAGCGACATCAGCGTGCCGACGGCATTGAAAGACGTGGTGACGGGCGTGGCCGGGCTTAACGATATCCGCCCCAAGGCACAACACGTGCAGGAGAAGCTGGCGCAGTTCAATGCGTCGTCGCAGAAGTTCAAGGTGAAGGAGCCGGTCACCACAGCCGCCAGCAGGCAGCTCAAGTCGCAAGTCAGCCCGGATGCGGTGACCTTTACCGATGGTTCGCGCGGCTTCTCGCCGTCGGACCTGGCCAAGATGTACGGCGTGGATACGCTGCACACCGCCGGCACCACAGGCAAAGGCATCACCATCGCGCTGGTCGAAGACGAATCGATGGTGCCGACCGACTGGGACAACTTTGTCTCGCAGTTCCAGCTGGGCAGCTACGGCGGCACGTTTGCGCAGATCCAGCCGCAGGCAACCGGGTTTACCAACTGCATCGATCCGAACATCGCCTTCCCGGGCGAAGACGGCATCGAAACCGTGCTCGATGCGGAATGGTCGACCGCCATGGCACCGGGCGCCAACATCGTGGTGGCCAGTTGCGACGATTCCAACAGCAGCAACTTCTTCGGCGGCGTATTCACCGCGGCAACCAACCTGATCAACGGCACCTCACGGCCCAACGTGATCAGCGCCAGCTACGGCTACGGTGAAGGCTTCACCGACACCGCCAGCAAGACGGCGATCGATCTGATGTGGGCACAGGCGGATGCCGAAGGTATCTCGGTGTTCGTTTCCAGCGGCGACTCGGGCTCCAATCCGAGCTTCAACGGCAGCATCATCAATGGCGTTGGCGTCGATGCCAACGCGTTCGGTACCTCGCCCAATGTCACCGTCGTCGGTGGCACGGACACGGCCGACGTGCTCGACGGCACCACCAAGAAGTACTTCAACTCCACCTTTACCGCCGACTACGGCTCGGCCAAGTCGTACGTACCGGAGATTCCGTGGAACGAATCCTGCGGCAACGACGTCGCGGCGCAATCGCTGGGGCTCGCCAACGGACTGGCTTTCTGCAAGCAGTACCTGACCTACGATCCGGAAGGCCTCTATGCCACTTCCGAGGCCGGTAGCGGTGGTCCTTCATCGATCGATGCCAAGCCTGTCTGGCAGCGGCTGGTGAAAGGCGCGGCCAAGGATCAGTCGCGTGACGTACCGGATGTCTCCCTGTTCGCCGGCTCCTATGGCGGCTATTCCTGGGTGATCATCTGTACCGATGCGTATCCCTGCGTGCCGAACTTCACTTCGCCGGTGTATCTGGAAGGCGGCACCTCGCTGTCCTCGCCGATGTTCGCGGGTATCCAGGCATTGATCGACCAGGGACTGTCGGACAAGGGGCTGTCGCCGAACCAGGGCAATGCCGCACCGACGCTCTACGTGCTGGCCGCGCAGGAGTACGGCGGCCCGACCGGTGCCTCACCCGACACCCTGGCCAAGTGCAGTGCCGACAACGGTACCAAGGGTACGGGCAAGTGCGTGTTCCACAATGTCACGCGCGGCGGCATCTCGACCCAGTGCATCCAGATCCAGGCGTTCGATCAGGTCACCGACGACTGCTACTTCTACGGTTCGCTGAAGAACTTCGAGGGTTTCTATGGCCCAACCCAGATCGGCTTGACCTCGACCAATCCCAAGAAGTACAACGCCAACACCGCGGCGTACAACGCGCAGCCGGGCTGGAGCTTCGCGGCGGGCCTGGGTTCGGTCAACGGCTCGAACCTGCTCGCTGCGTGGAAGAAGTTCGTCAACGCGCCCAAGTAAGTCAATGTCGGTAACGTGCTCAAGACCCCTGGCAGTGTTCCTGCCAGGGGTTTCTTGTTTGCGCGTATTGCGAGATGCGCATGGCTGGTTAAAACGTTCGTTCGCGATTATCAGAAAAAACAAAACCAGCCCGGAGAACACACGCAGCTTAAAGGCCTTGTCCGGCCTCGCGTTACATCGTTTTCATGAGCTGCCAGCGGATGAAAAGGGATGCGACCCAAGTTCGCGAGCTATGAAAAATTTGCGTTGACGCCGCGCCAAGCACAAATCGGGCCAAATGACCAAAAACAGAGAATTTTTCCAAAAGTCCTCCCTGTCACGTGATCTAGGTATCATTTTCGCCAAGCAACACGCAGGGCAAGGGTTGCTACAGGGCAAGCGCCTCGACGGCGCGCTTTACAGGCTAGGGGTTTGAAGGGGGCTTTTCAGGGGACGCGCGACGGCGTGTATCAGCAGTAGTCGAACATCGAAACGAGTTTCAAAACATGCACGCCATGGCGTGCACGGGGAATGCGTGTGTCGCTTCTGCACATTCCTTAAGTCATAACGACCATCGGCTCGATGTTTTCCGCGCGCATTAGCGCGCGGACGCGTTTTCCCCTGAAAGTTTTTCATCTGCTCAGGCCACACGACCAAGGTGTCGCGCGCGCGCGTACGCCCGTCATTTGTATGCACTTAAATTAACAGGACGCGTTGAGCCATGAACCACATCTATCGGCTGTGCTGGAACCGCTCGCTCTCCCAGTGGGTTCCCGCTTCGGAGCTGGCACAGAGCAAGCGCGGCGGCATGTCGCGCGGCAATGTCGTCGGACATCGAGTGATGATGCTGTCGCTGCTGTCGGCATCGCTGGGCATGACGGGACTGGCGCATGCGGGCAACGCGCCGACCGGCGGCCAGATCGTGTCCGGCTCCGGCCAGATCCAGCAATCGGGCAACACCACCACGATTCAACAGAACAGCAAGGTGCTGTCGCTGAACTGGCAGAGCTTCGACGTGGGCGCCGACCAGACGGTGAACTTCCTGCAGCCAGGCGCTAGCTCGATCGCGGTCAACCGTATTCTCGGTAACACCGCGAGCGAGATCTTCGGCCACTTGAATGCCAACGGCCAGGTCTGGCTGATCAATCCGAACGGCGTGCTGTTCGGCCAGGGCGCGCAGGTCAACGTGGGCGGCATCGTTGCCTCGACGCTGGATCTCGATGACAGCACGCTCGGCTCCAACACCGTGCGCTTCAGTGGCGACGGCAAGGGCAAGGTGATCAACCAGGGCAGCATCACCACCGCCAACGGCGGCTATGCCGCGCTGATCGGTAACCAGGTATCGAACCAGGGTGTGATCCGCGCACAGCTCGGTACGGTGGCGCTCGGCGGCGGCAGTGCCGTCACACTGACGTTTGGCGACAACCATCTGCTGCATCTGGCGGTGGACAAGAGCACGCTGAACAATCTTGCCGAGAACCGCCAGCTGATCGTCGCCGATGGCGGCCAGGTGCTGATGACCGCCGGCGCACGCGACTCGCTGCTGGCCAGCGCGGTCAACAACACCGGTACCGTGCAGGCGCGCAGCGTCCAAAACCATGACGGCGTGATCACTCTGCTTGGCGGCATGGAAGCGGGTACGGTCAATGTCGGCGGCACGCTCGATGCGAGCGCCCCGAACGGCGGCAACGGCGGCCAGATCGAAACCTCCGCGGCCAACTTCAAGCTGGCCACCGACGCGAAGATCACCGCGTCCGCGCCAGCCGGCAAGGCAGGTACCTGGCTGGTCGATCCGACCGATCTGACCATCGACACCAACGCGGCCAACACGATCTCCAGCACGCTCAACGGCGGCACCAATGTCGTCGAGCAGACAACGTCGGGTGGCGCGAGCGGCGTCGGCGTGCAGTCGTCGGGTAACGGCGATATCAACGTCAATGCGGCGATCAGCTGGAACAACGCAGCAGCCACGCTGGAGCTGGACGCGTTCCACGACATCAATGTCAACGCGATCATCAACGGCAGCGGCGGGATCGTGATGAACGCGACCTCCGGCACGCTGAGCGTCGGCAATACCGGCGGCCTGTCGGCTGGCACGGGTGCCACGCTCAATGCCGGCAAGTTCACCAACAACGCCGGCGCCAACGCGCTGGGTGCCAAGTGGAACCTGTTCACCGCCAATCCGGCCAGCAATGTGCTTGGCGGCATCACGCCAAATTTCATCCAGTACGGCACCAGCCTGGGCGGCACGCTGCAAGGCAGCGGCAATGGCCTGATGTACAGCACCGCCGCTTCGCTGCAGGTCACCGGCCTGACCGGCACGGTAAGCAAGGTTTACGACAACACCAATGCGGCGAGCTTCAACGGCAGCAACTTCGTCACTAGCGGCCTGCTCAACGGCGACAAGATCGCCACGGCCAGCGGCGGCAGCTACGCGTCGGTCAACGTCGCCAGCGGTATTTCGGTAACCTCGCCCGGTGCGATCGGCAACTTCGTCATCACCGACAGCAGCGGCAACATCCCCGTGTTCGGCTACACGCTGGGTAGCTCGCCGGTCACCGCGGCGGTCGGCCAGATCACGCCCGCGCAGCTGACCGCCAGCATCGTCGGCACGCCGACCAAGACTTACGACGGCACCACCACTGCCACACTGGGCAGCGGTAACTATGTGATCAGCGGCCTGGTCGGTGGACAGACGATCACCGTCAACCAGCCCAACTCGGTCGGCTATGCCAGCGCCGAAGCCGGCGCCGAGCTGATCACCGCCGGCTTCAAGGACACCAACTTCATCGCCGGCATCGGCACGCAGTTGTCCAATTACATCCTGCCGACCGTGGCTACGGGCGCCGGCATGATCAACCCGGCGAATGTGGTGTTGTCGGGCATCCTGGCCGACAGCAAGGTCTATGACGGCAGCACGCTCGCCGGCCTGGATATCAGCAACCAGCACTTGTTCGGCATCATCGCCGGCGACACCGGCAACGTGTCGCTGGTACAGGGCGTGGGCAACTTTGCCTCGGCCAACGCAGGCAATAACCAGACGGTAACGCTCACGGGTTTCTCGTTGAGCGGCGCCAAGGCGAATGACTACAACTTGGTGCTGCCCACCACCCTGACCGCGAGCATCACGCCCAAGGCGCTGACCATCAGCGGCGTGACCGGGACCAATCGCAACTACGACGCGACCACCAACGATGCACTGAACGCCGGCACTGCCGCGCTGCAGGGCCTGGTAGCCGGTGACGCAGGCACGGTGAGCCTCGATAGCAGTGGCGCGACCGGCACCTTTGCCTCGCCCAATGTCGGCAACGGCATCGCGATCAGCGCCAGCGGTTTCGGGCTGACCGGCGGTGGCGCAGGCAACTACACGCTGACGCAGCCCACCGGGCTGTTCGCCAATATCACGCCGGCACCGTTGACGATCACCTTGATCGGCAACCCGAGCAAGACCTACAACGGCACCACCACCGCCGATACCACGGCCGCCAACTGGCAGATCGTCGGCTGGCAGGGTGGCCAGAGCGCGACGCTGGACCAGGTTTCCACAGCCAACTACGCCGGCCCCGACGCCGGCAACAACATCGGCCTGACCGCAACGCTGGAAGCGTCCGACTTCCACACGGCCAGCGGCACGTCGATGTCCAACTACAGCTTCACCCCCACGGTGACGGGTACCGGCACGATCGCCCAGGCACCGCTGACGATCGGCATCATCAACAACCCGACCAAGGTCTACGACGGCACCGATGTCGCCACGCTCAACGCGGGCAACTTCCAGATCAACGGTTTCCTGCAAGGCCAGGGCGCGACGGTCAATCAGACTGCCGGCACCTATGCCGATCCCAACGTAGGCCAATGGAACGTCACCGCGTTGCTCAGCGCGGCCAACCTGGTCGCCAACGGCGGCACCAATCTCAACAACTATTCGATTCCGAGCGTGGCGGCCGGTACCGGCCAGATCACGCCCGTACCGGTTGCGGGGCTGATCATCGCCGGCCTGGTCGGCGCATCGAAAACCTATGACGGGCTGAACACCATCAGCCTGCTGCCGGCCAATTTCTCCTTCACCGGTCTGCTGAACGGCGACACGGTGTCGATGAACTTTGCCAACCTCACCGGCATCTTCGGCTCGAAGAACGTCGGCACGCAGTCGTTGACCGCCAGCTTCGGCAACGGCGACCTGAGCGTGAACTCCGCTCACCCCGAGGACTACACCCTGCCGACGCAGGCCTTCGGCACCGGCATCATCAATCCGGCGGTGCTGACCGCGCGCATCATCGGCAACCCGACCAAGGTCTACGACGGCACCACCAAGATCTCGCTGGCCGCGGGTAACTACGAACTGGACGGCCTCGTCGCCGGCGAAAGCGGCACCATCACGCCGTCCGCGCAGGTCGATTTCGCCAGCAAGAACGCCGGCAACTGGAACATCGTGGCGCTGCTGGCAACCACCTCGTTCACGCCGGGCGCCGGTACGGATTTCTCCAACTACATCCTGCCGACCCAGGCCGAAGGCATGGGCACGATCACGAAGGCGCCGCTGTTCATTACCGGCGTGAGCGCTCAGAACAAGGTCTACGACACCACCGACACGGCCACGCTCAACGTCAGCGGCGCACAGATGCAAGGCCTGGTCACCGCAGACATTGGCAATGTCACGCTCAATACAGCGAACACCGGCCATTTCGCCACCGCGAACGCCGGTACCGGTATTGCCGTTGCGCCCGGCACGTTCTCGCTCTCGGGTAGCGAAGCGGCCAACTACAACCTGCAGCAGCCGACCAACCTGTTTGCGAACATCACACCAGCACCGTTGACCGTCTCGGGCATCAGTATCGATCCGAGCAAAGTCTACGACGGCACCACCGACGTAGCGATCCATGGCACTGCGGCACTCAACGGCTTGCTCGGCGGCGACGCGGCCTCGGTGCAGCTGGTCACGGCCGATGCCGATGCCAATACGCGCACCGCCGATGTCGGCAACAATCTCGCGGTGTTGTTCGGCAGCTACTCGCTGACCGGCACGCTGGCTGGCAACTACGCGCTGAGCCAGCCGGCAAGCAGCACGATCAACATTACACCGCGTGCACTTACCGCCTCGATCATCGGCGACCCGACCAAGGCCTACGACGGCAGCACCTCGACCACGCTGACCGCGGCCAACTACGAGCTCGACGGCTTCGTCGCCGGCCAGGGCGCCACCGTGCCGCAGTCGGCCACCGCCAACTACATCACCCAGAACGCGGGTACCGGCATCACGGTCAATTCGACCCTGGTGGTATCCGACTTTGTCGCAGGCGCGGGCACCAACCTGGCCAACTACATCCTGCCGACCGCCGCCACCGGCACCGGCACGATCACCAAGGCGATCATCAACCTGACTGCCACGCGCGTCTACGACGGTACCGCCGCAGCCGACGCCTCGCTGTTCGCACCGGCCGGCACCATTGCCGGCGTCGATGGCGAAGTGATCAAGCTCACCGGCTCGGCCAACGTGGTGGACAAGAACGTCGGCAACCAGAAAGCCTTTGCCGATTTCGGTAGCCTGGCCCTGGTCGACAACGGCACCACCTTGGCCTCGAACTACACCCTGGTCGGCGGCACCGACTGGGTGACGATCACGCCACGCGCGCTGACCGCCACCTTTGGCGCCAACGACAAGACCTACGACGGCAATGCCAACGCAACACTGACCGGTGCCGCGCTGGAAGCCGCCAACGGCAATCGCGGCCTGGTCGCCGGCGATCTGGTGACATTGAACAACACCGGCAGCGGCAGCTTCAACAACAAGAACGCCGGCACCAACAAGACCGTTACCGGCAATATGACTATCTCCGGCAACGATGCCGGCAACTACGTGTTCACCCAAGGCACCGCCCTGGCCGACATCACGCAGAAGCACATCACGGTCGGCGCCACCGGGCACGACAAGGAATACGACGGCACGACGACGGCCCAGGTCGACCTCAGTAGCGCCGGCGTGGTCGGTGGCGACAACATCAGCTTCAACGACAGTGCGGCCAACTTCGCCAGCAAGAACGTCGGCAACAATATCGGCATCTCGGTCACCGGCATCACCGCCAGCGGCGGCGATGCGAGCAACTACGTGCTGGACAACAACTCGGCCGCGACCCAGGCCAACATCACGCCGCGCGAGATCCATCTGACCGGTTCGCGCGTTTACGACGCACTGACCGACGCCAATGCCTCAGTGTTCATGAGCGGTGGCCAGCTCGCCACCGGCGTCGCCGGCGAGACCCTGGTGGTCACCGGCGCCGGTAGCCTTGCCGACAAGAACGTGGGCAACAACAAGGCCGTGGCACTTGGCACCTTGGGCCTGGGCGACGGCAGCAACGGCGGCCTGTCCAGCAACTATGTGCTGGACGATGCCAAGCTGACCGTGACCAAGGCGCAGCTCGATGCCAACTTCACCGCCGATAGCAAGGTCTACGACGGCACCACCCACGCCACCATCCATGTCTCCTCGCTCAATGGCGTGCTGGGCAGCGACGACGTCACGCTCAATGACCAGGTCGACGGCCACTTCAGCGACAAGAATGTCGGCAACGGCAAGACCGTTACCGATGACATTACGGTGCAAGGCGGCGATGCCGGCAATTACAACTTTGTGCACGGCACCGCTACGGCCAGCATCACCCCGCTGGCGATCACGGTGACCGCGACTGGCACCAATCGCGCCTACAACGGCTTGACCCACGATAACGTCAGTTTGACCGCCAATGGCCTGGTCGGCGGCGACAGCCTGACCTTCACCGCCGGCGCTTCGGATTTCGGCGACGCCAACGTCGCGGACGGCAAAACGGTGGCGGTCACCGGTATCAGCACCAGCAGCGCCGGCGCGAGCAACTACACGTTCAACACCAGCACGACCACCACCGCCAACGTCACACCGTTCATCATCAACTTGAGCGGCACACGCGTCTACGACGGCCTGACCGATGTCAGCTCGTCGCTGTTCGGCGCCGGCGGCGTACTCACCGGCGTCAACGGCGAAACGCTCACCCTCAGCGGCAACTCCAACGTGGCCGACAAGAACGTGGCCAACGGCAAGGTGTTCGACGGTGCCGGCGACATGACGCTGGGCGGACGCAACGGCTCGCTGTCGAGCAACTACGAGATCGGCACGTCGACACTGAATATCACGCCGCTGGCGATCACCGTGGGCGCGACCGGTTCGAACAAGGTCTACGACGGCAACAACGTGGCCGGCGTGACCCTGGCCGGCAGCGGCGTCCTCGCCGGCGACACGATCGGCTTCAATGACGGTAGCGCCACCTATAGCGACAAGAATGTCGCCAACGGCAAGACCATCACGGTGACCGGCATCACCGCCAACGGCGCCGATGCAAACAACTACAGCTTCAACAATGCCACGACGACCACCGGCGATATCACCCCGTTGGCGATCACCGGCGTGATCACCGCCGACAACAAGGTGTACGACGCCGGTCTCGGCGCGACCACCCACGGCACGCTGACCGGCGTGCTGGCCGGCGACAATGTCACCTTCGATACCAGCGGCCAATTCGGCGACAAGAATGTGGCCAACGGCAAGACGGTCGCGGTCGCCGGCACGCTCGATGGCGGCGATGCGGGCAACTACACCTTCACCTCCAATACCACCACGACCGCCAACATCACGCCGCTGACGATCCTTGTCGGCGCCTCCGCCAACAACAAGGTCTACGACGGCAACAACGCGGCCGTCACCGCGCTGAACAGCACCGGCGTCCTGGCCGGCGACACGGTGGACTTCAGCGGCGACCCCGGTACGTTCAGCGACAAGAACGTGGCCAACGGCAAGACCGTCATCGTCAATGGCATCACGGCCAGCGGCGCCGATGCAGGCAACTACAGCTTCAACAACACCGCCACCACGACGGCCGACATCACGCCACTGGCGGTCACCGTCGGCATTACCGCCAACAACAAGGTCTACGACGGCAACAATGCGGCCGTTATCGCGTCGCTCGGCAGCACGGGCATCCTGGCTGGCGACACGGTGAACTTCAGCGGCGACCCGGGCACCTTCAGCGACAAGAACGTGGCCAACGGCAAGACCGTCACGGTCGACGGCATCGTTGCCGGTGGCGCCGATGCGGGCAACTACACCTTCAACAACACCGCCACCACCACCGCCAACATCACCCCGCTGGCGATCACCGTGGGCGCAACCGCCAACAACAAGATCTACGACGGCACCACCGCGGCCACCGCCACGGTGAGCAGCGGCGGCGTGCTGGCCGGCGACACGGTGGACTTCACCGCCGGCTCGGCGGCTTTCGGCGACAAGAACGTAGCCAACGGCAAGACCGTCACGGTCGACAGCATCACCGCCACGGGTACCGATGCGGGCAATTACACCTTCAACACCGATACCACCACCACGGCCAACATCACCCCGCTGGCGATTACCGGCACGATCGTCGCCGGCAACAAGGTGTATGACGGCAATACCAACGCCAGCGTGAGTGGCAGCCTCAACGGTGTCATCGCGGGCGACCAGGTCGGTATCGTCAGCAGCGGCAATTTCCAGGACAAGAACGCCGGCAACGGCAAGACCGTCGACGTGAACGGCAACTTGAACGGTGGCGATGCCGGCAACTACACCCTGACAACCAACACCACCACGACCGCCAACATCACGCCGGTCGTGCTCGACCTCACCGGCACGCGTACCTACGACGGCACCGCTGCCGCTGCCGGCAACCTGTTCGGCAACAACGGCGTGCTCACCGGCGTGAATGGCGAGACGCTGACGTTGACCGGCACGGGTACGGTGTCGGACAAGAACGTCGGCTCCCAGAAAGCCTTCGCCAATGGTGGCCTGGGCGGCTTCACCCTGACGGGCAACGGTTCGGCACTGGGCAGCAACTACACGCTCACCGGCGGTACCGACTGGCTGACGATCACGCCGGCCACCTTGACTGTGATCGGCACGCAGACGACCAATCGCGTTTACGACGGCACCCGTACCGATGCGCTGAGCGGTTCGATGCTGTCGGGCCTGTTCGGCAACGATGACGTCACGCTGGGCAATTCCGCGACCGGCCTGTTCGACACCAAGAATGTCGGCAACGACAAGACGGTGACCACCGCGATGACCATCAGCGGCGGCGATATGGGCAACTACATCCTGGTCCAGCCGACCGGCCTTACCGCCGATGTGACGCCGCGCCCGGTGACCATTACCGCGACCGGCACGAACAAGATGTTCGACGGCAATACGAAGGACACGGTCACGCTGAGCAGCGACGGCGTGCTGGGCGGCGACCAGGTGAGTTTCGCCGGGACCGGTGCCAACTTCAGCGATCCCAACGTGGGCAACGGCAAGACCGTTACGGTCACCGGTATCGCCGGCTCGGGCGCGGATGCGGGCAACTATGTCGTCATCGATCCGACCACGACCACGACCGCAAACATCACCGGTGCCCAGGCTTCCGCCTTCGGTGTCGACGATGGTCTGCTCGCACAGCTGCAAGGCGCGGTTGGGCCTTCGGCGATCGCCACGCCCTACGGCGTCGCCGATCAGGACGTCGTGGGCTCGTTTACCGGCAACCAGAAAAAAGAACACCGTCCGAACGAACGTAACCGTGCACGCACCGACTTCCATTCCGGGCTCGCGCTCAAGGTGGTCGATGGCGGCGTGCAGATGCCAGTGAATGCGATGCCATGAGCCATTCACCGATGACGTCCCGCGCCAAGCGCCCCTCGCATCCATTGAGCCTTAGAACGAATCTTATGAACCCGAAGTCCAAACCCGCACCGCGCCTCACCCTGCTCTGCTCCATGCTGTCGCTCGGCTTGTGGGGTACCGCAGTGCACGCGCAGGTCGCCGTGCCGCAGACACAGCTGCCGAGCAGCGGTCAGCTGTTGCAGCAAGTGCCCCAGCCGATTACCTCGCCGTCATCGGACCTTGACCTGAAGATGCAGCGTCCGCAGCGCCAGCGTGCGCAGGATACGCAGCCGTTCCTGGTGCGCACGATCGAAATCAGCGGCAACACCTTGCTGCCGACCGACCAGCTGCATGCGCTGGTCGCCAGCAGCGAAGGCAAGCAGCTCAGCCTGAACGACCTCGACGATCTGGCTGACAAGATCAGCACCGCTTATCAGCACGCCGGCTATCCGCTGACCCGCGCCTATGTGCCGGCGCAAACGCTGCGCGACGGTACGGTGCGCATCGCTGTGGTGGAAGCGCGCTACGGCAAGGTCGTGCTGCAGAACGACAGCGCCGTATCCAACGGCCCGCTCAACGCGACCTTGTCGCCGCTGCAGCCCGGCCAGCCGGTGAGCAACTATCAGTTGGAGCGCAGCCTGTTGTTGTTGTCGGACATTCCGGGTGCGTTGACCGGTTCGGTGGTGCGCCCCGGCGACGAGCCTGGCACCTCCGACCTGCTGGTCAATGTCGCCTCTGCGCCGCGTTACACCGGCACGGTGGGCCTGGACGATTTCGGCAACAGCTACACCGGCCGCGCACGCCTGGGCGGCAACTTCGATATCAACGGCCTGCTGCACCAGGGCGACCTGCTCGACTTCAGTGCGCTCACTTCGGGCGGCGGCATGAATTATTTCCAGGCCGGCTACCGTTATCTGCTCAATGGCCAGGGCACCACGCTGCGCGCGGCCGTATCGACGCTGCACTATCACCTGGAGAACGGGCTGGAGCCGCTGGATGCGCATGGCTCGGCGCTGGTCGGCAGCCTGACCTTGTCGCAACCGTTCGTCCGCAACACTGCCTTCAACCTTTATGGTCAGATCGAGTTCGATCACAAACTGTTGAAGGACGATATCGAGGCAGCGTTCGTCGATACCGATCGTCATGCCAATGTGTGGGTAGGGACGCTGGCCGGCGACCAGCGCGACTCGACCGGCATCACCAACTTCAATATCAGCGGTTCGTACGGCAAGATCACCTACACCAATCTCTTATCCGAATTCATCGATGCACTGACCGCGCGCACCGCCGGCACGTACACCAAGTTCAGTGGCTCGATCTCGCGCCTGCAGCAGCTGGACCCGAACAACGCCTTCTACTTCGGCTACACCGCGCAGTGGTCGAACAAGAACCTCGATACCTCCGAGCAGTTCTATCTCGGTGGCCCGAACACCGTACGCGGCTACGACACAGGCGCGCTCGCTGGCTCGCAGGGTAACCTGTTCACCGTCGAATACCGCCACGACTTTTCGCTACCGCAGGTGCCGGGCCGTTGGCAGGTCGCCTTGTTTGCCGATACCGGTCGCGTGCAGGTGTACAAGAACCCGTTTATCGATGGCGTCAACAGCGGCCGCGTCAGCAGCGCCGGTATCGGCCTGCACTGGGCCGCCACGGACAACTGGGTCGTCAATGCCAGTGCCTCCAAGCCGATCGGCAACACGCCGGAACTGCTTGGCAACAATCCCAGTACCAAGACGCGGTTCTGGGTGCAGGTGCAGAGAGCGTTCTACTAAGTCGCGCTGCACCGCGAGGCACATCGAAAGCCGGCAACGAAAGTTGCCGGCTTTTTGTTTGGCACCCTCTCCTACCGTCATCGCATTTAGTGCCCTAGTCACTGACAGTCAGCGGACATCACGATAAATCATTGATAGTGAAACTTTTTTTCTTATCCCGACGAAATAAACCTGACGCTCATACGTCAGACACACAACGACAGCGCCATGCCGGCGCGGCGTTACCCCCCATTCGAAGAGATAGGAGAACCATCATGCGCAGCTTCACTTCCATCGTCTCGCGCCCGGCCGCCCTTTTTGTCGGCGTCGCCCTGGCCTTCGCCGCTGCTTCAGCCAGCGCTGCCACGATCAAGCCCACCTCGATCAAGAACATCGTGCTGGTGCATGGTGCGTTCGTGGATGGTTCGGGCTGGCGCCCGGTGTACGACATCCTCACGCGCGACGGCTACAAGGTGACTCTGGTGCAAGAGCCGCTGACGTCAGTCGCGGATGATGTGCAGGCGACCAAGCGCGTGCTCGATACGATCGACGGCCCGGTCGTGCTGGTAGGCCATAGCTACGGCGGCACCATCGTCACCGAAGCGGGCGTCGATCCGAAAGTGAAAGCCCTGGTGTATATCGCCGCACACGCGCCGGATGCCGGCGAAACCGAGGTAGGCAACGGTCAGCGTTTTCCCGCGCTTGCACAGAAGCCGCTGAAGACGCCCGATGGTTTTCTGTATCTCGACCCGGCTCGCTTCTATCAGGACTTCGCCGCCGACCTGCCGCAGAAGCAGGCCGAGTTCGAAGCGCAGTCGCAGATGCTGACCGCGGCGAAGGTGTTCTCCACGCCGGTGCAGAACGTGGCTTGGAAGACCAAGCCCAGCTGGTACATGGTGGCGCAGAGCGACCGCATCATCAGCCCCGATCTGGAACGCATGTACGCCAAGCGCGCGGGCAGCCACACCGTCGAGGCCAAGGGCGCCAGCCATTCGGTCTACGAATCGCAGCCCAAGGAAGTAGCCAAGCTGATCGAGGAAGCCGCCAATGGCACGGATCCGGCCAATGCCAATGCAAGCGGCGGCTCGTCGCCGACGCCGCCGGATGCCTGGGCAACCAACACGGCGGTTTATGAGCAGTGATCTGGAGAAGTCGCGCCGCGAGGCGCGACTTCCTGCCCTCAGGCAATCGTCGGTGTGATCCCGCCGTCCGCGCGCAACGCCGCACCATTGGTAGCTGACGACAACGGGCTGGCAACGTAGGCGACGAGGCTGGCGATTTCTTCGGCCTCGATCATGCGCTGGATCAATGAGGTCGGGCGCTCCTTGGCAAAGAACTCCTTCTCGATGACGTCCGGCTTGGCGTTCGGATTGCTGGCCACGCTCTTCATGAAATCGACGATACCTTCCGAGCGTGTCGTCCCCGGCAGCACAGTATTCACAGTGACGTTGCCGCCCTTGGTCAATGCGGCCATGCCGCGCGAGATCGCCAACTGCGCGGTCTTGGTCATGCCGTAGTGGATCATGTCCGGCGGCACCATCAGACCCGATTCGCTGGCAATGAAGATCACCCTGCCCCAGTTGCGCGCAAGCATGCCCGGAAAGTAGCGCTGCGACAGACGCGCACCGCTGAGCACATTCACTTCGAAGAAACGGCGCCAATCCTCGTCCGTAATTTTCTCGAAGGGCTTGGATTCGTAGATACCCAGGTTGTTGACCAGGATGTCGACCTCGGGCTGTGCCTTGAGCAGGATGTCCGCGCCTTCGGCAGTGACCGGGTCGGCCACGATGCCGCGCACGTTTGCACCACCGGATGCACGGATGTCGGCCAGGGCCTGATCGAGCTTGGCCTGATTGCGACCGGCGATGATTACTTCGGCGCCTTCCTGCGCCAGCTTGCGCGCAATTTCCAGGCCGATGCCGGCGGTCGAGCCGGTGACGAGTGCGGTCTTGCCGTTGAGCTTGAGGTCCATGATGTGTCTCTCTATGAAAGGAGTTCGGTCAATCCCACACCGGTGCAAGACCGGGCGGGCTGACAATGCGGCCGTCTTTGCGCGCCAAGGCGCGAATCGCCGTCATCTCGGCGTCGGAAAGTTCAAAGTCGAAGATCGCCGCATTGCTCGCTGCGCGCTCTTCGCTCACCGTCTTGGAAAGCGCCAACACGCCGTCGTGCTGGATCAGCCAGCGCAACACCACCTGCGCAACGCTCTTGCCGTGGCTGGCGGCGATGCTCTTCAGCACCCCATCGTCGAAGACCTTGCCGTCGGCCATCGCGTAATACGCCGTCACGCTCATGCGGGCACGGCGAGCGGCTTCATGGACGATCGTCTGATCGATATAGGGATGCCACTCGACCTGGTTGGTGACTAGCGGGGTTTTGCTCAGTCCCTCAGCCTCGGCCATCAACGCGGTGGAAAAGTTGCTGACGCCGATGTGTCGTGTCTTGCCAGCCGCCTGCACGGCATTCAAGGCCTCGATCTGTTCGGCCAGGGGCACCTTGTCGTTAGGCCAGTGCAACAGGAGCAGGTCGACATGATCGGTCCTGAGCTTGCGCAGGCTTTCGTCGACCGAGCGCTCAAAGGCATCGTGACGATAGTTATCGACCCACACCTTCGTGGTCAGGAACACCTCTTCGCGCGGTACGCCCGAATGCGCCATGCCCTCGCCCACTTCGGCTTCGTTGCCGTAGATCTGCGCCGTATCGATATGCCGATAACCGAGCTTGAGCACCGCCGGCAGCATGCGCAACACGTCCGCGCCGGGCATGCGGAAGGTGCCGAAACCGAGGGCCGGAATCGATGCGCCATTGGCCTGGACGATTTTCATGAGGAGTCCTTCTTGAAAAGATAGGAGCAGCTTAGCCATGGCATTGACTGCTTAGAATCCACTCACGATTCGCATTACTTTGTCATTGAATGACATAATCGGCCCATGAGCGATCAACGTGCCTGGGAAATGCGGGTTTTCCTGCAGGTGGCCCACACCGGCAGCTTCAGCGGCGCCGGGCGGGTGGTGAATATGACGCCATCCTCCACCGCCAAGCTGATCACCCGGATCGAACAACGGCTCGGTGTACGCCTGGTCGAACGCTCGACCCGGCGGCTGCGCCTCACCGCCGAAGGCGAGCTCTACCGTGAGCGCGCCGAGGCGCTGCTTGGCGAGCTGGATGGCCTCGATGCGGAGGTGGCGGGTGAAGCTCGCTCTCCTGCCGGCCTGATCCGCATCAATGTTTCGGTGCCCTTCGGGCGGCACGCTCTGATGCCGTTGCTACCGGCTTTCAGTGCGGCCTTTCCCGCGGTACGGCTCGATCTCACCGTTACCGACGACGTCGTCGATCTCTATGCGGCGCAGGCGGATATCGCGTTTCGTATCGGCCCGCTCAGTGATTCAGGGCTGCTTGCGGTGAGTCTGGGACAGACGCGCCGTCGCATTGTGGCGTCACCTGCCTATCTCACCGCGCACGGCACACCCAGACAGGCGGCCGACCTCGAACGACACAACTGCCTGGGCTTCAATTTTCGCCGTGCGGCCAGCGTGTGGCCGCTGCGTAGCGGTGGGCGTCTGGTGGATCGCGAAGTGCATGGATCGATCGTTGCCAATAACGGCGAAACCGTGCGGCATCTGGCCGTGCTCGGCATGGGATTGGCGCGGCTGGGCGAGTTTCATGTGCGCGCGGATCTGCGCGCGGGGCGATTGGTCACGGTGCTGGATGATGTGATCACCGACAGCGAATCGATTCATGCGCTTTATCTTGGGAGCAAGCGCGCGCCGCGGCGGATCAGGGCGTTTCTGGATTTCATGACGCCGCGGCTGCGGGAGTTTTTGGTCGAGCCAACGGGGACTTGAAACCAGGCTCGCTTCGCATTGCTTCTTGTGCCCCCTCACCCCAGCCCTCTCCCCTGGCTTTGCCGGGGGAGAGGGCTGGGGTGAGGGGGGGCTTTTTCCGACGTACCGTCATCCGCACATTCGTCACTTTAAGAAGAGACCAAAACAAAAGACGTGACCATGCACTCCCACCACTGGCTGGCCGAACAATTCGAAACCCACCGTCGTCACCTGCCGGCGACGATACAATCGCCGCATGAAAACCTCCGCTTATCGCAGCCCTGGCCGATGGGCCTGCCTGCTGGCGCTGGCCTGGCTCGCAGGTTGCGCCCAGGCGCCAACGCATAACCCGCTGGCGCAATGGGTACCATCCCCAAACCACGACATCCGCCGACCGGTACTGATCGTGCTGCATGCCACCGAGCAACGATCAGCGCAGGCCAGCCTGAATACGCTACGCACACGCAATAGCGGCGGCCCGGTCAGCGCACACTATCTGATCGGCAGCGACGGCACGATCTATCAGCTGGTCGCCGACGAACAACGTGCCTGGCATGCCGGGGCAGGGCGCTGGGGCACGATTACCGACGTCAACTCCGCATCGCTCGGTATCGAACTGGATAACGACGCGCAGTCGCCATACACCGCCGCGCAGATCGACAGCCTGCTGCGGCTGCTCAACGATCTCACCGCGCGCTGGCGCATTCCGCGCACGCAGATCATCGGCCACGAAGATCTCGCGCCGGACCGCAAGAACGATCCCGGACTGTTGTTTCCCTGGCAACAGCTTGCCAATGCGGGTTTCGGTCTATGGCCTAAGCTGCCGTTGATCGATCCGCCGGCGGGATTCGATCCGTGGATGGCACTGAGCGCCATCGGTTATCCGCTGGACCATCGCGACGCAGTGGTACGCGCCTTTCATCGCCATTTTCGCGGCATCGACGGCGATGCGCTCGACGCGCAGGATCTGCGCCTGCTTTATGCCTTGTCGCGCCAGCTCAATGGAGAGTCCACTGCAGCGCCATGAGCGACGACGTTGGCTATCCGCAGTTTGCTTCGCGCGGACGCGCTTATGTCTACGTCTTGCCGTATCGCGACGAAGATCTGCTGAAGCTTGGCTTTTCGCGTGACCCATTCACCCGCTTTCACACGCTGCATCGGCGCTTCTACGAGTTCTTCGATCTCGACCGCGGCTTGCTGATCGAAGTCGATCGTGTCTCCGACGCTCGCCGCATCGAACGTCGCTTTATCGACACATGGATCGAAAGCCGCGCGCCTGCACCATTGGTCGTGCGCGAAGCCGCAGCCGGCTACACCGAGTGGTATCGCGGCATCTATCCAGAGATCACCGCACTGGCACAGCAGCTTGCCGAGGATGCAGGCTACACACTACATCGACCCTTGCGCCCGTGGCTGCGCTCGCTGCTGGAAGAACGTGTCGACTGGCTCTACGAGGGCAGCGCGAGGATGCTTGAGCAAGTGGAGTACGAGCGCTTTCACGGTGATCCGAAGCGCCCCCTGCAACGGGCCTTGCTGAACGTGCTCGACATGTGCCGAAGCATCGGGCTGCCACTGGAACGACTCGTTCCCGACGACGTACTACGGTGGTACGAGCATGGCGATCGTCCGCTGCTCGGATAAGCTTCAACTCACGCGAAATACCGACACGTCTTCGCACACCGGGCAGCGATAGGTCTGCAGTTCCGTGTCGGTGGCTTCGTTCTTGCGCTCGCGATTGGCGGGAGCTTCCGGATCGTAGCGCTCCATTTCCACCTTCTGTCCAGCTTGCTTGCAGGTCTCACATAGCACCGCACCCTTGGGTAGCGGCGTGGGATGTTCGTTAGCCATGGGCTTCTCCTCGACGACAACGCATACACCGTAGGCCTCCATGCGTTGATGCTGCGTGCACGTCGAATCAACGCGACGCTCCGGCCGACAAGACGATGCTTCACTTACCTTGTCCATCAAGAACGGAGAACATCATGCTTAAACCGATGATGATCAGCGCGGCGCTCGCATTGGCATTCGTCACGAGCGGAGCTGTCGCGCAGAGCAGTACGCCAGCGAGCACGCCGAGCACCGCCAGCAAGACCGGTGGTGACGCCATGTTCGTCAAGAAAGCCAGCGCCGCCGGAGCCGCGGAGGTGGCACTGGGCAAGCTCGGCCAGTCGCAAGGCCAATCCGACCAGGTGAAACAGTTCGGTGCGCAGATGGTAAGAGATCACACATCGGCGAACGACGAACTGAGCTCGATCGCCAGCGAAAAAGGCCTGACGGTCGCTACCGATCCTTCAGCCAAGGATGCCGCGACCGCCAAGACCATCGGCGCCAAGCAAGGTGCGGCCTTCGATACCGCTTTCAGCCGGAAGATGCTGGCGGATCACAAACAGGCGGTGGCGTTGTTCACCAAGGAAGCCGATAGCGGCAAGGACTCGGACTTGAAAGCGTTCGCCGCCAAGACCCTGCCGACGCTCAGGCATCATCTGGAGATGGCGCAGGCGTTGCCCAAAGGTTCAAGCGACAAATCCCCCGCGGACACCGCCAAGTAAGAGCATCCGCACAACGCATTTTTTTGCGTCCCGGACTTCAACCCCTCCCGCCCGCGTCTTGCGTTTATCATCGCCACACAACGCGAGAGGGGACGTCATGAAAGGATGGTCATGGTGTGCAGTTGTCATGGTGCTTTTGGTATCCATGCACTGTTGGGCGCAAGACGATACCGCGGCGGCATCGCAGACCGCGGCTTCGCATAAGGTGTCGGCGCAGGACGAGGAGCAACTGAAGAAAGTCCTGGATGGCGCGAAGTTGATCGAGGCGCATCAACCGCAACAGGCCATCGATGGGCCGCTTACCGACGTGGTCGACTACTACGAGCACGCCTATGGCAACAGCAAGGACGTCATGTACTCGCCTCGCGGCCTCAAGGACACGCTGTTCTATCTGACTGGAGCAGCCCAGCACCCGGGGCCCAGTGGCAAGGCGATTGCGGTGGGCAAGGCCTGGGCGATGGCGTACTGGGCGCGGGGTTACGCTTATGGCGAGCTAGGCCAGTTCGCAAAGAGTCGCGACGAACTGGAAAAAGCGGTCAAGCTCGCGCCCACCGATAGCCAGTACAATAGCGAGCTTGGCTTTGCCTATCAGCGTCTGAGTGACTGGCATCGCTCGCTGGCTGCCTTTGAGATCGCGGAAAAGTATGCCGAACTGACCGGCAACACGCCGGCGGATATCGGGCGCTTGAAATGCCGCGGCTTGCGCGGCCAGGGTTACGATCTGGTCGAATTGAATCGATTGGACGATGCCGCGCAGAAATACTACGCCTGCCTGCATCTGGTGCCAGATGATCAGGGCTCACTGAAAGAGCTCGGCTATGTACGCCAGCAGTTGCAGAAGCAGGGTAGGCAACCGCCAGCTCCCAGGTAATGCGGAAGGCTTAAGGTCGCGTCATCGGCATTTCGCGACGCGACCGTCGCTCAACGCACGCGCCTGGTCATGGCGAGATGCTCGCGCAACAGGTCGATAAATGCGCGCGCACGTTGCGGCATGAAGCGACTTGCCGGAAACACCGCGTGGATACCGCCGCCTGGTAACTGCCATGTCGGCAGCAAACGGATCAACCGGCCGGCGGCGACATCGTCGACCACCGCAAAATCGGGCATCACCATCATGCCGGCCCCGGCCATGACCGCTGCCTTGACCACCAGGGCGATGTTGGCCGACATCGGGGATTCGAAGGCGATCGTGCGTGTGGCGCCCTTGGCGCCGGTAAACGTCCAGGTCGACGGACGCTGCAAGGCCGACATCGCTACCAGCGGCAGCTTGGCGACATCCTCCGGGCGGCGGGGACGACGACCATCCAGCCAGGTCGGCGTCGCCACCAACCAGTGCGCATAACTATCCACCTGCACCGCGCGCAAGCGCGAGTCGGACAGATTGCCGACGCGAATCGCCACATCGATACCTTCGGCCACCAGGTCGAACAGGCGGTCGCCGGTCAGTAATTCGACGCGCAGTTCGGGATGGGTCTCGCGCATCCGCACCAGCAGCGGCGTAAGAATGGTGGCGGCATAGTCGACGGGTGCAGTGATGCGCAAGGTCCCACGTAGCGCCGTGGTGTCTTCGCCGGCGGCCTGCACCGCGGCTTCGGCGTCACGGATCAAGATCCGGCTGGCTTCATAGAAGGCCTCGCCGGCATCGGTCAGCGCTATACGACGGGTCGTGCGGACCAGCAGATTGGCGCCGACCTCGACCTCGAGTCGCTTGATATGCGTGCTGACCATCGTCTTGACCATCCCCAGGCGCGCCGCCGCCGCGGTAAACGAACCCGACTCGACTACCGCCACGAACACCACGATGCGATTGAGATTGACCGACGCCAGTGGGCTACCCATGGGGATTGTCCATTATGGATGGCTAGTGAAAACGTGATTATCCGTCTTATCGGCAGCCTTCGCGAGGCCTAGGATGCCCGGTGTGGGTCATCTCCAACTCGAAGGAAGTCACTATGAAAATCGCCATTCTCGGTGCCAGCGGCAACGTCGGTACACGCCTGGTCGCTGAAGCACTGCGACGCGGTCACCAGGTCACTGCCGTTGCCCGCCGTGCCGACAACCAGGCCGACACCGCGCAACTGACGCATATCGCTGCCGATATCACGGACCCGTCCTTGCCGGCCAAGCTGCGCGGCCATGACGCCATCATCAGCTCGATCCACTTTACCCAGGCTTCGTCGGACGACCTGCTCGCGCTGGTACGCGCTTCGGGCGTGAAGCGTTATCTCGTGGTCGGCGGCGCAGGCAGCCTGGAGGTTGCACCCGGCAAGCTGCTGGTCGACGGTGCGGATTTCCCCGCCATCTATCTCGACGAGGCTCGCGCCGGCAAGAACTTCCTCGACGTGTTGCGTGGCATCAGCGATCTGGACTGGACCTTTCTCAGCCCGTCCGCCTTGTTCATCGCCGGCGAGCGCACCGAGCATTTCCGGATAGGCGCGGATACGTTGCTGGTGGCTGCCGATGGCAAGAGCTGGGTGTCGTTTGAGGACTATGCGATTGCGATGCTCGACGAGATCGAGAAACCTGCGCATATCCGGCAGCGTTTTACGGTCGGTTATTGATTGAAGGTGTGCGGTCGCGACTGAAGTCGCTCCTACAAACTTGGGAAAGCATGGCTATCTTGTAGGAGCGACTTCAGTCGCGGCCGTCCCGTCACAACATCATCTTGGCTCAGGGCGCCTTCGGCGTCGACGCCGCGGCAGCATCCTGCACCGCCTCTACCTGAATCCGCAGCACGACATCCATCTTGAAGCCGTAATCCTTGCCGGCCGCCATGCCGAAGTCGTCGCGCTTGATGGTGGCCAGCGCATCCGCGCCACAGACCTCGCGCTTGAGCATGGGATGCGGCATGCACTTGAAGCCGTCGATGTTCAGGACCAACGGCTTGCTCACGCCATGCAGGCTCAGGCTGCCGACGGCACGGGTTGGCGCGCCATGGACAAAGCCTTCAAGCCGCCCCTTGAAGACGGCCTGCGGATACTTGTTCGTTTCGAGCAAATCCTTGCCGACCGCCCAGGTGTTGAGCTGGTCGTGACCGAAATCGATGCTGCCCGCATCGACGGCGATCTCGACGCTACCCGTTCCCGCGGCCTTATCCAGCGTTACCTTGCCCGTGGTCTTGTTGAACTTGCCACGCCACGTCGACAAACCGCCCAAGTGATCGGCCTCGAAGCTGGGGTAGGTGTGATCGGGATCGATCGTATAGCTGGCTTCGTTTGCCCGACCCACGCCGCTATTGGCAAGTATGGCGAGCGAGAACATTCCCAGCGCGAAACTGGCGGTGCGGCTTCCTGAAAACATGGTCATTCTCCGGTGAGTAATGCGTGGCCCCATGGCCCGCGCTTACCTGTACGACGAACGGCCATGACTCCGATCGACACGGGAGGCGGAAATTTTTCACGCCCGTCAGCGCGGCAATACCACACGGCCATGCGGAGCACATGGTCAGAGCGATCCAGCAGATCGACAGCGCCATCATCGATTTGCCGAACAAGGTCATCGTTCGCCTCTAAAAAAAGACCTGGCCGCACGCTACGCCGGCCAGGTGGTCCCAGTCGATAAACAGTGGGTGGCGTCAGTGCTTGCCCACCGCGCTGTGCTGCGAATACATCGCGTGCCAATGGCCGTCTACGTAGATAAAGATGTCCGCGGATTTCACGCCGTTCTGCGGACCCAGCTGCGGGTCGTAGAAGGTCACGACGGCGCTGTTCTGGTGCATGGCTACGGCTTCGCCATAGGGATGCGCCTTGATATAGGCATCGATCTCCTGCATGCCCTTGTCCGAACCTTTGTTCTTCGCCGCATGCTCGACGATGGTCGACTTGGATATGGCCTTGCCGTCGGCATTGACCGAGCGGTAGTCGGGCGCGAGCATCGACTCAAGAAAATCGGTATCGCCGGTGCCTTCGGCACGCGTCCAGTGCTGCTCGACCGCACGCACGCCCGCTTCGGTCATGGCCGACTCCTCGTCCTTGCTGCCCTGTACGCCATCGGCGTAGACCACCGACCAGCCCAATGCGACGGCGGAAAACAGCATCAGTGCGAAGCGGCAGGAAACACAATCGCGGTAGATCGACATGGCAACTCCGGACGCATCGTGGGAATGCGAGAAGCTTGCCCGCGAATAAAGAGTTCACGCAGTCGATTTGTGACAAGCGGGATCGAGCCGGTGACCGGCGGCGCGATAGTCGCGCCGGGCGGTTAGCGCAAACCGAGCGCCACGCGCGCGCCGTCGCGAAAGCGACGACTGAGCGGCAAGCGGGTACCGTCGCGCAACACGACCTCAGCGTCACCGTGAAAGAGTGGATGAATCTCGCTCACGCGGTCCAGGTTGACCACGGTACCGCGGTGGATGCGCAGGAAACGCGACGGATCGAGTTGCCCATGCAGCTGCTGCAAGGTCTGCCGATGCAGGATGGCTTCGCCGGCGGCATGCAGGCGAACATAGTTGCCTTCAGCGGCAATCCAGTCGATGTCGCCCACGCGAAGCACTCGCAAGGCTTCGCCCACGCGCACGCTCAGGCGTTCCACCGAAGGCGTCGCGGCGAACAGAGGCTGGCGCGGGGCCTGATGATCCACGGCAAGGCGCCGCCACTGACGCGTGACCCGGTCCATGCTGCGATCAAATCGTTCCTGATCGATCGGCTTGAGCACATAGTCGAAGGCGCCGGCATCGAAGGCCTTCAATGCATGGGCATCGAACGCGGTGGCAAACACCACCAGCGGCAAGGTATCGGGCTGCAGTCGCTGCATCAGTTCGAAGCTATCCATCCCCGGCATGCGGATATCCAGAAACACCAGATCGGGCTGCAATTGCGCAATGGCTTGCATGGCTTCGTCCGCGCTGCCGCATTCGCCGACCACATCGACCGCGTGGGCAGCCAACGCCTGACGAAGTGCCAAGCGCGCCAGCATTTCATCGTCCACCAGCAAGCAGCGAATGCGCTCGGTGCTCATGCGACGCTGACCTCATAGGGAATACGCACTTCCACCCGCGTACCGCCACCGGGGCGCGCCAACAGCGAAAGCCTGCCAGCGAGTGCATCCAGGCGGGCGCGGGTGTTACCCAGGCCAATGCCTTCGCGCATATCGCGATCGGGCAAGCCGCGACCGTTGTCTTCCACCGTCATGCATAGCTCACCACCTTCGCGCCGAGCCTCGATAAGCAGGCTACCGCCGCCGGAAAGCGGCAACAAACCGTGTTGCAGCGCATTTTCCACCAAGGGCTGCAGGATCAGATGAGGCACCGCCGCATCGAGCGTGTCATCCGCCACCTGCCACTGTGTGTCCAGGCGGTTATGAAAGCGGATGCGCTGGATCGCCAGGTAGGATTCCAGCGACTGCAGCTCTCGCGCCAGCGGCACAGACTGGCGTTGATCGGCTTCCAGCGTCAAGCGCAGAAAATCGCTCAGGCGCGCGATCATCGTGCGCGCCGTGGCCGGATCGGACAGTGCCAACGCCGAAATCGCGTTGAGCGTATTGAACAAAAAATGCGGTTGCAGCTGCATGCGCAAGGCGTGCAACTGCGCTTGCGCCAGCTGTCCTTCAAGCTGCGCGCTGCGCAGGCGTTCGCTCTTGAGACGTCGTTGAAAATCCGATCCGCGCAGCACGGCAAGCACGACCCAGTAGGTAATCAGATCCAGATGGAACTGATAAACAAACTCGACCCGGAACAGCTTGCTCAACGAGTTAATCGCTGACGGATCATTGCCATGCATCTGCCAGTACAACAGCAGCAAGACCATCGTATGCAGCGCCGCCGTCGCCAGGCCGAGCGGAATATGGACCGTAAAGAAGCGAGCCCAACCGCGCCGCGAAGCCACCTTGCCCAACCAGGCAATCCACGGCGTGAGCAGCATCCAGCTCCAGAAATCCGGAAAATTCCAGGCCAGCGTCCGCTGCCAGGACCGCACCTCCCCTTCGCCCATGGCAGCGAGCTGCATCGCTACCGAGCTGGTCAGAGCCAGCAAGGTCCAGAAGCCGAACGCGATCATCACGCCACGCCAGAAAGCGCGACGGTTGTCGGTGACTTCGAGGGGTGAGGCCGTGGACGACATGCTTCGGTTCGGTTGTGGGGTGCGGATTAGCATGGCGCAAAGTTGGGAAGTGCGCATGTATCGGGGGGCATAGGCTGGGAGTGAGTGGAGAGGAGTGAGGAGTGAGTGAAAGCATGTCCAGGCGCGTCTGGCACGCCTCTTTTTGGCAAGCGATGCGAAGCGAGCAGTCAGCTCTTGGGGCCCCTCGGGAGCCGAGTGAGGTTTGGACGATAAGGCCCCCGAAGGGGGGACTCGGCATGGACGCCGAGTCCTTTTCGACAGGACAGGGACGTCCTGTCGAAAAGCCCGGCCAGACCTCACGGTCCGAAGGACGGCGGACGCGGGGTGTCCTTTCTTTGGTTATCTTTCTTTGGACAAGCAAAGAAAGTAACTCGGCGACCGGCAGGTCGGCGAAACACGCCGCAGGCGACTTTCTAGCCGTCGAGCAGAACCAGAGCGATGCACGCTCTCGCGGCAACCCCACGCCGAAGTCACTGGATCCCGGCCTACGCCGGGACGACGAAGTATTGAGGCGGAGGTGACCCATGTCGGGATTGGCGCAAAACAAAGGGCGCCTCGGTTTCCCGAGGCGCCCTTCATCCATCAAACTACAACCTCAAATCACCGACCCAAATCACTCAAGAACCGCTTCGTATACTGCAACGCAGTCGTCGAAGGCACCGAGTTACACGTCGGCGACGCAGTACTCTGCGAGCACGGCGTATCGCGATCGAGCGACCAGAAGTGCACACCGGCCAAGCCATTGGAGACAGCCCAGCTGACCATGGTGTCGGTATTGGCGATCGAGAACAGCTCCGCCGAGTTGTCGTTCACACCGATCATCGGCGTCAGCTCGATATGGCTGGCCGCAATGCCGTAAGTGTGTTCGAGGTTCTTGGCTGCCTGGATGGCGGACTGACCCATATCGCATGCACCACCGCTCACCACGCAGATGCCCGGGCCGGCTGCGCCGTAGTCCATCACCATCAGGTTGATGGTGTAGTTGCTCAGGCTCGATGCCTTGACTGCGCGCACCACCATGTCGCCCAGCGAGTTCACGCCACCGAAACTGCCATCCGACGCTGCCAGCGTGGCAATCGTGAACGAGAAACGCAGGTTCGAATGCTGGCTTTGCGCATACACCGCCGCGCTGACCAGGTTGTTGATCGTGCTCTGGCTCTGACCGCCTTCGATGTCGAAGTCGATACCGACCATATGCGCGGTGTAGTAACGCGACAGGAAAGTCGCCATTCCCGAGGTGCTACCGCAGGTGAAGACGCCAGCGGCACCGCCGGTCGACACCACATAGCTCAGGCCGGCGCTATTGAGTGCACCGATATTGGCACTGGCAAACGAGGCACCGGGCACACCGCCCCAGTTTTCACTGCCGCATTCACCGGTAGCAAAGGCCAGGGTGATCGCGCCAAGGTTGGACACATGCGAAAGCAGGCTGTTGCTGCCGACGATCGGAATCGCCGAGCCGGTCGCAGCGGCGGTCTGCATGGTGTTGGTGTTCCAGTTGAGGTTCACCGTGACGTCCTTGTACGGGCTGAACAGCATGCTGCTACCGCCGGTCGGCGGCGGCGGGGGCGGCGGCGGCGGGGGAGGAGGTGTACCGCCACCGTTTCCGCCCGAGCATGCGCCCTGAGAAGTCCACGGCTGACCCGAGCCGCTGCCACCGTTATTGGTCGCCGGGTCATTACCCTGGGTCCACCAATTCGCTATGTAATTGATGCCATTTTCGCTGGCCGTGTTGCCGCCGGTGTAAACCTGCGACGCACTCCAGGCCGCGGCGCACGCTGGTGCACTTTGCGCTTCAACCGTTTGTACAGGCGCTACGGCCATCAGGCCGATCGCCATGGCCGCCCCCACTGAACTGCTCAGTGCCCCCAGGACCAAACGTGACACAACGGATCGCTTCTCGGACATGTCTGTCTCCAGCAAATGAATCGGAGTGACGGAACTCCCCCTTGATACCCCGGCGCCATTGGAACGGTCACCCCGAAACGTTCCATGCATAGCCGGTTTTCTTCGTTCAGAGCGCTGCTGTGATAGTCCTGCGTGACAACGTTGTCTAGCGAAATATCTAGAAATTATTTTGGCTCGCGTCAAAATGCCAATTGCATCACAGGTTGACGGGAAAGCATAAAGGTTTTGTCTAAAATTAGATCGTTCTATTCTCGCGCCGCAGCATAAAAAGGCTTGTTTTGTGAGCTATGCCGTCGTTATCGCCTTTTGTAATAACCAGGAAGATAATTCGCATGAAAATGCGTAATTTCTCCCATCCGCTGATTATCTGGCCGGATGTAGCTCGATTCTGTCCTTGAATGAAATGTCTCGCTTTGTCCTGCTCCGAGTCATGCCTGACAACGTTGTCCACCGGACAAAGTGAACGTTCCAGGCAAGCCCGGAACGCCCACACTCAACGGTTCACTACGGAATCAGCGACCGAGCTGCTGCAGAAAGCGGCGGGTGTAATCCAACGAAGCCGTACCCGGTAGCGAATTGCATATCGGCGAGGCGGTGCTCTGGCCGTCCTTGCACGGTGTATCCCGATCGAGCGACCAGTGGTGCAGCCCGGCCAGCCCTTCGCTCATCGCGAACGCAACCACCGTGTCGACATCCCGAAGCGAGAACACCTCGCTGGCGACGTCGTTGACCGCGATCATCGGGGTCAGCTCCAGCTTGTCGAAGGGGATGCCATAGACCTGTTTGACGTTCTGCGCCGCCTGGATCGCCGAACGACCCATGTCGCACAGCCCGTTATTCACCACGCAAATGGAGGGACTGGCCTGGCTGCCGTAATCCATCACCATCAGATTGATGGTGTAGTTGCGCAGACCCGACGCCAGCACGGCTCGAATCACCGCATCACCCTTGGCATTCACACTGGCCTTGCTGCCGTCCGACGCGGCAAGCGTGGCCACGGTAAAGGAGAGGCGTAGATCCGGGTACAAGCTTTCGGCGTATTTCGCCGATCGCACCAGCGCGTTGATCTGATCCAGCGACTGGCCCGCCTCGATATCGAAGTCCAGGCCCACCATGTGCGACGTCATGTAGCGGCGTAGAAAGCTGGCCATGCCATCGGTGTTTGAGCAAGTGAAAGCACCCGCGGCACCGCCGGTCGAGACGATGTAATCCAGGCCCGCGCGGTCAAGCGCGGCGATGTTGGCATCTGCAAAACGCGATGCGGATATACCGCCCCAGTTTTCATTGCCGCACTCGCCGGTGGCAAAGGCGAGGGTGATCGCCCCCAGGTTGCGCTGATGATCCGCGAACAAGCTACCTGCGCCGACAACGGGAATGGTGTTGCCCGTTGCGCCCGTGCGCATCACATTCGTATTCCAGTCGAGATTGATCGTGACGTCCTTGTACGGACTGAACAGCATGCCTGATAGGCGCGGCGGCGGCGGTTGCGGCGGATTGGGGTTTTCGCCACCCCCACCCGAACACGCGCCCAGCGACGTCCATGGCCGTCCCGATCCGACCGGCCCATGGTTGGCACGCGGATCGTCGCCCTGGGTCCACCAGTTGGCCTTGTAGTTGACGTTGTTCTGGCTGACCGTCGAACCGCCAGTATAGGTGGATCCTGCATTCCATTCAGCGGCGCAAGCCTGCGTCTGCTGCGCCTTTGCGTCTTGCACCGGCACCAGCGCCAGCCAAGCTGCCGCGCCGATGCAGCTAGCAAAGCTACCCAACCATGCACCCGACCACTGAAACGTCCTTTGTTTCGACATGCGTACTCTCCTTGTAATCGATCGCGAATCCATTTGCTTGGCACCGCACGGACAATCGCTATCGTTCCGGGCGCAGCCAGGTCAGTGATAGTCCGACGCGACAGGCCCGTCCATAGGCATCGTCTTCAAAAAGGCTGCTTGTGAGCCTACTTGTCCACACTTACCTTCGCGACGTCATTGTCGGCACCCGCCCAACCACCACCCAACGCGCGGAATGTCGCCACGGCCGCGCGTGCGTCGTCGGCATGTGTCTGCGCCAGACGATCACGTGAGCTGAGCAACTGCCGATCTTCATCGAGCACTTCGAGCAGGCTGACGGCGCCGCCTTTATAAGCATCCTCGGCGCTGGCCCGTGCGCGTTGATGAGCGGCGACTTCCTTGGTCAACGTGTCTTGCTCGTTTTCCAGCTCGCTCATCGTGACAATCGCGTTCTCGACGTCTTCAGTTGCGCGCAACATGGACTCGCGATAATTTGCCAGCGCTTCGGCCTGCGTACCACGCGCTTGACCGACTTCGGCATCGACGCGGCCAAAATCGAACAAGCGCCAATGCAGGCCGATCAAGCCCTGTGGCTGAAACGAATTCGAGTCGAACAACTTGCCGTTGTGCAGGCTCTCGAAACCGAGCAGCCCACCCAGGGAGAGCTTGGGGTAGTACTCGGCAAGGGCCTCGCCGATGCGCGCATTCGATGCCGCCAGACGACGCTCGGCGGCGATAACGTCGGGGCGACGACGCAACAACGATGCCGGCCCGCTATCGGCGGTGATCGCCGGCACTGCATACGTGACCGGCTGTTCAAGCAAGCCTTTGGCGTAACTGCCGGGCTGCGCGCCCATCAAGACATCGAGGCGGTTGAGCTGGTGCTCGCGTTCGGTCCGCAAGGGCGGCAAGGTCGCCAGCGCCTGTTGCACCAATGCTTCGGCCTGCGCCACTTCGCGGTCGGTGCCGACGCCACCGGCGAGGCGCACGCGTACCAGGTCGAGCAGTTTCCTTTCCGTGTCGACCTGTTGCTCGGCCAGGGCGATACGTTCCTGTGCACCTCGCGTCTTGAAATAAGCATCGGCGGCCTCGGCGGCGACCGATACACGTACGCTGACGCCACTGGCTTGCGCGGCCTGATACTCGGCCTGCGCCGCTTGTGCTCCACGCTTGAGGCCGCCCGCGAGATCGAGTTCCCAGCTGGCACCAACACCGATGTCTTGCTGCGTCTGCGTCCGCTTGTAACCCGGAAAGGTACTGGCGACTTCACCGAGTGCGCTGTTCAGCGATTGATACTCGCGCGCGACCTGCGCATCCAGTGCACCTTGCGGCAAGCGCTGCGCATCGGCGCCCTGAGCGGCGGCGCGGGCCTGCTCGATACGCGCCATCGCGGCAGCTACGTCCAGGTTCTGCGCCACCGCACGTTCGACGATCTGCTGCAATACCGGATCGTTGAAACCCTGCCACCACGTGTCGAGTGCCGCTGCCGGGCGATCGGCATTATGTTGTTGCCATTGCGCGGCATGCGCGTAACTGCCGTCGACGATGGGCTGTGGTCGCACATAGTCCGGGCCAACGGTGCAGGCTGCCAGGCTGACAGCCAGCAACGCGGGTATCAGCACGCGGCGCGCAAGCGCGTTTGCGGTGAAGGTCGTTGCTACAAAAGTACGGGTGTGACGGCTCATGGCGGTTGCCTTCGATAATCGATCAATGCGCGTCGGCCGATGGCGTCGATGGCGGTGCCACCTTGCGCATCAACGGCACCATGACGGTGGCGATGACAAAGCACACGCCAATGGCGAGAAATGCATCGGCATAGGTTTGTGTCTGCGCTTCGCGTAGCACCAATGCGCCCAGTTGCTGGACCGCGGCCGAACCGGCCTGCGCCGCGTGATCCAGATGTCGGCTGACCTGGACCAGCCAGTCGTTCATCGGCTCGTTCGCCGTGGTCATGTGTTCGGCCAGGCGTTGGAAATGCAGATTGGTGCGGTCGTTGAGAATGGTGGCGCACGCTGCGATGCCGATTGCGCCGCCGAGATTGCGCATCAGGTTGAACAGCCCGGAGGCCAGCTTCAACCGTGCCGGCGGCAGGCCGCCCAGGGTGAGCGTAACTACTGGCGGCACGGACAGTTGCTGCGCCATGCCGCGCAATGCCTGCGGCAGCAACAATTCGTGCGCGCCCCAGTCATGGGTGATCGGGCTGAAATCCCACATCGACAGCGCAAACAGCGCCAGGCCCACCATCATGATCCAGCGCAGGTCGAAGCGATTGGCCAGGAAGGCGTACAGCGGAATCGTCATGATCTGGAATACGCCGGTCGAGAACACGGCTTCGCCGATCTGCAAGGCGCTGTAGCCACGCACGTGACCGAGAAACAACGGTGTCAGATAGATCGTCGCGAACAGACCGATGCCGGTGACGAAGGAAAAGAAGCAGCCGAGCGCGAAATTGCGATCGCGTAAGGCGCGCAAGTCGACCACCGGATGGGCGAAGGTCAGGCTGCGCACGACAAAGCCCACGCCCGCCAGGCCAGACAGCCATGCCGTGGTGAGCATGGTGCGATCGCTGAACCAGTTCCAGCGTGGGCCTTCTTCCAGCGTGTATTCGAGGCATCCCAGAAAAACTGCCAGCAACAGCATGCCGATGTAGTCAGCGCCACGCAGCAGCGAGAAGTCCGCCTCGTCGACATTCACCAGCAGCGGCACGGCAATGGTGACGAACAAGCCGGGCACCAGGTTGATGAAGAACAACCAGTGCCACGAATAGTGATCGGTGATCCAGCCGCCCAATGTCGGCCCCAGCGTCGGCGCCAACGAAGCGATCGCGCCGATAGTCGCTGCCGCCACCACGCGCTGTTTGCCGCTGAAGAACATGAAGGCGGTGGTGAACACCATCGGGATCATCGACCCGCCGATGAACCCCTGCAGCGCACGAAAGACGATCATGCTGTTGATGTCCCACGCCGCGCCGCACAGCAGGCTGGTCAACGTGAAGCCCGCGGCAGAGATGCAGAACAACCAGCGCGTCGACATCACCCGCGCCAACCATCCCGACAGGGGAATCACGACGATTTCGGCGATCAGGTAACTGGTCTGCACCCAGGCCGTATCGTCCGCGCCGGCCGACAGGCCGCCACCGATATCGCGCAAGGACGCCGAGACGATCTGGATGTCCAGCAGCGCGATAAACATGCCCACGCACATGCTGGCGAAGGCAAAGACTTTCTGTCCCGTCGACATGTCGGCGGGGGATTGCACATGCGACATGACGGCGTTCTCTAAGTGATCAGTGCGCGCTGGCCTGCGTATCGACATCCGCGGTGACGGACAGCCCCGGGCGCAGCTCGCCCAACGTGGCATCGCGCTCATCCAGCAGCACACGCACCGGTACGCGCTGGACAATCTTGGTGAAGTTGCCGGTGGCGTTTTCCGGCGGCAGCACACTGAACTGCGCGCCGGTCGCCGGCGCCAGGCTGCCGAGGCGACCGTGGAACTCACGGCCAGGCAGCACGTCGGCACGAATCGTGACCGGCTGGCCCGGTTTCATATGTGCCAGCTGGTCTTCCTTGAAGTTCGCGTCGATCCACAGGCCGCGCGACGGCACGACCGCGAGTAGAGGCGAACCGGCTTCGACAAAGGCGCCCAGGCGCACGCGGCGGTTGCCGATGCTGCCATCGACCGGCGCGTGCAAGGTGGTATAGCCCAGGTTCAACTGCGCCAGCTGACGCTCGGCCTCGGCCTGCATCAGCGCTGCACGCGCTTGCTGCTTCTGGGTGGTGATCACATCGAGCTGACGTTGCGCGGCGGCAAAAGCCGCCTGTGCTTTTTCGGTGTCCGCGCGCGCGGTCTTGAATACAGCGTCGGCGCGTTGTGCGCTTTCGACCGACACCGCGGCACGGCTGGACAGGTCGCGATAACGCGCCTGGTCGTCGCGTGCGCGGACACTTTCGGCTTGTGCCGCATCGATGCCGGCATGCGCCTGATCGATCACCGCGCGCTGCAGATGTTCGTTCGCGTCCAGATTGGCCAGCAAGGCCTGTTGCGCGGCGACCGCACCTTCGGCTTTCTGTAGCGCGGCGCGGTAATCGCGGTCGTCGATCTGCGCCAGCAGGTCTCCGGCGTGAACCACCTGGTTATCGGTGACGGCGACCTGGGTGATGTAACCGGACACCTTGGGGCTGATCGCGGTGATGTCCGCACCGACATAAGCATCGTCGGTACTCTCGATAAACCGACCGACCGTCCACCAATGCGCACCCCACACGGCGACAGCCACACCCGCCGCGATACCCAGGCCAAGCACCATATGACGCTTGCCCAGGCGACGCGTGGGCACATCCGTAACGGCGACGGGAGCGACGGCGCTCATGCCTGCGCTCCTTGCTTGGCCACACGAGCGGCCGCACGACGTTCGGCGCTCAGCGCCATGCGTTGCCGCATGCGCTCGCTGGCAGCAGGCCCAGCGCGAACGACATGGTGCTCGCTGGTAATCGCATCACCGGTCAGAGGATCGGTGAGAATTGGCTCGACCATATGCCCATCGCGTTCATCGGCAAGGAAGATGGCCAACCCTTCGGGCGCGAAATGCTTGTTGCCCCAGGTCAGCAAGGCCAGCATCACCGGACGGAAATCACGGCCACGCTCGGTCAATACGTATTCGTAGCGAACCGGCTTGGTCTGATACGGACGGCGCTCCATCAGGCCACCTTCCACCAGCCCGTTCAAACGGCGGGTCAGCATGTTCGGCGCGATGCCCAGGCTCTTTTCGAACTCGTCGAAACGGGTCATGCCGTAATAGGCATCGCGAAGAATCAAGATGCTCCACCATTCGCCGACGCGCTCGAGGCTGCGCGCGATCGGGCATGGCATTTCAGCGAAGTTGGTTTTTTTCATGGCGCGCCGGCCTAGTTACTATCAAGATGCAAGTAACGATACGCCGGTGACTACCGTTATGCAAGTGACTCTTTCCGTCATACGTACAGGTCAAAATATTTATAATATTATCAACAATTTATAAGCGTGACGCGCTCTTCCTCGGGGCCAAGCGACGCTCCGCGATGTCCGCGCGCTCAACGAAGAGATATCGGCGGTTTATGGATACTGGAAGCGACCGATATGGACGAGGCGCTGGCGTGGGGACGCAAGGCTCTCGTCGCCTAAAAGAAAAAACACGAGGTGCGAAACGATGGATTCGGCACAGCACGCTAGCGAATAGTTTCAACATTTCGCAAAGATCAGACGTCTGAACAGAACAGAATCGCTGACATCATTTAGACGTCCAAAATTATTACAGTTCAAACACGCACGTGACGAGAGCGTTCACGGCCGATCCGTGATCGCACTAACGTTCTTGTGGTGCGATGCAATGACACGCTTCGCGCTCCTCCCATGCGAAGCACACGAATGACTATCCGAATCTCAGGCGGCCTTTATCGCCTCGCTCTAGGCTTGTGCCTCACCCTGACGGCCAGCGGCGTCATGGCTGCAAGCACGCTGTCACCCTGGGTCGGCACCTGGGGCGTGGCGCAGTTGAACAACGGCAACGCCAATTACAACGGCAAGACGTTGCGCCAGGTCGTGCATACCAGCATCGCCGGCAGCTCGGTGCGTGTGCAGATTTCCAACGAGTTCAGCGATCAGCCGCTATCGATCACCGATGTGCATGTGGCGCTGCGCAGTTCCGGCTCGTCCACGCAAGCCGGCAGCGATCGTCAGATCACTTTCAACGGTCAACCGGGCGTCGTGGTGCCTGTGGGTCAACGTGTGAGCAGCGACGGTCTCGACTTCAACGTGCCGGCCTTGAGCGATGTGACGATCAGCTTCTACGTCAATGGCAATACCAATGTCATCACCGGCCACTCCTTCAGCAATCAAGACAAATACGTGGCCGATGGCGATGTCAGCGCGGCGACGTCGATCCAGGCACAGACCAATGGCGACTATGCGTTCCTGACCAACCTCGACGTACAGAGCACGACAGCGCAAGGCACGCTGGTGACCTTTGGTGCGTCGATTACCGATGGTTACGATTCCAGCTACAACGCGAACAAGCGCTGGCCAAACGACCTGGCGACACGTTTCAACAGTACCGGTCAGCAGGTAGGTATCGTCAACGTGGGCATCAGCGGCAATAACCTGCTGCAGGATGGTTCGGGGCAGAGTGGCGTTCATCGCTTTGCGCGCGACGTGCTGTCGCAGCCGGGCGTGCGCTGGGTGATTTTTTCCGATGATCCGATCAACGACCTGGGTTCGGGCAACCCACAGGCGACGTTTGCCAATCTCAGCAACGCCATCGAAGGCCTGATCGGTCAGGCGCATGCGCAAGGCATTCGCTTCTATTGCTCGACACTGACGCCGTTCGAAGGATCGGGTGGTTGGACGGCCGATCGGGAAGTGATCCGCGAACAGCTCAACGACTGGGTGAAATCCAGTGCCAGCGGTTGCGATGGCGTGATCGACCAGGACACGGCAACGCACGATCCCTCCGCGCCGACCAAATACCTGCCCGCTTACGATGCCGGCGATCATCTGCATCCGAACGACACCGGCTATCAGGCGATTGCCAATGCGGTGAATCTTGCGCTGTTTGCGCCGGCAACGTTGCCGGTCATCGCGACACCGACTGGCTGCGGCACGATCGGTACCGGCGAAGGCATCGTGCCCGGGCAGACGGTCACTTCATGCGATGGCGGCTACGTGCTCAATATGCAGCTCGATGGCAATCTTGTGCTCTACAAGAGCAACGGCACGCCGCTTTGGGCGAGCCATACGGTCAACCAGCCGGCAGCACAGGCGGACCTGACGGCCGACGGCAACTTCATCGTGCTCGGTGCGCTGGGCAATGTGCTGTGGCAGTCGGGCTCGGGTGGCCAGACAGCCGCGCGCCTGTTTGTGCAGGGTGACGGCAATATGGTGATCTATAACAACGACGGGCCGGTGTGGAATTCGGGGACGGCGGGGGAGTAGGTCGCGATATTCTGAGCCGCCTCGATAGCTTTTTGTAAGAGCGACTTCAATGAAGTTCTAAGAACCTCTCCTATCCGTCATTCCGGCGAAGGCCGGAATCCATTCCTCAGCGTGCATGCTTGTCACATGATTTCTGACCAGCGATCACTGAGGATTGGATTCCGGCCTTCGCCGGGATGACGACGGTTGCGAGGCACTCGAGGTTCACTTCAGTCGCAACTGAAGTCGCTCTCACATACAACCAAGCAAATTCAATCAGCTATTCACGCCATAACGCGCAGCCGACTTGTTCTTCGACAAGTTCGGCAACAACGCCGTACGCGCATCGACCAGCCGCTGCCAATCACCGACATCAGGCAATGCAGGGATGGTGACCAATTCGCCCTGATCAAAACCAGCCAACGATGCATCCACCATGTCGTCCGTTTCCATGACGATTTCCGCCGGCAGGCTTTCCAGCGTGGTGCCGCCCTGCTTGCCCCAGATCTCGGTGCGCGTCGCACCCGGCAGTACCACCTGTACCTGCACGCCCGCGCCGGTCGTTTCCTGCGCCAGCGCCTGACTGAAATGCAACAGATAAGCCTTGGTACCGCCGTATACCGTGTTGCCCGGCTGCACCATCTGCGACATCACCGAGGCGATATTGATGATGGCGCCCTTGCCGCGCGCCAGCAGGCCCGGCAGCACGGCACGTGCCAGACGGGTCGGCGCGGTGATGTTGAGTTCGATTTCGCGCTGGAAGGCTGCGATGTCGGTCTGTGCAAACGGGGCCAAGGTCGCGGTGCCGGCGTTGTTGACCAGCATCGTGATGCTTGCATCGTCGCGCAGCAGCTTTTCGACCTTGGCGATGTCCTGCGCATCGATCAGATCGGCCTGCACGGTCTGCACGCGAACACCGTCGCGTGCACTCAGCTCCTCGGCCAGCTTCTTCAGCGCGTCGACGCGGCGCGCCACCAGGATCAGGTCATAGCCACGCTTGGCCAGACGGTCGGCATAGACAGCGCCGATGCCGGACGATGCACCGGTAATCAGCGCGGTACCCAGGGATGCTTGCTTGCTCATGATGGACTCCAGAGAGGGGAAGGAAAGGGCGGAAAGAATGTGGATGATGAACATCATCTAAGCTACGCCCGTAAAATCTGGATGTCAACTAACATCTTTTGGCAGCAATAGGGCTATGATGCCGACTGCATCTTCCTTAGCAGTGAGGCCGTCATGGGCCATTCCCGCGCCGACAAAGCCCAAACCCACGAGCGCCTGGTCGAAGCCGCAGCTGTGCGCTTTCGCGAGAAAGGACTCGATGGCATCAGCCTGGCCGACCTGATGAAGGAGCTGGGGCTGACGCATGGCGGGTTCTACAAGCATTTTGCATCGCGCGATGCGCTGGTGGCCGAAGCGGTGGAATATGCCTACACGCAGGGCGAGCGCACCGTCGCCGGGATCGTCGACGACCAGGGGCAACTCGATCTGGCCCGCTACGTCGATTTCTACTTGAGCGACTCGCACCGCGATGCGCCCGGCAGCGGTTGCGCGATTTCTGCGCTTTCGGCCGATATCTCGCGCCGTGACGACGACACGCGGGCACGTTACCGCCAGCAACTGGATGGCATATTCACCCGCATCGGCGCGTCGTTTCCCGGCAACGAGGCTGAGCAGCGCAAGCAGGCCATCGCCCTGATGACGCGCATGTATGGCGCCATCCTGATTGCCCGCGGCGCGGGCGATTCGGAACTCTCGAACGAGATTCTCAAGACCGTGCGCGAACAGCTCCACGCCGCCCTTCCCGGCCAAGGCTGAGCTCGCTTCTACGCTCCCAAACGGCCGTTTTGCAGTAGTTGACCGATCGGCGATGCGAGCTGCAAAAACGGCTTGATCGCGTTGCGGCGCTGCAGCGAAAATAATCGGCCGTGGCGCAACAGGCAGCTACACGGGCCAATTGCAGTGTTTTGCGATGCATCATTTTCATTTCGCATTGCGTGCTATGCATAAACTGCATATCTGAAACTTTCTTCATCTTGTTGTTAGCGCACGATGACGTCGCGAGGATCGTGACCCAAACCGCACTTTGATAGCGGAACAGTCACGGGGAATGTTTCATGAGTTATCGCAGCGGCATCGCCTGCCTCTTGCTTTGTATCGCCGGATGGACCCAGTTCGCAGCCGCGCAGGACGCTACACCCAGCTCGACCCAATCGACGGCGACGGCCGACACGCAGCAGGCAGACACCAATTTCATCCAGCGTTGGAAAGACGATGGCGTTTCGTTGCGCTTCGTCTGGGCCAATGACTGGCTCGCCAGCGTGAAAGGCGGCGAGCGCACCGGCCAGACCAACGGCGGCGGCGCGGTCGGCGGCGCGGACCTGGACATGTTCAAGCTCGCCGGCATCGACGGCGCCAAGATCCATATCACCTTCGCGCGCTACTACGGCCATTCGATCTCCGCGACCGACATCGGCATCACGCAGAAGGTCCAGGGCTACTGGTATCCCAAGCGCCAATGGCAGCTCGGCCAGCTGACCTGGGAACAGGCCTTTGACGACAATCATTTCAACTTTCTGTTTGGCCGCGTCAATGCGACATGGCAGTTCGCGCGCTCGACCTATGGCTGCCGTTTCGTCAGCGCACCCGATTGCCCGTTCCAGCTCACCAACACCACGGGCGGCTTCTCCGGCTTCCCGTACGTGAACTGGGGTGGACGTATTCGCTACCAGACCGATGCGCATTATTTTTCGATCGGCGCTTTCGAGATCAATCCCGACCGCCGCAACAACAATGGCATCAACTGGGGCATCGAGAACTCCACCGGCGTGATGGTGCCGGTCGAGTTCGGCCACGTCACTTCGTTCGCCAACGATCCGTATCCGCACACGTTCAAGGTGGGCGGCTGGTACAACTCCGCCGATTACACCGATCCGGAACTCAATACCCGCGGCGTGTCGAAGACCTTGTTCGGCGGTGCGTTTCGCACTTATGACGGCGGTCGCTATGGCGTTTACGCGTTGGGCGACAAAGTGGTCTGGAAACCGGACCCGAACAGCAATACGCGCAATCTTGCCTTGTTCGGCTCGGTAACCGCGCCACTGGACAGCACGGAAATCTACACACTGCAGTCGACCGCGGGCTTCGTATGGACCGGCCCGTTCGCCAGCCGCGCCACCGATTCGCTGAATCTCCAGGCGACCTGGTTCAAGTTCGCCAAGCGTCAGGTGCAGTTCGAAGACGATCTGCTGCGCAAGATCAAACAGCCCGGTAGTTTCTCGCGTAACGAAACCATGCTCGAGCTCAACTACACCTATAAGCTGTTCCCGCTACTGAGCATCGTGCCCAATATTCAATACGTCGTGCATCCGGATGTATTGGGCAACACGGTGGACGTAACGCATGTATCGGCTAATGCGCTGGTATGGGGCGTGCGCGTGATGTTCAACTTCGGTGGACCAGGTAGTCAGTAACGTTGCCGAACACTCAAATCTGTGACCGACGAGGAACGAGTCAAACGCTCGTTTCTCGTTTTTTCGCTCATACTCCCCGCTATAGCGGTCGTCTCGCGGCGAGGTATTCGTGGATCTGAAACACCTGCAGAGCTTTATTCGCATTGTTGAGTTCGGCAGCCTCACCCGCGCTGCCGCTACACTGAACGTCTCGCAGTCGCTGCTCAGCCGGCAGGTGCGCCAGCTGGAAATCGAACTGGGCACGCATCTCCTCCAACGCAACGGTCGTGGCGTCACAGCCACCGATGCAGGCCGGCAATTGTTGGAACACGGCCGTGGAATCCTTCGTCAGGTAGAAGTCGCGCGACAGCAGCTTGGCCATGCGCGCGGACCACAGGGCGGCAAAGTCGTCGTGGGTTTCCCACCCAGCGTCGGCGCCTTGCTGACCGTCGATCTGGTGACGCACTTTCGCTCCAACTATCCGTTGGCATCGATCAGCGTCGTCGAAGCCTTGAGCACCAGCCTGCTGGAGTGGTTGCAGCTGGGTCGTCTCGATTGCGCGCTGCTGTACAACCCGCCGGTCAATGCCAATGTGCATTACCGCCATGTGCATTCGGAGACGCTCTATCTGGTCGGTAGTGCGCACAGTGGCATTCCGCTGCCCGACAAGGTGCCGCTGGTCACATTGGGCAGCTATCCGCTGATCATTCCCTCGCATCTGCACTCCGTGCGCCAACTGGTCGAGGCCGATGCCGCCAAGCACGGCGTACCGCTGGACATCGTGGTCGAGATCGATTCGATTCGCGCGCTGCTCGATCTGGTCGAGCGCGGGGTCGGGTATGGGGTGCTTTCGCGCAATGCGGTGTTGTCGCGTGCGCCGGGGCATAGTTTGCGTGCGGTGCCGATCGTGCAGCCGAATATCGAGACGCGACTGGTGGTTGCTACGCCTACGCAGCGGCCGGTCAGTACGATTACCGAGCGGGCGATTTCTATGATTGATGATGCGATTGGGCGGGGGTTGTTGGATCCGGTGATTGAGGGGTGATTTGGGGGTGGGTGTTTGCGGGGTTTACCCTGCAGCGGCTCTTGAGGTGCACCGGATTTGTGCGCGAGGTGTCGCAGCGGTGAGGACTTAAAGCGTTCCCCCTCACCCCAACCCTCTCCCCCGGCAAAGCCAGGGGAGAGGGAGCCGACTGAGTAAATCCTCAACGCTTCGAATTTCCGAAACCTGCTCCCTCTCCCCTGGCTTTGCCGGGGGAGAGGGTTGGGGTGAGGGGGTGGGTGCTCGCGGGGACCTTTCCACCATGCTGCGATGCACAAAACGCAATACTCACCCCAAGAGTTGCAAATAACGCATATCAGAAACCCAGCCCATCGCGTTGTTCAGCTGCGTTCTGCCGTCCACCATCAGCCCCGAAAAGCTAAGTGGACGATGCACGATGGCGTACGAAATTCCCTGTTGGTTTATGCGTGGCGGCACCTCGAAGGGGCCGTTTTTCCGCGCCCAGGATTTGCCGGGCGATATCGCTACGCGCGACAACGTCATCATGGACGTGCTCGGTACGCCCGATCCGCGCCAGATCGATGGCCTGGGTGGCGCGACTTCACTGACCAGCAAGGCAGGGATTCTGTCGATCCCGACCGATGGCGAGGCCGATCTCGATTTTCTGTTCGCCCAGGTCGGTACGGCTGACGCGACCGTCGATACCACGCCAAACTGCGGCAACATGCTGGCCGCCGCACTGCCCGCCGCTATCGAAGCGGGCATGTTGCGTGGCGATAACGGACGGACTACGCGTCGCGTGCGTACCATCAATACCGGCGTGATTGCCGAGATCACTATCGATACGCCCGACGGCCGACCGCTTTATGACGGCGACGCGCATATCGACGGTGTGCCCAAGCCGGCCGCGCCGGTGTCCTGCGGTTTCCTGGACACCGAAGGCGCCGTCTGCGGCACACTACTGCCCACCGGCAATGCGCAAGATCACATCGACGGTGTCGCCGTGACGATGATCGACAACGGCATGCCCGTGTTGGTTATACGGGCGACGGACGTTGGCATCACCGGCTACGAATCGCACGAACAGCTCGATGCGGACACCGCGCTGAAGGCGCGTATCGAAGCGCTTCGCCTCAAGGCCGGTCCGCTGATGAATCTCGGCGACGTCAGCAAGAAGCCGATTCCGAAAGTGACGCTGGTCGCCGCACCGCGCGACGGCGGCGCGATCTGCACACGCACGTTCATTCCGCACGACTGCCACGCCGCGATCGGCGTGCTCGGCGCGGTCACGGTCGCCACGGCGGCGGTGATGAAAGGTTCGGTCGCCTTCGATCTCGCCCAAGGCAGCAGCGGCGCTACGCGTGTCCTGTCGATCGAGCACCCCAGCGGCGAATTCAGCGTCGAGCTTGGCTTCGATGGCGAGCGCGTTGTGCGCGCCGCCCTTTTGCGTACCGCGCGCTTGCTGATGCGCGGCAGCGTACCGATTTCCCCCTCGATCTGGCGCGGCCCCAACGCCTGATCCGTGTATTACTTCCAAGGAGCTTTCCATGTCCGACACCCGCAAAACCGCGCTGGTGGTCAGCGCTCACTCCGCCGATTTCGTGTGGCGTGCCGGCGGTGCCATCGCCCTGCATGCCAGCAAGGGCTGGCATGTGCATATCGTCTGCCTGTCGTTCGGCGAACGCGGCGAGTCGGCCAAGCTGTGGAAGAAGCCGGGCATGACGCTGGAGCAGGTCAAGAAAGATCGTCAGCGCGAAGCCGAAGAAGCCGCGTCCATTCTTGGCGCCACTGTCGAGTTTCTCGATATCGGCGACTACCCGATGCGCGCCGATCTGGATGTGGTGTTCAAGCTCGCCGAGATCTATCGCAAGCTGCGTCCGGCGTTCGTGCTCAGCCACTCGCTGAAAGACCCGTACAACTTCGATCATCCGCTGGCCACGCATGTGGCGCAGGAAGCACGCGTCGTGGCGCAGGCGCACGGCCATGAGCCGCAGGTGCCGGTAATCGGCGCACCGCCGGTGTTCCTGTTCGAGCCGCACCAGCCCGAGCAGTGCGAATGGAAGCCGGAGCTGTTTCTCGATATCACACCGGTATGGGAAAAGAAGAAGGCCGCGTTCGAAACCATGCAGGCGCAGGAACATCTGTGGGAGTACTACACGCGCGTCGGTTTGCAGCGCGGCGCGCAGGCATCGCGCAACTCGGACTTCAAGATCACCTATGCCGAAGCTTTCCAGCGCGTGTTCCCGCACGTCACCCAGGACACGCTGGCATGATCGGGCCGGATCTGATCGGTATCGTGGTGCGTCAACGCCCCACGATCAGCACGCAGCAGGCAGACAAGCTCGCCGCGCTCGGCGTGGCCACCGTGCACGAAGCACAAGGCCGAATCGGCCTGTTGCGTCCCACCGTCCATCCGATTCAGCAAGGCACATCGATCGCCGGTGCGGCCGTGACCGTGCTGGCGCAGCCAGGCGATAACTGGATGCTGCATGTTGCGGTGGAGCAGTGCCGCCCGGGCGACATCCTGGTGGTGGCCTGCACCACCGACAATACCGATGGCATGTTCGGCGATCTGCTCGCCACGTCGCTGATGGCGCGCGGCGTCAAGGGCCTGATCATCGATGCCGGCGTACGCGATACCGCCGAACTGCGCGCGATGGGTTTCCCGGTCTGGGCCAAGGCTGTGCATGCCCGTGGCACGGTGAAGGCCACGCTGGGCTCGGTCAATGTGCCGGTCGTGGTGGCGGGGCAGGCGATCCTGCCTGGCGACGCGATCATTGCCGATGACGACGGTGTCGTCGTGGTGGCCAACGCCAGCGTCGATAAGGCGATCGAGCTGGGCGAGAAACGCGTCGCCAACGAGACCTCGAAACGCGAACGTCTCGCCGCCGGCGAACTCGGCCTCGATATCTACACCATGCGCCCGGAGCTGGAAAAGCTCGGCTTGCGCTATCTCGACGAACTTCCCAAGGCCTAAGCTCCCGATGAAATCCTGTCTGCCTCCGGACCCGAACCCCACCAAGCCACAGCACGCGATGCCGGCGCTGGCCTGCGACGCGCATTGCCACGTGTTCGGGCCTGCCGAACGTTTTCCCTATGCCGACGACCGCAGCTATACACCGCCCGATGCGCCCTTCGAGCACCTGGTCGCCTTACACGACTTTCTCGGTTTCCAGCGCGGCGTGATCGTGCAGGCCAGCTGCCATGGCACTGACAACACCGCCATGATCGATGCGATCGGTCGCGGCAACGGCCGTTATCGCGGCATCGCCATCGTCGACGACCATATCGACGGCAACGGCCTCGATGCACTGCATGAAGGTGGTGTGCGCGGCGTGCGCTTCAATTTCGTCAAGCATCTGGGCGGCGCGCCCGACATGGGCGTGTTCAACCGCGTGCTCGAACGCATCGAGACCATGGGCTGGCACGTCGTGCTGCACCTGGATGCCACCGATATCGTGGAGCTGCAAGATGTTCTCAAAAGCATCTGCGTGCCGTTCGTGATCGACCATATGGGCCGCGTACGCGCCCAGGATGGCCTGGAGCAGGAGCCATTTCGCCTGCTGGTGCAGCTAATGCGCGACAATCCGCTGGCCTGGGTCAAGGTTTGCGGCGCGGAGCGTGTCTCCGCCGGCAAGCGGCCTTTTGAGGATGCGATCCCCTATGCGCAGACCCTGATCGAAACGGCGCCCGATCGCGTCTTGTGGGGCACGGACTTCCCGCATCCGAACATTTCCAAGGATATGCCCAACGATGGCGGCCTGGTCGACCTGATGTTCCGTTTCTGCCCCAACGAAGGCCTGAGACAGAAGCTGCTGGTCGACAATCCCGCCCGACTCTACGATTTCGGCTAAGCGCCGGAATCGGAGGCTTCTGCATGACACAAGCACCTGTCACCACCGTTCGAGACAAACTCGTCAAACCGCGTCAGCCGTTCTACCGCAAGTTGTATGTGCAAGTGCTGATCGCGGTAGTTATCGGCGTGATCCTGGGTTATCTCTCGCCAAGCTACGCGGTCGCCATGAAACCGCTGGGCGACGCGTTCATCGCGCTGATCAAGATGGTGATCGGGCCGATCATCTTCTGCACGGTGGTGACCGGTATTGCCGGCATGCGCGATATGCGCAAGGTCGGCCGCGTCGGCGGCAAGGCCTTGCTGTATTTCGAGGCCATCTCATCGGTCGCGCTGGTGATCGGGCTGATCGGCGGCATCGTCTTTCAGCCGGGCGTGGGCTTCAATGTCGATCCGTCGACGTTAAAGGCCGGCGAGATCGCCTCGCTGACGGCGCAGGGCCATAACATCGAGTCGATCGATTTCCTGCTCAGCATCATCCCGACCACTTTCGTCAACGCGTTCGCCAAGGGCGACGTGCTGTCGATCCTGCTGGTCTCGGTGTTGTTCGGTTGCGCGCTAGCGTCGATCGGCGACCGTGGCAAACCGGTATTCGACTTTATCGAAAGCGCCGCGCAGGTGTTCTTCAAGATCGTGCACTACATCACCGCGGTGTCCTCGATCGGCGCATTCGGCGCGATCGCCTTCACCATTGGCAAGTACGGCGTGGTGTCGCTGGTGCCGCTGCTGAAGCTGATCGGCAGTTTCTACCTGATGTGCGTGCTGTTCGTGGTGATCGTATTGGGGCTGGTGGCGCGGCTGGCCGGTTTCAGCATCATCAAGTTCGTCTCCTACATCAAGGACGAGCTGCTGATCGTGCTCGGAACGAGCTCATCCGAGGCCGTGCTGGCGCCACTGATGCGCAAGATGGAGCAGGCTGGCTGTCCGAAACAAACGGTTGGTCTGGTCGTCCCGACGGGTTATTCGTTCAACCTGGACGGCACCAATATGTACCTGACCATGGCGATCCTGTTCATTGCCCAGGCCTTGAACGTGCACCTGACGCTGTCGCAGATGATCACCGTCGCCATCGTCGGCATGCTTACCTCCAAGGGCGCCAGTGGCGTCGCCGGCGCGGCGCTGGTGATGCTGGCTTCGACACTGACGGTGGTGCCGGTGGTCCCGGTCGCCGGCATGGTGCTGATCCTGGGCATTCACCGCTTTCTCGGCACCGGCCTGGCGATGACCAACCTGGTCGGCAACGGCGTGGCGGCCGTGCTGGTATCGGCGTGGGAACGCGAGCTCGACCGCGATCAGCTCAGGCACGTGCTCGATCACCATAACGACTGACAATGCCCCGCCCGATCCGGGCGGCGCCATCGACCGGCACAGGCCCGCACGAAAGTGCGGGCCTTTTTGCGCCATATGAAGAAAAATCCCCCGCGGATGGAATGCTCTGGAAGGTGAGCATGGGGATGTGGGGATAGGGCATCCGCGGGGGTGCTGGAAGCTGCGCGCCTGTCGGTATTTCGAGGCCTGGCGCACAGGCTAGGCATCTCGTTGGGTTCCATCCATAGCCACTTTTTCTATAGTCCGTAGGGCCAATGCGATGGGGAAGGCGCCAGGTGTATCTAGAACTCGACGGTCAGGGTCCACAGTACGCACAACTCACCCGTGCCATGAAGGGCGCGATTCTCAACGGGCGGCTAGGTGCCGGCTCGCGTTTGCCACCTACGCGGGTGCTGGCGCGCGAGCTGGAGCTCTCGCGCATTACGGTCCTGGCCGCCTATGAGCAACTGCGTGCCGAAGGCTTTATCGAAGGCCGGGTCGGCTCGGGCAGCTATGTCGCGCATCTGCAGACCAAGGCTCCTGCCAGGCCTGCGGCGAGCACAACCGAGATAGCGGCACCTTCACGCTTTGCCCGGCGCGCACGCACGGTACTCGACCGCATGATCGCCGTGCAGCACCGCGGCCTGCGCTACAACCTGCAATTCGGCAATCCGCAGATCAACCCGCTGCTCAACGACATCTGGGCTCGCGAACTGGCCCGTGCGGCTACCTACACCTCGCTCGACGTCGCCCGTTCGCAGGGCTACGAGCCCTTGCGCGTCCAGGTTGCCGACTACCTGGGGCGCCGTCGCGGCCTCAACGTTTCGCCCGACGATGTGCTGATCGTCAGCGGCAGCCAGCAGGCGTTCTCGCTGACCGCGCGCGTCCTGGTCGACGAAGGCGACAGCGTCGTGCTGGAGGAGCCCACCTATTTCGGTGCGCGCCATGTGTTCGGTACCTACGGTGCCAAATTGCATCCGGTACGCACCGACGACGAAGGCCTGGTCTGCGCGGAGCTGCCCAAACAGGCACCGGAGCTGATCTGCGTGACGCCATCGCATCAGTTTCCGGGCGGCTCGGTGATGTCGCTGCAACGTCGCCTGGATTTGCTGCATTACGCCGCCACCAAACGCTGCTGGGTACTGGAAGACGACTACGACGGCGAGTTTCGCTACGACACTCATCCACTCGCGGCGATGCGTTCGCTCGACCAGCACGATCGGGTGATCTATGTCGGCACCTTTTCCAAGGTGATGTTCGGCGGCCTGCGCCTGGCGTACATGGTGTTGCCGCAAGCGCTGCGCGAAGACTTCATCAACGCCAAGTACATGGACGATTTCTCCTGCGCGGCCATCGAACAGGCGGCGCTGGCGCATTTTATGGAAAGCGGGGGCTTCGAGCGTCATCTGCGTCGCGCGACCAAGGAACTGCGTGCGCGGCGCGAGGCCGTCCTGGAGGGGTTGCGCCAGCATGCAGGGGATCGCGTGGATATCGTCGATTCACCGGCCGGTATTCATACCGTCGTGTGGCTGCGTGGCTATAGCCATGAACTGGCGGCCGAGCTGGTCGACTATGCGCATGATCGCGGGCTGGGGCTTTATCCGATCGCGCCGCATTATTTCAAGGCACCGCCGCGGCCGGGGCTGTTGATTGGTTTCTGCGGTCTGCCGGTCAACGCGCTGGAAGAGGCGATGCAGCTGTTCGGGCGTTGTCTGGATGCGTTCGAATCGCGTCGGCAGATCTAACCAGCAAAACGCCGTGCCGAGATGGCATACCGTTCGTGCCGCCTACTCGAGTTGCCAGGGGGCACTTCGGCGCTTCTGAGGTGCGCCAGGCGTCGTGGCGGTGAGGGCTTAAAGCGTCCCCCTCTCACCGTCGCCTACTCCTCTCGTCATTCCGGCGAAGGCCGGAATGACGGATAAGCAGGATTGGTGCGGAATGCAGCGCGATTGTCTTCCTCAGCACTCATTCCTCACCCGACAACGCGTCAATGCAACTTCCGCAACCAATCCCCAAGCTGCTTCAACACCTGACTCCGCGCCGGCTCCGCTTCATTGAACAGCTCGTGATAAAGCGTATCGAAGAAGCGCGTGGTCAATTGCCGCGTGGCCCAAGCACCGCTGGCAAAATCACGGCTGCCTGCGGGGTCGACCAGTTCGTCGCTACCGGCTACTAACAGCAGGGTGGGTGTCTTCAGTTGCGAGGCATCGGCAATCGATGCGGCGCCGGCGCGGAAAATAAAATCCGCGAGCCTCGGCGTGATCCAGCTGTGTCGCAGCGGGTCTTCACGATAGGCCGTCACGGTCTGTGGCTCATGCGACAGCTTGTCGAACGGCAGGCCATTCGGCAGCGGCAGATTGGGCAGGGCCCGGGTCAGGAGATGTGCCACATGCTGCATGAAACGGGACTCATGCGTACGTAGCGCAGGGGAGGACAGCATCAGCGCAGGGGGCCTGATGCGGCCGTCCAGTACGGTACGCACGGCGACCAGGCCACCCATGCTGTGACCCAGCAGGAACGGCTTGCTCGGCTGGGTCGAGGCGTAGTCGTCATAGACCGCGGCCAGGTCTCGCAGCAGATCGTCGCCATGCTTGATCGCACCGCGTGGGCCGGCTGTCTGGCCATGACCGCGCTGGTCGTAGCAGCGCACGGCGTAGCCGCGAAGATGCAGCCACTGCGCCAGCCTGGCATAGCGGCCGCTATGTTCGCCCAGGCCGTGTACCAGCAGGATCGAGCCGCGCGGGCTGGCGTGTGGCCAGTCGCGCACGTACAGAACCTGTCCGTCGGCCATCGTCAGTGTGGTTTGGGTTTCGCTGACGAACTCGCCGGGATGATTCACTGCGCCTCTCGCCTTGGGTCCATGCGTCCGGGCGAGTTTAACGTGAGGTGGCGCCTACTGCATCGGTCCACGGCCAAGGGCTCGTGGACCGATGCGCGGGGCTTACAGCTCCGTCTTGAACTCCACGCCGATCACGCGCGGGTCGTTGACGAAGGCGGTGCGGTTGTCGAAGTCGATCGCACCGATGATCTGGCGACGGTTGGTGATGTTGCGGCCGTACAGGGCCACTTCCTGCTTGCCGTAGTTCCAGTTGTAGCCCAGACGCAGGCCACCCTCGAGCAGCGGCTTGCCGCGGAACTCGGCCGAGTCGTACAGGAAGAAATTGACTTCGCTGCGGTAGTTCCAGTCGGTGTAGATGAAGAACTCGCCGCTGTTGCCGTACGGGATGCCATAACGCGCGGTCACCGTGCCGATCCACTTGGGAGCATTGGGCAGCGAGTTGCCGTCGATCAGCGCATTGCCCTGGGCATTGAGCGGATCGAGTACGGTGCAGCCCGCGCCGCAAATCGCCACCGACAGGTCCTTGTCCTTGAGCTCGGTGTGGTTATAGCTGCCGCCGGCGGTGACGATGAAGTTCGGCGTGAGGTAGCCCTCCAGGTCGAACTCGGCGCCGTAGCCATCGGTCTTGCGCGCGTTGATCAGGCGCGTGGTGTTGATGTCGCCGCCCACCGCGGTGAGCTGCTCGTTGTGCATGGTGTACGAGTACACGTCCGCATTCAGACGGATGCGGTTGTTCCAGCTGGTGCTCTTCAGGCCCAGCTCGTAGCTGGTGATCGTCTCGGGCTTGGCCTGCGAGATGGTATCGGCGAACAGCACGCGTCCCTGCACGCTCGGTGCGCGGAAGCCGTTGGCGATGCGCGCGTAGACGTTGACGTTGGGGCTCAGCGTCCAGGTACCGGTGACATCGCCGCTCCAGCGTGCGTCGTGTGGCGAAGCGGCCAGGCTCAACGGACCACCGCCGATCGGCGAGAGGAAACGATCGACGTGATAATCGCGCGAATCATGCGACCAGCGCGCACCGGCGCGGATATCGAAGTCGTCGTTGATCTTGTAATCGGTCGAACCGAACAGCGCCCAGGCCGTAGTGCGTTGCTTCTGCACGGCGAAACCGTCCAACGCGTGATTGTTCAACGTGTTGTAGTCGTAGTTGGCGATCGCGATGTCTTCGTTGAAGTAGTACGTGCCGACCTGCCAGTTCCACTGGTCCTGCGGATTGCTGGCCAGGCGGAATTCCTGCGTGATCTGGCGATCGTGCGGCAGCGCGTCGGCGGTCTCGGACGGGAACGCCGTCACCCACTGCTGCTGCGCCGGCGTCTTGGCCACGGCGATGCCGCCGTCGACGTCGCCCAGGCTGTACATCGTGGCGCGTTCCAGACCGGTGATCGAGGTGAAGGTGTAATCGCCGATGTTCCAGTTCAGGTGCAGGTTGCTGCCCCAGGTGAACAGGTGCTGGCGGTTGCGGCCGTCCTGGGTGACCTGATCGCGATTGAAGCCGGGCACGAAGGTGTCGCTGCCCAGCTCGATCGCGTTGCCACGGTTGACCGTGGCCGAACCATCGAGCCAGCGTGCGTGCACGTTGATCAGCGCACTGAAGTCGCCATCTTCGTACAGCGCCTGCGCGCGCACGGCGCGGTCGTTATAGCCGCCCAAGGCGTCTTTCTTGCCGGTGTAGTTGTTGTCGATCCAGCCGTCGCGGTGCTGCGCCAGCGCCGACACGCGGCCGGACCAGTGCGAGCTCAACGCGCCACCGAGAGCTGCTTCGACATTCGCTGTACCGAGCGAACCGTACGAGGCCTTGGCATAGCCGGTCGTTTCCTGGCTGGGCTTCTTCGAATCGAACTTGATCACGCCAGCCGGCGAGTTGCGGCCGAACAGCGAACCCTGCGGGCCGCGCAACACTTCGACCTGTTCGAGATCGAACAGCGGGAAGCCTTTGAGGATCGGGTTTTCCTGCACGATGTCGTCGTACACCATCGACACGGGCTGCGAACCGTTGAGGTCGAAGTCGCTATTGCCCAGGCCGCGGATGTAGAAGCGCGGGAAAATGCGGCCGTACGAGGTTTCCGCATAAACGCTCGGCGCACGCGAAGCGAGCTGGAGCACGCCGTCGCCGGCTTCGCCAAATGCCTCGAGCTTGTCGGGGGTGAGCACCGTGAGCGAGATCGGCACCTTCTGCAGATTTTCCACGCGCTTTTCGGCAGTGACGTTGATCGTCTGCAGTTCGGTGGCTTTGGTCGGCGGCTGCGTGGGGGCAGCATCTTGCGCGACAACGGCCGATGCCGCGAAGGCGGTGGCAATGGACAGCGCGAGCACGGCATAACGCGGCGAGCGGGCGACGGACATGGCTTGTAGTTCCCCAAAAAAAGTGTGGATTGGCGACCCGCGGCTTACTCCGATGGCGCCGCGGTGACACGCTATTGTCACATGTTCCTGCGGCGGTGCAGCGCAACCTTTCACGAAGGCTTTGCTTATGCGTTGCCGCCCCCATTTATGATCGGACTACCCGCCACTCCTTCCGGCGGACCTAAGTCCATGCCCTTACTCGAATTTCACCCCGCCGTCGCCAGCTGGTTCAGCAGTGTGTTCCCGGCCCCTACGGCCGCGCAGACGGCTGCCTGGCCCGCGATCCGACAGGGTCGCGACACCCTGGTGGCGGCGCCGACCGGCTCGGGCAAGACCCTGACCGCCTTCCTGGCCGCGATCGACGGCCTGGTGCGCGAGGGCGTGGCTAACGGTGGCACGCTGGCCGACGCCACGACCGTGGTCTACGTCTCGCCGCTGAAAGCGCTGTCCAACGACATCCGCATCAATCTGGAGGCGCCGCTGGAAGGGATCCGCGCGGAGCTGGAGAAACTCGGTCTGCCCGATGTCGTCATCCGCACGGCCGTACGTACCGGCGATACGCCGCAGGCCGAGCGCACACTGATGCGCAAGCAATCGCCGCATATCCTGGTGACCACGCCCGAGTCGCTGTACATCCTGCTCGGCTCCGAATCGGGCCGCAGCATGCTGAGCGACACGCGCACCGTGATCGTGGACGAAATTCATGCGCTGGCCGGCAGCAAGCGCGGCTCACATCTTGCCCTTTCACTGGAACGGCTCGAATCGCTCTGCCAACGGCCGCTGTTGCGCATCGGCTTGTCCGCCACGCAGAAGCCGATCGAGGAAGTCGCGCGGTTCCTGACCGGCGCGTCGCACGATGAATGCCATATCGTCGACGTCGGCCACACGCGCGAACGCGACCTGGCGATTGCCGTGCCGCCGGTGCCGCTCGAAGCGGTGATGTCCAACGATGCCTGGGAACTGATCTACAACCAGGTCGCCAACCTGGTCGAGGAACATCGCACCACGCTGATCTTCGTCAATACGCGACGCATGGCCGAGCGCGTAGCGCGGCATCTGTCCGAGCGTCTGGGTAAAGAGTTCGTCGCCGCGCATCACGGCAGTCTGGCCAAGGAACAACGCCTCGATGCCGAACAACGGTTGAAACGCGGCGATCTGAAAGTGCTGGTGGCCACCGCGTCGCTGGAGCTGGGTATCGATATCGGCGATGTCGACCTGGTCTGCCAATTGCAATCACCGCGCTCCATCGCGGCGTTCTTGCAACGCGCAGGACGTTCCGGCCACGCGGTCAATGGCACGCCCAAGGCGCGCCTGTTTCCCACCAGTCGCGACGATCTGATCGAATGCACGGCACTGCTCGATTGCGTACGGCGGGGCGAACTCGATGCGCTGTTCGTGCCGCCCGCTCCGCTGGATGTGTTGGCACAGCAGATCGTTGCCGAAGTCGCCGCGCAGGAATGGAACGAAGACGCGCTGTTCGACCTGGTGCGCCGCGCCCATCCCTATCGTGAGCTGACGCGCGCGCAGTTCGACGAAACCATCCGCATGCTGGCCGATGGTTTCACTACGCGGCGCGGTGCGCGTGCGGCATATATCCACCGTGATGCCGTGCACCGCCAGCTGCGCGCACGGCGAGGCGCACGCCTTACCGCCATTACTTCCGGCGGCGCCATTCCCGATACCGCCGATTATCTGGTGGTGCTCGAACCGCAGGCGACGGTGATCGGCAGCGTGCACGAGGACTTTGCCGTGGAGAGCCTTGCCGGCGATATCTTCCAGCTCGGCAACACCAGCTATCGCATCCTGCGCGTCGAACGCGACCGCCTGCGCGTAGAAGACGCGCATGGCGTGCCGCCAAGCATTCCTTTCTGGCTGGGCGAGGCCCCTGGGCGTAGCGACGAGTTATCCCTCGGCGTATCGCGTCTACGCGAAGAGATAGGCACGCAGCTCGACGAAGGCGGTGTCCCGCAGGCGCTGAAATGGCTGACCGAAACGCTGGGCATGAACGCAGCGGCCGCCCAACAGCTTGCCGATTACCTGGCCAAGGCCCAGCTTGCCCTTGGCGTGCTGCCGACACAGCACACGCTTGTGTTCGAACGATTCTTCGACGAATCGGGTGGCACCCAGCTGGTGATCCACACGCCGTACGGCAGCCGCATCAATCGCGCCTGGGGCCTGGCGCTGCGCAAGCGGTTCTGTCGACAGTTCAATTTCGAATTGCAGGCGGCGGCGACCGAAGATGCGATCGTACTGTCGTTGTCGACCAGCCACAGTTTTCCGCTCGAAGAAGTCGCGCGCTATTTGCATTCCAACACCGCCGAGCACGTGCTGGTTCAGGCGTTGCTCGACGCGCCGCTGTTTCCCGTGCGCTGGCGCTGGAATGCCACCACGTCGCTGGCGCTTCCGCGCTTCCAGGGCGGCCGCAAAGTGCCGCCGCAGTTGCAACGCATGAAGAGCGAGGATCTGCTGGCGACGGTGTTTCCCGATCAGGTCGCCTGCCTGGAAAACATCGTTGGCGAGCGACAGATTCCCGATCACCCGCTGGTCAACCAGACCATGTACGACTGCCTGCGCGAAGCAATGGATGTCGACGGCTTGTTGCATATCCTTCGCGGTCTCGAAGGCGGCGCGATTCGGGTGGTCGCTCGCGACCTTACGGCACCCAGCCCGCTGGCCAGCGAAGTGCTCACCGCCGCACCGTATGCCTATCTCGACGATGCACCGCTGGAGGAGCGTCGTACGCTTGCCGTGCAATCGCGCCGCGGCGGCGAGATCGAGGATGCCGGCGATCTAGCCAAGCTCGATCCCGAGGCAATTGCTGCGGTACGCGGCGAAGCATGGCCGCAGGTACGCAGTGCGGACGAAATGCATGAAGCCTTGAGCGTGCTGGGTTTCGTCAGCGATACCGAGGCACAGAAAAACCAAGGTTGGGATAACTATCTGCAGGCGTTGGCGAAACACCATCGCGCCACCGCGCTGACACCAAAGCAGGCACGCGCATCGCTGTGGATCGCCGCTGAAAAGCTGCCGATGTGGCAGGCAGTACATGGCCATGCCAGCATCGACCCGCCCATCGAAGCGCCTGCCGAATACGCGGCGCAAGCGTGGACGCGTGAAGATGCGCTGCTCGAACTGGTACGCGGTCGCCTGGTCGGCCTGGGCCCCGTCGATGCCGCCAGCCTCGCCGAATCACTGCAAGTTGAACGCAGCGATGTCGATCACGCCCTGATCCGCCTGCAATCGGAAGGCTACGTGATCCAGGGACATTTCAGTCCCGGCGTCCAGGACGTGCAATGGTGCGAACGCCATCTGCTGGCGCGCATTCATCGCTACACCATCGGCCGATTGCGCCGCGAAATCGAACCGGTCAGTCGCCGCCAGCTGATGCGCTTCCTGTTCCAGTGGCAGCACGTGGCGCCCGATGCACGCCTGAACGGCCCCGACGGGCTGCCGGCCATCATCAACCAGCTCGAAGGATTCGAAGCCGCGGCCGGTGCATGGGAAACCGAGTTGCTGCCTACACGCATCGACGACTACGCCATTCAATGGCTCGACGAACAATGCCGCGCGGGCCGTGTCGTCTGGAATCGGCTGCGCACGGGCGGCGGCAGCAACGGACCGGTTCGTGCCACGCCAATCGTGCTGTTGCCGCGTCGAAGCCTGGCCACATGGAGCGCCATTGCCGCGAACACACAGTCGCAGGAGACATTGTTGTCCTCGCGTGCGCAAGCTGTTGCCGACGCGCTGGCCGCTCAGGGTGCGTTGTTCTTCGACGAGCTCATGGATTCCACGCATCTGCTGCGTACCGAACTGGAAGATGCACTGGGCGAGCTGGTGTCCGCCGGTCGTGTCAGTGCCGACAGTTTCGCCGGTCTGCGCGCGTTGTTGCTGCCCGCGGCCAAACGCGAAGCGCCGCGTCACCGGCGCGTGCGCCGCCATATGCTGAGCGGCATCGAAGATGCGGGCCGCTGGTCGTTGGTACGACAGCCCGTCGCTACCGGAAAACACGATCCGGACACCATCGAGCACATCGCGCGCTCCTTGCTGCGTCGATATGGCGTGGTGTTCTGGAAGCTGCTTGAACGCGAGGCCTCGTGGCTGCCGACATGGCGGGAGTTGTTGCGCGTGTATCACCGACTTGAGGCCCGCGGCGAAATCCGTGGCGGACGTTTCGTCGAGGGACTGGTCGGCGAACAATTCGCGCTACCTGAAGCCATCCCGCAATTGCGTGCCGCCAGCAAGCGCGAGAACGACGGCGAACTGGTCGTCCTGAGCGGTTGCGATCCGCTCAACCTGGTTGGCACCGTGCTCAGCGGCGACAAGCTGCCCGCCGTAATCGGCACGCGTGTGCTTTACGAGGATGGCGTAGCGGTGGCGGCGCTGGTGGCGAACAAGCCGCAATGGCTGGTGGAGAGCGGGTCCCGTCAGCAACAGCTATGGCGCAATGCCTTGTTGCGCCGTCCCGGCTACGAGACGGCGACCTTCGAGAGTCTGGCTGCCGGTCACTCGCTGTGATCGGCGATATAGATCAACAGGCCGTCGCGCTCGCGAAACTCGCTGCGGCCATTTAAGGCCATGCTCTGGCCGGCGCGGATGCCGTTGGGCAGGTCGATGCCGAAGGTGCCTTCGAAGAAGACCTTTACGTAAGCCGTGCCTTCGAATTCGCGGTACTCGGTGATCGTCTGATGTCGCGCCGAGAACAGATGGCGGGAGCTCTCGGCGAGGTGGCGCAGTTCGTCGATGCCCAGGGTGCGCACGCTCAGCGTGTTGGCGGTGTAGTTTTCGAAGACGACTTCGCGGTGCATGGTGGTGAGCATGGCCTCGACGTCCTTGCGGTTGTAGGCGTCGAGGTAGCGGTCGATGAGCTGGCGCATGGGGGATGTCTTTGGGGGGCTGGTGCTAATAGTAGCTTGAGAGTCCAGAGCCCCCTCACCCCAACCCTCTCCCCCGGCAGAGCCAGGGGAGAGGGAGCTAAAAGCGCGCAGGATTCAAACTTGCCTCAGTGTGCCCCCTCTCCTCTGGCTCTGTGGGGGGGAGGGCTGGGGTGAGGGGGCCGGGCGCTCACGAAGCGCTCACCGCTTTACGTTATCCGTCTCACCAATAAACTTCGCCACATTGTCATGCAGCATCTTCAGCGAATCCTGATTCGCGTAAACCATATGCCCGGACGGATACCACGCATAGGTGATATTGGCCTGCAGCGCATCGGGGATTGGCAGATGGTGCATTTCATAATCGGCGGCGAAGTACGGCGTAGCCAGGTCGTAATAACCGCCGTTCAACAGCACCTTCAAGTTCGGATTGGTCTTCATCGCCGTGGCCAGGTCCGGCATCACATTGGTCGACTGCTGCAAGGCCTCGCCTTCGACACCGGGTGCCTTGTGCGCAAAATCCCAGTGGTCGACGTCGGCGAACAAACGATAGTTCATGTTCTCGCCGAACTTGAGCTGCTTGCGCACATAGTCGTTGAATGCAGCGACGTACGCCGAGCTGATCGCGGAAGACTGCGGATCGTATTCCGAATCCTTGGCCATCGGGTCGAGCGACGGTCCCGAGAAACGGCTGTCGAGACGACCGGTGGTGAGGCCGCCATCGTTCTGCAACTGGTGCTCGAACATGCCGCCGGTTACGCGCAGATTGGCGCGCAAGAGATAATCGGTCGGCAGGCCGGTGTACTGATGCAGCTTCTCCGCAACGGCTTGCTTGCGACCGGCATCCAGACGCGAGCCGGCCATCAATGCCTGGGCATAGTCACCGATCGCGAACTGTTCGACCTCGCGCAGGAACGGCTCGAGCTGCGCCGGCTGTTGCGGCAGCTTACGATGATAAAACGCCGTCGCGGCGAAGGTCGGCAGTGCGGTGATGTATGGCGCATCCACGCCCGGATTGAACTGCGGGCCGTCGATGCTGTTGTCGAAGCTCAGGATCTGCGAAAGCAGGATCACGCCGTTGAGGTCGACGCTATCTTCGTTTTCCAGAATGTTGGAGACCACCGCCGAACGCGTGGTGCCGTAACTCTCGCCAAACAGATATTTCGGGGAGTTCCAGCGACCGTACCGGGACAGGAACTGGGTAATGAACTGCGCGAAGGCATGGCCGTCGCCGTCGACGCTGTACGTGCTCTTGCGTCGATCCTTCATTTGCTCGTCGCGCTTGCCCTTGTCGTCGTCATGGGCAATGAGTCGACTGAAGCCCGCACCCGGTGCATCGATAAACACCAGATCCGACGCATCGAGCAGGCTGTAGTCGTTGTTGACCAGACCATAGGGCGCCGCTGGCGTATGGCTGTCGTCACTGGTGACGACGCGCTTGGGACCAAAGGCACCCATATGCAGCCACACCGTCGCCGAACCCGGTCCGCCGTTATAGATGAAGGTGATCGGCCGCTTGCCCGCCTCCACACCTTTCTTGAAATAGGCGGTATAGAACATGCTGATCTGCGGCTCGTCTTCCTTGTCGCCGCTGCCATGCAATACCAGCGTGCCGGCGACAGCCTTGTAGTCGACGCGTTTGCCTTCGACGCTGACCGAGCCCTCGCTTTCAGAGGACTGCGGCTTGATCAGCGCGGCCTCGGCCTTGTCGTCAGGCTTGTCCTTCTTGTCCTTGTCGTCATGCTCTTTGGCGTGGACGGCCGAGCACAGCATGAGAGCGGTAAGAGCGGCGGCGAGAGGCAGCTTGCGCATCGTGGGCGTTCCTGGATGACGGCGGGGATAGTCCAGAGTACGGACACCGCAAGCCCGCTTTCCCACCCCAGAAGTCATGCCTGTGCGGCATACCCCAGCACACCGATGGCGGCGAACGCGAGCAGAAGACCCAGGACATTGATCGGGCGCAGCCGTTCGCCGAACCCCAGGCTGCCGACCAGGGCGCCGAGCAGCACCACGCCCAGGTTCATGCTGGCAAACACCAGCGCAGGATGTTGCGCCAGCGCCTGATGGGCACGCACGTAGAAAACGATGTTGCCGAAGTTGACCAGGCCCAGGATCAAGCCGCCGACCGCGTCGCGCAGGCTTGGACGCGTCTGCCCGCGTAAGCAGCGCCACAGGAAGATCGCCATGGCGACCAGAAAAGACAGCACAAAGGCCGTCAGCAGCGAGGCCGCAAACGGTACACCTGCCTGCGCCACCAGCTTCAGCAGAATATCGATCGCACCGAAGCCCGCGAACACCACCAACGGCCAGTACCAGCCGTTACCAGCCTGCGCCGCGGATTGCTCCCCACGCCACAGCATGCACAGCAGGGCGATGAAGCCCAACGCCAGCCCTGCCAGCTTGATCGCGGTCGGTTGCTCGCCGAACAGCAAGAACGCCGCCAGCAGAGAGATAAGCAGGGACAGGCGTTGCGCGGTATCGGTACGTACGATGCCGGCGTTGCGCACCGAGGCGGCCAGCGCCATGAAGATCGTCGGCAACAGGATACCCAGCCCGACCATGCCAACCCAGGGGACGTGCTGGCCCTTCAAGGCGTCAAGCGATGGCCGGAAGATCCAGACCGTCAGCGCGCTGGTCGCGACATAGTTCCAGGCAATTGCCTGCCCGACGTCGAACCCACGTCGCCGTGCCAGCTTGAGCATCACCGATACCCAGACGCTGCATAGAACGCTCAATAAAACGTAGATCATGAATCGCGCGCCAAAAAAGGATGCCTAAGGATACGACGATGCTCAGTGCGCGAAGCGTTCGCGATAGCGGGCAGGGCTCAATTGCAGTGACCGACGAAAGTGATGCCGCAAGGTATCGGCACTGCCGAAGCCGCAGGCGTCGGCAATCTGTTCGACCGCCAGATCGCTACCCTCGAGCATCTCCCGCGCACGCGCCAGGCGCTCTTGCGTTAGCCATTGCTTGGGCGAATGCCCGGTCGCTTCCTCGAAGCGACGCAGCAGCGTGCGTTCGCTCATGCGCGCGCGTTCGGCAAGCTCAGGTAATGCGAGCGGCTGGTCCAGATGCTTGCGCATCCATTCCAGTAACTTGCCCAGTGCCGCGCCCTGTTCGGGTAGCGGCGACGGAATGAACTGGGCTTGTCCGCCATCGCGATGCGTCGGCACCACCGCTCGACGCGCTACCTGGTTGGCGATGCGCGGGCCGTAGTCGCGCCGGATCAGATGCAGGGAGAGATCGATCGCCGCCGCGCTACCTGCCGACGTGAGCAGTTGGCCCTCATCGACATACAGCACGTCCGGCTCGATCCGCACGTGCGGATAACGTGCAGCCAGGGCGTCGGCGTAACGCCAATGCGTGCTGGCACGGCGGCCATCGAGCAACCCGGTGGCGGCCAGCACAAACACGCCGGAACAGAACGACACCAACCGCGCGCCGCGCGCATGCGCAGCACGGAGCGCGTCGAGCAGACGCTCCGGTGGCGCCGCGTCGGCGCCGCGCCAACCCGGCACGATGATCGTGCCGGCCTGCGCCAATCCATCCAGGGTGGCCTCGGCGCGCAATTGCAGGCCACCGGCAGCGCGCATGCTGCCGCGATCGACCGCATAAGAACCGAAGCTATACCAGTGATCGAACTCCGGTCGGGCCAGCCCGAACATTTCCACGGCAATGCCGTACTCGAAGCTGCACAGACCGTCGTACACCAACGCGGCGACGTGGCGGTTGGCAGGTCCGTTGGCGGGACGGGAACGTTTTGGCGGTTTCTTCATGGTGACTGGCATTCTTGCCAATGTCCGCCAGCCGCACCAGTGCCCAGACTGCAACGCACCGCCACCTGGAGTTGCATCATGCCAACCGTCGTTCAACGTGTTTCCGCCGCACCCAGCCAGCAGGCGCTGGCCCATTTCGAGGCTCGCCTTACGTTCGAAACCGATTGCGCGGATGTGTACTACGCGACCCACCATGAGCAGAAGGACTTCATTCTGCTCGACGTGCGTACACCCACCCTGTACGCCGCCGGGCATGTGCCCGGTGCGCTGAATGTGCCGACGCGCACGATCAGTGAGCAACGATTGGCCGAGTACCCGGCCGACACCTTGTTCGTGGTGTATTGCGCCGGACCTCACTGTAACGGCGCCAACAAGGCTGCGATAAAGCTGGCGCAGCTTGGCCGGCCGGTGAAGGAGATGATCGGAGGGCTGACCGGCTGGATCGACGAGGGCTTTGGCCTGGCGCGCGGCGCATGATCGAGTTCACAATTCGGCCCGCCGCGCCAGAGGACGTCGCCGCTGTGCTGCCGCTGATGGCAGAACACGCCGCGTTCGAGCGCCTGGATCATGCGCAACAAGCGCGGCTGGACATGCTGCCGGCGGCGCTTGTGACGACACCGCCACGACTGTACCTATGGCTCGCCCAGGTCGATGACGCGATCGTCGGATACGCCAGCGCCACGCTGGATTTTTCCACGCTCGACCGCGCCACCTACCTGCACATGGACTGCCTGTTCGTACGGACAGGTTGGCGTGGTCATGGTATCGGTCGTGAGCTGTGGCATCGACTCAGGGGTTTCGCGCATGCCCGTGGCTGCCTGAGCATGCAGTGGCAGACGCCGGACTGGAACGAAGACGCAGCGCGCTTCTATCGCAGGCTGGGCGCGAACGAATTGCTCAAGCGACGCTATACACTAAGGCTCGACGCCGGTCAGTGAGCCGCGCGTCGCCACCGGAGGCGCGTCGTGCTCGAACTTCGTCCCACCTGCGAACACTGCAACAAAGATCTGCCGCCAGAGTCGTCCGACGCGATGATCTGTTCGTTCGAATGTACGTTCTGCCATAGCTGCGTCGAGCTGTTGCACAACGTCTGCCCGAACTGCGGCGGCGGATTTACACCCCGACCGGTGCGGCCGGCGCACGATTGGCATGGACCGTATCTGGGGAAGTATCCGGCCACCCGAAAGGTCACGCACCAACCGGTGGATCTGGTGGCGCATGCGCAGCTAGTGGCGGAAGTGGAGGATATTCCGCCGGAGAGGCGGTAGTGGAGGGGCGGTCGCGACTTCAGTCGCGACCCTTCGAAACGGGATCTACCCGCTTTATCGGACGCCACCGCATCTCCCCCTGGATAAACATCCCGGCACTGAAAGCACTCAACAAAGCAAGCGCGGCACAGATCAGCATGACCCAGCGAAAGCCGGCGACAAAAGATAGTCCTATTACGCGCTTCACCTCGTCCACCGTGGCGGCCGGATAACCCTCAGGCACCACGATCCCTGCCAGCTTCTGCTGCTGCGCCATGACCGAAGACACCAAGTCCGCTGGCGCCTGCAGCGAGGCAAGGCCGGTGCTCAAGCTGGCGTTGAACGTCTGAGTCAGGACCACGCCGAACAGCGCAATAGCCAACAGCGCAGCGACACGCGATACCGCGTTATTGATGCCCGAAGCGGTACCGGCCAGCTCCGTGCCAAACGCGTTCATCACCGTCGTGGTCAAGGGTGCCACCGTAATGCTCATGCCCAGCCCAAGCACGCAGATGGCAGGAAAGAACATCGTCCAGTAGTTGCTGTCGATCGTCGGCCGGGTAAACAGCGCAAACCCGATCGCGGCTATGACCGGGCCGGTGACCAGCGGCAGCTTGGCGCCGAACACATCGACGAGCGTCCCCGCCCAGCGGGACAAGGTAAACATGATGGCAATGAAAGGCAGAAACGCCGCTCCCGCCGCTGTCGCGCTATAGCCTTGCACCTGGATCAGGTCGAGCGGAAGAAAAAACAGGCTACCGCCGAGTGCGGCATAGAGCAGGAGAGTGAGTACGTTCGCACCGGTAAAGTTGCGGTCGCGAAACAGCCCCAGCGGCAACATCGGTGCAGCGCCACGCGCTTCCACGCGAACGAACAGCAGCAGCGCGACGATACCGATTGCAGTCGCCGCCCAGATCGGCGTCGCCGACCAGCCTCGAGACGGGGCCTCGATAAGCGCAAACACGATACCCGCCAACCCAACCGTGGCCAGGCTGGCGCCCGCCACGTCGATGCTACTTCGACTGGCAGCACCCCGGCTCTCGGGGACTTTCGTCATGCAGATCAAAAGCAGCACGACGCCAACAGGAACATTCACCAGAAAAGCCCAGGTCCACGAGTAGTGATCGACCAGAAAACCACCAATCACCGGCCCGATCGCAGCGGTGATGCCGCTGAAGGCAGACCACGTACCGATCGCCGCGCCACGCTCCGACTGCGGAAACGTCGCACTGATCAAGGCAAGGCTGCCGGGCACCAGGAGAGCGGCGCCTATGCCCTGGATGGCTCTTGCCGCAATCAGCATTCCAACCGCGCTCGACAGCGAACAACCGATCGAGGCCAGTGTGAACAGGCCGATGCCGATCATGAAGATGCGCTTGCGGCCAAAGCGATCACCAAGCACGCCTCCCACCAACAGAAACGATGCCAGGAACAACGCATACGATTCCATGATCCACTGGGCGTCCGACACGGTCGCGCCCATCTCTCTTTGAATGGACGGAAGCGCAACGTTGACCACCGTGCCGTCGATAAAGGCCAGGCTGGAGCCGAGAATCGCCGCGACCAGGGTCCAGCGCCGCGAAGGTGCGGCACACGGCTTTGCCGCTTCGCCAGTCAGGATGACGCCATTGTCGCAGGGAGGTTTTCCGATCTGACTCATGACTGCACCACGGGTGATCGATCGGGTGGGAGATTACTCCGAGGCGACCGTGTGGCGAGCAAGTCTGTAAAATCGGGGAATGAAAGCGGAAGATCTACAGCGATTGGTGACTGTCACCATGCCTTATGGCAAATACCAGGGCCGGCTGATTGGCGACTTGCCGGGCCCGTACCTGGCGTGGTTCTCCCGCAAGGGATTTCCGCCCGGCGACCTGGGAACCCTGCTGGCGCTGGCTTTCGAGCTCGATCACAACGGCTTGAAGCCGCTGCTCGATCCGTTGCGGAAACGGCGGTAACGAAGGTTTGGCGATGTTGTGGGCGCGCCTGAAGAGAACCTCCAATAACCTCAGTCTCCATTATCGTCATCCCGGCGTAGGCCGGGATGACGGCTAGGAAGGGTTTTTTAGAGGATTCCTGAAATCGCGACCGCCCCGCCTCACACCTTCCGCAACGCCGCAGCCTCGCGCGCCAGCAACTCGATTCCCGCCCAGTCACCACTCTTGAGCTTGTCCGCCGGCGTCAGCCACGAGCCGCCCACGCAAAGCACGTTCGGTAACGTCAGGAAATCCTGCGCATTGCTCAGGCTGATGCCACCGGTGGGACAGAAACGAATCTGCGGCAGCGGGCTGGCCCAGGCACCGAGCAGCTTGGCGCCACCAGCAGGCACGGCCGGGAAGAATTTCAGGAACCGATAGCCGCGCTCGAGCAAGCTCATCGCTTCGGACGCAGTCGCCGCGCCAGGCAGCAACGGCAGCGCGGAATCATCGGCTGCATCGAGCAGACGCGGCGACACACCCGGCGACACGGCAAAACGCGCACCTGCCTGTTCAGCGGCTTTCAGATCTTTCTCGCTCAGCACCGTGCCGACACCGATCACCGCGCCCTCGACCTCGGCGGCAATCGCACGGATCGCGTCGAGTGCTGCCGGTGTGCGCAGCGTCACTTCGATCGCCGGAATGCCGCCGGCAACCAGCGCGCGCGCCATCGGCACGGCGGCCTTGGCGTCGTCGATGATCACCACCGGGATCACCGCAGCGAGGCGCATGGTGGTTTCGACCTGGGCCTGCTTGGTTTCGATCGCGTTGCTCACAGTTAACTCCATCAAAGTTTAGACAACGCCCGCGCCGAGATCGGCCGTAGTAGACGCCTGCCGGAACAGCGCGAACAGCTCGCGACCCATTCCGACGTGATGTTTGGAAAGATCGGAGGTCGCTGGCATGCGCGCGGCGAATTCGGATGGTTCGATCAACACATCGACCGTGCCGGCCACGGCATCGAGTCGGATCATGTCGCCATCGCGAATCTTGGCGATGCTGCCGCCTGCTGCCGCTTCGGGGGTAACGTGAATCGCCGCAGGCACACGCCCGGACGCGCCCGACATGCGGCCATCCGTCAACAGGGCGATGCGATGGCCGCGATCCTGCAGCACCGACAAGGTCGGCGTGAGCTTGTGCAGCTCGGGCATGCCGATCGCCTGCGGCCCCTGAAAGCGCACGACCGCGATGAAATCGCGATTGAGCTCGCCGCGCTCGAAGGCGCGACGCACATCGTCCTGGTCGTCGAACACCACGGCCGGCGCCTCGATGATCTGGCGATCGTCCGGCACGGACGACACCTTGATTACCGCGCGACCGATATTGCCTTCGAGCATGCGCAGGCCGCCGTCGGCACGGAACGGTTCGGACGCCTGACGCAGCACGCCGCGATTACCGCTTTCCTTAGACACCGGCTTCCAGTGCAACTTGCCGGTGTTGTCCAGCTCGGGAATCTGCGTATAGCCGTCCATACCGGTGCCGAACACCGTACGCACATCGGCATGCATCAGGCCGGCACCGAGCAACTGATCGATCAGGAAGCCCATGCCGCCGGCGTCGTGGAACTGATTGACGTCGGCGTAACCGTTCGGATACACGCGCGCCAGCAACGGAATCACTGAGGACAGGGCATCGAAATCGTCCCAGCGCAGTTCCACACCCGCAGCGCGCGCAATCGCAACCAGATGCAGCAAGTGATTGGTCGAGCCGCCGGTGGCGTGCAAACCGATCACGCCGTTGATCACGGCTTTCTCGTCGACGATATGGCCGATCGGCAGATGCTGCTCACCCGGTTGGCTCAGCGCGGCAACGCGGCGCACGGCTTCGGCCGTGAGCGCATCGCGCAGTGGTGTATCGGGTGCGACGAAGCTCGAGCCGGGCAGATGCAGGCCCATGATCTCCATCAGCATCTGATTGGAGTTGGCGGTGCCGTAGAACGTACAGGTACCGGGCGCATGATAGGCCGCCGCTTCCGCCTCCAACAGTTCGGCACGACCGGCCTTGCCTTCGGCAAACGCCTGGCGCACCTTGGACTTCTGCTCGTTGGTAATGCCGCTGGGCATCGGACCGGAGGGAATGAAGATGCCCGGCAGATGGCCAAAGCTCAACGCACCGATCAACAGGCCCGGCACGATCTTGTCGCAGATACCCAGGTACACCGTGCCATCGAACATGTCGTGCGACAGCGAGACCGCCGTGGCCATCGCGATGAGGTCGCGCGAGAACAGCGACATCTCCATGCCGGGACGGCCTTGCGTCACGCCATCGCACATCGCCGGCACGCCGCCGGCTACCTGCGCGGTCACGCCGGCCTGGCGGGCGACTTCGCGAATGAATGCCGGATAGCGTTCGTACGGCTGATGCGCGGACAGCATGTCGTTATAGGCATTGATGATGCCCAGATTCGGCGCGCGGCCCGCGCGCAGCGCCGCCTTGTCGTGCGGTTCGCAGGCCGCGAAGCCGTGCGCGAGATTGCCGCAGGACAGCCGTTCGCGATGCGTGCCGCCTTCGCCGCCGGCCGCCGCTATCTTGGCCAGATACCGTTCGCGACTGGCGCGGCTGCGTTCGCGCAGACGCTCGGTCACTTCGGCGATTACGGGATGCAGACTGCTCATGCTGACGATCCAATTCATTCAATAAGGTGTAGGAAACGCGGGCCTTGCGGACCGATGCCCGTTGCGACTGCGCCCGTCGATGTTCAGGCCCGGCTTACGGGCACCAGTAAACCGAGATCGGCGTGCGCTGCTGGGTAAGCACGGCATGCACCGGATAGTCGGCGCCTTTGCCGGTACCAGCGCGAGCCTCGTTCAACACCTCGCGCTTGGCGTCGCCTTCGATATGCAGATACAGCGCGTGCGTATCGAGCAAGGCGGGCAGGCTGAACGTGATGCGTGGCTCCTCGGCACCCTTGGCGCGCATCGGTACCACCAGCAAGCCGCTCTTGAGATCCAGCGCTTCGCTCAAGCGATCGCCACCGGGAAAGAACGATGCCGTATGGCCGTCACCACCCATGCCGAGGATGACCACGTCGAACGGAAACGGCAGCGAGGCCACGCGCGCTTTCACCGCCGGCAGTCCGGCTTCCGGCGTCGGCGCGTTGGCGTACAAGGGGATGAACTGTGCGGCCGACGCTTCGTGTTGCAGCAACATCGACTTCACCAGGCGCGCGTTCGAGCGCTCGCTCGACTCGGGCACCCAGCGCTCGTCCACCAGGGCAATCGATACCTTGGCCCAGTCCAGCTTCTGTCGCGACAGTTGCTCGAAGAAATGCTTGGGCGTGCTGCCGCCCGACACGGCCAACAGCGCCTGACCGCGCGTAGCGATGGCTTCGCGTAGCTGTTCGGCGACGCGCTCGGAAAAGGCCTTCGCCAACGCGTGGCAGTCGGTAAAGCTATGGTCGGTGATGTTCAACGTATCGGGCATGACGCGGCTGTTCAAACGTTTAGCTACGGAAAAGCGAGAGACGGCACCACGTTCTACGGTTGGTGCCATCCAGTGTAGGCAGGCCGATGCAACGTGCCGGTGAAGCCGAGGGAAACTCCACCGGCACGTGCCTCGACCTTATTCTTCGTCTTCGCTGTCTTCGTTCCAGGTGCGGCCATCGCGCTCGATCAGCGCCACGGCAGCGCTCGGTCCCCATGTGCCGGCCTGGTAGGCTCGCGGCGCTTCGCCACTGGCCGCCCAGGCCGCGAGGATCGGATCGGCCCAACGCCATGCCGCGACCACTTCGTCGCTGCGCATGAACAAGGTCGGGTTACCGCGCACCACATCGAGCAGCAAGCGCTCATAGGCATCGGGCTGCTGTACGCCAAACGCTTCGGCAAAGCTCATGTCCAGCGGCACATGACGCAGACGCAGGCCGCCTGGACCCGGATGCTTGATGGTCAGCCACAGCTTCACGCCTTCGTCGGGCTGCAGACGCAATACCAGCCGGTTCTGCGCCAGCGTGCCGGCGGATGCGTCGAAGATCGAATGCGGCACATGCTTGAACGCCACCACGATTTCCGACAGACGTGCCGGCAAGCGCTTGCCGGTGCGCAGATAGAACGGCACGCCGGCCCAGCGCCAGTTGGCGATTTCGGCCTTGATGGCGACAAAGGTCTCGGTATTGGACTTCTTGCCCTCGCCGAGCTCTTCGACATAGCCGGGCACGCTCTTGCCTTCGGAGGCGCCTGCGCGGTACTGGCCGCGCACGGTGAGCTGCGCTGCGTTGCTGCTGTCGATGTGCTTGAGCGCGTTGAGCACTTTCAGCTTCTCGTCGCGCAAGGCATTGGGCGCCAGCGAGCCGGGCGGCTCCATCGCGACCATGCAAAGCAATTGCAGGATATGGTTCTGCACCATGTCGCGCAGCGCGCCGGAGTGGTCGTAGTACGAACCACGACGGCCCACGCCCAGTGTCTCGGACACGGTGATCTGCACGTGATCGATATGCTCAGCGTTCCACAGCGGCTCGAACAGCGCATTGCCGAAACGCAATGCGAGCAGGTTCTGCACCGTTTCCTTGCCGAGGTAATGATCGATGCGGAAGGTCTGCGATTCGTCGAACACGCGCGCGACGTCTTCGTTGATCTCGTTGGCGCTGGCGAGGTCGTGACCGATCGGCTTTTCCAGCACCACGCGCGACTTGCCCTTGTTGAGCTCGTGTGCACCCAGGCGGTTGCAGATATGGGTGAACAGTTCGGGCGAGGTGGACAGGTAGAACACGCGGATGTGATCGGCCTGTTCGGCGATCAGTTGCGCGAAATCGTCCCAGCCCTCGTCCTTCTTCGCGTCGAGCGAGCGGTAGTGGACCTGCTTGAGAAAGGTGTCGATCTTCTGCTTGTCGCCGCCGCCTTCGATCAAGGCTTTTTGCAGCGTGTCGCGGTAACCGGCGTCGTCGGTCGCCTCGCGGGCGATGCCGATGATGCGGCTCTCGGACGGGATCTGGCCGTCCAGGAAGCGGTGGAACATGGCGGGAATGAGCTTGCGCAGGGCCAGGTCGCCCGTGCCGCCGAAAATCACCAGGTCGAATGGGTCGACCGGAGGGGAAGCCGTCACTTCGAAATCCTCGATGCGATGCTTGGCCGTAGCCGGGTGCCACGGCCGGACGCGGCTGATCGTACCAGTGAAATACCAGATGGCGCTAGGCGTTTTCACGCGATAAATCGCCGGCCCAGGCCGCTCGGCTGGCCAAGCCGGAGCTGGTATCCGCCGTCAACGGCGTGAAAGCGCGCCAGTTGCCCTAGTGGTATGGTCATTGGTATCGTGTGCAACATGGAAACCGCCCTGGCTACCGAATACCGCCGTCTTTGCGACGACCCGGCAACCAACCAGCCGCTGGCCTATCTGCGCCTGCGCCGGGCCATTCGCAACATCGTCGAGCACCGCGATATCGAACCGGGACAGGCCTTACCCAGTGAGCGCGATCTGTCGCGCGTACTGAACCTGTCGCGCGTCACCGTGCGCAAGGCGATCGCCGGCCTGGTCGAAGAAGGCCTGCTGACCCAGCGGCACGGTGCCGGCACCTTTGTCGCCGAGCGCATCGTCAAGCCGATGTCACGGCTGACCAGTTTTACCGAAGACCTGCGCGCACGCGGCTTGCATCCGCGCTCGGAGTTCTTCGAACGCAGCATCGGCGAAGTCACGCCGGAAGAATCGATGGCGTTGAATCTGTCACCCGGCGTGCTGGTGGTGCGCCTGCACCGCGTGCGCTACGCGGTGGACGAGCCGCTGGCGATCGAACGCAGCGTCGTGCCGGCCAGCGTGCTGCCCGATCCGATGATCGTGCACGACTCGCTGTACGAAGCGCTGGAGAAATCCGGCAGCCGCCCGCGTCGCGCCCTGCAGCGCCTGCGTGCGGTATCGCTCGGTGCGCAACAAGCGCGCCTGCTGCATGTCGCCACCGGCAGCGCCGGCCTCAATATCGAGCGGCGCGGCTTTCTCGACGATGGCCGCGTAGTGGAGTTCACCACGTCGTGGTACCGGGGCGATATCTATGACTTTGTTGCCGAGTTGCAGACCGACTGAAGCGACGCGTTTTTGTAGGAGCGACTTCGGGGAACCTCTAAAAACCTCTCCTATCCGTCGTCCCGGCGAACGCCGGGATCCAGCGCCTTGTGCCACAACGTGCTGAAGACGCTGGGCCCCGGCGTTCGCCGGGGCGACGATGAGAACTGAGGTCATTCGAGATTGCCTGAAGTCGATCCTACAAACTCAGACTGAGCCCCGCCCAAAAAAAACCGCCGGAGGGCCGGCGGCGAAACTTGGGGAGGCGCGCCGGAAATCCTTCCGGCGCGCTTTGTACTGATTACAGCGAGAAGTCGTAACGTGCCTGCAGCTGCACGTAACGCGGCGCCTGGAAGCTGATCGGACGGTTGTAGACCGGATCGGGCACACCGACGTCGGTTTCGCCCAGATCCTGGCGGCTCAGCTCGCGCTGGCTGTTGAGCACGTTGAAGACATTGGCTTCCAACGTCAGGTTGTCACCTGCCCAATGCGGCTTGTACTGGGCGCTCAGGTCCAGCTGATAGGACCAAGGTGTGCGGCCGCGCGAACCACGCGTTGCGATCTTGCCATCGCAATAGAAGTAAGCCTCGCCGTAGTTGATCGGATCGCCCGGGGCGACACCGATGCAGTTACGCGGACGTCCCGAGAAAACAGCGACGTTCGCGCCAACCAGCCATTCCGCACTCGCCTGGTACCAGCCATAGGCCTTCAACTGGTGACGACGGTCGTTCGGCAGCGGACCGTTGGCGCCGAACATCAGTTCCGGCGCATCCCAGTCCTGCGTCACCGACGGATCGGCCTGGCCGATATCGGACTTCAGCAGACCTTCGGAGTTACCGAAGCTATGCGAAAGCACGTACTCGACCTTGCCGTACCACTTGTCGGAGAACTGGTGCTCCAGGTACATGTCCAAAGCGAGGTACTTGCGCTTCAGATCGGGGAAGCCAAGGTCCTTCTTGGACAACTTGAACTCGCGGAAATCACCCTTGCCGGTAACGTCTACCAGGAAGTCGTTACCCTTGCCCGGATTGAACAGGTAGCAGCCGTTCAGAACCGCGTTGTCCATGTTGATACCGTTCGCCTTTGCATAGGCCAGGAACGGACGCGAATCGCACATGTCATCGATGATGTTCTTCAGGTTGCGATAGATCGCTTTCGCACCGAAGGTCCAGTTGGTCGCCAGCTGCTTGTCGAAACCGAGGATGTATTCATCCTGGTAGTACGCGCCCAGGCCCTTGGCCGCCACCGTACGCGGGTCAGGCGTGGTGCCGTCGGCAGCGTTGAGGTAACGCACCTGGCCGTACGGGACGAAATTGACCGGACGACCTTCCGCGTCAACGCCCGTGAAGGTGCCGTACTGGCTGCTATAGGTCGACGCCGAAGCACCGCGAATAGCAACGTTGGACGGCACGGCCAGGTGATAGCGACCGGCGTTGGCGTAGACCTTCAGCGAGGAGTCGCCGAACACGTCCCAGGTCACACCCAGGCGCGGAGCCAGCTGATGGCGCTGCTTGGCGTAGGAATCGCCACCACCGTTGAAGTTGTTGAACTGCTCGTTACGCAGACCGATGTACGCCAGCCAGCGATCGGTGACCTGCCAGTGGTCTTCGACGAACTGCGCTTCCTGTTCCACCTTGACGTTGGCGGCGGCCTTGAATACGCGATAGTCGACGTAGTTCAGCGTGCCTGCAGGGAACTGGATGTCCGGACGACCGGCAATCTGCCCGCTCGCCGGAGCCAGCGTGTAGATGTAGCGCTCGTTCGACTCGTAGGAGGTACCCGAATACGATTCGAGCGTCTGGTTATCCAGACCGGCGCGCAGGTCATGGCTACCCAGGCGGTATTCGACGTCGAAGCGCCAGCCATGGGTCTTGTCTTCCGCACCCGGTGCCAGCAGGTTGCCGATCAGATAGCACGCCGGCGGACGCACCAGAGTGCCACTGCCGTTGTTGTACTGACCGCTGACGATCGGGCAAGCGCCGCCGCCAGCCGAGGTCGGCAACTGTTGATGCTCGGACTTGCTGCGACCGTACAACGCATTGATGGTCAGATTGTCGGTGAGATAGCCGGTGTACTTGCCGATGTAGAAGTCACCACCGGGCTGGTAGTTCGTATTGGTGCCGACCGAGTAGTTCTTCAGGTCGACCGAACCGCGCTTCACACCCTGACCGAGCGGGCTGTAGCTGTAGGCATAAATCTGGTCGGTCTCATCGGTCTTATCCGAGAAGCCCGTCAGTTCCAGGATGTGGCTGTCGGTGATGTTCCAGTCGATCTTGCCCAACCAGCGCGGCGATTTCACGCTGTAGTAGGAAACCTGCTGCGCAGTCGCCGTACCGACCGTCTTGCCTTCCTGCTTGGTGAAGTCACCGGTCAAATACATGAACAGCTTGTCCTTGATCAGCGGACCGCTGATATAGGCGCCGTACTCGGTGGTCCACGACTTGTTCTGATTGCGATACTGGAACAGCGAATTGTCGGAAGGCTGGATGATGTTGCGCGGATCGGAGCGCAGGAACTTGGGAATCCACAGCGCCATGACGCCGGCCTTCCACTCGTTCGTACCGCGCTTGGTGATGATGTTCACCACACCACCGGTCGAACGGCCGTATTCGGCGCCGTAACCACCGGTGTACACCTGCTGCTGATCGATCGCGTCGAACGGCAGCTGCGCCAGGCCGACGTTGGTCAATGCGTTGGTGACCGAGAAACCGTTGACGTAGTACTGGTTTTCCGCAGCGGACGCACCGCCGAACGAGGCCACGTTGCCGTAACGCGAGTCGCCCAGCACCGTGCCCGGCGCCAGCAATGCGGCGGCCGTGACGTTGCGAGCCACCGGCACCTTCTGCAGTACTTCGGATGTCAGCACGGTACGCGAGTCGACCGACGACACGTCGATGGCCGGCAAAGCGTTGGCGACGACCTGGATGCCTTCGAGGTTCTGCGCGCCAGCCGCGCCGGCGGCGGCGAAGCTCACATCGGTACCGGTACCGACCTGGACCTGTACGTCGTTACGCGACTCGATCGTCGCGCCGTCCTTGATCAGGCTGACCTTGTAGCGGCCGATCGGCAGCGACGAGGCGCGGTAACGGCCACTCTGGTCGACAGAAATATCGCGGACCAGACCGGTATCGATGTTTTCCAGATGCACCGTGCCGCCCGGAGCGGAATCGGCATGGCCGAAGATCACGCCAGAAGCATTGGACTGCGCATAGACGACGCCGGACAGGCTCATCGTCAGGGCGGCCGCTAAAGCGGTCTGACGCCACAGAGACGTCCGCCCGAAGATTCGGTTCTTACTCATTCAAGTGCTCTCCCCAAAAACGGTTCAGATGCGGGCACAGACATGCCCAAGAGCTCATCGCTGGACTTCGAGTTGTTCCCGTATGCGAGCGGCCCACATCGCTGTGAAGAGACATCCCCATGCCAACACCCGTTCGCAAGCTTTCGCGATTTGCTTGCCGAACATAGGGGCAAGAACTTGCAGGCGTCAACATAAATTTTATGAATTTCGCACTTTTAAGCGACAATTGTGCCGCGCCATTTCTCATAATTTGTTTTGTTTCAAATATTTATGCGTGATCCACACAACAGCAAGTACCTGCTGAAATGACCGCCTTAACGTAATTTAATGCCGAATGCTTTCATCAGAAACTGCCTCGTCGATCACACAGCCGCGAAAAATGCCTGTGTGTCGCAGGGAGAGCCTGAGCGGCCAGATGACAGGGCGAACGGCGTGCCGGCCCCCTACTAGCAGCACATTCGTTCGATCACGCGCGGCCATACAGTCGCGCCCATGAATCTCTTTGCACCCTTTATCCGCCGCCCGGTCGGCACGTCCCTGCTTGCCCTCGGGCTGACGCTCGCTGGCATCTGGGCGTATCTCCTGCTGGGTGTCGCGGCATTGCCCTCGATGGAGTTCCCGGGCATGTCGGTTTACGCCGAGGTACCCGGCGCCAATGCGCAGACCATGGCCTCGACCGTGGCCGCCCCGCTGGAGCGCCACCTGGGCCGCATCCCCGGGATCAAGGAGATGCATTCGGAGAGCAACGATGGCTCCACCTCGGTCCGGCTGATTTTCAACTACGGTCGATCCACCGATGTGCTCGCCCGCGATGTACAGGCGGCGATCAACGCCGCCGCGCCGGATCTGCCCTCGAGCCTCACGATTCCCCCGCGCTACTTCAAGTTCGACACGGCCAACATCCCAGTGCTGTTGCTGTCGCTGACCTCCAACAGCATGCCGCCGGACAAGCTCTATGACATGACCGACAGCCTGATCACGCCTGCCATTGCGCAGATTCCCGGCGTGGCCCAGGTACGCGTGATCGGTGGCCGGCCCAAGGCCGTGCGTGTCGAGCTGGACAACAACGCGTTGGCATCGATGAGCCTGACGTCGCTCGATGTGCGCAATGCCTTGATGGCCGCCAATGTCATCTCGCCGCAGGGCACGCTGACCGACGGACGCACCCAGCTCACCTTGTCCGCGAACGATGCGCTGAAGGAACCGGCCGATTTCGCCAATATCCTGGTTGCCACCCGCAACGGCCGGCCGGTACGCCTGTCGGACGTGGCCAAGGTCACCAGCGGCCAGCAGGACGAATACCAGGCCGCCTGGTTCAATGGCCATCGCTCGGTCAGCGTACGCATTACCAAACGCCCGGAAGCCAACGCCGTGGCCACCGCCGACGCGATCCGCGCCAAGCTGCCGGAGTTTCGCTCCTGGCTACCGGCCGATCTGGTCATCACGCCGATCTTCGATCTCACCCAGACCACCAAGTCCGCACTGCACGAAGTGCAGGTGGCGCTGCTGATCAGCGTGGTGATGGTGGCGCTGGTGATGCTGGTGTTCCTGCGCCGCATGCGCCCCACCCTGATCGCAATGATCAGCGTGCCGCTGTCGCTGGCCGGCGCCTTCACGGTGATGTGGGCATTGGGCTACACACTCAACACGCTTTCGCTTATCGCCCTGGTGCTGTGCATCGGTTTCGTGGTCGACGATGCCATTGTGGTGATCGAGAACATCGTGCGCCACCTGGAAAACGGCCAGCCACCTTTGACGGCCGCCTTGAACGGCGTCCGCGAGATCGGCTTTACGGTGATTTCGATCACCCTGTCGCTGATCGCGATCTTCGCGCCACTGCTGTTCGGCAATAACCAGCTGACCCAATTGATGCGCGAGTTCTCGGTCACGCTGACCGCGGCGGTGGTGATTTCCGCGATTGTGTCATTGACCCTGACACCGGCACTATGCGGCCGCTTGCTCAAGCACGAAGCTGCGGATGTGCCGCATGGCCGGCTCGACCACGCCTTCGAACGTTTCGACCGCGGCATGCATGACGTCTACGCGCGTGCGTTGGACTGGGCCATGCGCCACCGCCGCCTGATGCGCTGGCAGCCGGCGATCCTGCTGGTGCTGACGCTGGGCATGGGGTTTGGCATCGTCACGCTCTACGGCTTCAATTTCATGCCCGAGGAAGACATCGGCATGATCCAGGGCGATATCCGCGCCGACGCGAATATTTCGCCCACGCTGATGGCCGAACGCGCGCAGCGTGCCGCCGCCATCATGCAGGCCGATCCGGCGGTGCAGGACGTCACCACCTTTCTCGGTAGCGACAATGCCGGCGGCGCGGTGGGCAACGAAGCCACGATGTTCATCGACCTCAAGCCACGCGGCAGCAAGCCGGGGCAGCGGCGCGAGTCGATCAAGGAGGTAATGACACGCCTTTCCAAGCAATACGACGCCCTGCCGGAACTGCGCGTATCGCTCAATTCGATCGGTTTTTTCAACAATGGCGGCGACAGCAATCGCGGCAGCCAGAGTTTCCAGCTGATCAGCAGCAATAACGTCGACCTGCAACCGTGGGTGCTGAAGGTAGCCAAGCAGCTGCGCACGATGAAGGAGTTCCGTGATGTCACGACGGACTACGACAGCATCGACAAACAGCAGATGCTCAAGGTCGACCGCGCCGCCGCCGGACGCCTGCAGCTGGGCATGGGCATGGTCGATTCGGCGCTGTACAACGCGTTCGGCCAGAACCAGGTATCGATCATCTACTCGGACATCAACCAGTACTGGGTGGTGCTGACGTCGGCAGCGGAGCGTTCGCTAAGCCCCGACACCCTGCTCAATACCTATGTGCGCAACGCGGCCGGGCAGATGTTCCCGCTCTCGGCGGTGGCGCATATCGAGCCGAATATCACGCCCTCGTTCGTGATCCATACGAACCAGTTGGAAGCGGCACAGGTTTACTACAACACCGCGCCTGGTCTCGCCCAGGACAAGGTCATGCGGCTGATCGAAAGCGTGGTGGCTAACGCACAACTTCCGGCGGGTATACAGATCGGCTACACCGGCGATGCCCAGAACCTGCAAGAGACGCGTTCGAACGGTTGGGTGCTGCTGATCGGCGCCATCCTGGCCATGTACATCGTGCTGGGCATTCTTTATGAGAGCCTCGGGCATCCGCTGACGATCATTTCCACCCTGCCCGCCGCCGGCGCCGGCGCCTTTTTGGCCATGCTGGTCACCGGTACACCGTTGTCGCTGATGGCGATCATCGCCTTGCTGATGTTGATCGGCGTGGTGAAGAAGAACGCGATCCTGATGGTGGACTTTGCGCTGGTGGCGCAACGCGAACGCGGGCTGTCCGCACCCGATGCGATCCGCGAGGCGGCGCTGGTGCGTTTTCGCCCAATCACCATGACAACACTGGTGGCCATGGGCGCCGCTCTGCCCCTGGCGATCGGTTTCGGCGTGGGGTCTGAGATGCGCCAGCCGCTGGGCATAGCGATTGTCGGCGGCCTGCTGGTGTCGCAATTGCTGACGTTGTTGAGTACGCCGGCGATTTATCTGTGGAATCACGATCGGAAGCTGCGCAAGGCGGCGCGCAGGCAGCGGCGGGAAGCGCGGCGGCGGCTGAAGACCGGGGGACTGGGCGCCGCGCATTCTTGAGGTTGTTGTCCTGAGGGCTTAAAGCCCCTCTCACCCCAACCCTCTCCCCCGGCAAAGCCAGGGGAGAGGGGGCTGACTGAGGCAAGATTCAAAGTTATGTGCTTTTTGCTCCCTCTCCCCTGGCTTTGCCGGGGGAGAGGGTTGGGGTGAGGGGGCCGGGTGCTCGCGGGAACGTACCCCAACAGCCCGCCCCTGCCTTTCGGCACGGCCGGACTTAAGGCACATTTCTCTATTCACGATTGAACCGATCATCTTCGGGCCGTTCAAAGCGTGGGGCGTTGCGACGCCACGTGCACCGAGAAGTGCTGGAACGCACTTCATCTACACATCGCGGGGGATCCGTTTGAATATCTTTGCGCCACTGATACGCCGACCGGTTGGTACTTCGCTGCTGGCGATCGGCCTGCTGCTGGCCGGCATCTGGGCCTACCGCCTGCTGGGTGTGGCCGCATTGCCCACGCTGGAATTTCCTGGCGTGTTCGTGGTGGCGCAGATGCCGGGCGCAAGCGCGCAAACCATGGCCTCGACCGTGCTTGCACCGCTCGAGCGTCATCTTGGACGCATCCCCGGCATCGAGGATATGTACGGCAACGCCTCGGAAGGTTCGGCCACCGTCCAGGTACGCTTTACCATGGGTCGCAGTGCCGACAAGGCCGCGCGTGACGTGCAGGCGGCGATCAACGCCGCTGCCGCCGACCTGCCCTCGGGCATGCCCAGTCCGCCGCAGTACTTCAAATTCGATACCTCGCAGATTCCGATCCTGCTGGTGGCGCTGCGCTCGACGTCCTTGCCGCCGGACAAGCTTTATGACCTGACCGACACACTGCTCAAGCCCGCGGTGGCGCAGATCAATGGTGTGGCGCAGGTCCAGGTATTCGGCGGCACGCCGCATGCAGTGCGTGTCGAGCTGGACGTCAACGCGCTGGCCAACAAGGGCCTGACGGCCAACGACGTAGCCAACGCGTTGAGCGCCGCCAACGTCACGTCGCCGCAAGGCACGCTGACCGACGGGTGCACGCAGACCACGCTGGTAGCCAACGACTCGATCCGTTCGCCCGAAGATTTCGCGCAGATCGTTATTGCGACCAAAAAGAACATACCGGTACGCCTGTCGGATGTCGCGCGGATCAGCAGCGGCCAGCAGGATATTTACCAAGCCGCATGGTTCAACGACGGCCGTACGGTGGCCATGCAGATCAGTAAGCGCCCCGAAGCCAATGCCGTGGCTACGGTGGAGGAAATCCGCGCCAAGCTGCCAGGGTTCAAGCAATGGATGCCGGCCGATGTCGTGGTCACCCCGATCTTCGATCTGACCCAGACGACCAAGTCGGCGCTGCACGAGGTGCAGACCGCGCTGATGATTTCGATCGGCATGGTGGCGCTGGTGATGTTCGTGTTCCTGCGCCAGATGCGCCCGACGATGATCGCCATGATCAGCGTACCGTTGTCGCTGGCCGGCGCCTTCGTCGTGATGTGGATTCTGGGCTACACGCTCAATACCTTGTCGCTGGTGGCGCTGGTGTTGTGTATCGGCTTCGTGGTCGACGACGCCATCGTGGTGATCGAGAATATCGTGCGCCATATGGAGAACGGCCAGCCACCGCTGGTGGCCGCCTTGACCGGCGTACGGGAAATCGGCTTTACGGTGATCTCGATCACCCTGTCGTTGATCGCCGTGTTCGCGCCGATGCTCTTCGGCAACAATATGATCGTGATGCTGCTGCGCGAGTTCTCGGTCACGCTGACCGCGGCGGTGGTGATTTCCGCGCTGGTGTCGCTGACCCTGACCCCGGCGTTCTGCGGTTATTTTCTGAAGCTCGAACAGGATCGCGCCAAGCCGCCCGGACGTATCGAGCGAGCGCTGGAGCGCTTCGATCGCGGCCTGCATCGTGCCTATGAAACAGCACTGGACTGGGCGATGCGCCATCGGCGCATCATGCGTTGGCAGCCGGCACTGCTGCTGGTGTTGACCGTCGTGCTCGGCGTCGCCGTGGTCCAGACCGCCGGCGGCACATTCATGCCCGAAGAAGACATCGGCATGTTGCAGGGCGATATTCGTGCCGACACCAATATCTCGCCAGCATTGATGTCGCAGCGCGCCCAGGCCGTGGCCGAGATCATGCGCAAGGACCCCGCCGTGCTCGATGTGCTGACCAGTCTCGGCGGTAACGACGGCACCAGCGCGGTCGGCAATTCCGGCACCATGTTCGTGGACTTGAAACCGCTAGGCAAAGGTCCGAACGACCGCAAGGACAGCGCCAAAGTGGTCATGGACCGCCTGTCCAAGCAATACGACCGGATGCCCAACGTCCGCGTGTCGCTGAGCCCGGTGCAGTTCCTCGGCGGCGGTGGCAGTGGCGATCGCGGCGGCTCATACGAGTTCCAGCTGATCAGTACCAATGGCGACGATCTGCAACCGTGGACGCTGAAGATGGTGCGCTACATGCGCACGCTCAAGGACATGCGCGACGTGGGCAGCAACTTCGACCAGGTCGGCAAGCAGCAGATGATCAAGGTGGATCGCGAAGCTGCCGGCCGGTTGCAGGTGGGCATGGGCATGCTCGATTCCGCGTTGTACGACTCGTTTGGCCAGCGCCAGGTATCGATCATCTATTCGGACATCAACCAGTACTGGGTGGTACTGACCTCGTCGAACGCCGAGTCGCTCAGCCCCGATACGCTGCTCAACTTGCGCGTGCGCAATGCGGCCGGGCAGATGATCCCGTTCTCGGCCATCGCCAGAATTGCGCCCGATATCAGCCCCATGGGCATTCGCCATCACAATCAGCTGGAAGCCTCGACCATCACGTATAACCTGGCGCCCGGCGTCTCGCAGGATCGCGGCATCGCACTGGTGAATCAGGCGGCGATCGCGGCCAACCTGCCGGTGGGCGTCCATGTGGAATTCACCGGCCAGAACGAACGCTTGCAGCAAGCACAGAACAGCGGCTGGATCCTGCTCGGCGCATCGATCGTGGCGATGTATATCGTGCTCGGCATCCTCTACGAAAGCCTCGGTCACCCGCTGACGATTCTCTCCACGCTACCGGCGGCCGGCGCCGGTGCGTTCCTCGCCATGCTGGTCACGCAGACACAGCTATCGGTCATGGCGATCATCGCCATTCTGATGCTGATCGGCATCGTCAAGAAGAACGCCATTCTGATGGTGGACTTTGCTCTGGTGGCGCAACGCGAACGTGGTCTGCCCGCACCCGACGCGATCCGCGAGGCGGCCCTCGTGCGCTTCCGACCGATCACCATGACTACGTTGGTAGCGATGGGCGCCGCGCTTCCGCTGGCGATCGGCTTCGGTGTCGGTTCGGAGATGCGCCAACCGCTGGGCATTGCGATCGTCGGTGGCTTGCTGGTGTCGCAGCTGCTGACCCTGCTCAGCACCCCGGCCATTTATCTGTGGAACTACGATCGCAAACAACGCAAACAGGCACGGCGCGAACGGCGCGCCGCCAAGCGGGCATTGAAACTGAGCAACCAGAACGCCTGATCCTGAGGCTTTGCTGGAGCGGCTTCGATAGCGACATCCGTTATATCACGGCTTGTCGCGACAGAAGTCGCTCCCACAAACTAGAAAAACGTCGCTATCTTGTAGGAGCGACTTCAGTTGCGACCCACGAATTCGGCAGAGCAGCTAGTGCTTGGGCGCACGCGCAGCGAACAACGCTACCTTTCCGTGCTGGCTGAGCCGCACATCGTCAAAGTGCTTTTGCAAACCATCGCGCAACGCCTCGAGCGTATCCCCACGATTTCCGAAGATGCCTTTCTTGTTATAGACATCCATCAGCTTGCGACCCAAGCCGTTGTGCCCAGCGGTATCTCCAAGAATTGTCGCACCGTAGAGCACACCATCGTCGGGCAGGTGCACCTTCAAATTTTCGAAAACACGTGATTTCTCGACCATCGTGCCGGGCAAGCAATGCAGTAGGTAGAACAGTGCGATCGAATCGTACTTGTTGTCGCCTAGACCGGCCGTGGGTTGCAGTACGTTCTGTACGACAACTTTGGTATCCGCACGACCCAGGCGCCGTGCCGCAGCATGCAGGCTGTTCGGGTTCAGATCGAGCAGGGTGATCTGCCGCTCGGCGTCGAACCCGGCGTTCGCAAGGTAATAGCCGGTGCCCACGCCGACATCCAGGTGGCGCTGGCCGGCATGCTGGCGATAGAACGGCAACAGGACACGGCGGGTAGGGCACTGCCAGGCGTAGCTGTTGGAGATGCCCAGTACCCAGGCGTCGTAGAGTTTCAGTACCAATGGGGAATAGACGGCAGCGCCGGCTTGAGGATCGAGTGCATCAGGAGCAGACATGGGGAGAGGAAATCCAACAGTGAGACGAGTCGTTCGAACGTCTATCTTCGCAGATTGCTTATGTGCGGAGCCTGGATGCGCGCACAAAAAAGGGCGCTAACGGCGCCCTTTTTTTACTGTCTGTAACGTCAAGTCTATTCGGTCATCTGAGCCGGTGCGGGTTGGGTCGGCACGGGCGGCAAGCTGCCAGGCTTGGCGGGGCCCACCAGCATATGCGCATGGCGCCAACCGCCCCAGCGGTAGTAGCCGATCGCCAGCAACATCGACAGCAATGAACCGAGCGGAAAACTCCACCAGATCGCATCCGCTCCTATGCTCGACATCAAGCTCAATGCAAATGGCGGACGCACCATCCACATCGTGATAGTCAGGATGATCAGCGGCGGCCATACCGCGCCGGTCGAACGCACCACGCCAAACAGCACGAAGGTCACGCCGAAGAACAGGAACGACCACACCACAATCGCATTGAGATGCTCGGCCAGCCCCAGGGCAACGCTGTCGCCGGGCAGGAACAGGTTCAAGGCCGGCTCGTTGAACAAATAGATGATACCGACCAGTGTCCCGCCGAGCAGAAAGTTGTAGATCACGCCGGTGATGGCGATGCGGCTGACACGATCCCACAGGCGTGCACCGACGTTCTGCGCCGCCATCGAAGACACTGCCGCGCCGATCGCCATGGCCGGCATCTGCGCATAGTTCCATAGCTGGGTGGCGGCACCGTAGGCCGCGGTGGTCTGCGAGCCGAAGCCGTTGACCAGGCGCATCATCAGGATCGCCGACGAGGAAATCACGATCATCTGCAGGCCCATCGGCAGGCCCTTGAAGATCAAGGCGCGCAGAATCGTCAGATCGGGTTTCAGGAAACCCAGCTCCGCCCGGGTAATGCGCAGAAAATACTTGCGCGCGTACAAGGTGCCGAGCAGGGCAAACAGCGCCACCGTCTGCGCAATCAGCGTCGCGGTAGCGGAGCCGGCGATACCCATCTTCGGAAACGGACCCACGCCGAAGATCAGCACCGGGTTCAACACCACGTCGAGCACCACCGACAAACCCATGAACAGGAACGGCGTGCGCGAATCACCGGCGCCGCGCAGCGTCATCATCATGAAGTTGTAGAAATACATCGACGGCAGCGCAAGAAAAATAATGCGCAGATACGGCACCGCAAAAGGCAAGGCGTCTGCCGGCGTGCCCATCGCGCGCAGCAGCCCCGGTGCGAACACATAGCTCAACGCGGCGATGACCAACGAGATGACCAGGAAGAACCCCGCGCTGGTACCGACCACGCGCTTGGCTTCGCGCACATTGCGCGCCCCCAGGCTCTGGCCGACCAGGATGGTGCAGGCCATGCTGACGCCAAATACGGCACTGAGCAGCAGGAACAGGATCAGCGTGGCATTGCTGGTGGCGGTCAGGGCGGACTCGCCCAGGTAGTGACCAATCCACATCGCATTGACCGATGCGTTGAGCGATTGCAGCACCGTGCTGCCGAGAATCGGCAAGGCAAACAGCAGCAGGGTCTTGGCGATCGGACCTTCGGTCAGCAAGGGCCGGCGCGCGTGAGGGGACGACATGAATGCAGTTTCGCTCTAAAGGAAAAGATGGATAAGGCTTGCGTCGAACTTACGAAGTGGCGCTTTCATCCCAGGCGATCGCAGCCAGCTTGCGCAGATGATCGCGCACATCGACCGGCCATGGGGCAATGAGTGTATCGAACCGCTCGATCTCACCTCGCCAGAACGCACGCGAGGCCTCTTCGTACCCGGCAAAATTGCCGGCCATAGTGCGCATGAAACGATCCGCCGCTTCGCCCGCTTGCCGCGCACGCAGCTTCGCGCCACCATGGCGCATCGCGTCTTCGACCAGGCGTCGCAATACGGCAGAAGCACCGCCCGGCTGCTCGGCCAACCAGTCCCAATGACGGGGTAGCAAGGTGACTTCGCGTGCGGTAACACCGAGCTTGGGGCGCCCCGGGCCGCGGCTTGCCTTGCCCTCGTCGAGGCGGGCCAGCACATCGTCCGCGCTACCGCGAAAATCGATCTCGACCTGGTGTGCACTGGCGTCGTCGAAAATCAGTACGGGCTCGTCCGATCGCGCATCGACGACGCGCTTGGTGGCCAGAGCGACCTCGGCCAGGGAGCCTGAAGCAATTCGTCGAGAACCGACGAACGCGGTGCAGGTAGCAGGGACGCCCATCGTTTTACCCGGTCAAAATTATTGACGAATAATACCCGGGTAATTTGGCAAGTCAATGCCGGGAGAGCGTTCGAGAAATGCAACACAGAGTCCTTGAATTCAGCGCCGAAAGCTTCACTTAACGTCAACCCGTTTTAATAAACTATTAAGTACACAAAAAGCTCTTCAAGCGAAGGATTTTTAAAATGCGTTCCTCGACTTTTGTCCGCAGTGCTGTTGCGCTCGCTCTCCTTGGCGTGGCCATTCCGGCCGCCGCCGCGCGCCTGGAAATTCAGGGCGGTCGCAGTTACATGGACAGTTACGGCACAAACGTCGGCTTTGCCGAACTGGTCCTTGGCGACCGTCAGCTCGGCCACAGCAATTTCACCTGGGCCGGCGATTTTTCGCTCGGCTATATCAATGGCCGCGACATTGCCCGCTATCGCTACACGAAGTTCGGTACCACCGACGATGTGAAGCTGGCGGCCGGCGGCGTGCGCTTCCAGTACGGTGACGACGACGATTGGTACCACGGCTTTTTCTGGGCTCCCCAGGTTGCGGTCTTGAGCGGCAAGACGGTGGCTCTGAGCAGCACCGGCGAGTTCGTCAACACCGTGGGTTACCAGTTCAAGCATTGGAGCCTGCAAGTGCGTCATATTTCCAACGGCGGCATCCACGATCCGAACCGTGGCGAGACCATGGCGTTGGTGGGTCTGGCGTTCAATCTGTAAGCGTCGCTTTGCGACGCGCATAAAAAAACGGCCCACCAGGGCCGTTTTTTTATGCGGTAAGTCCGGCCCAATCAATGCCCGCCAGCACCCGCACCCGCCTTCGCCGAGAACGGCGGACGCGCCATCCAGATCACGATAATCAGCGCGAAGAAGATCCAGCCCAACGCACGGAAGACTTCGTTGAAGGAGATCTGATAACCCTGCTGGGTGATCATCTGCTCGATCACGCCCATCGTGTGCTGGCTGTCGCCCAACTGCGACAACGTCGCTTGCGTGCTCTGGTCGTACGGCGTGATGTGCTCGGTCAGCTGCGAGTGATGCACGATCGCGCGACGGTCCCACATGAAGGTCGTCAACGACGCCGCGAAACTCGCACCCACGGTGCGCAGGAAGGTGGCCAGGCCGCCGCCTGCGGCGATCTCATGCGGCTGCAGATCCGACAGCAGGATCGTCGTCACCGGCATGAAGAACAGCGCCACACCCAGGCCTTGCAGCAACTGCACCATCGCGACATGGTAGAAATCGATGTCGAGATAGAACTGCGAACGCAGCAGACAGGTGGTACCCATGATGAGGAACGCACAGGACGTCAGCAGGCGCAGGTCGAAGCGCGTGGCGTACTTGCCGACGATGAAGGTCAACAGCACCGGCAAGATACCCAGCGGCGCGGTCGCAAAACCTGCCCATGTCGCCGTGTAGCCCAGGTTACGCTGCAACCACTGTGGTACCAGCAGACCAATCGCGAAGAACGACGCGTAGGCCAGCACCAGGGCGATCGTGCCCATGCGGAAGTTGTGGTGACGCAATAGCTTCAGGTCGACAATCGGCTCCTTGTCGGTCAGTTCCCAGATCAGGAACACGATCAACGAGATGGCCGAAATGATCGCCGTGACCACAATGAAGGTGGAATTGAACCAGTCTTCGTCATTGCCCTTGTCGAGCACGATCTGCAAGGCGCCCACACCGACGATCAGCGTGATCAGGCCGACATAGTCCATCTTCGGCCGCGAGAGCACGTCGTTGCGGCCCTTCATCTGATTGGCCACCACCATGCTGGCGAAGATGCCGATCGGCACGTTGATGAAGAAGATCCACGGCCACGAGTAATCGTCGGTGATCCAGCCGCCCAGGATCGGGCCTGCGATCGGGGCAACCACCGTCACCATCGCCAGCAACGCCAGCGCCATGCTTCGCTTCGCCGGCGGGTAGATCGAGATCATCAGGCTCTGCGTGATCGGATACATCGGACCGGCCACGGCACCCTGGATCGCGCGAAAGAAGATCAGCATGCCCATGCTTTGCGAAATGCCGCATAGGAAAGACGCGAGCGAGAACAGCAGCGTCGACCAGATGAACAGCTTCACCTCGCCGAAGCGACGGGTGAGAAAACCGGTGAGTGGCAGCGCGATCGCCATGCTCACCGCGAACGAGGTAATCACCCAGGTACTCTGGTTGACGCTCACGCCCAGGTTGCCGGCAATCGTCGGCAGCGACACGTTGGCGATCGTCGTGTCCAGCACCTGCATGAAGGTTGCCAGCGACAGGCCGATCGTGGACAGCCCGATGCTCGGTGGACGAAATGGTGTGTTCATAGCGTTCTTTGCGAAAGCTTGAGGCCCCTCGCCAGGCTGGCGAGGGGCAAAGGGTTCTTACTTCTTCGCCGCGTCGGCCTGCGCGCTGGCGCTGGCCATGTTGGCGTGGATGATCTCGTCGATCACGCTGTTGGCCTGGGCCAGCTGCTTGCCGTACACATCGGTGTTGAAGGCCGGTGCGGTCGGTGCTTTCTGCGCCAGCATCGCACCGGTCTGGTCGTGCAGGCCGACCGACACGTCCATCGACAGACCGATGCGCAGCGGATGCTCGTCGAGCTGCTTGGCGTCGGTAAAGAAGATACGCACCGGCACGCGCTGCACGATCTTGATCCAGTTACCGGTGGCGTTCTGCGCCGGCAGCAGCGAGAACGCGCTACCCGTGCCCACGCCCAGGCTCTGCACCGTGGCCTTGTACTTCACGTTGCTGCCATACACGTCGGCCGTGACTTCCACCGGCTGGCCGATACGCATATGGGTCAGCTGGGTTTCCTTGAAGTTGGCATCGATCCACACCTGGTGCAGCGGCACCACCGCCATCAGCGGTGCGCCGACGGCGATGCGCTGGCCCAGCTGCACCGAGCGCTTGGCGACGTAGCCGTCGACCGGCGCAATGATCGTGGTGCGCAGGTTATCCAGGTAAGCCTGGCGCAGACGCGCCGAAGCGGCCTGCACATCCGGATGCGATGCGACGACGGTGTCGTCGACCAGCACCCGGTTGGTCTGCAACTGCTGCTCGGCGGTGGTCAACGCACTCTGTGCGGAGGTCAGGGCGTCCAGCGCGTGCGACAGTTCTTCGCTGGAGATCGCACCGGACTTGGCCAGGTCGCGGCGACGGTTGTAGTCGGCGCGTGCCTTGTCGACCGCCACCTTGCGCACGGCCACATCGGCCTGCGCACCCGACACGTTGCTATACAGGCCGCGCACCTTGCGCACCGTGCTGGCGAGGTTGGCCTTCGCTTCGGCCAGCGCCACTTCGGTGTTGGCCGCATCGAGCTTGACCAGCACGTCGCCGGCATGAACCAGGTCGCCGTCATCGGCGCCGATCGTCACCACCGTGCCCGGCACCTGCGGCGTGATCTGCACGACGTTGCCGTTGACATAGGCGTCGTCGGTACCTTCGTACCAGCGGCCATCGAAGTAATACCAAAGGCCCCAGGCGATCGCGAGCACAACGAGCACGACCGCCAGCAGGCGAAGCAGAAAACCGCGACGGCTCTTCTGCGGGGGGACAGCCGAAGCTTCGGCTGCGACAGGATTCTGGCTAGACATGACAATCAGCCTCAGGAACGAGAAGGATTAGAACGGGAAACGAGATTGGCGTCGTCGGCCTGCGGACGGAACCCGCCGCCGAGCGCCTGAATGAGTTGCACCGACAGATCGACCTGCTGCGCACGCAGCGAGGCCATGCGCTGATCGGCCACCAGTAGCTCCTGGCGCACGCTCAGTGCCTCCAGATAACTGCCGATACCGGCCTTGTAGCGCTGGTCGGCCAGCTTCCATGCATCGTTGGCGGCATCGAGCGCGCGCTGTTGTGCGGTGATCTGGTCACCCAGCGACTTCAGGCCGGATAGATCGTCGGCCACGTCGTTCACCGCGCTGACCAGGGTCTGGTTGTACTGCGCGACCGCCTCGTCGTACTGCGCGTCCTTGCCGGCGAGGTTGTTGCGCAGGCGGCCGCCGTCGAAGATCGGCAGGCTGATCGCCGGGCCGCCTTCGTAGAAACGCGCCGGCATCTGGAAGATGTTGCCGCCGCCGAGGCCAACAATGCCGGCCATTGCGCTGATGCTCAGGTCCGGCAGGAAGCGCGTCTTGGCTTCCTTGATGCCCTGATCGGCTGCCTCGACACGCCAGCGTGCGGCGACCAGATCGGCGCGATGGCCGACCAGGTCGATCGACAGATTGTCCGGCACGGCCAGTGCACTCGGCTGCAAGGTTTGCGGACGCACGATGTCCAGGCCGCGGTCCGGACCCTTGCCGAGCAGTACCGACAGCGCCGAACGCGCCGAGTCGATCGCGCGATCGGTTACCGCGATCTGCTGTTGCGCGCTCGCCACTTCCGATTCGATCTGCTTCAACTGCATCTGGTTGTCGATGCCGGCGCTGACGCGTTGCGAGGTCAACTGATACGAATGATTGGCACGATCGAGTTCGGCCTTGGCGACATCCTGCTGCGCATAGGCGTACGACAGCTGTACATAGGCGCGTGCGACATTGGTCGAAAGCTCGATGCGCACCGCGCGCGTTTCGATCTCGGCGGCACGAGCGCTACCGACGGCCGCTTCCCACGCTGCCTTCTTGCCGCCCCACAGGTCGGCATCCCACTTGAAGCTGCCGTAGGCGTACTTGGCGGCGGCGAAGTGGCCGTTGCCGAACGGTTCGATCGTGGTCGGCAGGCGTGCGCCCGCAACCGACGCGCCGGCATTGACCGTCGGGCCACGTGCAGCGTCGGCGATGCCGGCTTCGGCCTGGGCTTCGCGCAGGCGCGCATCGGCCATGGCCAGATTCGGATTGTCCTTCAGGGCCTCTTCGATCAGTGCACTGAGCTGGGCATCGCCCAGGCCGGTCCACCAATCCTGTTGCGGCCATTGCGCCGGCGACAGTTCGAGCCGGGTCAGGCTGCGATCGGCCTTGAGGGTGGCCGGATCGGTCAGGCTGCCATCCGGATGCAGGCCGCCGCTGCTCGCGCAGCCGGCGAGGGCCAAAGAGATAGCGGTTGCAGCCGCAAGTAAGTGCAGACGCATGGGAATATCCCGGAATAGTCGATTTCAGGTCTTGTCGCGGAGCGCACGCAGTACGCGCGCCAGGTATTCGTGAAGCTGGTTCTTCTCGACCTCGTTCAACGACCGCTGGGCCGCAGCCAGCACGCGATCGTTGCAGTCGGACAATTGGTTCCAGACGGCCGTCCCGGCCTCCGTCAACTCGATGCGCAATGCCCTGCGGTCCTGTTCGTGCGGGCAACGACGCAGATATCCCTTCTTTTCGAGCTGGTCCAGTTGGCGGGTCATCGCGCCGCCATCCAGCTCCACGGCCCGCGCCAGCTCGGTCGCCGACATCGGACCGATAAGCGCGAGACGCTTGATGATCAGGAACTGGTTGAAACGAAGGTCCATCCCCAGCTCGGCCATCTCCGCTTCGATATCGCGGACGAGCTCTCCACGAACCAGCCCGAGCAGGACGCCCAGGTTTTCGTTGGAGACCTTCTCGTTGGAGGCGGCAAGGCTTTGGGCGTTCTTCTTTTCCATGCCAGGCATAATATTGCCGAAATAATATTTGTCAAGGCAAATATATTTTAGGCACTCTTTGCCGTAGCTATTGTTCAGACTTCAGCTAACTCCTTCGCCCGCGGCAAACCGCGCCGCAAAGCCATTTCGTCGGCGATGAGGGCACGCATCGCCGGATCCCTGATCTCGACCAGGTCGAAGAAACCGAGCGCCCGCAGGGTCGGGAGCACAGCCAATAGTTGCGGCTCTATGCTGCGGCGCAGTGCTTCCGGCGTGGCCGGATCGAGCATCAGCTGGGCATGGGCGACAAAGCGGATCAGCGCTTCGGCGGCATCCGTGGGCACGCAGGGTGAGTCGGAAATCAACATGCCGATCTCCTTTCTTATGTTCTTGAAGCGTCCGGTGGTCTTATTTACTAAAGACGCCCGAATGGGCTGGGCCGTGACAACGGCTGGCGAACGGGTCGCTGTGGGGACGGACGCGAGGCGACAGCGCAAGTTTAAGCGCGAATCGCCGTGGCCTGATATCGTTAACAAGCCACAAACTATCGCGATCCAGCCATGACGCTCGCCTTCACTCACGAAGAGATCTTCCACCGTATCGAATGCGCCGACGGCCCGGGCCTCATTGCCTACGTGGTCGACAAGCACGACCCCATGCATGCGCAGGAGCAGGATTGGCACAGCCATCTGCGCGGCCAGTTCTTCTACGTCGAAAGCGGCCTGCTCAGCGTGCGCACGCGCAGCGGCTCCTGGACCCTGCCGCCGCAACGCGTCGGCTGGATGCCACCGGGCGAAATGCACACGATCCGCATCTCCGGTGCGATGCGCGGCTGGGGCGTGTTCGTCGCCCCGCATGCCGCTCATGGCATGCCGAAGGAAACCTGCGTACTGAGCGCCAACGAACTCTTGCGCGCCCTGGTCTACCGCGCGAGCGGCTGGACCCTGGAAGACACGCTCAAGCCCGAACAGGAGCGCGTGCTTGCCGTGCTCATGGACGAAATGCGCCGCGCGCCGATCGAACCCCTGCATCTGAGCATTCCTACCGACCGCCGCTTGAACCGCATCGCGCACGCCGTGCTCGAACGCCCGCACGACTCGCGCAGCCTTGAAGAATGGGCCACCTGGGCCGGCGTCTCGCCGCGCACGATCAGCCGATTGTTTCGCAGCGAAACCGGCTGCAGTTTTGCGCAGTGGCGACAGCAGGCGCGTCTGTCGCGCGCACTGGAACGGCTGGCCGAGGGCGAACCGGTGGCCAATGTCGCCGATGCCCTGGGCTACGCCAGCGTCAGCGCCTTCGTGGCCATGTTCCGCCGTAGCTATGGCTTGCCGCCGGGGCGTTACTTTGCGGCGCAGGCGACGTAAAAGTCGTCGTCGCTAAGGCATACTCCCGCGTCGAGATGCCCCATGTACGACCCGATCGTTTCATTTGAAGGGAAATTCAATGAATAGATTTGACTGGATGGATGTTGGACCGACACGAGCACAATTTTCGGGCGGCATCCGTGGATGGGATGAACTCGGCCATGAAACCTTTGCGGTCGAGATTGCCGAAACCCCGTGGTATGGCGAGATCACGCAGGTCTATGCCGAAAACAAGCATGATTTCAATCTCGAAGTGACGTCCTTCGGCTACGAGTCCAGGGAAAACGTGGGGAATCTCGAGGGAAGGGCGCTGTTTGACGAGCGCGCTATCGAGATGGTCATGGCCGCCACCGTCAAGCTGGTCGAAAAGATCTACACCCTGGAAAACGAAAATCGTCCGAGCCCGCTGTACGAAGTGGAAGGCTCGCATTTTCTTGGAACCATCCATTTCCGCGATGGTTGGATTCTCAAAGGCTGATCGCCTTCACGCGTCTACTTAAAAGAGGTGCGCCATGGATGATTATTCGAAGCAGCTTGAAGAGATCAGCAAGGCGAAATCGCTGGAAGATATCCAGCGAATCGCCCGCGAATTCCCTGCCACCGCGAACGGCGAAGGTGGCGCACTGTATAGCGGAAAAGTCGGCGCGACCACGTCGCACGACATCGTTCTGGAGCTCTCCGAGAACGCGCATCTCAACATTATCGACAATACCCCTCGGGCCAAATTCCTGAGCGACCCGAACGTCGACGCGAGCATCAAGAACCGCGTCAGGTCGATCGCTGTCTCCGAAGGCGTTGCCCCGGCGGAAGCGGGAAAATTCGCCAATGACTTTCTCTATGGCAATGCGGATGTTCCGCTGAACAACCCCACCTCGCTGAAAAACTGCGTCTGGGGCCGCGCATCCGAGGAGTTCGCCCAATCTCTGCGTGGCGATATCGATGTGGTCGCTTCTGCCGCGAGTCCCAAGCGGGTATTCGGTCAAGTCGAAGTCCCCACCGTACTGAACAACCCCAATGTACGGTCGCTGGGCGGCGAGTCCGTGGCGAACTTGCGGCATCTCCAGGCCAACGGCGGCACCGAAGCGGTACTGGCCAAGGTGCAGGAGCCTTTTGTTCGCGCGACGGCGGAACCCGTTTTCAATGCGCCATCGGGCAAGGGCGTGACCTTGTCCAAGGAATTCGTGCACCGCCTCGGTGTCGACTCGAAGGGCTTCGCCACGGCCGCCGAGTTGGAAGGCTACGGTCTGGTGCGCGTGAATACGGGATACACCGCGCCACATGTTGCCGTCGCCACGGGCGTTCCGGCGGGCAAGCCGGCAAACGCAAATCCCCGGCCGCATGAAACCGCACCCAAGGTAGGCACACCCGAAACGGTGGTGACCGGCGAGGGCCTGGCGCCGAAGAAAGTTGTTACACCCGAAGGCATCAGCCCGAAGGTGGGCAAAGTTGTCGGTGCCGCGGGTGCTGTCGCGGTGGCTGTCGATGCCACGCAGACCGCCAATCGCACCACCGAATTGCTCGGCCAGAAAAACAGCCTGGGCGCGCAATCCCAGGTCATCCACTTCGGCGCGCGCAACCTGTCGATGCTCGGCGGCGCTGCGCTCGGCACGGAGCTGGGCGCGGCGGCCGGCATCGAAACGGGACCAGGCGCACTGCTTACCGGCGCCGCAGGCGGAATCATCGGCGCTATCGGCGGCAACAAGCTGGCCGATGCCGTCGACCGCTATCGCGTCTACACGCAAAAAGACAGCGACGGCAATCGCTGGCATCTGGATCCCGACAAGCCGGCCGCGGGCTGGCAGCGCTACGAAATGCAGGTCGATCCAACCGCGCCCAGCTACGACGGCATGTCGATGGGAATGAAGATGACAACGCATACCGCCGATGCCACGTTGTCCAACCAGCTCAACTACAAGGCGAGCGGTGTCGCTGTGGAACTGGCTTTGGCCGGCGCGCCAACACCGCAGGACCCCTACAGCCTCAAAGCCGCGAATACCGATACACACAGCATCGCTACCCGCAACTGGGTGCGCGATCCGGCGACGCATACCTGGTCGCGCGATGTGGCCGATCACTACATCGAACACGGCATGCTCGTGTCGCACACGGAGAGGGCGACTCCGCAGCGTGCAGCGGAGCTGGATCGCCAGGCCGAAGCGACGATCGCCAAGAACAGCGAACAATCCATGCCGGCGATTGCCAACCGCTATCACCAGGCTTACCAGCAATTTGGCTGGTCGAAGTTGGGCGGAGAACCCGAGGCGGTGGCTCCGGCACAAAACATGTTGAAGGGATCGGACGGCTACACCTATACGCGCGGCAACGACGGCAACTGGACCGGTCGCGGCTTTCTGGGCCATCACTTCGCCGCCGAAGGCAACGTCAAGGATGAATTGAATGCCACGTACAAGCATCTGCAAGACGCACGGACGCAGTCCGGGCCGCATGCCGATGCGCGGGGCAGTCAGGGACACGCGCAAGCCCAGCCCGGCGGCCATAACGAATTCGCCGAACGCCTTCAGCGCATGGCGAGCGCGGCCCAGAACGGCGACTGGGCAGCGCTACGCAACGACACGCAGGCACTGGCCCAGACGCAACCCGCACAGCAGCTGTTGGCCAACGCGAAAGCGACCGTGAATCAGCAGGAGCATGCCGCCGCACAACAGCAAGCGCAGCAGCCACCGCAGCAGGACAACCCCACCCGCGGCCCGCAACGGATGGGCTGACCCAAGGGGGAGCGAGGGACCATGCAGCAACAAGAGTTGGAAGTGCTGATCGGCCATGCCGCGGTATTGATGGAGCAGTTCGAACGCCGTTGCGAAAACATCGAACGGCATCTGCACAGTCTCGGCCAGCAGTTGCCGGCGATCATCAAGCAGTCGGCAGACGGTTCGTTGCAAAGCCTGCCGAGCCAGGTCATGGGCCAGGTGCGGGATGGCCTGGAGCGCCCGGTACAGGATTATCAGCAACGCCTGCGCACCGCCGGCAGCGAAGTCGGCGCGGAAGTGAGCGCATTGGCGCAACAGCTCAAGCGCATGGAGCAACTGCATCGCATGCTGATCTGGAAAGTGATCGGCGTATCGGCAATGTCCCTGCTCTTGCTACTGGGCGGCGGGGCGTGGCTGGCGATGCATTATGCCGACGTGATCAAGCAGAACCAGATGTCGGCAGATCTGGTAAGCGTGTACAACCATGCCGATGTGACGATTTGCGACGGCCATCTTTGTGCGAACGTCGATCCGAAAGGCAAGCGATACGGCGAGCATGGCGAGTATCTGAGCGTCAAGGCGCGGTAGTAGGCACGCCGCGCTAGCGCACTACATCCCCCGAAAACGATGCAGGTAACTGGCGCCGACGGCCAGCACCTCCGCGCGCTGCTTGAGCACAAGCTCCGCACGCCCCAGTTCGTTCTTGCGCAAGCGTGCGATCGCGGACACGCGCACAATGGTGCCGCGATGGATCTGCCAGAAGGTGTCTTCATCGAGCATGTCGAGCAGTTCCTTCAGCGGCGTACGGATAATTGCCTCGTCGCCCGCGGTCACCACCCGCACGTACTTGTCCTGCGCCTGAAAGTAGAGCACTTCGTCGATATCGAACATGCGCACGCTGTCGCCGACGCTGGCGGTGATCCAGCGCATCGGCGCAGGCCTGGCAGGCTGCAGGCGACGCACGACCGCTTCGAGCTGGGCGGCAAACCCGTCTGTGGGCCGGCTCAGGCGCTCCTGCACGCGTCGTATCGTCTGTTGCAGCCGCGCATCCTGGATCGGCTTGAGCAGATAGTCGATGGCGCCGGCCTCGAAGGCACGGATCGCGTAGTCCTCGTAGGCGGTAATGAAAACCGCCAGGCCACCGTGCGCGACGACATCGAGCGCGACATCCAGCCCGCTGGTGCCAGGCATGCGGATATCGAGAAAAGCCACCTGCGGACGATATTGCGCAACGGCGACCCTGGCGGCATCGCCGTCCTCGCAGATGGCCAGCAGGTCCAGCGTCGGCCAGTGCGCCTTGAGTTGCGCACACAACGCCTGGCGCTGCGGTGCCTCGTCCTCGGCCACCATGCCGCGTACTGTGGAGGTCATGCCTCGCCCTCATCCGGGACATCGAGAATCGCCACCGCACCGCCGCCTTCGCGGTTGCGCAACTCGAACGTCGCATGGCCCGCATAACGGGCCATCAGTTGCCTGCGCAGATTATGCAGGCCCACGCCCTGACCGGGACCAAGGCGCAAGCCGAGCCCATCATCGGCAACGCTGACACGCAGGCCATGCTCTGTGCGTTGCGCGTCCAGACTCACCGTACCCGGCCCCGGGCGGCCTTCGATACCGTGCTTGATCGCGTTCTCCACCAGCGTCAATAGCAACAGTGGCGGAAAGCGACGGCTGCGCAACGCAGTATCGACGTTCACTTGGTAACCGAGCCGTCCACCGCTACGCACGTGCATCAATTCGAGATAGTCCGCGCACAGATCCAGTTGCTCGCCCAGGCTGCTGGCGATGCTGCCGTCCTGTTCACGCAGGCGCGGAATGGTGGCGCGCAGGTAATCCACCAAGGTGTCGATGGCGTGTTCGGCGCGATCGGGTTCACTGCGGATCAGCGCGCGCATCGAGGCGAAGGTGTTGAACAGGAAATGCGGCTCGACCTGCGCCTGCAACAGTCCGAGCTGCCATTCGGCCTGCTGGCGTTGCTCGTGCGCTGCTTTAAGTTCGCTGTCGCGCGCCGAGTTTTCCCAGCGCCGTTGTTCTTCCAGATAGGCATACAACGCCATGCCTCCTCCCAGCATGCCGTAGATAGCCGCATTGATCAGTGTAAATACCCCGACCAATGCGGCCGATCCGGCACCGGCCGCAGAAGGACGGGCAGGCGGCGCCATATGCGCGGACCGGAAGGCTTCCATGATGGACCACGACGCCCATCGATTGACGGCAAGGCTGGCGGCGACGCCGACAAGGATGGCCAGAACCAGCGCAACGCGTTCCCAAACATCCGGCCACGCTTGATGACGGACGATGGTGGCGAGGGTCGGCCCAAGACAGGTGATGGTGATGCACGCCACAAAGAGCGGGAGCGCGCCTTGCAGACCGGCTTGCATATTGCGCGAAACGAACCATACGCCCAGCGCGCTCATCAATGCCCATACCGCGCTGACCGCGCCGAAGCGCACGCAACGGCCCAGCCACCAGCGGCGGCTGAAGACCGGATAGTGGCGATAACGGACCCACCAGCCATTGCCGCTTGCGAGCATGGCAGGGGGCAAAGGCTGGTCGAGCGATGGACGGATCGGCATGTCATGAAGCCTACCGCGTCGCTCGGCCGACGAGTGCGGCGGCCTGCGCGGCACAGATATCACGGTGTCTTCGTGGCTGGCGCTACCACACGCTCGGCGGACATCGCGCCACCGCCTTGCTTCCAGAGAAAGCGGTCATGGCCGTCTGGATGCAGCAGGGCATCGAGCTTCAGCGGATAGAAATCGCCAACGCTGTCGTAGCCCATGGTGAATTCCGGCTGGCCCGGCACCTGCACCGTCAGCGCATCGCCTTTGTGCCGCAGCGTCATGATCATGCCGTTTTGCAAGCGATAGTCGCCGGTCAACGCGTCGAGCAATGCAGGCGGCGCGGTGACGCTGCGGCGTGGATGACGCAATGGCACGGTCGGATCGAGCAGCGGGAGGGCCACGTCGCCCAGGCCGCCCGTGTTGGTAAGCGACGTGTCGGCCAACAGCACCACGCCGCGTTGGCTGGCCGGGTCGAAGGCCACCAGCGAGGAGAATCCGCCCGTACCACCTTCATGCATCACCATGGTGGCCTGGCCAAGCTTGGGTAGCATCCAGTTCATGGCCATCGGTCGGCCCGAGGCCGTCTTTACCGGCTGCTGCGTCAGTCGCAACGCCGCCAGCGTGGCAGCATCGATCTTGCCCTGGCCAAGCTCGCCCTGCACGTAGCGGATCATGTCGTCCAGGGTCGCACGCACACCGCCGACACCCGCCAGGTTGGTCGAGAACGCCCATGCGGGCGCGACCGTGCCGTTCGGGTAGTGCCCCGTCGCTGGAACGACGCCCTCGGGCGCTTTGGCGATGTAGGCATGCTTCATGCCGAGTGGGCCGAACAGGCGTTCCCGCAGCAGGCTCTCCAGGTCGGTACCGGTACGCCGGGCCAGCGCGGAGGAGAGCAACATCATCGCGTAGTTGGAGTAAGCGAACTGCGCGCCCGGCGCCTGCTGCAGCTTTACGTCGCCCAGCGAGGCGAGCAGCGTCGCGTCGTCCAGATCGGCATAGGGATTGGCCGGGTCGGCCGGATGCATGCGCGAGGGCAGGCCCGGCAAGCCCGAGGTATGCGTCACCACATGCCGCAAGAGGATCGGCTGGCCGTCGAAATCGGGCACCTTGCTGCCTGCCGGCAACCACGCGGACAACGGATCGTCGAGCGATGCCTTGTGCTGCAGGATCAGCCCGGCCAGCAAGGCCGCGGTCATGGTCTTGCTGACCGAACCGATTTCAAAGGCGCTGCGTGCGCCGATGCGGTCATGTTGCGAGGGATCGGCACAGACCGCGCCGCGTGCGACATGATCGTGGTCGATCATCGCCGCTTCCACGCACACACCCGTGCGATCGCCCGAAAAGCGCTGTTCGAGCACGTGCTGCAGTTGATCGTCGGCCATCGCGGTTGCCGTGCCCGCATACGCCACGCAGGCACCGAACAGGATCTTCCGTACGTGTTTCATCTGATGTCACCGGATCGGGAAGGTGCCGGCAGCTTGGCCGATCAACCGATGTCCCGCCGGAGCATGCGACGAAGTCGGCTGTCATCGTGACAAAACGGTGCTGGAGCGGATGAATCCTGGATGCATTCGCTGCGATACGGCTCCCCCTCACCCCAACCCTCTCCCCCGGCAAAGCCAGGGGAGAGGGGGCCGACTGAGGTAAGTTTTCAACGTCATGAGCTTTTGCTCCCTCGCCCCTGGCTCTGCCGGGGGAGAGGGTTGGGGTGAGGGGGCTCTTTCCCTCTACTTCGCAGGCTTCACATACGTCTCGAACAACTCATCGATTCGCCGATATTCGTCATGCCACGAATCAGGATGCACGAACCCGTGCCGCTCCATCGGATACAGCGAAATCCAGAAGTTCTTCTTGTGCAGCTCGATGAAACGCTGATACAGGCGGATCGAATCTTCCGCCAGCACGTTGTCGTCAATGATGCCGTGCTGGATCAGGAGCGGATCCTGCAGCTTGTCGGCGAACTCGATCGGCGAGCTGATGCGATAGCTCTCCGGATCGAGCTGCGGGTCGTTGAGTATGTCTCCGGTGTACTCGTGGTTGTACAGGCGCCAGTCGCTGACCGGACGCAGGGCCGCGCCCGCGGCGAATTCGCCCGGTGCACGCAGCAAGGCCATCTCGGTCATAAAGCCGCCGTAGCTGCCGCCATAGATGCCGATGCGCTTGCCGTCGATACCGTGCTGCTTGACCAGCCACGCCTTGCCGTCGAGCAGGTCTTCCAGCTCCGGATGACCCATCTGACGATAGATCGCGGTACGCCACGCGCGGCCGTAGCCCTCGGAGGCGCGGTAGTCCATGTCGAGCACGACATAACCTTGCTGCACCAGCAGGTTGTGGAACATCTGCTCGCGGAAGTAGTTCGACCACGACAAGGTGACGTTCTGCAGGTAACCCGCGCCATGCACGAAGATCACCGCGGGCCGGCCGGCGGCCGCGGCCGGATCGGCCGGGCCGTAGTACTTGGCCCAGATCGATCCGGCGCCGTGCGAGGACGCCACTTCGACGATCTGCGGTGCGATCCATGCGTGCGCGCTAAACGCCGGCTTCATGGTGCTGGTCAATTCGCGCGGCGTACCGCCGGCGGCATCCTGCACGGCAAGCTGCGCCAGCACATAAGGCGACGAATGCAGTACGGCCAATTGCTTGCTATCCGGCGACAGCAGGAAATCGTCCATACCCTGGTATTGAGTCAGACGCGACAGCTCGCCGCCATTGCTAGGCACGCGATAGACGTCGTAGCTGTACGGAGCGACCTTGTTGGAGCGCACGTAGAACCACTGGCCATCGTCCGATAGCTGCGGATGGCTGACTTCGAACTTGCCCTGGGTAAGCGCACGCGCCTTGCCGTCAAGCGTCTTGGTATAGAGCTGCGAATAGCCGGTTTCTTCGCTCATGTACCACAGCGTGCGGTTGTCCTTGAGCCAACCGAAATCGTTGAAGTTCCAGTTGATCCAGGCATCGTCGTGCAGACGGTGCTGATTGACCAGCGCATGCTTGGCGAAGTCGACGCTGGCGATCCAGCGATCCTTGTTGTCGATCGCGCGCAGCTGGATGGCGAGGTTGTGACCGTCGTCGCTCCACACGATGCCGCCGCCACCGCCGTCGTCCGCGTCGGCAACGATGCGAATGGCACGCTCGTCCGGTGCCTTGAGCGCTTTGGCCTGGTCTTTCTTGCCGTTCTTCTCCAGCTCCGCGATGGCCTTGGCGCGCAGCGCCTTGAGCGGATCGTCCTTGATGCCGGGCAGGTCGCCGGTAGCCAGCGGATAGCTCTTACGCTGGTTCAGATCGACCAACAACAGCGACTGCGGCGTGGGATCGTTGCGACCCACGTAGACGCGCGTTTCCTGTTGCGTGGCGTAACCCGAGTCGGTGACGTAATGGGTGACTTGCGGCTTCTTGCCCTCGCTGGCGTCCTTGGGCTGGGTGACCAGGAGCATCCAACGACCATCCGGTGATAGCTCGGCATCGAGCAGGTCGGCCTTGTCGCCCAGATAGATCGGCTCGGGCGCACGAGTCGGGTCGACCGCTGCCAGCGCGTCGTCATTGTCGCGCAGGCCGTCCTTGTCAGCCTTGTTCTGGCGCAATGCCTTGAACAGACGCAGTTGGTCATCGGTCAGGTCGTTGGTTTTCTTGTCCTTGTCTTTCGGGTCGTCGGCAAACTTCAGCTGCGCGGCCGGCGCGACCACCCGGGCGGCGATGTCATAGCTGAACCACGTATTGGCCTGGCGAAATTGCAGCGCACGACCGTCGCTGGAAAAGCGCGGTGCCGATTCGATTTCCGGCGTCCGGGTGACCTGCAGGCGCCGGCCGCTGGAAAGCTCGACCAGGAAAATGTCGCCATGACGCACGAATGCCGCGTAACGATGCTCGCGGTCGAACACCGACGGGCCATCGGCCTGCGCCTGTGCCGCGGCATCGAGCTTGCTCGACTGTCCGCTGGCCACGTCGACGCGATACAGGTCGCGCACCTTGCTGTCGTCGCGCTTGAGCGCGTAGTACACGGCATGGCCGTCCGCACTCCAGTACGGCTGCTCGACCGCGGCGCCGATCCAGTCCGGATTGGCCATGATGGTTTCCAGGTCCAGCGGGCCGCCTGCAGCGGACTGGGCAAAGGCAGACGGCAGCGCGGCCAAGGCGGCCAGGCCGGCGACAAACATTCGGCGCATGGGAAGCTCCCTGTTCGAAACCGGACAGCATAACCATGGCCGCCGCTGCCGCAAGCGCCAAGGGTTGGTTTCCCTGTGGCGCCGTTGCCGCTACGCTCGGCGGTTAGCCGCATTTATCCGGCGCGTCTTTATCGGGCACGTCAGCCAATCGCGCGATCATGCGTTTCGCATGTGAGCCCGCCGCGATCGGCGCGCCTCCCCGCCAGCCAATGAGCCAGACCCGCATGACCTTGCCGACCGTCGAACGCGAAACCGCCGCCCAGCCGGTTTACAGCATTATCTGGCTGCATGGCCTGGGCGCCGACGGCAACGACTTCGCACCGATCGTGCCCGAGCTGATCGCGCCCAACTGGCCTGCGCTGCGCTTCGTCTTTCCGCACGCGCCGGTGCGGCCGGTCACGATCAACGGCGGCATGCCGATGCGCGCCTGGTACGACATCGTCGGCATCGATCTGCTGCTGCGTCAGGACGAGTCCGGCATGCGCGCGTCGATCGAAGCGGTCGAAGCACTGATCGCCCAGGAAAATGCCCGCGGTGTCCCGGATGAGCGCATCGTGCTGGCCGGCTTTTCCCAGGGCGGCGCCATCGCGCTGGCCGCCGGCCTGCGCCATGCCAAACCGCTGGCCGGCATCATTGCGCTGTCCACCTATCTGCCGATGCAGGAGCATTTTCCGGCGGAACGTAGCCAGACCAACGCATCGATACCGATTTTCTGGGGCCACGGCACGGGCGACCCGATCGTCGCCCTGAGCCGCGGCGTCGCCTCCCGCGATCTGTTGCAATCGCTGGGCTACAAGGTGGAATGGCACACCTATCCGATGCCGCATTCCGTCTGTGCGGAAGAAATCGCCGATCTGCGCGACTGGCTTGGTAAGCGCTTCGCCTGAGGCGGACCCGCTACACAGACGAGTTTCGATGCTCTTGGGCATACTGTCGCCCATGCGCGACACCAGCCGCCCCCTCACCGATAACGCACCGCTGCCGGATTTCTGCAGTCTTCCGGTGATCTTCGCCTTGCTGGTGATCGGCGCGTTGACTGCCACCGTGGTCTGGCTCGCCGCCAGCGGCATGAGTTGGAGCGGCTACTCTCTGTGTGTACTGTTTATCGAGTGGTTGATGCTGGTGCTCGGTCTCACGCTATGCAAGTTACGGCCCTGGTTGCAGCGACTGCGTGGAACACTGTCGTATGTCGGCGCATGGCTGTGGATTCTGCTGATCGTCGCGCCGGCCAGCGCGCTGGCTCACTGGGTGACAACGTCCTTACGGATGGAGGCGCTGCAAACCAGCAATCTTGCCTTCGTGCGCGACAGCGTCCTGATCGCTGCACTGTTGGGTGCGGCCGTGCTGCGTTACTTCTACGTGCTGGCGCAGTGGCAGGCGCGTCTTGAAGCGGCCAGCCGCGCTCAGGTGGACGCCCTGCAAGCACGCATTCGTCCGCACTTTCTGTTCAACAGCATGAATACGGTGGCCGCCCTGGTGCGGGTCGATCCGGATGCGGCAGAACGCACGGTAGAAGATCTTTCTGAATTGTTCCGCGCGGCACTTGGCCAGCACCAGTCGCGCGACGGCACGATGGCCGACGAGCTCGCCCTGGTCGATCGCTATCTGGCTATCGAGCAGTTGCGCCTGGGCGAGCGACTGCAAGTGCGGCGCGAGCTGGATGCCCTGCCCGCCGATTACCCCTTGCCGCGCTTGTTGTTGCAGCCGCTAGTGGAGAATGCCGTACGCCATGGCATTCAGCCGTCGCGCGAAGGTGGCCAGATCGTGCTGCGCGGCTACCGCGAGAACAAGAGTCTGGTGATCGATATCGAAAATCCGCTCGCCGCCACGCCTTCCGAACCGGGCACCGGGCACGGCCTGGACAATGTCCGCCAACGTATCGCCTATCGGTACGGCCCGCGCGCACGCGTCGATGCGGGGCCGCGTGATGGGCGCTTTTGTGTGCGCGTGCAATTGCCGGAAACACCTTGATGACGACGTCGACCACTACCGCGCTGCGCGTGCTCATCGTCGACGACGAGCCGCTGGCGCGCGCGCGCCTGGCAGCATTGCTGGGCGAATGCGACAACATCGTGATCGCCGGTAGCGTCGCTGACGGCGACGCAGCGTTGAACGAGCTCGACACCTCACAGCCCGATCTGCTCTTGCTGGACATCAACATGCCCGGCATCGACGGCATTGCATTGGCCAGGCGCCTGGCCAGTCGCGGGCGCCCGCAGGTGATCTTCTGCACGGCGTACGAAAACCATGCGGTGCAGGCGTTCGACCTGGGCGCGATCGACTATTTGCTCAAACCCGTGCGCCTCGAACGCCTGCGCGACGCGCTGGAACGCGCCCGTCTTCGTCTCAACCATGCCCCGCGCGAGTCGACCCGCTATCTGCGTGGCCGCCAGCATGGCGAACAGGTGCGCATCGCGCTGGACGAAGTGATCTGCCTGCTGGCCGAAGAAAAATATGTTGTCGTCCAGCATCGCGCCGGCCAGCTATTGCTGGACGAATCGCTGCGCCAGCTCGAAGAAGCCTATCCCGAGCATCTGGTCCGCCTGCATCGCAACTGCCTGGTACCGACCCAGCGCCTGCTTGGGCTGAGAACCCTGACCGACGGACGGGTGCTAGCGCGTCTGGGCGGTACCGAGCTGACGCCGGAGGTCAGCCGGCGCAACCTGCCCGCACTGCGCAAGCTGCTGCGAATGGGCTGAGCGGCCCGCGACCATTCGCCGACAACTCGACAACCGTTTTTACGCAACAATACGGCTTTCCTTCGTCGTGCCCGACCATGAATCCTTCCATCCTGCGCATCGCCACCCGCAAGAGCGCGCTCGCCTTGTGGCAAGCCGAGCATGTAGCCGCCGAACTGCGTGCCGCGCATCCGTCGCTGCATTTCGAACTGGTACCGCTGACGACGCGCGGCGACGAAATCCTCGATAAGCCCCTGGCTACCATCGGTGGCAAAGGACTGTTCCTGAAGGAGCTCGAGGTGGCCATGCTCGAAGGCCGCGCCGACCTGGCCGTGCATTCGCTCAAGGATGTCCCCGCCGATCTGGAACCGGGCTTTACCTTGCCGGCAATCCTGCCCCGCGCCGATGCCGCCGATGCCTTTGTCAGCAACGACTACGACCACCTGGCGGCGCTGCCCCAAGGCGCACGTGTCGGCACGTCGTCGCTGCGACGCCAGGCCCAATTGCGCGCCGTGCGACCGGATCTGGTGCTGCTCGACCTGCGCGGCAATGTCGGCACGCGTCTGAACAAGCTCGACGCCGGCGACTACGACGCGATCATCCTTGCCTGCGCAGGACTCGAACGCCTCGGTCTTGCCTCGCGCATTCGCAGCCGCCTGACCTCTCCCGACTGGCTGCCCGCCCCTGGCCAGGCGGCCATCGCCATCGAGGCCCGCAGCGATCAACCGGCGGTACTGGAGCTGCTCCGCGCTCTCGACGATGAGGAAACCCGCTGGACGGTCAGCGCGGAACGCTCGATGAATCGCGCCCTCGGCGGCAGCTGTACCGTACCGGTGGGCGGCTGGTGCGTAGTGACCGAACACGGCTTGCACCTGCGCGGCATGGTCGGCGATGCGCAAAGCGGGCGCCTGCTGCACGCCGCGCTCGAAGGGCGTAGCGACGATGCCGAAGGGTTGGGGCAGCGCGTGGCTGAAGCGCTATTCCTGCAAGGAGCTGGGGAGCTGCTTGCGGGGCATTGAGGATTCAGAGCCGCCCCCTCACCCCAACCCTCTCCGCCGGCGAAGCCAGGGGAGAGGGAGTCTGACTGAGTAGATCCTCAACGTTTCGAATTTCCGTAACCTGCTCCCTCTCCCCTGGCTTCGCCGGCGGAGAGGGTTGGGGTGAGGGGGGCTCTCGCTCGCACAAAGCCCCCCAACCATCAGAAGTTGTAAACCAGATTCGTCGTCGCCAACGTATCGGTGTTCTTGATACCGACCTGCACGTCGCTGTTGTAGCGAACCTGATAGCCCAACTTGACCGCAAGCTTCTTGGTCATGCTGACCGAGAGCCCGATATCGTTCTGGTAATACTTGTTCTTGGTGCCCGCTTCCATCAGCAGCGTGTCTTCCAACGCCGTGTTGCCGGTGAGGCGGTACTTCAGGTTGACCAGGCCGCGCGCCACCGGTTCGCTTTGGCTGTCCTGACGCACGCGCTCGATCGAACCATCGGGCAGGGTGACCTGCTGGTCGGCGGGGCGATATTCCTTGTAACCGGGACCGATTTCGAACGAGAGCTCCATCTTTTCGTTCTTCAGCGCCACGTAGCCGTAGCCGATCGAAACGGTGCCCTGCCACAGGTTGGCGCCAAAATCGTCATGGTCGTAACGCGCCGCACCCACGATATAGCTGCGTGGGTCGAGCTTGAAGCCGACCGAGGCGCCGGCGTCGTAACGGTTGGCGGTGGTGCTCAGGCGGTTGATCGTGTTGCCTTCGTTGTCCTGTACCTGCACCTCGCCCTTGGAACGCAGACCGGTGAAGAAGAAATTGTTCTTCCACAGCTCGTTTTCCTGGTTGAGGGTGAGTTTGGCGTTGGCGTTGTCCGTACGCGAATTGCCGCGCGAAGAGGCGAAACCAAATTCGCCCGAACCACTCCAGCCGCCGTTATTGGCCGCATTGGAAGCAGTGCCACCGGGCGTACCGGCATCTTGGGCGTGAACCGTGCTCGCTAGGGCTGCGAGCACCAAACTGGCGATCAAGGTCTTTTTCATTGGATCGATCCACATAGTTAAATAAAAGTAATCATGAACCTTAACGGAGCCGATTGAATGTGCAGTGAACAAAACCGGCAGGGTTCAGATCGGGCCGGTTTCGCGAGAACGCCTGGCGAGCGCCAACTCATACAGGCGCTGTTCCAGCGTTTTACCGAGCCCGCAGGCGACTGCGGCCATGACCGCCAGCCACAGCGGCGCGCATTCGAAGCCCGTGGCAAGCAATGCCACGCAGGGCAAGGCATAGACCAATGCCGCCGCAAGAAAACGCGCCGGCGTCAGCGGCTGGATACGCCGCGATTTTGCATTCGATTCAAGACCCTGCCCCTGCAGCGCGCGCCAACGCATGCCCTCCACGCCACCAAGTAACAAGGCCAGCACCAACAGGCTCAACACCCAATACAAGGTGCTGCCCATGGTGATCTGATCGTCCTGCGCGGCAAGGCAGACCCATAGCCACAAACCACCGGCATAACACGCCGACACCACCCGGCTGATCGGCAGATGCGAGGTGGCCTGGGTCAGTTCGGGTGCGCGACGGACGCCAAAACCGTGCGCGGTGTAAATCAGCGCCGCCAGGCTCGCCAGCGTCAGGGCCGCACCCGCCAGACGAGTGGCCCAGAAATCGTTGTCGCCGCGAGCAAGAGCCGCCACCGCCAGCATCGGCAGGTAGGCGAGCAGGGCGACCATGGCCTCGCGCGTAGGACGACTGCCACGACCCATCCGCCAGCCATGCCAATCGGGTACCGCCGGCAGGCGCAGACAGGCAACCAGCAAACCGAGGGTGACAAAACCCGCGCCCAACGAGAGCGGTACCAACGACTCGCCGCGCCCGCTGCTGTAGATGCCCAAAGCCAGCGCCAGGCCGAGCAGCATCCACATGCCATAGCCGGTAAATGCCAGTACTTCCAGCAACATGCGAGGCAAGCCGGCATCCAGTCCATGCCGTTGGCCTGTGCTTTGGCGATGCAGTTTCACATCGCTTGGGGATATCTCGCCGCTGTGCTCCATCGATCCTTTACGCGCTATTGGCAAACGACAGTGAAGAATGCCCGCTGGATTCGCGGACCGGTCTGGATTCCACGGGAGTACCCCGACCCGAACTGTGAACTGATTTTAATAACACAGTCTCACGGCGAGTGCGGGGATGACGTCCTGGACTTGCTAGTGTCTCTACGCATGCCCATGCTAGGGGAAGTTCTAAACAGACACTTTATTTCATGGATCGTTACGAGCGCATTCTCACCCTGCACCGCTTGCTCAAGTCGGCGCACTATCCGGTGCCGCTGCCTCGTCTGATGGACGAGCTGGAGTGTTCGCGCGCCACGCTTTATCGCGACGTAGCTTTCTTGCGCGACGCGCTGGGCGCACCGATCGAGAGCGCGGGCGGCGAACACGCCGCGTTTCGCTACGAGCAGGGCGAAGGCGAGCGCTTCGAACTGCCCGGATTGTGGCTGACTTCGGACGAGCTGGCCGCGCTGCTGGCTTTGAACGAACTGATCGGTCGCTCCGGCCCCGGCGTGCTAGCCGGCGCGCTGGCACCGTTCAAGGCGCGCATCGAGCACCTGCTGTCCGACCAGGGCAGCGGCAAGGCCTTGCCGATCGAACGTATCCGGGTGATTTCCTGGGGCGAGCGCAAGCTCGACCAGCAGGTCTTCCGCACCGTCGCCGGCGCCGTGCTCGAACGCAAGCAGTTGCGCTTTCGGTATCGCGCACGCACCACCAACGCCGACAGCCGCCGTACGGTATCGCCGCAGCGGCTGACGCATTACCGCGACAACTGGTATCTGGATGTGTGGGACCACGATCGCGAGGCGCTGCGCAGCTTCGCCGTCGACCGCATCGTCGAACCGCAGGCACAGGACGCGCTCGCCATCGACGTGGCCGAGAACGATCTCAACGAAATGCTGGCCTCGAGCTACGGCATTTTCGCCGGTAAACCAAAAGCCTGGGCAACCGTGCGGTTCTCCGAGCATGCCGCGCGCTGGGTCGCCGACGAACACTGGCATTCGCAGCAAAAGGGCGAATGGCTGTCCGACGGCAAGTACGAATTGAAACTGCCTTACTCCAATTCCAAGGAATTGCTGATGGACGTGCTCAAGTACGGTCCGGACGCGGAAATCATCGCGCCGATCTCGTTGCGCGAAGAAATGAAGATCCTGCTGGACCTGGCCTTGGGCACCTACCGTCAGCCGCCACGTTGATCGCCCTCTCCCCGATATGAGCCTCACGGACATCGTCGACACCTCGATCAGCCAACCTCGCAAACCCACCGTCGCGCTTGCCCTGGGTGCCGGTGGCGCCAAAGGCCTGGCGCACATCGGCGCCATCGAGGAAATCGAGGCATGCGGTTTTGAGATCACATCGATCGCCGGCACCTCGATGGGCGCGCTGATCGGCGGCGTGTATGCGATGGGCAAGCTCGATATCTATCGCGACTGGGTCACCACGCTGGCGAAGATGGATGTGCTCAAGCTGGTCGACTGGACCTTTTCCGGCGGCGGCCTGATCAAGGGCGAGCGCATTATCGGGAGGCTGCGCGAACTGGTCGGCGATGTGCTGATCGAGGAACTGCCGCTGGCCTATACCGCGGTGGCTACCGATATCGATCGCGAGCGCGAAGTGTGGCTGACACGCGGGCCGCTGTTTGATGCGATTCGCGCGTCGATCGCCATCCCGACCGTATTTCGCCCCTACGTCATTGGCGATCGCCGCCTGGTCGATGGCGCCTTGCTCAATCCGTTGCCGGTCACGCCGCTGATTCGCGAACCGGCCGATTATCTGATCGCGGTAAGTCTCGACGGGCCGCCCCAATTGGCCTCGCCGGAAACCGCGGTCGATGCCAGCGAAGCCGGATCGCAGCGCGCGCGCAGTCGTGTGGGCGGTTTTCTCGGCCGGCTGCTCCCGCACGGCGCCGAGAAACCGCGTGAGCCAGGCTTGCTCGAACTGCTGACCCAGTCGATGGACCTGATGCAATCGAACCTGTCACGGCTACGCATGGCTGCGTACGAACCGGATCTCCTGGTTCAGTTGCCACGCAACGTATCGACCCCCTACGAGTTCTACCGTGCGCACGAGCTGATCGCGTTGGGCCGCGAACGCACGCGGTTGGCGATGACCGGCTGGAAACCCGCCGGCTTATCGGTCAACGCGGACCGTGAACTTTGAGCCAGGCTTCGAGATAAGCCTTCAGCGCGAGAGCACCGTTGTGTTCCTCATCGCGCGCACCGAACAGCAGCGTCAGCTTGTGATGCATCGCGTGCGTCGCCAGCGGCCGCCAGAATTCGGCCTTCGCGTCGAGCTCGCTGGCGTAGCGATGGCGAAACGCATCCCATCGCGCCGGTTCGTGTCCGAACCATTTGCGCAAGGCGGGCGAGGGCGCGACTTCCTTGGCCCATTCGTCCAGCGCGGCATCTTCTTTCTTGAGACCGCGCGGCCATAGACGATCGACCAATACACGATAACCATCGGCCTTGGCGGCTGGCTCGTAGATACGCTTGACGGCAATGCTCATGGACGACCCGCTCGACGCATGATCAAGCCGATAGCATACGCGCGGCGAAGGTAGAGGTGGTGCGAAAGCAGGTAACCCCAGTGAGCTTACAGCTCTTGGACCCGCGTCACCTTCGCGCGCCGCATCAGCCATGCCACGCCGCGCAGATCGGCGATGCCCACCCACAGACGATCCAGCATGCCGTACTTGGACTTGCCTGCGGTACGCGGGCGGTGGCCGACAGGCACGCTCTGGCTGGCGAAGCCGGCGCGCTTGACCAGGGCCGGCAGGTAGCGGTGCATGTGATCGAAGTAGGGCAGACGCAGGAAGACACTGCGTTCGAACAGCTTCAGGCCACAGCCGGTGTCGGGCGTGTTGTCCTTGAGCATGCTCGACCGCACCGCGTTGGCGATCTTCGAGGAGATGCGCTTGTTGAAGCTGTCGCGGCGGGTCGTACGCCAGCCGGCGAACAGCCGGATCTCCGCCGCCGCGCCATCGCGTGCCGCGAGCAGTTTCGGGATATCGGCCGGGTCGTTCTGGCCATCGCCGTCGAGCGTGGCGATCCACGGCGACTTCGCCGCATGTACCCCGTTCCACACCGCAGTGCTCTGACCGCTACGGGTCAGGTGGCGCACGATGCGCAACTCGGGGTATTTGGCTTTTTCCGCTGCCAGCACCGCGACGCTGTCGTCGCTGGAATCGTCGTCGACGTAGATGATCTCGAACTCGATCCTGCCGCGCAGGGCGGCAGCGATTTCGGCAAGCAACGGCGGGATATTGTCACGCTCGTTGAAGACCGGCACGACGACGGATAGCTGGGACATGGGAGCGACCTTGGTACGAAGAGCGAATTCTATGTTGGCCGGCTGTACCGGCGAGGAACGGAACTAGTAACGAGAGATCGAGAGTAGGAAACGCGTGAGAGCCTGCTCTTTACTCTCTCTCCTCACTCCTGGTCTCTCACTACTCGCTTTAACGGATTTTCCCCAGGATCCCTTCCAGCTCGTCATTGCTGTGATAGTGGATCACCAGCTTGCCGCTGCCGCCACGGCCATGGGCCAGCTCGACGCGGGTGGCGAAACGCTCGCCCAGCTGGCGCTCCAGGTCGGCGATATTCGGATCGCGCGGCGGCGCGTTCTTGGCCTTCCCCTTGGGCGCCGTCTGCGCGCGGCGTGCGGCTTCTTCGAGCTCGCGCACGCTCCAGCCATGACGTGCCGCCTCCAGGGCCAACCGCTCTGCATCACGCTCGGGCAGGGTCAGCAGGCAACGGGCGTGGCCCATTTCCAGCTTGCCCTCGTCGAGCAGACGCTTGATCGACTCGGGCATCTCGGTCAGGCGCAGCATGTTGGATACCGACGCACGCGAACGGCCGACCGCGTCGGCCGCCTGCTGGTGGGTCAGGTCGAAATCGTCGATCAGGCGCTTGAGCGCATCGGCTTCTTCCAGCGGTGTCAGGTCCTGGCGCTGGATGTTTTCGATCAGCGCCATCGCCGGCACGGCCACTTCGGGCACGTCCTTGACCAGCGCCGGCAACTCGCTGAGCTGCGCACGCTGGGCCGCGCGCCAGCGGCGTTCGCCGGCGATCAGCTCGTAGCTGTTAGGCCCGATCGAGCGCACCACCACCGGCTGGATCAGCCCCTGCGCCCGGATCGACGCAGCCAGCTCGTCCAGCGCTTCGTCGTTCCAGTGACGGCGCGGCTGGTACTTGCCCGGCTGAATATGATGGATCGGCAACGTGCGCAGCTCGCCTTCCTGCTCGAGCACATTCGGCTTGGCGTTGTCGGTCTCGGCACCGGTGCCGAGCAGCGCGTCCAGTCCGCGGCCCAATCCTCGCTTCTTCGCTGCTGCCATGCTTACTCCTGATGAATATCGACAGCGCTATCGAGGGCGACATCGTCGCCATCGTCCTGCGCTGCCGGTACCGGTTCGCTCGCCGCGCCCGCAGCCAGGCCGCGTTCGCGACGGATCACTTCGCCGGCCAGGCCGATATAGGCAATCGCGCCGCGCGAGCTACGGTCGTACAGATGAATGGGCTGACCATGGCTGGGCGCCTCGGCCAGGCGCACGTTGCGTGGAATGATCGAACGCAGCACCTTGTCGCCAAAATGCTGGGTCAGCTGCGCGGACACTTCGTTGCCGAGGTTGTTGCGCACGTCGTACATGGTGCGCAGCAGGCCTTCGATTTCCAGCTTGGGATTCAAGCGCTGACGCACGGCCTTGATCGTATCGAGCAGGCTGGACAGACCTTCCAGTGCGAAATACTCGCACTGCACCGGAATCAGCACGGCATCGGCGGCGGTCAACGCATTGAGCGTGAGCAGATGCAGCGACGGCGGGCAATCGATCAGCACCGTGTGGTACTTGTCGCCCAGCTTGGCCAGCTGTTCTTTCAGACGGCTCTCGCGTGCGATCGCGTCCATCAGTTTCAGCTCGGCCGCGGTCAGGTCGCCATTGCCCGGCAGCAAGTCGTAGTTGCCTTCGGTCGCGACGATGGCCTGATCGAGCGTGGCTTCGTCCAGCAGTACTTCGCAGCCGTTGGGCTTGGCTTCGTGCTTGTCCACGCCGGACGCCATGGTGGCATTGCCCTGCGGATCGAGGTCGACCAACAACACCTTGCGCTTGGCAGCCGCCAGGGCTGCAGCGAGGTTGACGGCGGTGGTGGTCTTGCCAACCCCGCCTTTCTGGTTGGCGACAGCGATGATGCGGGCCATGGAGTGGTCGATACCGTGCGCAAGTGAAAAGGGGAGCTAGAGTACCATTGGTTCAGCTTTAGAGCCTGTCCGCAAGGGTATCCAGCTAAGGCGTGCGGCCAATTTCCAGCAAATGTCGTTCACCATCGACACCGGGCACCTTCAAAGCATGTGTCGCCTGAACCGTAAAACCAGCCGGTACGCCCGGCAGTTCATCATCGGGCCGTTTACCCTTCATCGCCAGCCAGACCCCATTGGGCGCCAGCAAATGACCGCCCCAACCAAGCATATCTGCCAAGCTGGCAAAGGCACGGGCGGTCACGCAGTCGAACTGTCCCTCGACGGCCTCGACACGCGACTGCACCGCACGTACGCCTTCAAGCTTAAGCGAACGGATCGCCTCGCGCAGGAAGCGCACCTTCTTGCCATTGGAATCGACCAACAGCATCTCGCGTCCCGGCGCGGCAATAGCCAGCACGATACCCGGCAAACCGGGCCCGGTGCCCAGGTCGGCCAAACTGCTGCCCCGTACGAACGGCAGGATCGCGAGCGAATCGAGCAGATGACGCGAAACCATTTCCTGGGCTTCGCGCACCGCCGTCAGGTTGTATGTAGCGTTCCAGCGTTGCAGCAGGGCCTGGTAATCCAGCAACCGATCGATCGCCGCACCGGATAGCTCCAAGCCAAGCGTAGTGATGCCTTTTTCGAGCTGGGTTTGCAAAACGGCGCGGTCGGTCATCGGCAAATCGTCTCGGAGCGAAGATCGAGAGTATCTCGGCATCGGCTATGCCGAGCCAAGGTGAATCCACAAAAAAAGCCCGCCGTAGCGGGCTTTCGCATTCTGTTTCGCGAATCTTTTAAGCGATGTCCAGCTCGACGCGTGTCACCATCATGCCGCGTTCGCGCAGCGCCTTGTTCATGGCCAGCTTCAGTCGTGTGTTCAAGTCGCGGCGGTCGGCCTGCAGTGCTTCGGGTTCGTCGCGCAGCGCGGCGAGTGCCCCGCGGCGGATCAGCTGGTCGACCTGGTCGATGACCGCATCCGCACGCTCCGGCTCCAGCACCTGCCAGTACACCGTGCCGCGCACGTCGTGCGCGTCAGCCAGCGGCTCTTCGAAACGCAGCACCTGCCCGCTCAGATCGATGCGGTGGCCGACACGGTCGACCCAGGGCAGGGTCAGATGGGTACCCGGCTGCAACAGGCGGCTCGGCTTGCCGCGGCGATACACGCTCACTACCTGTCCCGAAGGCACCCGCTTCACCGCGCTGGCAGCCAGTACCAGCAGAAAAGTCGCAGCGATGAGTAGGAGCACAGTGTTCATAGGAATAACAAGTAGTTATCGCGGTTAAGTTCGCTTTTTGCAGGAGGTTTAGGGTACAGCGACTTGCCTGCCCTTAGATTAATCAGAATTTAACGACATTCTGATGACTTTTTACAGTCGACCTTTGGCCTAGATCGGACGCCGTTTTCCCGAAAACGTCGGCCTTAGTGGGGTTATCGGCCGGATCGCCGTCTTCTTCATGGCCTACGCGGAAAAACTTGTGAGGCAAGTTGTTGCGTCGCCACACTCCCGGGCAGGCCATCCCTCAATGGCCAAATCCCGGCAAATCACTCGAAAAAGGGGCAAATTCGTGCTTCAAACATATTGCATTGCAGCAAAGTCTTTGATTTGCAAAAGCTTTACAAGGCTTCATGAAAACGTTTACGTTGCGCCCGAAGTCGTTCCCGCGGCATCCACTGGGGCTCTCACATCGTGGCAGTGACCATCAAAGACGTGGCGCGCGAAGCCAACGTGTCAGTGGCATCGGTGTCGCGTGCGCTCAACGGGCATGGCGGCGTCACGGCCGACACGCTCGAGCGTATCCGCGAGGTCGCCGCCCGCCTGCGTTATGTGCCGCACGGCGCCGCGCGCAGCCTGATCACCCGCCGCACGCATACCGTCGGCGCCCTGTTGCCTGACCTGTACGGCGAATTCTTTTCGGAGCTGATCCGCGGTATCGATCTGGCGGCTCGAGCGCATGGCCTGCACCTGCTGGTGTCCAGCTCGCACGACGATGCCGATGAAGCGGCCGCCGCGTTGCGCGCCATGCAGGGCCGGGTGGACGGTTTGCTGGTGATGTCGCCGCACGCCGACGTGGCGTTCCTGCGCCAGAACCTGCCGGTGGGCTTGCCGACGGTGCTGATGAACACCGTGCTCGATGGCGACGACTATCCGGCGCTATCGGTCGACAACCACGGCGGCGCACGCCTGATGACCGAGCATCTGCTCGACGGCGGTTACCGGCAGATCGCGTTCATCCAGGGTCCGCCGAAGAACCGCGACGTGGCCGAACGCGAAGCGGCGTATCGAGAAGTCATGGCCGAACGGGGGCGTCAGGCGATCGTGCTGCCGGGCGATTTCAACGAGGACTCGGGTTATCGCGCCGGGCAACAGCTGCTGACGATGCAGCCGCGCCCCGATGCGGTATTTGCTGCCAACGACATGATGGCGATCGGCTGCATGGCCGCCATTCGCGAAGCGGGACTGCGCATTCCCGAGGACATCGCGATAGCCGGTTTCGACGACGTGCCGATGGCCCGCTACGTCACGCCGGCTTTGACGACGGTGCGCGTGCGCATCGCCGAGTTGGGAAAAGAAGCGCTGAACGAACTGGCTGCACATATCGAAAACGGCGAACGACCCGCGCGATCGGGGCAGCGCGTCGACGCCGATCTGGTCGTACGAAGTTCCAGCAACAAGTCTTCGAGATCGTAACGCCGCCGGGGTTGGCGGTTCGCATCACCGGGTTTTACCAGGAAACATTCCGGGATTACGGCGTGGCGAAGGCTCCGCCGTGCCCCTCGGAACCATGACAACAACGGCACCTCGCCGACAGCACACTGTTTCGACCCTTGAGGGAGGGTAGTAAGCCATGGCACGCAGACACGCACTTTCGATGCAGATTTCACTGGCCCTGGCAGGCCTGGTTGCGACCGCGGCGCTACTGCCTTCGGTCGCCTGGTCACAGACGTCCGACGCCACCTTGCGCGGTAGGGGTCCAGCGGACACCGACGTGGTTGCCAAGAATGTGGCGACCGGTTCGGTGCGCCGTACGCGCACCGACAAAGACGGCAGTTATGCGCTGGTCGGCCTGCCCCCCGGCACGTATCAAGTCGATGCCGGCCCCGGTAACCAGCGTACGGTGACGGTAACGGTGGCATCGGTGGGTACGCTCAATTTCCCCACGGCGGCGACAGCCGAGCAGCCCGTGGCAGCGTCCGCCAATGCGAAAGAACTGGGCACGATCACCGTCAACGCGACCACACTGGCCGAAGTGACGACTTCGGAAGTGGGCACGTCGGTGTCGCAGCGTCAGATCTCCACGATTCCGCAGATCACGCGCAACTTCCTCGAATTCGCCGATACCGTGCCCGGCATGGTGTTCACGGTGAAAAACGGCAATACCAATCTACAGGCGGGCGGCCAGAACTCCGGTGCGATCAACGTCTATATCGATGGCGTCGGTCAGAAGAACTACATCCTACCGACCGGCATTTCCGGCCAGAACAACACACAGGGTAATCCGTTCCCGCAGTTGGCGATCGGCGAGTACAAGGTCATCACGTCGAACTACAAGGCCGAATACGACCAGGTGTCGAGCGCGGCGGTGACGGCGGAGACCAAGTCCGGTACCAACGAATTCCACGGTGAAGTGTTCGGCAACTACACCAACCAGTCCGTGCGAGCCGAGACGCCGGCAGAAGACGCCAGCGGCAAGAAGATCCCTTCGCACAACAAAGAGTACGGCTTCGCCCTGGGTGGTCCGATCATCCAGGACAAGGCGCATTTCTTCGTTACCTACGAGGGCAAGGAATACGATCAGCCGATTACCGTTATTCCGGGCGGCCCCGCCGCCTACACCAGCCAACTGCCGGCCAGCGCCCTGGCCCAGCTCGGCCCCGCCAGCCAGCCGTTCAAGGAAAACCTGTATTTCGCCAAGCTCGACTGGGAGCCGACCGATCGCGACCGCATTGAAGTCAGTGGCAAATACCGCGACGAAACCGCAGTGAGCGGCATTGGTACCGGCACGGCGGCGTCCGCGTCCTACAGCACCAAGAACACCGACAAGCGCTACGACATCCGTTGGGATCACAGCACCGACAGCTGGTTCAACCGCCTGCAGGTGACTTACGAGAACGCGTTCTACACGCCGACGGCGACCAACATCGGAAATGGCGCGGTCTATACCGCACTCGGCGCCAACAACCAATCGATTCTTGCCACCGGTGCAGCGTCGCCGCTGGCCTCGCAGAACAAGGGCCAGAAGGGTCCGGCGCTGCAGGACGACTTCACCTTCAACGACATCGAATGGCATGGCGACCATGTCATCAAGACGGGTTTCAAGGCCAAATGGGTCCGCCTGACGGCACGCGACGCGGGCGAGTTCAATCCGCAGTTCTTCTATGACGTGACCCCGGATGCGGGAACCCTCGCATTGCCTTACCAGGTGCAGTTCCCGTCGCCGACACCTGGGCAGAACCCGACCGCCAGTACGGTCGATCGCCAGTTCGGTGCCTATATTCAGGACGACTGGACCGTCGACGAGCACCTGACCTTGAACCTGGGCATTCGTTGGGATTACGAGAAGACGCCTTCGTATCTCAACTACGTCACCCCGCAGGCCGTGGTGGATGCGTTCAACTCGCAAGATCCGAACACCGGGGCGCCCCCGGGGCAGACTTATGCGCAGTCGCTGGCCAAGGGCGGCATCAACGTCAACGACTACATCAGCAACGGCCACAACCGCCATGCGCCGCGCCTGAACTTCCAGCCACGCTTCGGTTTCTCGTATGACGTCAATGGCGACGAAGTGCATGTGATCCATGGCGGCGTGGGCCGTTCGTACGACCGTGATATCTACGAGATCCTGCAGCTGGAACAGACCAAGTCGGTGCTGTCGCAGCCCACGATCAGTTTCCAGGGTTTCGACGCCACCCATCCGTGCACGCCTGGTCCCACATGTATCCCGTGGAATCCCATCTATCTGAACGGTCTGAGCAATCTCCAGGCGCTGGTCGCCGGCAGCAATGCGGGCAAGGAGGTGGACATGATTACCAACCACCTCAAGACCCCGTACTCCGACCAGATCAGCCTGGGTATGCGCAACAAGCTGGGGGACTGGAACACCGACGTCACCATCCAGCGCGTCAACAGTTTTGATGGGCTGATCTTCCAGCTCGGCAACCGCTTCCCGGATGGGTCGTTCTTCCAGGGCACGAACAAGCCGTTCGGCAACCCGATCCCGGGCTTCGGCGCCATGATCTACGCCAACAATGGCTTGAAGACCAAGACGACCCAGGGGTTGATCTCGGTTGAAAAGCCCTACACGCCCGAATCGCATTGGGGCGCGACGTTTGCGTACACGTACACCAAGAGCCGGTTTAACCACGACCAGCAGGATTTGACTGACCAGTACGCGTTCGACTATCCGACTGTCGGCGACTATCCGTTTGTCGGCGGTCCCATCGCCAAGCATCGCCTGGTGTCCACCGGTACGTTCGACGGTCCGTGGGGCTTCCTGCTGGCCGCCAAGCTGACACTGGCGACACCGACCGCATCGGTCGGTCAGGCCTGCTTCGGCTCGACCTCCCCGATCGCAACGCCTGATGGGTGTCAGGCATTCAGCGCGGTTCCGCCGGGCACCGGCAAGTTCCTGATCGGTGGCAAGGTATTCGGCTATCGCGACCTGGACATCCAGGCCACCAAGAACTTCAAGGTGTGGAACAACCTGGATGCCTACGTTCGTCTGGATGTCCTGAACTTGTTCAACTGGGCCAACTACAACGACTACATCACCAACTATGGCGCCAACGGCGTACTCAACCGCACGCCAGTGGTCTATAACCCCGACGGCAACATCGTCGATGTGTCGCGCCAGCTCAAGCTGACCGTCGGACTGAAGTTCTGACCCGACGGAACGTCCAAAAAAGGGCCTGCGGGCTCTTTTTTGGGACGCCAACGTAAACGTTTACGTGATACAACATGCTTTCCCCTGCGGGCGGATCATGGCATCTAACGACCGCCCGCTTTTTTGCTTCAAAAGGCAGCACCATGCGCTTGAATAAACCCACCCGCCTTACCCTGGTCCTCGCCACGGCCCTGACCTGCCTCAGCCCCGTGGCGGCACAGGCAAAGAAGACCCAGGCTGCTCCTACCCACCAGCAAGCCGACAGCAAGCGCATTCCGCCTGCGATCGATGACCTGGAGAAGCGCACCTTCAGCTGGTTCTGGGATAGCGCTAATCCGGTCAACGGATTGATACCCGACCACTACCCGACCGATTCCTTCGCCAGCATCGCTTCGGTGGGGTTTGGGCTAACCGCATACGGCGTTGGCGTGGAGCGGGGTTACATCACGCGCGACCAGGCGATCGAACGCACCCTGACGACGTTGAAATTTTTCCGCGATGCGCCGCAGAACGATAGCGAAGACGACGCTACCGGCTTTCACGGTTTCTTCTACCACTTCCTCAACATGCAGACGGGCAAGCGCGAAGCGCGCTGGGTCGAGCTATCTACCGTCGATACCACCTTGTTGATGGGCGGCGTGCTGTTCGCGCAGTCGTACTACGACCGCGACACGCCCAAGGAGAAGGAGATCCGCGAGATCGCCGACGAGCTGTACCGCCGCATCGAATGGTCATGGGCGCAACCGCGCGCGCCGCTGATCAGCATGGGCTGGACGCCGGGCGGTAAGTTCATTCCGCACGACTGGACCGGCTACAACGAAGGCATGCTGGTGTACATCCTGGCGCTGGGCTCGCCGACGCACCCGGTCAGCGACGATGCCTGGGCTGCCTGGAGCGCCAGCTACAAGCGCACCTGGGGCACCTTCTACGGCCAGGAACATCTTGGCTTCGCCCCCTTGTTCGGCCACCAGTTCAGCCATGTGTGGGTGGACTTCCGCGGCATCCGCGATGCATGGGGCCGCGAGAAAAACCTGGACTATTTCGAAAACAGCCGCCGCGCCACCTACTCGCAGCGCGCTTATGCCATGGCCAATCCGGGCAACTGCACAGGTTACGGCAAGGACATCTGGGGCCTGACCGCCAGCAATGGCCCCGGCGGCTATATCGTGCTGGGTGCGGCCAACGCCCAGCAACCGAAGTTCTTCGGCTATACCGCGCGCGGCGCGGGGATCGACTACATTCAAGACGACTGCACCATCGTGCCGACCGCTGCCGGTAGTTCGATTGCCTTCGCACCGGAGATCGTGGTGCCGGCACTCGAAGAGATGAAGAAACGCTACGGCAAGTACATCTATAACAAGTACGGCTTCGTCGATGCGTTCAACCCCAGCTTCCACGTACCGAACGTGCAGCTGCGCACCGGTCGGATGGTGCCCGAGATGGGTTGGGCCGATACCGTGCAACTGGGTCTCGACCAGGGGCCTATCGTGCTGATGATCGAAAACTGGCGCAGCGATTTCGTGTGGAACGTGATGAAGAAGAACCCGTACATCCGCAAGGGCCTGGAACGCGCCGGATTCACTGGCGGCTGGCTGAGTAAGGACGCCGCGCAGCCATGACGTTTTTCTCGCCCACGCGCTGGATGGCGAAACTGGCGCTGGGCGTTGGCCTGGCGTTGGCGCTGACCAGCTGTGCGCGCAATGAGGATTCCGACCCGTTGGTGTTCTGGACCATCGGTCGCGAAGGCGAAGCGATTGCCAAGCTGATCCCGGATTTCGAACGCGAATATCCGCAGATTCACGTCAAGGTGCAGCAGTTGCCGTTGACGGCCGCGCATCAGAAGCTGCTCACCGCCATTGCCGGCGGCTCGACCCCCGATATCAGCCAGCTGGGCAATACCTGGATTCCCGAAGTGGCCGCGCTCAACGCGATCGAGCCATTACAGCAGCGTGTCGCGCAATCGAAGGTGATCCAGCCAGACGATTACTTCGCCAGCATCTGGAGCACGAACGTCATCGACGGCACGTTGTACGGTGTGCCGTGGTACGTCGACACGCGCTTGCTGTTCTATCGCGTGGATCTGCTCAGGCAGGCCGGGTTCGATCATCCACCCAAAACCTGGAATGAGTGGCGACAAATGCTTGCCGCCACCAGCCACCCGGACAGGAAAATCTACGGCGCGCTGCTGCCGACCAACGAGTTCGAACAGCTGCTTTCGCTCGCCTTGCAGCAGAACGATCCGATCCTGCGCGATAACAACCGCTACGGCAATTTTCGCAGCGCCGGCTTCAAGCGCGCCCTCGGTTTCTACGTCGATACTTTCAAACTTCATCAGGCGCCGGCGATTACCAATGTGGAAGCGGGTAATCCCTGGAGCGAGTTCGGTCGCGGCGTCTACGCCTTCTATTTTTCCGGTCCGTGGAATATCGGCGAGTTCCGCAAGCGACTTCCGGCGGAGCAGCAGGATGACTGGTCGACCGCGGCGCTGCCCGGCCCTGACGGCCCCGGCGCGTCGAACGCCGGTGGATCGAGTCTGGTGATCTTCAACACCTCCAGGCACAAGGAACAGGCCTGGCAGTTGATCGAATATCTGTCGCGCCCCGATATCCAGCAGCGCTTCTACGACCTGCTTGGCGATATGCCGCCGCGACGCTCGTCGTGGGAAGGCGGCGCCTTGCACGACGATCCGAAAGCGCGCGCTTTTCGCGAGCAGCTCGAACGCGTCAAGCCGCTGCCGCCGATTCCCGAATGGGAACGCATCGTGACCGAGATGCAGCTGGTGGCGGCGCAGGCCGTGGCAGGCCAGTTGACGGTGGATCAGGCGGCCGAGGAGATCGATCGCCGCACCGATAGAATTTTGGAGAAGCGGCGTTGGGTGTTGGAGCATTCAAAAGAGGTTCGCCCATGAAACGTTCCTCGCCCTCCATAGGTTTGGGTACATGAATCCGACCCGCGCCGCCTGGATCTTTCTCGCACCCGCATTGATCGTTCTGGGTCTGTTCTTTTTGCTGCCCGTCATTGCAGCACTATTGCTCAGCCTCACCGACTACGACCTCTACGCGCTGGCCAACCTGCACAACCTGCGCTTCGTTGCACTGGGCAATTATTGGGAACTGCTGCACCGACCACTGTTCTGGTCGGCGCTGGGACACACGTTCTACTTCGTGATCGTCGGTGTACCGCTGTCGATCTGTACCTCGCTCGGCGCCGCGCTGTTGCTCAACTCGCCGCTGGCGCGCATGAAATCATTCTTCCGCACGGCCTTGTTCGCACCTGTGGTTACCACCGTGGTCGCGACCGCGGTGATCTGGCGTTATCTATTCAACACCAAGTACGGCTGGGCCAACTACTTCCTGCAGAGCGTCGGCATTCATCCGGTCGATTGGCTCGGCGACCCTCACTGGGCGATGCCGACAATCATCCTGTTCGCGGTGTGGAAAAACTTCGGCTACAACATGATCATTTTCCTGGCCGGCTTGCAGGCTATTCCGGCCGATCTCTATGAAGCCGCGCGCATCGATGGCGCCTCGCTCCGCCGCCAGTTTCAGCACATCACATTGCCGATGCTCAAGCCAACGCTAGTGATGGTGGCGATCCTCACTGTCGCCGGTTACTTCCAGCTGTTTGCCGAGCCCTACGTGATGACCGAAGGCGGCCCGCTGCAAAGCACCACCAGTGTGCTGTACCTGATGTACGAAGAAGGCTTCAAATGGTGGAACCTGGGCTCCGCTTCCGCAGTGGCCTTCTTGCTGTTCGTAATCATGTTCGTGGTGACCGCCGTGTTGTTGCGGCTGTCGCAGCGCGGAGATGAGGCATGAACGAGACACGCTTCGGTAAGGCGATCATCAACGGTTTGCTGATCGGCGGCGCGATCGTCGCGCTGTTCCCGCTGCTGTGGATGCTCTCGGTGTCGTTCATGCAGCCGGGCGAAGCCAGCTCGCTGCCGCCGCCGTTGTTGCCCAGGCACGCAACGTTCGGCAACTATCGCGAACTGTTTGTGCACGCGGGCATGGGTCGGTATCTGGTCAACAGCCTGCTGGTTTCCACCGCGATCACCTTGTTGGCTCTGGCCTGCAATCTGATGGCCGGCTACGCCTTCGCCAAGCTGCGCTTCGCCGGTCGCGAGCGCCTGTTCCAGCTATTGATCGGCGGCCTGGTGATTCCCGCGCAGGTAGCGATGCTGCCGCTGTTCCTGCTGCTGAAGTACATGGGTCTGGTCAATAGCTATGCCGGCGTGATCGTGCCGGGCATGGCGACCATCTTCGGTATCTTCCTGGTACGTCAGTATGCACGCGGCATTCCTGACGACCTGTTGGAGGCGGCACGCATCGATGGTGCGGGCGAGCTGCGCATCTTCGTGCAGATCGTGCTGCCCCTGCTCAAGCCGATCATGGTAACGCTGGCGATCTTTACGTTTCTCGCTGCGTGGAACGACTTCATGTGGCCGCTGATCGTGCTGACCGGCCAGGAGCACTATACCCTGCCGATCGCGCTGGCATCGCTGTCGCGCGAACACGTGCAGGATTCGGAACTGATGATGGCGGGCTCGGTGGTCACCGTGCTTCCGGTGCTGGCGCTGTTCCTGGCGTTGCAGCGCTACTACCTGCAAGGGCTGTTGCTGGGCAGCGTAAAGGGTTAGGCAATGAAACGATGGCAGGGCTGGCTGGCGGCAACGCTGCTGCTGGGTACGTGCTGGGCCCACGCGGCAACGTCGCGGGTAATCGATGATTTTGGCCAACCCGGCGCATGGCGCGCCAGCGGTACCGACGACATCGATACATCTCTGCACGCCGTTCAGGGCAAGAACGGAGCTGGCATCTGCCTGGATTTCAACTTCAACGGTGTATCCGGCGCAGCAACACTGCATCGCGATCTGCCGGTCGACTTTCCAGAGTACTTCGCGCTGTCGTTCGATACGCGTGGATCGATGAAGCCGAATGATCTTCAGGTGAAGTTGATCGATGCCAGCGGCGACAATGTCTGGTGGTATCGGCAAGAGGCGTTCGAGCCCAATGCCGATTGGCGGACCATCCGTGCGGACGATCGCCAGGTCGAGTTCGCCTGGGGCCCATTGAAAGACCATGCGCTCAAGCGAACGGTCGCTATCGAGTTCACCGTCTATGCCGGCCGGGGTGGCAAGGGGCAGCTTTGCGTCTCTCATCTGCACTTGCAGCCATTACCGCCGCACGCTGCCGACAAACCGTTGCCGCAGACGCCGAATGCCTTCTTCCAGGAACAGGCGAAGAAGGCATCGCGCGGCATGTATCCACGCGGGTTCTCTGGTGAACAGAGTTATTGGACGTTGGTCGGCGTAGACGGCGGAGCCCGGCATTCGGCGCTGATCTCCGAGGACGGTGCGGTGGAGGTCGACAAGGGCGGCTGGTCGATCGAACCGATGCTGTTCGAAGACGGCAAGGCGATCGACTGGGCGAGTGGCAAAAACACGCAGCGCCTCGAAGACGGTTACCTGCCCATGCCTACCGTGCGCTGGCAGGTCGACCAACTGAGTCTGGAAACCACCGCCATCGCCAACGGCAGCCAGGCGCATTCGCAGTTGTTGCTGCGCTACGTCCTGCGCAACGACAGCGATCGTCCACGACAACTGACATTCGCCTTGCTGGCACGCCCTTTCCAGGTAAACCCGCCGACGCAGTTTCTCAATACACCCGGGGGCATCAGCCCGCTACACCGATTCGCCTGGGACGGCCGCGCGCTGCGTATCAACGACAGCTATACCGTGCAGCCGCTACAAGCGACCGATGCATTCGCCGCCAGTCCGTTCGATGCAGGCAATCTGCCCGAGCGCCTGACGCACGGCGACGAACCGGCGGTATCGCAGTTGGACGACCCCAAAGGGTTCGCCCAGGGTGCCATGCTTTATCACGTCACCATCGCACCGCATGGCAGTCGGCAGTTCGCGTTGCTGATGCCATGGACAGGTGCCATGCCATCGATTGGCGACCAGCCCACGACGTGGCTCGAACAGCAGATACAGCAGACGGCGGCTACCTGGCGCGGCAAGCTCAATCGCGTCACCTTGCACGTGCCCACCGACCAACAGGCTATCGCCGATACGGTACGCAGTGCGCTCGCGCAAATACTGATGTCTCGCGATGGACCGGCGCTGCAACCGGGCACACGCTCTTATGCGCGAACGTGGGTACGCGACGGCGCGATGATGACCGAAGGACTGGTGCGCAGCGGTCATGCCGATGTCGCGGCAGAGTTTGTCCGTTGGTATGCGCCGCATCAATTCAGCAACGGCAAGGTGCCCTGCTGTGTCGATGCTCGCGGCTCCGATCCGGTGCCGGAGAACGACAGCCACGGTGAACTGATCTTCGCCATCGCCGAGCTGTGGCGGTACACACATGATCGTGCCGCCCTCGAAACGTTATGGCCGCACGCCGAACGCGCTGTTGCTTATATGGACAAGCTGCGTGCCACTGAAACCGGACCGGCACCGCTCTTCGGCCTTATGCCCGCATCGATCAGCCATGAAGGCTACTCCGCCAAACCGATGCATTCGTACTGGGACGATTTCTGGGCACTCAAAGGCTATGACGACGCGGCGATGCTTGCCGGCGTGCTGGGCAAGCCCGACGAAGCGACAAGGTTCTCCTTGTCGCGCGACGCCTTTCGCAAGGACTTGGCGCAGTCCATCGATGCGGCCGTCGCGCAGCATCACATTGACTACCTCCCTGGCGCGGCCGAACTGGGCGACTTCGATGCGACGTCCACCACGATTGCGCTCTCGCCCGGCGACGGCCAGACGTGGCTGCCGCCTGCACTCGTCGAGCAGACTTTCCAGCGTTACTGGGATGGATTCGTCGCGCGCCGTGACGGAAAAAATGCTTGGGAGGACTACACACCTTACGAAGTACGCACCATCGCCAGCTTCGTGCGCCTTGGCTGGCGCGATCGCATCGGGCAGCTGTTGACGTTCTTCTTTGCCGATCGTCGACCGGCGGCGTGGAACCAGTGGGCGGAGGTGGTTGGGCGCGATCCTCGCAAGCCGCGCTTTGTCGGGGACATGCCGCATGCATGGATTGCTTCGGATTTTCTGCGCTCGGCGTATGACTTGTTTGCTTATGAGCGGGCGAGGGATCAGGCGCTGGTATTGGCTGGCGGGATTCCTGCCGAGTGGCTCAAGGGCGATGGCGTTGGGATCGAGCGGTTGCGGACGCCTTATGGATTGTTGAGTTATTCGCTGCGCGAGCAGGGGAAGCAGCTGGAGTTGCGTGTTGAGGCAGGGGTGGCAGTGCCGCCGGGTGGGTTGGTGCTTGCTTGGCCCTATTCGGGAGTACCGGATGGAAAGGTTCTGATCAATGGGGAAGTTACGCGTTGGCGAAACGGGGAGCTGGTTATTCGCCGTGTACCGGCGAAGGTGACGATTGCTCTTCCATAGTTGTGTTTGACCTTTCCTACTTCGTCATCCCGGCGCAGGCCGGGATGACGAGGTTGTAGAACGGAGGCAGATGTCCGGCGCAGAAATTCCGCTCTTAAAACTTCCCGGCCCGAAAATCCGCAATCGCCTCATGAATCTGCTCGGGCGTATCCATCACGAACGGGCCATAACGAGCCACCGGTTCCTTCAGTGCCTTGCCCGCCACCAGCAACACGCGTGCCGCGGCATCGCGCCCGGCGACACGTACGCTGTCGCCCTTGGACAGCACCGCCAGTTCGCTGCGTCCAAGACGCTCACCGGCAACGGATGCATCGGTGCCGTCGAACACATACGCAAAGCCGCTATGGCCTTCCGGCAACGGGATCTCGATCTGCGCGCCCGGCTGCACCGCGATGTCCATGTAGATCGGCGCGGTGGCAATGCCATTGACCGGACCAACAGCGCCATCGAGTTCACCGGCAATCACGCGCACTTCGACCCCATCGCTGGGATGCACGACGGGAATGCGATCCGGTGCGATGTCCTGATAGCGCGGCGCGGTCATCTTGTCCGAGGCCGGCAGGTTGACCCACAGCTGGAAACCCCACATCAGGCCGTTTTCCTGCTGCGGCATTTCCGAATGCAGGATGCCGCGGCCGGCGGTCATCCACTGCACACTGCCGGGGCCTAGATCGCCGCGGTTGCCATGGTTGTCGCCGTGCTGCATATGGCCGGCAAGCATGTAGGTGACGGTTTCGAAGCCGCGATGCGGATGCTCCGGGAAGCCGGCGATATAGTCGCCCGCCTGGTCGGAACGGAATTCGTCCAGCAACAGGAACGGGTCGACCATATCCAGGCCGGGCTGGCCGATGATGCGCTTCAGGCGCACACCAGCACCGTCGGAGGTGTCCATGCCACGTATGCGGCGGAGAATGCTGCGCTCGGTCATAAAGAGTTCCTCTTACTTCGGATCCCGCCAAGATGGCGCCGAACGAAGCCTACGCCAAGCCGCGCGATACGAACGGATTGTTTCCTAACCGAGCGGGTTGCCGCATTCAGGGCAGAACTTGGCGGTAGACGACACCGGATGCTGGCAGCTCGGACAGGCGTCGGGCCTTGGCTTGCCGAAGCTCGGCGTCACCGGCGGGCTTGGCGCCACCGCATCGACGACGCCCTGCAGCGCAGCCCGCGGATCGGCACCCGCGCTGGCCCGGTTCATCGAGTTCATCGCGGCGATCTTTTCCAGGTCCGCGCGCGAGGCGGGCATATCGACGCTGCTCTGGCCTTCGGCAAAACGCTGCAGGTGCTCGCGCAGGGACAAGGCCAGGTCAGGCCGGCCGCGCAGGCCGATCATGCGGCGCTGCGAGTCGGCACCGAAGGTCACCGAATCGACTTCGGCCACCCACACACGCAAGGTCATGTCGTTGACGCTGATGATCTCTTTCTCGGTACGCACGCGGTCGGTGAACTGCGCACCGATGGCGGTATTGGACCGCTGGAAGTTGCCGTCGACCTCCACCCAGGTCAGGCGCGAGGTGAAATCGAAGCGCGACCACAGGATATGGCCGGCACGCAGACAGAAGGTGGCAAGCGAGAACATGCCGCCGGCAAAACAGATGTATTCCCAGATCACCGGCTCGGTGAAACGCATGGACACCTTGTGCGCGAACAGCAGCAACGCCACCGCCGTGGCCAGGGTGTAGAGCACGCCTAGACCACTCAGCAGGGTCAGCCAGCGATAGCGCGGTTCACGCAGCGCATCCTGCAAGGTGATCTTGCGCATGTCGTCGCGCGGCATCGGCTGGGTTTCTTCCAGCAGCTCGCCATTGAAACTGCCCGAGGCGCCGACAGTTTGCGGAATCTGTCGCGCATAGCGACGGTTCGGAATCTGTTCGATCCAGCCGCGCTGCATTTCACGATCGAGTTCCACCAGCACCTGATTCGGCGGTGCGTTCATCGATACCGTGGCGATCTCGCAAGCCATGATGGTCTGCGGCGGCGCCACCATCTGACGCAGCAGTGCAATGAAGAACACCACCACGGCGGTAATCGCGCAGATCAGCAGAAACAGCGCCTGTCCGCTGAGATCGACACCGCCGAGCGTGCGCAGATGCGGCGACAGGTTGTGAATCAGCACCGGCGCAAGAATCGCCACCAGCACCAGCCCGATCAGTCCGCCAGGGCCCAGATGCGTACGTGCCAGGGCGCCGCGTTCCAGCGGAATAAACAGCAAGGCCGCCGTATAGACGAAAAAGAACAGGCCGAGCCAGGCCAGATCGTTCGCTTCGGACACGCCGAGCATGGTGGCCAGCAAGGCCACCAGCACCACGATCAAGGTGAGCCCGGTACGGAACTGCAGCTGGGCGACCCACTGGATCGGCTGCGGCGCCCAGATCAGCGGACGAACCATACTGTAGAGCAGACCGTTCAATGCACCGGTGGGCTCCTCTACCGCAATCGCACCACCACGCATGGTGGCTTTCAGGCGTGGCGCGTCGGGCTTTTCGCCGGTCTGGCCCTCGGCCAGTTCGCCGGCCAGGCCCTCGGGTTTGCCGCGACCGAAAAAGAAACGCAGCCGACTCAATGCCGTAGCCGCGTGCTTGATGCCGCCGGCCAGCATGCCGATGCCGATAATGATCGGGGCCAGCGACCAGCCTTCGAGATGGGCAGTCAGTCCGTTGCGCGCAAGGAACAACGCATACAGACCGCCGCCGATAAGAATGACCGCCGCGGCCATGCGGAAGACATTCTCGACCCGGTAAGGGTTGGGGAAATCCAAGCGCTGCGCGCTTGAACCGTATTCGTAAGCCATCCTTCTCTTCCCCTCAAGGGTCGCTGCCGTCGCCGACCGCAGCGCTTTTGCTCAATGCACCCAGTGCCCGCTGCGCTGACGCGGCGGTGTCGTGGTTTTCTCTTCGGGCTCTTCGTGAACCAGGGCTTCGAGCTCCGATTCCGTCGCGGGATGTTCCAGCCAATACTGACCGACCGCGCTCAGCACCATGGGCACCTGTGACAGGCACTCGTCGTATTCATCGTCACTGAGCTTTTCGAAATCGGCCTCGGCACTCAAGATGCCCTCGTCGACCGCCAGCGCCATCACCGGGCCGAGCAGTTCCATCAGTTGCGGATCGTCGGCCAGGCGCTTTTCCCACAGACCGGCGCGCAAATCGATCGCACGGCTGAAACCTTCGCACCAGCCCGCCGCGCTGAGCACGGGACCGGCTTCGGTATCCACTTCGCCAAGAATCGGCTCATAGGCATCGACGTCGAGCTCGGCGCTGATCGAATCGTTGAGCTTGGCCAGCAGCGCCAGTACGCGATTGCCTTCGTCTTCATCGACGAAGGGTTCGTGCAGCACTTCAGGCAGCCATTCTTCCGGCAGTACCTGCAGCGGCCCGACCGCCAGCGCCGAGAGCATGCCGTGCACGCCATCCAGCAGCAGGTCGCCGTCGTTGGCATGGACGCGCAGGTAACGGTCCAGCTCGTCGAGCTCGTTGTCGTCCAGCGAACTGGGCCAATCTTTCTTGGGCGTATTCATCAGATATCCAAATCCAGCGTCACCGGCGTGTGATCGGAAGGACGCTCCCAACGTCGTGGCGTGCGATCGATAGCCGCCGCCTTTGCCACGGATTTCAGGGCATCGGAGATCAGGATCAGATCGATGCGCAGACCCATGTTGCGCCGGAAAGCCGCCTGACGGTAGTCCCACCAGCTGTAGTGTTCCCCGGCCGCTTCGAACAGACGAAAGCTGTCGGTCAGGCCGAGGTCGGTAATCGCCTTGAGCGCTGCCCGCTCCGGTGGCGAGCAGAGAATGTCCTCGCCCCAGCTCACCGGGTCGTAGACATCGCGGTCATCCGGCGCGATGTTGAAATCGCCCAACACGACCAGTTTCGGGTGGCGCGCGATTTCCTGCGCGAGAAAATCGCGCATCTTCGCCAACCAGTCGAGCTTGTAGGTGTATTTCTCGTCGCCGACCGCCTTGCCGTTGACGACATACAGGTCGACCACGCGTACGCCACCGACGGTGGCAGCCAGGATGCGCCGCTGCGGATCCTCAAGACCGGGAATATCGGTAAGCACATCCTCAAACGCATGTGTGTCGCGCGCGAGGATGGCCACACCGTTATAGGTCTTCTGGCCGGAGAACACTGCGCGGTAGCCCATCGCGGCAATCTCGTCGAGCGGAAACTTGGCGTCTTCCAGCTTGGTTTCCTGCAGCGCCACCACGTCGGGCTGCGCCTCGGCCAGCCACTGGGCGAGGTGCGGCAAGCGCACCTTCAGCGAATTCACATTCCAGGAGGCAATTTTCATCGGCGCATTGTAAGCGATGCGTCAGGCCAGGCCGTGGCTCTTGAGCAGAGCCTCCGGTTCGGGTTTGCGCCCGCGAAATGCGATAAAGCTCTCCAGCGCCGGTCGGCTCGCGCCCACACTGAGTATTTCACGGCGGAAGCGCTCACCGGTGGCGCGATCGATGACCCCATGGGCCTCGAACTCGCCAAACGCATCGGCACTCAGCAGCTCCGCCCACAGATAACTGTAGTAACCGGCCGCATAGCCGCCAGCAAAGATGTGGCTGAATGCGTGCGGGAAGCGCTGCCAGGCTGGCGGATGCAACACCGCCACCTCTTTACGTGCCTGTTCGAGTACGGCCATGGTCTGAGCGCCGGTGGTCGGGTCGTATTCAAGATGCAGCAGAAAGTCGAACAGAGCGAACTCCAGCTGGCGCACCAGGAACAGGCCGGCATGGAAGTGCCGTGCATTGAGCATGCGCTGGAACAGTTCGTCGGGGAGTCGTTCGCCGGTTTCGTAATGGCGCGCGAACAGATCGAGGGCTTCGCGGTTCCAGCCGAAGTTCTCCATGAACTGGCTGGGCAATTCCACCGCGTCCCATTCGACGCCGTCGATGCCGCCGATCGACGGCAACGAAATCTCGGTCAGCAGATGGTGCAGGCCGTGGCCGAATTCGTGGAATAGCGTGAGCACGTCGTCGTGCGTCAGCAGCGCCGGCTTGCCTTCGGTCGGCGGTGCGAAGTTGCAGGTCAGGAAAGCCACCGGCAGCTGTTCGTGCTCGCCATCGCGGAAACGCGCGCGACAGACATCCATCCAGGCGCCCCCGCGTTTGCCGTTGCGGGCGTACAGGTCGACGTAGGCGCCTGCAAACACGCGGCCGTCGGCATCGCGCACGTCGTAATAGCGCACATCCGAATGCCATACATCGACGCCGTCGCGCGGGGCGAGGGTGATGTCATAGAGTTTTTCGGTCAGGCCGAACAAGCCGTCGATCACCGCCGGTAGCGGGAAATAAGGCTTCAACTGCTCTTCGTCGAGCGCGTACTGCTGCTGGCGCAATTTCTCCGAGATATAGCCGACGTCCCAGGGTTCCAGGTTGTCGAGCTTGAGTTCCTCGCGCGCGAACTGGCGCAGCTCGGTCAGCTCCTTTTGCGCTACCGGCTTGGCGCGCGTAGCCAGGTCACGCAGGAACTCCATCACTTCCAGCGGCGACTGCGCCATCTTGGTGGCCAGCGACTCCTCCGCCGCGTTGTCGAAGCCGAGCAGCAGCGCCGCCTCATGGCGCAACGCCAGGATCTTTTCGATACGTTCGCTGTTGTCGTACTTGCCAGCATGCGGACCCTGATCCGACGCCCGGGTCTGATACGCCCAGTAAACGCGCTCGCGCAGACCGCGGTTGTCGGCATACGTAAGCACGGCCTGCACGCTGGGCTGCTTGAGCGTTACCAGGTAACCGTCCAGCTGCTGGTCCTTGGCGTACTGGCGCAGCACCGCTCGGCCGGATTCGGGGATGCCGACGACGTCGCGCTCGTCGGTGAGGTGTTCGTGCCACGCGTCGGTGGCGTCGAGCACCGCGTTGGAAAACTCGGTCGACAGCTTGGACAGTTCGACACCGATCTCGCGAAAGCGAGAGCGCGCCGGCTCCTCCAGTGATACGCCGGACAAGCGGAAATCACGCAGCGCATGCTCGACGAGCGCGCGCTCGGGCCGGCCGAGGCCCGCGAATTCCGGAGCATCGGCCACGGCCTGAACGGCCGCATAGAGTTCGCGATTCTGGCCGACCTCGATCGAGTGGTCGGTCAGCTTTTCCTCCGCAGGTCCGTAGACCTTGCGCAACGCCTCGCTGTCGGCGACCGAATGGAGGTGGCCGACCGGCGCCCAGGCGCGCGACAACTGCTGATCGAGCCGCTCCTGGCTCAGCATGACGCTGGCGAAATCGCGGGGCGCGCCAGGCGCGGTGATGGCATCGATACCGCTGCGATAGTCGGCCAGAAGCGCCTCGACCGCCGGTTCGACGTGTTCGGGGCGGATCTTCGAGAACGCCGGCAGGGCGTCGTCGGCCAGCAGCGGATTGTCTTTGCTCATGGGTGCTCCTTAACGATCAGGCGACCAGCGTGGCGACCACGCGGGTCGAAATCAAGCCGGTCCGTCATGGTTCGAAGGTCCCTGCTTTCGTTTTGTCATAAACCGCGCCGTAACATCGCCGATCATGAGCTCAACGGATCTTGCCGGGTCGCTCGCACGCTATGCCGTCTTTCGGCATCTGGATGCGGGCGCGCTGGCGGCATTGGAACGCGAATTGGTGTGGTTCAGCCTCCCCGGCGGACGGCCGCTGTTCAAGGCGGGCGAGCCGGCGGACGCGCTTTACCTGCTGAAAACCGGCAGTCTGGGCGTGTTCGAGGGGCCAACCGACCTGCTCGAACTGATCGCCCCCGGCGACAGCACCGGCGAAATCAGCCTGATCAGCGGCGAGGTCCGCCGCCGGACCGTGCGGGCGCTTCGCGATTCGGACCTGCTGCGCCTGGATCGCGCGGCGTTCGAATCGCTGGTCGCCCGTTATCCACAAGCGATGCTGGGTGTGGCTCAGGTGGCGATCGACCGCCTGCTGCGACGCGATCGGCAGGAGGCTGTCCCATTTACCCCCCGCACGTTTGCGGTGCTGCCCGTCAGCGTCGAGGTCCCGGCGCGCGCGCTGGCGATGCAGCTGGCCCAGGCGCTGGAGCGTTACGGCAACTGCCTGGTGATCGATGCCTCGATCGGGGCCGGACGCGGTAGCGACTGGTTCGCCGAGCGCGAAGCCCAGGCCCGTTTCGTCATCTATCTGGATACCCAACTCGACCCCCACTGGCGAGAGCGCTGCCTGCGTCAGGCCGATGCGTTGTTGCTGCCTGCCCTCGCCGCGCAGCCGGCACAGCCCTGGCCGGAAACGGCGCCCGGGCATCCGTCACGGGTGCGACACCGCCCGCGCCACCTGATTCTGCTGCAACCCGGCCGCCAGCCCGGCCTGGGCTCGGCGCACCGCTGGCGCGCGCAGTTCAGTGGCGAATTGCAGCACCACCATATCGGCCACCAGGGCGACGTGGAACGATTGGCGCGGATGATCAGTGGCCACGGCCGCGGCCTCGTGCTGGCCGGTGGCGGTGCGCGCGGCATGGCCCATCTGGGCGCGTTACGCGCACTGCACGAGGCCGGTCATGTGTTCGACGCGGTCGGCGGTACCAGTATCGGCGGCATCGTCGGCGCGGGCGTGGCCTGCGGCTGGGATATCGACGCCATGACCGAGACCTTCCGTCGTGCCTTCATGCAGGGTCGGCCGCTATCGGACTGGACCTTGCCGCTGGTCGCGCTGACGCGCGGTCATCGCACCTCGGCGATGCTGCGCTCCACCTTCGGCGCGCTGGATATCGACGATATGGTGCTGCCGTTTTTCTGTGTATCGACCTGCCTGTCCGGCAATGGCATGAGTGTGCACAGACATGGCCCCTTGTGGCTCTGGCTGCGTGCCTCCTCGGCGATCCCCGGTGTGCTTCCACCGGTGCTGCATCAGGGACGCGTCTATGTCGACGGTGCGCTGGTCGACAACCTGCCCACCGACGTCATGGCCGACGACGGCATCGAACACATCACGGCCGTGGATATCCGCGCGGAAATCACCCTGGCCACCACCGCCGAGGAATTCGCCACGCCGCCATGGTGGCGCGTGCTGATGCAAAAAGACGCCGATATCAGCCGCCCCGGCATTGTTTCGACCCTGGTGCGCGCGGCCATGGTCAACAGCGAAGGCCCTGCCGAACGTCGCCGCGAACGCGCCGACCTGTTGCTCACGCCGCCGTTGGAACATGTGGGGATGCTCGACTGGAAGGATTGGCAGACGGCCATCGAATCGGGGTATCGGCATACGTGCGAGATGCTCGAGAAGCGGGAAACGGGTAAGCAGAAGTAAGAAGCGAGTGAGGGTGGCCCACTCTCAACTACAATGCCCGCATGAACCCGCTACGCAGCTACAAAGGCATCACTCCGACCCTCGGCGCACGCGTCTACGTCGACCCCGCCGCTACGGTGATCGGTGCGGTAGAACTGGCTGACGACGTCTCGATCTGGCCGTGCGCGGTGTTGCGTGGCGACGTGCATCGCATCCGCATCGGCGCGCGCAGCAACGTGCAGGACGGTGCGGTGGTGCATGTGACTCACGACGGCCCGTATTCCCCGGGCGGCTTTCCGACCCTGGTCGGCGAGGGCGTGACCATCGGCCACGGCGCGGTGATCCATGCCTGCACCATCGAGGACTACTGCCTGATCGGCATGCATTCGACCGTGCTCGATGGCGCGGTGGTGAAAAAATACGGCTTCGTCGGCGCGGGCAGCTTGATCCCGCCGGGCAAGGTCGTTGGCGAACGGGAGCTATGGCTGGGCAATCCGGCCAAGTTCGTGCGTCTGCTCACGGACAAACAAGTGGAGCAGCTGCAGTATTCCGCCGAGCACTACGTGCGGGTCAAGGACGATTACCTCGCCGGTTGACCACGGTCGCCTGGCGTAAGAAGCCAGCTTCATCGCAAGATTTCCCTAAATACCGTCTGACGACAGCGTTGGTGGCGGGGGCGTTGTCATAAATTTTGTTTCAGTCGATTAACGCCTGATATCCATGGCTACATTATCGTTACGTCAGTATATATACCCCTCCCACAGACACTGACATGTCGATTAAGCATCACCGTTTATATGTCGGTGTTTGGAGTGGCGTTTCTCATTCAAAAGCATGGTTGTTACAGCAAATGTTTCCGCCGCTTACGTTGCTGTTTTGTAATGCTTTTATGATCGCCAATATTTCCGTATGGATTTTATTACATGGAATATTTCCATGAGAATAAATTTTATTATACGACGGGTTTTTCCATCATTTTAAATAAACCGCATGCTAGGTTTATGAGCTGCAGACGGATTTGTCTGCACAGGGGCTGTTCTTCTTTGTACATCCATCGGGAGATATACGTCATGTCGCATCGCGCTTTGGCTCGTCGCGCCCTTTACGTGGCTAGCTTGTGTGCCCTGGGTTTTGCGGGCACGGTTTATGCCGGCGGGGTTTCTCAACCCACGGTCGGTTCCTCCAACACTGTCGTGGCCGATCCGGCCGTGCCGCGTCCGGCCGGTACGCCGTGCGTGGTCGAGTTGTTCAGCAATGAAAGCTTTACCGACGCCAGCAATCATCCGTTCAACTATGCGCCGCCCGCCGGTTGCCAGGGCAATTGGTCGAAAGTGGTGCTGGAAGCGGATTTCTCCATCAGTGGCAATGCGCAGTCCGACATCACCAATATCTGGGTCGGCGGTGTGAATCTGTTCTACGGCTCTACGCCGGTACCTTCCGCCACGCTGTCACCGAGCTGGCATGTCGAGCGTGATCTGACCGACTACACCGCGTTGCTCAAGTCTTCGCAGCAAGGTCAGGCTCTGGTCGACAAGATCTTCTCCGGCAACAACCAGGGCACCGTTCAAGGCACCGCCCGCCTGTTGTTCTACCCGGGCAAGCCGGCCGCGACCGCGCCGGATGCGGTGTACTCGCTGAGCAGCGACCCCATCGGTGCCACCACGACACTGCTCAACTCGTCCGCAGCCATGAGCAAGACCTTCACGCTGCCGCTCAACGTGCAGAAGGCTTACCTGGACGTGTTCGCGCAGGCCCAGGAGCTCGATACGCTGTGGTTCACCTGCGTACCCGACCAGTTCGCCGGCCAGGTGGCAGCCTGCGGTGGCGGCAATTTCCGCGAAACCGAAGTGAGCATCGATGGCCAGCCGGCCGGCGTAGCCCCGGTGTACCCGTCGGTCTATAGCGACGGTGTCGATTCGAACCTGTGGCAACCGACACCGGGCGTGCAGACGCTCAACTTCATCCCGTATCGCGTCGACCTGACGCCGTTCGCCGGTGTCTTGAGCAACGGCCAGCCGCATACGGTCTCCGTGAGCGTTGTCGGTGCCCACAGTGGTTTCGCTGCCACCGCCGCGCTGCTGGTGTACCGCGATGCCAACAGCCAGCAGGTGACGGGTAGCGTGACACGCAACACGCTGGCCGGCCAGCCGGCCACGCCGACCATCAGCGATACGCTGCAGGTCGATGCCCAGGGCAACGTAACCGGTGCGATCAACACCACGATCAGCCGTCAGTTCGTGATCGAAGGTGTTGCCAACACCTCGAAGGGCCGTGTGCAGTCGACGGTGACGCAGACGGTGGGCTTCGATAACACCCAGACCTTCACCATCAATGGCACTCAGTATCACCAGATCACCAGCCAGACCGCATCGGTCGACAGCAACAGCCAGAGCAAGATCGGCGCGCTGATCACCGGTGATTACCGTGAGAAGGTCAGCTATCCGCTCAACCTGGATTTCAACGAGACCGTCACTGATCAGGGCGACCTCAACATCGCCAGCTCGATCCAGCAGGGCTACAAGAAGCATCTGGCACATCGCCTCTTTGGCGTCGACCTCTTCAGCGCCAATGTGTCCAATACCGTCAACAGCGGCAACACGCAGGTCTTCGCCGCCGACGGTTCGACCTCGAACGTCGGCCAGCAGAGCTCGCAGGACTTCAGCTATACCGACTCCCTGCTGGGCTGCTACAACGCCTCGCTGACCACGTCGGCCGGCGCGCTCGCCAGCTTCACGAATGGCAAGGGCTGCATTGGCGGCGTAAACCGCGTGTCTTCGTTCACCCATCCGGATGGTTCGCCGGACGGTGGCAACGCCAGCCTGCTCTGGTAATAACCACCTGTACGCTCCTCGGCCTGAGGAGCGTACTTTCGCAGGCACTACTAAAAACCCCAACGCCATCACGGCGTTGGGGTTTTTATCATGTCCTGGAATTTACGCGGCTGATGCCGTCTCAGTGAGCAGCTGCACCTTGTGCATTGGCCGCCTGGATGGCGGCCGCACGTGCTTCGTCCTGCTTGATCATCACCTGGCGCGCAGCATCGAGCTTGCCACCCAACAACGAGAGCGTGTAATTGGTGCTGTCGAATTCGCGCAGCAATCCAAGTTCACGCTGCGCCTCATCAAGATCGTTGTTGTTGATCGCGCGCTCGACTTCTTCCGACGCCGAACTGAACAGATCATGCATGTTCTGCTGGGCGGTCTTGTTCTGGCCATCCAGCTGCAGCACGGAGAGATAAAACTCGTACGCGTTGCTGCCGGCCGGGGCGACCAGATGCTTGTCCTTGATCGCCGTATCGGCCAGGCCGAGCAGAATGCCGGTGCCTGAATTGTCCGTGCTGGATGCCGATGCCGGCGCACTGCCGGTCGAAACGGACGAGCCCATGCCAGCATGGCCGACAACGTACCAACCGATCGCGCCAAGCACGACAGCGGCTACCGCGCCGGAAATCCAGATGAGCCCGCGCCGGTTGGGCGTGGCGGAGAGAGAAGCGTTCATGACACCGGGGGGATCGGGGAAATCCGTCGCAACAGGAAGCTGCCCCCTGTAGACAGGTCCTCGCGACAACTTGATTACCGTAACCGGACAGCGTGTCAGGAATGTGACCGGGGTCCTGAGTGGCGCTCAGCCGAAATGTCCACCCACGATGTGCCCGTCCTTGTCCAGCTCGACAAAATACCGGCTGTTATTGGAGCGGAAATCCATGGTGGTGATCGTATTGGGCATCACCAGCTGCACATCCGGGTACATCGCGCGGAACTGTGCCGGCGTCGGGTGCGTTGCGATAAATGCATTGAACGCCGTCATGTCGGTGACATAGCCATGTACCGGTGCAGGACTGGCGGTCGACATGGTCTGGCAGCCTCCCAGGCCAAGCGCTACGGCGATGGCCGCAGCCAGAAACAGACGATGACGCATGGCGGTTCTCCTTGTGACGCCCGAAAGAGCGCGCTCCTCGTCATCACCGAGGAGCGCGCGTCGACCTCACCACAAGATACTGGCATTGCCTCCATCAGGCGAACCGTCCGGATGGGTGAACCACGACAGGCGATTGCGCCCGCCCAGGCAGCCCTTGCCTTCGGTATAGCTGGCCAGGGTGCCGGCCGAGGTGGTCAACGAAGCCTTGTAGCAACCCAGCAGCGAATCGCCATAGCTGAAGTCCTGCGTGCTCTGCTGTCCGCTATGCGAGGTCAAGGCTCCGGTGGCATCGAAGACCAGCGTGTCGCCGGTGCTGATGGCGTTGGCGACATCGGCGGTGAACAGATCGAAGCCAAGCAGGCGATGCGCCAGATGCTTCTGGTAACCCTGCTTTACCGCACTGGCGACGTTGCTGCTGCCGTCTTCGTTCGCGGTCTGGTTGTAATCGAGATAGAACGGATAGCTGACGTTCTCGCGATACTCGGCCGTGATCACCGGCCCCAGCTTGCTCTGGCTCACGCTATTGACCGTGGTGTTCTGTTGCGTGACCTGACGGTATTGCGTGGCGTTGATGGTGAACGTCTGCGTATTGGCAAAACCCACCGTCTGCGTCACCGTCGATTGCACACGGCCCTTGGAGGTGTTGGCGTAACCTTCGACCACGAACTGGCGGCTGATGTCGGTATTGATCGAACCGGAGACGTTGCCCGCACCATCGTTCTGCAACGTGTCGCTGACGCTGGGCGTCGGTGGCTGGTTGGCAAGCGTGTTGCGCGTAATACCGCCGGTGACCTGCTTGGCGTGCGCATCCTGGTACACCAGCAAGCTGGCGGTAGCCGAGAAGTAGTTGTTTGCGCCGGCCACGCTCACCGAGACCGTATGCGGTTGGCCATTGCTCAACACACCGGCGAACGGCGTCAGATCAACCCGATACGGCAGGAAGTTGAGCGTCTGCACGCCAGGCGTCGGGCGCCACATGTACGGGTCGATGCCACCGGTGTAGATCCACGGATAGACCGGCGCCACACCAGCGGGCTGGCCGTCGATGCTGACTTCGGTTTCGCGGAAATTGCCGCCTCCACATTCCTCGACCTCGCTTGCGTACTGGTCGGGTACACAGGTGTACCAGAACTCATCGCCAATCTGGCTTTGCGCGAACACATCCAGATACGCCTTCTCGACATTGCGCGGCAACGTCAACGTCCTGGACAAGGTATCGCTCGAGGTAACCAGCGTCGTGGTATTGCCGACCGGATCGCTACCGAGCGGATACACCGCGTCCGGTGCCGCGGCTGCCGGCTTGCCTGGATAGAACAGCAGGCGCGCGGTGCCATGGATCACGCCCGTATAGGTACCGTCGACGATATTGCCGATCAGGCTCTGGCCTTGCTGCGGCGACTTGAGCAGTGCGGTGTAGTCGGTCAGATCGCGCTCGATATGCCAGCTCGGCGCCACCGCGGCCGAAGGCTCCTGGGTGGTTCCGAAATAAATATTGACGCCGCCGATCCAGATATTGGCGGTGCGATCGAACTGACGTCCGGCCGTTACCGAGAAATCGGCCTCCAGCACCACCTTCGACCAGTTGCCCTGGCAACCGGCCGGCGGCGCATAGCTGAAGGTGTGATTGCTGAAATCCGTATACGTGGTATCGCCGAACAGCTCGACCACGCAAGGCTTGCCCGACGGGCGCGGCACCCCCGGATCGGCCACGGCAACATTGGCAGAACCGACGGTAGGCTGCGTAGCTCCGTCAGCGAAAACCGTGCCCGCCAAACCCAAGGCACACGACAAACCCGCCAGGCACAGAACGTGGCGAGCCCAACCATGCTGCGACATAACGATGCACTCCCGTTACACCCCGAACCCCCTGCCGGCCGAAGCTAGCACGGGGCTGGGTTTAGAGGGGAGAAGATCATCGTGTTCCGAAGCGCAAGTTTGTTCGGCTGGCACCAGCCTTAGCCGGTCGCCGCCTCCAGCACCCGCAGGTAAGACAGCGCGTGCTCGCGATCCTTGCCGCACATGTCGATATCCGGTTTCAACCCCGAACATACCGCCGGCCGGTCGGCCTGCCCGAAGATCGCACAGCGGTTGTCATCGGTAAGTTGCACGCAACGCACGCCTGCCGGCTTGCCGTTGGGCATGCCGGGAATGGGCGAGGAGATCGACGGCGCAATGCAACATGCGCCGCAACCCATGCGGCAGGCCAGGCTCATGCTCAGCCGTACTGCTGACGCAGTTCGTTGTAGACCGGCTCGGTGTCCGGGCGCTTGCCGTGCCATAGCTCGAAGGCATCGGCCGCGGTTTCCACCAGCATCCCCAAGCCGTCGACGATGAATTTGGCGTTGGCCACACGCGCCCAGGCGAGAAAGCCGGTGGCGCCCTTGCCATAGGACAGGTCGTAGCAGGTGGCGCGGTTGCCGACAAAACCAAACGGCAGGTCAAGTGGCTTGCCGAGTACGCCGGCCGAGGTCGCGTTGATCACCAGATCGAAGCTGCCGATGTCGTCGAGGTCTTCCCAATAACGCGTATGCGCGCGCAACGGCTCGCCGATCGCATCGGCCAGTTCGTCGGCTTTTTCGGGCGTGCGGTTGACGATGGTCAGCGTGCGTACGCCCGCATCCATCAAGGACCACGCAACACCTTGCGCGGCCCCACCCGCACCAAGCAACAGGGCATCGTGCCCGCGCAGATCCAGCTGATGGCGTTCGGTGAGGTCGCGTACAGCGCCGGCACCATCGGTGTTATGCGCAGCGATGCGGCCATCGGAAAGCAAGGTCAGCACGTTGGCGCTACCGGCGCGCGTGGCCGCTTCGCTGCGGACATCGGCCAATGCATACGCGGCGTTCTTGTGCGGCAGGGTGACATTGGCACCGCGCGCGCCTTCTTCGCCGAAGAAACGGCGCACCGCATCGGCGAAGTCGTCCGGGCTGGCATCGATCGTGCGATAGGCCAGCTCCAGGCCGAACTGGCGCGCGAACGCCTGGTGGATCTGCGGTGACAGCGAGTGGCTGATCGGATGACCGAAAACCGCGAACTGACCTGCCTTCATGAGCACTCCCTTGTAATGAGTCGACGGCCGGTCGGACCGGCCAAACGGCGATTTTATCGCGGTCGCAGTCCGTGAGATGACTGCCGCCCACACTTGCTTCCACACCATCACCGGATGCGAAGCGATGCGCCAGCCTACTCAATCCCATCAAGCCCGCCACCAGCGCCTGCTCGGCGCGGCGCTCGTGTGGTTGCTGGCCGGCACCGCCGCACTGCTGACCACCCTGGTTCCGGTGCATAGCGAGCAATGGGGCTGGACCCCGGCGTTCTGGCTGGTCGCGGCGCCCTTGTCGGTCCTGCTGGTGCTCGAACCCAGCCTGCCGCGCCAGCTGCTGGCCCTGGCTCGCCTGCGCCGCCGACCGGTGCGCACGACAGTCTGGAACTAAAGAACATTCCGCTTGGCAGTGGATGAAAGCGGCAGGAGGCTGCGAGGGGACTCGTCGGTGGAAAGGGAAGCGGTGCACCACCGGCGAGCGGCATCAAGGGACGATGCCTATGCACCTGGCGACTCAGGGACGAGTCGCCGGCATGACCCTGCCTAAGCTCAGTCGGCTATGCCAAGCCGCTTGCGCTCCATCCGACGCAGAAACTCCTGCATGATCCGGCGATAGAGATCGTCGCCCAGGTAAGCATCTTCCACGCCCGCGTCGATCGACGGATTGTCGTTCACTTCGATCACGACCGGCTTGTCGGCGACCTGTTTCAGGTCCACGCCGTACAGGCCATCGCCGATCGGCTGGGTAGCCTTGAGCGCTAGCTTGACTACCTCCGATGGCGCATCGCGTACTGCGATCGTTTCGAAGCCGCCTGACTTGGCCGTGCCCTTGGCGCCGTGGTTGTAGATCTGCCAATGACCGCGCGACATATAGTATTTGCAGGCGTAGATCGGCTCGTGGTTGAGCACGCCGATGCGCCAGTCGAAATCGGTATAGACGAACTCCTGCGCCAGCAGCAGGGCGCTGTGCTGGAACAGTTCGCCCGCGGCTTTTTCCAGCGCCGCCTCACTTTCCACCTTGACCACGCCACGCGAGAACGAACCGTCGGGAATCTTCAGCACCAGCGGAAAACCCAGCTTGGCGGCGACATCCTTCAAGCCCTTGGCGTTGTCGCGATACAGGATCTCGGTGTTGGGCACGGCCAGCTTGCGCGACACCATCAAGTCGTTGAGGAAGATCTTGTTGGTGCAACGAAGGATCGAGCTTGGATCGTCGATCACCACCATGCCTTCCTTCTCCGCGCGATGCGCGAAGCGGTAGGTGTGGTTGTCGCTGGCGGTGGTTTCGCGAATGAACAGGCCGTCGTACTCGGCCAGGCGCTGGTAGTCGTTCTTGCCGATCGGGTCGACCTCGATGCCCAGCTCCTTGCCGGCCGAGATAAAGGATTTCAGCGCCTTCTTGTTCGACGGCGGCATCGACTCGTCCGGGTCGACCAGCATCGCGATGTCGTAGCGGTAACGCTTGCGCGCGCGCGGCTTGCGCCAGAGCTTCTTGGAGAAGCGATCGAGCTCCTCGGCAAAGGCGTCTTCCTGCGCGTCGTCGAGCGTGTGCAGGCCGACCGGCTTGATCGAGCTGATCTGCCACACGCGGTCGCGCTCGAACTCGATCCGCAGCAGCGGGCACGGGAAGGTTTCGAACACCTGGCGGGCCAGATCCTGCAGCGCCGGGTAAGCGGTCTCGCCGAAGTAGACCAGGATGCCGAAGTCGGTCGTGTCGCGCCCGCCTGCCGGCAGGAAGTGGGTGAGCTTCTGGTTGAGGTCGTCGATATCCAGGCCGTACAGCGAGCGGCGGCGCAGGTCGTTGACCGTGCGCACCGAGGGCATCACGCGATGCCCGCGTGCCTCGGCCAGCAACGATACGTAGTAGCCCGTGCCCAGATACTTGTAGCTGCGGCACAGGTTGATGACATGTGTACGCTCGTCGTCATCGTTGTTGATCGGCTCGCGCAGATAGTCCATCGCGCTGACCACGTCCACAGACGGATAATACGAGCCCCAGTCGGAAGCTTTCTCGACGACGATGACGAGCCGGGTCATGACACCTCAGTGAGCCTGCCCTGGCAATCCGTCGCCGCGGGAGGACGTGAAAATTCGGCGCATGGTCGCCATGCGTTCAAGTCGCGCAGTGTGGCACATAGCCACTCACACACAAGTGTGCGCACTGAAGCCAAATTAAACGCCCGGGCCGGTCGTGTTTGCCGCCGTGGGAAGGGACCGCTAGAGTGCCGCGCTTGTTCTCCTTCCCCTGAGCGCAGGACGCCACGATGACCCCTACGCCAGCTACCGCCGCCGTCCGCGTGCGGCGCGCCGAACTCTCCGATCTGGACGACCTGGTCGCGCTCGAAGACGCCACCTTCGACAGTGATCGACTGAGCCGCGCACAGTATCGCCGGCACCTGGACAGCGATACCGCACAGGTACTGGTGGCCAGCGCCAACCATCGCCGCTTTCTCGGCACCGCCGTGGTGTTCTTCCGCAAGGGCAGCCGGGTCGCGCGGCTGTACTCCATTGCGAGCAAGCCCGAGGCACGCGGCAAGGGTGTGGGCTCGGCGCTGATCGCCGCAGTCGAGGGTGCTGCGCGCGCACGGCACTGCCAATCGCTGCGGCTGGAGGTGCGTACCGACAACGAAACGGCGATGCGCCTGTACGAGCGACTGGGATATCGGCAGATCGGACGCTATGCGCGCTATTACCAGGATGGGGCGGATGCCTGGCGATATGAGAAGGTGCTGGGCTAAGAGCGTCCCCTTGGCGCTTTAGAAAGGCTGTCCCATCCGCTGCTCGGTCGCCTCATCCGCCCGCGCCACTAGCCCGCCGGCACGCGACAGCGTCACCGTGTAATGCCCCTGATCCACCAGCGGCAGATACACACCGCCGCCATAGACCGCATCGACCTCCGGCAGCCAGGTCATATAGTTCTTGCGTAGGTCGACGAGGTCCTCGGCACCGTCACGCAGATCGATCACCGTGCGTGGCGCATGTGCTTCCTGGTCCGTATCGTCGTAACGGCCGCTGAGGCGGTCCAACCGATAGAGTGGCGGCACGCCGGCCAGCACCGCCGGCAGTTTCCATTTCACCACCAGCGCTTCCAGCCGCCACGCGTCGCCGGAGACGGTCATGTGCTGCACGCTGCCGTCAGGCCGGTGCAAGGTCAGCGCCCATTGCTGCGGCGACAGGATGCGTGCGTCGATCTCGGCGACGGGCGTTTCCTCGTCCAGCAGGCGGTAGCCGTGAATCATCCAGCCGGTGCCGCCAAGCAGCAGCGTGAGTATGAATGCCACCAGCACCACCACGGCGCGGATGCCCGCCGAAAGGCGCAAACCCCGCTGCAGGCGATCGCGCAACACAAAAAGCTGCAGCAACGTCACCAGCAGCATGACTGCCGCAAGAATCAGCAGGATGGTCGATGGCCAACGCAGCCAGACACTCCAATCCATTGTTTTTTCCACCTCGACGAACACTACTGGCGCCTATGATAGCCAACCGCGCCAGCATGCTCGTTCTATACTCGCGCCGACCTGGCAGGAATTCTCACTATGCGTCGTTCACTTTCACTGGTTTCGCTTTGTGCCGTGGCGCTTGCCCTGGCGGGCTGCGGCAACAAGGGACCGCTTTATATGCCGGCCAAGCCGGCCACACCTGCGGCAGCACCCGCCAAACCTGCGGCACCTGCGCCGGCGACCAGCACGGTCAAGCCCGCTTCCGCCAGCAGCTCGCTCTGAGCCGACGGTGAGTTTGCGCTTCACCAAGATGCACGGGCTGGGCAACGATTTTGTCGTGATCGACGGCCGGGCTCCCGATTTCGAACTCGATGTGGCGCGGGTTCGCGCGATCGGCGATCGCTATCGCGGCGTGGGTTTCGATCAGCTGCTGACGATCGAGCCGGCGCGCGATCCGTCCTGCGCGTTCTACTACGGCATCTGGAACACCGACGGTTCACTGGCCGGGCAGTGCGGCAACGGGGTGCGCTGTGTTGCCGCGTGGCTTTATCGCGCCGGGCTGATGTCGATGGGCGACGAGGCACGACTGGAGAGCCCCTCGGGCCCGGTGTCGGTCAAATTGCTGACAGCGACGCGTGTATCGGTGGATATGGGCGAACCCGATTTCGATCCGAAGGCCTCGCATTTCGACGGCGGCGCACCGACGATCGGCGTGACGCTCGGTCAATCTCCGGGGCCGCTGGCCGGCACGGTGGTCGAGTTTGGCGTGGTGTCGATGGGCAACCCGCATGCGGTGGTCACCGTGGACGATCTCCGTGATCCGATGCTGGAAACCGTCGGACCCGCGCTGACCACACATCCGCGCTTCGCCGACGGCGTCAATGCCGGTTTCGTGCACAAGCTGGCCCGCGACCACCTGCAACTGCGCGTTCATGAACGCGGTGCCGGCTGGACCCAGGCTTGCGGCACCGGCGCCTGCGCGGCCATGGCGGTGCTCCACCAGCGCGGCGAAGTGGACGACAGCGTGCAGGTCGACCTGCCGGGCGGCAGCCTGCGCATCGACTGGGCTGGCCCCGGCCACACCTTATGGATGACCGGCCCGGCCACCTTCGTCTTCGAGGGTGAATGGCTGGATATGGACCTAAGCGATTGATGCCCGGCATCGACTCGTCGCACACTCCGGCTGTGCGCCCCCTCCGCACGGTATTTGAGGACAAGGCATGACCGACACGGCACTCGTGGATCCGCTACAAGCCAGCGACGTGGCCGCTTATCTCAAGCGTCACCCCGACTTTCTCACCGACTATCCCGAATTGGCTGCCCAGCTGCAGCTGCCGCGCGAGCAGGGCCAGGTCGCCTCGCTGGCGACTTATCAGCTGCAGAACCTGCGCGAGAAGAACGCCGAGCTCGAGCGGCGCATGGCCGAGTTCATCGCGGTGGCGGCAGAGAACGAACAACTGATGCAGCGCGTGCACGAGCTGAACGTGGCGGTGCTGCGCGCACGTACACCTGCCGTGGCCGCTCGCAGCGTGATCGCTACGCTGAGCGAAGACTTCCACACCGAACAGGTACGCCTGATGCTGTTCGGCGACGCCGCGCTGCCGCCGGCCGACTGGTTGGTGCTCGAACCCGGCGGCCGTGCGTCGATACCGGAGTTCGCCGACTTCCTCGCCCATCACGAACCGATCTCCGGTCGCCTGACCCAGGAGCGCCTGCAACGCCTGTTCGGCCAGCACGCCAGTGAGATTCGTTCGGCCGCGGTGATGCCGCTGGGTGAGCTGGGATTGCTTGCGATCGGCAGCAAGGACCCGGATCATTTCCAGCCCGGCATGGGGACGGTGTTCCTCAAGATGATCGCCGCCACGGTGACCGCCGCCCTGGCACGTACGCAGGACGTCGTCTGACGCGCGTGCCCGGATGAAGCCCAGCGAGCACGTGGAAGCCTGGCTCGGCCGACTCGCCGGCGAGCGCAAGGCTTCTACGCATACCGTCGATGGCTATCGGCGCGACCTGGCGAAATTGCTGCGCTATATGGAAGCGCAGCAGATCGAGCAGTTCGACACACTCGATTCGCATCGCATGCGCAGTTTCGTCGCTGCCGAACACCGCGGCGGCCTGTCGCCGAAAAGCCTGCAACGCCTGTTGTCGTCGTGCCGCAGCCTGTTCCGCCAGCTCAATCGCGAAGGCACGCTGAGTCACGATCCCACGGCTGGCGTGCGTGGGCCAAAGGTGCACCGCAAGCTGCCGCAGGTACTGGACGTGGACGAAGCGACCACGCTGGTCGAGGCCGACAGCGGCGGCAGCCTGGGCGTGCGTGACCGCGCGATGCTGGAGCTGTTTTATTCCTCGGGCCTGCGTCTGTCCGAACTGATTGGCCTGCGCTGGATCGACCTCAATCTCGACGATGGCGAAGTGCGCGTGCTCGGCAAAGGCAGCAAGACGCGCATCGTGCCGGTGGGTCGGCATGCCATTACCGCGCTGCGTGCGCTGGGCGAATTGGAAGGCCGTGTGCCCGAGTCACCGATCTTCCGCGGCCGCGGCGGTGCCCCGATCAGTCCGCGTACTGTGCAAGCGCGGCTGAAACATCTGGCACTGGCGAACGGTTTCGCCAAGCATGTGCACCCGCATCTGCTTCGCCATACCTTCGCCAGCCATATGCTCGAATCGTCCGGCGATCTGCGCGCGGTGCAGGAGCTGCTCGGCCACGCCGATATCGCTACCACGCAGATCTATACGCACCTGGATTTTCAGCACCTGGCGAAGGTGTATGACGCGGCGCATCCGCGGGCGAAGAAGCGCTAGAACGGCTCGGATAACGACCGACGTTTACGTTTATGGCCGGTCGCGACTTCAGTCGCGACCGCCTCGTGACGGGATAGCGAAGCATCTGATCGCGGTTGTCCCCGCAACCATTGAACCGCCAGCAGGCACCCCCACCTCATCGGTTCAAGTCTTCGGAGCGACCTCATGGAATCCTTCCACGCCACCACCATCGTTTCGGTCCGCCGCAACGGCCGCGTCGTCATCGGCGGCGACGGTCAGGTCACGTTGGGCAATACCGTGATGAAGGCCAATGCACGCAAGATCCGCCGCCTGGGCAAGAACGGCGACGTGATCGCCGGATTTGCCGGCGCCACGGCCGATGCATTCACCTTGTTCGAGCTGTTCGAGGAAAAACTCGCCAAGCACAGCGCCAACCTGACGCGCGCCGCGGTCGAACTGGCCAAGGAATGGCGTACCGATCGCCGCCTGGGCCGCCTCGAGGCGATGCTGGCGGTGGCCGACAAGGATGCCTCGCTGCTGATTTCCGGCAACGGCGATGTGCTGGAACCGGAGCACGGCCTGATCGCCATCGGCTCAGGCGGCCCCTTCGCGCAATCGGCCGCGCTCGCGCTGATGGAAAACACCGAGATGGATGCGCGCGTCATCGTCGAAAAGGCACTGAAGATCGCTGGCGACATCTGTATCTACACCAATCACAACACGACGATCGAAGAACTTTGACGTGAGCGGTCTCCCCTCGCTCCCCATTCCCTGTTCCCCGAGCTAAAGCCATGTCCGAACTCACTCCCCGCGAAATCGTCAACGAACTCGATCGCTACATCATCGGTCAGCACGACGCCAAGCGCGCCGTCGCGATCGCGCTGCGCAACCGTTGGCGCCGCATGCAGCTGGAGCCGAGCCTGCGCGACGAGGTCACGCCGAAGAACATCCTGATGATCGGCCCGACCGGCGTCGGCAAGACCGAAATCGCACGCCGCCTCGCCACGCTGGCGAATGCGCCGTTCGTGAAAGTCGAGGCGACCAAGTTCACCGAGGTGGGCTATGTCGGCAAGGACGTCGAGTCGATCGTGCGCGACCTGGTCGACGTGGCCTACAAGCTCACTCGCGAGCAGGCGATGAAGCGCGTGCGCACCCAGGCCGAAGACCGTGCCGAGGATCGCATTCTCGACGCGCTGTTGCCGCGCCGCCAGTCGCCCAGCGACTGGAGCCACGATCCGGCACCGGCCATCGATAGCGATACCCGCCAGAAACTGCGCAAGCAGTTGCGCGAGGGCGCGCTGGACGAGCGCGAGATCGAGCTCGATTTCGCCATGAATGTCGGCGTCGAGATCATGTCGCCGCCCGGCATGGAGGAAATGGGCCAACAGCTGCGCCAGATGTTCCAGAACATGGGCGGCGCCAAGACCCAGCAACGCAAGCTGTCGATCAAGGCCGCGCGCCCGCTGCTGATCGACGAAGAAGCCGGCAAGCTGCTCAACGACGAAGAAATTCGCGCACAGGCCGTCGAGGCGGCCGAGCAGAATGGCATCGTCTTTATCGACGAGATCGACAAGATCGCCCAGCGTTCGGAGTGGGGCGGGGCCGGCGTCAGCCGTGAAGGCGTGCAGCGCGACCTGCTGCCGCTGGTCGAAGGCTCCACCGTGTCGACCAAGTACGGCCCGATCAAGACCGACCACGTGCTGTTCATCGCCTCGGGTGCGTTCTCGCTGGCCAAGCCGTCGGACCTGATCCCGGAGCTGCAGGGTCGTCTGCCGATCCGCGTCGAGCTGTCAGCGCTGTCGGTCGGCGACTTCAAGCGCATCCTGCGCGAGCCACACAGCGCACTGACCAAACAGTACGTCGCCCTGCTCGGCACGGAAGGTGTCAGCCTGGAATTCACCGACTCCGGCGTGGATCGCCTGGCCGAGGTCGCCTTCCAGGTGAACGAGCGCACCGAGAACATCGGCGCCCGCCGCCTGCACACGGTCATGGAGCGGCTTTTGGAAAAGATCTCCTACGAAGCTGCAGACAAGTCCGGCGAAAAGTACACAATCGACGCCGAATATGTAGACAAGAACCTCGGTACCCTGGTCAAGGACGAAGACCTCAGCCGCTACATCCTCTAAGCCCTGCGGGCATTGTCGCAAGTCATTGTTTGTAAAAGCTTAAGTACCGAACTTTCTTGCCCGTTAGCCGGCCCTAACAAGCCGGCGACCCCCCTCTGGTAAAATTGCGCCCATGGGCAAGATCATCGAACTGAAGACCACTGGGCAGCGCGCGCAACTGCGCGAGGCCCAGGAAAACCGCCAGCTGGTCAGGCTATGGCGTGAAGAACTCGAACACGGCAGCTTCTGCGGATACGTCGGCGGCGTCGGGCGCGAGTTCTTTCTGCTGTGGGTGGTGGGCGACACCATCACCTACGACGGCATCTACATCATGCGTCACCGGGATGTCAGCGAACTGGAAGTCCCGGACAAGCACGCCTTGTTCATGGAGAAGGCACTGACCCTGAAGGGGCTGACGCCGACTCTGCCGCAGAACTTCCCGTTGGATAACATCCGCGAGGTCGTCGAAGCGGCGGCCCGTCAGTCGGCGGTGATCGGCGTACATGTCGATAGCGAGGAAGAGGCCGAGGTCTGCTACATCGGCAAGCTGGTCAGCGTCGAGGAAGACGGTTTCAACATGCAGGAAATCAGCCCCGACGCGGAGTGGCTGCGCGAGGCGTCGTTCTTCTCCTGGGACGAGGTGTCCACCGTCAGCATCGAAGACGGTTATGCGCAGTCCCTGCTTGCCGTTGCCGGTACCGCGCCGCCGATCGAACAAGGTTCCGGCTTGGGGTTGGCGCACGAGTAAGCTTCGGCAACATCCACATCGACAAAGAGGCGGTCCATGCGTATTCGAACTTTCATCCTCGTTCCGCTGGCCGCCTTTCTTGTATGTGCCGCCCACGCCCAGGTCTATCGGGGTAACGCCATGCCCGCCGATGCGGCACCCAGCGCCAAGCAATTGATCGTCACCTACAAGGACGGTCCCAAATCCGCTGCAGCGCAGGCGGCGAACGCAAAAGTGGGCACGATTTTCGTACGGCCGATGGGTTCGGGTGACGCCGCCGTTGTCACGCTACCGCCCGATGCGGATATCGATCAGGCCATCGCTGCGTTTCAAGCGCAGCCCGGCGTGACGCATGTGGAAGTCAACGCGCGCAAGACCGTCGATCCGCTTCGCGGTCCGAAACTGGATAAATAACTCGCGTCGTAAATTCATACTCGTGCAACGCCGTTGCCCGTGCGACGTTCTTGCGTCGCATGCGTTGGTATGATCCGCGCGTAGCCTAACGCGTAGGAGAGCCACGCATGCTCGGTGTCAACGGTCGGTCGCGCTTCCTCCAAGCCTTGCGTGTCGTCGGCGCACTCGGCGTGATCGTTGCGATCGCCGGCTGCAGCATGATCTCCAGGCGCCACCAACGCCCCGATGATTTCGCGGTGAAATACGCCAAATCCACCGGCGTGATTTCATCACCGAACTGGTCCCGCTATGCCGTCGACATCGACGCCAAAGGCAAGAAGACCATCCAGTCGGGATCGCACAATGGCGACGTCAACAAGACGGTGCAACTGAGCCCTGCGGAGTACGACAGCTTCTACGCTGCGCTGCGCAGCGACGGCGCATTCGACGATCTCTCCGATAACCCGCCTTGCCCAGGTCCTACGACGGGCTACGAAGACCTGTCGTTCTTCGCCAACGGCAACTACGTTTCGATTCCGCTTTGTTCGACGTCCAAGAAGAAGCAGAAGAAGATCGACAAGGTTTGGCAGGATGTGCGGGCTGTGGTGGGAGAGCCATGACCGGCTCTAAATCGTTCGGGTGAAGCTACCTCGAACATTTAAGAACCATCTCCTATTCGTCATTCCGGCGAAGGCCGGAATCCAAACCTCAACGTTAATGCCTGCGACATCTCGTCTGACAAGCGAAGACAGTGGAATGGATCCCGGCCTTCGCCGGGATGACGATGGAAACTGAGCTAGTTCTACAAAACCCCGCCAGGCCTTATTTACCCGACGCATCACCCTTCACCTGCCCCTGAAAGAAATTCTCGATCAGGTGATAAACGTGCACGCGCTGCCCCGGCAGATTCAATCCATGCTTCGCACCCGGGTACGCCATGAACTCGAACTGCGTACCACGTTTCTGCAACTCCGCCATCAGCTTGGTCGAATTGACGAACAACACATTGTCATCAGCCATGCCGTGCACGAGATAGAGCTTTGACGTGAGGCCATCGAGCCACGCAAACGGAGAGCTGCGCGTGTAGCCGGCTTCGTTGTCTTGCGGACGACCAAGGTAACGCTCGGTGTAGAACGTATCGTAAAGATGCCAATCGGTAACGGGTGCGACGGCAACGCCGCCGGCGATTTCGTTCGATGCCTTGCTCAGCATCATCGTGGTCATGTAGCCGCCGTAACTCCAGCCGAACACGCCGATGCGATTGCCATCCACCCACGGCTGCGATTTCAGCCAATGAATGCCGGCAAGCTGGTCGTCGACTTCAACCGCACCGAGCTGCTGGTAGATCGGATCTTCGAACTTGCGGCCACGACGGGCCATGCCGCGGTTGTCGAGGGTGAAGACGACGAAACCCTGGTTGGCCATGTACTGGTTGAAGTAATCACCCCAGCTATCGACCACCAGCTGCGCATGCGGGCCGCCGTAGTACGCATCGAATACCGGATACTTCTTGCTCGGATCGAAACCCGCCGGCTTGTAGATGCGGTAGTAAAGCGTTTGGCCGTCCGAACTGGTAATGGTGCCGAATTCGGGTTTGATCAGACTGTCGCGATAGGGCCAGAACGGATGCTTCTCATCGAGCGAGTTCTGTTCGATCCAGCTGATCAACGTGCCGTCTGGCTTGTGCACGCTTACCTGCGGTGGCGTCTGCGAGTTGGAGAACGTATCTAGGTAGAACGCCGCATCGTGCGAGAACTCCGCCTGATGCGTGCCGTTGCCCTGGCTGATGCGCGCAGGCGCCGTCGCGTTGCTCCCATCGAGCTTGAGTTCGTAGACCTGACGATCGGGTACAAACTCGCGGTTCGAGCTGACATAGACCTTGCCGGCTTTTTCATCCACCGCCAGTACGCCGTCGAGCTGCCAGTCGCCCTGGCTCACCGGGTGCTTGAGCTTGCCGTCGATGCCATACAAGTAGAGGTGATGGTAGCCGCTGCGCTCGCTGCCCCACAGGAAACTCTTGCCGTCCTTGAGGAAGGTGAGGTCGTTGTTGAGATTGATCCAGGTCGGGCTGGTCTCGGTGACGAGCACGCGCTGCGCCAGCGTTTTGGCGTCGACCAGCCGCAGCTCCAGTTTTTGCTGACTGCGCGGCATCCACTGATAGCTCAGATGTTTCGCATCGGGTAGCCATTTCACGCGGGTGAGGTAACTGTCGGTGTCCGTGCCCAGGTCGATCCAGCGCGCCTGGCCACCGGCTGGCGCCACCAAGCCCAGCTTGACCAGCACATTCGGGTCGCCGGCAGCGGGGTAGCGCTGGTCGATCACATCGGTGCGATCGGCGTAGACCTCGGTACGCTTGACCGTGGGCACCTTGGATTCGTCGTAACGCTCGAACGCAATCTGGCTGTCGTCCGGTGCCCACCAGTAGCCCTCGCTGCGCTCCATTTCTTCTTGTGCAACGAACTCGGCCTCACCGTTGTGCACCGCACCCCCACCGTCGTGCGTCAGCTGGTGCGCGTTACCGCTGGCCAGATCGATCACCCACAGGTTCTGGTCACGCACATAGGACACATAGTGGCCCTTGGGCGAAATGCGCGGATCGATCACGTCGCCGCCGGTGTCGAGCTGGCGCGGTGCCGGCTTATCGGCGGCAAGGTCGTAGAGATAGAGCTTGCCGCCGATGGGGAACAGCAGCTGCTTGCCGTCCGGCGACCACTGATAGGTCAGGATGCCGTGCAGGCCGGCCGTGCGGGCCCGTTCGCGGCGTGCCTTTTCGGCATCGGACAGGTGCTCGCCCTGCGGCTCGAGCTTCTTGGAGTCGACCAGGAGATGCGTGCTGTTGTCCTTGATGCGGTATTCCCACAGATCGAGCTGATTCTGGTCGTCGGGCTTGGCGCGCAGGAAGGTGACGCGGGAGCCATCGGGCGAGATCTGCAGGCCGCGGGGCGCGGGACCGGCGAGGTTGCCGCCGTCGAAGATCCGTTCGATCGTCAGTTTTTCAGCCATCGCGGGACCAGCCATCGTCATCAAAGCCGCAAACAAGAGAGCGCGCATAGAGAACATCCTGATAAAGCGCCAACACAAAAGATCGAAAGATTAAAACGCGTTGTGTGACGCAATACCAGTATGTTTTCGCAATGGATCACACTCAGGCTTGCGGCTTGGCACCCTGGCCGAACAGCACTTTGCGTGCTTCTTCGTCCTTGGTCAGGTCGAATCCGTTTCGAATCGGCTCGCCTAGCGCATAGGCACGTTGCGTGGCCGGGCGGGCGGCAATGGTGTCGAACCATGCTTTGAGATGGGGGAAGTCGGCCAGGTCCATACCCTGCGCCTCGTGCGACACGGTCCACGGATAGGCCGCCATATCGGCGATGGTGTAGTCGTCGCCGGCAATAAAGGCACGGCCGTCCAGACGCTTGTTCAGCACGCCATAGAGACGGCGCGTTTCATTGACGTAGCGATCGATCGCGTAAGGAATCTTTTCCGGCGCGTAGCGATTGAAGTGGTGGTTCTGACCGAGCATCGGCCCCAACCCGCCCACCTGCCAGTACAGCCATTCCAGCACCGCGTAGCGTGCGCGGGTGTCGGTCGGGAGGAATTTACCGGTCTTGCCGGCCAGGTATTCGAGAATCGCGCCCGATTCGAACACGCTCAGCGGACCCTGGCCATCCGCCGGCTCGGTGTCGACGATGGCCGGCATGCGATTGTTCGGCGAGATCGCCAGGAAGGCTGGCTCGAACTGATCGCCCTTGCCGATGTTCACCGGTTTGATCGCATAGGGCAGGCCGCTTTCTTCCAGGAACATGGTGATCTTGTGGCCGTTGGGCGTGGGCCAGTAATACAGCTCGATCATGGGAAACCTTTAAAAAGAACGGACGGATCTCTGATTTTCGGGGCGTTGCACCGGCTTTCAAGCGAGAGAACGTCAACGCCGGCCGCGGGCGAGGCGTTGAGCCGTGGACCCAACCCAAAGGATCGGTCCGATGAAACGCTTGATACTCGCGTCGCTCTCCCTGGCTTTCGGCCTCGCCGCCGTTCCTGCGCTGGCCCAGGACAGTGCACCGGCCGGCCACGCTCAAGGCCAGCACATGGACCCGCAGCAGCAGCTGCAAAAGCTCAGCAAACGCCTGCAGCTGACCGCCGATCAACAGAGCAAGATCGGCGCGATCCTGCAGGACCGCCAACAGCAGGTGCAGTCCATCCGCGGCGACAGCAGCCTGAAGCCGGTCGACAAGCGCGCCAAGCTGAAGTCCTTGATGGAAAGCTCGCAAAGCAGCATCAGTGCCGTGCTGACCGACCAGCAACGCCAGCGCTGGACGGATATGCGCGAGAAAATGATGGAGCGGCGTGAAGCAAAACAGGATGGCCAGGCGGCACCGGCCAGCGGCAAGTAGTCAGATCTCCGAGAAACGTCGAACAGGAAAAGGGGGTTTGTCTCTCTTAGTATCTGTTTGAAAAAGCACCCTTTTGACGATCGGATCGCGCAGGATCGCGTATCCTGCGCGGTCTCTTAAATTCGTTCAAAGGAACCACATGACCCGTGTCGTCGTGGTTGGCAGCATCAATATGGATCTCGTCACCCTGGCGCCGCGCTTCGCCGGTCCGGGCGAGACCCTGCTCGGCGAGCGCTTTCTCACCCTGCAGGGTGGCAAGGGCGCCAATCAGGCCGTAGCCGCTGCCCGTCTGGGTGCCGAGGTGACGATGGTCGGTGCGGTTGGCGACGATGCTTTCGGCGATCAGCTGCGGGAAGGGCTGCAGCGTGAAGGCATCGCGCTCGATCACCTGCACCGTATCGACGATTGCGGTAGCGGTACCGCCTCGATCACTGTGGCCGGCGGCGAAAACCAGATCGTCATCGTCCCCGCAGCCAATGCCCGCCTGACACCCGCTCACGTCGAGCAGGCAAGTGACGCCATCGCGCGTGCCGATGCCGTGCTGGTCCAGCTGGAATCGCCGCTGGAAACGGTCGAGGCCACGTTGCGGATGGGCCAACGCCTCGGTGTGCCGGTCATCCTCAATCCCGCGCCGGCCCAGCCCTTGCCGCTGGACTGGCTCAAGCTCGCACGCTTCGTCACGCCCAATCAACATGAATTGGCGATCCTGCTCGGAGCCGATCCCAACGAAGACTTCCGCGAACTGATGCGCCGAACGCCTTGTCCTGTTGTGCTTACCCGTGGCGCCGACGGCGCCTGGTATCGCGATGGCGGCGAACCCCAATCGCAGGGCGGCTTCAGCGTCGATGTGGTCGACAGTACCGGTGCGGGCGATACCTTCAACGCTGCGCTTGCTGTGTTTCTCAAGGACGACCTGGGTACCGCCGTACGCAAGGCCTGTGCGGCCGGCGCCTTGTCGGTCACCCAGTTAGGCGCACGCGACGGCATGCCGACCCTGGCTGCCCTGGACGCATTTCTGGAGCGGCAATCGTGAGGCGCCAAGGCCTGCTGCATGCCGAGCTCAACCGGGTGATTGCCGCGATGGGACATACCGACACCATCGTCATCGCCGACGTCGGCCTGCCAGTGCCTGCCGGTGTGCCGTGTATCGACCTGGCGCTCGTCGCAGGTACGCCACGCTTCGTTGACGTGTTCGACGCGGTCTATCGCGAACTCGCGGTGGAGCGCATCACCGTGGCGAGCGAAATCCATGCGCGCAACCCTTCGATGCTGGCGCTGGCGGAGCGATTGCGTGCCGATGGCCTCGCCGTAGATGAAATGGCTCACGAAGATTTCAAACGCGCCTGCGCCTTTGCGCGGGCCGTGGTACGTACCGGCGAAACGTCGCCTTACGCCAACGCGATCCTGCACGCCGGCGTCACTTTCTAAGCATTCCCATGACTACCAACCTGGTCAGCATGCACGGCATCCATAAGGCCTTTGGGCCGGTGCAGGTGCTGCGAGGCGTCGATTTCGAACTGCGTGTGGGTGAAGTCCACGCGCTGATGGGCGAGAACGGTGCCGGCAAATCCACCCTGATGAAGATCCTGACCGGGCAGTACCGGCCCGATCAAGGCGAGATTCGCGTCGATGGACAGGCGACGACGATCGGCTCGCCCACCGACGCCGAGAAACATGGCATCGCGATCATTCATCAGGAACTGAACCTGATCCCCAACCTGACCGTGGCCGAGAATCTTTTCCTCGGCCGCGAGCTGCGTCGCTTCGGCGTATTGCAACAACGCGCGATGCGAGCAAGAGCGCGCGAGTGGTTGGCTCGCGTCGGCATGCAGGCGTTGTCGCCCGATGCCAAGGTGGACACGCTGTCGGTCGGCCAACAGCAGATGGTGGAGATCGCCAAGGCGCTGGCGCAGAACGCGCGCGTGCTGATCATGGACGAGCCCACTGCCGCGCTGACCGAACGCGAGACGACGACGCTGTTCGCGTTGATTCGCGAACTGCGCGAAGGCGGCACCGGCATTGTCTACGTTTCGCATCGGATGGAAGAAATTTTCGCGCTGTGCGATCGGTTGTCGGTCTTGCGCGATGGCCAGTTCGTCGGCGTGCGCGACGTGGTTGGGCTGGATCTGGACGAAGTCGTGCGCATGATGGTTGGACGCAGTCTGGAAGCTCGCTTTCCCTCGCGTAGCGCCAAGCCGGGGGCCCGTGCGTATGACAGTGCATGGGTTGGGGGACGACTACCTCCGCGATATCAGCTTCGACGTGCGTGCCGGTGAAGTGTTTGGCGTGTCGGGCTTGATGGGTGCGGGTCGCACGGAACTCGCGCGCTTGTTGTTTGGGCTACGCAAGCCGCGGACCGGCAGCATCACCCTGGACGGCAAGCCATTGACCGTACGCAATCCAGTCCAGGCCATCGATGCCGGCATGGGATTCGTCACCGAAGACCGCAAGGGCCAGGGCCTGGTGTTGGATCTGTCGCTACGCGAGAACATCAGCCTGGCGCATATCCCGGCACGTCTGGGCGTGATCGATCGCGGCCGCGAGCGCACGCAGGCGCGCGAATTGATCGAGCAACTGCATATCCGTACCCGCGATATGGAACTGGACGTCCGCGCGCTTTCCGGCGGCAATCAACAGAAGGTAGTGCTGGCCAAATGGCTGGCGCTCAAACCAAGCGTGCTGCTGCTGGACGAACCCACGCGCGGCGTGGATATCGGCGGCAAGGCGGAGATCTACCAGATCATCAACCGCTTGGCCGAGCAAGGTGTGGCCATCGTGATGATTTCGTCGGAGCTACCCGAAGTGCTGGCGATGAGCGATCGCATCCTGGTGATGCATGAAGGGCGTGCGACCGCATTGCTGGAAGCTGCTGCCACCACGCAGGAAGAGATCATGCGTGCCGCCACTGGCGGGCATTGAAGAACGTTGTAGGAGCGACTTCAGTCGCGACCGTTCGCTCACATGTCGCGACTGAAGTCGCTCCTACAAGACTAGCTATCTATCGAGACTCCGAACATGACCGACGCAACCGCTCCAACGCCTCCCTCACGCTTCAGCCTGGATAACACGCTGACCCTCCTGCAGCGTCTGGGCTCGGTGATCGGTCTGGTGCTGCTGGTGATCGCACTCAGCATCCTGAGCCCCGATTTCCTGACCACCGGCAACTTGCTCACGGTGCTGCGCCAGGTGTCGATCAATGCCCTGATCGCCTTCGGCATGACCTTCGTGATCCTCACTGGCGGTATCGATCTGTCGGTCGGCGCCTTGCTCGCGTTTTCCGGCGCAGTTACCGCGGGTGTCATGGCAGCGGGGCAGAGCGCGGGGCTGGCCATCTGTGCCGGCCTGGGCATGGGTACCTTGCTGGGCCTGGTCAACGGCGTGCTGGTGTCGTGGGGTCGCGTCGCACCCTTCATCGCCACACTGGGCATGATGACGCTGGTGCGCGGCTTGACGCTTTCGTACACGCAAGGTCGTCCGATCAGTGTCTCCAATCCGCGGTTCGCGTTGCTTGGTGATGGTTATGTCGCCCACCTGATTCCCATCCCGGTGATCTGGATGTTCGTGCTGTTCGCGGTCTGTGGCTTTGTGCTGCGCGGTACCGTGTTCGGTCGACATATCTTCGCCATCGGCGGCAATGAAGAAGCCGCACGCTTGTCCGGCGTACGCGTCTGGGCGATCAAGCTCGGTGTCTACGGTCTGTCCGGCCTGCTTTCCGCTTTCGCCGGCATCGTGCTGACCTCGCGGCTTTATTCGGCACAGGCCACCGCGGGTAGCGGTTACGAACTCGATGCGATCGCCGCCGTCGTGCTCGGCGGCACCAGCCTGTCGGGCGGACGCGGTTGGTTGTTCGGCACTCTGGTCGGCGTACTGCTGATCGGTTTTCTCAACAACGGCTTGAACCTGCTGGGCGTATCGTCGTTCTACCAGCAGGTCGTGAAGGGCGCAGTCATCCTGATCGCTGTACTCATCGATCGCCGCAAATAGTCCCCAGACAATCCCCGTATTACCGAAGGAGTACCATCATGCGCACACTAAGGCTCATTGCCGCGGCCACATTCGTCGTCTTCGCTGCCGCCTGCAGTCAGCAGGGCCCGGGTGAAGCCTCCGCACCGGCTGCATCGTCGTCGAGCGCAGCGGGTGGCAACAAGACCATCGGTTTGGCCATCTCCACGCAGAACAACCCATTCTTTGTCGAGTTGAAGGACGGCGCGCAAAAAGCGGCAGCGGCCGCCGGCTTGCAGTTGGTCGTCGTCGATGCGCAGGACGATCCGGCCAGGCAGATTTCTGGCGTCGAAGACTTGATCCAGAAGAAGGTCGGCGTGATTCTGCTCAATCCGACTGATTCATCCGCGCTGGCTGGCGCCGTGCAATCGGCGAACAATGCGCATATCCCGGTGGTGACGCTGGATCGCGCCGTCGACGGAGCCAACGTCGCTTCGCACATCGCTTCTGACAATCTCGCCGGTGGTGCCATGGCGGCGAAGTTCCTGTCCGAACAGTTGCAGGGCAAGGGCAATGTGCTCGAGCTTCAAGGTGTGCCCGGTACCTCTGCCGCGCGCGATCGCGGTAAAGGTTTCGACGACGAAGCGCAGAAAGATGGCTTGAAGATCATTGCGCAGCAGCCGGCCAACTTCGATCGCGCGGATGGACTCTCGGTCACCGAAAACCTGTTGCAGGCGCATCCCGACGCCAATGCGATCTTTGCGCAGAACGACGAGATGGCATTGGGTGCGTTGCGCGCGCTCGATAGCGGCAAGCACGGCAATATCATCGTGGTCGCTTTCGATGGTACGCCAGACGGCATCAAGGCAGTGAAGGACGGCAAGATGGCCGCCACCGTCGCCCAACAGCCCGGCGAGATCGGTCGTCTCGGCGTGGAAACCGCTCAGAAGCTGCTGGGCAATCAGAGCGTGGACAAGAGCATCGCCGTGCCGCTGAAGCTGGTGACCAAGGACTCGGCCGACTGAGCTTTCCTGTTACCCCGCCGACGATACACGTCGGCGGGGCACGCCGCTGTTGGAACCGATGCCATTGGCATGGCTTAATGCCGATCTTTGGTCAGCTGTCGCCCACCGTTGGGCAGCCCAAGGATCGCCGCATGTACTCCCTTGAAAGCTTGTTGGCCCACGACGCACCTGCCTTGCTATTCGAATGCATCGGCGGCAGCCATGCCTATGGCACCGCCACAGCGGAAAGCGACCGGGATATACGTGGCATCTTCGCCGTGCCCGGCCATGCCTATATGGCATTGAACGCGCCGACCAATCAGGTCGCCGATGCACGTAACGACATCGTCTTCTATAGCCTGCGCCGAGTCGTGGAGCTTTTGACCGGCGCCAATCCCAACGTGCTTGAGCTGTTGTTCATGCCGGCTGATTGCGTTCGCTGGACGTCTCCCGAAATGCAGGCTCTTGTGGAGCACCGGCATCTGTTCATATCGCGTCAGTGCGTTCAGACGCACCTCGGTTATGCGATCAGCCAGATCAAGAAAGCCCGGGGTCAAAACAAGTGGGTGAACCAACCCAGGGCAGAACGGCCGCCAGCCAAGGAAGACTTTTGCCACATTGTCCCGCGTGAGCATCTGCTGCCCGCGGGTCAACCTGCGTGTCGGCCAGTCCCTTTGCCGACGTTGCAATGGAATCTTGCGGAGTACCACGTATCCCGGCTCGAACATGCGCGCGACGGTTATCGACTGTATCGGTACGGCGCGCAAGCGCGCGGCGTGTTTCGTGAAGACATGATCGCCTGCGAGTCGATTCCGCTCGAACATGAATCCTCGCATTTTTCAGGGCTGCTTTTCTTCAATGAGCAAGCCTGGAAGCAGGCGCTCGTGGATCATCAGAACTACTGGATATGGCGTCGTGAACGCAACGAAGAACGTTGGCGGCAACAGGAATCGGGCGAGCTCGACTATGACGCCAAGAACCTTATGCATACGATTCGCCTCCTTCTTTCCGGGGAATCTATTCTTACCCGAGGCGAGCCGATGATTCGCTTCGAGGGAGAAAGGCTGCAGCTCTTGATGGACATCCGGCATGGCCGCTTTCAGTACGACGAGATCATGGCCATGGCACAAGACATCAGTGAGCGTTGCGAGAAGCATATGAATACCGATCTGCCGCCTGCCATCGATGCATTGGCCGCCGATCGACTGTTGCAGCAATTGACGACGCAATGGGAGGCGCGCCAGGTATGAATGAAGCTATTCAAGCCGCACTCAATGACATCGAACGCGAGCACCGGGTTCGTGTGCTTTATGCGGCCGAATCGGGAAGCCGTGCCTGGGGGTTCGCTTCGCCCGATAGCGACTTCGACGTGCGCTTTGTCTATGCGCATACACAGGACTGGTATTTGAGCGTGTTCGAGCAGCGAGATGTAATCGAGCGCATGCTTCCCGGCGACCTGGACGTAAGCGGCTGGGAGCTTCGAAAATCGCTTCGTCTTTCGTCGAAATGCAACCTTGCATTTAACGAGTGGTTTGATTCCCCCATCGTCTATCGACAGGATGAGGCGTTTGCGCGGGATATACGCAATGCGATAGCAGCGTGCTTTCAGCCTGCTCGAGCGTTATTTCACTACTTGAGCATGGCTCGCAGCACCTATGCGGATCATCTGGAGAGTGAACAAGTCCGCATCAAGAAGCTCTTTTACTTTCTGCGCCCGATCCTGGCTTGTCGCTGGATTGAACACTCGCGCTCACAACCGCCGACACGGTTCTCCGCGTTGGTGACAGCGCCATGGGTCAATGACGATGAGCGCGCCTGGATTGCCGACATCGAGGCTCGCAAGGCAGTCACCAGAGAAGGCGGCATGGAACCTGTGCCTGATTTTCTGCGCCAATGGATGCTGTCGGCGATGGAGCATTTCCAAGCCACCGGACATCAGCTGGCGGAGCGAAGCGAGATCGATCACGCTCTTCTCGATACGACGTTACGCCGGTGGATTCCAACCTGATGGTTCAACGCTATAGCGAGTTCGCAGTCACTCCGCGGGTGCGGGCGCAATCACATCGCGCTGACCATTGATCCCCATCGATGACACCAGACCCGCCGCTTCCATCGCCTCGACCAGGCGTGCGGCGCGGTTGTAGCCGATGCGGAACTGACGCTGCACGAACGAGATCGACGCGCGGCGTGTACGCAGCACGAATGCGGCTGCCTCGTCGTAAAGCGGGTCGAGCTCGGCGTCGCCGCCTTCTTCGGCAAACAGCTCGCCGGAACCTTCGCTCGGCGGACCGGCGAGGATTTCGTCCTTGTAGTCGGGCTCGCCGAATTGCTTGAGCCACGCCACTACACGATGCACTTCCTCGTCTGCGACGAAGGCACCATGGATACGCTGCGGATAGCCCGTGCCGGGCGGCAGGAACAACATATCGCCTTGCCCGAGCAAGCTTTCCGCGCCCATCTGGTCGAGGATGGTGCGTGAGTCGATCTTCGATGAGACCTGGAACGCCACGCGTGTGGGGATATTGGCTTTGATCAGGCCGGTAATCACATCGACCGACGGGCGCTGTGTGGCAAGGATCAGGTGAATGCCGGCGGCACGTGCCTTTTGCGCGAGACGCGCGATCAGCTCTTCGATCTTCTTGCCGGCCACCATCATCAGGTCGGCCAACTCGTCGATCACCACCACGATCATCGGCAGCGTATCGAGCATCTCGGGAATTTCCGGATGCGCCGGGAAAGGATTCATCAACGGCCGACCGGCAGCACGTGCGTCGCGCACCTTCTGATTGAAACCAGCCAGGTTGCGCACGCGCAGGTCGGACATCACCTTGTAGCGGTTCTCCATTTCCGCCACGCACCAGTTGAGCGCGTTGGCCGCGAGCTTCATATCGGTGACCACCGGCGCCAATAGATGCGGAATACCCTCGTAGACCGAGAGCTCCAGCATCTTCGGATCGATCATGATCATGCGCACGTCGTCAGGCGTGGCTTTGTAGAGCATCGACAGGATCATCGCGTTGACCGCCACCGACTTGCCCGAGCCGGTGGTGCCGGCGACCAGCATATGTGGCGCCTTGGCCAGATCCGCCACCACGGGATCACCAGTGATGCCCTTGCCCATCGCCAGGGTCAGCAGCGAATCGGAGGCACGGTAGGCATTGGAGTCGAATATCTCCGACAGCGCGATCATCTGCCGTTGCTCGTTTGGCAACTCCAACCCCATGCAGGTCTTGCCGGGGATGGTTTCGACAACGCGGATCGAGGTGCGACCGAGACCGCGTGCGAGATCCTTCATCAGCGCAACGATCTGGTTGCCGCGCACGCCCACCGCAGGCTCGACTTCGAAACGCGTAATGACCGGACCAGCCGAGGCGCCCACTACGGTTACCGGCACCTTGAACTCTCGCAGACGCTGCTCGATCAGTTCGCCGGTTTCCGCCAGCTGCGCGTCGTCGATCGACGAACTCTGCTGGCGTGGCGCGGAAAGCAGATCCAATCCGGGCAAATGAGCCGCGACGCGAGATCGTTGCGCGACGATAGATGTCGTAACGGCCACGGGCTTCGCCGTGGCTTCGACGATCTCATCATTCGCTGCGTAACCGAGCGCGCGTATCGGAGAGGGTGTGACTGCACGCGACCAGCGCGGCGGCTCCGGTGCGATCGGCGTTTCGGTATCGGATGCCTGCACAGGAACAGCGTATGTCTCCGGCACCTCGACGGGCGGGGCGGGAATGCCTGGCTCGTCGCCTGGGAGATTCTCATCCACTTCAAGTATCGCCCCGGCACCAACCGATGCAAACGATTCCTGCTGTGCGCGCTGCGATGCCTGGACTGCCGCAACGATGGCCCCCGTAGAAACCGATGGCGACCTCGGCGCAATTTCACGGCGGGGCGCAGGCGACGCTGACGATGGCCGGATGGTCTTGGGCAATAACCAGGGCTGGTCGATCACGCGTTCGCGCGGCGCAGGGCCACGGTCAACGCCAGGCCGGGAAGGCTCTGATGCCGCAACTGACGGCTCGACGCTTACCGGCGGTGCGGGCGCTCGTCGAGGACGCTGCGAACGATCCGCGCGGCGCACCGCCCCCGAACGCGGGCGTCGCGAAGCACCCGCGCGAGCGAACACGCGCTGTACGCCCTCGACTGCCAAAGCCCCCAAGGGTTCGATGGTGTCAGTGATGCGGGCAAGCGCTACCGACCAGGAGACGCCGAGATACCAAGGCAAGGTGGCGATCAGCACCACGAGCGCTAGCAAGGCGGCCAAGGCACTCCCTAACAGGCTGCCCAGACCGGTCGCGAGGGCACGGCAAACCGAGCCGCCGACAGTTGCTCCCGCAGTTACCCAATCGATGACGACGCCTTCCAGCGTTGCGCTTGCGAGCAATACCAGCAGTACGCCTAGCCAAAAGCGAATGGCACCGGCACCGCCGATCGTCATCGGCTCGCCACGGCGCCAAAGGGGCCGCAGCAGACGCCAGAAGGGCCGGATCAACCAGAGCGTAGACAGCCCGAAGCCGCCGAAAATAAGGGAGAACATGCCTGGGTTCGCAAGGACTATCTAGCAAACCCAATATGTTAGCGCCTACTTATAAGGTGTGACAGCAAAGCTGTGGATAAATCTCACGCTCGTGTCACCGAGGTTCATTTCGCGAACCAATTGTGAGTCGGCGAACTACTTGCCGATGCAGAACGAACTGAAGATCGCACCAAGCAGATCGTCGCTGCTATAGGTGCCGGTAATTTCACCGAGTGACTGCTGCGCCTGGCGCAATTCCTCGGCAGCCAGTTCGCCGGCGCGGCTGGTGTCCAGAATCTCGGCGGTGCGATCGAGATGGATGGCTACCTGCTGCAACGCCACGACATGGCGACGTCGCGCACTGAAGGCGCCTTCGCCGCTGCCCGCGCCGGCGAGTTGTTTGAGCGTATTGCGCAAGGCGTCGAGGCCGGTGCCGGTCTTGGCTGAGATCCACAACCACATGGCATCGCTACGTCTCTCGGCGTGCTCCGGGGTGGCGTCGATGTCGATCTTGTTGATGAGTACAAGGCGTTCCACTGTCGACGGTACATTCGCCAGCAAGGCCATATCGCGTTGCGCATGCTCGATGTCGGTAACGAGCAATACGACGTCCGCGCGTGTGAGTTCGCCATGCGCGCGGCGCACGCCTTCACGCTCAATGGGATCGTCGGTTTCGCGCAGGCCAGCAGTATCGGCCAATTCGAGTGCAATCCCGTCCAGTTGCAGGGATTCGCGCAGCACGTCGCGTGTCGTTCCGGCGATATCGGTCACGATGGCGCGTTCGCTGCCCGATAACGCATTAAGCAAACTGGATTTACCGGCATTGGGACGCCCGACGATGGCAACGCGCAAGCCGTCGTTCAAGCGCAGACCACGTTTGGCTTCGCGCAGCAGGTCGGCAAGTTGCGCGCGTAACGCGTGCAGTTGTGCGGTGATCGCCGGATCGGCGAGAAAGTCGATCTCTTCTTCGGGAAAATCGATCGCTGCCTCGATATGCACGCGCAATGCGATTAAAGCGTGCAGCAAGACATCCACTTTGCGCGAAAAGACACCTTCCATGGATTGCAATGCAGCGCGCGCGCCGGCTTGCGAGCGTGCGGCGATCAGATCGGCAACCGCCTCGGCCTGCGCGAGGTCGAGCTTGCCGTTGAGAAAGGCGCGCTCGGTAAATTCGCCAGGTCGCGCGAGGCGCGCACCGAGTTCGCAAACACGGTGAAGCAGGGCGTCGAGCAATACCTGGCTGCCATGGCCCTGCAGTTCGAGCACGTGCTCGCCGGTGTACGAAGCCGGAGCGGGGAAGTGCAGCAACAGACCACGATCGATCAATTGGCCTTTGGCATTGCGAAATGCGCTCATATGCGCATGCCGTGGTTGCGGCTCGCGGCCCAATAATTGATTGGCGATAGCCGGGACATTCGGGCCAGATACGCGTAGTACGCCCACGCCAGCAGCACCGGCGGCGGATGCGATGGCGGCGATCGTGTCGTTGGGGTGAGTCATGACGGAATGGTAGCGGCTTTGATTTTCTGTGGTGGGTAAGGCGAAGAGCCCCCCCTCACCCCAGCCCTCTCCCCCGGCAAAGCCAGGGGAGAGGGGGTATACCGAGGTAAGCTTGAATCGTGCGCGCTTTTGGCTCCCTCTCCCCTGGCTTTGCCGGGGGAGAGGGTTGGGGTGAGGGGGCCGGGTGCTCACCTGAACGATAAAAAAAGGCCGCTTTCGCGGCCCTTTTCTTAAGCGGTCTTGACCTTCTGGTCAGCCCGCTCGACTTGTTGCGTGATAAACCATTGCTGGCCCAGGCTGACCAGGCCGTTGGTCACCCAGTACAACACCAGACCGGCAGGGAAGAAGAAGAACAACACGCCGAACAGCACCGGCATCACCTTCATCATCTTCGCCTGCGCCGGATCCATGCCGGCGGCCGGCGGCGTCAGCCACTGCGTAGCGAGCATCACCAGCACATACAGCACCGGCAACACAAAGAACGGATCGGGCGCGGAAAGATCGTGGATCCAGCCGAAGAACGGTGCCTGGCGCAGTTCGACGCTTTCCATGATCACGCGATAGAGGCCGAAGAAGATCGGCATGGTGACCAGCACCGGCAAGCAACCCGTCATCGGGTTGACCTTCTCCTTCTTGTACAGCTCCATCATGGCCTGCTGCATCTTCACCTTGTCGTCGCCGTAGCGCTCCTTCAAGGCGTTGACGCGCGGCTGCAGCTTGCGCATCTTCGCGCCGGAGCGGAACTGCGTCGCGGTGAGCTTCCACAGCGCTGCCTTGATCAGCAGCACCAGCACGATGATGGACAGACCCCAGTTGCCGACGAAGGCGTGAAGCTGGGAGAGCAGCCAATGTAGCGGCTGTGCGATGACGGTGAGCCAGCCATAGTTAGTAGAGAGTTCCAGACCCGGTGCGATCGAGTCGAGCGTGCCCTGCAACTTCGGACCGACGTACAGGCGCGCACTCGACGTCGCGTTCTGGCCCGGTGCCACGGTCATCGACGGGCCGACCGAACGGATCAGGTAGGTCGGCGTGGCGGTGTCGGGGTTGCTCACGCTGGTGGAAAAAGTGCTTGCTTCATCGGCCTTGGGGATCCAGGCAACGAAGAAGTAGTGCTGCAGCATTTCCACCCAGCCGCCGGTGACGGAACGGTTGAGCGGCTTTTTTACAAAGTCGGTAAAGCTCAGGCTATCGAACTTGTCCTGCGGGCTGTACCAGCCGGCGCCGAAGAAGCTATGCGACGACGGATCGCTGAAACTCTGGAACCAGCTCTTGCTGGTGGCCGGCGCCAGGCGCTGCAGCTGTTGATAGGCGTTGCCCTGCCAGCTAGCGCTGCCGGCGTTGTCTATGCGCTGGGCCAGGTCGATGACGTAGGAGCCGCGATTGAGCGTGTAGGTCTTGGTGACCTTGATGCCGTCGGCACCGGTCCAGGTGAGGTCGACCTTGAGTTCGTTCTGGCCGTTGGCCAGCGCGTAGCTGGTCTGCGCGCTCTGGAACACCGCGCGATGATCGGGTGCATTCCCCTGCGCGCTCACCAGGCCGCTTTGTGCGGTGAAGAAATGCGCCTGATCGTCGTCCAGCAGACGTGCCGGCGCCGGGCTCGGATTGTTCTTGGTGCGTGGCTCAGCCGGGTAGTTGAGTAGTTCGGAACGCACCACGCTGCCGCCGCGGGTGTCGATGGTCAGACGCAGCAGGTCGTTGCTGACAGTAATCAGCTGCGCCGGTTGCTCCTTGCCGCCGACACCGGTCGTCGGAATCGCCGCGTTGCTGCCGCTGGCGCCGGGTACCGTGCCATCGGCGGACGGTGCCGTGCTGGTGGTGTTGGCAGCTACCGGAGCGGGTTGCGGGCCGTAGTCCTTCTCCCAGTCAGTCCATAACAGGTACGCCAAAGCCAACAAGGCGAAGATAAGAAACGTGCGCGTTTGATTCATCGCGGAGCGGTCCGGGGTGGGCGCTGCGGCACAAAGCCCGCAGCAAACAAAAGAAATAAGGTCAACGGACCATTGTGCCGGCCGAATCGTCCAGCTTCAACGGCTTGAGCCTGGCCCAGAGGGCATCGATGTCGGCCAGTAATTCGGCGCTCGACTGGCCAGCGGCGTGGTCGCGGCCCATGACCAGGACATCGATCGGCGGAAGTTCGTGACGAATGCGACGAAATGACTCGCGAACCAGCCGTTTCAGGCGGTTGCGATCCACCGCGCGCTTGGAGACGCGCTTGGAGATGGCCAGCCCCAGACGGGCGTGATCGAGGCCATTGCCGCGATAACGCACAGCAAAACAGCGCCCGCCTGAGCGGCCGCTGTTTTGGCGTAACGCAGCGAAATCACCAGCGCGGCGGAGCCGCGCATCGCGCGGCAAACCGGCGGCGCGCATAGTCGCGTGCCGCTTACGGGATCAGACGCTTGCGGCCCTTGGCACGGCGGGCGTTCAGAATCTTGCGACCATCGGCCGTGGCCATACGGGCACGAAAGCCGTGCGTGCGGGCGCGCTTGAGCTTGCTGGGCTGGAAGGTCCGCTTCGACATGGCTTCCTCCTATTGGTATGTGGGTAAAAAGGTTGGAAATTATGCAAGGCTTTCGAGCGGGATGTCAAATCCGCCACAATGGGCTGCCTGGGAACCCTGTGGATATCCATGTGGATATCCTCCACTTTGAGCAGCCTGCGTGCTGCTAGACTTCCCGGTCCACCCTGCGCGCAAGCGCCCCTTTCGTGGTTGAAAATTATTCATGAGTGATCTGTGGCGGCGCTGTCTGGAGCGTCTCGAGGGCGAATTGAGCGCCGAGGACCTGCATACGTGGCTGATGCCACTACAGGCACGCGACGACGCGGCCGGCATGCAGCTGTTCGCGCCCAATTCTTACACTCTCGACACGGTCCGCGAGCGTTACCTGCCCAAGATCCAGGCCATGCTGAGCCACTTGGCCGGGCATGATCTGACGGTCAGGCTGGAAGTCGGTTCCAGCGCTCCGCGCATGCCGCCCAAACCCGCCAGCGCCGCTCCTCCGGTGGCCAAGGCCGCGACATCGTTCAGTGAAACGGTGGCGCCTGCGCCAGTGTTCCACCACAACCTGGATCCGCATTACACGTTCGAGACCTTCGTGGAAGGCAAGTCGAACCAGCTGGGCAAAGCCGCTGCCATGCAGGTGGCGATGAATCCGGGCCGCGCCTACAACCCGCTGCTGCTTTACGGCGGCACCGGTCTGGGTAAGACGCACTTGATGCACGCTGCCGGCAACCTGATGCGCGAGCGCAATCCCGATTGCAAGGTGCTGTATCTGCGCTCCGAGCAATTCGTCGGTTCGATGATCGAGGCCTTGCGCACCAAGAGCATGGACGAGTTCAAGCGCCGCTTCCGCTCGGTCGACGCGCTGCTGATCGACGACATCCAGTTTTTTGCGGGCAAGGACACCACGCAGGAGGAGTTTTTCCACACCTTCAATGCGTTGTTTGAGTCCAAACAGCAGATCATCCTGACCTGCGACCGTTATCCGAAAGAGGTCGACAAGCTTGAGCCGCGGTTGAAGTCGCGCCTGGGCTGGGGCCTTTCCGTGGCGATCGAGCCGCCGGATTTCGAAACCCGCGCGGCGATCTTGCTGGCCAAGGCGCACGAGAAAAATGTCGCTGTCAGCGAAGACGTGGCGATGCTGCTGGCCAAACGCATCCGTTCCAACGTGCGCGACCTGGAAGGGGCGCTCAACACGCTGGCGGCGCGTGCCAATTTCTATGGCCGTCCGATCACCACGGATTTCGCCGAAGAGACCTTGCGCGATCTGCTGGCGACCCACGCACAGGCGGTGACGGTCCCCAACATCCAGAAGATCGTGGCGGACTACTACCAGGTTCGGCTGCAGGACTTGCTATCCAAGCGCCGCGTGCGTTCGCTGGCACGGCCACGTCAGATCGCCATGTCCTTGTCCAAGGAATTGACCGAGCACAGCCTGCCGGAGATTGGCGATGCATTCGGTGGGCGTGACCATACGACGGTGCTGCACGCGTGCCGGACGATCAAGAAACTGTGCGAAACCGACGCCCGGATGCGGCAGGATTGGGAGCAACTCATCCGCATTCTTACCGGTTGAGTTCGAAGTGCGCCAAGATGGGGAAAACGCTTGATAACCCCAGGGGCAAGCTGTGGATAATAGGTGGATGAAAACGGCCCCCAAAGTTATCCACAGAACACCCACAGTAAGCAGGTCGTTCGGAACACAGTGTAGAAATCGCCTAAGATTTTGTTTTTAAAAGAAAATCTCGGGTTTTAAAGTTATCCACGGCACCTACTGCCACTACTATTCTTTCTTTTAAAAACAGAACAGCAGTAAAGGGGAAGCGCCCACATGCAATTCAGCATTCAACGAGAAGCTCTGCTCAAACCCTTGCAACAAGTCGTAGGCGTCGTCGAACGCCGGCAGACCTTGCCCGTTCTTGCCAACCTGCTGGTTCGCGTTGCTGACGGAAAAGTGTCCTTCACCGGCACCGACCTCGAAGTCGAAATGATCGCCACCACCGAAGCTGAAAAGCTGGCCGACGGTGAAATCACGATTCCGGCGCGCAAGCTGTTTGACATCGTGCGTGCGTTGCCCGATGGGGCGCGCATCGAGCTAAAGCTCAACGGCGACCGCATTGCGCTCAATGCAGGACGTAGCCGTTTCACTCTGGCGACGTTGCCGGCAACCGAGTTCCCAACGATCGATGAGATCGAGCTGGTCGAGCGCGTATCGCTGCCGGAAGAAGTGCTTCGCGACCTGATGGAGCACACGTCGTTCGCAATGGCCAATCAGGACGTGCGTTATTACTTGAACGGCATGCTGCTCGATCTGCAGGAGCACACGCTGCGTTGCGTCGCCACGGACGGGCATCGCCTGGCTTTGAAGGAAACGCAGCTCGACAGTTCGGTTTCCGCACGCAGACAGATCATCATTCCGCGCAAAGGCGTCAACGAGCTGGTGGGCCTGTTCGAAACCGGCGACGGCCAGGTGGAGCTGGAGTTCGGACGTAATCATCTGCGTGTGCGCCGCGGCGATGTGGTTTTCACCTCGAAGCTGATCGACGGACGTTTCCCGGATTACGAAGCGGTGATTCCGCTTGGTGCAGACAAGAAAGCGGTACTCGATCGCGAAGTGCTCCGCGGGGCGTTGCAGCGTGCGGCGATTCTGTCGAACGAGAAGTATCGCGGCGTGAAGCTGGAGCTGTCCCCGGGCAAGTTGCGCATCGTGGCGCACAACCCGGAGCAGGAAGAAGCGGTGGAGGAGCTGGAAGCCGACACGGTGGTTTCCGATCTGGCTGTGGGCTTCAACGTCGGTTATTTGCTGGATGCGTTGTCTGCACTTCGTGGCGACAAGGCACGTTTGAACCTGCGCGATGCACAATCGAGCTGCCTGGTGCAGGAAGACGAAAACGAGCAGGCTCGTCACGTCATCATGCCGCTGCGCCTCTGATTGGCGGAACATCGATCCATGAGGACAGGCAGCAGGCTAGCCTGGAGCGCCGGAGCCGTCGAAAGACGCTCCGGCGTTCTCATATCGGGGCGCCGTACTGATGCGTCTTGAACAATTGCGTGTTCGCGGCTTGCGTTGCCTTTCTGATGCGGATCTTGCGTTAGGAGCCGGAATCAACGTTTTTATCGGTGATAACGGGGCCGGCAAGACCAGCGTCCTGGAGGCGGCTTTCTTGTTGTCTCACGCGCGATCGTTTCGTAGCGGGGCGAAAGAGGCGTTGTTGCAACGTGGCGCAGCCGGGCTTTCAATATTCGCGGAACTGCGTCATGACGACGAGCGACGGGTTAGGTTGGGCTTAGGGCGCAATGGTTCTCGATGGGAAGCGCGGGTCGACGGCGAGAGCGTGGCTATTGGGCAACTCGTTCGTGATTGCGCAGTGGTGTGCTTCGAGCCCGGCTCTCATGCGCTGATTGCGGGGGCGGCCGAAGAGCGGCGCCGTTATCTCGATTGGGGCGTGTTCCACGTGGAACAGCTTTTTCTCCCCGCGTGGCGTCGCTATCAGCGGGCACTCAAACAGCGAAACAGCTTGTTACGCTCTGGGGATTTCATCACCGACGCCTTGCTCGAACCCTGGGAAGCCGAGCTCACACAAGCAGGTTCACTCATCGATGCTCAACGACAGGCGTACCTGGAACTTTTGCGGCCCAGACTGGCCGCGGAAGTCGCCGAGTTGCTGCCTGAGCTGGGCGATATCGAACTTCGCTACAAGCGTGGCTGGGGGGAGGGACGTGAGCTCGCGGAAGAACTGCGCTCGCAGCGTGGCAGAGATATCGCCCGTGGTCACACGACGCTTGGTGTCCATCGCGCCGACTGGTCCCTGGCCTTTGAACGCGCTCCGTTGCGCGAACACTTGTCTCGTGGCCAGGAAAAGCTCACCGCGCTGGCATGTGTGCTTGCCCAGGCGACGCTCTTCGCGGAGCGCCGAGGCGAATGGCCCATCGTCGCACTGGATGACCTCGCCTCGGAGCTCGATGCCACGCATCAGGCATCCGTGGTTCGTCGGCTCACGGCCGCCGGAGCGCAAGTCCTGCTGACTGGAACCGAGCTACCGTCGGCCCTGCAGTCTGTTCCGGCCCAAGTGTTCCACGTGGAACAGGGGACCATCGCGCCCCTGCTATAATCGACAAATTATGCCCCCGTTCGGCCTTTAGGCGCCGTGCTGGGCGGGGCCGCTGGCGCCAGGAAAACGGGCAGGGCATGAGCGACAACGACAATTACGACTCAAGTAACATCAAGGTTCTAAAAGGTCTGGAAGCAGTGCGCAAGCGCCCTGGCATGTACATCGGTGACACCGATGACGGCACCGGCCTGCACCACATGGTGTTCGAGGTCGTCGATAACGCGATTGACGAGGCTTTGGCTGGCTACTGCGACCATGTCATCGTCACCATGCTGGACGACGGGTCGGTCAGCGTGTCGGATAACGGCCGCGGTATCCCGGTCGACATTCATCCGGAAGAGGGCCGCTCGACCGCAGAAGTCGTGATGACCGTGCTGCACGCCGGCGGCAAGTTCGATGCGAACTCCTACAAGGTCTCCGGTGGTCTGCACGGCGTGGGCGTGTCGGTGGTGAACGCGCTCAGCTCGCATCTGTGGCTGACGATCTACCGCGAAGGCCAGGAACACCAGCAGGAATACTCGCTGGGCGAGCCGCTTTACCCCCTCAAGGTGGTGGGAGCATCGACCAAGCGCGGTACCACGGTTCGGTTCCTGCCCAGCACCGGTACCTTCACCAATACCGACTTCCATTACGACATTCTGGCCAAGCGTCTGCGCGAACTGGCCTTCCTCAACTCCGGTGTCACCATCGAGTTGAAGGATGAGCGTGGCCCCGAGCCACGTGAGGATGTGTTTGCGTACGAGGGCGGTATTCGCTCCTTTGTGCAGCATCTGGCCCAGCTGAAGACCGCGCTGCATCCGAACGTGATCAGCCTGAGCGCCCAGCAGGACGGGATCAGCGTGGAGCTGGCGATGCAGTGGACCGACTCCTACCAGGAGACGATGTTCTGCTTCACCAACAACATCCCGCAGCGCGATGGCGGCACGCATCTGACCGGCTTCCGTGCGGCGCTGACCCGTTCATTGACCAGCTACATCGAGAAGGAAGGCCTGGCCAAGAACGCCAAGGTCGCTCTTTCCGGTGACGACATGCGCGAAGGCATGATCGCGGTGCTGTCGGTCAAGGTGCCTGATCCCAAGTTCTCCTCGCAGACCAAGGACAAGCTGGTTTCGTCCGAGGTGAAGACCGCGGTGGAGCAGGCCGTCAACGAAAAGCTGAGCGAATTCCTGCTGGAACATCCCAGCGAGGCTAGGGCCATCGCTTCGAAGGTTGTCGATGCGGCCCGCGCCCGCGAAGCTGCCCGCAAGGCACGCGAAATGACTCGCCGCAAGGGTGCCTTGGACATCGCCGGCCTGCCGGGCAAGCTGGCCGACTGCCAGGAAAAGGATCCCGCGCTTTGCGAACTCTTCCTGGTCGAGGGTGACTCTGCAGGCGGTTCGGCCAAGCAGGGCCGTAATCGCAAGACCCAGGCCGTGCTCCCGTTGAAGGGCAAGATCCTCAACGTGGAGAAAGCGCGATTCGACAAGATGCTGTCCTCGGCCGAGGTCGGCACCCTGATTACCGCGCTGGGTACTGGTATCGGTAAAGAGGAATACAATCCGGACAAGCTGCGCTATCACCGCATCGTCATCATGACCGACGCGGACGTGGACGGCTCGCACATCCGCACGCTGCTGCTGACGTTTTTCTACCGTCAGATGCCGGAGCTGATCGAGCGCGGCCACGTCTATATCGGCCTGCCGCCGCTGTACAAGCTCAAGCAGGGCAAGCAGGAGATGTATCTCAAGGACGACGCGGCGCTCAACGCGTACCTGGTTTCCAACGCGGTCGACAACGCCGAGTTGCAGGTGGGTCCGAGCGCTCCGGCCGTGACCGGCGAGGCACTGGAAAAACTGCTGCGCGATTATCAGCTGGCGCTCGACCAGGTGGGGCGCCTGAGCCACCGCTTCGACAGCAATCTGCTCCACGCCATGATCGAGCACACCGCGCTGGAGCCGGCGGTGTGGAGCGATGCCAGCGCCATGCAGACATGGATCGATGGGCTCACCAAGCGCCTGGCTGCTAGTGGCCTGGGTAAGCCACGTTATCGCGTCAGCCTGCGTCCGGCTCTGGATGAGCAGCCGGCCGCACTGGAAGTGGTGCGCGACCAGCATGGCCTCAGCCATACCTGGCTGCTGCCGCAGACGTTCTTCGCCAGCGGCGAGTACCGCCCGATCCTGCATGCCAGCCAGGACCTTGCCGGCCTGCTGCAGGCCGATGCGGTCGTGCGGCGAGGCAATGGGTCGCGTGGGGTGCTCAGCTTTGCCGAAGCGCGCGCCTGGTTGCTCGAGGAAGCGAAGAAGGGCCGTACGATCCAGCGATTCAAGGGTCTGGGTGAAATGAACCCGGAGCAGCTGTGGGAGACCACGGTCAACCCGGAAACCCGTCGCATGCTGCAGGTCGGTGTCGAAGACGCCTTCGCCGCCGATCAGATGTTCTCGATGCTGATGGGCGAGGCGGTGGAACCGCGCCGCGACTTCATCGAAGCGAACGCGCTGAAGGTCGCCAACCTGGACGTCTGAACCCGGGGGCTGGCACGGCATCGCGCCATCCCTTGACTCGATGACCGGACGAGCCGCGATTGCGGGAAAATCGTCCGGTCATATTTTTGTATACATGTATTAGTGTATTAGTACGTTAGTGTGCGCGACCATTCGACCCATTTCTCAAGCCGACGACCACCCGGCCGATATGCTCGGCTGCCGGCAACGCGAAGTGGCTCGGAAAAGCAAAAGTAGGATTTATACGACAACAAAGATCGATATAAGTGCAGGGAAAAACAGGCAAATACGCTGGCGTATCCTGCAACTAATTGATATTTAACAACCTTTGCTGCGGCACTGCGACTTGTCCTGATGGGGCACATCAGGTTACGCTCAGTGATCCCCCGCACAGTTTGTGCGAGAAACCTTACACAGAGGCTCCGTCGTTCATGAAGCATGTTCCCGTAATCAAGTTGCTGGCCGGCGCAATCATCGCGCTGACCGTTGCGAGCAGCCCGGTGATGGCGCGCGACAGCAATGCGAATTCGAAGGACAAGGACAAGAAGGAAGCGTTGTATCCGAACGCGACCCGCACGGAACCCAAGCTCGACCTGACCAGCGAAAAGGACCAGAAGGCCTTGAACGAAGGCCTGGACGCGGTCAACGCGCAGGACAAGGAAAAGGCGACGCAGATCCTGCAGCCGATCGCCGACTCGAGCAAAAGCAAATACGCGCAGGCGCTGGCCCTGCAGGGTCTGGCTAACGTTCACTACAACGACGGTGACGTGAAGGGCGCGATCGATCTGTTGAAGCGCTCGCTCGACAACGGCACGATGCCGAACGACACCTACTTCCAGCTCGAATACATGCTCGCGCAGTTCTACATTGCCAGCGAGCAGTACCAGCCGGCGCTCGACACGATTGCCAAGTGGCGCGCCGAAGGCAAGAAAGAAACCGCCGAATCGTATGCGCTCGAAGGCAACGCGGAATACCGCCTCGAGAAATATCCGGAAGCCATCGCCGCCATCAAGAAGGCGCAGGCGCTGTCCCCGGACAAGCCGAACGACAACTGGAACCAGATCCTGATGGCCAGCTACGCCGAGTCGGGTCAGACCGACCAGGCCGCTCAGCTGGCCCAGCAGCAGCTGGCCGCCAACCCGAACGACACCACCGCGATGAGCAACGCCGTCGCCGTGCTGATGCAGTCGCAGAAGTATCCGGAAGCCATTGCGCTGATGGAAAAGCAGCGCGCGTCGGGCAATCTGAAAGACGAAAAGAGCTACGTGAACCTGGCCAAGCTCTATCTGGTCACCGGGCAAGAAGGCAACGATGCCAAGGGCAATGCCGTCAAGGCAGCCGGCGTGCTCAAAGAGGGCATGAGCAAGGGCATCGTGCAGCCGAGCTACGACAACTACAAGTTGCTGGGCGACGCGTCTTATGTCGCCGAGAACAACAGCGAAGCCATCGACGCCTATCGCAAGGCAATGCCGATGGCCAAAGACGGTGAGGCCGCGGTACGCGCTGGCCAGCTGTTGCTGAGCCAAGACAAATTCAGCGAGGCGAAGAGCCTCATCCAGCAGGGCATTGATAAGGGCGTGCAGAAGAAGGGCACGGCTTACATGCTGCTGGCGGAGGCCGAACGCGGTCTCAAGAACAAGCCCGGCGCAGTTGCCGCCATGCAAAAAGCCGCTCAGCAACCCGAGACGGCCGACAAAGCGAAGGCTTGGCTGAAGCAGGCAGGAGCCAGCAAATAAAACACGGTATTTGTAGGCGCTCAGGCCGCGGTATATATGCGTTTCGACCGCGTTCAGAGTGCTATACAAACGCCATGTGCTGTTGTACCGTTGGATACTTTCCTTGTACGTGTCTAGTGGCAAATGTCATATCCCTCAGGGAGATGAATTTGCTGCCGGGTGCTGCGACCACGTCATTCCGAATGACCCGCTCCAGAAAATGACAGATGGCCTCAAGTAACGAATCAACCGGCCAAGGGCCGTTCAATTGGAGGCGTACCTGGGCGTTGGCTGTTGCCATCGCGCTGCATGCGTTCGCGTTCCTGTTGCTGGTGGCGCCTATGGCACCTCCGAAGGCAGCAGATAAGAAGGTGGAGCGTACAGTCCAGGTAAACTTCATCGAGCCGCCTCCGCCTCCCCCTCCGCCGCCGCCGCCGCCACCGGAACCGCCGAAGCAGCCGCCGCCGAAAATCATCCAGATGGTTAAGCCGCCGCCGACACCGCCGCCGCCGGCTCCGCCGCCGGCTGTTGAAGAAGCGTCGTCCAATCCGATTCCTGCGCCGCCGCCGGCTCCGCCTTCACCGCCGGCTCCGCCGACGGAGATTCAGGCCAGCTCGGATCTCAGCTATAACAGCCGTAATCCGCCCAAGTATCCGCCGCAGGCCATTCGCCAGCGTCACGAGGGCACGGTTACGCTGATGATTCTGGTTGGTACCGACGGTTCGCCGAAGGACATCAAGGTCGAGAAGTCTTCGGGCTTCCGCGAGCTCGATCAGGCCGCGATCGAAACGGCACGCAAGTGGCGCTTCAATCCGACCACAAGGAATGGGCAAAAGGTTGAGGGTTACGCACGCGTTCCCATCAACTTCAATCTTAACCAGCTGTAATTCCAGTTACAGTCACAGTTCACGCTTGACTTTCCAAGGGTAGCGTTATGTTCTTCCAGCAAACTCCTCCTGCCGCCGGTGGCGGTACCTCCAACGCCGAAGCCATGAAGTCGATGGGTTTCGACCACCTCATCCACAACTTCGATCCGCTGGGTTGGATCGTGTTCGTGGTGCTGGTGGTGATGTCCTTCTCCTCCTGGTACTTCATCATCGCCAATGCCATCCGTAACTCGATGGTCCGTGGCCGCGCCGACAAGGTGATCAACGGCTTCTGGGGCAATGGCTCCACTCAAGATGCGATCCGCGAGCTCGAGGCTCAGCCTAAGGGCGAACCCTTCTCGAAGATTGCCCTCGACGCCGCGTCGGCCGTCGCCCATCACCAGCAGGCAGCTGCCGGTGGCGGTCGCCTCGCCGAGTCGCTGAGCCGTTCGGAATTCATCGACCGCGCTCTGCGCCAGGCCGTGGCTCGCGAGAGCCTGCGTCTGGAAGGCGGCCTGACCCTGCTCGCCACGGTCGGTTCGTCGGCACCGTTCATCGGTCTGCTTGGTACGGTGTGGGGTATCTACCACGCGCTGATCAAGATCTCCGCGTCGGGCAATGCGTCGATGGAAGCTGTGGCAGGTCCCGTGGGTGAAGCTCTGATCATGACCGCGTTCGGTCTGTTCACCGCTATCCCGGCCGTGCTTGCGTACAACTTCTTCAACCGCTCGAACCGCTTGACCTACGCTCAGTTCGACGAGTTCGCGCACGACCTGCACGACTTCTTCGCTACTGGCGCGCGCGTCGAGCAGAAGTGAGGGATTGACCCATGGCGATGAGCTCCGGAGACAATTCCGGCGGTCCGATGTCGGAAATCAATGTCACGCCTCTCGTGGACGTGATGTTGGTGCTGCTGATCATTTTCATGATCACCGCGCCGCTGATGTCTCATCGGATCACGGTTGCGCTGCCGACCGCGAATCCGAAGGTTGCGGATAACGAGCCGGTTGAGCCGATGGATCTGGCAGTGAAGCCCGATGGCACGATGTATCTGAACGATGCAGAGGTCAACGAGGCTGAGCTGAAGCTCCAGTTTGCGACTGCGGCGGCAAAATCGCCGCAGCCGGAACTGCAGATCCGCGCGGACAAGACCACTGAGTACAAGATCGTGCGTAAGATTCTTGGCGCCGCCAAGGAGCAAGGCATGGTCCATGTCGGTTTCATCACGACCGGCAAGGAGTAAGCAGTTATGGCATTTAGTAGTGGTAGCGGTAAGGGACCGATGGCTGACATCAACGTCACGCCGCTGGTCGACGTGATGCTGGTGCTGCTGATCATCTTCATGATCACGGCACCGATGCTGACCCATAAGGTGAAGATCGATCTGCCGCAGCCGAACCCGAACGTTGTCAATCCTGACAACCCGCCGGAGCCGGTGCGTTTGAAGATCGATCAGTCCGGCGCGTTGTACTGGAACGACACGCCGGTGAGCGAAGATCAGCTGAAAGGCCAGTTGTCGCTGATCGGCGCGATGGGCGATCCGGCCAAACAGCCGGAAGTACAGATCAACGCCGACGACGCCGTGGCGTATGAGAATGTAGCCCGCGTGCTGTCCGACGCGAAAAGCTATGGTCTGACCAAGATTGGCTTTACCGAAGGCCAGTGATCTTCTAGATCGCAAGCAGCGTTACCCGAAAGCCCCCGCCTTGTGCGGGGGTTTTTTTATGCTCGACGCGGAGGCAACGCGAACTGCTGCTTAGCGCAGGATCTGCAGATAGTTGCGCACGGTGGTGGGCAGCCCTTCGTACAAGGCTTCGCCGATCAAGGCATGGCCGATCGATACCTCGGCCAGACCGGGAATCGCCGCCTTGAAGGTGCCGAGATTCGCCTGGCTCAGATCGTGCCCGGCATTCACCGCCAGCCCTGCTTGCTGCGCGCGCCGCGCGGTTTCCACGCAAAGCGTCAGCTGCTCCTGCGCCTGGCCTTCTTCAAAGGCCTGTGCGTAAGGACCGGTATAGATCTCGACACGTTCCACGCCGATGGCGACGGCTGCCTCGAAACGAGTCGTGCCGGCGTCGACGAAGAGACTCACGCGGCTGCCGATGGCGCGCAGCTCGGCGACCAGCGGCGCCAGTCGTTCGATATCGCCTTGCATATCGAAGCCGTGATCGGAGGTGATCTGGCCGTCGCCGTCCGGTACCAGCGTCACCTGGGTAGGACGCACTTCGCGAACCAGCTCGATCAGGCCGGGATAGGCGCCACGGGCTGGAGCAAAAGGGTTGCCTTCTATGTTGTATTCGACACGGCCGCGTATCGCCGAGGCCAGTGCGCGAACGTCGTCCGGACGAATGTGGCGCAAGTCGGGACGCGGGTGCACGGTGATACCGCCGCAACCCGCTTCGATGCAGGTCAGCGCGGCGCGCACGATATCGGGTTCGGTGCCGCCGCGGGAGTTGCGCAGCACGGCAATCTTGTTGACGTTGACGCTCAGCAGGGTCATGGATGCTTTACGAATCGGCCGACGAGACTCGGCACTGTGGACCGCCAACAGTGCGCCAATCGCTAGCGCTCGGCAAGTGTCCCGTATCGAAGCGTTCGCGGGCCGCCCCGCCATGCGATCGCACCGATATGTGCGGCGTCCAGCGTAAGCCGGCAAAGCTGCCAGGCCTGCGCGTCGTCATCGTCCAGCCAGCGCAGGTGCAACCGGTCGCTTTGGATGGCGATACGCAGCCGATGGAGTCCGAAGGCGATGCCCCGCCCAAGCGCCTTGAGCACGGCCTCCTTGGCCGTCCATAACTCCAGGAACGCGGCGCTTCGTGCCTCTTCGCCTGCCGCTTCAAGCGCACGGGTTTCCTCGGCATCGAAATAGCGCTGCGCAATCTCGAGCGCGCGCGGCCGGGGCCGCAAACGCTCGATGTCGATACCGGGTTGGACGTCGATGCCAATGGCAAGGACGGCCTGATCGCCACTGTGCGACCAATTGAAAAACAGGCTGCTGGCGTGCACCGAGGCGAGCTCGGGGCGGCCATGCTCCGACTCGATCAGCTGCACCTCGCCGGCGTCGCAGCGCAGATAGGCGGCGAGCAACTCGCGCAGCGGTTCGCGTCCCTGGTGGTGGCCGTAGACCATCCGCCAAATGTGCAACTCGTCAGGACGCAAGTGCTCTGCTACTTTCGTTACCGGTTGACCTTCCACTGTCTTCATAAGGCGCATGGTGCCGGCCAAGCGGCCATTGACACAAGCGCGCCGGCGAAGGGAATGGCAACTCCCTCGCCCTGGAAGGCACCGGTCGACACGGGGGTATTGATGTGATCGCAGGCTGGTTGCTGTTACTGGTGTCGCTGTCCTATCTGGGACTGCTGTTCGTTGTCGCCTATATGGGCGACCGACGCCCGCTGTATCCGCGCCAACCCAAGCTACGCCCGGTCATCTACAGCCTCGCGTTAGCCGTCTACTGTTCGTCGTGGACGTTCTACGGCGCGGTCGGCACGGCCGCACGCGACGGCCTGAGCTATCTGCCGATCTATCTCGGGCCGATCATCCTGTATGTGTTCGGTTATGGCCTGCTGCGCCGACTGGTGCTGGTATCCAAGCAGCGCAACATCACCTCGATCGCCGATTTCATTGGCGCACGCTTCGGCAAATCGCATGGCTTGAGTGCGCTGGTGGCGGTCATCGCGATGATCGCGATCGTTCCCTATCTCGCACTGCAGTTCAAAGCCGTATCGATGTCGTATGCGGTGCTTGGTTCGCCGGATGTTCCGGCCTTCGGCGACAGCGCCATGTGGACAGCGATCCTGTTGGCGGTGTTTGCGATCCTGTTCGGTACGCGCACTATCGATGCGACCGAGCACCACCACGGCATGATGCTGGCGATCGCGCTGGAATCGCTGATCAAGCTGGTAGCCTTCGTGGTGTTGGCCGGCTACGCGTTATGGCACGGCCCAGGACTGCAAGTGACCGCTACCCTGCCGGTCAAGCAACTGGCCGACGGCATTTCGCCGGGATTCTTTGCCAAGACGCTACTCGCGTTCTGCGCCATGTTCTGTCTCCCGCGGCAATTTCAGATCGGCGTGGTCGAGTGCGAGGACCCACGCGACCTGCGTCGCGCTCGCTGGATGCTGCCGCTTTACATGGCGATCATCAGCGTCGCCGTGCTGCCCATCGTCGCGGCCGGGCTGCACCTGCCATCGGTGCGCGAAGGCATGCCCGACGCGTGGGTGCTGAATCTGCCGCTGACGCAGGGCGACCGCGGTATCGCGCTGCTTGCTTTTGTCGGTGGGTTCTCCGCTGCCACCGGCATGATGATCGTCTCTTCCGTGGCGCTGTCGACCATGATCAGCAACGATCTGGTGATGCCGGCGTTGCTGCGCATCCGTCGTTTTCGACTCGACCAACGGACGGATCTTTCGCAACTCGTATTGCTGGTGCGTCGTATCTCGATTCTCGGCCTTGCCTGCCTCGCTTATGTCTACCACCGCGCCGTGGACGACTCCGCTTCGCTGGCATCCACGGGCTTGCTCGCCTTCGCCGCGGTTGCGCAATTTGCACCGGCCATCATCTCGGCCTTGTACTGGCGTGGCGCGAGCCGCCGCGGCATCGTCGCCGGATTGCTGGCGGGGTTTGGCGTCTGGGCGTATACGTTGTTGTTCCCGGCGATGGATCACACCGCCACGTGGTTGCAGACCGGTCCGCTGGGATGGCATTGGCTGCGACCGCAAGGCCTGTTTCATCTGAGCGGGTGGGATCCGGTGATGCATGGCACCTTCTGGTCCCTGCTCGCCAATATCGGCTGCCTGGTGTTCGTCTCGCTACGCTTTCGCCCAAGCCTCGAAGAGCGGCTGCATGCGGCGATGTTCGTGGCGCCCTATGTCACTGGCGCTACCGGGGCCGGTGACTGGCGCGGACGTGTCTCGGTGCGCGATCTGCGCACCATCGCCGAACGTATCGTGGGTGACCGCAGTGCGGAGCGGGCTTTCACCGAATATGGCGAGCGCAGCGGACGGGTGCTGCAAGGTGGCGAATCGGCCGACCGCTCGCTGATTCAATACACCGAGCGTCTGCTTGCTGCAGCGGTCGGCGCGGCCAGCGCGCGGCGTATCCTGATGGGGGCGCTATCAGGTTCGGGCCTGGACATCGCCGAAGCGATGGCGCTGATGGACGAAGCCTCGCAAGAGCTCCGGTTCAATCGCGAGCTGCTTTCCACCACCCTGGAAAACGTCTCGCAAGGCATCAGCGTGGTCGACGCGCAGATGTGCCTGGTAGCGTGGAACCGGCGTTACCTGGAATTGTTCGACTACCCCGACGGCATGGTCTACGTGGGCGTACCGGTGGCCGACCTGATCCGCTGGAATGCGGAGCACGGCGAATGCGGGCCCGGCGAAGTCGAAGCGCACGTCGCCAAGCGTATCCGCTTTATGCATGTGGGTTCGCCGCATCTGTTCCAACGCATTCGACCCGATGGAACGGTTATCGAAATGCGCGGTCGCGCCTTGCCGGGTGGCGGTTATGTCACGACGTATACCGATGTCACAGCATACAAGCACGCCGAACAAGCGCTGATCGAAGCCAACGAAAATCTGGAGCAGCGCGTCGAACAACGCACTGCCGAGTTGCGCGAGGCACTTGAAGCCACCGCCAATGCGCGGCGAGACGCAGAAGCGGCGAACGCATCCAAGACGCGTTTTCTCGCAGCGGCGAGTCACGATCTTCTGCAACCGCTGAACGCCGCTCGTCTGTTTACTGCCGCACTTCGTCAACAACCTGGTTTGGACAGCCAGACCAACCAGCTTGCCGAACGTATCGACGCGTCTTTTCGCGCAGCAGAAGATTTGCTGGATGCGCTGCTGGATACCTCACGACTGGATGCCGGTAGCTACCGGCCGGATATCGGCCTGTTTGCGCTTGCGGATGTGTTCGATTCGTTGCGTGCGCAGTTTGCGGTAGTCGCGGAACAACGCGGCCTGCGCCTGCATGTCGTGCCAACCAAACTGGCGGTGCGAAGCGACCCACAGCTGTTGCGACGGATCCTGCAGAACTTCATCTCCAACGCGCTGCGTTACACCGAAAGCGGTGGCGTCCTGCTCGGCGCACGGCGTGTCGGCAACGAAGTACGAATCGACGTCTGCGATACCGGGCCTGGCATCGCGGCCGAGCAGCAAGCGCGCATATTCGGCGAGTTTCAGCGCCTGGATCACCCATCACCCTGGGGTGAGAAAGGCCTGGGCCTGGGCCTGTCCATTTGCGAGCGCATCGCGGCCATTCTTCGTCACCGCCTGGATCTCACGTCGCACACAGGGCACGGCAGTCGCTTTTCGATCACGCTGCCGCGCGCGGAAGTGAAAGTTGCGCCACGCCGCATCGTCAGCCAGACCGTGTCGCTCGAAGAGTTGCCGCTCACCGTGCTTTGCCTGGACAACGACATGGTGATTCTCGAAGGCATGCGTGCGCTGTTGCAACGCTGGGGTGTCGATTGCAGGACCGCAGTCGATGTTCAGCATGCACTGGTAGAGCTGCAGCATGGTCCGATCGATCTTATCCTGGCCGACTATCACCTCACCGACGATATGAACGGCCTGGAGGCGATCGCGCACTTGCGTCATAACGTTGCCCAACTCCCACCCGTGGTGATGATCACGGCCGATGGCAGCAGCGACTTGAAACAGCAGACGCGCGCGTTGGGCTACCCGATGCTGCACAAACCGATCCGGCCGGCTGCACTGCGAGCGTTACTGAGTGCACTTGTTCGCAAACGATCGACGACATTGACCTGACGGCGAACTTCGCGCTTTGCGCAGACCAGACGAACGCGATCCGAAGAGCCGACAGATGGCCGACGCGACAAAGCCACGTAAAGCTTTGCGCTCCATCCTTACACATGCCTGAGAAGCCGCTACCGCGCTAGCTATGGTTTATAGCGCTCTGCACGAGTATGTTTTTAGCCGGGTGAGGGATAACCGTCGAATAGAAAAAGGAATTTCTATGAATACGAAAAACAAACAGACCCACCAAAGCGCCGACCTTTCCAGAAGACTTTTTCTGAAAAGGACAGGTGTGAGTTCCGCTTGTATAGTGGCCTCACCGCTGCTGGCAAACGGTATCGTAATGCCTGCCTTGGCCCAGGAGAACTTGCCTGACAGCGCCACGTTCAATGCAGAGCTAGACAGCAGTGACGAACTTTTTTTTAGTATTCTGCGTCAAGTGTCGCTAAAGGCAGTCAGCCTTATCCCTTATGTCGGAGGCATTCTCAGCACCATAGGTGCGTTGGTCATTCCTGGCCCGGAGGAAACGCCGGAGCAGAGGTGGAAAAGAATCATCGACAGCATCAATAGCATTGTCGATACAAAGATCACCGAAGCTATCTACTCATTGATAGCAAGTGATCTCAAGGGTATGACAGATCTGTCGGCAGATTACATAGTACTGACCGAGAGAAGAGCGCAGGAAGATCTGAAAACCTTCAGCATAAGCTGCGAGAGCACGTTCACAGCAATGATGCCTCGCTTCGCGACAAAAGGGCACGAAAAGTCGCTGATAAACATGTACACCATTGCAGCAAACATGCATCTTGGCTTGCTGAGAGATCTGGTGACCACGGGAAAGATGCTCGGTTTCGAAGAAAAAACCATAGACCTCTATCGAAAAAAATTGAGCGAAAGGGCGATTATCTATGGTGATCACGTAGACCGAACAGTAGAAAGCATTCTGACGGACGTTGCAAACAAGAATCCAGAAACCAAAGACAAACGGAATGAGCCTCTTGCTTCGGTCCTCAAGACCAAGGCGCAGTATCAATTGACCGCTCTGGACATCAGGGCAATATGGCCATACATGGATGCGGCCATGTATCCGGATAAAGTGGAGGTCCGCCTGGACCGAGAAATCTTTTCGCCTCTATGCGGATCATATTTCGACAAGAAGGTGCCAGTTCCTCGGCGCATGGGAAATGTCGCTGTGCCCAAAGCTCCGCTATCGCTACTGGAGATACGCCACTATGAGTTTATCGATGGCATGACGCTCAACTACGGGCCAGCTCAAAAAGAAAGTATTGGCGGTAACGGCGGAATGCGGAACTTCCAATGGAACGAAAAAATTCCGATCGTCAATGTTATATGTGAGTACGCGAATGCGATCGCGGCAGTGACGTTCATCAGAACGGATGGTTCCACAACGCCGAGATACGGCGATCGAAGCGGAACCAAGTTGCTCACCAAATTTCGGGCGGGATATCCAGGCCATAAGCTTTCTTCCATTCGCGGTTTTGGAACGGCGACGGGCTACGGTAATGTGCTCTCCGGATGCGTGTTTGGGTTCCAGTTGATCAAGCAAACAGGAAGTAATCTCTCCATGAGCGCGATACGTAAGCTTGCCGAGAGCGCTCCACCCAGTTTGCTGCCGATGTACTTGGAATAAGACCGCCAAAAAGGGACATACTCAGGAGCCTGTTCGCTATGATCAGGCTCCGCGCGTGGCGGCGACGGTAGTTCATGACGGACCGAGTGGAAAGAGTTCACTCTCTCAATCCGGGTTGTATCGACCTTGAAATCTCAATAATCGAGCGGAGATCGCATATCCGCGCGACGACATTGCGTCGCACTTGGCAGTGCCAGTGATTGCGAGGGGGTCGTACGCGATCTGCTTGTTGAGTAGGCCTTCGGCGAGCATCGTCAAGACACGCAACTGCTGCGGTGTAAGAGACGCGATGCACGCGCCTACTTGAAGCAGCAGACGCGTGCATTCGGCTTCCCGATGCCGCACAAACCGATTCGGCCGGCTGCGTTGAGCGCATTGCTCAGCGTGCTTGTTCGCAAAAGAGCAACGACGGTAACGTAGGGTTTCTTACCGAAGTCGTGGCGAAGGCATCCTGTTTCGAGGCATCTACGACTGCATCGTCTTCAGAGACGGGATGTATGCCCAATATCCTTTGTCGTCACGACGAAGGGATATGAGCCGACTTCGCTGAGCTTGATATTCACCACATTATGACTCCCACCATCCGCACAGGGAGTTGCAATGAAGAAGGTATTCTTATCAGCCTGCGTCGTTTCGGCATTAGCTTTGACGAATGTCGCTCTTGCAGGGATCGTCGACATAGAACTCAAAGCCGACACATCGCTCGGCGCTGCTGCTTCCAGCATCACGGTGACGGCGACCAATCGTGGCGATGTGGAGGAACGTATCTCGCGATGGGATCTGCCGATCGAGTTTGAAGGGAGCCTTGGCGCACCATTGCTCGACGTGACCCACGACGGCCAGCCGGTGGACTACATCGGCAAGCTGGTAAAACGGGCCGATGGCGATGAAAGCGACCTCATACGCCTTGCATCCGGTCAGGCGATTGCGATGAAGGTCGATGTCGCACACGCGTACGACTTGACGCAAGGTGGCCGTTTCGAAGTGCGCTACAAGGCAGATGACACGCAGGTCAGCCGCAAGCGAGCAACCACCGGCAATGCCATCATCATCGATGTCGCACCAAGCATGCCGAAGTTCGCTGCCGCCGCATTCAACCAGGTCGCCGCCGGAGACACGCAGTTTCGCAGCTGTACCGCAGATCAGACCCGAGCCATCCAGGGCGCCAGGCGAGCTGCCGGACAGATGATCAATGGGGCTCATTCGGCGATGTCCCGCACGTCGGCTGGAAACCGATATCGATACTGGTTCGGCAATCACGATAACCAACGATATGCCAGCGTCAAAGACAAGGTCGGCAAGATCAAACTGGCGGTCGACAATGCAGGAATCACGGTCGATTGCGGCTGTTCGGATCGAGGGATCTACGCTTACGTTTATCCGAATCGCCCCTATGACATCTATGTCTGCGGCGCCTTCTGGTCAGCCCCTGAAGCCGGCACGGACTCGCGCGGTGGCACCCTCGTCCACGAGCTCAGCCATTTCACCATCGTTGCCGGTACACAGGACCACGCCTACGGGCAAACCGCCGCGCGTCAATTGGCTCAGAACGATCCGGCGCGCGCCATTGCGAACGCCGACAACTATGAGTACTTCTCGGAAAACACGCCGAATCACGATTGATGCGGCAAGGGCCTTTTATGTGACACGCAAGAACTCGAAGGTTTGCTTCGAGCTCTTGCCATGACTCCATGCACCTCGATCGTACTGCCTGATACGGAGCGAACTGACTAGATGTCCGAATCTTCAGGCACGGATGGAATCGCCGTTTGATCGACCGCAAGATGGCCGGCAGCCAACGCTACCTGCGTGCGATTGTTGACTCCGAGTTTGCGCATGATCGCGGTCATATGCGCTTTCACCGTGGCTTCTGACACACCGAGGTCGTACGCGATCTGCTTGTTGAGCAGGCCTTCGGCGATCATCGTCAAGACACGAAACTGCTGCGGTGTAAGCGACGCGATGCGAACGGCGACGTCTGCCTCATCAGGCTTCAAGGCGACGTCGTTGCCACCCATCAGACGATGAGGTAACCACACATCCCCATCGAGCACGCTGCGGATCGCCGTAATGATGTCGTCGCCGGAGGTCGATTTAGGAATGTAGGCCGATGCACCATGCGCAAGCGCCCGTCGAGCGACCTGCGCTTCTTCATGGCCGGAGACGACAATCGTCGGCAGGCCAGGATATTGGCCACGGATATGTGCCAACGCCGAATAACCCCTCGCACCGGGCATGTGCAGGTCCAGCAGCAACAGCTCGGCATCGGGGTAACGTTCGATCAGCTCGAGCAGGTTCGGCACGCTGTCGGCGCTATGCACCTGTGCTTCGGGAATGGCTGCGACAACCGCGCGTTCCAATGCGTCGCGGAACAACGGGTGGTCATCGGCAATCAATACGTCGGGCATGTTTGGGTAAACAGTAAACGGTCAATAGTTAACAGAGAGAGCCAAGAATTCAGCTTGATGCTCTTATTTACCATTTACTGTTTACCATTCCTCGCTCCTATTTGATCAAGCGCTCATCGACCAGGTTCTTCACCACGCTCGGATCGGCCAGCGTGGAAATATCGCCGAGCTGATCGGGCTGGTTCTCACCGATCTTGCGCAGGATGCGGCGCATGATCTTGCCCGAGCGCGTCTTGGGCAGGCCGGGGGCCCATTGCAGGTAGTCCGGCGTGGCGATCGGGCCGATTTCCTTGCGCACCCAGGCGATGAGCTCCTTGCGCAGCTCATCGGTGCCGTTCTCGCCAGCGACCAGGGTGACATAGGCATAGATGCCCTGACCCTTGATCTCGTGCGGGCATCCGACCACCGCCGCTTCGGCGACCTTCGGATGCGACACCAGCGCGCTTTCCACTTCGGCTGTGCCGATGCGATGGCCGCTGACGTTGATCACGTCATCGACGCGGCCGGTGATCCAGTAGTAACCGTCTTCGTCGCGGCGCACGCCGTCGCCGGTGAAATAGTTGCCCGGATAGGCCGTGAAATAGGTTTCGATAAAACGTTGATGGTCGCCGTACACCGTGCGCATCTGGCCCGGCCACGAATCGGTGATGACCAGGTTGCCTTCGGTCGCGCCATCCAGGATCGCGCCATTGGTGTCGACTACCGCCGGCTTGATGCCGAAGAACGGCAAGGTGGCCGAGCCCGGCTTGGCATCGATCGCGCCAGCGAGCGGGGTAATCAGAATGCCGCCGGTTTCGGTCTGCCACCAGGTGTCGACAATCGGGCAGCGCTCGTCGCCGACCACGCGGTAGTACCACTCCCACGCTTCCGGATTGATCGGCTCGCCGACCGAGCCGAGCAGGCGCAGGCTGGCGCGCGAGGCTTTCTTGACCGGACCTTCGCCCTCGCGCATCAATGCGCGGATCGCGGTAGGTGCGGTATAGAACAGGCTTACCTTGTGCTTGTCGACCACCTGCCAGAAACGACTCGTATCGGGATAGTTCGGCACGCCGTCGAACATCACCGTGGTGGCGCCATTGGCCAACGGGCCGTAGACGACATAACTGTGGCCGGTGACCCAGCCCACGTCCGCGGTGCACCAGTAGATATCGTCCTCGCGCAGGTCGAACACCATCTCATGCGTGTAGCTGGCATAGACCAGGTAACCGCCGGAGGTATGCAGCACGCCCTTGGGCTTGCCGGTGGAACCGGACGTATAAAGAATGAACAGCGGATGCTCGGCCTCGACCGGTTCGGCCGGGCAGTCGGCCGATTGGCCTTCCATCAGGTTGTGGTAATAGCGGTCGCGCGGCGATTGCATCGGCACCGCACTGCCCGTGCGCTTGACCACGATGACGGTCTCGACGCTGTTCGTGCCCGGGCGCTGCAAGGCGGCGTCCACATTGGTCTTGAGCGGGATCTTCTTTCCGCCGCGCACGCCTTCGTCGGCGGTGATCACGACCTTGGCGGTGGAGTCGGCGATGCGGCCGGCGAGGGAATCGGGCGAGAAGCCGCCAAACACCACCGAATGGACGGCGCCGATGCGCGCACAGGCCAGCATCGAGACGGCCGCCTCCGGAATCATCGGCAGGTAGATCGCCACGCGATCGCCCTTCTTCACGCCCAGATGCTTCAAGGTATTGGCGAACTTGCACACTTCTTCATGCAGCTGGCGATAGCTGATGTGACGCGAGTCGTTCGGATCGTCGCCTTCGAAGATGATCGCGGTCTTGTCGCCGCGCTTTTCCAGGTGGCGATCCAGGCAGTTGGCGGCGACATTCAGTTCGCCGTCTTCGTACCAGCGGATGCGGAAATCCGTGGGGTCGTAGGAGACATTCTTGATCTTGCCGGGTTGGCGGCTCCAGTCCAGGCGCCCGCCGATCTTTTTCCAGAAGCCTTCCGGGTCGTTTACCGATTCGGCATACAGCCGCTGGTATTCCTCCTTGCCGATGCGGGCCTTGGCGGCGAATTCGGGCTTGACCGGGTAAAGCTTGGACATGGGGACTCCTAAAAAATAGTGCCGGGCGCCCGGATTTTCCGGATGCGGTGCCTGGCGATAGCCGAACGCTGACGTTACTGGATTCTGGCCTACGCCGGAATGACAAGTTGCAGGCTTTGCGTTGCCGATATCGGCCCGGAAGTTTAGCCGGCCGCCGGTGATCGGGACGTCGCCGCGGCTTATCGACTTTGGTCGAGTTTCGACCATTGGGGAATAGTCGCGCCAAAGCCGCTAAACCCATGCTCGGCTAGCCATAGCCTGGGGAGGCAAGAACATGGTTTTCAGACGTTTCGGTAGCCGTTATACGGCGATCGCATGCGGTATCGCCCTTGCCCTGTCGTTGCCGATGGGGGCACATGCCGCGGACCAGACCAAACACAAGAAGGCACCGACGCCGCGCGAGAAGCAGCTCGAACAGCGTGTCGACCAGCTCGAACAGGAGCTGGCCGAACTCAAGGGGATGATCCAGCAGCAGCGGGCCGAAACCGCACAGGCGACGCAAACCGCGACGCAGGCGCAGCAGACGGCACAGACCGCGCAGGCACAGGTGCAGACCGTGGCTGCCGCGCCGCCGACACCCGCGGCCAAGCCGCAGTTCGTCACTGCGCCGGGCGTTACGGTCGCGCTGCATGGCTGGCTGAACGCCAGCGCATTCAGCCAGAGCAAGAATTTCAACTACGGCAACGGCCAGAACGCGGAATACCCCGTACCGGGTAACAAGGGGTCGCTGAGCGGCGTGGATATTCGCAATACACGCTTCTGGCTCGATTTCACCGGCGCGAAGTTCACCGGCGACTGGGTCGGGTCCGGTCGTCTCGAGATGGATTTCTTCGGCGGCTTCAATGGTACCGGTGCCTATGCGCAGCAGCAGGCCATCCCGCGCCTGCGCCAGGCCTATATGGACCTGATCAATCCGAACTCCGGCACCACGGTGCGTATCGGTCAGGAATGGGATCTGCTGTTCCCGCTCGACATGATCCCGACCTCGCTCTCGCACATCGCCTTTCCGTTGGGCTTCTCCACCGGTGTGATCGGTTGGCGCTATCCGGGCGCGATCCTGATGCAAGACCTCAACCACGGTGCGGAAGGTACGCAGTGGCGCCTGGATCTGGCGGCGTTCGAAGGCTCGTGGAGCGGTCCGGGCAACACCACCAATTTTGGTACCGCCGGCAGTGCCGGCTTCCGGCCGCAGCTGGAAGCGCGCCTGCATGCGCAAGGCGAGAACTGGCTGGCGTTCGCCGTGGGCCACTACAGCAAGATGGATCTGCACGGTGTGGGCGACGCGGTTCCCAATCCGCCGATCAAGACCGACATCACCAGTACCGCCTTTGAAATCGGTGCGAACTGGAAGCCGGGTCCGTGGAATCTCAAGGCGCTGGTCTACACCGGCAATGCTCTGGGCCAGGTGTTCGGTGCCGAGTCGCAGTTCGGTGACATCAAGGAATCCGGTGGCTTCGTCCAGGCCGGTTACAACTTCACCAAGAACTGGAGCGTCAACGCGTTCTACAGCATGGTCAATCCGAGCAAGGACGATGTGGTCCGCTGGATCGGCCAGGGTGCAACAGGCAGCCTGAAGAACCGCCAGGCCGCGTTGAGCCTGCAATACGCCGCCGGTGCCTACGAACTGGGCGTCGAAGTGCTGCATGACAAGCTCGATTCGACCACCAATGGCGCGGTCGTTCGCACCACCACAGGTAACCAGGTCAGCTTGAACGGCCTGTACAAGTTCTGATCTATGCAAGGCAGGAAGGCGGTCGACGTTCGACCGCCTTCGGCATCACGGCAGTTCATCATTCGATCACGGGAGCATCCATGGCCACGACCGCCGCCGGCGCAAAAGCAAGTCTCGATGTCAGCCACAAGCGGGTGGTGTTTGCATCGAGCCTGGGTACCGTTTTCGAGTGGTACGACTTTTATCTCTACGGATCGCTCGCCGCGCTGATCGGCAAGCACTTCTTTACCGGCCTGAACGAAACCAGCCAATTCATCTTTGCGTTGCTGGCGTTCGCTGCCGGCTTTGCGGTGCGCCCCTTCGGCGCCATCGTCTTCGGTCGGATCGGCGACCTGATCGGCCGTAAATACACCTTCCTGATCACCATCGTCATCATGGGTACCTCGACATTTCTGGTCGGCGTCCTGCCCGGTTACGACAGCATCGGCGTGGTCGCGCCGGTGATACTGATCGCATTGCGCCTGTTACAGGGTCTTGCACTGGGTGGCGAATATGGCGGTGCGGCAACCTATGTCGCCGAGCACGCGCCACCCGGCAAGCGTGGTCTCTACACCAGCTTTATCCAGATCACGGCAACATTCGGCCTGTTCCTCTCGCTGCTGGTGATCCTGGGTACGCGCCTGGGGCTGGGCGATGCGAGTTTCGATAACTGGGGCTGGCGCATTCCGTTCCTGATTTCGTCCATCCTGGTGGCAGTGTCGGTGTATATCCGCCTGCAGCTGCATGAGTCGCCGGTGTTCCAGCAGATGAAGGCCGAGGGCAAGGGTTCGAAAGCGCCGCTGACCGAAGCGTTCGGCCGCTGGAGCAACCTCAAGCTGGTGATCCTCGCCCTGCTCGGCGCCACCATGGGTCAGGCGGTGGTGTGGTACACGGGCCAGTTTTACTCGCTGTACTTCCTGACCCAGAGCCTGAAGATCGATGCCACCACGGCGAATCTGCTGATTGCCGCGGCACTGTTTATCGGCACGCCATTCTTCGTCTTCTTCGGTTGGCTGTCCGATCGCATCGGTCGCAAGACTATCGTGCTGGCCGGTTGCCTGCTGGCGGCGATTACTTACTTCCCGATCTTCAAGGGCATTACCCACTTCGGTAACCCGGCGATCGAGCAAGCAGCCGCTACCGCGCCGGTCGTGGTGATCGCGGACCCCAACGCCTGTAGTTTCCAGTTCGATCCGGTCGGCAAGAGCAAATTCACCAGCTCCTGCGATGTGGCCAAGAGTTCGCTGGCGAAGAAGGGCATTCCGTATAGCAACCAGGCCGCGCCCGCCGGCAGCGTTGCCCAGATCAAGCTGGGCAATACCACGCTCGAATCGTTCGAAGGCGGCGGCCTGGACAGCAAGGCGTTTGCCGCGCAGAGCAAGGATTTCGTCGCCAAGCTGGCTGCCGATCTGAAGACCGCGGGCTATCCGGAAAAAGCGGATGCGTCGCAAGCCAACTATCCGATGCTGGTTATCCTGCTGGCGATCCTGGTGCTTTACGTCACCATGGTTTACGGGCCGATCGCGGCCTGGCTGGTGGAGATGTTCCCCACGCGTATCCGTTACACCTCGATGAGCCTGCCCTATCACATCGGCAACGGCTGGTTCGGCGGCTTCGTACCGACCATCGGCTTCATGCTGGTGGCCTGGAAGGGAGATATCTACTACGGCCTGTGGTATCCGATCGGCGTGGCCGTGGTGTGCTTCTTTATCGGCCTGCTGTTCCTGCGCGAAACCAAGGATGTGGATATCCGGCACTAATCGACGACGCAACGCTCATATCAAAATGGCGGCCTGGGGCCGCCGTTTTTTTACGCTCTGTGCTCAGGCATCGTCACGCTGGTGCTTCAGCGGTTCCTTGCCGGCACGCAGCTGTTGCAGGTCGTATTCGGAAAGCATGCCGTCGTCACGCGAGCTGGCGCTGATACGCGCCTGCACGAAGGCAAGCACCGTGGCAAAGATGCCGAGCAAGCTAAGCACCAGCCAGGCACCCATGGCACCGCCGGTGTGCCGGGTAAAGCAAATGACCAGGGCAAACAGCGTGGCGATCAGCAGGATCCAGCGCATGGCGACATGTCCAGGAGTGGGCGGTTTTTGGGAACCTGAAATAACCTCAGTTTTTCCATCGTCATCCCGGCGCAGGCCGGGATCCAGCGGCTTCAGTTTCCGGCTCCCGCGATAGAGCAAGAACAGCTGTTATTGCCTTCGCGACAACCGACCATAAAGCCACTGGGTTCCGGCCTGCGCCGGAATGACGACTTGAGAAATTCTTCGAGATTCCCTCTTGTTGCGCAAATCATAACCAGGGGATCGCAGGCTTTGGGAGACCCCAAGTCCGAGGGTGTGACACAGCGCAGGGTCGCCTGTCACCGCGCCTGGCGTACCATGAGGCCGGTATCGTCGGGGAAGTACGATGGGTGCAAAAGCTTTCGCCAGCCTGGCCCGGACCCTTTGGGTTGCCGTGCGCTGGCTGGGGTCCCACCTCCCTTTGTGGCTCGATCACGCCAGGCCCGTGCGCATTCCGCTGCTGGTGTTGGCTATCGCCGTGTTTGTCGCCGTCGGTGTGGATCAGGCCTCGGAACTGTTCCTGATCGCCGTCTGGGTCGATCCCAATAACTGGCGATTCCTGGCGCTACTGTGCAGCAGCGCGTTGACGGGTCTGACGATCTGGTACGCGGCGCGCAATGCGTATCGCCTGAACTACCCGCGCTGGCCGGCGCTGCAGGATGAAAGCGGCGCAGGCCTGCGCGAGTGGACGCCGAGGGTGCTGGGTGCGTTGGTACCGGCGCTGGTGCTGCTCGGCTATCTGTTGGCGCTGTTCAAGGTGCCGCATGTGCCGTGTACTGCAACTGGTGACTGCATACGACGCGACTGGCGCGCGTCGCTGTTACTGGTCGAGTCGGTTCTCATGGTGCTGTTCTTCATCGTCCGCCGGCCGATGCTGCACGCCCTTCAGAAGAACACCACCGTCGCCAAACGGCCAGCCGAGGAAGTTCGCGTCGCACGTGTACGAGACCTGGGTAAGACACCGCTGCGACTCTCGCTGCTCGCCGTAGCCTGCAATCTCATCGCACTCGTCTTGATTGCCTGGTGGCCCGAACTGCTCGACGGCATCGGCCCGCTGGCGATCCTGCTGATCGCTTCGGCGTTCTTGTGCTTCAGCGGCGGCTTTCTGTGCATGATCGTCGATCGGCGCGGCTGGCCCTTGCTCACCACGTTGTTGCTGCTCAGCGCGGCACTGCATGCGCTGCATTTGAACGATAACCATCTTGTGCGGCAATACCCGCATATGAGCACGCATCAGACCCCGGACGTACCGCCGCCGGATCTGCGACCGCATTTCGCCGATTACGCGAATGCGTGGTTGTCCGATCGCTGCCCCGGCCATGATCCGTGCCCGGTAGTACTGGTATCGGCCGAAGGTGGCGGCATTCGTGGTGCTGCGTGGACGGCGCTGGTGTTGAGCCGGCTCACCGCCCTGATCGATGCCGAACATCCCGCAGGACAGGCCGAACCCTTGCTCGGCCGCTACCTGTTCGCAGGCAGCGGGGTTTCGGGCGGCAGCCTGGGGCTGGCGACCTATGTAACGATGCTGCGCCATGCCAGTACGGCGGCCTCGCTGGAAGCGGACAGCCAGCGCCTGTTGAGCCATGACTACCTCGCACCGACGCTCGCCAACATGATGTTCGTCGACTTCACCCAGCGCTGGCTGCCGGGTGCCTGGTTCAACGATCGTTCGCGTGCGCTTACTCGCGCATGGGAACGCGCCGCCAAGGCACAGCACGTGGACGATTTTTCCGAATCGTTCAGTGCGATGTACATGGATGCGAACGGCCAACCCAACACACGCACGCCTGCGTTGTTTCTCAACAGCACCACCGTGGCCGAGGGACGACGCTTTATCCAGCATCCGTTCTATCCGATGGCCTCGCCGCAGGCACAGCCATGGACCGCCGCCTTCGACGGCTCGGCGTGGCTCGATCCACGCGTGCCGTTGAGCGAGGTGGTATTGAACAGTGCGCGTTTTACCTACGTGAGCCCGGCCGGCACGCTGCAAAGCACGGCACCGAATGCACCGTTGCCTTCACGCCTGCAACTGGTCGATGGCGGCTACTTCGAGAACTCCGGTACCACGACGTTGCTTGAAGTCATGCGCCAACTGCGCGCGGTCGCGAAACAGCGAGCCATCGCATTGCGCTTTATCGTGCTGCATATCAGCAACGATCCGGATATGAGCGATTTCATCGATCAACACGACAAGAGCCGGTTCCAGCCGTGGTTCTCCACGGCCTGCCCGGCGAGCGAACCTACGCCCAAGGATAACGAAAGCGGCGAGGCGACCGCGCCGTTGCTGGCGCTGCTCGATACGCGCGGTGCGCGTGGCGAATATGCACGCGTGCAGCTGAAAAATGCCCTGCACGCGTCCGACAGCGACCCTGCCGCCGGCGACATGCTGTGGCATTTCCGTTTATGCCACGGCAACTACCCCATTCCTTTGGGGTGGACGATCTCCACGCCTGTGTTCGGCGAAATGGATCGACAGCTGGAACAGAACTATCCGTTGCAGGCCATGGCCCACGCATTGGGCGAGCAACTCAGCGCGCCGGCGCAGCCCTAGGCTTAGCGCTGCACCATCTGTGCAAACCAGCCCCAGCCGCGCACACGCTCGGCGATCAGCTTGGTGCTGGTCAGCATCGGCACGGCAAGCAGGGCGCCGGGGATGCCCCATAGCCAGCCCCACAACAGCAGCCACAGCAGAATGGCGATCGGCGACAGGCGCATGCGCCGGCCCTGGATCAGCGGCGTGATCAGGTTGCCTTCGATCGCGGTAATGGCTGCAAACGTCAGCGCCGGTAGCAACGCCTGGCCGGGATTGTCGATATTCATCAGACCGACCAGTGCGAGTACGGAGGTCGTCGTGATCGCACCGACATAGGGAATGAAATTGGCCATCATCGCCACGGTGCCCCACAGCAGCGGGTCGGGGATGTGATACAGCCAGAGCATGCCGGCGGTGAGCGCGCCCAGGGTTGCGTTGATGAGCATTGTGGTCAGCAGATAGCGCGACACTTCGCTCTGGATGCCACGCACGATGCTCACCGCGTGGCGTTTGTAGCCAAAACCAGGTGACGCCTCGACCAGGCGCCGCAGGATCAGGTCGCCGTAGATCAAAAAGAAGAACACCAGCAGGATCACTGTCAGCACCGCCGCCACGACCTTCGGCGTGGTCGATGCCACGTCCCACACGTTGAACGCCAATGCCGCCGGCCGCGGCGGTTGCGCACGCACCGGCGTACCGACCAGGCTTTGTGTGGCGCGGTTGGCCGCTTCGATCGGCTCGACTACGCTTTTCAGCTTTGGCACCAGATTCTTGATCACCGCGGGCATGTCGTGGAACCAATGAATCGCCGACGGCGCGAGCATGCCGATACCGGCGCCGATACCCACGATCAAGCCGATGACCAGCACGCTGGCGGTCAGCCAGCGCGGTATGCGCCGACGTGCGCCGAAATGCACGATGGGATTGAGTGCCAGGCCGATAAAGCCAGCCAGTACCAGGGGAATCAGCAGCGCCTTGATGATGGTGATCGTATAAAGCAGCGCCAGCGCCAGCAGCATGTTCAAGATCACCCGGATCGCACGCAGGTGGCGGCGTGTCGCCTGCATGGTTTGTAGACGCTGGGAGAGCTTGCGTTGCAGTTTGGGCACAGCCTCGGCAGGCACCGTGATCATCGGTTCGGCCGCCGTGGGGAGCGGTATCTGATCAGGCGGCGCCGGTACGTTCATGACGCGTCGTCGATGCCATCGTCGGCCACGTTGTCGCCGGCCTGGCTGGCGAACTCGGCGATCATTCGCGTGGCATACGCAACGATTTCCGCGGCGGTGCCGCTGAGCAGTGAACCCAGGCCGGGGATGCGCAACGGGTGCACGTTCAATTGCCCAAGTATCACGCCGGCTCCGGCAGCCGCGCCAACCGTGATCAGCGGATAACGCTCGCTACGCGCCAACAAGGCGGATGCGGGTTCGACGACAGCCTGGCGCGCCAGGCTCATCTTCGCTTGCGCTTCGCGCACCTTGGCCACTTTTTTGTGGATGCTCATGGTCTTTCCCCTTGCCGTGCACCGGCGCGTTCCTGTGCATCGGCGGCCGCACGAATATCGGCACGCTGCACCGTATCGTGCACGATAGCGCGCCACTGGCCGCGTGTTTCCGGCAGGCTCATCCAATGCATGCAACGGCGGAAGAGCCAGAGCGCACCGAGCAGTAACGACAATTGCAATATCGCCAGCGCGCCCAGTGCCCAAAGCCAGGAGCCGAACCACTGTGCCAGGGCGACACCGACCAAGCCCAGCAAGGTCAGACCCAGCGCAACGCCGGCGACGGTGGCGACGAGCCCCGCGGCAAGCATCCAGGATACCGCGCTGCGCGCCAGGCCGAGTTCGGCCGAAAGCAATGAAAGTTGCGCACCGAACAACTGCTTGAAGGCGCGTCCGAGCCGGCCTATGTCATCGAGAAAGTTCGATGGTTTCGGCTGCTGGGGTGCTTCGCCACCGGTCGGACCGGCGGCCTCCTCCGGCCCGGCTTGTTGCATGGATGGCCTCCTTCGGTCGCATCAGCGACGAAGGATACGGCCTAATAGCCAGCCCGCGCCAAGCGCGATGGCGACCGACTGTACGGGTTTCTCGCGCACATATTCGCGCGCCCGCTCCAGCCACAGGTCGGCTTGATCCATCGCATCGTCATAGGCTTCGCGCCCGCGCTCGCTGATATCGGCGGCTTTTTCGGTAGCCCGCGTGGCGGCGCCGGCGGCCTTGTCGGTGGCGCGATGAAGCCCCTCTTCGACCCGGTCGGCGGTGCGATTGACCGTTTCCTTGGTGCTGGCTACCGCGTCGGAGGTCGCCTGCTTGATGCGCTCCGCGCCTTCCTCGATGCGGCCGGTAGCTTCCGCTTCGCGCGCTGGGATCTGCTTGGTCATGTCGTTCTCCGTAGGCATGCTGGACCTCACTTTAGCGGGTTATGCGGCACCGCGGCGACCATGGCGCACGGTGCGGTAGGGAACCGTTCGGTCAACTTGCGCGACGGAAGAACGCAATGATGGCGAGCACGAGGAAAATGACAAACAGCACCTTCGCGATCATGGCCGCTGTACCGGCAATGCCGCCGAAGCCGAGGAACGCGGCAATGAGCGCGATCACCAGAAAAATCAGGGCGTAATGAAGCATGGGTGTTCTCCTCTATGGCTACCACCCCGCTGTTGGCGTGTCATCGGCAACGGCAGGTGTGATAGCCATCATTCCCTTGCCCGTGCCTTGTGGGCGTGAAGAGAGGAGCTTTCACGGTTTGTATGCGTCTTACCATTCATCAAGCCATGTATCCGGCTTCAAATCCCGACTAAGGACGCACCGATTCGTGCTTCAGGCTTTTACGGCCGGATTGAGGCTGTACGTACCCATGACTTCGGCTTCGGCCAGCACATGGCCGGCCATCGCCGTGCGCAGCGCGTCCAGCGTGAATCCGTCGGCCAGATTCAGGTTGTCCACGTCGAGCGCGTACACACGAAAATGATAGTGATGCACGATGGAGTCGTTCCACGGGGGGCAGGGACCGTCATAGCCGAGATATTCGCCGGCCATGTCCTTGTCGCCTTCGAACCAGCCGGTATAGCTGTTCATACCTTGCACACTGCCGGGTGGCCCGTACGGCACACGCTTGCCCCGCGCCACGACACCATCGCTGCAGGCACCGGCTTCGAACTCGCCGCATTCGCGCGGAATGTTTGCCATCAGCCAATGCACGAATTCCACGCGCGGCAGGTCGGCAGGCACGGTGCGCCCTTGTTGGTTGACGTCATCGGGCTTGCTGGGTACGTCGTAGTCGAGACAGGTGAGCACGAACGAGCGCGTCTCATGCGGCGCATCGCGCCAAGCCAGGTGAGGGCTGCGGTTGTCGGAGAGCTCGACCGGCGAGGCTTGCCTGGCAAAAGCGAACTCGGCCGGGATCGCCTGACCGTTCTGGAAACTGTCGCTGCGCAAATGCATGGGTGATTCCCTTTGCTTCGATGCCGAAAAGTTACGGACTGTAGGTTACGCGATACAACGCTCAACTCAGGTCGCCGCTGACCAGCAGGCTGCGATCGGGCAAAGGCTGCACCTCGGCCAGGCGGCCGGTTGCCTTACAGATCACATGCCCGTTTGCGCATCGCCATTATCCCTGGAGATTTCGAAGAGCCGATCATACCCCCAGGCCCGGCGTTGGCGCCTGTCGGCATTGCTCCGGGGCCCGTCGTTCGGTGCTATCCGGTCTGCTAAGGTGCGCGCCAGGGACAGGGATACGGTAATGAGTGAACTGCAAGACCTGACGACGTTGGTACGCGCGGCGACACCGCTGCTGGTGATCGAGACGATCGACGAGCAACGCGTCATCGAGTGCTTTCGGCATGTCATTTCGCAAACGCTGCGGCCATTGTGGCGCTGGACCCTGACCGACGGCCTCTCGCGGCTCGACTTCGGACAGGATGATCGTGCCAGTGCGCCGGATGTCGATTCAACCCTGGAAACCATTCGTGCGGCCAACACCGCGGGCATCTATCTGCTGTTCGACATGCATCCGTTGCTGCGCTATGCCATGAGCCTGCGCCAGCTGCGCGAAATCGTGCAACGCCAGCGTTCAGCCGCGCACACCATCGTGCTGATCGGCGCGAAGATCGAATTACCAGAAGACCTGGAAGCACTGGCGCTGCGCGTCCCGCTGTCGTTGCCCGACATCAAGGAGCTGGCGGCGATCATGCGTGCCGAAGCGCTGGCTTATCAGCGCGAACAGGGCCGCCGGGTCGAGGTGGACGGCGATGCCGCGCGCACGATCGTCCGCAATCTATTGGGCTTGGCCGCTCCGGATGCGCGGCGCATCGTGCGCAAGCTGATTTATAACGACGGGGCGCTCAGAGCCGACGATCTGCCGGAGCTGATGCAGACGAAGTTCGAACTGCTCAATCGCTCGGGCTTGCTGCACTACGAATACGCGACGGCCAGTTTCGCTGATATTGCCGGCGTCGCGCGCTTGCGCGAATGGGTGCAGCGCAGACGTGCGGTCTTTCTCGCCGCCGAACCCAATCCGATGCTCGATCCGCCCAAGGGCGTGTTGTTGCTCGGCGTGCAGGGCTGCGGCAAGAGCCTGGCCGCCAAGGCGATCGCCGGCGGGTTTGGCGTACCGCTGGTGCGACTGGATTTCGGTTCGCTCTACAACAAATACCAGGGCGAAACCGAAAAGAACCTGCGCGAGGCGCTGGCCAGCACCGAGTTGCTGACGCCATGTGTGCTGTGGATCGACGAGATCGAAAAAGGCCTGGCCAGTGGCGGCGATGACGGTGGCGTATCTCGCCGTGTGCTCGGTTATCTGCTGACCTGGATGGCCGAACGCAAGTCCAAGGTGTTCGTCGTGGCGACGGCCAACGCGGTTCACGAATTGCCAGCCGAGCTGTTGCGCAAAGGCCGCTTCGACGAGATCTTCTTTGTCGATCTACCGCACCAGGACGTGCGCGAGCAGGTGTTCGCCCTGCATTTGAAGCGGCGCAAGCTGCCGATCGAGGACTTCGATCTTCCCGCACTGGCCGCGGCCAGCGACGGGTTTTCGGGCGCGGAAATCGAGCAGAGCATTGTCAGCGCGCTTTACGACGCCAGCACCAGTGGGCAGCCGATAGCACAGCCGGCCTTGCTCGATGCCTTGCGTTCCACACGCCCCTTGTCGGTGCTGATGCGCGAGCAGGTCGAAGCACTACGGCAATGGGCACAGGGCCGTTGCGTGCTCGCCGATTAATGCACGGGCAACGAGTATTGGAAGTCGTAGGCGTGCTTGCCGTCGGTGACGATGATCGTCATGCGGCCGTTGATGCCTTCCAGTTCGCCCGAACCCGAGCCGGGCACGACCTGCACATCCATGCTCGACTTTCCGCCCTGCATGGTCCCTATGTGCTGCAGCGAGAAGCTGCCCTTGCGGCCGGACAAGCTGCCGCTGATGCGCTCGATGGCAACGTAACCGCCGGTGCTGTTGTCCGAACGCGAACCGAGCATCTGCCCTTTGCTGACCGCGTCCAGGTCGCCGTGGAACTGCTTTTCCAGGGCGAAGCGGCCGATCGAGGGATCGCCGATAGCGACGTCGTCGGTCTGCGGTAGCACTTTGACGTCGAACGTGCCTTTGGCGTGCTCAGTCATGATGCGACTCTCTGTCGATGCAACAGCTGGTGGTAGTTTCGAAGCGAATGCCGCCAAACCAAATGCCGTTATAAAACACGCTGCGGCGATGCGTGTACCTGCCGACATCAAGTCCCCCCGGACCCGTTCCTGAGTTCGACATCGTCAGGCCCGGAATACATCGACGTCAAGAGCGACGTTGGTTTTGTCGCCATGCGCGCGCGGATGTTCAGCGTGCGTCCGCTACGGCGTTGAAGCGCGCGGCGATGTAGTCGTCGGTAAAGCTGGTCATGTTGAAGCCGCTGATAAAACCGCAATGGCCACCGTAGCGGGAAATATCCAGTTCCACGTTGGATGGTAATTGCAGGTTGCGAAAGCTCGACACGGGAATCACCGGGTCGTCTTCGGCCGTAAGAATGGTGGCCCGGATCGGCATCGCTGCCAGCGCATTGCCGGCCACCGAATAGCCGTCCAGATAGGCCTGCAGCGAACCGAAGTCGGTATGGCGCAGCACCAGCGCTTCGGTCAGGCCACGCAGGCTTTGCCTGAGTTCGGCCAGCTCGAAGAACTCGCGGTTGGGGAAGGCGGCCTGCTTGGTCTTCAACGAGCGGCGCCACTTGTGCATGAAGTACGCCTGGTAGAACCACGGCGCGGTTTCTTCCAGCGAGAACAGGCCTTCGCCCGGATCGATGATCGGGCACACGGCGAGCGCGTAAACGAGCGGGATGCCAGCCTGCGGCGCACGCAAGGCGGCGCGCAACGCAAAATTACCGCCCAGCGAAAAGCCGGCCAGTGCCATCGGCCGCGCGGGATACCGCCGCGCGATATCGGCCAGCGCATTGACGACCTCGTCGATGCGGCAAGAATGAAACAGTGCTTCGTTGAGCTGGTGACTGTCGCCGTGATCGCGAAAGTTCAGCCGAAACACGTCCCAGCCGTCCTGCAGCAGGCGGCTGCCGGTCTGCAACACATAGGTGGAGTCGACGCTGCCTTCCCAGCCATGGAACAGCACGGCCAGGCCGCGAGCTTCTTTTTGCACGCGTTGGACGGTATGGGCACCGGTCAGTCGTACACCGTCGCCACCGTCGACCACCACATGCTCGGCACCGTCCTGCACGCTATGCGCGCGACCGGGCAACAGCTGGCGGCGCACGCCGCTGGACGAAAGCATGGTCTGGATGTGACCGCTGGTCAGCGGCCAGGGCGGACGAAAGTCCTTACCTGAGGGCAACGTCATTGCGGGCTGTCTTCCAGCGCGGCGGCAATGCGTTCGCGCGAGTACTCCGCCATGCGACGGCGCGCATCCGGCGACGCCGGTACCGGCTCGAGGAAATGCACCTCCGCATCCAGCGGCGCTTCGCCGAGCAGGCGCAGGAAGTTCTGCATGAAGTTCTCGTTCTCGCGGAAACCGGCGTCGACGACACGGCGACCGTTGCGCGCGAAACGTAGCGCCACCGGTTGCACGGCCACTTCGGCATCCAGTGCGGCCTGAAAGATGCGCGCATGGAAAACGCGCAGCACGCCGTTGTGCCCGGTGCCTCCTTCAGGGAACACGGCGACCGAACGGCCGGCATGCAGGCGGTCGACCATCACCTGCATCACCGCCGCCAGCGAATGGTTGCTACCGCGGCGGTGGAAAATGGTGCCGCCCGCGGCGGCCAGCCAGCCGACCAGGGGCCAATGGGCGATTTCGGCCTTGGCGACGAAACAGGCCGCGCGCTGGCTATGCAGGAGCTCGATGTCGATCCACGAGGTGTGGTTGGCCACGAACATGACCGGATCGGCCAGCGGTTGTCCCACTCGCACCGAGCGCAATCCGAAGATGCGCAGCAGTACGGTCGACCACCAGCGAATCATCCGGTGCGTAAACGGCTCACGGCCGTTCTTCATCACCTGATGGCGGTTCCAGGTCAGGATGCCGCCGCACAGCAGCACACCCAGCACGACGTGCAGCAGCAGCAGCGGCACGCGCCACAGGTAGCGCAAGGGACGAATCGGGTCGCTGACTCGGGCAGGAACGGTGTCGGTACTCATCGGTCCGGTTAGTTTACCGTTAGTTGACGCGATTGCGGTCGCCATTCCTACAAAAAGCCACGCAACTTTTTGAGGAATGCCTAATGCTCCAGCTGCTTCAACGGCAACGCCGGCGAGCGCTTCACGGTACGCAGCACAAAGCTCGAATTGACGTCGGCCACGCCCGTCGCATTGAGCAACCGGTCCAACAGGAAGCGCGAAAAATCCTGCAGGTCGCTGACGTAGATTTGCAGGAGATAGTCCATGTCACCGGTCAGCGCATAGCAGGCGACGACTTCGTCCCAGGCGTTGACCTGCGCGGCGAAGCGTTCGACCGCCTCGGCTTCATGCTTGGCCAGCTGCACGCGAACGAACGCCTGCAGCCCCAGCCCGACGGCCTGCGGGTCGACCTGGGCGGTATAGCCGGTGAGCACCCCTTCGCCTTCCAGTCGTTGCAGCCGGCGCAGGCAGGCCGAGGGCGACAGGTTGACCCGCTCGGCCAGCTCGGCGTTGGTGATGCGGCCCTCGCCCTGCAATACCGCCAGCATGCGTAAATCCGTGCGATCGAGCTCGGTCATGCAATATTTCACCGATAATATCGAATCAATAGGTTGAATATTGCTCCTATGTAAGGAATAGATGCAATAAAACAACCATCGTGCGACTCGCCGGGCGTATTCTGTTGCTCCGCTTGAAGAACTACCGAGGCCGCCATGGACACCACTCCCCGTCGCGTCGAACACCAGCAGACCGATCGCGGCTATGTGCCGGTTTACGCCACCGGCGTGGTCGAGCAGCCGTGGTCCGGTTATAGCCGCACCGACCATGAGGTGTGGGACACCTTGTTCAAGCGTCAGCGCGAGCTGCTTCCAGGGCGCGCCTGCGATGAATTCCTAGCCGGCGTCGAGCGCTTTGGCCTGGGTGACGGCGGCATCCCGAAGTTCGCCGATCTGAACAAGGTGCTGGGCAAGGCCACCGGCTGGGAGCTGGTGGCGGTCGAAGGGCTGCTCCCCGACGAAGTGTTTTTCGATCACCTGGCCAATCGTCGTTTTCCGGTCAGCTGGTGGATCCGTAAGCCCGATCAGCTCGACTACCTGAGCGAGCCCGATCTTTTCCACGATCTGTTCGGGCATGTGCCACTGCTGCTCAACCCGGTTTTTGCCGATTACATGCAGGCCTACGGCAAGGGAGGCATGAAGGCCTTTGCGATCGGCCCCGAAGCGTTGATGAATCTCACGCGCCTGTATTGGTACACGGTGGAATTCGGTCTGATCAACACCGCCGCCGGCATGCGCATCTACGGTGCCGGCATCGTCAGCTCCAAGGGCGAATCGATTTACTCGCTCGACTCGGCGGCGCCCAATCGCATCGGCTTCGGGCTGGAGCGCGTGATGAGCACGCGCTATCGCATCGACACGTTCCAGCAGACCTACTTCGTCATCGACAGCTTCGAGCAGTTATTCGACGCGACGCGTCCGGACTTCACCCCGATCTACGCCAAGCTGCTCGACGAACCGCCGCATGCGGCAGGTGATGTGCTCGATGCCGATCGTGTGTTCAACCGCGGCACGCGTGAAGGTTGGTCGACCGCCGCCGATACCTGAGCATGGGCGGTGCGCCCTTCAGCGCCGCTTCCACTCGCTGATCGACAGCACCTGGCTGACCCGCGTGCCGTCCCAGCGGTAGATGAAATGTTCGCTCTGCACGCAGGGCGCGACGCGGTCCGGATAGAACACGGCGACGCATTCGCCACCGGGATCGCGCACGCTGTCGAAGACCAGCCCGTCCGAACCCTGCGAGCGCAGCTTTCGCGCCAAGGCGACACTGGCGACGTAGCTGTTGGGATCATGCTCCGCTGGCCAGCCGCCGCGCAGGTCATGCAGCAGGGCATTGATGCTGGTGCGATAGCAGCGCACCTCCAGGTCGCATGGCGGTTCCGAGGTGGCGGCCAGAAAGCGCTCGCGGTGATAGACGGTTTCTTCCACCGCGGTGTTGACGCTATGCCCGGCATAGAACACACCCCAGCTGCCATCGGAAAAACGGCTGCCATCGGGATTCAAATGCGTGAATGCCGCCATCACCGGCGTACTGCCCGGGCCGCTGATACGGCGCTCGGGCGGCACGAGGCTCAGCTCGCCCGCTTCCTGGCGCAGCCGCGGATTGGTCATGGCCTCGATCGCGAAGATCGCATCCAGATCGCGTGGATCGGCGATGCGATCGAACACGCCCACCGGCGGAAAGCGGCTGGGAACGATGCGGTAGGCGTGAATCCAGCGGATGCGTTTGACGGGCGGTAGCTGGGTCATTCGGCAATTCCCTGCCTGGCGAATCGGAAATCACAGCATAGCAATCGGGAGTATCGCTGACTGCGACGCGACTCGCTTTAAGCGTAGCGTATCTCTCAAGGCCGCACAGATTCATCCAGTACAGCTTTAATGTCAGCCGCGCTGCGCGTCCAGATACTGACGCACGACATAGAGATCGGCGACGTTGCCAGAAAGCATCCGTTCCATCGCTGTGTGCCCGCCGAACAATGGTGCCTGATTCGACCGATGGACCCAGGCGTTGGCCTGATCCGGATCGCTGAACAGAATATGCAGGCTTTTATAGATGCCCAATAGATAACTGATACGTTCGATGACGTCGCGACCGGGTGTGCCGTCCTGCTCGCGCTTCCACTTGTAGAAGGTGGATTCGGGCGGGCCGCCAAGCAGCTTGCGCTGGTCGACGATGCGCAGCTCCCAGGCATCGGCAAGACGGAAAAAGGCACGCAATGCGGCGCCGCCCAGTTCCTCGATCGGCTGGTCGGCCGGGCCGTTCTTTTGCGGCGTATGGGTGACGGCGGAATGCATGGTCACGTAACTTCCTGTGTGAAGTTGGTAGCAACTTTACCACACTGGTGAAGTTGTTGCCATAACGCGCCCGTCACGTCGCCGAGGGGATGGCCGCCTGTACCACCGAGGTCCGTGGGTCATCCGCCCGGCCCACCACGGCAAAGCCGTAGCCGTTGCGGAACCAGTATTTGGCCAGCAGGCCGTTGTCCTGCCGCGAGCCGCTGAGGTCGCCCGGAAAGCGAGTGCTGGGCCGTACATAAAGACTGATGCGTTGCCCCTGCTCGTCCTCGTACATCACCAGGGCCGCTGGACCGTCGCTGGTGGATAGCAGGCGTCCGCCAAGCAACTTGAAGCCGTAGGAGCCCAGATCCGGCAGGGACATCGGTCGCCCGATCCGCCCCGAGAGCCAGCTTTCCAGGGCATTGGCATGGCTGCCATCCATTTCCACGGGACGTAGCCGGTCGGTAGCAAAGGTCCGATAAGCCTCCAGCGCGTCCTGCATCGGCGGATGGGCCGCCGCCAGACTGACATTGCGGGCCTGCCAACCGCCCATGCCGCCGGCGCCCAGGGTGATCAGCAGCGACGCGCATAGCGCAAGCCGCCGCTGCCGCCGGCGGCGCACGGTGCGGCGCACTGCGACAGGATCGAGCGCTGGATTGGCTGGCAGCAGATAAGCCGGCAGCGCGGTGCGAAGCATCTCGGCCTGGCGGCGCCATTGCGCGACCCCGGCGGCCTGATCGGGATGCTCGGCCAGCCATGCCTCGATATCGCTGCGCCGGGTGGCGTCCAGCTGGCCATCCACATAAGCGTGGAGCTCGTCTTCGGTAGGAACAAACGGATTCATTTCACCCTCCGCAACGCGGTGGTTGAGCTGCCGTTGCCGGTCAACTCGCGATAAGCCTTGCGTGCCCGTGACAGGCGCGACATGACGGTACCGAGCGGGAGATTCAGCGCGGCAGCGGTTTCTTCGTAGCTCAAGCCTTCCACGGTGACCATCAGCAACACCGCGCGCTGGTCGTCGCTCAATTGATCGAAACTGCCCAGCGCGCTGCGCGCCGCGTAGGTGTCTTCGGCCGAAGGCTCCTGCGCCAGGTCATCCCGCCGAAAAGCATCGAACAACCGACCCCAACGCTTGGCGCGCCGTTTGTCGTCGATGAACTGGCGATACAGGATCGAGAACAGCCAGGCCTTCAGATCACCGTCGCGGCGCGAAGCCCAGCGCGACAGTGCTTTTTCCATGCAGGTCTGTACCAGATCGTCGGCCGTCGCGGCATCGCGGGCCAGCCATAGCGCGAAACGCCGCAGGGCCGGCAACAGCTCGCGCAGATCGTCGTCGTTGATAGGGTTCATGGGGCCGGTTCCGGAGTACCGTGATGTGACGCCGCAACCTGGAATTTATTCCATCGGGAATAAAGCCGCGTCTGCGGCGTCTCGCCCTGGTCGGTACTAGCCACTCTAGGAGCCCAAGCCATGTCCGAACCCACACCTCCCCGCCGCCCCGAAACCTTGGCCAAGGGCGCATTGATCGGGGTCATCCTCGCTGTCATCGCCGGCTTGTTTGTCTGGGCCGCCGGCTGGCTCAGCCCGTCACGCATATCGGGGGGCCGGATAGTGGATGCCCTGGAAACCCATGGGGTCCACCCTGGCGTGCGCCGCGCGCACGAAAAAGGCCTGTGCTTCGCCGGACATTTCGATGCCAACGGCAACGGCACGGCCCTGTCCAGGGCCGGGGTATTCGCTCAGGGACGCACGCCCGTCTTTGGACGCTTCTCGCTCGGCGTTGGCGACCCGAACTCACCCGATGGCGTGCCGGGCTTCCACGCCATCGCATTGAGCTTTCAACAGGCCAATGGCGAGATCTGGCGCACCGCGATGGACGACACGCCGATTTTCCCGATCGCTACACCGCAGTCGTTTGTCGATTTTCAGCTGGCCACCGCACCGGACAAGGCCACCGGCAAGCCCGACCCGGCACGCGTGCAGGCCTATATGGCGGCCCATCCGGAAACGCGTGCTTTCGTGAAGTGGCTGCACGACGCGCCGTTCGCGGCGAGTTTCGCGGCCAGTACGTATTACTCGATCAACGCGTTTCGTTTCACCAATAGCGAAGGGCAGACACGCGCCGTGCGCTGGTCGCTCAAGCCCGAGGCGCCGTTTGTCGAGATCGACAAGGCCAAGCTGGCCGACCTCAACAAGATGCAGCCCAACTTTCTGTTCGACGATGCGATTCAACGCCTGAGCCAACAACCGCTGCGCTGGGAACTCATCGTGACGCTTGCCCAACCGGGCGATCCGACCAACGACGCGACCAAGCCATGGCCTGCCGATCGCGAACAGGTCGATGTGGGCACGCTGGTGCTCGACCGCGCGTCGCTCGAAGACAACGGGCCGTGCCGCGATGTCACTTTCGATCCGCTGATCCTCCCGGCTGGCATATCCGCGTCCGATGACCCAGTGCTTGCCGCACGTTCGGCTGCCTATGCACGTTCGTTCACCCGCCGTGCCGGTGAACAGCCCACACCGCCGAGCGCCTTGTCCAAAGACGCGGCCGCACGTTCTGTTCTGGAAGGAGCGCGCTGATGAACACGCCGATCCGTTTCTCGCTTGCCCTGCGCGCCCTGCACTGGCTGATGGCGCTGATGATCCTGGCCATGCTGTTTATCGGCGTCGGCATGATGTCGACCGCCTCCGATGCGCGGCGTTGGCTGTATGAGCTGCACAAGCCGTTGGGCATTCTGATTCTCGTGTTGGCTGCGATCCGTCTGATCGTTCGACTGGTCACCAAGGCGCCGCCTCTACCCGCGGATCTGCCGGCCATTCAGAAGCTCGCCGCGCATGCGTCGCATGTGCTGCTTTATGTGCTGATGTTCGCGCTGCCGCTGATCGGGTGGGCGATGTTGTCGGCCGGCGGCTATCCGATCAGCCTGTTCGGCTCGATCCACCTGCCTCCGATCGTGTCGCAGAGCGCGCCGTTGTATGCGCTACTGCATGCCGTGCACGTGACCTTGGCACTGTCGTTGTTCGGGGTGGTGCTTGCTCATCTGGGAGCGGCTTTGTTGCATGGGCTGATACGCCGGGATGGCGTATTTTCCGCTATGGGCTCGTGGAAGCGGGGGAGATTTTGAGGACTTCTCGACATTATCTACAATTGCTATTAAATAAACGCCCATATCAATGAGCGTTATATTGCATGGCGCGGCGGATTGCTTTATGTAACCACCAAGCTCTTTTGCATAGGCGTCTTTTCGGAGCGAATGTTTCGAGTTTCCCTATCGTATTAAGCAACCGATTCAACACCCGCTCCGACGATTGATGGCTGCGCGACACGGACGGGATTGCAGTACCGAGTGCTTCTTTTCAAATAGAGGGCGAGGTCATGCAAGTCAAAAAAGGGTTTCGTTGCTGCCTGCATGAACGCCCAGGGATGGGCGGCCTTATTGCTGCCGATGCGCTCGACCGAAAATTCCTTGCTCTCGCGTCGCAGCGACTACGACCGATATGTCTCGGATTGCTTGCGGCCGGAATGGGCATGGCCGGCCGGACAGTCGATGCCCAGACGATCAACCTGACGAGTGGCAGCCCAAGGTATGTGCTGACGGGTAACCAGACGGTCTCGGCCGTCACGGTCGGCAACAACGTCAATGGCGTGATTTCCGGGCCCGGCTACACGTTGACGTACACGGGCGCGACAACGGGTTTCATCTTGGGCGGTACATCGGCAACCTCGCGTATGCAGCTCGATATGACCGGGTTGACGAACTTTGTTTTCAACAACCCCACGCAAACGTTCATCGTGAGCGGGCGCAGCAATACCGGAGCCGGCAGTGGAACGCTCTTTCTTGCGCAGGGCAGTAATGCCATTACAACGTCATCATTCAGCGTAGGCAGTGTAGCAAACGGCGCAGGCGGTGCGTTCCAGAATCTCGGTACCGTACGCCTCGGCAAAAGCAACAGCATCAACGCCGACACAATCAATGTGGGTACGGCATCCAGAACCGGTGGCACGCTATCGTTTCAGAGCAGCACCGGGGATGCGACATTGGCATTGCGCGGTGTCGATGGAGCCAGCCCTGTCGCCAACTGGAATATCGGTATCAACGGTACCGGCAACGCGAACACTTCAGGCACCGTCGATCTCAGTGGAGGGACGCTGGATGCGAAAGTGACCAACCTGACGATCGGCGAATCGAGAAGCGGCTCATTTTCAGGTGTTGGCGCCTTGACGCTGGACAAGGGCACGCTGGACGCAACCTCGATCGTGCTCGGATTGCGCGATGGCACAGCCGGAACCGGCTCGGCGTCGGGCACCCTGACTATCAACAATGCGGCCGTCACCACACAGACCCTCACACTCGGCAGCGACGCACGCGCGGCCGGCACGGCGACGGCGACGCTGAATCTAAATGGCGGCGCGCTGCTGGCGCAGACGATCCAACCGGGTGCCGGTGGCGGAACGCGCAACTTCAACTGGAACGGCGGAACTCTCGGTAACTATGCAGAGGGTTCCGATATGACGGTGTCGATACCCACCATCACGTTGGTCGGCAGCGGCAATCAGATCTTTGATGTCGAGGGCGGTGACGCGACCGCCACGGTGAGCTCGGTATTGAGCGGCGCCGGAGGATTTACCAAGACTGGCGCCGGCACGCTAGCCCTGACCGGCGCCAGCACGTACGCAGGCGGTACGACGGTTACCGGTGGCTTGATCAATTTCGCGACGCTCGACAACCTCGGTGCGGGCAACATCACGCTCGATGGGGGTGGGTTGCAATGGGCAGCGGGCAGCACGGTCGATGTTTCCTCGCGATTGAATCCTTTGGGAGCGGGCGGCGCGACATTGGATACTCAGCGCAATGACGTCACGCTTGCCAGTGTGCTGACCGGCCCCGGGCAGCTGATCAAGAACGGGCAAGGTGCATTGACGCTGACGGCCGGCAATACCTACGCGGGTGGCACCACCATCAACGCCGGTCAATTGCAGTTGGGCGATGGCGGAACATCCGGAAGCATTGTCGGTAATGTCGTAGACAATGCTTCGCTGCAGTTCAATCGCTCCGATGCCGTTACTTTCGATGGAACCATTTCAGGCAGCGGTAGCTTGTCTGTCGCAGGTTCGGGTGTCACCGTGTTGACGGGCGACAACACGTTCACCGGCGGAACCACGATTAAGCAAGGCTCCGGCGGGCTGCAGTTGGGTAACGGCGGCAGTACCGGCAGCGTGATCGGCACGATCCTCGATAACGGTTCGCTGAGTATCGATCGCGCCGATTCGCTGACCCTTTCCAGTACGATCTCCGGTAGTGGCTCGCTGGCGCAGACAGGCACGGGCACCACGATTCTCGCCGGCGACAATACCTATACGGGTGGCACCGCGATTAACGCAGGCGTGCTGCAACTGGGCCACGGCGGCACGACCGGCATCGTTATCGGCAATATCACGGACAACGGCACGCTGGCGTTCAACCGCTCCGATGACCTGACCTATTCGAACATCATCAGTGGTACCGGCGGCGTCGACCAACTCGGGCCGGGAACACTGCGTTTCAGCGGCGATCAGACGTATGCCGGGCCGACCAGGATATTGGCGGGGACCCTTGCAATCGACGGTTCGATTCAGTCGAACACGGTAACGGTGGCGCCGGGCGCGACCCTGTCGGGGTTTGGCGTGATCGGCGGCGATGTTCAGAACCAGGGCCGTGTGTGGCCTGGCAATCCCGTCATTGGCGACACTCAGTATGGCTCGTTGACGATACGCGGCAACTACGTCGGCCAGGGTGGTGTGCTTGAACTGAACACATATATGGGAGGCGACGATTCGCCCTCGGACCGATTGATCATTGACGGCGGTGCGGTGACTGGGTCGACGACGGTAATTGCGCACAACACGGCTGCGACGATAGGTGAGACCACCGGTAACGGTGTTCTGGTGGTATCGGCGATCAATGGTGCGACAACAACGACCGACGCGTTCAGGCTCGCCGGCGAGCTGCGTAGCGGCGCACTCGACTATCGCTTGTTCCGTGGTGGTGCCGATGGCAGCAATGTGGACAGCTGGTATCTACGCAACGAGTTCGTCGTTCCACCCGAGCCGCCGGGCCCTCCGGAGGAGGTGCTGCCCATCGATCCGCCGGTCGAACCCGTGTTGCCTCCCGGCGTGTATCCGATCATCGGCCCACAGATCGCCACCTACAGTTCCGTGATGCCGGTGGCGCGCGATCTGGCGCAATTCGAACTGGGGACATTGGACCAACGCATCGGAGACAGCGCGCTGATGGCATCGGAACATGCCGATAGCGATCACGGACCGTCCGTGTGGGCGCGCGTATTTGCCAACAGTTTCAACCACAGCTACCGGTCTTTTGCTGCGCCTCGGGCCGATGGCGACATGTATGGCATCCAGGTCGGTGCCGACCTGTGGCAGGGCGAATGGATATCGGGCCATGCCGATCGGATGGGAGCTTACCTGGCCTACGGTAGTGCCGGCGCGGATGTGCGTGGACTGGTGACCAATGACGAAGCCACCGGCTACGAGATGCAACAGACCGGCACATTGAGGCTCTACGCGACCTCGTTCGGCGCCTATTTCACCCATTACGGTCCAGGCGACTGGTATGTGGACGGCGTGGTGCAGGCGACGAGTTATCGCGGTCGTGCCAATACATCCAATACCAGCCTCGATACCGGGGGTACCGGTTTGCTCGGCTCACTGGAGGCGGGCTATCCGTTTCCGTGGGCCGCGCTCGGTCCAGGTTTCGTGCTCGAACCGCAGATTCAGGTGATCTGGCAAAAGAGCCGTTTCGGTTCTGGCGACGATGGCCTGGGCGAGGTCGCGCTGGGCAGCGCCTATGGCAATACGGGTCGCGTCGGGCTGCGTGGCAAGTGGTCATGGACCACCGCCAGCGGACAACGCTGGCAGCCCTATGTCGCGGTGAACTGGTGGCGCGACTGGGGCGCGCGGGCGACCACCGGCTACGACGATCTGGGCTCGGTGCCGGCGGTTGTTCAGGCGAGTCGTGTCGAATTGTCGGCAGGTGTCACCGCGCGTTTGACGGCGCGTCTGACCGCTTATGCATCAGGCGGCGGCCAGATGGCGGTGGGGCGCACGACGAATACAAAGCGGGACAGTCTGTATGCGAATGCGGGGCTGCGTTGGACCTGGTAGTGATGGCGACGCATCATTCCTCGCCTTGACTACTTCTTCTTTGCGCAATCGCAGCCAATATCCGGCGCCGGTCCACCCTCGGCGATAAACCGGTCGATGCGCTTCTCCAGCACAGGCAACGGCACCGACCCCAGCGCCAGCACCGTGTCGTGGAAATGCCGAATGTCGAACTTCGGCCCAAGATCCTGTTCGGCTTTCTTGCGCAACTCCAGCAATTTCAAGTAACCCAGCTCGTAACTCAACGCCTGTCCGGGCCAACTGATGTAGCGATCGACCTCGTTGGCGATCTCGCGATCGGACAAGGCGGTGTTCTGCGTCATGTAGTCGATCGCTTGCTGGCGCGTCCAGCCAAGGTGATGGATACCGGTATCCACCACCAGGCGGCATGCGCGCCACATCTGGTAAGTGAGATAGCCGAAGCGTTCGTAAGGCGTCTTGTAGATGCCCATCTCGTTGCCGAGATACTCCGAGTACAAACCCCAGCCTTCGCCGTAGGCGGAGATATAGCCATTGCGACGGAAGTCGGGTTGGTCGTGCTGCTCCTGGGCCAGCGCGAGTTGCAGCGAATGGCCTGGCATGGACTCGTGCAAGGTCAGTGCAGGCATGTTGTAGAGCGGGCGCGAGGGCAGGTCGTAAGTGTTGACCAGGTACGTGCTCGCGCCGCCGCGGCCGGAGGTGTAGTAGGGCGCGATATCGTCGGGAACCGGTACGATCGCGAAACGCTGGCGCGGCAGGCGACCGAAGTAGTGGCCCAGTTGCGCATCGACCTGCTTGGCCACCCAGGCGGTGCGCATCAGCAGCTCATCGGGCGTCTTGGCGTAGAACTGCGGATCGGTTCGAAGGAAATGCAGGAAGTCGGCAAAGCTGCCCTTGAAGCCCGTCTCCTGCATGGTCTTGACCATCTCGTCATGCAGCTTGGCGACCAGGTTCAAGCCCACTTCGTGCACCGCGCCAGGCGTGACGTCCAGCGTGGTGTATTCGATGATCTGCTGGCGATACCAGGCCTCGCCGTCCGGCACCTTTTCAGCCGCCAGCGTGGTGCGCGCCTTGGGCACGTACTCGTTGCGGAAGAAGCCGAGCAACTGCGCGTAGGCTGGAATGATCTTGTCGGCGATCAGCGCCCGCGCCTGCTTGCGCAGTTGTTCGGCATCGACGGGCTCGATGTTGTCCGGCAGCTTGAGGAAGGGCTTGTAGAAGCTGCTCTGGGTCGGATCCTTCAGTTCAGCCACCGCGGCGATCGACACGTCGCGACCGTTGAGCACTTCGCGCGGCACGCTGAAACCTCGCGCCAGCCCGTCGCGCATATTGTCGATCTCCTGCGAGAAGTACGCAGGCACCTGGCCGAGCCGATCGAGATAGCTGCGGTAATCCTTGAGGTTATGCAGGTTGTCGCTGTCGAGCTCGTAACCGACGTCGCTCCAGAACGCCGAGTCGCTGTTGAACGGCATCTGCCACTGCTTGAACTGCTGGGCAGCGAGCAGGTTCTGGATCTGTGCGCGATACACCGCGTAGTTGATCTGCTCTTCCGGCGACAGCTGCTTTACATCGATGCCGTCCAGCTGCTTGAGCACCTGCTGCCACTCGTTCTGTCGCTGCACCTGGCTGGCGGCATCGACGCGATCGAGCCGACCGTTGTTGACCTGCGTCTCGCCCGAGGTCTGTACGCCGGCCTGGCCGTTGCGCCATGCCCATTCCTGCGTATAGATCTGACGAAAGCGTGCATCGGTGTCATGCGTGGCATCGGCAAAGGCAGGTGCGGCGAGCGCCAGGGTGAGGGTGAGCCAAAGCGCGCTACGGTGCAGATTCTTCACGATACGGATTCCCCAGGGACGATGCGATCACCACGGTGCGATCACGACAATACGATCAATCATCGCATTATTCCCGGAACAATCCTCTCACTCCATCGCTGTGTATTCGTTCTGCACCGAACGCAGATACGCAGCAAGGTTGCGCCCGTCCTGTTCGACGAAGCGTTCGTCCAGATGGCGGCATTCGGCGATGCGGTCGGGGCGGAAATTACGGAAATCGCTGCGTAGCCGGCACCATGCGCCCAAGGTCCACGCGCCGCCCCAGAACGACAGGCAGAGCGGCTCGATCTCGCGCGAACTGCTGCGACCGCCTTCGTCGCGATACTCCAATTGCAGGACCTGCGAAGTGGCGATGGCCTGATGCAGGCGGTCGATCAGTCCGGCGAAATCCGACGCCTGCTTGCTACGCCAGACCGGCGCGTAGATACGCGTATGCGCGGCGCGCTCGCGCAACTCTGGCGGCAGCACGGCCTCGATTTTCAGCAGCGCGGCCTTGGCCCCTTCGGCCAGCCGTTCGCCGGCGAATGCGCGAACAAAGCGCGTACCGACCACCAGCGATTCGAGCTCGTCGGCGGTAAACATCAGCGGGGGGATGTCCGAGCCCTTGCGCAGCACGTAGCCGACGCCGGCCTCGCCTTCGATCGGCACGCCCGATAGCTGCAGGTCGGCCACGTCGCGGTAGACCGTACGCAGCGAGACGTCGAGCGTCTCGGCGAGCTGCCGCGCCGGCAAGGCGGTGCGGCGCCCGCGTAAGGCGTGAATGATAAGAAAGAGGCGGTCGGCGCGTCGCATGCACGCATCATGACCGATCCGCGGTCGCAGGGCTTGCGACACAGGTCATGGGTACGGGTCGGCCGCCTCGTCATGGCTACAGGTGCCTCGTCTCGGCCGGCGGGTTCTGCCAGTTGTCGTTGCGGCCGTCCGAATAGTGCACGGGCGAGGCTGCCAATTCGGCATCCGACGCATTGTCCAGCGAGGCGACGTGGATCGAGATGAAATCGCCGCCGAGAACCTCCAGATGCCCGCGGCCGAACGCATGTACGCCGCAGTGCTTGCAGAACAGGTGATGCATGCTCTGCGTATTGAACTGGTAATTGCTCAATGCTTCTTCGCCAGTCAGCATGCGAAACGCATCGGGCTTGACGATGGTGCCCCATTGCCTGGTCTTGCCGCAGTACGAGCAGTTGCATTTGCCGGTGCCTGCGGCCAGGTCGAGATCGGTTTCGAAACGGACCGCGCCGCAATGGCAGCTGCCTTGATAAGTCTTGATCATGGATTTCCCTTGGAGCGATGCCGAAACCATCCGGCGGTAAGTGCGAGCAGCAGCATGCGCCGCTGCGGTAGTCGTGTTTCGGATGTGGTGGTCGGCAGCCGGTATTGGCCTTCGACCATCATTCCGCGCAGCTGCATCGGCCGGTAGGCCGTCATCAACGCGCGTTGCCATGTCTTGCTCATGACGCCCTCCTTCAGGCGGCCGCCTGCCCGCTGCCCAACCACGGCGGCGGTACGGCAAGCTTGAACATGCGATACCAATGCTCGCGATCCATCGGGCTGTACAGATCCAGTGCCCGGATCACTTCGCGTCCGAATTCCACGCTACCCAGATGACTGGCGGTGATCACGCCGCCGTCGGCCACGGCCAGTGCGCGATCGTCGTAATCGCCGTGGCCGCGATACTGCGGCACGTGCATGGCGATCTGGCCCGGCCAACTGGCGGTGTGGCGACGCCCTTCGAGCAAGCCCACGCGCGCCAGTGCCAACACGGCGTTGTCGATAGCCGCCAGGGTCACGCCCTGCTCATGCATCCGGGCAATGGCCGCGAGTGCGTTCTCGCTCTGGCGCCGCTCCCACAGATGGCCACCAGGCAGGATCAGCAAGGCCGCGTCATCGGCATCGAGTTGTTCCAGGGTCAGCTCGGGCAACATGCGCAGCCCGCCCATCGACACCACCGGCTGCATCGAGAAACCGACGGTGCGCAACTGCCAATCGCCGGGGCGACGGATCTCGCACAGCGCCAGCGCGGCCTGCCAGTCCGCAAATCCTTCAAAAGCCAAGAAATAAACCGTGTCTCGCATGACCTCTCCCTCCGCTGATGTTGAGATCATGGAGGGGGGCTACTGCCAACGTGTTGTCAGTAGGGAATGTGGAATGTTCCGGCGAGCACCCGGCCCCCTCACCCCAACCCTCTCCCCCGGCGGAGCCAGGAGAGAGGGGGCTGACTGAGGCAGGTCTTCAATCGCGCGCGCTTTTGCTCCCTCTCCCCTGGCTTTGCCGGGGGAAGGGCTGGGGTGAGGGGGCGCTCCTGCGCTCTCGCATCAACTGGCAGCATTCAGCCCCACCAGCGACAATACGCATCCTTCTTCCATCGGGCCGACCATGAAGTCCATTTCCCTCATCCAGTTCCTGATCGAGGAACGCCGCGCCGGTCACATCAATAACGAGCTGTCGTTGCTGATCGAGGTGGTGGCGCGTGCCTGCAAGCGCATTGCGGTAGCGACGAACAAAGGCGCATTGGGCGGTGTACTGGGCAATGCCGGCAGCGACAACGTGCAGGGCGAGGCGCAGAAGAAGCTGGATGTGATCTCCAACGAGATCTTGCTCGAGGCCAATGCCTGGGGTGGCCACCTGGCCGCATGCGCTTCGGAGGAAATGGAGGATCCGCAGCAAATCCCGGACATGTACCCGAAGGGCAATCACCTGTTGCTGTTCGATCCGCTGGACGGTTCGTCGAACATCGACGTCAACATCTCCGTCGGAACGATTTTCTCCGTGCTGCGCTGCCCGGATGGCGTGACCGAGCCGAAGATGGAGCACTTCCTGCAGCCGGGGACGACCCAGCTGGCGGCGGGTTATGTGGTCTATGGCCCAGCGACCTTGCTGGTGCTGACCTTCGGGCACGGCACGCACGAGTTCACGCTGGATCGCGAAGTCGGCAGCTTCATCCTCAGCCGCCGCGATATCCGTATCCCGAACGAGACGGCCGAATTCGCCATCAACATGTCCAACCAGCGCCACTGGGAAGCGCCGATGCAGCGCTATATCGGCGAGCTGCTGGCCGGCAAGGACGGTCCACGCGGCAAGGATTTCAATATGCGCTGGGTGGCCTCGATGGTGGCCGACGTGCACCGTATCGTGACCCGCGGCGGCGTGTTCTTCTATCCGCTGGACGCCAAGATCATGTCCAAGGGCGGCAAGCTGCGCCTGATGTACGAGGCCAACCCGATGGCGTTTATCGTCGAGCAGGCCGGCGGTGCGGCGACCACCGGTCGCGAACGGATCATGGAGCTCCAGCCGCATGGCCTGCACCAGCGCGTGCCGGTATTCCTCGGCTCGAAGCAGGAAGTCGAGGTGGCCACGCACTATCACCAGCAGGCCGACGGCGCCAAGGCGTAATGACCGCCGATTTTATCGAGGTCTATGAAGACGCCCTCAGTGCCGCGCAATGCGCGGCACTGATCGACGCGTTCGAAGCCAGCGGGCAGGCGGTGGACGGACAGGTCGGTGGTGGTGTCTATCCGCAGCTCAAGCGTTCCAGCGATATCACGATCAGCGGCAAACCGGGCTGGCGCGATAACGAAGTCACGTTGAACCTCGCCATGTTGGCGGGACTCACCGCGTACCTGCGCCGCTATCCCTATACCTTGATTGCTCCCCTGATGCTGCAGGTACCGGGTTCGGACGGCCAGCTGCGCCGCCTGCAGGCCGATGACATCGCCAGCATGAGCGATGCCGAGCTGGGTGCGTTGGCACGGCAGGTCTTCATGCCGGGCGATATCAACCTGCAGCGTTACCGTGCCGACCAGGGCGGCTATCCGTACTGGCATTGCGAGTTGTTCCCGCGCCATGCCGACGCGCAGACGTTGCATCGGCACCTGTTGTGGACGATTTACCTCAACGACGCGTTCACCGAAGGCGAAACCGAGTTCCTGCACCAGGATCGCAAGGTGGCGCCGCGTCGCGGCAGCCTGCTGATCGCGCCGGCCGCATTTACCCACACGCATCGCGGTAACCGGCCACGCGGGGGCGACAAATACATCGCCACCAGCTGGATCCTGTTCAAGCGCGCCGAGCAGCTCTACAGCTCTTAACGGCCGGCAACGGGCGCGAATACGCCCGGGTTTTGCCATCTATGCGGAGCGGACCGGCCATTACAATGCCGCGCGCTTCCCCTTTTTCCATGAGTGATCCATGAGTCCTGCCGCTTGCGCACGTCGTTTGATGCCTTTGCTCGCCGTCGCGCTGATCGGCGGCTGCGGCGTGCTCGGCCATAAGAAGCCACCGCCGCCAACCACCGCAGCGGTGGTAACGCCGGTAAAGCTGCGTATCGGCCTGGCGCTGGGCGGCGGTGCCGCAAAAGGCTTTGCGCATATCGGCGTGATCAAGATGCTCGAAGCCAGCGGCATTCATCCGGACGTGGTATCGGGCACCAGCGCCGGTAGTGTGGTCGGTGCGTTGTACGCCAGCGGCATGGATGCATTCCAGCTACAGGAGCAGGCGTTTTCGCTGGACGAATCGAAGGTTCGCGACGTGCGTCTGTTCTCCGGTGGCCTGGTGCAGGGTCAGAAGCTGCAGGACTACGTCAACCAACTGGTCGACAACCGTCCGATGGACAAACTGAAACTGCCCTTCGCCGCGGTATCGACGGAACTGGACACCGGTCAGCGCGTGGTCTTCGTGCGCGGCAATACCGGCCAGGCGGTGCGTGCGTCCAGCAGCATCCCGGGCGTGTTCGAGCCGGCCGTGATCAACGGCAAACGCTATGTCGACGGCGGTGTTTCCAGCCCGGTACCGGTAGATGCGGCACGCCAGCTTGGCGCCGACATCGTGATCGCGGTGGATATCTCGACCAAGGCGGCGGACAACAAACCCGACGGCATGCTCGGCACCATCGGGCAGTCGATCAACATCATGGGCGAGAAGCTCGGTGCGCAGGAGCTGGCGCGCGCCGATGTAGTGATCCGGCCCAAGGTCGGCGGCATCGGTGCGACCGCTTTCGAGCAGAAAGACAGGGCGATCCTGGAAGGCGAGCGTGCCACCCTGGCGGCGATCCCGGCCATCCGCGCCAAGATCGCCGAGCGTGAGGCACTGCAGCATGCAGCGATGCCTGCAACCGCCAAGCCTTGAGTTTCAAGGATTTTTCAGCGGGCATTGCAGATCGTAACTTCCTGGACTTGGATCGAGCCAAACCAAGCTGCTAGCGTGTCGACTTTCGTCCGTCCCACGAGATTCGACCATGCCTCGATCCGCTCGCTTGCTACCGGCGCTGCTGGCCTTTTGTGTCACCAGCGCATTTGCCACGCCCGATGTTCCGGCTGCTGCCAACAACGGCACCGACCCACGCATCAACGACTTGCTGGTTGAGCTTGCCAAGTCGCAGCGCATCGACGAAAGCGAGCTTTCTCCCGATGGCCGCCTGCTGGCCTGGGTTCGCCACAAGGACAAGCACGCCCAGATCGAACTGGCGACGGCGAACGGTAGCGGCGTGCAGCAGATCGGGGTGGGCAACGCGGCGGACTGCAACGGCAGCGCCATTGCCTGGTCGCCGGATGCGCGCCAGTTGGCCTTCATCGCCGACTGCGTCAACAAGTCAACTGACGGCAAGCCCGCCAGCGGCAATGGTCCGAGCAAGCACGACAAAGGCGTCTATGTTGTCGATGCAAACAAAGCCGGCGAGAAGCCACGCCGGCTCGGCACGCTCAACGGTTACGCGCACGCTCTGACCTGGTCGCCGGACGGCAAGAAACTTTCGTTCCTCTACGTTGAAGGCTCGGACCGTCGCGCGAGCGCCACGGCGGCAGCGGATCCCTCGGTCGGCGAGATCGGCGTCGACAATATCGTCGAACAGCGCATCGCGACGCTGCCGGCCGACGGCGGCACGATAGAGCAAGTCACGCCCGTGTCGCTGCACGTCTATGAATACGCCTGGTCGCCCGACAGCAAACGCTTTACCTACACCGCTGCACCGCCGCCCGGCGACAACAACTGGTGGATCTCCAAGCTGTATGTGCAGAACGCGATCCCGGGTACCGCAAACACGGTCGTCGTCGACCCGGCCACCGTCAGCGGCCCGTTGCACGGCTTGCAGATGGCCGTGCCGCGCTTCTCGCCCGATGGCAACCGCATCGCTTTTATCGGTGGCCTGATGAGCGATCAGGGTGCGACCGGCGGCGATATCTACAGCGCCGCCGTAAGTGCCAACGCCACGCCGACCAATCTCACGACCGGCACGCACGTCACACCGGTATGGTTCAGCTGGTCCGGCGCGAATCAGTTGGTAGTGTCGCAGGTCAGCAACGGTCAGAGCGAGGTCGCCGAGTATGCGGTGGCAGGCAGCGCGGCCAAACCGACGCGCACGTTTTTCACCGTGCCCTCCAGTATCGGCAGCGGTGATCTGTCGATGTCGCTCTCGCTAAGCCGCGACAGCAAGCAGGTCGCCTTCGTGCAAAGCGATTACGCGCATCCGGCCGAAGTACACGCCGGCGCACTCGATACGCAGGCGCCGCCGGCCGTGACATCGATCAACGCCGCGCTCAAGCCGTCGTGGGGCAAGGCCGAATCGGTGGAATGGGATAACGAGGGTTTCCACGTACAGGGTTGGCTGCTGTATCCGGCCAACTATGACCCGTCCAAGTCGTATCCGATGATCGTCACCGTGCACGGTGGCCCGTCGAGTGCGGTGATCCCGCGTTGGCCGGGGGTTGGCTTTGGCGGCGCGCCGCTCTCCGCGCTGGGCTACTTTGTCTTCATGCCCAACCCGCGCGGCAGCTATGGCCAGGGCCAGGCCTTCACGCAGGCCAATCGCAAGGATTTCGGCTATGGCGACCTGCGCGACATCCTTGCCGGCGTCGATGCGATCGAAAAGAAGTTGCCGGTTGACGACAAGCGCCTGGGCCTGACCGGTTGGAGCTACGGCGGCTTCATGACGATGTTCTCGGTAACCCAGACGCAGCGCTTCCACGCTGCTGTGGCCGGCGCGGGCATCTCCAACTGGCAGAGCTACTACGGTCAGAATCTGATCGATCAGTGGATGACGCCGTTCTTCGGTGCCTCCGTCTATGACGATCCGAAGGTGTACGCAAAGAGCTCGGCGATCAATTTCATCAAGCAGGCGAAAACCCCGACCCTTATCGTGGTCGGCGAGCGTGATGCCGAATGCCCCGCACCGCAGTCGTTCGAGTTCTGGCATGCGCTGCGTGCGCAGAATGTGCCAACGTCGCTGGTGGTGTACCCGGGCGAGGGCCACGGTTTCGTCAACCCGGCCAACCAGCGCGACGTGTTGCAACGTGCGCTGAGCTGGTTTGGCAAGTATCTACCGCCGACCAACTAACGCTCCCGTGACTCCAAGCGAAGGCCGCTGATTCGTCAGCGGCCTTTTTTGTTGCATTTGCTACAGAAAATTTTGCGTTTCACGCAAGAGGTTACGTATACGCGCCTTGTTACAAACCGTTACATATAGCCGTCCATCATTTGGACGTCCAAATTCACGTGCGTGTTCACCGTTTCAGTTTGTTTCATCAAAACGCAGCGTTCAAATGCCGCCAAAGCACTAGACGATCTCGTTGATGCATGAGCATGATCGCCTGCCTTTGGCTGCAGGCCGAAGTACAACGGATATCCAATGCGACTTCCATAAAGCTGTCCGATGAGATGGCTGGAAGCATGCGCCCTGCAACAAGAGGCATCGCGAAACCACTGGAGTCGAAAAGAGACACAAACGTTGTTGTACGACGCAACATCACAGGGGGACTCGTTATTTCCTTTTGGCATTATCTTTGGGAGAGAGTCATGAAAAACGAGCTTGTGATCGGTGCATCGATTGCCGCTGCTTTAGCCGTACTGCCGAGTCTTGGCCTGGCCACTGACACGGCGACAGCCGCACTTGCGGGTATCAACACTAACGAAGCGCCGCGTGTCACCGCGACCATCGACAATCGCGCGTTGACGGCGGTAGCCAACACCCATCTTGGGCTGGTGGCAAAAACGAAGCCCACGGAGACCGTGGCCGATTCGCTGCCAATGAACCATATGCAACTAGTGCTCAAGCGCAGCGGGCTGCGTGCCAACGCATTGAGCAAATTGATTGCCGACCAGCACGATCCCTCGTCCGCGAAATTTCATCAATGGCTGACGCCGGCACAGTTCGGCCAGACCTTTGGCGTCAGCGATGCCGATATCGCTGCCGTATCGTCCTGGCTCAAATCGCAGGGCTTTACCGTCAACGGTGTCTACCCGAACAAGATGCAGATCGACTTCAGCGGCACGGCCGCCACGGTCAAGCAGGCCTTTCATACCCAAGAGAACCGCTACACCATCAACAATGCGGTGCACATCGCGAATGCCGGCGATATCAGCATCCCAACGGCATTGAATGACGTCATTGTCGGTGTCGCTGGCCTCAATGATATCCATCCCGATCCGCAGCACACGGCACCACAGGTGGCTCAGTTCAATCCGTCGACGCGGATGTTCGCGGTGCCGCAGCAGCCGGGCAAGACCAATTTCGCCAAGTCCTCACTCGCGAAGCTGGGCCCGGATGCCGTACCGTTCACTACCGGCGAACGTGGTTTCGCGCCCTACGATCTGGCCAAGATCTACGGTGTCGACAAACTGCAGAGCAGCGGCATTACCGGCAAGGGCATCACCATTGCGGTGGTCGATGTAGAGTCGATGGTGCCCGGCGATTGGACCAACTTCGTCAGCCAGTTCAATCTGGGCAGCTTCGGCGGAACGTTCTCACAGGTGCAGCCGCAAGCCGATGGCCTTACCAACTGCGTGGATCCGAATATCGCCAGTCCCAACTCCGACTTTACCGAAACGGTACTGGATGCGGAGTGGGCAACCGCGATGGCGCCGGGCGCAAACATCGTGGTGGCTACCTGCGATAGTGGCAACAGCAACAACTTCTTCGGTGGTGTGTTCACCGCGGCGACCAACCTGATCAACGGCACGAGCCGTCCGAACATCATCAGTGCCAGCTACGGCTTTGGCGAAGGTTCGACCGATGCGGCCAGCAAGAGCGCGATCGATCTGATGTGGGCGCAGGCCGATGCCGAAGGCATATCGGTGTTCGTCTCCAGCGGCGATTCCGGCGCCAACCCGAGCTTCAACGGTGGCGTGATCAACGGTGCGGGCATCGATGCCAACTCGCTCGGCACGTCGCCGAATGTCACGACGGTGGGCGGCACCGACACCGCCGACGTACTCGATGGCACGACCAAGAAATACTTCAGCTCGACGATCAATGATGTTTACGGATCGGCGCTTTCATATGTGCCGGAAATTCCGTGGAACCAGTCCTGCGGCAATGACGTGGCGGCCAAGTCGCTCGGCTTCGCCGACTCGATTGCCTTCTGTAAGGAGGCGGTCGTGTTCGATCCGCTCAGCCTCTACACCACCTCCGAAGGCGGCAGTGGCGGCCCATCCTCGGTGGACGCAAAGCCGGTGTGGCAGCGTCTGGTCAAGGGAACGGCAAAGGACCAATCGCGCGACGTGCCGGACGTGGCCTTGTTTGCCGGTTCGTACGGACAACACTCGGCCGTGATCCTGTGCACGGCGGCCGATCCGTGCGCACCCAACTTCACCACCCCCACCGTGCTCGAAGGCGGCACTTCGTTATCGGCACCGATGTTTGCCGGTATCCAGGCCTTGATGGACCAGGGCTTGTCCGAAGCGGGCCTGCCTGCCAATCAGGGCAATGCAGCACCGACCTTGTACGCACTCGCGGCCAAGGAATACGGCGGCCCGACCGGCACGGCGCCGGCCACGCTGGACGGTTGCAGTTCCGATAACGGCACCAAGGGTACGGCCAAGTGCGTCTTCCACAATGTGGTGCGCGGCGGTATCTCCACCCAGTGCTATCAGTTGAATGGCGCGGCCACCCCGACGCCGGATTGCTACTTCTACATCACCAATCCGGAGTTCCTGCTCGGTCCGGGCCAGCTCGGCCTGATGTCGACCGATCCGAGCAAGAAGTACAGCGCCAAGACCGAAGCCTTCGCCGCGCAGCCGGGTTGGAGCTTTGCCACCGGATTGGGTTCGGTGGACGCCAACAACCTGCTCAGCGCGTGGAAGTCGTTTGTTGGTGTGAAGTAAACGCCGTTGTGTCTCAGTCCTCGGCGGCGAAAGCCGCCGAGGATTTCACGCCAATAAACCGAAGGCAGCAAAATAGCTTCAGTATTCATCGTCATCCCGGCCAGCGGGGGATGACGGGTAGGAGATGCATGGTCGAGTTCCCGTAGAATCGAAGCCCTCATTCGACGTAATGAAAGGATCGAGTCGTGGAGGATCTACAGGCATTCGCCCAACAGGTTTTCGACGCCCAGCCGTTCAGCCGCTTTCTCGGCGCACAACTGACGCAGGCTGGACCCGGCACGGCAGAAATAAGTCTCCCGATCGTCGATCATCTCAAGCAGCAACACGGTTTCGTTCACGGCGGCGTCCTGAGCTATCTGGCGGATAACGCAATCACCTTCGCCGGTGGCCTGGCCTTTGGCGGCAACGCGCTGACCTCCGAGTTCAAGATCAACTATCTGAAGCCGGCCCTTGGCTCGGTGCTTGTCGCGCGTGCCCATGCCAAGGCCGTGGGCAAACGCCAGGCCGTATGCCAGTGCGACATATTCGCAGTTCGCGACGGTGAGGAGATCCTGTGCGCGATCGCGCAGGGCACCGTGGTGCCGGCGACAGTAAACCCTTAATCTTAAATACTTTCGTTTTGGCACAAGCCTGCCCATCCCCATGGCATCTGTCGCACCCGAATCTGCAGAAGCGATAACCATTCGTTGCGACGACGGCGTCGTGCTTGGTGGCCACTGGTGGCCGACCGCGACCGCAGTGCCTCTCGGACTGGTCGTCATCAATCCGGCGACTGGCGTGCTGGCTCGTTACTACCATTACTACGCGCGCTTTCTGACCGCGTCGGGTTTCGATGTCCTGACCTACGATTACCGCGGTATTGGCCTGTCGCGTCCCGAGCGACTGCGGGGCAGCGGTTATCGCTGGCGTGATTGGGGGCAACTCGACTTCGATGCGGCGATTCGCTTCGCCAATCAGCGGCGCAGGCAAGGGGCCTTGCTGGTTGTTGGTCACAGTGTCGGCGGTTTTCTTCCGGGCCTGGCGAAAAATGGCCACCTGGTCGAACGCATGCTGACCGTGGGTGCGCAGTATGCGTACTGGCCTGACTACGCAGCGAAGCAGCGAGCCAGGCTGTTCTTCAAATGGCACGTGGTCATGCCTGCGGTTACGGCATTGCTTGGTTATTTTCCGGGCCGCAAGTTCGGCTGGCTGGAAGATCTGCCCGCCGGCGTCGCCAACGAATGGAGCTTCAAAGGCGCGCGTACCGAACGCAGTTACCCCAAGGCCAGCCGGGCCGAGGTACTGGAACGCTTCGCTGCATTTCAGGCGCCCATTCTCGCCGTGGTCGTCAGCGACGATGAACTGGGCACCGTTTCGGCTGTGCGTCGCTCCCTGGGTTACTACGGAGCGGCAGCAAAGACCGAAGTGATGCTGTCGCCCCATGACCTGGGTCAGAAGAGCGTGGGTCACTTCGACCTGTTCCATGCACGGCACACGCAGGGCTTCTGGGCGGACACGCTGCATTGGCTGCGTGACGGGATCAATCCCTGGCCAGGCAAGCCATACGGCTAGCCCGCGGCGCGCTTACGCCATAAGCGCTAAGCACAGGCTTTCCGGAAAGTGGCAAACTCGCCCGAGCCGGACTGGCTCCGAGGGGTTATGGCCGCGATTGCGATCAGCTTGGGCGTCTTTGTGCTGGCCTGGGTCGGCCTGTGGCTGGGCGCGTGGTTGGCGCCACGGTTGCCGCGGGATCACCTGTCCAACGACGCGCGCAACTCGGCGCAGATCGGTATCGGCATGATGTCGACGCTAGCAGCACTGGTACTCGGTTTCATGATTACCTCGGCGCGATCCTCGTTCGATCGCGCAACCGATGATGTCGTCGCCGTATCGACGTCGATCGTGATGGTGGATCGTGCACTCTCGGGCTATGGCGAAGAGGCGCGTCCGGCACGCGATCAGCTGCGCGCCTTTCTGGATCGGGCGACAGGTCGTGTCGCGGGCGACGGCAATGTCAAAGAGGTCATCTTTCGTGTTCCGCTGACCAACCTCAGCTTGCTGACACAATTGCAGCAGTCGATCCTGGCGCTCAAGCCAGCCAATGACGCGCAACGCTGGTTTCAGGCACGCGCGTTGACGTTGAGCAGTGAACTGAGCCGTGAGCGTGTCGTTACCTCCGAACAGAGCGTGCAATCGGTACCCGTACTGTTGCTGGTGGTCGTCGCAGCCTGGGTCTTTCTGATCTTTGTCGGCCTCGGCGCGTTCACCGTACACAACCGTTCGGTGCGCGTCGTGCTCGTCTGTTCCGCATTGGCTTTTGCCGGCTCAGTGTTTTTGATACTGGAATTCGAAACGCCGTACTCGGGCATCATTCGGGTATCTGGCCAGCCTTTGTTAAATGCCGCCGAGGAGCTGGCGAGATAACGCGCCGTCCTGCAAGATAGCAGCGATAGCTTTGAGCAAAGGTTCGCTCGTGTCTGCCGATATCGCCCCGCTTATTTCCCCCGCGCAATTCGAGTTTTCCGCCGGTGGCCTATGGTTGTCGCACTGCAAGGATGGCCCGATGCCGCGCGTCGCGGCCAATGCGTTGATGGCCTTGCTGCAGACCGAGTTGCGGCCATGGGAGCTGCGCTGGCAGAGCGATTTCCTCGATGTGCAACAGAAGCTGCGCAACGCCGGCGCAGCCTTGCTTGGCGTGGCGGCCAAGGATGTGAGCCTGGTGACCTGCACTTCGACCGGACTGGAAGCCATTGCCTATGGCTTTCCCTGGAAGGCCGGTGACGAGGTCGTCATACCGGCGGGTGAGTTTCCGAGTAACCGCCTGCCCTGGCTGGCACTGAACCAACGCGGCGTGCGGTGCACCGAAGTCGACCTGTGGCCGAATCATCGCGTGCCCGATGCCACTATTGAGCCGGAGCATCTCCTGCTCGATGCGATCACGCCGAACACGCGTATCGTGGCGGTGTCATGGGTGCGCTTTCAGGACGGTATCCGCCTGGACCTGGCCAAACTCGGCCACGGTTGCCGCGCGCGCGGCGTGCACCTGGTGGTCGACGGCATTCAGGGGGCCGGTACGATGGTGCCCGATCTCAAGCACGCCAGCGCTTTTGCTACCGGTGGGCACAAGGGGCTGTTGGGCGGGCAGGGGCAGGGCCTGCTGTGGACCGATGCGAACTTTCGTCGGCAGCTTCTGCCGCTGGGCACCTGGCTATCGGCACCCGCCAGCTTTTCCCAGGGCGGCGTCCAGGCGACCCACGAAAACCTCTGGGCCGACGACGGGCGCTATCTCGAAGCGGGCAGCCCGACCATTCTCGGTTGCGGCGCGCTGGCGGCGTCGATCGATTTATTACTGGTCGCCGGCGGCGCGGCCGCCATTCGCGATCATGTCATCAAGCTGCAACTGCGCCTGCTCGACCGGCTCTTGCGATATCCCGCCTGGAGCAACGAAGCGACGCGCCTGAAGCGCCTGGTCGAGGCCCATCGTGTCGGCTCCGTACTTTCGTTTGCGCTGGAACAATCCACGATCGACGCCCTGCTGCAGCGTGGCGAAGCGCAAGGCATCAGCGCGAGCACGCGCGATGGTTATCTGCGCATCGCGTTGCACGGCTGGCACGCGTCGGGCGACATCGATCGGTGCGTCGATTGGCTCACTTCGGGCTGAACGAGCCTTCGGCCATGCTGGCCGTCTGACGCCTCGCGGTATATCGCGGTAGGCTTGCAGCTACCCATCCTGTGACCGAGCGGATCGAAGAACCCATGGTTAACCATCAAGTAGCTTTTCCTGATGATGAAAACGGCGACGTGTTGCGCCAGATGACCGAGCAGGGCGACAACCTGGAGACACCGCGCGAAATCGACTTCTCGGTCATCTTTCCCACCGAAGACGCTGCACTGAAGTTTGCGGTCCTGCTCTTGCGCAACGGCCAGAAAGTGTCGTTCTCCGAATACGAAGAACACGACGAACTGCCGTGGCAGGTCCAGGCCCATCCTTTCATGGTCCCCACCCACGAAAATATTTCCGGTTACGAGGCGTTGCTGGCGGAAGAGGCCGAAGCGTTTGCCGGGCAGAACGATGGCTGGGGATGTGAAATTCAGCAATGAGCGGAACGGCGGTGCGGCAACGTCCAACGAAGCTGCCCGTCGTATCCACAACTCACCCTCGCGCCATGGCGAAGCTCAAGCACGTCGGTCACGAAGTTTCCATGCATTTCTTCGTGCTTGAGCACCAGCGCCGGATAACTCCAGATGCACAGGCGGTTGTCTTCCCCACAGGTGACGAGCGAACCATCGCGCAGAAACCTGATTCGCCGGATGGCAGCATCGTGCGCCTTGAAGAATCCCACCTCCCTTGCGCCTCCCTGATCCATCCGCCAAAGCGTCAGGCCGCCTTTTGCATCGCCCGCCGCCAGGGAACAGGCATTCTCTTGACCGGTCCGACACGAAGCGATGCTCCGCAACGGATGCTTGCAGCGTAACGCGAGGAGACATTCGCGCGTAGCGAGGTCCCAGATTCGTACGCTGCCGTCTTCCGATGCCGTTGCCAACCGGTCATCACCGAGATCCACCATTGCCCAGACCCATCCCTCATGGCCTGTAAATTCCTGCAGGCACTTTCCCTCGTCAGACCATAGGCGGATGGTGTGATCGGCGGCGCCTGTAGCCAGGTTTTCCCCTGGCAAGCGAACCAGCGAAAGTACGGCCGCATCGTGTGCCGTGATGGACCGAATGCAACGCTGCGTCGTGATGTCCCAATAGCGAAGCGTGCGGTCGCGTGAAACCGAGGCGATGACGCCTGCGGCACATTCAGTCAGGCCGAGTACCGACTGGTCATGGCCGATGAGTGTGACACTCGGTTCGCCCTGCGGATGCCAGATACGTATCTTTCCATCGCGTCCTCCGCTCGCAACGCGGCCGTCGCTGAGTTCGGCAAGTGTCCAGATATAGCCCTGATGCAGCGAAGAAGTAGCGTGCTCTTGCACAGAACCGCGCTGAAACAGTAGATCGCTACGTAATACATACTTGGTGCCGGCGGTAACTTCTTCGCCTGCATGCCAGATGTCATGCTCGAAAAGAATCAGACTGCCCATTCGCGGTCGAATACGGGTGATGACGTTCGAAGCTTCTTCGCCGCCGGCTGGTCCTGCCGAATAGAACAAGGTGTCGCCGCCCTCGAAATCATCGCCATCGGTCAGGTAAATCATGAAGGTGAGCATGGAGCGACAATCGACTCCCCGGTGATGCACCCCATCCTGATGAATATGAAACTGCTGCCCGGGTCGATACCGGCAAAGGCGGAAACGCTCATTGATGCTTCTTGGCTTCCAGCCTGCGAGGACATCGTCCGGTAGCAGGCATTCCATGCCGGCAGGGACCAGATGGCCAAGGCGTTCCAGCAATCGCCTGGCAAGTTCCGGATCATTCGAGACTTGCCTGTCGTTGTTTCTATACGAGGGTGGGTAATCCAGCTCGGCGCTGCAGAAGCCCCGGTCCTCGGCGGCATCGATCAGCTCGCTGCATTCGGCGGGCGATAAAAAGCCTGGAATCAATACACAGCGCCCCAGGTCTGGCGGTAGCGGATGTTCGAGCATTCCGTGCCGGTTGCTACCCAAATCGAGGCCGTTTTTCTTATGACTCACTGCGACCATGACCTCACCATTTATTGGTTGATCAACCAAGTTATGACGGACGTTACTCGTTCCAGGGCTGGCAATCAACTATTTCTTGGGTGTATAACCAAATTATAAAAAAGGACCCGCCATGCCTCGCAAACCCAACACCGAGCTTCGCCGGCAGCAAATTGTCGATGGCTTGCTCAAGACCATCGCCACCCAGGGCTATGCAGGAGCTACCGTCCAGGCGATTGCAGCTGCCTCCGGGCTGGCGCCGGGGCTGATCCACTATCACTTCCACGACAAGCGCGAGATCCTGGTCGCGCTGGTAGACCAGCTGGCCGGCTATGCATCGCATCGATTCGAATCCCGCGCCAGCATGGCGACCACCGCCCAGGGGCGACTGCGCGCCTATATCGATGCGCGTCTGGCCTATGGCGCCGATGCCAATCCAGACGCGGTGGCGGCCTGGGTAATGATCGGTGCGGAAGCCATACGCGATCCCGACGTGCGCGAGATCTACCAACGCGCAGTAAGCCAGGAGATCGCGCTGGTCAAGAAACTGCTCAAGGCGCAGCTTGTCGATAGCGGCAAGCGCGTGCGCAAGCTCGATGCCTTTGCAGCCGGCCTGCTGGCTTTCGTGGAAGGTGTGTTTGTACTCGCCAGCAATGCCCGAACTATCGTGCCGACGGGCTTTGCGGCGGACATGGCGAATGAATGGGTTCAGCGGTATATCGCAGCGGAGCCGCCGGCCAATCAGCATGGCAAGCCTGATGGACCGGTTCCTTCTGTACGCAAGACGCGGGGGAGCGCGAAATGAACAAAGCCCTGGCGAAGGATATTGACCATCCGGCGCGTTTTGTCGCTACCGACTTCGCGGCTTGGTCCCGCGCCTGGGCCGGGCTCGGTGTCGCATTCGCGTCCAGGAACGTTTTCGACGAACTGCTAAGCAGCTATGGCGAGGCCCATCGCGCTTATCACACTCGTCAACATCTGGAGGATTGCCTCGTATCATTGGACGAGGTGCGTGAACAGTGCGACCACGCGGATGAAGTCGCCATGGCCCTGTGGTTTCACGATGCCATCTACAAGCCGCGTCGCAGCGACAACGAAGCGGCAAGTGCTGATTGGCTGACACGCGTAGCTCGCGATTCAGGCGTGGTGGAATCTTCAGTCACGCGAATGCATGCTCTGATCATGGCGACACGGCACACGGCGGCTATTGATGAGCATGATGCGAAAGTGCTTGTCGATATTGATCTGTCGATTCTTGGGGCGCCCGCCGAGCGATTCGACGCGTACGAGATGCAAGTGAGGCAAGAATACCGCTGGGTACCTGGCCCCATCTATCGAGCCAAGCGTGCCGACATCCTGCAAGGCTTCATGGATCGGCGCACTATCTACGAGACGCCGCACTTCCGCGCCCGGCTTGAGGAAGCGGCGCGAGAGAATATGCTTCGTTCGATCTCGTTGTTACGGCGTTAGTGGCTGCAGCTATAGATCGCGACATAACGCACGAGCGAGTCGGCGTGCTGGTCAACGCCCTCGGTCACCGGCATCGCCGTATGCGACACGATTTGTTTGAGCTTCGCATCGCCGGCACAGCCGCGTCGCGCTTCCTGTGCGCAAGGAGCATCTGTGGCATGGGTAAGCGTGCACTGGACCGTGACTTGATGCGCTTGGGTGCCGAGGGTCGGTGACTGCGTCGCCTGGGCGGATGCATAGCCCGAAAATCCCAGTACAACCGGCAAGACCAACGTCCATGGGTGACTCATCGTCCTCTCCTGTGACCGGAATAATCCGATGCGCGGGTTTATACCGCAGCCGGATGCTAGCGACGTTACATCGATCGCCGCCGGCTACAACGACCTGATCTGACGGCAATTTCTTTCGCTTCGACCATCTGGGACTACGTCCCTCACGCTCCCGGAGTTACTCTTATGGCCTGGCTGGCCAGTCGGCCAAAAACGGCCAGCCGCTCCCCCATGACACCCTGCAGAGTCCGCGCCATGAGCAATGAAACCGAGATCCCAGGCGTATCCGAGTACGAAGGTCCTGCCGGTGGCTGGGGTGCGCTGCGGGCCGTGGCCAAGGCCATCAGCGGCCAGCTCGCGGTGGGTCGGGAAGCCTTGGCGCTAAGGAAGATGAATCAGCCGGACGGGTTCGATTGCCCTGGCTGCGCCTGGCCCGACCCCAAGCACACCAGTTCTTTCGAGTTCTGCGAGAACGGCGCCAAGGCGGTGTCGTGGGAAGCCACGGCCAAGCGCGTCAAGCCGGAATTCTTTCAGGCCAACACGGTGACATCGTTGTGGCAGTTGAGCGATTACGCACTCGAAGGCCTTGGCCGCCTGACCCATCCGCTGGCCTACGACGCGGGTAGCGACACCTATGTGGCGATCGGCTGGGACGATGCGATGCAACGCATCGGCACTGCGCTACGTGCGCTGCCCGATCCGCGCATGGCCGAGTTCTATACCTCCGGCCGTACCTCGAACGAAGCGGCATTCCTGTATCAGGCGTTTGTGCGCGAGTACGGCTGCAACAACTTCCCCGATTGCTCGAACATGTGCCACGAGGCCACTAGCGTGGGCTTGCCCCAGTCGATCGGCGTCGGCAAGGGCACGGTCACGATCGAGGATTTCGATCATTGCGATGCGGTCTTTTGCATTGGCCACAATCCGGGCACCAACCATCCGCGCATGCTTGCGACCTTGCGCGAGGTCGCCAAGCGCAACGTTCCCATCGTCGCGATCAATCCGTTGCCCGAGCGTGGCCTGGAGCGATTCACCTCGCCGCAAAGCCCGGTCGAGATGATGACGGGCGGCGAGACGCCGTTGGCCACGACGTATTACCAGGTGAGCTGCGGCGGCGATCTGGCGTTTCTCAAGGGCATGATGAAATGGCTGCTGGACGCCGATGCGCAGGACATCGCCGGCGGTGGGCAGGGTCTGCTCGATCGTGCGTTCATTGCGGAGAACACGACCGGCTTCGAGGCGCTGGCCAGCGACCTCCGTGCCACGCAGTGGAGCGATATCGAAAGCAAGAGCGGGCTGTCCCGTGCCGATATCGAGCACGCCGGTTCGATCTACGCGCAGGCCAAGCGCGTCATCATCTGCTACGGCATGGGCATCACCCAGCATCGCCACGGCACGCAGAATGTGCAGCAGCTGGCGAACCTGCTGATGCTGCGAGGCAATCTCGGCCGCGAAGGCGCCGGCATCTGCCCGCTGCGCGGTCATTCCAATGTGCAGGGCGATCGCACGGTCGGCATTACCGAGAAACCCGATGCCGCGCTCATCAAAGGCATGAAGCTCGCGTTCGGTTTCGATACATCGCCGGAACACGGCCACGATGCCGTGGCTGCGGTCAAGGCGATTCGCGACGGTCAGTCCAGAGCGTTGATATGTCTGGGCGGTAACCTTGCGGTGGCGATGCCCGATCCCGACGCTACCTTCGATGCGATGCGCAAGCTCGACCTAGCCGTGCATATCGCCACCAAGCTCAATCGCTCGCATCTGATCCTGGCCAAGGAGTCGATCATCCTGCCGTGCCTGGGCCGCACTGAAATCGATATGCAGGCCGAAGGCGCGCAGTCGGTGACGGTGGAGGATTCCATGTCGATGGTCCACGCCTCGCGCGGCGGCCTCACACCGGCCTCGGAATATCTGCGTTCGGAGCCCTGGATCGTCGCCCAGATGGCCAAGGCGACTCTGCCCGACACACGGGTGGATTGGGATCACCTGATCGCCGATTACGATCGCATCCGTGACAAGATCGAAATCGTGTTTCCGGCCTTTGCCAATTTCAATCAGCGCGTACGCGAGCCGGGCGGCTTCCGTCTGTTTATCGCGGCATCCGAGCGCAAATGGAACACGCCGGACGGCAAGGCGCATTTCCTGGTGGCGCCGGGCATCGAGGAAGACGATGGCCTCGAAGATGGCACGCTGGTGCTGACCACGCTGCGCGCGCACGACCAGTACAACACCACCATTTACAGTCTCAACGATCGTTATCGCGGCATTACCGGTCGCCGCGATGTGATCTTCATGCATGCCGACGACCTCGCCGCGCGCGGCCTCAAACACGGCGATCGCATCGTCGTCGAAACCTCTGCAACCCGGGCCAAGCGTTCGGTGGTTGGCTTTACCGCCGTGTCCTATCCGATCGCCCGCGGCACGGTGGCGATGTATTACCCGGAAGGCAACTGCCTGGTAGGGCTGGACGACCATGACCCCCAATCGGGCACGCCGTCGTACAAGTCCGTTCCGGTGGTCATACGGGAGTGGCGAGAGGCGTCGTGAGGCCGTCAGCGAAAGGCGGGGGTCGCTACGCTCCGAGCGGAATAGCGACCCTGACTCTCAGTCCCTTGCCCAAAGGCGAATCGAGCAGCTCGATCGACGCACGGTGTAGCCAGGCGACGCGTTGCACGATGGACAGCCCCAGGCCATAGCCGTCGCCTCGGCTGGATGCTTCGCGATGAAAGCGCGCGAATACGGCATGGCGGCGTTCCGGCGGAATACCGGGGCCATCGTCGATCACCTCAAGTGTCGTTTCGTGCGCGTTCTGTTCGATCGCCAGTTGAACCTGTCCGCCACGCGGAACATGTCGAATCGCGTTTTCAAGGAGATTGCGCAGCAATGCTGCGAGCGCCGCATCGTAACCTTGCACCAGTACGGGAGACTGTCGTTGCGGCAGGCCCAGCGCGACGCCGCTGCCGGCGATGGAAGGGCCCAGTTCGGCAATGACGTCACTGGCAATTTCGAGCAAGTCGATCGTAGCGGGCTGGTTGGTCGCGACATTGGCTTCGAGCCTCGCCAGCGCAAGCAGTTGTTCGATACGTCGCGAGAGCAGGCGAACGCTGTTTTGCGCACCGGCAATGCTGTCGTAGATCTCGGCCAGGTCCGTCGTTGCCATCGCGCTTTCCAGATTGAGCGTGATGGACGCCGCGGGCGTGCGCAGTTCGTGCGCCACATCGGCGCTGAAGCGTCGCTCGCGTTCCAACGCGTTTTCCTGGCGTTCGATCTGCTCATTGAGCGCGGCAAGCACGGGTTGAAGTTCAAGCGGGGAATGATCGAGGGTGATCGGCTCGCGATTGCCCGGCTCACGTGCAGCCAGCGCCGATGCCAGGCCGGTCAAGGGCTGCAGGCCGCGCTTGACCGCCCAGCCGACCAGCAGTGCAAGCACCGGCAGGCCGAACAAGAAGGGCAGCCCGTGATCGAGCCACAGCGCGTGGACGATTTCCTCGCGTGTGTCGTAGCGATCCGCCACACGGATCACCATGTCATTGGGTTTATCGACAAAGGTAAAGACGCGCCAGATGTGATGGGCTTTTTTCAGGTCGAGAAATTCGGAACGATCCATCGCGGACGACGGCAAGGTCGAAAGATTGGCCGTTCCCAGGAGCAACTGTCCCCGCCCGTTGAAAACCTGAAAGCCGACTTCCGACTCGTCGGTACGCACTTCCCCCAAGCTGCGCAGCGTCGATTTCTTCTGCACCGGAACCAGCAGCGCCTCATTGCCGATCAAGGCGCGAACGCCGGTTCGCTGGACCAACGAGCCGATCGTATGCGCCGCCTGCGCCAGTCGCCCATCGGACAGCTCTTCCATTTCTGCCGTGGTACGGCGAAAGCTGTAGAGCGCGAGCGGAAGCAGCACGAGCACCAGCATGGTCACGATCAACCAGCGCAGCCGTCCACGCAGGCTGGGGTGCCTCATTGCGGTTCTCGTGGAATCATGTAGCCGAAGGCGCGTATGTTCTGGATCGTCTCGAAGCTCAGCTTGCGTCGTAGCGAATGAACGATGACGTCCAGGGCGCTATCACCGACAACCTTGTCGTTGCCGTAAAGCGAACTCTCCAGAAAATCCCGCCGCACCAGTCGGCCGGCACGTTCCATCAGTGCCTGCAGCAACGAGAACTCGCGCCGGGTCAGGTCGACACGCTGGCCACGAAAGGTGACCTCCAGCGTGGCGAGGTCGAGGCATAGCGAGCCCACCTCGATGCGGTTGTCGGCCAGGCCCTGCATGCGGCGGGTGAGCGAACGGATCCGCGCACCCAGTTCGTCCAGATGAAACGGCTTGGTGAGATAGTCGTCGGCGCCTGCGTCGAGCCCATGTACGCGTGCCTGGACGGCGTCGCGTGCGGTAAGGATCAGCACCGGCGTTCGGATACGGGCACGACGCGCCTCGACCAGCACATCCAGGCCATCCTTGCGGGGGAGGCCGAGATCGAGCAGTACAAGGTCGGCGGTTTCGTCGCGCATCGCGGCCACGGCGCCCTCGCCATCGAGCAACCATGTCACCGTATACGAGAGACGCTCAAGAGCCCGGCGTATCGCTGCGCCGAGCTCCTGGTCGTCTTCAATCAGAATGATGTGCACGTGTCACTCCGCCAATGGCTGTCGTTGCATCGTCGGCCGGGTGGGACGCGATGCCACGAGCGATTGTCTTACAGCTTTGTGACAGTCGCGGGTAAGCGCGCAGTTCGGATCCTCATCGGCATCCAATCTAAGGGGTCGAATGAGCGTCGCCGGTCAAACCGGCGGCACGCAGTTCCGCGGCGGCGGCCGCAAGATCATGCTGCATCGCCGGCGAGGTCAGCATCGCGCTGGCCAAGGCCTGGCCGAACATCCGCCCGGCATAGATGTCCTGCAATGTGTGCACGCCCTTGACCACGCGTCGCCAGCCGATGTCCCTGGCGTGCTGCATCAGGGCGTCGCCGTCCTGCGGAAACAACTGTGTCAGCAAGATGGCGTCGACCGTGGCGCGACTGGAATGCCCGCTGGGATAGCCGAAGCTTTTCTTCGAAGCATGCTCGGGATTCATCGCGCAGGCCGAAGCAGGCGGGCAAGGCCGCACGCGCCTCCAATGGTTCTTGGACGTGTCGACAGCTTCCTTGGTCTCGTGCTCGGCTTCCTTGAAAAGCGCCGCCACGTGCGGGAGCTTGTCGGCCTGGAATCCGGGGCCTACCACCGACGCGAACGCGAACGCATCGAACTTCTCTTCCTGTTCTGCCGCATCGAAATCGGCGCTGGAGCGCTGCGCGAAGGCGCGGTCGGTGGTGGCGCGATCGGCCTGGTCTTCCGCGCTGCCCGGTGCACTGGGCGGCGGAAGCATGGCGAGTACCGTATTGACCTGGCTGGCGCTCAGGTAAACCTCGGTCGGATGGGCATCGCGTGCATGAGTAACGGTGCAGGCGAGGGCGGCGATCAGAACGACCGCAAGACGGTTAGGGATCTGTTTCATGATTCGATTCCGGTTGCCTTGTCAGAGTGCCAGCGATACAGAGGCGAACCAGCTGCGGCCCGGCAACACGTAGTACGAGCCGGTGCTTCCGCTGACCGAGTTGATCACCAGGTTGTGCGCGTCGAACAGGTTGTCCACCTGCAGGCGAACCTTGTAGCTCTTGATCACCGAGCCGCTCAGGTTCTGGCCGTAACCCACGCTCATCGCTGCCTGCCAGAAGCCACCCGTCGAAATGGTCGAGGTGACCGACGATGCCTGATCGGGGTTGAAGCTCGAGTTGTAGCCCTTCTGGCTACCGGCATATTTGTCGAACAGCGACGCGAAGAAACCGTCGTTCTCGTACAGCACGCCGATGGCTGCCGTGCGGTCGGGCACATTGGGGATGTCCAGTCGCGAGCCCTTGAAGGTGGCGTCCTGCAACGACCCGTTGGCGAACACGCTGGTGCCGGCGCCGACGTAGTAGGTCATCTCCGCTTCGATGCCCTTGATATAGGCGCCCTTGGCGACGTAATAGACCGCATCGGTGGTGCCTGGGATCGTGGTCGAGAAAGCGTAGTTCTTGAAGTTGATGAAATAGACGTCGGCATCCGCATTGAAGCGATCGGTCTTGTAGACCGAGCCGAACTGGTAGTTCATCGTCTGCTCCGGATGCGCCTTGTTCAACGACGGATCCGGTACGTAGAACTCATTGAGATTGGGCGTCAGAAAGCCCTGCGCAGCCGTCGCATAGATGCTCCAGTCGTCGCGCAGCAGATAGTTGGCGGTCAGATAGCCGAGCGTCTTGTCCCAGGTCTGGCTGTAGCGCAACGGGACCTTGCTGGTCTGGTTGATCGGTGCCTCGATATCGCGGCTGATATCGAGGTATTTCACGCCGGGGGTGATGCTCAGCCCATTGATCGGGTGCCACTCGTACTCGGCATAGAGCTGCCCCGTGTGCAGCTGGTCCTTCATGATGTACTTGTACGGCCCGCTATACACACCCTTGGCATTGAAGCTGCCTTGCAGCGGCTGACCGGCCTTGACGTCGATGGCCTGATCACGGCCATAGTCGACGGCAACGCTGCTGCGCTGATTGTTGGTGTATTCGTACCAGCCGCCCGTGCGGAACTGGCCGTAGTCGTCGGCGTGCACCAGCGCGAAAGTGTCGCCCCAGGCACGGTAATTGTTGATCTTGATATAGCCGCCCATATTGGTCGGCGATGCCTTGGTGCCTACGTACGGGCTTTCGTGGCTGGTGTTGTCGTACGCGTAGGTATAGACCTTGTTGTCCAGCGACCAGGTCTCCGACAGTGCGCTGTGCACACCCAGGTACTCGAGATCGGTCTGCTTGGTCTGAAAGTTGTAGCAGGCGCAGTTGGTGCTGGTCGGATCGTTGTTGAGGCCGAAATTGCGTCCCAGCTGCGCGATCTGCTTCAGCGTCAGCGAACTCAGGTCGGGGTTGTTGAAACGGATGTAGTTGTAGTTGCTGAGAAACGTGATCTCGGTGCCGGTGCCGATCGGCTGTACATACTTGATGTAGCCGGTCTTGCGCGAAGTGTCGCCGTCGGTCTTGGCGGTGTCGGTGCTGATGTACTGGGCGCTGGCGATCAGCTTGCCGCCGCCCAGATCATCCAAGCGGCCCGTGTTGACTTCAAGATGCGTCAGCGAGGTGCCGTAGCTGCCGAAGCTCTGGGTGGGGATGAACGAGAACGAGTCCAGCGGATCCTTCGAACTGAGCGCCACGGTGCCGCCGAAGGTCGCCTCACCGATGGTGCTGGCGCTGCCGGGACCGCGATCGACGAGCACCTGGCCGATCATCTTGGCCGGGAAGTAGCTGCTGGTGTGATGGCTGAAATCGTTGGTATCGCCGAACGGAATGCCGTCGTAGGTGACGTTGTACTGGTTGTCGTTGAAACCGCGAAGGGTCATCTGCTTGGATTCGCCAAGGCCAGGTCCGGCCGGGCTGACATTGGTGACGCCCGGGGCGATCGCTGCGATCGTGGCGTAATCCGCCGTCGGCGCAACATGGTTGCTGATCCAGTCCAGCCCGATCACCGATTGCGGCTGGGTGATGGTCAGGTCGGCCTGGGTCGGTGCCTGGGTCAGCGCCGAATTGCTGACCGCACCCTGCACCTCGATCTCTTCCAGCTGCTTGGGCTGCTTGGTGGTCGCCGCAGCCGGCGCATTCGTCGCTGCCGTGGCCGCGTCGTCGGCGAAGGCGGGAGCGCTCAAGCAAAAGCCGGCCAGCATGGCCAGGGAGAGGGGGGCATGCCATTGCCGAATACCGCGAACTATTGGATGCAGAACAAGGGATTGCGCGCGAACGCGCGAGCGGCGGAAACGGCTTTGCATGGTGGCCTACACGGTGGGTGACGTAAGCCTGTTAGCGTGGGAGGCCCGTTTTACAGTTCTGTTGCACGAGGGTGATGTGGACCGGCGGTTTGCTTAGGCTTGTCTTAGGCGTCCTGTTCGCCCGACCCGTGGGGGCAGGTATGCTCAGGCGAAAACCTGGAAACGGACCTGTGCGCGAGCTATATCCCGAGATCGAACCCTACGCCACTCACCGGCTCGCTGTCGACGAGCTTCACGAGCTCCATATAGAGGAATGCGGCAACCCCGACGGATTGCCCGTGATCTTTCTCCACGGCGGTCCCGGCGTGGGATTGTCTCCTTACCATCGCCGCTTCTTCGATCCTGCGCGTTACCGCATCGTGCTGTTCGATCAACGCGGTGCCGGCAAGTCGACCCCACATGCGGAGCTGCGCAACAACACGACCTGGCATCTGGTTGCGGACATCGAACGCATCCGCGCGCATTTCGGTATCGAACGCTGGGTGGTCTTCGGCGGCTCGTGGGGTTCGACCCTGGCGCTGGCGTACGCGCAGAAGCATCCTGAGCCGGTGATCGGCCTGGTATTGCGCGGGATCTTTCTTGGCCGGCCGGGCGAGCTACGTTGGTTCAATGAACTCGACGGCGGTGCCTCGTGGATCTTTCCCGAGCGTTGGGCACATTACCTCGAACACATTCCGGTCCAGGAGCGCGGCGAGATGGTCGAGGCGTATTGGCGTCGACTCGATAGCCCCGACCACGCAGTACGCCTGGCGGCGGCCAAGGCCTGGAGTTATTGGGAAGGAGGCAGCACGAGTTTGCTGCATGATCCCAACGAGGCCGGCAACTTCGAAGATCCGCAGGTAGCGATAAGCGTCGCAAGGGCCGAGGCGCATTATTTCCGCCATGCGGTTTTTCTGAAACCCGATCAGCTTGTGCGCGACGTCGAACGTATCCGCCATATCCCGGCGACCATCGTCCAAGGACGCTACGACATCATTTGTCCGGTCAAGAGTGCCTATGATCTGGCCACTGCGTGGCCGGAAGCGGACTTTCACATTGTGATGGCGGGCCACAGCGCCGCCGACCCGGCGATTGTCGATGTGCTGGTCAGAGCCACCGATACCCTGGCCGATCGATATAGCTGACCGATATGCCCACCGTACCGGACGAGCGTCTTGCGATCATCTTCACGGCATCTGGATCATGTTAACCCGGTGCGAGACCTGAGGACCGCCTGGTTCTTGCCGCACTTGTCCATCCGATCCCAGGGACTTCATGTTGCGTTGCACGCGCGCTCTGACTGTCACGCTAGTCGCTTTGGCGATAGGCGCTTGCGCGTCACTCCCGACCGATAGCAAACACCCATCCAAGGCATTGCCGCCGGCCACGAAGACACCGACGGGTAGCTACATCCATGAGCAGGTCGACCAGCATCAGGATCTATCCGGATTTCGCCTGTTGACGCTCAATACGAATGCGCTGCTGAGCCGTATCGCACTGGCCGATCACGCGCAGCATTCGATCGACCTGCAGTACTACATTTTCGACAACGACGAGACGGGTCGGCTGGTGGCATTGCATCTCCTGCAAGCGGCCGATCGTGGCGTGCGTGTGCGCCTGCTACTGGACGATATCAATGTCAGCAACGAGGTCGATATGCTGGATGCGCTCGATGCGCATCCGAATATCGAGATACGGCTTTTCAATCCGTTCTCCACGCACAACCCTTCGTTCTTATCCAAGGCAATGCAATTCATGGTCGATGCGCACCGTCTGAATCGGCGCATGCACAACAAGTCGTTTATCGTGGACGGCAATGTGGCCGTGGTCGGTGGGCGCAATATCGGCAACGGCTATTTCGATGCCGGCGATAACACCAACTTTCGCGATCTCGACCTGATCGCCATTGGCCCGGTGGTCAAAGAAGCCTCGCGCACATTCGACGACTACTGGAACTGCGACGCGGCCTATCCACTCAAGGCCTTCCGTGGCAACCATGCCAATCACTACGATCTGGCGAAGCTGCGCACCGATCTTGCGCACGACGCGCGCAAATTCGCGCAATCGGATTACGCCCAGTCGACGCTGGATGAACTGCCCAATGGCCCCTCGGCGGACCATCCTGGTGCCTGGTTCTGGGGTACGGCCGTACTGGTCGCCGACCAGCCGGAAAAAATCGAAACCGATCATGACGAGCCGGCATTGCGCATCGGTCCACGGATCAAGGCCGTCACCGACAGTGCGCAGCAACAGGTGCTGTTGATATCGCCGTACTTTATTCCCGGCGACAACGGCGTGAACTACCTGGGCGATCTGGTTGCGCGAGGCGTGACCGTGAAGGTGCTGACCAATTCGCTCGCATCTACCGATGAGCCCGCCGTACACACAGGCTATTCGCACTATCGCGCGACGCTGCTGCACAAGGGCGTGCTGATCTATGAACTTCGGCCCGCGGCGGGGACGAGCCAAAAGGTGACGGCGCGCGGTACGTCCTCAGGCGTCAGCCTGCATGCGAAGGCCATCGTGGTGGACCGGCGGCAGGTCTTCGTCGGCTCGATGAACATGGACCAGCGCTCCAAGCTGTTGAATACGGAGATGGGAATTATCGTGGACTCACCGGCATTGGCCGAGGCGGTAGCCCAGTTCTTCGATTCCGCGGTACTGCCTGCCAATGCCTATCATGTCGTGCTGCGCAATCCGGATTCACTCCATAGCCATGCCTTGCAATGGCAGGCAAGCGATGGCGATAAGCCGTTGCGCTACAACCACGATCCGGACGCGGCCCTGCAACGCCGCCTTGAGGTAGCCTTGCTCCGGTTGCTGCCGATCGATGGCATGCTCTGAATCGCTGGACGAAAGGAAACACTTGATGCTCGCGCCCGTTACCGCCTCGATACGTCAGCATCGTGGGCTTGTTTGCACAGTCATGGCCATGTGGTTGCTATGGCTGGCCATGTTGACGCCGGCGATCGCCCAGCAGGACATCCCGCATCACGACATCGAACAGCAGAAGATCAACTATCTGATCGCTTCCGTGGAAGGGCTCAAAGACGTGTCCTTCATTCGCAATGGGTCCTCTTACAATGCCGAACAGGCGGCATCGCATATGCGCCTCAAGCTGCGCATGGCCGGAAGCCGGGTAAAGACCGCCGACGATTTCATTGTCTACTGCGCGACCGAATCTTCCGTCACCGGGATCAAATACACGATTCGCTTTCCGGATGGGCACACGATCGAATCGGCAACCTTCCTGCGTGACAAGCTGGCCAGCTTCAAGGCGTCGGACTGAGCTGGCCGGAGGGCGGGGCCTGGCTTGCGTGCGGCACACCACCCACGTTCGACGACACCAGCCCAGGGCTATATACGACGATCAGCAAGCTCAACGTAGAACGCGCTCGATTTACGATCCTGCCGCGCTGTTGCACACTGTCTCCGATGGGGCGTTCCTGGGGGATGGCATGAAGAAATCCAGACTTGAAGCATTCACCGATGGCGTGATCGCCGTCATCATCACCATCATGGTGCTGGAACTGAAGACACCGGCCGAGCCGACCTGGCCTGAGCTATTGAAGTCTTGGCCGGTCTTTCTGAGCTATATCCTCAGTTTTATCTACGTCGGTATCTACTGGAACAACCACCATCACATGTTGCAACTGGTGAAACGCATCAACGGCAAGGCGATGTGGGCCAACCTGTTTTTTCTGTTCAGCCTGTCGCTGCTTCCCTTTGCCACTGCATGGCTCAACGAGGCACACCCGCATCCGGCGCTGGTGCCCACGATCTTCTACGGCTTCATTCTTTTCCTGACCGCCGTATCGTGGGTGCCGCTGTCTCGTTCGTTGATCGAAGCCAATGGTGGCGCCGATTGCGAACTGGCCGAAGCACTCGGCTCGGACTGGAAAGGTAGATCATCGATCGTCATCTATGCGATCGCCATTGTGCTGGCGATCTACAACCCGATCATTTCCTGCGTGCTCTATGCGGTGGTTGCCGCGTTGTGGTTCATTCCCGATCGGCGCATCGAAAGCAGGTTGCTGGATAAGTAGACACCGCAAGAGCAAGGCCGTATGGCACGGCCTTGCTCGCTTGCTCAGCGCTCGTGTCGCTCGTGCGGCTGACCTCCGCCTGGATGACTCGGATGCGGTTGCGGCGCGCCATGAGGGGCACCGCCAGGCCGCGGTTCGCCTTGATGAGCCATGGCCGGTGGGCGCGCCTCTCCGAACGCCTGCGGCCTCGCATGCGGTGACATTTGTGGCTGGCCTGCGTGCGTGGCCTGCATGGCGTGAGCTTGCGTGTTGAAGCGATTCGCGCCGTTGTTCGGCATACCGGGCCGTTGACCGTTGGCGGGATGCGCGAAACCGGCCGAAGGCAATGCGTTGAGACGATTCGGCGCAGTCGCGGCATGGTTCTGCATCGCCATGGCGTGGGCTGCGCTCGCCTGTGGTGCACCGTGTGCAGCGACGACGTCGTGGCCGGCGAAAACACCTGGATGGGCCGTGGCCGCAATTGGCGGTGCGCCATGGTTGAACGATGCGCGCAGCGACTGGTTCTGGCTCGCCAGTTGGCGTTGTTGCATCTGCGCGGCGATCGGTGCGGTATGTTGCTCGTGCGCATAAGCCATTTCTTGCGATGACGGGCGCGTGCTGATGCCGCCATTGCCGCCGTTGTAGCTCACGCGATTGACCGTGACGTTGTTGATCACCGTCTTGTTGTAGACGTTGGTGATGTGCACGTTATTGATCTGGTTGACCGAGCGGTTGTAGTAAAAGCCGCCGTGCCCCCAGTAGCCACCGCCATAGCCGACGCCGGTGTAACCGAAGCCGTAATTGATGCCGCCGTAAAAACCTACGTGGCGGCCCCAGTAACCTGCATGAAAAATGTAGACGCCGCTGGACCAACCCCAATATCCCGGTGTCCACAGTGCACCGACATAGGGTGGCAATATCCAGGTGCCCGGCACCCAGAAGTAACCATCGTCGCCCCAGGCCCAGTAACCCGGCGTCCATATGTAGCCCGGCGCGGGAATCGCCGGCTGCACGTAGACGGGCAACACCGGTGGCGCGGTGGTGATCGTTACGCCAACGAACACGGCCGCTTCCGCCTTCGGCACGACAGAAACGCCGACGATGGCCAGGGCCAACGCAGCTGCGCCATGGCGAACCAGCAGCGTGCGACGAATGGACCGAATATTCCTCAATGCAAAGCTACGCATCGCAAGCCCTCCTGCAGTGAACGACAGGCAACTAAACGCCGCTCGCGATCGCAGGAACTACAGCGTGTGCTCGGCGAAGTTCGACCATGTTCAGCATGCGGAACAGCAATTCAGCCTCGTTGTCAGCTACACGACAGCGTAACCTCCGATCATCTCGCCGCGGGTTGACTCTGCCGCAACGCAGCACGACAATCCGCGCCACCGGACGCTACGTGCGACCGGTTTTCTGTCTGAACAAACCAAGGCATATGGACGTTTACCCTAGTCGCAACGTCGACATCCGCGAGCATCGGGTGCCGGCATTGCATAACAAGCTGATTGTCTGCGGCGACCGCCTGCGGTCGGCTGGCGCTTTCCTGGACTAGGGAAGACCGGCCCACTCCTGACGGTTGCCACAGGCGCCGTTACAAGGAGATGGGCTATGAAGCTCCTTCGCGAAATTCTTCTGCGCCTGCATGTGGCCGGCCCACGTTTGCTGGGCGTTCGACGTGCACGTTCCCAAGCGGTCTTGAAGGTAACGGTGCCCCAACCGTTGAGTGAGGTCGCGATAGCGCCCATCGCGCAGATCAGCCACACCCATTCCAAGCCGCTGCCCTACGCGGTCTCCACCGACGACCGTCGGCAAGCTGCATAGACGCCGCGCGCCGACTGCGCTGCTCGATGCTGCCCCCCGCCCGACCAAAGGAAACAAACGACCTTGGACCCAGACCCTAGCAGCGATCTTATTCCGATTCACCGACCGCACTGACGTTGTTTCCGAGCCATGCCCGGATGCGGCGACCGTTAGCGGTTTGACCGCGGGCGGGTGCGCTCACGGCTCTTGAGCCTCATGCCTCCCCTCTGCTCGCCTTCCCTGTAGCCGCCAGCTGCAGCGGGTGCGTTTGTGCCCGATCCCATCAGGGGAATAACCATGTTGTTTCGCTCAGAAAAAAAACTACTGCGCATTTATTTCATCGTGGCCTTGTCGTTGTCTGTCGCGGCGTGCTCGCACGACACATCCGGCCAGCAGGATCTCGCGCCTGCGGTCATAGCCGAACACGGGCAATGGCGCGTACCTGAAAAGTCTCCGCTGCGTACGCGGCTGAAAGTACAGAGCGTGGTGTTGCGCGACGTCAGCCAGCCGCTGATGGCGCCGGCCATGGTGGAGGCCGATCCGGCTCATACGGTCAATGTGCTTGCTCCGTTGACCGGGCGGGTTGCCGAACTGAAGGTTGCGCTGGGCGATCGTGTATCGCGCGGACAAGTGCTCGCGGTCCTTGTCTCTGGCGACTACGCACAGGCGACCTCCGATAGCACCAAGGCGACCGATGCGCTCGCCCTGGCCAGGAAAGCATTGGAGCGCGCCGAGGCGGTGAAAGAAGCGGGCGGCGCCGCTGAAAAAGACCTGGAAACGGCGCGCAGCGCGTTCGTGCAGGCGCAAGCGGAATACGCGCGCACGCAGACGCGACTGGCATCGCTTGGCGGTGTTTCTATCGGCAAGGGCGACATGCGTCGCATGCAGGTGCTGTCGCCCGCCGATGGCAGCATCACGACGTTGTCGACGGCAGCGGGCTCGTTCGCCAACGATCCGAATGCCGTACTGATGACCGTGACTGATCTGGATCATGTCTGGGTTACCGCGAACGTGGCCGAAAACGAAGCCAGGTTGATCGTGCCGAATCTGCACGCGGGCGTGACGCTGCCGGCATGGCCGGGTCGCGATTTCCACGGCACCGTACAGTCGGTGAGTGCTGTGCTCGATGCCGATTCGCGTCGCGTCAAGGCGCGCATTGTCGTGCCGAACGCGGACGGTGCGCTGAAGCCGAACATGTTCGCCACCGCCACCTTCCAGGTGCCGCAGCCGCAGGCCTTGCTGGTACCGCAGTCGGCCCTGCTGATGAACAACGACAGCGTCACCGTGCTGGTCGAAGTCTCGCCATGGGTATTCGTGCGCCGCGTGGTGGAGCTTGGCCAGGATATCGGCAACGAGGCACGCATCACCAAGGGACTGCAGCCGGGCGACCGTATCGTGGTCGCCGGTGGAGTGCTGATCAATGATTGAGAAGCTCATCAAATGGTGCTTGCACAATCGCACGTTGATGTTCGGTGTGGCGATCCTGGTTGTGATCTACGGCCATTACGCCTGGACGCAACTGGCGATCGAGGCTTATCCGGAACTTAGCGACGTGACCGCGCAGGTCACCACCCAGGTGCCCGGCCTGGCGGCCGAAGAAATCGAACAACAGATCACCACGCCGCTGGAACGCGCGCTCGCCGGCACGCCCGGTCTGGTCTCGATGCGTTCGAGCAGCACGTTCGGCTTGTCGTTGATCACCCTGGTTTTTCGCGATGGTGCGGAAGATTACTGGTCGCGCCAACGCGTCATGGAACGGTTGTCCAATGTCACCTTGCCTGCCGGTGTCACACCATCGCTCGATCCGGTGTCGGGCCCTGCCGGCGAGATCTATCGCTACACGCTCGAATCGGACAGCCAGAACCTGATGCAGCTATCCGAACTGCAGCGCTGGAAAGTGATTCCCGCCCTGCAGCAGGTGCCTGGCGTGGCGAACGTCGATAACTTCGGTGGCTTCACCAAGGAATTCCAGCTCGAAGTCGATCCGCAGAAGCTCTTGCAGTATGGCGTGGGCATGAACGATGTCATCACCGCCCTCAGCACCAACAACACCAATGCCGGCGGTGGCAGGGTGACGCGTGGCGAGCAATCCTATGTGATCCGCGGCGAAGGCTTGATGCGTTCGCTCAAGGATATGGGCGACATCGTCGTGACGCAGCACGATGGCAACCCGATCCGGGTAAGCGACCTGGGCAAGCTGCAGTACGGTCACCAGATTCGCGAAGGCATTCTGGGCAAGGACAACAACCCGGACACCATCGAAGGCATCGTCGACCTGCTCAAGTACGAAAATCCGTCCCTGGTGCTCAAGGACATTCACGCCAAGGTCGAGGAGCTGAACAAACAGCTGGCGCCTTTGAATGTGCGCATCGTGCCGTTCATCGATCGCGATGACCTGGTGCAGGCGACGGTAAGCAAGGTGTCGCATACCGTCATCGAAGGCGTGGTGCTGGTCTGCATCGTGCTGATTCTCTTTCTCGGCAGCCCGCGCAGCGCGATGGTTGCGGCGGTGACCATTCCGTTCGCGCTGGTTACCGTTTTTATTGTCATGCATTTCACCAAGATGCCGGCGAATCTCTTTTCGCTGGGTGCGATCGACTTTGGTGTCATCGTCGACGGCGCCATCGTGGTCACCGAGGCGATCCTGCGCAAGCGCGAAGCGCGGCCGCAATCGATGTTGCACGAGTCGGACATCATGGCGGCGACCAAGCCGGTGGCGCGGTCGATCTTCTTTGCCACGCTGATCATCGTGACGGCGTATGCGCCGCTGCTCGCGTTCGAACATGCCGAAGGCAAGCTGTTCTCGCCGATGGCCCATACGGTCGGCTACGCCCTGCTCGGTGCGTTGCTGTGTTCGCTGACCCTCGTACCCGCACTGGCTTTTCTGGCGCTGCGCAAGCCACGCAAGATGTTTCACAACAAGCCGCTGGAGCGTCTGCAATCGGGTTATCTCAAGTCGCTGGAACAATTGCTGCGCCGGCCGCGAATTTCGTACAGCATCGCAGGCGTTGCACTCATCGCGGTGGCCGTGCTTGGCGTGAGTATCGGACGTGAATTCCTGCCGGACCTGGATGAGGGTTCGTTGTGGGTGCAGGTACAGCTGCCGAACGGCCTGTCGCTGGAAAAAGCCAGCGAGATGGCGAGCGAGTACCGAAAAGTCGTGGGCGAATTTCCCGAGGTGAGTTACGTGGTCACCCAGCTCGGCCGCAACGATACCGGCAGCGATCCCTGGACACCCTCGCATATCGAATCGGGGGTGGGGCTCAAACCTTACGACGCCTGGCCATCGGGTGAAAACAAGGCCGATTTCGTGCGCCGCCTCAACCAGCGCCTGCAGCAGATTCCCGGCATCAGCGTCGGTATCAGCCAGCCGATCATCGATGGCGAGAACGACATGGTCGGTGGCGCGCATAGCCCGCTGGTGCTGCGTATCTATGGCGATGACTTCAAGGAACTCCGGCGGATCGGCAACGAGATCGTCGACGTGCTGCACGATACACGCGGCACCGCCGATGCATCGATCTTTCAGGAAGCGCCTATCCCACAGCTGACGGTCACGGTGAATCGCGAAGCCGCTGCACGGTATGGCATCAACGTGGCCGACATCAATACGCTGATCGAAACCGGCGTGGGCGGTGCACCCATTACGCAGGCCTATGTCGAAGACCGGGTCTACAACGTCACCGCGCGCGTACCGCATCAAGTGGCCGCCGATCCCGATGCATTGGGCCAGCTGGTGGTCACGGCACCTTCCGGCGCGCGCGTACCGTTGGCCATGCTCACCCGAATCTCGTTGCAGACGGGCGAAAGCACGATCGCGCACGAGCAGGGCCATCGCCAGTTGACCATTCGTATCGACAATCGTGGGCGCGCATTGTCCGACTATCTAGCCGACGCGCAGGACAAGATCGGCAAGACGGTCAAATTCGACGCGCAAAAATACCGGCTCGAATGGGCCGGTCAGTTCGAGAACCAGCAGCGTGCACAGGCGCGACTGGTGCTGGTGATGGGCCTTGTACTCGCGGTGATGACGGTGCTTCTGTTTGCCGAGTTCGGCAACTTGCGGCAGGCGCTGCTGGTGCTGGCGGCGGTGCCGCTGGCGACACTGGGCGGTCTGATCTCGCTGCATGTAAAGGGCGAGACACTCAACATCGCAACCGCGGTGGGGTTCATCGCCCTGTTCGGTGTAGCGGTGCAGAACGGCATCATCATGGTGGCGAACTTCAACCGCATGCGCCGCGACGGGCATGGCGTACGCGATGCCGTGTTGCTGGGCGCCAAGGAGCGCTTTCGCCCCGTCCTGATGACGGCGACCGTTGCCAGCGTGGGCATGCTGCCGGCGGCACTGGCCACCGGTATCGGTACCGATGTGCAGCGTGGCCTGGCGACGGTGGTCGTCGGTGGTCTCATCATCGCCACGCTGCTCACACTCTTCATTCTTCCCGCGTTCTATGACGTGCTCGAACGCACGGTCGAGCGTCGCCGACGCCATCCGAACCCGCCGAGGGAGATCTGATCATGCGTTCCTTGCAGACAACAATCATGTGGCTGCTATCGATCGGCGCAAGCAGCATGCTCGCCGGCTGCGCGGTGGGGCCTGACTATCATCGACCCGAGGCGCCCAAGGCGACAGACTATGCTCCTGCGCCGCAGGCAGATGCCACACCGGCCAAACCCGATAGCGGCGGTGACACCCAACGCCTGATCAAGTCGATGGATATACCCGGCCAGTGGTGGACCTTGTTCCGTTCCGCACCCCTGGACGCGCTTATCGACGATGCACTGAAACACAACCCCGACGTCGAAGCGGCGCACGCCGCGCTGCAGGTGGCATGGGAAAACGCTTATGCAGAGCGTGGCGCTTATTTCCCCACCGTCTCTGCTGGGGTCAATCCAACACGCCAGAAGAATGCCAGCGAAGTGGCCAGTGCCCTTTCGTCGAACGCCAATCTCTACACCCTCACTACGGCGCAGGTGAGTGTGTCCTATGCACCCGATCTTTGGGGTGGAACGCGGCGACAGGTCGAGTCGGCGGTCGCACAAGCCAACGCACAGCGCTTTGAACTGGAGGCGACCTATCTCACGCTTACATCGAATCTGGTCAACGCAGCGATCGAGGAAGCCTCGCTGCGCGCGCAGATCGATGCGACGCAGCAGATGATCGATGCGCAAACCAAGGTACTGGATACGTTGCGGCGTCAACAGGTGCTGGGTGACGTGGCTGAGGCATCGGTTGCGGCACAAGTTGCGGTATTGGAGCAAACGCGACAGGCGCTACCGCCGCTTCGAAAGCAGCTGGATCAACAGCGTGACCTGATCGCCGCGTTGAGCGGGCGCATGCCCGATCAGCCGGTCGAAGCGCAGTTCGACCTCGAAAGCCTGCACCTGCCGGCTGAGTTACCACTTAGCCTGCCGGCGGAGCTCGTCGAGCAGCGCCCGGACGTACGCGCCAGCGAGGAGCAACTGCATGCTGCCAGTGCGGCGATCGGTGTGGCGTTGGCCAACCGGCTGCCCAATGTACAGATCAGTGCCAGCCTGGGCAGCGCTTCGGAACAGACCAGCTCACTGTTCACGACAGGCACCGGATTCTGGAGCATCGGGGCCAATCTGACGCAGCCGTTGTTTGACGGTGGTTCCTTGAAACACAAGCAACGCGCGGCCGAGGCGAGTTACCGTCAGGCAGCGGCGCAGTATCGAAGCACGGTGATCTCCGCCGCGCAGAACGTCGCCGATGTGCTTCACGCGATCCAGGCGGATGGCGAAGCACTGGTCGCCGCGGAGCGTGCGGAGCGCGCCGCCATGCGGAGCTTGCAGATAGCCGGCAAGCAACAGGCGCTGGGCGACATCAGCGAGAGCAGCTTGCTTGTCGCCGAGCTGACCTGGCGGCAGGCGAGCCTGGCACTCATCCAGGCCAAGGCTGCGCGTTTCGCCGATACGGCGGCGTTGTTCCAGGCGCTGGGTGGCGGGTGGTGGAATCGCAAGGATGCCTAGCTTTCGGTGACCGGGATACGGCTCGCTGCCCCCTCACCCCAACCCTCTCCCCCGGCAAAGCCAGGGGAGAGGGAGCAAAAGCGCGCAGTGTTGAAGACTTGCCTCAATCAGCCCCCTCTTCCCTGGCTTTGCCGGGGGAGAGGGCTGGGGTGAGGGGGGCTCTTCAAGCCACCCCACAGCCACAAGCCATCGCGAAAACTTTCGCCGTAGCTCCGTGAAGATGTCCAACGGCCATGTGTTATATCTCCGCGACCATCGGGGGAGAGCGAAAGTGGCGATAGAGTGTGGCCGAGGCCCATGCGTGATTCACGCGGGTCGATAGAGCAGAGTGGTTCTCGTATGACTGGCTCCCGGTTCGCCCCCAGGTTGTTGCCGTACCGCCTGCGCCTGGCCATGGTCATGGCTTCGTCGCTGCTGGCCGGATGCGCCGTGGGGCCCGACTTCAAGCGGCCTGCCGCGCCGGAGGTCGATCGATACACGGCCCACCCCATCACCGAAACCGTCGCCAGTGCGAACGTGGCGGGCGGGGAGGCGCAGCGCTTCGCCAGCGGAGCGCAGATTCCCGGGGACTGGTGGACGCTGTTTCACTCTCAGCCGCTCAACGAGCTGATCGAGCAGTCGCTTGCCAACAATCACGACCTCAAAGCGGCACAGGCGGCGTTGTCGGCAGCGAGAGAAAATGTGCTGGCGCAACGCGGTACCTACTACCCGAGCGTGACGGCGAGTTTCTCGGCCACCCGCCAGAAGCAGGCCGGGACCATTGCGCCAACGCCCAGTTCGAATGCCTTTCAGTACAACCTGTTCACGCCGCAGGTCAGCGTTTCCTATGTGCCGGATATCTTCGGCCTGAATCGTCGAACGGTGGAGTCGGCGCAGGCGCAGGAGCAAGCGGTCCGGTTCCAGACGATCGCGACGCAGATCACCTTGAGCACGAACGTCGTAGCCGCAGCCGTGCAGCTCGCCGCCTTGCAGTCGCAAGTGGATGCGACGCGCGAGCTTATCGACCTCAATGCGCACATGGTGAAGATCCTGCGCGATCAAGTCGACAAGGGTTATGCGAGCGGGTTGGATCTGGCCGCACAGGAATCGCAGCTTGAGCAAACCCGTGCGATGCTGCCGCCCTTGCTCAAGCAGTTGGAGCAGCAGCGCGACTTGCTGGCCGTACTGGTCGGCCGCTTTCCGAGCCAGTCGGCGGATCTGTCCTTTGATCTTTCGAGCCTGAAGTTACCGCAGGAGCTTCCGCTGAGCCTGCCTTCGGAGATCGTTGCGCAGCGCCCGGATGTGTTGCAGGCCGAAGCCAATATGCATGCGGCCAGCGCGCAGATCGGTATCGCCATCGCCAATCGCCTGCCCAATATCGTGCTGAGCGCCAACGCCGGCAACACGGCCCTGGCCATGGACCAATTGTTCAACTCGGGCACGGGCTTCTGGGGCGTGGGTGCGGATATCACCGCGCCGATTTTCCAGGGTGGCACGCTATTGCATCAGGAACGCGCCGCCAAGGCGAACTATGTGGCCGCTGCCGAGCAGTATCGCAGCACCGTGATGACCGCGTTCCAGAATGTCGCCGACACCCTGGTGGCGCTCGACCAGGATGCCGCCGGTCTGAAAGCCGCCGCCGCCGCCGCGGATGCCGCCAAACGAACGCTGGATCTATCGCAGCGGCAATGGCAGGCCGGCTATGCGAACTATCTCTCGTTGTTGAGTGCGGAACAGTCCTATCAGCAAGCGCGGATCAGTCTGGTGCAAGCCCAGGCCAGTCGCTATGCCGACACCGCCGCGCTATTTCAAGCGCTTGGTGGCGGATGGTGGAATCGCGCGGATCTAGCCCAGGATAAAAATGGAAAATAAATCGCCCTACGGAGCGCCCTCGTTGAAACGTGGAAGACAACGCCTGCCGATTCCGGCCGCTGCCTTCGCGCTGCTTGTACTGGCGGTTGCCGGCTGCAGCGGCAAAAGCGATGACAGCGCATCGACTGCTTCGGTTACGGCGAGCAACGTGACACTGACACCGGATCAGCGCAAGAACGTCGGTCTGCACACCGTTGTGCGTTCGCGGTTCCAGCGAACGGTGGAAGCCACCGGCTCCGTGGATTTCGATAACGATCACGCCACGGCCGTGCTGGCGCCGATCTCCGGCCCGGTATCGCGGTTGTTGGTCGACATTGGCGACCATGTCAAGAAAGGCGATCCGCTGGCGATCGTGGATTCGCCGGATTTCGCTACCGCCATCAGCACGTATCGCAAGGCGTTGACCACGGCCCACACCGCGCGGCGGCTTGCCAATCTGGAAAAGGATCTGGTCGAGCACCAGGGCGTGGCCAAGCGCGAAGAGGACCAGGCCGAAACCGACGCTGCCAACGCCGACGCCGATCTCGAGGCTGCCCTGCAGGCACTGGTTTCGCTGCACGTCGATCCGCAGACGATCAAGGCGATCGAGCAAGGCCGGCCGATTTCGCACATCGATGGCGTCATCCGCTCGCCGATCGCTGGCACCGTCGTGGACAGGCAGATCGCGCCAGGGCAGCTTCTGCAGGCCGGCACCACGCCCGCCTTTACCGTGGCGGATCTGTCGCGTGTATGGGTGATGGCACAGGTTTCCGCCGCCGATCTTCCGTCGGTGGCCGTTGGCGACATGGCCGATGTCATGCCGGCCGCCGACTCAAAAGGCATCGCCGGCAAGGTCACCAATATCTCGTCGCTTGTGAATCCCGATACGCGCTTGGTGCCAGTACGTGTCGTTGTCGACAACCCGCAAAGCCTGCTGAAAAAGCAGATGTACGTCAGCGTGCGGATTCATTCGCAACAGGAGACGGAAGGTTTGTTGGTCCCGGTATCGGCCATTCTGCGCGACGAAGAGAACCTGCCGTTCGTGTATGTCGTCCAGCGCGACGGCAGCTTTGCGCGACGGTCGGTCAGTGTGGGCTATCGCGTCGGTGACCAGTTCGACATTCCTTCCGGCTTGCAGCCTGGGGAGCAGGTCGTGGTCGATGGCGGCATCTTTGTCCAGTTCATGCAGAACCAATGAGCGATCAGCAGCCATCCAACCTGCCGCCGTCGCGAACGGCGTCAGTCATGAACCGGATCGTCGCCGCGTCGCTGGCGCAACGATTTGTGGTCATCCTCATGATGCTGCTGTTGACGGGTGCCGGTGTGCGCTCGCTCCAGCGATTGCCGGTCGATGCCTACCCCGACCTGTCGCCACCCATCGTGGAAATCATCACGCAATGGCCGGGACATGCCGCCGAAGAAGTCGAGCGGCTGATCACGGTGCCGGTCGAGCGTGGGATGAACGGGGTGCCGAAAACCACCACGACGCGTTCCATTTCGCTCTACGGTTTGTCCGACGTCATTCTCACATTCCAGAATGGCACGGATAACAACTTCGCTCGCCAGGAAGTCTTCAACCGCCTGGGCGACCTGAGTTTGCCGAGCGGCGTAACGCCTTCCGTATCGCCGTTGTCCGCGCCATCGGGCCTGATCTATCGCTACGTACTGCAAAGCACCGATCGTTCGCCAATGGACCTCAAGACGCTCGAGGACTGGACGGTCGAGCCGCAGTATCGATCCGTTGCGGGCGTCGCCGACGACTCCGGATTCGGCGGCGGCACCATGCAGTACCAGGTGTTGCTCGACCAGACCAAGATCGCGGCGGTGGGACTATCCGCGGTCCAGGTCGAGGCCGCGTTGACGGCCAACAATGCCAACGCCGGTGGCGGCTTCTACTCGCAAGGTGGGCAGTTCTACTACGTGCGTGGCGCCGGTCGCATGGAAACGCTCGAAGATATCGGCAACGTGGTGGTGGCAGTGCACGACGGCGTGCCGGTGCTGGTGAAAGACGTTGGCCGCGTAACGATCGGCATCGCGCCTCGCCTCGGCGAGTTCGGCTACGAGAAGCAGGATGATGCGGTCGAAGGCGTGATCCTGTTGCGAACCGGCGAGAAAACCCAGGATGTCTTAAAGCGCGTCGAGGCAAAAACCCGCGAGCTTAATGACCAGATCCTGCCCAAGGACGTCAAGGTTGTACCGTTCTACGACCGCACCGATCTGATCACGCTGACTACCAGGATCGTCGAAGACAATCTGCTGCGCGGCATGTTGTTGGTCGTGGTGATTCTTATCTTTTTTCTCTACGATTTTCGCGCGGGCCTGATCGTCGCCACCACGATTCCGCTGGCGCTGCTTTTCGCCTTTATCTGTCTGGATCTACAGGGTGCTTCGGCCAACCTGCTATCCATTGGCGCGGTGGATTTCGGCATTCTTGTCGATGCCGCGGTCGTCATGGTGGAGAACATCTTCCGCCAGATCGCCGAGCGCAAAGGTACGCCGATCAACGTCAGGGAGATCATCCGCGACGCCGCCGCCGAAGTGGACCGACCGTTGTTCTATGCCGTGGCGGTCATCGTGGTCAGCTTCCTGCCGATCTATGTGTTGTCCGGGCCTTCCGGCACGTTGTTCAAGCCGATGGCGGACACGATGATTTTCGCGTTGGTCGGTTCGCTGGTGGTCACGTTGACCTTGCTGCCCGTGCTTTGCGCCGTATTCATGCGCAAGGGCGTCCGCGAACGGCGTAATCGCGTGTTCGAGGCGATCAAGTCGATCTATATCAAGGGCCTGGATTTCTGTCTGGCGCGCCCCTGGGGTACCGCGGCTGCCTCGGGCATCGTGCTGGTCGTCTCGTTGCTGCTCATCCCGCGCATTGGCGCCGAGTTCATGCCGCAACTGGACGAAGGTGCGTTGTGGGTGCGCGCGACGATGCCTTACACCATCTCGTTCGAAGAGGCGTCGAAGGTGACGCCAAAAGTGCGCGACATATTGCGCTCCTTTCCCGAAGTCACCACCGTCGCGTCGGAACTTGGCCGTCCGGATGACGGCACGGATGCGACCGGCTTTTTCAATGTCGAGTTCTATGTGGGCCTCAAGCCTTATTCGCAATGGACGGGCTCGTACCGCAACAAGGCCGCCTTGATCGAGGCCATCAACCATAAGCTGGAGGCTTTCCCTGGGATCATTTTCAACTACACCCAGCCGGCGGAAGATGCGGTGGACGAAGCGGAAACCGGTCTGAAAAGCGCACTGGCCGTCAAGGTTTTTGGTTCCAACCTCGATACGCTCGAGCAGAAAGGCAAGGCCATCAAACAGCTGCTGGAACACGTGCGCGGCATTCGCGACGTCACGCTGGTACGTGAGCTCGGGCAGCCCAGTCTTACCATCGACATTAATCGCGCCCAGATCGCTCGTTATGGCCTGAACGTCTCCGACATCAATGGCCTGATCCAGACGGCGATTGGCGGCGACGTGGCCACGCAAGTCGTGCAGGGCGAGAAGGAATTCGATCTTGTTGTGCGACTCGATGAGCCGTACCGCAACAACCCCGAAGAAATCCGGAACCTGCTGGTGACCACGCCAGCCGGGCAACAGATACCGCTCAAGGAATTTGCCAATATCCAGGTGACCAACGGCGCGTCATTTATCTATCGCCAGGACAACTCGCGTTACATCGGCGTGCAGTTCTCCGTTGAGGGTCGCGATCTTGCCGGTGCGGTGGAGGACGCCATCCAACAGGTGAACGCCAAGGTGAAGTTGCCGCAGGGCTACCGTCTGGACTGGGGTGGCGAATACACGGAATACACCGCATCGCGGGCGCAGCTGAATATCATTCTGCCACTGACACTCGGCTTGATCTTTTTGTTGCTGTTCACGCTCTACAGCAACTTCAAGTTTCCCTTCATTACCGTGCTTGGCGTGCTGCTGTCCGCGCCGGTGGGTGGCATCGTGGCACTGTGGATCACCGGTACGCCGTTCTCGGTGTCGTCCGGTGTCGGCTTCCTGGCCTTGTTTGGTGTCTCGGTACAGACCGCGGTCGTCTATATTTCCTACGTCAACGAACTTCGCCGCGGCGGCACCCCTCTCACTGACGCCATTCGCGAAGGCGCCATCTTGCGGTTGCGGCCGATCATGATGACGGCACTCGTCGCGGCGCTGGGTTTGCTGCCTGCGGCCCTGGCTACAGGCGTGGGTACGGATACCCAACGACCGTTCGCCCTGGTCATCGTCAGCGGCCTGTTCACGCGCCTCCTGATCAGCGTCTTTCTGATGCCGGTGCTTTACACGCTTGTTGCACGTCCTGATGATCGGTTGGAGGTGTGAGTCGGTTGCTGCGATCGGATGCCTGGCTGTCCTGGGAAGCTGCGGTCGCGACTGAGGCCGCGACCGCGCCACCACAACCGAGGTCGACAGACAGGCTTCAGCCGATCCGCATAGATAGTTCTACATCCTCGCCGAACGGTATGGACATATAGCCGTTGGCCGGCGAGCGTACGTAAGCCAGATAGTCAGGACTGTAATCGGCATTGTCGGCGACGATGAAGGCACCCGGCCTGAGGCGGCTCTCGACCAGGTGCAGAATCTCGGGATAGAGCGCTTTGGCGCCATCGAGCAGCAGCAGGTCGATCGTGTCGGGCAGATCGACGCGCAAGGTTTGCAGTGCATCGCCCTCCCGAATCTCCACCAGATCGATGAGACCGCCAGCCGTCAGATGTTCCCGGGCGCGCACCACTTTGGACGACTCGAACTCGCTGGTGATCAAGCGGCCACCGCCGTTATCCCGTAGAGCCGCGGCAAGGTGCAACGTCGAGATACCGAACGAGGTACCGAACTCGACGATCGTTCGCGCACCGCCACTGCGCGCCAGCATATAGAGCAGCACGCCGGTCTCTCGCGAAACAGCGAGAGGGAGGTCCTTGAGCTGACCGTAAAAGTCGATGTAATCGGTCTTGCTCCGCATCAGCCGCTGATGCTCGTCGGCAGAGAGGGCAGCCAGCGCCGGAATCGTTGCTGGTGATGCGGCATCGGCCTCCTTGAACAAGCGATCCAGCAATGGGGCCAGCGGGGTGGTAGCGAGAGTGGTCATGCAAATCTCCGTTTTGAGGTGCGTCCGTGAACGCGTCGGCATAGAATGCGACGAATTCGTCAGGTTCACTATTCGCATTGTCAGGCTGCCATGACCGATCGCCGAAACCCCCCGATTTCCCCACGAAAACAGCCAAAACAGGCTCGCTCGACCGGGCTTATCGCCATCATTCTGGAAGCGGCTGCTCAGGTTTTGGCGAAGGAAGGCGCGCAGCGCTTCACCACGGCGCGGGTGGCGGAGAAGGCCGGAGTGAGCGTCGGGTCGCTGTATCAGTATTTCCCGAACAAGGCGGCGATTCTCTTTCGATTGCAGAGCGACGAGTGGCGCCAGACGACTGGCTTGCTGCGCGACATCCTCGAGGACGTTCAGCGACCACCGTTGGATCGGCTGCGCATCCTCGTCCACGCCTTCATTCGTTCGGAATGCGAAGAGGCCGAGATGCGGGTAGCGCTAAACGACACCGCGCCGCTCTATCGCGATGCGCCGGAGGCGCAGGCGGCCAAAGCCTCCGGACAGCAAACCATCCAGGCCTTCATGCAAGAGGTATTGCCCGAAGCGTCGGAAGCTACTCGCATACTGGCGGGCGAGCTGATGACGACAACGCTCAGCACGGTGGGAAAGGATTTTTCGGAAAGCCCTCGAACCCCGATCGAGATCGAGGCTTATGCCGACGCCATGGCGGATATGTTTTGCGCGTACCTCGACCAGCTCAGGCGTAGCCCACCCAGCCCCGAAACGTAAAACCGGCATAGAACAGGCTGACATTCGAGAAGCCTGCTTCGCGCAGAATCGCTTCGTCCTGTTCCGGCGTGAGCAAGGTCAGCTGCGTGTCGATCGCCGCGCGTGCAGCCGCTGCCTTGTCGTGATCGATACCGGAGGACACCACGAAGGCGGCGTATCGCGACAGCCAAAGCGCTCGCTCGCCTTCCCCTTGCGGAATACTCAGGTGTGCGACCACGAAGGGCGCGCCAGGCTTCAAGCGGCGATGCACTTCGGCCACGGTTCGTCGTCGTTCTTCGAGCGTCAAGAAGTGCAAGGTCAGTAGACAGGTCGCCGCGTCGAACGGCCCGGTCGGAGCGTCATCGATATAGCCTTGATGCAACGTCGCTCGTGAGGCGAGTGGCCCCAGAACCTGTTCGGCGAGCTTCAGCATCTCGGGAGCAGGGTCGACACCGTCGAAGGTCCAGCCCGGTTGGGCCTGCGCGAAGGCTTTCAACTCCAGCCCGCCGCCGGCGCCCAGAACCAGTACCCGGCCGTCTTCCGGGACGCGCTCGGCAAGCAGCAGCGTCGTCATGCGTTGCATGCCTTCGTAGCCCGGCACGATGCGTGGGGGGCCTTCGGTGTAACGGGCTACGGCTTGCGAATCGGAGAACGGATCCATTCGGCTTGCTCAAGTCGGGGATCGAATAACTTTATCCGGAAACCGAGACGAGCAGCGAGTTGAGCATCGAGTCGAAGCGCAGAAAATTTTGACGATCCTTGCGGCTGCAGATGGCTCTTCACGCTCATATGTCGAGCGTGAAGAGTCTATCTACCCACGTGTGGCGTCGCTCAAGTGCCCGCAGGCACGCATTCCCAGGTAGCGTGACCATTGATCACGCCGACGAATTTTGCCACTTGCCCTGGTGGACATACCGGCGCGTTGGCAAGGCCATGCTGCTGCTCACCTGCATTGCCGATGTCGCCGGCATTCGCAGTGAGCGTCCCAGCGATCAGAACCAGTCCAGCGAAGACCATTTTCATAACGGTGTTCTCCCTTCTTGGCGGGCACAGTTTGATAGAGCAAAGCGGCCAGAGACGTGCCCGTAACTCCGGCATGCACAATGCCGACTGTCACCGTATAGTCCCTTCCAAATCGGCCCGCAACCGAATAACGCCGATGGGCTCTGGCGTTCAGATAATAATGCGACGCACGTATTCTTTTTGAGCACCCTTTCCACAAAGGATGCCTCGAATAACCTCGGTTTTTTCATATCGTCATCCAGGCGTAGGCTGGGGCCCAGTGACTTCGGCTGTTGGTTTTCGCGAGTAAAATTCATCGCTTTTACGAAAACCCAATAATGTCGCCACTGGGTTCCGGCCTACGCCGGAATGACGAGTAGGAGACCATTCGAAGTTCCTTGAAGGCAAGGTGTCGATCCCATGAACACCAGGGCCAGCGTTGTCGGCAGCAAAAAATATCGGCCTTTTTACACCGGTGCGATGCCAGCGTTTGCGACAATCCCATGTACTCTCCAATGCATGTGACCCCTTATCACCTGAGCAACGGTGATCCGGCAGTCAGCGTCGAACGTCGTGGCATTCCGGATCAATCATCATGCATGTCGTAAAAATCAACCCAGGCCGCGAAAAATCCGCGCTGCACCGACATCCCTGGTTATTTTCCGGAGCAATGAATCCGCCGGCAGGTACGCCAGGATCAGGCGAAACGGTCAGGGTGCTGGACACCAACGGTCGCTTTCTGGGCTGGGCGGCATGGAGCGGCGAATCGCAGATACGCCTGCGCTTCTGGAGTTTCGACGAGCGTGAAACCATCGATCGGGATTTTTTCCGGCGGCGCTTGAGTCGCGCGATCGAGCTACGCAGTGGCATGGACCATGCGAGTAACGCCATGCGCCTGGTGAACGGCGAGTCGGATGGGCTTCCCGGCCTGATCGTCGATCGCTATGGCGAGGTGTTGGTGATGCAATTGCTCGCCGCCGGTCCGGAATCCTGGCGCGATGTCCTTTGCGATGAGCTGCAGGCACTCACCGGCGTGCAAGCCATCTACGAGCGCTCCGATGCGGATGTACGAGAACTGGAAGGGTTGCCGCTACGCAGCGGCTTGTTGCGCGGCGAGCTGCCGGCGGTCACGGATATCATCGAACATGGCCTGCGCTATCGCGTCAATGTCGCGGCAGGCCAGAAGACGGGTTTTTATCTTGATCAGCGCGCCAATCGACACCGCATCGGCAGCCTGGCCAACGGCGCGGATGTGCTGAACTGCTTTTGCTACACGGGTGGTTTTTCCCTGGCCGCATTGCGTGGCGGCGCTCGGTCGGTGTTATCGGTGGACAGTTCCGGCGATGCTCTCGACGCCGCGCGCGTCAACCTGAGCTTGAATGATCTGCCCAGCGAACGCGCCACATGGATGGAGGCTGATGTCTTTCAATACTTGCGTCGGCTGCGCGATGAGGGCCGAAGCTACGACTTGATCGTACTGGACCCACCGAAATTTGCCCCGACGGCGCAGCATGTGGAACGCGCCTCACGTGCGTACAAGGACATCAACCTGTGGGCCATGAAATTGTTGCGCACAGGCGGCCACCTCGCCACCTTTACCTGCTCCGGCGGCATGACTGCCGAATTGTTTCAGAAGGTCGTGGCGGGTAGCGCCTGGGACGTGAGAGCCGATATGCGGTTGATCGAGCGATTTACGGCGGATATCGACCATCCCGTATCACTGAATTTTCCCGAAGGCGACTATTTGAAAGGGTTGCTCTTGCGGAAGGTCTAGGGATGTTTCCTGGGCGTAACGTGAAGCCGATAAGTTCCTGAGGCCAGTCATCAACACTATGCAACCTGCTCTCCCGATAAGTGTGTGCGAGGTCCAGACGCCCGACGGCATGGTGGCGTATGTGACCCTGGCTTTGCCGGGCGAAGCGATCAAGAGAGGCCTTGTCACGCAGGAGATCATTGGCCAGCTCTTCGATATGAATCGAGCAGGTGGGCCGTTCGATCCTGACAACTTTGCGCGTAACCGGGCCTTCGTAGACTTCATGCATGGCGTCATTCAGAAGCATGGTCCCGCCGTGCCGAACCTGGTTACTGCAGCAAAAGCCCAAGTGAATGGCTGGGTTCACATCATCGATGGAAGAACTCCCACGCCGCAGGGCCAGGTACCTGCGGAGGATGTCATTGGCGCGTTCCAGGTCAAGCAGGGGGAGATAGTTCCAGGCTCCTATCGGGCCAACCCGAATCATCGAATCCTGTCCCACCATGGATTCTTTCAGCTCGAGCCGATGCTGCAACAGCGATTGCTCGATGAGCTGACGGTTTACATCTGAGGATGTTCAGTTTGCTGCTGTCGACACGTTCGGCCCAGATACTGCTGTCCGATTTCGATTCAACGCGCGCTGTTCGCAGCTTGACGATGTAGCCGGCGCAAAGCCCCCAGCGATTCGACACCGCGTTTTTGCGCCGCAGCGTGACACCTTGCGCTTTCTGGGTCTAATTTGCCCCCAGGGGATTTAGATCGATCCAAGTTGGTGTGATTCAGATCACATCGCGACTGCGATGAGATTGACCGACTTGGACTGGGGGTGGGGAGAGCTTAGGACGTGCGCGTTAGTGCCGCCCTGGATGTCGCTGTTTCCCGCCGGGCAGGTCGAGAGAAATGGGGAGCCGTCACATGAAGCCAGAAGCCGCTCGCAATCCCGTCATGACAGGCGTTCGTGCAGCACGCATGCCCGCGTTCGCGGGAGTTGTTGCCAGCTCGCACCACACGTCTTTGCAGCGCCGTTCTCGCCCTTCGCAGTAGCGCGTCCCTGCGCGTTTAGCCGTTCAACGCTGACCGATCGTGGGCTCGTTGAATGCCAAAAATTTAGATCGATCCAAATTTGAGGGGGAGGAGAGCGTCTACCGCACAAATCGAGCATCTGCTGCATGTGATCAAACGGGGGATCACCGCGCCGACTCCGAAAAACTGGCGCGCACCAAAGTAGGGGATTCAAAAAAATGACTTACCTGCCACACGTGTTTACGCGCAAGCCGTTATATGTCGCGCTTGCCTTGGCGACCATCTCAGGGAGCTGCCTTGGAATACCCTCGATCGCCTTTGCGCAGACCTCCGCGCCCGCGGTGACCTCAACGACAACGCCGCCACAGGCGTCCGATAGCGCAACGGCGAAGAAGGACGACAAGGACAAGAAATCCGATAAGGAGAAAACCGGGAGCGCGGCCAATGCCACCACGCTCGATACGGTCGTCGTCACGAGCTTTCGCCAGTCGATCGACCAGAACATGCAGGACAAGCGCGATTCCAACTCGATCGTCGAGGTGATCAACGCGCAGAACATCGCGCAGTTTCCCGCCAAGAACATTGCCGACGCGCTTGCGCACGTGCCCGGTGTGGTCATCACACGCGAATCGGGCGAAGGCAAGACAGTCAGCATTCGCGGCCTCGCGCCCGAGCTCACGCTGACCGAATTGAACGGCAACTACGTGGCTTCGGCCGATACTTCGGCCGGCCTGACGCGCTCGTTCAACTACACCTTGATGCCGGCCAACATGTTCTCGGACATCAAGCTCTACAAGAGCCTTGAAGCACGCCTGGACGAAGGCGGCATCGGCGGCAACGTCGACCTGCACACGCGTCGCCCATTGGAGATGGCTGCCAACGACGGCTTTGTTTCCGTCAATGCGGCAGGCTCGGACAACAGCAGCAAGATCACGCCGCAGGGCTCGGCGCTGTGGTCGTGGAAGAACAAGGACCAGACCTTCGGCGTCCTCGTCGCGGGCTCGTATCTGAAGCGCCGGGATATCGACTACACGGCCAATGCGTCCAGCTGGCACTGGTGGGACAACAACTGTACCGATCCGACAACGTGTACTCACCAGCCGACCAACGTGCATGGGCAGCAGTACGGCCCCGACGTCGCACCCAACCTGGCTTTGTGGCCGGGAGGCGGTGTGGTCGATCAGTCCGGCAAAGGCTATTCGGGCTACTGGATGCCGCAGCAGTTCGCCACCAGCCGGAATCAGCTGGATCTGAAGTCCAAGGGTGCGCAGGCCACGTTGCAGTTCAAGCCCAGCGACCATTTCCTGTTGACGGGCAACTACTTCCGCTTCCAGCGGCAGCAGACCCAGATCACCAACACCCTGGAGGTTCCCGAGTGGGGACTGCCCAGCAACAACGACTTCACCGACCAGCAAGGCAGGTTGCTCGCTCCCAACGGTCTGACCTTCGATCCGTCGCACACCATCGTCACCGGCGCGAACTACGTCCTCCCGCCCGCCGGCCAGGGTTGTAACTCAACGACGAATCCCGTCACCGGTGCGCAACGACAGGCGGTGGACGTGTGCTCCACCGAAATTCCGTGGCTCAACGGCAACTACTCGGTCGAAAAGGCCACGTCGCAGACTCTCAACCTCGAAGGTGAGTGGGACAACGGCGGCAGCCTCAGCGGATCGTTCAACGTCGGCCGCACCTGGGCGACGGGCGGTCCGTCGATAGAGCTGGGCATGGCTGCCAAGCCGCGCAACTTCGTCAACGGCCAGTGGGTGGACGGTAGCAACGGGGCCGCGTGGACGCTGAACGGCACGCCGACCATCACCGCGTCGCCAAACGTGCTGCAGAACATGCTGGCCGGTCAGGGACAGGTGGATCTTGGTTCCACCGGCTCCAACATGGTCAATACCAGCACCTCGCAGAACTTCGCGCAGCTGGATTTCACCTGGGCCTTCGATAACAGTTGGATGCAATCGCTGCAGTTCGGCGTGAAGTACCGCGACAACCACGCCGAGCAGCAGAACAACGAGCTGCGCTGGTACTGCAAGGGCACCACGTTGCAGTTCCAGACCTGCGATCCGAATGCCGGCCAGCTGCCCGCGGGCTTCCTGCTGCCGAGCTCGCTCGATGGCCACACCGAGGCGTACAACGACAGCACCTTCCCGGCGATCAATTTCCCGGCGTACTACAACTATCTCAACTCCACCTACGACCGGGTGCTGTACAACCATCCCGAAGACAAATCGACGGTCCAGGAAAAGATCTCCGCCGCCTATGTCCAGGCGAACTTCGACACGGGCACGCTACGCGGCAACGTGGGCTTGCGTTTTGTCAGCACGAAGCAAGACCTCACCGTCGCCGATGAGATCACCACCAACAACGCGGTGTACTACCATGATGCGGGCGGCAACATCCTGATCTGTCCGACCACCGGCAAGAACATCGCTGGCGGCCCCTGCGCACCGGGTGACTTCCAATACCTGCCGCGCGAGCAATCGGTGATCCAGACATTCACCAATGCCTCCACCAGCAAGCGTTACAACAAGCTCCTGCCGAGCTTCAACGTTGCCTGGACGCTCCCGAACAACTTCGTGATACGCGCGGCCGGGTCGCAGGCGATGGCCCGCGCCAACTACACCGACCTGGCCCAGTTGGGCAGCCTCACCAACAACACGCAGGACTACTACAACGACCGCAAGCAGTTCGGCGCACCCCTGCCAGGCTGGTACGGCAGCGGCGCCAACGCGGACCTGAAGCCTTTCACCGCCACCCAGTTCGACCTGGCGGGCGAGTGGTACTACGCACCCGAATCGGTCGTCGGCGTGGATGTGTTCCAGAAGAAGGTGAAGAACTTCGTCGTTCCGGTCACCGTCGACAACATCAATGTCGACGTCGGCGGCACGCAGCAGAACTTCATGCAGTACAGCACCAACGCCAACGGCCGCTCCGGCACATCCAAGGGCGTAGAAATCTACACGCAGCACACCTTCCAGATGGGCTTTGGCTACATCGCCAACTACACGCTCAACAAGACCAGCGAAACGCCGGTCACGCTGGGGGATACGGCGGTCGGCAAATCGGAGCTGATCGGCAGCGCCAAGTTCGCGGCGAACCTTTCGTTGTTCTATGAAAAGAATGGTCTCCTGCTGCGCGCGACCAGCAACTGGACGGGTCGGACCATGCAAGGACTGTCGTCGGGTCTTCCGATCTATACGCAGCCCTACCACCAGCTCGACTTGAACGGTGATTACGAGTTCAACAAGCACCTGATGTTGACCGCGTCGGTCATCAACGTGACGAAGTCCACGCCGCGCGAGTATCTGGGTGGCGATACGACGGCACGCCTGTATCAACTCGAATACGCCGGGCGCCAGTACTACGTGGGTGTCACGTACAAGTTCGGAGAGGGCGATTGAACGAGGAAGCGTGGGGTCGGGCCAGACGCCTGACCCCACGATCGGGCTCTTTGCCTTTGCTGCCGCAGGGTAGCGAAGGCACGCTTGTTTCCGCACAGAGAACGCCATGAACTTATCTTTTGCACACGTCGGCCATCGTGCTTCATCGATCCTCAGCCGGCGCGCGGCGCTGTCCATCGTGCTGGCGATTGCCGCGCTGGGAAGCATCGGCGCAAGCGCCGCCCAGAACGGCAATGCACCGCGATCCGCCACACAGTCGGTCGATGAAGCCAATCCACTGGTCGGTACAGCACCGTTGGACCAACAAAAGCTGATCGGCAACGCACCGCCACCGGGCGAGCCGTTGTATTCGGGCATGACATCGCCGGGCGCGAGCCTGCCGCAAAGCGCGACCGAGGCGGCACCGGTCAACATCAATGCCGACCTCAGCTATCCCACGGGCGTGGCCGTAGCGTACGGCTATGCCCGACCGACCATGATCGGATTCACCGGCGGCGGCTCGACCTATGGTGCACGCGCCGCGCCGATGATCATGCCGGTCGTAGGCGACTGGACCATGCCGCCGGACTATGCGCAGTCGTACTACGACAAGGCAAGCGAGAAAGCGTCGCCCGGCTATTACGCGGTCGATCTGGCCACGTTCCACACCCGCGTCGAACTGACCGTGACGCAGTGGACCAGCCTGATGCGCTTCACCTTTCCGGCAAGCCATCGCTCGAACGTTGTCGTCAACCTGCGTCGCGCGGGCGGTAACGTGGAAGTGGTCGGCGATCGCACCATTCGCGGTGTTGCCACCATGGGCGGGCGCAAGGAGTACGACACGGACGGCCCATGGTTCGTTGCCGAGTTCTCGCGACCGTTCGCCAGCTTCGGCACCTTCCATGCCGAACAGGACGAGCGCAATCGAGGGCTCGGTAATGAGGACGTCCAGGCCGATCGGCGCACGGTATCGGGCAACTACGCGGGAGCCTATGTCACTTTCGACACGCAGGCGGGCGAGCAGGTGCTGGTACGGATCGCTCACGGCCACAGTGCCGAAGAAGCCGAGCAACGACTGCGCGCCGCGGGTTCTGATTGGAACTTTGAGCGCACGCACGATCAGGCGCGAACGGCATGGGCGAAGCTGTTCGATCGTGTCGAAGTCGAAGGAGGCACGCCCAAGCAGCGCACGCTGTTCTACTCGACGCTGTATCACGCTTTTGCCAGCCCACGATTGATTGCGCGCAAAGGCGATCGCTTCACCGGTACCGATGGCAAGGTTCAAATCGCCAGCTACGATCGCTATGGCCCCGTGCCTTTCTGGGATACCGGACGCAACCAGATCACGCTGCTGATGTTGCTGGAGCCGAAGGTCGTGCAGGACATCATGCGGTCCGAGCTGGATCGTGCGCGCGCAACCGGCTACATGAATACCTCGTTCCACGGCGACCATGCTGTCTTTCTTTACGACGGCGCGTGGCAGCGTGGCATTTCTTTCGATTACGCCGCTGTCTATGAGTACCTGCGCAAGAACGCGACCGATCCCAACGGGCCACGCGGCTATCTCGCCGAATACATGAAGAACGGTTGGATCGCCGACATCATTCCACCGGGAAATCCCAGTCCGCCGTACGCGGGGGGTAAGGCAGGCGCTGCCACCACGCTCGAATACGCATGGGACGATCACGCGCTCGCCGATGTCGCTCGTCGGCTTGGCAAGACCGAAGACGCCGCGATGTTTCTGCGTCGCGCCGCGAACTATCGCAACGTGTTCGACCCATCGACAGGCTTCATGCGTGGCCGCACCGACGATGGCAAATGGATTTCACCCTTCGATCCAGGCGAGCCCTACTACAACTTCATGATGAAAGAAGCCTCGGGCTGGTCCACGCTCTGGCTGGTGCCGCACGACGTGCAGGGCTTGATGGGATTGCTCGGCGGGCGCGATGCGTTCAACGCCAAGCTCGATGCCTTCTTCTCCACGCCCTACCAGGCTAAGGGCGTCTGCCGCGATTGCACCGGCCTGATTGGGCAATACGTGCAAGGCAACCAGCCGGACCAGCAAGCGGCCTACCTTTATGCATGGAGCGGACAGCCCTGGAAGACACAGGCGCTGACCCGCCGCATTCTCGACGACATGTACGGCAGCGATGCGACCGGTTACGGCTTCCCCGGCATGGACGATCAGGGTTCGACCTCGTCCTGGTATGTGCTGAGCGCGATGGGTTTCTATCCCGTCGATCCTGCCAGCCCTGATTACATTCTTGGCAGCCCGATCTTCGATCGCGTCCGCTTGCATATGGGTAACGGCAAGATCTTCGAGATCGTCGCGCGTAACAACTCGGCCCAGAACATGTATATCCAGTCCGCCACGCTCAACGGCAAGCCATGGAACAAACCGTGGTTCAGCCACGCCGACATCGCGAAGGGTGCCACCTTGGTGCTCACGATGGGGCCCGAGCCAAACAACGCATGGGGCGCTGATCCGCAGGATGCGCCGCGATCCATGTCGGAGAAACAGCCATGAATGCAATCAAGATCGGAATACGGCACGCGAGTGTGTGGATGGGCTTGGCCATGGCCACAAGTATTGCTTCGACGGCCATGGCCGCGTCGAATCAAGCGACTGTCTGGAATGGCAAAGCGGCGCCACTGGCGACACCGTGGACGGCTGAGGTGTCGCCCAGCAACGCGTTACCCGAGTACCCCCGTCCGCAGCTGGCGCGCCCCTCGCTTGAGCATCCGCAATGGATGAATCTCAACGGGCTGTGGCAATACGCATCGAGCGAGGGGCAGGGCACACCGCCGTTTGGCCAGACGCTGAAGGATCAGGTATTGGTGCCCTATCCGATCGAGTCAGTGCTTTCGGGCGTACAAAAGCATTCGGAATTCATGTTCTATCGGCGGGTGGCAGATATCCCGGCTGACTTCACCGCGCACGGGCAACATGTACGACTGAACTTCGGCGCGGTGGGGCAGGACGCCACGGTCTACGTCAACGGCAAGCAGGTAGCGCAGCATAAGGGCGGCTATACGTCCTTCAGTGCGGACATCACGCCGGCACTTCGCGCACAGGGCCCGCAGGAGATCATCGTTGCCGTGCATGCACCGGTGGACGGCGTCAACGTGATGGTCGGCAAGCAACGACTGAAACCTGACGGCATCTTCTACACCGCGGCTTCGGGCATCTGGCAGTCAGTGTGGCTGGAGCCGGTGCCGGCCACCAGCCTGGCGCAACTGAACTTCACACCGGTTCGCAGTCTGGATGCCTTCACCGTCACGTCGAAAGTGGACGGCCAGCATGGTGCAGCCAAGCTGCACGTTACCGCCTATGCGGATGGCAAGGTGGTGGGCGAGGCAAGTGGTTCAGCCGGGCAACCGTTACACCTGGCTATCGCGCATTCGCATCTATGGAGCCCTCAGGACCCTTTCCTGTACGCCTTCAAGACCACGCTCACGCAAGGTGATCAACGCGACGAAGTCACCAGCTATGCTGGCATGCGCAGCATTGCCATCGCGAAGGTAGGTGGGCGCAACCGCATCGTGTTGAACGGCAAACCGACCTTCCTGCTGGCCACGCTGGACCAGGGGTATTGGCCGGACGGTATCTACACCGCGCCCACCGATGCGGCACTCAAGTTCGATATACAGAAGACTAAAGACCTCGGCTTCAACACCATTCGCAAACATATCAAGGTGGAACCGGCGCGTTGGTATTACTGGGCCGACCGTATCGGCCTGATGGTATGGCAGGACATGCCGGCGTTGCCTACGGGAAGCAACGACAAGCTCAGTGATGCCGACAAGGCGACCTTTCGCGCCGACGTCTCGGCCATCGTCGATCAGCTCAAGGGCGAAACCTCGATCATCGGCTGGATTCCGTTCAACGAAGGTTGGGGCCAATGGAGCATTCCCGCTGCTGCCGAATTGGCCACACAGATCAAGCAACTCGACCCCTCGCGTCTGGTCGATGCACGCAGCGGCGCCAACTGCTGCGACACCAAGGGCGATCCGCATGCCGGCGATGTCTACGATGTGCATGAGTACCAGGGTCCCGGTCTACCCAGTCCGGATGCACAGCGTGCCGCCATCGACGGCGAACACGGCGGCCTGACCCTGGGCGTTCCCGACCATGTCTGGCCCAACACGCCGATCAATCCCTATGGGGCGGTGAAGGATCGCGACGCCTTGAACGCAGGCTACGTCGCCAACACCGCCGTGTTGCGCGACAAAGGCGTGGCCAAGGGTATGTCCGGCAGCGTCTACACCCAGATCACCGATGTCGAGGGCGAGCACAACGGCCTGTTCACCTACGACCGCAAGATCGAAAAGGTGGACGAAGCCAAGGTGCGTGCGATCAATGAGGCGACGATACGTGCTGGCGCGCAGCCGTGAGACCTGCGCGTGGCGGGGTGATGAGATGGCTGATCACCCGATAGCACTTCTGCTTGGGACTGCCCGCTCGTGAAGCGGGCAGTCTGGTTGTTAATCAAAGGCCGGCTTCCGTCCTCGAGTCCAGGATCGACAAGTGTTCGCTTCGACTTGAAAATGCGCGCTCATCGCTCAGTATTTGGGGGCTGGTTCCGTTTCGAAGACCAGCTTGGCGTATATAACAACCTTACAAGCCGACCACCAAAAAAATAAAACAAGACTTCGCAGGCTAGTGTGAATTTTTGCCAGGGACTGCGAGGTGTAGTGTGCCTATTGCGCCAGGCATCTTGCGCGGCAACTCTACGGGCCGTGATTGCGTGTGCACTCTCCGACGACGCTTTCTGCTTTTCGTTGCGTCTCTCCGCCAACCGGCGCTGTTGCCGAGTAACCGATTTAGGCATCTATTTTGCCCCGCAATACACGACCACTTTGAGGGTTTCCATCAACACAACAAACTATCAGGCTTCCACTAGCACTAAGGCAGCTTGAACTTGCGAGTGGCACGTGGCGGCCAGAGGGATGTGAATTGGGCGCCGCCTGCCACGCGGAAGGCGGCCGACATGCCGTTCAGAACGCCCAATCCTTCCACAACGTCTTTTGCGCGCCGAAAGGAATGTCGTGGGTCAGATGCGAGCATGAAAAGATTGATCTCTTTTGAACTGACATCGTAGCCCTCCAGTTCGACGGCGTCGCCCAATGCCTCCTTCAACTTGCCTTCAATCACCGTGAGAAAGGCTTCATCGGCCAGAGATTTGCGCCAGAACTTGATGATGAGCTGATAATCCATTCGGCGAGTGTAGCTCCAACCAACCTATTGGGCGGCTCCAGTGGGTATTGCCATATCCACGGGTTCACTGTTGTTCGGGATGCAAAGTCTGCTTGGTTCGTCAGCTTGATGTTTTGGTTTCGCCGCCTTGCATGAGACGGGACGGCCAACCGATACGTACAAGAAGCCCGTCCGGCCCACAGATCCCGACCTCATACAGACCCCACTCGCGGTGTCGCAGCACGCCTCCCGGGCGGATGATCAAATCGTCCACGCGCGCGGCGATAGCATCCACGTCTGGCGTGCGGATGAAAACACCGAACGGGTTGTGCTTCTCCGGAACGGCCCAGGGGCCGGTTCCTGCCTGGGTAAGGTGCACCTCGCAGTCCCAGCCGGTCATGATGATGTAGTTATCGTCGCCGCCCGTGCGGACAAAGCCTAGGCGCTCCCAAAACGGAATAGCGGCCGGCAGATCGTTGCTGGGAACGATGGCGAAGGCACCTACGGTGGCAGGGATGGGCATGCGTCGACTCCGGTGTGGGTAACGTTTAGCTGGTTTGCCCTGGAAGCTTACACACGGATAAGTACCATGTTGAGTATCGACGACTTGTGCCAGGGGCAGTCAAAAAGCCCGAAGCTCGGCAGCCCGCCTGACGTACCACCCGACTTGTCCGCGAACATAAAAGCTTCAACCCCGCCGTGCGGGCAAAAACCGGCTGTTGCGTAGCAGCCCCGCCGAGACCAGCGACACCAGCACCCCGACCGGAAAGATCTCCACGAACGTCATCGACAGGCGGAACATCGGGTTCGCGTACTGGACCTTGAACGTCTCCATGTCGGTAGTCAGCTTCGCCAGCTTCTCGGCACTTGCGCCCTTGGCCTTCTCGGCCGCAATGATCGCCTGCGCATAGGAGGTGGCAAAATCCATATGCGTCATCGCCTGCACGGCTTCCCATGCGGCCACATAGAAAATGCCGGCGATGAAGCTGATGCCCAGCCCGACCCCGAGTCCCTGCCAGAAACCGATGACCCCGCCCCGGTCCACGTCCCGGTGCCGTTTGATCCCGACGAAAACCGCGCTCAGTGCGATAAGCATCGTCGTATAGCCAATCACCATGCCGTATTTCAGCGGCGGCATCCCGGAGAACAGGACAAAGGTGACGAGCTCGAATCCGCCGACGATCAGGCCGGCGATCACGCCATATTTCAGAATGGTGCGTAACACGGTGCTACTCCCCAGTGGTGGATGGAGCCGCCATTGCGCGCGATCCGGCGGTGTCCGGCAATCGCCCGAAAGGATGATTTTGGCCTGTTCACCCCAAATAACCTGGGTCAGGGCACGATCCCAAGCTCGCGCGCCCGGCGAACCGCCTCGGTGCGCCGCTTCGCGCCCAGCTTCTCGAACAGCCGCGCCACATGCGTCTTGACCGTGTTCGGCGAAACGTGAAGGCGTACCGCGATCTCCTTGTTGGAATGGCCAGCCGCCAGTTCGTGCAGTACCTCCAGCTCACGCTCGCTCAGGCCCAGCGCTGCCTGCGCCTTCGGGTTGCCGTCGAAGGTGAGCGCCCCTGGAGCAGCAAAGACCCGTACCCCCAGGACGATACCCAGCACCAGGAAGGCAGCGGCGACCAGGAACAGGTAGATGTCGCCCGAATGCATCCGCGCCAGACGCTGGTAGTCGAGCCACTGCAGGGCGAGCGTCCCCACCGCCAGCAGCGCCCCGTAGCCGACTATCCGCTTCCACATTGCCGCGTCCCCTTGCCCCGTACGGCATCAGTTTAGCGCCGGTCCCCAGCTACCGATCCATATAGCGATCTTCGACATAGGGAATCCTTTTGGGAAAAGAGAGACGGTAAGTACTGATTCCTGCTTGCGTCCAAGCCAAAGCGTGCTTTCTACACGCTATTCAGGTTCAAACTGCTGAAGGCCTTAATCGGCGTTGCGCGAGCCGTTGCTAGTCCGAATGTGATACCCCAGCGTGCCGAGCCCCAAGTGATTCGAGGCATTTGGCTCCTTGGCGGAGGGACTTTTGGTCGAAGCGCACGAATCCGATTTGAGTGTCGCCAGCGAGGTATCGCAAGCGCGCGTGAAGGAAGCGCTGGCAGTCGGTGCTGAAACGTATGAGGGTGAGTTGGAGATGGATTTCCTGGAGCGGCTGTCGCCGCTTGATCGTTGAATTCGGCTAGTGGGTTATCTGTATTCCTGGTGGCCGGATATCTGTTAAAGAACCTCTTTCAAGTGGCCATCCCAGCACAGGCCGGGATAGCGACGAGAGCAGGTTACGGAAGTCTCTGGACGGACCTCATTGCCGTGGAAGGAGCGGTCGCAGCGCGTCAATCAACGCGGTGGTTCCGTAGCAAACCTCGCTGGCATCTGATTCGACATCGACCAAGCCCCCCTTGTTCTGAGCATCGTTGGTTCTGATCAGAAGATCGGCAGTGCTTGCGCTTACGCCCCTCTCAAAGGCTTCCTTCCATTGCGAACGAGGCACGGCCTGGGCGGTGATGGTCCGACCCACCAGTTCGCTCAGTGCGGCCGCCACGTCTTGGGCGCTGTACCGGCGTGGCCCTTCAGCATGCACAATCTCCAGGTTTCTCTCGCTGGCGGGCCGCATCAGGAGACCTGCGGCGATCAGGCCAAGGTCGGGTGCCGCGATCGTGGGGAATACCTTGTCCAGCGGGTCGTGAAAGCTTGGCAGGATGCCCGAGGCCATCGCGACCGGAATGGCGCGTCCCCAATTGTGCATATGCTCCGCCGATCGCAGGATCAGCTTGTGCCCATTGATACGGCCAAGCCGCTCCTCGAATGCATGGAACACGGTGGGCATGCCGATGTCGTCAGCGACATGAGCGCCGTAGTCGGAAATGGCCAGCAGCCTCCCGGGAGTCGCCTGTTCGAGCGCTCCTGCAAGGCTTTCTATCGCCCTGTGCATCTCTCCCTTGATGTCCTGCGCCTGCAGTGCCGCAGGGAGAATGATCTGGACAGCATCCACATCGCCGATTGCGGTGGCGAGCGCCTTGGCATCGCGCAGATCGGCTATGGCGATGTCGCATCCGATTTCGCGTAACCGTGCCACCTTCGCAGCATCACGCACAATGGCCCTGACCGGGACATTTGCTTCACGCAATGCCCTTGCTGTTGCATAACCGACGTTTCCGGCGGCTCCGACAATGGCGAACATATCCGACTCCTCGATTGCGATACGCAAGACTAAGAAATCGGACCACACGCATCGCGCAAATTCGGGCGAATCGTTGTAGTTTCGGTCAGGTTTTGCGGGATGGCCGAATGATCTCGCCCGGCGTCTGACCGAGAATGCGGCGCATCGTCGACGTCATGTGGCTTTGGTGAGCAAAACCGGCAGCGACGGCAATCTCGCTGGCGGGCATGGTCGTTGTGGTCATTAATGCGCGTGCGTACTCGATGCGGCGCCGGATCACGTATTGATGCACGGGTGTTCCGGTGCTGTTGCGAAACAGCGCCTTGAGGCGGGTGACGCTCACGTCGGCGACTTTCGCCAGATCGGTGAGATGAAGTTTCTGATCGAGATTCGTTTCGATAAATTCGACCAGTCGTTTCAGCTGCCGCGTAGACATTCTTAACGTGCGAGAGCCTTCGACACGCAGACCACGGTCGGTCGCGACTTCGATCAGCCGGACTGCCAGCGCAGTTGTCAGAAGATCGATGTAAAGGGGGTCGGAAGGTGCGTTTGCCTCGAGGTCGGCCTTGATAGCCCAGCCGATGGCTTCGATGCGCGTATCGCGAAGCTGAAGCCACGGGAGGAGCTCGATGTTTGCGGCGCCCTTCCCCAGCTCCTGCGCAACCTCATCCAGAAGTGAAGGGCGAAGGCTTAGTCGCAGGATCTGGCAATCGGCGTCATCTTCCCAGCAGCCATCCATTCCCGCAGGAACGAAATCGATGTCGCCCGGCTTCTGCACCCGCCGCATCCGCGTGCCGTCAACGGAACAATCCGCGTTGACGGGCGGACCAAAGTGCATGCCAAGCGTATGCATTTCGCGGCCAGGCACCCTCGATACGCCACGTGGGATATGCAATAGCGCAGCATCGAGTGCTTTCCAAGGTCTCCCGGCGCTCGAACAGAGAATCCGCGGAGAGGACTGTGGGGAGGAAAGTGTCATAGTCGGCGATGCTCGGACCTCAACGTTGGACATAGTGCGACCTCATCTTTCAGGCCGCAACCGTGAGATCCGAGCATTGCCAGTTTGGCTGAATTATTTCGCCGGCGTAGCGATAGCCCCGATCAGATCCTTGCCTTCGCCGCGCACCAGATGCGGATACTTCAAGCCACCGTGGTAATCCACCTTCACGGTCTTATAGTCATCCACGTCCTTCACAAGGAACTCGATCGGCGTGGTGGTTTTCTTCGCATCGGTCACCGCGTCCTTCAGTACCTGCGGCGAGAACTCCTTACCGTTCACGGCCACGATGGTCACGCCCGGCACGAGACCGGCTTTCGCCGCCGCGCCTTCCCACTGTGCGTCGCGCACTTCACCCTTGTCGGAGACCTGGATGCCTAACGAGTAGGCCAGATTGATCGATTTGCGCAGCTTCTCACCCGTCGTCGCGAACTCGGTGGGCTTGTCGTCAAAGGCGAGCTTCCAGCCGCCGCCTTCGATGCCCTTCTCGGGCATGGTGTCGCCGGTGTAGTCCAGGCGTTCGCGCAGGAAGGTCTTCCAGTCATAGGGCTGCACGTCGTTGAGGGTCTTCACCACGTCTTCGAACGTATAGGTCTTGGGCACATAGCTGCCGTTGTCCATGCCATAGAAGGCCTTCGCGAATTCATCCAGCGTGTGCTTGCCGCCGGAGAGGTCGCGGATCTTCGTGTCCACATCCAGCCACAGCATCTGGCCTTCAGGGTAGTAATCGGAGCTGCGGCGCAGGTTCACCCACCCGTTGCTGCCGCGCGAGGAAAGCGGAATGCCATCGGCGGTGTCCTGCAGCGAGCGCCATTGGCGGCCCGTGCGCGCACCCATGTCTGCGGCAATCGACGCCAGCGAATCGCGCCACTGGTCGGCGGTCCAGATGCCTGAGCGCGCGGTCAGCACGCCAGCCCAGTAATCGGTGAGGCCCTCGTACACCCACAGCAGATCGTCCTGCATCGGCTCGGCGAACGTCGGTGTCCACAGGTCGGCCGGGCGGCGGAACTTGCCGTTCCACGAATGGATGTATTCATGCGGCAGCAGCGTGCCCGCAGCGGCATGCACCTTCGGGTCGGTGAGGAAATTGGCGAACAGGCGATCGTCGCTCGACTGGTGATGCTCCAGACCGAAGTGGCCGGTGTGATCGGAGACGACGAGCAGGAAGTCGTAGTGGCCGTAGTGGTGTGCGCCGAACAGCTTGTTCGCCTGTACCACGAGGTTGCGCTGTGGGGCGATCTGCTTGTCGGTGATCTTCACGCTGTCCTCGTCTTCGCCCACGATATCCAGGTGCACGGGCACGGACTGGCCCGGCGCAAGATCGATGCGGTTGAAGTACGGGCCGGCGATCAGCGGCGAATCCACGAAGTTCTCGTAGCTCACCGGCTTGAAGGTGACGGTGTCACCGGACTGCGATGCGGTTTCCAGCGCGGTCGCGAACTTCCAGCCAGCGGGCAGCTTTACCGTCGGCTCGATCGTGATGCGACTGCTGTAGTAGCCGGCCGGGTAGAACGACACTTCGTTGAATTCCAGCGGGATGTAGTGCGGCGTGGCGGCATCGAGATAGTCGAAGCTCAGGTCGAGCTTGTCCACGCCATCGGGCACGTCTACGTGGAACGCGAACATCTCCTTGAGATCGCGGCGCCAGGGGATCTTCTTGCCGTTGGCAGTGACGATCAGGCTGGCTACATTCGACAGCGGGCCATCCGGCCCATGCTCGCCCGGAATCCACTTCGGGTAGTACAGCACCACATGACCCGGCGATACCGGGATGCTCTCGTGCACGTGCAGCAGATGTCGTGCCTGGTCGGTCAGATCCACCGTTACTGCAAGGTTGCCCTTGTAGGGCTGGTCGACGGGAGCGGGGAGGTCCTGCGCGAAGGCTGCAGGAGCGGCGGTGATCAGCGCAATGGCGATGGCGAGCGAGGCACGACGAAGAGCGAGGCGCATGGGAGGGTTCCGGACGGATGAAGCCCCGATGGTGGAGCCGAGCGGCCCGGCGTCGTATATGCCAGAGGTCACGGGGCGTGGCCGGGAATGGTGGTTGGACGGGCAGGACCGGCGGAACATCGGCAAATCCCCGGGTAGCCCGCAGACCAAGGTCTACGACATCAAGGTCGAGAGATTCGTAACCTATTACGTTGGCAAATTCGACTTGCGTTAGTTATCAGGCATCTGCACGTTGTAGCCATCGGATTGTAGTGCGCTCAGATAACCATCTGGCGCAAGCAATTCGTGCATCGGCAGCACTGCGAAGGTCTGCTGATTTCTGTCGAGCGCGTGCTCGGCAATGTCGATCCAGTTCTTCCTCACGCGGCTTTCCATGTCGTTGATGCCAAGCGCCGCAGCGAAGGGCGAGATGTCCAGCGTCGACAAGCAAGAGTCCTGCTGTACTTGCGACAAGATGGAACGGAGCGTGCCGATATCACCGGTCGCCCACGCATTTGCGCGCGACGTCGCCTGGGCGAGGTCCTGGTCCAGTGCATCCAGCACCTGGCCCAGGCAGCGTTGATCATCCATCGATTTGTCGTTCAGCGCGCGGATCGTCTCGCGCGGGTCTTTCAGCAACAGCTGGTACGACGTATTGAAAGCTGTGACTCCATCGTGGGCGGCGGCCTTGTAGACGATGTTCTCCAGTTCGTACTCATCAACCAGCCCGTAATGCTTGAGAGCGGCTTCATAAAGTTCGCGACCCGCCAGAATGGGCCGCATCCGCTCCACGCGAAGACTGTCGCCGAGATATCTGGCTTTCAGCACTAGCCAGTGCCGGTAAAGCTCGGGGGGAAGCACGTCCTGCAAGGTCTTTTGGTCGGGATTTTTTCCAAGCTCCTGTGGTGACGGCATCATGGAGCTGCGATAGAAATTCGTCCGCACACCGATTGCCAGGCTTGGCAACTTCAACACCGCCTGCGAGGCCGCAATACGGTTTTCGACGTCCGCCGATTTCCACTGCATATCCCGGGGCAGCGGCGAGGTAAGGCCGAGTACCCACATGACATGCTTTCCCTTACTCACTTTCCACAGCGCCGGGCCGGGCAGAACGCCGGTCACCACTACCGGCGCCAGCGTTGTCACCGTATTCGATGCGGGCGACGACGTCGATGAAGACTGTGCGGATGCCGTGCTACTCAAGCAGCCGACGAAAGCCGCGACAAACAGAAGAGTGAAGAATCGCCTCACAATCCGAGCGCGGCTATTGCAGATCATATCGACCGCCCATGAGATCCCTCCAACACGGTTCGCTCCCGGTCAATAACGGACGTTACGGATCATAAGAGGCTATATACCAAACTCTCGTACGACCTCGATCTGCCCCACGATATTGTCATTCAGTTCCTCCAGCTCTTCCGCCGGCACCCACCATTCCGTGTGATATGCGCCGCCCACTCGCTGAATTTGATACCTGCTCATGAATGACGTGCGCACGCAAAATTTCGTTACCGCGCCGTAGCCACTGTCGCGGACATTCCATTTCTCCGCAATCTCCGCTGCATATCTTTCATTGGTAACTGGATAAAAAATCGGTTGCTCTGGCAGCCGAGGCGGCCAGCGTCTGAAGTCCGCTCGGCGCAGCAACTCAAGTTCCACGGGGCCAACAGGCCGATACATCACGGTTGTGTCTTCAGATGTCGTCATTAGATCTTTGGCGCCTGATCGTTGTTAGCGTCGACCGATGGTCGCGGCGACCGAGGCGGTCGAAGGCCCCAACTAAGAATGCTGCCACACATGGCGACAGCGAAACCGACCCATCCAACTTGCGGAGTCACTACATCGAACCAGCTAAGCACAATCACGCCGGTTCCTGCGGCCCACAGCCACCATGCCAACTGCTTCTTGCGCATCGCATCTCCTTGATGGTCTGGCTATCTGATGAATGAACGTGCATGTCCGCTTGGGGTCGAAAGCGCATACTTCCAGTCTTGACGCCTAGTAGGTGATCACACACTTCTCCGCACTCACAGCCGCCACGTCAGGCATCGATTGGCCAAATCGCATGATGGTTGTCGTCAATACGCCTGTGGCGCCGAAGATATCCAATCGATATGTCGCTATCGACGGGTGAGGTCCCGGCCTCTCTACCGATACCGCTAGCTGTTTAGCGTCATCCCATAAAGTGGCTTGTTTCCAACCATCACCCGCTTGCGCAATCTCGAAGTCAGCACCGATCCACGTCACAACGATTTTCCCGCTCTTCTTCGAGATAGTCGTGCGGGATGGTCGATGGGTATTCTCAACGTTCAGAGCCATAGGCGGATCATTCAACTCTGGAAAAGCTCTATAGGTTGAACGGACACCATCTGTGCAATCTGCGTTGAAATCTTTTCCGTCGGCCATCGCTTGCCCGTTGAGCAGCCCCAATCCGGCGAAAGCGAACACCCACCTCATGGGTAACCGCAATTCTGTCTGCATCGCATTCTCCCAATGAGTGCCCATCGAAGAGACTCGTTAGAGTTCAAACATGTCCGCTTTGGATTGCGACTTCAGCCGGTCGACGCAACACACTGCTGGCGCTCAGCCAAGCTCCTGCGCGAGTCCGATGAGAAGCCCCTCAGGCCCGCGAATGTAGCAAAGCCGATATATGTCTTGATAACGCACGACTTCGCCCACGAGCTGCGCACCGCGCTTGCGGAGCTTATCGAGCGTTTCGTCGATGTCGTCCACGGTGAACATGACGCGCAGATAGCCCAGCGCATTCACCGGTGCGTTCCGATGATCCGCGACGGTGGCCGGCGTGAGAAAGCGGGAGAGTTCGAGCCGGCTGTGACCATCGGGGGTGCGCATCATGGCAATCTCGACGCGTTGATCGCCCAATCCGGTGACACGTCCGGCCCACTCTCCTTCGATCATGGCCCGCCCTTCAAGCTCGAGGCCGAGCTCGCGAAAGAAATCGATCGCCGCCGCGAGGTCATCGACGACGATGCCGATGTTGTCCATCCGTTTAAGACCCATGTTTCGAATCTATAAGATGGCGCTTGTTCTGACAACGGATGCCGCCGATGGTCATGCCACCGACGGCATACCGAAGCGCGCTTAAGGCATCACGCCCATGTTCGCCAGGCTGGGGTGAAGATCCCGGACCGGGCTTAGGCTTTCCAGCAGCGAACCAAGATGCAGAATCGTGGATTCCGCCAACCATGGCGATACCAGCTGCACACCGATCGGCAAACCATCCTTGCTCGTGCCAAAACGCATCGAGAGGCCCGGTAGGCCCGTAACGCTCAGAGGCGCGGTCGCGTCCATCACGTGCAGGGAAGAGACCGTCTGACCGTTGATGACGAACTCCGCGGCATCGTGAGCGTGCGCTGGCACCGGCGTTACCGGACAGAGCAGCGCATCATAGCGAGCGAAGTATTGAGCGAAGCCATCGCGCATCGTTTCGATCTGCTGCTCGGCGATAACGAAATCTTCGATCGATGTATCGGGAGTGTCGAAGACGCCCTGCACATGCTTGTAGATCAGATCTTCGTGTCCGGCCGTGGCCTTCCTGAAGGCAGGCTTGGTCTCCATGGCCTGAAGCTTCCAAAGAAGCTCAAGCGCATTGATCTGCTCAAGCACGGGGATGCGCACTTCCTCGACGATGACACCCGCGCTCTTGAGCGCCGCCGCCGCCGCCTTGACGGTTGCGGCGACATCGTTGTCGACCGGGCCAAAGCCCGGCTCGACGAGCCAGCCGACGCGGATCGGTCTATTCGGTACAGCGCCAATGCCGGCATCCAAGCTAGGCGAGCAGATGGAGAAACCGTCGGCGCCATCGGGACCGGCCAGGAGCGAATAGGCCAGTGCGATATCGCGAACCGAACGGGCCATCGGGCCGGCATGCCAGAAGCGACGTGGTACGCGCGGCCAGATGCCGGTCATCGGGATGCGTCCGTGCGTTGCCTTGAGACCGAGCACACCGGTCAGGGCCGCCGGGCCACGGACAGAAATAGCGACGTCAGTGGCAAGACCGATCGGCGACATGCCTGCTGCAATGGCCGCCGACTCGCCGCCGCTTGACCCGCCTGGGGTGCGATCGAGGTTCCACGGATTGAGCGTTCGGCCCGAAAGCAGATTGTCGCTTTCGATCCAATAAGAGAATTCAGGAAGGTTGGTCTTGGCCAGAAGAATGCCGCCTGCCTTCTTCATGCGTGCAATGGTGGGGGCATCGGTGTCGGGGACACGGCCCTTGAAGATGGGCGAGCCCAACTGGGTCAGCACGCCTGCTGTATCGAACGAATCCTTCGCCGAGAAGGGCACGCCATGGAGCGGCCCCAACTTATGGCCGGCCAGGACGGCGGCTTCGGCCGCCTTGGCATCCTTCAATGCGTCCTGAGCGACGGTGACGACAGCGTTGATATTCGGGTTGACCGCTTCAATGCGGTCGAGGTGCGCCTGCATAACCTCGACAGGCGAAACTTCCTTGGTACGTATCAGTTCGGCGAGCTTGGTCGCGTCCTGGTAAATGAGTTCGGAGTTCATGGAAGAGGGCTCTCAAAGTGCTGAATAGGGGGCAACAAAGGTTGGTCGCTAGCCTACCTAACATTTGTTAGGGCGGAGAGTAGGCCGCATAATAGGCGTCGTCAACCACTTTTAGCGGGCGGCCGATTTGGTGGTGGCCAAGGCTCTGAGAGGATCGGAGGCGGCATGACGATGCCGTCGCTGTGTACGGCCTGAGTGGCTTGCGTCGATAATGAACAGCCCAAGCCCTGGTTGAACGGACCTGCGGTACGCACGTCAATACAACGAACCTCCGCAGTTTCCGGGGCGACTCGTTTCATGAGGATAGATTCGTGGATAGTCAGACAGGCACAAATTCCAGGGACAGAATCCTGGACGTCGCGACAAAGATCGCGCAGGCGCATGGCTACGGCGGACTGAACCTTCGCACGCTGGCGGAAGAGGTCGGCATCAAGGCCGCCAGCCTCTACCATCACTTCCCGAGCAAGGCCGATCTCGCCACCGCCGTGGCCAAGCGCTACTGGGAAGGCGCGGCAAAAAACTTGGAAATGCTGTCAGCCAAAATGTCGGATCCCGCGGAGCGCTTGCGGCGCTTTCCAGGAACGTTTCGTGCGTCGCTGGAGAGCGACAATCGCATCTGTCTGTGCAGCTTCATGACCGCGGAGTTCGACGATCTGCCTGAGCAGGTCAAGAGAGAGGTCGAAGCGTTCACCGACATCAATGTCGCATGGCTCAGCAAGACGCTTGTAGCCGCGGGAATCGTGAGCAGCAGGGATTCCAAGAAGCGCGCTTATGCCATATTCGCCGCCGTTGCAGGCGCGCAGCTGATGGCGCGCGGCCGTTCCGACATAAAGTTGTTTGATGGGTTGATCAAGAATTATCAGGCGGCCGGGCTCTTGCCCTCGTAAACACCGCGGCCAGGACCCTCTCTGTGAGGGCCCCAATCCGCCCTCGTAGCATCGTGGTGCTACGAGGGCTCGTGCTGCTGCCCTCTACCTCGTTGCCCTAGACGGACCAACCTTCACGATACTCACGACGTAGAAACTCGTTGGCTGCCGGGACATTGGTGATGCGCATGTTCTCCGCGTCGTACTCGATCCGGCCGCCCGCGCGAAGGGATACGACGCCCAGCAGCATGACCTCCGTCAGCCGCGCGGCATACGAGAAGGGCGAGGATGCTTCCGCCTTTCCCTTGCAGGCATCTACCCAGTTCATCTCGTGCGAGGTCTTGATGCGTGCGTACTTCTGGGGAGGTGTGCCCACTGAATCGTGCAACGACTGCGGCAGCAGGCGCGGGTTTGCGCCGTATGTCTCGTGGATCAGCTTGCCCTTGTCGCCGATGTAGAGGACGCCGCCGTCCTTGCTCAGCTGCCCGGCTCCCAACGCTTGCAGCCCGGGCGGCAGCAATGCGCCGTCGTACCAGGTGAGCTTCACCGGCGGCCTGCTGCCGCGAGCCGGGAACTCGTAGTACGTCATTGTCGCCATGGGGTACGACGCGTGATTGAAGGGTGTCGAGACGGTCTCCACGGCTGTCGGAAAACCCAGGTCCAGCGACCAGAACGAAGAATCGATCAGGTGCGCGCCCATGTCGCCGATGGCACCCACACCCCAATCCACCCATCCGCGCCAATTGAACGGGTGATACACCGGGTGGTAGTCGACGACGGGGCCGGGGCCCAGGAAGAGATCCCATGCCAGCCCTTGCGGCATCGGATAGTTGCCGACCATGGCATTGGCGAGCCGATCCATCACTGCGCCTTCGTTCCAGTTCGCGTCGTCCGGCTGCGGCCTGGCTTGCGGACGTGGAATCCCTTGCGGCCAGTAGGCAAGCGGCCGATTGGTCCAGACGTGGACCTCGCTCACATGGCCGATCGCTCCTGCTGCGATGTATTCGTTGATCAAGCGCGCATCGTCGGACGAATGCCCCTGGTTTCCCATCTGCGTGACGATCTTGGGGTTGTCCTTGGCCTTTCTGGCCAGCATGCGGGCTTCGTCAATCGACCAGGTGAGTGGCTTTTGCACGTACACGTGCTTGCCATGGCTCATCGCCGCGCTGGCGATCACCGCATGCAGGTGGTCCGGCGTTGCAATGACCACCGCGTCGATGTCCTTTTGCTGTTCGAGCATCTGGCGGTAGTCGGTATAGCGCTTGATCGAATCAAACTTGTGGGACAGCCGCGTTGTCCGCTCGATATCGTCCTGCAGCTCCCGGCGCTTTGCAGCGTCCTGAATCTTGTCCAGGCGTGCCTGTGCTTGTCCCAGGTCGGCAAACATTCCGTGAAAGGACTTGTCCACATAGCGCCAATCCACATCGCACAGGGCGACGATGTTCTCACAGGCCAAGGCGCGGATGTTGTGCATGCCCATGCCGCCGACGCCGATGCCGGCAATGTTCAATCGATCGCTGGGCGCTGTATGGCCGGGCCCGCCCAGGACATGGCGGGGCACGATCATCAACCCGGTCGCGGCGATGGCGGTGCCGGTGAGAAAATTCCGGCGTGAGATCTTGACGTTATCGCTCGTTTCTTTGGACGCTTCCACTGTGCTGTGGCTTTGCTTGTCTTGCTCTATGTTCGATTCATCCGACATGGGCGCTGCAGTCTCCGTTTGGATATCGATGGGATAGGGAGCAATCCAGACGAAGCCACGTATCCCAAAAGGAAGCTCAAGCTCGTAGATTGCATTCAGATGGGTAGTAGCCAGCTCTACCTTTCGTTGCACCAGGCTGCGATGCAACCCGATACGAGCGTGATGACCGACACGAGATAGCTGTGCTGCTCAAACACAGCCAAGGTAACCACGGACATGATTCCCTCTGCGGCCAGATCAGGGGTAACAATTAAGCATAAGTTGGCCAAAACAGCCACGCTGTGGTTAAGCGCACAATCGTTGGTCGCGAATTAGACGTCCAATTTAGACAGCCAAATTTCGATCGCTACTGAAGCGGGCCGCTCACGGGACTCAGCAGGTAGTCGCCAGGCTTGAATGCTCTTCGCATTCGCTGGGTGGCGAAATCGACGAAGGCGCGAAGTTTTGGCAGCGATTGACTTCGGCTTGGATAGTAAAGGGAAAGACCGGGAACCTCGACACAATACGATTCGAGCACGGCCTGCAGGTCTCCACTTTCGAGATACGACATCACAAGCGAATGCGGTATCTGGAAGAGCCCAACGCCTCTCAGCGCTGAGTGAATGCAGGCCTCGATGTCATTGATCACGAGAGGTCCCTCGACGCCCACCGTGATGCGCTCACCATCGACGACAAATTGCCAATGATCGAGGGCTCGCACGGACTGACGCAGCAGGATGCAACGAAAGCCCTGCAGGTCGTACGGAGACGACGGTCGCCCGTGCTTTTGAAATAACGCAGGAGCGCCAACGACAACGAAGCGCTCCGGTGGCGTCAGCCATACCGCGACCATATCGATCTGGACGAAATTTCCGAGACGTATCCCCGCATCGAAACCTTCTTCGACGATGTCGATCGGACGATCCTCGCCCACCAGGTCGAGTTCGACGTTTGGGTGAGCGTCGAGAAAGTCGGGCAGCAAGCGATTCACCAGCAACGGCAAAACGGGCCTGGGCACGTTGATGCGCAGTCGGCCGGTAATCTCACCGCCCAAACCACTCGCAGCGTCCAAACCGGCCGTGAGCATGTCGATGGCGGGGCGCGCATGGGCGAGCAGGCGTTCACCCGCTTCGGTCAGCCTGACGCTTCGTGTCGTACGGGAGAAGAGTGGCGCGCCAACCCGTTCTTCCAGGCTGCGTATCGCCTGGCTGACGGCGGACGGTGTGATGCCGAGCTGCCGTGCCGCAGCTCGGAAGCCTCGGTGCTCCGCCACGGTCAGAAACATCACAAGCCCGTCCAGATGGGTTCGAGCGATTGTTAAGTTCATCTACACAGCCCGTTCCGAATATGCCTCGTATTCGAATAATAACCCACGGGGTACCGTGGGCTACCGAACTTGATAAAGAAGAACGCTCATGTTTTTAGTTATGGGAATCACGGGAAAAGTTGGCGGCGCAGCGGCCAAGCATCTGCTGGCGCAAGGCAAAGAGGTACGTGCGCTCGTCCGGCATCGTGAAAAAGCGACGAAGTGGGCCGACCAGGGTGTGCAGCTGGTAGAAGGCGACTGGAACGACTCGGCGGCCATCGAGATAGCGCTCAAAGGCGTCGAAGGCGCTTTTGTCATGTTGCCATCCGAATGGGCGCCTTCGCCGGATTACAAAGAAGCGAAGGCCGTGATCGCAAATTACGTCGGTGCGCTTACCCGGGCAGCTCCGCCGCGGGTGGTTGCGCTCTCATCCATGGGGGCAAACCGAACCAGCGGGCTGGGGATGATCACCGCGCTGTCGCTTCTGGAGCAGGCATTTCGCGACCTGACATTGCCGATCGCTTATGTGCGTGCAGGCGGCTTTTTCGAGAACTTCCTTTACGGCCTGCAGGCTGCCCAGGGTGGCACGCTCCCCGTCTACTACAACCCGACCGACCGGAAATCGACCATGGTTGCAACCCATGACGTCGGCGTTGAGATCGCAGCGCTTCTGACCGGACCGGCATGGTTGGGGCATCGGGTTGTCGAGCTCGGTTCGATGGTCAGCGCTGATGACGTGGCGGCGCAACTGGGCGACGTCTTGAAGATCGAGGTCAAAGCGTTTGCCATTCCGCGAGCGGGTTGGCCGGCGGCGTTCGAGCAGTTGGGTATTCCGAAGGGTCAGACCGGGCCGGCCGAAGCCATGTTCGATGCCGTCAACGCAGGTTGGATGGGCCTTGGAGTCGACGGAACAGAGCATGTTCCAGGCACGACATCCGCACGTGATGTCTTTGCGGCGGCCCAGAAGGCCGTTGCGGAATAAGTTCGCCTATACGCCGCTGCGGCTTTCGAAAGCTACTCCGAAAATCGCTTTCCGCTAGCGGCAAACTCATCATCCAAGGTTGGGCACATGTCTAAATTCTCCTGGCGCCGGGTCTTACCTTTCGCGCTTGCCGCTTTCTTCGTCGTGGGTTCGCTCAGCAACATCTTCGCGCCTGGATCCATCTACGAGGAATACCTGAAATGGGGCTACCCAAGCTGGTTCCATTTCGTCACCGGTTCGCTGGAACTCACTGCGGCGGCGCTGCTTTTGCGGGCGCCGAGTCGTCTTTTAGGTTCGGCGCTTGGCTGTGCTGTCATGCTTGCGGCCGTCGCGACCGTCGTCATCCACCACGACTACGGGCATGCTGTGCCGCCACTCGTCGCGGCGGCTTTGTCGCTTCTGGTCGGCTGGATAAGTTGGCGCAAGCAGACAGTGGCCACTAGCCATTGATCGGTGCAAGTGGCATCCGCGCGTATCGGTGGTCTTCAATGCGACTGCCCGGGGCGCCATGCCTTCCACCGCCTAACGCGGCGTTCGGCCTTGTGGGTCGCCGCTTTGAAACGTCGCTGATCCACTTCGGATCATTTCAGTAGAGCGAGCGAGACACGGTCAATACAGTGGCCGCTCACGTCGCGCCAGACGATTGGAAGAACACATGTCTACATTATCCAAGTACGCAAACCGGGCAAAGGCGCCCGGTTGGCTACGAAGCTCGTTGCTTTTTTTCGCCATCGTCGGGCTTTCGCAGCCTATCCTTGCATCTGAACAAACCGATATCTCCATGGCGCCGGAAAAATGGCGAGCGAATGGCGATGTATTGTTCCAGCATGATCAAACCGAGCAGGATATTCTCGTCGTCAACAAGGGTTATGCGGAGCTGAAGAACACCAGCTTCAGCAATGGAACGATTGAATTCGACACGAAATTCGTGGGCGAGCGAATCACCGGCATCACCTTTCGCCAACATGATGACGAAGCGGATGCCTTGTATTTTCGGCCGAGTGCAGACTGTGCTGTCTCCGAGGAATGCATCCAGTACATGCCCACGGCACATCATGTATTCGAATGGGACTTGTATGGACAGTATCAAACGCATGCACCCATTCATTTCGACGGCTGGAACCACATAAAGCTGGTCCTCTCTGGCGCACGCATGAATGTTTTCATCAACGGCGCGCACGCACCGACGCTGGCCGTCGAAACGCTGGTCGGCGGCTTCCCCGATGGCGCGATCCGATTGCATGGGCCTGCATCCTATGCACACCTGAGCATCGCGCCCAATGTCGTCGATGGCTTGCCTGCGGTGGCGCCTGGGGACCCAGCGAAGGATGATCTCCGATACGTACGTCATTGGCTGGCTTCGAGGCCGTTCGTCATGCCCAGCCGCATGGATGGCACGCTTCAGGAAAACACCGGCATCGACCCCGTTTACTCGGCCATGCCAAAACAGACAGCGCCGTGGAAGTCCATCCCGCTCGACCCGGGTGGCCTGGTCAACTTGACGCGATGGTTTGGCGATGCGCAGACAGGGCAGGCCATCACCGGCATCTGGTTGAAGACCACGATCGACGCTGACCACGACCAGATAAAGCACGTAGATATGGGATGGACCAGAGAAGTCTGGGTCTTTGTGAACGGTAAGCTGACGTTCCAAAGCAAGAATCTCTATGGCATCAAGAGCGCGAGCAAAGAGCCTGGCGGACGCCTGTCTCTTACCAATGGATCATTCGACCTGCCGCTAAAAAAGGGCAAGAATCAAATTGTTGTAGCTATCGACGATAACTTTGCCGGTGGCCAGCAGCATTGGGGATGGGGTCTGGAGATGCGGTTGGCAAACAGTGACGGCATTCGTCAGATCGGCGGTGGTGCTCAATAGAGGATCGCTGTGCTTGCGACGACTGCTCGAAGGGCAGTCCTGTGTCGATCCCGCGCACGCTCATTCGTCGTATGCATGAAGGCGGCTACTTCGGCCGCCCCTTCCATGAGGAAACTGCCATGTCCTACATCGATGGTTTCGTGATCCCCGTACCCAACGCCAACCGCGAACAGTTCATCGCGCACGCCCGTACCTTTGACGCCATTTTCGTGGAGTTTGGCGCCATTCGGGTGGTGGAGTGCTGGGGTGATGACGTGCCCGACGGTAAGCTCACCGATTTCCGCCGCGCCGTGCAGGCGACGCAGGATGAATCCGTGGTGTTCTCATGGGTGGAATGGCCCGACAAGGCCACTCGCGATGCCGGCATGGCGAAATTCATGCAAGACCCGCGCATGGCCGCCGCCGCTGACTGTCCTTTTGATGGCAAGCGCATGATCTTCGGCGGCTTCACATCGGTGGTCAGCCTGCCGGACTAGAGCAGCCCGGATTTTGACCGGCAAGGTAGACGTCCATTGGCCAACCTTGCTTCGGGAATTCATAGTTTGGCCGTACCGGCCAAACTGTGGTTCAGCGCGCAACAATCCCCGGTATGAGCACAAGTTTCCATGTCGTTATCGGCACCCAATGATACCCATCGAATGTCGTGCCGAGTACTCATCTCAAGCTGTTGGCACCGTCCCACCGTCGATGGTGTATTCCGTCCCGGAGATGGCGCTGGCGCGAGGCGATACCAGGAAGGCGATCAAGTCCGCTACCTCCTGCGGTTTGGCGGGTCGGCCGAGTGGGATGCCTCCCAGACTCTTCATGATGATTTGCTTTCCGCCCTCGTAGTCCGTGCCGGCTTCGTCGGCCAGGCGCTGAGCCAGACGTACGGCCGCCTCTGTCTCAACCCATCCTGGCGAGACGCGTATCACGCGAACTCCTTTCGGAGTGACTTCCTTGGAGAGGCTTTTGCTGTAAGTCGAAAGCGCCGCCTTTGCCGCAGCGTAGGCAGTTGTCGACTCGGGAAGGGGCAGCGTGTGCTGGATCGACGTGACATGAACTATGACGCCTGACCCCTGCGCCAGCATGAGGGGGAGTAAGGCGCGATCGAGACGAACAGAAGGCATAAGATTGCGATTGAGTGCATCAACCCATTGATCATCATCAAGGGCGGCAAAACCTCCCGGGGGTGCATTGGATCCACCCAGGACATTCACAATGATGTCGATGCCACCCAGTTCCTGGCGAACCGCGTTGATGACGGCATGGCACCCCTCTGCCGTTGTAAGGTCTGCAGCGACGTAGATTGGCCCCGTAGCGGATCGAGGTAGGATTGAGCGTGCCGAGGTCAGAACGTTCGCGCCGGCTTCCAGCAGCGTTGATACGACCGCCGCGCCGACGCCTTTCGTTCCTCCGCTCACCAATACACGTTTGCCTTCAAGGCCGAGATCAAAGTTCATAAGCCGATCTCCAGCGAAGCAATCTTGTCGTCTTGCAATTCAAAGCAATACCGCAGATCGATAGGGCTTCCTTTGAACGTGCCAACCAGACGGCTAGTGACAAGGAATTTGCCATCGATGCTCGCAACTGCGATCGGCTCGCTGGTGTATTCGTACTTGGCCGACGAATTCACCTTCCACTGCTTGATCTCGGCCCGGCCGTTATAGGTATGACGCTCATCCACAACGACGGCGTCTTCGAGAAAGCTCTTAACTAAAGCATCCGCATCATTTCCGCCGTCTGCGGCGAAGTAGGCAACAATAGGTGCAGGAAGGTCGAGCATCATCTGGGTCCTCTTGGTCTGGGGCATGTCGTGCAGGCCCGAGCGATTGCATGGCTCCCCAGAATGGGATTACGGTGGTGGCATCACAAGAACGCACGAAAAGGTAAGGGACTTACCTGAAGGTAAGGAGCATGGCTAAAACATGGTGAAAAAAAACTACACCCAGGAGACTGCAGCCAACGGCGTGGAGCAGGCATTCAAGCTCCTTGAAGGGCGTTGGAAGCTCGTCATCATGTTCCACCTGTTTGGTGGTCGAATCATGCGGTTTTCAGAACTGGAACGAGCGATCCCATCGGTCTCGCAAAAAATGCTGGCCCAGCAGCTTCGACACATGGAAAGTGACGGCCTCGTCCATCGTATCGTCCACCACCAGGTGCCGCCGAAGGTCGAATATGCTCTGACGGCGTGGGGACAGGCATTGTGTCCGGCGCTGGATGCCTTGCTCACCTGGCTGGAAGAACGCCCCCTATCGGAGGGTGCTGACGAGAGCTGATCACCTAGCGGTCTTACCGTCGGAAATTAGCCTGAAATCTCAATTCAAAGGGAAACTGCATGCGTCGTGCACTTGGAAGTTGGCTTCTTGGCGTACTGCTGGTGTGCAGTGTCAGTTATCCATTCAGTACCGCGATGGCCTCGGGCCCGGCGTCCGAGTTGGCTGTTCGAACTTCAGCCGGTGCGCTCGACGGCGTCCCTTACCGAATCGATATACCCAAGAACTGGAACGGCGATCTGGTCGTGCTTATGCACGGCTACGAGCCCAAAGGTGTGCCGCGTCAGAATCCATGGCCTCAAACCGAAGAGGCTCCCGTTTTCCTTTCCCGTGGTTATGCCGTCGCTGCCAGCGCATTCGCCTCCCAGGGTTGGGCCGTGGGAGACGCCTTGGAGAACAGTGAGAAGCTCCGTCAGTTCTTCATCAAGGAGAACCGAGCGCCCCACCATGCTTATGTGGTTGGCTTCTCGTTGGGTGGGCTGGAATCGCTGGCGACCATGGAACGCTATAGCTCCAAATACAGCGGTGCCCTGTCGATGTGCGGCGTAAATGTATCTGCGCCAGATATTGTTGCGCGTGGCGTGGTAACGCCTCTGGTCGCCTTTGATGTGTATTTCCCTGGCGTACTTCCCGATTTGGCGAATCCTGCCTCTCCGGCCATGGTCGATCAAGAACGCATCCAGGAAGCATTGAAAGCCAATCCCACCAGCGCTGCCCGGCTGCAGGATCGATTGCAGGAAACCAGTGCAACGTTGCCGGGGTCGTTAATGCTCGACTACATGGTCTTGCACGAGATAGTGCAGCGTGCAGGTGGTATGCCTGTCGACACGATGAAGACCATCTACACCGAGTTTGCAGATGATGGTGCCTTCAATAAGAAGGTGCATCGGTACAAAGGGGTACCCTCGGCCATGGCGTATCTCGCGAGCAATGCAACGTTGACGGGGAAAATCACGGCACCTGTCGTGCTGCAGAGAAATGCCTTCGACCAGACCGTCCCGTCGCGCTTCGATACTGTTTATCCCGGGCTCGCAAAGGCTGCCGGCAACGCCTCGAAGGTGACGGTGCTACCCCCAGTCGGGGAAGGGCACTGTGCCTTTACGCACGAAGAAATTGGCAAGGCCTTCGATGTTCTGGTCGTGAGGACAAATCAGGCCGGAGGCCGCTAAGGCTGGCCCTAAAATGAGCAAAACGCACGGGACAAACCATGGCAAAGTGTGAAATAGAGGAATTTTATCAGCAAAATCATCTGCTTAATAAAATTCATCTACTCCGGTTTTTCTCATGGTTTGTACGCTACATGCCAACGATGCGAGTACGCATACATGCTGGCGTGTTCACATAACTAGAGCACCTTTGTTCGCATAGTCGGTGCTTGCAGAGCAACGCCGTACCAACGATATGAACTCTCAACCAGGATGATAGATATGCTTTTGTTGGGCATTACGCAATGTTTACTTCGCTTGCCAAAAAGTGAGCCTACCTGACTCGTCTCTCGCTGCACGGATTTCAGTGATCACCTGTGTTGCGAAGCGATCGTAGACTTCCACGACGGAATTGACTTCTAACCACCAGAGCTCGGTATTACGCTGACGATCGGTTGTGAAGATAAAGCCATCGAGGCCACCTGCCTCGTTCTGGATAGGAGTGATCCACCATGCGTGGATGACTTTGTCTGCTAGCTGATGAACATCAACTTTTGTGTCGACCCATACCGCGCTATCCAAGTCTTTAAATAGGTCATCACGTTTGAAGTCCGAGACCTCTCGGGCACGCCTGATTGTGGCCCGAAGCACCTTAGCGCTAGAGCGGGCACATGAATCTGTAACTTTTTTACACTCAATGAGTTTTCTGACGAATAAAAAGCCAACGAAGAGCATTTCTTCTGCTTTCGACAGACTGTCTTCACGCCAGGCCTGATGGGTGTTTCGAGCCTTAAGCGCGTCCGCGAAATGCAAGAGCTTTCTTCGATAAGGAAAGGATTCAAGCATGGGGTAACCGACAAAAACTGGCTGATGAATGGACCAGCAGCGATGGCACATTTGATGCTATCGCGCTGGCGTTGAAATGGATCTTGATGGCCGAGCTCACATAGCTATGAGGCTTCAACTTCAGCTAACGAATACAAGGCAATTTTCTGATGACGGCGGCCACGGTCATCACAGCAGCTAATAAGTGATGTTTTGATGTAATGGCCTTCGTCACGTAACTCTCTGATACGCGCTGCCGGCATCATAATGTTTAGATCACGGCGTGCGGAGATTGTATCGATGGGTTCTTGTTGAAGGCGATTTAAGAGGCGCTGGCGCTGAGCGCTGGTACTGAATTTCATATTCATAGTGTTGCCTCTAGCTCATCGCTACCGGGATGGCAGCGCATGACCTCGGATGAGGTAACGCCTAATTGTGGCCATATTTAGCCGCCTGTTAAGCCCCTTTGCGCCGTACAACCCGGGTTCTACGGTGTAGAGCTCAGGTTTATATACCTTTAAGGTAATCTCTAGCTGTACTAAAAGCGACGCCGAACTGGCGAGATAGTTCATTGGCGGCATCGTCTTTGTTCTTATAGCTCGCTAAGTTCTCCTTATAAGACCTTATCAAGAGCTGACGCTTATGATTGCCAGCCGCATGTCGAACGGTGACTGCTTTAGTAGCTCGCTCCCTAGCATTCCACGCCTGCTCTTCCTTTGCTTGCAGGTAACTTTGACTACCACTGGAGTACGCCATAAGTTCTGCAGCAACGACCATTGCGCGAAAGGCATAGGCCGGCCGTGACGATGCTGCATCTATCAAAACTAGCCCCAACCCAGCAGTCAGTTCTTGGGGTGAAACAGCCGGAGAGATGGCATTACCCGGCCATCGCTGTTGGTAGTCCGGCACACTCGACACACTCGAGTACTCGATCCACATGGTGAAAGTATGAGCATGTGGCCCCATAGAAAGAACCGGATCTGTAGCGTCCCCTCTACAATACGAATCACCATCTCTATAGAGGTCGGAGCGCATCATCCTCTTCGCTGCAGTACGCTCCTTGTTCGTATACTTCCGACGTCCAGCCCCAGCCAGGATGAGTGAACCAGCCCAATAGGCGTCCTTAAATATTGAACGCATTGCTTCAACGCGCGCTAAGCGCAAAACATCTATGCAGCGCTGCCTTCGATCCAGTGGTAATTCGTCACATGATGCCGTACATGACATAAAGATCCTATGAGCTAGATGTACCGCATCCAGGGCGTTGCCGTCACCTGTAACTGCCTTAAGCACGTACGATCCTGCACGAACTGGGACAATGCGGAAGCTCTCAAGATTTCCGGTTGAATCAACGTGTAGCTCCATTGCTCGTTGAAGCGCCTCCAAGTCAGCCTTGGCATAGAGGAGTAAATCCCGGCCGTGAGCACCTTTCTCTTCGTCTGGCAAACCGTCGACAAGCGCCTCCATATCATTCAGCATCACACTCTTCTCCAGAGTTAAACCGACTACTTTTTTTGTTTCATCAAAAAGAAGATGTTACCCGGGTCAGCGATGAGATGGGTGCCGTTATTACTTGGTCATCTCCGAAAAAGCACAGAACTTGCGCGATGCATTGTCTGATGCGGTAAACCAATTGGGCAAACTGCACAAAGTCTTTCAGAGGTTGAAGTCAACCTTGACTTCTTTAACGAACGAATCGAAGTCCAGCGCGTTCGACACTGCCCCTCTATTTGTATCCCGATCTGATCTGAATCCAAGAAAAACGTCTTTCAGCATCGCCCGCGCTTTCTTTGTGTCCCAGCTTGGCAGCTTTCGCCAATCCACAGCCCACCGTCCAACCATCGCCTCGAAGAGTTCATTGTTGGCCGCCTGGACAAGTGTTGTGCAGATGTCGCCCGCTTCCTGCAACGTGGCGTAAGACGGAGCTACCACCATAGATTTTTTGCTCCGAACGAGACCAAGGCGAAGCGCATTCTTTCCCGAAAGAACCAGACCTGAGTGCACAATGCCGTGCCTAATCTCACAAAGCCGGTCGTACTCAGGAAGCATGGCGCTCCACACCCCGTTCTTCTTGATCTGATGTCCAACGAACTTTGCCAGTGTCTCGGACACGTTCTTCGCCGACGAGAACGCAATGAAGTCAAAGGCCGTGCGGCTATGAAGGTCTGCTCCACCCCAAAGAAACGAGCCAAGCTGAACCTTTTCTTCTGCGGCCTTGGTTCGTGCGATTGGGCAAACCCTGAGTATGAAGCCCAAGGTATCCCTGAAGTAGTTCTCTGTCGCTGATATCAATCCCACGTAGAGCAACGCCAAAACCTCGTTCGGGTACGCCAAGAAGTAGGCCGGATCAACCTTCACGAGGATGCCTTCTGTCGCGGCATAGTACCTATCCATGGGCGAACTGGCTGCCCCCGCGGCGCTTGACACATATGCATTCACGTCGGCAATGACAACTGCGCTTCCCGCCCTCGACACCGAATTCTTCCAAGTCATTCGACGAACTCTTCCGCCAATCGGACAATTCGCCCTGCCCAGTAAGGACCAATGCGATCAACGCCGCGCAGTTCACGATGCTCCTTGTCCAGCAGGATGTCCTTTACTTGTCTGATAGACGACTGCTCTTTGATCTTTGCCACGCGGGCCTCCGTCAAGGGAAGGGCTGCAATGTCTTGCGAAATCAACTGCGTGTACGTCGACGATAGAGTCAACTTTGAACCACAATTTGCACAGAACCTAGCATCTCGATTGTTCCGAGGCGCGCCGCATACCGAGCAGGGTGGCAGAGAGAGCTCAAACAGTGTCGCTACGTTCTTCCCCCCGGTTAACGTAGAAGGGCTGACTCTCGTGAACTCGTGCGCGTCTCTTGAAGCAAACGCCGTCACATAATCACCGAGATTGACCGCCTTTTTTCCAAGCAATGCATTAGCGCTGATCAGCGCGCTATAGTGAAGAACATAGATCTCGAAGCGCCCCTTCTCACCTCGACTAACGACGCCTTTTGATATACACAATCCAGCGTACTGAAAAAGACTGAACAGTCGGACAAGCTCAGGGGTCATGTCCGATGCGTTGATTGCAATCGAGACGCTTTGCTTTCCCACGGACTTACTTCGGTTATATTCCTTAACGAGATCAATCGCGTTGGTAAGAACAACCTCGCCATGCTCTATAAAGTTCCGATACGTCGGCACTTTGTCTTTCAGGGATCGAAACAACTTGAGTGTGTTCTGGTAGTGCTGCTTCACTTCCTGCAAAACTGCTCTACGCTTAAACCCTCGAAACGTCTCATCGCCATCATCACTAGAGTCCACGACTGCCTGGAGGATGTTTAGGAACGCGCGTGGGATGCCAAAGGTCGAGTAGCAAAGGAAGTCGAGAACCTCTCGGTCTGCATAAAGGGCCGGATAGATCGACGGAGGAAAGCGGCTTTCAACCACTCTTCGCATGAATTCGATGTAGCCCGGACGATCGGGCTTTACCCAGACATCGATCTCTTCGGCATCATGACCAACGTGAAAGGAAGAAGAGTAAGAGGTTACACCTGGGTACACGGCGGCCTTCGGAGACACTTCTCGACTCTTGATTTGGCGGAAGAAGTCAAAGAAGTCTCGTTGCTGCTCAGCCGAGAACGCATGGGCCGCATCGTCAAGCAACAGTACGCACCGCGCGCGGTTGCACTTGTCAATGACCCGAAGCAAATCAAGCTCAAGTCGATTGATATTTAGATCCAAGCCAGGGATGAGCTCGAACCTAGACATCTCCAGGGCCGCGATTCTTTCCGCAGCGTCAGCTGCGTCAATTGACAAAAAGATACTCTCGCCAAGCTCGCCGATTGTTCTATATAGCCCTTCGTACATCTTTAACAAGATCCACTGGTTGAAGACGTAGGTTCCCTTGTCGCCCGCGGCATACAGTGGCTCGATCACTAGTGAACGCTTGAAGTTCACATACACTGGCAGCACTGCTTGATCTTTCAACAGTTTGTTGTATGCCTTGAGCATTAGCGTTGTCTTACCGCAACCGCGCGGCCCGCTGATCAGCTTTGCGCCGCCTTGCGTAAGCTTCCTGAGAATTGCGGATTCGTCGGGGTGATCCGCGCCCCAATCGATAAACGATTGACGGTCGAGGTACTCCGCTTGTTCAATAAACGCCTCAGGCTGTACGGACATTGATTCGCCTCTCATGACACTAGGCACGACTATATCGAAATCGATGCTCCTTTCGCCTATGGCTGGCCCCAGAGCGGCGAGTCTTTATCCATAGGGGTAAGCACGCCGGAGAACTTCTGAGCGATCATCGCCAACTCCGGCGATCGAACTTACGTCTACTTGCCCTGCATATAGGCCTCAATCGCGCATAAGAAGGATTCAACTCTCTGGTTCGTTGGCACACCATAAGCCACAGGGCTGACCCTCAATGGAGTCTCCCGCGCCCACAAACCGGCCAAACTAAGGGCGAAAGCTCAAACACGTTGGTATGACCGTAAGTTTCTGTTGGCCCGCTAGGATTCGAGACTAGTACAGGGCACCTGTTCGACCATCGCAGATTGAAGTCATGCGGGCATGGTGCGGACTTGATTTTCATCGATCATCCTTGATGGCCGAACATGCGGCACAAACTATGTGGAGATGGATGATCTCGGAGATTTTTCAATAAAATCATCCTATTGAGGGAGGCCCTCCCTTCCTGTTTTTCCCATAGTTTGTGCACGAGGTACTAACTATGCGAACACGCCTAAGCGCCCCTAGGCCATAAGTCCCGGTTGACTTTTCCCAAGTGTATTGTTGTATTAATACACATGGATGCCTCTCTACTCACGATTCAACCCGCCTCGGCCGAGCCGATCTATCGGCAGATTGTCGAGCAGCTTCGGCGGCTGATTGCTGGGGGCCAGATTGCGCCCGGCGAGCTGCTGCCGTCGGTGCGCGATGTGGCGGGGTTCCATGCGATCAATCCGATGACGGTGTCGCGTGCCTATGGCATGGCCGAAAGCGAAGGCCTGCTCGAACGGTTGCGCGGCAAGGGGATGGTCGTGGCGCAAGCGCATCGGTCGACGCAAACCCAGGCGCAACGCCTGGGGCTGCTCGAACCGCAGTTACAGGCGCTGGCGCGACAGACCACCGAACTCGAACTGCCTGCCGAGCCTGTGCTGCGGCGGTTGTCCAAACTGCTGGGGGAATGACATGAACGCCGTACTTCGCGAGACCACGATGGCTGCCCCGTTATCCGTTCAGGGCCTGCACCATGCTTATGAGGGTAGCCCGGTGTTGGCGGGGATCGACCTCGCACTCGAGCCCGGTAGCGTGCTGGGGTTGATCGGTCGCAATGGCGCAGGCAAGTCCACGCTGATCCGCGCCATGGTCGGTTTGCTCGAACCGAGCGAGGGCAAGGCGTTTGTCTTTGGCGAACCGGCCTTGCGCATGTCCGATGCCACTAAGGGGCGCCTGTCCTATGTGCCGCAGCAGCCGGAGGCATTGGCCTGGTTGACGGCCGAGCAGATGCTCGATTACATCGGGCGCTTCTATCCGCGTTGGGATCGTGGCTTCGCCAAGCAGCTGATGCAGCGCTGGCAAATTCCGCAGAATCGCCTGCTGGCCAAGCTTTCGCCCGGCGAACGGCAACGTGTGGAGTTGATTCGCGCGCTGGCGTCGCAGCCCGACCTGCTGGTGCTGGACGAGCCGGCCGCGGCGCTCGACCCGGTGGCGCGCCGCGAACTGTTGCGTGAAGTCGCCGTGCGCGCTGGCGAGTTCGGTACGACCGTGCTGTTCTCCACACACATCGTGTCCGATCTTGAGCGCGTCGCTTCGGACATTGCCTTTGTGCACCAAGGCCGGCTGATTTTGCGCAGCACCGTGGACGATACGAAAGAACGCTTCATGCGCTTGTGGTTGCCGCCTCGTTTGAGTGCGGCGGCACCGGAGGTTGCGCTGAGCCATCGCCAGCACGGGGACGGCAGCATCAGCCTGGTAGTCGAGCGCGACAGCGAAGGTCAGTGGCCGCAGGCGAGTCAGCTGCCGGGTGCACGCATCGATCCGTTGGGGTTGGAAGATCTGTTCGTGGAGATCGCCGAATGAATTTCTCGCTGATACTGAAAGCACCGTGGCGCTCAGCGAGAGCACCGGTGCGCTGGGTGATGTGCAGCTTCTTTGTCCTCTTGCTCATTGCCGCCGCGTGCATATTGATCTTCAACAAGAACAAGGAAGGGGCCATCACCGATGCCATCGGGGCGATCGGCTTCGGCATGGTTTACGTGTGGGCATTCTTTGTCTCGCACATGCTGCTGATGGCGATGGATGCACGCGATCTGCGCATACCGCAATTGCCGACAAACATTGTCGCTAGCCTCGTTCTGTATGCCGCGCTCTGCATCGCGCTGCCCGCGATAGCTCTGAGCTTGCTCGGCGGCCACGCCTTGGCTATCGCCGTTGTGATGGCCTTATGCGTGCTGGGTGGCTTGCTCTTCGCGTGGCTGCCGCGTTATTTCGCCTCGCCGATGGGCTTGCTGCCTGCATTGATGATCGGTGCACGGCGCGTCGTCGACATTCCTGGGCCGTCGCAACCGGAGTTTCTGAGCTGGGCGCTGCCGTTGACTCTGGTGCTCGCGCTCTTGATTGCCTACCGCTGGCGCCAGTTGATGCGTACGCATGGCATGCTTCAGCAAAGCATGCGCAGCCCGATGGTGATGCAGTTCCGTCGTATCGGCGAAAATAGCTGGGGGACGTTTGGTACTGCCTTCAGCAAGGAGACCCTGAGCCAGCAACCGGCGTGGATGCTGGCCAAGGCGGACCTCAGGAAGGTGGGACCGAATGCGCCGCTGCAAACGATACGTGTTGCCCTTGGCGGCTTCTATATGCCCAAGACATGGCGAGGCCTGTTGTTGACAGCCGCGCAGTTCTCCTTCTTGTTGATTATTCTGGCTGCAGTCGTTCTGATGATCGGCCTGGATAGCAAAGTCAGCCTGTCCGGAGCACTAACTCACATTGCGCTGCCACTCGGAGCGTCCTTAGCGATCTACGGCACGGCGCTTATCAGCATCGTTACCATCGCTCGCTTCTCGCAACGCTGGCGCAAGACCAATACCGAGCTGCCGCTGCTGGCCTTGATGCCGGGCCTTGGCGACGCAGCGAAGGTGAAAAGGGAGTTTCTACGGGCTTCGTTGAGTTTGCCGATGCGTTGGCAGATCGGGCTTGCCGTGGCGATGATTGCCGGCGCTCTTTATCTGCATGTCGACGCCGCCATTATCGTATCCATCGCTGCCGCACAGCTGTGCAGCGTGGCTTTGCTGCCGGCCGTGTTGTTACGTGTCATCGGTGGGCGGCCGCCGCAGGCCTGGATGTTTGTGGTGGGAACGCTAATGATGATCGTGCTGCTCAATGCGGGCTGCGTGTTGCCAGTCCTCGCCAAGGACGACTCGCTGCATCCGAATATCGACTATGTCGCGTTGGCCGTTACGGCTGTCTGGGCGGTGATGGGTTTGGTGATGGTGTATCTGGGGCGCACCGGCTGGCGGTCGCTACAGCATCGGCCGCATGCGTTTCTTGCTAATCAAAACTGAAGCTCCTCCTATTCGTCATCCCGGCGCAGGCCGGGATCTACTCCTTAGCGTGGATGCTTGCCATATGTCGTCTGACGAGCGAGGCCTGAGGAATGGATCCCGGCCTGCGCCGGGATGACGAGCGAAAAATGGCGCTCGCACTAAAGCGAGCGGCACCGAGTCAATCAGCCTTTGATAAAGGCCAGCACGTCCTGGTTGAACTGATCGGCCTGCGTCTGCGCCAGGCCATGCGGGCTGCCCTTGTAGATCTTGAAGGTTGCGTCCTTGACGATCTTCGCTGTCTTGGCACCCGCTGCGGCGATCGGCACGATCTGGTCGTCGTCGCCATGAATCACCAGGGTGGGCTTGTCGATCTTCTTCAGGTCGTCGGTGTAATCGACTTCTGAAAATTCATGGATGCAGTCGTACTCGCCCTTGATGCCGCCCTGCATACCCATCAGCCAGAAGGTGTCGCGCAGGCCTTCGTTGATCTTGGCGCCCTCGCGGTTGAATCCGTAGAACGGGATCGACAGGTCGCGGAAGAACTGCGAGCGATCGCCTCCCGTCCCTTTGCGGATGCCGTCGAACACTTCCAGGGGCGTGCCTTCCGGATTGGCGTCGGTCTTTAGCATCAGGGGAGGCACGGCGCCTACCAGTACGACCTTCGCGACACGGCTGGTGCCATGACGCCCAATGTAATGCGCCACTTCGCCACCGCCGGTCGAGTGGCCGATCATGACCAGGTCTTTCAGGTCGAGCTTCTCGATCAGCTCGGCCAGATCGTCGGCGTACTGGTCCATGTTGTTGCCGTCCCAAGGTTGATCGGACGCCCCATGCCCGCGTCGATCATGGGCGATCACCCGATAGCCTTGCTGGCCGAAGAAAAGCATCTGCGCATCCCATGCATCGCCGGCCAGCGGCCAGCCGTGCGAGAACAGAATCGGCTGCCCCTTGCCCCAATCCTTATAGGCGATCCTGGTCCCGTCTTTCGTCGTGATGCTGCTCATCGTTTCGCTCCTTCAAGCTTGCGTGGTGGTGGAGAAAGATGAATTGCGCCCCATGGCCCTACGACCGCCACGCCAGTATTGGGGCACAAGAAAATGACAGGCATAGCAAACACGGCGTTATCGTGTCGTGCAGCGGGGGGCGAACGGAGATAGTCGACGATTCGCCACGCAGAGAACAGCTTAGGCAGTTCGCGAGTCTGTCGTGCGCGATTATGTTGCGACCTGTTGCAGGGATGAAACAGACTGGCTGAAGAACGCTATCTCATTTAAAACAGCTGCCCCTGCGCCGAAGGCTCCCGTGGCGGCACAAAGCGGGATGTATCAAGCTTCAACTCATAGGCCTGGTTGAAACCGTGCTTGCGGCAGGCGACGTCGAAGCGCTTCTTGATCATCTGTGCAAACACGCCTTCACCGCGCATGCGCGTGGCGAAATCCGCTTTGTAATCCTTGCCGCCATGCATCTGCTGGATCAGGCTCATGACGTGCTCGGCGCGCTGGGGGAAATGCAGGGCCAGCCATTCGCGGAACAGGGCTTTCAGTTCATAGGGCAGGCGCACGGTGGTGAAGCCGGCGCGGCGAGCACCGGCAGCCGCGGCTTGTTCCAGCACGGCTTCCATATCACGGTCGTTAAGCGCGGGGATGATCGGCGCCACCAGCACGCCGGTCGGTACACCGGCCTCGGTCAGGGCGGCAATCGTCTTGATACGCCGATGCGGTGCGCTGGCGCGCGGTTCCAGTTTGGCGGCGAGGTGATTGTCCAGCGAGTTGATCGAGACAAGCACGTGGATTAGGTTTTCGCGTGCCATCGATGCGAGGATGTCGATGTCGCGTTCGATCAGCGCGTTCTTGGTGACGATGGTGCAAGGGTGATGGCATTCGGCCAGCACCTCCAGCGCAGCGCGCGTCAGCCGCCAGCGGCGCTCCACCGGTTGATAGGGATCGGTATTGCTGCCGATATTGATTGCGCTGATCTTGTAGCCGGGCTTGGCCAGCTCCAGCCGTAGCACCTCGGCCAGGTTGCTCTTGGCGCGTAGCTTGGTTTCGAAATCGAGCCCGGGCGAGAGATTCAGATAGCTATGCGATGGGCGCGCATAGCAGTAGATGCAGCCGTGCTCGCAGCCGCGGTAGGGATTCAATGCCTGGCTGAAATGGATGTCGGGCGAGTCGTTGTGGCTGATGACGCTGCGCGCGCGCTCTTCAGTCACCTCGGTGCGCGGACGCGGCTGGGTTTCGTCCAGCAGGGCGTGTTGCCAACCATCGTCTTCGACATGGTGGCGGATCGACTCGAAGCGCCCCTCCGGATTGGAGGCGGCGCCCCGGCCTTTGAGGGCGCGAGGAGGCTCGTTCATGGGCTCAGTGTGCGCGCCCGCGGTCTCACCGGCGGAGACATGCCTTGCCCCATCCGAGTTGACGAGATAATAGAAATCATCGACATTACAATATCTTGCGATGGATCGTTCAAGGGAGCAGGGGCGTGAAATTCTGGCTGATACTCGTTGTGCTGGCGGTGCTGATCATCGCGCCAGTCATGTATATGGCCCGCCTCCTGGGCGCCAACAAGGCCGGGCTGGGCTCGGTGGTTTTCGCCATCTTTCTCTGCTCCCTGGTGACCGGGGCGCTTGAGCATCTGCATCTGGCGTCGCCACTCGAATTTATCGTCAGCTTTATTGCGGCAACACTGATCTATCAGTGGATCCTGGCGACGACCTTCAAGAAGGCCGCCATCATCAGCATCGTGTCGACCGCGATCACCACGATAGGCGTCTTGATACTGATGAAGCTGCTGGGTCTCTGACGGCTACGGCAGGGTGCGTGGTGGTCTAATAGCCTGCTCGACGGCACCAGGTCTCCCCATGCACGCACTGATCTTCAACCATTTCGGCGGTCCCGACGTTCTGCATTGGGCCGAGCGGCCCGATCCGGTGCCTGCGCCGCACCAGGCGCTGGTGCGCATGCAGTGCGCGGGGCTGAACTTTGCCGACGTGTACCGGCGCAACGGCAACTATCATTTGAGCGGCCAGGCGCCGTGGATCCTCGGTTACGAAGGCGCCGGCGTTATCGAGCAGGCGGCTGAAGGCGACACTTTGTTCCCGGTCGGCACGCGCGTGGGTTTTGCGGATATGCCGTACGCCAATGCCGAGCTGGTCGCGGTCGATATCGACAAGCTGATTCCCCTGCCGGCGGATATCGATGCCGACACGGCTGCTGCGGTTTTGCTGCAGGGGCTGACAGCGCAGTATCTGGTACGCGACAGCTACAGCGTCAAGGCGGGCGATGTCGCGGTAGTTCACGCGGCGGCCGGCGGCGTGGGTTTGTTGCTGACGCAGATGCTCAAGGCGATGGGCGCGAAAGTCGTGGGTATCGCTTCGTCCACGGTCAAGCGCGAGGCCGTGCTGGCTGCCGGTGCGGTGCTGGCGATTGACTATGCCGAGCTGGTACCGGCAGTCCATACCTTGACCGAAGGTCGCGGTGCGGACGTGGTGTACGACTCGGTTGGGCGCACCTTGGGCGATAGCCTCACGGCAACCCGCATCGGCGGTACCGTGGTGTTCTATGGCATGGCGGCGGGCGATCCCGATCCGGTCGATCCGCGCCTGTTGATGGATCGCTCGCTGACGCTTACCGGCGGCGATCTATGGAACGTGCTGACCAGCGGCTCCATTCGGCGAGAGCGTGCGAACGCGCTGTTCGAGCTGGTGCGCCGGGGCACCGTGCAGCCGCAGATCGCTGCACGTTTTCCGATACGCGACGGCAAGGATGCTCATGCCTTTATCGAGAGCCGGGCGGCCATCGGCAAGGTGCTGCTGACGCTTGCCAGCTGACGCGGAGACAGGCGATTCGCAGGTTTCTGCTTGCCGCACAAATTATTGTCTAGGCAGGGAAAACGCCCTGCCATAGGCCAAATGGCCACGTAAAGAATTTCGATCCAGAGCCGTTAACCCCGCTAAGCGACGACCACTAATGATCCATCCGGACCCTCACGGGGCCCACATGAGAGGTCGAAAGCGTCGCCGTTATAAGTCACGGGGGAAGCCATGGGTATGTTCAACTGGTTCGGCCGCACCACGCTCAACACGCGTGTGTGGATGGTGATGCTGACCGTAGTGGCCGGATTGATCGGGTTGACCGTTATTTCCGGTATCGAGGGTCGCGACGTACAGATGGCGGCGCTTGGCGACAGCCTGCATCAGCAGGTCGAGAGCGCGGTGGCGATCGCGGACGACTATCGCCAGCGTGCCGTCAAGGGCGACATGAGCGATGCGGATGCACGCAAGGCCGCGCTGCGCGAAATTCAGGCGATGCGCTGGGACGGCGGCACCGGCTATGTATTCGCCTTCGATTCGGACGTGAAGCTGCTGATGCATCCGCTGCGCGGCAGCGACATCGGCAAGAGCATTCGCGACGATGCCGATGCCAAGGGTTTTCACCACTACGCCGCCATGATGACCGCGGACCTGAAAGACGGTCATGCGATGACGCGTTATGTGCAGTTGATCCCCACGACGAAGGAACAGAAAGCGAAGATCAGCTACTCACAGTGGTATCAGCCCTGGGATATCCATTTCGCCACGGGTGCCTATTTCGATCAGATCGATGCGGCCTTCCATGCGCAGTTGATCAAGAGTCTGCTGCGCGCGGGCGGCATCGCCTTCGTGGTGGTGCTGATGGTCTGGCTGTCGATGCGCAGCATCAAGGCGACGATCGGCGGCGAGCCTTCGCATGCGGTAAAGATCGCGACGCGTATTGCCGACGGTGACTTGCGTGCCGAAGCCGGCTTGGCGTTCCCGGATGGCAGCCTGCTCGACGCGCTCTATCGCATGCGCGGTCGCCTGGCCGATATCGTGGCCGAGGTGCAGCGCGGTGCCGGCATGGTGACATTGAATTCCCAGCAGCTCGCGCAAGGTAACGATGATCTGTCGCAGCGCACGCAGGAGCAGGCATCGAGCCTGGAAGAAACTGCCGCTTCCATGGAAGAGATGACTGCGACGGTTAAACAGAATGCGGAAAATGCATTGCAAGCCGACCAGCTGACCCGTGCCGCGCGCGAACAGGCCGAGCGCGGTGGTGCAGTGGCCGAAGAGGTCATGCAGGCCATGGCGAATATCGGCGAGTCCAGCCGCAAGATCGCCGACATCGTTGGTCTGATCGACGAGATCGCCTTCCAGACCAATCTGCTGGCGCTCAATGCCGCGGTCGAGGCAGCGCGTGCGGGTGAGCATGGCCGCGGATTTGGTGTCGTGGCGACCGAGGTGCGGCGCCTGGCGCAATCGAGTGGCGCGGCATCGCGTGATATCAAACGATTGATTGCCGAGAGTACCGAGCGCGTCGAAGTGGGCGAGATGCTAGTGGCGCAATCGGCTGAGGCGTTGCAGGCCATTGTCGGCGGTGTGAAACGGGTGACGGATATCGTGGCCGAGATTGCCGCTGCCAGTCAGGAGCAGTCGGCGGGTGTCGATCAGGTCAATATCGCCATCACGCAGATCGACCAGGTGACGCAGGAGAACGCGGCGCTGGTGGAAGAGGCGGCGGCTGCGGCCAAGTCGATGCAGGATCAGGCCGATGCGCTGCACCGGCAGATGGGGTATTTCACCATTGATGGGGATGCGCCTGGCGCCGAGAAAGTGGCAGACGCGAAGCGCACGGTTGAGGTCGGCATGCGTGGTGCGTTTGTGGGTGAGGCCGCCTTGGCCTGACCCGTTTCGCGGCCACTTCTCACCCGTCATTCCGGCGCAGGCCGGAATCTACTCCTCCGCGTTTCCGTTTAAGAAAGGTTGCCTGACAAGCGACAGACTGAGAGGTAGATTCCGGCCTACGCCGGAATGACGATGTTAGGAGAGGTGACGGTTTGTTCACCAAGCAATCGGTTGCTTGTCCCGAAAAAACCGCCCATTCAAATTGCCCTGCTGCGGCGATAGACACGCAGCCCAAACAATACCTTCCGCACCTTCGGCAACCGGTCGGCCACCGCTACCACCCATATCGGTAGCCACCCAGCCGGGACATACCGCATTGACCAGTACGCCGCTGCCCTTGAGCTCGGCGGCAAGCATGCGGGTATAGCCATTGAGCGCAGTCTTGGAAATGCGATACGCAGGACAATTCTCGCCTTCCATCTCGATCGCGCCGCAACTGCTGGAAACATTCACCACGCGGCCGTAGTTATGCCGCTGCATCAACGGCAGCACGGCTTCGGTCACGCGCCATGCGCCGAGCAGGTTGGTGTCCAGCGCACTGCGCACCACGGACAAGTCGGCATTGGAGGCGCGCTTGTCGATATCGAAAAACGCGCCGGCGTTGTTCACCAGGATATCCAGCCGGTGGTAGCTGGTATCGATATGTTTGGCCAGGTTGGCCACGTCATGGTCGGAGGTGACGTCGAGCTTGACCGCAACGACGTCGCCGCCTTCATGGCGCAGCTGGCGGGCGACTTTCTCGCCCGCCGCCAGCGAACGCGAGCCGAGCAGCACGGTGATGCCCTGTGCTGCCAGCTGTCTTACCACTTCCAATCCAAGGCCGCGGTTGCCGCCGCTCACCAGCGCAACGCGCTGGCTTGGCGGCGGTTCATTGGATACGACACTACCGCGCGCGGCCTTGCGCGGCAGGCGGTGCACGGTGGCGTTCATGGTGCAGAGGCCACCTCGGAGCACTTCTCGTCAGCACAGGCTTCCCAACCGCCACCGAGCGACTTGTAGATCGCCACGGCACGCAGGTTGATTGCTGCCTCGCCTTCGGCCAACGCGTCTTCCGCAGTGAGCTGGGTGCGCTCGGCATCCAGCCACTCAAGGAAGTCGGTGGCGCCTTCGGTATAGCGGATCTTTGCCAGCTCGGCCGCGCGACGGCTTTGCTGTGCCTGCTCCATCAGCTTCTGCACGCGCTCGCGTTGCAGGTTGTACGAGGTCAGCGAGTTGTCGACATCCTCGGCAGCCTGCAGCACGGTGCGCTGGTAGTTGGCTAGAGCTTCGTCGGCGCGTGCCTCGCTCGCTTTCACGTTCGAGTTCACCCGCTGCACGTTCAGGCCCGACCAGCTGATGCTCGGGGCCAGCGTCCATGCGCGGGTCGACGGGCTACCGAAATCATTGCTGCGGCCGGACAGAAAGCCGAAGAAACCGCCGAGCGTGATATGCGGAAACCAGTCGGCCTTGGCAACACCGATGCGTGCATTGGCCGCGGCGTACTGACGCTCGGCCACGCGTACATCGGGGCGACGCGACAATACATCGCCGGCTTGGCCGATCGGCAGTGACACGTCGATCGGCTTGAAATTGACCGGCGTAAGATCGACGGCCAGTTCACCCGGGCGTTCGCCAAGCAGCACGGCGAGGCGGAACTCATCAGCGCGGGCCTGCGTCTCCAGCAACGGCAGTTCCGCTTCGACCTGCGCCAGTCGCGCATTGGCGCTGGCGACGTCCTGCTCCGAGCCGGTGCCGACATCGAGGCGAGCGCGGATCAACGTCAACGATTGCTGCTGGTTTTCGATATCGCGCTTGGCGACATCGATACGCAACTGCGTGCCACGCAGGTCGAAGTAATAGCGCGCGACTTCGGCGAACAGCGTGACCTGTGCATCCTGCAGCGAGGCGTCGGCACTTTGCGCCTGTGCCTTGGCGGCCTCGACCGAGCGACGCACACCACCGAACAGATCCAGCTCCCACGATGCGTCGAAGCCGGCCTGATAGGTCTGCACCGGCACGCGTTGCGTGGTGAAGCCCGGTTGCTGGGCGACGCTCTTGCTGTAGTCGACGCCGGTATTGATCGTCGGCCACTGATCGGCCTTGGCGACGCCAAGCTCGGCGCGTGCCTCACGCAAGCGTGCAAGGGCGATCTTCAGGTCCGGCGCATTCTTCGCGGCGCGCTGGATCAGCGTATTCAACGTAGGGTCGTTGAACTGCTCCCACCAGCGGGCCTGGAAGTTCTGCTCGCTCTGTCGTTGCGTATCGACGCCTTGCAGCGCGACCGGCTTTTCCTGCGGTGCGTGATAGTCCGGGCCGACGCTGACACAACCGGCCAGCAAGAGTGCGGAGAACATCGCGGTCATCGTGCCGAGGGTGCGACCGGGCTTGTTGCCCGGTCTTTTCTTGTGGTTATGCATGCTCATCTCAATGTTCCTCCAGCGCCGGTTGCTGTGCGTGCGCAGCCTTGCGCGCGTCCATCTTTTCGGTCCAGCCGCGGATCAGCACATAGAACAGCGGGGTGAAGATCAGGCCGAAGAAGGTCACGCCCAGCATGCCGGCGAACACCGCCACACCCATCGCATGACGCATCTCCGCACCCGCACCATGCGAGGTCACCAGCGGCACCACACCCATGATGAAGGCGATCGAGGTCATCAGGATCGGGCGCAGTCGCAGACGAGCGGCTTCGAGCACGGCCTGCTTGCGATCCAGGCCTTCGAGGAGCTGCGCTTCGCGGGCAAACTCGACGATCAAGATCGCGTTCTTGCACGCCAGGCCCACCAGCACGATCAAACCGATCTGGGTGAAGATGTTGTTGTCGCCACCGGACAGCCACACACCGGAGATCGCGGACAACAGCACCATCGGCACGATCAGGATCACCGCCAGCGGCAAGGTCAGGCTTTCATACAGCGAGGCCAGCACCAGGAACACCAACAACACGCACAAGGGGAACACCAGCACCGCGGTATTGCCGGCAAGGATCTGCTGATAGGTCAGCTCGGTCCATTCGAACGACATGCCGTTGGGTAGGTTGTCGCGGGCCAGCTTTTCCATCGCATCCTGGGCCTGACCGGAGCTGAAGCCCGGTGCGGCGCCACCGCTGATTTCCGCGGTCGGATAGCCGTTGTAGTGCTGCACGCGATCCGGGCCGACCGTCTGCTCCACGCTCACGAACGAGCCGAGCGGGATGGCATCGCCACGTGCGTTGCGCGTCTTCAGCTGCAACAGGTCTTCCGGTTCATGACGGAAGCTCTGGTCGGCCGAAACGTTCACCTGATAGGTGCGGCCGAAGCGGTTGAAGTCGTTGACGTAGAGCGAACCCATGTACGCCTGCATCGTCTGGTACACGTCAGCCAGATCCACACCTTCGGCCTTGGCTTTCTCGCGGTCGATGTTGGCGTTGATCTGCGGCACGCTCACCTGATAGCTGGAGAACAGCCCTGCAAGCGTCGGTGTCTTCTGGCTCTGTGCGATCAGGTTCTGCGTCTGCTTGTACAGCTCCTCGAAACCGGCGTCGGAACGGTCTTCGATCTGCACGCGGAAACCACCGATGGTTCCCAGGCCCTGTACCGGCGGCGGCGGGAAGATCGCGATGTACGCGTCCTGGATACCGGCGAACTTCTGGTTCAGCGCGGCAGCGATCGCAGCGGCCGATTCGGATGGATCACGACGCTCCTCGAACGGCTTGAGCGGGGTGAACACGATGCCCGAGTTGGTGCTGTTGGTGAAACCGTTGATCGACAGGCCCGGGAACGACACCGCATTGGCGACACCCGGCTGCTTGAGTGCGATCTCGCTCATCTTGCGGATCACTTCCTCGGTGCGGTCGAGCGAGGCGGCATCGGGCAGCTGCGCGAACGCGACGAGGTACTGCTTGTCCTGCGGCGGCACGAAACCGGTCGGCACGTGGGCAAAGCCGGCACCGCCCAGGCCTACCAGGCCCAGATAGATCAGCACCGTGATCGTACCGGCACCAAGCACGCGCTTGACGCCGCCGACGTAACGGTTGGCACCGCTGATGAACAAGCGGTTGAACGGACGGAACAGCCAGCCCAGGCCGCGATCCATCAGCAGCGTGAGCTTGTCCTTGGGCGCACCATGGCCGCGCAGCAGGATGGCCGACAGTGCCGGGCTCAACGTCAGCGAGTTGAACGCCGAGATCACCGTGGAGATGGCAATCGTCAGCGCGAACTGACGATAGAACTGGCCGGTCAGGCCGCTGATGAAGGCGGTCGGCACGAACACGGCGCACAGCACCAAGGCGGTCGCGACGATCGGGCCGGTCACTTCCTTCATTGCCTGTCGCGTGGCTTCTTTCGGCTGCATACCGTGTTCGATATGCCGCTCGACGTTTTCCACCACCACGATGGCGTCATCCACCACGATGCCGATGGCCAGCACCAAGCCGAACAGCGACAACGCATTGAGCGAGAAGCCAGCCAGGTACATCACCGCGAACGTACCGATCAACGACACCGGCACGGCAATCAACGGGATGATCGAGGCACGCCAGGTCTGCAGGAACAGGATCACCACCAGCACCACCAGGGCGATGGCTTCGAACAAGGTATGCACCACCGCTTCGATCGAGCCGCGCACGAACACGGTCGGGTCGTAGACGATCTGGTAATCCACGCCCTGCGGGAAATCCTTCTGCAGGAGTGCCATTTCGGCACGCACTTCGTCGGAGATATGAATCGCGTTCGAGCCCGGACGGGCAAAGATCGGAATCGCCACGGCCGGCTGGTTGTCGAGCAGTGCGCGCAGTGCGTACTGATCGGCGCCCAGTTCCACGCGGGCCACGTCACGCAGGTGAGTCACCGCGCCGTTGCCTTCGGTGCGCACGATGATGTTGAGGAAGTCTTCCTCGTTGATCAGGCGGCCCTGCGTATTGATGTTGAGCTGGAACGCGGCCGTGCCGGGGCCGGGCGGAGCATTGAGCGCACCGGCGGCCACCGCGACGTTCTGTTCCTGGATCGCATGCACGATATCGCCGGTGGTCAGGCCGCGCTGGGCCAACTTGTCCGGATTCAGCCATACGCGCATCGAGTACTCGCCGGCACCGAACAACTGCACGTCGCCCACGCCGTCCAGGCGTGCGAGCTGGTCCTTGATATGCAGGCGTGCATAGTTGGACAGGTACAGCATGTTGTAGCGCTTATCGGGCGAGGTCAGATGCACAACCATGGTCAGGTCGGGCGAACTCTTCTGCGTCGTCACACCGAGGCGCTGCACTTCCTGGGGCAGACGGCTGAGCGCCTGCGCCACGCGGTTCTGCACCTGCACCTGCGCGTTGTCCAGGTCGCTACCGAGCGCGAAGGTGACGGTCAACGTCATCTGGCCATCGCTGGTGGACTGCGACGAGGTGTAGAGCATGTTCTCCACGCCGTTGATCTGCTCTTCCAGCGGCGTGGCAACGGTTTCGGCGATGGTCTTGGGGTTGGCGCCAGGGTAGTTGGCACGCACCACCACGGTGGGCGGCACGATCTCGGGGTACTCACTGATCGGCAGCTTGAACATCGCAATGCTGCCGCAGATCAGGATCAGTACGGAAAGGACGCCGGCCAGAATCGGCCTGTCCACGAAAAATTGCGCGATTTTCATCGAATCAGTCCTTGTTCAACGCAGCGACCTTCGGTGCTGCGCCGACATTTGCTAACTGTTTGCTTGGATCGAGGCTGCGGCTATCCATGGCGACCTTGGTCGGCGCGACTTCCACGCCCGGGCGCACATGCTGCAAACCGTTCACCACGACCACGTCGTTGGCGGTCAGGCCGTCGTCGATCACACGCAGACCGTCGAGCAACGGGCCCGTGGTGACACGGCGGTATTCGACCTTCTTGTCCTTGCCCAGCACGTAGACGAACTTGTTGCCCAGATCGGTCGCCACGGCGCGGTCGTCGATCAGCGCACGCTCGTGCGCACTGCCGCTACGCAACTGCAGGCGAACGAACAGACCCGGCGTGTAACGCGTGTCGTTGTTGTCGAATACTGCACGCAAACGGATCGTGCCTGAGCCTGCGCGCAGTTCGTTGTCGACAAAGTCGATGCGGCCCGCATGCGGGAAACCGCTTTCGTTCGCCAACGCCATCGTCACCTGCGGCGCGACGCCTTTCTCGCGACGGATCTGGTCGAGCTTGAGGTAGCTGTTCTCGTCCACGTCGAAGTAGGCATAGATCGGGTTGACGCTCACCACGCGAGTCAGCACGTCGGTGCTGGTTACCAGATTGCCGGCGGTGATCAGGGCATTACTGACGCGGCCGTCGATCGGCGCGCGCACCTGGGTGAAATCCAGGTTGAGCTTGGCCGCGGCGAGTGCAGCGGTGGTGGCTGCCACTTGCGAGCGGGCACTCTGAGCGGCGGTCGACAAGCGGTCGGCTTCTTCCTTGGCCACGGCATGCTGGTCGAGCAGGCGCTGGCCGCGGTCCGCATTGGCCTGAGCCAATACCTGTTCGGCACGGGCCTGGGCGAGGTTGGCGTTCAAGCGGTCGACTTCGGCCTGGTAGGGGCGTGGGTCGATCTGGAACAGCAACTGGCCCTTCTTGACCGAGGCGCCTTCGGTGAAATGGATCGAATCCACATAACCGCTGACCCGGGGGCGCAGCTCGATGGTGTCGATCGCCTGCAGGCGGCCGGTGAATTCGCCCGAGTCGTCTACGTTACGGACCAGCACCTGGGCCACGGTGACGGGCGGCGGCCCACCGGCGGCGGCTTGCGCATGCGGGTTGTCGTGCCCATTTAAGAGGGCATAGCTGCCAATGACCGCCACGGCGGCAACACTGGCCAAGATCCAACGCTTCTTCATCGTGCGCTCCAGGTAATTATTAGACCGGCGAGTACATCGCCGTGAGGCGCGGAAGAATAGGCGCACTGAGCGGTACAGAAAATCCGTTTCTTGTGCAAAGCAATAGTGACTGACAGTCACGAATAGGGTAAAAAGACTGGCTATGGAAGACTTTTCCGCAATCTCCGCCTTCGTTCGCGTGGTTGAGGCCAAGAGCTTCGCCGCCGCCGCCGTCCAGCTGGGCATGACGCCTTCGGGTGTCAGCCGGGCTGTCTCACGCCTGGAAGAGCGCCTCGGTGCCCGGCTGCTTTTTCGATCGACCCGCGCCTTGCGGTTGACCGACGATGGCGCCGCGTTCCACGCACGTTGCAAGGAGATCCTCGCCGATCTGGCCGAGGCGACCGAGGCGTTGAACTACAACAACCGCAAGCCGACTGGCCGTTTGCGGGTCGGTTTATCGCTGGCGGTGGGGCGGGCGGCGATCATTCCGCGCCTGCGTGAATTCGAGGAGCGCTATCCCGATATCCGTCTTGAGCTATCGATGACCGATAACCCGGCCGACCTGATCCAGGAAGGCATCGATTGCGCGATCCGGGTCGGTCAGCTGGAGGATTCCAGCCTGATCGCCCGCAAGATCGGCTATCTGCGCAACGTGGTCGTCGCTTCGCCGGATTACCTGGAGAAGTTCGGCGCGCCGCATAGCATCGACGACCTTAAAAACCATCGCACGATCAACTACATCTATCCCAACGGCCGCCCGCGCCAGTGGCAGTTCGACACCCCCAGCGGGCAGGTCGAGGTGGATATCGACGCGCACATGCTTATTAATGACGGCGAATCGGTGATCCAGGCCGTCGCCGCGGGCCTGGGCATTACCCAGACCCCGCACATGCTGGCCTGCTGCTACCTCGATCGCGGCATGCTCCAGCTGGTCATGACCGACACGATGTCCACCGGCAAGCCGGTCTGGATCGTCTACCCGCAGAAGAAACATCTATCGGCGCGCGTGCAGGCGTTTATCGAATGGGTACGTGAATTGTTCGATCGCACCAACGAGCCGGGCTTCATGAAGCGCCCGGCGGCGATGACGATGGAAAAGATCGAAGAGCAGCGGTTGAGCGCCTGAGGAGCGCGGATTTCCTCAGCTCGCTTCGCCCGGTGCCTCGTCAGGAGTCGCCGGGCGGCCAAGAATCCAATGCGCGATATGGCGCGGCCTGCAGATAAAGAACAAGGCGATGGCGATCCGCAATAAATCCAGCGCGATCGTAATTTTGTCCTTGCCGTCCAGTGTCGCCAGGGCGGATTCGTCCGCATAGGAAGCGCGTGCCACCGCGGTCAGCCAGAACTCGACAAACGGCAACACGGCGTTCTTGAGCCACCACAGTCCCATGAGTACGCAGCCCACGACGACCAGGTCGGCCATGGAAAGGCGCGTCGCGCTGTGTTGCTTGGCCAGGTCGAATGTCAACAACCCCGCGATCGGGCGGCTCAGTATCCAGAGAATGATGCCGATGCTGACCGCCACCCCGATGATCGACAGACTGACCAAGGACGACTGATTGAAGTTTCCGCCTAGCTGTCGAAGGCTCTCGATCGTGCCAAAAAGCTGAAAGGCACTCACGCAAAACCAGATAGCGAAAAGCCGTAGCGCCAACGTGGTGATGTATCTCGCGTCCATTCTTGTCTCCCCTGTTCAACGGTCATCATAAGCGTCGGGGTGTGGTGCTTCCAGTGGACGATGCGTCGCGACGGAGGTTTTCGGCCATCGACCCCGGCCTTCATAATTCTTCATTTCCCCATCAGGCACTTCATTGAACGTCCTGCTGTGCTGGCGCCACCCCGACTGGAGCCTGCACATGCCATCGAAGCGCCTGCTTGCCACGCTGTTCACCCTTGCCGCCATGCCGCTTTGCGCCGCGGACTACCATCCCCCCGCGGCCGCCAATGATGGCTGGTCCTCCACTGATGCTCGCGCCGCCCACTGGGACATCAGCCGTTTTGCCGCCCTGGAATCGAAGCTCGCCGATGGCAGCTTCAAGGGCATCACCAGTGTGGTCGTAGTCAGCGACAACAAGTTGGTCTATGAGGGCTACTTCAACGGCAGCAACGCCGACCAGCTCAACGACATCCGCTCGGCCAGCAAGAGCATCACCGCGTGGCTGGTGGGCGCCGCGATCGAGCGGAAGCTGATCCCCGATGTCCAGGCCAAGATATATGGCTACTTTCCGGACAAGCAGCCCTGGCAGCATCCCGATCCGCGCAAGCAGGCGATCACGCTGGAAGACCTGCTCACCATGAGCTCGCTATGGGAATGCGATGACGAAAATCAGTTTTCGTCCGGCAACGAAGAACGCATGTACGTGACCGAGGATTGGCTGCAGTTCGCGCTCGACCTGCCCATCAAGGGCTTTGCGCCCTGGATGACCAAGCCGGCGGACAGTCCGCATGGCCGGTCCTTCTCCTATTGCACTGCTGGTGCCTTTGTTGCCGGTGCGGTGGTGGAGCACGTGACGCACAAGTCCCTTTCGGCGTTCGCCGCCGAGGTGCTGGAAAAGCCGCTGGGCATTACAAGCGTTCATTGGAATGTCTCGCCGCTGGGCGTTGGCATGGGCGGCGGCGGTACGCGCTACCGAAGCCGCGACCTGGCCAAGCTCGGCGAGTTGGCTCTGGACGAAGGGCGTTGGAAAGGGCAGCAGGTGATCTCGTCAGCATGGGTGCATCAGATGCTGAGCGTGCATGCGCAAGCGCGCGACGATGCCGATTACGGTTACCTGTGGTGGTGCTTCCGCTTCAAGGTAAACGGCAAGGAGCAACCGGTATGGGCGATGTCCGGCAACGGCGGCAATTACGTGTTTGTGATGCCGTCGCAACGGCTCGTCACGGTGGTGACCGGCACGGCGTACAACCAGCGCTATGCACACCCGCAGTCGCAGGAGATTTTTCGCGATTATGTGTTGAAGGCGTTGCCTGGTGCGACTGACTGAAGAGATCCAGAGCGCCCGCCTAGTTTTTGTAGGAGCGACTTCAGTCGCGACTCACGGTTACGTCACGACCTGTCGCGACTGAAGTCGCTCCTACAAGGATCTCACCATTGCGCCTCCTATCCGTGATTCCGGCGCAGGCCGGAATCCATTCCTCAACGTGGACGCTTGCCATATGTCATCTGACAAGCGAGGACTGAGGGATGGATCCCGGCCTTCGCCGGGATGACGACAGACACTGAGGTTCCTTCAGTTGCTCGACTCGCAACCCACGAGACCATCAATAAACTCCGCGACAAGCCCAGCCGCTTTTCCGGGCGCGGCCTGCAACAGAAAATGCGGCGCATCCACATCGACCACGCGCGCCTCCGGCTTGATGCTCTTTATAAGCTCCGCAGCACCAGCAGGCACGACATGGTCATGCGCGGCACGCAAATACAAAACAGGCACATCGATCGCCGCGAGTTCACGTGTCACATCCACCGACACCACCGCCCGAAGCCGAGCGCGCAAGGCATCCGGAGTAACCTTGCCGAGCGCTTCGAGAAATGCGCGACGCAAACGCGAAGTGGAATAGCCGCCAAGCAGAGCGACGCTTGCGCAACGTGCAGCGATAGCGCCCGTTGGCAATGCGCCGATAAGAAAATGCAACGCTCCAAGCCGAGGGCGCGGATTACGCGCAAACGTACAGCTGAGGATCAGTCCTTTGAGTCCGGGCGGATGAGAGGCGGCGATGGACATGGCCACCGGGCCGGAAAACGATTCACCGAGCAGGACAAATGGCCCATCAGGAGGAAGCGACATCCTCATCGCCGTCTCAAGCTCGGTATAGCCCAAGGCTCCGGACCTGGGGTAGTCGACAACCTTGACCGGATATCGTTGCCCCATCGCATCGAGAAACGGCTTGAAGAGCTCACCGGTTCCATCCATCCCGGGAAGCAGCACCAAGGTCATCGATGTGCTCACCGGAGAACTAATCGCCCAATCCTCGACCGATAAACCGACCTAACGGCTTTGATGCAGCCGTGACTATGATTCCCACAGCGATATAGCCCATGTTGCCGATGAGAGTATGCGTGGGATAGTGCTGGACCTCGATGCCGATCAAAGCCTCGGCGCCGTATACGGACCAGACAAAACCTAAAAATATAGTCCAGCAGACGCCGACAAGGCGCAGAATGAAAACCGCTGTCTTCTGATAGGCGTTCAAGTGTTTTCCTTCTCCTTGCATGGATTCCTGCGACGGCTCATCGACCGGTCGATGATGTAGGCAAGTCTATGGCTCCTCGAACCACATCTACAAACGGGAGCGTCAGCAGCTTGTTACCTGTCCGGCGAAGATTATGCTGATGCGACCGTGTTCGCTTTTGGTCTGCAACCAGTTGCTCATGTCGTAACCGCCTTGGCATGGCCCCGGAACCTTGCCCTGATAGTCGAATTGCCGCCACTTGCCTTGTCGATGAGAGGGTGCACCAAGGGCGCGCTCTACATCTCGATCTGTCGTTCCAATCCATATCGGAGCATTCAACGAAATCGGCTGTAGCTTTGCCGGCAGGGAGGGGCAGTCTTCGGTGGGCTTTGCATTCGTCATGCGTTCCGCCGCAATCAGGGTAACGGCGTGCTCGGGGCCTCCCATCTCGCCATACGAGGCAATCCAGATTCGATAACCGACATCTGCGGCAGTGTGGCTGTAGCAGAGCCAGTAAATGCTCTCACTCGCATCGCCTTGGTGATCAATGGTGCCGATCGATGCGGCATCACGCACATCTGCGAGTGTTGTTTTTTCGAATTCGACGGAAAGCTTGCCGAGTGCGATGCCCCTGGTCGGCGGTGACTTCATGGAGGCGGCCCAATGGACATCCTGAAATGGAAGATGGGGTGGCGGTGTACTTGCCAGCACCGTTCCCGTCACGCTCCAAATCGCAACCGCGATCAGCAAGCTGGTTATGGGGCGGCAAACGTTCCGCGTCGAACGAATAGATTTCGTTTGTCCTTCCATAGTCGGCTACCTAAGGTTGATGGCTTCCCAGCTCCGACGGCCGCCAATCCGCCGCAAGCACCTGCGCATGCTGCGTGGCGATGCGTTGGCTGATGGCATCGATGGCTGCGGCGTATGCCGGTTCACCGGTCATCGGCTGAAACAAGGGCGATGTCTGCAAATAGGCGCGATCGACGTAGCCGGTCTGCACGGCGGCGGACAAAGTTTCCATCGCCTCTTTGTGCTGACCGCGCGCCCACTCCAACAACACCAGCTCCAGCCGATCGGACGGATAGCCAACGCCCGCCGGTTGCGAGCGCATCGCCGCGATGCGCTCGTCCAGCCATGCCGTTGAAGGCGGCTGTTCGGCATAAAGTGCAGCCAATGTCGTGGGGAGGCTCATCTGCGGACGCAGTTGCACCGCCTTGGCGAAAGCGGTTTCAGCGCCACCGCGGTCACCGCGCAGCAGGGCCAGCTCGCCTGCGAGTTGGTACAGCCCGACATGGGGCGTGTTGCGTGCCATCGCCTGATCGAGCGCTATGCCGGCGTCGACAAAGCGTCCCTGCAAAAACAAATGCTGTGGCCAGGCGATATTGGAAAACACGCTGTCGGGATTGAGCTCGAAGCTGCGGCGAAAGCGCTTTTCGGCTGCGTCGTGAAAACCAAGAAGGTCCAATTCACGCGCGATCTGTACATCGCGAAAGCGCACCTTTGCACCATCGCCATGCATGTCCAAGTTGGCATGCAAGGCGTCTACCAGGCGTCCTTGTTCCTGATAGAGGTAGGCAACGGACGCCCGCGTAGCATCGTCATCCGGATTGAGTACCAGGGCATGCTCATAAGCGGCAATCGCCGATGCCATTTCTCCGCGGCAGTCATAGGCATAAGCCAGCACCGACCAGGCTTCTGCCTGTCGCGGATTCGCCCTGGTTACTGCTTCGGCCAGCTGTTGCGCACGAGTGGTCCATTCATAAGGAAAGTTATAGAGACAAACGCGTGCGCTATAGGCGCGGCTGAGACCGATCTGCGCCGCCGTGTACGTCGGTCTCAGTGCCAATGCCTGGGTGTACAGCGCGATGGCGCGTTCGTTGTTGTCACGCTGGCCGATGCCGGCGTAGTAGGCCGCGCGTTGCAATAGTTCTTGCGCCGCTGTGGCGGGCTTGGGCGGCGGTGCCGGGCGAAGTATCAGTCCGAGCACGCCCAGCACAGCAATGGCCACGATGGTCACTGCGATCGCGATCAGGGCACGCCGCCGTCGTGTCGGCGAAACCGATGGTGCGGGTTCGCTGTCGACCAGCGGTTGCTCGCACAACTGGTAACCCTGGCCGCGTACCGAGCGGAGGTATCGTGGTTGTCGGCCATCGTCGCCCAGTGATTGGCGCAACAGCTTGACCCGTTGCGTCACCGTTTCCTCGCCCACCACGGCCGGCGACCAGACGCCTTCGATCAGGGCATCGAAGGAGACGACATCGGTGCCGCGTGTTAGCAGGAAGGCGAGTAATCGAAAGCTCAAGCCTTGAACGTCAAGCGTGTCGCCACCGCGTTCCACGCGCTGCCGTGCGAGGTCGATGGAAAGATCGAGCAGTCGGTAGCGTTGCGGGGCTTGCATGGGCGGCCATCCGGGCGACATCGCTATGGTATGCGCTCCGATGGTGGCGTGGGTGGCTGCCCTGGCGTTATTGCTTTGTCTTAGGGAGCGCGCGGCTGCACATCGTCGATCGTGGCCAGCGCATCGATAAAGCGCCAGTGAAACGAGCCGGGACCTTCCGCATCACGTGCGGCGCATTCGCCTGCCTGCTTGAACAGTGCAAGCGTCGTCGCTGCCGCTTCGAACGGCTGTCCGGGCAACACGGCCAGCATCGCACCCATCACGCAGGTCTGCGTGCAGCCCATGGCGGTCACGCGCGGCATCCAGGGCGAGCCGCCGGCAAAGCGCAGGCTGCGCTCGCCATCGGTAAGAAAGTCGACCTCGCCGGTGACGGCGACGACGGTGCCTTGCTCGCGCGCAAAGCGCATGGCGCCAGCTTCGGCCGCTTCCACTGCGTCGCGACTGTCCACGCCCTGCGCGCGACTGACGCTGCCACTCAAGGCGAGCATCTCGGAGGCATTGCCGCGTATCACGGCCGGGCGATGTTCGAGCAGACGCATGACGGCCTGGCGTCGGAACGCCGTGGCCTGATGCGCCACCGGATCGAGCACCCATGGCTTGCCGGCTTGTCGTGCGGACGCTGTGGCGGCCAGCATGCCGGCCAGCCAGTCCGACGAGAGGGTGCCGATGTTCACGGTCAACGCGTCGGCGAAGGCAGCAAATTCACCGGCTTCTTCTTCGGCATGCACCATCGCCGGCGAGGCACCGATGGCCAGCATCGCGTTGGCGGCCATGTTCATTGCCACGAAGTTGGTGATGCACTGCACGAGCGGCGCGCGTTCGCGCACCGTGCGCAGCGCGGTGGCCATGGTTGCCAGCGGATAGGACATCTCGCTCATGGAACGACTCAGGCGCCGCGCATGAACAGCAGCAATGCCAGGCCCAGCACGATGCGGTACACCGCAAATGCGGTGAAACGATGGCTGCGGATATAGCCGAGCAACCACTTCACCGCGATAAAGGCCACGATGGCCGAGACGATGAAGCCGACGATCAGCGCGGTCCAGTCCTCGTGCGCAACGCCGTCATGCTTGACCACTTTGAGCAGCTCGTAGCCGGTAGCGGCGTACATGGTCGGGATACCGACCAGGAAGGCGAACTCGGTGGCGGCCGCGCGATTGCTGGTGCCGACAAGCATGGCAGTGAAGATCGTCGCGCCCGAACGCGAGGTGCCCGGGAATACGCCGGCCACCATCTGCGCGACACCGACCAGGATCGCGACCGGCCAGGTCACGGCCTTGCGATCGACCTGCCGCGCGGCGATCTGCTCGGCGGCGATCATCCAGAAACCACCGATCAGTAGCGCCCAGGCAATGGGGGTAATCGTCTCAGGCAGCTTGAAGCCGTAATGAGTCACGATCAGGCCAAGCACCGCGGTGATCGCGAAGGCGACGATCAGCTTCATCAGGTAGTCGCGGTTGTCGCGGTCGCCCAGTTGCGTGAACAGCTGCCAGATGCGCTTCCAGTAGATGAACGTCACGGCGAGGATCGCGCCAGCCTGGATGCCGACATTGAACAGGTCCGAGCGTTCGCCCAGGCCGAGCTTCTCGGCGATCAGCAGATGGCCCGTGCTGGAAATGGGCAGGAATTCGGTAATGCCCTCGATGATGCCGAGCAGGATGACGTTGATCAGGTCGCTCACTGTGCTGCAACTCCGTTATGCGATAAGACTGGCGGGCTTGCGCCCGACACGAAGCGGCATAGCTTACGTGGTCTATATGGCGCGAGGCTGGCAGAAGAAGGGTTGTGATCGGCAACTGTTCATTGCTCTGATATGGTGCAATGATCGCTCCAATCTGGTGCCTACGGATGCCTGAGATAGGCCGTCACCATGCTTTAACTGTCTGATTCAAAAGCGCTACACTGCCTGGCACAGCTGTTGCTAAAACGTTGCATCTTTTCCCGCTTATCAGCCCCCGAGGTCCGTCCATGTCCGCTCAGAAAGTGCTCGACCTGATCCAGGAACACGAGGTCGAGTTTGTCGACCTGCGTTTTGCCGACATGCTCGGCAAGCATCATCACGTCAGCTTCCCGGCCCACGCCATCGACGAGTCGACGTTCGAAGACGGCAAGATGTTCGACGGTTCGTCGATCTCGGGCTGGAAGGGCATCAACGAGTCGGACATGGTCCTGCTGCCCGATCCGGATACCGCCTACCTCGATCCGTTCAGCGCGCACACCCAGCTTGTGCTGCATTGCGACGTGCTCGAGCCGAGCACCATGCAGGCCTATGGCCGCGACCCGCGCTCGATCGCCAAGCGCGCCGAAGCCTATATGAAGTCCACCGGCATCGCCGACACCGCCTTCTTCGGCCCGGAACCCGAGTTCTTCATCTTCGACTCGGTGCGCTGGCAGAACGACATGGGCCGCGTGTTCTATGAAATCGGCTCCGAAGAAGCCGCCTGGTCGTCGCGCTACAAGTACGACAACAACAACACCGGCCACCGCCCGGGCGTGAAGGGCGGCTACTTCCCGGTCAGCCCGGTCGACTCGCTGGGTGACCTGCGCGCCGACATGTGCAAGGTGCTCGAGTCGCTGGGCCAGGTGGTGGAAGTGCACCACCACGAAGTGGCCAATGCCGGCCAGTGCGAAATCGGCGTGCGCTTCAACACGCTGGTGCAGAAGGCCGACGAGTTGATGACGATGAAGTACGTCATCAAGAACGTCGCCCACCAGAACGGCAAGACCGTCACCTTCATGCCCAAGCCGATCGTCGGCGACAACGGCAGCGGCATGCACGTGCACCAGTCGTTGTCCAAGGACGGCACCAACCTGTTCGCGGGCGACCTGTACGGCGGCCTGTCGCAGACGGCGCTGTGGTACATCGGCGGCATCTTCAAGCATGCCAAGGCGATCAACGCGTTCGCCAACTCCACCACCAACAGCTACAAGCGCCTGGTGCCGGGTTTCGAAGCGCCGGTGATGCTCGCCTACTCGGCACGCAACCGTTCGGCCAGCTGCCGCATTCCGTTCGTGTCGAGCCCGAAGGGCCGTCGCATCGAAGTGCGCTTCCCCGATCCGATGCAGTCGGGCTATCTGACCTTCACCGCGCTGATGATGGCCGGCCTCGACGGCATCATCAACAAGATCGACCCGGGTGCGCCGGCCGACAAGGATCTCTACGATCTGCCGCCCGAAGAAGAGAAGAACATCCCGCAGGTCTGCTCCAGCCTCGACGCCGCGCTCGAAGCGCTGGACAAGGACCGCGACTTCCTCAAGGCCGGCGGCGTGTTCACCGACGACTTCATCGACGCGTACATCGCGCTGAAGATGCAGGAAGTGACCCGCTATCGCGCCAGCACGCATCCGCTGGAATTCCAGATGTATTACGCGATCTGATTGTTCGCAAGCTTGACGCAAGGACGGGCGCTTCGGCGCCCGTTCTCGTTTTTTACCGCCCGTTTGGTAGCCGTGTGCGGGCGGGCATTGCAACTTGCGCCGACAGAAGATGAAATGAACCCATCTGGCTTATCGGCCGCCGTCCGCATCGACAGATTCAAGATGACGCGCTCAGAACACTATGCTTCTTCCGCCCATTTCCTGGGTGTCGTCGCCAGCTCCGTAGCTCAGGCCAGATCGCTGGAAGAGCTGGTGCGGCCGTTGCTGGAATTGTTGCAGACCGTCACGGGACTCGAATCGACGTATCTGACGACGATCGATGAAGCCAGCGGCGTGCAGCACATTCTCTTTGCTCGCAATACGCATCGCCTGGAGATTCCCGAAGGCTTGTCGGTGCCTTGGGAAGCAACGTTGTGCAAGCGCGCCCTGGAAGAAGGGCGTCCTTATACCGACGACGTAGCCAACTGCTGGCCCGACTCCGGCCCGGCGCGCGAACTGGGCATCGCCACGTATGCGAGCACGCCGGTACGAACGGGCGATGGCGAGCTCTACGGTACGTTGTGCGCTGCCAGTGACGAACGCAAACCACTGGCCGATGGTGCGGAACAGGTGCTTGTCATGTTTTCGCGCCTCATCAGTGAACAGATCGAGCGCGAACGTCTCGTGCAAGCGTTGCAGAACGCCAACGATACGCTTGCCGTCAGCGCGTTGACCGATGCCACGACGCATTTGCCGAACCGTCGCGCGCTGATGAGCGAAATGAATCGCCGGCTGGATACGACTCGCGCGAACGGCCAAGCTCTGCTTATCGCTTTTATCGACCTCGATCACTTCAAGGCGATCAACGACCAGTACGGGCACGACGTGGGCGATCGTTTTCTCGCTGCCATCGCCGGCCGTTTGCAGGGCGCGTTGCGCGAGGGAGACTTCGCCTGCCGCCTGGGCGGCGATGAATTCGTGGTACTGGCCAGTCCACGTCGCGAGGATGCGCAGAACATGGCCAGGCTGTTGCGCGACCGATTGCAGCAGGCCACTACCGGTCATTTCGGCTTAGATGGGCGCGGGATCGACTATGCCGGGCCAAGTATCGGCGTCGTTGTCGCCGAACAGGACGATGTCGATCCCGACCTGCTGCTCTCTCAGGCCGACGCGGCGATGTACGCCGCCAAGCGGGCGCGCAAGGAAGCCATGCGCCAGCATTGATAGCGCGTTCTGAGCGGAGTAGCTGTCCTAACGACGTCCCGCCGCCAAAGGCGTCGCATCCAGATCCTGAAGCAGCTTGCCGAACTCCATCGCTGCTGCTGTTTTGCCACCAGTACTCCATAGCAAAGTGAAGTCGGCATCCGAAAGCGGCGGCAGGCCGTAGCTGCCGTCGACGATGCGCATGCCCGGCTCCACGTCATCGCGCGTCATGATGGTGATAGCCAGTCCGGAGAGCACCGCCGCGCGAATGCCTTGCTGGCTTTGCGATGTGAAAACGACATGCCATTCGACCGCCTTGCCATCCAGTGCAGCCAATCCGACCTGTCGGTTGATGCACGGTGCCGGGAAGAAGGCGAACGGTAGTGAGGCACCGGGCGGGACATCGAACGAATCGGCGGCCACCCAGACAAATTGCGTTCGCCGCAGCGCGGTTCCTTCGTCGCTGTCCGGTGGCGTCATCACCACCGCGAGATCGAGCTCGCCCGCCTTGATCATCGGCAACAAGTCCAGATTCATGCCGACGCTGACATCGAGCCGCACGGAAGGAAACGCGCGGCTGAACTTGCAAAGCAAGGTGGGCAGGCGGTCGCCCATGAAGTTCTCGAGCACACCGAAACGCACCACGCCGGAGATAGGCGACGGCCGGAACCGCTGCGCCATGCTGTCGAAGGTATGCAGGATGCTTTGCGCATAGCGCAGGAAATCTTCGCCGTCCTCGCTCAGCGTCAATGCGCGCGTCGTGCGAAACAGCAACTGCCGCCCGACCTGTTCTTCCAGCTTGCGGATCTGGTGGCTCACGGCCGACTGCGTCAGGTTGAGGCGCTGCGCCGCACGGGTAAAGCCGCCGGTTTCCTTGACGGCGACGAAGGCGCGCAAGAGGGCGGGGTCGAAGTCCATGGCGGGCTATAAATGATGGGTTCTAATGAATAGCACAAAATTAAATCATTTCCATCATGCTTCGGGCGCGCCGACAATCGCCTTCCCCGTCCCTCCGGTGAAGCCCATGGCCCGTAGAAACGCCGTCGCTCTGGTAGCCATCTGCCTGGCTGCGCTCATGTTCGGCCTGGAGATCTCCAGTGTCCCGGTGATCCTGCCGCACGTGGAAAACGTGCTGCACACCGATTTCAGCAGCGCGCAGTGGATCATGAACGCGTACACCATCGCCTGCACCACCGTGCTGATGGCCGCAGGCACCCTGGCCGACCGCTATGGCCGCAAGCGCCTGCTGCTTATCAGCGTGCTGCTGTTTGGGGCGACGTCGTGGATATGCGGTCTGGCGCCGAATGCATCCGTGCTGATCATCAGCCGGTTTTTGCAGGGCATGAGCGGTGGCGCGATGGTGATCTGCCAGATCGCTGCCTTGTCGCATCAGTTCCAGGAAGGTCCTTCGCGCAGCAAGGCGTTTGGCGCCTGGGGCATCATTTTCGGCGTCGGGCTGGGTTTCGGACCGATCATCGGTGGCGCCATCGTCGCTTTGTCGAACTGGACCTGGGTGTTCCTGATCCAGGTGCCGCTGGCGGCGATAACCACACTGCTCATTGCCGGCAGCGTGGACGAGTCGAGCGATCCGCAGGCCAAGGCGTTGGATCTGCCCGGCATTGTCACGCTGTCGCTGGCGGTATTCGGCCTGACGTTCTTTATCACCCAGGGACCCAGCCTGGGTTTCGCCAGCAGTATCGCTATCGTAAGCATCGTCGTTGCCGTCTTGAGCTTCCTCGCATTTCTCTACGCGGAAAAGCGCAACGCGCATCCGATGTTCGACTTCTCGGTGTTCCGCATCCGCGCATTCTCCGGTGCGCTCTACGGCTCCATGGGCATGAACTTCAGCTTCTGGCCGTTCATGATCTACCTGCCGATCTACTTTCAAAGCGCCCTGGGCTACGGCGCTATTGCCGCCGGCACATCGCTCCTGGCGTACACGTTGCCGACATTGGTGATTCCTCCGTTAGCCGAGCGCCTTGCGCTGCGTTATCAACCACGCATCGTTATTCCAGCGGGGCTTTTCACGATCGGTCTCGGCTTCATGCTGATGAAGCTGGGTAGCGGTGTGGATCACGCCAGTTGGCTGAGCCTGCTGCCAGGTTGCGTGCTGGCGGGAGTCGGTCTTGGTCTGACCAATACGCCGGTGACCAACACGACCACGGCCGCCGTACCAACAGCGCGAGCAGGTATGGCGTCGGGCATCGATATGAGCGCGCGGTTGATCACCTTGGCGATCAATATCGCGCTCATGGGTTTCGTGCTGCTGGAGGGGATTCTCTCCCACCTGCGGGGCGTCGCGGATGCCTCCATCGACACATCACAATGGCATGACGTGGCCGCGAAGATCGCCGCAGGCAATCTGCTGCCGGGCGCTCAAGCCATCTCCACCGAGATCGCGCACGCCGCACTGGTGCACGGCTTTGGCTGGGTGATGCTTTATGGCGGATGGGGCGCGTGGCTGTTGGCCGCCGCAAGCTTTGTCACTTTCGGTCAGACGAAAGAACCGGCACACGTATCGATCGCTTGCACATCGAAGCCGGGCTGATACTCGTTACATCGCCCCGTGCGCAGTGGAAAGCTCGAACACCGCCGCTGAAAGAATCTCCTTCGACAAGGCCGGATCGTCGACCGCACGCGAAAGCACCAGCGCCCCCATCATCTGCGAGAACGAGGCCAGCGCCTTGCGCCTGCGCACGGCGCGGGTGCGCCCGGGTAGCAGGGCGGTGAGTTTGTCGACGAGCGATTCCACGCCGTGCTCGAAGGTCTTGCGTATGGTGCTGTTCTGACGCGCAGCATCCGCACCGAGCGCGGCAATGCTGCAACCTTTGCCGCTGGCATCGCGATGGGCTTCGGACAAATACATCTCCAGCAACCTTGTCAGCGCGGCATGGGCGCTATCACCGTCGCCGATGGTGTGGTCCCAATAGCCAGCGCCGCGCGCCAGCGCTTTTTGGCTGGCCTGATCGATCAGATCGTCTTTCGATTCGAAGTGACGATAAAAACCGCCATGCGTCATGCCGGCGGCTTTCATGATGTCGGCAATGCCGATGCCATCGAAGCCTTTCTCGCGAAACAAGGTGCCGGCCACATCGAGGATGCGCTCGCGATTCTCGGCAAACTGTTCGCGGCTGACTTTCATGGCGGACTCCGGACGGGTATGTATCAACAGATTATATGACGGGTATCATCATTAAAAAGTCGATGCCGTTCTTGTCCGCCGCTAAGCCTCGCCTCGTTCCCGCATGACCTTGCCGAAATGCAGCGCAGCGAAACAACCCAGGGCAACACCGCCGACGAGCATCGCGATGAAGTCCGCATTCCAGCCGTAGCTGATCGAAGCGTATTGCAGCAGCACCAGGCCAGCGACGAGGTTGAATGCGCCCCACAGGAAATTGACGATCGGGCGGGAAAAGCCGACACCGTGCGGTTTGGCAAATGGCGACGGAAAGCCCTTGCCCTGCAGGCCCGCCACCAGGTGCGGCAGGCTGTTGCACAGGAAAGCGCCGGCGAAGAACGAAGCAACGATGTGCATGATGTGCACCGATTCGAAGATCAGGACAGGCGGCCAATGGCCGTCGAAGGAAGTCAGGCGTAATATGCGAGGGTACACTCGCAAAACGGATTGTTGAGGATGCCCTCGCAAAAGTCAAATGCCCCAGCGGCCGAGGCCGCTCGCCCCGCCAAGCGCGAGCGCGGCCGTCTGCGCGTCGCAGCCATCCTGGAGGCGGGAGCACAGGTGTTCGCCGAGAAGGGCTATGAGGCGGCAACGATGACCGAGATCGCCGCCCGGGCGGAGACTGCTATCGGTTCGCTGTATCGCTTCTTTCCGTCCAAGGAATCGCTGGCCGATGCCTTGCTGGAGAGTTACGCCGACCTAGCCGTGGCCAGCCTGACGACCATGCAGTCACAAGCCGCGACATGGACATCGCGACAGCTGGCCGATGCGCTCGTCGACTTTGTTCTCGCATTGCAGAACAAACGCCAGTTCGTACTTGCCTTGCTCGACGCGCGTGCAGGCGATCGACGCCTGTTGTTTCGCGCGTCGATGCGTGCGGGCATTGCGGCGATCCTGCGATCAGCGATGCCGAGCCTGACCAGCGCGAAGGCTGAGACGATGGCGCCCGTGCTTATCGAAGTGCTGAAATCCGTGGCCGCCTTGTCGAGTACGGAGCGGAAATCCTCGCAGCGTTGGCTCGGCGAGCTACGCGACCTGGTGCAGGCATATCTGGACCAGGCGGCAGTGGAGAGGTAGTTCAACGTATGCGATGGGTGGTTCAAAGCATCGACGCAGCGTCGACGATAAAGTGCGCGAGAATGTTTATCCATAGATTGCGCCGCCACAGATAGAGCAGGGTGAGCGCGATACCGCCGATGCCAGCTATGGCCAGGTGCTCCCAGCCCCAGGTAGGCACATGGTCGAACATGAATATCGCGCACGAAACACTGGCGGCGATCTTGCGGCTGCCGGTCAGTTCGCGCAGGCGCTCCATCGCGTAGCCGCGAAACAGCACTTCTTCCGACACCGCCGCACGTACCGTGGAAATCAACCGCCACCAGAGCGGCGTGGCGGCGAGCTGGTTCATGCCTTGCGACAGATCCCAGTGCAGCAACGGGCAGATCAGGTAATACACGCACGCCAATACGGCGAGTATGGCGATGCCGGCGCCGATGCCGATCGCGATATCGCGAGCTCCGGGGCGCCGAAAGCCGATCGAGGAGAGTGGCCGGCGTTCCACGCGGACGACGTAAACCAGCATGCCGGCGATGTAGATCCACCAGATGGCTTCGTTGGTGATCAGGTGGCGCACATTGGCGAATTCGTCGATCCACAGCGAGAACGGCAGGCTGACGATGCCTAGCGCAAGCAGCAGGCCAAGCCCTATCTGCCAGCGCGAGCGTGCCGGCAGCGCACCCGGCAGGGTAGTGGTGGTCATGCACAATTCCTCAAGTCGCATCAGCCGTGCTGTAGGCCTTGTTGGCGATACGCAGAAATTCGCGTAATGCCTTGGTAGTGCGTGCGCGATCGCCGGTCTGCAGCACCTCCAGAAACAGGCCGTCGAACACGGCGCCGCACAAGGTCGCCAGCGCCGCGCGATGCGGCGTGGACGGGAGCGTGCGCTCGATATGCTTCTGCCAATCGAGCGCATTGCGCTGCAGGTACTGCGCATACGTCGCCGGATTCTGGATGGCCAGAATCTGCAGCTCGTAGAGCAGCTTCAGATAAGGGAAGTTGCGCTCGTGCAGTGCCCATTGCCAGACCCGCTCCAACAAAGGTGTATCGCCACGCGCCGGCTGCTCGGCCAGTGCGGCGAGCGAATCGTGCAGATGCCGCTGCATGGCGTCGAGCACTTCGGTCAACAGCCCCTCCTTGGAGCCGAAGTGATAGATAAGCAGCCGCGCGCTGGTTCCGACGTCTTCGGCCAACGGCCGCAACGACAGTTCCGACAGCCCGTTCTGCAGCAAATGGGCTATGACGGCGTAGAGGAGTTCCTGCTTTTTATCGCGCATGAAACGATCGTTACATGTAACGATCGTTTCAGTCAAGCGCCCGTTTTCGCTCACCTGCGAACCCCTCCCTACTCGTCATCCCGGCGCAGGCCGGGACCCAGTGGCTTCGGTCTCCGGTTTTCGCGATAGAGCAGATGCTTATTGGCTCTCGCGATAATCGATCGCAAAGCCACTGGATCCCGGCCTGCGCCGGGATGACGATAGAAGAAACCGAGGTGGATGGAATGACCTCAGACCGCCGGTAATATCAAGACGCGAAGGAGCTCCCGTCATGTATTACCTCGACAATCTCATCCTCAACACGGACAGCTACAAGGCCAGCCACTGGCTGCAATACCCGCCTGGCACCGAGAAGACCTTCTTCTATGTCGAATCGCGCGGCGGCCAGTACGACAGCACGGTATTCTTCGGTTTGCAGGCGATCCTCAAGGAATACCTGAGCCGCACGGTGACTCACGACGATGTGGACGAAGCCTGCGATTTCTCCGCCGCCCATGGCGAGCCATTCAACGAAGCCGGCTGGCGCCGTATTGTCGATGTCCATGGCGGCAAGCTGCCCCTGCGTATTCGCGCGGTGCCCGAAGGCAGTGTGGTGCCGACGCATCAGGCGCTGGTGACGATCGAGTCGACCGACAACGAGGCGTTCTGGCTGCCTAGCTACCTGGAAACGCTACTGCTGCGCTTGTGGTACCCGGTAACCGTGGCAACCGTGAGCTGGCAGGTGAAGCAGATCATCAAGGGTTTCCTTGACCGGACCAGCGATGAGCCGGAAGCACAGTTGCCCTTCAAACTGCACGATTTCGGTGCGCGCGGTGTCTCCAGCCTGGAGTCGGCCGCGCTCGGTGGCATGGCACACCTGGTGAACTTTAAGGGCACGGATACCGTGTCTGGCGTGCTGGCTGCGCGACGCTACTATCACGAGGACATGGCCGGCTATTCGATTCCTGCAGCCGAACACAGCACGATCACCAGTTGGGGACGCGAGAACGAGGTCGAGGCGTATCGCAACATGCTTGCGCAGTTCGCCAAGCCAGGCAGCCTGGTCGCGGTGGTGTCAGACAGCTACGACATCTATCGCGCCATCAGCGAACACTGGGGTAAGACCTTGCGCGACGAGGTGATCGCCTCGGGCACCACGCTGGTCGTGCGCCCGGACTCGGGCGAGCCGGTCGAGGTGGTGCACAAGTGCATGACCCTGCTGGACGAAGCCTTCGGCAGTACGGTCAACGCCAGGGGCTACAAACTTCTCAAGCATGTGCGTCTGATCCAGGGTGACGGCGTCAATCCGACCAGTATTCGGGCGATCCTCGAGCGCATCACGGAGGCCGGCTACGCTGCCGACAACATTGCCTTCGGCATGGGCGGTGCGCTGCTGCAGCATATGAATCGCGACACCCAGAAATTCGCGCTGAAGTGTTCGGCCGCCCGCATCGACGGTCAGTGGGTCGACGTGTTCAAGGCGCCGGTCACCGATAGCGGCAAGACATCGCAGCGCGGCCGCCTCACCTTGCTGCGTCACCGCGAACACGGCACATACAAGACCGTGGCCGTACCCACGAATATCGATGACATCGATGAGCTGCCCTTACCGGCGGGTTGGGAACACGCCCTGGAAACCGTCTGGGAAAACGGCGAGCTGGTGCGCGATTGGCATTTCTCGGAAGTACGTACACGCAGCCAGCTGAGCAACCTGTCCTAATGGCTGTATTCGTGAACCTCTTCACATGTGAAGGCGAGCTCGTCCACATTTCGCGCACATCCGAACCCCCACGCTGACGTGCATATAGGCGCCTTTACATGGGGCGGCATCCAGTTTGCGCCGCCCACGTCTGCTCCGCCCATGCGTGAAGGGGTTTCCCATTGGCATAAAGCTTGCGTTCTGCCTGTTCCACACACATCACCTCCCGCGGTCTTTAGGCGGGACAGCGATCTGGAAGGGGCATGCAGACGGTTAACTGGAAACGCGCGCGGATAGCACTGGCCATCGTGCTGACGCTATACGGCATAAGTGACGCAGTTGGGGCCCAGGCGGGTGCCGACCGCGACAGTCTGCTTGCGCGTGCGCGCGCCGAACGCGATGCCGGTCATCGGCTGGAGGCTCTGTCGATTTGCCAGGACGTCCTGGCTCGCTGGCCGAACGACCGCGACGCGCGCGAGCTGAATGTGCGGCTGTTGTCGGATATCGGTGCGTCCATGCGCGCCCGCGAACTGGCGGTCCAGCTTGACCCGCCTCTGACTCCCCGCGACAGGGCCGACCTTCAGGCCGATGCCGCTTCGCGTGAAATCCGCTGGGCGAACGGTGAGCCGGCCGATCCGGGCCAACCCTATGCCGAAGCCGACCAGGCAGTGACCGAGGTGCGCCAGCTGGCTGACGATCCGGCGCAACCGGAAGAGGTGCGCCATCGTGCGCGCCTGGACTTGCTGGTCGCACTCGATCAAGCCGGTCGGCCGGATGAAGCCCTGGCCGTCTATGCACCCATGAAGCAGGCCAATCTGGCGCTGCCCGCCTATGTCGAGCGCGCCGTCGCCGACGCCATGTTGCAGAAACATCGTCCGCGCGAAGCCGCCGCCCTCTATGAGGACAGCATTCGCCAGGATCCGGGCCCGTACGACAGTGGCGAAACCGACCCGCGCATCGGCCTGATGTACGCCTATCTGGATGAAGGCGAAACCAGCAAAGCGTATGCTGTTATCGACAAACTGGCTGCGGACGAGCCGCAATGGCTACACGTTGCCGGCATCCGCGCGGGGATCCAGAACCCGCGCAAGGTCGATGCCGATCTGAACGCCGCGACCTTGCGCGAGTACGTCGGCATACCCGGTGAAGCCTACGATCGACTGAGTGCGCTCAGTGCCGAGGCGCCAGCCAATGCGCAACTACGCCGCGAGTTGGGTCTGGCCGAGCTGGCGCGTGGCTGGCCGCGTCGGGCCGAACAAACCCTGGCGATCGCCGGCACGCTGGACGAACGCGATGTCGGTGCGGACCTGGGCGAAGCCGAGGCGCATCGTGCCTTGAACGAATACGGCGATGTCGACGCGGATATCGCCCAGGCCCAGGCGCAGGCCGGCCGCAGCGGCCGCGTCATCAATGCGGCCGAGGCATGGGAGCGCCAGCGCGGCTGGCAGTTCGATATTTCGCACGACCAGGGCCGCGGCAGCTCGCCGGATTTTGGCGACCACGATCAGGAAACTCTGGCCACGCTGGCCAGCCCGTTGATCGACGATCACTGGCGGGTACTCGCCTTGGCGCGCATCGATTCGGCGGCGTTGCCCGAAGGCGATGTGCGCCGCGATCGGCTCGGCATCGGCCTGCGTGGTTACGCACGTGGGCTGGAGGTCTATGTACAGGCGCTGCCCTCAGTCGACAACTATGTCGGTCGCACCGCACTGGAAGCCGGCGCCAATTGGGCGATCAGCGATCATTGGTCGGTCGCCGCCGACTGGAGCAGCGCCGGTGCCGATGTGCCGCTGCGTGCGCAGTACTACGGCATCACCGGCAAGACGCTCAATACCTCGTTGCAATGGCGACGCGATGAACTGACCTCGGCCAAGCTCACGCTGTATCGCGGCCGCTTCACCGACGACAACTTGCGCAAGGGTTGGGACTTCACCTTTCTGCAGCGTCTGTACACCGCGCCTAACCTTACGTTCGACGGTGGTGTGGAAGTCGGCGGTTCGCGCAACAGCGAAACCGATCGGCCGTATTTCAACCCGCCAAGCGATCGCTCCTATGCGCTGACTGGCCGTTTCGAGAACCTGTTCAGTCAGTACTACGCACGCACCTGGACGCAGCGTTTCGATGTATCGGTGGGCCGCTACAACGAACGTGGCTATGCGTCGGACTGGATGTTCAGCGCGCGCTACGGTCAGTATTTTCAGCCACGGCTTGGCCTGCGTTTCGGCTGGGGGCTCGCCTGGCACAACCAACCGTACGATGGACGGCGCGAATCACGCGTCGTGCTCGACCTGTCGATGCATTGGGGGGAATGACCGATGCGTCGCCTGCTGCTCACATTCGTGTTGTCGATGATCACTTCGGTAGCGATGGCTGCGGCGTCCGCGCCGGCTCATCCGACGCTGATCGTGCTTGCCTATCACGATGTTCGCGACGACGTCGGTACGCTGGCCGATCGCGATCCCGACGCCACCAGTACCGATCATCTGATTTCGCACTTCGACTGGCTCAAGGCCAACGGTTATCACGTTGTCAGCCTGCAGGACGTGCTCGATGCCGAGCAGGGCGTGCGTCCGCTGCCCAAGGATGCGGTGCTGCTGACCTTCGACGATGGCCTGGAAAGTTTCTACACCCGCGTCTATCCGCTGCTGCGTGCCTATGACTATCCGGCCGTGGCGGCGCTGGTCGGCTCGTGGATCGATCTGCCGGCCGGCAAGAAGATGGCCTATAACAGTGGCGACTGTACTCGCGAATGCTTCCTTACCTGGGATCAGGTGCGGCAGATGCAGCAGTCGGGGCTGGTCGAATACGCCTCGCACACCTGGGGCTTGCACGAAGGTATCCAGGGCAACCCGCAAGGCAACTCGATGCCGGCCGCAGTCACGCTGCGCAACGATCCCAAGGCAGGCTACGAAAGCGAAGAGGCCTATACCGCCCGCATCCGTGCCGACCTGCGCCATAGCGCCGATGAGATCGCCGAGCACACCGGCACACGTCCGCGCGCGATCGTGTGGCCCTATGGCGCATACACACGCGTCGCGACCAAGGTGGCCGCGGAAGAAGGCATGCCGGTGTCGATGAGCCTGGGCGACACACTGCCGACCCTGCAGGCCGGCCGTACCATTCCGCGCCTGCTGGTCAGCGGCAACATCACCGCCAATCGTCTGGGCTGGTTGCTGCGCCATCAATCGCGCATCGATCCGGTGCGGGCGGTACAGGTCGATCTCGACTATGTCTACGACCCCGATCCGGCACAGCAGGAGCGCAATCTTTCCGCGCTGCTCGATCGCATCAAGCGACTGCATCCCAGCCAGGTGTGGCTGCAGGCCTATGCCGATCCGACCGGCAGCGGCGTGGCCGAGTCGGTGTACTTTCCCAATCGCCACCTGCCGATGCGCGCCGATCTTTTCTCGCGTGTGGCATGGCAACTACGCACACGTGCCGGGGTACGTGTCTACGCATGGCTGCCGGTATTGGCATTCCGCTTTCCGGATGCCAGGGACTTGCCCGCGCTCGGCGTCGGCGACGGTGATGTATTCCGGCTGGCGCCGTGGGATCCACGCGTGCAGCAGATGATCGGCGATGTCTACGAAGACCTCGCCCGGCATGCCGACGAAGCGGGCCTGTTGTTCTCGGACGACGCGATCCTGCGCGATAGCGACAACCTTGGCCCTTGGGCGAACAAGTCACCCGCCGAGAAAACCGCGGCGCTGGTGGATTTCACGCACGCGCTGACCGAACGCGTGAAGCGTTGGCGGCCGCAGGTACGCACGGTGCGCAATATCTTTGCGCGCCCCATTCTCGATCCGCGCGGCGAAGCGTGGTTCGCGCAAAGCCTTCCGGCGTTCCTCTCCGGCTATGACATGACCGCGGTGATGGCGATGCCGCAGCTGGACAAACAACCCGATACCGATAGCTGGTATCGCGCATTGATTGCGCGTGTGGCGGCTACGCCGGACGCGCTGGAACACACCTTGTTCGAGCTGGCTACCTACGACTGGCAGACCCGGCAACCGGTACCCGATCAGGTGCTGATCGATCGCACCCGGTTATTACAGGCAGCCGGCGCGCGCCATATCGGCTACTACCCGGACGACTTCATCAAGGACCATCCCAAGCGCGAAGCGATTCGTCCGTCGATATCAATCTCCGACTATCCGTACCCGGAGAAATGACCATGAACGGAAGCATCCAGCACGCTCTGCTTGAATTCGCCTTCTTCTATCCGTTGATCATGTCGCTGATCTGGATGAGCGGTGGCGTGATTTATTTCCTGCGCTGGGAACGCAAGGAGCCTTTGCGCATCAAGCCGCCGGCCATGGGTTCCTACCCCATGGTGTCGCTGATCGTGCCTTGCCACAACGAGGGCGAACAGGTGCGAGAGACGATCGCGCATCTGGCCGGGCAGATCTATCCCAACTTCGAGATCATCGCGGTCAACGACGGCTCCACCGACGATACCGGCGAACAGCTCGACCAGTTGATGGATGAATACCCGAAGCTGCGCGTGCTTCACCTGGCCAGCAATCAGGGCAAGGCGATGGGGCTGCGCGCGGCGGCGCTGGCCTCGAACGCGGATTTCCTGGTCTGCGTCGATGGCGACGCCTTGCTCGACAGCTATGCCACCCAGTGGCTGGTGATGCATATGCTGGAAAGCCCGCGCGTGGCGGCGGTCACCGGCAACCCGCGCATTCGCAACCGCTCCACCTTGCTCGGCAAGCTGCAGGTCGGCGAGTTCTCTTCCATTATCGGCTTGATCAAGCGCGCCCAACGCGTGTACGGGCGCATCTTTACCATCTCGGGCGTGATCGCCGGTTTTCGAAAGAGTGCACTGCACGACATCGGTTACTGGAACACCGATATGGTGACCGAAGATATCGACGTCAGTTGGCGCTTGCAGATGCGCCACTGGGAAATCCGTTACGAACCCAACGCGCTCTGCTGGATCCTGATGCCGGAGACGCTGCGTGGTCTGTGGAAGCAGCGCCTGCGCTGGGCGCAAGGCGGTTCGGAAGTATTGCTGCGTTATGGACCGAGCCTGATGCGCTGGCGCCAGCGGCGCATGTGGCTGGTGGCCACCGAATACCTGATGAGCCTGTTGTGGTCGTATGACATGGCGCTGATCGTCACGCTATGGGTGCTCGGTCACTTCATGACGCTGCCGCCGTCCTTGCGCGTGGATACCCTGTTGCCCGAATGGCATGGCGTCGTGCTCGGCGTGATCTGCCTGTTGCAGTTCCTGATCAGCCTGCTGGTCGACCGCCGCTACGAAACACGCATCGGCCGCAACTACTACTGGATGATCTGGTACCCGCTGGTCTACTGGATGCTCAACACGGCGACTTCCATCGTGGCGTTGCCCAAGGCCTTGCTCAAGCGCAAGGGCACGCGCGCCGTCTGGGTCAGCCCCGATCGAGGTGTTCGATGAAAGCCGAAGCCATCGTCATTCAACGCCCGGAGCGGCAGCGCCCGGTGCAACGCGTACTATTCGGTTTCATCACGGTGATTGCCTGGGTGATCTGGGCATCGCTATGGCTGCCGCTGCTGACCGCGCTGGCCTGGGCGATCGGGCTGGGCGATATCTATGTACAGCTCAATCTCGGCCATCCACTGCAAAGCGGCGGTGACCTGGACATCGTGCTTTATGCGGCCGTGATCTGCGTGGTGATCTTCTGCTCGTGGTCCGCCTATAACCATCTGCGTTTTTCCGGCAAGCAGAAGCGCCGCGGCAATAACCCGGTGAGCACGGCCGAGACGGCCAAGGCGATCGGCGCATCGCTGGATACGGCGCTGATCATGCAGGCTCAGCGGCGTTCGGTCGTGCAGTTCACCGAGGACGGCTTCATGTCGGTGACGAGAACCCCCCTCGCCCCAGCCCTCTCCTCCGGCAAGCCAGGGGAGAGGGAGCAAAGCGCGCAAGGTTGAACTGTTACCTCAGTCGGCTCCCTCTCCCCTGGCTATGCCGGGGGAGAGGGTTGGGGTGAGGGGGGCTCTTGCTCCACCCTCAAAACATCAGATCTCGATCTGCGCCCGCTGCTGTTGCCGCTTCAAGGTAATCATCAGCACCACGCCCAGCAACAACGCCACGATCAGAAAGATCGCGAGACCAAAATCCCCGCCCTCGATCCCCGTAGCCAAGACCTGGCTGCCATCGTGTTGAATCTGCGCAGCCTCCATACCGGTGTAATGCATACCGCTGACCGCCACGCCCATGATCAACGCGCTGGCCAGCATGGGCAGCGTCCCACGCATCTTGAATGCCAGCCACAGGGCAGCAATCGAGGCGATCACCGCGATGCCGACCGAGATCGCAACGATGTTCATGTCGTAGTGAATCGTTGCAGGCATCTGCATAGCCGCCATGCCGGTGTAATGCATGCCCGCCACGCCGACACCCATCAACAAACCGCCACCGACAAGTTTCAACGAGGTAAAAACGCCATTGCCGACGATCGCCAGCCCGGCCATGCACGAACCGATGGCGATGACGGCCGAAAGCGCGGTAAGGCCGACGTCATAAGACACCGCCATCGGCATCTTGCAGGCGAGCATGGCGATGAAATGCATCGCCCAGATCGCCCCGCCACCCATCGCCGCGCCGGCGGCAAGAACGGCTTTGTTGCGCGCACTTCCTGTAGGCGCTGCGGGAATGGCAATGGCCAACTGCAGTGCGGTGAACGAGCCGAGCACTGAGACGACGTAAGACAACGCGGCAAGCAGCGGATCGAGTTCGCAGTGAATCATGTGTTCGTTCATAGGTCCCCCTGAAGACCTGGTGATATCGCGTACGGTCAGTCGACCGGCGTAAACGTAAACGTGCATCGCGCCGCGCCGAGGTTGCGGCAGGCGGTTTCTTCGACGTCGACCTTGCCCAGATGGCCTGGCTCGTTGAGCAAGCCTTCGAGACAACCTCGCAGAAAGTGGCAGCTGGTGCCGTGATGCAGGCCAGTACCGCAGAACGGACTGTCCTTGACCACAAGCGTGCCATCGACGAGCTCGCACGAGCGTAAGCTGCGCATCGCCGGCAAAGCGATCTGCTTGACCGAATCGGCAAGATTCATGCGCGCGCCCAGCGCGTAGTCCCGCTTGAACATCCATGCGCCCAGTCGCGTACCCGCGTAGCGGGAGGCCTCATCGAGATACTCGGGTGAGATCTCGCGTTCGAAACCCACCACCAGCGGCAGCACTTTCGGGAAATGGCGCGCGAGCTCGGGCAGCAAGGCCTCGACTTCACGGATATATGCATCGTCGGCTCGCGCCGCTTGCCTGGGCTTTTGCACGGGAGCCACCGGTGGCGCAATCGCCTTGCCACCGAGCATCGACGATTCGAAGCTTTGCGCCAGCGGATGCGCACTCAGGCGTTCGCTCAACGTAGAAAGATTTCGCTCCGGCCCACGCACCGCCAGCGTCAGCAACACGCCTTCATCGGTGTGTGCCGTACGCGGACGCAACAGCGTGTAGCCGCAATTCATGACGATGCGCCCGAGTTCGAGCAACAGGCCTTCGCGACGCTCGGCAGTAATCCTGAATTCGACGTCGATCATGGCGTGTTATCTCCATGAGCCGACGCGCACGCGACACGGATCGCCCACGGCGACCGTTTGATTCCATAACGCATGTGCTGTTTCCCCTGTCTTCTTCCGACGAGCCGCAGGCGCGCCAAGTACGGTCCGGCCTTTGCAGGTGCCGTCGCTTGCGGTACATCGATCCCTATGCCGCTTGTTTTGTTGCTTGAGAGGATTGTAGCTGTATACAAGTACAAATATGCAAAAAAGTGAAGCGTGTCACATTTTATTTTTGTTATATCTGATCGTAAGAGTTGCAGGGAATGCAGTATCGACAGATCGAGCAAAGCCATTGCACCACTCCGGCGCATTGCCCATTATTGGGGCATGGATCTCGCAACCTGGCGCAACTGGGCAGAACAGATGACCACGGGCCTGGCCCTGGTCGACGCGCAGCTGCGGGTGGAGTGGATCAATCCGGCGCTGGCGGAGCTGCTCGATATCGGTCCGCGCAGTGCCGTCGGCCAGCCGCTTGGCTTGTTGTTGCGCGAACCGTCCTGGCTGGATCACGCCGAGCGGGTGCTGGCCGAACAGGGCGGGATGCAGTTGCGCGGGGTGGCGCTGGTTTCCGCGCGTGGCAGCGAAGCGCTGGCCGATCTGAGCCTGCAGCCGCTCGGTCCCGAACGTGTATCGGTCGAAGTGCATGCGCTGGCGCCGGTAGCGGCAACGGCATCGCCTTTGTCAGCGACCCTGCGCGGCTTTGCGCATGAGGTGAAGAATCCGCTCGCCGGTTTGCGCGGTGCCGCACAGCTACTGCATCGGCGTGTTCACGACGAGGACCTGCAATCGTTGGCGGGGCTGGTAATTGCCGAAGCAGATCGGTTGACGGTGCTTGCCAACCGTCTGTTGAATCACGATGGTGCGCCGCATCTCGCGCCGGTCAATATCCACGAACGGCTGGAACGGCTGAGCGATCTGCTGCAAGCCGAGCCGACGCCGATCCGTTTGCGCCACGATTACGATCCCAGCCTGCCCGACGTGGTCGGCGATGCCGATCGCATCCAGCAGCTGTTGTTGAACCTGGCGCGCAACGCGATCGAAGCCGGTGCAACCACGCTCGGTCTGCGCACGCGCGTCGAACACGGCATTCGCCTGAGCGAACGTACCTTGCGCACTGCGCTGCGCGTCGATGTGATCGACGATGGCCCAGGGATTCCACTGGCGCTGCGCGACACCTTGTTTGAGCCACTGGTCTCCGGCCGTAGCGACGGCAGTGGATTGGGGTTGGCACTGTCGCGCGAAATTGCCCGCGATCATGGCGGCGAACTGCGCGTTGTCAGCCGCCCGGGCGAAACCGTGTTCAGTCTTTATCTACCGCTGGAGCGTACGCATGACTGACCGCGTATCAGGATGGACATGATGAGCAACGATATCTGGATCGCCGACGACGACCGCGGCGTGCGCTTTGTGCTCGCCGAAGCACTGCGCGATGCCGGGCACAGCGTGCGCGAATTCAGCGATGTGGCTTCGGTACGCGCAGCGCTCGGCGAGTCGCGCCCTGCGTTGTTGATTACCGATGTCCGTATGCCGGGCGAAGACGGCCTGGGCTTACTGGCCTCGTTGCAGACGCAAGGCATCGGGCCGGTCATCGTGATGAGCGCGTTTACCGATGTGGCGACGACGGCGGCCGCCTATCGCGCCGGTGCGGTGGACTATCTGGCCAAGCCGTTCGATCTGGATCAGGCGGTGGTTGCCGTACAACGTGCACTGGCGCAGACGCCGCTGTTGCCGGTGGTGGCGCAAGAGCCGGTGCCAGCGCATGCGCTGCTTGGCGAAAGCGCGGCGATGCGCGAAGTGTTTCGCCTGATCGGCCGCATTGCCGCCAGTGACTTGAATGTGTTGATCACCGGCGAAACCGGTACCGGCAAGGAACTGGTGGCGCGTGCATTGCACGAAGAGAGTGCGCGGCGCGATCGCCCTTTCGTCGCGCTCAACACCGCGGCGATTCCCAGCGAGTTGCTGGAGAGCGAGCTGTTCGGGCACGAAGCCGGTGCATTTACCGGCGCGGCGCGACGTCATGCCGGCCGGTTCGAACAGGCCGAGGGCGGCACGCTGTTTCTCGATGAAATCGGCGATATGCCCCTGGCTTTGCAGACTCGCTTGCTGCGGGTGCTGGCCGGCGGTGAGTTCTATCGTGTCGGCGGGCGCGAGCTGATCCGCTGCAATGTGCGCATTGTTGCGGCCACGCATCAGGACCTGGATGCGCGCGTATCGGCAGGCCAGTTTCGCGCGGACCTGAAGCATCGTCTTGATGTGGTGCGCATCACGCTGCCGACCTTGCGTTCGCGTCGCAGCGATATCCCGTTGCTGGCGCGCCACTTTATCCAGGTGGCGGCCAAGCAGCTGGGCCTGCCGCCCAAGCGTTTTTCGCGCGCGGCACTGAAAGCGATCGAGCAGCGTGATTTTCCGGGCAATGTGCGCGAGCTGGAAAATCTCTGCCGTCGCCTCGCGGTCATCGCGCCGGGCTCGGAGATACTGCCGGCCGATCTTGCCGATTCGACGGCGCCCATCCGCAACGACTGGACCGATGGTCTGCGCGATTGGGTCGAACAGGCACTGGCCGCAGGCGAACACGATATCCATGGCCGTGCGCGCGAAGCCCTGGACAAGACCTTGCTGGAAGCGGCCCTGGCCGCGCATGACGGGCATCGCCAGCATGCGGCCGCCGCGCTCGGCGTCGGTCGCAACACACTCACTCGCAAACTCGGCGCGTCGCGTACGCGTCGTTCGTAAGGAACCTATGTCATGAGCAAGATCATCGTCCGCGCCGCCACGCGCGCCGATCAGGCCCATATCGCTGCGTGGAATGCGGCGATGGCCTGGGAAACCGAAGCGAAGCGGCTGGATCCGGAGACCTTGGAACGCGGTGTGCTGGCGATCTTCGACGAACCGCGCCGCGGGTTTTATCTGGTTGCCGAGCATGAAGGCCGGCCGGTGGGTTGCCTTATGGTGACCTATGAATGGAGCGACTGGCGCTGCGGGGATTTCTGGTGGATTCAGAGTGTGTATGTGGTCGAGTCCGCGCGCCGGCTAGGGGTGTTTCGTGCGCTTTATGAGGACGTCGCCAGGCGCGCGAAAGCGGCGCATGCGGTTGGTTTGCGGTTGTATGTGGAGACCGAGAACGAGCGGGCGCAGGCGACGTATGACGGGCTGGGTATGAAGCGCTGCCATTACTTCATGTACGAAACGGAATTTCCGTTGCAATCGTAACCGTGGGTCGCGACTGAAGTCGCTCCTACAAGCTAGCGATGCTTTCCCAAGTTTGTAGGAGCGACTTCAGTCGCGACCGCACGCCACATCAGTGCAGCGGCGTCGCCGGCGCACCAAGCCGTCCTTGTGCATCCAGCACCACGCGCCCCAACGCATGCAGGTCGGCAGCGGTTCCGTAGCGCTCCGCCAACAAGGTCGCCAACGCACCCAGCGACTGCGAAGCCAGCGGGTAACCATGTGCCAGCGCGCGCGCCGCACCACCCTCACCGCGTTGGGCAACGGTCAGTGCCACCACGCCCAGGCCCGGGGCTTCGTGCACAAACAGGGCGGGCGGGTCGAAACCCGGGTCGACCTCGGCCAGATGCTCGATCAAACCGCCTTCGATCGCTTCGACGTTGTTGCCTTCAAGCCGCAGCGGCACGCCATGCGCATCGAGCAGGGCGGCGTACTGGCGCAGCTCGAACACGATGCCGGCCAGATCATGGGCGCGCTGTGCGGACTCCGAAGTCTGGCTCCGCAACCACGCATCGGGTGACTGCGCGTGGACTTTGCCCTCGGCGTAGCGCAGCGGCAGGCCGCGGGCGCTCATCGTCGATTCTTCGCGATACGGCGTGAGCAGCGCGGCTTCGAGCAGGATCCACAGCGGCGCCAGATTCACGTGCTCGTACTGCACGCAGGTCAGCGCCAGGACATCGTTACGGCTGAAATAGCGCACATGTTCCAGCGGGATGCCGAGCTGGCGGATCAAGGCGTCGCTGGTGCGCTGGCCCGCCTCGCCGCGACCGACCAGTTCCACTTCGAGCTGCTCGCTCAGCGACTCGGCCAGGGCCTCGGGCACCAGCAGGCTCAGCGGCAGGAAGCGCATCGGGCCATCGGCGTAGGTGAGGTCCGGTTCCAGCGGCTGCGCCGGCATGCGGCCTTCGTGGCTACCGAAGGCCACCACGTTTTCCAGATGGCCGCGCGGCACGCGCCGTGCCAGCTCGTCCAGCGTGGCCCATACCGGAAAGCCCGGGCGCAGCAGCTCCGCCGCATCGAACAAGGCACCGGCCAGGGCAAGTCGCGCCTGGGCCACTTGAGGCACCAGCTTGTGGAGATCCTCGGCCACATGCGCAGCCAGTTCGGCAGCCTCGTCGCGGCTCAGGCTGAGGCGCGCGGGTGTTTCGCCGGTCGATATCTCGACCGCCAGCACGATGGGCAGGGCAACCAGCGTTTGCGCTTCCAAGGAGGTTTCCGAACGGTAAAGAACCAGAATTCTAACATCTGTGCGTTTTGGGCTTCCGCCGCGCGCCTTAGCGGGTTAGCCTTAACGATCAGCAACGCTTCGTCGGACCGCTCCGTACATGGAAAACACGCAAAAGCGCGTCGGTGTGATCGGTGGTGTACGCATTCCGTTCTGCCGCAATAACACGGCCTATGCCGATGTCGGAAATTTCGGCATGTCGGTCAAGGTGTTGGGTGCCCTGGTCGAACGTTTCGGCCTGCATGGCGTCGAGTTGGGTGAGGTCGCGATGGGGGCGGTGATCAAGCACTCCTCCGAGTGGAACCTGGCCCGCGAGGCGCTGCTTTCCTCGGGACTGGCCCCGACCACGCCCGGTATCACCACCGCGCGCGCCTGCGGCACCTCGTTGGACAACGCCATCATCATCGCCAACAAGATCGCCGCCGGGCAGATCGAGGCCGGCATTGCCGGTGGCTCGGACACCACCAGCGACGTACCGATCGTTTTCAGCGAACGCCTGCGCAAGCGCCTGTTGGCGCTCAACCGTGCCAAGTCCTTCCAGGACAAGCTGCGCGCCGCCACGCGCGGGTTTTCGTTCAAGGAGTTGAAGCCGTCCTTCCCGGGCGTGGCCGAGCCGCGTACCGGCAAGTCGATGGGTGACCATTGCGAGCTGATGGCGCGCGAATGGCACATCAGCCGCCAGGCGCAGGACCAGCTGGCGCTCGACAGCCATCACAAGCTGGCGGCGGCCTATGACGCCGGCTTCTTCGAGGACCTGGTGGTCCCGTTTCGCGGCCTGAAGCGCGACGGCTTTCTGCGTCCCGATTCGACCATGGAAAAATTGGCCACGCTGCGCCCCGCGTTCGACAAGAGTTCGGGCCAGGGCACGCTCACGGCCGGCAATTCCACCGGCTTGTCCGATGGTGCCGCGGCCGTTCTGCTCGGCTCCGAAGCCTGGGCGTCGTCGCGCGGCCTGAAGATTCAGGCCTACCTGCGCGATGCCGAGGTCGCGGCGGTCGATTTCGTGCATGGCGAGGGCCTGCTGATGGCGCCGACCATCGCCGTGCCGCGCATGCTCAAGCGCCACGGACTGAGCCTGCAGGACTTCGACTTCTACGAAATCCACGAGGCCTTCGCCGCGCAGATGCTGTGCACGCTGCGCGCCTGGGAATCGGCCGATTACTGCAAGAACCGTCTGGGCCTGGACGCGCCGCTCGGTTCGATCGATCCGGCCAAGCTCAACGTGTATGGCTCCAGCCTGGCCGTCGGCCATCCGTTCGCCGCTACCGGCGCACGCATCGTCGCCACCCTGGCCAAGATGTTGGAGCAGAAGGGCTCGGGGCGGGGGCTGATTTCGATTTGTACCGCCGGCGGGATGGGCGTGACGGCGATTCTCGAGCGGTAACGACTCAGAGCACGCCCTGCACGCCCGCACCGAATGCCGTAATCACCCGCGTATAGATCAACTTTCCCGATAGCGCGACATCGGGAAAGTCGCCCACCGGTTCATAGCAGGCGAAGAACCCCGGGTCGCTGGGGCGCATCGGCGTACATCCCGCCTTGAGGTCGTAGCTGGTGGCGTAGCGATAGGGCCACAGATCGAACAGCGGCAGGCTCTCGGAGATATCGCTCATGAACTCGTTGATCTCGCCCAATACGGGAATGGTCGGTTTGCGCGGCGCGATCACCCATGCATTTTCCGGCCGCGTATTGCTCATGATGTCGCTGCGCAGCTGGTCGGCGAAACGGCGGTCATAGACGATCACGCCGGCTTCGGTGTTGTAGTGGTCCGAGCGTGGGTCGAAGTTGTGCGAGCCGACCATGGCGAAATTGTCGTCGACCACGATGGACTTGGCATGCAGGCCGAAGCGGCGGCCTTCGCTGGAGATCGGCGCGGGACGGTTGCTGCGTGCACTGCCGAGCAGGGCGCGGCTTTCGGTGTTGCGGATCAGCGCAGAGCGTCGACGGCTCCCGCTTTTGCCGCTGCCGGTTTGTTGTTCTGGCGGTAACGCACCATCGTCGCTGCTGGCATCGGCGTTGGCTTCGACGGCGCTCTCGGCGTGCGGCTTCATTTCGTAGATTTCGAAACCGTAGCTCTTCAGATAGGGCTTGCGGTGCTTGTACGACAACGCATAAACGGCAAAGGCATCGGTCGACGCGAGCGAATTGGTCGATACCACGATGCGTGGCGGTGACGCGCTTTCGTGCAGGCGCTTGAAGATATTCTGCGCACGCTTACTCATGACCAGATACGGCGTCTGCAGCACCACCTCGTGTTGCGCGCCGCTGACCAGGCGCATGACGCGCGCGGTAAATTCTCGCGCATCGCGCTTTTGCGGTTGCTGGGTCTTGGCCGGCAGGTCACTGAAGTACTCCACCTGTCCGGTGCGCAGGCTGTCGGCGAGAATATTGTCTTCGATCCAGTCGTTGTCGCCAGCCTCGTCCAGCACGCGTGCCACTCGCGAGGGATGCTCGTAGTGCGGCGTGGGCCAGGTGACGGGGCCGGGGGTGTCGAGAATGCGCCGGTTGACGTCGCGCAGTTGGGTCAGCGGCTTGGAACGCTTGTGTTGCCAGAACATGTCGAAACTCTGCGCCATAGCCTTGGCGGCGGCACCGCCAACCAGCACGTCGCGGTCGAGGTAGTTGAAGTCGTTGTCCCAGTTGAAATAGCGGTCCTGATAATTGCGTCCACCGGTGATGCCGATGCTGCCGTCGATCAGGATCAGCTTGTTGTGCATGCGCTGGTTGAACTTGAGAAAGCAGCACACGATGCTGGCGGCAAATTCCCACGGCGGCGTCTGCGCCTTGTGGAAGGTCGGGTTGTACATGCGTACTTCGAAATCGCTGTGCACACGGGCGAGGCGGCTGAGCAGGTCCAGGTCGTTGAACGAGGACAGCTGGTCGGCCAGGATGCGGACCTTGACCCCGCGCCGAGCGGCCTTGACCAGTTCATCCAGCACCAGCTGGCCCGCATCGTCCTGGTCCCAGATATAGGTCTGTATATCGATCGATTGCCTGGCGCCGCGAATCAGGTTGAGGCGCGCCACCATCGCCGGTTCGCTATCGCCGAGCAGGGCGACCACGTTCATGGGCTGGGCGTCGGTGGACTCGGCCATCGCGGCCTGAGCGGCATCCAGCAGCGACGACGGCGCGGCGCAATGATCGGGACGATCGCAGGAAACGGTGCGGTCGACATCGGCGGTGACGATCGCGTTGGCCTTGATCACGCGCGCACGCGACAAACTACAGCCCGATAGCAGGCTGATGGCGGCAAGCAGGGCGAAGAAAAAAAGGTGACGCTGTCGCATGGGCGTCATGATAGAGGCTTTGCTCATGAAACCCGCGCGGGGGCTATGAGCTTTCCCGATCGAGTTCGATCAGTAACCCAAGGTCGACCCGGTCCGATACGGCGGTGCGATGGCCGCTCATGTTGAAGTCGCTGCGCTGGATGCTGCCGCGCAGTTCGATGGCGCAGCTGTGTTCGGAGTCGAGCTTGCAGTGCGCGGGCAACATCTGAAACACCGCTGGCTGGGTAATCCCGCGCAAGGTCAGCCAGCCATTGAGGTCGCCGCCTTCTTCAAGCTTGCTGACCGCGACGGGTGCGGAGACGAAGCGAATGGTCGGGTAATGCTCGGCATCGAAAAACTCCGGTGCCAGTACCCAGCGGCGAAAACGGTCCGAACCCATCTGCACGCTGTTGACGTCGATGCGCGCATCCACGGTGGCGACGTCGCGTTGGGTATTGAGGGTGACTTCTCCGCCGATCTGGTCGAAGCGGCCCGAGACCTGGCGCACCCAGAGTAATCGCACGCCGAATTCCGCGTGCGAACGTTGGCTGTCGATACGGAAATCCGCGGCCTGCACCCTGGATGCCGCACCAGTGCAGAGCACACCCGCCAGCATCAGGCTACGAAGGAGAGTGCCTTGACGTGTTACGGCGACCAGAAGGCGTCCAGTCGGGCACTGCCCGGCTCGAGCGATCCATGCAGATGCAATACGGCCAGGCCGGCCGGCGGCATACCGCGAAATTCGTCGGAACGTCCTTCCACAAGCAGGGCTACCAAGCGTTCGATACCGGGATTGTGGCCGACCAGCATGACAGTTCCCGCATCGTCGTGCTGGTCGAGCAGCGCGAGCAACTCGCCCGGCGTGGCGTCGTAGATTTCGTCGGCAATTTGCGACTCGGGTGCGTTGCTCATGGCCGCCAGGGCCAGCGTGGCGGTGGCGCGGGTGCGTTCGGAAGGCGAGCACAGCACGCGGTCGGGTTTGACGCCATGCGACAACAGCCAGGCACCGGCTGCCTTGGCTTCCTGTTCGCCACGGCCGCTCAATCGTCGCCCTTGATCTTCGCCGCCGGTTTTGGCCGGCTGGGCTTCGGCGTGACGCAACAGGATCAGTTCGTGCATAAGCTAACTCCGTGACCGGCAACCGCTGCCGGATGATTTTTATTGTTGGCGTTTGATCCAGCGCAGGATCGGCTTCCAGTCTTCCTGGTGGCCGCGTACCTGCTCGGAGTTGTAGTCGAAGATGCCTTTGCCTAGTGCGGTGAGCAACACGTAGGCCTGGCTGTCGCGCAACTGCGCAACGACCGGAAAGGGCGATTGTTCCTTGAGCTGCTCGACCGCGTCCTGGCTGGCACGGGTCCACGGCTTGAGCCGGTTGGCGATCAACCCGACCGGCAGCTTGCCGCGCTTGATACGGCTGATTTCCTTCAGGTGCGCGAGGAAGTCGAGCGTGGCGTCCAGATCGAACGGCGAGGGCAAGACCGGCACCAGCAGCACGCTGGCGTGCTCGATATACGGCTCCAGTTCGCGCTCGTGCGAGCCGGCGGGCGTGTCGATCAGTACGCGCTGGGTATCTTCGGGGAGCTTTTCGACCGCTTTGCGGCTGCCTTCGACGCCTAATACGCCGGGTACGTTCTCCGGCCTGCGTGCGGCCCAACGGAAGCTGGACTGTTGGCGATCCACATCGACGATAGCCGTGTGCTTGCCGTCCTGAGCCCAGTGCGAGGCCAGCTGGGTGACCAGCGTGCTCTTGCCGCAACCACCCTTGCTGCTTGCCACCAGCACGTTAAGCATGCGCCGCTCCGCCTTCTGGAAGGTTAGGGGGAAGGGTACACAGGCTTGACCGAATGGGGAACGGGCAAGTTTGCCCGGCGAGTGTGCGGCGGACGGCGTTTTCGGTATGCGGCTATGTGCGGGCTGCGTTACAAATCATTACTCACGTCACTGGATGACCAGCTTCGCTGTTGTAAAGCGCTCCCGGCTTGCGCCGGGATGACGATTTAGGAGCGGGTTTGGGCTTACCGGACGTTTCCTACTCGTCATCCCGGCGCAGGCCGGGACCCAGTGGCGTCAGTGGTGACGTAGCACCGGATCGCTGCACGGCAAACCCGCTCTAGTGCGTAGAGCCGGCCGGCGCCGGAGCCGCCGCATCTTCTTTCGGCGCCTCCAACGGAATCGAATAGTCGCGCAGCGCCGCCAGCACGATGCTCATTTCGGTGCCGCCGTTGCGGGCCAGCGCCAGCAAATGCTGCGACATGGCCTTGTCGGTCGGTGCCCGGGTCGAGAGCTGGGAGAAGTTCTGTACCTGCCAGATCAGGTTGCGGCGCTGGCGCTTGGCATCGGCCTGCTGGGCGTCGTCGCCACTCAGCACTTCGCGGATATGCAGTCCGAGCGAGCGGGCCAGCGGGCTGGAGCCCCACTCGAGGGTGCGGCCCAGCTTGAGACAGTCCTGCTTGAGGGCGTCATCGTTGGCGGCGCCTTCGCACAGCTTGGCCGTGGCCTGCAGGCCCGGCTGCGGCTGGGTGCTGATGACGCTATAGACGATCAGCATCTGGACCCCGTTGGGGCCGGCCGACATCGCCGAATCGACCGTATCGGCCGGGGGCGGCAGGACGCTGACCACGTCGGCGATGGCCTTGAGGCTGGCGCCGGTGTAATCGTCGTAAAGCTTGGCGGCGGCTGCCTTGGCCAGGTCGGCCCGCGCTTCCTTGTCCTTGCCGTCGTGCTGGTCGATGCCAAGCTGCAGCATCCAGACGGCCGCATTGTCCGCGGCCTGTTCACGCAGCTTGGCGACCGCATCGGCGTTCGGGCAGGCATCACCCTTGGCGTCGCAATCGCTCAGCCGGACCCAGCTCACCGCCGCGCTGGCGCCGTCGGCGGCTGCCGCGCGGTCGATCAGGGTGTGGAAATCGTTGTACTTGGGCTGGCTGGGCAGGGGGCGCGCCAGCAACGCGGCACCCAGCAAGGGTGCGGCATCGGCCCGGGGAGCCACTACGCTGACCAGGTCGCGCTGAAAAGCGATCATGGCCTGGGCATGGGCCGTAGCCTGCTTTTTGTCCGTTTTGTCCGGCGATTTTGCCGCCAGAGCGGGCAAAGCCAGCAGCGCACAGGCCAGGGTCAGGGCCAGAGGGCGCAGTCCACGCATAGGGTTCTCCATGAAATCGGGCTGTCACAAAGGCGCCAGCATAGCCGGCCAGAATTGAGGATGTTCTGAACGGGATCTCCCTCAACCCCGGTCATCCTTAAGCTCGCCTGATTCAAGGGTCGATCGACAGCGAACGTCGGCGATCAGGCTTGTTAGCATGGCCCTTTCGCGAGGCTCCCGGGCCCGCCGCAGCTGCAGGAGACAAAAAGTGGATCAGCTTTCCATGTTCGCCGACGGGCGAGCGCCCTGGTTCGTCGGTTGGGGGACCCTGGCATTGCTCAACGCCGGTCTGGCACAAGGCAAGAACCGCAGCGGGTTAATCTGGTTTCTGTTGTCGATTTTCTTCGGCCCACTGGCGACGTTGGCATTGGTGTTGATGCCGAAGGTGAGGCCGACGCTTTTCTAAAGAAGTCCGGCCGCTACGCGGTCTGTCAATGGACAACGGTAAACGGAAAAAGCCAGCCGGGTGAGGGCTGGCTCTTCCTGTTTGCCATTGACGGTGAGTAAAGCGAGCGACTTTACGCTCTGGCTCAATCGCCCAACTGCTCGCGCATGAACTCCGGCTGCGCCAGTGCGCCGCGGTGAATATCCGCGTTGTAATAACGGGTCGGGAAGTTCTTGCTGGCGGCGCCGCGCTCGCGGAAGCCGGAAAGATCGCCGCCCTTGCGTGCCATCGTGCAGCTCCACCAGCCGGTGGGGTAGCACGGCTGCGGGAACGGCAGCGTCTTGACCGCATTGAAGCCGGCGGTGCGCATCGCCGCGCGCATCGACTTGATCAGTTCGATGTGGGCGATCGGCGATTCGCTCTGCTGCACCAGGATGCCGCCGTGGCGCAGGGCCTTGTGGCAGCTACTGTAAAAAGCCGCGTTGAACAGGCCTTCGGCCGGGCCCACCGGGTCGGTCGAGTCGACGATGATCAGGTCGAGCGAATCGGGTTCGGCCTCGGCCATGTACTTGATGCCGTCGATAAACAGCAGCTCGGCGCGCGGGTCGTTGTTGGCTTCGCACAGTTCCGGGAAATACTGCTCGGCCAGACGCGTCACGCGCTCGTCGATCTCCACCTGCACGGCGTGCTCGACTTCCTCGTGCTTCAGCACCTCGCGCAGCGTGCCGCAATCGCCGCCGCCGATCACCACCACGCGCTTGGCGCGGGCATGCGTGAACAGCGCCGGGTGGGTCATCATCTCGTGATAGAGAAAGTTATCGCGGCTGGTCAGCATGACGCAGCCGTCGATCACCATCAGGTTGCCCCAGTCGGTGGTCTGATAGATCTCGATGGTTTGAAACGCGGTCTTCTCCGCATGAAGCAGCTTCTCCACGCGATAACCGATGGAAGAGCCGGAAGCCTGATGGGCTTCGGTGAACCAGCTGAGCTGCGACATGACAAGGAGTCCTGGCGTACGGTAAAGGAACGGTAAAGAACGACTATTGTAGCGGGAAAGGTGGCCCGCACGCGCCGCCGTGAAGAGCGCCGCAGCCACATTGTCACGCTTGGCCTATTACAATAGCGGTTCGGCCGCCCCGCGAACCCCGCTCGTCGGCCGGACAAGCCCATCGGCCCCGCGGCGTGCGAGGCTTCCGGTCGAGGGCTCGTTGTTCCGTCAAGGCTCGCCGCTGCGACGTCATCGTCCGTTGGTACAAGGAGATCTCAGTCTTATGGCGAACCCCTGGAATTCCGCCGCATCCCGTCACACCTATGCGATCGCCCATTGGGGCGACGGCTACGTCGACGTCAACGATGCCGGCCACATTGTCATGCGCCCGCGCGGCGCCAACGGCCCGTCCCTGTCGCTGCCGGCCATCGTCGAGCGCGCGCGTGCCGAGGGCCTGCGGCTGCCGTTGATGGTCCGCTTCCCGGACATCCTGGCCGACCGCCTGGCCCGGCTCAAGAACGCTTTTGCCAAGGCAATCGACGAATGGAGTTATTCGGGCGGCTATACGGCCGTCTATCCGATCAAGGTCAACCAGCAGCGCGGCGTCGCCGGCGAGCTGGTGGCCGCTGGTACCGAAGGCTTCGGCCTGGAAGCCGGTTCCAAGCCCGAGCTGATGGCTGTACTGGCGATGGCCCGGCCGGGCAGCATCGTGATCTGCAATGGTTACAAGGACCGCGAATACATTCGTCTCGCGCTGATCGGCCGCAAGCTCGGCCTGCGCGTGCATATCGTGATCGAAAAGCTTTCCGAGCTCGAACACGTGCTCAGCGAGGCCAAGGCGCTGGCGGTCGAGCCCCTGCTCGGCGTGCGCGTGCGCCTGGCCACGCTCGGCGCCGGCAAGTGGCAGAACACCGGCGGCGACAAGGGCAAGTTCGGTCTGTCGCCCAGCCAGGTGCTGACTTTGATCGAGCGGCTCGACCGTGCCGGTCTCACCCATACGCTGAAGCTGCAGCATTTTCATATGGGTTCGCAGATGTCCAACGTGCGCGACATCGCCGCGGGCATGCGCGAGGCGAGCCGTTATTTTGTGGAGCTGCGTCGCAAGGGCATTCCGCTGGAGATTGTCGACGTCGGCGGTGGCCTGGGCGTCGATTACGAAGGCTCACGTTCGCGCAGCAGCAACTCGATCAACTATTCGCTGGAGCAATACGCCGCGACCATCGTGCAGGCGCTGGCCGAAGTGTGTGCCGAAGAAGGTCTGGACGCGCCGCACATCATCACCGAGGCCGGCCGCGCGATGACCGCGCATCACGCGGTGTTGATCGCCAACGTGACCGAGGTGGAAGAAGTCTCCGCCGGCAAGATCGAGCCGCCGCACGCCGACGAGCCGGCCGTCTTGCGTCGCCTGCGCGAAACTTACGGCGAGCTCGATCAACGGCCGACGCTGGAGCTGTTTCACGAAGCGCAGCATCACCTTGCCGAAGGCCAGTCGCTGTATGCGCTCGGTCAGTTGTCGCTGGACGACCGTGCCCACCTGGACGATCTCTACTACGCCATCGTCAATGCGGTACGCCTGCGCCTGTTGCCGGCCGAGCGTGCCCATCGCCAGGCGCTGGACGAACTCGACGAGAAGCTGGTCGACAAGTACTTCCTGAATTTCTCGGTGTTCGAGTCGGTGCCGGACATCTGGGCGATCGAACAGATCTTCCCGATCGCCCCGATCGCGCGGCTGGACGAAGAGCCGACCCGGCGTGGTGTGATCGTCGACCTGACCTGCGATTCGGACGGCCGCATCGATCACTATGTGGATGCCGAAGGCGTGGACGTGAGCTTGCCGTTGCATGCACTGCGCGATGGCGAAAGCTATCAGCTGGGCATCTTCATGGTCGGCGCGTATCAGGAAACCCTGGGCGACATCCATAACCTGTTTGGCGATACCGATGCGGTGAACGTGCGCGTCGACGGCGATTCGTACGTATTTGCGCATAAGCGCAGCGGCGATACCACCGACCTGATGCTCGACTATGTCGGCTACGATCTGGAAGCCATGCGCAGCAGCTATCGCGAACGGATCGCGACGGCCGGCGTGCAGGGCGAGGCGGCCGACAAGTTATATGCCACATTGAATCAGGGCCTGACGGGCTACACGTATCTTTCCGATAAAGCCGACTGACTCGCGTCCGCCGGCCCGCTTCTCCCCCCAAGCTTACGAAGGAGTGTTTATGGCGAGTCTCGAAGGTAAAGTCGCGTTGATTACCGGCGCAGCCAGCGGTCTGGGCAAGGCCATTGCCGAGCTTTATGCCAAGAATGGCGCGGCCGTGGCGATTGCCGATATCAATCAGCAGGCGGCCGATGCGACGGCTGCGGAAATCGTCGCTGCCGGCGGCAAGGCGATCGGCATCGCGATGGACGTCACCGACGAGGCGGCGGTCAATGCGGGTACCGAGAAGGTGGTTGCTGCATTCGGCCACCTGGATATCCTGATTTCCAACGCCGGCGTGCAGATCATCAACCCGATCGACCAGTTCGCCTTCGCCGATTGGAAGAAGATGCTCGCGATCCACCTCGATGGCGGCTTTCTGACCACCAAGGCGGCGCTCAAGCACATGTACAAGGATGACCGTGGTGGTGTGGTCATCTATATGGGTTCGGTGCACTCGCATGAAGCATCCAAGCTCAAGTCCGCCTATGTCACCGCCAAGCATGGCCTGCTGGGCCTGGCCCGCACGCTGGCCAAAGAAGGCGCGGCCCACAATGTGCGCTCGCATGTGATCTGCCCGGGCTTTGTTCGCACGCCGCTGGTGGAGAAGCAGATTCCCGAGCAGGCGAAGGAACTGGGGATCAGCGAAGACGAGGTGATCAAGAACGTGATGCTCAAGGACACCGTCGATGGCGTCTTCACCACGGTCGAAGACATTGCCGAGACGGCGTTGTACCTGGCCGCTTTCCCATCCGCTGCGCTGACCGGTCAGTCGATCGTGGTCAGCCACGGCTGGTACATGCAGTAACGCCATGAGCCACGATAAGAGTAGCCAACTGCGCGCTTCAGTCGCAGCAGCAGTGGGCGACTCGGTCGCCCGCAACTATGGCACCGTCGCCCTGGTTCTCCAGGGCGGCGGCGCGCTCGGCGCTTACCAGGCCGGCGTATATCAGGCGCTGGAAGAAGCCGCGCTGCGGCCCAACTGGATCGCCGGCATTTCCATCGGCGCGTTGAACGCGGCGATCATCGCGGGCAATCCGCCGGAAAAGCGCGTTGAGAAGCTCAACGAATTCTGGCGCTCGATCTGCCAGACGCCATTGCCGTCGGTGCCGTCGTTATCGTCCTCCCCGTTCGATCCGGCTAACTGGCCATTGCCGTGGCAGAACGGCATGAGTGCGATGGCCGCGTGGCGCACGCTGATCGAGGGGCAGCTCGGTTTCTTCGTGCCGCGTCTGCCGCCGCCATTCCTGCAAAGCCACAAATCGCCGGCCACGACCAGCTGGTACGACACCGCACCGCTGCGCGCCACACTGGAGCGCCTGGCCGATTTCGATCGCATCAACGATCCGCGCGAGATGCGCGTGTCGGTGGGTGCGGTCAATGTGCGCACCGGCAACTTCGCGTATTTCGAGAACACCCACGGCAAGCTTCGGCCCGAGCATTTCATGGCATCGGGTGCCCTGCCGCCTGGATTCCCCGCCGTGGAAATCGACGGCGAGTTCTATTGGGACGGCGGCATGGTCTCCAATACGCCACTCTACAAGGTGCTGGCCGAGCGCCCTTGTCACGACGCGCTGGTGTTCCAGGTCGACCTGTGGAATGCACAAGGCGAATTGCCGCGCGATATGAGCGGCGTGGCCGAGCGCTCGAAAGAGATTCAGTACTCCAGCCGCACGCGCATGATTACCGAGTACATGAAGATGGATCAGGAGCAGCGACGCATGCTGCACGACCTGATGGCGCTGGTGCCGCCGGAGATGCACAACAAGCCGGCCTACAAGCGTGCCGAGCAACGTGCCAGCGGTGCCGTGACCAATCTGATCCACCTGATCTATCGCAACAAGCCGTACGAAGGGCACTACAAGGATTACGAGTTCAGCGCGGCGACGATGCATGAGCATTGGGAAAGCGGTGTGGCGGATATGCAAAGCACGCTCGCCCATCCGCATTGGCTGGATATCCCCGATACCGAGCATCCGTTCGTGACGCATGATGCGCATCGGTCCGAATCCGTCTAAGACCTAAGTTTCCATCGTCATCCCGGCGAAGGCCGGGATCCAGTGGCTTCGATTCCCGGCTTTCGCGATAACCGACCACAAAGTCACTGGGTCCCGGCCTTCGCCGGGATGACGAGTAGGAAGGAGTGTTTAGAAGTCTGTTTTCCTGGCGCGGTTTCCCCACGCGCGCTTTAGAATGGACTTCTTCCCTTCCATCCCCGACCTCCCGGAATCCCCATGACCCTCAAAGCAGCCTTTATCGGACTCGGCGCCATGGGTGCGCCGATGGCAGGCCATCTGAAGGACAAAGGCCTGCTGCACGCGGTGTCCAACCGTACGCATGCCAAGGCAGTGGCGCTGGCCGAAAAGCTCGGCGTCAGCGCGCCCGAGTCGCTGGCCGAGCTGGCGGCTGCATGCGATGTCATCGCGCTATGCGTGACCGCCGACGCCGATGTCCTGAACACCATCGATCAACTGCTGCCGGGCCTCAAGCCAGGCAGCATCGTGATCGATCACTCCACCGTATCGCCCGACACCGCAAAAAAAGCCGCGGCCAAACTGCGCGAAGCTGGCGCGCATTTCATCGATGCACCGGTCTCCGGCGGCGTCGAAGGCGCGAAGAACGGCAAGTTGTCGGTGATGGTCGGTGGCGATGCTGCCGATCTCGAACGCGCGCGTCCCGTACTCGAAGCCTATGCCTTGCGCATCACCCACCTGGGCGATGTCGGCGCCGGTCAGGCCACCAAGGCGGTGAACCAGGTCGTCGTCGCCGGTATCGCGCAAGCGGTTTGCGAAGGCCTGGCCCTGGGTGAAGCACTTGGCCTCGATCCCGAACGCCTGATTCCCACGCTGGGTGCTGGCGCCGCCGGCAACTGGTTCCTGGAGAAGCGTGGCGCCACCATGTTGCGCAACGAGTTCTCCGTTGGCTTCAAGCTGGCCTTGCTGCACAAGGACCTGGAAATCGTGCGCGGTATCGCCGAGCAGGCGGGCACCAATCGCAACGTCATCGAGCGCTCATTGGCCGACTACGCGCAGCTGATGAGCCAGGGTTATGGCGACGACGATATCTCGGGATTGATCCGGTTGAAGCGCAGGAGCTGATCAGGCGATCAAGCTTTGTCCTGAAGTGGCTCGGGGCGTGTCGAGATGGGCGGAAGCCCGGCCAGGCGCGAAAACAACGCTCCGACGGCGAAGCCCTTCAGGCCGCCCATTCCGATACCCAGGAGCACGGAGCTTAGCCAGTCCTGCCCGAAGACAAGGATAGACAAAAGCGTGTACAGGCATGCGCCGACCATGGCGCCGGCCATGCACATCCCCACGCCGGATGCATGTTGATTGCGGCGAGCGGAGCGGAAGATCGGATAGCCAAACAGCCAGGTTGGCACGAGGGTAAGCGCGAACTCCCATACATAGAGCAAGGCCAGGTCGCCTGCTCGCAACCAACGTTCGTGGTCGGGCAGGAACCATCCTGCCTCCAGGATGATCGCGCTTAGAAGCGGGGCGGCCAGCGGAGCCAGCAGGCCGGCAGCGATCACTTGCCATCTGGTGCGTCTGCCCTCGTTCGACATCTGTCGGAGTTCCGTGTCCATGGTGGCGATCAGCGGGGTGAACGCACGGATGCTGACACAAAAAAAGGCGCCCTGAGGCGCCTTTTCCGAAGTGCGGTAGGGCAGGCCTACTTGCCTTCTTTCAACGCAATCGCATTGATACCGGCCGAACGCAAACGCTGTTGCGCCGATTCCAGCTCGGTGGCGGAGCGGAACGGTCCGAGGCGTACGCGGTTGTAAGCCTGGCCATTGACGTTGACCGTGGCGACATTGGCGATGAAACCCTGCAGCGCGAGTTTGGCCTTCAGGCTCTCTGCGTCGGCGGCGTTCGGAAAGGCACCGACCTGCAGCAGATAGCCGTTACCACCGCTGGCGGCGGCCGGTTGCGTGGCTGCAGCGGGAGCGGCCGTAATGGTCTGCGTTTCGGCGGCGGGTGCATTGGCCGGCGGCTTCTGCTGCGCAGCAGCCTGCTGCTGAGCCGCGGCGGCGGCTTGCTGGGCGGCCTGCTGTTTCTGCTGCTGTTCGGCCTTGGCCTGGGCGCTGATCACCGCGTCCGGAATGCGGACTTCTTTCTCCGACAGCACCGAATAGAAATCGTATTGCGGCTTCTTCGGTGCGCTGGCATCGGCGGCGGGCGGCGGTTCGGCTCCGGCATCGCCGCCGCGCTGCGCTGTGGCCTGCGGGTTGGGCTGCGGGACATCGGCCGACTTGCCGCCCATGGGCAGGTGCCCACGCGCAAGGAACATCAGCACCACGCCGATCAGGATGCCAATGATTGCCCAACCCCAGCCCGGCATACCGCCACTGTTGTTGCGCACGGCCTGCCGGCCTTTACCCTTGCGTGCTGCCATTTACATCTTCTCCGGGGCACTGAGTCCCAGCAATTCCAAACCGTTACGGATGACCTGGCGCGTGGCGACGGCGAGCGTGATGCGCGCATTGCGCAGCTGGGCGTCGTCCACGATCCATTTGTGCTCGTGATAGTAACTGTGCAGGGCGCCGGCGAGCTCGCGCAGATATTGCGCGATCAGGTGCGGTTCCAGATTGGTTGCCGCCGCCTCGACGATTTCCGGGTAGCGCGACAGTTCGGTCAGCAGGATCTGCTCGTGCTCGCTGTCGAGCCCAGCCAGCTGTTCGATGCCCGCCTGCGTATCAACGGCGGGCAGGCCGCGCTCGGCCAGTTCTTCCAGCACGCGGCAGACGCGCGCATGGGCGTACTGGATGTAGTAGACCGGGTTGTCGTTGGTCTGCGAACGCGCAAGGTCGATATCGAACACCAGCTGCGAGTCGGCCTTGCGCGCGATCAGGAAGTACCGGGTTGCATCGCGACCGGCTTCCTCGATCAGGTCGCGCAGGGTGACGTAGCTGCCGGCGCGCTTGGAAATCTTCACTTCCTCGCCGCCGCGCATCACCGTCACCATCTGGTGCAGCACGTATTCCGGCCAGCCCTTGGGGATGCCGCAATCGAGCGCCTGCAAGCCGGCACGTACACGTGCGAGGCTGCCGTGATGGTCCGACCCCAGCTCGGTGATCGCGCGCTCATAGCCACGCTGCCACTTGCTGAGGTGGTAGGCCACGTCCGGCACGAAATAGGTATAGGTGCCGTCGGACTTGCGCATCACGCGGTCTTTGTCGTCGCCGAAATCGGTCGAACGCAGCCACAGCGCGCCGCCTTCCTCGTAGGTGTGGTTGTGGGCGATCAGCTCGCGCACCGTTTCATCCACCTTGCCGTCGCTGTACAGCGAGGACTCGAGGAAATAGGTATCGAAGCTGACGCCGAACGCCTTCAGGTCCAGATCCTGCTCGTGGCGCAGCGAGGCCACCGCGAACTGGCGGATCGCATCGAGGTTTTCGACGTCCTTGGCGCCGACGACCGCGTGGCCGTCGGCGACGACCGTCTCGCCGGCCAGATAGGCACGTGCCACGTCGGCGATGTAGTCGCCGCGATAGCCATCTTCGGGCCAGCCGGGCTGGTCGGGGGCGATGCCACGCGCACGGGCCTGGGTGGAAATCGCCAGATTGTTAATCTGCACGCCCGCGTCGTTGTAATAGAACTCGCGCTTGAGCTGCCAGCCGGTCGCTTCGAGTACGCGGCCCAGGCAATCGCCGATCGCCGCCGCGCGGCCATGGCCGACATGCAGCGGGCCGGTCGGGTTGGCCGACACGTATTCGACACCGACAGTCTTGCCGGCGCCGGTCTGGCTCCGGCCGTAAGCGGCGCCTTCCTTGAAGATGCGCTCGGCGATCACCGCCGCCATGCCGGCGCCGAGGTAGAAATTGATAAAGCCGGGGCCGGCAATCTCGACCCGATCGACGCGCAACTGCTGCATCAATTCGGGCGAGAGCGCCTCGACCAGCTTCTGGGCCACTTCGCGCGGCTTGGCGCCGGCCGGCTTGGCCAGCAACATGGCTGCATTCGCCGCGAAGTCGCCGTGATCCCGGTTGCGCGTGCGCTCGATCACGAAGGCGGGTACTTCGAGCTCGGCGGGCAGGGTGGAGTTGGTCTGCAGGGTACGGATGGCCTGCAGCAGCAGTTCGCGCAGCTGTTCTTTCACGGTAAGGGATCGGCTTTCGATGGAACCGGCAATCCTAGCAGACCGGGGCCTTTCGCTTACGCCCCATGCGCTGGCGCATGCGGGGCCGTTTGTATCCATAAAACGGGGGATAGTGCTGTGGATAACTCTGTGGGGAAGATTGGCGTGTGACAGCCTTTTGCTGGGGTGCAAAACGCCGAAACCTGCATGAAATGAAAAAAAAGTATTTAAATCAATCTATTAGAGCGCCAACCTCATGTAGCCGAAATGTCCTGCCCGGAAAGCGCCGCCACACGGCTTATGTGCATAAGTATTTGGCTCGGGCATAAGTCACGTATCGTCATACTCCGCGTCACTTGCCTGTCATGGCCTGATGGGAAACTTCTCCGCGTACTCCACCGACACCCTCCCCGTCGGACCGGAGTATTGAGAAACCGTACCTCTCAATCCTCCCCAAAAAACGGTTCTAACGGCGCGGACCCTTCCGCGCCGTTGTTTTTTCTACCGATCCCGTCGTTTTGGCCATCGCGGCTATTGACATGTGTGCATACACACATTAAATTGCGTGGCATGAACTCGTCCAGCCGCGCCAACATGTGTAATTGCTTCGCCTCCCGGCAGGCGGCGCGTTATCTGACGCGCCTGTACGAGCGGCATCTGGCGCCGGTGGAGTTGACCAGCACGCAATTCACCATCCTGCTGCTGCTGGATGAGGAGCCGGGGATTCCGATGCGCGAACTGTCCGAAGCGATGGTGATGGATCGCACCAGTCTGGTGCGCGCGCTCAAGCCGATACAACGCGACGGCTTGATCGAGATCGCCGCCAGTCCGAAGGACGCCCGTCAGAACGTCATGTCGCTCACCGCGGCGGGTCGCCAGCGGCTCGAGCAGGCGCTGCCGTTGTGGCAACAGGCGCAACACGAATTCGAGGGCGAGTTCGGTCTTGAGCCCGCTGAGGAAACCCGCAAGCTGCTTTTGAAAATCGGCCAACCCGGCTGAGGCATTTTTTGCGCACATATGTGCATACACACACTTTGGAGAGCATCATGAGCACCACCACCAACCATCTAGGTACCGCACTCATCACCGGCGCGTCGTCAGGTATCGGCGCGGTCTACGCCGACCGGCTTGCCCGTCGCGGCTATGACCTGATTCTGGTCGCCCGTAATCAGGACCGCCTGCAACAACTCGCCACCCGGCTGCATGCGCAGACCGGCCGCAGCGTGAAAACGGTGGCTGCCGATCTCACCGCTGCCGGTGATCTGGCCAAGGTCGAAGCCTTGCTGCGCGACGATACGTCGATCTCGATGCTGGTCAACAATGCCGGCGTCGGCGCGACGGCACCGTTGCTGCAGGCGGACATCGGCAAGATGGAAGAGATGTTGAACCTCAACGTGAATGTGCTGACGCGATTGACCCATGCCGTCGCTCCGGCCTTCGTCGCGCGTAAGCAGGGCGCCATCATCAATATCGCCTCGATCGTTGCGGTCGCACCGGAGTTGCTCAACGGCGTGTACGGAGCCAGCAAGGCGTATGTGCTTGCCTTCAGCCAGTCGCTTAAGCATGAGTTGGGCGATAAGGGTGTGCGTGTACAAGCGGTGCTGCCTGGCGCCACCGCAACGGAATTCTGGGGCATCGCCGGCATGCCGGTAGAACATCTGCCCACGGCCATCGTGATGTCGGCCGAAGATATGGTCGATGCGGCGCTGGCGGGTTTTGACCAGGGTGAGTTCGCGACGATTCCGTCGTTGCCGCAGGCAGCCGACTGGCAGACGTTCGAGGGCGCGCGCCTAGCGCTCGGCCCGAACCTGTCGCACACCAAGCCGGCGCAGCGTTACGGTGTGAACTGAGTTGCAGTTTGCGATAAGCGTCTTGCCACATCGCCCCGGTATGTCGCCGGGGCAATGTGAGTAAGGTGGTTTGTATTTTCGAGGGTTTTAAATGCCGCACATTCACTGGCGTGGCCTGAAAACCTGGTGCTAGAGTTTTCCTCCGCATCCTTAGATCCGGGTGCATCAGGGGGCGCCATGTTCAAGGCCGGAGGCAGCAGCGGCGGCAGTGGAAGCGGAAGCGGCGGTGGTGGCGGCAACGATAGAAAGCGCCCCGCCGGGCCTTTGCCGAAGACCGCCACGGATCCGAATAAGAAGGCAAGGGATAGGACTGCTACCAGTCCAGGGTCGTCGCTGCATCATCCGCCATCAGCCACTTCGTCATCGACACACGGCACGGCCGCGCCTTTGTTCCATTCACCACACGTTGCGATCGCCACGCCGATCACGATAGTGGGGCATCCGGCAAGTAGTGGTGGCGGATCATCGAGTCTGACTTCATCGAGTCTGACGTCATCAAGTGTGTTCTCCGCGCCGCCAAAGCATGCATCGCCAGGCGGCATGGGAAGCGCAAGCACGCTATCTCCGGCACTTGCCACGTCAGGCAGCGGATCCTTGGGATCGACCAGTTCGCACACGAGCGCATTTTCCAGCTTGCCATCGACCTCACCACTGTCGCCCCCGGTAAGCACGCACACGGCGCCGAGTGGTACCGGCACCAGCATGTCGTCGGCATCGGCTGCTGGCCGGCGAATGTCCAGCCGAGTGAGCTCGAGGGCCAGGGCTAAAAGCGAAGCACTCAGTAAAGAGGCTGCCGCCCTTGGTCTTACCTCCACCGGAACAGCCAAGGATGTCACAACGCATTTCTTGAAGCCGCTTGCCGCGGGCAGCGATGGGCGCCTTTACACGGGGCCCGAAGCACGTAGAGATATCAATGCCGATATCAAGTCGACACGGAAAACCTTCGCCGATCTCAAATCGTCAAATATCCCGGCACTAGCCCAGGTCATGCGCACCGAGGCGCAGAAGCGCGGCGCTTCGATGCAGAGGCTTTCCACGCGTTCGGCGGCAGATAGTTTCACCAGCGGCGAAGATCACACCTACACCGAGAACACCGGGGCTTCGCATGCCGGCACGCGCACGGCAAGCGACACGCCGCGACCGCAGAGTCCGAAGCCGGAAAGCACCGGCACGGCATTGAAGCCGGAAATCCGCAGCGAGAACGCACACCAGAATCCCTTTCAGTTCACCGGCCTGCCCGGCAACACGGTCAATGTGCCGACGCAAGCCAATCAGGTGGCCGATACGAACATGGAACGTTTCGTCGCCAAGCGGCCAGGCGGATTCATCTATCGCCACGACACGCCAACCCACTCGACGCTGTGGGCCGCTCGCCCGACCAAGGACGGCACCGGCTGGAAAACGCAGAACGTGACTTATCAGCGGCGTCTGGATTCAGCGGCTTCATCGTCTTCGGCCACCAGTTCCTCTTCATCGGCGGCGTCGAGCACATCCACCACGTCTACTACTACGGCATCTACTACGCCCCCAGGGACGCATCCCCCACCCGGAAAGGGCGGAAAGTAGGCGCCGTCAGGCGCGACACCTGCGCCATTCAAGGTGCGGAAGTCGAATGGAAAGTCGGTGCGATTTCCTCGTGGTAATGAATGCCGTTGGCCGGATCGACCAGCAAGGTTTGCGTCATGACGCCCGGCCGGTTTTTATCGTGCCAGGTGGCTAATGCGGAATTGCGGTTGCCGTGCAGGTCGATCACCTTGTGCCAGGTATCGCCGCCCTCGGGAGGCGTTGGGAAACGCTTGGGCGGGAGAATGATGGCGTCGCCCGGGGCCACCCATAGATCGGCGAGTGCGATCTCGTTTGCATAGGGACGCCAGCGCGCGACGCTGATCACCAACGGCACGTCGTCCATTGAAAAGAACACATGCGGAAAGTCGTGATATTCCAGGTCGGTTGGGTTGAAGGTGATCAGCCGCCGCGTATGCGGTAATGAGCGGTAAGGCGACCAGTGTCCGGCCCATTTGCCGTATTGGTAGGTAGCGCAAACAAGCGGTCCGCAGCCGGACGGAATCAGCGCTTCATCGTCCATGTGTACGCAATCGCCGGGCCTCAGCAAGGTCATGCCAAAGGCGCGCACGCTATCGTGTGTTGCCGCCAGCGGCGCGTAACGGACTTCCTTCGCGCCGAAGTCGAACTCGGTGATCTCGTAGCCGGCCGGCACGTGCTCAGGCCACGCGCGTATGTTCGCGTACTTCTGTCCCAGGTCGAGCGTGGCGTCTTCGGGCAACACTTCGATCAGGTTGCCCCGGCGTTCTTCATCGAAAGCGGCTCGGCCATGGTGGTTGCGTAGATAAGGCGTTTTGTTGAAGTCGATAACGCCGGTCTTGCTCAGTTCTCTGATGAAGAGCACATCGTCAAATACATCGTTTGTATCCATTGCATCCCCCCGGTTGCAGAACGTACGCAAGCTTGGCTTATAACACGCGAACGAGTGAGTGCCGTCTCAGATGAGGCCACGCTCCGCCATCGACACGGGCTCGCCCGAGCCAATCACCAGGTGATCGAGTACGCGTACGCCAACGACATCGAGTACGTCGCGTAGTTGCTGGGTGATCGCACGATCAGCAGCGCTAGGCTCGGCGACCCCGGAAGGATGGTTGTGCGCCAGGATCACGGCGCACGCATTGTGTTCCAGGCAGGCTCGGACTACTTCGCGTGGATGCACGCTGGCGCTATCGACGGTGCCGCGGAATAGCTCTTCGAAGGCGATGACGCGATGATGGTTGTCCAGATAGAGGCATGCGAAGACTTCATGCGGGAGATGACGCAGGCGTGCGCTCAGATACTCGCCGCTGTCGCGTGGGTTACTCAGCGTTGGCAGTGCCATCAGTTGTTCGCCCATGGCGCGGCGAGCGAGTTCGAAGGCGGCCAGTAGTCGTGCACGCTTGGCTGGGCCGATGCCCGAAACCTTCGACAGCGATGTTCCATCCGACAGTAAGCGATGCAGGCCGCCACTGGCGATGATCAGCTCGCGGCCGAGGCTGATGGCGTCTTTGCCGCGTGAGCCGTGACCGATCAGGGTGGCGATCAGCTCGGCGTCGGAAAGCGCGGATGGACCGCGTTGCAATAGCCTTTCTCGCGGTCGTTCCAATGTGGGCCAGTTACGGATGCTCATGGGGAGAGTGCTCATGAGGAGAGCTTGCCGTTCCCGATGCCGGCATATCAGTGGGAATGATCGTTGAAGCACTCGGGCGTTCGCCGGGAATGCGTCTAGTCATTTGCCTGGTGTGATCGTCAGCGTCGATGACGTCGACCATGTGAATACGGCGGATGGGTCAGGCTTCCGCCGACTCTCAGGATGGCCGACAAGACTATGAATTTCTCACGTCGTATCGCCCTGATCGCGTTTATTGTCGCGCTCCTGGTCATTCTGGCTTTGGGCTTTTATCGCGCTGCAATGCATGAAGAGGCGCGGCCAGCGACGGCACCTGCAGGGTCGGCATCGGCCCAACAGCCGAATTAGTCAGTCACCCGGCTGCGCTTTGTGACGCGAATTGCGTCGACACCCAATCGATAAATACGCGGACGCGTGGCGACAGCTGACGGCTATGTGGATAGAGCACGTAGACGGGCGACGGCGAGGGCGGAAAGTCGCGCAGGATCTCGACCAGCTCGCCACGTGCGAGCGCGTCGCCAAGTCGATAGCGCGGTACCTGGATCAGGCCCAGCCCGAGTTTGGCGATGGCGACATTGGTCTCGGCGCCGGTGACGGAGACGGTGGCGGGCAGGGTGATTTCGCGTAGCTGTCCATTGACGGTGAATTCGAGCGCCAACAGACCGCCGGTGGCCGAGGACGCGAAGGCGACCATGCGGTGTCCATCGAGCTCATCCGGGGTTCGGGGCGTACCGTAGCGTTGCAGGTAGGCAGGACTGGCGAAGGTGCCTTCCTCCAGTGTGGCGATGTGCCTGCCCACCATGCTGCTATCCGGCGGCTTGCCTACACGCAGGACACAATCCACACCTTCGCGCACCAGATCGACCAAGCGATCGCCTTCGCCAATGTGTAGCTGGATATCCGGATAGCGATCCAGAAAATCTGGCAAACCGGGCAATACGAAGTGTCGGGCCAGGGTGCCATGCAGATCCACGCGCAGCATGCCGCTAGGTTTTGCGCCGCTGAATGCGGCCTCGGCTTCTTCGATATCCGCCAGGATGGAAAGGCAGCGGCGGTAATAGGCCTCGCCATCCAGCGTCGGGCTCACCTGGCGCGTCGTGCGTTGAAGCAGGCGCACGCCCAATCGCGCCTCCATTTGCTTGACCCCTTCGGTAACGGTCGAACGGGGCAGGTCCAGATCCTGGGCCGCCAGGGTGAAGCTTCGGCGCTCGACGATCCGGGCGAACAGGCGCATGGCGTCGAATCGGTCCACGATATTGTTCCCGTTATCCGAATAATGTTATCGGATTAAACCCGATTATCCCCAACCAAGAAAAGTCCAAAGTACGCCTCACCGACACACCGGTCGGATCTTTCCCTCCCGAGGAGTACGCCATGAACAAGCAGAACAACCAGATCGCCATTGTTACCGGAGCCTCGCGCGGCATCGGCGCCGCGATTGCCCAGCGGCTGGCCCAGGACGGCTTTACCGTCGTCGTCAATTACGCCGGCAACGCCGAACCGGCCGAAGCGGTGGCCCGCAAGATCGAAGCCGCCGGCGGGCGGGCTCTGACGGCTCAGGCTGACGTGAGCCATCCGGCCGCAGTGAAGCGCATGTTCGATGCCGCGGAAACGGCCTTTGGCGGCGTCGATGTGCTGGTGAACAACGCCGGCGTGATGGGTCTGGCCACGCTGGCCGATTCCAGCGACGAGCTGTTCGACCGCCTGATCAACGTCAACCTGAAAGGCAGCTTCAACACCATGCGCGAGGCCGCCAAGCGCCTGCGCAACGGCGGCCGGGTGATCAATTTTTCCACCAGCGTGGTTGGTGTCTATCAGCCTACCTACGGCATCTACGCCGCCACCAAGGGCGCGGTGGAAGCGATGACCCGGGTGATGGCGCGTGAAATGCGTGGTCGCCAGATCAGCGTGAACGCGGTAGCGCCCGGCCCGACAGCAACCGATTTGTTCCTGGACGGCAAGTCGGACGAGCTGGTGCAGCAGCTGGCCAAGCTCAACCCGCTCGAGCGCCTGGGCTCACCGGAAGACATCGCCAAGACCGTGTCCTTCCTGGCCGGCCCCGAGGGCGGGTGGATCAACGGCCAGGTACTACGCGCCAACGGCGGCATGGTCTGAACCTTCCTTTGTCTGCGACATGGCGCCTTGGCGCCGCTCATCCCCTCTACAACTAATTTGCTTTGGAGAACTCATCATGAAATACGTGATCATTGTTACCGGCGCATCGAGTGGTTTTGGCTTGATGACTGCCAAGGCGCTGGCGCATGCCGGTCATACAGTCTATGCAAGCATGCGTGACGTCGCGGGAAAGAATGCGGCCCAGGTCGCCAGCATCGCCGACTACGCTAAGACGAACGGCGTCGATCTGCGCACCGTCGAACTGGATGTGCAGTCCGAGCCATCGGCCGCTGCCGCGATCACCACGGTTGTGCGAGCCCATGGCCATTTGGACGTCGTGGTGCACAACGCCGGACACATGTCGTACGGCCCAGCCGAGGCCTTTGCGCCTGAGCAATTCGCGCAGCTTTACGACATCAACGTGCTGGGCACACAGCGCGTCAATCGTGCCGCCCTTCCGCAGCTGCGCAAGCAGGGCCGTGGCTTGCTGGTGTGGGTGTCCTCCAGCAGCTCGCGTGGCGGTACACCGCCGTACCTCGCGCCTTATTTCGCCGCCAAGGCAGGCATGGACGCGTTGGCGGTGAGCTACGCCGGTGAGCTGGCGCGCTGGGGCATCGAGACGTCGATCGTGGTGCCGGGCGCGTTCACCAAGGGCACCAATCACTTCGCCCATTCGGGTAGCCCGGCCGACAAGCAGCGCGCCGAGGAATATGCCAATGGCCCGACTGCGGATTTCTCCGAAGTGGCTTTCAAGGGCCTGGCCGACCTCGAGCCAGCCGATGCCGATCCGCAGGCTGTCGCCGATGCCATTGTCGAGGTAGTGGACAAGCCGTTCGGCAAGCGCCCGTTCCGTGTGCATATCGATCCGTCCGAGGATGGTGCGGAGATCGTCAACGGTGTGGCCGACCGCGTGCGTGCCGAGCTGTTGCGCCGGATCGGGCTGGAAGACATCCTCAAACCGCGTGTGATCGGTTAAGCGATCGCAGCATCCAGGTGGCCGATCAGCCCGAGTGCATCAGCTCGGGCTGATCGGTTGTGCGGCGCGGATGAGCCATCACTCCTGTGTCGCCGCCGATGAAACCACGCGTGTGCCGCTGCCCAGTTCGATGGCGTAGCTCAACGCCAGCCGCGCGAACTTGGCCGTGTGTGTAGCGTTGCCACCACTCTTTTCGAGCGTGTCGTTGGCCGTATGTATGGACGGATTGGCCTGATCGAAGCGTGCCTCGAATGGGAGCGAAGCCGCGTAGCCGTACCTGTTCCAGCTTGCATGATCGGAACATCCATAGCCGCAACGCGACGTGCCGATCTGTAGATCGGGCTGATAGGTGGTGATCAACCGGCGCAGGAAATCATTCTGCATGCGGTCGGTATAGTCCTCGTAGATATAAATGTCGCCCGATGAACCCTTGTAGTTGGTCATGTCCAACTGCAGCGCGCCGAGAACATCGATACCGTCGTTGCGGTAGCGTTGGGCGATCTCGCCCGAACCCACCAGGCCGACCTCCTCGGCGGCATAAGCCATGAATTGCAGGGTGCGCTTGGGCCGGTAGTTGTTCTGCAGCAGTACGCGGACAACCTCGGAAAGGCTGGCGATACCCGACGCATTGTCATCGGCACCGGGTGCTTTCAGCGCGTTCGATGTGCTATCGAGATGGCCGCCCAGCACGATGATCTCGTCCGGCTTTTCGCTACCCGTCATGGTGAGCACCACGGATTTCTGCGGCGTTCTGGCGTGCGTGACCTGAGCCACCTTCACGTCGGCGCGGTTGCCGGCCCAGGACTGCCATAAGTCCCTGATGGCCAGGGAAGCCTGCGCGCCGGTCTCGGATCGGTGCCGACGGTCCTGGTATCGGCTTAGCTGCTCGATGACCTGGATCAGCCGGGTTTCGTCGATCTGCCCGATCAAGCCGCGCACGGTTTCGTGCTGGTCGATGTCGTAGCCGGGCCGGCGTTCGACTGCCTGAACGGACAAGGCGTCCTCGAGCGAGGAGTGCACGATAAACCCCGCACCATGCCGGGACTCGCTACGAAGTTGTTCGGCGAGAGTATCGAGTTGATCGTATTCGACCAGGAGCGCGAGCGAATCATGCGGGCTGCCTTTTTGCACAGACAAGCGTTGCCCGAAGCGCAGGTCTTCGGTGAGGCTGGCATCTTGTGCGAGCGAGATCCAGACCAGTTCGGGCGGCTCGGCGGCGTGGACTGTCGTCACGAGGCAAAGCAGGGCGGCTGCCAGGGCAGCTTTCTTCTTGGACATGGCTGACTTCCTTGTCTTGGGTTACGACGGTGACCAGGGCGGAATGAGGCTGGCAAAAGGTAAGTGCGAAAGCCCGGCTGGGCTCGTTCAAAGCATGCCTGGCGTGGATCGCCCTTGAGAGAGGCGGCCGAAGGCGAATCCTGTAAGCTATTACTGTTTTAAATCATCGGCCTGTAGCTATGAGTATTGCCCAACGTCGCATCCTGTTAGCCGTCACCGGAGGCATCGCTGCCTACAAGGCGTGTGAACTGGTGCGACGCTTGCGCGATCTGGACGCTCACGTACGCGTCGTGATGACCGAAGGTGCCACGCATTTCGTCACCGCGACCACGTTCCAGGCGTTGTCCGGCGAGCCGGTACGCATCAGCTTGTGGGACGAGCATGGCGAAGCGGCCATGGGGCATATCGAGCTGGCGAAATGGGCCGAGCGCATTCTGATTGCGCCGGCATCGGCCGATACCATCGCGCGCCTGGCGAACGGCTTCGCCAATGACCTGCTCAGTACCGTCTGCCTGGCCAGCGCCGCGCCGGTTTATGTGGCGCCAGCGATGAATCAGCAGATGTGGGCGCACCCGGCGGTGCAGGCGAACATGGAGACCTTGCGTCGGCGCGGCGTCATCCAGCTCGGCCCCGATTCCGGCGACCAGGCCTGCGGCGACATCGGTTCGGGCCGTATGCTCGAAGCGCTGGAGCTGCGCGAGGCGATGGTGGCGTCCTTTGTCGACGAGCGCCTGCGTGACCTGAAAGTCGTCGTTACCGCCGGCCCGACCTATGAAGATATCGACCCGGTGCGTTTTATCGGCAACCGCAGCTCCGGCAAGATGGGCTTTGCCGTGGCCGAAGCGGCCGCTTATGCCGGCGCCGAGGTCACCTTGATCGCCGGTCCCGTCGGCCTGGCCACACCGCCGCGCGTGGCGCGACGCATCGACGTGCGCAGTGCCGCGCAGATGCACGATGCAGTGCTCGAAGCCACGGCACAGGCCGACATCTATATCGGCGCCGCCGCGGTGGGCGACTACCGCCCGGCCACGGTCGCCGGGCAGAAACTGAAGAAGCGCGACGGCAAAGGCCTGACGCTGGAGCTCAGCGAAAACCCCGACATCCTGGCCGACCTTTCCCAGCGCAGCCCCAAACCGTTCCTGCTTGGCTTTGCCGCCGAGACGCACGACGTTGCGGTGTACGCGCAGGACAAGCTGAAGCGCAAGGGTCTGGACATGATCGCCGCCAACCAGGTGGGCGGTGGGCTTGGTTTCGAAGCGGAAGACAATGCCTTGAGCCTGTTCTGGCCCGGTGGTGAAGAAGCCTTGCCGCGAGCATCCAAGCGCACGCTGGCGCAGCAGTTGATCGTGAAGCTTGCCGAGCGGTATCGCGCGCAGCGCGGGTGATCCGCCGGAATCCCGAAAAATCACCTGAGCTTGTAGGAGCGACTTCAGTCGCGACCGTGCAGCGCGAGGTAAGGCCGGTCGCGACTGAAGTCGCTCCTACAAGCTAGTTGGGTTTGGAGTCCAATTGAGAGAGGGCTCCCGCAAATGCGCCAACCACACCGTATTGCTGCAAAGCCGCATCATCCCAGGCTGCCCCACTTCTGCATCAAGCACTGTGGCGATACAGAGACACTACGCCTCCAGCACAACCAGCCGCAGCCGAGCCAAACCCGGCTAGGTCAATGATTGGCCGACAGTTTCACCCGTGACGTGAGAAGTGGCACAGCCCCTGCTATCTCCCTGATGCAACCGATGTTGCACCGGCACGCGCCGTGCGTTGCCGATGGCACGTAAGCCTTCAGCATCCGGGGAGAGTCCATCCATGTTCAAACCATCCGTACGTTTCTGGCGACCTGCGATACACGTTGCCTGTCTGGCTCTGCTGCTGCCGGGTATCGCCGCAGCCAACGAGCAGTTGGACAAGCTGTCGCAAGATCACAACCAGTGGGTCATACCGGCGGGCAATTACGCAGGGCATCGCTATAGCGGTCTGAATCAGATCACGCCCGACAACGTCAAGAATCTGCATGTCGCCTGGACTATGTCGACCGGCTCGCTGCGCGGCCACGAAGGCCAGCCGCTGGTAGTCGGCGACACGATGTTCTTCGAAAGCTCGTTTCCCAATTACGTATATGCGGTGTCGCTCAAGGAGCCGGGCCGCATTCTGTGGAAGTTCGCGCCGCAGCAGGACAAGTTCGCGCCTTCCGTGGCGTGCTGCGATGTCGTCAATCGCGGCGTGGCCTATAGCAATGGCGTCATCTACGCCAATGCACTCGACGGTTTTCTCTATGCACTGAACGCCAAGGACGGCAGCGTGAAGTGGAAGGTCCAGAACGCCGATCCCAAGCTGGGTCAGACGCAGACCATGGCGCCACTGGTGATCAAGAACGTGGTCATTACCGGCGTATCGGGCGCGGAATACGGCGTGCATGGTTATGTCACCGCGAACGATGCGGCGACCGGCAAGCAGGTCTGGCGTGCGTTCAGCACCGGACCCGACGACCAGCTGTTGTTCGACCCGAACAAGACCATCGACGGCGCCACCGGCAAACCGGTCGGCAAGGATTCCAGCCTGTCGTCGTGGCAAGGCGAACAATGGAAGCTCGGCGGTGGCACTACCTGGGGCTGGTACACCTACGATCCGAAGTTGAACCTGCTCTATTACGGCACCGGTAACCCCGGCACCTGGAACCCGACGCAACGTCCGGGCGACAACAAATACTCGATGTCGATCATCGCGCGTAATCCGGAAACGGGTAAGGCGGCGTGGGTGTTCCAGATGACGCCGCACGATGGCTGGGACTACGACGGCGTCAACGAAAATATTCTCACCGATAGTACGGTCGACGGGAAAAGCATTCCGACGCTGACGCATTTCGATCGCAACGGCTTTGCTTACGTGCTGGACCGTCGCTCCGGAAAACTGGTGTCGGCAAAGAAGTTCGACGCGGTGGTGAACTGGGCCGATCACATCGACATGGCCACCGGCAAACCCGTGCTCAACCCGGCGATGATGACCAAGGAGGGCGAGAACGTAAAAGGCATTTGCCCGTCGTCGCAAGGCAGCAAGGACCAGCAGCCGGCCGCCTACGATCCGAATACCAAGCTGTTCTACGTGCCGACCAATCACGTGTGCATGGATTACCAGGCATTCAACGTGAAGTACAAAGCCGGTTTCCCGTACGTCGGTGCGCTGGTGAATATGTATCCGGCCAATCACGGCGACGTCGGCGGGCGCTTTATCGCCTTCGACCCGGTCAGCGGTCAGACCAAGTGGGCTATCGACGATCGCTTCCAGGATTGGGGCGGCGCGTTGACCACCGGCGGCGGGTTGGTGTTCTACGGCACGTTGACGGGTGAATTCCGCGCCGTCGATATCAAGAGCGGCAAGGTGTTGTGGAAGTTCAAGGCACCGTCGGGAATCATCGGCAATCCGATCACTTATACGTACGAAGGTAAGCAGTACGTAGCGATCCTCAGCGGCGTCGGTGGCTGGGCGGCGATCGGTCTGGCCGAGAATCTCACCAAGGCGACTGAAGGTCTGGGCGCGGTCGGTGCGACCGCAAGCCTGAGCGACTACACCAACCTCGGCGGCACCTTGCTGGTGTTCGCACTCGACTGATCGAACGGACGTCCGCGGCGCATTGATGGCGCCGCGGATGCGTTCTGGCGTCTTCATCGCATAGGACCTCATGCCATGAGCAAGCTGTACACGTTGACCGCCACTTGTCTGTTGATCGCTCTCGCTGGCGCCGTGCCCGCCCATGCGGCGGGCACGCTGAAAGTCTGCGCAGATCCCGACTATCTGCCTTACTCCAATCGTGCCGGCCAGGGTTTCGAAAACGCGGTCGCCGAAACGGTCGCCAAGGCCATGGGCGCGAAGCTCGAATACGTCTGGGCCGACATGCGCGGGCACGGCGGCTTTCCCGAGTATCTCTCGCGCAATCTCGATAGCGGCAAATGCGACGTGGTGATGAGCATGCCTTACGGCAACGACGAGGAGCTCACCACCGATCCCTACTACGTGTCCTCCTATGTCTTTGTGTTCAAGAAGGACAAGGGCTACACCATCGAGAACATGAACTCGCCCGACCTGCGCAAGCTCAAGCTGGGCTTCGAAGGCGACACGCCGGTAGAGGCTGGCTTGCAGTTGCGCGGCCTGGTGACGTCGGCCAAATCGTTCGATATCAGCGGCTCCTCCGGCGAGTCGCCGCGTAGCACGCTCGATGCGGTACAGACCGGACAGATCGACGTGATGATCACCTGGCAACCGGCCGTCGGTGCATTTCTACACGACTATCCCGAGCTGACCACGGTGGCCTTGCCCAACACGCGCGCCACCGGCTCGCCTGAAATGTATTCCTTCCCGATGTCGATGGCTGTGCGCAAAGGCGACGACGCGTTGCGCAACAAGCTCAATAACGTCATCAAGCAACAGAAGTCCGCCTTGACCGGCGTGCTGCACCAGCATGGCGTGCAGCTGTTCGGCGATGGCGATAGTGCATCGGCCAGTCAGATGGCCAATCTGTAAGGAGGCGTCATGCGTAGAAACGTATCGGAGCGGGTTTTGACGGGTTTGTGGCGGGTCGCGATGTCGGCGTCGCTATGTTTCATCACGATGCCGCTATGGGCCGCCACCGCTCCGGATACGAGCAAGGGCGCAACCGTAGTCAAGGGCAGCGATTGCCTGTCCTGCCACGCGATAGATCACAAGGTGGTGGGTCCGGCGTACCAGGACATTGCGAAGAAATACGCCTCACAGCAACCGCAGATCGTCGCCACCTTGATGAAGAAGGTAAAGGAAGGCGGCAGCGGCGTATGGGGTCAGATACCGATGACGCCGCATCCGCAGTTGAGCGATGCCGATCTGCATGCCGCGGTGGACTATGTGTTGTCGCAGACTGGCAGTGGTGCGCCAGCGAAGAGTGCGGCAGCGGCCGGTGCAGCGCACACCTACAAAACCGCTGGCGGCCAGTCGGTCACGACCGATTTTCAGGTCTATCTCAATGACAAGCCGCCCAAGGTCACCGACGATGTCTTCAAAGGTTACGAAAACTACAACTCATATTGCTTCCGTTGCCACGGTGGCGACGCGGTTGGCGGTGATCTCGCGCCGGACCTGCGCAACTCGCTGAAGATGGGTATGACCTGGGACACCTTTCTCAGCACGGCGATGGCCGGTCGGCCCGAGAAAGGCATGCCTTCCTGGGCGGGCTTTTTTGAAGAGAACGATTTGCGCGCCATCTACGACTACGTCAAGGCGCGTCAGCTGGATCTGGTGCAACCCGGACGCCCGCCATCGAGCCAGGACTGATCACGAGGACATGTCATGAAGTCACGCGCAGCCGTCGCTTTTGCAGCGGGCAAACCTTTATCGATCGAAGAAGTGGATGTGGCCGGCCCGAAAGCCGGCGAAGTGCTGGTGCGCATCGTCGCCACCGGCGTCTGCCACACCGATGCCTTTACCTTGTCCGGGGCCGACCCGGAGGGTGAGTTTCCGGTCATCCTGGGACACGAGGGCGGTGGTGTGGTGGAAGAAGTCGGCCCGGGCGTGACAACACTTAAACCTGGCGACCACGTGATTCCGCTCTACACGCCCGAATGCGGCGAGTGCGAGTACTGCCGTTCGAAGAAAACCAATCTCTGCGTAAAGATCCGCGCCACGCAGGGCAAGGGCCTGATGCCCGATGGCACCTCGCGCTTTTCGTTGAACGGCAAGCCGCTGTTGCACTACATGGGCTGCAGCACCTTCAGCAATTACACCGTGCTGCCGGAAATCGCGCTGGCGAAGATCAACAAGGCCGCGCCGCTGGAGAAGGTATGCCTGCTCGGTTGCGGCATCACCACGGGCATCGGTGCAGTGCTCAATACGGCAAAGGTGGAGCCGGGTTCGTCCGTGGCGGTGTTTGGCCTGGGCGGCATCGGTCTTTCCGTCGTGCAGGGTGCGGTCATGGCCAAGGCCGGGCGCATCGTGGTGATCGACACCAACCCGGACAAGTTCGAGATGGCCAAGCAGATGGGCGCCACCGACTGCATCAATCCGAAGGCCTATCCAGATACCCCGATCCAGCAGGTCATCGTCGAACTGACCGGTGGCGTGGATTACTCATTCGAGTGCATCGGCAATGTCAACGTGATGCGTGCTGCCCTCGAATGCTGTCATCGCGGCTGGGGCGAGTCGATCATCATCGGCGTGGCCGGCGCCGGGCAGGAGATCAGCACGCGACCGTTCCAGCTGGTGACCGGGCGGGTGTGGCGTGGCACGGCATTTGGTGGCGTGAAAGGCCGCAGCCAGCTGCCGGGTTATGTCGACCGTTACATGTCCGGCGAGATCAAGATCGATCCCTTCATCACCTACACACTCGGATTGGACGAGATCAATCATGCCTTCGACCTGATGCACGAAGGCAAGAGCATTCGTTCGGTCATCGTCTATTGAATCTCCACCGTATGCTGAGGAGCACATCATGACTGTTGCCATTCACCCATCGGTCGACAAAGGCGTCAAGCCGGGCGCCGAGAATTTCTCCGGCGGCACGCTGGTTTGTCATTGCAAGGACAAGCCGGTCAAGGTCAGCGTCGGCACGCAGTCGGCGCACAACCATGTATGCGGCTGCACGAAATGCTGGAAGCCGGATGGCTCGCTGTTTGCGATGATAGCGGTGGTGCCGCGCGAACAGGTCGAGGTGACCCAGAACGCGGACAAGCTGAAGATTGTCGACGAGAAAGCGGCGATCCAGCGGCATGCCTGCACGGGTTGCGGCGTGCACATGTATGGACGCATCGAGAACAAGGGCCATCCGTTCTATGGGCTGGATTTCATCCACACCGAGCTTTCGTCCGAAACCGGCTGGTCGGCGCCGGGATTCGCTGCGTTCGTGTCGTCGATCATCGAATCGGGTGCCGATCCGAATAACCAGGACGCCGTACGCGCGCGTTTGAACGAACTGGGCCTGCCGCCGTACGACTGTCTGTCGCCGCCATTGATGGACTTCATGGCAACCAAGATCGCTCAGGCATCGAGTGTGCTGAAGGCTTGAACCTTGGGTGGCGTTGGGGTGGCTCCGATCGCAGCTGAACGCGATCGGAGCCGTTTGCGCGATGAAGTGGAGGGCATATGGCTGGATGGCGCATTCGAGGCGGTGGTGCGCCATGGGCGATCCTGCTGTTCGCGTGCCATCTGCATGCTGCCGATGCACCATCGATTGTTACCAATCTTGCGCCGATCATTGTTGTGCCGACACCGTTACCGGGCATGGGCATTGATGCGGCCGCCTTGCCATACGCCGTGCAGAGCCTTCGCTATGATGTGCAGCGCGATGTCGCCGGTGCCAATCTCGTCGGCGTCATGAACAATCGCCTGACCGGCGTGAACATCAATGACGTTCAGGGCAGCCCGTTCCAGGTCGACGTCACTTTTCATGGCTTTCGCGCTTCGCCGACACTGGGCGCGGCCCAAGGCATCTCGGTGTATCTCGATGGCGTGCGTGTCAATGAGCCCTTCGGCGATATTGTGAGCTGGGACATGATTCCGGAATTTGCGCTGGAGTCGATCACCTTGCTGCCTGGCGCCAACCCGGTGTTCGGTCCCAATACACTCGGTGGCGCGCTGGTGCTGACGACCAAGTCGGGACTGACATCGCCGGGTTTCGATGCGGATGTTTCCTATGGTAGCTACGCGCGCCGCCGGACCGACCTGTCGTATGGCATCAGCAATGCACAGGGCTGGCATCTCTTCGTTGCCGGGACATACTTCGACGAGAACGGCTGGCGCCGCGATTCGCCGGGCATCATGCGCAATGGCTTCTTGAAGTTCGGTCGACATACGGCAGCCGACGATTGGGACATCGAAGTGATGCATGGCAGCAGCCGGCTGGTCGGCAACGGCCTGCTGCCCGGCACGCGTTACGATGATGGCGCCCAGGTATTCGAGCCCGGCTTGTACCAACGGGACCGTCGTGCGATCTATACCGCACCCGATGTAACACACACGCAAGCCACCCAGCTGACGACGCACTACACGCATCGCTTCGGTGCGGACACGCAACTGACCGCCTTGCTCTATACGAGACATACGCGGCGCGACACGGTCAACGGCGACATCAACGACGACTACGACGATTTCATCGACGCCTGCGGCGCCGGCTACGGCGCCGATGGCGAGCCGCTGGACGGCGATTGCGATGTCTCCCGTGCCCAGGCCGATGCGCTGGCTACCGGCGTGCTCAACAGTACCTATACACGCCAGCAGGGACAGGGCGGTGGCCTGAGCTTCAGCACACACGTGGGCGATCACCAACTCGCGTTCGGGACCACGTTCGATCGCAGCAGCGTGAGCTACGCGCAGTACACGCAAGACGCTATGCTGGATGAGGGCAGTCGCGACACGATCGTCGATCCTTCCGCGCCGGTGGAATTCTTCTCCGGTGTCAACGGCACCAGTCGCTCGTGGGGTGTCTACGCCACCGATACCTGGGCGCTGACCGATACCACGCATGTGACCGGCTCCTTGCGCTGGAACGATCTGCGTTTGTTGAGCGTGCTGTCCAGTGCGGACGATGGCGTACAGCCCGGTCAGCGCAATACCTATCGCAAGCTCAATCCGTCGTTGGGCGTGACCCAGGCGCTAGGATCGTGGGTGATGTTCGCCAACGCGTCGCAAAGCAACCGCGCACCGTCGGTGATCGAACTGGGCTGTGCCGATCCGACCGAGCCCTGTCGCCTGCCCACGGGGCTGCAGGCCGATCCGCCACTGCGTCAGGTCGTATCGCGTGCGTGGCAGCTGGGTGCGCGCTGGAAGAACGATGGCGGTTTAAATGCTAGCGCTTCATTGTTCCGCACAGACAACCGCGACGACATCCTGTTTTTGCGCGCACCCAATACGCAGCAGGGCTACTTCGCCAACGTCGGGCGTACGCGTTATCAGGGGGCGGACCTGGACGTTGGCGGCCAGCAAGGCGCGTGGTCCTGGCACCTGGGCTACAACCTGCTGCTGGCTACGTATCAATCGTATGGCCAATTGCTTGCTGGCGAACGCACGATCGACACACGGCCGGGAACCCGAATTGCAGGCCTGCCGAGACACAGTGCGAAATTCACCGTGGACTGGAATGCCACTTCGCGCCTGACGCTGGGCGCGGATCTGTTGGCTTTCTCCGGCAGCGTCAGCAATGGCAACGAAGACGGACGTATCAGCGACGATGATCCCGATGTGCGCGCCAACTGGGGCACCCGCGGCTATGCCCTGGTCAATCTGCGAGCGGTCTTTGCGTTGAGCGATGCCTTGCAGTTCTACGCGCGCGTGGACAATGCATTCGACCGTCGTTATGAGACCTATGGCGCGGTAGCCGACGATGCCTTGCCGGACGGGCACCTGATCCGGCCACAGGTGGCGCCAGGCGAGGAGATGTCGACCTTGTTCGTGGCGCCTGGTGCGCCGCGGTTGTTTACGGTTGGGGTGCGCTTGCATTTCTAAGAAACGTTGTGCGTGCAGCTTCACCAAATGTTGAAGCTCCGCCTCCTACTCGTCATCCCGGCGTAGGCCGGGATCCACTCCTCAAGGTGGATGCTTGCGATACGTTGTCTGACGAGCGAGGACCGAGGAGTGGATCCCGGCCTACGCCGGGATGACGGCTAGGAGGTAATTCGGATTCCCGGATCTTGTTTCTACAATTCAATCCGGCAACACAATCCCATGCTTGTGCAGCTTGCGATACAACGTATTGCGACTGATCCCCAATGCGCTGGCAGTACGACTGATATTCCAGTGCATCTGTTCGAGCTCACGCAGCAAGGCCTCGCGTTCGGCGGTGCGCAACGGCGCATCGCCATTGCCCGCGACAGATGTGGCGGCAGGTTCGGCAGCGCTGTAACCGGTGATTTCCTGCGGCAGGTTGCATGGCCGAATCACGCTATCGGAGCAAAGCGCCGCGGCAGTGCGCAGCGTATTGCGTAGCTGGCGGATATTGCCCGGCCACGTGTAATTGAGCAGCAAGCGCAGCGCATCGTCACACAGCCTTGGTCGCGCCAGCCCTTGCGACTCCTCCGCCAGCAGCGTGTCTATCAGATCCAGTTTATCCGTGCGCTCCCGCAGCGCCGGCAATTGCAGCGTGATGCCATTGAGTCGGTAATACAGGTCTTCGCGAAACTCGCCCGCCTGTACCATCTTCTGCAGATCCTGATGGGTGGCGCTGATGACGTGCAGATCGACCGGAATCGCGCGTTCGCCACCCAAAGGCATGACTTCATGCTCCTCCAGCACGCGCAGCAGACGTGTCTGCAGACGCAACGGCATATCGCCAATTTCATCGAGAAACAGCGTCCCGCCACTGGACTGGCGGATCTTGCCCAGATGGCCATCGCGCGAGGCATCGGTAAACGCGCCACGGGTGTAGCCGAACAGCTCGCTTTCGATCAGCGGCTCGGGAATGGCCGCGCAGTTGACCGCGATAAACGGCTTGTCCGCCCAGCTGCTGGCCAGGTGCAGCGCCTTGGCAAAGGCTTCCTTGCCGGTACCGGTTGCGCCCTGCAGCAAGAGCGGTACGCGGCGGCCGAACAACTGGCGGCCGCAATTCATATTGTGCTGCATGCGCGTATCGCCGCCGACGTGCTGGCGTGTCGATGTCGGGCTCGCCGCGGGTGCCGATAGCGTCACACCGTTGGTGATCACCGAAGGCGGCCGCACCATCGCGAAGAAGCGGCGGCCGTAGGCGGCGTCGCGCACCGGCCACAGCGTCGCCGCGTCGGCGAAGGCGCGTTTTTCCAGGGTGTTGAAGTCGAATGGGAAGATCCGCTCCAGCGACTGCCCGACCAGTTTGTCGCGCGACATACCCAGCTGGGTCAGCGCGCTTTCGTTGACCGCCCGCACGACGCCGCTGCTGTCCACGGCTAGCAGGGCTTCGTGCAACAGACCGACGAACTCGGGTCGGCTGTGAAAACGCAGGATCCATTTGTCACGGCATTCGGCGAGGAAATGGCAGCGTGAAATAAGGTTGGCCGACATGGCGACCAAGGCCATCGTATGGCGCTGGATCAGACGTGTGTCGGCGGCATTGACGGTAGACGCGTCCAGCACGCCCAGCACTTCGCCCTGCGTATCGAGCACCGGCGCGCCGGAGCACGACAGATCCATGTTGAAGTGGCGAAAGTGCTCTTCGCGATAGACGGTGACCGGCCCGCCTTCGGCAATGCACGTGCCCAGGCCGTTAGTGCCCTCGTAACGCTCGCTCCATACAGCGCCGACGCGCAAGCCGGCGCCGCGAAATTCGCGCTTGAGCGACGGATCGGTGATGGCGCCCAGAATGGCCGCTTCGGCATCGCACAGAATGACCGCATAACCCGAGCCGGCAATCTGTTCGTAAAGATTTTCCATCTCCGCCCGCGCCACATTCAGCAGCTCCCCAAAACGCTGCTGGCGTTCGCTGATCGAGGCGGCATCGAGTACGGGCGTGTCGCGTGCCGCGTCGGCGTCTATGCCGTATTCCTCGATGCAGCGCAGCCAGGATTTGGCGACATGTGGCGCGACGTTTACGTCGCCCAGCCGCTCACGCAGCATGCTGTCGATGCGGGTCGAGGAGGTGTTGGACAACACACTGCGCATATGTTGCTCCATGGATGCGAAGGTGATCCACGGCATCGAAGCGTCTTGAAGTCAGGATGCAGGCGGTGCAGCTGTGACGCCATCCGTGATACCCGTTGACGAGGATGGTCCTTAACCGGTCACGGAGCAAACCGCAGTGCAGCATATGGCGCGGTGTGTCACCGGCGCTGTCTCGGAACAGCAACAGCGTTCACGGAAATTGCACATCGGGAACGTGTTTTTTTGCGCCATTTCGGTGGCTTGAACTTGGCGCGCCTCTTGCCTGCATTAACGCATCGAAAGAACGCACCGAAAGCTTCCACACCACCTTGAGTAGCGCGGAGGGCGACTATGGCGGAGGTTCGGGTGGCGCAGCGGCTGGCCAATCCGGCCGACGTCGTGTGGGCGCTGATCGGCGATTTCGGCGGTCTGCACCGCTGGCATCCGCTGGTCCACGGATTGGACCTGTCCTGGGAGGGGCGCATCCGCACCTTGCACTACGCCGACGGCAGCCGCGCGGTGGAGCGACTGGAAACACGCAGCGATGCGAGCCGTCGTTACGTCTACGCGCTGGTCGACGGCGCCCTGCCGATGCTCGATTGCCGCGCAACGTTGCAGGTCAGTGCGCGCAAGCAGGGGTGCACGGTGATCTGGTCGAGCGTGTTCGAACCCGCCGGGGCCACCGAATCGGTCATCGAAGACGCCTTGCGGCATCTTTATATGGAAGGCCTGGCGGCGCTCGCTGCCGCCCTCGATGGCTGACAGGACCGGAGGTTTCCGTACAATCCTTCAATCTGGCGCCGCCCTGGCGCGTTCTCGGAAGGATAGGGATTGAACATCGCGCCTAGCATCGAACTGCGCATTCTCGACGAACGTCTGCGCACCTGGGGTCTGCCCACCTATCAAAGCGACCAGGCCGCCGGTATCGATCTGTTCGCCTGTATCGACGAGCCATTGGTATTGGCCCCCCAGGCTCCCTCGGTGCTGATTCCTACCGGGCTGGCCATGCATATGAATACCCACGAGTTCTGCGCCCTGGTGCTGCCGCGCTCGGGCCTGGGGCACAAGCGCGGCCTGGTGATGGGCAACGGCACCGGGGTGATCGATGCCGATTACATGGCCGAATGCTTTGTCAGTGTGTGGAACCGGAACCCACCGCGCAGTGGCGCCGGGGGCGAGGATGCGAGCATTACCATTCAGCCGGGGGATCGTATCGCTCAAATGTTGTTCGTGCCGATCGTGCGCCCGGCGTTTACGGTCGTGGAATCGTTCTCGACGTCGAGTCAGCGGGGGCTGGGCGGCTTCGGATCCACGGGCGTGAGCTAATCTTGCGCGTGCGGGTGCGTTCGCAACAGTAAAACAGGTCGGCGAGCCGGCTAATCAAAGGGGAGAGGCATGGCGAAAACCACGGTAAGCAGACGGATGCGCGCGCCCAATGTCCACTTGCGCGGTTTGCTGCCGTTGGCGGCAGGCACGCTGTTGATCCTGCTCGGCCTTTTCTGCGCCTGGCAGACCTGGCTGATCGCCGACGAGGACGGCGCCAAGGAGCGCCTGCATGCGGCGCAGAACGAGGCGGTACAGAGCCTGCAGGGCGAAATCGCGATCGAGCGCGGCAAGATCCAGCAAGCGCTGACCGGTATCGATCCGTCCGTCGAGCACGATTTGCTGATTTCGCAGCTGCATCAGGCATTGCCGCAGGCCACGCAGATCGAAATCTATTCCGGCAGCCTCGACGAAGTCGTGCACGCCGATTATCGCCAGTTCGGCTACGGCAAGGCCGCTCAGTTGCTGGCCGCGCAAACGGCCGACGGCCAGACCTTGATGCAGACCGTGTCCGACGGCGCCGCGCGTCAGCTCACCCTGGTGTTGCCGCTGGGAGCGCCGATCAAGCCGCGCGCATGGGTATGGCTGGCCTTTCCTTTCTCGGGGCTGCAACAGCGCTTCGAGTCCATTCGGGTGCCAGACGGCAGGCTGGAGCTTCATCAGGAAGATGACCGCATCGACCGCTCCTTATTGGCAAGCGGAGCGCGCAGCGGGGAACGCGAAGTGCTCGGCAAGCCCGTGCCTGGGAGTGCCTTCAGCGTGGTTGCCGCGGCACCGCAAGCTTATGTCGTCTTGCCGCGCTCGGCGCTGCTTTCCGGGTTGCTGGCGCTGTTGGGCATCGGTGGCGGTGGTTTCCTGCTGTGGTGGCGTAACCGCCCGGAACCGGAAATAGCGCCAGAAGAGCCAGAAGAGTTGCCTTTGCCCCCCGTGGTCGAAAACAAGCCCGAATCGCCCAGGCCGGCTGCTCGCCCCGCGCCCAAGGCGCCGCCTGCGCCGGCAGCGGTGGATCCGACGATTTTCCGCGCCTACGACGTGCGCGGCGTAGTCGGTAAATCGTTGACCCGCGAAGTGGCGCGCCTGCTCGGTCAGTCGATCGGCACGGTGATGCGCGAGAAAGGCCTGCGTGAAATCGTGGTGGGCCGCGACGGTCGCCTGTCCGGCCCGGAACTGGCCGGTGCCCTGGCCGACGGCTTGCGTGAAGCGGGTATCGACGTGATCGATATCGGTGCCGTACCGACACCGGTGGTCTACTACGCCGCTTACCGTTTCAATACCGGCAGCGGCGTGGCGGTGACCGGCAGCCACAATCCGCCGGACTACAACGGCTTCAAGATCGTGGTCGGCGGCGAGACGCTGTCCGAAGGCGCGATCCAGGATCTGTATCAGCGCATTGCCGGCAACCGGCTCGAGAGCGGCGGGCAGGGCGGCATCCGTCATATCGACGTGGTACCGGACTATATCGAGCGCATTACGTCGGACGTCCAGGCCGAGCGTAACCTCAAGATCGTCGTCGACTGCGGCAACGGCATCCCCGGCGCGGTGGCGCCGCAGGTGCTCGAAGGCATCGGTTGCGACGTGATCCAGCTCTATTGCGACGTCGACGGCAGCTTCCCGAACCATCACCCGGACCCGTCCGATCCGCACAATCTGGAAGATCTGATTCTTGCGGTGAAACAGACCGGTGCCGATCTGGGCATTGCCTTCGACGGCGACGGCGATCGTCTGGGCGTGGTGACACGGGAAGGCGAGATCATCTTCCCGGATCGCACGCTGATGTTGTTCGCGCGCGATGTGCTGTCGCGCCAGCCGGGTGCGACGGTCATCTATGACGTCAAGTGCACCGGCCATCTGCGCGGCCAGATTCTCGACGCCGGCGGCAGTCCGTTGATGTGGCGCACCGGGCACTCGCTGATCAAGGCCAAGATGCGCGAGACCCATGCGGAACTTGCCGGCGAGATGAGCGGCCATTTCTTCTTCAAGGAGCGCTGGTACGGTTTCGACGACGGTATCTATGCTGCCGCGCGTCTGCTGGAAATCCTTGCTGGCGACCTGGAAGAGCGCACGCCCGAAGCGATCTTCGCGACGCTGCCCAAGGGTGTGTCCACGCCCGAGCTGAAGATCGAGATGGCCGAAGGCGAGCATTACAAGTTCATGGACAAATTCCGTCAGACCGCCACCTTCGGCGACGCCACGCTGACCACCATCGATGGCGTGCGCGCGGACTGGCCGGATGGTTGGGGTCTGGTACGTGCGTCCAACACCACGCCGATCCTGGTGTTGCGTTTCGATGCGGACAGCCCGGCGGCACTGAAGCGAATCCAGAATGTCTATCGTGAGCAACTGCTCGCGGTGAACAAGGATTTGAAGTTGCCGTTCTGAGCATAAAGCCGATAGTGGTATCCAGAGGTACCACTATCGGCTCAAGTACGTGCCCCTGTCGGCGATCCCTCGCTGGCGTCGCGGCGATAACTTATTCGCCGCGGTCTTTTTCCGCGGCGGCCTTTACCTGGCGGTAGTGCGCCATCTGTTCGGCCATCTTGGTTTCGGCGGCATCGCGCGTGGTCTCCTGCTTGAGCAGGACATCGCGTTGGCCGGCGACCACATTGCGTTGCTTGGCGATGCTGTCGTTGAGCGATTTGGGCACGGGCTGCTTGGCACGCTCGGCTTCGCCCGCGCGTGCCAGCAGATCGGTCAGCGCTTTTTCCTGACTATGCAAATTGATCTTGGTGGTGTTGATCTGCTGGTCGATGGTGTCAAGGTTTTGCTTCAGCGAGCCTTGATAGGCTGCCTCCGAGCTGTACGCGGCGAGCATCTGGCTGTCGCTGCGCGCCTGGTCGTCGGCCGCTTGTTTCGCAGCGGCGTTCTGCGCTGCGATTTTCTGTGCGGCCGCGCGTTCCTGCGGATTGAGTTGGCGATCGACGTGCCCGACCGTCAGCCCGCGGTCGTTGACGATGTCATAGCCGTATTTCATCGCATCCGCGCTGAGGCTGTCGCTGTAATGCGGCAGGCCTTGCGCGTCGGTCCAGCGATAGCGATAGGCGCTCTGGTTCTGTTTTTGCTGAGCGAGCACCGGCGCGCTGACCACGGCGGCGGCAATCGTGATGGCGGCAAAGATCGTTCGCATGCGTGTCCCCTTGGATCGCAGCCAGTATAGCCACGGGGACGAAGGCCGACCTACCTCGTTACTGGCGGTCGGCCGTGGCTTGTGACGCGGTTCAAATCAGCCGGTGACGCCGTAGCGCTCGCGATAGGCCATCAGGCGCACATGCTCGGCCGCCAGTTCAGGGCGCTCGCCGGCATAGGCCAGGACATTGTCCAGGCCGGTAATGGCGATCACCGGAATACCGAATTCGGCGGTAACTTCCTGTGCGGCGGACAGTTCGCCCTGGCCGCGTTCCTGCCGGTCCAGCGCGATCAGCACGCCGGCGGGTGTGGCGCCTTGGGCGCGGATCAAGGCAAGCGACTCGCGCACCGCGGTGCCGGCGGTCATCACATCGTCGACGATCAGGACGCGACCCTTCAGTGGCGCGCCGACCAGGACGCCGCCTTCGCCATGATCCTTGGCCTCCTTGCGGTTATAGGCCCAGGGCAGGTCTTTCTGATGGCCGTCGGCCAGCGCGATGGCCGTGGCCGCTGCCAGGGCAATGCCCTTGTATGCCGGACCGAACAACATGTCGAACGCCACGCCGGAATTGACCGCGGCCGCCGCGTAGGAGCGGCCCAGCTGGGCCAGCGCCGCACCCGAATCGATGCGCCCCATATTGAAGAAATACGGGCTCTGGCGGCCTGATTTGAGCGTAAATTCGCCAAAGCGCAGCACATCGCGCTGCAAGGTGAGTTCGATGAAGTCGCGCTGGTAGTCGTGCACGGGTGGTCTCGCCGGAAGTGGAGTAGTCAGATGCGTAGTTTACGCACTAGCAGGTGTTGCGGCCCGGATCGCCCACCCAGATGCAGTTCGCCGGTATCGACAAAGCCCGCGCGCAGGTACAACGCCAAGGCCGCCGCATTGCGGCAATTGACGGTAAGAACCAACGCCTCGATCGCAGGGTGCCGCGTTTCCACGTCGCCGATCACTGCGGTCATCACGGCACGGCCCCAGCCACGGCCTTGCCAATCCCGGTCGATAAAGAACGAACGCAGGCCCAAGGCGGGATAGTCCATATCGTGCCCGGCAATGCTGCGCACGCTTTCTTCGAGCCGGTAGAAGCCGATCGGCTCGTCTCCCAGCAGGATCGCCATGGGCTCGCTGCCTTCGCATAAAAGGGAATCGGCCAAGGTCACGGCAACCGGGCTGACGAATTCGTCCTGATCCGGCCGTACGCGCAGCTTCAGGAGCTCGGCGTGCAAAGGCGGTTCGGCGAGCATCACGCGGATGGCAGGGGGGCTGGACATGGTTGGTATGATGACGCATTCCTTTGTGATTGCAGGAGAGCGTGCATGCGCATCATCAGCCTCAACGCCAACGGCATCCGTTCGGCCGGCACCAAGGGCGTGTTCGAGTGGTTGCGCAAGCAGAAGGCCGACGTGGTCTGCCTGCAGGAAACCAAGGCGCAGGAAGACCAGCTCAGCGATCCGATGTTCCGGCCCGATGGACATCATTGTTTCTATCGTGATGCGAGCAGCAAGAAGGGCTACAGCGGCGTGGCGATCTACGCCAAACGCGAGCCGGACGAAGTGCGTACCTCGCTGGGCTGGGAGCCGTTCGACAGCGAAGGGCGCTATATCGAGGCGCGCTTCGGCAATCTCAGCGTGGTATCGCTTTACGTCCCTTCCGGTTCGTCCGGCGACGAACGCCAGCAGTTCAAGTTCAAGGTGATGGAATGGATCACGCCAATCTTCGACGAATGGCTCAAGAGTGGCCGTGACTACGTGATCTGCGGCGACTGGAACATCGTCCACACCAAGAACGACATCAAGAACTGGAGTTCCAACCAGAAGAACTCCGGCTGTCTTCCGGAAGAGCGCGCGTGGCTGGATCTGCTGTTCCAGCAGCGCGGCTGGGTCGACAGCTTCCGTGCGATCAAGCCGGACGCGGTCGAATACACCTGGTGGTCCAATCGTGGCCAGGCGCGTGCGAACAACGTGGGTTGGCGTATCGACTACCAGGTGGTGACGCCTTCCTTGCGCGATCGCCTGAAGTCCTGCTCGATCTACCGCGACGAACGTTTCTCCGACCACGCGCCCTATATCGTCGACTATGCCGACTGAGCCGGCTGCGAAGCCCAGCAAGCCTTCGATCTGGCAGGCCTTTACCCAGCCATCGGCGTGGACGATGGCGTTCCTCGGGTTTTCCTCGGGCCTGCCGTTCCTGCTGGTCGCCGGCACGCTGGCGTACTGGTTGAAAGAAAACGGCATCGTGCTCAAGGACATCACGATGATCGCCAGCGCCGGCATGACATACGCGTTCAAGTTCGTCTGGGCGCCGTTGCTCGATCATTGGCGGTTGCCGGGTTTTGCGCGCCTGGGACAGCGGCGCGGCTGGCTATTGTTCGCGCAGTTGTGCGTTACCGCCGGCCTGATCGCGATGGCCTTGCTTACGCCGGCCCAGCTTCCGCTCTTTGTTGCCGCCACCCTGGTCGTGGCGTTCTTCGGCGCCACGCAGGACATCGCGGTGGATGCGTACCGTATCGAGATCGCGCCGCTGGAGGCGCAGGGCGCGCTGGTAGCAACGTATTCGCTCGGCTATCGCATCGCCCTGATCGTGGCCGGCGCGCTTGCCCTGATCGCGGCCGATCACTTGCCCTGGCGCGTGGTCTATCTAGGCATGGCGGTGGCGATGCTGATTCCGATCGCCACGACCCTGCTCGCGCGCGAGCCCGAGGTCCTGCGCACCGCGCCACGCAGCTGGGGCGAGGCGATGCGCGAGAGCATCGTCGACCCGTTTGCCGATTTCTTTCGCCGATACGGCTGGGTCCTGGCCCTGGTCACGCTGGCTTTCATCCTGTTGTTCAAGATTCCCGAGCAGGCCACCATCGGCGGCGTCATGAGCCCGTTCTATCGGGATATGGGTTTCGACAAGACCCAGATCGCCACCGTGACCAAGATCTACGGCATCTGGATCGGGATCGTCGGCACGTTTATCGGCGGCGCGGCGGTGGCTCGCTGGGGCGCATGGCGTCCGCTGGGCGCGGCGATCGTCCTGGCCGGTGCCAGTAACCTCTTGTATCTGTTCCTGATTGCCCATCCCGGCAATATCGTGGTGCTGACCCTGGTGATCTCCGGGGAAAACCTCACCCTGGGCGTGCTCGGGCCGCCGACCGTGGCCTTCCTGTCGTCGCTGGTCAACAAGCAGCACACGGCCACCCAGTACGCGTTGTTGAGCTCGATGGTCAATTTGCCCGGGAAACTGCTTGGCTTTTTCGCTGGCGGCATCGCCATGGCCACCGGCTACGGCATGTTTTTCATCATTACCGTGCTATCGCTGCTGCCGGCCGGCGCCCTGTTTCTTTATTTGTGGCCGCGTTACGACGACAAGCTCAAAACCGGCTAAAGGGCGCTTGCATACCCCACGCCCACCTGTGCCACCATGTTGCTCACAGGGGCCCAGTCAGTTACGCGGGGCAGAGTCGTGCCGGATCTCACCATACGCCACATCGACAGCCTGATGGCCGACCGCATCAAGCAGCTGGCCAAGGAGCGTCAGTGGTCGATCAATGACGTGGTGCTGCACGCGCTGCGGCATGGCCTTGGTATGGCCGTGGCCGGCAATGTGTTTGCCGAGACGATGCTCGATCCGGGCGACCTGACTATCTTGAGCGGGCAATGGGATGCGGAAGAGAAAGCCGCGTTTCAGGAGGCCGTGCAGGCGTTGTCGGTGGCGCCTTCGAGTACGTTGGCGGAGAAGTAGTCGCCGCCGGAAGCCCCCCTCACCCCAGCCCTCTCCCCTGGCTCTGCCGTGGGAGAGGGCTGGGGTGAGGGGGCAAACGCTCGCAGGAAACTCCTTATTCCATCAACCCCGCGGCGCCAAATACACAGCCCCCAACACCCGAGCCCCACGCGCCCCGGTAACCGCCGGCAAATTCCCCGGCAATCCCAACAATCGCTGCCGAGCCAGCCAGGCAAACGCCGTGGCCTCCAGATAATCCGGATCGACACCGAAAGCAGCCGTGCTTTGCAGCACGCAGGGCGACAGCAGTTCGGCAAGCCGCCGCATCAGCGCGCCGTTGTGCACGCCGCCGCCGCAAGCCAGTACATCCACCGCATCGAGCGCATAGCGTTTGATCGCATCGGCGACACTACGCGCGGAAAGCTCCAGCAAGGTGGCCTGGACATCGGCTACCGACAAACCGGCGACGTGTGCATGCGCGTCCAGCCAGGTCAGATGAAAATGCTCGCGCCCCGTGCTCTTGGGTGGCGGCAATGCGAAATACGGATCGGCCAGCAACGCATCGAGCAAGGCAGCGTCCACCTGCCCGGTTGCCGCGAACGCACCATCCTGATCGAATGCCGCGCCGCGATGACGCAGATGCCAGGCGTCCATCAAGCCGTTCGCCGGCCCGGTGTCGAAGCCGAACACGTCACCGTGCGCACCGAGCACGGTGATATTCGCGATACCGCCCAGATTGAGCACCACCCGGCATTGCCCCGGCATCGACAACAACATCGCGTGCACGGCAGGCAACAAGGGCGCGCCCTGGCCACCCGCGGCGACATCGGCACGGCGGAAATCAGCGACCACATCGATGCCGCAGCGCTCGGCGATCACCGAGGCGTCGCCTACCTGCAGGGTAAATGGCTGCGCGCCGCTCGGGCGGTGGCGCAAGGTCTGGCCATGCGAGCCGATGGCCCGTACGGTCACCACGTCCGCGCCGCTTTGTCCGAGCACCGCCAGCGCGGCATGCGCGAACTGCTGCCCGATAGCGACATCGAGTCGTCCATAGGCATCCAGATCCAGCCGCTCTTCATCCTGCGCCACGCGCAGAATGCGTTCGCGCAGATCGTCAGGCCAGGGATGGGTGAGTGCGGCGACAAGCTGCGGGCGATCGTTTTCGAAGCGAACCAGCGCGGCGTCGATACCGTCCGCGCTGGTGCCGGAGATCAGCCCAAGATAGAGCGATGAAGCGTCATCCACGTGCGGGGCTTAGTCGTCGTTGCGCGACGAGCTGCCGACGCGGGCCATCTTCATGTTGGCGTCGAGTGTCTTCAGGCGAGCCAGCTGCGGCTGCACGACCTGCGCCTTGAACTTCGCCAGCTGTACACCGCTCATCGGCTCGGGCTTGGGCAAGGTGACCGATTGTGGGTCGCGCTGCTCGTTGTTGATACGGAATTCGTAATGCAGATGCGGGCCGGTGGCCAGGCCGGTCATGCCGACAAAGCCGATCACTGCACCCTGGGTCACGCGTTGGCCGACTTTCTCGTTGGCGAACTTCGACATGTGACCGTAGGCGGTGCTGATGCTGCCGTTGTGCTGGATGATCACGAAGTTGCCGTAACCGTTCATCCAGCCCTTGAACTTGATCACGCCATCGCCCGCGGCGTGGATCGGCGTGCCGGTCGGTGCGGCATAGTCCACGCCCTTGTGCGCGCGCATCTTGCCCAGAATCGGGTGGAAACGCGCGGCGCTGAAGGTGGAGGAGATACGCGTGAAGTCGACCGGAATACGCAGGAAAGACTTCTGGATCGGGCGGCCGTCTTCGCTGAACCAGCCGTAGTTGCCGTCGTCCTTCTTGAAGCGATACGCAGTGTAGCGCTTGCCCTGGTTGACGAATTCGGCTGCGACGATGTCGCCTTCGTGCAGATAGGCGCCGTCGCGATACACGTCGTCGTAGACCAGGGTAAAGCTGTCGCCTTCGCGCAGGTCCTGCACGAAGTCGATGTCGTATTTAAAGAGTTCGGCGAGCTTGAGCACCATGGCGTTGCTCATACCGGCCTTGGAGCCGGCGGCGAACAGCGAGCTGTCGATCACGCCGTGGGCGATGTGTTCGCGACGCTCCACTTCGCGCGTCTGCGCGACCATCGTGGGCTTGGCACCATCGAAACGGACCGTTGCGCGGCTGCTTTCGTCCTTGTCGAAACGAATGCCCCTGAGGCTACCGTCGCTACCGAGCAGGAAGTCGAATTCCTGGCCGGGCTTGATATTGTGCAGCGCCTTGGCATCGCCGGCCTGGTCCACCACGTGCTGCAGGTCGGTCAGGCTAAGACCCTGGCTCTGGAAGATGTCGGACAGGGTCTGGCCCGGCTGCACCTGCACGATGTGCCAGTCTTCGACGGTCGGAGTCTGATGCACCACCGTATCGGCCTTGGGCAGGGCCAACGGCAGCAGGGAATGGGCGGCCGGAACGGCCGGCGGACGCATCGCACTCGCCCATGCGGGAATGATGAAACCGGAAAGCGCGGTAATCAGCACGGCCGTCCCGGCGAGGACCCAGCGCTCACGATGCCAATGGATCGGCTCTTCGCTGTGGTGACCAAAAGACCAATGCGAGACACGTTCGTAAAAGTGAGAGTGACGGCGCTGCGCCTTGCGACGAATGGCTTCTTTTCGCGCCGCGCGCGCGATCTTGCTGCCCTCACCCATGCCCTGTATGCCCCGCGGTACAAATTATGTAATGGCGCGTACCATAACGGCCCTGTGCAAACGACGTCAACGCCTTTTCGATCAAGGGTTTGCGCTATGTTTTGGGTTAACGCACAATTAACCCTATTCACCTTTGTGATCGTGCCGGCGCCCGCCGGCGCGCCGCGTTACATATAGAGGACACCATGAACGAGCTCGACCAGGCGCTGGCCACGATTGCGCGCGGCGCGGACGAAATCATCAAGCAGGAAGAACTGGTCGAGAGGCTCAAGCGTGGCCGGCCGTTGCGGATCAAGGCGGGCTTCGACCCGACGGCGCCGGATCTGCACCTGGGCCACACCGTGCTGCTCAACAAGATGCGCCAGTTCCAGGACCTGGGCCACCAGGTCATTTTCCTGATCGGCGACTTCACCGGCATGATCGGCGATCCGACCGGCAAGAACGTCACCCGCAAGCCGCTCACCCGCGAGGACGTCCTGGCCAATGCCGAGACCTATGCCGAGCAGGTCTTCAAGGTGCTGGACCGGGACAAGACCGAACTGCGCTTCAACTCGGAGTGGTTCGGCAAGATGACCGCCGCCGACATGATCAAGCTGGCCGCCCAGCACACCGTGGCGCGCATGCTCGAGCGCGACGATTTCGCCAAGCGCTACGCCGCGCAGCAGCCGATCGCGATCCATGAGTTCCTCTATCCATTGGTGCAGGGCTACGACTCGGTCGCGCTCGAGTGCGACGTCGAGCTCGGCGGTACCGACCAGAAGTTCAACCTGCTGATGGGTCGCGCGCTGCAGGAGCACCACGGCCAGCCGCCGCAGATCGTACTGACCATGCCGCTGCTCGAAGGCCTCGATGGCGTCAACAAGATGTCCAAGTCGCTGGGCAACTACATCGGCATCAACGAGCCGGCGATCGATATCGTCACCAAGACGATGAAGATCGGCGACGAGCTCATGTGGCGCTGGTTCGAGCTGCTCAGCTTCGATGTGTCGCTGGAGGAAATGGCCCGGATGAAGCAGGACATCGCCAGCGGCGCGCTCAACCCGCGCGACGCCAAGATGCGCCTGGCGCGCGAGCTGGCCACGCGTTTCCACGATGCGGCCGCGGCGGAGCAGGCGATTGCCGGCTGGAATGCGGTGGTGCGCGGGGAGGGCGATACCAGTCTGTTGCCGCTTACCGAAGTATCCGTGCCCGCTGAAGGCTTGCGTCTGGCCGCGCTGTTGAAGGCTGCGGGTCTGGCGTCGAGCAACAGCGAAGCCAATCAGAAGATCAAAGAGCGCGCCGTGCGCATCAATGCAGAAGTGGTCGAAGACGCGCAGCGCATATTCGTGCCCGGTTTCGAAGCGGTGCTGCAGGTTGGCAAGCGCAACTTTGCGCGCGTGTTGCTCAAGTAAGTAGCACTGATCCATGGAGTGCGCGACGTGTGTGTCGCGCGCTTCGATGCTTGTGTCTTGCGAGAACAAGCGCTTAGCGAAGCAAGTGAAAAAAATTCGAGAAATTTTCGAAAAATCGCTTGTCAAAAATGGGGCCCCTCCCTATTATTCGCCTCCCGCCGCAGCATCCCCTGCAACGGCAACTCCCCCGCTGAAATTCATCTTCTTCAGGGTGTTGACGGACAGGAAAAACGATGTAATATGGGCGGCTCACTCGGGACGAAATGTTCCGAAGCGGATCGAGAAATCGGACGCAAGTGGTTGAGATCTTTGACAGTGTGCGCAGGTGACTTGTGTGGGCGTCTTGCGTTGGGCGGAAAATCTGTCCAACAAATGCAAGCGTCTAACCTAAGAGTCAATTCAAAAGCTTGACGTTTATGGTTAGGACTAACGCTTCAGAAAGATAGATGGTTTCGGCCATCGAAAACTTAAGTGAAGAGTTTGATCCTGGCTCAGATTGAACGCTGGCGGCATGCCTAACACATGCAAGTCGAACGGCAGCACAGCAGTAGCAATACTGTGGGTGGCGAGTGGCGGACGGGTGAGTAATGCATCGGGACCTGCCCAGACGTGGGGGATAACGTAGGGAAACTTACGCTAATACCGCATACGTCCTACGGGAGAAAGCGGGGGATCGAAAGACCTCGCGCGGTTGGATGGACCGATGTTCGATTAGCTAGTTGGTGAGGTAATGGCTCACCAAGGCGACGATCGATAGCTGGTCTGAGAGGATGATCAGCCACACTGGGACTGAGACACGGCCCAGACTCCTACGGGAGGCAGCAGTGGGGAATATTGGACAATGGGCGCAAGCCTGATCCAGCAATGCCGCGTGTGTGAAGAAGGCCTTCGGGTTGTAAAGCACTTTTATCAGGAGCGAAATACCACGGGTTAATACCCTATGGGGCTGACGGTACCTGAGGAATAAGCACCGGCTAACTTCGTGCCAGCAGCCGCGGTAATACGAAGGGTGCAAGCGTTAATCGGAATTACTGGGCGTAAAGGGTGCGTAGGCGGTTCGTTAAGTCTGTTGTGAAATCCCCGGGCTCAACCTGGGAATGGCAATGGATACTGGCGAGCTAGAGTGTGATAGAGGATGGTGGAATTCCCGGTGTAGCGGTGAAATGCGTAGAGATCGGGAGGAACATCAGTGGCGAAGGCGGCCATCTGGATCAACACTGACGCTGAAGCACGAAAGCGTGGGGAGCAAACAGGATTAGATACCCTGGTAGTCCACGCCCTAAACGATGCGAACTGGATGTTGGTCTCAACTCGGAGATCAGTGTCGAAGCTAACGCGTTAAGTTCGCCGCCTGGGGAGTACGGTCGCAAGACTGAAACTCAAAGGAATTGACGGGGGCCCGCACAAGCGGTGGAGTATGTGGTTTAATTCGATGCAACGCGAAGAACCTTACCTGGCCTTGACATGTCTGGAATCCTGCAGAGATGCGGGAGTGCCTTCGGGAATCAGAACACAGGTGCTGCATGGCTGTCGTCAGCTCGTGTCGTGAGATGTTGGGTTAAGTCCCGCAACGAGCGCAACCCTTGTCCTTAGTTGCCAGCACGTAATGGTGGGAACTCTAAGGAGACTGCCGGTGACAAACCGGAGGAAGGTGGGGATGACGTCAAGTCATCATGGCCCTTACGGCCAGGGCTACACACGTACTACAATGGTCGGTACAGAGGGTTGCAATACCGCGAGGTGGAGCTAATCCCAGAAAGCCGATCCCAGTCCGGATTGGAGTCTGCAACTCGACTCCATGAAGTCGGAATCGCTAGTAATCGCAGATCAGCTATGCTGCGGTGAATACGTTCCCGGGCCTTGTACACACCGCCCGTCACACCATGGGAGTGAGTTGCTCCAGAAGCCGTTAGTCTAACCGCAAGGGGGACGACGACCACGGAGTGGTTCATGACTGGGGTGAAGTCGTAACAAGGTAGCCGTATCGGAAGGTGCGGCTGGATCACCTCCTTTCAAGAAACGACAGACGTCCAACGTCAAGACGTCCACACAAGACACCTGCACATCCAAACCGCGCGATAGAGCGCGAGGCCTATAAGGCCGAGAAGCTTTATGGGTCTGTAGCTCAGGTGGTTAGAGCGCACCCCTGATAAGGGTGAGGCCGGTGGTTCGAGTCCACCTAGACCCACCATTATTGGGAAGGACCCTTAGTTCATGGGGCCATAGCTCAGCTGGGAGAGCACCTGCTTTGCAAGCAGGGGGTCGTCAGTTCGATCCTGACTGGCTCCACCAGTTCGAAAGCGATCTGAAGCGATTTGGATGTGTAGCGCACACAAAAGATTTATTGAAACGTATCGGCGTTGAGGCCGATGTCGTGTTCTTTGAAAATGTAAACGAGTGACAAGCGTCTTGGTTCGAAACCGAATCGAGATGTGTCGTTGAGGCAAGTAAAGCGAAATGCGATTGGCATTAATCCTGAGGCGACTTGGGGTTATATGGTCAAGCGAATTAAGCGTATACGGTGGATGCCTTGGCGGTCAGAGGCGATGAAGGACGTGGCAGCCTGCGAAAAGTATCGGGGAGCTGGCAACAAGCTTTGATCCGGTAATGTCCGAATGGGGAAACCCACTCCGTAAGGAGTATCCATGAGTGAATACATAGCTCATGGAAGCGAACTCAGGGAACTGAAATATCTAAGTACCTGAAGGAAAAGAAATCAACCGAGATTCCGTCAGTAGCGACGAGCGAACGCGGACTAGCCCAAAAGTGCACAGTGTTTTAGTCGAATGGTGTGGAAAAGCCAGCCGTAGCGGGTGATAGCCCCGTAGGCGAAAGGGCACCGTGCATGAAATTGAGTAAGGCGAGGCACGTGAAACCTTGTCTGAACATGGGGGGACCATCCTCCAAGGCTAAATACTCCTGACCGACCGATAGCGAACAAGTACCGTGAGGGAAAGGCGAAAAGAACCCCGGAGAGGGGAGTGAAATAGACCCTGAAACCGTATACGTACAAGCAGTGGAAGCCCGCAAGGGTGACTGCGTACCTTTTGTATAATGGGTCAGCGACTTACTGTCAGTGGCAAGCTTAACCGTATAGGGGAGGCGAAGGGAAACCGAGTCTGAATAGGGCGCATAGTCTCTGGCAGTAGACCCGAAACCGAGTGATCTATCCTTGGCCAGGTTGAAGGTGCGGTAACACGCACTGGAGGACCGAACCCACATCTGTTGCAATAGATGGGGATGAGCTGAGGATAGGAGTGAAAGGCTAAACAAACTCGGAGATAGCTGGTTCTCCTCGAAAGCTATTTAGGTAGCGCCTCGTATGAATCTTCCTGGGGGTAGAGCACTGTTATGGCTAGCGGGCCATCGCGGCTTAGTAAACCATGGCAAACTCCGAATACCAGGACAGAATGTACGGGAGACACACGGCGGGTGCTAACGTCCGTCGTGAAAAGGGAAACAACCCAGACCCGCAGCTAAGGTCCCAAAGTTATAGCTAAGTGGAAAACGATGTGGAAAGGCATAGACAGCCAGGAGGTTGGCTTAGAAGCAGCCACCCTTTAAAGAAAGCGTAATAGCTCACTGGTCGAGTCGGTCTGCGCGGAAGATTTAACGGGGCTAAGCTATACACCGAAGCTCGGGGTGCACACTATGTGTGCGCGGTAGAGGAGCGTTCCGTAAGCCTGTGAAGGTGGATTGTAAAGTCTGCTGGAGGTATCGGAAGTGCGAATGCTGACATGAGTAACGATAATGGGGGTGAAAAGCCCCCACGCCGAAAGCCCAAGGTTTCCTCGCGCAACGTTCATCGGCGCAGGGTGAGTCGGCCCCTAAGGCGAGGCAGAAATGCGTAGTCGATGGGAAGCTGGTTAATATTCCAGCACTTGTCTGTAGTGCGATGTGGGGACGGAGAAAGTTAGGTCTACCAGGCGTTGGTTGTCCTGGGGAAAGGCGGTAGGCATGCATCTTAGGCAAATCCGGGATGCTTTATGCCGAGCACCGAGACGAGTCCATTAGGACGAAGTGACTGATACTACGCTTCCAGGAAAAGCCACTAAGCTTCAGCTACAGAGAAACCGTACCGTAAACCGACACTGGTAGGCAGGGTGAGAATCCCAAGGCGCTTGAGAGAACTCGGGTGAAGGAACTAGGCAAAATGGCACCGTAACTTCGGGAGAAGGTGCGCCCTTTTTGGTGGCTACATGCGTAGCTGAGCTGAGAAGGGTCGCAGTAACCTGGCCGCTGCGACTGTTTATCAAAAACACAGCACTCTGCAAACACGAAAGTGGACGTATAGGGTGTGACGCCTGCCCGGTGCTGGAAGGTTAATTGATGGGGTCAGCCGCAAGGCGAAGCTCTTGATCGAAGCCCCAGTAAACGGCGGCCGTAACTATAACGGTCCTAAGGTAGCGAAATTCCTTGTCGGGTAAGTTCCGACCTGCACGAATGGCGTAACGACAGCGGCGCTGTCTCCACCCGAGACTCAGTGAAATTGAAATCGCTGTGAAGATGCAGCGTTCCCGCGGCAAGACGGAAAGACCCCGTGAACCTTTACTATAGCTTTACACTGAACGTTGAGTTCTTCTGTGTAGGATAGGTGGGAGGCTACGAAACCGAGACGCCAGTTTCGGTGGAGCCATCCTTGAAATACCACCCTGAAGTGCTTGACGTTCTAACCTAGGTCCGTAATCCGGATCAGGGACCGTGTATGGTGGGTAGTTTGACTGGGGCGGTCTCCTCCTAAAGAGTAACGGAGGAGCACGAAGGTACGCTCAGCGCGGTCGGACATCGCGCACTGTGTGCAAAGGCATAAGCGTGCTTGACTGCGAGATCGACGGATCAAGCAGGTACGAAAGTAGGTCTTAGTGATCCGGTGGTTCTGTATGGAAGGGCCATCGCTCAACGGATAAAAGGTACTCCGGGGATAACAGGCTGATACCGCCCAAGAGTTCATATCGACGGCGGTGTTTGGCACCTCGATGTCGGCTCATCACATCCTGGGGCTGTAGCCGGTCCCAAGGGTATGGCTGTTCGCCATTTAAAGTGGTACGCGAGCTGGGTTCAGAACGTCGTGAGACAGTTCGGTCCCTATCTGTCGTGGGCGTTGGAGATTTGAGGGGGGCTGCTCCTAGTACGAGAGGACCGGAGTGGACGTTCCGCTGGTGTTCGGGTTGTCATGCCCATGGCATTGCCCGGTAGCTACGAACGGAAGTGATAACCGCTGAAAGCATCTAAGCGGGAAGCACGCCCCAAGATGAGATCTCCCGAGAGCTCGACTCTCCTTAAGGCACCATCAAGACTAGGTGGTTGATAGGCACGGTGTGGAAGTGCAGCAATGCATTGAGCTTACGTGTACTAATGAGCCGTGAGGCTTGACCATATAACCCCAAGACGCTTCGTAACACGAAGCCTCAACGAAACATCTCAATTCACCAGACGCTTGTCACTCGTTTACACCTCATTGGATCTGGCGCTTAAAGCGCTGATCCAACCCTTTCCCTGGCGGCTATAGCGCTGTGGTCCCACCCGATCCCATCCCGAACTCGGAAGTGAAACGCAGCTGCGCCGATGGTAGTGTGGCATTGCCCATGCAAGAGTAGGTCACCGCCAGGGGCTTTATACTGAGAAACCCGCATCAATCGATGCGGGTTTTTCTTTTGTTGCGGTTCGGGTCGCAGACCCGCACTGCAACAGGTCACCGCCAGGGGCTTTATTTAAAAACCCGTCTCGTTATCGAGGCGGGTTTTTCTTTGTTGCTGTGCAAGTCGAAGACCTGCATCGCAACATCGACCTTCCCCACTCGTCATCCCGGCGAAGGCCGGGACCCAGTGACTTTGTGATCGGTTATCGCAAGAGCCAACACGCATCGGCTCGATCGCGACAACCAGAAACCGACGTCACTGGATCCCGGCCTGCGCCGGGATGACGACTCGGGGAGGCTGAGGCTACTCGGGGTTCCCTTCCCGACCACGCGCTCCCGTCGCGACTGAAGTCGCTCCTACAAACTCAGGCAGGCACGGCTAGCTTGTAGGAGCGACTTCAGTCGCGACCGCACCCTCCCAACATTACCGCGCACCCGGCCATCGACGAATGCCCAAAGGCAACCGTCAACAAAAGCCCTCTACCCGCGTTCCCGGAGACAGTCGGTCATCAGGCGATACGCATGGCACGCGCCCCACTCTTCTCCCTCTTCATAGTCACGCTACTGCTGATCAATGGCGCCCACGCGGACACGCACCCAACCGACCTGGTTTGGCACGAGTGCGCGAATGGAACGTGGATCAACGTGAGGATGAAACTCGACGGAAATCCCCTCTACAGCGAACAAATACAGCTTTGCCATCAGCCTTTGGCGAGTTTTAAGCAGGCCTCCCCACCAAGTGAACCGGCCATCCATTTCTACGATCCGACCCGAAGCGCTTTCGGTGAGCCGCGGGGCACGCTGATGCGAGGGGATATCTGGGAAGCAGAAAATCAGCGCGACTCCATGCTGCTGCGAATCACGTTTACCGGCCCGGACAATCGCTTATGGTTCAACGGGACGCATAGGATCGACCCCTTCAAAGTCAGCGAAACCCGCCTCGGTAATCGCCTGACCATCAAGACCTATCCCACGCCGACGGCACATTTCAATGGCACGCATGTGGAACTGGACCCAGACCCGGAGCAATAAGCCCTTTCCACCCCCGCCCACACGACGGTTTCCCCTATGATGCGACTGCCCTGTCCATCCTGCGGAGTACCTCCCCGTGTTCGTCCATGTCGAAACTCGCCGGCGCGTCCGGCCGCAATGGGCGACGGTCTTGCTGGTCATCGTATGCGTGGTGAGCTTCGTCATGTTCGCGTTGATGCCCGGGCCACAACGGGTGTCGATGTGGCTCGAATGGGGCACCGTACCCGCTAACGTGTTCGACGCCAAAGAACCGATCCTGCAGCAGTTGCATGATCCGTCCTTGCTGCGTTTGATCACCGCATTGTTTATCCACCTGGCGTGGTTGCACCTGCTCGGTAACCTGCTCTTCCTGGTGATTTTCGGCCTCCCCGCCGAAAGAGCGCTGGGTTCGATGCGTTTCCTGGCCCTGTTCCTTATCGGCGGCGCGATCGCCAACCTGGTCGGCGCCCTGTCCCTGGCGGGTGTGCGCTCACCGATCATTGGCTGCAGCGGCGCGGTATCGGCCATCCTTGGCGCATACATCGCATTGTTTCCGCGAACTCGCCTCGGCCTCGTGCTGCCGCTGGGCCTGTATCTCGAATTCGTACGTATCCCGGCCTTTCTGCTGATCGGCATCTGGGTGCTGTTGCAGCTGCTCTTCAGCTATGCCGGTCCCAGCTACGGCCTGGTCGTGTGGTGGACGCATATTGCCGGCTTTCTCTTCGGCATCGTCTTCGCGCTGCTGTGCAAGCCTGCCATCGCTCGACGGCTGCGCGGTTAAAATGGCCACCATGCGTACAAAGAAACTCTACAAGGTGACCTTCCTGCACCTGGGCAAATGCTACGAGCTCTACGCTCGTCACTTGGCATCAAGCGGGCTATGGGGCTTTACTGAAGTCGGCGAACTGGTGTTCGAGCCGGCGGGCGAAGGCATCGTCGTCGACCCCACCGAAGAACGACTGCGCGAGGAGTTCCAGGACACGCGCGTACTGCATCTGCCGATGCAATCGGTCGTGCGCATCGAGGAAGTCGAGCGCAAAGGCCCGCTAGCCATTCGCGATGCCAGCGATGGTCAGAAAGTGGTTACGCCGTTTCCGATGCCGCCAAGACGCTGACGATGGCCGCGCAACGATCAGCGCTGCGCAGCTAATCCATGATGCCGCGCGAACTGCCGCAGTAACCGACGCGCGATCGGCGTCGCTGCAACCTGCCTGAAGGTATGGTGCGGATCGAAACCTTCGCGATGCATATCGTTGCGCTTGCGATGGATATAAGCGCGCATTACATCGGCGTTGAACTCCGGATGGAACTGAACACTCAACGCGTTCGACCCGTAGCGCAGCAGGTGGTTCGGATCGCGGTCGCTGCGCAATAGCGACTGCGAACCCTTAGGCGCTTCCAGCACGGACTGCTCGTGCGTGGCGTGTGCGCGAAACTGCGCAGGGAGCGCGGCAGCAAGCGGATCCTGGGTCACGTCGCCAACGGCTTCAAGCGATACCGTACCGATCTCGCGGCCGCCGGGCAAGTAGTCGACACGGCCGCCCAGTGCATGCGCCATCAACTGATGACCGTAGCAGACGCCGAACATTGGCAGCTCGACATCCATCGCATCGCGAATCCATCCGGCGGTCTGTTCGCTCCACGGCAGACGTTCGGTCACCATGGACGCCGAGCCGGTAATCAACGCGCCGGCGACATCCTTGGGCGGCGGCAGCTGCTCGCCGGCCTCGACGTCGACAACGCGGACGTGTTGCGGCGCCAGCTGCGCGCCAACACGGAACCAATGCGGGAAGTCGCCAAAGCGTGCACGAATGGTGTCGGGCGCGCGGCCGGTACGGATGATCAAAACGGGCTTCATGGATGGTGTCTGTCTATTAAAGGTGTAGCGGTTACTTCGTCTCGTCGATTTCCGTCTCGATCGGCGGCAGAACGGTGAGTACTTCCTGCACCGTGGTCACGCCGCGCGCGACCTGGGCCGCGGCGGAAATGCGCAAAGGTTGCATGCCGCTGCTTAACGCGGCGCCACCCAGCTTGGCCAGATCGAGCTGCGGTGTAATCAACCCGCGCAGGCGCGTGGACATGGGCATCATTTCATACACGCCGGTGCGTCCCATGAAACCCGTATGACGGCATTCCAGGCAGCCGAGCGGTTTGAACACTTTCTCCGGCACCGGCAAATCCCAGCCATGCGTGAGCGCGACCCATTCGTGCGGATCCTGCGTGGTTTCCTGCTTGCAGTGCGGGCACAGCGTACGCACCAGGCGCTGCGCCACCACGCCGGTCAGGGTCGACTGGATCAGGTAATGCGGCACGCCAAGATCGAGCAGTCGCGTCACCGCGCTGGGCGCGTCGTTGGTGTGCAGCGTGGACAACACAAGGTGGCCGGTCAGCGAAGCCTGCACCGCCATCTGCGCGGTCTCCAGGTCGCGAATCTCGCCGACCATGATGATGTCCGGGTCCTGGCGCAACAAGGTGCGCACACCGGCGGCGAAGTCGAGATCGATCGCCGGCTGCACCTGCATCTGGTTGAACTCGGGACTGACCATTTCGATCGGGTCTTCCACCGTGCAGACATTGATCGACGGCGTGGCCAGATGCTTCAAGGTCGAGTACAGCGTGGTGGTCTTGCCCGAGCCGGTCGGACCGGTGACCAGCACGATGCCATGCGGGCGTTCGACCATGCCGCGCCAGATCGCGTCCTCGGTCGGCGAAAAGCCGAGCTGGGAGAAATCCTTGGCGACGATGTCCGGGTCGAAGATACGCATCACCATCTTCTCGCCGAACGCGGTCGGCATGGACGAGATACGCAGTTCGACTTCGCGGCCGGCCGACGAGCGCGTCTTGATGCGACCGTCCTGCGGGCGGCGCTTTTCGGCCACGTCCAGGCGCGAAAGAATCTTGATGCGCGCCGTCACCGCGGTCATCACCGGCGGCGGTAACTCGAACACCTTGTGCATGATGCCGTCGATGCGGAAACGCAACTTGCCGGCATCGCGCCGCGGTTCCAGATGAATATCGGACGCGCGCTGCTCGAACGCGTATTGCAGCAACCAGTCGACGATATGCACGACGTGGCGATCGTCCGCGCCGACTTCGCCGCTCTTGCCCAGCTCCACCAGCTGTTCGAAGTTGAGAATCGCCGACGAGTCATAGCCGCCCGCCGCGTTCTTGGCGTCCTGCGCCATCTGGATCGAGCGTTGGACACCATAGAACTCTTGCAGGTAGCGGTTGATATCCAGCGGATTGGCGACGACGCGCGATACTTCGCGCCGGAGCATGTGCGAAAGATCGGTGGCCCAGGCTGCGTCGAACGGTTCGCAGGTAGCGAAGGTCACCTCGCCCAAGGCCGCCGCCACGGGGAGGATCTTGTGGCGTATCGCGTAGGCGTGGCTTACCACCTGGGTTACGGCAGCCACGTTGATCTTCATCGGGTCGATCTTCATGTACGGCAGATCGGCCTGGGCCGCCAGCCATTCGGTCAGTGCCTCGGCGCTCAGCGGTCGGCCCGGTTCGCGCAGATTCGGCAACTTCGCATTGGCGATGATCACCAGCGGGTGCAGCTCGACCGTGCTGCGGCCCGAGCGCGAGCCCATGCGGACGTTCTTCGCATCGTCGCCGGAGATATGCCCGGTGACCACCAGGGCGGCCAGCATCTCGTCCAGCGACAACCTGCCTCGGCGACCGAGCAGGGAAGGCGATTGCGGTGCTGTGGCCATTGAAAAAACCCCTGACGCCGCCAAAGCTCAGGCGACCGTAGAAAACCCTAACGACGTGAATTTGACCTCAAGGCTATACTAACCCGCTTTATTCCAGGTCACGGAAAACCATGTCCGCACGTACTTTCCAGGATGTGATCCAGACCCTCAACCGCTACTGGGCGGCGCAGGGTTGCGTGCTGCTGCAGCCGCTCGATACCGAGGTCGGCGCAGGAACGTTCCATCCAGCCACTTTTCTGCGCGCGCTCGGCCCCGAGCCCTGGGCGGCCGCCTATGTTCAGCCGTCGCGCCGCCCGACGGATGGCCGCTACGGCGAAAACCCCAACCGCCTGCAGCATTACTACCAGTATCAGGTGGTGATGAAGCCGAACCCCGAAAACATCCTCGAGCTGTACATCGGCTCGCTGAAGGAGCTGGGCCTGGACCCGCTCGTCCATGACCTGCGTTTCGTCGAGGACAACTGGGAATCGCCCACGCTGGGCGCCTGGGGCCTGGGTTGGGAGGTCTGGCTCAACGGCATGGAAGTCACCCAGTTCACCTATTTCCAGCAGGCCGGTGGCCTGGAATGCCGCCCGGTAACGGGCGAGATCACCTATGGTCTCGAGCGCCTGGCGATGTACCTGCAGAACGTGGACAACGTCTACGACCTGATCTGGACGGAAAGCCCGCACGGCACGGTGACCTACGGCGACGTGTTCCATCAGAACGAGGTCGAGCAGAGCACCTACAACTTCGAGCACGCCAATGTGCCCGAGCTGCTGCGTTGGTTCGACGTTTGCGAAGGCGAGGCGAACAAGCTGATCGCCGCCGGTCTGCCGTTGCCTGCCTATGAGCAGGTGATGAAGGCAAGCCACACGTTCAACCTGCTCGACGCGCGCCGCGCGATCAGCGTGACCGAGCGCCAGCGCTACATCCTGCGTGTACGTACATTGTCGCGTGCGGTTGCCGAAACCTACGTCGCACAGCGCGAAAAGCTCGGTTTCCCCGGCCTCAAGAACAAGAAGGAGCAGGCTGCATGAGCGCCGCCAAGTCGTTACTGATCGAGCTGGGTACGGAAGAACTACCGCCCAAGGCGCTCGATGAACTGGCCGCTGCTTTCCTGCGTGGCATCTGCGATGGCCTGTCCAAGCGCGGTGTCGATGCGGCCCTGGACAGCGCGGTGGTGTACGCCTCCCCGCGTCGTCTGGCGGTGCATATTCCCGCGGTGGCCGAATCGGCGGCGCAACAGGTGATCGTGCGTCGCGGTCCTGCACTGACCGCGGGTCGCGATGCCGAGGGCAAGCCTACCAAGGCCCTGTTGGGGTTCGCTCAATCGTGTGGCGTCGACGTCGAGCAACTGGGCGAAGAGCGCACCGACAAGGGCGCCTGGTTTGCTTACCGCGACATGTCGCCGGTGCGATTCCTGAAAGATCTGCTTGCGGAGATCGTCGACGAGACGCTCAAGGGCCTGCCGATCCCGAAGCCGATGCGCTGGGCCGATCACGACTACAGCTTCGTGCGCCCGGCGCATTGGCTGGTGATGCTGCATGGCTCGGACATCATCGATGGCGAAGTACTGGGCTTGAAGAGCGGCCGTCAGTCGCGCGGCCATCGCTTCATGCATCCGCAGCCGGTGCATATCGCCGACGCCGACGGCTGGCTCGACCATATGCGAGCGGCCAAGGTGCTGGCCGACCCGCGCGAGCGTCGCCAGCGCATCGAGGCTGAAATCGCCCGTGCCGCGAAAGAAACCGGTGGCGTGCCGCGCCTGGACGCCGCCCTGCTGGACGAAATCGCCAACCTCACCGAATGGCCGGCGGCGATCGCCTGCACGTTCGAGCGGGACTTTCTCGCCGTGCCCCCCGAGGCACTGGTGACGACGATGGAAACCAACCAGAAGTTCGTGCCGGTGTTCGATGCCGACGGCAAGCTCACCGAGCATTTCATCGGCATCGCCAATATCGACAGCAAGCAGCCGAGCGAGATTCGCAAGGGCTACGAGCGCGTCATACGTCCGCGCTTCGCCGACGCGAAGTTCTTCTGGGACGAAGATCTGAAGACCCCATTGGCCGGCTACCAGGATGCGTTGAAGAACGTGACCTATCAGCAGGCGCTGGGCAGCCTGTGGGACAAGAGCATCCGCGTTGCCGAGCTTGCGCGCGTCATCGCCAACCGCGTCGGTGTCGACGCCGGTCAGGCGACTCGTGCCGCCGCGCTGAGCAAATGCGACCTGCTTACCCGCATGGTCGGCGAGTTTCCCGAGCTGCAGGGTGTGATGGGCCGTTACTACGCCGCGCATCACGGCGAACCGGCCGAGGTGGCCGATGCGCTCGACAGCTACTACCAGCCGCGCTTCGCCGGCGATGCCGTCGCCTCGGGCAAGGTCGGCCAGGTGCTGGCCGTGGCCGAGCGCCTGGATACGCTCACGGGCATTTTCGCCGTCGGCATGAAGCCCAGCGGCAACAAGGATCCGTTTGCCCTGCGCCGCGCCGCGCTGGGCCTGGCACGTACGCTGATCGAAGGCAGGATCGAGCTCGACCTGCCGGGCACACTGCGTGAGGCTCTGGAACTGCTACCCGAAGCCGCCCTGGCCGCCGGCATCAAGCCGGGCAAGGACGGCAAGGCAGCGCCGCTCGATGCAGGCAAGCGCCGCGCCGAATTGGCCGGCGAGCTGTATGACTTCGTACTCGAGCGTTTGCGCGGCTACTACGCCGAACAGGGTTTTGGCGGCGAGCAGTTCGAAGCCGTGCTCGCGGTGCGACCGGCCAGCCTGGCCGATTTCGATCGTCGCCTGCGCGCGGTAGCCGACTTCGGCCGCCGCCCGGAAGCGGCCAGCCTTGCTGCCGCCAACAAGCGCGTTGCCAACATCCTGCGCAAGCAGGCCGAGGAAGCCGGAGCGCCGCCGATCGGCAGTTCGGTCGACCCGAAGTATTTCGAGTTCGACGCCGAACGTGCGTTGGCCGATGCGCTGGTGTCTGCCACCGCCGACACCGCCGCTCCGCTGGAAGCGGGCGACTACGCCGCCGTGCTGACTCGTCTGGCCCAGCTTCAGGCGCCGGTCGATGCGTTCTTCGACGATGTGCTGGTCAATGCCGAAGACCCGGCCGTACGCGCCAATCGCCTGGCCTTGCTCGGGCAGCTGAAGGCGCAGTTTGCGGCGATCGCGGATATTTCCCGGTTGTAAGGTCCGGCTGCGCGTGCAGCCAGAGACCTATAGAAAAAGCCCGCCAGGTTGCGGGCTTTTTCTTTTGTCCCCTTTGTCGGGGACTGTGACCGGACAAAACGAAATCAGGCTGCCGAACGATTCCGGCGAATGCGATCACCCAGACGGTGATTGAACGCCACCATCGCCGTGGCATCCACGTCGCCGTTAGGGCCGAGGATGTCGTAAAGCTCGGCCAGCATGTCGGCGTTTTCGGCCAAGGTCAGGCGGCTTTCGGCCAGGTCGAGTTCGGACTGCAGAATGCGCAGCGCGGTATTGAGACGGGTCGGGTCCATGGCGACGCCGCTGGCCTGCAGCGTGTCGGCTGCGGTCCGCAGCTTGGAACGGTGCCGCTGGGACAGCGAGCTTTCCGTGCCGGACAATTCCTCGCCTTGCGCAAGCGCCTCGGTCTGGATCGTGCCTTCACCGGCCACCAGCCACACCAGCGAAATGCCGAGGGTCTTGGCGAGGGTCACGCAACGGGCACGGGACGGATCAGTGTTGCCGTCGCGCCAACTACGCACAACGCCTTCGGAGAACCCGCACATTCGTGCGATTTCCGTGACGCTGCCAACGCGCTGGATCAGCACTTTTATACGATCAGCAAAGGTGCCGGAGGGGGCTTCGACGAGGTGCGTAGTTTTTTGCGTGTTCATCGCAATTTCCAACCAACGTGGACGAGGGGAATTTCGCTCCTGCTTTCACCGCTTAACTTCCATGTGTCCAAAGCTTTAACGGATTTCAGCGAACTCAAGCCCCAGGCATCTGTGCCGAAAACTATAGGGTCGAGCGGGGCACGCTGTAGTCCAACCGGTCGTTTTAGCCGACAGGTCGCAATGAATAACGACCGAGTTTGGGTTTGGTTTACCCGCTGCATACACAGACAAATGAAATTTATTTCACGTAAGATTTTGCTCCTACCTCGTCTCAGTAGGTGTGATACGGGTAACATGAGCGCGTACTGGGTCACGAAAACCTCAGCCAAACGCTCGTTTGGTACGGATGGCACTGGTTTTGTTGACTTTTCCACAGGGGTTCTTTGGGCTATGCTTGAAGCTTCCCCCGTGAAAATCTATGGCACGTCTAGACGTGGCGCGGGTTTTCGCGTTTTGGTTCATCGATAGATTGAGGTCCCTCAATGCGCAGGATCGTTTGGTCGCTGATGTCGGTTGCAGCCCTGGCGCTGGCCGGTTGCAATTCTTCTTCGGATACGTCGTCGTCGCAGCCGGCGGCGGAAAACGCCCCTGCAGCGGGTGACAACACAGCAGCTGCCCCCAAGGCCAATACGGTGTCCGGCACCGTGGCCTTGTCCGGCGACGTGCAGCTTTCGCCGAATGCGAAGCTCGAAATCAGCCTGGTCGACGTGTCGACCGAAGGTGGTGCCACCTCGCTGGCGAGCAAGACGATTTCGCCGGTGCCGAGCATGCCGCAGTCGTTCGAGCTGACCTTCAACGCCACGGATATCGTCCCGGCCAATGGCTATAACGTGCAGGCCGTGCTGACCGATGGCGATCACAAATACGCCCCGGCCTTGCAGTCGCCCGTGTTGACCAAGGGTGCGCCCAGCCAGGTGACGATCACCCTGGCACCGGTGCAGACCGCTGGCGACAAGGAGTTTGCCGCGTTCAAGGACGTGCAGGCACACATCGGCGGCATGAAGATCACCAACGGCACCAAGCTCGACAAAGATGTGTCGCGCGGTTGGCAGGTGTTCCGCGAAGGCGGCAACGTGAAGTTCATTCGCGAACAGGTCGACTACGGCGACAAGGGCTTCACCAGCACCGACTACGCCTATAAGGATGGAAAGCCGTGGGTGGTCGTGCAGCAGAAGAAGTCCAGCAAGGACGCCAAGCCGTCGTCCACCGACCGCGCTGCATGGGGTCAGGATGGTTCGCTGTTGCTGAAGCAGCACGAAGCCGGCAGCAAGACCGATACGCTCAGTGACGACGATGCCGCCAGCTTGCAGAAGCAGGCGCAGTCGATCCTGAATCTGGCGACGGGCGGCAAGGGCAAGTAATCGCTGCTGCGAGCTGGACGAAAAAACGCCCGCGAAAGCGGGCGTTTTTTTGTGCCTGCGTTGGACAAAGCCGGCGACTGGGTCGCCGGCTTTGTCGTAGATCAGAACCCGATCTTCATCCCGATATTCAAGCTGTTGTACTTCTGGCTGCTGTCCTTGAAGCGACCGCTGTAACCCACCCAGGCGCTGACGCTTTCGGAGAACTTGGCGTTCAGGCCGACATCGGCGGTGCCCCAGCTCTTGTCCGGCGTATAGCCGAGCAGCGAGAAGGTACCCGGCATGCTGACCAGGCCGGCGGTCACTTCGCGCTGATCTGCCTTGGTGTCGTGGTTCCAGGCCAGTTCGGCGTACGGCGACCAGGCGATGCTGCCCGAGCCGAAGCTGCCCTGCAGACGCCAGCCCAGGGTCGAGATCAGCGAGTCGCGGTGTTGGCTGCCGAAGCTCATCGCAGTGCTGTCGTCGCCGCTTTCGGTATAGCCGTCGAGCTTCACCGTCTGCCAGTCGAGGTTGGCGAACGGGCCGGTGCGGATGTTGTTGAAGGTGAACCAGTAGCCACCGGTGAAACCGCCGCCCAGGCGCGAACCATCGTCCTTGCCGGTTTCGCCACGAAGATTCGTGCCCAACTGGATGCGGCGGTCGATGTCGGAGAAGTTGGATTGCGCGAAGTTGACGTAGCCGCCGACATAGGCGCCGCCGGCATACCAGGTGGCGTAGCCGATACCGCTGATGTCCTGCAGCTTGTAGCCGCCGCCACCGGTGAAATCGCTATTGTGCTGACCGATGCCCATCGCCACGCCGATCGAGAAATTCTCGTTGAGCTTGGCGTCGGCGCCCAGGGTCAGGTCGACGTTGTTGGACGTGGTCTTGGGCGAGCTGTCGCTGCCGTCGAAACGCTGGTGCGAGTAATCGACGTTGGCGAAGAAGCGCGTGCCGGAACCGGCTTCGTCCGCCTGCATCTGATTGCGGATCGCGCGGTTCTGCGCCTGGTTGGCTGCCAAGGGCGCTTCGCCCAGCAGAGAGATCTGGCCCGGTGCACGCAGCAACGAGGTCACGTACTGGCCCAGCAGCGCGTGTGCCGCGGTGGTCGGATGCACGCCATCGGCGAACAGGTAGGTCTGGTTGGCACCCGCAGCGTAGGTGTAGGGCAGGCCCGAGCCGGCCGGACCACACTGCACCGAACTGGAGCCGGCGCCGCAGGCCGGCTGGGTGACGTTGGTGAAGCCATAGGCGGACGGATTGGCGATCACTTCGTTAAGCAGCGCGAAGGTGTTCACCGGAATCACGTTGAGGCCGTTGTTGCTCAGCTGCGAAATGCCCGCATTGAGCACGCCGTTGAACGCCAGCGACAACTGTGTGCCACCGGCCTGCGCCGCCGGACCACCGGCGATGCTTTCCGGCGTCTTGCCGATATCGGGCAGGCTATAGACGACGACGTACTTGGCGCCGGCGGCCTGCAACTGACCGAGCAGCTTCACCTCGGTCGTGGCGGCGGCCACGGTGCCGGCGGCCAGCACGTTCGGATCGGTCGACGTGGCGGTCAGGAAGAAGATGTCGTTGGCGCCGCCCCACACCTGGTAAAGCGCACGCGAGTCGGCCTTGCCGCCAGTCGCGCCCAGATACATCTGCAACTGCTGCGGAATGGTCGGGATCGGGCCGGCCGCGGAGTTGTTGTTGAGGCCCGCACCGCCGAAGGCGAAATCGGTGCCGCCCAGCAGCGAAGGCGTGACCGGCAGGCCGAGGTTCGCCGCAACGATTTCTGCGGTGGTCACACCCGGGTTGGTGGTGAAGCGCAGCGGCGGCTGGATCTGCGGCGCAGTGGCCAGCGAGATATTGCCTGCATCGCTCAAGCTGTCGCCGAAGACGACCACCTTGTCGAACTGGCCCGCCGAAGCGGCGGAACTGAAAAGCAGCGCGGCGGTAATGGCGCCGGCCAGATAACGAGTACGAGGCATGTGCAACGCTCCTTGCTAGGGCTTTGTTATAGGTTTGTTACGGTAATGCATATCCGTACTGACGCGCATGCTGCGCTGCGGCGTAAGCACGGGATTGCAAATCGTTGATTCGAGCGGATTTCCCCACGACGGCCGGATGATGGAGCTGATCCGGCCGCCGGTTTAGTACGATTTTGCGTTTTAAAACGACCGTTTAGCGCTTCATCGCACGCGACAGCGCGTCGGCAAAGGCGCTATTGGCCGGCGCTGGAGCTGCTGCCGGCTTGGAGCCGCCGCCACCGCCGCCGGGACGACCGCCACCGCGCTGATCGCGTTGACCGCCGCGCGCGTTGTCGTTGCCGCCTGCCGGCTTACCGCCGCGTGTCTGCTGGCCTGGCTCGTCGTCAAGGCGCATCGACAGGCCGATGCGCTGGCGTGGCAGGTCGACCTCCATCACCTTGACCTTGACGATGTCGCCCGCCTTCACCGCATCGCGCGGATCCTTGACGAAGGTGTGCGACAGCGCCGATACGTGCACCAGGCCGTCCTGATGCACGCCGATGTCGACGAACGCGCCGAAGGCGGCGACGTTGGTGACGCGGCCTTCGAGAATCATGCCCGGACGCAGGTCCTTGAGATCCTCGACGCCCTCGGCAAAGCTCGGCGCGACAAACTCCGGACGCGGATCGCGACCGGGCTTTTCCAGTTCCTTGAGGATGTCGCGCACGGTCGGTACACCGAAACGCTCATCGGTGAACTGCTCCGGCTTGAGGCCGCGCAGGAAGCTGGTGTCGCCAATGATGTTGCGAACTTCACGGCCGCATTGGGCGATGATGCGCTCCACCACCGGATAGGCTTCCGGGTGCACTGCGCTGGCGTCGAGCGGGTTGTCGCCATGGGCCACACGCAGGAAGCCGGCGCACTGCTCGTACGCTTTGTCGCCCAGGCGCGGCACCTTGAGCAGTGCCTGGCGGTTGGCGAAGGGACCGTTCGCGTCGCGGTACTTCACCACGTTTTCCGCCACCGACGCCGACAGGCCGGCAACGCGCGACAGCAAGGCCGCCGAGGCGGTATTCGCATCGACACCGACCGCGTTCACGCAATCTTCGACGCTGGCGTCGAGGTTGCGCGCCAGCTTTACCTGGTTCACGTCGTGCTGGTACTGGCCCACGCCGATCGCCTTGGGTTCGATCTTCACCAGTTCGGCCAGCGGATCCTGCAGGCGCCGTGCGATCGATACCGCACCACGCAGGCTCACATCGAGCTCGGGGAATTCCTTGGCAGCGGCTTCCGATGCCGAATACACAGAGGCGCCCGCTTCGCTGACCACGATCTTGGCCAGCTTGAGGTCGGCGTGCTTCTTCATCAGCTCGCCGGCGAGCTTGTCGGTTTCGCGCGAGGCGGTGCCGTTGCCGATGGCGATCAGGTTGACTCCATGCTGCTTGCTGAGCACGGCCAGGCGTGCGATCGACTGGTCCCACTGCCGGCGCGGTTCGTGCGGATAAATCGTGTCGGTGGCCAGCAATTTGCCGGTGGCGTCGACGATGGCGACCTTGACGCCGGTGCGGATGCCCGGGTCCAGGCCCATCACCGTCTTGGCGCCGGCCGGTGCGGCCAGCAACAGGTCTTTCAAATTTTCGCCGAATACCCGGATGGCTTCGTCTTCGGCACCTTCGCGGACGCGGCCGAACAGGTCGAGCGTGAGATGCAGATGCAATTTGACACGCCAGGTCAGGCGCACGGTTTCACGCAGCCACGCATCGGCGGAGCGGCCGCGATCGAAGATGCCCGCATGCGCGGCGACACGGCTTTCGCCCTCGGCATGGCCTTGTTCGGACTCGAGCGCGGGAGCGAGTTCCAGCTCGATCACGCCTTCATTGCGTGCGCGCATCAGTGCGAGCAGGCGATGCGACGGAATCTTGCCGATCGGTTCGACGTGATCGAAATAGTCGCGGAACTTCGCGCCTTCATTCTCCTTGCCTTCGACCACCTTGGCGCGGATCTGGCCCTTGTCCCACAGCCAGTCGCGCAGCTCGCCGACCAGGTGGGCATCTTCGGCGATCGATTCCATCAGGATGGCGCGCGCGCCATCGAGCGCCGCACGCACATCGGCAACGCCTTTCTCCGCGTCCACATAGCCTTCGGCCAGCGTCTCGGGCGATTGCGTGGGGTCTTCGCGCAATGTCGTCGCCAGCGGCTCCAGGCCGGCCTCGCGTGCGATCTGCGCCTTGGTGCGACGCTTGGGCTTGTAGGGCAGATACAAATCTTCCAGACGCGCCTTGGTGTCGGCGTCGAGGATGTCTTTCTTCAACGCATCGCTCAGCTTGCCCTGTTCCTCGACGCTGGCCAGGATCGCGCTACGGCGATCTTCCAGTTCGCGCAGGTAACGCAGGCGCTCTTCGAGCAGGCGCAGCTGCGTGTCGTCCAGCCCGCCGGTGGCCTCTTTGCGATAGCGAGCGATGAAGGGCACGGTGGCGCCACCGTCGAGCAAATCCACCGCGGCCTGCACTTGTTCGGGCTTGGCGGCGATGTCCTGGGCAATGCGTTGTTCGATGCTGAGCATGAGTCTGTAAACATTCCTTGAGGGGCTGCACCGGCGTGGAAACGCGAGGTCTCCAGGTCGGGTCTGACATCATACAAGGTCGCCCGCCATGACGGCCTTGCAGTGCGGCATCAGACCGTCGATGCTTGGCGCCGTCGCATGGCGCCATGTCCGTGCGGCCAAAGCATAAACATGGCGTCAGGGGGAAAACATGATCAAGATGATCCGCGCATGGGCGGTGTTTGCGCTCGTGCTGATGCTTGGCGGCTGCCAGTCTAGTTTGATGACCAAGAGCGGCAGCAAGGCCGCGACCGTGGCTCCGGCTGTCGTGGAACAGGCCACCGTGGTGTTTATGCGGCCTTCCGTCATGGGCGGGGCGATTCAGTCCTCAGTGTATGACGTGACCGGTGGCCAGACACGGTTCGGCGGTATTGTTTCGTCCAAGACCGCCGTGCAAATGCATGTGCCGGCGGGCGATCACCTGTTTATGGTGATCGGCGAAAATGCTGATTTCATGAATGCCACGCTCGATCCGGGCAAGACGTATTACGTCTGGGTGCGCCCGCGCATGGGCGTATGGAAAGCGCGCTTTTCGCTGATCCCGCTCCACAACGATGCGAGCGCCAAATACAACCTGCAGTCGAAGGACTTTGCCGACTGGAAGCGCGACAGCGAGCTGGTCGACAAGACACCTGCCGCCGACGCCTGGTACGAGTCGCATAAGAGCGACATCGAATCCAAGCGCGTCGACTACATGAAAAAGTGGGACAAGATGGATGCCGAAAACAAGGCCGAGCTGACCTTGCATGCGAGCGACGGCGTGTGACGCTGGACGGATGAAAAAAAGCGCGCCGGATCAACGGCGCGCTTTTTTTTTGGGATCGACGGGCGAGGTCAGGCGTTGAAAGAATCGTTGCGCGTCGTATTCGATGCGGCAGCTTTCTGGCGATTGGCACGGCCATTCAAGACCAGGGTATTGGCCATGATGTCGTGCAAGCCCTGGCTGCGGCGTGTCCAGGCCACCATCAGGAAACCGATGCACAGGATCAACGCGCTGATGAACTTGCCCAGATAACGGCCGAGCGCTCGCGGAAAGCCGATGCGTTGCCCATCCAGATCGGTCACCCGGATGCCCATCGCCAGCTTGCCGACCGTGGCTTGCCAGGCCGAGCTTTCGCAGAACGCGAAGTAGAGCAGCGTGACCACGCTGATCGCCAGCATGGCCGGTGTCATGGCGGAGTAGTAGGTCATCAACGACTGGACCATCTGTTGAGGGTCGTCGCGATTGGCCATCTGCGCCTGACGCAGCGCCTCACCCGCCACATCGCCACCCATGAGCTTCTGGATCAGCATATTGGGGATATAAAGCACGATGCTGTCGATGATGTACGCGACCAGGCGCTTCCAGAACCCGGCGTAATCTTCGAGCTCGTTGATCGTCGCAGCCTGCGAAAGCGGTGGCGCGGCATACGGCGAAGATTGCATCGGCGGCGGTGCTGCCGAGGGCCGCTCGTCGGGAAACAGCACCGACAGCGGTTGCCAATCGGCCAAGCCTTCGTACCAGCCCAGATCATCGCGCGACACCTGGCCGCTACGCAGCCACTGGCGCACATCGCCTTCCTTATACGGGCCGTGGCGCTCGCCATCGCGTCCGATCCAGACTTCCATCGTGAGACTCCGCAGACTGGGATGAAAGTGGGGATGATGCCATGGCTGGCGGGGGGCGAGGGAAGTGGGTTAGGAGTGAGTGGAGAGGAGTGAGGAGTAAGTGAGAGCGTTGCTGTCACGCCTTGCTTGGCTCAGGCGGCGTCCCGTCTCTTCAGGTGCACCAGCAGGAGCGAGATGGCTGCGGGTGTCACGCCGCTGATCCGTGCCGCCTGCCCGATGGTGGCGGGTTGGGTCCGCTTGAGTTTCAGCAGGACCTCGGCCGAAAGCCCGCGTACCTTGTCGTAATCGAAGCTGCCGGGGATGGCGGTATGTTCGTGCCGGCGCTGACGCTCGATCTCTTCGCGCTGGCGCTCCAGGTAACCGGCGTACTTGGTCTGTACTTCCACCTGCGCGGCGACATCTTCCTGGGCTACGGGAGGCCCCAGCTCAGTCACGGTCATCAGGCGAACGTAATCGAGTTCGGGACGGCGCAGCAGGTCGAGTGCGTTGGTTTCGCGGCTGACGGCGATGCCGAGCTGGCGCTCGATCGCCGCGCCAAGCGCGTTGCTCGGCGCGGCCCAGATGCCGCCAAGGCGCTGGGTTTCGCGTTCGACCGCTTCGCGCTTGGCGCGCAAGGCGTCGAAACGCTCTTGCGGCACCACGCCCAATGCGTGTCCCGTTTCGGTCAGGCGCAGGTCCGCATTGTCTTCGCGCAGATGCAGGCGATATTCGGCGCGCGAGGTGAACATGCGATACGGCTCGATGGTGCCGTTGCTGGTGAGGTCGTCGATCAGCACGCCGATGTAGGCCTCGTCGCGCCGCGGATACCAGGGCGCCTTGCCTTGTGTGGCCAGCGCGGCATTCAGGCCGGCGATCAAGCCCTGCGCGCCGGCCTCCTCGTAGCCAGTGGTGCCGTTGATCTGGCCGGCGAAATACAGGCCAGGAACGGCCTTGGTTTCCAGCCAGGGCTGCAGGCCGCGCGGATCGAAGTAGTCGTATTCGATGGCATAGCCGGGCCGCGTGATGTGCGCGCGCTCGAAACCCTTGATCGAATGCACCAGATCGAGCTGTACGTCATAGGGCAACGAGGTGGAAATGCCGTTCGGATAGATCTCGAACGTATCCAGGCCCTCGGGCTCGATGAAGATTTGATGCGACGACTTCTCCGCGAAACGCACCACCTTGTCTTCGATCGAGGGGCAGTAACGCGGACCGATGCCTTCGATCTGGCCGGTATAGAGCGGCGAGCGGTCGAGGGCGCCACGGATGATGTCGTGGGTGCGCTCGGTGGTGTGGGTGATCCAGCAGCTGACCTGGCGTGGATGTTCGTCGCGCGAGCCGAGGTAGGAGAACACCGGTGCCGGATTGTCGCCGGGCTGTTCGTCCAGGCCGGTGAAGTCGATGCTGCGCAGGTCGATACGCGGCGGCGTGCCGGTCTTCAGGCGTTCGGCGGCCACCGGCAGTTCGCGCAGCTTGGTCGCGAGCGTGCTGGCGGGCGGGTCGCCGGCGCGGCCACCGGCGTACTGCGCCTGGCCGATGTGAATCTTGCCGGCGAGAAAGGTGCCGGCAGTCAGGACCACGCTGCGGGCGCGGAAGGACAGCCCCATCTGCGTGACGACACCGACGACCCGGCCGCCTTCCAGGATCAGGTCGTCGACTGCCTGCTGGAACAGCTCCAGGTTCGGCTGGGTTTCGACGATGTGGCGGATCGCTGCCTTATACAGGGCGCGGTCGGCCTGGCAGCGCGTGGCGCGCACGGCCGGCCCCTTGGAGGCATTGAGCGTGCGCCACTGGATGCCGGCGCGATCGGCCGCCCGGGCCATGGCGCCCCCCAGGGCATCGATTTCCTTGACCAGATGCCCCTTGCCGATGCCGCCGATGGCCGGGTTGCAGCTCATCTGGCCGATCGTCTCGATGTTGTGGCTGAGCAGGAGCGTGCGCGCACCGCATCGCGCCGCGGCCAGCGCGGCTTCGGTACCGGCGTGACCACCGCCGATAACGATGACGTCGTAATGGGTCGGGTGCAGCATCATGGCAAGCGCTCTAAAAGTGCCCTGGCAGAGCAAAAATTGACGAAACAGGACGCCATTTTACCCCGAACCCGTAAGAGATCTCGCCCAGATGCCTTGGCATGGAAGCTGCTTTATCCATTTCGCACTTTTCCCGGGCAGAAGCTGCGCGGAAACGCGCGCCGAGATCGAACGGACAGGGGTTCGATTGCGTGCTGGGAGAGGAAGCAAGACGGCGTCCTTCGGGACGCCGTCGGTTTTTGTAGGGCAGAAAAGCAGAAAGGCCGCTATTTAGCGGCCTTTCTGCTTTGTTAGATCTGACGCCTGGCGGTCTCAGGAACAGGGGGAATCCAGGATGACCGTGTTGCCAGGCGTCAGAAACCGAAAAATCTGCCGGGGATCGGCGCACAAAAACCGCTCCGCGTGATGCGGATATTTACCCTCTGAGCGTGAACATGGGGTGACTAAAACGCTAATTTGTGCCGGTTGGGGGCAAGACGTGACGCATTACGTCAGTTTGCGCAGCCTCACTCAGGAAAGCGTGATTTACATCACATTCTGGCATGGGCGTTGCATTCGTCCCCTTACAAGACAAGTTCTAGGGGGACGTGCCATGGAGTACTCGCTGGATTTGCAGCCTGTTTATACGCATCACGATCTGCTGATCGAGATGGGACGTGTGGAAATGGCGATGGACCGTTTGCAGGCGCGTAGCGCGCAGGAAAACCTTTCCTTGCGCCCGCGACTGGAGACCCGCATGAAGCAGCTGCGCCACGCCTTGGAAGAATTGCCGGTCTGAATGACCGGCCCCGCGTAACAGCCGAAACCTGTTTGACTTACGCCCGGGTGTAGCCGTCTTCGGACGCGCTGCACTCGGGCGATTTTTTTGGGAGTGGCTTCGGGCGAATCCCGAACAACCTCAACGTTTCCTATCGTCATCCCGGCGCAGGCCGGGACCCAGTGACTTCGGTTTTCAGTTTTCGCGATAGAGCGGATTGTTGTTGGCTCTCGAGACAACCGACAACAAAGCCACTGGGTCCCGGCCTGCGCCGGGATGACGGCTAGGGAAGGCTTTTCAGGGCTCCCTCAATCACCCAGCATGCTGCGCACGATCTCACCAAGATTGCGCGACAGCGTCCCTTCTTCGGCCAAACCAGCGATAGCCGCGCGCGCCGCGTCGCGCCGCACAGGCTCCAGCCGCCGCCAGCCATTGAGTACCGTGGCCAGACGGGCAGCGACCTGCGGATTGAGCGCATCGAGTTCGCGCAGGCGTTCGGCCAGATAGCGATAGCCCGCACCATCGGCGCGATGAAAGCCGCTGGGATTGCCGCGTGCCCAGCTACCGAGCAGCGCGTTGACGCGGTTGGGGTTCTTCAACGTAAAGGCGGGGTCGTTGGCCAGCGACTGGACTCGCTCGAGCACGGCATCGCCGGGCAGTTGTGCCTGTACGGCAAACCACTTGTCCATAGCGAGCGGATCGCCGGCATGATGCTGGCGGAAACGAGCCAGCGCATCGGCAGCCTGCGGCGCCTGGCTGCGCACCAGCACCGACAGTGCGGCGAGGCGGTCGGTCATCGTGGGCGCGTGTGCGCACTGCGCGGCCGCAGCGATCAGCGCATGGTTGTTATCGACCAACGACCACAGATCGAGCACGCGTTTCTTCAGGCGGCGCTGCGCCTGACTGGCGGCGTCGAGGTTGCGATTGGTCTGTGCTGCCAGCGTGTCGTAGCGCCGTTGCAGTTCAGAGGTGCCGAGGCGTTCGGCAAGTCGGCGTTGCAGTGCCTGGCGGGTCGCATGAATACGCGAGGGATCGATATCGTGCTCGCGCTCGGCCAGCTCGATTTCGCCCGGCGGCGTCAGCAGGTCGGCGAGCAGGGCGTCATCGAGGCCGCCGCGCTCGAACAGATCGGCCAGCGCGTCGCACCATGCCTGTACCGCGACGTCGTCCCCGTTGTCACGAAGCGCGTCGTACGCGCGTGCGGCCAGTTGCTGCCCGGCCTCCCAGCGGTTGAAACCGTCGACGTCGTGGCGCAGCAACAAGGCCAGCTCGGCCGGCGAGTAATCGCATTCCAGGATCGCCGGGGCGGAGAAGCCACGCAGTAGCGACGGCACCGGTGCCGCGTCGACATGTTGGAAAACGAACGATTGCTCCGCCCGATCCAGCACAACGACGCGCTCGGTAGCGCCGTCTTCGCTATCGCCAAGGTGTAGCGCAAGCATGGCGCCGTCCTGACCGAACAGGGCCAGCTTCACCGGTATCGGCAGGGCCGACTTCTGCGCCTGCCCTGGTGTCGGTGCGGTGTGCTGTTTCAAGACCAGGGTGTAGCTGCGTGCGTTTGCGTCGTAGCGGCCATGGGCCTTGATGCGTGGCGTACCGGCCTGGCCGTACCAGGCCAGATAGGGCGTGAGATCGATATGGTTGGCTTCGCCCAACGCGCCGAGGAAGTCCTCCAGGGTCGCGGCGCGGCCGTCGTTTCGCGCGAAATACAGATCCATGCCGCGGCGGAAGCCGTCCTTGCCGAGTTTGCCGGCAAGCATGCGCACCAGTTCGGAGCCCTTCTCGTAGACCGTCGCGGTATAGAAGTTGTTGATCTCCTGATACTGCGCAGGGCGCACCGGATGCGCCAGCGGACCGGCGTCTTCGGGAAACTGCGCGCGACGCAGCAGGGCGACATCCTCGATGCGTTTGAGCGCCGCCGAGTTCATGTCCGCCGAGAACTGCTGCTCGCGGAACACGGTCAAGCCCTCCTTGAGACTCAACTGGAACCAGTCGCGACAGGTGACGCGGTTACCGCTCCAGTTGTGGAAGTACTCGTGCGCCACCACGGCTTCGACGGCGCGGTACTCGTCGTCGGTCGTGCTGTCAGGGTCGGCCAACAGATACTTCGCGTTGAAAATATTGAGGCCCTTGTTCTCCATCGCACCCATGTTGAAGTCGTGCGTGGCCACGACATGGAAGACATCCAGATCGTAGTTGCGGCCATAGGCCTGCTCGTCCCAGCGCATCGAGCGTTCCAGCGCATCCATGGCGTAATGGCAGCGTTCGATGGCGTCTGCTTCGGCCCATATCACCAGCGTGACCGCGCGGCTGTCGGCGGTCGTGTAGTCGCGCTCGATCTTCTCGAGGCGCCCGGCGACCAGGGCGAACAGATAGCTGGGCTTGGGATGCGGGTCGACAAAGCGCGCCCAATGACGACCGCCCTCCAGCTCGCCGGCGCCATCGGGATTGCCGCCGGCAAGCAGTACCGGAAAGCGCGCGCGGTCGGCGCGCAGCGTGACCGTATAGCTGGCCAGTACGTCAGGCCGATCCGGGAAATACGTGATGTGGCGAAACCCTTCGGCCTCGCATTGGGTCAGCAGAAAACCGGTGTCACGCGTGCCGGAGAGGTACAGGCCTTCCAGCGCGGTATTGTTCGCCGGGTCCAGACGCACGCGCGTTTCGAGCACGCTGCCGTCCTCGGCGCCATCGACCTCGAGCATCTGGTCCGCATAGCGATAGGCCGAGGGATCCAGGGCCTTGCCGTCGAGGGCGATCGAAAGCAGCTCCAGGCCTTCGCCATCCAAGCGCAGTGACGAGGTGGCGTCACCGCGCCTAAGCGTCAGGCGCGAAAGCACCTCGGTGCGGTCGATGGCCAGATCGAACTCCAGTTCGACGCGTTCTACCCGCCATGCGGGCGCTTGGTATTGGCTGAGCAGGATCGGCGACGTGGGGCTATCGGGGCGTGCATTCATGGGGGATTCGAAACGGGAACGAGTAGGTCAGGCTAACATGCGGTGCTTTGGTGCCAGGAACAAGGCTATGACTGCTTTCAGCATCGCGCGAGATCGTTTGGGACTCCATGAAATCGCCATCCTGGGCGACCCGGAGCGGCAACGGCAGGTACGCATCGTCAGCCGCGGCGCGGCGGTTATCGGCATCGAGATCGCGCATGAGGGCAGTACGTTCCAGCTGGCCGACGGCTATCGCGACCTGGCGGAAGTGGAGCAGCGCCCGGGTTCGCGCTATGCCGTGATGGCGCCGTTCGCCAACCGCATCAAGGACGCCCTCTACCGCTTCGACGGGCAGACCTACGATCTTGCGCCCGGCGCCGAGGGCGGCAAGCGGGAGTCTCGCCACGGCTTCTTGCGCGATCAGGAATTTACGCTCGAGCGCCTGGACGCCGATGCCACCGGCGCGCACGCCGTTTTCGTCAATCGCAGCATCCGTCCGGGTGTGCATGCGGGCTATCCGTTCGCCATCGATGTCAGCGTGCATTACGTCCTCAATGCGAGTGGGCTCGAAGTAGTGGCCAGCATGCGTAACGTCGGCGAACAGGCCGCGCCGTGCTTCTTCGGCTGGCATCCGTATTTTCGTGTCGCCGATGGCGCAGTCGACGCCTGGGAGCTGCAGGTGCCGGCCAGTCTGCTGATACGTACCGATGCGAACTTCATCCCGCTACCGGGCGACGAAGCATATGCCGCGCTGGAAGACGAGCCGGCGATGGATTTTCGCAAGTGGCGTCGCATCGGTACGACCGAACTCAATCATGGTTATGCCGGTTTGCATGCGGATGCCGATGGCCGCGCGCGCACCCGCGTACGCGATCCGAACACCGGGTTGACGGTGGCGATGTGGCAGACCCGCGGCATCGTACTCGCTTTCACCGCCGACACCGTGCCGCGCGATGCACGTCGCGCGATCGCGCTTGAGCCGATGGAGAGCATGTCCGACGCATTCAATCGCGAGGACTGCGCCGCGGCCATCCGTCTGGAACCCGGTGCAGAACGCCTCTTCCATTGCGGCATCGAGATCGAGAACCAGCACGCATGAGTCAGCATCTGCCCACCTTCGCGCAGATTCGCGATGCCGCCGCACGCATTGCCCCGCATGCCACCGTGACCCCGGTCCTGCGCAGTGCGGTACTCGAGAAGCTGGCCGGCGCCGAGCTGCACTTCAAATGCGAAAACCTGCAGCGCGGCGGTGCCTTCAAGTTTCGCGGCGCATGTAATGCCGTGTGGTCGCTCGATGAAGCCAAGGCTGCGCGCGGCGTAGTGACCCATTCTTCCGGCAATCACGGCAATGCCCTGGCCATGGCGGCAGCGACGCGCGGCATCCCCGCGCACGTCGTCGTTCCCGAAGGCGCGGTGCGCGCCAAGCTGGAGGCGATCGTTCGTGCGGGCGCGATCCTGCATCGATGTGAAGCGACCCAGGCAGCGCGTGAGGCGACTGCGGCGCACATTCAAGAAGAGACCGGTGCCGAACTGGTGCATCCGTATGCCGATGCGCGTGTCATGGCCGGACAGGGAACGCTGGTACTGGAGCTGATGCAACAGGTCGGCGGTCTCGATGCGTTGATCACGCCGGTGGGTGGTGGTGGCCTGGCTTCCGGTTGCGCGATTGCAGCGCATGGCCTTCGTCCCGGGCTGTCCCTCTATGCGGCCGAACCGGAAGGCGCCGACGATACTGCCCGTTCGCTGGCGCAGGGCCGACGCGTTGAGCCGTTCGTGCCACACACCTTGTGCGATGGATTGCGCACGCTGGTGGGCGCGCCCAACTTCGAGGCTCTGCGTTCGCATGGCGTCGAGGTGGTAACCGTCAGCGACGCCGAAACGGTGGCCGCGATGAAGCTTCTGTGGGCCGAGCTCAAGCTGATCGTCGAAGTATCCAGCGCTACCGTGCTTGCCGCGGTGCTCAAGCAGCGCGAACGTTTTGCCGGACGACGCATCGGCTTGGTGTTGACGGGCGGCAATGTCGATCTGAGCGACCTGCCCTGGTAGCAATCAAAACTTGCGCTGGGCATTCGACCCATCGCGTACACAAAGCATTCACGTCTTCAGACGCGCACGCATGCATACATGCATGCGTGGCGTGCGCTTCTTTGAGGTCAATCACACTTTTCCGGCGATGAATCAATCATTGTTTCGCACTACAACTTACTGCACCAGCATCGACTACAGGGGGGCCTAATGATCGAGCTGGAGATGCAGATCCTGTCCGATCGTCGGGAGGGTCTGCTGGTCGAACTGGGTCGTCTGGTTGTATCGAACGGCTTCAGCCTCATCCGACAACGCCTTGCACAAGACAGCCGCGGCGCGTGGCTGACATTGATCGTGCGTGGCCCGGCGGAACGCCAGCTGGTGCTCGAAGAGGCATTGGCCACGCATAGTCGCGTGCTGAGCTTCGAGGCGTCGCTGGCCGGAGAAGGCACGGGTGCTGCCATCGCCCAGGCTGCACCCATGTCGGCCATCCCCGCATCGCACGTTGCGCCGGCAGCTGCGCCGCCAGTCGCGGCAGCTGCTGCTGCCTTGCCCGATGTGCGTCAGGTGGAGAACGTGCTGCCGCAGATGGCGCACGACTATCCGCGGATTTTCCCGTGGCTGGTCACGCTGGAAAACGCGGTTTCCGACGATGCGCGCGAGCCGTCCCTGCTGCTCGCGGGTCGACGTACCGGCGCCTGGGTCTACAAGCGCGACTACGCACTGGGTGCCAAGTTGCCGCTGGGCGATGCCGTCAAGCGTATTGCGCTGCCGGCGCTACGCGGGCTGGCTACGGTCGAGCAGCACGGCGATCAATTGCATATTCGCAACAGCGCGATCTGCTCGCCGCGCGGGCGGTCGGGCTGCAAGTTCTTCAGCGGTTATCTGGAAGGTCTGCTCGGCGACGCGATGACAGCGGGCACGGTATTCGTGCGCAACCTGCATTGTCGCAGCCATGGGGCCGCCGATTGCGTGCTGGAGATTTCCCACTGAAACGTTCGGATCGGCATATTCAAATCAAGGAGAGTCACCATGCATGATCATCAGAACTACAACTGGTTGCTTGTCGCGCTGTCCTACGTCGTCTCGGTACTCGGTTCGTTCACCGCGTTGCAGCTGGCGGTGATGATTCCGGTCGCACAAACCGGCAAGCAACGCACCGCGGCCGTCCTTGCTGCCGGCGCGGCGATGGGCATCGGTGCTATCTGGGCCATGCACTTTATCGCCATGCTTGCTTGCGATATGGGCATGCAGGTCACCTACGATCTGCCGCGCACCGCGCTATCGGCGGTGATCGCCTTCGCAGCCTGCTCGGCAGGTTTGTGGGTTGCCGGCACCGGCGTTTTCAGTGGTGCCAAACTGGTGCTTGGTGGCGTCTGCATGGGGTTGGGCGTGGCCGGCATGCATTACCTGGGCATGGCCGCGATGATGATGGCCGGGGACATGTCCTATGACATGGATCTGGTCGCCGCCTCCATCGCCATCGCCGTGATCGCGTCCATTGCAGCCTTGTGGTTGGCGTTCCACATGCGTGGCCCGGCGCAGATGATCGGTAGCGCGCTGGTGATGGGTGTGGCCGTCTGCGGCATGCACTACACGGGCATGGCGGCCATGCACATGGAAGACAACGGCGGGCAGGTGCCGGAAAACTTCGCCCATGGCCTGCAGGGCGGCAATCTGGGCATGACGATCTTCGGCGTGGTGGTCGCACTGCTGGTAATCGTGCTGGCGGTCAATCACCTGCGTCAGCGTCGTCGCGCGGCGATTTCCATCTAGCGCGGTCTCTATCGGAGGGGCGAATAGCGAGGGCGCACGGCGGTGTGCGCGCAACAACGGTACGGGGATCCCTGTCTACCGGTACTGGCGCAAGTCGCGAACTAAGCCTCGGCGCCCTCGCTATTCGCCCCTTCGTTACGCCGACCGTCTCTGGCGCTATGCTGCCGCCTTCTTCAGGAGGACGATATGGCGCCCATTACTCGCTGTGCCTGGGCCAGCGGCGAACTCGACATCATGCGCGACTACCACGATACCGAGTGGGGTGTGCCGCTGCATGACGACCGCCTGCTGTTCGAATTTCTTTGCCTGGAAGGTGCACAGGCAGGCCTCTCCTGGCGCACGGTGTTGGTCAAGCGCGAGAACTACCGCCGCGCGTTCCATAACTTCGAGATCGCCAAGGTCGCGACGATGAAGGACCGCGAGCTGGAGAAGCTGTTGCTCGATCCCGGTCTGGTGCGCAATCGCCTGAAGATCTATTCCGCACGGGATAACGCGAAAGCCGCGCTGGAGGCGATCGACGAGTTCGGCAGCCTGGATGCGTATCTCTGGGCTTTCGTGGGCGGCAAGACGATCCGCAACCGCTGGAGCGGTATGGGCGATGTGCCGGCCAGCACGCCGGTATCGGATGCGATGAGCAAGGCATTGAAGAAGCGTGGTTTCCGATTCGTCGGAACTACGATCTGCTACGCATTCATGCAGGCGACCGGCATGGTCAACGACCATGTGAAGTCGTGCTTTCGTTATAAAGCGGGTGGGTGAGCCGCTCGCAGCCATCGCGGTGAGGTGGAAGAGTCGTACGCGCTCTTCCACCTGACTGCGAAATCCAGACGGCCGGCTTAGCCGCCCGCGCAGAACCCATTCGGATAGCTCGACGAACGATAGGCATAGATCCATGCCGTCTTCGTCGTCGAGTTGGCCAGGTTCCAGCTGCCCAGGCTGCTGATGGCCTGCATTAGAACCTGTGAGCGCTGTAGTACCGGCGTGGTGAAATAGGTGTCGCTATCGGCGTCGACGCGGTAGGACAGCTCGACCAGCGACGGCGTGGTGCTGTTGCCGATGTACCAGATGGTCAAGGTGAAATCGGCATCGGAGTTACCGATGTCCGAACTCGGGCCGTCGTATTCCTGCTGCGTTATCACCAGGCCGTTGACCGGCACCAGCGCCTGCGAGCTGTACGACGACAGCACGCTGGCGCCGGAGAACTGCGAGATCAGCGCGCTGACGCTGGCCGGTGCGCCGCTGCTGGCCGGGTCTTGCTCGGTCGAGTGCGAGTACACCAGCTTGTCCGGGCTGACGTCGGTCTCGAGCTTGCTGCTCTTGTTCTTGCCGGTGCCGGTGACATCGGTGTAGTACGACAGCTCTTCGTCCGGATGGCCGAACTTGAACTCGATGTCCTTGTCGTCGCCCGTGCGGTAGCGCACCGAGTAGCCGTTGTTGCGCACGACGCAGGTGCTCGCGGTGTCGTAGTAGCTGATCTGGTCGTGATTACCAGCCGAGAAGCTGCCGCTGATGGTCTTGTCGAAGTTGAGCTGGGTCAGGCGCGTCTTCAGCGCGGACAGCAGCGAGCTGGCGGCGCTGGACGGATTACTGGCGAACAGGCTCGGATCGAGCAGAACCTTGTATTCCTTGCTGTCGACCGAGACAGGTGCGTTGGCATGACCGGCAACGCTGACCAGCATGCCGGCGGCCATCAAGGAGCAAGCGAGCGACTTTTTCATGTGCGAGTGTGCCTTATGTGGTGGGTAACAACCGGTTGCCCACACCGGTCGAATCAAGGACGTGCGCGTTGTTGCATGCTGGGCAAAGTGAGCCGGTAAACGAGAAGCATGTTGTCGTTGTCGAACGACGAGTCGCAGTGCTGGCCTTCCATCACGCAACGACGTGCGATGAAATCGTTGTCGTTGCCGACGAACAGGAAGTAGTCCTGCGGTGCGGATGGATCGAGCACGGGCACCAGATCCATCGCTTCCCATTTCTCCGACAGCGTGAGCGGCTGGTTTTTCGGCTGCGTGTCGACATTGAGGCCGAACCGAGACAACTGTGATCGATTCAGCAGATTGACCAGCTCATGCAAGGACACGGGTTTGATGCCCGCTTTGAGTTCGACACCGTCGGGTGAGCGCAGTACCGACGTGACGCCGGTTTCGTAGGCGCTGCCGACGAGATTGGTGGCGTCGAGCGTGTCCACAAGCAAGACGCTCTTGTAGACGATCGGCTTGTCGTTATCCGTACCCAGACCATTGCCGTCGCGCGATAGCATCAGGAACTGATGTTCGTTCAGTGCACGAATTTCGCTTTGCGCGGCTGTCTTGTTGGCAGCCTTGCCATCGCCGCGGTCGTTATAGGCTGGCAATTGCATCACATAGTGCCCGATCGGATGGGTCGGCACCGGATCATGGCTGACGTCGTAGACAAGCACGCGTGTATTGATGCGCCCGGCCGCGTCGCCGTGCGCGCTGTCCTGGATCAGTGCGCTTTGCAGCGCGACGAACAAACGCGTTCCATCGGGCGAGAGCGACATGCCCTCGACACCCTGGTTGTTGCGGCGTCCCGTTTGTGGCGGATTGAGCGAACCGAAATCGATATGGCCATTGGTGCGCGGTAAGACAGCGGGCGGTGGAACGATCACGCCCTGCAGTCGGCCCTTTGCATCGAAGTAGTACACGTGCGCAGCGTATTCGTCGCCGATATAGAAATGGCCGTCGCGCGTGAACTGCAGCGACTCCGCGTCGATGGACACCTTGCCCGCGCCGGTGCCGTTGTGCGGAGCGGGCAGCAGAATGCCCTTCTCGGTGATCGTGCCATCGGCCGGATCGGCCCCGGTAAAACGGTGGCCGAGGAAATCCGTCAGTACCAGGCCGCCATCGGGCTTGATGCGGACCTGTTGCTGAGACCGCATATCGGCCGGCAGGTCTTTCCCGGTGTAAGGCGTGAATTCGATGCGAAAGCGATGCAGGCGTGCGGCGTAGTCGTAGAACAGACCTTCGCCCGGATCGTTACGGCCGCGATCGGGAAGCGTCCACAGCACGGCCGTATAGCGGTCGCCGGTTCGCTTCCAGCTTCCCGGTACGATCGCCAGGGATGAAAACGAACCCAGGGTGTCGCCAAGAAAATCCACCGTGCCCGCGGAAAGGCGCCCGGTCCCGACCAGGCCGTGGTTGACCGAGCTGCGACCTTCCAGGGTTATCGATTGCGGTGCATCGCCATCGACGACATGCGGCGTAAGAATATCCGTTGCGCCAAGCGAGACGGTCGAGCACGACAATAGCGCGGCCAACAGACAGCGAGTCATGTGTTTCATGCGAAGCGATCCCATGAACGACGCGGTATCTTCGCCACGATAGCCTTCGCCGGCATGACGAAAAAAAGAGGCGCCATCAAGGCGCCTCGAAAGCCCCAAGCGCTAGAAACGGATATCCAGCGTGCCGAAGGTCTGGATGGGTGCCGATGCGTGGAACACATAGATCGTGCCCTTCGGATCGGTCGGTGCGAATACGCTGTTGTCAAAGTTTGCCGCGTAGCGTTTGTTGGTCAGGTTGGTGACATTCAGCAGGATGCGTACGTCCTTGGCAAAAGCCATCGCACCGAAGTCGTAACCGGCGGCCAGATCGAACGTGGTGAAACCGCCGAAGCCCTGATCATTGGTGTACGTGTAGTAACGCTTGCCGGTGTACTTGCCGCGCAACGTCGCGAACCAGGGGCCGTAGGTGTACGTGGCCTCGCTGGCGAACAGCTTGGTCGGCGTATCGACCTGGATCTTGCCCTTGGTTGGCTCCAACACACCAGCCTGCACGTAGTCGCTGGCATAGGTCGAGCGGTTGTACGAGGCGGAGTTGTACCAGCTGAAGTGGCTCGAGGGCGTCCACAGGAAAGTCAGCTCGACGCCGTGGCTGTCTACGCCACCCACGTTATAGAACTTGTTGCCGCAGCCCGGGCCGACCGGCTGGCGCGAATCGCAGGGGTTGTACTGCAGCAGGCGGTTGTCGAAGCGAACCTTGTAGATCGCCGCCGAGGCCTGGAAGTCGCTCTGCACGATACGGTAGCCGCCTTCGAGCGTGCGCGATTCTTCCGGCTGCAGCGTTTGCTGGGCATTCCAGGTCGCCTGACTGACGGCCTGCGGACCGAGTTTGAAGCCGCCCTGGAACATGGCGATGTTCTCGGCGTAGCTGGCGAAGACTTCCTGGCCGTCGCTGATCTTGTAGTGCGCACCCAGGCCCGGCAGGAACGCGCGGCTGGCGGACAGATTGCCGGTGGCGAACTGGGCGCTGGAATTGGCCGCGATCGGTTTCACCGCGATGCCCGGCAGCGCGGTCGCATCGGAGGTCACGTGCGGGCTCTTCACGCCGAAGTCGATCGACAGTTTGTCGTCCAGCAGCTTGATGGTGTCTTGCAGGTACGCCTGACGTGTCTGCCACACAGTGCGCTGATCGAACGTCCCCACGTCAGGCTGGCCGGTCTGAAAGCTGCTGATGTCCCGCGGACCGGTCACGTCGGTGAAGTTGTAGCGCGAGGCGCTCGAAACATTGTGCTCGTACCAGACACCGCCTTCGATATGGTTGATGCCGATATCCCAACCGGCGTTGAAGATCGCGCCGGTGCGGTTGATCGTATAAAGCGTCTCGCGAATGATCAGCGGGAGTTGCTCAGGCGTACCGGGGTTGGAGAAGCTGCCGCTGTTCCAGTTGTTGCCCGAACCGGCATCCTCATGGTGATACACCTGCGCATGCAGGGTCACCGTATCGGACGGAAAGAAATCGCCGGCAAGGTAATACAGATCGTCGCTACGCAGGATCTGGCCACCGGTGAAGGCGCCGTCGGCATCCTGGTCCGGGCCGCTCTTGTCGCACAGCTTGGCGTTGAAGCTACCGCTGTTGCAGTAGGCACGGCTCAGCGCCTTCTGGAAGTTTGGCGCGTAACCGCCCCAGTTCCAGCCCAGGCCGCGAGCCAGTTCGTCCTTGGAGAGATAGAAGTCATCGGCCTGTGAGGTGCGCGACGTATCGGCGAAGGCGGTAATGCGGCCACCGTCGAACTGGTACACCGCCTTGCCGTTGAACTGCTTGGTGGTCGACTTGTTGTAGGCAGTCTGGTCGTTCCACAGGTCCGACGTCGTGCGCGAACCGGACAGGTACATCGAGAAGCCGTGGTACTCGCCCGTGTCAAAGCGGGCGAAGGTGCGACGATTCATGTCGCTGCCAAAGGTTTGGTTGATCCGTCCGCCCATCTGCTTGGACGGATCGCTCGACGTATAAGCGATGGTGCCGCCCAGATCGCTCGTCGAAGGCGTGCCCAGGTTGCCGATACCTTCGGCGATTTCGGCGCCACCCATGTTCTCCGAGATCAACGCGCGGTTGATGCTCAGACCGTTGTAGTTGTTGTAGGCACTGTCGCCCAGCGGCATGCCGTCGAGCGTGTAACCCAGGCGCGTGGAGTTGAAACCGCGCAGGCTCAGCGTCATCGACTGTTCGTTGGCGCCGAGTGCATCGATCGACTGCGCATTCACGCCGGGCAGGATGTTGAGCACCTTCTGCAGGCTGGTGCCGGGTGGCAGCGTGTCCTGGTTCTTGGTCTGGATACGCTGTACCTGACGCGATTCGCCGCTACCGACGACCGAGATGGCGTCGAGATTCTTGGCTTGATCGGCAGTGGGTTGCGTACTCGTATCGGTAGCGCTCGTATCGGTATCGTTCGGATGATTGTCCGTTGCCCGGACAGCCGTCGACAGCGCCAGGCCCAAGGCCACGGCGAGAACAGTCTTCTGCAGCACGCAAATCCCCTTCCTAAAAATTGGCGATACGTCGAACCGGCCACCGGTTCCGACGCGCTGGCTTCAAGAAGCCGGGGATGCTGTCATCTGCTAATGAAATTTTTATGACTGTGATAAGACGATGACAATCTTGCGCGAGACCTTCGCCTCGCAGGCAAGGCGGCATCTACGTTTAGACGTCCATGAAAAATTTTTCACGAACGCGCGTTAGCGCCGCCGCGATCCACGCAGACTGTCGATCGAGAAGCTGGCGATTTCGCCGCCGCCGGGACCGCGGCGGGATTGGCCGTGCGGCGGACCCCAGGCGTGGGCGGTAACGACTTCCCACGTTGCGGGAATGCGGCCGTCGCGGCGCATGGTGTCGTACGCGGCCAGCATCTGCTGGTAGTGCTTCTTGCCCATCAGGCCGCGTTCGCGCGTGGTATCGGCATTGGTGGCGCCAAGACCTTGCAGCTCCTTGAGCAGCATGCGCGGCTCGCTGTAGGTCAGCGTGAAGCGGTCTACATCCAGCACCGGATCGCGCAGCCCGGCAGCGATCATCGCGTCGCCCAGATCGTGCATATCGAGGAAGCGGCTCACATGCGGTTGCTGATCCGCCTGCGCCCAGGCGGCGCGTAATTCCTTCAGGGTATCGGGACCGAACGTGGAAAACACCAGCATGCCGCCCGGCTTGAGCACGCGCACGCATTCGCCGAACAAGGCCTGCAGATCGTCGATCCACTGGAAGCACAGGTTGGAATGCAGCACGTCGACGCTGTGGTCGGGGAAGGGGAGTGCCGTAGCCTCCGCATTCACTCGCACAAAGGGCTTGAGCCAGCTCATATGCTGTTTGGCCGCGCGCAACATCGGCAGAGCGAGATCGACCGCGATGACTTGCGACTTGGCGTAACGCTTCTTCAGCATGGCGCTGCCGCGGCCGGTGCCGGCGCCGACGTCAAGAACGCGCTCGGCCTCGCCCAGATAAAAATCCAGGCGCTCGTTCAACAGCTTCTGTACTTCCTGTTGCAAGGCATCGTGCTGTTCGTACGTCGCCGCGGCACGGCCGAAGCTGCGGCGCACCTTGGCCCGATCGACGTGGAAATCGTCACTCACCGTAAGACTCCAGCAGCGGGTTCAGTGCCGCGACCACGGCATCGGCATGGCCGAAAAACGGCGCATGTCCGGCATGATCGATCTGCGTGAAGCGCCCGCCGGCGTGCTCGGCGGACCACTGCATGGCGACGGACGAAGCCAGGCGATCGAGCCGGCCGCCGATCCAGGCATTGGGTTGCGATAGCGTGGCGATGTCTTCGCGCAGGTCGGTGACGTCGAGAATGCGGATGCCTTCCTGCAGGATGCGCAGGTCGGGCTCGCCGCGTTCGAACACCAGCGAGCGCAGGTGGCGCAACTCGCCGCGCGGATCCTTGCTGCCAATCGCCTCCAACGCCAGGAAGCGTTCGATGGTGGCGTGATAATCGGTTTCCAGATCGGTAGCCAATTGGCGCACCAGTGCCGGCTCGCTGCCGTACGGCCAGTCGGCACTGCGCGAAAACTTCGGCGTCGAACCGATCACGCCCAATGCGCGCACGCTTTGTGGCAGATCCAGTGCGGCCTGCTGCGCAATCAGGCCGCCGAGCGACCAGCCGACCCATACCGCTGGCGGCGTGGCTTCGGCGATGGCGGCAGCACAGGCATGCGGCTCCAGCGGCAGCACGCTGTCGCGCGAATAGCCATGGCCGGGAAGATCCACCACATAAAGCGTGCACCGTTCACGCAGCGCGGTTACCAGCGTCTCGAACACGCCGCCATGCATCGCCCAGCCATGCAGCAGCACCAGCGGAATCGGACCGCTGCCTTGGCGATCGATATACAGATTCATGCGTCGTCGCTTTTTTTGTCGAGCGGTGCGGGCGCCAGTTGCGGATCGACCGCACCGCGCTCATCGAATACGAAACAGTCGCCGCGCCAGTGCGCGCCGTCGGTTTCCTCGAAATATTTCAGAATCCCGCCTTCGAGCTGGTAGACGTGATCCATGCCGATGTCCTGCATATGCAGCACCGCCTTTTCGCAACGGATACCGCCCGTGCAGTACGACACCACCGTCTTGCCGGCATAGCGCTCGCGGTCGGCGGCGATGGCGCCAGGAAAGCCGGTGAAGCTGCTCAGGCGATAGTCGATGGCTTGCTCGAACAGGCCGACATCGGTTTCGTAATCGTTGCGCGTGTCCAGCAGCACCACGTCGCGGCCTTCATCGTCACGGCCGCTGTCCAGCCAGCGGCGCAGCGTTTGCGGCGTCACGGAAGGCGCGCGCGCGTTTTCCGGGCGAATCGCCGGCATGCGCATCGTGATGATTTCCTTCTTGAGGCGTACGCGCATACGGCCGAATGGAATCTCGTCGGAGACCGACTCCTTCGGTGTCAGTCCAGCGAAGCGGGAATCTTCGCGCAGCCAGTCCATGAAACCGTCCACCGCCTCGCGCGGGCCGGCCAGGAACAGGTTGATCCCCTCCGGCGCCAGCAGGATGGTGCCCTTGAGCGCCAACAGGTCGCAGCGTTCGAGCAGGCGCTCGCGCAGCGCCGGGAGGTCGTCCAGGCTGACGAAGCGATAAGCGGAGAGGTTGACGATCGACATGCGGGGATACGGCGGATAAGGAGCGCAATTATAAGGGCTGAGGTTCAAGAGCGCCCCCTCACCCCAACCCTCTCCCCCGGCAGAGCCAGGGGAGAGGGAGCAAGAGCGCGCAAGATTGAAGATTTGCCTCAGTCAGCCCCCTCTCCCCTGGCTTTGCCGGGGGAGAGGGCTGGGGTGAGGGGGCCGCGAAGCGAAGCGAGCCAACGCCTCCAACAAACGGTCCACATGTTCATCCGCGTGAGCCGCCGATAACGTAATCCGCAAACGCGCCTTGCCTCGCGGCACCGTAGGCGGCCGAATGGCGGTAACCATGAAACCCTCCGCCTCCAGGACTCGCGCGGCCTCCAGTGCCGTTGCCGCCTCACCCAACAGCAGCGGTTGAATGGCCGTCATCGAAGGTAGCAAGGACAAGCCAAGCTGCGCCGCGCCTGCCCGAAAACGAGCGATCAGGCTCCCAAGCCGTTCGCGCCGCCAGGATTCCCGTCGCGCCACCTGCACCGCCGTCAACGTCGCCGCAGCGAGCGCGGGCGGTGTGGCAGTGGTGTAGATATAGGGGCGGGCGGTTTGCAGCAGGCCGTCGATCAAGGACGCCGAGCCAGCGACAAAGGCACCATAGCAGCCGAGCGCCTTGCCCAGGGTCGCCATCAATACCGGCACCTGCTGCTGACCGAGTCCGGCAGCTTCGACGCTGCCTGCCCCGTCTTTGCCGAGTACGCCTAGACCATGCGCGTCGTCGACCATCAGCGTCGCGTTTTGGGCCTCACATAGCGTAGCCAGTTCGCTCAGCGGAGCGATGTCGCCATCCATGCTGAAGACGCCATCGGTTGCCAGCAACGCGGGAACGTCGCCAGCTGTCGCCAGTTGTCGTGAGGCGCTGGCTACATCGGCATGCACATAGCGCGCGAGCGTGGCTCCGCTCAGGCTGGCGCCATCGAGCAGGCACGCATGATTGAGCTTGTCCTGCACGCACAGGTCGCCGTCGCGCAGCAGCGCTTGCAAGGTGCCCAGGTTCGCCATGTAGCCGGAGGAAAACAACAGCGCGCGTTCGCGCCCGGTCCATTCGGCCAAGACCTGTTCCAGCGCCGCGTGTTCCGCGCGATGCCCACAGATCAGATGGGCTGAGCCGCTGCCTGCGCTGTTGGCTCGACGCAGCTGTGCAACCACGTCCGGATGCTGCGAAAGACCGAGATAGTCGTTACTGCAAAACGACAGCAATCGTTTGTTTCCGACCCATACCCACGGGCCTTCCACGCGATCGATCGTGCGCAGACGACGCGTGAGTTGGTCATGCTCGCGTGCGGCAGTGCGTTCGGCGAGGCGTGTGAGCAGGTCGTTACGCATGAAGAGGTTCAGGGAGCGGTATCAGCCGCGCCCTGACTGGCTTACGCAGCGCAATGCTCAAGAATGTCCGCGTGTACCGTCTCGGACGTCTCCACGATTTCCATCGGATGCAGATCCAGCCGCGCAAACAGCTGGCGATCGTGTTCGACATCCGGATTGCCGGTGGTCAGCAACTTCTCGCCGTAGAAAATCGAGTTGGCACCGGCGAAGAAACACAGGGCCTGCGTGGCGTCGTCCATATCCTGGCGCCCCGCCGACAGGCGCACCATCGAGGTGGGCATCATGATGCGGGCGACGGCGATCGTGCGTACGAACTCGAACGGATCGAGCGCCTGCGTACCGTCCAGCGGCGTGCCCTTGACCTGCACAAGCTGATTGATCGGCACCGACTCGGGATGCTCAGGCAGATTCGCCAGGGTCTGCAGCAGGCCGGCGCGCTGGCTCGGCGTTTCGCCCATGCCGACGATGCCGCCACAACAGGTCTTCAGGCCGGCTTCGCGCACGTGTTCAAGCGTATCGAGGCGGTCCTGGTATCGGCGCGTATGGATGATCTCGCCATAGAACTCCGGCGCGGTATCCAGGTTGTGGTTGTAGTAGTCCAGTCCGGCGGCCTTGAGTGTTTCGGCCTGCGGGCCATTGAGCATGCCCAGCGTGGCGCAGGTTTCCAGACCCAGAGCCTTCACAGCGGAGACGATTTCGGCAACTTTGACGACATCGCGGTCCTTCGGGCTGCGCCACGCGGCGCCCATGCAGAAACGACTGGCGCCGGCGTCTTTCGCCGCCTGTGCGCGCGCCACCACGGACTCGACGCTCATCAGCTTCTGCGCCTGCACACCCGTGTCGTAACGCGCTGCCTGCGGGCAGTACGCGCAGTCTTCGGGGCAACCGCCGGTCTTGATCGACAGCAAGGTGGACACCTGCACGGCGTTCGGGTCGTGGTGCTCGCGGTGCACCGAATGCGCCCGATGCAGCAATTCGTTGAACGGCAGCGCGAACAGCGCGGCGACTTCGTCGCGGGTCCAGTCGTGGCGAACGGCGGCTTCGACCATGGGCTTGCTACTCCGGGGATACGGGAAGCGCGACAGTCTGACAGGGAGGGCTTTCATGTCAACTGAGTAGTGAGTCATGTAGTTGACGAAGATCATTTACTCTTTGTAATACATGGGCTTAATCGTGTCCCTGGCGAGCTTTGAAGCCGTAGCCGTTATGATGGCCTTCTATCGAGCCCAAGGAGATCGAGCGATGAGTGCAGGACAAGGCAGCACCGGCAACGTGCTTGCGGCCATCTGCAGTTTTTTCATTCCCGGCCTGGGGCAACTGGTCCAGGGACGCCTGTTGAAGGCTTTCATCATGTTTGTACTGGCCGGCATCCTGTGGATCTTCTGGCTGGGCTGGATCATCCATCTGTGGTCGATTCTCGACGCGGCGCTGTTCAAGCCGCAGGGCTGAACCCAAGGGGGCAAGCGCATGGATGCGCCAATATGGTGGAAGAAACTCTCGCGGTTGGGCCTGCCCTGGCGCTGCCAGCTTTGCGGCGCTCCCGGTGCCGACGGCATCGACCTTTGCGACGGTTGCATCGCCGATCTGCCTCGAAACACGAGCTGTTGCGCGCGCTGCGCCTTGCCGCTGGCATCGCCGATTGCGCTCTGCGGCGCATGCCAGCGTAGACCGCCGCCGTGGGATGCAGCCTGGTCCCCGTTCGTTTATGGCTGGCCGCTCGATCGGCTGGAGGCGCGCTTCAAGTTCGGCGGCGATCTTGCCTGCGGCCGCAGCCTGGCAAGGCTGTGGCGCGATATGCCCATGCCGCTTGATCGGCCTGAATTGATCCTGCCGGTGCCACTGCATCGTCAACGTCTGCGGGAGCGCGGCTACAACCAGGCACTGGAGCTGGCCAGGCCCCTGGCGCGTGCGTTGTCCGTGCCGCTGCGCCATGACGTACTGCTGCGCAACCGCGCCAGTGCGCCGCAAACCGAACTCGATGCACGGGCACGACAACGCAACGTGCGTAAAGCGTTTGCGTTGAAACCTGCAGCGGCGCTGCCAGCGCATGTCGTCATCGTCGACGACGTCATGACTACCGGTGCCACGTTGGCCGAATGCGCGCGCACGGTGAAGCGCGCCGGAGTGGCACGTGTGGATGTCTGGGCGTTGGCACGAGCACCGGCACGGCGTGGCTGACCCCTGTCTGCGGACAGGCATCAGCCTCGCGCTATTATCCTGGATCGAGTCAGCGCTCTGTCGCGTGATCAGGAAGGGATCATGAAAACTATCGGCATCATCGGCGGCATGAGCTGGGAATCGTCGGCGGCGTATTACCGCCTGATCAATCAGCACGCCAAGTCACGTCTGGGCGGACACCACAATGCGCGCTCGTTGATGGTGACGGTGGACTTTGCGCCGATCGAAGCCGCGCAGCGTGCCGGCGATTGGGATGGTCTGGGCTATCAGCTCGCTGCGGCTGCGTCACAGCTCGAACGCGGCGGAGCCCATATCGTGCTGTTGGCGACCAATACCATGCATCGTGTGCATGAGGCGATCGAGAAGGCGATTGCTGTTCCTTTCCTGCACATCGCCGATCCGACCGGCACCGCCCTGCAGGTCGCTGGTGTCGAGAAAGTGGCGCTGCTCGGTACGCGCTATACGATGGAGCAGGATTTCTATATCGGTCGTCTGCAAAACAAGTTCGGTCTGGACGTTCTGGTTCCCGATGAAGCGCAGCGTGGCGACGTGCATCGCATCATCTACGACGAGCTCTGCCATGGCGATATTCGCGCCGCCTCACGCGATGTCTATCGAGGCATCATCGATGTCCTGGCGGCACGAGGTGCGCAGGCGGTCATTCTCGGCTGCACCGAAATCGGGCTGCTGATCCAGCCCGAAGATGCGGTGCTGCCCTTGTTCGACACCGCCGCATTGCATGCGCAGGCGGCGGTCGACTGGTCGATCGATACGAAATAGGGTTCAGCCCGGCCAGGCCGAGCCGCGGATCACGCTGCAGAAATTGCCGCGCACGAAGCGGGCATCCTTGTCGGCCAGCACGTCGGCCTTCACGTTGCCGAAGGTCGTTTCCGGCTTGTGATGGATGCCGTCGTAGAAGGTCTGGATGATGTCTTCCTTGAAGTGCTCGCTGCGTGGGTGCGCATGCACGACTGCCTCGCGCTCGGCGTCGCTGTAGTCGGGGTAGGTAAGCCCCAGCACATCCATTTCGACACCTGCGGTCACCAACGCGATGACCGGGTGCATGTGCTGCGGAATGCCCGGCGTGGTGTGCAATGCAATTGCCGTCCACACCGTATCGATATCGTTCTGCGCGATACCGTGCCGGCGCAGAAAATCGCGCGCCGCATTGGCGCCGTCGACTTCGAAGCGCTCGTTGCTGCTGCTGTGCTTCGCGGTCAGGCCCATGTCGTGAAACATGGCGCCGGTATAGAGCAGTTCGGGGTCGAACGAGAGGCCGCGATGTTTGCCTGCCAGGGCGCCGAAGTAGTACACGCGGCTGGAATGGTGGAAAAGCAGTGGCGACTCGGTATCGCGCACAAGCTCGGTCACTTCGCGCGCCAGCGCGCTGTCGGGGATGCGAATGCCGTCGATGGAAAGGCTCATGGCCTGGCTCCGGTTGGGGTGTAACGACAGGCTAGAACCCTGCTATCGTGTCCTCAATCGACGTGGCACGTCGAATTCTGCCATTTACGTGCCGGGACAGCCGCAGGAGCCGTGATGACTCATAAGCCGCGTGTGATCGCCATGCTGGCCACGCCAGGCGTGCAGTTGCTCGACGTGGCCGGTCCGCTGGATGTCTTTGCCGAGGCCAACGTGCAGGCCGGCCTCGCACTTTATGAGCCGCGGGTCGTCGCCACGCGAGCGGGTGAGTTGCGTAGCTCATCGGGCGTGCGGCTGGCGCCCGATAGCGTGCTCGGCCGGGGCGACGACCAACGTTTCGATACCTTGCTGGTGGCCGGTTCGCCGCATGCCGATCAGGAGCAATTTACACCGCCAACGCTGGAATGGCTGCGCCGCCATGCGCGCATCGCGCGCCGTTACGGCTCGGTATGCAGTGGTGCGTTCATGCTGGCCGCGGCCGGCTTGCTGGAGCGCCGCCGTGTCACCACGCATTGGGCGGTTGCCGAACGGCTGGCAAGCGAGTATCCGGGGACTCAGGTCGATGTCGATGCGATTTTCGTGCGCGACGGCAAGCTGCGCACCGCTGCCGGCGTCACCGCGGGCCTGGACATGGCCTTGGCGCTGGTCGAGGAAGACCACGGGCACGAACTGGCGACCGCGGTGGCCGCGCAACTGGTGATGTTCTTTCGCCGGCCAGGTGGGCAGCTATCGTTTAGCCGCCACGGAGAGGCCGTGCCGGCGGGGCGCTCGGCCTTGCAGGAGGTGCAGCGCTGGGTTGCCGCCCATCCTGCGGAAGATCACAGCATCGCGGCGTTGTCCGCACGGATGCATCTGAGTCCACGCCATTTTGCACGACTGTTTCGCAGCGAAGTCGGCATGACGCCGGCCGCCTGGGTGGAGGCGTCGCGTATTGCCAACGCGCGGCGCTTGCTGGAAGGCGAGCATGCCGCGCCCAAACAAGTGGCCGCGCTGTGCGGGTTTGCGGATGCCGATACGCTGCGACGCGCATTTCGCCGGCATGTCGGTATCACACCGGCGGAATATCGCAAACGCTACACCGGCTGACCGCGCACTACGACTTGAAATCGATATAGATCGGGTTGCCGATCAGCAACAACTTGCCCGAGGCATCTCTCACCTCGACACGCATCCAGTGTGGTGCGCCGTCGGCACTCCAGCGGAAAGGCAGGTGTCGATCCGCGCTGTCGATCGCCATCTCTCCTTGCGGCAGCGGCTTGCCATCCAGCAGCACCACGACGTGTGCATCGGCGACGTGTGTGACATGCGCGTCGAAATCGACGGCTGTGCCGGCGCCGGCAACGAGGTTTCCACCCATATCCGCTTGCCGGTCACCGGACCGGGCATGCCATTCGAGCAAACGATCACGACTGCCTTGCACGTCGATAAAAACCTGCCCGGAGCGGATGCCGTCGAGAATCGCCGGCATCGACAACGCCTGCGCATGCACTACGGTGGTCGGTATGCCGGTGGGATTGCTACCAATCCCGGGGGCATCCTGGAAGGCATTGTGATTATCGCTGCCGCCAATGCCGGTCAGGCGATACCCCTTTGCCAGCTGCTGTTCCCAGAACGGCAGGGCTGACGACGGTGTGTCCGCATCGCTGCCGTTGACGATCTCGATGGCTTGCACGCTTCGCATGTCGATCGGCGGCTCGGCGGTCCAGCCGCAGCCCATGCAGGCTTCGCCGCTGGGACGAATCGCATGGTTGATCGACAGCAGACCATGCAGCGGCACTAGCGCCTTAGCCAGCGCGTTCCAATCCGGGACCTCCTTGCTGCCGACGCGAAAGTCGACCGGAGCTGTCGTACCGAACAGATTGGCGTGACCGCTGAAGGTGGTGATCTCACGCCCCGGTATCAGCAGCAGGCGGTCGAAGTACGGTTGCAACTCGAGCATCGCGTTCGCGTGCGACACCGTGTTGTGGTCCGTCATCGCGATGAAGTCCAGGCCGCGCTGCGCGGCAGCCTGCACCGTGAAGAACAACGGGCAAGGAACCTTCACGCCGCTCTGGCTTTTGCAGCTTCCGTCGCTATGGGCCGTGTGCATGTGCAGATCACCCCGATACCAGCCGGCTTCATCGCGCAATGGCGGATGCAACACCGTCGGCATCCACGCAGGATCCGTCGCGTGGCCGAACCAGATGCGCGCATCGTAGGTCGCATGGCTGGTCTGGCGAATATTGGGTATGCCGAGCACGAGCGTCCAACGCCCGGCGCGTATCGCCCCCGGCAGATAGGACGGCGTGGCATCGGTGGCCGAGACGGTGAACAGGTGCTTGCTGCCGCCGCTCCAGCCACGAAAACCATCCTGGCCACGGAAGCCGTCCGGGCCGAGCAACCCCAGGTCGATCGTCGTGCGCTCCGTATCGTGGCCGGTGTAATCGAACTGCACGGTGATGCGTGTTGTACCCGCCGGGACGTCGAACGGCAGGTTGCGGTAGGTGTGGTTCTCGTGGCCTTCCAGCGTGCCGTGCAACACCACGTCGGGTGTCTGGGCGTCGGCGGCGTGGCTGCTTTCCAGCACACCGAGCAGCATGATCAAAAGGGCAAAGAGGTTGACGAGCAGACGCAGGGGACGCTGATTCATGGGGTCATACCAAGGGGACTGTCATAAACGAGCCATTGGCGACGTCGAGGTAGATAACCGATCCACCTCGACGTCACCTCGGGTCATGCGTCAGAAGCGATACATGATGGCCGCACGGTAGGCACGCCCAAGAATCGGGCGGGCGATAAACGTATTGGCCCCTGCGTCGGCGCTCTGCAATTCACCGGCGCGCGGGTTGCCTTCGGTCAGGCCCTCGGAGTTGGTGATGTTGTCCACGTAGAAGTACAGCGAACAGATTCGCGAGATGTCATAACGCGCGCTGGCGCTGAGCACGTCGTACGAAGGCAGCCGTACCGAGTTGGCCGTATCCACAAATCGCGCGCCTTCGTATTCGTAGGCCAGCTGCAGTCGCAGCCTGCCATCGAGCAGATTCACGCCGGGCACGATGCGGTAGCTCACCTTGGGCACACGGATCAGCTGGTTGTCGACGAAATCTCGCAGCACCGGCGCGCCATTGACCAGTTCGGTATAGGTCAGGTTCTTGTATTCGGGATCCTGCAGTGTGCCGGTGACCTGCACGTCGAACCACTTGGTCGGATACCAGGTGCCTTCCAGCTCCAGACCGGTGGTCTTGGTATTGGCATAACCCTGCTGCACGGTCGATGCGCCCGAGTTCGGATCAAAGACGTAGTTGCTGAACGACACGTCGTTGTACTTGGTATAGAACGCGGTCGCGTACAGGTCCAACTGGCGATCCGAATACTTGTAGCCCACCTCGCCCAGTTTCATCGTCTGCGTCAGCGGGGTGGCGCTGGGGCTGGTGATGTAGGTGCTCAGGTTGGGCAGGCGAAAGGTCGGCGTCCAGCGCGCGAACAGGCCCTGGCGATCGGAGAACTGCCAGTTTGCCCCAAGGGTCCAGCCGAGCTTGTTGAAGGTGTGATCCCAGGCCGTGTACTGCCCGTTGCCCTCGATGATCTGCGACGTCGCGGGCGTGCCCAGGTTGACCGTCTGTTTCAGCTCGGTGTTGCCGCGAGTGTTGACCTGCTCCCAGCGAGCGCCGGCGTCGATACGCAGCTTGTCGGTCACCTGCCATTCGTCCGAAACGTAAAACGCGTTCGTGGTCGAAATGCCGCTGGCGTTCTCCCACTCGTAACCGTATTTGTAGATGCCGTGATCGGTCAGCGTGGATACCGGCTGGCCGGCTGCATTGACGGCGACCAGGTCGAGCAGGCGCGCGTTGTCCTGCGTGTCCAGCAGCACGGTTGACGAGTAGCGGCTGAACGACTGGTCGAAGCGCGCGTAGTAGTAGCCGAACGTCACGTCGTGGCTCTGATCGCCGATATCGAACTTGCGCATGAAGCGCGTGTCGTTGATCAGCTCCTTCACCGGCATCGTCACGCCGCGCAGGCCGCCGATGATGACCAGGCCGTTGCCGTTCTGATTGGCGTTGTTGAATACCTGGGAAGGGTTGTCGACGTAACGCAGTTGCAGCGCGGTCGCGCCAGCCGGCATCGACGACTTGGCGGAGGCAAGAAACGTATCGGCGCTCTCCACGGTATTGGGGAACATGCCGTTTCGCTGGGTATGCGTGTCGTCGTAACGCAGCGATTCGGCCAGCTTCCAATCGTCGCCCAGGTCGTAGTCGAACTTGAGCGTCAGCTGGTCGCGTTTGACGTGCGTGCCTTCGCTATTGTCGAAGTTGTAAAGGCTACCGTCGCCTTCCTTCATCTGGATGTGTTCGGTTTCCGGGCCGGCCAGCGTGCCGAAGTTGCCGTCAAAACCGGGCACGGCGCGGATCTTGCCGTCGGGATAGGTGCGCATCGGGATGCCGAGATACAGCGCCACCTTGTCGTCCAGGTGCTTGTAGTCGACGCTGAAGCGACCGTGCTCGAAATCCTTGGCCAGATTCACGCGAAACTGGCCGCCCTCGTCGGCGTTGAAACCCGGATCGCGAATACCGCTGTCGATGCGGTAAAAGCCGCCCAGGCCCAGCTTCCAGCCGTCACCGATGGGCGTGCCGTACCACATGTCGGCACGGCTGAGTCCGTAGTCGCCGACCGTGTACTTGAAGATGCCTTCAGGCGTGTCACCAACCTGGCGTGGAATGAAGTTGATCGCACCAGCCGGCGCGTTCGAATAGAACACCGACGATGGGCCGCCGCGCACGACTTCGATGCGCTCGATGGTTTCATCCAGTCGAAAGGCCTGATCGGCATTGAGATAGCCGAGCGCCGGATCATGCTGTACCGGGATACCGTCTTCGAGCAGATTGACCGAGCCGAAGCCATCCACCGGAATACCGCGCGCACGAATATTGCCGCTGGCTTCGCCACCCGATGCCTCGACCCAGAAGCCGGGGACCGATTTCATCGCTTCGGTCACTGATGTGGGGGCTTGCATGCGCAACCGGTCTTCATCGATCGTGGTAATCGAATAACTGGTTTGTGCTTTCGTGCGTGTCTCAACACCGGAGCGGGCGGTTACGACGATGCTGTCGAGGTTTTTCGCGTCCTTGGTGCTTTTGTCGCTCGTGGTTGCGGCGCTCGCATCGGGAGCTTGTTGCGCGGAAACGTGAAAGGTCGCGCTGGCCATCGTGCCTGCCAGGATGGCAAGGCCAATGGCCCGGGAAAGTGAGGTGGTACGCAAGGCGGTAACTCCGGGAATGGGTGGGGATTCACGGAGCCGCGCACACGCCCACGCCGATCACGCCATCAAGGCGATCGGTGAAAAGGGCAATATCTGCCATGCAATCTGCTGTTGCTCGCCGCCCCCCCTTGGCTGACGCGAGCTCCGAGGTCGCAAATAGTAGGCGCAAGCTATTACAGTTAAGTCGACGTTGCCATGACAACGCTTGTTCATTTCGTTTGGACGTCCAAATCCTTAAACGAAGTCGTCATATTTTTCAATGCGTGTCGTGCATATGAGCTTTGCAGCAAGTGCATCGATCTGGAGTGAGTGAAGAGGAGTGAGGAGTGAGAGAGAGCGACGTGCGTTCTAACTTATGACTCACATCTGGACACTTGCTGCTGCCTTATTGGATGCTCGCGTCGTTCCAGCGCAGCATGATGCGTTCGCCTGCATGTGCATGGCCTTCGACATCCAGCGGGAACAGTGTGCACACCTTTGGGCGAACGAGCAGGTCGCAGCCATGCTGCAAGTCCAGGCGTCCCAGGTTGTCGCTGGCGACATCGGCTTCGAGCTCGTGGACGGGGTCGCGCAGGCCCAGTTCCAAATGCGTCACGCTCCCGGCCGGGTAGATGTGCTGCAGACGCGCCTGCCACGCGTTACCATCGCCGCGGATGGAAAGCGTGAGGTGCTCCGGTCGAACATACGCCACAGCACGTTCATAGCGCCCTTCCCATGGGTCTTCGCATAGCTCCATGGCGCTGCAGACTAACTGCGTGCCACGCCGCTCCACCGGCAGCTTGTTGACCTTGCCGATAAACTCGCACACAAACGGCGTGGCCGGTTGCTGATAGATCATGTCGGGCGTATCGACCTGCTCGATGTGGCCGTTATTCATCACCGCGACACGGTCGGCAAGTTCGAGCGCTTCTTCTTGGTCGTGGGTGACGAAGACCGTGGTGAGCTGGAGCTCTTCATGCAGGTGACGCAACCAGCGGCGCAATGAAATACGCACCTGCGCATCGAGCGCGCCGAATGGTTCGTCGAGCAACAGCAGGTTCGGTTCCACGGCCAATGCGCGTGCCAGTGCAACGCGCTGGCGCTGGCCGCCGGAAAGTTGCGCGGGATAGCGTTTGCCGAAGCCTTCCAGATGCACACGCTTGAGCAGTTTCTCCACGCGCTCGTCGATCTCGCTACGCGATGGCCGGGAACGCATGGGGCGGACGCGCAAGCCAAATGCGACGTTCTCCGCGACCGTCATATGCCGAAACAAGGCGTAGTGCTGAAACACCAGGCCGACGTTGCGTTGGCGCGCCGTTACCTTCAGCAGATCGCGCTCGTCCTGCGTGACGCTGCCGCTTTCCGGATAGTCCAGCCCGGCCAGGATACGCAACAACGTGGTCTTGCCCGAACCGGAGGGGCCAAGCAACGCAAGGAACTCGCCTTGCGCGATATCCAGGCTGACGTTGTCGAGCGCGGCCGATCCGGCAAAGCGGCGACTGAGATGGGAAAGTTTCAGCGTCATCGATTTTCTCAGTGCCTGGCGGCGTTATGCGAGGCGATCTGGTCGCCGTAGCGCCATTCGAGCACGGTCTTCAACGTCAGGGTCAGCAAGGCCAGCATCGCCAGCAGCGAAGCGACGGCAAACGCACCGACATAGTCGTATTCGTTATAGAGCACCTCGACCTCCAGCGGCATCGTGGTGGTCAACCCGAGGATATGCCCGGAGACCACCGAGACCGCACCGAACTCGCCCATCGCGCGCGCATTGCACAACAGCACGCCGTACAGCAACGCCCAGCGGATATTGGGCAGCGTCACGCGGAAAAACATCTGCCAGCCATTGGCGCCGAGCACGCGCGCGGCTTCTTCCTCTTCGGTGCCCTGGGCCTGCATCAGCGGGATCAGTTCCCGTGCGACGAAAGGCAGGGTGACGAATACTGTGGCCAGCACCAGGCCGGGAACGGCGAAGATGATGTCGATATTGTGCTTGTCCAGCCACGGCCCGAACCAGCCATGCGCACCGAACAGCAAGACATAGAGCAGGCCGGAGATCACCGGTGATACGGAGAATGGCAGGTCAATAAAAGCGCCGAGAATGGATTTGCCGGGAAAGTCGAAGCGCGCCATCGCCCAGGCCGCGGCAACGCCGAACACGAGGTTCAACGGCACGGCAATGGCTGCCACCAGTAAGGTGAGCCGCATCGAGTCCAGGGCTTCGGGCTGCGCCATGCCATGAAAATAGGCCTTGAACCCTTGTTGCAGGGCTTCGTAGAAGACCGTGGCCAACGGCAGCAACAGAAACACGATCAGGAAAATCAGCGCCACGCCGATCAGACCGGCATGCGCGAGTTTGCGCGGCCACGCCGTGGGGCGGGTGGTCGGCTTCATCGGCGGATCTCCGTCCAGCGTTGGCTCCAGCGCTGCAACCGCGAGACGGCAATCAGCAGCAGCAGGGAGAACGCGAGCATGACGACGCTAAGCGCGGCGGCGCCGGCGTAGTCGAACTGTTCGAGCTTCTGCACGATCAGCAGCGGCGCGATCTCCGAGCGCTTCGGGATATTGCCGGCGATGAAGATGACCGAACCGTATTCGCCGACAGCTCTAGCAAGTGCCAGGGCAAAACCGGTGAGCAGCGCCGGTACCAGCATCGGCAGGATCACCCGGAAGAAGGTCTGCGCACGCGTGGCGCCCAGGCTCATGGCAGCCTCTTCGACATCGTTCTCCAGCGCTTCGAGTACCGGCTGCAAGGTGCGCACCACGAAAGGAAAGCCGACAAAGATCATCGCCACCAGCACGCCAAGCGGCGTATAGGCGACATGGATGCCCAGCGGCTCCAGCCAGCGGCCGAGCCAGCCGTTGGGCGCATAGATCGCGGTCAGGGCGATGCCTGCCACCGCGGTGGGCAGGGCGAACGGCAGGTCGATCAAGGCATCGAGCAGGCGTCGGCCGGGAAAGCGATAACGCACCAGCACCCATGCCACTAGCAAGCCGATGGCGGCATTGATCAATGCGGCGACCAAGGCGCCGCCAAAGCTGAGCTTCAGCGCGGCAAGCGTGCGGCCGGAGCCGAGCAGGTGGGTCAAATCATCCCAGCCGATACCCGACGCCTTGGCGATCAGCGCCGCCAGTGGCAGCAATACGATCAGGCTCAGATAAACGATGGTGTAGCCGAGGCTCAGACCGAATCCCGGCAGCAGGCGGCGCTTCATCAAAAGCCTCCGTTCGCGCCGAAATGATCGAACACGCCACCATCGCGAAAGAATTTGTCCTGCGCCTGCTGCCAGGTGCCGAACATCTCGCTCAGCGTGAAGGTGACGATCGGCGGAAACTGCGCGGCATATGCGCCAGCGGCACTCATCGAACGCGGGCGATAATAGTTTTTCGCCGCGAGTAATTGCCCTTGCGGTGAATACAGGAACTGCAGGTAGGCCTGTGCCAGCGCACGCGTGCCATGGCGTTCGACGTTCTTGTCCACGATCGCCACCGGTGGTTCGGCCAGGATGCTGATCGACGGTCGGATGATTTCGAAGTCGTTCTCGCCCAGGCGTTGTTTCGCGAGCATGGCTTCGTTCTCCCACGCCAGCAGTACATCGCCGATGCCGCGTTGGGCAAATGTGCTGGTTGCGCCGCGCGCACCGGCATCCAGCACGGGTACGTGCTTGTACAGCGTACGCACAAAAGCGCGCGTCTCGTCTTCGTTGCCGTGGTACTTCTTCAGTGCATAGCCCCATGCCGCCAGGAAGTTCCAGCGCGCGCCGCCTGAGGTCTTCGGATTGGGCGTGATCACCTGCACGCCGGGTTTGACCAGATCATCCCAGTCGTGGATGCGCTTCGGATTGCCTTTGCGCACCATGAAAACAATTGTCGAGGTGTACGGGGTGGCGTGGTCGGGCAGACGCTGCTGCCAGTTTCTGGCCAGCCAGCCGCGTGCCGCGATGGCATCGATATCGTAGGCGAGCGCCAACGTCACCACGTCCGCGCGCAAGCCTTCGGAGACGGAACGGGCCTGCTTGCCCGAACCGCCATGGGACATGTGAATCGATACATCGTCGCCATGTTGTTGCTTCCACTGCGCGGCAAACGCTTCATTGATGTCCCGATACAGTTCACGCGTCGGGTCATAAGACACATTGAGCAGGCTCACATCCGCCGCCCGCGAAGCTGTCGCCGCAAGGCACAGGGCGAGCAGAGCGGTGGATACAAGACGAGGCAGCATGCGGTTCCCGGGGTGAAAGGCGCGAGTCGGCGCGGCGATTCGCCGGCCCAGTTATCGCCGATGTTCCCGATCCGGATGTTAAGCGTGGGTTGACGCTATCGTGATCAGCGAAATGCGAGCGCCAGTACGATGCCGATCCATAGCACCATGCCCAGCCAGTTGTTGTTGCGAAAGGCCGTCAGGCAGGCCTGGCGATCGCGCGTACGAATCGACCAGAGCTGCCAGGCGAACAGACCGAGTGCGGCGACCAGCGCCAGCCAGTACAGCCAGCCGAGGTTCGCGCGTTGGCCGACAAACAGCATGGCTAGCGCGAATGTTCCCATCAGGATGCCCAGAATGGGCAGATCCGCGTCGCCGAAAAGGATTGCGGTGGACTTCGCCCCCGCCTTGATGTCCTCGTCGCGATCGACCATGGCGTACTGGGTGTCGTAGATCACCGACCACAGGATGTTGGCGATAAACAACAGCCACCCCAGCGGCGGCACGGTGTTTGAAACAGCCGCGAAGGCCATCGGAATGGACCAGCCGAACGCGGCGCCCAGCACCACCTGCGGGAGATTCGTATAGCGCTTGGTGAAGGGATAGATCGCCGCCAACGCGGCACCGCCGAACGACAGCAGTATCGTGAACTTGTTGGTGAACAGCACCAGCACGAACGCGAACACCAGCAGCGCGGCAAAGACGATCAGCGCTTCGCGCGGCGTCACGCGCCCGCTGGCGATCGGCCTGCCCGCCGTGCGTGCCACCTGGGGATCGAGCTTGCGGTCGGCAAAATCGTTGATCGCGCAGCCGGCCGCGCGCATCGCGAACACGCCCAAGGTAAAGATCACCAGCAATTTGACCGGCGGGAAATCGCCCGCCGCCAGCCATAGCGCCCACCAGGTCGGCCACAGCAGCAATAGCGCGCCGATCGGCCGATCCATGCGCGTAAGCACCAGATAGTCCAACGCCTTCTCGCGCACCCGCGGCGGCAACTTCTGCAGCAGCCAGTCCAGCACGCGCGTGGCGCGCGTGGAGCTATCGGCCGGGCGTACGGCCGTTTTCTTCGCCGGTGGCGTTCCAACCCGCGCACGTGGTGCGTTAGCAGGGGCCGGGGTACGTCTTGGGCGCTTGCGTGGAGTCGGAGCCATGGAACGGATTTTAGCCTGGGATGCTCTGGCGAGGTGTGACCGATCGGCGGTATCCCAGATCAGTCGTCGGACCGGATATGTTCGAAATCCACGATGTCACCGCGATCGCCATAGATATAAAGGCGCTTTTTCACGTGCGGGTAATCGCAGATATCCTGTTCCAGGCGTTGCCCGGCCACCAGCATGGTCAGGGGTTCCGAGCCGGTGTTCTTCAGGACATGCGCGACGCCGCCACGCGGAAAGCCCAGGAAATCACCGGGACCGACGGCATGGATCTGCTCGTCGATAAGCGCTTCGCCGACGCCCGAGAGCACGTAGACGAATTCTTCTTCGTAAAGGTGGCGGTGATATTCGCTCGACTCGTGCCCGGGCATCAGCGTAATCAGATGCGCGCCCAGCTGGGTCAGGCCGGTGAGGTCTCCGAGCGACTTTCGCAGGCGGACGGCGTTGGGGTTGAGCGTGTGCGGCCGGACTTGCGCTTCCATCGCGGCGATGGCTTCGGCCTTCAACAGTTCGCGTGGTGTGTTCGACATGCTGGACCTGACGGCAGGCAGGAGTCCAACACATTAGCAGCGTGGGGAGGGCGGTCGCGACTGAAGTCGCTCCAACAAACTGAGGAAGGCCCCGCTATCTTGTAGGAGCGGCTTCAGCCGCGACCAGCCGTGACGCGACTGAAGCCCGCCCCCACAAACGCCGATCAGCCCTTCTTGCAGATCGACTTCTTGTCCGGATACGTCTTCACGCACCAGTCCTGCCATTCCTTGCGGTTGGTGGCGCGCGTGGCCGGATCGGAGCCGTTGTAGACGAACTCGAAACTCTTGCCGGTGATCTGGTTCAGCAGCGCGGCGAGTGCGTCATGCACCACTTCGGGCGAGTACATGCGCTGACCCTGCTCGGTTTTCTTCGAGTCGACGATCACGATGTTCTTCAGCGTCATGTTCTTGTCGCCGAGCGGACGCATGTCGCCCAGGTGGCTGACCAGATAAGGCACGCCGTTTTCGCCGTACGACTCCAGGCGCAGGAAGGCATCCGCTTCGGTCTGCGAACTGGTGGTCTGGTCTACCAGCGTCGATATCTGGCTGGCAAGCGTCGTGCGCTTGGTATTGCCGCAGCCGGCAAGCAATACAGCGGTAACAGACACGAGCAGGACAAGCTTCTTCATGGGTACTCCTTTACGACACTGTATGAAAGAACGAAACGGGCGCTGCCAGCCGTGTGCAGCGGCGGGCAGACATGGAAGAACAAAAGGGGGGGGCGCGGCGATGCAAGACGCCGACGGAAAACGTTGTAATAAAGCGCGACGCCGACCGGGGGTCGGTATCGTCGGTTCGCATCCCATCGTTGTTGGCATCTCGTTCCATGACGCTATCCACCCTGATCGCACATAAATCCGATGGGGCGGCGCCAGGCGTCCGCTCGATGAGCCATCAGATTTCCCCTGGCGCGTGCCGATCAAGCTACGGGCACGTCTACATTCGACGCCCGGATAATGCCATGGAATGAGCGGCCATAGGCAAGACCCCGTTCCGCAAATAACCGGCCCGAGCGGCTATCTACCGATCCGGCGCCATGGTGGCGGATCGCCCTTGAACCGGAAAATGGCTACCAGAATCAGGTTAATGGCGTTGTTCGGGCCTTCCAGGGCTCCCGGTAGCCCAACCCTGGACCGCAGTTTTTTGCGGGGTGCCAGTGGCCAGGGATATTCAATCCTTTAGCAGTAGACGGTAAGCCGGATTGGCGGTTTCGTTCTTGTACGGATAGCCGAGCCTGGAAAGGAACTGGGTAAACACCCCGCGCTCCTCCGTCGGCACCTGGATACCCACCAGGATGCGGCCGTAATCGGCACCGTGGTTGCGGTAATGAAACAGGCTGATATTCCAGTCCGGATGCATATGATCGAGAAAGCGGGTGAGTGCACCGGGACGTTCGGGAAAATCGAAGCGGTAGAGCTGTTCGTCGTGGGCCAGCGCGGAACGACCGCCGACCATATGGCGCAGGTGCAGCTTGGCCAGTTCGTCGTCGGTCAGATCGAGGGCGGCGAAGCCTTCGGCCTTGAACGCTTGCAGCAGCGTGGTGTTCTCCGCATGGTTGCGCGTCTGGATGCCGACGAAGATATGCGCATCGGTGGCATTACCGATGCGGTAGTTGAACTCGGTGATGTTGCGATCGCCAAGCGTTGCGCAGAAGCGGCGAAAGCTGCCGCGCTCCTCGGGAATGGTGACGGCAAAAATGGCCTCATGGCGTTCACCGACCTCCGCGCGCTCGGCAACGAAACGCAGGCGGTCGAAATTGAGATTGGCGCCGGAAACGATCGCGGCCAGGGTTTCGTTGCGCACCTGCGTACGTGCGACATATTGCTTGAGCCCTGCCAGCGCCAGGGCACCGGACGGTTCGGGAACGCTACGCGTTTCGTGGAAAATATCGCGAATCGCCGCACATATCGCATCCGTGTCCACGCGCAGGACCTCATCGACATACTTGCTGCACAAGGCGTAGGTCCGTTCGCCGGGCTGCTTTACGGCGGTACCGTCGGCGAACAGTCCGACTTCATCCAGCGCGATGCGTTTTCCCGCCTCCAGCGAGCGCGCCATGGCATCGGCATCGTTGGCCTGCACGCCGATGATGCGTATCTCCGGGCGCAGTGCTTTTACATAGGCTGCGATGCCGGCAATCAGACCGCCGCCGCCGATCGGTACGAAGATCGCGTGCAGAGCCTTGGGGTGTTGCCGCAGTATCTCCATGCCGATCGTGCCCTGGCCGGCAATCACGTCCAGGTCGTCGAACGGATGGACCAGGGTGAAATCATGCTGGGTCTGCAGTAACGCCGCGTGCGCCTGGGCGTCGCTATAGGAATCGCCGGCCAGCACGACAGTGACCGATGACCCACCGAAGCGTCGCACCGCGTCGACTTTTACCTGCGGCGCCGTCACCGGCATCACGATGGTCGCGCGTACACCGAGCCTCGCTGCAGCCAGGGCGACGCCCTGCGCGTGATTCCCCGCGGAGGCCGCAATGACGCCGCGTGCCCGTTGAGCATCGTCCAGCGTAGCCATCTTGTTGTAGGCGCCGCGCAGCTTGAACGAGAACACCGGCTGCTGGTCTTCGCGTTTGAGCAGAATGTGCTGGCCCAGGCGCGCCGACAGCAGCGGCGCCTGTTCCAGCGCCGTCTCACGCGCTACGTCGTAGACCTGAGCCGACAACACGCGACGCAACAAGTCATGCTGCGTATCGGCGAGATCGACCGTGTCGTCGGCAAGTGCGCTCATGAGTGCAGCAGGGATACCGGGCGGCTGACCTCGATGACATCGACCAGCTTGCGCGTCTGCTCGATGATCTGCTGCACGGTACCTTCCGCGCCATGCATGACCAGTGTCAGCTGGGACACACCGGGGTCCTGGGTGATCGCTACCGTCAGCGAATCGATATTGCAGTTGCGCGCGGCAAACAGTCCGGCGACGCGAACCAGGGCGCCGGCTTCGTTCTGCAGCAAAATGGAAAGTGTATGTTTCATGGTCGCCTCAGAACATGTCGGTCGTGGAGGCGTGCGCGGCTGCACTGTCGCGCGCAGCGATAAAGTCGCCGGTAATCATCTGCGCGTAGCTGGCACCAGGGCCGACCATCGGATACACGCCGGCATCCGGATCGATCAGCACCTCCAGGAAAGCTGGCCCGGGGAAGGCGATGAACTCGGCGACCATGTCGGCGACCTCTTCGGGACGCTCCAGTCGTTTGGCCCATTCGAAGCCATCGGCTTGCGCCGCCTTGATGAAGTCCTTGCGATGCAGGCTCTTGTCCGACGAGGCAAAGCGACCCTTGAAAAACAGCTTCTGCCATTGCCGCACCATGCCGTCGCCAAAGTTGTTCAGCACGACAATCTTGACCGGCAGTCCGTAGGTGGTCACGGTTTCCAGCTCGCCGAGATTCATGCGGATGCTGGCATCGCCGTCGATATCGATCACGATGCTGTCGCGCCGCGCGAACTGCGCGCCGATGGCGGCGGGAAGGCCAAAACCCATCGTGCCCATCGAGCCGGAGCTGAGCCAGTGACGCGGCTCACGGAAATCGAAGTACTGCGCCGACCACATCTGGTGCTGGCCGACGCCGGTACTGATGATGGCGCGGCCCTGCGTATGGCGGTTGATCTCCTCGATCACCGCATAGGGTTGCACGAGGGAGCTGTCGCGGTCATAGCCCAGGGCATGGATCTGCTTCAGCTCGGCAATGTGCGCGTGCCAGGGCGCATAACGTGTCGCGCTGTCACGATGCAGGCCATGTGTTTGGCCGTAGTCGCAGAGCCGATGCAGCGAGCTGCGCAGGTCGCCGATATGCCGCCAGTCGACGGCCTTGACCTTGCCGATTTCGGCCGGGTCGATATCGATCTGTGCCACCGTGCGTGCACGTGGCGCAAACTGGTCGGGGACACCGGCGACGCGATCGTCAAAGCGCGCGCCGAGCGCAAAAAGAAAATCACAGTCCTCCACCGCATAGTTGGCATACGCGGTGCCGTGCATGCCCAGCATGTGCAGGGCCAACGGCTCGGTGGTGTCGTAAGCACCCAACGCCATCAAGGTGGTGGTGACGGGAAAGCCGAACGTATCGACGAAACGCTTCAGTGCATCGGCCGCACCGGAAGCGATCACGCCGCCGCCGGCATAGATCAATGGGCGTTTGGCGGTGGACAGCGCCTGGAAGAATGCCGCGCATGCCTCATCGCTCAGATACGCTTCGTCGATGGCACGCAGGCGCGCCCGGTAACCGGGAATGGGCAAGACCCCGTGGCCTGCAAAGGTCAGCGGCGCGTTTTGTACGTCCTTCGGGATATCGACCACCACTGGGCCGGGTCGCCCGCTGCGTGCGATCTCGAATGCCGTACGCAGCGTGACTTCCAGTTGTGCCGGGTCGGTCAGCAGAAATACGTGTTTAGCGCACGAACTCATGATGTTGCTGATCGGTGCCTCTTGAAAGGCATCGCTGCCGATCGCCGTCGTTGGCACCTGGCCGCTGATCACCACCATCGGGATCGAGTCGGCCATCGAATCGCGTACCGGCGTCACCATATTGGTGGCGCCCGGACCGGACGTGACGATCGCCACGCCGACCTTGCCGGACGCGCGCGCGTAACCGGCGGCCATAAAGCCGGCACCTTGTTCGTTCGCCGGCACGATCAATGGCATCGGTTCGCCGCCATCAGGTCCGATATGCGTGGCGTTATAGCGGAACACAGCGTCATAGACCGGCAGGATGGCGCCGCCGGAATAACCAAACAGAACATGCACGCCTTCGTCGGCCAGTACCTGGACCACTACTTCGGCGCCGCTCATGGTTTGCCCGGCGAGCGGGTGCTCGCTTTGCGTGGGTTCCGTTGGCGTGATGTGCAGTGGGGCCTTCATGGATAAACGCGTGTCCTTGGAATAGGAGTGAGAAGTAAGGAGTGAGGAGTGAGTTCGGGGGAGCGAGTGGCTTTCTCTCGCCACTCACTCCTCTTCACTCACTTCTTGCTCTCAGCCTGCTTTCTTCAGCGGCTCGGCCGCCGCCGGCTGCGCCGCACCCGCATTCAACCAGGGCATGCGCGCACGCAGCTTGGCGCCGACCTGCTCGATCGGGTGATCCAGATCTGCCTGCTTCAGTCGCTTGTAGTTGGGCAGGCCGGCCTGGTATTCGGCGATCCAGTTGCGCGCAAAGGTGCCGTCCTGGATATCGGTCAGCACGGCCTTCATGCGCTGCTTGGTTTCCTCATCGACCACGCGCGGGCCGCTGACGTAGTCGCCGTACTGCGCGGTTTCGGAGACGAATTCGAGCATGCGCTTCAGGCCGCCTTCGTAGAACAGGTCGACGATCAGCTTCAGCTCGTGCATCACTTCGTAATACGCGATCTCCGGCTTGTAGCCCGCTTCGACCAGCGTCTCGAAACCCTTGATCACCAGCTCGCTGGCGCCACCGCACAGCACGGCCTGCTCACCGAACAGATCGGTCTCGGTCTCTTCCTTGAAGTCGGTTTCGATCAGCAGCGCGCGGCCGCCACCGATGCCGGCGGCATACGCCTTGGCCTTGGCTTCGGCTTGGCCGGTGGCGTCCTGCTCGACGGCGAACAGGCAGGGCACGCCGCGGCCGATCTCGTACTCGCGGCGCACCAGTGCGCCCGGGCCTTTCGGCGCCACCAGCACGACGTCGATGTCCTTGCGCGGATCGATCTGCTTGAAATGCACGTTGAAGCCGTGCGCGAACAGCAGCGCCGCGCCGGCCTTGATGTTCGGTGCGATGGCATCGCGATAGATCGCCGGCTGAGTCATGTCTGGCGTCAGCACTGCAACCAGGTCGGCATCGCGCACGGCATCGCCGGGCTCGGCCACGTTGAAGCCTTCGGCGCGCGCGCGCTCCCAGGACGGGCCTCCCTTGCGCAGGCCGACGACGACGTCGAGGCCGGAGTCGCGCAGGTTCAGCGCATGCGCGCGGCCCTGGCTGCCATAGCCCAGGACAGCGATGCGGGCATTGGCAAGTTGGTCGGTAGTAGCGGCGGGTTGGCTCATGCGATAGCTCCAGTCAGGGCAGGGTTGGAAGTGGTGGTGTGGGTGGCAGTCGAAGCAGCGTTGGAATCGTTGGTGTCGTTGTCGAAAGCGCGCGTGACCGCGCCATCGGAAGCGGAACTGACCAGACGCGCGTACTTGGCGAGTGCGCCGCGCGTGACCTTGGGTGCGGGTGCACGCCAATGCTTGCGGCGTTCGGCCAGGTCGGCATCGGTCGAGATCTCGCGCGTGCCGGCATCGATACGGATGCGGTCGCCTTCCTGCAGCAAGGCAATCGGGCCGCCACGAACGGCTTCCGGCGCGATATGGCCGACCATGTAGCCGTGCGTCGCGCCGGAGAAGCGGCCGTCGGTGATCAGCGCGACATCGTCGCCCAGACCGCGTCCGATCAAGGCGGCAGTGACGCCGAGCATCTCGCGCATACCGGGGCCACCGGCAGGTCCTTCGTTGCGGATCACGATTACATCGCCCTTGACGATGTTGCCGGACTGCACCGCGGCGAAGGCTTGTTCTTCGCTTTCGAACACGCGGGCACGGCCGTCGAAGTGACCCGCGCCCTTGCCGGCGAGTTTGAGAATGCAGCCCTCAGGTGCGAGATTGCCGTAGAGGATCGAATAGCCGCCGCGCGGTTTCAGCGGCTGCGTGGTCGGGTGCACGACGTCCTGTGCCTCGGCGCGGGGCGCGGCGCTGGCCTCGTCGAACAGGCTGCGCCCGGTCACGGTGGGCGCATCGTCGAGCATGCCCGCTGCAATCAGTTCTTGGGCTACGCGCGCGCTGCCACCGGCACCGAACAGTTCCACCGCGGTGTAGCGACCGCCGGGCAGCAGATCGGCAATGACCGGGGTGTCCCTGGATGCGGGCTCGAAATCTTCCAGTGTCCACGGCACACCGGCTTCGCGTGCGATCGCCAGCAGATGCAGCACGGCGTTGGTCGAACCCGCCGTCGCCGCAACCATGCGTGCGGCGTTGCGCATCGCCGTGACAGTGATCAGTTCGCGCGGGGTGCGCTGCTCGCGCAGGCATTCCATCGCCAGCTCGCCGCTGCGAAAGGCGGCCTGGGCCTTGGCCGGGTGCGTCGCGGGGATATCGTTGAAGCCCATCGGCGACAGGCCCAGCGTGGTCAGCACCATCGCCATGGTATTGGCGGTGAACTGGCCACCGCAGGCGCCGGCGCCCGGGCAGGCATCGCGTTCGACCGAGGTCAGTTCGGCATCGTCGATCTTGCCGGCGCCATGTGCGCCGACCGCTTCGAATACCTGCTGGATGGTGATCGGATGATTGTCGTGGGTGCCATGCGCGATGGTGCCGCCGTAAAGCGCGACACCGGGGATATTCAGACGTGCCAGCGCCATGGCCGCGGCGGGAATGGTCTTGTCGCAACCACACAGCACCACCATCGCGTCGAGACAGTGGCCGTCGACAGCCAGCTCGATCGAATCGGTGATCACCTCGCGGCTGATCAGCGAGGCACGCATACCCAGCGTGCCCATGGCGATGCCGTCAGTCACCGCGATCGTATTGAACTCGATGGGCGTGCCGCCGGCCGCGCGTACACCGGCAGCGGCATGCTCGGCCAGTTCGCGCAGGTTGAGGTTGCAAGGGCTGACGTTGGACCAGGTATGCACGATCGCCACCAGCGGCTTGGCGATGGCTTCGTCGTCCAGCCCGGTGGCGCGCAACATCGCGCGTGCGGGCGCGCGGTCGGGGCCGGTCTTGATGAGATCACTGCGCATGAAAGATTCCGTCGAAGGAAAAAAAGTTGCCGCTGCTACGCGTACGCGTCGAAGGGGTGAGGGGGGACGACATGTCCTCGGGGCGAGAGAGACATGCCGTTCCGGCCCGCACGCGTAACAGCAGCAAGGAGAGAACCATTAGCCGCAGGCTCGCGCGCCGGAGAAGAACGCCGCCGAATTGCTTGCGTGTTCTTCCAGGGCGGTCAGCACCGCTGCCTGCACTTCAGCGGTACCGGCGGTGCCGCCGATATCGCGGGTATGCGGGCCATCGCGCAGTACTTCGTCGATCGCCGCTTCCACCGCATTGGCTTCCTCTTCCAGCTCCAGCGAGTGGCGCAGCAACAAGGCGACAGACAGAATGGCGCCGGTGGGGTTGGCGACATTCTGGCCCGCGATATCCGGTGCGGAACCGTGGATCGGCTCGTACAGGCCGTTGAATCCATCGCCCAGCGATGCCGAAGGCAGCAGGCCCAGCGAACCGGCCAGTGCCGCCGCTTCGTCGGTCAGGATGTCGCCGAACAGGTTTTCGGTGACGACGACGTCGTAGCGGCCGGGCTGGGTCAGCAACAGCATGGCCATCGAATCGACCAGCTGGTGTTCCAGCTTCACGTCCGGATACTCGGCCGCGATGCGCTGCACGGTGCTGCGCCACAAGCGCGAGGTTTCCAGTACGTTGGCCTTGTCCACCGAGGTAACGTGGCGGCGGCGCTGGCGAGCCAGATCGAACGCGCGGCGCGTGACGCGCTCGATTTCGGCGACGGTGTACTTGCACTCGTCTGTGGCCGTGTCGGCGGTACGCGTCTTCGCGCCGAAATAGGCACCGCCGGTGAGTTCGCGGACGAACAGCACGTCGACATGCTTGAGCTTTTCTTCTTTCAGCGGCGACAGCCTGGCCAGGGCCGGATGCACCTGCAGCGGACGCAGGTTGGCGTAGACGCCCAGTGCCGCGCGCAGTGCCAACAAGCCTTGCTCGGGCCGAACCGGCGCATTCGGATCGGACCACTTGGGGCCGCCGACGGCGCCGAGCAGAACCGCGTCGGCCTTCTTGCAGGCTTCCAACGAGGCTTTCGGCAACGGTTCGCCGTGCGCGTCGATGGCGCAGCCGCCGATCGCATGCTCTTCGAAGGTGAATTCATGGCCGAAGTGCTCGGCGACCGCATGCAGCACGGCAACCGCGGCCGCGGTGACTTCGGGACCGACGCCGTCGCCGGGCAGGGTAACGATATGCGCTTTCATGCAGCCTCCTGGCGGGCTTGCGTGGTGTGTTCGTAACGGGTGATGGCGTCGTGGTTCTGCAGCAGGTAGCCGAGCTGGTCGACACCGTTGAGCAGGCAATGACGGGCGAAGGGTTCGAGCTGAAAGCCGATGCGGCCACCGTCGGGCAGCGCGATGTATTGCTCGCGCACGTCGATAATCAATTCGACGCCCGGGTGCTCCAGCAGCCAGCGATGTTCGGCCTCGTCGATGACGATGGCGAGCAAGCCGTTCTTCAGCGCGTTGTTGCGGAAGATGTCCGCGATCTCGCTGCAGATCACCGCGTTGATGCCGTAGTCGAGCAGGGCCCAAGGCGCGTGCTCGCGCGAGGAGCCGCAGCCGAAGTTGCGTCCGGCGACGATGATCGAGCAGCCCTTGGCTTCGGGGCGATTCAGCGGGAACGCAGGGTTATCGCTGCCATCGGCCTGGTAGCGCCAATCGTTGAAACACAGCTTGCCCAGGCCTGCGCGTTCGGTGGTGGTCAGAAAGCGCGCGGGAATGATGCGATCGGTATCGATGTTTTCATCGGGCAGGACGGCGGTGCGCGAGTGGATGCGGGTCACGGGTTTCATGCGGCCACCTCGGTCAGATATTCGCGCGGATCGGCGATGACACCTGCCAATGCCGACGCGGCAGCGGTCGCGGGACTGGCCAGCACAGTGCGAGCCCCTTTGCCCTGGCGACCTTCGAAATTGCGGTTGGACGTGCTGACGACCAGTTGGCCCGGTTGGGCCAGATCGCCATTCATCGCGATGCACATCGAGCAACCCGGGATGCGCCATTCGGCACCGGCTTCGGTAAAGACCTGATGCAGGCCTTCGCGTTCGGCATCGCGGCGTACTGCTTCGGAACCCGGCACGACCAGCATGCGCACGCCATCGGCGACGCGGCGGCCGCGCAGCACCTGGGCCGCTTCACGCAGGTCCGACAGGCGCGAGTTGGTGCAGCTGCCGACAAAGACCACGTCGACCGGCGTGCCGCGCATCGGTTGGCCGGGTTTGCTCTGCATGTAGTCGAGCGCGCGTTTCTCTTGTGCGTTGCGCGCGGCGGGAACCGGGGCATCCATCGCGATCGCCATGCCCGGATGCGTGCCGAACGTGACAGTGGGCCGCACCTTGCTCGCATCGATATGCACTTCGCGGTCGTAGCTGGCGCCATCGTCGGTGCGCAACGCGCGCCATTGCGCGACAGCCGCATCCCAGGCTGCGCCCTGCGGCGCGCGTGGACGGCCTTTCAGCCAGGCGAAGGTGGTTTCGTCCGGCGCGATCAGGCCGGCGCGGGCACCGGCCTCGATCGACATGTTGCACACCGTCATGCGCTCTTCCATCGACAGCGCCTCGATCGCGCCGCCGCGGTATTCGATGACATGCCCGGTGCCCCCATCGACGCCGATCTCGCCGATGATGTGCAGGATCAGATCCTTGGCGCCGACGCCGTGCGGCAGGTTGCCGTCGACATGAATCGCCAGTGTCTTGGCCTTGCGCTGCAACAGGCATTGCGTGGCCATCACGTGGCCAACCTCGGTCGTACCGATACCGAAGGCCAACGCGCCGAAGGCACCGTGCGTGGAGGTGTGGCTGTCACCGCAGACGATCGTCATGCCGGGCTGGGTGGCGCCAAGCTCCGGCCCGATCACATGGACGATACCGCGATCTTCGCTATCCCAGCCGTGCAGCTCGACGCCGAACTCGCGGCAGTTTGCTTCAAGCTGCGCGACCTGCGCCTTCGCTTCGGCATTTGCATAGGGACGCTCGCCATCGGCGCCCGCTGCCAGCGTTGGCGTGGAGTGATCCAGTGTTGCCAGCATGCGATCGGGACGGCGCAACGACAGGCCACGTTCGCGCAGTTCGGTGAACGCCTGCGGCGAGGTGACTTCGTGCACCAGATGCAGGTCGATATACAAAATTGCCGGCGTATCGGCGGTTTCGGGCGCGACGACATGCGCGTCCCATAGTTTCTGGAACAGATTGCGCGGACTCATGCGGCTTCCAGGGTGGCAGTGGTGTGGACGGGTGTGAGCCAGCCGCGCGTGTCTTGCGTGCGGCCGTCGAACAGGCCGAAGAAGCAGTCGCGCAGGGCCTGCGTGATCGGGCCGGGCTTGCCGTTGCCGACCGGCTTGCGGTCGACCGAGCGCACCGGCGTGATCTCGGCGGCCGTGCCGGTGAGAAACATTTCGTCGGCGGAGTACAGCGCTTCGCGCGGCATCTCGCGCTCTTCGACCTGGTAGCCCAGATCGGCCGCCAGCTCCATCACCGACTCGCGCGTGATGCCGGCCAGGATGCCGGCGCTGGCCGGCGGCGTGTAGATGCGACCGCGCTTGACCACGAACACGTTCTCGCCGGCACCTTCGCTCAGCAGACCGTTCGCGCCCAGCGCGATGCCTTCGTCATAACCGCCGCGACGTGCTTCCAGGCAGATCAGCTGGCTGTTGAGATAATTGCCGCCAGCCTTGGCCCAGCTCGGCACGGTGTTCGGCGAAGGGCGATGCCACGAAGACACGCACACATCGGCGCCACGTTCGGCCGCTTCGCCCAGATACGCGCCCCAGTCCAATGCCATGATTGCGACGTCGACCGGCGCGCCGTCCTTGGGCAGTACGCCCAGACCGCCGGCGCCGCGGAACACGATCGGGCGCACATAGGCCGACTTCATGCGGTTGGCGCGAATCAGTTCCAGGCAGGCATCGTTGATCTCGTCTTCGCTGTAGCCGATATCGATCTCATAGACCTTGGCCGATTCGAACAGACGGCGAGTATGTTCCTGCAAACGGAAATACGCAGGGCCATCGGGTGTGGCGTAGACACGCTCGCCTTCGAATACCGACGAGCCGTAATGCAGCGCGTGGGTACTGACGTGGACGGTGGCTTCCGTCCAGGGACGAATTTGTCCGTTATGCCACAGAAAAGGCGTACTCATGCCACAGCTCCTTGCACTTTTGGATGGGTCCCCGTGGTCGGGGCCTGGCGCGCGATGCGATTGACGATGACCAGCGCCGCCAGTGCGGTGGCCTCGACGATGTCCGTGCTGATGGCCTGACCGCGCCACTCGCGGTCCTGGTTGCGCGCGGTCAGTTGCGCCTGGCCTTGTGCGTCGCCGCCTTCGCTGACGCCGCGTACCTGGAAGTTGGTCAGCTCCAACGGTGTGCCGGTGGCGCGTTCGATCGCGCGCAGGACGGCATCGACCGGGCCGTCGCCGATCGCCGCTTCACCGATCTCGGTGCCGTCTTCGTGAGACAGTCTTACCGATGCGGACGCACTGCCGCCCAGGTGCGAGCTGCTGTTCAACTGCACCAGATGCCACGGGCCGACAGCCTCCGGATCATGACCAAGCGCGATGGCCTCCAGATCGTCGTCGTGGACTTCGCGCTTCTTGTCGGCCAGCGCCTTGAAGCGGGCAAAGATGTTCTCCATCTCCGCGTCGTCGGGCGTGTAGCCCATCGTCTGCAGACGTGAACGCAGCGCATGGCGACCCGAATGCTTGCCTAGCACCAGCTTGGTTTCGGCGATGCCGACATCCTGCGGATGCATGATTTCGTAGGTGCCGCGGTGCTTGAGCATGCCGTGCTGATGAATGCCCGACTCATGCGCGAAGGCGTTCTCGCCGACGATCGCCTTGTTGCGCGGCACGTTCTGGCCGGTCAGCAGGCTCAGCAGGCGCGAGGTCGGATACAGCTTGCGCGTGTCGATGCGGGTGTCGACGCCGAAGTGCGGCGCACGCACCTTCAAGGCCATGACGATTTCTTCCATCGCCGCATTGCCGGCGCGTTCGCCGATGCCGTTGATCGTGCATTCGACCTGTCGCGCGCCGGCACTCACAGCGGCCAGGCTGTTGGCCACCGCCATGCCCAGGTCGTTGTGGCAGTGCGAAGAGAAGATCACCTTGTCGGCGCCTTGCACATGGCGTCGCAGATAAGCGAACAGCTCGCCCATCTCGCCGGGCGTGGTGTAGCCGACGGTATCGGGGGCATTCAACGTCGTTGCACCGGCGGCCACGGCCGCGTTGAACACCTCGACCAGGAATTCCGGCTCGGTGCGTAGCGCATCTTCGGCGGAAAACTCCACCTCATGGCACAGCCCGCGCGCCAGCTCGATCGAGCGCACCGCCGTATCGATGACCTGCTGTTTGCTCATGCCCAGCTTGTGCTCGCGATGCAGCGGGCTGGTCGAGAGAAACACGTGGATGCGCGAGCGCTGCGCTTTCTCGATGGCGCGTGCGGTGGTCTCGATATCGCCGGGCTGGCAACGCGCCAGGCCGCAGACGGTAGCGTTGCGCAGCATGCCGGCGATTTCCGAGACGGCCGCGAAATCATCCGGCGAAGCCTGCGGGAAGCCGGCTTCGATGATGTCCACGCCAAGCGCCTCCAACGCGTGCGCGAGCCGGAGCTTGGCGCGTCGATCCATCGAAAAACCGGGCGCCTGCTCGCCGTCGCGCAGGGTCGTGTCGAAGATGCGTACATGATCTTCGGCGTCGGTACTGGTTTGCTGATCGGGTGTCATGTTGGCTCCGCTTTGGATGCGTCGCCGAGGGCAACAAAAAACCCCGCTCCGTTGCCGGTGCGGGGTTCTTCGGGTGGTTCAGGTTAGTTCTGCTTTACCTGGACACGCGCCCTCAGCCCGCACCTCCGTTGATAATAAGGAGTACGAGTACGAGGGTAAGAAGGAGGTTGCCGTGGACCTGCAAGCGTCCCGGAACCGTCAGGAGACGGATCTTTTCGGTGACGTGAAGGTGGCTGTTGCGCTGCGGCATGTCGTCGACCCTAACGGTGGCCGACAAGTCATGTCAACAGTTTCGTTTGAAATTTTCTATCGATCCAGGAAAATGCGATGCCGTGGACGTTTGGACGTCCAGATGTCTGGACGTTTTCAGTCACGCATTCGCAAGATCGTCCAGGTACAACCAAAGCGTGCGGCGAAGCTGCGTCTGTGCGGTCGTGCGGGCGGTCGATGCGGTTTCGGCATGCAGGGCGACCGCGGCCTTCATCATGTACTGCACGACGGTCGCGCCGGCCCGGACCTGCGCGGTCGGCAGGCCGGGGTAGCGGCCGCTGAGCAGTCCGATCAGTTCATCGCGAATACGCATGCGTATGGTCAGTGCCTCTCCCTTGGGCACCGAGGCAGGCACCTCGGTAAGCACCACGAACGAGGGTTGCTGACGACGGAAATCCACGAACAGGCGGATCAACTGCCCCGCCAGCTCGTCGTTGCCCCATTGCGCGGCTCGCGCGGTCAGTTGGCCGATCCGGGCGTACAAGGCCTCGGCGTGGCCGCCCATCAGCGCCTGCGCCACCGCTTCCTTGGTCGGGAAAAACTGGTACAGCGAGCCGATCGAGGCACCCGCCCGGGCAGCGATTTCGGTCATTGTTGCCGCGTCGTAGCCCTTTTCCACGAAGGTATCGGCAGCCGCCGAAAGCAGGGACGCCACCCGTTCATGACCGCGTTTGCGCTGTGGCGCGCGCGCCGGCGGACTTGTTTTTTGTGAGGGCATCCTCATAAACTCCTAAGTGAGGACATCCTCACATTTCTCGTATTTTGCCGGACCCGGAGACTTCGATGGAAAAGCTCGACCCCCGCACCACGGCCCTGGTGCTTATCGACCTGCAGTTGGGTATCGCCCCGTTTGCCGGCGGCCCATACACCTCGGCTGAAGTGTACGAGCGCGCGGGCCGGCTTGCCGCTCGTTTTCGTGAACTGGGCTCGCCGGTGGCCCTGGTACGCGTCGGTTTCTCGCCTGACCATGCCGACGCGCTCAAACCCCCGGTCGACGCGCCATCGCCGCCCCGCAAGCTGCCGGACAACTGGCTGGACTATGCCCCCGAGCTTCATGCCTGCGACTCGGATATCCACATCATCAAACGGCAATGGGGTGCATTTTATGGCACCGAGCTGGAGTTGCAGATGCGTCGTCGCGGCATCCAGACGCTGGTGATGGGGGGTGTTTCGACGAACATCGGCGTCGAGTCGACGGCGCGGGTGGCGTTCGAGCTGGGCTTTTCGCAGGTGCTGGTGGAGGACGCGATGAGCTCTTCCGATGCGGATATGCATGCGTTTGCGGTGGGGAAGATTTTTCCGCGGTTGGGGAGGGTGCGTAGTACTGAGGAGGTCTTGGGGATGTTGGCGTGAGTGCTCAATGAGGACTTAAAGCCTCCCTCAACCTAGCCCTCTCCCCCGGCGGAGCCAGGGGAGAGGGTTGGGGTGAGGGAGGCGGGGCTCGCGGAGACATCGCCTACCAAGCAGATCTGCCCCTCAAGCCCGCGACAACTCCACCGTCTCCCGCAGCAACCACTCCTTCAGCGCGCCCTCGTCAGCCGCAATCGCCTCAGCGCTCGCCGACCGGTAAAGCATCGCCGCAAGCGGCCCCGGTACATCCGGCGAAAAACCAAGCAAGGGTTCCAGCACGGTTTCGAACTTGGCCGGGTGTGCGGTTGCCGTCACCACGCGTGGCAGGCCATCGTCGGGGAGGTTGTCCAGTACATGCATCGCCGTTGCGGTGTGCGGGCAGAACACGTTGTCGTGTGCCTTCGCATGGCGGGTGATGGTTTCGCGAATCGTCGCATCGCTCACGCTGGAGGCAGTCAGCTGTCCGCGCAGTTCGTTGTCGTATGGGAACGTCCAGCGCAGGCGCTCGAAATTGCTGGGCGCGCCGACGTCCATCGCATTGGCCAGGGTGGCGATGGTGCGGTGGGCGGCATAGTCGGCACCGGCGAAATAGTCGGGCAACGTGGTGTTGGCGTTGCAAGCTAAATGAATCGAGCCGATCGGCAAACCCATCTCGCGCGCCCACACACAGGCCAGCGCATTACCGAGATTCCCGGTCGGAACGATGAAATTGGCCTCGGTCCCGTGCGTGCGCCAGATAGCCAGCGATGCTTGCGCGTAGTAGCTCATCTGCGGCAACAGGCGGCCCAGACTGATGCTGTTGGCGGACGATAGCGGCCGCTGCGCCTGCAGTTCGGCGTCGCCGAGCATGGCCTTGGCCATGCGTTGGCAGTCGTCGAACGTGCCGTCGACCCGCAGTGCCTGTACGTTGTCGCCAAAGCAGCCGAGCTGGTGAGCCTGACGCGGCGAGACGCGTCCGTCCGGGTAGAGGATCACCACCTGGATACCGGGCTGCTGATGCAGCGCGGCAGCGACTGCGGCACCGGTGTCGCCGGACGTGGCGACCAGAATGGTCAGCAGCGGTTGCGCACTGTCGCCACGCAACTGACGTGCGAGGCAGGCGGCGAGAAAACGCGCACCGACATCCTTGAACGCCGCGGTGGGGCCATGAAACAGCTCCAGCACATAGGCGTTTGTGCGTTGCGCGAGCGGCTTCAGCGGCGTATCGAAGCTCAAGGATTCCGTGCAGATATCCGGCAACGCGCCCGCCAGCGTGCTGCCGGCAAAGAACGGTTGCAGCAGCACCGTCGCGACTTCGGCCAACGTGCTGGCATCGGCGAATGCGTCGATGCTCAAGCGCGGCAAGGCTTCGGGTACGTAAAGGCCGCCATCCGGGGCGAGGCCCGCGCTGATCGCCTGTTCAAGCGTTGCCGAGCCGGCGCCGCGCGTGCTGTGAAAGAGCAATGGTTCGCTCATGCGTCCCTACCTTCCTCCAGAAGATGCGCCGCCGGTCCGTCGATGGGCGACACGAATGAGTCACTTTGCAAACCCGCCGCAGCAAAAGCGGCAGACATCGCCACCGCAGCTGCCTGGGCATCGCCGCGGTTTTCGTACCAGCCGAACACGCTCGGGCCTGCGCCGGAAATGCTCGCACCCATGGCGTGATGATCGAGTGCTGCCTGCTTCACCTTGGTGAACTGGGGCACGAGTGACGCGCGCCGTGGCTCGACCAGGACGTCTTTCAGGCCATCGCGCACCAGGGCCGCCTCGCCGCGATAGCAGCCGGCCAGGACCAGGGCCAGGTTGGCGCTCTGCGCGACAAACTCCGAGAGTGCGTAGTCGCCCGCCAAGGCCGCACGTGCCTTGCGTGTTTCCAGCACGACGTGCGGATGCACCAGCGCGCAATACCAATCGGCCGGTACCGGGATGCGCACCATCCGGTCGCGCGTGGCAAGGACCAGGCCACCAAGCAGCATGCCGCCGATGTTGTCGCCGTGCCGGCCGCCGCTGGCGACCGCTTCGCCTTCCAGTGCGAAACCGTACAGCGCTTCGCGTGGCAACGGGCGGTCGAGCAGGGCATTGGCGGCGATCAGTGCGGCGACGCAGGAAGACGCCGAGCCGCCCATGCCCGAACCCAGAGCGATGCCTTTATGCAGCACCAGCTCGAAGCCGTGCGCCAGGCCGAGCGCCTTGCGCAGGGCGAGCAAGGCCGCGCCGGCGGTGTTCGCGCGCGCTTCGGTCGGTAGCGGATGGGCGGCGCCATGGATGGCGGTAATGCGCACCTCCGGCTCGGCGATGCGCCGGACTTCGGCACGGTCTCCGGCACCTGCCAGGCTGTGTCCGAGAATGTCGAAACCGACGCCGATATTGCCGACGCTGGCATAGGCAATGGCTTGAGCTGCTTGCATGGCTGACGTTGCGCGCCTTGGAGAGAGCTCCAATTGTGCATTCATGGCCTGAACTCCAGCGTGTCGGCGATGCGCAACAGGTCGGAAAAGATGCCCGCAGCGGTCACTTCAGGCCCGGCGCCGGGCCCCTGCACCAGCATGGGATTGTCGTGATAGCGCTGCGTGGTGAACTGCACGACATTGTCGGTCAGGCGCGAATGCGCGAAAGGATGCGCAGCCGGCAGCACGCAAAGCGAGACCTTGGCCTTGCCGTGCGCATCGAGACTGGCGACATGCCTCAATACGCCGCCATGCGCGCGGGCGTTGGCTAATTGCGCGGCCATCGGGGCGTCGAGCTCGCTCATGCGCTCCATAAAGTCGTCCAGCGACAGGTCGGCCAGCGCGGCGGGAACCAGACTTTGCACGTCGATATCTTCCAATGAAAGCTGCCAGCCTGCTTCGCGCGCCAGGATCACCAGCTTGCGGGCAACGTCACGGCCGGAGAGGTCGTCACGCGGATCGGGCTCGGTATAGCCCAGCGCGTGGGCTTCGTGCACGAGGGCGGAAAAGGGGCGACTGCCGTCGTATTGATTGCACAGCCAGGCCAGGGTTCCGGAAAACATGCCGTCGACGGCGAGCAGCCGGTCGCCGGTGTCGAGCAGATCGCGCAGGGTCTGTACGACCGGCAGGCCCGCACACACGGTGGCTTCGTAGCGGAAGCGGGAGCCGGAAAGGCAGGCGTTGCGGATGGCCTGCCAGCGATCCAGCGGGCCGCTGCCGGCCAGCTTGTTCGGCGTGACCACGTGCACGCCCGAAGCCAGCCAGCCGGCATAGTGCGCGGCGACATGGTCGTTGGCGCTGCAGTCGATCAGCAGTGCGTGGCGGCCGTCCATGCCGCGTACGTGTTCGGCGAAAGCATGCAAGTCGGCCGGTCGCCAGGTCTGCGCGCCATCGTGCCGGGCATTGAGATCCGGGTCGTCGCTATCGAGCCACATGCGCTTGCTGGCGGCGACGCCACAGAGCTTGAGGTCCAGTCCCATGCCGGAGAGGCGCGGCTGCGCGGTGCGCAGTTGAGTGAGCAGGGCGCTGCCGACGCGGCCGGGGCCGATCAGGCCCACGGCCAGCACGCGGCGACGGGCGGATATCGCCGGCAGCGCTGCGCCATGTGGCGGAAGCAAGGGTTCTTTAGCGGGTTGTGAAATACACACGTTCACGATGACCTCCTTGAGATTAGGGGGCCCCGTCTTCAGTGTGTAGGCGGTTCGGAGTATGCCGGCCCGCCTCTTGTGAGGGCGGGACCGTTGCGGTATTGCTTTACTCGCGCACGGACATCCGCCCAGACCTGGTTCCGGTAGTGGTAATAGTGGTCGTGGAGGCGGACGGCATGACGGTCCCGGCGGTTGCCAGGGCGATGGGCATGCAAGATGGCAGGCTGATCGGCGTCATGGTGTCGACATTAGGTGCGATGCTGCGGTGCAGTCAACAGGTTCATTTGCAACCTTTTCCATGTTTGTCGGTCGACAAATACGTCATATATATGTCGAGTGCGTCTAAACTGACACATTAGTTGCCATCTCGCCCTGGTTTTACCCCCTGTCTTTTGGCAACCTCAATCACGCAATTCTTTTAAAACACCATAGGAACATCCATGGCTATTGATCTGAAGTCCCTTTCGCCCTCCCAGCTCCAGTCTCTTATCGCCAATGCGGAATCGCAAATGCACGAGGCCCGGGCCAACCATATTCAGGACGTCCGGAAGAAGATCGACGCGCTCTTGGGCAATAGCGGGCTGACCCTCGCTGACGTTTACCCCACCCGTGGACGTGCCGGAAAGGGCACGGGCAAGCGTTCGGCGGTGGCGCCGAAGTACCGCAATCCGGAAAACCCGGCCGAAACCTGGTCCGGTCGCGGCCGCCAGCCGCTGTGGCTGGCCCACGCCCTGAAGCGTCGCGGCAGTAGTATCGAAAACTTCCTGATCGAAGGCGCCACCAAGGCAAAAGCGCCGGCCAAGAAGACGACTCGGGTCGCGAAAAAAGCCACCCGCAAGAAAGCCCGTCGTTAACCGCTATCGGCTTTTAAGTGTGATTCGACCAAAGCCTCGTGGGTTAACCACGAGGCTTTTGTTTAGATGATCGCCGCTTCGTTGACACGCTTGATGGCTTCGTCGATGGGCAGCGGCGTTGCAAAGAAAAACCCCTGCGCCCAATCCACATTCAAGGCGCGCAACGCCTGCGCGGTGTCGGCATCGGCGACGTGTTCGGCAACGGTTTGTGCCTTCAGTTCCTGCGCGATCATGACGGTGGCGCGTACGACCGCCAGATCATAGGCCGAGCGCGTCATGTCGCGCACGAAACTGCCGTCGATCTTGATAACGTCGGCGGGGATTTGTTTAAGGCGTTCGAACGATTGAAAGCCGACGCCGAAATCGTCGATACCGATATGGCATCCGCGCTCGCGCAATTGCTCAAAGAGCGTCAACGATTCGGCTTGATAAGCAATCGCGGCGGTTTCCGTGACTTCAAAACACAACCGATCGGCCGGCAGTATGAAGGTATCGAGTTGAGCAAACAGCTCGCGGGCAAAGCCTCGCGAAGCAAGCGACTGTCCAGCCAGATTGATGCAGAAACGGCCGATGCCGGGCATCAGCGCTTCATGTTCGTGCAGCCAGCGATTGAGCTGGCGGACCATGGCAAGGTCCAGCTCCGCCATGCGCCGGTCGGCTTGTAGCTGTTCGACGAACAGGTGCGGCATGATGATGCGCCCATCGCGGTCGCGCAGGCGACAGAGCAATTCGCCGTTGATGTTGGCGCTGGCAGCGGCTTCCGATAGCGGCACGAACGGTTGCAGATACAGTTCCACTTCCATCGCGCGAATCCGCGACAGCACGGTGGTCGATAGCTCCAGGCCGCGTTTGTGCTGCTCGCGCGGGTCGGCGTGTGACGCGGCGAGGGTCAGCTGCACCTGGGATTCTCCGCGTGTGCGCGCTTCGATAGCGGCATCGGAGGCGAGGGTAATGCGGGTGTCGAGCGTGGCGTGCGCCAGCGCCGGTTCGGTCACGCCCAGGTAGGGCAATACATGAAAGCGCCGCTCCTGCCACACGAATTCCTGCTGTTGCAAACGGTGCAATACGTTTTCCCAGGACATGTCGCCATCGCGCAGCAAGACGACAAACTGGCCGGTGCCAATATGAAAGACCTCGGCGATGTCCTCCAGTTGCGCGGCAACCCAACTGCTCATCGCCGCCTGCGCCTGCAGGCCGAAACTGGCGGAAACTTTTTCGGCGCGGTCCAGTATCAGAAAGCCCAGCGGGAGATCGGTGCGGTGTCCATATCGCTGACGCAGCGCGGAGAGATTGGGCAGGCCACTCAAGGGCTCGATCAGGCTGGCCTGCTGATACTGTGCCAGGGCGCTGTCGCGCTCGCGGCTATAGAGATAGAGCAGCAGCACCATCAGTTCCAGTGTCATGCATTCCAGCGCGATGCGCGCCAGGTCGAGCATGTCGGGCAACTCGCTGGAGCGATCGACGTACCGCGACAACGCGGTGGCAAAACTGAACTCCACCAGCACCAGCAGGGTCATGCTCCAGCGCAGCGGCAGCTTGAACGACGCCCATACCACCAGCACCGCAATCAGCAACCGATTTTGCAGCAGCACGTCGAGAATGTTTTCTATATCGAACTGTTGCCGGCTGGCGAGCTTCAACAGCAGTGCGGGCAGCAGCACGCCGAACAGCACCGGTTGCCAGGGCAGGGAGCGCTGCCACCAGGGCCGGATAGCGTGCGTGGGGTTTTCGGTCTCCAGGACCAGGATCGGCAATGCCAGGATCAGCGTGCCGAAGAACTTGGCGAAAAATACCTGCACCGTATCGCTGGCGACTGCGGCCCAGTCAGGTGCCTGCAGCGGCGATACCAGCATCAGGTTGCCCAGCGCGTAGAAACCAGGCAACACCAGCAACGCAGCGAACAGAAACCGTGGAATGTGCCGCGCACTGAAGACGGCGTCGCTGGCATGGCCCCGGTAGACGAAGCCACGCATCCACAGCATCAGCCAGTACACGCCAAGGGCCAGGAGCAGGCCCATCAGACCGGGCACCAGCGGCGCATGCTCGGTATGGAACATGCGAAAAAGCCAACACACGGTAATCGTGAGCAGGCACATGCGTAGCGCCGAACGTTCGCGATAGGCCAATGCGGACACGACCAGCGCGCCGGTGGCAAGGTGCGCCAGGGAAGCCATGCCACGTACGCCGAAGAAGTCGGCGCGGTAGCTCATGTTGATGCTGAAGAGCAAAGCCGTGGCAAGAACGAGCAGCACCGCACGCAGCCAGTAGCCGCCGGTATAGAACCTGTGCGATGCATGTGCCATCGAAAACTTTGTCTCCCCCATTCAGCAAGCGACGTCTTGTCGGCCTGCTGCCACTGTGCCCGGTATAGATACCACACTCATCGGTTAGACCAAGACACGGATGCCCTGGCACCGGGCCACCGGGCCGCAAGAACTTGTCATCCGTGGCGAGCGTCACTCTTCTCGCAGTACCTCCACACGGACAGGTACCGCCGATTCGTCCAGTAAAACCCGAATAATGCGATGCCTTCGCAGGCGCTCGCCGAGCACATGATCGGCGCCCAGGCGTTCGTCGACCGTGCTTTCCAGGACATCGCGCCGACGTCGCCGACGGTCGGCGTCGGCGAATCGAAAGCGGTTGTATTCGGCCCAACCAATCAATACGAGAGCGCAGAGCAGCGCGATGACGGGCAACGCCAGGACGATGAAGGGGTCGAGGGCATGCTCGTCTACATAAAGTCGCTGGTAGGCCGTCCGGATGCCCAGGAACCATGCGAAAAGAGTCAGCAAGGGCACCCACAAGCAGGCATAGAGCAACCAGGCAGCCGTGGCTATCGCCCCCCAGAGGGTGCGACGCAAGCGGGTCAGGCGGTCGGGTCGATCGATCAGCGGAGGGTTCATCGCACACCTCGGTCCGGGCTGGTCCAGCGCGCACGCCGGTCGCTGCGATTGGCGATCGTGCGCGGCAGGGCGATCACGGCGGTGAGCATGCCGATGATCCAGAACGCCAACGGATACCAGATGATCCAGTAGAAATGGCGCGCCAGCGGTCGCTCATAGCGGCGCTCGATCACCAGGCTGGTAAAAAACTGCAGCATGCAAACCGTCGCCAGCACCACGCCGTGCCATCGCGGCAGAATAGTGTCGACGTACAGCGAAGGCGGCAGAGGCAGAAAATTGCCCAACACCCAGAGCACGATCAGCGTCAGCATGACGTAAGCCCAGGCCAGGCTGGCGAGATATTCGAACAGAACGCCCCACATGCGCCGCTTGCGCCACGTCAGCACACTGCGACCATGACTGAGCAGCACCTCCACGCCACCACGCGCCCAACGCAGGCGCTGGCTCCATAAGCCGCCGAGGGTTTCCGGCATGAGGATCCAGCAAAGCGCGTTGGGCTCGTAGCGAATTTCCCAACCGTCCAGCTGCAGGCGCCAGGAAATGTCGATGTCTTCCGTGACCATGCGATCCGACCAATAGCCAATGCGATTGAGCGCCGTCTTGCGAAACGCGCAGATCACGCCCGACACGGTAAATAGCTGCCCATAAACGCGCTGCGCGCGTTTGATCAGGCCGATGATCGCGGAGAACTCACCCACCTGCATGCGCGCCAGCAGGGTCGTGCGGTTGCGCACGCGCGGGTTGCCGGTAACGCCGCCCACTCGCGGTCCATCCATCAAGTGGCCGACCATCCAGCGTGTGGCGTGCGTGTCGAGGATCGCATCGGCATCCACGCAGATCAGGTATTCCGAGCGCGAGGCCAAGGCGCCCACGCGCAGGGCGTTGGCTTTCCCATGATTGCTTTCAAGGTGCACCACCCGAAGCTGCGGCACCTGTTCGACCAGCTCGGCCAGGCGCTCGACGGTGTCATCCGTGCTGCCATCGTCGATGGCAATGATCTCGAAATCCGGATAAGCCTGGGCCGCGATGGCCGCGATGGTTTCGCCGATACGTTCGGCCTCGTTGTAGCAAGGCACCAGCACGCTGACGAAAGGGCTGTCGCGTAGCGGCGGCGGCTCGTCGTGAGGCGGCGTACCGCGTTCCCGCCGGAGGTAGTAGTACACGCCGCCGATCATCCAGAAAAAAGCCATCACGATCGGATAAAAAAACGCGAAATCAAACAGCGCGACGATTAGCGCAGGGCCAGAAGCCGCGTGGCTAGTCGCCAGTGCTCCCGTCCCGACGGGGACCAGGAGAAGGCGCTTGAAAACGTGCGCACGACTAGCGTGCGGCATAAAAATGCAGCATGGCGGTCATGCTTGTCCTTTCGCAGCAGGTAAGTTGGCCGTCGTCCGCTTACCTTGCAAAGGCGCGCGTCAAGACAATGTTTTTTTTGGAGCGCCAAATGAACGGCAACTCAGCATGGACGGTTTTGTTGCGAACAAAAAAAAGCGCCGGGCATGCCCGGCGCTTCGCTAGCCAAGTCGATGCGAGTGGGCTCAGCGGCTCAGATCGATCGCGTAGATGGCCGTACCGTCGCCGTTGTCCTTGAGCAACGTAATATTTTTCAGGCCTACGGCATGCGCAATATCCTGTTTGCCCGCGGCCGCCTTGAACACCACCGGGCCGCGCGTCTTCAGCGGCGCGAATCGCCAGGAGGTCGCCTCCAGGTCTTTCGCCTTGATCTGCTTGTGCTGCTGCAGCCACTTGGCGAGGATCTCGCGCGCGCCATCGGGCGCGGCCAGTACGATGTTGCTGCCGTCCAGGCCGGGGAAATTGCCGCCGCCGCTGGCGCGGTAGTTATTGGTGGCGACAATGAAATTCTGCTCCGGCTTGACCGGCTTGCCCTTGTAGGTGAGATGGACGATGCGCTCGCCCTTGGGCTTGGACACGTCGATGACGTAATGCAGGCCGCCCTGGATCTGATCGAAGTTGTAACCAGGCAGGCCCTTGCCAATCAGCTCCTGTTCGCCGGTCTTGTTCGGGTCGATCTGGTTGAAGCGTTCGGCCGATTTCTCCAGCCACGCCTTCAGGCCGGTGCCGCTGACTTTCACCGCATTGAGCGTATTGGGATAGAAATACAGATCGGCCGCGCTGCGCAGGGTGATCGGGCCGGGTACGACATCGGTGTAGTCGTCGGGGCCGCCGAAGCCGGTACGGAAGGCGGCAGCCGCCGAGAGCACCGGTAGCTTGGCCAGCTCCGGATGCTGATGCGGCAGTTCGGCGCTCACGTATTCGCGCTGCGCAGCATTGATCGCGGCGAGCCCGGTCATATTGCCCTGGTCGGCAAAGTAGCTGCTCATGCGAACCTTGGTATCGCCGATCGGGGTGTTGACGTACGCCACGGCGGCATCGTGTGCCTTGGCAACCAGCGGCGCGATCGCCGGATCAGCGGGCACACAGTCGGTCTTGGTCGGGCAGATCGGGCGCACTTCGCTATGCGTCTTGTCCTTGTTGATCACCCAGCGACCGTCACGCCGTTCCAGCGCAAGCTCGATCACGCCCAGGTCCTTGCCGAAGAACCCGCCCATCACCGCCGGCGTGCCGCGCACGAAACCGCGCTTGGCATCGACGTCCTTCATGCCCTGGTAGTGCGGACCGGGAAACTCGGTATGCGAATGGCCCAGCAGCAGCACGTCGACGCCCGGCACCGCGGCCAGGTACCAGCCGCCGTTTTCCATCTCGGAGGTATAGGTGTCGGTGTTGAGGCCGCCATGCAGCACGGCCACGATCAGGTCCGGATGCTGCGCCTTCAGTTCGGGTATGTACTTGTTGGCGGCCTCGACCACACCGGTGACGGTGACCTTGCCGGCCAGGTTCTGCTTGTCCCACTCCATGATCGGCGGCGGGGTGAAGCCGATGATGCCGACTTTCAGTGTCACGCTGCGCTTCTTGCCGTTCGGCGCGTCGACCTGGATGGTCTTTTCCACCACCGCCCAGGGCTTGAAGATCGGCTGCCCGTCGCGCGCGCTGAACACGTTGGACAGCACCAGCGGGAAATGCGGGCCGGCGCAGCGGTCGGTATGGCCGCCGTCGACGTTCATCGGCGTCCCGGTGACCTGCGACAGGAACGGCAGGCCGTAGTTGAATTCGTGGTTGCCGGCGGTGCCGCCGTCGTAGCCGATCGTGTCCATCGCCTGGTAGATGCCCAGTTCTTCCTGGCAGCCGATCTTCTGTACCTGGGCCTGATAGTCGGCCAGCACGCTGCCCTGGATGGTGTCGCCGCTGTCGAACAGGAAGGTATTGGCGTACTGCTGGCGCGCCCGGCGGATCAGCGTGGCCGTGCGCTCGTAGCCCAGGCTGCTGTCCGGCTTGAGCTTGTAATAGTCGAAGCTCAGCACATTGGAATGGATATCGGTGGTTTCCAGGATCGCCACCTGCGCATGGCTCCCGTCTGGTGCGACGGCGGGTTTCTGCGAGGTCGTGGCGCAGCCGGCAAGCAGGGCCAGGGCCATGGCGGCGGGCACGGCGGCCCGGATCAAGGTGGAGCGCAAGGGCATGGGACGTTCCTGAACGGGTATCAAGCCGGGCAACCTAGCAGATTGGTATGAAATTTCACGCTCAACGGCGGCTGAACCCTGCCGAGAGTCATGCCTTCCGTTAGCCTTGCAGCAGGCTAGTCGCAGCTAACATGTCGCTTTCATTACAACATGTTAGAGAACAGGGGCCAGCCGTCCGATGTCATCATCTGTGTTTCGCGTCGCCAGAGGCAGCGCGGCCTGTCTGCTCGCGCTCGTCTTCTTCGGGTTTTGTATCGATGTGGCCGTCATGGGTGAACCCGGCTGGCCGCAGCGCGGTTTCATTCTTGCCCTGATGCTTTGCACCTTCGGTGCGTTCGTGTTCGCGTTCGGTCGCGTGGCCATCGCGCTGGTGCTGAGCGGTGCGTTGTTCCTGTTACTGCGTGTGCTGTCGGTATTGAAGCTGCGTTATCTCGACTCGCCGCTGATGGCCGCCGACTTTGTCTACTACGCGCGCACCAGCCTGCTGGAGACCTTGCGGCATTACCCTCACCTGTTCGGCGTCAGCGTCACCGCCTGTCTGTTGGTACCGCCGTTGCTGTGGCTGACATGGCGTTTCGACTGGCATCTGCTGGGGCGCCGCGTGCGCAAGTGGCGCGTCGCCGGCTTTATCGCCTGCGTGGTGGCGTTCTGGATCTGCCTGTTGCCTAACGGTCCGTTCGCGGTCGTCCATGCGCGGGATATCTGGGACAAGCTTTCCGACGAAGCGTCCGCGCAGCTCACCAATTTCTTCGTGACATTCAGCGAGTCCGGCGTGCAGATGCCGGCGCAATCGAGCGAGACCGATGCCGAGCAGACATGGAGCGCGACGGCCAGCGGTACGCCGGGCGTGGCGGCCAAGGCCACCTATCCGGACATCGTCGAGGTACTGGAAGAAAGCACCTTCGATCCGTCGTACTTCAATGGCTGCAATGTGCCCGAGTGCCATGTGCGCATGCTTCAGGCCGATGCGCAGACACGCTCGCACGGCTTCATGCGCGTGCACACTTGGGGCGGCGGTACCTGGATGAGCGAGTTCGCCGCGCTGACCGGCATGCCGCATGATATTTTCGGGCCGGCCGGCATGTACGCGCCGTACGTACTGGCGCCGCATGTACGCGACTCGCTGCCGCTGCAGCTGCAGCGCCTGGGTTACCTCACCGTGGCCGTCTATCCGACCAACGGCAATTTTCTCAACGGCCGCAATGCATACAAGGCGTATGGTTTCGATCGGTTCTTCGACGCGCAGGAACTGAAGCTCGACGAGTGGGAAGAAACCGACGCGCAGATGTTCGACGCGGTCAAGCGTGCCTATGCCCAGGTGAAAAAACCCGGCCAGCCGGTATACATCATGGTGCTCACGCTCAACCAGCACGGCCCGCACGACACCGACCCGCTGTCCACGCTGCCGCTGCCCTTCAGCCAGAACCCGTTGAAGAACCTGCCGGACAAGCAGTCACTGAACATGGTGACGTATCTGGCGCGCCTGCACGATTCGGACACCGCCATGACGCAACTGGAACACGAGTTCCTGGCGCGAGCCGAACCGACCCTGATCCTGCACTTCGGCGACCACCAGCCATCGTTCAGCGGCGTCATCCGCGAGATGGGACGCAGCGTGCCGGACGGCGCGCAAGCAGAGCAGAACTATCTGACGTACTACATGCTCAAGAGCAACTTCGAAGGCCCCGCATTGCCGACGTATCCGGTGCTCGATATCGCCTACCTGCCGACAATGATTCTGCAGGCCGCAGGGTTGCCGGCCGATCCTTATTTCTCGGCGTCGATAGCGTTACGCGATCGGTGCAAGGGGACGTACAGCGATTGCAAGGAGCCGGGGTTGCTGGAGTCGTACCATGCGTGGATTTTTCAGAAGCTGCATGTGTATGAGTGAGGAGTGAGTGGAGAGGAGTGAGGAGTTAGTGAGAGCGCACCTCCCCACATTTCACCTCACCCCACCCATTCGTCATTCCGGCGAAGGCCGGAATCCACTCCTCAGTTTCCCACTCATCAGACAACGTTTCTCAAGCGAATGCGCTGAGGAGTAGATTCCGGCCTTCGCCGGAATGACGAGAGGGGTAGGAAGACTGTGGCGAGCATCGAGCGCGCTTTAAGTCCTCAGCGCCAAGACGCCTCGCGCACAGATTCGGCGCACCTCAGAAGCGCCTGAAGTGTCCCCTATCGATTCGAGTAGGCGGCACGGACGGTTTTATCTCTCAATGCTGCTCAGAGCTCTGGCTCCAAAGGCCATTCTCTCTTTGGTTACTTTCTCTTTGGGCCAGCAAAGAGAAAGTGACTCGCTCGCCGGCAGGCGAGTGAAACGCCCGCTGCGTAAGCGGCCAGATCGCCCGAACACCCAGGCAAGAACCATACCGTCACGTAAAAGGCTTCCGGCCTGCGCCGGAATGACGAGATAGGGGAGGTCACAACAAGACTAAGCCACCGGGTAAGCAACCCCACCCACCCAAGTCTCACGCACCACAACCCCATCATCCACCACAGCAAAATCCGCCCGCTGCCCAGCAACCAACTGCCCCTGCACCCGATCACGTCCAATCCAGGCCGCAGGATAACTACTGGCCATGCGCGAAGCTTCAGCCAACGGCAACCCAATCACCTGCACCGCATAACGCACCGCACTGGCCATATCCAACGCCGACCCGGCAAGCACGCCAGCGTCACTCTGACAAACCCCATCACGCGCCGTAATGATCTCGCCATTCAACACATAACTGGGATTATCCGACCCGACCGGAGGCATCGCGTCGGTGACAAGAACACTCTTGCCCCGCGCCTTGGCAGCAATGGCAATACGCAAAGCCACCGGATGCACGTGGTGTCCATCGGCAATCAAACCGCACCAGCTATGCGGATCGTCCAATGCGGCACCCACCACACCAGGATCGCGACTACCCAACGGCGTCATCGCGTTATACAGATGCGTGAACCCGCTGACACCCGCATCGAGCGCGGCACGAACCGTGGTGTAGTCGGCCGCCGTATGACCGGCAACCACCACCACCCCCGCCTGGCTGAACTGACGAATGGTATCCATCGGCACCTGCTCGGGCGCCAGCGTCAACATCACCACGCCGCGGTTGCCGGCAGTCAGCGCCAGCACATCTTCATGCTCTGGCAGGCGAAACAGACTGGCGTCGTGAATGCCCTTGCGTGCCGGTGCCAGGAACGGGCCCTCGACGTGGATACCCAGAATGCCCGGCACGCCCTGATCGATCGCATCGTTGACGGCCTTGAGCGCCGCACGCATTACTTCAGGCGTATCGGTAATCAGCGTCGGCAACATTCCGGTGGTGCCGAACTTGCGATGCGCAGCGGCGATGCTGGCCAGCGCTTCGACGGTCGGTGTTTCGTTGAACAACACACCACCGCCGCCATTGACCTGCACGTCGATAAAACCCGGCAGCAGCAGATGACCGTGCAGGTTGTGTTGTTTCGCTTGTGCAACGCGAGGATCGTCCTGCGCCACGATTGCGACGATATGAGCGCCCTCGACCAGTACGGCCTGGCCTTCGCGCGGGCCGTGCTCGCCGAGCACGCGTCCATTGACCAGGGCGAGCATGCTTTGCGTTGCCATCAGACCGTCTCCGTCACCTTGTTCAGATGCGGCGGTACGTCCGGGTCGTAGCCGCGTGCCAATGCGAGCGCGCTGGCAGCGCGATAGAAACTCTGCACGGCCAGCAGCGGGGTTACGATCGGTGCGATGTTGTTGGGTAGCGGCAACGCATCGGTGCCGCTGGCGCCGGGCGCGGCGACCCACACGCGTGCGCCGCGCGCACGAAATTCGCTGGCGACCGCAAGCGTGTTGTCCAGCGTGCCGTCGTCCTGGCCGAAGAACAGCACCGGGAAGCCATCGCCCACCAGGGCCATCGGGCCGTGCTTGACCTCGGCAGCGCTGAAGGCCTCGGCATGCAAGCCGCAGGTTTCCTTCAGTTTCAAAGCCGATTCAAGCGCGGCGCCGAAGCCGTAGCCGCGACCGACCACGAATAGATTTTGCTTGTCGCGCAGGCCCTGCTCGAGTGCACTCCAATCGCTATCCCAGCCACGGCGCAGATCGTCGGGGAGCCGTGCGATCACGCCGTGCAGTTGGGCGTCGTCACTCCAATGCGCGGTCAACTGCAGGATCGCGGCCAAGGTCGCGAGGTAACTCTTGGTGGCAGCGACACTACGCTCAGGGCCGGCGCGCAACGGGATGACGGTGTCGGCCAGTTCCGCCAAGGGCGAGTCTTCGACGTTCACCATCGAGATGACATAGGCGCCGGCTTTCTTGGCCGCTTTAGCGCTGCGCAACAGGTCGGGGCTCTTGCCCGACTGAGAGATGGCGACAAACAGTGCACCGTCCATTTTCAGGTCGGCATCGTAGATCGAGGAAATCGACGGCGACGCGGATGCGGTCATCAAACCGAGGCGCGTTTCGAACACGTACTTGGCATAGGCAGCGGCGTGATCGGAACTGCCGCGTGCGCAGGTGGCAATGAAGCGCGGCGGATGGGCGCGCAGATGCTTGCCGAGTTTGGCCAGCAGCTCCGCATTCTGTTCGAGTTGGCGCGCGACCACATCAGCGGTTTCGGCCGCTTCGCGGTACATCAGGGTGTCGCTGGAAGATTTCATGGATCTCTCGATAAAAGTCGGGCGCCGTTCGAACGAACGCTCAGCCCTTGCGTGGCGCGGAGCCGCGTGGCGGCGCGGTGGAGCCGCGGACCACTAGTTCCGGTGAAAAACCTTCGTTACTGGGAATCTCGGCGCTGCCGTTGTTCTTGCGCTGCAAGTCATCCATCAGGCGCAACGCGGCGTGACGGCCGATATCGCCGGTGGATTGGCGCGCGGTGGTGAGCGCCGGCCACGCCTGCTTGGAGAACGGGTTGTCCTCGAAACCGGCGATCGACAGATCCCACGGCACGTCCAGTCCCGCCGAGCGTGCCGCAGCCAGCACGCCGGCGGCAATTTCGTCGTTGCTGCCGAAGATCGCGGTAGGCGGCTCCTTCGATGCGAGCAGCTTGCGCGCGCGGCGAAAGCCATCGTCGAAGGCATAGCTGCCGGGCAGCACGATCTTCTTGTTGAGTGCGATGCCGTAATCCTTCAGCGCGTCCGAATAACCCTGGAAGCGCTCGGGGCTGGAACGGTGATGCTCCTCGCCCCACAGGAAACCGATGCGCGTATGACCGAGCTGGATCAGATGCTCGGTGATCGCATAAGCCGCATCGCGGTCGTCGACATAGACGCAGGGCGAGCCGTCCCTGGGATCTTCGCGCGCGGCGATGATGCGTACGAAGGTGATGTCTTCGCTTTTCAGCGTGGCGATCAGGTCGTCCTGCTCGGACATCGGCGGCGCCAGCACCAGGCCGGCCAGGCGCGAGCGCTTGACCAGCGAACAGAGCTCTTCGGCCAGGTCAGGCGCGGACGAATCGCAGGGATGAATCTGCAGACCGAAGCCGCGCTCGCGACATGCCGACAGCACGCCTTCCTGCATGCTGATGACGTAGTGCGCGTTCGGGTTGTCGTAGACCAGGCCGATTGCATAGGCGTGCGTACTGCGCAGGCCGCGGGCGGACGGATTGGGCCGGTAGCCGAGAGCTTCAATGGCGCGTTCGACTTTTTCGCGCGTGTCGGCACGCACGGAAGTCTCCCGGTTGATCACCCGGGAGACGGTCTTGAGCGATACGCCAGAACGCTTGGCGACGTCCTTGATGGTGGGGCTTTGCAACGGCAGAACTCCGGTAGCGCGGTTAACCGGGCATCGTAGCCCAGGCTTGGGTCATCGGGATGGCGGTCTCAGGTCCCGTGCTGGCCTACCCGGTGGCCGCGCGCGCCGTAGTAGAGGATGTACAGGTAGCAGGGCACCATCAGCACGGCGAACACCAGCTGGAAGTTGAAGTGCGCCTTCAGGTGCGCGAACAACTGCGGCAGGATCGCGCCACCGACGATGCCCATCACGAGCAAGGCCGAACCCAGCTCGGTGAATCGGCCCAGGCCCTTGATCGCCAATGGAAAGATCGCCGGCCACATCATCGCATTGGCGAAGCCCAGTGCCGCAACGAAGCCGACGGAGACATAGCCGTGGGTGACATACGCGCCCAGGGTAAACACCATGCCCAGTACCGCGGACAGCGCCAGATAGGACTGCTGCGAGATGACCTTCGGGATCAGCGCAAGGCCGGCCAGGTAGCCCACCAACATGCAGATGAGGGTGAACGACGTGAAGTGCGCGGTTTCGCCCGGGGCCAGACCGAAGCCCTGGCCATAGGTGCCGATAGCGTCGCCAGCCATGACCTCGACACCCACGTAGAGGAACAGGCACAGCACGCCCAGCCACAGGTGCGGAAAGCTGAAAATGCTGCCCTTGCTGTGGCCGATCGAGCGCTCGCTGTTGGCGCCGGACGGCTTGATTTCAGGTAGCGAGGAAAACAGGATCCAGGCGGCTACGACGACCAGCAGCGCAGCGAGTGCCATGTATGGCCAGAACACGCGCGATGCGAATTCAGTGAGCAAGGCATCACGCGAAGGGCCGACCTCCATGGCGCTTATCCGGCCCAGGAATGCATCGATGCCGCTCATCACCAGCGCGCCGAAGGCGAATGGCGCGATCGCGCCGGCCACCTTGTTGCAGATGCCCATCAGCGCGATGCGCTGCGCGGCGCTTTCGATCGGGCCGAGAATGCTGATGTACGGGTTGGAAGCCGTCTGCAGCAGCGACAGGCCCGCGCCGATCACGAACAGGCCGGTCAATGCGCCGGGATAAATGCGAATGCGCACGAACTCGCCGAACAGTGCCGCGCCGATCGCCATGATGAAAAGGCCCAGCACCATGCCTTTCTTCATGCCGGTGCGCTTGAGCACCGCGCCCGCGGGCAGCGCCAGCACGAAGTAGGACACGTAAAACGCAAACGGCACCAGGAAGGCGTTGATGTCGTCGAGCGTAAAGGCGACCTTGACGAACGAGATCAGCGGCCCGTTGAGCCAGGTGAAAAATCCCATGACAAAAAACAGCAGGCCGATGATCAGCATCGGTACCAGGCTGGATGTGCGCGGTGCGTCCGCGGTGACTGTTGTGGATGACATGATGCTTTTCGTGGCTCCCCGCCCATGGCTTTGGTAACGCTTAAAGATAGCCCGATGGGCCGACCTTCCCCAGGGGTGTTTTATCCGCGCTAACTAGCAACGTTGTCAATTGTTGTCCTTCGACGAGACATTTTCTGACGCCCGGCATCCGTGACGGATGACACGGGCCGGTTTTGGCCATGGCGCGATGCGCCAAAACCCTTGGCCCGTCACTATTGATCGATCTAAATGGCTTTGGGCTGCGGATTTGACCTGTATGGCCCAAAAACTGCCGGAGAATGATCATGCTGCACTGCAAAATAACAAATCGACCCGACTTCGAAATGTCCTGTTGACAACGTTGTCATCCGTTCGCAGACTCCGGCCGAACAAGGGTGCGTTTTACAAAAACGTTACGGGGATTTGACGGGGGTATGGCGTGGCGGACGTGGTCAACCACAGCAGGGCGAATGGGTCGTCACCGGCCGGCGCTATGTTTCTAGCGGCCGATGTGGGCGGTACCCATGCGCGCGTCGGCCTGGTGAGCCAGCGTCCAGGCGAACGCCAGACGATTACGGTGCACCAGTATCAGCGCTATGCCTGCGCGGACTGGCCGAGCCTTACTGCCGTCTTGAAGGATTTTGTCGCGCATCTGGACAACTCGGTTCGGGTCGACCAGTGCGCGGTGGCCAGCGCCGGCTATGTGCTGGGCGACGCCATCGTCAACGACAACCTGCCCTGGCCGGTGTCGATTCGCGATATCCGCGACAGCCTCGGTATCGATCAGCTGACCGTGGTCAACGATTTCGAAGCGGTGGCCTATGCCGCGCAGTTCCTCGCCCAGGCCGACACCACGCCGGTAATCGAAACCCGTGCCGAACCGGTCGAGGGGCCGGTGCTGGTGATGGGTCCGGGCACAGGGCTGGGTTCGGCGGTGCTGTTTCCAGGCAAGCCGCGCGCCAGCGTGCTGGCGACCGAGGCCGGGCAGATTTCGCTGGCGCCGGGCAATGCGCTGGAGATCGACATCCTGCGCTGGCTCGCCCGGGATCGCCCGCACGTGTCGTTCGAAGACGCCTTGTCGGGTCCGGGCCTGCTTAATCTTTATCAGGCGATCGCGCATCTGCGCGATCGCAGTGTTGCGCTGACTTTGCCGAGCGAGATTACCCAGGCGGCTCTCGACGGCAGCGATGTCACGGCCGTCGAGGCGCTGGATGTGTTCTGCGGCCTGCTCGGCAGCTTCGTCGGCGATCTGGTGCTGCTTTACGGCGCACGCGGCGGCGTATTTCTCGCCGGCGGCATCCTGCCGCAGATTCGCGAAAAGCTGCTGACCAGCAGTTTCGCCGAGCGCTTTTTCAACAAGGGCGTGATGCGCGCCTTCTTGCAACAGGTTCCCGTTCGGTTGATGGAACACGGCCAACACGGGGTGATCGGCGCAGCCGGGTTGTATCTGGATAGCCGGCCCATCCGGTAAGGAAACATCAGCCATGCAGCACGCTTTCGCATCGAACGATAAGCAAGCCAACAAGAAGCAGCACCGCAATCACGCCACTACCAACCGCTGTTGATTCGCCTCTGAGGGGAGGAAACCATGTCCTATCGAAAGACTCTACTTGCAGCCAGTATCGTCGCCAGTCTCTGTCTAGCCGGCAACGTGTTTGCCCAGGACACGGCACAGCCGACGCAGTCCAAGCAGCAGTTGGGGCCCGACGGCAAGCCCGTCAAGGACCTCAACACCGTCACTGTCATCGGTATCCGCGATAGCGAAGCCGAATCGCTGAACCTGAAAAAGGCTGCCGATTCGCACGTTGAAATCGTGACCGCCGAAGACGTCGGCAAGCTGCCGGCCAAGAACGTGGCCGACACGCTGCAGCGCTTGCCGGGCGTCAACATCAGCTCGTCCAGTGCGAGCGAAGGTGGCTTCGACGAAAGCGATCGCGTGAGCCTGCGCGGCACCAATCCCAGCATGACTCAGACCCTGGTCAACGGTCACACCATCGGCACCGGTGACTGGTTCGTGCTGAGCCAGGTGCAGACGGTCGGCCGCAGCGTCAGCTATAGCTTGCTGCCGTCGGAAATCGTCAGCGAAGTGGTCGTGCACAAGTCTTCCGAAGCCAAGCTGCAGGAAGGCGGTGCCGCCGGTACGGTCGACATCATCACGCGCAAGCCGCTGGAGTTCGCCAAGCAGTACACCACCCAGGTGTCTGTCGGTGGCGTGTATTCGGACCTGCCGAGCGACACCAAGCCGCAGTTCAGCGGCCTGTTCAATTACAAGAGCGACGACAATACGTTCGGCGTGATGGCGCAGGCGTTCTACGAGAAGCGCAGCCTGCAGCGCGACGGCCAGGAAGTGGTCGGCGGCTACAACAAGATCAATGCAACCGATCCGATCGCTGTGGCCCATCCGGACCTCGCGGGCGTCTACTATCCGAATGAAACTGGCCAGACGTTCTTCACCCAGACGCGTACGCGCAAGGGCGGTTCGATCGACCTCGAGTGGAAGCCGCTCGACAACCTGACGCTGAACCTCAACAGCTTCTACTCCAAGCTGAAGGCCGACAACTTCAACCGCAACTACATGATGTGGGCGAGCCAGTTCGTGCCGGGCGGCGTGGGCCTGCAGCCGGGTTACCAGGTCAAGGGCAATGTGCTGACCAACGCCAACTTCGCGGCGGTGCCGGGTAGCACCACGCCGTATGGCGTGTACGACCAGATCTCGCGTCCGGGTGCATCGTCCTCGTCCGCCTACACCACCCTGGACGCCGAATGGCGTGCGACCGACCACCTGACCTTCACCGGCCAGATCGGTACCACCCAGGGCAAGGGCGATAGCCCGACCCAGGATGTGAGCGAACTCGGTTTCGGTGCGGGCGCGGGTGCGGGTTGGGATATGCGCGGCACCGGCAAGCCGATCAACTGGTCCATGGGCGGCGACAACAGCTCACCGTCGGGCATCATTCCTTCGGCCGGCTGGATCTTTGGCGACCAAGACATCCACGTCAAGGACAAGGAAAACTTCTTCCAGGGCGATGGTTCGCTGGCGTTTGACGATATCCCGCTGTCTTCGCTGGATTTCGGCGTGCGCTACTCCACGCATACCCGCCAGAACAAGAGCGATATCGGCCAGGGCCCGGCCGGCGATTGGCAGAATCCGGCCAACTATCCGCAGTCGTGGCAGAACTATCCGGGCGGCTTCAATGGCGATCTGGGCGTTACCGCTCCGGGTTCGGTCTGGTATTACAGCCCGGCGCAGCTGGCCGCATTCGATCGCCTGTACACCACGCGTGATCCGATCGCCCGCTACAACTGGCAGAACATCTACAAGGTGAAGGAAGACGTCTACGCGATGTACCTGCAGGCCAACTTCACGGGTGACCGTTGGAGCGGCAATGTGGGCGTCCGTTACGTCCACACCAAGGACGACATCAACTACAACACCAGCTCGGTGTCCGACTTCACCGTTTCCGGCCCGTATACCGGCTCGGCCTTCGGCGACTACTACAAGAACAACTACAACAACGGCTCGGGCCGCTTCCTGCCCAGCGCCAACCTGAAGTTCAACCTGACCGACGACTTGCTGGCCCGTGTCTCGGCGTCGCAGACGATGACGCGTCCGGATTACTCGGCGCTGGCCGGTTCGTACGTGCTCGACGACCTGACCCACACCGGTACCGGCGGCAATCCGCAGCTGAAGCCGCTGATCTCGACCAACTTCGATGCGTCGATGGAGTGGTATTTCGCGCCGCGCGGCCTGGTGTCGGCGGGCGTGTACAACATGTCGCTGGACAACTACGTCAACTTCGGCAACCAGAACATCCAGTTCAAGGATGTGCAGGCCAGCACCAACGCCGGACACGATGTCTTCGCCACCTATCAGGTCAGCGTTCCGACCAACGTAGGCGGTAACGTCAAGGGCGTGGAGCTGAACTACATCCAGCCGATCGGCAACAACTTCGGCGTGCAGACCAACTACACCTTCGCCAGCGGCCATGCCGACGGCGGCGGTCCGTTGCAGGGCACTTCGAAGAACACCTACAACGTGTCGGGTTACTTCGAAAACGAGCGTTTCAACGCGCGCCTCAGCTACACCTATCGTTCTTCGTTCTACGCGGGTGTGAGCCGTTCCGATACGTTCTTCCAGGGCGGTATCGGTACGCTGGCGGCATCGGTCAGCTACAGCATCAACGAGTGGATGTCGATCGCGCTCGATGCGATGAACCTCAACAGTCCGAAGTTCAAGTACTACACCGTCAACCCCGCCTACGGTCGTCAGCCGTATGCGTTCTACGACAACGGTCGCCAGTACTACGTCAACCTGCGCTTCAAGTTCTAACTTTTAGGCAATCCTCCCCGCCAGGGCCCGGCACACTTGCCGGGCCCGATTTTTCTTCGCGGGGCCTGAAGACTCGCTGGGAAAGTCTTTCTGCATGAAGCATCGTTGCCGCGTCATCGCCGTACTCTGTGTCCTCGCCGCGCCAGGCGTAGAAGCCGCTACGTCGAAGATCCTGGTCGATCAGGTCGGTTACGACACGCAGGCACCCAAGCAGGCCGTGGTCATGCTGCAGGCCGCGGATGGTGCGAAGACCTTTCGCATTGTCGATGCCGATACCGGCAAACAGGTGCTGCAAGGCGAGCTGTCGGCAACCACGACCGTCGCTCACTGGCGCGATCGCTACGCCGTGGCCGATTTCAGTGCATTGAAGACGCCAGGGCATTACTACGTCGACGCCGACGGCAGCCATTCCTGGACTTTCATCGTTCAGGACAATGTGCTCGAACGCAACACGCTGTCCAATGTGATCTATTACTTCAAGGGTCAGCGCTCCAGCGGTCTGCTCGAGAAAGCCGATCGGCATCTGGCGCGCCCGGATGGGCAGCCCGGCACGCTCGATCTGCATGGCGGCTGGTACGACGCCACCGGCGACTACGGTATTCACTTGTCGCATCAGAACCCGACCAGCTACTTCAACACCCAGCAACTGCCGCTGGTGGCGTGGAGCTTGTTGCGTACCTGGCAGCAACTGGATGCGCGCCACGATCCGAATTTTCGTGAATACCAACGCCGTCTGCTCGACGAAGGGCTCTACGGCGCGGACTTCCTGGTGCGCGATAAGCGCCTGGACGGCTCCTTCTACCAATCCATCGACGGCTCGGGTGCTGCCAAGCTGCCACAGGATCGCCACATCGGCGATCCGAACTGGCGCACGCAGATCAAGCAGAAGCCCGGTGACACCACCGAACAGATTCAACAACCGGCACGTGGACCGCATGCTTTCGAGGCGAGCTTTCGCGCTGGTGGCGGCATGGCCATTGCGGCCCTGGCTCTGGCTGGCCGCATGGACGCCGAGGGTGATTACACACGCCAGGATTACCTGAAGGCTGCCGAAGACGCCTATCGCTTCCTCGACGCGCACAACAACGAGCTGACCAACGACGGCAAGGACAACATCACGGACGACTATTGCGCGCTGCTGGCCGCGGTGGAGCTGTATCGCAGCACGCACGACGAGGCATGGCGCAAGGCGGCCGATGCGCGTGCGGACAAACTGCTCGCGCGCCTGATCAGTCACGGGGGTTATCGCGACTACTGGCGCGCGGATGACGGCGTGCGACCGTTCTTTCATCCGTCGGATGCGGGCTTGCCGGTGATTGCCTTGACCGAGTACGCCAGCATCGTCGACGGCAAGCGCCTGGCGCAGGTTCGCGATACGGTCAAGCGTTCACTCGCCTTCGAGCTGCGCACGACTGCCGATGTCGCCAACCCGTTCGGCTACGCCCGCCAACTGGTCCGTAATAAACAGGGCGATCTGCGTACCGCGTTCTTCTTTCCGCACGACAGCGAAGCCGCGCCGTGGTGGCAGGGCGAGAACGCGCGCCTGGCATCGCTGGCCGCCGCAGCACGTCTGGCTGCACCGTTGTACAAGGGTGACCCCGCGTTTCAGCGTCAGCTGCAAGGCTATGCGTGGAACCAGCTGCATTGGATACTCGGCCGCAATCCGTACGACAGCAGCATGCTGATGGCCAGTGGGCACAATAACGCACAGTACATGTTCTTCGATTCCTACGCGTATACCAGCGCGCCCGGTGCGATCATCAATGGCATTACCAGTGGGCTGACGGATGAAGATGGCATCGCGTTCGACCTGGGCTATGCGCAAACCGGTAAGGACGACGACTGGCGCTGGACCGAGCAATGGTTGCCGCACGATGCGTGGTATCTCTTTGCCGTCAGCATTCCCCGCGATTAACGCCGTGAGAGTTTCGATGAGAACGATTCGCTACATGCTTTGCCTGGGCCTGCTTGGGCATGCCGTCATGGGGCAGGCCGCAACACACGCTGCCCCAACGCTCGATCTCATTCCGATGCCAGCACAGGTGGCAAAGGGGCAGGGCGCGTTCGAGGTGAATGCGCAGACGCCGGTCGTGATCGGCGCAGGCGATGCGCAAGCGAAGCTGAGCGCAGACTATCTGGTTGCGCAGCTTGCACAGGGCCATGGCCCGGCATTGAAAGTGCAGGACACGCCGGCCGGTGCGCCGGCAATCGTATTCAAGCGCGATGCCAGCGCGGCGGTCACCAGCCCGGAAGGCTATCTGCTCGACGTCACCCCGCAAGGCATTCGCATCACCGCACGCGACGATGCCGGCCTGTTCTATGGTGCGGTCACGTTATGGCAGTTGTTGACCGCTGCCGGCGACAAGAACGACGTGAAGCTTGCGGCAGTGCATATCCAGGATCAGCCGCGGTTTGTGTGGCGTGGTCTGATGCTCGATTCCGTACGTCATTTTCAGACGACCGATGAGATACGCACGATCATTGACCAGATGGCGCTGCACAAGCTCAATGTCTTGCATTGGCATCTCACTGACGATCAGGGCTGGCGCATCGAGATCAAGCGTTACCCCGAGCTGACCCGCATCGGCGCTTGGCGTACGCCGCCCGGCGCGGGCGCCGATGGTGAGCCCAAACAATACGGTGGTTTCTACACGCAGGATGAAATTCGCCAGATGGTGGCGTATGCCGCCGAGCGGCATGTGACGATCGTGCCGGAACTCGATATGCCTGGGCACGCGCAGGCGGCCGTGGCTGCCTATCCCGAACTTGGCGTTACCGGCAAGCGCCCGGCGGTGTCGACCGATTGGGGCGTCAATCCCTATCTGTACAACACCGACGAGCACACCGTGCAGTTCCTCGAGAACGTGCTCGACGAAGTGATGACCTTGTTTCCGTCGCAATACATTCACCTGGGCGGCGACGAGGCGATCAAGGACCAATGGCAGGCGTCCGCGCCGATCCAGGCGAAAATTCACGCGCTTGGACTCAAGGACGAGAACGCCTTGCAGAGCTGGATGATCGAGCACTTCGGCAAGTATCTGGCTGCGCATGGTCGCCGCCTGATCGGCTGGGACGAGATTCTCGAAGGCGGTGTGCCGCCGAGCGCCACGGTCATGTCCTGGCGCGGCATCAAGGGTGCGGTCGATGCGGCGCGGCAAGGCCATGACGTGGTGCTGTCGCCGGCACCGGATCTGTATTTCGATAGCGTGCAAAGCACGCGCGACGACGAGTTCTCCGGCCGCTTGCCGGCGATGGATCTCGCGCACATCTATGCTTTCGAAGCGGTGCCCAAGGAACTGAATGCGGCGCAGGCCAAACATGTGCTGGGTTTGCAGGCCAATGTATGGACGGAGCACCTGCCCACGATACGGCACGTGCAGCATGCGATCTTTCCGCGCATGGACGCCATCGCCGAAGCGGGTTGGTCGACCAAGAGCGCGCGCAAATGGAACAGCTTTGTCGCGCGGTTGCCTGCGCAGTTCGAGCGTTATCGCAGTGCAGGGGTGGAGGTGGCTGACAGCGCGTTCGCACCGTCATTCGATTTCGATCGCAATGCAGCCATCGCTACCGGTAAGGCCAAACTCAGTCTGAGCAATCAGGCGCACGCCGGCGTACTGCGCTATACGCTGGACGGTAGCGAACCGACCGCATCGTCTCCGCGCTATACGCAGCCGCTCGCCGTGAATCTGCCGACGACCGTGCGTGCTGCGACGTTCTCGACTGGCGGTACTGTTCTGGCGTCGGCGCGCGAGCGTATGCTCGACCGCGATAGCCTGCTCACCCGCAACAGCGGTGAGCTGCTCAATTGCCCAGGCAGCGATTTCACCCTGCGTGTGCAGCCCATGCCCGATGCCACCGGCGTCGCGCCGGTCTATAACCTCAACGTCTTCGATGCTTGCCGTCGTTATCCGACCGCGCGCCTGGATGGGGTGCAGTCGATTCGCGTCGATGTCGCGCGCTTGCCGCGCAACTATGCGCTGGCGCACGAGGCCAAGCTGGTGAAGTCGCATCCGGCAGCCACTGCCCATGGCGAGTTGGTGGTCAAGCGCGATCGTTGCGATGGGCCGATTGTGGCGACCTTGCCGTTGCCAGCGGTCGACGGACCGCGCAACTTCACTCTTCAGGGAGCGATGGCGCCGACCAAGGGCACGCACGATCTGTGCCTGATCTTTACCTCGCCCATCGAAGGCCCGCTTTACGCCATCGACAAGGCCGCGCTGCGAGTGGAACCCACACCGTGAGCGGAGTGTTGCGCCGGCTGGCGTCGGTCGATGCGTTACGCGGCTGCACGGTGGCGGCCATGCTGTTGGTCAACGACCCCGGTGATTGGGATCACGTCTATGGGCCGCTGGAACACGCGACCTGGCACGGTTGCACGCCAACCGATCTGATCTTTCCGTTCTTTCTGTTTGTGGTTGGCGTGTCGGTGGCGCTGGCGATCGAGCCGCGCATCGCGATGGGCGCGGACAAGGGCAGCCTGACACGTACCGCCTTGCTGCGCGCGTTGCGTATCCTGGTACTGGGCGTGGCGATCAATGTGCTGGCCTGGATGATCATGCCCGGTGCGCATCTGCGTTTTCCCGGTGTCTTGCAACGCATCGGACTGTGCTTCGCCGGGACGGCGCTGTTTGCGATCTACACCAGACCGCGTGTCCAGTGGGCAGCCATCGTCGCCATTCTGCTCGGCTATTGGGGGCTGCTGCTTGCGGGCGGTTCGCTTGAGCCTTTCATCAACATAGTCAGCCGATCCGATAGCGCGATCTTCGGTCGGTTCGTGTATCTGATCGACCCGGCAACGGGCCGTGGTCACGATCCAGAGGGACTGCTTGCGTCGCTGCCTTCCCTGGCAACCTGCCTGCTTGGGTTATGTGCTGGCCGCTGGCTGCGCGATGGGCAGATGAAACCGCTGTGGATCGCCGGTGTCACCGGGATCCTCCTGGGCGCGCTATGGTCGCTGCTGCTTCCGTTCAACAAGAATCTTTGGACACCATCGTTCGTGCTGTGGTGCGCCGGATGGGCAGCGCTGTTGCTGGGTGTATTTCATCAGCTGATTGACGAGCGCGGTTGGCCGGCATGGGGGCGCCGCTTCGGCGTCAACGCGGTGGCGGCGTATGCAGGCTCCGAATTGATGCAGATTCTGTTGCCGGGCCTGGGACTGCAAGAGCCGATCTACAACCACGCCTTTGCTGGCTGGATCACGCCCGTGGCAGGTGCCTATGTGGCGTCGCTGGCCTTCGCCGTGGTGTTCGTCGCGGTGTGGTGGGTCATCGTGTGTGTGCTCGATCGACGCCGGATATACATCAAACTGTAAGCAAGATCTTGCGATTCATGGGCTATGATCGGGCGCTTCACGGTTTCATGCCCGCGGGATATCCATGCGTTATCGCAGCTGCCTCGTTCTTTCTTTCGCCCTGCTGGCGGCTTGCGCCAGCCAGACAGTGACGTCGCCGCGGCCGGCCACGATCGACATTCCGGCCATCCAGCGTCCCTCGGGCGAGACAGCGCAATGGTGGTTCCGTAACGGCGCGGCGCAGGCCGCGCAGCACTCGGCGCAGGCGGTATCGACACAGAAAGCCAGGAACGTGATCGTCTTTCTTGGCGACGGCATGAGCATCACAACGATCGCTGCCGCACATGTGCTGGCCGGGCAGCGCAAGGGCGTGGACGGTGAAAGCTATCGCCTGAGCTTCGAGAGTTTTCCTTTCAGCGCGCTCAGCCGTACCTACGAAACCGATCAACAGACGCCCGATTCGGCCGGCACCATGACCGCCATCATGACTGGGGTAAAGACACGCGCCGGCTTTATCGGCGTCTCGCAGCTACCCAAGCGTCAGGACTGCGCCGCCAGCAAGGGCCAGGAACTGGTCACCACGCTGGAGCTGGCATCGGCTGCCGGCATGAGTACAGGCGCGGTCACCACCACGCGCATCACGCACGCCACACCGGCGGCGACGTACGGGCATTTGCCCGAGCGCAACTGGGAAGTCGACACCGCACTCAGCACGCAGGCGCGTGCCGATGGCTGCAAGGATTTCGCAGCCCAACTGGTCGATTTCCCAGCCCGCGCCGGTCTGACCGTGGCCATGGGTGGCGGTCGCACCGAGTTCATGCCCAGCAATGCCGCTGATCCGGAGTACCCGAACAAGCACGGCCAGCGCGCCGATGGACGCGACTTGCTGGCGGAATGGAAAGCCAGGTATCCGGGTGGTGCCTATGTGTGGAATCTCAAGCAGCTCGAAGCTCTCGATCTGGCGCATACACCGCAACTGCTCGGCCTGTTCGAGCCCTCGCATATGAACTACGAACACGATCGCCCGCATGACGCCGCGGGCGAGCCGAGCCTGGCGCAGATGACGACCAGCGCCATCGAGGTGCTCAAGCAAAACCCCAACGGCTTCTTTCTGATGGTCGAAGGCGGTCGTATCGACCATGCATTGCATGCGGGCAATGCCTATCGCGCGCTCGACGAAACGGTGGCGTTTGCCGACGCCGTACAAGCCGCGCTCGACCACACCGATCCGGCCGAAACCTTGATCGTCGTCACTGCCGACCATAGCCACACGCTGACGTTTGCCGGCTATCCCAAGCGCGGCAACGATATCCTAGGCCTGGTGGCCGGGCCGACCGACAGTTACGACGAAGAGGGCGGCCCGGGCCTCGCGCACGACGCCACTGGCAAGCCATACACCACGCTGAGCTTTGCCAACGGCAGCGGTTACACCGGTGCGAGCGATAGCCAGCCCGAAGGTTCCAAACGGTTTCCGCACGCGCCGAAGAGCTATCGCGGCAGCACCCAGGGTCGTCCCGATCTGACTCATGTCGCCGTCAACGATCCGAACTACCTGCAGGAAACCATCGTCCCGCTGAAGGAAGAAACGCACGGCGGCGAGGATGTGGTGATCTTTGCCACGGGGCCCGGTGCGTCTGCCTTCCATGGCGAGATGGAGCAGAACGCGATCTTCCACATCATCGTGCAACACGCGCCGCGCATCGGCGAGATGGCCTGCCGCCTGCAGGCGTGCAATGCCGATGGTGTGCCGGTCGACCGGCCTATCTATGAGGCCTGGTTACGGCAAGTCAGCAAAGACGCTCTTTTGCGCTGACTGTCACAGAGTTTTCTTACCCTGGGCGCGAAACGCCCATGGAGTCCTTGCATGAAATCGTTAAGCTGGGCCATCGCCCTCACCGCCGGGATTCTGGTCATGTCCGCCCCTCTTGCTGCCAAGGAAGCGCCCATTGCGGCCAAGGTGCTGGTCATCGGCCACCGTGGCGCCAGCGCGCTGCGCCCGGAGCACACACTGGCCTCCTACAGCAAGGCGATCGCCGATGGTGCCGACTTCATCGAGCCGGATCTGGTGATGACCCGCGACGGTGCGCTGGTCGCCCGGCACGAAAATGAAATCAGTGGCACCACCGATGTCGCCAAACACCCGGAGTTCGCGGGGCGCAAGACCACCAAGAGCGTCGACGGAAACAACGTCACCGGTTGGTTCACCGAGGACTTCACGCTGGCGGAACTGAAAACCCTGCGTGCGCGCGAACGTCTGCCGCAGTTTCGCAGCACGCAGTACGACGGCCAGTTCCAGATTCCGACGCTCGACGAGATCATCGATTTCGTAGCGGCGCAGTCCGCGACCTATGGGCGTCCCATCGGCATCATTCCCGAGATCAAGCACGGCACCTATTTCCAGAAGATCGGTCTGCCGATGGAGCAACGCGTACTCGGTACGCTCGATGCACATGCCTATACCCGCACGGCGCCGGTGGAAATCCAGTCCTTCGAGATTACCAACCTGCGTTACCTGCGCGGCAAGCTCGGCAAGAACCATCCCAATATCCGCCTGCTGCAGCTGATCGATGACGCCGACACGCAGCCGTTCGACGTGGTCGTCGCAGGCGGCAAGCTGCGCTACGCGGATATGCTCACGCCGGCGGGATTGCGCGACATCGCCACGTACGCCGATGCGATTGGCCCAAACACTCGCGCAATCATTCCATTGGCAAGCGATGGCAGCCTGGGCGAGCCCACGTCGCTTGTGCACGACGCGCATGCCGCCAAACTCGAAGTGCATCCCTATACGTTTCGCCCCGAGAATCATTTTCAGGCGAAGAACTTCTGGCAGGGCACGGATCCGAAGCAGTTCAACGAGAACGGCTCGGTGGCCGAAATCCGCGCCTATCTCGATGCCGGTATCGATGCTTTCTTTACCGACGATCCTGCCTTGGGTCGGCGCGCACTGGACACGCGATAAGTTTACGACACGCGCCTGTCATGGCCTTGTAGCGCGCAACCGCAAGCATCTACGGTTTCCATCAGGGGATGTTTCGGATGCGCGCATTGTTGCGAGGCAGTTTGCTGGGTCTTTCGTTGATGCTGGGTGCGGTGCCCGCGATAGCCGCACCGGTCCTGCTGATTTCCATCGACGGACTTCGTCCGGATGACATTCTGCAGGCCAAGCAGCGGGGTCTGACCCTGCCGAACCTGACGCGCTTCGTGACGCAGGGCAGTTATGCGAGCGGCGTGACCGGTGTGCTGCCGACCTTGACCTATCCGAGCCACGTTACGCTGCTGACGGGCGTGACGCCGGCCGTCCATGGCGTGGGCGGCAATCTCACTTTCGATCCGCTCAACAAGAATCAGTACGGTTGGGACTGGTACGTCAGCGACATCCGCGTGCCGACGCTGTGGGCCGCTGCACGCGCGCAAGGTTTGAGCACGGCCAATGTGCATTGGCCGGTAAGCGTCGGCGCGCCGGCGGATTGGAATCTTCCGCAGATCTGGCGCACCGGAACGCCTGACGACCGCAAGCTGTTGGCTGCCCTGGCAACACCGGATCTGTTGCCCGGTCTGGAAAAAGACCTTGGGCCTTATCCGCTGGGCATCGACGAATCGCTGGACGGCGATGTACGTCGTACACGCTTCGCGGTAGCGCTGCTGAAGCAACATTCGCCGGCCTTCATGACGGTGTATCTGGCATCGCTGGATCACGAAGAGCATGCCAAGGGGCCCGGTACGGCGGATGCCAATCGCGTTCTGGAACAGCTCGATGTTCAGATCGGCCAGTTGGTCCAGGCCGCGCAACAGGTGCATCCGGACGGCATCGTGGCTGTGGTGTCCGATCATGGTTTTGCATCGGTCGAGCACGACGTCAATCTGTACGCGCCGTTTATCAAGGCCGGTTTGATATCGGTCAAGGACGGCGAGGTAACCGATTGGCAGGCTGCCGTCTGGAACGATGGCGGCAGTGCGGCGATCGTATTGAAGAACCCGGATGATGCCGCGCTGCAAGCACGCGTGAGTGCATTGCTGAAAACGTTGGCAGCCGATCCGGCCTATGGCATCGACAACGTGATGGATCGCGCGAACATCGCCAAGAAGGGCGGAGCAACCGAGGCAAGCTGGTTCGTGATCTTCAAGCCCGGCTTCGAAATGGGCATCAAACCCGACGCACCGCTACCGGCGCCTTCGCACTATCTGGGCATGCATGGTTACGATCCAGCGCGTGTCGATCAACGCGCGACGCTTTTGATCCAGGGCAAGGGCGTTGCCGCGGGTCGCAACCTCGGCTTCGTGGATATGCGCGATATCGCACCGACACTCGCGATGTGGCTTGGCGTCAGCTTGCCGCAAGCTCAAGGCAAGCCTCTGGACATCAAGCAGTAAAGAAGGCAATTCATCGACGGCGTTGTCATTAAAGTCGTGCGGTGCGCGTGCGAGACGACATATCAATGTAAGCGCAATTTCATAAACCTTCCGCATGCTTTCACGATCCATCGCTTGGGGGATGGATCACGACACCTTTGTCCAATAAATGACGCGGCTACGTTCGTAGCCGCGCTGGGGATGCGCACGCATGTCGAACCGCCTGTTGTCTAGCCGCCGCGCCACGTTGGCGCTGGCTCTCATGATCGCATTGCAAGCCAACGCATACGCTGCCGACGAAACAACGCCGGCAACCGATGCCGCGCCGGCTGCGGATGCATCGGTAAAACGCCTGGAAGCGGTTTCTGTTATCGGACAGGGCGAAACGCGTCAGATTCAGCGTATTACGGTCGACGACGTCAAGGCGCTGCCGCCGGGAACGAGCCCGCTCAAGGTGCTCGAATCCAAGCCGGGCGTGCATTTCGAATCGGCCGATCCATTCGGCAACTACGAGTGGTCGACGCGCATCAGCCTGCGTGGTTTCAACCAGAACCGACTGGGCTTTACGCTCGACGGTATCCCGCTGGGCGATATGAGCTACGGCAACCAGAACGGCTTGCATATCAGCCGCGCCTTGATTGCCGAGAACCTCGACGGCGCCGAACTTGCCGAAGGTATCGGCGCACTGGGTACCGCATCGACCAGCGATCTGGGTGGCACCATCCAGTTCTATTCCAGCGATCCGACCCCGCAGTATGGCGTGACGGTCGCGCAGGGTTTCGGTACCGATTCGGCGCGCCGCACGTACGCGCGTCTTGATACCGGCGATCACAACGGCTTCGCCATGTATCTGTCGGCCGCCTATTCGGATGTCGACAAATGGAAGGGCGACGGCGAGCAGAACCAGTCGCAGTTCAATGCCAAGGCGGTCTACAACTTCGGCGACAGCAAGATCGGTGCGCTGGTCACCACGTCGAGCCGCGACGAGAACGACTACCAGGATCTGTCGCTGGCGCTGCAGCGTCGCAATGGCTGGAACTGGGACAACTTTCGTCCGGATTGGAGCCGTGCATTACGCGTGGCCAATCAGTATCAGACGACTGGAATCGTGTCCGATGGCAATGTGCAGACGCCGGACGATGCGTATTACGATGCGCGCGGCCTGCGTGACGACACGATCGCCAGCGTGTTCGGCGACTTCGCGCTGAGCGACACCGTGCGATTGAAGGCGACCGGTTACTATCACAACGATCGTGGCCAGGGACATTGGTTCACGCCCTACGTGGTCTCGTTCCCCGGCACGCCGCAGCAGACGCCGATTTCGATCCGTACCACCGAATACGGCATCGATCGTGCCGGCGTCACCGCCGCGTTGAACTGGGATATCGGCATCCATCATCTGGAAGCCGGGTTCTGGTACGAAGATTCCAATCACAACGTACAGCGCAACTACTACTACATCACCGGCCCGCTCGACGATAACTATTTCCTCAGCGATCCGGATCTCCGTCAGTTCTACCAGCACTACGAAACCGAAACGCGCCAGTTCTATGTGCAGGATAGTTTCCGCCTGCTGGACGATCGCCTGAGCGTCGACGTCGGCTTCAAGTCGCCCGATACCAAGGTGACCGCGCGCGATGTCCCCGGCACGTTGACCTATGGCACGCCCGGCGCCTACGCCAACGGCGAGCTGACCGCGAAGAAGAACTTCCTGCCGCAGGTCGGCGCCAGCTATCGCATCGGCGGCGGTTGGGAAGTCTTCGGTTCGTACGCCAAGAACATCGCGGCCTACCAGGCCGGCATTACCGGTCCGTTGGCAACGACGCAGGCGGCGTTCGACACCTTCGGCAAGCAGCTCAAGCCGGAACAGTCGCGCACCATCGAAGGCGGCTTGCGCCAGGTGACGGATTTCTACGAAGCCTCGCTGGCCGTCTACGACGTCAAGTTCAGCAATCGTCTGCTGGTGATCTCGCAGTGCGCGGGCATCATCGGTTGCGCGTCCGCTTATGCGAACGTGGGCTCGGTGACGAGCCGTGGTGCCGAGCTGGCCGTCAACTTCAAGCTGGCGCAGGACTGGCGCTGGACCAACTCGCTGTCCTACAACCGTGCACGTTACGACGACAATTACATAAATGGCGTCGATGGCCAGGGCCAGCCGGTGGTCGTGCCGACCAAGGGCAAGACCGTGGTCGACAGTCCCAAGCAGTTGCTCGCCTCGGAAGTGATCTGGACGCCGGGCCCGTGGGATATGCGTCTCTCGGCGCACTACACGGGCAAGCGCTATTACACCTACATCAACGATGCAGGCGTCCCCTCGTACTGGATTTTCAACGCGGCCGTGGCGTACGACTTCGGCAAGCTCAGCATGGCCGACGACCTCAAGCTGGCACTGAACGTGACCAACCTGGCCGACAAGCACTACTTCGCCACCGTGGGCTCCAACGGCTTCGTGGTCAGCGACCCGACCGGTACGTTCCAGACGCTGCTGCCCGGTGCACCGCGTGCGGCGATGTTGACGGCGACCATCCGCTTTTGATGTCCGACGGGAAAGGGATTTCCCAACGCTAAAAAGGCGGCCCGGCGTCGACGCCGGGCCCGCCCCTCGGGTTCGCCGAGCGTTTGAAATCGAAAACGCGATCAGCGCTACACTCGGCTCGCCTGGACCGGGGAGGGCGCAGTTTGAACATGCAGGAAATCATCATCACCTGGGCGACGCCGGTGTTCTTTGTGCTGATCGCGCTGGAACTGCTGATCGCCCGGTGGCAAGGCAAGCGGGTTTATCACAGCAGCGACGCGATCAACAGTTTGTCGCTGGGCGTGATCTCGCAGATCGCCGCCGTATTCACCAAGCTGCTGACACTGGGGATCTATGCCTGGTGCGCGCAGCATCAGGCGTTGTTGCATCTGCCGGCCGATAGCGTGTGGGTATGGGTGAGCGGGTTGTTGCTGTATGACTTCTGCTATTACTGGCTGCATCGCTTTGGTCATGAGGTGAATATCCTCTGGGCCGCGCACGTGGTGCATCATCAAAGCGAGGACTACAACCTGAGCACTGCCCTGCGCCAGACCGGCAGTGGTGCCTTGCTCGGCTGGCTGTTCTATCTGCCGATGGCGATCATCGGCTATCCGCTGGAAGTGTTCGTCGTCGTTGCGCTGATCGATCTGCTTTATCAGTTCTGGGTGCATACCGAAGTAGTGCGCCGCCTGGGCTGGTTCGACCGCGTGTTCTGTTCGCCATCGAATCATCGGGCGCATCATGCGGTGAACGACAAGTATCTTGACCGCAACTACGGTGGGGTATTGATCATCTGGGATCGCCTGTTCGGCACGTTTATCGAAGAGGACGACAACGACCCGCCGATCTACGGCACGCGTTCGCCGCTGCGTAGCTGGAATCCGCTCTGGGCGAATGTCGAGGTGTATTGGGCGACCTTGAAGGACGCCTGGCACGCGCGCCGCTGGCGCGACAAGCTGCTCATATGGTTCAAGCCGCCCGGTTGGCGTCCGGCCGATTTGGCCGAGCGCTTTCCGAAAAGCGCGTTCGATATCAGTCGCGAGCGTTTCGCACCGCCGTTGCCGACCCCGCTGGTGATCTACAGCCTGATTCAGTTCGCCCTGCTGCTGGCCATGGGCGTGCATTTTCTCGACCTGGCCAAGCACATGCCTGCGTCGAGCCTGCTGGGTTATGCCGCCTTCCTGCTGCTCAGCCTTTATGCCCTGGGCGCGATGACCGAACTGCGTCGTGGCGGCAGTGGGCTGGAGCTGCTGCGTCTGGCGGCGACCGCCGCGATTCCGTTGGTGACCGGTGGATGGTTCGGCGTGACGCAGCTAGACGCACGCGTATGGTCGGCATTGGTCGCGGTGCCGGCAGCCAGTGCTCTTGTATTCCTTTTACTCATATGGGGCGTGCGCCGACATCGTGTAGGGCGCGCCATTTCGGGCTAAAACGCAATTGCAGCATGGCGCGACCGGAGTGAGCGGTTATGATCGCTCGACTTCGTTCTAGGATGTTGCGATGAGTTTCTTGAGCAAATTGGTCCGCCACAAGCCGGTGGAGATGTTGCAGGCCGAGGCGGGCAAGCGCGGCGACTTCCGTCGCGTGCTCGGCTTGTGGCAGCTCACCGCGATTGGTATCGGCGGCATTATCGGCGTCGGCGTGTTCGTGCTGGCCGGTCAGCAGGCCGCACTCAACGCCGGGCCCGCCGTTGTGCTGTCTTTTCTGATTGCCGGTATTGCCAGCGCGGCGGCCGCGCTTTGTTATGCCGAATTCGCGGGCATGATTCCGGTCACCGGCAGCGCCTACACGTACGGGTATGCGGTGCTTGGCGAATTGGCCGCGTGGCTGATCGGTTGGGACCTGCTGCTGGAATATGCGTTGATTGTCGCGGTGGTGGCGATCGGTTGGGCCGGCTATGTGCAGTCTGCGCTCGGCACCCTGGGCATCCACTTGCCCGTGTGGGCGCAAGGCGCCATGGGTACGGGAGACGGTCACGTTTTCAACGTGATTGCCGCACTGGTAACGCTAGGCGTGTCGGCGTTGCTGATCTTTCGCACCGAATGGGGCGCACGCTTCAATACCCTGGTGGTGATCATCAAAGTGTTGGCGGTGGCATTGGTGATTGGCGTCGGCGTGTTCTACGTCAACCCGGCGAACTGGGTACCCTTTATTCCGGCGCGCGCGATCGGACCCGATGGCATCGGACATTTCGGCTTCCAGGGCGTAGGGACTGCGGCGGCCGTGGTGTTCTTCGCTGTGTTCGGCTACGACACCCTGACCACCGCAGCGGAGGAGTCGAAGAACCCGCAACGCGACCTGCCACGTGCCGTGCTGTTGTCGCTGGGTATCTCGATGACCATGTATCTGGCCGTGTCCATGGTACTGACGGGTATTGCCCACTACTCCAGCCTCAACACGGATGCGCCGGTGGCCGATGCCTTCAAGGGACTGGGCCTGCATTGGGTGGCATTGACCGTATCGGTCTCGGCGGTGTTCGGCCTGATCAGCGTCTTGTTTGCCTTCATGCTGGGCGCGACACGCATCTGGTTTGCGCTGTCACGCGATGGCTTGCTGCCGGCCTGGTTCGCCAAGGTGCATCCCCGTTATGGCACACCGCATCGACCCACAGTGGCATTGGGTGTCTTCACCGCGCTGGTGGCGGGCCTGTTTCCGCTGGGCGAAGTGGCCAAGCTGGTCAACATTGGCGTGCTGTCTGCTTTTATCGTGATCTGCACGTCGATCATCGTGTTGCGCGTGCGCCAGCCGGGCATCCATCGTTCGTTCCGCACGCCGTGGGTACCGCTGGTGCCGATCGTCGGTATCGCCTTCTCGATCTGGCTACTCTCCGAGTTGCCATTGGCCACCTGGGAGTTGTTTGTCGTGTGGACGGCGCTGGGTCTGCTGGTCTACTTCGGTTACGGGATCAAGCACAGCAAGCTCGAAGCTCAGTAAGAAAAAGGGCGCCGAGGGCGCCCTTTTTTATCGCGTTGCCGAATCGCTTAGAAGCGATACTCGTAAGACACCGAGTAGGCAGCGATGTTGGCTGCGCCGCGGCCATCACCCTTGCGGCCTACCTTGACGTGGTAGTTGTCGTAGTTCAGGCCGAGGCTGGCGTTCGAGGTCAGGTTGTAGCCCACGCCCGCGCCACCGTACCAGCCGTTGTTCCAGCTGCGCGACTTGGCGGTGAAGTCGCCGTCGGTGCCGGTAACGATCGAGCGCGTGCGTAGCCGGCGTGACCGGTGACATACCAGTTCGGCACGAAGTCGTACTTGGCGGTGACGCCGACCGTGGCGGTCTGGGTCTTTACGCTGGTGGATGCATCGCCGATATCGAGCTTCGGACGACCCAGGTAGGCATAACCGACTTCCGCGCCGACGATGCCATTCCAGCGCCAGCCGAAGCGGACGTTCTGGAACACGCTGTTCTTGTGCGTGAAGCTGTCGCGCAGATTGGACTGGCCGAGGTTGCCGGCAACAAAGAAGTCGTTGGTTTGGCTGGAGGCGTCGGCCTGAGCGGCGAACGGCAACACAGCGGCGACGGCCAAGGCGGCCGTGATCAAGGTCTTTTTCATGAGAACTCCGTCTCTAGTTTTGATGATTCCCGCTGCACCGCCTAAGAGGCTGCCGCGGCACTGCGTCGGGGATACGCAGCCGAAGGATTATACGATTTCCACCTTCCCACGGCCTTTCGGCCGCATTGGACAAAGCGTCGCGGTGCTGTCGTGACCTCTGGCAGGGGGTGCTGAAGGTCATGGCGGTCTAGCATCGCCCGGTCAGATTGTGTACAGCCGGCGACTCCGGCTTCCGTGTCCATGGGAGACCTCTTTTGAAAGCTTCGCGCCTTGTTTCCGCCATGGTTGTTTCGGCCCTCGGGCTGAGCAGCTTTGCCGCCGTCGCCGACGTGCCCGCACCGCAGAACGTGCCTTACCAGGGCACGCTGAAAATCAATGTCGACGCCACCGATATCGGGCGCCGCATTTTTCGCGTGCACGAGACGATTCCCGCGCAAGCCGGTGCGCTGACGCTGCTGTACCCGCAATGGCTGCCGGGCAACCATTCGCCGACCGGCCCGATCGACAAGTTCGCCGGCCTCAAGGTCACGGCCAATGGCAAGGTGCTGCCGTGGGTGCGCGATCCGCTCAATGTCTACGCGTTCCACGTCGACGTGCCGCAGGGCGCGAGCAGCGTGGAAGTGGATTTCCAGTTCCTCTCGCCGCAGGACCAGCGTCAGGGCCGCGTCGTGATGACCCCGGAAATGCTCAACCTGCAGTGGAATACCGTGTCGGTCTATCCGGCCGGCTACTACAGCAGCCAGATCAAGGCCGAGGCCAGTGTGACTTTCCCGGCGGGCTGGCAGTTCGGCAGCGCGCTTGAAGTGGCTTCGCGCAATGGCGACACGGTGAACTTCAAGGAGATCGACTACGACGACCTGGTCGACTCGCCGATCTACGCCGGCAAGTACTTCAAGCGCGTCGATCTCGATCCGGGTGCGAAGACGCCGGTATTCCTCAACATCGTAGCGGACGATCCGAAGTATCTGGAGATCAAGCCCGAGCAGTTGAAGGTGCACCAGAACCTGGTGCAGCAGATGTACAAGATGTACGGCGCGCATCATTACAACCACTACGACTTCCTGCTCTCGCTCAGCGACAAGATGAGCGGCAACGGTCTGGAACATCACCGCTCCAGCGAGAACGGCGTCGGTCCGAGCTACTTCACCGAGTGGGACAAGAACACGGTCGAGCGCGACCTGCTCTCGCACGAATTCAACCATTCGTGGGACGGCAAGTACCGTCGCGGCGCCGACCTGGCCACGCCGAGCTTCAACGTGCCGATGCAGGACAGCCTGCTGTGGGTGTACGAAGGCCAGACCCAGTTCTGGGGCTATGTGATGGCCGCGCGTTCGGGTTTGTGGAAAGACGACCAGGCGCGCGACATGCTCGCCTATGTCGCCGCCACCTACGAGAAGGGCCGCCCGGGCCTGCAGCAGTGGCGCAACATCCAGGACACCACCAACGACCCGATCATCGCGATGCGTCGCCCGTTGCCTTTCCGCAACTACCAGATGAGCGAAGATTATTATTCCGGCGGCCAGATGATCTGGCTGGAAGTCGACGCCAAGCTGCGTGAGCTGTCGGGCAACAAGAAGTCCATCGACGATTTCGGCAAGTCGTTCTTCGGCGTGAAGAACGGCGAGTGGGACGTCAACACCTACACCTTCGAAGACGTGGTCAAGACGCTCAACGACATCCAGCCGTTCGACTGGGCGCCGTACCTGCGCGAGCGTCTGGACGGCCATGGTCCGATCACCAACGGCATTGCCGCGCACGGTTGGAAGCTGGTCTATAACGACAAGCCCTCGGACATGGTCAAGGGCGTGGAAATGCGCCGTGGCTCGACCGACCTGACCTATTCGCTGGGCGTGTCGATCGGCAAGGGTGGCGACATCAACGACGTGCTGTGGGACGGCCCCGCATTCAAGGCCGGCCTGTCGCCGGGCATGAAGCTGATCGGCGTCAACGGCAAGGAGTTCTCCGGCGACGCGCTGAAGGATGCCATCACCGCATCGGCCAAGGACAAGAGCAAGCCGGTCGAACTGCTGGTCAAGAACTTCGACGAGTTCCAGACCCTGCGCATCGACTACCACGACGGCCTGAAGTACCCGCACCTGGAGCGCGACACCGGTACCAAGGACACCTTGTCCGACCTGCTCAAGGCCCGTTGATCCGAGGCTGGCCTCAACGCAATGACTCTTCTCCCCTGGCTTCGCCGGGGGAGAAGATGCCGGCAGGCAGATGAGGGGGTAGCCCTCAGGCTGGGCCTGACCGCCAAGCTCCGCTATACTCGCTCCCCTGCCATCGGGCCGCCTCGCGACCCATCCATGCATGGCAGCGCATCATGCGCCCGTAGCTCAGCCGGATAGAGTAGTGGCTTCCGAAGCCATTGGTCGGGGGTTCGAATCCCTCCGGGCGCGCCATTTCGCCGACATCGCCGTATCGATGTATGTGCGACCTCGATAAATCCCGCTTGTCATGAACCCGTCCCGAGCCGGCTGCACCTGTATGTGCCCGTTCGTCATGCCTGCGTAGCCGCTCATCACAAAACTGCGGCGAGCCGATCGTGCTCTCCCGATCATGGGGCAGGTCACATCGACCGCCATTCGACGGAGAAACAAGCATGAAGTTGCGCGCAATCGTCTGGGCCTCAGCGTTGGCCCTGGGTTTCATCGGTTCGGTGAATGCCGCGGAGCTGCTCGGCCCGGGCGTGATTTCAACCGGCATGCAGGAAACCACCGCGGCTTTTTCCCCCGATGGCGAGACGCTCTACTTCATGCGTTCCGACCTGGCCGAAACCGACGACACTATTCTTGTTTCGCATCGCCATGGAAGCAGCTGGTTTGTGCCGGAGGTTGCATCGTTCTCGGGGCAGTGGCACGACTCCGAGCCGGCTTTCTCGCCGGACGGCAAGCGTCTGTACTTTGTCTCCAATCGGCCCGTGCACGCCGGCGATGCACCGGTGACCGCCAGCATGCTCGGCCAGACGTTCGCCGGCACCAACCTCTGGTACGTCGAGCAACAGTCGAATGGACGCTGGAGCGAACCCACACATGTGGACGGTGCGCTCAACGAGGGTGCCATGCTCTACAACCCTTCGATCGCGGCGAGCGGCGATATCTATTTCTCCGCGCATCGCCCCGATTCCGGCGATCACTATCAGATCTATGTGGTGCATCCGACGGCTGACGGCTATGCCGCGCCGCAGCGGGTCGATCTGGGCGACGTATCGCATAACCGCATGGATCCCTGCATCGATCCGCAGGGCCGCTTCCTGTTGTTTGCCGGCAATGAAGGCGACTCGCTGGGCAGCGCGGATATCTACATCGCTTTTCGCAACGCTGATGGCAGCTGGAGCAAACCCGAGCATCTGGGTGGCGACGTGAACAGCAAGAGCCTGGAAAACGCACCGACACTTGGCCATGCATTCGGCGAGCTCTATGTGTCCAGCAATCGCCAGGAAGACGTGCGGTTTCCCAAGCCGCGTGACACCGCAGCCTCCCTGCAGAAGAAACTGACCGGTCCGTTCAACGGGTCGCGAAATATCTGGCGCGTGGACATCGCCGATGTGCTGCGTGCGCATGGGATCAAGGATTAGCCGGACGAGCTGGCCGTCGCAGCGGCTGGGCTCACCTTGAAGGCCGTGATGTTTCCCCATCAGAATGCCGCTTGATCCCGCCTGGCGGTTCGGGGCGGCCAGGCTGGAAGCTTGAACAGGGGAAGTGAGCGTGGCCAGGAAATACGTGAAGTCGCACGCCCGCGCGTTCGTACTGCGTGGGAGCCTGATGCTTCTTGGATGGTTCGGCGCAACGGTTGCGATGGGGGCGGATGCGCCCCAGGCAACGCGTGTGGTCATCGAATCGGACTGGGGTGGTCTGAGTCCGGATATGCCGCTTCTGACCCATATCGCTATCGAGCGACGTGGAGACACCTACGAGCTCAGCGGTGGGCAAAGCAAGCATCATCTGGGTAAACCGCAGCCGGAGCAGCCATTTCCTCTTCAGGCGATTCCGGCGGCGGCTATCCAGCGCCTGGTCGCAGCCATGCAGGCTCCACCGCAGTCGCAGATCGACCTGACCGTGTTGCGACCGGCGGTCGATAAGGTTCAAGCGCAGATCGATCAGATGTTCACAGAAATAGATCTACCCGATCCGCCGCCCATGTTTCACGAAAAAATGGCCGCCTGGCGAGAGACGCTGCGCAGCCCCGACACGCTATCCAAGGCATTGACCAAGGGTTTCGGTGCGAGATACAGCGATGATTATCCGTTTATCAAGGTCGACGTCACGTTGTCGGACGGCTCGATGTTGTCCGCGCGTTCGGGCTCCCAGCAATATCTGATGCTTCCCTGGAAGCGGGCCGGTTCCGGGCCCACCTATTCCGCCGAGCTGTCTGGTGCGATAGATGCGCTGCTCCCCGCGGAGGCGACCAACAAGGAACGCCTTGAAGGGCCCATAAGTCCAGATAGCCTCGACGTGCTCCTCGATTTCGGGCTGGAATCGGACGCGTCCCGTTTACTCGCCGAAGCCGGTGCGCCCGATGCACTAAGGCTGCTGGAGTCGCGCTTCGAGGTGAAGGATGTCGAGGTCGTCAACTGGCATGGGCGCCATATCGCCGCCACGTTAAAACTGCCCGGTGGGCCGGCGAACCTGACGTTGGCAACGCGGCTGCTGCTGTCGCAAACGGCACTGGCCGACAGTCATGAAGTCGATCGGATTCAACAACAGTTGACGCTGGCGCAGACGTCTCCCGGGATGGCGGCACAGATGCAGGCCAAACCGAACACCGATTTTCTTATTCAGGACAACTTCGGCTGGGCCTGGTTGAACAAGAAGACGGTTGATCAGTTTGTCCAGCAGATGCGCGCCATGAGGAAACTGCCGGAACTGAAAACCGATCCATCCCTGATGCAGGGCGCCGTGATGATCACGGAAGGACAGTCGCCAGTTTATTGGATCGTGCTTTCCGACGGTCGCGCAGTGCGTTGGAAGGAATACGCATCCAGTAAAGATATAAAAAAGAGCGAACGTTGCGAGGGCATTCTCCACGACGATGACGACCCGCCCAGTCTCCCTATAACGGATAGATGTCTTGGCGATGTGTACGAAATCGACACCGGCATAAAATCTCATTAAAGGCCGTGGTGGCTTTTGAAAGGGGGAGACGATGCGTTCCAGTCATAGCCGACGTTGGTGGCCCATGGCTTTGGCGATCCTGTCGGGGTCGCTGTTGCTCGGTTTCGGGCTGTATCGCTACACCAGGCCTACACCCGTCGTACCAACACCTCCGACGCTGGCGCCGGGAAGCCACCAGGTCAGTGAGGCAACGATCAGGGGCGATCTGTTGCGTGTTGTGATGTTGGAGCGGTGCAACGCCAATGACCTCGATTTCCTGGATGGCAGCATGGACGACCGGCTTGGTCTGGGTCAGACCCGGTGGCCCTCCAATGGTGCGCGACAGGACGTCATAGGGGTCATGCCCATGATCTACGACATGAAGTTGCAGAACATTCGCTTGGCCTTGCAAAAGGAACGAAGCCTTGTGGCAGCGTTACCTGGCGATCAGACGCAAAATGCGTTGAAGCTGTATATCGCTGCCCAGCAAACGTTGGCCAACTTGTATCAGCAGGAGTTCGTGGCCAGGCAACCCATGCTGCAAACCGCAGCGAAGCTGCTCGGTTTGATGGCCGATGCGAGATTGCATCATGTCGAGCCCGCGACCCAACCCGGTTGGATAGATGCGGTAGCCACCTTGGGCTCCCAAAAGAAGTTCTATCAAGCACAGGCATCGCCGTTGCTCGAAGACATCAATCATCAGTGGGGCGACCTCAGTCGCCTGGCAGGCGTCGATGCCTTCGTTACCGAGCCGAGTACCGAACATTGCCCGCCAAGGCCCAATGTCGTCGGTTCCAGCGAATTCATGGTGGCCATCTATTATCGTTGGAAGACATTTCCGGACCTGGAGCGGTAATGAACATCTTCAAGCTGCGTCAAGGCGAACATCACAGCGTCACGCTGACGGCGAGCAATTTCCACACCGAAACCGGCAAGAAGGCGCCGTGGTTTCAGCGTCGTGGCGACAAGATGATGCACTACGCGGTGTGCCCGGAGTGCGATAACCCGATGAACATCGTCAATCTCGATGTCGATCGCAAAGTCGATCTGGGCGAACGGCCGTTGCCGCTCTATGCCAAGCATGCGATCAGTTCGGTCGAGGGCATTGGCGAATATGATCGGGAAGCCTACGAGGATTGCAGTCTGCGCGATCCCTCGTCGTTCAACGGCAAGTCGAGCAAGCGCAAGCCGGGCAAGGTGGCCAACGGTATCGTCCAGGCGCTGATCGATCGCGCCGATGCCGTGCATTTCTTCATCGAGCGCTTCCTTGGACTGGATATCACCGACGCGCTGTTCGAATCCCTGCTGCGGGAATTTCATAAGCAGGATGGACAACTCTATCGTGCGGCCAGCACGTCGAATCTGCCCTACGCCTTGCTTTATATGGGAGGCAACCAGAGTACCTATGGCTGTCGGGCGAAGCAGGGTTCCCCGTTCTACGAGGCGTTGGCGCACAGCAGTTACTTCAAGATCAAGGACGATCGCAGCTTCGGCTACAAGCAGGCGAAACAGAAACCCAATCCACGCCTGCGTTTCTTTGTTACCGACCATGTGATTCGTAAGGTGCAAAGCGAGCAGGGCATGGAACAGACCATGACGCTGGTGGTGGAAGAGGAGCTTGGTGATACGCGAACGCAGCTGCTGCTCAAGCCGATCGAACTGGAGATCGATTTTTTCCGGAAGGTCGCCGACAAGCGGTTACGGCTGCGCGAACTGGCCAAGGCTGCGCTCGCTTAGCTCTGCTGAAAATGCAACCTGAAGGTTGCAAATGACGTTGCCCTGCGGTAGCTTAATGAGCAGCCAGGAGGTTGCTTATATGAACGATCGCATCGAAAAGCAGATTGATCTGAAAGCGCCCATCGAACGGGTCTGGCATGCGCTGACCGACCACGAAGCCTTTGGCGAATGGTTCCGGGTCAAGCTGGACGGCCCCTTCGTCAAGGGCGAGGTATCCAGCGGTCATATCACCTGGCCGGGTTACGAGCATCTACGTTGGGAAGCAAAGGTCGAGCGGATGGATGCGCCACGCATGTTCGCTTTCACCTGGCACCCCGCCGCGATCGATCCCTCGGTCGACTATTCGAAAGAAACGCCCACGCTGGTCGAGTTTCGCCTTGAGCCGATCGCGGGCGGTACGCGGCTGACCGTCGTCGAGTCAGGTTTCAATGGGCTACCCAAGCACCGCCTGGGCGATGCGATGCGTATGAACGATGAAGGCTGGACGGTACAAATGGAGAACATCCGTCACTATGTCGAGTCGTAGAGCGCGCCGTTACGACGCCGCCCCGATCTTTGCGGCGCTCGGCGACCGCACGCGGCTGGCTTTGGTCACCAAGCTGAGCGACGGGCAATCGCGCTCGATCGCCCAGCTTTGTGCCGATGCGGAGATCACCAGACAGGCCGTCACCAAGCACCTGCATGTCCTCGAAGATGCAGGGCTGGTGCGCAGCACGCGTGCGGGGCGCGAGAGCCAGTTCGAGCTGCGACCGGAATCGATCGTGCAGATGCGCGAGTATCTCGACGAGGTTTCGCGGCAGTGGGACGACGCGCTGGCGCGCCTGCGTGCGTTTGTGGAGCGGTAACGTTACGGTGCCCGGCGTCGCCAGCGTGCCGGCGTCATTCCCATCCGCTGCTTGAATACGCGTTGGAACGCAGCCTCGGATTGGTAACCCACCGACTCGGCAACGGCGCCTGTCGACGCGGATGTCTTTTCCAGCATGTTGGCCGCAAGGCTCATGCGGATATCGGTCAGCAGGTCGCTCGGCGATCGGCCCAGCGTTTCCTGAAACTGCCGCGCCAGCGTGGCGCGCGACATATGGCATTGGCGCGCGAGTTCGGGCAGCGTCCAGGGATGGGCCGGCTGATGGAACAAGGCCATCAAGGCCGGTTGCAGACGGGGCTGGGCGGCGAGCGCCAGCCATCCGGTCGGAGCCGATGCCGACTCGCTGGCGGTGCGCAAGGTCAATGCAAACAGGGCCGTCGACAGCGCGCCGAGCATGGCGCGTCCTCCCAGTCGATCGGCGGACGATTCGTCGCGCATCAGCGACAACAGGTCGAGCAACGGCGCGCGGGTTGCCGAATCCGCCGCGCTATTGCGCTGGACTCCGGTGCGCACGATCAATCGCGAAGACAGATAATCGCGCAGGAGGCGATCATGCGGAGCGGCCAGAACGAAGCGCCCGCATAGCAGTTCCAGCCGATCGCCGCCGCCATCGTTCTCGCTGACAACGAGATTGAGCTGCTCGCTTTTGCGAGCGGCCTGGGCGGGCAGGCCACTGCCGTCGTGCAAGACATGCGCGCCACCGTCGGGAATCAACAGAATGTCTCCCGCCTCCAGCGCCTGTGGAGGCCCACCGGCCGGGTCATCGAGCAAGGCCGAGCCAGCGAGCACCACGTGATAGGGAATCTCGCCGGCGCCGGCCGGTGCCTCGTCGATACGCCAGGGCGCGCCATAGCTGCAGCGGATATCGAGCTGCCCACGCACGGGAGTCATGTCGAGCAGGCGGCTTAGCCAGTCCATGATTCAGTCATTGAGACGATTGAGCATATAAGTAAGCTAATTCAACATTAACAAGCTCGATGAGCCTCCGTAAAGTGGCATCACGTTGTTACCCCACCTACGAAGGAGTGCTCCCCATGTCACGTATCGCTACCCCTGCCATCGAGTCCGCTACCGGCGCCACCGCCGAAGTCTACGCCCAGATCAAGAAGGCGGTCGGCAAGGTGTCCAACGCCTATGCCGCTGTTGGCGCGCTCGAACCGGATGCCTTGAAAGTCATGTTGCAAGCCGACGCCGTGCTCGCGGCAAGCAGCCTCAGCAAGCAGGATCGTGAGACCGTGAAACTCGTCGTCAGCAGCATCGCCGGCTGCGACTATTGCGTGGCTGCGCATAGCCTGATCGGCAAGCTGGCCGGGCTGCAGCCCGAGGCATTGAAGCAGATCCGCCATGGCGACCTGACCGACGACGCCAAGCGCGATGCCCTGATCGGCTTTGTCAGGACTCTGGTGCAAGGGCACGGCACCGTATCGGACGAAGCGTTTGCCGCCATCAAGGCGGCCGGCTACACCGATACGCAACTGGTCGATATCGGTCTGGCCATAGCGGTCATTACGTTCACCAATGTCTTCAACCGCATCAACGACACCACGGTGGACTTCCCAGCAGTGGACTGAACGAGCTAGCGCCGCGGCTGGCCGGTTGGGCCAGCCGCGCAACCCGAACCGGCTCTATGCGACGATGCGCGTTTGGCAGACACCGCAGCCGGTTCGAGGGTTTTCGTCTACATGGCCGTGCATCGATCGCTTCCTGTGCGCATTCTCGGCACGGGCGAGCAGCTCCCTTCAAACAAGGTCGAATCGTCCGCGCTGGATGCGCGCTGGAACAAGCCAGCAGGTTGGACATTCCGTCATTCCGGTGTCGAAAGCCGCTACTACGCGGGTAAGGACGAGACCACCTCGTCGATGGCCGCCGGTGCCGCGCGCGCTGCCTTGGCCGTAGCGGAGTTGCGTGCGGACCAGCTCGACTGCATCGTGTCGGCCTGCAGCGTGATGGAGCAGGCCATACCCTGTTCGGCGGTATTGATCCAGCGTGAACTAGGTCTGGGCGGCAGTGGCATCCCGGCATTCGACATCAATGCGACCTGCCTGAGCTTTCTTGCTGCGCTCGATACGCTGAGCGCAGCGATGGCGGTCGGTCGTTATCGGCGAGTGTTGATCGTCTCCAGCGAAATCGCCTCCGCCGGCTTGAACGAGAACGATCCGGTCACCGCGATGCTGTTCGGCGATGGCGCGGCGGCGGTGGTGCTGGAGTGCAGCGACACGGAGGGCGACGGACAGATACTCGGTACGCATTTTGAAACCTACGCCGATGGTGCCGATCTATGCCAGGTGCGTTCGGGTGGCACGCGCATTCGTCCCCGCGAAACGCTGGACGCGTTCCTGCAAGGCGCCTTTTTCGAGATGAACGGGCCGGCGACGTACCGCATGGCGGCCAAGCTTCTGCCACGGTTTCTCGATCGTCTGTTCGAACGTGCGCAAGTGCGTCTGGATCAACTGGCCTGCATCGTGCCGCACCAGGCCAGCGTCAAGGGGCTGGCTCATCTGGAAGCCGCCTTGAACCTGCCCGATGAGATGCTTGTGCGTGTACTTGCGACGCGCGGCAACCAAATGGCCGCGTCGATTCCCGTCGCGCTGCATCAGGCGATCAGCAGCCAGCGCATCCGACGTGGCGACATGATCGCGCTGGTGGGTTCCGGCGCCGGGCTGTCGTTCGGCGGCACCGTGCTGAGGTATTGATGGGTATGGCACGCGTCGTCGTTACCGGTGCTTCCGGCTTTATAGGCAGCCACATCGCACGCCGTCTGCATGCCATGGGACATGATGTGCTGGCTACGGGGCGCGACGCCGGTCGACTGCAGCCGCTCGCGGCATCAGGCATCGCGACGCGCAGCTTCGACCTCATCCATGATGACCTCTCGGCCCTGCTTGCCAGTCGCGATATGGTCGTGCACGCCGCTGCCCTGTCCTCGCCTTGGGGCAGTCGCGACGCATTTATCGCGGCAAATGTCGATGCAACGCAGCGCCTGCTCGATGCCGCGCAGCAGAACAGTGTGCAGCGTTTCGTGCACCTGTCTTCACCGAGCATCTATTTTCAGTTGCGCGATCAGTACGACACGCCGGAGGCGTTCCGGCCACCGCGACACTGGATCAACGCCTATGCGGAAACCAAGTGGCTGGCGGAGGAACGCGTTCGCGTCGCCGCCGGCCAAGGCCTGCCGTCGATCGTGCTGCGGCCCAGGGCCGTGTTCGGCGAAGGCGATCGTGCGATCTTTCCGCGCCTGCTGACGCTCGCGCAGCGTGGCTGGTTTCCGCAGATAGGCCATGGCGAGGCGATGATCGACGTCACCTATGTCGCCAACGTTGTCGCGGCGGTAGAGGCAGCGATGCTGCCGGATGCACCTGGCGATGGGCGCGCCTTCAATATCACCAACGGCGAGCCGATGCCGGTGAATGCGCTGTTGGCGCAGCTCTTTCGCGCGGTCGACCTGCGCGTGCGCATGATTCCGTTGCCACGTGGATTGGCCGTGGCCTTGGGCTATCTGTCCGAACGGTGGGCGCTTGCCCGGCCCGGACAGCCCGAGCCGCGCCTGAGTCGTTATGGTGTCGGGGTATTGGGTTATTCCCAGACCCTGGATATCTCCGCGGCCCGCAAACAACTGGGCTATCGGCCGATGGTGAGCGTGGCCGAAGGGGTCGAACGGTTTGCATCCTGGTGGAAAGATCATGCCGGCGATTGAATGGCGCATCTACGAAGCGGGCTATTGCATGCATCCGGAGTGCGCGACGCGCCGGGGCGCGCCATTCAAACCCGCGCGTTATCCGGCCCTGGCGTTTCTGCTACGCCATCCGCAGCAAGGCTGGATACTGTTCGACACCGGCTATGCGCAACATTTCATCGATGCGACGCGGCACCTGCCCGAGCGGCTTTATCGCGCGGTGACACCGGTGCATCTGGAGCCGCAGCAGATGTTGAGCGAACAGCTACGACGCGATGGCATCGAGCCGAAAGACATCGGCATCGTTGTCCTCTCTCACTTTCATGGCGATCATATCGCCGGTGTGTGCGACTTTCCGCAGGCGCGGCTGGTCTGCGCACGTGAGGCCTGGAATGACTTGCAGGCGCGCGGGCGAATCGATGCCTTGAGGCACGGCTTGTTGCCAAAGCTGCTGCCGGATGATTTCAACGAACGCGTCGAATGGATCGAAGACAAACCGGCGCTGGAACTTCCTGCTGCGTTCATGGCATTCGGCAAGGGCCACGACCTGTTGGGCGACGGCAGTCTGGTCGCTATCGCCCTGCCGGGTCACGCGCCGGGGCATTACGGCGTGGTGTTCGAGGCGGCCGAAGGTCGACGCGTCTTCCTGGTGGCCGACGCAGCCTGGTCATCACAGGCCATCCGCAACGACGTACCGCCTCCCGCACTCGTCACCGGTCTGCTCGGCGACACCCATGCCTATCGTCAAACCCTCTCGCGCCTGCACGCATTGGCAAAGGCCGAGCCCGAGCTGCGCATGCTGCCGTCGCACTGCGACGAATGGCAGCTGGCATGAGCCGTTTATCCGATGGCCTGATCCTGGTGGGTCACTATCTAGCCGCGCGCCGTCGGGCGGCACTACGCGACAGCACATCTCTGCAGAAGCATCAGCAACGCAGATGGCAGAAGCTGCGCGCTCATGTGCTCGCAAAGTCACCGTTCTACGCGGCGCTGCATCCTGCGAATCACCAGGACTGTCCCGTTATGGACAAACAGTCGTGGATGGATGCTTTCGATCGCATCAATACTGTCGGCCTGCCGCTGAGCGAGGCCTTTGCGCTGGCCGAACGCGCGGAAGCCACGCGCGACTTCAGCCCCATGTGGCACGGTGTGTCGATCGGACTCTCCACCGGCACCTCCGGTGCACGTGGCGTGTTCCTGGCGTCGCCTGCCGAGCGTCTGCAGTGGGCGGGGACCTTACTGGCAAAAATGCTCCCGCAGGGTTTGTTGACCCAGGCGCGGATCGCCCTGCTGTTGCGCGCCGGCAGCAATCTCTATGACACCTTGTCAGGCGGCTTGCGGTTGAAGTTTCAGTACTTCGATCTGACGCGTCCGTTCAACGACGTGCTCGCCGAGCTGGATCGTTATCGACCCACCATCCTCGTTGGCCCGCCAAGCGTGCTCGCCCTTGCGGCCGATGCGACGCTTGCCGGTCGCATCCAACTCAAGCCATCGCGTGTGATTGCTGTCGCGGAAGTGCTGGACGACATCGATGCGGCGCGCATTCGGCAGGCCTTCGATGTACCGATCGAGCAGATCTATCAGGCAACCGAAGGCTTCCTTGCGCACACCTGCTCACATGGAACCTTGCATCTCAACGAAGATGTGCTGATTGTCGAGAAGGCGTGGATCGATCGGGAAACGCGCCGGTTTGTGCCGGTTGTCACGGATCTGTATCGACAGACTCAGCCGGTCATACGCTACCGGCTCAACGATGTCCTGGTCGAGCGCGCCAGCCCTTGCCCTTGTGGCTCGTGCTTCACCGCGATCGAACGCATCGAAGGGCGCGAAGACGATATGGTCTGGCTGCGCAGTCGGACGGGTGCGGAGCAGGTTCCGGTGTTCGCGGATGTACTGTCGCGTGCCTTGTTGAATGCGGGCGCAGCGGTGGGGGATTACCGTATCGAGCAACGCACACCGGATGTACTGCATGTCGGCGTATCGCCTGCACCCACGGCTGAGGATGCCGAGCGGATCCGCATGGCACTCGGTGCAAGTATCGATCGCCTCGGGGCGAGTGTGCCGACGATCATCGTGGACGGGACGATCGAATGCGGTGACGAACGCAAATGCCGCCGGGTCCGACGATTATGCGAGATCGTCCATGCCTAAGGTTCTGATTCTTGGTGGACGTGCCCCTGTCGCGCTCGATCTTGCGCGACGCTTTGCCCGGCGGGGCTGGTCGGTGATCGCAGGTGACAGCATGTCCTGCCGTCTCACGGCCTGGTCGCATTCGGTCGGCGTATCGGTGCGACTGCCGTCACCGCGCTTCTCGCCTCAGGCTTTCGTCGACGCATTACGGCGCATCATCGATACGCATGGCATCGATATGATCGTGCCGACGTGTGAAGAAGTGTTCTATCTCTCGCGCTATCGCGACTTGCTACCCGCCAGTGTGCGAGTGGCTGTAGCCGATTTCGCCACGCTGGATCGCCTGCATAGCAAATGGACCTTCCTTGAGCTGGCTCGCGAGTGCGGCGCGGACGCACCGGCGAGTGCACGAGTCGAGTCGCTCGAACAGGCCAGGGCATGGGCGGGCAATGATGCGGTCGTCATCAAGCCGGAGTATTCACGCTTCGGTACGCATGTGCGTTTGTATCCACAGGGTATTCCCGCTGATGCGCAGCCGCTGGAATTATCGGCGGCATGGGTGGTGCAACGCTTCTGTCGAGGACGCGAACTGTGTTCCTACAGTGTGATCGACCGCGGCAAGGTGCTGGCGCATGTGGCCTATCGACCGGCCTATCGCCTGGCGGGCAGTGCAAGTTTCTGGTTCGAAGCCTGCGATGTACCTGCGATACGGCACTTCGTCGATACGCTCGCCGCCAGACTCGATTACACCGGGCAGATCGCCTTCGACTGGATTCAGTCGGAAGGTGGTCGTGTATCGGTACTTGAATGCAATCCTCGCGCGGTCAGTGGCGTACACCTTTTCAAGGACGATGACAATTTGCCCGGTGCACTGGCCGGCACGGTGACCTCATGTCTGAGCCCCAGTGCCGGTGCAACCAGCATGCTCGGCTCCGTGATGCTGTCGGCCGGCGGCGCACAGGCATTGAAGCATGGGCAGGTCGCTCGCTGGTGGCGTGATTATCGTCGTGCGCGTGATGTGATCGCGCCCCCCGGCGATGTCGCGCCCTGGTTCGGCGGGTTGATCGATATGGGTGCCTTCGCATGCGTGGCCTTGCGTGAACGCTGCAGCCTGAGACAGGCGTCGACGCGCGATATCGAATGGGATGGCCAGCCGATGATCGCGTTATGAGCCGCCTGCCGGCGATGGCATTGGACGCATTCAATGCCAAGGCATGGGATTACCTGCGATTGCACCAGGGCAAATCCACGCGTTCGATGATCGCTAATGTGCAATGCCAGGTCGATGCAGTACAGGCCGGTGGCGCAGTGTTTCCGGTGACCGTCAATGACGACGAGCCGGACAATGCATGGGTCTGCTCGCCGTTGACGACCTATGGTCACTACGCCGTGGAAGAGGTCGATCGGTTAGGGCGCCCGTTTTTGACTGCGCCGCTGCGCGCTCTGGCCGGACGCGCAGCTAACTGGCTGCGCGGCGCTGATATCGATCGCGCGGTGGCCGTGAACAATTGGCTGGTGTCGACCAATGCCTATCCGCGTCTGCACGATATCGATCTGAATGGCGTCGTTGCGCAGGTTCGCGAGCGTTGGCCGGCGCATGCGATATGGTTTCGCTCGCTCAATACGGCCCATCACGCCGATTGGCTGCGCGCATTGTCGGACATGGGTTTTGTGCTGGTGCCAAGTCGACAGGTCTATCTGTTCGACGATATCGAACGGCTGTCGCGCGAGCGAACCGATCTCAAACGCGACCTGGCGATGCTGTCGCGTCAGGAGGCTGCCGGTCATCTGTCCCATCATTTTGACGATGCGGACCTGGAGCGCGTTGCCGAGCTCTACACGGAGCTCTATATCGGCAAGTACTCGGCCTTGAATCCGAGCTACGGTGCTGCGTTGATCGCCGCCTGGCACAGGGCGAACCTGCTGGAGCTCCACGGCATCCGCGACGCGCAGGGAGTGCTGCAGGGTGCGGTCGGCATGTTGCGCTTCGGCGACCTGTTGACCTCACCGATCGTTGGCTACAACACCGCCTTACCCGCGAGGCAAGGTTTGTACCGCATGCTCGCCGCGCTGGTGCTGCGCCAGGCTGGTCGCGACGGCTGTATGGTCAATCTCAGCGCCGGTGTGGCGCATTTCAAGCGTCAACGCGGCGGCGAGCCTGCCATCGAATACAGCGCGGTGCTGGTCAGCCACATGCCTGTCAAGACACAGCGTGCGATACGCGTACTCGGCGGGATAACCCGCCATATCGGTGTGCCGATCATGCGGCACTACCGGCTATAGCGTCGCGTGGCCAAACAAGCTGCATCGCGATAAAGGCAACCAGGCATCCCAACAAGTTGTTACCCAGCCGCGTCATCGCATAGCCGACCTCACTGGCAGGCAGCGCAAAATCGGTAATCAGCACGAACGACGGCGTGAGAAAGACCACGAACAGCGCATAGTTGATCCGGCGCACCGCGATCGCCAGCCCGACCAGTGGAAAAACGGCCAGCACCAGTCCGGTCGGTGAATGGATGAGCAAGCCGATGGCGCTGGCGATCATTGCGCCCAGGGCTGTACCCAGCGCACGCTCGGCCATGCGCGGCAAGCTGGCGTTGCGGCTCGGTTGCAGGATCAACAAGGTGGCCATGGTCGCCCAATAGCCGAACGGCAGTTGCAGACAGCGCACGGCCACAAACGCCGCCGTCGTCGCCAGTGCAAGCCGCAAGGCGTGTCGTGTCGCTATGTGGCGTTCTGCCATCTTCGGATGCGACACCGATATGCGCGTAGTCGCCGGCCAGATCCAGGCACTGACCGCAATCAGGACACTGAGCGCACAACCGAGCAGATAGGTGAGCAGCAAGTGCATAACATGCTGCGCGTCGTGATAAGGCAGATCGATCATGACGACGCAGGCAGTCGCGCTCAAGATGGCGACTTGATAAGTGGCCGCCGAGCGCATGCTGGCCAGCCCGGCGAGCAGGCATGCGCCGAACAGTGCCAGCGCGGTGGGCACTGGACCATTACCTGCGACATACGCCATCAAACCACCGCAGATGGCCGACACCATGGCAAAGGCCAGCATGGATGCGAGACGTCGACGACGTGTGCCTGCGGGGTCGACCAGACAGGTCCAGAATGCACCGATGGCTGCCCAGGCAAAGAGCGGATCGTGTCGTTCATGGCCCAACCACAACAGCACGCTGACCGCGAACGCGGCGCGCCAGCCGGCACCGTGATCGAAGGTCAGCGAGGGTATCCATCGCCGCCATAGATTTGCGGGCAGCACAAAGATATCGCGTGCGATTGAGCGCGACATGATGACCAGGACTCCGGGGATGTATCCGAGCCCGTAGTCTAGAAAGCGCCAGCCTGGGCGGGAAATATGATTTGGCCGGGCGCCCTATAGGTAAAACCTAGAGCTTGCTGCTAGACGCTGCCGCTGGTGTCTTCGAGCGTCGCTGCATCCGGCGGTGGCCGCAACGTGATGCCCGGCCATCGGCCATCGGCATGCAATTGGCCGATCAGGCCGACCATCGCCTTGCGCACGGCCAGCGCCGCCGCACTTACCGGCAGGGCATGCGACCAGCACACGCTGGCAGGCCGGCTCATATCGGGGGCGACGATGCGTCGCATCGGCGGACGGGCGTTCTCCGCCCGGTGAAGCATCGCCGACGCAGGCAGGATCGTACAGGCGCTACCGCCATGGGCTATCGCCATCAAGGCGGGCAATGAATCGATATCGCCGACGATGTGGAGCTCGACTTCCTCGCGCAAAAAGGTGCGCTCGATCAGCAGGCGCAGATTGTTGACCGTGCCCGGCGTTACCAACGGCACCCCGGCAAGGGCCGACAAGGGGCACGTCGTTGCGGTTTTACGCAGCTTCAGTCCGGCGTGGCCAAACACGTAAAGTTCTTCGTCGAAGGCCGGGATGACCGACATGCCGTGGGTTTCGGAATCGCGAAACAGGATCGCAAGATCGAGCCGGCCATCGGGCAGCATCTCGCTGATATAGCCGCTCATGCTTTCGAAAATCTGCAGACGGATGCCAGGGAAATGTTTACGCACATGTTCGAACAAGGGCACAGCCAGCACGGCAGCGATCGTGGTCGGCAGGCCGACGGCCACCATGCCCGATTCGCTGCCGCCGTCTTCGCGCACGTCGGCGCGGAGCTGCTCCATCTGCCGCAATATCGCGCGTGCACGCTGATACAAGGCATGGCCGGCCGTGGTGGGCTTGACGCCCCTGGCGCTGCGCAACAGCAGTTGCGTCTCCAGTTCGTCTTCCAGCGCCGCCATCTGCTGACTCAGCGATGGCTGGGCGATATACAGCTTCTGTGCCGCCTTGGAGAGGCTGCCGGCATCGACAATCGCGACGAAGTATTTGAGCTGCCTGATATCCATGAGGCGATAGGATACCCCTATGCCTGGGAGAAGAAATTGCTATGCCGTCCCATAGCCGCGCTGCCCTAAAATGCGTAGTGCAATTCCATCGAAGGCCATTCACCGCAGGCGAGGCGCCACGTCGATAAATCATGTCTCGCATCACTGAAGCACTGCCCGACCTTCGCAGCCTCATAACCGGTCTTGCGGCGGACTTTCGTGTCTGGTTCCGGCGAGGTCCGCGCACGCTCGACGAACTCGAAAGTGTCGTGTCGGTACTGTTGGCGATTGTTCTTGCGCATCTGCTCGGCGCGCGCAACATCGGCTGGGCGGCTTTCAGCGGGTACATGGTGATGCGCGCGCAGTTTTCCGAAAGCCTCATGCGCGGTTGCCTGCGGGTTATCGGTACGGCGCTGGGCGCGGTGGCTGCGTGGTCGATAGCGCCTTACGTTGTCCAATCGCCCTTGCGTCTATGCCTTGCCCTGGGTCTGGTGGGGCTGGGCACGCTGTATATGGCCCTGATCGGCAAGCGCAGCTACGCGTGGCTGTTCACCGGTCTGACGTTTGCGATGGTGTTGATCGACGGCATGGCCTTTCCCCATGCATCGCTTGCCGGTTTCGCCCAGTCGCGCTTCGTCGAAATATTTACCGGCACGTTCGCTGCTGTGCTGGTCAGTGGCGTGTCTGCGGTGACGATACGTCGCCGGTTACGGATGCCTCAGACGGATCGCAGCGTGCAAACCGCCGTTCGCCACCCGCCGATCTGGCATCGCGCGGCGTTCTTGCACGCGCTGCAGGGTGCCGTTGCATTGGCACTGATTCCCTGGGTATGGGCAATGTTCCATATCGAAGCGTTGAGTCAGTCCAGTACGACGATCATGGCGGTGATGATGGTGCCGCTGGCCAGTCTGTCCTCCACGTCCCGTGCTCCGTCGAACCGATTGCTGCATCGCTTTATCGGCTGCACCGTGGGTGGGCTGCTGGCGACGGGTATCTTGCTGCTCGCGCATCCGTGGCCATGGCTGATGGTGCTTGCCATGTGCGCAGGTGTCGCGGCGGGCCGGCATATCGAAAACGGCAGGCTTGGCATCGGCTATATCGGAACGCAATTTGTTCTGGCCTTCCTGGTGGTACTGGTGCCCGACAGTTACGCCAGCGCGGACATCCGCCCCGGGGTGGAGCGCCTGTTCGGCATCCTTGTCGGCATGCTGTTGCTTGAGCCGGTACGATGGACTTTCCGCCGCGCAACTGCGGCCTTGAAGGTTGCCTGATGACGAACGCTCATCAGCGGTCGTGCTGGCTCTTTATATAGGCGGCCAGCCCATCGGCCAGCATGTCGAAAACCGCACGGCAGGCGGCGTTGTGGCGCATGTCTTCATGCATGACCAGCCAGGTATTCAGGATCATCGTCAGCTCCGGTAGCACACGGCGCAGGCGCGGCTCGCGCCGGGCCAGGCCAAGCTGGCAGAAGCCCAGACCGAAACCGGCGCGAATGGCGGCCAGTTGCGCCACGTTGCTGTCGGTGCGCAAAGCAAACATGGAACGCCGCAGTGCGGGTGTATCCGAGAGCATGCGGCGGATATAGGCGCTTTCATGGTCGAAGCCGATCAGGTGGTGTCCGGCGAGTTCGTCGATGCTGCGCGGCGCCGGATGACGCTTGAGATAATCGGGATGCGCATAGGCGCCGATCTCGATCCTGCCGATCTTGCGCGCGACCAGCGCTTCTTGCGTCGGATCGAGCATGCGCACGGCGATATCGGCCTCCTGGTTGAGGATGTTCTCGACGCGATCGGAAAGCACCAGCTCCAGCGTGATCGCAGGGTAGGTGTGCCGGATGGCGGTGAGAATGGGCGGCAGGACCTCCACACCCATCAGTTCCGCCACCGTGATGCGCACCGTGCCGCGGGCGACACCTTTGTTCGCCGTTGCTGCACGGCGCAGGGCTTCGGCCGTTGCTTGCATGCGTTCCGCGTAAGGCCTGATTGCCAGCGCCGTTTCCGTCGGTAGCAAGCCACTGGGCGAACGCGTGAACAGGCTCATGCCCAGAGCCGCCTCCAGCGCATCGATATGCCGGCCAACCGTCGGCTGGCTGAGACCCAGCAAGCGGGCCGTCGCCGAGAGCGAGCCCTCCTGCAGAGCGGCCAGCAGGGTCCGGTAAAGCTGCCATTCGGGCTCGGTCTGATCCATACGTTTTTGTATAGATACTCAAGCATCTCGTCAATTCCTTTGAACCCGCGCAGGCGCCAGCATAAGCGACATCCCAGACGGAGAGCCGATCATGAAAGGCAGCAAGACGATGTTGGTGTTGGGCGCGACCGGCGGTATCGGTGGCGAAGTGGCCAAGGCGGCATTGCGCCGTGGTTGGGCTGTCCGTGCCTTGAATCGCCACGCCGAACGCATGGCGTCGGATCGCGATGGCATCGAATGGATTCAGGGCGATGCGATGAACGAGGCCGATGTGGTCGCGGCAGCCCACGGCGCCGATGTGATCGTGCATGCGGTCAATCCGCCTGCGTACAAGAACTGGGCGCTATGGGTGCTGCCGATGCTGCGCAACACGTTGAGTGCCGCGCGTCAGACGGGCGCGCGTGTCGTGTTGCCCGGCACGCTCTACAACTACGGGCCCGAGACGTTTCCGGTGATCACGGAAAATGCGCCGCAGCGGCCACGCACGCGCAAGGGCGCAATACGCGTGCAGATGGAGACGTTATTGCGTGAGGCCAGTGCGCAAGGCGTACGCAGCCTGATCGTACGCGCAGGCGATTACTTCGGACCCAAGGCGGGCAACAACTGGTTCTCGCAGATGGTGACGGCGGCTCGTCCGGTATTGCATGTCACGCGCATCGGCAAGCTAGGTATCGGGCATCAATGGGGTTATCTCCCCGATGTGGCCGAAACCATATTGCGCCTGCTGGAGATCGAGGATCGTTTGAACCATATCGAAAACATACATATGGCCGGCCACTGGGACGATACCGGCATGCGCATGGTGGAGGCTGTGCAGCGTGTGGTTGCCAAGCCGGTGCCGGTACGCGCATTCCCCTGGTGGTTGCTTGCGGTTATCTGGCCGTTCGTGCGTTTGCTGCGCGAACTGCACGAGATGCGCTACCTGTGGATGCGCCCGATCCGGCTCGATAACGCGCGCTTGCTGGAGCTCTTGGGTAGCGAGCCGCATACCCCGATCGAACAAGCGGTCAAAGCCAGCTTGATCGGCATCGGTTGCCTGCCGGATCGCGATGCACATCAGAGCCCATCGATGCTGCCGCTGCCAAGGTCGTAACGGCACGATCGATGTGGTGTGGAGCGAAGTGTGCGTCCGGCCAAGTTGGTATAACGCGCACTTACCCAGAATGGGAGACGCTCCATGCAGAGAATCGCCGCTATCCGGCCTTCACGTACCCTGACACCGTGCCTGCCTATGCTTTTCGCTCTTGGCGGATCGGCGGGAGTCGTTTGATGGCGGACATGGCAACACGGGAGACGGGGCCTTCCCTATCTACCGCCTGGGTCACCACGGCCGCCAGCTTTGGCTTCGCACTCGTCCAGCTGGATGTCACCATCGTCAACGTCGCGTTGCCACGTATGGCAAGCGAGCTGCAGGCGGGCGTATCGGCATTGCAGTGGGTCGTGGATGCCTATGCATTGTCGTTTGCCGTGCTGCTTTTGCTGATGGGTTTTCTTGGCGATCGTCTGGGTGCGCGGCGTGTCTATCTGGCAGGTCTGGGCTTATTTGCGCTGGCCTCGCTGGGCTGTGGTTTTTCCACCGATGCGCCAACCTTGATCATTGCACGCACGCTGCAAGGCCTCGCGGCTGCGGCCATGCTCCCCAACTCGCTGGCGCTGATCAATCGGGCTACAGGTCACGACCGTCGGTTGCGTGCAAAGGCGATCGGATGGTGGACGGCCTCGGGCAGCATCGCGATTGCCGCGGGCCCGATCGTCGGCGGGCTGCTGCTCGGCGTTGCCAGTTGGCGCAGCATTTTCCTGATCAATCTCCCGGTATGCGCCGTAGGCGCGTGGTTGACCTGGCGTGTGCCTGCCGCTGCACCAAAAAATAGTCGACGCAGTTTCGATATCCAGGGCCAGGTTCTTGCGGTGCTGGCATTGGCGGCGCTCACGGCGGCGATCATCCAGGCGCGGCCGATGGGTTGGACGCATCCCTTTGTCTACGGCGGATTCCTTGTCGCCATACTGGCTGGCGCGGGATTCATCTGGACCGAGTCGCGTAGCAAGGCACCGATGCTGCCGCTGGATTTTTTCTCCAGGCCAAGCTTCAGTCCTGCCGTCGGCTACGGTGTGATGGTGAACCTCACGTACTACGGCATCGTTTTCGTGTTGAGCCTCTATTTACAACGCGTGCAAGGCTACAGCGCGTTGCGCACAGGCCTGGCCTACCTGCCTCTGACGGCGACTTTTTTTGGCGTCAACATCTTGAGTGGCTGGCTGATCGGTGTGATCGGCGCGAGGCCTTTGATGGTGATCGGTGCGTTGATCGATGCCAGCGGCTTTGCCTTGTTGCTACTGCTCGATGCACACAGTTCGTATTGGCTGATGTTGCCGGCTTTCGCGTTGCTTCCTGCAGGTATGGGTCTGGGTGTGCCGGCAATGACCAATACCGTGCTATCGGCGGTGCATGCCGAATCGTCAGGCATTGCCTCGGGCGTACTCAATGCTGCGCGCCAGGCTGGCGGTGCGATCGGTGTCGCAGTGTTCGGAGCGCTTGCCGGTGATGGCGAGGCGCATGTGGTAGCCGGTCTGCACACGTCCGCGTATATATCGATCGGATTGTTGTTGCTGGCCGCCGTCTTGGCCGCGGTGGGTGTGCATCCTCACGGCGAAAAGCGCACGTGAGCCATGCCGGCTGCAAAAAGCCGCCGACATCACATCGGCGGCTTCACTTGGCTGAGAAGGCGTGCCTAGATCAATTCAGATGGTTAGTCTTCTCGAACTGCTTGATCTGTTTGTCTGCCTCGTCGCGGGCAATGCCATAGCGTTCTTGCAGCTTGCCGGACAGATATTCTGCGTTGCCCTCGGCAACTTTGAGATCGTCATCGGTGAGTTTGCCCCACTGTGCTTTCATCTTGCCGCCTAGCTGTTTCCACTGACCTTTGATGGTGTCTTGGTTCATCGCTGTTGCCTCCCGTGCGTGGAATGACGCACTTGTTGCTGTGCGGTGATCAGTTGAACAGCGTCGATGTGATTGGCTCGTGCGGCGTCAGTGAAGATCGAATGCATGCATATGAATTGCAATTAAGATATGGGAGGCACGCCACAAGGACGACTCTTGGAAAGCGGTAGAGCTCGTTGTGACATGTGAAGCGCTATATGCCCCTGTCGCCAGCGCCAAAGTTGAACAGCGGGCCGCGCGGAGAGACGGTCTGTTGGCCGCGACTGGCGCTACCGGTGTAGGGGAACAGCCCGCTATGAAAGGTCCAGCCGTTCGATATCGTCCTAGGATTCGTTTGTGCGTCGTATTCAGACGATCTGTTCGATTACGAAGTCATCGCAGCCATGATTTATATGCTTTACAGGCTGTGCCTCGGAGACAAGAAAGAGGCGCCCGTCGGCACCTCTTCCAAAGAAACAGCAGAGCTTTCTGTCCATCCGGCAGGCGTCACATGCCTTCGTTGTCGGGCCCAAGGTTGAGCATTAGGCCGTCGGGCGGGGTGACGGTTGCTTTGCCGTGAGTAGCGTTGCCGGTGTTGGGTAGCAGGCCGCTATGAAAGGTCCAGCCGCCAAGCACGACGTTATTGAGCGAGACATTCTCATTCTTATCGTTCAGTAACGTAAAGTGCAGATGAGGTTCGGAGGGAGTGCCGCCACAAGGCAATTTGTCTCCAACAGAACCCAGAGTGCTGCCAACGGGCAGGCGACTCCCTTCGTTGTATGTCACTAGCTGCTTCATACGGTAATACGATGTCTTGTAACCGTTGTCGTGCACGATGGTTACGAGGGCACTGCCATCTTTCACACAGGTTGTGTAGATGAGGCCCGCGGCGACAGATCGGACGTCGTTGATCTCCGGGCCACTTGAGAAATCGACGGAGCTATAGGGAAAGGGCAGGACTCCATTGGCATGGGGTCCTGCAACCAGATTCCAGATGCGGTTCTTGGCCCAAGGCAGGCTGAAATTCAGAAATTGTCCGGGTGCCAATACCTCTGAATCCTGTCCCAGCAGCGCCAATGTCGGGCGTTCATCCTGGCTAACGACATCCAACGGCATGGATTCCAGCGCAGTGTCGAATGCCTGTGATCCCTCCATGCCGATCTTCCAGGCACCCTGTTCCTGGTGAGCGAAAAACAGACGCATCGTCGGTGCGCCGTGGACATCCGACGGAATCACCTCGGTCACAGCACCCATGACATGAGTGCCGTCTACATTCTGTTTGAGAACCTCTACCACGACTTCATTGGGCGCGAAGCGAGCTTTTCCGTTGACCTCGATAAAGGTGGATGAAGCCAGTAGCTCAAGGGCGATCGGTGCAGGGGTGACGGCCGCTGCGTTGAGCGAGAGCATGCATAGAGGGAAGATCAAAATGGTTCGTTTGGGGAACATGGGGCGGCTCCTGATGTGTTTCCGAGTGCGGCGTGCGCGTCGGTGCATCGTTCCTGATGCGATGCCAGAATAATCAGCCGTCCAGCCGTTCGATATCGTCCTGAGATTCGTTGGTGCGTCGTATTCAGACGATCCATTCGATTACGAAGTCATCGCAGCCATGATCTATATGCTTTACAGGCGGTGCCTCGAAGACAAAAAAAAGGGGCGCCAAACGGCGCCTCTTCTAAAAAGACAGCAGAGCTTTCTGTCCATCCATGAGGCGCTATATGCCCCTGTCGCCGGGGCCAAAGTTGTATAGCGCGCCGCGCGAATAAACGGTCTGGCTGCCACGAGTCGCATTGCCCTGGTAAGGGAACAGACTGCTGTGAAAGGTCCAGCCACCGAGCACAACATTGTTGAGCGAGACGTACTGGTTCCGATTGTTCAATAACGTGAAGTGCACATGCGCTCCGGAACTGCTGCCACCACAGGGCAGACCATTGCCGACCGAACCCAGACGAGTGCCGGTGTCTATACGGCGACCATCGGGCAGTGGTTCCAGTCCCACCATGTGGTAATACGATGTCCTGTAGCCGTTGTCGTGCACGATGGTGACGAGAGCGCTGCCATTTTTTGCACAGGTTGTGTAGACGAGCCCTGCGGCGGCGGCGCGAACGTTGTTGCCGTCCGAGCCGCTCCAGAAATCGACGGAGCTATAGGGAAGGGACCAACCACCATAGCCATGCAGGCCCGCCGTCATGGTCCAGGAGTTCCCTGCGGCCCAAGGCAAACCGATACTCACAAATTGCCCGGCGGCCAATGCCTCCTGGTCATGCCCTAACAGTGCCAACGCCGGGCGCTCATCCTGGCTGATCACATCCGATGGCATGGACTCCAGCTCGGTATCGAATGCCTCGGAACCTTCCATGCCGATTTTCCAGTCGCCGTGATCCTGGTGTGCAAAAAATAGCCGCATCGCAGGCGCGCCATGAACGCCCGGCGGAACTACTTCCGTCACTGCACCCATGACATGAGTACCAGCTTCGTTCTGCTTGAGAACTTCCACTACGAGTTCATTGGATGCGAAGCGGGGGCTTTCGTGGACCTCGGCAAAGGTCGATGAGGCCAATAGCTCAAGTGCGAGCGGTGCGGAAGTGGCGGCTGCCGCGCTCAGCGATAGCATGCACAGCGGAAAAATCAAAACGGTTCGCTTGGGAAACATGGGACGGCTCCTGGTGTGTTTCCGAGTGCGGTGCGCACGTCGGTGCATCGTTCCTGATGCGATGCCAGAATAATCAGCTGTCCTGTTGCCCGATATCGTCCGAAGATTCGTTCGCGCGTCGTATTCAAACGATGCATTCAGCTACGTCGTCGTCGTGGCCATGATTTATACGCTTTATCGACCGGATGTCGGTGATAAAAAAAGGCGCCTCACGGCGCCTTTTTCAAGAAGCGATGGCGCTGGCTATCAGCCCTTTTTCACTTCGAAGTTCTGCGTGGCGACCGACTTGCCGTTCACCGCGATCTCGACCTTGTACTTGCCTTCCGGCCAGTTGTTCGGGTTCTGCACGCGGAAGGTGGTGGTGGCCGGGCCGTCGGTGGCGATCGACTGGCTGGTGCTGTTGACCAGCTGACCCTTGCCTTCCAGGTAGCTCCACTTCGCACTCAACGTGGCGCCATCGGTGTTGCCTTCGGTGGCGACACTGGCATAGATCGACTTGTCGCCGGGGGCGAAGGTGGTCTTGGCCTTGCTCACCTTATGGTCGGGGCTTACGGCACCGCCGAGCGTCAGGCCGGCTACCTTGAGATCGCCAGCGACGGGCGCCGCGGCTGTGTTGCTTACGGGGGCTGCAACCGGGGCGGCCGGAGCGGCAGCGGCGGTCGTGGATGGAGCAGGAGCCTGCATCGGGGCGGCGGCCGTGCTGGCCGGAGCCGGTGCGGTCGAGGCCGGGGTCGGTGCTGCCGGAGCGGCGGCGGTGCTGGCGGCAGGCGGAGTGGACGCCGGCTGTTCGCTCTTGCCGCAGGCGCTGAGCATCAGCAGGCCGGCGAACGTGGCGCTGTACAGGGCGGCGGAGCGTGCGGAAAGTTTCATAACAGGACCCGTTGGCATGACATAAGGAAAGGGGTATCGCGGCGCGAGGCATCTCGACGCCAAGTGATACAGCGTAAAGCCTAGCGCTGGTGATCTGAAGCCTCGATTACCGACGGGCGCTACTGCCTGGCGCCGCGCGGGTTGCCCGGGCTGCCCGGGGCACTGCTGCGGAAGGGATTGATGTCGAGTCCGCCGCGGCGGGTGTAGCGAGCGTAGACGCTCAGCGCCTGCGGTCCGCAGTGGCGCTGGATATCCACATAAATGCGCTCCACGCACTGCTCGTGGAACTCGTTGTGGTTACGGAACGAGACCAGGTAGCGCAGCAGTCCGGCCGCGTCGATGCGTGGCCCGCGGTAGGCGATCTGTACGCTACCCCAGTCCGGCTGGCCCGTGACTGGGCAGTTCGAGCGCAGCAGGTTGGACACCAGTGTCTCTTCCACGACCACGGTTTCGTCCGCATGCAGATAGGCGGACTTGGGCGGGCCATAGTCGTCGATATCCAGTTCCAGTGCGTCGATCAGCGTGCCGTCGAGATCGACAATGGCGTGATCGCGTGCACTGACATCGCTCAGCTGCACCTCGACCGAGGCCCCGGCAGCCTGGGAAAGATCGCGTTCCAGCACCTCGACCAGGGCCGATCTGCTGTCCATGCGCTCGCCCGCGAACCCGTTCAGATACAGCTTGAACGACTTCGATTCGATGATGGCCGGGGAGGTCGCCGGGACATGGCAGGTCATGATCGCCACGACCGGTTTGCCACGTGTATCGAGCCAGGACAGCTCGTAGGCGTTCCAGATATCTAAGCCATGAAACGGCAACGCATTGCCGTCCACGCCGATCTCGTCGCGCTTGGCCTGGCGGGGGATGGGGAACAGCAAGCTGGGGTCGTAGCGGTCGGCGTAGATCGTGGTCTTGCCGAGCGGGGAGTGGTCGGGCGTGGTCATCTGGGCATTTTAACGGTTATGCCGGGATCTGCGGTCGCGACCGGCCCTGCCAGCCACAGAACGACTTCCGACCTATTGACTACAGTCGTAGTCACGGCGTAAGTTGACGACAACTGTAGTCACGGAAGTCCGGCTCATGAGCAACCCCTCGATCGGCGACCAGGAACTGGCGCTGCTGCACTATCTGGCCGAGCACGAGCCGGCCTCGGTCGGCGAAGTGGCCGCCAGCTACGGCGAAGAGCGCGGCCTGGCCCGTTCCACCGTGTTGACCATGATGGAACGCCTGCGCGGCAAGGGTTATCTGAAGCGCCGCCATGTCAAAGGCATCTATCGCTACAGCACGGCGACCGGCCCCGGCGAGGCGATGCGCAGCGCGGTCGGCCAGTTTGTCGAAAAGACCTTGAGCGGCTCGGTATCGCCGTTTGTCGCATGGATGTCCGAACGCGCGACGGTCAGCGACAACGAGCTGGCCGAACTGGAAGCGCTGGTGGCGCAGCTGCAGTCGCAGCGCAAGGAGCCTTGAGCCATGCATGCGTTGATCGATACCTTGCTGGAACGCCTTGCCTGGACATCGCTGCAGGGGGCGTTGCTGTTCGTGATCGTGTGGTCGCTGATCCGTTTCGTGCCGCGACTGACGCCGGCCGTGCGCTGCATGCTGTGGTGGTTGCTCGGTGCGCAACTGGTGTTGGGTCTGGCGATCGGCTCGCCGTTGCGCTTGCCGCTGCTGAAGCCCGAACCGCACAGCGTGGTGGTGAACGTGACGCCGTCCGTCGCTTTGTCGATGTCGAATCCATCCGACGACGCGGTCCTGCCTGCGACGTCGATGCCCAAGGCTTCCTTCGACTGGCGTATGGCGCTGTTTGCGCTATGGGCCGCCGGCCTCGTGCTGCAGCTGTTGTTGACGCTGCGGCAGGGCATCGAAACACGTCGCACGCTGCGCGCCTCCAGACCGTTGGATGACGACGCGCTACAGGCGCTATGCCAGCGGCAGGCGCGCGAACTGGGTTTGCGACGTTGCCCGCAGTTGCGCATATCGGACGAAATCACCTCACCGCAGGTCAGCGGCAACGTATCGCCCATCGTGCTGCTGCCGGCGGACCACGCCCTGACGCCGGATGAATCGGCCATGGCGATTGCGCATGAACTGGCACATATCCGCCGCGGCGATCTATGGCTGGGCTGGGTTCCCGCCTTGGCGCAGCGATTGTTCTTCTTTCATCCGCTGGCGCGCTGGGCGACCCGCGAATACGCCTTGCATCGCGAAGCCGCATGCGACGCGCAGGTGATGCGTCAGCAACGTACCGAAGCGCAGACCTATGGGCGCCTCCTGTTGCGTCTGGGCGTTGCGCAACCGCTCCCCTCCGGCCTGGCCGGAGCTTCCCCCACTTTTCAGACCTTGAAGAGGCGACTGACCATGTTGCAGCAATCGGTAAACGACACAACGCCGCGCGCACGCGGCTGGCTGCTGGTGGCGCTGGTGGCCCTGGGTGGCGTGCTGCCGTATCGCCTCACCGAGGCGGCCGGCATGAGCGTGCATGAGGACGCCCCGGAAACCACGATGTCCGTCAGCTCGGACGTGCCGCCGCCTCCGCCTCCGCCGCCGGTTCCGAGGGTTCCGCCTGTGCCTGCCGTACCGCCTGTGCCTCCTGTTCCGCCGGTACCACCCGCCGATACGGAAGGTTTCAATGCCGACCATGTGCAACTGTCGATTTCCGACAACGCCAAATATGGGTTGGCGCTGATCAGCAAGAACCACATTCTGTTCGACGGCGACACCGCGGATCTGGCGAAGGTGAAGAGCCTGCGTGACGGCGACAAGCCGATGCTGTGGTTCCGCCGCGAAGGCAAGGCCTATGTGGTGCGCGACAGTGGCTATGTCGAGCGTGCCCAGGGTGCCTATGCGCCGGTGACGGAGCTGGCCCAGATGCAAGGTGAGCTCGCGGGCAAGGAAGGGCAGTTGGCCGGGGAGGATGGCGGTCTTGCCGCCCGTGAAGGCAGCCTTGCCGCACGTCTGGGTGGGCTGGAAGCAGAGCGCGGCAGCATTGAGGCCGAACGCGCTTCGCTCTACACGGCCGGGGATTCGCCCGCCGTAACCAGGCAGCGCGCCGCCTTGGAAGAGCGACTGAAGTCTCTGGCCGAACGTAAGGCGGATATGGATCGCGAGATGGCGAGTGAACGCGCCGAGATCGAAACCCAGCGCCAGGCTCTCAGCAAGCAACGCACCGGCTTGGCTCGCCAGCAATCGGAACTGGCCAAGCGGCAGAAAGATGCCCAAAGCAAGGCCGACGCGCAGTTGAACAAGGTGATCGACGAGGCGCTGGCCAGCGGCGCAGCGCAGCTGGTCTCACGCTGAGATCGCAAACAATAAGGCCGCCCCGTTCGCACGGGGCGGCCTTTTGTTTTATCGGAACAGAAGCGATCAGTCTTTCGGCGGATTCATCTGATAGTTCTTCGGCGGCTCTGCACCCATCAGGTTGCGCACGAAGTAATCCCAGCGCCGGCGCATCATGTACGTGCTGGCGGCGGCGTAGCCGTGATGCGCGTTGGGAATCATCACCAGGTCGAAGTCCTTGTTGGCTTTGATCAATGCATCGACCACCAGCAAGGTTTCGTACGGCGGCACGTTATCGTCCATGGTGCCGTGCGCCAGCATCAGATGGCCTTTCAGGTTCGCCGCAAACGACTGGTTGGCCTGCTTGTCGTAATTGGTGGTGCCATCGGGGTTCTTCTTCAGCAGACCCTGCCACTTCTCGGCCCAGTCGTCCTCGTAGTTGCGATTTTCGTGATTGCCGCTTTCGGCGATGCCCACCTTGAAGAAATCGGGATAGTGGAACATCGCGCCCACGGTGGCGTTGCCGCCGCCGGAGTGGCCCCAGATACCAACGCGATCGAGATCGATCCACGCATAGCGCTTGCCCAGCTCCTTCACACCGGCCACCTGGTCGGGCAGGGTGTTGTCCTCGATGCGCTCGAAATAGGCATCGTGGAAGGCTTTTGAACGCCACGGCGTACCCATGCCGTCGATGGCCACGACGATGAAGCCCAGCTCGGCGAGCGCCTGGTGATCGACGCGAGCGGCGCTGAAGCTGCGGCTGCCGACCGAACCGGTCTGCGGGCCGGGATAGACATAGTCGATGATCGGGTACTTCTTGTTCGGGTCGAAGTGCGTCGGCTTGAACATCAAGCCATACAGATCCGTCTTGCCGTCACGTCCCTTCACCGTGAACGGCTCCGGCGGCTTCCAGCCGGTGGCGGTCAGACGGCTGATATCAGCCTTGGCGATGTCGTGCAAGGTGTGGCCGTCGTTCGCATCGCGCAGCACCGTCATCGGTGCGGTGGTCGGCGTGGAGTACGCATCGGCGAAGTAGCGGCCATCGTCGGACAGGCTGATCGTATGGTCGGCTTTCTCCGGTGTCAGCAGTGTTTGGTGCTTGCCGTCGAAGCCGATCTTGTAGAACTGTTGATAGTACGGATCGACGCCGGCCTCTTTACCGACGCCACGGAACCAGATCGTGCGTGTGGCCGGATCGACATGCAGCACCTGGGTGACGTTGCCTTCGCCATGGGTGATCTGCTGCTTGAGCTTGCCGGTCTTCAGGTCGTACAGATACAGCTGGCCCCAGCCGTCGCGCTCGCTGAACCAGATCGCCTCATTGGTGTCGGGCAGGTACTGCCAGTTCACCATGTCGTTGCCGCTTTCGTAATACGTCGCGACCTTTTCGTCGAACACAGTGCGTACCTTGCCGGTCTGCGGATCGGCGATGCGGAACCACTCCTGCCGGTGATCGCGCGAGGTGGACACGAACGCGAGGCTCTTGCTGTCCTTCGACCACTTCACATCGTCCCAGCCACCGTCGCGGCCACAGCTGATGTCGTCGCACAGGCTGGAGCGATGCTGATCGGCCGGCATCTGCAGACGCACGACATGTTTGCCCGGTACATCGATGATCACGCGCTCGATCATCGTCACATCGGTATCGCCGACTAGCGGATACTTCCACTTTTCGAGTTTCGGATGGCCGACATTGGTCGAGACGAGATACATCTCACCGGTCTTGCGCTGGTCCTGCTGGAAGGTGGCGATCTTGCTGGAGTCGGGCGACCACACCAGGATTGCGGCGTCGGTGTGCTTCCAGCCGGCGTTGTCGGTGGCGTAGCCGAAGTCTTCCGCACCATCGGTGGTCAGCTGGGTTTCCTTGCCGGAGGCGACGTCGCGCACCCACAGGTTCCAGTTGCGGATAAACGCTTCGCTGCGTTTGTCCGGAGAGAGTACGCCGGGTTCCTTGTCCGACTTGACGGTGCAGCTATCGGCACTGGTCAGGTCGCACACGTAATGCTTGCCGCCCTTTTTTACGTCCAGACGGCCGTCGTCCAGGCGAGCGAACTCGGTCAGCATCAGCTTGTTCGCATCGACCGGTTTGCCCGAGGCCTTGCCGAGCGCCGCAGCCAGCTTGCCCTGGTCGAAGGCCGGCTCGGCCTTGCCGGTGGTCGCATCGACGCGCAGGTAGTGGTCGCCGCTGGCATCGTGGTCGCGATACCAGAAGTACGTGCCGTCCATCCAGTTGACGGTGGTAACGGCGTGGTCGACCAGCGGTGTCGCGTTGTACATCGCGAAACGTTCGGCCTGCGCGTAATCCTCGGTGCTGAGTTTGCTCGTCTGCGCCATGGCGGCGGTCGACAACGCGGTCAGGATCAGGGCGCCCAACAGACGCGGCGTGGCAATCATCGAACCCATACGGGCGGTTCCCCTTGCGGTTGATGCGGGCCGGGTAGGGCCTGCAATGGCTGGTACGTTCAAATCCCTCGATCCTAATCCCCCATCCACGGGGCGGACCCCTGCCGAAAGTCCTGCGACAGCACCGCGGTTCCGGCAAACTACGCGTTGCCCACCGAGATATCAGGAACCGCCTATGAGCTCCGCCTTCCCCGAAGCCCGCTTGCTGGAAATGGTCTTCCCGGATCACACCAACCATCTGGGCACCCTGTTCGGCGGCCAGGCGCTGGCCTGGATGGATAAAGCGGCCTTTATCGTCGCCTCGCGCCATGCCCGCCGGATTGTCGTCACGGCCCGTTCGGAGGAAGTCAGCTTTCGCGTGCCCGTGCGCAAGGGGCAACTGGTCGAGCTGGTCGCCCGGGTGGTCAAGGTGGGCCGCAGTTCGATGTATGTGGAAGTGGAAATGACCGCCGAAGACCCGTTGACCGGCGATCGCCGCGTCTGCACGACGGGCCGCTTCGTCATGGTGGCGCTCGATTCCAATGGCACGCCGACCGACGTACCGCCGTTGCCCGGTGGCGACATCGTATGAACTCGCTGACGGTCATCGGCAATTACATTTCGCCGTACGTGCGCAAAGTGCTGGTGTGCCTGGAGCTCAAGGGACTGGCCTACGAGATCGACCCGATCACACCCTTCGTCGGTGACGATCGCTTCACCGCACTCAACCCGTTGCGGCGGGTGCCGATATTGATCGACGGCGAGCTGGTGCTCAACGATTCCTCGGTGATCTGCCAGTACCTGGAAGACAAGTACCCGACGATGTCGATTTACCCTGTCGATATCGCCGATCGTGCGCGAGCTCGCTGGCTGGAGGAGTACGCCGATACACATCTGGCGAATCTGTTGATCTGGCGTTTGTTCTACCAGCTCGGCATCAAGCGCTATGTGTTTCGTGAAGCGACCGATGAAGCGATAGTCGCCAAGGCGCGCGAGGTGGATATTCCCGCGGCGCTGGATTATCTGGAAGGTTTCCTGCCCGCCGAAGGTTATCTGTATGGCGAGCTGTCGATCGCCGATATCAGCGTGGCGTCGTATTTCCGTACGGCATCGTTTGTCCGTTATGCGATCGACGCGGCACGTTGGCCGCGTGCTGCAGCGTTTGTTTCGCGTGTGCTGGCGCTGGCGCCGTTTCAGACACTGGCGCGCTATGAAGATGCGATGTTGCGTTTGCCGCTCGGCGAGCAGCGCGGCGTGCTGGCCCAGATGGGTGCGCCGTTGACCGCCGAATCGATGGGGTCGGACGTGGCGCGGCATGGTGTGGGCAGGTCGGACTAAACCGTCGCCATCAACTCCACCAGCCAATCCACAAACACCCGCAACCGCGTCGGCAGCCGCTTCTGCTGCGGATACAACACCGTCACCGGCAGTGTCGGCGGTGGCGACGCAGGCAGAATTTCGCGTAGCTGCCCTTTGACCAGATGCTCGCTGATCCGGTAGCGCGATAACTGCGCAATCCCGAGCCCGGCAAGACAGGCCGCCATATAGGCGTCCGTACTGCTCACGGTAATCCGCCCCGGCAGCATCACGCCACGCTTCTTGCGGTTGACCAGAAATTCCAGCGGTTCGGCGCGGCGCGTCGTCGGCGAGGCCCAGTTCACCGCAAGGTGACCTTCCTGCAGATCGGCAAGAATTTCCGGCACCCCATGTTTGCGCAGATAGGCTGCACTGGCCACGGTTATCTGGGGCAGCACGGCGACCCGTCGCCCGACCAGTTCCGAATCGGCCAGCTCGCCGATACGCAACACGCAATCGACACCCTCCTGCACCAGATTGACGAAGCGATCGCCGGTGCTGATGTCCAGCTCGATTTGCGGATACGCAGCGTAAAAGCTCGGTAAAGCGGGAATCACCATCATGCGGGAAAGCGAAGCGGGCAGGTCGATGCGCAACCGGCCGCGCGGCCCCTGGACGGTATCGCGAAAACTTGCCTCGACCTCGTCCAGGTCGGTCAGCAGGCGCTGGCAGTGGGCGTAATACGTTTCGCCATCGCGCGTGACGTTGACGCGTCGGGTCGTACGCTGCAGCAGCTGCACGCCCAGCTCGGCCTCCAGCCGCTTGATCGTGTGAGTCAGCGTGGCGCGCGGCAGATTCATGTCATCGGCGGCAGCGGTGAAACTGCGCAGTTCGACGATACGGGCAAAGACGCGCATGGCGTGGAGACGGTCCATGGCGATTATTTATCAGGATGAAACAGACTTGTCGATTATTGAGTATTTATCGACAAGCCGATTGAGCGAAAAATGCACAGGTCTTCCCCACCTCAAGAGAGAACCCATGCTCGACACTCAACTGGAACAACGTCCGCTCGGTACGCAAGGTTTGAAGGTGTCCGCCCAAGGCCTGGGTTGCATGGGCATGAGCGAGTTCTACGGCGCATTCGACGATGCCGAGTCGATCGCCACCCTTCACCGTGCGCTGGAACTGGGCGTCAATTTTCTCGACACCTCCGATGCCTACGGTCCGCATACCAATGAAGTGCTGGTCGGCAAGACCATTCGCGACCGCCGCGACAGCGTGGTATTGGCGACCAAGTTCGGCCTCACACGTGACCCGAACAACGCGCAGGCACGTGGCGTCAATGGTCGCCCCGAGTATGTTCGCGAGGCTTGCGATGCGAGCCTGAAACGGCTGGGGCTCGACCATATCGACCTGTACTACCAGCATCGCGTCGATCTGGACGTGCCGATCGAAGAGACCGTGGGTGCCATGGCCGAACTGGTCAAGGCGGGCAAGGTGCGTTACCTCGGCCTTTCCGAAGCGGGCGCCAAGACCATCGAGCGTGCGCATGCCGTGCACCCGATCAGTGCCTTGCAGGTCGAGTACTCGTTGTGGACGCGTGATCCCGAGAACAACGGCATGCTCGACACCTGCCGCCGTCTGGGGATCGGTCTTGTTGCCTACTCGCCACTTGGTCGTGGTTTCCTCACCGGGCAGATCACCACGCCTGACGACTTCGATGCCGACGACTATCGTCGCAACAGCCCGCGCTTCCAGGGCGAGAACTTCACGCGCAATCTCGAACTGGTCGGCAAGGTGAAGGCGTTGGCCGAACGCAAGGGCTGTACGCCGGGCCAGCTCGCGCTTGCATGGGTGTTGGCGCAAGGCAAGGACATCGTTCCGATTCCGGGCACCAAGCGCCGCAAGTATCTCGAAGAAAATGTCGCTGCATGCAACGTGCATTTCAGCGACGAGGAATTGCGCGATATCGAGGCGACGTTTCCTGCAGACGTAGCCGCCGGTACGCGTTATCCGGAAGCGATGATGCGTAGAGTCAACGTGTAGCTCTTTGTAGGAGCGACTTCAGTCGCGACAGGCCGTGACGTAACCATGGGTCGCGGCTAAAGCCGCTCTTACAAACTCGCGCGCTCTTTCGGACTCTCCTTGAAAAGCCCCGGCATCGTCCGGGGCTTTTTCATGTGTTACGTGATTACATTCCACAATCCATGCAAGCAAAAAAAGCCGGAGTAGAATCCGCACCGTTGTCATCGCAGGGCGCGCGTGGGGTGCGCTTATGAAGGCTACATTGAACATCTTCCATCGCCTCGATCCAGTCGGCCGCAACATGCGGCGTGTGATCGCTCCCACGGGCTAGGGGCCCTTCCGACGAACGAGAAGCCACCGCGGCGCAGCGCGCCGTGCATGTGTTCGTTCCTATCTTTCTTTTAACCGACATGGCGAAGCGCCAGGGCTTCGTGCGCCTCTACGTCATGCGAAACACCGTTACGTCGTCTATGGAGAAATCATGAAGGCATCGTTCTGGCGTGTGTTCAACAAACCCTGGTGGTTTGTGGCTTGTCTCGTGTTCTACGTGGGCTTTGTCGGTCCGCGGCTGATTTCGTCGCAGGACACGTTTGCGGTGATCGGCGGTCTTGCGTTGCTGGTTCTGCTCATCGTCTGGGCCTACCAGCTCTTTGTCCACATGCTTCGTCACAAGGATTGGAAATAAGTCATGAAACGTCTGTCCAAAATCACGTTGTTGCTCTCCTCGCTTGCCTTGCTGGCCGCCTGCGACAAGGTGCCGTCGGGCAACGTCGGTGTGAAGTTCCAGATGTACGGCGACGGCAAGGGCGCTTTGCAGGAGCTTCCGCCGGGTCGTTACTGGGTGGGTTGGGGTTACGAGCTTTACACCTTCCCGACCTTCACCCAGACCTATACGTTCACCCGTTCGAGCAACGAGGGTCGCGCCGTCGATGAGTCGATCAGTTTCCAGACCGCGCAGGGCCTGACGGTTAACGCGGACGTGGGTATCACGTATCACATCGATCCGAGCAAGGTCACGTTGATCTTTCAGAAGTACCGCAAGGGCATCGACGAGATCACCGACGTCTACCTGCGCAACATGATTCGCGACGCGCTGGTCAAGGAAGCCTCCAGCCTGGACATCGAATCGGTTTACGGCAAGGGCAAGGCCAGCCTGGTCGAGTCAGTGCAGAAAGATGTGACCGACGAGGTCGGCCCGGTCGGTATCGTGGTCGAGAAGATCTACTGGGTTGGCGAGTTGCGACTGCCTGAAAACGTCGTGCAATCGATCAATGCAAAAATCCAGGCGACCCAGATGGCCGAGCAACGCCAGAACGAGGTGGCGCAAGCTCAAGCCGAAGCGCAGAAGGTCGAGGCCGAAGCACAAGGCAAGGCGCAGGCGCAGGTGACCATTGCCGAAGCGGAGGCCAAGGCGATTTCGCTGAAGGGCGATGCGTTGCGGCAGAACCCGAACGTGTTGCAGATGTCGGCGATCGAGAAATGGAACGGCGAACTGCCGACGTACTACGGTAGCGGCGTCCTGCCGTTTCTGAATCTGGGCGCGCAGGGTAGCGTCGCCAAATAAAATCGCATGTTTTTGCGGAGCGGCGGTGGAACACTTCGGCGTTTTTCAAGCCTCCGCTCCGGCACTGTCTGCAAGGTGAACGCCGCCGCACGATGGGCCGGCGTTCATTGAACCGGCAGTCGGCGCCCCTATCATCTCCGTACTCCACAGGTAGATTTGCCATGACCCCGCAAGAACAACAGCTACTCGAAGACTTCCTGCAACGTCTCTCCGCTGTGAGCGGCGTCAGCAAGGACCCGCAGGCCGATGCACTGATCCAGCAGCAGCTCGCCGGTCACCCCGATGCGCTCTATCTGCTGGTGCAGCGCAGCCTGTTGCAGCAACACGCACTCGATAGCGCCAAGGCGCAGATCGCCCAGCTGCAGGCACAGACAGGTGCGCAGCAAGGCGGCGGCAGCTTCCTCGGCGGCCAGTCGGCCTGGAATCAACCGCAGCAGCAGGTACCTCCGCCCATGCCGCCGCAGCAAGCCCCCGCGCCGGGTTGGCGTGAGCGTCTGTTTGGCGGCGGTGCTGCCCCGCAGCCGCAACAAGGTGGCGCACCGAGCTTCCTGGCCAGTGCGGCGACGACCGCGGCCGGTGTCGCCGGCGGCATGTTCCTGTTCGACGGTATCGAAAGCTTGATGGGTGGCCATCATGGCGGCGGCCTGTTCGGTGGCGGAAGCCAGCCGCAGGTGATCGAGAACGTTACCGAGAACAATTTCTACGACGATGGCAATCGTCCGTCAGGCAACGACAACTTCGCCTCGACGAATAACGATTTCAACAGCGATTTCGCCGATAACGACTTCGACGACAGCAATTTCGACGACAGCAGCTGGTCGTAAGCCACATAAAAAACGGAGAACCCGAAAGGGTTCTCCGTTTGACTGTCTAAGGCAGCCGAATCCAGGCTGCCCGTCTTAGAACGACATATCGAACGCCACTTCGCCCTGCACGCCGACCTGGTAGGCCGATACGCGCCGTTCGAAGAAGTTGGTCACTTCCTGCACATCCTGCAGATCCATGAAGTCGAACGGGTTCTTGGTGCCGTACTTCTTGGGCAGGTCGAGCTGGACCAGGCGCTGGTCAGCGCAGTACTCGAGGTACTGGCGCATGTCGTTGACCGAAAGGCCAGCGACGCCGCCGGACAGCACGTCGGACGCGAACTGCGTTTCGCAGGCGATGGCATCTTCCATCATCTGCTCGATCTGCGTGCGCATCGCGTCATCGAACAATTCGGGTTCTTCTTCGCGCACCTTGCGCACCACCGCGAACGCAAACGCCATATGGCCGCTTTCGTCGCGGAACACCCAGTTGGTGCCCGAGGCCAAGCCATGCAGCAGGCCGCGCGAACGCAGGAAGTAGACATAGGCGAAGGCGGCATAGAAGAACAGGCCTTCGATGCACGCGGCGAAGCAGATCAGGTTGAGCAGGAACTGACGACGCTGTTCCTTGGTTTCCAGGCGCTGCACGTTCTGGATCGAGTCGATCCACTTGAAGCAGAACTCGCCCTTCTGGCGGATCGAAGGAATGTTCTCGATCGCGTCGAAGGCCTTGTTGCGCTCGGCCGGGTCGGGAATATAGGTATCGAGCAAGGTGAGATAGAACTGCACGTGCAGCGCTTCTTCGTACAGCTGGCGCGACAGATACATGCGCGCTTCGGGCGCATTGATGTGCTGGTAGAGATTGAGCACCAGGTTATTGGAAACGATGGTGTCGCCGGTGGCGAAGAACGCGACCAGGCGATGAATCAGATGACGATCCGCGTCGGACATCTTCGACTTGAGGTCGGTGACGTCGAGCGAAAAATCGACTTCGTCCACCGTCCAGGTGTTCTTGATCGCATTGCGATACATCTCGTAGAACTCGGGGTAGCGCATGGGGCGCAAGGTGAGTTCGAAGCCCGGGTCGAGGATGTGTTGTGGTTTGTTTTGGTTCGACATGGGTGGCCTTCAAATTCATGGACGTGTTGCAAGACGCCGGCCCCGGCGTTAGCCGGGGCGGCGTGAGGTTTTACTGGCAGGCTTCGCAGTACTCAGGGTTTTCGAGTGAGCAGAACACTGCTGCATTCGCTTGGTCCTGCTCGATCACCGGCGCCTCGACCTTGGCCGTCGGCGCCGACACCGTCGTCTTGGCAATCTTGGTGGCAGGCCGCGAACGCAGGTAATACGTCGTCTTGATCCCCGACTTCCACGCGTACATATACATCGAGCTCAACTGACCGATGTTCGGATTTTCCATGAACAGGTTCAGCGACTGGCTCTGGTCGATATACGCACCGCGTGCGGCGCCGAGATCGATCAATGCCTTCTGCGGCAGTTCCCACACCGTGCGATAGATCAGGCGCAGGCGCTCAGGGATCGCGGCGATGCCCTGGATCGAGCCATCGGCCAGCTTGATCGCGTCGCGCACTTCGCTCGTCCACAGGCCCAGCGTCTTGAGCTCATCGGCAAGGTAGCGGTTGACCACCAGGAAGTCGCCCGACAGCGTCTCGCGCTTGAACAGGTTGCTCACCTGCGGCTCGATGCACTCGTAGCAACCGGCGATCGAGGCGATGGTCGCGGTCGGTGCGATCGCGATCAGCAGCGAGTTGCGCAGGCCGTGGGTCTTGATGCGCTCGCGCAAGGCATCCCAGCGTGCTACGTCGTTCGGCTTGGCCTGCGGCCAGTAGTCGAACTGCAGTTCGCCGTTGGCGGCGCGGCTTTCATCGAAGCCCGGGTGTGCGCCCTGCTTTTGCGCGATCTCGTTCGACGCGTCGAGCGCATTGAAGTAGATCTCTTCGGCGATGCGCGTGGACAAGGCCAGCGCTTCGCTCGAATCGAACGGCAGACGCAGTTTGAAGAACACGTCCTGCAGGCCCATCACGCCCAGGCCGACCGGACGCCATTTGCGGTTGGCGGTGGCGGCGGTATCGATCGGATAGAAGTTGAGATCGATCACACGATCGAGCTGACGCACGGCGGTGCGCACGGTAGCGGCAAGCTTGGCAAAATCGACCGCGCCGTCGACCACATGACGGGCGAGATTGACCGAGCCGAGATTGCACACCGCCGTTTCGCCGGCCGAGGTCACTTCCAGGATCTCGGTGCACAGGTTGGACAGATGGATGACGTTCTCGGGTTTGGCCGTCTGATTGCTGGTGGCGTTCGAACGGTCCTTGAAGGTCATCCAGCCGTTGCCGGTCTGCGCGAGCGTGCGCAGCATGCGGGCGTACAGCTCGCGCGCCTTGACCTTCTTGACGGCCAGCCCGGCCGCTTCAGCGTCGCGATAGGCCTGCTCGAAGGTTTCGCCCCAGCTATCGACGAAATGCGGCACCACTTTCGGATCGAACAGCGACCAGTCGCTGTCGGTCTCTACGCGGCGCATGAATTCGTCGGGAATCCAGTTGGCCAGATTGAGGTTGTGCGTCCGGCGCGCATCGTCGCCGGTGTTATCGCGCAGTTCGAGGAACTCCTCGATGTCCGCATGCCACGGCTCCAGGTACACGCAGGCCGCGCCCTTGCGCTTGCCGCCCTGGTTCACTGCGGCGACCGAGGCGTCCAGCGTCTTCAGCCACGGCACCAGGCCGTTGGAATGACCGTTGGTGCCCTTGATCAGCGAACCGCGCGAACGCACGCGCGAGTAGGCCAGGCCAATGCCACCGGCAAACTTGGACAGCTTGGCGACGTCGCCGTACTTCTCGTAGATCGATTCGAGCGAATCGGTCGGCGAATCGAGCAGGAAGCACGAAGACAACTGCTCGTGCGAGGTGCCGGCATTGAACAGCGTCGGCGAGCTTGCAATGTATTCGAGCGACGAGAGCAGGCGATACAGCTCCAGCGTCTCGCCCATGTCGTTGCCGCCCAGTGCGCAGGCGATACGCATGAAGAAGTGCTGCGGCGTCTCGATCACCTTGCGCTGTTGCGGATGACGCAGCAGGTAGCGGTCGTACACGGTGCGCAGGCCGAAGTATTCGAAGCGGCGCGTGGCCAGCGGATCGATCGCATCGTTGAGCTTGCGCGCATTGGCGACGACAAAGTCACGCAGGCGCGCATTGAGGATGCCCAGCTCGGCACCGCGCGCGATCGACTGCGAGAAGCTCTGGATTTCCTGGCCGCTGACTTCCTTTTCGATAAAGGCGCCGAGCAGGCGCGCGGCGAGCTGGCCATATTCCGGCTCTTCGGCGGTAAGCGCCGCGGCCGTACGGATGGACAGTTCGTCCAGCTCCTGGGTGGTAGCGCCATCGTAAAGGCCGCCGATGGTCTTCAGGGCGACGCGCAGCGGGTCGACCCCGTGCAGGCCCTCGCCGCTGCGGGTGACCGCGCGCACGATCTTGTTGACGTCGACGATCTCCTGGCCACCGTTGCGCTTGGTCACGCGCATCTGGCCCGGGTTGTGCGGTGGCGTCAGCGCAAACGGAGTTTCCGTTGCGGCAGGGGAGGTCGAGCCGGTGCTGGCAGCATCGGCGGAGAAAGGAGAAGCGTCCACGCGACCGACGAGGCGTTCGCGCGTGGAAGTATCGAGAGGTTGCATGGCGGCAGCGCTCCAGCAAAAAAGTTCGTTTCGCCTGCTCCCGCGCGCAGGGCTGAAAGGTGTGATGTAAGGGTTCCGCGAACGGTCGTATGGCGAGGCTAGGTGCCCCGCGTCCACGACGCGCTTCCCCGCGGAAGCCGCCATCACTCATCGCGGCGGCAGGCCGCGATGTGTCGGCAGGTCTTCGGACTCGTGGACGAGGATCATTCCGGGCGATCCACCTACTTGCCCCCGCTTCCCAGCCTTACCGGCCAGTGCGATGGGGGTGTTCGTTTCCACTTACCGCTGCGGGGCAGTTCCGGATTCTCACCGGGATTCCCTATTAAGCCGATCCGACCGTGGGTCTGAGAAAGGCACCGACGAGGCACAACATATCGGGGTCCAGGGGTCTGGTCAACCCAATAATTTGTGGATAAGCCGGTGGATAAATACAAACGAAGCAGCCTGTTCAGGCGCTTGCAGGAATTTGCAGCTTTGTACGAATCGCCTGTCAGTGGCCCGGTCCGGGCCTAGCCCCGATGCATGCCCCGGCTACGCGGGTCCCGGAATACCAGCCAGGTCGCCAGCAGACCGCATAGCGCGGCGAAGGACAGCCACAGGCCGGGCGCCGCCTTGTCGCCGGTGGTATGGATCAGCCATTGCGATATGGCCAGGCTGGAGCCGCCCAGGGTGGTGGCCAGGCTATAGGCCAGCGAAAAGCCGGTGGTGCGGACCTGGGCGGGCATGATCTCGGTCAGGGTCACCACCAGGGCGCCGTTGTAGCTGGCATAGATAAAGGACAGCCACAGCTCGACCGCGAGCAACCGGCCGAAGCCGGGCTCCGCGACCAGCCAGCTCAGTACCGGGTAGGCGGTCAGCAGCGCTAGCACGGTGCAGGCCAGCAGCAGCGGGCGGCGACCGATGCGGTCGGAGAGCGCGCCCATGATCGGCAGCCAGATGAAATTGGAGACGCCCACGCACAGCGTCACCAGGAACACGTCGAAGGTGGACAGCTTCAACACTTCGCTGCCGAAGGTCGGCGTATACGCAGTGATCAGATAAAAGGACACCGTCGTCATCATGACCAGGGCGACGCCGATCAGCACGATGCGCCCATGCGCGAGCATCGAGCGGTAGATCTCGCCGAAGCTCGGCCGCCGACGCGAAAGAAACTCCTCGGTCTCTTCCAGCGAGCGGCGGATGACGAACAGGAACGGCACGATCAGGCAACCGACCAGGAAGGGAATGCGCCAGCCCCAGCGGTCGATGGTCGCCGGAGGCATCCAGTACTGCAGCAGCAGGCCGATCGACGCGGCAAACACCACCGCGACCTGCTGGCTGGCCGATTGCCACGAACAGTAGAAGCCGCGCTGGCCGGGCCGCGCGATTTCGCTGAGGTAAACCGAGACGCCGCCCAGCTCCACGCCGGCGGAAAACCCCTGCAGCAGACGACCAGCCAGCACCAGCAGCGGCGCCAGCACGCCGATCGTCGCGTAATCGGGCACGGCGGCGACCAGCAGTGTGCCGACAGCCATCAACAACAGGGTAAGGATCAAACCCTTGCGGCGGCCGTGATGGTCGATATAAGCGCCCAGCACGATCGCGCCCACCGGTCGCATCACAAAACCGGCGGCAAAGGCGAGCAGGGTCAAAAGCAGCGAGGCATACGCGCTATGGCTCGGAAAGTACGCACGTGCAATGGCCGGGGCGTAATAGCCGTAGACCATGAAGTCGTACATCTCGAGAAAATTGCCGCTGACCACCCGCACGATGGCCTTGAAGCTTTCCTTGCGCGAGCGCGGCGTACCGGCAGACGTCATGGGCCGGGCTCAGGGCACGACGCTGACGTCGATCTCGATCGGGTAATCCGTCTGACCGGTTTGCACCGGCGGCTTGGGGAATGTCCAGGCCGAGAACTGCCCGGCGACGCATTTGGCCACGGGTGTGGGCACGCGCACGTCCACCCGTAGCGGGTGGCCATCCGGCGAGATGTCGGCCACCAGCGTGAAAGGCGACTTGTCCGCCGGCGCGTTGCTCTTGATGCAACCCTTGAGCGTGTCGGTCATCGGATTGCCGGTCTTGTCCCAGAACAGTTTCTGGTAGGCGGGACCGGTGGCGGCACCTTCGGCCAGTTTCGCGCGGGTGACGCGCGTGGAGAAGTCGTCGACGGCCGGCGTTTGCGGCGCGCCCATCAGCAGGGCGAGGGTGATCAGGCTGAACATGGTGTTGCCTCCGCGAAGGGTCTCTGAAAACTAGCTAGTTTTTGTAGGAGCGACTTCAGTCGCGACCCAGGGTGACGTCACCCTGGGTCGCGACTGAAAGGAACCTCAAATAACCTCGGTTTTCCCTATCGTCATTCCGGCGCAGGCCGGAACCCAGTGGGTTTGCGATCGGTTGTCGCGAGAGCCTGCAAAAGTCGGCCCTATCGCGAAAACTGAAAACCGATGCCACTGGGTTCCGGCCTGCGCCGGAATGACGAGTAGGAAGGGCTATTCGAGACTTCCTAATGCCGCTCCCACATAAAATCAATCCGCACGGTGATCGAGCGCCAGGTACGCCTCGCTCTGCATTTCGATCAGGCGCGATTCGGTACGACCGAACTCCGCGCGCAAGCGTTCGCCATCGTACAGCTCGGTGATCGCTGCGGCAGCGGAAAGAATCAGCTTGACGTGACGGTCGTAGAACTCGTCCACCAGCAGCACGAAGCGCTTGGCCGCATCCTCGCTGTAGACGGTGAACTGCGGCACGTTGGAGACGATGATCGCGGGCCCGGCCTTGGCCAGTTCGATGTAATCGGATACGGCGCGCGGCCCTTCGCAGAGTGCATCGAATTCGAACCAGAGGATATTGTCGGCACGCTTGCGCAAGGGAATCGGCCGATCGTTGATGACGATATCGCCACCCTCGACAACATCGCCGACCGCTTGCGTGGTGAAGATCTTCGACAGCGCGCGCTCGGCTTCCGCACTCGGCGGCGTGTGATACACCGGTGCCTGCGATAGCGCACGCAGGCGCCAGTCGCGGCTGGAGATCATTTCCACCACGTGGCAGCGCCGCTCGAGCAAGGCGATCGCCGGCAGGAAGCGGGCGCGTTGCAGGCCGTCCTTGTAAAGATTCTTTGGCGCAGTGTTCGACGTCGTCACCAGGGTGACGCCACGGGCGAACAAGGCGTCGAGCAGGGTGGCCAGAATCATCGCATCGCCGATGTCGTTGACCAGAAACTCGTCCAGGCACAGGACGCGACACCGCTGCGCGATACCGGCGGCCACTTCGATCAGCGGGTCCTGTCGTTCACCCAGCTCACGCAGGCGCTCATGCACCTCGCCCATGAAGCGGTGATAGTGGCGACGTAATGCCACGCCAGGCGGCAGGCTCGACACGAACAGGTCCATCAGAAACGTCTTGCCGCGACCGACGCTGCCCCAGAGGTACAAGCCGGGTACGGGCTCCGATGATTCGTTGCCGAGCAGCGATTTCAACTTTCCGAAGAAGCCGCTGTTGTCCTGCCTGGTTTCGCAGAGCGATGCATACATGCGATCGAACTCGGGCAGCAGCGCCTGCTGCGCGGGATCGGCTTCCCAGCGATGTGCCGCGATACCTTCCTGGTAACGCGCGCTGGGGGAGAGGGGGATGTCGCTCATGGTCTACCGGATAATTCGTATGGCTGAAAGAAACCACCGTCATCCCGGCGAAGGCCGGGATCTACTCCTCTAAGTGGCCGCTTGCCAAAGGTCGTCTGACAGGCGAGGACTGAGGAATGGATCCCGGCCTTCGCCGGGATGACGACGTAGGAGAGGATGTTTAATTCAAGGCATGTAATCGACCGGCAATTTTGAATCACGCTCGTCATGCCACGCCTGGATCGTCTTCGGCAGACGCTTTTTCCAGGCCGGTACATTGGTGTAGTAGCGCATGCGCGAGTTGTTCTGCTTGTCGAACACCAGCAGGCCAATCCAGAGCTGATCGCCCTTGCGCATGACTACCGCGGCATTGGTATTGGCCAGGCCGCGCACGAAATAATCGCCGACCTTCGCGCCCAGACCGTCCTTGTCGTCGATCTCGCCCTGCATGTTGATGGTGTCGAGGAGGTTCTGATAATCCTCGCCCAGCAAGGTGCGCGCGACGGCGTCCTGGTTCGCATCGAGCACCTTCAGGCTGACCAGCGATGCTTTCGGCTTGGCCGCAATCGCGCTCGCCGGCAGGTAGTTGCCGCCGTAATAAACACCGTTGCCCGCACCGCAATCGTTCTGGTTCTGGCGCACGGTCAGTCGTTGCCCGACCCGCACGAAATCGAGCTGGCAATCGTCCTTGTCGCGATAGGTGGCACGGTCGTTCTTCAGCACGATCTTGCCTTCCAGTGCACCGCTGTTGCCGCCGTTGTTCGCCTCGATGCTGAATTTCAGCGCCGGCGGTTTGCCGGTGATGCTGATCTGGCTGCTGGCCGACGGGTTGTCGTTGTCGAGCTGCCATACCTGCACCCAGCGCGCATCGCCGGTACGCGCCGTGCTGGCGGTGTTCTGCAGACGATCCAGGCGTTCCTGGTAAACACGTTGAAGGCACGCGGTGTCGCCGCCGCAGGCGTTGCGACGCTTGAGCCAGTCGCGCTGTGAGCTGCGCAGGCTGTCGGGGTTGGCAGCGGCCGACATGGCGCTGATGAAGGCGCTATTGAGATCGCTGTCCAGTTTGGACAAATCGGCATCGCCGCAAATGGCTTTTTCCGCGGGCGTGGCGGCCTTGCTGCAGTCGAAGCTCGCTGCGTTTGCGGCCAGCGGTAGCGCCAGCAGCGCTGCGGCAATCAGAAAAAGGCGCATCCTTAACTCCTTTGAGGTGGTAGCCAATCGCGTATCGAGTGCTTGATCGCGCCGCGCAGATCCATCAGGCGGCGATGAAAGAAGTGGCTGGTTTCGGGCATGCGCACCAGTTCCGGCGGATGCTCCATGGCGTCGATCCAGTCGAATACGGCCTGCGGATCGACGATTTCGTCGTCTTCGCCCTGCACGACCAGCCAGGGACATGTGGGCAACTCGACCGTGTCGAATGGCCAGCGCCCGGCAGGCGGTGCGATGCTGATCAGCGCGTCGGCGTGCAAGCGCACCGCGTTGCGGATCGACACATAGCTGCCGAACGAGAAACCGGCCAGCCACAATGCGTCGTCCGGGCGTAGCCTGCGTACCCATTGAGCGACCGCGGCCAGGTCGTCGCCCTCGCCGTTGCCGTCGTCGTAGCTGCCTTCGGACTCGCCAGTGCCGCGAAAATTGAAGCGCAGCGTATCCAGGCCCGATTCGCGCAGGCTGCGCTCGACCATTGTGACCACTTTGTTATGCATGGTGCCGCCTTGCAGCGGATGCGGATGGCAGACGATCGCCGTACCGCGGCGCGCGCCAGGACGCTCGGCCACGTCGCTGATGACTTCGAGCTTGCCGGCCGGGCCGTTGAGCGCGAAGCTGGCGGCCTGATCGGGAAAACTGTCGGGGTCTGCGGGAAGCGCCAGGATGTTCATGACCGGAATGATAACCGCCCAGGCGACCGGACGAGCCGTGCCGCGACGATGAACCATCTTGCGCATGCCTTGCTCGCGGGCGACGACGAGCTGATGCAACTGGGCGGCATGCTTGGCGATTTCGTGCACGGACCGCCCGAGGCGCTGCGCCTGCCCGAAGGGGCTATCGACGGTGTCCGCCTGCATCGCGCCATCGACGTCTATACCGACAGTCATCCCGAAGTGATCGCGGCGCGCGCCCTGTTCGAGGCCCCCTATCGCCGCTACGCGGGGATTTTGCTCGACATGTGGTTCGACCATTGCCTCGCTCGCGATTTCCTGCGCTGGAGTGGGCAGCCCCTGCACCTGTTCTCTCCGGCGCTACGCGATCTGCTCTATCGCCACGAGCCGCTGCTGCCGCCGGATCTGAAACGATTCCTTGTATATATGGAGACGCATGGCCTGCCTGCGGGCTATGCCGACCCGGCGGAGATAGGCCGGGCGCTGGGTGGCATCTCGCGCCGACTGCGGCGCGCCAATCCACTGGCGCAGTCGTTGCCGGTACTGAAGGCGCTACGGCAGCCGTTGCAGCAGCGCTTCGAAGCATTTTTCCCACGGCTTCAGCGTTTTGCGCGCGAGTGGCGTGCCGAGCGCGGGCTGCCTTAGAAACGACAACGCCGCCCGAAGGCGGCGTCGTTCGAACTGGTAAAGCGTTACGGCTTACTTGGCCTGCTGAGTGATCCAGGTCACCGCGGCCTTGACCTGCTCGTCGGTCAGCGACGGATTGCCGCCCTTGGCCGGCATCATGTTGCCATCAGGGCCCTTGTAGCCCTCGATCGCGTGCTTGACCAGGGTGTCCAGGCCTTCGGCGATGCGCGGACCCCAGGCAGCCTTGTCGCCAAGTTTCGGCGCGCCGGCCACGCCGGCCGTATGGCAGCTATGGCAGAGGTTGTCGTAAATCGTCTTGCCATCCTTGGTGCCGCCATAAGCGACCTGGGACGCGGCGGCCTTGGCGGCGGCTTCCTGCGCGGCCAGCATGGCGGCACGGCCGGTATTGCCGGCGTATACGGCGCCGTTGGGCGCGATGCGAGCGTCTACTTGCGCCTGGGCGCTAGGGTCGACTTCTTTAGGCTCGTGGTCATAGATCGTCCAGGCCAGGCCAATCAACAGCAACGTCAGCACGGCCAGGCCCACGATCAGCAGCGAAAAGCTGCGCATGAAGCTCTGGTCGGATTTGCTCATGGAACCGCTCACGCAATTACTCCAGTCAAAAGTAAAGTCGGCGGGCATCGGGCCGTCGCACACCGTTAGCGTGGCGTCAGACCGAGGCTATGCTTACTTGCCGCTCCCCCGGACAAGCTGTCCCCGGGCAACAAGCCTCAGAGTATAGACGAAGCCCGCGCGAAGTTTGCAGCTGGTTCAGCCTACACTGCGCATCCGGGCGTCACATTGTTGAGCAACTATTCGTGGCGAGATGGGTCAGAACAAGGCACGAGAGGGGATTGGCCCTGCCATCGGTCATGCACCACCCATGTCAACCGGCATTGTCAAATCTCGTTCCACTGCCCCTATCCTTTCACCCAACGTAAAAACGGGCGCACGCCGCGCCAGGTGGGGTCGGGTGGCCCGCCGTCTAATATTTGGGAGTTCTACATGTCGCGTTTTTGGAAGATCGCGCTGATCGCCATTGTGGTGATCGTGGTCGGTTTCGTGGGGTTCCGCATGCTGCACAAGCCCTCGGGCGAGGACAGTGCGGGCGGCGGCCGTCATCGCGGTGGAGAACAGGCACAGGATGCCGGCGGCGACAATAGTAAGGATGCACCGCCGGTGCCTGTCACCGTGGTGCCCGTTACCAAGCAGAATGTGCCGATTTTCCTGACGGCGCTGGGTACGGTGCAAGCGCTCAACACGGTGACGATCAACCCGCAGGTCACCGGTCAGCTGCTCAGGATCAATTTCAAGGAAGGCCAGGAGGTCAAGACCGGCGACGTGCTTGCCGAAATCGACCCGCGTACCTTCCAGGCCAACTATCAGCAGGCGGTCGCCAAGAAGCAGCAGGACCAGGCCCTGCTTTTGACGGCCAAGAGCAACCTGGACCGCAGCGTCGATCTGGGCACCAAGGGCTACATCTCCAAGCAGGACATGGACACCTTGCGCAACACGGTCAGCCAGAACCAGGCCACCGTGCAAGCCGATGATGCCGCGATCGACAGCGCCAAGGTGCAGTTGGGCTTCACCAAGATCCTTTCGCCGATCGATGGCGTGGCCGGTATCCGCGCGGTCGATCCGGGCAACGTGGTCACCACCACCAGTGCCATCGTCACGCTGACCCAGCTGCATCCGATCAATGTGATGTTCTCGCTGCCCGAGCAGAATCTCGAAGTGGTGCGCGAAGCGATGACCAAGGGCCTGCCGCTCGAAGTGGCCGCGCTCGATCGCGCCGATGCGCACACCATCGCCAACGACGGCGTGCTGAAGGTGGTCGACAACCAGATCGACGTCACCACCGGCACGTTCCGCCTCAAGTCGGAATTTCCGAACGCGACCTCCGCGTTGTGGCCGGGCCAGTTCGTCAACGTGCAGCTGAAGGTCAACACCGTCAACGGCGGCCTGGTGATTCCGGCGCAAGCGGTGCAGCGCGGTCCCGATGGCGACTATGTCTATCTGGTGCAGGCCGACAACACGGTCAAGATGCAGGCGGTGAAGACCACGGCCGAAGTCGGCGACAGCCACGTGATGATCGGTACCGGCCTGAAAGAAGGCGACCAGGTTGTCACCGAAGGTCAGTTCCGCCTGAAGCCGGGCAGCAAGATCAAGCCGCTCAAGCCCGGTGAAGTCCCCGCCGCGCCGACCGACGAAGAGCTGCAGAAGGCGAAGAAGGACGGCAAGGGCGGTCGTCGCGGTGGCGGCGGACGGTGATGAGAAGCGGGAGATGGGAGATGGGTAGTGGGGGCGCGACAACCGTGCGCTCACGCAACCTGAGGGATGCGAAAGCCCATCTCCTTTCTCCAAACAATCTGGACACGCGGCTGCGCATGAGCGCGCCTCCCCAACCACTGACGGTCAACTAACCCCATGGGCTTCTCCACCCTTTTCATCCGCCGACCGATCGCTACATCGCTGCTGATGGTGGCGGTGTTGCTGCTGGGTATCCTCGGTTACCGCCAGCTGCCGGTGTCGGCGCTGCCGGAAATCGACGCCCCCAGCCTGGTGGTGACCACGCAGTACCCGGGCGCCAGCGCATCGACCATGGCGGCGCTGATCACCACGCCGCTGGAGCGCAACTTCGGCCAGATCTCCGGCCTGAGCATGATGACCTCCGATTCGTCGGCGGGTCTTTCGACCATCGTGCTGCAGTTCTCGATGGATCGCGACATCGACATCGCCGCGCAGGACGTGCAGGCGGCGATCAGTCAGGCCAAGGGCACGCTGCCGAACAACCTGCCATATCCACCGGTCTATAACCGCGTCAATCCGGCCGACGCGCCGATCGTCACGCTCAAGCTGATTTCCGAGAGCCTGCCGCTGCGCGACGTCAACAACTACGCCGATTCGATCCTCGCGCAGAAGCTCTCGCAGGTGCAGGGCGTGGGCCTCGTGTCGATCGCCGGCAACGTGCGTCCGGCTGTGCGCATCCAGGTCAATCCGGCGCAGCTGTCCAATCTGGGCCTGACCCTGGAAGACGTGCGCAGCGCGCTGACCCAGGCCAACGTCAATGCGCCCAAGGGCACGTTGAACGGCAAGACGCAGTCCTACAGCATTGGCACCAACGACCAGCTGAGCGACGCGGCCGAGTACAAGAGCACCATCATCGCCTACAAGAATGGCGCACCAGTGCGCCTATCCGATGTCGCAGCGGTCGTCGACGGCGTCGAGAACGACCAGCTCGCCGCATGGGCCAACGGCAAGCCGGCGGTGCTGCTCGACATCCGCCGCCAGCCCGGCGCCAATATCGTGCAGACGGTCGAGCGCATCCGCGCGCTGATGCCCGAGTTGCGCAGCGTGCTGCCGGCCGACGTGCACCTGGACATCTTTGCCGACCGTACGGTGACCATCCGTGCCTCGGTGGAAGACGTGCAGTTCACGCTGATCCTCACCATCTTCCTGGTGGTGGCGGTGATCTTCGTGTTCCTGCGTCGCCTGTGGGCCACGATCATTCCCTCGGTGGCGGTACCGCTGTCGTTGATGGGCACGTTCGGCGTGATGGCCTTCACCGGTATGTCGCTGGACAACCTCTCGCTGATGGCGCTTACCGTCGCCACCGGCTTCGTGGTGGACGATGCGATCGTGATGATCGAAAACATCGTGCGCTATATCGAACAGGGCAAGGACGGCAAGGAAGCGGCCGAGATCGGCGCGAAGGAAATCGGCTTCACCGTGTTGTCGCTGACCGTGTCGCTGATCGCGGTGTTCCTGCCGCTGCTGCTGATGCCCGGCGTAACCGGTCGCCTGTTCCATGAGTTCGCCTGGGTGCTGACGATTGCGGTGGCGATCTCGATGCTGGTGTCGTTGACGCTGACGCCGATGATGTGCGCCTACCTGCTCAAGGCCGATGCCTTGCCCGAAGGCGACGACGTGCATGAGAAGCACGCAGCCGAAGGCAAGAAGAATCTGTGGACGCGCACGGTCGGCGTGTACGAGCGTACGCTCGACTGGGTGCTCGATCACCAGCGCACCACGATCACCGTGGCGGCGATCACCGTCGTGGTCACGGTCATTCTCTACGTCATCATTCCCAAGGGTCTGCTGCCCGAGCAGGACACTGGCATGATCACCGGCGTGGTGCAGGCCGACCAGAACGTTGCGTTCCCGCAGATGGAGCAACGCACGCAGGCCGTCGCCGAAGCGTTGCGCAAGGACAAGGCGGTGGTGGGCGTGGCCGCGTTCATCGGTGCCGGCTCGATCAATCCGACCTTGAACCAGGGTCAGCTGAGCATCGTGCTGAAAGACCGCAGCGATCGCGACAGCCTGGAAAAAATCCTGCCGCGTCTGCAGAACGAGGTTGCCGGCATTCCTGGTGTCGCGCTGTATCTGAAGCCGGTGCAGGACGTGACGCTCGATAGTCGCGTGGCCGCGACCGAGTACCAGTACTCGTTGTCGGATCTCAACTCCGACGAGCTGGCCAAGTACGCCAACCAGATGACGCAGGCGATGCGTCAGCGGCCGGAACTGTCCGATGTGGACAACAACCTGGCCGATAGCGGCAACTCCTTGTCACTGGTGATCGACCGCGAAAAAGCCAGCCGCTTGGGCGTGCCGGTGCAGACCATCGACGACACGCTTTACGACGCGTTCGGTCAACGCCAGATTTCGACCATCTTCACCCAGTTGAACCAGTACCGCGTGGTGCTGGAGGTCGCGCCGGAATTCCGCACCAGCACGGCGCTGCTCAATCAGCTCACTGTGCGCGGTAACGGCAATGGCGCGCTGACCGGCTCCAACGCCACCAGCTTTGGCCAGCTCACCTCGAGCAATTCGGCCACGCCATCGGGCATCGGCAATACCGGCAACGTCGGCTTCCAGGTTGGCGGCGGCGGCACGATTCCGCTCGCCTCGCTGGCGACGGCCACCGCCACGGCGGCGCCGCTGGTCATCAGTCATCAGCAGCAGCTGCCGGCGGTGACCCTGTCGTTCAACGTAGCGCAGGGCTACTCGCTATCCGATGCGGTCAAGGCGATCCACGAAGTCGAGTCGACGCTCGACTTCCCGCCGCAGGTGCGCGGTCAGTTCGTCGGCAAGGCGGCCGAGTTCTCCTCCTCGCTGGGCGATGAAGTCCTGCTTCTGCTTGCCGCGGTGGTGGTGATCTATATCGTGCTGGGCGTGCTTTACGAGAGCTACATCCATCCGCTGACCATCATTTCAACGCTGCCGCCGGCCGGCGTGGGTGCGTTGCTGGCGCTGATCCTGTGCGGGATGAGTCTGTCCGTTGACGGTATCGTCGGCATCGTATTGCTGATCGGTATCGTCAAGAAGAACGCGATCATGATGATCGACTTCGCGATCGAGGCCCAGCGCACCGGCATGCGTGCCCAGGACGCCATCCGTCGCGCCTGCCTGCTGCGCTTCCGCCCGATCATGATGACCACCGCGGCGGCCATGCTGGGCGCGTTGCCGCTGGCGCTGGGATCGGGCATCGGTTCGGAGCTGCGCAAGCCGCTGGGTGTGTCCATCGTCGGCGGCCTGCTGCTGTCGCAGCTGGTCACCCTGTACACCACGCCGGTGATCTATCTGTACATGGAGCGTTTCTCCGACTGGCTGCGCGTCCGCCGCGAGCGGCGTGAGCTGGCCAAGGCGCAGCAGGCGCTGTAACAGCGGAGATGGGAAATGGGATGTGGGGGCGCAATGCTCTCCGCTGAGGCAATGTGGGGCCGTGCGCCCCCGCCACCCATCTCCCATCTCCCATCTCCCATCTCCCATCTCCCATCTCCCATCTCCCATCTCCCATCTCCCATCTCCCATCTCCAGGGCAGCCCTGCCAGAAGTCATGCCCTCAAGTGGCAATTCCCGCTTAGCCATCCAGCCGTCCTGGCGTAACATGCGATAGGCAATCTGTCGCTATCCACGGCCATTAGCGCCCTTCAACCGATCTAAAGGTCGTGCGTTGAAACAACGATGAATATTTCCGGCCCGTTTATCCGCCGCCCGATCGGTACGTTCCTGCTGGCCGTGGGCATGTTTGTGCTGGGCATCATCTGCTATTCGCTGCTGGGTGTGGCGGCGCTGCCGGATATGCAATTCCCGGTGATCTTCGTGCAGGCCTCGCAGGCCGGCGCCGATGCCAGCACGATGGCGACTACCGTTGCCGCGCCGCTGGAGCGTCACCTTGGCCAGGTGCCGGGCATCGATACGATGCGCTCGCGCAGCTCCGAGGGCGGCACCTCGGTCTTCATGATCTTCGACAATGGCCGCAATATCGATGCGGCTGCGCGCGACGTGCAGGCGGCGATCAACTCCGCCGCGCCGGATCTGCCTGCCGGACTCAACAACCCGCCGAGCTACCAGAAGGCCAATCCCAACGACGATCCGATCATCGCCTTCGCGCTGACCTCGGACACGCAGTCGGCGGCCGATCTCTACAATATTTCCGATTCGCTGCTCGCCCAGCGCCTGCGTCAGCTCGACGGTGTGGCATCAGTAGATATCGCCGGTGCGGCGACGCCCGCCATCCGCGTCGATCTCAATCTGCGCGCGCTCAACGCGATGAACCTGTCGCCGGACCAGATTCGTAACGCGTTGACGGCGGCGAATGTCACCTCGCCGCTGGGCTTTCTTTCCAACGGCATTACCACCACCGCGCTTACCGCGAACGACCAGCTGAAAAAGCCGGAGGAATACGCCGACCTGGTGGTGGCGACGCACAACGGTATTCCGGTGCGACTTTCCGATGTCGCCCATGTTTACGCCGGTCAGCAGGACGCGTATCAGGCCGCCTGGTTCCAGCGCAAACCCGCTGTGCTGATGTATGTGTACAAGAAAGCCGATGCGAACGTGATCGCCACGGTCGACGCGGTGCGCGCCCAGCTGCCGATCCTGCGCTCGTATCTTTCGCCCGGAACGGTGCTCACGCCTTACTTCGATGGCACGCCGACGATCCGCGATTCGTTGAAGGAAGTGCAGATCACCTTGCTGATCAGTCTGGCCATGGTCGTGCTGACGATGGCGTTGTTCCTGCGCCGCCTTGCGCCGACGCTGATTGCCGGTGTCGCGGTGCCGTTGTCGCTGGCCGGCGCGTTCCTGTGCATGTATCTGCTCGGCTACACGCTCAACAATCTCACTTTGCTCGCGCTGGTGATTGCCATCGGCTTCGTCGTCGACGATGCGATCGTGGTGATCGAGAACGTCATTCGGCATATCGACGAAGGCATGACGCGGCTGGAGGCAACTCTGGCTGGCGCGAGGGAAATCGGCTTTACCATCGTGTCGATCACCGCGTCGCTGGTGGCGGTGTTTATCCCGTTGCTGTTCATGAGCGGCTTCAGCGGCTTGTTCATGCGCGAATTCACCGTGACCCTGGTGGCGGCGATCATCATGTCGGCGCTGGTATCGCTGACCCTGACGCCATCGCTGTGCGGTCGTTTTCTCAACGGTCATGTCGAGCCGGACAAGACGTCGAGGCTGAGTCAGCGGCTGGAGAAAATCCAGGACGGCATGCTGCGCATCTATGTGCGCGCATTGAATTTTTCGCTACGTCACGCGTTACTGTTGTCGCTGACGCCGCTGGTATTGATCGGCGTGACGATCTTTCTGTTCGGCGTGGTCAAGACCGGTTTGTTTCCTGCCCAGGACACGGGTCTGGTATCGGGTCGCGCGACGTCCAGCGCGACGGTGTCGTTTGGCGAAACCATCAATCGCCTGGATCGCCTGACCCAGATGATTCTTGCCGATCCCGACGTCAAGGCGGTGAGCTCGCGTCTGGGTACCAGTCGTACCGGCACCAGCGGCAGTTTCAATATCGAACTGCGCACGCGCGCCGAAGGGCGCACGGATACCACCTTCGATGCGCTGGCGCGGTTGAGTGCAAAAGCCAACGCCTATCCCGATCTCAATCTGCGCCTGCGCCCGATCCAGGACCTGCCCAGCGGCGGTTCCGGTGGCAGTTCGCAGGGCGGTCAGTATCAGGTGTCGCTGCAAGGCAACGACCCGGAGGCGCTGGAGGAGTGGCTGCCCAAGCTGGTCAACCAGTTGAAGAAGAACCCCAAGTTGACCGATGTCGGTTCGGATATCGACGACGCTGGCCTGCGTCAGAATATCGTGATCGATCGCGACCGCGCCGCGCAGTTGGGCGTGTCGATCGGTACCATCGACGGCGCGCTCTACAACGCCTTCGGTCAGCGCCAGGTGTCGACGATCTATTCGGACATCAACCAGTACAAAGTGGTGATCAACGCGCTGCCGGCGCAGACCGCAACGCCTGACGCGATCAACCGTATCTATGTCGCTTCCAACACCGGCCAGATGGTGCCGTTGAGGGCGCTGGCCAAGCAGATGGACGGTCTGGCGCCGACGATGATCACGCACGAAGACCAGTACACCACGATGGATCTGAGCTTCAACCTCGCGCCGGGCGTGAGCATGGGCGAGGCGATGTTGATCGTGCAGAGTACGGCCAGCGGCATGCGCATGCCGGGCGATATCCGTCTGAATGTCGGTGGCGATTTCCGTCGTTTCCAGCAGTCGCAGAGCGGCATGCTCTGGTTGCTGCTGGCTGCGGTGGTCACCGTCTATATCGTGTTGGGCGTGCTGTACGAGAGCCTGATCCACCCGGTGACGATCCTGTCCACCTTGCCGGCAGCCGGCGTGGGCGCCTTGATGGCGATGTGGTTGACCGATACCGAGCTTTCGATCATCGCGCAGATCGCCTTGGTGCTGTTGATCGGCATCGTCAAGAAAAACGCGATCATGATGATCGACTTCGCTCTTGTTGCGCAGCGCAAGCACGGCAAGTCGCCGATCGATGCCGTGCGTGAAGCGTGCATCGTGCGTTTCCGCCCGATCATGATGACCACGATGGTGGCGATCCTCGCCGCCGTGCCGATTGTCGTCGGTCTGGGCGAAGGCTCCGAACTGCGTCGTCCGTTGGGTATCGCGCTGATCGGCGGCCTGTTCATTTCGCAAAGCTTGACCTTGCTCAGTACGCCGGCCTTGTACGTGATCTTCTCCTGCCTGGCCGAGCGCTGGGCCGCGATGCGCGAACGCCAGCGTGCGCGCAAGCGGGCGCGATTGAGGCAGCCGGTTTCAAACTGATCGATCGGTCGTTCACCAAGGCACGAAAGCGCGGGTAATACCGCGCTTTTTTTGTGCCCTGGTGAGGGCATAAGCGCCCTCACAGCTCGTTAACACCGCTCGAAGTATCAGTGACGCTCTCTTCGGTGAGGAGGAAGGCTCCATGAGCAATGACAGCGGCAAAGCGGATTTTTCCGATGTTCAATCGGGTGTGAGTTCGACCGCGGAGCAGAGCTACACCGTGGTCTCGGGTGACAGCCTGTCCAAGATTGCCAAGCATTTCTATGGCAATGCGAATGCATGGCAACCCATCTTCGACGCGAATCGCGATCAGCTGAGTAACCCGGACAAGATCAAGCCGGGCCAGGTCCTGAAGATCCCAGCCAAACCATAACGAGGAGCGAGATCATGAAGTTCACCCAGCACGCTTTGATCTTGACCGTATCGCTGGCTGCCACGCTCGCACTCGGCGGCTGCGGCAAGAAGGAAGACAACGCCATACCACCGGCGTCCACGCCGGCGACACCGCCGCCCGCGGCACAGACCACGCCTGCACCCGCGGCGCCGGTAGCGGTCGCTGTAAGCGCGGTCGATCTGGGCAGCGTGGTCGACGGCGACCAGAAAGTCACCACGCCGACGACCAGCTTCGGTGCCAAGGACACGATCTACGCCTCCGTCGCGACCACCGGCGCCGGTACGGCCAAGCTCGATGCCAAGTGGACCTACCAGGACGGCCAGACGGTCAACGAAGAGAGCACCACCATCAATCCGACCGGTCCGGCCAATACCGCCTTTCATATCGCCAAGCCCAGCGGCTGGCCGACCGGCAGCTACAAGGTGGAGATCTCGCAGGATGGCAAGTCGGTATCGACGAAAGATTTTTCGGTGAAGTAGGGCATTCGATCGACGGTGGCGCAGCGCAAGGCTGCGCCACCGTGCGCCGGGTTCGCGCGCATATCTGTTATTCCCCACACTCCAATCAGTGGCCGCCATCGCTCAGCGTATGGCCATACCCTCGCGTACGTTGCAGCAGGGCAGCGCCTTTCCTTACGTGCCCCTAAGTCGCGACAATAGGCAGCTATCGTCGAACCCGATCGGCCCTTGCGGTTGATTTCGGCAGATCCGACGCCACTAGCGTGGGGCGTGCTGTCCGAGTCGCGGGCGGCGCTCCTTTAAAAATCGAACAGTGCCGTAGCCAAAGAGGTTGTGCAGACCATGTCCCAAACACCCAAGATCATCTACACGCTCACGGATGAAGCCCCGTTCCTGGCTACGCAGTCCCTGTTGCCCGTTATCGAAGCTTTTGCCGCCACGGCGGGCATTGCCGTCGAGACCCGCGATATTTCGCTGGCCGGCCGCATTCTTTCGCAGTTCCCCGAATACCTGAAGGACGGCCAGAAGATCGCCGACGATCTGACTGAGCTGGGCGAGCTGGCGACCACGCCGGACGCCAACATCATCAAGCTGCCGAACATCAGCGCCTCGGTGCCGCAGCTGAAGGCCGCGGTGAAAGAGTTGCAGTCGCAGGGCTATGCCTTGCCCGACTACGTCGACGAGCCCAAGGACGACAAAGAAAAAGAGACCAAGTCGCGCTATGCGCGGGTCATGGGCAGTGCGGTCAACCCGGTGCTGCGCGAAGGCAATTCCGATCGCCGCGCACCGCTGTCGGTCAAGAATTATGCACGCAAGCACCCGCATCGCATGGGCGCATGGAGCAGCGATTCCAAAACCCACGTGGCGCAGATGGACGGCGGTGATTTCTACGGTAGCGAAAAGTCGGTGACCATCGCCCAGCCGGGCAGCGTCAAGATCGAGTGGTTCGGCAAGGACGGCAGCAGCAAGGTCCTGAAAGAAAAGACCAGCGTGCAGGCTGGTGAAGTGATCGACGCCGCGGTCATGAGCAAGAAGGCCCTCGCCAGCTTTATCGATGCGCAGATCGAGGACGCCAAAAGCCAAGGCGTGCTGTTCTCGCTGCATCTGAAGGCGACCATGATGAAGGTCTCCGATCCGATCATGTTCGGTCTGGTAGTCAACGAGTTCTACAAGGATGTGCTGGCCAAGCACGCCGATGCGATCAAGCAGGCCGGCTTCGATGCGAACAACGGCATCGGCGACCTGTACGCGCGGCTGAAGAATCTGCCGGCCGATCAACAGGCCGCGATCGAGGCCGACCTCAAGGCCGAATACGCCAAGCGCCCAGGTCTGGCGATGGTCAACTCGGACAAGGGCATTACCAACCTGCACGTGCCCAGCGACATCATCATCGATGCGTCGATGCCGGCGATGATCCGCGACTCGGGCAAGATGTGGGATGCCCAGGGCAAGCTGCAGGACACCAAGGCGGTGATTCCGGATCGCAGCTATGCAGGCGTCTACCAGGTCGTCATCGAAGATTGCAAAGCCAACGGCGCGTTCGACCCGGCGACCATGGGCAGCGTGCCCAATGTCGGCCTGATGGCGCAGAAGGCCGAGGAATACGGTTCGCACGACAAGACTTTCCAGATCGCCGGTGACGGCGTGGTCAAGGTGACCGATACCAGTGGCAACACGTTGCTCGAGCACACCGTCGAAGCCGGCGACATCTGGCGCATGTGCCAGACCAAGGACGCGCCGATCCAGGATTGGGTCAAGCTTGCCGTCAACCGCGCGCGCCTGAGCGACACGCCGGCGGTGTTCTGGCTGGACGCCAAGCGCGGTCACGATGCGCAGATCATCAAGAAGGTCGAGACCTATCTGAAGGACCACGATACCCAGGGTCTGGATATCCGCATCCTCTCGCCGGTCGAGGCCACCAAGTTGTCGCTGGAGCGCATTCGCAAGGGTCAGGACACCATTTCGGTGACTGGCAACGTGCTGCGCGATTACCTCACCGACTTGTTCCCGATCATGGAGCTGGGCACCAGCGCGAAGATGCTCTCCATCGTGCCGCTGATGGCCGGTGGCGGCCTGTTCGAAACCGGCGCCGGCGGTTCGGCACCCAAGCATGTGCAGCAATTCGTCGAAGAGAACTATCTGCGCTGGGATTCGCTGGGCGAGTTCCTGGCGCTGGCCGCTTCCTTCGAGCATCTGAGCAATCGCTATAACAATGCCGACGCCGGTGTGTTGGCCAAGACGCTCGACCAGGCCAACGGCCAGTTCCTCGACAGCAACAAGTCGCCGGCACGCAAGGTCGGTGAACTCGACAACCGCGGCAGCCACTTCTACCTGACCCTGTACTGGGCACAGGCCCTGGCCGCGCAGAACGAGGACGCCAAGCTCAAGGCGAGGTTCGCGCCGCTGGCCAAGACGCTGGCCGAGAACGAGGCGAAGATCGTCGGCGAGCTCAATGGCGTGCAGGGCAAGCCGGTCGAGATCGAGGGCTATTACCATCCGAACCTGAAGCTGGTCAGCGCGGCGATGCGCCCCAGTGAAACGTTCAATAAGGCGCTGGCGTCGCTGTAAGCGGCAGAGCGCTAGATAAAACGGGGCGCTTCGGCGCCCCGTTTTGTTTGCATGGCACATGCTAAACCTGTGCTTTGTGCTATTGAGACGGCATTGAACTTTGCCTGCTCGCCAAGGATCAGTCCTCTACCCACTAGCGTCCATCAACCCAGGAATCTTCTATGCCTATCGCCAAGTCCGTCCTGCTGTTGGCGCTTAGCGCAGCCCTCCCTGCCGCCGCGCAGAGCGTGGCACCTGCCAGCACGGCCCCGGCGCCGGCGCCGTCGGGCTCGGTAGCCAACCTCGAAGCGATTACCGTGAGCGGCGTGCAGCCCGGGCCCGGCTTGTGGAAGGTGAGCAAGGGCGATCATGTGATGTATGTGCTCGGCACGGTTTCGCCATTGCCCGATCACATGCAGTGGAAGACCGATGAAGTTGAGGACGTGATCGCGCATTCGCAGGAAGTGATCGATCCGCCCAAGGTGACGATCAAGGCGGACACCGGATTTTTCGGCAAGCTTTTCCTGCTGCCGTCGCTGGTCGGTGCACGCAAGAATCCCGACGACAAGACCTTGCAGCAAACGTTGCCCACGCCGCTGTATGCGCGGTGGCTGCCGCTGAAGCAGCAATACATCGGCAACGATTCGGGCATCGAACGTTGGCGACCGATCTTTGCGGCGCTGGAGCTATACGACAAGGCAATCAAGCGCAGCGGCATGAACGCATCGGGCGGCGTCAAGAACACCGTGCGTGACCTGGCCAAGAAACACAACATCAAGATCACTGAGACCAAGTATCAAATGGTCATCACCGAGCCGCGCGCAGCGGTCAAGGCATTCAAGAGCTTGTCGATGAACGACGAGCAGTGTTTTTCCAATGTGCTCGATACGGTGCAGAGCCAGCTGGGCGCCATGGTGGCGCGCGCCAATGCGTGGGCCACCGGCGATATCGACGTATTGCGCAAGGCGTCGCTGAAGGATCAGCGCGAGGCATGCGTCACCGCCGTGACCGAGACGGGTCTCGCGCAGAAGATCGGCTTGAGCGACCTGCCGCAAAAGGTCGAAGACACCTGGATGAATGCGGCGAAGAATGCGCTCGCGAACGATACCCAGAGCTTTGCGCTGCTGCCGATGGATCAGGTGCTCGGCGCCAAGGGCTTGCTGGCGAAGTTGAAGGCGCAGGGATATCAGGTGCAGGCGCCGGATGATGACGACACGCAGAATCCGGAATCGCCGTCGCCCTGAAGGCCCCCTCACCCCAGCCCTCTCCCCCGGCGAAGCCACGGGAGAGGGTTGGGGTGGGGCGCTCTCAGCTCGCGCTAGCTACATCCAACTCAGCAATCTCACTCGCACTCAACCCAAGCGTCGCTGCCCCCAGAATATCCTTCAACTGCTCGACACTCGTCGCACTGACGATCGGTGCAGTCACACCCGGTCGCGCAATCAACCAGGCCAGCGCCACCTGCGCCGGCGTCGCACTATGCGTCGCAGCGACCTGATCGAGCGCCGCCAGTACACCCAGGCCCTGCTTGTTCAAATACTTCTTCACCGCGCCACCGCGTGCGGAGCTCTTTGCCAGATCGGCTTCGCTACGGTATTTGCCGGTGAGAAATCCGCTGGCCAGCGAGTAGTAACCGATCACGCCAATCTGCTCGGATCGGCAAATCGGCTCCAGGCCTTTTTCATAGCCGGCGCGACTCACCAGGTTGTACTCAGGCTGCAGACTTTCGTAACGGGGCAGGCCGTATTGCTCGGATACCTGCAAAGCCTCGGCAAAACGATCGGCACTGTAGTTCGATGCGCCGATCGCGCGCACCTTGCCTTCTTCGATCAGTCGCGCAAATTCGCCGAGGCTTTCATGCAACGGAACAGTGGCGTCATCTTCATGTGCCTGATACAGATCGATCTGCTCGACCTGCAGGCGCTTGAGCGAACCTTCCACCGCTTCGCGGATATTGATCGGGGACAGCCCGGGCTGCTGCCCCCATTTGGCGACCTTGGTAGCAATGAGCACCTTGTCGCGCTTGCCGCTGCGCTTGAGCCAGTTGCCGATAATGGTTTCCGACTCGCCACCACGGTTGCCCGGCGCCCAGGCGGAATACACGTCCGCCGTATCGACCAGGTTGAAACCCGCATCGACAAAAGCATCCAGCAATTGGAACGATCGCGCCTCGTCGGCACTCCATCCGAACACATTGCCGCCAAACGCCAGCGGTGCTACGGAAAGTGGCGACCGGCCAAGCTGCCGCAAGCTCAAACTCATGCTGAAGCTCCTCGAAGAAAACCCAGACACCCTATTCTCTTCGAGTGGGGAGCGTGACGGCGTGAATCAACCTATCCAGAGGCTGCGGCGCAATGAGGTGGCCAGGTAGTAGGTCGCACGACGCCGTGCTGGCCGAGGCTTCCCCGCGCCGTTCTTGGGCGGGGTGGCTGGCGGTGTCGGCTGTACCAGCCGGCGGGCCAGCTTGGGGTCGGCAATATGGCCGTGCAGGAACAGCATGTCAGTCCAAAGCGAACTCATAACCGCGCCTCCATAAGTTTCTGCGAGTGGCAGAGAACTCAAGATAAGCTCACCCCAGGACCCGGAAAAGCGATATATTGGCAACTCAGGCTTGAGAGATTTTCAAGATGGCACGTATCTCGCTGGACCTATTGCAGCAGTTTGTCGTTGCCGCCCGCGCAGGAAATTTCTCGCGCGCCGCCGAGCAGTCGCATCTCACCGTCAGCGCGCTCAGTCACCAGATTCGTCAGCTGGAGCAGCGCGTCGAACGCAAGCTGTTCGACCGCGGCCCTCGTGGTGTTCAGTTGACCGCGGAGGGGCAGCGCCTGCTCGATGCGATCGGCGTGCACTTCGAAGGCATTGACCGCGCTTTGGCGGTCTACCGCTGCCGGCGCGAAGAAGCGTTGACCGTCAACACCATCCCCGGCGTCATGACTAGTTGGCTGGTGCCGCGCCTGGCCGGTCTGGTGGCCGCGCATCCCGAGCTGGAGTTGAACCTGCAGTCGAGCACCACCCTGGTCGATTTCGAGCGCGACCCGGTGGATGTGGTTATTCGCTATGGACTTGGTGGTTGGTCAGGCTTGCAAAGCGAATGCCTTTTCGACGAATGGATCGCGCCGGTTGCCGCCCCAGCGCTGGTGGAGCGTATGCAGGGGCGTGACCCGCATGACCTCAGTGCGTGGCCCTTACTGGGTGATCCCGGCGGACGCTGGCGGGACTGGAGCGAATACGCCGGTGTTGAGGTTCCGCGTCGCTTCGTGGCGCAATTTGACACCACCGATGCGCTGCAGCGTGCGGCCGTGGAAGGCATGGGCGTGGCGCTTGGACGCATGGTAATGGCGCGCCCACTGATCGATGCCGGCCTGCTCTGCATGCTGGGAGATCGTTACATGAAGATTCCCGAGGCGTATTTCCTGGTGTATCCGCCACGCTCCGAGAGTCACGCCGGCTTGCGACTGTTTCGCGAATGGATAAAGAAAGAGGCTGCGGCCTACCAACAGGCGATCAAGTGCGCACCGGCAAATCGCCGCGTGACCGCGCGTTCCCCTTAGCAGAACGCGCGCAGTCACGGGGCAAGGCTACTGGAGCCACGCTGCCGGCGTGGCCTCCTGCATGGCTTGCCCTATCTTCTGATGCATGCGGGTAGTGGGATGCAGCGTGTCCCAGAATACGAACCCATCGGCGGTGCAATCGGCGCGCCGGTCGTGGTTCCGTGCATAGTTGAGCGAGCTGTCGTTATCGATGCGCAGACAAGATTGCTCCGTATCGCTGAAGCCGGCTTGTTCCGGCGCATCGAGTATCCGTTTGAAAAAGGTGTTGGCATCGAACAATGCCATGGTGTTCGGATACTCCGCTTCAAGTTTGTCGACGAGCTGGGGAAGACGTGCATTGAACTCGTCGATCCTGGCGGCCATGGCAGCGCCGTCGCGACGTATCCGAAATGCCGGCGTACGCGCTGCGTCCGGTAGATTGGAGATCACGATTTTCCTTGCGCCTGCGCCCAGCAGTTTGCGTAAACCTTCTTCCATAGATGCCAGGGATTGATCTGGCGTACGGTCATAGTTGATCAGGTCGTTGACGCCGATCAGCAGGTAAAAGAGGCTTTGCCCTGGATCATAGTTCTTGGCGCTGCGCATCATGCTGATCCATGAATCGACTTGCTGAGTAAATCCGGGGATGACAAGTTTCTGATCCGCTGCTGCTCCGGCAACAGCCCAGTTGTAGACCGTCAGTCCGACATCTTTTCCCAGATACTCCGGCCACACCGGGCCATTGCTGAAGCGCCCCAGGAACCACGAGCCAGCGTTGGGCGCCAGTCCACGGGTGAGATTATTCAGGTTGTGCGTATCACTCAGGCTGTCGCCGAAAACGATGATTCGCTCCGTACGTTGCGAGCCTCCCGGCTTGGCTTGCGTCCAGAGGGTATGGTTGAACGATGAGGCGGTGTCCGCGCCTGATATGTCGACAAGCTCGGTCCGGATGCCTTTTCGTTTCAACGAATCGGCGCAGGCTTGCCGCAGTTCGGCCTGCTCGGTGGTCGTGTAGAACATGTTTCTCCATTCAAGGAGACTCCCTGAATACCAGTAGCCATTGACCCGGTACCACTGGCCACGGGCATTCGTGGCCCATTCGTACTTGACCTGCGTGCTGTTTGGACGGCTATCGCTGCGATAGTGGCAGCGCAGATAGGTATAGGTATCTTTGCCGACGAATGCGCGGGGTGGTGGTGAGGGATTGTCGGTCGGAGCGGCAAGTTCGAATGCAGACAGATCCGGTTGGCGGTGTTCCTGTGGCGTGCCCACAGCAAGCATCCGTACATCTTGAGCCGATACCTGCGTTGTCAGGACGACAAGACAAACGAAAGACGTAAGTATCTTCATGTGAACTCCTTTTCGGCGAGCCTTCTTTTTATCTAAGCCCTTTGTTTATCGATGTCGGTACAGGTGGCAGTGCCTACTGGAAACGAGCGCGAATTGCTGTAGCTAGATGACGTATAAGGCTCACAATATGCGTTAGCTGATACGCTATTGAGTCATGCCGACTCGATGCGCTCTTTGCGATCGAGCCCATCCCTGTTTTTCATCCTCACAAGGAGCACCCCATGAAATCGCGCGCCGCCGTCGCTTTTGCCGCAGGCCAGCCCTTATCGATCGAGGAAGTGGACGTTGCTTCGCCCAAGGCTGGCGAAGTGTTGGTGCGTATCGTCGCCACCGGCGTTTGCCATACCGATGCATTCACGCTTTCCGGTGCCGATCCGGAAGGTGAATTCCCGGTGATCCTCGGTCACGAGGGTGGCGGCATCGTCGAGGAAGTCGGTGAAGGTGTGACGTCGCTGGCAGTGGGCGATCACGTCATTCCGCTGTACACGCCCGAATGCGGCGAATGCAAGTTCTGTCTCTCCGGCAAGACCAATCTCTGCCAGAAGATTCGTGCGACCCAGGGCAAGGGCCTGATGCCTGACGGCACCTCGCGTTTCTCCTTGAACGGCAAGCCGCTGTTGCACTACATGGGCACCAGCACCTTCAGCGAATACACCGTCCTGCCGGAAATCTCGCTGGCGAAGATCAACAAGGCGGCGCCGCTGGAGAAGGTTTGTCTGCTCGGTTGCGGTATTACCACCGGCATTGGTGCGGTCCTCAACACGGCCAAGGTCGAGCCGGGCGCATCGGTCGCGGTGTTCGGTCTGGGCGGGATTGGCCTGTCGGTCGTGCAGGGCGCGGTCATGGCCAAGGCCGGCCGCATCGTCGTGGTCGATACCAATCCGGAAAAGTTCGCCATGGCCAAGGCATTGGGCGCTACCGATTGCATCAATCCAAAGGACTATCCGGACACACCCATCCAACAGGTGATCGTCGATCTCACCGATGGCGGGGTCGACTATTCGTTTGAATGCATCGGCAACGTCAACGTCATGCGCGCCGCGCTGGAGTGCTGTCACAAGGGCTGGGGCGAATCGATCATCATCGGTGTTGCCGGGGCAGGCCAGGAAATCAGCACGCGCCCGTTCCAGCTGGTCACCGGGCGCGTATGGCGCGGCAGTGCCTTCGGTGGGGTGAAGGGGCGTTCGCAGCTGCCGGGATATGTCGAGCGCTATCTGGGTGGCGAGATCAAGATCGATGAAATGATCACCAAGGTACTGCCGCTGGAGCGCATCAACGAGGCGTTCGATCTGATGCACGAGGGCAAGGTGATTCGGTCGGTGATTCACTATTGAGAGGTCAAGTCGCTAAAATTCTTTTCTCGCCGTCGACTGAAGTCGGCGGCGATCATCCCGTTTCTTAATTAGGACCATCCCATGAACAACACAGCCATCCTTGTCGACGGCGCATTTTTCCTTGCGCGTTACCGCAAGGTTTGGGGCGAGCGCGATGCCAACGACGCGCGCACCGTCGCCAAGACCGTTTTCGGCATGGCGTTGGAGCACCTCAAGGCACTCGACCGTCCGCGCGAAGCGCTCTATCGCATTTTCTTCTACGACTGCCCGCCCCTGGAAAAGAGCTTCGTCAAACCGATCAGCGGGGACAGCATCGATTTCTCGCGTACCGGGTCGGCCTCGTTCCGTCGCGATCTTCACGATCAGCTACGCCGCCAGCGCAAGCTTGCGCTGCGGCTGGGCCGGCTTGCCGAGCGCGGCGAATGGCAGCTCAAGCGCTACGCCTATCAGCAGCTGCGCGAAGGCACCCTGCAGTGGGACGACCTGGGCGATGAACATTTCGAGCCCGATATGCGCCAGACCCAGGTCGACATGAAGATCGGCATCGATATCGCCGCGCTGTCGTACAAGAAACAGGTCGACCAGATCATCCTGGTGGCCGGTGACGCGGATTTCATCCCCGCCGCCAAGCTGGCTCGCTACGAGGGCATCGATTTCATCCTCGATCCGATGTGGCAGGGGATCGCGCCGGATCTGCACGAGCACATCGACGGTCTGCAATCGGTCTGCCCACGACCGTTCTGACCCGATGGCCGCTTCGTGTGGCGTAATGACAGCCAATCGAAAGGCCCGGTCTACACCATTTGTTGACGTGGCTTGCGGCCTGCCACGTGCTAGCCTTTCTGGCGCCGCGATAAGGAGTTGTCGATGAAAACCCGTACCACCTTGGTGCTGACTGCATTGCTGGCAACCGGCTGCGCCATCGCCGCTCCGGCGTTTGCCCAGGAAGCGCAGGATCAACCCGCCGGCGATCTCGTGCCGCCCACCAGCGCGCGCGATTTCACCTCGCAGCAGCTGGACGGCGTGCTTGCCGGCAACTGGCGCTCGGCGGCCAATCGGGCCCGCGACCCGTACCGGCACCCCAAGGCTACGTTGGAGTTCTTCGGCGTTCGCCCCGATTACACGGTGGTCGAAATCACCCCCGGCGGTGGCTGGTACACCGAAATTCTTGCGCCGCTGCTGAAAGACAACGGCCATTACGTCGCCGCTGTGCAGAAGCCCTCCGATAACGAGGCACGTCAGGACGCGAGCGGGCTGCATCAGAAGTTCGCTGCCGATGCGGCGCATTACGGCAAGGCCACCGTGGTCGAGTTCGATCCCAAGGCGCCGGTATTCGGTGCACCGGGCTCGGCTGACATGGTGCTCACGTTCCGCAACGTGCATAACTGGGTCATGGCCAATACCGCGCCGCAGATGTTCAAGGCGTTCTTCACGGTACTGCGCCCGGGCGGCGTGCTCGGCGTCGAAGATCATCGCGCGGCCGACAAGGCTTCGGTCGATGCAGTCAAGAAAAGCGGCTACTTGCCCACGGCCTATGTGATCAAGTTGGCGACCGACGCCGGCTTCAAGCTGGAAGAGACCAGCGAGATCAACGCCAACCCGAAAGACACCAAGGATTATCCGCAAGGTGTCTGGACGCTGCCGCCCACACTCACCCTGGGTGACAAGGACAAGGCCAAGTACCAGGCGATCGGCGAATCCGACCGCATGACCTTGCGCTTCGTCAAGCCGGCAACCCCGGTCGCCACTCACTGACAGGCGGTGCGTCCTGACCGACGCACCGTGCAATGCGCGCCATGTTGATCGCCTTAAACAAGCCCTATGGCGTGCTTTGCCAGTTCACCGATAGCGATGGCCGGCGCACGCTGGCCGAATTCGTCAAGCAGAAAGACGTCTATCCGGCCGGCCGTCTCGATCACGATAGCGAAGGTTTGCTGTTGCTGACCGACGATGGCGCGCTCGCGCACAAGCTCACCGATCCACGTCATAAAGAGCCCAAGACCTACCTGGTGCAGGTGGACGGCCAGATCACCGACGAGGCGATCGTGGCGTTACGTCGTGGTGTCGTATTGAACGATGGACCGACGCGGCCGGCGACGGTCGAACATGCGATCGAACCCGAGTGGTTATGGCCGCGCGATCCGCCGGTGCGTTTTCGCAAGGCGATTCCAACGAGCTGGGTCAGTGTGACATTGAGCGAAGGGCGCAATCGGCAAGTGCGGCGTATGACTGCGGCTGTTGGTTTTCCCACGCTTCGCTTGATTCGTGTACGCATTGGGCCGTATGCCCTGGACGGTCTTGCGCCGGGTGAATCGCGCAGGGTTTGAGTGCGATTTCGGTGGGAGCGGCCTCAGAGGACATCTGACTACCTTTCCTATCCGTCATTCCGGCGAAGGCCGGAATCCATTCCTCGGCGCAGATGCTTGCAATGAGCTATCTGACGAGCATGGACCGAAGAATGGATCCCGGCCTTCGCCGGGATGACGATGAAAACTGAGGTTGTTCGAGAGGGATTTACTCGTCCTCTATCCCGAAAAACGCCTCCGCCGTAGCCGTACTCTGTGCAGCGGTAACTTCGGCAGCCTCACCGCGATCACGCGCAATTTCCTGGCAGATATGCCGCAGATACATCGGCTCGTTGCGCCGGTGCGAAGGCTGCGGACGCACGTTGCGTGGCAGCAGATACGGTGCATCCGTTTCGATCATCAGCCGGTTGGCCGGAATCTCGCGGACCAGCTCACGCAAGTGCAACCCGCGGCGTTCGTCGCAGATCCAGCCGGTGATGCCGATATGGCAATCGAGCGCGAGATAGTCACGTAGCGCCTCGCTGGTATCGGTAAAACAATGCACGACGGCGGCGGGGACGCGATCGCGATAGCGCTTCAGCAGCGCAATAAAATCCGCGTGTGCATCGCGCTGGTGCAGGAACAAGGGCTTGCCCAGATCCGCGGCAATCTTCAACTGCTTCTCGAAGACCTCGAGCTGCACGTCGCGCGGCGAGTAGTTGCGGTGATAGTCCAGGCCCGTCTCACCGACGGCACGCACTTGCGGCTGGGTCGCCAGCTCGCGCAGGCGCGCGTCGGTCGCGTCGTCGTAATCGATCGCATGGTGCGGATGCACACCAGCCGTGGCGTACAGGCGACCCGGATAGCGCTGGGCCAGCTGCAGCGCATGCTCGCTGCCATCGCGCGAGGCACCCGTCACCACCATGCGGGTCACGCCCTGTGCCTGGGCACGTGCCAGCACCTCGTCGAAGTCGTGGTGAAAAGACTCGTGCGTGAGGTTGGCGCCGATATCGATCAGTTGCATGAAAAGGCCGCTTGGAAAACCGCCATTGTCCCAGAGCCGATGCAGGCCGGCCAAATCACGGCCTGTAGGTGCCACGGCACGAAATTGCGAACGGCGTCCCTATTCGCAAAAGCTTACGCTTGTAGCTTGGTCATTCGGTGCGCCGGGACGGTTCACCTGGAAGGGGATATTCCAGCGAAGTTTCAATGGCTTGCAAAGACCGCCCGCTGACAGGGGCTGTGGAGGGTCTTATCGCAGGGACCGCGGCAGGCACTTCGCTCCTTATCGACAATGAGAGGGATAGACGAATGAATCAGCGTTCCCAGATGAAGTTGCTGGTGGCTTCCATGCTTATGGCGATGGGCTTGCCGGCGGTAGCGGCCGATATTTCGGCCAATACCAGCCGATTCGATCTGAGCTCGGTCCAGGAAAATCAGACCTACGATCATTTTGTCGTGCTTTATCGCGACGGCAGCACCGAGCGGGTACAGCCGACGGCGGCTGTGCAGTCTCTCAATGCCGCCGCGGCGCGTGCCAACCTGGTCGATCAGGCCGGGGCCGGCGCACAGACGCTGCGCAGCGGCGGCCGTTTGCTCAATGTGAGCTATGGGCATCGCCTGGCGATCGGCGGCGACGTCGTCACCACCTCGCGCCGGTTGAACGCGGCCGAAACCCGCCAGTTCGTGCAGCAGCTGGCAGCCGATCCGGCGGTGGAGTTCGTGCAGCCCGATTACATGCGCCAGGCGGTAGATCGCCCGACCATTTCGCCGGCAGGGGCGGCGACCTTCACCGTGCCTAACGACCAGTACTACGCGGGCTACCAATGGGACTACCTCTCGCCCGGTGGTACCGGCTTCAGCGACAGCAGCCTGGGCACGTCGGTCGCCAATTGGGGCGGCGCCAACATCCAGCAGGCCTGGACCCTGGCCGATGGCACCGGTGTGGTGATCGCAAGCCTGGACACGGGCGTGACCAATCATCCGGACCTGGATCTCACGCTGGCGAGCGCAGGCTACGACTTCATCACCGACCATACGGTTTCGGGCCGCAGCACGAATGGCCGTGTTGCCGGAGGCTGGGATACGGGCGACTGGACTACCGCGGGTCAGTGCGGTGCCGGCCAGGCCGCCGAGGCCAGCAGCTGGCATGGCACCCACGTATTCGGCACGGCCGGCGGCGAGCTGACCAACAACAGCACCGGCATGGTGGGGACGGCTTTCGGCGCCAAGGTACTGCCGGTACGCGTACTGGGGCATTGCGGCGGATCCGACAGCGATATCGCCGATGCGATTACCTGGGCCTCAGGCGGCCATGTCACCGGCGTACCCGACAACGCCAACCCGGCCAAGGTCATCAGCCTCAGCCTGGGCGGTTCGGGCACCTGTTCGTCCAGTTCGGTGCTCGGTCGCGCCATTACCGGTGCAACCGGTCGCGGCACCGCCGTGGTCGTCGCTGCGGGCAACAGCAACGCCAACGTATCGGGCTTCTCGCCGGCCAATTGCGCCGGTGTGGTTGCTGTGGCGGCCACCGGCATCACCAGCAAGCGCGCGTTTTACTCCAACTATGGCAACGGCATTACGCTCGCCGCGCCCGGTGGCGGCGTATATCAAAACGACGGTTCCAGTGGCACGCAGGCTACGACCGGCTTCATCTGGTCGACCATCAATGCCGGCTCGACCACGCCGACCACCTCGACCTATGGCGGCATGGCCGGTACGTCGCAAGCCACGCCTCATGTCGCCGGTACGGTGGCCTTGATGCAGAGCTATCGCCTCGCGCTGGGCAAGACCCTGCTTACGACAGCGCAAGTGACCAGTCTGTTACGTTCCTCGGCGACGGTGTTCCATGTCACGCCGCCATCGAACCGGCAGATCGGCACGGGCATTCTCAACGCTTATGCTGCAGTGCAAGCAGCCGGAGCACAGCCGTAAAGTAGTCAACGGCAGACTCGGAAGTACAGAAATCGGCCGGCGTCCTCAGGGGCGCCGGTTTTATTTTTATCGCGCCGATTCCTACGCTGCGTTTAGCGATGCAACGCTCGCGTAACCCCGGACGAATATGTTAACTATGCATCTCTCTGCACCTTCCGGGGGCGATGCATGGAGCATCGTGGGTGCGAATCGTTATTGGATGCGGGGTGAGAACATGTCGGCAGCCACACTAAAGCCGGCGACCAACCAGACCGTTGCGGCGACCCAAGACCGCGAAGTGGCGGTCTGTTCGTTGCTGGTCGCCAAAGGTCGACTCAAGGACGGCGACCTTGTCAGGGCGCGGCGTCTGCATGAGGAATCACCCGAGGGCACGCTGACCGGGCTGATGGCTCGGTTGGGTCTGGTGTCCGAGCGCGATCTGGCCGAAGCCTGGTCCGAATACCTGGGCGCACCGTTGCTGGCCGCGCGCGAAGCGCCGGAGTTACCGCCGCCCGAAGTCGATATCTCGTTGCGCTTCCTCAAGCAGCAACACGTGGTTCCAGTGCGCGATGGCGAGGACGGTCTGGCCTTGATGGTTGCCGATCCGGCCGATCCATACCCGGTGCATGCGGTCGAATTGGCGACGGGGCGTCCGGTGGCCTTGCGCATCGGCCTGCGTTCGGAAATCGATGACCTGATCGAACGTTATTACGGCTCCGGTCGTTCGGCGATGGGCACCATCGTCGAGAATCTCGATGGCAGCGCCGCGGTCGAGGACGATGTCGAGCATCTGCGCGATCTCGCCTCCGAAGCGCCGGTGATTCGCCTGGTGAACCTGATCCTGCAGCGCGCCGTCGAACAGCGCGCGTCGGACGTGCACATCGAACCGTTCGAAAATCGCCTGAAAGTGCGCTACCGCATCGACGGTGTGCTGCACGAAGTGGAAGCGCCGCCGGCCAGCTCCACCGCCGCGGTCATTTCGCGCGTCAAGATCATGGCCAAGCTCAATATCGCCGAGCGCCGGCTGCCACAGGACGGCCGTATCCAGCTGCGCGTGCAAGGCAAGGAGCTCGATCTTCGCGTGTCCACCGTGCCGACCAGCTTCGGCGAGTCGGTGGTGATGCGTATTCTCGATCGCGAATCGGTGGTGTTCGATTTCGCTTCGCTCGGTTTCACAGACAACTTCCAGCAACGCTTCGTCGACGTGCTCGATCGCCCGCACGGCATTCTGCTGGTGACCGGTCCCACCGGTTCGGGCAAGACCACCACGCTTTATACGGCGCTGTCGCAGATCAACACGCCGGACGTGAAGATCATCACGGTCGAAGACCCGGTTGAATACCAGATCGAAGGTATCAACCAGATCCAGGTGAAGCCGCAGATCGGACTGGATTTCGCCGGTGCGCTGCGTTCGATCGTGCGACAGGATCCGGACGTGATCATGATCGGCGAAATGCGCGATCTGGAAACCTGCCGCATCGCGATCCAGTCCGCGCTCACCGGCCACTTGGTGTTGTCCACCCTGCATACCAACAGCGCAGCGGGCGGCATTACCCGTCTGCTCGACATGGGTGTGGAGGATTACCTGCTCGGCTCGACCGTCAACGGCATCCTGGCGCAGCGACTGGTGCGCCGTCTCGATCCGGAGACCGCAACTTCCTACGAGGCGCTGCCGGAAGTCATCGAGCAGTTCGAGTTGCACAAATACACCGACGAACGGCCGATCCGCCTGTGGAAGCCGGGCACCAGCACGGCCAATCCCACCGGTTATCGTGGCCGCCGCGCCATCATGGAATTCCTGGTGATGACCGACCCGTTGCGCCGCCTGGTGATGCAGCGCGCCGATGCGGGCGAAATCGAGCGCCAGGCACGTGTCGAAGGCATGCGCACGATGTACGAGGACGGCATTGCCAAGGCAGTGGCCGGCATCACCACCATCGAGGAGGTGCTGCGTGTCACGCAGGAAAGCTGACCGGCATGATGCCGGTCTGGCCTGGAAGGCCCAAGCAGTTCTCAAAACTTTACCCGCAAGTCGCGAACTACAAGCCGCTTCCCGCAGTCACAACTCATGGCGCCTTTGCGCCATGGGCGGCCGCTTGCCGTTCACTTTCGCTTGTTCACCTTCACTCGCGCGTTCCTAGCCCATGGCTCAGTTTCGATATCGAGCGGTCAACGACTCCGGCGAAATACTGCAGGGGCAGATGGAGGCGTCCAGCGTCGACGAGGTGATCAGCCGCCTGCAGGAACAGGGCAGCACCCCGCTCGATGCCCGTATGGCCGATGCGGCAGCCGGTGGCAGCGGTATGGCCGCGCTGTTCAAGCGCGGCCCGTTCACCGGCGATCAGCTGGCCCAATTCACGCACCAGCTGGCGACCCTGCTTGGCGCCGGCCAGCCATTGGACCGCGCACTGGGCATCCTGTTGGAGCTGCCCGAGGGCGAGCGCGCCAAGAAGATGGTCGAGCGCATTCGCGATCGCGTGCGCGGCGGTACGCCGTTGTCGCAGGCGCTGGAAGAAGAACACGGCGTGTTCCCCAAGCTTTACATCAGCCTGGTGCGCGCCGGCGAAGCGGGCGGCTCGCTCGAAGACACGCTGCGCCGCCTGGCCGATTACCTCGAACGGTCGCAGCAATTGCGCGGCAGCATCATCAATGCGTTGATCTATCCGGCCATCCTGATGTTCGGCGTGCTCGGTTCGCTGGTGCTGCTGCTGGCGTACGTGGTGCCGCAGTTCGTGCCGATCTTCGAAGACATGCGCGTGCCGATCCCGTTTATCACCAAGGCCGTGCTCGCGGTCGGCGAAGTCATGCACTCATGGTGGTGGCTGATCATTGCAGCGATCGTGGTCGGCACCTTGATCTGGCGCGCGCGCATGCGCGATCCAGTCACGCGGCTGGCCTGGCACGCGAAGCTGTTGACCATGCGCCTGGTCGGGCCGCTGCTGCTGAAAATCGAGACCGCACGCATCGCGCGCACGCTGGGCACGCTGCTGAAAAACGGCGTACCGCTGCTCTCGTCGTTGGGTATCTCGCGCCAGGTCACGTCCAACCGCGCGCTGGACGAAGCACTCGCCCAGGCTGCCGAACAAGTCAAAGGCGGCTCGGGTCTGAGCCTCGCGCTGTCGCAATCGCAACGTTTTCCGCGCCTCGCCCTGCAGATGGTGCAGGTGGGCGAAGAAGCCGGTCAGCTCGACACCATGTTGCTCAAAGTCGCCGACACCTTCGATCTGGAAGCCAAGCGCTCGATCGATCGTCTGTTGGCAGCATTGGTGCCGGCGTTGACCATCGTCATGACCATTCTGGTGGCGATCATCATGGCAGCGATCATGCTGCCCTTGCTCAGCCTTACCAGCAATATTCAGTAACCGAACGGAGGAATCCACAAATGACGCAGATGATGCAAAGAACCACCAGGACAGCACGGTCGCTCCGTTCGGGCGGTTTTACGTTGCTGGAAATGCTCGCTGTGATCGTGTTGATCGGCATCATCGGTGCCGTGGTCGTCACCGGTGTCGGCAAGAACGTCGACAAGGGCAAATACGGCGCCGGCAAGGCACAGCTGACCACGCTCAGCCAGAAGATCGAAAACTACGCGCTCGACAACGGCTCGCCGCCGCAGCAGTTGGGCGACCTGCTGGCCAAGCCGGCCAACGCGCGCAACTGGCAGGGCCCGTACGTCAAGGAATCGGAAATGCATGACCCGTGGGGCCATGACTTTGGCTACAAATATCCCGGCGACCATGGCAGTTTCGATCTGATCTTCTACGGCCAGGACGGCCAACCCGGCGGCGACGGCTACAACGCGGACGTCGGTAACTGGCAGTGACAAACCAGGGACGAGTGGCAGCGAGCAACAAGCGCAGGTGGGCGATTAGCCCGCCCGCCCGCTCGCGCCCCTCGTTCCGGTCCGTAGTGAACAGGAATGAGAAACGAGCAAACCCCAACAACGCGCGGGCTCCCGCTCTCTCTCACTCCTCACTCCTGATCACTCACTCCTCGCTTTCCAAAGGCTTCACCCTGCTGGAAATGCTGGTGGTGATCCTGCTGATCGCCATCGCCTCGGCCGCCGTATCGGTATCGGTATCGCAAGGCCTGACTAGCGCACGCGTCAACGCAGCCAGCGGCGAAATGGCCTCGGCACTGCGTGCAACGCGTGCGCAGGCGATCGTGCAAGGCAAGGAACAGACGTTTGCCGTCAACACGCGCGACAACACGTACACCCCGGTCGGCGGCAAAGTGGTTCGTCTTCCACAGGGTATGACGCTGGGCATTACCAGCGCCGCCGAAGACCAGATCGGCAGCAACATCGGGCGCATCCGTTTCTTTCCCGACGGCAGCTCCACCGGCGGTCATGTCACGCTGAAGCTGCAGCAGCGCCAATGGTTGGTCAACGTGTCGTGGTTGACCGGCGCGGTGAGTGTGGTGGTGCAATGAAACGCGCACTGGGGAGACAACGTGGTTTCAGTCTGATCGAAATCATCGCCGCGCTGCTGATACTGGCGATCGCCTTTGCCGCATTGATGCAGGTGGCGGGCGGTTCGATCGGCCTGACCAACAATGCGGCCGATCACGCGCAAGCGGCCTTGTGGGCGCGCAGCCTGCTCGACAGCGCCGGCATGGAGCAAAAGTTCCAGCCTGGAACCAGTGAAGGCAAGTTCGACGATCAATACCATTGGCGTCTGGCGGTTGCGCCCTACCAGCCGAGCGACGCCGGCAACAACACGCCGATGCAGATCTTCAAGCTCGACCTGGACGTGATGTGGGGCGGGCGGCGCGAGCGTACCGCGCACTTCAGCACCTTGCGGCTGGTCAGTGCGGTGCCGCAGGCACAGGGTCAGCTGCGATGATGCGTTCATCGCGCCACGAGCATGGCTTCACCCTGATCGAGGTGCTGGGCTCGCTCGTCCTGCTGTCGTTGCTACTGCTGGCCGTCTACGGTGGTATACGCGCCGCGTCGCAAAGCGTGCGCTCCGGGCAGGCGGCGATCGAGCGGCTGGATCAGATTCGTTCCGCACAGATGTACCTGCGTCGCGAACTGGCGCAAACGATGGCGATGGCATTTGCCAAGACCGACAAGGGCGAAAACATTTATTTCCTAGGCGATGCGCATCAGATGCGTTTCGTCGCACCGTTGCCCGGTTACCTGGGCAAACTCGGGCCGCAACTGCAGCAGATCAAGCTGGTGCCCAACGACAAGGGTGGCGGTTCGCGCCTGGAAGTGAGCTTCGCGATCCTTCCGCCCGATGGCAGCGATCCCAAGCCGTTGGGCGATCCTGAAGTGCTGATGGACAACGTGCGTGAAGGCAGTTTCAGTTATCGCAGTCCCGATACCGACGATCAGGCCGGTACCTGGGGGACGGACTGGAGCGACGGTCGTGCCATGCCGATCCTGGTGCAGGTCAACCTGCAGGTCGACGGCAACTACGGCTGGCCGAACCTGGAAGTCCCCTTACGCGTCGATCCCAGCGCTACCGGCAATCAGATCAACTTGCTGCGCGGCTTGAGTCGCGGGCAGGTGCTGCGATGAAGTCGTTGCCTTTGTCATCGCGCAGCGCGCAGCGCGGCGTTGCTTTGCTCCTCGTCATGTGGGCGTTGACCTTGCTGGCGATCATGCTCGGTGGCTACGCCATGCTGGCGCGCACCGAAGGCATGCAGGCGCGTTATCAGTTTGCCCAGGCGCAGGCGCACTACGCCGCCGAGGCGGGCGTCATGCGCGCGATTTACGGTCTGCAGGATACGCAGCCGCAGACGCACTGGGTTGCCGATGGCCGCACCTATCCCTTCAAGTACGAAGACGCGACGGTCAAGGTCAACGTGGTGGACGAGGGCGGCAAGGTCGACCTCAATGCCGCGCGGCCGGAAGTATTGATGGCTTTGCTCATCGCTGCCGGCGTCGATAGCGGACAGGCCCGGGATATCGCCCAGAGCATCGTCGATTGGCGCAGCTTTGGTATCAGCTCCGACGATGTCAGCCGGCGTGCACAAGCCTACAAAGCCGCCGGGCGCGACTACGGTCCGCGCAGTGGTCCCTTTGCCAGCGTTGAGGAATTACAGATGGTGTTAGGCATGACGCCGGCGATCTACTCCAAGATCGGCTCGGTCATCACGATCTGGTCCGGCCGCGACAGTCCCGACCCCAATACCGCGCCTGCGCTGGCGCTGGCGGCCATTCCGAACATGGACCCACAGCAGATCGCCAGCCTGATTGCCGCGCGCCAGGCCGGTGCGCAGCCGGGCAGCAATGTGCAGGGTCTAGCCGGCATCCAGGGAGTAACGCATAGTATCCGGTCGGAAGCGACCCTGGCCGACGGCACTCATGCGGTGCTGAACGCCACGGTTCGGTTACAAGGAGTTCGATTCGGCGCGCAACCTTTCGCGGTATTGCGTTGGCAGGAAGGAGACGGGGAATGAGTTCCGCAACGCAATCGTTGCAACCGCTGCTGGATAACGTGCGTCGTGCCTGGCGCACGTCGCCGATGCCGCGTTTTTTCCAATGGTGGGGTGGCGAGTTGGCGGCCTTGCTGCCGGTTCGCTGGCGTTACGCTTTTGGCGGCGGGGCGGCTTGGTATCTGCTCGAAAAACAGGGCGACGACTGGCAGGTACGCCGTGCCGGCGACAGCCTGCCCTTGGCGACATGGAGCGACAGCCTCGATCCGGCGGCGCAGCTGGTGGCATTGAGCGATGCACTGCGCGGCGTCGATCCCGAAGACCTGCATATCGCGCTATGTCTGCCGTCGACCACCATGCTGCGCCGAAGCCTGCTGTTGCCGATCGCGGCACGCGAAAGCCTGCAGCAGATCGGCGCATTCGAAATGGACCGGCAGACCCCGTTCCGTGCCGAGCAGGTTCGTTACGACGTACGCGATACACAAGGGCCTGCACCTGCCGGGCGGTTCGCCGCCGAACTGGTGGCCGTGCCGCGTCAGACGCTCGATCCGCTGCTGGAACGTCTGCGTGCTGTCGGCATCGGTATCGACGCAGTCGACATGGCCTCCGGCTACGACCGCCTCGGCGTCAACCTGTTGCCGCCCGAGCAGGCGCCGCGTCGCAGTCATCCGCGCCAACGCTTGAATCTGGCCCTGGCGGCGGCATGCGTTCTGTTGGTCGTGATGTCCCTCGGGGAATGGCTGCACAACCGGCAAGCAGCCCTGTCGGCGATGCAGTCGCAGGTCGACAGCATGCGCGCCGAGGCTCAGAAGGTTGCGGCCCTGCGCCAGCAATTGCAGGACAACGCCGGTGCCGCCGGTTTCCTGGCAGATCGCAAGCTGCACACGCCATCGGCGTTGAGCTTGCTGGACGATCTCAGTCAGCGCCTGCCGGACGATGCCTGGCTCGAACGCCTGAGCATCGACAACGCCGGGCAGGTGGGTTTTCAGGGCCAATCCAAGCAGGCGGCCAAGCTGATCGACGCGGTCAAGGGCTCGCCTGTCATCACCGATGCCAATTTCCAGGGCACGATTCAGGCGGATCCCACCACCGGCAAAGAACGCTTCTATATGGTCGCGCAGCTGCGTAAACCCGATACCAAAGCGAAGGCCACGCCTGCGCACACCGGGAGTGCGCGATGAAGCTTGAGAAACTCAAGCCGCGCGAGAGCCGCATCGCCGCCGTGTTGCTGCTGCTGGTGGTGCTGGTGGTTGCCTACTTTGCGCTGCTGCACTGGTGGTTTGTCGCGCCGCTGCAACAGATCGGGTCACAAATGGACGACCTGCGCGATACGCAAAGTCGTTTTGCCGCCGCCCTGTCGGAAAAGCCGCAGTTGCAGAAACGCATCGATGCGCTCGGCGCAGGGCAGGCAAGCAGCAACGCCTTCCTGCCCGAAGACGACGCGAACGCCGCTGCTGCCGGCCTGATGCAGCGCGTGGTCGACGTGGTCGCTTCGCATCAGCCGGGCGGCAACTGCGACGTGATCCAGAAAATGCCCGTCGCCAATCCGCGAGCCGACGCGAACGACCCGTACAAAAAGGTCGCTGTCAGCATCAGCCTGCGCTGTGATATCGAATCGGTCGGTTCGGTCATGCATGCGCTGGAGCAGAGCACGCCCTACCTTTTCATCGACGACATCTCGCTCTACCGCAACCCGGTCGCCGCGCAAAAGAATGCCGGCGCGCCGATCGAGGTGCAGTTCACGCTCTCGGGCTATATCCGCAAGGCACGTCAGAGCGGGAGCAACGACGACGGAGGGGCATCTTCATGAATGCTGCCGCTCAACGTCGTCTGACACCCATACTTGGTGGTATTGCCGCCGTATTGGCGGTGGTATTCGTGGTCTTGCTCGGCGGTGTCGGACGTAGCGTGCACTGGAATCCGCCCTTGCCTACGCCGCCCCTGCCCGACATGCACAATGATAGCGGCATGCCCACATTCCAGCCGCTCGAGCGCTACGGCGTGGTTTGGCAAAAGCCGTTGTTCAATCCGGATCGCAAACCGGTGGCGCGTGTCGCCGGTGAATCGAGCAATCTCGGCGATATGGAACTGACCGGCATCATCATGACGTCGAGCCTGCGCGTGGCCTTGTTGCACAGCAAGGACGGCGACAAGGAACTGCGCATTCGTGAAGGCGGCACCTCGCCCGACGGCGCGATCAAACTCGCCGAGTTGAGCCCGCGTTCGGCGGTATTCGAGGTTTCAGGCAGCCGCACCGAGTTGAAGCTGCCGGCCGGTGCGCCGGTAACACCATTGGCAAAAGCCGGAGCCGCCGGTACGCCGACGCCTCTGGGCGCCGTGCCCAATCCGCCATCCGATAACGGCAATCCACCGCAGATGCAGGTCCGGCACGTGCCGCCCGGCGTCCAGCCCGTTCCCGCGCCCGGCAATCAGCCGTCAGGACAAAACGCGGAGCAGGCCGAGCGCATTCGCCAGCTGCGAGAGAACATCCTAAAGCGTCGCGCACAGCAAGCGGCCACCCCTGAAGGAGTACGTTGATTCATGTCCCGCCCCATCCTTCAACTCTTTCGTATCGGCACCGTCGCCATGGCGGTGTGGATAACTGGCTGCTCGACGTTGCCGAATCCTAAAGACGACGGCGTGCTGCAGCGCGAAGCTATGGCAGGTACCGAGAAGCCGGCGCCTGAGCCCGTAGCGCTCAACAAGGAAATCACGGCGCCCGATGCTGCGGCTGCCGTAAGGCCGCAGGTCTCCGAGGGCACCGGGCAGTTCATTCGTCCGCAGGGCCTGGCTACACCGATCAAGGCTGCCAGCGGCGATAACGCCGTCACCTTCAATTTCGAGAACCAGCCGGTGCCAGCGGTGGTGAAAGTCATTCTTGGCGATTTGCTCAAGCAGAACTACACCATCGTGCCGGGCGTGCAGGGCAACATCTCCTTCTCTACGTCCCAGCCCGTCGACAGCACCCAGGCGATTCCGATTCTGGAAACACTGCTCTCCTGGACTGGTAACGCGCTGGTCAAGCAAGGCAGTGGCTATGTCGTGATGCCTTCCAAGGATGCCGTAGGCGGCAATGTAGCGCCGAGCCTAGGTGCCGCATCGCCACAAGCCGGTTTGCAGGCACGCCTGTATCCGCTGCACTACATCTCGGCCAACGAGATGCAGAAGCTGATCAAACCATTCGCACGCCCCGAGTCGATCTTGTTAGCTGATCCGGCGCGTAATGTCATCGTGCTATCGGGCACGCCCGAAGACCTCGCCAATTACGAGCGCACCGTCAAGACCTTTGATGTCGACTGGCTGCGTGGCATGTCGATAGGCGTCTATAGCTTGCAACGCGCGAATGTCACTGAGCTGATGCCCAAGCTCGACAGCCTGTTCGGGCCCAAGGGTGACACGCCGCTGGCTGGCATGCTGCGCTTTATACCGATCGAGCGCACCAACTCACTGGTAGTTATCACCACGCAACCTAGCTATCTTTCCGAAGTCGGCGGCTGGATCGAAAAGATCGATCGCGGCGGCGGCAACGAGCCGCAGCTGTTTGTGTACGACGTGCGTAACCTCAAAGCATCCGACCTCGCACAGTACCTAGCGCAGATCTATGCATCGAGCAACGGCAACAACGGTGGCAATGGCGGAGCCAAGGTGGGTCCAGGTCTGACTTCGGGCACCCTGGGCGGTAGCGATAACGCGAATGGTTCGGCCAATGGCCTAGGTAGTCTTGCAGGCAGCTTCGGCAGCAGCACTAACGGCGGGATCGGCGGTGGCCTTGGAAATAACAGCGGACTGAACTCCGGTGGCATCGGCTCAGGTACATCTGGCGGTATTGGCAGTACGGGTGGCTTTGGCAGTAGCGGCGGCATTGGCTCCAACCAGTCTTCCAACGGATTTGGCGGATTCACGCCAGGAGGTATCAACAGCAACGGTACGTCCAACAGCGTATTTGGCAACAACAACGGGCAGCAATCGCAGCAGTACAGCAACGACGACGGAAGCATCCGCATCAGTTCGGTCGATGCGAATAATCAGCTGCTTGTACGAGCGCCACCGTCGAAGTGGGATGAGATCAATTCGGCAATCAAGCGCCTGGACACCACACCACTTCAGGTGCAGATCGAGACGCGCATTCTGGAAGTGACATTGACGGGCGATTTCCAGTTCGGTGTGCAGTGGTATCTCGAAGGTCTGATCAAGAACACCACCGATGCAAATGGGAACATCGTTCCGGGCCAGCCCGGAAATCAGCAGCAAGGTGCCCTAGGTGTTGGCGGAGCCAATTATTCGCCAGTTAGCACAGCTAGTGGAACTACCACCGGCGATGCGTTTTATTACTCGTTCGTTAACCATAACTTGCAAGTAGCTTTACGTGCTCTGGAGACGAGTGGAAAAACAAAGACACTCTCTGCGCCCTCCATGGTTGTATTGAACAATCAAGTTGCTCAGATTCAAGTCGGCGATCAGGTGCCCATTAGTTCCACCACTGTTAATACTGGCCTTGCGACCGGCACAGTAAGCACGGCTCAATACATACCTACTGGCGTTATCCTGGGCGTTCAACCTCGGGTCAATCCAGGCGGTCTGGTTTATATGAATGTCATGCAGCAGGTGAGCCAGGCGGGAGCGGCCGCAGCCGGAGTCAATCCGACTATTAGTCAGCGTGCTCTGAGTACCCAAGTAGCTGTACAAAGCGGGCAAACAGTACTCTTGGGGGGATTGATTCAACAGTTGGATCAGACTACCGACACGGGAATTCCTGGACTAAATCAAATTCCTATCCTTGGACGACTATTCGGTAGCACAAATCGTAGCAAGACACGCACCGAACTGATCGTCCTAATTACGCCGCGTGTTATAACGAACGGCGAAGAAGCTAAGCAGATTACTGACGAGTATCAGCAAAAGTTCGAGTCTTTGGCGCCGCTTCGCGAAAGTGATAGCGCAATGAAGCCGGCGGTCATTACCCCTCTCAAGCCTTAAGTTTCCGAGGCCCGACATCATCGATTTGGATCGATGATGTCGGGCCTTTTTCGAAACTGCTAAGGCCCGTCAATTGCTCAGGGCTGCAATCGAGAAAATTGCCAGCTATGGCGGTAGTAAAATATGTGTGGAGCATGGCGCTGCCGATCTACACTTCATTTGCGTTGTGACAGAGAAGTGCTACAAAAATACAGCTGCATGCCGTCGGAGAAATGATGTTTTCTCCTATCTTTCGAAACATTTCCTAATGTCAATCTGTGCTCCCGGCAAATTATTGCCACTTGCGGAGTAGGAATGATGATTTCGAGACTTGCACTCGCTTTTGCGATTGCGACATCAGTTGCGCCATTTGAGTTGGCGCTGGCTGACAATTTACAAGATGAAAAGGTGTGGTTGCTTCATTTTATGGAGGGTTGCTCTGCGGTTCCGCCGAATGGCTATTTTTGGGTTGATACCAAGTACAATGTCTTTGAGCCTCAATGTATAACGAATTTTAGATTTGTCTTTGAAAGTCACTTCGATAAGCCCGTTGGGGCGCAAATGACTATATGCGAGCAGGGCGTTAGCGTGTTGCCTCCAAATTGGTATTTGGTTTCCAAGATTGCGTCGCCAAAGTGCGTTCTTCGGCTTAATAGCCCGCCGGGCCCTGCTTGGGTTGTCCAAAAAGGCTAGTACGGGGTCAAGAAGATGCTTCGGCGCTTGATGGAGCCCTTGCAGGTATCCTAGAGGGAATGGACGGACTTCCTAGTTTCCCTATCGCTCCGTTACTTCCGGATATCGTCGCTTCATTAGCGTCGAAGCCTTGTCTTGTCCTGGAAGCGCCCCCGGGCGCAGGCAAAACAACACAGGTTCCGCTGGCTCTGCTGGAGGCCGCATGGCTTCAGGGCCAGCGCATCCTGATGCTCGAACCCCGTCGCATCGCCGCCAGAGCCGCTGCTCAATTCATGGCGAGCCAGCTAGGCGAAGATGTCGGACAGACGGTGGGTTACCGAATCCGCTTCGAATCCCGCGTCAGCGCTGCAACGCGGATCGAAGTGGTGACTGAGGGCATTCTTACGCGCCTAATCCAGGACGACCCCGAATTGACCGGGATCGGCGCGATCCTGTTCGACGAATTCCATGAGCGGCATCTAGCAGGCGATCTCGGCATTGCCCTGGCGCTGGATGTACAGGCCACGTTACGGCCGGATCTGCGAATCGTGGTGATGTCCGCGACCCTCGACGGCGAGCGTATCGCGCAGTGGTTGGATGCGCCGCGCATCAGTAGTCCGGGGCGTAGTTTTCCCGTGCAGGTCGAGTATCCCCCAGCGCGCGCGCAGGAAACGCTTGAGCAGCATCTCGCACGGGTCTCGCGCCAAGCCTTGGTTGAAACCGATGGCGATGTGCTCGCGTTTCTTCCGGGGCGTCGAGAGATTGGACGAGCGCAATCCATCTTGCTGCAGAGTCTGGAACGCGATGATGCGACAGACGTCGAAGTCGTGCAGCTGCACGGCGAACTGTCAATGGCCGAGCAGCAGGCTGCGCTTTCCCCTGCGGAGCCAGGAACACGGCGCATTGTGCTGGCAACGAACGTCGCCGAATCGAGCGTGACCTTGCCCGGCATTCGTGCGGTCGTCGATGCAGGACAGGCGCGTGAGCCACGCTTCGATCCGAACTCCGGTTTTGCGCGGTTGGAGACGGTGGCGATTTCGCAGGCCTCCGCCGATCAGCGCGCTGGCCGTGCCGGTCGTGTTGCGCCGGGTATCGCTTATCGACTATGGCCGCAGAGCAAGCGCCTCGATGCTTCGCGCACGGCCGAAATCATGCAGACGGAGTTGTCCGGGCTTGCGCTGGAATTGGCTGCATGGGGTAGCGAGAGCCTGTCGTGGCTCGATCCGCCGCCGGCAGGCGCTCTGGCGCAGGCGCGTGCCTTGCTGACTCAATTAGGCGCACTGGATGCCGCTGCACGCATCACATCGTTGGGTCGACGCATGCTCGAACTCGGTGCCACGCCGCGCCTCGGCGCGGCCGCCATGCGTGCCCCGCCCGAGCTACATGCCTTGATTGCGGACCTGCTTGCGCTGATGGAAGCGCGCTCACCGCTACGAGGCGAACAGGCGCGCAGCGACGACTTCCGCGCGCGTGTGCATGCCTTGCACGCGTGGCGCGATCGCAGCACGGCCGGCGCGCGTGGCGGTGCCGATAGCGGCGCGTTGGCCGCGATCGAGCAATCGTCCAAGGGATGGCGTCGTCGCCTGAATATCCGTACCGCAGCCAGCGGCGTGCCGGACAGTCATGCGGTTGGCGATCTGTTGCTGCACGCGTTTCCCGATCGCGTCGCGCGCCGCGACGACAGCAATCCGCTGCGCTATACCCTGGCCAATGGCCGTGGTGCGCGGCTGCACGAAAACACCGCGCTGCATGGCGAACCCTGGCTGGTGGTGCTGGATATTCAATACGACGCGCGCGATAGCCTGATTCGTGCCGCCGCGCCGCTCGATCCGCGGGCGCTGGAGCGCGACTACCCCGCGCAGTTCGTGCGCGAACGCGTGCTGCGCTGGAACGATGAGCGGCAGGCGGTCGAGGCGTTCGAGGAATATCGCTATGCCGCGATTACGCTGGAGCGCCGCAGTGTGCCGGTCAAGCCGGAAGACGCACTGCCTGCGTTGCTGGCTGCGATACGCAGCCGGGGTATCGGCGTATTGCCGTGGAGCGAGAACGCGCTTCGTTTACGCGCACGCATGCAATCGCTACGCGGCTGGATGCCCGAGCTGGGGTTGCCGGATGTGTCCGACGGAGCCTTGCTTGCATCGCTGGAGGATTGGCTCTCGCCCTATCTCAATGGCAAGCGCCGTCTCGATGCCTTGAGCGCGGAAGAACTCTCACAGGCGCTGGCTTCGCTATTTGACTACGAACAGCGTCGACAGCTTGATAGCCACGCGCCCGATAGCCTCACTGTGCCCAGTGGCATCACGCATCGTCTCGAGTACACGCCGGACGAGCCACCCGTGCTGGCGGTCAAGCTGCAGGAGCTGTTTGGGCTGGCCGATACGCCGCGTATCGCCGGTGGCCGGATTCCGGTCACGCTGCACCTGCTCTCGCCGGCGCGGCGCCCTATTCAAGTGACGCAAGATTTGAAGGGTTTCTGGGAACGCACCTACCCGGAAGTCAAAAAAGAACTCAAAGGTCGCTATCCTCGCCACCCTTGGCCGGACGATCCGTGGACCGCCGCGCCGACCCATCGTGCCAAGCCGCGCGGGACCTGATCGAAGGAGTCATGCATTGAAGATTCAAGCCGTACTGTTCGACCTTGACGGCGTGCTTGCCGACTATGACCGCGATGGGCGTATCGCGCGGATGGCCGCGTCGGCCGGTGTATCGGCCGAAACCATGCAGTACGCGGTGTATGGCTCAGGCGTCGAGCTGGCGGCGGACTCGGGCATCGGTTACGACCCCGATACCTATCTGGCGGCGATCAGCCGGCTGGCCGGTGCCGAGGTGACGCGCGAGGCGTGGATTGCCGCGCGGCGCGAGGTCACAAAGCTGCGGCCGTGGATGTTGGAGCTGGCGGCGCGCCTGGTGCGCGACGGTGTGGCCGTGGCGATGTTGACCAACAACACCTTGATGTTTGGCGAGTCGGTGCGTCGCGTCGTTCCCGATATGTTTCCGCTGTTCGAACACACGGCCTGGACCAGTGCGCAGTTCGATACGCGCAAGCCGTTTACCGATGTCTACGAACGCTGCCTGGCGTATTGGGGCAAGGAGCCGGCGACGACCTTGTTTGTCGATGACCTCGAAGAGAATGTGATCGGCGCGGAGAAGGCGGGATTGATCGCCCATTGGTATCGCGACCGTGCAGGGTTTACTGCGGCGATGGCGTCCTTGGGGATCGACGTGCCGTAAACGGCAGGATGACCCTGGGAGCGAGGGAAACGACGCGATCGGGCCGATGACGGGTTTTGCCTTCCTGTTGCGATCTATCTAGTGATCGCGATCATCTGAAGCGCACGCTTTTGTCTGGACGCCGCCGAACGATCGAGCCGATCAGTGTCATCGACCTCTCAATCTACAAGGACATGTGATGAACCATCGATCCCTGCTGCTTTCCCTCGGTCTTTCCCTGGTTACTTTGCCGGCCTTCAGTCAGAGCCTCGTTTCGAGCGAAAAATACAGCGACAACCCGATGGACGGCGTTGGCGTTGCCCATAACGCCTATGCGGGCTGCATGGCGGCCAATTACGACCAGACCGGCAAGACCACGCCTATCGAAGTGGTGGTCTATCGTTGCGGTATCCCGACTCAGGGGGATCCGGAAGCATTCATCCGGAAGTACACCGACATGGCCAACAACACCCGCCCGGATCCCAAGCTGTCGTTCGTGGAGAACATGAACCGCTATCGTGAGAATTACAACGCGCAACAATTTTCCTATTTCGAGCGCATCGACAAGGTGCTGGTCGGCTCGACAAGTCCCGAAGAAGCCGATCGCGGCCTGAAGGCGCTCGAAGACCAGGCGATCAAGGAACTGGGGCGCACGGATGGCGATCTGGCGGTGCTCGGCGTGATCAGCACGGGTCGGCATTCGATCGAACTGTGGACCAAGGATCATCCGGTCGGCGAAGCGGCAACCCAGCGTGGCATTCCCTGGGCGCTGATTGGCCAGATCGCCGGCGCGGATATGAGCGGCTACGCCAGCGGCGCCAACATCTGCGGAAAGGTGTGTGGATACGTCAATGCGGCTGTTCAATCGGTGGTCGCCGTTTTCAACTGAAACCCCGGCCCGTATGAACGGAAAGGAGTCCCGCGATGGGACTCCTTTCCGGCGATGCATGCGCGGCCGCTACTGGGATGTTTTCTTCGCCAGCCATCGCGCTTTGGCAAGCTGCGGCGACTGCGATGACATCTCCTGTTCCAGCACGGGCATCGCCTCTCGCAACAGGCTTCTCGCACGATCGGCATCGTGCTGGCGAAACGCCAGATCGGCGGCGAGCAACTTGACCTTGGCTATCTTGATCGGGTCGCTGTTGCGTTCCTTTTCCGCCAATGCCAACGCTTCGTCCATACGCTGTCTGGCCAAGGAAATCTGGCCTTTGGCTTGCGCCAGTTGGGCATCGAGTTCGGCCAGCCTGATCCAGATGGCGGTATAGGGACCGGCGCTGCGTGCCTGGCTCAGTCGTTTGGCCGTCGCCAGCGCCACCTCGGCCTGGCTCAATCGTCCGGCATCGAGCAGCAGCTGCGCATAGCGCGCCTGGATCTGCGAATACTCGATAGAGTCGCCGCCTCTGTCCTCGCGTACCCATCGAAGCGCCTCGTCGACATCCGCCCACGCCTGTTCGAACTGGCGCAAATCTCCGTGCGCCGAAGCGCGCTGCTTGTACGCAACCCAGCGCCAGGTGATGTAGGTGGGGTCGCCCTGGGGCAACCTTGCCAGGGTCGAGTCGAGCAGCGCGATCGCGCGCCGGCTGTCGCCACGGCCTTCATAAAGCCATGCCAGCAGGATGTCCTGTTGCGCCAGGACAAGGTCATCCAAACCCAGAGCCTGATGAAGCGACCTTGCGCGTTCCATGTGCGTGACCGCGTCGCGATAACGGCCTAGCTGGCCCAGTACCATCGCCAGCTCGCTCTCCTGGTCCATGGTGTACTGGCTGCTGTTTCCATAGACGCGTTGTGCGATGGCCAACGCTGACTCGGCATGCGGCAGTGCCTGGGGATACTGTCCCAAGCCTCGATAGACTGTGCTGGCTGTCTGATGCACCGTGCGCCATTTGGGATCGTCCGCCTCCAGTGTCGCGGTCGCCAGCTTCAGCACCTGTGTGAGGTAGGGCGCTGCTTGGGAATCGCCGGGCCGGCTGGCGTGCAGATTCATCCGATCGAGCAGCAGATCCAGGCGGAGCCGGTCCGTCGGCCCGCTGCCGGCTTTGAGCAAGGTCAATGCGTGATCCAGCGACCGCTCCGCTTGTTCGCGGTCGCCCCCCAGCGCGGCGACGGTTGCGTACGCTTGGTGGGCGCGTGCAAGTGCGAGCATGTCGGTATTCGGGCCTGACCGCAGCGCAATCAGATCCTGCAATGTGCGCTTGGCATCGGCGATACGCTCCAGTTGTCCTAGCAGCACGCCGCGTGTTTCGAGTACTCGCGCCTGCAGATCCGGATCGGTCTGGTTCGTTCGTTTGAACAGATCGGCGGCGGTGTCGATCGCTTGCAAACCCGGCACGGGGTCGTTGATGTTCTTGTAGATCTCGGCGACAGCCAGCCAGACGAGGGCGCGCGTGCCTTCGTCCTGCATACGCTCGTTGCGTAGCTGGGATGTCGCCGAGGTGAGCAATGCCGATACCGTCATAGGCCGGCCGCGGCCAGCCTCCGGATCGGAGGCGGCCAACACCGAAACCAGGAATTCGCGCGAAGCGTTGGCATTGCCGGCTTCTCGCACAGCGGCCGCTTCGGCCTGCAAGGCCCGCTGGCGTTCAATGTCCAGGCGAACGACGAAAGCGACGATCACGCATACGATGGCCACGCTCGCAGCGGCAGCCCAGCGATGCCTGTTGACGAGCTTGCGCAAGCGATAAAACAGGGAATCGGGCGCCGCTAGCACCGGCTCGCCACGAAGATAGCGATGCAGATCGTCCGACAACGCTGCCGCTGTGCGATAGCGATCCTCTGGCGCGAGCGCGGTGGCTTTCATGACAATGCGGTCCAGGTCGCCGCGCAGCTCGCGCCTGCGCGATGGCGCGATCGGTTGACTGCTTGGCAGAGGCACCGGCATGTCGCCCTTGCGCAGATCCGGCAAACGCAGGCCGGTCAGGACATCGAACAACAAGGCGCCCAGGCCGAAAATATCGGTCGCGGTAGTCGCCGCGTAGCCACGTATCTGTTCCGGTGCCGCGTAACCGGGCGTAAAGGCCAGCGTTGCCGTATGAACGCCGGACGGGCTCGCCTCCAGCAGCGTTCCAATGCCGAAATCCAACAGAACCGGCGTGCCATCGTTGCTCACAACGATATTGGACGGTTTGACGTCCCGATGAAGCACCAGGTGCTGATGCGCATGCTGGATCGCATCGCAGCACTGCGCGCAAAGCCGGACGCGATCGCGCAGCGTCAGTTGCCTGGACGCCAGAAAGTCCGCGAGCGCGTGGCCCTCGACATAGTCCATCACCAGGAAGGGTTGGCCACTCGCCGCCTCGCCACTATCGATCAGGCCGGCGATGTGCGGATGGTTCATGCCGGCAAGCAGTTCGCGCTCGCGTGCCATGCGTCGTTTGCCTGCTGCCGTGGGCAAGCCATGCAGCAGTTTCAGTGCAACCTGCTGGAAGGCTCCGTCGACGTCACGCTCGGCCAGGAAAACGCTGCCCATGCCACCCTCGCCGATCTGCCGCAGCAGACGGTACGGGCCGATGCGATCGGGCATCGCCGCCAGCGACGACCCGATGCGCTGCAATTGCGCCTGGACAGGATGGGGATCGTCGTTGTGCGCGTGTTCGAGCATGCGCAGGACAGCTGCCCGAACCGTAGCGTCGGTTTCATTCGTTTCCAGGAAATGCGACCACCGGTCCGGCGGTTGCGTGATCGCCGCATTGAACAGTTGCTCCATGCTACGAAACCGTTCCGGTGTCATCGCGACAGCCACTCCCGGAGCCACGCCTTGGCGAAGCGCAACTCGCGCTCGACGGTAGACAGGGATATCGCAAGGGTGCTGGCGATCTCCTGCTGGTTCAGGCCGACCAGCAAGGCCAGTTCCGCGATCCTGCATTTGCGTGGGTCTTGTTGCTCGAGCTCGACGAATGCCATCTCCACGTCCAGCCATGGTGTGCTGGAGGTCGAAACATGGTCGGCGAGCGAAAGCGTCACGGCGATAGCGCCCGATCCTCGCTTTTCGGCGTACTGGCGCCGACTGAGATCGATCAGGGTGCAGCGAATGGCCGTGGCGGCGATCTTGAAGAAGTGCTCGCGGCTGGTCGCGTCGGGCACATGTTCAAGCAGACGCAGAAGACTTTCGTTGACGAGCTCGGTGGAATCGAGAGCCAGTGCGCCGGGTTTCGACAGCCGCCGCAGGGCGATGCCCTTGAGCTCGTGGTAGATCAGATTGAACAGCTGTTCCTGCGCTCGCGCATCTCCCTGGCGCCAACACTGCAGGAGACAAGTAAAGTCGCCTGCATCGACAGAACGCTCCGGTTCCATACCTTCTCCATGAATTGCGTGAAGCTCTCCCTGGCCCATCCCTGGCCCGATTATGCATCACATGGGCGGTCCGAACACGGCGAGCCAGCGACCGCGCCAGCCTCGGGCGCGGCGCAGCGTGCGCCACATGCCGGCCCAGCCGTGGAATGCAATGCGAAACGGATTGTTGCTGCTGATCGGATGGACCAGGCCGTAGCGGCAGGGATCGTCGGCGCTCTCGGCGGCGAACGTGCCGAACAGCCGGTCGTAGATGATCAGGATGCCGCCGTAGTTCTTGTCCAGATACGCCGCGTTGCTGGCGTGGTGCACGCGATGGTGCGCCGGGGTGTTGAACACCCACTCGATCGGCCCTAAACGCGGCAGCAATTCCGTGTGCAGCCAGAACTGGTAGAGCAGGTTGATCGCGGTCGCGGCCAGAATGGCGGGGACGGGGAAGCCCAACAGCGCCAGCGGCGTAAAGAAAATCACATTGCCGCTTATCCGCGCAGTCCATCCCAGGCGATACGCGGCCGCCAGGTTGTAGCTGTTGCTGGAGTGATGCACGCAGTGCGTCGCCCAGAACCAGTGAATGCGGTGATCGGCACGGTGCATCCAGTAGTAGAAGAAATCCTGCAATACAAACAGCAGCGGCCATGCCCACCAGGCGTGCATCGGGATGGTGGTGATCCGGTAGCGATAGGCAATGCTGAAAAAGATGCCCGCCACGCCCAGTCCAAGCAGGCGCGTGAAAACCAGTCGTCCTATCGCATCGCCAAGTGACGCGAAGTAGGCGCGCCAGTCATAGCCGCCTGGGCGACGGCGGTGCAGATACCAGCCTTCGATCGCGGCGAGCAGAATGAATGCGGGCAGGAGAAGCAATAGATGACGGGGCAGCTCCATGGCGATGTCGCTTACTTGTTTTCGCGCTTGGCGGCGAGATAACGGCCGATCTCCTGCAGCGTCACTTTGCCGTCGTGATCGGTGTCGATATCGTCGAAGTGTTGGGCAACGCGTGGCATGGCCTTGGCTTCTTCGCGATCGAGCGCGCCGTCGCCGTTGGTGTCGGCTTTGTCGAAGCGCTGCTTGATTTCGTTGACCATGCGGCTTTTGTTGTCTTGCGATACTTGTGCGGTGGCGGTGAGTGGGGTCAGAGCGAGCAGGCTGAGGAATAAAACGGTGCGGCGCATGACGGTGTCTCCAGAGTGGGTGTGGCACACGATAGACGGCCGCGTTGCGTAAGGTTTGTCGGGTTCGTTGGGGGTTGTAAGTAAATGTTTCGGCTGCGGACTGAAGGGAACCTCAAAAAACTTCAGTTCCTCCAATCGTCATCCCGGCGCAGGCCGGGACCCAGTGACTTTGCAGTCGGTTATCGCAAGAGCCGACAAGCATCTGCTCTATCGCGAAAACTGGAAACCTAAGTCACTGGATCCCGGCCTGCGCCGGGATGACGAGTAGGAGGGGGTTTGGGATTTTTAGCGAGGCAGTTGCAGGGTGGCTTCAAAGCCGCGTGCGGGCAGGTTGCGTACGCTTAGGCTCCCGCCATGTTGCGTAGCGATGCGCTTGACGCTGGCCAGCCCCAGGCCGCTGCCCATGGCATCGCTACGTGCCTGATTTCCACGCACGAACGGTTCGCCCAATCGATCAACTATGTCCGGGGGAGCGCCCAGCCCACCATCGGCGATGCTCACGCGAATCTCCGCCGGCCCAACCGCAAGCACGGCACGAAACGGCGCGTCGCCATGGCGCAGTGCATTGCGGATCAGGTTGTCCAGCGCACGCCGTAGCGCGAGTGGATGCCCTTGCACGACGGCGTGATCCGGCGACTCGATTTCCCAGGGTGGGCCGCCATTGCCGCGATTGAGCGACAACAACTCGCGTAATAACAACGCCACGTCTACCGGCGATGCGGGTTCGTCGCTGCCATCGCGGATAAAGCCGATGAACTGCGCGCTCATAGCGTCGATGGCATCGATGTCCGCTTCCATCCCTTCGCGCAGCGACGTATCGACAGCATCGCCCGACAAGGCCAGGCCAAGTCGAAGGCGCGCCAGCGGCGTGCGCAGGTCGTGCGAGAGTGCGGCAAGCATGACATCGCGTTCGCGCGCATTGCTGCGCACTTCGGCAGCGGCTCGCGATAGCGCGGCATTCAACTCGACCAGTTCGCGCACCGAGCGCTTGGGCAGCGGCGGCAGCGGTGTGCCCGCGACGACCGCGGGTGCCGCCTGGGCCAGCCTGCGCAGTGGTTCGGTAAGGCTGCGTGCATAGGCCGCGGCCATCAGCAGCACGATCAAGGCAGCGAATGCGGTGGTGACCACAGCCGTGCGCACCAGCGGCACACGCAGTCCCATCAGCGGTATGCCAATCCAATCATTGGAAGGCGAGAGTGCTTTCAACCAGAGCGTCGGTTGCCGCAGCCCGGCGATATAAGCCTGACGCTGCGGCCAATGCAGCCGCGTTTCGACCAGCAGGTTGCGATTGGCGCGCAGGGCGGGCGGATGCCCTTGCGGCGGGGTGGTGGAAAGCTCGATACCGAGGCCGGCCAGTTCGTTATCGTGCCCCTGCGCGATCAACACATCGGCCGCGGAAACCTGCAAGGCCACCGTGCGTGTGGTGTACGCGTTGCTCAGGCGGCTACCGGTGACATTGAGCGTGATCAGGCCGATCGCCACGACCAGGCCTACCGTGCCTGCCAGCAGCCACGCCAGGCGGGTAAATAGTCCGCTTGGCTTGGCCGTCATGGCGCGCTCCCTTCGGGGACGAACACGTAGCCATGTCCCCACACGGTTTGCAGCCAGCGCGGTTGCTTGGGGTCGTCCTCGATCAGGCGACGCAGACGGCTGAGCATCACGTCCATGCTGCGGTCGAAGGCATCGTGTTCGCGGCCGCGCGCGATGCTCATCAACTGATCGCGCGTCAGCGGTTGCCCGGCACGCTGCACCAGCGCGGCAAGCACGGCAAATTCGCCGGTGGTCAGGCGCAGCGACTCGCCATCGCGCAGCAGTCTGCGCGTATCCAGTTCCAGCACGAAGCGGCCGAAGCGCACGCTGCCCGCATCGGCGAGCGGCGCGCCCGGTGCCGGCCGGCCACGCCGTAGCACGGCATTGATGCGCGCCACCAGCTCGCGCGGGTTGCCGGGCTTGGGCAGGTAGTCGTCCGCACCGATTTCCAGGCCGACAATGCGATCGACATCGTCGCCGCGTGCGGTAAGCATGATGATCGGCGTGTCGATGCCCTGGCCGCGCAGGCGCCGGCAGATGGAAAGGCCATCCTCACCCGGCAGCATCAGATCGAGCACGATCAGGTCGACATGGCGGCGGCTCAGCTCGCGGTCCAGCTCGCGCCCGTCGCCTACCGAGCCGACCTGGAAGCCCTGTTGCTCCAGATAACGCTGCAGCAGCTCGCGAAGCCGTCGGTCGTCGTCGACGATAAGGATCTGAACAGGTGAAGGCGTGGCGGTCATGGGTCGATTCTGCCGTGCTGTCAGGCGCCCTGCGAGCGCATTTGTAAGCAGATGTTTCCAGAACGGCCGACGGCAATATCCGTTTGCATTCGCTTGCCCTTGGGATACGCCTGGAAGCGGGGGCAAGGCGATGATCAACCTCGGGGCGTCCGCCCGACATCGAGGAGGTTGTTCATGAACAAGATGACGATAGGTATCACCCTGGGTCTGATGCTGGGCTGCGCCGCGCAGGCCGACGCCGCCGGACGCGTGGTCGCCGGCGGTATCCGCGCTCGCGCCGGTGGCGGCATCGTGGCTGGACACGTGGCGGGTTTTCGTGGCCCCAACGGCGCGGCCGGCATTCACGGCCGGCGTACCGTCAGCGACGGGCAGGGCGATGCCCGCACGGCCAGTGCCGGAGCCTGGCGTGGCCCTGATGGCGGCACTGCGGCGCGGGCGGGCGAAACGACCCGCAACGCGGACGGTTCGGCGCAGCACCAATCGGGTTTTCGCGCCACCGGCGCGAACGGTGGCAGTATCAGCAGCAATGGTTCGGCCACACGCAACGCGGATGGCAGCGGCAGCTTCTCGCGTTCGACCCAGGCGGCCGGCGCCAATGGCGGCAGCTATAACGGCTCCACCGCCGGCGCGACCGGGCAGGGTGTCACCCACACGACGCAGGCGACTGGGGCCAATGGCAACAGCTATACCGGCCAGACCACGGTCACCAAGGATGGCGTGACGCATACCGGTAGCTGCACCAACGCCGCCGGTGCGACCATTCCCTGCCACTGATTGCCAGACGGAGATCGACCGATGCTTCGCTTCTACGGTTTAACGTTGTCGCTGCTGCTGGGTCTGGCTGCCACCGCCCGTGCCGACGACGCGGTGGTGCTGCGTGATGTGGCCTATGGCGATGCGCCGGCTCAGCGTCTGGACGTCTATAAGCCGGCGCATGCTCATGCGGCGCCGGTGATCGTGATGGTACACGGCGGCGGCTGGATGATCGGCAACAAGAGCAATCCCGGCGTCGCCGGGCGCAAGCAGGCGCACTGAGCCGGGCAGGGCTATGTCTTCGTCTCGGTCGATTACCGCATGGTGCCGACGGCCGATCCCTTTATGCAGGCCCAGGATGTGGCCGGTGCGCTGGCCTATGTGCAGCAGCATGCGGTCGAGTGGGGTGGCGACGGTGCACGCGTGACCCTGGTAGGTCATTCGGCTGGCGCGCATCTGGTCGCCTTGCTGGCCGCCGATCCATCGCTTGCCTATGCGCAAGGTGCCAAGGCGTGGCTGGGTACGGTCGCGTTGGACAGTGCGGCCTACAGCGTGCCGCGCATCATGACGCTGCCGCACGCGGACTTTTACGACCGCGTATTTGGTAAAGACGAGGCGTTCTGGCGCAAGGTATCGCCGCTCGATCGCGTGCAGGGAAAGTCCCAGCCGATGCTCCTGGTGTGCTCATCGCAGCGGCTGTTGTCCTGCGCCCAAGCGGAAACCTTCGCCAAGGCGGTGAACGACAAGGGCGGTCGCGCGCAGGTGCTGCCTGAGGCGCTGACACATGCGCAGATCAATGCGGAGCTCGGCGGCGACTCCGACTACACGCGCGCTGTCGACACGTTCCTGCACTCGCTAGGCCTGCCTTGATCGGCGCAGCCTAACGAATGAAGTAACTGCGCAGCGCCCATGCTGCCTGCGGTGTGGGCGTGTCGATCAAGCGGCCGAGCAGGGCGATCTGCCGTTGACAGAGTTGTCCTGCCACCGGGCTTCCCGTGACATGTTGGCCGGCCAGGATCGCCTGCCGCTGCGCCATCATCAGCTGCGTGCCCTCCGACCGCTCGTGGTCGCTGATCTTCGTCCCGAGTGGTGCGGAAAACAGTGCGTCGTACGCGGTGCCGGTACCGATGTAGAAATCGGTATTGACGTGCTTGAGTTCGACGCCGGTGCCATCCAGGTAATGGTCGCAGGTCAGCAGCGATTCCTTGTCGCGTATCATCTCCAACTGGTCGCGATAGCGCACGGCAAACGAGCGTACAGCCGCATCCGGTGCGCGTGCCATCGCCACGGCGCGTCCGCCGCGCAAGGTTTGCCAGAGATTGGCGCGGTAGCTTTCGATGCGCTGCGCCCGCGTCGCCTGACGCAGGATCGCCATGTTGCGTTCGGCCCAGGCGTTGTAGATATCGGGTTGCTGGCTGCGCAGGTGCTCGAACGCGACGCCGATATTGCGCATCGTCGGTTCCTTTCGATACGCATACAGAAACTGCTCGCCATGCCAGTCGTGTTCGCCGATGACACGGTCGTCGATCGCCACGCCGGTAATGATGTGATTGGCAAACAGCGTATTGCCGTCCGGGACCCAAACATCACCGCCTTGTTTGGCAAATGCCATGTCGATAAAGCTTTGCGACGCACCGAGCTTACTCATGAATCCCTTGAAGCTATCCTGCTGCGTGTTCACCATCGTTTTCGAATAATTGCTGTCGATGATCGAACGCATCTGGTGGAAACCCATTTCCGCGTTCGGTCCGACCAGCCGTTGACTGGCGCCGACGAACGCCAAGGTGCAGGCGCTGGCACATAGATGATCGACCTCGACCACGATATCGCTGTGCGCAGCGAGATAGTCATGTAGCTGCATGCCGTTGTCGACGTCGCCGCCACGGCTGTCCAGCAGTAGGTGACGCTGTTCGGGATACTTGGCAAAAGCCGCCTGTACCGCGTCGGCGAACCCGATCCCCATCGTGCCCTTGGCCAGGATTCCCTTGCCATTGGGCGCAAGGCCGACGGTAAAGTCGCTCATGCTGCGCTGCTCGACGGCAGCGCGAGCAATCATCTGAAAGCTCTTGACCGTAGTGATGCCGCTACCGATCGTGCCCAGCACGACGAAAATCATCACGATGTTGACCACGACCGCCCAGCCGCTGCCGCTCAGGGCCGCCGAGCGGAACGTGCCGACGACCTGCCACACGGTCACAACGAGGCGCAAAGGCGTATAGATCGCCAGCAGAACCAGGAGCGAGGTCAATGAAAGGTGCTGGGCGCGCAACAGCGGGATCATCATGGTTTCCACGATCAGCAGGAGAAAGCCGATCAGGAAGACGTTGATCCAATACGATTGTGCCAGTGGCAGTTCGCCGCGCCAGTGTGCGCCGATATAGCTTGATTTCCCGCGCGCCGCCGCGGTGCGCGGATGCGCGTAGTCCTTTGGTACTGGCGGCGGCAGTGCCGGCGGTTCGTCGAATACCGCGGACGTGAAATCGATGGTCGGTTCGGGGCGGTCCTGCGGAATCACGCGCGCGTTCCTCCAGGCTGAAACACCGCCGCGTGGTGCGCGGCGGTGTCGTCATGGCTTAGTTGGCTTTCTTGCCCTTGAACAACTTGGCGAAGACACCGCCGATAGCGGCGATGCCGATCACGATGAACTTCTTCAACGCCAGCAGGAGCACGCCCAGCTTGGCGAACAGACCGGCCTTCGCCGCAATGCCGCCAGCGACCAGCGCGCCGATGCCATAGGCAGCGAGCTTGTCGGTGCTGGAGTTGTAGTCGGTGTAACGATTGCCCGCATCGAACTCGGCCATCGACACCACGTCGGGCATATCCGCGCGCACCTGCGCCAGCTCAGCCATCGGTGCCACTGCGTTGAGCGAGAGATAGCCGTGGCGACCCAGTACGCGGATGGCGTAGTTGAGCGTGCTGCTTTCGTCCTTGCCGTCGGCGCCGCTGAACTTCAGGTTGCGCGCCCAGTACAGTTTGTGCGACGAGCTGTCGTAACGCGGCGGTTCGGCCCAGCCCACCAGTTCGATTGCCGGATAGCCCTGCTTGAGGCGCTCTGGATTTTCATCCTTGGTGGCCTGCTGCATGTCCTTGAGCATGTCGCTGTAATCGATCTTGGCGGCATCCTCGTCCGACACGTAGCCGTCGGCGGAATAGGTCACCACCACCGCCCACGCTTTCTCGTCGAGTAAGATCTTCGGATCGGTGCTGGGCAGGATCATGCCCAGTACTTCCTTATCGGGCGGGTTGTCCCACAGCTGGGTCAGCACGCGCTGTGCGTCGTCGGCACCGAGGTAGCTGTAGTTGCTGCCGAGCTTCAGGGTCGCCTGTGCCTCGGGCACATTGACGTCGCCGGTCTTCGGGTGCAGCGTTTTCAGAAAGGCCTCGACCTTGGCATCGCCCTGGTCGTCAGCGGTATCGGCATGGGTGGCGGGCGAAAAGGCGAACGCGGCCAGCAGGCCTAGCGCGGCCAGAAAGGACTTGCTTGTCATGATTTTCCCTGATTAACGTGAGAGGGCCGTTCCCCCACGGCGCGGCCCTGCGCGTCTTTTTATCAGGCCGGCCGTGTCCGCGCCAGTTCCCGCCCTTGGGGCTTACTTTGCCGGAGTGGCCGGCGGCGAGCGCTCGAAGCTGCCGGCATCGCCCGGAAACACCACCGGGCTCTGGTAGCCGTCGGCGGAGACTGCCGAGACCCCAAAGAACCAGTCGTCGATCACCACATCCTTGAGGACGGTCTTGTCGGTCGCGCCCACCAGGCGGCTGTGCTGCCACTGCGGCGCCGTCGTATCGCGCCAATGCACGATGTAGCCGGCGGCGTCGGGCTGCTTCTTCCATTGCACGGTGGTATCGCTGCTTACCGCGCCGTCGATGGCGACACCGGTCGGCGGCGCCGGGGCGCGGCTCAGCGAGGCCATAGCGATGGTATTGAGCGCCGTCACGCGGGCCAGATAGCGAAAATCCACGCCGTCGATGGTGTCGCCGTAATGCACGCCATTTTCGGTACGCAGGTCCTGGTGCTGGCGGGTGTAATCCTCGTGAGCCTCGGTGACACGCACGGCCGGATAGCCGGCTTCGAGAAAGGACACCTGATCGCCGCCGCGCCCGAAGCGATCGGTGCGATAGACCATCATCACGTGCAGGTCGGGCATATAGTCGTTGGCGAGCCGTTCCATATAACGCGCGATATTGCGTGAGGGCGAGTCCACTTCGCCGCCGTGATAGCGGCGGAAATTGGCCTGCTTGTCGGTTTCGTTGCTCTTGGTGCCTTCGGAGAACACGCGCACCGTGGTGTTATCGCTCACGCCGTTCTGGCCGTGGCTATTGCCGACGATATCGTTGTTGAGATCGGCCTCGACCTGCCAGCCTTGCGCTGTCGCGTAGTCGGCCAGGACCTTGCCGCCATACAGGCCTTGTTCTTCGCCCGATAGCGCGGCAAATACCAACGTGGCCTGGTTATCGCCCTTCGATAGCAGACGTGCCGCTTCGATCAGCGCCGCCACGCCGGAGGCATCGTCGTTGGCACCGGGCGCGTCGCTGGTGGCGTTCATCACGTCGGTGACGCGCGAGTCCAGATGGCCGGTCATCACGATGACGCGTTTCGGATCGCCCTTGCCGCGCTTGATCGCGACCACGTCCATCACTTCGGTGGGTTGCGGCACACGTTTGCCGCTGAAGCTTTGCGATGGCGTGACCACTTCGATGCAGCCGCCGCATTCGCGCGAAATCGCTTCGAAGCGCGTCTTGACCCAGCGGCGTGCGGCGCCGATGCCACGCGTATCGGAGGTGGTATCGGACATCGTATGGCGGGTGCCGAAGCCAATCAGCTTTTCGATCGTGGCGCGCAGCTCCGCTTCGCTCGGTGCCGTGGCCAGTGCGTGCAGTGCGGCCTGTTCGCGTGGCGCGGGCAACGCGGGATCGGCGGCGAATGCCGGCATCGCGCAAAGGGCGAGCAGGAGAAGAGCGGTACGGCGCATGGAGAATCCCCGATGGGTGAAAACCTGTCGGAGTTTATAGGTGAAGTGCGCTGATCGGTTCGAATGTTGTGAAGATCTGGAGCCCCCTCACCCCAGCCCTCTCCCCCGGCGAAGCCAGGGGGAGAGGGAGCGAAGAGCGCGCACGATTCAAACTTGCCTCAGTGTGCCCCCTCTCCCCTGGCTTCGCCGGGGGAGAGGGTTGGGGTGAGGGGGCACCCGCAAGCACGGAGCAACAATCAGAACGCGATACTGGTCTTGAGACCAAGGATAAAAGCGTTGCTGTTCTGGCGCGTGCCACCCGGATGCAGGATGTACTGCAAGTTCGGGCGCAGGTTGATCGACGCGATCGGCGACCAGTTGTAGAACAGCTCCGAGACGTACTCGTAACCGTCCAGCACCTTGACCGGGGAAGTCGGATTGAGCGCGTTGTACTGACGCTGGTAGTCGCCCAGGCGACCGTTGGCGTGCGTGGCGCCGACGGCAAAGCCGACCATGTCGCGCGGACGGTTGAAGATGCCTTTGTATTCGGCGCCCATCGCGATCTGACGATCGGTGGCCGAGGTGAACTTGTCGGCCTGGGAGAAGTTGAAGAACACCGTCGTGCCGGCGCCGCCGGCATCGCCGCTGACCTGCTGCATCATTTCCAGGAAACCGCCGTAGCGGCCACTGCGTTGCAGCGCCGTACCGCCGGCGAGCGCCAACGGTTCGCGATCGGTATTGAGATAGAGATCCTTGCCGCCGGAATTGTTGTACCAGCCACCGATCTTGTAGGTGCCGGGCAGGCCGTTGGCATTGGGCGTCCAGCCGAATTCGGCCGGCATCAGCGCACCGGTGGTGCCGCCGGGGAAGTTGAGCTTCCAGCCATTGCGGCGCGCCCAGGCGTCATCCACGTAATTGGGGTTGACCTGATACGCGCCGACCTTCACGTAGGTCGTATCGGTGGTCTTGAACTTCAGCCAGGTGGCCCATTGGCTGGTCGGCCAGTTGACCCAGTAGTCGCCGACAATATTGCCCGGAGGCGCACCGCAGAAGGTCAGGTTCTCGAAGTCGCAGCTGAAGCTGGCCATGTCTTCGCCAACCGGCAGGCGGCCGATGCGCCATTCGAGCCGGTCGTCGAAGAATTTCTGGTCCAGCGCGAACACCGTGATATGCCAGGTCTGGCCGCGGCCATAGACTTCCTGGATCAGCTGGTTGTTGCCGATATTGGCGTCGGCACCGAGATTGCGACCGTTACGGTCGGTCACGTAGATGTCGAATTTGCCGCCGGACCAACCCCAAAGCTTGTTCAGGTCGAGACTGGCGCCGAACTTCCATTGGTCGGTATAGCGGGTGAGGCTGCGCGTGCCGCCAGTGAAGTTATGCGCCGCTTCGAACCCGTAGCCGAAGTCGAACTTGATGCCCTCCTGTTCCAGGCGGGTACGCGTGCCGTTCCAGTCGCCAAACAGATACGGACTGTCATCCGCACGGCTGTCGGGTGCCGCGGCAAGTCCCAGCAGTGCGAGCAGGGTGCACGCGGCAAGCGGCTTTTTATTATGTTTGAGATCCATCGCATGACTCCATGGGGGCGTGGGGTGTCGTGGGGACGGCTCAGTGGGTGGGCATGGCGAATTGCGCGCCGCCTCCTCCTGCGCCACCGGACAGCCAGCGTTGGGTGACCGCTTTCTGCCGGGTATAGAAACGGACCGATTCCGGGCCGTGTGCGTGGTGGTCGCCCATCAGGCTCTTTTTCCAACCACCGAAACTGTGGAATGCCATCGGTACGGGAATCGGCACGTTGATGCCGATCATGCCGACCTGGACGCGATGCGCGAACTCGCGCGCGACATGTCCGTCGCGCGTGAAGATGGCGGTGCCGTTGCCGAACTCGTGCTCATCGATGAGCTTCAGCGCCGTGGCGAAGTCCGGCACGCGGACGACACAGAGCACGGGGCCGAAAATTTCTTCCTTGTAGATACGCATGGCCGGTGTAACCCGGTCGAATAGTGTACCGCCCAGGAAGAAACCTTGCTCGAATCCGGCGACGCGATGGTCTCGTCCATCAACCACCAGTTCAGCGCCGCTCATAACGCCGTCGTCGATATAGCCGACAATCTTTTCGCGATGTTGCGAGGTGATCACCGGGCCCATCTCCGACGTATCGTTCATGCCTTCGCCTACACGAAGCGCACGCACTTTCGGAACGAGTTGGGCAACCAGCGTGTCGGCCGTCTCTTCGCCAACCGCAACGACCACCGAAATCGCCATGCAGCGCTCGCCGGCGGCACCGAAGCCCGCGCCCATCAGGGCGTCGACGGTCTTGTCCATGTCGGCATCGGGCATCACGATCATGTGATTCTTCGCGCCGCCCAGCGCCTGCACGCGTTTGCCGCTGGCGGTGCCACGCGCGTAGATATACTCGGCGATCGGGGTCGAGCCGACGAAGCTCACCGCCTTGACCTTCGGGTGATCGAGCAAGGCGTCGACTGCGGTCTTGTCGCCCTGGATCACGTTGAACACACCGTCGGGCAACCCGGCCTCGGTCAGCAGCTCGGCCAGCATCAACGAGGTGGTGGGATCGCGTTCGGACGGCTTCAGTACGAAGGTGTTGCCGCAGGCGATCGCCATCGGGAACATCCACATCGGAACCATCGCCGGGAAATTAAACGGCGTGATGCCCGCGCATACACCCAGCGCCTGGCGCATCGTCCACGCGTCGATACCGTTGGCGATCTGCTCGGTGTAGTCGCCTTTGAGCAGTTCGGGGATGCCGCAAGCGTACTCGACCACTTCCAGGCCACGTACTAATTCGCCCTGAGCGTCGGAGAAGACCTTGCCATGCTCGCGCGTGATCGTCGCGGCGAGCTTGTCCATATCACGCTCGATGAGCTGTTTAAAACGGAACATCACGCGAGCGCGCTTCAAGGGCGGCGTTTGCGACCACGCCGGGAAGGCGGCTTCGGCGGCCTTTACGGCCTGATCGACGTCTTGTGCCGAAGCGAGAGCAACCGCGCCGATCACGGCGCCGGTTGCCGGGTTGTACGAGGGCACGCTGTTGCCGGCGCCCGCTTGCATGCGTCCATCGATGTAGTGGCCGATCGCGGTGGGTTGGGTATGCGTATTAGGTTGTGCAGACATGTGAATTTCCTGTCGACGTGATCAGCGCGGCATCAGCCAGTCGTGCGCGGGATCGTTCTTGAAATGCCATTCGCGGCGCGGGCCGGCCATCACGTTGAGGTAGTAGCCACGATAACCATGCGGCATCACTACCGGGTGATAACCACGTGGCACCATCACCACGTCGTGATCGCCCACGGCCATGGATTCATCCAGGTCGCGCGCATCGGTATACACGCGCTGGAACGCAAAGCCTTGCGGCGGATCGATACGGTGGTAGTAGGTCTCTTCCAGCGAGCTTTCCACCGGTACGTTGTCGCTGTCGTGCTTGTGCGGCGGATAGCTGGACGAATGCGCGGCCGGCGTGACGACCTCGACGACGAGCAGCGATTCGGCCGGTTCGGTCTGTGGAAGAATGTCGCAGACGTAGCGCGTGTTCGTGCCTTGTCCGCGCACCGATCGTTTCATCTGTGCCGCGGCGATCAGTCGCGCGGCATGCTTGCCGGTGGCGGGTGCGGTGGCGAGCGCGAGTTCGACGTTGTCATGCGCATCGATGCGATAGCGCGAACCCGGCGGTGCGTAGACCGCATCGGGCGAGCGTTCGTCGAACACGCTGGCGCGACCACCGAGATTCGTCCATGCATTCGCGCCGACCGTGACATCGGCGTTGCCGGTCAGTACGACCAGGCAACCTTCGCGATCGGCGGGGAGCTCGATCTCCAACGCTTCACCTGCCTTGAGACGATAGCCTTCGAAGCCGACGTACTTCCAGCCCGCCGATGCCGGCGTCACCTTGACGATGTCGCGTCCTTCGCGTGCCTTGACCAACAAGCTCATGTGAGCGTCTCCCAAGAAAGTGTCCGAAACGACGCGCGCATCACGCCACCTCTTTGAGCGGCTTGCCATCGACCAGTGCACGCAAGGTGCGATAGCCGAGATCGGCATAGGCGTAGCTCGGCGCAACGGCGGGATCCTGTTCCGCTTCGACAACCAGCCACCCTTGGTAGGCGTGCTTGCGCAATACACCGACAATCGCTTCGAAATCGATCGCACCATCGCCCGGTACAGTGAATACGCCATTCAATACCGAGTCGAGAAAGCTCCACTGACGATTGCGCGCATGGCGAATGATCGCGGGGCGGACATCCTTGCAATGCACGTGACAAACGCGGTCGATGTGTTTGGTGAGAATCGCCAGCGGATCGCCGCCACCAAAATAGGCATGGCCGCTATCGAACAACAGGCCGACCTCGTCGCCGGTGTATGCCATGGCGCGATCGATATCGTCCGGCGCTTCGACGTATGCACCCATGTGATGGTGATAACCCAGACGCACACCAGACTTCAGCAGGTGTTTGCCGAAGGCGGTAAGGCGCTCGCCGTAGCGCTTGAACTCGTCGTCGTTCATCCAGCGCGGCCGCTTGTACAACGGGATGCCGCGCTCGCCCTGGATCGAATCGGCGACTTCGCCGTACACCATCACCTTGCAGCCATTCTCGGCGAGCAGGCGCAGATGGCCCTCGACCGCGACGATCTCCTCTTCTACCGAGCGTGTGGCAAGGCGGCCGGAATACCAGCCGGAGACGACATCGAGGCCGTAGCCTGCCATCAGTTCGCGCAGTGCGGCCGGATCGCGCGGGAACTTGTTACCCAGCTCGAAACCTTGATAGCCGATCTGACGGCCTTCGGTGAGCGCGGTCGACAGCGGCGTCTCGCCGCCGAGCGAGGGCAGGTCGTCGTTGCTCCAACTGATCGGATTGATACCGATCCTGACCTGGAATTCTTTAGTTGCCATCGGTCTTACCTGTGGCGGCCGCAGGCCGCTGTTGTTGTTTGGCGATGTCGTACTGGCGACGTGCCTTGAGCACGGCATCGCGCTCGGACACTTCCGGCACGGCCACCTCCCACCAGCAGCCACCTTCTTCGGTGGTACGGCGATGGTCGGTGTCGATCGAAATCAGATAGGTATGCTTTGAAGCACGTGCACGTAAGAGCGCCAGTTCAAGCTCGGCGATGCTGTTCACATGCTCGGCCGATGCACCCATCGCGCGCGCATGGGCGGCAAAGTCGATTTTCGGCATGCCCTCGCCGCCTTGCAGGCAGTCGTCGAACATGTTGTTGAACGGCGCGCCGCCGCATGCCTGCTGCAGGCGATTGATACAGCCGTAACCGCCGTTGTCGAGCACGATGACGATGAGCTTGTGGCCAAGCATCACCGACGTGGCGATTTCGGCGTTGAGCATCAGATAGCTGCCATCGCCCAGCATCACGATCACTTCGCGATCCGGCTTGGCCATCTTCACGCCCAGGCCACCGGCGATCTCGTAACCCATGCAGGAGTAGCCGTACTCCATGTGGTAGCCGCCGGGTGTCGAGGTGCGCCACAGCTTTTCCAGTTCGGCTGGCAGCGTGCCGGCGGCGCAGACCACGATATCGTCGCGTGCCGATGCGGCAGCCGAGCGCTGTACGGCACCGATGATCTCGCCGTCATAGGGCAGTGTGCCGTTGGGCAGTTCGCGCTGTCCGGTAATGCGAGTGACGATGTTCGACCATTGCCGCGCCTGCTCGGCGGCGTGCTGTTGCCAGCTGCGATCGCTTTGCCATTGGCCTAGCGCATCCGATAGCGACTGCAGCCCCAGCTTGGCATCGCCCTGTATTTCGACGCCGCCGCCTTTAAGGGTGTCGTAGCCGTTGACGTTCAACGTGATGATGCGAGCGTTCGCGTACAACGCGTTGGAGCCGGTGGTGAAGTCCTGCAAACGCGTGCCGACAGCCACAACCACATCGGCGTCGGCCAGCAAGGCATTAGCGGCGGTCGAACCACAGACGCCGGCGGGGCCCAGCTGCAGAGGATGATCCCAGGCCAACGCGCCCTTGCCGGCCTGTGTTTCCGCGACCGGAACGCCGTGCTTGTCCACAAACGCACGCAGGGTTTCGCTCGCATTTGCATACAGGGCGCCGCCGCCGGCAATGAGCACCGGACGCTTGGCGGCGCGAAGCGCCATGGTCGCTTCGGCGATGTCCTCGGTCGACGGCGGCTGCTCGCGAATGTGGTGAATGCGTTCGGCGAAGAAGTTCTCCGGCCAGTCGAATGCCTCGGCCTGCACATCCTGCGGCAAGGCCAGCGTGACCGGGCCGCAGAGTGCCGGATCGGTGAGCACGCGCATCGCGCGCGGCAGTGCGGTGAGGAGTTGTTCCGGCTTGACGATACGATCGAAATAACGCGACACCGGGCGCAGGCAGTCGTTGACGCTGGCCGTGCCATCACCGAAATCTTCCAGCTGCTGCAACACGGGATCGGGCGCGCGCGAGACAAAGATATCGCCCGGCAGCAACAGCACTGGCAGACGGTTGACATGCGCGAGCGCTGCCGACGTCACCAGATTGGTGGCACCCGGGCCGATCGAGGTGGTGACCGCCATCATGCGTCGACGCATATGCGCCTTGGCGTACGCAATGGCGGCATTGGCCATCGCCTGTTCGTTATGTGCGCGGTAGGTCGGCAGGGCATCGCGCTGCTGATAGAGCGCTTCGCCGAGGCCGGCGACATTGCCATGGCCAAAGATCGCGAACACGCCTCCGAACAGCGGCACGGTATGGCCTTCCTCATCGCGAATGCGCTGCGCGGCGAGATAATGCACCAAGGCTTGCGCCATGGTCAGGCGAACCGTCGCGCTCATGCAGCGGCTCCCAGCGTCTTGGTACCCGTCGCGCGTTGTTTGCGCGCCTTGCTCCAAAGCGCGGCCAGTTGGCTGAACTGCGCGGAGGCGCGCTCGATCAGTTCGGCGTCGTCGATCTCGTTGAGCAGCCAGGCGCGCGCGGGGTCGACAAAGATGCTTCGACCCACCGCGAAGCCACGACAGCTCGCGCTATGCGCGGCAGCGGCAAACCCTTCGGCGAGCTCTTCGAACGGCGCATTGAGACCAAGCAGCAACACGCCGCGGCAATGGACGTCGCGTTCGGCGATCAAGGCGTCGATCGCTTTCCAATCGCCGGCCGTCACGGGTGCGAGCTTCCACCATTCGGGGCGGATACCGAGGTTGTAGATGCGCTTCATCGCACGCAGCACGCGCTCGCCCGGTGTGCCGACCGCGTTCGGATTGGCTGGCGGTATCACTTCGAGCAGCAGCTCGTGACCGCTCTGTTTGACCGCGTCGTACAGTGAAAGCAGCTGCGTTTCCTGTTCCAAACGGCTCTCCGGTGCACCGTCCGGGTCGAACGGCACCAAGCATTTCACGACATGCTCGGCCGGCCAACTTACTAACTGTGTACCAACCGAGCGGCCGTATTCGAATTCCAGTGGATTGGATCCGGGCATTTCGACCGGTCGGCCGATCCACCAGCCACGACCGGTGGCGGCATTGAGCGCGTCCTGGCCGTAGCGTTGGTCAGTCAGCACACCAACACGGTGCTTGAGATCCAGGGCGGCTTCGGTTTTTGCCACGGCTTCGATCAGTAGCTGCTTGAGGCGCGGCAAGCGATCTTCGATAGCGTGGCATTCGCGGGCCAGTTCGAAAAACTGGCTGCGATGGTCGAAGGCGAAGATGTGCAGGTCGTCCCAGTGCCGGCGCGCCACGGAGACGCGATGCAGGTGCGCCAGTTCGTCGTCCCGGTCTGGACGCTGCAGGCGTTCGGCGTTGGCTAGGAAATACTCCAGCTCTTCGCGGCTGGGCATTGCTGGCGCGCAGCCGTGGCGCGAGACGACGATGGCACCGCAGGCGTTGGCATAGGCACAGCAGCGTTCGATGCTTTCATCGCGCAGCCAGCCAAGTAGAAAGCCGGAGATAAACGCGTCGCCTGCACCGAGTACGTTGAGTACTTCCACGCGGGTGCCGTTGAAGGTGGGCGCGTCGTCGATCCGTTGCGGGATATCGCCTTCGATCACGCTGCACCCCTGTGCGCCGCGTTTCACGACCAGGGTGGCCTGGGTCCGCTTGCGCACATTACGCAGCGCCGCCATCAGGTCTTCGCTGCCACCGGCGATATGGAACTCTTCCTCGGTGCCGACGATCAGGTCGAACTGCGGCAGGATGTTCTGCAAGTGTGTGGTCACGCCGTCGTTGGCGATGAAGCGTGTTTCGCCATCGCCGCGGCCAGTCAGGCCCCACAGCACCGGGCGATAGTCGATATCCAGCACGGTGCGCACGCCATGCTTGCGTGCATAGTCGAGAGCACGGCTGCTTGCCGCGTGCACGCCGGGCGTCGAGAAGTGCGTGCCGGTGATCGCGAGCGCGTGCGAGGAGGCAATGAAGTCCTCATCGATATCCGCCGCCTCGATTGCCATATCCGCGCAGTTCTCGCGATAGAAAACCAGCGGGAAGGTCTGGCGATCCTTGATGCCGAGCAGCACCAGGCCGGTCAGGCGTTGTGGATCGGCGCGTACGTGGCTGACATTGCAGCCGACGCTACGCAGCGTATCGAGCAGGAAACGGCCCATATGATCGTCGCCCACGCGCGTGAGCATCGCCGAGCGCAAGCCGAGGCGCGCCGTGCCGAACGCGCAATTGCCCGACGAGCCGCCCAGGTACTTGGCGAAGCTGGATGCATCTTCAAGGCGGGCGCCGGGCTGTTGCGCATACAAATCCACGGCCAGGCGGCCGAGGCAGATCAGATCGTATTGACGTTCATTCATTGCGAAGGGCTTCTTCAATAGGGATGCCGGCGTTGTGCCGGCAGGGCGGCTGGGCAGACGAGTAGCGGTTCGCGGCCGGGTCGTGCGACATGCCATCGACAGGGAATGACGTTGTTGCCGCCGGCCCAGGAGGGGTGCCGCGCCCTCGCTACTCGTCTCCCGCCGCAACCGTCAGGCCGCGTCGCGGCCTTCCAATGCGTTGAACAGGCTCTGGATCTCGGTACCGCCGGCCATCATGTCGAGCACCTCCTCCTTGCTGATGTTTTCCTTGGCGAACGTGCCCATCGACTGGCCGCGGTTGAGCAGGGTGAAGCTGTCGCCGATCGGATAGGCGTGGTGCACGTTATGCGTGATGAAGATCACCGAGATGCCACGCTCGCGCGCCTTGTGGATCAGCTTGAGCACATTGCAGCTCTGCTTGACGCCGAGCGCTGCGGTGGGTTCGTCGAGGATCAGCACCTTGGCGCCGAAGTGGATGGCGCGCGCGATCGCCAGGCATTGGCGTTCGCCGCCGGACATGGTGCCGACCGGCTGGTGCGGTGAGCGCACGTGGATACCCATTTCGCTGAGCTTCTCCTCGGCGACGCTGGCGGCATGGTTGATATCCATTACCGGGATCACGCCGAACAGTTTCTTCATCGGTTCGCGGCCGGCAAAGAAGTTGCGCGCCACGCTCATCAGCGGGACCAGGGCGAGATCCTGGTAGACCGTGGCAATGCCTTTGTCGAGTGCCTCGCGCGGCGAGGTGAAATGGACATCTTCGCCTTCGACCAGATAACGGCCCTTGTTCGGCTTGTGCACGCCGGCCAGCGTCTTGATCAGGGTGGACTTGCCCGCGCCGTTGTCGCCGAGCAGGCAATGCACTTCGCCGCGACGCAGGCGCAGGGTGACGTCCTGCAGCGAGATCACCGTGCCGAAGTACTTGCTGATGTTTTCCAGCTGCAGGATGTAGTCGTCTTTCGTTTCAGTCGTCATGGCCAGTCCCTATTTGCCGGTCGTTGCGCGCGAGCGGATGTAGTGATTGAACAGCACGGCCAGCAACAACATGCCGCCGAGGAACACGCGATACCAATCCGAATCGAAGTTGGTGTACGAAATGCCGATCTGCACCACGCCGAAGATCAGCGCGCCGAAGCAGGCGCCAAGCACCGAACCGTAGCCGCCGGTCAGCAGGGCGCCGCCGATGACCGCCGCGATGATGGCTTCGAATTCCTTCTGCAAGCCGCGATCGGCCGCGGCCGAACCCACGTCGGCCACCTGCAGCACGCCGAACAGGCAGGCGCAAAACGCGGTGAACACGAACAGGCTGATCTTGACGCGACGCACGGGTACGCCCACGTTCTGCGCCGCGTTGCTGTCGCCGCCGACCATGAAGATCCAGTTGCCGAAGCGCGTGCGCGACAGGATAAAACCGGCCACCAACGCCACGCCCAGCCACCACAGCAGCACCTTGGGCAGGCCGCCGACGACCGGTTCGCCATTGGGAAGTTTCTCGATCAGGCCGATGTTGCCCAGCCAGCCGAACAGGCCATGCAGCGTGGTGCCCTGGAACAGGGTATGCACGACCGGGTCGGCGCTGAGCTTGTCGCCTACGCCGCTGACGATGGTGCTGTTGGAGAAATGCGTGGACAGCACCAGGGTGAGACCACGCAGGATGAACATGAAAGCCAGCGTGACGATGAAGCTCGGCAGTTTCGTGCGCACGACCAGGTAGCCGTTGAGCCAGCCCAGCGCCATGCAACCGGCGAAGGCGAACAGCATCGATGCCCACATCGGCCAGCCGAGGAACATCGCGGGAACCGCCATCATCATGCCGGCGAAGCCGATCATCGAGCCGATCGACAGGTCGAATTCGCCTGAGATCATCAGCACGCATGCGCCGACGGCAATGATGCCCAGGTAGGCGGCGACGGTGGACCAGTTCATCACGCCGTCGAGATTGAACATGCCCGAGTCGCCGGCAAACACGCCGAACAGGATGAAGATCAATACGGTGCCGGCGATCGAGCCGAATTCGGGGCGGTTGAGCAGGGCGCGCCAGGGCGAGATGCGACGGATGCGTTCGTCGGCCTTGGCTGCCGGGTTCTTGCCGATGCTTTGGGTCATGGAGGGAGTTATCGCACTCATGAGTTACCTGCTTTCCAAACTTGCGACTGCGCAGCCAGGCGATGCGTGCTGCATCGCCCGGCCACGGGTTTAGCGGTACTGACCGGCGTATTTCTCGACGGTCGCGACGTTGTCCTTGGTCACGAAGGCAGGACCCGACCGTACGCCGTCAGCGGTGTAGATGGGCTCAAGACCGTAGGTCTTCAGGCGCTGCTGGAACTTCGGATTGGCCTTCAGCTTGGCGATGATCGCGGCCGGATCCTTGGTCTTGTCTTCATAGGCGATGACCGCGGCGGCGACCGACATATAGCCCTGCAGATACGGCTGCTGATCGATGGCGAAATTCAACTCGCCTTTCTTGACCGCGTCGATGATCGCCGGTGACAAGTCGAACGTGCCGAAGTAGAGCTTGCCGGCCTTGCCCATGCGTTCGAGCACCTGGATGGTCGGCTCGGCCGAGTTCGGGCCCAGTGCCAGCACAGCGCCGGTATCCGGATGGCTGCGCAGATACGCGCCGACCTTGCTTGCCACCACCGTCGGGTCGACGCCGGTATCAATCATCGAACCGCGGTAATCCACGCCGATCGCATCGCCGAAGCCCTTGCAGCGCTGCAGCGAGGCGACGTTGGTGGCGTAGTGGTTGACGCAGACGAAGGACTTCACGCCAGCGGCCTTGGCGCGCTCGCCTGCGGCCTTGCCGGCATCGTATTCAGGCTGGCCGATATGCAGGATCGCGCCGAGTTTCTTGCTTTCCTCGTCGGTGCCCGAGTTGAGCGTCACCACCGGGATGCCCTTGGCAGTGATGCGCATGGCCGGCTTGGACAGCACGTCGTAGTCGGCAATATCGAAGGCGACGCCGTTGTAGTTGCGCGCGGCCGCCTGCTCGAGCAGGCGCGCCATGTCCGCAAGGTCGCCGTTGGGCGGATTGCGGTAGTCGACCTGCACGCCGAAATCCTCGCCGGCCTGCTTGATCGAGTTCTTGATGGTGTTCCACCAGGAATCCGAATCGGGCGCATGGCTGATCAGGACGTACCGCTCGTTCGCGTGTGGGCCGTCGGCGGCGATGCTGGCCGCCGGCAACGCCATGGCTCCTGCCATAAGGGTTGCGAGCCACAACGAAATCTTCCGAACGCGCATATCAAGCCTCCGCTGAATGTGCCGGCCTGCTGGTGGGCCGGCTTGGGTTACGGGAGACGCCACGAAGGGACGTGGGCGTCGATGAGGGCTGGACGAGCATAGGTACGCCGCAACGGATTTTGCAATTTGCATTGCACAATAAAAAAAACTGGAAGAAAAATTCCATGTGGTGCATAACATCCCTCGCCGCGGGTCGAATGGCCCGCCTTTGGAACGGCAACGCTTGGATGGCATGGCTTCCCTAAAGACCCATGGAGCACCTATGAGCAAACGGAGCGCGGTCGACGATTTGCTGCAACGCATTGCCAGCGAATTCGACGCCTTGCCCCGCCAATTACAAGGCGTGGCGACCTATCTTGAACAGCAGCGCGCCAACATAATGGTGCAGCGCATCAATGAGATTGCTGACGGCAGCGGGGTCCATCCGTCGGCCGTGGTGCGGTTTGCCCAGCGCTTTGGCTACTCCGGCTTTACGGAAATGCAGGCGGTATTCCGCAGTGACTACACCGAGGCCACCACGCCGGCCCGCAGCTACCAGCAGCGCATTCGCAAGGTCATTGCGGACGAAAGCGCGCCCATCAGTACCGCCCAGATGGCGTTGCGCTTTATCGATGCCAGCCGCGTGGGCCTGGACGAGCTGGCCGGGGAGTTCGATGCGGCCCAGTTCGAGGCGGCCGTCGATCTGTTGATGAAGGCGGACAACATCTACGTGGTCGCCGTACGTCGCACTTTCAGCATCGCCAGCTATATCGCCTATGCGTTGCAGCACACGCAAAAGCGCGTGCATCTGGTCAGTGGCCTGGGTGGCATGTTCCGCGAGCAAATCCGCAGCATTGGTCCGAACGACGCGATGATCGCGATCAGCTTTCCGCCCTACGGCAAGGAAACGCTGTATTGCGCACGTGTCGCCCATCAGCACAAGGCGAAAGTGCTCGCCATCACCGATAGCGCGCTCGGCCCGCTGGCGCGCGATTCCACCGTGGCCCTGAAAGTTAACGAAGGCAGCGCGTTCGCCTTTCGCGCGCTCACCAGCACCATCTGTCTATGCCAGGCGCTGTTTGTCGCGCTGGCCTACAAGCTCGAATTGAAAGTCGAAGAAACCGCACATCCTGGAGAATACGATGACTAAGCAGATCGAAGTGGCCATGTTCGGCGCCGGCCGCATCGGTAACATCCATGCAGGCAACGTGGCGCGGCACCCGGGCGCAAAGTTGCGCTACGTGGTCGACGTGCACGCGCCTTCGGCCGAAGCCCTGGCGGCAAAGCATGGCGCACGCGTTGCTTCCGTCGAAGAAGCGCTGGCCGATAAAGAAGTCGGTGCGGTAGTGATCGGTTCGAGTACCGACACGCATGCCGATCTGATCAAGCGCGCGGCGGCGGCAGGCAAGGCGATCTTCTGCGAGAAGCCGGTCGATCTCGACGTCGAGCGCGCACGCGCTTGCGCCAAGGCCGTCAAGGATGCCGGCGTGACCTGCATGATCGGTTTTCAGCGTCGTTTCGATCCGACCTTTGCCGCATTGAAGTCGCGCCTTGAAGCGGGCGAGATCGGCGAAGCGGAAGTATTGATCGTTACCAGCCGTGACCCGGCACCGCCGCCGGCGTCGTACATCGCCCATTCGGGTGGTGTGTTCAAGGACATGCTGATCCACGACTTCGATATCTTCCGCTGGATTCTCGGCGGCGAGGCGGTCAGCGTGCATGCCACGGGTGGTTGTCCCGGGTTGCCGGAAGTTGCTGCGGCAGGCGATATCTCCCATGCCGCCGTCACCTTGCGCACGCGCAGCGGCGCGTTGTGCCAGATCAACACCTCGCGCCGCTCCGCCTACGGTTACGACCAGCGCTTCGAAGTGCTGGGCAGCAAGGGGCTGCTGCAAGCAGGCAATGTGCGGCCGACGCAGGTGGTCGCGTGGAACGAGCACAACATCAGCAGCGACAAGCCGGAAGCATTCTTCCTCGAGCGTTACCGCGATGCCTATGCACTGGAGATCGCGCACTTCTTCGATGCGCTGGTCAACGGTACGCCGGTGCGTACCACGATCGAAGACGGCATCAAGGCATTGGAGCTGGCCGAGCTGGCGACGCAGTCGTGGCGCGAGGGCAAAGCGTTGGAGTGTTCGATCTAAGCCTGAGTCCAGCCTTCCTGTGAGAGCGACTTCAAGGAACCTCGAATAACCACCTTCTCGTCATTCCGGCGTAGGCCGGAACCCAGTGGCTTTGCAATCGGTTGTCGCAAGAGCCTGCAAAGTCAGCTCTATCGCAAAAAATGAAAACCGATGCCACCGCCGGGAAGACGATAGGAAAAACCGAGGTCATTCGAGGTTCCCTGAGGTCGGTCCCACAAAAATCCTCATCTATTGGTATGTGAGATCGCCATGAGCAACCCCACCCTCCGCATCGGCCTCGCCGGCCTGGGCCGACTTGGCCGCCGTTATGCCGAAAACCTTGCGCGCACGGTCCCGCGTGCCAGCCTCGACGCCGTATGCAGTCCGGTCGACGAAGAAGTCGCCTGGGCGCGCGACACCCTCGGTGTATCGCGCCACTACAGTGACTACCGCGCCATGCTGGCCGATCCTGCGCTCGATGCCGTGTTCCTGGTCACGCCGACCTCATTGCACGCCGAGCAGATCGAGCAAGCGCTGGATGCCGGCAAGCACGTCTTCTGCGAGAAGCCGCTATCGCTCGATCTGGCCACCTGCCTGCATACCGTCGAACACGCCAAGCGCTATCCGCAGTTGCGTGCGATGGTGGGCTTCGTGCGCCACTTCGACGCCAGCTATCGCGATGCCAAGGCGCGTATCGAAGCCGGAGGCATCGGCAGGCCGTTCATGGTGTACTCGCAAACTGCCGACAAGCTCGACCCAACCGGCGCCTTCGTCAAGTTCGCGCCAACCAGCGGCGGCCTGTTTCTCGATTGCTCCGTACATGACATCGACCTCGCCCGCTGGCTGCTCGGTCGACCCGCCGTCAAGCGCGTCTACGCCATCGGCACCGCGGCGATGTATCCGGAACTGGAACCGATCGGCGACATCGATAACGGCGCCGCCGTTTGCGAGTTCGTCGACGGCAGCATGGCCATGTTCTACGCCTCGCGCACGCAGGCGCACGGGCACGACACACATACCGACATCATCGGCACGGCGGGTAAATTGAGTGTGGGTCGCAACCCAAGAGCGGACCGCGTAGAGATCGCCGACGCCTATGGCGTGCGCAGCTTGTCCGTACCGAGCTTCTTCGAGCGTTTCGAGGAAGCCTTCCAGGCGCAGTGCGTTCACTTTATCGACGCGGTGCTCGACAACAAGCCATTCGATCTCACGCTCGAAGATGCCGCTGAAGCCACGCGTATTGCAGTGGCACTACGTGAGTCGCGTCAATCGGGAAAGCCGATCGACCTCTAAGTACACGGCACCATCGCCCCGGCGAAGGCCGGGGCCCAGCGACGTCATTCAGCCAAGCGGACGCACGCGGAAATTACGCCCCTTGATCTTGCCCGCACGCAACCGCTCGAGCGCCTTGTTGGCAAGCGGCCTGCGAATGGCGACATAAGCGCGTGTCGCATACACATCGATCTTGCCGACATCGTCCGCGCCAAGCCCGGCATCGCCGGTGAGCGCGCCGAGGATGTCGCCGGGTCGCAGCTTGTCCTGGCGGCCAGCGTCGATGACCAGGGTCTTCATGGGAGCGAGGTGCAAGGTCTTGCCTTTAGGTGGCGCGATCTTCAAGGGTCGCCACGGGATGGGCTGGCCGTGGGTTTCCTCGATATTGCTTGCCTTGGGCAATTCGCGCGGCGTGACCAGTGTGATTGCATGGCCGCTCTGGCCGGCGCGACCGGTGCGACCGATGCGATGCGTGTGTGTTTCCGGATCGTGGGCGATGTCGTAGCTGATTACCAGCGGCAGCGAAACGATATCCAGCCCGCGTGCGGCGACGTCCGTGGCGACCAGTACCGAGCAACTGCGATTGGCGAACTGCACGAGTACTTCATCGCGATCGCGCTGTTCCATATCGCCATGCAGGGGCAGTGCGGAAAAGCCGCGCTTGTCCAGCTCGGCAGTCACGCTGTCGACGTCGCGGCGCATATTGCAGAACACCAGCGCGTGCTCGGCGTGCTCGCCGGCCAGGAGCTGGGCCAGTGCATCGAGCTTCTGCGCGGGATCGACTTCGTGAAACCGCTGCTCGATGGTGGTCTCTTCGTGCGGCGCCTCTACCGTCACTTCCACCGGGTCGCGTTGCAGCCGGCGGCTGACGTCGCGGATCTCTTCCGGATAGGTGGCCGAGAACAGCAGCGTCTGGTGATGCTTGGCGATCCGCCCGACGATGTCGTCGATCGCTTCGGAGAAGCCCATGTCCAGCATACGGTCGGCTTCGTCCAGGACCAGCACCTTGATGCCGCCACCGTGCAGGCTGCCGCGCTTCAGATGCTCCTGAATGCGGCCAGGCGTGCCGACCACGATATGCGGGTCGTGGGTGAGCGATGCGAGCTGCGGCCCAAGCGGCATGCCGCCGCACAAGGTCAACAGCTTGATATTGGGAATCGATGCGGCGAGCTTGCGGATCGCCTTGCTCACCTGATCGGCCAGCTCGCGGGTGGGGCACAGCACCAGCGCCTGCAGTCGAATCGTATCGACGTCCAGGCTGTGCAGCAGGCTGAGCCCGAAGGCGGCGGTCTTGCCACTGCCGGTCTTGGCCTGCGCAATCACATCGCGGCCCTGGAGCATCGGTGGCAGGCTCTGAGCCTGTACCGGTGTCATTTCGCTATAGCCGAGCGTTTCCACGCTGGCGAGCAGGGCGGGTTTAAGGGGGAGGGTGCTGAAGTCGGTCATGTGGACATGATCGCATCATTGTGCGGCCAACGCGCTGACCCGGGCTTAACGAGCCTGGACGGCGGCGGGAAAGGCATGCTCGGTCGCCATGCGCAGCATGGTCGGGCTGACGTGGTGACGGTGCACCGATTCGATCATGGCCATATAGAAGTGGCCGAAGCGATTCTTGCATTGGACGCGAGTGCCGAGCGTGACCTCGACCTGGCCGTCCGCGAGGATGCGCACGCCGACACAGGAGCGGAAACGCAGATGTTTGTCATCGGCGCCAAGGATGACCTGCGCGTGGCGGTCACGTTCATCGACCGTTTGAGCGAGCACGGGGTATTTTCGATTGAAAACCTGCCCATCCGGTCGCGATAGCAGCGAGGATGCGGGGCATCCCAATCGGGACGTTCGCAGCCCCCATGGCCGCACCAAGGCATTTCGGACGGCCATCATGCGCGACACGCTGGACGGTGGATTCTCCACGAAGCCGTCGAGCACTCGACTGAGCCATTGCGTGGCCGAAGCATCGGGCGTGTCTATCCTGCCGAGCTGGATGCAGAAGCTGTCCTGATGATGGAGTCCATCGCTCAGCTGCGTGAGTAGTAAAGAGTCCGCTGCGGGCGTGGTCTCGGCCGTTACGCAAAGCGTGCCGCCGGTGGCAGAGAGAAAGCCGTTGCTGTGTTGCAGCCGAACGGCTTGATAGCGAAAGCCGCCCAACATGGCGCGTACCCGGCTGCAAAAACGACTGAGCAAGGACTCGGGTGCAGCATCAAGCGCAAGACGCGTCGTCGGAACATGGCGCCGGTGCATGGGCATGGCGTCCATGAGCGCGATCACTTCCTGCGGCAATAGCTCGGTCAGGGCAGGGATCGATGCGTCGCCGCGCTGGATCTGATCGTAAACTTTCGGGGACAGTGCCCCACCGAGTTCGTTCGTGTGGCACGAGAGCGCAAAAAAAGCGGGATGTCCCGCGTTCTCTTTAAGCGGCACGAACTGATGCCAGGTGTCGCCGCCGAACCTCACCGTGAACAGGCAATCGGGTGGAATGTCGACAAAGTGCAGCGTGCGGAAAAACAGCGAAGGGTCGCTGACTAGCTGCTCATGGGGTGCCGTGGAAAAGCGCAGCTGTGCACCGCTGCTTCCGGAGATGGCGGTAAAGACGCGATGTCCCGCATGCCGGTGAAACGGATGCCCGCCCGGGCCCACGGTAAATGTATAGAGCGCGGTTGGATCCTGCCTGGAAAAATCGCTGGCACCCAGTCGGGTCGAGGGTTCATCCAACGCGTCGACAAACTCAGGGTGCGCGCGCTGTCTTGCGGCTACGCCGACGTAGAGCTGGTCACCGGCACCCGGTCCCAGTTGTGCGATCAGCGACACTTCGATCGGCAAGCCGTTGACCGACGAGGGAATGCTTACTGCGGGAAACGAAGCGACGAGGCGTGCGGGCTGACGCATGGAGCGAGCTCCTCAATGAGCTATCGCGTAGTCTTGCGAGTGGCGAGCTTGCGCGACTCGCGCTTCAGTGGACCGGCGGTGGGGCATATCTCGAAGGCAAAGCCGGTCAGCGTATTGACCAGACTGTCTCGATTGAGACGGTAGACAATGTATTGACCACGCCGCTCGCTGTTGACCAGGCCGGCGTTCTCCAGCAACGACAGATGGCGCGAAATGGCGGGCGCGCTCATTTCGAAACGGCTCGCGATCTCGCCTGCGGTCAGTTCCTGCGCGGAGAGGTAGGCAAGAATTTCGCGCCGTGGCTTGGAGGCCAGGGCTTCGAATACGAGATCGACGGCCATAGGTACTTAAGTAATTAAAGTATTAGTTAAGTATTTAGCGCCGAAACGATCTGGCAGTCAAGTGTTTGGAGCTCTCCCGTGAGGAGATCCGAATAGCCACCTGCTCGTCATCCCGGCGTAGGCCGGGACCCAGTGGCTTCAGTTGTGGGTTCTCGCGAACAGCTCTTGCACTCTGACGCGACACCCGCCGATAACGTCACTGGGTCCCGGCCTGCGCCGGGATGACGAGTAGGAGAAGGTCAGGGATTTCGAGGCCGCGCAGCCGTTACCACTGCGTCCGATTAGGCAACAACCCCTTCAACTCCGCCTCGGTCAGATTGCGCCATTGCCCCGGCTTCAGATGAGCCAGCTTCACATTGACCACGCGCACGCGGCGCAACTGGGTCACGCGGTAACCAAACGCAGCCGCCATCAGGCGAATCTGGCGATTCAGGCCCTGGGTCAGCACGATGCCGAAGCCGAATTTGGCGATCTTGCGCGTGCGGCAGGGCTTGGTCATCTGGTTGTGGATGCGCACGCCGCGGGCCATGCCGGCGAGGAATTCATCAGTCACGGGCTTGTTCACCGCCACGAGATATTCTTTCTCGTGATTGTTTTCCGCGCGCAGGATTTCGTTGACGATATCGCCGTTGCTGGTCAGCAGGATCAGGCCTTCCGAATCCTTGTCCAAGCGGCCGATCGGAAAGATACGCTGCGGGTGATCCACGAAATCGACGATATTGCCGCTGACCGTCTGGTCGGTGGTGCAGGTGATGCCGACCGGCTTGTTCAGCGCGATGTAGACGGCTTTCTTTGCCGAGGGCGTCGATGCAAGCACACGCGCGCGAACGATTTCGCCATCCACGCGCACTTCGTCGCCTTCGAGCGCCTTCGCGCCCGTGGTGACGACTTCGCCATTGATGGTGACGCGGCCAGCCAGCAGCATCTCGTCCGCTTCGCGGCGGGAGCACAGGCCGGCTTCGCTGATGTATTTGTTTACGCGCATGACTTGATTACGAACGCATGCCCACGCCGCGCTTGAGCAACACCAGTGCGACCGCCGACAAACCAATCACGAAGGCAATCATCACCACGAAAGCCACGCCGATCTGCACGTCGCTGACGCCAAGTACGCCGTAGCGGAACGCGTTGACCATGTAGAGAATCGGATTGACCAGCGAGATGCTGCGCCAGGGCTGGCCGAGCAGGTCAATCGAGTAGAACACGCCGCCCAGATAGGTCAGTGGGGTCAGCACGAAGGTCGGCACCAGGGCGATATCGTCGAACTTCTTGGCGAACACCGCATTGACGAAACCGGCCAGCGAGAACACCGTGGAGCCGAGCAGCACGGCAAGAATCGTGATGATCGGATGCACCAGGTGCAGGTCGGTGAAGAACAGCGCAATAAGCAGTACCAGCGCGCCGACAACGATGCCGCGCGTGACCGCACCGGTGACGTAGCCGAGCAGGATCACCCAGTTGGGCATCGGCGATACCAGCATTTCTTCCACCGCGCGGCTGAACTTGGCGCCGAAGAACGAGCTGGAGATATTGCCGTAGCAGTTGGTGATGATGCTCATCATGACCAGGCCGGGCACGATGTACTGCATGTAGGTAAAGCCATGCATGTCGCCAATACGGCTGCCGACCAGCTTGCCGAAGATGACGAAGTAGAGCGTCATGGTGATTGCAGGCGGGATCAGCGTCTGCGTCCAGATACGCATGATGCGTACGATTTCGCGACGAACGATGGTACCCAGTGCAACGAGATTGGCCGAGGTGCTCATGCGGCCTTCTCCTGGTTGCCGTTGCGGCCTTGCTCGACCAGACGTACGAACAGCTCTTCGAGGCGGTTGGTCTTGTTGCGCATGGAGGTGACGGTGACGCCGTTGCTTGAAAGGGCCGAGAACAAGGAGTTGAGATCGTGCGCGCGCGACATCTCCGCTTCCAGCGTGTGCGCATCGACCTGTCGCAAGGTGATGCCGGGCAGCGCGGGCAGTTCGGCCGGCAGCGTGCTGGTGTCGAACACGAAGGTTTCCACATCCATCGTTGCCAGCAGGCCTTTCATCGTGGTGTTCTCCACGATCGTGCCGTGGTCGATGATGGCGATGTTGCGGCAGAGCTGTTCGGCTTCTTCCAGATAGTGCGTGGTGAGGATCACCGTGGTGCCGGCCGCGTTGATGCCGCTGACGAACTGCCACATCGAGCGACGGATTTCGATGTCCACGCCGGCGGTGGGTTCGTCGAGGATCAGCAGCTTGGGCTCGTTCATCATCGCGCGGGCGATCATCAGGCGGCGCTTCATGCCGCCGGACAGCATGCGTGCCTGGTCCTGCGCCTTGTCCCACAAGCGCAGTTCCTTGAGATATTTCTCGGCGCGCTCGGCGGCGATCTTGCGGGGAATGCCGTAGAAGCCGGCCTGGTTCACGCAGATGTCGAACGGCTTCTCGAACTGGTTGAAGTTGATTTCCTGCGGTACCAGGCCGATCAGGCGCATGGCGGCGCTGCGCTGCTTGTTGACCGATACGCCGAATACGCGCGCATCGCCATCGCTGGCGTTGACGAGCGAGGAAAGAATACCGATCAGGGTGGACTTGCCGGCGCCGTTGGGACCGAGCAGGGCGAAGAAATCGCCGGGTTCTACCGTGAGATTGATGCCTTTGAGTGCCTGTACGCCGTTGCCGTAGGTCTTGCGTAAGTTCTCGACGACGAGCGCGGGGGCGGAGGAAGTGGACGTCATGGGCTGCACCGAGGGGGCTAGCCCTCTATTATAGCCGGCTGGCCCGGCATCCCTGACGGGACGCACCGTTCCGTAAACGAGCATTTTCCATGGCAGATCACTTCACTCTCCGTCTTGTCGATAGCTACATGCTGGCGCCGACCGTGCGCCACCTGATCTTCGAACGGGCGGACGGGCAGCCCTTGAGCTTCGTGCCGGGGCAGTTCCTGCAGGTGCATTTTCAGTACGACGACGGCACCGCCACCAAGCGCAGCTATTCGGTGGGCACGGTCGGGGACGGCAGCTCGCCGGCGCAACGGATCGAGATTGCGGTCAGCTATGTCGACGGCGGCGCGGCCACCAAGTTATTGGGTGGGCTGGAAAATGGGCAGACCATCGAGGCCAGCGGGCCTTACGGCCGGTTCTGCCTGCAGGATGCCGACCTGCATCCACGCTACCTGCTGCTGGCGACCGGCACGGGCGTTACGCCTTATCGCGCCATGCTGCCGCTGTTTGAAAAGCTGTTGGCCAAGGGCGGGCGGGAAGTGGTGCTGCTCTACGGTGCCCGCAACGAGACCGAACTGCTCTATGGCGAGGAATTCGAAGCCTTTGCGCAGCGGGTGCCCGGTTTCACTTTCCATGGCTGCCTGAGCCGCGAACCTCGCGCGGTGCCGCGGCCCAGCGACCGCAACGGTCACGTGCAGAGCGTGCTGGCCGAGCTGGCGCCAAGCGCCGAGCGCGATATCGCCTATCTCTGCGGCAACCCGAACATGGTCGATGCCGCCTTTGCAGCCCTGAAGGATTTCGGTCTGCCGGTGCCGCAGATCCGTCGCGAGAAATATGTTTCGTCACGCTGACAGGTTATTTATCAGCCGCTTACCCGTGTTTGTGCAGGCTTGAGGTGAAGTTTCCTTAACGGAAGTTAAGTTTTCCGCTCAAGTCTGCCGAAATGTGCCGTTATATGGAGACATCCTCTCCATCCATCTGTCCTTGTACGAGCTTCCCCGAATCCGATTGGCCTATAAAGTGTGATTCGCATCACAAATCGGATCGTCTGCGCGAAACATTCACTCAAGCAGGGGTAACACACGCCGACAGAGCCTAAAGCCGCCCAATTTTTAAACTGGGCGCGGGAGGCTGTATGCGTGGCGTGATTCGAAAGATTCTTCTGGCCGGCATGGTGGTTGCCGGTAGCAGCGCGCACGCCAGTGGGGGCGTGATTGCCTTTTCCGGTGCCGTCGTCGAGCCAACCTGTTCGGTCGGAACGCAGCGCATTGTCGCGGCCGAAGCCGTCGGCACGTCCCAACGTTATCGCTGCTCGGAGCAGGTTGGCGCTGCCTCGGCACAGGTCGCGCAATCGTATGCGCTTTCGGTAACCGAGCTGACCGGCACGCCGCTAGGCTCTGACCGTTTAATCGTCTACTTCGCCAATTACTTGAGCGCGCAGCCGAAGCTGGTCACGCAGGTCTACGATTGAAAGCCCTGAATCACTGATAGCTGAGCGTGAATGTCGCAGTTGTGCTGACGGTGCCGGCGGCCGGTGACGCAGCGGTCTGATAGTAGCGAGCGTAATAGGTCAGATTGTACGGACCATTCGGCGTGGCACCGACGACGGCTGGCGTGCCGAAAGTGATCGGTACGAAACTCTGATCGATCAGCTGCACACCCACATTTTTCGCTCGCCCCGAGCCCGTGCTGTTGGCGATGACGCTGTTGGCTACGCTGGCGGGATTGGACGTGTCGAATTCGATCGCCAGCGTGCTGCCCGCGGAGCAGCTGAGCGAGATGTTGAAAGCGGTCGCGCCGGCGGTGGTCCCTATGCCATTGAATGCGGTGGTCGAGATGGTCGGCAATACGACGTTGATGGCGTTGTTATTGACCGTGCACGACGGATAAGTGAAGGTCACCGAGCCGACGAGGTTGAAGTTTTCCGCGCGGAGAAGGCCGAAGAAGCCATCGTAGCGCCAATAACCGAGCGTACCCGCGTTCAACACGGCGCCATTGGCGATCGGGCCGGTCTTGACCAGCTCGAAGCCCGAGGTCACCGACAGTTCGTACGTACCCGAAGCGACCGAGTCGCCGCCGTAGGGCACCAGATAATTGCTGGTATCCGGATGGGTAATGCGATAACCCACGCCGCTGGTTCCGGTCGGGAAGATCGTCGTGCTGGTGCCGGGCTGGCTGCCAACGAGATTGACGACGCCGATACGTGTCGTGCCTGAGCACGACAGTTCGGATGTCGGCGAGGGCGCGAACTGCGACGAGCTCGCCAGCACCGTACCGACCGGTGCATTGGCATTGATGGTAACTACCGAGTTCGGCATCGAGATATTGACGTTCGACGTATTGCCGCTGCTGAAGGAACACGAGGCGCGCGCCGCGATCGGCAGGGTCGAGAGTAACGCCATGAACAGCAGGACGATGGTGTGACGAACGGGGTTCATGAGTCGCTCCGGCCGGTGGCGACGACAGCATGGCAGGTTGCCTCAAGCTGTTCGTAGGCGTTCTGGCTTTGACCCGCCTTCAATTGATAGGGGAAGCTGCAGCGCATGCCCGGCTCACCGTCGGTCGACCATTGCACGGTGAGCTGGCCCTGGTCGTTGGCGCCGCGCACCAGTGCGCGGCCGGCCTGGCCAACCACGCCGACTACCTGTGCCTTTTCATCGATGACCTCGGCGCCGAACGGCACCGGCTTACCGTCATCGCGGCGGATGCGCGCAATGATCGAGCGACCGTTCTCGGTCTTGAACGCCAGCATGACAACCGCGCCCGCGTGCGGTGCGACTTGGGCACTGGTCGCATCCAGCTGCACGGTCAGCGGCAGGCCCTTCGGGTCGATCTGGATGTTGTTGAGGTTGTACGGCGTCAGATAAGGCACCAGCGCGTAGCCGTTGTTATCGATGCGCACACCCGATGCATTGATGACGCGCGCACCCTTGGCGCCCGGCGCGGAGATGATCGCCACGGTATCGCCCATCGGCTGGCCGAAGGTGATGCCGCCCGGATGCACCACGACCGCGCCGGCCACACTCAGCGAGCCCTGCGAATAACCCTTGCCCGAGCCGTAGCTGGCATTGAACTGTGCGTACGGGCTGCGATAACCGCCGTACACCGTACCGGCATCGCCCGCGCTGCCGCCGCCACCCTGGCCGTTGTCGTGCGATGCGGTCGCGCCGTAGCTCCACGCATTGTCCGCGCCGGCAGTGCCGCTCAGCGTAGCCTGCTCGAGCATGTGGCCGGAGCTGTCGCGGTTGGCGCTGACGCCGAACATCGGCGCGTGCGCGCTGTCGCCCAGCGGTAGCGTGAAGCTGGCAAAGAACTGATTGGTGTAGCGCGAAAACGCATCGCGCACCCGCGTTGCCGACAGGTTGTAGCTCAGTCGGTGGAAGGTGTTGTTGTAGCCGACCTGGAACTGCAGATCGGTGCCGTTGCGGTTCCAGTAGTCGACGGCCGAACCGGTGACGTACAGGGAGCCGCCGCGATCGCCCAGGCGCTGGTTGATGTTGACGTCGAAGCGACTGCGCTGACGGTCCAGCTGATTGGTGTAGGCGGTAAAGTTGTTCGACGCGTTGTTGCCAGCCAGCGCCTGGCGCTGTTCTGGCGTCAGCACGTTGGGAATGGTGATGCCGTCGATGGTGTTGACCGTGGTCGGGTCGACATAGCGGAAACCATGTGCGATGTCGCGCAAGGTCATCGCATCGCGCAGGCCCAGGTAGCCGCTGGTGGAATAGCGGTACGTCGCTACGCTGATCGAGGTGTCGCTATCGGGCAGGATCTTGCTGTAGCCCACGCGCACGCTCTGGCCGCTGTGGGTCGACTGGCCAGGAATATCCGCGCGCGCGGTGGTGATGTCGAGGGCCAATGCGCCGTAGTTGGTATTCAACGCACTGCCGACCTGCAAGGCACCGTAGCCGTTCGAGCCGACCACGCCGGCATAGCCGGTCAGCAGGTTGGTGAAGCCGTGCTGGATCGTGCCCTGCACGATGGCCGGATGCGAATGCAGCGCTGCATCGTGCAGTTCGCCGGCGGCCGCCGAAAAGCGCGTGACGCCGGGGCGCAGCAACTGCGGCACCGATGCATAGGGCACCGAGAACGTACGCAGGCGGCCATCGGCCTCGGTCACCGTCACGTTCAAATCGCCGCCGTAACCGGTGGAGTACAGGTCGGAGATGGTGAACGGACCCGGCGCCACCGTGGTTTCGTACAAGGTCACGCCGTTCTGGCGCACTGTGACCTTGGCGTTGGTTTCGGCAACGCCACGCACCGTCGGCGCGTAGCCGCGCATGGAATCAGGGAGCATGCGATCGTCGGTGGCAATCTGGACGCCGCGAATGCTCACGCTGTCGAACAGCTCGCCGTTGGTGTACGAGTCGCCCAAGGTCATCTGTGCGCGCAGCGACGGCAGGTCGCGGCGCACGTAAGTGTCGAGGTTCTGCCAGTGACGCGTCGACGGCGAACCGGCCGCGCCCGACTGCATCACCAGGGTGGAGTCGTTGCGCAGCTGCCAGCCGGCGAGGTTCACGCCGGTGTTCAGGCCCAGGAACGAGGACGTCTGGCTGATGCCGTTGCTGCGGCTGCGATAGCTGTTGAAGTTGTAATTGAGCAGTGCTGCGTTGACGCCACGGTCCCAGCTTTCCGGGCTGACATAACCGCGTGCGCGCGTGCCCAGCCAGGCCTGCGGAATGCTCACGTCCAGGCGCAGGTTGGCCTGGTCGAAGGTCATCGTTGCGGCGGGAATCAGGCTGCCGATGTTTACGCAGCCTTGCGCATCGGCGAGCTGCGCCTGCTGCTCGGCGGAGAACTTGGTCAACGGCAGGCCGATCTTGTCGACCATCGCGCGGGTCAGGCAGGGGATGGCATTGTCGTTCGGCGTCGGCGAGGCGAAACGCACGTCGTTGCGGCCGACCCAGGTGCCATTGAGAAAGATATCGGTGCGGTAGATGCCCGGCACGATCACGGCGCCGCGCTCGAAGCGCGACAGGTCGCCCGTGTTGCGCCCGGCGCCCGGCAGCAAATCGCGGTCGAAGCTCGCATCGGCCGTAGCAGCGGCGGCATCGGGTGTTGCGGTGGCGCCATTGGCGGCGGCCGCGGCGGCGAAGGCGCCGACGCTCCAACTGGTCAGTACGCCTGCGATCACCCAGCCCAGCAAGGCACGACGACAAACGGCATAACCGTTCGTCTCGTACTTGCCATGGCGGGTGCGCAGGTTTTTCACGGAGCGACGGCTCCCGTGAAGTCGGCGGCGGCGCCGTAGTCGTTGATGGCGGTGAAGTGGATCGTGCCGGCGGCCGGCTTCTGTGCCGCGTCATGCAGCGGCATGCGCAGATCCGACAGCGGCGCGACCATGCCGGTATCGGCGGCGGTGGTGTTGAGCGTCGCCGCGGTGACGGTGACGTAGTAAGGCGTCGGGTTGTGCGCTTCGAGCGCATAGCCCTTGCCGTCCGCGACCACTTTCCAGGTCAGCTGGGACGGTGCCTTCAGCGGGTCGCCCTGCAAACCAGCCGGGCGATAAAAAAGCTTCAGGCGCGAACGCAGCGCCAGTTGCAGCAGATTCTGCCCTTCGACCTGCGGACCGGTCGGCTTCGGCGGGACTTCGAGCACATTGAGCCAGAACAGCGATTCGCGATCGGCCGGCAGCTGGTCGTGGGTGTAGACGATGCGCAGGCTCTGCTCTTTCTGAGCGTCCATGCGGAACAGCGGCGGCGTGATCAGGAAGGGCGCGTCGACCGACTCGGGCGTCGAATGCACGTCGCCACGATCGATCCACGATTCGATCAGCACCGGGTGATCGTTTTCATTGGTCAGGCGCACCGTGACTTCGCCGTCTTTTGCAGGAAAGACGACGCGGGTGCCACCGATCAGCACATTGGCGTGCGCTTGCGGAGCGACGAGACACAAAGCTAGCAGGCCTGCGCTGATGGCGCCGACAAACTTCCACATGGGGGATTACCTCGTTGAATCGTGATGCCGCCTTCGCCAGCGGCATGGCGCCGGAACACCGTGTTCCGGCGCCATGATTTGCGACTTACTGATAGATCATCGAGAACTGCACGCTGGTCGACACCGAACCGGCGCCGGCGGCGGCCGTGGCGAAGTACTGGGCGTAGTAGTTCAGCGTGCCGGCGCCGCTGGCCAGGGTCACCGACTGCGAGCTCTGCGCACTGGCAGCGCCGTTCAGGGCGATTGCGCTGAAGTCGTTGTTGAGCAGCTGCACTTCGACGCCGGTGGCGGTGCCGGTGGCGTTCTTCAGGTTGCCGTCGGCCATCACGGTCGGGCCCGGCTCGAAGAAGGTGGTGGCCTTGGTCAGCGCACCGCAGCCGGTCAGGGCGATGTTGAAAGCGGTACGGCCAGCGACCGAACCGGCGGCGTTCAGCGCGGTGGTCGACACGGTCGGCAGCGCGACGGCGATGGTGGCCGGGCTGTTGGCGCCATTGATCTTGCAGGTGGAGCTATTGATGGTGCCGGTGATGTTGATGGTGCCATCGACGGCGCGGGCGGCCTGCGGAGCGACAGCTGCAACAGCAAAAGCAGCGATCAGTGCGGAGGTCAGAAGCGACTTGTTGAGCAGCATGGGTGAATCTCCAGGTTGGTTGTGTGTTGTTACGAGATCGTCAAATGCAACCCGCATGCCAAACCGCCACAAATGGCTTTGTGGCGCGGTTTGCGAGGTATTTGGTGCTACGGAGGGGGTGTTTCAGAAGGGCCGAATCGGAGCCTCCCCAGGGTCCGATGGGCCAAAAATTGCCAATTGCGTCACAAATTCTGACCCATGTCCTAAAGTTTTGGCTAGGGGTGCCGAGCAGATTTCATCAAGTGTCAAGGACGCTTGACAGCAGGGCGGGGCGAGGCTAGCCTCATGTCAAGTCAGCTTGACACCTGGGGGAGTTCGATGACCAAGACCATGCTTCCGATGCGCGGTATCTACCGTCGCTATTACCGGGAGTTCGTCCCGGCGATGCTGGCCTACGTGGTGATCATGCTGTTCGGCTGGCCTTACCTGCACCACGTCGACCAACCCCTGCTCAAGGCCGTGCTGGCCCTGCTTCCGGTGGTTCCGATCGCGTTGGTGATTCGCGCGATGGTGCGTCTGGTGCTGGGCAGCGACGAGCTGGAGCAGCGCACCCATCTGGTCGGCCTGGCAGTGGCCACTGCCGTAGTGGCCGTGCTCAGCCTCGCCGGCGGCTTTCTCGCCGCGGCGCATGTGGTGGACCTGGACGGCACCATCCTGATCTGGGTGTTTCCGATTCTGATGCTGACGTATTCCGCTGGGCGTAGCTGGGCCAATCGTCGCTACGGTGTGGACGGTTTCTGTATCGAAGAGACGCGCATACGCGAATGGCATTTCCTGCTCGCGGGCGGCGTGATGCTGCTGGTGGCATGGCTGGGTGACGGGCATATGAAGGATTACCAGATCGGGATGCTGGTAGGCATGGGGACCACCTTTGTCGCCGTGGCCGTGGCGTTCGGCGTGATGCGTTGGCGTCGAGCCAGGCGCCGCTCGCCTGGGGATGGCGATTGAGGCCTAAGGAACCAGGCAGATGAATAACCACGTACGCCAGTTGCGCAGCGAACTGGGCTGGTCGCAGGCCGATCTGGCCCAGCGTCTGGACGTGTCGCGACAAACGATCAATGCGATCGAAACCGGCAAATACGATCCGAGCCTGCCCTTGGCTTTCAAGTTGGCACGCTTGTTCGGCCGAGCGATCGAGACGATATTCGAACCGGGAGAGGAGTGAGGGGAGCATGGCGATCAAGGGACGTACCGCATTACGCATCGGCGTGGTGCTTATCGGTTTGGGCGCACTGGGATGGAAACATTTCCAGCACGCGCCGGAAGCCATCGACTCGACCGCGGCCGATAGCCCGCAACCGGCACCTGCGATGGCGTCGAGTGCCAGCCAGGTTCCTGGGACGGGTGGCGACACGACATGGAAAGTCGGCACGCTGACGTTTACGTCATGCGAGCTGGAACAGCCCAATAGCGGCCTTTCCACGGCGGCGTGGTGCGCGCCATTCGAAGTCCCGGAAAACCGCGACGATCCGGCCAGCCGCAAGATCAAGCTGAAACTTGCCTTGCTGCGCGCTGCCGCGCAGGTGCCAAAGCGCGATGTGGTGGTACTGCTCGCAGGCGGCCCCGGCCAAGCGGCGACCGAGTCCTGGAGCGGTGTCGCCGGTGCGCTGCAACCGCTGCTGGCGCAACGCAACGTGTTGCTGCTCGATCAGCGCGGTACCGGTGGCTCCAATCCGCTCGACTGCAAGCCACCGGCTGAAACGGCGGCCAAGCACGACGAGGGCGCGTTCGATCCGGCCAAGCTGCGCGACGAAGTCACGCAATGTCTCAAGCAGCTCGAAGGCAAGGCCGATCCGCGCTACTACACCACCACCGTTGCCGCGCAGGATCTGGAAGATGTACGCAAGGCGCTGGGCTCGCCAACGTTCGACCTGGTCGGCGTGTCGTACGGCACGCGTATGGCCCAGCAATATGCCGGGCACTATCCGCAGGCCGTGCGCAGCATCGTGCTCGATGGCGTGGTGCCCAATGGACTGGTGCTCGGCGAAGACTTTGCGCAGAACCTGGACGCTGCGCTCAAAGCCCAGTTCGCCCGTTGTGCGGCAGACAACGCGTGCAAGCAGCATTTTGGCGATCCCTACCAGACTCTTTATCAGTTGCGTGATGCGCTGCGAGCGAACCCGCACGAAGTGAGCTTTCGCGACCCGCAGTCGTATCAAACCGTCAAGCGCACGCTGGACGAATATTCGCTCGCCAGCGTCGTGCGCATGTTTGCCTATACGCCGCTGACCTCGGCGCTGTTGCCGCTGTCGATCGATGCCGCGGCGCACGGCGATGTGGGACCGCTGCTCGGTCAGGCGAAACTCCTCTCCGGCGATCTGGCCGACACGATGAACGGCGGCATGCAGTCGTCGGTCATCTGCAGCGAAGACGCCGATCTGCTCACGCCGCGCCCACAGGATGCGCAGACCATTCTGGGCACGCGCATGATCGATGCCTTGCAGGCGGTGTGCTCGGTCTGGCCCAAGGGCACGCGTCCGGCCGACTTCCATCAGCCCTTCAAGTCGGACAAGCCGGTGCTGTTGTTCTCCGGCCAGTTCGATCCAGTCACGCCGCCAAGCTATGGCGAGGATGTGCTCAAGGGCTTGAGCAATGCCCGCCATCTGGTGCTCAACGGGCAGGGACATAACGTGATCAATACCGGCTGCGCGCCGCAACTACTCAAGCGTTTTATCGAAGAGGTCCACCCCAAGGACCTGGACGCGAAGTGCCTGGATCGGCTGCAAGCCACGCCGATGTTTATCGATTTCAACGGAGCTGCGCCATGATCGAGGTCAACGACCTGCATAAGGCCTTCGGCGATGTCAAAGCCGTCGACGGCGTGACGTTCAAGGCGCGCGACGGCGAAATCACCGGCCTGCTCGGTCCCAATGGCGCTGGCAAGACCACCACATTGCGCATGCTCTACACCTTGATGAAGCCCGATCGTGGGCAGGTACTCGTCGACGGCGTGGATGCCGCAGTCGATCCGCTGGCGGTGCGTCGTGAGCTGGGCGTGCTGCCGGACGCACGTGGGCTGTACAAGCGGCTGAGCGCGCGCGAGAACATCGACTATTTCGGTCGCTTGCATGGTCTCTCCGAAGACCAGCTCAAGACGCGTCGCGAGGCGCTGATCCAGACCCTGGAAATGCAGGACATCGGCGATCGTCGTACCGAGGGCTTTTCGCAAGGGCAGCGCGTGAAGACGGCCATCGCCCGCGCACTGATTCACGATCCCCGCAACGTGCTTCTCGACGAGCCGACCAACGGCCTCGATGTGATGGCCACGCGCGCGCTGCGTCAGTTCATGCGCCAGTTGAAGGACGAAGGGCGCTGCGTGCTGTTCTCCAGTCACATCATGCAGGAGGTCGCGGCACTGTGCGATCGCATCGTGGTGATTGCCCATGGCAGGGTGGTCGCCGATGAATCGCCGCAGGCGCTGCGCGAACAAACCGGTGAGGCGAACCTGGAAGACGCCTTCGTCAAGATCATCGGCAGCGAAGAGGGACTGGCCGCATGAACAACGTTGCCAATGCATCACAAAAGGCAAGCGCATTCCTTACCGTTTATCTCAAGGAAGTGCGCGAGAACCTGCGTGACCGCCGTACCATCATGACCGCCTTGATCACCGGCCCGCTGCTGGCGCCGCTGTTGTTCGTCATGATGCTCAACATCGGCTTGAGTCGTGAACTGGACAAGGCGGAAAAGCCGCTTACGGTGCCGGTCATCGGCCAGCAGTACGCGCACAATCTGTTCGAGTCGCTCAAGGCCGGTGGCATCATTCCCGGTCCGGCAATCGCCAATCCCGAGCAGGCGGTGCGCAAGCAGGAGGCGGACGTCGTCATCCGTGTCGCGCCGGACTACCCGGCGTCGTGGCGCAAGGGCGAAGCGGTACAGGTCGAGGTGATCTACGACTCCTCGCAGCGCGATGCGAGTACGGCGATCGAACGCGTCAGTGGTCTGATCGAGAGTTATGCGCGCCAACAGGGCGCGATGCGGCTGGTGGCACGCGGCCTTTCGCCCAGTACCGCCTGGCCGGTGTCGGTGGCGCGGCGCGATCAGGCGACGGCCCAGGCGCGCGGCGTGTTGATCTTCGGTCTGCTGCCTTATTTCTTTGTGATCACCATGTTCATGGGCGGCATGTATCTGGCGATCGACCTCACCGCCGGCGAGCGCGAACGTCAATCGCTGGAACCGTTGTTTGCCAATCCGGTGGCACGTTGGAAGATCTTTGCCGGCAAGTTGGCGGCGATCTGTACATTCTCGGCGACCAGTCTGTTGATCAGCCTGATTGCGTTTTCGGTGGTCGGGCATTTCCTGCCGGTCGACAAGCTCGGCATGGAGCTGGAACTGGGCGTGCGCTTTGCGCTGACGGTGCTGGTGATGGCGCTGCCGCTGATCGTGCTGCTGGCCGCGTTGCAATCGATGGTGGCGGCGTTTGCCAAGAGTTATCGCGAGGCGCAGACCTATCTTTCCTTGTTGATGCTGGTGCCGGCGCTGCCCAGCGTGTTGTTGATGGCCTTGCCGGTGAAGCCGCAGGAATGGATGTATGCGGTGCCCTTGCTGGGGCAGCACCTTGGGGTGATGCAGGTGTTGCGCGGGGATGGTGTGACCATGCACCAGATGCTGTTCTGTCTTGGCGGGAGTGCGTTGGCGGCGTTGGTGGCGGTGGCGGTGACGGCGCAGTTGTACCGGTCGGAGAGGTTGGCGATTTCCAGCTGAGGCGCCGCCCCCCTCACCGCAACCCTCTCCCCCGGCGAAGCCAGGGGAGAGGGAGCTAAAAGCGCGCAAGGTTCAAACTTGCCTCAGTGTGCCCCCTCTCCCCTGGCTTTGCCGGGAGAGGGTTGGGGTGAGGGGGCTCCACTCCCAGCAAGCGAGTTACCATGTTTCCTCGCTCAACAGGAAACGCCCCATGCACCGTCGCCTTCTCGTCGTCAGTCTGATCGCCGCTCTTTCGGCCTGTGGTCCGTCGCAGCAACAAACATCCACGCCGCCTGCCGCATCGACGACACCAGCGCCAGCCACCACGGCGGCCGCGCAGCCGGAAGCATCCACTGATGCCGACCTTGCACAGAAGGGCTTGGCCAGCTACGCAAGCGTCAAGCTTTCGGCCGATCTTTCCGCATTCGATGCCAGGCAGAAGCAGATGATCGCGCTATTGATCGAAGCGGCTGATGTCACCAACAGCATCTACTGGCAGCAAGGCTGGGGCGACAAGGCCGCGTTGATGCAGCGCATTGGGGACGCGTCCACTAAGCAATATGCCGAGATCAACTACGGTCCCTGGGATCGGTTGAACAACGACCAGCCTTTTGTCGCCGGTGTCGGTGCTCGCCCGCCGGGTGCGCAGTTCTATCCGGCCGATATGACCAAGGACGAGTTCGAGAAGTCGTCGCTGAAGGACAAGGCGTCGCTCTATACCGTGTTGCGTCGCGATGCGCAGAATCAGCTGGTGACGGTGCCTTATCACCTGGCCTATCAAGCTGATCTGCAGAAGGCGGCCGGCCTGCTGCGCGATGCGGCCAAGTTGTCCGATGACAAGGATTTCGCGAAGTATCTGAAGATGCGCGCCGATGCCTTGCTGGACGACAACTATCAGCCCAGCGACTTCGCCTGGATGTCGATGAAGAACAATCCGGTCGATATCGTGATCGGCCCGATCGAAACCTACGAAGACCAGTTGTTCGGTTACAAGGCGAGCTTCGAGAGCTACGTGCTGGTCAAGGATCAGGCCTGGAGCACCAAGCTGGCGCGGTTCGCCAAGTACCTGCCCGAACTGCAGACGCAGTTGCCGGTGGATGCGAAGTACAAGCAGGAGAAGCCGGGCTCGGATGCCGATCTCAATGCCTATTTCGCGGTCTACTATGCAGGCGATGCGAACGTCGGCGCGAAGACGATCGCAATCAACTTGCCCAACGACGAAGAAGTGCAACTGAAGAAGGGGACGCGCCGACTGCAGCTTGAAAACGTGATGCGCGCGAAGTTCGACACCATCATGTTGCCGATCGCCAAGGAGTTGATTGCTGACGATCAGCAGGCCCACCTCACCTTCGATGCCTTCTTCGAGAACACCATGTTCCATGAGGTTGCCCATGGTCTCGGCATCAAGCAGACGGTGGACGACAAGGGCATGGTGCGTACGGCCTTGAAAGACCAGGCATCGAGTTTCGAGGAAGGCAAGGCGGACATTCTTGGCTTGTATATGGTGACCAAGCTGGCCGACAAGGGCGAGCTGGACAAGGCCAAGCTGATGGATAACTACGTGACCTTTCTGGCCGGCATCCTGCGCTCGGTGCGTTTTGGTGCCAGCGATGCGCATGCCAAGGCGAACATGGTGCGCTTCAATTTCTTCAAGCAGCAGGGCGCGTTCTCACGCGACGAGAAAACCGGGCGCTACCGCGTCGATTTCGACAAGATGACCGCGGCGATGAATGCGCTGTCGGCTAAGTTGCTGACGATCCAGGGCGATGGCGACTACGCGGCGGCCAAGCAGTTGACCGATACGATGGGCAATGTCGATGCCCAGCTTGCCGGTGATCTGAAGCGGCTGGAGCAGGCGAAGATTCCGGTCGACATTATTTTTGAGCAAGGCACGCAGGTTCTGGGTTTGCAGTAATAGCAACTGGAAATAATCGAACATTCAGTAGGGATCCGCATAATCAGCTCCCTGGGCAAGGTTGCCGTGAAGTATTTCAAGGAGAGTTGAATGTTTGGTCGGAGAAAAAAATCTGCATCGGGTAGCGATGGCCCTTGCTGGAACTATTTGCCAAGCAAGTGCATGGAAGACGTCGATGCATTGCTTCGCAAAGCTCCTATGACCCTGAGTCTACCCCTGGATGCTGGTCAACAGCCGAGTCACCCAGCGCCAGATTTTTATTGCGTTGCGGAAGTTCGCGCGAAGATGCCAAATGGCGATCGAGAGAAAATATTGGTCGTAGAGCCCTACGAATCAGCAGTTCGGCATTCAAGAGAGCGTGGCGTAGATAAGAGCCAGATTGATGCTGCGGCCTTCGAGGCATTTATTGTGCCGATGCAGCACCGGACGGAAGTACCTAAGGTCCCGAAGCCGGGGCAGGCGCGCATAGTACTGACCGCTGATTTTTCAGGTTGCACGTTTAGTGCTATCGAAGGTCCTCGCTATGAGGGGAAAAGCGATAAGCTCGTATTCGGCCACTTGGTCGGAGGCCAGACGGCGTCGGGATTGCGCGACATGTCCGAGGGCCGCAGCTACTCGGGAAACGCATCGGATCCGAAAGAGCAGATTACTCTAAGCAAATCGATCACCCATGTGGCATATCCAGAATATGGAGGGCAATCCAGTAATTGCGCGTTCATGGTCGCACATCACACAGACAATAAATGGCATATCAGTGTCCAGAGCCGGGTCTTGATGGCTAATGTAAAGGCGGGCGATGTAACTGCCAGCGCAAGACAGGAAGGGCTGGTAATGACCCACGCCGTACCTGACTACGACCGTCAGAAGCTTCCTGAGCGCTTGGCTCCCATGCAGCGAAAGCTGGATAGCGAACAAGGACGTAAGTCACGAAAGATCTAGTCGCTGGAGGCAGGCAAAATCAGATGCTTCAAGAGCCACTGGGCAACTGGCTCGGATTGCTCCAGGTGCAAATGGTGCCCGCCCTCCATATGGGTCACTGCGATGTCACCGACGCAAGCCGCACGTGCGGACATCTGCGTCGGCGGCAGATAAGGCGTATGCGGCGCCGAAAGGAGCAGGGCCGTAGGCGCTTCGATCCCATGCAGCAATGCCATGATCTGCGTCTCGGCCAGGCGCAGCGGCGTAGCGCGATTCAAGCGTGGGTCGCTGCGCCAATGCCAGCCATCAGTGATTTCCATCAGGCCGCGCTCGATGATCGGGCGCGCGAGTTCGGCGCTCAATCCACTGGCAATGGCACGGGCGCTGGCGGCCTGTTCGATATCGCGAAACACGCGCAGGCCACGGCGACTACTCTTCGTGGGAGCCAGGGTCAGCGCATCGCGGAAGCGTTGCAGGGTGTGCGAGCCATCGTCGCCGATCGGGCCCAGTCCTTCGATCAGGGCCAGATGCTCGATCGAAGCGGGTGCAGCTGCTGCGATCAGCGAAGCGATACCGGCTCCCATCGAATGCCCCAGCAGGCTGTAGTGTTCGAGGCCTAGCGCATCGACGGCGCCAAGCACGCAACGCACATAGTCGACGTAGTGATAGAGCGCGCCTTCGGGCAGATGATCGCTGTGGCCGTGGCCGGGCAGGTCCAGTGCGATTACCTGCCAGCGATCGGCCAGCAAGGGCGCGAGCGTGGCGAAACTGGCGGCGTTGTCCAGCCAGCCATGCAAGGCCAGCAGCGCTGGCAAGGCATTGCTGCCCCAGACCTGCGCACGCAGGGTCAGGTGCGGCAGGGCGATGGATCGTTCAACCGGCGCGTGCACGCTCGGCCCGCTCGCGTGCGGCCTGCTGGCGTTGTGCTGCCGCCTGCGCATCGTAGTCTGGAGAAAACTCATCCCAGCCCTGGGTGTGCCTGAGCACCAGCTGCGCCAAGCTGTCGATCTGCGCGGCGCTGTCGTTGAGGCACGGGATGTAGCGCAGTTCGCTGCCACCGGCTTCGACAAAGAAATCGCGGTTCTGCATGGCGATTTCTTCCAGGGTTTCCAGGCAGTCGACCGCGAAACCCGGACAGACGACGTCGAGCTTCCTGATGCCGGCACCCGCCAGTTCGCGCACGGTGGCATCGGTGTACGGATGCAGCCAGCGCTCGCGCCCCACGCGCGATTGGAAGCTCACGACCAGTTGTGAGGCATCGAGCTTGAGGCGCTCGCGCAGCAATCGTGCCGTCGCCTTGCACTGGCAGTAGTAGGGGTCGCCTGCTTGCAGATAGCGCTCGGGAATGCCATGGAAGGAAAGCAGCAGCTTTTCGCCGCGGCCGTTCGTCGCCCACCATTGCTCGATGCTTTGCGCCAGCGCTTCGATATGCGCGGGATCGTCGTGATAGTCGTTGACGATGCGCAACTCCGGGGGCCAGCGAAGTTTTTTCAGGCTGTCGGCTACGGCATCGAGCACCGATCCGGTCGAGGTAGCCGAGTATTGCGGATACATCGGCAGCACCAGCAGGCGACGTACGCCTTCGCCTTGCAGCCGCTCGATCTGCGCGGCGACCGAGGGTTGGCCATAACGCATGGCCAGCCCGACCACGACCGGCCCGGGCCGCAAGGCCGCCAATCGCTGCTGCAAACCTCTGGCCACGGCCTCGCTGCCGGTACGCAACGGAGAGCCTTCCGGTGTCCAGATGCGTGCGTACGCGTGTGCCGAGCGTGCCGGTCGGATGCGCAGAATGACGCCGTGCAGGATCAGCTTCCAGAGCCAGCGCGGGTATTCGATGACACGAGGATCGCCAAGAAACTCAGCGAGATAGGGGCGTACGGCTTTGGCCGTAGGTGCCTCGGGTGTGCCAAGGTTCACGAGTAGTACGCCAGCCTTCATCGGCCGGTCATGGGAATAACCGGCCAGGCCGGTATAGTCATTGGTTGAAGGCATCGCGTCGCCGTGACTATCGAGTCAGGGCAACGAGTCTGCCATAAGCCGCCCCGTCCGCCGCGTGGCAAGGTTGTCGCAGCGCGCGCCGGGTCGGCTGACAAAGATCCGATTCAACGTAAGGAGTCCTCCATGTCGTTCACATCGCTGCGCCGCTGCTTGTTCCTCGTACTGCTGATGTTGCCCGCGCTTGCCGTCCACGCCGAAGACCCGCCGCTCAAGCGCGCCGAGAACGCCGTGCGCGTGATGCGCGAGATCATGGAGGCGCCGGACAAGTCGATTCCTACCGATCTGCTCAAGGAAGCGCACGCCATCGCCGTCATTCCGGATATGGTCAAGGCCGGCCTGATCTTTGGCGGCCGCCGGGGTGAAGGCCTGATTTCGGTCAAGAGCCCGGACGGCACCTGGTCCAACCCCAGTTTCGTCACGTTGACCGGCGGCAGCATCGGTTTCCAGGCGGGCGTGTCCTCGACCGACGTGATCCTCGTGTTCCGCACCCAGCGCGGCGTGGATTCGATCGTCAACGGCAAATTTACCCTCGGCGCCGATGCCTCGGCCGCGGCCGGTCCGGTGGGTCGCACCGCCACCGCCGCGACCGACAGCCAGCTCAAGGCCGAGATCTACTCCTACTCGCGCTCGCGCGGCCTGTTCGCGGGTGTGGCGCTGGATGGCTCGGCACTGCGTATCGACTATGATGCAAATGCGGCCATTTATGGCTCGGGTGTCACTCCCAGGCGCATTTTCGAAGGCGGCGTAACCAACGTTCCCGGCCCGGTCGTCGATTTCCGCGACCGCCTGGAGGAGTACACTCAGCGCTGAATCGGAAAGACCGGGCGCCCCAGCAGCCTCATCCTGGGGCGATACGTTTTCCGGATTGATTCCGTTTTCCAAGGTCATCTTTCATGAGCATTTGGCATCTCATCATTCTGTTGGTCGTCGTCGTGCTGCTGTTTGGCACCAGCAAGTTGCGCAATATCGGTTCGGATCTCGGTGGCGCCGTACGCGATTTCAAAAAGGGCCTGGATGGCGACGAAGCCGCCAAGGCCAAGGCTGCCGAAGAGCGCCTGAAGGCCGACCCGCCGGTCGAGACCACGCAGACCCAGCGCGAACGCGACACGTCCGACACCAAGTAAAGCGGATCGCAGTCTTATGATCGAGATCAGCTTCGGCAAGCTGGTGCTGCTCGCGCTTGTCGCGCTGATCGTGCTTGGACCGGAAAAACTCCCTCACGCGGCGCGTACGGCAGGCACGCTGTTGCGTCGTGTGCGTGCGGGCTGGGACAGCGTACGCGCCGAGGTCGAGCGCGAGCTGCAGGTCGAGGAAATCAAGCGCCAGGCGCGCGAGGCCGCCGCGAAGGCGGAAGCCGCACAGGCCGAACTCGATGCCACCTTGAAGAAGGTGCGCGACATCGGAGCGGAGATTCCGCCCAAGGCACCTGTCGAAGAGAAACCGGCCAGCGAACCGGTGGCATCGGTGACCCACGAGACGCCGAGTGAAACCCATACCGGCATCGAGCCGGGCAAGGACTCCCCGCATGGCAGCACCTGAGCTACCCGGGCCGGAACTGGAAGGTCTGCAAGAAGGCCTGTTCTCGCACCTGATCGAGCTGCGCTCGCGCCTGCTCAAGGCGGTCGTGACCGTATTGCTGGTGCTGCTGGCGTTGGTGCCGTTCGCCAATCACCTGTATTCGGAGCTGGCCGCGCCCCTGGTCGCGCGACTCCCGCAAGGCGCGCACCTGATCGCCACCGAGGTCGCCAGTCCGTTCGTGACGCCGCTGAAGCTGGCCTTTTATACGGCGCTGTTCATCTGCATGCCGATGATCCTGTATCAGCTGTGGGCGTTCGTCAGCCCCGGTCTCTACAAGCATGAAAAGCGTCTTGCACGGCCCTTGCTGGTGGCGGCGCTGTTCCTGTTCTATCTCGGCTGCGCGTTCGCTTATTTCCTGGTCCTGCCCGCCGCGTTCCGCTTCCTCACCGCGGTGACCCCCGCAGGCGTGGAGATGATGACGGACATCACGCACTACCTCGATTTCGTGATGCTGATGTTCTTCGCCTTCGGGTTCTGCTTTGAAGTACCGGTGGCAGTAGTGATCCTGGCCGCGATCGGCCTGGTAAACATCGAGAAACTCAAGGGTGCGCGCCGCTACGCGGTAGTCGGTGCGTTTGCGATCGCGGCCTTCATCACGCCGCCGGACATCGCCTCGATGATCATGCTGGCGGTGCCGATGTGCCTGTTGTACGAGCTTGGGATATTGGCCGTGCGGTGGTTGGTGCCGGCGAAAGAGGCGGCTCCGTAGGAGCAGGTGAAGATGAGTGAGAAGAGCGTGGTATCCACGGTTTTACCTCAACTCTTCTTACATCGTCATTCCGGCGCAGGCCGGAATCCATCCCTCAAGGTAGCCGCTTGCTAAAGGCTGCCTGACGAGCGATCACTGAGGGATGGATCCCGGCCTTCGCCGGGATGACGAGTAGTTAGGGGCGTCTAAAAATCCGACCTCAATGCTTGCTCGGCACAGCCCCAGCCGCAGGATTCCTGAGCGAAAGCCCCTTCAACACATTCAACGCCTGCGACAGGGCATAGTCTTCCGTCGCCAGCTTGGCGTTCTCGGCGCTGCCGTCGTTGTCGATGTCCTTGCTGGCATCGGCGTTTTCGTTGGCCAGATGATTGTGCAGGTCGGCTTCGGAACCGATCAGCACCGGCGCACTGTCGGCCTTGTTGACCGCCAGATCGGCCAGGGCGATGTCCGGCTTGATGCCTTCGGCCTGAATCGACGTGCCGGCCGGGGTGTAGTAGCGCGCAGTGGTGATCTTGACGGCATGATCGGCATCGAGCGGCAGCACGGTCTGCACCACGCCCTTGCCGAACGTGCGACGTCCGATGATCAGCGCGCGGTGGTTGTCCTTCAGTGCGCCGGAGACGATTTCGGCGGCCGATGCCGTGCCGTTGTCGACCAGCACCACCATCGGCGCGCCGTTGATCAGGTCGCCCGGATGCGCGGTGAAGTTGAGGTTGGAATCCTGCAGGCGGCCACGCGTGGTGACGATGGTGCCCGAATCGAGGAAATCATCGCTGACACCGACGGCGGCGGTGAGCAGGCCGCCCGGGTTCGAGCGCAGATCGAGTACCGCGCCTTTTTGTGCGCCGTTCTTCTTGATCAGTTCGCCAAGCTTCTTTTCGAGGTCGGGCGCAGTGTCGTCCTGGAACTGGCTGATGCGGATATAGGCGTAGCCGGGCTCCAACTGCTTGACCTTTACGCTCGCGACGGAAATCTTTTCGCGCGTCAGCGGCACGTCGATGGGCTTATCGGATTTCTCGTGAAGAATGGTCAGCACGACCTTGCTGCCGGGATCGCCGCGCAGCTTCTTGAACATGTCGTCGATGTTTTCCGAATCGACCACTTTGCCGTCGATCTTGACGATGATGTCGCCCGGCTTGATGCCGGCACGGGCCGCCGGCGTATCGTCGATCGGTGCGACGATGCGCAGCGTGCCGTCGACCTGCAGTACTTCGATCCCTAAGCCGCTGTACTGGCCGGTGGTGTCTTCGCTCAGCTCGGCCAGGCCGTCCTTGTCCAGGTATTCGCTGTGCGGATCCAGGCCGGTGAGCATGCCGCTGATGGCCGCTTTCATCAGGGTCTTGTTATCGACTTTTTCCACATAGGCCTGGCGCACGATTTCGTAGACGCGGCTGAACATGCGCACGTCGTCGACGTCGATGCGATCGGGTACGGCGGTTGTCGCAGCCTTGGCCGGGCCGTCGCTGTCGGCGGGGGCGGTCTGTGCGTGGAGCACGGGCGCCGCGAGCAGCAGGGCAAGCAGGCTTTTGGGAGGAAACCGCATGGATGACTCCAGGTTACAAAGGGTGCCGAATAAGGAGCATACGCTCCCGGGGTGAGATGAAAGACCGCATGATGCCGCCGAAATTCACCCGAATCACGAGTCTATCAGCGCTGCCGGCTCAGCCAGCTGCGCGGGTCGACTGGCTTGTTGTTCTGCCTCAGCTCGAAATAGACGCCGGTGTTCACGCCGGTGGGCGCGGAGGCCGTGCCCACGGCCTGGCCGGCATCGACCTCATCGCCGACGCCGCGGAGCAAGGTCTCATTGTTGCCATACATGCTCATGATGCCGCCGCCATGGTTGAGGATCAGCAGCATGCCGTAGCCGCGTAGAAAGGCCGCGTATATGACGCGACCGCGCGCGACGGCGCGCACTTCGCTGCCGCCATTGGCCTTGATCAGCACGCCGTTACCGTAGGTGTTGACCACGCCGCTGGCCGGCCACGGCAAGTTTCCGCGTATGTTGGCCGTGCCCTTGCCTGAAGGTGTCGGCGCGATCGGGTTGGCGCGTGCGGCCCGCTCGGCTTCGCGCGCGGCATCGTCGATGGCCTTTTGCAGCTTGGCGACCAGATCGTTGAGCGACTGTTCGTTCTGCTTGAGCGCCGCGAGCTTTTGCGCCTGGTCCTTGTATTGCGCATCGGTCTGCGCGACCAGTTTTTGCTGTTCGCTGCGTTGCTGCTGCAATTGTTTGGCTTGCTGTTCGCGTTGCGAACGGGTGTCCTTCAATGCCTGCTGCTCGGTCTGGATCGAGGCCTCCAGATCCTGCAGCTTGGCCAGGTCGCCCATCAAGGTCTGCACGCGCTGGAGCCGGTCCTCCTGGAAATACTGCGAATAGACCAGCGCTTGCGCGATCCGCGCGATGTCCTGGTCGCCCAGCAGCAGGCGCATGTCCGAGCCACGGCCCAACGTATAAGTGGCACGCAGCAGGTCGGCGATCGCGGCCTTCTGGTTGTCCAGGTTCTTTTTCAGTTCGGCGCGTTGCTGTTCGAGCTGGTCGAGTTGTTTCTGCTTATCGGCCAGCGCCTGATCGGTTTCGCGCACAGCACGGGCAGCGCTTGCCACCGCATTGGCACGCTTGGCCAATTCGGCATTGGCACTGTCGCGCTTGGATGCGGTGTCTGCTTGTTCCTTGGCCAGCGCCTCCATCTTGGCGCGGATATCCGCAAGTTTTTTCTGCGCGTCCGCCTGTTCGCTCTTGCTCTTTTCCTGTGCGGCAAAAGCTGGCGTCACGATGACGAGGCTCGCCACGATGGCAAGCGGCGAGAGAAGTCGAAAGATCGAACGGGCAAGGTCGCGCATGGGGGGATTATCTCCGAGCCGTGACCCAAGCGGGGAGACGTCCGGGTATTCGGGGGGTAACATCGGGCGACCCACTCCCCTAAGGACAGTGCAGGATGAGTCGACGCATCGGCCTGGGCATCCCGTGTCTGGCCAGTTCGGCCTGGATGCTCGCCTTGTTGGCGGGTAATGCGCATGCCGACGACCCGGTGACCACCTCGACCCTGCCGGCCGTGCAGGTCAATGCGATACGCCTGGGAATTCCGCCGTTCGATGTACCCGCGTCGATCAGCGAGATCGACGTCTCCCCCGGTCATGCCGGCAAACCCGGCGTGAATCTGTCCGAAGCACTGGTCGGGGTGCCCGGTGTGCTGGCGCGTGACCGGCAGAATTATGCGCAGGACGAACAGATCTCGATCCGCGGCTTTGGTGCGCGTTCCACCTTTGGCGTGCGTGGCGTGCGGGTTTATTCCGATGGCATTCCCGGCACCATGCCTGACGGTCAGGGGCAGGTCTCGCATTTCAGCATGGACTCGGCCGATCGCGTCGACGTGCTGCGCGGGCCGTTTTCGGCGCTCTACGGCAATTCGTCCGGTGGCGTGGTGCAGATGTGGAGCGCGGACGGCACCGATCCGGCGCAGACCCGGTTCGGCGTATTCGGGGGCAGCAACGATACCTATCGCGTTGGCGCCTCGACCCGTGGCATCGACGGGCCGATGAACTACAACGTGGCCGTGTCGCACTTCCAGACCAACGGCTACCGCGACCACAGCAAGGCCGAGCGCGAATCGGGCAATGCCAAGCTGGGCTTCGATCTGGGCGCGGGGCGCAAGCTCACCTTAGTGGTCAATACGGTGTCGTTGCCCAGTGCGCAGGATCCGCTCGGCCTGACCAAGGCGCAGTTCGAGGCCGATCCGCGCCAGGCCATTGCATCGGCGTACCAGTTCAACACGCGCAAGAGCGTCCATCAGGTACAGGGCGGCGCCATCTACGAGCAGTCGCTGGGCGAAAACGATCAGCTGCGTGCCATGGGCTACTACGGCAACCGCGATGTGCAGCAGGTGCTGTCGATTCCTCAGTCGGCGCAGATCAACCCACTGAGCGCCGGTGGCGTGGTCGATCTTTCCGGCAACTACGGCGGTGTCGATACGCGCTGGACACATCGCGGCGAGCTGGCAGGGCGCCCGTTGGAGTTCGTGCTCGGCGTCAATTACGACGCGCAGGATCAGCATCGCCAGGGTTTCAACAATTTTGTCGGCAATATCCTGGGCGTCACTGGGGCACTGCGCCGCAACGAAGACGATAAGGTATGGAACCTGGATCAATACGCTCAGGTGTATTGGCAGATCGCCGAACGCTGGTCGTTGCTGCTGGGCTTGCGTCATAGCGTGGTGCACTTCATCTCGCAGGACCGCTTTATCACGCCCACCAATCCGGACGACAGCGGCAGCGCGCGCTACACCGCCACTACGCCGGTGGGCGGCGTGGAGTTCCGGCCTGCAGATAACCTGCGCGTCTACGCCAGTTTCGGCCGCGGCTTCGAAACCCCGACCTTCAACGAACTGGGCTATCGCGCCGACGGCGGCTCCGGCCTTGCCTTCAATCTGCAGCCCTCGAAAAGCCGCAACAGTGAGCTGGGCATGAAGTGGCAGGCGACCCAGGGCCTTGCTCTGGAGGCCGCGGTTTTCCGCGCCGATTCCCGCAATGAGTTGGCGGTGGTACGCAACGTCGGGGGTCGCTCCAGCTATCAGAACATTGGCCGCAGCCGGCGCCAGGGCGAGGAGCTTTCGCTGCACGGTGACCTGGGCAAAGGCTGGCGCATGATGCTTGGCATGACGCATGTGCAGGCGACGTTCCGCACACCTTTCATGACCTGCGTCACCAGCGGCTGCACAATACCCAATACGCCGGTGCGCGCCGGCGCGCGTATCCCTGGCGTGCCGGAAAACTACGGCTCGCTGCGCGTCGAGCGTGGCGGTGACATGGGGTGGACCTATGGCGCGGAAGTGACAGGCGTAGGGAGCGTCACCGTCGATGACATCAATAGCGGCCAGGCGCCGGGCTACATGCTGCTGGGGGCGGACGTGGGCTACGGCCTGCCGGTGGGCAGTTCGAAGCTGCATCTGAGCGCACGGGTCGACAACCTGCTCAACCATCGCTATGCGGGCTCGGTGATCGTCAACGAAAGCAATGGGCGCTTCTATGAACCGGGCCCGAGTCGAGGCTTCATGTTGGGCGCACAGCTCGAACTTTGAGCGCTGAATGTTGCCTTGGGGTTAAGAGAAAGCCGTCCCGAAAGGCGAGTTCAACCCCGAGCAAACAGCTCCTAACGATCTGTTCAGGACTGTTGCGTCGCAGCGTCAACAAATAAATCGTAAGTAATTACGAATTGGGCAAGGCAAAAATGATGCTTTGCCGCGAAACGGTGCGATTATTGGAACGATCCAATTGACTGTTAGCACGTGATTAATTCCACACTGCATTGCGACTTTGGTCATTCATGGTGCAAGTGCGCGCAAACCTTTACATCGATCGTCGAGAGATGTTGCGCGAAGGTTTTGTGAATTCGAATTTAATTACGCCCATCAGCTACTTAGGTCGAAAGTAATGGACTTGTGAGCTGAGCATTAAAGTGGAAGACTCAGGCTGCACTTGTCCGGCGTTTAGCTGTTCTTAATCCCCATTAAGAGCCGGACAAGCCCCCAGGGGCGAGCAGATCGCTCTACAAATAAAGAGAGGACATTTCCATGAAGCGCAACAAGCTCGCCTTGGCGCTGGCTGGGCTTTTACTAGCCCCCGTGGCCAGCACCGCATTCGCACAGTCTGCACAGACCTCCGACAACGCTGATCAGCAGTCGGCCAAGCAGTTGCAGACCATTACGGTGACCGGCTCGGCCGTTCCGCGCATCGACGTGGAAACGCCCTCTCCGGTGACCGTGCTGACCGCGCAGCAGATTCAGCGCAGCGGCCTGACCACCCTCGCCGACGTCGTTCGCTCGATCTCGGCCGACAACAGCGGCTCGATCCCGAACGCGTTTGCTGCCGGCTTCGCGGCCGGTTCGTCGGGCGTCGCCCTGCGCGGCCTGACCGTGAACTCGACCCTGGTGCTGATCGACGGTCATCGCAACGCCAGTTACGCCGTGTCCGATGACGGTCAGCGCAGCTTCGTCGACCTGAACACCATTCCGCTTGCTGCCGTCGAGCGCATCGAAGTGCTGAAGGACGGCGCCTCGTCGCTGTACGGCGCCGATGCAATCGCCGGCGTGGTCAACGTCATCCTGAAGCCTAGCTTCAAGGGCGCCGAAGGCACCTTCGACGTCGGTACCTCGCAGCACGGCGGCGGCCTGACCCGTAAGGCCACGCTGTTGTTCGGTGGCGGTGATCTGGATAAGGACGGCCACAACGCCTATGTCGCCATCCAGTACCAGAAGGACAATCCGATCTATCTGCGTGATCGCGGTTTCCCGTTCAACACGTCCGACACCAGTCGTATTGGTGGCCCGGATAACCGCATCGGCAATCCGGCGAACTTCCAAGGTTCCACCGTCGGCTCGGTGACGCCGGCTACGCTCGGCACGCCGGGCGACCTGACCTCGGGTCAAGCCATTCCGGGTGCGCTATCGCAGCCGCTGCGTGCCTGCGCCAGCAATACCGTCGCTGCCAGCGACCCGGCCGTGGGCAACTACTGCCTGCAGGATCAGGCCAATCAGTACGGCCAGGCGACGTATGCGATGGAGCAGGGCGGCATTTATGGCCGCTTTACTGTCAAGCTCAACGACACCACGCGCGCTTACCTGTCGGCCAGCTATTTCGAGACCAAGACGAATGCGCCGGGTGCCAACCCTTCGCAGGTTGAAGTCAGCACGCCGAACAACACCAACAACATCGCGCTGCCACCGACACTCACCAACGGCCAGTTGAATCCGAACAATCCGTTCGCTGCGGCCGGCCAGTACGCTCTGCTGAATTATGCGTTTGGCGACATTCCGGTCGGTAACAACTACGACAACCACAACGTCCGCCTCGTTGGCAACGTAAATGGCTCCCTGGGTGACTGGGGCTATGACGTCACCACCGTAATCAATCACACCTGGCTGAACACCGACCAGTTTGGTTTGATCAACTACCAGAGTCTGCTCACCGCGATCAACACCGGTAGCTACAACTTCGTCAATCCGTCGCTCAATACCGAGGCAGTGCGTAAATCGATTGCCCCGGGGTACTCGAAGACCTCCACTTCGGATCTCGATTCGTTGGATATCGGTGTCAACCGTACCTTCGGTCAGCTCGATGGCGGCCCGATCGGCTTTGCTGCCGGCCTGCAGGCACGCCATGAGGCACAGGACGACCCGACGCTTAACCCGAACTTCGAGTTCCTGGGCCTGGGCAATGCTCAGACCCAAGGTACGCGTAATGTGACGGGTGCTTATGTCGAATTCGACGCGCCGCTGTTCCAGACGTTGGAAGTCGACGTTTCGGGTCGCTACGACCATTACACCGATATCGGTAACGGTTTTACGCCGAAGATCGGCATGAAGTGGAAGCCGGTGGATTGGTTTGCGCTGCGCGGCACCTACTCGAAGGGCCTGCGTGCTCCGTCGTTCGCTGAGAACGGTTCGAGCTCGAGCCAGGGCTTCACCACGTACCAGGTGCCGAAGTCGGTAGCGGCGGCATACGGTGGCAGTGCTTACGTCACCAACCCTTACTCGCTGGCTCTGCAGACCAATGCCAATCCGAACATCAAGCCGGAAAAGGCCACCAACTTCACGCTTGGCGTGGTGTTGCAGCCGACCAGCTGGCTGAATGCTTCGCTTGACTACTACAACATCGAGAAGAAGAACGTCATCACCTCGCCCGATGTGGGCTCGGCGTTGGCGGCCTACTATCAGGGTCAGACGATTCCGGGCGTCACGGTTATCGGCGATAAGCCCGATCCGGCGAACCCGGGTTTGCTGGCGCGTCCGGCTGAAGTGATTGGCGAGTACATCAACGCCAACTCGCTCAAGACCACCGGTCTCGACCTTGATATCCAGGCACATTTCGACTTCGGCAACAACTGGCATTACATCAGTGAGCTGAGCGGCACCCAGATCTTCAACTGGGCGCTGACTCTTCCCGATGGCACGCGCCAGCAGTTCGTCGGCACGCACGGTCCGTATGCCTTGTCCTCGGGTGCCGGCACGCCGCGCACGCGCGGGTCCTTCGCCAATACAGTGATCTGGGACAAGCTGACCGGTACGTTGACCATGTACTACGTCAGTGGTCTGGCCAACTATGCGCAGGATCAGAGTGGTTTCGATCTGCTGAGCGATCTCCCGCTGAGTGGCCGCATTGGTTCGTTCACCTACTTTGACCTGACCGGCAGCTACGACATCACTGATCACATCTCGATCACCGGTTCGGTACAGAACCTGTTCGACCGCAAGGCCCCGATCGATCCGGCCAACTACGCGGCCAACAACTACAACCCGACCTACGATCTGGCCGGCATCATCGGTCGCTTCTACAACGTCGGTGTGAAGGTCAAGCTGTAATTGGTGCCTGTCGCCGAGTTCGCTCGGCGATAGTCTCAAGTGAAACCATTAAGGCGCGTCGGGCAACCGGCGCGCTTTTTTTTGTCCACAGGACAGGGAAAGAAAAATTTCGTTGCCAAAACGTTTGGACGTCCAGAGGCCTAAACGACCCGACTTTGACGCGACGCAGCAAGTGTGGTGTAGTCGGAGCCATACTCGCATGGGGCTTCGGTGCTTTTCGCACCGAGGCCTTCTGCGCCCAGCAAATGCACGAGCCGGGGAGGCTTAGATGGCAGAGCCAGGCAACACGCTGTACGACGCAGCCTTCGAACACGATAGCTGTGGTTTTGGACTGGTCGCCCAGATCGATGGGCGCGCCAGCAAAAAACTCGTCGATATGGCCTTTGTCGCTCTCGCCAAACTTTCCCATCGTGGCGGCGTCAACGCCGATGGCGTCAGCGGCGATGGCTGCGGCGTCCTGATTCATCGACCGCAGCCTTGGCTGTCGGCGCTGGCGGCTGAAGCCGGTCTGGCGCTCGAAGAGCGCTTCGCTGCGGGTCTGGTATTTCTGGACCCTGAGGGCGGTGACGCTGCCGCGCAATTGCTCGAAGCGCGCCTGCGCGAAGAAGGCCTGCGTGTTGCCGGCTGGCGCGATGTGGCAGTCGATCCGCTGGCGTGTGGCCCCTTGGCCGCGTCGGCGCGTCCGCGCGTGCGACAGATTTTCGTGCATGCGGCCGAAGGCAGCGACGACGCGACGTTCGAGCGTGCCTTATTTCGCGCACGTCGGCGCGCCGAGACGGCCCTGAGCGACGATCCGCACTTCTATGTGGTCACGCTGTCCGCTCAGGTCATCGGCTACAAGGCCATGGCTGCGCCCGGTCGCCTGCGCGATGTGTTTGCAGATCTCTCGCATCCGGCGCTGGTATCGGATGCGGTGGTGTTCCATCAGCGTTTCTCCACCAACACCACACCGCAATGGCGGTTGGCGCAGCCGTTTCGCATGCTGGCGCATAACGGCGAGATCAATACGATCCGCGCCAATCGCCGCTGGATGCAGTCGCGCGAGTCGATCCTGCGCTCGCCTCTGCTTGACCTGTCGGACATTGGTCCGCTGGTACGCCAGACCGGTTCGGATTCGGAAAGCCTGGATAACGCGCTGGAAGTGCTGCTCGCCGGTGGCATGGACCTGCTCGCGGCGATGCGCATGCTGGTGCCGCCGGCATTTGCCGCGCGCGAAGGCATCGACGAAGATCTGGCCGGTTTCTACGAGTACTACGCGCTGCATAGCGAACCGTGGGACGGCCCCGCGGGCCTGGTGATGTGCGACGGCCACTACGCCGCGTGCACGCTGGATCGCAACGGCCTGCGCCCGGCGCGCTGGGCCTTGTCGGACGACAATCATCTGATCGTGGCATCCGAAGCTGGATTGTGGGACGTACCCTCGTCGCGCGTGATCGCCAAGGGCCGGCTTGCCCCCGGCGAAATGATCGCGGTCGATTTCGCCAACAAGCGCCTGCTGCGCGACGCCGACATCGACGATATCAATCGTCGTCGTGCGCCGTTCCGCGACTGGTTGCGTGCGGGTGTCAGCTATCTGGAATCGGACCTGATCGATCCATCGCTGGCTGCCGAGCCGTTGCCGGCCGAGCAGCTGCGCTGTTATCAGAAGCTCTACGGCCTGTCGCGCGAGGAGCGCGAGACAGTGCTGAAGGCCCTGGTCGAGCTGGAGATGGAGGCGACCGGTTCGATGGGCGACGACACGCCGATCGCCGCGATGTCGCGCCAGGTGCGGCCGTTGTTCGATCGTTTCCGCCAGGCGTTCGCACAGGTCACCAATCCGCCGATCGACCCGTTGCGCGAAAAGCTGGTGATGTCGCTGGTGACGCAGATCGGGCCCGAAGGCAACGTCTTCGACCTGCAGGCGGAAAACGCCAGGCAGATCCTGATCAACTCGCCGATTCTCTCCCAACGCAAATTGCGCCAGCTGCTGGCGATGCCGCAATTCGTCAGCACGCCGCGCTTCGATCTGATGTATGCGCCGGAGCAAGGCCTGGAAGCGGCGCTGCGTCGCTTGTGCGAAGAGACCGCCGAAGCCGTGCGCGGTGGTTGCTCGCTGGTCTTCCTCAGCGACCGCTATCCCGAGCGCGGTCTGCTGCCGATTCATTCGCTGCTTGCGGTCGGCGCGGTGCACGCGCACCTGATCGATCAAGGCTTGCGCTGCCAATGCAATATCCTGGTCGAGACGGCGACGCCGCGTGACCCGCATCAGTTCGCCTGTTTGATCGGCTTCGGCGCGACGGCGATTTATCCCTGGTTGGCCTATCAGAGTCTGTTCGAGCTAGGTCGTGAAGGACATATTGCCAACGACCGTATGGAAATCGGCCGTAGTTATCGCCGCGGTGTGCGCAAGGGCTTGTTGAAGATCCTGTCCAAGATGGGCATCTCGACGGTCGCCGGTTATCGCGGCGCCCAGCTGTTCGAGATCGTCGGCCTGGCGCCGGAAGTGGTGGAGCTGTGTTTCCCCGGAACGCCTTCGCGTATCGGTGGCGCGGGTTTCGCCGAGCTGGAACACGATCAGCGTCTGCTGGCTGCCGAGGCCTGGAACGAGGCGCTGCCGCTGCGCGCCGGTGGCCTCTACAAGTACGTGCACGGCGGCGAGTACCACATGTACAACCCGGATGTGATCGCCGCGCTGCAAAAGGCGGTGCGTACGGGCAATGCGGTCGACTATCGCGCCTATGCGGATTTTGTCGATCACCGGCCGCCGTCGGCGCTGCGCGATCTGCTGGCGCCAAGGGCCGCGTCGAGCGCGGTGCCGTTGACCGAGGTCGAACCGGTAGACGACATTCTGCGTCGCTTCGACTCCGCCGGCATGTCGCTGGGCGCGTTGTCACCCGAAGCGCACGAAGCTCTGGCGATCGCGATGAATCGCCTGGGTGCGCGCAGCAATTCCGGCGAAGGCGGCGAAGACCCGGTGCGCTACGGCACCGAGAAGATGTCCAAGATCAAGCAGGTCGCCTCGGGTCGCTTTGGCGTGACGCCGGCGTATCTGGTCAATGCGGAAGTGTTGCAGATCAAGATCGCCCAGGGCGCCAAGCCGGGCGAGGGCGGTCAGCTGCCGGGCCACAAGGTCGACGCGACGATTGCGCGCCTGCGTTACGCCAAGCCCGGCATCGGCCTGATCTCGCCGCCGCCGCATCACGATATCTATTCCATCGAAGATCTCGCCGAGTTGATCCATGACCTCAAGGAGGTCAATCCTCAGGCGCTGGTGTCGGTCAAGCTGGTAAGCCATGCCGGCGTCGGTACGGTCGCTGCTGGTGTGGTGAAGGCTGGTGCGGATTTGATCACCGTCAGCGGTCACGACGGCGGCACCGGTGCCAGCCCGCTGACCTCGATCAAGTATGCAGGCACACCGTGGGAACTGGGTCTGGCCGAGACGCAGCAGACATTGCGACGTAACGACCTGCGCGGGCGCGTGCGCCTGCAGACCGACGGTGGTCTGAAGACCGGCCTGGATGTGATCAAAGCGGCGATGCTCGGTGCGGAGAGTTTTGGTTTCGGCACCGGTCCGATGGTCGCATTGGGCTGCAAATATCTGCGCATCTGCCATCTCAACAATTGCGCGACCGGTGTAGCGACACAGCATGCGGTGCTGCGCAAGGAGCACTTTATCGGCCTGCCGGAAATGGTGATGAACTATTTCCGTTTTGTCGCCGAAGACGTGCGCGCGCATCTGGCGCGGCTTGGCGTGCGCTCGCTGGCCGAAGTGATCGGCCGCAGCGACCTGCTTGAACAGCTCGAAGGCGCCACGCCGGTGCAGCACAAGCTGGACCTGCGCCCGCTGATTGATGGCGACAGCCTGGGTTCGAACGTCGACTTTGCCTGTACCTTGGCGCGCAATCCGATGCGCGACGAAGCAGCGCTGGCCACGCGTATTGCGACGGATACCGCCGCCATCGTGGCGGCGGGTACGGGCGGCGAATTCGCCTACGACATCGTCAATACCGACCGCGCCATCGGTGCGCGCCTCTCCGGTGAGATCGCGCGAGTGCATGGCGACCACGGCATGGACGAGTCGCCCATCATCCTGAGGTTGAACGGCGCGGCCGGGCAAAGCCTCGGTGCCTGGAATGCCGGCGGCGTGCATATCGATCTCACCGGCGAAGCGAACGACGGCGTCGGCAAGGGCATGGCCGGTGGCCGCATCGTGGTTCGCCCGCCGCTCGATTCGCCGTTTGCCAGCCAGGACGCCGCCATCATCGGCAACACCTGCCTGTATGGCGCCACCGACGGCGAGCTGTTCGCCGCCGGCCGCGCCGGTGAGCGTTTTGCCGTACGCAACTCCGGCGCGCTGGCCGTGGTGGAAGGCGCCGGCGACCACTGCTGCGAATACATGACCGGCGGCGTAGTCGCCGTGCTGGGCAAGGTGGGCCTGAACTTCGGCGCGGGCATGACCGGTGGTTTTGCGTACGTGCTCGATTTGCAGCGCGACTTTGTCGACTGCTACAACCACGAGCTGGTCGACATCCTGCGTATCTCGCCCGAAGGCATGGAGCATTACATGCAACACCTGCGCGGCCTGGTCGAGCGTCATGTCGCGTTGACCGGTAGTGATTGGGGTCGACAGATCCTGCGCGACTTCCGCGGCTTGCAGTACAAGTTCTGGCTGGTCAAGCCGAAGGCGGCGAGCCTGTCGGCGTTGGCAGAAGAGCTGAGGAGCGCCGCATGATGAAGCAGAAGATAGTGGAGAGGAGTAAGGAGAGAGTGAGAGCGAAAAAGCCGGCTTCTTTGCGAAAACGCTGATCGCCCGCTTTCTCTAACTCCTCACTCCTATTCACTCACTCCTTTCGCGCCCCTCATGACCGACAAAGCCTTCCAGTTCCTCGACCTCCCGCGACAAACGCCGCGCACCGTTCCCGTGCAGGTACGCGTCATGGGCTACGGCGAAATCGCCGGCGAGTTCGCCCTGCCGCAGGCTTCCGGCCAGGCCGGGCGCTGTATCGATTGCGGCAATCCGTATTGCGAACACGCCTGTCCGGTCCATAACTACATTCCCAATTGGCTCAAGCTGGTACAGGACGGCCGTATTCTCGAGGCCGCGACGCTGATGCACGAGACCAATCCCTTGCCGGAAATCTGCGGGCGCGTCTGTCCCCAGGATCGTCTGTGCGAAGGCGCCTGTACGCTGGAGCAGACGGCGTTCGGCTCGGTCACCATCGGCAGCATCGAACGCTGGGTGACCGATGAGGCCTTGCGTCAAGGCTGGCGGCCGGACCTTTCGCGCGTGCGCGAGACCGGCAAGCGCGTAGCGATCATCGGCGCCGGTCCGGCCGGGTTGGCCTGCGCGGATCGTTTGCGCCGTGCCGGTATCGCAGCGGATGTCTACGATCGTCAACGTGAAATCGGCGGCCTGCTGACCTTCGGCATTCCGCCGTTCAAGCTCGACAAGGACATTGTGCGTACGCGTCGCGACGTGCTTGAAGGCATGGGTGTGCGTTTCCTGCTCGGTCACGAGATCGGTCGCGATATCGAGTTCGGTCAGCTGCTCGACGATTACGATGCCGTGTTCGTAGGTACCGGTGCCTACACCTATGTCGATGCGCAGCTGCCGGGCCGTCAACTGCATGGCGTGCACGATGCGTTGCCGTTCCTGATCGGCAATACCGAACGCCTGATGCGTGACGATCCGGTCGCGCATGCCTTCGATTTTCATGGCAAGCGCGTAGTCGTGCTCGGCGGCGGCGATACCGGTATGGACTGCAATCGCACCGCCATTCGCCTGGGCGCCAAGTCGGTGACCTGCGTCTACCGCCGTGACGAGGCGAACATGCCCGGCTCCGCCCGCGAAGTGGGCTATAGCCGCGAAGAGGGCGTGGAATTCCTGTTCCATCGTCAGCCGCTGGAAATTCTTGGCGACGATCAAGGCCGGGTGCGTGCGGTCCGCGTGGTGGAGACCGAGCTGGTCGACACGGGCGATGGCCGACAGCGTCCACAGAACATCGCGGGCAGCGAGCACGAGATCGATGCCGATGTGGTGATCCAGGCCTTCGGCTTTCTGCCGAGCCCGCCCGACTGGCTGCGTTCGCATGGGGTGGAATTGGAAGCCTCGGGGCGCATTGCGACAGGCGTAGATGGTGCGTTGCCGCTACAGACCAGTCATGCGCGTATCTTTGCGGGTGGCGACAATGTGCGTGGTGCTGATCTGGTGGTGCGCGCGGTCTATGACGGGCGTGAAGCGGCTGGCTCTATTGCCCGGATGTTGTTGGTCTGAAGATCGGGCAATCTTTTACAAGAGCGCCAAGGAGCCTAAAAAACCTTCTTCATCGTCATCCAGGCCTTGCTGAAATGACGATGAAGACAGGGCGCTTTATAGAAAACTGAGATGACGCGGGCAAAAATACAAAACGCCATCTAGTTCTTGCGTTGGCGAAGCGATGAAGAAGTGAGCCACTCCGTAAAATCTCGGCTCAAGTAGCATCAAATCGATGGTGGAATGAACATCTTTATCTGTAGATTTGGACTAGTGTATTCGCCTGGGTATATGGATTGTGGCTCAATGGGTTGAGTGCCGGCCAAGGGGTTGGTGGGGTCGAAGTTCTGTTGAAGTGTGATGATCGAGCCGTTTGAGTAGACAAATTGATAAGTCGAAGGGCTAAGCGAGTACATGTTCGGGTTATTATCAGTCGTAGTATATTCGCCGAGCAGTTTATCCGCCGAGCTATAGACGTCTAACTGCTCGCTTATGCTCAGAACCGCAGCCGTTTGCTTGTCCACAGTCTCAGTTGTAAAGAGTCCGAATGACTGCTTGCTAGTTGAATCCTCGAAAGCGGACGACATTGTTATGGTGTAACTGGTGCCGTTGTCCTGCAGCTTAAATACAGGCATGACAGAGGTTGATCCGCCGGCCTGGACCAATCCCTTTCCTGGATCGTTTGCGTCGAATGGTATGGCGCCCACTCTGGGAGTTCCAGCGTGATCAGGCTGTAACCCACATAAGCCGCAGCCAACCAGAATCAAAGACCAGACAGTAGTGTTGTCCGGACCTCCTGGAGCTACGCAGCTTACACAATTGGCCATGGCTTCGCCGGAAATAAGCGAAAATGCCAAAGACGCGGCGGCCACTACTTTCAGTATCTTCATGTCAACGTCCTTCGATGTCTGAGTCGAGATAATAATAATTTTGCGGACTAGTTTTTTGCCTGACCACCTCCTAATCTTTATTTAATAATGTATTTATTGGATTTTTAATTTTCAACGGCAGATAATTTCGATTTGTTGGATCATAAACTTTTATTTAAAGATTGGTTCTAACTTAAAGTAGTCTAATCATCTATTTGACCTTGCGACGCGCGGAGGAATTTTCGAACTGTAGGTTTTCCTTTACAGAGATAAGTGGCGATCACCTACGTGACGCCCTGATAGCCGGTTTTCTACCACCGTCTCCAGGAATGACAGCGAAGCGAGTAATGCCATCAGGTGAGGAGTTATCAAAGGACGGTATGGGGAGGAGTCTGTTAGCGTTTCCAGCACATCGAGAACGGAGCCGGGCGCTGTGGCGTTAAGTTTGCATCGCGCGACTACTGGTGTTGGCGGATTTTCGATATTTCCTAAGCTGCTTCTGTAGTTCACATCTGTCAAAAGCACGCAGGTACACTATCCACTATCGAAAGGTCCAGGGGCCGACATGCGGGTAGGGCTTGCCGCCAATCAACTGCACCACAGCCAGCCTGATGCGGCCTTGTTCCGTTGGCTGCATGCCTGCGGCAAAGGCATCAGTGAGCTCGATCTCACGCTATGCGCCGTCGGCCGCACCTACGATGCCATTGTGGCCGACGACCGTTTCGACGACTACGCTGGCCTACGGCGTTATCCGAACGGCCGCGAAGGCGGCCTCATGAAACTGGTGGCCGAGGTCGTCGGTTTGCCCGAATCCGAACGGGTACTCGACGGCGCCATCTACCTGATCGATCCGGTCGATCCGTCGTCGATCTTTCCGGAAGCGATCGCACTCAAGCGCCAATGCGTCATCCATCACAAGCCGTTTATTTCGACGGTGGCGTCCGCGCGTGACTGGATCGAAGTCGAGCGCATTCATGCGAATCTGACGCCTGACCACGGCGCAGATGATTTGTATGCGTTGGAAAACCACACGCTCGCGCTGATCGCGCACGATGCCATGAAAGAACAGATGCTCGCCTACGCGGCGGCGCATTTCGATGTGCTGTCGCGATTCAAGCGCCGTGTTGCCACGGGTACGACCGGGCATCGCCTCAATGAGATGGCGTGGCGCCTGGGTTGGCCTGCGGACAAGCCCTGGGCCGATCGTTATCAGAGCGGCCCTTTGGGTGGCGATGCACAGATCGCCGATCTGGTGCTGGAGCGTCGATGTCAGCGTGCGATCTTTTTCGAAGACCCGCACGTGGCGCGCCAGCACGAAGCCGATATCCAGTTGCTGGAGCGCGCCGTTACGACCGTAACCGACGAAGCCGCCTGCATGACGTCGCCACGTGTCGCCGCACGCTGGGCCGAGGCGGTACGTAAACGCGTGGCGCTGCGTTGAGGAAGTCACGATGTGCCTGATTGCATTCGCCTGGAACGCCCATCCGCACTGGCGGCTGGTGCTGGCCGGTAATCGCGATGAGTTTCATGCACGCCCCAGTGCTGAACTGGCACGTTGGCAGGACAAGCCAATCATCGGGGGACGCGACCTGGAGGCCGGAGGTACGTGGCTGGGCGTCACCGACGACGGCCGCTGCAGTGTTGTCACCAACGTGCGCGATCCACGAGATCCGCAACTTGGTCGTTCGCGTGGGCTGCTTGCACTGGATTATCTGAGCGGTACGGCCGATGCAACCGCGCATGCATCGCAGTTGGTCAACGAGGCTGCGGCTTATCGACCTTTCAATCTGCTGACTTTCGATACGCGCAGTGCGTTCTATCTGGGCAATCGTCCCGAGCCCCGCAAGCAGGCGATCGACCATGGTGTGCACGGTCTGTCCAATGCGGATTTCAATACGCCTTGGCCGAAGACCCGTCAGCTGATGCGTCGCTTGAATGCCTGGTTGCAGGCCGAGCATGCGGACGATTTCTCCGAACTGTTTGACGCGCTGGCCGATGAGCAAGTCGCCCCAGATGACGATCTGCCCGATACCGGTGTGGGTCTCGATCGTGAGCGCTGGTTGTCGGCGGCCTTCATCCGTGGCGAGCTGTACGGAACGCGAGCCAGCACGATCGTGGCGATTTCCCATGCGGGCGAAGGCGTCATTGTCGAACGCCGTTTTGGCCCCAATGCCCGCCATGACGGCGAAACGAAGTTGCGCTTCGGCCTCGCCTCTGGAGATCGTTGATCGGTCCCTACAATCGATCGAGATGAGCCCTGCTGTATCCGCTGCATAGGATCCGCATCCTGCTAGGCCGAGCTATGGCCAGGGGAAGACGATGCTTCGCAGTGCAATGGGGTTGTTCTTGTTCCTGTCTCTGACGTTGGCACACGCCGCTTGTCCCGACAAGACAGCAGAGCAAGCCAAGCCGGAGCTCGATGCATGGCGCAAGCAACTGAACGAATGGAATCGCGTGTACCGCGCCGGGGGGCGTTCTCCGGTCGATGACGATATCTATGATCAGCTGCTGCAGCGGTATGAGTCACTGCGTGCGTGTTTTCCCGGCTTGGCGAGCAAGTCCGAGCAAAGGGGTAACGCCGGAGCCATACGCGCGGCGGTCGCGCAAACGGGGCTGGGCAAGCTGGCGGATGTCGATGCTGTCGCCGAATGGATGCGAGTGCGTGACAAAGACGACCTATGGGTCCAGCCGAAAGCCGATGGCGTTGCGCTGACCTTGCTTTATATCGATGGCGAGCTGCAGTCGGCGACGAGTCGCGGCGACGGTGTGCACGGCAGCGATTGGACGCAGCAGATTCGACGCATGCCAACTGTGCCTACGCGCCTGCGGCAGGCTCCCGCCCGTGTCGTATTGCAGGGTGAACTGATATGGCGGTTCCCTGGGCACAGGCAGGCGGACAAGGGCGGCGTTGGGGCGCGATCCAAAGTGGCCGGTGCGCTGGCGCGCGAAGCACTGGACTCGGATACGGCTGCCCGGATCGGACTGTTCGTCTGGGACTGGCCTGACGGCCCGGACGATATGCAGGCACGCCTGGATGGCCTTGTAGCCATGGGGTTTGGCGATAGCGTCGCCCTGACTCAACGCGTGCATGCCCCACAGGACGTGGCGAGATGGCGAGAGCATTGGTACCGCACGGAGCTGCCTTTTTCGACCGATGGCATCGTCATACGCCAAGGGCGCCGCCCACCGGCATCGACATGGGCGGCTACGCCGCCAGCATGGGCTGCCGCATGGAAGTATCCGCCGGCCAAGGTGGTGGCCACGGTCACTGGCGTGGATTTTCGGCACGGCCGCAGCGGTCGCATGGATGCGGTGCTACAGCTCGAACCGATTGCTCTGGGCGATCGCACCGTGCGACGCGTGCTGCTGGGTTCGTTATCGCGCTGGAAAGCTCTCGATGTCCGGCCAGGCGATCAGGTAGCGGTGGCGCTGGCCGGCCTGACGATTCCGCGTTTCGACGGTGTCGTATTGCGTGCACCTCAACGCGTCGATGTGTCCATGCCGCCATCGCGGCCCGACGATGCGCTGGCTTGCTGGGAGCCGATGCCAGGTTGCGAGAAACAGTTTCTCGCGCGTCTGGTGTGGTTGAGCGGCAAGAAGGGTCTGATGATCGATGGGATGGGCGAGCACAACTGGCGGATGTTGATCGACGCCGGACTCATCCGCGGCGTGCTCGATTGGATCAGCTTGACGCCCTCGCAGTTGCGGGCAGTCTCTGGGGTTGGCCCCACGCGTGCCTCTGCATGGTCTGCTGCATTCAAACAGGCGAAGCAGCGTGATTTCGCGACATGGCTACGTTCGCTAGGCATGCCGCCAGCCGGTGCTATCGGTTTGTCGGACTGGAAAGCCGGTGCCGCGATGACGGAGCAGGCGTGGCAACAGCACCCGGGCGTGGGGCCGGCACGTGCGCGCAAGCTGAAAGCGTTCTTTGAACATCCCCAGGTGCAATCACTTGCGAAACAGCTGCACGAGGCAGGCGTAGATGGGTTCTAGAATCAGCTCTTGATCTCGCCGTCGATATAAAACCAGCGCCCGTCCTCGCGCACGAAGCGGCTGATCTCGTGCATGCGCTGCGCGCTGCCGCCGCCGTAGCGCAGGCGCGCCACGAATTCGACGATGGCGTGGTCACCATGGTTTTCATGGCGTTTCACATTCAGGCCCAGCCAGGTAGGCGGGGGTTGCTGCGTGGCCAGCTTCAGGTGTGCCGGGCGCGTGCTCGCATGCCAGGTGGCAAGCAGATAGTCCTCCAGTTTCAGCACATAAGCGCTGTAACGCGAACGCATGAGCGCCTCAGCGCTGGCAGCCACCGCGCCCTGATGCAGGAGCTGGCAGCAACGTGTGTAGCCATCGGGATTGCCGCAGGGGCAGGGTGTCAGGGTATCGATGGCTTGCACGGGCCGCAGGTCGCTCGCTGGAGGGTTGTCCGGTCATCCTTGGACGAATGCCCACAAAAATCAAATCGATCGACCGACTAGGCAAGAAGTCATGGTAGGACCGGCGCCCAGCCTCGCTTACAGTCGACAGCTCGCGCCATGGCGCTACTGCATTTCGTCACGGCTACCTCCCCTGGGTGGCCCTCAGGAGGTTGCATGACCACCGCACGTCACATGCTTTCCCTTGCCGTACTCGCCGCCGCCCTGAGCGCCGGCATGGCCGGTGCCCAGACCGCGCCGCTGACGCCCGACATCCCGGCCAAGTTCACCGCCCCCACGGAAAGCCTCGACTACGTCAAGCGCGAGGTGATGATCCCGATGCGCGATGGCGTGAAGCTGCACACCGTGATCGTGATTCCCAAGGGCGCCAAGCATGCGCCGATCCTGCTGACGCGCACGCCCTACAACGCCAGCGGCCGCGCCATGCGCCTGGAATCGCCGAAGATGATCAACGAGTTGCCGCAGGGCGACGAGGTATTCGTCAAGGGCGGCTATATCCGTGTGTTCCAGGACGTGCGCGGCAAATACGGCTCCGAAGGCGAGTACGTGATGACGCGCCCGCTGCGTGGGCCGCTCAACAGCAGCGAAGTCGATCACTCCACCGACGCCTACGACACCATCGACTGGCTGGTGAAGAACACGCCCGAATCGAATGGCAAGGTCGGCATGCTCGGCTCGTCGTACGAAGGCTTCACTGTTGTGATGGCGTTGATCCATCCGCACCCGGCGCTGAAGGTGGCCGCACCCGAAAGCCCGATGGTCGATGGCTGGATGGGCGACGACTGGTTCCACTACGGCGCGTATCGACAGACCAACTTCGACTACATCCTCGGCCAGACGGCGCAGAAGGGTAAGGGCGAGGGCATCCCGCGTGCCGGCTACGACGACTACACCAATTTCCTCGAAGCAGGCTCGGCCGGTGACTACGCGCGCGCGGCAGGTCTCGACCAGCTGCCGTTCTGGCGCAAGCTCGAAGAGCATCCGGCCTACGATGGCTTCTGGCAGGGCCAGGCGCTCGACAAGATCATGGGTCAGCAGCCGCTGACCGTGCCCACGATGTGGCTTCAAGGCCTGTGGGACCAGGAAGACATGTGGGGCGCGATCCATAGCTACGATCAGGTCGAGCCTAAAGACAAGAACAACGACAAGAATTACCTGGTGATGGGCCCCTGGCGCCACAGCCAGGTGAACTACGACGGCACCTCGCTTGGGCCGATGAAGTGGGACGGCGACACCGCGCTGCAGTTCCGCCGCGATGTGCTCAAGCCATTCTTCGATCAATACCTCGTCGATGGCGCACCGAAGGCCAATACGCCGCCGGTATTGATCTACAACACCGGCGAAAACCACTGGGATCGTTATAAGTCCTGGCCGCTCAGCTGCGACAAGGGCTGCGCCAGCAAGCCGCAACCGCTATATCTAGAGGCCGACGGCAAGCTGGCTTTCCAGGCACCGGACGCTGCCGCGGCCAAGTACGACGAATACGTATCCGATCCGGCCAAGCCGGTGCCGTATCAGCCGCGGCCTGTGCACTTTGCCGACCATGACGCGTGGACGCGCTGGCTGCTCAACGATCAGCGCTTCGTGGATGGACGTCCAGACGTCCTTACCTATGTCAGCCAGCCGTTGACCGAGCCGTTGCATATCGGTGGTGCGCCGGTGGTCAATATGTACGCGTCCACCAGCGGCACGGACAGCGACTGGGTGGTGAAGCTGATCGACGTCTATCCCGATACGGTTGCTTCGGATCCGGGCATGGGCGGTTACGAGTTGCCAATCTCGCTGGATATTTTCCGCGGCCGTTATCGCACCAGTTTCGAGCATCCGCAGGCGATCGAGTCGAACCAGCCGCTGCTCTATACCTTCGGGTTGCCGACCACGAACCATGTGTTCCAGCCGGGCCATCGCATCATGGTGCAGGTGCAGTCGACGCTGTTCCCGCTTTACGATCGCAATCCGCAGACGTTCGTGCCGAATATCTTCGACGCCAAGGCGGGCGATTATCAGAAGGCGACGCAGCGTGTATGGCATACGCCGGGTACGGCGAGCTTTATCAGCCTGCCCGTAGTATCCAAATAGGCCTTGGCCGACCGCAGCCTGAGCATGGGGCGGCGGTCAGTTTTCTTCTGATGCCTGCGCGGCATCGAGAGTCGCGCACATATCGTCGAGCCAATCGACGATAGTTACCGTCTCGGCGAGCAGTAAAATTACTCCTGCGTGGCAAGGACGCCATGTTATCTAGAGGGATCTTATGAAAAAGATTGTCGTCTCCATGCTGTGCACATTCGGATTCTCCAGTCTGGCGCTGCATGTTTCTGCCGAGCAGGCGCAGCCGGCACAGCTGGTGGCCGATACCGTCAATCGCCTCTACAACACGATTACCAGCTCTTGCCAGGAGCCAGATACGCTGGCTCCTCGGGGACACTATTACTGCAGCGGATTGCTAGTGCGCGCAGTCTCCGACGGAGACTACCTTCCCTGGCTCTATGGCCCAGATGCTATCCGGTTGGGAGCATCTTCCTATTCCTGGATTCGTGGCGACCTGAATACAACGCAGTTGCTTCGCCCGGCAGGATTTATCCTGCGCAATCCCTGGTACGGCATCACGGAAGGCTTGCCTGTGCTGGATCAGGGCTTTATGTGCCTGTTCGCGTTTGATGGAAGTACCAGTGGCTCGGGGAATCACTACGGGTGTGGTCATCCGAAGCAAGCGTTGCCGACGCGCTTCCCTCAGCCCTCAGCACAACATCGCAACGTCGATTTTGCCTGGGGCCAATGCGAAGCTGCCGGCATCTTGTCGCATGCGCAATGGGTCGCTTTCCACGAAGAGAATCCACAGCTTCCGTACGATTGGCGGCAGTGTTCCTGGAATGTCGATCGCCCCTTGGCTTGGGACAACGCCCTCCTGGAGCACAGCATTTATGGCGACCGTGGTCACGGAGGCCACTTCTATGTGTGGAACGAGCTTCTACTGAAGATCACCGATGACGAATCGCTCCTGAAAGAGAGGATCGCGGCATTCTTTTATGATCCGAACCACAGCAGTAGCGGTACGAATCCCCCGCTAGAGGCAGCACAGAATTTCCAACGAAAGCTCGATGGTCATGGCTATCAAGTCCCCGTGCTGCGTATCGATTTCAATGCGCCCGCTTCGCAGCGGGTCACCTACAGGCCGGAAGATCAGGTCATTCAGCTTAATTGACACGGTATTTGTCGTTGCCGCCCGAACTCATGACAAGCCAGCATGGTTCGGGCGGTTGGCTTACCCTGGCCGAGCGCCGAGGATGCGAGCAGGCAGAAACAACACGGCCTTGAGTAGCGAGAACACTGCATCGACTGTGATGCCGATCAGTCGAAACGGCAGCAGCAACAACCACACGATTGGATAGAGCACCAGCGCAAGCAGCGCCAGCGGCCAGCAGAACACCAGCAATAACAGCCACATCAGGAAACCGACCATGACCGGCCTCGCGGTTCGTTTCGATGGCGGCCACTTTAGTCCTGGCCGGTCGGGGTGGCTAGATGACTGGTGACACCCTTGATGCGGGACGTTAGAAAAGCCTCAGTTCTCCCTGTCGTCATCCCGGCCTGCGCCGGGATGACGAGCAGGAAAGGGTTTTTCGAGATCGCAGCCGCCCTTATTCCCCGATCGTCAGCAACGACGCATTGCCGCCCGCGGCCGTCGTGTTGATCGTCAAGGTGCGTTCGCCCGCAAAGCGCAGCAGATAGTGCGGGCCACCGGCTTTCGGGCCGGTGCCCGACAGGCCTTCGCCACCGAACGGTTGCACACCGACCACCGCGCCGATCTGGTTGCGATTGACGTAGCAGTTGCCTACGCGTGCGCGGCTCTGGATGTATTCGATGGTGTCGTCGATGCGGCTGTGAATGCCCAGCGTCAGGCCGTAGCCGGTGGCGTTGATCTGCGCGACCACCTTGTCCAGCTCGTCGCCCTTCCAGCGGATCACGTGAAGCACCGGCCCGAACACTTCGCGGGTCAGCGTAGCCAGCGACGGAATTTCATAGGCGCGCGGTGCGAAGAACGTGCCGTTGCCGGTATTCGTCGCGTCGAGCTGCACTTCGCCGATCTTCTTGGCCTCTTTGTCCATGCGTGCAGCATGGTCGACCAGAATCTTCTTCGCGTCCTCGTCGATCACCGGGCCGACGTCGGTCGACAGCTGCCCCGGATCGCCGACCTTCAGTTCGGCCATGGCGCCCGCTAGCATCGCGCTGACCTTGTCGGCGATGTCTTCCTGCACGAACAGCACGCGCGCGGCCGAGCAACGCTGGCCGGCGGACTGGAAAGCGGAGGAAATCACGTCCTTGACGATCTGTTCCGGCAGTGCGGAGGAGTCGGCGATCATCGCGTTCTGGCCGCCGGTTTCGGCGATCAGCGCGGCGATCGGTGCATTGCGTGCGGCCAGGGCGCGATTGATCGCCCAGGCGGTTTCGGTCGAGCCGGTGAAGGCGACGCCGGCAACGCGCGGGTCTTTGGTCAGTGCGGCGCCGACGACGGCGCCATCGCCTGGCAGGTACTGCAGCACGTCAGCCGGAACGCCTGCGTCGTGCAACAACTGCACCGCGACAAAGCCGATCAGGCTGGTCTGTTCGGCCGGTTTGGCTATCACGGCGTTGCCGGCAGCGAGCGCGGCCGACACCTGGCCCAGGAAAATCGCCAGAGGGAAATTCCACGGGCTGATGCAGACGAACACGCCGCGGCCGTTCAAGAACAACTGATTGCTTTCGCCCGTCGGGCCAGGCAACTGCTCCGGGTGACCGAACAGGCGGCGTGCCATCGTGGCGTAGTAGCGCAGGAAGTCGGCCGCTTCGCGGATTTCGGCGATGGCGTCGGGCAGGCTCTTGCCCGCTTCGCGCACGCACAGGGCGATGAATTCGCCGCGGCGCGCTTCGAGCTGATCGGCGGCGTGCTCCAGGATCGCCGCACGGCTGGCGGCCGGCATGCGATCCCAGGCGGGCTGTGCGGCAACCGCGTTGGCGAGCGCCTTGTCGACCGTGGCGGCGTCGGCGCTGACGTAGCTACCCACACGCTGGCGACGATCGGCCGGGTTGGTCACCTCGACCGTGGCCGCACCGACTTGCGCGCCGGGAACCAGCGGGGTGGCATTCCAGCGGCCGGTGGTGCCGGGCGGGCAGGCGGCGTTGACCGCGTCGGCCAGGGCCTTCAGTTCGTTGTCGTTTGCGAAGTTCATGCCCATGGAATTCTTCCTGGTTACAAAATTTGCATTCTGCGCAAGCGCAGAATGGTCACCATACAGATTGACCGGCAGCGGGATGCGCGGGTGGGGAATGGAGGCGAAAGCGCGTACGGTCTCGCACGGATCGGCCACCAGTTCGCGTACCGGCACGCTTTCGTCCACGACGCGGTTGACGAAGCTGGTGTTGGCGCCATTTTCCAGCAGGCGGCGCACGAGGTACGGCAGCAGGTCTTCATGGCTGCCTACCGGCGCATACACACGGCACGGCACGTTCAAGTTCTGCGCGCCGATCACTTCGGCGTAGAGGTCCGTACCCATGCCGTGCAGGCGCTGGTATTCGTAGGGACGGCCCTGTGCGATGTGATGGACCGCGGCGATGGTGTGCGCGTTGTGCGTGGCGAACTGCGGGTAGATCAGCTCCGCGCCGGCATTGAACAGACGATGCGCGCAGGCCAGATACGACACGTCGGTATTGGGCTTGCGCGTATAGACCGGGTAACCGGCCAGGCCGTTTTCCTGCGCGCGCTTGACCTCGGCGTCCCAATACGCACCCTTGACCAGGCGCACGTACCAGCGGCGGTTGGCCTGGCGCGCGGTCTCGACCAGCCAGTCGATCACGAACGGCGTGCGCTTGCCGTAGGCCTGCACGACGATGCCCAGGCCGTTCCAGCCTTGCAGCGACGGGTGTGCGAACACGTCGCCGATGATGTCCAGCGACAGTTCGAGGCGGTCGGCTTCTTCGGCGTCGACCGATAGCGCGATGCCTTGCTTCATCGCCAGCTGCGACAGTTCCAGCAACTTGGCGATGAGGTCGCGGCGCGCATGTTCGCGGTTGGCGACCTCGTAGCGCGGATGCAGCGCGGAGAGCTTCACCGAGATCGACGGCGCGTCCGTGTGATTGGCGAACGGGCCGCGCGAACCGATTGCGGCAATCGCGTTGCGGTAATCCTGCTGATAACGCTCGGCGGTTTCGCTGGTGAGCGCCGATTCGCCGAGCATGTCGTAGGAATAGCGATACATCGCGTATTCCTTCTTGGCGCAGCGGTCCAGCGCTTCGTCGATGGTGCGGCCCATCACGAACTGGTGGCCCATGATGCGCATCGCCTGACGCACCGCCAGGCGGATCGCCGGCTCGCCGGCGCGGCCGACCAGACGGCGCAATGCGCTGGCGAAGTCGTGGCGGGTTTCCTCGGCCAGATTGACCAGCTTGCCGGTGAGCATCAGGCCCCAGGTCGAGGCGTTGACGAAGACCGACTCACTCTGGCCCAGGTGCTTCTTCCAGTTGGCATCGCCGAGCTTGTCGCGGATCAGCTTGTCGGCGGTTGCCTTGTCCGGAATGCGCAGCAGCGCTTCGGCCACGCACATCAACAGCACGCCTTCCTCGCTGGAAAGGTCGTACTGGCGCATGAACGATTCCACCGCGCTCTGATCCTTGGCGCGTGCACGTACGCGCGTCACCAGATCGGCGGCGAGATCGATCACCTTCTCGCGCTCGGCGGGCGGCAGCGAGGCCTGCGCCAGCAGATCGTTGACCGCTTCGGTTTCGTCGCGGAGCCATGCCGCGGTGATGCGGGCACGAGCGGCGCTGGCGCCGGGCGGGAGTTCGGGGCTGAGGATGGGCTGGGTCACGGTACGGCTGGGTGGGGGAAAGGGTGAATTGTAGGGGTGGGGCGGGGGGGAACGCATCCGTATGGGGCATATAGACGCCTCCAATTGCCCCGGTTCTTACGTCGTCATCCCGGCGCAGGCCGGGACCCAGTGGCTCCGGGTTCCGATTTCGCGATAGAGCTCAGGCTTGAACGCTCTGGCGACAATCAACCACAAAGTCACTGGGTCCCGGCCTGCGCCGGGATGACGAATAGGGAAGTTTCCGCAATCCCCGGAGACGCGCTTCCAACTCATTCCGCGTCCCTTCAAGCCAACATCACACCCAGCAAATACTTTCGCCATCGCGCACCAGTGCACGCTCCATATGTCAAGCCTGTGCGTCATTCTTGCCCCTACCCCCCGCCGCGGCCTATCATCCGAATGTTCCAGGCACGCCGGATCCCCATGATCGTGCTTCGACCAGCTACCGCCGGCCTGCCGTGCGTAACGATGTGGCTCAAGCCAAATCGTGCACTCAGCCGTCGCGACCTGCGTCGCTTGATCGGGGTATTGGCGGCGCTGGCGTTGACGACGGCCGGGTTGGGTGCGTGGCAGGGGAACGTCTTTGCTCCGTTATTCGCTCTGCTGGAGTCCTCCGCGGTGGCATTCGCGCTGGGCGTAGCCTGGCGAGCCGGTGACCGTAGCGAGCGCATCACCCTCGACGAAACGTCGCTGGAGGTGCAGTCGCTGCCAGGCCGGCGCGGTATGCGTTTCCAGCCGTATTGGGTGCGCGTGCAGTTGAAGGCAAGTCGGGGAGGGCATCGTCTGCTGCTGACGTCGCATGGACGAGCGCTGGAAATCGGGGCTTTCCTGGCGGATGAGGAACGCATCGAGCTGTCGAAGAAACTCATGGTGCTGCTGGCGGATATCCACGGCCAGTCGCGCAGGTAGGTTCAACAAAGGTGCAAGTACATGACATCTGGCGGCATCAGGCCTGGGGTTTTCAAGCGAACGGTAACGGCATGGGCGACCCTCGCCCTGGCAGTGTTCTGCGGCATCGCCCAGGCCAACCCGAAACCCGGCCAGCTCAACATGACCCCCGGTTCCTCGGAGTGGTCCGGCGAGCCCTACTTCCTCAATAACGTCGCGCTCGGCGTCTGCGTCGTTATCGGCATCCTTGTTTTCGGCGCGATGTTCATCGCCATGTTCCGCTTCCGCAAGTCGCGCGGCGCGGTGGCCGAGAAGTGGTCGCACAACACCACGCTCGAAATCGTCTGGACCACGGTCCCGGTGATCATCCTGATCGTGCTTGCCTACCTGGCGACCAACGGTCTGAAGACCTTCGCCGACACCACCGGCTCGCAGATGACCGTCAAGGTCACCGGCTATCAGTGGAAGTGGCGCTACGACTACATCGATTACATGGGCAAGTCGATCGACAAGGTCGGCTTCATGTCCAAGCTCGATCGCGAGAGCGACGAGACCCGCCAGCTGCGCTCGGGCATGGACCCGAATGCGGTCAAGGTGGGCGACGAGAACACCTACCTGCTCAACGTGGACGAACCGCTGGTGGTCCCGGTGGGCACCAAGATCCGCTTCGTGATTACCGCCGGCGACGTGATCCACTCCTGGTGGGTGCCGGCGCTGGGTTGGAAGATGGACGCGATCCCGGGCATCGTCAACGCGGCCTGGACCAACATCAAGGAGCCTGGCGTGTACCGCGGCCAGTGCGCCGAGCTGTGCGGCCAGGACCATGGCTTCATGCCGATCGTGGTCAAGGCGCTACCGAAGGCGGAGTTCGAGCAGTGGCTGGCGCAGAAGCAGGCCGCCGCCACACCGCCGGCCCCGCCTGCCGCTCCGGCTGCGCCCGCTGCAGCGTCGACGGCCCCCGCGCCGAAGACCGCGCAGGTCGCTCCCGTCACCGGCAATTCCCAGGGCTAAGCGCTAGCGCGCTCGCTTCCATCATCAGATTCGATTCGTATTAGGTAGAGGTGCAAGGCCATGGCGCACGAAGCCACCCACGACCACCACGACGATCATCACGGCGCACCGAAGAACTTCTTCGTGCGCTGGTGCATGTCCACCAACCACAAGGACATCGGCACCCTGTACCTGGTGTTCTCGCTGCTGATGTTCTTCATCGGCGGCAGCTTCGCGATGGTGATCCGCGCGGAGCTGTTCAAGCCGGGCATGCAGCTGGTGCAGCCGTATTTCTTCAACGAAATGACCACGATGCATGCGCTGGTCATGATCTTCGGCGCGGTCATGCCGGCCTTCGTCGGCCTCGGCAACTGGATGATCCCGCTGATGGTCGGTGCGCCGGACATGGCGTTGCCGCGCATGAACAACCTGTCGTTCTGGATCCTGCCGTTCGCCTTCACGCTGCTGCTGTCCACCTTGTTCATGCCCGGCGGCGGTCCTGCCGGCGGCTGGACGATGTACCCGCCGCTGTCGCTGCAGGGTTCGTCGATCGCCTACGTGGTGTTCGCGGTGCACTTGATGGGTATCAGCTCGATCATGGGCGCGATCAACATCATCGCTACCATCCTCAACATGCGCGCGCCTGGCATGGATCTGCTCAAGATGCCGGTGTTCGTGTGGAGCTGGCTGATCACCGCCTTCCTGCTGATCGCCGTGATGCCGGTGCTCGCCGGTGCGGTGACGATGCTGCTGACCGACAAGTACTTCGGCACCAACTTCTTCAATGCCGCCGGCGGCGGTGACCCGGTCTTGTTCCAGCACATCTTCTGGTTCTTCGGTCACCCCGAGGTCTACATCATGATCCTGCCGGCCTTCGGCCTGGTCTCGGAGATCATCCCCACCTTCGCGCGCAAGCCGATCTTCGGCTACAAGGCGATGGTGTTCGCGATTGCCTCGATCGCCTTCCTGTCGTTCATCGTGTGGGCGCACCACATGTTCGCGGTGGGTCTGCCGCTGGGCGGCGAAATCTTCTTCATGTACGCCACGATGCTGATCGCTGTGCCCACCGGCGTGAAGGTGTTCAACTGGGTCAGCACCATGTGGGGCGGCTCGATGACCTTCGAAACGCCGATGCTGTTCGCGATCGCCTTCGTGATCCTGTTCACCATCGGCGGCTTCTCCGGCCTGATGCTGGCGCTGGCTCCGGCCGACTTCCAGTACCACGACACCTACTTCGTGGTGGCGCACTTCCACTACGTGCTGGTGACCGGTGCGATCTTCGCGATCATTGCTGGCGCGTACTACTGGCTGCCCAAGTGGACCGGCCACATGTACTCGGAAACCTGGGGCAAGATCCATTTCTGGAACTCGGTGATCTGGGTCAACGTGCTGTTCTTCCCACAGCACTTCCTGGGTCTGGCCGGCATGCCGCGCCGTATCCCGGATTACAACGTCGCGTTCGCCAACTTCAATATGATCAGCTCGATCGGCGGCTTCCTGTTCGGCGCCTCGCAGTTGATCTTCCTGGGCGTGCTGGTCCATGCGGTGTGGTTCTCCAAGAAGAAGGCCACCGACCGCGTATGGGAAGGCGCCAAGGGCCTGGAGTGGACGGTGCCGTCGCCGGCCCCGTATCACACCTTCGACGTGCCACCGATCGTGCACGACTCCGAGCTGGCACACGGTCACCTTGACGATTGATCGGCTATACACGCTGCGGCCATGGCGGTCGCAGCGTTGAAATCGGTGTTGGATAACTTGGAAACAGGCAAAGATCCGATGGAAGAAGCGCGTCGCAGAGGTGCCAAGCGCACCGCCCTGATTGTTGCAGTGATTGCGATCGCGATTTTCCTGTTGTCGATCCTGCAGATGGTGAAGTTCAAGTAAGACCGGTTTCGCAGGCAGTATCCCGAAACGATGCGCGGCATCGAATCGGATAGCAGTTCCTCGCCACGGTGTGTTACCGGGGTGACAAGCAACCTAAGAGATATCCACGGGGTTACACCATGGGTCAGCAGCAAGACGCTTATTTCGTACCGGCCAAGAGTTACTGGCCCTTCGTGGCCGCGATCGTGATGTTCGTGACCGTGTTCGGCGCTGCGCATTGGCTGAACGCGCCGCCCGGCGAAGCCGGCTTCGGCCGGACGGTGCTGACCGTCGGCGTCATCGGCATCCTGCTGATGTTCTTCGGCTGGTTCCGCTCGGTGATCCGCGAGTCGCTCGCCGGTAGCTACAACAACCAGGTGGACCGCTCGTTCCGCATGGGCATGATGTGGTTCATCTTCTCCGAAGTGATGTTCTTCGGCGCCTTCTTCGGCGCGCTGTTCTATGCCCGCGCAATCTCGGTGCCGTGGCTGGGCGGCGAAGGCCATGGCGTGCTGACCCACCAGTTCCTGTGGAGCAACTACTCCGCTGCCTGGGGTGCGGGCGGCGGTGGCGGTCCGGCAGGTGTCGGCGGTCGTTTCTCGACCATTGGCCCGTGGGGCCTGCCGTTGCTCAATACGCTGATCCTGCTGACCTCCAGCGTGACGATCACCATTGCTCACCACGCGCTCAATTCGGGCCACCGTGGTCGCATCCTGCTGTTCCTGGGCCTGACCGTGCTGCTTGGCGCCACGTTCCTGAACTTCCAGGCGCACGAGTACATGGAGGCCTATAAGGAGCTCAACCTGACCCTGCACAGCGGCGTCTACGGTTCGACCTTCTTCATGCTCACCGGCTTCCACGGCCTGCACGTGACCTTGGGCACGATCATGCTGGCGGTGATCTGGCTGCGCGTGCTCAAGGGCCACTTCAACAAGGAGCACCAGTTCGGCTTCGAGGCCGTGGCGTGGTACTGGCACTTCGTTGACGTGGTGTGGCTGGGCCTGTTTATGTTCGTCTACATTCTTTAATCCGCTTTTGCGGTGCACAAAAAACCCGCCGGAAGGCGGGTTTTTTTGTTGTTCCGATATGGCTGCGTCTGGCGTGCCAATTGTCGCGCCTCAGGCGTATCCGACGCCCAACCGTTACAATCACTGCCCCACGTCATGTGGATGGAGCCAGCCCATCCAGATGCCGAAAACGACCATCAAGATCAGCACGATGGACAGGCCGATGCGGCGCGTCAGCGCCCAGACGGTCCGCTTGCTGCCGTCCTTGTCGGTCATCATGAAAAACAGCGCCTGGCCGAGATTGAACAGAACCACTAACAACACGACCACCAGCGCAACTTTGTAGACGGTTTCCACGTGATTGTTCCGAACGATGTTGACATCGCGAGTATAGCCTTCACGCCCGGTGGGATCGCGTGAACTTGTGGCGTCGTCCGCGTTGGTGGGCCGTGCTGCTGACCGTGGCCGGATGTCTTGTTTTTCTGCGCCTTGGCGTATGGCAGCTGCATCGCGCCGACGAAAAGGACGAACTTCTGCGGCGGTATGCCGCATCGGCGCAGGCGTCGCTGAGCGACTTTGCCGCCGTGGCCGCCACACCGCCGCTGGATGCTTATCCGCGGGTGCGAGTGCAGGGCCATTATCTGGTCGATCGCGTCTATCTGCTCGACAACCCCAAGCACGATCAGCGTGGCGGGGTAGAGGTCTATGCGCCCTTCCAGGTGCGTGATGCGTCGTCGCTGCTGCTGGTGGACCAGGGGTTTCTGCCGGGCAATGGTACCGACCAGGCACCGCAGTTCCCGCCGCTGCCTTCGGGTGAACTGACCCTGCAAGGTCTCTATCAGCCGGCGCCCGGGGTAGGTTTCGAAATGGGTGGTAACGCGCTGGCTGCGCAGACGCACTGGCCCAAGACCACGATTTTCCTGGACCTCAAGCAGGTTCAACAGGACCTGGGTCAGTCGCTCTATCCGCGTGTGCTCGCGCTCGATGCCGATCCTGCGTCGATCTATGTGCGCGAACACACGCTCGACTTTTCATCGATGCCGCCCGCGCGGCATCGCGCCTACGCTTTTCAGTGGTTCACTTTCGCGGTCGTGGCGGTGGTGATGTTTATCGTCCTGCATCGTCGCCGCAAACCCAAGCCTTCGGACAACGCATGAATCAACCCTCCGCCTCGGGACAGACGCCGCCGAACCTGCGTGCCAGTCGCCTGAAACTGTTGCTGATCGTCGGCATTTTCATGGCGCCGATCCTGGCTGCCGGCGTACTGACCTTTTCCGGTTGGCAGCCCGAGGGCAAGGCCAACGGCGTGGCGATCACGCCGCAGCGCAACTTTGCCGACGAGCATTTGCGCGTCGCATTGAGCCAGGGTGGCGAGTGGGCCTGGCGCGCGAGCGAGCCGAAGCTCACGCTTATCGCGCTGGCCGGTCCCGGTTGTGCCGCGCAGTGTGTGGATACATTGACCAAGATGGCCGCCGCGCGCATCACGCTCAATCAAAACGCCGATCGTCTGCGGCTTCTGTATATCGGCACGCCGCCTGCAGGTGAAGCGGCTGTCGCCATGCAGCACTACTGGCAGCTCGGCAGCGATGCCGAGGACAAGCTCGCCGCATTTCGTCCGAGCACGCCCGATAGCGTGAGCGCGTTGCTGGTCGAGTCCAATGGCACGGCGCTGTCGCTGTATCCCGCCGGTTTCGATCCGACCGGTTTGCGCAAGGACCTGCAGAAGGTGATTCGCTGATGTCCAGCCGCTCCGTGAAAATCCTGCGCGGTCTGGCGTTGCTGGCCGCGGTCTTCGCGTTTGGCGTAGTGATGTTCGGTGCATTCGTGCGCCTGTCCAACGCGGGGCTGTCCTGCCCGGATTGGCCGACTTGCTATGGCCAGGTGGCATGGCCCGAGCACCAGCACGAGATTGCGCAGGCGAACCAGGCCTTTCCGGATCGCCCTTTTGAAACGCACAAGGCGTGGCGCGAGCAGGTGCATCGTTTTCTCGCCGGCTCGCTCGGCGTGCTGGTGCTGAGCATTGCGTTGATCGCCAGCTGGCGTACGCGTTGGGCGCGCATGGCGGTGATCGCTGGTGCGCTCTTCGCTGTGGTCGGCACGGTGCTGTATATTCGCGGCGAGCATGTCTGGTCGTCCGTGTTGTCGGCGTTTGCCATCGGGCTGCCCTTGATTGCCGCGATCGGTCTGCGCAGGCCGGGTGCCTGGCGCATCAGCGTGCTTGCGCTGGCGGTGATCATTTTCCAGGCGATGCTCGGCATGTGGACGGTTACCTTGCTGCTCAAGCCGATCGTCGTCATGGGGCATCTGCTGGGCGGCATCACGACGTTCGCCTTGCTCGCCTATGCCGCGCTGCGCTACGCCGGTGTGGGCGCGCGCGACGACAGTTATGCAGCGCTGCGCAAGCTGGTCGTGATCGGCATCGTGCTGCTGATTGGACAGATTGCTTTGGGCGGCTGGACCTCGGCGAACTATGCCGCACTGGCCTGTGGCACCGATTTTCCGACCTGTCTGGGCCAGTGGGCACCGCCGACCGATTTCAAGGAAGGTTTCGTGCTCTGGCGTGGCATTGGGGTGAATTACGAAGGCGGCGTGCTGGACATGGCGGCACGTAGCGCCATCCAGATCGCCCATCGCATCGGTGCGCTGATCGTGTTCTGCTATCTCGCATTTCTCGCGCACAAGGTGTCGCGCCGGGGCCTGCGCGGGCTCGGGCTGGCGATCGCCGTGGTGCTGGTGACCCAGGTGCTGCTGGGTATCAGCAATGTCCATTTCGGTTTACCGTTGCCGGTAGCCACGTTGCACAATGGTGTCGCCGCGTTGCTGCTGTTCGTACTCCTGGCCACGCTGGCACGGACACAGCAGCGGCATGACGACTCGATCTTTCTCAGTCTGGGCGCACGCTGATGAGCGGCAAGTTCGGTGAATATCTGCAATTGACCAAGCCGCGCGTCGTCGCGCTGCTGGTGTTTTGCGCGGTCATCGGCATGTTTCTCGCCGTGCCGGGCATGCCGCCGTGGCGTGCACTGGTATGGGGCACCCTGGGCATCTGGTTGGCATCGGCGTCGGCTGCGGCGTTCAATCATCTGATCGATCAACGGATCGACAAGCTGATGGCGCGCACCGCGCATCGGCCGCTGGCGACCGGGCATCTGGCGCCGACGCAGGTACTGACTTTCGCCTTGGCGCTGGGCGTGCTCTCGATGCTGGTGCTGGTATTACTGGTCAATCCGCTGACCGCACTGCTGACGTTTGGCGGCTTGATCGGCTATGCCGTGATCTACACCGCCTACCTCAAGCGCGCCACGCCGCAGAACATCGTGATCGGCGGCTTGGCCGGCGCGATTCCGCCGGTGTTGGGCTGGACGGCGGTGACCGGTTCGCTGCATCCGTTTGCGCTGCAGCTGTGCCTGATCATCTTCGTGTGGACGCCGCCGCATTTCTGGGCGCTGGCGATCTTCCGTCGCGACGACTACGCACGGGCGCAGGTGCCCATGCTGCCCGTGACGCATGGCGTGACCTACACGCGCTGGCACGTATTCTTCTACACCATCCTGCTGGTGCTGGTGACGCTGCTGCCGACGCTGACCGGCCACAGCGGCCTGGTCTACCTGGGTGGGGCCGTGGTGCTGGGCGCGGGTTTTCTCTACTACGCCGTGCGCCTGCTCAACCCGCCCGACGAGTTCTTTGCGATGAAGGTATTCAACTACTCCATCGTGTATCTGATGGCGCTGTTTGCGTTCCTGCTGGTGGACCACTATCTGTTCGAGCCGGCGGTCCTGGTCGGTTAGCCCCAGCCATGGCTTGACAGCTTCGCATCCCAGCGTCAGAATAGCCGCGCTGCCGTCGCGTGTTTACGCCCGGTAGCACTTTAGTCCTTACTAACCAAGGCATATGGACATTTACCCTAGTCGCAACGTCGACATCCGCGAGCATCGGGTGCCGGCATTGCATAACAAGCTGATCGTCTGCGGCGACCGCCAGCGGTCGGCCGGCGCTTTCCTCGACTAGGGAAGTCCGGCCCGACTCCTTCGGGCGCCACAGGCGCCACTACGAGGAGACGGGCTATGAAGCTCCTTCGCGATTTCTTTCGTCTGCGCACCGCAGGTCGGTTTTCCCTGGCCGGCCGCCGTGCGAACGCGCGCCGTACGTTTACCGTCACGGTTCCCGCGCCGCTGAACATGCCGACCACGACCCCATCGGCCGTCATCGACATGCACTGGAAGGCCGACCCCAAGCGTGGCCTGCTGGTCGCTCGCTGGCATGAACATGTACCTCCGCAAGCGCCTCGTCATCTGAATCTGGTACCTAGTCATTGACGAAGTAGTGCGCCCGTCGCCAGCGGCGGGCGCAGGCTGCCTAAGCCATCAGCGCAGGCGTTGAGCGTTAGCTGCGGGTTCTCCCGCGTATCTCGCTGATTCGCCCATATCAACGACATACCGGAAATGTGTCATGTTCAAACATTCCTCCCAGGCCGTCGCGGGCAAGACGGCAGGTAAGGGCGGGTCGACCGCCCCGGCGCGCGTCGCCGTGGCTGTCGAGGCGTTCCGTGACAACGAGGCCCTGTTCGCCGTACTCGATACCAGTGCGGCCGGTCTGGATGAAGAGCAGATCGCCGAGCGCCTGGAGCGCGACGGCATCAACGAGGTGTCCCACGAGAAGCCGCCGCACTGGTCGCGGCAACTGCTGCGTGCGTTCAAGAACCCCTTCATTGTCGTGCTGCTGGTGTTGGCCGGTGTGCAGTTGTTTACCGACGGCGACGATCTCACCGGCCCGATCATCATTGCGGTGATGGTAGGTATCAGCGTGCTGCTGAGCTTTTCGCAGGAATACCGTTCCTCGAAGGCAGCCGAAAATCTGAAGGCGATGGTGCGCAACACCGCGACGGTAACGCGCCGTGCTTCGGATGGGCATAGCGAGCGTCTGGAAGTGCCGGTCGGCGAGCTGGTAGCGGGCGATATCGTGCATCTGGCGGCCGGCGACATGGTGCCGGCGGACCTGCGCCTGTTCAGTGCGAAAGACCTGTTCATCAGCCAGGCCATCCTGACAGGCGAATCCCTGCCGGTGGAGAAGGCCGCGCCGACGCATGCGCAGATCAGCGAGGGTGACACGCAGTCCGATAGCCCGCTCGACCTGCCGTCCGTCTGCTACATGGGCACCAACGTCGTCAGCGGCACTGCCAGCGCGGTGGTCGTGGCGACCGGCTCGCGCAGCTACCTCGGTTCGCTTGCGCGCACCATCGTCGGCCAGCGCGTGCAGACCAGCTTCGATCGCGGCGTAAGCAGCGTCAGCTGGCTGCTGATCCGCTTCATGCTGGTGATGGTGCCGGTGGTCTTTGCGATCAACTGGATCGACAAGGGCAGTTTTCTGGAAGCGTTCCTGTTCGCGCTGTCGGTGGCGGTCGGCCTGACGCCGGAAATGCTGCCGCTGATCGTCACCGCCAACCTGGGCAAGGGCGCCATCGCCATGTCCAAGCGTAAGGTGGTGGTCAAGCGCCTCAACGCGATCCAGAACTTCGGCGCGATGGATGTGCTGTGCACGGACAAGACCGGCACGCTCACGCTGGACAAGATCGTCCTGGAGCGCCACCTGGATCTTTATGGCGAGGAATCGGACGAGGCGCTCGAGTACGGCTATCTCAACAGCCATTTCCAGACCGGTTTGAAGAACCTGATGGACAAGGCGGTGCTGGAGCATCGCGATCTCGAGCCGACCGCTGCGCGTTATCACGTCGTCGACGAGATTCCGTTCGACTTCCAGCGCCGCCGCATGTCGGTGGTGGTGAGTAACGGCGACGGTAACGAGCTGCTGGTGTGCAAGGGCGCGGTCGAGGAAATGCTGTCGATCTGTTCGTATGCCAAGGCGGGTGACGAGATCCTGCCGATGACGGACGAGCAACGCACTGACATCAAGGCGATGACACGTCGCTTGAATGAGGATGGCCTGCGCGTGCTGGTGGTGGCAGTCAAGCATCAAGTGCCGCTGGGCCGTACCTATGGTGTCGCCGACGAAAGCGCCCTGATTGCGGTGGGTTGCCTGGCTTTCCTCGACCCGCCCAAAGACACGGCGGCCACGGCCATTGCCGCGCTTCACCATCACGGTGTAGAGGTAAAGGTCATTACCGGCGACAACGAGGCGGTCACGCGCAAGATCTGCCGCGAGGTCGGCCTGGAAGTCGAGCATTCGACCCAAGGCAAGCATATCGAACCGCTGGACGATGCCGCTCTGGACGAGCTTGTCAAGCGCACGACTGTCTTTGCCAAGATGTCACCGCTGCAGAAGGCTCGCGTGGTGAAGTCACTGCAGCGCCAGGGCCACACGGTTGGCTTTCTCGGTGATGGCATCAATGATGCCCCGGCATTGCGCGAAGCGGACGTGGGCATCTCGGTGGACACCGCGACCGATATCGCCAAGGAATCGGCGGACATCATCCTGCTCGAAAAGAACCTGATGGTGCTCGAAGAAGGCGTGCTCGAAGGGCGCGTCACCTTCGGCAACATCATGAAGTACATCAAGATGACCGCCAGCTCGAACTTCGGCAACGTGTTCAGCGTGCTGATCGCCAGCGCGTTCCTGCCGTTCCTGCCGATGGCGCCGTTGCAGATCCTGGTGCAGAACCTGCTTTACGATCTGTCGCAGCTGTCGATTCCGTTCGATCGCATGGACGAGGAATACCTGCGCAAGCCGCGCAAATGGGACGCCAGCGATATCGGTCGTTTCATGGTGTGGATCGGCCCGGTCAGCTCAATCTTCGACATCACCACGTTCTATCTGATGTGGCACTACTTCGGTGCCAACAGCGCGGAGCATCAGTCGCTGTTCCAGTCGGGCTGGTTCATTGAAGGCTTGCTGTCGCAGACGCTGATCGTGCACATGATCCGCACACGCCGCATTCCGTTCCTGCAAAGCGTGGCCGCTGCACCGGTACTCGCACTGACCACGGCGATCATCATCATCGGCATGCTGATTCCGTTCTCGGGCATCGGCGCCAAGATCGGCATGGTGCCGCTGCCGCCGATCTACTTCGCATGGCTGGCGCTGACGCTGCTTTGCTACTGCGGTTTGACGCAGTTGATGAAGGTCATTTACATCCGACGCTATGGGCGTTGGCTGTAAGAGCGAGTTGCGAGTGATCAGGAGTGAGGAGAGAGTAAAAGCCCCCCTCACCCCAACCCTCTCCCCCGGCAAAGCCAGGGGAGAGGGAGCTAACTGAGTCAACTTCAGTATTTCGCACTTGCGTAACCTGCCCCCTCTCCCCTGGCTCTGCCGGGGGAGAGGGTTGGGGTGAGGGGGGCACGCTTTAAGTCCTCACCGCCACGACGCTTCGCGCACAGATCCGGCGTACCTCAGAAGCGCCAGAAGTGTCCCCTGACGATTCGAGTAGGCGGCACGAACGGTTTTATCTCTCAATGCTGCTCAGAGCCTTGGCTCCAAAGGCCATTCTCTCTTTGGTTACTTTCTCTTTGGGCCAGCAAAGAGAAAGTGACTCGGACGCCGGCAGGCGTTCGAAACGCCCGCTGCGTAAGCGGCCAGGTCGCCCGAACACTCAGGCAAGAACGAGACATTCATGTCAAAAGGCTTCCGGCCTACGCCGAAATGACGAAGTAGGAGGCGCCTATAGAAAGCGACAACCCCAAAAGTAAAGAGGCGGCCGAAGCCGCCTCTCAAATCACCACTCGGCAACACTTCCATCCCGATGCCGCCACAACGGATTACGCCAATCCGGCGCATCCTTGCTGCGTTCGATCACCAGAGCTTCGTCCACCTCGACACCCAACCCCGGCTTGTCGAACGGTTTGGCAAATCCGTTCTCGAGTGCGAAGGCGTCCTTATTGAGGACATAGTCGAGCAGCTCGCCACCCTTGTTGTAGTGAATGCCCATGCTCTGTTCCTGCAGCACCGCATTCCACGAAATGAAGTCGACATGCAGGCAGGCGGCCAGGGCGATCGGTCCCAGCGGGCAATGCGGCGCGAACGCCACATCGTAAGCTTCGGCCATCGCGGCGATCTTCATGCACTCGGTGATACCGCCGGCATGCGACAGGTCCGGTTGCAGGATCGAGATGCCGCCGCGCTCCAGCACGCGCTTGAATTCGAAGCGGGAGTACATGCGCTCGCCGGCGGCCAGCGGGATATGCGTGGAGGCTGCCAGGCGCGGGTAGTGCTCGGACTGCTCGGCCAGTACCGGCTCTTCGATGAACAGCGGACGGAACGGCTCCAGTTCCTTGATCAGCACCTTGGCCATCGGCGCAGCGACACGGCCATGGAAATCCAGGCCGAAGTCGATCGAGTTGCCGAAGGCTTCGCGAATCTCGGCGACATTGGCGACGGCCGCGTCGATGGCGCGCGCATTGTCGACGATAGCCAGTTCTTCGCAACCGTTGAGCTTGAAGGTGTCGAAGCCGAGTTCGAGGCGCTGGCGGATCTGCGCGATGATGTCGGCGGGTCGGTCGCCGCCGACCCAACAATAGGTCTTCATGCGATCGCGTACGCGGCCGCCGAGGAGATCATAGACCGGCACGCCGAGGGCCTTGCCCTTGATATCCCACAGCGCCTGGTCGATACCGGCGATCGCGCTCATGAAGACCGCGCCGCCGCGATAGAAGCCGCCGCGGTACATGGCCTGCCACAGGTCGTTGATACGTCCCGGGTCCTGTCCGATCAGGTATTCGCTCAGCTCGTGCACGGCCGCTTCCACCGTGCGTGCGCGGCCCTCGATGACGGGTTCGCCCCAGCCGACAACGCCCTCGTCGGTTTCGATTTTCAGGAACATCCAGCGCGGAGGAACCCGGTAGGTAGTGAGCTTGGTGATCTTCATGCGTGATGTTGACGATAGGCGTGGATAAAAGCGTCGGCTCGCTCGCGCGTCTGCGCGGGTGTCTGGCCGGGTTTGTACAGGTCGCTGCCCAGCCCGGCACCGGTACAGCCGGCGTCGAGGAAGGTCCCTAGATTATCTGGTGTAACACCACCGACGGCGAGCAAGGGCACATCCTTTGGTAGTACGGCACGGATCGCCTTGACGTAGGCCGGGCCAAACGTGGTGGACGGGAACAGCTTCAGCGACTGCGCGCCGGCACGCAGCGCGGCAAACGCCTCGCTGGGTGTGGCGAAGCCGATAGCAGTATAGAGGCCATGATCGCGGCTGCGGCGAATCACGGTCTCGTCCGTGTTGGGCGTCACGATCAGCTTGCCGCCAAGGCTGGCGACCTCGTCGACCAGACCCTCGCTCAATACGGTACCTGCGCCGATCAGGGCCTGCTTGCCGCAGGCGGCCACCGTATCGGCAATGCTGCGTTGCCAGTCGGGCGAATTGAGCGGAATCTCGATCGCGTCGAAGCCGGCGGCGACAAGTTCCTGCGTGTGCGCCACCGCTTCGTCGGGGCGAATGCCACGCAAGATGGCGACTAGTGGGAGTGCGGTGGGCCAGGTCATGCGGCTTACTCGTGATACAGCTGGGAACGGCCGCCATCGATCAGGATGTCGGTCGCATTGATGAAACGCGCCTCGTCGCTGGCCAGGAACAGGGCGGTGTAGGCCACCTCGTCCGGCTCGCCGATGCGCTTGGTCGGCAGGATCTCTGCCTGGCGGCGCTTCTCCGCCGCCGGGTCGGGTGCCGCGGCGAAGCCTGCCTCGGCAATGGCGGTAAGAATCAGGCCGGGGGAAATGGAGTTGACGCGGATGCGCTGCGCCGCGTACTGGATGCCCAGCGCGCGGGTGAGTCCGATCAGGCCATGCTTGGCCACCGGATAGGGGAAGCAGCCCGGGATGATCTTGTGGCCGTGCACGGAAGCGATATTGATGATCGAGCCATGGCCGATCTCGAGCATGTGCGGCAGCACGGCCTGCGCGCAATTCCAGGCGCCCTTGAGGTCGACCTCGAAGCAGCGCTGCCACTCATCGTCAGACAGCTTGAGCGGGTCGTTGAAGACGTTGATGCCTGCATTGTTGACCAGCACGTCCGGCGAGCCGAAGCGTTCGACGGTGGCGTCGACCATGCGATGGATAGAGGCCACATCGGTAACGTCGGCCTGGAACAGCATGGCGTTGTCTTCACCGATCTCCGCCAGCGTCTGGCGCGCCTGTGCGTTGTCTTCGAGCACATTGATCACCACGCGTGCGCCGTGCTCGGCAAACAGGCGTGCCGTCGCCGCGCCGATACCCTGGGCGGCGCCGGTCACGATGGCGACCTTGCCGGCCAGCCGGGGCAGGGGAGTGGTACGGGGATCGGGGCGGGCGGTGGTCATCGGGATATCCATCAATAAGCGAGGCCGTAGCGGCTTTCCGGTAGCCCGCGTCCACGGGGAGCGGCTACCGTAAAGACTGCGCCGTGCAAAGGTTGTTTAGCGATGTCGTCGGCGTTCAGATCGGCATAGGCGGTTGTTACCGCGAGACGATCGCGTTGCGTGCCCATGAAGCTGACGCAGCTGGGCTGGCTCACCGGCATCTCGATCACGCAATCGACGCGGCCATCCGGGGCGTAACGGACGACCCGCGAAGCGCCCCATTCGGCGTTCCACAGGAAGCCGTCGCTATCGATGGTCGATCCGTCGGGTGTGCCGAACGGTTCGGGTACTTCGGCGAATACATGGATACGGTCGACCTCGCCGGTCGCACCGTCGTAATCGCATGCCATGATCCGCCGCGTCGGCGTATCGCAGAAATACAGCGTGTCGCCGTCTGGGCTGAAGCAGATGCTGTTGGTGATCGTGGCCTTGGGCAGTGCGAGCGTCGTGAGCTGACCGCTTGCGCTATAGCGATAGAACGAGGCGATGGGTTCCTTGCCGCGTTCGTTGATCGTGCCGAAGACGAAGTTGCCGTGGCGGTCGCAACGGCCATCGTTGGAGCGCGTGCCCGCGAGTTCGGGCTCGATCGCTGCCAGCGGCTCGATCGCACTGTTGCGCAGATCGAAACGCACGAGCTGCTTCTCGAGCGCCATCAGCAATACATCGGAATCCTGCGTCAAGGCGAAGCATCCCAGGCGCGAGGGAAGATCCCAATGGCGTACATCACTGCTCACCGGGTCGTATTGCCAAAGTTTCGAGGCCAGGATATCGGTCCAGCGCAGCACGCCAAGCCGATCGTCCCACACCACGCCCTCACCCAGGGCATGCCGCGACGTGCTGATGGGTTCGATCGTATTCGTCATCAATGTGTCGCCCGGCGGTTCTTCAACTGGTCGACCAGCACTGCGGCGAGCAGGATCGCGCCACGCACGACGTACTGGTAGAAGGTATCGATATTCATCAGGTTCATCGCGTTTTGCACCGTGCCCATGATCAGCACGCCGACCAGCACGCCGCTGATCGTGGCGCGACCGCCGGCCAGCGACACGCCGCCCAGTACGCAGGCGGAAATCACGTCGAGCTCGAAGCCTTCGCCCGCATTGGGCTGGCCGCTGGTGATACGCGAGGAGAGAATCACGCCGGCGAATGCCGCGACCACGCCCTGGATCAGGAAGATCACGATACGCGTGCGATCCACCGCCACACCGGCCAGACGCACGGCTTCCGGATTGCCGCCGATAGCGAGCGTGTTACGGCCGTAGGCGGTCTTGTTGAGCATCACGCCAAACACGACGAAACAGGCGACGGTGATCCATACCGGAATCGGTAGCCCGAACAGCATGTTGGTGCCGATGACGTAGAACGCCTCATTGGATACGCCCACCGCCTGACCCTTGGAGACCAGGAAGGCGAGGCCACGCACGATTTCCATCATGGCCAGCGTGGTGATCAGGGCGTTGATCTTCAGCTTGGCGATGATCGCGCCGTTGATAAAACCGATCACCGCGCCGGCGACCAAGCTGGCGGCCATGCCCAGCATGACGCTGCCGGTAGCGTTGGCCACCATCGCGCAGGTGACACCGGCAAAGGCGACCGTCGAACCCACGGAGAGGTCGAAATCGCGCGAGGCCAGGCAGAACATCATTGTGCAGGCGACCATGCCGATCTGCGAGACCGACAAGGCCACGCTGACGATATTGTCCCAGGAGAAGAAGTACGGCACCGTGCCGCTCAGCACCGCGAACAACGCGATGAAGATAAGTGCCAGGCTGTAATCGTCGATCGCGCTGCGCAGCCACGAATGCTGCGGCGTGCTCGGGGTGGGTGAGGAAAGCGTGGGTGAAGTCTGGGACATGTCTCTCAATTCCTGCGCTGGTTCGCCTTCGGAGCGCCTTCGGGCAGCGCACAGGCAAGTACGTTTTCTTCGTTGGCCTGATCGCGTGCGAACTGGCCGGCGATACGGCCGTTGCACATCACGACGATGCGGTCGGACACGCCCAGCACCTCCGGCAGTTCGCTCGACACCATGACGATCGCGACACCGCGTTCGGCCAGGGCATACAGCACGTTGTAGATCTCGTTCTTCGCGCCGACGTCGATGCCGCGGGTGGGCTCATCGACGATCAGGACGCGCAAATCGCCCTCGGCGAGCCAGCGCGCGAGAATCGCTTTCTGCTGATTGCCGCCCGACAGCAGGCGGATTTCCTGGCGGCGGTTGGGCGTGCGGATCGAAAGGCGCTTGATGAAGTCATCGGCGGTTTTCGCTTCGATGGCGTCGTCGACGAACAAGCCGGCGCGCAGATGATTGCGCCGTGCACTGATATTGATGTTCTCCGATACCGAGCGGACGCCGACGATGCCGTCTTCCTTGCGGTCTTCCGGGCAGAACATCAGGCCGGCTCGGATAGCTGCGCGTACATCTGTGGCGGGCAGCGTCTTACCGTCGATCTCTACAGCACCACCCAGGCGCTTGTCCGCGCCATAGACGACACGCATGGTCTCGCTGCGTCCCGCGCCGACCAGGCCGAAGAACCCGACGATCTCGCCCGAGCGTACCTCGAAGTCCACTGGCGCTTTGACCTTGTGGCCGGTCACGCCGCGTACCGACATGCGTACATCTCCCAGCTCACGAGGCCGGTAACCGAAGATGTCGTTCAACTCGCGCCCGACCATGCGCTGTACCAGCGTCTCGCGCGTGACGCCTTCGAGCGTGTCGAAGTCGGCGATCTTGCGGCCGTCGCGAAACACCGTGGCAGCGTCACATAGTTCGAAGATTTCATCGAGGCGATGCGAGATATAGATCATCGCCTTGCCCTGCGCGCGCAAGTCGCGCACCAGCCGGAACAGCACTTCGGTTTCGCGATGCGAGAGCGAACTGGTCGGCTCGTCCAGCGCAAGAATCCTGGCATCGCGCAGAATCGCCTTGCAGATTTCCACCATCTGCCGCTGGCCGATGGAAATGTTGCGCATCTTGGCGCGCGGGTCGAGATCCACGCCCAGGGCATCGAGCTTTTCACGCGTCCACGCCAAGGCCTGCCGGCGCTGCACGAAACCCATGCGCGTGGGCAGACGCCCGAGCAGCAGGTTTTCCATCACTGAGAGTTCGGGGACGTACTGCAGCTCCTGGTGAATGATCGCGACACCGGCGGCGATCGCTTCGGCGCTGGAGCGAAACTGTCGCGGCTGGCCGCCGATGATCAGGCGGCCTTCGTCCGGCGTGTACTCGCCGCCGAGAATCTTCATCGTGGTCGACTTGCCGGCGCCGTTTTCGCCGAGCAGACCGTGCACGCTGCCAGCGTGCACGCCAAAGCTCACCTCGGCCAGCGCCCGTACGCCGGGGAACGATTTGCCGATCGACTCGAACTGCAGATAAGGCGTGGCGTCTTGCTGCGCGGCCATCGACATCTTACAGACCCATGGCCTTGCGCACGTCGGCGGCGTTGGTGCGGGTAATCAGGCGGCCATCGGTGAGGGTGATCATTGGCGGCGCCTTGTCGCTCTTGATCCAGTCGTACATCTGTATCGACGTGTCGTAGCCATGGCGCTTGGGACTGATCAGGATGGAGCCGTAGAAACCGGTCGCCTGGCTCTTGGCAAATTCGTTCGTTGCCGAATTGCTGCCACCGATCCCGACGCCGATCATGTTGGCGGCGTTGATGCCACGGCCTTCGGCGGCACGCACGGCGCCGAGCACGGCCTCGTCGTTCATGCCGAACGCGACCCAGTGCTTGAACTGCGGATGTTGCGTGATGGCGATGCTCGATGCGTTGAAGGCGTTTTCGGTATCGGATTTGGCTTGCGGCGCGTTGAAGATGTTCGCCTTCGGAAAGCCACTGGCGAGCAGCGCTTCCACCGCGCCGTCATCGCGGTCGCGCGCGGTCGGCAGTTGATCGAACGACACGCGAAGCGCACCGACTTCGGCTGGGTTCCAGCCGCGGGCCTTGATCTGTTCGGCGATCGCCTGGCCGACCTGCTTGCCGATATTGACCGCGGAGATACCGGTATAGGGCACGCCTTCGATCGGCTTGCCGCTGCCATCGACCAGGCGGTCGTCGACGGTGATCAATTTCAGGTGGTTGATACGCGCCTTGGCGACGATGGAAGGCCCAAGCTTCACATCGGGTGCGCAGATGATGAACCCCTGTGCATGCTGCACCTTGAGGTTATCGATCGCATTGAGGACCTTGTCGCCATTCTCGGCGCCGATCTTCACCAGCTCGAAGCCCTTTTCTTTCGCGGCTTGTTCGGCGAAGCGCCACTCGTCGCGGAACCAGGGTTCCTCGGGCTGCTTGACGACAAAGCCGATCTTGACCGGGTCGTCTGCAAAGGCGGGCGCGCTGGCCAGGGCCAGTGCAACGGCGATGCCGCGAAAGACGTGGGTGAGTTTGCGATTCATCATTCCCTCCTCAAAACTTATGACGAGCCAACTGCGATAGTGCGGTGCCTGACTGGGTGGATCGATCAGGCGCGTTTGCGTTCATTGCTGCCGAACAGGCCGCGTTCGCGCGCCACCGCGATGGCGCCGCGGCCGGCGAGATTCGCCTGCTGCTGGTCGTCCAGTACGGTGACTTCGCCGGAAAAGAAATCGTCGCCCTGCACCAGCAGCGCAATGGCTTCGCGCAGGATCGACTTGCCGCTGATCACGAAGCGCACGCCGGGCATGACCTCGATCGCGCTGGAGTTCTTCAGCGTGAGCAGGTCCGAGCCGAGCACGGCGCCGAGCAGGAAGTTGGCCCGCGCATTCGCGTCGTAGACGGTGAACTGGTCGAGGATGCGCACGCTGAAACAGGCGCGACCCAGGCCGATCTGTTTGGCCGAGCGTGCACCGGCCAGCAGCATCTCCGCGTCGATGCGTTTGGCGAAGCCTCCGTCGAGCGAGCTGGCCAGGATGGTTTCGTGCGAGATCACGTGCAGCAGCTCGCCGGCCAGGGTGGTGACGCAGCCGGTGATCTGTTGCTTGTCGTCGAGGCTGACAAATTTCGAGTGCGAACCCGGCAGGACGATCACCGCCGGTTCCTTCAGCTGCAGGCATTCGATCAGCGCGAAGGTTTCGGTCTCCTCGCCGCGCATCATGTCCATCGCCTCGCTGTTATGCAGACCGATATGGTCGACAGCGTTGCGTACGCCCGGCACGAACCAGATCGGTCGCGCCCAGACGTTTTCGATGCGGGCCTCGCGCATGGCGCCGGCCAGGGCGTGGATTGCCACCGGGGCGGCGACATGCGGGATCTCGCACAAGCCCATGTTCGAGGTGATCATGCCCGACGCTAGCACGTGGTCGACATCGTCCGCGCTCAACTCGGCGGCGCCGAGGGCTTCGTCCAGCGTTTCGCGCACGGCCGCTTCCAGGCGGGTGCGATTGCCGGTGATGGCCGTGTCGCGAACACCTACCTGTCGGGCGGCCTGCGCGATGGCGACGCCATCGCGCCAGAGACAGACGCGGGTGTTGGTGGTGCCGGTGTCGATCGTAAGAATGTTCATGCGCGATCTGGCGGTTAACTGACTTCGATTGTTGGTAGTACCGCCAGACGTGGCAAACTAGAAATTCACGGGGGTTCCCCCAAGTTTTTCTAAATGAGCTCGCAATGAAGCGCTCGCTACCCCTCAACGCACTACGTGTCTTTCAGGTTGCGGCGCAACATCTGAGCTTCACCAAGGCGTCCGAGGAGTTGTCGCTGACCGCCGCTGCCATCAGTCAGCAGGTGAAACAGCTCGAGCAATATCTCGGCACGACGTTGTTTGTGCGTAGCAACAATAAGCTGACGCTGACGCCGGCCGGTGAGCGCTATTTCCCGCGTGTTCGCGAAGCTTTTCGTGCACTGCAACATGCCACGGACCAGCTGCTCGACCAGAAACTGTCCTTGCGTGTCTCCGTGCCGGCCACCTTCGGCACCAAATGGCTGGTGCCGAGGCTGTTCCGTTTCTTCGATCGGCACCCCGATATCGATGTGGCCGTGCAGACCGAAACCCAGGTGGATGCCGGTCGCTGGGACATCGCCATCGAGGACCGCGCGATCGATGACCGGGCCAGCGAAGACCCTGCCTATAGCTTGTTGGCGACCACCGATTACACGCCCGTATGCAGCCCGTCGATCGCCACGCTCCTGACCGCTCCGGCGGCATTGAATGGCCAGACGCTGCTGCATGAGCGCGCCGGACGCCGGGCGGCGGTGGCGCCGGACTGGGAAGCCTGGTTTGCACAAGTCGGATTGAGCTTGAGCGATAACACGCGTGACATGGGTCTGGGCGACGGCACGATGATGTTGCAGGCGGCGATCGAAGGGCAGGGCATCGCGCTGGCGCAGCGCTTGCTGGTGGCCTACGACATCGCAGCGGGGCGTCTGGTCGAGCCTTTCGATCTACCGACACCATGGCGGCACTCGTATTACCTCGGCCTTGCCAACGAGGCGCGGGACCGACCCGAAACGCTGCTGTTCTGCGACTGGCTGCGCGAAGAAGTGGCGATCGGCATGAGCGCACGTCCCAGCTGAGTTCGGCGGACAGGCGCGAACGGTGCCGTCCGATCTGCCATGCGTTCACCGACGACGGCATTGGCTATGCCGTTAGCTCATCCTTGTCTTGTCTATCAGGGGCAGTCAGGGAGGGCAGTCGTGCAAGTACGCAATATCTGGATCGTCGCGTTGATCGTCATGCTGGCGATGGCTTTGTCGCCAGCGGCCTGGGCTGATGAGGAGAAATATGTCGATGCGATTCACTATCCCGACAACGAGGAGGGCTGGAGCCGCTTTTATGATTTGGCCGAGCGCCTGACGCGCGACTTTGACGCAGTCTGCGGCGATACCTTTTGTGAGAGCGATTACAGCAATATCCAGTCGCTGCGTCTTCGCTGTTCGGTCGAGCGTGCAACCGGCGTGATGGGCGAATGCATCTGGACATTTGCCGGCAGCTATGAAGATGTCGATCCGGTCAACGGCCGCGTGCAGGTGGACGCACGGGTCTGGAACTGCAAGGCGCCACTTGCGGCGGGAACATCGATCGAGCATTTCTATGCTGCGCTGGAGGGCAGTCATCTCATGGACGCCATCGATGCGCCATTGCCGGGCACCAAACTAAGCCTCTACGACGGGCTGACTGATTGCCTGTAATGGGTTAGTGCTGGTCCGTGGCGGCACGCGCCGCGCGTCGGCGATGCCGCCACCACAGCACCAGCAGAACAACGACAATAAGGCCGCCCAATACCCACAGGCTGCTCTGACCGCGGCGTATCCATTTCACCAGCCATTCGTGGTTGTCTGCGCCGAAATAGCCCAGATACACCCAGATAGGCACGCTGATCAGCGCAGCCAGGCCATCGAGCAGCAGGAAGCGTATGAACGACACGCGATGCGTGGTGCCGGCGGTGATGTAGACGGCCGTGCGCATACCCGGCAGGAAACGCGCGATAAACATCAGACGGTTGCCGTAGCGCTCGAATTTCTCTTGCACCTTGGCATAACGAGCGGGCGTCAGCAGGCGCGATACCACGCGCCATTGCAGGATATGCGCGCCGTAGTGGTGGCCCAGCAGGAACATGCCCGCATCGCCGACCAGCACGCCGATCATGGCGACGACGAACATGATATGCACGTTGGCATAACCCAGGCCGGCGATCACGCCGCCGGCTACCAGGGTGATGTCTTCGGGCAGCGGCGCGCCTGCGCCACATAGCAGCAGGGCAATGAAAACCGCGGCGTACCCGTTCTCGGCGAACAGTGTCACCAGTCGTTCGAGCAGATCCATCTACGTATTTGCCTTCATGCGCGGACCGGAATGGCTGGGCAAAAGGACATCATCCCACAGAACTATTGGCCAGGGGTTGCAGTGCAGCATCGGTTTACTCCGCTGTCGGTGCCGGCTGTACACGCAGGGCCAGCAGTTCGCGCAGCTCGGCTTTTTCTGCACTGTCGAGCGTACCTTGTCGATGCTTGGCAGTGAGTGCCTCGCGTCGGAGCACGATCGCCTGTTGCTCCATCCGCAGCAGAGCATCGAAAAACTCGATCCGCTGCATCTCCGGTTCGCCGACAACCGGTGCGGCCATGAGTTTCTGCAGGGCGGGATACTCCTCGCGTTCGGCGTAATGCTCGATCAGCATGGCCGGATTGATGCCTGGCCGTGAGCGCGCCGTATCGATCAGATCCGCGAGTAGCGAAATGCCGGGCTTGTCCAGGCGCAGGAAGCGGTAGGGACGTTCGACCTCATCGGCCATGCCCGGTTGCGCCAGCAGCAATGCGATCGCGCTGCGCACCAGGCTGCGTTGCACCGCGACCGGGCGTTGTGTCTGTCGGCGCACCGGCTCCGGTTCAAGCATGGCACGCGCGCCACTGCGCTTTTCCAGCTCCTGCGCCATCAGGTCGCGAAACGCACCATCGGGCAGGCGTGCGATCAGCGGCCGTGCACGTTCGGCCAGCCGGGCGCGACCGTCGAGGCTGGCCATGTCGACGTCGTGCGCGAGTTCGCCAAAGAAATATTCCGACAGCGGCGTGGCTTCTTTCAGCCGCTTCTCGAAACCTTCCTTGCCTTCCTTGCGGATCAAGGTATCGGGGTCTTCGCCATCGGGCAGGAACAGAAAATACGCCTGCCGCCCGTCGCGCAACCGCGGCAATGCCGATTCCAGTGCCTTCCACGCCGCCGCGCGCCCAGCGCGATCGCCGTCGAAACAGAACACGACATCCGGTGCGGCGCGAAACAGCACTTCGGTGTGGTCGGGCGTGGTTGCCGTGCCCAGCGTCGCCACCGCAATCGGCAGGCCGGCCTGATGCAGGGCGATCACATCCATGTAGCCCTCGACCACCACGATGCGCGCCAGGCTGCTATTGGCCTGCTTCACCTGCCATAGCGCGAACAGCTCACGGCCCTTGTGGAACAGCGGCGTTTCCGGCGAGTTGAGATACTTCGGGCCCTGATCGGCCTGCAGTACGCGTCCGCCAAAAGCGATCACGCGGCCGCGGCGGTCGAGGATGGGAAACATCAGCCGTTCGCGGAAACGGTCATATTTGCTGCCACGTTCGTTGCTGGCCACCATGCCTGCTTCGTTCAACAGCTGCATGCGCCGCTCACTGGTACCCAGTGACTTCATGATGCCGTCGTAGCCGGTCGGCGCCCAGCCGATGCGGAAGCGCTCGATCGTCTGCGCATCCAGCCCACGCTTCTTGCAGTAAGCCTTGGCGTCGGCGTTCTTGGGCAGCTCGCCCTGGTACCAGCGCGCGGCGCTGTCGAGCAGCGCGTAGAGATCGGTCTTGTCCTCGCGTGGCGCATCGTTGCCGCCCTCGCGTGGGACCTTCAGGCCGACGGCTTGGGCCAGTTCCTCGATGGCATCAGGAAACTCCAGCCGTTCGTAATCCATCAGGAACTTGATCGCCGTACCGTGCGCGCCGCAACCGAAGCAATGAAAGAACTGCTTGGCCGGGCTCACATAAAACGATGGACTGCGTTCGTTGTGGAACGGACAGCACGCGGTCCATTCTCGCCCGGCCTTCTTCAACGGCACGCGCCGCTCGATCACGTCGACGATATCGACGCGGGCAAGCAGTTCATCGATGAAGCTGTCGGGGATCCGGCCACGCATAGGACATTAGTTTAGTCGATGGGGGAGGTTTCCAGTGGATCGGCCGCGGTAAGCTCGGCCGATCAAAGGGGAGGGATGGTATGGGGCGAGGGCACGGGATGGTGGTGTTGGCAGGGCTGCTGGCGATCGGTATGACCAATGCGCTGGCGGCTGAGACGCAAAGCCCGGCGATGCAGGCCTACGACCGCCTGAGTGCGGCACGTGAACAGGCCGAGGCGGTGCGCAAGGATGGCAAGGACACGCCGGCGTCCAGGCAGCAAGCCGAAGCGATACTGCTCAAGGCGCTCGGCGATACCTATTCGCCGGAGATAACGTCACTTGCCGATGGTAGTGGCGCTCTGCGCTTTCGTAGTTACAACATTCGTGACGACTTGTTCCTGTTGTATGTCGACGAGGGCGAGAAAGCCAAGGCGCTCGACATGATGGCAGCCAATGTCGCGCAGGCACCGATTCCTGCCGACAACATTTTTCGTAGTGACAAGGCCAAGGCGCTGCTGAAGGATGAGTCGCGCTACAAAGACATGCTGTCGCACATGGACGCGACGGGGCGGCTATGGCACGCAAAGACGATCGCCGTGCCGTACAAGCCACAGTTGAGCGAAGCGGAGCGTATCGCCGGATTGTCATTGTTCTGGTCGGAGGCCAAGTACAACTTCGCACACTTCAACAATGTGCCGCAGCTCGATTGGGATCAGGCGTATCTGGATTTCCTGCCGCAGGTGATCGCGGCCAGCGATACGCGGTCGTACTACGAAGTGCTGATGCGTTTCGCGCCGTTATTGCACGACGGCCATACAAATATCGATCCACCCAAAGAGCTGCAAGACAGCTTCTATGCCCGCCCGCCGCTGCGCACGGCGCTGATCGGCGGCAAGGTGCTGGTGACCTTTGTTGGTAGCGCACTGCTGGACAAGCAGGGCATCCATGCCGGAGACGAAATCGCCAGCATCGACGGCGTCGAGGTCAAGCAATACGCGCACGAGCACGTGGAGCCTTATGAAAGCAGCTCCACGCCACAGGACATGGACGTGCGCAAATATACCTACAGCCTGCTTGGGGGCGACAAGGACAAGCCGGTCGAACTTGGGCTGGACGATGGCCATGGTCATCGCCGCACGGTGACGGTCGCGCGCAGCAACTATCCGGATCGGCACGGTCCGCCGCAGTTCGAGTTCCGGATGCTGCCGGGCGGAGTGGCCTATCTGGCGATCGATCACTTCGAAAGCGAGGCGTCCAGCAAGGCCTTCGAGGATCATCTACCGCAGATCATGCAGGCCAAGGCACTGATTCTCGACATGCGACAGAACGGCGGCGGTTCGGACAGCTATGGTTTCAAGATCCTTACGCATCTCACGGACGCCCCGATTCCATCCGCCGCTGCCTACGAACAATCGGTCAGCGCAGTGTCGCGCGCCAACGGCGGCCTGGGTCTGGAATGGGTGCCGCTGGATGGCAGCGGGGAAGCCTATCCGCATGAAACCAAGTCCATTTTCCGGGGCCCTGTCGCGCTGCTGATCGGTGCGCAAACCTTCTCGGCCGGCGAAGACTTCGTGATGTCGTTCGATACGCTCAAGCGCGGCATCCTGGTGGGCCAGCCGACGGGTGGCAGTACGGGCATGCCGATGTCTTTCATGCTGCCGGGCGGCGGCTGGGCGCGCATCTGCGTCAAATGGGATCGTTATCCGGATGGGCGCGAGTTCGTCGGTCGTGGCATTACGCCGACTATCGCCCTGGCGCCGAGCGTGGCGGATGTGCGCGCAGGGAAAGATCCGGTGCTGGAGCGGGCGCGGCGAGAGCTGGTGAAAAGCCTTCCGTGATCCGGTCCGTGTAGCGCTGCCCGGACTGAGTCCGGGCAGCGCTGTATCGTCAGACCAGATGGACGATGCCGATCAGGCCCAGCAGGATGACGAGGAAGATGATCACGAAGATCACGAACAGCACCTTCGCGATCGTGCCGGTGACGCCGGACAAGGTGCCAAAACCCAGCCAGCCTGAAATCAGCGAGATGATGGCGAAAATAATGGCCCACTTCAGCATGCGTATAGCCCTCGGTGATGTTGCGAGCCTCACTTTGTAGAGGCCGCAACGTGAAGGCGCCGCATCATCGGGGCATCGGCCGACTCGCTGTTTAATCGCGGTACGGCGCGGTCAGGAGCGCGTGAACGCCGCGTTCCCGGGCGAGATCAGCCGGCCAGCTTGGCCTTGATGCGTCCCGACACCACGGCCATGTCGGCCCGGCCGGCGGCCTTGTCCTTGACCACGCCCATGACCTTGCCCATGTCCTTGGCCGAGCTGGCGCCGGTGTCGGCAATAGCCGCATCGATCAATGCATCGACTTCCGCCTCGGTGAGCTTGGCCGGCAGATACGTCTCGATGATGGCCATTTCGGCGCGTTCAACGTCGGCCAGGTCGGTGCGGTTGGCGGCATCGAACTGGCTCACGGAATCGCGTCGCTGCTTGAGCATTTTCTCAAGTACGGCAAGGACCTGGATGTCATCCAGCTCGATGCGCTCGTCCACTTCGCGCTGTTTGACGGCAGCGAGGATCAGGCGCACGACGCCCAGCTTGTGCTTGTCGCCGCCGCGCATCGCGGTCTTCATGTCTTCGGTAAGTTGCTGCTTGAGGGACATGTCGTGCTCCTGGTATCCGGATTCGGGCGATAAGGAAATGCAGAAAGCCGGCGTTGCGCAAGGCAACGCCGGCTGGTGCAAGTGCTGAACGCAGCGGCGGCGGAGTTAATCGCGCCAAGCTGCCAAAGCTACCTGGGGGCGCTGGGAAGCGCCAGGGCTGGCATCACGCGGATGCCGGGCCAGGTAACTCAGTACAGGCGGGTACGACGCGAGGTGTCACGCGACAGGCGGCGCAGATGGCGCTTCACCGCGGCGGCACGCTTGCGCTTGCGCTCCTGGGTCGGCTTTTCGTAGAACTCGCGCTTACGAGTCTCGGCCAGGACGCCGGCCTTTTCGCAGGTGCGCTTGAAGCGACGCAGGGCAAGCTCGAACGGCTCGTTCTCGCGGACTTTTACGCTGGGCATGGAAACTCCGAATATGACTAGGTACTGCCCGTGGAATTGGGCGAGCCGCAAAGTATAGCCGCGCCAGGGCGGCTGCGTAAAGTCGCTCGCTCCCCGTTAGACTGTTGGGCATGTCAGCGCCCAATAAACCCATCCTAGGCATCGAGACCTCCTGCGACGAAACCGGTGTGGCCCTGCTGCGCTGGGAGCCGGAAAAGCCGGGGGAGGGCCTGCTGGCCCATACGCTGTATAGCCAGATCAAGCTGCACGCCGATTATGGCGGCGTGGTGCCCGAGCTGGCCAGCCGCGATCACGTGCGCAAGCTGTTGCCGCTGGTGCGCGAGGCGCTGGCCCAGGCCGGTTTGACCCCCCAGGACCTGGGCGGCGTGGCCTATACCGCCGGGCCGGGGCTGGTCGGCGCCTTGCTGGTCGGTGCGGCGGCTGCGCGGGCCATGGCCTGGGCGCTGGGTGTGCCGGCTATCGGCGTGCACCATATGGAAGGTCATCTGCTCGCCCCCTTGCTGGAGGACGATCCGCCCAAGCCGCCGTTCGTCGCCCTGCTGGTCTCGGGCGGGCATTCGATGCTGGTCGAGGTCAAGGGCATCGGCCAGTACCGGATCCTGGGCGACACGCTGGACGACGCGGCCGGCGAAGCGTTCGACAAGACCGCCAAGATGATGGGCCTGCCCTATCCGGGTGGCCCTGCGTTGGCGGCATTGGCGCAGCAGGGCCAGCCTGGACGGTTTCGCTTTTCGCGGCCGATGACCGATCGCCCCGGGCTGGATTTCAGCTTTTCCGGCTTGAAGACGCAGGTGCTGCTGGCCTGGCAGCAGTCGGACCAGAGCGAACAGACCCGCGCCGACATCGCGCGCGCCTTCGAAGAGGCGATTGTCGATACCTTGATCATCAAGTGCCGCCGCGCGCTCGAAGCGTCCGGCGCCAGGCGCCTGGTCATCGCTGGCGGCGTCGGCGCGAACAAGCGCCTGCGCGCCGAGCTGGCTGCCGCTGGCGAGAAGGACGGTTTTCGCACCTATTTCCCGCGCCTGGCATTCTGTACCGACAACGGCGCGATGATCGCGCTGGCCGGTGCGATCCGCCTCGCGCACGGCCAACATCAGGACGAGACCGTGCAGGTCTTTCCCCGTTGGGATCTGGAAAGCCTGCCGGCGGCCTGATCGTTACGTACTTTCCTGTTCACCATTGACGGTTGATTGTTCTCCCATGGATATCGTTTTCATCGAAGACCTGCGCATCGAAACCGTGATCGGTATCTACGATTGGGAGCGTCGCGTGCGCCAGACCTTGTCCTTCGACATCGAAATGGCCTTCGACAACACACGTCCGGCGGCGAGTGACGATATCGCCCATACGCTCAACTACAAGGACATCTCCAAGCGGTTGATCGACTATGTCGGCAGTTCCAGTTTCGGACTGGTGGAAACGCTGGCCGAACGCTGCGCGGAAATCATCCGCAACGAGTTCGGCGTGAGCTGGGTGCGATTGAAGTTGTCCAAGCCCGGCGCGGTACGTGGCGCACGTGCGGTAGGCGTGCGCATCGAGCGCGGTACGCGTCCGGTCTGAGGCGATGGCGCGCGCTTATCTGAGTTTGGGCTCCAACCAGGAGCCGCTGCGCTACCTCAATGCGGCGCTCGCCGAGCTGCGCGAGCGCTTCGGTGACATCGTGGTATCGCCGGCGTATCGCAGCCGGTCTGTGGGTTTCGATGGGGCGGACTTCGTCAATCTCGCGGTCGGAGTGGATACGGATCTGTCGCCGCAAGCCTTGAACGACTGGCTGCATGCGTTGGAGGATCGTCACGGTCGCCGCCGCGACGTGCCGCGCTATTCGGACCGCACGCTCGATATCGACATCGTGTTGTATGACGATCTCGTGATGAACGGGGATGGTCATTTGCAGCTGCCGCGCAAAGAGTTGAAACATGCCTTTGTGCTGCGGCCTATCGCCGATATCGCGCCGATGCTGCGGCACCCGCTCAGTGGCGACACCATGGCGGCGCTATGGTCGGCGTTCCTGGCCGATAGCGAGCCGCTGGAGCGCATTGAATTGAGTTGAACCTGCACTGTCGCTGCCTATGCGCCGGTGATAAAAAGCCAATCACAGACAAGGAGGAGGGGGACGATGGGCAAGTTTGCGCGTAGTTGGGCCTTGATGAAAGCGAGTGCGAGTGTATTGCGCTCGGACAAGTCGCTGATGATGTTTCCGTTGCTGTCGGGTCTTTGCAGCCTGGTGGTCGCGGCCAGTTTTCTGATCCCGATCGCGGTGACGCTGGGCATCGTGCATCACGCAACCGCCAACGAGACGCGCGGGTTCTCGCTGGCTGCCTACCTGGGCATGTTCGTGTTCTACCTGGTGCAGTACTTCATCATCATCTTTTTCAACACCGCTCTGGCCGGTACGGTGCTTGCGCGCCTTCGCGGCGAACCGGCGACGATGTCGACTGGCTTTGCCGTAGCACGCTCGCGTTGGGGCAGCATTCTTGGCTACGCCATGATCGCCGCAACCGTCGGTTTGTTTCTGCGCGCATTGCAGGAGCGCCTGGGTCTGGTCGGCAGGATGATTGCCGGCCTGTTCGGTCTGGCCTGGACGGTGGCGAGCCTCCTGGTCGTGCCGGTGCTGGCCAGTCAGCAGGTGGGGCCCATGGATGCAGTTTCCCGTAGCGTGGCCCTGCTCAAGCGTACCTGGGGCGAAAATCTGATCGGCCAGGGTGGTATCGGTGTGGTGTTTAGTGTGGTCACCGTTATCACGACATTTGCATGCGGCTTGCTGGTCGTAGCGGCAATCACATCGCAATCGATGCCGGCCATTGTCGCGGCGATTGCCCTGGCGGTCATCGGCCTGATCACGCTGGCGCTGGCGCACTCGGCGCTTCAAGGCATCTATGCGGCGGTGTTGTATCGCTATGCCGAGAGCGGTGAAGTCGGCGGCGGTTTCGAGCCGAAGCTCCTGGAGCAGGCTTTTCGCGTAAAGGCGGACTGAAAAGCGGCCTGCTTTGCAGGCTACTGCGGTTGAAGGGAGCCTCGAACAACCTCAGTTTTGATTGTCGTCATCCCGGCGTAGGCCGGGACCCAGTGGCATCGGTTTTCAGTTTTCGCAATAGGGCTGACCTACGCAGGTCCTCGCGACAACCGATCACAAAGCCACTGGGTTCCGGCCTGCGCCGGAATGACGAATAGGTAGGGTTTTCCGAATATCTCCGAAGTCGCCCATGTAGGAGCGGCTTCCACCGCGACCCACAGCCTAGACCGAAAGCGTCCGCCCACCATCGATGCGAATGATCTGCCCGGTCACAAAAGGCGCATCGCGCAGTAGCCATAACACGGCGCTGGCCACATCATCGGGACTACCCGCGCGTTTGAGCGGCGTGCGTTCGAGCATCGCCTGTTTATCGCCATAGGCCTTGCCTTCGCTCGGCCACATCACCGCGCCGGGTGCTACGCCGTTGACGCGTATCGCCGGCCCGAGATCCAGTGCGAGCGAGCGCGTCATCGCTTCCAACGCAGCCTTCGCCATGCAATACAGCGTGTGGTTGGCAAGTGGGCGTTCGGCGTAGATGTCGACCAGGTTGACGATGGCGCCACTGCGCTCACGCAACGCCGGCACCGCTGCCTGAGCGAGAAAGAAAGGCGCCTGCGCATTAGAAGCGAACAGTTCCTGCCACTGGGCCGGCGTCGCCGTGCCGATCGGTGTGGGGTAGAACGCCGACGCGTTGTTGATCAGTGCATCGAGCCGGCCATAGTGGGCGAGTACTTCGTCGACAAGCCCGGGCAGCCGGTCGAGCTCGGCCAGTTCGGCCTGGACGCAGAGTGTGCTGCCGGCGCGCGCTTGTTCCAGCGATTGAGCCAGGGCCTGAGCTTCTTCGCGCGAGCGGCGGTAATGCAGTGCGAGATCGTAACCGGCGCCGTGCAGCACGCGCGCGATCGTCGCGCCCACGCGTTTACCCGCGCCTGTGATCAGGACGACAGGGCGGTCGTGACGTGGGCTCATGCGACGGTTCCTGGCTTTTTCGATGATTGCTCCAGCTTGCCGCAAAGCGATGCGTGCGTCATCTCGCGGCTCAGGTTTTCCGGGGTGCCGGGCGCTTTTTTGCCGCGACCTTTTTCACGGCTTTCTTCGCCGCTTTCTTGGCGACACTGCTGCTCTTGGTGGCCGTCTTCCTGGCGCTGTCGATCACCTTACGGGCCGTGCGGCTCACGGCTTTGCTGGTGGCTCGGCGCGGGGACTTTTTTTTTACGGTGTCGGCAAATTCTGCGTCGTCCGCGACGCCATCGACCTCGATATCGCCACTGAACATCTCGATCGCGGTCTTAGCCACCTGTCCGGTGTCGTAATAGGCATAGGCGCCGACACCGAGCGCGCCGACGATCGGCAGCCAGCGCGAAATACCCTTGCCGACCGCGCGTTGCGTGATTGACGTGCCAATGCGTTTGGCCACGCGTTCGGCAACGGCATAGGACATGCGACGAAACAGCAGGCGGTCGCCCATGCGCACCACCAGGTCGCGAAACGCCTGCGCGGCGGTATGGCGAAACAGGCACCAAAGCATCTGTTCGCGCCCCAGCGCCGCATGCTTGCCGTAGGCGGCGGCGATATCGCTGACCATCTGCGCCTGGATTTTCCAGATCGCTATCAGCTCCGGCAGGATGGTGAGCCAGCCCAGCGGACCGGGCGGCAGGGCTAGCGAGCCTGAGGTCAGCGCCGCGCGTTGGGCGGCCCGACTGGCCAGGCGGCGCGCTTCGGTTTCCGGATCCTTGGCGCCGCCGATGCGGCTGTCGGGGATCTGGCTGACGAAATCCAGGATGGCGCGGGTGACCCGGCTCTGCTCGGCTGGTTCCACTACGGCGGGGAGCTGATCCCCGGACACATCCTTCGCTGAGCGTTTTGCCATGACAACTCCCTTGGAAACGTCGGCTGGAGAGCCCGCCGACAGAGGCTCAGTCTATGGATGACAGGTGAAGTTGGCCTGACGAGGGAGGGAGTGGCTAGCCGCAGCTACTTGCGGCGACGGGCATGACTTATGGGGCAGGCACTGGCTGCTCCGTAATGGCAATGTTATAACGTATCGAAAATAAAACATTGTCCCCCGACCGCCTACTGTCACCTTGGATCGCCTCTCGATGAAACTTTCCCTGCTTGCCTTGAGCTTGGCTGCTGCGCTGGGCGCGGCGCCGCTGTACGCCACCGATACCCCCGCTGGCGCCAATGCCCCGTCCCAGGGCGCGGACAACGACACCACCCCGCAAGGCTCGCGCAACAAGCCGGCCAACAAGGTACAGAACCTGGGCGCGATCGACGTCACGGCGGCTCTGGACCAGGCGCGCAACTCGCTGTCGCCGGACACCGGCAGCAGCCAGTACGTGATCGACCAGAAGGCCATCGCGGCTCTGCCGCTGGGCGCATCGACGCCGCTTAACCAGGTGCTGCTGCAGGCGCCGGGCGTGGTGCAGGATTCCTATGGCCAGCTGCATATCCGCGGCGATCACGCCAACCTGCAATATCGCGTCAATGGCGTGCTGATTCCCGAGTCGATCTCCGGCTTCGGCCAGACGTTGGATGCGCGCACGATCAAGGAAGTGAAGCTGATCGACGGCGCGCTGCCGGCTCAGTATGGCCTGCGCACCGCGGCGGTCGTCGACATCACCACCAAGAGCGGCCACGACCTGGGCAACGGCGGCAGCGTCGGCGTCATGGGCGGCTCGTTCGGCACCTTCAATCCGAATGCATCGATCTGGGGCAGCACCGATCGCTGGAGCTACTTCCTCACGGCGAACTATCTGGAAAACGATGTCGGCATCGAAAACCCGACCTCGAGCCGCACGCCGATCCACGACCACACCAACCAGGTGAAGGGTTTTGGCGATATCTCGTATCTGATCAACGACACGACGCGCCTGAGCTTCATGTTCGGCGTGAGCAACAGCCGCTTTCAGATTCCGAACAATCCGGACCAGACGCCGCAGTTCGGCTATCTCGACACGGTCGATTTCAATTCGGCCAATCTCAACGAACAGCAGCAGGAAAAGACGCGCTTCGGCGTGCTTGCGCTGCAGGGCAAGATCGGCGAGACCGCCTATCAGGTGTCCGCCGGCCAGCGTTACAGCAGCGTCAACTTCACTCCGGACGCGATCGGCGACCTGATGTTCAACGGCGTGGCTGCCGATATCAATCGCACCAACCGTGCCAGCACCTTGCAGGCGGATTTCTCCACGCCGCTGGGCGATAGCCATACGCTGCGCTACGGCATCTACGGTTCGTTCGAGCACGGCAACATCAACAACAATTCGCTGGTGTTTCCCGCCAACGACGATGGCAGCCAGGCCAGCACCACGCCGATCGGCATTCTCGATGACAGCCGCCTGATTGCGCGTACGTATTCGGCCTATGTGCAGGACGAGTGGAGCGTGACCGACAAGTGGACGATCAACTACGGCGTGCGCGGCGACAAGTACCATCTGTTCCGCGATGAAAGCCAGTTGAGCCCGCGCCTGGGACTGGTCTATCAGGCCACGCCCGATACCACGCTGCACGCGGGTTACTCGCGTTACTTCGTGCCGCCGGCTACCGAAATCATTTCGACCACCAATATCGCCAAGTTCGCCGGTACCACCAATCAGCTACCGAGCGATGGCAACAATACGGCGCTGTCCGAGCGTTCCGATTACTACGATGCGGGCGTGTCGCAGAACATCGGTCCGTTGACCCTGGGCCTGGATGCGTACTACCGCAAGGTCAGCCGCTTGCAGGATGAAGGTCAGTTTGGCGCGGCGCTGGTTTACTCGAACTTCAACTACGAGTTCGGTCGCATCCGCGGTGTGGAGTTCACGGCCAACTTCGACCAGGGCCCGGTCTCGGCATACTTCAACATGGCGTACAACCGCGCCATGGGCAAGCGCATCATCACCGGCCAGTACAACTTCAGCCCGGACGATCTGGCGTATATCTACAACAACTACATCCATCTCGATCACGACCAGAAGCTGACCTCGTCCGGCGGCGTCAGCTACGCGATCACTGGCGATACCAAGGTCGGCGCCGATTACATCTTCGGTAGCGGCCTTCGCTCCGACGGTGCCGTGCCGAACGGCTTGTCGCTGCCGTATTACTTCCAGCTCAACTTGAACGTCTCGCACGATTTCAACTTCGACAGCACCGGCACGTTGCACACGCAGCTGGCACTGATCAATGCGCTCGACCGTACCTACGAGCTGCGCGACGGTACCGGCGTGGGCGTGGGCGCCCCGCAGTTCGGTCCGCGCCGCGGGCTGTACCTGAGCGTGCAGAAAGACTTTTAAGCGCAGGAAAGCTTGAAAAGGCGTGAGAAGTGAGAGAGGGTCGGTACCCACTCGCTTCTCACGCCTTGTTTCTTACCCCTTCCGTGGTCGGCTATCCTTTGGCCGATGAATCCCACCGTATCTTCCCGCCTCCCTTCGCCCAGCGCCGACGAGCGTGAGCATTCCGATCGTCTGTTGAGCCTGCTGCGCGAGCAGATCGCCGCGCACGGGCCGATGCCGTTTGCGCAATACATGGAGCGCTGTCTGTATGCGCCGGGCCTGGGCTACTACAGCGCTGGCAAGACGAAGTTCGGTGAAGCCGGCGATTTCGTCACGGCGCCGGAACTGGGCGAGCTGTTCGGTCGCTGCGTCGTAGCCGCTACGCAACCGGTCCTGGCGACGTTAGGCGGCGACGCGGACTTTCTGGAACTGGGTGGCGGTAGCGGTGCGTTCGCCGAAACCGTGCTGCGTGCGTTTCATGCCAGCCAGTCGCTGCCACGTCGCTATCTGATTCTCGAGCCGAGCGCCGACCTGCGTGATCGTCAACGCGAACGTCTCGCAGCCGCGTTGCCCGCCGAGGTTTTCGAGCGCGTGCAATGGCTGGATCGGCCGCCGGAAGAAAGCTGGCGCGGCATCCTTTTTGCCAACGAAGTGATCGACGCCTTGCCGACGACACGCTTTGCGATGCGCGGCGGCGAGGTCTACGAAGAACATGTCGTGCTCGATGGCGAAGGTCGCCTGATGCGCAGCGATCGCCCTGCCGATGCGTTGGTGAGCGGCGCCGTGCGCCATGTCGAACGCGACCTGGGTGCTGAATTCACCGACGGCTATCGCTCGGAAATTCTGCCGCAACTGCCGTATTGGATTCAGGCGATCGCCGGTTCGCTGGAAGCGGGCCTCATGTTGTTCATCGATTACGGCTACGTGCGCCGCGAGTTCTATCTGCCCGAGCGTAACGATGGGACGCTGATGGCGCACTACCGGCATCGTGCGCACAACGATCCGTTCTATCTGCCAGGCCTCAACGATCTCACTGCGTCAGTCGATTTCACTGCGCTGGCCGAGGCGGGCAACAGCGCCGGGTTTGGCGTTGCCGCGTATGTGCCGCAGTCGACTTTCCTGATCGGAGCGGGGTTGCAACAGGCGTTCGAGGACGCTTATGAGCAAGCGGCCGACGAAGCCAGCCGTTATCGGCTTGCACAGGAAGTGAAGCGGCTGACGTTGCCCGATCAGATGGGCGAGCGTTTTCAGGCGATGCTGTTCGCCAAAGGCATGAACGTATTGCCGCTGCCGGCCGATCTATTGAGCGCGGACCAAGCCGGGCGCCTGTAGCGAGTCGGCTCAACGTCGCCGCAAGGCGTCGGCCACCATGTTCCAAGGGTGGAAACTGAAGGCCAGTGTGTGTTCGCCCGCGGGAACACACACCGCGCGAAACATACCGTTGGCACGATGAATGCGCAGGGGCGTAGCATCGACTTCGGCAGTCCATCCAGGGAAATCCAGCTCGCTCATGACGAGCCAGCCGGCTTGCGCCGTTCGCACGTTCAAGGCGATGTGTGTCGGTGTTGCCGTCGCGGTTTGAACCTGCACCTGACCCACGCAGCGTTCCTGATCCGTGCGTGCGAGCGCTTCATCGGCAGCGTCTCGCGGTGTGAGCAGGACAAGCTTGGTGAAATCCGCGGTGGCGAAATCATTCGGCGTCGGTGAGGTCGTCACCTGAGCCTGCAGTGGCGTCAACAGTCGCGGTAGCGCCGCCTGGTTGCGCCACACTTCGCTGTGAGAGCCTGAGAACACCCGCTCGTATCCCGTCGGAGCTGTCCATGGTGGCGCATGTTCCGATGTGTTTCGCACCAGATATTTGGTAGCGAGCAACCGGGTCAATGAGCTGCCCGAATCGAGATTGAAGGGCGTGGATGGGCGCGGCAGGTTGCCGTTGTCGCGCGCACCGTACCAGCGGTCGTACAAGGCGTAGCGCAGCGGGTTATAGCCCTGGGTCGATTGAAAATCGCGCAGCACGACCAGGTTGTCCCAGAAGACGCTGGCATCGACAGGTTCGATGCGTGCAGGCAATGCACCCGGCGTATCGTGAAGCTGTGTCGCGAGATAGTTGGCGGCATCATTGCGCAGGAAAGCACGTGCCGTGTCGTTGGTTTCGTTGAAGCTGCCATTGAGGCTGAAGCAGCGATAGTCGATCACCATGACGGCCAGCATGGCGACGAGCACATGCCGGATATCGCGCTCCGTCTTGCGCAACCACCAGCAGGCGATCGCCGCTGCGATGGCGGCTGACAAGGTGGCCGGTTGCCAGCGCGCATTGTCGGCGCGCATCGACGCGCTTGCCACCAGCAACCAGACGATGGCGATGCCGAGCATCCAGATAATCGTTTTACGGGATTTCAGGTCGACGTGGCTTGCCGCCATGCCGATAACGAAAGCGAACGCCATGTTGAGCAGGTAGGCCGCATCCGCCGGCCGGCGAAACTGTTTGATTCCCGGCAACCAGGCATACAGCCAACCGTAGAACGGGGTGTGCAGGCCGAACATGTACAAGGTCGCCAGCAACGCCACCACCGCGAAGAACAGCAGCTGACGACGTTGCTGCCGGTCGCGCCATGCAGCGCCCAGGCCGCAGAGCATCAAACTGGGGAGGGCGCCCAGATAAAAATACGCCTCGATCCCGGACGACGGGCCGTTATAGGTGCCCCGCAAGGCATGCAAGGCATTGGGAACGATCAGCGTCAGGAAGGCACGCATGTCCAGCGAGGCTACGCGTGATGCCTCGAGCGGCAGCTCGGCACGGTTGGACAGCGCCACGAAGGCGTAGCTGAGCAGCAATTGCGGCAAGGCCATCGCCAATGCGACCAGACAAGCCAGCGCGCTGCCGGCAAGCCAGTGCAGCCGGTCGCGCCCCGAGTAGCTTCGCCAATGCGCCGCGCTTGCAGCTATGGCGTAGGCCATCAGCATCAGCGCTAGCAGATAAGTCAGCTGTACCAGGTGCGTCAGCATGGCGCCGGTCGCCAGGCCCAGCAGCAGGCCGTAGCTCCAGCGAGGGCGGGCGACGAATACCTTCAGCGCGAGCAGCACGACAGGAGCATAGGCGTATGCAAGCACGATCGGCACGTGTTCGAGCCGCGATGCAGCGACGCCGCCGGCCATGAACACGATCGCGCCGATCAATGCCCCCGCCGAGGTGGCGCCCATGCGGCGCAGCACTGCCAGGCAGGCCACACCGCCCATCAGCACATGAAGAAGAACACCCCAGGCAAACCAGCTCGCGCCGGGTGATGAAGGGATCATCATCCAGGCCATCAGCAACGGCGAAAACAGCATGCCCTGCGGGTCGGCGATCTGCGGGTAACCCGCATAGATATGCGGATTCCACCAGGGCGCCATGCCATGGCGCAGGCTATGCGCGTTGAAATAGACCGTGGGATAGAACTGGTCGATCGCATCCCAGGGCAGAATACGTCCGCCGAGCAACGTGGGCAGGTTCAGCAGCAGCCACACGAGAACCAGCAGGACGCCAGCCCTGAGCAAAGGGTGTTGCCGCCACGTCACGCTAACGCCTTATCTTCCCCTGAAAGGCGTTAGCGTAAGCGATTGGCCGCAGTTAGTGCACCGTCGACGGGACTGCCGGGCTACTTTGAGACGGTGCCACCTCGGGTTTGACCGCCGTGCTGTCTTCCGGCTTGCGCACCATCTTGCCGTGTTTGAACAGATACGCGGCGACCTGGTAGAACGCCGTCGCTTCATCGACCTGCTTCTGGTCGATCGGCTGGATCGGCGTCGCATCACCGGTGTCGAAGTTCGGGTGCACCTGCTCCAGCTTGCGCTGCGGTTCGAGCACCGTCAGTACGTCGCCCTTGAGGTAGCCGAGCTTTTCGTAGGTGGCGGGGAAGGCGCGTTCCTGCCCGGCCGGCAGCTGGAAGATATCCGCACCGAAGAAGCGGCTGCGGTAGCTGAAGTTGAGCAGGCCAAGCACGGTCGGGGCGATGTCGATCTGCGCGGTCAGCTGCTTCACGTGCTGGGGCTGGATATGCTTGGGCGCATAGATCCATAGCGGGATGTGATAGCGGTTGATCGGCACGCTGCTGCGGCCCGCGCTCGATGCGCAATGATCGGCGGTGATTACGAAGATGGTGTCGTCGAAATACGGCTTGCTACGCGCGCGATTGATGAAATCGGCAATCGACCAGTCCGTATAGGCCACCGCGCCTTCGCGCGTACCGTTGCGCTCCTTCACGCGCCCGGCCGGGAAGGTGAAGGGGCGGTGGTTGGTGGTGGTCATGATGTGCAGGAAGAACGGCTTGCCGGCTGCCTGTGCCTGGTCCATTTGCTTGAGCGCGAGCGTGTAGAGATCTTCGTCGGCCACGCCCCACACGTTTTCATGGTGGATGGTCTGGTCCTTGGTGATATCACCGCGGTCGACCGTGTGGTAGCCGTTGTGGCTGAAGTAGTAGTTCATATTGTCGAAGTAGCCGTAGCCACCGTAGACAAAATCCGACTGGTAGCCGCGATCGTTGAAGATATCGGCCAGCGTGAACAGGTTTTCGTTGTTGTGCGCCTTGATCAACGAGTCGCCCGGCGCCGGCGGAATCGACAGCGACAAGGCCTCCAGGCCACGCACGGTGCGCGTGCCGTTGGCATAGAGGTTGTCGAAGAACATGCTCTGTTCGGCCAGCGCGTCGAGATTGGGCGTGATGTTGCCGTGGCTGCCGCCGAAGTGCTGCAGGAAGTCGGCCGACAGGCTTTCCACGCTGATCAACACCACGTTGAGGTGCTTCTCGGGCCCGGCGTGACGGATCTCGCGGGTGAGATCCTGCGGGTCGTCAGTGAGATAGGTGGCCTCGGGCGTCTTGATCATCTCGCGCACGTCCTTGAAGGCCTGATCGTCGGGCAGCGTGCGATAGAAACGCGCGTAGTCGAGATGGCTGCTGCGGAAGGCGGCAAAGAACTCGTAGATGCCGTTGCCCGACAGTTCGTTGACGTAGGCGTTATCGAGACGGTCCTTCAAGGTGCCCTTGACCGCGACCACCGAAAGCACGGTGAGCACGAACCACACCAGCACCACCTTGCCGCGTTGCAGGAAACGCGTGCCGCCATCGCTCGCGCGCAAGCCGCGGCGGGTCACCCAGACCACGATGATGGCGGCCAGCGCGAGCAGGGTGAGCCAGCGGCCGATCGGATAGGACTCGCGGATATTGCCGATCACCTCGGTCGTATAGACCAGGTAATCCACGGCGATAAAGTTGAAGCGCGTGCCGAATTCCGCCCAGAACGTCAGCTCGGACGCGCCGACGAACATCAGCCAGAACAGCAGCACCAGGCCAAGGATGTACAGGACCCACTGTCCTGGCCGCGACACATAGGCACGTACCGGCATCAGCCAGAGATACAGCAGCAGCGGCCAGGCGACGTAGAGCAGGGTGATCAGGTCATAGCCCAGGCCGATGCCGAACGCGTACAGGTAATACAGCGGGTTGAGCGGTACGCCGCTACCGGACATCGCCAGCAGGATGATGCGGGTAATCGCGCCGAGGACGACATAGGCGATACCCAGCCACCAGAGGGGCTTGAAACGCTGGCGCAGGGGCGATGGCGAAGGATTGATCGGCACGGGTGGCTCCGGAAAACGCCCAAAATGACAAAAAGGTGAGTGTTATAAAATAACACTTGTTGTTATACACCGGGGCGCGCGGCGTTGTCTTTCGCTTTGCTTACTGCGCGGTACTTTGTTTGACCTGGCCGATCGCGGTGCAGCGGGCTTGCTCCATGGCTTCCCCGATGGTGGGCCCACTTAGTCCACGGGCGACGAATTCGGCCGCAGTGACGCCGGCTGCGGCGGCCCTGGCCTCGCGCAGGTATGCCGCCTGCGGATAGGCATCGTTCTCATGCTCCAGCCGCCCGCGTTTGTCCGCCTCACAAGCCGTCAGAAAGACCTCCAGGCGCTCGGGGCGTCGCAGAGCGTCCAGTGAGGTGAGCAGTTTCAGGATGGTGGCCGGTCTGAGCTCGAACGCACGATGGGCGTTGAGATGCTCGCGGCATACGCTCTCGGCCAGCGCGGCATATTCGGTGGGCACTTTCAGCCGCGCGGCGAGCACCCGCAACGGCTCGATGCCGTTGTGCTCGTGCATCAGGTGGCGTGGCAACACATCGGCCGGCGTCAGCGCCTTGCCCAGGTCGTGAGTCAATGCGCAAAAGCCGACCAGGTCGTTACCCGGTGCCAGCCTTGCGGCCATGTCCAGCACCATCTCGATGTGAATGCCGGTATCGACCTCGGGATGAAACTCGGCGCGCTGCGGTACGCCGTAGAGCGCGTCGACTTCCGGAAACAGTACCTTCAGTGCACCGGTCTCACGCAGCACGCGCACAAAAGCCGAAGGCTGTGGCTCGCCGAGCGCCTTGCGAGTTTCCTGCCATACGCGCTCGGCGACGAGATGGTCGACTTCGCCCTGTTCGACCATCTGGCGCATCAACGCCATGGTTTCGTCGGCGACAGTAAAACCCAACGGTGCAAAGCGCGCGGCGAAACGCGCGACACGTAGCAGGCGTACGGGATCTTCGACGAATGCATCGGAGACGTGGCGCAGCACGCGCTGCTCGATATCGCGTGCGCCATGGAACGGATCGACCAGCGTACCGTCCTCGCCCTGTGCGATGGCGTTGATCGTCAGGTCGCGGCGCGCCAGGTCTTCTTCCAGGGTGACCGAGGCATCGGCGTGCACAGCGAAACCGTGATAGCCACGGCCCGTCTTGCGCTCGGTGCGCGCCAGCGCGTATTCCTCGCCGGTCTTGGGATGCAGAAAAACCGGGAAATCCTTACCGACGGCTTTATAGCCGAGCGCCAGCATCTCGTCCGGGCTTGCACCGACCACGACATGATCGTGATCGGCCACCGGACGTTGCAGCAGGGCATCGCGGACTGCGCCGCCGACAAGGTAAATACGCATGGCGCGAGTGTGCCAGAGATAGCGTTAGCGCACGCTCGCCGATGGCGCCGGCTGCGCCGAACTGGCACCGGCCGGTGGTTCCAGCGCTGCCGGTGCGCCGTTCGATTCGGCCTTGGCCGGAGCGACGACGGCCGGGCAGGTCACCAGCTTGCGCCGGCTTTGCTCAGTCGGCAGTTGGTAGGCGCCGCCGATTGCCGGCATGCGCTCGGCCAAGGCGATGGCCTTGCCGTTCATGCGCCAATCGTAGATAACCGCAAAGGCCATGACGCGGGCGACGTACTCGCGCGTCTCCTTGAACGGGATGCTCGCCACGAACAGATCCGGCGCCAGACTGCCGCGTGCAGCCAGCCACTGATCGACGCGTGCGGGACCGGCGTTATAGGCCGCGCTGGAGATCCAGGGCGCGCCGTTGAAACGTGCGGCCAGCTGCGCGAGATAGCGCGTGCCTAATGCGACATTGACCACCGGGTCGTACAGACTTTCGCCGCCATTCCAAGGCAGGCCGTTACGCTTGGCTACCAGCGCCGCCGTGCCAGGCAACAGCTGCATCAGTCCGCGGGCATCGGCAGCGGAGCGGGCATCGCTCATCCAGGCGCTTTCCGCGCGCAGGATGCCGTAGGCCCAAGCCGGATCGATGCCGGCCTGTTGTGCCTGCGGTACCAGGCCGTCCTGCCCGGCCAGCGGGAATCGCTGCTCGTAATAGCGCAACGCGTCGCCGCCATTGAGCGTGAACACCGCGCGGTCGTACCAGCCGCGGCGATAGGCCAGATCGACCGCCTGGCGCAACGTATCGGGGTCGGCACCGTCCAGCGCGCGGGACCACTCGCGCCGCGCCAGCTTGGGCAGTCCAACGTAATACAGCTCGAACGCGCGCTGCAGGCCGATATTGGCAAGCAGCGACTGCTCGCGCTGTGGGTTGGCCGGCAAGGTGAGCGGACAGATCGCATAGTTGGTATCGAGCTTGTCGGCCGCGAGAAAACCGAAGTAGGTCGATTCGCGCGCCAGCGGAACGAGCTCGCTTTGCGCCGCTTGGTGGCGATCGAGTCCGTCCAGCGCGCGAGCCTTGAACCAGCGCCATTCGCCGTCGTCACGCTGTGCCTGCGGCATCGCGTCGATCGCGGCGAGCACGGCCGGCCAATCCTGCTGCGACAGGGCGACGCGCACGCGCCACTCGCGACTGGAATCGGTTTGCGCGTCGGTCGGCAGTGCGGCGAGGCGTGCGAGGGCGGTCTCGTCGAAATCGGTGGCGTGAAAGACGGCCAGTGCGTTCAAGATGCGCCCACGTTGTGCGGGGCTGAAGTTGAAGTGGTGCTCCAGCTTTTGCCAACCTTGGTCGGCGCTGCCGGACTGACGTCGGGCAAGTCGCTGCAAAGCGAGCATCGCGGCCTGGCGATGGCGCGGCGTGTCGGGCCAGGTCGCCGCAGCGGCGACGGCGCCGCCGGGATCGCTCAGGGCGCTGGCCAGGCGTTGTCCGGCCTGCTTTTCGCTGTCAGGCAACCACTGCGCAAGCGTAGCGACGGTGCCGCCCTGGTTGGCATCCGCGGCACGATCGATACGGTCCCACAGGCGCGCCGAGGTCAACAGGCCTTGATCGTAGGCGGCGCCAAGCACCGGCTCGCAAGCGGCTGCAGGCAGGCTTGGCTTGGTCCACAGCGTGCCCAGGTCCTTGTCGAAGTCGAGCTTTTCGCCCTTGGACAGGCGCGCCTGTAGCGCATCGCAGCTCAGCGTGTCGTTGATGCCGGGTTGGTAGAGCGCGAGAAAAGTATCCCAATCCTTGCGGCGTGCCAGCTCAAGCAGGAAATCGCGACGCAGGTCGGCGGCGGGGATCAGGTCCGGATAGCGGCGCAGGTAATCCTCGATGGCGGCGCGATCGAGCTGGCGCAGATCGTGCGTGAGCGATGCGGCTTCGAGGTACGGGTACAAGGGATAGTCGTCCAGCCCCCTGGCTTGTTCGCGCCAGGCGTCGCCACCTTGCTGGGCCGTGGCATAGGCTTGCCGGAACGCGGCGCGTTGCGCCTCGCTCGGTTCGTCGGCGAACGCGACACCGGCGAGCAGCAGCCAGCCGGCGGTCAACAAAAGCAGGCGTCGGATTCGAAGCGGCCGTGTGGGTTCGGACATGACTATTCCTTCAGTAATGAACCGGAATGGTAGTTCACACCGGCAAATGCGCTGGAGCGGATGGCAAGCCCATGAAGATAAGCGGTCTTGCGCGACTCGGCGATGAATACGCGGGCGTTGCGAATATATGCGTGGTGAGGGCGACGTCAGTGAGCCTCCAATAACCCTTCCTACTCGTCATCCCGGCGCAGGCCGGGACCCAGTGGCTTTGTGATTGGTTGTCGCGCAAATCATCAAGCATTTGCTCCAGTGCGAAAACCGGCAACCGAAGCCACTGGGTCCCGGCCTGCGCCGGGATGACGACTCGGAGAAACTGAGATTATTCAAGTCCCCCGAAGTCACCCCATAAACTTCGACAACCGTCCAGATCCCTCAAGAAGCGACCACGACGGCAGCGCTGTTAAACTCAGGCGTTAGCCCGGCGTCGCGGTCGGCGCCCTTGATGGAAAGTGCATGCAGCCTTTGTCCCCTCCGTCCTTCCGCTCGCTGTGGCCGGCATGGCTCGCGCTGGTGCTTGCCGCCCTGGCCGGCGCATGGTGGTGGTGGGCTATCGGCCGGCCGGTCGACTTGCCCGATGCACCGACCTCGCGCATTGCCTGCGTTTCCTATGCGCCGTTTCGCATGCCGGGCGAAACACCGTTCGACTTGAACGCGACGATCAGCCCCGAGCGCATCGATGCCGATCTGAAGGCGCTGTCGCAACGCTTCGACTGCGTGCGTACGTATTCGCAAAGCCACGGTCTGGACAAGGTGCCCGAGATCGCCGGCCGCTATCACATGAAAGTGTTGATGGGCATGTGGCTGAGCCGCGAGTTGAAGGTCAACGCGCATGAAATCGAGATGGGCATCGCCACGGCAAAGGCGCATCCGGAGGTGCTGCGTGGCGTGGTCGTCGGCAACGAAGTGCTGCTCCGTGGCGAGCTTTCGCCCAAGGCGCTGGCCGCTTACGCCGCCGAGGTGCGTGCGCAGATTCCGCGTTCCGTGCCGATCACCTATGCCGACGTGTGGGAGTTCTGGCTGCGCTATCCGCAGATGGCCCGTGCGGTCGATTATCTCACCATCCATATCCTGCCTTACTGGGAAGACGAGCCCGTGCCGCCGGAGCACGCGGTACGGCACGTCGCCGACGTATATGCCAAGCTGAAAGCGTCTTTTCCAGGCCGTCAGATAATGATCGGCGAAACCGGCTGGCCGAGTGCGGGGCGCCCGCGTCGCGAGGCGAGTGCGAGCCTGGTCAACGAGGCGCGCTACATGCGCGAGTTCCTCGCCTATGCCGGCAGCGTAGACATGCCATACAACGTGATCGAGGCCTTCGACCAGCCATGGAAGCGGGCACAGGAAGGTACGGTCGGCGGTTATTGGGGCATTTTCGATGTCGACGCCCAGCCAAAGTTTCCGATGAAGGGGCCGGTGGTCGAGGAATCGCACTGGCTATGGGGTATCTACAGCGGCCTGGCCGCAGCGCTGTTGTTCGCACTGGCCGGCAGCTGGCGCAGACAGTGGCGCGGTGCGAACGGTTGGCTCGCCTTGCTGTTGGCCGGCTTTGCCAGCGGCACCGCGCTGGCCTGGCAGTATCGGCAGGCGTTCTATGCCTGCCGCGATCGGCTGGAATGGAGTATTTCGATCGGAGCCTGCGTACTGGCGCTGATCACGGCGATCACCCTGATACGTCGCATCGTCGCGCGGCTGACCGGCACGGCGTCGCCACATAGCGGGCTGCGCTTGCGCTGGTGGCGTGCGGGCTGGATGTTCGCGCTCGCCTTGCTCGGCCTGTTATTGGTGTTCGACGGCCGCTATCGCGATTTTCCGCTGGGACTGTTTGCGCTGCCGTGTATCGGCTATGCCGTGCTCGGTTGGCTCGATCGTGGCCGCAACCTGCTCGCGCCACTGGCCGAAGAGCGCTTTCTGGCGTTCTGGTTGCCGGCGCTCGCTGCCGTGGTGGTTGCGCAGGAGCTGGGGCTCGATACGTCGACCTGGTTATGGCTGGGCTTGAACCTGGCCATTGCGCTGCCCATTCTCATCGGCTGGTTCCAGGCTATTCGCCTGAAGTCGAATCAGCCGCAGGCTGCCGATCAATAGCGCCAATGCGCCGGCTTCATAGCAGTACATCACCAGCGCGATAAAGCCGAGCATGGCCGCAAGACAGGCCGACACCCGATGCTTCCACGCCAGTGCAAGCACGGTGGCGGCCAGCGCGGCATAACCGAGCCCATAGCTGTAGAAGGCGATCACGATGGCCTGGCGAATACCGCACCAGGCAGGGCCGTTGCTTTCTTCGCACAGGTGCGCAAGGTTGGCCGGCTCGATAAACAGATAGCGCACCAGGGCGGCGGCAACGCCAGCCAGCACGATGAGCAGCCACGGAAGGGAGATGCGAAAGGCGGATTTCATCGGCGCAGTTTATGCGCGCGCGGTGCGGCATGGCCAGGCAGGATGATTTCCGCGGCAACCGGCAGATGATCGGAAAACGCTTGCGGCAGTGCCCAGAGCTTGTCGAGCCGGATCGCTTCGGACGTAAGAATGTGGTCCAGCGCCTTGCGCGGTCGCCAGCTGGGGAAGGTCAAGGTGGCCTGCGGTGGCGGCTGCAGCACGGAGTGGCTGAAGAGATAACGCATCTCCGCGCTGTGCACGTCGGTATTGAGGTCGCCCATCAACACGGCGTGTCGATAATCGCGCAGCACCTCGGCAATAAAGCCGAGCTGACGCGCCCTGGCGACGGCACTCAGCGAAAGATGCGCGATCATGATCGCGAGTGCATCGTTGCCTTCACCAAAACGGGCGAGCATCGCGCCACGCCCGGGGACGCGGCTGGGCAACGCGTAATCGAGTACCTGGGTCGGTTCGAGCCGGCTGATCAAACCGTTGGCAGTGTGCGAAAGGCGCGCGATCGGCCGATTGGGCTGGTGGCTCCAGAACGGCATGCCGGCCGTTTCGGCCAGATAACGGGTCTGGTTGAGAAAGCCCGAGCGCAGGCTGCCGGCATCGGCTTCCTGCAAACCGATCACGTCGAACTGTGGCAGCACCTCGGCGAGACGGTCGAGATTGTCCAGTTTGCTGCGCCCAGGCAGCACCGCGTTGATCGAGCGAGTGAAGTACTCGCTATAACGCTGCACGCTGGCGCCGGCGAGGATGTTGCAGCTCAGCAAGCGCAGACGGCGCTCGGCGGGTGGCGGGGCAGGACGGTCCATAGCCATTTAAGTACTCGAGGACGATGACGATCGCCATCGCAAGGTGAGCGTTACGTCAATGCTCACCAACGGTGTGCGAGGCGCGGTGGACGCCTCGCACACGGTGCGGCTTATTTGCCGCCGTTCAAATCGCGCTTGGCCAGCCATTGGGTCATGGCAACCAGCTGATCCAGCGTCTTGATTTCGTTGCTGCGGTATTTGCCGTCGACAACGAGGGTCGGCGTACCGGTGACACCCCAGGACTTGATCAGGTCGAGATCTTTCTTGATCTGCGCCGTCACTTCGTCGGAGCTGGCGATCTCCATGAACTTGGCGCGGTCCACGCCCTGGTGCGCGTAGAAGTCGGCCAGCTCGTCGAGCGTGGAGATCGGGTAGTGGTCGTCGAACTTCGCCTTGAACAGGGCCAGATGCGTCTGATCGACCACGCCCAGCTTCTTGGCGGCGTAATAGGCGCGCGCGTACGGCAGCCATTCGTCGCTGAACGCGGCAGGCAGCAGTTTGAACTCGACGCCTGGCGGCAACTGCTTGCGCAGCTCTTCAGCCTTGGGCGCGAAGTGCGCGCAATGGATACAACCGTAGGAGAACACCTCGACCACTTCCACCTTGCCGCTGTCGCTATAGCGATGGTTCGGCGCGGGGAGCGTCACGTACTCGGTGCCATCCGTGTAGGGGGCTGCCGCCTGATCGCCTGAGTTCTGAGCCGTGCACGCGCTGGTAAGCAGCAGGCCGCCAAGCAGGGTGATCAGCCGCAGACGGGCAAAACGCTTCAACAACATGAAACTCTCTCCATAAGTGTGGCCGCGAGCCACCGGGAATAGTCAGGTCAGCCCGGATCGCCGGGTTTGAGACCGTATCGATGCCATTCGGTTCGATCCGGCCTTACTTGCCAGCCGCTTCCTTCGAGATCAGCCACTGGGCCAGCTCGATCGTCTGCGGATAGCCACCGGCCTGGCTCACGGTGTAACGGTACTTGCCATTGATGACGATCGTTGGCGTCTGCATCACACCGTACTTCTGCACCAGCTCGTCGGCGCGCTTCATCTTGGTGTTGATCGCGAACGAGTTGGCGACCGCGGCAAATTCCTTCGGATCGGCGCCAACCTTGGCATAGACCTTGGCGGCATCGTCGATCGTCGGCAGAGCGTCTGACGGCTTCAGGCCACGGCCGTTGGGGTTTTCCGAGCTCAGTTCCTTGGTCTTCCAGGCGGCGTCGTACATGGCATCGGCGCCCTTGTCGGCCACGCCCAGCGCCTGCGCGGTGAAATAGGCGCGCTGGAACATCGGGAAGTTCTCAGCCGGATTGAACGACACCGGCAGGAACACCAGGGTCGCGTTCGACGGCAGTTCCTTGGCCATCTGATCGACCGTGGTATGGAATGCATTGCACGCCGGGCAGCCGTAGGAGAACACCTCGACCACTTCCACCTTGTTGGTGTCGCTCACCTTGGGCTGCTGCGGTTCGATCAGGTCGTAGTTCTTGCCTTCGACCCATTTGCCGTTGTCGACAAAGGGCGTAGTCGGCTTGGCATCCGCCGCGACGGGGGCGCTGGCCGCTGGCGCCGGCGCGGCGGTGGATGCCTGCGCGGGTGCCGCAGACGTTGCCGGTGTCGGAGCAGCGCTGGCCGGAGCGGCCGGTGCGGTGCTGGCGCTCGGTGCGGGCGACTGTGGAGCACTCGCGTTATCGCTGTCATGGCTGCAAGCGGCGACCGCCAGGACGGCGGCAAACAGGAACGGCAGGCGCTTCAACATGGAAAACCTCATGGAACGAGTTACAGGGGATGGGGCTTAAAACAATATCGCCGGCGCTAGGCCGGCGATAGGTAGTCTAGAGAATTACTTGGTAGCCGGTGTATCGCTGCCGCTTTCGGCCGCATGTAGGCCTTCAACATAACTGGCCAGCGCGGCGATGTCCTTGTCGTCCAGCTTCTGCGCAATGGCCGGCATGATCTTGGCGTGGGCGTCGTCGCCCCAGTTGCCGCCGTCGTGCCAGGCTTTCAGTGTGGCCTGGATGTACTGCGCGTGCTGGCTGGTCAACTGGGCGTAGATCGCGCCCGGATTGCCGCGACCGTCGATGCTGTGACAGGCCATGCAAGCCGGGATGCCACGAGCGGTGTCGCCTTCGCGGAACAGCTTCTGGCCCTGCTCGACCAGCGCTTCGTCGGCGACGCCCGGCAGCGAGGTCTTGCTGGCGAAGTACGCACCGATATCGTGCATGTCCTGCTCGGACAGCGGCGAGGCCATGCCGACCATGATCGGGTTATTGCGCTTGCCGTTCTTGAAGTTCTCCAGCTGGCGCACGATGTACGACTCGTGCTGGCCGGCGAGCTTGGGGTATTGCGCATCGGAGGAATTGCCGTCGATGCCATGGCAGGCACCGCAGGCCGCAGCCTTGCCGGCACCGGCGGCCGCATCGCCGGGCTTCACCGCGGCGGCGGCCGTGGCGGGCGCAGCTTCGGCGGTAGCCGGGGCTTTCGTGGCGGAACTCGCTGCCGCGGCCGGTTGGGTGGCACTGGCAGCGGCGGCCGGTTTGTTGGCTTCCTGTGCAGTCACCACGCCAATGGAGAGCGCAGAGGCGAGGGTAAAGACAACTCCAAGTACAGCGGGCCGAAAACCGACAGGCCGAAAACTCATACACTTGTCTCCCGAAGAACTGCTTTGGCTGCACGGCGCGCAAGTCTTGCTGACCGCAACTGGCAGAAACCTCGGAATTATCACTGCGCCATCGAAGCCGGTCAAACCATGTCGAATCCTCTACAGGGCGCACAGTTCGTGCTGGCCGCCCATCGTGTCCATCAACTGCCGGCCGATAGCGGTGCGGAAGTCGCGTTCGCCGGCCGCTCCAATGCCGGCAAATCCAGCGCACTCAATGCGTTGACGGGGCACCGTGGCCTCGCGCGCACCTCCAAGACGCCGGGCCGCACGCAGCAGATGGTGGCTTTTTCGTTGCCCCCCGTGGCGCAGGGCGAGGGACAGCCATCGCTGGAGGCGCGCCTGATCGACCTGCCTGGCTACGGTTATGCCAAGGTGCCCGAGCCGTTGCGCGAGCACTGGAAGCAGGAAATCGACGCCTATCTGAATCAGCGCAAGAGCCTGCGGGGTGTCGTGCTGATCGCCGATATCCGCCATCCGCTGAAGGAATTCGACCGGATGATGCTGGAATTCTGCTTCGCCACCGGTTTGCCCTGCCATCTGCTGCTGACCAAGGCGGACAAGCTTTCGCGCAACCAGGCCGCGCAGGCGTTGGCGGCAATGCGCAAGAGCTTTCCGGATGGCTTGCACGCCACGGCGCAGATTTTCTCCTCACCTGCCGGCACCGGCGTGGAGGAGGCGCGGGAGGCGGTGATGCGGCTGCTTCGAGAAGGACGAGTTGCGAGCGATGAGTGAAGAGGGGAAGCAAAACCTCCCTACTCATCGCCCGGGCGAAGGCCAGGGCGATGATGAAGACTGAGGTTTTTCGCGATTCCTTTAATGGCTCGCTTTGACCGCTTCCATGAAGACCGCACAAAGCGCCTCCATGCCGGCGCGGTCTTCGTCATCGAAGCGCCCGACCGAGGGGCTGTCCACGTCCCACACGCCGAACAGGCTGCCGTCGGCATTGACCAACGGCACCACGATCTCTGAATTGGACGCCGCATCGCAGGCGATATGTCCTTCGAATTCATGTACGTCGCGAACCAGCTGGGTCTGGCGCGACTCGGCCGCGGTGCCGCAGACGCCGCGGCCCAGCGCGATGCGGATGCAGGCCGGCTTGCCCTGGAACGGGCCGACGACCAGCTCGGTGCCGTCATAGAGATAAAAGCCAGCCCAGTTGAAGTCCGGCAGGCTGTGATAGACGAGGGCGGCAAAATTCGCGGCGTTGGCGATCACATTCGGCTCGCCGGCCAGGATGCCGCGCGCCTGCTCGCACAGGTCCTGGTAGAGCTCGGGTTTGCTGGCGGCGGTGTTGGTTTGGATTTCGAACATGAGTGGGGCCTGGGGATGATGGCGGTCAGACGGTGAAGATGGGATGGGGTGGGGCGAAGTGCAAGAGTAAGAGCTGAGAGCACCCCCTCACCCCAGCCCTCTCCCCCGGCAGAGCCAGGGGAGAGGGGGCAGGTTACGCAAGAGCGAAACACCGAGGTCACCTCAGTCAAGCTCCCTCTCCCCTGGCTCTGCCGGGGGAGAGGGTTGGGGTGAGGGGGGGCTCTTGCCTCTTCGCGTAAACTCCTGCTCTTTAGGGGGGGGGCGCGAGAACCACTATGGACGAACAACAGCGCAAGCAACGAGCGGGCCTGATCGAGGCGCACCGTCTGGATGGGTTTTTCGATGCGGCGTTCGCCTTCGCGGTAAGCATCCTGGCGATCGCCGGCACCGAGGTGCCGCGCGACTTGCACGAGATGCTGCTGGCCTTGAACCGCATCCCTGCGTTCGCCTGCAGCTTCGCCACCATGCTGGTGTTCTGGTATCGCCATGTGCGCTGGCGCGAGCGTTGCCGCGTGCATGACACCACCAGCGTACAGATCAGCCTGATGCTGGTGTTCTTTGCACTGATTTTCGTCTACCCGCTCAACATGGTCTTCTCCGCCATGTTCAGCGCGGTCTACAACGGATTTACCGGCAGGCTGCTGCCCGATGCGCTGGTGATCGAGCAGGCCCACGACATGACCTTGCTCTATCTGTGCTACGGCTCGGCCTATGCGTGCATGGCCGGTTGCCTGGCTTTGCTCTACCGGCACAGCCTGCGGCATATGCACGATGCCTCGCGCGAGGAAATGATCGAGGCGCGCGAATCGTTGTATGTGCAGGTGGGTTCGATGGCCGTTGCGTTGCTTTCGGTGCTGGTGGCGTTGGTAGCACCTGATGGCCACTGGTGGAGCGCCCTTCCGGGTTGCATCTATTTCCTGCTTACGTTTGTCTATTCGTTGACCGGACGCTGGGCTCGACGCATGTTGGCTGCCGACGCATGAGCAGCGCCTGGTTTATCGCCGGTACCGATACCGGTGTCGGCAAGACGCATGCGAGCTGCACCTTGTTGCACGCATTGCAAAAAGCGCAACACCGCGCATGCGGGATGAAACCTGTTGCCAGCGGATGCGTTGAAACACCGAACGGATTGCGCAACGACGATGCGCTTGCGCTGATCGATGCGAGCAGCGTCCCGCACGCACCGTACGACACCATCAATCCGATCGCCTTGCGTGAGCCGCTGTCGCCACATCTGGCTGCGCTGCATGAGCACAAGCAGATCTCGCTGGATCCATTGCGCACGGCATTCGATCTGCTTTGCCGCGATCACGATGCCGTGGTCGTCGAGGGCGTCGGCGGCTGGCTGGTGCCCCTGGCGCCGGGGTTGTTCGCCTCGGATATCGCACGGACCTGGCAACTGCCGGTGATCCTGGTGGTGGGGCTCAGACTGGGCTGTCTCAATCATGCTTTGCTCAGCGCGCGGGCGATCGAGGCTGATGGCTGCCGGCTGGTCGGCTGGATCGGCAATCGCATCGATCCGTCGATGGCGGCAGTCGACGAAAACCTCACGACGTTGCGGGAACTATTGCCGGCACCATGCCTGGGGGTGCTGCCGTATGGCACGTCACCGGAGCAGGCGAGCGATGCGCTGGCCGACGCGATGGCTTTGCTATGCTGAGCGCCTGCCCGGACGCAGCCGCCCTATCGACTTCAACCTTTTGCAGGAGGCATTCATGTCGTCGCTCCATCATTACTTTCTTTCCATTGCCGACCTGGCTCACGCGCGTGGCAACGACCCGGATCTGAGCTACGACGGCGCAGGCCCCAACGATTTCGCTGCTGCACTGCAAGAAGCGTTGCGCAGCCCGGTCTTGTTCGAACGGTGGCGCGCCAAACAGGCCGAGCCCGATGAAGTCGACCCGAGCCTGGGTGCGACCGACGCCAATGCGAAGGTCACCGGCAAGGTGGCCGATCTCAAGACCGATGTCGAGGCGGTCACCAGCTTGCCAATGAGCATCGTGCGCCACCGCCTGAATCTTCTGATCGGACCGGCCTGGCAGCTGCGCGACATGCGCTGAGCCGCAAGCCAGGTCGATCATGTGCGGCCGCGTCCACCCGCGGCCGTTTTCATGTCGAAATGCTCGGCCATGCATGGCTTGTGGGTCTTGGAATAAGAGACCGGCTGTGGTTAGAGTCGAGAACTATCTTGTTCCAGTCGCGCCGGGCAGGCGCGGCACCTTTTCACCCGGGGAGCCCCAATGTTACGTCTTCGTTTGCTCGTCATCGCCACTTCTCTTGCGCTCGGCGCCTGCTCGCAGCAGTCCCAGGATGCCTCCAAGTCCGCACAACAGCCGGCCGCTCCGAGTTCCGCCGCGGCAGCGCCGGCGGCTGCCGCATCCATTTCAAGCAATCCTTTCTATGCCGCCAGCACGCTGCCTTATCAGGCGCCGCCGTTCGACAAGATCAAGGAATCCGATTACGAGCCGGCGATCGAAGAGGGCATGAAGCAGCATCTGGCCGAGATCGAAAAGATCGCCAATAATCCGGAACCGCCGACGTTCGACAACACGATCGTCGCGATGGAAAAGACCGGCGCGATGCTGACCCGTGTGTTGCGGGCATTCGATACCGTCACCGGTGCCAACACCAGCGATCTGCTGCAGAAAGTGCAGGAAGAGGAAGCGCCCAAGCTCTCCGAGCACCAGGACGCCATCACGCTCAACGGCAAACTGTTCGCGCGTATCGAGGCGATCTACAACCAGCGCGACGCCTTGAAGCTCGATCCCGAATCGCTGCGCCTGGTCGAAGTGACCTACAAGAACTTCGTGCGTGGCGGCGCCAAGCTGTCCGACGCCGACAAGGCCAAGCTGAAGGATCTCAATAAGGAAGAATCCTCGCTGAGCGCCCAGTTCTCCAACAAGCTGCTGGCCGCCACCAAGGACGCGGCCTTGGTGGTGGATGACAAATCCAAGCTGGCGGGCCTCTCCGACGCTGAAATCACGGCCGCCCAAAGCGCAGCCAAGGATCGCAAGCTCGACGGTAAATACGTCGTCGTGCTGCAGAACACCACGCAGCAGCCGGCGCTGCAGGATTTGAGCGATCGCGATACGCGCGAATCGTTGTTCAAGGCATCGTGGGGGCGTACGGAGAAGAACGACGCCAATGACACGCGCGACATGATCGAGCGCATCGCACAGATCCGCGCGCAGCAGGCCCAACTGCTCGGCTACCCGAACTATGCTTCGTGGAAGCTCGAAGACCAGATGGCGAAGAAACCCGAGGCGGCGATCAAGTTCATGCAGGACCTGGTGCCTGCGGCCACCGCGCGCGCGCAGACCGAGGCGAAGGACGTCCAGTCGGTCATCGATGCGCAGAAGGGTGGCTTCAAGGTCGCCGCGTGGGACTGGGAGCACTACGCCGAGCAGGTGCGCAAGGCCCGGTACGATCTGGATGAAAGCCAGATCAAGCCGTATTTCGAGCTGGATAACGTGCTGCAGAACGGCGTGTTCTATGCGGCCAACCAGCTTTACGGCCTGACCTTCAAGGAACGCAAGGACATCCCGGTGTGGCAGCCGGACGTGCGCGTATTCGAAGTGTTCGACGCCAATGGTCAGTCGATGGCGCTGTTCTATTGCGATTACTTCAAGCGCGACAACAAGGGCGGCGGCGCCTGGATGAGCAACCTGGTCGATCAGTCCAAGCTGCTGGGTAACAAGCCTGTCGTGTACAACGTGGCCAACTTCACCAAGCCCGCCGACGGCCAGCCGGCGTTGCTGTCGTTCGACGACGTGATCACCATGTTCCACGAGTTTGGTCACGCCCTGCACGGCATGTCTGCCGACTCGCAGTACCCCTCGTTGTCGGGCACCAGCACTGCGCGCGACTTTGTCGAGTTCCCGTCGCAGTTCAACGAGCATTGGGCAACCGACCCGAAGGTGTTCGCCAACTTCGCCAAGAACTACAAGACCGGCGAACCGATGCCGCAGGCGTTGGTCGACAAGATCAAGAAGGCCGGCAACTTCAACAAGGGCTACGACATGACCGAACTGGTCGCCGCTGCCCTGCTCGACATGGATTGGCATTCGCTCGGTGCCGATGCGCCGAAACAGGATGCCGACAAGTTCGAAAGCGATTCGCTGAAGAAGAACAAGATCGACCTCAGCTATGTGCCGCCGCGTTACCGTTCGAGCTACTTCCAGCACATCTGGGGCAACGGCTATGCGGCCGGTTACTACGCCTATCTGTGGACGCAGATGCTCGCCGACGACAGCTTCGAATGGTTCAAGGAGCACGGCGGCCTGACCCGCGAGAACGGCGATCGCTTCCGCAAGATGGTCTTGTCGCAAGGCAATACCCAGGACCTGAGCACGATGTACCGCACGTGGCGCGGCAAGGACCCGAGCGTGGAGCCGATGCTGATCGATCGTGGCCTGAAGCAGAAATAAGCCTTCAGCCCTGTAGCAAAAAAGCCGGCGTTGCCGGCTTTTTTGTTTTCGGTGGACACTTGCACGCGCAGCTTTGCCCCGCTAGAGTGCGCGCACTTTACTACCCAGCCTAAGGGGCTGCCGTCATGCGTGTCATCAATCACTCGAGGCTTTTCACCGCGTCCTGAGGGACGTTTGCATCGCACAGGACCGTCCTGTCGCGTTGTCGTGAACCTTTGTCTTTGGCGCTCGTTGCGCTGGTGAAATGATGAATACGTCTACACGGAATCTGCGTGCCGGATGGGCACGCCTATGGTTGCTGCGTCTGTATAGCGCTCGCCTCGATGCGAGTGCGAACGATGACGGCGCGCTCTTTACTTTGATTTACCAGGGGCTGCGTCGCCTGCGCGTGCGTCGCTGTGCGGAAGAACGCGACGCCTTGCGTGCCAAGGTGGCGGCGATGCTCGATCGAAACGATAGCCGGCCGGCTACCCGGGCAGGGCAGCACCCGTTGTTCGCCGATCTCGCCCGCGTGTTTTCGCTCGATGCGGATGCGCTGCTGGTATTTGCATTTTTCTGCGCGGTCCATGGCGACGACATGCTCGGAGCCGCTGCGCGTGACGAGAAACGCTACCCGTCCAATCGCGCGGGCATCCTGCGCCTGCTGGGCGATGCGCTGGGGTTGCCGCAGGACCGGCTGCGCCGCAGTTTGCGCGTGAAGGGTCCGCTGCTGTCCAGTGGACTCATCTCGATCTACCACGGCAACTACGGTGGGGCGGCCGACTGTGTCGAGCTCGGCGATGGCGTTCTCGCCGCCGTGAGCGACGATGCGAACGATGCGTCGGCCTATCTCGAACAGCTCTTTGAATTGGCAGGTCCTGGCGAGTTGACGCTGACCGACTATGCGCACGTTCAAGCGGACGTTGAACGGATTCGAGCCTGCCTCGATACGTTGCCTGATGATGGCAAGGCAGCGAATGTCTTGTTGTATGGGCCGCCAGGCACTGGCAAGACCCAGCTGGCGAGGACGCTTGCCGGGGCTTTGGGTCGTACGCTCTATCTCGTGCGCACCGCCGACAGCCAGGGCGATCCGATCGAAGGACGCAGTCGACTGAAGGCATACGAAGCGGCTCAGCGCGCGCTGGCGGCGAACCGGCGGGCTTTGCTGCTGTTCGATGAAATCGAGGACGTCCTGGGGTCATCGGAGAGCGGCTGGGGCGGCGCGGTCAATTACAAGAGCTGGCTCAATCGGCAGCTGGAGATGTCTCGCGTTCCCTGTATCTGGATCGGTAATGGTCTGGGAAGGATGGATGATTCCCAGCTGCGTCGTTTCGACGTGGTGCTGGAACTGACGCCACCGACGCGCAGCACCCGACGAGCGATGCTGCAACATCGATTGCAGGACTGGAATATCGCCCCTTCGCTGCTGGACGACATCGCATCGAACGATGCCTTTGCGCCCGCGCACTACGATCGTGCCGCGCGTATGCTCGATCGAATGCGACACGTGGAGGGCGTGGACGCAGAGCGCATCTTGCGCGATTCGCTCAACGAAATCCTGCAGTCGCGCGGGTTGCCAGCACTTGGACGGAGTCGTCGCTCGGTGAGGTTCGACACCGCGCTGTTACGTACCGATCAGCCGATTGCCCCCGTGCTCGATTTATTGCAACGGCAGCCGAGCGGACGACTTTGCCTGTATGGGCCGCCGGGCACCGGCAAGACGGCACTGGCTGCGCATATTGCCGAGCGTCTGGATCGGCCTTTGTTGAAGCGTCGTGCCGCGGATCTGCTCGGTCCCTATATCGGTCAGACCGAGCAGGCCATCGCACGGATGTTTCGTGAGGCCGAACGCGAGGGCGCGGTGCTTTGTCTCGACGAAGCCGATGGCTTTCTGCGTGATCGGCAAGGTGCGCAGCGCAGTTGGGAGGTCACCCAAGTCAACGAATTGCTGACCCGACTGGAAGACTTCGAGGGCATCTTCGTGGCGTCTACCAATTTGATGGACAGCTTGGACGCGGCCGCGCTGCGGCGCTTCGATTTCAAGCTGCGCTTCGAGTGGCTGGATCTGCAGCAGCGCAGGCATCTGCTTGAACACTATGTGCAGCGTTTCGATTTGAAACGGGACATGGAGGAACCCGAACGCATGCGTGAGCTCGGCCTGCTCGATTGCCTCGCGCCCGGCGACTTTGCTGCGCTCAGTCGGCGACTCGAAGCGAATGCCGGCTGTGGCGAACGCGAACTTCTGCAGTGGCTGCGCGGCGAGCAGGCGCTGAAGCCGGGCGTCAGGTCTTCGCGGATCGGTTTTGTTGCGTGAGTTTGAGAGTGTCGCGACTGAAGGGAACCTCTAAGAACCCTTCCGATTCGTCATCCCGGCCTGCGCCGGGATGACGAGCAGGAGGTTCGTCGAGATTCTCGGGCGTCAGCTACGCGCCGCTACTTCATCAATATGCTTGAGCAGATCGGCCGGGTCCTCATAGACGCGAAACGCCCCTGCGCTTTCCAACTCCTGTTGCCCGTAGCCGCCCGATAACACGCCCACGCCGAGCGCACGGCAGCGCTGCGCGGCGAGCATGTCCCAGATGCTGTCGCCGATCACCAGCGATTTCTGGATGTCGATGCCCAGACGCTCCGCCGCCGTGATGAAGAGATCGGGATCGGGCTTGGCATGGCGTACCTGATCGCGCGTCACCACCGGTACCTTGTCCGGATCGACGCCCAATATGTCGAGGTTGTGCTTTGCCGTTTCCATGCGCCCGCTGGTGGCGATCGCCCAGGGAATTTCCTGTTCGGTGAGGTATTGGAGCAGCTCGCGTGCACCGGGTAGCGGGCGCACGTCATCGTGCATGGCCTGGCGCTGGTAGGCTTCGGCGTGCCATTGGCGCAAGCGCGCGAGCCGCTCTTCGGTAATTTCCAACCCGGTCTCGCGCAGCAGGATGTTGGTGAACAGGCCGCCGCTCATGCCGATCTTGCGATGGATGCGCCATACCGAAAGTTCGACACCTTCCTTGTCCAGCGCTTCTTTCCACGCCAGTACGTGCTGATAGACGCTATCGATCAAGGTGCCGTCGAGATCGAACAGAAAGGCCGTGTTGGCGCGCGACATGCGTTTCTCCAAGAAGGAATGCGAGGGGCGGCTAGTTTACGAAAGGCCGCCGTCTTTCCATGCGTAATACATGCCCTGACTGAACAGGTGCGTGATGTTCTTGTTGTCCGCCCATGGGTAGCGCGCCTTGAACAGCGGCTCGAAATCGCGGATGTGGGTGTGGTTGCCGGCGGTCATGGCCAATTGATAGACCGTGTCGTGGCCGAACTTCATCGCCTCCTGGCAGAGGCGATTGAATTCATCGAGTTCGGCTTGCGCAAGTTGCGGGTAGCGCAGGCGCAAGCGCGGCTGGATCGGCTTCAACCAGTTCTCGCCCCATTCCATCGCCAGGGCGAGACCTGCGTTCAGTTGCTCCGCCCGAAGCATTTCCGGGTCGATCTGGACTTGCCGCTTGCGCCAGAAGCGGAGCACCTGCGTACCTCGATCAACGACGCCGTTCGGCGAGGATGGGGCGTCCTGATTCGATCACGGCCAGCGCAGCGGCACCGATCAGGCCTGGCTCGGGATTCATGATCGCCTGCGTCGGGACCTTCTCCATGATGTCGCGGAAACGGCCCTTGGCTTCGAAGCGTTCGCGGAAATGTCCACGTCCCAGCCACGGCAGCAGGATCGGGATCAGGCCGCCGGTGAGATACACGCCGTCCCATGCGCCGAGCGTCAGCACCAGGTCGCCGGCGACGCTGCCGAAGATGCCGGCAAACGTTTCGACCGTGCGCACGCAGATCGGGTCGCTGTTGTTGTTGGCACGTTCGGTGATGTCTTCGGGCAGCAGGTCGTCCGGCTTCTGGCCGGCGATGGCGCAGATCGCGTCATACAGATTGACCAGGCCCTGGCCACAGATCAGGCGTTCATTCGACACGCGGCCGAACTTGCCATTGAGATACTTGAGGATATCGATGTCTTCGGGGCTATGCGCGGCAAAGCCGGCGTGGCCGCCTTCGGTCTGCAACACACTGCAGTGACCGTCGCGCACCAACAGGCCGCCGACGCCCAGGCCGGTACCGGGGCCGACCACACAGAAGGTCTGTTCCTGATGTGCGCCGATATCGGGCAGGGCGAGCTTGCCCACTGGCACCAGGTCGTTCTGCTTGAGCAGGATCACCGCCATGCTTTGCGCGGCGAAATCGTTGACCAGATGCACCCAGTCCATCTTCAGTTCGTCGGACAACTTGTGCGCCGCGATGGACCAGGGGTTGTTGGTGATCTTGACGGTTTCGCCGTCGCTGATGCGGCCGGCCGCGGCGATGACCGCGTTTTTCGCGGTCAGGCCGGTGTCGCTGTGGTACTGGCGGATCGCTTCGGCGAGCGAGCCGAAGTCCTTCACGCGATAACGACGAACGGTATCGTGCAGCAACGGGTCCGATTGCGTGCAATCGGCCAGGCCAAAACGGACATTGGTGCCGCCGAGGTCGGCGAGAAGGGTGTGACTGCTAGCGGAAGAACTCATGAAAAATCCTGGCAGAGCGGGTCACGCAAGCCTCTTTCGGTCCGAATCAGTCATCCAGCACCGCGCCGTTGCTTTCGATCACCTTGGCATAAAGTTTCGCCGTCGCCTTGGGCGTACGTTTTTGCGTGGCGAAATCCACATGGTACAGGCCGAAGCGTTTAGAAAACCCCAACGACCATTCGAGATTATCCAGCAATGACCAGGCGTAGTAACCCTTCAGATTGACGCCGGCATCGATGGCTTTGCGCAAGGCCTTCAAATGCTTGCGTAAATAGTTTGTGCGCAGCGGGTCGTCCAGCACCTCGGCCTCGGCCACCGGCGGGTCATAGAAGGCCGAACCGTTCTCGGTGATGTACATCGGGATATCGCCGTAGCGGCTCTTGAACCAGGTCAACGTATCGGTCAGGCCCTGCTCGAATACTTCCCAGCCGGTCTCGGTGTAGGTCTTGTTGGGCTGGCGTACCGGCGTCGCCTTGAGCGGGTACTGGTTCGGGTCGTGCTTAACCACGGCGCGGGTGTAGTAATTGATGCCGACGAAATCGACCTTCTGCTGGGTCAGCTTGAAATCGTCCTCCGGGAAATCCGGCCAAGCCTCGCCGAAGATTTCCTTGAGCTCGGGCGGGTAGCTGCCCAGCAGCGCCGGGTCGGCGAACTGCTCATTCATATAGGCGTGCGCGCGTCGCGTGGCGGCCAGATCTTCGGCGCTCTGCGAATGCGGGTACTTTGGCTCAATGTTGAACACCACGCCGATCTCGTGCTTGCCGTGTGCGCGATAGGCCTGGATGCCGGCACCGCTGGCGCGCATCAGATTGTGCGCTGCAATAGGCGCTTCGTATTTGCTGCGATGACCCGGTGCGAGCGCGCCGTGCAGGTAGCCGCCATCGGTGACCACCCAGGGTTCGTTGAGCGTGGACCAGCGCTGCACGCGGCCGTCCAGCGCCTTGAACATCACTTCGGCGTACTCGGCAAACCAGTGCGCGACATCGCGGTTGAGCCAGCCGCCGCGGTCATCGAGCGCCGCCGGCAGGTCCCAGTGGAACAGGGTGACATTCGGTGCGATGCCGTTGGCGAGCAGCTCGTCGACCAGGCGTGAATAGAAATCCAGGCCCTTCTGATTGATGCGGCCGGTGCCTTCGGGCAGCACGCGCGCCCAGTTAACGCTCAGGCGGTAGCCCTTCAGGCCCAGCGCCTTCATCAACTGCACGTCGTCCTTGTAGCGGTTGTAGTGGTCGCAAGCGATGTCGCCGGTGTCGCCGCCGACCATCATCCCGGGGGTATGGGCGAAGCGCTCCCAGATGCTCGGGCCGGCGCCATCGGCCAGCGGCGAGCCTTCGATCTGATAGGCGGACGTGGCGGCGCCCCAAAGGAAGCCGTCGGGAAAGCGGTAGCTGCTCATGACGTTAAGGCTCTCGATGCCGCATCGCGGCTTGATGTAAACGATTACATTGCGAGAATATCCGAATATTCCCCACTTGTGCAGCCATTTGGCGCATCGTGGGCCGGTTTTATCCCATCCCGCAGGCTTAGGCGCCCGGCCAGGCCAGGAGATACATGCATGGCCAGTGTTCGTCTCGACAAGCTGCGCAAGGTCTATCCCAACGGCCATGTCGGGGTAGCCGATGCCAGCTTCGAGATTGCCGACGGCGAGTTGCTGGTGCTGGTGGGTCCCTCCGGCTGCGGCAAGACTACCTTGCTACGGATGATTGCGGGCCTGGAAACCATCAGTGGCGGTACGCTGAGTATCGGCGACCGTGTCGTGAACGAGGTGGCACCGAAGGATCGGGACATCGCGATGGTGTTTCAGAACTACGCGCTCTATCCGCATATGACCGTGGCCGAGAACCTCGGCTTTGGCCTCAAGCTGCGCAAGCAGGATCCGGCCGAGATCGATCGCCGTGTACGCGAGGCGGCCGCGATTCTGGAGCTGGAGCAGCGGCTCGACTCGCGCCCGGCCGCCTTGTCGGGTGGACAGCGTCAGCGCGTGGCGCTGGGCCGTGCCTTGGTGCGCAATCCGAAAGTCTTCTTGCTCGACGAGCCGTTGTCGAACCTGGATGCCAAGCTGCGTTTGTCGATGCGGGTGGAGATCGCCCGCCTGCATCGCCAGCTCAAGGCAACCATGATCTACGTGACGCACGACCAGATCGAAGCCATGACCCTGGGCCAGCGCATCGTGGTGTTGAACGGCGGCGTGATCCAGCAGATCGATACGCCGATGAACCTCTACGACCGCCCGGCCAATCTGTTCGTGGCCGGCTTCCTTGGCAGCCCGGCGATGAATCTGTTGCACGGCACGTTGCGCCGTGAAAACGGCTGGACGTTGCAGGCCGCGCAAGGCGTGTTGGCGCTTGGCGAACTGGCGCAAGGCGCGGCGCTCGACGCCTGGCAGGGACGGGAGGTCGTGCTCGGCCTGCGCCCCGAAGACCTGATACCGCAGAAAGACGCCGCCGGCGCCCTGTTCAGTGCGCAGCTGGAAGTGGTCGAGCCGGTGGGCAATGAGATGTTCCTCAACCTGCGTTACGGCGACCAGGCGGTGGTCTCGCGCACGCCGTCGCGCGAGCTGCCCGAGCGCGGCAGCACGCTGCATTTCGGGTTTCATCCGGAACGGTTGCATTTCTTCGATGCCGGCAACGGCGAGCGCATCAAAAGCTGACTCCCTGCCTGAACGAATCCCGGAGTCTCTCGATGGCGCAGTCAACGCCCTTGGTGACGCCACGTTCTTGCGATGGAACGGCACGCGCGGGGTGCGCTGCCGTCCATCCACCTTTGGAGAACTCTCATGAAGTCGATTCGTCGTCTTATTGCGGCTGCGTTCGTCGTGTCCACGGCTGTCGCTTCCGTTGCGATGGCGCAGACCGCCGATGTTCCCGGGCATCCGCGCGTCAACGAGGTCAATCAGCGCATTGACAACCAGCAGAATCGCATCAGCAACGGTGTCGCCAACGGCACGATGAATGGCAAGCAGGCGGCCCGCGATGAAACGCGCGATGCGAACATCGCCCAGCGTGCGAGTGCCGACGAGGCCAAGCACAACGGTCATTTGACCAAGAAGGAAACGCGCAACCTCAATCGCGCGGAAAACCGGAACAGCCGCGATATCCGTCGCCAGAAAGCGCACTGATCGCGTAACGAACCGATGGCCGCGGCGGGGCGCCGCGGCCGTCGTGTTGCGTGCTCAGGCTTGCTTCTGCAGGCCCTGCAATGCCGTCAACAGTTTCGTGCCGTTGGGGCTGCCCCAACCGGTGCAGGCATCCCAGCCTTTGGACGCCTTGAAGTCGCCATTGTTGCCCGACGTGATGTCATGAAACGCGGCAGTACCGATCTGATAGATCGCCGCATGCACATCACCGAGCGGGCTTCCCAGCGATTGGTTGCAACGCGCAATCAGCGCCGCCCATAGCGGCGCTACCGCGCTGGTGCCACCGATCACGGTGTCCTGGCCATCGACGCGTACCGCATAGCCGCTGGCTGGATCGGCATCGCCTGCTACATCGGGAACGCCACGGCCATTCGTGCCGGCGGGCAGGGTGATGCCGCTCTGCCAATCGGGCTTGGCGACCTGTGCGCTGACGCCACCGCCGGTAGCGCCGTTGTTCGAGGCGGTTTCGTTCCAGACTGTTTCGCTCTTGATCGTCGTGCCGCTGGCTTGCAGACGCGTGCCGCCGCAGGCGAGCACATACTGGCTGGATGCGGGGAAATCGACATGCGGCTGATTGTCGGTCACGCCGTCGCTGGAACCGTCGTCGCCTGCGGCGGCGATGACGGTAACGCCCAATGCCACGGCGTCTTCGAGCGCGCTCTGCATCGCATCGAACGACTGCGTGCTCCAGTTATTTTCGGGACCGCCCCAGCTGATCGACATGACCGAGGGCTGGTTAGTCGTGTCGTGCGCGGCCTGCGAAATGGCTTCGTAGAAACCCTGGTCGGTATTGGGCGCAAAGTAGACGGCGATCTTTGCACTGTTCGCCAAGGCGCCGGCCACTTCGATATCGAGCAATACCTCCGCATCCGCGTCGCCGCCTGGTTGATTGCTCCCGCCGGAGACCGCCACATCGACGACGGTCGGAGTCGTCAACTGCAACGACGAAAAATACGTACTGAGATCGTCGCTCTGATAACCGCCGCCGAGCTCGATCAAGGCAATCGTCTGGCCGCTGCCGTCCGTGCCATCGGGGTACTGATAGAGCTGACCGACTTGCAGCGGCGTGAACGACTGCGACGCCGGCTGTTTGGCCCGGCGAAAATGAGGTTTGGCGACCGGGCGCTGATCGAGGCCGAGCACCGCGATGACATGCGGCCCCAATGCCTGGCTCGGCTGCGGCGCATGCTGGCAACCGGTAAATTGCCGGCCGTCGGGGGTTTCATAACGTCCCAGTTCCACGCCGAAGGCTTTCTGCAGCGCGGATATGCTGCCACGCAGGCGCATCGAGCGGCGATGCATCTGGCAATCGGTTTCCTGCAGACCGTGGTCGCGCGCAAAACCGCGCAGATGCTCGACATCCGCAGGGTCCGCGCCGAAACGTTCGCCAAAGCTGGTGCGCGATGGGGCATGTCTGGTTGGCCACTGCGCGGGCTCCGGCGGCGTACCGCGGCGTCGCAGCACGACGGTGACTTCCATCGTGTCGTCCGTGCCATGCGGGCCGAGGTAGCGGGCGGTTTGTGGGAAGGTCGAAGAGGTGGGCGAGGCAGACATGAAGCAACACTCCGTGGGGGCGGGTTCTTGAGGTTGCGCCCGCTCGTGTTGCATGGACGTGTTAGCCGGATCGGGCGTTTAGGCGGATGTCATTTTCTGCGTGAAAACCTGCGATGCGACGCGATGTCCTGCGCCAGTCCTTACGGCCCAGGCGTAGAATGGCCCGCTTGTGTATCGCTGAGGCCGTTGCCATGACTTTCCCCGCTGTCCGCATGCGCCGTATGCGCCGCGATGCGTTCTCCCGTGCCTTGATGCGCGAAACGACATTGACGAGCGCCGACCTGATCATGGTCGCGTTCGTGATCGAGGGCGAAGGGCAGCGCGAGGCGGTGCCGTCGATGCCGGGTGTGGACCGCCTGTCGATCGACGAGTTATTGAAACTCGCCGGTGAATGCGTGCGGCTGGGCATTCCGGCGCTGGCCCTGTTTCCGTCGCCCGGCGCGTCGGTAAAGAGCGAGGATGCGAGCGAGGCCTGGAACCCCGATGGCCTGATGCAGCGTGCAACGCGTGCACTGAAGGCGACGTACCCCGAGCTCGGCCTGATCGGTGATGTCGCGCTTGATCCGTATACGACACACGGTCAGGACGGTCTGATCGACGAGGACGGCTATGTGATGAACGAGCCGACCGTCGAAGCTTTGATCAAGATGTCGCTGGCGCAGGCCGAGGCCGGCATGGATTTCGTCGCGCCGTCGGACATGATGGACGGCCGGATCGGCTCGATTCGCGATGCGCTGGAAGACGCCGGTCATATCCATACGCGCATTCTCGCGTACTCGGCCAAGTACGCATCCGCGTTCTATGGTCCGTTTCGCGATGCGGTCGGCTCGGCCGCGAATCTGGGCAAGGGCAACAAGCACACTTACCAGATGGATATCGGCAACAGCGATGAAGCCTTGCGCGAAGTCGAGCTCGATATCAGCGAAGGCGCCGACGCGGTGATGGTGAAGCCGGGCCTGCCGTATCTGGACATTCTACGCCGTGTGAAAGATACCTTCGGCGTACCGACCTTCGTCTACCAGGTGAGCGGCGAATACGCGATGCTCAAGGCAGCCATACAGAATGGGTGGCTGGAAGAGCGTGCGGTGGTGCTCGAGTCGCTGACGGCGATGAAGCGTGCCGGTGCCGATGCGATTCTTACTTATTTTGCGATCGATGCTGCGCGGTGGTTGCGCGGCGAGTAAAGGCCTCTCCTGCTCGTCATTCCGGCGAAGGCCGGAATCCACTCCTCAGCGCACATGCTTATCGAATGTTGCCTGACAAGCGATAACTGAGGAATGGATCCCGGCCTTCGCCGGGATGACGATAGGAGGGACTGAGGTTATTCGAGTTTCCCTTTCGTTACCCACAGGTGTTCATACTTGCGCAGCGGCCGCCGGCACCGACATATGCCCCACCGCATACACCTGTTGAGCCGGATTCGGCGGCAACTCGTTCCACAAGCGAAACCGGACCATCGTCCAGCTCCCCGGCTCATAAGCACTCACCGCAGCCAAGGCACCATGCGCCGTGTCGTGCAATGCACGGTCCCGCTCAATCTGGCGCAATGCCTCAAGATCGGCGTATGGCGCAATCGGCAGCAGTTCGCGCGTTGCGCACACAGCATCGCGCATCTCCGGCTTGAGGCTCGCCTGCCACACCGGCCACAACCGAATCGACGGACGCCCAAACGCATCGCATAGCGCGGCAAATCCAGGCCCGGCGAGGAACGCGTTCATGCCTTTCTCGTTACGCCACAGGTAGAACGGCGCATAGAGGTTCTCCTGCGAGGGCAAACGTTCGTCCCCGCGCGTCGCACTCAGATACGCTTTGAATGCCAGATGGGGGAAGTCGTCGGTCATCCCACCTTTCTCGGCGATTCGACGGCGGATGATTGCCATGTCGTAGTCGGCCGGAAAGGTGAAGCTGTATTGCATGGCGATCATTGCATCGCTTCCGCCGCGGTGATCCCGGCCCGACCGCCGCCAAAGGACCAGTCTTCCGACGCGGTCGTATGCACGACCACCATCACGTCCTCCGGATCGATGCCCGGACCCTCCGCCAGCAATTGAGTCAGGCGGCGATAGAACTGGCGCTTGGTGTCGGCATCGCGCGGACGGCCGACGGTAATCGCGATATGCACGAAATCGTCCGAGCGCGGTCCGCCGAGATAATCGCGGTCGTAGAAGAACTCGCCCGGTTCCAACTGGTGAATCATCTGGAAGCGATCGTTGGCCGGGGTGTTGAACGCCTCGTTCATAGCGCGGTAGAGATTGTCAGCGAGCGAGCGCAAATAGTCGGGGGACTTGCCCTTGTGAAGCGTGATGCGTGCGTACGGCATGACATGAACTCCTTAAGGTGACTTGACGAAATGCAGGCTACAGCGGCAGGATGGTCCTGAAAATCGGGAAATTTAGAAGTAATAATCCACTTTTTTGGTATTAATCCATGCGCCGCATCCATTTCGACCTCGATGTGCTGCGCACCTTCGTTGCCGGCGTGGAGCTCAACAGCTTCGCCAAGGCAGCGGACCGCCTGGGTCGCTCGACCTCGGCGGTCAGTGCGCAGTTGAAGAAGCTGGAGGATCAGGTCGGCACGCCCATATTGCGCCGCCAGGGCCGCGGCATGGCGCTGACCGAGACCGGGGAGACGATGCTGGCCTATGCGCGGCGCCTGCTCGAGCTCAACGACGAGGCGGCCACGGCTTTGCATGGCGCCGAGCTCGAAGGCTGGGTGCGCCTTGGGTTGCAGGAGGATTTCGGCGAATCGCTGCTGGCGGACGTGCTGGGCCGGTTTGCACGGGCGCATCCGAAGGTGCGGATCGAGGCGCGTATCGCGCGCAATCGCGAACTGCTCGAGCGCATCGACAAAGGCCAGCTCGATCTGGCGCTGGCCTGGGACGCGAACTCCAGCACGCCTTACCAGGAACGCATCACCGAGCTGCCGATGCGCTGGATTGGGCCGGCCCATGGCGCGTTCCATTGGCAACCCGGCGAGCCGGTGCCTCTGGTGTCTCTGGATGCGCCCTGCCTGATGCGTACGGCGGCGACCACGGCGCTGGACCGTGCCGGCATACCCTGGCGTATCGCCTTCACCAGCGCGAGCCTTGCCGGCATCTGGGCCGCAGTCGCTGCGGGCCTGGGTATTGGCATGCGTACCGAAGCGGGCTTGCCGGGACTGGTCGGCGTGATGACACATACCGCATTGCCGGATTTACCCATGCTCGGCCTGTTTCTGCATCGCGCCAACGCCGAGCCATCACCGGCAGTAGCACGACTGGATGACATCTTGCGGCAGGCCTTGGCGCCGCTGTCGCGCATCGCAAAGACGTAGGCGGATCCATGCGCTGCGTGGAATAATCGCGAGAACTTAAGGAGCGCGCTTGGACAGTCATCATTTCCTGCAAACCGCGCTGGTCTTCCTGCTGGCGACGGTCATTGCGGTACCGCTGACGAAGCGGTTTCGGCTCGGTTCCGTGCTCGGCTATCTGGTCGCCGGCGTGGTCATCGGTCCGCAATTGCTCGGCTTGATATCCGATACCGGCGGCGTCGCGACGATCTCCGAGTTCGGCGTGGTGCTGATGCTGTTCGTGATCGGCCTGGAGTTGTCGCCGCAGCGCTTGTGGGTGATGCGTCGTTCGGTCTTCGGCACCGGCATGCTGCAGGTGCTGGCGACCAGCCTGGTGATCTCCCTGATCGGCTATTACTTCTTTGGCCTGACGACGAAGGGCGCAGCCATCATCGGCGGCAGCCTTGCGCTGTCGTCGACCGCGTTCGGACTGCAGATTCTCGCCGAGCGCAAGGAAGCCGGCTCGGCCTATGGGCGCCAGGCGTTCGCGATCCTGTTGTTCCAGGATCTGGCCGCGATTCCGCTGATTGCCGCCATCCCGTTGCTTGCGAGCGCGAAGCATGGCTTTGACATAGCGGCCAGTGCGCGCACGGTGTTCGGCATTCTGGCGGTGGTGGTAGGTGGGCGCTATCTGTTGCGGCCAGTGTTCCGTTTCGTTGCGCGCGCCAACGCCGTGGAAGTATCGACCGCGACGGCGCTGCTGGTCGTGATGGGCACGGCATGGCTGATGGAACTGGTCGGCGTGTCGTCGACGCTTGGCGCTTTCCTTGCCGGTGTGCTGCTGGCCGACTCGGAATACCGCCACGAGCTCGAATCGCATATCGAACCCTTCAAGGGTCTGCTGCTGGGCCTGTTCTTTATCAGCGTAGGCATGTCGATGGACGTGGCCGTGCTGCTGAGCAAGCCGTACACCGTCGCCGCGTTGGTGGTGGCATTGCTGGTGCTCAAAGGTGCGCTGCTGTGGCCGCTGGGCCGCATTGTTGGCGGGCTCAACCGCGCCGATGCCCTGCGTCTGGCGGTGCTGCTGGCCTGCGGCGGCGAATTCGCCTTCGTGGTGCTCAAGCAAGCCCAGGAGGCGATGCTGATCACCGCGCAGCAGCAAAGCATGCTGGTGCTGGTGATCACCCTGTCGATGGCGCTGACGCCGATCCTGGTAGTCGTGGCAGCCAAGTTGCTCGGCGCAGTGGCGGAAAAGAAACCCACGCGCGAATACGACGAGATCACCGCCGATGCGCCGCGCGTGATCATTGCCGGCTTTGGCCGCGTCGGCCAGATCGTCGGCCGCGTCCTGCGCGCGCAGCGCATTCCGTTCGTGGCGCTGGAGTCGTCGGTCGAACAGATGGATACGCTGAGCCGCTTCAACAACACCTCGTTGTTCTTCGGCGACCCCGGCCGCGCCGACCTGCTGCGCGCGGCGCAGGCGGACAAAGCCGAAGTGTTCGTACTGGCTACCGACGATCCGGACGCAAACCTGCGCATCGCGCGCCTCGTGCGCCGGCAATATCCGCATCTGAAAATCATCGCGCGCGCCCGCAACCGCCAGCATGCCTTCCGCCTGATGGATCTGGGCGTGGAGATGCCGGTACGCGAGACGTTCTATTCCAGCCTCAAGATGACACGCATGACCCTGGAAAGCCTGGGGCTTTCCAGTGAGCTGGCGACCGACCGCGTCGATCGCTTCCGCGAACACGATATCCGCTTGCTGAAAGCCCAATACCTCGTCTACGACGACGATGTACGCCTGACGCAGACCTCGCGCGAAGCGTTGAACGATCTGATGCACATCTTCGACGCCGACGACGACCCCGTCGCCGAGCAGGAGCGCGAGACCTCGACGCCGTCGACGGAGTTGAGTGAGGAAGAGGAGTAGCTCAAGAGCGGGGAGTGAGTGAAGAGGAGTGAGGAGTGAGTAAGAGCGCACGTCCCCACATTTCACACCACCCCACCTATTTGTCATTCCGGCCTACGCCGGAATGACAAAGTAGGAGAGGCTGCGTAAGCGGCCAGATCGCCCGAACACCCAGGCAAGAACCAAACACTGGCGCCACTGGGTTCCGGCCTACGCCGGAATGACGAAGTAGGTGGGGCTGCGTAAGCGGCTAGGTCGCCGAAGCACACAGGCAAGAACCAAGCCGCCACGAAACAAACTTCAAATCGAGCGTTACTCAGGCTGCGCCGGCTGCCTCAACGTCTGCCGCACACTAGGAATCACCCCGCCCGCGCGCACCGCCAACTCATGCGCAATATCCACATACCCCAACTGCCGAGCCACATCGGCCGACGTCCGCCCAAACGCATCAGCCGCAGCACGATCCGCACCACGCGCCAGCAACACTCGAGCAGGCGGCAACAACGCATGCATCGCACAAGCATGCAGCGCAGTAACACCACGCTGGTCAGCATGTTCGAGGTTGGCGCCGGCATCGAGCAACACCGGCACCAAAGCACCAATATGCGTCGCATCGTAATCGCTACCCGGCCGCATATGCGCACCAAGCAACAGCAGTAGCGGCGTCTTGCCCTCGCCATCCGCGCGATCGATTTGTGCGCCACGCTTCAACAGCGCATCGAACAAACGACGCGCTCGCAAGCTGTCGTTATGCTCAAACCCGAACTGCGCCGCAGCATGCAGTGCGCTATGTCCGCGCGAGTCGACCGCATTGACGTCGGCTCCGCCATCGAGCAACTGCTCGACGATATCCGGATAACCCATCGCGGCGGCCACCATCAACGCCGTCGCATCGCCGGGCAGGCGCTGATCGACTGCAACACCACGCTCCAGCAACAGACTGATCAGAGCTTCACGACGCGCACCCACGGCAGCGGCAAGCGGCGTCATACCGTTGTTGGCCGTCGCGGAAATATCGGCACCCGCATCGAGCAGGCGCGCCGCGACATCGCGATATCCCGCACCACACGCATGCAACAAGGCGCTCGCACCCTGGCGGTCGCGCGTATCGGCGGCAAAGCCGAGTTCGAGCAGGCGTTCAACCGCGGCCAGCGCACCGATCGCAGCAGCCGCAGGGAGATCGTCGGCGCGTAGTGGACGGCGAGGACGCGACCACTCGCCCCAGTTCAACCAACGCTCGATTTCGCCGTGATCCAGCGCAAGCCCGAGCGGCGTTTCGCCGTTGGCGTCGGCAATTTCAGGGTCGGCACCATGGGCGACCAATGCGCGCACCAGTGGCAGCGCGTTCTCGCCGTTTTCCAGCGCGGCAAACAGTGGCGTGCGGCCGGACTGATCGCGCGGATTGGGGTTGCAGCCGCGATCGAGCAGCGTCTGCAGAATGGCAAGCTGACCGTTTGCGGCAGCCAGATGCATCGGCGTGCGATCGCGCACGTCCGAGCCAAACGGATCGGCGCCGCCTGACAACATCGACTGCAACAGTGCGATGCCCTGCGGATGGTTGTCGGTGATGCGTTGCAAAGCCTGACCGAACAGGCCGGTGCCGGCAGGGCTGGCTCCGGCTTGCATCAGGTCTTCGACGGCTTCGATCGATCCGGGCAACTGCTGCAGCAAGGCATCGAACAGCCGTCGCCCCAGCGTCGGCAACGTGCCTTGCTGGCCTTCGGCAGTTTCGGCGTCGTCGATCAGCTGCGGTTGCAGGCGTGCTTCGGCCTGCAACGCATGCTCGAGCAGCCAGCGTCGTGCCGAGCTCAGACCCGGTGCGGAAAGATCCAGGTAGAGCTGCGCCAACTGACCTTGCGGCCATTCGCGCACGCGCTGGTTAAAGGTGGACACGATGGCCCAATGCCCGAAGCGCAGGGCATCGAGCAGGTGAGCGGGAGTGTCGGCGCCTTCGGGCAGCACGTCGACGCTGAGGCTGGCAGGCAGCGGTGTATCCGGGTCGAGCAGGGCGACCAGGTCCCAGCGGCCGGCAGCGGCTGCATGATCGAGTGCACTGCGCCCGTCGCTGCCCGGGGCCTTCGCTTCCGCGCCAAGCGCAAGCAGGGCGCGAACGGTTTCGGCCTGGGCATGCGGCGACTGACAGGCGAGCGTGAGCGCATCGCGGCCGTGGTTGTCGCGGACGCGTGCGTCAGGCTGTGCTTCGGCAATGACCTGCACAATGTCGACCGAGCCGGCGCGCGCGGCTTCCATCAACGCGGTACTGCCATGGCGGTCGGCCAGCGAGACATCCGCATTGGCCGTGCGCAGGACGCGTACGATCTGTTCGTGGCCTTCCGCGGCGGCGGTCATCAGTGCGCTGCGATGGCGTGCGTCGACGGCGTTGATGGCGGCACGATGCTTGAGCAGCAGCTTGACGCCTTCCACGTCGTCATCGGCGATGCCTGCGGCAGCGACCAGCGCGGGCTCGCCATCGGCCGGCGTGGGCTTGGCGCCGCGTTCAAGCAGAAATTTCGCCAGCGGCCAGTTCGCTGCGCGGCATGCTGCAGCCAATGGGCTGATGCCGCTGCGATTGAGCGCGTTGATCGGCGCCTCGGCGTCGAGCAGCATCGCGGCGACCATGGGTTCTTCGCTCAGCACGGCGCCATGCAGCGGCGTGTTGCCGTCCGTATCGGTGGCTAGCGGGTTGGCGCCGTTGGCGAGCAGGGTCATCACCGCCTCGGAGCGGCCATGCCAGCTGTCGCGCGTCGCGGCCAGCAAGGGCGTCAGGCCGCCGCTGCTGCGATTGACGTCGGCACCCTTGCTGATCAGTGCGCGCAGCAGGCGCGTATCGGGCAATAGCGCCGCAAGCATCAGCACGGGGCGTTGATCGCGGTCGCCTGGCAGCGGCGCGGTGTTCGGATCGGCGCCGGCCTCGACCAGGGCAATGGCGCGTTCGATATCGCCGTCACGGGTGGCGGCAAGCAAGGCCCGTTGTTGTTCGGGTGTGCCGGCCGTGCGTTCCTGCTCGCTCAGCTGCGGCGGTGCCGTCGGTTTGGCCGGTGCCGTGCGGACACGTGGCGCTTCCACGTCTTCGGTCGGTCGGCGCACTGGCTTGCGCCCTTCGCACAGCAACGCGCGCAAGGTGCGGTTGGCGATGATCAGACAGCACAGCGGCAGCAGCACCACGCCATACAGCGCCAACGCGCTGATGCGCAGCTCCGCCGGCAGGATGCCGTAGAGACCGGTGAGAGTGATGGCAACGAATGCCGAGGCCAGCAGGGCCAGCGCGGCGGGGAGGTAGTGGGTGAAGAAGCGTTCTTCGCGCGACAGGTGACGACCAAAGGCAATGCTGCGTGCGGTGGCGGTGAAAATCCACGAACCGTCGCTCTTGGCGGGATAAGCGTCATCCCAGACGAAGACCAGGCCAAACGCCGGCCACATACGCCAAAGCGCCCCCAGCGCCACCACCAGCGCTGCGGCCAGCATCAATGCGGCCCCCAGGCCGTGTCCCTGGCTCAGCTGCAGCATCGGCCAGGCGATCAGCAGGAATACCAGCGCCACGTAGCCGGTAAACATCACCAGGTGGGCCGCGCCGCGACGTATCACCGTGCGCAGGAAGCGCGGTTCCGGGTCGAAGCCGATGGCATGGCAGACAGCTGCCATGGTCAGCGCATTGGCGGCCAGTAACGGGATCAACGCCAGCGGATGCGCGCCGATGGCGGCGATGGCGACGAAGATCAGGCCGGGAATGAACCAGGCGAGCGACTGGAGTAATGGAGGTGGGCGACGCGTTTTGGGTTGTGGCATGAGGTCGGCAGTATAGGAATCGTCGAAGCAGCAGGCGGTAATCCTGTGTTAACAGGGCGAAGACGAGGTCATTCCTCGCTATCGTCCTGACGAGGCGTGCTTCGATAGGCAAGATGGTTGGAAGTGGCCAGGGTTTCCTTGGGCGGCAATTGCAGATGCCAGCCCTGGTCACGTAGATGCGCGAGGATTTGCTGCGCGTCTTCCTGCGGCAGCTGCCGCTCGCCGCTCAGTTCCACTTCGAGTACCAGGCGCAGATCGCCCAGCAGCAGGATGAGCGACTCGGGGAGCGACGAGAAATCGTCGCGTCGCGGCAGCCACAGATAGGAGTCGGCCTTGCGCTGGCTGGCGTAGACGAAACAGTGCATGGCAACCACCTGAGTCAGCGGCAATCGATGACGCGAAGCGTCGCGCGGACAATCAAGCGTAACAGTCTGCGAACGCGATGGACACCGCAAGTCCCAACTTCGGTCATCGACCATCAATCCACGGGAAGTACCGGCTACAGGCCCCCATTTGCTGCGCCCGCACTTGCAAGGCCGGGGTTGAGCCGGCAGAGTGCGCGCGAGGGGTCTCAAACGCGCGTATGAAAATAGATGACGCGGCCAGCCCCCTTACTGTGTCCCGAGCCGGATCAACAATAAGCAGGAGCAATGCAGATGTCTTTCCAATCGTTCTCACGGGCGTCGCGCCCGTTTGCGCTGGCCGCGCTGAGTTTGGCCATTATTGGCGCCCTCGCCGCGCCAGGCGGCGCCCACGCTAGCGCTTTCCAGTTGAAGGAAGACAGCGCCAAATCGATGGGACGCGCCTATGCCGGTTCGGCCACCGCCGGCGGCGACGCCTCGGTGATCGCCAATGCCCCGGCCGCCATGGCCGACCTCAAGGGTACCTATTTCCAGGCCGACATCACGGCGGTCAATTTCAGCGCCAAGTTCTCCGGTTCGGCCCATGATGCGCTGGGTCGTCCAATCAGCGGCGGCAACGGCGGCGACGCCGGTACCACGCTGCCGATCCCGGCGTTCTTTGCCTCCACCCAGCTGGGTGATCGTTGGCACATCGGCCTGGCCGGCACCGTGCCGTTCGGCTTCCAGACCGAGTACGACAACAACTGGATCGGTCGCTACAACGCGCTCAAGTCCAAGTTCGCCTCGTACGACGTGACGCTGTCGGCGTCGTATAGCGTTACCGACGACTTCTCGATCGGTGCCAGCGCCATTGCGCAGAAGACCACCGCCGAACTGACCTCCGCGGTCAACTACAACGCCGTGGGCCTGGGCCTGGTGCAGCAGGCCGCTCAGGCCGGTGCCATCAGTCCGCAGCAGGCGGCCGCGCTGGGTCAACAGGTGGGTTTGATCGTGCCTCCGGGTTCGGATGGCACCGCACGCATCAAGGGTGACGACTGGGCCTATGGCTGGCAGCTGGGCGCTTATTGGAAGCTCACCCCGAATGACCGCTTCAGCCTGAACTACCGTTCGAAGATCTCGCACACCCTGGAAGGCACCGGCAACTTCACCGTGCCGACCAATGTGCAGGCGCTGCTGAGCAGCCCGACCGTGGCACCGCTGCTGGCGGGCCTGGGCGGCGTGCCGTTCACGCACACCGACGGTACCGCACCGTTCACTACGCCGGCCGTGGCGTCCTTCAGCTACTGGCACCAGGAAGGGAAGTTCGGCCTGGGTATGGATCTGGCTTGGACCAAGTGGGACGTGTTCAAGAACCTGACGGTGACCTACTCGAACCCGGCGCAGCCGCCGACAGTCGAGCCGTTCAACTGGCGCAACACGTGGTACGCATCGATCGGTGGCGAGTACTACGTCAACGATCGCCTGACCCTGCGTGCCGGTATCGGCCTCGACACCACGCCGACCTACAACGAAACCCGCGACGCACGCGTGCCCGATTCGACCCGCAAGCTGCTGTCGTTCGGTATCGGCTACAAGGCGACCGAGAACTTCGAGATCAACGCCTCGTACATGCACATCTTCGTCAACAATGCGCATATCGACGGCGCGCCGAGCTCGACCGGCGACACGCTGACCGGCAATTTCGACGACTACGGCAACACGCTGGGTCTGTCGGCGCAGTACCACTTCTAATCGGCCTGCGCGTCGATCGGAACAGAAACCTCCTCGCGAAAGCGAGGAGGTTTTTTTATGCCCGGATGTTGCGGTCGCGACGGGAGGAAGCCTCGAATAACCTCAGATTTTTCTATCGTCATCCCGGCGCAGGCCGGGACCCAGTGGCATCAGTTTTTAGTTTTCGCGATATAGCTGACTTTTGCAGAATTTCGCGATAAGCGATCACAAAGCCACTGGGTTCCGGCCTGCGCCGGAATGACGAGTAGGAGAGGTTCCCGGAAGTCGCGATCGCCCACATGGTCACCCATGCTTGAACAACAACCCCAGCATCCGCTTGAACATCGCCCCATACGGCGGGTTCAACATGCCCACGCCATTGAAGCGTGCCTGACGAAACACCGGCTTCATATGCGAGAACGTGCGAAAGCCCGCTTCGCCGTGATATCCGCCCATGCCCGATTTGCCGACGCCACCGAAAGGCAGGCCGTGCTGCGCGATGTGATAAAGCGTGTCGTTGACGGTAACGCCACCGGCTTGCGTGCGCGACAACACACGATCGACCGTGGCGCGCTGGTCGTCGAACAGGTAGAGCGCTAGCGGATGCGCATGGCTGCCGATGTAGGCAATCACCTGATCGATCGAATCGTAGGGGAGTACGGGTAGCAGCGGCCCGAAGATTTCTTCCTTCATCACCGTCATGTTGTCATCGACGCCGGTGATCAACGTAGGTGGCAGAAAGCGTCGAGAAGCATCGCCAGTGGTATCCGCCAGACTTTGTGCCTTGGCCCCGGCGGCCACCGCATCGTCGCGAAGCCTGGCTAGCCGCTCGTAGTGCCGGTCGGTGGCGACACTCGCGTATTGGCCGCTGGCAGTGATATCCGGATACAGGCGGGCGACGGCGCGTTTGGCCGTGTCGACGAATTCGCCCATGCGCTCGCGCGGCACGAACACGTAATCGGGCGCAATGCAGGTCTGGCCGGCGTTGACCATCTTGCCGTACAGGATGCGCTCCACCGCATGCTCGAAGCGTGCGCCGGGGCCGATGATGGCTGGCGACTTGCCGCCCAGCTCCAGCGTTACCGGCGTCAGGTGCTGCGACGCTGCGCGCATCACGTGATGGCCGACCGCCGTGGAGCCGGTGAACAGCAGGTGGTCGAACGGAAGCGCGGAGAAGGCCTGCGCAACGTCCGCGTCGCCGGTAATCACGCTGACTTCGTCAGGCTGGAAATAGCTCGCCACTTTCTGTGCGAACAGCGCCGAGAAACGTGGCGTGAATTCGCTCATCTTGACCATCACGCGATTGCCCGCGGCGAGCGCATCGATCATCGGCCCGACGGCCAGATACAGCGGATAGTTCCACGGCACGATAATGCCTACGACGCCTTTGGGCTGCGGCATCAACGTCGTGCTGGCGGGCAGGAAGACCAGATCCGCCAGCCCTTTGCGAGATTTCATCCAGCGGCGACCATGACGCAGCGCGTGACGCAGGCCCGAGAGGCTGGGAAAGAGCTCCAGCAGATCGGTCTCTTCTTTTGGCCGGCAACCGAAGTCCTCCGAAATGGCGGCGGCGAACGCGTCGCGCTGTTCGCGCAGCAGCGCTTCGAGTTTGCGCAGGCGTGCGGCGCGCACCGACCATGCCGGGTTGGGATCCTTGACCTGTGCGTTACGCAACAGAAGCAGGGTTTGCTGCAAGTCGTTGGTCGGTGCGTTCATGGCTTAGGGCCCTAAAACTTTGCGCGTAGCTCGAGACCATACATGCGCGGCGGTGTGATGGATGCGAAGGGCGTGCCGAACACGGTGGTGCTGATGTTGTTCACGCCGGTGACGTAGCGATTATTGAACAGGTTGTTGGCGTACAGCGCCACACCCCAGCGGTCGCCAGGTGCATGCCAGTCCAGGCGGGCGTCCGTGCGCTGTTGCGACTGCCCGACCTGGAAATTCGGGCTGACCACGCATTCGCCTTGCAGCTGGGAGTCGGCGTTGCAGCGCTCGCGCCCACGATAGGCGTAATTGAGGTCGAATTCGAGTGCGCCGTGGGCGACGTGATCCCAGGTGTATGAAACGCCGGCGGTATAGGAAAAACGCGGCTCGCCGGTCGGCTGGCCATCCAGGTCGACGCCTGAAGGCGCGATCGCCTTGCGGTAGGTCGAGTCGATATAGGCGCCGGTGAAGTTGAAGCGTAGGGCATCGAGCGGCTGCCACTGGCCTTCGAGCTCCAGGCCCTTGGCTTCCTGGTTGGTGCTGCTGACCAGATAGCGCGGTACGCCCGAGCCGGCACTGTTCGGGTCGAGCGTGAGTGACTGCTCGTTGTCGTAGCGGTAGTAATACACCGAGGCGTTGAACAGCAGATTCTGCTCGGGAAAGATCGTCTTGATGCCGGCTTCGAAGTTGGTGACCTTTTCCGGTGCGAAGCGCGAACCGACCTGCACGCTGTTGAAGCCGCCGGCCTTGTAGCCCTTGGTCACCGAGAAATAGCCCATTGCATCGGGCGTGAACTTATAGTCGAACACCACGCGCGGGCTCCAGTTGTTCCACGTATTGCGGAACGTCACCGGCACACCGACCGCGTCGGTAAAGATCAGGTTGTTGTTGAAGGCGGCCAGGGCGCCCTGCGCTTCGGGCGGCAGCAGGTCGAGAATGCCCGCCTGTGCGAGCGCCTGCACGGTGGCATCGAACTCCGGCGCCTGGCGCGGCATGTTGTACCAGGAGAAGGTCTTCTGATCGCGCGTGTAGCGAATACCGGTGGTGATATCGAGCCGGTCGTCGATGTGCCAGATCACGTCGCCAAAGGCGGCATAGGCCTTGAAGTGGCCGACGTTGCTGATCGCTTCGTGCCACGGATCGCCGAGCAAGGTGTAGGGAAGACCAAACGATGCCAACGCATTGCTGATATCGGTCAACGGCGTGCCTACACCCATCACATTGTTAGCCAAGGTATCGATGCTGTCCGTATTGATATTGGTCTGGCTGGTCTGTCGCGCCTGCTCCTGGTAATAGCTGATGCCACCGACCCAATCGGCGATGCCGGTATTGCCGGAAAGCTTGAACTCCTGATACCAGCTGTTGTTGTGCTCGATATTGGTGGTGTCGAGATAACTGACGACGTGATTGGTGCCGTCGTAGTCGCCGCGGTTGAAGGTATTGAAACCGCGCCAGGCCGTGGTCGAAGTCAGGCTGCCCCAGGCAAAGGAATGGTCGATACTGAGCGTGACGCCATCGAAGCGCCGCGTCTCCGCGCCGCCGATGGCATCGTTGTAGAGCGGTGCATGCAGCGGATTGAGATAGGTCGCCGGATTCGGCGGGAACGGCGCACGCTCGTTGGTATCGTTCGACAGCGGCACCAGGCCGATCGCCGGTGCCGGCGGCTGATTGAGTTTTTCGTGATCCCAGGTGACCAGCACGCGCGTATCGGGCGTGACATTCCAGCGCCATGCCGCGCGTGTGCCCCAGTCGTCGTCCTTGCCGTAATGCTTGCCGGTGGCGGCATCCTTGATCCAGCCGTTGCTCTGGTTGTCGAGCACGCTGAAGCGCAACGCCATATCCTTGTTGATCGGGATATTGAGCAACGCATCGGCATAGCGCTTGCCGTAGTCACCGATACGCACACGCGCCTTACCCTCGAACTGATCGGTAGGCTCGTTGGTGATGATCGAGATCGCGCCGGCAGCGGCGTTGCGGCCAAATAGCGTGCCTTGCGGTCCTTTCAACACCTCGACGCGCTTGACGTCGTTAAAGGCGAGCAGGGCGCCACCGGAGCGTGCGGCATAGACGCCATCGACATAGACACCCACGGCCGATTCCGTGCCCACGCCGAAGTCGCTGGTCGAAATGCCGCGTAGCTGATAGCGCGCTTGCGTCGGCTGGTCCGCGTCGATCACCAGTCCGGGCACGAACAGCGCCATCTTGCTCAGGTCGGTCGCGGCCAGCGTATCGATCTGCTTGGACGTGATGATCTGCAGCGGGATCGGCACCGACTGCACTTCCTGCGAACGGCTTTGCGCGGTGACGGTGATATTGCCCAGCAGTTTCGCCTTGGCCGGATCGGCGTTGTCGTTCTGGCTGGTCGCTTGCGCATTCTGCGGTGCGGCCTCATCGGCAAGCGCGGGCTCGATACCGCAAAGCAGCACCGCGCCGCCAAGCAATTGGACCAGGCTGGTAGACAAAAGCGTCGGACGGATCGACATCACCGTTTCTCCCCTCGATGGTGAACCGCGTGGACGCGGCCCTGGTTGTTTTTGCCTTTCAGTGAATCGCCACGCATTCCCCTGGCTGCGCTGCGATCCACGCCCTGATCAGATTCACGCCTTCCTGGTGCACGGTGCTGCGTCCGATTTCCGGCATCATCTCGCCGGGATCCTTCGAGGCCATGCGATAGGCCAGGATGGAGTCGTCGGGCTTGCCAGGCACGATGTCGAACATGTGGTCGCCGGTGCCGCGACCGGCGGCGACCGGTGGCTTGCACAAGCCGATATGACGATCTTCGGCGGCGCTTACGTCCAGCGTCAGCGCGGTGGTATTGGCCGCACCTTTCGGGTTGTGGCAATGGCCGCAGTTGATATCGAGATAGGCGCGTGCACGTGCATCGAGCGGTGCGTGCGGGTCCATCCAGTTCGCATTGCGCGGCGCGTCGGCTGGCTTGGGCGCGCCGGTGAGATAACCCACCTTCACCAGGTGTTCCAGCTCGTTCTCGTCACCGTCGGCGTAGCGATAGTCACGATTGAGATGGCGGGCCTTCGGGCCGATCGGATGAATCTTGCGGGTCACCCAATCCTGCGCGTGGCAGCTCGAGCATTGGCTTTCGTCCGGCACGACGTAGTTGAAGTCTTCACGCGCCTGATCGCTCGCCACCAGCGTCAATGGAATCACCGCCCCAGTACGGGCGAGCTGCGCGTCGGTCTGCGCATCGTTCCATACATAGGGAATGGCAGCCCAACCCGATTCGCGTCGCACCAGGATGCGTGTTTCGATCAGGTGCACGCGCGCCATGTCGAGGCCTTCGCCGGCAAAGTCCTTGCTGCTGTCGTAGGTACGCGCTACTTCGCCGGGCTTGGCGCCTTTGGGGTAGTAGAAGGTCTTGCTGATGATCGTGCCGACCGGAAAGTCGAAAGTGTCGTTGGGGTCGTATGTTGCTGCCACGCCTTTGGGCATCCAGATCGTACGCAGCTTGTGCGCGTAATCGGTGAACAGCGGTGTGTTGAGGTCGTACGGCACCACGTCCTGGTTGAGCATCAGCTTGCCGTCACGCACCTCCACGACATGCCAGTCGCTCAAGTGTGGCGGACGGCCATCCGCCTGGAAGGCCACCGGGTCCATGCCCTGGTGGCAGCCGGCGACACACAGCACAAGCAACAACAGCACACAACGAACTACCGTCATCGACTCGACCTCACGCCTTCGGTGCCGGATCGAGCGCGACCGGCGGCAGCTTCGGCAGCGTGCACTGATAGGCTTTCGTATCGGTGATCGGATTCTTGTAGTCGTTCGGGCCGTCGGCATTGAGCACACCGTTGGCGCCCTGGATGCAGATGCGATCGCCATCGGGTGGCAGGCCGTTGACCAGCGTCTTGCTGTCGACGTAGCCATCCCACAACACGTCGGGGAACCGGCCGTTCATGCCGTAGACGGCGGTCTTGAGCACCTTCAGCTTCATGCCGTCGGGCGCGTCGCCGCCGTTCTTGAAGCGGTTGTCGTAGACGTAGATGCCCTTGGGATAGGGGTTGTAGTCGGCCGCCACGCCGCGTGTGTTGTAGTAATTGGTCGAAAAATAACTGGAGATGATCACGTTGGCGGTCTTGTGGTCGCCGATGTCGTTGTCGAAGATCTCGACCTTGTCGTTCGAATTGATTACCACGCCCGAGCCGCGCGGCACGCTGGCGACCGCCGCGCCCTTGGCGGCGAAGTTATCGGTGTTGTTGTCGAGCACCGTGTTCTTGTAGACGCGCGTACTGTGCCCTGCTTGCGACAGGTTGGGCATATTGAAGACCAGGATGCCGCCGGTATTCTTCGTCGCGGTATTGCCATAGACATCGGCATTGACCGAGTTTTCGATCTCGATACCGGCGACGTTCTGTTCGGCGCGGTTGTTGCGCACGACAATGTTGTTGGACTGCCCGACGTAGATGCCGGCGTCGGATGCGCCGATCACGGTGGAGTTTTCGATCAGCACGTTCTGCGTCTTGACCGGGTACAGGCCGTACGCACCGTTGGTGGTCTGCGGTCCGCCGGTCCATTCCACGCGCACACCGCGGATGGTGATGTTCTTGCCCTGGTTGATCTTCAGCGCATCGCCCTTGGTGTCTTCCAGGGCGAGATTCTCGATGGTGAAATCGTTGGCATTCACCAGCAGGCCTTCGGGACCGACCACCTGTCCCTTGAACGACAGCACGGTCTTGTCCATGCCGGCACCGCGAATGGTGATGCCATCGGTGCGCAGGCTGAGGCCGCGGTTCAAGTGATAGTGCCCGGCCGGGATATCGATCACGCTCCCAGGCTTGGCGTCGAGCAGCTGTTGCTGCAGCTTGGCCTGGAAGTCCTCGCTGGCCGAATCGGCCGTGCCCGAGGGCTGATTGCCGCCACACGCGGCCAGCGCCGCGGCAACCGCGACGGTCAATGTCCACTTGCGCATCGATGTACCTCCCCGTGCATCGCTGATGCGAATGCCGCGGCTTTCAGTGCGCGGCTCGAGCCATCACTGTTGCGCAATGCGCGTGCGTAGGGGAGGGCAAAACGGCCACCTCACGGGGGGCAAAGCGGCCAGCCTGCGGTACGCTTTACGCCACCGTGCGCTTGGCCTGCTGCGGCGACATGCCGGTCCAGCGCTTGAACGCGCGGCGGAACTCGCGCGGATCGCTGAAGCCGATCTCGGTGCCGATTTCCGCCACGCTCAATGCACCGCCCTGGAGCAATTCCAGGGCCCGTTCGGCACGCACGCGGTCGTGGATCTCGCGGAAGATGCGTCCACTTTCGGCCAGGCGCCGGCGCAGCGATCGCTCGCTCAGGTGCAAGGTCTGCGCGACTTCGATCAGGCGCGGATGCTGGTTCAGGCGGCTGCGCAACAGGCGCTCGACCGAGGTCACGATCTCGTCGTTGGCATCGCGGTTACGCAACTGCTGCGTGCACAGCGCCAACGATTGGCGCGCGGTCAGCGGGTTGTAGCCCGGCAGCGGAAACTCGAGCCACTTGGCGTCGACCAGGATGCGGTTGTGGGCACAGCCGAAGCGGACTTCGCACTGGAACACACGCTCATAGTCGGCGGCATTGGCCGGAGCGGCGTAGCTCAACTCCAGTCCCAGCGGCAGCAATTGCGGGCCGACCAGCTCGCGGGCAAACATCAGCGAACTGGAAAACAGCTCCTCGCTGAGGAATGGCAACAATTCGATTTCGCCGAAACGCGGCCACGCGCAAACCGCCACGGTATGGGCATCGACCACGGTAAAGTCCACATCCATCAGGCTGCCGCATAGCCGATGGTTTTCGATGCCTACGCGCATTGCATCGCCGAAGCTGCGCGAGGTCATCATCGCCAGTCCCAGCAAGCCGAAACTGCCGACGGTTTCTTCGCAGCCGATCACCAGTCCTAAACTGGGTTCGTTGAAAGCGGCTATTGCGCGCCGGACCAGCGTGCGTGCCTGCCGATAGGAAATGCGCAGGGAGGGATCGAACAGCTGCGTGCGCTGCAAGCCGAGACCGGCGAACCAGCTGTTGCAGTCGATGCCGAGACGACGCGCACGCTCGACCAGGTACACCGGCACGTTGGGCGAGATATCGGCAACGAGATAGCGCGGGTCGCTTTCGTCCAGCGCCCGATGCGACGGCGTGATGCTACGAATGGCCTGAGCCATACCTTCCTCCCGGCCAGTCCCCACTGGCGCGGCCATGTTCTATCACGCGCCGGTCGCCGGCGGTTGGCACGGCGCACCATCGGGTTATGCTTGGGCGCTTCGATCGATGGCGGCTGACGTATGCAAATCCAATCTTTTTCGCGGCATATCACGGTGTTGGCTGCTTTGCTGGCCTTGAGTGGCTGCGCGACTACGCCAACCCCGGCACCGATGGATGCCAAGGGCAAGCCGGTGGGATATCTCGCGCCCAGCGAGCTCCCGGACACCACCCGGATTCTCCCGGCTGCGCCGGTCAAGGGTTCGGCCCGGTACGAGGCGGACCGCCAGGTTTTCCTCGAAACCCGCAAGCTCGAGGGCACGCCGCGCTGGGTGCTGGCGACTGACGACGTCGATCTGTCGGTGCCGGCCATGCTCAAGCATTTCAGCTGTGCCATGGATGCCGATCTGCAGGCCGAGAAACTGCCGCGCCTGACTGCACTGCTGGAGCGTGCCGATCGCGATGCCGACGAAAGTACGCGTGCGCCGAAACAGGCCAACAAGCGGCTGCGTCCGTTTCTGATCGACGAAGGCAATATCTGCCAGCCGAAGGAACGCCTGGCCAAGAGCTATGACTATCCGTCGGGCCACACGACCTGGGGTTGGACCGCTGGTTTGATCATGGCGCAGCTGGCGCCCGACCGCGCCAGCGAGCTGGATCTGCGTGCACGCGCGTTTGCCGACAGCCGTGTGGTCTGCGGTGCACACAATCTCAGTGCGACGCAGGCGGGCGCAATCAACGGTGCGGTGGTGTTCAACGCGTTGCAGGCCGTGCCCGCGTATCGAGCAGACCTGGCTGCGGCACGGAGCGAGCTGGATGCGTATCGCAAGAGTGGGCCGAAGCCGGATGGGCAGAAGTGTGAGGCGGAGCGGGCGTTGATTGTGGCTGCGCCGTATTGAGAGGCCCTAAAACCCCTCACTCACCCTCTCGTCATTCCGGTGAAGGCCGGAATCCATTCCTCAACGTGATCGCTTGCCAAAGGTTGCCTGATGAGCATGGCCTGGGGGATAGATGACCAGCTCCGCTGTTGAAAAGCTCCTCCGGCCTTCGCCGGAATGACGGATAGGTGGGACAGGCGCGCGGCGCCCTCTTCACTTATCTTCGGGGACGCTTGTGGAGGCTGCAGTGACGGCAAGCACTACGTCGTCACTTGATAAGATCAGCACGGTATTACCGCTTGGAACCAACCAACTGTCGCCGATCGACAGAACACCATCAGGCGTAGCGCATTGACCTGCCGCGCAATAAAGCAAGACCACGTCGCGTTCGACAACATGCGAACCGCCACGCAGCACATCGATCCGCCCAGTCACCTTCCCCCGCCGCAACATCAGGTTGAAATCCCGCGTCGCGCCGTCGACCAGTTCCACCTCGACATCTGCCTCGCCAGGAAACGCGAAGGGTTCGAACGGCCCCGTCAGCGCATGACGCTGCTGCTTGTCGAGCGTCATGATGAAGCCTGCACCGCGCAGCAGCGCAATCTGCCGATCGATACCGGGAAAGCTCGAAAACGGCGCCGCGCTATCCACCTCGGCCACGCTGACGCGCCACAGAAACGCATCGCTACCAGCATCGGCCGGATAAACCGCCAACTGTCGCGTACGACCTTGGCCATTCTTCCAGGCCACACTCGGACAATCACGCTCGCGCAGAATGGACGACATCGCTACACGCGCTCGATCACGCGCTCGAACGGCGGCAACGCACGCAGCATGCGCTCGCCATAACGCTTCACCACCACGCGCCGATCCAGCAGCACGATGCGGCCGCGATCGGTTTCGGTGCGGATGAGGCGGCCGCAATACTGGGTCAGCAAACGCGTCGCTTCCGGTACCGTCACTTCGATAAACGGATTGCGTCCACGCGACTCCAGCCATTCGGCATAAGTGGCACCCACCGGGTCGGTGGGCACGGCGAAGGGCAACTGAGTAATGACGACCGTCTCGCAAAGCTTGCCGGGGAGATCGAGGCCTTCGCCAAACGAGGCCAGCCCAAACAAGGTGCTGCCCTTGCCGGCCTCGATATCGGCGATATGTTCGGCAACCAGCTGTGCCTTGCCGAGCGAGCCTTGCGCACGCACCTTGCGCACATATTCGATTGGCAGTTTCTGCAGCACCCGATCCAGTTTCACGCGCGAGGTGAAAAGCACCAGGTTGCCGGCATCCCAATCCAGGTTGTCGGCCAGCCAGTCGGTGATTTCCTGGGTATGTTCTTCGCGCGCATCCGGCAGCGAGCGCAATGCCGGTACTTCCAAACGCGCTTGCGCCGCCAGGTCGAACGGCGAGGGCAGGCTCAAGGTGACCGCATCGTTGGGCAGTCCCACCGCATCGGCAAAGCCACGGAAATTGCCGCCAGCGCTCAGCGTGGCCGAGGTCATGACCACGGCGCTGGCGTTGTCCCACAGAATGCTGCGCAGCAGCCCGCCGGCGGAGACCGACGAGGCATGGCAGATCAGCTGTTGGTCGACACTCATGGTGACCCAGCGCGCGAGCGGCGGCGAGCCTTCGCGATCGTCGCTCGACCACGCGCCCCAGGTACGCGCTTGGCGTTCGATGCGTTCCAGCGCCATGCCCAGCTCGCGCGAGATCGCTTCGTGCGTCGGGCCGCCTTCGGTCATTTCCAGGATCGTGCGGCGAACCGCGCCGATCCAGCGCTGCACTTCGCCGGTCAATAGCGACAGCATGCCTGCATGCGCCACCCACGACTCCGGGAGTTGCCCGAGCGAGCCGCGATACATCGGTTCGTCGTCGTCCGGCGATGGCAGCCAGGCGAGGCGGATGTCTTTCTCCAGCTCTTCCAGCGCGTCGCTCAGCGCCTGCAATTTTTCATCGCCGGCATCGAGCGACAGCTTGCCGATGACTTCCTTGTCCGCCAGCGAATAGGCCGCATGGATCTGCCGACCCAGCCGGCTCAACTGGCGTACGGCGATCTGCAGGTGCACATCGGCCGCACCGCGGTCGATCGCCTTGGCCGGCACATGATGGCCTTCGTCGAAGATATACAGCGTGTCGTCCGGCTTGGGCAGGATCACGCCGCCAAAGCCGTCTTCCTCGCGCGGCATGGTCAGGTCGGCCAGCACCAGATCCTGGTTCGCGACGATGATCTCGGCATCGGCCACCGCGCGGCGCGCAGCAAAAAACGGGCACACCATGAATTGTCCGCAGCGCCGGCCGGTGCAACCGCCGGCGCTGGTGGTGATCATCGGGCGGATAAAGTCACTGACCGGTTGCGGCGCGGTATCGATATCGCCGTTCCAGCTACCGTCGTCGTAAGCCGTACGCAGCTTGCTCAATGCCTGCTTGTCGCGTTCCTGCGGCGGCTTGGACCACAGCGCAAGATCGGCGTCGAAACCGGCCAGGCCCATCTGGCCGCTGTCGTTGACGCTGTTGGCGGCCATCAGCAGGTTGCGCGGACACAGGTAGCGTCCACGACCCTTGGCCAGCGCCACCTTGGATTCGATGCCGAGCAATTTCAGATACAGCGGGATATCGCGCTGTACCAACTGCTCCTGCAACGCGACCGTAGCCGTGGCGATCAGCAGCTTCTTTTTCTGCGCCCTGGCCACTTCCACGCCGGCAATCAGATAAGCCATCGATTTGCCGGTACCGGTCGGGGCCTCGATCACGGCGGCGCCCCCGGCTTCGGCCAGGGCCTTGGCGACCTCGGCGATCATCTTTCCCTGCGAAGCGCGCGCACGAAAGCCCGGCAACCCCTCTTTCAGGCGGGTATAGGCGGCGCGGATGGCTTCCTTGGTGTCGTCGGTCAGCATGGGGTCGGGCAGTGGGGCAGGTCGCGCGCCCCGTAAACCGACGCGCCGACCGGTCATTGTAGCCGGTCGGCGGTCCTGACCCGACAGAGATGGCTCAGGCGGTTTCCGCGGCGATCTTGCGCAGAGTCTGCTCGAACACTTCCGGCGGCTGGCCGCCCTGGATCAGATAGCGCTCGTTGATGATGATCGAGGGCACCGAATGGATGCCCTGCGACTGGTAGAACCGTTCCTTCTCGCGGACTTCGTCGGCATAGCGATTCTCGTCGAGCACCTGCCTGGCCTCTGCTTCGTCCAGGCCCACCGACGCGGCCGTACGCGCCAGCACATCACGCGCGCTCACATTCTCGCCCTGCGTGAAATACGCTTCGAGCAGCGCCTGCTTCAGGGCGGCCTGCTTGCCTTCCAGTTCGGCCCAGTGCAGCAACCGATGCGCATCGAAGGTGTTGTAGATGCGATCGCGCTTGTCCAGGTTGAAGGTAAAGCCCACCGCTGCACCGCGCTCGCGCAGCGCTTCCTGGTTCTGGGCGACCTGCGCCGGCGTGCTGCCGTACTTGTGCGCGATATGTTCAACGACGTTTTCGCCTTCGGGAACCATCTGCGGGTTCAGCTCGAACGGCTGGAAATGGATATCCGCGGTTATCTCACCGCCGAGCTTGTCCAGCGCAAGCTTTAACGAATTCAGGCCCACGGCGCACCAGGGGCAGACGACGTCGGAGACGTAGTCGATTTTGAGGGATTTGGCTTCGGACATGGCAGTGCTCGCACGATGGGCTCTGCCGAAAATATGGGCGAAATGATGGGTATCAATAGCGAGGAAGGCCGATGAACCGGCCCTCCTCGCCTGTGTACAACTTAAAACTTGTAGTTAAAGCCTGCGTAGTAAGCGCGGCCAATGGAGTCGTAAAGAGCGGACCCAAACCCTGTGCCAAACAGATTCACCGGTGGGTTGCGATCGAATACGTTCGTAATGCCGCCGTAGAGCTGCCAGCCGCCTTTGAAATCGTAGCTGGCACGAACGTCATTGAAGAATCCGGCGCCGGCGCGGATAGGCGTGGTTTGCGTCGGGTTGGAGCGGTAGCTTTCGTTGTCCACGCGAAGCATCGAGGTGAAATAACGCATGTTCCAGTTGAACACCCAGTCATGGACGCTGTAATTGGCGCTCAGTACGGCCTTCCATTTCGGATAGCCCAGTACGCCATTGTTCTGGTACACGATGTCCGGATTGTCCTGGAATGGACGCTGCGCATAGGAAATGACACGAGTGGCATCCAGGCGCCAGCGCATGCTGCCTGGCCCTATGCCGTGCGTGTAGTACGCGCCAAAATCGATGCCTGACGTGCTCAGCGACGAAATATTCTGATTCGTGGAACTGATGTACGTAAGTTCGTTGGTCGCCGGATCGCGCAATGCATTGCCGCAATAAACATTGCCGATGCCCCCTGGCGCATCCACGCATTGCTCGGCGGTTGCCTGGCCGCTGGGGGCGGAAATAGCGTTGTTGAGCCTGATGTTCCAGTAGTCGGCGGAAAAGCCGAGGCGGTCGATGAATGAAGGCGTCAGCACGATGCCGGCGGTCCAGGTGCGTCCGACTTCCGGCTTGAGATCCGGGTTGCTTCCCGATACGCCGTTGATCGTGGCGGAATTGGAAGAAACCCAGCCCGCCGGTATGCCAAGCGCCTGGCAGTTGGCTGCGCGCACGGCGGGGTTCGGACCATTCCTAAGCTGTGGCGCGGAGCAGGGATCGGTGATGCTGAAGAAGTTCTGCGTTTGTCCGCTGTAAAGCTCTCCGATGTTGGGCGCGCGCACCGCGCTGGACATGGTGCCACGCAAACGTACCGAATCGCTGATCGACCAATCCAGGCCCCAGCGCCAGGCTTTCGTGTGCCCGACGGTGCTGTAATCAGAGAAGCGCACGGCAGCGTCGAATGTCAGGTTCTGGGCAAACGGACGACCGGCAAGCAACGGCAGCGCGGTTTCGATGTAGCCTTCCTTGACGTCATAAGCGCCACCGGATGACGGAATCGCATTGAGAAAAGTCAGGCCCTGAACGTCAAGCGGGTCCGTATTCTGGCGGCTCGTCTCGCGGCGAAATTCCACGCCGGCCGCGATGCTTGCGGAGCCGGCATCTCCAGGCATCTGGAACAGGTTGTTGTTGACGATGCTGCCGCCACCGACAAACTGGGTCAGCTTCGACTTCGTGGTGGTAGTGGTGTTGAACCACTGGGCCGCTTGCGGGTTGATCGCGCCTGCACCGAAGATGCTGGTAGGCACGCAGCCTCCGCCGAGCGCAATGGGATTGAGCACGTCACCGGTATTGGGGTTGATGGAGTTGGGGTCGAGCGATGATCGGCAAACGATACTTCCGTTGGCGTCCCTGACCGCATCGATGGACGCGTAGAAGCGATCGTTGATGCGATTGTTGAGGTTATAGCGTGTTTCGCGCGTTTCGCCGTAATTGAGCGAAGCGTCGTACTGCCAGTCACCGGTGATGGTTCCGTTCGCGCCGATGACGGTACGGAAAGTATCGCGGGTCGTATCTTCCCCGCGGCGGCCGGCGTCGGTGTCGAATCGCGACACATTGATGCTGTCCAGGCCGTTGGCATCCATGAGTGCGGCAAGACTCGGTGAGATGAATGCATTGTCGCGGGTAATGACATATGCGCTACCGCCGCTGCCGAACGCCGGCTGGCGGTATGCCTTGACGTTCGCGTGGTTGTAGGTGCCCTCGAAATAGAGGTGTTGTTCGGGCGTGATGTCGAAGCCGCCAACGGCGCTTACCGTCGTGCGACCGAACTGCGGCTGCAGCAGTTGAACTTGATTGACATCCAGGCGGTCGCAGTCGGTGCATCGTCCGCTGGTGTCGTAAAGACCACCGAATCGCTGTTGGCGCACGCTTCCATCAGGGTTGAACACATAACGCTGATGGATGTCGGTGGCCCTGCCCAAAGAGAATGTGCCGCCTTCGGTAATACTGTAGCTGCCAGCGTTGGGATAAAGCACCGAATCGGTCGGGCCACCGGGTGTCTGTATCGTCGAATACGATTTATTGCCAAAACGGTCGCCGAATTCGAGCGAGCTTTGCTCACTATGTTCGACCGAAAAGGCAATATTGCCGCGGTTCTGAGCGAAGTTCATGCCGCCGGTCAGGGACACCAGGCCTTTGTTGAAGCCGCCATGCTCGGAGGTGCCGTACTGCACGTTGAGCTGGGCGCCGGTGTAGTCCTTCTTGAGGATGAAGTTCACCACGCCGGTGACCGCGTCGGCGCCATAGACCGCCGATGCGCCACCCGTGATGATTTCCACGCGTTCGATCCAGTTCGCGGGAATCATGTTCACGTCGACAGCCGTGCTGCCGGCGCTTCCTCCAATGAAGCGACGTCCATTGACCAGCACCAGGGTGCGGTCCGGTCCGAGGTTACGCAAATCTTGCAAGCTCAGTCCGGCCGTCCCGATGTATTGGGTCGAGTTGCCCATGGTGAAAGACGTAGCCAACTGCGGCAGCGTCGTGAGCACATCGCCGACATTCACTGCGCCAGTAGCTTTGATATCGGCTGCGGAAATGACGCTGACCGGCGTGGGCGACACGATATTCGGATTGGAGATGCGCGAGCCGGTGACGGTGATTGCCTGCAGCTCGGTCGTCTTCTTCGAATTTTCGCCATCACCTGCTGCCTCTTGCGCAAAGCCGGCGGTATTGCCCAGGGCTGCCATGCACGCGAAGGCCAGGACATTGCGGGTCTGGATACAGGCTCCAATGAGTTTCAACTTGTTCTCCCTAGAAAATGACACCAGACGCCAGATCTGGCTGACTGCATCGTCGATGTGCAGATGCTTGGCATTCGGATGCCAACGAAAACGATCGGGTGGTCAGTAGGCTGCTAACAGATCGTTAACGGAGAAATAGCTGAGAAATAGCGCAGGGAGCAATCGAATAAATCCGAAAAACCAGGCGGTACATTTATCGCGGGGAACTTACGGCGCCGTGCATAAAAAAACGCTGCCCAAGGGCAGCGTTCGTCTGTAGCTGAATTGTCGGTAAGGCTTACGCCTTGCCGATGAAATCACTCTTGCCAAGATCCGCGCCTGCTACACGCAAGATCGCATACGCGGTCGTACAGTGGAAAAACAGATTCGGCAACACGAAGTGCAGCAGGTAGGCGTCGCCCTCGAAAGTCTGGTCGCCATTGCGCGTCTTGATAGTGACCTGGCGGGTTTCGCTGCCGTCGACCTGTTCGGGCTTGAACGTCTTGATGTAATCGATGGCGCGCTCGATGCGTGCCTGCAGCTGTTCGAAGGTGGTTTCGTTGTCTTCGAATTTCAGCAGCTCGGCGCCGGCAAGGCGGGCGACGCCATTCTTGGCCATGTCGGTGGCGATCTGAACCTGGCGGGCCAGCGGCAACATGTCGGGGATCAGGCGCGTCTGCAGGATCACGTCTTCGCTCACGCTGCGCGCACTCGTGTGTGCCTCACCCTTTTTCAACACATGGCTGAGGTTGGTGAGCGCGCGCAGGAAGACGGGAACGGACGCTTGGTACATCGATAAGGTCATGGGTGTGGCTCCGAAGGAGGCAGGGGTGGAATAGGTAAGGGCAGTGGGGCAACGTGGTCGTGATGGCGTGTGGCACGCAGTGCGATGAAGGTACCGATCACCAGCAGCACCGCGGCGAATACAAAAGCCAGCCCAGGCAGGTGCAGCGGCGTGCTCGGGCCGATCGAGAAGGCGAAGACCTGGGCGAACAGATAGGGGCCGAAGATGCCGGCGAAGCTGCCCAGGCTGGTAACGGCGCCTTGCAGGCGGCCTTGCTCGGTGGGGTCGACCTGGCGCGTCATGATTGCCTGTACCGGCGGCCCGGAAAGGCTCCACAGCGCAAGCAGCGGAATGCCGATCAGAAAGACCCAGCCGTGGGTCGCAAAACCCATGAAGGCAAAGGCGACGATGCCGCAAAGCATGCCAGCCACCAGCACGCGCCGTTCGCCGAAGCGCGCGGTCAGGCGGCCGGTCAGCATGGTCTGCACGGTGCCGTCGCAGAGGCCGACCAGCATCAGCACATAGCCGACGGCCTTCGGGCCCCAGTCGTAGCGATACTGCGCATACAGCACGAAGGTGGTCTGCAGGACGTAGTGCGCCAGATACACCAGGAACATCACGATCGCCATGCGCAGCAGCAGCGGATGGCGGGCGAGAAATTTCATCGCGCCGATCGGGTGCGCGCTATGCACCTCGAAGCGCGCGGTACGGCGTTCCTTGGGCAGCGATTCGGGCAGCACAAAAAAGCCGTAGAGGAAATTGCACATGGCCAGCCCGCCAGCGACCCAGAACGGCAGGCGCAGCGATACTTCGCCCAACCAGCCGCCCAGGACGGGGCCCAGGATAAAGCCCAGGCCGAAGGCGCCGCCGAGCATGCCGTAAGCCTTCGCGCGATTTTCCGGCGGGGTGATGTCGGCGATATAGGCGTTGGCGGTCGTAAAGCTGGCCGCCGTCATGCCGAGCAGGATGCGTGCGGCAAACAGCAGCCACAGGGTGGGCGCGAGCGCCAGCACGAGAAAATCGAGAGCCAGGCCCAGGTTGGAGATCAGGATGACCGGGCGACGCCCGAAGCGGTCGCTGAGCGCACCCTGGATCGGCGAGGAGCCGAACTGCACCAGGGCGAACACCGCGCCGAAGACGCCGACCCACCAGGCGGCGTCGGCAATCCCGCCGCCGGCCAGTTGCTCGATCAGGTGCGGCAGCACCGGAATGATGATGCCGAACGCCAGCATGTCCAGCACGACCGTGACGAAAATAAATGCGACGGCGGCGTGGCGGCGTGATCCAGCGAGATGAGGTGTGGGGTGTTCCATGAAGCCGGCGAAAGTGGGCAATGGATGCGCACGATAGCGCAAACCACGCGTCGGGATGACGACACAGACCCGGCCGGCCTCATCGGCAGCAGGCAAGTCAGCCCTGTGGCGGGGCCGCCAGCTCCTTGGCGTTCAAGTAGCCATCGTGATTGCGATCGAGCTTGTGGAACTGGCGACGCAGATTGTCCTGGTAACTTTGCAAGGTCACGGGCTTGCCGTGGCCACCGGGTAGTTCGTCAACCTCCAGTACGCCGTCGCCATTGCTGTCCATGCGGCGAAAGCCCGCGCTCATATAGTCGACGTATTCGGCTTCGCTGATCTTGCCGTCGCCGTTGCTGTCCATCATGCGCAGATAGTCGGCGGGCGTGCGGGGGAAATCCTGCGCCATCGCAAACAGCGGCAGGCAAGCCGCGGCGATAGCGACAAGGCGGCGCATCAGCGGCCGCCGTGGATGCCGATGAATTGCAGAAACTCCGCGCGCGTACGCGCATCGTCGCGGAACGCGCCGAGCATCTGGCTGGTCACCATCGATACGCCGCGCTTGTGGACGCCACGGGTGGTCATGCATTCGTGGCTGGCGTCGACTACCACCGCCACGCCGGCAGGGTGCAGGTTTTCCTGGATGCACTGGGCGATCTGTGCGGTGAGCTTCTCCTGCACCTGGAAACGGCGTGCGAAGGCATCGACCACGCGTGCCAGCTTGCTGATGCCGACCACGCGGTTGGTCGGCAGGTAACCGACGTGTGCACGGCCGATGATCGGCGCCATGTGATGCTCGCAATGGCTCTCGAACTCGATGTCGCGCAGCACCACCATTTCGTCGTAACCGGCCACTTCTTCGAAGGTGCGGCGCAGGTACTCGCCCGGATCCACCTGGTAACCGCTGAACCAGTCGCGATAGGCCTTGACGACACGCTTGGGCGTGTCGAGCAGGCCTTCGCGGGCAGGGTCTTCGCCGGACCAGCGCAGCAGGATACGAACAGCCTCTTCGGCTTGTTCGCGGGTGACGTCGTTGGGTCCGGGGGAGTCGCTCATGCGTGGGGTCCGATACGTGCAAATTCAGCCAAGTGTAGCGCCGCTGCGCCGTCGGGACACGCTGGAGGCGACTCCACGGTTTTCAAGGATCGGGCGCGTAGTGGCCCGGGAATGCCTGTGGTGTATGCACCGGCGCTGGCGGCAGGATGCCTCTTGCCACCAGGCGTGCTCGCGTGTCGTAGTAGATCGTGACCACTTCGTCCGGGCTATCGGAGGCGCGTTGGAAGTCCACCGTACGTACCACCGAGTCTTCGCGCTCGCCATGGCCCGTACCCAGCGGGCCGCCGGCATCTGCGCCGGCGCGTTGCCGCATCGGAGCGTCCTGGGCCTGGGCGACTTGGGACTCGACGATCGACGGTGCGGGCATCGCCTGGCTCATGGGTGCCGCCTCGGGCATGGCTTGCGCCACCTTGGGCGCCGGCTGCAGGCGTTCGCGCACGATCGCCTGCGGCTGGGGCTCGGCTCTATACGCGTCCTCCTGCTCGACCGCTATCCGCTCGCGAAACACCGCTACGCCGATCACGCCGACATTGTCGGGCCGCCCGGTCAGCGCGGCGTAGCTGTGTCCGAGGTCGGTGAACAGAAAGTCGGCGACCTGCTGCTCGCTCTTGCGCCAGCCCAGCACGGAAAAGTGGCGATACGCATCCAGCGCATAACCTGGCTGTGACCACTGCGCGGTATCGCCGGAGATCGCATTGACGCCATCGACCGAGACGACACCCAGCAAGCGCGTGTTCCGTTGATTCTGCAGATCGACACGATAGCGATGGCCGGGTTCGCCCACCACGTAATACTGGCCATGAAAACGAATGACCGGCAGTTGCATGCCGGTATCGCGATCGATCACGTTCACGTCGATCAGACGCCCTACGGCATGCGCATCGACAGCCCATCCCAGGCCGGCCAGGACGGCCAGCGCCAACCACATCGGTTTCATAAGACGACTCCGCCAGGCATCCGGCTTGGATGCGGGGGATGGAACGTGGGCGTTATCGTCGTGGGGTTAAGCCTCCGGCGTACCTTCCTCGTCGTCGCTATCGAGCAGGCTTTCGCCCAGCAGTTGCTGGGTTGCGCCATCGGAAAGCGTTTCGACCCCGCGCAGCTTGCGCTCGATCGCACGCGTACGCTGCCCCGCGCTGCTGATGCTGTTGCGCACGGTATCGAGCTGTTTGCCGGTGCGTTCCAGCACGGTAGCGAACTTGCCGAATTCGCTCTTGACCGCGCCGAGCAAGGTCCAGACCTCGCTGCTGCGCTTGGCGATGGCCAGGGTACGAAAACCCATCTGCAGGCTGTTGAGCAGGGCGGTCAGGGTGGTTGGGCCGGCAATCGTGACGTGGTGATCGCGCTGCAGTATCTCGAACAGGCCCGGGCGGCGAATGACCTCCGCATAGAGCCCTTCGGTCGGCAGAAACAGTACGGCGAAGTCGGTCGTGTGCGGTGGCGCGACGTATTTGCTGCGGATCCGTTTGGCTTCCTCGCGGATGCGCAGCTCCAGTGCACGTCCGGCCTGTTCCGCAGCCACCGCGTCGACGGCTTCCTGTGCGTCGAGCAGGCGCTGGTAATCCTCGATCGGAAACTTGGCGTCGATCGGCAGATACAACGGCTCTTCGTCGTTCGGGCCGGGCATGCGCACGGCAAATTCCACGCGCTCGCCGCTGCCGGGCACGGTGGCCACGTTCGACTCGTATTGTTCGGGCGCTAGCATCTGTTCCAGCAAGGCGCCCAGTTGGACTTCGCCCAGCATGCCGCGGGTTTTTACATTGGTAAGCACGCGCTTGAGGTCGCCTACGCCGCTGGCAAGGCTCTGCATTTCGCCAAGGCCGCGCTGCACCGCTTCAAGTCGTTCGGACACCAGTTTGAAGGATTGGCCCAGGCGGGCTTCCAGCGTGCTTTGCAGTTTCTCGTCGACCGTCGCGCGCATCTGCTCAAGCTTGACGGCGTTGTCGTCCTGCATTGCCTTGAGCTTGGTTTCGAGGGTCTGGCGAATTTCGCCGAGACGTTTCTCGTTGTCGCCCGTCAGTGCGCTCAATCGCTGCTGCAGCAACTCGCCGAAACGGTTCAGGGCGAGCGAGGATTCTTCGCGACCGCGGCGTGCGTCTTCGGTCAGGCGTTGCGCGAGGGTCTGCAGGCCAAGATCGGTGCGCTCGGTTAAAACGTCCATGCGTTGACCAAAGGCGCTGATGCGCTCGTGCTGCTGCTCGCCCATCGCGCTGAGTTGTTCCTGCACCAGTCCGCGGAACTGACCCATGGTCTGGGCCAGTTCGCCGCGTCCTGCGCGCTGCTCCTGTGCCAGCACATCGCGCAGGTGCCGGTTGTCGTCCTTGAGCGCATCCAGGCGAGCCGCTAGCCCCGCATCGCCGCGGCCACGCAACAGCAATACGACCTGCAAAACCAGGACGATCACGGCGACGACGACCAAGGCGGCCAGAAGAAGATCGGTAAGCGGCATCAGGAACATCCAGGGAGCATGGGGGCCAGTCTAAGCGACGCCGTCTCAGCTTGTGCGATTGGGCGGCTGGCGGCGCTATTTTAGCCGTTGCTGTCGGCGCAGGAAGCGTAGCGTCAGCTGTTCAAGCCGACGTGGGTAGTTCACATCGGCGGCTGCCACTGCCCGGTGCAGACTGCCGTTGCCCCAGCCAGCCAATACCGCCGGATGGATATACGAAGCCCGGCAAACGGCCGGTGTGTTGCCCAGGACGCCCGCCACCTCCTTGATGGCAGTCAGGAGCAGGCTGCGCCGTGCGCGCTCGCCGCCTTTTTCCGGTAGCGGCACTCGTGCCAGCTGACGCACCGCCTGCACGGTGCCGCCCCAGGTGCGAAAGTCCTTGGCGGTGAAGTCGTCGCCACAGGCCTCGCGCAGGTAGTCGTTCACCATGCCCGAGTCGATCGGTTGGGGATGGCCCTGGTCGTCCAGGTATTGGAACAGGCGCTGGCCGGGCAGTTGTTGTACACGTCGTATCACCCGCAGCAGGCGGCGATCGTCCAGCTCGATATCGCGTTCCAAGCCGCCCTTGCCGCGAAAATGCAGTCGCAAACGGCCGCGTTCGCGGCGAACATGACGCGAGCGCAAGGTGGTCAGGCCGTAGCTGTGATTGTCGCGTGCATAGCCTTCATTGCCGACGCGAATCATGGTGTCGTAGAGCAGTCGTACGACCAGTGCCAGCACCTTCTCTCTGGGCAGGCCTGGGCGCGCCAGATCGCGACTGACGTGTCGCCGCAGACGCGGCAGGCTGGCGCCAAAAGCGATCACGCGATCGAATTTGCCGCCATCGCGTACCGTGCGCCAGTGCGGGTGATAACGATACTGCTTGCGTTTGCGGGCATCGCGCCCGGTAGCTTGCAGATGGCCGCGTGGGTTTGTGCAGATCCATACGTCGATATAAGCCGGTGGGACGGCCAGCGCACGAATACGGGTCAGCTCTGCCTTATTGGCGATGCGGCGGCCCTTGGTATCCACATAGCTGAAACCGTTGCCTGCGCGCCGTCGCCGGATGCCGGGCTGCTCGTCGGAGACATAGACCAGCCCGGCATCGCGCGCCTGCCGGCGCGCTTCCTGGTCGGTCGTGCTGAGCTTGGCCTGAGGCATGCCCAGCCAGTGTGACCGGTGACGATCAAGCCGATGTGTAGGAACCCTGATGCTGCTTTAGAGCACGCGGCAGAATACGGCTTTCAGATAGCGCCCCTCGGGCACATCGGTGCGTACAGGGTGGTCGGTACCGGCGCCGGCAACATGCAATACCTGGATTTCACGCCCGGCATTGAGCGCCACGCGACGCAGCGTTTCAAGGAAATCCGCCTCGCTGACCAAGCCGGTGCACGAGCAGGTGAGCAACAGTCCGCCGGGCGGAATGACATCGAGCGCAAGGCGGTTCATCGCGAAGTATTTCTTCAGCGCGTCGATGATCTTGGTGCGATCGCGGGTCAGCTTGGCCGGGTCGAGGATGACCGCATCGTAGGTTTCGCCGCGCGAAACGGCCTGGCGCAGCCAATCGAAAATATCCGCCTGCTCGAAACGTACCTCGACGTTGTTGGCCTGCGCGTTGGCGCGTGCGACATCGAGGATGCCGTTGTCCATGTCCACGCCGATCGCCTCTTTCGCGCCCGCGGCCATCGCATGCACCGCGAAGCCGCCGGCGTTGCAGCAAAGGTCGAGCACACGGCGTCCCTTCGCCAGTTCGGCAAAGCGCTTGCGATTGTCGCGCTGATCGGCAAAGAAGCCGGTCTTGTGGCCCGAGCCCGGGGCGGCGTGAAAGCGCAAACCGTGTTCATGCACCTGGACCGCGTCCGGCGCGTCCATCGCGCGGCAATCGAACGACTCCTGCTTCTGCACATGGGTCTCGGCGAACCAGTAAAGCCGTGCATTCGGAAAATGTCGCAGCAGCGCCTGATGGATCGTCTCGCGGAAACGCCACATGCCGGCGGCGAAATATTCGATCACCAGGATATCGTCGTAGCGGTCGACGATCAGGCCGGACAGGCCATCGCCCTCGCTGTGCACGACACGCCAGGCGTCGCTGTCGCGATCGAGTTGCAGCACCTGCCGGCGCAGCGTCACGGCCTGCTCGATCCGCTTCTCGATCCAGCCGGCGTCGATCACTTCGTTCGCGTCCGTGGTCAACAGCCGTAAGGCGATGCGCGCGTGACCGTTCCAGAAGCCGCGCCCGACAAACCTTCCCTTGGCATCCACGACGTCCACCAGGCTCCCGGGCGGCAACCGATCGGCCGGTTTTTGCACCTGGGCGGACCAGATCCAGGGATGACCGGGCATGCGGTCGGTTTTGAGCGAGATGGTGGGGAGCGTGCTGGCAACGGTATTCATCGGTGAATGATACCGCCCATTCGTGTTTTCGCATGCTTTCGGCCGCTGGGGCCTCGGATGACCGCCTGGCGGTTGTGCCGGCTTTTTGTGCACGAAGGCGCGTATTGCGCGTCGGTAACTGGCCCAGAGTGCCATCACTCGATAAGATCCCTGGCCGGATGGCCTTGCCATCCCCGGGGGATCTGCCACTCGATTGATCAGGGAATGAGATGAAGTCGTTTAAAACGCCATTGAAAGCGCGTCGCTCCTTTGTGCCGCTTATTTTCGTGCTCGCGCTATCGCCGCTTTCGTTCACCGCCATGGCGGCAAGCCCGGCCCCGGTGGCCAAGGACGTCGTTGCCGGCGACGCCCCACCGGTAGCGCCAGGAAAATTCATCGATGCCATTTATGACAAGGAAGGTGATGGCTCGTCAGCCTATGCCGTTGCCAATGGCGCCTGGGCGCATTATTGGTACGGCCACGCCTTTCAGTTGAATGGAAAGCAATACTTCACCGGGTTTGTCTATAAAACGGCAAACCACTATGGCAAAGATACCGCTAACGCGCTCCCCAATCCGGAGACCAAGGCGACGATTGCCCAGGCCACGTTTGAGAAATCCTCCTCCGCGTGGACGATGGTGACCGCAGACCGCTATATCGGTGAGTTTGGCGGTTCAGAAAAAGGCGATCCGATCAGCAAGAACGGTAGCGCTCAGACATTTCAGCTTTCCGATGGAAATGCGCTGCTGGCTGTGCCCACTCAAGCGAGTATGGGCGAGGGTCAGAATCAGCAAGGCGCGGAACTGTTTCTACTCGACGCCAAGAAACGCAGTTGGGCCTATGTCGGCCGCGTTGCCGTCGGCGAAGACAATGCCGATAACTGCGCGGATTCGGCGAAAAACGCCGACCTTCCGCCCTGCTGGAAATACAGTGGCAAAGTCGAATTCGTCGCGCAGGCCGGCAGCCCGATGCCTTCGATTCATGTGGCCATGCAAGGGACGACCTATGGCGCTGCGGGTAGTCAGGTGCGCAAGCTGACCGATGCGGATAGCGCGGACTATCGTTTCGATGCCAAGGCCAATGTCTACCAGCAGGTCAAACACTAACGCGTCATTGTTGTCATCGTCGAACAAGGAGAGTGCCGTGTCGCAAGAATATTCCCGTTCCCAGGTGCTGGACATCATCGAGGCCGAGGCGCTCAAACGGCACATCCCCAAGGATGATTTTCTTCGCTTTGCCGATATCGAGACGGGTGGCACCTTCAATGCTCATGCGCAATCGACGCATAGCAGCGCGAAGGGACTGTTTCAGTTCACAAACGCAACGGCGGCAGCCTATGGCCTTACCGGGCGCGAGCTGGATCCCGTCGCCAATACCGCCGCCGCCGCGCAGCTTTATCTGGATAACCGCGACGCGATCGTTCGTGGCCATGCCGCGACCGGCAATCCCTACCTCTCCGGCAAGGCGGCGCCCGACGGTCTGGACATGTATCTGGCGCACCAGCAGGGAGGCGCCGGCTATCGTTCGATCCAGGACGCCATTGCGACGGGGAAGTTCGACAAGGAAAGCACGCGAACCAATATCACCAACAATGTGGGCGATGATTTCAAGAAGCTCACCGGGCACACCACAAGCGAGCTTTCCGGCATGTCCGACCGCGACATGGCGAAAACCTTCGTGGGATATTGGAACGCCAAGTTCGAGCATGTGCAGATTCCGGAGAAGGGGATCGGTCCAACGCATGCGCAGACTCCCGCCGCTCCACACATCGCACCGCATATAACGCCGCCGCATGCGTCGACCCCGTCGCCGCAGGCAGCATCCGCGCAGACCCAGGCCCCGGCATCTGGCGGTCCGCATGACATCACGATCGGTCAGGCCTATGCGCTGACCGAGAAATACCAGAACGTCACCCACTACGGTCTGGGAAAGAAAGATCCGGACAAGGGCTCGGTGGATTGCTCGGGCTGGGTGGTGAAGATGCAGAACGCCACCATGGAAGAGATCAACCAGAAAGCCGGACGTGATGTCTTCAGCGAAAAGGAGATGTTTTCCAAGGGCAACGACGCCGCCGCAACGATTGTCGAGAAGTCGGCGCAACGCTCAGGGCAGCTGCTGGAAGGCAAGCAGATTACGGCCGGCGCGCTCAAGGAAGGCATGATCATCGGCGAGGACAACGGGCCGCAGAGTTTCGACAAAGGTCGTTACAAGGGTATCGATCACATCACCATGGTGGTGCGCGACCCCAAGACCAACGAGCTGATGATCAGTCAGTCCAGCAGCCATAAAGGCGTGCATTTGCAGCCAGTAGCCGATTACCTGGCCTACAAGCAGTCGCACGGTGTGCAGCTTTACGCCACCGACCCGCTCGCGAAAGCGCGTAACCTCATGCATGACTCGCACCCGACGGTCGCGCCGGCCTCCGCACAGGCGACGCGCGCGGGGCATGTCGCACCGCATGCCGCGCATGGCGTACTGAAAGAGGGCAATAAGAGCGAGGACGTCCAGAAACTGCAAGAGCAGTTGATCAAGTTGGGTGTCAAGGATGCACAAGGTCATCCATTGACGCCGGACAAGGAGTTTGGCCCGCGTACGACCGAGGCCGTGAAAGCCTTTCAGGCGACACACAACCTCAAGCCGGACGGAGAGGTCGGCCCGCAGACGATGAAGCAGCTGCAAGAGGCGTTGAAGCAGCACGCGCCGGCGGGACCGGCCGTAAAGGCGCCCTCTCCAGCGGAAGGCATGATCGATCGCATGATGTCCGCCATGAAGACCGGCGATTACCAATCCGTACTGAATGCCGCCGGTGACGCGGCACGTACGGCGACGGGCCTGGAGTTCCGTGGCAACGTTACGGCGCAGGTCAACGCGCAGGAGCATCACACCGCTACACAGCAGCAACAGCAAAGCCAGCAGCCCGAGCATGCTGCGCACGGTGGACAGAAGCTGGGAGGGCACTGATGTCCGCCGAGGAGGGGATGCAGAAGGAGGACATCGAGGCGCTGGCCTTCAAGACCGGCGCCTTGCTGGAGCAGTTTGTCCGCTACTGCGAGCAGCAGGGCCAACATCAGACGGCCATGGCCGAGCGCCTGCAGTACGCCATCGGCAGCGTGCCGGAGCAGATGAAGCAGTCGGCGGACAAGCTTTTCTCGACACTTCCGCAAACGGTGATGGTGCAGCTCGACAGTGGCTTGAGCGCGCCGATAAAAAACTACGAACGGAAACTGCAGCAATCGAGCGAGCAGCTGCAGGAGCGTGTCGGGCAGCTGACCAGGCAGTTGGCGCAGTTGGAATCGTTCAGTCGGCGCCTGGTGTGGAAAGTTGCCGCGCTGGTTATCGCGGCGCTTCTGGTGGCGGTAGTCGGTGGTGCGACGGCGGTTTCGTACTACCGCGACCAGATCAAGCAGAGTCAGCTGTCCGCCGACCTGCTGCATGCGTACAACCAGGCTGACGTGACCTTATGCGATGGGCAGCTGTGCGCGAATATCGACAAGGCCAGGCAAAAATACGGCGAACACGGCCAGTATCAACCCGTGCGGCTGCGTTGATGGCGTGATCGGCAGGCGACAGTACTGCTGACCGATCATGCTGTTCAGCGCAGGCGCAACACCAGCCAGGAGAGCAGCGCGAGCAAATTCAGGCCGATGCGCGAGACGGCCGGGCCGGCCAAGGCAAGCACGAAGCCCTGGCTGCCGAAGTGCCAGTCGATGCTCAGGCGCGGCGACGACTGCACGGTGGCGAAGACATTGATAAAGGCCGTCGCGTGCAGCGCGTAGCTGAATACCGGTGTGGCGATCAGCGGGATCTGCAGGACCTGTGCCCAGCTGGAAAACGAAACCCCACGGCCATCGCCTTCGAGCAGCAGCACGCCGGCGATCAGGATGAACGCATACAGCAGCAGGCCGATCAGGGCGAGGATGGTGTCGTTGGTATTACCCAGCGGCAACAGGCGGTGCAGCATCTGGGCGACCCCATAGAGGCCGCCGGCGATTTCGAAGATGCCGATCACACGGAACAGAATGGAGCGCACGAGCTTCGCCTCGTCCAAAAGCGGCAAGCTTAGCCTAACCGTGCCGGCTTGTTCCGCGCGCTCCCGTTCTCCGCTACTACGCGATTAATGTGGCCTTCGGTGCAGCGGCGGAGCCATCGTCGATGATGGCGTGTGGCACAAAATGCGCGCTGTCCCGGGTGATCGGCGAGTGGTCTTCGCGCAGTCCCATGCCGCAGGCGCGGTCGCCAACCACCCAGCTGCCGATCAGCATATGGCGTCCATCGAAGCTGGGCAGGGGATGATAGGCCTGGCGGATGCAGGGGCCGTCGGTATATGGGCCGCTGGAATCGAGCGCGCTGCCATCGGGCAGGCGCATGGCGATATTGGCCCCTTCGCGCGAGTACAAGGGCTTGCGTACCCAGCCCGGCGCAAGCGCGGTGGCATCGTCGAATACTGCCGGCAGCAGGTTGGGATGGCCGGGATGCTTTTGCCACAGCAACGGCAGGATGCCCTTGTTGCTCAGTACCGCCTTCCATGGCGGTTCGATCAGCTGCATGCCCGAGCGCGGCAGATAACTACCGAACTCCTCGCGCATCATGTCTTCCAGCGGATACAGCTTGAACAGGCAGCCGATCACCCGGTCGCTGAGGTCGGTAAAGCGTCCGTCGCGTGAGATGCCGATGTCTTCGATGGCGATCTCGCCGCAATCGATGCCCGCCTGGATTGCGCAATCGCGCAGATAAGCCACCGTGCCCTGGTCTTCGTTGGAGCCGCGCACGGCCGAGGCATAGAACGGCCGAGCGATGCGTGTGGCGATCGTGCCGAAGGCCTCGACCAGCGATTCGTAGATCGAGTTGAACTGATCGGCACCGGCCGGCAGCGCACCGCGCATCAGCTGCTGTTCCAGCCATTGCCACTGGAAAAACGCTGCTTCGAACAGCGAGGTGGGCGTGTCGTAGTTGAATTCGTAGAGCTTGGCCGGGCCGTTGCCGTCGTAGGCCAGGTCCATGCGGCCATACAGATGCGGATCGCGCTTGCGCCAGCTTTCGGCAATCCAGTCCCAGTGCGTAGCGGGAATGTCGAGCTGCCGCATCGTCTGTTCGTTGCGCACGATGTCGTCGACCAGATCGAGCGCCATATCGTGCAGCTCGGTGGTCGGCGCTTCGATATCGTCTTCGATCTCACGCAGCGTGAAGGCGTAATAGGCCGATTCGTCCCAGTACGGTTGCCCGGCTATGGTGTGGAAATCGAAACCGCTTTCGGCAGCAAGCTCGCGCCAGTTCGGGCGCTCGACAATCGGGACGCGTCGCATTATTCGCCCGATCCGCCGCGCGCGCCGCCGCGCGAACCGAAACCGCCGCGGCTGCTGGTGACTGCGGTGTCCGGTGCGCTGGTAATGGTCGTCATGCTGCGGCTGCCGCCTGCATAGACACCGCCGCCACTGCCACCGCCAGCGCTGCGATAGACCGAATTATTGCGATCGTCCGGTCGTTGCCATTGACCGCCGGATGTGCGGAACGCCGGCGCGCTGCTGAAGCCGGCCATCGGCGAGCCGCCGCGCAACATCTGCGAGATGAAAAATCCGGTCATCAACGGGCCGAAGAACGAGTGACCGCTGCTGTCGGTGCGTTGCTCGCACTTGCCGGTGCCGTAATCGACCTCGCAGGTCTCGCGGGAGGCGAATTGCGGGCTGTTTTCTGCGGCGTCCTTCTTGGCCTTGTCGAAGGCCTGCTGGCAGGTGGCGGCATCGTGCGTCTGCGCGGTGCAGCTTTCCACTGAGGTGTAGACGCCTTCGCGCGTGCTTTCGTCGTCGCCACAGGCGGTGAGCAGCAAGGGCGTTGCGCTCATCAGCAGCAGGGCAGCAGTCCGTGATCGCTTCATCGTGCAGGTTCCTTTTCGCGAGACGACCAAGCATGCCTGTTCGCGCTTTCTTGCGAAAGTGCGGCTAAAGATCCTCGGCCAGCTCGTGCAGGTCGGCGATGTGCTGCTCCCACCAGCGTGGCTCGGCGGCAAAAGGGAAGGCCGTGGGGAAAGCGGGATCGTGCCAGCGCGCGGCTATCCAGCCCGCGTGATGCAGCTGGCGCATGGCGCGCAGCGCGGGAATCAGCGCGAGTTCGGCATAGTCGAACTCGCGCATCTGCTGATAACCCTCCAGCAGGACGTCCATGGCGCGCTGATCGTTGGCGAGCATCCACAGGTCCTGTACCGCAGGTCCGGTGCGCGCATCGTCCAGGTCGACGAAATGCGGGCCGGCATCGGTCCACAGCACGTTGCCGGGATGGCAGTCGCCGTGCAAGCGGATGCGGCGTACCGGGCCGACGGCTTCGAAGCGTGCGGCCACGGCCTGGTCGACCCGCTCGGCGGCGGTGCGATAGGCGGCCATCAGGTTCGATGGCAATAACGTGGATGCCAGCACCGCGCGCATCGGGGTGTCGATCAGATTGGCGCGATCGAGCTGGCCGCGCTGCGCAAACGGCTGGCGCGCGCCGACGGTATGGATGCGTGCGATCAGACGACCCAGCCATTCGAGCTGTTCTTCCGACTCCAGCGAGGGTGCGCGACCACCGTGGCGTGGGGTCAGGGCGTAGCGATACCCCTCGCGATCCAGCAGGGTCTGGCCATCAAAGGCCAATGGCGCGACCACCGGAATTTCCGCATCGGCCAGTTCGCGCGCGAAGGCATGTTCCTCGAGAATGGCCGCGTCGCTCCAGCGGCCGGGCCGGTAGAACTTGGCGATCACCGGAGCGGCATCTTCGATACCCACCTGCCATACGCGGTTCTCGTAACTGTTGAGCGCGAGCAGTCGCCCGTCGGTCCACAGATCGCACGCCTCGACGGCACGCAGCACGCGTTCGGGATCGAGGTCGGTATACGGTGCGTCCAGGCTCAACTGGCGGCCTTCGCTGCCGGGATCACCGCCATGGTGATGCGCGACATGCACACCAGCTGTCCCGTTTCGTTTTCGATGCGAATCTCCCAGACCTGCGTGCTGCGGCCCAGATGCAGTGCCTTGGCCGTGCCGGTGACGGTGCCGCTGCGCACGCCGCGGATGTGATTGGCATTGATGTCCAGCCCGACCGTGAGCTCCTTGCTCGGGTCGAGCGTGAGCATGGCGGCGGTGCTGCCCAGCGTTTCGGCCAGCGCCACCGAGGCGCCGCCGTGCAGCAGGCCATAGGGTTGATGCGTGCGGTGGTCGACCGGCATGGTGCCGCGCAGCCAGTCCTCGCCGATCTCGGTGACCTGGATGCCCAGGGTTTCGAGCATGGTGTTGGCCGCCCAGCCGTTGATACGCGCCAGGTCCGTGTCCTGCTTCCAGATCGCCATGAGTTGAATCCCGGTCAATAAGACCGCATTGTCGACCGACTGCCGTCGCCGCGACAATGCGCCTGTGTTTACCGTTACCTTGAAAAATTCAGGCCGCCAGTTTCCGGTCGCCCCTGGCGAAACCGTGCTGGAGGCCGCGCAGCGCGCCGGTATTGCCTTGCCGTACTCCTGTCGTGCCGGTGTGTGCGGCAGCTGCCGGGCCGTCCTGGTGTCAGGTCAGGTCGATTATCCGCGCAACCCGCCACAGGCCTTGAGCGGTGAAAACCGGGCGAATCAGGCGATTCTGCTCTGCCAGGCCGCCCCCTTGAGCGACTTGTCGATCGAGGCACGTGAGGTCACCTCGGTGAAGGACGTCGCCAAGCGCCAGCTCGACGTCGTCGTGACCGAAAAACGCCAGCTTGCCTCCGACGTGGTGGGGCTGCACCTGCAGCCGGCGCCCGGCGAGACGGCACTCAATTGGTTGCCGGGGCAATATCTGGACATCGTGTTGCCCGATGGCAAGCATCGCCCGTTTTCGATTGCCGGCAATCCGCGCGCGGATGGCACGATCGAACTGCACGTGCGTCATGTGGCGGGCGGCGGCTTTACCTCATGGGTGGCCGACGGCCTGAAAGTCGGCGATGTGTTGCGCATCGAGGGGCCGCTGGGCACTTTTGTGCCGCGCGAGGACTCGGAGCGGCCAATCATCTTCATGGCGGGCGGTACCGGTTTTGCGCCGGTAAAAGCCGTGGTCGAGCATTTTATCGAGCTGGGCAGCCGCCGCTCGATCGACGTGTACTGGGGTGCGCGTAGCGCCGCGGATCTCTATCAGTGCGAACTGGCCAAAAGCTGGGAGGCGCAGGCAGCAGACCTGCGCTTCCACGCGGTGGTCTCCGATCCGGAACGCGCACACGGTTTGCGCGAGGGGCTGGTCCACGAAGCGGTGCTGGAAGATCACCCTGACCTTGCCGGCTTCGACGTCTATATGGGCGGCCCGCCGGCGATGATCGATGCCGGACGCAAACTGTTCGCCGATGCCGGATTACCGGCATCGCGCCTTTATTTCGATTCGTTCGAATACGCCCCCGACATACTGGCGCAGATTCTGGGCGGTCGCGCCGGCATAGCCGACGACTGAGGCGCTGTTTACTTCTTGCCCTTGGCGACCGGCAACTGGGCCTGCTGCCATGCGGCTACGCCGCCACCGAGCACCGAGACCTTGGTAAAGCCGGCCTTGACCAGCCGCTGTGCCGCCTTGAGCGCCGCGCCGCGGCCGTCCTTGTCCATCACCACGACCGGCAGTTCCTTGGCGTTGGCCAGGTCCTTGCTCTCGGGGTCGAACTGGCTCATCGCCACGTGCTTGGCGCCGGGGACATGGGCTTTCTCGAAATCCGCATAGGCGGACAGGTCGATCATCAACGGGCTTTCGCGGTTGATCAGCAGGGTGAGACCGGCTGGCGACAGCTCTTTGTACTTGCGGAACAGGCTGGCGATTTCCATCACGATCAGCGCGATCAGCACCACCACGAATCCCGCCACCAGGGCGATATGGTTGTGGATGAATTCGGGCAGTTTTTGAAGAATGTCGCTCATCGATCTCAGGTTTCCGCGTGCGCGCCACGAGGCTGCGCTGGAGTGGGCAAAACGTCGATTATACCGCCCCGGGAGGTCAGCCGGGCATTCAGTCCTTCGGGGACAGGTCCGGCAGCCCGCTGGTCAGCCACCAATGGCCCTTGCCGTCGTAATGCCAGGTCTGGCGGTCGATCACCGTGCGCTCGGCCTGGCTGTGTATGTTGATCAGGTTGATCGTTACCACCTGGCGCACTTCGTTTTCGCCCGCCGGGGTGGCACCCGCGCCTTCGTCGTAATCGGTCACCCGGTACTGGTCGAAGCGGGAGATCTCGATGGGCGTCAGCGGATGCGCTTCGAGCACTTTCGGGTCGATGAACTTCGATGCGTCGGCGAAACCGTCCCAGCGCACCGCGTGCTGATAGGCGTTGAGCGTCGTGGTCAGCACATCCGAGCGCTTGTCGGTAGCGCAGCCCGTGAGCATCAGTGCACAGAGCGGGACGAGAACGGTCAGGACACGGCGCATACGGCATTCCCCAGGCTGCATGAAGGCAAGGCCACCATTCTGCCATCAACCGCCGGCCGGCTTCAGCGACGTTTGGCCACAAAACGCCCGGTCATCGCGGCGGCGGGGCGACCGGCCTCGCCCGGGACCTCGGCGACGATCTCGATGCGCGCGCGGCCGCGCGCCTGCAGAGTGCCGAAGAAGGTCTCCCAGTCAGATTCGGAGGCCAGCCACGCCTCGCTGCGGAAATCCGACCACACCGGCGACAGATAGCGCACAGTGGATTCGGCGACGAATACGTCGCAATCCAGTCCACGGCGGCGTAGCGCCAGCTCCACCAGGCTCCAGCCGGCGAGCGTCATCGCGCTGGCCAGACTGCCGCCGAACGCGCAGCCCTTGTCGTTGATATTGGGTTTGAGCGGAGCGTCGATCGCGATGCGGTCACCATCGTAGGAACCCAGGCGCAGGTCCATGACGTCGGCCTGCGGAATATGACTTCGGGTGAAGTCGATCAGGTCCTGGGCCATCGGAATCAGTTCGGTGGTGCTCATCGGGCGACATCGTTTTAAACGGGAGGGAGTCGCCTAGTGTATAGGTCGCTACACTGCGAACCCATGTCAGCCCATCACACCCGCCCGGTTGCACCGGCCGCAGCCTTGCTTGGCCGTACCGTGGTCATTACGCGTCCCGCCGGTACCGGCTCGTCGATGGCCCGGCAAGTGCGGGCTCTGGGTGGGCGAGCGCTGCTGCTGCCGGGCCTGTCGCTACGGGGCATGGACGATGCCACGACACGGGCCGCGCTGGCCGACGCGTTGCGCGATGACGTGCTGGTTTTCAGCAGTCCGGCGGCGGTGCGTTTTGCCGCACGCCTGCAGGTGCTGCGAACCGGTGCCACGGTTCTGGCGGTGGGTCAGGGCACGGCGCGCGCCCTGCATCGCCAGGGCGTTCGCGTCGTGGCCGCACCATCGAAACGTCAGGACAGCGAGGGGCTGCTCGATCTGCCGATCTGGGCCGCGCTGGGTCCATGCCGTATCGCATTGATCGGCGCGCCGGGCGGGCGCGGTGTATTGCGCGACCAGTTGGCGACACGCGGCAGCCTGCGTGAAGTACAGGTTTATCGCCGTGCGCCGCCGCGCTTGCGTGCCAGCCACTGGGGTGGCCTGCATGCACTGGAGCGCGACGCCTGCGTGCTGTTGTCCAGCGCCGAGGCCATGGAAAACCTGCGCGAACTCGCGCCAACGGCGGCATGGCAACAGCTCACATCGATCACCGCCGTCGTCAGCAGCGAACGCCTGTCATTGGCAGCCAGGACTGCAGGCTTCTCTCATATCCATGTCGCGACATCGGCCAACGCGGCCGACATGCTTGCCGCCGCGGCCGATGTGCAGGAAGTGTGAATAGATGTTCAGGCGTTTTTTGATGGGTGACGCGACGCATGGGCTGCTAGCATGTGTCGCATGAGCCAAGACGACACCGCATCGACCGGCGCCGCCTCCTCGGGTGAGCGCCCCCAAACACCACTTTCTGCCGGCCGTAAAAAGCCCGGGCCACAGCGTGGCGGCAGCGTGGCTTTTGCCTTGTTGCTTTCCATCGTCGCCGTTGGCGGCGCCGGCTATATCGGCTGGCGGCAATGGCAACAGGAACGCATGGCCGGGCAAGACAACCAGACATTGGTCAACGTGCAGCAACGCGTCGGCGGCATGCAGCAGTCGCTCACTGCCCTGGACAGCGACCGCACTGCATTGCGCCAGCGCCTGAGCGACGCCGACCAGGTCAATCGCGGCTTGCGCGAGGAATTGCTCGGCCAGGCCGAACGCGTACGCAATCTTGAAGACGCGGTCGCGAAGCTGTCGGAAAAGACGCTGTCGGGTCACGACGCGATGCTGCTGGATGAAACCGAGTCGCTGCTGCGCCTGGGCAAGGAACGCTACGACCTGTTCCATGATGCGCAGGGCGCCGCAACGGCCTACGCCGCGGCCGATCAATCGCTGGCCGCCGTCAACGACGGTGCGTTCTCCGGGCTGCGCCAGAGTGTTGCGGCCGAACACGAAGCCCTGGTGAAGAGCCAGCCGGCAAGTCGTACGGCGGCGCTCGATACCTTGACGCAATTGCGTGCCGACGTCGCCAATCTGCCTCTGAAGGCGCTCGATGCGCCGACCGATGCCGACACCGGCACCTGGGCGCGGGTGCGCCGTGCGTTGTCGAGCGTGATCAGCATCCGTCGCGACAACGGTGCGCCGCTAGCAGTCGCCGACGCGCGCTTTGCGCGCGAGTTGGCCTCGCTCGATCTCGCCCAGGCGCAATTGTCGTTGATGGCCTACGATCGCGACGCTTATCAGGCGGCGCTGCAACGTGTCACCGCCACGCTGGGTGCGCAGTTCGATACCGGTACGCCGAGCGTGCAGCAGGCGCAGGCACAACTGGCCGCGCTGTCCTCGCAGATGCCACCGACGTCCACCGTGCAATTAGGCGCCGCCTTGACCGAGCTGCGCAATCTGCGTTCGGTGCACGCGCTCAAGCCGGCCAATGACAACGCTACGCCGGCGCATGCAGCGAGCGGAGCCAAGCCATGAAATTGTGGCGCTGGATACTGCTGCTGGTGATTGTTGCCGCGCTGGCGGCATTCGGCTGGCATTGGGTGGCCGAAGATCCCGGCTACGTCCTTATCAAGGTGCGCGGCTACACCGCCGAGCTGACTCTGGTTGCCGCGGTTGTCGCCGTGGTCGTCATCGCAGCAGTCATTAGTGTGATCTGGCGCCTTGTGCGCTGGCCGTTCGGTGCGATCTCGCGCCGTCATCGTCGCACCAGCCGCGAGCGCATGAGCGCCGGTCTGGTTGCCTTGATGGAAGGCCGCAACGGCGATGCCGAACGCGATCTGCAGCGCGCCTCGCGCCTGGACAGCCTGCGTGGCCCTGCATTGTTGGCATCGGCCGAAGCGGCCTCGCGGCGTGGCGAGCACGCTCGTGCGCTGGAAACACTCGGCGAAGCGGCGCAAAGCGCGCCGCAGGCGGCGCGCGTCTTGCGCGCACGTTTTCTGCGTCGTGAGGGGCGTTCCGCCGAAGCGCTTGCGTTGCTCGCTCCGGAAGCCGACAGCGGTAGCCTGACACCTGGTGGCTGGCGCGAACTGGCGTTGGCTGCGGTTGCGGCGGGTGATATGCGTCGTGCACGGCAGGCATTGGAACCGTTGCAGAAGAGCAGTGCGATCGGTCAGCGCGCCTACGCTTCGCTGGAAACACTGGTCCTCACCGGTGCCATCCTTGCCGCGCCCGATGGTGCCGCGCTCAATACCTTGTGGTCGCAATTGCCCAAGCCGCAACGTCGCATTTCCGCGGTCGTCGATGCTTATGCGCGTCGTGCTGCCAGCTTCGGGATGATGTTGCCCGCAATGGACGAGGTGGAATCCGCGCTTCGCCGCGAGTGGTCGTCGCCGCTGATTACCACCTACGGCAGCCTCACGGGTGACGATGGCGAGGGGCGCCTTCGTCGCGCCGAAGGCTGGCTCGACGCCCATCCCAACGATGCGCAGCTGTTGCTGACCCTGGGTCGCATGTGCGTACGCGTCAAGCTATGGGGCAAGGCTCGTCAGTATCTCGAGCGTGCGCTCGCGCTCGATCCGAGCAGTGCGATCTGGGAAGCCTTGGGCGATGTCTACGCCGGCGAAGGCGACAACGCGCAAGCACAGCGCTGCTATCGCAATGCGCTGGCAATGGCGCGTGGTGAAGCGGTACAGCTCGCGCCCAACGAGCAGCGCGGTGGGCGTCTGGATACACGACCCGTGGCGATCGAAGAGCGCACCGAGCATGGCGTGCCGCGGCTACGCGAGTAGTTCTAGAGGCCCAGTTTTTGTACCGCGTCGTCGCCGCTCAGATTGGCGGGCCAGTAGCCGAGCCTCAGGCATGAACGCACGGCGTTTTTCAAATACGTGCGTTCATCATCCTGAAAAGGCGCGGTCCGATCGACTATCGGAATCAGCGATTCGCAGCTCTGCGTCGTCGGTGCAAAGCGCTGCAGGTTCAGACCGAGCAAGGTCGATGCCGGTGGCGTTGCCGGTTCGTGACTTTCGTGCGCAGTCATACTGTTTGCGATCGCACCGATCAGCCTGATCGCAAAAATCACCACGACGAGCACCAGGCCGATAGGGCGCCCCGATCTGGACCTTGGTTTGACGGTTTGTACATTGCCCTGTTGAAAGGCGAGCGGTGATGTATCGAGCGCCCAGTTCTTTTCGTTATCGGGCAGTGCCTCGAAGGCCCGCTGCAGCGCATTGACGCGGTCCTGATCGAGCTGCAGCGAAAGAAAGTGGGGATAGCGTTGGATGATGCTTTGAATTTTCGGCCACTGGTTTGCCGATGGCAGTCCACTCGTGCTGCCGAGCATCAACGCATCCAGCAGCAACACGCCAGGCAGCTGTTGTGATTGCTCCGACCAGGCGTGCGACTCCTTTTTCACCGAGTTGACCCATCCGCCGTGCCTGCCCAGTGCCTGGAGATGGCCAATGTCCTTCCAGGAAAAATATTTCTGCGCCGCGTTGAACAACTCAAAACGTTGCGAGATGCTGCCATCGGCAAGGCTTTCGATCAGGCGCAGTTCGAACAGGAAGGGTGCACGCAGGTGGCCGAGACGGAGCACATCGAGTTGTTCGCGCAACGCCGGATCGGCCGAGCTGCCATGGGATATCTGCTCGACCAATCGGGCATGTGCAAGGCGGGCCACTTCTTCGGGGCCGACAATGTTGTCGTTGCTCTCCTGCGCGCTCCCGGTATGACGCTCCGGAGACGTTTCGTGGTCGACCAGGGCGCCCGGCGATGACTCGGTACGAGCTTCGATGCCGACAGTCGGGCTAATCATTTGTGGCGCACGGCTGGCGTGCCAGGCAAGAGCGGCTTGATAGGTCCGGTGCAGCTCGCTGAAGCCGTCGATATCGGCGGCCTGATCGATCTTTTTCAGCCGCAAGGCATAGGCGCGCTTGATCGCTCGCTCATCCGCGCTTTCGTCCAGACCAAGGCGTTCAAGAAACCACGGTGTCGACACGGTGTTGCTCCGTTACCGGTTGCGACACCGGCCCCCCGTGTGTCTACACCCGAAATCATGACCGGCCAGCCGTGCGCTGTCACCTGGTTCGAGCCCGCTCGCTGGTGTGCTTCAGACTTTGCGCATACTTGCGACCAGCGCCGCCAGATCATTGACCGCCGCCTCGGATACGGCGCGATTCGGAGTGGTATCGGCATTGTTGAAGTTGCCGGTATCGCCCAATACCTGGACCAGCAAACCGTCACTGCGCGGCACCATGCTCAGGTGTGCGGTGCTTAGTCCGTACCTGACCTCGGGCTGCGGAATCAAGCGGGCGGTCTGGCCACGCACGGGGATGATCGAGTTATCGCCGAACAGGGCGCGGGCGCCGTAGCCGGTGGCGTTGATCAGTGTGTGCTCCGGTAACTGCTGCAGATCGTTGGGCTGGTGGAACTCGCGCACTTCGATCTTGCCGCCCGCAGCCAGAAAGTCGGACATGAGCATCCGCGCATACGTGCTGATGTTGAACATCAGCGTGGTGTAGCAGCGCACATAAGCCTGCGGAAACGGTGTGCTGCCGGCGGGAAGGGCGACCGAGCGCGGGGTGAGGTCGCGGACGTGGTCGTAGAGCTCGCCGTACTCGGGTTCGTCGGACGGCTCGACGCTTTGCTGGTCCGGTGGCGTGTCGGAAAGGTGATAGCCCTCGATCCATTCGATCGGGTTGCCGGGCAGGCCGAGCATGCTCTGATACTGGGCGAACGAGGTCCGTGTCATTGCTTCCCAACGCGCGGCCAGTGCCGGCGCGTGGTCGGCATCGCAGATGCGCGAGTCGGGTGTCCACAAACCGGATGCGCGCATCGAATAGACATTCGGCGGCAGATCCTTGGCGTAGATGCGTACCGACAGGCCGGCACGTTGCGCTAGCAGCGCCGAGGTGAGGCCGAGGGCGCCGCAACCGATCACGCCGAGCTCGCGCACTCCGGTGGCTTGTGCCATGCGCACGGCCAGCGTGCTCGATCCCCAGGAAAGCGACCAGCCGCTGCCGCCGTGTCCGTAGTTGTGCACGACAGCCCTGTTGCCCAACTGCTCCATCTCGATGCGTGGTCCCGCGGCGCGGAAGGGGCGGGTGCATACGTAGACGCCGGTGATGCGGTCCGGACGTGCTTTCACCGGGGCTAGTTCGGGGATGCCCGAACCGAGTCGGGCTACCGGCATGTCTGGGTTGCCGCTACGTGCGCTGGGGATCTGCGCACAGGCAGTAAGAGCGCCTGTGGATGCCAGGGCGAGCGTGGTGCCGGCGTGGCGGAGGAACTGACGGCGTTGCATGGATCCTCTTTCCCTTGTGTTGTGGCAGGACGGTCGCGACTGACGGGAACTTGGAAAACCTTTCCTACTCGTCATTCCGGCGCAGGCCGGAACCCAGTAGCTTTGAGATAGTTCGTCGCGAGAGCCTGCAAAAGTCGGCTCTATCGCGAAAACCGAAAACCGGTGCCACTAGGTCCCGGCCTACGCCGGGATGACGACAATCAAAACTGAGATCATCCGAGATTTCCTGAAGTCTCTCCTGCAAGATGCCGAAGCCTTGCTAAAGCGGCGTCAGATTCGCATATGCCGCCACCAGCCATTTGCTGCCAGCGTCTTCGAAATTCACCTGCAGACGCGTATGTGCACCGCTCCCTTCCGCACTCACCACCACGCCTTCGCCAAAGCTCGGATGGCTGACGCGCTGGCCGAGCTTGACCGGCAAGTCTTCCTGCAGGCTGCCGCTGGGCTCGGCAAAACGCCCGGCGTACATCGGCCGGCTGACCTGTACACGCGGACGTACTTCGTCCAGCAGCTCCGCCGGTATTTCGCCGAGGAAGCGCGACGGGCGTGCGAGCATTTCCACGCCGTGCATGCGCCGTGATTCGGCGTGCGTGATGAACAGGCGTTCGCGCGCGCGGGTGATGCCGACGTAGGCAAGGCGACGCTCTTCTTCCAGGCGGCCTTCGTCTTCGACCGAGCGCTGGCTGGGGAACAGGCCTTCTTCCATGCCGACCAGGAACACTACCGGGAACTCCAGGCCCTTGGCCGAATGCAGCGTCATCAGCTGCACGCAGTCGTCCCAGGATTCGCCCTGGCCTTCGCCTGCTTCAAGCGCAGCGTGCGACAGGAACGCGGCAAGCTCGCTCAAGCCGGCATCGATATCGTCCTGGGTCAGTTCGAAACGACTGGCGACGTTGACCAGTTCGTCCAGGTTCTCCACGCGCGACTCGGCGCTGCCGCGTGAATCCTTTTCGTAGAAGTCGCGCAGCCCGGTGTGGTTGATCGCGTGCTCGATCTGTTCGGCAAGGTTCAGGGCCTGGCTTTCCTCGCCTTCGGCGACCGGCGGCACGAAGGTGTGGGCCATGTCGTTGATCAAGTTCACGAACGCCTTGATCGCATTCTTCGCGCGGCCGGCCAGTTCGCTGCCGCTGGCCAGTTCGCCGAGCAGGGCTTCCCACAGCGAGGTGTTTTCACCTCGTGCCCGACGGCGCAGCACGTCGAGCGTGCGGTCGCCGATGCCGCGCGGCGGCGTGTTGACGGCGCGTTCGAAGGCCGCGTCGTCATGACGGTTGGCGGACAGGCGAAGATAGGCGAGTGCGTCCTTGATTTCCGCGCGCTCGAAGAAGCGCAGACCGCCGTATACGCGATAGGGGATGCTGCGCTGGGTCAGCTGCTCTTCGAAGTTGCGCGATTGCGCGTTCGAGCGATAGAGGATGGCGCAGTCGCGGGCATTGCCGTGTTCGGCGACGTATTCGCGGATGCGCTCGATCACGAAGCGCGCTTCGTCCTGTTCGTTATAAGCGGCGTAGACGGCGATGCGCTCGCCGTCGCCGCCATCCGTCCACAGCTGCTTGCCCAGGCGGCCGCCATTACGCGCGATCACACTGTTGGCGGCTTTGAGAATGGTCGCGGTGGAGCGGTAGTTCTGCTCCAGGCGGATCGTGCGCGCGCCGGGGAAATCGCGCAGGAACTGCTGTACGTTCTCGACCTTGGCGCCGCGCCAGCCATAGATCGCCTGGTCGTCATCGCCGACCACGAAGACCTTGCCGGTATCGCCGGCCAGCACGCGAATCCACGCATATTGCAGCGTGTTGGTGTCCTGGAATTCGTCGATCAACAGATGGCGCCAGCGCTGCTGGTAGTGCTCCAGCACGGCCGGGTTCTTCAGCCAGAGCTCGTGCGCGCGCAGCAGCAGTTCGGCGAAGTCGACCAGGCCGGCGCGTCGGCAGGCATCTTCGTAGGCCTGGTAGATCTGCACGGAGGTACGCGTGACCGGATGGTCGCGATGTTCGATATTTTCCGGGCGCTTGCCTTCGTCTTTCCAGTTGTTGATCTGCCAGGTTGCCTGGCGCGGCGGAAAGCGTGCTTCGTCCAGGCCCAGCCCTGCCACGACACGTTTGACGATGCGTTGCTGGTCGTCGGAATCGAGGATCTGGAAGCCTTCGGGCAAGCCGGCCTCGCGCCAATGGCGGCGCAGCAGACGGTGGGCGATGCCGTGGAAGGTGCCGACGGTAAGGCCTTGCGTGCCACCCGGAATCAGCTGCTCGAGGCGAGCGCGCATCTCGCCAGCCGCCTTGTTGGTGAAGGTCACCGCCAGCACAGCCCATGGCGGCACGCCGTCGACCTGGGTCAGCCAGCCGATGCGGTGGGTGAGCACGCGCGTCTTGCCGGAGCCGGCACCGGCCAGCACCAGGTAGTGGCCGGGCGGGGCGCAGACGGCCTCGCGTTGTGCGTCGTTGAGCTTGTCGATCAGATACGAGACATCCATCTCGTCAATTGTAGCGGAGAGGGGGCTTGGTTCCTTCCTTGGGCGTGAGGATCTGGAGCCCCCCCTCACCCCAGCCCTCTCCCCCGGCAGAGCCAGGGGAGAGGGGGCACATTGAGGCAAGATTGAATCGTGCGCTCTTGGCTCCCTCTCCCCTGGCTCTGCCGGGGGAGAGGGTTGGGGTGAGGGGGCGCTCTTGCTCGCCGTTATCGCTTGATAAAACCGCCAACCGCCAGCAACCCACCCACCACGATGGCCGCCACCCCTGCCCACGAGGGCAGCGCCTTCTCATGCGTTGCGGTCACTTTGGCCGAGCCGACCTGCAGCAGGGTGTCAGTCTGTTTGTAGCTCCCGTTTCCCAGCATGATCCAGATGCCCGCACCAAGCAGTAGGATGCCGACGATGATGAGTCCTGCGCGCATAGCGTGTTCCTTGAACAGTCCGGGAGCACCGATCATAGGGGGCAAGCAGCCGCAACGAAAACCGCCGGGCGGTTCTCGATAAGCGGCGGTACAGCGGCGTCAGGGAGCCAGGCGCGCGAACAGCAGGCCGTGGGGCGGCAATTGAGCGTGACCTTCGCCGAGCGCGCCCTCCTGCAAGCCGTGACCTTCGACGACCGTGGCGTTGTGCAACATAGGTAGCGCAACGTCGACCGGATTGGCGCCCAGATTGAACATCGCCAGCACCGTTTCGCCCTGATAGCTGCGCGTGAACGCGAGCACGGGTTCGGGCGCGTCGATAAAGCGGATATCGCCCCAACGCAGTGCCGGTTGCTGGCGTCGCCATTGCATGAAGCTGCGAAAGCCATGCAGGGCAGACTGCGGATCGCGCTCCTGCTGTGATACCGCCAACACACGATGATCGTCGGGCACGGGCAGCCAGGGCTTGCCGCTGCTGAAGCCGGCGTTGACGCTGTCGTTCCAGGGCAACGGTGTGCGGCACCCGTCGCGGCCCTTGAAGTTGGGCCAGAAAGCGATGCCGTAGGGATCCTGCAGCGATTCGAACGGAACCTCGGCTTCGGTCAAGGCAAGCTCTTCACCCTGATAGACGCACACCGAGCCGCGCAGCGAACAGACCATCGCGGTGAGCAGGCCGGCCATGCGTACGGATTTGTCGCCGTTGCCCCAGCGGCTCAACACGCGCTCGACGTCGTGGTTGGAGATGGCCCAGCACGGCCAACCCTCGCGCATCTGTGCTTCGAGGTTCTCCACCGTGCCACGAATGTACGCCGCACTGAAATCGTCGGTGAGCAACTCGAAGCTGTAGCCCATGTGCAGGCGTTTGCCGCGGGTGTACTCGGCGGTAGTGGCAAGCGAATCTTCGGATGAAATTTCACCCAGCGCGACCGCGCCATCGTAGCCATCCATCAAGCCGCGCAACGCTTCGAGAAAGGGAACGTTCTCCGGTTGCGTGTTGTTGAAATAGTGGTACTGGAAGGCGTACGGATTGTCCGGGCTGAAACCGCGGCCGACACGCTTGTCCGCTGGCTTGGGTGGGTTATCGCGCAGCAATTTGTCGTGAAAGCAGAAGTTGATTGCGTCCAGGCGCAGGCCGTCCACGCCCTTGTCGAGCCAGAACTTCACGTTGTCCAACGTCGCCTGTTGCACCTGGACGTTATGGAAATTGAGATCGGGCTGCGAGGTGAGAAAGTTGTGCAGGTAGTACTGGCCACGGCGCGGTTCCCATTGCCAGGCCACGCCGCCGAACAGCGACAGCCAGTTATTGGGCGGCGTACCGTCTTCGCGCGCATCGGCCCAGACGTACCAGTCGGCCTTGGGGTTGTCGCGGCTGCTGCGGCTTTCCTTGAACCAGGCATGCTGGTCGGAGGTATGGCTTAACACCTGGTCGATCATCACTTTCAGGCCCAGCGCATGCGCCTTGGCCAGCAGGCGGTCGAAGTCCTCGATCGTGCCGAACAGGGGATCGACCGCGCGGTAATCGGCGATGTCATAGCCGAAGTCGGCCATCGGCGAGCGAAAGAACGGCGCGATCCAGATCGCGTCCACACCGAGTCCGGCGACATAGTCGAGTTTTTCGATGATGCCCGGCAGATCGCCCACGCCATCGCCGTTGGTATCCAGAAAGCTGCGTGGATAGATCTGATAGATGACGGCTCCGCGCCACCACGGTGCATCGTTCATTCGCCCAACCCCTTGCCTGTCCCGCCCGTCGCTACCGATCCGAAGGGGAGGCAGCTTCAATGTGCGGCGCAGCTTAAACGCTAGGCCCGGTTTCGTTGCGCTCTATGCATACGTATTCAAAAAAGCGGGTTATTGCGTCGCAGCAGTGGCAATAGGGCGCGAGATTCGTGATCAAGTCTGGACTGGTGCGCAATAAGCCGCTGCGAGCAGGCGTATTTTTTGTCAAAGGTGCACAAAAAAAAGCCCGTATGAATACGTATGCATGAAACTGTTCGGCCCTATGGCGCCGCCCTACCATGCGCCGCACGCCGTCCTGGCGAATAGACACATGTCTCGCGGTACGGGTTGCCGACGAAGACAGCCGACAAGTGAAAACCTCTGGGGAGGGGAACTAAGGTGATACTGAAACGTAACGTGATGGCCCTGGCGCTGGCATCGGCTGGCCTTTGCTTCACCGCCGGCATCCATGCAGCACCCGCCGATAACGGCAATGGCAGCGCAGCCCCGGGCGCCGCCCAGGATGCGCCGGCGGCGCAGAACGCGCCCACCAAGAAAGATGACAAGAAGACCGACGACACCACGGCGCCGAAACAGTCGGCCGAGCTGGCCAAGAGTCTCGAAGGCATCACCGTCACCGGCTATAACGCGGCGATCGAGAAGTCGATCGACTATCAGCGTTATGCCGACACGATTCAGAACGTGATCACCGCGGCCGATATCGGCGGCCTGCCGGATCAGTCGATCGCCGATGCATTGACCCGCTTGCCGGGCGTATCGGCCGAACGCATTGCCGGCCAGGCTTCGCAGGTCAATATCCGCGGTCTCTCGGGCAACTTCATCCAGACCACGCTGGACGGTCGCGAACAGCCCTCGACCAGCGGCAGTAACTACATCCAGTTCGATCAGTACCCGTCCGAGCTGATCAACATGGCCACGGTGTACAAGTCCTCGCAGGCATCGCTGATCGAAGGCGGCGTGGGCGGCACCATTGCGATGCAGACGGCCAATCCGCTGGACAACAAGAAAGACCAGTCGTTGAATGTGGATGCGCGCGGCAGCTACACCGGTCTGGCTCACAACGTCGCCGGCGCCAATGCGCTGGGCTATCGCCTGAGTGCGGCGTATCAGGGCAAGTTCCTCGACAACACCCTGGGCGTCGGCCTGGGCGTGGCGCAGATGTATCAGCCGCACGTGTCCGAGCAGTTCGTCGGCGAGGCCTATAGCTCCACGCAGCAGCAGCTCAATGTGAACTCGCCGCAGCAGGGTTATCTGCCCGAGGGCGTCCAGTTGCAGCAGAACGGTGGCCAGGAGCGTCGCACCGGTTACCTCGGTACGGTGGTGTGGAAGCCCAGCGACGAGTTGCAGATCACCGCCGACAGCTTCTTCTCCAAGTTCAAGAACGAATCGTTCGGCTACGGCTTCCGCTCGCAGAATTTCTATAACAACAGCGCGCAGATCACCAACCCGGTGTTCGGCCCGAATGGTTCGGTCATCGGCGGCACCGTCAGCACCAATCCTGCGGGCGTGGGTAACGCCCAGTTCTCCAACGAGACCACCGCGGACAACTACAGCACCACCACCAACGTGTTCTCCGGTGGCTTGAACCTGAAGTGGAACAGCGGCCCGTGGCATATCGACGGCGATCTGTCGCTGTCGCGTGCGCAGAGCCATGAAGTCAACGTCGACACGACGGCCGACCCGTACACCGGCCTGGGCACGGCCAATCCGCAGCTCGCCTCGCAGTCGATGACCTATCTGCTGACCGGTCGCAGCATCGGTCAGGTCTCGCTGGCCAATCCGGGCATGTACACCGACCTGAGCCAGATGGCGCTGTCCCGTTATGGCGTCTATCCGTACGTCTATCACGACCGCACCAAGGCGTTCCGTACCAGCGTCAAGTACGACTTGCCGAACAACTCGATCTTCTCGGCGCTGGAAGCGGGTGTCTACGCCAACAACCACACCTACAACGCCGACCGCAGCGCCTATGTCTACGGTTCGGAATGGAACAGCGATCCCTCGCTGGGCCAGCCGCCGCTGACCATCAACAGCAGCAATGCCACCACCGAATGCTGGAAGGGCACCTTCGGCGGCTTCCCGTGCTTCCTCAAGCTCAATGGTCCGGGCATCCTCGCCTCGCATGACATTACTGCCAATCCGGTCAAGGACATCATCAACAACAACTGGACGTATGTGCAAAGCGGCCAGGTGGATCAGAAGATCCGCGACCTGTTCCTGATGGCCGATATCGACGCGCAGGTGTTCGGTCATGAGTTGACCGGTAACGTGGGCATGCGCGTGTCGCACGACTCGCAGTTCAGTTATGGCCTGCAGCAGGTCGGCAACGGTGCGGGCATTCCGATCACCGACGGCAACGGCAAGACCAGCAGCGATTTCGCGCCGCTCAATGTCGGCAAGAAGTACACCGATTACCTGCCGTCGTTGAACCTGATCTATCACCTGACCGACAACGACCAGGTTCGCTTCTCGGCCGCCAAGGTGCTGTCGCGTCCGCCGATCAACTCCATGCTGGCCGGCTCGGGTTCGTATATCACCAACGGCAACACGTACAACATCTACGGCGGTACCAGCCCGTTGCTGAATCCTCTGCGCGCGCAGCAGTACGACGCGACGTACGAGCACTACTTCGACGATTCGTCGGGCGCGATCACCGCCGGTGTGTTCTTCAAGCACATCAAGTCGTTCATCCAGCAGGTGACGTACAACAACTTCGACTTCTCCACCGTGGGCATCACGGTGCCGATCAATCCGGCCACCAATGCGCCTTACCTCAACGGCGACTATCAGACCGCATACAACGCCAAGGGCGGCGATCTGCGCGGCCTGGAAGTGGCCTTCACCAAGACCCACTTCCTGCCCGGCATCTGGTCCGGCATCGGTGTGGACGCCAACCTGGCGCTGACCTCCAGCTCGGTGAAGAACCCGTCCAACCTGGGTGGCCCGACGCAGATGATCGGCTTGCCGGGCCTGTCGCAGCGCGTCGCCAGCGCGGCGGTGTTCTACGACCAGGGGCCGTTCTCGGCACGTGTGTCGGCCAACTACCGCTCACACTTCGTCTCCGACACGCAGATCGCGGTGGACAACCAGCTGGTGGTGTTCGCCTCCGAGCTGGTCTACGACTTCCAGGCGTCGTACAACATCAACGACAAGCTGACGGTGGTCTATCAGTTGCTCAACGCCAGCAACCAGCCGACCCGTACGTATTTCACCAACCAGCAGCAGACCGGCACGATCCAGTACTTCGGTCGCACCAACTACCTGGGTCTGCAGTTGAAGCTGTGAGTTATGCTCGTCTCGGCGTTCGACCGAACGCCGAGACGGGGCTCGGGATACTCGCCGTAAGGCGGCGACGCTCCTGAAACATACAAAGGGGCGAAGCATGATGCGTTATCGGTTACTCGCAGTTCTGGCGTTTGTTTTCTCCCTGGCGCTTGGCCCGGATGTCCGCGCACTCCCCTCGACATCCGTGGCCGATGCGCCATTTTTATCGAACGAAGCCACGCACACCGGCGTGTGGTACGAGATCTTCGTCCGCGCCTGGTACGACACCAACGGCGACGGTATTGGCGACCTCAATGGCGTCACCGCCAAGCTGGACTATCTGCAATCGCTCGGCGTCAACGGCATCTGGCTGATGCCGATCAACGCCTCGCCCAGTTACCACGGCTACGACGTTACCGACTACAAGGCGATCAACCCGCAATACGGGACGATGCAGGATTTCGAGCGCCTGGTCGCCGAGGCGCACAAGCGCGGCATCAAGGTGATCATCGACCTGGTGATCAACCACACCAGCGACAAGCACCCCTGGTTCGTCTCCGCGCTCGATCCGCATAGCTCATATCGTGGCTGGTACACCTGGGCCGGTCCCACCACCGACACCAAGGCATTGAGCGCGACCGATAGCCCGGCCTGGCATACGCGCGATGGGCAGACGTTTCTCGGCGACTTCAGCGCCGGCATGCCCGATCTGAATTACGACGATCCGGACGTTCGCCACGAGATGGTCAAGATCGGCCAGTTCTGGCTGGCCAAGGGCGTCGATGGTTTCCGGCTGGACGCGGCACGGCACATCTATGACGACCTGAAGACCGATACCGGCAAACCCGAGACCACACGCAAGAACGTTGTATGGTGGAGCGAATTTCGCCAGGGCTTGCAAACGGTCAATCCGGATGTCTATCTGGTGGGCGAGGTGACCATGCCGTCGCCTGACCTGTTGGCGCCCTATCTGAAGCCGCTCGGCTCGGTGTTCAATTTCCCGCTGGCCGAACAGATGATCCAGAGCGCGCAGAGCGAACAGGCCACGCCACTGAACGCATTGCTGACCAGCACGTATGCCGCGTTTCACAAAGCCGCGGGTAGCGACTTTATCGATGCTCCGTTCCTGTCCAATCACGACCAGGAACGCGTGTTCAGTCGCCTGGATGGCAATGTCGATCACATGCGCGTGGCGGCGGCGATGTTGCTGACTCTGCCAGGGCGGCCCTTCCTCTACTACGGTGAAGAGCTCGGCGTGCTCGGTCGCAAGCCCGACCAGAACCTTCGCGAGCCGATGCGCTGGGAACGCGACCCGGACGTCATTACCGAAAGCCGCTGGAAGCCCATCACCAGCGGGCAGGGTGGCGAGGTCTCGGTGCAGGCCGAGCAGCCTGACCCGCATTCCCTGCTTAACACCTACCGCGCGCTGATTCACTGGCGCAGCCAGGAACCGCTGCTTCGCGATGGCGATATCCGCGTGGTCTCGCTGCAGAATGCGCACGTCGTCGCGTACGAGCGATTCATCGGCGAGCACCGCGTGCTCGTGCTGCATAACCTTTCGGGTCAGCCGCAGTCGGTGAAATTGAAGCGCAAGGACGGCTACCAGCGGGTCGAGCTGCAAACGGGCAATGACGCCACCTACGTCGATGGCGAGTTGGACCTGCCGCCTTATGTGTCGGTGGTCATGCAATGAAGGCCTGGCCAGTTGCCGGGAGTCTTTTTGCCACCTGTCTGATGTTGATGAGTATCCCGGAGGCGGGCGCGAGGAGTGAGGCGTTGCAGGTGCCGGTGACGGGTGCGAGCGTTCCCTTGCCTACGGGAACGATGGAACTCAGGGAGATGCCCGAAGGTGTCCTGCGGATCCGCTATCTGCCGGCGGGGAAAAAGCCGTCGGAACCAACGCTGGTCGTCGATGCGACGAGTTCTCCTTTGGCAGGCGAGGTGGAATCCTGGGGAAAAGGGCGGCCGGGCACGTTTTCGACCCGCGACATGCGGACGGATTGGGACCCCTCATCACAGCAATTGGTCATCGAAGACCAGGCGCGCAATACATTGCTGCGCATCGATATACCTGCGCTCGTGGACGGCAAGTTGGCGGTGGGCCATGCGGCGGATGATGCGATGTACGGCATTGGCGGCACCACAGCCTTCGATCGTCACCCGGGAGGGCTGCTGCGGACGGGCTCGCAGGATGCCAAGGCAGGTGCGCAGGGAAATGCCGGTGCCCCATTCGTGTGGAGCACGGCTGGCTACGGTGTCCTGGTGGATGCCATCGGTGCGCATTTCGACCTTGGGGCCGATCGAGTCACCGCCCAGGCTACGTCGGCGCCCATACGCACCGTCTATGTATTCGTAGGCCCGCCACCGGAGATTTTCTCCGGTCTCGCGCAGGTCAGCGGTCACAGCGCCATGTTTCCCAAATGGGCCATGGGCTTTACCAACAGCCAATGGGGTATCGACCAGAAAGAGCTGTTGTCGATCGTCAAGACCTATCGCGCCAAGCACATCCCGATCGACAACGTGACATTGGATTTCGACTGGAAGGCCTGGGGTGACGATCACTACGGCGAGTTTCGCTGGAACGAAACCAAGTTTCCCGACGGTCCCAACGGCAAGCTCAAGCAGCAACTCGACGCGCAAGGCGTGCATTTGACCGGCATCATGAAGCCGCGGGTGCATATCGACACCGAAGAAGGCCGCTATGCCACCGAGCATGGCTTGTGGGTGGCCTCGAGCGTGCCGAAGGCCGATTACTTTTCGCTCAAGACCATCCGTGAGATCGATTTTGGCAATCCCGCGGCGCGGGCATGGTTTTTCAACGACACGCTCAAGCATTCGTTCGATACCGGCATCGTCGGCTGGTGGAACGACGAAGCGGATGAAATCAACGATACGCAGTTCATGAACATGCAGCGTGCACTGTATGAAGGCCAGCGCGCATATAGCAATCAGCGCGTGTGGTCGATCAATCGAAACTTCTATCTCGGCTCGCAACGTTATGCCTATGGCCTGTGGTCCGGCGATATCTACACCGGCTTCGAAAGCATTCGGGCGCAACGTGCGCGCATGTTGGCGGCGATCGACGTGGGCGCCATGCAGTGGGGCATGGACGGCGGTGGTTTCCAGGGCGACGAGCCCAGTCCGGAAAACTACGCGCGCTGGATTCAGTTTGGCGCTTTCACGCCGATATTTCGGGTGCATGGTTCGTTCGGTCAGAAGCGTCAGCCCTGGGTGTACGGCGAAGTGGCGGAGAAAGCGGCGGGTGACGCCATTCGTTTGCGCTATACGTTGATCCCATACATCTACGCCTACGAATTCAGCCGTCACAAAACGGGTGTAGGTCTGGTTCGCCCGCTGACCTTCGACTGGCCAGACGATCCCAAGGTACGCGACGACGTCGATGCCTGGATGTTCGGCGACTACCTGTTGGTGTCTCCCGTCGTCGAGCAAGGCCAAACCGCAAAGGATGTCTATCTGCCTGCGGGAACCTGGATCGATTTCGCCACTGGTAAGGTGTATCGAGGCGGGCAGGTCGCGCATCTGGTTGTCGACAGCAAGCGCTGGTCGGATATCCCGATGTTTATCCGCGCCGGTGCGATCATCCCTATGCAGCCTGTAATGAACTATGTGGGTGAAAAGGCAGTGACGCAGCTCGACGTCGAGATGTTTCCATCCGCAACGCCGACCAGTTTCGATATCTACGACGACGATGGCCTCACCTATGCTTATGAGAAGAGTGCCTATTCGCTGCATCGGCTGACCCTGCAACGCGAGGATGCGAGTGTTCGTGTGACGTTGAGCAAGAACAACGGCTCCTTCAACTCGCCGGTGGCTTCGCTGATCCTGAAAGTTCACGGCGTGAAAGCATCCAAGGTGGAACAGGGCGGAAGGCCGTTGCAGCCCGCTCCCGGCCTGGATGCCCTGCGAAAGGATACGGACGAGGGCTGGGTAAGCGGTGCCGATCGTTACGGCGACGTAACCTACGTACGCATCGCGACCGACGCGGCCAAGGACGTCCGTATCTTCGATAGCGGAGCACGCCATTGATGCACATGGTTGTACGTTGTCTTCTCGCCGCGTCGATGTTTGCCGCCAGCGCGGCTGCTCAAGCCGAGGTTGCCCCAAACGACTTCAAGACGGTTATCGCGTTCGACGGTCGTAGCGCATCGGTGACGCGTTCGAATGATGGCTTCCTGCTGCGCTCGACATCCGGTGAACGACATATACCGATCTCGCGCCTGTCGGTGCAGTCGGCCAGCCCGCTGTTCGATGCCTTGTTCGCGATGGCGCAGGACGATCTGGCCAAGGATTCGGTCTCTGCCATTACCGATGGAGCGTTCGATCACGGTCAGTCCATTGCGTGCCCTTGTTTCGAAACGGGCGAGAAATGGCATTACGTCTGGACGCGCGACCTGTCGTACTCGGTCGATCTGGCGCTATGGCGGCTGGATCCGGAGCGTGCAAAAGCATCGCTGCGTTTCAAGCTATCGGATGTACGCGAGCCGTCCGCGCCGCAGGGCTTGTACGTCATGCAGGACACCGGTTCCGGCGGTAGCTGGCCGATCAGCACCGATCGCATTGTCTGGTTTCTCGCCGCGCGGCATCTGCTGGACGATCCCGTGTTTGCCGATGAAGTCTATCGGGCCCTGAACGACACGCTGGCACAGGACCGTTTGTACACCTTCGACAGCACGCTTGGCCTGTATCGCGGCGAGACCTCGTTCCTCGACTGGCGCCAGCAGACGTATCCGATGTGGGCGGCCAAGGATGTGACGTTTATCGGACAGTCGTTCGCATTGTCTACCAATGTTCTGCATTACCAGGCGTTGCGTCTGGCGGCTGAGATGGCGGCAAACCGCAATCCGGCACAGGCAGCCGTTTACCAGGCCCAGGCAAAAACATTGAAGGACGCGATCAACCGCCATTTCTGGCGCAACGATCGCGGCATGTACATGAGCTACATCGGCGGCGCGGATCATCCGCAACCGTTCGATACCTACGATCTGTTGGGCATCTCCATGGCGATTACCAGCGGTGTGGCCGATCCGGAGCGTGCGCGACAGACCCTGGCCCACTATCCGACGTGGCCAGCGGGAAGCCCGGTGATCTGGCCCGAGCGCGACGATGTGCCGATCTACCACAATCGTGCGATCTGGCCGTTTGTCAGTGCCTACGCCTTGCGTGCGGCACGCCAGGTAAACGAACCGGCACGCATTGCGCACGAGCTGCGATCGCTGATGCGCGGTGCGGCATTGGCTGGTTCGAATATGGAGAACTTCGAGCTGGTTACTCAGGCCACGCATGTGGACGATGGCGACAAGAGTGGGCCGGTGGTGGATTCGCCGCGTCAGCTGTGGTCGGTGGCGGCGTACCTGAACATGGTGATCGAGGGTGTGTTCGGCCTTGGTCCGGATGGGAAGATCGAGCCGAAGCTGCCGACGTCGCTGGTGCCGATGCTGTTTGGCGATAAGGATCGTATTCGGCTTGAGTTGAGCGATCGGGATATCACGCTGGTGCGGCCGGCGAAGTTGGATGGGAATCTGCTGGTTTCCGATACGCAAAAGGTCGATGGCAAGCATGTTGTCGTTACGCTGAAATCCACGCAGGTGGCATCAGCGCCGCTGCCTACCAATGCTTCCCTCTACGCCCCCAACTCGTCATTCCGGCGCAGGCTGGAACCCAGTGGCGTGGCGTCAGGGTCGTCGCGAAAAGCCGAACGCTTGTCACCGGGCCACGAAAACCCGCCACCGAAGCCACTGGGTTCCGGCCTGCGCCGGAATGACGAAGTAGGGGAGGGGGCAGTGTGGGGTTGGACGGCTCCTTCGGCCGGACGCTTCAGGATCAGCGCCGATTACACCAACACCAACGGCACCATCGAAACCGGCGTCACGGCTGCGGTCTACCTGACCTCGGCCAATTGCGACGGCGTCGCGCCACAAATCATGGTGCTGGTCATGCCGCACAGCGAAGGCCGGCAGCAATCGACCTACGGCGTATTCGGCGCGCGCGCAGGACAACATTGCACCTTCACACTGAAACCGGGCTTCAACATGAGCTACCTCAGCCACTTTGCCCATTACACCGGTGGCAAGGGCGGTATCGACGGACCGATGAACAAGGCAGATATCGGTGACCTATGGATAACACCGGTGGCGACAAAGGAAAGCCAGTGAACCAGCGTAAACCCGCATTGTCGTTCTGGCAGATCTGGAACATGTGCTTCGGCTTTCTGGGCATCCAGTTCGGCTTTGCGTTGCAGAACGCCAACGTCAGTCGCATCTTCCAGACATTGGGCGCGGACGTTGGCGATATTCCCATGCTGTGGGTGGCGGCGCCGTTGTCGGGGCTGATCGTGCAACCGATCATCGGCCACTATTCCGATCGCACCTGGACGCGACTGGGTCGACGCCGACCCTATTTCCTGGTGGGCGCCGTGCTCACGACGCTGGCTTTGCTGTTCATGCCGAACGCACCGACGCTGTGGGTGGCGGCGGGCTTGCTGTGGATCATGGATGCGTCGATCAATGTATCGATGGAGCCGTTCCGTGCCTTCGTCGGCGACCAGTTGCCTACGCAGCAACGTGCATCCGGTTACGCGATGCAGAGTTTCTTTATCGGTCTCGGCGCCGTGGTCGCATCGGCGTTGCCCTGGATACTGGCCAAGCTCGGCGTGAGCAACGCGGCAGGCACAAGCGGCATTCCCGATACGGTGAAGTACGCCTTCTACGCGGGTGCCGTGGTTCTGTTCGGCTCGGTGTTGTGGACGATTGTCTCGACGCGAGAGTATCCACCCGATGCGCTGAAAGCATTCGATATCGAGCATCCGGCCGATGACATCGACATCGATCGGCATGTGGCGCGACGCTCGGGTTTGGTGTGGTTGTTTGCCGGCATCCTGGCGACCGTGCTGGTGGCGGTGTGTCATGTGGAGCGCGAGCTTTATCTGCTTACCGCAGGCATTACGATCTACGGCATCGCCTTGTTGTGGTTGGCATCGACTACCAGCCGCGGTATGGCCGCACAGGTGCTGACCGATCTCTTTGCGATGCCCGACGCGATGCGTCGCCTCGCCTGGGTACAGTTCTTTTCGTGGTTCGCATTGTTCGCCATGTGGATCTACACCACGGCCGGCGTCACGGCAGTGCATTTCGGCAGCAGCGATACGCACTCGGCGGCTTATAACGAAGGCGCCAACTGGGTCGGCGTATTATTTGCAGCCTATAACGGCTTTGCCGCGGTGGCGGCCATCGTCATACCGTGGATGGTCAAGCGTTGGGGTTTGCGCATCAGCCACTTGATCAACGTGTGGCTAGGTGCTGCCGGATTGCTCTCGTTCCTGCTGATCCGCGATCCGAACTGGCTGATGCTGTCGATGGTGGGCGTGGGCTTTGCCTGGGCGTCGATTCTTTCGCTGCCCTATGCCTTGCTGTCGGACAACCTGCCGGCGACGAAAATGGGTGTCTACATGGGCATCTTCAATTTCTTTATCGTGATACCGCAGCTGCTCGCCGCCAGCGTGCTGGGCATGCTGTTGCATGTGTTCTTTCGCGGCCAGCCGATCTACGCGCTGGTGCTTGGCGGCATCAGCCTGTTTATCGCCGGCCTGTGCGTGCTGCGCGTGCGCGAGCCCACCAACCAGGTCGCATCATGAAAAAGCTTTTATTGAGCCTTGTGCTGACGCTCGCCGCCGGCCAGGCCGCCGCGCAGCAAGTTGAATATGTCGGAACGGACGCGCCGTTCGCGTCGAATGCGATCTACTTCGTCATGACCGATCGTTTCGTCAATGGCGACACCAGCAACGATCATCGCGACCAGGGTGGTATGCATCACACCTTCGATATCCCCGTACCCGGCCCGAACGGCGAGAGCGATAACATCGGTTATCTCGGTGGCGACTTCAAAGGGATCTTGAATAACGCGGGCTATATCCGTGGCATGGGTTTTGGCGCGGTGTGGATTACCCCGATCGTCGAGAATCCGGATGAAGCGTTTACCGGTGGCGATCCCGTCACCTGGGGCGCGTCGCTGGCCGACCGTGGCAAGGCGGGCTATCACGGTTACTGGGGCGTCAACTTCTACAAGCTCGACGAACATCTGCCGAGCAAGGATCTCGACTTCGCCCGGTTCACCGATAAGATGCGTGCGCAGGGTCTGAAGACCGTGCTCGACATCGTCGCCAACCATGGCTCGCCGTCTTTCAGCATGCCCAAGGCGCAGCCACAGTTCGGGCAGATATTCGACAAGGATGGCAAGCTGATTGCCGATCACCAGAATCTGCGGCCCGACCAGCTCGATCCGGTGCATAATCCGTTGCACCGCTTCTATCACGCCTACGACGATCTGGCGCAGTTGTCGAACAACGACGACGAGAATCCCGCGGTACTGGATTATTTTGTCGGTGCCTACCTGCAATGGGCCGACCAGGGTGCGGATGCGTTCCGCATCGATACGATCAGTCATATGTCGACGACTTTCTGGCGGCAGTTTGCCGAGCGGATTCGTGCAAAGCATCCAGGCTTCTTCATGTTCGGCGAAGCGTTCGACTACAGCCCGGACGATATCGGCCAATACACCTGGGCGCGCAATGGTGGCATCAGCGTGCTCGATTTTCCGCTGCGCCAGCGCATTGCCGAAGTGTTCGAGCATTCGCATAGCGACTACGCGCGTGTTGCCGAACGCCTCTACCTGCGTAATGGGCCATATCAGAACCCTTACGAGCTGGTGACGTTCTACGACAACCACGATATGGCGCGTTTGAATGCGACCGACGATGGATTTGTCGATGCGAACAACTGGCTGTTCACCGCACGTGGCATTCCGGCCGTGTATTACGGTTCGGAAATCGGCTTCGAGCGTGGCCGCGCCGAGCACCAGGGCAACCGCAATTATTTCGGCCAGGAGCGCATCGACGCCGCGCCACGCAGTCGTATCTATCAACAGCTGGCACGCATCGCTCGATTGCGCGAGAAGATACCGGCGCTGCAACGCGGCCTGATGCTGCCGGTAAGGATCGAGGGTGACCAGGCGGTGTTCTACCGCGTGTATCAGAAGGGCGAGGTGCATCAGATCGCGCTGGTGTTGCTCAACAAGGGCGATACGGCAGCGGATATGGTCGTGACGCCTTATCTGCAGCCGGGGACGTGGAAGCCGGCGCTGGGTGGTGATGCGGTGACGGTGAACGAAGGAGGCGCGTTGAAGGCACGGGTCGCCGCGCACGATGTGCAGGTGTTCGTGCTGGACGCTGTGGTGCAGCGTCGCGATCTGGCGGCGCAATTGGGGTTGTTGATGGAGGAGCGTGGGCATCCGATGCACTGAGGCCAGTCTGGCCCCCTCACCCCAGCCCTCTCCCCCGGCAGAGCCAGGGGAGAGGGAGCACGGTGAGGGGGCTCTTACCCCCGCAAACTCGATTTCCGCACCACCAACCGCACCGGCAACATATCGCTCCCGGCCGGCTCGTTCTGGATCAGCTGAAGCAGCGTGTTGACCAGGGCCTGTCCCGCCTGCCCGGTATCCTGGCGCACGGTCGTCAGCGGCGGGTTCACGAAACTCGCGGTCGGGATATCGTCGAAACCCGCAACAGCCACATCGCCCGGGACGCTCTTGCCATGGTCGGCCAAGGCCCGCATGGCCCCGATCGCGATCAGGTCGCTGGCGGCAAACAGCGCATCGAACGGTTTGTCGCGGCCGAGCAAGGCCTCCATTGCCGCGTAGCCGGACTGCTCCGAGCTCTCGGCATTGACCTGTAATCCCGGGTCGACCTCCAGGCCGGCCTCGTGCAGCACCTGGGCGTAGCCTCGATAGCGGGCGAAGAATTCCGGGTAATGGCTGGACGCGTCCCCGAGGTAGGCCACCCGGCGGCAGCCTTGTTCAAGCAGGTGCCGGGTGACGTCCTGGCCGCCCAGGAAGTTGTCGCAGCCGATGGAGATGTCCGGCTGGTCGGGCAATACCGCGCCCCAGCGCACCGAACGGGTGCCCTGCGCGACCAGCATGGCCAGCTTGTCGCGATAGGCCAGGTAGTCGCCATAGCCAAGCAGGATGATGCCGTCGGCCTTGCGGGTGTCGGCGTAGTCGGCATGCCAGTCGTGCGACAGCTGCTGGAACGACACCAGCAGGTCGTAGCCCCGCTGGGCACAGGCCCGGGTGATCGAGCCCAGCATGGACAGGAAAAACGGGTTGATATGCGACTCGTCTGCGGTCGGGTCCTCGAACAGCAGCAAGGCCAGGGTGCCCGAATGGCGGGTGCGCAGGTTGGAGGCGTTCTTGTCGACCTTGTACTTGAGTTCGGTCGCCGCCTGCTGGATCCGCTGGCGGGTCTCCTCGCTGACCAGCGGGCTACCCCGCAAGGCGCGCGACACCGTGGACTGGGAAACCCCGGCCCGGTGGGCGATATCGAAGGAGGTGGCTTTGTCTTTCTTTTGCACCGTGTCGCTGGAACGTCGGAGTTGTCTGGAGACAGTGGCGAGATGCTAGCCGGTTTTGCGCAGGGAGTGAGGCCGGGCCCGCTTTGGGCTCGCGGGGTGCCATAAGGCCTCGGATTCAAGGCAAAAAAAGCCCCGAAGGTTAGGGGGGAACCTTCGGGGCCGGGAGGCCGCGAAACCCAGGGGAGAGGTTCGCTGGCCGGTGGGACACGCCATAGGGAGGTGACGGGGCCCGTAGGATGCCGTTGCGTGCATCCTGATACTTAGTACGTACGGGAGCCCCAGAAGTTTCACTTTGGGCCAAATAAATTTACGGATGATTCATTCTGGCGGCTCCCGTGGACGGAGAGCGCCTTGGTTTTGGACGTCTAAATGTTAGTGAGGCGTAAAGCCGAACGCTTGGCGGTCGGCTCGATCCCTGCTCAATGCGCCTCGTCCCAGTTGGCTCCTACACCCGCCTCGACCAGCAAGGGCACACGCAACTCGGCGGCGCCGGACATGCGTGCAACGACTTCGCGCCGCACGTCTTCCACGGAATCCTTACGCACTTCAAAGACCAATTCATCGTGCACCTGCATCAGCATGTGCGCATCGTCACGTGTCTTGAGCCAGCCGGCGACTGAAATCATCGCGCGCTTGATGATGTCCGCGGCACTGCCTTGCATGGGCGCGTTGACGGCGGCGCGCTCGGCACCGGCACGCAAGGCCTGATTGCGCGCGGTGAGATTTTCCAGATACAGGCGGCGGCCGAAAATGGTTTCGACATAACCGTCGCGATGCGCCTGTTCGCGCGTGGCTTCCATAAACGCATGCACGCCGGGATAACGCGTGAAATAGCGCGCCATATAGTCGCTGGCTTCGCCGCGATCCACGCCGAGCTGACGCGCGAGACCGAACGCGCTCATGCCGTACATCAAGCCGAAATTGATCGCCTTGGCCGCGCGGCGTTGATTGGTGCTGACTTCCGCGGGCGTCACACCGAACACTTCCGCCGCGGTGGCGCGATGCACGTCGCCGCCTTCCTGGAACGCACGCAGCAGGCCTTCGTCACCCGATAGATGCGCCATGATGCGCAGCTCGATCTGCGAGTAGTCCGCCGCCAGGATCGACCAACCCTCCGGTGCGACAAAGGCCTGACGGATACGCCGACCTTCCTCGGTGCGTACCGGGATGTTCTGCAGGTTCGGATCGGACGAGGACACGCGGCCGGTGGCCACCGCGCCCTGGTGGTAGCTGGTATGCACGCGGCCGGTATGCGGATTGACGTTGCCAGCGAGCTTGTCGGTATAGGTGGAGCGAAGCTTTGCCAGGCCGCGATAGTCCAGAATGATGCGCGGCAGTTCGTGCGCATCGGCAATCGCGTCCAGTGCCTCTTCGTTGGTGGAAGGCTGGCCGGTCGGCGTCTTTACCTTGACCGGCAGCTTGAGTTCGTCGAACAACACGGCCTGCAACTGCTTGGGCGAGTCGAGGCTGAACTCGTGGCCGGCCACCTGGTACGCCTGCTGTTGCAGTTCGACCATACGCTTACCCAGTTGTTGGCTTTGCAGGCGCAGCTGATTGACGTCGATCAGCACGCCGCGCTGTTCCATCTCGGCAAGCACGGGCACCAGCGGTATCTCGATTTCCTCGTAGACCTTGCGCAGCGACGGCGCACTTTCGAGCTTGGGCCACAAGGCATGGTGCAGGCGTAGCGTAATGTCGGCGTCTTCGGCGGCGTAGCGGCAGGCGGTATCGAGATCGACCTGCGAGAACGAAATCTGCTTGGCGCCCTTGCCGGCGACCTCCTCGTACTTGACGGTGTCGTAGCCGAGGTATTTCTTCGCCAGCGAATCCATGTCATGACGCGTCGCGGTGGCGTTCCACACATAGGACTCGAGCATCGAATCGTGCTTGAGCCCCTGCACCACGATGCCGTAGCGCGACAGGATGTTCATGTCGTACTTGGCGTGCTGGCCGAGCTTGGGGCGCGAGGCATCTTCGAAGATGGGCTTGAGCGCGGCCAATACCGTGTCGCGAGCAAGCTGCGCGGGGGCACCGGGATAGTCATGTGCCAGTGGCACATAACAGGCCTTGCCGGGTTCGATGGAAAGGCTCAGACCGACGATATCGGCCAGCATCGCATCGAGGCCGGTGGTCTCGGTGTCGAACGCGATCAACGGCGCATCTTTCAGGCTGGCAAGCCAGCGGTCGAACGCCTCCAGTGTGACGACCAGCTCATAACTGCCTGGCTCGGAGAGTGCCGTGTCCTGCACCTGCGCGGGCACGATGGCATCGGCGACCGTGGCGGGCGCGGCGGTTTCGCCGGCTTTGGTCTGCGCGTCCAGATCCTTCAGCGCAGCCTTGAAATCGTAACGCGTGAACAGCTCACGTAGCTGCTCGATATGGCGCTCGCGCTGCGTCAATCCGGTGACCCCGACATCCAGCGGCACATCGGTCTTGATCGTTACCAGCGACCGCGACAGCGGCAAATTGGGCAGCGCTTCGCGCAGGTTCTCGCCGATCTTGCCGCCGATCTTGTCGGCGTTGGCGATCACGTTGTCCAGCGTGCCGTATTCGGCCAGCCACTTGGCGGCCGTCTTGGGGCCGCATTTGGTGACGCCGGGCACGTTGTCGACGCTGTCACCGGTAAGCGACAGAAAGTCGACGATCTGTTCGGGCTTGACGCCGAATTTGTCAAACACACCGCCCACATCCATCGTGGTGTTGGTCATGGTGTTGATCAGCGTGACACCTGGGCGCACCAGCTGCGCCAGATCCTTGTCGCCGGTAGAGATGAGCACGTCGATGCCCTGCGCATGCGCCTGTTCGGCCAGGGTGCCGATCACGTCGTCCGCTTCGACGCCCGGTACGCACAGCACGGGGAAGCCGAGCGCGGCGACGATCGCCAGCATCGGTTGCACCTGGGCGCGCAGATCGTCGGGCATCGGCGGCCGGTTGGCCTTGTACTGGTCGTACAGCTCGTCGCGGAAGGTGGGTCCAGGCGCGTCGCTGACGAAGGCCAGATATTCGGGCTGCGCCTTCAAGGTGGAGCGCAGCATATTGACCACGCCGAACAGGGCGCCGGTGGGTTCGCCTTGCGCATTGCTCAACGGCGGCAATGCGTGGAAGGCACGATAGAGGTAGGAGGAACCGTCGATCAGGATGAGCTTGGCCATTCACCTATTCTCTCATGCGCAAGGCTTTTCGATGCTAAGGCGGGTTCTACGTTCACGCTACTCATGGTGTCGGCGCTGGTAAACTCCAACACCCGTCTGGAGGCTGTCCATCATGAAAACCGTTGCCTTGCTTGTCGTACTGGGCGCCGCGCTGGCCTCATCGGCCTTCGCACAGGACAGCAAGCCTGCCTTCCAGCCGGCGCCGCCACCGCCGGGCATGTCCGATCCTGGCGTCAAAACCAGCGCGCCTTCGGCCAGGCTGGCGCCGCAGTCTGCGTCCACCCCGGCCGAGACCGGCAGCACGGTGTTGCCGGGCAAGCCGATCCCGCTGCCGGACATGAAAGACAATAGTCCGCGCGACGCGCGCGGCGAGCCGCCGCCGAAGGTCAACGTGTACAAGCGTGGCGAGGACACCGTGCAGGAATATAGCCGCAACGGCCAGGTCTACATGGTGGTGGTGACGCCCAAGTCGGGCATTTCGCAGACCTACGATGTCGATCCGAACGGCAAATACCGCAGCGGTGCGCACGAGCAGATCAAGCCGGTGATGTACAAGGTCGCCGAGTGGGGCACACCCAAGAAGCAGGGCGACGATAGCGACAACACGCCCGCCGCGCCGCCCGCCGCGAACGACAGCGGTCACTGAAAAGCACCGGCATAGACGCCGTGAATCTGCGCGAAAGCTGGCTGCTGTTTGCCATCGGCTCGGCGTTCTTCGCCGCGCTGACGGCGATATTCGGCAAGCTGGGCGTGGCCGGGGTCAATTCGAATCTCGCCACCTTCATTCGCACGGTGGTGATCCTTGCCGTCATCGCCGCGATCGTCAGCTTACGTCACGAATGGGCGCGCCCATCGGGTCTGCCCTGGCATAGCTGGCTGTTTCTGGTGCTTTCGGCCATAGCGACGGGCTTGTCCTGGCTTTGCTACTACCGTGCCTTGCAACTGGGTCCTGTGAGCAAGGTGGCGCCGATCGACAAGCTCAGCGTGGCGATGGCGATTGTGCTGGGCCTGATCTTTCTGGGTGAAAAACCCAGCCTGCCATTATTGATCGGCGGCGTGCTGATCGTGGCCGGCGCGATCGTGATTGCCGTCTTTTGAGCTACGAGTCGTCCAGTTCCGCGTAATGCCGGAAGATGCCGCTCTCGTTGAATGCGAGGCGACGCTCGGAGGCCAGATAGGTCGCGATAGAGGGACGGTCCGCGACGCGTTTCTGCAGATCGCGCAGCAACGGCATCCGTCGGTTGAGGCGTTTCATCGCCTTGGGGAAGGCATAGTCCAGGCCAGACATCAGCTGAAACAGCGACAAGTCGACGTAGGAGTGCGAGCGCAACGCGTACTTCTTGCCGCCGCGTTCGAGTACGTGTTCGAAATAGCCGAGAAATTTCGGCAATCGGCATTCGCGAAAATCTTCCGCGCGCTTTTTTGCGGCGTCGCGTTGGTTTTCGTAGTAGTCGCCGCTGGCGATCGGATGATGCGTATCGTGGATCTCCACCACGAAGTCGGCCACCGTCTGCTGCAACTGCAGGGCATGGAACTGGGCGGACTCGGTGGCCGGCACCAGTTTCAATTTGGGTCCGAGATAAAACAGGATCGCGGCAGTCTGGGCGATGACCAGCCGACCCGCCTTGAGAAACGGTGGTGCGAAAGGGAGAGGGCCGGACTGGGCTCCCTGCAGGAATGGCATCATGACCTCATCGCCTTCTTCGCGCGCCACATCGATGTAGTTGGCACCTGCGTCTTCAAGCGCGAGCCGTACATATTCGCCGCGGCCCTGAATGCCGGTCCAGTAATACAGTTCGTAACGCATCATGATCTCCGAGCGATCGGATCGCACTCGTCATTCGCAACGTCGAAGGCTAACGCGTGGCGGCTCAAGTTTGCGTGAGAGACGTCGCTGTCGCACGAATCTGCGACCACACCAGCTCCGCCACCGGTGACAGCGAGCGATGACGCCGACGTATCAGCGTGATGGCACGGCGTGCCACCGGGGTAAGCGGCAGCGCTACCAGCGAAGGCGGCAACTGCGTGGTGGAAAGGCTAGGCGTGATCGTGATGCCAAGGCCTGCATCGACCATGCTGAATGCCGTTTGCGTGTGACCGGTTTGCTGCACCACCTGGGCATCGACGGCGTACTGGCCCAGATGACGATCGATCAGGCGACGACTGCCCGATGCGTAGTCGAGCAGAACCAATGGCTGACCCTTGAGTTTTTTCCACGACACTTGCGCACGCGTCGCAAGAACATGGTCACGGCGACATACCAGTACGAAGGCGTCATGCATGATGATTTCGCTATCGAATGCCTCTGTATCGGCCGGTTCGACGGTGACGCCGAAATCCACTTCGCCGCCACGGACGCTTTCCAGCACGAGGGCCTGCACCTGGTCATGCAGTTGCACGGTGAGCTCGGGATAGCGTTGCGCACAGGCGGCGATACACGCTGGCATCAGGTTGGCCGACAAGGTCGGGACGGATGCAACGCGTACCTTGCCGTGCCGGCGTTCGCTTTCCGAGTGGACATGGGCGAGTACGCCTTCGAGCTCGTCCAGTACGCGCTCGATCGCGCTGTGCAGATAGCGTCCCGCTTCGGTCGGTACGACCTCGCGCGTATTGCGGTCGAAGAGCTTTACCTCGAGCTCGCTTTCGAGCTCGGCGATATGACGGCTGACAGCCGGCTGGGTCAGGTGCAGGCTGTCGGCGGCACGACGGAAATGCCGCAGTTTGGCGACTGCCAGAAAGGCCCTGAGCTGGCGCAGACTGATATTCATACCAAAAGTGTATCAATAAATAAGATAAAACGATTTGAATTATCAGTCGTAAGCGGCTGCAATAGGCCATCCACCGGGCCATTACGCCATGAACTTGCGCCGCTTCCTCCCTGATCGCTTTACCTGTTGCCTAGTACTGACAGTGCTCCTGGCCAGCTTTCTGCCGTGTCGCGGCGGTACGGCGCAGGTGTTCGGATGGCTGACCGACGCCGCCATCGCGCTGCTGTTCTTCCTGCATGGCGCCAAGCTGTCACGCGAGGCGGTCATCGCCGGCATGACCCATTGGCGGTTGCATCTGACCGTGCTGGGCAGCACCTTCGTGCTGTTTCCGCTCCTGGGACTGCTGCTCAAGCCGTTGCTGGCGCCGTTGGTGACGCCCAGTCTTTATCTTGGCGTGTTGTTCCTGTGCACCCTGCCGTCGACGGTGCAATCGTCGATTGCCTTCACCTCGATGGCCCGCGGGAATATTCCGGCGGCGATCTGCGCGGCATCGGCATCGAGCCTGTTGGGTATTGTGATCACGCCGCTGCTGGTCGGGTTGATCCTGCAGTCGCATGGCCAGGGCGCGATGACCTGGGATGCGGTGGGTGAGATCGTCCTGCAGTTGCTGGTGCCCTTTGTGGCCGGTCAGGTGGCGCAGCGCTGGATTGGCGACTGGGTGGGCCGGCATCGTGCCATGCTCGGCTTTGTCGACCAAGGCTCGATTCTGCTGGTGGTCTATACCGCCTTCAGTGCCGCCGTGTTGCAGGGGCTATGGAAACAGACGCCGCTGCCGGTACTTGGTGGCCTGGTGATCGTCGATGCCGTGCTGCTGGCGGCCGCCTTGTTGATTACCCGCTATGGCTCACGTGCGATGGGCTTCGATCGCGAGGATGAAATCACTATCGTGTTCTGCGGTTCGAAGAAAAGCCTGGCCAGCGGCGTGCCGATGGCCAAGGTGTTGTTTGCGAGCCAGCCGTTGGGAGCGATCGTGCTGCCATTGATGCTGTTTCATCAGGTGCAGTTGATGACGTGTGCGGTGTTGGCGCGTCGGTATGCGCAACGGCAGCAGGGGAACGCGAAGGTTGCGTTGCAGGATTGAAGTCTAGAGCTTCCCCCTCACCCCAACCCTCTCCCCCGGCAGAGCCAGGGGAGAGGGAGCAAAAGCGCGCAGTGTTGAAAGCTTGCCTCAATGTGCTCCCTCTCCCCTGGCTTTGCCGGGGGAGAGGGCTGGGGTGAGGGGGCGGGGTGCTCGCGAGAGCATCACGGACAAAGCGTTTCCACGCTAGCCGCCGCATACGGCGTCCCATCCGGCCACACGCCTAGATACCGCTGTGCCGCCGTGCCATTGCCAAATACCGCATCCGGCAGACTCCGTTCGGGAAGGCTGTCGACCATCGCATCGATGACTTTCCAGTAGCCGTAGAAATCCAGCTGGTTGAGCGACGCCGACGGTTCGAAGCCGTCGCGTGCAGGAATCTGCGTCGGGATGTCATTGCGCTTCAGGGCAAAGTCGTAGCGCGAATCCGGCGCGCCGGGCGAGCCGTGCGCAGCATGCACCGTCTTGCCGGCATGCTCGTCGCTGGGCAGCACCATCAGGACACGGCGGTCGGCGCGAATCTGGCATAGCCGCGCGGCGAGCTTGCGCGCCGTGGGCAGGCCGATCGAGGTATCCGCCGAGCCGGTGAGAATCGCTACCGGCAAATCGGCAGGCAGTTTCTCTACCTCGCCGATAATGCTGCGGGCATCGTCGCCGTGCGCCACGTGATACGCATCGCCCGGTGCTTCGAGCACCAGTGCACGGGGCGCGGGCAACGCGTAGCGCACGGGATCCAGCGCCAGGTTCAGCGAGATCGCCGCGCCCATCGAGTAACCCACATACAGCACGCGCTGCGGATCCGGCCGCAAGCTGCGTTGCCGTTCAAGCGCATCGATGCCGCGACGATCGGCCTGGGCTGCGTTCTGCGTGACCACCTGTGGCGAGGTATCGGCCGAAAGCTGATACACCGGATAGATCACCACTTGTCCGCTGCGTGCGAGGTGATCGATCAAGGCGCCGAAGTTCAGCGGATTCATGCCCTGCCAGCCATGATGCAGCAGCACCAGCGGAACCTTGCCATGCAACGCGGGTTGCGTCGGCACGAATACGTAGACCCGCTCGGCACCATTACCCACGGTCAGCACGTCGACTGCGGCATGGTGCTGCCGCGCCAGCAGGGCTTGCGGGCCAAAACGTGCTTCCAGATCGTCGTTGGCGTGCAGGGGCGTAGACGACAAGAGCGCTGCCAGCGCCGAAGCACAAAGCACCTTGTATAGGGTATGGCGGATCATAGTGATACGTGGACCTCTGCCATGGCGGTAGGAGCGGCCGCCGCCGGCGCGGGAGCCGGCGGATCGAGCCATGCCAGCAACGGTGGTGCAAGCAAGCCGGCGCCGTCTTCGGACAGATGAATGCCATCGCCGGCACGCAAACGTATGCTGCTGCCATCGGCGCGTTGCGCGTACTCGCGAAACTGGCCTTGCGGATCGGCGATCAGCGTCCCCGCATTCCACCAGGTCACGTGCTCGCGCTGGCTGACCGTGTCATAGGCAAGCCGGTTGATCAGGCTCATGCGCGCATCGTATTTGGCGATGCGCATCGGCGGGAGCCCGATCCAGATGACCTGCGCGCCGTCCTTGGTCAGCAGGTCGACGAAATGATTCAAGCGATCGCGATACGCAGCGATCCAGGCCTCGCTGCCGAACTCCAGCACCTTGCCGTCCTGTACAAAGCTCTGCCCGTCGTTGGCACCGATCGCGACGATGATGGCGTCGGGTTTGCCGTCGCCGAGCATCTGCGGATATTGCTGCATCCAGTCGAACGTGTCGGGACGGCTAAGGCCCGTGCCGGCGCGGAATGCGCGTATGGCGCGCAGCTCCTTATGGCGGGCGATGCCGCGCAACAGGTTATCGCTCAAACCCACTGCCATCATCGAATCGCCAACCAGGGCCACGGTGCGTGTCTGGCCGGACGGAACGGGAGGAAGCGCGTCCAGGGTGGCGGCAGCCGGCAAGCTGGTGGCGATTGTTGTGGGCGCACCATCGTGCTGGCTGGTGGTTTTGGCGACGATCGGCGCAGACCATCCCGTCAGCAACGGCGGCTGCACCGTTGGCCGTCCAAGCATCCATAGATTCGAAACCAGAGCGCTGTCGTGCGCGACCGGCGCATCGCAACGCGCGGGTGTCGGGCTGTCCGCGATGAGCTTGGGTGTCGTGGCGGTAGGCTCGTTGCGTTGCAGTCGCGCTAGACCGGCCAACATGCGGGTGCGCAGCTCGCCGATACCCCATGAGCGTAGCCGTTCGCTCAGTGCGGCTGTCGTAGGTTGCGCAACGCTGCGCAAGGGGCCGATATCGAGCCGTTCCGCCCAGGTTGCCAGGCCGCCCGATTCAAGCAGGACAACGAACGCGACAAAGCTTGCCAGCAGCCAGGCCAGGCTGCGTGTCGAATCGACCGAAGGAGTGCGTGATGTCGACATGGCTCAGAACTGGAAATAGATAAAAGGAGCCACGCCGCTGGGCCCGAGCACTTCGATGGCAAAGATCGACACCGCCAGCGCCGCGCCACGGGCCGGTGCCGCCCAGCGTGCGAGTTCGTTTTCCAAGGCATCGCCCCAGCGCGGCGGCACGTATTGCCCGGCCAGTCCCAACGCAATCAACAGGACGGTGCCAGTCTGGGCCAGGGTCAGCGGGCCGGCGACGGCGAAGCGGGCGAAAACGTCGCCGACCTGGTCCAGCGACGGTGCGCGGAAAAAGATCCATGCCGCGCAAACCGCATGAAACAGCAGCACGCGCGCGATCCAGCGCCAGGCGGTGGATGCGCGCAGGCGCGCATGCCACGATTGTGCGGCCCAGAGGCGATGCACGATCAGGTAGCCGCCATGGAGTGCGCCCCAGATGACGAACGTCCATGATGCGCCGTGCCACAGGCCGCCCAGCAGCATGGTGATCAGCAGATTGCGCGCGGTGAACCAGTTGCCGCCGCGCGAACCGCCCAGGGGGATATAGAGATAGTCGCGCAACCAGCTCGACAACGAGATATGCCAGCGACGCCAGAAGTCCTGCGGGTCGGTGGCGGTATAGGGGCGGTCGAAGTTGTCCGGGAAGCGATAACCGAACAGCAGCGCGCAGCCGATGGCGATATCCGTATAGCCGGAAAAGTCGCAGTAGATCTGGACGGCATAGCCATACACCGCCAGCAGCATGTCGGGGCCCGACAACGACTGGGGCGCGGCGAACGCCGGGTCGACCAGGTTGACCGCCAGCTGGTTGGAGATGATCACCTTCTTGAACAGGCCGGCCACGATCAGCATCAGGCCCCGATTGACGTGCACCGCCTGCGGGTCGCGCGGCGTCGCCAGTTGGGGCATGAAGTCCGAGGCACGCAGGATCGGCCCGGCGATCAGCTGCGGAAAGAACGCGACATAGAGCAATGCATCGGGCAGGTTCACCGCCTGCTTGAGCTTGCCGCGATAGACGTCGCCGAGCAGCGAAATCGCGTGGAAGACGAAGAACGAAATACCCAGCGGCAACATCGGACCGTCGAGCGACAACGCCGGCGGTTTGCCGACCAGCGCCCATAGATCCAGCAGGTTCTGCAGCAGGAAACCGGTGTACTTGTAGTAGACCAGGGCGCTCAGGCAAACCACCACGCCGCCGATCAACCAGCGCTTGCGCTTCTTGGCGTCTTCAGTCTGCTGGATGCGCTGCGCCACCAGGCCGGCAACGAGAGAGATACCGAACAGCAGGGGTACGTATGCCCAGTTCCAGCAGCCGTAGAACACGTAGCTGGCGAGCAACAGAAAATGCTTGTGCCAGGCCGGTCGTCGGACCAGAGCCCAAGCAACGGCGAGCGTAAACAGAAAGAAGGCGGCGAATTCGACCGTCGGAAATAGCATCGCCTTCAACCCTCCGCGTGGGCGGTGGGGTGGGGCGGTATCGGGTACGTCCAGTCGTGCAGTGCAGGGAAAATCCGTTCCATGCGAGGCTTCCGGCCTTTTCGATTGTGAAGTGTTTGTGGAGGGCGTGCGCAGTGTAGCGACGTCGCCCACAAGACATCAGCAATTTTTTTACGCCGAAGCCGGGTTTTTTAGCGATGCCCGATTTTTGCCTCAATTCGGGCCGACCGCCGCCCATGGCCCAGGGTTTTACCGTGCTCTAAAGCTTTTCCTGCTTGTCATCCCGGCGAAGGCCGGGACCCATTCCTCAGGGTGCATGCTCGCCAAATGCTTTCTGACAAGCGAAGACTGAGGAATGGGTCCCGGCCTTCGCCGGGACGACGATGTAGCTCAGTGGCGGAAGTGGCGCATGCCGGTAAACACCATCGCCATGTCGTTCTCGTCGGCCGCGGCGATGACTTCCGCGTCGCGCATCGAGCCGCCCGGCTGGATCACCGCGCGGATGCCCGCAGCGGCGGCGGCATCAATACCGTCGCGGAAGGGGAAGAACGCATCGGAGGCCATGACGGAGCCGGCGACTTCCAGCTTCTCATCGGCGGCCTTGATGCCGGCGATGCGGGCGCTGTAGACGCGGCTCATCTGGCCGGCGCCGATGCCGATGGTCTGGCGGTCGCGGGCGTAGACGATGGCGTTGCTCTTGACGTACTTGGCCACCTTCCAGGCAAAGATCAGGTCGTTGATCTCGGCCTCGGTCGGCGCGCGGCGGGTGACGATCTTGAGATCGTCCGGGCCGACCATGCCGCGGTCGGCGGTCTGGATCAGCAGACCCGAGCCGACACGGCGTACATCGTTGCCAGGGTGCGCGTTGTACAGGTCGCCATCGGCCGGTAGCGGGATTTCCAGCACGCGGACGTTGGCCTTCTTGGCGAACGCCTTCAGCGCGTCGTCGGCATAGCCGGGGGCCAGCACCACTTCGACGAACTGACGCTCCACGATCGCGCGCGCGGTGGCGCCGTCCACATTGCGGTTGAAGGCGATGATGCCGCCGAAGGCGGAGGTGGGATCGGTCTGGTAGGCGCGGTCATAGGCCTGGGCGATGCCCTCGACATTCACCGCCACACCACAGGGGTTGGCATGCTTGACGATCACGCAAGCCGGTTTCTTGAAACTGCGCACGCATTCCCACGCGGCATCGGAATCGGCGATGTTGTTGAACGACAGTTCCTTGCCTTGCAGCTGGCGGAACGTGGCAAGCGTGCCGGGCGCCGGATACAGGTCGCGATAGAACGCTGCCTGCTGGTGCGGGTTTTCGCCGTAGCGCAGATCCATCAGCTTGACGAAGCGGCCGTTGGCTTGCGCGGGGAAGGTATCGTGCCCGGTGACAGCATCTTGCGTATCGTTGAGCTGAACACCGGAAAGATAGTCGCTGATTGCGGCGTCGTAGTTCGATACGCGATTGAACGCGGCCACCGACAGCTTAAAGCGCGTTGCCCGGCTCAGACCGCCGTGCTGTTCGATTTCGGCCAGCGCATCATCGTATTGGTCGGGCGAGGTGAGTACGCCGACATCGTTCCAGTTTTTCGCCGCCGAGCGCAGCATCGCCGGGCCGCCGATATCGATGTTCTCGATCGCCTCGTCCAGCGTGCAATCGGCGCGCGCCACGGTCCGTTCGAACGGATAGAGATTGAGCACCAGCAGGTCGATTGGCGCGATGCCGAGTTCGGTCATGACCTGGTCGTCGGTGCCGCGGCGGCCAAGCAGCCCGCCATGCACTTTCGGATGCAGCGTTTTTACGCGGCCATCCATGATTTCCGGAAAGCCGGTGACATTGCTGACGTCCTTGACCGCAATGCCCGCCTCGCGCAGTGCCTTGGCACTGCCACCGGTGGAGAGCAGCTCGACGCCTGCTGCAGCGAGGCGCTTACCCAGCGCGATCAGTCCAGTCTTGTCCGACACGCTGAGCAGCGCGCTGCGGATGGGCGTGATGGCGGGGTGGGACATGGCGGCTTCCTGGAATACGAAAGCCAGCGATTATAGCCCGCGGGGGGCGAAGGCGGCGCTAGCGCGCCGGCCTGGATGTCTTACAGCAGCCCGTGTTGGGCCAGCTTCTTGCGCAAGGTGGCGCGATTGATGCCCAGCACCGCGGCAGCGCGGCTCTGGTTGCCGTCGTGGAATGCCAATACTTCGCGCAGCAGGGGGCCTTCGACTTCGCGGATCACCAATGCGTGCAGACCCTCGTCGCACTCGGTATCACCGATGTCCGCGAGATAACGGCGAACGGTGCGGCTGACGCACTCGCTCAGCGCGCTCTGCGACGAGGACTCCTTTACGGCCTCAGTAGCAGGCAATCGGACCACGTTCAATGGCAATCCCTCTCACATTCGCTATAGCGGCGGCTACTTAGGCTACCGCAGATGGTTATGGCAAACACCGCGGGCGGCGGCTCGCATGGAACGCCGGTTGCAGCATGGGACGAAGGGACCGAGTGTACCTGCGACGGCGAAGAATTTTAAGAGCCCTGGGCCATGTTGTGGACGGTTCGCGAGCTTATGCGATCGGCTTATGGACAAGCCGGTCACTGTCATGTACGGCGTCATTGGTGGTCGCGGGTCTCATTCGAAACCGAGTTCGAACGCCACCGCTTTGTCGCCCGGGTCTTCCACTTCCAGCACCAGCGCAGTGTTGGCGCCGGCCGGCAAGCCATGCTGCAAGGCATAGCTGTCCGCCAGGTATTCGGATGGCCGCAGGCGACGCATGGCGATGCGTTTGCCATTGACGTCGGACAATGTGACAGAAACCACGGGATACGGTTGCGCGAACGACGCATCGTTGCGAACCGTTGCGCTGATCAGCAGTGCGCCGGGCACCGACGGGTGCGCTTGCACGTCACGTGCCAGCAGCTTCAATTGCTTCACGTCCTGCACCAGCGGCAGCTGGCAGCCGATCGCATCGCAACCCTGGCGCAGCCACGGGCCGACCATCGAGTCGGCGATCAGTTGATCGCGCAGCGCCCAGCCCAGCTGTGCCGCGAGCAGCAACAGCAAGAGGAGGATGATCACGACCCACGGCCAGCGACGTGGTCTTGGCTCATGCTGACGCGCAAACCGTGGCGTAAAATCGCTTGGCAGCAAGTCGTCGAAGGTCGTGCGCGCCGGTTCCGTCGCTGCCGGCGGCTCGGCCGCTCTCGGGCGATAGACCGCCAGTTCTAGATGCGGCGGTTCGATGCCCGCTTCGTTGACTGGCAGCTCGGTGAACGGCTCGGGCGGCAGCACATCCGCCAGCGTGGCGATGCTATCGAAGCCCTCGCCGCAATGTCCGCACATGACAAAGCCGTGCGCCTGCGCGAGCGTGCGCGCATCGAGCGAAAACACGGACATGCATTTGGGACATTGCGTGTACATGGGTCAAGAGTGGTCGAGCGGCGCGGATGAGTAAAGAGGTTTGCGGTGGTGCTGTGACACTGTCTCGAAAAGCCACCTATCTTGTAGGAGCGACTTCAGTCGCGACAAGCGTCGCGTCGGCCGTTGACGCTTGGTCTTGCGTACAGGTTTATCGCGACTGAAGTCGCTCCTACAAGCTAGGGAGGGTCGCGCAAGATGGGATCAGCGGCGGAAGCCGCTGATGCGAACCCAGTCCTCGCGCGTATCGACCTGCAAGCCTTCGAACCATTCGCCATAACGCGCCAATAGCTCCTCTTGCTGACCCTGCAGGATGCCGGAGATGGCGAACGGTGCGCCAGGCTTGGCCGCGGCGGCAAACTGCGGTGCCAGCTCGCCGAGCGGGCCGGCAAGAATGTTGGCAATGAAGACATCCGCCGGTTCCGCGTCGAGATCTTCAGGCAGGAACAGTGCGAGACGCTCGGCCACACCGTTGCGCTCGGCATTATCGGCCGAGGCGATCAGTGCCTGGGGATCGTTGTCCACACCGACCGCGCTCAACGCGCCGAGCTTCAATGCTGCGATGGCGAGAATCCCCGAGCCACAGCCGAAATCCGTGACGGTCTTTCCGGCCAGCTGCAGGCCATCGAGCCATTCCAGGCAAAGGGCAGTGGTCGGATGCGTGCCGCTGCCGAACGCCAGGCCCGGATCGAGCCGGACCACGACAATATCGCCGTCGGTCGGCGGCTCGATGTTCCATGGATAGATCCACAGGCGGCGGCCGAATGGCATCGGCTTGAACTGGTCCATCCAGGCCCGCTCCCAGTCCTCGTCGGCGACGTCGCGAAACAGCATCTGGTCCGGCTCCAGCCAGGGCAGCAGATCGCCGAGCGCTTCGCTCAGGCCGCGACGGTCGGTGTCGACGTCGAACAAGGCATTCAAGGTGATTGTCGGCCACAGCGGCAGCTCGCCGACGCCCGGCTCGAAGATCGCCTGTTCGTCGGGCGTTTCCGCGTCGGCATCCTGCAAGGTAATCGACAGCGCACCCAGGTCGTCGAGCGCTTCTTCCACGCGCGGTTGTTGCTCTGCGCGGACGGTGAGGGAGAGTTCGAGCCAGGGCATGGGATAAGGAGTGAGTGAAGAGGAGTGAGTGAAGAGTAAGAGCAAAGCTCGCAGCCTGCATCCCTACTGCCAGGGCAGCGCTTTATGCGTAACTTTTTGCAACGGCAGCGAGAGCGCGGCGAAACGCCGTTCGATCTGACCGCATTCCAATGCATTGACGCGCCGTCCCAGGCTCAAGGGAAGCTGGCGGCAAAGAGAAAGTGACTCGGCGATGGATAGCGAAAACAGTGCCGAAACGGCACGCGCCGCTTCGCCGACTTTGCTGACCGGACACTCGGCCAGGACCAGGTCGTATTCGGTGTACAGGCCAGTGGCGAGATTGGCCTGCAGGGCTGCGTCGACATCGGCATCTGATGCCTCGCCCAGCTCCAGAAAGGCGTCCACGCGCACGTAGTGATCGAGTGCGCGAGCGTAGTCCTCCAGGCTCGACAACGGGCGTTGCCGCTTCTGCACGATGAGCACGTCGGCGAATGTCACCGCTTCGAGGTAATGCGACAGCGCATGTTCGGCGGCCAGCAGCGGCAAACCTTCGCCGTCTTCGTCGATCAGCAGATCGGTTTCTTCGTCGCTGGACGACAGATAGAAACGGCAGCTCATCAGCGGACCGTCGCGATCAGTGTAGACCCAGGCGTAGCGGTCCCACACGTCGCCATCGTCAAAGCAGGCGACGATGGTTTCGATGGTTTCGCGCAGGGTGAGCAGTTCGGGCATGTGTATTCCGTCGACCTTCCTGTTCGTCATTCCGGCCTACGCCGGAATGACGATAGGGCAGGTTCGCATCAACCGCCGCTGGCGGCCTTTTCCTTCTGCTCGGCCATGCGCTTTTCCAGATAGTGGATGTTCTGTCCACCGTGCTGGAAACCGACGTCGGCCATGATGCGTTGCTGCAGCGGGATATTGCACTTCACGCCTTCGATCACCGTTTCGGCAAGCGCCAGACGCATGCGCGCGATCGCCGTTTCGCGATCGGGGCCGTGTACGATCAGCTTGCCGATCATCGAGTCGTAGTTTGGCGGAATGCGATAGCCGTCGTACAGATGCGTGTCGACGCGCACGCCCGGGCCGCCCGGTGCTTCGAAGCGTTTCACTTCGCCGGGGCTGGGCATGAAAGTGTCGGGATCTTCGGCGTTGATGCGGCACTCGATCGCATGGCCGTTGATCTTGATGTCTTCCTGGCGAATCGACAGTTTCTCGCCCGCGGCAATCAGCAACTGCTCGCGTACCAGGTCGACGCCGGTAATCAGCTCGGTCACCGGATGCTCGACCTGGATGCGCGTGTTCATCTCGATGAAGTAGAAGCGGCCGTCTTCGAACAGGAACTCGAAGGTGCCGGCACCGCGGTAGCCGATGCGCAGGCAGGCGTCGACGCAGACCTTGCCGATCTGTGCGCGCAGCTCGGGCGTGATGCCTGGTGCCGGAGCTTCCTCGACCACTTTCTGGTGGCGACGCTGCATCGAGCAGTCGCGCTCGCCCAGGTGAATGGCATGGCCCTGGCCGTCAGCGAGTACCTGGATTTCCACGTGACGCGGGTTTTCCAGGAACTTCTCCATGTACACCTGATCGTTGCCGAAAGCGGCTTTCGCTTCCTGCTTGGTCATGGTCACGGCGTTGCCCAGATGCGCCTCGGTGCGCACCACGCGCATGCCGCGGCCACCACCGCCACCGGCGGCCTTGATGATCACGGGGTAGCCGATCTCGCGGGCGATGCGGATGTTTTCATCCACATTGTCGCCGAGCGGGCCGCCGGAACCGGGCACGCAGGGAACGCCAGCCGCCTTCATCGCACGGATCGCCTCGACCTTGTCGCCCATCAGGCGGATCACGTCGGCGGTCGGGCCAATAAAGATAAAGCCGGACTTCTCGACCTGCTCGGCAAAATCCGCGCGCTCGGAAAGAAACCCGTAGCCCGGATGGATCGCCTGCGCGTCGGTGATTTCCGCCGCGGCGATGATGCGTGGGATATTGAGATAGCTTTCGGCCGACGGCGCCGGGCCGATGCAGATCGCCTCGTCGGCCAGGCCGACGTGCTTGAGGTTGCGATCGGCGGTCGAATGCACGGCGACGGTCTTGATGCCTAAGCTGTTGCAGGCACGCAAGACGCGCAGGGCGATTTCGCCGCGGTTCGCGATAAGGACTTTCTCGAGCTTATGCATATCAGGCGATCACGAACATCGGCTGGTCGAATTCCACCGGCTGGCCGTTGTCGATCAGGATGGCCTGCACGGTGCCGCCGACGTCGGCTTCGATCTGGTTGAACATCTTCATCGCTTCGATGATGCCCAGCGTTTCGCCGGCCTTGACCTGCTGGCCGACCTTGACGAATGCCGGTGCGCCCGGGCTAGCCGAGGCGTAGTAGGTGCCGACCATCGGCGCCTTGACCACATGGCCTTCGGGCACGGCCGGTGCAGCGGCCACAGGGGCGGCGACGGGCGCTGCGGCCACGGGAGCGGCTACCGGCGCGGCAACGGCGACGGGCGCTGCGGCGATGGCAACGCCGCCCTTGGGCACGCGCGACAGGCGGACGACTTCCTCGCCCTCCTTGATTTCCAGTTCGGCGAGGTTGGATTCCTCAAGCAGGTCGATCAGCTTTTTGATCTTGCGCAAGTCCATGGGTCAAGCCTTTTCGTTGCTGCCGCTTGGGGCGGCTGGAATGGAAGGGAAACGTTGTTCGGGTCAGGCGGCGCGGCCCAGCCGCGCGATGGCGGCGTCCAGCGCCAGCCGATAACTGTCCGGTCCGAAACCGCAGACCTGACCAATGGCCACGTCGGCCAGGTAGGAGTGGTGACGGAACGGCTCGCGGGCATGCACGTTGGAAAGGTGCAGCTCGATAAACGGTATGGCCACGCCCAATAGGGCGTCACGCAGGGCGATGCTGGTATGCGTGAAGGCGCCGGGATTGATCAGGATCAGCGCCACCTGGTCCTTGCGTGCCTCGTGCACGCGTTCGATCAGCGCGTGCTCGGCATTCGACTGGAAGCCGGTCAGCATGTGCCCCGCAGCTTTGGCCTGCTCAACCAGTGCGGCGTCGATATCGGCCAGCGTCTGGTGGCCATAGATCTCCGGCTCGCGCGTACCCAGCAGATTGAGGTTGGGTCCGTGCAGGACCAGGATGTTCGCCACGCTGTGATCCTGAAACGGCACCTGGGCAGGTGCGGACCGGGCGGAGTGTGCGCGCACTCGGCAATGTTGTCCAGTTCGGCGTAGATCGACGATGTTTGGTGCAGAACTGTGAAGAAGTCCGTGCGGCGGCGTATCGAGTCGCCCGAAAGCGGCTCCTAGGGCCGTTTCATCCACTCGTCGAGGGTTTCCATGGGCAATGCGCCTCGCTGCGCTTCCAAGATGTGCCCATCGGTATCTAAAAGCACGCTAAACGGCAGAACTTGCGCCTCATCGCCGAACTGCAGCGAGGTGCTGGGGCTGTCCATCCGGCCGATCAGAATCGGGTACGGCACAGGGTGCACGGCAAGAAACGGCCGGATCCGTTCGGGGTCGTCCATGGCGATGCCGACGACGATCAGTTCTTTTTCGCCGAACTTTGCCTGTGCCTCGGCCAGCGCGGGCATCTCTTTCAGGCATGGCACGCACCAGGTCGCCCAGAAATTGAGCAGCACGCGCCGAGCGTGGAATTCCGATAACCGGTGTGGCTTGCCGTCGACATCCATCAGCGTGAGATCGGGGCGTACGTCGCCCACTGCCGCCACCTGCACACCGTCCGGGACGTGCGCCTGCCGGCTGGCATGCTGCAGCCAGCCGCCGACGCCGGCCGCGACAACGGCCAGGACAAGGATGAGGGTGTTGCTTCGGCTTAGCATCGAGAGCGAGGAGTGAGTTAAGAGGAGTGAGAAGTGAGCGATGGTACTGGTATACCCACTCGTTTCTCACTCCCGGTCCCCCGCTAACTTAGCTTTTGGCTGTTTCGATGAGGAGCGAGGAGTGAGAGAAAGCAGGTTCCGGCTCTTCTTGGCTCTCTCTTACTCCTCACTCCTCTTAACTCACTACTCGCTCTTGGCCGCCTCGGCCAGCGCCTGTTCGACCAGCGATGCGGTCAACACCGTCGGTAGTTGCCGACCCGCGCCGCCGCTCTTGGGGAACACCACGTAAAGCGGCACGCCCGGCGTGTGGTATTGCTGCAGAAAGGCAGTGATGTCCGGATCCTCGTTGGTCCAGTCACCCTTCATATAGACCGTGCCGGTCTGCTTGAGCTGGGCGCGGAATGCGTCGGTGTCCAGCACGGTGTGCTCGTTGGCCTTGCAGGTGATGCACCAGTCGGCGGTCATGTCGACGAAGACCGGCGTGCCGGCCTTGCGCAGCTCGGCCAGCTTGGCCGGCGTGAAGGCAACCACACCCTCGGCCGTGGCAGCCCGATTCGTGCCGGCCGGCAGTTTGGCCAGCATGTAGACCGGCGCGATCGCCAGCACCAGCAGCACGGCGACGAAGACACGGCTGATTACCCCACGCGAACGACTGCGCTCGAACCACCATAGCGTCATGGCCAGCAGCACCGCAGCCACCAGCAGCAGGCCGACGGCATCGGAGCCACGCTGGTTGGCCAGCACCCAGGCCAGCCACACCGCAGCGAGATACATCGGGAAGGCCAGCACCTGCTTGAGCGTTTCCATCCAGGCACCGGGGCGCGGCAGCAAGCGCGCCACGGCCGGTACGAAGCCGACCGCGAGGAAGGGCAGGGCCAGGCCAACGCCGAGGGCGACAAAGACCAGCAAGGCATTCACGGTGGGCGCGGCAAAGGCGTAGGCGAGCGCGGTGCCCATGAACGGCGCCGTACACGGGCTGGCAACCACCACGGCGAGTACGCCGGTGAAGAAATCACCGATCGGGCCCGAGCGGTTCGCCAGCGAGCTGCCGGTATTGCCCAGCGAGGTGCCGAACTGCACCACGCCGGACATCGACAGCGCGACCGCCAGCATGATCAACGCGAGCACGGCGACCACGATGGGGTTCTGCATCTGCGAACCCCAGGCCTGCTTCAAGGAGATGATGATCAGGCCGAGCGCGATAAAACTCGCCAGCACGCCGGCGGTGTACATCAAGGCATGCACGCGGCGGCGGGCGGGGTTCTCGCCGCTTTCGATCAGGCCGACCGCCTTGATGGAAAGCACCGGCAACACGCACGGCATCAGGTTCAGCACCAGGCCGCCGCCCAGCGCGAGCAACAACGCATACCAGAGACTGACATCGAGCGAGTTTTGCGTGGCCGGTGGCATTTCCGGCGCAGGACCGGCGGTGGTCTGTCCGGTCGAGACGCTGCCGCCAGAAAGATCGACCGACACGGCGCGCGTCATCAGCGGATAGCACAGGCCGCCGTCCTGGCAACCCTGGAAGCTGGCCTCGACATCGAGTTGTTTGCGTCCGGCCAGGTCGCCATCGATGGTGACCGGCAATTCGAGCTGATCGAAATACACGGTGACCTTGCCGAAATGCGGATCGTCCTTGCTGGTGCCTTCAGGCCATTGCGGGTTGAGCTTCACGCCATCGATGTTCTTGGCGTGCAGCACGGTCTGGTCGCGATACAGGTAGTAGCCCCTGGGCATCGTCCAGCGCAGCAGCAATTCGTTCGGCTTGCGTGCCAGTGCTTCGAAGCGAAAGGCCTGTTCGGCAGGCAGCGGTGCCGCATCCATGCCCGGGCTCGCGGCCGACTTGCCACCTAGCTGGCTCAGCGCACTGCCGAGGGTTTGTGTTGGCGCGCCCGGAGCGGCTTGTGCGGCGCCCGCCGGCAAGGGCAGATCGAGTTTTTCGGTATGCGGCGGGTAGCAGATCTTCGGTTCGACTTCGTGGCAACCCTGGTACTGGACGCTGACCGTCAAGCGCGTGGTGCCGGGTGCCACCGTATAGGGAATGCTGGCATCGACATTGTGGTGATAGGTTTCTACATCGCCCAGGTATTCGTCGTGATGCTTTTCGCCATCGGGCAGTGTCGCTTCGCCGAGCGTGATGCCATCACCGCCCTTGAACTTCATGCGACCACGATAGAGGTAGTAGTCCTGCGCGATCGTCCAATGCAGCTTCAGCACGCCGGGCGTGTTGGTATCGGTGCTGAGCTTGTAGGCCTCGGTCACCGGTAGCAGGTTGTCGGTGTCTTGCGCAAATACCTGCGCCGCACCGAGCAGTAGCGCCAAGGGAACCAGGAGGCGGGCGGCCAGACGGCCAAAAGAACGGAAACGCATTGCAACTCCAACCGTGGGGACCACGCCAGGCAGCGTGGAGCGGTGATTATGACCTATTCGCTGGATACGTCTTTTCAGTTACCCGGTTCAGGCTTTGTCAGCGATGGGCGCCGGCAACGGCTCGCTGGAGCGTCCTGTCGTCAGTGCCACGCCCAGCAGGATCACCACGCAGGCAATGATCATGTTGGCCGTGACCGTTTCTTTCAGGAACAACCAGCCCCATAGCACGCCGAACACAGGAATCAGATAGAGCACCGTCATCGTCCGCGCCGTGCCGGTGCGGGCAAGCAGCCTGAAAAACAGCAGCATGGCAAAACCGGTACAAGCCACGCCCAATGCCGCGATGGCAAGCCAGGCCGACATCGGCGGATTCCGTGCCGGCCACGCCCAGAACGTTGTCGGCGCGAGCAGGATGGCGGCGACGATCTGGCTGCCGGCGGTGGATGTCATTGGTGAGACATGGTGCAAGCGGCGACGACTGTAGTGCACGGCAAAGGCGTAGCAGACCGTCGCGCCGACACAGGCGGCCATCGCCCATAGCGAACTGTGATCGACTGCGGCGCCACCGATATTGCCGCCAACCAGCCACAGCACGCCGATCAGGCCGACGACCAGGCCGAGCGTACGCCATGCATCGAGTTTCTCGTTCAGCCACAGCCAGCCCGATGCGGCCACCAACAGGGGTGTGATGGCATCGAAGATCGACGAGAGGCCGGCGGGCAGGTGGCGTGCGGCCCATGCAAACAGCAGAAACGGCAGCGCCGAATTGGCAATACCTGTGATCGCGATCGGTCGCCAATGCGCGCGCCATTCCGCCAGCAGCGTGCGCGACGCCATCATGGGCACGAAGCACAATCCCGCAACGATGGCGCGCATGCCGCCCATCGCCACCGCGCCGAACGGGTCGGCGGCCATGCGCATGAACAGAAACGAGCCACCCCAAAGGGCGCCGAGCAGAAGCAGGCTGGTCAGGTCGCGTGGTTTCATCGCGTTCTCGATTCGATGGGTGCTTGGTCGGTTGCCATCTTTTCTGTTGGGGCGGCTTCAGCCGCGACAGGCGGTGACACAACCTGGTGCCGCGATTGAAGGGACCTCTAATAACCTCGGTTTTTCACCGTCATCCCGGCGCAGGCCGGGACCCAGTGGCGTCAGTTCTCGGTTTTTGCGAGCGTGTCCAGTGGTTTTCGCGAGAACCTAATCATGTCGCCACTGGATTCCGGCCTACGCCGGAATGACGAGTAGGAGGTCATTCGAGGTTCCTTGAAGTCGCTAACGCAAAAATTCGATTCTTTGGGTCCGATTAGCCCTGCTTGGCTCCGTGCCCAAACAAATGCTTCCGCTCTTCCTCGCTGATGTGCTTGCGCACATAGGCACTCTCTACACCTTCATACGTGCGTATCGTGGCCGGTCGCGCAGCGATAGCCTGGAACCAGCGCTCCAGATGCGGGAAGTCGGCGAGCGACTGGCCATGTGCCTGATGCGGCACGATCCACGGATAAGCCGCGATATCGGCGATGGTGTAGTCGTCGCCGGCAATGAAGGGACGATCCGCCAGGCGACGATCCAGCACGCCATAAAGACGCGCCACTTCACGCGTATAGCGATCGATCGCATACGGCACCGGCTCGGGCGCATACACATTGAAATGTCCGATCTGCCCCGCCATCGGCCCCAGCCCGCCGACCTGCCAGAACAGCCACTGCAGCACCTCGATACGGCCACGTGCATCCTGCGGCATGAAGCGGCCGGATTTTTCCGCCAGATAAAGCAGGATCGCTCCGGACTCGAACACGCTGATCGGTGCACCGCCACCCAGGGGCGCGTTGTCGACGATGGCGGGGATCTTGTTGTTCGGGGAGATGAGCAGGAAATCGGGCTGGAACTGCTCGCCCTTACCCAGGCTGACCGGCTTGATGCGATAAGGCAGCCCGGTTTCCTCGAAAAACAGCTTGATCTTGAGACCGTTGGGCGTGGCGGCGAAATACAGGTCGATCATGACGGAGCGCTCCAGGCGGGATGGGTGCACTGTAAGGAAATGGGTGGACTTGCAAAAGAACCACAATGGGTCAAATCTTGTGGTCCACTTGTAGGCGTCTTCGCATGAGTCACCTGTTCGAGTTTCCCCTGGAACTGCCGGCGCCCGGATCGCGCCAGCGCCAGGCGGCGCTGCACACCCAGTTGCGCGCGGCCATTCTGGACGGGCGGCTCAAGCCCGGCCTGCGCCTGCCGGCCACGCGCGAGCTGGCGCAATCGCTGGGCATATCGCGCAATACGGTAGTGGCTGCGTACGACCTGTTGCTCAGCGAGGGCTATGTCGTGGCGCGCCATGGCGCGGGCAATTTCGTGGCCGACATGGCTTCGCGCTCCGCGTCGCGTGCTGCGGCGTTGCCGGACGACCAGCGGCTCGCGTCTTATTGGCGCCAGCCGGTGACCTTGCCGGTGCGGCCGCCGCGCGACGATGGCGATGACTTCCGCGTCGGCACGCCGGACGTGCTGCGTTTTCCCTACGACGAATGGCGGCGCTTGTCGGCGCGGGCGATGCGCGCCCTGTCCAGATCGCGCATCTTGCATGTCGATCCGCAAGGGCAGGCGTCCTTGCGCGAGGCGATCGCGCGGCATGTTTCGTTCGCACGCGCTGTCGCCTGCGAGGCGGCCGATGTACTGGTCACTTGCGGCGCACAACAGGCGTTCAACTTGCTTGCGCGTGTATTGGTGACGCCAGGGCGCACGGTGCTGGCCGTGGAGAACCCCGGCTACCCGCCGTTGCGCGCGGTATTCGAAGCGGCCGGCGCGGAGATCGTGCCGGTACCGGTGGATGAGCAGGGCTTGGTGGTTGCGGCGATTCCGGCTCGCGCGAACATCGTGTACGTCACGCCGTCGCACCAGTTTCCACTCGGCATGCCGTTGTCGCCCGCGCGCCGCACTGCCTTGCTTGCCTTCGCACGAGCGCGTGGCGCGACCATTATCGAAGACGACTACGATGGCGAATTCCGCTACGGCGGTCGCCCGCTCGATGCCTTGCAGACGCTCGACCGCAACGGCAGCGTCTGTTACGTCGGCACCTTTTCCAAGTGTCTGTTCCCGGCACTGCGACTGGGCTATGTGGTGCTGCCGCCTTGGCTGCATGAAGCGATGGCGCATGCCAAGTGGCTCAGCGACGGCCATGGCGATGTGCTGTCGCAGGAGACGCTGGCTGCATTCATTGCCGAGGGGCACCTGGTGCGACATATCCGCAAGATGCGCAAGATTTATGCGGATCGACGCGAACAACTGTTGCTGGCGCTGGACCGTCATGCCGGCGGCCTGCTCGAAGCCATGCCGGTCGATGCGGGTCTGCACATGGCGGCACGCGCGGCGCCCGATATCGACGTGACAGCGTGGACGCGCAGGGCGGCGGCGGAAGGTATTCGCGTTGAGGATCTGGCGAGGTATGGCGTGGGCGATCACGGCTGGCACGGCATGCCGTTGGGCTTTGGCCTGATCGACGCCACGCGCATCGATAGCGCCATTCATCGGGCTGTGGCGTTGTTGCGTTGAAACATGCTCAAAAAATCCGGCCTCAAAAAATCAAGCTCCGAAAAGCCGGCTCCAAAAATCCAAAAGTGGTCCGGTAGTTTTTCCAACAAGTGGCGCTTATCCGGATGGCCGCGTGGCCCGAGCATTCGCGCTAACCCTCCCGCGATGCCTTCCCATGCGTTATTTCCTGACTCTTATCCTGTCGCTGTGTTGCCTGACTACCCATGCCGCCGATAGCGGCCAGCAACGCGCCGAAGCAGCCGGTCAAAGCCTGATCGGTACGCCGGCGCCGCCGGTGGTGCTCAAGACCATCGACGGGCAGACCATCGATCTGGGCAAGCTCTACGGCAAAAAAGCCGTCTATCTGAAATTCTGGGCGACCTGGTGCGTACCCTGCCGCGAACAGATGCCGCATCTGCAACGCACCTATGAAGAAGCCGGACCGGACATGGCAGTGATCGCCATCGATGTCGGTTTCGATGACAGTGTCGAGGAGGTACGCAAGTACCGACAGCAAGTGGGCCTGACCATGCCGATCGTGTTCGATGACGGTTCGCTGGGCGAGGCTTTCCATTTGCGTGTCACGCCGCAACACGTGGTGATCGGTCGTGATGGGCGCATTCTCTATGTCGGCCACGAGGCCAATGCCCGGCTCGACGCCGCCTTGCTTGCTGCCCGAACGTCCACGCCTTTACCTGTGGCGCCGCCGAAGACGGCCACCGTGGCCGAGAAACCTATCGGTATTGGCGATAGCGTGCCCGATACGAGCGTGACCACCCTGGCCGGGAAATCCTTTCCGTTGCGCGATGCCGGCAAGCCTACCGTGCTGGTTTTTCTCTCGCCCTGGTGCGAAAGCTATCTGGCCAAGAGCCGCCCGCAACTGTCGCAAAGCTGCCGCAGCATGCGCGAGCAGGTCGAGGTGCTGGCGCATAAGCGGTCGGACCTGCGCTGGCTGGGCGTGGCGTCCGGCTTGTGGGCGGCCAGGGACGATCTGGCCGAGTACAAGAAAAACTACAAGGTGGAGATCCCGCTGATGCTCGACGCATCCGGCACGCTTTTCCGTAGCTTTCGTGTGATGCACGTGCCGACCGTGCTGCTGGTCGATGCCCAGGGCCGTGTGACCCGACGCATCGAGGCCACCGACGGCGACCTGGCCGCCGCTCTGCCGCGCTGACCTGACTGGCATTCAGCAAGCATTTGCGGCCACCCAGGCCAGATAGGCCTCGTGGGCGCGCTCGACCGGGACGGCGATCAGCTCGGGCAGATCGTAGGGATGCAGTTCCAATAGCCGCGCCCTGAGCGCCTCAAAGCGGTCGGCCGGGGTCTTGATGAGCAGCAGGGTTTCGCTGTCCCTGGTCACTTTGCCCTCCCAGCGGTAGACCGAGGTGACCCCGGGCAGGCAGTTGACGCAGGCGGCCAGGGACTCCCCGACCAACCGCTCAGCCAGCTGCAGAGCGGTTTCCGGGTCGGGGCAGGTGCAGTAGCAAAGCAGGATCGGGCGCATCCCGTCAGCCTAGCCGGCCTTGAAAGGGCCAGCCAGCTTCCCCATTAGAAGTGCAGGTTCGAGGGACGCGACCTCTTGCGAGGGGCTTCTGCATCGTTAGAATTGGCACTCACCGACGGCGAGTGCTAACAATGCGGTCCCCCGCATCGCGCCCCGTCCCGACTTTTCCCAACCCAATCCATTAGCTGGAGCCATCCATGAGCAAACTGCGTCCGCTGCACGATCGCGTCATCGTCAAGCGCCTGGAAGAGGAGCGTGTCTCCGCCGGCGGCATCGTCATCCCCGACAGCGCCACCGAAAAGCCGACCCGCGGCAAGGTCATCGCTGCCGGTACCGGTCGCATCCTGGAAGACGGCAATGTCCGTCCGATGTCGCTGAAGGAAGGCGACGTGGTGCTGTTCGGCAAGTACGCCGGCCAGGAAATCAAGATCGACGGCGAAGAGCTGGTCTTCCTGAAGGAAGACGACGTTGTTGCGGTGATCGAGGGCTGAGTTCCGTTGGGAGCTGCGGCTTGCCGAGCGCGAACTTAAGAGCGCGCACGCCAGTCGCCTTTGGCTCCTTCTGGTACCGCCTTTGGAACGACAGAACCATTCCTATTCAAAATTTTTGAGGCAAAAATTTTATGGCAGCTAAAGAAGTACGCTTCGGCGAAGACGTCCGCGCGCGCATGCTCAAGGGTGTCAACACCCTGGCCAACGCGGTCAAGGTCACCCTGGGTCCGAAGGGCCGCAACGTCGTGCTCGAGAAGAGCTTCGGCGCACCGACGGTGACCAAGGACGGCGTGTCCGTCGCCAAGGAAATCGAACTGGCCGACAAGTACGAGAACATCGGCGCGCAGATCGTCAAGGAAGCCGCTTCCAAGACGTCCGACGTGGCCGGTGACGGCACCACGACCGCGACCGTGCTGGCGCAGGCGTTCATCCAGGAAGGCCTGAAGGCTGTGGCCGCCGGCATGAACCCGATGGATCTCAAGCGCGGTATCGACCAGGCGGTGACCGCCGCCGTCGCCGAGCTGAAGAAGCTCTCCAACCCGACCGCCGACGACAAGGCGATCGCCCAGGTCGGCACCATCTCGGCCAACTCCGACGCCAACGTCGGCGACATCATCGCCACCGCGATGAAGAAGGTCGGCAAGGAAGGCGTGATTACGGTCGAGGAAGGTTCGGGCCTCGAGAACGAACTCGACGTCGTCGAAGGCATGCAGTTCGACCGCGGCTACCTGTCGCCGTACTTCATCAACAACCAGCAGAGCCAGCAGGTCGAGCTGGACGACCCCTTCATCCTGATCCACGACAAGAAGGTGTCGAACGTTCGCGAACTGCTGCCGGTGCTCGAAGCCGTCGCCAAGGCCGGCAAGCCGCTGCTGATCGTCGCCGAGGAAGTCGAGGGCGAAGCCCTGGCGACCCTCGTCGTCAACACCATCCGCGGTATCGTCAAGGTCGCCGCCGTCAAGGCGCCGGGCTTCGGCGATCGTCGCAAGGCCATCCTGGAAGACATCGCCATCCTGACCAACGGCCAGGTGATCTCCGAGGAAGTCGGCCTGCAGCTTGAGAAGGCCACGATCAACGATCTGGGCCGCGCCAAGCGCGTCGTCATCACCAAGGAAAACACCACCATCATCGACGGTGCCGGCGAAGCCGAGCGCATCCAGTCGCGCATCGGCCAGATCAAGGCGCAGATCGAAGAGACCTCTTCGGACTACGACCGCGAGAAGCTGCAGGAGCGCGTGGCCAAGCTGGCTGGCGGCGTGGCCGTCATCAAGGTGGGCGCGGCAACCGAAGTCGAAATGAAGGAAAAGAAGGCTCGCGTCGAAGACGCCCTGCACGCTACCCGCGCTGCAGTGGAAGAAGGCGTGGTGCCGGGCGGTGGCGTGGCGCTGATCCGCTCGCTCAAGTCGCTCGATGGCCTGAAGGGCGCCAACGCCGATCAGGATCTGGGCATCGCCATCACCCGTCGCGCACTGGAAGCTCCGCTGCGCGCGATCGTGTCGAACGCCGGCGAAGAGCCGTCGGTCGTGCTGAACAAGGTGAAGGAAGGCAACGGTAACTTCGGTTACAACGCTGCCACGGGCGAGTTCGGCGACATGATCGCCTTCGGCATCCTGGACCCGACCAAGGTCACCCGTTCGGCTCTGCAGTTCGCGGCTTCGGTCGCCGGTTCGATCATCACGACCGAAGCGGCCGTGACCGAAGTGCCGAAGAAGGACGAAGGTCATTCGCACGGTGCGCCGGGCGGTGGCATGGGCGGCATGGGTGGTATGGACTTCTAAGTCCTGCGCTTGTGTTGCAGTTGTTTGGAGAAAACCCCGCCTTGTGCGGGGTTTTCTTTTGGATGGCTATTGCTGCACTAGTCAAGCGAGAACGGATGCTTTGGGCGGTTTTCCGCAGCCTCTCCAACTTCGTCATTCCGGCGTAGGCCGGAACCCAGTGGCGTCAGTGTTTGGCTCTTGCCTGTGTGTTCGGGCGACCTGGCCGCTTACGCAGCGGGCGTTTCACTCGCCTGCCGGCGAGCGAGTCACTTTTTCTTTGCTGGCCCACGCTTGCGCGTAGCGCATGCGAACGGCGAAGCCGGCCCGGAGGGCGGAGGACCTTTAGGTCCGGAGTAAAGCAAAAGTAACCAAAAAGAAATGGCCTTTAGAGCCAAGGCTCTGAGCAGCATTGAGAGATAAAACCGTTCGGACCGTCTACTCGAACCGAGTGGGGACGCTTCTGGCGCTTCTGAGGTGCGCCGAATTTGTGCGCGAGGCGTCGTGGCGGAGAGGACTTAAGGCGTTCCCCCTCGCCCTCGCCTACCCCTCTCGTCATTCCGGCGAAGGCCGGAATCTACTCTTCAGTGTTTCCATTCGAGAAATCCTGACTGACAAACGAAGGCCAATCACCTCACTCCTCACTCTCCAACGACTGCCTTCGCCTCAAGAAACGACTCCAGTCCGAACACGCCACCTTCGCGACCAAGCCCCGATGCCTTGTACCCACCAAATGGCGCACGCGGTTCATGCTGGAGACTATTGATCTTCACCCCGCCAACAAGCAGCCGCGAAGCGACGGCGTGTGCGCGTTCGCTGTTCGTCGAGAATACATACGCCTGCAACCCATACGGCGAATCGTTGGCGATCTCAATGGCTTCCTCGTCGTCGCGATAGGTGATGATGCTGAGTACAGGCCCAAAAATTTCTTCTTGAGCGATCGTCATATCGTTGCTTACGCCGGCAAAGACGGTCGGTCGAACGAAGTAGCCACGCTCGATGCCCTCCGGTCGGCCTTCGCCGCCCGCAATCAATGTGGCACCTTCGTCGTTGCCGATGCGGATGTATCGCTGCACGCGCTCGTATTGCGCGGCGCTGATCATTGGGCCGATCGTTGTCTGCGGATCGCGTGGGTTGCCGACCTTGATGCCGGCGATGGCCTGTTGAGTCAAAGCAATCACTTCATCCAGTCGCGAAGCCGGAACAAGAATGCGCGTTCCCGCCACGCAAGCCTGCCCACTGTTTTGCAGCCCGGCCTGGATGGCCAGCGGTACGGCATGGGGAAAATCGGCGTCGTCGAGAATGATCGACGGCGATTTGCCGGTCAGCGCCAGGCTGACACGCTTCATGCTGTTGACGGCGGCGCGTGCGATCGCCTTGCCGGTCTGTGTTGAACCGGTGAAGGAAATCTTGGCGACACCCGGGTGCGTGCTGAGTGTCGTGCCTACCGGGTCGCCCCGGCCGATCACGATATTGACGATGCCGGGCGGAAGGTCGGCAGCGTGGACTGCTTCGGCAACCACCTGTGCCTGGATCGCACCCAGCTCGCTGGGCTTGATCACCACTGCGCAGCCGGCGGCGATAGCGTAGGCGAGCTTGCTGCAGATCGAGCCGGCGACGCTGTTCCACGGCGTGATCAGTGCCGACACGCCGACGGATTCCATCGTCACACTGGCTGCGCCCATCTGCCGAGTCAATGGATACGCCGCCAGCGTTTCGGCGGCATGGCCGAAGCAGGCCGCAGCGTATTCGCTGGCCCATGTGGCGCGCTGCGGTGGCGCGCCGTATTCGTCGATCGTGGCTTCGCGGATCGCCGGCACATGTTTACGTACGGCTTCTTCCAGCCGACGAAGCATGGCGATGCGTTCCTGTTTGCTGCTGCGCGAGAAAGCGTGCTGTGCCTTGTTCGCCGCCTCGATAGCCAACCGTACGTCGTCCTGGCCGGCGAGCCGCAAGCGACCGATGATCGCCTCGGTACTTGGATTGACGATGTCCATCGTCTCGACGCCAAGCGTTTGCACGAAGCGGCCGTCGATATAGGAATGTTGCAACATGCGCATAGAGCCTCCAGGGCTGTGGTTGCCCTGAAGTATGGTGGCGCACATTGGCCTGAAAAATAGCTAGAATCGGGACAAGTCATCCCGGAAATCGAATCAATGTACAAGTCGGGGCTCACCGAACTGGACGCGATTCTTGCGGTAGCGCGTCGGGGCAGCTTCAAGGCAGCCGCCGATGAGTTGGAGATGTCGACCACCGCACTGAGTAATGCGGTGGCAGGCATGGAAAAGCGCCTTGGCGTGAGGCTGTTCCACCGCACGACGCGCAGCGTGGCATTGACCGAGACGGGCGAGCAATTCGTTGCACAGGTCGCGCCCGCGTTGTCGGATATCCATCAAGCCATGGCCAACGCGAGCAGCCGGCAGCAGAGCATGTCGGGCAGCTTGCGCATCAATACTTCGCTTGGCGCCGCACGACGCATATTTCAGCCGATTCTGGGTGAGTACGTGCGGCGCTATCCGGCTGTCAGTGTCGATGTGGTAACCAATGGGCGGTTGGTCGACGTGGTCGGCGAGGGTTTCGATGCGGGCATTCGCGTGGCTGACCTGGTGCCGCGCGACATGATTGCGGTGCCGATAGGTCTGCCGTTCCGCATGAAGGTGGTCGGCTCGAAGGCTTACTTCGCACGGCGTAAACGGCCGCAGACGCCGACAGATCTGGCGGACCATCTTTGTATTCGTGCGCGAATGCCAACGGGCGCACCCGTTGGCTGGGATTTCGCGCGACGCGGCGCGTCATTTACCGTGGACGTGGCCGGTCCACTGGTACTGGACGAAGCCTTGCTGATGTACGAAGCCGCTCGCGACGGACTGGGACTGGCCATGCTTGCGGATTGGTACGTCAAGGACGATCTAAAGAAAGGCCGATTGATCAGCGTGCTGGACGACTGGGTGCCGACGTATCCGGCCTTGAGCCTCTACTACTCCGGCCGTCGCAATGTTCCGGCACCCCTGCGCGCGTTGATCGAGCTGATTCGCGAACTCGGCTTGCCGGCATAGAAAAACCCCGGGGTCGCCCCCGGGGTTTTGACTGTCGTACTCGAACCGTTTGGCTTATTCGCCGCTGGCGGGAGCTTCGGCCGCACCGCTGGCGCTGCTGTCCTTCGGAGCGGCGGCCTTCTTGGCCTTGTGATGCTTCGCAGCCTTGTGGGTGGCCGGCTTGGCGGCGGCGTCACTGGCTTGCGGTGCGGAACTCTTCATGGCGTCTTGCTTCATCGCGTCCTGCTGCTGCACGGCCGCGCCGGAATTCGCGCTGGCATCAGCCGGAGCGTTCTGCGCAAAGGCGGAAGCGGACAGGACGGAAGCAGCGATGAAAGCGGCGAGCATGGTCTTGCGCATGGATGAACCTCCGAAAGTGGGAAACCAGGACAAGATGTCCTTGGTTGGATGGCACGTTAGACGCATCGATCCGACTGTTTGCTGAACCGAACTGGCGTGCGTCAGCAAGCAGACAGCTCACTGAATGAACAGAAACGTCCTTCTTAAAAAAGCGATAACAGCCGCTTGATTTATCGCAGCTGCAGTCAGTTCGCGGCGTGCATCAGCCCGGACCCTGACAAACGCGAGGTCGGTGGAACACAAGGCCGCAGGACAAAACAGCAGCCGCGACAAGCAGAGCCGCATCGCAACCGCGCAACTCGGCAAGCCATCCCCACAGCAAGCCACCGGCCGCCATGCCGCCGAACGCGCTTGTCATATAGGTCGCCAGCGCGCGTCCCCGATACGATGACTCGGAATGGCTGTGCACCGCGACGTTCAGTGTCGAAAACAGGATCAGCCATGTGGCGCCCGCAAGCGCGACGGGGCCAAGGAGATGCCCGTTTGGTCGCCATGCTACAAACAGCAGGCACGTGGCAAAGATTACGCAGCAAATATCCAGGAGATGATCCGGGCTGAGTACCCTGATCAGGCGTGGTCGAATCACGGCCGCGACTAGCCCGCCACCGCCAAATGCTCCCAGCAAAGCCACATACGCATGGGGGTCTTTGTGCTCAGTAGATGCAACGGTGGGCAATAGCGCAAGAAGCGCACTGGTAGGGAAGCCGATGCCCGCCGCGCGTAGGCAAAGACAGCCGAGCCACGCTCGGCTGCGCGGGCTGATCGGTGCAAGTGCGCACGCAGCTTTAGGGCGTGTCTCAGCGTGCTGCACGCGAGGCCATTGCAGGGTCACGAAAAGAATGCAAGTCGTGATTGCGTTGTAGAGGAAGGCGGACCAGACGCCCCACACCGAAATAAACAGTCCTGCAATCAGCGGCCCCAAAGTGCGAGCCAGATTGAACGCGACACTGCTCAGCACGATGGCCGCCGAAAGATGCCGTAATGAGACTATCTGTCCGATGCCAGCCTGCCAGGCAGGATTGCGCAGAGCCACACCCGCACCCATCAGGCCCGTCAGCAGCAACAGTCCGTGAGGGCTGGGCGAATGCACGCACATCAACGCCAACAGCGCCACACTGGTAAGCAGGACCCAGCCTTGTGCGGCGCGTTGGACCCGCAGGTAATCAAAACGATCGATCAACCAGCCGCTGCCATAGGACAGCAACAGCACGGGCAACGACGATGAGACGTGTGCCAATGCGACAACTTGTGGCCCATACTCCCGCTCCACAAGCCACCAGGCGACGGCAACCGATTGCGCCCAATAGCCTGTATGCGCGGTCGCCGTTGCCAGCCAGAGTCTGCGGAATGCGGGCGTGCCCAGCGGGGCCAACGCTCGGTCAGCCTGCGAATTCATGAGGGTGGCGTCACCTGCTTCGTGTTGCTGCAGATGTCATGGATGCGTTCGGCCAGTTGCAGATCCAGTGCGGGCAATCCGACACAGGTGATGAGACAACGTGACGTTTCGGCATGCGCAGGCAGGGCCATGTGCGGGTGGAAATTGGAGATGCCGTACCTCTCCTTTTCCTCGTTCAACGAAAGGCCTTGTCGAGAAAAATACAAGGCCAGGCTTTGCGAGCCGCGCGAGGACACCGATGCGACATCGTCACAGATAGCAGTTCCCAATGAGAGCGTCTGGTGGATAAGCGCTGCCGGTGTTTCGTCACCACCAAGATGCAGCACGACAGCGTCCTCGGCGATGTCTTCGCCTTGAAACAACGGAGACGCCGTATTGGTCGCTGTGATGATGAGATGACAGCTTGCAAGATCATCCAGGTGGCCTGCGACCACCGGGCGGGGCGCTTCGGAAAAAGCGTCAACCAGCGCTATCACACTTTGATCGGTGAATGCCTTTACATAGACGCGGTCGAGTCGATCGCCACAATGCGCCATGAGATCGGCAATCGCCCTGGTAGCCACCGCGCCGGTGCCGAACACGAATACGCGCAGACCGTCGATATTCGCGCGAAAGGTCTCGGACACAATCGATGCGTACGCGCCGGTGCGGGCCGCTGAGATGTCGGTGCCATCCATGATGCATAGCGGCTTCATGCTCAGCTTGTCGAACAGCAGAATGGTCGACTGCGAGCGGGGTTGCCCAGTGCGTCGGTTATAGGCGTTCGAACCCACGATTTTCACCGCGCCGTATTTCCGATTTACGGCAATGAGCGTGCTCAATTTCCAGTTGAGCCGTTCGTTTGACGTTGACCGTAATCTCGTCTGGTTGCCGATAAGAGACGTTAGCTCGTCCGGATGCGGCGTCAAAACAGATTTACGGCCGTAGGAGACGCCACTACAGAAAGAAAGGAGCGCTTCGCGTACCAGCCGGCCGATATCCCGACACGATAGTGACGCCGGGCTGTGAGAGGGCCGGACCTCCCAAGGGTCAGCATGAAAGTAGCGAGGCGACGCGGTGATGGAACTACCCGGAAACTCATAAGGCATAGGGCCCTCCATGGCGACCAGCCGAAATGAATACACCTGGTTTGCAGACTATTTCCCCACCGATGGCTGCATGTGACGCAGCATTGTGGTCTGCCAACTGAGTCGATAGTTTTGCTCATGCGCGCGGCATGAGAAAGAGCGATGAAGGTGATGTGCTGTCGTCGATCAGCACTCGTGATCGTAGTTCGGCTGGTGTGAGTTACTGATGGGCTCCGGCAGCAGCACTTGCCGACGGTTCGGAATCTCCGCTGGCCATGCCCGTCTCGCCCGCCGGCCACTGGGCCTGCGGCAGCAACGGGTCGAGCTTGCCCTTCATGCGTAAAAGGGCGACGTTGGCCATGCCGTGGTCGAGCGATTGCTCAGCCTCGTCTTCAGCCTGTCGCGGTGCATTCGGTGCCCGGGTCAGTGTCGCCAGTTGCGGCGCCAGTACCTGTGTCAGCGCAAAATAGGCGTCGTCATGGATCCCCGCATGCTCCAGCAATTTGCCCGGCAGCATCCATGACGCCAGGTCTTCGCGCTCGGCCTTGCCCGGGTTGCGAGGATTGACCAGCAACCACGTGCCCGCCTGGCTCAGCATGTCCTTGCCATCGACGAATCCGGCGGTGTTGTACATGTCGGTCAGCCCGGGCAGATGATCGCCATAGAACAAGAGAAGCGTCGGGCGTTCGCGTTTGGCCAGCATGTCGGCGAGGCGGCCGAGCTCTTCGTCCGCATGGCGTATGTGATAGAGGTAGTTCTGCGTTTCGAGCTTGGCCTTGCCCTCGACGCCTTCGGGGATGGGAATCGCATTGCGCTCCTCGACGTTGATGCCGGGGCTGTCGTCGTAAGGACCATGCGCCTCGATGCTGATGGCGAACAGGAACTGCGGCGGCCCGGCATCCTTTAGCTGGGCCATGATTTCATCGGTCATGGCGCGATCGGACATGTACTTGCCATCCACCGCGGCGTTCTTCGGAAACGACGACTGCGAGACGAATCGATCGAAGCCGATGGCCTTGAATGCGCTGTTGCGATTCCAGAAAGTCGGATCGTTACCGTGGATCGCGACGGTTTCGTAGCCGTGCGCGCGGAGTGAACGCACCATGCTCGGAACCACTTTCGAGTTCATCTGCAGGTACGGAAACTGCATGCTGCCGAAGTAGCGCAGCGACAGGCCGGTCAATACTTCGAACTCGGTTCGAATGGTGCCGCCGCCGAACGTCGGCACGTGCAATGGGCCGCTGCTGCCTTGAGCGGCGAGCCTGCGTAGATTCGGCGTCAGGTCGGCTTGTTCATAACCCTTGACAATACTGGGGTCGAAAAACGACTCGCTCTGAATCACTACGATATCCGGCGCTTCGCCTTGCGCTTGTGGATCGATCTGCATGCGCTGGCGAAGCTGCTGGCCGGCTTGCCCGATAACTTGCATCGCGGCATTCGGGTCGCCTTTCTTGTGTTGCTGGCGCGCCTGATCGAGATGGAACATCACTAATGAGCTGACCAGGCCCGAATGTTCGGCGGTGCCCGAGACCGACCAGGGCTCCATCCACAGGCGCTGGCCGTTGTACATGTGTGCCCAGCCCGGGACGCCTGCCAGCAAGGTGCCGAACACGACAAACAGCAGCGCGCCGGCGGCGACGCGCTTGCCTTGCGTGTGGCGACGGAACAGCGTCGGCTCCCACTTCCAGATCGCGATGATGATCGCGACACCGAGGACGATGGCCAGATAAGGCCAGGGGCTCGAGGGCAGATAGCCGCCAAGCAGGTGCAGGCCACCTTTATGCAGCTGGCTGACCATGCCGAAGTCCTGCGGCATCAACGGCACATTGAGGTTGGCAATCTTCAGCTTGTTGACGGCATAGATCACCGTCTGCAGCAGGAAAGATACGCCGAACGACAACATCGCTCGCCGGGTCAGCACAAGCAACAGCAAGGCAAGCAGCAGGCCGGGCAGGGCGTTGGCGAGCAGGAACACGGGTTGTTGAAACAGCTGCGCCGGTGCCACGCCGACACCGCCGTCGACCAGGCCGGTCAGCAGGACGAACGCACAAGCGAGCAGCAGCGGCCAGACGACGCGCCAGGCGGCCGTATCGCGCCAGTCGCGATGTGCGGAAGTCTCGGATTTTTCGATGTTTTGAGGCATCGCAGGCCGGGCTGTCATGAGGTGGGAACAAAACTGTAATCACCCGGATATGAACCAAATGTAGGCGCGAGAGGACACGGTACTACGATGTTCAGCCGCTAAAAATCGCGATCTAACGTCAAAAGCACAAGAAAGTATGCGCGCCTTCACAGGCGAGACCTCCACGGCAACTCTGCGGCACAATGGCGCGATGGCCGTTTCTTCCGAATCCATGGCGCTGCGCGCGCTGATCCATGACCGCTATGGCGAGTTGATCGCACGTTGCCGCGCGGTTGGCGTGCCGTTGCACGACGATGCGGGCGTGGCCGAACGCATTCGCAGAACCTTGCTGGCGAGCGATTTTGCGTTCGATGCGTGGCTGCGGCAACCGCAACTATTGGCGCCGCAGGGCTTGGAGCGCCTGCGTGCCGGCGGCGACGCGGGTACGCGTATCGACAGCCTCAAGCTCAGTGCCGACGAAGGCGAGTGCATGTCGGCGCTACGGCGCTTTCGCCATGCCGAGGCCTTGCGTCTGGTTTTTCGCGACGTCAACGGCCTGGACGAACTCTCGGACACGTTATCGGCGACCAGCGTGCTTTATGAGGCCTTGCTGGGTGCGGCGCTCGGTTGGGGCGAGCAGGCCCTGGCTGCTCGTTACGGCCATAGCCGCAGCCACGAGGGTGTCTTGCAGCGAATGGTCGTGCTGGGATTCGGCAAGCTCGGTGGCAGCGAGCTGAATTTTTCTTCGGATATCGATCTGGTCCTGGCCTATCCGCATAGCGGCCAGAGCGATGGCGCGCGTGCGCTGGACAACAGCGAGTACTTCGTACGTCTGGGCCGCCAGCTGGTGCGCCTGCTTAATGAGCCGACTGTCGACGGCATTTGCGCGCGTGTCGACCTGCGCTTGCGTCCCTTTGGCAATGCCGGGCGGCTGGCATTGCCGTTCAGTGCGATGGAGCAGTACTACCAGAGCGAAGGGCGTGACTGGGAGCGCTACGCCTGGATCAAGGCGCGCCCGGTGGCAGGGGACCGCAATGCCGGCAAGCAGCTGCAGGAACAGTTGCGCCCCTTCGTCTATCGCAAGTATCTCGACTACACGGCCTTTGCCGGGCTGCGCGAAATGAAATCGCTGATCGATGCGGAAGTCGCGCGCAAGGATCTGGCCGACAACCTCAAGCTCGGCCCGGGCGGTATTCGCGAAATCGAATTTATCGTCCAGCTGACCCAGCTGATTCGTGGCGGCCGCGAACCGAGCCTGCGCGTACGCGGCCTGCTTCCCGCGCTGACCGCGTGTGAGGCGCGCGGGCATATCGCCGCGGTGCGCGCCAAGGCTTTGCGCGAGGCATATGTGGTTCTGCGACGGGTGGAAAATCGCGTGCAGATGCTGCGCGATGCGCAGACCCACGATATTCCCGAGGACGATCTCAGTCGCGAGCGTATTGCACGCGGGCTGGGGCATGAGCACTGGCAGGAGCTGGAACAGGTGCTGGCTTACCATCGCGGCATCGTCAGCGAGGAGTTCGCGGCGGTGTTGATGCCGCAAGGCGGCCGCACGGCGAGCGCGCCGGTCGAGGATGTCGCACTATGGCAGCGCGCCTGCGCTGGCGACGTCGACGCGGGTGCCGCCGAAGGCGCCGGTTTCGTGCCGGGTGCCGATGTGGCCGATGCGCTGATGAAATTGCCGCAGGCGGCTGCTGTGCGTGCGATGGCGCAGCCTTCGCGCGAGCGGCTGGATCGTCTGATGCCGCAGTTGTTTATCGCCGCGCGGGCCAGCGCGGCGCCGGCAGCATGTCTGTTGCGGCTATGCCGGCTGGTGCAGGCCGTGGCGCGGCGTTCGTCGTATCTCGCCTTGCTCGAAGAGCAGCCAGCGGCACGCAAACGTCTGGCCGGACTATTTGCCGAAAGCGCTTTTCTTGCCGAACGCGTGATCGCGCAACCGCTATTGCTCGACGACGTACTCGATCCGCGCATCGACCAATTGCCGCTGAAGCGCGCGGACATCAGTGCGGAAATCGCCCGTGTGCTGACCACGCTCGACGAGCGTGAGGCCGAGGCGGAGCTCGAGCGCATCAACGAATTCAAGTCCAGCATCGCCTTCCGTCTCGGGCTGGCGCTCAACGACGGTCGTGCCGACGCCGTGGCGACCGCCCGACGTCTGGCGGCACTGGCTGAGTCGGTCGTGCTTGCAGTGACATCGCTGGCCGAACGCGAGCTGATCGTCCAGCACGGTCGTTTGCCTGGCGAAGGCTCCGGCTTTGCGGTGTTGGGTTATGGCAGCCTTGGCGGTGAGGAACTCGGTTTCGCATCCGATCTCGATCTGGTTTTTGTATTTGACGGCAAACGTGCGCAGGCGATGAGCGACGGCGCGCGTCCGTTGGAAGGGGCACGTTGGTTTCAGCGCCTGACTCAACGCATCGTCAATTGGCTGACTGTGCTTACCCGGGCGGGCCGCTTGTACGAAGTCGATACCCGGCTGCGTCCGGATGGCTCCAAAGGTCTCCTGGTCGGCAGCCTCGATGCGTTTGTTGCCTATCAGCGCAGCCGAGCATGGACCTGGGAGCATCAGGCCCTGTTGCGGGCACGAACCGTGGCTGGCGATGCGGCGCTGTGTGCGGAACTTGCCGATGTGCGGCGCGAGATTCTCGCGGTGCCGCGCGAGCGCGCTGCGGTGTTGCAAGAGGTCAGCGGCATGCGCGAGCGCTGGCGTGCCGAGCGCGATCGATCCAGCGCCACGCAACTGGATCTCAAGCAGGGGCGCGGTGGGTTGCTGGACATCGAATTTGCGCTGCAAGGACTGGTGCTGGCGGGTGCCGCACAACAACCGAACGTTCTGAACGTGACGGCCAACGCGGCCTTGATCGAGGCGTGCCGCAGCGCGGGTTGGCTCGATACGCAACAGGCCGCGACGTTGACGCAAGCGCATGCGGACCTGCTGCAGCGATCGCTGGCATGCACGCTGGATCTACGCTCGCGTATCGCCCCGCGTGACGAGGCGCTGGAGAATCTTTGTGTACAGGTGGCAAAGGTGACCCAGGAACTGGGTTTCGCTTTTTCCTAAAGCGCCGCCGTATTTGCATCGCGTTCGTGCGCATGCATGCGGACAACCACCTCTTTAGCCACGGCAGGAAGTTCGCGCAACGGTGCTTGCGGTGTCGTGACGACGGTATCCAGATCGTGGAGCAGGCCGGCCTCGCGCAGTACACGGTGAAAGCGCGCGATCTTCGCCGGCAGTGGTGCCGTCACCAGGGTATGTACCGGACAACCCACCGCGCAGGCTTCGGACAACATATTGACCGAATCGGGCGTCACCACCAGCCGGTCCGCCCAGCCCAGCACGCCGGGGTAAGGATTGTTGCCATCCTCGCTGCTGCCCCAGACCAGGCCGGGTACCCCGCGCAACGCTTCACGCAATAGGCGCGCCGCTTCGTCGGGCGTGCGCCGCGATGCGACAACCATCACACTGCCGCCTTCGGAGCGTTGTCGCGCGAGCAGTTGTTCGGCCAGCGTTCGGGCGTAGGTTGCGTCCAACGGCCAGTGCTTGCGCGGGCCGCCGAGCAACACTCCCACGCGCGGTTGCGGCAGATCGGCCAGGACGGGGCTGGCATCGCGGCCATCGTCCAGCCATGTCGCGTCGATCGGATTGAGCGAACCCAGTGTGGTAATCACGTTGCTGCCATGAACGCCATCGTGGCGGGGAGCGATCACCATGTCCCAGTGCTCAGGGTCGATGCGCGGATCGAGAATCTGCACCACGAACGAGCGCCGGCGCGATAACTTGCGCAACATGCGCGTAAACAGGGACGAAGCGCGGCCGCAGCCGATCACTACCCGGGGCCATGGTGGGGTCAGCCGTTGGCGTTGGTTGGGCGCCAATGCCCGCTTGTAACCGGGCAACATAAGCGGTGCGAACCAGGACCAGGGCGCGCGCGGTTCCCAGACCAGGTGATGCACGCGAAGACCCAGGCGGCTGGCCAAAGCCAGTGCCTGGCGCTGGTTGCCCGCCGCCTGATCGGTAATCACCCAGCATTCGCCCTGCAATGCGCTCACGTCCGGCACCCCATTGTTTCTCGAATCAGCACAGTACGTTCCTTAAATGGGTGTCCTGTCGATCCCGCTGCGCGTTTACACTGCTCGTTCTTGGCGCCCGCGGGCGCGCTATGACGTCATAAAGGATAACCATGAGCGAGATGCTTTCCGAGACCGCCCTCGACCAATTGTTCCGCACGGCGCGTACCTACAACGCGTTCCTGCCCAAGGAAGTGAGCGACGAACAGCTGCACAAGATCTACGAGCTGACCAAGTTCGGCCCGACCAGTGCGAACAGCTCGCCGATGCGCGTGGTGTTCATCAAGTCCAAGGAAGCGAAGGAAAAGCTCTCGCCCTTCATGTCCGAAGGCAACCGTGCCAAGACCCTGGCCGCGCCGGTGACGGCCATCGTCGGTACCGACCACGAGTTCTACGAGAAGCTGCCGCACCTGTTCCCGCATGCGGACGCGCGCAGCTGGTTTGTCGGCAACCAGCCGGCGATCGACATTACCGCGTTTCGCAATGCCAGCCTGCAAGGCGCCTATCTGATCCTGGCCGCCCGCGCGGTGGGCCTGGATTGTGGCCCGATGTCCGGCTTCGACGCCGACGGTGTCAATGCCGCCTTTTTCGCCGGTACGGCGGTCAAGGCCAACTTCATCGTCAATATCGGCTATGGCGATGCCAGCCGTGACCTGTTCCCGCGCAGCCCGCGCCTGACGTTCGACGAAGCCTGCAAGATCGTCTAATTTGACCGGACTGAGCTACGCGCAGTCCCCACCCCTTACGGAGAAATACCCATGCGTGCTGTTCGCTATCTGCTCCTCGCCGGCCTGATCGGTGCTGCTGTGTCCGCCCATGCCGACCCGGTGACCTACAAGCTCGACCCGGGCCATACCATGGTCCTGTTCAGCTGGAACCACTTCGGCTTCTCCAACCCGACCGCCAACCTGGGCCTGGGCGACGGCACCCTGGTGTTCGACGAAAAGAACCCCGCCAAGTCATCGGTCGAAGTGACCCTGCCGCTGGCCAACCTGGACACCCACGTCAGCGCGCTCGACGAGCACCTGAAGAAGCCTGATTTCCTGGACGCCGACAAGTTCGCGACCATCACCTTCAAGAGCACCAAGGTGCAGGCCGAGGGCGCCGGCAAGTACAAGGTCACCGGTGACCTGACCGCGCACGGCGTGACCAAGTCGGTCGTGCTTGACGCCAAGCTCAACAAGAGCGGCGAGCATCCGATGTTGAAGGTGCAGGCGATCGGCTTCGACGCCACCGCCACGATCAAGCGTTCGGACTTCGGCGTCGGCGCCTATGTGCCGAACGTCAGCGACGAGATCAAGATCCACATCACCACCGAAGGCGCAGTCGCCAAGTAAGCGATTCACCTGGTTCTAATAAAAAAGCCCGCGCCGTCATGGCGCGGGCTTTTTTTCTGGACGACGTTAAAGCCCGTGTGCACCGGACGAGTGATAGGCGTCGGCAAAGCTCTTGAGGAAAATCCCGCTGATGATCGCGCCGGCGATCCAGCTGACCACGATGCCGATGATCACGGCGACCGCGGTATAGCCGCCCGCACGGTCGGTCGGCGACTTCATCGTATGCGGCAAGCCCAGGTACATCAGGTAGATCGCGTAGACCAGGCCCGCGAGCGCGACCAGCCAGCCGATCCACGGCAGGATCAGCGCGATGCTGGCGACCCAGTAGGCGGTCCAGGAGTACGCAATCGTTTTCAGTGCCTGCACCATGTCCTTCTGCCCGCCGAAGGACGATGCGAGCGCATTGACGATCCATGCCATCAGGTACACCACGCCCAGGGCGACCAGGTAGCCTGCTATCAGTGAGCCGATGCCGGCGCCGATGGGAAAGCGGATGTCCACGCCCATGATCGAGGTGCCGATCAGGGTGTTCTTGATGAAGCCCGCCAAGGGCGGGAGCGCCGCCAGAATGACGATGTAGTTGAGATAAAGCCCCTTGACGGTATCCGGTTCGGCCGCGATGACCGGCCATTCGGTCTTGGGCGTGGTCAGGATGGCCTTCACGCGTGCAACGATCTTTGCAAAATCCATGGTTTTCCCTCTGCATGGTGTCCTGGCGGGAGTGTGAATCCGCCCCATGACAATCGATATGGACCGTAAGGGCTATGCCCTCCAGCGGTCTCCCCAACTACCCCAAATCCTTAAGATCCCGGACAGCGTCCGGCCCCTTGAGCCTGCTACCATTCCCTGCTTGATGTCCAGTTTGCGGAGCAAAGCCCCATGTCGCGTTCATCTGCTGCGGCGCCCATCCCGGCAAATGCCGAAAATCGTTATGAAGTGACGCGCGCCGACCTACCGTTGTCGTGCCCGATGCCCGGCATGGCCCTTTGGAACTCCCACCCGAAGGTCTATCTGCCGGTTGTCGACGACGGTGGCGAGTCTACTTGTCCTTACTGTGGCGCACGTTACGTGCTCAAGGACTGACCCCGCCGTCGTGCGGGCAGGCGCCCCTATGCCCTAAAGCCCGGTCCGGCATGATTGCTGCTTGTCTGGTGTGATGAAGGCTCTCAACGAAGAATTCATGTCCGCCGTCGTCACCCCTATCAGGTCCTTGACCGTCGTCCAGCTGATCCCGTCGATGCATTCGGGCGGAGCCGAGCGCTCCGCGCTGGAGATCGCCCGGGCGCTGGTGCAGGCGGGTCATCGCTCGGTGGTGATCTCAGCCGGTGGCCGCATGGTCGAGCGGCTCGAAGCCGAGGGCAGCGAGCACATCACGCTGGATATCGGCAAAAAGTCGCTGAGCACGCTGGGCCGCCTGGTCGCGCTCCGGCGAGCCCTGCGCCGGATCAAGCCCGATATCGTGCATGCACGGTCGCGGCTGCCTGCCTGGATGGGCTGGTGGGCGATCAAGGGCATGCAGCCCCAACCGCATTTCGTCACCACCGTGCACGGGCTCAATTCGCCCGGCCGCTACAGCTCCATCCTGCTGCGCGGTGAGCGCATCGTGGCGGTATCGCAGACCCTGCGCGATTACGTGCTGAGCCACTACCGCTGGCTGGAGCCGAGCCGCGTGCGGGTGATTCCGCGGGGCATCGATCCGGATGCCTTTCCGTATGGCCATCGCCCGGATGATGTCTGGACGCGTAGTTTCTTTGCTGAATTTCCCAACCTGGCCGGCGCGCCGCTGTTGACCTTGCCGGGTCGCGGTACTCGCTTGAAGGGGCATCATGACGCGATTCATCTCGTTGCCGACCTGAAGCGACGCGGGATCGATGTGCGCCTGCTGTTGCTCGGTGCGGTCGAGCCGGGGCGCGAGGCGTATGCCGAAGAGTTGCGCGAGTTGATTCGCTCGCTCGGTCTCGAGCAGCAGATCGAAATGACGCCGCCGCGCGATGACGTGCGCGACATCTATGCGATATCGGCGTTGATCCTGCAGCTCTCGAACAAGCCGGAATCCTTCGGGCGCACGGTGGTTGAAGCCTTGTCGCTATGCCGGCCTGTTCTGGGTTACGCGCATGGCGGTGTCGGTGAGTTGCTTGCCGAACTCTATCCTGCCGGACGTGTGGCGCCTGGCGATCGCGAGCGGCTGGTGGAGCGGGCAGCGGAATTGCTGCGCGTGGCGCCAGCGATTTCGATGCTGCATAACTATCGGTTGGGGGATATGCAGCAGGCTACGTTGGCGTTGTATGACGAGGTGATGGCGGGCTGAGGGTTACGGTCTCAATCAATCCCGCTATCTCGTCATACCCGCGTAGGCGGGGACCCAGTGGCTTCGGTGGTAGGTTGGCGCTGGAGCGTGCATCGCTCTGGTTTAGCGCTCTCGTGTTGAAGTCGCCTTTGGCGTGTTTCGCCGACCTGCCGGTCGCCGAGTTACTTTCTTTGCTTGTCCAAAGAAAGCTAACCAAAGAAAGGACACCCCTAGTCCGCCGCCGCTGCGCGACCGTAAGGTTTGGCCGGGCTTTTCGACAGGACGTCCCTGTCCTGTCGAAAAGGACTCGGCATCCCTGCCGAGTCGCCCTTCGGGGCCTGATCGTCCAAACCTCACTCGGCTCCCGAGGGGGGCCGAAGAGCTGACTGCTCGCTGCGCATCGCTTGCCAAGAGCAAAGCTCACCCCCCACCTCGCTCTCATCCCCCCCCCTATCCGTCATTCCGGCGCAGGCCGGAATCCATGCCTCAGCGCATCGGCTTGCGAAACGTTGTCTGACGAGCGAGAGCTCGAGGAATAGATTCCGGCCTGCGCCGGAATGACGAGAGGGGTAGGCGAGGGTGAGGCAACACCTTAAGTCCTCAGCACCACGACGCCTCGCGCACAGATTCGGCGTACCTCAGAAGCGCCCGAAGTGTCCCCTGACGATTCGAGTAGGCGGTACGAACGGTTTTATCCCTCAATGCTGCTCAGAGCTCTTGATCCACAGGCCATTTCTCTTGGGTTACTTTCTCTTTGGGCCAGCAAAGAGAAAGTGACTCGCTCGTCGGCAGGCGAGTGAAACGCCCGCTGCGTAAGCGGCCAGGTCGCCCGAACACACAGGCAAGAACGAGGCCTCCCCGTAAAAGGCTTCCGGCCTACGCCGAAATGACGATAGTAGGTTAGGAAGAAAAGCTTCAACGCCAGAGCACGCACCCCAATGCCACGCCAACAAGCGCCACCCCCCGCCGCCCCCTACAATGCCCCATCGCAATCCAACCCAACCTCATGCCGTCCAACGCCCCCTCCCTCCGCGCCGCCCTCCGCTCACCACTACTTCCTTTCTGGCTGGTGATCGCACTGCTGCCGCTGGGGCGCAGTGCGGAGCTCGGCACGGCACTCTGCCTGGTTGGCGTGCTGATGCTTTTCGCCCGCCACCCACGCGCGCTGACCGAGCATCAAGGCGCGCAGTTGTTGCTCTGGTTGCTGGGCGCCTATATCGCCGCCGCACTGATTTCAGCCGTCGATTCAGTCGCACCAGGCAAGAGCTGGTCGACGGTCGCCGCGTTGCTTCGCTACGTTCCCCTCGGCCTGTACGCCTGCTTCGCTATTCGCCGCCTCGAGAAGCTGCGTGCCTTGTATGTCGCGGTCGCTGTCGTCGTGGCGATCTGGACGATCGACGCCTGGGTGCAGGCGCTGACCGGCTGGAGTCTTGGGGGGCATGCGGAGGCGGAGCGAATCTCGGGCATCTTCGGTGCGCATAACCTGAAGCTCGGCCCTGCGTTGGCGGTGCTGTCGCCCTTCGTATTGTGGGCGGCGCGTGAGCGTTGGAAGGTGTGGGGGCTGTTGGCCGCATTCGTGCTGATGCTCGGTCCCGTGCTTCTGGCGGGCTCGCGCGCGGCCTGGGTTTGCTATGGCCTGGTGGCATTGGCGTTTGCGTGGCGAGAGGCTCGTTCGCCGCTGCGTTTCCTCGGCTGGTGCGCCGGCGGTGCCGTGTTGCTGGCGCTGGCCGGTGGCGTCGCCTGGAAGACGTCCGAGCGCTTCCAGACGCGCATGGATCGTACGCTGATGGTCCTGCAGGGATCGGATAAGGCGTTGGATGTCGCGTTGACTGGGCGGCTGGATATCTGGCGTACCAGCGTAAAGATGATCGAAGCACATCCCATCAATGGTGTCGGTGTGCGGGCCTATCGCTACGCCTACGCCCAGTTCGCGCCGCCGACCGATCATTTCCTGACGGCTGAAACCTGCGGCGATGGCGAAGGCGCATGTCATGCGCATCAGCTTGTCCTTGAGGTGCTCACCGAAACCGGGGCGATCGGCCTGTTGCTCTGGCTTGCCGGTGTGGTGCTAGCCTGGCGCTTCTGGTGGCGTGCGGGTGCGGGACGCGATGCCGCATTTCCGGTAACCGTCGCGTTGGCGGCGATGCTGTTTCCGCTCAATACGCACCTGGCTTTCTATTCGGCGTGGTGGGGCTTGTTGTTTGCCTGGCTGCTTGGGTTATGGTGCGCGGCCCTGGCCGTGAACTGGCCTGCCAAGGAGCCCGATCATGCCGCGTGAGCCGCTGTCGGTTGTCGTCATCACCTTCAATAACGCCGATACGCTCGATGCCTGCCTGAGCCAGGTCGATTGGGCCGAAGAAATCGTTGTGCTCGATTCGGGTTCGACCGATGAGACGGTGGCCATCGCCAGGCGTCACGGTGCGCGCATCGACGTCCATCCTTTTGACGACTACGGTCCGCAAAAACAGCGCGCCTATGCGATGGCCAGCCACGACTGGATTCTCAACCTGGATGCCGACGAAATACTGTCGCCCGGCACGCGAGAGGAAATCGAACGCGCGTTGACGGCACCCCGTTATGCCGGGTTTCGATTGCCGCGGCGCGAGCGCATGTTCTGGACCGTCCAGCACCGCTGGAGCTGGCGTAACGGACATCTGCGTTTGTTCGATCGACGCCGCGGCGGCATGAACGATGTCGAAGTGCATGCGGCGGTGGAGGTCGAAGGCCCGGTCAAGACGCTCTGGCGGGCCGACTTCGTCAATGACGGCGATGGCGATATCGCCACGCGGGTGGAAAAGATCAATCGCTACACCACTGGCATGGTGGCGTACAAACTGCGCAAGCAGCAGCGCTTTACCGGTTTTCGCATGGTTTTATATCCGCCGGTGTTTTTCCTGCGGCAATACATCGGCAAACGCTATTTTCTCAACGGCTGGGCCGGCTTTATCGCCAGCGTCACCGGCGCGTTTTACGCATTTCTAAAGTACGCCAAGCTGCACGAGGCGCGCCAGCAAGCACGATCCAGGAGCAAGGGGCCGTAATCAGGCCGCCTTGCGAGTGGTCTGTTCCGCATAGCCGCGCAACGCATCGACGAACAAATGCGTGACCTCCCAACGCAAGGCTTCGCGTTTGCGAAAGGCCGAGCGATGCTTGCTTTCGACCTGCATCTCGTCGCGGACCGGCTCACGCGCAGGCAGGTCGTAGAAGCCGTCCTTGTTCAACTGGCCGTCGCATTCGATCCAGAAGCTGTCGTAGTCGGCCTTGATCTTGCCGCGTGTCAACGAGAACGGATGGGCTGCCTGGCTGATGCCGCGCACGCGTGTCATGTGGCGATCCTCGGCGAAGCCGAGCAGCATCGAAAACAGCAGATTCTTGGGTCGCAGGCCGTGGCATTGCTTGGTCAGTGCGCGCACTGCATCGCGGCCGAGCTGCGTGTTTGCGCCTTGCAGGCAGCCGATCAGCAACGCATGTCCTTCATCGCCGACGGTAAAGATCACCGAAGACAGAACCTCACCCTGCACATTGGTCAGCTGCAGGCACAACTCGCCTTCGCGGCCACGACCGGCGGGGATGGCAAGCCTTACCAGCAAGCGGCTGTTGTCCTTGAGCGAAACCTCGCCCAGCGTGACATGGCCGTCACGGTACATCGTGTCGATCAGCGCTTCGGGCAGGTGCGAACTCACGAAACGATAGTGACTGAGCATCGTGGCGTAGCGCTGGGTCACGCTGAAGCCTCGGTTGATATAGCGATGCAGCGGACGATCGAAAAGATAAGGGTCGCGCGTGTGAATCGCGTTCATGCGCGGGCTGTCGTAGATAAAGCTCAACCAGTTTGCCTGCGCGCGCACATGCGTCAGGCAGCGCGCGGCGTACTTGATGGCGTAGGAAAAGCGCTTGCCACGCGAACCGTGCCAGTCACGGCGTTCGCGCATGGAGCGCAGGATCAACTTGAAAGACATGGCGCGTCATGGCCCGATAAATATCCTGAGCGGATTTCTACCGGGTATCGCCGTCTTAAAACTGTCGCTTGCTGTCTTGAGGCTTTCGTTTAAGGCAAGCGTTAATAAATGGGCGGAAATCCCTCGGGGCGCGTCTTAAAACGTTTGTGCACCCACAGGTATTGTTCAGGCGCTTCACGCACCATCGCCTCGATGCAGTGGTTGATACGCGCCGTATCCGCGCTGGCATCGTCGCTGGGGAAATCGGTCAACGGTGCGCCCAGGCGCAGCGCATAGCCGCGGCCGTCGGGCAGGCGGCGATGAAAGAACGGTATGACCACGGCCTTGGAAAGACGCGCGAGGTGATGCGTTGCCGTGATGGTGGCCGCCGGCACGCCGAAGAACGGTACGAAGGCATTGTCCTTGCTGCGCATGTCCTGGTCCGGTGCATACCACAGCGTGCCGCCACCGCGCAGATACTTCACCGTGCCGCGGATATCGTCCTTGTCGAACATCGCGTCGGCGTAGTCCAGGCGAGAGCGCAGCACCTCGTATTCGAAGACGGCCGAATCCATCTGCCGATACATGCCGGCGATGCGCATGTGCTGCGATACCAGTCGCGCGCACAGTTCGAGGTGGGAGAAGTGGCCGCCGACCAGCAGCACGCCCTTGCCCTGCATGCGAGCCGCTTGGAGGTGCTCCATGCCTTCAATGGTGACCGGCACGCGTTTGAGCGCCTGGTCGCTGCCCATCCAGCCCAGCGCGAACTCCATCATCATCAGGCCGATATCGTGCAGGTTCGCGTCCACCAGCCGCTTCTGCTCGTCGGCGGACAGCTCCGGAAAGCACAGTGCGACATTGGTCGCGGCCACTTTGCGCCGCGGCGAGCGCACGCGCTGCACGATGACGCCGAGCCCATGGCCCAACTGCATCAGCGTGCGATAGGGCAGGCGGGCAATCAGCCAGATGACGCCAATGCCCAGCCATGCCGGCCATTGCCTGGGCGAGAGTAGCGCGCGTGTGAAAGTGGGGCGTGGTGTACCGGGCATCCCCGTTATTGTAACGGTCCGGGTGAGATGCGTCCCACCCGGACTCTGGGCGCCGTCAGAAATTCAAGCGAAGTCCGATGCTCCCCGCCCAGCCGGCGAAGCCGTGGCCGGCCGTGCCGTGCCGGTAGTCGGCCTGCCCAAAGGCGGACAGGTTGGGTGTCAGTGCCGCCGTGGCACCGGCGCCGAGCCGATAGCTGGTTCCCACACGTCCGGCGGCGAACGCATCGCCCATGTTCCAGGCGGCGCTGTAGGTATCGATGCGACTGGCTCCGCCGATCGTGCGCAGGACGTCGGCCCTGAGATAGGGGGTGACGCGCGAAATATCGGTCTTGACCAGGCGTGCACCGGCACGCGCGACGGTCTGGGTCGACGGGCGCAGGGTGATGGCAAGCCCATCGTTGTCCTCGAAAGCATTGAAGCTCAATCGCTGAATGCTCCACTGGGCCTGCGGCTCCAGCTCCCAACCGTTGCCGATCGCGAATGGATAACCCGTTTCCACGGAGAACGTCGAGTTTCGCGCGCGCAGCCTGGCGACGTTGCCGCCACGGGCCGCGGTCGCCACATCGCCATGGAAGCGTTCCCCGCCGACCACAGCATCCACGTAAAAGCCGCCGTCCTGCAGCCAGGTTAGCCAGGCATGGCTGCCGTAGGCGCGATACCGGGCAAAGCTGGCGCCGTCTACGGCATGTGGCGTGACGCGGGTGCTGCCTTTGTCCAGAGCCCAGCCGGCGCGTAGTGCCGAATGGTTGCCGGTCCAGGCGATCAGGCTGCCGCCGAGCTGCAGCGCGTTGACCTGCTGATCGAAGTTGTAGCCGAAGTCGGTGAAATGCCGGCTGCTGCCATAGCGTTGTTGGCTGTTGATGTATCGCGCGAAGAGTTCGCCGCCTTGTCCTTCGGGCCGGGACGCCACTTGGCGGATCTCGCCCAGCCGTTCGTGCAGCGTGCTCACGATCTGGCTGCCGTAGTTGAACAAGGCTGTTGGCGCAGACAGGTACGAAGGCAACTGCGGCACCACCTTCACACGCTGTATCGGCTCCGGTTGTATCAGCTCCTGCGGATCGAGCCTGTCTTCGACGTAGGTGTTGCCGAGCCGGTAATCCCATTGGAGTAACTCGCTGCCGAGTGCGTTCTGGTCCGGGTCGGCCTGGCCCGGGCCAAACGCATGCAGCGTGTATTGGTATGGACCGGCGGCGACATAGCCGCCGCGCAGCGCGAACGCATCGGCGCGCGATTGGCCTGCGACCTGTACCACCGAAATGCCCTCGTCGGCATCCAGGGCGCCATTGCGATTGTGGTCGGTCAGCTGCCCATCGGCCTGGCTTGTCGGCACGATGTCCAGCAAGGTCGACGCCGTCGTTCGGATGTCGCCGTATACCAGCAGGCGATCGGTTTGCTGCCGGTCGAGCGTCCCGCCTTCGTTGAGCAGGGTATGCATGCGCACGACACCGCCGGTACCGGTGACGTCCCCGGCGACGGTCAAGGTTGTGTGGTTGCCGGCGTCGTGGGTGCCGTAGTCGATAGTGCCGCCATCGAGGTCGAGCGCGCCAACCGTCGAGCTGCGCGTCAGTGTCCACGTGCTGCCGCCGGCCACTGTCATGTCGGTGACGACATCGGTAGCGCCTGTCCATGTCGAAACATCGCGCAAGGCGACTTGTATCGGCGATCCGGTTGGGCTCTCTGGTGCCCGAACGATGTCGCCCTCGGCGTGGGATTGGGACAGTGCCAGATCGACTACCGCCTTCTTGTCGCCGGCCTCGACGAGCAGAAGATCGCCGTTACCCCCGATAACCTGGTTGACGCCATTCAACTGGATACTGCCGTCTGCTGCGTACAGCGCACTTGCCTGTGTGCTGCGCAATGCGCCGCCGTTGATCGTGACATGTCCACCGCCCACGGCGACGGCCGATGCATCCACACCGCTGGCCACCACGGTAGTATCGGTGGCGTCGACACCCCCGTCACCGATGGCGGCCAGTCCGAAGGCGCGTTCGCCCGTCGTTTCGATCTGACTGCCGGCAAGCTGGATGCTTGCGCTCCCAGCGGCGAACGCCGCGATGGCGTCCACGCCGAAAGTACGGATGTTCAGTCGGGTGGCATCGATCCTGGCCGCGTTCGTGTTCGAGGCGTGCAGGGCATGAGAGGCCGCGCCGTGCGTGGTGACGTTGCCGGTATCGACCTCCACACGTGCATCGAGCGTCTCGATGCCCGGCGCGCTGCGGCCGGTGGTCTGGAAGTCGATGTTGCTTGCTTTCACTTCGTTGGCAGCAAGCGGCGCCCACAATGCGGCGGCACCCGCTCCCGAGGTGCGGATGGCGACCCGGTCGAACGAGGCCCGATCGACTTGATTGAGATTGACGCCATAGGCGAACTGGCCCGCGGTCTGGATTCTCGTATTGCTCAGCGCGAGGTTGGTTTGCGCCCCGAGCGTCGTCACGCCATGCGCTTCGCGGCCGATCGTGACGATCTGCGTATCGGTGATATGGAGGCTGCTGTTGTCGTTGCGAGCGAGCGCGCCATAGGCGGAGTCGCCCGCGGTATTGATGCGTCCACCGGTGAATGTGATCGAACCCCCGGACTCGGCGAATGCACCGACACCATGTTGCGTGACGAGCGCCGCGCCGGTCAGGCTGGCCCTCGCGCCGCGGCCCTCGGCGCGTACCGCGGCGGCGTCCACGTCGCTGGTGCGGATCAGCGTGCCGAAGCCCTGGGTATCGCGGCCGAACGTGGCGGAGGAGTCGCCGCCCACGAATACCCCGTCGGCGATGCTGGCATTCGTGACGATGCTGCCGCCATTCATGACGATGCTGCCACCGGTCTCCACGCGCACGCCCGAGGCGCTGGTGCCCAGCGTGTTGACGAAGACATCGTCGGCGACCCGAAGCAGGCCGCCGTGGCGCGCATACAAGGCATGTTCGCCGATCTGGTGGGTTTCGTATTCGCCGGTGGTGACATCGAGGGTCGTCCCATCGGCTACTTGCTGGCCGGCCGACTGGGCGACGACAGGGCCGGCCAGTACCCCGGCGATGGCCAGCGCCAGGCCATGCCATGGCAAGGCGGCGTGCATGCTACGAGTCTTGCGCATAAAAACTCCAAACGAGGGCGACAGACGTCGTCTCTCGATATCCGTGGAAGTGGGACCTAAGCAGAAGCGACAAGACAATCAGCCAGTGACTACATGCCGTGACGTCTCATGCCGCTTTCAAGAATGTGTTTTTTGTGAGCCATGAAATGGCCAACAGAGAGTAGAAAGCGGGGCTGCAGCCGCCTATCGGAATAGTTAGAAAAACGCAGCTTCAACCAAGGTTTTTTCTCTTGGTAATCATGAGCTTTTTGAGAGCCGCTATACTCACGGGAACCGAGCCTGGGATATCGCGTTGCGCTACCTCTATACACTCGCCATGTATCTGGCGACGCCCTTCATCGTGTTGCGCCTGCTGTTTCGCGGCGTGCGCTATCGCGACTATCACCGACGCTGGCGCGAACGTTTCGGCTTTGCCCTGGCGCCGGCGGTACGCGGCAGCCTGTGGGTGCATGCGGTATCGGTCGGCGAAGTGAATGCCGCCGAGCCCTTGCTCAAGGCGCTGCGCAACAGCTATCCCAATGCCCCACTGGTGGTGACGACGGTGACCCCGACCGGATCGGAGCGCGTGCGTCAGCTGTTTGGTGACAGCGTGGTACACGTCTACCTGCCCTACGACCTGCCATTTGCCGTCTCACGTTTCCTCAAGCGTGTACGACCGCGGCTGGCAGTGATCGTCGAAACGGAAATCTGGCCCAACCTGTATTTCGCCTGCGGTAAACGCGGCATCCCGATGCTGATCGTCAATGCGCGTCTGTCCGAACGCTCGTTGCGCGGCTATCGCCCGCTCAACGGCATCGTGCGTCAGGCCTTGCGCAGCGTGCGAGTGATCGCGGCCCAATCGCAGACCGATGCAGCGCGTTATCGTCTGCTTGGCGCCGACCCGGCAACGATCCTGGTCAGCGGCAATATGAAATTCGACATGCCGGTGCCATTCGACGCCGTCAACGCAGGTTCACACCTGCGCGAACAATGGGGCCGCCTGCGTCCCGTGTGGATTGCCGGCAGCACGCACGAAGGCGAGGAGATGTCGGTACTGGAAGCACACCTGGATGTGTTGAAGCGCCTGCCCGATGCTTTGCTGCTGATCGCGCCGCGCCATCCCGAACGTTTCAAGATGGTGGAAAACTCGGTGCGCAGCCTGGGCTTTACGTTGGCCACGCGCAGCGCCGAGCGCGTGCCATCGGCGGCGCACCAGGTATTCGTGATCGATTCGATGGGCGAGCTGATGCCTTTCTACGCGGCGTCGGACCTGGCTTTCGTCGGCGGCAGCCTGGTGCCGATCGGTGGCCACAATGTGCTGGAGCCGGCGGCGATGTCGCGGCCAGTGCTAGTTGGTCCGTACACCTTCAATTTCGAAGAGATCACCTTGACGTTGATCAAGGAAGGCGGTGCCGAGCGCATCAATGGCAAGGAAGATCTGGGCTCCAAGACGCTGCGACTGCTGCTCGATCATGCCCGTCGCAAACGCATGGGCGAGCAGGCGCGCCACGTGTTCGACAGCGAACGCGGTGCGGTCAAGCGCGTGATGGAATTGATCGACCAGCAGTTGCAGGAATAAAAAAAAGCCGGACGCATGGCGCCCGGCTCTGTCGATCGCATCTGCGGCAGCGTTACTGCAGTAGCGTATTGATCTCTTCGATGTCCTTCATGTCCACCGTGCCGGCGGTCTGCTTCAACTGCAGCTTGTTCAGCACGAAGTTGTGGCGCGACTGCGAATAGGTGCTCTGCGCCTGGGTCAGGGTCTGAATGGCGGTCAGCACGTTCAACATGGTCTGCGTACCGACGTCGAAGCCCGCGCGGGTAGCTTCGAGCGCCTTCTGGCCCGAATCCACACCGGCCTTGGCCGCTTCCACCTGGCTGATGCCGGCGACCGAGGTGCGATAGAAGTTCAGCGTGTCGCGGGTGACCTGGCGACGCTGGATTTCCAGCGCGTCCTGGGCGGAGTCGCGGTTGTAGATCGACTGACGGACCTGCGACTGCGTGGCGCCGCCGGCGAAGATCGGCACAGTCAGCGTGAGACCCACAGTGGTGCCGTAGGAGCCGTTACCGGAAATATTGCCGGCGCTGGCGTGCTCGAACCACTGCGTGTCCTTGCCGCGCGTCACCTGCGCGTTGAGCGTCGGCAGATGGCCGGCGCGCGCGGAGTTGATCGTGTGCTCGGCCGATTCCACGTTGTACTGCTGGGCGAGAATGGTCGGGTTGTTCTTCAGCGCTTCCTGCACCCAGGCGTTCGGGTCGGCCGGCGAGGGCGGATCCATCGGCAGGTCTTCGCGCAGTTTCTTCAGGTCGCCGGTCGGCTTGCCGGTGATCTGGGTCAGCGCTTCCTTGGCATCGTTGAGCGTGCTTTCGGCCTGGATGGTCTGTGCCTTGGCCTGCTCGTATTCCGACTTGGCCTGGTAGACGTCAGTGATGGCCGAGAGACCGACCTTGAACCGCTGGTCCGCCTGTTCATACGCCTGGCGCAGTGCTTCTTCGTTCGCCTTGGCAAAGGTCAGCTGATCGGCGCTGGTCAGCACGCCGAAGTAGGCCGTGGTGGTGCGCACGTACAGGGCCTGCAGGGCAGCCTGATAGGTTTCATCCTGAGAGCGCGACTGCGACTTGGCCGCCGACACATTGGCCCACTTGCTCAAGTCGACGACCGACTGATTCAAGGTGGCCGAGATGCTGCGGTCGCGAATGTGCCCGACGTCGCCACCGAGGTCGCTGGTGCCCGTGCCGGAGCCCGTGCCGCGGCCACCCGAACTGCTACCGCTGCTCTGGCTCAGCCCGTAGCTGCCGTTGATCTGAGGCAGCAACAATGCGCGAGCCTGGGTCACACCCTCGGCGGTCGACAACCGGGTCGCGTCGGACTGCGACAGCACCGGGTCATTCGCGCGGGCTTCTCGATATGCATCCAGCAGGTCCTCGCTGCGGCCAGTGAGCGGGAGTGCCGCCAGGGCCAGGGCAAGGGTCAGAAGCTTCAAGCGCATGGGTTGCCTCATTGAAAAAGGGTCAAAAGGTTCGAATCAAAAAACAAATCGACGCGGTGGCGCGGCATGTGCGAGGTAGGGCAGGTCGGTTTCGAACAAGCCTTCTTCGCGGTAACGACCATTGCCTTCATGCGTCAACAGCAGCACGTGCTGCACCGGCGACTCGCCACGCACGACCAGCAGACGGCCGCCCGGACGCAGCCAGCTCAGAAAGCGCTGCGGAATCTGGAATACCGCACCGGTCACCACCAGTGCGTCGAACAGGCCTTTGGGCTGCCAGGCGTTCACCGCTTCGCCGACTTCCAGCGTGACGTTGGCGATGCCCGCCTGCGCCAGGCGCTGGCCCGCCGTCGCAACGAAATCCTCGTGGATGTCGATGCTGGTGACCTGGGCGGCAAGACTGGCCATGCAGGCGGTGAGAAAACCCGAACCCGTGCCGATTTCCAGCACATGGTCATTCGGCTGCAGATCGAGTGCCTGCAGGACGCGGCCTTCGATCACCGGCTTCATCATCACCTCGCCATGTCCCAGCGGCAGGCTGAGGTCGGCAAAGGCGAGATTGCGATGCTCGGCCGCGACGAAATCTTCGCGATGCAGCCTGCCCAGTACCTCGAGCACGCGTGCATCGAGCACCTCCCAGGGGCGAACCTGGTTTTCCACCATGTTTTGCCGCGCCTGATCGAAGTTCATCGCCATCTTGCTCACATCTCTGTTTAGTCGAAAAAGGGCTGAAAGGATAAGTGCTTAGGCCGTTTCCGACAATGACCAAAGCCTGCGGCCTGACGTGCTTGCTACGAAGTGCCGGAAGTCATCGCATACGGTTGACGGAAGTCATGCGCCAAGCCATGTCCGCGGACACTCATGCGCTCATACGGTGATCTTGCTTGAGCATAGTGACCGATTTCATCGGTAGCCGCGCAAGTGCATCTTCCATGGCAAGATGCAGCCCGCTGTCGAGCCGCCTGACCCGGGCAGCAAGGCTCGCCTCGCCCCGGTAGCTTGCCGCCACCGACAGCCAGGCCAGCCATCGCGCCAGCCGGCTGCGCTCGGTGGAATCCAGGGCTGCCAGCGCGGTTCGCGCGGCAAACGCGCTCTGCCGTGCGGCGCGCACGCCTTGATCCAGCCAGGCGGCCAGGGCGCGTTGCGCCTGGCGATAGCCGGCGCTGAGGGTGAGTTCGACAGTCGTTGAGGGCATAGAGAGGGCCATTCAGGATGCCCGTGGAAAATAATTGAACCGCGGCGTATACTAAACCCGCGTCAGCCATTTGTGAAGGTGTATGCAATGACCATCCTCCCGCAAGCCAAGCCGCAGGGACCAGGCCGTCCCAAGGACATGGAGAAGCGTGCGGCGATTCTAGAAGCAGCCAAGGCCCTGTTTATCCGCAACGCATTTGCGGGTACCAGCATGGATGCCGTCGCGGCAGAGGCCGGCGTGTCCAAACTGACCGTGTACAGCCACTTCGGTGACAAGGACAACCTGTTCCGCGAGGTGATTCGCGCGCGCATCCAGGACCTGGTTCCGGAAGATATTTTTCGCTACGAGCCGCAGACCGAAGTCCGCGAGATGCTGCTCAAGATCGCCCTCCACCACGCGCACCTGGAATGTGACGTGCAGAACGTGGGCACCTTCCGCGCCATCCTCAGCGATTGCCGCCAGGGCAATCCCCGCTACGGCAAGCTGATGTGGGAGGAAGGCCCCGACCGCACGCACGGGCTGATGGAGCGCCTGCTGCAACACGCGGTTGACGGCGGCAAGCTGGATATCCCCAATACCAAGCGCGCCAGTGCGCAGTTTTTCTCGCTGATCAAGGGTGAGTTGCTGCTGCGTCGCATGTTTGGTTGTGAGGACTGTGCGCAGTCGTATGCGGCTGAGATTGAGCAGACCGCGCGTGATGGTGTGGATATGTTCTTGCGCGCGTATTTGCCGCGCTGATCGGATTGGCCGGCGATCGGGCCGGCCATGGATGACTCTTCCTTTTTTCGTCATCCCGGCGCAGTTCGGGATGGTTTACCGCTGCCTCACGACTTCGTCATCCCCGCGTAGGCGGGGATCCAGTGGCTTCGGTGTTGGGTTGCCGCTTGAGCGTTGATGCGCTCTAGCTAGAAAGTCGCCTCTGGCGTGTTTCGCCGACCTGCCGGTCGCCGAGTTACTTTCTTTGCTTGTCCAAAGAAAGATAACCAAAGAAAGGACACCCCTAGTCCGCCGTCCTTCGGACCGTGAGGTCTGGCCGGGCTTTTCGACAGGACATCCGTGTCCTGTCGAAAAGGACTCGGCGTCCCTGCCGAGCCCCCCCTTCGGGGGCCTGATCGTCCAAACCTCACTCGGCTCCCGAGGGGGCCCGAAGAGCTGACGACTCGCTGCGCATCGCTTGTCGAGAGCAGAGCTGCACTGTGGGTGATGTTCCCGCGAGCACCCGGCCCCCTCACCCCAACCCTCTCCCCCGGCAAAGCCAGGAGAGAGGGGGCACGCTTTAAGTCCTCGCCGCTACGACGCCTCACGCATCAATCCGGCGTCCAGCAGAAGCTAAAAGTGTCCCTTGACGATTCGAGTAGGCGGTACGAACGTTCTATCCCCAATGCAGCTCAGAAGCGGTCAGGTCGCCCAAGCGCCCAGGCAAGAGCCCGACGCATGCGCTCCCAACCCACATTCACTCGCGACTAACCCCACTTTCTGTTCAAATAGATCCCTTGGAAGCGGGGGTGCCGGCAAACATGGCCGGCTGAGAGAGTCCCTTCGAACCTGATCCGGTTAGCACCGGTGTAGGGAAGCTTCGTGGCACAGATCGGCCTGTGCCTCCGGCGCCATCGCTTTCGTCCGCGATTTCTCGCGAAGCCCCTCATCCGGGTGCTTAACTTCTGTAAGGACGTATTGCCGATGAATGCCCTGTCCTCCGAGCTCGTGCGCGCCGCGCAGGAACTGTCCGAAGCCGTGACGCGCCCGATTCCCGGGTCGCGCAAGATCCACGTCCAAGGCTCGCGCGATGATCTGCGCGTGCCGATGCGTGAAATCGAACAGGCGCAGACGCCGACGCTGTTCGGCGGCGAAACGAATCCGCCGATCACCGTCTACGACACCTCCGGCCCGTACACCGATCCGGACTATCGGGTCGATCTGGCCGCCGGCCTGCCCGAATTGCGTGCGGCCTGGATCGCCGAGCGTGGCGACGTCGAGCAGCTTGGCGACCTGACTTCCAGCTTCGGCCGCCAGCGTGCGAACGATCCCAAGCTGGCGCCGCTGCGCTTCACCGGTACGCGCGCGCCGCTGCGCGCCAAGGCCGGCGCGAACGTCACGCAGATGCATTACGCGCGCAAGGGCATCATCACGCCGGAGATGGAATACATCGCGATCCGCGAGAACCAGCGGATCGAGGCGTTGGCGCAAAGCGCCTTGCGCAACCAGCATCCGGGTCAGGCCTTCGGCGCTTCGCTGCCGAAACTGATTACGCCCGAATTCGTGCGCGACGAAGTGGCGCGCGGGCGCGCGATCATTCCGGCCAACATCAATCACCCGGAAAGCGAGCCGATGATCATCGGCCGTAATTTCCTCACCAAGATCAATGCCAACATCGGCAACAGCGCCGTGTCCTCGAGCATCGCCGAGGAAGTGGAAAAGCTGGTGTGGTCGATCCGCTGGGGCGGCGATACGGTGATGGATCTTTCCACTGGCAAGAACATCCACGAGACGCGCGAGTGGATTATCCGCAATTCGCCGGTGCCGATCGGCACCGTGCCGATCTACCAGGCGCTTGAAAAGGTCGGCGGCGTGGCCGAGGACCTGACCTGGGAGTTGTTCCGCGACACGCTGATCGAACAGGCCGAGCAGGGCGTGGATTACTTCACCATCCATGCGGGCGTGCTGCTGCGCTTCGTGCCGCTGACCGCCAAGCGCGTTACCGGCATCGTGTCGCGTGGCGGTTCGATCATGGCCAAGTGGTGCCTGGCGCATCACAAGGAAAATTTCCTCTACACGCACTTCGAAGACATCTGCGAGATCATGAAGGCGTACGACGTCTCCTTCAGTCTCGGCGATGGCCTGCGTCCGGGTTGCGTGGCCGACGCCAATGACGCGGCGCAGTTCGGCGAACTCGACACGCTCGGCGAACTCACCCAGATCGCCTGGAAGCACGACGTGCAGGTGATGATCGAAGGCCCCGGCCACGTGCCGATGCAGTTGATCAAGGAGAACATGGAGCGCCAGCTGGAGAAGTGCCACGAGGCGCCGTTCTACACGTTGGGGCCGTTGACCACCGATATCGCACCGGGTTACGACCACATCACGTCCGCCATCGGCGCGGCGATGATCGGCTGGTTCGGTACCGCGATGCTCTGCTACGTGACGCCGAAGGAACATCTCGGTCTGCCGAACAAGCAGGACGTGCGCGACGGCATCATCGCGTACAAGATTGCCGCGCATGCGGCCGATCTGGCCAAGGGCCATCCGGGTGCGCAGGTACGCGATAACGCACTCAGCAAGGCGCGTTTCGAATTCCGTTGGGACGACCAGTTCAATCTCGGTCTCGATCCGGAAAAGGCCAAGGAATTCCACGACGAGACCTTGCCCAAGGACGCACACAAGTCGGCGCATTTCTGCTCGATGTGTGGGCCGAAGTTCTGCTCGATGAAGATCACCCAGGACGTGCGCGACTACGCCGCCGAACATGGCGTAGACGAGATCGTGGCGCTGGACGAAGGCATGGCCGAAAAAGCAGCTGAATTTCGCTCGCAAGGCGCCGAGGTCTATCGCAAGGCGTAAAGCGGTGAGTCGATGAACCGAAACATGCCGCGCGTTGCAAAACGCGCGGCATTTTCACTTGTGCTTCGCGGGCGTGAATCCAGGATGGGCATCGTTGCGCGGTGATTTCGTCACCGATCCCATCCACTCGTCACGAGGAGGCAGGTATGGCCGCCAAGAAGCCGTTTCTCAGCGATATCGAGACCATTCGCAAACGTGCCCGCGCGCACATCGACAAGGGCGCCATCACCGATGGCTACAGCGCCGACCGCGACACGGTGATCAAGATATTGAACGAAGCCCTGGCGACCGAGATCGTCTGTGTCTTGCGCTACAAGTATCACTACTACATGGCCAAGGGCATTCACGCCAAGAGCGTGGCGGCGGAGTTCCTGGAGCACGCCACCGAGGAGCAGGGCCACGCCGACCGCATCGCCCAACGCATCACCCAGCTCGACGGCACGCCCAACCTCAACCCCGAAGGCCTGCTCAGCCGCAGTCATTCCGATTACGCCGAGGGCGAGGATGTGGCCGATATGCTCAAGGAGGATCTGGTAGCCGAGCGCATCGCGATCGATAGCTATCGCGAGATCATCCAGTACCTGGGCAACGACGATCCGACCACGCGCCGCATGATGGAAGACATCCTGGCGAACGAGGAAGAGCACGCCGAGGATCTCTCCACTCTGCTGGACCAGCTCGGTCGCAAGGGCGAGCCGGCCAAGCCGGCCAAGGATCGCCGGGCGTCGTCCTCGACCCATCATTAGATTGGGCCAGATTGAGTTGGCCAGTTGCCAATGGATGTTGCCCGCGTGTCCTCCAATTCGGGTATCGAGGCGTTATCCATGGCATACCGTGTCCATGGAGCCGCTGCCATGCCCGAATCAAGCCAGCCGATACGCCCCAGCCACCGCTGGTTGCGTGGCGTTCTGACGGTGATTTCAGCCCTGGTGCTGGGGCTGTGCCTGCTGATGTGGTGCTGGAACGAAGCACCGGGTACCGCTCCGGTAGCGGTCAGCCAGGCCGACGGGCAGGTCAGCAGCGGTGAGTAGCCGGGGCCGTGCCGGATATGAAAACGGCGCCTGAGGGCGCCGTTTTTTATGCAGGACAGGGCTGATTACTTCTTGTCCGCCTGGTAACGCTTCATGCCGGCCTCGATCTCGGCCTTGGCCTCTTCGGCGCCGACCCAGCCATCGATCTTGACCCACTTGCCCTTCTCCAGGTCCTTGTAGTGCTCGAAGAAGTGGCCGATGCGCTCCAGCCAATGGCCGGAGACCGCCTTGATGTCCTTGATGTGCGCATAACCGGCGAAAATCTTCTCGACCGGCACCACCACCAGCTTCTCGTCCGCGCCCGCTTCGTCGGTCATCTTGAGCATGCCGACCGGATGGCAACGGATCACCGAGCCCGGCACCAGCGGCAGCGGCAGGATCACCAGCGCGTCCAGCGGATCGCCGTCGCCGCCCAGCGTGCCCGGCACATAGCCGTAGTTGCAGGGATAGCGCATCGGGGTCGAAAGGATGCGATCGACGAAGATCGCGCCGCTTTCCTTCTCCACTTCGTATTTGACCGGCTCGGCATCCTTGGGGATTTCGATAATGACGTTGATTTCGTTCGGCACGTCACGGCCGGCGGAGACGAGGTGCAGACCCATGGGAGATGATCCTTGGAGGGGAAAGGGGAAACCCGAAAGGATACGGGAAAGGCCGCTGCGCTGCAGCATGGGAGTGAGTGAAGAGAAGTGAGGAGTAAGAGACGAGTCAGCTCAAGTTTGTGCTCGTATCTCTCACTCCTCACTCCTCTCCACTCACTTCTAGGGCCTGAAAGGCCTCTCCCGCAGCCATTTTGTGGCAATCCACTTCTCCCCCCGCGTCACCGGCAGCCCGGCATGCAGCGAAGCCTGCTCGCCGGTCTCATAGGCGAAGTAGACGGCCGAGCCGCGCTGGGCGGTCACGGTCAGGCCGACCGCGGGAAAGCCCGTGCCGCCACCTTCCTCGGGGGTGTTCAGATACATCACCACGCTGGCGACGCGCTGGCCGCCCTTGGCGGTGATGGTCGAATAGCCCGGTTGCGAAGGGTCGAACCAGTCGTGATGCGCTTCGTATTCCTGGCCGGGGAGGTAGTGCAGTACCTGCAGGCCCTCGCCAAATTCCACCGGCATGTCCAGCAGCTTGGCCAGGCGGGCTTCGAGTGTGGCGATCAGCGGCGTTTCGCCGAGCGAAAAGAACATGCCCCGGCTGGTGCGTGCTGCGTCGACCTGTTGCTTGCCCTGGTTGTCCACGGTCATCGCGCGATTCAGGCGGGGGCGTGCCGCATCGATCAAAGCCTCGCATTCCTCCGTCGAAAGCAGGCCGTCGAGAACGCGCAGGGCGGGTGCCTCGACGCTGATGGTGACGCGAATGGGCTGATCGTCGACCAGGACCTGGGGCGCTTCGGGGTGCTTCGGGCGCCGGCCGCTTGGGCGCGGCGCGACCGCGTTGAGCGAGGTCAAAGGGATATCCAGCACTTCGGAGACGGCACGCCGGCTTTGCGCGGCGTCGTAGCCGGCTTCCTTGAGCAGGCGTAGTACCTCGGGCACGCCATGCCCGGCGCGGGCGGTAGCGAGGATCCATTCGCGCAATTCGGGGCGGACTTTGTGAAAGCTTTTCATTCGCTCTGTATGAGATGGTCGCGCACCCGGGGAGGTGCGCGACCAAACGTGTCGTAAGGGACGTCTACTTTACGTGCTCCCAGAGATAGGTGTACCCCAGCGCGTTCATAAAGGCCGATTGTTTGTTGTCCGCCGCCGCACCATGGCCGCCCTCGACGTTCTCGTAGAAGCTTGCGTCGTAGCCCATCGATTCGAGCTTGGCGTACATCTTGCGCGCATGCACCGGGCCGACGCGGTCGTCGCGCGTGGAGGCGGTGAACAGCACGGGCGGGTATTTCTGGTCCGGCTTGGCGTTGTAGTACGGCGAGAAGGTCTTGATCCAGGCCCATTCGTTCGGCTTGTCCGGATCGCCGTACTCGGCCATCCACGAGGCGCCGGCCGACAGATGGGTATAGCGCTGCATGTCGAGCAGGGCGACCTGGCTCACCACCGCGCCAAACAACTGCGGATACAGGGTGAGCATATTGCCCATCAGCAGGCCGCCGTTGCTGCCGCCCATCGTGCCCAGGTGCTGCGGCGAGGTGATCTTGCGGTCGATCAGATCCTGTGCCACCGCGGCAAAGTCTTCATACGCGCGCAGTCGGTTGGCCTTCAGGGCCGCCTTGTGCCAGCGCGGACCGTATTCGCCGCCGCCGCGGATATTGGCGATGACATAGACGCCGCCCTTTTCCAGCCATGCGCGACCCACACCGCCGCTGTAAGCGGGCTGCAGCGAGATTTCGAAGCCGCCGTAGCCATAGAGGAGTGTCGGGTTCTTGCCGTTGGCGGCCAGGTTCTTCGGCGCGATCTCGAAATAAGGCACGCGGGTGCCGTCTTTGGAGGTGGCGAAATGCTGGCTGACCTCGAACTTCGATGCGTCGAAGAAGCTCGGGCTGTTCTTCAGTACCGTCGGCTCGCCCTGTCCGACCACGCCGTAATACAGCGTCGTCGGCTGCAGGAAGCCGCTGACAGTCAGGAAATAATCATCGCTGGTGTCGTCGTCGATACCGCCTGCAGCGATCGTCGACAGCTTCGGCGCACCGCCCAGGCTCTCGCGCTTCCACGCTCCTTCTTGTGGCGTCAGCACCTCGATCCGGTTCACCACGTTGTCCATCACGTTGAGGATCAGGTGATGGCGCGTCCACGAATAGCCGTCGAGTGCGGTGGTGTCGGTGGGCTCGAACAGCACGGTGATCTCGCGCTTGCCGGCCATGTAGTCGTCGAACTTGGCGGCCAGCAGCGAGCCCGATTTATAGGTCTTGCCGCCGACGTTCCAGTCGCTACGCGGTTCGATCAGCAGCCATTCGCGTTCTGTCGACGTGTTGGCGTCGTTGGGTACGTCGATCTTGGTGAGCTTGCCGTCCTTGCCGCGCAGATAGGTTTCGCTGTCGTAGAAGGCGAGCTGGCGGGTGACGAAGTCGCGTTGGAAGCCGGGCGTGTTGTCGCGATACGCGCCGACCGCCATATCCTCGTGCTTGCCTTCGTACACGGTGGTGGCGCTGGACAGCGGGGTGCCGCGCTTCCATTCCTTGACGATGCGCGGATAACTCGATGTCGTCATCGAGCCGGTGCCGAAGTCGGTACCGACGTAGATGTGGTCGTCGTCGATCCAGGCCACGTTGCTCTTGGCCTCCGGCAGGACAAAGCCGTCCTTGACGAACTGCTTGGTGGTGAGATCGAACTCACGCACGACGTCGGCATCGGCGCCGCCGCGCGACAGCGAGACCAGGCAGCGGCGATAGTCCGGCTTCAGACATTGCGCGCCATGCCATACCCAGTTTTCGTTTTCGGCCTTGGACAGCGCGTCCAGGTCGATCACGGTTTCCCAGGTCGGCTGCGCCTTGCGGTATTCAGCCAGCGACGTGCGACGGAACAGGCCTTTCGGATGTTCCTTGTCGCGCCAGAGGTTGTAGAAGGCGTCGCCGATCTTGTTGACCATCGGAATGCGCTCGTTCGAATCGAGCACCTCCAGCAGGCGCGCATCGAGCTGCTTGAACTCGGGTGTCTGCGCATACGTGTCGACGGTCTTGGCGTTTTGCTGATGGACCCAGTCCAACTGCTTGGCGCCGTCGATATCTTCCAGCCACAGGTTCGCATCCGGCGATGCGGCGTTGGCCGACGCGGGGTGTGCGGCGGGTTGGGGTGGTGTGCTTGCTTGACTCATGCCTGCAACGATCGTGGTGACCAAAAACGCGATGGCGCGCTTATTCACGGCTGTCCTCCATGGTGCGAAAACCCAAGCGTGCCAACCGGCCCGCCCGCTCTTGTCTGAATCAGTCTTGTCTGGATCAAGCCCTGATTGGATCAGGCTTCGAGCGGGTCGTCATATGTATAAAGGCACTCCCGCCCCGATCAAGCCCAATCTTTCAGTGGGGGCCGCGCTCAAGAGGCCTTGGGTGTGCCGGCGCCGGCTGCGCGGCAGGGCCGGCGAACAGGCGGATCAGCGGGCTGGTCATGAACGTCGTCACCAGGGCCATGATCAGCAGCATCGTGAAAAGCGGGGGCGCGATCACGCCGGCGTCCAGGCCCACTTTCATGACGATCAGCTCCATCAGGCCGCGGGCATTCATCAGCGAACCGGTGGCAAAACTGTCGCGCCACCCGAACCCTGCCAGCCGCGCGCCGGCAGCCCCGCCCAGCATCTTGCCCGCAATGCCGGCGAGCAGAATGATCGCCAGCGCACCCAGACCGGCCCCGACGAAGGCATCGCCGGTGGTGTTCAAGCCGGCAAGCGCGAAAAAGATCGGCATCAGTGCCGCGACGGACACGTATTCCAGACGTTGCACCATCGCCTTGAGCAGCCGGTCGTCGCGGGGCAGGCAGGCACCGAACAGGAAGGCGCCGAAGACTTCATGCAGGCCGAGCCACTGGGTCACCGCCGCGCAGCTGAAAACCCCGATCAGGATCGCCGCCAGCACGGTCACCGAAACCTGGCCTTCCGGCGCCCGCGTACGCAGCAGCCACGCGTAGAGCGGGCGCAGCATCAGGAAAACGACGGCGCTGAACACGATCAGGCCAAGTACGGTCTTGAAGAACCCTGTGTATCCCGTATGCGTGCCAAGCATGGCGACCACCAGGGCCAGCATGATCCACGCGAACACATCGGCCATCGCCGCGCTGCTCAGCGCGAGTTGCCCGAGCGGTGTCTGGGTCAGTCCACGGTCCTTGAGGATGCGCGCCAACACCGGAAAGGCGGTGATCGACATGGCTACGGCCATGAACAGCGCGAATGGCCAGAACGCGACACCTTGCGGTGCCAGCGAATACAGCAGCGGCGAGATGCCGATGCCCAACGCAAAAGGCAGCAACAGGCTCAGCGCACCCACCATGCCCGCCGAACGAATCTGCTGGCCGATGCCGTTCGGTGCACGCAGCTCCGCGCCGACGATAAACATGAAAAGCACCAGGCCGAGCGTCGATAGCGATGTCAGCCCAGGCAACGCGGCAGGGGCGAATAGATAGGCATGGATGTCCGGGAACCATGCGCCGAAAACGATCGGCCCAAGCAGAAAGCCCGCCGTCATCTCGCCGATGATCGGAGGCTGACCCACATAGCGCAGCAGCAGGCCGCAAAGACGTGCGACGCCGATGATGACGATGAGCTGCAGAAACAACGGACTGTGCGGCATGCGGCCTCCCTGACCGACTTGCGACGATGGCCATCCGGCGGCCAAGTGACGGAGCATGCCATGGACAGGTGCGGTTTTGACGCTGAGAGGTTTATCCGGCGGCTGTCATTTGGAGGGGGCGACCTCAGGGAAACTCTAAAAAACCTTTCCTATTCGTCATCCCGGCGAAGGCCGGGATCCATTCCTCGACCTCCACTTGTCAGACAACGTGTGGCAAGCATCTGCGCTGAGGAATAGATCCCGGCCTTCGCCGGGATGACGAATAGGGGAGCCCAAGGCAATTCGAGCTCCCTTTCAGCTGAAGCCGCTCCTACAAACGCAGGAGGCTTTTCGAGATTTGGATCAATCCGCCCCAGGATCCACCACATAAACAAAAACACTCCGAAACGGATCGACACCTTCCTCGGCTTCGCGACGCTGCTGGTCGGGCAAGGGATAACTCGCGCCAGTGACGACATGCAGACCGGCGGCTTCGAGCGATTGACGAACTTGCGCCGCACGCTGTTCGGCCAGATCGGCCGGGCCGTGCCCATCGGTGCTTGCGCGTCCTTCCACGGCGACATCATGTACACCCCAGCGCTGCAAGGCCCAGATGGTATTTTCCAGGGCGGCCTGTTGCGCCGGTCCGATCTGAGCAGAGCCACGCTCGAACAGCACAGGCGGTAAGGGGCGCGGCGGCGGCACGATCTGGATCGTCCAGCCCGGCAATTGCGTTCCGAGCTGATCTTCCATCTGCCGCAATGTCGCGTTGGACGCCGCCGATGTGGGCGCCAGCATCAGCGTGAGCGTCTTTGTCTGCGCGTTGCTGCCCGAACTCAACAGTGGCAGCGGGAAGTGCTTGATGACGACGCTGGTTTCGTCATCCAGTGTGGCGACGGTTGCAGGTATCGATGCACCTGGAATGTTGGCGCTCAAGGCGGAACGTCCCAGTTCGGTCTGCGTCGGATCGGAAGTGATCATCGGATTCAAACGCAAGGTCAGCCCGCTGGGCAGTGCCGACTTGAGCGCTTGATGCAGTGCCGTGTCTTCGTCCATCCCGTAATGCTGTGCCGCGAACGTCACATCGAGCACCTTGCGGCTGTCGTCGAGCTGCATGTCCAGCACACGCACCGATTGATTCGACAGGGTGCTGGTCAAGGTGCTGCGCACGGTACCGAGCAAACGCGTCTGTTGTGCGATATCGCCCAGAGCATGTGCCAGCGGCCAGCCCAAAGGCAGCAGCACCGCAAAGCCCACCACGATCTGCCAGGCCACCGCGTGCCGTGTGGCGCGACCGCTGAAGCCGTACCAGGTGCACATGAGGGTGGTACTCAAGGCGATCGTTGCCAGGTTGGTGGTAAACAGCAGCAACGCGCCTTTGGAAATCCCCCACTGGGCCACTGCGATACCGAAGCCCACCGTTGCCATCGGTGGCATCAGTGCGGTCGCGATCGCCACGCCCACGATCGTGCCGCCGCGGTTGCGGATCATCGCGTAACCGCCAGCGAGGCCCGACAGCGTGGCGGCGATCATATCGAACAGATTCGGCGTGGTGCGCGCCAGAATTTCCGGCGTGGGCGTGCGTAGCGGCGACAGCCAAACGATCAGGATGGCGACGCCGAGCGCCAGGCTCATGCCCGCCAGCAAGGTGCCGAGTGAGCGGAATACCCGGTTGAGATCGAGCGTGGCGATGCCCAGGCCAAGCCGCACGATCGGGCCCATCAACGGGGACACCAGCATCGCGCCAATGATTACCGACACCGAATTGCACAGCAGGCCGATGGTGGCGATGCCCGAGGCCATCGTGCACATGAACAGATAACTGCCGCGCAGCTCACCTTCGCTGTCGATCGACTCGGAGACTTCCGCGCGGTCGGACATGGCCACCTGCAACTGCAACCATTCACGAATCGTCTTGAACATGAGAAACGCCTCAACAATGCATAAGAAACCTGAAAGCCAGGCATGACGTGCATTGCCGGCATCCTTGCCTCCGCGCAGCGACGCTGCGGGGTCGTTCGCGCCGGAATCTCCTTTGGCGCGGCCGCATTATGTCCCAAGCGCGTAAAAGAAAAAGCCCCGGCGAACCGGGGCTTCTCAGGTCACGTTTCCGTAGTGGCTCAGAGCAGCGGAATCAGCAGCAGCGCCACGATATTGATGATCTTGATCAGCGGATTGACCGCCGGACCAGCGGTGTCCTTGTACGGATCGCCCACGGTGTCACCCGTGACGGCGGCCTTGTGCGCATCCGAACCCTTGCCGCCGTGATGACCGTCTTCGATGTATTTTTTGGCGTTATCCCAGGCGCCGCCGCCGGTAGTCATCGAAATGGCTACGAACAGGCCGGTGACGATCGTGCCGATCAGCACGCCGCCCAGCGCCTGCGCGCCGGCTTCGGCACCGCCGAGCCATTTGAAGCCGAATACCACCACCACCGGAACCAGCACGGGCAGCAGCGAAGGCACCAGCATTTCCTTGATCGCCGAGCGGGTAAGCATGTCGACCGCACGCGAGTAGTCGGGCTTGGTCGTGCCTTCCATGATGCCGCTGATCTCGCGGAACTGGCGGCGTACTTCTTCCACCACCGAGCCTGCCGCGCGACCCACCGCTTCCATCGCCATGGCGCCGAACAGATACGGAATCAGGCCGCCGATCAGCAGGCCGATGATCACGTAGTGATTGGACAGGTCGAAGCGGACCTCAGGGAGATTCAGGTGCTGGGTCAGGTTATGCGTGTAGTCGGCAAACAACACCAGCGCAGCCAGGCCGGCCGAACCGATCGCATAACCCTTGGTGACCGCCTTGGTGGTGTTACCGACCGCATCGAGCGGGTCGGTGACGCCACGAACTTCCGGCGGCAGTTCGGCCATCTCGGCAATGCCGCCGGCGTTGTCGGTGATCGGGCCGTAAGCGTCCAGCGCCACCACCATGCCGGTCATGCTGAGCATGGCCGTGGCTGCGATGGCGATGCCGTAAAGCCCGCACAGCGCAAACGAACCCCAGATCGCGGCGCACACGGCCAGTACCGGCAGCGCGGTCGACTTCATCGACACGCCCAGGCCGGCAATGATGTTGGTCGCGTGGCCGGTCGTGGATGATTTCGCCACGTGCTGCACCGGACCGTATTCGGTAGCGGTGTAGTACTCGGTAATCACCACCATCGCGCCGGTCAACGCAAGTCCGATCAGTGCGCAACCGTAGAGATGGCCGACACCGTAGGAAGAGGCACCCATCAACTGGCTGGTGATCGGCCAGAACGCGATGGCGGCGAGGATCGCCGAGACCGCGACGCCGGCATACAGCGCGTTCATGATCTTCGGGCCGCGCGCCTTGACGAAGAAAGTGCCGATCACCGAAGCGATGATCGAGGCGCCGCCCAGCAGCAGCGGATACATCACGCCCCATTCGCCGGTCTGCTCGGCCAGCACGCCGCCCAGCAGCATGGTGGCAATCAGCGTGACCGCATAGGTTTCGAACAGGTCGGCGGCCATGCCGGCGCAGTCGCCGACGTTGTCGCCCACGTTATCGGCGATCACCGCCGGGTTGCGCGGATCGTCTTCCGGGATGCCGGCTTCGACCTTGCCGACCAGGTCCGCGCCGACGTCCGCACCTTTGGTGAAGATGCCGCCGCCAAGACGCGCAAAGATCGAGATTAGCGAGGCGCCGAAGGCCAAGCCAACCAGTGCATGCAACGCACGCATGCCTTCATAGCCCATATGACGCAGGATGCCGTAGTAACCGGCGACGCCAAGCAAGCCCAGGCCGACCACGAGCATGCCGGTAATCGCACCGCCTCGAAAGGCCACCTTCAGCGCGGCAGCCAGACCGGAGCGGGCAGCTTCAGCGGTACGCACGTTGGCGCGCACTGAAACATTCATACCGATATAACCGGTGGCGCCGGAAAGAATCGCGCCGACCGCAAAACCGATCGCCGTGCCCCAGTCCAGCGCAAAACCGATCACCAGGAACAACACCACACCGACGCCGCCGATCGTGGCGTACTGGCGATTGAGGTAAGCGCGGGCTCCTTCCTGGATCGCTGCCGCGATCTCCTGCATGCGCTCGTTACCTGGCGATTGGGCCAGAATCCAGCGCACCGAGAGCGCGCCATACAGAATCGCTACTACCGCACACGCCAGCACGATCCACAAGCCATACTGCTGCAGCATCGGAGCCTCCCACTCGTGTTGTGAACCGCCCCGGCTGGGGCGGTTACACGGAGTATAGGCAGACGTTAGCTCGCAAAGTGTTGTGCGCCGCAACGCGCGGCACTATCGGGCGATCAATTGACCGGATCGTTCGCGCGGTAATCGGACACGCCACCCTGGTTGTCGGTGGCGACAACGGTGTACGGCGAGATACGCATGTTGCCGACCTTGCGTTCGGTTGCGGAGAAATTCGCGCGCAGGAAGCTGCCGTCGGCAAAACGGGTTTCCTGCAGCAGGCGGTCGTCGGAAAGCCAGCGAAACTTGGTCAGGGCCTGGGTAGCGAGGCGTTGATGCAATGGACGGAAAAACGTATCCATGCGCCGGATCAGCGGCAATCGCTGTTTCAGCGTACCGGCGCTCAGGTGGTACAGCGGCGGGACGTTGTAGAGCAACTGGGCCAGTTCGTTCTCGCGCCTTACGTTACCCAGCTTGAGATTGTCGGTATGCCAGTGGTGCGTGGTGATGATCGAATCGTGAAATACAGCCTGGTAAAGGGGCAAGCGGGTCTGCGGCGCGAAGTGAATGTGTTGATAGAGCGGTTTGGTGGGCACTGTCTTGAAGAAGACAGTCGGTTGTTCGGGCGGATAATAAGAGCCCATGAAATAACGCGAGTTCGGGTTTTTCTTCTGGCTTTGCCCGACATCCGGATCGCTCCAGCCGATCACAGGCGTTTGCATGCCGTGAGCGAACGCCAGGCCGCCCGCGGTGGTGGCATTGCCTCCCTCGGAGCCGACGGGCAAGTGCATCTGCCGGGCAATCCAGGCCATCGCATCGACATTGTCGCGCGCGTGTTGCGCGAGGCTCAGCGTGGCGCCGGGGCGATAGCTCTCGAACACCATGCCGGTTGCATAGGCATCGAGGAACCAGCTGTTGAAGCCGGCACGCTCCTTGATGGCCACTACTCGTCGTTTGAGTTCGGGTGTGATGCAGCGAGTGTCGGTGTAGCGCCCTTGGCCGAGAAATCCAGACCTTGCGCTGCCATCCTCGCGGATGATTCCACATCGTATATAGGCATCGTTACTCAAGTGCGCTGTCGCCCAATCAGGATTGCTGTCGGACTTGAGCGCGGTTTCGTAAGAGTCGTACGGCGCCACCAGATAGCCTGCATCGACGCTGGCCCGGACCGCCTCAGGGTGCCACAAGCCCGGTTCCCAGCCCTCACCCAGGCCAATCCATAGCCGGGACAGCCCGGCGGCATGCAGCTGCTTCATCGTCGCTATCGAAAGCCCGTCTCCCCATTGTGCCGGGTCGTCCGTCAAGACATGCCCAAAAGCTGCCGCTACCTCGTCACGCAATGGGCCATAGCGCGTGGCCAGCTGCGTCGCATCGGGCCGTCCGGTCTGCCAGGCCGAGCGCGCCTGTGCCAGCAGGGCGTCGTTCAATGCCCGTACAAGCACGTTCTTGCGATAGCCGTCGAGCGGGCCGGTGAGCGTCGAGCGCGCTTCTTTGTCGAAGTGTTTCAGCAGCACGTTGGCAAGCTTGTCCTGGCCCGACAGCGTATGCCGCAGCGCCTCCCAATCGGCCACATCCTTGACGGCAAGCAGGCCGCCGCTCCACAGATAGATATGGCTGGCGCCCAGAAGTTTCTTTGTATCCGGGGTGGCGGCGATCTTCGCGGCCATCGATTCGAACCTGCCCTGGTCCTGCAGCCATTGCCGATAGCGTTGCGCGCCGTCCAGCAAGCTGTCGCCAAGATGCAGCATGAAGACCAGCGGACGCCCGGAATCGAGCCGGCTGAAGCGATGGCTGGCATCGAGTCCGAGTGCGCCATGTTCGTCCTGCCACTGCATGCGATTGCCGAAGGGTTCGAGCAACAGCCAGTGCAGCGAAAATGCTCGGTAGTCCATGCCCCATAAGGGCAGGCTAAGCGCTTCGCTGCTGTCGAAGTCGCTCATTTGTTCAAGTAGAAAGACTCGCCACAACGGATCATTTGCGGGCACGTAATGACCCTCGGCAAGCGGCAGTATCAGGCCGCGACCAAATGCGTCCCCCGGTTGCCGGAGGAATGTCAGCTCACCTGCTGCGCGCGCCTTGATCGTGAAAGTGAGATCGCGACCCGAGAGGGCGACCGAGAACCGATAGGTTCCCTTATCCCATTGCCATTGGGCGTGCGCGTCATCGGAGGCGAGTGCGTTGACATCGTGCTTTTCGACGCCTTGCGACACGCGCATGCTGCGCTGATTTGCGGGCGCGACGTCGATAGCCAGCGTGGTCGGCTCGATCTGTATCTTCCATTGTGCGTTTTGCAGCGTAACCGGTATGGCATTGGCCAGCATCGGTAGCAGCGCGATAAGAAACGCACACTTGCGCATGGTTCGCTTCCTTGAACTTGAAACTTCCGTGATGAAGCTTGTGTACACCAGACCGAGCCGAAAGAAAACGGCGCGATCCGCGCCGTTTTCCTGTGACATGAAACCTGTCCGCGTCTAGCGTATAGCCATGTCGAGAATGACGCCCGTGGCTACGGCAACGAGAAGAAAATCGCTGTCGGAGCGCACCCAGCGATAGCCATAGGGCGGGCGGCGCAGATGGTAGTAGTCCCAATTGTCTACGTAGTAGCGCGGGCCGCCATAATAATGGCCGCGTGCCCAACGACCGTGGCCGTAGTACGGGCCGGGGCGACCGTAGTAGCGCGGTGCCGGGCGGTAATAGCCGTGATCGCGATAGCCGTAGCCGTGGTCGTAACCGCGGCGGTCGCCACGGTCATAGCCGCGATGGTCGCCGCGATAGCCATCATGGCGATCGTAGCCATGCCGGCCCCGGTCATGATCGTGATGATCGTCAGGTCCCGCCACGGCGGCACCTGCGGCAAACAGCATGGCAACAGCAAGAAGCAGGCGCTGGACGGTCTTCATGGGTGTCTCCTGAACGTCGCCGCGAAAGGTTGGCGACAGGCAGGGTCATCGTAGAAACGTGCGCCTGAACGCAGCGCGCAATGATTCGGGGGCCCGCCTTGGCGGTTTGGCTTTCGGTCATGTAATCGTTTCAGGGGACCTCGCTCCTGGCGGAGCGAGGTCATGCATGCGCCAACCTCAATAACCTCAGATAGCAAACGCAGGCAGTTTCTTCTCGATCAATTGGTTGCGCAGCGTCGCATAGCGCGGCAAGCCGTCCTTGCCGTATGGCGGTGGCATTTCGCCCTGAATGAGCGGCGAGAGGTAACGCCGCGCGGCCGCGGTAATGCCGAAACCGTCGCGCGTGATAAAGCCTTTGGGCATCTTCTTTTCGTGATTGGCCACCTTGCTCAGCGGCGCCGGCTCGATCTTCCAACGGTAGGGCGCGTCACTGGTGCGCACGATCACCGGCATCACCGCGTTCTGGCCGGCCAACGCGTATTCCACGGCAGCCTTGCCCACCGCATAGGCCTGTTCGGCATCCGTCTTCGACGCGAGATGACGCGCCGAGCGCTGCAGGTAATCGGGCAGCGCCCAGTGGTATTTGTAGCCGAGCTTTTCTTTCACCAGGCTGGCGAGTACCGGTGCGACACCACCGAGTTGAGCATGCCCGAAGGCATCGCGCGTGCCGGCTTCGGCCAGGAACTGGCCTGCCGCATTGCGGATCCCTTCGGACGCAACCACGGTGCACCAGCCGACCCGTTCCACCGTCGCCTTTACCTTGGCAAGGAAGGCGGTTTCGTCGAACACGTTTTCCGGAAACAGGATGACATGGGGCGGCGCATCGGCGCCCTCGCCGGCCAAGCCCGCGGCGGCGGCGATCCAGCCGGCGTGGCGGCCCATCACCTCCAGAATGAACACCTTGGTCGAGGTGTCGGCCATGGAGGCGACGTCCAGGCTGGCTTCCAGCGTCGAGACGGCGGTGTACTTGGCCACCGAGCCGAAACCCGGGCAGCAATCGGTCACGGCCAGGTCGTTGTCCACCGTCTTGGGCACGCCGATACAGCGGATGTCGTAGCCCATCGCCTTGCCGAGCTGGGAAATTTTCAGTGCGGTATCGGCCGAATCGTTGCCGCCGTTATAGAGGAACCAGCGGATGTCATGGGCGCGCAGTACGTCGATCAGGCGCTCGTACTCGGCCCGGTGGGTTTCCAGCGATTTCAGCTTGTAGCGGCAGGAGCCGAACGCCCCGCCCGGGGTGTGGCGCAGCGCGGTGATGCTCGCCTTGGACTCCTTGGACGTGTCGATCAGCTCTTCGCGCAAGGCACCCAGGATGCCGTTATGTGCTGCGAAAACCTTTACGCCATGCGCACGGGCCGTTTCGATCACGCCGGCCGCGCTGGCATTGATCACCGAGGTGACCCCGCCCGACTGGGCGTAGAGAAGGCGGCCGGTGGGGGATCGGGGGGATGACTTCATGGGGCTGGGCTCCTGCTTGGCGAATGGGGTCGGGCTAGCTAAGTCTTTTACAACAACTAGTTGGCAAAAAACGCGGCCACTATCCGTTTGACGTTACCGGTTGCAGAAGTTAACGTGACCGCTGGTTTTCTTTCTATTCCACCCGCGTGCGCGATGCGCGCGTCTATGGATCTCGTGGAGCACTATGCGACTCGTCCTACTCGGCCCGCCCGGCTCGGGCAAAGGTACCCAGGCCGCCCGGCTGAAGGTTGAACTCGGCGTACCGCACATTTCGACCGGCGACATGTTGCGCGCGGCGGTAGCGGCCGGCACGCCGACAGGCCTCAAGGCCAAGGCGGTGATGGACGCCGGCAAACTCGTTTCCGACGACATCCTGCTGGCCATGCTCGAAGAGCGTCTGTCGCAGGACGACGTCAAGAATGGCTTTATCCTCGATGGCTATCCGCGCAACCTCGCGCAGGCCGATGCGCTGGATCATCTGCTGGCCAAGATCGGCCAGCCGCTGGACGCCGTCGTCAAGCTCGATGTGCCGAGCGAGGCGATCATCGATCGCGTCAAGATTCGTTTCGAAGCCGAGCACCGCAAGGACGACAACCCGGAGGTGGTGCGTGACCGTCTCCAGGTCTACGCGAAGGAAACCGCCCCAGTGGCCGATTTCTTCGATCGTCGCGGCAAGCTGCAGGTGATCAACGGTGTTGGCCATCTGGACGAGGTGACTGCGCGCGTCAGGAGCGCGCTTTCGAACGACTCGGTCGCAGCCAACGGTTGAGCGTTGCACGGGCCGCCGCAAGGCGGCCCGATCGTTTTGGACGTCCAGACGTCCTCCCTCTTTGAAGTTGATACGAGTCGAGCATGCGTCTGCACATCCTGGGCATCTGCGGCACCTTCATGGGCGGCGTCGCCGCGCTGGCACGCGAGCTGGGCGAGCAGGTCGAAGGCTCCGATGCCAACGTCTACCCGCCAATGAGCACGCAGCTCGAATCGCTGGGTATCGAGCTGATGCAGGGCTACAGCGCGGCGCATCTGCAACCGACGCCTGACCTGGTTGTCGTCGGCAATGCGATGACCCGCGGCAATCCCGCTATCGAATACATGCTCGACGAGCAGTTGCGCTACGTCTCGGGCCCGCAGTGGCTGGGCGAAACCGTACTGACCGGTCGCGAAGTGCTGGCGGTGGCCGGCACGCATGGCAAGACCACCACCACCAGCCTGCTGGCGCATTTGCTCGAAAGCGCCGGACTGGCGCCGGGTTTCCTGATTGGCGGTGTGCCCGGCAATTTCGACGTGTCGGCGCGGCTGGGGCAGGGCAAGCCGTTCGTGATCGAGGCGGACGAGTACGACTCGGCCTTTTTCGACAAGCGCTCTAAGTTCGTGCACTACCGCCCGCGCATCGCCATTCTCAACAATCTCGAATACGACCACGCCGACATCTTCCCCGACGTGGCGGCGATCCAGCGCCAGTTCCACCATCTGGTGCGCACGGTGCCCGGCAACGGCCGCCTGATCGTCAACGCGCATGACCATTACCTTGCCGAAGTCCTGACGATGGGCTGCTGGACGCCCGTGGAAACCTTCGGCATCGGTGCCGGCGACTGGCGCGCCGAGCTGATCGAAGCGGATGGTTCCGCGTTTCGCGTGCATCGCGGCGACGCATTGATTGGCGAGGTGCATTGGTCTTTGCTGGGCCAGCACAGCGTGATGAACGCGCTGGCTGCCCTGGCGGCAGCCAACGCGGCAGGCGCCGACCCACGGGCATTGCTGCCGTTCTTCGCGACGTTCCAAAGCGCGAAGCGCCGGATGGAGCTGGTGGGCGACGTCAACGGCGTGCGTGTGTACGACGACTTTGCGCATCACCCCACCGCGATCGCCACCACGTTGGCCGGCCTGCGCGCGAATGTCGGCAAGGCGCGGATTCTGGTAGCGCTGGAGCCGCGTTCGAACTCCATGCGCCTGGGCGCGCATGCCGATGGGCTCGCGCCGTCGCTGGCCGACGCGGATGCCGTGGTCTTTCTGCAGCGCCCCGAACTTCCCTGGGACGCACAACGTGTCACCGACGCCTTGCATGGCCGCGGCGCCACCGCGCCGACGGTCGATGCACTGATCGCCGCGCTGCGGGCACAGGCCCGTCCGGGCGACCACGTGGTGTTCATGTCCAACGGCGGTTTCGAGGCGGCGCCGCGGCGTTTCGTGCAGGCATTGTCGGGCTGATTCCGTACACTGCGCCCATGGCCGCTTCCATGCCCACCTTGGACTTGCCGCTGTTCCCGCTGGGTACCGTGCTGTACCCGGGCGGACAGTTGCAGCTGCGCATTTTCGAGCGGCGTTATCTGGACATGGTGCGCGAGTGCGCCCGCACCGGCAGCCCGTTCGGTGTCTGCATGATTCTCGAGGGCCAGGAGGCGGGCTTGCCGGCGATCCCGGCGGCCGTGGGCACCCTGGCGCGCATCGCCGATTTTCATAATCGCGAAGACGGTCTGCTCGGTATCGTCACCGAGGGTGGCGAGCGCTTTCGCGCGCGCCGTACGCGCATCCGCGACGATGGACTGGTGCGTGGCGAAGTCGAGCTGTGGCCGGAGGAGCCCAAGGTATCGGTGCCGGTCGAGTTCGCGCTGCTGGCGACTATCCTCGAACGCCTGATCGACAACATGGCACCGCAGTGGCGGCACGCGCCCCGTAGCGCCTATGACGATGCGGGCTGGGTGGGTTTTCGCCTGGCCGAGTTGCTGCCGTTGCATGCGGACGAACAGCAGCACATGCTCGAGCTCAACGATCCGGTACGCCGCCTGGCCGAACTGCGTGACATCCTGCCGAGATTCCAGAAGGACTAAACTGCATGCCTTCTCTTTATGGCGAGGCGCGCATGAGTTCATTGGCCGGCAAGACCCTGTTCATCACTGGCGCATCACGTGGCATCGGGCTGGCGATAGCGCTACGTGCCGCGCGCGACGGTGCCAATATCGCCATTGCCGCCAAGAGCAGCGTGGCGAACCCGAAGCTGCCTGGTACCATCTACAGCGCCGCTGAGCAGATCGTCGCGGCGGGCGGCAAGGCCTTGCCGATCAAATGCGATATCCGCGAAGAAGCCGAAGTACAGGCCGCGGTCGCGGCGACGGTGGAAGCGTTCGGTGGCATCGACATCCTGGTCAACAACGCCAGTGCGATCTGGCTGGCCGGTGCGCTGGATACGCCGATGAAACGCTTCGACCTCATGCAGCAGGTGAACGCACGCGGCAGTTTCCTTTGCGCGCAGGCCTGCCTGCCGCATCTGCTCCGCTCGGACAATCCGCACATCCTCACGCTCGCGCCGCCGCCTTCGCTCGATCCGAAATGGTGGGCGCCGCATACCGGTTACACCCTGGCAAAGATGGGCATGAGTTTCGTCACGCTGGGTCTGGCTGGCGAGTTCGGTCCGCAGGGTGTCGCCGTCAACGCTTTGTGGCCGCGTACGATCGTCGCCACCGATGCGTTGAACATGATTGCGGGTGTCGCCATCGACCGCTGCCGCAAGCCCGAGATCGTTGCCGATGCGGCACATGCGGTGCTGAGCCGAAGCGCGAAGGGTTTCGCCGGCAACTTCCTTATCGACGAAGAGGTATTGCGCGAAGACGGCGTTCATGACTTCTCGGCCTACGCCGTCGATGCCACGCAGCCTCTTTTGCCCGACCTATTCCTGGAAGCCTAGAAGACCTCTTATGAAGTACCTGCACACCATGATCCGCGTCCGCGACGTCGATGCCAGCTTGCGCTTTTTCTGTGAAGGCCTCGGTTTGAAGGAAAACCGTCGCATGGACAACGCGGCCGGCAAGTTCACGCTGATCTTTCTGGCCGCGCCGGAAACGCCGGACGCGGAAATCGAACTGACGCACAACTGGGACTCGCAAGAGGACTATGGCAGCGCGCGCAACTTCGGCCACCTGGCGTTCCAGGTCGAGGACATCTACAAGACCTGCGCACACCTTCAATCGATGGGTTACACCATCAACCGCCCACCGCGCGACGGCCACATGGCTTTCGTGCGCTCGCCGGACCTGATTTCGGTGGAGTTGCTGCAGAACGGGCATCTGCCGCCGCAGGAACCCTGGGCGTCGATGCCCAACACCGGCGTTTGGTAACGCTGGGCGCCAGGGCACGAGGGGCGTTCAGCTCCCTCGTGCCGCTAGGCCATTCGTTCTACCGAACGCCCCCGTATTCGGGCTTCCGTTCGAGTGCAATGCCCCGTTTTGACCAGTAGCTGTCATCCACGCCGGTGTATATTGTGTGATGCATATCACGCTTTAGTAACAGTCGCACCCGGTTAATAACCGGCGCCGTACCGGCCAGGTGTTGAAGGGAAGGGGGCCTCGACCTGGTCGCGACTTTTGACCCGATTTGGGTTTGGGAGGAGCGATGGCTGCAATGGGGGATGACGCCAAGCGCTGCGTTGTCTGGTTCGGCCGTCCAGCCGAACAGGAACGACAACAGCTGGCGAATGCGGGATGGATCACCCGCGTAGCCGAAGCCGACGGGCAAGGCGGAGTAGGACGTCGTAATGGCGACATCGTGGTGGCGTTGGCGGATCTGCGCGACACGAGCGCGCAGTCCGTGCAGGCCATGGAGCGGTTGATGGCAGAACATCCTCGCCTGCCGTGGCTGGCGCTGGTGTCGCCGGATATGCCGACGCTGGAGTCGCCGTTCGAACGTATACTTCAAGCGAGCATGGATTTCTTTACCGACCCGCTGGATGTCGAGCGCCTGCTCGACGCACTGCGACGTCTCAGTGGCGAGCTGCGCTTGCAGTCGCAGCATGACGCGCTCGGTATCACCGGCGACAGCGAAGCTACCTGCGCGGTGATCGCCAGCGTACGCAAGTACGCGCCGGTCGAACTGCCGGTACTGATTACCGGCGAAACCGGTACCGGCAAGGAAGTGGCCGCGCGCGCCTTGCATGCGTTGTCGGTGCGTTCCGATCGGCCGTTCGCCGCGATCAACTGCGGTGCCCTGCCGCCCAACCTGGTGCATTCGGAACTGTTCGGGCACGAACGCGGTGCCTTCACCGGCGCCAATGCGCGCCGTATCGGGCATTTTGAAACAGCAGCGGGCGGCACGGTGTTTCTCGACGAAATCGGCGATCTGCCGCTGGATGCGCAAACCAATCTGCTGCGCTTTTTGCAGGAAGGTACGGTCGAACGCGTCGGGTCCAGTCAATCGATCAAATTGGACGTGCGCGTGCTGGCAGCCACGCATGTCGACCTGGAAAAGGCCGTCGCACAGGGCCGTTTCCGTGAGGATCTCTATTACCGCTTGAACGTATTGCGCCTGCGCATGCCGGCCTTGCGCGAGCGAGGCGATGATGTCGAATTGCTGGCACAGCAATTTCTCGATGCATTCCGTGAGCAGCACAGCAGTCACGCCCGTGCATTCAGTCGGTCGGCGCGCCAGGCGATGCGCAACTTCGCCTGGCCGGGCAATGTGCGTGAGTTGCTCAATCGTGTGCAGCGCGCGGCGGTGGTGGCCGAGGATGCATTGATCAGCGTGGCGGATCTGGATTTATCCGATGTGTCGGCATCCACGGCAGCACGTTCCAGTCTGGGCCATACGCGGGTGGCCGCCGAGCGCGACGCGATCATCGCGTGCCTGCGCGAAAGCCATTTCAATATCAGCGAGTGTGCGCGTCGCCTGAAGGTCTCGCGGGTGACGATCTATCGGCTGTGCAAGAAGCATCAGCTTGCGCTCGACGAACTGCGCTGAAAGAGCCCGACCCCAAAAAGAGGAAGGCCCCCGACCCGCAGGGGACGGGTCGGGGGCTTCCATTGGTGCCCCGGCTACAGGGGTTGCCGGGTTACCGCCCACGTTGCCACCGGCATAGCTCGATGGCTTAACTCATAAGCCGACGCATCAGCAGCGGCTGCTCGCCATCTGCGTCGACGCTCGAATCGTCCTGGTCTGAACCTTCTTCAGAGGAGGTCTGCGCGCCCTCGTGCACATCACCCGCATGTGCACGAATCGCTGCCAGTGTGGCAGCGAGGCTCGCCAGTGATGCCGCCGCGATCTCGCGATGCGCGTTGGATTTGTGCGGGCTCTCCATCGTCGCTCCCCTATCCGTGTTGCACAGGAGTGATGGCAATCGGCATGCCAAGCGAGAAAATGGCTCAACTGCGCCATTTTTCGGCAAATCGCGTCGAATTTCGAAGGGGTGTCGTATTGCGCGCGTTACAGCTGAGCGGCCGGCGGCGCGCGTGTCGACCCCTGAAAAATGGCGTGGTTGTCGCGTTTTTCGGTGGGTGTAACAGGGTTGATACAGCTTGCCAGCTTGTTACAGTGTCGACGTGCAAAGCAGGGTCGCTAGCCGTACGATGTATGTCCGATGCGGGCGCCCCAGGGCCGCATTCATCCCCTTTGACCGATGTGGCGTCGCCCTGGCGATGCCTGGAGCACTTTCATGCAATCGCAAGACGGTTCGGCACAGTCACTCATCGATCTCGGCAAGCGCTATTGGCTGCCGGTGTATCGACCGCGCGACCTGGTGCTCGACCACGGCAAGGGCGCGCGCGTGTGGGACACCACCGGCCGCGACTACGTCGACCTGGGTGGCGGCATTGCGGTCAACGCGCTCGGCCACCAGGACCCCGATTTGCTGGAGGCGCTGACCACCCAGGCGCAGAAGCTCTGGCACGCCAGCAACGTGTTCTACACCGAGCCGCCGCTACGGCTGGCCGAGGAACTGGTCGAGGCCTCCGGCTTTGCCGAGCGCGTCTTCTTGTGCAACTCCGGTGCGGAAGCCAACGAGGCGGCGATCAAGCTGGTGCGCAAGTGGGCAACGGCGCAGGGTCGTCCTGCGGACAAGCGCGTCATCATCACGTTCCGCGGCTCGTTCCATGGCCGTACGCTGGCCACGGTAACAGCCACCGCGCAGCCGAAGTACCAGGAAGGCTACGAGCCTCTGCCCGGTGGCTTCCGCTATCTCGATTTCAACGATGCCGCCGCGCTGGAAGCCGCCTTTGCCCAGGGCGATGTGGCAGCCGTCATGCTCGAACCGGTGCAGGGCGAAGGCGGCGTGCTGCCGGCCACATCCGGTTTCATCCGGCGCGCGCGCGAATTGTGCGACCAGTACAACGCCTTGCTGGTGCTGGACGAAATCCAGTGCGGCATGGGGCGCACCGGCACCTTGTTCGCGCATACACAGGATGATGTCACCCCCGATATCGTCACCCTGGCCAAGGCGCTGGGTTGCGGCTTCCCGATCGGCGCCATGCTCGCTGGTCCGAAGGTGGCCGAGGTAATGCAGTTTGGTGCGCATGGCACCACCTTCGGCGGCAATCCGATGGCGGCAGCGGTGGCGCGTGTCGCGCTGCGCAAGCTTTCCTCGCCGGAAATCCAGGCCAATGTGGACAACCAGGCGCAGGTGCTGCGCGACAAGCTGGCCGTGCTCAACAGCGAGCTGAATATCTTTTCGGAAGTTCGCGGTCGCGGGCTGATGATCGGCGCCGTGCTGGCCGATGCGTACAAGGGCAAGGCCGGCGACATCCTCAACTACGCTGCTGCGCATGGTTTGCTGGTGCTTCAGGCCGGACCCGATGTATTGCGTTTCGTGCCGCCGCTCAATATCGGTGAGGAAGACATGGCCGAAGGTGTGAAGCGTTTGGGCGATGCGTTACGGGCGTTCGTCGCTGGCTGATGGCTGCGGTCGCGATTGAGGTCGCGACCGTCCCCCTGTAATACATGGCAGAAGAGAATCAAAACTTCTCTAGCCGCGCCCCACACCCCCGGCAAAACTTCGCATCCGCCGCATGATCGGCAAGATCATAAGCCGCGCAATGCGCCCCGTGTTTCGAACGCATCTCCGCCGCCAGCTCCGCTGCAAAGATCCCCGTAGGCACGGCGATAATGCTGTAACCCACCAGCATGATCACCGATGTCACCATCTGCCCCAACGTGGTGTGCGGCGTGATGTCGCCGAAGCCCACCGTCGTCATCGTCACGATGGCCCAGTACATCGAGCGTGGGATGCTGTCGAACCCGTTCTCCGGCCCTTCGATCAGATACATCAGTGCGCCGAAGATCACCACGAGCGTCATGATCGTGCTGATGAAGATAAGAATCTTGCGTCGAGCGCGTATGAGCGTCGACCACAACAGATCGGCCTCGCCCATGTACTGGGTCAACTTCAGAATGCGGAAGATGCGCAGGATGCGTAGCGCGCGGATCACCACCAGATACTGGCTGCCGATGAAGAACAGGCTCAGATAGGTCGGCAATACGGCCAGCAGGTCGACGATCCCGAAGAAGCTGAAGATGTAGCGCCATGGCCGGTTGACCACGGCGATGCGCATGCCGAACTCGATCGTGAAGGCGATCGTGAACAGCCATTCCAGTGCGTAGAAAACGCGACTCCAGCCGATGTGCAGATTGGCCACAGTGTCGAGTATCGACACGAGGATGCTACCTACGATCATGACGATCAGCGCCAGGTCGAAAGCGCGCCCGGCGCGGTCGTCATGGCCGAAGATGATATGGAACCAATGCGCGCGCCACGGTGCGCCTTTTGCTGGACTGAATCGCGTCAGTGCCGACTGCGTCGCGCGCTGGTTCATGGGAAAAATCCTTCTGTCGTTATCCTTTGTCGAGCGATTGCAACACGTCGCGCGATGCCTGCAAAGTCGCGGCGATGTCCTCATCGCTGTGCGCGCTGGATAGAAACCCGGCTTCGAAGGCCGAGGGTGCGAGGTAGATCCCGCGCTCCAGCATGCCGTGGAAATAGCGGTTGAATCGTGTCGTATCCGCTTTGGTCGCCTGTGCGTAGCTGGTGACCGTTTCGCCGGTAAAGAACAGGCCGAACATGCCGCCCACGCGGTTCACACTGAACGGCACGCCCGCACCATCGGCGACCGCCTGCAGGCCATCGGTGAGCACTCGAGTGCGCGCAGCCAGCGTGTCGTAGAAGCCCGGTGCCTGGATCAGCTCCAGCATCGCCAGACCTGCCGCCATGGCGACCGGGTTACCGGAAAGCGTGCCGGCCTGGTAGATCGGGCCCGCCGGTGCTACCTGCTCCATCAGGTCGCGACGGCCGCCATAGGCACCCACCGGCATACCGCCGCCGATGATCTTGCCGAAGGTGGTGAGATCCGGCGTGATGCCGTAATGCGCCTGCGCGCCGCCCAGCGCCACACGGAAACCGGTCATCACTTCGTCGAAGATCAGCAGTGCGCCCGATTGCGTGCACAGCTCGCGCAGACCTTGCAAATAGCCGTCTACCGGCAGGATGCAGTTCATATTGCCCGCAACCGGTTCGATGATCAGTCCGGCGATCTCATGGCCGTGTTCGGCAAACAGTGCTTTGGCTGCCTGCAGATCGTTATAGGGCAGGGTGAGCGTGAGATCGGCATTTTCCTTGGGCACGCCAGGCGAGGTAGGCACACCGAACGTGAGCGCGCCCGAGCCGGCTTTCACCAGAAAGCTATCGCCATGGCCGTGGTAGCAACCCTCGAATTTGACGATCTTCGAGCGTCCCGTGGCGCCGCGCGCCAGGCGGATCGCCGACATCGTCGCCTCGGTACCCGAATTGACCATGCGCACCATATCCACCGAGGGGATCAGTTTGACGATGGTTTCGGCCATAGTGACTTCGGCCGGGCACGGTGTGCCGAACGAAAGGCCATCGCGTATAGCGCGTTCTACCGCTTCGCGCACATGCGGATGATTGTGGCCGACGATCATCGGCCCCCACGAGCCCACGTAGTCAATATAGCGCTTGCCTTCGACGTCCCACAGGTAGGCGCCGTCCGCGCGCGCCGTGAAGAACGGTTCGCCGCCGACCGATTTGAAGGCGCGTACCGGCGAATTCACGCCGCCGGGCATCAGCTGTTGCGCGCGCTGGAAAAGTTCGTGGTTGCTGCTCATCGGGTCGGTCCGTTAGGCGTTGAATGGGGAAAGAGATCGGCAAATCGGCGCGCGGCGGCGCGTACGTCGTCGGCGCCGAATACGGCGGAGATCACGGCCAGGTAATCGGCGCCCGCGTCGATCAGATCGCCGCCATTGTCCGGTGTGATGCCGCCGATCGCTACCCGCGGCACGCCCAGCGCGGCGCTCTGCCGCAACAGCTCAGGTGGAGCGCGGCGGGCATCCGGCTTAGTGGGCGAGGAGAAAAACGCGCCGAAGGCGACGTAATCGGCACCCGCCGCCGCCATGGCCCGAGCCCGATCGATGCTGTCGTAACAGGACACGCCAATGATCGCCTGTGCGCCCAGGGTTGCTCGCGCGGCAGCAATATCGCCATCGTCTTCGCCCAGATGGACGCCGTCGGCATCTGCGGCATGTGCCAGTGCGACATCGTCATTGACGATCATCGGCACGCCGAATTCGGCGCAAAGGGCTTTCAGCGCCAGGGCTTCCTCGCGCCGCCGGGCATGATCCGGGGTCTTGTCGCGGTATTGCAGTACCCGGGCGCCGCCTTCCAGCGCCTGGCGCGTCACGGCAAGCAGGTCGAGGCGGGGGCCGTCGGTGATGATGTAGAGGCCGCGGCCGGAAAATCGAACAGGGTGCATGTCTCTTCCCATGTAAATCTGAGGTGCCGTGACGAAAAAGCGCTTTCGCAACGGCGAGCGAGTTGCGAGAATGGCGCTTTCCCTAAGCCATTCAAGCCTTTTCTGATGAGTCCTAGCTCCGATACCACCACCCTGCGCAAATGGATGTGCGTCGTTTGCGGTTTCATTTACGACGAAGCCGAGGGTCTGCCTGACGAAGGCATTGCGCCCGGAACGCGCTGGGCCGATGTGCCGGACACCTGGACCTGCCCGGATTGCGGTGCGACCAAGGAAGATTTCGAGATGATCGAAATCGACTGATCGCGCTCGCGCATCGTCGTCCAAGTCGTATCAGGGCCCGGCCTTGCCGGGCTTTGCCCGTAAAAGGCCCGATTTCTTCACCTCTGAATCCCTAAGCATCTGTTCTTATGCTCCTGCGCCCCGCCTTTGGGGGCGTGCACTACCAGGAGCCAAACACCATGCAGCAGTTCATCCCCTTCGAAGACGAGTGGGACATGTTGGAAAAACTGCTTCCCGAGTCGTTGATTCCCTATCGTGTCGGCGTGCCATGCACGCACGGCCTTGCCGATACACCGGCGGCCAATCAGCGTGCGCCGCTCACGTCGCCATTGATCGTCAACTCGTCGCCGACCTGAATCCCGGCCTGTTTGGCCACGCTACCGGCCAGCTCCAGTACGTACTGGGCCGATCCGTAACTCGAATAGACCTTGCACGGATCGGCCTTGCACGGCTGTGCCTCCGCAGCGATCGCGATCAGCTTGCGATCCTTATCGAAATACAGGATGTCCAGCGGGATGAGCGTGTTCTTCATCCAGAAGTAGCGCGTTTCGGCATTGGGAAACACGAACAGCATGCTGTGATCGGCTGCCAGCCGGGTGCGATCCATCAGGCCGTGCTCGCGGCCGGCGTCATCGAGCGCCAGTTCGGTCGAAAAGGTCTTCCCGTGCAGGGCGACGCTGGGTGTCTTCGCCGCGTTGGCGGCCAGAGCAGAGCCCGCCATAAGAGCCAGGGCAAGGATGGGCACGGAAAGCGGCAGGCGTTTCATCATGGGCACTCTCTATAGTGGGAAGGGCGCGGGCGAGTGTAACGTCGGCCTCGACCGTCATCGAATGGAAAAAAATCGTCATTCCCCCCTTCACAGGCATGACGGCCGGCGCTATGATTCACACCCCTTCGACGAGACGTCCTCCGCGAAGGTTTCCTGCTCCACCCTCCGCTGAAAATTGATCTTCACGAAGGTGTTGACGGACAGGAAAAACGATGTAATATGGGCGGCTCACTCGGGACGAAATGTTCCGAAGCGGATCGAGAAATCGGACGCAAGTGGTTGAGATCTTTGACAGTGTGCGCAGGTGACTTGTGTGGGCGTCTTGCGTTGGGCGGAAAATCTGTCCAACAAATGCAAGCGTCTAACCTAAGAGTCAATTCAAAAGCTTGACGTTTATGGTTAGGACTAACGCTTCAGAAAGATAGATGGTTTCGGCCATCGAAAACTTAAGTGAAGAGTTTGATCCTGGCTCAGATTGAACGCTGGCGGCATGCCTAACACATGCAAGTCGAACGGCAGCACAGCAGTAGCAATACTGTGGGTGGCGAGTGGCGGACGGGTGAGTAATGCATCGGGACCTGCCCAGACGTGGGGGATAACGTAGGGAAACTTACGCTAATACCGCATACGTCCTACGGGAGAAAGCGGGGGATCGAAAGACCTCGCGCGGTTGGATGGACCGATGTTCGATTAGCTAGTTGGTGAGGTAATGGCTCACCAAGGCGACGATCGATAGCTGGTCTGAGAGGATGATCAGCCACACTGGGACTGAGACACGGCCCAGACTCCTACGGGAGGCAGCAGTGGGGAATATTGGACAATGGGCGCAAGCCTGATCCAGCAATGCCGCGTGTGTGAAGAAGGCCTTCGGGTTGTAAAGCACTTTTATCAGGAGCGAAATACCACGGGTTAATACCCTATGGGGCTGACGGTACCTGAGGAATAAGCACCGGCTAACTTCGTGCCAGCAGCCGCGGTAATACGAAGGGTGCAAGCGTTAATCGGAATTACTGGGCGTAAAGGGTGCGTAGGCGGTTCGTTAAGTCTGTTGTGAAATCCCCGGGCTCAACCTGGGAATGGCAATGGATACTGGCGAGCTAGAGTGTGATAGAGGATGGTGGAATTCCCGGTGTAGCGGTGAAATGCGTAGAGATCGGGAGGAACATCAGTGGCGAAGGCGGCCATCTGGATCAACACTGACGCTGAAGCACGAAAGCGTGGGGAGCAAACAGGATTAGATACCCTGGTAGTCCACGCCCTAAACGATGCGAACTGGATGTTGGTCTCAACTCGGAGATCAGTGTCGAAGCTAACGCGTTAAGTTCGCCGCCTGGGGAGTACGGTCGCAAGACTGAAACTCAAAGGAATTGACGGGGGCCCGCACAAGCGGTGGAGTATGTGGTTTAATTCGATGCAACGCGAAGAACCTTACCTGGCCTTGACATGTCTGGAATCCTGCAGAGATGCGGGAGTGCCTTCGGGAATCAGAACACAGGTGCTGCATGGCTGTCGTCAGCTCGTGTCGTGAGATGTTGGGTTAAGTCCCGCAACGAGCGCAACCCTTGTCCTTAGTTGCCAGCACGTAATGGTGGGAACTCTAAGGAGACTGCCGGTGACAAACCGGAGGAAGGTGGGGATGACGTCAAGTCATCATGGCCCTTACGGCCAGGGCTACACACGTACTACAATGGTCGGTACAGAGGGTTGCAATACCGCGAGGTGGAGCTAATCCCAGAAAGCCGATCCCAGTCCGGATTGGAGTCTGCAACTCGACTCCATGAAGTCGGAATCGCTAGTAATCGCAGATCAGCTATGCTGCGGTGAATACGTTCCCGGGCCTTGTACACACCGCCCGTCACACCATGGGAGTGAGTTGCTCCAGAAGCCGTTAGTCTAACCGCAAGGGGGACGACGACCACGGAGTGGTTCATGACTGGGGTGAAGTCGTAACAAGGTAGCCGTATCGGAAGGTGCGGCTGGATCACCTCCTTTCAAGAAACGACAGACGTCCAACGTCAAGACGTCCACACAAGACACCTGCACATCCAAACCGCGCGATAGAGCGCGAGGCCTATAAGGCCGAGAAGCTTTATGGGTCTGTAGCTCAGGTGGTTAGAGCGCACCCCTGATAAGGGTGAGGCCGGTGGTTCGAGTCCACCTAGACCCACCATTATTGGGAAGGACCCTTAGTTCATGGGGCCATAGCTCAGCTGGGAGAGCACCTGCTTTGCAAGCAGGGGGTCGTCAGTTCGATCCTGACTGGCTCCACCAGTTCGAAAGCGATCTGAAGCGATTTGGATGTGTAGCGCACACAAAAGATTTATTGAAACGTATCGGCGTTGAGGCCGATGTCGTGTTCTTTGAAAATGTAAACGAGTGACAAGCGTCTTGGTTCGAAACCGAATCGAGATGTGTCGTTGAGGCAAGTAAAGCGAAATGCGATTGGCATTAATCCTGAGGCGACTTGGGGTTATATGGTCAAGCGAATTAAGCGTATACGGTGGATGCCTTGGCGGTCAGAGGCGATGAAGGACGTGGCAGCCTGCGAAAAGTATCGGGGAGCTGGCAACAAGCTTTGATCCGGTAATGTCCGAATGGGGAAACCCACTCCGTAAGGAGTATCCATGAGTGAATACATAGCTCATGGAAGCGAACTCAGGGAACTGAAATATCTAAGTACCTGAAGGAAAAGAAATCAACCGAGATTCCGTCAGTAGCGACGAGCGAACGCGGACTAGCCCAAAAGTGCACAGTGTTTTAGTCGAATGGTGTGGAAAAGCCAGCCGTAGCGGGTGATAGCCCCGTAGGCGAAAGGGCACCGTGCATGAAATTGAGTAAGGCGAGGCACGTGAAACCTTGTCTGAACATGGGGGGACCATCCTCCAAGGCTAAATACTCCTGACCGACCGATAGCGAACAAGTACCGTGAGGGAAAGGCGAAAAGAACCCCGGAGAGGGGAGTGAAATAGACCCTGAAACCGTATACGTACAAGCAGTGGAAGCCCGCAAGGGTGACTGCGTACCTTTTGTATAATGGGTCAGCGACTTACTGTCAGTGGCAAGCTTAACCGTATAGGGGAGGCGAAGGGAAACCGAGTCTGAATAGGGCGCATAGTCTCTGGCAGTAGACCCGAAACCGAGTGATCTATCCTTGGCCAGGTTGAAGGTGCGGTAACACGCACTGGAGGACCGAACCCACATCTGTTGCAATAGATGGGGATGAGCTGAGGATAGGAGTGAAAGGCTAAACAAACTCGGAGATAGCTGGTTCTCCTCGAAAGCTATTTAGGTAGCGCCTCGTATGAATCTTCCTGGGGGTAGAGCACTGTTATGGCTAGCGGGCCATCGCGGCTTAGTAAACCATGGCAAACTCCGAATACCAGGACAGAATGTACGGGAGACACACGGCGGGTGCTAACGTCCGTCGTGAAAAGGGAAACAACCCAGACCCGCAGCTAAGGTCCCAAAGTTATAGCTAAGTGGAAAACGATGTGGAAAGGCATAGACAGCCAGGAGGTTGGCTTAGAAGCAGCCACCCTTTAAAGAAAGCGTAATAGCTCACTGGTCGAGTCGGTCTGCGCGGAAGATTTAACGGGGCTAAGCTATACACCGAAGCTCGGGGTGCACACTATGTGTGCGCGGTAGAGGAGCGTTCCGTAAGCCTGTGAAGGTGGATTGTAAAGTCTGCTGGAGGTATCGGAAGTGCGAATGCTGACATGAGTAACGATAATGGGGGTGAAAAGCCCCCACGCCGAAAGCCCAAGGTTTCCTCGCGCAACGTTCATCGGCGCAGGGTGAGTCGGCCCCTAAGGCGAGGCAGAAATGCGTAGTCGATGGGAAGCTGGTTAATATTCCAGCACTTGTCTGTAGTGCGATGTGGGGACGGAGAAAGTTAGGTCTACCAGGCGTTGGTTGTCCTGGGGAAAGGCGGTAGGCATGCATCTTAGGCAAATCCGGGATGCTTTATGCCGAGCACCGAGACGAGTCCATTAGGACGAAGTGACTGATACTACGCTTCCAGGAAAAGCCACTAAGCTTCAGCTACAGAGAAACCGTACCGTAAACCGACACTGGTAGGCAGGGTGAGAATCCCAAGGCGCTTGAGAGAACTCGGGTGAAGGAACTAGGCAAAATGGCACCGTAACTTCGGGAGAAGGTGCGCCCTTTTTGGTGGCTACATGCGTAGCTGAGCTGAGAAGGGTCGCAGTAACCTGGCCGCTGCGACTGTTTATCAAAAACACAGCACTCTGCAAACACGAAAGTGGACGTATAGGGTGTGACGCCTGCCCGGTGCTGGAAGGTTAATTGATGGGGTCAGCCGCAAGGCGAAGCTCTTGATCGAAGCCCCAGTAAACGGCGGCCGTAACTATAACGGTCCTAAGGTAGCGAAATTCCTTGTCGGGTAAGTTCCGACCTGCACGAATGGCGTAACGACAGCGGCGCTGTCTCCACCCGAGACTCAGTGAAATTGAAATCGCTGTGAAGATGCAGCGTTCCCGCGGCAAGACGGAAAGACCCCGTGAACCTTTACTATAGCTTTACACTGAACGTTGAGTTCTTCTGTGTAGGATAGGTGGGAGGCTACGAAACCGAGACGCCAGTTTCGGTGGAGCCATCCTTGAAATACCACCCTGAAGTGCTTGACGTTCTAACCTAGGTCCGTAATCCGGATCAGGGACCGTGTATGGTGGGTAGTTTGACTGGGGCGGTCTCCTCCTAAAGAGTAACGGAGGAGCACGAAGGTACGCTCAGCGCGGTCGGACATCGCGCACTGTGTGCAAAGGCATAAGCGTGCTTGACTGCGAGATCGACGGATCAAGCAGGTACGAAAGTAGGTCTTAGTGATCCGGTGGTTCTGTATGGAAGGGCCATCGCTCAACGGATAAAAGGTACTCCGGGGATAACAGGCTGATACCGCCCAAGAGTTCATATCGACGGCGGTGTTTGGCACCTCGATGTCGGCTCATCACATCCTGGGGCTGTAGCCGGTCCCAAGGGTATGGCTGTTCGCCATTTAAAGTGGTACGCGAGCTGGGTTCAGAACGTCGTGAGACAGTTCGGTCCCTATCTGTCGTGGGCGTTGGAGATTTGAGGGGGGCTGCTCCTAGTACGAGAGGACCGGAGTGGACGTTCCGCTGGTGTTCGGGTTGTCATGCCCATGGCATTGCCCGGTAGCTACGAACGGAAGTGATAACCGCTGAAAGCATCTAAGCGGGAAGCACGCCCCAAGATGAGATCTCCCGAGAGCTCGACTCTCCTTAAGGCACCATCAAGACTAGGTGGTTGATAGGCACGGTGTGGAAGTGCAGCAATGCATTGAGCTTACGTGTACTAATGAGCCGTGAGGCTTGACCATATAACCCCAAGACGCTTCGTAACACGAAGCCTCAACGAAACATCTCAATTCACCAGACGCTTGTCACTCGTTTACACCTCATTGGATCTGGCGCTTAAAGCGCTGATCCAACCCTTTCCCTGGCGGCTATAGCGCTGTGGTCCCACCCGATCCCATCCCGAACTCGGAAGTGAAACGCAGCTGCGCCGATGGTAGTGTGGCATTGCCCATGCAAGAGTAGGTCACCGCCAGGGGCTTTATACTGAGAAACCCGCATCAATCGATGCGGGTTTTTCTTTTGTTGCGGTTCGGGTCGCAGACCCGCACTGCAACAGGTCACCGCCAGGGGCTTTATTTAAAAACCCGTCTCGTTATCGAGGCGGGTTTTTCTTTGTTGCTGTGCAAGTCGAAGACCTGCATCGCAACATCGACCTTCCCCACTCGTCATCCCGGCGAAGGCCGGGACCCAGTGACTTTGTGATCGGTTATCGCAAGAGCCAACACGCATCGGCTCGATCGCGACAACCAGAAACCGACGTCACTGGATCCCGGCCTGCGCCGGGATGACGACTCGGGGAGGCTGAGGCTACTCGGGGTTCCCTTCCCGACCACGCGCTCCCGTCGCGACTGAAGTCGCTCCTACAAACTCAGGCAGGCACGGCTAGCTTGTAGGAGCGACTTCAGTCGCGACCGCACCCTCCCAACATCAATGTGCATCCGGCCATCGCCTAACCCACCCCTTGGAATACGATAAGCCACCAGATCACAAGGACGCCCAATGCTGGATCTCGTCGGAGGTTGGCTAGTCGGCCTTCTACTGCAGGGCCTATACGAACTAGGCTTCCGTTCAGTAGCCCAGCTCCGCCCCATGGAACAGCTTCGCCGCAAACCCAGGCATTGGGCGGCGATCATCTGGTGGGCCATCTTCGGAGCGGCGGCCGGCGATATCAGCGTGTTTATCTTGCCCACGCGGCTCACCACCGGAGCATGGAGCATCGCTATTGTCTTGTTTGTCCCCTTGCTCGCCGGACTGGCCGCGTTCCTGCTGAGTGGCTGGCATAGAAGTCGCTTCGCCTGCGGCTATGTCTTCGCACTGGCCTTCATTCTGTTGCGATACTGGCTTGTAACCCAGGGCTGAAACATACCCTACGGAAGCGCATGTCCCGCTCCCCTATTAGAATGGCCGTCTTGTTGAATCATCGAGGTCCTCCGTGATCATCCATCCCAAGGTTCGTGGCTTTATCTGCATCACTGCGCATCCGGTCGGCTGCGAGAAAAACGTGCTCGAGCAAATCGAGATCACCAAGGCTGCCGGCGTTTCCGCGTCGGGCCCCAAGCGTGTGCTGGTGATTGGTGCATCCACGGGCTATGGACTGGCATCGCGTATCACCGCGGCGTTCGGTTACGGCGCGGCAACCCTCGGTGTGTTCTTCGAGAAGCCGTCCAGCGATACCAAGACCGGTACCGCCGGTTGGTACAACTCCGCCGCATTCGACAAGCTCGCCAAGCAGGCTGGCCTGTACAGCAAGTCGATCAATGGCGACGCGTTCTCTGACGAAACTCGCGCGCGTGCGATCGAGTTGATCAAACAGGAGATGGGCGGCCAGATCGACCTGGTGGTTTATTCGCTGGCATCGCCCGTGCGCAAGCTACCGGCTACCGGTGAACTCGTTCGCTCTTCGCTCAAGACCATCGGTGAAACATTTACGGCATCGTCGGTCGACACCAATCGCGACACCGTCGTGCAGGTATCGGTGGAACCCGCGACCGAGCAGGAGATCAAGGACACCGTCACCGTCATGGGTGGCGAAGACTGGGCGCTGTGGATCGAAGCGTTGAGCAAGGCGGGCGTGCTCGCCGATCACGCCAAAACCGTGGCCTATAGCTACGTCGGCACGGAAATCACCTGGCCGATCTATTGGCACGGCACGCTGGGCCAAGCCAAGCAGCATCTGGACAACACCGCGCGCAACCTGCGCAGCCAGTACGCCGCGCAGCATCTCGACGCCTATGTCGGCGTGATGAAGTCTGTCGTCACTCAAGCCAGCGCCGCCATTCCGGTGATCCCGCTGTACGTCTCCATGGTGTTCCGCATCATGAAGGAGAAGGGCATCCACGAAGGCACGATCGAGCAGATCAACCGTCTGTTCCATGATCGCCTGTACCGTCAGGACGCCAAGACGCCGGACACCGATAGCGAAGGCCGCCTGCGCCTGGACGACTGGGAGCTGCGCGACGATGTGCAGCAGGCCTGCAAGGACATGTGGCCGACCGTGACCACCGATAATCTGTGGGAACAGACCGACTACGCAGGCTACAGGCAGGATTTTCTGCGCCTGTTCGGTTTCAAGCGCAAGGACGTCGACTACGATGCCGACGTCGATCCGAACGTGACCTTCGACGTCGTCGAGCTGTAACTCCAAGTCACCGATGACCCCATGTTGTGCCGGACCGCGCAGGTCCGGCGCAGTCGATGAAGGACGCATCGCATGAATCTCGCACTGTTTGATTTCGACGGAACGATCACGACTCGCGAGATGTATCGCGACTTCATCCAGGTCGCCGTGCCACGGCATCGTCGTGCGTTCGGAGCCTTCCTGTTCGCCCCCATGGTGGTGGGCTACAAGCTCGGCTGGATCTCCGGCTCGGTGATTCGCGCGGCAGTGGTCGCCTATGGGCTGCGCGGTGTTACCGAAGTGGCGATCGATGAAGCCGGCAGGAGCTTCGCGCGCAATGCCTTGCCTGGCGTCCTGCGCGTCAACGCCATGGAACGGATCCAATGGCACAAATCCCAGGGTGACCGCATCGTGGTCGTCTCCGGTGCGCTGGATGTCTACCTCTCGCATTGGTGCCGTGAGCATGAGCTCGAGCTGATATGCACTTCGCTCGAAGCAAAAGATGGTCGCTTGACCGGTCGCCACCGCGGTAAACAATGCGTGGGCAAGGAAAAAGCGCAACGCATCCTGCAGGCGCTCGACCTTCAGACATTCCCCACGATCTACGCCTACGGCGACACCAAGGAAGACCTGGATATGCTGGGCCTGGCGCACAAGAAGTTCTATCGTTGGTGCGAAATGGGTTGATGGCTCCCGGACACTGGCGCCATGATGACCATGTAATACGCCGTGCCGGAGGAACGATGGATCCACGACTCAACCGACGCCAGGAAGAACTGGTGGCGATCGTGCAGCGCGAAGGCTTCGCCGCGGTGGACCAGCTCGCCGCGCATTTCGACGTCGCACCGCAGACGATCCGTCGCGATCTGAACCTGCTGGCCGATTGCGGCCTGCTCCGTCGCTATCACGGTGGCGTGGGTGCACCGTCGAGCGTGGAGAACGTGGCCTATGCTGCGCGCCAAGGCCTGCAACAGGCGGAAAAGCAGCGTATCGCGGCATCGATCGCCAGCCAGATCCCGGATGGCGCGTCCCTTTTCATCAATCTGGGCACGACCAACGAAGTGGTCGGCCGCGCCCTGCTCGAACATCGCGGCCTGCGCGTCATTACCAACAACCTCAATATCGCGATCGCGCTCAGCGACAACCCGACCTTCGAGGTCATCGTCGCCGGCGGGGTAGTGCGCGGCCGCGACCATGGCGTTACCGGCGAAGCGACGATCGAGCTGGTCCGTCAGTTCAAGGTGGACTACGGCATCATCGGTATTTCCGGTATCGAGCTCGACGGTACGCTGCTCGACTTCGATTTCCATGAAGTGCGCGTCGCCCAGGCCATCATCGAACACTCGCGCCAGGTGTTCCTCGGCGCGGACCACAGCAAGATCGGCCGTAACGCGATGGTGCGGCTCGGCGACTTCTCGCACGTCGACGCGTGGTTTACCGATCGTCAGCCGCCGGAGGCACTCTTGCCCGTACTCGAAGCGGCCGGCACCCAGCTGCATATCGCCGAGGGCGACCCCGAGTAGCGCCTTTCCCAGGGTTCGCTGCGGTGCAGCGTGCCATGTTCGTTATTGTTCGAATATGCTCGTTTATACGCAGGCGACCGGCCTGCTGATCGTGAAATGTTCGTATACGAGCATTCAGGCCTGCATGAGGCCTCACCCTCAGCGCCGTTCGCCCTCCCGCAGGCGAATGGAGTGGGTGATGGTCGAGCACGTGGTCGAGCAGGTCGATGTACTGGTGGTCGGCGGTGGCGTGAACGGCGTAGGCATCGCCCGCGATGCCGTGGGCCGAGGACTCTCCGTCTGGCTGTGCGAGCGTGACGACCTGGCGGCGCACACCTCCAGTGCCAGCACCAAGCTGATTCATGGTGGCCTGCGCTATCTCGAGCAGTTCGAGTTCGCCCTGGTCGGCAAGGCCCTGGCCGAGCGTGAGGTGCTGCTACGTGCGGCGCCGCACATCATCTGGCCGTTGCGCTTCGTCCTGCCCCATCAGCCGCATCTGCGGCCGGCCTGGATGATTCGCATCGGCCTGTTCCTCTACGACCATCTGGGTCGCGGTCGTCGCACCTTGCCCGGCTCGCGCCGGGTCCGCTTCGGCAAGCATGTCACCGGCGAACCGTTGCGCGACGAATTCACTCAAGGCTTCGTCTATTCCGACGCCTGGGTGCAGGACGCACGCCTGGTCGTGCTCAACGCCATGGATGCCGCGCGTCGCGGTGCGACGATCGAAACACATACGCGCTGTGTCAGCGCGACACGCGAAAGCGATGGTTGGGTGGCCGAGTTGGAATCGCGCGACGGGCGTCGCTACACCGTGCGCGCAAAAGCGCTGGTGAATGCGGCAGGACCATGGGCTGCTTCGTTTCTCGACAACGTTGCGCACATCAAGCACGAGCACTCGCTGCGCCTGATCAAAGGCAGCCACATCGTCGTGCCGAAGCTGTACGACCATCGCTACGCCTATATCTTCCAGCAACCGGATCGCCGCATCGTCTTTGCCATTCCCTACGAGCGCGATTTCACGCTGATCGGTACGACCGACATCGAGTACAAGGACGATCCCTCGCATCCGGTCATCAGCGACGAAGAGACGCACTATCTCTGCGATGCGGCCAATCGTTATTTCAAGAAGCAGCTGACCATCGCCGATGTTGTGTGGAGCTACAGTGGCGTGCGTCCGCTGTTGCAGGACGAAGCGGGCAGCGCGTCGGAAGTCACACGCGACTATCAGCTCGATCTCGATACGAATGGTCCTCCGCTGCTCAATGTCTTCGGCGGAAAGCTCACCACCTTCCGCAAGCTGTCCGAAGAAGCTGTCGATCGGCTCGCTCCGTTGCTTGGTAACAACAAGCCGGCATGGACGGCCGATGCGAAACCGCTGCCGGGTGGCGGTGAACGCGATATCGACGGCTTGCTCGAAGACATCCGTTCGAGTCGTCCTTGGCTGTCCGAAGCCTTTGCATGGCGACTCGTGCACAGCTACGGCACACGTGCGCGTGACCTGCTTGGCGAAGCCGGCAGCCTCGCTGCGCTGGGCGAGCATTTCGGCGCCGATCTGTATCAGGCGGAAGTCGATTACCTGGTGCGTCACGAATGGGTGACAGAGGTCGAGGATATTCTGTGGCGTCGTAGCAAGTTAGGTTTGCGCATCGAAAAAGAAGGCGTCGCACGCCTCGCGGCCTACCTGGAAAAGCGTGCATAAAACCCCTGGCGGGGCCATTCCGTGAACCGATGGAGAGAGGGATCATGCGGCAGCAAATCGGCGAGTTGATATCTGAAGCCTTGGCCATGTTCATCATCATTGCCTTTGGCGATTCGGTGGCATGCATGTACGTGCTCTACGACCCGAGCCCTTACCAGAACGCCTATTGGGGCGTCTGCATCGCCTGGGGCCTGGCGGTGACGATCGCGATCTACGCCACCGGTTCGGTGTCGGGGACGCATGCCAATCCGGCAGTGACGCTCGCGCTGGCCTTGTTCCGCGACTTCTCATGGTCGAAGGTCGTGCCGTACTGGATCGCGCAGGTGATCGGTGCCTTCCTCGGAGCAAGCGTCGTCTACGTGTTGTTTGGCCCCGTGATCGACCATTACAACGAGGTGCATCAGCTCACCCGCGAGGCCGGAGGGGCCGCCGGGGTGTTCTTCACACACCCGGGCCTGGCGATTACGCCGATGCATGCATTGCTGGATCAGATCATCCTTACCGCGTTTCTGCTGTTCGGCATCTTTGCGATCACCGAGCAGTACAACGAGATGGCGCCGGGCGCCAACTCCGGTGCGTTGATGATCGGCCTGCTGGTAGCGACGATCGGTGCGTCGATGGGTTATCTCGAAGCCTGGGCGATCAATCCGGCGCGTGATTTCGGCCCGCGTCTTTTCGCGTATTTCGCCGGCTGGGGACGCTCGGCGCTGCCCAGTCCGGACAATTACTGGTGGGTGCCGATCGTCGGTCCGCTGATCGGCGGTGTCGTCGGTGGCGCGGCCTATCAGTATCTCGTGCATCCGTTCCTGCCGGCACGTCAGCGCGCGCTCGAACAACAGCGCCAGTCGGCTTCCGTCAATTCGGCTCAGTGAGGCGAGACATGAACAAGCGATACATACTGGCGATCGACCAGGGCACCACCAGCTCGCGCACTATCCTGTTCGACCACGACGGCAATATCGTCGGCACCGCACAGCGCGAATTCCCGCAGATCTTTCCGCAGCCGGGCTGGGTCGAACACAACCCGCGCGAGATCATGACCAGCGTGCTGGTCACGATGACCGAGGTGATCAATCAGACCGGCGTCGATCCGGCCAGCATCAACGGTATCGGCATCACCAATCAGCGCGAAACCGCCGTAGTCTGGGACAAGGCCACCGGCCAGCCGATCTACAACGCCATCGTGTGGCAATCGCGCCAGACCGCGGAAATCTGCGAGCAGATCAAGGCAGATGGTCATGATGGGTTATTCCGCGAAAAGACCGGGCTACTGGTCGACGCTTATTTTTCCGGCACCAAGGTGAAGTGGATACTCGACAAGGTCGAGGGTGCACGCGAGCGTGCGAAGAAAGGCGAGTTGCTGTTCGGCACGATCGACACCTGGCTGATCTGGAATCTCACCGGTGGCAAGGTACACGTCACCGACTACACCAACGCCTCGCGCACCCTGATGTACGACATCTACAAGCGCGACTGGGACGACGAGCTGCTCAAGATCCTCGACGTGCCGCGTGCGATGTTGCCCGAGGTGAAGTCGTCGAGCGAGGTTTACGGCAACGTCCAGGCCAAGCATTTCTTCGGCCATGAAGTGCCTATCGCGGGCATCGCCGGCGATCAGCAGGCGGCGCTGTTCGGGCAGGCGTGTTTCGAGCCGGGCATGGCCAAGAACACCTATGGCACCGGTTGCTTCATGCTCATGAATACGGGCGACAAGGCGGTTCGTTCCAAGAACGGTTTGCTCACGACGATTGCCTGGGGCGTCGATGGCAAGGTCGAGTATGCATTGGAGGGCAGCATCTTCGTCGCCGGCTCGGTGATCCAGTGGTTGCGCGATGGTTTGCGCATGTTGGGCAAGGCGAGCGATTCGCAGGACTACGCCGAACGGGCGCGCGACAACGACGGCGTTTATTTTGTGCCGGCATTTGTTGGCCTGGGTGCGCCGTATTGGCGTAGCGATGTGCGCGGCGCGGTGTTCGGTTTGTCGCGTGGCACGACCAAGGAGCAGTTCATCCGCGCCGCGTTGGAGTCGATGGCGTATCAGACACGCGATGTGCTCGAAGCGATGCAGAGCGACTCGGGCATCCAGCTGAAGGAGTTGCGCGCGGACGGCGGCGCGATCGCCAACGATTTCATGGCGCAGTTCCAGGCGGATATTCTCGATGTAACGCTCTTGCGTCCGAAGGTGCAGGAAACGACGGCGCAGGGCGCTGCGTATCTTGCCGGGCTTGCCGTGGGCTTCTGGGAGAGTCGAGACGATATTTCCAGGCGCTGGGCAGTGGATCGTCAGTTCAAGCCGTCGATGCAGAAGGATCGGCGTGAAGAGCTGTATGCGGGGTGGAAGCAGGCAGTGCAGGCGACGATGGGGTTCAAGCCGGCTAAGGATAAGAGCGATTGAAGAACCTCCTCATACTCGTCATCTCGGCGCAGGCCGGGACCCAGTGGCTTCGGTTTTAGGTTTTCGCGATAGAGCAGAATTTATCGTCTCTCGCGATAACCGATCGCAAAGCCACTGGGTCCCGGCCTGCGCCGGGATGACGATATATGGGGAGTTCTCGCAAGGTTGGAAAAGAAAAGGCCTCCGGAGATCGGAGGCCTCATCAAATCAAGAAAACAAAACTTTAGATCGCGTAACCAAACTGATCCGCAAATTCCTTGGCAAACTCAGCATAAGTAAATCGCTGATTCTGCGTCCCCGGATGCTCCACCTTCAGCGCACCCATCAACGAAGCCATACGGCCCACCGTCGGCCAATCCTTGCCCTTCATGATGCCGAAGATCAGCCCGGCGCGATAAGCATCGCCGCAGCCAGTCGGATCAACCACTTGACGCTCGCGCGCCGGCGGAATTTCATGCGTCGTGCCATCGGCAAGATGAATCAACGACCCACGCGGCCCCTGCGTCACGATGTACGCATCGACGCGCTGCGCAATCTCCGCCGCAGTCCAACCGGTACGTGACTGCAACAGCTGCGACTCGTAATCGTTGACGATCACGTAGGTCGCCTTCTCGATCATCGAACGGAACTCGTCGCCGTTGAACAACGGCATCGCTTGGCCCGGATCGAAAATGAAAGGCACCTTGCGCGACGCGAATTCGTCGACGTGCTGCAGCATCGCTTCACGGCTGTCCGGCGCAACGATCGCGAAGGTCACTTCAGGAATATCGCGCACATGGTTTTCGTGCGCGCTCGACATCGCACCCGGATGGAATGCGGTGATCTGGTTGTTATCCAGGTCGGTCGTGATGAAGCACTGCGGTGTGAACTGCTCGTCGTACACGCGCACGTAGTCCATGCGGATGCCGAACTCCTCCATGTGCTGACGATACGGCGCGAAGTCCTGCCCGACAGCAGCCACCGGCAACGGATCGGCGCCAAGCAGCTTCAGGTTGTACGCGATGTTGCCGGCGCAACCGCCGAACTCGCGACGCATGCGCGGCACCAGGAACGACACATTCAGGATATGCACCTGATCGGGCAGGATGTGATTCTTGAACTGGTCCTGGAACACCATGATGGTGTCATAGGCCAGCGATCCGCAGATAACGGCAGACATGGTGCGTGAAAGCCCCCGAGCTGGTGAAAAGTGAGATGAAAGCGGCCGCGTCGCATCCCGTTACCCCGGGTTCGGCCAAACCCGGGGATAGTACCTTTATCCGTTCGCCAGGGCGAATATCTGTCTTTTTTCTGACCTCGCTCCGAAGGCAGAAAACGCACTTATCACCGCGATCTACAAGGGTTTCTTAACGAGATACTCCTTGCGTGGAGGGGGCGGCGACACTAAACTGGCTCGCTTACTTTTTAGCCAGACCAGGGTGTACGGCGGCCACATGTTCAAGAAGTTTCGCGGGATCTTTTCTAACGATATCTCCATCGACTTGGGCACGGCCAACACGCTCATTTATGTGCGTGGTCAGGGCATTGTGCTGAACGAGCCTTCGGTGGTGGCCATTCGTCAGGACCGTGGTCCGGGCGGTCCGCGCGCTGTCGCAGCCGTCGGTAGCGATGCGAAGAAGATGCTGGGCCGAACCCCGGGCAATATCGCCACCGTCCGCCCGATGAAGGACGGCGTGATCGCCAACTTCTCGATGACCGAGGCGATGCTGCAGCATTTCATCAAGCAGGTGCACCGTTCGCGTCTGCTGCGCCCGAGCCCCCGCGTGCTGGTCTGCGTGCCCTGCGGCTCGACCCAGGTGGAGCGCCGCGCGATCAAGGAATCGGCCGAAGGCGCCGGTGCCCGCGACGTGTTCCTGATCGAGGAACCGATGGCCGCGGCGATCGGCGCCGGTATTCCGGTGCATGAGGCGCGCGGTTCGATGGTGCTCGATATCGGTGGCGGTACCTCCGAGGTGGCAGTCATCTCCTTGAACGGCATCGTTTATTCCCAGTCCGTCCGCGTCGGTGGCGACCGCTTCGACGAAGCGATCATCAACTACGTGCGCCGCAATCACGGCACCCTGATCGGCGAGTCCACCGCCGAGCGGATCAAGATGGAAATCGGCTGCGCGTTCCCGCAGACCGACGTGCGTGAGATCGAAATCTCCGGCCGTAACCTGGCCGAGGGCGTGCCGCGCATGTTCACCATCAACTCCAACGAGGTGCTCGAAGCCCTGCACGAGCCGCTGTCGGGCATCGTGGCGGCGGTGAAGTCGGCACTGGAACAGACCCCGCCGGAACTGTGCTCCGACGTGGCCGAGCGCGGCATCGTGCTTACCGGCGGCGGCGCGCTGCTGCGTGACCTGGATCGCCTGATCTCCGAAGAGACCGGCCTGCACGTGCAGGTGGCCGACGAGCCGCTGACCTGCGTGGCACGTGGCGGCGGCAAGGCGCTGGAGCTGATCGACCAGCACGGTAGCGATTTCTTCGCGCCGGAATAAGCAGCAGGCCCCTCCCTCGAGGGGGTCGTCAACGCCCTCTGCCGGTCAGGTAAGAGGGCCGGGTAAGGAGCGGTACGCTTGATCTTGTCGATCGAAAACTCTTCTTTCGGCGCATCGCGGTCGCTCCGCATCCTTACCGTTCGTGTTTTCCGCCGGATACCGGTGTTCGTCCCACGCAGTACGGGTAGTCCGGTTTCATGGCGCTGACGCGCGAAGACAATTCTCCGCTGTTTGCCGGCACCGTCGCCGGCACGCTGCGTTTGATCTTTTATCTCGCGCTGGCCATGGTGCTGATGGTGCTCGACCATCGCAACGGCTGGATCTGGCGCATCCGTTACTCCATGTCGGTGGTGGTAGAGCCGGTCTATCGGCTTGCCGGCTTGCCGGCCGCGGGCATGCGCACGCTGACCGTGGCCTTTGCCGACCGCAAGCTGTTGACCGAGCAGAACCAGCGTCTGCGCGAAGACCTGTTGCTGGCCAATGCCAAATTGAACCGCATGGCCGCGGTGGCCGAGCAGAACCAGCGTCTCAAGGGTCTGCTCGACACCCAGCACAGCCTTGAGCTCAACGTGCAGCTCGCTCGCGTGATCGGCATGGACCTGGGCACCAACCAGCAGCGACTGGTGGTGAACCTGGGTGCGCGCGACGACATCAAGCAGGGCCAGGTGGTGATCGACGCGCATGGCGTGATCGGCCAGATCGTCGAAGTGCTGCCGACCACCTCGATCGTGATGCTGGTGACCGACCCCAATCACGCCACGCCGGTGATGGTGGAGCGCACCGGCCTGCGCACCGTGGCCTATGGCGTGCGCGAGGGCGACCAGCTCAGCCTGCCCAACGTGCCGATGGCCGCCGATATCCGTGCTGGCGACAAGCTGTTGAGTTCGGGCCTGGGCGGTCGCTTTCCGCCCGGGTTTCCAGTCGGTGAGGTGTTGAGTGTGGGCCAGTCGCAATCGGGCATGTTTCTCGAAGCGCGTGCACGGCCCACCGCCGATATCGACCGCAGCGACGACGTGCTGATCCTGCACGATCAGGCCGAGCCGGTCGGTCCGCCTTCGCCTGCCGCGCCAGTCGGCCCACCAGCCAGCCTGGCGCCGCCGCCGGGCGAAATCGCCGCGCCTGCCAGCGCGCGTACGGCGGCAACGCCAGCTTCGACCACTTCGGCAGTGCAGCCATGAACAAGCAGCGTCTGAGTGCATTGTGGGTCGCCGGTACGTTGGCGTTTGCGTTGCTGTCGATGCTGGTGCCGCTGCCGGGCGTGCTGCAGCCGTTCAAGCCGTACTGGCCCGCGCTGGTGTTGATCTACTGGGCGCTCGAATCCAATGACCGCGTCAGCCTGGGGCTGGCCTTCGTAGTGGGTCTGGCTGCCGATCTGCTCGACGGTCTGCTGTTGGGCGAGCAGGCGCTGCGCCTGTGTGCGATCGTCTTTATCGTGCTGCGCTTCCGCTCGCGCCTGCGCTTCTTCCCGATGTGGCAGCAGACGCTGGCGGTGTTGGCGCTGTTGGTGAACGACCGCATCCTGTTGTTGATCGTGCGCGTGTTTGCCGGCGACGCGTTGCCGCCGCCGAGCTGGTGGATCTCGCCCTTCGTCGGTGCGGCCCTGTGGCCCTTTGTGTTCCTGTTGCTCGATGACCTGCGGATGCGCCTGCGCATCCAGCAGCAATAGGCGCGCATGGCACGGCGTTCGCTCAAGGACACCCGCGGCGAAAGCGCGCTGTTCCGGCGCCGCGCGCTGGCGGGTTTTCTGCTGATCCTGGTCGGCCTGGGCGCGCTGATCGGCCGCTATGTCTATTTGCAGGTCTACCACCACGACGAGTTCGCCTCCCGCTCGGAAAGCAACCGCATCAAGCCGCGTGCGATTCCGCCGGCGCGCGGGCTGATCTACGACCGCAATGGCGTGCTGCTGGCCGACAACGTGCCCGCGTTCCGCCTCGAAGTGATCCCCGAGCAGATCGACGATATGCCGACCCTGCTGGCCGAGCTGGGCAACGTGATTCCGCTCAGTGCCGACGACCTGGACAACTTCAAGAAGCAGCTCAAGCAGAACCGTCGCTTCGACAGTGTGCCGTTGAAGCTGCGCCTGACCGAAGACGAGATCGACCGCTTCGCGGTGAATCGCTGGCGCTTTCCCGGTGTGGATGTCGTGCCCTATCTGACGCGGCGCTATCCGCTGGGGCCGCTGTTTGCCCATGTGGTGGGCTACGTCAGCCGCATCGATGCGGACGATCTCAACCGGCTCGACCCGGAGCGCTACAAGGGCACCAGCCACGTGGGCCGCACCGGGCTGGAGCGTTCGTACGAAGACATGCTGCACGGCACGCCGGGCTACGAGCTAGTCGAGGTGAATGCCGATGGGCGCGTGCAGCAGGTGTTGAAAACCTATCCGCCGATACCGGGCAAGAATCTCTATCTCAGCATCGATGCGCGGGTGCAGAAGGCGACGACCGATGCTTTCGAAGGTCGCCCGGGCGGCGCGGTGGCGATCGATCCGCGCAATGGCCAGGTGCTCTCCATGGTCAGCGTGCCGAGCTACGACCCCAACCTGTTCGTCAACGGCATCAGCCGCGTCGACTACAGCTCGTTGACCAATGCGCCGGACAAGCCGTTGCTCAATCGCGCGCTGGTCAGCGCGTATCCGCCGGGTTCGACGGTCAAGCCGTTCCTCGCGCTGGGCGGTCTCGAATACGGTATCCGCCGGCCGGAAGACACCGTGCTGTCGACCGGTCAGTTCTGCATTCCGGGGCAATCGCGCTGTTACCGCGACGACACGCCCGGTGGCGACGGCACGGTCAACATGGTGCGGGCGATCCAGAAATCGACCAACACGTACTTCTACAAGCTTGCGCTCGACCTCGGCATCGATCGCCTGAGCAGCTGGATGGGCAGCCTGGGCTTCGGTGATCGGACGGGTATCGACCTGGTGGGCGAAGGTCGCGGCATCCTGCCATCGCGCGAGTGGAAGGCATCACGCAGCAAGGCAGGCTGGTTTCCGGGCGAAACCATCATTGCCGGCATCGGGCAGGGTTACTGGAACGTCACCGCGTTGCAGCTGGCGCACGCCACCGCAACGTTCGCCGGACACGGCACGCCGTATGCACCGCGACTGGTCATGTCGACCCAGGATGCCGGTGTGAACGCGCAGCCGCAGCCGTTGGCCAACCCGCCGAGTGGCCCGTCGGTGATCAAGAATCCCGCGCACTGGAATACGGTCAACCAGGGCATGGAAGCGGTGATCACGGGTGGTACCGGTAAGATCGTCTTTACCGGGTTCCCTTATCTGGTGGCCGGCAAGAGCGGCACGGCCGAACGTTTCTCGCGCAAGACCGACGCCTATGACACCAACAAGAATTCGGCGTATCTGGCCAAGCGCCACCGCGCCTGGTTTATCGCCTACATGCCTGCCGATGCACCCAAGATCGCCATGGCGGCGATGGTCGAAGCGGGCGCCTGGGGCGCATCGGATGCCGGTCCCATCGTGCGCAAGACGCTCACGGCGTGGATCGAGACGCAGGGCGGGGCAGTGCCGCCGATGACGCCCGAAACGGCGCCGCAGGTACCTGTCGACAACGATCAACCGGAAGATGCTCCGGTGGCGACACCGGCGGATATGCCGGCTGCACCCAGTAGCACGACTGACGACAACGACGGAGACGCACAATGATCGAAGCGGCTCTGATGCGTTTGCGCTATTTCCTCAAGCGCATCATGACGCGCCCGCGCATCGACCTGCCGCTTGCCGGTGGTCTGCTGCTGCTCGCCTGCGCCGGCCTGGTCACGCTCTACAGCGCGGGCGGCAACAACATGGCGCTAGTGGTCGGGCAGGCCGGCCGCTTCGTCATGGGCGCGGTGCTGATGGTGGTGATTTCGCGCATCCCACCATCCGTGCTGCGTGGCTGGACACCGTGGCTGTATGCCGGCAGTACTGCGCTGCTGCTGGTGGTGGCTGCGCTGGGTGAAGGGCGCGGAGCGTATCGCTGGCTGGATCTTGGCGTGATGCGCTTTCAGCCATCGGAACTGCTCAAGCTCACCATGCCAATGATGGTCGCCTGGTATCTGCATCCACGTCAGCTGCCGCCGAGCTGGAAAGACATCATCGTCGTTGGCATCTTGATCGCCATGCCGGCCGGACTTATTGCCGAGCAGCCGGATCTGGGCACGGCCTTGCTGGTCGCTGGCGCAGGCGCGTTTGCGTTGTTCCTGTCGGGAATGGCCTGGTGGAAGATCGGCAGCCTGCTGGCGGCCGTGGGCGGCATGATCCCGGTGGCCTGGCACTTCCTGCACGAATACCAGCGCAACCGCGTGCGCACCTTGCTCGATCCCGAATCCGATCCGCTCGGCAACGGCTGGCACATCATCCAGTCGCAGATCGCTGTCGGCTCCGGCGGCGTCTTCGGCAAGGGCTGGCAGCACAGTACGCAGTCGCGCCTGGACTTCCTGCCCGAGCACACCACCGACTTCATCTTCGCGGTGTTTTCCGAAGAGTTCGGCCTGGTCGGCGTGATCGCCATCGTGACGCTCTACGCCTTCATCATCGGCCGCTGCCTGTGGATCGCGATGGAAGCGCGCGAAACCTATTCGCGCCTGCTCGCCGGCGCGATCGGCATGAGCTTTTTCGTCTACGTCTTCGTCAATGGCGGCATGGTCGCGGGCATGTTGCCGGTGGTCGGCGTGCCGATGCCATTAGTCAGTTATGGCGGCACATCGGCGGTGTCGTTGTTGACTGGGTTCGGCGTGCTGATGTCGATCCATGCGAACCGAAAGATGCACGTGTGACGCCGCGAGGCCGGCGGCTTTACCGCTCACCTCATGCTAGGCTCCGAGAAAGCCGTACCAAACGAAGTAGCCCATGACAATGACGTCTGTCCCACATCGTGTTTTCCGTCTGGCAGCATTGGCTGCGTTTTTCGTCAGCAGCGTCGTCGCCGCTGAAACGCACCCCGGCCAGGACAAGCTGGTCAAAGAGATAGCGTTGGAGACGGGCAAGGACCCGAAGGCGCTGAACGCATTGCTCGATGGCGCCAAGAAACAGCAGAGCATTCTCGATGCGATCAGCCGCCCGGCCGAAGCCAAGCCGTGGAAGGACTACCGTCCGATCTTCGTCACCGACAAGCGCATCAGCGACGGCATCGCGTTCTACCGCGAGCACCGCGAGCTGATCGAAGGCATCGCGCACAAGTACCATGTCGCACCGGAATACATCGTCGCCATCGTCGGTGTGGAAACCTCCTACGGGCGTATTACGGGCAAGTACAAGGTGCTCGATGCGCTGGTCACGCTGGGGCTGTATTACCCGCCGCGCCAGGCGTTTTTCCGCGATCAGCTCAAGGTGCTGCTGACCTTGCCCGAGAATCATCTCGCCGGCCCGGTCGATACGCTGGTGGGCTCGTATGCCGGTGCGCAGGGCTGGGGACAGTTCATGCCCTCGAGCATCCGCGATTTCGGCGTGGACGAAGACAACGACGGGCATATCGATCTGCATAATTCGCTGCCCGATATCCTGGCCAGTGTCGCTAATTATTTTGCCAAGCACGGCTGGGTCGAAGGTGGCCCGGTCGCCGAGCAGGCACAGCCCGATGCGCACGCCAAGCCGATCACCGTGAAGGATTCCACGCCGCAGTGGCCGCTGGAGCAGTTGGAGGCATGGGGCTACGCGCCGCTCAAGCAGCTCAACCCCGGCCAGATGACCAGTCTGCAGTCGCTCGATGGCGCCAATGGCAAGGAATACTGGTTCACCTTCCAGAATTTCTACGTGATCACACGCTACAACCGCAGTCCGCTCTATGCCTTGTCGGTGCATCAGCTGGCACAGGCCATCGCCGACGGGGTGCATGGGGGAGAAGCTCATTGATGAAGCTGCTGCGCGGACTGGCAGTTCTGGTGGTGCTCGTATTGTTGGTCGGTTGCGGCGGCGGCAAGACCCGCCCAGGCAAAGCGTCTTCGTCGTCGACGACACGCAGCAGTTCAAGTGGGGGCAGCAGTGGCAGCAGCAGTGGCGGCTTCCGTGACGACATCAGCAAGTCGCAAAGCAGCCGCTATCGCGACAGCGACGATAGCGTGCCCTCTGGTCCGCCGCCGGACCTGAGCAAGCTGGTTGAGCCGACGCCGAAAAACGAGCCGCGCTCGCTGTACGGCAACAAGTCGCCGTATTCGGTACTGGGGCGCACCTACAGCGTGCTGCCGAGTGCCAGCGGCTACGTCGAGCGTGGCATCGCATCGTTCTACGGCAACAAGTTCCACGGCTTCAAGACCTCCAATCTGGAGGACTACGACATGTACAAGTTCAGCGCGGCGCACAAGACTCTCCCGATCCCGAGCTATGCGCGCGTGACCAACCTGGAAAACGGCAAGAGCGTGGTGGTGCGCATCAACGATCGCGGTCCGTTCCACGAAAACCGCATCATCGACCTGTCCTATGCGGCGGCGGTAAAGATCGGCGTGTGGCCCAAGGGCACCGGTCTGGTCGAAGTTCGCGCGTTGGTCCCCGGCGAGCCCGACCTGCCGCCACCCCCGCCGGCGCCTTCGGTCGTCGCCGGCACACCCAAACCCGGCATTTTTCTGCAGGTGGGCGCGTTCTCCGACAATGCCAACGCCGAACGTGTCGCGCAGCAGTTGCGCGCGGCCAATCTGGCCCCGGTCCAGGTGATCGACGCCCAGATCGGCGGTCGCGCGGTGCGCCGCGTGCGGCTGGGGCCGATCAGCGACGTGGACTCAGCTGACCAGATCACTACTCAGATTGAAACCATGGGTCTGCCCAGGCCGCAGGTCGCGGTAGACTGATGCAATTGCCGCCTCATAGGGCGGCGGAGTGACGATGGTGCGGTTGCTGGAGCGAAAACCTCTGACAACCGCCTCTACCTCGTCATCCCGGCGCAGGCCGGGATCCAGTGGCTTCGGTTCGTGGTTTTCGCGGTAGAGCAAATCCTTGATGACTCTCGCGACAACCAGCTGCAAAGTCACTGGATCCCGGCCTGCGCCGGGATGACGAGGGTTGTGAGATTTTTCAAAAGTCGCTCCCCCGATATCGCTTCACCTTTTTCAGGATTTCAAGAGATCACGATGAGCCTTCTGCGCCGTACCCTTTCCTCGCTTGCCGTCGCCGCCCTGGTTGTCGGCTCCGCCTTCGCCCAGCAGACGCCGACCCCGACTCCGCAGGTTCCGCACCCCACGCCGGTGCCGCGTCCGGTGGTGCCCGATGCGCCGGTGCCGCCGCCGCCGGATGTGGAAGGCAAGAGCTGGGTGCTGATGGATTACGCCACCGGCCAGGTGCTCGCCTCCAAGGACCCTGACGTACGCGTCGAGCCTGCTTCGATTACCAAGGTCATGACCGATTACGTCGTGTCGGCCGAGGTCGCCAACGGCAAGGTTCACATGGAAGACAAGGTCACCATCAGCGAAAACGCCTGGCGTGGCGGTGGTGCGGGGACCGACGGCTCGACCAGCTTCATGCAGCTCAACAGCCAGGTCACGCTCAAAGACCTGCTCTACGGCATGATCATCCAGTCCGGTAACGACGCCGCCATCGCGCTGGCCGAGCATACGGCCGGCTCCGAGGGCAACTTCGCCAACCTGATGAATGCCTATGCCAAGCAGCTGGGCATGGTCAATTCGAACTTCCAGAATGCGTCGGGCTACCCGATCTCCAACCACTACACCACCGCGCGCGACATCGCGATCCTTTCGCGCGCGCTGATCCACGACTTCCCCGAGGACTACGCCATCTCGGCGATCAAGGACTTCGAGTGGAACGGCATCAAGCAGCACAACCGCAACCTGCTGCTGTGGCGCGACCCGAGCGTGGACGGCATCAAGACAGGCCATACCGCCGCTGCCGGCTTCTGCCTGGCCGCCTCGGCCAAGCAGGGCGACGCACGCATGATCGCCATCGTGATGGGCGCCAGCAGCGAAAAGGCGCGCGCCGATGCCGCCATGGCGCTGCTCAGCTACGGCTTCCGTTTCTACGAAACCCACAAGCTGTACGACAGCAACAAACCGCTGGCGACGCCGAAGCTCTGGAAGGGCACGGAAAACCAGCTACCGATCGGCGTGACCGATAACGTGCTGGTCACCGTCAAGCGCGGCGATTACGACAAGCTCAAGGCCGAGATGGACATCCCGGCCACGCTGATCGCGCCCTTCACCAAGGGCCAGCAGATCGGCACCCTGCGCGTCACGCTCGACGGCCAGCCGGTGCAGAACGTGCCGCTGGTCGCGCTGAACGACGCGCCGCAAGGCGGTTTCTTCGCGCGCCTGTGGGACAGCATCATGCTGTGGTTCCATAGCGACAAGAAACCCGAAACAAAGTAAAGCGGAGGGCGGCACCATGCGCGATATCAGCATCGACGACCTGAAGGCCGAAGGCGGCAAGGGCTTCGAATTTCCCGGCGAACACGACATCACCGCCATCGGCAACGCCAGCGCGGAGCTGACGGTGAAGGTGCCGGAAATCCTGCTCCGGGTCGGCGTGCGCGTCGACCACGAAACCGTGCGCTACCGCGCCACCGACAAGGGCAACTACGCCTCGGTCACCGTCAGTGCCTTTTACGAGACGCGCGAACAGTACGACGAGGCGCGCAAGGCGCTGCATGACGATCCGGATATTCGGACGACGCTCTAAAGCAGTTGAGAGTGGAGAGGAGTGAGGAGAGAGAGTGGGCTTGGCGCCTTTACTCGCCTCTCACTTCTCTTCACTGCGCCCTTCGCTGCCCTTGCAACCCCCTGGCTCCGTCCTCAAATCAAGCCAATCCCCGGTTCAGGCCACCCCATGTCCTTGCCCCTAAAAATTCGCCGCCTCGGCCGCCAGCCTTACGAGGCGACCTGGAACGCGATGAAAGCGTTTACGGACCAGCGCGATAGCGACACGATCGACGAACTTTGGCTGCTCGAGCACGATCCGGTGTTCACCCTGGGCCAGGCCGGCAAGATGGAGCACGTGCTGATGCCGGGGGATATCCCGGTGGTCCCGGTGGATCGGGGCGGGCAGGTGACGTATCACGGGCCGGGCCAGATCGTGGGGTATCCGCTGATCGACCTGCGCCGGGCCGGCGTGGGCGTGCGTGAGATGGTCTGCAAGATCGAGCAGGCCCTGATCGACACCATGGAGCACTGGAACATCGTCGCCGAGCGCGTCGAAGGCGCTCCGGGCGTCTATGTCGGCGGGGCCAAGGTCGGCGCGCTGGGCCTGCGCGTGCGGCGCGGCTGCAGCTTCCACGGGCTGGCCTTCAACGTCAACATGGACCTGGAACCGTTTCACCGCATCAATCCTTGTGGCTACAAGGGTTTGGCGGTCACTCAGGTGCTAGACTTGGGCGGTCCGTCGCAGCTGGCGGATGTCGAAGACGTGCTGATCGGCGAGTTCTGCCGGCAGTTCGGTTTCGATGCCGAGCCGGCCGCCCCCGTTCTCCCCGAACTCCCCGCTCGCGTAGCGGTCTGAGCCTGTCTACATGAGCGAAATGACCCCTTCCAAGGCTATCCCGATCAGCGTCGTCTCCGGTACACCGGTCGACAAGCAATTGGGCAACGACAAGATCGCGCTCAATCGCGCCGGTTTTGATACCGCCGTGCCCGTGCTGCGTAAACCGAGCTGGATCCGCGTGCGCCTGCCGCAAGGCAATGCCGTGCAGCAGCTCAAAGCCCGTCTGCGTGAAAACTCGCTGGTGACGGTGTGCGAAGAAGCCTCCTGCCCGAACATCCACGAATGTTTCAGCAAGGGCACCGCCACCTTCATGATTCTCGGCGAAGTCTGCACGCGCCGCTGCTCGTTCTGCGACGTGGCACACGGCCGTCCGGCCGCGCCCGATCCGCTGGAGCCGGCACGCTTGGCCGAGACCATCCGCGACATGCGCCTGCGCTACGTGGTGATCACCTCGGTCGATCGCGACGACCTGCGTGACGGCGGTGCCGAGCATTTCGCCGCGTGCATCCGCGCCACGCGCCATGCCGCGCCGAACATCAAGATCGAGATCCTCACGCCCGATTTCCGCGGCAAGGGTCGCATGGAGCGTGCGCTGGAAGTCCTCAAGGACTATCCGCCGGACGTGTTCAACCACAACCTGGAAACCGTGCCGCATCTGTATCGCGAAGTGCGCCCGGGTGCCGATTACCAGTGGTCGCTGGATCTGCTCAAGCGCTTCAAGGCGCAGCATCCGGACGTCCCGACCAAGTCCGGCATCATGCTGGGTCTGGGCGAAACGATGGAGCAGGTGCTCGAGACCATGCATGATTTACGCGCGCATGACGTCGACATGATCACCATTGGCCAATACCTGCAGCCGACGCCGCATCATCACCCGGTGGTGCGTTATTGGACGCCGGAAGAGTTCGAAGCGCTGCGTGAAGCGGGCGAAGCGATGGGCTTTGGCCACGTCGCTTCCGGTCCGCTGGTACGTTCGTCCTATCACGCCGACCTGCAGGCCCATGCAGCCGGTGTCACCGAGCACGCCTAAATAAGAGGCCTCATGAAATTTCGCCGCACTTCGCTTGCTCTCCTGCTCGCCCTCACCCTGACGGGCGGCCTCGGTCTCCACGCGCAATCGGCCGCTGATCTCAGCGATAGCGCCCAGCCGCGTAAAGCCTCGTCGTTGCCGCTGAAGCCCACGTTGACCGAAGCGCAGGCCGCGCAGCTGTCGGCACGCTTCCTGACGCGCTTCCATTACGACGCCCAGCCGCTCGACGACGCGATGTCGGCCAAGATCTACAAGGCCTACTTCGACGGTCTCGACGGCGAGAAGGTGTTCTTCACCCAGGAAGACATGGCGAAGTTCGCACCGCTGAAGACGCAGTTCGACGACGCGATCTGGAACAAGGATCTGTCCGGTCCTTTCTCGGTGTTCAATCTCTATGTGCAGCGCGCGGTCGATCGCATGACCTACGCGCGCGGCCTGCTCAAGCAGGGCTTCGACCTGACCAAGGACGAGAGCTACGCCTATGACCGCAAGAAGGCCGATTGGCCCAAGGACAAGGCCGAGCTCGACGACCTGTGGCGCAAGCGTACCAAGAACGACTGGCTGCGCCTGAAGCTTGCCGGCAAGAGCGACGACGATATCCGCAAGACGCTGGACAAGCGCTACGCCGGCTACATCGACCGTGTGCGCCAGCTTGACGGCGAAGACGCGTTCCAGACCTTCATGAACGCCTACGCCGAATCCACCGACCCGCACACCGATTACCTCGGCCCGCGCGCGGCGGAAAACTTCGACATCGCCATGAAGCTCTCGCTCGAAGGCATCGGTGCGGTGCTGCAGACGCGCGACGAATACACTGCGATTCGCGAGATCGTGCCGGCCGGCCCTGCGGCCAAGTCCGGCAAGGTGCACGTGGGCGACCGCATCGTCGCGATCGGCCAGGGCACCGAAGGTCCGATGACCGACGTGATCGGCTGGCGCGTCGACGACGTGGTCAAGCAGATTCGCGGCAAGAAAGACACCACGGTGCGCCTGGAAATCCTGCCTGCCGATGCGGGTGTGGACGGCAAGCACGAGATGATCAGCCTGGTGCGCCAGAAGGTCAGCATCGAGGAACAGGCCGCCAAGAGCCGCGTCATCGACATCAAGGACGGCGACGTCTCGCGCAAGATCGGCGTGATCGAGCTGCCGACCTTCTATTCCGACTTCGGTGCGCGCCGCGAAGGCGACAAGAACTTCAAGAGCGCCACCCGCGACGTCGCCAAGCTGCTTGGCGAGCTCAAGGCGCAGGGTGTCGAAGGCGTGGTAATGGACCTGCGCAACAACGGCGGTGGTTCGCTGATCGAAGCGAACGAGCTGACTGGCCTGTTTATCGACAAGGGTCCGGTGGTGCAGGTGCGCGATGCGCGCGGCCAGATCGACGTGCAGGGCGATGACACGCCCGGCATGTCCTGGAGCGGCCCGCTGGCGGTGCTGACCAACCGCGGTTCGGCATCGGCGTCGGAGATTTTCGCGGCGGCGATCCAGGATTGGGGCCGTGGCCTGATCATCGGCGAACCGACCTTCGGCAAGGGCACGGTGCAGAACCTGGTCGATCTCGACCGCTTCGCCACCAGCCCGAGCGAGAAGCCGCAGTTCGGCGAACTGAAGATGACCATCGCCGAGTTCTTCCGCATCAATGGCGGCTCGACCCAGTTGAAGGGCGTGACGCCGGACATCCTGTTCCCGAAGAACGGCGACGAGAAGGACTTCGGCGAATCGACCTACGACAACGCGCTGCAGTGGACGCAGATCGCGCCGGCCGACTACAAGCCGGTGGCCGACCTCAAGGCGTACCTGACCCAGCTCCAGGCCAAGCATGACGCACGCGCGCTCAAGTCGCCGGGTTGGAAGCTGATGCTCGACGAGCTGGCGCAGTACAAGGCCATGCGCGACAAGACCACCATCTCGCTCAATCTTGCCCAGCGCGAAGCCGAGCGTAAGCAGCTCGACGCCATGCAGGCCGACTTCCGCGCCCGTCACAAGGCGATCGACGGCGGCACCGGTGTTCCCGGTGACGATGCCCAGGATGCGCTGGACGACGGTCTGAACCCGAACGAGCGCAGCCTGAAGTCCGAGCTGCAGGCCGAGAAGGATGCCAAGAAGGCGAAGGATCCGCAGTTGCAGGAAACCGCGCACATCCTGTTCGACGCGGTGGGCATGATCAAGGCCGATCCGAAGATCGCCGCGGCTGTACTGCCTTATGGCGGCAAGGACCACGACTGGGAGACGACCGCTGCCGTGAATACGGAAAAGCCGGCCGCCAGCCCCGCTGCTGCGCACTGAGTACCGTTTCAGATGCATAAAAAAGGCAGCGCTTCGGCGCTGCTTTTTTTTGCTCGTAGGGTGGGCCACTTGACGCCACCGCGTCGCTGCGCAAGCGTAGGCCCCATGCGTCGGCTCGGGAGCCCAAGCCATGGATACCTTGCAGAGCTTGGCGTTGGCAGGTGGCCTGTCCCTGGGGAGCGGGATACGCCTTTATGCCACCGTGTTTATCGCCGGCCTGCTTGGCCGGCTGGGCTGGGTGCCGCTGCCGGAAGGCCTGCAGGTACTGACCAGCTACTGGGTGCTGGGGATTTCCGGCGTGTTGATGCTCGGCGAATTTCTCGCCGACAAGATCCCCGCGTTCGACAGCGTCTGGGATGCCGTGAACACCTTTATCCGCATCCCGGCCGGCACCTTGCTGGCCTGGGGCGTGTTCAAGAATGCACCGGGTGGCGAACAGGTCGCGGCGGCCTTGATCGGTGGCGCCATCGTATCGGGCACGCACCTGGCGAAGGCTGGCGGGCGCGCCTTGATCAATACCTCGCCCGAGCCGGTGAGCAACTGGACGGCGAGCTTCGGCGAAGACATCTCGCTGATCGGCGTGCTGTATCTGATGTGGGCACACCCGGCGGCGATGCTGGTGGTGCTGGCGCTGTTTCTGCTTCTGTTGGTTTGGCTGTTGCCGAAGATCGTGCGTGGCTTGCGCGCGCTGTGGCGTCTGCTGAGTGGTGCGCGCAAGGCGGTTTCAGCAAACCTTGAATAACCTCAGTTTTCCTATCGTCATCCCGGCGCAGGCCGGGACCCAGTGGCTTCGGTTGTCGGTTTTCGGGAGCATATCCAGGCGATGTCGCGACAATTCAGCGATAACGCCACTGGGTTCCGGCCTGCGCCGGAATGACGAGTAGGGCGTTGTTCGATATTTCCCTTACTTCTTCTTCTGACTCTGCTGCCACTGCTGATACTCAGCCACATGCGGCAACTCACGCAGCAACTTCGAACGCGGATCGACAATCACCAACGTTCCGGCCGGCACCTGCGCCGATGCGTTCCCATCGCTCATCGGGAAGGTCTGCACCTTGTCGCCGATCTGCACCTCCACCGGCATCGGGAACGGCTTGTTGTCCGTCAGCTGCCAGTGCAGCTTCAAGGTATCGCCATCGCGCTGCACGTCGAGGTTCGGCAGCTTGGCCTGATACAGGTAGGCATCGAAGAACCACGACATATCGCGACCGGTTACCTGGTTGACGATCTTGATGTAGTCGCCGGTGCTGGCGTAGTGCGGTGCGAAATTGCCGGGCTTCGGATCCGGGCGGCCATACACCAGCCGGCGGATACTTTCGAAGAATGCCTGGTCGCCGATCAGTCCACGCAACGTGTGCAGCATCAGCGAGCCTTTGTAATAGATGTCGTTCGCCGGCCCCTTGTCGGCGTCGTACACCTCATGCTCGAACTGGCTACGGCCGGCAACAACCGGGAACGCGTTTTTCAACTTGACGCGCTCGTCCTGAAGCATCGCGAAATACGGCATGTCGCCATAGAGGTATTGGCCGTACAGCGGCTGCATGTACGTGCCGAAGCCTTCGTGCAGCCACATATCGTCCCAGTCGGCATTGGTGACCTGGTTGCCGAACCACTCATGCGAAAACTCATGCTGCAACAGCCAGTCGAAACCGTACGGCCCCTTGGCGTAGCCGTTGCCGTACGCGTTGATGGTCTGGTGCTCCATGCCTAGATGCGGCGTTTCCACCACGCCCATCTTTTCGTCACCGAACGGGTAGGGTCCGATTTCCTGCTCGAAGAAATCGAGCATGCGTGGGAATTCGGCGAACAGCTGTTTGGCCTTGTCCTCGTTGCCGTGCAGATACCAGAACTGCATCGGAATCGTGTTGCCGTAGTGGCTCTTGTAGTCACCCTTCAGCAGCTCGAACGGCCCGACATTGATCGAGATGGCATAGGTGGTCGGATGCTTGGCGCGCCAGTGATACGTGCGCTTGTTGCCTTCGTCCTTCACCTCGATCAGCTTGCCGTTACCCGGAGCTACCAGTGGCTTGGGCACGGTGACATAGAGATCGACCAGATCGGGTTTGCCTTGCGGATGGTCGATGCACGGCCAGAACAGATCGCAACCTTCGCCCTCCACCGCACTGGCTACCCACGGCTGACCATCGGGCGTGTGACTCCAGACGAAGCCGCCGTCCCAGGGGGCACGCTTGGCAACGTGCGGCTTGCCGCCGTAGCGCACATCCACTGTCACCTTGTGGCCCTGTGCCAGGGGCTTGGGTAGATGGATGCTCAGGCGGCCATCGGGATTGCTCCAGGCCGTGGCGTCGAGCTTTTTGCCGTCGAGCGTGATCGCGCTGATCGGCAGGTTGTGATCGAGGTCGAGCAGCAAGGTGTCGGTGCTGCTCTTTGCCGTGAAGGTCAGGCGCGCATCGGCGTCGATGGTTTGTTGCGCCGGATCGACGCCGATATGCAGCTCGGCATGATCGAAGTTCACCCGCTGCTGTTCGGCCGGCATGACGCCGCCGGAGCGGATGGTCTGCTCGCTCAACGGCGGCTGATCGACCGTCGGTGTGTCGGCGGCATAGGCGCTGCCGGCGCACAGGATGGCGAGAGCGAGTAGGGACAGCGTCGGGCGCGTGTTCGTCATGGGGGCCACCGTGGTTAAAGACACAGGATGGCAGTGTGAGGGCGGCGGAGGTATCGCCGAAAGTCATGGTTGTGGGGTAAGAGCCCCCCTCACCCCAGCCCTCTCCCCCGGCGAAGCCAGGGGAGAGGGGGCACACTGAGGCAAGCTTTCAACGTTGCGCGCTTTTGCTCCCTCTCCCCTGGCTCTGCCGGGGGAGAGGGTTGGGGTGAGGGGGAAGCTCTTTAGCTCTTGAACCGCGCCTGCAAATACCCAAACAAAGCCCGCAACCCCATCGCCTCACCCCCACGCGGACGCCCCGGCCGATCGGCATCGTTCCACGCGTAAGTATCCAGATGCACCCAGGGCAAACCCTCCGGCACAAACCGCTCCAGATAAAGCGCCGCCGTAATCGCCCCCGCATGACGCGAAGCACCGGCATTGGCAAAGTCGGCGATATACGAATCGAGCATCTTCCGATACGGCCGCCACAACGGCAGACGCCACAGCGGATCGTCCACCGCGCGCCCAGCGGCAAGCACGTCATCGGCCAGCGCATCGCCATTGGCAAACAGCGCCGGCAGGTCGGGACCCAGCGCCACGCGCGCCGCACCGGTCAGGGTCGCAAAGTCGACGATCAGCTCCGGCTTCTGCTCGACACCGTAGGCAATCGCATCGCACAGCACCAGTCGCCCTTCGGCATCGGTGTTGTCGATCTCGACCGTCAGGCCCGCACGCGTGGTGATCACTTCACCCGGACGCATCGCATTACCGGCCACGGCGTTCTCTACCGCTGGCACCAGCAAGATCAGCTGCACTGGCAACTTGGCCTGCATGATCAAGCCGGCCAGCGCGATCGCGTGCGCCGCGCCGCCCATGTCCTTCTTCATCCAGCGCATGCCGTCAGAAGGCTTCAGGTCGAGGCCGCCGGTATCGAAGCACACGCCCTTGCCGACCACGACGAGCTTGGGATGCGATGCCTTGCCCCAGGTCAGTTCGATCAGGCGTGGTGCGCGATGGCTGGCGCGGCCGACGGCGTGGATGGTGGGAAAGTTCGCCTTGAGCAGTTCGTCGCCGACCCACTCGCGCACCTTGCCCTTGTACGTCTTGCCCAACTGCTTGATTGCATCGGCCAGCTGCTTCGGGCCCATGTCTTCGGTCGGTGTGTTGACCAGGTCGCGCACCTGCGCGGTGGCCACGATCAGCGGCGCCAGCGCGCGCAGATCATCGCCCGGAATCGCCAACTGTGCCGGGCCGCGCTTGGCCTTGCGATAGCGCGTGAACTCGTACGCACCGAACGCCCAGCCCAGTGCGGCCTGCCGGCGATCGGCGAGCACGCCTTCGTCGGCCAGGTGATAGACCGCTTCGGGCAATTGCTTGGGCAGTGCGGCCAGCGCACCGAGCGCATCGTTCGCATCCACACCGACCAGCACGCGCACCAGCTTGCCGTTGGCATCGCTGAGCAGGCCGACGCTACCCGGCTTGGCTTCGAACGCGTTGTCGGCCAGCCAGCGGCGTTGTGCGGCGGTCAGGCGGCGGCGTGCGGTGTTGTAGTGCGCGGCATCGGTGGTTTCGATGGCGACGCTGTGGCGGTCGCCGGACTTGGCTTCGATAAGTGCGGACATGGTCTTCCTAAAACGCTTGAGTTTTCAGGTGTGCATGATGCGCGCTCGGACGCTACGCATCCAGCCATTGGGCAAGCGCCGCGAGGTCAGGCAGGTCGAGATCGGGCTTGGTGCCGAGCAAACCAGGCCATGGATGCTGGCGGCGATTGATCCAGGCCGTACGCAGGCCGGCATCGCGTGCGCCGACGACATCCAGCTCCGGATCGTCGCCGACATGCAGGATGTTTTCCGGCGCCACGCCGAGCAGATCGGCGGCGGCATGAAAAATGCGCTTGTCCGGCTTGGGTATGCCGGTATCGCGTGCGCAGATATGGAACGCGAAATGCGCGCGGATGCCGACCAGCTCCAGATCGGCATTGCCGTTGGTCAGGCTGGCGACCGGATAGTGTTTGGCGATGCGTTCCAGCGCGGGCAGGGCATCCGGATAAAGCTCGACGCGGTTGCGCGCGGAGAAGTAGACATCCCACAAGGCCTGTAGCGGCGCATCGTCGATACCGCAGGCCGCAAAGGCGCGCTGCATGGTGATATGACGCTGTGTGGTGAAGTCGTGGGCCAGGTCGGTGCGCTCGGCGGCGACCTCGGCACGCAGCGCGCGCATGGCCGGGATGGGCCATGCGCGGGCAACGTCAGGATGGTGTTGACGCAGATACGCGTCGAGATCGCGGTCGGCCTGTTCCAGTGCCGGCATCACTGGCCACAGGGTGTCGTCCAGGTCGACCGTCAGTGCGAGAATTTTCACCAGTCGTCGCGCTTAGCGCGCGCCGACCTTCAACACCTGGCCTTGGCGCACGGTGTTGTCCTTCAGGCCGTTCCAGGCGCGCAGCTGGTCAACGTCGACCGAGTGCTTCTTGGCGATCGAGTACAGCGTTTCGCCGGCATTGACCTTGTAGGTCTTGGCGACAACGACCGGCTTGGCGGCCTTCGCAGGCTTGGCTTCGGCGACCTTGTGCGTGTCGGCCTTGGCAGCTTTCGCCGGCGCGACCTTTTCCATCGCTACCTTGGCCGGCTTGCCGCGCGTGAAGTACACCTCGCTGGTGACCTTGGCGAAGTCCGCGCCGCGCGCAGCCTTGTCGCTGACGGTGATCGCATCGCCATGGATGCCCTTCAGGCTCGGCGGTGCGGTAGAGACGGAGGTGCCGGTGACGGCAGCGAACTCGCTCTTGGGTGCTTCGGTCTTCGTCTTCGCTTGTGCGATTGCAGCGGCCGGCGCGGCCGCCTTGGCCGAGGCAACGGCCGTGCCCGAGGTGACCAGCGGCTGTTCGCTGCCGGCGCTGGCGCGTGCGCCGACTTCGGCAAGAATCTTGGCGCGGCGCGAGCTGTCCATCGAGGCCAGTGCGGCGCCATCGTTATACGGCACCAAGCCATGCGCACGCAGCAGCGCGCTGCCCTTGTCGCTCTGCACGAAGTCGAGGAACTCCTTGACGTCGGCGGCCTTCGGGTTGGTGTTGTTGGTGACCAGGTAGAGCGGCGTAAACAGCGGATAGCTGCCGCTGGAGATCGTCGACTGGTTCGGGGCGATGCCGCCGATGCTCAGCACCTTGATCTTCGGGTTGCCGCGCACGTTCGCCAGCGTGGTGGCGCCGAACGATTTCGGATCGAGCGTGACGCCCTCTTCGAGCTTGGCCGTATTCACATACAGACGCGGCGCGGCCACCGGCTGATTGCCGCGGCCGAACATCAGGCGACGCAGGCTGTATTCCACGCCGTCGCCGGGGCTGGCCACCGCATAGGCATTGATCGGCTCGTCGCGACCACCGAGGTCTTTCCAGTTGGTGATCTTGCCGTAGTACACGTCATGCAGCTGCTGCAGCGTGATCGAGCTGACCGGATTGGACGGCGAGGTGATGATCACCAGCGCATCCCAGGCCACCGGCGTAAAGGCGAGCTCGGATTCGGAGCCACCCGCGCTGCCACGTGCGGCACCGGCCAGATCGGCCGTGCCCTTGGCGACGGCGTCCAGGCCCGAGGCGGTGTTGAACGGCTGCAATTCGATCTTGCCCTTGCCGCTCTTTTCCCAGGCCTTGGCGACATCGGTCACCACGCCTCGTGCAGTGGTGATATCGCCGCGCCACACCAGGGTGGGGCCTGCGGCGGCGAACGCCACGGTGGCGACGCTGGTGCCGATCAAGGCAAGAGAGAGCAAACGGGCAAGACGAAATGACATGTGCTGCGTAACCCCAGGGTTATGAGTGTGGTCGCCGCGTTGCCTTCCAGGGCTGCAGGCTGGTGAAGAATCGCGGTATTTCAGCCGGCTGTGGGGAAAACATCAAGCGGAAGTTGTGCTTACGTTTAGTTTGGTGAAGCCCCTGGCAGTTCCGCGAGAACCCGGCTCACCTTGTAGGAGCGACTTCAGGGTGCCTCGAATAACCTCAGTTTTCATTACCGTCATCCCGGCGCAGGCCGGGACCCAGTGACTTTGTGATCGGTTGTCGCGAGAGCGCGCAAAAGTCAGCTCTATCGCGAAAACTGAAAACCGATGCCACTGGGTTACTCGCTTCGCTCGCCCCTTCGGGGCCGCCCTCTGGGCGTTCTACGCGCAAGCGCTTGTCCGGCCTGCGCCGGGATGACGACTAGAAAGGTCTCCCCCTGAAGCCGTTCCTATAAGCAAACCCCACTCAAAGCACCTGCACGTACCGCGTCCCCTCATCCCCCGACACCACCAGCAACAACTGCCGCGGATTCACCCCGGCGAGCCGCTGCATCGTGTTCAGACTGGTCACGCGGAGATTGCCGATACCCAGCAAAATGTCCCCCTGCTTCAGTCCGCTCTGCTCGGCGCGACTGCCCTTGGCGACGCTCGCGATCTGCACACCGGCCACGCCCTGGCTACGCAGGTTCTGCGGCAGCTCGCTGAAGGTGACGCCCACCAGTCGTGCATCGAGCTTGCCGCCGTCGAGCGTGGCGAGTTTCTCGGGTGTCAGTTTCAGAGTGATGTCGCGCGGCGTGCCGCCGCGCGTGACGGTGAGCTTGACCGAGCTGCCGACCGGTAGCAGACCCTCGGAGTTGCGCAGGTCCTGCGGATTGCGCAGCGGTTTGCCGTCCACCGCAGTGATCACATCACCGGTCTGCACATCGGCCTGGTCGGCGACCGAGCCGTTGCTCACCCGCGTCACCACCACGCCCTCGCTGCTCTTCAGCCCCAGTACCTGCGCGATGCGTGGGGTGATCTCCTGCGTGTCGATGCCCAGCGTGCCGCGGCTGACCTTGCCGTGCGCGATCAGCTGCTGCATCACCTCGCTGCTCAGATTGGTGGGGATGGCAAAGCCGATGCCGACATTGCCGCCCGAGGGCGAGAAGATCATCGTGTTGATGCCGACCAGCTCGCCGCGCAGGTTCACCAGCGCGCCGCCGGAGTTGCCCGGGTTGATCGAGGCATCGGTCTGGATAAAGTTCTGATAGCCCGAATTGCCGAGCCCCGAGCGACGCAGCGCCGAGACGATGCCCGAGGTCGCCGTCTGCCCCAGCCCGAACGGGTCGCCCACCGCAACCACGAAATCGCCCACGCGCAGTTGATCGGAGTTGGCCAGCGGCAGCGCCTTCAGATCCGTGCCCTGAATCTGCACCACCGCCACATCGGTTTCCGGGTCGGTGCCGATCAGCTTGCCTTTGAAGTTGCGCCCGTCCTGCAGGGTGACCGAGATATCGTCCGCGCCGCCGACCACATGGTTATTGGTCAGCACATAGCCCTTGGCCGCATCGACGATGACGCCCGAACCCAGGCTCTGCTCCACGCGTTCGCGCGCGCCGCCGTTGAGGCCGAACATCTGACGAAACACCGGGTCGTCGAAGAACGGATCGCGCACCTTTACGCGGGTCTTGGTCGAGATGTTTACCACCGCCGGCGTAACTTTCTCCAGCATGGGCGCCAGTGACGGTAAAGGTTGCCCGTCAACACTCGGTGGCAGTGCAGCACGGCCGATCAGCGGCAGCACCGATGCCAGCACGGCACTAAATATGACAGCGAGGCGGCGATGACGCGGATACATCGAAGACTCCTTAAAAACATGGGTGGCGAAGCATAAGTGCAGGTTCGACTTTGCCTGTCGCGTTCGGTTCCCGCACCTGGCGATAACGTGACGGTGTTCAAAACACTTTACTTCGCATCGGACCAGGGGTAACTTGCACTTCCGTCCGCAAGCACAACATATTGTGTGTTGATGTCAGTTCACTACCCAGTGCTGGTGTCGACCAACAAACCCCTCAGGGGAGGGGTTTTCGTACGGAAGGGAAGACAGGCGGGTAATCGCTGCCGGGCCGGGAGGCCACCGGCGATGCCTCAGCTGATGTGAAGAAACCAACGGTACGGGTCATACCGGGAGGTCAGGAAGCCGATGAGCACCGTGCGTGCACCAGCCATGGTTCGTGATGCCGCAGCGATTCCGCTGCAGCCCGCGTCGCAGGACATCTGGGATAAAAAATACCGCCTGAAAGCGAAGTCGGGCGCACCGGTCGACGGCAGCGTCGACGAAACCTATCAGCGCGTGGCGCGCGCGCTTTCCGATGTGGAAGCGACGCCGGAGCTGCGCGAACACTGGAACGAGCGTTTTCTGTGGGCACTGCGCCGCGGGGCGATCCCGGCTGGCCGCATCACCTCCAACGCCGGCGCGCTCGCGCACAAGCCCGCGACCTCGACCATCAATTGCACGGTGTCCGGCACCATCCGCGATTCGATGGACGACATCCTCGAGAAGGTCCACGAAGCCGGCCTGACACTCAAGGCGGGTTGCGGCATCGGTTACGAGTTCTCCACGCTGCGTCCGCGCGGCGCGTACGTGTCGGGTGCGGGCGCCTATACCAGCGGCCCGCTGTCCTTCATGGATATCTACGACAAGATGTGTTTCACCGTCTCCTCCGCCGGCGGTCGCCGCGGTGCGCAGATGGGCACCTTCGACGTCAGCCATCCGGACGTGAAGGAATTCATCCGCTCCAAGCGCGAAGACGGTCGCCTGCGCCAGTTCAACCTGTCGCTGCTGGTCACCGACGGCTTCATGCAGGCGGTGGAGCACGACCAGGACTGGCCGCTGGTCTTCCCAGTGCACGTCAAGGAGAAGGACGAAGTCGTTCTCGACGACGCCAGCCAGGTGGTATGGCGCGAATGGCCCACCCACGAAAACTACGTGGAGCGCGAAGACGGCCTGGTCGCCTGCAAGATCTACGGCCACATCCGCGCGCGGCACCTGTGGGACATGATCATGGTGTCCACCTATGACTATGCCGAGCCGGGTTTCATCCTGATCGACAAGGTCAACGAGATGAACAACAACTGGTGGTGCGAGCACATCCGCGCCACCAACCCCTGCGGTGAGCAACCGCTGCCGCCGTACGGCTCGTGCCTGCTCGGCTCGATCAACCTCACCACCTTCGTGCGCGACCCGTTCGGCCCGAAGGCGCGCTTCGACTGGGACGAGTACCGCGACGTGGTCCGCGTCTTCACCCGCATGCTCGACAACGTGGTGGAGATCAACGGCCTGCCGCTGGAGCAGCAGCGCAACGAGATCCTCTCCAAGCGCCGTCACGGCATGGGGTTCCTGGGTCTGGGTTCGACCCTGACCATGCTCAAGATGCGCTACGGCGCCGCCGACGCTGTCGCCTTCACCGAAGAGGTGTCGCGCGAGATGGCCGTGGCCGGTTGGGAAGTGGCGCTGGAGCTGGCCAAGGAAAAAGGCCCGGCACCGATCCTGCTGCGCGAGTTCACCGTCACCGGCGACATGCTGCGCAAGCGTCCGGAGATGGTCACCGACGGCTACAAGGTCGGCGACACCATCACCGGCCGCGTACTGCACGCCAAGTACAGCCGCTACATGCAGCGCGTGGCCTCGGTCGCCCCGAACCTGGTCAAGGAGCTCGCCGAAACCGGCGCACGCTTCACCCACCACAGCTCGATCGCGCCCACCGGCACCATTTCGTTGTCGCTGGCCAACAACGCCAGTAACGGCATCGAGCCCAGTTTTGCCCATCACTACTCGCGCAACGTGATCCGTGAGGGCCGCAAGACCAAGGAAAAAGTCGAGGTCTACAGCTACGAGCTGCTCGCCTACCGCGCATTGATCAATGCCGACGCGATGCCGTTCACCGACGATGCCCAGGCCAAGCTGCCAGAGTACTTCGTTGCCGCTGACGATATCTCGCCGAAGGAGCATGTCGACATCCAGGCCGCCGCGCAGTTGTGGGTCGATTCGTCGATCTCCAAGACCGCGAACGTGCCGACCGACTACCCCTACGAAGACTTCAAGGACATCTACTTCTACGCCTATAAGCAGGGTCTCAAGGGCTGCACGACCTTCCGTTTCAACCCCGCTGCGTTCCAGGGCGTGTTGGTGAAAGAGTCAGATCTTGAGAGCACCCTCTACCGCTTCGAATTGGAGGACGGTAGTGTTGTGGAACTGAAAGGCAACGAAGAGGTGGAGTACGACGGCGAAATGCACACCGCCGCCAATCTGTTCGATGCCTTGAAGGAAGGCTATTACGGCAAATTCTGATAGCGGGGAGCATGACCGCTATCATTACCGCGTAACGGCTTTGCGTAGAGTTACGGTTTAGCACTAAAAAAACCCGTCGGAGGGGAACACATGTCAATTGATCTGGATTTCGAAATGAACGATACAACGGCAACAACGGAAGCACCGGCAGTCGATTCGACCCCGGCGCCGAAGAAGGCCCGCGCCAAGCGTAAACCGGCTGCCAAGAAGGCAGCACCGGCCAAGAAGGCGGCTAAGAAAGCCACCAAGAAGGCCGGCGCCAAGAAGGCAACCAAGAAGGTCGCGAAGAAGGCGACCAAGAAGGTAGCCAAGAAAGCCACCAAGAAAGTCGCAGCCAAGAAAGCGGTGAAGAAGGCAGTCAAGAAGGCTGCCAAGAAAGCCGTGAAGAAGGTGCGGGCAGCCAAGAAGGCAGTCAAGAAGACTGCTCGCAAGGTTGCCAAGAAGGGCACGGCCCGCAAGGCCGCAAAGAAGGTCAGCAGCAAAAAGACGGCCCGTAAAGCCGCCCCGAAGAAAGCGGCAAAGTCCGCTAGCAAGAAAACCGCCCGCAAAGCGGTAAAGAGGTCCACTGCCAGCAAGAAGACGGCGCGTAAGGCCACCAAAAAGGCCGCCCGTCGCAAGTAAGCCGTAACCAGTCGGGTCCGGCCTGGTGCCGGACCCGATTGTCTTCGACGACAGGGTGACGAAGACCTCCCCTATCCGTCATCCCCGCGAAGGCGGGGACCCAGTGAAATACGTAGTGCGAAGCACGCCTCTTAAAAAAGGCGCAGCAGCGCCACCCGCACCACCCAAAAGAACACCAAAGCCTCGCGGCACCGCCAAGCACTCAAAAAGAAGACACCACCATGGCGATCAAGATCGAAAAGAAGATCAAGGGCTACAACGTCGTAAAGCCCGAAGACAAAGCCGCGCAAGCCACCACCCCCGCCCAGCCCAAGAAAGACGAGGCACCCAAGGCGGAAGTGATCCAGATGCACGAGAGCGTAGAGCGCCCCGAGACGCTCATCGGCTCCACCTACAAGATCAAGTCGCCGCTGTTCGAGCACGCGTTGTACGTCACCGTCAACGACATCGTCCTCAACGCCGGCACCTCGCACGAACAACGCCGTCCCTTCGAGATTTTCATCAACTCGAAGAACATGGACCACTTCCAGTGGATCGTGGCGCTAACCCGCATCATCTCCGCCGTCTTCCGCAAGGGCGGCGACATCACCTTCCTGGCTGAGGAGATGAAAGCGGTGTTTGACCCGCGCGGCGGCTACTTCAAGGCCGGCGGAGTCTACATGCCCAGCATCGTGGCCGAGATCGGCGCGGTGATCGAGCAGCATATGAAGATGATCGGCCTGATCCACGACCCAGAGATGGATGAATCGACCCGGCGACTGATTGCCGAGAAGCGGGCGGCCTATGAGGCTGCCGCCAACCCCACGCCCAAGCAGGGCAGTGCCGAGGCCGCCAAGCCGGCCGCCGAGTCATCCACGGGCTTTCCGCCTGGGGCGACTATGTGCGTTAAGTGCAATACGCAGGCGCTGGTGCTGATGGATGGGTGTCAGACTTGTTTGAATTGTGGGTATTCGAAGTGTGGGTGATATGCATCTGACTCGAAATCAGGTGTACGTGTAAGCGTACCGTGGGTTCGAATCCCATCCTCTCCGCCAGAAAATTAAATAAGCTCCTGAATTAAGGGGCTTTTTTATTGCCTGTTGGTTGGCTTCCCTACTTTAGTCCCTACGGCGCGATCCGATTGCGCGCGGACGGCTACGGACAAGGATGGTAGCGATATACGCAACGATTTCGCTGTGAGCGGACTACGGGTCAGTGGGTAGGTACTGGTCGCAGCGCGCGACACGCTCCTGCACATGCCTGCATGGTCGTAGACGTATGCGTCCTAATGGACGCCGGGGCAGCGCTGGAGTCCACTTCTCGATAGCGAGATACTGGGCCGTCTCCCGAAGACAGGGACAGGGGCCAATATGAAAGTTCTCTTGAGCATCGCGCTCGCGTGCGCGCTCGCCGGGTGCAGCACGTACCAAGCGCACAGCAATCTAGCGACACCCTACGCGCCAACCGATCCGAGTCGGGTGCAAATCCTCTACTCGCCGCCGCAGCGCGCGTACACCTCCATCGGCATCGTCTCCGCCAACCACTACAAGCCCGGCTGGACTGATCCAAGCGTCAGCGACGCAATCCCCCAGCTACAAGCTGCCGGTGCGCAGATTGGTGCGGATGCGGTGATCGTGCGCGCTGATCGCAGCAACAATGACCGGCATGTCGTCGTTGAAGGCGAGGCGATCAAGTTCGCCAGCGACTCGAATCAGCGCTAGCCAAAGGAGCGAGCCTCTGTGGAACTCCTATTCCATGTCCTGACAACGATTCTCATTGCTGTCGTTAGCGCGACCTTCAGTGCGTGGATCACTGTTCGTCTATCACGGGAAAAATTTCGCTCGGAGCACTGGTGGGAAAAGAAGTTTGAGGCCTACGAGCGTGTGATTGACGCATTCCATTCGTCCAAGAAGTTCTACTCAGAGCACTTGAGAGCAAGCTATCTTGATTTTGACTTGGATGACGGGCGAGTCGAGGAGCTAAAGAATCAATCACTGAAAGCGCGTGACGAGATACTTAGGACATCGGACATTGGTGGGTTCATTCTATCTGCCTCTGCGCTCAGCATCCTCGCAAAATATGAGGCCGAGTCAGAGAACATGCCACGCCAAGACTCTTGGCAAGAGCACCTAGATCTCTCTTGGTCCATTGCTAATCGGTACATGAAAGAATTCATTGCCGAGGCACATTCGGACCTTAAGAAAAACAAGTAAATGACCACAAGGAGATAGTAATGAGTACTGTGCCGCTTTTTTCAGCCGAAATTGAACTCAAAGAAGATGGGGTAATCGGAAAAAGTATCGAGTGCTCTGAAAAGCACGCGCCGTTTATCATTGCTCAGCTCAGTGCCGCGGGCTTTCAGTGTTGTGCGCCGAAAGTTGTAATACCCGGCACGCAAAGAATAAGCAACTGGGTGCAGGTTCTCGTGTCTCATCACGATTTCGATGAAATGCATTCAGCAATTGCAAATGGCCTCAGTAATTCCAACATCGCAACTCTTGAAGAGGATTACTCAGGCAACGGCGAGCGGCTCGTTCGAATCAATCTGTCCAATATCAGCGTTTTCAACAAATAACCTTGCTTACAACGGCGGCGTAATTCGACAGCGCCGCTTTTTTTCTGCCTAGAAAAGTCCATGAATCTTCGCGATCCAGCCGGCCACTGTGATAATTAATCCAATCAAGGATATTGCCCAGTGCTGCTTAATGTAGGTGACTACAGATTCAAAACTGAGGCCATATATGTCCTTCCACTTGGCATCAGTCTTCAAACTTCCGTCAGAGATGCGCTCAAAAATATTGGCCATGATGTCCGCCTTTCTGAGCGTTGACTGATGCAGCTTAACGAACTCCTTGTTTTCGAACGCTTCCGCTTCATCCTTGCCGGCAAGGAAGTCACGCGCAGTCATCCTGTTTATCTTTATCAGATTTTCTAGCCTGGGATGACTTGCATAGCGAACACCGAATACATCAATAAGCGCCCGCGCAAGATCGAATTTCCTTTCTTCGGGAAGCTCGATTGGCCTCCCATGAAGTACCTTATACCGGTGTTCGATTGCAGGAAAGCCGTAATTTATGTCGCGCATGTTCCAGTGGATCCATGTGCAATGCTTGGTCTTATCAAGGTACGTATAAAATTCATCGAGCATCTCTTTTTCAAGAGCATCATAATTTGCCTCAATATTCGCAAAGTCGACGCCCTTTTGCTCGGCAACCTTATGAATGGAAAAAGACTCAGTTTGTCCTGACGACAAATTCCGGACTGCAATAGAGGTTACGCGAGGCGTCCGACCATCCTGCTTGTCGTAAAAGGACTCACAGGAATAGTGAATTACAACGCACGTCTCGCCCTTTTGATCTAATTCCGCCAGCCTTTTAAGGGCGGCATTTCTTTTTTTAATTCTCCTCAGCGGAGTCATCCCCATCCCCTTGCAACCCGTCGAACATCGGGAAGCGACAGCGATTACACGAAGTAATCGCTTTGCTCCTACTTGGAGCAGGTTAAGGGTTTGGAGCGAACGTTGCCACTACGCAATAGCAGCCGACCTCCGCAATTTCACCTACTTCCACCGCGTAACCGCCTCAATGCGCAGCGGATACCGAACTGGCTCCGGAACCCGCTGGAGCAGATCTGGGACACCCACCAATTAGTCCTCCACGGGCAGGCCGGTGCGCCGGTGACTGATATGACCGAGCTAAGGCGGAGCTAAGGGGACGGGGTGGACCACTTTTGAGTCCGCTCCCCTCGCCCCCTTTTGCGTCTGAGGCGACTGCCGCTAGAAGCCCAATGCACCTGCGCCAGGATCGTATTTATCCAAAGTGCTTGCAACAAAGGACCTCTCTTGATGGTTTTCCTTATTATCAAACCATTCGCAAAAGACCCTACCACCTTCCTGCAATTCAGACACAGTCATTGCCGGGCCGCCGCTTTTAAGCTGCACTGTGTCACCAATCTTGAACTCACTCATACCCTGCTCCTTGTTCGCCGACAATCGGTTTGACAACTATAAGCTAAGCGATACGATTTCCTGCCAACATTTGGAGCTAAGGCGTGTTAAGGGGGGCGGGTTAAGGAGTTAAGGGGACGGGATAGTTAAGCGACTCGGGCGCTCTCGAAGCGCTCACTCGCTTCGGCGGTGCGGGTCGGGGGAATTGGACTCCAAATCGTCGGGCTACTCAAAACTGGGAGGACGCCGCACCTGCCCAATAGCATAGGGACAATCTGAGTGTGATGCTGGCCCGCAGAAGCTTGACGCCTCCCCTCATTATTGTTCTCATCGCGATGACATGCCCGCTATCTCAGAGCAAGTAACGGACGGGGGAACAATGGATGGTTATTAGTCGAGCAGTCGTTGTCGCCGGTTGCATGCTAGCGCTTTGGGTTAGTGGGTTCGCTCATGCCCAGCAAAACGGCACCGTCACCTACGTCTATACCGATCCCCAAGGAACTTCCTTGGCGGAAGCAGATGCCCAAGGCAATATCACCGCTACGTTCGACTATGCACCCTATGGAACGATCGCGTTAGGTGCGCCACCCAATGGGCCTGGATACACGGGGCATGTGGATGACCCTGAGACCAATCTCATCTACATGCAGCACAGATACTACGACGCTGCGATAGGGCGCTTCGTAAGCGTGGACCCCGTTTCGCCGAAAGCGGCGAATGTCTTTGCCTTCAATCGGTATGACTATGCCAATGACAATCCTGCTCGATATATCGATCCTGACGGCCGTACCTGTACGGAAACTAATAAGACGTACACCTGTCAGATCGACAAAGTAGTCACGCAGGTGAATGGAAAGACCGTAACCAGGAATGCAACCGCAGAAGACCATAAAACGTATGCGGGATTAGAAAAGGCTCTGACAACCGCGGTCAATGCGGTAGCCAGTTCCGGAAAGACCGCGGATATCTCATTTAAGAGCGGCGGCAAGACCTACTCATTTTCTATTGCGGGGACTTCGGTTGCCCAAAATTTAGGGGGGCGCATAGTAAGCGTCGATCCCTCTGAATCTGGAGCTATGTATACAGAGGGCAATAAGACTCATGTTGAACAGGCTGGCTTACAGCCGGGTCGCACGATCTTTGGAGATGCGGAGAGGACGCAAGAGGTTGAATTGTTACATGAGGGAATCCATCGAAGTCCCGAAGAAAGGAAAGCTCTTGGATGGCGCGGGCTTTCGCAGATGGACAAAGATCAAGACTCTCATCAGGCCCCTTATAACGCTGCGGCAAATTCCTTTTTGGAACCTAACCAATGAATGCCGTGACGATAACCCTGGCTGTGCCAGTAATTCTCTGAATTAAATATTTGGTAGCGGTAGACATCAGATGAACATTGGAGATCTGACGCATATTTGGGTCGTTGTCCATCCGAAACAGGCCCTGTCGATCAGCGGGAGCCTGTTCGCCTGGCGGAAGGAAGGCAGACATGGCGTCGCTGTCTGAAATGGTTCATTTAGGTGCCCGGCTCGAAGACAGGAGACAACCAATGCGCTCAATACTTTCCAACATGCTGCTTGCTCTGGCCCTGGCTGGCTGGGTGCAGTCCGCCGCTTGTAGCGAGTCGTACTGCGCAACGGGTCAGGTAAGCCCAATCAAGTTGCGGGTGACGATTCAGCCTGGGAGACGTGAGGACTTCATCAAGTTCTTGCAATCTGACAAGGATCCTATTGCCCTCGGTGCTAGCTACGTTGGTAGGGCAGAGACGTCAGATTCTCTGAGCATAGACTTTTTGGAAGTATTTGATGCGAAAAGGGCATCAAAAATCTCTATTCAAGCAGACAATAAAAAGCCATCGGCTGTATTTGATTTTTCGTTCTGGAGCTGCAATACGACTCGTAGCCTGGAGCCGTACCGGGATGCCGTTCGCAACAGGGTTACTCAGTTTGGTGTGGGTGCGGTATCCGTAGTAGATGTACCTTCAAAGTGAGCCTGCGAAGGGGCTCTTATTTTTACTGCGAAGAAGGCCGAGGAGTGCTCACGAAAAGTGAACTGGGATACCCACTAATGGATCCTCGAACAAAGGGCAGGTTCCTTTTTAGTCAGGACTAGATGTTCCGGTCGAGGTTAAGGACGGGGTCGAATCTTGCCAGATTCGAGAAAAGTCTACCCAAAGGAAATCTCGGTGCGAAGGTCGATGCTTTGGGTGATGGTGTGGTCTTTTCGGCTACTTTTCCCCGGCAGGTGCCAGGATCATCGGTATCCTTGCCGCCATCGCATCGTGCGTGCAAATGCTCAGCAGTGGCTTGAAGCAGCCGGGCGTGTCGCCGTTTGAGGGGCAACAACTCATCGGGTGTTTTTAACCACATGCGGCAGTGGCAGTAAATGCAGCGGCCTTGCTGATTGTGGAATGCGTTATCGCGCAGCGAACGTAGCTTTGCCATGAAGTTGCCCAGTAGTTAGTCATAGGTTCCCGCGCTCCTTACGAGGAGCAAGTCGGGTACCTGACGCCTACAGGCTGACAGGCAAAACAGTGAAGGAGTAAATACCCACCACTACCGGGAAATGCAGTATCCGGATGCGGTATTTATAACGGACAAGCTTGTCTTTGACAAATGTGCTCATAGGGGAGTGTATACACGGTTTATTGAGGCTCACTCCCTTTGATAGTCCCCTTTTTGACGCGGACATTTTGTAGAACCCTCGTCCTGCATCGGCCTCCCCGCCTATTGCATTACCTGACTAGACATACGATATTTCACATATCCAGACAGGGGGCTGCCATGGATACCGGCGTGCAACGGCTTTCGTTGCGGCAAAGGAGTGCCTTTGCACTTCTTGCAATGAAGCATCTACACACCTGGTCAAACTACCTATTTTGAGCTGTGGCTTTGCGTGTCGTTACACGTGAAGTGATTTTCTACGTCGAACGAAATGAGGCTCCGAGCTCTTTGGGAGCCATGGACGAGTTCAGGGAGTGTGGAAACATGATGCAGTTTTTACGGCGTCGACATGCAGCCGCCGTCTTGGGAATGTTTGCGGCCTTTATTTGCCTTTCGCCGGCGCGAGCCGCTGCTCCCGACGTCGTCTACTTCGCGGGTATTGCGTTTACTGGCGACGCAGCCGCATCGGAAAAGGCCTTTCCGCATCTGTCGCGCGTGCTGGACACTAATGGTAGTTCGCAGGTCAATGCGAGCATCCGCGATCAACTGAAAACCCATCCGGCGGCATTTTCTGTCAGTTTTGATCAGCTTGGTTCGATCAAGGACGCCAGCCATTCCGTTGCGCTTGCCTTGGCGGTGGATCGCGAGACTACGTCCGTGGAACACATTGGCGACACTTACAAGGTGCGCCTTGAGATTGCCGCGCAGCTGCTCTTCTTCGATTTCAAGGAAAAGCAGGTCCTTGGTGGCTTTCCCCTGATCCTGGACTATGTGGATGTGCGCGGCGCGCCGCCGTCGGAAGACGATGTTCTCGCCGGCTTTCGCGGTATGGCGCTCGGCACCTCCGCACATGCGCTGCCGACTGAATTCGTAGCTATGCTGGCCAAGGCATCGGTGCCATCGGCGGCAACGCGCCATCTGCGTGTGGCATCGGTCACTCTGGCCGACAAGACGCGCCAGTATCTATCCACCACGGCACCCACCATTGATGCCGATGTGTTGCGTACTCAGATTGCTCAAGAGTTCGGTAAGTACCTGGCCGCCAATCAGAAGCTGGCCATCCTTCCCTACAGTTCGAACAAGGCCATCGGCGGCAGCATGGCGGCGCGTTTCGTCGAGGGCGAGGCGTACCAGCTGAAGATTCCCGAAGCCGACTACGAGATCTCACTCGATGTTGCCGGCTTCAAGAAGGTCGACCAAGGTCACAACAACGTCAACTCGATCTTTATCTACGGATCGTTCGTTGACGCGACTATCCGGGAGCCGCTTTCCAACCACGTCTACTTTCAACAGCGTATTCGCCAGGGCGCCACCAAGGAGGTTCCGGTAACTCAGACCTCCGTGGATGACTGGGCCGCCTCATACGAATCGCTGCTCTTGCTATTCAACAACTTCACACAGGCCGCCACCAATCCGGCGAGTCCCTGGGTGAAGTCCGCCTTGCCGGACTCGCCGGATGCCAAGGCGCAACTTTCCTCCCTTGCCGAGCTGATCAAATCATGTCGCTGAGCATTCGTGCACTCATTCTTTCTTCTGCATTGGCGCTATCGGCCATGGCGCCCGCCTACGCGCAGTCCGTGGCCGAGAAGGGCACGGCGTCAGTGACTTATACCGGGCGCCTCTCCCCAGAGGAGCGTCAGGGCGCCATTCGCAAAGCCAAAGTTAACGCCATCGAGCGTTACATCGCCGATACCAACGCTGCACGTTCGAGAGTGTTCGATCAGCAGCGTGATCGCATCGAGGCGCGCATCGACGACTATGTCCTCGGATCGACGATTATTTCCGACGAGGAAGATAAATCGACCAAGACATACAACGTTGTTGTGCGTGCCGATATCAACGGAACGCGGCTGATGAACGATCTGGGCAATGGCTCGGCTTCGGCGGCGGCCGTTAATTCGGCGGCGCATCAGACACTGACATTTCTGTTTCTATCACGTAGTCAGGCCAGCGTGCAGTCGTTCGACGCCAAGGTCTACAAGCGCGAAGATATCGATGCGTCCGCCTCGCGCAAGACGAAAGAGGGCGAGACGGTCCGTGCGCATAGCGTGGAGACTTCAGACAATATCGATGAGCATGCCAGCGTGGCCACCACCGCCGGCGGCAGCACTACGCGCAAAGCCGACAAGATCGACTGGTCGGTGGCTCAGTCCAGCGAGATCAATACCGCGATGACAGGTATTTTTGCCGATGCCGGCTATGACGTGGTCGAAGCCGACCAGGTCGAAGGCGCAAGCAACGGCCTGCTGAACATCGAGAAGATTCGTGGCGCCTATAGCCACGGCGACGACCTGCCATCGCAGATGACGCGCGATGCGACACAGGGCGTGCAGCAGGCGGGTATCGGCCTGCTGGCGCTGGGGACCCTGGACGTTGGCATGCAGGATGTCGATCCCGTCAGCGGCAATACCCGGGTCACCGTGACCGTGACGGGCAAGGTCTACAACGTGTCCGGTCGTTTTGCGCGGACGCTTACTTCCGTAGGTCCGGTGCAGTTTGCCGGCCTGGGTTCGGATGCCTCCGTGGCCCGGACAAACGCACTAAAGCTGGCGTCGCAGAAGGCCGCGCAGCAGATGGTCGATGAGCTCAATAACAAGGGCATCCATTAAAGCTTCGCGTTCTAATTCAACTTAAGGGGAAAACATCATGAATTTGTCCAAGCGCACTACGATGGCCGCAGCCGTGGCTTTGATCTTTGCCGCTTCCGCAGCGCAGGCATTGCCTATCAAGTTGCCCGCTGCCCTTGGTGGCAAGAGCAGCTCCCAGACTTCGGCTGCTACCAATGATCAAGCTGGCGATCCGGCCACCGCGCAGGATTCCCTTGTGCGAACCTTTGTGGCGTCGCAGCTCGAAGTGCTCGCTGCGCAGTCGGAGCTTGCCAAGGCCTACGATCTGAACGATCAGGCCGCGATTCTCGATTCGGAGCAGAAAGCACTCAGTGGTGGCGGCACGCTCGACGCTGCCGCGCTGCAGACCAGCATGGATCGCTCGCAGGCAGCCAGCGAGGCTATTTCGGCCAAGCAGGCAGCTTCCACTCAGCTGACTGCCGAAGGCAAGCAGCATTACACCGCCAGCCTGCCGCATTTCGCCAAGGGCGTGGTCGGCACGCGCGAGCTCGTCGTACAGGCTACGCATTTCACTAGCGCCATGAAGGGCTCGATGACCGGCGGCGGCCTGGCGGGCCTTGCAGGCGGTGCAGGCAAGCTCAAGGCAGGCGTGGTGGTGGCCAAGGGGACGCCGGCTTACTCCAAGAGCGTGTTCGATGTGTTCCGCAAGACCATGTCCATTGGTCAGAGCAATGGCGTCAAGGCACCGGCCGATGCCACCTCCGCTCTCGGCAGCATGGCGCCGTGATGCGTCGGGCAAGCTATTTGACGCCGATGCGTTATCGCGTCGGCGGGCTCGTCATGGCTGCGGCCATGGCGAGCGCTTGCCACCATGATGAAGCGGCAACTAACGCTTCGTCGTCCCCTACGCCTGCCGTGACAACCGCGGCAGCTGCGACGGTACCGGCCACGCAGGCACCAGCCCCAATACGTACCAATCCCGACTTTGGCGGTGTGACCAGTGAGACGGTCGAAGCCACAGGTGTCGCGCCTACGCTGGAAGGGGCGATAGACAATGCGATCCTCCAGGCCGTGGAGCAGGTCAATGGCAAGACGGTGGCCGCTGGCAGTTTGAACCTTGGCGTGGACGGCAGCCTGGCGGCTGGCGGCCAGTCGGTGGATTTCTCAAGTGCCCAATATGCGCAGTGGCTGGCCAGCAGGACATCGGGCGCGGTGACGCATTTCCGGATCATCTCGCAGCAACAGAAGAACTTGCCGCTGAGCACGGACGAGCAACATCTGGCAGCCAGTCAGGGCGAGAGCTGGAACAAGGGCAAGTTCGATGGCTCGGCCAGCGAACAGTCGGAGGCACATGCCCTGGCCAGTGATGGCAGCCGCGAAGCCAAGGCTGATGCCAGCCAGCAGGCAAGCGTGAGCGCATCTGGCGAGTACGATCAGCACCAAGGTGCAAGCAATGTTGATTACACCCAGAAACATACCCAGTTCGCCAACCAGTGGGAGGTGAAGATCGCGGTATCTGTAGCCAAATACCGTGAAGCACCAGGTGCCAAGCTGACCCGTGTGGTTATCGCCATGCCACGCGTCAAGCAACAGAGCTACAGAGTTGGCGACAGCAGTATCGGCTCGCAGGAGGTCGCTTCGCAAATTCGCTCGGCGCTCGGTGACGCCATGGTGCAGACGCATCGATTCACGGTCCTAGATCGCGATGCAACCGAAGAAATGGGGCAAGAGATAGAACTCATTCAATCGGGTAACGCCAAGCGCGAGGACACTGCGCGCCTGGGCCAGCAACTGGCAGCCGACCTGATTGTTATCCCCACGATCGATCGCTTCGAGTATCTGCGCCACGAGCGTGCACTTCGCCTTAGCGACCGAGCTCTGGTTTCCTATTCCGGTGGTGGCACACTGTCGTTCCGGGTCGTCAACGCGGTAACTGGACAAATTGTCTTGTCGCGTAGCTTTGATTACTCCCTGCCCGATACGGCGCCAACGACACTTGGTGCTGGGGCAGATGGTCCGCGTCTCGCTGGAGAAATGATGCAGGCACTCGATGGAGCGATCATCGGGTCGATTATGCGAAGCACGTTTCCATTGTCAGTGCTCCAACGCAACGGTCACAACGTCGTGATCAACCAAGGCGGCGATTTGGTGAAAGAGGGGACTGTCTACCAAGCGGTGACCATGGGCAAGGAGGTGATCGACCCGCAATCGGGTCAGTCACTCGGGCCCACGGAAACGCCTTGCTGTACGGTAGCGATAGACCGAGTGACGCCAAACCTCTCCTATGGTCACATTGTGGAAAGCGACGTGGACACGAGTGGGTCATTTACACCGGGAAGCATCGAGTTACGGGACTTTGCCAAACCAGACATGACGAGATCACCTGATGGTGCGGTGGTTGTGCGTGGTGCGAAGAAAAGGGTAGCCGAGGCAAAGGCTAGCGCCGCTGCCGATGCCGGCGGAGCGGACAAGAACTGGTAGGTTCATAGGCGCCAGTTGTTCAACTGGCGCCTATCGGGAGTCCCCAAAACAAAGGGTGATCCAGAGGCATAATGTGCACTGCGGTCGAAGTGTATGAGCAGTTTGTTTTGTGTCTGACCCTTTGACTGTGCATTCTCATAGGCAATGACATCGGACCCGCAACCATTCTCCCGACCGCCTCAGCTAGCAGCATCGCCATCGCACCGCAATGGGCAAGAGCACACTGGTAACGGTAAGGCTCCGACGGGCAATTTGGACGCATAGGCCGCAGTCCCGATATGCACCCACAAAGGAGCAGGCGTCCCATGAAGCTACCTCAACTTGCGCTACTTTCAGCGCTGCTGTTGGCAGCCAGTTCGCAGGGGCATGCAGCGGCCTCGGCCGCAAGCAAGCAACAACAGGTCGACGCCCTGTTCGCAAAGTGGGACAACCCCGACACGCCGGGTGCGGCAGTGGAGGTGGTCAAGGACGGTAAGGTTGTCTACCGGCATGCCTTTGGCATGGCCGACATTGAACAAGGTCGCGCGATCACGCCGTCGACGATTTTCCATGTCGCATCGGTATCGAAACAGTTCACCGCGCTTTCCGTGCTGCTGCTCGCGCAGGACGGCAAGCTGTCACTGGACGATGACGTGCGTCGCTACCTACCTGAGCTGCCCGACTTCGGCCAGGTCATCCGGATTCGTCATCTGCTCAATCACACCAGCGGACTGCGCGACCAGTTGAATTTGTTATCGATGGCCGGGTGGCGCATGGACGACGTGATCACCGGCGATGACGCGATGCGCTTTGTTCGTCGCCAGCACGCCCTGAATTTCGCGCCTGGTAGCGAATTTGAGTACTGCAATACCGGCTACACGCTGCTCGGCATGATTGTCGAGCGGGTATCGGGAAAATCGCTGGCGGCGTTTTCGAAGGAACGCATTTTCGACCCGCTGGGTATGAAGCACACTTTCTTCCATGAGCAATACAGCACGTTGGTCCCAGGCCGCGCGCAGTCCTATCAGCCCTCGCCAGGCACCGGCTACGAAGGCATCGCCCTGTCATTTTCCGTGGTGGGTCCCACCAACCTGTTTACGACGGCGGATGACCTCGTTCTGTGGCAGAGGAATTTTGATGATGCTCGCGTCGGCGGCAAGCCGTTGCTGGCTCAGATGCAGACGCCGGCCAAGCTCAATGACGGCACGGCCACTGACTATGGCGACGGCGTTTTTGCCGGGAGCTATCGCGGGCTCAGGACCATCGGCCACGACGGCGCGGATGCGGGTTTCAGAAGCAACCTGCTGCGTTTTCCCGATCAGCACCTGTCGGTGGTCATCGTCGCCAACGGCGCGGACCTTCATGTAACCCAGCTAGGCGAACGCATCGCCGACATTTACCTCGATGGCAAGCTCGACGCGCAACCGACGCCCATTCCCGACTACAGCAGCCGCACCGAAGTACCGATCGACCCGGCACGGCTGGATGCCCTGGTAGGCACCTATGCATTGGAGAACGGCTCGGCCATCACGTTCGCCAAGGAACACGGCCGCCTGGTGGGCTGGACCGCAGGCGATGACACGATGCCGTTCTACGCTGCGGGCGAGCGCGAGTTCTTTGCCAAACTGGTCAACGCCCAATTCACCTTCGACCCGCCCGGCGCGGACGGCGTGATCCAAGGCGGTACTTGGCGCCGCAATGCGCGTGTAAAGCATGCCAAGCGCATCGCGCCCATGAAACTGCCTGATCCAAAGGCGCTGGAAGGCGAGTACTACAGCGACGAGCTGCACGTGCTCTACACCGTCACCGAGAATGACGGCAACGTCGTGCTCAGCTATTCACGCGGCGACATTGTGCTTGCCCCATTCGACAAGGACAGCTTTGTTGGTCCCTGGCCGTTCGGTCTCGTCCATTTTCAGTGCGCACCGGCGAGCGGCTGCGCCGGGTTCACCGCGACCGAGGATCGTGCGCGCGACGTGCAGTTCAATAAGGTAACCATCGTCGACGCAGGCAAGCGATAACGCGATATCCGCCTCGGGTTAGAGGCGTATCCTCCGTGCGCCGCCCTATTGGCTGACGATGCTTACGTGTACTGATTCACCGCCCCTTAAACGCCGTCGCAAATAGTCCGTCCCCGACTTTTGTTCAGCAATGTTTTGAATGGTGGTGCTAGAAACGCTCAATTTTACCGAGTCGATCGATTTCCAATCCCACATGATCGAGACGAAGAACGAGTGGTCTGGATCCTTCACGCTGAATATCTGCGGGTCCGCATCAGATACCCGCACATGGAGATCAAAACCATTTCTCAGGCGCGGCTGCTCTCGTAGAAGGTCTGCGAGTTCCGCTATGTCTAGCGGGTTATCATCTACCGAAGCGTCTTCTTCGGGGTAGATTTCTTTGATGGTCTTCCCGGCATGCGAGCTTGTGGGAATGTCCTGGAATTGAATCTCTACTTCGTCCAATTCCGATAGCTCGTGATCATTCACCCAGATTAAGTGCTTAGTTTCTTCGGGGTCGCCGTAATAGCCACCAGTCACATCAAGGACGGCGATCTCCGGTGAAAGCACGTCACCATGAATGCGTACCGACAGAATGTTGAAGTTCTCAGAAGACAAGGCGGCGACGACTTCGTTATTGACGCGCACGACTAAGCCTGGGTGAAGTCTCATTTGGCCCTACTATTCCGTTAGGAGCTTGAACGACGCTAGCTTGCGACTAAGACGGCGTCCGCCTTGGTTGAAAGCGGGCCTTTCCAGAATCATAGCGCCAAGCGCCCTGTAGCACTCATGGTCCGCCCCAGCGGGGTACCAAGCGCTTACCGGAATCAATGTTCGACCCAGCCGGGCTCCGCACTGACCCTATCGAAGAGAGGACCTAGCAGTGAGGCTAGTGTTAGCACCTCGGTCTCCGGGTTTAAGATGAATTGTCCAAGCCGAGCCCCTTCGCACGTCATAGAGGTGGCGGCGCATGGTGCCCGCCTCCAACGGAGAATCCCAATGCAGTATCTATTGATGCTTTACGCGGACGAGAGTGGCTGGGGCAAGATGTCGAGGGCCGAGCAGGAGCAGGGCGTTGCCGCCTATGGCGCTTATACGCAGGCGCTGAAGGCGGCGGGCGTGTGGGTGGGCTCCAACCGGTTGAAGGACACCGATACGGCTACCACGGTGCGCCTGGTCAATGGCAAATCGCAGGTGCTCGACGGCCCCTACGTGGACAGCAAGGAGCAACTGGGCGGCTACTACCTTATCGAAGCGCCGACCCTGGATGAGGCCCTGGCCTGGGCCGCACGTTGCCCCGGCGCAGGCCACGGCACGATCGAGGTGCGCCCGGTCTGGGGCATGGAGGGGTGAATAGCGGGGCACACGCGCGCGACGTAGCCGATGCCGTCGCGCGTCGTAGCTACGGCAAGCTCGTCGCCTTCCTGGCCGCCGACACGCGTGATGTGGCGGCGGCTGAGGATGCGTTGTCTGAAGCCTTCGCCATTGCCCTGGCGGATTGGCCAGTCAACGGATGCCCGGCCAATCCGGAAGCATGGCTGATGACCGTTGCACGGCGAAAGGGCATAGACGGAATGCGGCGTCGCCACACGGGTGACGCTGCAACCGCGCAACTGCTCATGGCTGCGGAGGATCAATCGTCAGCATCTGCGGACGCCGGCACCGACGTAGAGATTCCCGACAAACGACTGGCCTTGTTGTTCGCCTGCGCACATCCGGCCATCGATTCCGATATCCGTGCGCCCTTGATGTTGCAGGCGGTGTTGGGGCTGGATGGAAAGACGATTGCTTCGGCGTTTCTCACCTCGCCGGATGCGATGAGCAAGCGACTGGTTCGTGCGAAACAAAAAATTCGTGCAGCGGGCATCCCGTTTGCCATTCCAGCGCGCGATGAATTGGCGGGGCGGCTGGATGGTGTGCTGGATGCTATCTATGCTGCCTTTGCAGAAGGATGGAGCGATCCCGGCGGCACCGACGTGGCGCGGCGCGATCTCACCTCTGAAGCGCTGTTTCTTGCCCGATTGGTCGTTGCGATGCTGCCGCAGGAGCCAGAAGCGCTGGGTATGTTGGCGTTGATGCTGCATGCGGACGCACGACGTAGTGCCCGGCGGAATGCAGATGGCAGCTACGTGCCTCTGGCCGATCAGGATGTCTCGCTGTGGAATGCGGCCATGATCGACGAAGCTGAAGCATTGCTTCGACACGCAAGCTCCCTCGGTCGCATAGGCCGCTACCAGCTCGAAGCTGCGCTGCAGTCGGCACATGTCGAGCGCCGCCGTACCGGCCGCATCGACTGGACGGCGGAGGTGGAACTCTACGATGCATTGCTCGCGCTTTCCGGCTCGCCGGTCGTGGCGCTCAATCGCGCGCTGGCCATTGCGGAATGGAAGGGGCCTGTTGCAGCTTTGAAGATTGTGGATGCGCTTGCCGTCGATGGACGGCTTGCCCAGTATCAGCCTTATTGGGCCGCTCGGGCCGCATTGCTAGCCAGAACCTGTGCTTACAGCGAAGCCCATGACGCTTACGGCATTGCGATTGGCCTTGAGCGTGACCCCGAAGTTCGCCGCTTTTTGCAGGGGCAGCAGGCCAATTTGCCTCACTGAGCGCCGTATGTGTCTCGCAGGATGACATGCCGCCAGATGAGAGGACGTGCATGATCGCGATGCACTACATCGATGTGCATTGCGGTCCTAATCCGTGAGACGGTCGTCTGTGAGACTGTGCCAGTCATAAGGGAGCCCAACTTTTGATCGCCTCACGCCGTAAGCGACGCCGGTAGGGGCGGCTGTTCCTGTCGCATCAAAAATCATGGAGAGAAGTGCAATGGGAAAGATACATTTCTTTAAATCTTTGGTTGTCTCATTCGCCTTTGGTTGCGCGGTGCTGATGAGTGCGGGAGTGTCGGCGGCAAATGTTGTGACCGCCACCCAGACTATGGCTATTCCCTATGGAGCGTCGGTCTCCGGTGGTACACCGCCAACAACGGTTACGGTGACCTGTCCGCCTGGCTACGTTGTCGTAGGTGGTGGACTTACGGGAGACTTCGGCTCGCAATACATGCCGGTCGTTTCGGTGAACAATGCGCTTGGTTTTATCGCCAACCCGTACTTCACGATCATTAGCAGCGCGCCTACGGCCAACGGAAACGGCTGGATGGTTACTGGCTTGGCTCCCTATTATGCGAATGGACAAGTCACGGTCTATGCTCGCTGCATTATGTAATCCACCAGGTCTGTTGCCTGCTTGGCTTCCGGAGTGGATGGCGAAGCTGAGCGCGTGATTGCAAGAAAGCAAGGGCGGCTGAGTGGCCCTTGCTTTTTTGCAAGTGCATTCAGGGGCATCCAAGAAATGGCCTCTACACTAACTTTCCGCGCGTTACGTGACATGGCTTCGCGCGTCCAACGCCAAGTTGCCATTGCCTTGGCCGATAGTGCAAATTGTGCGCAAAGAAACAGGGGGATGGGATATGCGTGACTGGCTAAAGTTTTTCGGCTTCAGAAAGCCGAGCCTGTCTGTGAGTGCGGCATCGCCAAACGGTGCCTCCGACATGGAGGGCGCTTCGTTCGACGTTCGCATCGTCAGCGGTGCCAAGGCATGGACCACGCTGCAGGAGTTGCGTAAACAGCCGGGCGTGGTGCCAGTAGTCTTTGGTGACCGTAATGACTATGACAACATTACAACTGTGATGGGCATGGGGAATGCATCGTTCGACGACTACGTGCGCTCTGGTGCAGCGTTAGATATAGATCAGTGGGTAGCGAGCCGGGTCGAAGAAGAGCCGGAATACTACAGCACGGATGGTCCCGAATTAGCGGCGGGAAATGCTCAGCAGCCAGGATTATTGACTGTCGTTTACGATGTTCTGTCGGGTCAGCCAAAGGCCGAAGTCTTTATCGGTCTGGTGCCTGTACAGGAGCCCTGGCAGGTTCCTGCTTACCCGAAGATCGGTGGCTGGAATGAGTGCCCGGGAGCTGAGGTACATGTCGCATTTTTCAAGCGCTGGTACGAGCAGTTCGGAGCCGTGGTGACCAGCATTTCCTCCGATGTCATCGAATTCACTGTAGAGCGCCCTCCGCAAACGATGGAGGAAGCCCGCCGGCTCGCGCACGAGCAGTTCATTTACTGCGCCGACATCGTCCATCAAGGCGTACAGACTGAAGGCAACTTGGCACAGGCGTTGTTAGGTAGCGGGAACTGGTTTTTCTGGTGGGATTAATAGGCGAGGGCATCCGGAAGCCGTAAGGGTCAGATATCTGGTGGCCGGGGCGCTTTTTGTACGTGGCATCAATCCGCGTCCAGCAACGTGAGCGCCTGATGTCTGGCCGAAGCCCGCAACGACTTCCGCAGCCCCGCATCATTCGTTGTCCGCGCCAAAACCATCCCGCCCACGCACAACGCCACCATCGTCTCCGCTCGCCGCTCCGCATCACTAATGCCTTCAAGCGCCGCCCGATAGATATAGCTCATGCCACGAATCAGATCGGTATAGGCCTGTTGCGGTTCCAATCCCGCGCGAGCGACATCGGAAGGTAAGGCGTACAGCGGGCAGTGCATGTCGATGTTTTCCAGCACTTCGTCACTCAGGTAGAGCTCGATCAGCATCCTGGCCAGTTTTTGCGGATCATCTAGGTCTTGCGCAGCATCGGCGGTTTGCACGGCGAAGGGATTGCAGGTGACGAAGCTGGCGACAGCGGATGCGTAAAGGTCGTCCTTGCTGCGGAAATGGTGATAGAAGGCGCCACGGGTCAGGCTGGCGGAGGCCATGATCTGGTCGATGGTGACCTGTTCGAAGCCATGGCGGTTGAACAGACGACGGGCGGACTCGACGATGCGGGCGCGTGTCTGGACGGCATGTTCGGGGCTATAGGGCATGGTGGGGTACCTCCTGGCGCCTATATAGCAAGCTTGCAGAATATGTTCTTTAACATATTTTGCCGCTGCGTAAGCTCGGCCACCGGTAACAGACGACCGGAGGCAACAGCATGAAGATCTACTGGTTCAAAGCGCAGGCGCCACGCCGCGTGCTGGCCTTGGCCAAGCACCTTGGCGTCAATGCTGAATTTATCGAGCTGGACCTGATGGCAGGAGCTCTAAAGGCGCCGTCCTATCTGGCATTCAATCCCAACGGCAAGGCGCCCACCCTGGTGGACGGTGATTTTGTGCTGTGGGAATCGTCAGCAATCATGACCTATCTGTGCATAAAGACCGGTTCGGACATGTGGCCGGCCAATCGACCCGACGAGCAGGTACAGATAATTCGCTGGCTGTCATGGAACGACTGCCACTGGTCGCGTGCCGTTGGCACGTTCTACTTCGAGAACCTGGTCAAGGTAGTGTTCCATATCGGCGAGCCCGACCCTGCGGAACTGGAAGCGATCGTCCCCGAGTTTCATCATCTCGCGACGATTCTAGACAAGCGCCTGGAGGGGCGCGACTTTGTCGCTTGCGGCCGGCTCACCATCGCGGACTTTCAGCTGGCATCGATGGCCTGCGATTGGCGCGAGGCGAAGATGCCGATGAGCAAATATACAAATATTGTGCGCTGGCTCGATGGCCTGATGACTATGCCGGGTTGGGCTAATCCATGGCCCGCCACGGAGACGCAGCCTAGACCCGCCATGGCGCATGCTTGAAGAGCAAAGCCGAGCCTGATCGTGGCATCAGGTTCGGCACCACCATGGGGAGAGTGGATCGTGAAGAATTACCTCGTTGTCTACATAGGCTCGGAAGCGTCATTCAAGGCATCCGGTTGGAGCGACTTGAGCGAAGCTGAGCGGCAAGAGCGGGAAAGGCAGGGCATGGCAGCCTGGGAGGCCTGGACGCAGGCCCATAAGGCTGCGATCGTCGATATGGGCGCGCCGCTGAGCCGAACCGTGCGCGTGTCCCCGCGAGGCACGGAAAACATCAAGAATGCCTTGGCGGCCTATACCGTGGTACGCGCCGAATCCTATGAGGCAGCGGCAAAGATGTTCGAGGGACATCCGCACTTCACGATCTTTCCCGGGGAGTCCGTGGAGATCATGGAGTGCTTGCCGGTGCCAGTAAAGGCGTGACGATTCGCGGGTAATGAGGGCTCGGACGGTACCGTTTTTCTTTAGTGCCGCTATAGTCGGCAAGTCATTCAGAAGAAGCCGAACCTATGCCTCGTCTCTCTCGAATTGCCCTCGCTATCGTTATGGCCGTTATCGCGCTGCCCACGCTCGCGGCGGAACTCAAGGTGATGACGTTCAACGTTCGAACGTCGGCCGCCCAGGATGGGCCCAACGCGTGGGAAAAACGGCGCGATCTGTTTGCTGACACCATTCGGCAGCTGCATCCCGATGTGGTCGGCACGCAGGAATTGAACAAGCGGCAGGGCGACGACACGGTGGAGCGTCTCCCCGAATACACGTGGTTTGGCCGCGATCGCTTCGGTGGACATGCCGACGAACACATGGGCATCTTCTATCGCAAGGACCAGCTGAAAGTTATCGAGTCCGGCGATTTCTGGCTGTCCGATACGCCAAACAAGGTAGCCAGCATCACCTGGGGCAATATCTTTCCGCGCATGGTCAACTGGGCGCTGTTCGAGCGCCTGTCGGACCACAAGCGCTTCTACCTGCTGGATACGCATTTCCCGTATCGCGACCAGGACGAGGACGCCCGCTCGCGCGGTGCAAAGGAAATTGCCGCATGGATTGCCAAGCTACCGGCGGGTACGCCGGTGATCATTACCGGCGACTTCAATACGGGCCCGGAGAGCCAGGCGCATAGCACGCTCACGGCGAGCCTGAAGGATGCGTGGGACAGCGCGCCGAAGCGCGATGGCCCCGCCAAGACATTTCACGATTTCACCGGTACGCCGACTGAGCGCATCGATTGGATTCTCTATCGTGGTGTACAGCCCATTGATATCCGTACTGTGACGACCTCGAAGGATGGGCGATACCCATCGGATCACTTTCCGGTATTCGCTGATTTGGTGCTTTGAGGCCAATTGTTGGACGTAAGCCCGACACCGGTTTGGTTCCTGAGCCTATCCGTGCTGACCGATGTGGGCGCGCTATGCATCCTTGGTGCCGCATTGCTGAGAAATGGCGCGCCTGAATGTCGCGACATCTAGGTTCTTCACCTGATAACAGCTCCGCTTAGACGTTTGAGAAAATCCTCGCGCTCCTGCATGGCTGCGGCCTCAGTTCCAGGGTGTTTCCTTTGCGTAGATGTTCAACCTGGCGATCATTGGCTGCTTGGGAAAGCGGTGTGATTCACTTAGTTTCCATTGTGCGGATCCAGAGGAATCTCAGCTAACTTCTTGGGTTCCGTCGCACGTTAAAATAATGCAGGTAAGGAGCGTCAGCTAGATTGACCGGATGCAGAAAAGAGGCGCATTATCGGTGTCCTTGCGTAGGGGGGGCTTATGAAGAAGTGCGTAATATATCTATTATCCTTTTTGTTTGTCTTGCAGTGTCATATTTGCCATGCCCAGCAAGCAGTCGTCACCTACGTATATTCGGATTCCCAGAATACCCCCCTCGCTGAAGCGGATGCTAACGGGAACATCGTCACCACATATGACTATTTGCCTTATGGGGTATCCGCACCAAACATGGGTGAGGCTCCAAACGGTCCAGGTTATACCGGGCATGTGAATGATCCGGATAGCGGTCTAGCTTATATGCAAGCTAGATATTATGATCCTGCAAGTGGTCGCTTCTTTTCCGTTGATCCGGCCGGGGTGGAGTCGGGGAACAGCACTACTTTTAATAGATATAGTTACGCAAATAATAACCCTATTGTTTATACGGATCCGGATGGTCGCCAGAGCACTATGGATGCTGGTGTGTGGGCGACCGAGGCTGTTATGGCTCAGCAGAGTCCTCAGCAAGTTCAGCGGCTCAATGAACAGAATGTCGGGCAGCTGAAAATTGTCGCTGCCTCGTTGGCGACAATGGCGGCTTCGCCTGCTGCTGGCTTTGTAGCTCGGACAGCTGCGGCTGTAGTCACGGACTCGCTAGCTGCGGGGAGCGTTACGACGGGTCTAATGGCGAATGGCTCATCGGTGGTGGCGAGTGGCGCTATCGTGGCTGAGGCGGTTGCGGCTGTTAACGGAATGCCAGGACCAAGCGAGCCCGCTTTTACTGGAATTTCGCTTGAAGCGAAAGCAACTACATTCAGTGCCAACCAAATCAAGGCAGATATGACATCAGGGCAGGCTATCGAAAATTTGGCTGCAAATGGATATGCCAAGGCGGTATCCCAGAGCGGCACCGTTACTGTCATGAGCAAAGGAGAAAGTGTTTATACATTCTATCCAGGATCTACCGGAGGCGGGGTGGCGGGCGCGCCGACTGGCATTCCTTCAGCATCGCTTACCGTTGGTGGCGCGAAAAAGCCCATTACCAAGATACGGTTCAACGAGGAGGGGAAGTAGCATGCAAGACGAAAACGTCAATCATGCGTCCTCACTGCTGAGTAGCATGCTGCTAACTGATAGGCGTCTTCCTGATTACTTGTTCAAGAAAAAATTTGATCAGTATCTTTTTTTTGATGTGGACATAACTTCTGTAGATGAATTGATTAAAGCTATAAAGGACGTTGTAATTAACCGAATTACATCTATGCCTGATATGGCTGTTTTTTCCTTCACGGAAAAGGCGTTCGTCACTTGGATGGGGAGGGATGAAGACTGGGTATTAAAAATAAATGAAGTTTATAAATTATTGCGTGATAAAAAGGATTACAATGGGCTCGTGCTGGCTGATGCTTCGATGAAATGCATTGTTCATCAACCTGATCCAGTAAGCATGGGTGTCTTTGCTTTTTCTCGAGAAAATGGAAGGGATGAAAGCTGGAGAAATATATCGGATAACGTGAATGGCTGCTTTTTCGACCTGACGGATGTAAGAGGCTGGTTGGCTGGTGGCTCTGAACGTGACTCATCCTTGATCGAAAGCATGGGGCGTGAGTATCTTGAAGCCTTGATCGAGAACTACGATTGATTGGCTTGTCGCGATAAGAGGTGGCAAGAGGGCATGATTTTTAAATGGGACGATCGCTCAATTAACTACCTCCGCCCATATCATTGGAGCCTACGAGTGTTGCCCAATGTAGAGCACACTCTGCTCCGTAATGCCGCATTGCCGAAAAATCTCGCGCCCGAATGTCGCGACATTGAGGCTCTTCACCTGGAAACCGCCCGCGCGTAGCCGCTTGAGAAAATCTTCGCGCTCGTACATTCGAATGTGATCGTCCTGACCAAAGCGCCGCCAGCGCTCATTGACGTCCGTCACGCTCGGGTCTTCATCGGTTTGCTGCAGGCCGAGCAAGATAGGCACCATCAAAATGGCGACCCCGTTGGGCGCCAGAATACGATTTAGCTCGCGGATGGCCTTGGCATCGTCAGGCACATGCTCCAGGACGTGAGAGCACACGATGAGATCGAAGCTGCCATCGGCATAGCAATCCATCTGGGTGATGTCGACCTTGTCGTCCGCCAGCGGCGACATCAAGTCGGCGGAGCGGTATTGCACGCCGGGCAAGCTCTTCAGGAATTGAGAGAGCCTGGGTGCTGGCGCGATATCCAGCACACGCAGCGCCTGCCCGGAGCGTTGCTGCACATAGGCCTTCAGAAACAGGGCATACAGGCGATCCCGATCGGATGCCTGGCAGACGGGGCACGAATACTGCCCGACGTTGAGCGTCTCGAACTGATCCAGCGAGTAGGACACGTTCAGTCGGTGGAACGTGTCGAAGTAACTGTTCGGAAGTGGGAGGAAATTGGGAAAGCTATGCGTACAAATGGGGCAGGACTTCATACATGGACCTTTGATTGCGCCTTCCATCACTGAATCGACCGGCAATCGGAAAACTTGATCTGATGGGCGCGGAGCGCGGCGCGTATAGGCCGGAGATCAGGGTGATTAGACCTGACCCATTCGAGCCACTTGCCACGTAGATCGCGTATCTGGTTGCCTGCCAATAGCGGATCCTCTCGTCCACCATCTACGATAAGAATGAGGGAGTGGCTTACTGACGCTGCCCGGACAGTTCTGATCGAAATTACACGAAGCCAAGGATTCTGGAAAATGGGCGACGTCTGGATGCTGCTGCTTCTCGGTCTGCTTGCCTTGATCAGTCCGATCATCGCTATCAAGCGGCCATCGCCGAGAGCGAAAGCTCAGCTGGACAAGTCTTTCAAGACACAAGCCATCGATGTCGATGGCACGCGCTATACCGCATCGGACTTTGAGGTTCTCTATCGAAAGGAAGCCTACTTTCGTAGCCAAGGTTATGGCCCGAAGTCCTATCAGTTGGATGCGGAGTGGATTCTTCGAGCTCCTAACGGTGGCTATGTGTTCGGTATTGCGCAAAGTGATCCTGAAGAAAGCGAGTTTGGCATTCGCTGGACCTGGCGGCGGCTAACTGAAGAGCGTGCGCGGCATGCGCTGCTTCACGATGCCAAGGCCTACCGATCGGCATTCGGCGAGTCGCCCTCGGACAAGGAGCGCGGTGGTGCTCCTTAGTCCTAAGGGAGGTCATGCAGGACCTATTCGACTGACGGTTCGAAAGACTGATGAGAAGACGTCGGCGCCGAGGTGCCTGGGGCGGGATCGCGTGGCAGCAGTCAGCGATAAGCGTTAGAGCGCGTCGCCTATAGATGGGTCAATTAAGCATATTTGTGCTATTTTTTAGCATTAATGATATCAATGCGCGTCCGTAAAGTAGCTCCATCGTCAACCAACGAAGGAGTTACCAATGAACTCACTTATCAACGCTCTATCGAAATCCGCCCTGTTACGTAAGGATTTTGACTATCACCTGGTACGCGCATCCATGGTGATCATGTTCTTTTTCTTCGGCTACCAGAAATGGTTCGAGTACGAGGCGCAGACGCTGATTCCCTTCATCAGCAACGGACCGCTTATTTCGTGGATGTACCCGGTCTTCGGCGTGCGTGGCGCGAGCTGGTTCCTCGGCGTTTCCGAATGGACGTTCGGGTCGCTGATCTTGCTTGGCTATTGGAGCAAGCGGCTAGGCATCCTCGGTGCAGCCGGTTCAGTGGTCACGTTCGTCATGACGGTCACCATCATCCCCTTCATGCCCAACGGCTGGGCCGAGTCCGCCGGTGGCTTTCCGGCCATGGTCGGCAACGTTCCCTTCCTCATGAAGGACATCGTATTGCTTGCGGCATCGGTCTACCTGCTGAAGCAGGACGTTGCCAGAGCGGCTCAGTAATGGATTCCGAAACAGAGCGCGCTGCAGGCGCACTCTGTTCGCCCGGTCAGTGACAAATCAATGCGATTTGGGTTTTATCTTGCCTGCGCTTGTCCCAGGCAAGTGGGCGATTTACTGGGATAGTTTCGTACACACCATTGCTGCCACAAGGCTGTGTTTGATTGGCGATCCGCCAGACTGGCGCCGTTGTAGACAACAACGAAGTTCTGTCCTGTGAGCTGGTTGAGAATGGCGGCCAAAGCGTCGTGGACTACAGATGGTGAGTAGTGACGGATGCCTTCGAACGCACCGTCGGCATTGTTGTTCAGCTCGATCTCCGATTTAGGAAGCTGGCGCATGTCACTCAAATGGCCGACGAGATAAGGCACGGCGTCAGTGCCTAATGCTTCAAGCTCCGCGAAAGCCTTGGCCTCCGTCCCTGATTGGGTTGCTTGACCCAATAGAGTGTCGACTTTGCTGGCCAAGGGATCGGTATTGTGTGTGGGAGCAATACAGCCACCCAAGGTGGCCATCCATAACGACAGGCAAACAAGTCGGCAACGAAATGGTGGCATGTCTACGGCCTCGGATCCCCTGGAGATTCCACCAGGGTGGATGCTCGATTCCGCAGATGCAAGCCACCAGAATGGCCTGGGCAGGGAAGAAGTTACGTTTATCCTCAAGGTACTTTACGAGCGCTGCTGCCAAAGCATACTGTGGGCTCATATGAAGACGTCAGCGATGGATAGCGCCGCCAAATGGCTTCAATGGTCAGCCCCCGACGCAGCTTATCTATCGGGGAAAAGTGTCTTTGAATTTCTTCAGCCATTGCTGACGATCGCTGCTCCCGAATTTGTGATAGTGGATATCCCGGCCGGTGCGGTATTTGGCTTGAGGGCAGTCGATAGACTGGGGCTGGTTACGAACGATTTCATGTCAAAAGTCTCCGATGCCGATCAATATGACTGGGCATTCTTTTATTTTTTCAAGGAGAGACTTGAAGAAGATTGCCAGGATGAGTCGGACCGTTGCCTGATAGGCAAGTCGGATTTCACGGTAAGGCTTGCCGACTCAAGTTACTTTTATGTCTACAGTGCAAATAAGGCGTTGAACGAGCATCTGTCTTTCAGCTTGGTCTATGGAGAGAAAAAAATAGTCAGATTAAGTGACCTGGATATAATGTACTGAGTGAAAAGCTCAGGCGCGCCGCCTGAATCGATGCAATCGATGAGGTGGATATCTGCTCAAAGAAGATCGTCGCTGATGGCGACGCTGCGGCCACTGAGGCTGCGGAACGTGGGCCGGAATGGGTGGCGCCACCCGGTCTCTCATTATTTGGTTCTTAATAACTTCTTATCGCCGTGTATTTATTTATAAAAGCCTTAATTGGAATCATTCAGTTTGTGGATACTGCATCACGGATTTAATATGTTTCAGTGGCGTATGAACAATTATAGGAATTGGACTCTGTTATTTTTGGCGGTGGGGATGCCAAATCCAAGGACTCGTTCCTGAAAAAGGCGGGGTCTTTTTGTGACCTAGAGCTTTTCATGAAGACCCGGTTTTATTTCAACGGCGCCATTCTCGATGGCGAGCCATTGCCTTGCTGCCTCCCCGGTCGCCAGTGTCCTGCTGGCCTTTCTCGGTTACTTTTCATGGAGTCAGCATATGAAACATCTATGCGTGCAATTCATGTTAGCCGCAAGCTTGTTCGTCGGTGCTCTGATGCCTCATGCCGTTCATGCACAAACGAGCGAGGGGCCATCCAGTACGCCGGTCTACGCCTGCGTTGATAATGTGGCAGGCATTCAATCGGTAAGGTGGGTGACTTCGTTGCCCTGTATTCCTCCATTGTTAGGGACTACGAAGGTCGGGCAGCCCAGCCAGACCGTGTTCACTGCTTTATACAACGAAGAAGGGTCGCTGGTTGGCAACTCGTCTTTAAGCGGCGATGCAATCATCGATCCGGTGGATGATGTCTACACCATTACATTCAGCTCGGCTTTCGCATCAACGCCGGTTTGCGTGGCTGCTGTGGTCGGCGCAAGTTCCACAGACTTTCAAATTGAAGTGTCCAACATCTCGACCACAGGCGTTACGGTAGCCACACAATCGACGGCGCCTCCCTTCGGTGCGGCTCCCGCCCCCTTTGTGCTTAGTTGCACGCTTCCTCGTTGATCGTTGGAAGCGCATATGAATCAAGCGTAGGCGGGCTCGCGGCGGAGATGGCCGCGAGCCTGTAGAGCTTTAAGGCAAGATGCACTATCTGCGAGGCGATAAACTTGGTTCGGTAGCGTGGTCGATCCCGACTTCGTTCCGATCGGCACCCAGCGTCCCATCGAAATATTGTCTGTCTATGTGCAGACCCGGTGACCCGGGCGCAAGACAGGCTGGGTGGCTGGTCAACTACAACGACAGCGGCAGGCAGCAATAATCGTTCAATGGAAGATACCGGCAGCGACAACTTCGTAAGAATGGTTGCCTACATATACGTAGATCCTCAGGGGGTAGTTCCGGCGGAAGCTCATGAGCAAGGAGCGATGGTAGCGATCCATGACCACACCCCATATAGGAAGATAGCTACCGGAATCTCGCCCAACGGAACTGGGAATTCCAGCAGCCAGTTGACCCCGAGACCAAGCGCAATTTGGAAAACATTCCAAAGATTGAACAGAGGCAGGCCCCGCACATTCCCCTGGATTCAGAGCCTGAGAAATGACATGAAACTGAATGAAAGCCACGCCTCATCGTTAGCAGGCGATTTAACGAGAGGCGCGATCCTGGATGAAATTCGTATCTTGAGCCTGCAAGTCACATTGCGGTTTTTGATGCAGAAAGACGAGTCGCTTTCGTATATTGATGTTGTGTTCGCGTGCGGTGCTCATATCAACAAGAAGGTCAATGGCGCCGTTTATGCGGATTTTCTTGATGAGCGCTCGGCTTTTCTGTCCGATGTCTACAGATGCATGGGTTCCGAAGTGACTGATGTGACCATGACCGACAGCGGCGTACTCGCCATCGATCTCGGTTCTTGGGGTGTCATATCGATTGAGCCTGCTCTGGATGAAGAGCGTGCGGATGGCTGGTCATGGCGTTTCCAGTTCGATAAAAATTTCGATATAGCTACTCTCTCGTGTGTACAAGAGGGTGGCCGTTTTATGTATTTCGCAGATAAGCACGCCTTGGGTCAGGCCTGACATTGCAGGCCTGACCTATGGAATCATTTCGCAGTTCCTCGACGTTCGTCGCTCTATTGCGCCGGCGCGTCACCCGCCTCCACGCGGAACGCCTTGATATTGATCACCGCGCCCTTGACCGGCGTGTCGCCATCTACACGGATGAAGGATACGGTGAGCTTGTCGAGCTTGTCCGGTCCGATTTCTTGCAGGGCTTCAGTGGCCGGAAATGACAGCTGCACGCTGCCGCCGTCGTGCTCGGCATGATGCTGCATGCCAGAGATTTCGAACGGGCCTAGGGTGCCGAGCAGGTAGTCGCTGTCCTCGTGTTTGCTGTTGGCGCGCTCAGGCAGATCGATGTAGACCTTGTAGTAATAGCCGCCGCTCTGACCAAGTTCGGTGAGCGATACGCCGTCAAGCACTACGCGTATGCTGGTCGTAGCGCTGAGGTCTGCGGTCTGGGGAGCTGCCTTTAGCAGATTGCGCAGTCGCGGTTGCTGCTGGACGGATACCGGTACCTCTACGCTGACTGATTTCTGGTCCAGCGAAAGCTGCTCGCCACCGCCCAGAGTCTGTGTGCTGAGCAGCTGGGGCGACAGCGCCTTGAGCTTGATCAGCGGCGGTCGGTTCGGTGCTCTCACCGGTGGGATTCTGTTGGGCATGTTCTCGTTCTCGTACGTGTAGCCGAGGCCAACGGTCGAGATGGTCACCTTGCGCGGCAAGCTTACGCCCGGCGCGTAGTTGAAGATATCCGACCAGTACGACGAGGAAGGCGGCGGCATGGTGCGGCCGTTACCGGCCTTGACCCAGGCGGCCCACAGGCGGTCGATATTGGCATGATGTACCCAGAAGATCGGATCCTGGGGCGACTGAAGATTCGCCATCACGCCGCCGATGATATTGTGCACGGCGTTATGCGGGCGGCTCTCCACCGAAGGCTCGAATGCATTCGGTGCGCCCTGCGGAAAATTGATGATCTGATTGGCGAACGGGTCGAGGCTGAGCGACGCGTGCACATTGGTGTTGCGCCGATTGGCGATATAAAGCGGCGATGTGGGATCGAGGAACTCCACCGGCATATTGGGATTGGTGTAGTAGTCCCAGTACGGTACGACCAGCGCGTTGTTGCGCGAGATCTCGCGCAGCTTCTGCTCGAACAGATGCAGATAGCCGCGATGCCAGGCCAGGAAGTAGGCGATGCCATGCGGACAGAAGTTCTGATGCACGTTGGCCCAGTAAAACCAGCTATTGGGATCGCTGGTATTGGTGTTCGCGCGCATCTTGCGAATGGTCTCGACATACACCGAATAAAGCGGCCCGCGACGAAATACTTCCCAGCTCGGACGTGTCACTGTTGCCGCGGCGGATAGCGGTTCGTCGGCAAAGCCGATACGAGGTAGAAGCGGGACAAGTGCAACGGCCAGCGATGATTTCAGAAAACGCCTTCTGGAATTCATGGAGACTCCCCTTATGAATCAAACAGGAGCGGTCACGCATACTGGCGGGGCCGCCGGTCGTGTTTCGGTAGCCGCCGCGATAACGGACATTCTCGGCGGGCATGCTTATCCCGTGCTTCTCCTGGCCGGCATAGCCGACCGACGCATGTCCCCTCGGCATGCGGTGAGCAACACGACTGCTTACCCGGCGTTGAAATTAATAAAGGTCGAGAGATCTGATAAGAGCCAGACTACGAACCAAGTGCGCCTTTATGAGATGCATCGCCACAAAGCTCGGCGTGCATTTTATTTCCCCTAACTGAAACCATTATGCAGGCGATTATCATCGGAAGGCAAATGGCTCATTGCCGCCCGGAAATCGGCTTTGTTTAGTAAGCAACGGTTTTCGCTATTCATTGAATCAATTAGGGATCATGCTTTTCTTCGGCATGGCTCCGCTGGCTTATCAACTATTCAATGGATGGGTTCGGAGCGAACATATCGACCAGGCTCTGGGGCGCGCCGGGACCGAGGCATATATTGAGGATCTTTTCCGACTCCGCAGCTTCAAAGGCGCTGCGAGGAAAGAGGTCCTTCTCATACGCTATCAGCGCGGCTTCAATGTCACCGGGGTTGGCTGCGATGGCCCTTCCGAGTTCGGCACCATCGAACATGGCGAGATTCGCCCCTTCGCCGGACGGCGCCATCAGGTGTGCCGCATCACCGAGCAGTGTTACCCCGGGGACGCGGTTCCACCGGTGCTCGACCGGGAGCGCATGAATCGGTCGAGGCACGGGATCGGTCTCGCCATCGGTGATGAGTGCGGTCAGTGCCGGCGCCCAGTCGTCGAACTCTTTGGCGACGCAGGCGCGGGCAGTCACTGGATCAGAGAAATCGATGCTGTCGATCCAGTCCTTGGGTTTGTTCAACTCGACATAGGTGTGCAACACGCCGTTGGGTTCGCGGTGCGCTGCGATCCCTTTTCCCGGTGCCAGTGCAAACAACGAGCCGCCGGCGACCGCTTCGGCGCTTGCCTTGTGGCGGGTGTCGCTATCAAACAGGCAGGTTTCGATGAATGTGATGCCGACATATACAGGCTTCGCCTCGGAAAGGAGTGGCCTGACTTTCGACCACGCGCCATCGGCACCCACGAGAAGGCTGGCCGTCACGGTTGAGCCATCGGTAAAGGTCACCGCGTGCCGGCCATCGCCAAGCGGAGACACGGCGGTGACTTTATGTCCCCAACGAACGGTGTCGGCAGGAAGCGATTCGAGCAGGATTCGGCGGAGCTCTCCGCGGGGTACTTCAGGTCGACCGCCTGTACCGTCATCGGGATCTTCAAACAGGACATGGCCATCCTTGTCGAGCACCCGTGTTGCCTGGCCACCGGGGTAGATGATTTCAAGGAATTGATCGAACAGCCCTGTCGCCTTGAGCGCTAGCTGCCCGTTGTTTTCATGGATATCGAGCATGCCGCCCTGCGCTCGCGCATTGGCCGAGGCGTCCGCTTCGTAGACCGTGGCTGCGATGCCGTGAACGTGGAGGACGCGTGCAAGCGTCAGGCCGCCGAGTCCGGCGCCAATGATTGCGATGGGGGTATTCATGGTGATTGTCTTCGGGTTGGGGCTGCTGCAGGGAATCAGGCGGGCTATGGAATGTCGTTCCATTATATTGGAACGATGTTCCATTTATGTCAAGATAGGCCATGGCCAAAAAAGCACGCAGCAGCAAACGTCGTGAAGAATCGCTCTCGCGGGAGCGCATCATCGAAGCGTCGATCGAGATTCTGGACAGCAGCGGAGAGGGCGGTTTGACGTTCCGCGCTCTGTCCGAGCGGCTTGCCACCGGTCCGGGTGCGATTTATTGGCATATCGCCAACAAGGGCGATCTACTGACTGCCGCGAGCGCTCACGTCGTCGCCAGCACGATGGAAGCGTGTGTGACCGGGGCGACGCCTGAGGCCACCATTCGTGCCCTTGCCCTGGGCATGTTCGATGCCATCGACGCGCATCCGTGGGTGGGCTCGGCGCTCACCGCCGCCCCAGGCCAGTTGCCCACCGTGCGCATTCTCGAGCGCATCGGGCAACAGGTTCAGGCGCTTGGCGTGCCGGAACAGGCGCAGTGGGCAACGGTATCTGCGTTGCTGAGCTACATCCTTGGCGTCGGCGGGCAGAACGCGGCCAATGCGCAGTTCGCTCAGACGCACGGCCTCGATCGATCCCGCTTTCTGGATGAGGTGGCAACTGCCTGGTCGCAACTCGATCCGCAGGAATACCCGTTCGCACGCAGCGTCGCCGGGCAGTTGGGCGGCCATGACGATCGCATGGATTTCCTGGCCGGGGTCGATCTCATCCTTAAAGGTATTGGCGCATCGCGGCGCCGTTGACGTCCTTGCTTGGTTAGCTAGAAGGCCATTCCAACGCGCGTGACCGTTTATAGTCTTGGCAACGAGCGACACCCAGGATGTGGGCCAAATGGGTATGACACAGAGATTCGTCGATACCGGTAAGTATCTCAGCGCCTTTGCGGACGAAGTTCTTGTTCGTTGCATTCAATGCGAGGCGGCGGGAACAGTTACCGCTCAATGGGGCCCCCGTGGATGGAGTGCCCTATTTCGATGCGCAAGCTGTTCGCTTGAACTAAAGCCTGGTGAATGGGTTGGTCCCGTCGAGCTGGAGGGGCGGCAGCCGTGTGGTTACTGCGGGTACAAATGGCTTGCCTTATCTGTCGAACTTCCCGAACCGCCAAAGAACTCCCCGGTGACGCTTCAGAAGCAGTGTCCGGAATGCGGCCACGAAACCGCGATCACCGTTTCCGTCGCCATCGCCCGTCCCAGCGCCCCATGCATCGACCCGCATTTCGGCCTGCCATTGCGCCTGAGCAAAGAAACGCGGTTCGGCACGGTATGGGCGTACAACCAAAGGCACGTCGAGGAACTCTTGGGCTACGTATCGGCAAAGCTCAGGGTCAGGCAGAACGCCAGCAATGGAGCCATGTTTTCGCGCCTTCCTAAGTGGATGAAAAGTGCCAGGCACCGTGATGAGGTTGCCAGGGCCTTATCCAAACTCGGCGCCGAGGCATGCGCGCCTGGCGTCAGCTCCGGCATGCCTTAATAAGAACCTCCTTATTAAGGGTTAGCATGCTAACCTTTAATAAGGATGGTCGTTATTAAGGCTTTGAGCCTTGGGAGAGACCCGTGCGCAAGGCGGATGTGAGTCAAGATCGGCAGCGTTACCTGGTCAAGTGCGGTAAGCCGTACGACCACTGCTATGCCTTGATTCCGCCGGCGACGCCCCGGGTGTTGCCGCAAAGCGCCGCCATGCATACGCAGTTGCAGAAAGCGCACGAGGCGCTTGGCAATCTGCGGTCGCGGGCCGCCATTCTTCCCAATGCCGATCTGATTACCCGTACATTGGCGCGGCGTGAGGCAGTCCAGAGTTCTCAGATCGAGGGGACCAAGACCAATCTGCCCGAGCTTCTGGAGTACGAGGCCACCTTGGGACAAGACGGCGCGCCACCCGATGTCACGGAGGTGGAGCGTTATGTCCATGCCTTGGCCATGGGTCAAAAGGTTTTGGATGGAGAGCAAGGGCGCCGTGCTATCAATATCGACCTGATCAAGGGTATGCATCGCGCGCTATTGGAAAAGGCGCCTGCACGCTTGAGGCCTGGCGACTACCGCGATTCGCAGGTCTGGATTGGTGGTGGCCGCATTGAAGACGCCACGTTCGTTCCACCCCCGCCCGAGGCCATCCCGGGATGCATGGAAGAGCTCGAAACCTCCATGCTCCAGTACGAGCCTCGAGAGGATGAATTCGGGACCATGTCGATCGTGGCGCAATTGGCGGTAGCGCACGCACAGTTCGAAACGATCCATCCGTTCTTTGATGGCAATGGTCGAATCGGCCGCTTGATCATGCCTTTGATGCTGGCGGCGGAGGGATACCCGCCACTGTACCTTTCCGGCTACCTGCTCCGGTATCGCCGTGCCTACTACGATGTATTGGCAAACGTGCAACTGCAGGGTCGCTGGGATGCATGGGTAACATTTCTTTGTGAGGCGGTTGTCCGCTCCGTCGAGACATCTATGGGGATAGCCAAAGACCTCAACGGCATCCACGATGAGTGGGTCAAGGCGCTGTCCGACGTAAAAGCGAATTCGGCAGTGCATCAGTTTCCTCGCCTGCTACTGGGTCGCCCAGTCATCTCGGTGACTCACGCAGCGGAGGTGTTGGGTATCTCCTTCGTCACTGCAAATAATGCTGTGAAGATCATGGTCGAGCGAGGCATCTTGTCTGAGCCGAAGGCCAGGCGAAATCGTGTTTTCCACGCGACGCGAATTCTGGAGCGCCTTGAGCGAGAATGACGTTAATCCAGCAAAAAAAAGTGATTCAGGACGAGTTGGATGGATCAGCTCTCCCCGACCACCAAAGTGAAACTCTGCAAGAAATGAAAATCCGTACGACGCAGCGCAAAGTCCGGATGATGTGGGTCGCATAAGCGCATCAATTCCTCGTAATCGCCGCCAGACAGATAGGGCTGTAACCGGGAGCCCCAGGTGTCGCGAAAAATCGCCTCCACGAGATAGTTCTCGTCTTCGGGGCGCACGGGTGCCAGTCGTTCGATCATGAAGGTGCGCGCACGCACATCTCTTAGCCCAGCTTTGCGTAGCAGGCCGACAATAGCGCGTACGGCGGTCAGATCGCGTTCGTCGAGTTGGTACCGGTCGCGGTAGTACTGGCGCACCGCTTCATTGACCAGACGCTCCAGTCTGGAATCCCACGCAAAGTACATGTCCGGCAATAGCGAGCTTTGGCCGAGTGCGATACGGCCACCCGGGCGAAGCAGGGCGGTCAGGGCATGGATGCCGGCCAACGGCGAGCGGAGATGGTTGATGACGTTGACCGACCAGATCAGATCGAAGCTTGCAGGGGCCAGGGGTGCATCCATGAGGTTTGCCTGGAGCACCAGGGCGCTATCTACCGGCGCAACAGCGCGGGCCGCTTTGACATGCTGTACGGCCAGATCGATGCCGACAACTGTGCCTTCGGGAGCTACCTCCGCGGCCAACCACCCCAGCGCCTCACCTGTGCCGCAGCCAGCGTCCAGAACGCGCATTCCCGGCTTCAGCGCAAGGCTTGCGATCGCCTCGCGAAGTTCCGGCGCGGCGAAGGCGTTGAAGCGACGGAGTTTCCCGGAGTAGTCGCGCGCGGCGGTGTCGCCAAGTAATCCGGAAGCGGTAGTCGAGCTATTCATGGGTCAGGCGACTGGACAGGAGTGCCGGCGAGATTAGCGCTTACGGCAGCGGAATGATTGGATCGGCGATAGGAAAGGCAGCGCCCGTTACAAAAAAAACGGCCGCTCAATAGCGGCCGCTCGTAGGAAACGCAAAGGCCAAGCGCTCAATCCTTGACGATACCGATCGTCCGCAGCCATGCATCGACCAGCGTAGGCCAGTGGGTAATCGGAAGCTCCGTCGGCCGCAACCCGAATGCATGCCCGCCGCGCGCGTACAGATGCATCTCCGTGGGCACATCGGCTTTCTTGAGCGCGGCAAAGTAAGCCAGCGATTGGTTGACGCCATCCACGTAGTCGTCTTCAGCCTGCAACAGGAACGTGGGCGGGGTTTCACGGGAGACCGTGATATTCGGATTGAACTTCCCCTCGTCAGTTACCAGATGCCCGGGATAAATGGCGACGGCAAAGTCCGGGCGGCTACTTTCCTTGTCGACCGCATCTATCGGTGCATAGGTGTGGCGTTTGAAGTTGGTACTTGTTTCTGCCACCAGATACCCGCCCGCCGAGAACCCGAGCACGCCGATCTTGTGTGGATCGATATGCCACTCCGCGGCGCGCGAACGGACCAGTCGCAATGCCCTCTGGGCGTCCTGCAGTGAGGGCATGGACAGGCCGAAATTGTGCGGGCGGCAATCGCATTTCCATTCATACGGTGTGCTTGGAACGCGATATTTCAGCAGCACGCATGTGATGCCTCTGGGTGCAAGCCAGTCGCAGACCTCCGTGCCCTCAAGATCCATGGCCAACCCCGCAAATCCACCGCCCGGGAACACGACGACCGCAGCGCCTGTATTCGTCCCGGTGGGGGCGTAGACCGTCATCGTGGGCTGGGACACGTTGGTGACTCCCGAGATCGTCTTGCCACCGATGAGTTTGTCGCCGGTATCGGTGTGCTCCGGGCCCGGCATGGGCTTGGGATCGGGTGGCACGCCGGGCCATAGCGGTATTTGCGTATGCCCTGGAGCGGGTTGCCAAACCGTTGTTTGCGCATATGCGCTCCCGCAGAGGGTCAGCAGGCACAGGGCTATGGTCCAAAGCTTCATGGCGCTTCTCCGTTCTGGCGCTCGGCCAAGATGGCATGATCAAGGAGGGAAGTCAGGTAGAACCCCTTTTCCATCCTGCAGGCCATCTCGGGCGACTGGCGGCCACTGCCATGGATTTTTTCGGGCAAACACCCAGGCGCCGGGACAAACGAAGCACACGCCTGTTTTCGAGCGTACTTCCGAATGAGATGATGCCGCCCTGACATTGGGTGGCGCAGCCATGAATAGCTCCGACGACGACTTCGATACCGACCATCCCTTCGACGAAGATGATACGTCGCTGGATGCCCAGGTCTGGCAGCTCCTGCTGTTGATCAACCCGGGCGACGACGACGCGGCGCTGCAGCAGTTCGCGGCCTACCGCGATGCGGTGGGCGATACGCATGAGGATGAGATCGACGTGGCGCAGGTCGTGGGGCAGGTGGCCGACTGGCGTGCGACCTTTCATGTGGATGCCGAAGACACGCATGCGCTGGTGCAGGCGATCGATGAACTGGGCGCGCGCTGGAATCTGGCGATCGACTGGAACGGCGATCCGGACGACGACGATTTCCATGCCCATGTCGATGCGGAGGAACTGCTCGCCGTCGCCTATGACAATCTTGCTCCACATGGCTACACCTTGTGGCTGCGAGATACCGATGATGAAAGCTTCGCCGGCTGGATGACGCTCAGTCGCGATGTCGAGCCGATGCGCGAGCTGGCCCGGGAGCTTGGTGTCCATCTACGCCTGGGTAGCGAGGCGGGTTGAATTAAACGAGCGACGGATCGCCTAGGGCTTCGTCTCCCGAAACTCAATCCACATGCCGCGTGCAAGCGTTGGCGGAACGAACAGACTCTTCCCGTCACTGGAAGTTATCTCAGGCGGGATGCCGAGACCGGCTGCGCGAAGCGAGCGCCTCACCTTGCCCAGATCGGATGTTTGGACCGTAACGCCAACGATGCGATGGCCGGGCACTACCTGATAGCTCATTGGTAGCAGACGTATCTCGCCTTGTTTGAAGCGCATGGTTTCAACGGACGTCTTCTTCGGCATGCGGGTCACGCTAGTTGCCGATGTCGCGCCGAGGCCACGAAAAAGACTGCGCTCCGCCACGAAATCCTTACCAACCATCCAGACAGCGAGCAGCCGTGTCGCGCCGTTGGGATGCTGAAAGTACCGGGGGAGATCGGTGGGCGAGTGGTTCAAGCCAGCAAAGAAGATATCTGGATGAGGCCCGTTCTCGGCTAGGGAGATCAACCCATCCTCCCGCGTGTATTGCAGTTGTGCTTTATCCAGCCATGCGGCAACGCGCTGAAGATCCGGAGCATAGAGCGCGAGGAAGGCAGGCCCGTCTCCTCGCGCCAGAAACGTGACATAGGAGGCAGTGATCGAGTCGACCGTGCGGGATGCGCTGATCAATTCGATTTCCGTTCCGTCCGGAAATTTCACGTGGTTGTTTTGAATGCCATCGTCGTGCAGGTGCCCGGGTTTGAGGACAAAGCCCAGACGGGCAAAGTCGGCCGAGGCCTCGCTCAGGTTCTTGACGGCAACCGGCACATGACTCAGGCCAGCGGCGGGCGGCGTTTCATTCGGCTCGGCACCTGTGTTCTGCGTACCGAATAGATAGCTCACAGCGAAGACAGAGCAAAGCAGAAGTCTGCGCATGAATGTTCCCCGAGAACCTGTCGATATGCCGATAGTGCTTTTGATGGATGGCTAAACGCGGGCGTGGATCTGTCAGTTTTGTGCTTGATCCCCGGTATTCAGAGCTTTGCCCCGGCGCGGCGGCGCGCACCAAACAAAAGGAGCCAGAAGCAGGTGCCGATCTCGCCTACAGCAGCGGGCATTCGTATGTAGTGTGCAATGGCGGTACTCGAATACTGAGCAAACAGGATGCTGCCAAACACCTCTACGACATAGCTGAAGCAGCCGAGCATCAGGAAGATTCCGAGGATTCTGGGTAGCAACCCGGACTTGAAGACCAGGTAGCCAAAAGGCAATAGCCATAGTCCCCAGAACAACTCCGTGATCCGTAGCTGGTTGTCATAGGCGTCGAAGGATTGCTTGACCAGCAACTCCAGCTGTCCCGGCGCAAAAGGCTGTTTGCGGACATCGCTTAACAGGTCCAACACGTCCAGCTGATGGCCCAGGCCAGCCAGCGCGATTGGGACACTGACAGCGACAAAGGCCGTCATGAGAACCGCAATCGGCTTGCTGACGGATTGCAAAAGGTAGAAGAGAGCCAGAGGCAGGAGCAGAAACGCCACCTGTTCGACCAGGGCGCTGGCAATACCCGCTCGAAACAGGAGCTCGGACGCAGCAATGCGATTGATTGTTGCGTGCATATCATCGGAGACGAGGATATGCGAGGGGACGTAGACCAGCCTGAATACCCCTGCGATGACGACGATGAGATACAAGAGGCCCGCCAATCGAGCGAGCTTGCTTTCGTGGCTCATCTGTTTTCCCCTTTTTTAGCTCACATCTGAATCTACCTGGAAACCATGCTTCACAATGGACATTATCCAGGCCGCTGGGCTTTAGCGTGTGCCATAAGACATCGGCCGGTATGATCCAGGGCGGCAAGGGGGAGCAATTTGTTGAGGGAATAAGGGGTTCGATAGATGGCCGAGTTAGTCGATCAGGAACAACCCATAGTCGATGCGGAATTTCGCCAGTTCGAGACGCTCTTTTGCCGCTCGCTGCCGGACTCATTCCGATTGCATTATTTGCGCGACAACGGCGGCTCCCCTTTGGAGGACGATGTCGAGGCGGGGCGTTGGGGACTGCCCGTTCATGGCTTCAACCCGATCAAGTACGGGACGCTGACCATCGAAACACTAGTCGAAGACTATGGCGATATCACGCCGAGCGATCACGATGTCGGCACGTGGGCCAGGTCGACGTTTGTTCCCTTCGCCTATGACGCCGGTGGCCACGCCATCTTTATGTCGTTGCGCGATTCGGACTATGGCTACATTTATCTTTATGATCCGGACAATGGTGCCATCTTTCTGATCGAGCGGTCCTTTGAGATGTTTCGAGCGCAGCTCTATGAGGCTACGACGGAGTAGATCCAAGCAGTAGGTGTTGCTCTTCGGTGGAGGAATCTGGCTGCTTTGTACGCGCCTCTAGTGTTTCCTTGCCGCATGGACAGTGATCGGCATGAAAGAAGAAGCGCCAAGGATATACGTCACCCATTCGAGCGGGGGTGCCTATGCCGCTCAGTGAACGCCTGCTCAATTGCCCGATGTACACAGATGATGATCATGAAGTTTTCTGCGCCAGTGATTGGTTGAAGATGCTCGATTTATCAATGGATGACATATTCTGTTTGGTGCTCCAGGCCATGAAAAGAGAGTTGGGTAGTGATGCCTTCGAAATCCCCTCGCTGAATGAAGGTTCGAGCCAGTGAATGTTTCAGCTGAGCCGCAACGAAGCACGCGTGGTTGGAGAACAGTGGGATGCATGATCGTCGGCTTGTTTGCTTCAGTGTTCCTGACCGTACTCGCCATGCTGCCCGGCTTACCTTTCTCGGATGCAGCTAGAACCATAGCTCCCGTATTCACAACGGCGCTGGCTACCTTTGGGGTTGTTCTGGTTACTATTCGCGACGCTGGCGGTTGGAAACGGGTCGGTAAACTTCGAGTAGCACTCGTTGGATTGCTTAGTGCGTTGATTATCGGAGTTGGATCCCATCTGTCTGCGCTACTAGGCGTCGTCCTTTTCTACTACCTGCCATAACTGTTGCGCAGGGGTGCATGCCCCCACAGATGGGGCTGGTCACCGGTGCTAAAGTTCACCACCTAACTTTAAGCACTGCGGAGCGGATCAAAGCATGAACACTCAAGCCACTTATCCGATTGGCAACCCCGGTACGCGATGGGGGCCAGCCGAGGTGTCCGAATGGTTGTCACGGCAAAAACGCCAGCGGAGCTACGAGGCGGACGTCTTGAGCAAGATTGAGGCACTGCGATCGCGCTTTGACGTTGTGCAGTACGGCAGCCTGAATTACCACCCCGACAGTTATCCGCTGATGGCGATCAAGAGCCGCCAATGGAACGACGAGTTACCCATCGTGCTGGTAACGGGTGGCGTGCACGGTTACGAAACCAGCGGCGTGCACGGGGCCTTGCAGTTTGTCGATCAACACGCCGCGGCTTATGAAGGGCGGGTCAATCTGATCGTTGCGCCTTGCGTCAGCCCGTGGGCTTACGAACGGATTCATCGCTGGAACGCACAGGCGCTGGATCCGAACCGCTCGTTCCGCGATAGCAGTCCTGCGCAGGAATCGGCAGCGCTGATGGGGTTGGTCGCACCTTTCCGTGATCGTGTGCTGGTGCATATCGATTTACACGAAACCACCGACACCGACGAATCCGAGTTTCGTCCGGCCTTGGCCGCGCGCGATGGATTGAGCTACGAGCCGGGCGAGATCCCTGATGGGTTCTACCTGGTGGGCGATACCGAGAACCCGCAACCGGCATTCCAGAGCGCCGTGATCGAGGCGGTGGCCAAGGTCACCCATATTGCTCCGGCTGATGCCAAGGGCGAAATCATTGGTTCGCCGGTCGTGGGGCCAGGCATCATCAACTACGCGCTAAGAAAGCTCGGCCTTTGTGCCGGTATGACCCATGCTCGCTACACCACTACTACCGAGGTTTATCCCGATAGCCCGCGTGCTACGCCGGAGCAATGCAATGCGGCGCAGGTGGCGGCGGTTTGTGCGGCTATCGATTTTGCTTTGGGTGCGTGAGGGGCAACGTTTGTACATGAATCTTGAGGCGCTTTGATCGAGCGATATCGGAATTTCTCGAAAAGCTAACCTACTCGTCATCCCGGCGCAGGCCGGGATCCAGCGACTTTGCAATCGGTTGTCGCGAAAGCCATCGAGCGTTTGCTCTAGTGCGAAAACCGGAAACCGAAGCCACTGGATCCCGGCCTGCGCCGGGATGACGATGGGTGTGAGGATTTCTAGCTGACGTGATCGTTGCCGCCAACTGTCAGCTTAGCCACCACCAAACAACGCAAGCGCCTGCTCGTTGAAGCCATTGACGAAGTCATGCTCGCCCGGCCCCACGTTGGCACGGAACGGCTTGGCCGCTTCAACCACATTCTCGTCCGCGTCCGTGCCAAGAATTGCCATCGTTTCGGCGATGAACTCATCCAACGGCATGGCCAGTTCGGCTTCCTCGCTGTTCATGAGTTCGGTGCGTACCCAAGGTGGCGCGATCTCGATGACGCGAACACCGGTATGGCGGAGCATGAAGCGTTGCGACAGGGCGTAGGAGTGAAGTGCTGCCTTGGTCGATGAATAAACGCCGGTAACGGCCAGCGGCACAAACGCAACTACCGAACTCGTGTACGCCACAATCCCGTTGTGCTTGGTCTTCAGGTGTTCGATCAACGCCGATGTCATGCGGATCGGCCCGAGCAGGTTTGTGCTGATGGTCGAGGTCAGCAGTGCCTCGTCGATCTTTCCGGCGACGGTGTCGGGCTCCATGATGCCGGCGTTGTTGATGAGGACGTTAAGTTCGGGGTGATCGGCAATCAACGTCGCCGCTGCGCGCTCGATGCTAGCCGGGTCGGTGATGTCGAGCTCGATCGCTTCCATGCCTGGGTTGGCTGCGATCGCTTCATCGAGACGGTGACGCCGCCGGCCAGCGATGATGACCTTGTTGCCGAGCCTATGCAGCGCTTCGGCGAGTGCGCGGCCGATACCGGAGCCGCCGCCGGTAATAAAGACAGTGTTGCCAGTGAGCTTCATGGGAGTTCTCTTTGGGATTGGTTCGGGCTTCCCGCTTTCAGTGCGGATGACACGATGTGTCCGGCCGCAATAGGCGCTAGGAAATCACAATGGTGATCACAATTGAGTTTTGGCAGTGTGATATCGTCCATGCCGCAAGTCAATGGTGATTACCATTGTGAGTTGAAGTAAAAAGCGAACAGGGCGTTGCTCAGGAGTCGGAATATGGGCGTTTCAAAGCAGCAAGCTATTGAAAATAAACAAGCTATCGTCGCTGCTGCGGCAAAGCTATTCCGCGATCGGGGGGTGGCCGCTGTGGGGCTGGCCGAACTGACCAAGGCTGCGGGTTTCACTCAGGGGGGCTTCTACAACCACTTCAAATCGAAAGATGCCCTGGTCGCCACCGTCATGGGCGACGCTATGGATGGCGCTGCAGCCCAATTCGTCGCCAGCGTCGAAGCAGCCCATGCGGAGGCGGCCGATCCGCTTCGGCGGCGAATCGAGTGGTATCTCTCTTCCGAGCACCGCGCTGATATCGAGGAAGGCTGCCCGATCAGCGGGTTTGCCGGTGATATCCGGCGATTAAGCACCCAGGCGCAGCAATCTTATGCGCAAGGTCTGGCGCGAAATTTCGAACAGCTGGCGAGCGTGATCGACGGCGAAAATTCACATGAAAAGCGAAAAGCCGCTATCGCGCTTTTCAGTCAGATGGTGGGGGCGCTGCTGCTTTCGCGCGCCGTCGTCGAGGCAGATCCCGCTCTCGCTGATGAAATACTGGAGGATGGACGGCAGGCAGTTGGCGCCGGTTTTGTATCCTCGGTCGCATAAATCACGACGACATCTGTTGTGCCTGGATTCGCTGCGCCATCTTTCTGGTGTCGATGGTCGACGGCTTGTTGGCAAAGCCCTTCACGGTGATTGATTCGACGGTAGGTGCGACCTCGACTGGCTCATCGAAATAAAGCCATACCTGCTCGAGTCCTTCGTCTTTCGTGTATATCTCCACGCCCGGGTACAGTCTGATCGTGCCGGACTGTTTGAAACCCATGTCGGCCAGGTCGGTCTCGGCTTTCTTTAAGGTGAGTGGACCGACATAGCTTCGTGTAGCGACTTTGAAGATGGAGCGCGCTATCTGTCTATTGGAGTTCAAGTACTGATAGGTTTCCCAATTGAGGTGTCGGCCATCGTCATGCTCGATCTCCAGTCTGACCGACAACCCATCCTTTGCGCCTTCGTAGGCATAAAGATCGGTCTTGCCCAAGGTGGTTTTGTCCGCGAATGTAAATGCCAGCGACCGTTCAAGGACGCTGCTTTCGAGGTAACCGGAGTTTGATGCAAGGCAAGGTTTGAGTGCCTCCCACACCTGCGAAAGACCGGTTCCCGCGTTCTCGCAAACGTCGCCTCGACAGGTCGGATTTTCGGGGCTGCCTGATTCATCCATGCAGGCCCGTCGGACCCATGGATTGGCTGTAGAAGCAGCGCACCAAAAAAGCAGCATGCAGATGCCAGCGGCTCGAGCGGTCAAAACCATCGATCGTTTCGTCATGAGTCTGCTTCCATGGGGGCGGCTTGCCATTTCATATGTTGACCGAAATATTGCCATGAGTCGGCGGTACTTGGCCCGCCATCCGGGCAGTTGACTACCGCGCTGGAGCTGCGCACCATGCGTCGTCGGACAGTGACGTCCACAAGGGGAAACATATGCGGATATATATACTCGGCGCCGTACTGATCGTGCTGGCGGGGTGGAGCTATATGCATGCGCGGCAATTGAGCGACAGCGCCATTGCCGACTTCTACGTTATGGACAGCAAGACGACCGCCGAACTCGACGTGAAGGCATCATGCGCGCTCGTAGCCGATGACTTTCATGGAACCTCTGTCTCGCAAGTGCGCGGCGAGTCGGTACGCCAGGAGCTGGACAAGGCCAAGTATTGCGATGACATGCAAAGGTCCATCGCGCGGCTGCGCGAGGCGGCCGAAGCTGCGCATGTGCCGTTGAATGTGAGCTACAACAACCAGCAAAACAACGTGGCGTTTGCCCCGGATCATCGCAGCGCAACGGTCGATGTGACCTACCAGTTCGATATCGGTCGCCTGCATATCAGCGGCAAGCGCACGGATCAGCTGGTCAAGCGCGATGGCAAGGTGCTGCTGGTGCAACAGGACGACCACAGTGAAGTGTCTTTGGTGATGCGCTGATCCCGCGACCCGGTTGAGATCGATGGAAAGCATTCAATTCAGCAGCGAAGAAAAGGCCCTGATTGTCAGGAAAATTCAGCTGTATTTCTCTGAAGAACTTCAGCAGAAAATCGGCGGCTTCGATGCGGAGTTTCTGCTGGATTTCTTCGGCAAGGAGATCGGCGTCTATTTCTACAATCGCGGCCTTTACGACGCACAAGCGGCGCTGGCCGCGAAGCTGGATGACATCCACGATGCCATCCATCAGTTGGAAAAGCCGACGGACTTCAGCAGATAGCGTCAGGGAATCAAACGTTCCTGACGCAGCCGATCGAACACATCGAAGAACGCCTGGTCGCTGGGCTGGTAATCGAGAAAGCCCAGGCGTCGGCTCTTGGACATATCGGTCACCACTTCGATCGGGCGGCCCAGGTCGGCATCGGTATGCCAGGGCGAAACGAGACGATGGATATCCGGTTCGGCGAGCTGCTTTTGACCGGCCATATCGCGCCAGATCGTTGCATCGTTTGCCATCTGCTGTTCCAGCGGACGAACGACACCATCGAATGGCGCCGGTTCGATATCGAACCATTCGGCGATGCGGCTCCACATCCAACTCCAGCGGAAGACATCGCCATTGACGATATTGAATGCTTCGTTAGCCGCGGCCGGCGTCGTGGAGGCCCATAGCAGGTGCCGGGCAAGCAGGCGTGCGTCGGTCATATCGGTGAGACTGTTCCATTGCACGGCCGAACCGGGGAATTGAAACGGGCGCCCGGTAGCTCGGCAGATGGATGCATAAACCGCCAGTGTCGTCGCCATGTTCATGGCATTGCCGACGGCGACGCCGGTGATGGTGTGCGGCCGGTGTACGCTCCAGTGATAACCATCGCGTGCCGCAGCCGCAAATACCTCGTCTTCCTGGGCGTAATAGAAATTGTCGATATTCAGTCGACCTTGTTCTTCGCGAAACGGCGTTTGCGGCAACGTGCCTTTGCCGTAGGCTTCGAACGGTCCCAGATAGTGTTTAAGCCCCGTGACCAGCGCGACATGTTTGACGCTGCCGGCGTCGCCAACGGCATCCAGGACATGACGCACCATCGCTGCGTTGACCCGGATGTTTTCTGCTTCCGATGCCTGACGCGACCATGTCGTGATGTAGACATGCGACGGCGCGACGCCCGCTAGCGCGCGCCGGGTCGAATTGTCGTCGAGCAGATCGGCCGATATCGGTGTAACACCGGCGCGCGCCGTGGGACGGCGCGCGAGGCCAGCAACCTGCCAGCCCTTGTCGACCAGCAGTTGCGCCATGGCGCTGCCGACGATGCCGGTCGATCCAACAATCAGTGCCTTGTTCATGGATGTCTCTGGAAAAAGCCAATGGGCAGCACCATAGATGCAGTTCATGGCCAATCCAAGTCGGCACAAAATGGTAACCACCCTATGAAGCCCGGTACGCCGGACGACCAGTGGCGCGAGGATTGCGCGCCGCGGCGCGTCCTGGAAATCTTCGCCACCAAGTGGACCAGCATGATCCTGCACGCGCTGTATGCGCAGCACGCAGGAAGTGCCAGGACAGGTGTGCTCCATCGGAGCTTGCCGGGTATATCCCAGAAAATGCTGACGCAGACGCTACGAGAGCTTGAGGAAAGTGGCCTGGTGAGCCGGCATGTGCACGACACGGTCCCGCCGGGTGTCGATTACACGCTTACCGAACTGGGTCAGCTGATGATTCAGCCGATCGAATGGCTTTACGACTGGGCGCGAGCGAATGAGTCGGCTCTGGACGCCTTGAAGCCAAGGAGCACGTCGCGGCGACGCTGATCGTGCGACAGGAAGGCGATCGTTCGCCTTCCCGCCTCAGGGGAATAACGCCCGCCTTACTCGGCGTCTTCTTCCTCTTCGTCTTCGTCGAAGGTTTCCAGCTCTTCTACGCGCACGAAGTTCTCCGCTTCGTCGGCAAAGTCGATCAGCTTGCCGTCCGCGCACATGGGACGAACATCACGGCGCTTGACGCCGTCCTCGATCGATTCGACGAGCGCAAAGCAGACGATCGGCTCGGCACTTTCCTCGCCGTCCATTTCATAGACGGCAACCCAGCCGTCGGCGGGCATGATCTGGATGATGGTTTCTTGGTCGGACATGGCTTTTCCCGGTTGGACTAAACGGTCTAGCTTGACCGGGGCCTTGGACGACTGCAAGCGCGATTCACATCAACTGAATCCATTCAGCGCTGTTGAGTCAGGACTTCTCGCGCTCCGAAATAAATCCAGCTGCCTGCTACGAACGTCCTTCGTCGCTGACCTCGACGACTTCGCTATTGTCGAGATAGGACTTGATGGTGGCTTCATCAGTCGATGCGCTTCCAGACCGATATCGGTATGTCGCCGTTCGGTCGCGGTGTCACGCGGTAACTCAGGACATTGTCCTTGAATTCGTAGTGCCGGCTCTGCTGTTGGCCTTCCCAATTGGGGAATGACGCGCCCTGGATGTGAAAGACCAGCGTGCCGCTGGTCGAGTCCACGCTGATTGTGCCGAAGTGCGTGCTCGAACCCATGACGACGGCCTTGTATTCGCCATCGGTTCCTTTCGCTTTGTCACCCTCGGCGAACTGCGGGCGCTCGGCTTTGAAGATCTGCAAGGAATAGCGGCCCTTGCTGTCGATCAGCAGCAAGCCGCTTGGCTTGGCACCGAAGTCGCGTGCGACGGAGCCGTCCGGGTGCTGCACGTCGGCGGCAACCAGGGTCCAGGTTCCGGCCAGTGACAGCGGGGGTGCTGCCTGATCGGCAAGCGCCGATGACGTCCACAGTGAGCAGGCCGATACCAGCAGGGCGAGGACGTTACGTGCCGTGCGAGCTTTCATGGCGTGTTTTCCTTTGATGAGTGGGCCGGTCAGGGATTTCGATGGTAGGCTCTGCCTATAGATAAGAAAATCCGATAATTTAAAACTAATCGATTAGAAAATCTAAAGCGATGAGCCTGCCCAATCTCGATATGGATGCCCTGCGGACCCTGGTCGCGATCCTGCAACTGGGCAGCCTGCATCGCGCCGCGGAGCGTGTGGGTCGTTCGCAGTCCGCGGTGAGCCAGCAGATGAGGAAGCTGGAAAACCAGTTGGGTGAGCCGTTGTTTCGCAAGCGTGGGCGGCATGTGGTGCTCACGGAAACCGGTGAGCTGGTGCATTCCTATGCACGCCGCATGCTCGATCTCAATGATGAAGCGGTCCGCGCCGTTCGAGGCGCGTCGGTGGAAGGCGTGGTGCGTTTCGGCCTGCCTGGCGATTTCGCCGAGAGTTGGTTGCCGGCGACGCTGGGGCAGTTCAAGAAGGCGCATCCTGCCGTTCGGGTGGATGTCTCGGTGGAGCGCAATGGCCTGCTGCTCGAGCGTCTGGACAAGGGCGAGCTCGACCTTGTCTTGGTCATGGGTTATGCGAGCCGATCCGATGCCGAACCTATGGCGACCTTGCCGATGGCATGGATCGGGCCCGTCGAATCGGAGCTGGTCTTGCGGCCGAATGTTCCCATCGATCTGGCGCTGTACGAATCGCCGTGTTTCTTTCGTCGTGCGGGCACGGAGGCGCTGGACAAGGCGTCCATTTCCTGGCGACTGGCGTACACCACGTCGAGTCTGCAGAGCCTTTGGGCAGGCGTGGCGGCGGGTCTCGGGATTACCTTGCGGACGACGGCCGGCTTACCGCCGTCACTGATGCGCCTGGATGAAAAGCATGGCTTGCCGCCATTGCCCAGTGTCGAGCTTTGTCTGCATACGGGGCAGGGTGAAATGACGCCGGCGCTTGCGCAACTCAAGCGGATGGTGATCGATCATGCGAGCGAGCATTTGGGCGTGTAGAAAAAAGTCATCCTGAGTTTTCTAAAACTCCTTTCCTAATCTGTCATCCCGGCGCAGGCCGGGACCCAGTGACGTTGTGATCGGTTGTCGCGAGGGCCTGCAAAAGTGGGCTCTATCGCGAAAACTGAAAACCAATGTCACTGGGTCCCGGCCTGCGCCGGGATGACGGGTAGGAAGGTTTTTCCTAGACTCGAAGCCCCAACGCCGCCGCCGTCACATCCACATATTTCAACCCGGCGCCCGTATTGAACAGCACCACCCGATCCGACGCCTTGAGCACGCCGGTATTCAACAACTGTGTATACGCGGCGGTGGCCGCGGCCCCTTCGGGCGATAGAAAGATCCCTTCATGGGCGGCCCAGTCGCGCAAGGACGCAAAGATGTCCTCGTCCGACACCGCAACGGCCATACCGCCGGATGCCTTGAGGATGTCCAGGATGATGTAGTCGCCATACGCCTTGGGCACGCGCAGGCCGGACGCGGCGGTCTCGGGGTTTTGCCACATCTGGCTGGCAGCGGCGCCCTGGTCGAATGCCTGCACCACCGGTGCGCATCCACTGGACTGAATAGCGAACATGCGCGGTCGCTTGCCCGGTTTGACCCAACCCAGTTGCTCCAGTTCGTCGAACGCCTTCCACATGCCGATAAGACCCACGCCGCCACCGGTGGGATAGAACACGGCATCGGGGTACTCCCAACCCAACTGCTCGACCAGTTCGTAACCCATGGTCTTCTTGCCTTCCACGCGGAAGGGTTCTTTCAAGGTGGAAATATCGAACCAGCCTTCGCTTTGTTTGCGTTCGCCTACGATGCGCGCGCAATCGGAGATGACTCCATCGACCAGGGTGACGTGCGCACCATAGGCCGTGGCTTCGACGTAGTTCGCAAGCGGCACGTCCTGCGGCATGAAAATGTGCGCTTCGATATCCGCGGCGGCCGCGTAAGCGGCGAGTGCACCCGCAGCGTTGCCTGCGGATGGCACGGCCAGTTTGCGCAGCCCATAGTGACGCGCCATGGTCACCGCCAGGGAAAGACCACGTGCCTTGAACGAACCGGTGGGGTTGGCGCCTTCTTCCTTGAGCCACAGCCCGGTATGGCGCTTGCTGCGCAACATCGGTGTCCAGCCTTCGCCCAGGCTGATCGGTGCCGCGTCGGGTAGCACAGCGCGATAGCGCCACATGCCGCTCCATGGCGTGCCGGCCTGTTCGCCGACGACATCCTGGGGCGAGCTGCCGTGCAAATGCGATAGGTCGTAGCGCACGTACAGCGCACCAGCAGGTGCGTCGGGACACTGTGTGCACAGCGTTTGCGGCGTATCGGCCGAAAGCCGTGCATGACAACGGGAGCATTCGAGATAGGCGATGGCAGGCATGGGAACTCGTCAGTGCGAAGGTGTGGGGACATCAGGACGCGATATCGATATCGGGTAAGGCTTGAATCTGCTTTTCCCAGCGCGCGACCACGGCGGCGGTCACCGCGTTGCCAAGGATGTTGGTCGCCGAGCGTCCCATATCGAGCACATGATCGACCGCCAACACCAGCGCCACGCCGCTATCCGGAAGTTTGAAGTAGTGCAGGGTGATGGCGATCACCGCGATGGCGGCACGTGGCACGCCCGCGACGCCTTTGGTGGTCACGATAAGCAGGCCAAACAAGGTGAGCTGTTGCCCCAACGACAAGTCGATACCGTACGCCTGCGCGATAAACAGGATCGCGAAGCTGCAATACATCATCGCCCCGTCCAGGTTGAACGAGTAGCCCAGCGGCAACACGAAACTGGCGATACGCTGAGGGATGCCGAAAGCGACCAGCTTTTCCAGCAAACGTGGATAAGCCGCTTCCGACGACGAGGTTGCGAACGCAAGCAGTACAGGTTGGCGAACGCTGCCAAGCAAGCGCAGGCTGCGCGGCCCGACGATCAAAACCAGGGCGGCGATCAATAGCGCCCACAGTATGGCCAGCGACACATAAAACCCGCCGACAAAGCGTGCATACGTTCCTACCATGCCAATGCCATGAACGCAGACGGCGGCTGCCAGTGCGGCGAAGATGGCGAGGGGTGCGGCTTTCATCACGTAGTCGGTAACCTTGAACATGATGGCGGCCAGTTGTTCGACAGCCTCCACGAACGGCAGCACCTTGTCTTTGAGTGCGGCGGCAGCACTGCCGACAAAGATCGAGAACACCACGATCTGCAGAATCTCGTTGCCGGCCATCGCCTCGACAATGGAGCGCGGGATCAGATGTGTCATGAAATCCGCAAACGTAAAGCCGGCCTGGTCAGCCAGCGAGCCTGGCGATGCAAGAGGCAGATGCAGCGACGCGCCCGGCTGCAGCCAGTGGCCCATCAATAGCCCGATGGTCAGCGACAGGCAGGACGCACCGAGAAACCACGCGAGCGCCTTGATGCCGATGCGGCCGATCTCGCCGACGCCGCCCATGCGTGCAATGGCCGGTACCAGCGATGCGAACACCAGTGGCGCGATGATCATCTTGATCAGGCGCAGGAACGCATCGGTAACGATGGAAAGGTCGGCGGCGACGTCGATATTCTGTTGCGGCGTCAGCGCGTGGTTGCACAGCCAGCCCAGCGCAATGCCAAGCACCGTGGCTGCGATAAGCAGGGCTGTGAACCAACGCTGTTTGGCCGGCATCGGCTATATGTACCAGTTCGATCGCTCGGCCGCGTGAAGCGCCCCCGCACTTCAGGACTTCAGTTCGGCCTTGAGTTCGGCGACCTGCTCGGGGAACCAGGGACCGTTTTCCTTCAGCACCGCCGTGACCAATTGTTCCGCGTCGTTCTGGCGGTGCAGGGTCTTCAGCGCTTGCACCTGGTAGCCGGTAACCGTGAGGCGGTTTACGCCATAGGCCTTGTCCGCCGCCTGGGCCAGCCAGGGCAGGGCGGCTTCGGGCCGGTTCGATTCCAGCAGGCTGCGGCCATAGCGGTAGGCGTAGACATAGTCGTCGGGGTAGGCGGCGATCAGCTTGCGCTGATAGGCATCCAGTTCGTCGGAGCGCTTGGCGCGAAGCAGGTAGACGCGCAGGTTGTCGGCGAGATTGCGATCGCTGGTGAGATTGTCGCCCAAGGCATGGCGGGTCGTGTCGATGGCGCGATCGAGCAGGGCGTTCTCGGCGTTGGCATCACCGGTGGCGGCATCCAGATCGGCGCTGGCGATCACGGCGCTGCGCTGGTCGGCGCAGTTGGGGGTTGCCGTAAAGATCTGCGTATCGAGATAAGCATCCGTGGCTTTGCGCTGTGTGGCGAGCACGCTACGGCGCTGCGCGTCGGGCAGTTTTTCGCTTGCGTGTAGCAGATCGAGCAACACGTAAGGGCGGCTGCAACCCGGGTCACCGGCCAGTACCTTCTGCGCACTGGCCAGGATCGCGGCGTTGTCTTTCCCGGCCTTGGCCTGAGCGAGGTGCAGCTGCTCCAGCGACGTAACGGCACGAGCGTTCCCGCTGGCGGCCGTGCGCACATTCGCTGGCAGCTGGGCATACCAGGTAAGCCCGGTGGCGCTGTCGTTGCGCGCCTTAAACACGTCGAGCGCCGCAATGAGAGCGTCGGTCGAGCCGTGTGCGGCCTTGTCCTTGAGCGGCTCCAAGGCATCGCTGCCGGACAGGATGGCGTTGACCCGGGGATAGAACTTCTGCCGCGGTTGCTCGGCCAGGATGCGGCCCTGCTCGTTGCCGTGCTCGTCCAGCACGACATAGCTCGGCAGCGCGGTGATCTTGAGCTTGTCCATCCATTGGCGGCCATCGGGCGAATCGGCATCGGCCTCGATCACGATGGCCTTGCGCTCCACTGCCTGCCAGTCGGACCCGTTCAGGACGTGGCTGGCCATGTAGTAGCAGGAGTAGCACCACACCGCATGGAAATCGACCAGCACCGGGCGATGCTGTTGCGCGGCCTGTTTCAGTGCATCGGCGATGGTGGCCGGTGCGGCGGTATCGGCGGCGTAGGCCGGAGTCAGCAAGAGGAACAGGGCGCTGGCGAGAAGCTTCTTCATGGAGGATCCGGGGGCAATCTGTCGACGTGGCCTGGCGATCGTGACGTCGTCGTCGATCGCCCGGCGGTATCGAATAAACCTAGCACGCAGGTTTAGCCGTCCAGATGTCCATCGCCATGACATATCGCCATGTCGATACAACCAATGGTTCTGAGGGCTCCTACTCTTTCACGTGGCTCACGCGCCAGATCACGTTGCCGCCGTCGTCGCTGACCAGCAGCGCACCATCCGTCGCCACCGTGACACCGACGGGCCGGCCCCATGCCTGGCCGTTGGGCAGTACGAAACCGGTAAGGAAGTCCTGATATTCGCCGCTGGCGCGCGTGCCGCCATGGCGTGGCACACGGATCACTTCGTAACCCACGCGGGCCGAACGGTTCCATGAACCGTGTTCGGCCGCAAAGATGTCGCCGCGATATTCGGCAGGAAATTGCGAGCCGTCGTAGAACGTCAGTTCGAGGGATGCGTTATGCGGATTGAGCAATACGTCGGGGATGATGGCCTTGCTGCCCAGTTCGGGATGCTTGCCGGCATGCCGTGGATCCTGATGTGCGCCCATGTACCACCACGGCCAGCCGTAGAAGCCGCCTTCCTGGACATGCGTGATGTAATCGGGAACCAGATTGTCGCCCAGGCCATCGCGCTCGTTGGTCGAGCACCATAGCTCGCCGTTCTTCGGATCGACGGCAAGCCCTACCGCGTTGCGAATGCCCGAAGCGAAAACGTGCATGTCCGATCCGTCGGGTTTGAAGACCAGGATATCGGCGCGATTTTTCTCGCCCGGCGTGGTGTCCGGGTCGTCGACATTCGACGCCGAGCCGACCGAGACGTACATGCGGCTACCGTCCGGCGAGAAACGCACATCGCGGGTGGAGTGGCCGCGGTCGCTATGCGGCAGGTCGGCAATATGCTCGGGTTTGCCGCGTGCCTGCAGATCGCCATTGCGGTAAGGGATGCGGATCACTTCGTCGGTGTCGCCAATGTAGATCCATTGCGGATTCGGGCCGGTGGGATAGAACGCAATGCCGAACGGCGCGTTCAGTCCCTTCACGAAAACCTGGGTTTCCTTGGGATGCCCATCCGGAGTTGTGCCGCGAAAGACGGACAACTGACCGGCATGCGTTTCGGCAACGAAGACGTCGCCATTGGGCGCGGTGCGCAGCAGGCGCGGGTTATGCAAGCCAGTGACGAACAGTTCGACCTTGAAGCCTGCCGGTGCCTTGGGCCATGCATCGGCAGGGCGCGCGACGACTTGCGGTGCATTGCCGGCCGATGGCGTAGCGAACGGGGTCGGCAGATCGGCGACGGTAATCTTGCGCGTGGTGCCGGGGGATTCGTAGCGAAAATCGGTGAACGGTGCCTTGGGTGCGGGCCAGTTTCCGGCCACCATCGCATCGCTGGCGGCAGCCTTGGTCGATGCTTGCGCGGTTCCTGTATCGAGCGACTGCAGGTAGCTCACCAATTGCCAGCGCTGCGCTTCGGGCAAGCCGCCCCAGGCGGGCATGCCGTTGTTCACGCTGCCATGGGTGATGAACCAGAACAGCGCTCCTGCACTGGCTCGTTTCACGCTTGCAGTGGCCAGCGCCGGTACGTTGCCATTGCCTTGCGCCGCTGCGCCATGGCAGCTGGCGCAATCGGTCGCATAGAGCGTTTTGCCTGTCGCGATGGCCTCCGATTGCCCGGCATAGGGGTTTTTGGCAGCGGCTGCCGCAGGCGGAGCGTTTTGGAAGGTTGCTGCGCTCTCCTGCGCCAGTGTGCAGGCTGGAACCATCGAGCCAATGGCGAGCGCGGCAGCCAACGTCAGGTGCGAAGACCATGACCGGATCGGGTACAACGTCGCTTTCATGGCAGTCGGTTCCATGGGGAGGTCGTAACAGGCGAAAGTAGCCCGTGACAGGGCGGGGTTCAAATGAATATTTTGATACGATCGGGCGTCAACGGCTGCAGTGAGATAGCTGTTCAAGATGAAGAACCGTGCGCTGTCGCCCTTCGGTACCGTATTGCCGCGGTCTTTTTTCTCGGCGGATGCGTCCATCGTTGCGCCGCTGCTGCTCAACAAGATCGTCGCAACAGCCGATGGTCGGGCCGGACGGATCGTCGAGGTCGAAGCCTATGAAGGCGCGCGTGACGAGGCGGCGCATACGTTTCGCGGCAAGACAGCACGCAATGCGGTGATGTTCGGCGAGCCCGGCCATCTGTACGTCTACTTTTCCTACGGCGTGCATTGGTGCGGCAACGTCGTTTGTGCGCCCGAAGGAGTGGGGTCGGCAGTACTGCTGCGTGCGCTGGAACCTATCGCCGGACTGGAAGCCATGCGCACGGCACGCGGTTCGCGGATTGTCGATCGTGATCTGTGTCGCGGTCCGGGGCGCCTGGCGCAGGCGCTGGGTATGACCGGCGTCGACACGGGCATGGACGTTGTCGCAGCGAATTCGCGAATACAGTTTCTCGACGACGGTACGCCACCGCCCAAGGCATTGCGCGGGTTGCCGCGCGTCGGCATCAGTCGCTCCGTGGCTTTGCCCTGGCGCTGGATCGTGCCGGACAACCGGTTTGTGTCTCGTGGCCCCGTGAAGTCGGCGGAATAACTCGTCTGACGTAGCGGCGTACTCATTCCTTCACATTCGCACAGCCTGCCATGCGCTACACGACGTTCCTGATCGTTGAGCGCTTTAACGGAGGTGCGACATGTTGGGCGACAGAAATGCCTATGCCATCGTGGCCGTGCGAGACATCGAGCGGGCGCGGAGTTTCTATGCGGACGTGCTTGGACTCGAGCTTTTGAAAAGCTCCGAGGCGGTACTCAATTTCAAGACCGGCGACACCCGATTGACCGTCTACCGTTCGCAGGAAGCCGGCAGCAATCGTGCCAACGCGGTGGTGTGGGGATGCGGTGAGGATATCGAGCGTATCGTGGCCGATCTCGAGGCCAAGGGCGTGGTGTTCGAGCATTATCCGGGCATTGGCGACTCCCGGATGCAGGGCAATATCCATGTCGCTGGCGATGCAAGATTGGTCTGGTTCAAGGACCCGGATGGGAACATTCTGCATTTGAATAATTTCTAGCAGGCTCGCTTCGCGTCGCTTCTTGCGCCCCCTCACCCCAACCCTCTCCCCCGGCAGAGCCAGGGGAGAGGGGGCGCACTGAGGCGAGCTTGAATCTTGCGCGCTTTTAGCTCCCTCTCCCCTGGCTCTCCCGGGGGAGAGGGTTGGGGTGAGGGGGCGGGTGCTCGCGGAAACGACAAGAAGCGCGTCACTCGACACTCACTTCCCGTTACCTGCTCCCGACTCCGCCAACAAGTAGATATCGTTCGCTTCCAATACCGCTTGCGGCGCACCACCTCGCGCCGCGGCAAGCATCGCCCGCCCGACCCGCTCGGTCGTGAGCATGCGCGGAGCAATCGCGCGCATCAGTGGAAAGAACGGGCGCATGACGGTATAGAACGCCTGATACATGCCAGTCTTCGAACGCGCGCCATGCATCGGCTGGATGATCCCCGGACGGAACAGATAAACCGCTTTGAAGGGCAGGCGTTGCAGTGCATTCTCGGTTCGCCCTTTCACCCGCGCCCACATGCTGCGGCCTCGTTCGGTGCTGTCTGTGCCGGCGCCTGAGACATAGATAAAGGTCATGCCGGGATTGCGCGCGGCCAGGGTCTGGGCCGCGGCTAGAGTCAGGTCGTAGGTGAGGTGGGTATACGCCATCTCGTCCAGGCCCGCGGCCGAAACGCCCAGACAGAAAAAGCAGGCGTCGTAACCGGTGAGATGGGCCTGGATATCACGGTAATCGAACAGGTCGGGAAGAACGATGTTGCGCAGTTTGCGATGGCTGGTATCCAGCGGCGTGCGCCCAATGGTGAGGATTTCGTCTACGTCGGAGGCCTGTAGACATTCGCGCAATACGCCCTGGCCGACCATACCGGTGGCGCCGAACAAGATGACTTTCATGGCAAGAGTAACCGGGAGCGGGCGGATGACAGGGGGCGACGAACCCCTCTCGCGATCGGTTCGCGATAACGAAGATAACGGCCATCCCTTGGCTCTTCAGGTGGACATGGATGCCGCCGGCTTACCGGACGGCATCCATGCACCTTGCTCCATCGTCTCGCTGTGCGCTCAGGATCAGCGCCGACGAGCTGTCTTGCGGGTTGCCTTTTTCACGGCGCGCTTGGCGGTCCGCTTTTTGGCAGTGGTCTTCTTGGCAGTGGACCGTTTGGTTGCTTTCTTTGTCGCTTTCTTGGTGGCCCGTTTCGTGGCCTTTTTGGCAGCTTTTTTAGCCGCCGGACGCTTTGCTGCGGTCTTGCGCGTCGCTTTACGTGCAGTCTTTCTTACGGTTTTTTTAGCCGCTTTACGTGCAGTTTTACGCACGGTTTTCTTTGCGGCTGCCTTTCTCACGGTTTTCCTGACTGCCTTCTTCGCGGCTTTTTTTGCCGTGGATTTACGCGTCGCCTTTTTGGCGGCTCTCTTTGCAGTAGCTTTCTTTGCCGTGGCCATGGTTAACCCCATGTCGATGAGCCTTCGCTGCACCGCGCAGCGGTTGGCGTCCGGATAATGCCATTCGTTTACTTGACAAGCTAGTGTTAGCGTTTACAAGTTAACCTCCATTAATCGATCCAACATCGCCGACGGCGACGCCAAAGCGATTATCAGAGGGTGCGAAATGAAGTTTCTGATGATGATTTACAGCGACGACAATCTGCTCGATGCCCTGCCCGAGGGGGAGTTCGACAGCATGATGCGCGGTTGCCTGCAGCATGCCGACGAGCTGCGTGCGGACGGTTATCTGCTCGATTCGCAGCAGTTGGAAGCACCGGTGCAGTCCAAATCCCTGCGCATCCGTGGCGACAAGGTCGCCGTGCTGGATGGTCCGTTTGCCGAGACCAAGGAATACCTGGCCGGGTTCAATCTGATCGAGGCGGGCAGTCTCGATGAGGCTGTGAAGATCGCGTCGGAGTTTCCCTGGATACGTACCGGCTGCATCGAGATCCGGCCGGTGCGCGACATGGGCAAGGTTCGGGATCGTGTCGGCGCCTGAGGCGCCGACGGTCGATGCCGCTCAGTGGCCGGTCTTTGCTCCGACCGCCTCTGATTCGACCACCATATCGAGTACATAGGCCGTCGATGGCGCATCGGCCGGCACATCGTGCAGCGGGTAGCGCTTGACCCGCAGCACGTTGCGAATGCCGGCTTCGTGCGTGTAGCCCTCGATGTTCTGATACAGCGGCTGCCATGCGCCGGGTTGGCCATCGGACACGCCGTTAGCGTTGTAGTGCCGCTCGCGAACCTGCAAGCACTGCATGTTCGGGATTAATGGGTGAGAGCAGGGCCGGGTGTCTGCCGCGACCTCCAGAAACACCGTCTCGCCTTCGCTGCCGTAGCGTGTCTGCGCCGTGGGTTGACCCTGAAAAACCAGGGTATCGCCCAATGCGGTGACCAATTGAAGGCGGGGCGAGGCGTCCGCGTCGGCGATCGAAAAGCGCAGCGGATCGTGCAGGCGGGCGCCGATGGCGGCGTCCTGCGCGGCAAGCCTGGAATCCGGGCAGGCCATCATGGTCTGCATCAACGGACCGACCGATAGTCGATCTTCTTTGATGCTGTACGAACCGCCGAGGCGGTTGCAGCCGTTCGCTACGCTGAGGCGGCCGGCGGAAAAGTCGAGTTGCAGCGGTGCATCGGCGCGCGCGAACAAGCTGTCGATGTGCGTACCGCTTTTATCCTGAGCCTGTTGCAGGGCCCAATGATAACGAGGCAGTTGCGAGCCATCCGGTGTCATGGCGCCACGGTCATGCGCCGGTGTTGCCGCGCAGGCGGCCAAGGCCAGTGGCAGGAAAAGGAGTGGGTATTTCACGGCGGGCTCCGATGGAAGGACGCAAATCGATGCACGTGAAGCCCTTGCGATCCTTCGTTGACAGGGCACGCCGAGCGTAATCACCGTGTCTGCCATCGTCAACGGTCAAAGGCGGCTACACGATACCTTCACGCTCGCCGGCCGATGGCGGGTCGAACCCACACCACAACGCAATCTCGGCTTTCAGTACGGCCAACTGCAAGGGTTTGGTCAGCACGCCATCCATGCCGCATTCGATACAGGCCATCTTGTGCACCGCATTGCTGCTGGCGGACATGGCGACAATCGGTGTATGGCGGTGCAGCTTGGCTTCGCGTGCGCGAACCTGCCGCGTGACTTCATAGCCTTCCATGTCCGGGAGACCGCAATCGAGCATGACCAGGTCGAACGAGTGCTGCTGGAGCATCTCCAGTGCGGCACGGCCGGTTTCGGCGGTGAAGACACGGCATTGCAAGCTGCGCAGTTGTTGCTCGATCACAAACCGATTGGCGGGATGATCCTCCACCAGAAGAATCGACGGGCGGTTCGCTCTTTCGATCGGCTGCACCGTCAGTTTGGCCTGGGGATACGCGGGTGCCGCCTCGGCATGCATCTCGTCGGCGTCGGCAATGACGACCGGGATCGTGAAGCTCACGGTCGTGCCTTCGCCCAGCTCGCTCTTGATCGCTATGGTGCCGCCCATCAGTTCGATCAGTTGGTGACAGATATTGAGGCCGAGGCCGGTGCCGCCGTAGCGACGCTGAATCGAGCTATCAGCCTGTACATAGGCCTGGAAGAGTTGATTGCGACGGCTGGCAGCAATACCGATGCCCGTGTCCTTGACGGACACCGTCAATTGGGCCGGTAGCTCCGTACCTTCACTCGGTTGCAGCCGCATCTGCAGTGTGACGCTGCCTTGAGTAGTGAACTTGATCGCATTGGAGAGCAGGTTGATCAGTACCTGTTGCAGGCGCGTCGGGTCGGTCACGACCGTATGGCCGGCCTGCAGGTTCATGTCGACATGTACGGGAACCCCTTTCTCGTTGGCCTTGTGCAGCACCACATTGACGACGTCATCGGCGATCTTCTTCAGGTTGACCGGTAGCCGCTCCAGCTTCAGGCCGTTGACTTCGAGTTTCGAGATATCCAGCACATTGTCGATCAGGCGCAACAGCGCATCGGCCGAGGTCGTGGCGGCGTCGACGATTTTCGACTGCTGGGCATCCAGGCGGGTAGAGCGCAGCAGTTCCACGGCCGACAGCAGGGCGCTCGTGGGCAGGCGGATCTCGTGGCTCATCGTGGCAAGGAACATGGCTTTCTCGCGCTCGCTGCGTATCGCGCGGCGGTGGTCGCGCCGGGCAAAGATATACAGCACGACAAGGAGGGCGAGCGCAGCGCTGATGCCGATAAAGGCGGTCGAGTGGAAACGCAGCAGTACCGTCCACGAGGGGGCGCCGTAGTCGGAGTCGATCATCCAGCGCTCCATCATGTCGTCGGTCTGTTTGGCGGTCAGTGTCGCCAATGACTTGTCGATAATGGAGCGCAGCTCGGGCTCGTCGTCGCGCACCCGCATGCGTACGTTGAGCAGCGCATCGTTGACAGTCCCGGACACATGCAGGTTGCTGTCGTAGCCGCGCCGCCATAGCGGCATCAGCAAGGCGTCGACGTCGATCGCCGCGTCCGCTATACCCGTTGAGACAGCTTGCAGCTCCTGCTCCGGCGAGGACATCGGAAGCAACACGATGCCGGGGTAACGCTCCTTCAGCAGGCGATGCATGATGCCATGCTCGCGTACCGCGACGCGGTGTCCCTTCAGACGCTCCAGGTCATAGATATTGGGCATCGAATCGCGCGTGATAATGACCGCGGTACCGACAAAATACGGTGAGCTGAGCTGGCCCCTGCTGTCGCCGGCGTCGAGGCCGTCATTTTGCGCGGTGACCACCGGAAGCAGGTCGAGCGTGCCTTTGGCGAGCGCGGTGCGCGCCTGCTTGATATCCGATTCGAGCACGGGTCGAAATGTCAGGCCGCTGATCTTGGAAATGGCGCCGAGGTATTCCAGGGACAGTCCGGAAACCTTGCCGCGATGAACGCTTTCGAAAGGTTGCCAATCGGGATAGCCGGCGAACTCGACCACCGGATGGTCGCTTATCCACTGGAGTTCGCGCTCGGTAAACAAGGACGGCTCGGCGGCCACGGCTCGCGACGACACGAGCAGGCCGATAACAACGAGCAGGTTGGCGAGGAGGCGGATCATGGCAAATTCCGGCGTTTGAGGCAGGCGCAATGCGCGACGAGATCTGTCGACGGGCGACCTCATGCGACGCAGGCTTGCGTGAGCAGCTTTCCTTGCAGGATCTAGTAATGCATTGGCCCCAGGCCGCGGCCGTACGTCCGTAGGCACGCGCGCTGCCGCGACATGGCCTGAGGGCCATCTGGCGGAGTCGGCCGTTGTCGATGCGTGGGGCTTGTATCTGGGCCTAGTATCGAGACGTTCTGCTCAGAAGTATTTAGAAGGTGTACGAAAATTATGTCGGCGGAGCATCAAGCCGTTAGGATGGACGTTGCAAAGAGGCTGGCGGCACAAAGACGGTGTATCGCCTGTTAATGCGGCAAGAGGTAAGCTTCCCGGCCATCGATGGAGCGCACCTGTCGACCGAGGGGATGGCCGGCGGATGGCCTGCCCAGGACGAGAGGGGACTGGCGCAGGAGTCGGCTGAGGGTATGTGGTTAGAGGCTCGGTACGCGAGGTACGTGCGTAACCCATTGCGCAGGTCATAGAGGGAAGGTTCCATGTCCAGTTCGCTCATTGCGCCCCTACGGTTGATGTTGCTGGATGACCACGAAGTCGTCCGCAGAGGGCTGGAGCTTCTGCTTTCGCAGGAAACGTATTTCGAAGTCGCCGGGAGCTTTACGACCAGCCACGATCTGTTTGCAGCACTGCAAAAAGAGCGTGCCGATGTCTTGGTCGTCGACTATTCGCTCGGCCCGGCGGAGGTCGACGGCCTGAATCTCATTCGTGCGCTCAGGGTTCGCTTTCCCAACGAAAAGATCCTGGTGGTTTCGGCGCACTACAATGCCGCGACGGTAGCGCTGGCCATGAAGGCCGGCGCAAAAGGCTTTGTCGGCAAGGCGCAGGGGCATAAGGAGCTGGTGTCGGCCATTCGTGCCGTAGCGCTGGGAAAAACTTATCTCAGTCCGGAAATGGCGCTCGAAATCGCGGGCGGCAAAGATGAGAGCCCCTCGGTTTTGACCGACGAGCGGGCGTTGACCCAGGACGTCAAGCTATCGCCGCGTGAGCGCGAGGTGTTGCGCTGCTATCTCGATGGCATGTCAGTGAGTCAGATCGCTGCAAAGTTCTCACGCAGCATCACCACGATCAGTGCACAAAAGAGCGCGGCCTTTCGCAAGCTAGGCATTCGCACCGATAGCGAGCTTTTCAAAATCCAGCATCTGTTGGAAGGAAAATGAGCCCGCGGCGCATCGCGGCGCTGTTCTGGTTGGCGAGTGCGGCGCTGTTTCCCATGTGCCTGTATGCCAAGCCGGCATTCACGGCCGAGGAGCAGCAATGGATCAAGGATCATCCGGTGGTTCGCATCGCCACCGATAACCGGCTGGCCCCGCTCGAATACATCGAAAACGGAAAATACAAAGGCCTGGTCGCCGACTACCTGGCGGCCGTGGCGCGTCAGTCCGGGCTGCGCTTCGAACTCGTGCCGACCGATAACTGGAGCCAGGCGCAGCAGGCCTTCCTGGCCGGCAAGGTCGATCTGTTCCCCAACGCCATCCCCTTGCGCGTGGATGCGCAGGTGCGCGACCAGCTGCTTTTCACCCAGCCGTATTTTTCGTCGCCGATGATTATCGTCACGCGCTCGAATCAGCCGGTGATACTCAACCCCGATGAGCTTGACGGCAAAGTCGTTGCCATCCGTGGCGGTGGTTCCAGCGAGCGGGAGTTCGCATCCCGGTTTCCTGGTTTCCGGCCGGTATACACCTCGCAGGCTGGCGACGGGCTGGAAATGGTCCTGAGCGGCGACGCCTATGCGTCGGTCGGCAGCGAAGCGGTTTATCTGCCCCTGCTGCGTCGGCGCTATGTCGGCCGTCTGGGTGTATCGGGCGTGCTGAACGACATGCCGTTGATCACCGCGATGGGCGTGCGCAAGGACGAGCCGCTGCTGTTTTCGATCGTATCCAAATCGTTGGGAGCCCTTTCCGCGAACGATACCGATCTCATCTATCAGCGCTGGGCCGAGGCGGCAGATTACGGCGCGCCGAGCCTGGGTTCGCTGATCAGCTATCGCAAGACGGAATTGACCCTGTTGGCGATCGGTATCGTGCTGTTGGCCTGGTTTGCCTGGCGAGCCCATGTGGCACGACGACAGGCGCAGGCCAGCGAGCTGGCCAAGTCGCGCTTCCTGGCCGTCATGAGCCATGAAATCCGCACGCCGATGAATGCGATTCTGGCGTCGATCGAGATGCTGCAGAATTCGTTGCGCGACGAGCACGACCGCAAACTCGCTCATACCGCCTCCACGGCCGCCGAGTCGCTGCTCGACCTGCTCGACGATGTGCTCGACCTGTCCAAGCTCGACGCTCATCGCCTCAAGCTGGAGCTGTTGCCTACCGACATCGGCCAGCTGGTTCACAAGGCCGTGGACGTCGCGCAGATCAAGGCGAACGATAAATCGTTGCCGATTCGCGTGACGATCGATCATCCCGAAGCCGGCTATGTGATGGTCGATCCCACCCGGGTGCGCCAAGTGCTGATGAATCTGCTCAGCAATGCCGTGAAATTCACTCATCACGGCAGCATCGATGTCGTCTTCGGATCGACCGCGGCCAACCGGGGCGAGGTGTCTTGAGCGGGCGTGTCACCGATACGGGCATCGGTATCGCACCGGCGCAGCAAAAGGGCCTGTTCGACGCCTATTCGCAGGCCGATACCACGACGACACGCAAATATGGCGGCACCGGCCTTGGGTTGACCATCTGCCGCGAGCTGGTGGAGCTGATGGGCGGCTCGATGGCGCTGCAGAGCGAAGAAGGCGTAGGGACGAGCGTGAGTTTCACCCTGCCGGTGAGCCTGGTCGCTCGTCCAGCCGGGCCCGAGCATCCTCAAGACGCTGCCGACGTTTCGCATGAGTTTTCCGTGGGCGAGGGCGTCGTTCTGGTGGTTGAAGACCATCCGCAGAATCGCTTCATTCTCGCCGAACAGATGCGTAGCCTGGGAATCCGGGCCGAACTGGTCGCCGATGGGCGTGCGGCTCTGGTTGCGATCGAGAATCCGTCCATCGAGCTGGTGCTGATGGATTGCCACATGCCGGAGATGGACGGTTATGAAGCAACCCGACGGATTCGCCAGCGCGAAGCGCAACTGGGCTTGCCTCGTGTGCCGGTGATCGCCGTGTCGGCGGCGACAGATTCGGGCCACCTGGAAAAATGCATGGCCAGCGGTATGGACGGCGTTCTGAAAAAACCGCTTCGTCTGGACGAACTGCGCAGCATGCTGAGGCTGTGGCTGGCCAGCGCACCGACCGCTTCCGGCGGGGCGTCACAGGTGGTTGCGGGCTCGGCGGTGGCCGATTCGCTGCAGCAGGTCGACCTGCATGCGCTCTACCGTCAATCGATCGAAGAAGACGAGGCGGCGCTCGATTCGGCGTTCGCCGAGGGTGATCGCGAGCACGTCGTGCATTTCGCACACCGGCTCAAAGGGGCGGCCTTGATGGTCGATGCCAAGGCGATGGCCGGCTACGCCGAGTCCGTCGAAATGATCGCCCGATCCGCCGCACCCTTGAGCGAAGCGGCGGTCGCACTGACGTCGCTGCAGGAAGAGGTATCACGCTGGTTGGCGGCCGGCGATGTATCTGTCTGATTAATCAGGCCTGCAGAAAAAATTTCTTGTCCTGCTTCATGGTTTTGCGATTCATTCGTGAAAGCTTGCGAATCAGGCCGGCTGCCTTGCTATATTCAGGGAGTCGGCCGTTGCAGGCCGCTGTGGTGAAGAAGCATGAGTTATCAGGGACAGTCGAGCGCGTTGCCTTCCCAGGCTTTGCGCGTCATCGTGCTCGAAGACGATCCGCTGCTGCGCGAGCGGATCTTGCTGCCGGGTCTGGCAGATCATGGCTTTCGGGTTACCGGTAGCGCCACGGCCACCGAGCTCTACCGCAACATGCTGGCGCAGCGTTTTGATATCGCGGTGCTCGACATAGGCGTGCCCGACGAGGACGGTCTGACGGTGGCGCGCCATCTGCGGAGTATGTCCAACATTGGCATCGTCATGCTGAGTGCGAGCCAGGCACGTGCCGATCGCATCCAGGCGATGACCGATGGCGCCGATATGTTTCTGTCCAAGCCAATCGACATGGAAGTGCTGGCTGCCAGCCTGCACAGCCTGGTGCGCCGCATGCAGAGCGCCGCCACATGGCAAGGCGCGCCGAAGTCACCTGAGCGTGTCCCGGTACCATCACGCGGGTGGCATCTGGAAACCGATGGCTGGTGTCTGCTTTCGCCGCGCGGTGCGGTGATTGCGCTGTCCGTACCCGAGCGCTGCATCATGCAGCAGCTGATTGCCAGGCAGGGCACGCCCGTTTCGCGCAGCGCACTGATCGCCGCGCTGTCGCAAGACGTCTACGAGTTCGACCCGCATCGACTGGAGATGCTGGTTTACCGCCTGCGCCGCAAGGCCGGCGAACAGTCGGGCGAAACGTTGCCATTGCTTACTGCGCGAGGTTCGGGCTACGTGTTTGCCAAGGGTGCATTGGACGTCGAACTGGCGTCCTGACTGTGTGGCTTATCCAACCAACGGCAAACGGAGCACGAAGGTAGTGCCCTGTCCGGGCGTGCTATTGGCTTCGATCTCTCCATTGGCCTCCTCGACCAGATCGCGCACCACGCTCAGTCCGAGGCCAGTGCCTTCGCCGGGCGCCTTGGTGGTGTAGAAGGGTTCGAATATGCGCGCGCGCACGTCTTCGTCCATGCCGCCGCCGTTGTCGATCAGCTGGATCACCGCGAAACGCTCGTTGGCATCGCTATCCATCGTGATCGTGAACACGCCACCATCGCGCATGGCGTCGCGCGCATTGGCGGCGATATTGAGCACCATCAGCTCGAACTGGCCACGGTCCATACGCACGCGGAGCACACGTGCGGCCGCGTCCTCGATGCGCAGGCGAACGCTGTGCCCGAATAGCTGGCGTAGCATCGGGCTGAGCTCGTGCAAGGTCAGCGCGGCGTCGAAGGTTTCCGGCGTGGGAACGTCGTTGCGGCTGAAGGAAAGCAGCTTGCGGCTGATGGCTGATGCGCGTCGAGCCGCCAACTCAACCCCTTCCAGTGCATCCAGGAGGGCCGGCGCTCCCGTATCTGCAAGGCGTTCGCGGCGGGTGGAAAAGCCGAGAATCACGCCGATAATGTTTTGGAAATCGTGGGCTACGCCGCTGGCGACACGTCCGACTGCTTCCATTTTTTGCGCGTGCAGCAGCTTCGCCTGAGTGCGCTCGCGTTCGGCCATCTCCCTTTGCAGTTGCTGGCCGCGGGCGTTGGACTCTTGCAGGCTTTCGCGCAATGCACTGACACAGCGATCGATCACCACGGTGATCACCAGATAGGTCAGCACGATCGAAGGCCCATTCCCGAAGGCACCGAGCGCCGGTTTGCCCATCGTTGCCAAGTGGATGGCATCGACCGTCATGCCGACCGCGAAGATCGCCAGCTGGGTGGCGAAAATCGCCCATAGCGTGCGACGTCCCATGATCAGGCCACCGATGATCAGGCTGAGCACGACGTTGCTCTGGTCGTACATCAGCATGGCAAAACCGATCACCGTCGCGGTCATGGCGGCTGTCAGCAGAAGCGCAGCAAGCAGCAAACGAATGGCCAGGCCAAAGCGCCCCCGTCGGATCAGCCAGACACCGCCCAGTGCGACGGCCGACGTGGCCATATCCGCAGCGAACAGCGCATCTCTGCCTTGCCAATGGCTGATGCGTACTACCAGCAGGTGATAAGCCCAATTCAACGGCAAAAGAATGCCGATGAACAACAGCAGCAGTTGCATCACAGGCGCGTTTCGCCGATCCAGTGGGTCGGCGATCGGAGCGCCGTCGAGCCAACGATAAATGGACGTCCCAAGGCGACGTATCACGATCTGTTCCAGGTAGGGCACACAACAAAAGTATTTGTCTCACCCCTCTGCAACGAGAGCAAGCGTTGGCTTGCGTGAGATTCGGTGAGCTTGCGTGAGATTGGCGGCTTTTCGTTGGAAAGCGTGCGTGACTGCCTCACGCCATTCATGCAATTTCGCCGGACCGAAAGGTCCCGCAAGGGGCCGCACGGTTCACGCATTCGACGTCGGGGGGCGGCAATGAGTGACGGAGATACGCCGCAAACGGGGCATGGCCTGCCGCACGGCGTACTCGATCTATCCGTCAAGCTCTTTATGGGGAGTTACCCACAGTGAACAAGATTTATAGCAAGGTTTGGAACAGGTCTCTGGGGACGTTGGTCGTCGCGTCGGAGTTCGCACGCGCCAGCGGAAAGGGAGGTTCGTCGCGCCGGATGCGTGCAGCGGTGGGTGCGATCGCGTTGTCGGCGGCTATCGCTGCCAGCGGTGCGCAGGCGACTACGGCGGATGCAACCAAGGAGAAAAAATCCACTGAGGCTTCGTTGCAGGGCGTGCCGGATGATAACGGCAGCTACGCCGATGGTGGCGCCACCGTGGCCGCACGCAGCGCGACCGCCATCGGCAATGGCGCACAGGCGATTGCCGATGGCAGCAGCGCGTTCGGTGCCAATGCGCGTGCAACCAAGGTCAGCGCGTCTGCCTTTGGCAACAACGCCAATGCAGCGCAGACCAATGCGACGGCCCTGGGTGCCAATGCGCAGGCGTTGCAGGCGACGGCGACGGCAGCGGGTTCCAACTCGCAGGCGCGTGCCAATGCGGCAACAGCGCTCGGTTACGACGCGCGGGTCAACGACAATGCCGCCAATGGCACGGCCATCGGTTCGCGCAGTCAGGTACAGGCGCAAAATGCGGTGGCGCTGGGGGCCGGTTCGATCGCCGATCGTGCCAATTCGGTATCGGTCGGTAATGCCAACAGCGCGCGCCAGATCACGAACGTCGCGGCCGGCACGCAGGCCAACGACGCCGTAAACAAGGCACAGCTCGACGCGGTGGCGACGGATGTTTCCGATGCCAAGCACTATTTCAAGGCCGATGGCGCTGGCGACGGTAGCGATGACGCGGTTATCGATGGCAATGGCGCTATCGCGATAGGCAGCAGCGCTCAGGCTGTCAACAACGCTGCCGTGGCCGTGGGTGCGCAGAGCATCGCCGCGGGTATCGGCGCGGCTGCTTTCGGTCAGGGCGCTGTCGCGTTCGGTGATTCTTCGGTGGCGCTCGGCCAGGGCTCGGAGAGCCTTGGTTTCGGCAACACGGCAGTCGGCGCACATGCTTCGGCAGATGCCGACCAGGCGGCGACCGCCATCGGCGCGCTGAGCCAGGCATCGGGTACCGGCTCGACCGCGATTGGTGGCGGCACGATCGCGCTGGGCAATGGCAGTTTCGTCGGCGGCTTCGGTGCCGGCACCAACGGCGAGGCGAGCGTGGCGCTTGGCGCAAACTCGCTGGCCGTCAACGGCGACTTCGGCGTGGCACTGGGCGGTTATGCGACGTCGGTCGGCACCGGTGCGGTAGGTGTAGGCTCAAACAGCTTCGCCAACGGGCAGCACAGTGTTGCTGTCGGCTACAACGCCGCCGCCGAAGGCGACGGAAGCGTGGCGATCGGTGGTAGCCAGTGGACCGACACGAACGGCGATGGCATGCCTGGCGTCGGCGAAGCGACGTTTGCCCAGGGCACCAACGCCTTGGCCGTCGGAAACCTCGCCGGCGCAAGCGGTGCCGGTGCCATGGCTATCGGCGCCGGTGCGACGGCACTTGCCGCTGACGCGACATCGCTGGGTCGTGGATCGCTGGCCAATGGCGAGGGCAGTACGGCAGGTGGTGCGCTCAGTACGGCCGACGGTGCGCAGGCTTCCGCCTATGGCCATCAAAGCGCCGCTCTGGGCGATTATGCGACCGCCATCGGCGGCGGTAGTGCGGCGTTGGCACAGGGCGCCAGCGCGCTGGGCAATGGTGCGGTTGCGCTTGGCCAGTTCAGCGCCGCAGCCGGCTACGGTAGTACAGCCAGCGGCAACAACAGCGTTGCCTATGGTGTCGGTACGCAAAGTGCCGGCGATTCCAGTGTCGCCATCGGTGACTCGGCGCAGACGGTGAGCGGGCCATCCATCGCTATCGGCTCACACGCGTACTCAGGCGGCACCAATGTCGCCATCGGCGTCAATGCATCGAGCGAGGGTTTCATGGCGGTGGCCCTCGGCAACGGTGCCGTGACCACCGGCACGATGAATACGACGGTGGGTGCGCTTTCCAGGGCTACCGGTTTGTATAACGCCGCTTTCGGGGTCTTCAGTATTGCCGATGGTTACGCCGCCACCGCGCTGGGCTATGCCGCTCGCGCGGAAGGCAACAGCGTCACTGCGGTCGGTACGGGTGCCAATGTCAACGGCGTGTTCAGCACGGCCGTAGGCGTCAATGCTTCGTCCGTCGGCACCTATGCCACCGCCACGGGTTACAACACGGCGGCTGGCGAATCGGGCAGTGCGTTTGGCGCGGAAAGCTGGGCCCAGGGCAAGCAGAGCACCGCGCTGGGTTTCAACGCCTGGGGCGTGAGCGACAACGCCACCGCCGTCGGCGCCAATGCCTGGGCGCAGGGCGATAACAGCGTCGCGCTGGGCCAGGGCTCGCTGGCCGATCGCCCCAATTCGGTGTCGGTGGGTGCGGCACACGATTGGCAGGGTCTGGATGGCACGGTGTTCAAGGCCATCGATCGTCAGATCACCAATGTAGCCGCAGGGACCATGGGCACCGACGCGGTCAACCTCGATCAGCTCAACGCGGCCACGGGAAGCTTGAACCGCTATTTCAAGGCCGATGGTCTCAATGACGGCACGGATGATGCGCGGATCGAGGGCGAGGGCGCCGTCGCATCGGGCCAGAGGAGCACTGCCACGAATTTCCTGGCGAGTGCCTACGGAAGCGATGCGCAGGCAACTGGCCAATACGCTACGGCGATCGGTACCCAGACCCAGGCGTTAGGTGACGTATCGACTGCCATCGGCGCGCAGAGCTATGCCGTCAATCGAGGCGCGCTGGCGGTTGGTGGCTATGCAGGCGCGACGGGTGAATTGTCGACGGCCATTGGCGCCATGGCGCGCGCTTACGGTGATGGCTCGATTGCACTGGGAAGTTTCCTCAAGTGCCCCGATGGCGAAATATGCGCTTACGACGATGGCGCCCAGGCTTATGGACGCAACTCGATCGCGCTCGGTACGGTCGCCCTGACCGATGCCGACGACGGTATTGCCGTCGGCACCTACGCTTATGCGGGCGGCAAGGGCAGCGTGGCGCTTGGTGCGCAATCGGGGGCTTATGGAAACAACGCGGTAGCGCTGGGCGCATTCTCGATCGCCGACCGCGACAACACGGTTTCGGTAGGCAGCGCCGGCGCGGAACGCCAGATCACCAACGTCGCCGCCGGCACGCAGGACACCGACGCGGTGAACGTGGCGCAGCTCAAGGATGCCACCGGCAGCGCGAGCCATTACTTCAAGGCCAATGGCAATCCGGATGGAAGCGACGACGCACTCGCCGATGGCCAGTACGCCACGGCGGCTGGTTCAGGCAGCTATGCGGCCGGCGCGGGCTCGTCCGCGTTTGGCAGCGGAGCGGTAGCGCTGGGTGAGCAAAGCACGTCGCTAGGTTACGGCAGCGTGGCCATGGGCGACGGCAGTGTGGCGGTGGGTGCCAATGCGCAGAGCAGTGCCAGCAACGCGACCAGCGTAGGCAGCTACGCCTCGGCCGGTGGGGCATCCAGCGTGGCCTTGGGCAACAGTGCGAATGCGAGCGGGATATCCGCTCTGGCGTTCGGAAACAACGCAGTTGCCAGTGGTTATCAGGGTGTGGCGATCGGCGATGGAAGTTCCGCGACCGGTACGCTGTCCCTCGCTGTTGGCGTCACGGCCAAGGCATCGGGCGTCGGCGCATCGGCGTTCGGCTATCTTGCCCAGGCGACCCAGGGCAATAGCACAGCATCCGGTATGTGGTCGGCCGCGAACGGTGAATTCAGCAGTGCCTTCGGTGCAAGCAGCTGGGCCGCGACGGCCAATACCACATCGATCGGCTACAACAGTTGGGCGCTGAGTGGCTTCTCCACGGCTTTGGGTGCCCAGGCCAAGGCGCTCGATTACTACTCGACCGCCGTGGGCGGCTATTCCATGGCGCACGCGGACAATAGTGTGGCCCTGGGCTATGGCTCGTTCACCGATCGCGAAAACAGCGTATCGGTGGGTGCCGCCAAGGATTGGACTGCACTGAATGGCACGCCGTTGAAAGCCATCAACCGGCAGATCATCAATGTGGCCGCGGGTACGGAAGATACCGATGCCGTCAACGTTGGACAGTTGAATGATGCGATCAGCGGTGTCGGTGCGGACATGGCCAATGTCGCCAAGTACGACGATGCCAGTCACGGCAAGCTGACGTTCGATGCTGCCAATGGCACGACGCTGAGCAACGTCGCGGCAGGTGCGATCAGGACGGGCAGCATGGACGCCGTCAATGGCGGCCAGCTGTACGACGTGGGCGATCAGGTGGCGCAGATGTTGGGCGGTGGTGCGGCGATGACGGCATCAGGGCTGATGGGGCCGATGTACAACATCCAGGGTTCCACGTATTACAGCGTCGGCGATGCCTTCAGTGCGGTCGATGGAAAGTTGGGTGAGCTCGATCATCGCGTGGGTGCGCTGGAGGGTGGCACTGTCAACGACAGCGCGCAGTCGCGTCCCGCCCGGACCGAAGCGATAGCGGCGGCTGCACCGGTCCAGGTGCCGACGCCGGAAGCGGCACCCGCCGCGTCGTCAGGTGCCGCCGCGGCGAGCCCGGCAGTAGTCAGCAATGTCGCTGCCGGTGTTGCCAACACGGATGCGGCGAACGTCGGTCAGGTGCAGGAGGCTCTGGTGACCGCCAAGAACTACACCGATGCCACGGCATCGCAGACGCTGGACCAGGCCAAGTCGTATACGGATCAAAAAACCGCGGGCCTGGTGTCGAGCGGCGATTTCGATGCTTTCAAGTCCGACGTCAATACGCGTTTCAACGGCTTGGACACGCGCCTGAATCGCGTCGGTGCGATGGGTTCGGCGCTCGCCGGCATGGCCGGTGCCATTGCTGCGGCTCCAGGCAACGACAACCGTGTCAGCGCGGCCGTAGGCGGCTACCGCGGTCAAGGGGCGTTGGCGGTGGGTTATGCCCGTCGCATTCCGGGCAATGGCGCGGTGTTGGTGGGTGGAACCGTCTCGGGGGGCGGCGAATCCAGCGGCACGGTCGGCGTCAGCTTCGGCTGGTAAGGCGAAGGCGCGGCTACCTCGCGCCTGTCGACTGGCTTTACATGGCTGCGTCCGGTGTACGGACGCGGCCCTTGAGCCGGGTCGAACGCATCGCCCGGCTACTCATGGGCTCATCGGCCCGTTCATCGATTACCTCTTTTGGGGAGCACAGAATGAAGTCGTTTCACTCCATCCGTTTTAGCGTTCTGGCCGCGTCGCTGGCTTTGGCCATTCCCTCTATTCAGGCTGCTGATGCGCCGCAGATTGCCGTAGCAAAGATGACGGCGATTGCCTCGCAGTCAACGCTGAACTACAACCGTTTCATCGTCACGTATCGCGATGGCACACGTGAGCGCAGCAACTCGGGTGCTGCCTTGCAGAACGTCAATGCTGCTGTGGGTCGCGCCGGTCTTGACCGGGCCACGCGCAGTGCAAGCGGCCAGGCGCTGGCGTCATTGACGCTGTCGCATCAGCGCAAGCTGGCCACCGGTTCCGAACTGGTGCGTTCGTCGCGCAAGCTCAGCGCGAGCGAGGCCAATACCTTGATGCAACAGATTGCCGCCGATCCGGCGGTTGCCCACGTCGAGCCGGATGTGATGATGCATGCCGTGCGCGATATCGCCGCGCCGGCCGCACTCGCATCGAAGGCCGCTGTGACGCCACAGACATTCACGCCTAACGATCCGCTCTACGCGCAGTACCAATGGCATTTCAGCAATGCGACCGGTGGCGCCAACATCAATAACGCCTGGGATCTGGCCGATGGCAACGGCGTGACCGTTGCGGTCCTCGATACCGGCATCACGCAGCATCCGGACATCGACTTGTCCCTCGCCGATGCTGGTTACGATTTCATCAGCGATGCCTTCGTTTCCGGACGTGACACCGACGATCGCGTGGCCGGTGGTTGGGATCTGGGTGACTGGACGACCGGAGACGCCTACGCGGAATGCCGCAATGTCGGCGATCCCGGTGACGACAGCTCCTGGCACGGCACGCACGTGTCGGGCACGGTAGCCGAACTGACCGATAACGGTGTCGGTATGGCCGGTGTCGCACACCATGCCAGGGTGTTGCCGGTGCGTGTGCTTGGTCATTGCGGCGGCTATACCTCCGATATCGCCGATGCGATCGTGTGGGCCTCGGGCGGTCATGTCGATGGCGTGCCGGATAACCAGAACCCGGCACAAGTCATCAATATGAGCCTGGGCGGCGGCGGGTCGTGCACTGCCAGCAGCGTCACCGGGCAGGCGATTGCTGGTGCGATCAGCCGGGGTACGACCGTGGTGGTCGCCGCCGGTAACAGCAACGCAGACGTATCGCAGTTTTCGCCGGCAAGTTGCCCGGGCGTCATTGCGGTGGCATCCAACGGCATTACCGGCAAGCGCGCGTACTACTCGAACTACGGATCGGGCGTAACGATTTCCGCGCCCGGCGGCGGTGTCTATCCGAATGACGGCAGCAGCGGCACACCGACCAATGATGGTTTCGTATGGTCGGCGATCAATGCCGGTACGACGACACCGGGCAATGCAACTTATGGCGGTATGGCCGGTACCTCGCAGGCTACGCCGCATGTTGCAGGCACGGTGGCCCTGATCCTCAGCGCGACCAGGGAAGCCGGGCTGGCCACGCCATCGCCCGATACGATCAGGAGCTTGTTGACCACCACCGCGCGCCCCTTCCCGGCGGCGCCTGACCAGCCGGTGGGCGCGGGTATCGTCAACGCGTATGCCGCCGTCAACAGTGCGTTGGGCAACGACAACGGTGGCGGTGACGAACCGGTGATTGCGTTGACGCGCGGCAGCGTGTTGGGCAGCCAGACCGGTGGCACCGGTGCAAGCTTGCTGTACTCCATCGACGTGCCGGCCGGCGCACGCAGCCTCAATATCCGCAGCTTCGGCGGTACCGGCGATGCGACGCTGTACGTGAAGGCGGGCGCGGCGCCCGGCAGGCTTGGCGAAGGCGCCGACTTCACGTCGGACAAGCCGGGTAACAGCGAGGCGGTGGTGGTGAGCAATCCGCAGGCAACGACGTACTACGTCCGTGTTCTGGCCAAGAATGCGTTCAGCAATGTATCGGTGATGGCTACCTATACGGCGCCCTGATCGCGCATCGAAAAGTGTGACGAAAGAATCCCGGCGCGGCCGGGATTCTTTTTTTGGGCAATCAGAAGTTCCGTCACGCTTGCCGTTGTCGCGGCAAATGCAATCGTTGTAGGAGCGACTTCAGTCGCGACCCACGGTTACGTCACGGCCTGTCGCGACTGAAGGGAGCCTCGAATAACCTCAGTCTTCCCATCGTCATTCCGGCGCAGGCCGGAACCCAGTGACATCGGTTTTCAGTTTTCGCGATAGAGCCGACTTTTGCAGACTCTCGCGATAATCGATCGCAAAGCCACTGGGTTCCGGCCTGCGCCGGAATGACGAGTAGGAGGGGTTATTCGAGGCTCCCTGAAGTCGCTCCTGCAAAATCAGGCTATTCCTCGATAACGCGAGGCCTTTCCGCGGCAAACGTTCTAGAGCGCATGGCTAGCTGTATCACACACGTTACAGGCGTAGCGTTCGCCTGCTATCTGCGCATGGTGCGCGGAATGGAGGTGTACGACATGGCTACGCAACGAAAAGCAGCGCTGACCCTGGAAGGGATGATCGAGAAATACGGCATCATTGCACTGGCTGCATTGCACAACCCACAGATATGGGAAGTGGTTGGTGGCGGTATCGGCGGCGGTATCCGCAATGGCATGAGCGCTGCAGCGAAAAAGCAGCTGCAAAGCGATCTCAATGCGGTCTATGGCGCGCTATTGCAGAACGCCAAGGCCGGCGATGCGATTTCCGGCGCGATTGCCGCACAGGTGGCGGTAGGCAAAGCCGCGCTGCACTGAAAGTAGCGGCCTCGACCGCACATAAAAATCCCGACGCCGGGGAAGGCGTCGGGAAAAGCGTCGTCATTGATGACGCATTGAGGAGACCATGAAGAAGGTCCGGTATGACGCTGCGTTGTGCGCGCGACTGGCGCTTGGAGCCTGAACCAGCCGCTGCAGCTTTCCACGGCACGCACGGTGCAGCGTCATTCCGCAAGCTTGGACACGGTCTTTGCGCCGAGGTTCCCCGCCTTCTTGCGATCGCAAAAAAAAGCCCCGCATGGCGGGGCTGGAACTCAAGCGGGGGCTGAGGAAAGTCGAACGGGTCGAGGGATTGCGGGGGTTATAACGGCTATTTAACGATTGAGCAGGGGCTGCCAATCCGGGTCGGGCTCTTCGCCTCCGGCTAGCGCACATCCTGGTGCGCCAGCCGCCTGGGCTTCCACGGTCATCCCTGGCACCGTCCCTGGCAAGAAGTGAAATTCATGGGGCATGACGTTCTCCTTATGTCAGTGCAGGGCCAGCACCAGCAGGCCGAACAGCAAGGCGCCAGTGGCCAGTGCGATGCGCAACGGTTCGAAGCTGTGCAATTCGGCGTTGGGATCGACTGGGACGATGTCGGGCTTGCTCATGGGAGAGTTGTCGTTGGGGGCTTGCTGCCTATGAAAGCGCCCGGCGCGGCGGATGAAAGGACGCAAGTCGGGCGTTCGAGCGACAGCATCTGACAAAACGCTGACAGGGTTTTCCTACAACTTGCGTAAGAGGCCGTGCCATAGCACCCTGGCGCCCGTCATCCAGAGGAAACGCCGCCACATGGGCCGCAGCATTGCCATCGTCGAAGACGAACCCCTGATCCGCGCCAACTACGTCGAGGCATTGCATCGCTTCGGCTACGACACGCGTGGTTACGGTTCGCGCCAGGAGGCTTCGACCGCCTTCGCCATGCGCCTGCCCGAGCTGGTGATCATTGATATCGGCCTGGGCGACGAGCCCGAGGGCGGTTTCGATCTTTGCCGCGAGCTGCGCGCCAAGTCGGCCACCTTGCCGATCATCTTTCTGACCGCACGCGATTCCGATTTCGACGTGATCTCCGGCCTGCGCCTGGGCGCGGACGACTACCTGAGCAAAGACACCAGCCTGCACCAGCTGGCCGCGCGCATTGCGGCGTTGTTCCGTCGCATCGAGTCGTTGAAGGCGCCAGCCTCCAGCGAGACGGTGATCGAGCACGGTCCGCTCAAGCTCGAATCCGAGCGCATGCGCATCACCTGGGGCGATGTCGAGATCCCGCTTACGGTGACCGAATTCTGGATGGTGCACACGCTGGTGCGCTTCCCCGGCCACGTGAAAAATCGCGACCAGCTCATGCGCGAAGCCGAGCTGGTGGTCGACGACGCCACCATCACCTCGCACATCAAGCGCATCCGCAAGAAATTCAATGCGATCGCGCCGGAGTTCGATGCGATCGAAACCGTGCACGGCGTGGGCTACCGGTGGCGGCCATGAGGCCAAGGCTGTTTCTGGCCGGCCTGCTGTGGATCTTGGTGGCATCGCAAGCGCTGGCCGACGGTGTCATCGCTTATGGCAAAGCCGGCGGCAAGACACCGGGCTGGGCGATTTCCACCAGCGTGCCGAAGGAGTGGACCACCGACTGTTGCCAGTACGCGCGCGCCATCGGCGTGAACCTGGTGATCTATCGCGGCGAGTGGACCGGCGAGCCAGACCAGGTGATCGTGCTCAATGTCTGGCCGCGCAAACTGCCGACGTTGGAAGCCGAATGGCAGGATGACCGCAAGCACTACCTGCAGCGCGATCCGGCCGGCACGTTCCAGCCGTTTGCGGTGCAGACGAGCAAGCCGATGACCTGCAACGGCAGTCTTTATCAGGGCAGCGACCACGTCGACGACGTGGTGGTGTTCTGCGATCCGGGTGAATCGACCGGCATTCGCCTGAGCTGGTCGATGACACTCGCAGCCAACACGGCGAACCGTCAGCAGGCGATCGATCTGTTTCGCCAGGTGGTCGCGCAGAGCAGCTATATGGTCTACGAAGACAAGCATTCGGCGCCTGCCGAGGGCTCATCGAAGGGAAAGCCCAAGGGAAAGTCTTGAGTCAGCGTAGCCTTAGCGCATGAGCCTGCGTCGCAAACTTTTATTGGTTGCGCTGTGCACACTGGCCTTGCCAGTGGCCGGCTGGCTGTATGTGCGGCAGATGGAAGAACTGCTGCGCAGCGGGCAGGCGCAGGCCTTGACCGCGTCGGCCGGCGCGGTCGCGCGCAGCGTGGTGCTCGGCGGTGAGTTGCCGACCACCGGGCAGAAGGTCTGGTATGTGCAGAACGCGCCGACGCCGATCACCGTCGACGGTTACGGCGACGATTGGGCGCCGATGACGCCGTGGAGCCAGCCGCTCGGTTCGCGTGCCAAGCTGTTACTGGCCGAGGACGATCGCTGGCTGTATTTCTACCTGGATGTGCGCAGTACCCGCCGAACGCGCGCCGATAGCGGCGACGCCAATGCTCTGGCCGCCGACCATGTGGTGCTGACCCTGGGCAACGACGGCAAACAGCGCCGCTATCTCATTGCCAGCGCGGCGCCCGGTCCCGTGACTGCGTTGCCGCTGGATCCGTCAGTGGACGGCCTGCCCGATCAGCTCACCGTGCAATGGCAGGAGGACGGCAGCGGTTATCGCGTCGAAGCGCGCATCCCGCGTCCTTTACAGCAGCTCGGCCTGGGCGTGTTCGATGCTGCCGCTGGCGATACACAGCCGCTCGCCGTTGAGGAACGCCCGCTGCTCAGCTACTCGCGCCAGCTTTCCGATGAACTCGTGCAATTGGTACCGAGTGGCGTACGCGCGCGCGTGCTGGCGCCGCAAGGCTGGCTGCTGGCCCAGGGCGGGCATCTTTCCAGCGCGGCACTGGCGCGCGAGCAGCCCGGCTGGTTCGCGTCGCTGATTTATCGTTCGCTGCTGGCCAACCGTCTCGATGATGCCGCGCTGTGGTCCGAAGATGCGCCACGTCTTGAGCTGGCCGAAGTGCAGGAGGCCGCCCATGGATCGCCTGCCAGCGTCTGGCGCCAGGGCGAAGCGCGCGGCAGTGTGGTGCTGGCCGCCGCGGTGCCGATTCAGCGCAACGGCAAGGTCGATGGCGTGTTGCTGCTCGAACAGTCCAGCCGTGCCGTCCCTTTGCTCGCCAACCGCGCGCTGTTCGGTTTGCTGTTGACCAGTTTCGGCGTTCTGCTGGTAGCCGGCGGCATCCTGCTCGCATTCGCTACACGGCTGAGTCTGCGCCTGGGCCGGCTGCGCGATGCCGCCGAACGCGCGCAATTGAACGATGGACGTCTGGAAGGTCGCTTCCCGATGACCGATGCGGAAGATGAAATCGGCGATCTGGCGCGCAGCTTTGAAAATCTGCTGGAGGTCGTCGGCGGCTATACCGACTATCTGCGCACCTTGGCGTCCAAGCTGTCGCACGAGCTCAACACGCCCCTGGCGATCGTCAAATCCTCGCTCGACAACCTCGAGCACGCCTTGCAGGAGCGCCATGCAATGCCGGTCGAGGCACAGCCGTATATGGCGCGGGCACGTGACGGCGTCGCGCGGCTGGGCGCGCTGGTGCGCGCCATGAGCGAAGCCAGCCGGATGGAGCGTTCCATCGCCGCGGCTGAGCCCGAGGATGTCGACCTGGTCGAAGTGGTGCGGGGTTGCGCCGATGCTTATCGGCCGCTGGTGGGCGCGCGCAGCCTGCGCTGCGAGGTGCCCGAGACGCCGTTACATTTGCACTGCGCGCCGGAACTGATCGCGCAGGCGTTGGACAAATTGCTGGACAACGCCCTGTCGTTCACGCCCGAGGACGGCTGGCTGGCGCTCAGCCTGCGCCCATGGAGCGACGGCGGTGCGGATGGCGCGGAGATCGAACTGGCCAACCAGGGCCCGCCGCTGCCCGCGTCGATGCAGGGCCGCCTGTTCGATTCGCTGGTCAGCCTGCGCGACAAAGCCACCCCGGGCGATGCGCCGCATCTGGGGCTCGGGCTGTATGTGGTGCGCCTGGTGGCCGAGCGACACGGTGGCAATGCCGAGGCGCGCAACCTGGATGATGGGAGCGGCGTGACTTTCACACTGCGTCTGCATGGCATGCCGCGCGCGAGACTTTAAGTTCAAGAGCCACCCCCTCACCCCCCGCATAGCCAGGGGAGAGGGGGCGCACTGAGGCAAGCCTTCGATACTACGCGCTTTTGCTCCCTCTCCCCCGGCTATGCCGGGGGAGAGGGTTGGGGTGAGGGGGGCTCTTGGCCACACAAGCTCGCCAACCCCTACAATGGCCGTTTTCACCGTTCTGGCCATTCGAGATTCTCCCCACGTGATTTCCCGAGACGAATTCGACGCGCTGGTGGCGCAGGGGCATACCCGCATTCCGCTGGTGCGCGAGGTTTTCTCCGACCTCGATACCCCGCTGTCGGTGTACATGAAGCTGGCCGATGGCCCGTATACCTTCCTGTTCGAATCGGTCGAGGGCGGCGCCACGTGGGGACGCTATTCGATGATCGGTTTGCCGGCGCGTCGGGTATATCGCCTGCGCGGGCATGAGCTGGAAGTGGAAGACGCCGGCGAGATCGTCGAGCGCCGGCACCTTGAAGACCCGCTCGCCGAAATCGAAAAACTGCGCCTGCAGTTCGACGTGCCGCGCTTACCACAGTTGCCGGTATTCAGCGGCGGCTTGGTCGGCTACTTCGGTTTCGAGACGATCGGCTATATCGAGCCGCGCCTGGCGCAATGGGATCGACCCGACGAGCTGGGCACGCCCGATGTGCTGCTGATGCTGGCCGAAGAAGTGGCGGTGTTCGACAACCTCAAGGGTCGCCTCTACCTGATCGTGCATGCCGATCCGACCCAGCCGCAGGCCTACGCACAAGCGCAGCGCCGACTCGATGCGCTGGTTTACCGCCTGCGCCAGGGTGGCTCGGCCTATCCGCAGCAGACCCAGTCGGTGGCACTGGACGAAAGCGATTTCAAATCCTCGTTCACGCGCGACGAATTCGAAGCCGTGGTCGAGCGTGCCAAGGAATACATCCGCGCGGGCGAAGTGTTCCAGGTGGTGCCTTCGCAGCGTCTGAGCGTCGGTTTCAATGCACGCCCGGTGGATGTCTATCGTGCGTTGCGCGCGATGAACCCGTCGCCTTACATGTATTTCGTCGATCTGGGCGATACACAGATCGTCGGCTCCTCGCCCGAGATTCTGGCGCGTCTGAAGGAAGGCAAGGTGGTGGTTCGACCGATCGCCGGCACGCGCAAGCGCGGCGCGACCGAGGCCGAAGACAAGGCACTGGAAGCGGATCTGCTGGCCGATCCGAAAGAGCGCGCCGAACACGTCATGCTGATCGACCTGGGCCGCAACGATGTGGGTCGCATCAGCGAGACCGGCACGGTGGAAGTAACCGAGTCGTTCGTGATCGAACGTTATTCGCACGTCATGCATATCGTTTCCGAAGTGCAGGGCACGTTCCGTCAGGACATGAGCTATATGGACGTGCTCAAGGCGACATTCCCCGCCGGTACCGTGAGCGGCGCGCCGAAGATTCGTGCATTGGAAATCATCCAGGAACTCGAGCCCTACAAGCGCAATATCTACGCCGGCGCGATCGGTTGGATCGGCTGGTGGGGCGATGCCGACACGGCAATTGCCATTCGTACTGCGGTTATCCAGGATGGCCGCCTGCATGTGCAGGCGGGTGCCGGCATCGTCTACGACTCCGATCCGGCGGCAGAATGGGAAGAAACCATGAACAAGGGACGCGCGCTGTTCCGCGCCGTGGCACAAGCGGCCAAGGGCCTATGAGTGCCGTCCTGATCATCGCCGAGGAGTCTTCGTGCGCATTTCTCGTTTTGTTTTCGTTCCGCTGATGTTGCTCTCCATCGTTGCCAGTGCGCGTGAGCCGGCCGGTCCGGTATGGCGCGATACCGCACTCGAACGCACCCAGGTACTGGCGTTGCTGCAGACCTTGAACGCGAATCTGCTCAGCCAGTCGAGCGCCACGCAAACCTTGCAGCAATGGTGCGATGCGCATCACCTGGCGCAGGAAGCGAAGATCGTCGCGCATCGCGTGACGGGTGAGGACAAGCCCTTGTCCACCGACGACCGCACCTTGCTGGGCATCGGCCCGGACGAGGAGGTGCGTTATCGGCATGTACGGCTGGCGTGCGGCGACTGGGTATTGTCCGACGCGGACAACTGGTACGTGCCGTCACGGCTGACGCCTGAAATGAACTATCAGCTTGATCATTCGGACGTACCGTTCGGCACGGTGGTCAAGCCATTGGGTTTCCGTCGCCAGACGTTGTCCGCTGGGTTGTTGTGGTCGCCGTTGCCGAAGGGATGGGAAACGGATGCCAAGGTGCCGCCGCCGAGCGGCAAGCCAATGGCGGTTGCTCCTTACGTGCTGCAGCATCGCGCTGTGTTGTTTCGGCAGGACCAGCAGCCATTCAGTCTGGTTGTTGAGACCTATACGGCTGATGTGTTGGCGTTTGGTCCGCGGAAGTAGCTGCCGAAGGCCAAAAGCCCCCTCACCCCGGCCCTCTCCCCCGGCGAAGCCAGGGGAGAGGGAGCTAAAAGCGCGCAAAGTTCAAACTTGCCTCAGTGTGCCCCCTCTCCCCTGGCTTCGCCGGGGGAGAGGGCTGGGGTGAGGGGGCGCAAGAGGCGATGCGAAGCGAGCCTGCAGCTCTAAGCGGGCATCATCAACGCCCCAACGCATCATCCAACGCCGGATAAAACCGCTCCGGCGCCTCAAGCATCGGCGCGTGCCCCAGACCATCCAGCGGGATCAGCCGCGCACCAGGAATCGCCCTGGCCGCCTCCTTACCTAGCGCAACGTAGTCGCCAAGCTTCGCCGCAACAGCGGGCGGCGCGATGTCCCGGCCAATAGCCGTGCGATCGGCCTGACCGATGATCAGCACCGTAGCCACGTTGATGTTCGGCAACTCGTGCACCACCGGCTGGGTATAGATCATGTCGTAGGTCAGCGCACCGGCCCAGGCAGCAGTATCGCGGCCATCGCCTTCGTACATGCCGGCCTGCAACAACACCCAGCGGTCGTACTGCGGCTTCCAGTGATTGTCGTAGTAACTCTTCAGCTGATACGCCTTGATCGTCGCGTAGCTGGTTTTCAGCTCGTTCTTGTACCAGTCGTCGACGCTGCGCCACGGCACGCCCTTGGCCTTCCAGTCTTCCAGGCCGATCGGGTCGACCAGCACCAGCTTTTGCACCGCATCGGGAAACATCAGCGCGTAGCGCGTGCCGACCATGCCGCCCATCGAGTGCGCAACGACGATGCTCTTGTCGATACCCAGGCTTTGCAACAGTCCATGCGTATTGGCGGCGAGCTGATGAAAGCTGTACTGGTAGTCGCGTGGTTTGGACGATTTGCAGAAGCCGATCTGGTCCGGAACGATCACCCGATAGCCCTGGTCGCGCAGCCGTTCGGCGGTCGCCGTCCAGTAGGGTGCGCAGAAATTCTTGCCGTGCAGGAGCACGATCGCCTGGCCGTTCGACTTGGCCGGTTGCAGGTCCATATAGGCCATCTGCAAATCGTGACCCTGGCTGTGCACATCGAACCAATGCACGGGGTAGGGATAGTCGTAGTGCTCCAGGCGAGCGCCCAGCGGCGCGACCTTGGGCGTGTCGTCTGCATGGACGGTGGCGGCTGCCATAGCGAGCACAAGCCCGGCGACGAGGAGGCGAAGCATGGGCATTCCTGGCGAAAAGCTGAAGAAGGCCAGTATAGCCAGCCGGCACGCGCCGGATTTTGCATGCCGTACCTATCAGTCTTGCTTACATCGCTTGCCCCGGAGCAGGTCTACGGTGTGATCCGCGGACGATTTGCGCTTCAATAGCCCGAAGCTGCAAGGCGAGAGGTGTTCGTGATTCAGACCGTTTGGCCTTACCTGGCCCTGATGTTGCTGGCCGCCGGCTTGTTTCCTGCGCTGGAGCGGCGTTACAACTGGCGACTGTTCCAGGTGTTTCCGCCGATCGTACTGACCTATCTGGGCGTGACGGCGCTCGCGGTGGTCGGGCTTTGGCAGGTCAACGACGCCATTCGTGCGGCGCAGGCGACCATCGTCGCGCAACTGGTTCCCGCGCTGCTGTTCCTGTTGATGATCAACTGCGATCTGCGCGCCATTCTTGCGCTGGGACCGCGCGTACTTGCGGTGTTCACCTGCACCGCGATCAGTCTGTTTGCGGCATTCGTGCTGGTTTTTCTCGCTTTCAGGCACTGGCTGCCGGGTAGCGCGTGGCAGCCGTTGGCGGCGCTTTCCGGAAGCTGGATGGGCGGCACCGCGAACATGATCGCGGTGAAGCAGGCCATCGGCATGCCCGATTCGCAGCTCACGTTCTCATTGCTCACCGATGCCTTGTGCTACTCGATGTGGGTGGCCGTGTTGTTCGGCGTGGCACGCTTCGCACCGGCTTTCAATCGTTGGACGCGCGCACGTTCCAGCGCGGAGATGGTGGTGGCGCCGACGCGCACGCACGGCCCGGCCACGCCCGATGGCGTCTTGCTGTGGCTCGGCCTGGCGCTGGCCGTGGCAGCGGGCTCGGCGTGGCTCGGTGAGCGGCTTCCTGCGTCGGGCATGGTGTCGGCCTCGACCTGGACGATCCTGCTGGCGACAGCCGCGGGGTTGGTGGCCGGCATGACGCCGCTGGTGCGCTTTCCCGGTGCCAATGTGATTTCCAGCGCCATGCTGATCAGCGTTGTTGCCGTGCTTGCTTCGCAAAGCAACTTCAGCGGTATCGGCGATGCGCCGATCTATCTGATCTGCGGTATCTGCATCATTGCGGTGCATGCCGTGCTGCTTGCGTTGTTTGCACGCCTGTTTCATTTCGATCTCTATCTATGCGGCATTTCCTCGCTGGCGCACATCGGTGGTGTTGCCGCCACGCCGGTCCTGGCAGCATCGTACGCGCGCAGTCTGGTGCCGGTGGGTGTATTGCTGGCCTTGCTCGGCTATATCCTGGGTACCGGTTTTGGTTTATTAGTGGCGCAGGTGCTGAGCGCGCTGGCAAACGGATGAATATCTTCAAGCATACGTATGGAATGCTGCTGGCCTCACTGCTGGCTGTGATCCCTTGCTTTGCCCAGGCGCTGGACGCGCCGACGTCGCCAGTGGCCATTATGGCCGCTCATCCCGAGCGACTGTCACCAGAGTTCTGGGTACGCCGCGCAAGTCACGCCGATCGCCTGATGATGAGCGACGAGGCGCGTCGTGCACAGAACGCGCGTCTGCTCCGCTCCGATCCAAGCATGCACGACTTGGCCACATTCCCGGCCACGCTGACCGGCGCGCAGATCAGGGCGTGGATCGGGCAACGTTCGATAGTGCCAAGCGGCGTGTTGTACGACGAGCATGGCCAGTCCATCCCGGAAAATCAACGTAACAGTTGGGTGGACAGTCTCGCGCTGGATCGCATTCCTGACGAGCAAGCCGCGCGATATGGCCTGGTGGTCCAGCGTGCACCGCTGCGCACGTTTCCGACGGACACGCGAGTCTTCAATCGGCTGGGCGATACGGATATCGATCGCTTCCAGGAGACGGCTGAGTTTCCCGGAACACCAGTAGTGATTGCGCACGCCAGCGGCGATGGCCAATGGCTGTTCGTAATCAGCCCGCGTTATGCGGCCTGGGTACGTGAGCGCTACGTTGCCGAAGGAACCAGGAGTGTGGTGCTCGGATATGCTGCCGCATCGCCGGCACGCGTGATGACCGGGGCGACAGTGCGAACCGTGTACACACCCGAGCAGCCGGCGTTATCGCAACTGGAGCTCGACATGGGCTCACGTTTTCCACTCAGTCAGCGTGCGGTTTCGGACGAACCCGTCAACGGTCAGCACGCCTACACCAGCCATGTGTTGCAGATGCCGTTTCGCGATCGCGATGGTCAACTTACCCTGGCCGATGCACTGCTGCCACGCAGCGCCGATAGTGCGTCGGACTATCTGCCGATGACACCGGCTAACCTGATTCGCCAAAGCTTCAAGTTTCTCGGTGAACGTTACGGCTGGGGTCATGACTACGATGGCCGCGACTGCAGCGGTTTCACCTCGGAGGTCTATCGCAGTCTCGGTGTCGAGCTGCCGCGCAATACCGGCGATCAGGCGCACAGCCCGGCGCTGAACGGGCGGGCCTTCTCGGTGGCAGACACGCATGAGGCGCGAATGCGCGCGGTGATGTCGCTGCAGATCGGGGACCTGATCTATATCCCTGGGCATGTGATGATGGTGATCGGCCGTATCGACGGCCAGCCCTATGTCATTCACGACACGGCAGGCGTCAGCTACCGCGATGCCGATGGGCAGGTGAAACGCATCAAGCTCAACGAGGTTTCCGTCACGCCCTTTTTGCCCCTGCTATCGGACGACGGTACGCCGTATGTCGACCGCATCACCGATATCGTAAGCATGCATCGCGCGCCATGAAGGTCGTAGAGATAAAACTGGCGATGTTGCGGCTGCCGCTGCGTACCCCATTCAAGACCGCCCTGCGCACCGTCGAGCAACTGGAAGATATCGTCGTGCAGGTGCGTACCGATACCGGCCACGTCGGCTATGGCGAGGCACCGCCTACTGCAGCCATAACGGGTGAGACGCATGCCTCCTTGAAAGAGGCCATTGGCCACTACATCGCCCCGCGCTTGCTCGGCCACGAGATCGAAGACATCGATGGCCTGTCGCAAGCCGTGCAAGGCGCCATCGCCAAGAACACCAGTGCGAAGGCCGCCGTCGACATGGCCTTGTACGACCTGTATGCGCAGCTTCACGGTGTGCCGCTTTATCACCTGCTCGGTGGCAACGAGACGCCTTTGATCAGCGATATCACCATCAGTGTTGGCGACATCGACACGATGGTTGCCGATTCGATCCAGGCCATCGCACGCGGCTTCATGGCATTGAAGATCAAGCTCGGCAAGCATGCCGACACGGATATCGAGCGCGTGCTCGCCATCCATGCCGCCGTTGGCGATCGCGCATCGCTGCGCCTGGATGCCAACCAGGGCTGGACCGCGCAGCAGACGGTGCACATGCTGGAGACGCTCGAGCGTGCGGGGGTGCTGCCCGAGCTGATCGAGCAGCCGGTTCCGGCACATGACATCGATGGGCTTCGTTACATTGTCGAGCGAGTCGAGACACCGGTCATGGCGGACGAAAGCGCCTTCGGGCCCGAAGAAGTGCGGTCACTGCTGACCCAGCGCGCCGCCGATATTATCAACATCAAGCTGATGAAAGCCGGCGGCATCGCACGCGCCTTGCGTATGGCCGATATCGCCGCAGAGTTTGGTGTGCCGTGCATGATGGGCTGCATGCTGGAAAGCGGTATCAGTGTCACTGCGGCGGCCCATGTCGCCGCGGCGCGACCGGACACCATCACGCTGATCGATCTGGATGGGCCCGCGCTATGCGCGGTGAATCCGCTGGATGGCGGCGTGGGATTCGACGGTGCCCACATCGACTTGCCGCATACGCCGGGGCTGGGCATTCGCGCAGTCCGCCATCTGGAGTGGCTATGAATCGCAAAACTATCCAGCGGCTGGCTTGTTTCTTCTTCGTCGCTTTGATCGGCGTCTTCAGCGGTTGCACGCAGAATCTCAAACCGGCGCAGACATGGGCGTCCTCCAGCCAGATGGTGCTGGTCGTCGTGCCCGACTGGAATAGCGATCACGGCAGCCTGCAGACCTATACGCGCAAGGACGGCGTGTGGCAGGCAGCATCGGAGCCGCAGGCCGCCGTCGTTGGCCGTGCCGGCAGTGCCTGGGGGCAGGGGATCAATCCCGTGCCGCACGACGGCCCGATCAAGCGCGAAGGCGACGGCCGCGCGGCAGCGGGCGTTTTTCGTATCGGCGATGCCTTTGGCTACGCTGACCACGCGGTCACCGCGCTCGACTATCGCGCCATGCACGTCGACGACTATTGCATCGACGTGCCGAGTTCACCGCTCTACAACCAGATCGTCGACACCCGCAACGCCGACCCAAGCATCGTCGCCGGCTCTACCGAACCGATGCGCCGCGACCTGCACGCCGATGGCGACCAGCGCTATCGCCTGGGCTTCATCATCCAGCACAACGCCGCAGACACTCCCGGCGCGGGGAGCTGCATCTTCGCCCACATATGGAAATCCCCCGACACCCCCACCGCGGGTTGCACCGCGATGGATGGTGCGGTGATGGAGCGCCTTCTGGCATGGCTGGACCCGAAACAACAGCCCATTTTTGTGCTGCTGCCGCAGACGCAGTACAGGAATCTGCAAAAGGGTTGGGACCTGCCCGCACGGTAAAATTTTCATTTTGTCGCCAACCGAAATACCGCGGTCCAAAACCCGTTATATGCTTAGTGGTGGTAAGGGATAAGCCAACAAGCAGGGGATAGTGTGCTCAAGTGGATCGAGAAGGCATTGGGTCGGCCTGGCGAGAATGCACCTAAGGATGTCGCTAACGATTGGACCGCGCGGCTCAAGACATGGCTGGCCGGTTTGGACCATCTGCCGCAGGGCGAAGGCAGAGCGGGACTTTCCGCGGATCTGCTGTCCTATGTGTCGACTGGAGAACCGACCGCCATTCTTGGCGAGGCCGGGCAGCGCGCCAAAGTAGGCATGCATCTCATGGTCACCGGCTATCACTACGGCCGCCGCGATCGAAACGATGTCAGCGTTGCCGTTTATCGCGACCTGGATGACGTCCCGCCAGCGATGCTGTTGCGTTGGGCGCGCTTGCTCGAAGCGAGCATGGGCAGCCAGGCGAACCGCTTTCGCATTGTCATGCCGGATGGTTCGCACTGGGCTGAGATGCTCATGATGAACAGCGGAGGGACGAGCCCCGGTGGGTGGTCGAGTGAGCGCCCCAAGGCGGTGGGTATTTCCGCCAACTTGATGGAAGCCCTGCTGCTGGAGACGGGACAGCCTGCCGCTGCCTTGCTTGCTGCGTGCTTTGCCACACCAGTCGATTCGGCCTATGGCGCGCAGCAGCGTCTGTTGATGGTTACTGACATCATTGGCTATGCGGGCTGGGTGGAGCGTCACGCCGAGACGCTGCGTCCGCTACTGTTACCGACATCCGTGCAACAGCGCCTGCATGTCGCCAAGATGCTAGAGCCTGTCGATACCGCGATCCTGGCATTGTTTGTGGATGAGTTGGCCGAACTGGCGGTCTCCAACAGCAAACAGGTGCGAGCGGCCGTCGAGCCGTTGCTTCATCGCTGCGCCACGGCCATGTATGCACCGTTGAAGCTGATCGCCGGTTCCGGCAAGCCTGATCAGCGCGTCAATGCGTTGCGCCTGCTATGGACGCTGGCGCAACTGCGCGACGACGAGAATCTTCGTAGCTACGCACGCGACGTTGCGACGGCGGATAAGGCTCCATCGGTGCAGGCTCTCGTCGGGGAATGGGCCAGTCAGCAACAGGCGGTCGAGGCCACTGAAAGAACGCACTACGACTACGAAATCCCGACGATCGAGTGGACCGGCCTACTCACGCCCCAGGTCTCCGCCCGGCTCGACAAGCTTTGGCAGGAACTGAATGAGTCGGTCGATCGGGTCAATCGGCAGATGCGCGAAAGTCACCAGGCCGCGTTGGCCAAGGGGCGTAACTACGGCTTGCATCAGGATGCACACTACACCGACGACAGCCTCGCGCTGCTCAAGAGCTACATCGACTCTCCCGCGCCGGCGTGGAATCAGCCACCGCGAGGAGCTCGTACAGGCTGGCGCCATACCGGGCCGGCATTGACCAAGTTGGCCGGTTGGGAGCATTCCAGTCCGACGCTGATGTTCAAGACGCTCTCGTTCTTCGGTTCGATGACGGACGAGAAAGGACGTATATCGAATATCGCGGTGGCGGTCTTCAACGCCTTGCATCGCGCTACGTCGCGCCCGACCCTGATCGAGCTGGCACAGATCATGGATTCGGCGGGAATGGATACCGACGCACCATTCCATGCCTATTGCCGAACCTGGTCGCCTTTGGGAGAAACCTGGTCAAGCGATGCAGTCTGGCCTTACTTCGCCTCGCGGCTGGAGGTGCTGAGCCAGGCATTGGGACAGGTAAAAGATTATTACTTCGATCGTTCCGCATTGTTCCGTGCTGTCGCCAGCCTGCCGTCACCGCCGCCGATCGTGGTCAATGCTCTGTTCGATCTGGCGTTGGGCATCGCCAAGAGCGAGCGCCTCGCCGCACAGGAGGCCCTGGGCAACCTGCCCGGCAAGGAGGCGCGCATTATCGGCGCGCTGGCAGACGGAAAATCCGAAGTGCGCGAGGTGGCTGCGCAGTGGTTGGGGCGGTTGCGACACGCACCGGCAATCCCCGCGCTGGAGCAAGCCGTCGAAAAGGAAAAGCACGACCTGCCCAAGGGGGCCATGCTCGATGCCTTGCAGGCGCTCGGTCGGCCTGTGGAGAAATACCTCGATCGCGACAAACTGGCTGTTGAAGCCGCCAAATCGCTGAGTAAGGGCCTGCCCAAGGACCTCGAATGGTTCCCTTGGAATGCGCTGCCCGCAGTGCGCTGGGACGATTCGGGCGAGGGCGTGACGGTCAATGTGCTGCGCTGGATGCTGGTGCAGGCAGTCAAGCAGAAATCAGCCGAACCCAACGCCGTGCTGCGCAAGTACTGCGCCATGTTCGAACCGCGCGACCGCGAGCGCTTTGGACAGTTCGTGCTGGAAAACTGGCTGCGCGAGGATATAAAGCCGATTCCGTCGGACGAGGCCATGCGCCGTGCCACCAGCCACGCACAAACCATGCACAACTGGATGCAGCGTAGCCCGCAGTACTACACCGATAGCCCTTTGCTGGGCAAATCGGTGGAGGAGCTCATCGCACATTACCTACCCGGATTTCTGCGCCAGCCACAGGCTTCCGCCACCGGCAGCAAGGGCGTCTTGGCCGTGGCCGCCGCCTGCGCAGGCGCGGGCGCGGCCGATCCGGTCGCACGTTTTCTCAAGGAGTACTACGGCACGCGAGCATCCCAGGGCAAAGCCCTGATCGCGATGCTCGCCTGGATCGAGCACCCGACCGCGACGCAACTCATGCTTTCGATCGGCAACCGGTTTCGTACCAAGAGTTTCCAGGAAGAGGCGACACGTCAGGCCGAGGCGCTGGCCGACCGTAATAACTGGAGTCTGTCGGAGCTGGCCGATCGCACCATGCCCGCAGCGGGTTTCGACAACAACGGCACGATGGAGCTCAGCTATGGCGAGCGTGTCTTCACGGCGCGCCTGATGGCAGACTTCAAGGTCGAGTTGTTCAATCCGGACGGCAAGAAAATCGCCTCGCTGCCCACGCCGCGCCAGGACGACGATGCCGACCAGGCCAAGGAAGCGAAGAAAGCCTTCTCCGCCAGCAAGAAATCGATCAAGTCGATCGTGGAGCTACAGACCGATCGCCTCTACGAAGCCTTGTGTACGGAACGCGACTGGTCGTTCGACGACTGGAACACCTACCTCAATCGCCACCCCATCGTGCGCCGCCTGCTGCAGCGCCTGGTATGGGTCCAGATGGAAGGTGGCGTCGCCACCGCAAGTTTTCGTCCGCTGGACGATGGCACATTGACCGACTGCGAGGACAACGAAGTCACGTTGCCGGCGGATGCACGCGTGCGCATCGCGCATGACACGCTGCTCGCCGAAGGCGCCGTTACGCAATGGCAGCAGCATCTGGCCGACTATGAAATCGTGCCGCTGTTCCAACAACTTGGCAAAGGCGTATTCCAGCCCTCGGCCGAGCAGTTGTCCAAGAGCAACATCCAGGATTTCGAAGGCCACATGCTGGAGACATTCGCCCTGCGTGGGCGCGCCTTGAAGCTCGGCTATACGCGTGGCGCGGCAGAGGATGGCGGCTGGTTCTATACCTACGAAAAGCGGTTCCCGACACTGGGGCTGACCGCCATCGTGCAGTTTACCGGTGGGCCGCTGCCGGAGGAGAACCGCAAGGTCGCGCTGGTCCATCTTTCCTTCGTGCCCAGCGGTGAAAACCATTGGCACCGCAACGAGCTGGCCTTGTCGAAGGTGCCCAAGATCCTGTTGTCCGAGTGCTACAACGATCTGCGCCTCATCGCCGCGGAAGGTACCGGGTTCGATCCGGATTGGCAGAAAAAGAGCGAGTACTGAGACGCCCCATGAGCGAATTTTCACGAGCTATCCTGCGTGCGCCGGCCGAGCAGGTCCACGCCGGTGAATTGTCCCGCCTTGCCGAGGGCGATACTGGGCCGCGTCCTGAAGGCTGGCGCCTGTCGCCGCGCGCGGTACGCGCTTTCATCATCGGCGACAGCAAGCGCGATGTACGGCGCAAGTTTTACGGTGACGACGCCCTGATCGATCGCTGCATCGTCACCCTGATGAGCAATCGCGGCCTGTTGCTCGTAGGCGAGCCGGGAACCGCCAAATCGATGCTTTCCGAGTTGCTCTCGGCGGCGATATCCGGGCAGTCGACCTGCACCATCCAGGGCACGGCCGGCACCACCGAAGACCAGATCAAGTACTCATGGAACTACGCGCTATTGTTGGCCGAAGGACCGACGCAGCGAGCCCTGGTGCGTGGGCCCATCTACGAAGCGATGCGTACGGGCACGTTGTGCCGGTTCGAGGAAATTACTCGCGTGCAGCCGGAGATACAGGACGGTCTGATCAGCCTGTTGTCAGACAAAGTATTGCATGTGCCGGAGCTTGCCGACGACGAGGCGGTCGTCTTCGCTGCTCGGGGCTTCAATGTGCTGGCGACAGCCAATTTGCGCGACCGCGGCGTGCATGAGATGTCCAGTGCCTTGAAGCGTCGCTTCAATTTCGAAACCGTTCGCCCGATTGCCGACCGCAAGCTTGAAACCCAGCTCGTACGCGAGCAGACCGAAGCCCTGCTGCAACAGGCCTCGGTCGACGTCGAGCTCGGCGCGGACGTGATCGAGCTGTTGGTCACCGCATTCCATGACCTTCGCAACGGTGCGACTGCGGAAGGCGTAGTGGTGGAAAAACCCACGGCAGTCATGTCCGCCGCCGAAGCGGTCGCGGTCGGCTATGCGGCAAGCCTGGATGCGCACTATTTCGGCGACGGTAGTGTGGGTGGTGAGCATATTGCCCGCCAGCTCATCGGCACCGTACTGAAAGACAACCCCGATGACGGTGGCAAGTTGCGGCATTATTTCGATGTCGTAGTAAAGCAGCGTGCACAGCGTCATGCGCAGTGGAAGCGCGTGCTGGAGGCGCGGCGCGAGCTTGAACGCTGATTCGCCCGATATCGCAGCGCGGTTGAACGCCGCGGGTTTGCGCGCACTGGGCGCCAGCCTGGTGACGCCGGAGTTGATCATTTTTCCGGTGCGCCATCACAGCCCTGGATGCGCGCTGCATATCCAGCGCATGTTCGAGGAGCAGGCGCCGAGCGTTGTATTGGTCGAAGGCCCTCGCTCGTTTACGCCGCTGCTGCCGCTGCTGACGGATGCGCAGGCGCGCATGCCGCTGGCGATCTATACCTACGCCGTCCACAGCGTGCAGGCCGGCGCAGGCGAACGGCGCAGTGCGGCGTATTACCCATTCTGCGACTACTCGCCCGAACTGGTAGCCCTGCGCGCCGCGTCGGCGGCCGGTGTGCCGACACGCTTTATCGATCTCGACTATGCCGAGCAAAGTCTGCTCGAACAGCGGGCCGAGCAGGTCGATGAAGAAGCCATGTCCCTGCTCGACGAACGGCATTACCGACGCAGCCGCTATTTGCAGGTCTTGGCTGAACAGCTCGGATGCCGGGACCACGAAGAGTTATGGGAGCATCTGTTCGAAGCTACCGCATCCGGACGGTCTTCCGGCGATTACATTACCGACATCGCGGCCTATTGCCAGTTGTCGCGCGTCGATAGCAGCGAACAGGAGTTGAAGGCCGACGGCACCTTGCAACGCGAAGCGGAGATGGCCTGGCATATCCGCGAGGCAGTACGGCGGCGCGAGCCAGGTGAGGGTCCCGTGCTTGCGGTGGTCGGTGGGTTCCATGCCGTGGTACTGCCCGAGTTGCTGGCGCGCGACGAGCCGCGACCGAGCCTCCCGGGTATGCGCGTGTCCGATTCATCGGCTGCATTGATTCGCTACAGCTTCGATCGGCTGGACCGCCTGAACGGTTATTCCGCCGGCATGACCGCGCCGGCGTGGCATCAGCTTCTATGGGAGGCGCAACAGAAGCAGGCAAGGATCAGTCCGGCGGCATCGTTGCGGATACGTCGTGAAGTGGGCTTGCAGTTGCTTTTTGATATCGCCGTCGAGCTGCGCGAATGCCATGACTTCGCCTTGCCGATGCCGGCTGTTGCAGCCGCATACGAACAGATGTTGCGCCTGGCCGCGCTGCGTGGTCGCGCGGTGCCGCTGCGCGACGATGTCCTGGACGCCATCGTAAGCTGTTTCGTCAAGGGCGACGCCGACGCTGACGGCATGCTGGTGCGTCATGTCGCGCAACGCTGGTTCAGCGGCCATGCCATGGGGCGCGTTCCGCCTGGCGCTCCCACGCCGCCGCTGGTGAAGGACTTCGACTATCGTGCGCGGCGCCAGCGCCTGCGCCTGGACGACAGCCAGCCCAGGCGTGCGGCACTGGATATCTATCGCCGCCCGGAGCATCGGCTGACCAGTCGTCTGTTGCACGGGCTGAATCTGCTGGCGGTTCCTTTTGCGGTGCGTACGGCTGGACCGGATTTTGTCGCCGGGGTCGGCTTGGAGCGCTTGCAGGAACAATGGGAGTACAGCTATTCCGCGGCGACCGAAGCGGCATTGGTGGAAGCGTCGGTCTATGGCGTAACCGTGCCGTTGGCCGTGGCGAATCGCTTTTCCGCGCGCCTGGATCGGCTCCATGCCGATGGCCAGGCCAAGGATGCTGCTGCGGCAGCCGCCATGCTGGCGCAAGCCTGTGTGCTGGGTCTGCATGATCACCTGCCGCGCACGCTCGACACCTTGCGTACGGCGATCGCCGGCGATGCCTCGTTCGAGTCGGTTACCAAAGCGGCAGGCAGCATAGGCTTGCTGTGGGAGTCGCGCGAGCCTCTGGAGGCACGAGACGCGCGTGGCATTCCCGTCGTGCTGCAATCGGCCTATGAGCGTGCGATCTATCTGGGTGCCTCATTGCGAAGCATGCAGGGCGACGGCTCCGCCCTGGTCGAGGCACTGGGCCGTCTGCGCGAGTTGTTGATCAGTGCGGCCGGCCGTGACCTCGACGCTGCACTTTATTGGGACATGGTCGGCCAGTTGCACGCAGGCCATCCCGCCGCGGTGATTCGCGGCGCTTGCGCCGGGTTGCTCTATCTCGCCGGACAACTCATGGAAGGCGACCTGGGCCAGGCCCTGGCCGGCCACTTGGGTGGCTTGCGCGATCCGAAGGATGCAGTCGGTTATCTGCGTGGATTGCTTGCGACTGCACGAGAAACCGCGTGGCAGCAGCCGATGGTGCTCCAGTCGCTCGATGCGTTGTTGCAGCAGTGGGGCGAGCCGGCTTTCGTGGCCTGTCTGCCGGAGCTTCGCCTGGCGTTTTCCAGCATGACGCCGAAGGAGACCGACCGTGTGGCCGAGGCAGTGGCCCAATTGCATGGTGCCGCCAACCTGGGTCGGTTGGTCGACTATCAACTGGATGAAGCACAGGTTCAGGCCAATCTTGCCCTTTCGGCCGTGCTGCGTGAGGTCTTTGCATCCGATGGCCTGGACGCATGGTGGGACGCATGAATCCCCTGGACCGCTGGCGCCTGGTATTGGGGCGATATGCCGACAGACGGTTGCCGGGCGCTGCCGGTGGCAGTAGCGGCTATGCACGTATGGATCGCGCCCTCGATTACCTTTATGGCCGCGAATACAAGGGCAGGGGACTGCGTCAGGAGCTCGGGCCAGGTTCCCTCGACCCATCTCAACTCACCTTGGTGACCTGGCTCAACGAGGTGCGCGAGCTGTTTCCGCAGGACACGGTCGAAGTGATCGAGAAGCACGCGCTCGACCGCTACGGGATGACCGAGCTGGTCACCGATCCGCGTACGCTCGAACGGCTGGAGCCGAACCAGCAACTGCTGCGTACCTTGCTCACCTTGCGCGGGCACCTGAAGGGCGAAGTGCTCGAGGTGGCGCGACGGATTGTGCGCAAGGTGGTGGAGGAGCTCAAGCGCAAGCTGGAATCTGAAATACGCCAGACCCTGACCGGGCGCTTGAATCGCTTTCGCCATTCACCGATGGCGATAGCGCAGAATTTCGATGCGGCCGGTACGGTACGGCGCAATCTGAAGCACTACGATGCAGAACGCGGCAAACTGGTGATCGACCAGGTGCGCTTTTTCGAGCGCAATACGCGGCGTCTGCCTTGGGACATCATATTGTGCGTGGACCAGAGCGGCAGCATGGCCGACTCGGTGATTCACAGTGCGGTGATGGCCGGCATCCTTGCCGGACTTCCGGCATTCCGCGTGAAGATCGTCGTGTTCGATACCAACGTAGTCGATCTGACCGGCCATTCCCACGATCCGGTCGAAATGCTCATGCGCGTGCAATTGGGTGGCGGTACCGATATTGCTCAGGCCGTCCGTTACTGCGCACAACTGGTGGAAAATCCGCATCGAACCGTCATGGTGCTGATCACCGATTTTTGCGAGGGTGCATCACCGGGCGAGCTGGTGCGTGCCGTCAAGCAACTGGCCGAGGCCCGCGTCAGGTTGATTGGCCTGGCCTCGCTCGACGGGCAATCGGATCCGGTATACGACCGTCAGATGGCCGAGCGCCTGGCCGCTTGCGGCATGGAGATCGCCGCGCTGACACCGCAGCGTCTCGCGCAATGGCTGGTCAAGGTGATCTCGTGAGTACCGTGCGCGAGCAATTACAGGCCCAGCTATCGCGTTATGACGACGATGCATTCGCGGCACTCGCCAACCGTGGCCTGTTGCGCCGTGCGTACAAGGATCTGGAAAGCCACGCGCCGACCATTGTCAACGAGTCCGATGAGGCACTGCATCTTGCCTTTGCCGGACAAGAGGTGCGTTTTGATCTGCGCGGGCCGGCGCAGGCGCAATGTAGTTGCCCGGCCAGCGGCGTGTGTCAGCACATGCTTGGCGCGGCTATCGGGCTGCGGCGCCTGTTGGAAGAGTCCAGCGCCGGATCGGAGCAGCGCGATACGGTCGAACCGAACATGGCTCCGATCGCCGAGCCTGCCGCTTCTGCCGTGCCCTCGAATGAACTGCTGCGCGATGCGCTGCTTGCCATGTCGTACGCCGATCTGCTCAAGCACGCCGGCAAGGCCGGTTACCGCTGGGCCTGGCAGTGCGTGCAGGATCTGGAGCCGGAGCAAGACATCCGATTGAGCGGCGAGCGCAATATCGTGATCGAGCTCATGCGACCGCGCATGAGCTTTCGCTACATGGGAGGAGCGCTCGATAGCTTGATCGTGGATACACAGACCGCACAGGTGGCCAAGTATCGCGTGGCTGCCGTGCTTGCATTCCAGCGCGCGCACGGTATCGCGCTGCGCGAACCCGATGCACCAGGCAAGCTCAGGAACGCCGAACTCGATCTGGGCAAGGATCATGCGCTTGCACAAACAGGCGTGGTGGCTCTGCTGGACTCGCGCACACGTTTGCACGTGGCTGTGCGTGATTTGTTGCAGGAATGCATCGCGCTAGGTCTGTCGCATCTGTCCGAGGCAGTGCAGCAACGTTATGCGACGCTGGCGGTATGGGCGCAAGGCGCCGAATACTACCGACTGGCGCTGCTGCTGCGACGCCTTGCCGATCATGTCGAGTTGCTGCTCGATCGCGCCGGCAACGCCGACGAACACACGCTGCTTGACGAGATCAGTCTGGCATTCGGCCTGATACTGGCGTTGGGCCGCACCGGTGCCCATGGCCCACCAGCACATCTGGTCGGGCGGGCACGCACTCGCTATGAAGCGGCAGGTACGCTCGAATTGTTGGGACTGGGTGCCAGCGCCTGGCGCTCCGCTTCGGGTTATATCGGATTGACGATGCTGTTCTGGTCACCGGCCGACCGTACGTTTCTCTCGTGCACCGATGCACGCCCCGAGTCCCAGGGCGGCTTCAATCCTGTCGCCCGCTACAAGGCTGCCGGACCATGGGGCGGCCTGGGTGCACCAGCGCAAGCCACGGGACGTCGCCTGCTGTTGACGAATGCGCAGCTCAACGCGGCGGGCCGTCTGTCGGCAGCAGAGCATACGAACGTGGCGGTACAGCAGGTTGCCGCACATGCATTTCTGCAACAGCTTCAGCCTGCCGCAAACTGGCAGGTGTTGCGGCAGGCGAGACAGCTGCAGCAACGCAGCCTGTTGGCCGAGGCCCGCCCCATGAACGACTGGGTGGTCCTGCAGCCCAGTCGCATCGGTGCCGCCCATTTCGACTCTACGCGACAGGTCCTGATCTGGCCGGTGTACGACGAAACCGGCGACGGTCTGATGATCGAGTTGCCCTATTCGCCTTATACCGAGCACGCCATTGCTCGCATCGAACAGTTGGCCGGAAGGACCTGGTTTATCGGCGACCTGCTGCTGGTGCGCCTGCGTGACGGAGCGACTGGAACGATTGGCGAACCCTTGAGCATCATCAAGACCGGCATGGCGGACGATGCCAACCCGGTCGACGCGTTGCATTTTGACGCCGGCCCCGCACCGGACGCATTGTCGGAGTGGTTGAACAAGTCGAGGCGTCCGCCCAGTCATCCGGGAGCGGATCGCGGGCAGTCGGGTCGTCCATCCGCGAGTCCCGAGCGACTGCGCAGTTTTCGCCATTGGTTGCGCCGGCAAGCCGAGCGAGGCACCGGCGCGGAGTCGGCGATTCAGCTATCGGACGAATTGTCCGGATGGCAGTCCAGGCTGGTTGCTGCCGGCCTGACCGCCTTTGGGGGCTTGAGCGAAAAGCTCGATGTCACCGCACGTCTATTGGCAGCCAACTACGTCTGCATGCAATGCGAGCGCATGATCGATGGTTCGGACGGTTCGATCAATTTCTGACCTGCGGCAATGGGCGAACCATCGTTGCGTGACGATGGGTGCAACCAGGTGCCGGGCCGTGCGGAGCATGGTTTATGCCCGCTACACTGGAGAGGTCCGGTGCCCCGCCGGGGTCGTACTGGTCAATGGAAATGCGATACTTTTGCGGGCATTTCCTGCTATTTACGCCGGTCAATACTTTATAATTCAATAGCTTAGGCCTCGTATGCTCCTGATGATCGACAACTACGACAGCTTCACCTTCAACCTCGTGCAGTACCTGGGCGAGTTGGGCCAGGACGTGAAGGTGGTTCGTAACGATGCGCTGGATGTGGCGGGTATCCGCGCGCTCAGGCCGTCGCACATCATGATTTCGCCGGGGCCGGGCACGCCGGATGATGCCGGCGTATCGCTGGACGTCCTGCGTGAGCTTGGCGCTGAGATTCCCGTGTTCGGCGTGTGTCTGGGACATCAGGCGATCGGCCAGGCCTTCGGCGGCAAGGTGATTCGCGCCAAGCAGATCATGCATGGCAAGACGTCGCCGGTGCGCCACCGCGGCGAAGGCGTGTTCGCCGGATTGCCCGATCCGTTCGAGGCCACGCGCTATCACTCGCTGGTGGTAGAGCAGTCCTCGTTGCCCGATTGCCTGGAGGTGACCGCGTGGACCGAGCACGCCGACGGTTCGATCGATGAGATCATGGGCCTGCGCCACAAGACGCTGCCGGTGGAAGGCGTGCAGTTTCATCCAGAGTCGATCCTGACCCAGTACGGTCACGATCTGCTGAGCAATTTCCTTGGCCTGCCGCTGAAGAAGCTGGCGGCATGAATGCACGGCAAGAGAATGTAGGGCGCCGGGTGAGCATCACGCCGCAGGAGGCTCTGCAGCGCACGATCGAGCACCGTGAGATCTTTCACGACGAAATGATCGAGCTGATGGGCCAGATCATGCGCGGCGAAGTCAGCCCGCTGATGACCGCAGCGATCATCACCGGCTTGCGCGTCAAGAAGGAAACCGTGGGCGAGATCACCGGCGCCGCGCGCGTGATGCGCGAGCTCTCGACCAAGGTCGACGCGCCACCGCATCCGCACTTTGTCGACATCGTCGGTACCGGCGGCGACGGTGCGTCCAGTTTCAATATCTCCACGGCGTCGATGTTCGTCGCTGCCGCGGTCGGCGCACGCGTCGCCAAGCACGGCGGACGCAGCGTGTCGTCGAAGTCGGGCAGTGCCGATGTGCTCGAAGCGCTAGGCGCGAAGATCGACCTGTCACCGGCACAAGTGGCCCGGTGCATGCAGCAGACTGACATCGGCTTCATGTTCGCGCCCAATCACCATCCGGCCATGAAAGTGGTCGCGCCGGTGCGCAAGGAAATGGGTGTACGCACCTTGTTCAACATCCTCGGGCCGCTGACCAATCCGGCCGGCGCGCCGAATATCCTGATGGGGGTGTTCCATCCCGATCTGGTCGGTATCCAGGTGCGTGTGCTGCAGGCGCTGGGCGCGCAGCATGCGCTGGTGGTGTGGGGCCGTGACGGCATGGATGAGATCTCCCTGGGCGCCGCGACCCTGGTGGGCGAGCTGCGCGATGGTGAAGTGCGTGAATACGAGGTGGAGCCGGAGGATTTCGGCCTGGCCATGGCCTCCAGCCGCAACCTGCGCGTGGAGAACGCCGATGAGTCCCGCGCCATGCTGATCGAGGCGCTGGAAGGCAAGCGCGGCGTGCCGCACGACATTGTCTGCCTGAACGCCGGGGCCGCCCTTTACACGGCCAATGTGGCCCATAGCATCGATGAGGGTATCGAGCGGGCACGGGCGGCGATTGCCTCCGGTGCGGCACGTGCCAAGCTGGATCAGTTCGTGGCGGCGACCCGACAGCCAGTCTGACGCGGACTGCGATACTCTTAGCGCGCCCCCCACTTCCGTCTGCTTTTGCTCATGCCCGATATCCTGACCCGCATCCTGGCCCGCAAGACCGAGGAGCTCGCCGAGCGTAGCGCCCGCATGCCCCTGGCCGAACTGTCCGCGCGCGTGGCCGATCTGCCCGAGACGCGCGGTTTTTCCGCCGCGATCGAGGCGAAGATCGACGCAGGCCTGCCTGCCGTGATTGCGGAAGTGAAGAAGGCCAGCCCGAGCAAGGGCATCATCCGCCCGGATTTCGACCCGGCGTCGATTGCGCGCAGCTACGAGCTGGGTGGCGCCGCGTGTCTGTCCGTGCTGACCGACAAGGATTTCTTCCACGGTAGCGAAGATTTCCTGCAGCAGGCGCGCGCCGCATGCAGCCTGCCGGTGCTGCGCAAGGATTTTGTGATCGACCCGTACCAGGTGTACGAGGCACGCGTGATCGGCGCGGACTGCATCCTGCTGATCGTCGCGGCGCTGGGCGATGCCGCCTTACTGGAACTGTCGCTGCTGGCCGCCGAACTCGACCTGGACGTGTTGTGCGAAGTGCACGACGTCGAGGAAATGGAGCGTGCGCTGGCATTGCCGGTGCCGCTGATCGGCGTGAACAACCGTAACTTGCGTACGTTCGAAACGACCATCGATACCTCGATCGAGCTGCAGTCGATGATCGAGTACGACCGCATCCTGGTCAGCGAGTCGGGGATCCATACGCATGACGATATCGAGCGTCTGCAGGGCGCCGGCATCAATGCGTTCCTGGTCGGCGAGGCCTTCATGCGCGCCAACGATCCCGGCGCCGAGCTGAAGCGGCTGTTCACAGGTAGCTGACCGATGCACACAGGGGATGCAACGGAGCTGCCGGAAACGGTAGCAGTGGCCGTGCCGCGCACGGTGCTGTTCGATTTTGACGGCGTATTGATCTACGGCGATTCGTTTTACCAGTTCGTACGTCATCGCTACGCACAAGCGTGGCCGCGCAAGCTGCTCGCGTTCCTGTCGTTGCCATGGTTGCTGCTGCAACTGCCGTTTTCGCGGCGTCTGGTAATGCGCAGCCTCGTGCATACCGCGTTTCTGGGTGTGAACGAGCAACGCTACGTAGCGGCCGCGCAATCCTTTGCCGCCATGCTGGTGCGCCGGCCTAAGCAGTTCAATCGCGACGCATTGCAGGCCCTGCGTCGACACCAGGCGGCGGGCGATCGGGTGATTGTCGTTACTGGTTGCGAGCACACGCTGGTCAGCAGCATCTTGCAGCAGCTGGGCCTGGGCGATATCGAAGTGGTGGCGTCGCAGTTCCGTCCCAGCCCGTTCGGTATGCGCGTCAAGCTGCACAACATCGGTCGTCAGAAGGTCAAGCAGTTGAGCGCACGTGGCATCGATGCCTGGCATCTGGCCTATAGCGATTCGTCGGTCGATATTCCCATGCTCAAGGTCGCCAGCGAGGCGGTGTTGGTCAACGGCGAGCCGGTGCTATGCAAGAAAATCGAGCGCGCGCTGGGCCGCAGCGTGACGCGAGTCGAGTGGTATTGAAGACATGAATGCGACGGTAGAGATCATCCCCTTTGAGTCGGGTCTGCGCGAGCATTTCTACCGGCTCAACGCACAGTGGCTGGAAAAGCATTTCCGTATCGAGGACATCGATCGCGTCATGCTGGGCGACCCGGAGCGCTACGTGCTGGAGCCGGGTGGAGCGATCTTCTTTGCGCGCTATGACGGCGAGATCATTGGCACCTGCGCCCTATTGCTGGAGTCGCCGGGCGTGTACGAGCTGTCGAAGATGGGCGTCGATGAGACCTATCGCGGCCTGGGAGCAGGGCGTCTGCTGCTTGATGCGTGCATCGCCGAGTTTCATCGCCGCCAGGGCGCGACGCTGTTTCTTGAGTCCAATAGCGCGCTGACGACGGCGCTGCGGATGTACGAAAAGGCGGGCTTCGTGAAGCAGCCGGCGATTCGCTCCGGTTCGCATTACGAGCGGGCGGATGTTTATTACATCTACCAGCCCGATTGCAGCGGGATTGGCTGAGCTTATTTGCGCGATGGTCGGCCGCGTGCGTACCGAACTTACAAAGCCTGCCGTACACAACGGTTGATTTCACGGGGGAGCCTTACATACGGCTCCCGCGCTCCTTCATAGGCTGAGCTCAAGCGCATCAATGCGCTTTCAGTCCTGGAGGATCAAGGTGAAGTACCTGGCGATTTTAATGCTGGCCGTAACAGGCGTCGCTCATGCGCAAGTGTTGAGTCAAAGAAACATTACGGTTAACGGTGACCCCGATTTCATAGAGCGCGTTGTGCAACTTCCTGATGCATCGGGAGCCCAGGTTGTTGTCAAACAAATATTGCGGACTCAGGCCGACGGTAGCCTGACGTATACGCCCTTGATTCAGCACGAGGAAACGGCGGCTTACTACCGTGGCATGTGCGAGGCAATGGGGGGTAGCACGCCCTCAAAGGGAGAGAGTACCTGGGGGCCCGATACGCTTACCGGCTTTGCTTGTGACGCCAAAGAGGACAGATTGCATGCCCCGCAAGGTATGCAGAATGGTGTTTGGCTGAAGAGCACGGATCCTCTGGAGGAGGATGCCTCCCATCAGTCGCAAACAGAAGAAAATTTATTCGGTTCTTTGATTCTGCAAGCGTATGCGCCGAAGAACTTTGCGATACCTGCCAACCAAAATACATTCTTCTCAGCAAGAGCCCAGGTCATCACCGATACCGCTGGCTACATTGCATCTCGTCTGCAAGTGGGGGATGGCTGCGTTACCGGTCACCAGGACTGGGTAGGCGCGCATAGCAATCGACTCGTGGAATTCGGCCTCCTGTGTTTCGCAACAGGGAGGGTTCCGACAATAAATACGGCGGTGACCAGCTGCATGCTCGGTCGTTGCGTAACGGATACGGGGAAAGTAACGGTTATATAGGCTGCATGAGCAGTGATGGTTTAGTGCTTCTCAGGCTTGAGCGGCCTGACCGACCATCCACCTAGTTCAAAGACAAAGGGCTCGGGTGAGCCCTTTGTCCGTGGTTGAGCTGCGCTCAGCGCGTCCCGCGCACCACAATCGTCTTGCCCGACACATCGATCATCCGCTGCTCTTCCAGCTGCTTGAGCACGCGCCCGACCATTTCACGCGAGCAACCGACGATGCGGCTGACTTCCTGGCGGGAGATGCGGATCTGGGTGCCGTCCGGGTGGCTCATCGCGTCCGGTTCCTGGCACAGGTCGAGCAGGGTGCGGGAGATGCGGTTGGTGACGTCCATGAAGGCCATGCGGCTGACCTGGCGCGAGGTGCGCAGCAGACGGTTGGTCAGCTGGGCGCCGATGGCGAACAGGATCTTCGGGCATTCCTCGCGCAGCGGGCCTTCCATCAGCTGGAACAGGCGCTCGTAGCTGATCTCGGCCATTTCGCAGGCGGTGCGGGTGCGCACCATCGATTCGCGCTGGGCTTGCTCCACGAACAGACCCATTTCGCCGATGAACTGGCCCCGGCTCAGGTAGGCCAGGATCAGTTCACGGCCCTGTTCGTCCTCGGTACAGACCGCCAGCGAGCCGTCGATGATGTAGTAAAGGGTGTTGGCCGGGTCCCCAGGGCGGATGATGGCGGTCTTGCCGGGATAGCGCCGACGATGGCAAAGACCCAGAAATCGCTCCATGGAGGCGGGATCGGGGGCAAAGCCGGAAGGTGCTTGAGAGCGTTCAAAGGCTTGTTGGAGTTGATATTTGAGTTGCGCCACGATCTATCCCGAAGATTTAGTTCAAGCATTGCCCGAAGGCTGATAAACCAGTCCGTCTTTCCCCAGCGGGCATTATGGCAAACTCCCCTACGACTCCGCAGGTTCAGTTTTCCAGAATTTTGCCGCATACTTCGCAGTCTTTCGGACTGCTGCAGGCTCCTTGTCGCGGTCCGGTCACAAGGGTCGTGGAAGCTAACTCCTTTCACGTCGAATTATCCAGCGGGGACCCTTGTCGCTAACCCGCCCTCTAGATTGCCGGACATGCCGGCCATGGAGAGTTGCTGTGGTCAAACCACTCCCGCGTCTACGCTTGCAGGGCTTCAACAACCTGACCAAGGCGCTGAGCTTTAACATTTACGACATCTGCTATGCGGTGTCCGAAGAGCAGCGTACGCGCTACATCGAGTACATCGATGAGCAGTATGACGCCGATCGCCTGACCCAGATTCTGACGGACGTCGCCGAAATCATCGGTGCCAATATCCTGAACATCGCCCGTCAGGACTACGACCCGCAGGGTGCGTCGGTCACGATCCTCATTTCCGAGGAACCGGTGGTCGAGAAACTGGGCCGCGACACCATTTCCGGTGCCGTGGTGGCGCATATGGACAAGAGCCATATCACCGTCCACACCTACCCGGAAACGCACCCGCACAACGGTATCGCGACCTTCCGCGCGGACATCGACGTAGCAACTTGCGGCGTCATCTCTCCGTTGAAGGCCCTGAACTACCTGATCGACAGCTTCGAGTCGGACATCGTGGTCTGCGATTACCGAGTGCGCGGCTTCACCCGCGACGTGAAGGGCAAGAAGCACTTCATCGACCATAAGATCAACTCGGTGCAGGACTATCTGGCGCGCCACATTCGCCAGAAGTACGAGATGTTCGACGTCAACGTCTACCAGGAAAACATCTTCCACACGAAGATGCACATCAAGGACTTCGACCTCGACACCTACCTGTTTGAGGCCCATGCGGACGACCTTTCGTTCAAGGAGCGCCAGCGGATCGAGTCGCTGCTGCGCCGCGAGATCGAAGAGCTCTTCCACGGCCGCAACCTGATGTAACGAAAAACCCCGCCGAAAGGCGGGGTTTTTCGTTCTGCGCCCTCTCCCCTGGCTCTGCCGGGGGAGAGGGCCGGGGTGAGGGGGCTGGGTGCTCGCGGAGACGCTCCTGGGTAGCCGGGAGCATCAAACCCGATAAGCCACCGTCTTCATCACCTTCGACATCAACCCCATCACCTGCGGTATCGGTACCGGCAGATCGACGCCGCCGCGTGCCTGCGCGCTCTGGGCATGCCGAATCTCATCCGCCTGCATCTGCGCCAGAATCGCCCGAGAGCGCTCGTCTCCCTCAGGCAGGCTTTGCAGGTGCTCGGCCAAATGCGCCTCGACCTGGCGCTCGGTCTCCACCACAAACCCCAGGCTGACCGGGTCGCCCACGACTGCAGCGACCACGCCGATTGCATAGCTGCCCGCATACCACAGCGGATTGAGCAGGCTGGGGCGGCTGTCGAGCTCCTTCAGGCGCTCGGCGCACCAGGCCAGGTGGTCGGTTTCCTCGGCTGCCGCATGGAGCAGGTGCTCGCGATTCTCGGGGGTGCGGGCCAAGGCCGCCTGGCCGACATAAAGCGCCTGTGCGCAGACTTCACCGGTGTGGTTGATCCGCATCAGCCCGGCGGCGTGCCGCCGGGAGGCCTCGTCGAGGTCGGCTTCGTCCACGGCATGTCCCGGTGACGTTCGTCCGGCCTCCGGTTCGCCGGCCACGGCCTCCATGGCGCGCTCGATGCCGGCTAGCAGGCGGTCCAGGGGGCTGAGCGTGCGAACGTTCATAACGACTCCATATGCGGTTGCCGGCGGTGTGAGAGGTGACCGACGCTATTGGACGACAGCCGCTCCCGGGCGCCAAGCCGGCAACCTGTCGCAGTGCGTCCAGGGGTCTTTTCAAGCGCCCGGGCAATCATGCTATCATCGCCGACTCGCAGCTCGTCGGACCCGGCGGGCTTGCGCGATAGATGAAGGTTCCGTTATCATCTCGCGCCTTTGATTCACTGATTAATGCCAACCGCCTTTGTGGCGGTAAACCAGGTATTCCGAAATGAAAACGTTCAGCGCCAAGCCGGAAAGCGTCAAGCGCGATTGGTTTGTGATCGACGCCACGGACAAGACCCTCGGTCGTCTGTCCACCGAGATCGCACGCCGTCTGCGCGGCAAGCACAAGCCGGAATTCACCCCGCATGTCGACACCGGCGACTACATCGTCGTGGTCAATGCGCAGAAGGTGGCTGTCACCGGCGCCAAGCTGGACGACAAGATGTACCACCGCTTCACCGGTTACGTCGGTAACCTGAAGACCACGAGTCTGAAGGACCTGCTGGCGACCCACCCGGAGCGCGTGATCGAAATCGCCGTCAAGGGCATGCTGCCGAAGAACCCGCTGGGCCGTGCGATGTATCGCAAGCTCAAGGTTTATGGTGGCTCCGAGCATCCGCATACCGCACAGCAGCCGCAGGCGCTGGAACTCTAAGGAATCACTATGGCGATCCAGCAAAACTACGGCACCGGCCGCCGCAAGACCTCCGCCGCTCGCGTGTTCCTGCGCAAGGGCAAGGGCGAAATCACGGTCAATGGCAAGACGCTTGACCAGTTCTTCGGCCGCGAGACCTCGCGCATGATCGTGCGCCAGCCGCTCGAGCTGACCGAGAACACCGACAAGTTCGACATCAAGGTCACCGTTGCAGGTGGCGGCATCACCGGCCAGGCCGGCGCCATCCGCCTCGGCATCGCCCGCGCCCTGATCGAATACGACGAAAGCTTGAAGTCGCCGCTGCGCAAGGCTGGTTTCGTTACCCGCGACGCGCGTGAAGTCGAGCGTAAGAAGGTCGGTCTGCACAAGGCACGCCGCGCCACCCAGTTCTCGAAGCGCTAATCGCGCTTCGACCTTTCAGTGCTCCAGGTCAGAGCGCACTGATCGGCCCGGTATTGGGAGATCGTCTAACGGTAGGACAACGGACTCTGACTCCGTTTATCTAGGTTCGAATCCTAGTCTCCCAGCCAAATTGAAAAGGGCCCTGAGAAATCAGGGCCCTTTTCTTTTGGGGCACGTCGGCGCTTGATTTGTCTGTTGGACAACTCGTGCCTTCGAAATGAAGCTTTCGCATCCGGCTTCAATAAGGCTTCACAAGTATGGTATTGGAAGCTGCCATGAAGACTCGATCTCCGTTGTTAGCGTTGGTCGGCATCGCCATTTGCTACTCGCCGCTTCAGGCCGCGACGAACCAGGATTGCGCGCGATTGTTACGTTCCGGGCGGACATGGGATCAGCCTTCGCGCCTATACCTAGACAGCACTGTATGGAGGGCTGCCGGGCTTGTTGTAGATGCGTCGGCCATGCCCATTCAAGGCTTTTCCTATGCTGAGCATAAATACTGGGTCAGCACTTTCTATAGCGACTATTCACCCGTCGGTCTTGCTCCGCTCAGCAAGAACGGAATCAGGTTGAGTAACGTCAGGTTTCTGAAAGCGGTGCCGGCCATGGGGAAAGATGAGCCAGCTGTGAAGATGGTCATGTATAGCGACGCACGCGTGAGCTACGCCATCCGTTGTAAGAACTCGAACAAGGATAGGCTGGTTGTCGATGTATACGTGAAGATCGACCACAGGGATGCGCTTGCCGAAAGCATTGCTCTGGATGCCAAGGCGAAATAGCGCTGGCTTTTGAGAAGATACTGATTCTGTGGCTGTTCCCCCAAGCCTCTGATTATTTGGGGCCTTTTGTTTTTCAGGATACGCAAATTCTTGCGTCAGGTCCTTCTGCAGGGGCTATACTTCAGTCCCTATGTTCCATGCCCGCCATCGTCCCGAACGATGCGCCGATGACGCATTCATCGGCTTCGGGCGGCACGTTGCCCTCCTGAGCCTTTCACGCCCTGGCCGTAGCGGAGATCCTCCGCCGGCAGGAAGACGTCTCCGGTTCCGCGCCTGGCGGCCGGGCGGAACCGTTGACGATCCGCCGCACCGGTCCCCTGGGTTGCGGAGCGCGTGCTCATGTCCATCAACGAAGAAAAACTCAATGCATTTCTAGGTAAGGCCGTCGGCGACCTCGGCGCCGCATTCAGCGCGGTGCTTGTCCTGCTCGGCGACGAGCTGGGCTTCTACAAGGCGCTGGCAAAAGAATCCCTGACATCTGCCGAGCTGGCGACACGCGCCAGCACTAACGAGCGCTATACGCGCGAATGGCTTGGCAACCAGGCCGCTGGCGGCTACGTCGACTACGATGCGGCGTCGGGCAAATACCGGCTCAATGACGAACAGGCGGCATGTCTTGCCGATCCCGCCGGCCCGGTCGATTTGTCCGGTGCTTACGAGGTTGCGCTTGCGTTGTTCCACACTTATCCGCGCGTGCGCGATAACTTTCGCAGCGGCGCCGGCATGGAGTGGGGCGAACATCATCCCTGCCTGTTTCATGGCACTGAACGGTTCTTCCGCGCGGGCTATAACTCCCATCTGCTGGGTGCATGGTTGCCGGCGCTTGACGGCGTCGTCGACAAGCTTGCGCGCGGTGGCAAGGTAGCCGACATCGGTTGCGGGCACGGTGCCAGCACGGTGCTTATGGCCAAAGCGTTTCCGGCATCGCATTTCGTCGGCTACGACTATCACGCGCCCTCGATCGACGTTGCCCGCGAACGGGCGAAGGCGGCTGGGGTGATCAATGCATCGTTCGAGCAGGCGGATGCCTCTCACTACAAGGGCCGCGATTTCGACCTCATCGCCTTCTTCGATTGCCTGCACGACATGGCCGATCCCGATGGCGCCGCCCGTCATGCGAGAGACGCCTTGAGGGACGACGGCACCTGCATGATCGTCGAGCCGTTCGCCGGCGACAACACGGCGGACAACCTCAACCCAGTGGGCCGTGTGTATTACGCAGCATCGTCGATGATCTGCGTCCCGGTATCGCTCGCCCGCCATGGTCCGGCACTCGGCGCGCAGGCCGGCGAGGCTCGCCTGCGCAAGGTGATCGTCGATGCCGGTGGTTTCCGTCGCTTCCGTCGTGCTGCGGAGACACCCTTCAATATCGTATTGGAGGCACGGCCTTAAAGCCTGTCCCGAGTTTCCCGGCCCCAAAGAAGCCCGCTGTCAGCGGGTCCCTTTCGGGCTGGGAGCGGGAGGCGACCTACGGTGCACGAAAGCAACGGAACACGCTGTCGACTGGATCGGGATGCTTTTGATAAAAGGACTGAGCGAAAGAGGCCGAGGCAGCGCCGTGTATATAAGGAAGGCGACCATCGATGATGCGCCGACGATTTTCGCGATTCGCCGCGAGGCGATTCGCGCCCGGTGTCGTGATCACTATCCCTGGCAGGATCTCGAGACATGGACTTCAGGAGGGATGTCCGAAACATTTGCCAGACGCGTGGTCGATAAGTTCTATGTCGCGGTCACGGCAGAGCACATCGTGGGCACCGGCATGATCGATCTCGCCACGGGAAAGGTCGACGCGGTTTTCGTGCAGCCCGAATACATGGGGCGTGGCGTTGGGCGCACCATGATGGCGTATCTGGAAGGCCTGGCGATCAGCGAAGGGCTTGAGGACATTCACCTCGATGCCACGCTGAATGCCGCACCGTTCTATCGAGCGATGGGCTTCGAAGGTAATGATACGGCCGTGTATGAGTCGTCGCTTGGTGTAAGTCTTGCCTGCGTGCCTATGATCAAGCGCCTGGCCCTAGTGCCTTCAGCCGGAGAATGGAAATGACCGCCGATTTCCCAAGTGCCATCCCCGAAATCCCGGTGAGCGATATTCGCGTGGCGGTCGACCACTACTGCCGAAGCCTCGGGTTCAAGCTGGACTGGGGCGGGGACGAGGAAGGAGGAATTGCAGGCATTTCCCGTGGTTCCTGCCGTATATTTCTGACCAACGGCGCTTTCCGTCAGGTCTATGGCAATCCCAAGCCTGTAGTCATCTGGATCAATCTTTCAAGTTGTGAAGAGGTCGACGCCCTGTATCAGTCATGGACGCACAGGGAGGCGAGGATTGTCGGCGCGCCGGAGCGGAAGCCGTGGAAGCTTTACGAGTTCACGGCCTCCGATCCCGATGGCAATGGGCTGCGTGTTTTCTATGATTTTGCCTGGGAAGAGCGCGCATGACTGGCTACACCTGCCTGTGGGAATTTTTGGTCGACCCAAAGGGCGAGGCGCAGTTCGTTGAACATTACGGCCCGGAAGGAACATGGGTGCGTCTGTTCAAGCAGGCGGAGGGTTTCATCGAAACCCGCCTGCTGAAAGACAAGGATCGGCCAGGGCGGTACGTCACGATAGATCGCTGGCTCAGCCTGTCTGCTTATGAGGCGTTCCGCGAACGCTTTGCACAAGCGTATGCAGCACTTGATCGACGCTGTGAGGACCTCACGCAATCAGAGACATCATTGGGTGCGTTCCACGATCTCTGATGCCTTCCCGGCGTTCGGTGCGAATACGCCCTGACTTCGCACATGTTTCTACGTCAACAGACCAAGCTGGATCAGGCTCTGCGCGGTCGCAACAATGGCTTCTTCGCGCGGGCGTGGGTTCCAGCCGAGCAGGCGTCTGGCTTTTTCGCCCGTGGCATTCATGTTCATGCCAAGCAATGGCACGATTCCTTTCATGGCCGGATTGCCAAGCGCGATCAGCCGCACCAGCCAGTTGGGCAGCACACGCGTCGGCACCTTGCCTGCCGCTGCCCCCATGCGCCGCCGCAGCACATCTGCAATGTCGTTCATCCACATGCTTTCGCCAGAGATCGCGAGAAAGCGCTCGCCGTTGGCGGCGGGATGAGTCATGGCATGCAGGTGCAGATCGGCCACGTCTCGCACGTCGACAACGCCGGTATTGATCTTGGGACAACCAGGTTGGCCGTCCATCAGGCTCTTGATGATTCGGATCGAGTGCGAATAGTCCGGGCCAAGAGCGGGCCCCAGGACAGCCACCGGGTTGACCGCCGACAGCTCAAGCCCGCGCCCTTCACGGGCAACGAACTCCCAGGCGGCTCGTTCGGCGAGGGTCTTCGATTTTTGATAAGGCGCGACGTTGCCGGTCAGATCGCTCCAGTCTGTTTCGTTGAATGGTCTATCCAGCGGCTTGTGCCCGACACCGATAGCACCGAAGGCGGAGGTGAGCACCACGCGCTTGACGCCGGCATCTCGCGCGGCACGCAGCACGCGAAGATTTCCATCGACGGCGGGCCTGACCCAATCCTCTTCGCGAACCTGATCGCCCGATGGTGTTGGAGAGGCGCCGTGCAGCACGTAAGAGCAACCGGCAAGCGCCTCCGCCCAACCCTGATCGGCGCTGAGGTCGGCGGTGACAAACGACAGGCGGTCGTCCGGCTCAGCCCCGCCAACGCGGAGATTCTCGCGGACTTCGGCTTCTCGCGATGGCGCGCGAACGGTCGTCCGCACCCGATAGCCGCGGCTCAACAGTGCCAATATGCAGTGCTGTGCAATGAAACCGGTTCCGCCAGTCACCAGCACCAGTTCGCCTTTCATAGTGATTTCCCGAGGTTCTTGTTGATTACAGCCATGCCCGTTCAGCGGTCGATCGTCGCCATGATCCAGTCGGCATAGCGGTTTCCGGAGATCGCCCCCGTCACCAGCGCGTCGTCGAGCTTCTGCATCTCGGTGAGATCGAGCCGAATCGCCTGCGCAGCTACGTTCTCCTCCAGATACGTACGACGCTTGGTGCCTGGAATCGGCACGATGTCGTTGCCTTTGTGCAGCAGCCATGCAAGCGCGATCTGCGCAGGCTTCACGCGTTTGTCCGCTGCCATGTCGAACACGATCTCCGCCGCTTTCACGTTAGCGTCGTAGTTCGCATCTTGATAGCGCGGATCGATTCGCCGGGTATCCCCTTCGGGATACTCTTCAGCGCGCTTCACGCCACCGGCCAGGAAGCCGCGTCCGAGCGGACAAAAAGGCACCAGCCCGATGTCCAGCTCGCGCAGGACAGGAATGATCTCGGGCTCAAGATTGCGCTCCCAAAGCGAGTACTCGCTTTGCAGTGCCGAGACCGGATGTACCGCATGCGCACGCCGGAGATTGGCGACGCCCACTTCGGAAAGGCCCAAGTAACGAACCTTGCCTTGTCTGACGAGATCGCCGACCGTGCCGGCTACGTCTTCGATCGGTACCGTTCGATCGAGACGATGCTGATAGAGCAGATCGATATGGTCGGTCTGAAGACGGCGCAGGCAGCCTTCGACGACCCTGACGATATTTTCGGGCCGGCTGTCCATGCCGACGATCTTGTCGCCTTCAAAACGCGAGCCAAATTTGGTGGCGATCACCACCTTTTCGCGACGATCCTTGAAGGCCCTGCCCAGAAGCGCCTCATTGGTGAATGGACCGTAGTTCTCGGCGGTGTCGAAGAAATCGCATCCGAGCTCGATGGCGCGATGCAGGGTCGCGATCGATTCGGTTTCATCCGCCGGGCCGTAAGACTGGCTCATGCCCATGCAGCCAAGGCCGATGGCCCCAACCTCCAATCCCTGGCCGCCAAGCCGTCGTTTGTTCAATGTCATAACAGGTCCGCTCAGATGTCGCCGGCGTTAGTGGTTTGGCGAACGGGTGAGCAGGTTAGGGCGGGGTATTCGGATTGTGAATGCTTGAGGGTGCGTATTACTTGCGCGATAGTGCGGAAATGAGCGCCGATCCCTTTTCCGACATTCTCAAACTCACGAACGCCGAGTCGCTTGTAACCGGCGGCTTCAGGGCCGGCGGCTCATGGGCCATCCGATTTCCCGCGCCAGACAAGATCAAGTTCTTTGCGATCGTAAAAGGCCATTGCTGGGTCAGCATCGACGGTGAAGCAGAGCCCATTCGCTTTGAAACGGGTGACGTCGGTCTTCTGGCGGCGAAGCGATCGTTTGTTCTGGCCAGTGATCCGAGTGTGGCTCCTCTCGACGCCATGGTTGTATTTGCCGCTGCAGGCGGCACGACCGCGACACTGGGCGACGGCAACGACTTCGCTCACATTGGTGGCCATGTGCTCCTTGATCCGGCGAGCGGTCGGCTGCTGGCGGATGTATTGCCGCCATGGATTCGCGTGCCAACCGCTTCACCCCAGGCGGCCAGTTTTCGGTGGCTGCTCCGTGAGCTTGTCGAGGAGCAGACCACTGGGCTATCTGGTGCGCAGCTGGCATCGGCGCATATCGCGCAGCTTCTTTTTATTCAGATATTGCGCGCCCATCTGCAGACGACCGGTCCCATGCCAGCCGGATGGCTGCGAGTATTGAGCGATCCACGCATCGCGCCCGCGCTTCGTTTGATGCACGGTGATCCCGCTCGTTCCTGGCATCTCGACGAACTGGCCGGGGCATGCGCCATGTCGCGAACGACATTCGCTTTGCACTTCAGAACCATCGCAGGCGTTACACCACTGGCCTATCTCATCGAATGGCGTATACGTCTTGCCGAGCGCGCGTTGCGCGAGGAGACAACTCCCGTGGCGGTTATCGCCGGGTCACTTGGCTATACATCCGAAAGCGCCTTCAGCAATGCCTTCAAACGTGTAACCGGCAGTTCGCCCAAGGCGTATCGCGGTGCCGCGCGATCTTCAGGCGCTACGCAGCAACCCCGATAGGCAGGCAGGTTGCGTGGGCTTTCCAGGCGTGAGTCATTTTTGCCATGAGCTCATTGGAGCCCGTCAATCCTGCGAGCAATCGATAAGAAAGATGCAGCAAGCCATTTCCATTACGTAGTTGCTGCACTGCCAGCTCCATCGGATAGCCTTCGATACGACGCCGAATGGGGTGGATGCCGGTGTGCACATAGGAGTTGAGCCCGTGCCAGGCGGATGAATAAAAATGTTCCAGCGGATCGGTAAGGCCGACGGGCGCGCGCCCCGACAATGCTTTCAGCATCGAGGTAGCGCCCGGTAATTTATGTGCACTCTCGTTGGATGCGGCATCGATCGGTACGTTCATCACATCGATCAATTCATCGCTGGCGACGTAAAGCGCCCAGGCCCCTCGAACGAGTGCTTCGAATTGAAGCCGGATCAGCGCTATGGCGGATTGGTGGAGCCTGTTTCCAAAGCATTGGCGGGCTGCGATGGCATGCTCGATCGATACCAGGGCGCTGGTGGCGCTGACAGAGTAGCGGGCGTGGCCCAATGGAACCGGCGGCGATGTTTGAATCAATCCGTCCAGATGTTCATGGAAGGCATCGGAGCGTTGGAGTAGCTCAGTGATCATTGGGCTATCGACTCAGCAGGTTCGGTTGTGTGCCGGGCGCAGCGCCGCAGGCCGGTTCGAAAAGCTTTCCCGGCGCAAGTTTGCGCGCATTCGCAAGTAATTGCGTTAAAAAGGGCGTTTTGTCCCCGCCCGGGGCACTTTCCCGATATTTGCCTTTGCTGATATGCGGCATAGGCTGTTTGGGCGACCCGGTCAGCTCGGCCGGAGTCGCCTGATCGCGCCGCGGAGAACGGGGCATTGAGGTCATCGGCTCCGGTAATCGGCCGGCGCAGGCGGACTCCAACGCATCAAGCCATCGAGTTGCGTCAATTACTCGCTCGCGGCCACTTCCAGGCGTGCCAGACAATCAGCAACGACAAGACAATCTCGATCACGCCAAAAAACAAATAAAACCACCATGATCCTGGCATGGAAACGAGCATGACCAAGGCGTAGAACACGCCAAGCACGATGTTCACCCAGCGGTTGATGGCCGACTTCAATGCCAGCGACAGAAAGATCATCAGGGCGGGCACAGCGAGCAGGATCGACGTTCCGAGCAGCACGCCTTGTGTTGCCGGACCTAGCGGGCCCATCTTTCCTTGCAGCATGTCTTGCAGGTTGCCGGCCTGGAACAGACCGAAGTAGTCGCCATAGATGTAGCAGAACATCAGGCTGGTCCAAAGGCCGGCGAGCTTCAGCTTGACCGGTACCGGGATATCTTCGAGCTTCGATGTTTCTTGCATCGCATTCATCCTGATGAGTTCGTGAATCGAGGGCTGGTATCTGGCGCGCTTGCCTATGGCGGGCAAATAACTTACGGGCAATCGATTGCTGCCTGGTCTGGCGCTCTCAACGTGGCACAAGCATCGGTACGCTCCCGCTCAACGAACGCCGTTGGTTCACGTCGGTCATCACCAGGATCAGCTGCGGATACTTGAAGCTAACCTTGATGTGATCGATGGTTTTGAAGGCGGGCAGGGGTGTGATAGTGGCTTTGCCGTCGCTATCAATGCGGTACAAGCCATCGGCGCCGACGGCCCACAAGCTGCCGTTGCTTGAGGTAATACCGAAGAATGCGATGGTTTCCGACGGTGGCTTTCTGCCTTTTGACATGACGCCCCAATCGTCGGATACGAACGTTTTCGTGTAGAGCGGTCGAATGCTTTTACCGCAGATTTCGACGATGCGGCCATGCATCATCATATGAACCAGCCCAACCGCAACGGCAAAGCAGCGGGGATTCCACGGCTCGGCGGCGATCCCGTTACTCGGGTCGCAGCCGCTATTCAATGGACCTCCACAGAGCTCACCGCTGTCATTTCGTTCGATGGATACAATCGCCCCGGTTTTCTCGTCGATGCGGCTGAGGCCTCCGCCCCATTCGCCGCCATTGATGCTGACGAAGATATGGTCTCCTTGGCGATGGATGGCCATGACGATGCCGGGAGGGAGTTTTCCCCTTAGCTGTACGGTATGAAGCTGACCGTCCTGGCCTATCTCGATCAGGCGCTTTGAGGTCAGTAGTGTCGTGGCTTCCGTTGCACAGCTAAGGGCGATCAGGTCGTCGCCCACCGTGGGGACTTGTTTCACGGTCGACCACGCCTGGTTGGTCCAGCGGCGTAACGCCCAGGTTCGATTATCACCACCCGTTATGATCATAGGGTGCCCATCGCTTGCGCACAGATCGAGCACAGGTGTCGAAAGGTCGTACGGAACGCGTTCGTTACCGTTATCTGCAATGGCCGATAGTTGCCCTGCATCCGAAAGGAGCCACAGGTGCCGGTCGGCAAAAACGGCGCGTATGAGAGATGATTCCTGGCCAGGACGAATGGGTTCTACGGCAAGTGCATCGCATGCTGCGAGCAGCGCCATACCTCCCATGACCATCGCAAATGCGAAAACTATCGCCGACCTCATCCGTCTGGTAAATGCAGGTAGTCCTGGTTGCATTTCACGCCCCCGCTGCCGAGGTGTCCAGAATAAGCGATACGGATGCGAGGAGGAGAGTGTCGGTGCCAGCCTCGCGCAGGAGGCTCTCTCAGGGCGTAAAGTACGGCACTGATTCGCGAAAGGTGCACCTATGACGAACGGTAAACATCCCGCGGCGCGTCGGCTCGAAGGCGGCTGCTACTGCGGCGCGGTTCGCTATGCCGTTGCGGATGAATTTCTCTATGCGGCCAACTGTCATTGCTCGAACTGTCGACGCACGACCGGCTCGGCGTTCAAGCCGCTTGCGGGGATCGAGCGTTACAAGTTGACCGTCACCAAGGGCGAGCCTGGCTTGCTGATATTCGGCGAGGAAGACGCCAACGACACGCATTGCAAGGCGTGCGGCTCGCTGCTCTATTCGATCGTTCGCGATGGCGCGTTTGTGCATGTGGCGATGGGGACATTGATCGACGTGCCCTCCATCCGGCCATCCATGCACATCTTTGTCGGCTCCAAGGCGCCGTGGTTCACCATCACCGATGACCTGCCGCAGTATGAGGAACATGGGCCGTGATGGCGTGATGCTCGCGCGACGGCAGGCGGTATTGCTGCAATGCAGCTTGTTGCTCGACCCGCCCTTATTATTATCTTAAAATAAGACAATATAGACTCGCGGTTCGGGTCGATCCGCAACGGCGATGGGCGAAGCAGTGTGGGAGTGCGATGCGTTGTTGCGTTTGATCAATGCTCAACTGAGCGTGCAGATTCTGCCTGAGCTGGGCGGTGGGCTTGCCGGTTTCGACTGGCGTGCGCGTGGCCAGGCCATTCCCTTGATGCGGCCCGCGCCGGAGCATCCGAGCGATCCCAATCAACTGGCCTGCTATCCGTTATTGCCCTGGAGCAATCGGATCGCGGACGGTGGGTTTTCCGTAGAGGGGCGCCATGTCGCCTTGGCGCCCAATCGCGACGACGAACCTTTCCCCATCCATGGCAGCGGTTGGCAGCGCGCCTGGGAAGTACGCGAGCACAGTGAATGCGAAGCGCTGCTGGAATTGCAGGAGGCGCAGGCGGATGGCTATGTCTATCGCGCTACCCAGCGTTACACGCTGCACGACGAGGCGCTGGTGGTCGAGCTGAGCGTGACCAACACCGGCCCGTCGACGATGCCATTCGGATTGGGCCTGCATCCCTTCTTTCTGCGCCATGGCGAGGTGCTGCTGCACGCGCCCGCGTCCCAGGTGTGGATGAATGACGGAAAGACGCCGCTGCCGGTGGCGCGCGTGGATGTCCCTGAAGCCTGGGACTTCCATCAGCCGCGCGTGCTGCCGGACGAGGGCGTCAATCACGGCTTTCAGCCCTGGATGGGCGATGCGGTCATTTCATGGCCGACACTCGGCTTGCAGCTGCATGTAGAGACGGACGTCGATACGTTCGTGCTCTATACCCCCGCCGACGATGAGTTTTTCTGTTTCGAGCCGGTCGATCATCCGATCAATGCCGTGCATCTTCCGGGTGGCGCAGCAGCCAACGGCATGACATACCTGGTGCCGGGTGCGAACCTGACGCGGCGTTTTGTGTTTCGCGTGGTCGACGACAGTGGAAGGGGTAGAGGGTGAATCGAGTGACGATGTCCAAGGCGGTTGCGGTTCTCGCGCTAGGTGTGTGGTCGGTTTGTGGGTCGCTGTCGATCGATGCCAAGTCGGCTAAGCCTCAAGCACAGCAGGCAGCATCGATTCATTACGACGAGGCGCACCGTGTCTTCCGTATCGATGCGGGCAAGATCACTTATGCATTCGGCGTCAACGGCGACGGTGCCTTGCAGACCTTGTATTGGGGGTCACGCCTTGCGCAGGACGATCCGGTGGGGCCAGCGGTGCCGCCCAAATCCTGGTCGTCATTCGACTCCATCGGCGCCAACACGCCGCAGGAATACGCAGGCTGGGGCGGTCCGATTACCGTCATGCCGGATCTCAAGCTGCACTTTGCCGATGGCAACCGTGATCTGATCCTGCGTTACGACAGTTACAAGATCGACAAGGACGGCTTGCATATCAGTTTGCGCGACGCCAAGGCGAACGTCACCGTCGGGCTGCGCTATACCGTCGATGGGGACACCGGTATCGTCGGCCGCTCGGCACGCATCGAGAATCATGCGACGCAAGCGCTCACCATCGACAGCGCGGCGGCGGCAAGCTGGAACCTGCCGCCGGCCACCGACTATTCGTTGCGTTACCTCACCGGCACCTGGGCCAGCGAATGGCATGTGCGTACGCGCCAGGTCACGCCTGGCGCCACGGTGCTGGAGAGTCGCCGCGGTTCGACCGGCGACGAAAACAATCCGTGGTTCGCGATCGAGCGCGGTGGCGCGTGGAACGAGTCGCACGGCCGCGTGTGGTTCGGTGCGCTGGCCTGGAGCGGTTCGTGGAGTATCCGTATCGATCAGGATGTCCTGAATCAGGTACGCGTCACGGGTGGCTATAACCCGTTCGATTTCTCCTACCGGCTCAAGCCGGGCGAGGCGCTGGATACGCCGGTGTTCTACGCGGGCTATACCGACGCGGGTATCGGCGAGGCGTCGCGCCTGATGCATCAATTCGAGACGACGCGCGTGCTGCCGCAAGCGCCGCGTCCGAAGTTGCGCCCGGTGCTCTACAACTCCTGGGAAGCGACCGAATTCAAAGTCAACGAGCCGGAGCAGGAACGCCTGGCCGAGAAGGCCGCCAAGCTGGGTGTGGAGCGTTTCGTTATCGACGACGGCTGGTTTGGCGCGCGCAATAGCGATCACGCCGGTTTGGGTGATTGGACGGTCAATCGCGAAAAATTTCCGAACGGCTTGAAGCCGCTGATCGACAAAGTGCATGGCCTGGGCATGAGCTTTGGCATCTGGGTCGAGCCGGAGATGGTCAACCCCGATAGCGATCTCTATCGCAAGCATCCCGACTGGGTGCTCAACTTCGAAGGCCGCCAGCGCACCGAGGGCCGCAACCAGCTGGTGTTGAATCTGGCGCGCGACGATGTCCGCGACTATGTGTTCGATGCGCTCGACCAGTTGCTGAGCAAGAACGATATCCAGTTTCTGAAGTGGGACTACAACCGCAACTGGACTGAGCCAGGCTGGCCGCAGCTATCGCCAGAAGAACAGCAGAAGGTCTACGTCGTCTACGTGCAGCACTTGTACGACATTCTGCGCCGCCTGCGCGAACGTCACCCGGGCGTGGAGATTGAATCGTGCTCCGGCGGCGGCGCGCGCGTCGACCTGGGCATCATGGGGCTGACCGACGAAGTATGGCCTTCGGACAACACCGATCCATCCGATCGCCTGTCGATTCAGGACGGTTTCTCGTACGCCTATGCGCCGGCGGTGATGATGTCGTGGGTGACCGGCTCGCCGAACTGGGTCAATGAGCGGCAGAGCTCGCTGGACTTCCGTTTCCTGTCGTCGATGCAGGGCGGTTTGGGTATCGGCGCGAAGATCCTGGAATGGACGTCGGCAGAAGATGCGACAGCGCAGCATTACATCGCCGCCTATAAGGACATCCGCGCCACCGTGCAGCAGGGCCGACTGTATCGGTTGTTGTCGCCGCAGGAGCGCGCGCCTTATTCGGCGACCGAGTCGGTGGCGGCCGATGGTGCGCAGGCCGTGCTGTTTGCCTTTCTGAGACAAGGGCAGGAGGCGCAGGCGTATCCCACGTTATACCTGCAGGGTCTGGATCCGAACGCGCGCTATCGCTATCGCAGCATTCACGGCGAGGCCATGCCGGGTACGCCTGCGGTGGCGAGCGGTGCGTACTGGATGAGCCATGGGATCGATCTGAAGCTGCGCAGCGATCTGGATGCTGCGGGGTTGGTGTTCGAGCGGGTGGGGTCTTGATGGGTAGTTGTTGCTAGAGCCCTCCTCACCCCAACCCTCTCCCCCGGCGAAGCCAGGGGAGAGGGGGTAGGTTGCGGAAATGCGGAATACTGAGAGTTTCCTCAGTCAGCTCCCTCTCCCCTGGCTTTGCCGGGGGAGAGGGGGCACGAGGCGATGCGAAGCGAGCCTTCTGCTTAAGCGCTCGCCTTACCCGACTGCTGCCGCCGAATATTGCTGCGCGAATCGGCCACCATCTTGATCATCGCCTGACGCGCGACTTCCGGTTGGCGGCGACGAATCGCTTCGTAGACCTTGAAGTGCTGCGGCAGCGCATTCTTGAAATTGGCCGAATTGCGTGCGGACAACACGAAGTACGTCCCCAGCGCCGTCTCGATCACCGAGAACAGCGACGTCAGCAGCTCGTTATTGGTTGCCTTGAGCATGCATTCGTGAAAGGACAGGTCGGCGACCGTCCAGGCGTCGAGGTCTTCGGCCGCGGCCATGGCCTGATAGGCCGTTTCGAGCGCCGCCAGTTGCTCGACCGTGCGGCGGCGTGCGGCCGTCGCGGCGGCTGCCGGCTCGATGATCTCGCGCATTTCCACCAGCTTGTCGACAAAGCTGTCGGTCGGCATGGAGGCGCAGCGCCAGGCCAATACGTCGGCGTCGAGCTGGTTCCAGTGGATGGGGTCGCGTACCCGCGTTCCGGTCTTCTGGCGCGACTCGATCAGGCCCTTAGCCGAAAGCACCTTCATCGCTTCACGCAGGGCGGTGCGGCTGACGCTCATGCGTTCAGCGAGTACTTCCTCGCGTGGCAGGCTCTTGCCGGCGGCTAGCTCGCCGCTCACGATCAGTCGCCCAAGCTCCTGGATCACCTGATGGTGCAGATTACGCACGGCTCCGAGCTTCACCATTCGCTGTGGTTTCCTTGGGGCGCCGGGCTTCCCATAATGGTAATGGCGTGATTTGTCCTACAAATAACCATTAATCCCCTTTATAACAGGTTGATTAAAAGGCGTCATCTTTCTTTTGGCTAGTTTGTCAGACAGAGGCGGCGCGAGCCAGTTCGCGTTATGTTCCCTGAGGCACACCGGCTTAATCCAGGAAACGGTAAAGTCCGGCCCTGGCGCAGCCTGCCCAGGCGCGACCAATGGATGAACCTAAGTGCCAGAGAAGGAGTTCCGCATGCCCGCCCAAGGATATCTAGCCGGATACCGCAAAAACCGAACCTGGGCTTTTGCATTGTCCCTCGCAGTAATCAGCGTCTGCACGTCCGATGCGGTCGCCTTCAGCCCTACTTCGAAGTCTGACAAGGAGAAATCGGTGATGACCACACCCGTCAAGAGTGATCCCGCGCAGTCCACCATTACCGCCAAGGAAGCACTGCAGCGCTTGCTTGGTTTGTTGCGCGAAAGCAAGAGCATCAAGGATTTCACGCCCGACTTCATTGGCAAGGGCATGGGCGTCAACGTAACGGTTGTCGACCAGGACACTTACGGGTACGGCGCGAAACTATCCAAGGATTGGGGCTGGGGTATTTCGCGACAAAATTCGCATGTGACCGGTCCGCGCATCGATTTCGGTTTCAGCAGCGATCCGGGCAGCAACCCCGCGGCGACCGAGATTTGCGACATCGACTATATCAAGTTCACTTCCGAGCTCGAGGCGATCGGCTTTTCCCGCAAGGAAAACCGCGGCGAACACGGCAGGGTTGTCTCGGAGAACTTCGATCGTCCGCATTTGCATGTCCAGGTGCTGGCGCAGGCCGAACATCCGCAGACGCAAGACGGTGCCACCAACCGTTCCTGCGTGAAGACGGTCATCATCCAATAAGCGAAGGAGCGCTGTCATGCCTGGAATTTCACCGCAAGCGCAAGCCGTCATCGATGCCTTCGGGCACCAACCCGGCGTTACCGCCGATCAGGTACACAACCTGCAGGCCGTCATCAACGCATCGCCGGCACTGACCGATGAAGTCAATCGCTCGGTGGCAGCCGGTCATCTGCAGCATATCGTTCCGCTGACCAACCCTCATGCAGGCGGCGAATACAGCGCGGGAGATCACTCCATGCGCCTGCCGTTGAGCATTCTGTCGACGCCGGCGGGCGGCGCAAAATTCGATGCGGGCGAGCCGACGTTCGTGCTTGGGCACGAACTGCAGCATAGTTTCAATAACGCAGCCACCGCACAGGCCTATACCGATTTTGGAAATGCGGCACAGGCCGTCGCGCAATCGCATCAGCACGATCACGATTACACCGCCGCGATCGGCAACCTGATTGCCGCCAACCGTCGTGATGAGGCCGGTGCGGAAATTTCAGGCTGGAATGCCATCGTAAGTGCAGCGCAGAAACAAAGCGGCGCTACACCGACCATGAAAGATATCTACGAGCGTAATCCTGGTCGCATGGCCGATTTCATCAACGTTGATATGACGCATGTGCCACCGGCCTACACGCTGAAGCCGAATTTGCAGGTCAAGGCCGATATGACGATGGAAACGTCGGCCCACAATCTTGCCGGCATGGGGCAGAATTTCTTCGATAAGCCACGGCCGGTCGGTGGCCTGGGTTTTCACGGAAACTCGGACTATCCCAATTACTACGGCGCTTATGCGATTGGCCTGGCGGTGCAGTACGAACGCGCCAACAACGTGCCGCAGCCGGGCGTTGCGCCACCGGAAATGAGCGTGAACATGGCGAGCCTGCATCTATCGCGCAGCCAGGTCGAACAAAACGGGATCGACCTGGGCGCCAATCACCATCAGATGCCGTTCCTGGATAAAAGTACGGCGCCGCCGACGCAGCAACATTTCGATCACACGGCGAGCACGCATGCTTTCGTGCCGCTACCGCCGAACGTCGCGCCATCTCAGGTCAATCTGCCCGCGATCGACACCCCGGCCGCGCCGCGCCTGGACCGTGCCGGCCATCCCGATCATGCGTTGTTCGAGCAGACGCGCGATGCGGTCTATCGCCTGGATGCGCAACACAACCGCATGCCCGATCAGCGCAGCGACAATCTGGCTGCCGCCTTGGTCGTTGCGGCGCGCAGCGAAGGCTTGCGTGAGGTCAACCATGTGATCTTGAACGACGATGCGTCGCGCGCATTCGCTGTGCAAGGCGATTTGAACTCGCCATTCAAGCAGACGGCGCAGGTCCAAACCGCGCAGGCACTCAATGCCTCGGTAGAGCAGAGCAGCCAAGCCTGGCAGCAAGCGGCGCAAGGCAAGGCGCAGGAGCAACCGGCAGCAAAAGCGCAGCAGCCGGCGCAGCCTCAGCCTCATATGTAGGGAGCGAAAGCGGCCTGACCGGCCGGGCGAGCTTATGGCTCGTCCGGCATCTCGCTCAGAATCTTGGGCTTGCGACCGCGCCGGGGCTTGTTCTGCGAGGCGGCGATCAGTTGCTCCAGATAGGCGATGCCTTCTTCGGGCGGGAAAAAGGCGACGACGTCGGCGACCGTCAATTCGTAGTGCTCGCGAAATGCCAGGAATTCGGCGCGAATCTGCGCCAGCCGCTCGGCGGCTGCCGCCTTCTTGCTCAGGCGCTTGACCGGCGCTGCCGGTGGCGGCTCGGGCGCGGCCACAGGCGCAGGTGCAGGCGTCGGCGCTTTGGCCGGCTTGCGTTGCTCGATTTCGCGTTCCAGCGCGGCAAGTTCCTCCTGGAATTGGCGAAATGGATCTTTCGAAAGTGCCATGCGTTGTGGGGGTTGGGTGTGTCCGGGGGCCCCCATTCTTGCATGGCTGCTGCCGGATAGCGTATGTCGCGGCCAAAGTTCGGAGTAGTTTTAAGCAAGTTGCCACCCCATCCGGTGGCTGGCTAGGCCTCGCGTTGCAGCCTGTTCCCGAAATGGCGGACAGCCTTGCGGGCCTCATGCAGACGACTGGCATGGGCGGCCAGCAGGTCGCCGCGAGTCAATATGCCGACAATGTGTCGGTCGTCGGTGTCGCTGACGACGACCAGACGACCCACATCGGCTTCGACCATATGGTCGGCGGCGTCGCGCAGCGTGTGCGTGGGGTGCACAACGATAGGAGCGCGCCGGATCAGACGCTGTATGGACGCCGTGTCGGGTATCTCCGTACCCCATAGATCGCGTCGCGTGAGCACGCCGAGCAGGCGCTGCGCTTCGTCCACCACGGGATAGCCCTGATGGCGTGCTTTCGCGTCGACTCCCGACTGCATCCACTGGCGAACCTCGGCAACCGATTGCGTAGCACTCAGCGTCACCACGGCGCGGCTGCAGGCTTCGCTGACCAGCAAGCGGTCCAGATGGTCGGCGACATACTCGCTGGGTACGCGCACGCCGCGCCGCGCGATCTTCTCGGTCATGATCGTATGGCGCATCATCAAGCCAGAAACCAGGTAGGCCGCCGCGCAGGCACCGAGCAAGGGCAGCAGGCCGTGCGGTTGCTGGGTGGTTTCGAAAGCGAAGACCACCGAGGCGAGAAAGGCGCGCGATGCCCCAGCAAACATGGCGGCCATGCAAACCAGTGCGGCCATGCGCGCGTCGACATGCAGCCAGGGCGCCCACGTTACCAGTGCGACGCCACAGACACCGCCCAGCGCGCTACCGATGGTAAAGAGCGGTGCAAGCGTGCCGCCGGAGGTGCCGCTGCCCAGCGCGATCGACCAGGACAATAGTTTGAACAGGCACAGCGAGAGCATTGCGCCGAGGCCGAGCTGACCGGCCAGCACGCTGGCGATATTGGCGTAGCCCACGCCTAGCGTCAGCGGCATGAAATAGCCGATCACGCCCACCGCCACGCCGCCCAGCGCCGGCCACCACATCCAGTGGATCGGCAGCTTTTCAAAGCCATCCTCGATGGCATAGGTCAGTTTGGTAACACCCACGCTGACCGCACCCACTAGAGCACCGAGCAGCGTATAGACGGCCAAAGCCATCGGCTCCGGCGCGGCCAGACCCGGCAGCGGAAACATGGCATCGCCGCCTTCGAAGGCGAGCCGCACGCCCGTGGCCACCACGGTGGCCAGCGCTACCGGAATCAGCGAACGCGCACGGCGCTCGAACAGCAGCAGCTCGATCGCCAGGAGCACGGCCGACACCGGTGCGCAGAACACAGCGGCCATGCCGGCCGCCGCGCCGGCAGCCAGCAGCGTCTTGCGTTCGTCGGCGGTGACATGCAGCCATTGGCCGATCAGCGAGCCGAGCGCACCGCCGGTAGCGATGATCGGGCCTTCGGCGCCGAACGGGCCACCGGTGCCGATCGCCACCGCCGAGGACACCGGCTTGAGCCAGGTAATCCGCGGTGGGATGCGACTCTGGTTCAGCAGCACCTGCTCCATGGCTTCGGGAATGCCGTGGCCGCGAATCGCCCGCGATCCCCAGCGCGCCATGACGCCGACGACCAGGCCGCCGATCACCGGAACGACGATGACCCACAGGCCGAGATGATTCCCCGCCGGGCTGACAAATGCCGTGCTCCAGCGGCCGTAGAAGGCGAGGTTGGTAACCAGGCCGATCAGGGCGGTCAGCAGCTGCGCCACGCAGGCAACGCCCACGGCGAGCGACATGCCCAGGGCGCTGATCCACAGCACACGCCGGTCCAGCGGACGAAATTGCCGTGGCATCTGCGCCGCGGCAAGCGTCGGGTCCAGCGAAGGCGCAAGCGGAAGCGCCGCACGACTGTGCGGTTCGAGTTGAGGTTCGGACATGGGAGCGGTATCGGCGTTGAGGCTGCGCAAGGTTACGCGTTTGAGCGCGCAGTAGCTGGCTGGAAAATGAACAGCCGGTAGACCGTCCCGGTGAGGCCATTCCCTTTTAAACTGCCCAGCCGACGATCTTGAACCTGTCATCCGTGAGCAAAGCTTCGTCTGCCATTCCGCGCGTCGTGCTGGACACCAATGTCTGCCTGGATGCGTTCGTCTTTGCCGACCCCCATGCCGAAACCCTGCTGCGCACGTTGCAGCGTGGCGCCGTGCATGCGCTTATCGACCAGGCCTGTCGTGACGAATGGTTGCGTGTGATCACCTATCCGCAATTCGCCCTCGATAACGATCGGCAGCAGCGAGCCACCGAACAACTGGATCGGTGTCTTCGCTATCTGCCGGCCGAAGGGCGCGCCAGCCGCGATATCGTGCTGCCGCTTTGCAAGGATACGGACGATCAGAAATTCCTGGAACTGGCGCTGGCGGCGCAGGCCCAGTGGTTGATCACCAAGGATAAGGAACTGCTCAAACTCGGCCGGCGCACGCTGCGCGATGCCGGCTTTGCCATTCTTACCCTCAAGGAATGGGACGCGCGGTTCACGCTGGTTTGATCGTTCCGCGACGATGCTAGGCGCTCGTCATGATGCGGAGCTGTCGTATGAAATCGATCCTGCTCGCGGGAACCGTCTTGGTCCTGGCCGGCTGCGGTACGGCTACGCAACATGACACGGCTATCAGAGACGCGGTCGCCAACCGGGTGTTCCTGTATCAATCGCCCAACGACGGCGATGCCACATTGACGGTAACCCGGGAAAACGGCCTGTTCGGCGGTGGCTGCTCCAGCCGCTTGAGCATCGACGACAAGTTCGCCGCGGATATCGAGACCGGCGAGCAGGTGACGTTTCATCTGCCCAATGGACAGCACAGCCTGGGCCTGGAAACTTCAGGTGCCTGCCAGAACAACCCGACTCATGCCGATGCGAACATCGGCGCCGGTGAGACCCGCCAGTTTGCGATCAACAAGCGCGGCACCGCGCTGTCGTCGGCGGACAAGCGCTGATCAGGGCGCCTTGGCCATCTGTGTCTGAGGCGCACTGCATTTCAGGTAACGCGAACCACCGAGCCATTGGCGATCGGGGTAGTAGGAGAAGACGTATTGCCCGCCCTTGAGCGTATCGATCAGCCGATGCGCTACCGCCGAACGTACCGCCGGACAACCCCAACTGCGGCCGATACGGCCGTGGCGGCTGGCGGTTTTCGGGTCGACATAGCCCGCGCCGTGAATCACCAGCGCGCGGTCGAGCGCACGGTCGTTGACGCCTGGCTCCAGCCCGTTCATGCGCAGCGAGTAACCGTTGTGTCCGTCATAGGTATCGAGCGTGCGGAACAAGCCCAGGCTCGATTCGAGGCTGTCCGGCTGGTTGGAAAACTTCGTCGCCATGTTGTCGCCCGAATTGCGCCCGTGCGCGACCAGTTCATGGAACAACAATTTTCGGCGGGTCAGGTCGAACACCCACAGGCGCGGCTCGGTCGACGGTCGCGAATAGTCGATCACGGCCAGGCGATCCGACGCAGGCAGGCCGCTGGCGGTAGCGCAGTCGGTAGCTTTCAAGGCGAGCCCGATCACGCGCGGGTTGGCCTGGGGCGCCAGGCGGGTGAGCGCATCCAGCAGCGTGGCATCGGCTGCGTGGCTGGGGGCAATGCAAAAAAAAGCTGGCACAAGCGCCGCAATAAACGCGGCGTAGCGTGGGAGTCGGAACATGAGATGTCGGGCTGCGAAACAACATGATCATCCTATCAAGGAACTGTTAATTCTTCGTTGGATCATGTATTTAGCGGGTTGTGAGGGATGGTGTTAAGTCGAGACTGTCGAAATAAAGCGGCCTCAACCATGGAGCAGGGGGATGCAGATGTCGTCGCGTGAGGTGTTCAAAACGTGGGTCAGGCGGTTGCTGGTGGCCGGTGTGCTGGTAGCAGGCATACCGTCGGCGGCTGCGCAGGCACTCGACCCGGTGGCCGACGCCGTCCATCGGCGTATCACCGAGATAAGCACCGCCAATGCCGGCACGCCGGGATTGGGGCGTGGCTTGATCGTGCTGTATGAGCAGCGCATGGATCGTCCTGTGTGGACGCAGCCCGAAGCTCTCGACCAGCTGTTCGTCGCGCTCGATGGCTTGCGCGACGACGGCCTCGACCCGAACGATTACGGCCTGAGCCAGTTGCAATGGCAGCGCGCGTCGATCGATAGCGGCGATGTATCGCCCGACCAGCTTGCCTTGTTCGACCTGCGCGCGACGGACGCCTATCTCACCGCATTGACGCATTTGTATCTAGGCAAGGTCGATCCGGCCTCGCTCGATCTGCATTGGAATTACGATGCGCGGCCGTTGAATATCGTCGACGGCTTGAACGCGGCAAGCGACGCGATCGCCAGGAACGACATCGTCGGCTTGTTCGACCGGGCGCGCCCGCAGCATCCGCTCTACAACCAGTTGCGACACGCCTTGGCGTCGATGCGCGAGATCGCCGAGCGCGGCGGTTGGCCGGAGATTCCCGATGGCCCGACGATCAAGCTCGGCATGAAGGATGCGCGTCTGCCCATCTTGCGCGAGCGTTTGATCGCCGGCGGCTATCTGCCCGACAGCGACGCGCAGAGCGAGCGTTACGACAGCGCGCTGCATGACGCTGTCAAGCAGTTCCAGCAGGAACAGTACCTGGAAGACGATGGCAATCTTGGCCCTGTCACCCGTATCGCGCTCAATGTGTCGGCGGACACGCGCGTAGATCAGTTGCGCATCAATCTGGAACGCGCGCGCTGGCTGTTGCACGAAGTGCAAGGCGACTTTGTATTGGTCGATATCGCCGGCTACAAGATCGCTTATTACAAGGATGGCCAGCCGATCTGGAATGCGCGTGTGCAGGTAGGCAAGCCGTATCGCAGCACACCGGTTTTCAAATCCAGGATTACCTACATCACGCTCAATCCGACCTGGACTGTCCCACCCACCATCCTCAAACAGGACATGCTGCCAAAGGTGCGGCACAGCCGTGGGTATCTGGCCGCCAATCGCATTCGCGTGCTCAACACCGAAGGCAAGCCGATCGATGCCTCAGGGGTGGACTGGAACAATCCGCGCGGCGTCGTGCTGCGACAGGATCCGGGGCCGGGCAATTCGTTAGGGCGATTGGTGATCCGCTTTCCCAATCCCTATGCGATCTATCTGCACGACACGCCGCACCAGAATCTGTTTGCGCGTGGGCAACGGGCCAACAGCTCAGGCTGTATCCGTGTGGAACGTCCGCGCGAGTTGGCGGCGTTGCTATTGGACGATCCGGAGAAATGGAATGCGCAAGCAATCGACAAGGCGATCGATACGGTCAAAACGCAATCCGTCATCCTGAAACGCCCCGTACCGGTACTGCTGGCGTACTGGACGGTGGAGTTACACGAGAACGACCGTCCGAGCTTTCGCCAGGACATTTACGACCGCGATGACGTGACACAAATGGCGCTCGATCAGCGCCGGGTGTCGGTGCTGTCGCCACTGATACTGGGAGAAGCGCCATGAGCGGCGGTGCATTGGAATTCGTGTCGGTCAACTGCCCGTATTGTGGCGAGCCCATCGATCTGGCCGTCGACACGTCTGTTGAAGATCAGCAATACACCGAAGATTGCCAGGTCTGTTGCCGACCAATGATGGTCGGCGTAGTAGTGGACGACGAAGGAGAAGTGGACGTTCGAGTCTGGCGGGAAGGCGGAGAGTAACGCCCTCACTCACTCCTGCGTCTAACCCACCGCACTCATCGGCAGCAATTCGAACAACCTGCGCGAATCCATCACATCCACTTCCAGCCGATCCAGCCGTGCACGCGTGGCGATATCGGTTTCCGAGGTGACCGGGCGGGTCAGATCCCACAGCACGTGGGTCTTGAAGCCCATGTCCACGGCATCCTGCGCCGTCCACAGGACGCAGACGTCGCGCGCCAGGCCGCAGATATAGAGTTCGAACACGTTGCGGTCGCGCAGCCAGCCGGCCAGGCCGGTGCTGGGGCGTGAGCCGCTGGGGCCGTGGTTCTCGCGAAACCCGCTATAGGAATCCACCCGCGGATCATTGCCCTTGCGCAGTACCAAGTCGGCGGCCGACCAGTCGATCGCCGGATGCAGTTCGGCACCCGGGGTGCCTTGCACGCAGTGCGACGGCCATAACGTCTGCGCGTGGCCGTAAAGCGGGATGCGCTCGAAGGGTTGGCGGTTGGCATGCGATGCGGCAAAGGACACATGACCGCGCGGATGCCAGTCCTGGGTTGCCACCACGTGGCGAAACAGACCGGTATCGAGCAGGGCGGCGATGCCGGGCACGATCGCGTCGCCTTCGTGGCAGGCCAGCGGGCCGCCGGGCATGAAGTCCGGTTGCACGTCGATAACAATCAATGCGGCGTGTTCGCTGATGAACTGGCTCATGGTCGCAGCTGGCCCAGTTGTGAGTCTTGTGGTGGTGATGCCCGTCGGCGTACCGAGTCTAGCCGCTACCGGCCTCGCCGGATTGTGATGGGGTGGACTCGACGATTGTGCTTGATGCCACGTATTCAGATTTCGTACTGGCGCGTTCTATATCCGCTTAGCCTAATGACACCCGGGCATAATGGGTGACCGACTGACAGGTAGCGACAAGTAATGCATTACGACCAATCGTGGATGGGCTATGGGATGGTGGGGGGCATGCAGGCGGGGTTGATTGCCCTGATCGTGGGCGCCCTGGTCTTTGGGGTATTTCATGCCATCGGTACGCGCAATGGCTGGCACTACGGGGCCCAGTTTGGCTGGTCTTACCTGATCACCTTGGCGTTGGCCGCCAGTGGCGACCTGTCCGACCTGGTCTATTTCAACTACGGCCAGTTGCAGTCGATCCAGTTGCTCAAGGCGAAGCTGGCCGAGGTGCATGACCCGGACGGCATCGGGACGCGGGTATTTTTCGAGTTCTGCGGCGCCGCCGCAGGTCTTTACGTCGGTTGGCTGCTGTTTGGCGTTTTAGGGCGACGTTGGTTCGCCAGTCTGCGAAAATAGCGGCTGTTCGCATCGGCAGGCCAGGTGCGGCGCCCTTTCCCCGGAAGTCCCCGTACCATGTCCAGCCCTGAAACCGAAACGGTCGGCAAGGCGCAGCTGACGCTGCGCATCGTGCAGGTTGTTTGCTTTACCTTTTTTGCTTACCTGGTGATCGGCCTGCAGCTCGCCGTGCTGCCGCCATTCGTCCATAACGATCTGGGCTACGGTGCGGTACTCGCGGGCCTGGTGATCAGTACCCAATATGTGGCCACCTTGCTCACCCGCGGTTTTGCCGGGCGAACCACGGACGTCGCCGGGCCCAAGCAAGCGGCCTTGATCGGCATGACGGCCTGCGGTATCAGCGGGCTGCTGATGATTTTCGCCGCACTGGCGCATGCGACGCCCGGGCTCTCGTTCGGCCTGATGTTGGTCGGCCGCCTGGCTCTGGGGTTTGGCGAAAGCTGTGTCGGCACCGGCTGCATCATGTGGGGCATCGGCCGCGTCGGTGCGTCGCATACGGCCAAGGTGATTTCCTGGAACGGCATCGCGACCTACGGCGCGCTCGCCGTGGGTGCGCCGCTGGGTGTGCTGCTGACCGACCGCTTCGGCTTCATCGCGATCGGCATCAGCGGCATGCTGCTGATGATCGGCGGCATGCTTGCTGCCTGGCGTCGTCCCGGCGTGCGTGCCGAAGCGGGCGAACGTTTGCCGATGCATCATGTGTTCGGTCGTGTCATGCCGTACGGCATGGGCCTCGCGCTGGGTGGGGTAGGGTTTGGTGTCATTTCCACCTTCATCACGCTGTACTACGCCAGCGTGCACTGGAGCGGTGCGGCTTTGGCGCTGAGCGTGTTCGGCATCTGCTTCGTCAGTGTGCGCCTGGTCATGGGCGGTGCGATTTCACGCTTCGGCGGCTATCGCGTGGCGATGACATCGCTGGTCATCGAGTGCCTGGGTTTGATCGTGCTGGCGCTGGCGGGCAGTTCGGCCATGGCGATGCTCGGCGCCGCACTGACCGGCATCGGCTTCTCGCTGATCTTCCCTGCGCTGGGTGTGGAGGCGGTCAGCCGCGTCAGCATGAACAACCGTGGCGCCGCGCTGTCGGCCTATTCGGTGTTTATCGATGTGGCCTTGGGTATTACCGGGCCGCTTGGCGGCTGGATCGTTTCCGGCGGCCGTTACGGCCCGATGTTTGCGATCGCCGCCGGCTTGTCGCTGGCGGCGATGTTGCTGACCGGGCTGCTGTATATGCGCTACGGCAAACCGGTGCGCGCCTGAGACGTCCACACGCTGTGGGTGTCGCCCTCACGCGCGCGTCGCGATGAGGCGCGTGCGAAGGCGAAGAATGCGATCGCCAACACGATGCCAACCAGGTCGACACCAAGCACGGCCATTGTTTGCGGTGTCCATGGCCGCATCCATGCGCCGGCGTTGCGCAACAGATCGGCCAGTGCCACGGCCAGCGTAAGCACGCCGGTAGCGATCAGCAGCTCGACGGTCGCGCGTGCCACCGGGCGCACGCAGGCGTACGCGCAGGCGGCGAGGAACAACCCGTAGCATGCCGCGCGTTGCGGCCATTGCGCATCGATATCCAGGGACGAAGCGATCATCGTTGCCGCGAAGGTACCCGAGATCGCCAGGCACGAACCGATACAGACACCAACGGTGGCGCGCGCCATGACGCGGGTCTTGAGGGGTTGATCCTGATGGCGCCGCTTGCGTCGCGACTCGATCCACAACAGGTTGCCCGAATAGAACAGGAAGGCGCCGGCCAGGCCGAGCAGGAAGTACAACCATTGCACCGGTCGGCCACCGAAGTTGCCGAAGTGCAAGGTGTACATGGCGGCGTAGGCGATGCTGTTGCCATCGCGGTTGCCACCGACACTGGTCATCAGCGGCTCGCCGGTGCCGGCGTTCAGTGCGATATAGCCGTAGGTATCGAGTGCGCGATCGGACAGGCCGCGAACCATGGCTACCGCGTTGCGATCGCCGTAATGTGTGAAATGCACATAGTCCGGTTCGAAGTTTGCCGCACCGCGCGTCTTGGCGACGGCCTGCGCACGAGCAGCAAGTTCGTCATATGAAAGCATCGTCGTGGCGACACCGCTCGCTTGCACGACCGGTTCCGTGCGCGTCGCTTCAGCGAACGCATCGAACAGCTTGCCGTTGAACGCGGTGACATTGAGCGCAAGCATGGTCACGGTGAACAGGCAGAACACCGCGCCGGTTATCGCGAAAATGATGTGGAAAGGCAGGCTGACCACACCGATGGCATTGTGCGCATCCTGCCAGAGCCGCTTGATGTTCTTGCCCACGCGCAGCGCAAACAGGTCCTTGACCAGTTGCGGCAGATGCAGGATCACGCCCGAGACCAGGGCCAACCCATACAACACGCTGACAATGCCCATGAAATACAGCCCGACGACCGGGAAGCCCAGCGAGTCGTGCAGCGCGTAGACAAAGTCGGCCAGATCGTTGGGGTTGCCTTCCAGGCGGGGTTGCGCCAGCTCGCCGGCCGTGGCGAAACGCGATTGGCCATCGCTGACCCAGAACGCGTAAGGTGCCTGGCCTTGTGTCGGCGGCAGCACAATGCCGAAATCGGCACGCGCCTCGGGATGCTCGGCCACCAGCTTGTCGATCAAGCCACCTACGGGTACGGCCGCATCCGGTGCACTGCGCCACGGCGGTGTCTGCCAGGCGGCGATATCGTCATGGAAAACGGTAAGCGCGCCGGCATAGAACGCGATGAACAAGGCGAAGCCGGCCATCAAGCCGGTCCAGGTGTGAACGATCTGAAAGGTTCTCAGCGTGGATGCTTTCATCGCCTCACGCTCCGCCCAGATGACGGGTCAGCCACAACGCGGCGAACGCGGCGAGATTGGCCGTGCCGAAGCTCAACCACGCGCGCGCGCCGCTGCGAAAGAAATAGGCGACCGTCATGCACGCTATCCACAGCGGAAAGAACAACAGCAGCAGCGCGATCAGCGCGCTCTGGCCACCGGGCAGGGCGTACAGCAATGCAATCAAGGCCGCCGACAACGGAAAGCCGAGCAGGACGCCGGCGAGGCAGCGGGCGATCATGCCGACGCCTTGCGAACAGTGCGTCGCCACCACGAGAGATAGGGCAGCAGCACCCAGACCAGCATCAGCATGCTTAGCGTGGCAGTAATGCCGACGCCAGCTCCTTCGGCGATGATCCACGCCGTCAGGCTCATGCCGACCAGCAGCCAACCTGTCCAGCGCGCGATGGGCGGCCATGGCTTGGCTCGCCATTGCTGCTGTGGGCTGGCGAGATAGATGCTGGTGCCGCCGGCAAGGCAGAGCAGAAGCGCGCAGGCTGTGATCACTGGTGTTCCCATGAGTAAGCCGCGGCGCCGAGGCTACAGCGATGTGGCTTCATTACAAATGAGATTTATTATCATTTGTAATGATCGCAGGGTCAAACCCAGGCTGCTTAAAGCCCCCTCACCCCAGCCCTCTCCCCCGGCAAAGCCAGGGGAGAGGGGGTACACAGAGGCAGGCCTGAATCTTGCGCGCCTTTAGCTCCCTCTCCCCTGGCTTTGCCGGGGGAGAGGGTTGGGGTGAGGGGGTGGGTGCTCGCGAAGATCTTACCCACAGCGCAACTTTGCTCTTGGCAGACGATGCGAAGCGAGCACGATCATGCAGCCATCCATTCAAAGCTGCGGGTCGGCAACCCGATGACTGAACATCCATGGCCACAGCCCAGGCAGGGCATAAGCGGGAATCCAGGAGCCATGGTTCACCCCCGGAAACTCGGTAAAGCGAACATCCGCATTGCGTTTCTTCAGCGCGGCATACATGCGCCGTGAGCCCTCCGGCGGGACGACGTTGTCGGCGCTGCCATGGAAAATCCACACCGGCAGACTCACGCGGTCAGCCGCCCAGCCATAGGGGTCGCGTTGTGCCGGCAAACCTTCGACCCGCAGGCCGGGTTCGTCGCTCGCTGGCGCAATGTCGCCGCAGATGATCGCCGCCGCAGCAAAAATGCCCGGATGATGGATGGCGATTTCCCATGAGCCGTAACCGCCCATCGACAGGCCGGTCAGGTACAGGCGATACGTATCGCCGTGAAACTCGCGCACGCTTTCGCGCAGCGCCTGCATCGCCATGCGTTCGCTGTCACCGGTCCAGTACGTATCGTCGGGTGCTTGTGGAATCACCACGACCGCGGGGAAATCGGCGCCATGTTCCCGCAGCCACGGTGGCAGCCCCTGGCTCATTTGTTTCTGGTTGTCGTTACCGCGTTCGCCGCTGCCATGCAGAAACAGCACCACCGGCCATGATTGTTTGGCCGTCCATCCCGTAGGGATGAAGACCTGGTAACGGTACTGGTGACCGGCGACGGTGACTTCGCGCTCGACAAAATGCGACGCCTCGGCGTGCGCGGTGATGGAGGTTGTCATCATCAACAAGGCCAGAAGAACAGAGCGCGGGGTCATGGGTAGCCTTTTATAGTACGGGGTCGAAGAGCCGTGCCACGTGCATGATCAGGCGCCGCAGATACGGTGCCTTGGTGTAGTCGTCGGCGCTTACCTCACGTGACTGCGCAAAGTCGGCAAGGAGCATCGTCTCGACCTCAGAGGCAAAGTGGCGATCGATATTCAACGAACTGATTTCGAAGTTGAGCCGAAACGAACGATTATCCAGATTCATGCTGCCGATCGATGCGGTGTCGTCATCGACCAGCATCACCTTCTCGTGAATAAAGCCGGGCTGATAACGAAACACGCGCACGCCGGCCAGCACGGCATCATGCGCGTACAGGCCCGAGGCCTGAAACACGGCGTAATGATCGGGGCGCGATGGAATCAGTACGCGCACGTCCACGCCGCGAGCGACCGCCAGGCGTAGCGCGGACATCACGGCCTGATCAGGCACGAAGTAAGGCGTGGTCAACCACACGCGCTGAGTCGCTGCATGAATTGCGCTGACAAAGTAGAGCGAACAACTTTCCTGCGCATCGGCTGGGCCGGTCGCGGCGATCAGGGTGAGCGCGGACCCCTCGATCTGCTGGGATGCCGCCATGGGGGGTAACTCGCCGGTCACCCAGTACCAGTCTTCGGCAAAGCTACGCTGCAATTCGGCCACAGCGGGGCCTTCGATCTGCACATGCGTGTCACGCCAGGGCGCAAGTGGCGGTTTAAGCCCTATGTATTCGTCGCCGACATTGAGCCCGCCGGTGAAGCCGATATGGCCGTCCACCACGACCACCTTGCGATGATTACGAAAATTGAGCTGGAAACGATTGCTTTTCTTGCGCGTCGTAAACGCGTGGATCGTGACGCCGCCCGCGCACAACGTCTGCACATAGTGCTTGGGCAAGGCATGACTGCCGATGCCATCGAACAGTACGCAAACCTCCACGCCGGCCGCTGCGCGTTCGAGCAGCAATGCCTGCATGCGTCGACCCAGCTCGTCATCGTGAAAAATGAAGAACTGCACCAGGACATAGTGCTGCGCCTTGCCGATTGCGGCAAAGATGGCTTCGAATGTCGCGTCGCCGTCGATCAGCAGACGCAGGCGTTGGCCGGCGTAAAAGCGCGTATCGAGCAGGTTGGCGATCGATTGGTAACGCATCGCCTCGGAGGCATCCGAAGCGTCGGCGGCCATCAACAGGCTGGTGGCTTCACGCGACTGCAGGCGACTGGCGCGATGTCGGTTGATGTAGCCACGAAACCGGCTGCGGCCGAGGTACAGATACGGAATCAGCGTGATATAGGGCAGCAGGATCAACCCGAGGGCCCAGGCGAACGCGCCCTGCGCGGTGCGCGTATTCATGACTGCATTGACTGCCGCGACGATCCCCGCGAGGTGGAACAGCAGGACGATCAGGCCGATCGCGGTACTAAGCATGAGGGGTCTTTCCTTCCATCGTTTCCAGGACGGCGCTCTCGTGGCGCTCCATCTCGGTCTGAAGATAATCGACAAACAGCCGGATCCGCGTGGGCAGAAATCGACGGCTGGGGTAGATCGCATAGATCGGCGCGTCGATCATGGCGATATCGGTCAGCAAAGGCATCAGTCGGCCTTCGCGAATGTCTTGGGCGATATCCCAGATCGACTTGATTGTGATGCCATGCCCGGCAATGGCCAGTTCGCGCATCAGATCCCCGCTGTCGCAGGTGATCGCCGCCTCCACGCGCGCCGCGCGCGGGCCATCGACGGTCTGCAAGGTCCAGGGCAGGATGCCGCGACCGGGGCGGTGCAGCATCAGGCAGGCGTGATGCTGCAGATCATCGAGCGTGCGAGGTCGGCCACGCCGGTCCAGATAGGCCGGCGACGCGCACAACACTCTTACGTTGCGTGCGATGCGGCGGGAGATCAGGCGTGAGTCGGTCATGTTGCCGCTGCGTACGGCGACATCGATGCCATGTTCGAGCACGTCGAGCGTGGCGTCGGAAATACTCAGCCGCAGGCGCAGATCCGGTTGGTCGGCGGCGAAGCGGGCCGCGGTCGGTCCGATCCACTGCCGCCCCAGATCCAGCGGTGCCGACACGTGCAAGCTGCCGCGAGCCTCCATAAGACCCGCGCCCACGGCGGCATTGGCCTCGTCGATGTCGCCGAGGATATTGAGGCAGCGCTCGTAGTAGACGCTGCCTTCGGCGGTCAGGGCGAGGCGTCGCGAGCTGCGCTGCAGCAGCCGCACACCGAGCACATTTTCCAATCGCGTCAGGCGCTTGCTGGCGACGGCGGGCGACAGCCCGAGCTCGCGCCCGGCGGCCGACAGGCTGCCATCGGTCACCGCCCGGGCGAACAGACGCATGTCTTCGAGATCGATCATCTTCAATCTGGTGGAAAAGATGCTTGCCTAGTTTGGTCAATTCACAGCCAAGGCGGCAAGCTTCATAGTGTGCGGGTCCGATCCATTCCCCATTCGCCCTTAGCCTGGAGCCTCCCATGAAAGCCGTGGCCTACCGTACCTCGCTGCCCAGCAGCGACCCCAACAGCCTGATCGACGTCGAGCTGCCCGAGCCCAAGCCGGAGGCCCGCGACCTGCTGGTGCAGGTGGAGGCGATTTCGGTCAATCCGGTCGACACCAAGATCCGTCAGCGCGTGGATCCGCAGGGCACCGACAAGGTATTGGGCTGGGATGTGGCCGGTACCGTGGTCGCGGTGGGGAGCGAAGTCAGCCTGTTCAAACCCGGCGACCACGTGTTCTATGCCGGCGCTATCGACAGGCCCGGCGGCAACGCCCAGTTGCAGGTTGTCGACGAACGCATCGTCGGTCGCAAGCCCGGCACGCTGGATTTTGCCGAGGCTGCGGCTTTGCCGTTGACCGCGGTAACCGCATGGGAACTGTTGTTCGACCGCCTTGGCGTGCCGCGTGACGGTACACGGCCGGCAGGGACCGTACTGGTCATCGGTGCAGCCGGCGGTGTCGGTTCGATCGCAGTACAACTGGCGCGCAAACTCACCGGCGCAACCGTCATCGGCACGGCCTCGCGCGCCGAAAGCCGCGAGTGGGTGCTGGGCCTGGGTGCGCATCATGTGGTCGATCATCGTGGCGATCTGGCATCGCAGATCAAGGCGATTGCGCCGCAGGGCGTGGACTATGTGCTCAGCCTGACCCATACCGAGCAGCATTTCGCGGCCATCGTCGAGGTGCTCAAGCCGCAAGGCAAACTCGGCCTGATCGACGATCCCTCTACGCCGCTGGACGTCACCAGGCTAAAGCAGAAAAGCATCTCGCTGCACTGGGAGTTCATGTACACGCGTTCCCTGTTCCATACACCGGACATGCAGGCGCAGCATCGGATCTTGAACGAAGTCGCCGACCTGGTGGACGCCGGTGCGTTACGTAGCACCATCAGCGGAAACCTGGGCACGATCAATGCGGCGAATTTGCGCAAGGCGCACGCGCAGCTGGAAAGCCACGGCACCACCGGCAAGCTGGTGTTGAGCGGTTTCTAAATCGAAAGCAGCACCGCAGGCCATGCGCTTGCGGTGCTTGCTGCTGTGTTTATGGCGCCAGGATACGTTCGGCCAGACTGCGCGCCTGCTGGCGGATTTCCGGGATCGCTGTGGTTTCCCAAAGCGTGCCGCGCAGCATGCTGCCGATCGCGAAAAAGTTGGGCCATGCGCCGTTGCCGTGACGCAGGCGCCCATCGGGTTCGGCTTCCAGGCCCAGGCCCAGTGCATCGGCGGTCACGTGGCCGTTGGTGCTCAGCTGGCGGATCAGTGCGTGCGGTGTGCGGCGTACATCGGTATTGAGGCCGACAGTCTGGATCACCAGATCCGCCGGCATCGTCGTCGCCGGACCAAGCCCGCGCGGTGTTACGTTCAAACGCAGACGTTCGCCGTCGAGCTGCACATGCTGCAAGCGCCCTTGTCGACGCTGCAGGCGGCCATCGCGTTCGAGCGCTTTCAATGATTCGGCGGCCTTCGGCGGCATGCGGTGTCTGACCCGTTCCCAGGCCCAGCGCACGTGACGCAGAAACCGCGCACGTTCGGTATGGGGCAGTTCCTGCCACAAGCTCGGCAGATGTGGGCGCAGGCCATCGACAACGGTACGCCAGTCGTTGGTGCCTTCGATCGTTTCGCGTACCAGGCGCATCCATGTACGCAAATCGGGTGCATCGCGCATCGACTCGAACAGTTCGCCGCCATCGTCCAGCGGCACGGACGGATTGAGCATGTGCGCCTCGGGCAATTTGCCGTGCCGCGAGATGGCGGTAAAGCGCGCGTTCGGCCATTGCGCGCTCAGCTCCAGCAGCACATCGGCGGCAGTCAGCCCCATGCCGACGATCACGATCTCGCGTGCCGTGGCATCGGGTTTGAGGTTGGCCATGAACCGCCACGGATCGACGATGTAATTGCCGCTGGCAAGTACGTCGTCGCCGACGCCTATCAATGGCTGGGGAGGCAGCGAGCCGATCGCAAGAATCGCCGCATCCACGCGCCGGCTTTCATCGCCCTGAATGACGGTGACACCATCGTTCTCGGGTACCAGCGCGTCGACGTCGAAGGGGGTTACCTGTACGTCGTGCCCCGCTTTGGCGGCCTGATCGAGCACGCGTTTGACTTCCGCTTCCAGGTAATCGCCATACAATCGGCGCGGCAGAAAGTCGGTGCCGGCGATGCTGCTGTCGCCGCGCTGGGCGAATTCCAGGAAGCCGCGTGGCTTGCCGGTGAACATGCTCATCGAGGCCGCGCGGACATTCAATAGATGGCGTTCGGACGTCGTGCCGTAAGCCACGCCGCGTGCCACCGTGCCCGCGCCGGTATACCAATCCAGATGCAATGGTTGCGCAGACGGGCGATCCAGCAGTTCGCTGATTACTGTGGCGGCAGCTGCGCCGCCGCCGATAATGGCGACCCGTCGAAACATGCATTTCCTTCTGATGTGCGCTGAGTGGAGAGCTTATGCTCAGGCGAGCAGCGGGCCGGCGATAACCGCGCGCTGCGGCTGAGCCAGCCAACGGTCGGCTTGCTCGGCACGCTCGTAGGTGAAGTACTCTGCCAGATTGCCGCCGTAGACGTGAAGCGTCAATGCGGTTTCATGCCGCGACAGGTTGCGGCAGCGGTGAGCATACTGCTCGCCGCCATCGAACCAGGTGGCATCGCCCGGGCCCAGCCAGTCGCGGCCGCGGCTGCGCAGGCTATCGGTGGCCGGGTCACGTTCGTAGGATTCCACTTCGAGCGCACCATGCAGCGCCAGCTCCAGTCCCCACAAGCCGCCATGATCGTGCACGGGCGTGTGATGATTCGGCGGCCAGGCCATCACCAGGACACTGATTCCCGGTTTGTTGCGCTCGGCCAGCAGCCAGCGCGACAGCCCTGTCTGTGGCTTGCTCAGCCGCGACACTGCGGTCATCGGCAACGCGCCGTTGCGATGAATTACCGCACCGAGGTCGCGCGCCATCGCAGCAAGGTCCGGCTGCTCGCCGACACCGTACGCCAAGGCGATTTCACGCAATGCCTTGAGTGTATGTGAGTGCTTACCCATGCTCTGAAGCTCTGCCGGAATGGGCGGAGTGGAACATGGCAGTCGTTAAAGACCTGTAACCGCGGATTCCTGCGGATAAAGGTATGACTTTCGCACCATGCGGACCTTGCCGGGCCGTCGTAACCTGGGTGCGTGGGTAGTTAAACCCTTGAGTTCACGACGGCATCCAAGGTGTGTACGGCTTCAATTGGCCGCATTCGCAAGGAGAGTAGTGATGATCGCGATCGGTATGCTGGTGATGGTGGTAGCGACGCTGTGGCTGGTCGTGGCGGCCATCGGTTTCGTCTTCAAGCTGGCCTTCGCCATTGTCGGCGGCGTGTTCAGCGTAATCGGTGCCTTGTTCGGCCTGGTGATCGGCGCGGTTGTGCTGCTTTGCATCGCACCGCTGATCATATTGGCGATGTTGCCGGCCCTGCTGCCTCTGTTGTTCGTCGTCGGTGCGGTGTGGCTGATTGTGCACGCCACCCGTTCCACACACGCGGCGCCGACACAAAGTACGACAGCGCACTGACATTCTGTTAGCCGTGGAAAGGCCCGGTTCGCCCTCGTGCGGACCGGGCCTTTTCTTATGCACCAACCTGAAACGTCACATCACAGCTGGTTGAGGTTGAACGTCACCGGCACACGTGCCCAGGCCTTCACGTGTTGACCTTGCACCACCGCTGGCTGGAACAGCCATTTTTGCAGTACCTGATCTTGTGCGCTGCGGTCGAGTATCCGCTGGCCGCTGCTTTTCTCGATGACGACATCGATCGGCTTGCCGGTCTCGTCGACCAGCACGCGCAACAGCACCGTGCCTTCGAGGTGGCGTGTTATGCCGTCCTTGGGATAAGCCAGTGGTGCGGTGCGATAGGCAAGTGAAGTTTCTACCGGCTCCGTCACGGGAGCGGGAACAGGGGAGGGCGGTACCAGTGTTTGCGTGGTATCGACGACCTGTACGGGGTTGGCGCTTTCATCCGTTATATGCGTGGACGTCGGTGGCGGTTGCTCGACCTGCTTGGCCGGCTTAGGTATGGCCTTGGGTACGACGACCGGGTGCGGCTTGGGAATCACGACGTCCGGCGGCACCGGCGGCAGCGGCTCGGCCATGATCCAGCGTACCTGCATTTGCGCAGGCGCATGGAAAACTTCCGCGATCTGCGGAGCCATCGGTCGTAGCACTAAAAGCAAAGCTGCAAGGTTGAGGGCGATAGCTGCGCTGAGCGCAGTAATACGGACGCTATCGGGATGCGAACGATGTGCAACGGCAACACCTGCGGACACCATAAAGCCACCTCCTGATGTAGGTAAGAGGAAAGCACGGCGCCGAACGAATAACGGCCCTGAAAGTTACATTGGAAACGGGTCGCTGGGGAATTCGCCCGGTCGACGCCAGTCTGTACTTTCCGCGGGATGCAACGCAAGAGGGGAGGCGGTGGGGTTGGCGGTATAGGCGGCTGTTTGAAACGTTGGTCGTGGAGGTCGGTTGAGGAGCCCCCTCACCCCAACCCTCTTCCCCGGCAAAGCCAGGGGAGAGGGGGCGATTGAGGTAAGTCTTCAACACTGCGTGCTTCTGCTCCCTCTCCCCTGGCTTTGCCGGGGAAGAGGGTTGGGGTGAGGGGGCCGGGTGCTTGCCAAAACGTGCCCTAATGCGCAACCAACATCGGCAAATCACTATGCATAAACAGATGCCGGGTCGTTCCTCCAAGCATCATCTCCGCCAACCGGGAACGACTCCAGGCTCCCATGACAATCAGGTCCGTCCGCCGCGCGTGCGCCGCTTCCAGCAGCAACGGCCCGGCCGCATGCGTCGGACCGGAATCGAACTCTTCGATGTGCGCACGGATTCCGTGGCGCTGCAGCCAGTCAGCCAACCCCGGCGGGGGCAATACGGGAATCGCGTCGTCCGGAAGCATGCTGCTGCCGTCGAGCACGATCACTTCGGCGGCCTGCCGTAGCAGCGGCGCGGCAGCGGCCAGGGCAATGGCCGATTCTCGGCTGCCGTTCCAGGCAACCAGGACGCGTGCGCCGATTTCGCCAATGGCGACAGTGTCGGGTACCACCAGCACCGGACGACCAGTGCCGAACACGCTGCGCGAGACCTTGCCGAAGCCGACCGGTGCATCGCTGCGCTGCTGGCTGCGTTCCATCACCAGCAGGTCGTAGCCGGAGGCGGCCTGGCAAACCGTCTGCACGCTGTCGCCTTGGGCCACACGCCACACACCGGTCAAACCCTGGGACGAGAGCAGTGTGCGCCAGGCTTCGCCGTGCAGTTCGGCTTCGGCGCAGCGGCGACGGGTCTCTTCCAACTGTACCGGCACGGCTTCCGGAAGGCTGAAGGCAGCAGCGGGCAAATCGGCCACATAGAGCGCGTCCAGTCGGGCCTCCAGTCGCCGCGCCAGAGCCAGTGCGGCACGCGCGCCTGCGCATTGCAGGTCGAGGTGATCCATAAACAACAGCAGATCGGTGCCGGACATAAACATCTCCCATAAGCGACGCTGGAACCAGCTTAGCGCGTCGCGCGTCGGCTTCGGAGAGTTTCGCGCCCGGATAGACGGGCAAAAAAAACCCCGCACAGGGAGCGGGGCAGGAATGACCGGGCATCGGGGGGAATGGGGATGCCGGTGTGCTTAGTCTCCGGGTCAGGCAGGTGTACTGGCGTGCAAATTCCGTAAAAAACACGTTCATCCGATTCTTGCGACAATAAGCGGTCCGGCACGACCGGAAGTCGCAAGGAGTTACAGCAATGAAAATGCGTAAATGGATTATGGCTACGGCACTGATCGCAGCCGGGTTAGTAGTGTTGCCGGCCCAGGCCGCGGACCTTTCCTGCAAGATGTCGTTCGAGATGAAGGGCTGGTCGGCGATCTACCAGACAGCGGACGGCTACGGCACGATCCGTTGCAACGACGGTAAGAGCATGCGCGTCAAGCTCAGCGCCAAGGGTGGCGGGCTGACCGTCGGCAAGAGCTCGATCACCAACGGTCGCGGCGATTTCACCGGCGTGCACAGCATCAACGATCTACTCGGTAGCTATGCCAACGCCAACGCGCACGCCGGGGCCGAACGGTCGGCTGGCGCGCAGGTGCTGACCAAGGGCACCGTCTCGCTGGCGCTCAGCGGCACGGGCCATGGTTGGGATCTGGGCGTGGCGCTCGGCGCGTTCAAGATCGAGCGACGTTAAGATAGACGGCCGCCCAGGGATGGGCGGCCACTCAAGCACACTTACGGGGAAGGTCACATGTCTGTTGCAACCAGTACCGCCGGTCCGCGCTACGCCTTCGGCGATGAGCTGGCGAGCAGTGTCATCCACGGCATCGGTATTGTGCTGAGCATTGCCGGGCTGGCGACCCTGGTGGCGTTTTCCGCCAGGTATGGCGATGTACGCGCCGTGGTTGCCAGTGCGGTATTCGGAACGACGCTGATTTTGTTGTACACCGCGTCCACGCTCTATCACTCGATTCCCGGCGAGGGTGCCAAGCGTGTATTGCGCACACTCGATCACATCGCGATTTTCCTGCTGATCGCCGGCACCTATACGCCTTTCACGCTGATGGCTTTGCCGGGCGCATGGGGTTGGAGCCTGTTCGGCACTATCTGGGCGCTGGCATGCATGGGTAGCGCGCTGGAGCTGGGCATGCTCAAGCGCTATCGCAAATTTGCCGTGCTGCTTTATGTGGCCATGGGCTGGGTTGGCCTGATCGCTTTCAAGCCATTGATGGCGTCATTGCAAACAGGTGGCCTGGCGTTGCTGATCGGTGGCGGCGTGGCGTATACCTTGGGCGTACCGTTCTACCTGGCGCGCAAGCTGCCTTACCACCACACGATATGGCACGTCTTCGTGCTCGCCGGCAGCGTATTGCACTACCTTGCGGTACTGCTCTACGTGCTGCCGGACCACGCCGCCTAAGTGCGTTCCCCGGTCAAAGCCGGGAAATCGTCACCACCTCCGACCCCAGCACTACCGACTCCTGGTCGCCCGCTCGCAAGCTGCGCGAGCCCTGTGCCTGGGCCGCGCCAGCCAGGCGGTAGCTCAGCATGATCGATCCATCGACCGCGCGATGGGTGGCCAGGGTAAACCGTGTCGCACCGACGATGTCGCTGATCTCGCCATCGTCGGCGGTCAGCACATCGGCTTGTTCAGTCGTTCCGGTTGCCGGGTTTTTCACCACGATGCGGTAGAGCGCCTGGGCCGGCGGCTGCTTCGGATCGATGCGTACGACCTCGTCGGCCAGCTGCGCCAGGCAATCGCTGAAGTAGATGCTTTCCACTGAGCAGATCCAGTACTGCGTGGGTGCGTCGACATGAATGCTTGCTTCGGCGGCTCGGCAGGGCTCCCGATTACCTACGTCACGTACCGACAGGCAGGCGGCTTGGTGCGCGGTGTCGTCGACGGAGGGCTGGCTGTTCGAGGCCGATGCCGCAGGGGTAAACATCGAGGCCAACAAAGCGAGCGGGATGAGGCCTTTGCACATGGGAAACTCCTTGCTATCGCGTGTTCGGGGTAAACAAAGGCCCACGCGCAACTGCCAACGCGTTGAGCCAACAACCCACTGAACCCGTTTTATCGACTGCTCCCTGTGCGCCTGCTAGTTCGCGCCAAAGCCCGTGTATTTTGTGCGAATTGCGTCACGCGAAGCGCGCGCCAAAAAAAACGGGGCCGAAGCCCCGCTCTTGGACGCATGCTTGGTGGCTTATTTCTCGCCCTGAAGCGACGGAATGAACTGCGTACGCACGGCCTCGGCCAGCTGCTGTGGCGGTAGCAAGCCCTGGTTGATGACGAAGTCGTTGAACGCCTTGCGATCGAAGTTCGAACCGAGCACGAGCTCGGTATCCAGGCGCAGCTGCTGCAGGCGCATATAGCCGTAAAAATAGGCGGTGGCCTGGCCCGGGCTATTGAAGGTATAGCGATCGAGTTCCTGGCGTGCCATCGCTTCGGACAGGCCGACGTCCTGGGTCAGCACGTCATGCGCACGCTCGCGCGTGATCATGCCCAGGTTGAGCATCGGGTCGAGATAGGCGCGGGCCGCGCGCAACAGGCGCGCCTGCAAGGCGGCAAACTGGCCGGCCGGCGGTTCGTACTGCAGCATCTCCGACTCGGAATACAGTGCCCAGCCTTCGACGTTGACGCTGTTGAAGGCGAACAGGCTACGCGCCAGCGACACGCCGCGTTCGACCATCGCCGCAAATTGCAGCTCGTGGCCCGGGCGACCTTCGTGCGCGGTCAAGGTCCAGGCAGCCGCCTTGAAGGTGAAGTCGTCGTAGGCCTGGCTCTTGTCGCCGTTGGCGGCAGGGTTGCCCATGGTCAGCACGAAGGTGCCTTGCTCGCCGTGGTTGTTGATGAACGGTGGCGGGTCCATATGCGGTGCGGGCACCGCGGCGGCTTCGGCTTCCGACGCCAGGCGCATCTGCATCTTGCGTTGCGGCAGGGTCACGATATTTTCGCGGCGGATCGTGTCTTCGATCTTGCCGATCACTTCGTGATACCACGGTTCGACATCGTTCTTGCCCAGCTGTTCTTTCTTCAATGCCTTGAGCACGTCGCGATAGTCGGTACTTTGAATGCCTTCGGCCTTGGCGACTTCGGGTGCCAGCGTGCGCATCCAGCTGCGCAACTCGACAAACTCGAGCTGTGCCTGCTTGATCAATTCTTCCGGCGCAATGTCGATGCCGACTTGCCGCAGGTTGTACGCGTACAGCGCTTCTGGCAGACGGAAATCGGTACGTGCGCGTGGCAACACCGTGCTGCGTACCCAGGCGTCGTAGCTTTTCATCTGTTGGTCGAGCGCAGCGAGCGCGGCCTTGGCTTCGGGCGTGCCGTCGAGTTTGTATTTCTGGAACAGTTGGTGGATGCCCTGGGCATAACGCGCGCTGTTGGCGAGCTTTTGCTCGACATCGCCTTTGTAGGGCCCCAGCAGAGCCTTATCCTTGAGGCTCGCAGCCATCAGTGCCTTGGCCTGGTCGGCCAGCGCTGTGCAGCCCGGTGCCTTGCCGACATAGCATTCCAGGCGCGTCACGGCCTTGGCGCGGCGCTCTGCCGGTACATCGTCTTTCAGCAGCGCGAACTCGCCGCCGAAGATCAGGTTGCTGACGTCCTGGTACGGCAACAGGTATTTGTGATTGAGATCGATGCCTTCGATCTGATTGCCCGCCGCTTTGATCATGATCTGCAGATCCTGGCGCACATTGGTGTCCTTATCGCCGGCAAGCATGCCTTCTAGCTTCGTCTTTGCCTCGACCAGCGCCTGGCGCGAGCGTGCATCGATGTCAGGACCCAGATCGGCCGTTTTGTCGTCGTAGCCGGGTAGCCCCACCTGCGACGCGAACTCCGGGCTGAAACGCGAGATGGCCTGGAGGAGTACTTGCGCGTCGGCATTGCTGCGCTCCACCCAAGCCTGCGAGGCGGTCTGCGCATGCGCCGCGCCGGCGCTCAATAACGTGGCCGCGATGATGGCTGCGAGTCGTTTGGACATAAGAAGCTCCCTATAAGGTGCGAGCGAGACTACGGTGGGGGAGGGGAATTCGCCTGTGCCGTTCGAGCTAGGCGATCCACCAGGCGAAGGCAAACAGGCCGACCATCATCAGCGAGATCACCAGCTTCACGATGGTTCCGAAAAGGAGGCCAAGCCAGGTGGCGATGCCGACATGGGTCGAACGCAACACGCTGGTGCCGGACATCAGCTCACCCGCCACGGCGCCGACAAAAGGCCCGAGCACCAGTCCTGGAATACCGAAAAAGATCCCCACCAGCGTACCGATCGCAGCGCCCCAGATCGCCAGTTTGCTTGCGCCGACGCGTTTGGCGCCAAGTGCGGTAGCGACGAAATCCACAATAAAGCCGATCGCGCCCAGCACGGCGATGATGCCCAGCGACCAGGCTCCGACATGCTGGTATCGATCCACGCCGGCGGCCAGCCATAGCCCACCGAAGATCAGCGGAATGCCCGGCAGCGCAGGCAGGATGGTGCCCGCCAGGCCGATCAGGACCAATACGGCGGACAATACATAGAGCGCGATATCCATATAGCTCAAGCGGGGAATTCCTTGTACCTGTTTCGTGGCGTGATGCCATACGGATCGGCCACAATAGCCCTTGGCGACCCGGTGCCGAGTGTACCGGGCGTGATGCTATAGAAGTGCCTATCCGCGTGCCCAAAACAATATTACTTAAGGCTGACGAGCTCGGTCGTATCGAAATCACCGAGCGCGACGGCATCCGTATGATTCGTCGCGACGTCGCCGCTGCGCGCTGGTGGGCGCGCTGGTTCGCGCGCCGTGCGGCAGCGCGTGAGGCGCGTGCGCTGAGCAAGCTGACAGGTATCGATGGCGTGCCTGCCTTGCTCGGTTGGGATGGCAAGGAACTGTTGCGTGGATACATCGGTGGCTTGCCGATGCAGCAGGCGCAACCGCGCGACCGCGACTACTACCGCCGTGCGTTGCGCTTGCTGGCGGTGTTGCATCGTCGCGGCATCGTGCATAACGACCTGGCGAAAGAACCGAACTGGCTGGTTCGCGATGATGGCCGGCCGGCGCTGGTAGATTTTCAGATTGCCTGGACGCGCGGGCGGCGTGGTGCGTTGTTTCGTTTGTTGGCGCGGGAGGATTTGCGTCATTTGCTGAAACACAAACGCACGTACTGTCCCGAAGCCTTGAGCGCACGCCAGATCGCCATGCTGAACACACCCGCGCCGCATTCGCGCTTGTGGCGGGCTACCGGAAAGCGGTTGTACAAGTTGATTGCGCGGCGGGTGTTTGGGTATTGGGATAATGAGGGGAAGGGACGGGTGCGGGATTGATCCGCACTTCGGTGTGCGTAGTGTTTCCTTTTTCGTCATTCCGGCGTAGGCCGGAATCCAGTAGCGTCAGTGTTTGGTTCTTGCCTGTGTGCTTTCGCGATCTGGCCGCCCCAAAGCAAAAGTAACCAAAAAGAAATGGCCCGTGGATCAAGAGCTCTGAGCAGTATTGAGAGATAAAACCGTTCGTGCCGCCTACTCGAATCGTCAGGGAACACTTCTGGCGCTTCTGAGGTACGCCGGATTGGTGCGCGAGGCGTCGTGATGGTGAGGGCTTAAAGCCCCCTCACCCTAGCCCTCTCCCCCGGCAGAGCCAGGGGAGAGGGGACTGACTGAGGCGAGCCTCTGTGTTGCGCACTTGCATCACCTGCTCCCTCTCCCCTGGCTTTGCCGGGGGAGAGGGCTGGGGTGAGGGGAGGGCTCTTGCTCAGTCATCATGTCTCGGGCGGAAACTGCGCCACCAAAAAATCAATCACACTGCGCAATTTCGCTGTGGGCCGTCGATCAGGCGGATACAACAGATTCATCGGCATCGGGCGTGAACCCCAGCCGGGCAGTACGTTGACCAAGCGGCTTGCTTCAAGATCTTCACCGAGCAAGACTTCCGGCTGCAGAATGATGCCGCCATGCGCCAGTGCGGCAACGCGCAAGGCTTCGCCATTGTTTGCGGCGAAACGGCCTTTGACGGGGACTTCGATCTCGCCTTTGGGTCCGATCAACCGCCAGCGATCGCGCGGAGACCAACTGCTCAGACTGATGCAGTTGTGCGTGCTCAAGTCAGCGGGCGTTTTCGGCGTGCCGTATCGCGCGAGATACGTCGGCGTTGCGGCAAGCAACATGCGAAAAGGCTGCATCGGGCGCGCTACCAGCGTGTCGTCGGTGACATCGCCAATACGCAGCGCCAATTCGAAGCCCTCGTTGACCATGTCGTAGACGCGGTTATCCAACGATAGCTCGATGCTTACTTCAGGATGCTGGTCCAGGTACTCGGTCAGCGCCGGAACTAGGCGACGGCTGCCGAAGGTGAGCGGAGCGGTCATGCGCAGTACGCCGCGTGGTGTTGCCTGGAGTTCCGATGCGCTTGCTTCGGCCAGCTCGATGTCCGCCAGTACTTGCTTGCAACGCTCGTAATAAAGCCTGCCAACCTCGGTCAGTTGCTGGCGTCGTGTCGTTCGATGCAGAAGCCGGGCGCCCAGGCGTTGCTCGATGCTGCGGATGTGTTTGCCTGCCATGGTTGCCGAGACGCCGGCCTCGGTAGCCGCCGCTGCGAAGCTGCCGGTGTCGACTACGCGCACGAACATGGCCATGTTGGCGAGTTTGTCCATGATTCGAAACCTTGTGGTTCGTAATGCTGCAATCCTAGCGCTGTTTATCAACTGACGAAATGGCGGGACACTGGGCCATTCCAGACATTCGAAGGAACCGACCATGCGTATTCTGATTATTGGTGCGACCGGCACGTTGGGCCGCGCTGTCACCGCGCTTTTCGCCGACCACCATGAAGTACTGCGCGCCGGGCGCAATTCCGGCGAGTTGAAGGTGGATGCGAAAGATCCGTCCAGCGTCCAGGCCATGTTCGAGCAAGCCGGCCCGCTGGATGCGGTGGTGATGACCGCCGGTGGCGTGCACGTCGGGCCGTTGGGCGAAATGACGCCGGCGCAGGTCCAGCTTGGCCTTGGCGACAAGCTGATGGGACAGGTCAACGTGGTGCTGGCCGGCCAGCGTTATTTGCGCGATGGCGGTTCGTTCACGCTGACCAGCGGCATCGTCGCGCAGCAGCCGATCCGGCAGGGCGTGGCGATGATGACCACCAATCGCGCGATAGAAGGGTTCGTCCAATCGGCGGCCTGCGAGCTGCCGCGCGGCCAGCGCATCAACGTGGTCAGCCCGAGCGTCTTGACCGAGTCATGGGAAGGTTACGGCCCCTATTTCGCCGGCTTCGAACCGGTGTCGGCCGCGCGTGCGGCGTTGGCTTATCAGCGTAGTGTCGAAGGCGTGGAGAACGGCCAGATCTATCGCGTGTGGTAACAGGCGATACCAAAAGGCCCGCCGGGAGTGGCGGGCCTTGTTGCATTACTTCTCGACGAAAGCGCGCTCGATCACGTAGTCGCCCGGTTCGCGGGTGCGCGGCGAGGCCTGAAAACCGCGGCCATCGAGTAGCGCGCAGATGTCGTCCAGCATGGCCGGGCTGCCGCACAGCATGACGCGGTCGGTTTCGGGATTGAGCGACGGCAGACCGGTCACGGTGCTCATGACGCCATCGGCGATCGCATCGGTAATGCGCCCGCGGTTGCGGAACGCTTCACGCGTGACCGTGGGGTAATAGATCAGCTTTTCGCGGACCAGCTCACCCAGGTAATCATGCTGCGGCAGTTCGCGCTCGAGATAATCGGCATAGGCGAGGTCGTCGATATGGCGCACGCCGTGCGCCAGCACGATCTTGTCGAAGCGTTCGTAGGTTTCCGGGTCGCGGATGATGCTCAGGAATGGCGCCAGCCCGGTGCCCGTGCCTAGCAGATACAGATGCTTGCCGGGCTTGAGATCGTTGAGCACAAGCGTGCCGGTCGGCTTGCGACTGACAATGACCGGGTCGCCGGGCTTCAGATGCTGCAGGCGCGAGGTCAGCGGGCCGTTGGGCACCTTGATGCTGAAGAATTCCAGATGCTCTTCGTAATGTGCGCTCGCGATCGAATACGCACGCATCAGCGGGCGGCCTTCGACCTCCAGGCCGATCATCACGAAATGACCGCTGTCGAAGCGAAAACCCGGGTCGCGCGTCGTGCGGAAGCTGAAAAGACTGTCGTTCCAGTGGTGCACGTCAATTACGTGCTCCGTCGCCAATGCCACCATGCCGGTTACCGTTACCAAAGACTGTGAGAGGGAGAGTGCTGCACGACGGCGCTACCGGAAATCCGGTGTCTGGGCTCGTGTGGGGTTGCAGCAGGACGCCGCGGCCTGACGAGCGCTGCCAGGAGTGCAGCGACAAGCGCACATTATGCCATCAAAGGCGGGGCGGTGACCTTGGGGCATCTCCCGGTTTGTAACCAGGGCAAAACAACCGGCCGGCTCTCATATTGCACTGCACAAAATATTGGTCAGATGCGCTAAAATAGCCACACTGCCTGACAGGATGCCGGGCCGATCTTCCCCTTATGTTCCATCCGGCCCACCGCGCCGGTTTTCGGCGATCCCGCATGTCCAAATCAACGATGTATCTACCGCTTCTGGCGCTGGCGATTGCCGCCTTTGGCATTGGCACGACCGAGTTCGTGATCATGGGGCTGCTGCCCGAGGTGGCGAAGGATCTGGGCGTGACCGCGCCGGCTGCCGGCATGCTGGTGTCCGGTTATGCGCTGGGCGTGGCCGGTGGCGCGCCGATCCTGGCGATGGTGACCTCGCGCTGGCCGCGCCGCCGCGCGCTGCTCAGCCTGATTGGCCTGTTTATTCTCGGCAACGCGTTGTGCGCGATGGCACCGGGCTACTGGTCGCTGATGGGCGCGCGCGTCGTGACCGCGTTCTGCCATGCCGCGTTCTTTGGCATCGGCGCCGTGGTTGCGGCCGATCTGGTGCCGCGCGACAAGCGCGCACAGGCTGTTGCGCTGATGTTTACCGGCCTGACACTGGCCAACGTACTTGGCGTGCCGTTCGGTACCGCGCTGGGCCAGTGGGCCGGTTGGCGCGCGACGTTCTGGGCGGTGACCGTGATCGGCATGGCTGCGCTGGTTGCCTTGCAGGTCTGGTTGCCGCGGCATCTGCCGCGTCCAGCACCGGGCAACCTGCTGCGCGAATTCCGCTCCTTGCTCGGCCCGCAGGTGCAATTGGCGCTGTTGATCAGCACGCTGGCATCGGTCGGGATGTTCAGCGTATTTACCTACATCGCTTATATCTTGCGCGACGTCAGCGGTTTCTCCGCATCGGCCGAGAGCTGGGTGTTGTTGCTGTTCGGTGCCGGCATCACTGTCGGCGGCCTGGTCGGCGGCAAGCTTGCCGACTGGCGCCTGATGCCGGTGCTGGCGGGTTTGTTCGTTGCCATTGCGCTGGTGCTGGTCACGTTCGCCTATACCAGCCACTACCAGATTCCCACGCTGATCACCTTGTTCGTATGGGGCGTGGTGTCGTTCGCGGTCGTGCCGGCTTCGCAGGTGCGCGTGCTCGACCAGGCGCGCGAGGCGAGCAATATCGCCTCGACCTTGAACCAGGGGGCATTCAATCTGGGCAATGCCACCGGAGCGTGGCTGGGCGCCTTGGTGATCGGAGCGGGCTTGCCGCTGACTTACCTGCCCTGGGTGGGCGCGTCGGTAGCCGTGCTTGGCCTCGGCGTGGTGCTGCTGTCGGCATCGCTCGACCGTCGCGACAGCGCCGCCGCCGTGCCGTGCGATGCCAATGGTCCGGCGGCTTGAAGCGGCCGGACCTCAAGCCGACGCGACGATCTGAAATAATAACAAACGGTGGTTTTCGGCATCCGCGGGGTAGAAATCGCTAAGGGTTTCTATCGCCGATATGCGACATAAGTTTATGTCGCATCTTCATATTTCAGCGCACGGGGCACCCGCTAACCTGGGGTCGGATGGGGGGCGGGAACCGGTACGTCATCACAAATCCAGGCGAAACATGACGGGTTTTGTGGAACGTTGTCACGTAACTGTCATTATCCGCCACCAGTATTTGGGAAGGGCTCGTTAATCCCGGGGAATACAAGGGGTTGAGCGTAATTTCTTGCGCCTTTCAGGCTTTTTTTAATTTAAGGGAAAACAATCATGCGTAAGTCGGCGATCACGGCGGCATTGCTGCTGGCATTTGGTGCGATGGGTGCGGCCCACGCCACCGATGATGGCGGTGTCGACGATATCTTTGTGCGCGGCCATATCGATGGCGAACTGCGTGCGTACAATTTTGACCGTCTGTACGACAGCAAGACCACGCCCGATGCGCATGCGTTCTCGGGTGCCGCGCTGGTCAACGCACAGACCGGTTCGTTCTGGGGCGGCTTCGGTTTCGGCACGTCGTTCGTGATGGCCAACTCGTTCGGCACGCATTCGGACGCGGTGTCGCGCATCGACACCACGCTGGCCGGCCCGAACAATTCGATCGGCGCGTTCAGCCAGCTGTATGCGCAGTTCAAGAACCAGTACATCGGCGTGCGCGGCGGCTACCAGTACCTGGATAACCCGTGGATGGGCAAGAACGACTCGCGCGTGATTCCTTCGTCGTACAACGCACTGTCGTTCGACGTCACGCCGATCAAGGGCTGGGACATCTACGCTATCCGCGCTTTCACCTGGAAGAGCCGCACGTCGACGGACATGTTCCACGACAACCTGTACTACCCGTCGACCTATGACGGCGACTCGAGCTTCGGCAACAACGGCTCGCTGCCGGCGAATGCGCGTCGCTCGAACGGTACGTCCGCCTTCGGTACCACCTACGTCAACGGCGGCATCAAGGCCCAGGCGTGGTACTACAACTTCCTCGGCTTCGCGAAGATGACCTACCTCGATGGTGGTTACACGTTGAAGACCGATTCGCCGTTCAACCCCTTCCTGCAGGTGCAGTACCTGCACGAGACCAGCGGCAGCGACAACATCCTGGTCGAGACGCAGACCAAGCTGTTCGGTTTGACCGGTAATCGTGTGGACGCGCAGCTGTGGGGCGCGGACATCGGTACCAGCATCTACGACGGCAAGATCGATTTCTCGTACAACAAGCTCGACAACGAGAAGGGTGCCGTCGGCGGCGGCGCGTTGATCTCGCCCTACACCACCAACTACGCGACTGACCCGCTTTACACCACCTCGATGATTCGCGGTCTGGTCGAAGAAGGCCCGGGCCATGCCTGGAAGGCGCGCGCGCAGTACAACTTCTTCGACAAGAAGCTGCAGCTTGTCGCGGCCTATGCCAAATACGTCACCGACCTGCGCGGCGACAGCCACGACGTCTACTTCGACATCATCTACAACCTCGACCAGTGGGTGAAGGGCCTGACGGTTCGTGACCGCTGGGAACGCTCGACGGGTGGCATCAACAACTTGAACCCGAGCAACCAGCCGTTCGTGTACAACCGTGTGATGATTACCTACAAGTTCTGATCGATCCGTTCCGATCGGCAGCAGCTTGTACCAAAACGCCCTGGATCATCCGGGGCGTTTTTTTTCACCCGTCGGATGCGGCATGATGGATGGCAGGGTAGCCTGGGGGTAGGTTGTCTTCAGCGCGGTGTGCATGGGGAGTGCAAAAACGCATGAGTGTTCGCACGGATCAGCCGGTCGAGGACCGGCACGTAGCGCAGCGGCACCTGGACCGCATGGTGATGTTGTCCGATGGCATTTTCGCCATCGCCATTACCTTGTCGGCGATCGAACTGAAGCCGGAGGCGGTGCCGGGCAAGACGCTTTGGCAGATCTGGTCCACGCCATTGTTCGTCTATTTCATCAGCTTCTTCATCATCGGCCAGCTGTGGCTGATGCATCGCCGGATCGTGGCGCACCTGCGCGATGTCGACGGCATTGGTGCAGCGATCAATCTGCTGTTGCTCAGCCTGGTGGCGTTGATGCCGGTGATCATCCGCTTTGCGTTGAGTGCGGAAGGCTCCAACCAGGCGACCCAGGTTTATGGCGCCGGCATCGCGGTGACGTATGCCTGCATGGCCGTGCTATGGGGCTACCTCGCTTTTGTCGCCAAACTGGCGCCGGATATACGTAAGGGCCTGGCGCTGTCGTGGCTCTACGAATCGCTGTTTGTCGTATTCGCCTTTATCGCGATTGTGTTCTATACCAGCCATCAGATGATTGGCTTGGCGGTCGCCAGCGTGATTGCGCTGGCCTGCCGCTGGTACGGTGCGCGCGCGGCTCGCGAGAAAACGCCGTCCGCATGATGCGGACGGCGTGGTGACTCAGTTCGAGAAATCGAGGTTGACCGGCGCCTCCGGCAAATGGGTCGGCAGGGCGCCTCCGGTCACGGCGACATCCTTGCCGACCGGCTCCAGCTTGAAGTCATCGGCCAGAACCTCACCCTTGCCATTGAGCAAAAAGCCGAAGGCGATATCGACGGCATCACCGGGAACATCCAGCACGATGTCGTAGCGCTTCCAGTCGTTGTCGCCATGCAGCGAGCGGTCGTCCATATTGTCGAAGCCGACGACTTTCTTGTCCGTGCCGTCGATGCGCATCCACATGCCGGCCTTGTTTGCACCGCTGGTTTTCAACCAGCCGGAAAGGCGCAACCGTTGGCCATGATAAGTGTGCGCATCGATCGTCTGCATCATGGTGCCGAAGCCGCTGGAGTCGCGTTTTGCGCGGATGAAGCCATTGTTGTCGCCCGCATGGCGGCTACCGGCCTGGTTGCCCATGTCGTAATCCGCGGGTGCCGAACCGGTCTTGAACCATCCCTGCGGCATGGCGGCGTAGGCGCTCGTGGCCATCGAACCGAGCAGCAGGGCGATAGCGACGATTTTTCCGATGTGGCGTTTCATGATGACTCCGTAGCTTCAAGGCGATGTGTATGAAGGGTGGCGAAGATAGGCGGCGACATCCGATGTCGGCGGACTGACGTCCATGCCAAGGAGGTAGGCGCGTGAGCTTCCTTCCAGATACCCGGGTGGATGGGTTTCGACATGGCCAGGCGATGTAGGGTGATGCGCTGCGAACGGTTGCGCGATGCCCAGCCAGACCATCACGCTGGCCGCGGCAGCAATGAGCCAGGGCAGTTGTCGCATCGCGCGCCGCTGGCGGTTGCTGTTCAGGGCGATGCGCAAGATGCGCGTGTCGACCATGGCTTCGGGCGCCTCTCTCGCATGGCGCTTGTAAAGCGCAATGGCTTCGTCCAGCGACGTATCGTCGGTGTCCTCGTTCATCGCCATGGCATCATGACCTCACGCAGACGCTTCTGCGCATAGCGCAGCCGGCTTTTCACCGTTTCGCGATGGGTGCCGGTAGCGAGCGCGATCTCGTCCAGGCTCAGCTCGCCCTCGGCCTTCATTAAAAAGGCCTCGCGCTGCGGCAACGGAAGTTTGCCGATGGCATCGAGCAGCGCGTTGCCCAGTGACTGGCTTTGCCATTCGCGCTCCGGTGTGGCTATGGCGTCGTTAGCTGACAGCGGAAGTGCATTATCGAGATCGTCCGTGGCATTCAAGCCATCGGGTGCATGCCGGCTCAACGCACGCCAGCGATCGGCGGCGCGACGATGCGCAATCGAAAAAAGCCAGGTCGCAAACGATGCGGAACTGTCGTAGCTGTCGCGGCTGCGGATGACCGCGATCCAGACCTCCTGAAACACTTCTTCAGCTTCGCTTTCGCGTGTGGACAGACGTAAGACATAGCGATGCAGCTTTTCCCGATAGCGCTGATAAAGCAGGCGAAACGTCTGGTCGTCGCCCTGCCGGTAGCGTTGCATGCAGGCCTCGTCACTCAGCGCAACGGCGGCGGCTTGCTCTTTATCGCCCAAGGCCTCGTTCAACCATCGCCATGGAAGGCCTTCCATGGCGCCCCTCTGAGGCGGTATCCATAAATAGGTGGCTGTCCCCGACATGCTTCCCTTTCCTGAAATCCGATCCTCCATATTCGCTGGAAATCGGGAAAAGGGGTTATTTGCCAAAATCGGGAAGGCAGGAGCTAGCGTCGGCGCAACGGGGGTTCGGAAAACCCTCCCTAGTCGTCATCCCGGCGCAGGCCGGGACCCAGTGGCATCGATTCCCGGCTTTCGCGATAGAGCGAATGCTTGTTGGCTCTCGCGATAACCGATCACACAGTCACTGGGTCCCGGCCTGCGCCGGGATGACGATAGGGGTTGAGGTTATTCAAGCGGGGCTTTCTAAGTAATCGACTCCAACGACGTCCGAAACGGTCGCCACAAGCCATCAGCCCCTTCGATATTGATGACGACAGACCGATTCTCGATCCGCTGGATACGCTCGGCCTCATCTGCGGCGAACTGGATCGCATCCTGTCGGCTCGCAAAGGATCGTCGGCGCTCTCGTCCAATCGCTATGGTCCAATGGGCGCCGCGGTCGGGCGCGAAGGGGATGTCGATAATCAGCATGGCGGTGTCCTTTCGCGCAAGAGATTGCGGCTGCGACTGCGTACAAAGCGTCGCGGTCGTATAACCATGCTGTTCACATCGGTATCAAAACGGATTCGGGGCAGTCCGATTTTGAGTGTAGGCCTGCATCTCGGCGCTGGCGCCAAAAAAGCGTCGCGCGCAGGTTTGCCGTCATATGCCAAGGCGCCCTCCGCCGCGATATTTCTCCTCAATTTCACGCCTGCCGGGCCGATACATCCCATAACGGAACGGGGCGGACCCATGTTTGTCATTATTGGATCGATCGTTGTGCTGGTCAGCGTGATCGGCGGCTTTGTGCTGTCCCATGGCAGCTTGCTCGCGCTGTGGCAACCCTATGAGGTGCTCATCATCATCGGTGGTGCGCTGGGGGCATTTGTGGTCGCCAATCCGCCATCGGTGCTGAAAGCGAGCTTTGCCGGTGTGCTCGGCCTGTTCAAGGGGCCCACTTATGGCAAGCAGGATTATGTCGACCTGCTTTCGCTGCTCTACGATCTGTTCAGCGTCATGCGCAAGGAAGGGCTGCTGGCGTTGGAGGAACATATCGAAGACCCAGCCTCCAGTCCGGTCTTTTCGGCCTATCCGCGGCTGATTCGTGAGCATCATCTGATCGACTTTCTCACCGACTGCCTGCGTTTGATCGTCGGCGGCAATATGAACGCGCACGAGCTCGAAGCGCTGCTCGACGTCGAAATCGAAACGCACCATGCCGAGGCCGAAGCGCCGAGTCTTGCTGTAGCCAAGGTCGCCGATGCCATGCCCGGCTTCGGCATCGTGGCGGCCGTGCTCGGTATCGTCACGACCATGTCGCAGCTGGGTGGGGATACTTCACGCATCGGCGAGCACATTGCCGGCGCCCTGGTCGGTACCTTCCTGGGCATCTTGCTCAGCTACGGCTTCATCGGTCCGCTCGCTGCCGCCATGGAGGCGCGCGTGCAGGAAGACGGCCGTGCGTTCGAATGCGTCAAGGTGGCGCTGATGGCCAGCTTGCGCGGTTACAACCCGATGATCGCGGTGGAGTTCGGCCGCAAGTCGCTTTCGTCCAGGACGCGGCCCACATTCCAGAGCCTGGAAGGTCATCTGAAGGCTGCGCGCTGATGAGCGACGATCAGCCGATCATTATCGTCAAGCGACGAAAAAAGCCGAAACACGGCCATCATGGCGGTGCATGGAAAGTCGCCTATGCCGACTTTGTCACCGCGATGATGGCGTTCTTCCTCGTCATGTGGATTCTCGGCGTGGGTTCGCGCGAACAAAAAGCCGCGATTGCCGATTACTTCAAGAACCCCTCGATGACGGCGGGCTCCTCCATGCGTGCCGTTCCCGGTGTGATGGGGCCGGGCGGTCCCAGCTCCAGCATGATCAAGCTCGGTGGCTCGATGGATCTGCCCAAGGGTGAGGGCAAGGACGTACGTCAGGCCACCCCCGGCAAATCGCCCACGGTCGATGACGTCAAGCTCGCGCAAGAACGCGACAAGGCGCGCCTGGACGAGTTGCGCAAGGACCTCAACGCCGCGCTCGATCGCAGCCAGGCATTGGCGCCGTTCAAGGATCAGCTGCTGCTCGATATCACGGCCGAAGGCCTGCGCATCCAGATTGTTGACAAGCAGAACCGCCCCATGTTCGACACCGGCAGCGCGACACTCAAGCCCTATACGGTGGAAATCCTCAACGAATTGGCCAGCTTTATCGACCAGGTGCCCAACCACATCAGCATCTCCGGCCACACCGACTCCACGCCATACAGCATGACCGGCGGCCCTGCGCATTACGGTAACTGGGAGCTATCGGCCGACCGCGCCAATGCGGCGCGTCGTGCCTTGCTCGATGGTGGCATGCCCTCGGAAAAGGTCACCCGCGTGGTGGGCCTGGCCGAAGCCGTGCCGTTCGATCGCGCCCACCCGGACGATCCTTCCAATCGCCGCATCAGTATCGTCGTGATGACCGACGAGGCCGCCAAGGCGGCGTTGCAGCAGGAGATGCAGCCGCGCACGGTGGCGCCGGGTGTCTCGCTGGTGGCTTCGGTCGGGCATTAAGGCTCAGTCCATTGGCTTGAAGATTCACATGATGGGACCAACTCTTTGAGTTCTGTGTCCCAACGATGCGAGAAATCATTCATGTCGATCGACCAAGGTGCGGCAACGCGTCACCGCTATCGCGCTTTCCTGTTCGACATGGATGGCACGGTCCTCAACTCGATCGCTGCGGCTGAGCGTATCTGGGCAGCATGGGCTGCGCGTCACGGCCTCGATGTCGAAGCCTTCTTGCCGACCATCCACGGTGCGCGTTCCGTCGATACGGTGGCGAAACTGGATTTACCCGGCGTGGATCCCGTGGCCGAAGCCGCCGCTATAACTCAGGCGGAAATTGACGATGTCGAAGGTGTGGTCGAAATCGACGGTGCCGCGGCGTTCCTGCGCGCATTGCCGGACGATCGCTGGGCCATCGTCACATCGGCGCCATTGGCCTTGGCGAAGCGCCGCCTTGAGGCTGCGGGGATTCCCATGCCCGCGCTCCTGGTGACCGCCGAGGATGTCGTCAACGGCAAGCCGAGCCCGGACGGCTATTTACTGGCCGCCCGGAAACTGGGAGTCGATGCGGCCGAGTGCCTGATCTTCGAGGACGCGACGGTCGGCATTCGCGCCGCCGAGTCGGCTGGCGCGACGGTGATGGTGGTGACGACCACGCATACCCATCCCATGGACACGCCTCATGCAACGATCGAGGGATATCGCGCGTTGCATGTGAGCATGGATGAAGAAGGATGGATCGGGCTCACGCCGCGCCAGTCGTAGACATCGAGGCAATGCGCCCCACCTCGGCAAGCACACGATTGCGGCCGGCGTCATCGGTATTTGGATTGACGTAATACGCAGCGATCAACAGGGGCTTGCGATTCGGTGGCCAGACAATCGCGACGTCATTACGCTCGCCATGGGCGCCACTTCCGGTTTTATCGCCGGCGGTCCACCCAGCAGGCAACCCGGCGCGTAATGCATCTTTCCCGGTGGATGTCGCGCGCAGCCACGCCGTCAGCTGTTCGCGAGATGCCTTGGTAAGCACATCGCCTAGCGACAATTTCTGCAGGTCGGCGAGCATGGCGTTGGGTGTCGTCGTATCGCGTATATCGCCCGGGCTCGACACGTTGAGCTCAGGCTCCGTGCGATCCAGCCGCGTTATGTTGTCCCCCATGCGGCGCGCGAACGCGGTGATCGCCGGAGGCCCATTCAGGCTGGTCAGCAGCAGATTGGCCGCGGTATTGTCGCTGACCGTAATCGCGGCCTCGCACAGCTCGCCGACCGTCATGCCCTGGCCGCCAACGTGCAGCGAGGTAATGGGGGCATAGGACAGCACCACATCCTTACCGAACACTACGCGTCGATCGAGCTTCTCCATACCCTGATCCACTCGCGCCAGTACCGCGCTCGCCGCCAGCAGCTTGAACGTGCTGCACATCAGGAAGCGTTCATCGGCGCGATACGCGATGCGTTGCCCGCTGCCGGTATCGAGCACTGCAACGCCCAGCCGTCCGCCGTGCTGGCGTTCCAATGCCGCTAGCCTGCTGTCCGTGCCATGCGCGCTGTTGGCAAGTGAGAGCTGAGGACGGAGAGCAAGCGCGGCTGCGCCAAGCAAGGTGCCTTTCAGCAAGCTTCGACGATCCATGTAGTGATCTCTCTTCTGGGTTTGGCGTGCGTAGTGGCGGCATCGTAATACGGTAGAGAGACCGTGTTTACCCTCGGGTTGGAAATGTGTCGTAGCCGTTCCAGACTTGATTCCTGCCTCAGGAAAGATCGCGCTGTGCCAGAACAGGGCCAGATTTATGGGCAATGCTCGATGCGACAGATCACCTCGGCACCAAGCTCTTCCACGAGATATGTCGTCGTGTAGGAGCGACTTCAGAGAATCTCGAATAACCCTTCCTATCGTCATTCCGGCCTGCGCCGGAATGACGATAGGAAAAACTGAGGTTAACTGAACCCGTTCCGGCGAGGCCGACATTTCCGATCAAGCGGCGAGCTTGTCCGCAGCCGGGAAATCCACAGCCACACCGGTAACGCCGTGCAGATAATTGGTCACCGTCTTGTCGCCGATGATGACGATGACATCCACAAGATTTTCCTTGGTCCAACCAGCAGCGAGAAAAGCATCGACCAGCGCCGGATCGGCATGACCGCGCTCGGTGGCGGTGTTCTTCACCAGGCGAGCCAGTGCGTCGAGCTTGCTATCGAAACTTGCCGTACCACCGCGGATTTCCAGCACCTGCGCATCCGTGAACCCATTCATCTTGCCGATGACCGTATGTGCGGCAAGGCAGTACTCGCAGCGGTTGACTTCGCTGACTACCAGGTTGACGACTTCACGGGCCTTGCCCGTCACGCTGCTCTTGGCATTCTGCAACGCGAGGTAGCTGCCGAGTGCGTGCTCGGAATAGGCCAGGGTGGCATAGAGATTGGGCACTTTACCCAAGCCCTTCGTGAGGTTGTCGAACAACACCTGATTGGCCGGAGAGACTTCATCGCGAGTGGGGACGTTGAACTTGGACATGATGGCTTTCCTTGGGGCATGACGCCCATGGGTTGCTGAAGATGGGTGGATGGAAAGGGACGTAGCCGCCATCAACAGCGATGGACTGGCTGGTCTGAAGAGACTTTGATTGATTCCGCGTCTGACTTCTACTGCGCTACTTGTCATATCATTCAGTCCTAATGGGAATAAAAAGGGTGTTCCGATGGACAAGCTGCAAGCCATGAGGACCTTTGTCCGTGTCGTCGAAGCGGGGAGCTTTTCCGCCGTGGCCAAGGAGTCCAACACCACGCAAAGTGCGGTGAGCAAGCAGGTGGCCGCACTTGAAAATGTTCTCGGCGCGAAGCTGCTGATTCGCACGACGCGTTCGCTTGCGCTGACCGAAGAGGGCGAGCGCTACTTTGAGCAAGTCAGGCGCGTGGTTGCGGAAATCGCCGAAGCGGAAACGTCGCTGAAGCATGGCGAGCAGCAATTGAAGGGCTGGCTGCGCGTCGCCGCATCGGTCGGCTTTGGCCGGCTGAAACTGATGCCCCTGGTTCAGACCTTTCTGGCTGCGCATCCGGCGGTAAAGATCGACGTGCGGCTCAATGATGGTTTTATCGATCTGGTGGAACGCGGCATCGATGTGGCGGTGCGCATTGGCGAGCTGCCGGACAGCAGTCTGATCGCGCGGCCCATCGGAGTATCGCGGCGTGAATTGGTGGCGCATCGCAACTATCTGCGCAACCTGCCCAAGGGGATCAAGCCACCCAAGTCGCCGGACGACTTGGGGCAGCACAACTGCATCGTCTATACCGAAGCGACCATGCGCAATGCCTGGCGTCTTAGCGCTGGACCGGGTGCGGCCGATCCCGAGGGTACCGTGCGCATCATCAAGGTCGAGGGCAATTTGCAGACTGACAGTAGCGAAGTCATCCGCACATCGGTGCTCGCAGGCATGGGCATCGGCTATGCGCCTTCGTGGCTATTCGGGGATGAAATCGCTCGCGGCGAGGTGGTCCGTGTGTTGCCCGATTGGTCGGTACGCTCGCCCATTCATGTCGTCATGCCGCAAGAGCGGCGCCACTCGGCCAAGGTCAGAGCCTTCTCCGATCATCTCGCCCAGGGATGGGCTGAGGCATGAAATTGCGTACAGGCGTCCTTTGCGTTTCGAGTTGATAGAACGCCGCTGCGGATAAGCGTAGTCTTGAACGGGTAACTCCCGGACGGTGCACTTCAACGTGCAGGGCAGGGGGCGTGGCCATGATGGAGAAAGCGACATGAGCAAGAGTCTGGATTCAAAGAAAAGCGACAAGAAAAAGCCTGCCAAAACCATGAAGGAAAAAAAGGCGGCCAAGCAGGAAAAGAAGAAAAACGCCAAGTAAGCGTTTTGTTCCAGTGCGACATTTCAGCGATGGATACATCCCGCTTCGATATCTGCTTCGAGCGTCGGCATCTGAACCATGCCGACGCCTGTTCTCCAATCAGCAACCGGCTCTCGTAAGCGTGACGAGTCCGGCTCGGTTCTCGGTGCGCCCCGTGTATCACGGGAGCGAGCTGCTGGTGGAAGTGTTGGGTGATCATCGTGCCGACGGTTTTCCCGATGTCGCCGCGATTCTGCAAGGCGCGCTGTGCTCGACCAGAGAGCCACACCCCGAGAATCTGGATGATCCAAACGTTGCGATGCTTCAGGATCGCTACTTCAGCTATTGGAAATACGCTGGCGGCTACTACGAGATCGATGATGACATCTGGTCGCTCTTCGTGACCGCGAAAGTCGACAACGCCGCGATAGTTGCCGATATCGAGCAGGCTCTGCTTGCATCGGGCGAGTTCGTCAAAGAGGCGGTGGATTTTGGGCGATTCAAGTAGCTACATGGCGCTTGGCCTATCTAAAACCCCGTCATGAACGGCGATCATTCATGAATGAGAAAAATGCGACGTTTGCCGCTATCTACGCTGGGAGTTACATACGGGAAAGGGATGGAGCGTACTGAATGATTGAGTTTGCCATCAAGGACGTCGACAGCAGCACGGTGCTCCAATTCGAAGGAGAGGTTCCCTGTGGTTTGACTGGGCGTGACGGATGTTTCTTTGTGATTCGGTTGGTCTCAATCCCCCTTAGTGCAGCCGTTCGTGTCTACGACATCCAACTAGGCCAATGGGCTGACTTCTTTGCTGATCTTGCTGTCAACTGGCAAGGTTGGAGCGGTGAAAAGGATCATGAATCGTTGGAGGGTCATCTGCGACTTGAGGCTACTTCTGATGCATCGGGGCATATCCGGCTGTTTATTCGGCTTCGAGACGTGGAGGCCGGTAGCAACTGGCTGGTAGAAACGTCGATGGCATTGGAGGCGGGTCAGCTGAAAGGCTTGGCCGATCGTGCGCGGGCCTATTTTGGCTGAGATTCGAATGCTCACTTTTCGCGGCCAGCCCCATTGCACCGCGATATATCCATCGAAATCGCCGAAGCCATGAATGGGGAAGAACAAAAAAACTGAGCGATTCGGTTCCAGCTCATAGGCTGGGAGCGGCAAAGCATTTATGAGAGGCTATCGCGGTTTACTACCCAGGAATTCCCCCGATGAACGGCAACACCTTGCAAGCTGACCTGGTTCGTTTGTTCGAGCGCCATGACGTGGAGCTGGAGCCCGACGAAGACTGGCTCGTCACCGACGGCGATTTTCCCGCTGTGCGCGCCAGCTGGCATGAGGGTACGGAAGGTGCGCCGGGCCGATTGGATGTGGATATCGTACTCAGCGAAGAGCGGCACATCGAGGAAAGCTTTGCCGGCCATGGCGGCGGCGACGCTGGTGTACGCGATGCGCTGAAAGCATTCGAGCGCAATGCCTTGTACGTGCTCTTGGCTGCTTGCTGGTACGTCACCGACGATCGGCGTATTCAACTGCAAAGCTGGGACCTGGGGCTGCGGAGCTGGGATGTGTTCGTCGGCCCGCTGACCTTCAGCCGTGACCATGTGGCCGCACCCGAAGGCTTGTTGTCGGGTTTGCAGGATGCGCTGCGCAACGAATCATTGAGCGGCGAGCTGCATTGGATCCGCCTGTTCCATCGTCGCGCCGATGACGGCTCGGTGGTTACCGAAGCGTTGCTGGATAATCAGCCGTGGCCGGGCGGTGATCGCCTGCTGAGTCAGCTGGCTTGGCCGTCGACGGAGCAGGGATACAGCGCGCGTTGCTTTGTTGCGCTGGATATTCGCGATTACTGAGTGCGTGCATCGCCCTTGTGGCAGGCCATTAATTTGCTACCAATTGCACCTGACGCGGCGGGGTCGTCCGCATCGCGCCATTAAGCGGGAACGTACGTCAATTTAATTACGCTCTCGACAAGCAAATCGGTCGCCACGAGGCGAAGCGGTGGCCGAGGGCCTGCGAAGAATGGTTTGCCTTGACCAAGCACGACGGGGTGGAGATAGATTTGATACTCATCGATGAGACCAAGCTCGGTCAGACTTTGCGCGAGATTTGGCCCGGCAACGTAGATCTCTCCGGCGAGCTCGGACTTTAGCCCCCTTATCGCCGCCTCGACATCATCTGCGATAAGCGTTGCGTTCGGACCGACTGACTTCAGCGAGCGCGACACAACCCACTTCGGTTTGCTTCGCCACACCGCGGCGTACTCGTGATCCCCTTCGTCCCAATCCGGAAGGTCATCGTCCCAATAACGCATGACCTCGTACATGCCACGACCGTACAGCATGCCCGTCAGGGCGCGCACTTGTTCTATGAAGTAACGGAAAAGCGCTGCGGGAGGCGCAAATTTCTGGTGATCGATGTAGCCATCGAGCGACTGGTTCAATCCGAAGACAAGCTTGGCCATGGAAAGTCTCCATGTCGGGGGAGCTTCAGGATAACTGGATATGAGTCGAGAAGACGTGGGGTCTTACCGGTGTAGCCGTTTCATTTAACTGCCCCGTCTCCTTATCTCGCGACGACGGTTGAAGCACAATCCCTCCCATCAGCCACGGCAATGCCGGGGCTTTTTTGCAGCATCTTTCTTGATCGCAGTACTGACCGGGAAAGTGTAACTACCCACACTACGACCTAGTAAGGCCGCAGATGAAGGTACTGTCGATATATTGGCTTGAGCAGCTCATCCTCAATATTTGATATCAAGATAGCGACCTTCAACTGGTAGTCGGAGAAAGTATCCCCATCACACTGCTCTCGTATGGTTCCGGCCGACTGATTGAGCAAATCCATCGCATTAACGACTCGCTCCATAACAAGCTTCGCTGAGATTTCATCAATATTCATAGACTCTTGCGCCCCGTGTGATATCAAGCACTCTGCGTTACATTTCAGAAAGGCTGACGATCGATCTCCGACACCAATTAGATGTCTGCATTTCTCAATACATTGTTGAGCCACAGATTAAACGCAACGTCCCCAAGTATCGCGACTGGCTTCCTGGCGATAGGATGACGAACGAACAGGGATGTGGTGCCTAGCGATTCGACGACGGTTGAAACGTAATCCCTAAACATCAGCCCCGGCAACGCCGGGGCTTTTTTGCGGCGCCCTTCACGAGCCGGGAATCTTTCATGACAGGGGCAACTATGGTTGCCGCAATTTATTCCTGACGATGACGTATCCCAATGCGACGCATCCAAGTGGGACAAATCCGATCAGAAACTGCTTTCCTGGACCTGGCCCCAAGAAAAAACGCATGAGGATCAGTATGACGGTGAGCAATAGAAGCACCTGAATAAGCGTAACTAGGAATACCTTCCAGAACCGTCGATCAAGTCGTAGTTTATTTGCGGTCACAAGGGTTACTCACATTTAGTAAGGTTTGTTCAGTGGCGTAGTCTGACAGTCCGGCAGCGATACCAAAACGGGACCAACAAATAGCGCCCGGCTGAGCCGAAGCTTGGGCATTGGCGAAGTAACTAACTGTGATGTACCGACCGTACCATTTAACTACCCCCGTCCCCTTTACCCGTCCCCTTTACCCGCGGTCAGGTTGTGCACGCCGGCACTCATAACGCTATAAGTCGCGCGATTTTCAACCAAGTAGGCTGGCAGTGAATGCTCCAGCATCTTGATTTTTTCCGACATTCGAGCAGCTAAGTAACTCCCGCCTGCGCCAAGACGATGAAAATCGCGCTACAGGTAAGCTGTAGCGCGAGGACGAGTGGCTTACGGAGAGGAAGAGGCGGCCTCGTGCTTCTTGAAGCGCTCGACGTGATCGATCAGCAAGAACGCCTCGGGCCTTGATGGGCCCGAGGCCTTCAATATGCCGGAGGCTTCTACATCGAAGACACGAAGCGACAAGTCCATCACATCACCTGTCAGGGCGGTGTTGAATTTGGCCACTGAAGTTTCAGGGGACACGCTATCAGAGAGGCGAAGCCCAATCGCTTTGCCAGGACATTGCGGATCTGTCAGCACGGCGCCGTGCCGAGGTCCCCGATAGACGATGGCTTTTAGGTGTACTCGGCCCGGTAGCGGCGAGGTTAGATGGCTATACAGCTCACACACGGTGGTGTCATGCTCTTTTTCTCTGGAGTTCGCCGCCACACAACCGACTGTCGCTGCAAAAGATAGCGCGGTACCCAACAGGACTTGGTAATACAGCTTTAGCATCCGTTGCTCCTGCACCAAACAGCGGTTGATGTATCGGCCCCCTGATTAACGCGCGCATCGACGTCTTTTTGCAGTGCGCCAGGCGCATAGAGATCAGTGTAGAAAAACGGGTCAGAGGGCATTTTCAAGCCTCGTGATGCCGGTCCTGGGGTCAGTCGCGGTTGCGAATAGTGCCGCAGGCCAGCACAAAAGCCTCCAGCTACAATACCGCCCATGCAAAACCTCGCCCCCACCGACTTCCAGCTCTCCGTCGCCCCCATGATGGACTGGACTGACCGCCACTGCCGGTATTTCCACCGGCTGCTGTCGCCGCATGCCCGTCTCTACACCGAGATGGTGACCAGCGCGGCCCTGGTGCGTGGAAAGCAACTGCGGCTGCTGGAACACAGCCAGCAGGAGCATCCGGTGGCCTTGCAACTGGGTGGCAGCGACCCGCAGGAGCTGGCGATCGCGGCACGCTTCGGCGCCGAGGCTGGCTACGACGAGATCAATCTCAATGTCGGCTGCCCCTCCGATCGCGTGCAATCGGGCAAATTTGGCGCCTGCCTGATGCGCGAGCCGGCGCTGGTCGGCGATTGCGTCAAGGCGATGCGCGATGCGGTGGATGTGCCCGTGACGGTGAAATGCCGTATCGGCGTGGACGATCAGGACGAATACGCCGATTTGCAGCACTTTACCGAGACCATGCTGGCCGCAGGGGTCGAGATTCTGGTGGTGCATGCGCGCAAGGCGTGGCTGCAGGGCTTGAGTCCGAAGGAGAATCGCGAGATTCCGCCGCTCGACTACGAACGCGTCTACCGGCTCAAGCGGGAATTCCCCCAGCTGGTGGTCGTTATCAACGGCGGCATCACCACGGCTGAGGCGGTGCAGGCCCATCTGGGTCAGGTGGATGGCGTGATGCTGGGCCGTGCGGCGTATCACGATCCCTATGTGCTGGCGAAGGTCGAAGCCGCGCTTTACGGCGAGCCGATGCCCGAGCGGGCTGACGTCCTGCGGCGGATGCAGCCCTATGTGGAGGCCGAACTCGCCCGTGGCACGGCGCTCAAGCACATCACCCGGCATGTCCTGGGGCTGTTCCAGGGCGAGCCGGGCGCTCGTGGTTTTCGCCGAATATTGAGCGAGGGCGCGCATTTACCGGGCGCCGGCTGGTCACTTATTGAGCAGGCGATGGGGCCGCGGCTGGCTGCTGCGTAACTGACCAACATGATTTAGACATTTTATTCAGCCCGCATTGCCCAAGCTGAACGACCATGTGCCCCATGATCGTCGTTTCGAACCGCCCGCCATCCTCCGTTAAGCTGCCCTGGCTCTTGTTGGGGCTGCTTTTGCTTGGGAGTGGGTCGGCGGTGGCCGCGCAGAGTGCCGAGCCGGCGACGACGCTCGAGCAGGCGATCAGCCAGGTACAACAACAGACCGGCGGCAAGGTGCTGTCGGCCAATACCATCGGCACGATGCGGCGCGGACGCGGCGCGTTCGAGCACCGTATTCGGGTCCTCACCCCCAACGGCCATATCCGCGTGGTCTCCATCTACACGGATGCGGCCAAGTCCCCGACACCGGCCGAAGCCGATTCAACCAAAAACCCAGCCCCTACGGGCGATGGCAATAAGGAGAAACACTGATGCGCATCCTTTTGGTGGAGGACGAGGCGCCGTTGCGCGAGACGCTCGCCGCACGCCTCAAGCGCGACGGCTTTGCCGTCGATGCCGCTCAGGACGGCGAAGAGGGCATGTACCTCGGCCGCGAGGTGCCGTTCGACCTGGCGATCATCGACTTAGGCCTGCCCAAGATGTCGGGCATGGATCTGGTACGGGCGTTGCGCGAAGCAGGCCAGCGTTACCCGATCCTGATCCTTACCGCCCGCGGCAGCTGGCAGGACAAGGTCGAAGGCCTGAAGCACGGCGCCGACGACTACCTGGTCAAGCCGTTCCACGTCGAGGAGCTGCTGGCGCGTATCAACGCGCTGGTGCGCCGCGCCAGTGGCTGGTCCAAGCCGATCCTGGCCTGCGGTCCGATCAAGCTGGACACCACTGCGCAAACGGTGTCGGTGGAAGGCAAGCTGGTCGACCTGACCAGCTACGAGTACAAGGTGCTCGAATATCTGATGCTGCACGCGGGCGAGCTGGTTTCCAAGGCCGATCTCACCGAGCATATTTATCAGCAGGATTTCGATCGCGACTCCAACGTACTGGAAGTTTTCATCGGCCGACTGCGCCGTAAGCTGGACCCGGAAGGCACCTTGAAGCCCATCGAGACAGTACGTGGACGCGGATACCGATTTGCCATCCCCCGCAGCGAAAGCGACGACGAATGATCCCGTGCCGCCGCGCCGACCGTTTTCGCTGTCGGCGCGCGCGGCACTGGCCACTGGACTGGTGCTGGCAGCCTTTCTAGGCGTGGTCGGCTTGACCCTGTCGCGCACCAATGCCGACAGCGCGTTGAAGGATCAGCAGGAGCGTCTGGAAAATTTCGTCACCGCGTATCTGGCCGGTCTGGAAGTGACCCGCTCGGGTAAGGTCTTCCTGCCCGATACGCCGCCGGATCAGAGCTTCTCGCGCCCGGGTTCCGGGCTGTATGCCGTGGTGATCGGCGACAACAACACCAAGCTGGAATCGCCCTCGGCGTTGGGCCGCGACTTCAGTTTTCTCAAGATGCTGCAGCCCGGCGAGAGCGAGTTCGGCCCGATCGATACGCGCATGGGGCGCCTGTACTACTACAGCTATGGCGTGAGCTGGGATCTGTCCGATCACAAGTCGGTGCCGCTGACTGTGATGATCGCGCAGACCGAGGATGTGGTCGAAGGCCAGAACGCCGAGACGCGGCGCAGCCTGGTGTTCTGGCTGTCGTCGTTGGGCGTGATGTTGATCCTGCTGCAGTTGCTGTTGCTGCGCTGGAGCCTGACGCCGTTGCGCAAGGTGGCCAACGAGATGACGCGTGTCGAGCGCGGCGAGTCGGAACATCTCGACAATCAGTATCCGCAGGAGCTGACCGGCCTGACCGAGCGCATCAATGCGTTTATCGACAACGAGCGCGAACAACGCACACGTTATCGCAACACGCTGGCCGATCTTGCGCACAGTTTGAAGACGCCGCTGGCGGTGATTCGTTCGCGGCTCGAACTGGCCAACGACAACAACACACCGTTTCGCGGCGATGTGCTCGATCAGGTACGTCGCATGGACGAGCTGGTGGCGTATCAGCTGGCGCGTGCGGCGACGTCCGGGCGGCAGACGTTTGCTACTACGGCGGTGCCGATTGCCGATCACGCCGAAGACCTCGTGCAGAGCCTGGAGAAGGTCTACGCAGCGAAGAACGTGTTGTGCGAGTTCGATATCGACGAAGGCGCGGTGTTCTACGGCGAGCAGGGTGATTTGCTCGAACTGATGGGCAACCTGCTCGAGAACGCATTCAAGTGGGCGCAGCATCGCGTGTTGCTGGTGGTGAAGCTTGAGCCGCAGGCCGGGCGTCAGCGTCCGGACTTGTGGCTGAGTGTCGAAGACGACGGTCCGGGCATCGATGCGGACAAGGTTGAGAAGGTGCTGCAGCGAGGTGTGCGCGGCGACGAGCGCGTGCAAGGCCACGGTATTGGTCTGTCGATCGTGCAGGACATCGTGCGTGCGTATCAGGGTGAGTTGACGGTGGATCGCTCTCCGGAATTTGGTGGTGCGCGGTTTGCGGTGCGGTTACCGTCGGGTTGATGCGGTAAGAGCAGCAGGCTCGCTTTGCATCGCCTCTTGTGCCCCCTCACCCCAACCCTCTCCCCCGGCAAAGCCAGGGGAGAGGGGGCACACTGAGACGAGTTTGAATCTTGCGTGCTTTTAGCTCCCTCTTCCCTGGCTTCGCCGGGGGAGAGGGTTGGGGAGAGGGGGGCTTTAAGCCCTCAGTGCTTCGACATAGGCGCAGGCGACACGCCGTAATACGCCTCCAGCAGCTCCGCGATAGCCGGTTCCGCTTTTTGCAACACACCCGGCTGCGACCAATGCAGCTCGCTCACCACGGCAAAATACTCATCCGGGCTTTCGGCCGCATACGGATCGATGACGGTGTCGCGTCCCCGCGTGACATCGGCGACAAGGTTGTCGTACGCACGTTGGAATGCCTCGATCCAGCGGCGTCGCTCGATATGCCTGGGCAGCGGCGGAACGCCATCCGGTGGGCCGTCCAGCATGTCCAGCTTGTGGGCGATTTCATGCACGACGACGTTGAAGCCATCCCACGGCTGCTCCAGGTCCAACTGCACATCGGCCAGCGACAGCACTAGTGGGCCGTGCTCCCAGGCCTCGCCGATCAGTACGTCGTCGACCTCGCTGACCACACCGCTATGCTCGTCGTGATGGCTGCGGCGTACTTTGAATTCGCCCGGATACACCAGGATCTCGCGCCAGCCACGCAGTGCGCGCGGGCCGGACTGCAATACCGGCACACAAGCCTGCATCGCGATCAGCAATTGCAGCTGTTCGGTCAATGGGGCTCCCGCCAGGGCATGAAAGCGCTTGCGAGCGAGAAAGTGGGCAGCCAGCTCGCGCAAGGCCTGCTGGCGGGAGTGATCCAGGCGATGCGCCAACGGGCAAGCCGCCAGCGTGTGGCGCCAGAGAGCTTCGGGAATGGGAGGAGGGGCGAAGCGCGACGTGATTTGTCGCCACCACGTGCCGAACACGGACGGCAGTTACTGGATCGAGCCGGGAAGCAGCGATTGCCAGCCTATGTTGGCCCGGCGAGTGGGAGCCGCGTTGCTCTCGCTACCGCTGTGTGAAGCGGCATCGTTCGTTGAACTGGAGCTGCTGCCGGAGGCTGGGGGGCAATCGCGTGAGCCGAGCAGGTCGGCACTGCCGCCTTTGGGCGACGAACTGTCCGCCGTCGCGGTATGCGACAACGTTCCAGCGTCCTGGGTGTCGACATCTGCGGCCGTCGCGGCATGAATGCCTGCGACAGCCAAGGTGCACCCGAATATGAATGGCAGGAAGTGCCTGGCACGCATGGCGAGCCTAACCCCTCAGTCATAGCCCAAGCACTGGATCGTCGCAGAATCGTCACAGGGATGCTAGTGCCCGGTCGGGCGCCGCGCTGACATCGCCTGCGGCTAGAATTCTCGTCATGTCGCATCCCCAATCCCCCCATTCCAACGCCTGCCGCTGCTTGTATCGCCCCTCTGTAGGCGTTTTTAGCTAATGCAGGCGCGCGATGTATTGACCGCCCTGGCTACCGGCGAAGCCATCTCTGGCGCCACCCTGGCAGAAACGGCCGGGGTTACCCGTGCCGCGATCTGGAAGCAGATCGAAACCCTGCGCGCCAAAGGCGTGCCGATCGAGGCCCGCGGCGCCAGCGGCTACCGCCTGCCGTGGCCGCTGCAGATGCTGGACGAGCGCACCATTCGCAGCCAGCTGCCGGGGACGGTAGCCAGCCGGCTTGGTGCGCTGGAGGTGCATTGGGAGCTCGACTCCACCTCGACCGAGCTGCAAAGGCGCCTGGCCGATGCCCCCGATATGAGCTTTGTCCTCGCCGAAACGCAAAGCGCCGGACGTGGCCGTCGCGGGCGCAGTTGGCTATCGCCGCCGGGGCTGAATCTTTATCTCTCGTGCCTGAAGCGGTTCGATGCGGGCTTTGCGGCGCTGTCCGGGCTCTCGCTGGCGCTGGGCGTCGTTGTGCTGCGCGCGCTCGATAGCCTGGGCGTGGCCGGTGCAGGCCTCAAATGGCCCAATGACCTGCTGAGCGAGCAGGGCAAGCTCGGCGGCATCCTGGTCGAGCTCAGTGGTGAATATCAGGGGCCTTGTGCGGCGGTGATCGGTATCGGTCTCAATCTACGGCTGACCGACGCGTTGCGTGCCCAAGCCGGCCAGCCCAGCGATGACCTGGCCCGATTGAATGGCGGCACGCCGCCGGATCGCAACCGCGTTGCTGCCGCCCTGATCCACGCGCTGGTCGATGGTCTTGCCGAGTTCGAGCGCGACGGTTTTGCCGGCTTTGCCCAAGCTTATCGGCCCTACGATCTGCTGCTGGGCAAGTCGTTGCATCTCACCGGCGCCCTGGGCGAGCTCGATGGCATCGGTGCCGGCGTCGATGCACGCGGCGCCTTGTTGCTTGAAACCAGCGAGGGGCTGCGACGTGTCGATAGCGCCGACGTATCGGTGCGCCGCGTATGAAGCTGTTGCTGGACCTGGGCAATACCCGTCTGAAATGGGCCGCGCTCGACCGCGGCATGCACATCGCGCAGGGCGCGGTGGCGTGGAACGACGATGTCGAATCGGCGCTCGCTGCCGCATGGGGTTCGCTCGACGGCGTGGCGCATATCTACGGCGCATCCGTGGTCGACGCGGCCAAAGAGGCGAGGGTGGAAGCGATGGCCAAGGCCATTCGCGCGCGCAGCGTCGTCTGGCTGCGTACACCGGCCGAAGCCTGCGGCGTGCGTAGCGCTTATGTGGAGCCTGAGCGCCTGGGCGTGGATCGTTTCCTGGCGATGGTCTCGGCCTATCACAACGGCGATGCGCCTTGCGTCCTCGTTGGAGTGGGCACGGCGCTCACCCTCGATGCGCTCGACGGAGAAGGTCGCCACCTGGGCGGTTTGATCGCGCCGGGACCGCAGCTGATGCAGCAATCGTTGTGGGGTGCGACGGCACGTTTGCACCCTGAGCCGGGCCGCGTGCTCGATGTTGCCGACAACACCGCCGATGCGATCGCCTCCGGCTGCTGGCAAGCTGCCGTCGCGTTGATCGAGCGCTTTGTGGCGCGGATGTCGCCCCGGCTTGGCGGCGCACCGAGGGTCATTCTCGGCGGTGGCGATGCGGCGCAGCTGCAGCCCTTGCTGGCCCTGCCGACCCAGTTGACCGAGGACAGCGTGCTGCGTGGCCTGGCGGTGTGGGCCGAGGCACATTCGACTACGATGCCGCCTCTCTAGAATAGTTGTTCGCCAAGACGGGGTACGGATCGACAATGGTTCTGCGTCTGCTCTTTGTGCTGTTGATCGCACTCAATATCGCCGTCGGTGCCTGGCTCCTGCTGGGTCAGGACGACGCGCACGTGCGCAGTGCGACAGATCCCGACGTGCCGTCGCTGCAACTGCTTTCCGAGCGCCCGGCGCCACCCGCATCGGCACCGATCGTCGCGACCACCGCACCCGTGCCCACGTCGGCCTCGACACCGTCGCCTGCCACGCCAGCCAGCGCGACGAACGCGCGTAGCAATTCCAGTTCGCGCGTCTACACCTGCATCGCCATCGGTCCCTTTGCAACACCGCTGGATTTGCGCAATGCGCGAACTGCGCTGACCGCACAGGCGGCACGCATGCGCTCGCGCCAGGAACAGACTACGCAATCGCGCGGTTGGTGGGTCTATCTGCCGGCCAGCGCCAGCCGCGACCAGGCCCTGGCGCAGGCGCGGCGCCTGAGCGCGGCCAATATCAAGGATTATTTCGTGGTCGGCGCGGGCGATCAGCCCAATACCGTGTCGCTGGGCCTGTTCAAGGACCCGGCCAACGCGCGCAAGCGTCGCGACGAGGTCGTGGCCGCCGGTTTCCCCGCGCAGATGAGCGAACGCACCGAAACGGTCCCCGAATACTGGCTGGATCTGGCCGTGGCCGACAACGCGCATTTCGACTGGCGCAGCCGCGTGCGCAACAACACGGTGGGCTCGCACAGCACGGGCTGTTTCTGATCGGCCTCCAAGCCTGTAAACTACGCGGCCCATGCCGGCATAGCTCAGTTGGTAGAGCAACCGCCTTGTAAGCGGTAGGTCCCCAGTTCGAATCCGGGTGCCGGCACCAGTAAATGAAAAAGCCCGCGCTAGCGCGGGCTTTTTTGTGCCATGAAGCCGAGAGACTTAAGGCAGCGGCAGGCTGATCGGGTTGGCCTTCATCGAGCTGCTGAGCGACGGGAATGGGTCCACGCCGGACATGGTCTTGATGTCGTTGAGCGAAACGACGTCGCAGGTGATCGTGTCGTCGTTGGTGCACAGGTAGGCGCCGGCGCCTTTGCCCGGCTCGTATACGGCTTTCCAGGTGTAGGCCGGCACGGCAACTGCATCCTTGCCGATGGTGGGGATGTTGTCTGGATCGAAGGCCGGGCCGGTGACGACATAGACTTCGCCCAGCTGGGTGGCCAGGTTGCGTACCTGTGCTTCGATCTTTGCCCACTCGCCAGTGTTGAGCTTGTGATCCTGCGGCACGACGTTGGCCATGGAGAACGATTCCTTCTCCGAAGCGATCGTCGATTCGTCGCCGGCCGGCGTCATGTGACCACGATCGTAGCCGCTGTTGGTGTAGTCCGAATCCTGCGAACGGTCGGCGACCGGGATGCCGGTTTCCTGATGGAACGAGCCGGTGCGGCTGATCGAATCGGCGCCGGCAATCTGTGCGGCGGTCAGGTGCTGCGCGGAATACAGCGGGCCCTTGGTGACACCCGATGCCAACAGGACGTACTCGGTATGGCACACCTCGGTGGTTCGCGTGGTCAACGACGAATCCAGGGTGGGGTTGCTACCGCTGACGAAGAAATTGGGACAGGCCGTGCTGGCGAAGCAAGCACCGGACACGAGAAAGCTGACCGCAAACAGCCACTGACGTACACGCAACATAGGTTGTTCCCCAACAACGAAAGGAGGGACGACCGTAGTTCGGTGCTATTGCAGAGAGGTGAAATGCTCGCGACTTTGCGTCGAATATGCGAACGGGTTCGCGATACAGGATGTTGTGATCGTTGGCCGCTATCGATGGCGACAGCATTTCTCGTCAGCGCGTGTGGATAGGCATGCGGCATTGACCGCCGCGGTCGCAGCGCGGAGAATCATTTGATGCAACGCAACAATGCTGCGGAACTCCTCATCAAGCTCGCCCTTCAGGGCGGCGGCGCGCATGGCGCTTTCACCTGGGGCGTGCTCGATCGGGTCTTGCAGGTGCCGGGCTTGCAGATCAGCGCAGTCAGCGGGACCAGCAGCGGCGCGATGAATGCGGCGGCCCTGGTTCAAGGCTGGCAACGCGGTGGCGCGGAGGGCGCTCGCGCAGCGCTCGCCGAATTCTGGGAGGCCGTGGCCAAGCACAATGCCATGGCCGACTGGTGGGCGGCCGGTGCGCGCGCCTGGAGCGATTCGGCCTGGTTCAAGCCCAGCGTGTCGCCGCTGTCGTTCAATGCGATGCGCCCGCTGGTGGAAGGTTTCTTCGACATTGATGCGCTGCGCCGCTCACCCATCGCGCTGCATGTGGCCGCCACGCGGGTGCGCGACGGCGCCTTGGTCGTGTTTCAAGGTGACGACCTCAGCCACGAGGCTCTGCTAGCGTCCTCATGCCTACCGCAATGGTTTCCGGCGGTCGAGATCGACGGCGAGGCCTACTGGGATGGTGGTTTCGCCGGCAATCCGGCACTCGAACCCTTGTTGACCGATCCCGGCGACGTGCTGCTGTGCGTGCTGGTGCAGCCCCTGCAGCTCGGGCAGATACCGCGGCAATCGAGCGACATTCTGGATGTTTCCGCACAGCTGGCCTTTGGCACGGCCTTTCGGCGCGAGCTGCGCGACCTGGCCATCTCGCGTCGGCGTGCCGACCAGCGTTTTCTGCCGAGCACACGAGAGCGCCTCTTGCGCCGGCTGCAGCTGGAGATCATCGCGCCAGACGATGGATTGGGGGCGTTGGGGCATGCGGCCACCGATACGCGGCTGCACCAGCTGCAGGCACTGCGCGAGCGCGGCTATGCAGCGGCCGATACCTGGTGGCAGCGGCATGGCGAGGCGGCAGGGGACGCCGCCGGCTGGGTCGAACAGTTCGTCGGCTAGCTTCCTGTAGACTGGAACGATAGCCCGCGAAGGCGCGGGTGGGTTTCAGGTTCGGCAGCGATGCATATAAAGGACAATCCGTCGGTAGCGGCAAACAAGGTTCGGCGAGGCCTCGCGGCCGGAGCGTTCCTCTTCGCGTGGGGCCTGTCGATGCCCACATGGGCTGCCGATGACACATTGGCACCCGCGCAACTCCTCGAACGTCAGCACGCAGGCCACGCGCCGCTGCTGCTGGATGTCCGTCATGCCGACGAATACAGCGGCGGCCATATCGACGGCGCCCTGAATATTCCGGTGGAGCAGTTGGCCGCACGGCATGGCGCCCTGGGCGTATCGCGCGATAGCGATATCGTCGTGTATTGCCAGAGCGGACGTCGCGCCGCCAAGGCACAGGCTCTCCTGCAGTCGATGGGCTACAACCACGTGCGCCTGCTCGACGGCAGCATCCAGGGCTGGCAGCAACAGTCCTTGCCGTTGGTTCGTGAAACACCAATGCATACGGCACCTGCGCGCTAGCAATCGACGCGCGGTGCATTCGATAGCGAAGACGAGTGAAGCATGGTTAAGCAACAGGCAATTTCCCTGATTGGCGTACCGACCGATATCGGCGCCGGACACCGCGGCGCCTCGATGGGCCCGGAAGCGCTGCGCGTGGCCAATCTGGCCGAAAGATTGATCAAGCGCGGGCTGGATGTGGTCGACCGCGGCAATCTTTATGGGCCGGTCAATCCGTGGCAGCCGCCGCACAACGGTTATCGCCATCTACCCGAGGTGGTGGCGTGGAACGAAGCGGTATTCGGGGCGGTATCCGAAGCCCTGGCCGAAGGCCGCCTGCCGATCATGCTCGGCGGCGACCATTGCCTGGCGATCGGTTCGATCAGTGCCGTGGCCAAGCATTGCCGCGAGCAGGGCAAGCAGCTGCGTGTGCTGTGGCTGGATGCGCATGCCGACTTCAACACCGCGCAGGTGACGCCGTCGGGCAATATCCACGGCATGCCCGTGGCGTGCCTGTGCGGCAACGGTCCGCGTGAGCTGATCGCCTTGAGCGGTACCGTGCCGGCGACTCGACCCGAGACGTTTCGCCAGATCGGCATCCGCTCGGTCGACGAAGGCGAGAAGCGGCTGGTGCGCGAGGCGAACGTCGGTATCTTCGACATGCGCCATATCGACGAAGTCGGGATGAAGCGCACGATGGAGCTGGCGTTGGCGGACATCGACGAAAACACGCATCTTCACGTGAGCTTCGATGTCGATTTTCTCGATCCGACGATTGCACCGGGCGTGGGCACCACGGTGCGTGGCGGTCCCAATTACCGCGAAGCGCAGTTGTGCATGGAAATGATTGCCGATTGCGGAAGTCTGGGTTCGCTCGATATCGTCGAGTTGAACCCGGCGTTCGACAAGCGCAATCAAACCGCCAAGCTCGCCGTCGATCTGGTCGAATCGCTGTTCGGCAAATCCACGCTTATCCGTCACCCATCGCAATCCTGAAGCAGCCCTTATGCAGACTCGTGTATTGACTGGCATCACCACGACCGGTACGCCGCACCTTGGCAACTATGTCGGTGCCATTCGCCCGGCGATCCTTGCCAGCCAGCGCGCCGACGTGGACGCGTTTTATTTCATGGCCGATTACCACGCCCTGATCAAGAGCGACGATCCGGCGCGCATCGAGCGTTCGCGCCTTGAAATCGCCGCAACCTGGCTTGCCGGCGGGCTCGATCCGCAACGTGTGACGTTCTATCGCCAGTCGGATATCCCCGAGATTCCGGAGCTGACCTGGTTCTTGACCTGCGTTACCTCCAAGGGCCTGCTCAACCGCGCGCATGCGTACAAGGCTGCGATCGACAAGAATGTCGAAGCAGGCGAGGACGCCGACGCCGGCGTGACCGCCGGCCTGTATATGTACCCGGTACTGATGGCCGCCGACATTCTTGCGTTCAATGCGAACAAGGTGCCGGTGGGGCGCGATCAGATCCAGCACATCGAAATGGCGCGCGATATCGCGCAGCGTTTCAACCACATCTATGGCGGCGATTTCTTCGTACTGCCCGAAGTAGTGATCGAAGAGCAGGTCGCGACCTTGCCTGGCCTGGACGGTCGCAAGATGTCCAAGAGCTACGACAACACCATTCCGCTCTTCGCCGGTGGTGCTAAACACTTGCGTGAAACGATCATGCGCATCGTCACCGATTCGCGTTTGCCCGGCGAAGCGAAGGATCCGGATAGCTCGTCGCTGTTTACGATCTTTCGCGCGTTTGCCAGCGAGGCGGAAACCGATGCGTTCCGCAAGGCGCTGGAAGATGGTATCGGCTGGGGCGAAGCCAAGCAGGTGTTGTACGAACGCATCGAGGCCGATGTCGCGCCGATGCGCGAGCGTTACGACGAACTCATCGCCAAGCCGCAAGTGATCGAAGAGATTCTGCAGGATGGTGCGCGCAAGGCGCGCGCCACGGCCGCACCGCTGATCGCAACACTGCGCGACGCGATCGGCTTGCGTTCGGGGGCGGCGCTGGTGCAGTCGGGCAACCAGGCCAAGCCTGCGCAAAAGCAGGGCAAATTGCCGCGTCTGGTCAGTTTTCGTGACGGCGATGGTAGCTTCCGTTTCCGTCTGTTCTCCGCCGATGGCGAAGAGTTGCTGCTGTCTCGTTCGTTTGCCGATCCGAAGTCGGCCGGTGTGACGCAAAAGCGCTTGAAAAGCCTTGGCGCTGCCGCGGCGGTCTGGCAGGTGCGTCAGGGCGGCATGGCCTTGGAGGTGGACGGCGAGCACATCGGCGACACGCCCGAGTACGGCGATGAACCGGCACGCGATGAGGCCCTGGCACGTCTGCGCGAGGCCTTGGATCAGCTCGCCGCGCAGGAGTAACGCGCTGGCGGGCCTAACCATGCAGGGGTTTGTTCGATGCGTTATCTCGCCATTTTTCTGCTTGCACCCTGGCTGCTGATTCTTGGCTGGGCGTACTGGGCGTATCCCAAGAGCCTGCCGCGTACCACGGCGCGTCGTGCTTTCGATTGGCTGATGTTGTTGCTCGCGGCCGGTGCGGCTGTGGGTTCTGCCCTGCTGGGATTTGATGCGGCGCGTGTGCCTCAGGTTGGTGAGTTCGGGCCGTCGAGTGGAGCGATCTGGCAGCAGGTGTTGCCTGCGCTATATGGCTATGGGGCGTGTGTTGCGGTGTTGGTGTTGGCGTTTTTTGTGCGTCGGGTGATTTGGCGGCGTTGAGTTTTTGGAGCAAAAGCTCGTAGCGTTGAAGACTTGCCTCAGTAAAGCTCCCTCTCCCCTGGCTTCGCCGGGGGAGAGGGTTGGGGTGAGGGGGCGCTCTCAGCCCTGAGCTTGCCGCTCTTTCCGCGCCTCATACGCCTTCAAATGCGCATAAGCCGTACGCAACGGCGTGACATCTGCGCCCCCCGCGCCGCGCGCAAGCATGTCGCCCACCACATGATCGGCTTCCACGGCCTTGCCACCTTCCAGGTCGCGCAGCATCGACGCAGTCAGCGTCGAGCCTTCTTCCGTCAACACGCCACGAGCCTTGGCCAGTACGGCGTCGTGCGGCGCATGACCCGCGTGCTCGGCAACGCTGCGACACGCCTCGAGCAAGGCCAGCGTCGTTTCGCGTCCACCCGGCGCACGCATGATGTCGCCTACTGCGGCGCGCATCAGACAGGTGATTCCCGCAAGCGTGGCCAGAAATACCCACTTGTCCCACATGTCTTGCAGGATCGTATTGCTGGCGCGGGCCTCGAACTTGACGCCCAGCATGGCTTGCGCAATGGCGGCCATGCGCGCCGATGCGCTGCCGTCGCGCTCCCCGTAAGTGAGGCTATGCGAAGTATTGAGATGGCGTACCACGCCGTCGGCATCGACAGTCGCGGCAATCACGCATTGGCCACCTAGCACGCGAGCCGCACCGAAGCGCTCATCCAGGCGATCCATGTGCTGCATGCCGTTCAATAGCGGCAGGATCGCCGTGTCCGGCCCGACCGCCGGTGCGATATCTGCGATGGCCTGATCCAGATCGTAGGCTTTGCAGCTGAGCAGGATCAGGTCGTAATGGCCGTTCAATGTTGCGGCAGTGACGGTCGGCGGTGCGTCGCGATGAAAGTCGCCGGTGCTGCTGCGTATCGTCAAACCCGTTTCGGCCAGCTTTGCGGCACGGGCGGGACGTACGAGAAAAGTTACGTCCTGCTGGCTTTCCAGCAAGCGCCCGCCAAAGTAACCGCCGGTGGCGCCCGCGCCGACAACCAGGATACGCATCGCTTTTCTCCGCCAAAAGGTTAGTCACAAGTATGGACTGGCCGCACCCGATTCAATTGCCGTCCGTTCCATCCCATGCGTTCAGATGCGGCCCGAACGGCTCGCGCTGTTGCCGGACGACGCAGAAGCGGTGGCCGCTGGGCGCTTCCATGACCCACCAGCGGTCGCGCACCAGGTTGACGCGTTTGGCGCCCAGCTTGTCCAGCCGGGAGGCTTCCGCTTCGATATCGTCGGTTTCGATATCCAGATGCACTCGGCTTTCGTGGGTGACTTTTTGCAGCAAGATGATCGGTTCGTCGGCTGCGGTCCGCAGTTCGGCGTACTTGCCGTCGCCATCCTGGTCGAGCGTGACAATGGGCTTCCCCAGCGCGCGGCTCCAGAATTCGGCGGCTTCTTGAAGGTCCCCGGCTTGGCAGTCCAGCACCAGGGTAGATAATCGGCTGTGGTGCATAAGAGAATCTCCTCCGGTCAGGCCGGGCAGTGTCCGCCGGGTCGGGTGAAGAAATCGACGTGGCCGTCGTCAAATCGCTAACCAACGATATCGAAGGAGTAAGGCAATGCCCTGGCTGGTCCTGCTTTCCGCACTGTGCATGCCTGTGGTGGCATGGTTTTCCCAGCACGGGGCATTTGGCCCGGACATTGGCACGATTTCCGACAGTTACCCCACGTTGCTGGGAGCCGCTGGCTATGCGTTCGCCATCTGGGGTCCGATTTTCCTGTTCAATATCGTGTTCGCGATCTGGCAATGCAGTAACCGCCGGCACGACTCGGCGATGTTGCGCGTACGTATCGCGTCGCTGATCGCGTTCGCATTGACGTCGGTGTGGATGGTGGTGTTTTCGCAGCAGCAGTTCTGGCTGGCGTTGGCGGCGATCTGGGCCAGCCTGGCTTGCCTGGTCTATGCGGCGTACTGGCTGTCACGGCAGCGCCCCGCGCCGGACGCGCTGAGTTTTTGCGCCTGGCTGCCGCTGTCGTTGCACGCAGGCTGGGTGTCGTTGGCGGCGTTTCTCAATACCGCCCAGGTGATCGTGGCCTTTCGGCTGCTGCCGCTGGACGACATGCTGCCGTGGAGCATCGGCTTGCTGGTATTGGCGGCGTTGTTGTTGCTGATCGCCAACGCACGCATGGGTGGCAACGTGATCTATGCACTGGCAGCGGCATGGGCCTTGGCGGCGATTTACCTCAAGCAATCCATCGGCGCGTTGGCCGGTGCGCCGACCGTGGCTTTGGCGGTTGTGGCCGTGGCGGCAGTGCTGGTGTTGCAGACGCTATGGTTACGCGTCAAGGCGAAGTCGATATAAAAAAATCCCCCGGTTCGCACCGGGGGATTTTTCTTGAGGCGATGGTGCCGAGCGTTTAGTTCGGCTGCGCCAGATCGTCCAGCAGCGCCTTCAGGAAGCGCGCGGCTTCGCCGCCGGTGGCGGCGCGATGGTCGAAGGTAAGCGAGATCGGCATGCGGCGATGCACTTCGATACCGCCCATCACAGCCACCACATCGTGGCTGAGCTTGCCCGCACCCACGATCGCCACGCACGGCGGCACCACGACCGGCGTCGCGTAGCGGCCGGCGAACATGCCGAAGTTGGACAGGCTGATGGTGTAGCCGGATAGTTCCGAGGCCGGGATCGAACGGTCTTCGACCTGCGTGCGCAGACGCTTGATGGCGGCGCGAACGCCGGCACCGTCGAGTACGTCGGCATTGCGCAGCGCCGGCACGAACAGACCTTCCTCGGTGTCCACGGCGATGCCGATGTCCACGTGCGGATGCAGCGTGCGGGTGAGGTTCTTGCCGTCGAACCACGCGTTCAGCGCCGGCACGCTCTTGCAGGCGGTGACGATGGCGCGGATCAGGCGGGCGGTGATGTCCTGCTTGCCGATCCAGGCGTGCAGGTCGGCGTCATCGACCAGGGTGGTCGGCACGACCTGGGCATGTGCATCGGCCATCACGCGGGCCATGTTGCGGCGGACGCCCTTGAGCTGCTCCGGCTGGCCGCTGGCGTGCACGCTCGGCGAAGAGGTGCGTACCGGCTTGCCTGCGAGCGAGGTCGGGCCACGTGCCGGTTCCGGCTCGGGCAGGCGCGGAGCCAGGTGGCGGCCGGCGTCTTCGTGCACGGCGCGTGCAGGTGCGGCGCCCAGCGGAGCCGAACCGTTGGCAGCAGCGTCCTTGACGTCCTTCATGGTGACCACGCCGCCGTCGCCGGTGGGGCGTACGCGGCTAAGGTCGACCTTGAGCTTCTTGGCCAGCGCGCGCACGGCCGGCACGGCCTTCACGCCGCCGACCGAGCTGAGCTGCTCGACGTGCACATGATTGCCGCTGACCATCGCGCCGACCACGGTGCCTTCGTCTTCGCGATCGCCCTTGGACTGGGCAATCTCGCCACCTTCATCGGAAGCGACGACCTTGGCGCTGTTGTCTGGCGCCGCACTGCCGACGCTCTTCTTCGGGCCGTGATGATGGCCGGTGGACTCGGCTTCGGCACGCTGCTTGGCGTTAGGGTCAGGCTCGAACTCGGCCAGTGCGGCACCGGTCTCGATGATGTCGCCGGCGGCGCCGTGCAGCTTGGTGACCTTGCCGGTATAGGGCGAGGGCACATCGACCACGGCCTTGGCCGTTTCCATCGACACCAGCGGGGCGTCGAGCTTGATGGTGTCGCCTACCTTGACGTGCCACTCGACGACGGTTGCGTCGGGAAGGCCTTCGCCGAGGTCGGGGAGGTAGAAGGTTTTGATGTCGGCCATGAGATGGTTTCTCGTGATCAGGCTTGGAATTCTTGTGGGCGTCGCCCCGGCGAAGGCCGGGGCCCAGTGTCTTTCAGTGTGCGGGAAGGTTTTGTGTGCTTCGCACGCCATTCTTTACTGGGTCCCCGCTTTTGCGGGGATGACGCGGCTCCGTAGGTTTGTCTATTAGGAAGCAGCCAGCGCTTTCTTCGCCGCTTCCACCACGCGCTCCGTGCTCGGGAGATATTTCATCTCCAGGCGGAACAGCGGGATGTGCGTGTCGAAACCGGTGACGCGTTCGACCGGCGCGAGCAGGTCGTACATGCATTCCTCGGCCAGGCGCGCAGCGATCTCGGCACCGAAGCCTGCGGTCTTGGGCGCCTCGTGCACGATTACGCAGCGGCCAGTCTTCTGCACCGATTCGGCGATGGTGTCGAAGTCGAGCGGGGTTAGCGTGGCCACGTCGATCACTTCAGCGCTGATGCCTTCCTCGGCCAGTGCGTCGGCGGCTTCAAGCGCTTCCTTGACCTGCGCGCCCCAGGTCACGATGGTGACGTCGGTGCCGTCGCGCAGCACGAAGCACACGTCCAGCGGCAAGGCTTCGCCGTCGTCCGGCACTTCTTCCTTGTACTGGCGATAGATGCGCTTGGGCTCGAAGAACATCACCGGATCCGGATCGCGGATCGCGGCAAGCAGCAGGCCATAGGCACGTGCCGGCGACGAGGGCATCACCACGCGCAGGCCCGGGATATTGGTGAACAGGTGCTCGTTCGCCTCGGAGTGATGCTCCGGCGCGCGAATGCCGCCGCCCCACGGTGCGCGCCACACGGCCGGCACGGTGATGCGGCCGCGCGTGCGGTTGCGCAGGCGGGCGGCGTGGCAGGCGATCTGCTCCATCATCGGATAGATGAAACCTTCGAACTGCGCTTCGGCGACCGGCTTCATGCCTTGCGCGGCAAGACCCACGGTGACGCCGGCAATGGTGGTTTCGTCCAGCGGCGTGTCGAGTACGCGCAATTCGCCGAACTTTTCCTGCAGGCCCTGGGTGGCGCGGAACACGCCGCCGTTGACGCCGACGTCTTCGCCCAGCACCACGACGGAATCGTCGTGGGCCATTTCATAGGCAAGTGCCTGGGTGACGGCTTCGATAAGAGTGATTTGTGCCATGGCTCAGTGGGCCTTCTTGTCGAGCGAAATAACCAGATCGCGCTGCTTGGCGAGATCGGCGGGTACTTCGGCAAAGGTGTAATCGAACATCGCGGTGACCGGCTGGGTCTTGGTTTCCAGGTAGGCGTTGACTTCGTTATCCATCCAGTCGTCGCACTCGGCCTTCCACGCTTCTTCCTTCGCGTCGTCCCACACGCCCTTGGCGACCAGCCAGTTGCGCAGGCGCACCATCGGCTCCTTCGCCCAGGCGTCTTTCACTTCCTGCTCGCCGCGGTAGCGGCGGGCGTCGTCGGCAGTGGTATGGTCGGAGAGGCGATAGGTGACCGCTTCGATCACGCTGCCGCCTTCGCCGTTGCGAGCGCGATCGAGCGCGTCTTCCATCGCCTTGCGCACCGCGATGATGTCGTTGCCGTCGACCTGGATCGAGAACAGGCCTGCGGCGATACCTTTCTGTGCCAGCGTCGGCGCGCCGGACTGGATCTTGCGCGGCACCGAGATCGCCCACTGGTTATTCACAATCACCGCCACCATCGGCAGGTTCTGCGCGCCGGTGATATTGATGGCGCCATAGAAGTCGCCCTTGGACGAACCGCCGTCGCCGATCATGCACACGGCCACGCGCTTCTCGTTGCGGATCTTGAACGCCAGCGCGGAACCAGCGGCGTGCAGGCACTGCGTCGCGATCGGCACCGACCAGGCAAAGTCGTGGCGAGCCGGCTCGTTCTGGTAGTCGTTGCCGCGCTCGTCGCCGCCCCAGTACATATAGACCTCGCGCGGCTGCACGCCGCGATACAGCTGGGCGCCGTACTCGCGATAGCTCGGCGCCAGCACGTCTTCGGGCTTCATGGCGCTGCCGACGCCGACATGCGCGGCTTCGTGGCCCAGACACGAGGCGTAGGTGCCGAGCTTGCCGGTACGCTGCAAGGCGACCGACTTGGCATCGAACACGCGGGTGGACAGCATCAGCTTGTAGAGCTCGACCATATGGTTGAGGTCTTTGGCAAACTCCGGCAGATCGTCACGGACCTGCTTGCCCTCGGCGTCGAGGTATTGCAGGTATTCGATTTCGAATTTGGCTGCGATGGACACGACTTGCTCCCAAAACGGGTAAGGTAGAAAAAGTTTGTGGGGAGGCGCGGCCTATCCAGTGAGGCCGTCACGCGGGGATTCCTCAGCCTTCGTACCCTTCCAGCGGGGGTGAGGCTTTCCCAAGACCGCCTTTGATAACAGGCTCTTATGTTGCGCCGCAAGGTACGGTGCAGCATGAATGTGCGTGCTTTTCCGCCGGAAGCCTTGCATTACAGGGAGTTGCGAGCGGACGGCTCGAATGGGCGATCGGAGAGCCGGAGCGTCGGTTGGGCTCTCGCTCATCCTGGCCGGTGTCCTTGAGCAGCCGTCCGGCCACCCCCATCCCCATGAACCGCTACCATCGCCACTTTGCGCCATCAGCGATTCGGAATGACCACGAACCAACGCGATCTCGAAGCCGGTATCGAACTGGACCTGGATGGACGGCTCACCTATGGCGGCTACTTGCGCCTGGATGTGCTGCTTTCCGCGCAACGGCCCTTGAGCGATCCGCCGCATCACGACGAGACGCTGTTTATCGTGCAGCACCAGGTGGCCGAGCTGTGGATGAAACTGCTCATTCACGAACTCAAGGCGGCGATCACGTGCCTGCAGCGCGATGAGCTCGATACCTGTCTGAAGATCCTGGCGCGCGTGAAACAGGTGCAGCGCCAGTTGTTTGAGCAGTGGGCGGTGCTGGAGACGCTCACCCCGTCGGAATACCTGGAGTTTCGCGACGTGTTGGGCCCTTCGTCCGGTTTCCAGTCGCTGCAGTATCGGCAGATCGAATTTCTGCTCGGCAACAAGAATGCGCAGATGCTCAAGGTGTTTGCCTATGACCCGGTCGCCGAAGCGAGCTTGCGCGACGTACTTGAAGCGCCGAGCCTGTACGACGAATTCTTGCGATATCTCGCGCGCCGCGGCCACGACGTGCCGGCGGACTTGCTCAGCCGGGACGTGACGCAGCCGCATCAGCGCGACGAACGGCTGTTGCCGGTGTTCAAGCATATCTACGAGCATCGCACCGAGTGCTGGCCGGAATATCACATGTGCGAACAGCTGGTGGACATGGAGGAAAGTTTCCAGCTTTGGCGTTTCCGCCATATGAAAACCGTGGAGCGCATCATCGGCCATCGTCGCGGCACCGGGGGTTCGTCCGGCGTATCGTTCCTGAAGAAGGCCTTGGACCTGGAATTCTTCCCGGAGTTGCTCGACGTGCGTACGGTGCTTGGCAGCTAAAGACCGGGAGCCCGCGGCTCCCGGTTGGAGTATCGGGCGTGCTTCAGAACGAGCCGCGTCGGTTTGCCCGATCAGCCTCCATCGATTCCATCAGCGTTGGCGCGAATCCTGTCGCGTCAACGCACTCGAGTAGACGTGAAGGTTTGACCCCTTCGGCCATGAATGCGCCCGCGGCTCGATTGACACAGCTCGATACCAGGTTGTAGGCGAAGCCGTGGGCTACCAGTCCTCGTGCATAGATCATGCTGGCGCTGGGCACCTGGGAAAACGCCCTCATCGCACCTTGCCGCGGCGTAAAAGCATCGAATTCGGCCTGGATCAGTACAAGGTTCTCGATCTGCGACAGGCGCTCGATGGGCGGACGCGGAGGACTGAGTTGCCTCCAATAGGCGCATAGCGGATAGGTCTCGTCGCTTCCGCCGACAGGGAATTGATGCGCGAAAGCGGTTCCCCATTGCGCCCATTCGGACGGTGAGGGAATAGGAGAAGTGTTTTGACATTGAACGGTCCACAAAACCGAGCTGGCGTTGTTCATGTCCAGTCGCGAGGGTTGTTCTGGAGGTGTGAACAGGCCTGGGGCGAAGAGTCGGGCAAGTGTCCGCGCCTCCTGATCCACCATCTGATCGGCGCTGAAGTCATGCGTTCGGATAGTGTCCAATAGCTGTTCAAGCTGCAGCCGAGGCTGTTGCCTGAATTGTTCCTGGAAAAACGCCGCGGCCATCATCGCCTCCGGGGAGCCGGTCGACTTGCGCACGATTTCCCTGAATCTGCTATCCAGAGCGATGAAGCGCTGCTGTATCTCATCGCCGGTCGCACCCAAGCTGTAGTTTTCCGGTGCGGAAAGGATCTTGTCGACGACGAATCGCTCGAAGATTTCCTGGCGGCTGGAGGCTTTGGGCAAGGCGTTCTCGTAAAGATCTCGAGTCCAGTCGACGTTGGAGTCGAGAATCATTCGGTCGACATGTTGAGGAAACATGCCGCCATACCAGGCACCAAGCTCGGTGCCATAGGACACCCCCCAATAGCTGATCTTCTCCTCACCGAGCAACTGGCGGACGAGATCCATGTCATGGGCCGTTTGTTCGCTGGTGATATAGGGCGCCAGGGGATTCGATTGGCAGCCGCGCGCCGACACCTGTGCATGTTCGTTGAGCGCCAGGATGTTCGCCGGGCTGCGGTTGTCGGTGATGTTGTCGTAGGGCTGCAACCATTCATCCGATTGGCAAAGCAGGGCCGTACTGTCGTCACTCCCCTTGATGCCGCGCGGCGTCATGCCGATAAGGTCGAATTGTTCGCTGATACGACGCTTTTCCGGCGAGCTGCTGCCTTCCCACTCCCAATCGGCGACCAATGACGCCGTATAAAATCCTGCGGGAATGCCCGGGCCGCCGGGATTGATGAACAGCACGCCGCGGCGCTTCTGCGGATCGCGAGCGGACACACGCATCAGGGCGATCTTGATGACACCTTCAGCTGGCGCGGCGTGATCCTTGGGGACCTCGATCGTGGCGCATTGCAGGCGATTGGTCAGTTCGGGAAAGGCATCGGTGTAGTCCGGGCAATCCTGCCAAGGTATTGCGGGCGTTCGGGCTATTCCCAGAAGTGGCATGAGCAACAGCAAAGACAGCGTCAAGAGGCGATATCGCAAGGACATAGAGCACCGGGTGCAGAAGTGAGGTTGAGCGCCTGCTTGCGCCTGACATGCGGCACGCCCAGGGGTCGCATGAGCGACTCTAAGCAACCTGTCGCCGCGGGCCTGCCGGATTCCTGCTATATGTCTGGTCGTCCATGACCTCTATGACCTTCACGGTCTAGCCCGGGAGCGTGTTGTCCTCTGTGGCAATTGACGATCCCGGTAGCGACATGTTTCTCTTGAGTTGATCGCAATTTCTTGCGAGTACCGGATGAAACGAGGGAACGCATGACCGAAACCACTTCCAGCGCAGCCACGACGCCCGATTTTCCCAAGACACTGGGGCACCCGCGTCCGCTGTGGATGCTGTTCATGACCGAGTTCTGGGAGCGCTTCGCGTTCTACGGCATTCGCTGGGCGCTGGTGCTGTACATCGTGGCGCAGTTCCACGGTGGCGATGCGACCGGTGAACAGCCGGCCAGCCGAACTTACGGCGCCTACCTCGCGCTGGTCTATGCGGCAGCGATCTTCGGTGGCTATGTGGCCGATCGGGTGCTGGGTTATCAGCGCTCGATCCTGGTCGGTGCGGCGGTGATGGCGCTAGGCCTGTTCATGATCGCGGTGCCCAATCAGCAGATATTCGAGATCGGGCTGGCCACGATCATCGCCGGCAATGGCCTGTTCAAGCCCAACATCTCCACCATGGTCGGCAAGCTCTATGGCATCACCGACGAGCGGCGCGACAGTGGCTTCACCATTTTCTACATGGGCATCAATCTCGGCGCGCTGATCGCGCCGGTGCTGACCGAGTATCTCGCCAAGGCAGTGTTCGGCAGCAACGCGATGCCGAGCTACAAGTACGTATTCATCGCATCGGGTGTGGGCATGCTGATCAGCCTGTGCTGGTTCTGGGTGGGCCGGCGCGGGCTCAAGTCGGTCGGCGTGGCGCCTCCCGGCAGCGAGAGCGTGATGCGCGTGGTGTACGTATTGCTGGGCGCGGCCGCTGCGGTGCCGGTGATGTATTTCCTGCTGGCTTCCGGCGCGGGCTTTCTGCAGTGGGTACTGAGTGCGCTCTTTATCGTGCTGTCATTGTTGCTGCTGGTCGAAGGCATTCGCGAAGGCAAGGTGCAGCGCGATCGGGTTATCGCGATGCTGATCATCTTCGCCTTCAACGTGTTGTTCTGGATGTTCTTCGAGCAGGCCGGCAGCTCATTCACCTTCCTCGCCGACAAGATCGTCAATCGTCAGTTGGGCGACTTCAATTTCCCCACGGCCTGGTTCCAGTCGGTCAATTCGCTGGCGATCATCACCATCGCGCCGATCCTGGCCGTGATATGGGTGCGCATGGGCCGCAGCAATCCTTCGATTCCGCGCAAGTTCGGTCTGGGCCTGATCTTCAACGGGCTGGCCTTCGCGTTGCTGATGCTCGCGTTGTCGGACATGGTCGACGCGAACGGCAAGATCCCGTTCTGGACGCTCTTCATGGTCTATGTGATCCAGTCGGTGGGCGAGCTGTGCCTTTCGCCGATCGGCCTGTCGATGGTGACCAAACTGGCCCCGCTGCGCCTGGTCGGCTTCGGCATGGGTGGCTGGTTCCTTTCCACCGGCATCGGCAACAACCTGTCGGGCATCTTCGCCGGACATGTTTCGGGCGAAACGGGCATGACCACGCAGTCGGCCCTGAGCGGGTACACGTTTGGTTTCTGGTCACTGATGGGGGCTGGCGTGCTGCTTTTCCTGATCGCGCCTCTGATCAACAAGCTGATGCACGGCGTGAAATAGCGTCAGTTTGGACGGGGCGGCAGTTACGCCGCCATTGACGAATGTCGCCGTCACGGCTAAATGTCGGTGTTTTCGCGCACGGTCAGCCGACCGATGAAGGGGTGCATGAACAACGCCAGTCAAGCCGTGGCACCGGGCGTGCCCGATTTTCCTGATACCCTCGGCCATCCGCGTCCCTTGTGGATGCTGTTCATGACCGAGTTCTGGGAGCGTTTCGCGATCTACAGCGTGAGCTGGGCGCTGGCGCTGTACATCGTGGCGCAGTTCTACCACGGCGATCCGTCCGGGCAGGCGTGGGCGAGCAAGATCTATGGCGCGTACACCGCGTTGGTCTATGCGACCGGTATTTTTGGCGGCTATATCGCCGACAAGGTGATCGGTTACCAGCGATCGATCCTGCTAGGCGCCGTGGTGATGGCGATTGGCTTGTTCACCGTCATGCTGCCCTCGCGTGACGCGATGCTTTACGGCTTGTCCATGGTCATCGTGGGCGACGGGCTGTTCAAACCGAATATCTCCTCGATGGTCGGGCAGCTCTATCGTCCCGACGATGAAAGGCGGGATCGCGGTTTTACGCTGTTCTATATGGGAATCAACGCGGGCGCGTTTGCCGCGCCGCTGGTCACCGGCTGGATGGCCAGTTATTTCACCAGTACGCCGCTGGTGGAGAATTATCGGATCGTGTTCGGTGCCGCGGGCGCCGGCATGGTGTTGAGCTTTCTGTGGTTCTGGTTCGGTCGGCGCGGTTTGCGCGGCGTCGGCCGGCCGCCACAGGGTGCCGAGGGCAAGCAGCGCGTGCTTTGGGTGATCGGTGGCATGGCGCTGTCCGTGCCAATCATCTACTTCGTGCTGGCGCAGATCGGTGCGATCGGCTTGCAGTGGCTGCTCGGCCTGCTGTTTATCGGCGTGGCGGTGATGCTGCTGGGCGAGGCCGCGCGGCAGGGCCGCGTGCAGGTGCAGCGGGTGGTGGCGATGCTGATCATCTTCGCCTTCAACCTGCTGTTCTGGATGTTCTACTTCCAGCTTGGCACGTCGTTCAACTTCCTGGCCGAAACGATGGTCGATCGCAAGATGTTCGGCGGTTGGTCGTTCCCGGTCGGCTGGTTCCAGTCGATCAGTCCGCTGGCGATCATTGTGTTGGCACCGGGCGTGAGCATCATCTGGGCCTTGCTGGCGCGCCGGCACAAGGAGCCTTCGATCCCGCGCAAGTTCGGCCTGGGCCTGGTCTTCAACGGCCTGGGGTTCCTGGTGCTGGTGTACGCGCTGGCGCGACTGATCGATCCGCAGGGACTGATTCCGTTCTGGCCGTTGGCCGCCTGCTATGTGCTGCAGACCGTCGGTGAGCTGTGCCTGTCGCCGATCGGCCTATCGATGGTGACCAAGCTGGCGCCACCCAAACTGGTGGGCCTGGCAATGGGCGGCTGGTTTCTGTCGCTGGCTGTCGGCGGCAATCTATCGGGCCTGCTGGCTGGCCATATCAGTGGCGCGACCGGCATGACTGCCGCTTCCGCGCTGGATGGTTTCACCTTCAGCTTCTGGTTGCTGGCCGGTGCGGGCGTGCTTTTGTTGCTGATCTCGCCGTTGATCAATCGGTTGATGCATGGGGTGAAGTAAGCGATGAGGGGCGGTCGCGACTGAAGTCGCTCCTACAAACTAGCCATGCCCAGCTAGCTTGTAGGAGCGACTTCAGTCGCGACCACCCGTAACGTAACCGCACTACTCGGTAGCACAAGCCGACGGCTGATCCGACAACGAAACAAAGCGACGGCTCTGCCCGTCATACGCTTCCACCACGCCGCTCTCGATGTCATACACCCAGCCATGCAGGCTGAGCCGCCCCTGTTCCAGCGCCAGCGCAACGCAGGGATGCGTGCGGATATTCACGAGCTGAGCGACGACGTTGTCATGCACCATCGCATGGATGGCCGCGCACTCTGAGGTATGTGCGTGAGCGCTGTTGATCGCCTTGGCCGTGTCGGCATAACGCAGCCATCGCCGCACGGCGGGCATGGCGGTCAGGTCGGCATCGGTGGCGATCGCCTTCATGGCGCCGCAATCGGAATGGCCGCAGATCACCACATCGCTGACGCCGAGCGCGACCACGGCATATTCGATCGATGCCGATACGCCACCAGGTTCGGGTCCATAGGGCGGCACGATATTTCCCGCGTTGCGCACGACGAACAGTTCACCCGGCTCGCATTGGGTGATCAGCTCCGGTACCACGCGGCTGTCGGAGCAGGCGATAAAGAGCGCTTGCGGGTTCTGGCCGGCAGCCAGGCGCCGGAATAGCGCCGAGCGCTCCGGAAATGCATCGCGCTGAAACCGCTTTACGCCATCGACGAGGTCTTGCATGGTTCGGTGTGACTCACGGCTTTGACTGCGCGCATTGTCCCACGACAGGCGATGTCTAGCGTGGCAGGTCCAACAGCTTGTCGAGAATGCGCTCCAGCCACACGCGTTCTTCCTGGTCGAGCTTGGCCAGCACTTCACGCTCACGCGCACGGGCCATCGGCGCGACTTCGTCGTGGAGCTTCCAGCCGGCCTCGGACAAACCCAGCACCGAGCGGCGCTTGTCGCCGTTGTGAGTTTCCCGATTGACCCGACCGGCCTCGACCAGGCGGGCGAGGGCGCGGCTGACGGCCACCTTGTCCATGGCGGTGCGTTCAGCCACCTCGCGTGCCGACAGACCGTCGAAACGGGCAAGCACGGCCATGACACGCCATTCCGTCACGCTGAGGTCGTAACGCTTCTGGTAGTCGTCGGCGATCCCCTGGCTGATCGTGTTGGACAGGATCGACAGGCGGTAGGGCAGGAACCGTTCCAGTTCCAGGGGGGCGTGGTCGGGCGTCTTGGTGTCAGGCACTGGTGCAGTGGTCCTTGCAAATGGTTTCAAATGTAACTATAACGTGAGGCTTATCCGGATGGTCGCATGCTTGAAGGTGCCGGCCATCGTGTACAGCCCGACGACGGAGAGCATCATGAGCGCGCAGCCCAATCTTGGCATGCAAGTCACCACGTTCGAGAACCCGATGGGGATCGACGGCTTCGAATTCGTCGAATTTGCCGCCCCCGCCGGTCGCGGCGAAGAGCTGCACCAGCTGTTCCGCAGCATGGGCTTTACCGCCGTACTCAAGCATAAGAGTCGGGCGATTACCGTTTATCGCCAGGGCGGCGTGAATTTCCTGGTCAACGAAGACCCCGATTCGTTCGCCGCGGACTTCGCCGGTCAGCACGGCCCCTGCGCGGCGGGTTTCGCCATCCGCTTCAAGAAGCCCGGTGCCGAGGTCTACCAGACCGTGCTCGGCAACGGTGGCGAGGCGATCAGTGCGAAAGAAGCCACCAAGGCGGCCAACGCGCCGGTGGTGAAGGGGATCGGCGACTGCATGCTGTATCTGATCGATCGCTATGGCGATGCGGGCAGCATCTACGGCGACGATTACCTGCCGATAGCGGGCGTCGACCAGCATCCGAAGGGCTTCGGTCTGACCTTCATCGACCACCTGACGCACAACCTGTATTTCGGCAACATGCAGAAGTGGTCGGACTACTACGAGCGACTGTTCAACTTCCGAGAGATTCGCTACTTCGATATCAAGGGCGTCAAGACCGGCCTGGTGTCCAAGGCGATGACCGCGCCGGACGGCATCGTGCGTATTCCGCTCAATGAATCGAGCGATCCGAAATCGCAGATCAATGAATACCTCGACAGCTACAAGGGCGAGGGCATTCAGCACATCGCCTGCTTTACCGACAATATCTACGACACTGTCGAAGCGATGCGCGAGCGTGGCGTGGAGTTCCTCGACACGCCCGATACCTATTTCGACGTGATCGACATGCGTATTCCCGATCATGGCGAAGACGTGCCGCGCCTGGCCAGGAACAAGATCCTGATCGACGCCGATCCGGAGACCAAGCAGCGCAAACTGCTGCAGATCTTCACGCAGAACAATATCGGGCCGATCTTTTTCGAGATCATCCAGCGCAAGGGCAACGAAGGTTTCGGCGAAGGCAACTTCACCGCGCTGTTCGAGTCGATCGAGCGCGATCAGATGAAGCGCGGCGTGCTTTAAAACATCAGGAGCGCACCGGCACATGCCGGCGCGCTCCTGCGTTCTTCAGGTCGGGAGGTGCGCGCCCGGCAGGTTGTGCATGCTGAAGCCGAGAGCCAATGCCGCAATGATGCCGATAATGGCCAGGCCGAAACCCACGATCATGGCGATAGCCTGGATCATGAAGTAGAGCCTGAGCTTGCCCAGTGCCGTTTTCGCGGCGATGGCATCGTCGCGCTGCTGGGCCTGTTCAAGCGCATTGGCCGTTTGCAGCAACAGGATGCTCAGCCAGATGGGCAGCCACATCACCAACAGCCCGAGGCCGAACGAAATCAGTACGTATAGCCCGCAAAAGACCAGCTGGACAATGGCCAGAAATTTGATCCAGCCTTTGCCCTGTGCCAACGGGTCAATGAGTTCGGAAACACTGACGCCGCCGTTTCCAAACGGCGGAGGATTAAACTGAGACGACATGATTTTCCCCTTCATGCATGAATAAGACCGCCGTCTTTGCGGCGGTATGGCGAAGGTAGCAGCAAACGGCGGCAGACTGGTAAGACCGCCGGGCAAATTCAAAAGGAAGCGATGATGAGCGAGCAGGCAGGTTATCAATCCGGGTTTGGCAACGAGTTTGCCAGCGAGGCTATCGCGGGGGTCTTGCCGACAGGCCAGAATTCGCCGCAGAAAGTCGCCCATGGCCTTTATGCCGAGCAATTGACCGGCAGCGCTTTTACCGCCCCGCGGCCGACCAACCGGCGCAGCTGGCTGTATCGGATCCGCCCAGCGGCGATGCACAAGCCGTTTGCGGCACGCGACCATGCCAGCTTCCACAACCGTTTCGATGAGGCTCCCGCCACCCCGAACCAGCTGCGCTGGGACCCGTGGCCGATGCCCGAGCAGCCGACCGATTTCATCGATGGTCTGATCACCCTGGCCGGCAACGGCAGCGCCGCCGAACAGGCCGGTTGCGGCATGCATATCTACGCTGCCAATCGCTCGATGCAGGGCCGCTTTTTCTACGACGCCGATGGCGAATTATTGATCGTGCCGCAGCAGGGGCGGTTGCGTTTGGCGACCGAGCTGGGTGTGCTCGACGTCAAGCCGCTGGAGATCGCGGTGATTCCGCGTGGCGTGCGTTTTCGCGTGGAGCTGCTCGACGGCCACGCACGCGGTTACGTCTGCGAAAACTTCGGTGCGCTGCTGCGCCTGCCCGACCTCGGGCCGATCGGCGCCAACAGCATGGCGCTGCCACGCGATTTTCTCACGCCGCACGCAGCTTACGAAGACGTCGAAGGCGACTTCGAATTACTGGCGAAATTCCAGGGCAGCCTGTGGTCAGCGCGCATCGATCATTCGCCGCTGGACGTGGTGGCCTGGCACGGCAACTACGCGCCCTACAAGTACGACCTGACGCGGTTCAATACGGTCGGTTCGATTAGTGTCGACCATCCCGATCCGTCGATCTTTACCGTGCTGACCTCACCCAGCGATACGCACGGCACGGCCAATATGGATTTCGTGATCTTTCCGCCGCGCTGGCTGGTGGCCGAACATACCTTCCGCCCGCCGTATTTCCATCGCAATATCGCCAGCGAGTTCATGGGCCTGATCGAGGGCGTCTACGATGCCAAGGCCGGCGGCTTCGCGCCGGGCGGTGCCAGCCTGCATAACTGCATGAGCGGCCATGGCCCGGATGCGGGTACGTTCGAAAAAGCCAGTAACGCGCCGCTGGACAAGCCCGATCACCTGACCGGTACGATGGCTTTCATGTTCGAGACGCGCAAAGTAATCCGCCCGACCCGGCAGGCGCTGGCAGCGCCGCAATTGCAAGGCGATTACTATCAGTGCTGGCAGGGCATCACCAAGCATTTCAAGGAGCCTGGCGCATGACGCGCACACTATCGTTACTTCTCTTGAGCCTTGGCCTTGCGGCCTGCAACGGGCATGACAAGCCGGTGGACCAGCCGGCGGCAGCCTCATCGGCAGCGGCACAGCAGCATGCCCAGGCCGTTCTCGCCTCCGGGCCGACATCCGATGTCGCCAAGCCCGCGGCAGCGGCGAGCACGCTGGCCAGCCCGCCGCAGGCGGCGAGCTACAGCGGTTATGGCGACCTGCATTTCGGCTTGAGCGAAGCGGATTTCCGCAAGAACTGGGGCGATCTCAAAGGCGGTCCCGCGGCTGCCGGTTCTACCTGCACGGTTCTCTATCCGATCTGGATCAAGCAGATGCCGCCGGACATCGGTTTCATGTTCGAAGACGACAAGTTCGTGCGCTTCGATGTCAGGACGGCCAAAGAAGCGGCACCCGGCGGCGGCAAGGTCGGCATGACCGTGGAGCAGATCGCTGCGCTTTATCCGGCCGCAGAAAAGCAGCCGCAAAAGTACGATGCGGACGCGGTCGATATGCGTGTGCCCGGCGACCACGGTGCGGTGCTGCTGTTTGAAGCGGACAAGAGCGGTAAGGTCAACGCGTGGCGCGTGGGTCTGCCGCCACAAGTCGATTACGTAGAAGGTTGCGGCTGAGGAGCCATGCATGAAATTGGGTAGTCTCAAAGAGGGTGGCCGCGACGGCAGCCTGATCGTTGTCAGCCGCGACCTGACTCGTGCCGTACGCGCCAAGGGCATCGCATCGACGCTGCAGGCCGCTCTGGACGACTGGTCCAGCAGCGCGCCGCGCTTGAATGCGCTTTATGCCGAGCTCAACGACGGCAAGGCCGCGGATGCGTTCGAGCTGGATATGACCGCATTGGCCGCACCGTTGCCGCGCGCCTATGAGTTTGTCGACGGTAGCGCCTACCTGCCGCATGTGGAGCGTGTACGTCGCGCACGTGGTGCGGAAGTGCCGGAAAGTTTCTATACCGATCCGCTGATGTATCAGGCGACCAGCGCCGGCTTCCTTGGCCCGCGCGATCCGGTGATGGTTGCCAGCGAGGACTACGGCATCGACCTGGAAGCCGAGGTGATTGTCGTTACCGACGACGTCCCGATGGCAGCTACCCCGGCGCAAGCCGCCGCGCATATCCAGTTGATCGGTCTGGTCAACGACGTGTCCTTGCGTGGGCTGATTCCAGGTGAGCTGGCCAAGGGTTTCGGTTTTCTGCAATCCAAGCCGCGCTCGGCGCTCTCACCCGTCCTGGTGACGCCGGACGAACTGGGCGACGCATGGCAGGGTGAAAAACTGCACCTGCCGATGCGCACGTGGATCAACGAGCAATGGTTCGGCGAGGCGGAGTGCGGCGTCGACATGCAGTTCGACTTCGGCCAGCTGGTGGCGCATGCGGCCAAGACACGGCCTTTGACGGCCGGTACGGTAGTGGGCTCGGGCACGATTGCCAACGAAGACACCAGCAAGGGCGCTTCCTGTCTGGCCGAACAGCGCACGGTCGAAACCCTGCGTGACGGTAAGCCGAGCACGCCGTTCCTCGCGTTCGGCGACCGGGTGAAGATCGATGTCACGGACCGTACGGGCAAGTCGATCTTCGGCTCGATCGAGCAGACGATCGCACGGGCGAGCTAAGCGTACCCAGGAGTGAGAACAAAGCTGGGCCATGTGGCCTTTACCCGGTTCTCACTCCTGATCGCTCTCAACTAGCCCTCCCGTCATGCCAAACTACCGCTTCGCTCGTCGCGGAAGCTGGGAATGCTCAATCTTGAAACTGCCAGGATCGCCGTCATCGGCTTGGGCTATGTCGGCCTGCCGTTGGCGGTGGAGTTTGGCAAACGCTACGACACAGTCGGCTTTGATATCCGCGCGGAGCGAATAGAGGCCTTGCGTGCCGGTCGCGACAACACGTTGGAGGTCGAAGCGGCGGAATTGGCCGAAGCACGACGGCTTGGTTACAGCGCGTCGCTGGACGATATCCGCGACTGCACGGTGTTCATCGTCACCGTGCCGACCCCCATCGACAGCGCCAAGCGCCCTGACCTGCGTCCACTGACCGGCGCCACCGAGAGCCTCGGGCGTGTGCTCAAATGCGGCGACGTGGTGGTTTACGAATCGACCGTCTATCCCGGCTGCACCGAAGAGGTATGCGTGCCGATACTGGAGCGTGTGTCGGGCTTGCGTTTCAATCAGGATTTCTTTGTCGGCTATAGCCCGGAACGCATCAATCCAGGCGACAAACAACACCGGCTTACAGCCATTCTCAAGGTCACTTCGGGGTCGACGGCAGAGGCCGCCGACTTCGTCGATCGTCTTTATGGCAGCGTGATTCCGGCCGGGACGCATCGCGCCAGCAGCATCAAGGTGGCCGAGGCGGCCAAGGTGATCGAGAACACGCAGCGTGACTTGAATATTGCGCTGGTCAACGACCTGGCGATTCTGTTCAACAAGCTGGGCATCGATACGCTGGAAGTGCTGCAGGCCGCCGGCACCAAGTGGAACTTCCTGCCGTTCCGGCCGGGCCTGGTCGGCGGTCATTGCATCAGCGTTGATCCGTATTACCTCACGCACAAGGCGCAGGAAGTCGGCCATCACCCGGATGTCATTCTCGCGGGCAGACGCACCAACGACAGCATGGGTGCGCATGTGGCCAACGAGGTGATTCGACTGATGGTGCGCAAACGCATCAATCCGATACAAGCGCGCATCCTCGTGCTGGGCCTGGCGTTCAAGGAAAACTGCCCGGATCTGCGCAATACGCGCGTGCTTGATATTGTCGATGCGCTGCGCGGATACAACGCACAGGTGGATGTACATGATCCATGGGTCGATGCAGCCGAGGCCGAGCACGAGTACGCGTTAAAGCCGGTGGATGCACCTCGGCAGGACACGTACGACGCGGTCATCATTGCTGTTGCCCACCAGCAGTTTGCTGCACTTGGCGCCGAAGGCATCCGTGCGTTCGGCAAACCCGAATCCGTTCTTTACGATGTGAAATACGTGCTGCCGCGCGATGCGGTGGACGGGAGGTTGTAAGCGATGAAGATCCTGGTCACCGGCACGGCCGGCTTTATCGGATCGCATGTGGCGCTCAAGCTGCTCGAGCGCGGCGACGAAGTGATCGGCCTGGACAATCTCAACGACTACTACGATGTGTCGTTGAAGAAGGCGCGGCTGGCCCGCTTCGAGGGTCGCGCCGGTTATACGCATGTGCATGCCGACCTGGCCGATCGCATGGCCATGGAGAAGCTGTTTGCCGAGCACCGTCCGCAGCGTGTCGTGCATCTGGCTGCGCAGGCCGGTGTGCGTTACGCGGCACAGAATCCGCACGTCTACATCAGCAGCAATGTCACAGGCTTTCTGCACGTGCTTGAGGGCTGCCGCCACCACGGCGTGGAGCATCTGGTGTTTGCGTCGACCAGTTCGGTCTACGGCGCCAATACGACGATGCCGTTTTCGGAACATCAGTCGGCCGAACATCCGTTGACGTTGTATGCCGCCAGCAAGAAAGCCAATGAGCAGATGGCGCACAGTTACGCGCACCTGTACCGCATCCCCAGCACTGGCTTGCGCTTCTTCACCGTGTATGGTCCCTGGGGGCGCCCGGATATGGCGCTGTTCCTGTTTACCAAGGCCATCCTCGCGGGCGAGCCGATCAAGGTGTTCAACCACGGCAAGCACAAGCGCAGCTTCACGTTTATCGACGATATCGTCGAGGGTGTGATTCGCACGCTGGATAAAGTCCCCGGTCCCGATCCGGACTGGAACAGTGCTGCGCCCGATCCGGCCAGCAGTAATGCGCCATATCGTATCTACAACATCGGTAACGAGCGGCCGGTAGAACTGCTGCGCTATATCGAAGTGCTGGAAGAGTGCCTCGGGCGGAAGGCCCGGATGGAGATGCTTCCGCTACAGGCCGGCGACGTACCCGATACCGAAGCGGACGTGTCCAGTCTGATCGACGCCGTGGGCTATCGCCCGAAGGTGTCGGTGGAAGAGGGCGTTCGCCAGTTCGTCGATTGGTATTTGCAATACCAGCCTCGTTGATCGCTTGCCAACCGTTCCCACCCCTGTCCTGTAAGGAGATCCCCATGTCTACAGTCACTCTCAAAGGCAATCCCGTTCACGTCGACGGATCCCTGCCGGCCACCGGCGCTACCGCACCGGCATTCTCGCTGGTCGCCAAAGATCTCAAGAATGTCACGCTGGCTGACTTCGCCGGCAAGCGCAAAGTCCTGAATATTTTCCCCAGCGTCGACACGCCGACCTGCGCTACTTCGGTGCGTCATTTCAACCAGGATGCCAGCAGCCTCGATAACGCCGTGGTGCTGTGCATCTCCGCCGATCTGCCGTTCGCCCAGGCGCGCTTTTGCGGCGCCGAAGGCCTGGAGAACGTCGTTACGCTGTCGACCATGCGTGGTGCCGCTTTCCTGAAGGATTACGGCGTGGCCATCGCCGACGGCCCGCTGGCCGGTCTGGCAGCGCGTGCGGTCGTCGTGCTGGACGAGCATGACAAGGTGCTGCACACCGAACTGGTGGGCGAGATCGCGCATGAGCCCAACTACGATGCGGCACTGGCTGCATTGAAGTAACTCAAAAATAGAGCAAAAAAAAGCCGGGCGCGATGCCCGGCTTTTTTATCGGAACAAAGCTTACTTCGCGGCCATCAACGCCTTGGTCATATCCAACATGCGGTTGGAGAAGCCCCACTCGTTGTCGTACCAGCTCAGCACCTTCACCAGCGTACCGCCCATGACACGTGTCTGCGTCGCGTCGTAGGTGGAGGAGGCCGGGTTGTGGTTGAAGTCGATCGATACCAGCGGCTTGGTGTTGACGGCCAGGATGCCCTTCAGCGCGCCGTTGGCCGCTTCGTTGATCGCGGCGTCGATTTCTTCCTTGCTGGTTTCACGTGCGGCAACGAAGGTCAGGTCGACGACCGACACGTTGATGGTCGGTACGCGAATGGCGAAACCGTCCAGCTTGCCGTTGAGCTGCGGCAGCACCAGGCCGACCGCGGCGGCGGCGCCGGTCTTGGCCGGGATCTGGCTGTGCGTGGCGCTACGGGCGCGGCGCAGGTCCGGGTGATACACGTCGGTCAGCACCTGGTCGTTGGTGTAGGCGTGAATCGTCGTCATCAGGCCGTGCACGATGCCGATCTTTTCGTGCAGTACCTTGGCCAGCGGGGCCAGGCAGTTGGTGGTGCACGAGGCGTTGGAGATGACCTGGTGCTTGGCGGTCAGCTGGTCGTCGTTGACGCCGAAGACGAAGGTACCGTCCACATCTTTGTCGCCCGGGGCCGAGATGATCACCTTCTTGGCGCCGCCGGCGATATGCGCGCTGGCCTTGGCCTTGGAGGTGAAGAAGCCGGTGGACTCCAGGACCACGTCCACACCCAGGTCGCCCCAGGGCAGCTTGGACGGATCGCGTTCGGCCAACACCTTGATGCGGTCGCCGTTGACGATCAGGTCGCCACCGTCCACCGACACCTGGCCCGGGAAGCGGCCATGGGCGGTGTCGTACTGGGTGAGATGCGCATTGGTCTCGGCGTCGCCAAGATCGTTGACCGCGACGATCTGAAACTCGTTGGTGCGGCCGGATTCGTACAGCGCGCGCAGCGTATTGCGGCCGATACGACCGTAACCATTGATGGCAACCTTGATGGCCATGAGACAGCGTCCTCCGACAGTGATGGGGGCAGCAAAAGCGGCCCAGCTCGGGCCGCCAAAGCCGGCATTTTAGCGCGAACCGGGGGCGGACCCCAGCCGGCAGGGGCCGATGTCGCAAAAACAAGCGTCGAACCCTATGGCAGAATCCCAGGTTCACTCGCAGGGGAACCGACTTCATGACGATTCATCGCCGCCTGGCCGTTGCTGTGCTTGCCTTTCTGGGCGTTGCGCCCCTGGCCCAGGCTTGGGGGCCGCTCGGCCATAGCGTGGTCGCTGAACTGGCCCAGCGCCACTTGAGCCCGGCTGCCAAGGCCGAGGTCGAGCATTTGTTGTCGTTGGAGAACAAGACCAGCTTGGCCGACGTCTCCAGCTGGGCGGACGAAATCCGCAACGATGCGAATCAGCAGGACCTGTGGAAGAACACGCGCGGCTTGCACTACATCAACTTCACCAGCGAAAAATGCAACTACGTGCCACCGCGCGACTGCCCTGACGGCCACTGCGTCGTCGCGGCCATCGATCATTACGCCGAAATCCTGGCCGACAAGAAACAGTCCGACGCGACGCGTCTGGAAGCGCTGAAGTTCGTGGTGCACTTTATCGGCGACGAGCATCAGCCGTTGCATGCCGGTTACCGCGATGACAAGGGCGGTAACGACTACCAGGTGCAGATGAACGGCAAGGGCAGCAACCTGCATCGCGTATGGGATTCGAGCCTGCTGCTCACTCATAGCAACGACTGGAAAGCCTATGCCGACGAACTCGATAAACGCGGCATGGTGACCCTGCCTCCAACCATCGCGCCGTTTGACAACTCCTTCGCCCAGTGGGCGGAAGAATCCTGCCGCGCTACGGCGCAGCCGGGCTTCTACCCCAAGGGGCACAAGATCGACGACGCTTACGTAAAAGCCGAGTTGCCGCTGGCCGAGGAACGGCTGCGCGACGCCGGCAGGCGCCTTGCGGAAGTGCTGAATATTGCGCTGAGCAATTGATTCGGTCGTGACGGGATAGTGGGTCGCGGCTGAAGCCGCTCCTACAAGCTAGCGATGCTCAGCCAGTTTGTAAGAGCGACTTCAGTCGCGACCGGCAGTAACTCAAGGCGAGGCGTTGGCTACCGTTGTGGCCTGGCCGTGGCCGATATTGCGATCCAGGAACTCCAGCATTTTTTCATAGGCTTGCTGGCTGTGCTCCGGCACGAAGAAGCCGTGACCTTCGTCGGGCATGACCAGTTGCTCGTAGTGTTTGTTGTTCTTGTCGAGCGCTTTGGTCATCTCGTAAAAGTTCTTGATGGGAACGCGCGGGTCCTTGCCGCCATGCAGAAGCAGCACATTGGACTTGATCTTGGGCACGCCGCTAAGCGGTGATCGAGCCAACAGATCGTCGCGATCGTCACCCAGCGCCAGGCTCAAATAGCTGCGCCCCACTTTGCTTTCTCGCGTGTCGCTATCGTCAAGTTGCACACGCAAATCATATACGCCTGCATAACCTATGGCGCACTTGTAGAGATCGGGTTCGCGTACGACGCCTTCCAGTGCCGCATAGCCACCGTAGCTGGCGCCGTAGATGCATACGCCCTGCCGCGTAGCGTAGCCTTGGTCGATCGCCCAATGTGTTGCATCGGTCAGATCGTCCTGCATGGTGAGGCCCCATTTGCGGTACCCCAGTTGCTGGAACCACCCGCCATAGCCGCCCGATCCCCGATAGTTGATCTGCAGTACCGCGTAGCCACGCGAGGCGAACAGTTGTACTTCGCGGTTGTATCCCCATTCGTCGGAGATGCCATGTGGGCCGCCGTGAGGCAAAACGATCAGCGGGTAAGGCTTGCTGCCCTTGGGTAAAGTAATGAAGCCATGCAATGGAAGGCCATCACGTGAGGTGAGGCTCACGGGTTCCATGGCGTGCATCTGCTCCGGATCGATCTGCGGCATGACCTTCACGAGATGGCCAGCCTGCATCGTATCCAGATTGAAAATGTAAAAGTCACCAGGATTGCGATCGCTGCTCACCGACACCACGGCGCGTTTACCGTCGTCGGTGAAACTGGTGAAAAGGACGAGCTGCCCCGGGAAGCTGGCCTGGAGGGCTTTGGTGATTTTTGCCTCCTGACTATTTTCATCGAGGAAATGCAAGGACCTTTTCCCGTCTTGCGTGACGATGGCATAGAAGTCCTTGCCATCGGCCGTGCGCAGCATTTCACCCGGGTCGGAAAACTCTCCGCGGTAAACCGGGGTGCGGGCGAGCGAGGTCATATCCATCAATTCGATGGCGTCAGCCTTCTTTCCCTCCGAGACAAGCACGTAGAGTTTGCTGTTATCTCGGTTGAAGCCCACCGGAGTCATGTTGATATTGGTTTTTGCCGGATCGTTGGCAAGCGACCATTCCGAGTCGTTGTCTTTTCGTACCCAGAGCGAAACGTGGGACGCATCCGCGCTGGCGAAGGCGGCGCGTGCTTGTCCAGCGTGATCGCTGACTACGCTGGCCCCCTCGATAGGCGCTTTGCCAACTTGAGTCACCTGGCCAGTATCTACATTGACGCGCTGGATCAATGGCGCTGCATTGCCGCTGCGTTGAAGAGCGTCGCTTTCGACGAGAATTTCGTCAGGCGTTGCCAGTTTTCTCTCGATGACCCTGGCTCTTCCGCCATCGCCGTCATTCATGTGAATGAGATGTTTGCGGGCTCCAAACAGGTCAAGTTGCTTGTTCCCATCGACATCGATGGCAAAGATCTCGCCGGTTGCATACGGCGTGTCCAGTTTGTTGAACTTGACAGACAGCGAAGCGACCAGTCGCTCGTCATTGGCCCAGAAGTAGTTTGCAATGAGTGCGTCTTTACCCGAGTGAATAAACCGGATGATGCTGCCGGTTTTTCCGTCCAGAATGGCAAAGGCATTCTCGTGCGGGTTGTCCGGCATCGATATCACGGTCGCTATGTATTTACCGCTGGGTGACAGTTGCACCTCGGTAAAGTCAGCCTGCTTTACGAAATCAGCGATTGGCTTTTGTGTGGTGGTTGCGGTCGGTGTATCCGCTGCTGCGGCACTACCGATGGCACACGACAATATGACGGCCCATAGCCGCGTCCTGGCATACATAGTTTGTCCCTTCCCCTGTTGCGACTCATGACAATGCGTCAAGGCGTCGGCGGTCAATCGGTGTCTGTAGCGTCGGCGTGTCTCAGGCACTGTCGACGCGATCTCCCAGACTCCTCCGACTACCACAACGACGCGGAACCGACCCCTCGGTCCTGGTTCATCCTAGCTTTTCGGAAGCCTTTGCGAATATCCAATAAGTCAGGGTAGGCTCGAAATTTCTTTCGATCCGATATGCATGTCCAGAAAGTCGAGCATCTTCTGATACGCCTCCAGACGGTGCTTCTCCAGAAAGAAGCCATGCCCCTCGTCCGGTTCGGTCAATGACTCGTACGGTTTGTGCTGCTTGTCCAATGCGCGCGTGAACTCGCGGAAATTGGCGAAGGGCACGCGCTCATCTGCTCCACCATGGATCAGTAGCAGGGCCGCCTGGATGCGATCGACCCCGCTCAGCGGCGAGCGCCGCAACAGGTCGTCGCGATCATCGCCGAGCACCGTATTGAGGTAACTGGTGCCGCTGTTGGAGCGCTGCGTGTCGCTCTTGTCCAGCTGGATGCGCAGATCGTAGATGCCGGCATAGCCGATGGCGCAACGATAGAGCGACGGCTCGCGCACGGTCGCTTCGACGGCTGCATAGCCGCCATAGCTCGCTCCATAGATGCAGATGCGTTTGGGATCGGCATAGCCTTGCTTGATCGCCCATTGTGTCGCGTCGGTCAGGTCGTCCTGCATGGCCTGACCCCACTGCCGGTAGCCGGCTTGCTGGAATGCCTGCCCATAACCACCCGAGCCACGGTAGTTGAGCTGCAACACGGCATAACCGTGATGGGCAAACAGCTGGGCTTCGCCGTCGTAGCCCCATTCGTCATCGATGCCGTGCGGGCCGCCGTGGGGCATGACAATGAGCGGGTGGGGTTTGTCGCCGGCCGGCTCGGTAAGAAAACCGTGCAGCGTCATCCCATCGCGTGCCTCTACCGTGATCGGCTGCATCGGGCGCATCTGCGGCGCCTCGATCCAATGGCGCCGGCTCAGCAGGTACTTGGCGCTCCTCGTCTCGAAATCGAACAGGAAATAGTCCCCGGGATTGAGGTCGCTGCTGACGCTGAGGATGGCCTGCTTGCCGTCACGGGTGAAATTGCTGAAAGCCACCAGGCGCCCTGGAAATTTTTCGCTCAGCGCTTTGTTCATCAGCGCTTCGGGGCTGTTCTCGTCGATGTAATGCAGGCCTGGTATGCCGTCCCGGGTAACGACGGCGTAGTAGTCCTTGCCATCGGCCGAAGGCAACAACTCGCCCGGATCGGCGAACTGGCCGCGATAGACGAGTTCGCGCTTGCCGTTGTCCGGATCCATCAGCTCGATGGAGTCCGGGCCGGTGGCATGCGACACGCGAACATAGACCCGGCTGTTATCGCGGTTGAAGCCGATCGGCTCGATATTGATGCGCGACTTGTCCGAGTCGTTGAGCAGCCACCAGTTCTTGTCCTTTTCCAGGTCGCGACCCCATAGGCGTAGACCCAGGTAGTCGCCACTGCCCAGTGCCAGGCGTACCCGGCCGGCATGATCGGCAACGAAATAGGCGTCGGCCGCCGGGGAAGTGTCGATGCGGCGGCTTCTGCCGGTGTCCACATCGAGCCGCTCGATCGTCGGCACCGCGCCCTTGCGACTGGTGGTGAACTCGCGCGCGGCGATCAGAATGTCATGGTTGTCGAGCAGTTGCGTATCGATCACGGTGGCTGCCGCTATGCGCTGCTCACCGCCACGCCGGTTGACCGTGGCGTCGTTCTTTGACGAACCACGGACCCCGAACAGGTACATGCCATGCTTGCCGTCGACGTCGGTGGCGATCAGCTCGCCCGTGGGTACCGGCGTATCGAGAAAGCCCATACGCGTGCTCAGGCTGGCGACCAGGCGTCGGTTGCTTACCCAGAAATGGTGATAGATCTGGTCGCGGCTGCCCGAGGGGAAGCTATAGATCAGTTTGCTGGTATGCGTATCGATGATGGCCAGAACATTTTCGTAGGGACTGTCTGGCATCGGGATGACGGCGGAGACATAGTTGCCGTCCGGAGAAATCCGCACCTGGGTGAATTCGTCCGCGCGGACAAAGTCTTTCAGCGACGGGCTATGGGGTGGGGCAGTCGATGTCGACTCGGCGGGGTCAGCCTGGCTGGGCGACGTTGCGGTCAGAAAAACGATTAAGGCGGCGACGGCAAACCGATTCCATGACATGCAGTAACTTCCACAAGGCGAGCGGGCGGGTGACAACGTCCCTGTCATGCTAGCGCAACGTTTGGCCTCCCATGACAGGTGGCGCCGGCAGGGATAAGAACGAGGTCCCATCGATACATTCGTATGCAGAGGTTTAGACGGCCATAAAAGTTCTGGTAGTCTCCCCGGATGACCAATGAAACCTTCACGCGGCGCACCAAAATTGTCGCCACCCTGGGCCCCGCGACCGACGCGCCGGGCATGTTGCAACGGATCATCACCGAAGGTGTGGACGTTGTTCGCCTGAATCTCTCGCACGGCCAGCCGGACGATCACCGTGCGCGTGCGAATGCTGTGCGCGAGGCTGCCGCTACGGTGGGGCGCGAAGTCGGCATCCTTGCCGACCTGCAAGGCCCCAAGATCCGTGTCGAGCGTTTCGGTAACGGTCCGGTCGAACTGCGAGAGGGTGATCCCTTCGTGCTCGACTGCCGCCCCGGTACGCCGCCGGGCGACAACACGCGCGTCGGCGTGAGCTATTACGATTTGCCCAGGGACGTCAGCCCGGGCGACGTGTTGCTGCTCGACGATGGCCTGGTGGCGATGACCGTGGAAGAGGTCGTCGGCAGCGAAATCCGCTGTCGCGTGCTGATCGGCGGCAAGCTGTCCGACCGCAAGGGCCTCAATCGCCAGGGTGGTGGTCTCTCGGTCGATGCGTTGTCCGACAAGGACAAGGCCGACATCAAGCTCGCCGCGGAAATTGGCGCCGATTTTCTTGCCGTGTCCTTTGTGCGCTCCGCCGCGGATATGGAGCAGGCGCGTCGACTGATGCGCGAAGCGGGCGGTAATGCCGCGCTGGTGGCCAAGATCGAGCGCGCCGATGCGATCCCGGTGCTGGGCGAAATCATCGACGCATCCGACGTTGTGATGGTGGCGCGCGGCGACCTGGGCGTGGAAATCGGCGACGCCGAGCTGCCCGGCCTGCAGAAAAAGATCATTCGCGAAGCCGTGCAGCGTAATCGCGCGGTCATCACCGCAACGCAAATGTTGCAATCGATGGTGCGCTCGCCAATCCCGACGCGTGCCGAAGTGCTCGACGTCGCCAATGCGGTGATCGACGGCACCGACGCGGTGATGCTGTCAGAAGAATCCGCAGCCGGTGCGCATCCGGACAAGGCGGTGGCTGCCTTGCGGCGTATCTGTCTGGGCGCCGAGCGTCAGTTCGAGCCGAAGGAAGATCTCGCCACGGCCGGCCATCGCATCGACCGTACCGACCAGGCCATTGCGTTGGCCGCGATGGTGTTAGCGGGTGAGGTTGGTTGCCGCGCGATCGTGGCGTTGACCGAATCGGGCGCGACCGCGCAGTGGCTGTCGCGCTATCGCAGCGCTGTGCCGATCTATGCGCTGTCGCCGTTTGCCGATGCCCGTCGCCGCATGCTGATGCTGCGCGACGTGCAGCCGGTCGAGTTCACCCATGCCGGCCAGACCATGGCGGCATCGGCCCGTCAGGCGGTGCAGGAACTGTTCGCCCAGGGCAAGCTGGCTGAAGGCGATCGCGTGGTGGTGACGCATGGCGACCATGTCGGTCGCGGCGGTGGCACCAATACGGTCAAGCTGCTTTCGGTCGGCGCGGAAGGCATGGTGGAAAGCTTGCGCGATCTGTAAAGGTCGGTTCGGTGACGATTACGCCGAGTGGGCGGCCTCTGCCTTACACTCGGCGCATCTCCACTGCTAGCAGGCCGCTGTCATGCACAAGAAAAACCGTCTGGCCGCTCGCGGCCTCCTGCTCGGCCTGGCCCTGGTCTGTGCTGCTCCGGTGATGGCTCAAGCCGAGCACAAGGTCGCGCCGGAGTCACTTAATAACTACTGGATCCTGCTCAATACCAAGGTCGATGCGGACGTTCCCAACTCCGGCCGCAATCTGGACAAGCCGGTTTGCGCGGCGGTGACCTATAGCATCGGTTCGGATGGCGCCACGATGAACGTCCAGGTGGCCAAGGTCGTTCCCGATAGCGACCTGGGCGCCGTCGGCAAGAGCGTGGTGACCCGCTTCCACTATGGTCCGTCGCTGACCAACAAGGACAGCACCCCGGTCAGCACCTACTACGTCGTCTCCTTCAACCTGCCGGCCGACCCGGCCCAGGCCAAGCGGATCACCGACGCCTGCAAGCTGCCGGGCTATTCCAGCTGACCGGCTCTGAGCCCCTTGCTGCGCCCGGCCAAGACCGGCCGGGCCGATCGGGCTATAATCCAGCACTTTAAGCCTTGCCGGTCCTTTGAAGGCCGGCATCTCGTCATGTTGCGTGGCTACCGGGCCACGCTCGTTCTACGGAGTCGTCATGAGCATCGAAGATCTCGAAAGCATTGCCTTGGCAATGGTCGCGCCTGGCAAGGGCATCATCGCCATCGATGAATCGACCAACACCATCAAGAAGCGTTTCGAGGCCGTTGGCATCGACAACACCGAAGAAAACCGCCGCGCCTACCGCGAGCTCCTGCTGACCACGCCGGGTCTGGGCGAGCACATCTCCGGCGCCATCCTGTATGACGAAACCTTGCGCCAGTCGACCAAGGACGGCGTGCCGTTCACCCAGGTGATGAAGAAGAACGGCATCATCCCGGGCATCAAGGTCGACAAGGGCCCGGTCGCGCTGGCCGGTTTCCCGGGCGACGTGGTCACCGAAGGCCTCGACGGCCTGCGCGAGCGCCTGCAGGAATACGCCAAGCTGGGTGCCCAGTTCGCCAAATGGCGCGCGGTCATCAATATCAGCGAAGACAACCCCAGCTCGACCGCGATCGAAGCCAATTGCCATGCGCTCGCCCGCTACGCCGCGCTGTGCCAGGAAGCCGGTCTGGTACCGATGGTCGAGCCCGAAGTGATCATGGACGGCGACCACACCATCGAAGTCAGCTACGAAGTGCACGAAGCCGTGCTGCGCAGCCTGTTCAATGCCCTGTACGAGCAGAACGTGCTGCTGGAAGGCACCATCCTGAAGACCAGCATGGTCATCGCCGGCAAGGACTGCGATGAGCAGGCCGAAGTCGAAGAAGTCGCCGAGGCCACCGTTCGCGTGCTCAAGACCACCGTTCCGGCCACCTTGCCGGGCATCGTGTTCCTCTCCGGCGGCCAGACCGACGAACAGTCCACCGCCCACCTCAATGCGATGAACCGCATGGGCCCGCACCCCTGGCCGCTGTCGTTCTCCTACGGTCGCGCGATGCAGCAGGCCGCGTTGAAGGTGTGGTCGAAGGACATCAAGACGAACACCGCCGAAGCCCAGAAGATCGTCCACGCGCGCGCCAAGGAAAATGGCCTGGCGGCGCTGGGACAGTGGAACGGCTGAAGTTGATCGCTGTTAGAGAATAAAAAAGGGCGCCTCACGGCGCCCTTTCTTTTTGCCTTTTCTTGCAACGCTTAGAAACGATACTCGGCGCTGATCGACACCATGTCGGTGCTCAGGTCCACGTTGTGCTTCTTCGCATCGTAGTAGTCGTAGTTCAGACCCACGCTCATGTGGCTGGTGAAGTCATAGCCCACGCCGGCACCGGCATACCAGCTGGTGTCGTTGAGGTTATGACGGGTCGGCAGGTCGTCGTTGGACAAGCCGTGACCCTTCCAGCCGTAAATGCCGCCACGTGCGCTCAGATACCAGTTCGGCGTCAGGTTGAAATGACCGTTCACACCGGCAGTCCAGCCGTGCAGCTGCGTTTTGGTCCCATCAATCACGGGACGGCTGTTGAAGATGTTCTTGGCGTGGATGTTGCCCAGGTCGTTGTAGCCGGCTTCAACGCCCAGCGCGAGCGACGGATTGACCGCCCAACGGTAGCCGCCATTGATGGCGTAACCGGTATCGCTGTCGTTATAGGGACCCTTGTCGATCGAGGTGCGACCGACATTGCCGTTGACGAACCAACCGCCATTGCCGGTACCGGCATCTTGGGCGAAGGCAGGAACGGTCAACAGACCGGCGGTAGCGAAAGCGAGGGCAAGCAGCGTCTTTTTCATGGAGATTCTCCTGTTATACCAAGGCGGGGTTCCGGCACGAGAGGGGGAAGCCGGTTCCTCCGCGCACATGCAAATTGCGATGCGCTGACCCTTAGATGGTTCTGGCTTGCTTAAATTCAACACTCGTCAGTGCAGTATTAAGAATCCATTAACTTTCATGAATGAGCCTGCTACAAGTCTTTGAAAAACAAAAGGACGGGCCGCGAACGGCCCGTCCTTGGGTTTCACTTGGAAACAAGCGCTTAGAAGCGGTACTCGCCCGACAGCGAAACGATGCCGGTCGAACGCTTCAGGTCCGAGGTGACTTCGCCGGTGGCGGTGTCGATCAGCTTGCCGGCGTTGGCATGGAAGTAGTCATAAGACACGCCCACACCCCAGTGTTGGTTGATATCCCAACCGGTGCCCAGGCCGGCGTACCAGCTGCCACGGCCGGCGCGACCGCCGGTGGTTTCGCCCAGCGCAGCCGATTCGTCGGCAGTGAACTGGTGATCGTAGTTGTTCGCATGGAAATAACCGCCACGGGCACTGAGGTACCAGCCCTGGATGAGGTTCATGCGGCCATTCACACCAACCAGCCATCCGCGCAGGGCGTTGGTGCTGCTCGACTGGTTGACCGGCTGCGAGTTGAAGACGTTCTTCACGCGGAAATTGCCGAGATCGACATAACCCGCTTCCACGCCCAGGCCGAAGTCCTGCGCCACCTTCCAGCGGTAGCCGCCCGTGAGGCCATAGCCCGTGCGACGGTCGCGCTCGCCCTTGGAGAAATTGAAGGTGTCGAGGTTCTTGCCGAAACCGCCGTTACCGCCGCCGGTGCGGCCGGCATTGGCGTCAATGAACCAGTTGCCCGAACCGACCGCCTGGCCAGGCTGGAAGTTGTCCTGCTCGGGGCCAGTGTAGGTGGGGGTGTAGCCGGAGCTGGCTTGTTGTGCGAATGCCGCGGGGACGGCAACGAGACCAGCGGCCGCGATGGCCACAGCAAATAGTGTCTTATTCATCGGGGTACTCCTAATTTTTTTATTTCTGAAAGCAATCGGGCGGCCGTGAACAGGGGAAGCCATCCGATGTGGTGCATGCAGGGGTTTGCAGCACCGTGAGCTATTAGATAGGCCGATGCCTGAAGGGTTTCAAAGTCGGCATAAATATATTAAGGCCAAGTTAATTTCTTGCGCGCCGCAGCAACGCCGTCTTGACGAAATGGCGACAGTTTCACGTGGGATCGGCGACAATGCCGTTTTTCGCGTTGCCCCTTTGGAGAACATTGATGCCCTCTCGTCGCGAACTTGCCAACGCCATCCGCGCCCTTGCCATGGATGCCGTCGAGCAGGCCAATTCCGGCCACCCTGGCATGCCCATGGGCATGGCCGATATTGCCGAGGTCCTGTGGAAGGATTTCCTGCACTACAACCCGACCAACCCGAAATGGCCTAACCGCGATCGCTTCGTACTCTCCAATGGGCACGGTTCGATGCTGCAGTACGCGCTGCTGCACCTGACCGGCTTCGACCTGCCGATCGAGCAGCTCAAGCAGTTCCGTCAGCTGCATTCGAAGACCGCCGGTCATCCGGAAGCCAGCGAAACGCCCGGCGTGGAAACCACCACCGGTCCGCTGGGTCAGGGTTTTGCCAACGCCGTGGGTTTTGCGCTGGCCGAGAAGATTCTCGCCAATCACTTCAACAAGCCCGGCCACACTATCGTCGACCACCACACCTATGTGTTCATGGGCGACGGTTGCATGATGGAAGGCGTGTCGCACGAAGCCGCTTCGCTTGCCGGTACCTGGGAGCTGGGCAAGCTGGTCGCCATTTACGACGACAATGGCATCTCGATCGACGGGGAAGTGCCGGGCTGGTTTACCGACAATACGCCGGAGCGTTTCGAAGCCTACGGTTGGCAAGTGATTCGCAACGTCGACGGTCATGACGCCGATGCGGTCAAGCAGGCGATCGCCAAGGCGACCTCGCAGCACGCCAAGCCCACGCTGATCTGCTGCAAGACCACCATCGGCTTCGGCGCGCCGCACAAGCAAGGCAAGGAAGAAAGCCACGGCGCGGCACTGGGCAAGGATGAGGTTGCGGCCGCACGCGAATACCTCGGCTGGAAATATCCGCCGTTCGAAATCCCCGCCGATATCTATGCCGCCTGGGATCACAAGAAAGAAGGTGCCGCTGCCGAGCAGGCCTGGAACGAGCTGTTCGACAAGTACGCTGCCGCGCATCCGCAGCTCGCTGCCGAATTCAAGCGCCGCACCGCTGGCGAACTGCCCAAGGACTGGGCCGAGAAGTCGCAGGCCTTCGTCGACAAGATGCAGGCTGAAGGTCCGGACGTGGCCTCGCGCAAGGCATCGCAGATGTCGCTCGATGCGTTCGGCCCGCTGTTGCCCGAACTCCTGGGCGGCTCGGCCGACCTGGCCAGCTCCAACCTCACCAAGTGGAAGGGCAGCCTTGAAGCGGCGGTCGGCAACTCCAGCGAAGGTAACGGCAACTACATCCATTACGGCGTGCGCGAATTCGGCATGACCGCGATCGGCAATGGCCTGGCGCTGCACGGCGGTTTTATCCCGTACGACGCCACCTTCCTGGTGTTTTCCGACTACGCCCGCAACGGCGTGCGCATGAGTGCACTGATTCCGGCGCACACCATCCACGTCTATACGCACGATTCGATCGGCCTGGGCGAAGATGGCCCGACGCATCAGCCGGTCGAGCATCTCGCGTCACTGCGCCTGATTCCGAACAATCAACTGTGGCGTCCTTGCGACGTGGTCGAATCGGCTGTGTCCTGGAAGGTGGCGATCGAGCGCAAGGGCAACCCGGCTTGCCTGGTTTTCTCGCGCCAGACTCTGAAGCATCAGCAGCGCAGCGCACAGCAGGTGGCCGATATCTCTCGCGGCGGCTATGTACTGTCCGATCCGCAGGACACCAAGTTCAAGGCGATCCTCATCGCCACCGGCTCGGAAGTGGAACTGGCGATGGAAGCTTCGCGCACGCTGGCACAGCAAGGTGTGCCGGTGCGTGTGGTGTCGATGCCCTGTACCGAAGTGTTCGACGCGCAGCCGACCGAATACCGCGAAAGCGTGCTGCCTGGCTGGTGCCGCGCGCGCGTGGCGGTGGAAGCGGCCAGTGCCGACTACTGGTACAAGTACGTCGGCCTCGACGGCGCTGTGGTTGGCATGACGACGTTCGGTGCCTCGGCGCCGGCAAACAAGCTGTTCGACTACTTCGGCTTTACGGTGCCGAATGTGGTCGATACGGTGAAGCGCGTTATCGGTTGATGATGTTGCAGTGATGCAAAAAAAGCCGCGGCATGTCCGCGGCTTTTTTGCTTCGAACCTCAGTTTTTACCATCGTCATCCCGGCCTACGCCGGGATGACGAGTAGGAGGTTATTCGAGGTTCTCCAAGGTTGCTAGGCGAGCAATTCAGCCAGCGCCTCGGGCGTCGCGGCAATCGCATCGGCACCGGCTTCTTCCAGCTCGTTGCGATCGCCAAAGCCCCAAAGCACGCCAATCCCACGCACCTTGTTCGCCACCGCGCCTTCGATATCGAACTTGCGATCGCCGATCATCACGGTCTGCGCTGCGGGTATGGCGAAATCGCTCAGCGCGGCGGCAATCATCGACGCCTTCTCGCTCACCGCACTACGCGCGTCCGGGTTGTACATGCGCGCGAACAAATGGCCAAAGGGCAGGGCGGCGATGATCGGCTCGGCGTTGCGGGCGATCTTGCTGGTCACGATGACCAGCGTGTGCCCAGCAGCGTGCAGCTTGCGCACCAGCGCGTCGATACCCGGATACACCGCATACTCGCGGTGCCCATGGGTCTGAAAGCGATCCTGGTAGTGCTCGACGGCTGCCTCGATGCGCTCGGCATCGTGGTCGAGCAGCGGCGCGAAGTTATGGCGCAGCGGCGGGCCGATCCAGTGGCGCAGGTCCGCGTCACTGGGCACCGACACATGCATCTGGATCAAGGCATGTCGCACGCAGGCGACGATGCCTTCTTCCGAATCGATCAGCGTACCGTCAAGATCGAACAGGCAAAGCATCCTGCCTGCGCTCACTTTGCCGCACGAGCCTTGAGCGCGGCCACGGCCGGTAGCTCCTTACCTTCGAGGAATTCGAGGAAGGCGCCGCCGCCGGTGGAGATATACGACACGTCTTTTTCGATGCCGTACCTGTCCACTGCGGCGAGCGTATCGCCACCGCCGGCAATCGAGAATGCGTTGGACGCGGCAATCGCGCGCGCCAGCGTTTCGGTGCCGTGGCCGAAGGCGTCGAACTCGAACACGCCGACCGGGCCGTTCCACACCACCGTGCCCGCCTTGGCGATCAGTTCGGCGTAGCGCTTGGCCGTCTCCGGGCCGATATCCAGGATCATCTCGCCGTCCTTGACCTGATCGACCGGCTTGACTGTGGCTGGAGCATGCGCGGAAAACTCCGGTGCGACGATGACGTCGATCGGCAGCGGCACGTCCGCGTTGCGGCGCTTGGCGGCGTTGATGACTTTCTTGGCCGCATCCAGCAGGTCCGGTTCGTACAGCGAATTGCCGACGCCGTAACCGCTGGCGGCAATAAACGTGTTGGCGATACCGCCACCCACGATCAACTGGTCGACCTTGTCGATCAGGTTTTCCAGCAACTGCAGCTTGGTCGATACCTTCGAGCCGGCGACGATGGCAAGCAGCGGGCGTGCCGGCTGCTCCAGCGCCTTGCCTAGCGCATCGAGCTCGGCCGACAGCAGCGGACCGGCGGCGGCGATCGGAGCGAACTTGATCACGCCGTGCGTGGATGCCTGCGCGCGATGCGCGGTACCGAAGGCATCCATGACGAAGATGTCGCACAACGCGGCATATTTCTTCGAAAGGGCTTCGTCGTCCTTGCCCTCGCCGATATTCATGCGGCAATTCTCGAGCACTACCACTTCACCGTCGGCGACATCGACGCCGTCGAGATAGTCGCGCACCAGGCGAACGTCCTTGCCGAGTTTCTTGCCGAGCCATTGGGCGACCGGCGCCAGCGACGACTCCTCGTCGAACTTGCCTTCCTTCGGGCGGCCCAGATGAGACAACACCATGACCTTGGCGCCGGCGTCGCGAGCGGCCTTGATCGTGGGTAGCGAGGCTTCCAGCCGCTGGGTGGACGTGATGCGGCCGTTCTCGATCGGCACGTTCAAATCTTCACGGATCAATACGCGCTTGCCGCGCAGATCCAGGTCGCTCATACGGGTGACGGACACGATGGCTTTCCCTTTAAGGCTTCGAAGGACAGGCGGCACCGCTGGGCGGCGCGAACCGCCTATTGTCCCGCCGCCCCGGGAACGATGCAAACCGTGGGCCGGGTTATCCTGTTCTTCTCATCCCAAGCCTTGGCCCTCATGTCCGCACTCACGCTCTATGGTTACTGGCGTTCCAGCGCTGCTTATCGCGTTCGTATCGCCTTGAATCTCAAAGGTCTTGAGTATGGGAACAGGCCGATACATCTGGTCAACGACGGGGGCGAGCAGCATCGGGCGGATTACCGTGTGCTCAATCCGCAGGAGCTGGTACCTACGCTGGTTGACGGCGATCACGTGCTGACGCAATCGCTGGCAATCGTCGAATACATTGATGAAACCCACCCCGAGCCGCCACTCCTCCCGGCTGATCCGTTAGGTCGCGCCCGGGTGCGCGCATTGGCGCAGGTGATCGCTTCCGACGTGCATCCGATCGGCAACCTGCGCGTTCTGCAGTACCTCGAGGGCCAGTACGGCGACCAGGCCCGCAAGGGCGAATGGTCGAAACATTGGATTGCCAAGGGGTTGGAGGCGTTCGAGGCGATGGTGGCGAACCATCCGGATACGGGCCGCTTTTGCCATGGCGACACGCCGGGACTGGCCGACCTGGCGCTGATTCCACAGCTGTACAACGCGGTGCGCTGGAATCTGCCGCTGGATGTCTATCCGACGTTGCAGCGCATTCAGGCTGCTTGTCAGGAGCTTGATGCGTTTCGGCTCGCGGAGCCTGAGGCGCAGGGGGATGCGCCTGTTGCGGGTTGACCAGAGCGCCCCCTCACCCCAACCCTTTCCCCTGGCTTGCCGGGGGAGAGGGTTGGGGTGAGGGGGCCCTAAGCCATCAGAACCCCAACCCATACGGATCATTGCCCACCAGCTCGGTGTTGTTCACACCGCCGCCTTCGGACAAACGCACCTTCAACGCCAGGCCGTCGCGCGAATCGGCCTTGTTGAGCGCCTCTTCCAGTTCGATGCGGCCTTCCTTGTAAAGGCGATACAGCGATTGATCGAAGGTCTGCATGCCTTCCTGCAGGCTGCGATCCATCGCTTCCTTGACTTCGTGAATCTGGCCGCGGCGGATCATGTCGCGGATCAGCGGCGTATTGAGCAGGACTTCGGTTGCCGGGATGCGGCGGCCGTCCTTGCCCAGCACCAGGCGTTGGCTGATCACCGCGCGCAGATTGAGCGCAAGGTTCATCAGCACGTTCTTGTGCGCCGATTCCGGGAAGAAATTGAGGATACGCTCCAGCGTCTGGTCTGCGTTGTTCGAATGCAGCGTCGCCAGGCAGAGATGGCCGGTTTCGGAGAACGCGATGGCCGCTTCCATGGTGTCGGTGTCGCGAATCTCGCCGATCATGATCACGTCCGGCGCCTCACGCATCGCGTTTTTCAGCGCCTCGTGATAGCTGTGCGTGTCCAGGCCGACTTCGCGCTGGTTGACGATCGAGCGCTTGTGGCGGTGCAGGTACTCGATCGGGTCTTCGATGGTCAGGATATGGCCCGACGAGTTCTGGTTGCGCTGATCGATCATCGCCGCCAGGGTGGTCGACTTGCCCGAGCCGGTGGCGCCGACGACCAGGATCAGCCCGCGCGGTTCCATGATCAGGTCGCGGAAGATGCCGGGTAGCTGCAACTGGTCGATGCTGGGGATCTCGCTCTTGATGGCGCGGATCACCATGCCCACTTCGCCGCGCTGCTTGAACACGTTGATACGGAAGCGTCCCGCCTCCTTCACGGCCAGGGCCATATTCAGCTCGAGATCGCGCTCGAACTGCGGTACCTGACCTTCGTCCATCAGCGAATAGGCGATCTTCTTGACCATGCCGCTGGGTAGCCCGGTGTTGCCTAGCGGGTAGAGCTTGCCTTCGACCTTGATGTTCACCGGGGCGCCAGTCGTCAGGAACATGTCCGACGCGCCCTTGTCCACCATCAGCTTCAGGAAATAACCGATATCCACATTCTTCCCCTATAAGACCCGTTACATGGCTCCGGTCTATCCATCGGCCGGGCCGTGCGTTTTATTAAGGGTAGCCAACAAATCGACCGCGTGGCGCTTCGACGCATGGCCGATGCTCGGAATCGTGGTGTACGTACATGTACACTCGTGATGTCCGCGCGCCGTCCAAGTCCATCGAAGACAACGCTCGCCCTACGTGTAGGCGACCCCAAGTGCGCGTTGCAATCATGGATTATGCCCGCCCACAATACGCTGCAACACTCCGAGAGGAATGAGTGATGGTGCACATCTTTTCCCCGCTGAACGGGCGCTCCAGGCGCTTTCGGACAGCGGTTTCGACCCTGGCGCTGGCCACGGTAATGGCCACCCTGGCCGGCTGCGCAAGCGTGCCGCCGCCGGATGGGTCGATGAATCTGGCGCAATCGCAGCTCCAGGCGGCACGCGATGCCGGCGCGGCCGACTATGCGCCGGTCGACCTGGGTTTTGCCCAGAGCAAGTTCCAGCAGGCCCAGTCGGCCATGGCCAGCCGCAAGTACGACGTGGCTGGCCAACTGGCTGACGAAGCCCGCGCCGATGCCGAATTGGCCCGTGCCAAGGCTCGTCTGGCCGCCGCCCGGGCGCAGATCCAGCAAAAATCCGACGACAACGAGCACCTGCGTCAGCAGATCGAGCAGGCGCATGCTCACGACAACGATCCGCCGCCTGTCGCCGCGCCGGCCCCTGCGTCCAGCAACGGCCTGCCCCCGGCCCAGCCGATGGAAGACCTGCCGGCCCCACCCTCGTCGCAGCTGAGCTCGCCGCAGGATCAGGGCCAGGGCACCCAGACGCTGCCGGACCAGACCTTGCCCGATCCGAACCACCAGGGAGGCCAGCTGTGAAGCGCCGACTCGCCACCACCCTAAGCGCCCTCGTACTGGCTCTTGCCACCGTTGGTGTGGCGCATGCCGCCAAAGACGATTTGGACGTCAACCGGCTAAGCAACAGCCTGAACCAGCTATCCAACGATCCGAACCTCGGCAGCTATGCCCAGGCCGAGCAGGCCCGTGCCCGTGACGCGGTCAGCCGTCTGTCCCAGGTCAAGTCGAAGGAGCGCCCCCACGCGCTGTACATCGCCGAGCGGCAGGTCGATCTGGCACGGGCCTCGGCCCAGTTCCAGGTGGCACAGCTGAGGCTCAACGAGCTGGATCGCGAGCACGATCAGATTCAGCTGGAGGGCAGCCGCCTCGACGCCGAACAAGCGCGTCGCGAACTGGAACGCCAGCGCCTGCAGTACCAATTGGCTCAGGAAGAAGCCGCGCGCCTGCAACAGCAGGGCGAGGCCTCGGCCGCCGCTGCCGAGCAGGCCAAGGCCGAAGCCGAACAGGCCCGCAAGCTGGCCGCCGCCCAGAGCAAGGTCGCCAACGCAGCCAAGCGCCAAGCGGATCTGGCGGCTCAGGCCGCACGCGCCCTGCGCGCCCAGCAGCAGAATTCCAAGGGCGACTGAGGCCGGGCTGCACCGCCCAATAGCTACCTTGTAGGAGCGACTTCAATCGTGATCGGCCGTGATGTAACCGTTGGTCGCAGTTAAAGCCGTTCCCACAGTCTCAGGCAGGGCCGAAGAAAAGATTTGTTACGCAAAAGCCTGTTTCGACAGGCTTTTTGCTTTAAGTCCGTGTGACAAAAGATATTTCCGGACGCGCTTGCATGCCCTTCTTTCCGGGAGTAGGGTCAAGTTCCCATGGGGCATCAGCGCGCCATGGGTCACTGACCTGAATCATGCGCTCACTCTTCCCAACACCGTCGCTTCCTTCCGCCGTCGCGGATGGATGGTGCGCGAGTGCGCGCGTGCACATCACCGTTGGCAGGCGCACCGGTCACGCGCCTGCAGCCCCTAACGAGGAGGTCGGACTATGTTCGAAAACCAGCAGCGTGACGATGTCGAAGCCTTGATGAAAGCCGACGCCGAATTCCGTCGGCTCTACCTGCATCACAAGGAACTCGACAGCAAAGTGCATGACGCCGAGATCGGTGTTCTTCCCATCGACGACATCACGCTTCGTTGTATGAAAAGGGAAAAGCTACAAGCCAAGGAACGATTACAACGGATGTGGGACACCAAGCAACTAGCTCACTGACGCTGCGAGTTTTCGCACGAGCATCGGCCCCGGGGCGCGCACGCGCTGCCGGGGCCGAGTCGTTATGGCGGTGCAAACATGCCGGGTTATCATGCTCATCTTGCCGGCGAGCCATGTTGCCGTCCGGCGCAGTCTCAAAACGGAGCCCCTCATGACGGTCAACCAAAGTGTCCTCGAACTGATCGGACGTACCCCGATGGTACGCGCGCAGCGCCTGGACGTAGGGCCGTGTGAGCTGTTTCTGAAGCTGGAGAACAACAATCCCGGCGGCTCGATCAAGGACCGCATCGGCCTGTCGATGATCGAAGGCGCCGAGCGCGCCGGCAAGATCAGGCCAGGCGCGACCCTGGTCGAGGGCACCGCGGGCAATACGGGCCTTGGCCTGGCACTGGTGGCGCAGCAGAAGGGTTATCGCCTGATCCTGGTCGTGCCGGACAAGATGAGCCGCGAGAAGATCTTCAACCTCAAGGCGATGGGCGCCGAAGTGGTACTGACCCGTTCGGACGTCGCCAAGGGTCACCCCGAGTACTACCAGGACATGGCCGAGCGCATTGCGCGCGAAACCCCAGGTGCCTATTTCATCAATCAGTTCGGTAATCCCGACAACCCCGCCGCGCATATCGCCAGCACCGGTCCGGAAATTCTTGAGCAGCTGGATGGCAAGGTCGACGCCATCGTGGTCGGCTGCGGGTCGTCGGGCACCCTGAGCGGTCTGTCCAAGTTCTTTGCCGAGGCTTCGCCGAACACCGATTTCGTGCTGGCCGATCCGGTCGGTTCGATTCTTGCCCAGTACATCAACGAGGGCGTGCTTTCGACCAAATCCGGTAGTTGGATGGTCGAAGGTATCGGCGAGGACTTCCTGCCTTCGATCAGCGACTTCACGCGGGTCAAGAAGGCCTATGCCATCCCCGATAAGGAAAGCTTCCTGGCCGCGCGCGAGCTGCTATCGAAAGAGGGGGTGCTCGGCGGCTCGTCCACCGGTACCTTGCTTGCCGCCGCCTTGCGCTATTGCCGCGAGCAGACCACCCCCAAGCGCGTGGTGACCTTTGTCTGCGACACCGGCAACAAATACCTGTCGAAGATGTACAACGACTACTGGATGCTCGACAACGGCTTTATCGAGCGCGAACAGCATGGTGACCTGCGCGATCTGTTGCTGCGCCCGTTCTCGCAGCGCGACACCGTCGTGGTCGGCCCGAACGAGCTGCTGATGACGGCATACACGCGTATGAAGCTCTACGACGTGTCGCAGCTGCCGGTGATGGACGGCAGTCGTCTGGTCGGCATCCTCGACGAATCGGATGTGCTGATGCATGTACATGCCGATGAAGCACGTTTCCGTGACTCAGTCGCCACTGCGATGATCAGCAACCTGCAGATGCTCGATGTGCGCTCGCCGATCGAGTCGCTGCTACCGGTATTCGAGCGTGGGCATGTGGCGATCGTGGTCGATGGCGAGCAGTTTCTGGGCCTGATTACGCGCATCGACCTTTTGAACTATCTCCGACGCAAGGTGCACTAAACACCCCGTGCCGCGCTAGTCTGGGTGTGGCGAAAGTCTGTTGAAATGGATCGCCGCGAAAGTGGCGGTCTGTTATTGCAAGGATTACTGCCCATGTGTGGAATCGTCGCAGCCGCCGCCCAGCGTGATGTTGCCCCGTTGTTGATCGCGGGCCTGAAGGCTCTCGAATACCGTGGTTATGACTCGGCGGGCATCGCCGTCCTTGAAGACGGACAGATTCAGCGCGTCCGCGCCAAGGGCAAGGTGCGCGAAATGGAGGCGCTGTATCAGGCCGATCCGTTCCCTGGCGGTACCGGTATCGCGCATACGCGCTGGGCCACCCATGGCGTGCCGAACGAAGCGAACGCACATCCGCATGTGGCCGGCCGCGTTGCATTGGTACACAACGGCATCATCGAAAACTATGCCCAATTGCGTGAAGAGCTGCGCAAGGGCGGTCATGTATTCACATCCGAGACCGACACCGAAGTCATGGCGGCGCTGGTGGAGGCGCGCCTGAAGGATGGCTTGAGCCTGCGTGAGGCCGTGATCGCGACGGTGCGCAATCTGGAAGGCGCCTACGCGATTGCCGTGATCAGCCGCGATGAACCCGGCCGCGTCGTCGGTGCGCGTCGTGGCGCACCGCTGCTGGTCGGCGTGGGTATCGGCGAAAACTTTCTCGGTTCCGATGCGCAGGCCTTGATCCAGGTCACCAACAAGATCGTCTATCTCGACGAAGATGACGTCGTCGATATCACCCGCGACAGCATGCAGATCTATGGCCTCGATGGTGCGCTGGTCGAACGCGCGCAGCACGAGAGCGAGATATCAGCCGATGCTGTCGAACGCGGCGAGTATCGCCACTACATGCAGAAGGAAATCTTCGAGCAGCCGCGCGCGGTGGGCGACACGCTGGAAGCGCGCATCGGGCCGCATGGCGTGCTGCCGAATATCTTCGGCGTCGGCGGCGATGAATTGCTGGCCAAGGTCAAGGCGGTGCACATCATCGCCTGCGGTACCAGCTATCACGCCGGCATGGTGGCCAAGTACTGGATCGAAGACTACGCCCGCCTGCCGGTAAACGTCGAAGTTGCCAGCGAGTACCGCTACCGCGAAGCCGTCGTCTCCAACGACACGTTGTTCGTCGCTATTTCCCAATCGGGCGAAACCGCCGACACGTTGGCCGCAATGCGTGAATCGCGCCGCCGTGGCTACCTTGGGACATTGGCGATCTGCAACGTGCCCGAGTCGTCGGTCGTGCGCGAGTCGGATCTCAAGTTGATGACGCGAGCAGGCCCGGAAATCGGCGTGGCGTCGACCAAGGCGTTCACCACGCAGCTGGCGGCATTGGCGTTGCTCACCTTGCAGCTGGCGCGCCACCGCGGTCTGGATAACGCGCGCTACACCGATCTCTGCACACAGTTGCAGCGCTTGCCCCGCCTGATCGAAGAGGCGCTGAAGCTCGAGCCGAAAATCGTCGAGCTGGCCGAACATCTGATGCACCGCCAGCACGCACTGTTCCTCGGCCGTGGTGCGCAATATCCGGTGGCGTTGGAGGGTTCGCTCAAGCTCAAGGAAATCTCCTATATCCACGCCGAAGCCTATCCGGCAGGCGAGCTGAAGCACGGCCCCTTGGCCCTGGTCGACGAAGACATGCCCGTCATCGCGGTGGCGCCCAGCGGTCCGCTGCTCGACAAGCTCAAGTCCAATCTGCAGGAAGTCCGCGCACGTGGCGGGGAGCTACTGGTCTTTGCCGATTCCCATGCCGTGATGGACGAGGGCGTAAGCCGTGGCGCGATGCTTCGCCTCGATGGCGGTGGCGACTTCGTCGCACCTGCTGTGTTCACGGTGCCGTTGCAATTGCTGGCTTATCACGTGGCCGTGTTGCGCGGTACGGATGTCGATCAACCGCGTAATCTGGCCAAGTCGGTGACTGTGGAATAGCTGATCCCGCTGATTGCCAAATCAGCGGGAATTTCAGCTCCTTTCGCGGCCCGAACACGAGCCAGATGGCGCGCTCCAGCAGGTCCGTCGATCGACCGGCATGCCGGTAGTGAAGCAGGCGCGACGACAGGACCTGTCCATGCGATACATCAGCACCAGGCTGCTCGGTGCTCGCGCGAGCACGCTTGACGGCTCCTTGCGTGGCGCCCCGCGCCAACGCTTTCTACGGGCCTGCTAGCCGCTTTACCGGCCCCTGCTCATCTCCAGGCGATAGCGTCCATTGCGGGCTTGGAGAGCAGCGGCATGGTGCCTGCCATCCCCATTTTGTCGGTATCAAACGCATTGATCCGATATCGCGGCTAGCCCCATGCGAAGCTTGCGTAAGGCTGTCCTCGAAAAATTTTTCCGTCGCATTTCCGTCACGATGCCGTCAAACGTCTTTACTCTTTATGACTCCCTGACAGTGAAGGACGCCGGTGATCCGCAAGTTGCACGCAAGGATCCTTTTACAAAAGGGTCATCATCATGATCAATAATTTCACTTCGATGAATGCGTCCAACGCAGATCGGATCGTTAACGACTCTCTTCGGATTTCTTGAATCCATGCTCAAGTACTCAACAGTAGCTGCGATGTCTGACATCGCGGCAGCAACGCGGCGTATGCCGCTTGTCGGTATTCTCGGTTGGCAGGACGTTCGCCAGCGCTATCGAAGGTCAGCCCTTGGACCGCTATGGCTGACGATCAGCATGGGGGTGATGATCGCGACGATCGGCATCGTCTTCGGCTCACTCTTTCATAGCCCGATGACAGAGTTCCTGCCTTCATTGGCGATCGGTATCATCTTGTGGGGCTTCATATCGACGGTCATCAATGAAGGGTGTGTCAGCTTCATTGCCTCTGACGCGATCATCAGGCAGCTGCCGATTCCGCTGTTCGTTCACGTGCTTCGCATGACATGGCGCAACGTGATCATCCTCGGTCACAACCTGTTGATACTGCCGATCGTGTTTATTGCGGTCCGTAAATCCGTCCATCCCGTCATGGTCGTTTCCATCGTCGGATTTGCCTTGCTCGTTCTCAACCTTCTGTGGATCGCGCTGATCCTTGGCGTGGCATGCGCTCGTTTTCGAGATCTATCCCAGATGGTGGGCAGCATTCTGCAAGTCGTCTTTTATCTGACCCCCATCATGTGGTTGCCGCAAAGCCTGCCAGCGAGCGTGTCTGCGTATGTGCTGGACTTCAACCCGGTCTATCACTTGCTGGAAATTGTTCGAGCCCCACTGCTTGGTCACCTGCCGAGCACGATGAGCTGGGTCGTGTCAGGCGCACTCGCCGCCATCGGCTGGGCAGTGGCGTTGCTCTTCTATGGTCACTTTCGGCGACGTATCGCTTACTGGCTATAACGATGGGAAACGCATGTCATATCCAACCACCCTGCATTGATTGAAGTGACCTTATGGCGCTCATAGAATTTGAAAACGCGACTGTCGAATTTGCGATATACAACGCTACTGGGCGCTCGCTGAAAAAGCAGATCTTCCAGATGGCAACCGGCGGACAGATCGGCTCGGATGAGCGAGGTCGTGTCGTGGTACGCGCACTCGAGAACCTGACGTTCTCCTTGCGCGATGGTGACAGGGTGGGGTTGCTAGGTCATAACGGAGCAGGCAAGAGCACCTTGTTGCGAATGCTCAGTGGGGTTTATGAACCCTCGTCGGGGAGTGCGCGTATTCAGGGAAAGGTCGGCTCGCTTATCGACATATCACTGGGCATCGATCATGAAGCTACTGGGCGGGAGAACATTTATACGCGCGGTGCGCTACTTGGCATCACGCGCTCCAGCATGAAACAGCATATAGACGAGATTATCGAGTTCTCCGAGCTCGGCGCCTTTATCGACATGCCGTTGCGCACCTATTCGACGGGTATGCATTTGCGCCTTGTTTTTGCTGTTTCGACCATCCTGCGTCCTGAGATCCTGTTGATGGACGAATGGCTTTCCGTGGGCGACGAGGGATTCAAGCATCGCGCCGAAGCGCGACTGGCCAGCATGGTCGAGGCCACCAAGATCCTCGTGCTGGCGTCGCATTCCCGAGAGCTCATCATGAACACGTGTAATCGTGTCATTTGGCTGGAGCACGGGAAAATCCGCATGATGGGTGATGCCAGGACGGTAACGGATGCCTACTTCGGAGGCGTGTCCAGTGAGCTTCATGCTGCCTAGTGATGGCGCGCAGCGCCTTGCCGGGTTTGAATCCTCTTTTATCAGGAGCGGTTGAGGATTCAGGGGCGCTCGGCCAGAATGAGTGGCCCGAACAAAGAGATACGCTTCGATGAAGTGTTTCAAAGCCTATGACATCCGCGGCCGAGTCCCCGACGAATTGAACGAAGATATCGCCTATCGATTGGGGCGCGCTTTCGCGCGCACGGTCGAACCGGGTCAGGTTGTGGTTGGATATGATATTCGTCGCGATAGTCCTTCGTTCGCTCAAGCGATTGCACGCGGCCTGAACGATGAAGGTCGAGATGTCATCGATATAGGTCTTTGCGGCACCGAGGAGTCGTATTTCCAGACGTTTCACCGTGACGCCGCTGGCGGAATCATGGTGACCGCGAGCCATAATCCGATCGACTACAACGGGATGAAGCTCGTACGCGAGGGCGCGCGGCCCATCAGTGGCGATACGGGATTACGCGATATCGAGCGCATGGTGGAAGAAAACGCCTTCGAAACCTCCCAAGCGGCACGTGGAAAGATCATTCGAGATCACGACAAGACGGCATATGTGAACCACTTGCTGGGTTATATCGATACCTCCGCGCTGCGGCCGCTCAAGATCGTGGCCAACGCGGGTAACGGTGGCGCGGGTGCGGTGATCGATCTGCTCTCCGATCACCTGCCGTTTGAGTTCATACGCGTGAATCACGAGCCGGACGGCAGCTTCCCCAACGGTATTCCCAACCCACTGTTACCAGAAAACCGTGACGCTACTGCACAGGCTGTTATCGCGCATGGGGCTGATTTCGGCATCGCCTGGGACGGCGATTTCGATCGGTGCTTCCTTTTTGATGCACGGGGAAATTTTATCGAGGGCTATTACATCGTGGGTCTGCTTGCCGCCCAATTGCTGGAGAAGCACGCGGGAGAAAAGATCATTCATGATCCCCGATTGACGTGGAATACCATCGACATGGTCGCGGCTGCCGGCGGTGTACCCATCGAAAGCAAGACCGGCCATGCATTCATCAAGGAACGGATGCGCCTGGAAGATGCCGTCTATGGCGGTGAGATGAGCGCACATCACTATTTTCGCGAGTTCGCCTATTGCGACTCGGGGATGATCCCGTGGTTGCTGATCGCGGAGCGTCTATCGAAAACCAGAGTAAGCCTGGAGGATATGTTGGCCGAGCGCATGGCGGCCTATCCATGTAGCGGGGAAATCAATTTCGTCGTCGAGGATGCCGGTGCGACGGTGGCGCGCGTACTCGATTTCTATGGCAAAGAACATCCGCGTGTGGATCGTGTCGATGGCCTTAGCTTGACGTTTGCAAACTGGCGCTTCAATCTTCGGGCTTCCAATACGGAGCCGTTGCTTCGTCTGAATGTCGAATCTCGTGGCGATGAATCGCTCATGCGTGAGAGAACCGCGGAACTGTCCCGGTTGATCAAGGAATAAAAAAAAGGAGCCGCAAGGCTCCTTTTTTCCATCAGGCTCTGCCGTATACGTCATCGAATCGAACGATGTCGTCCTCACCCAAATAGCTGCCGGACTGCACCTCGATCAACTCCACCGGAACCTTGCCTGGATTTCGCAGGCGGTGCTTGCTGCCCAGAGGCAGGTAAGTGCTCTGATTCTCGGCGAGCAAGAACACTTTGTCATCGCAGGTGACTTCCGCAACGCCCTTCACTACGATCCAGTGCTCTGCACGGTGATGATGCATTTGCAGGCTGAGTGCCGCGCCGGACTTTACGACGATACGCTTCACCTGGAATCGGTCGCCGTTCTCCAGTGAATCGTAACTGCCCCAGGGGCGTCGTACGACGCGGTGAAGATCGTGCTCTGTCCGACCCGCAGATTTCAACGCATCGACGATTTTCTTGACGTCTTGTGATGCATCGCGTCGTGCTACAAGCGTGGCATCGGGCGTGGTAACGACGACGACATTGTCCAACCCGATGGTGGCGACGAGATGGCGAGGATGCGAGCGGACCAGCGAGTTGCTGGTGTCCAGCGCAATAATGTCGCCTTCAAGGCGATTACCGTGATGGTCTTTGTCCGCGGCCAGCCACAGCGCATCCCACGACCCGATGTCGCTCCAACCGCAGCTGACAGGGACGACCGCGGCGCGCGTTGTGCGCTCCATCACCGCATAGTCGATGGAATTGGAGGGCGACTCGCTGAAAGATGCCGCATCGAGCCGAATGAAATCGAGGTCCGCATTCGCCTTGTCATAGGCTTTTTGTGCGGCAGCCAACATCTCTGGTGCGTACTGACCGAGTTCTTCGAGGAAGCGGCGTGCGTGGAACAGGAACATGCCGGAATTCCAATCGAATTCGCCGCTTTCCACGTAGCTTTGGGCGACATCGGCGTTCGGCTTTTCGACGAATCGGCGAACCTGAAAGGTATCTTGACGAAGCGTCTCGCCTCGTTGGATGTAGCCAAAGCCCGTCTCAGGGCGATCCGGTCGTATGCCGAAGGTGACCAGCCAGCCGTCCTCGGCCAGCGGGCGGGCACGGCTGACGGCTTCTGCGAACAGATTATCGTCGCCGATAAGATGATCGGCCGGGAGCACAAGCAGGGTCGCATCGGGATCGCGCGACATGGCTTGCATCGCGCCGACGGCGATCGCCGGGGCGGTGTTGCGGGCTATGGGCTCGAGCAGGATGCTGGCACCTTCAACGCGAAGCTCCTGGAGTTGTTCGGCTACCAGGAACCGATGTTCGTCGGCGGCTACCACAATAGGCGCGGATGCATCGGGCAACTGCTGCGCGCGTGTCACCGTCTGCTGGAAAAGCGTTTGATCCGACGATAGCGCGAGGAACTGCTTGGGTAGATTCTTACGGGAAATAGGCCACAACCGCGTGCCGCTGCCGCCGCTTAGAATGAGTGGAATGAGCATGGTGCGTCAGTCCTGTGTATATGTGAGTGCTTTGAGTGTGCGATCCAGACCGACCTGCCAATCAGGCAAGGGAAAATCGAATGTGCGTGAGAAGCGAGTATTGTCGAGGACGGAGTACGCCGGACGCCGCGCTGGCGTAGGGAATGCCTCGGTGGGTATGGCATGGACGACAGGAGTACGCTGGATCAGCCTATGCTGCACGCCACCCGCCATGATTGCCGTGGCAAACCCATGCCAGGATGTTGAGCCGCTGGCGGTCAGGTGATAAGTGCCTTCGAGAGACGTGCGGCGGGCTGCATCGGCATCGAGCCATGTACGCAGCGCGACGAGTGTGCCCCGGACAATCAATGTGGTATCGGTTGGACTGCCCCACTGGTCGGATACGACGCGCAACTGGTCGCGTTCGGTGCCGAGCCTGAGCATGGTGCGGAGAAAGTTGTGCCCGATCGGGGCGTAGACCCATGCCGTACGGAAGATGAAATGATGTGCGCCACTGCTCCGTAAAGCGACCTCTCCAGCCAGTTTGCTGCGGCCATAGGCGCCCGATGGCCCTGTAGCTGCGTCTTCGACGTAGGGTTCGGTCGCGTCGCCGGCAAAGACGTAGTCGGTGGAGTAGTGGATGACCAGCGCACCGTTCGCAGCGGCCCAATGGGCGAGGACTTCGACGGCATCGCCGTTGATGTTCTGTGCGAGTGGCTCTTCCTGCTCTGCGCGATCTACCGCTGTATAAGCCGCCGTATTTACGATAACTGCGGGGTGTTCGCGTTCGAGCAGGCCGATCAGGCTGTCGCGGTCGCCCAGGTCAGCGGCAATGCCGGCTTGCCCGTTGGCCATAACGCCATCTCGCGATGCCGGCACGAGGTTACCGATAGCCGCCAGTCCACCATCGGCGAGAAAGCTCTGGCCGAGTTGGCCGTTGGCGCCAAGGAGCAGAATCTTCACGGTTCGAACTCGGGCAGGCGTTCGGCTGCGACATCACAGAGCAGCGGCGCGCGCGCATCCTTGTCCGAAAGCAGCGGCTCGCTGATCGGCCAATCAATACCGATGGCCGGGTCGTTCCAACTCACGCCGCCATCGGTTTCCGGATGATAAAGATCCGTGCATTGGTAAGTGAAGGTGGCGCGCTCGGACACGACGCAGAAGCCATGGGCGAAACCTTCGGGAATCCAGAAATGCCGGTGGTTTTGCCCGGTAAGCATGACGGCAGTCCATTGGCCGAATGTCGGCGAACCGCGGCGGATGTCCACCGCGACGTCGTAAACCTCACCCTCAAGGACGCTGACAAGCTTGCCCTGTGGATGGGGCCACTGGTAATGCAGTCCACGCAGGACACCGCGCGAAGAGCGCGATACGTTGGATTGGACGAATCGTCGATCGATACCTGCTTCGCGAAACTTGCCCTCGTTGTAGCTCTCGTAAAAAAAACCGCGCGTATCGCCAAAGACCTGCGGTTCGATCACCATGCATCCAGGCAAGGAGGTTTTGATGAACTTCATCCGACGTAGCCCTGCTTGATCAGAGTTTGCAGATACTGGCCGTAGCCGGTCTTGGCAAGCGGTTTGGCGAGTTTAAGGAGCTGCTCGGCATCGATCCACTTGTTGATGTAGGCAATTTCTTCCGGGCAACATACTTTCAGGCCCTGGCGGTTTTCGATCGTCTGGATGTATTCGCCCGCTTCCATAAGCGAATCATGTGTGCCCGTGTCCAACCAGGCATAGCCGCGACCCAACTGCTCCAGATGCAGGGAGCCATCGTCGAGGTAGCAGCGGTTCAAGTCGGTGATTTCGAGCTCTCCGCGCGGAGAAGGGCGCAGGCCGGCGGCGAAATCGGTGGCGCGGTTGTCATAGAAGTACAGGCCGGTGACCGCATAGTTGGACTTGGGCTGCGCAGGCTTCTCTTCGAGGCCGATGACTTTGCCCTGTGCATCGAATTCAGCCACACCGTAGCGTTCGGGATCGCGGACCCAGTAGCCGAATACAGTCGCGCCGAAATCGCGGGCGGCCGCTCGTTTCATCCGTTCGGTCAAGCCAACCCCGTAGAAGATGTTGTCGCCCAGAACGAGGCAGCTGTTGTCTTCCTTGATGAAGTCCTTGCCAATCAGAAAAGCCTGAGCAAGGCCGTCGGGTGATGGCTGGACCGCATATTGGATATTCAAACCCCATTGGCTGCCATCGCCCAGCAAACGCTCGAAGAGCACCTGTTCGTGCGGCGTATTGATCACCAGGATGTCGCGGATGCCAGCGAGCATCAGCGTGGCAAGCGGGTAGTAGACCATCGGCTTGTCGTACACCGGCAGCAACTGCTTGCTGATGGCCTGCGTGATCGGATAGAGGCGCGTCCCCGATCCGCCGGCAAGGATGATTCCCTTGGTCTTCTTCATGCGCCTAGTCGCTCCATCCGGTAGCTGCCATCCAGGACGCGCGCGACCCATGTCTGGTTATCGAGATACCAGCGCACCGTGTCGGCAATGCCCGATTCGAAGCTATGGGCAGGGGTCCAGCCGAGTTCGCGCTTCAACTTGTTTGCGTCGATGGCGTAACGGCGGTCGTGGCCAGGCCGGTCGCGTACGTAGGTCACCAGAGAGCGGCGGTCCGCCCCTGAAGGCAGACGCTGTTCACGGTCAAGCAGGTCGCAGATCGTATGCACGACGTCGATGTTCTGACGTTCGGCGTTGCCACCGACATTGTAGGTTTCGCCAACCACGCCCTTCTCAAGGACGCGGCGAATGGCGGCGCAATGATCGAGGACAAAGAGCCAGTCGCGAATATTCTTCCCATCGCCGTAGACCGGCAGCGGTTCGCCGGCCAGCGCCTTCTGGATGACCAACGGGATCAGCTTCTCGGGAAATTGGTACGGGCCGTAATTGTTCGAGCAGTTCGTTGTCAGCGTCGGCAAGCCATAGGTATGGTGGAACGCGCGGACCAAATGATCGGACGAAGCCTTGGAGGCGGAGTACGGTGAATTGGGGGCGTAAGGCGTGGTCTCGGTGAAATAGCCCTCGGCTCCAAGCGATCCGTAGACCTCGTCGGTGGATACATGCAGAAAGCGGAAGGCCGCGCGTGCCGTTTCGTCGAGTTCGTGCCAGTAGCCCCGCGTTGCTTCGAGTAAACCGAGGGTGCCCACGACGTTGGTATGGATGAAGTCGGCAGGGGAATCGATCGAGCGGTCGACGTGGGATTCCGCCGCGAAATTCAGGATCGCCGTTGGGCGATGTTCGGCAAGGACCCGCGCCAACAACTCGCGGTCGCCGATGTCGCCTTTGACAAAGATGTGGCGCTCGTTGCCGCTCAGCTTGCTGAGCGTGTCCGGGTTGCCGGCATAGGTCAGCTTGTCGAGGTTGATGACCTTCAGGCCATCGGCTACCGCCTGTAGGACGAAATTGGCGCCAATAAAGCCGGCGCCGCCGGTGACGAGCAGGGTCTGGTGACGCGAATTCGAATGGGTCATCTTGGTGTAGACGCTCGCTGTTGGGGGCAGGGGGCACAGGTGCGGAATAATGCCTTGTCTGGCCCGGTCCCACCAACCTGAACATGAACGGTTGGGAAACTTCAGAGGCCCGGCCGGCCGGCGTTCGGGGGCTGGCCTGGAGGAGCGGAGAGCGAGCATCAGGCGATGCGGTAAGATGAATGTCTTTTGATGCCCGGTCATTGCGATCTGGAAGCATGGAATCGACATGAGCAAAGCAAACGAGCCAACTAACCCGGCCTGGGGCATGGGCACCCGTGCGATCCACGCCGGCCAGTCCCCGGATCCGTCGACCGGGGCCATCATGCCCCCGATTTACGCTACCTCCACGTATGTCCAAAGCAGCCCAGGCGTTCACCAGGGATACGAGTATTCCCGCTCGCAAAACCCTACGCGGATGGCTTACGAGCGTTGTATAGCCGACCTTGAAGGCGGTGTAGCCGGATTCGCCTACGCATCGGGCCTTGCCGCCGCGGCTTGCACCCTCGACATGCTTGAGAGCGGCAGCCACGTCATCGCCATGGATGACCTCTACGGTGGTAGCTATCGCCTTTTCGAGCGAGTGCGCCGCCACTCGGCCGGTCTCGATTTCACATTTCTCGACCTCAACGATGAGGCCGCCATGTCGGCTGCGTTGCGTCCGACGACGCGAATGGTCTGGGTCGAGACGCCGACGAATCCGCTATTGAAGCTGGTCGACCTGCAAAAAATCGGGGCTTTCTGTCGCCAGCATGGCCTGATCATGGTCGTGGACAACACCTTCTGTACCCCGATGGTTCAGCGTCCGATTGAGTTTGGCGCCAACATCGTGCTGCACTCCGCAACCAAATACCTTAATGGCCACTCGGACATCGTAGGTGGCGTACTGGTCGCGGCTGACCAAGGCACGGCCGAGCGCCTGGCTTTCTTGCAGAACTCGACAGGTGCCGTGCAGGGCCCATTCGACAGCTTTCTTGCGTTGCGTGGCCTGAAGACCTTGCATCTGCGCATGCGGGCGCACCTCGAAGGTGCAGCTACGCTTGCCGCTTGGCTCGCGACCCATCCGGCGATCGAGAAGGTGGTCTATCCGGGTCTGGCATCGCATCCACAGCACGATCTCGCCAAGCGGCAAATGCATGGCTTCGGCGGGATGATTTCGATTTACCTGCGCGGTGGCGCGCAAGCGGCCACGCACTTCTGCGAGCGTACCGAACTGTTCGCGCTTGCCGAATCCTTGGGGGGGGTGGAAAGCCTGGTCAACCACCCCGCCATCATGACGCATGCCTCGATTCCAGCAGATATTCGTAGCCGCCTGGGCATTACGGATAACCTGGTTCGCCTGAGCGTAGGCGTCGAGGACGTCGAAGACCTTCGTCGCGAACTCGATGGAGTTCTGAGCAGTGTCTGAGGGCACGGCGCGTCGACGCCTGCTTTTGACGGGGGCCGGAGGATTTGTCGGCGCCACGATTCTGGATGCGGCGACGCGAGGTGGGTTTGCCGGGTGGGACATTGTTGCGGCACCCACAGGCATGGACATTCGTGACGAAAGCACGGTCCGTGACTGGGTGGCGTCCGTAAAGCCGGATGCAGCTTTGCATCTGGCGGCTCAGAGCTTCGTCCCTCGTTCGTTCGAGGCGCCGTGGGAGACCTTCGAGATCAATCTCGGCGGTACGCTCAATTTGCTGCAGGCGCTGCGCTTCTCCAAATTTGCCGGGCGTGTCGTGTACGTGAGTTCCGGCGACGTCTATGGTCTGGTTCCCGACGGGGAGCTACCCGTGGATGAGCACCGTTTGCCGGAGCCTCGAAACCCGTACTCGGTATCCAAGGTGGCGGCCGAGCAGTTGGTGCTGATGTGGCATCGAACCTACGGTATGGATGCGATGGTGGCCAGGCCGTTCAATCATATAGGTCCTGGGCAGGCCGTACATTTCGCGGTTCCCTCGTTCGCATCCCAGGTGGTGGCGGTCGAGCGCGGTGCCGATCCGGTGATCCGGACTGGCGACATCGACACTACTCGCGATTTCACCGATGTCCGTGATGTCGTGGCTGCCTATGAGGCGCTGCTGGACAAGGGCGTTGCAGGCTGCACATATGTCATCGGTAGCGGGCATGAGTATCGGATGCGTACGCTTATCGAAATGATGTGCGAACTGGCAGGCGTCAAGGTGACCCTGGAGCAGGACCCGACAAGGATGCGGCTCGCTGAACAGCGACGCATGGTGGCCAATGCCGCATTGCTGCACGAACACACTGGATGGGAACCCCGTATTCCCATCAAGAAAACTTTGAATGATGTACTTCTTGATGCGAGAGGCCGAGCATGAGCAATACCACCCGATCCGCGCTGATTACCGGAATTACCGGTCAGGATGGCGCATACCTTGCGCGGTTGCTGCTCGGCAAAGGTTATGAAGTCTACGGCCTGGCTCCGCGCCGAAGCACCGATACATCGTGGCGTCTGCGTGAACTGGGAATCCTCGATGGCGTCCACATGATCGATGGCGACCTGGCCGATCTTTCGTCGCTGATTCGTGCGATGGAGACGTCGCGGGCCGATGAGGTCTATAACCTGGGTGCGCAAAGCTTCGTGGGTACATCGTGGCAGCAGCCACTGCTCACAGCCGATGTCGATGGCACCGGTGCGATACGCATGCTCGAGGCGGTGCGCATCGTCAATCGCGAGGCGCATTACTACCAGGCATCGACGAGCGAGATGTTCGGCTTGATCCAGGCCGATCGCCAGGACGAGAATACGCCGTTCTATCCGCGCAGCCCCTACGGTGTGGCCAAGGTCATGGCTCATTGGGCCACGGTCAACTACCGCGAAAGTCATGGGATGCACGCATCCAGCGGGATTCTGTTCAACCATGAATCGCCGTTGCGCGGCATTGAGTTCGTCACGCGCAAAGTGACGCATGCGGTGGCATCGATCAAGCTGGGCAAGCAGAAGGAGCTCCGCCTTGGCAACATCGACAGCAAACGTGACTGGGGTTTCGCGGGTGATTACGTCGAAGCGATGTGGCTGATGACGCAGCAGCCATCCCCTGACGATTACGTTGTGGCTACGGGCATCACCGTCAGCGTTCGCGATATGTGCAAACTGGCTTTCGCGCATGTCGGTCTGAACTACGAGGACTATCTCGTGATCGATCCGAAGTTCATGCGTCCCGCTGAAGTGGATGTATTGCTCGGTAACCCCGCCAAGGCCAAGGCCAAGCTCGGTTGGACGCCACACACGCCTATCGAGGAACTCGTCGCGATGATGGTCGACGCCGACCTGCGCCGCCTGTCGGCTTGACGCGAAACTCCTCCCGCAGAGGCCGCCGGCGATAACTCGCCGGCGGCCCTTTTTTATCGGCTAGCGATAAATTGCCGGATATCATCGAATCGGCGGCGATAGGACATGCCGACGTGCCTGTATCCGACGGTGCCGCGTACCATGCGGCCAGCGCGCTTACCGATGGCGCGCCCTTCGGCCGGATCGTCAACCAGCCTGATCATGTGCTGCGCGGCCTGTTCGACATCGGCATCCGCCCATACCTGACCATCGTGCTTTGGATACTCGCCGTCCTGCACGGGGATCAGCTGGAAATCCACCAGGAGCGCTGACTGTGCATCCATGAAGTCCATGTTGCCCGAGTAAGCGGTGGCGATGAGCGGCTTCTCCAGGTACATGGCTTCCGCAAGCCCGCGGCCGAAGCCTTCGGAGCGATGAAGCGAGACAAAGCTGTCGCAGACCCGGATCAGGTTCTTGACTTCGTTGTCGGTGATTGTCCGGTCTATCAGGATGACCCGGTCATGGAACATGGCTACTTCATTGCGCAGGCGCGCCATGCTTTCCGGGTCGCGATCGCTGCCGTTCACTTTCACCACGAGCGCGCAATCGGCGGTTGGGCGTGCTGCCATCAGGCGCCGAAAAGCGGTCACGACCGCTTGCGGGTTCTTGCGCGTGGCGTATGAGCGAAAGTCGAAGAAGAACAGGAAGGTATAAGCGCTCTCGGGAATGCCGAAGTAGCGTCGCGACAGTAGCGAGCTAAGGTCTACTTCACAGCTGACAGGCATGTGATGCAGTGGCTTGGACAGGCGCCCTTCGAGGGAATCGGCGATGAACTGCGACGGCGCCCACACTTCGTCGAAGCGCTCGAGGTGGGGGATCCACTCGTTGGGAAATTTCGACAGCTCCCAATTCGGGTACAGGATGTTGTATCCGCGCGACAGGTCCGCCGAGCTCATGGTCGCCAAGGAGCCATCTACCTCATCGGCATTGAGATGGAACACGTTTATATGGCCCAGGCGCTTGGTCATGGCAGGACCGAACTCGCGTGCAGCGTCTTCCTCGGGCTGATTCAAGCCGTAGACGTCAAGCAAACCCGGTCGAAGCGCAACGGAGCGAAGCGCGCGATAAGAGCAGCGAAGGCTTTCGCCGCATCCTATGGCTGCGTATGGGTGCCCGACGAGGACAATTTCTTGGGTATCCATATGTCGCTCAGCCTAGTGAATATTTGTCTTTGCGCGAAAGATAATCCGCGTCCAGTGCATTGCGATGCGCCTCGAGGAACGTATGGCCAAAGCGTCGGTCCGGTTCGAGATAGGCGCCTTCGGCCCATTCGTTCCAGGCATTGATGAAGACCAGACGCTCATCGCCACTGAACTGCTGCTTGGTTCGCGTGACCGTGGCCTCCATCCATGCCTGAAAGGCACCAGGAGACGCGTTGCTAAAGCTAAAGCTGTTGTCCTGCCTGCGCGCGGTGTTGTCCCAGCCCGGCATGACGCCCATAAAGCGCTTGTAGGCAGGTAATTCGCGAGTGGCGTAGCGCACGGCGATATCGCGATAGTCGGCCACCGTTCCCTTGAAATCCGGGTTCAGCAGGGGCGAGTTCACCGTGATGGGGTTCGCCATGCCCTGGGGCGGGAATTCCACCGCGGCGTCGCAGCCCATGTCCTGCGGGTTGTGCCCGGCAGCGACGAGCTCGAACGATTCCACCTGGGTTATATAGATCTCGCCGATGCCTGCACGACGGCATTCCTCGCGCCAGATACGCGCGGTGCGCGCAAAGTCGGGGAACAGTGTGATGCGGTACACGAGGATCAGGGGCTTGCCGTTGATCTTGATGTAGTTGGGGCTGCGGAAATAACGCATGAGGTCGTGAATGACCGCAAGGTCGTCCTCGTCCGAGTGCTTCTGCGCCATGAGAATTTCGTTCTCCTGGCCATCCCAGCGGCGCGTCCAGTTTTCGTTCGCCCAGCAAAGGCAGAACGGAAAGTCCGGGCGTCCGGTTTCCAACATTTGTTCGATCGGTCGCTCCAGCAGGCGATGGCCGGCGAACCAGTAGTAGTAGTAGCAAAAGCCGCCGATACCATAGCGGCGTGCCAGCTCCGCCTGCTTCTCCATGACTTCCGAGAGGCGCAGGTCATAGTAGCCAAGGTCGGATGGCAGGCGCGGCTGATAGTGGCCGACGAAGTTGGGGCGCGCTTTGGAAACGTTCGTCCACTCGGTGAAGCCGGCTCCCCACCACGCGTTGTTTTCCGCAATGGGGTGAAACTGCGGCAGATAGAACGCAATGGTTCGTACTTCGTTCATGGCATCGAGCCGCTCGCGCCATTTATCCGTGAAGCGGTCGAGATTGCGGGTAACGCAACTGAACTTGTAGTCGCTCGGCATGGCGTCCGATGTCGTACTCAGTTGGTGGATCACTTCGGCTTCCGCGCAGTACACGATGCGACGACCTTCGTCGCGCAACCGCATGCAAAGATCGGAGTCCTCGCAATAGGCAGGCGCGAAGCCTTCATCGAAGCCTCCGAGTCGCTCGAAATCGGCACGGCGCAAGACGAGGCAGGCACCACTGCAATAATCGACATCACGAGAAAATGCATAGCGCGGCAGGTCGGCCTGATCGTTGAGCCCGAGCATTTCGGCCGATCCGTCACGATGGAGTCGGATGCCTGCCTCCTGGAGCCAGCCATTGGGATAGACGATTCGCGGGCCGACTGCGCCAATGCGCGGGTCGCTTTGGAGGGTTGCAATGAGTGCGTCCAGCCAGCCTTGCGTCACCTGAACATCGTTATTCAGCAGTACGAGAAACTCGCCGCGTGAGTGCTTCGCCGCTGTGTTGCAGTTGAGCAGAAAGCCCAGGTTCTTTGGTTGATTGAACACACGCAGGTTGGCAATGCCTCCCAGCACGTCGGCGCTTTCATCCGTCGACGCATCGTTGGCGATGAGTACCTCGAACGTCATACCGCCCTTGTCGGTAGCTGATGCGATTGAAGCGAGGCATTCGAGCGTAGTCGAAAGGTGGTTGTAGACAGGAACAAGAATCGTGACGCGCGGGGCCTCGACAGCTGGCAGCTGAATGTCGGCGGCGACCTTGCGCGGATCCATCTTGCTAAAATCCAGGCATGTCAGCTGCCTGGCCTGCCTGGTTTGGCGAATCTCGGCGAAGCCTGCTTCGATGCGTTGGTGCACGCCGGCGTAGTCCGTCCATTCGCGGATGCCGTCGGCCTGCCACAACGGGTTGGCGAGAGCGGCGTCGCCGGCCATGTACCGGCTTGTGCCATAGGGTGCGGCAAACGGAGCAAGGCCCTGCGAGGCGCGTCGTTCGGCATCCCAGCGTTGATATGCGCTCGTTTGGCGCAAAAGCGGGCCGCCTGCGCGGAACAGAACACCCTTCAAGGCGCGCTTTTGACGATGGCTGATGGGGGCTGCTTGATAGGCACGCCGTGCACTTGAGGCGAGGCGGCGGCGTAAACCTCCGCGCAAACGAACGGCTATCCGATTGATGCGACGTAGCGGCCCGGTAAGCCGCCAGCTCAAGGAATGCTTCATCAGCTCTACTTCGTTGCGATAGGCATCGGCTGCAGCGGAAAGTTCGCGGTTTTCCGTGCGCAGGACTTCGACGCGGCCCTGCAGACTCGAGCGTAGAGAAGTGGTCTCGTCCAGCATTGCTTCTAGCGTATGCGTCCGTTCGGCCAGGCCGTCGACGTCGCGTTGCGCGTGCGCATCTACATCTTCTTGCCGATCGCGTCGTTCGAAGGCGAGTGTCGCCGTTTCACGCATGACATTGGCGATGGCATCGGTGTGCTGTTGCAGCAGCAGCGAGACATTCGGCAACACGCCCAGGGCGTCTGTTCGGTAAGAGTCGTAAGGCAGATCGACATCCAGACAGCCCTGCACTTCGGCAACAAACGCCGCCTCAGTGTCCAGATAGTGCCTGATATTGGTCGACGTTACGATCAGCCCGGCACGACGCATGACGACGCGAATCAAGGTATCCGTATGCAGTAGCGAAGCGTCCTGCGGCATGCTTACGGCGGTGATCTGGCCGAGCGACAACTTTAGCGCACGAAATGCAAGGTAACCCACGGTAACCGGCGCGTGGAGTGACCATTCGAGATCGAAAAAATGCGTAGCATCGTCTTTTACGATGAGATTTCCCGGCATGGCATCGAACGACGCGCCAGGCATCAATGTTTCCGCGGTGATGGGTTCGTCTGTTTCAAGGAATACCCGAAGCGCCCCAAGCCAGGTCCTGAACCAGTGAGTTACCTCGTCGAGTGTCCAGCCGTCGCGGGTAACAATCCGGTCGAGCGCGTCCGCCCAGCGACGGCCTTCGACATAGGCTTCGCTCTCAATGACGTGACCAAGCAGTTGGGATGGATTCCTGCGATTCGGGCTCAGCGGATATCGCTCGACAGTGATGCCGTCGGCTTGCGCGCGAAAGCGTGCGCCCTTGATGAATGCCGCGTCGCGTTCCACCGCGAACTGTTCAGCCAAAACGTTCGGTGCGATGGTCGCGAAGGTGGGGGACGATTTGCTCTTGCGTGCCAGGATGAGGAACGAGTTGGCCATGTCAGCTAGCAGGCCATTGCGGCCTACTACTCCGAACGCACGGCTCATCGAGAAGAGCGTCCCTGATCGCAGTTGGCGGTCGGCACGCGCGGACTGCGCTCCTAACGTCGAAGCATCGAACCGGCTGTCACCTAGCCCGGCGGGAAGAACTACGTTCTGCGGTAGCTTATAGTCAGGAAAGGGCAGGGCAAATTCACTGCCGACGTAACCCGCTTGGCTGAGACGTTGTTCCAGCTCGGCCTTCCCGAACGTGGCCACGCTGTGGTCGGTATATTCGTCCTGGATGCCGACCATCGCTCGGCCGATGTGATCTTCCGGCATGCCCGCGAAATATTTCAGGCCCAACTGGTTCTCGATCGCGATGACGAGAACGCCATCGTCGGTAAGCAGGTTATACGCCCGCTTCAGGGTTTCCTGGATGGGATCGGCGCCGCCGGTGTACATGCGGGAGTATTCGAGCACTCCGATAAGCGTAACTACGTCAAAGCGTGCCGTGGGCTCGAATGCGTCGAAGCGCTCATGCACTACTTCGACGTCGGCAAGGTCCGCGCAACGCAGCGCTGCGATCGAAGCGCGCCGGGCGCTGCCTTCCAGGGCGACTACGCGAGCCCCAGCCTCGCCGAGATAGCGAGTGATAGCGCCGCAGCCCGCGCCGATTTCCAGCACATTTGCGCCATTGAGCATGGGGGCAAGAGGCCGAACGAGGTTAGCGCGAGCGGCGCTTAAGTGGTAGATCGACGGCCAGTCCGTCTGGTGTTTGCGAAGCTCCGGTGAATGAACGGAGCGATCGTCAGAGGATTCGATGGCCGTGGCGATACGTTGTTCGACTTCATCGCCGTCGGAGTACTGGAAAGGAGCGGACTCTTGAACTTCGCGTGCCCAGAGGCGATGTTCGGCGTGCATGGTGTAACCGGCATCGGCCAGGAGACGTCGTGCAAAGGTGGGCGAGGCGATCATTGGGGAAGCTCCTGGGCATCGATGCGAACGTCGAGCATGGTGAGACCGAAAAATCCTTTTCCATGGACATTAAGGTGGATGGAGTCGTAACGACGGTCGTGGGGAACGACCTCTTCGCCGTTGTGGCTCGCTACGCCGAGGGACAAGAAGTAGTCGCCCGGACCAAGCCGAGTTTCCAGATCGAAGACGACCCGCACCTGTGTGCCCTCTCGACCTATCCCGTTCGGTAGAACGGTTTGCGCCAATTCGGTATTCGTGCCGTATACGGTAACGCCATCTTTGGTCTTGATGGTCAGTCCGAAAATCGGGCGTTGCAGCGATCTGTTGAACTGGATGTTTATAGCCAGCCGCAGTGTGGTGCCGCTTTCGATACTGCTTGGCTCCTGGCCGTCAGGCGAAGTGAGTCTGAAATCGGTGATTTCCGCCGCTCTGTCGCCCCACCGATACTCGTATGGATTGTAGTTCGCGCGTTGTTCGAAGACGCCATCGACTGTTGCGTCGATCGCATCCTGAGTGCTGCTCAAGTCTTTGGACTCGCTCTGAGTCGTGGAGGAATCCTTCAAGGTGCGGGTCTTGCCGAACAGGAGATCCAGGTACGTATGGACCACGTCTTTCGGTATGCCATCCTGGTGAACGCGTCCATCATGAAGGAGGATCGCACGGTCGCAATGAGTGACGATCTGCTCGGTCGAATGCGACACGAAAAGAATCGAGGTGCCGTTCGACTTCAGTGTATGCAGGCGTGCAAAGCACTTCGACTGGAACTTCGCGTCGCCGACAGAGAGGGCTTCATCGACGATGAGGACATCGGGCTCTACCTGTGCCTGCACAGCGAACGCGAGTCTTACTACCATGCCACTCGAATACGTCTTGACCGGACGTTTGACGAAGTCGCCGATGTCGGCGAATGCGAGGATCGCGTCCATGCGTTGATCGATCTCGCTGGGCGTGAGGCCGAGAACGGTGGCATTCAGGCGGATATTTTCAAGGCCAGTGAAATCCGGATTGAAGCCCGAGCCGAGCTCAAGCAGAGCAGCGACCCTGCCAGCGACAGTGATCTCGCCCCTGGTAGGGGTCAGCGTCCCAGCGATCATCTGAAGCAAAGTCGACTTGCCCGATCCGTTGCGGCCGACAATGCCTACCGTCTCCCCACGGCGAAGTTCAAAACTCACATCGTGCAGGGCATGGAATTCGCGGAACCCTTTTCGCTCACGAAGTGAGCCGGCCAGCTGGCGCGCGCCGACCTTGTCCACAATGGCCGCTGCGCGAGGGTAGACGGATTGAAACAGACGATGGACGGGACTTTCGTAAATGCTGTACGACTTGCTGATGCCGCGTACGCTGATCGCGATCTCAGAGGACATCAGCAAAGCCCTTGCGCGTGCGTTGAAATAACCAATAGCCGAAACTTGCAAAGGCGAAAGCCGCCAGAGTAAACCATCCCAGAATATTCCATTGCGGCCAGTCGCCGAGTATCAGTACGCGACGTGATTGCGCGATGAGCATTGCCAGGGGGTTGATGTCGATGAAAAAACGAAAGCGCTCCGGCACGGCGCTTTCAGGATAGAACAGGGGCGAGAGGAACATCGTCATCATGACCAGGTGGCCGACGATCTGACCGATATCGCGCAGGTAAACGCCCAGTGCAGACAATATCCAGACCAAGCCAAGGCACATCAGCGATAACGGGGCGAAGACCACAGGTATCAGCAAGGCGGTCGCTGGCGGAAGCCCCTTCATGATGATATGGGCGCCTATGAGGACGATCAGGCTGATAGCGCTCTGGAAAAGAGCCGATCCAATGACGACGTAGCCTTGAATGTCCAACGGGAATACGATCTTTTTCACCAGATTCGGAGTGCCCGTGATCAGTCCGGGCGCGCGTGTAACCGTTTCTGAGAAAAAGCTGAATACGAGCATGCCTGCGAAAAGCATCAACGCGAATTCCGAGGGGTTGCTCGCGCCGCCCCATCGCATCTTGAACACCTGGCTGAAAACGAATGTATATATCGCCAGCATCAGCAGCGGGTTCAGTAGCGCCCAGACCATTCCCAGGACCGAGCCACGGTACTTGCTGGCGATATCACGACGAATCAACGAGAAAATAAGATCGCGATTTCGCCAGCCCTGGCCGAGCATAGCTCCAGGCGAGGCACGGTGGCGTGCGAGAGATGTGTAGGTCGAGATCGTCACATAGGTAGCTCACGGAGCCAGTCCCGAACGCGTTGGACGTCAGCGGGCGGATGGCGACCTTATATCTTATCGTTCCCTGGTGGGGGAACATAGCCGGTTGGGGCCGAAGGTAAAGCGCGCGTTAAGTGCGATGGCCAACGATTGTTGGCATTCTTAGCGTCGACACCGGATAATTTTACGTTTGGCAGCTTTTGGGAAGGCTGTCGCCGCAAAAACGGGAAAGTCATGCTAGATAACGACAGGGATAAGCCGCTTGGTGGCATGTTCACCGGGAAGATACCGCCAATCCTTGTGGTGGCCATGTTTGTGGCCGTCGTCTGGATGGCCTTCCGGATCGTTACGACCGTATCCCCGCTCATGGGGAGCGACGAGTTTGCGTACTTGCAGACGGCCCATTTCGACGCCCGGCACGATGTGCTGTTCCAGCTCGATCCCAACATGCAGCGCGTCGAGAATCGGGTGGTGCCATGGCTTTATGCGGCAAGTGCATCGATGGCGCCGACCCAGGCAAACGACACCTGGCGACTGGCTAACGCGATCGGGTTTTGTCTGGGGGCTGCGCTCATCTTTGCGATGCTTCGCCGCCCTCTGGGTGAGCGTGTCGCCACGGCGACGGCAGTGCTTTATCTGCTTTTCCCTTTTTCTTTTTTTGCGACCCTGATCCTTCCGGAGTTGCCTTTCCAGCTTTTTGTATACCTGCTTGCATGGATGCTGACACGTAGGGAAGGGCCCCCCTCGCTGCTCACGCTCTGCGGTGCTGCGGTCCTATGTGGTCTGGGATATCAGATCAAGCCGCATGCCTTGGCGGCTGTGCTGGCCACCGCTGCCTTCGCTGCAGCGTGGGAGTTGCGAGTGGCCAGGCATTCGATCTTCAAACGCCTGGTTCTCGCCCTGGCAAAGGCGATGGGGTTCCTGGTGGTTGCGGTTCTGGCAGCAAAAGCGTGGCATGCGCTGCTGTCGTTGGGACATGGCGGTGGGGAGGTAATGTCCAATTTCTACGCCAGTTACATCAAGCGCCTTGCTGATCCGACTTACCTGTTAGCCCATGCCGGCACAGTGGCGCTTTACGCTCTCGCGCATCTTGTCGTAATGGCGGCCTTTTTCGCGCCCGCGCTTGCCTGGCTGGGTGCTCGGATAGGGAGTCTCTGGCGGCCGGCGACATGGCGGACGCGTGAGCCGGCTGCTGCCGATTCACTAGCTATGTTCGTGGCCCTGTTCACGGTCGCCATGGTTGCCATGGTCGCCCTGTTTACCGATGTTGCCGTCACGCAGGAGTCGTCGGAGCCTTATAGGATGCACGGGCGCTATCTGGCCGCGTTGTTCCCGCTGCTTCTCGGGGTTGCTCTCGCGGGGGCGGCGGAGCGGCGGTCGGGCCTATGGGTAGCTTTGGCTGGCTTTGCCGCCACCGCCTTGGCCTTCTACCTGGGCAACCGTTATCTGCGGATCTATCCGTGGGACTACCCCGAACTCATGGCGCTGTTCCGTCCGCGTGAGGGACAGTGGGCGTTCGATGGTTGGCTGAGGTGGCCAGCCATGGTCACGCTGGCGGCCGCCCTCGTGTGCTGGGGCCTTTATGCGTTGGGACGTCGCGCGGCCTATGTGGCATTTTTCGCGATAGCCATGCTTTGCGGTCAGTTGCAGATGTCCCGCTGGATTGCTGCGCAATCGGCGGTTGCCGTGCCCATTGTCAGTGACGGTAGGGCGATTGCGGATTACCTCGGCGGACATCTGCGCGAGGGCAGCGGCGTGGTCATCACGCGGCAGCGTTGGGCAGAAATCACCTACCTGCTGGCCGCGCTTGATTCATTGCAGCACGTGATGCTTGTTGATGGCCGAAAGCCCATTCGAACAACTGACTTGCCCGGGAATGTCTCGTGGGTGGTGGTCGAGCCTGGCATTGACGACGTGATGTTTGCCGGCGCTGCCGAACTCCACTTTGGTAGACAGCGGTTGTTCTTGCTGCGCGACGACGTTCCTTGGCCGATGCCCGGACAAAAAGGAGTATGGAAAGGCGAGCCAATGAGTATTGCCCTTGCCGAGTTGCCGATTGGCGCGCACCTGGAGGGGTTCAATGCTCCGGAACCTTGGGGGGCCTGGACCGGGAACAAAGATTCGGCTGCCGTGTCCCTGCCCGTTGGTGTGTCCGGCCCGGTCGTGGTTCGTTTCTTTGGCTGGCTACCTGACCCAAATGGCGGCAACGTAGAAGTATCTCTTGGCGGTGCTTCATCCACCGTGCATGTGGGCGGAACAGGGGCCGATCATGAGGTTCGGCTGGATGTCCCTGCCCAATCGGACCGCCTCTATTTCAAGGCGCCAATAATCTTGAACGATGGCGGTCGTCCGCTTGGCGTGGCTATTGCTCGGGTGACATTGGAGAAAGCTCACTGACGGGAGTCGCGTCTGGTCTTGGGCGCCGGCAATGGATGGCCCGTTGAGGTACATGCGATACGTCGTAACCGATGAAGGCCAACAGGAGCTGGAGCCCGCACAGAATGGAAAGCGCGGCGATGGTCACCGTGCCGATAGGTGTCGCAATATGGTGGGTAGCGGAATTTGCCCAGTGCCATGCGCCGAATACGACGCCGAAAGTCATGATCGACAAACCCGCGACCAGTTCGATCGAGGCCACCGACATGTCGCGCAGAAAGTAGTTGTAGAACACCCGCTTGATAAAGTTGCGCGCATGCTTGCGCAGAAACTCGCCAAAGATGCGCGAGATCTTCAAGTTGCTGACTTCATCACCGTAGACCGCATCCATTGGAATATCCACGACTCGGGCACGGAAGGTGCCCAGGCGAAAAAGGATGTCGGTTTCAAAGAAGTAGCGGAGGCTGATCCGGTCGAAGGGTAGTCGTCGCGCAACGTCCGCATGGATAGCGGTGTAACCGTTGGTCGGATCGAACAGATCCCAGTAGCCGGTAGAGAGTTTGGCGAGAAGGGAAAGCGCAGCGTTGCCAAATACCCGGATGCCGGGCATGCTCGACAAGCTTTCCATGTCGTAGAACCGATTGCCTTTCGTGTAGTCCGCTTCACCAGTAAGAATCGGGTGGACGAACTCATCGATGAGTGTGGGATCCATCTGCCCGTCGCCATCGATTTTCACGATGACGTCCGCCCCGTCTGCAACCGCCGCGCGATAGCCTGTCATGACGGCGCCCCCTACGCCCTGGTTGACCTCGTGGCGAAGAACCCTGACTCGTGAATCCGTGCAATGGGCTTCAACATGCGCAGCCGAGCCCTCCGGGCAGCAGTCGTCTACTACGTATACCCGCCAGATATGCTCCGGCATGCTGGCGATGACATCGATGATGAAGCGCTTTACCTTGTAGCTTGGAATAACAACGGCAATGCGCTGCAAAGGGCGTTCGTCTTGTGAGGTCATCGATAAATCCAGTACTTGGAGACGAAAAAGCTGCATGCGGCGAGGAAGGCATCGATGAAGGGCTTGGCAGCCCATGAGGCTTCCACGCTGGCGAAGTGGGCAACCGCCGTAACCGCCGCCGTACTGATCAACGCCGTGGTTAGCCACCAGGTCACATAACGGCCTAAATGCCGGCGTTCAAGGCGTGCGCGATCAGCATCGCGAAAAGTCCATTTTCCATTGAGCCAGAATCCAACTGATGCGCCGGACACACGGCCGAGCATATTGGCGGCCGCTGCAATGACACCAAATTTCGTCAGGGTCACAAACACCAGCCAGTCGATACCAAGCTGGATGAGACCCGCGATGCCGAAGCTAGCCCCCTCCTTTAAAATCTTCATTTGTACTCAATAGCTCCCTCGCGCCGGCCATGATTCTAACCCGACTAAACGAGAGGATCATTCGGGCAGCTTTGGGCGGAGCCGTGGGACGAGGCGCATTCGTCGGCAGCAATCCAGTGAGAGAGCATCCCTCGAGGTGGCCGGAGGCTGAGCGTCAGACTGCAAGGGAACTTCTGACAAGTCCGAAGCCGAAGTCTGCCAGGCCTGTCACACCACAATGCCCGCTCGGCTGGTGAGATAGTGTCTGGCGATTACCGCAACGCCAGTTTCAATGATACTTGACGATCACGAAGACCTCGTTGAACGCGGCGTCAATAGCCTGGCTTCGATCCACCGTGTGATAGGTCGATACGGTAGCCCCTACCCATTCGCTGGCCATGCGCTCGAAATCGGAGCCATAGTCCCACGTCACCAATGCCTTCCCATCGCCCACCGGGTTACCGTGATATTGCTCCGGCAGGACGTGCGTAACGGTACCGTCTCCGGCGATAGTGGCGCGGCATTGGGTTACAGCCAGGGACTCATGTTTGGGTGCTGTGAATACATGTGCTCCACCGACTTTGAGCACGCGATGAATCTCGCGCAGCGCAACGTCAGGATGGAATACGTGTTCAAGAACATCCTGAGTTACGAACAGGTCGAGACTATTGTCGGCGAAAGTCAGTCCTTCGATGCTTTCGCAGCGAACGCCATTTTTTTTCGAGCCGGGCTGGACATCGGGAAAGTAATGCGAGTACGTGTAGCCAGGGCACTGATTCGCCAGGATGGGAAGCGAGGGCGACGATTCGTGCATCACCGACTCTCTCCATTGCGGAAACAGCGTATCGAGGATTCTAACCAGATGGCGCTGGCGCGGGATCGATTCGCAGCGGTCGCAAAGGTATTCGTCACGCAACCAGGGGCCGTGGATGGTAAAAGTAGAATCGCGCCGGCAGCAGGGACAGTAACCCGCGTGCGATTTCACCACTCCTGACTCAGCGTGCATATGTTGCGGTCCCTTAAACGAACATCAAGAAGTTGCGACCGTAGCATAATCTTCCCGATATGAGCGATCTTCTGCATCGACCATCGCCGATGGAAAGTGAGATGCCTTTCCATCGGCGAATAGCGTCTATCACAGTGCCGCTTCAAGCTCCGGTAAAATCTTGAAGAGGTCGCCCACTAAACCGATATCGGCGATCTCGAAGATCGGTGCCTCGCCATCCTTGTTGATAGCGACGATCGTGCCGGCGTCCTTGATGCCGGTCAGATGTTGAATAGCGCCCGAGATACCGACGGCGATGTAGAGCTCCGGCGCTATGATCTTGCCGGTTTGACCGACCTGCATCTCGTTCGGGCAGTAGCCGGCATCGACGGCGGCGCGCGACGCGCCGACGGCAGCACCGATCTTGTCCGCAAATTTGTAGATGATGTCGAAGTTCTCCTTCGATCCTACACCGCGACCGCCGGAGACAACCTTCGGCGCACCCTGCAGATCCGGGCGATCGCTCTTGCCCTGTTGCAGGTTCACGAAGCGCGTGTGCGAAGGTATGGCGGCGTCCACGCTCAGCGGCTGGACCGGTGCAGAGCCGTTTGACCCTGCGGCCGGCCAGGAGGCCGTGCGGATCGTGGCGACGACGATCGAGGCCGCATCCACTTCCACCGTGACAATGGCATTGCCCGCGTAGATCGGGCGCTTGAAGCTGTGCGCGCCTTCCACGGTCATGACGTCGCTCACCTGTGATACGCCGAGCAGGGCAGCCACGCGTGGGGCGAGGTCCTTGCCGAAGGTGGTCGAAGGTGCAAATACGTGCGAGTAGCCGGCAGCGGCCTTGGCGATCTGCGGAGCCAGAACGGCAGCCAGGGCGTGCGCATTCTCCGCATGGGCGATCGTCAGGACCTTGCTGACGCCGTCGATCTTCGCGGCTTCCGCGGCGACGGCATCGGGGGCATCGGATAGCACGATGACGTCGATGGATTCCGGTTTTACAGCGAGGGCGGCGCTTACTGCCCGTGCCGTAGCGCCATTGAGCTTGCCGTCCAGATGTTCGGCGATAACTAGGATCTTGGACATGTCGATTCTCCGGTCGGCTGCCTTACAGCAGGCCCTTCTGCTTGAGGGCCGCGACGAGTTCAGCGGCGTCCTTCACCATGACGCCCTTGCTGCGCTTGGGTGGGGCGGCATAGTGCGTAGTCTTGATATGGTCGGCAGCATCGATGCCCAGCCCACCGAGCTCGATCACATCGATCGGCTTGGACTTTGCTTTCATGATATCGGGCAGCTTGATGAAGCGCGGTTCATTCAGGCGCAGATCGGTGGTGATCACGGCGGGGAGGTCGGCTTCGATGGTTTCGAGGCCGGCGTCGACTTCGCGGGTTACCGTGGCCTTGCCGTCGGCAACCTCGACCTTGCTGGCAAAGGTGGCCTGTGGGCGGTCCCACAGTGCAGCGAGCATCTGGCCGGTCTGATTGGCATCATCGTCGATGGCTTGCTTGCCAAGAATTACCAGCCCCGGCTGCTCTTTCTCAATCAGCTTGAGAAAGGTGCGAGCGGCAGTCAGCGGAGAGACGGCTTCAGCGGTCTGGACATGGATGGCGCGGTTGGCGCCCATGGCCAGGCCGTTGCGCAAATGAGCCGTGAGATCGGCGGGGCCAATACCCACGACAACGACCTCCTCAGCCACGCCTTTCTCGCGCAAGCGGAGTGCTTCTTCGAGCGCGATGTCGTCGAAGGGGTTGGCGGAGAGCTTCACGCCATCGGTAACGACGCCGGTGCCGTCCGGCTTCACTTGGATGCGGACGTTGTAGTCCACGACACGCTTATAACCAACCAGAATCTTCATCAAGGACCTCGTTTAAAAGGGGCGGCGACCTACCATTCTAGCGCGTATGGGGGGGTCTGGGCCGCTGGTGAGTCTGACTGCGCCCTGCGTGGAAGGTGAATGGGCTTAGTGCGCCCCGCGCTTCGGCCAGGCCCTCCGGGCGAGCTTGAGGGCCGGTCGTATCGGTACCCTGGGCTCCATTCAGCCACCGGGGTCGCTGCAAGCGAAGGTTTCATGTCGTCGCCTCACGATGTTTCATTGCCACCGGTTTGAGTAGGCCAATGAGAGAGTGGCGCCTCGTTGAGCAATTCATTCGCCTGGACGGTGCGCAAGCCACGTTGTGCCACCCCCAGTGTGACGATCCGCTCAATTGCAATGGCCAGCGTGTCGTTTTCCTGGTTGTCTTCGAATTCCCAATCGCACAGGTTCATCTCAAAGAGCGTACGCAAGGCGTCGATACGAGCCAGGAACATGCCGCCTGCAATAAAACGATGTTCGTCGACACGGCCCAATCCCATGCGTTCGCGCAGGTTCTCGACCTCGCCGCCATGTGTGCCTGGATAGTCGGCAAACTCGAGCACGTGCCCATCCGGAGCGATGGTACCCAGACTCTTATCCTCGCCAAGGGCAGTGAGCAGTGGTGTGGCGCGGGAAGGTGCCGTCAAGGTGGCGAGCGGGTCGCCTTCCCATGAGGTGGCACCTCGTGGAGATTCGGTTTTTCGTGTATGCAGTTTGAGCACGATATCGGTCCCGTCGAGCAGCAGTCGTGCCAGGACTTTCAAAAAGGGGAGCATGTCGCGGCCGACATCCGCAAAGGCGACGACTTCGGCCTGGGGGTCGAGGCGCGCAAGCTCCGTTTTGACGACGGTCTCTTGCTCGTAAGTGGTGGTCACGATGATGCGCCAGTCGATGCCGGACTGGTGAAGTGCGGAGAGGACTTGTTCGATGGAGTCCACAGACTCGATATGTGCGACGGCGCAGGGCCTTGGGCGTGCGAGCGACGGCAGCAGTGCGGCGCGAGTCGCTTCGAGCCAAGCATGGCCACGCGTCGCATCGGGCTCAAGGACTGCGCCTTCCGCCCACTCGTTCCACGCATTGATAAAGACCAGCGGGGCGTCGGGAGTGCGGCGCTTCGCTACCGCGATCGATTCGCGCAACCACTGAAAATAGCCTGCGGGGGATTCGTGCACGTAGGTGCGCCCCTGGCCGCTGCGTCTGGCCTCGTTATCCCAGCCAGGATTGACCGCCGGATAGAGGGGGTAGGGCGGGTCATTGCACGGCCGGGTGAGCTCTCGCCAGTCGTAGACTTGCCCTGCATAGTCTGGATTGAGCAGGTGGCGGCGCGCGGTAACCGGTTTCTGCGTAGTATTGTTGGGCGGGAAAGATACGGCTGCGTCGAAGCCGATATCGCGCGGATCGACATTGTCGAAGCTCTGCACGTAGGCGAGGTGAATCTCGCCCAGACCTTGCTCGCGGCACCACTGGCGCCATCGATTTGCCGTTGCGCGGGCGTCGGGTAACAGCCCTGGACGGTAGACCTGCAGCATGGGTTTGCCGTCGACCCGCAGGTAGCGCGGATCGCGCATGTACTCAGCTACGTGACTGATGAAAGCCAAGTCGTCTGCTGCGCTATGTTTCTGAGCGATCAGGATCTGATCGGCACGGCCATCCCAGCGTCGTGACCAGTTTTCATTCGCCCAGCAAAGACAGATGGGAAAGTCCAACGATGGGTCGCCGAGCCACGTGCGCAGCGGCGCTTCAAGCAGCGTCTTGCCCGCAAACCAATAAAAGTAGCTGCAGAAGGCGCTCACGCCATAGTTGCGAGCCAACTCGATCTGCGCGCGGATCGTGTCGGGTAGTCGCAAGTCATAGAAGCCAAGCTCGCCGGGGAGTCGTGGTTGGATGTGACCTTCAAACTGTGGCAGCGCACGTGCCACGTTGCGCCACTCCGTGAAACCGACGCCCCACCAGGCGTCATTCTCCGCGATGGGGTGAAACTGTGGCAGGTAGAAGGCCACCAGCCTCGCCGGTAGCGCATCCGGCAACGCAATGGCTGTGCGCGATAGATAGTCCACGGCGCGGTGACCGGCATGATCACGTGGGCGTCGCTCCGCGTGCGTTCCTACACGCCCATGCGGGCCGGTAGGCACGAGATCGCCGTGGCGTTCCAGGAAGCGCTGGCGCAGACGATCACGGGTTGCCGGAGACATCGGCGTGACCCGAAACCCCAAGCGAAGGCTATGAAAAAGCAATGTGCGGATGCGACTTTTTACGGACATGATCGGAGTACGACAACGGTTCCAGCATCCTTGAGACCCCGGAGGGGACGGTGCTTTGCAATAACGAGAACTTTCCTCATGGCGCGTTTTTGCCCCGCAGGTTTATAGCGGACCTTCTGCTTGAGGTCGGTGATGCGCTTGGCTGCATCTTTTGCCATGACGCTCTTGCCGGGTCTGGGTATGCACGTTGTAGCCGACGACACGCTCGTAACCAACCGGAATATGCATGCTGATTCTTTCCTGACGGCGCCGATCAGCGATGGGCACAATGTGAGCCTGCCATACTATCCGAAGGGCCATCCTGGTACGAATGGCAACCTTGGGCCATATGGCGAGCCTCGGCGGACGCCCACGTAAAAGCGTGGAAAGATCAAAGGCCCCATGCCGTAGATGGGCGCACTGGAAACCGGGATAATCGGGCTGCTTTTTCGTTTCGGGAACGAGATTCATCAATGCAACGGGAGGATGCCAGGGCTATGCCTGTGACATTGGACGCCGCGCGCCTATCTGCCATCCGCGGTAGGCTGCTACGCATGCATTTTGAGAGTGGCGTTGGCCATATTGGTGGAAATCTGTCCTCCATCGATGCACTTGCGCTCATTTTTCACGAGTTTATGGGGGAAGGCAGCCGATTCGTTCTGTCAAAAGGCCATTCCGCAGGCGCTCTTTACGTAGCGCTCTGGAGTGCTGGCCGGCTCACCGACGAGGACCTCACGACTTTCCATCGGGACGATACCCTGCTCGCGGGCCACCCCCCGGCGAGCGGTATCGCCGACATCATGTTCGCCACCGGGAGCCTGGGACATGGCCTGTCGCTGGCCGCGGGGACCGCATTGGCGCTGCGTCTGAAAGGAGAGCCTGGCCATATTTACTGTGTGATGTCTGACGGAGAGTGGCAGGAAGGCGCGACATGGGAGGCTCTGATCTTTGCCAGTCATCATGCGCTTACAAATCTGACCGTACTGATCGATCACAACGGTCTGCAAGGTTTTGGCGCCACCGCGGACGTGGCATCGATGTTCCCGCTCCATGACCGACTGAAAGGTTTCGATGTTGAGATGCACGTGGTTCAAGGGCATGACCTTGCGGCGATGCGCGCGGCGCTGAACACAAGCGCCAGCAAGCTCAAGATCGTCGTGCTGCAAACCATCAAGGGCAAGGGCGTCTCTTTCATGGAAAACAAAATGGAATGGCATTATTTGCCTTTGAAGGAAGCCGATTATCTACGCGCTCTTGAAGAGATCGGCGGCTCATGAGGAAGCAGCTGTGCGATGCGCTCGTGGCGCGTGCCGATGATCCATCGATGGTCTTTCTGACCGGAGATCTCGGTTTCATGGCCCTGGAGGCGCTGCAGGCGAAGATGGGGTCGCGATTCATCAATGCCGGCGTGGCCGAACAGAACATGATCTCCGTAGCGGCGGCGATGGCGCGGCAAGGGCTGGATGCGTGGGCTTACAGTATTGCGCCGTTCTGTTACGCAAGACCGTTTGAGCAAATCAGAAACGACATCGCCTTCCATCGGTTGCCGGTCCGGTTGATCGGCAACGGCGGCGGTTATGGCTATGGTGTGATGGGGCCTACACATCACGCCATCGAAGACTATGGTGTGCTGCTTACGCTCCCCAATATGCGGGTCTATGTGCCTGTGTTCGACGAGGATGTTGCCGATGTCGTCACCAAGGCAGGTGCGAATACGCATTCTTCGTACATACGGCTTGGCCGTGGCGAGCCCCCCGCGGGCTATGCTGTTCCCGCATATGCGGCCTGGCGTCACCTGATAATCGGCGAAGGTCCACCCGTTGTTGTCATGGGGCCTATCGCAGGCACCTATATCGATGCTATCCGAGCTTTGCCTGATCGCCAGCGACCCAATCTATGGGCTGTCGCGGAGCTGCCGCTTTCCCTGAGCCCGCCACCGCAGGCACTGCTTTATCAGATCGAATCGAGTGAGCGTGTGCTCATCGTCGAGGAGCACGTGGCGCAGGGAGGTCTCGCGGCAGCGATGTCGCTGTACATGCTTGAGCACGGTCTCTACGCAACCGTAAAACATCTTTGTGCTCAGTCGCATCACTATCCACGGTATGGCTCGCAGGCCTACCTGAGAGAGAAATCCGGTCTGGCTCCACAGGCTCTGCTTAGTGCAATAGGTAGTCTCGGCTGATGAACGACTTGAACCAACACATCCTGGCATTGCGTGGCCCGATTCTGGTGACTGGCGCTGCCGGCTTCGTCGGGGCCAATTTGTTCCTCAAGCTGCTCGCCTGCCGTAGCGATGTTTACGCATTGGTGCAGAGCAAAGGCGGCTGGCGGTTGCCGGACAGTGCCGAGGCGAACATTGTTGTCGCCAATGTAAATGATCCGGCTGCCCTGACTCATCTGGTCGATGAGCTTGCGCCGCAGACGGTCTTCGATTGTGTTGCCTACGGCGCGTATTCGTTCGAACAGGACCCCAGGCTGATCTACGAGACTAATTTTCAGTCGATCGTCGGGCTGGTCGGTTTGCTGGCGAAGCGGTCTTGCGCCGCATTTGTACATGCGGGTACTTCGTCTGAATATGGTACCAATTGTACCGCCCCTTCAGAGGAAGACCGCCACGAGCCCAATAGCCACTACGCAGTTTCAAAGGTGGCTACCGCCGAATTTCTGCGATACATGGGCAAGCATCTAAGTTTTCCCTGTGTCAATTTGAGGCTCTATTCGGTTTACGGTCCGTTGGAGGATGGTTCGCGTCTCATTCCCAACCTGTTGCACAAGGCTTTGGCTGGCAAGTTGCCGCCATTTGTCGACGCTCGCACGTCGCGTGATTTTGTACACGTCGATGATGTCTGTTCTGCGTTTGTTTATGCCGCGGCCAAGATGAATCCGGACCTTTACGGTGAGAGCCTGAACATTGGCACCGGAATATGCACAACAATCGGAGCCTTGGCGAATCTGACGCGCGAGCTATTTGCCGTCGAAGACACACCGACATTTGGATCGATGGAAGGGCGCCAGTGGGATTTGGCCGAATGGTACGCCGACCCTGCCAAGGCGTCGCGCCTACTGGGTTGGCGTGCCACAGTGACGTTGAAGGATGGACTCGCATCGACCGCGCAGTGGGTCGCTACCTTGAGCGAGGGCGATCTGGCCAAGCATTCGAAGCAGCAGACCAATAAAAAACGCCGCAGCATATCGGCAATTATCGCCTGCTACAAAGATGAGCCCGCCATTCCTGTCATGTACCGCCGGCTCAAGGACACCTTCAGCCGCCTGGACATCGATCACGAGATCATTTTCGTCAACGATTGCAGCCCGGACGATAGCGCTGCAGTTATTCAGCAGATTTCTGCAAGCGATTCGGCGGTTATTGGCATCAGTCATTCGCGTAACTTTGGTTCGCAAATGGCTTTTCGAAGCGGTATGGAGTTGGCATCCAAGGATGCGGTCGTGCTGCTCGACGGCGACCTGCAGGATCCGCCCGAGCTTATTGAATCTTTCTTCGAAAAATGGGAAGAAGGCTACGATGTCGTGTACGGCAGGCGAGTGCAGCGGGAAATGCCTTGGCATTGGGGCTTGCTCTACAAGGCCTTTTATCGCGTATTCGCTGCTTTCAGCTACGTGAATATTCCACTCGATGCTGGCGACTTTTCGTTGATGGACCGCAAGGTCGTGCAGTGGATACTGGCCTGTACCGAGCGCGATCTTTTCATGCGCGGGCTACGCGCGTACGTGGGGTTCAAGCAGGTGGGAGTCGACTACGTTCGACCGGAGCGTATGTTTGGACATACGACCAATACGTTATCCAAGAACATTGACTGGGCCAAAAAAGGGATTTTTTCGTTCAGCAACGTGCCTTTGACGCTGCTTACCACCACAGGGTCGGTTCTGCTCGCATTGTCTATTATTGCAGCGATAACCGTTGCGGTGCTTCGTCTGGTCTGGCCTGACATCGCACCACGTGGCGCGACGACATTGTTGATAGCGCTTCTGATGTTCGGCTCGCTCAATCTTTTTGGAATAGGGCTCGTGGGCGAATACATCGGTAAGATCATGATCGAGGTCAAAGGACGGCCCCGCTTGATTCGATCGGCATTGATTCGACACGGCACAGTGACCGAACAACCGGCTAAGCCAAGCCAACGTTAGTCGGCGACTTTGGCAAGCCACGTTTGATTATTTGAACCCCTGCCAGGATGGCAAGCCATCCGGATACCCAGCATGCAGCGAGAAGTCCCTCCAGGCCAAGATACTCTGACCACCCGAGAAACCCGCACCTGCCCCGTGTGCGGCGGATCTTCGCTGGAGGCTGATTTGTTCCTTGAAGAAAAGGTCGATCTCACGAAGCTGAATCAGTTCAGTTTCGCCTCGCGAAAAGAGCCGGAGTACTTCAATTATCGGATGGTTTGTTGCAAGGTCTGCGACCTTGTCTACGTCGATTGCCCTCCATCGCAGCAGGCCTTGGCACAGGCCTACCATTCAGCAGATTACGATAGCGCCGAAGAAGCGGAAGACGCCGCTAACGCGTATCTGCGCGAAATGAAAACCGTGTTGGGGCGCGTGCATCCAGGGGCGGCGCTGGAGATTGGGACCGGTACGGGGGTGCTGCTGGACGGGTTGATGGCTGCGGGCTTCAGTCAGGTACAGGGGGTCGAGCCTTCCTCGGCTGCGATTGCGGCCGCTCCCTCACATCGAAAACCTTGGATAACGGAGGGCATATTCAACGAGCACGATTATCCGCCCGAATCCTTTGACCTGATTTGCTGCTTCATGACGCTTGAGCATGTGCGTGATCCGATGGATATCGTCAAGTCGGCTCTGCGTTTATTGCGTCCAGGTGGCGCTTTTGTATCAGTTACGCATGACTACTCGGCCCCCCTGAATCGTGCGCTGGGGCGGCGTTCGCCGATTATCGACGTCGAGCATATGCAGCTCTTCTCCCGGCGCAGTATCGAGGAACTACTGTCGCGCGCGGGTTATGGAGATATCGATGTAAAGCCCTTCTCCAACCGTTATGCGCTTTCTTATTGGATGCGCCTGGTGCCGGCGCCCGCTAGCCTGAAGCGCTCTGCAATCAGGGCGATGAATGCGCTCGGTGTGGGGCGCTTGAAGCTGTCGGCGAATGTGGGCAACACCATGGCCGTAGCCTATCGACCGATGGCCGGCAGGGGGCGTGGCGGGTGAGCCAGGGCAGGAAATTTATCCGTTTTCTGCTGGTCGGGGTACTCAATACCGCGTTTGGCTTCGCCGTGTATGCCGCATTGATCTATGCAAGGGTACCGGTTTGGCTTGCCCTGATTGGTGGCAATGTGGCGGGTATCTGCTTCAACTTCCTTACCACTGGGCACTTTGTATTCCTGGATGCCTCTCTTGTGCGATTGCCAAGATTTGCGGGGGCCTATCTGCTTTGCTATGCCGTCAACTACGTGGCGATACGAATGTTGATCCATATGGGACTCGGCAGCATCGTGGCTCAGGCACTGATATCCCCTTGTATGGCAGTGCTTTCGTTTCTTCTGATGTCAAAATATGTATTCAGCACGTCTCGCATGTCTGACGTGAGCGCTGAACAGTCGGAGAAGCCATGACTCCGATACGCCAGATCAAGCCGGCGATCGTGCAGCAGACTCTCAATACGAACAGAGATATGGTCTTCGCTTTTCTCGGTGGAATGATTCTGGTCCTCGTTGCGTTTGTTTGGGAGGGGCACCAGGGATTCAACCTTTGGGACGAAGGTTATCTCTGGTATGGCGTGCAGCGCAGCATGCTCGGAGAAGTTCCGCTTCGCGATTTCCAGGCGTACGACCCCGCGCGCTATTACTGGTGCGCGCTGCTCATGAAAATCACGGGCTCTCAAGGCATCATGGCCGTGCGTGCCACTGTCGCCGTTTTGCAAGCACTGGCGCTGGGCCTGGCGCTTACGACGTTGGCATCCGCTGCCAGAGGCCGTCGAAACGGATGGTTTCTTCTCATCTGCGGAATATCTCTTCTGGTGTGGATGGTTCCTCGACACAAATTGTTCGATATCGCCATCTCGATCGCACTGGTCTGTACATTTGCGCGATGGATACGTGTTCCTTCCGTAGCCAATAGCATCCTTGCCGGCATGGTCGTTGGAATTGCTGCCTGCCTGGGGCGCAATCATGGTGTCTACGGCTTGGCAGCCGGAGCCGGCATAGGAATATATCTGTCTCTGCGCTGCGAGGGCTGGCGGCGCTGGTCAGTTCAGATGATCGGTTTTGGTGCGGGCGTCGTAATCGGCTATCTGCCGATCGTTTTCATGATGATCTTCGTGTCCGGTTTCTATCAGGCATTTATCGAAAGCATAAGATTTCTCTTCGAGGTCAAAGCAACCAACTTACCACTTCCCATACCGTGGCCCTGGACTGTCGACTTCTCGGCGTTACCTCTTGTCGAAGCGTACAGGCAAGTTTTACTCGGCCTGTTCTTTATGACTACGCTTGTGTTTGGGGTATTTTCCATCCTCCATGTTGTCGCCCGACGGTTGAGAGGAGGGACGCCCAGTCCGCTCCTGGTGGCGTGTGCTTTTCTTGCATTGCCCTACGCGCATTATGCATTTTCCAGAGCTGATGCCGGACATCTGGCGCTTGGGATATTTCCCACGCTTATCGGCTGCATGGAACTTGCGAGTTCGCTGCATTCATGGCGGCGCATGTTGACTGTCTGCGTCCTGGCCCTGTCAGGCGTCTTCACCATGATCGCGTCTCACCCTGGATGGCAATGTCGCTCTTCGAATGCCTGTACCTGGATATCCATCGGCGATGACAGGCTTTATGTCGACGCTACAGCAGCGAGCAACGTTGGGCTTCTGTATAGGCTCAGAGACAGTGAATCGCAGGGACCGAAGAATTTCTTTGCCGCGCCGTTTTGGCCGGGTGCGTATGCGCTTCTTGGAAGGAGGTCGCCCACGTGGGAGATTTATACGGCATGGCCGCGTAGTGACGAATTTCAGCGCCGCGAAATCACCGATATCGAGCGATCGAAGCCTGCATTTGTGGTGATCTACGATCTGCCGCTGGATGGGCATGATGAACTGCGATATGCGAAGACTCACCCGCTGATAGATGCCTATGTGCGAACGAACTTCAATCGTACACAGGTCTTCTCGGATGATCCTGCCTTGCAGATATACCTGCCTAGAACGACGCCTTGAGGCGCCGGCAGGGTTTACCCTCGGATGGCTTGTACAAAGTAACCCAGCGGGTCTTCCTTGGCGCCGCCGCCGAATGCTTCGGCCATATGCGCGGCGATAAGGAAACCTGCTGTGATGGGTGCCAGCACTATCAGAGGAACTACCTTCCACAATGTCTGTATGTTTCTTGGCAGAAGACGTGCAGCAAGAACGACCAATTTACTGGCAATTGCCGAGATATCCGTGCCTCTTTCAGTGATTTCTATATGCTCAAAGCCGTGTGCGGATAGAAGCACGAGTAGTCGCTCGCGAGTAAAGCGGTGAAAATCGTAGGGTAAGTGGTGACGGCGTGCTGACCAAGGGACTGTCAGCAAAAGAGTGGCGCCAGGTTTCAGGCAGCGCGCTATCTCCGAGATCACCCTGTCGGGGTCGTCGACATGCTCGAGCACCTCAATGCACAACGCACCATCGAAGCTGGCGTCGCCAAAAGGAATCGTCTTGCCGTCGTAATAGGTGATTTCGGGACGGCTTGGCTCCATGCCGAACGCCTCGGCAGATGCCACATCAATGCCTTGATAGCGGGTAGTGGCGGGTAGCCATTCACGCCATGGTGATTCTCCGGCACCTACGTCTATGACCGTTCCTTGCAACCTCGCCATGGCCGGGCGAAGCGGTCGAACAATCGTCTTTAGTTGCAGATCAAGCAAACACCTGATCGCGAACAACAGCCGGTTCGACGAAGGAGCCTTGACCGAGATTGGCTTGAAATTTTCCTGTTGCATAAGATTCCACTATCCGCGCGAGCGCGCGTAGTTTCAGCTACTTCGGTACATACCGGATTGCGTAATAGCTGCCGAAGTCCAGTTGCTGATCGCGTCGATAAACGCTGTCGTAGTCATTCAACCAACTATCCGCCGCGAAGCTTCGCTGTATCAATAGCCATCCAGGCGACTTCAGTCTTTGCGCAACCCTGGTCAAAAACGTTCTGCGCAACGTCGGCGGAAGATATGCATAGTTTTCCGGGCCATGTAACGCGCTCCATGGTGCTCCCGAGGCTGACCTTTCAAGGTTGAGTGCCGTGTCGAGTACGGTGACGGGTTCGCCAAATTTCTGCGCAATAGTGAACATACCGCGCGCGCCATCCGCAGAAGACGGGATGGAATCGCCTTGCCCCGCAAAGCGTGCATTTGCTTGCTGTCCTTCCTTGGAGAGGTAGCTAAAACGGTCCGCTATCTCGCGAGGTCGAATTTGAAACAGTGCACCCGATCGAGCCACGTCCAGCCAGGTGGACCAGCCGGTTAGCGTTACATAAACCAATAGACAAGCCAGGAACCCTGAGGCAGCGACACGCAGGCTTCCAAACTGCCTTATCTGACGTATAGCGAGCAGCAGCAGTAGATAGAAGACGCTGATATTGAGCAGATTGTTGTCGTGGCTGCGACCAAGGTAGTAGGAGCTGGCGCCATAACAGGCCAACAGCACGATGACGAGGTTATGGGTCTGCCAGGTATCCGGTGCCTGCTGTAGTCTTCGATGAAGCGTATAGGTGGCGGCCAAAATAACTGCGCCAAAAAATAGCACGGCGCCATAAGGGTTGATCGGTAAAGGGCCCGGCGGGTACATCAGGTAAGCAAGATAGCCCTCGATGGAGGGCAGTGAGCCGTAGACTACTTTGTAGAACAGTAAGAAAGTTGCGATGGTGCTCGATAGCCATACCGTCAGCTTTGCATTTGCCCTGGCCAGCGCGCCGAAGGTGGAGACGTCAGGGTTGCGATCGCGGCACGCGGCCCAGCAGTAGTACGGCCACCAGAGTACCGTAACCTGGAAAGCGCTTTCTGGTGACCAAAGAACCCCCAATGCCCAGAGAAGATGAACAAACTCATTTGGGCGATGTGTCGCAGAAGCCGATTCCCGTCGTACAAGAGCAAACATGAGAAGGCCAAGCGGAAGAAACCTCAGCCCGGAGACCGATGGCGTTAGAGCGGGAGAGCCAATGTTCGGTGGATATGCGGTCCAAAGAAAGGATGCAATGAAGACGGCAATTGCAATGGCCGCGAGCTGCCAAGGCCGATCCGCCGATGTAAGCCGCAAAGCGATGGATAGGCAGATTGCACTGAATAGCAGCGTCGATGCGCCCGCCCAGAAATACATGGCAAGCCAGCAATCACCATGGCAGGTTGCTGCTAATAGCAAAGTCGGCCCAAGCCCGTATTGAGCAGGAAAGTCGAGCATCACTCTGGCGCCCGCCAGAACCAGTTGTGCCGGACCGATGTATGCGCCCCAGTGATGCCAACTTAGCCAGAGTGCCCAGGGACGACTGTACAGACCCGTTGAAAATACAATAAACGCGCCAAGCACCAAGAACACAAGCCAGATGGCGATCACCCATTGTCGACTGGGTTCACGCGCGCATTTGCTTGCAATGAAACTCCAGGTGAACGCAACAAGCAGGGCGTGCAATAGCAATAGCTGCTGCCAACTGACATCGAACGTGCCATTTGTCCGCCGCCACCAGGCAAGCGTTGTGGCGATACAGAAAATTGCCGCCAGGACCGCGGCGTTACCCAAGCTCATGCGGCGGTCGAGAAGCCGGCAAAGAAAGATGCAAAGCAGGGAAGCCGCACAGGCGCACGCCATCGAAACGATGCTCGGTCTGGGCGTAACCAGCAGAAGAAAGAACAGCAAAGTCAGCAGGGCGCCGCCCAATACCAGTTCGCGCTTGATCGGTGCTGGTATGGTGTTTCCTGCTCTAAAGATATTTTTTACCAGTAAGAGCGCAAAAACCAAGCCCACGCCGAGATACATTGCTATAACTGCGAATTTATCGGCCATGTACTTGTCTGTTACCCGTATTCAACGTGGCGAAATTTGGTTCGTTGGGTGATGCGGTAAGCTGACAAGCACTTGCAATGGGCTAGCCAGGCTTACTCAAGCGAACGACGTAGCGTATCGGCAGCTGCCTCAAACGAAAAATGACGCCTGACATTTTCCAGGCCGTTTACCGATAGTGTCGTCCATAGTGCTTCATCCTGCACCAGACGTCGCACCGCATCGACATAGTCCTCGACGCTTTCGGCAACCAGAACGTCAATGCCATTGTTGAGCTGCATCCCTTCGATGGCGATAGGCGTGGCAATGACCGGCACGCCGTAACTCATTGCCATATTTATCTTGCCTTTCACGCCTGCACCAAAGCGCAATGGAGCTAGGGAGGCCAGGCAAGCGTCCAGCCAGGGGGTGAGGTCTGGTACGCGACCGTGAAAATCGACATTCAAGGCTTGCAATGCCTGGCGGGCCGAATCTGGCATGTCACCAAGAATGTGGATGCGTACATCAGGCAGCCGCTCGGCAAGGAGGGGGGCCATCTCGCTAGCTATCCAGGTGATGGCGTCGGCATTCGGTGGATGGCCATATCCACCGATAAACACCAGGTCGCGACGTTCCGCATGGCCTGTCGCCGCGCCATGAACATCATGGATATTCGATAACAGCTCGACCTTGGCTTGCGGCAACTCATGGGCCAGTAGCGCTTGTTCATAGGGACTGACAACGAATGTCGTGTCACAAGTCGCGATGAGGGCTAACTCACTGCGGCGAGACGCCTGTGCCTGGCGAGTCATCGCTGCGCTGCCGCTAAGCGTCGCCGCGCGCTCTTCTCTCAGATAATGAAGGTCCACCGTGTCGAATATCAGCCTTGCCTGCGGCGCGTATTTACGCACGAGCGCAGCGTACTGTCCCGCTACTGCGTGGCGACTCAGTATGACAGCATGCAGCGTTTCCCCATGCGCACGCAGCCATTGAGGTAGATCTGCAGCCAAGGAGTCGTATAACAATTCGGTGCCTAGTGAACCGAGTCGTTTGATGTCCTCAGCTGTCACACGATGATCGTCCGGGAAAAAGCACGCGCTCCACCCTTGCTCATCGAGAATCTTGAATATCGAGCAAAGTCTCAGTGAGCCCGAGTCACGCGTGGGGTCGGGGACCGTGCTGTCCACGATGAGAACGCGGCCGCGCTGCCCCCAGCGAAGCGCATGTTCCAATGTGATATCAGTCGATGGTTGGTGTGCGAGCTGCGCGCGCCATTTATCGGAAAACTTTTCGCGGTTGATCAGCTGGTGACGTTTCACGCCGCTATCGCTATGCAGATCGATGCCCGAGCTGATGCCTTCGTAGTGGATGACGGTGCTCGCCGGTTCGTAGTACACCTTCAGGCCAATCTGCTGCACGGCAAAGGCAAGATCGGTGTCTTCGTAGTAGGCCGGCATGTAGCGGACGTCGAAACCGCCGACCTGCTGAAACACGGCGTGGCGAATCATGAGCGCCGCGCCGCTTACATAGTCCACTTTGCGGCGATAGCTCCACGCGGCCGCATCGCGCCGTTCGAATCGGCCGATATTCCAGCAGCTGCCATCCGTGAAAACCAGGCCGCCAGCTTCCTGTAAGCGTCCATCCGGATAAACGAGCCGGCTGCCGGCAATGCCGCAATCAGCGCGTTCTGAAAAGCAAGCCAGCAAACTGTCCAGCCAGTCTGGAGTGACTTGCGTATCGTTGTTGAGAAAGACCAGAAATTCACCGCGAGCAGCGTCGGCCCCAGCGTTACAAGTGCCAATAAAACCCAGGTTACGCGCATTGCGCAGTAAACGAAGTCCCTGAATTTGCGCGAACACGTGCTCGTTGTTTTCAGGCGAGGCGTCGTCGACAACGATGACTTCAATCGGTGCCTTTGAAGGGTGTCTGGAAAGAGAGCGCAGGCAGGAAAGCGTGTACTCCAATTTCCCGTAGACCGGGATCACGATGGAAACCAGAGGTCGCTCCGACGTCACCAGTTGGAATGGCTCGAAGAGAGTCTCCAATGGAGCGATGGGCAACGTATCGTCCAACGGGGGGCGTCGCTCGAATTCCTGGCCCAGGCGCGTCATCGTTCCGCGCCAGCCCCGCAACGCAATGCTGCCGCGAAAGCGCGACCACAAATAGCCTATGCGCTTCAAACGCCAATGGATGCGAGACACCCGCGACGTTACTCCCATCACAGATTCTGGTAGTTCGGCCCGGACCCGCCTTCCGGCGTCACCCAGTCGATAATCTGGTACGGGTCCTTGATATCGCACGTCTTGCAATGCACGCAGTTGGCGGCATTGATCTGCAGCCTCTTGCCGGCCTCGTCCTGGACGATCTCGTAGACGTTGGCCGGGCAGAAGCGTTGGCAGGGGTTGCCGTATTCGACGGTGCAGCGATCGATACAGATCGTGGTGTCGGCGACACGCAAGTGGATGGGCTGGTCTTCGTCGTGTTCGGTGGCGGCGAAGTAGACGCCAGCGAGACGGTCGCGCGGGGCGAGGTCGCGCTGCACGTAGTCGCGCTTGGGTTCTTCCTGCTGTCCTAGCTTGTGCAGCGAAGACCAGTCCGCCTTGTTCTTCAGCGTCCACGGTGAGGCGCCCTTGAGGACGGTTTCCCAGGCGGCGTTCAACATGCCGAACCACAGGCCTTTCTTGAAGCCGGGTTTGATGTTGCGCACCTGCTTGAGCTCGGCCATGACATCCGAACCGCGCAGCCTGGCGTTCCAGCCGGCGCTGCTCAGGGAGTCGGCGATGTGTTCGGCGGCAAGCATGCCCGAGCGGATCGCCTGGTGGGTGCCCTTGATCTTGGGCACGTTGAGCAGGCCGGCGGTATCGCCGATCAGCAAGGCGCCGGGCATTTCCACGTTGGGTAACGACTGGTAGCCGCCGGTAACGATGGCGCGCGCGCCGGCCGAGAGGATCGTGCCGCCTTCGAGCAGGGATTTCACCGACGGATGGTTCTTCCACTGCTGGAAGGCTTCCCACGGCTGGTAGTTGGGGTCGCTGTAGTCCAGGCCGCTGACGTAGCCGAGTGCAACGCGATCCTTGTCCAGGTGATAGAGAAAGCTGCCGCCATAAGTGTGGTTGTCGGCGGGCCAGCCGAAACTGTGCACGATCTTGCCCGGGTCAACGCGGCCGGCCGGCAACTGCCACAGCTCCTTGATGCCGATGGAGTAGCCCTGCGGGTCGCTGTCCTTGTCCAGCGCGAAGCGCTTGATCAGCTGCTTGGTCAGATGCCCGCGAGCGCCTTCGGCAAGCACGGTGAGCTTGGCCTTGATGTCGATGCCCTGGGTGTAGCCGGCCTTGTGAGTGCCGTCTTTTGCGATACCCATATCGCCAATGCGCACGCCAGCCACCGAGCCGTCGTCGTTATAGATGTTCTCGGAGGCGGCGAAGCCAGGGAAGACATCGACACCCAGCGCTTCGGCCTGTGGCGCCAGCCAGGCGCACATCGCACCCAACGAGACGATGAAGTTGCCCTTGTTGTGCATGCCCGGCGGCACCGGCAGCTTGCGGCCACCGGTCTTGCTGAGCAGCCAGAACTCGTCCTCCTTGGCAGCCACACAGATCGGCGGCGGGTTATCGCGCCAACCGGGCAGGAGCGCATCCAGCGGTTGCGGTTCGATCACCGCGCCGGAGAGGATCTGCGCACCGATGGTCGAAGCCTTCTCGATCACGCATACGGTGAGGTCCGGCTTGATCTGCTTCAGGCGGATCGCGAAGGACAGGCCCGCAGGGCCTGCGCCGACGACGATCACGTCGTATTCCATCGTTTCGCGTTCGCTCATGGCGGACTCCAATCAGGCTGACACGGAGAACCGTGCTGGCGGGTACGGATAATCCGCCATTGTCCGTTTTCGAAGCGATTGGGGCAACGCGTGCTGCAACATGCCAAAACAGAAAGGACTTGCAAACGTTTCACGTCTGACAGCGATAATCGGGTCAAGCCTGCAAGGAGAGCTTATGAATACATTGCCGCCGATCGCCGACCTGGATATGCGCCGCGCCAGTCTTTGCCAGCTGTTGCACTGGCTGGCCGCCGGGCGTGTACAGCCCGAGCCGCTGGCCGAGGTCTACCAGGACGCCATCGAACGGATCAACCCGCAGCTCAATGCCTACCTGGATGTCATGCCGGGACTGATACAGGAGCAGGCGCGGGCAGCGCAGCATCGCCGCCGAGAAGGGGTGATCGGGCGTCTGGACGGCATCCCGATCGCGCTCAAGGACAATTTCGACGTCGCCGGCTGGCCCACCCGGGCGGGTCTGGCCGGGCGGACACAGCCGGCCCAGGACGACGCCCACGTGGTCTCGCGCCTGCGCGCCTCCGGCGCCGTGCTGCTGGGCAAGACCAATATGGACGAGGGCGCCCTGGGCGCGGCGACCGACAACCCGCATTACGGCCCGACCCAGCACCCCTACCGGCATGGCTATTGCGCGGGTGGTTCCTCTGGCGGCGCGGCGGCGGCTGTGGCGGCCGGCTTGGCCGTGGCTGCGGTTGGCTCGGACAGCTTGGGCTCGATCAGGATCCCGGCCAGCTATTGCGGCGTCTTCGCGCTGAAGCCCACGCACGGGGAAATTTCCACGCGTGGCATGGTGGCGGCAGCACGCCGACTGGATGCCGTCGGCCTGCTGGCTCGCAGCGTGGACGACCTCACCGTATTGCTGCAGGTCCTGGCCGGCTACGACGCCGATGACGCCCGATCGCGTCGACGCCGGGTGGCGTTCTCTCCGCCCGATTGGGAGCCGGGCAACCTGCGTACCGGCCTGCTGGGTGACCTGGCGGGTGTCGGGGTGCAGCCTGAGGTGATCGAGGTGTTCGAGGCGGCCCTCGAAAAACTGCCGCGCGAGCTCGGCGAGCGGCGCACGGTAGATTTCTCGGACTGGAATTTCGCCCGCACGCGGCGCGCCGGCTTGCTCTTGATGGAAGCGGAAATGCTGGGCACGTTCGCGGCCGATCTGGAAAGCACAGGGCCGTCAGTGTCCGATCGCTTCCGTAGCATGCTCGGTTACGCGGCGACGAAGAGTGCGGCGGACTATGCCGTGGCCGATCGTGTACTCGATGCGGCGACCCTGAAGATGCGACGCCTGTTCGCGCAGGTCGACGTACTGGTGATGCCAACCACGCCGCAGGGTGCGTTCCCGCTGGGCGAGCCGGTGCCGGACTCGCAAGCGGATCTGACCAGCTTTGCCAGCCTTGCCGGTTGCCCGGCGGTGAGCATTCCTATGGGGACGCTACCCAACGGCCTGCCCATCGGCATGCAGTTGATCGGTGCGCGCGGTTCGGATTTGCGCCTGCTCGAGCTGGCCGCTGTCTGCGCCATGACTCTGGACGCCGAACCGGTGTATCCGGCGATAGCCTGATAGTGGATTTGTTCGGCCAGTCGCGTGGTTCGGCCTGGGAGCGCATCGAGCTTCCGGGCGCGGACCTGCGCTGGGTGCCGCACTGGTTGGCGCCGGACGAAGCAGGCCAATGGCTGGCCGATCTACGTGATGCGATTCCCTGGGAAGTCCATCGGATTCGCATCTTCGGTCGCGAGGTCGATTCGCCGCGCCTGAGTTGTTGGATCGGCGATGCGGATGCCAGCTATACCTATTCGCGCACCCGGTTCGAGCCGCACCCGTGGACGACTCCGCTGAGCGCCTTGCGCGAACGTATCGAGGCGGCCTGCGCAACACGCTTCAACAGCGTGCTGGCCAACCTCTATCGGGATGGCAACGATTCGATGGGCTGGCATAGCGACGACGAGGCGGAGCTAGGATCCCAGCCAGTGATCGCCTCATTGAGCCTGGGAGCGGCACGCAGCTTCAGATTCCGCTCGCGCGACGACAGGCGGACGGTGCGTTCGCTGGAACTGCCGTCTGGCAGCTTGCTGTGCATGGCCGGCAACACACAGCGTGTGTATCAGCACGATTTACCGAAACGGCGCGGCATGCGCGACGCGCGGCTGAATTTGACCTTTCGTTACATACGGCCGCGCAGCTGACTCGATCCCGAGTTAGTTTTTCGAAACGCTCTGCTGCAATGCCCAATCCACGACCTGCCGAGCTAGCGCATCGTCGGCACGGCCAAACGCGGCAACCACCTCGGGCACGGCCTTGCCGGTTGCCGGTTCGGTCACCTCGAAACTGCGCGCCGCGACAATGCGCATCCCATTGGTACGGACCAGTTGTGCGTCGTAGCGGATCACCACCGTCGGCTGTCCGTTTCGATATTCGGATTGAAAGGCGCTCAGGTTGCCGGTCAGGCTGATATCGGCCTGGAGCGCCGCATCGTCGTTGCTCAAGGCATTGATGCGGCCGTCATCGCGAAATGCATCGACCAGGCGGTTGCGGAACAGCACCGTGCCGCTATCGCTCCACCGCGCGCCTTGATACACGCTGACGACATCGCCCTCCGGCAGCACCACGATGCGTGGGCTATCGATCATGCGTCCGGCCTGCGGCGTATTGATGCGCAAGGACCAACGCACAGCGTCGCCCTGAGCGTGGGACAGAGGCGACGCCGGCAGACGGTAGATGCTCGGCGTTTCGGCCTTGGGCAGCACCGAACAGGCGGTAAGCCATGTCAGCAGCAGCGGGGCGACGATGCGGGGCATCTTCATGGCACAAACTCCTTGCTGCGGTCGCGGCCAAGCAGGTAGCCGGCCGGGTTTTCGTCGAGGCGACGGGTAATGCCGCGGAGCGAACCGGCGGCGTCGCGCAGTTCGTGCACGGCCGGGCCGAGTTCGTTCAGGCCTTGCAGGCCGCCATTCACCGCATCGCGGTTGTCGTTGAGCAGCCGGTCGATATTCGCCGTGGCGCGTTCGAGCGAGGCCATCGCATTCTTTGCGCTGTTAAGCGTTTCGCGTGCCGGGCCGTCGATCAGGCCATTGGCATTGCTGGCGAGCTTTTGCGACTGCTCCAGCGTCGCATTGGCCTGCTTGCTGGCGATGGCCAACTGGCGCAACAGCTCGCGGATATCCTCGCGCTGGTCGGCAATCACGCCGGTGGCCTTGTCCAGATGTTCCAGCGTGTTATCGATATGCGCCATATTGTCCGTCGAGAGCAGCTTGCTCACCCGTGCCACGACCTCGTTGATATTGGTCATCAGGTCTTCGCCGTTGGCGAGCAACTGGGTCAATGGCGAGGGATCGGCCACGATGATGGCGACGGACCCGTCAGGCGCCGTCAACGGCGGATTTCCCGGTGTACCGCCGCTCAACTGGATGATCGCCACGCCGGTGACGCCGGTGAGGGCGAGCTTGGCGCGCGTGTCCTGCAGCACCGGCGTGTCGCCGCGCAGGCGAATGCGCGCCAGCACGCGACGCGGATCGGCCGGGTCGAGCTTCAGATGGGTGACGGAGCCGACCTTGATGCCGTTGTATTGCACCGCGCTGCCTTGCGACAGGCCGGTGACCGCCTCGTTGAAGACGATGTCGTATTCCTCGAACTGGCGGTCCGCGCTGGATTTGACCAGCCATAGCGCGAACAGCAGCGCGGCGGCGACCACGATCACCGTGAAGGCCCCGATCAGGACATGATGTGCGCGGGTTTCCATCTCACTTCACCTCGTGCGTAGAGCCATCGGCGTGCCGCTCGGCGGCATCGATGGCGGCACGGCCGCGCGGGCCGTGGAAATAGGCTTGCACCCAGGGATCGTCGTTTTGCGCGACCACTTCCAGGCGGTCGCATACCAGCACCCTTTTCTGCGATAGCACGGCGACACGATCGCAGGTGGTGTAGAGCGTATCCAGGTCGTGTGTGACCAGGAACACGGTAAGACCGAGCGCGTTGCGCAAGGTCACGATCAATTGATCGAAAGCCGCCGCGCTGATCGGATCGAGGCCGGCGGTAGGCTCGTCCAGGAACAGAATCTGCGGATCGAGTGCCAGGGCGCGGGCCAGTGCCGCGCGCTTGATCATGCCGCCGGAAAGCTGCGCCGGATACTTGATTTCCGTACCCAACGGCAGGCCTGCCAGGGCCAGCTTTACGCCGGCCAGATGGGCGGCATCGTCGCGGCTCAGGTGCGCATGCTCGACCAGCGGCATGGCAATGTTTTCGCCCACGGTCTGTGACGAAAATAGGGCGCCGTTCTGGAACAGCACGCCGAACTGGCGTTCGACCCGGGAGCGCTGCTCCGGCGGCAGCGACAGCAAATCCTGCCCGAACACATGGACGCGGCCGGAGGTGGGGCGTTGCAAGCCGATGATGCTGCGAAGCAGGACCGACTTGCCCGTGCCGGAGCCGCCGACCACGCCAAGTATCTCGCCGCGTCGCACATCCAGATTCAGATGCTCATGCACGACCTGGCTGCCGAAGCGATTGGTCAGGTCGCGGACCTGGATGACGTCCTGCACGGCGTTCGCGGGCGCGGCGCTCACCAGCCCATCTCCATAAAGAACAGTGCGGCCAGAGCGTCGACCAGGATCACCACAAAGATGGACTGCACCACACTGGAGGTGGTGTGCTCGCCCACCGACTGCGCGCTGCCGGCTACCTTGAAGCCCTCCAGGCAGCCGATCACGCCGATCAGGAAGGCGAAGAACGGTGCCTTCACCATGCCGACCAGAAAGTTCCGCACGGCGATATCTTCCTTGAGCAGCGACAGGAACATCGGTGGCGAAATACCCAGGGTCACCGCGCAGACCACGCCGCCGCCGATCAGGCCGGCCATCATCGCGATAAAGGTGAGCATCGGCAGCGATATCAACAGTGCCATCACACGCGGCAATACCAGCAATTCGATCGGGTCCAGGCCCATCGCGCGGATCGCGTCGATTTCCTCGTTGGCCTTCATCGAGCCGATCTGCGCGGTGAAGGCGCTGGCGGTGCGTCCGGCCATCAGGATGGCGGTCAGCAACACACCGAACTCGCGCAGGAACGAAAACCCGATCAGGTCGACCGTGTAGATGGTGGCGCCGAAATCGGCCAGCACGGTCGAGCCGAGAAAGGCCACCACCGCGCCGACCATGAAAGTCAGCAGTGCGATGATCGGCACCGCATCCAGCCCGGTCTGCTCCATATGCGCGACCAGTGGCGTGACGCGCCAGCGTTTGGGGCGCGGCAAGGTCCGCGCGATCGTTTCCAGGGTCAGTCCGATAAATCCGAGCAGCTCGATCGTCTGTAGCCAGAACTTCTCCACCGCCGCACCGATGCGCTCAAGTACATCGACGATGGACGATCGTTTGGGCGGTTTGAGAGGCTTGCAGTAGGTGTCCAGTGCGCTGCCGACCGTCTGCAGCAGGGCGCGTCGGGCCGGTGTCATCGTAGGCGCTTCATGGGCGAGATCGGCCATCCGCTTGGCGCCCAATAGAGTCACCAGCAGGTAGGCGCCGGCAGTATCGAGTGCGCCGAGCCGGTCCAGATCGACGGTCACGTCATCGTGCAGCGTCGCCTTCAATGCATTGACGTGCTGCTCCAGCACGGCGTAATCGGCAAGCGTCCAATCCCCCGCGATGCGCAAACAAGGCGGCTGGGTGGTGACATCGAGATTGGCACTTCCCGCTGCGGCCGATGTGCTCATGAAGGGCGATCTTACATGGATTATGTGTATTTCCTGCGCAGCTTGGCCGTCCCGGGTCCACCAAACCAGCGTTGTCGCGTTAGCAGTCGCCTTGAGTTAGATTCTCGTCACCGATGGCGGCGCGGCGCGCCGATTTTCAAGCCTATGAACCCAACGATGCCCGCATTTTCCCGGCTGGATGCACTCGAAGCCGAGAGTATCTATATCTTCCGGGAGACCCTGGCCGCGTTCCGTCGACCGGTAATGCTCTATTCGATCGGCAAGGATTCCTCGGTATTGCTGCACTTGTTGCGCAAGGCCTGTTTCCCGGCGCGGCCGGCGATGCCGTTGCTACATGTGGACACCACCTGGAAGTTCCGCGAGATGATCGCGTTTCGCGATGACATCGCCTCGGCAGGCGACGTGGAACTGCGGATTCATATTAATGAGGACGGCGTCCGCCAGGGCATCTCGCCGCTGACGCATGGCTCGGTGGTGCATACCGACGTCATGAAGACCCAGGGCCTCAAACAGGCTTTGGAGAAATACGGCTTCGATGCCGCCGTGGGCGGGGCGCGGCGCGACGAGGAAAAGTCTCGAGCCAAGGAGCGCGTGTTTTCCTTTCGCAACGCGCAGCATCGCTGGGATCCGAAAAGCCAGCGACCGGAGCTGTGGTCCAATTTCAACACACATATATATAAGGGTGAGAGCGTCCGCGTGTTTCCTTTGTCCAACTGGACCGAGATGGACGTCTGGCAATACATCCGGCGCGAAAGCATTCCGGTAGTGCCGCTCTATTTCGCCAGGTCGCGCCCGGTGGTGGAGCGCGACGGCGCCCTGATTATGGTCGACGACGAACGTTTCGTTCTGCGTGAAGGCGAGCAGGTGCAGATGCGCAAAGTGCGCTTTCGCACGCTGGGCTGCTATCCGCTGACCGGGGCGATTCCTTCGGAGGCCGATACGCTGGACAAGCTCATCGAGGAGATGTCCGCTTCCCGCAGCTCCGAGCGCCAGGGGCGCGTGATCGATCACGATGGCGAGGCCTCGATGGAGCGTCGCAAGCAGGAAGGCTATTTCTGATGACGGCACGTTTTTCGGGCGGCATGCCCAGCCTGCTGCGCTTTATCACCTGTGGCAGCGTGGACGATGGCAAAAGTACCCTGCTTGGCCGACTGCTGTATGACACGGGCGCGTTGCCGGACGATCAGTTGGAAGCCCTGACACGCGACAGCCGGCACCTGCATGACGATGCGCCGACGGCGCTGGATTTCTCCCTGCTTACCGACGGGCTCGATGCCGAGCGCCAGCAGGGCATCACCATCGATGTGGCCTACCGTTACTTCCAGACCGCTCGGCGCAGCTTTATCGTGGCCGACTGCCCGGGGCACGAGCAGTACACGCGCAATATGGCGACCGGTGTGTCCCATGCGGAGGCCGCCGTGGTGCTCGTCGATGCCCGCAAGGGACTGCTGCCGCAGACGCGTCGGCATACCTATCTTTGCGCGCTGCTTGGCATTCGTCAGATCGTGCTGGTCGTCAACAAGATGGACTTGGTAGGGCACGACGAAGGTGTCTTTATGGGTATTGCCCAGGCCTACCGCGAGCTGGCTCAGTCGCTGGGGTTTGGCGACATACAGGCGCTGCCAGTGGTGGCGCCGACCGGCGAGAATGTCAGCCATCGCAGCGAGCGGATGGGCTGGTTTCGGGGCCCCACATTATTGGATTGGCTGGAAACCGCGCCGTCGTCATCAGGGCAAGCGGGCGAGTTCCGAATGCCGGTGCAGTGGGTCAATCGTATCGATTCCTCGACGCGCGGTTATGCAGGCACGCTTTGCGGCGGCTCCGTCGCGGCGGGTGACGACGTTGTCGTGCAACCAGCCATGAAGCGTGCGCGCGTCCAGCGCATCGTGACCGCCGATGGCGACCTCGCGCGGGCATGGGCCGGGCAGGCGGTAACCCTGGTACTCGACCGGGAGCTCGATATCAGTCGAGGCGACGTCTTGGCCGATGCAGCCAAACCCGCACCAGTGTCCGACCAGTTTGCGGCGCATATCGTCTGGATGGGCGATGAAGCACTTTTGCCCAATCGCACCTACTGGCTCAAGGTCGGGACGCGCACCGTCAATGCGCGCGTGACGGCCATCAAGCATAAGGTCGATGTCGACACGGGGGCGCAACTGGCGGCACGTCGACTGGAACTGAACGATGTCGGCTACGGCAATATCGATCTGGATCATCCGATTGCTTTTGAGACCTATCGCGACAACCGCGACCTGGGCGGTTTCATTCTGATCGATCGTCAGACTCACGCGACGGTTGGTTGCGGCATGCTGGATTTTGCCCTGCGTCGGGCGGGTAACCTGCATTGGCAGCACCTGGACCTGGACAAGGATGCACGCAGCGTCACCAAGGGGCAGCGTTCGCGCTGCCTGTGGTTCACCGGGTTGTCCGGTGCGGGCAAGTCGACGGTGGCCAATCTGGTCGAGCGCCGCTTGCATGCACTTGGCTATCACACCTATGTCCTGGATGGTGACAACTTGCGCCATGGCCTGAACAAGGACCTTGGCTTCACCGACGAGGCCAGGGTGGAAAACGTCCGCCGTGTGGCCGAGGTGGCACACCTGATGGTCGACGCGGGCCTCATCGTGCTGGTTTGCGTGATCTCTCCATTCGCCAGCGAACGTCAGTTCGCACGGGAGCTTTTCGACGAAGACGAGTTCGTCGAGGTGTTTGTCGATACGCCGCTGGATGAGTGCGAACGACGCGACCCCAAAGGGCTGTACCGCAAGGCGCGCGCGGGCGATATCCGCAATTTCACGGGCATCGATTCGCCCTACGAGTCGCCGGGGCATCCGGAAATTCACCTGCTTGCCGGCGGACGCCGTGCCGAACAACTTGCCGAAGACGTCGTGGCGTATCTGATCGAGGGACAGGGCATCGGTTGATGCTCATCGTGGCGCGGGAACGCCTTTTCGGGACGCTGATATCGCAAGGCTTGGATTGCCGCCGCCCGGCGGCGATAATCAATGACTTTCCCCAGAGCACGTCGCTATGACCGATAAGACCGTACTCAACGAGACACACCGCGCCCTGGGCGCGCGCATGGTCGATTTTGGCGGCTGGGACATGCCGATCAACTACGGTTCGCAGATCGAGGAGCATCACGCTGTACGCCAGGACGCCGGCATGTTCGACGTCTCGCATATGACCGTGATCGACCTGCACGGCGACGGCACGCGCGACTTTCTGCGCCATCTGGTGGCCAATAACGTCGACAAGCTGAAGGTCCAGGGCAAGGCCCTGTATACCTGCATGCTCAACGAGCACGGCGGCGTCATCGACGATCTGATCGTGTATTTCTTCGACGAGGCACACTTTCGCCTGGTCGTGAACGCGGCCACGCGTGCCAAGGATCTGGCCTGGATCCAGCAGCAGGCAGCGGCATTCGGCATCGAGGTCAAGGAGCGCCCGGACTTCGCCATGATTGCAGTGCAGGGCCCGCAGGCCCGCGCCAAGGTGCTTGGCTTGCTGCACGACATCGATCGTCCGCGCATCGAGAAGCTCGGCAAGTTCGCGGCGGCCGCAGGCCAGGGTCCGGGCGGCATGCCGCTGTTCGTGGCGCGCACCGGTTATACCGGTGAAGACGGTTTCGAGATCATCGTGCCGAACGAGCACGCTGTTGCCTTGTGGAACGCGCTGGCGGACGCCGGGGTTCGCCCGGCCGGCCTGGGTGCGCGCGATACCCTGCGTCTGGAAGCGGGTATGAATCTTTACGGCCAGGACATGGACGAGGACGTCTCGCCGTGGGAGGCCAATCTTGGCTGGACGATCGCCCTGGACGAGGGCCGCGATTTCATCGGCCGTGCCGCGCTCGAGAAGCAGAAGGCCGAGGGTGTAAAGCGCGTGATGGTCGGCCTGGTGCTGGACGACAAGGGCGTGCTGCGCCATGGGCAAAAGGTCCTGACCGCGAACGGCGAAGGCGAAATTCTTTCCGGCAGCTTCGCTCCCACGCTCAACAAGGCGGTTGCCTTTGCACGCATCCCCGTCGGTGAGCCGGGCGACGTACGCGTGGATATCCGCGGCCGCGAGGTGCCGGTGCGCATCGTGAAATATCCCTTCGTTCGCGACGGCAAGCCGCAACCTGGCATTTGACGTTTCCGTAGCATCCGGCTGTCGCTACAATCGGCCATCACCGTGCCTATCTGCCCCCACAAGCGCTTACCTAGGAGCCCAACATGAGCGAGATCCCCGGCGATCTGAAATTTCTCAAGTCCCACGAATGGGCCCGCGCTGAAGACAGCGGTCTGGTGCGCGTGGGTATCTCCGACCATGCCCAAGGTCAGCTTGGCGACCTGGTCTATGTCGAGCTGCCGGAAATCGGCAGCCAGGTGAAGGCGGGCGAAGGTGCTGCCGTGGTGGAGTCGGTCAAGGCCGCTTCTGACATCTATTCGCCGGTGACGGGTGAAGTCGTCGAGATCAACGAAGAGCTCAACGACAACCCGGAAACCATCAACGAAGACGCGTTCGGCAAGGGCTGGATCTTCGCCGTCAAGCCCAGCGACCGTGGCGAACTCGACGAGCTGCTGAGTGCGGACGAGTACGCCGAAGTGATGGAAAACGACGATCACTGAGCGTTTTCAGACACTCCGTTTTACGGACGGCGGTCGCTACGGCGACCGTCGTTTTTTATGGTTCGACGCGCCGGTGAATGTGTATTCGGTGGCGTGTCAGAGTCGATTTTTCTGTTGCGACGGTACCGTTTTTTTGTCGCATCGATCGGCTTGAAGAAGGTGATTTCGATCGCGCCGATGTGGATGGATTTGCGTCCACATCGACCACTCGACGAGACCGAGATGGGGGTGCGAGCGTTGGTGTCGAACCGTGCTTCGACCCTTTCAGCGGTCGATTGAGGGGTGCTGAAGGCCCTTCGGAAGGGTGTCCCGGAAAATTTTTTTTCGGGTTTCTCAGTCGACTTTCGTTCATCCAAATCGGCCGGTTCGACGGTGTCGCCGGCGTGGTTTTAGATGATGTGTTGATCTAGTTGATATGCAAGGAAAATAATTCCTTGTCGCGCTTAAAACCACTTGTTTTTAGGGGTTTTTGGCGTTTTTACGTGTTTTTGTCAGTTGCGGTTTTAGCTGTATGGACGTCCAAACGGAAATGCCTCCGGAAGGCCGCTAACCCTTGTGGGGCAGGGCTTTGGGGGGTGTTACAAGGTAGGTGAAACGCACTGATTTCACAGCTAAAATCAATTGACAGTAGAAATTTTCAGGAATAGCTTTCGCTTCAGATCACGGGGAACAGGTGTTATGACGTCATCGAAATTCATCAGGCCTTACGTCGACCACGGAGAGAAAGCCGGCGCAGTACGCAAGATCACGGTCTCGATTCCGTTGCATGTACTGAGGTTGCTGTCCGATGAACGCACCCGTCGCCAGGTGAACAATTTAAGGCACGCCACGAACAGCGATCTGCTGGTTGAGGCGTTCCTGCACGCTTTTACTGGGCAACCACTGCCAACTGATGAGGAGCTGAGACGAACTATGGCCACTGCCAAGAAAGCCACCAAGAAAGCTGCAAAGAAAGCCACCAAGAAGACCGCCGCTAAGAAGTCGACTGCAAAGCGCCCGGTCGCCCGTAAGCCGGCTGCCAAGAAGGCCGCCAAGAAGACTGTCCGCAAGACCGCGAAGAAGGCCGCTGCAAAGCGTCCTGCCGCTGCCAAGAAGGCTTCGGTGAAGAAGGTTGCGGTGAAGAAGGTTGCCAAGAAGGCTGCCAAGCGCACCGTGAAGAAGGCCGCTGCTGCCAAGGTGGTCAAGGCCACCCGCGCTGCCAAGGCCCCGAAGGCCGCCAAGGCCGCCAAGAAGTAATTCAAGCAATTATATAAGACTCGATTTTCTCTCCCTGCGGTGCCCAGCGCAGGGAGTACTTCGAAAGTGATTCGTCCCGGCCCATGGTCGGGACGCTTCGTTTCCGGGCCACGGAAACGTAAGAAAAATTCTTATCCGCCCGTTAGATGGCGCCGTACATAGCGTGAATCCCTTTCGATGGACTGTGACGAGTCTGGCGATTTGCCGTGCTGCTGCTTTGCGGGTACCTTTCTCACTATCCGCGCCGCGGTGGCCTGGGGAGGCCTCCGCTCCTGGATTCACAGGGGGAAAAAGCGCGGGTATCTGGTTCAGACTTACGCGAGAGACCATGGATACCCGAAATATTCGTCATGCGCGTCGCTACGCGCGCGGGGCTATACGCCCTGTCGCCATCGCCATCGTTGCGGTTGTTGCCTTGTTTGCCGCATGCGCCTGGTTCCTGATCATCAAGCCGCACGAAGATCTGGTGATGTCCGACTCCGGCGGTCATCCGTCGACGCCGGTCACGGCCAGCAAGGTTGCAGCGCCAGCGCCAGTCAATGTCGGCGCGATGAGTCTTAACGAACTGCTCGCCGAAGCCCGCAAGGCGATGAACGAGCAGCGGATGCTTACCCCGGCCGGCAACAACGCATTCGAGTTCTATCTGAAGGTGCTGGAGAAGCAGCCCGGCAACCAGGTGGCCGTCGATGCGCTGCGCGAGACCTTCCCGTTCGGCGCGAACTCGGCCGAGCAGGCGATCAACCAGCGTGATTTCGGTGAAGCCCAGCGCCAGATCGATCTGCTGGCCAAGGCCGATCCGGCCAACTACACATTGACGATTCTGCGTTCCAAACTCGACGCGCAGCGCAAGCTGCAGGATCGTGAACAGCAGTTGGCGTCCGATAAGGAGCGTCAGCAGCAACTGGCTGCGCAGAAGGCGGTGACGGACAAGGCCGAAGCCGACCGCGTGGCTGCCGAACAGCAGAAGACGGCATTGGCCGAACAGCAGCGCGCCGCGCAGGCGCGTGCGGCACAACAGGCTGAGGCGACGCGTCAGCAACAGCAGCAGGCAGCAACCCAGACGGCCAGTACCGGTGGTGCCAGCGCTGGTGAAGGCGGTGGCTCCGGCACGCATGGTCCGGTGTTGATCAAGGGTGGCCAGCCGCGTTATCCGACGGCAGCCATGCGGTCGGCGCAGGAGGGTTGGGTGGAGGTGAGCTTTACGATCTCGCCTGAAGGCACCGTCGGTAATGTGAAGGTGCTCGACGCACAGCCGCGCCACGTATTCGACCGCGCGGCGATGGACGCAGTGAGCCGCTGGAAGTACGAGCCGGCGACGCAGGCGGGCACGCCGGTGGCATCGGACCGGCAGCAGCGGATCGAGTTCAAGTTGAACTAATCAGGTCGGTGTGGGGCTCCCTTTCGGGGGCCTCGAATCACCTCGGTTTTTCCTATCGTCATCCCGGCGCAGGCCGGGACCCAGTGGCATCAGTTTTCAGTTTTCGCGATAGCACTGACTTTGTTGAGAGCTGTCGCGACAACCGACCGCAAAGTCACTGGGTTCCGGCCTGCGCCGGAATGACGAGTAGGAAGGGTTTTTCGAGCTTCCCTGAGGTGATTCCTACAGAGCGACATCTTCACCGGTACAGTTGAGAGGCGACGGAGCGCCGTCCTCATTGCGCCGCGCGCCGCTTCTTCTTAGGCGCGGTCTTCTTTCCCTTCGCCTTCTTCGCCTTGGCAGGCGCAGCAGCCACTGGCGCGGCACCCTCGACGTCGGCCCAGTCCACATGCGGCAGGCCGAGCATGCTGTCGAGCACCATCGGCATCAGGCCTGAAGGCACCGGGCCGGCCGAGTTCCACATCGTGACCACGCCAGCGTGATATTTCGGGAAGAAGCCGATCATCGTGCGATAGCCTTCGACCGCACCGGCATGAAAGATCAGTGTCTCGCCGCCGTACTCGAACACGCGCCAGCCGAGCGCGTAGTGCGCGTCGGTGATACGTGCGCGGCGCCATGGCGTGGAATGCATCTCCACCGGCGTGGGTACGCCCGGTTCGTGCAGTACATCGAGCAGGGATTGCGGCAGCACGTCCGGCCGGCCGCCCATCTGGGCGATCAGCCATTGCTCCATATCGTGCAGGCTGGCATTGACGCCCGCCGCCGGTGCAACGCGATAGTAGGTTTCGTTCGGCTCGAACGGTACCCACGAACCCCTGCCTGCAGCGCGGTGAGGGCGCGCCCAGCTCTTGCTCGACTCCAGCGCGTCGCGGCCATAACTGGCGGTTTTCATGCCCAAGGGAAAGAAGATGCGTTTGTCGACCAGGCGATAGAAGAAGTCGCCGGTCTGCGCATAGAGCACATCGCCGATCAGGCTGAAGGCGACGTTCTGGTAGCCGTAGCACTGACCTACGCCGCAGGCCATGTCGACTTCATCGAGCTTGCGCACCAGCTCCTCGTAGGAGATGTTGCCTTCGAGCATGTTGTCGTAAGTGTTGCGCGGCAGGCCCAGGCGCTGGCCGAGAATGTCGCGTACGGTCGCCTGGCTCGAGGCTTGCGCGTCCTTGAGCTTGAAGAACGGCAGCACGTCGGCCAGCTTGGTATCCCAGCCCAGCTTGCCGTCCTCGACCATGACGCCGGTGACGGCGGTGGCGAAGGCCTTGGACAGCGACGCGAGTCGAAAGACCGTATCGGGCGTGACCGGCTCGCGCGTGGCGGCATCGGCGTAGCCGAGGGTGTGCTCGAACACGACCTTGTCGTCGACGACTACTGCGGTGGCCATGCCGGCAACGGCATCGCGCTCTTCGAGTTTGCTCAGCCAGTCCTGGTACGCGGACACCGTTTCCTTGACGCGTTCGGGCGGGAGTTCTTCGCGAGGGAAGGTTACCGGGTGTGCGGCGGTGGTCTCGGCATTGCCGGTGACCTGGGCAAAGGCGGGCGCGCTGGCAAGGCCCACTGCGCCGGCTATCAACAGAAAAAGATTGCGGAACGGCATGCTGCTCAACAAAGGTCTCGGCGGCGGGGAACGCCTTGGCAGAAAGGGGGAGGGCGAGTGCTGCTTATTTCCCGATTGTCGTGCACTTCCTGGTGGCCTACAACGAAAAATGCAGACCCATCACGTCGATCGTCAGACCAGGGTTCAGCCGTCGCGCATCCACGACCGCGTGGGCTTCGACAACTTGCGCCGCGTGAAGGTTCGCGGCCTGTCGCTTGCTGCGAAGCAACAGACAAAGTTTGCGTGCTAGTCTTGCCGCGACCCACGCCGGATTCACGCCGTTGAACGCTCGCCCCACCGCCGCGTCTGCGAATGCCGCCCCTGCGTTGTCCGCGCTGGCATTTTTTTTCCTGATGACCTCGTACTACATCATTCGCCCGGTGCGCGATCAGCTGGGCGGTGCTGTCGGTTCGCAATCGCTGCCCATGTTCTATCTGGTCGTTTTCGTGGTGATGCTGGCGCTGACACCGGTCTTCGGCGTGCTGGCCGCACGTTTTCGCCGCAAGCAATTGCTGGGCTGGAGCTACTGCTTCTTCATCGCTTGCCTGCTGGCCTTCGTACCCGCCTTCATGGCGCAGGATCGGATCGGCGCGCGTTCGTTGGGCGTGGTGTTTTACGTTTGGGTGAGCATCTTCAACCTGTTCGTGGTGTCGCTGTTCTGGAGCTTCATGGCGGACATCTTCAACGGCCCGCAGGCGCGCAGCGTGTTTCCGTTGATTGCCTTGGGCGGCATGGCGGGTGCGATCTTCGGCCCGTTGGTCACCAAAGCCCTGGTGCAGACACTCGGCGTCGCGCCGCTGCTGGTGGTTTCGGCTGTGACGCTGGCGCTGGCATTGGGTGTGCTGCTGTTTCTTTCGGGCGAACAGGATCGATCCGGTGACCGACAGGGTGAGCCGGTCGGCGGTTCGCTATGGGCAGGCATCAAGGAGCTCGTGACAAAGCCGTTCCTGCGCTACATGGCCGTGTTGATGCTGTTGGGCGATGGCATTGGCACCTTGGCCTATGCCCTGCTGGCCGACTACAGCAAGGCGCACTTTACCGACAAGGTCGCGCGCACGGCCTTTTACAACGATCTGGATCTCTACACCAACCTGTTGGGCGTGGCGCTGCAGTTGACCGTCACCCGTTGGTTGATGATCCGACGCGGTGCGGTGGCTGCGCTGGTGGTGACCTCGCTGATCAACTTGTTGCTGTTGGCCGCCATCGTGGTATGGGGGCCGGGCGAAGTGTCTGGAATAACGCTGGGTCTGCCGTTGCTGGCCATCCTGACGATCGGCTCGCGTGGCTTTACCTATGGCATGACCAAGCCGGCCTCTGACGCGCTCTATACGCGCGTGCCGCGAGAGACCCGCTACAAGGGCAAGAACTTCATCGAAACGGCGGTATGGCGCCTGGGAGACGTGCTGGTCACCAGTGGAGTCAGCCTGTTCGGCACGCTGGGCGTAAGTGTCGCCGGCATGGCGGGCGTCGGTGTGGGCGTTTCGGTGCTTGCGACCTGGGTGGCGCGCCAGATCGGGCGCGCACCTGACCTGGCACCGGAGACCGCCGCTCAACCACCCGTTGCGCGGCGCGCCTGAAAGCTTTCCTTCCTCAGCTGGCGATGTAACGCTGCAGCTGTTCGATCTGCTCGGCTTGTTCGCCGATAACCTCTTTGACCAGGTCGCCGATCGAAATGACGCCTACCACGGTTTCCTTGTCGACCACCGGCAGATGGCGGATGCGGCTATCGGTACACAGCCGCATGCAGTCGAACACGTCGGTATCGGGCGATACGGTAAGCACTGGACTGCTCATGATTTCCGACACGGCCGTCTGTGCGGATGAGCGTCCCTGCAGGATCACCTTGCGCGCATAGTCGCGTTCGGAAAGGATGCCGACCAGAACTTCTCCGCGCATCACCAGCAAGGCGCCGACGCGCCGCTCGGCCATGTGCTTGATCGCTTCGAGCACCGGTACTTCCGGTGCGATGGCATAGATATCGCTGCCCTTGTTTTCCAGAAGATGCTTCACCTGACGCATGCTGATCGCTCTCCCTCCGGCCGCGGGCCGGCCGCGTGCGGATCAGTCTAACGCTGTCCCCGGTGGCAGATGTAGCCCGTTTGTGAAGCCTGCCGAGCCGGGGTCAGGCACGGAAATCTTCGTCGATAAAGTACAGCGGACGCTGCTTGCTCTCGGCATAGTTGCGGCCCAGGTATTCGCCGATCACGCCCAGCGCCAGCAACTGCACCCCGCCCAGGAACAGGATCACCAGCATCAGTGTGGGATAGCCGCGGACCGGGTCGCCGTAGATGATCGACTTGGTCAGCACCCAGAGGCCGTAAACAAAGGAAAGCAGTGAGGAAAACAGGCCCACCCAGGTCGCCAGTCGCAGCGGCGCGGTCGAGAACGACGTCACGCCCTCGATGGCCAGCTGCAGCAGGCGCCAGTAATTCCATTTGGTGGTGCCGGCCTGGCGCGGCTCGCGCTGGTAAAGCACGGCGGTCTGGCGATAGCCGATCCAGGCAAACAGTCCCTTCATGAAGCGCTGGCGTTCGCGCAACTGGCGCAGAGCGTCCAGCGCGCGGCGCGAAAGCAGGCGGAAGTCGCCGGTATCGCGTGGAATGGGGGTATTGGACAGTCGCTCCATGCCGCGATAGAACGCCGCGGCGGTGAAGCGCTTGAAGCGGGTCTCGCCCTCGCGCACGCTGCGTGTCGCGTACACCACGTCGTAGCCGGCCCGCCATTGCTCGATCAATTCAGGGATCAACTCGGGCGGATCCTGCAGGTCGGCATCGATCACCACGACCGCATCGGCGTCGGCCTTGTCCAGGCCGGCGGTCAGGGCTGCCTCCTTGCCGAAATTGCGTGACAGGCGCAGGCCGCTGACGTGCACGCCGCCGGTGTGCAGGCTTTTGATCAGCTCCCAGGTGTTGTCCGAGCTGCCGTCATCGACATAGAGCACCTCGCACTCGAGGGGCAGCCCAGCCAACACCGTGCCCAAGCGTGCGTGGAAAGCCTCCAGCACCGAGGACTCGTTGTACGCGGGCACGACGACGGCGAGTTTCTGCATGGACTCATCTGCTAGGGTGAAAATCAGCGCATCTTAAAGCTTTAACGCCGGTCAACGCTGGCGTTGCAGATACCCGGGCCCGCCCAACTGCCCCATCTGTTGCTGGATCCAGTTGGCGCGACGCTGTACATAGGCGCTGGGGTTGTCCACCCGGAAACGCCGCGGGTTAGGCAGCACTGCCGCAAGTCGTGCGGCCTGGGCAGGGCCCAGGCGCGCTGGTGGCGTGCCGAAATACGCATCGCTGGCCGCGCCCACGCCATAGATACCATCGCCCAACTCGGCGATGTTCATATAGACCTCGAGGATGCGCTGCTTGGGCCAGGTCAGTTCGATCAGGACGGTGAAGTACGCCTCCAGCCCCTTGCGTACGAAACTGCGTCCGTTCCACAGGAACAGGTTTTTCGCTGTCTGCTGGCTGATTGTGCTGGCGCCGCGCAGGCGTTTGCCGTCGTCGGCCGCATCGATGGCATCCTGAATGGCGTCGACGTCAAAGCCATGATGGAACGGGAATTTCTGATCCTCGCCGGCAACCATCGCCAGCGGCACATAAGGCGAGACCCTTTCCCAGGGGACCCAGCGTTGATGAATTTCAAACCCCGGCTGGCCGTGCACAAGCGCACTCAGCCGGCGCTCCATCATCACCGCCGAGGTCCAGGGTGGTACGAAGCGCAGGATCAGCACCACAAGCCAGCTCAGCGCCAGCCAGGCGACTATCAGGATGGCGACGGATCGCAGGATTCGGACGGGCAGCGAACGTGTTTGGGCCATGGCAACGCGGGCTTGAGGTTCGTTGCAGTATATAAGGCTCTCGCGTGGCCCTGAGACGTGGAGCCGGTGCCGGTTGCAGCGGGCGGCCTATGCCCCCATCTTCTCCCGCTTGGCCGTTGGTGGCTCATTGCTGTTCAAGAGGTTCGGACGTGGAAACCGTGTTGCTCGACGACGTATTGCATCGCTTTTTGCTTGAACGCGCCGGTGTGCGTGGCGTGCTGGTGCGCCTGGGGTCCTCCTGGCGCGAGGTAGCGGGTCGTGCCGACTATCCCGAGGCCGTTGCCACGTTGCTCGGCCAGAGTCTGGCTGCGAGCGCCATGCTGACCGGCAATATCAAGTTCGAAGGTGCGCTGTCGATCGAACTCAAGAGTTCCGGCGCCTTGCGCCTGTTATTCGCCGAGTGCACCGACCAGGGTCGCCTGCGTGGCCTGGCGCGCTGGAACGATCCGTTGCCGGAGCCATTGGTCGTTTCGGATCTGCCCGGTGCGGTGATGGCCATCACCATCGGTCATGCCGAGCGCGGTCAGCGCTATCAAGGGCTGGTCGATCTGAACCACCCGAACCTGGGCGAAGCGTTGGAAAACTACTTCAACCAGTCCGAACAGCTGCCGGCGAAGATCCTGCTTGCCGCCCATGGCGAACACGCGGTGGGCCTGATGCTGCAGCGCCTGCCCGGCGAAGGCGGCCATAGCGCGGCCGACGATGAGGACGGCTGGAATCGTATCGAACATCTGACGGCAACGCTGGGTGCGGACGAACTGCTGAACACCTCGCCCGAGCAGTTGCTCTATCGGCTCTATCACGAAGAATCCGTGCGTCTGTTCGAGCCACGTCCGTTGGTCTTCGGCTGCAGCTGCACGCGCGACCGGGTGGAGTCGATGCTGCGTTCACTTGGCCGCGAAGAAGTCGAGGCGGCACTGGAAGCACGAGATGGCGAGATCGAAGTTATCTGCGAGTTCTGCGCGCAGCGTTATACCTTCGATCGTATCGATGCGGAGCATTTGCTGAGTGCCAGTCATAACGCCGAGGCGTCGACGACGTCGCAGTGAGGGGCGCCATAGCGCCCCTTCATTCAAGGTACGGCAAACCGCTTCTCATGCTGCAACCATACCTCGGCAGGCCTTGGTGTGGCGAACAGGAAACCCTGTCCGAATCGGCAGCCGACGCGCAGCAAGGCCTGCCGTTGCGGTTCCTCTTCGATGCCTTCGGCAATCACCTGCATCTGCAGTGAATCGGCCAGTACCTGGATCGCGCGCACCACGGCCAGGCCGTTGCTGCTTTCGCGCGGGATTTCGGTAATGAAGGAACGGTCGATCTTCAGCGTGTCGATCGGGTACTGGTGCAGGTAGCTCAGCGACGAATAGCCCGTGCCGAAATCGTCCAGCGCAATGCCGACGCCCTGCTCGCGCAGGTTCGACAGAATGCGCTTGACCTGGGTCGGGTTCTCCAGCAGCGCGCGCTCGGTCACCTCGATACGCAGCGATTGAGGCGGCAGCCGGTGCGAAGCAAGCAGTTCGAGCAGGCGGTTGTCCAGATCCGGCGAGCGGAAATGCCGGCCCGACACGTTGATGCTGACGAAGCCTTCGTTGCCGACCAGCGCCTGCACCTGCGCGCAGGCCTGTTCGAAAATTTGCCAGTCGATGCTTTCCGCGCAGCCGCTTTCTTCGGCAATGGCGAGAAAATCGCTCGGCGTGAGCAGTCCGCGCTCGGGGTGGCGCCAGCGCAGCAGGGCTTCGTAACCGACCGTCTGGCCGGTTTCGAGCGCCACAATGGGCTGATAGAAGGGAACAAATTCGTTCCGGCTCAGGCCGCGGCGCAGGTCGCCTTCCATTTCCAGGAGCGACAACGCTTCACGGCGCAGGCGGTCATCGAACACGGCGGCGCGATGGCGGCCTTCGTCCTTGGCGCGATACATCGCTGCGTCCGCATCGCGCAGCAGTTCTTCCGGGCGCTGGTAATGCTGGCCGGGCAGGGCGATGCCGATCGATGCGGAGGTGAAAATTTCTTTGGCGCCGAGGCGGAAGGGTGCCTGCAGTTCGTCGATGATGCGCTCGGCGATCAACGACGCCATGCGGATATCGGTGATGCCCTCGGCCAGCACGGCGAACTCGTCGCCACCCAGGCGCGCTACCACGTCGCGCGTTTTCAGGCAGGCGCGAATGCGGCCGCCGACCTGGAACAGCAGGTCGTCGCCGACCAGATGGCCGACCGAATCGTTGATGACCTTGAAGCGGTCCAGATCGATGAACAACACGGCAAAGAGTTCTTGCGAATTGTTGTGATAGCGCTGCAGCGCCTGTTCGAGCCGCTGCAACAGTAGCGTGCGGTTGGGCAGGCCGGTGAGCGAGTCGTGCAAGGTTTCGTACTTGAGCCGGCGCTCGACGCGCTCGCGTTCGGCAATCTGTTCGCGCAGGTCGCGATTGGCCAATGCCAGCGCGCGCGTGCGCTCCGTGACGCGGCGTTCCAGGCTGGCGTAAGCCTGCTTGAGCGATTCGGTCGTGTGCTTGCGTTGCAGTGCGTTGGCGACGTGGTAGCCGACGAAGGTCAGCAGCTCCTGGTCGCGTTCGTCGTAGGTATGCTCGGGTGAGTAGCTCTGCACCGCCAGCACGCCCATGGCGCGCTCGCCCCAGATCAACGGCACGCCGAGCCAGCAGACCGAGCGCGTGCCGAACTGCCCAATTTCGCCGAGCTGGCACAGGCGGTCGATCTCCTGCGGATCGGCAAGCAGCGGTTTGGCGTGGCGTAGCACGTATTCGGTGGCGCCACGGCCGTGCGCGCGCGGCAGGCGCACGCTGTCGAGCTCGTCGATCGAGTAAGGAAACGTCAGCTGCTTGTTTTCGTCATCCAGCAGCGCGATGTAGAAGTTGCGCGCATACAACAGGCCGCCGATGACGCGATGGACCGCGGCATAGAAGTTATCCAGGCTTTCGGTGGCGTTGGCCAGCTCCGCAATGCGGAACAGCGCAGCCTGCAGGCGCTCGCCGCGCTGGCGCTGCAATACCTGCTGGCGCAGCACGCGGTTGGCTTCGCGCAATGCCGCCGTGCGGCTGGCGACGCGGCGTTCGAGTTCGGCATGCGCCTCGCGGCGTTCCAGGGCGGTCTGCACGTGCTGCGCGACGTAGCTGAGCAGTTCGCGATCATGCTGCGTGTAGTGCGTGTCCTCGCGATAGCTCTGCATCACGATGCCACCGACGACATGGCCTTCGCGCAACAGCGGTACGCCCAGCCAGTGTTCGCAATTGGGGCCCACCGGGCGCAGGTGCTCGCCAAGCTGATGGGTCAGCTCCTCGATCGAGCCCATGATCGGCTGGCCGCCCTGCAACAGATGCCAGGTCAGGCTGTGACGCATTTCCTGCAAGGGCTGGCTTGCGTCCGGCGCGGGTGGATCCTTGTCGACCGTGTCCACGTAATAGGGAAAGCGCACATTTCCGGTGGCCGCGTCGTGGAGCACGATGTAGAAATTTTCCGCGTACATCAGGCTGCCGAGGATGGCATGCAGAGAGCGCATCATCTCGGTCATGTTGTGCTCGGCACCGGCTTGCTCAGCGATCGCGTACAGAGCGCGCTGCAAACGCTCGGCCAGTGCCAGCCGCGAGATCGCTTCGTACAGACGTGAGGTCTCGGCGAGCTGGCGCAGCCGCGCGGATGCCAGGCGCCCCAGCCAGACCACTTGCTCGCGCAGGATGTCCGGCAGGGCGGGGCCATCGGGATAGACGTCGAGCACCAGTGTGCGAAGTCCCTGTGGATCATCCGCCAACTCGATGCGATGGCTGCTGACGGCTGCGGCGGTATCGGTGACTGCCTGCCAGTGCAGCAGGCCGGCGACCCTCAGCTCTTTCAATGCCGTGTCACAGATCTCGAATACATTGGCGGCATCGGAAGCCCTGAACAGCCGTTCAGCTGCGGCGCGCACCACGGCGATCCCCTCTTCGGAGAGGAGCAGGGGCGCACTGCTGATTGGCGCGGAATTCATCGGTCGCGGCCAGACTTCAAGGGTGGCTGATAGGGCAACTTTATATCCTGTCGATTCAGCTTTGTCGCCCAGTGTCTATCGGCCGGGAACCATGCAGGCTGAAGCGGTTCTAAGCGGCGGCCGAAATGACGTAAGTCTTTTCCGGGAAAGGGAAAAAAATTCTTCCGGTTTGGCTGTAAACCGGTTGTTATTAAAAAGTAAAATGTGCTACGCTCACCTCGCAAATCCCTCGGGGGAGGGATGGCCAACGGAACCTATCGAGCGCCATGCGTCGCCTTCTACTTTCATTGCCGATTCTGCTGATGCCGCTTGCTGCGGCGGGGCAGGTCGTGGCCAATGATCAGGCGTCGCGGCCCCTGCTGCTACAGCAGTCGGACCAGTTCCCTGCCACCAACCCGGACAGCACCAACAACGGCTTCAGCTCCGGCACGGGCGCAGCCCAACAGGGCGCCTCGCCGCTGGTCCTGCGTCCGGACGCAAAATCGAAAACCGCTGACACGCAGTACGGCCTGGGTCCCAACCTGCAGGCGCATGCCTCAGTCAGTGAACACTCCTGGGCCAATGGCGCCTCTACGCCGCGCGTGGTCAGCAGCGAGCTTGGCGCGACCTATAACGTTGATCGTTACAGCGTAGGCTTGAGCGTCAGTGCCAACGGTACGCCCAATAGCGCAGCGCTGCCGCGCCTGTTGCCCGGCGGTGCGCTTGGCAACGTCAACGGTCTGGCCAGCTTCGACAGCAGTGCCCAGCTCAATGCCCGGGGCCGTCTCGCCCTGGACAGCAAGAGCGGCATCGACCTGGGTGCCAGCGTGGGCCGGGTACGCCTGTTGCCGGGCAATCTGCTCGGGATCAGCACGCTGGACCAGAAGGCCTTGAGTTTCGGCGTCGACCGCGGTCCGTTGAGTGGCGCCATCATCGGCCGCTCGCTGCAGCCGCAGGCGGGCATTCCGGGCGCCTACAACCCGGACCGCCGCTGGAACAGCATCGATCTGGGTGTGACCTGGCGTCTGCCGTGGCAGGGCGAACTGAGCATCGGCGCGCAGAATGTGTGGTCCTCGGGCAATGGCGTGAATACGCCGACAGGCCCCGAGCCGGATCAGTCGCGCACTCCGTACGTGCAGTATCACCAGGATCTGTAAGTCGGGCCGGCGGCGGACGGGAAAGTCGTTCGCTACATGATGCCCCATAGAAAAAGCCGGCCTGCGAGCCGGCTTTTTGCATTGCGCAGTTTGCGGACAGCGAGTTGGCTTAGCCGCCTTTCTTGAGCCGCAAATCCCCACTGAACGTCTCAATCGTGATCTTGCCGCCGCCGTTGCCTGCGGTCGTATTGAGCTCGCTGCCAGGGCCGTTGTCGTTCTTCTTCGGTGTACCGAAGTCGCTGCGCATGTCGCCGCTGAAGCTGGTGGCATGGATGGTGGCCGAGAGGTCGGCAGGTAGCTGCAGCTGCACGTCGCCGCTCATGCTGTCGATGCTGTAGCTGCCGCTGCCGGCCACGCCGCCGCCGAGCTGGACATCGCCGGAGACGGTGCTGAGGTTGAGCTTGCGCCAGGGGCCACCGTTGACGTGGATGCGGCCGGAGACGGTCTGCAGTTCCGCGGCGTTGCCCACGCTGGGGGCGAGGATGTCGCCACTGACAGTCTGCAGATCGACGCTGTCGGCGTGCCCGGCCAGCTCGATGCTGCCGCTGACGCTGTTGGCCTCGAGCGATGGCGTACGTGCATTGATGCGGATCTTGCCGCTGACGCTGCTGACCTTGAGCTTGCCGCCCTCGATACCGTCGATACCCAGCGGCGCGCTGACCACTTCGACTTCGAGCGAGGCTCCCTTGGGGACGCGAAGGTCGAGCGTGCTCGGTTGCATCGAGGTGTCGCTGTTCCAGTTGAACCAGCCGGCCTTGCCGCCCTGCGGCTCTACCTTGATCGACATGTCGCTGTTGCTGCCGTCGATGGTCAGCGGCTTGGCGCCTTCACCCAGCCGGCCGGATACCTGTACCTGATTGCGATCCCAGGCGGTGACGGTGACGGCGCCCTTGATGTTGGTGATCTCGATACGCGCGTTGGCGGCGGCATCGTGGCTGATATTGATCGGCGTGTCGGCCAGCGCCTGGCCAATCGCGAAGCAGAGCAGCAATGGCGTGTAGCGAATGATTTTCATATGAGGCTCCTGCAAGCTCAGCCTGCCTGGTTTTCCATGTGGCGCAATTGCGACTGTTGGCGTTCGGTGCGGTCGAGCAAGCGTTGCAGTGCGACCGAATCGGGCGCCTGCTTGAGTGCCTGACGTAGTTCCAGTTGCGCGGCATCCAGTTCAATCGCCGCGCCTGCCAGACGCGGATCGGACGGCTTCCAGCGGGTCAGGTCGGGCGTCGTGGCCGTCGGCGTCGCCGTGTTCGCCAGTTCCGTGCCGTTGGGTACCTGCTGTTGCCTAAGATGAAAGACCACACCGCCGGCAAGGATCACCAGGCCGGCAAAGCTGGCCGCGAGCAGCCACACCCGATGGTGACGGCGTCGTGCCGGCGGCGTTGAAACCGTTGGCTGCGCGGCATCCAGGGCCGCATCAATCTGCGTCCACAGGTCGCGTTGCGGGGCGACCGGCTCGCGCAGGGCGCGCATCTGACGGTGCCATTCCAATTCGTTCATGAGCCTTCTCCCAACACGTTTCGCAGCAATCCACGGGCACGATGCAATTGTGCTTTGGATGATCCAACAGCCATACCTAATTCTTCGCCGATCTCTTCGTGCTTCCAGCCTTCCACGTCATGCAACACCAGCACAGCACGAGCGCGAGGTGGCAGCTTGGCGATGGCGCGTTCCAGTTCGTCGCGTTCGGCGGCGCAGAACGGCGTTTCGCCGTGATCGGGTACCAGCTCCTCATCCATCATGTAAACCGGGTCCGAACCACGTGAGCGGATGTCCATCAACGCGACATTGACCGCCAGGCGATACAACCAGGTACTGAAGGCGCTTTCGTGACGAAACCCGGCGAGTTTCTGCCAGCAACGCACAAAGGCTTCCTGCGTCAAATCTTCGGCGCGTGCATGGTCGTAACCGGCCAGGCGATAGACGGCGCCGTAGATGCGGTCGACATGCTGGCGATACAAACGCTGGAACGCCTGCCTGTCACCCGCTGCCGCTGCCTTCACGTCATCCGCATCGCTCCGGTCCGCGACATGCGCGGGCGGCGGGATGTTTCCGGATGTAGGGCTGGCAGCGATCATCTTGCTGGTTCTGATGCGGCTGATGCGTTGAAGGTTTAGATGATGGGCAAAAAAACGGGCAGCCAGGCTGCCCGTGTCGGAACAAAATGCATGGAGTTGCCCGCTGCGTCCAGAGGCAGAAGTACCGAGAGGCTCAGGACGCGACGGCGCGACGCGACGGCTGGGCCGCGTCGCCCAAGGCCTGGGCCACGCGTTGCTGCTCCGCGCGCAGGCGCTGCGGCAGGCGTGCACCGAAGCTTTCCAGATATTGACCGATGGCGGTGAGCTCGGCCTGCCAGCCGGCGAGGTCGATATCGAGCAGTTCGGTCAGTGCATTCGGAGATACGGCCAGACCTTCGGTACGCAGTTCTCCCTTGGCCGGCACAGTGCCGATCGGCGAATGGACGCCGTTGGCCGTACCGTCGATACGTCCGATCATCCATTCGAGCACGCGCAGGTTCTCGCCAAAGCCCGGCCACAGGAACTTCCCGTCCTCACCCTTGCGGAACCAGTTGACGTGGAAGATCTTCGGCAGCTTGGCGCCGGGTCGATCGAACGACAGCCAGTGGCTGAAGTAATCGCCGTAGTGATAGCCGCAGAACGGTTTCATCGCCATCGAGTCGCGACGCAGCACGCCGACGGCACCGGCAGCAGCAGCGGTGGTTTCCGAACCCATCGCCGCGCCCATCAAGACGCCATGGGTCCAGTCGTTCGCCTGCATGACCAGCGGGAGCAGGGATGGACGGCGACCGCCGAAAACGATCGCACTGATCGGCACGCCCTGGGCATCTTCCGCCTTGGGTGACCAAGTCGGACACTGTTTGGCGCTGACGGTGAAGCGTGAATTGGGATGCGCCGCCGGGCCGTTGGCCGGATCGTAGGGGCGGCCCTGCCAATCGGTGACGGGTGTGCCGGGCAGGCCCTCCCACCAGGGCTGGTTGTCGGCGGTGACCGCGACATTGGTAAAGATGGTGTCGCGCGCAATCGTGCTCAGCGCGTTGGGATTGCTGTCGTTGCTGGTTCCCGGCGCCACGCCGAAGAAACCGGCTTCCGGGTTGATCGCATAGAGGCGGCCGTCGTCACCCGGGCGCATCCAGCAGATGTCGTCGCCTACGGTCCATACCTTCCAGCCGTCGCGGCGATAGCCTTCCGGCGGAATCAGCATGGCGAGGTTAGTCTTGCCGCAAGCGGACGGGAATGCAGCGGCGATGTAATGCGTTTCGCCCTTGGGATTTTCGATACCCACGATCAGCATGTGTTCGGCCAACCAGCCTTCCTGGTTTGCCTGCCAGCTGGCGATGCGTAGCGCATGGCATTTCTTGCCGAGCAGGGCATTGCCGCCGTAGCCGGAGCCGTACGACTTGATCGCCAGCTCTTCCGGGAAGTGCATGATGAAGCGGCGTTCCGGATCGAGTTCGCCGGTGGAATGCAGGCCTTTGACGAACGTCCCTTCGCGCTCGATGCGCGCCTGCGCCAGTGCACCCATCCGGGTCATTTTGCGCATGTTGATGACGACGTAAGGACTGTCGGTGATTTCGACCCCGCAGCGAGCCAGCGGCGAATCGATCGGCCCCATGCAGTAGGGGATCACATACATCGTGCGCCCTTCCATGCAGCCGTCGAACAGCGCATCCATCTTGCTGTGCGCCTCGGCGGGAGCCATCCAATGATTGTTCGGGCCGGCGTCCTGTTCGTCTCTGGAGCAGACGAACGTCAGGTGTTCTACACGGGCGACGTCCGAAGGGTGAGAGCGATGAAGGTAGCAGCCGGGGTGCGTGTCCTGGTTGAGCTCGACCAGTTCGCCGCTGGCGAGCATCTGCTGGACCAGGGTCTGATATTCGACATTGGAGCCGTCGCACCAGTGGATGTGTGCGGGTCGGGTCAAGGCTGCGACGTCGTCGACCCAGCGCTGCAGCGCTTCCAGTGTGCTTGCCATGGATTCCTCTCTGGTCTTGCGGCAAATGATTGTAGAAACGCTAGTTTACGATCACTGGCATTGCAAGGCGCGGCGCAGCAAGCGAGCGCTGAGGGGTGCAATGAGAAACGCGTAGATGCCGCCGGCGCCCATGTCCGGGCACAGCGAAATTAGTCTTTAGGGGGTGAAGAAAAGCTCAGCGGGGCAGCGCGGCCCCACCTACTTCTCACTCCTGACAACTCACTTCTGCTCTCAGGCAGGGATCAGCGTTGCGATCATGTGCTCGACATAGGCGTCGAACTCGTCGTGGCTGATGCGGGGCAGGCCCAGGGTGAAATTGAGCTGCAAAAAGCCAACGTAGGCGGCGTAGGTGAGGCGGGCACGGTTGAGCGCTTCGACGGGCGGCATGCCCGCTTCGCGGTAGGCCGTGTGCAGAAATTCCATGCGCCGCTGCGACACGCGGGCCATGACCGGCACGACCTGTGGGTGATCGAGTGCCTTGAGCAGGGCGGCATACACGCGATGCGGTTGCAGCTCGTGGGCAACGCGGCGGAACAGTTCGGGCAGCCGCTCGCGCGGGTTCGGGATCGCTTCGATCTGGTTGATCACTTCGCGTTCGCCGTACTGCTCCCAGCGCTCCAACGAGGCTTGCAGCAGCGCTTCACGGGTGCGGAAGTGCCAGTAAAAGCTTCCCTTGGTGACGCCAAGCCGGCGAGCCAGCGCTTCGACGGCAACGGCGCCGACGCCTTGTTCGGCGATCAGGGCAAGGGCGGCGTCTTCCCAATCTTCCGCGGACAGGCGGCTGCGTTCGGTCTTGTTACTGGCATTCATCGTGGCATGGTAGCCGCAGTCCCGGGCATTGCAAGGGAGGGAGCAGGTAAGTGGTTGATTGAGGGTGTCTTTGAAAAGGCGAAGGATGAGGCGCGAGGTAGTTGACGATCGTCACGGCTCAACCCATACTCGTCCGTATGGTAACCCATTCACCGATTGACCGCCACACGGACGTTATCGCCATGCGCGATGGCTTGACGCTGTGTGCCGATGTTTTCAACGCCAATGGCACACCACCGATACTGTTTGCACACGGCTTTGGCCAGACCCGGGGCGCCTGGGGCGGTACCGCGCAGGCCCTTGCCGAGGTGGGCTATCGCTGCGTCACATTCGACGCGCGCGGCCATGGCGAAAGCGGCCGGGTGGCTGGCGGCGAATACTACATGGAACAATTCGTCGAAGACCTGACCACGCTGGCGCGCATGCAGCCGGAGCCGCCGGTGCTGGTGGGTGCTTCGATGGGTGGGCTGCTCGGCCTGGTTGTGGCTGGCGAGTTCGACCCCCAGGCGTTTCGTGCGCTCGTGCTGGTCGATATCACCCCGCGCTGGGAGTCCGCTGGCGTCGAGCGCATTCTTGCCTTCATGAAAGCCCACCCGGATGGTTTTGCCGACTACGCCGAGGCCGCCGAGCAGATTGCGCAATACCTGCCGCAGCGCCGCGAGCGTAAATCGGAAGAGCAACTCAAGCCGCTGCTGCGCGAAGGCGCGGACGGGCGCTTGCGCTGGCACTGGGACCCAGCTCTGCTCGACGGTCTGGTCAGCGAAAGCGAGCGCTATCAGCCGCGCCTGTTCTCGGCCGCGGCCAAGCTGCAGGTTCCGCTGTTGCTGCTTTCCGGTGGACGCAGCGATGTGGTGTCCCACGCGACCGTCAATGAATTTCTGCAACTGGTGCCGCACGCGCGACATGTCGAGCTGCCGCAAGCTACGCATATGCTGGCAGGCGACGCGAACGACGCATTCACGCGTGAAATCGCACGCTTCGTGCGTGATCTGGAATCGGCCGGCGTTCGGCATAACGCCGGTGCTGCGTAACGTAAGAGTGAGGTGTTGAGATGTCCGTTCTACTGACCCTACTGGCGGCGCTGATTGCGACAGGCGCCTGCGCCTACCATCGCAGCAGCCTGCGGACCTGGGCCATTGTCACCACGCTGACGACGCTGATCGTCGGCGTGATCGTGCAAGCGCCCTGGACGACGGTGATCCTGCTGATTATCGAGGCCCTCATCGCGGTGCCATTGCTGATGATCGGTTTCCGCCGCAAGAAGATCAGCGCGCCGCTGCTGAAGCTGTTTGCCAAGGTGACGCCCAAGCTGTCTGCCACCGAGCAGACCGCATTGGAGGCCGGTACGGTCGGTTTCGAAGGCGAGCTGTTCTCCGGCAAGCCGGACTGGCATGAACTCCTCAAGCAGCCCAAGCCCGAGCTGAGCGTCGAAGAGCAGGCCTTCATGGACGGCCCGGTCGAACAGCTATGCGGCATGATCGACGACTGGCAGATCACGCATGAGCTGGGCGACCTGCCGCCGGAAGTCTGGGACTTCATCAAGAAGAACAAATTCTTCGGCATGATCATTCCGAAGCAATACGGCGGCCTGGGCTTCTCCGCCCTGGCGCATTCGGCCGTGCTGCAGAAGCTGTCGACGATCTCGGCAACGGTTTCTTCCACCGTCGCGGTGCCCAACTCGCTGGGTCCGGCCGAATTGCTGCTGCACTACGGCAGCGACGAACAGAAGAACCATTACCTGCCGCGCCTGGCGATCGGTGAAGAGATTCCCTGTTTCGCGCTGACCGGCCCGTATGCCGGTTCCGATGCAACCTCGATCCCCGACTACGGCATCGTCTGCAAGCAGGTGGTCGACGGCGTGGAGACGCTGGGCATTCGTCTGACCTTCGACAAGCGCTACATCACGCTGGCGCCGATCGCCACGGTGGTCGGCCTGGCCTTCCGCATGTATGACCCGGACAAGCTGCTGGGCGATGTCGAAGATCTGGGCATCACCCTGGCCTTGCTGCCGCGCTCGACGCCGGGCCTGGAAATCGGCCGTCGCCATTACCCGTTGAACATTCCGTTCCAGAACGGTCCAGTGCACGGCAAGGACATCTTTGCGCCGATGAGCACGTTGATTGGCGGGGCGCATATGGCCGGTCACGGCTGGCGCATGCTGGTCGAATGCCTGTCCGTCGGCCGCGCGATTTCGTTGCCGTCCAACGCGACCGGTGCGGTGCGCATGTCTGCCGCAGCAACAGGCGCGTATGCGCGCATGCGCAAGCAGTTCGGTCTGGCGGTCGCGCGCTTCGAGGGCGTGGAAGAAGCCCTGGCGCGCATCGGCGGTCTCACCTACGCGACAGCAGCGCTGTCGCGTGCCACGGCGGCAGCGGTCGATCGCGGCGAGAAGCCGGCGGTGCCGTCGGCGATCGCCAAGTATCACGCCACCGAATGGGCGCGCATCGTCGCTGGCGACACGATGGACGTGCACGGCGGCAAGGGCGTGCAGCTGGGTCCGAAGAACTACGCCGGTCGTGGCTGGCAGTGTGTGCCGATCGCGATCACCGTGGAAGGCGCGAACATCATGACGCGCAGCCTGATGATCTTCGGTCAGGGTGCGATCCGTTGCCATCCTTATGTGCTGAAGGAAATGCAGGCCCTGTCGATCGCCGACTATGGCGATCGCCTGAAGACGTTCGACCGCCTGTTGTTCGGTCATATCGGCTTTGGCATCTCCAATGCGGTGCGTTCGTTCGCGCTGGGCATCACCGGTGCGCGTATCGGCGAATCGGCGGGCGATGCCTACGTACGCCGCTACTACCGCAAGCTCAACCGCTATTCGGCGGCGCTTGCGTTGTGCGCCGATACCTTCATGGGCGTGCTGGGCGGCAAGCTGAAGTTCAAGGAAAAGCTCTCCGCGCGTCTGGGCGACGTGCTCAGCTTCCTGTATATCGCCAGCGCCATGCTCAAGCGCTACGAAGACAGTGGCCGTCCGGAAGCCGACCGGCCGTTGCTGGCCTGGGCGTTTCACGAGTGCATGTGGCGGATCCAGATCGCACTGGACGGCGCGATCCGCAACTTCCCCGTGCGCCCGGTGGCTTGGCTGCTGCGCGCCCTGGTATTCCCGCTTGGTCGCCGCGAAGTGCCGCCGTCCGATCGCCTGGGTCGCCGCGTTGCAGCGATCATCACCGCACCGGGCGAAGCACGCGATCGCCTGTTGCAGTGGACCTATATGACGCCGACGGCCAACAACGTCGTCGGTCGCATGAATGCACTGCTGCCGGATGTGATCGCCGCCGAGCCGGTCGAGCGCAAGTTCGCAAAAGCACAGAAGTCGGGCCAGTTCAAGGCGCTCGATTACATGGGTCAGTTGGCGGAAGCCAAACAGGCCGGCGTGATCACCGACGCCGAGTTCGACTTGCTCAAGCGCGTGCGCGAAGGCGTATTCGAGTTCATTTCGGTGGATGATTTCGAGCCGGAAGAACTGCGTTCGGCACATGCGAGCGGTGCGAAGAAACCGGATGGCAAGCTGGCTGACGCCGCTTAGACCGGCTTGATCCGTGCCATGAAAGCCCGCTTCTGATCGAGCGGGCTTTTTTTATAACCATCGGTTGCTGCGCAGTGGGTGGTCGCGACCGCTACCCCGTCGAGCATCAGACGACCAGAACGCAGCGGTTCTTGCCGCCTTCCTTGGCCTGATAAAGCGCGCGGTCGGCGGCCTGGATCAAGGCTTCGTCGTTGCCCACGCTGTCGTCGTGATAAGTGATGCCGATGCTGGCGCTCACATTGGCGACGAAGTCGCCGTTTCGACCCTGTAGCGGGTAGGGCTCGGCCAGCATGGCGCCGATCGAGCGGCAGCGGTCCAGCAGGCTGCCGGTATCGCTGATGTCTTCGAGGATCAAGGCAAATTCGTCGCCACCCAGCCGCGCGACGGAATCGTTGACCCGCAGGTGTTGGCGCAGGCGCTCGGCAATAACGATCAGCAATGCGTCGCCGGCCGGGTGGCCATGGCGGTCGTTGACCTGCTTGAAGCCGTCGACGTCGAGCAGGGCCAGGGCAAAGCCGATGCCGTGTCGCGGTGCCCGCTGAATCGCCGTGCGCAACCGATCATGGAACAGCGTGCGATTGGGCAGGCCGGTCAGCATGTCGTGGGTGGCCTGGTGGCGTACCTGGGCTTCGGCGCGTTCGCGCTCGGCCACCTCTTCGACCAGTTGCTGGTTGCGCGCAGAAAGCTCATCCATCGCCAACTGCAACTGCGCGCGTGCACTGTAGAGTTCGAGGAACACGCGCACCTTAGATTGCAGGATGACGTCGTTGACCGGCTTGGAAATATAGTCGACCGCACCGAAGCGGTAACCCTTGAGCCGATTCATGTCGTCCGCGTAGGCGGCGGTGACGAAGATCACTGGCGTATCGCGCAGCTGGTCGGTTTCGGCAAGCAGCTGCACGACCTCGAACCCGTCCATATCCGGCATGTTCACATCGAGCAGGATCAACGCGAAACGATGGTCCAGGCATAGCGCCAGGGCTTCGTTGCCACTGGTTGCCTCGATCAGCTGTGCACCGCAGTCGGCGAGCAGGCGGCGCATCGCTACGAGGTTGGCTGGGGTGTCGTCGACGACGAGAATCTTCGGGAGCATGGGCTTTTCAGCTAAGGCAAAGTCGGTTGAGCAAAGGGGCCATGGCGGCCAACGGAATGCAGTAGTCGGCCCCGGCGATATCGAGCGCGGCCTGCGGCATGGTGCGTACTTCGGCGTCGTTTGGATCCTGCACGATGCTCAGGCCGCCATGGCGGCGGATGTCGGCCAGGCCGCGCGCACCATCCTGGTTTGCGCCGGTCATGACGATGCCGATCAGCGATGCGCGGTAGGCTTCCGCCGCAGAGGTGAACAAGACATCGATGGACGGTCGCGAGAAATTGACTTTCGGATCGACCGACAGCGAAAAGCGCTCGTCGTGTTCGACCAGCAGGTGATAGCCGCTGGGGGCGACATGCACCGTACCGTTCCGTGCCGTTTCGCGCTCCGCCGCTTCCACTACGGGCAACGACGTGTGCCGTGCCAGCAGTTCGCAAAGTATTTCGACATCGCTCGAGCCGGTGTGACAGCAGACCAGGACGGCCGACGGAATGCGCGGATCGAGCCCGCCGAGCAGGACTTCGAGTGCGGTAAGGCCGCCGGCCGAACATCCGATTGCGATGGCGCGCGGTGCGATCATGTCAACTCTTGTTGCCGAGCTGGTAGATGCGCAACTTGGCATCCACGGCCGAGAAGTCGCGTGCGGAGGGCGCAAAGTCGATGCTTTCGCGAATGCCCAGACAAAGGAAACCACCGCGGCGCAGGCTGTCGCGAAACAGGTTGAGCGCGCGGTCCTGCAAGGCGTCGCCGAAGTAGATCAGCACATTGCGGCACAGCACCAGATGCGCTTCGCAGAAGACGTCATCGGTGACCAGGTTATGGTTGGCAAATATGACGTTGCGACGCAGGCGCTCGTCGAGCTTGATCAACTCGTAGCGCGCACTGTAGTAATCGGCCAACGAATGAGCGCCGCCAGCCGCCGCATAGTTGCGCGACCACAACTGCGCCTCGCGTGCCGGATAGATCGCCTCCTGCGCCTGCCACAACGCGGCATCGTTGAAGTCGGTGGCGTATAGCTGGCAGCGATCGTAAAGCCCGGCTTCTTCGAGCAGGATCGCCAGCGAATAGACTTCCTGACCATGCGCGCAGCCGGCCAGCCAGATGTTGATCTGCGAATACGACGCGAGCACCGGCAGGACATGATCGCGCAGTGCGCGAAAGACCGGTGGGTCGCGAAACATCTCCGATACCGGCACCGACAAGCCTTCCAGCACGACCGACATGAAGCCCGGCTCGTACAGCACTCGCTCGATCAGGCCGGTGACCGTGCGCATGCCCTGGGAATGCGACAACTGTACGATGCGCCGCTTCAACGAAGCGGGCGCGTACTGGCTGAAATCGTAACCGTGGCGCAACTGCAGTGCGCGCAGGAACAGTTCGATCTCGATGTCGTCCGGCGTGACGGCCATGGCGGTCAGCGATGCAGCCACACACGCATCATCGACGACAGCTTGTCGATGTCGATCGGTTTGGACAGGTAATCATTTGCGCCCACTTCCAGGCACTTCTCGCGATCGCCGCGCATGGCCTTGGCCGTCAGCGCGATAACCGGCAGCTTGAAATGCTTGGGCTGCGCGCGGATCGCCTTGATGGTCTCGTAGCCATCCATCACCGGCATCATGATGTCGGTCAGCACCAGCTCGATATCGTCGTTTTCCGCGAGTACCTTGAGTGCCTTCTGGCCATCCTGCGCCATGGTTACGGTGAGGCCCCATTCGCGCAGCACCTTCGACAGCGCAAAGAGGTTACGCATGTCGTCGTCGACCAGGAGAATCTTGCGCCCGCGCAGCTCGTCGTCGATCGCCGTGCGCTGGCTGGCCGCTGCGGCATGGCGGCGATCATGGCGCACGCTGTGCAGGAACAGGCTTACTTCGTCGAGCAGGCGTTCCGGCGCGCGCGCGCCCTTGACCACGATGCTGTCAGTGTATCGGCGCAGCTTCAGGTTTTCTTCGCGACTGAGATCGCGCCCAGAGTAAATCACCACGGGCGGAATCTGGCCGCGGCTGGACAGTTGCTCCAGCAGTTCCATGCCGGACATGCCGGGCAAGCCAAGATCGAGCACCACGCAGTCGTAGTCCGCGTGAGCGATACGCTCCAGTGCCTGTTCCGCACTGGCGGCTTCGTCGATGGTCACACCATCGTCGTTGAGCAGCGTGCGGACGGCGGCGCGTGAATCCTCGTCGTCGTCGACGATCAACAGATGCCGGGTGCCACCTTCGGCAAAATGCAGCAGGCGTTCAAAGGCACCATTGATCGCCTCCCGGCTGACCGGTTTGGTCAAAAAGCCGACGGCGCCCATTTCGCGGCCGCGGTGAGCTTCGTCGACGGCCGAGATGAAATGCACGGGGATGTGACGGGTGACGTTGTCCGCCTTGAGACGTTCGATCACTGTCCAGCCGTCCATGCCCGGCAGCATCACGTCCAGCAGAATGCCGGCGGGCTTGTAGCGCTGTGCAAGTTGCAGTGCAGACTCGCCTTCCGCCGCGGCCAGCACGCGGTAACCCTTGCGATGGACCATGTCGGCGAGGATGCGAGCGAAGATCGGATCGTCCTCGACGATCAAGACAACCTTGTCGTCCGGTGTCACGTGCGCACGATCGTCTTCGATGGTTTCGGGCAGCAGGGCATTCGTCACCGGGGCGCGCGAGTAGCCTGTATCGGCCGCGCTTGGCGCTTTTTCCGTGGGCGCACTAACGGCTTCGGTAACCTCAGGCAACAAGATGGTAAAAGTGCTGCCGCGCCCTTCGCGGCTGCGCAGGTCGATGCAGCCTCCCAGCAGCTCGGCGATGCGCGTCGAGATCGCCAACCCCAGACCGGTACCGCCGTATTGGCGGCTGGTGCCGGAATCGACTTGCTCGAAGGCGTTGAAAATTTTCTGGAACTTGTCAGCCGGAATGCCGATGCCGGTGTCGCTGACGGCGATGGCGATGACCGGTTTGCCGGTCAACCGCTCGGGGAGCGCAATGTCGGCGGCGGGTCGGCCGATATGCACCGAGACCGTCCCCTGCTGAGTGAACTTGAAAGCGTTGCCGACCAGGTTGTTGATGACCTGCTCGAGCTTGGGTGAGTCGGTGCGTACGACGGCGGGCAGGGCCGGGTCGACGTCCACGTTGAAGCCGACCAGTTTTTCCTGCGCGACGTGATCGAAGGTGCGCTTGAGCGTGCGGATCAGATTGTTCAGGGGGAAGTCGGCCAGGTCCAGCTCCATCTTGCCGGCTTCGATCTTCGACAAGTCGAGGATATCGTTGATCAGTCGCAGCAGATTGCTGCCCGAGTCGTGAATGATGCGCGCCGATTCGACCTGCTCGTCGTTGAGGTTCTCTTCGCGGTTGTCGGACAGGCTGCGCGAGAGAATCAGCAAGCTGTTGAGCGGGGTGCGCAACTCGTGCGACATGTTGGCGAGGAACTCGGACTTGTACTGACTGGCGCGCGCCAGCTCTTCGGCCTTGTGTTGTGTGTCGCGTTGCAACGATTCGAGTACGCTCTTCTGCTCGTTGAGCGTCTCGGTTTTTTCCCGCAGTTCTTCGTTGGATGCCTGCAGTTCTTCGGTCTGCACGCGTAGCTCTTCTTCCGAAGCGACCAGGCGTTGCGATTGTTCTTCGAGTTCGGCGGTCTTGGCCTGCAGGGCGTCGTGGCTGTCGCGCAGCACCTCTTTCTGCTGCCGCATGACCAGTTCGGAGGTGCGAAGGTCGTCGGCTTGCTCCTGGGTCTGTTCCAGCAGGGCCTGCGTGCGGATGGCGCGAGTGAGGTTTTCCTGTGTCAGGCCGGCGATCGGTAGCAACTCGTCGAGCAATTGACGGTGCAGCGGAGCGAGCTGGCCAAAACTGGCCAGTTCAAGCACGCCGCAGAGTTCGTCGCGCACCATGACCGGCATGATGACGATGCAGCGGGGCAGTGCTTCGCCGCTGCTCGAATGGACGCGTACGTAGTTCTCCGGCACCTGATCCAACACGATCACCCGGCGTTCGATCAGGCATTGGCCGACCAGGCCTTCGCCGGGCATGTAGCTGTCAGGGCCCTGCCAGGTCTGGCGCAGTCCGTAGCTGCCGAGCAGGTCGAGTTGTTCGCGCTGGTTGTCGTAGAGGTAGTACATGGACAAACCGGCGCCGAGCAGAGGTACCAGCGATGAGGTGAGCTCGCGCGCGAAGTCGCGATGGCTGGCGGTCTGCTGCAGACGGCGGGCGATATCCGAAACCTGCGTTTTCAGCCAGGTCTGCCCCTGCGTTTCGATCGACATGCGCTTGAATACCTGCAGCGCACGGGCAATCTCGCCGACCTCGTCCTTGCGGGCCAGTTGGCCTACTTCGATATCGTGGTCGTGATTCGACAGGCGGGTCATCAGGTCGGTGATGCGGCGCAGCGGGCGCGTGATCAGCCGGTAGGTAAGGCTGATAACCGCGAGTCCGAAGATCAGACCGAGCAGCCCGAATACGATGTTGACGGCACGGGTGGCATTGAGGGTGCCGGTCAGCGTCGCGTTGCGTTTGGTCAGCAGCTCGTTTTCGGTACGCGCCATCTGGTCGATCAGCGCATACGCATCTTCGATGCGCACCGTGCGATGGGCGATATAGTCGTTGCGAATGCGCTGCAGTTCCTGTGCCGCCTTGGTCGGATCGGATTCGGTCATCTTGCCGATGGGGTCGACCGCATACGTGCTGACTTCACGTTGCCATTGTGTGATCAGGCCCTGGATGCGATCGATCCGTGTCTGCTGCACCGGGTTGTCCATGGTGAGGTTGCGCAGCGTGTCCAGATGCGTCGTACTGTCGGTGACGCCGGTGCGGAAGGCGGTGCGCTCCTCGTCATGCTGGTTGAGCACATAGCCGCGGACGCCGACTTGGCCGGTCTGCATGGCGAGACGCACCTGATCCAGTTCGAGCAGGACGTTATAGGTGTGAATGGCCCATTGGCGATTCTGGTCCTGCTTGTTCAGTGCGGAGAGCGTGACGACGCTCGCCAGCAGGAACAAGCCGACGAGCAAGCCAATGGCCAGCAGGATCTTGCGCTGGATAGGTTGATCGGCAAGCCAGGTTTCTTTCTTGGTATCCGCCGCCATGCAAACCGTCTTTGGTTTTGAACGGGAGCCTCGCTCGAGGCTGCACCGTCGGGTTTTTGTCTGCGTCCGCCATCCCAGTCGGTCGCGAGTGAAACTTCAGTGACGATGCCAGCTTGGTGCAATGAACGAGCGTCGGCGCCAGGCTACGATCAAGAGCGCCGTGGTGAATGTCGAACAGATCAGCAGTGCGACAACCGATGCCTCGGCGCCGAAGACGCCGCCGCTCAGCCAGCTCGGCCCGGTGCGATAGGACACTAGCCAGCCGTCGGCGTGTGTTCCGGAAACCGGGACGCCGAAGACGGTGCCTTGCATGAAGTTCCAGGCCGCGTGCATGCCCATGCAAGGCCATAGCGAGCGGGTGACGTGGTAGAGCATACCCAGCATCAGGCCGGCTTCGATGGCGATCGCCGCCGAGCTCCACAGCGTCGCGCCAGGATTGAAGATATGCGCCGCGCCGAAGAACAGCGCCGAGATCACCAGTGCCCAGACCGTTCCCATGCCCTCTTCGACGATGCGAAACAGCACGCCGCGGGTGATGATTTCTTCGGCGATACCCGCGCTCAGGCCCGTGGTCAGCAGGGCCGGTAGCCAATCGGCACGGGGGTTGGTGCCGGTCACGTGATACACGCCAAGCAGCCACAGCACGCCGGCGACGGCGCTGAAGAGCACGGTCCCGATAACGAGGCCCAGGCTGACGCCCAGGGGCAGGGTGCGCGGCGATAGCTCATGCGGACTACGCCGTTCTATCAGGCGCACCAACAGCAGGTAGGCGACGACTGCGGGGAGCACCTCGCTCAGCAGGTTGGCGAGCGCACGCTCTACCGGTGCTGCCTTGGAATCGCCGAATCCCGTTGCGGCCAGGCCCAGATTCATAACGGTGTTCAGGACAATCATCGTGATCGTGAAGAACACGATCCGCCCCAAGGGAGATAGCACTATCCACCGTTGCCATTCCGGGGCATCGGCCGGTGTCGTGAAGGCAAGTTCTCCCGGCTGCATATATTCCCCTGTCTGGCCGCGGTCTGTAGCCAGATTACCCAAGTTTGGAGATCACGTTTAGACGTCGAGCGAAGTGGCGTGCTCACGGGTGGCGGAAAAGCGTACATCGGGCCAGCGTTCCTGGGCCAATTGCAGGTTGACCCGCGAAGGGGCCAGATAGACCAGTTCGCCGGCCGCATCGATGCCAAGGTTCAAGGCATTCTTTTCGCGGAATTCGGCGAGCTTCTTGGCGTCATCGCAGTGAATCCAGCGCGCAGTGACGACGCCGACCGTGTCGAAGCTGGCATCCACGCCATACTCGTCCTTGAGGCGGTAGGCGACCACGTCGAACTGCAGCACGCCGACCGCGCCCAGGACCAGGTCATTGCTCATCAACGGGCGGAAGAACTGCGTCGCGCCTTCTTCGGACAGCTGGGCCAGGCCCTTTTGCAGCGCTTTCATCTTCAGCGGGTCGCGCAGGCGCGCGCGGCGGAACAGCTCCGGGGCGAAGTTGGGAATGCCGGTGAAGCTGATCGGCTCGCCTTCGGTAAAGGTGTCGCCGATGCCGATGGTGCCGTGGTTGTGCAGGCCGATGACGTCGCCCGGATAGGCCGACTCGACGATTTCGCGGTCGCTGGCCATGAAGGTCAGTGCATTGGCGATCCGCACCTCTTTGTTGGTGCGTGCCTGCACCATCTTCATGCCTGCGCTATAGGTGCCAGAGCAGATGCGCATGAACGCGATACGGTCGCGGTGGGCGGGGTCCATATTCGCCTGAATCTTGAAGACGAAACCGGTGAGCTTTTCCTCTTCCGGCTCGATCGTGCGGCCCAGGGTGGCCCGGGGCTTGGGCGACGGGGCGTTTTCGACGAAGAAATCCAGCAGCAGCTGGACGCCGAAGTTGTTCACCGCCGAGCCGAAGAACACCGGCGTCTGCTTGCCGGCCAGGTAGAGCTCGAGATCGAAGGGGTTGGATGCGCCCAGCACCAGCTCCAGCTCGTCGCGCAGCTCGGCCAGGGCCTCGGCGCCGACCAGGGCTTCCAGGCCGGGTGCGTCCAGGCCCTTGAAGATGGTCGAATCCTGGCGCGTGAAGTTCTTGCCCTGCTCGAACACGTGCACTTCGTCCAGCAACAGGTGATACACGCCCTTCAGGCGCTGGCCCATGCCGATCGGCCAGGTCAGCGGCGCGCAGGCGATGCCCAGCACCGACTCCACTTCATCGAGCAGCTCGATCGGCGAACGGCCCTCGCGGTCGAGCTTGTTGATGAAGGTCATGATCGGCGTGTCGCGCAGACGGCACACCTCCATCAGCTTGATCGTGCGTTCCTCCACGCCCTTGGCGCAGTCGATCACCATCAGCGCGGAGTCGACCGCGGTGAGCACACGGTAGGTGTCTTCGGAGAAGTCCGCGTGGCCTGGGGTATCGAGCAGGTTGACGATGCGTCCTTCATACGGGAACTGCATCACCGACGAGGTCACGGAAATGCCGCGTTCCTTTTCCAAGGCCATCCAGTCGGAGGTGGCGTGCCGCGCCGCCTTGCGTCCCTTCACCGAGCCGGCCATCTGGATGGCACCGCCGAACAACAGCAGTTTTTCAGTCAGCGTGGTCTTGCCGGCGTCAGGGTGGCTGACGATGGCGAAGGTGCGGCGACGGCGGGTTTCTTCGAGATGCGTGGACATGGAGGGCGGGCATGCGATGGGCGAACCGCCAATGATACCAGCCGGTTGGAGCCGGGAAGGGAAAACTTGAGGCGCGTCAGGTTCTTCCCCAGCCCTGGCGCACTACATCCGCACCACTTGCCCGCCCTCGGCCCGTCGCAATGGCGGCCGATAGGCCGCCACTCTGCCTTCGGCGCTCGCCGCATAGGCAGCTGCCCTGGCGCGACGTTCGTCCAGCCCGCTAACCGAGCAGCAGGTCTTCGTAGAACGCCCCGTAAGGTTCAGTCGGATGCGCAATCTGGATTTCCAGAATCCACAGTCCAGAGGACGGTGTGGCATCCAGTTCGCCAAGATCGCCAGCCTTATGAATCGAATGTGGAAAATCGCTAACCCTATGACCTTTGATCGCATGATTGAACCGCCACCCCATCGTCTCAGCCTGCTGTTCGGCAAACGCGTAGAGCGCCTGCCCACTGATGCCATCCCTGCGCCACGCCTCGGCGACGATTCGATGCAGCTCACGCGCGGCGTCGGCACAGGCCTGACGTTCGGGTGCGTGTCCGGTCACGAAGGTGTCGCCCACATCGCCCTCGTGGCCGTCGAAAACCAGGCCCAGGTCGATGAAATAGATGTCGTTCTCGCCGAGCCGCACGCTGTCGTCGGAGCGCTCGCGATAAATCTTGGTGGTATTGGCACCGATCCGGACGATAGTCGGGTGCCAGAGCCGTTCCATGCCGAGGCTTTCGAAAACGGCGGCCGCTTCGGTACGTGCCTCGGGTTCGCTGATGCCGGGGCGCATCCGTTCACGGATGCCTTGCAATGCCTGCCAGGAGAGTTCGCGCGCCCGCTGCATCAGGGCAGGGTCAAAGCGTGTACCGACGGCTTCTCGTTGGGGGGCTACTGCATTCAAAGGGGCTGTTTCGCTTGCGGCTTGGGGACATAAATGCGCGAGGCCTGCGGCCTTTTGTCGCGCACACCCCAAGCCTGCCACTTCGGTCGATGACATGCATGCGGCGGAGCACCATGCCGCTGTGTGGGCAGCAGCAAGCGTTCAACGAGGTGAAGCGTTGAGGGGTGTTCGAATAAACCTCAGTGTTCATCGTCGTCCCGGCGAACGCCGGGACCCAGTGTCTTGCTCGGGCGTGTCGAAGGCGCTGGGCCCCGGCGTTCGCCGGGGCGACGGACGGAGATGACGCTAGAGGTTCTCTTCAGCAGCTCAGACGAACAGCAGCACCAGCCCAATAGCCGCAGGCAAGGCCTGGACATAGAGAATCTTCCGGCTGGCGGTAAAGCCGCCATAGATGCCGGCGATCAGTACGCAGCCCAGGAAGAACATCGCCACATCGCTGCGATGCGCGGCCAGCGCCCACACCAGTCCGGCGGCGAGAAAGCCGTTATAGAGCCCCTGGTTGGCCGCCAGCGTCTTCGATTGCGCGGCGAATTCCGCAGTCAGGCCGAATGCCCGGCGGCCCGCAGGCTTGTCCCACAGGAACATCTCCAGCACCAGAAAGTAGACGTGCAGCAGGGCGACGATGGCAATGACGATGCTTGCGGCGATGGACATGGTGCTCCCCTTGTATTCGGCGCAGTTTTACACGCCAGCGCCGTAATAACGAAGAGGGCTGCTATGCCTCAGGGGGCGGGAGGGAAGGCTTGGTCCAGCCAATCCGGTACCGGAATGCCTTTGCTGCGCAAAAAAGCCGGGTTGAACAACTTCGCCTGGTAGCGCGTTCCTGCATCGGCCAGCACGGTGACGATCGTATGGCCAGGCCCGAGCTCACGCGCCAGGCGGATAGCTCCGGCGACATTGACGCCGCTGGAGCCGCCGACGCACCAGCCCTCTTCGTGCAGAAGGGTATGGGCGATGGGTACGGACTCCTCATCCGGGATCGACCAGGCCAGGTCGATCGGCGCGCCATCGAAATTCGCGGTGATCCGGCTTGATCCGATGCCTTCGCTGATCGAATTGCCCTCGGCGACCAGTTCACCGGTTCGTACGTAGTGCGCCAAGGCCGAGCCCGCCGGGTCGGCCAGGCCGATGCGGACCGATGGTTTCCGGGCCTTCAGGGCGCGCCCCACGCCGGCCAGGGTGCCCCCGGTGCCGGCGGCACAGACGAAGCCATCGAGCTGCCCCGCGGTTTCCTCCCAGATCTCGACACCGGTGGTGGCTTCGTGAAAATCGCGATTGGCGGTGTTGTCGAACTGGTTGGCGAACCAGGTGCTGCCCGGGTCGGCCTCGTTCATCGCCTGGGCCTGCGCCCGCGCATGGTGGGCGTAGTGGCCGGGATCCTTGTAAGGCACCGCGGGCACCAGGCGCACCTCGGCGCCGGACAGGCGCAGCGCGTCGATCTTTTCGCGGCTTTGCGTCTCGGGCATGAAGATGAGCGTGCGGTAGCCCCGGCTGGCGCCAAGCAGCCCCAACCCGATGCCGGTATTGCCGGCCGTGCCCTCCACGATGGTGCCGCCGGTGCGGATCAGTCCGCGCCGCTCGGCGTCATCGAGCAGACCTAGCGCGGTGCGGTCCTTGATCGAGCCGCCCGGATTCAGGAACTCGGCCTTGGCCAGAATGTGGCAGCCGGTGAGCTTGGACGGGCCACGCAGGCGCAGCAGCGGCGTGTGGCCCACGGTGGCGGGAAAGTCGGCACGAATGCTCATCGGATAGCCGGATTTTGAAGGTCTAGGAAGCCTCCAGCTTATGCCTTTGCGGCATGAGATGGCAGCGCTCCATGTTTTTGCGAATGCGGCGCAAACCCGCGCTGTGACTGGCCTTATGACATTTCGTTACAAGATGGAAAGATATACGCCTAGACGTTTAGACGTCTATTGACACACGAATGGATGGTCACTAAAGTCTGCTGCACTCATCGAGACCGGCTGAGGGACAGGCCCTTTGAAGCCGGGGCAACCTGCAGATTTCCTGCAACGGTGCCAACTCCTGCGGAGGCGTTCCCCAAAAACGCCGACGAGAGATGGGTTGAATTCCTTATGCCGCGCGTTCTGCGTGGCAAGGGCTTCAAACCTCTCTTAGGTCCGCAGGGCGATGGACGAACCGGAGAGCGTTTCAGATGCCCAGCCAAGCCAATCCCGTGCCGCCGCCAGTGTTCGCCGCAACCTCGTTGCCGGCTGCAGCTGCACGTGGGGATCTCACCGCTCAGCGCAGCACCCGGCGCGTCACGCTGACGCCCAAGTACGGCGCGACGCCGTGCGAAGTCGATGTGCGCTATCTCTGGTGCGGCGCGCCGGATGCGCCAACGGTGATCGTGCAGGGCGGTATTTCCGCCGATCGCGACGCGGTGACTTTCGGCGATCAGGCTGCCGGTTGGTGGCAGGAATTCATCGGTGCGGGCCGTACCGTCGATCTCGATCGTTATCGCGTGCTGTCGATCGACTGGCTGACGCCCGCCGAGCTGGGCCATGCGCAGGCCATCTCCAGCGAAGATCAGGCCGATGCGCTGGCGGCCCTGGTCGATGCGCTCGGGATCGGTCGCGTGCACGCTTTCATCGGTTACTCGTATGGCGGCATGACCGGCCTGGCATTTGCCGCACGTCATCCGTATCTACTCGATCGCCTGGTACTGCTGGGTAGCGCCCATCGTCCGCATCCGCTGGCGACGGCGCAGCGCTCCGTGCAACGCAGCATCGTGCGTCTTGGCGTGGAAAGCGGTCAGCCGGAGCAGGCGCTGGCGCTGGCGCGTCAGCTGGCGATGACCACCTATCGTGGCAGCGAAGAATTCGTGCGCCGTTTTGCCTCCGCACCCGAGTATCGCGACGGTCGTTTTCATTTCCCGGTCGAGGACTATCTCGAGCAGGCCGGGCGCCAGTTCGTCGCGCGCTTCGATATCGATCGCTATCTCGCCTTGTCCGAGTCGATCGATCTGCATGACGTGCGGCCGGAACAGGTGCCGACGCGCACCACGCTGATCGGCACGCCGTCCGATCGCCTCGTGCCACTGGCCGATCTGTGCGAATTGCAACGTCGCCTGCAAGGGCCGGCATCGCTGGAAGTGATCGATTCGCCGTACGGCCACGACGCCTTTCTCAAAGAATCCGACCGCCTCGCGCCGCTGTTGCGCGAAGCGCTGGCTTGAACCCAAGAAACGAGTATCCGGAGTTACCTTCATGAGCGACACCACCGCCCCCTGTACCCGCGCCGTGCGCGCCGGCATCGAATCGGATACGCAACACGGCGCGGTGGTGCCGGCTTTGCACCTATCGACCAATTACAGTTTCGAAGGCCTGGGCAAGAAGCGCGCGTACGACTATTCGCGCAGCGGCAATCCCACGCGCGACCTGTTGAGCGAAGCGCTGGCCGATCTGGAGCAGGGCGCGGGCGCGGTGGTGACCAGCAGCGGCATGTCGGCAGTGGCGCTCGCGCTGGAGCTGGTACCGGCCGGCGCAAAGATTCTCGCCGCACACGATTGCTATGGCGGTACCTGGCGCTTGTTCGATGCATGGGCGAAGAAGGGGCGCTTCAGCGTCGAATTCGTCGATCTCACCGATAGCCACGCCCTGGCCGCAGGCCTGGCCGGCAAGCCAGCGTTGGTGTGGGTGGAAACACCGTCAAACCCGTTGCTGCGCATTACCGATATCCGTCACGTGGCGCATGCCGCGCACGCCGCCGGCGCGCTGGTTGTCGTGGACAACACGTTCCTTTCGCCGGCGCTGCAGCAACCGTTGACGCTCGGCGCCGACGTGGTCGTGCACTCGACCACCAAGTACATCAACGGTCATAGCGATGTCGTCGGTGGCGCGGTGGTGGCACGCGACCCGGCTGTGGCCGAGCAGCTCAAGTGGTGGGGCAACTGCAATGGCCTGACCGGTGCCCCGTTCGACAGTTTCCTCACCTTGCGCGGCCTGCGAACGCTCAGCGTGCGTCTGCGCCAGCATCAGGAGAATGCGCTGCGCATCGCCGAGTTGCTCGACGGTCATGCCGCGGTACGCAAGGTGTACTACCCCGGTCTCGCGCAGCATGAAGGTCATGCGCTGGCGGCGCGTCAGCAGTCTGGTTTCGGCGCCATGCTCAGTGTCGAACTCGAAGGCGACTTCGCGCAGATCGAAGCCTTCGTCAATGGCTTGAGTTACTTCTCGCTAGCCGAGTCGCTCGGTGGCGTGGAAAGCCTGGTGGCGCATCCGGCATCGATGACCCACGCGGCGATGGCGCCCGAAGCCCGTCGTGCGGCGGGCATTGCCGATACGCTGATTCGTCTTTCTGTCGGCATCGAAGACGGCGACGATCTGCTGCGTGACCTGGGCCTGGGTCTGGAGCGTGCGCAGGCGGTGACCGCAAGTGAAAACAAACGCCGGGTGAGTGCATGAGCGCAGTGTTGGAGTCTGAGGCCTCCTCTTCTTCGCCTGTTGCCGCATCGAACGACATCGCCATCGTGCTGTTGGGCACAGGTGTGGTCGGTGGCGCTTTCCTCAAGCTCTTGTGTACACCCGCCGGCGCGCGTCTACGCCTGGTAGGGGCAGCCAACTCGCGTCGGCAGCAGGTTGAGCCCGAGCAACTGGCTGCCCGCGATCTGCGCGAGCGATTGAAGCAGCAAGGTGCCGCTCGGGACGACAAGATATTGCTGGCGACGCTCGATGCCAGTCGTGCATCGATCAAGGTCGTGATCGACGCTACCGCATCGGCCGATCTGGCCACGCGCCACACCGAATGGCTGGCGTGTGGTTATCACGTAGTGACGGCGAACAAGTCGCTGGCCGGTGGTCAGTTGAGCGGTTGGCGTGCCTTGCAGGCCGCGCGTGCCGGTGGTGCGCGCTATGGCGATGCCGCGACCGTCGGTGCCGGCCTGCCGGTGATCTCGACCTTGCGCCGTCTGCGCGATTGCGGCGACAGCCTGCTTACGCTCGAAGGCGTGTTTTCCGGTTCGTTGTCGTACCTGTTCAATCAATACGACGGCACGCGCCCGTTCTCCGCGTTGCTGCGCGACGCGCGCAAGCTTGGCTACACCGAGCCTGATCCGCGCGCGGATCTTTCTGGTGAAGACGTGGCGCGCAAGCTGCTCATTCTCGCGCGCAATGCCGGCTTTGCTCTGGGTTCGGACGAAGTGGTGGTCGAGAGTCTGGTGCCGGAGCATTTGCGTGATCTGAGCGCGGACGTCTTCCTCGATCGTCTGGAAGAGCTGGATGCACCGTTGGCAGCACGCCATGACGAAGCGCGTTCGCGCGGTCACGTACTGCGTTTCCTGGCAAGGCTCAATCAGCGCGGTCGCGCACGCGTGGGCCTGGTGGAAGTGCCTGTGACCCATCCTGCGGCGCGTCTTTACGGGACCGACAACCAGTTTGCGCTGACGACCACGCGCTACAACACCCAGCCGCTGGTGATCCAGGGGCCGGGCGCGGGTCCTGAGGTGACGGCGCAGGCGTTGTTGGGCGACGTGCTCGCGTTGGGCTGAGCGAAACTCTACCTAAGCTTGCAGGAGAGGTTGGCGGGATTTGTGGACGTAAAAAAAGCCGGGCATGTGCCCGGCTTTTTGCTTACGAATGCGCTTCGAGTTGCGCTTGTTCAACCGACGGTGTGCGCCAGCCCGACTTGGATCCCCAGATGAAAAAGATCAGGCCGACGACGGCGACGACGCCCAGGTCGATACCGTACGGAATGAAATCCTTGCCGCCGAAATTCTTGCTGCCGATCCACGATACGAAGGCGATGGTCGGCAGGTAGACGATCAGCCACCACGCGCCCTTTAGCTGACGACCGAAATCGTGCCAGCCGGCTTTGGCCTGGTAATACAGATACACCGGCAGGGCGACCACCATCAGTACGATGATTTCTCCGGTCAGCGGCCACGTCGCCCAGTACAGCAGTTCGGTCGCCAGGATAAACGCCAGCGCGGCCAGTATCGGCAAGCCGGCGATGCGCAGCGGACGGTGCAGGTCGGGCGCGGTGCGACGCAGCGTCATCGCACTGACCGGGCCGGTCAGGTACGAAATGATCGTGGCGACCGAGATCACCGCTGCCAGCGTGCCCCAACCGCGGAAGAAGAACAGGAACAGGAAGGACACTGCCAGGTTCAGCCACATCGCCGGACGCGGTACGCCGAACACGGGATGGATGTGGCCCAGCACCTTCGGCAGCGTGCCATTGCGCTCCATACCGTAGATCATGCGCGCAGTGGTAGCCGTATAGGTGATGCCGGTGCCGCTGGGGCTGATGAAGGCGTCCAGGAACAGCAGGTTCGCCAGCCAATGCAGATTCACCAGGATCGCCAGCTGCGCAAACGGCGAGCTGAAATCGATGCCATGCCAGCCGGCTTTGGCCAGCAGGTCCTGCGGCACCGAGCCGATATAGGCGACCTGCAGAATCACATAGACGACGGTCGCCAGCGCGATGGAGCCCAGCACGGCAAAAGGAATGCTCTTGCCGGGATTGCGCGCCTCGCCGGCTAGGTTCACCGGGCTTTGGAAACCATTGAAGCTGAAGACGATACCGGCGGTTGCGACAGCGGTCAGTACGGCCGCGATATCGATCGAATGCGCTTCGCCATGGATACCGACCGAGAAATTCTCCCGATGGAAGCCGCTGGCTATCAATGCGATGCCGGTAGCCGCAGGCACGATCAGCTTGAACACGGTGATCGCCGTGTTGGAGCGCGCGAACAACTTGACGCTCCAGAAGTTGATCAGGAAGTAGATGATGACCAGCACAGCGGCGATCGCCAGGCCTGGCGGTGTCAGCTCGCCATGGCCGCCCGGCGCGTGCATGTACAGGTCCTGGGCCCACTGCCATTTCCAGCCGGCCATATATTGCACGGAGGCTTCAGCCTCGACCGGAATTACCGAAACGATCGCGATCCAGTTGGCCCAGGCGCCGATAAAGCCAACCAGCGAACCATGCGAGTAATGGCTGTAACGCACCATGCCGCCCGATTCGGGGAACATCGCACCGAGTTCGGCGTAAGTCAGCGCAATCGTCATGATGATCGCCGCACCGAGCACCCAGGCCCATACCGCGCCAGGGCCCGCCAGACCGGCCGCCTTCCAGGCACCGAACAGCCAGCCTGAGCCGATAATCGAGCCGAGACCGGTAAGCATCAGAGCGAAGGGGCCGACGTCGCGGCGGATCGAGCTGGAGGACATGGCTAACTTTCCCGTTGCACGGCCCAGGGGGCCATAAAGTCCGGGATGGTCGCAAAGACGGGCGGTTATGTCACGTCGAGCCTGGGCCAGTCACGCGAACCTGGTGTAAGGCGCTCCCTCGGCCGGGGTGGATTCCGGCCGGAAGTGAGCCTGGATAGCGTCAAGGCGCGATCAGCACTCGATCACATTGACGGCCAGACCGCCGCGCGAGGTTTCCTTGTACTTGTCCTTCATGTCGCGGCCGGTGTCGCGCATGGTGGCGATCACCTTGTCCAGCGAGACGCGATGCTTGCCATCGCTCTTGAGCGCCATGCGGCTGGCATTGATGGCCTTGACCGAGCCCATCGCGTTGCGTTCGATGCAGGGGATCTGCACCAGGCCGCCGATCGGGTCGCAGGTGAGTCCCAGGTTGTGCTCCATGCCGATCTCGGCGGCGTTCTCCACCTGCAGCACGCTGCCGCCCAGTGCGGCGGTAAGACCGCCGGCCGCCATCGAGCAGGCGACGCCGACCTCGCCCTGGCAGCCGACTTCGGCGCCGGAGATGGAGGCGTTCTCCTTGTAAAGGATGCCGATTGCCGCAGCGGTGAGCAGAAAGTCGATCACGCCTTTCTCGTCGGATTTCGGGCAGAACCGCACGAAGTAATGCAGCACCGCCGGCACGATACCTGCTGCACCGTTGGTCGGCGCCGTGACCACCCGGCCGCCGGCCGCGTTTTCTTCGTTGACGGCCAGCGCGTAGAGATTGACCCAGTCCAGAATCGTCAACGGATCCTTCAACGAGGCTTCCGGCTCACGCCTCAGGTCTTCGGCCATGGCCGGAGCGCGGCGTGTCACTTTCAAGCCGCCCGGCAAGGTGCCCGGTGAGCGCAGGCCGCGTTGCACGCAATCCTGCATCGCCTTCCAGATCGTGATCAGGCCGTCGCGGATCTCCTGCTCGCTGCGCCAGACCTTTTCGTTTTCCAGCATCAGTTGCGCGATCGACAGATGATGCTGTTTGCACAACGACAGCAATTCGTCGCCGGTCGAGAATGGGTAGGGCAGTTCGGTGGTATCGGCAACGATGCGGTCTTCGGCCGCTTCGTCGGGGTTGACCACGAAGCCGCCGCCGACCGAGTAATAGTCGCGCGTGGCAAGCACGTTGCCATCGGCGTCATAAGCGGAAAAGCGCATGCCGTTGGTGTGAAACGGCAGTTTCTGGCGCTTGTTGAAGACCAGGTCGCTCTTCTCGTCGAAGTCGATCTCGTGCTTGCCGAGCACGTTCAAGCGATGCGTGTGACGAATGCGCTCCAGCGTCGCCGGAATACGGTCGGGGTCGACGCTGTCGGGGTGCTCGCCTTCGAAACCCAGCAGCACGGCCTTGTCCGTACCGTGGCCTCGGCCGGTCATGGCCAGCGACCCGAACAGCTCGGCGCGCACGCGCACCACGCGATCGAGCGCGCCTTTTTCCTCCAGCCAGTGCTCGCAAAAACGAGCGGCTGCGCGCATCGGTCCAACCGTATGCGAGGAAGACGGACCGATACCGATCTTGAACAAGTCGAATACGCTGACAGCCATGGTTTTCTTTCAGCTCAGGGGCGACGATGGGGGAACCGGCTATTCTACGCGTGCTGCATCCCGGTAACAGCCATGGCCGACCTGACCCTCTATCAACGCGATTATTGCCACCTCTGCGACCAGGCGCTTGCGGTAATGGCGCAAGCCCGTGCGCCGGATTTCGACAGCGTGTGGGTAGACGATAGCCCGGCGCTGGAAGGCCGCTACGGCACGCGTGTCCCGGTCTTGCGGGACAATCGCGACGGGCGCGAACTGGATTGGCCCTTTGATGCCGACGCAGTACAGGCTTTTGTTGCTGCGCTGCAGCAGCTTTAGCGAGCTGCCGAGGTTTTCAGCCGCCTGAGAATTTCCTCGCGCGCTTCGCGCAGGATGGAGTCGCGATCCAGGCTGGCGACGACCTCGGCCACGGCACGCTTGGCACCGAGCTCGCCCCAGGATTTGCCGGCGACCAGATAGCGCTCCGCCGCGCGACCGATCAATACGGTGGCGTACCAGGCCATCGCGCCCTGTGCGGCGGCGGTGACCAGCACCGACAAGCCGGCACTCACGCCCTTCAATGCCGATGCGGCGAGCTGCATGCCCCAGATCGCCCCCATCAGCGCCGCCAGTTGGGCGGAAATCACCGCGACCAGCCGGCCCGACTCGGCGCGTGTCAGCGGCAAGCCGTACAAACGCGAAAGCTGTACCACCATCGCGGCATCCAGGCCGGCGGCGGCGAGCAGGTCCGCTACCGGGATCGGATTCAATGCGACCGCGACACCCTTGGCCAGGCAGTAGTTGCGGATCAGCCGCGTTGCCATGTGGCGGCGGGTGTCGGCGATGCGTGCCGATACCTGATCGGTCAGCCGGCCGGCGTAGAGCCCGGCATTGAGTGCGGACAGCGTCTTGCCTTCGCGCCGGGCGATGTCCAGCAAGCGTTCGCGCAAGGCGGCCACATCCGGTGGAACGGTTTGCGTATGCGTGTGCTCGTGACCCGCGGCATCCGTGTCGATCGTCTGGCGCGGTGTGGGACGCGCAGCGACGGCAATCACATCGTCGGCGAGCAGCAGGCCGCGGGTGCGTTCGCGCAAATGAGCAAGCAGCGATTGCCGTTCATCGTCGCCATAACGGTCGGCTTTGTTCAACGCCAGCAGCAGCGGCCGCTGCGTCTGTGCCAGTACTTTCAATGCATCGAGTTCGTCACGGGTGAGGTCGCCGTCGGCGACGAACACCACCAGGTCGGCGATCTCGGCGACATCGAAGGCGAGACGCTCGCGCGCTTCGCCGTCCAGTTCGTTGATGCCGGGGGTGTCGATCAAGACCAGGCCGTCGTGCTCGGCTTCATCGAGCGTGGCCTGTTCGGCGAGGGTGGTCGTGCCGTGAAGGACGCCCACTTCGAACGCTTCGCGACCCAGCAGGGCATTGCCGAGCGCCGATTTGCCCGCCGATACGCGGCCGAAAACGGCGATATGCAATTCACCGCGATCGAGCCGCTCCAGCATGTTTTCGATACGGGTGAAATCGCCGGCCAGCTCGCTGCGAATAGCCGGCGGAATCGTCGGGTCGTCCAGTAGCTGACGCAGACTGTCGGCTACCTTGCCCTGAGCGCTCGTGCTCGACCCGCCGCTGGGGTGAGGGATATCAGCGGGCTGGCCGGCTGTTCCCAGCCAGCCGCGCATGCGTTGCCATAGCGTGTCCATCGCCATGGCCCGGAGCTTACTTTGCCGTGAGCGTCAGGTGCGCGTTGATCTTGACGTCGGGGCCGATGACCGACGTGTCGGCATACTCGCCGCTACCGACGCCGAAATCGAGGCGCTTGACGCTACCGGTGACATCGAGCGTGGCGCCGGTGCCCTGCGGCTTGAAGGTCACATTGAGGCTGACCGGCTTGGTGACGCCGTGCAGGGTCAGGTTGCCGTCGGCCACGACCTGGGCGCCGTTCTGGCGAAAGGCCGTGGTCACGAAATGCGCCTTGGGAAACTTGGCCGCGTTGAAGAAGTCCGGACCCGGCAATGCGCCGTCGCGATCGTTGTCGCCGGTCTTGGCGCTGGTCAGATCGACTTCGACATCGAACTTCGAGGTGGCGAGCTTGGCCGCGTCGTAGCTGATCGCCGCCGTCCACTTGCCGAACGTACCGTCGAAGCTCTGTCCCTGGAAATTGCTGGTAAAGCCAAGCTTGCTCGATGCCGGTTGCACGGTGTAGTCGGCAGCGCCGGCAACACCAGGAATCGCTGCGGCAAGCAGCAGGGGGAGCAGTTTGCGGGCGAACGAGGTCATGGTTTTTCTCCTTGTGAATTCGTATCGCGCAGTTTGCCGAACGGCAACATGCGGCGCAGGACATTATCTTTGTCGAACACGTGATGCTTCAGTGCGGCGCCGGCATGTGCCACCAGCACCAGCAGCAGAAAGTAAAAGAGATACTCGTGAATGCCGATCACGGTATGGGCGAGGTCCTCGTTCTTGCTCGCGATCGCCGGTAGGTTGAACAGCTTGAACCATTGCAGCGGAAAACCGCGCAGCGAATTGAACCACCAGCCGCTGAGCGGCAACGCCACGATCAACACATACAGCAGGCCGTGCACGACATGCGCGGAAACATGTTGCCAGCGCGGGCCCGGTTCGTCGGGCGGGCGACGATCCGCTACGCGCCACAGCAAGCGCAGCAGGAAAAGCGCGAGCACGGTAAGGCCGATGGACTTGTGCCAGGCGAACCAGCCGATCTTCTGCATGGGCGAATGCGCCAGATCCATGCACAGGCCGAAGATGCCGTTGCCAAGGATAGCCAGCGCCATCAGCCAATGGAAAAACTTGGCGACCGAGCCCCATTGATGGTCGTTGCTGCGCAGGCTCATGGTGATTCCTTCGGGTTCGGGTCTGTGGATGAAGTCGGCGCCGGAGCTTCGCTTGCCTTGCCGGCATCATCGTCCTTGATGGCTTCCAGTTCCAGCCACACGCTGACGCTTTGTCCGATCGAACCCTTGAATGCAGTCATGCCGAAATCAGCGCGGTTGAGCATCGCGTTGCCGGAAAAGCCGGCGACCGTATGCAACCCATAGATGGTCTTGGCGGCGCGATTGAAGGTGAAGTTGATGTCGATCGGTCTGGTGACGCCGCGCAGCGTCAAATTGCCATGCAAGACGCCATGGTTGGCGTCTTTCGACTCGACGCCGGTGCTGACGAAATGCGCGTAGCGGTTCTTCCCGCTATCGAGGAAATCGGGCTTGAGCACGGCGGTATTCCAGGCCGCGTCGCCCATGTCCAGGCTGGCCAGATCGATATCCAGCTCGGTGGATGCCTGGCTCAGGTTGGCAGGATCGAGGTGCAATACACCCTTGGCAATGTGCAGCCGCCCAAAAGGGCGTGAATAACCGTTGTGGTCGATGCTGAAAAGGATCTGGCTGTGCACGGTGTCGTAGCGATAGCTCGACTCGGCCGCCTGGACGGCACCGAACGAGCCAAGGCTCAGGAACGCATAGCAAAGCAGGGTTTTGATAGGCATAAGGGAAAGTCTGGCCGATGAGAGGGGGAACGCCAAGCTTCGAACTTGAAACGGATTGTTTCTCCCGTGAATAGTTCCAGCGATATCCCCCGGTTCAAATCCCGGCTGTCGTGGTCACGCTATCGTTCAGACTGGCCATCCAGATCACGGCGTTCCCGCCACGCATCGGCGGTCAAGGTAGCCAGTTGGCGCATCCGTCCGGCGCTGGCCTCGGTCAATAGTGCCTTCAGTTTGTCGCCGGCGTCCGCCTGGTCCAGCGTCTTGCGCTCGGCCAGCGACGCGGCCAGCGCGCGTCCCATGCTGTCGAAGATCAGCGCATAGGCGAAAGCATGCAGAACGCCGCCACCCAGCGTACCCAAGCCGGGGAAAGCCTTTAGTGCGTTGCCGGCAATCGCCAGCACGATCGAGCTGCCGGTACGCAGGGTGAGGCGTGCCTGCTGCAGGAAATCTTCGATCTGCACATCGGTGACACGAATGTCGTAAAGCGTTGCCAACTCCCGCGTCAGCGCGGCAGCCAGGGCCCCCTGGATCACCAGGTCGCTGCCCGGTGCGACAGCGGCGAGCGCGCCGATGATGGCGCGACGGGCGTACTTGCGCACGATCTTTTCGGCATCGGCCGTGCGCGTGGCCGATTCCAACGAACCGGTGCTTTCATGCAGTCCTGCCAATACCGCCTGCTCGCGCGACGGTTCGAGGGCGCTGGCGCCGGGCGCGGTCAGCCGAACCAGGGCATGGAGCAGCGGCTCGATCGACGGTCGGCGCTGGCGTTCCACCTGTTCGCTGCCACCGTCAACCAACGGACGCTCGAAGCGCTCGCTGCCGCCAGCGCTGATGGCGACCACGGTTGCGGCGATGTCGCGGGTTTGCTGCTGCAGTCGTTTGACAATCAAGCTGCGCTCACCTTCATTCCATTGATCGGCTTTGTTCAAGGCCAACACCAGCGGCTTGCCGAAGTCGCCCAGCCAACGTACCTCCTCGACTTGTGTTCGCGTAAGGTCGCCTGCACAGAGATAGATAACAGCGTGTGCACGCAGCGCCTCCTGCCGTGCAATGTGTTCATGGGCCTCGCCACCGGCTTCGCGACTGCCAGGAACATCGGCCAGCGTGAGCCGACGGCCATCGGGCAGGTTGGCGTCGACATGTTGGACCTCGCGCGTGGTGCCGCCGCGGGCATCGCTGCGAGTGAGCGCGTGGGGCGCGATGGCTCGGATCAGGGTCGACTTGCCCGTCGAGATTTCACCAAACAAAGCGACATAGACACGATCTCCCTGCTTGCGCCGATCCAGTTCGATCAGCTCGCGATCGAGCATTGCCGTGTCGACGTTGCGCTCGCGCAGGCGTTGCAGCCGGTTTTCCACATCGGCGCGATCGGCGACCTTCAATGCGCGACGCCTGCGGCGTGGACGCAGAAGCCACCACAGCAGCATCAGCCCCGCTAAGGCAAACAAGACCAGCACGGCCCCGAGCAGCCATTGCAACGCCAGCGGCAGTGCCAGGTAGCGCTGCATCAGTGCGAGCGCGCGTTCGATAACGGCAAAAAAAAGCCAGATCAGGGCGAGCGCGGCGATGGCGGCCAGAGCCAGACGAAAGCGAAATGTCATGTCAGGCGGATACTCCCAAGCAGCAAGCCAGATTGTTGTCGTGCGGAAAGACAAGTTCTTGGCTTACATAGTAAATAGAGTTTAGATGACTTACCGCCAGCGGAGCCTGGCTATGCTGGCGAGCGTAAAGGAGAGGGAGCCTCCATGATTTTTCAATGGTTTATAGGGGTAGTGCTGACGGTGTTGTTGGCCGCGCAGGCGGTTTGGGCGCAACCGCCGGCGCCTGGGTCGACCAAGTTCGCCGAGCCACGCCCTACGCCGCAGTTTCGCCATTTTGACAAAGCCGACGGATTGGCTGGTTCAGCCATCAATACCGTGGCACAAGATGCCACAGGCTATATGTGGTTTGGCGGCTCGGCAGGTTTGACGCGCTACGACGGTGTCGACTTCGCCACATTCAGGCATCAGCACAGCGACGCAAGTACGTTGGCGAGCGACGAAGTGACCCGATTGGCGCCGATGTCTGACGGCCGATTGTGGGTAGCTACCGCCAATAGTGGGGTCGATCGCTACGACCCTCGCCATCATCGCTTCGAGCATTGGCGCCACAGTGATGATCCAGGCAGCTTGTCCGATGACAGCGTGCTTGCGTTGGCGCTCGCTCCTGACGAAAGCCTGTGGGTCGGCACCAAGGCCGGGCTCGATCGTCTGCTTCCGGATGGCTCGCGCTTCGAGCACATAGCGTTTCCGCATGGCGATCAACCGGATGACCGCACCGTGAGCGCACTGATGGCGCAGCCCGATGGCACGCTCTGGATCGGTACGCGTTCGGGGAAATTGCTCAAACGTACGCCACGCGAATCGTGGCAGTCGATCGACGTGCCTTACGAGTCTTCGGACAGCAATGAAATTCACCGCATCCAGGGTGACCAGGGAGACATCCGCATCAGCACACGGCAGGGGCTTTTCCTGGTCGGCTCGGACGATCAAGCGCGTCCGGCGTTTTCCCATACGCAGTTGCCAGCATCTTTCTATGTATTTGGCAGTGCGCGCGATTGGAAGGGACGGCTGTGGCTGGCCACCATTCATGGTCTGGTGATGGAAGACGAGCGCTCGAGGATTCATCGCTTTCACGCAAAGCCGACGGTGATCGCCGGTTTGCCCTTCGAGTGGGTGTTGAGCGTGACAAGCGACCGCGAGGGCGGCTTGTGGTTTACCTCTTACGAAGGCGGAGTAGCCTATTTGCCGCCGGGATGGGAGGGATTTTCGCGTTACACGCATATACCGGATGATCCGTCCAGCTTGCCGGACAATCCACCGTCCGTGGTAGCACCGAGCGCGGATGGCAAGCTCTGGGTCGGTAGTTACGGTCGCATCGATAAATTCGACCCGACCACCGGCAAGACCGAGCGGGTCATCGGCGATCTGCAACATAACGTCATACACATCATCGATAGCGGCGATGCATTGTGGTTTACCGTGCGTGGTGAATTGCGGCGTTTCAAGGACGGCAAGGTTGAGCAGATTGACCCCGAGCGGCGATGGATCACGCGGCCTGAACTATTGGCACGCGGGGACGACGGCACTATTTTTCTTACCGTTGCGCGTCATGGTGTCGTGCGCATTGACCCCGACTCCAAAAAAATAAGCGCTGTACCGATGGCGCCGGATATCCAGAACGTCGATCTGCAACCGGGCCTGCTTGCTGTACACGGAGGCAGACTCTGGTATGGCAATCACGAAGGGCTCTTACGCTGGAGTCTGCACCAGGACAGGATGAACTGGGTCCCCGGGGTCGAGCGCGGCAAGCCGGTCACTGCATTGACGTTCGATGGTCAGGGATTCTGGTTGGCCCGGGTGGGACGACTTCAGCGTTATCGGTGGGACGGCGACAGGGCCACATCCCTGGTCAACCTGACGGCACAAGACGGCTGGCGCGATTCGGCCATTACGGATCTGGACGTGGACTCGTCCAATGTGCTGTGGATTTTCAGTGAATCGGGCTTATGGAGCTTCGATGCGCAGAATGGCGCTCTTCAACGATTTGGCGCCAAGACGGGCCTTATGGAGGGGACCGTAGGGCCGGGCGCGGTGAACGTGGCCGTGACGCAGAATACGGAGCCGTTGTATGTACCCACACGGCGCGGTGTGATCGGGTTTCGTCCCGGGCATGCCGCGCATCTGCCTGCATCGCCGCCACCGCTGATATTTACCCAATTGCATGTCGAAGGTAGTCGCGGTCAGCGCGATCTGATTCCGGAAAATGGTGGTGCGACGATCCAATGGTTTGATCGTGCGCTGCATGTCCAGGCGCGGATGCTTTCCTATGTGGATGCAGGCGGTATCCGATACCGATTCCGCCTGTCCGATTTCGACGATGAATGGGTCGATACCGGAAAGCACGGTTCGCGCGATATCTCCGGCCTTGCTCCTGGCATGTATCGTCTGGATGCCGCTGCATTTGACGCGTCGGGAGCCTTCTTGCAACAGGCTTCGATATGGCTGCATGTGGAACTGCCGCCGTGGGGTCGCTGGTGGGCGTGGTGCAGCTACCTCGTCCTTGCGCTGTCGATGGCCTGGGTGGTCTTCAGAGTGTTGCAGCAGCGCGCGGCGGAACGTCATGAGATTCTTTTTTCGGAGCAGCGCCGCGTTCTTGCGGAGCAGAGCAATGCCGCGAAAACGCAGTTCCTGGCGACATTGGGGCATGAAATTCGTACGCCGATGACCGGCGTCCTGGGCATGGCCGAGCTCCTGCTGCACACCCCTCTGACGCCGTTGCAAAACGAGTATGCCAAGGCCATGCGCCGCTCGGGTGCGTTGCTGCTCAAACTCGTCAATGATGCGCTGGATCTGGCTCGCATCGAAACCGGGCGGCTCGAACTCGAGTCGGTACCTTTCGATGTCGAGGATCTGATCGACGATGTAGTGCAGCTGGAGCGTCCACAGGCAGAGAAAAAGGGCCTGACATTCGAGATCGAGGTGATCGGGTCCATGCCATCGCATGTGTTGGGCGATGCCGTACGCATCAAGCAGATTCTATTGAACCTCATCAACAATGCGCTGAAGTTCACTGAAGCGGGCAAGGTGGTTCTGCGTGTGGAACGTGTGGACGACGGTCTGGCTTTTACGGTGATCGATACCGGTCCTGGCGTCCCGCCGGAAAGTCAGGAGCGGATATTCGAGCGTTTCGAGCAAGGGCTGAGCCCGGAGCGGAGGAACGGCAGCGGTCTGGGTCTGGCCATCTGTCGCGAACTGGTCGCTTCGATGGGCGGCACACTTTCTCTGCAGTCCTCCACGGTCATGGGTAGCCGTTTTCAGGTCCATCTGCCTCTCCCCGAGGCGGACAAGGCGGCATCGTCTTCGAGCTCGGACAAGCCAACGGCGGATTCATCCGCGTTGCGATTGCTGCTGGTGGAGGACGACCTGATTGTTGCGGCCGTCGTGCGCGGGCTGCTGGAACACCAGGGGCACACCGTTCGTCATGTGCTCAACGGGCTGGCCGTTCTGGTCGAGCTGGAACAGGAACGCTACGACGCCATCTTGCTCGATCTGGACTTGCCCGGCCTCAGTGGTTTCGAGATTGCCCGCATGGTCCGCAAGCGCGAAGGTGCCGGACCGCATATCCCGATGATTGCCGTTACTGCACGTTCGGCGGCAGACGACGAGCAGCGGGTTCGGCTTGCCGGTATGGACGGTTTTCTGCGTAAACCGTTGAGCGGGCGTGAGTTAAACAAGATGCTGGCGGAGGTGGTCGAGCGAAAAAGTGCGATGCTGTCGACATAAATGCTCGTGCTTGCCCCGACGTTTTGGCATGATCGCCGCGTTAGGGAGAGAACATGCTGTCGTCAGTGCTGTTAAGTCTCGGGCTGCTGGTTGGAACCAGCCAACCGGTGCCTCCCTCTCCGGTGGCATCGACGAGTGCCCCTGCCATTTTGCTGACGCCGCAGTTTCGTCGGTATGGAACCGCCAACGGCCTGCCCAGCAGTAGCGTCTATGTGGCCGTACAGGACCGCGAGGGCGCGATGTGGTTCGGTACGAAGGGCGGTATCGCACGCTTCGATGGCCTCGCTTTCCGGGTCTTTCGCCATGTTGCCGGCGACCCCGGTTCCCTGATCAATAACGGCATTTCGGCGCTGCTGGTCGACCAGAGCGGTCATCTATGGGCCGGCGGCCTGGAGGCCGGGCTCAATCGCTACGATCCGATGCGCGATCGCTTCGAGCACTGGGGTCACAACGCCAGCGATCCGGGCAGCCTGGCCAGTGAAAAGGTCTGGGCGATCGCACAAACATCCGATGGCGTGATCTGGGTCGGGACGGCTGGCGGCCTGGAGCGCATGAAGCCCGACGGCAAAGGCTTTACGCATATCGTCAATCCGTTGCTCGGCGACAAGCCCGAAGCGTTCGGCATGATTGCTGCGCTTTATGTCGATACGCGCGATCGCTTGTGGATCGGCAGCAACCTGGGCGTGTTTCGCCGCGACCCCGACGGGACCTTCCATGCGATCCATCGGGCGGACTCCGATCATGTGATCGACGCCTGGCGCATCGAGGGCGATGGCGACGAAGTCCGCGTCAGTGCGGTCAGGGGTTTGTTCTTCGTCGGGCCGGACGATATCGCGCGTCCTTACGCGCAGGACAAGATCGCCAACGTCAATGTGCTCAGCAGCGTGCGCGACCTCAACGGACGCCTGTGGGTCGGCACGCAACGTGGCTTGTTTCTGCAGAACGGCGGTACCGGCCAGCCGATGACGCCGATCGTCGATCAACCGCTGTTGCCCGGTAACCTGCCGGGTACCTGGGTGTTCAACATCATCATGGACCGCGAAGGCGGCATGTGGATCACCCTGTTCGATGGTGGCATCGCCTATCTGGCGCCAGGGTGGAGCCGGATCAGCCGATTCAGCCATGTTCCCGAGGACCCCAGCAGTCTGCGCGATTCGGAGGCTACGGCAGTCGCGCGTTCGAAGGATGGGAAGATCTGGGTCGGTGGCCGCGCCTCCGTCGTCGACAAGCTCGATCCAGTCACCGGCATCGCCGAGCACGTGCTCGGCGGCAAGCGCGGTGACGTGGTCGGGATCACCGAAGACGCGCAGGGGCGCTTGTGGGTGGTAACGCAGGGCGCGATCTACCGCTATGTCGACGGCAAGCTCGATGAGGTCAAACCAGCCCCGGAAGGCATGCAGCATCCGCTGGAAGTGGAAGTAGGGCCGGACGGCAAGCTTTATGCCCGCACGTTCGGCGAGGGCCTGTACCGGATCGATCAGGATACCTTGCAAGTTACGTCGGCGCCGATTCGTCCGGCCGATGAGAAGGCCCGCTGGGGTAGTCAGCTTACGCTGCGAAATGGGGTTTTCTGGTACGCCAGCGATGGCGGCCTGTTGCGTCTGAACAGCACGCACGAGTACTTCGAACCGGTGCCGGGGGTGACCAACGACCGCGTCGTCGATGCCTTCGACTTCACCGATGACGGTCTATGGCTGGCCAGGCCCGACGGACTGGAGAGATACACGTATGCAAAGGACGGCCTGACCCTTGTTCAAAAGGTCGATGCCTCGCATGGCTGGCCGTCGATCGGCGTCTATGACCTGGCCGTCGATGCGCAGCAACGCGTATGGATATTTGGCCGCGACGGTTTATGGCGCTTCGATCCTGCCGACGATCAGTTCCGTCGCATCGGCTTGCAGGATGGCCTGATCAACGGCGAGTTCGCGCGCGGCTTCGCGCGCATGCCCAACGGTTACATCTATTCGCCGACCCTGGGCGGCGTGGTTGCGTTCAATCCGAACTTTCCCGATGTCAGCCCCTACGAACCGCCGCTGGCGATCACTGGCCTGCATATTCTGCGTCACGGTGCGCAGGTCGATCTGCCGTTGCACGACGACGTTATCAATCTGGGCTGGGAGGATCGAGGGCTGACGGTGACCGCACGCGTATTTTCCTATGTCGATACGTCATCGAATCACTATCGTTTCCGTCTGACCGATTTCGATAACAACTGGGTCGATACTGGTAACGTAGGCGTGCGCGAATTCGCGGGCCTGGGCGCCGGCGATTACACGCTGGAAGTGATGGGTGCGGGCGCGGATGGACAATGGAGCAGTTTGCGTCAGCCGTTGAAGATCCATGTCGATGCGCCGCCGTGGGTGCGCTGGTGGGCATGGTGTGCGTACAGCCTGTTTGCCGCCCTGCTGGTCTGGCTGGTGCTGTTGATCTGGCAACGTCGCTTGTCCAACCGTCACCGTATCCAGCTCGCCGAACAGCGCCGCCATCTGGCCGAACAGGCCAGTGCCGCGAAGACGCAGTTCCTGGCGACGCTGAGCCACGAAATCCGTACGCCGATGACCGGCGTTATCGGCATGTCCGAATTGCTGATGGGCACGTCGCTGTCGCCGCCGCAGCGCGAATACACCGAAGCGATGCAACGTTCCGGCAGTTTGCTGTTGAAGCTGGTCAACGATGCGCTCGACCTCGCACGTATCGAGGCCGGTCGTCTGGAGCTGGACATGGCGCCGTTCGATCTGCGTGCGCTGGTCGACGATATTGCCAAGCTCGAGCGCAATCAGGCGAAGAAGAAGGGGTTGCGCTTTGAAGCCTCCTGTTCCGACGACCTGCCACAGTATGTGCAGGGCGATGCGATGCGCATCAGGCAGGTGTTGTTGAACCTGGCGAACAACGCGTTGAAGTTCACCGAGCGCGGTCAGGTCGTATTGCGTATCGAACGTGGCAGCGATGGCATCGTGTTCAGCATCACCGATACCGGTCCGGGTATTTCCGAAGCCGGGCAGGCACGACTCTTTCATCGCTTCGAGCAGGAGAACGGACCGCAACGCAATTCGGGTAGCGGTCTGGGGCTGGCGATCTGCCGGGAGCTTGTCAGCTTGATGGGCGGCAGTATCGAGCTGGAGTCGAAGCTCGGGCAGGGCAGCACGTTCCGCGTGCGCTTGCCGCTTCGCGAAGTCGAGCCGGAAGCGCCCGCGGCGGTGGTGCCGGCGGCCGCTACGCAGGAGCGATCACTGCATGTGTTGCTGATCGAGGACGACGCGATCGCTGCAGCGGTGATTCGAGGCTTGCTGGAACAGCAGGGGCACCAGGTTCGTCACGTCAATAACGGCCTGGCGGCGTTGGCCGAGCTGGCACAGGGCGGCTGCGATGTCGTGCTGCTCGATCTGGATCTGCCTGGTGTCGATGGTTTCCAGGTGGCGCGCCTTATCCGGCAACGCGAAGCGCAGGGCGTGCACCTGCCGATCATCGTGGTGACGGCGCGTTCGGGTAGCGACGAGGAATCCCATGCGCGCGAGATGGGCATGGATGGCTTCCTGCGCAAGCCGTTGACGGGCGAGCAGCTCGCCCATGCCTTGCGCATGGTCCGCGTTGTTGGCGAGCCGGTAAACTAAAGCGCTCGCGCGCTCACATGTCGAACTTGGCCAGTTCGAAGCCCAGGCGTTTGTATTCGGCCCAGCGTACGCGCGAGCCGTCGCGCTCGGCCGGGTCGGCTGCGACTACTTCCAAGACACGCTCGTAACGGCCGGGTGGGCAGGTGTCGCGCAAGTTGATGACCATCGGGCGATCGTCGGTATCGACACCCGGCGGTACGATCAATACCGCGGTATGCATATCGTCGTCGTCGCCCGCCAGTTGATGCGGGATGTAGACGTCTTCGTCGAAATCCCACAGCAAGGAATCCAACGCTTCGGCCTGCTCGAAATCGCGCGTGAGCACCAAGGTCGGCTTTTGCGCCGCATAGGCGCGTTTGGCCAGCTCGCACACCAGCAGCAGTGGCTGTTCGCGAAAGCGTGGCTTGTCGATCAGGTAGAAGTCGGCGCGGGGCATACAGAGCAGTGTCGAGTGAATAGGAGTGAGAAAAACGTAGAGCGGGTGCGCCGCTCTACGTTTCTTGCTACTTAGTGACTCGTCGCCGTTCTGTCGATCAGCCACTGCGTCAGCAGCGAGACCGGCCGGCCGGTGGCGAGACCCTTGCGGCCCTCGTCCCACGCCGTGCCGGCGATATCCAGGTGCGCCCAGCGCTGGCCTTCGGTGAAGCGGGCGAGGAAACAGCCGGCGGTGATCGCGCCGGCGCTCTTGCCACCGATATTGGCGACATCGGCAAAACCGGAATCGAGCTGGGTCTGGTAGTCGTCCCACAACGGCAGGCGCCACGCCCGGTCGAGCGTGAGTTCGCCGGCGGCGAGCAGCTCCGCGGCCAGATCGTCATGTTTGCTCATCAGGCCGGTGGCGTGTTTGCCCAGCGCAATGACGCAGGCGCCCGTCAGCGTGGCAGCGTCGATGATCGCCTGCGGCTGGAAGGTCTGCGCGGTGTAGGTCAGCGCATCGCACAGAATCAGGCGGCCTTCGGCATCAGTGTTGAGCACTTCGATGGTCAGGCCGGACAGGCTGGTCAGCACATCGCTGGGACGGTAGGCGTCGCCATCGGGCATGTTCTCCACGGCCGGCACCACGCAGACCAGGTTGACCGGCAGGTTCATCTTGACCGTGGCCACGAACGCGCCGAGCACGCCGGCGGCGCCACCCATGTCGAACTTCATTTCTTCCATGCCCGGACCGGGCTTCAGGCTGATACCGCCGGTATCGAAGGTGATGCCCTTGCCGACGAAGGCATACGGCTTGTCGTCCGCGTTGCCGCCCTGGTAGTTCAGCACCACCAGCTTGGGCTTGTTGACCGAGCCGCGGCCCACCGCCAGCAGCGAGCCGAAGCCGAGCTTTTCCATCTCGACGTGATCGAGCACGTTGCAACTGACCTTGTCGTGGCGTTCGGCGAACTGGGTCGCCTGCTCGGCGATATAGGCCGGGTTGCAGATATTCGGCGGCAGGTTGGCCAGCTCGCGCGCAAAGCGGATGCCTTCGGCCATGGCCTTGGCCTGATCGAGGCCGGTGACGGCATCGTCGCTGGCGGTGAACTGGATCGCGCCAAGCTCGGTCTGCGCGGGCTTTTCGCGCGGCTTGAAGGTGGCGGTGTAGCGGTAGGCGGCATGGTCCGCGCCCAGGGCGGCCGTACGCACACGCCAGGCGGCGTCGCGGTTGGGGACGTCCACTTCGGAAAGATAGGACACGGCACTGTCGATCGGCAGGCGGCCGAGCGCGCGCGTCGATTCCAGGCAGATCTTCTGGTAACGCGCCGCGTCGAAGCTCTTCTGCGCGCCCAGGCCCACCACCAGGACGCGCTTGGCGGCCAGGCCGGCCGGCGCGAACATGACCGTGGTACTGCCGGCCTTGCCGGTAATGTCGCCGCTTTCCATCTGCTGCTTGATCGCGCCCTGGGCGGCGGTATTTACGCGGGCAGCGGCACTGGTAAGTACGCCGCCTTCGTACACGCCGACCACGACGCACGGGGTCTCGACGGTTTCGGGGGCGGCGGAGCCTAGGCTGAACTGAAGCGTCATCGGGTACATCCTGCATGGGGTCCGGAGGGCGCCGGACCGGCTAAACTTGAGGTTTGCCGGCCAGGCCTTGGGGGCACGGCGCGGAGCCAAGTATCCTAACGCATGTCGAGTACCTATCCTTATGAGCCGTACCGTCCGAGCGTTCCCGGGGCTGTCGTAGCCGGGTTGGGGGCGGTTTTGTCATCCGTCAGCGCAACCGCGCGTTTGAATTCGTTTTTTCCCGTTGCCGGGTTTTGCCTGGTAGCGCCTGCGCGCTTTCCCGCCGAGGTCCGGTTCTGAACATTCTCGATCGCTACTTTTTGCGTGAACTGGCGCAGACCGTCGCCGCGACGACGATCGTGCTGGTGGCGATCTTTGCCGGTACCTCGTTCGCGCAGGTGCTCAAACAAGTCGCCAACGGCAGCTTCCCCGCCAGCGTGATGTTCCAGGTGCTGGGCCTGAACATGCTCGACGGCCTGTCCACGCTGCTGCTGCTGGCCGGCTTTGTCGGTGTGCTGTGGAGCCTGGGCCGCATGTATCGCGAGAGCGAAATGCACGTGCTGTCCTCCTCGGGCATGGGTCCGAGCGGCCTGCTGCGGCCGGTGGCGATCCTTGCCGTACTGCTGGCCATCCTGGTCGGCGTGGTGGCGATGTGGCTCGGCCCCTGGGCGGCGCGTACTTCCGATAGCCTGGTCGCGGCCGCCAACCGTTCGGTGATTGCCGCCGGCCTCGATGCCGGCCGCTTCACCGAGTTGCCGGGACGTGGCGGCATCATCTTCGTCGATAACCTGAGCCGCGACGGCAGTCTGCTGGGCAATACCTTCATTGCGACCGAGCGCGATTCCACCGATGGAACCCGGCGCCTGAAGGTCGTCACCGGCAAGCACGGTCAGCTCTACCAGGAAAGCGATGGCGATGGCCGTTTCCTGGCGCTCTACGACGGCTGGCAATACGAGATGCCGCTTGGCGCCGACAACTGGCGCAAGATGAAGTACGAGCGCAACGACACGTCGCTGTCCAATATCCAGTCCGATGACAACGACGAAGATCCGGCGCACTCGTTGACCACCATGCAGCTGTTCGCCGTCGACAACGGTGACGCGCGCGCCGAGCTGGCGTGGCGCACGATCGCGCCGGCGATGATGCTGGTGCTGATCATGCTGGCGGTGCCGCTGTCGCGTCAGCAGCCGCGCGAGGCCCGTTCGGCCAGATTGATCATTGCCTTGCTCGTGTTCTATCTCTATTACCTGTTGCTGGCGCTGTGCCGCAGCCAGTTGATCAAGGGCAAGTGGCATCATTCCACGCCGATGTGGATCGTCTGCATCCTGGTGTTCGGGCTGGGTGTCTGGTTGTTCCGCAATCAGTATGCGATCCGCAAGCCGAAGGTAGTGAAGGCGACGAAGGCGGTGGCACGATGAGCGCCTTGCGCATCAAGCGCGTCGACTGGCTGGTCGGCATCACGGTATTGAGTTCCCTGGTCACGGTCTGGCTGGTGCTGACCGGCCTGGACGTGGTGTTTCAGTTGATCACCCAGATTGGCCGCATCGGCAAGAACGGCTACACGCTGACCAACGCCATCGTGTACGTGCTGGTGACGACGCCGCGCCGCATGTACGAAATGTTCGGCAACGCGGCGCTGATCGGCGGTCTGCTTGGCCTGGGCGGCCTGGCCGGCAGCGGTGAGCTGACCGCGCTGCGCGCGTCGGGCATGTCCAAGTTGCGTATTGCCACCTCGGCCGTGGGCATCGTCGCGGTGCTGATCGTGGGCGTGGTGATTCTCGGCGAGACCGCGGCGCCGTGGGGCGATCAACAAGCGCAGGCGATGCAGCTGCGCATGAAGACCAACAACATCGGCATGGCCGGCAACAGCGGCCTGTGGGCGCGCGACGGCGACCGCATCATCAATGCCAAGACGGCGATGGCGCGCCAGGGCGATACGCATACCACCGTGCAGTTGGTCGATGTGCGCGTCTTCACCATGACGACGGACGGCCAGCTGAGCCGCTTCGACTGGGCCAAGACGGCCGAACACGACGGTCATCAATGGGTGATGGACGATGTGCGCACCACGACGCTGGACGATGCCGGTGCACACACCACGCTGGCGCCCAAATCGGTATGGGATTCGCGTCTGAATCCGCAGGTGCTGGAGCAGTCGCTGATCCAGCCGCAGTATCTGTCGATGCGCGACCTGCGCCGCAATATCAACTACAAGCAAAGCCTGGGCGAGGCGCCGGGCGAATACGCCGTAGCGTTCTGGACACGTGCGCTCTATCCGCTGAACGTGCTGGTGCTGGTGCTTTGTGCGATGCCGTTCGCGTTCGGCGCATTGCGTTCGGGCGGCCTGGGCAAGCGCATGTTTATCGGCATGCTGCTGGCGATCGGCTGGTACTTCTTGCAGAAGGCGATGGTGAATTTCGGTACGGTGTATGGCGTGCCGCCGCTATTGGCCAATCTGTTGCCGGCGCTGATTCTGGCGTTGATTGCGTGGTTCTATTTCCGGCGAAGCGGCTAACGCCGGCTTACGCCGTTGCCTCTTCCGCGTCGGGCGCAAATTTCCCATCCGCTGCCAGCTGCGCAAACAAGCCGCCCAATCGGATCAACTCGTCGAAACGGCCGCTTTCCACCAGGCGGCCCTGGTCCAGTACCAGGATCATGTCGGCATGGCGCACCGTCGACAGGCGATGGGCGATTACGAAGGTCGTGCGCCCCTTGGTCAGCGCGTTCAGTGCGCGCTGGATCCGCACTTCGGTCGCGTTGTCCAGTGCGCTGGTGGCTTCGTCCAGCACCAGGATCGGTGCGTTCTTGAGCATTGCACGGGCAATCGCCAGACGCTGGCGTTCGCCGCCTGAGAGCGAGCGGCCGCGTTCGGAGACCATGGTCTCGAAACCTTCCGGCTTGCGTGCGATAAACCCGGTCGCCTCGGCCGCGGCGACCGCGGCTTCGATCTGGGTGAGGTCGGCGTCGGGATTGCCTACGCGCAGGTTTTCCAGGATCGACCGGTAGAACATGCCCGGGTCCTGGAACACCACGCCGATATTCTTGCGCAGCGATTCCAGCGAGACCTCACGAATATCCTGGCCATCGATCGTGATGCGCCCCTCACTGGGATCATAGGCGCGGTAAAGCAGGCTGAGCGCCGTCGTCTTGCCTGCGCCGGTCGGGCCGACCAGCGCGATGGTGCTGCCGGCGGCGACGTTGAAACTGAGATCATGCAACGCCGGCTGCACCGGGTCGTAACCGAAACTGACATGGTCGAACACCACCTCGCCGCGCACGCCGGTGAGGGCCGGGGCGTTCGGCTTGTCGACAATGGCGGGGCGCTCGTCCAGTACGGCGAAGAAATCCTCCAGCGACTGGGTCTGGAAGAACAGCGTGGAGATAAACGCGGCGAACTGCTCCAGACGGCCAATCAGCAACATCGAAAAGCCGACGAAGCTGACAATCCCGCCGACGGTGATTTCGCCCTGCGTATGCAGCGAGCTGCCCAAGGCGAAGATCGCCACGATGGTCAGCGTGCTGGCCGCGCGGTTGAGCACCGACAAGAGAGCCCAGCCACGTAGTACCGGGTATTGCGCATCCAGCACGCGCGCCATCATTTCCTTCAGCGCCACCGCTTCGGCGGCCAGCCGGGTGAAGCTCTGCACGATCGATACATTGCCGAACACGTCGCCCGCGCGCGTGGCGATCTCATTGTGCAGATCCTCGACTTCACCTTGCGCCTTGTGCGTGCGACGGATCGCGACGGCGTTGGTCACGGCGAACATGATCATCAGCGCGATCATCAACAGCGCCAGCTTCCAGTTCATCCATAGCGCGACCGGGATCATCACCACGATCGCGAACAAGGTGGAAAGGTGGTCGCGAAAGAAGCTCAGCCACAGGCCGAACAGGTTGCCCACGCCCATGTTCATGATGCGTGCCAGCCGGCCGGTGTGGTGATCGCTATGAAAACCCAGCGACAACGCCGAGGCATGTTCGAAGTAAAGCGCGATGGCGGCCAGCCGTCGACGGTGCGCAAGCCGGTCCGCGTACAAGGACGTCCATACGCCCGCCGCGACACCCAGGAAACCGACGATGGCCCAGAGCACGATCAAACGCATGGCGCGCCCGCTATCGCCGCTCAGCGCGTCGACCACCTTGCCGAACAGCATGGGTTCGATAAAAAACACGCAAGCAACCGCAAGATTGGTCAGCGCCAGCGTGATCGCCAGCGTGCGTTCGGCAGCCAGCAGGCCCAGCACGCGTACATACAGGCGCAAAATCGGCACGGTTGCTCAAGTCCTTGCGGCGATGGGCAAGAGCTTACCTCCGTCGAGGCCGCGACGGAATTTCCGCGATGACTTGTGTGACCTGGATGTTCAGGCCAAGCTAACGCGCTCTACCGAACTTCAAGAGGCATCCCATGAGCTGGGTCGATCTGCGCAGCGATACCGTCACGCGTCCCACCCCCGCGATGCGGCAGGCGATGGTCGATGCCGACGTCGGTGACGACGTGTATGGCGAGGATCCCACGGTCAACGCCTTGCAGAGCCGGCTGGCGGCGGACCTTGGCTTCGAGGCTGGCTTGTTCGTGCCGACCGGCACGCAGTCGAACCTGCTCGCGCTGATGTCGCATTGCGAGCGCGGTGACGAGTACCTGGTTGGTGCCGACGCGCATACATACAAGTTCGAAGGTGGCGGCGCGGCGGTGCTCGGCTCGATCCAGCCACAGCCGATACCACACGACGCCGACGGTTGCCTGCCGCTCGACAAGGTCGCTGCGGCGATCAAACCCGTCGATCCGCATTTTGCTCGTACGCGCCTGTTCGCCTTGGAGAACACCTGGCATGGCCGGGTGTTGCCGATGGATTACCTGCGCGCCGCGCAAGATTTCGCGCAGTCGCGCAAGCTGGCATTTCACCTGGATGGAGCGCGGTTGTTCAATGCGGCGATCGGTGCGGGCGTCCAGGCACGCGCGATCGCGCAGCATTTCGACAGCGTCTCGATATGCCTGTCCAAGGGCCTGGGTGCGCCCGTAGGGTCGGTATTGGTCGGTTCGGCCGCCTTGATCGAGAAGGCGCGACGCTGGCGCAAGGTCGCCGGTGGTGGCTGGCGACAGGCCGGCATGCTGGCAGCAGCGGCGACCTATGCGCTCGATCATCATGTGGCGCGGTTGGCTGACGATCATGCGCGTGCGAAGCGCCTGGCGTCGGAACTGCGTGAGATCGGCGGCTTAAAACTTCTGGGGCATCACACAAATATGGTGTTCGTCGATGTGCCGGCCGATCGGTTGCGTGAGTTGGACGTCCATTTGAAAACGGCGCAGATACGCATCAGCATCGGTTATCTGCCGACGCTGCGGCTGGTGACGCATCTGGATATCGACGATGAAGGCGTGGAGCGCGTGGTGCAGGCGTTTCGGGCGTTCTTCGGCTGAGCCGAAAGCCCCCTTACCCCAGCCCTCTCCCCCGGCAAAGCCAGGGGGGAGGGGGCACGTTGCGCGAGGTTGATCGGTTGCCTCAGTCAGTCCCCTCTCCCCTGGCTTTGCCGGGGGAGAGGGTTAGGGTGAGGGGGGCTTTTGTTTCAAACCGCCCGATCAAACTTCTTGATGAAATCCCGCACCTGCGGATAAACCGTTTCACGCCAGCGACGGCCGCTGAAAATGCCGTAATGCCCCGCGCCTTCGATCACCTTGTGCGCGCGACGGTTGGCCGGAATGCCGCTGCACAGGTCGTGCGCCGCTTCGGTCTGGCCCAGGCCGGAGATATCGTCCAGCTCGCCTTCGATCGTGAGCAGGGCGGTGTCCTTGATCGCGCTCGGCTTGACGCGCTCGCCATTGACGTCCCACAGGCCACGCGGCAGCAGGAACTGCTGGAACACGGTGCTGATGGTGTCGAGGTAGTACTCGGCTGGCATGTCGAGTACGGCGTTGTATTCGTCGTAGAACTTGCGATGCGCCTGGGCGTCGTCAAGGTCGCCGCGCAGCAGGTTCTGGTAGAAGTCCCAATGCGAATTCATATGCCGGCTGGGGTTCATCGCGACGAAGCCGGCGTGTTGCAGAAAGCCCGGATACACCTCGCGGCCGTGGCCCGGATAATTCGGTGGCACGGTATGAATCACATTGCCCTTGAACCAGGACAGCGGCTGCGTGGTGGCAAGGTTGTTCACGCCGGTGGGATTGCTGCGCGGTTCGATCGGGCCGCCCATCATCGTCATCGACAGCGGCGTGTCTTCGCCACGCGCGGCCAGCAGCGAAATGGCGGCGAGCACGGGCACCGTCGGCTGGCATACCGAAATCACATGCACGCGTTTGGCGCCAATATGGCGGATGAACTGCTCGATGTACGCGACGTAGTCGTCGAGATGGAACGCACCGTGCTCGGCCGGCACCATGCGTGCATCGGTCCAGTCGGTGATGTAGACCTTGTGGTCGGACAGCAACGAGCGCACCGTGTCGCGCAACAACGTGGAGTGATGTCCCGACAGCGGTGCAACCACCAGCACCGACGGGTCGTTCTTCATCTGCTCGATGATTTCCGGCTCGTCGCTGAAACGCTTGAAGCGCTTCAACTGGCAGAACGGCAGTTCCATCGCCGATTGCTCGACGATCGCGATTGGCTGACCGTGCGCAACGACGCTGTGGATACCGAACTCGGGCTTTTCGTATTCCTTGCCCAGGCGATACATCAGCTCGTACCCGGCCGCCGCGCGTTGCGCGCCGGGCAGGTTCGACAGCGGGCTGCTCTGATCGGAGAGCATGCGTGCGCTTGCTTGGGCGAAATAACTCAGCGGGCCGAGGACGGCGCGCTGCCACTCATGAATCTGATAAAGCATGGGCGGGGACCGGGGGTGTGCAAAAAACCAGTTTAGCCTGTTTCGCCATTGGGTGTTGCGCTGCGTCACGACAGTCTCAGTTGTCTATGCGACGCACTTCCGTCCCGGCAAATATGTCGTGCAGTGCGCGCCGCCGCCGATCGATCAGGGCAACTGCGAACCACAGCGCCCAGCCGCCAAGCGCGGCATAGATCGCCCCGCGCATGCCGATCGCCGTTTGCAGTTCCAGTAGAAAAACCGGCAGCCAGGCAACGATCAATCGGATCAGCGCCTGCCGCCACGACGGTGCCGTGCCGGACGCCGAGGTAACACGAATACGCCACGGCCGCATGCCGAGCGTCTGTCCGCCGCGCAACCACGACACCACGAAATACGCGCTGATGGTCAGGTACTGCAGCGGTTGGAACCACCAGGTCAGTGCATGACCCTGTGCATCGAACAGACGCCCGTGCGTGGCGATCTGGCAGACCAGGCCCATGACCGCGGCGATGGCGATGACGGCCAGCAGGTCGTACAGCAGCGCCAGTAGTCGGCGCCATAGCGGGCAGGGCAGTGCATTGACGGTGTCGTGAGTCATGGTCTCGCTTGCGTCTTGAGCGCGGGGTGTCCAGCATGTCGCGCATGGAACAAACCGCAAGTATCGCCGAAGCCGACCAGCGCAGCATCGCCGCGTTCATCGAACGCGTCTGGTCGGAAGACGGCCTGGCCAATCGCACGCTCGAAGCCTACCGACGCGATCTGGAAGGCCTTGCCGTATGGCTGTCCGGTCGGCAACGCAGCCTGCTGACTGCACGGCGCGAAGATCTGTCCGCCTATCACGGTGCACAGCCCGTCGCGGTGCGCTCGATGGCGCGTCGTCAATCCTCGTTTCGCCGTTACTACGGCTGGCTGGCACGTAGCGAGAGCGGTTTTGACGATCCGACCCTGCTGATCGAACGCCCGCGTACACCGCGCAGCCTGCCCAAGGCGTTGGCCGAGCGCGAAATCGAGGGTCTGTTGAATGCGCCGGATCTGACCGCGACGCTGGGTTTGCGCGATCGCGCCATGCTGGAATTGATGTATGCATCCGGCCTGCGTGTTTCCGAGCTGGTCGAACTGCCGCTGGCGGCGCTCAATATGCGCCAGGGCGTGCTGCGGGTCACCGGCAAGGGCGGCAAGGATCGGCTGGTTCCGGTGGGCGAAGTGGCGCTGGAGCGCATCGAGGATTACCTGAAGACCGCGCGCCCCGTGCTTGCCAAGGGAAGGCAGCCCAAAGCGCTGTTTCTGAGCAAGCGCGGCGAGGGCATGACGCGCCAGATGTTCTGGACCCTGGTCAAGCGTTATGCGGTAACGGTTGGCATCGCGCCCAAGCGCATCTCGCCGCATGTGCTGCGCCATTCGTTCGCCACCCATCTGCTCAACCACGGCGCCGACTTGCGCGCGCTGCAGATGTTGCTCGGACACAGCGCCTTGAGCACCACGCAAATCTATACGCTGGTCGCCAAGGAAGGGCTGAAAAGGTTGCATGCGCAACACCATCCGCGTGGCTGATCGCGTGGGCGTAAGGCTCGGTTACAAAAAAAATGACCGAACCGTAAAGCTGCGAAACTGTCACACCTGCCACGCTTCATTCAGCCTACTATGCGAGAATCCGCAGTTCCCGCGCCCCCGGCGGTGAATGGATGCACGTGAGGTTCCCATGTCCAAATTTTCGATGTTCAAAAAGCTGATCCTGACTCTCTCCCTGACCGGTCTGGCGTTTTCCGCGCTGGCCGCCGACGATGCGACCGAAGCGGTCGTCCGCAAGGCCGTCATGGGCTTAGCCCCGGGCGTGCAGGTCGACAAGATCGAGCCTGCGCCGCTGCCGGGCTTCTACCAGGTCATCGCCTCGGGGCAGTTGGTCTACGTCAGTGCGGATGGCAAGTATCTGCTCAATGGCGACCTGCTCGATCTCAGCAGCAAGAAGAACATCAGCGAACGCGCCTGGGCGGATTTCCGCAAAGTCCAGCTCGACAAGCTGCCCGAGTCGCAGCGCATCGTATTTGCCGCGGCCAATCCGAAATACAAGGTCACCGTGTTCACTGACGTGAACTGCGGTTATTGCCGGGCGCTGCATGAGCACATCGCCGATTTCAACAAGGCCGGCATCTCGGTCGAGTACGTGGCGTGGCCGCGCGAAGGCGTGACGAGCACGTCGGGTGCGCCGACCGCGACCTACACGGAAATGGTCAACGTCTGGTGTGCCGCCAACCCGAAGATGGCCTTTACCGAGGCCAAGCAGGGCAAGGTACCCAAGGCCGCTACCTGCACCAATCCGGTCAAGGACGAATTCGAGCTGGGTGTGAAGCTGGGCGTGACCGGCACGCCGACTATCGTGGCTGATGACGGACGCGTTGTAGGCGGATACGTCACTCCTGATCAGCTGATCAAGGCGCTCAACAAGACCAACGGTAGCTGAGACGACGGTCACTCGCGCCGCTATCTCGACATGTTGGAAGTGAAGCGCCGCGGAAGCGGCGTTTCGCTTTTATGGAGATAGCTATGATGGAAGCAACAAGGAGTTTGCCGCCATTCGCCTGCTGGCGCTGGTGCATGTGTAAGGTCGATCTGTTCGAGAAGCAGGGAAATGACTTGAATTTGCTCGCGTCGCCCGAGCTGAAATCCACGTTGGACGACCCGGCCCAGGCGCAAATAACCCTGCCGCATGCCGCTGATGGGTCTTCGACCGAATTTACGGTCGGCGTGACCCGAAAATCAGGCGGCTAGCGGGTATTTTTACGGTCCTGATGCGCAAATCCGGACCGTAATCTTAATGAAATGAATAGCTTGTACGAGCCGCCCTTTGCTGTCTTGCAGCATGGGGTAGAATGGGCGTTTTCGCTGCCTTGCGCGTCAAGCGCCATTCCCCGCAATGATCGTACTCGACGGGCAGAGTGCCCTATCGCCGTTTCGCCTCGAACGTCTGAATGCCCGCCTGGATGCCCTGCATCGTGGCGCGCGTGTGCAGGCGGCCTGGCATGTCTATTTCATCGATACCGATACGGCGCCTGAAGGCGAGCAGCGGAAGCGCTTGCTGGAGGTACTCGAAGCGAAGGACGCCACGCCTGAGCCGGCTTCGCTGTGGGTAGTACCGCGACTGGGCACGATTTCGCCCTGGTCGAGCAAGGCCACCGATATTCTGCATGGTGCGGGTTTTCAGGTACGTCGCGTCGAGCGGGGCATGGCCTGGCAGCTCGCACATATGCCCGACGCCGGTGCGCGCGATTACGACGCGGTCATGGACGTGCTGCACGACGCGATGACGCAGTCGGTGCTGACGCAACTGGACGATGCCAAGGGTCTGTTCCTGGCCGGCAAGCCCGGTGATCTGCTGCACATCGCCCTGGGCAGCGATGCGCAGGCCGCGCTGGCCAAGGCCAATAGCGAGCTGGGACTGGCGCTGGCCGACGACGAAATCGAGTATCTGGCCGAGCGCTACGCCGAACTGGGGCGCGACCCCACCGACGCCGAACTGTTCATGTTCGCCCAGGCCAATTCCGAGCATTGCCGCCACAAGGTGTTCAACGCCAGTTGGACCCTGGACGGTCAGCCGCAGGACAAGAGCCTGTTCGGCATGATCAAGAACACGCACCAGCATTCGCCCGCGCATACCTTGTCCGCGTACAAGGACAATGCCGCGGTCATCGAAGGCAACGAAGGCAAGCGCTTTTTCGCCGACGCCGATGGTGTGTGGCGCGCGCATGGCGAACGCATCGACTACGCGATCAAGGTGGAGACGCATAACCATCCCACCGCGATCGCCCCGTGGCCGGGTGCGGCCACCGGTGCGGGCGGCGAGATTCGCGACGAAGGTGCGACCGGTCGCGGCGCCAAGCCCAAGGCGGGTCTGACTGGCTTCTCGGTCTCGGACCTGCGTATTCCCGGTCATCCGATGCCATGGGAAGTGGATCGTCCGCTGCCGCCGCGCATGGCCAGCGCGTTCGAAATCATGCGCGACGGCCCGCTCGGCGCGGCCGCGTTCAACAACGAATTCGGCCGTCCCTGTCTGGGCGGCTATTTCCGTACCTACGAACACGAAACCGGCGAAGCCGGCCTGCGTCGCGGCTACGACAAGCCGATCATGATTGCCGGCGGTCTGGCCAATATCCGCGCCGACCATGTGCAAAAGCGTGAGCTGCAGCCGGGCCACAAGGTCATCGTGCTGGGCGGTCCGGCGATGCTGATCGGCCTGGGCGGCGGCGCTGCGTCGTCGGTGGCGTCGGGTACCTCGAGCGCGGAACTGGATTTCGCCTCGGTGCAGCGCGACAACGCCGAAATGGAACGCCGTTGCCAGCAGGTGATCGACGCCTGCTGGGCACGTGGCGACAACAACCCGATCGTCAGCGTGCACGACGTCGGCGCCGGCGGTCTGTCCAACGCGATTCCCGAACTGCTCAACGATTCCAATGTCGGCGGCCAGATCGATCTGTCGAAGATCCCGTGCGACGATCCGCAGCTCTCGCCGATGCAGGTATGGAGCAACGAGTCGCAGGAGCGCTATGTGCTCGGCATCGATGCGGCCGACCTGGCCGAATTCGAAGCCTATTGCGTGCGCGAACGCTGCCCGTATGCTGTCGTCGGCGAAGCGACTGCCGAGCGTGTGCTGGTGGTGCGCGATCCGCGCCGTGACCTCACCGTGATCGACCTGCCGATGGATGTACTGTTCGGCAAGGCGCCGCGCATGCATCGCGATGCCAAGCACGTCAAGCCGCGCATCGACCTGGTGCCGGATCTTACCGGCATCAGCATGGACGAAGCGCTGATCCGCGTGCTGAAGCTGCCGACCGTGGGCAGCAAGAACTTCTTGATCACCATTGGCGACCGCACTGTCGGTGGCCTGTGTTCGCGCGATCCGATGGTCGGCCCGTGGCAGGTGCCAGTGGCAGACTGCGCCGTCACCATTGCCGATTTCGACGGTTATGTCGGTGAAGCCATGGCGATGGCCGAGCGTGCGCCGGTCGCCTTGCTGAGCAGCGCCGATGCGGCACGTCTGGCGGTGGGTGAGGCGATCACCAATCTGGCCGCGGCATCGATCGCCTCGCTGGGCGAGGTACGCCTGTCGGCGAACTGGATGGCGGCGATCAACCATCCGGGCGAAGACGCGGCCCTGTTCGACGCGGTCAAGGCCGTCGGCATGGAGCTGTGCCCGGAGCTGGATATCTCGATCCCGGTCGGGAAGGACTCGCTGTCCATGCAGACCGTGTGGAAGGATGGCGAGACCAAGCAGCGCACGGTGTCGCCGGTGTCGCTGGTCATCACCGGCTTTGCGCGCGTCGACGACGTGCGTCGCACGCTGACGCCGCAGATTCGTCTCGATCGCGGCGACTCCGAACTGTGGTTGATCGATCTGGGCGGCGGACGTGATCGCCTTGGCAGCTCGGCGCTCACTCAGGTATTCAATCGCGGTGGCGGCGTGCCGCCAGATCTCGAAGACGCCAAGCAGCTGAAGGCCTTGTTCGATCTGGTGCAGGAAGCGAATCGTTCGGGTCTGCTGCTCGCCTATCATGATCGCTCCGACGGTGGCGCGATCGTCACTCTGCTGGAAATGGCTTTCGCTGGCCGCTGCGGCCTGGAAGTTCAGCTCGAAGGTTGGGGCGAGGCAACCTTGCGCGCGCTCTTCAACGAAGAGCTCGGCGCGGTGATGCAGGTGGCCAGCGCCAATCGCGAAGCGTTCGAAGCGTTGCTGGTGAAATACGGCCTTGCCGGTATCGCCCATCGCATCGGCCGTCCGAAGGAAAAACTCGGCATCAAGCTGTTCCTGGGTGGCGACACCTTGTTCAAGTGGAACTGGAGCACGCTGTTTGCCGCGTGGAACGACACCAGTTACTCGATGCAGCGCCTGCGCGACAATCCGCAAAGCGCCGACGCCGAACGCGAATGGCGCCTGGACGATGCCGATCCGGGCATCAGCCCCAAGCTCGGTTTCGATCCCGCCGAAGATATCGCCGCGCCGTTCATTGCCAAGGGTGCGCGCCCGCGTGTGGCCGTGTTGCGCGATCAGGGCGTCAACGGTCAGGCCGAGATGGCGGCGGCGTTTACGCGCGCCGGGTTCGACGCGGTCGACGTGCATATGTCCGATCTTGCCGAAGGTCGCATCAAGCTGGCCGACTTCCGCGGTTTTGCCGCGTGCGGCGGATTCTCCTTCGGCGACGTGCTGGGCGCGGGCCGTGGTTGGGCGACATCCATTCTCTACAACGACTACCTGCGCGCTGAGTTCTCCGCCTTCTTCGCCGACACATCCAAGTTTGCGTTGGGCGTATGCAACGGTTGCCAGATGATGAGCCAGCTCAAGGACATCATTCCCGGCGCCCAGCATTGGCCGAAGTTCCTGCGCAACGCGTCCGAGCAGTACGAAGCTCGCGTGGTGACGCTGGAAGTACTCGACTCGCCGAGCATCTTCTTTAAGGGCATGACCGGTTCGCGTATTCCGGTGGCGGTCGCGCACGGCGAAGGCCGGGTCAGTTTCCCGCAGGTGTGCAGCCCGTCGAAGGCTGGCGGCGCGTTGCGCTTCGTCGACAATCGTGGGCGCCCGACCGAAGACTATCCGCTCAACCCGAACGGCTCGCCCGGTGGCCTCACCGGCTTCACCGCCGCGGAAGGTCGCGTGACGATCCTGATGCCGCATCCGGAACGCGTGTTCCGTAGTGCACAGATGAGTTGGCATCCGGACCCGTGGGGCGAGGATTCGCCGTGGATGCGGATGTTCCGCAACGCACGCGTCTGGTGCGGTTGATCGAGCGATAAAGCCGGCTTTGTTGCCTTTACAGGTCGTATCGGAGCCGGCTTTACTAACGCATGTCCCAGCTCCCCTGGTATCTGCGTATCCCGCTTGGCGCGCTGGCGATCACGCTGTGGATCGGCGTGTTCGCCTTGCCGCCCTGGTGGCTCGGATTGCCGTTGCTGCTGGCGCTGGCATTGGGTTCGGCCGTATTGGCATCGCGGCGCCACGAGTGGGCGTTGTGGTGTCGGCGCGCCTTGAAATGGGGCCTGCCTGGTTGGTTGTTCGCCCTGCAGCGAGCCTTGGGTGGCGACCTGCTGGCCTGGGGCGCGGCTCTGCTTGGAGCACTGGTCGGCTTTTCGCTGGTCGCCTTGCTGGAATCCCTGCTGGACCACCGTGTCAGGCGCACACCGCGCACCGCGCCACAGCCCGAATGGAGCGAATGGAGCGAATTGGCGATGGCACCGGTCGGCCCGGTGGCGCATATCGTCGAGCTGGAACCGGCACGCTGGCAGGACGCGAAGGGTCGGCTCGACGATCCCCTCGGCGATTCGGTGGATTATCGGCCGGCTAACGACGAAAGCGGCAGTTACCGTTTCGGCGATGGGCGGACCCTGGAACGTTTGAGTGCGCGCTGTGCTTTCAGCCCTCAGGGCCGCTGGTTCGTGGCCAGCACGCCGCAAGGGCGCGGCGACCTGCTGTGGGATCGGCACGTGGACAAGGTGCACCGTCTGCGCGGCTGGCAACTTTACGGCTGGGACGGCGAGCAACCCTGGCTGGCGCGCGGTCTCGACGGCGCTCCGGCGCGGCTGCACGAAGTGCTTGGTGACAAACCAAGCGATTGAGGCACGTGCTCCATGCGCGGACTATCGCGCATAATTGGCAAGTGAGTACCCCCACCCCAAGCCCCGGCGCGTCCCCCGCCGTCAGCATCATTGTCGTTTCCGCCGATAGCGGAGCGTCGTTGCGCGAATGTGCGCGACGCGCGCTTGCCTGCACGTTGCCGCTGCAGTTCATCCTGATCGACAACGATTCGCACGACGGCATACCGCAGGCGATCGAGCGCGATCATCAAGGCGACGAGCGCCTGCTGGTGATCTACAACGGCGCCAATCTCGGTTTCGGGCCGGCAATTAATCGCGCCGCGGCCAAGGCCTCCGGCGACACGCTATTGGTGCTCAATCCCGATTGCCTGCTCGAAGACGATACGCTGCAGCGCCTGCTCGATCATCTCGAGCAGACTCCCAAGGCCGGCGTCATCGGTGCAGTCGTATGCGATGAAAGCGGCCACGCCGATCCGGCGTCGTTCCGGCGCGACCCCTTGCTTGCGCGATCGTTGCGCACCTTGATCGGTGCCGAAGGCGAGGGCGTCAATATCGCGGGGCCGGCGCCTGATCGCATGGTGCAGACGGAGGCCGTTTCCGGCGCCTTGATGCTGATGCCACGCGATGTGTTCCGCCGCATCGACGGTTTCGACGAAGCCTATTTCCTGCATTGCGAAGACCTGGATATCTGCCGTCGCGTGCGCGACGCCGGCTATGAAGTGTGGCTGGCCGGGGACGTGCGTGTACTGCATGGCAAGGGCACCTCGAGCCGGCACCGGCCGGTCTTCGTCAGTTGGTACAAGCATCGCGGCATGTGGCGCTGGTTCCGCAAGTTCGATCCGGCGGCGCGTAACCCGCTGCTCGTTGCGATCGTGTGGCTGGGCATCTGGGCACATTTTCTGTTGAAGATACCGGGGCAATGGTGGCGATTGGCTAAGCGCAAGCGGCGCGTCGCCAGCGATGTGACGGCATGAGCGAGCCGCAGGCACGAGGCGCGACCCTCGCGACACTGGGCTTGATGGCGGTTACGGCCATCTGGGGTTCGACCTTTTTCCTGATCAAGGACCTGGTCGGCCGCCTGCCGGCCGCGGATTTTCTCGCGATACGTTTTCTGATCGCCGCCGTGGCAATGTTGCTGCTTTTTTTCCGGCCCTTGCTGCGCCTGAGTGCGCGCGAGTGGTGGCAGGGCCTGTTGTTGGGCGCGGTCTATGGTGTCGGTCAGCTGTTGCAAACGAACGGCCTGGAACACACCGACGCCAGCATCAGCGGTTTTGCCACGGGCATGTATGTGGTTTTCACGCCATTGCTGGCTACGGTTCTGCTGCGTCAGCGATTACCGTCGATTGCCTGGATCGCCGTGCTGCTGTCGCTGGGCGGTTTGGCCGTATTGGCGTTGCGTGGTTTGAGCCTCGGTTATGGCGTGTGGATCACGCTCGCGTCGGCGGTGCTGTATGGCCTGCACATCGTGGGCTTGGGGCAGTGGTCCAGGCCGGGTAGCGCGTTTGCCTTGTCGACCGTGCAGATGTTTGCGATATCCGCGATTTGCCTGCTTGCGACCCTGCCGCATGGCCCGCGTTTGCCGCCCGATACGAATGCGTGGATCGCCGTCGTCTATATGGCGTTGGCGGCGGGCGCCGGCGCGATGCTGATGCAGACCTGGGCACAGGCCCATCTCAGCGCCACGCGTGCGGCCATCGTGATGACGCTGGAGCCGGTCTTTGCAGCGGGGTTTGCGGTGGCCTTCGGTGGCGAGGCGTTTACGTGGCGTATGCTGGTCGGCGGCTTGTTGATTCTGGCCGCGATGTATCTGGTGGAACTGGCGCCGCGCAGAAAGGCCGAACCTTCGGCTGAGGTCCTGCATCACGAAGTTTGATGGGGCGGCTTCGGTTATTCGAAGTTCTCTTACGCCGTGGTCTTCACCGGCTTCTTGCGCGGTTGCATCGCGATACGCACCAGATAGATAACGATGGCGATATTGCCGATCAGTACGGCCAGCTTGATCCAGTTGAAGCGCTCGATCACTTCGTAAAGCTCGACCGGAATCAGCGAGCCGGTAGCGATCACGGTAAACCACTCCGCCCAATGCTTGCGCAGCCACAGGCCGGTACCCTCGGTCGCGAAAATCGCCGCGTAAGCGAGTGCCACCAGCCCGATCGCGACAAACTTGCTCGGTCCCCATTCTTGCAGGGTCGCGACGAGCTTCCAGCGCAGGCTGTTGCTGTCGGTCAGGGACAGATGCTCCAGCCAGGTCACCAAGCGCGCAAAGTTCTCTTCGCGATCCAGGCGGAAGGCGAAAATGGCGATGGCGATCAGGCCGACCGTCTTGACCGCCTTGTAGATCGCAATGATGCGCAAGCCAAGGTTGTGCTGCGGCTCGATCGGCGGGATCGGCTCAGGGTGGGTCTGGGACATGGAGTACCGGATCAGCGGGGGACCACTATTGTCCCGGCCGGGGCGTGAATAGGGAATATGCCGGGAGGGGCAAGTGACGGGCGGCAAGGGGGTGAGAAACGCGTCGGACACGGTATCCGCTCGATTCTCACCCCCTCTTTACTCGGGCCTCACCTAGCAGCAACGGCCTCCGGTTCCCTTGTATCGGGCCACCTGCCGCTCACGAAAGAACTCTTTGTAACTGGGCACCTCCCGCTCAGGGTGGTGCTCGCGCAGGTGCTTGACGTAGACGTCGTAGTCGGGAACCCCGCAGCAGAGGCGAGCGGTTTGCACCGCCCACTTTCCGATGGCTTGCAGATCGATGTTCATATCGGCTCCTTCAGCGGGCCACGCTGGTCACGGCCACGTAGGGTTCTTCGTGCGCCGTCGGGTGATTTTCGCGCCATGCCCGGATCATCGAGCGCAGCGCGAACAGGGTCATCGTTATCACCAGCAGCATGAACAGGGCGGTGAGCGCCATGTCCACCCGGTTATTGGTGATGATCCGCTGCATTTCCTCGGCAGTCTTGGCCGGTGCGAGCAGCTTGCCGGCCTGCAACGCATCGGCGTACTTCTGGGCGGCAGCGGTGAAGCTGATCGGCCCGGACAGCTTCTGCCAGCCCGCGGCCAGAGTGCAGGTCACCAGCCAGATCGCCGGAATACCAGGGACCCATACATAGCGTTCGCGCTTGAGCTTGACGATGACCACCGTGGCGAGCATCAGCGCGATCGCCGCCAGCATCTGGTTGGCGATGCCGAACAAGGGCCACAAGGTGTTGATGCCGCCGAGCGGATCGACTGCGCCCTGGTAGAGGAAATACCCCCACAGACCGACGCAGATCACCGTGGCAAGCAGGTTGCTGGTCCACGATTCGGTCTTTTTCAGCGGCGCGTAGATCAGGCCGGCGATTTCCTGAATCATGAAGCGGCCCACGCGCGTACCCGCATCTACCGTGGTCAGGATGAATAGCGCTTCGAACAGGATCGCGTAGTGGTACCAGAAGGCCATCATGCCTTCGCCCGGAATGATCCCATGCAGCAGTTGCGCCATGCCGACCGCAAGCGTCGGCGCGCCGCCGGCGCGGCTGAGGATGCTGCTTTCGCCGATGTTCTTGGCGGTATTGAGCAACTCGTCCGGCGTGACCACGAAGCCCCACTGGCTGATCGTCGTTGCTGCCTGTTGCGCGGTAGTACCGATCAAGGCGCCCGGCGAGTTCATTGCGAAGTACACGCCCGGATGCAGCGACGACGCAGCGATCAGGGCCATGATGGCGACGAAGGCCTCCATCAACATGCCGCCATAACCGACCATGCGTGCCTCGCCCTCATTGGCGAGCAGTTTCGGCGTGGTGCCCGAGGCGATGATCGAGTGCCAGCCCGATACCGCGCCGCAGGCGATCGTGATGAACAGGAACGGGAACAGGTTGCCCTGGAACACCGGGCCGGTGCCGTCGATGAACTTGGTGATCGGCGGCATCTGCAAGGTCGGTGCGGCCAGAAAAATCGCCAGCGCGAGCAGGGCGATGGTGCCGATCTTGAGGAAGGTGGACAGGTAGTCGCGCGGCGCCAGCAACAGCCATACCGGCAGGACCGAGGCGCAGAAGCCGTACGCGATCAGCAGCCAGGCCAGCGCCTTGGGATCGAAGTCGAAGGCCGGCGCCCAGCTCGAGGTCGAGACGATCGAACCGGACCAGATCGACACCAGCAGCAGCACGATACCGATGATCGACACCTCCAGAATCCGCCCCGGTCGGAACCAGCGCAGATAGATACCCATCAGCAGCGCGATCGGGATCGTGCATGCCACGGTAAACGTACCCCATGGGCTGTGCGTCAGCGCCTTGACCACCACCAGCGCCAGCACCGCCAGCACGATCATCATCAGGACGAGCACGCCGAACATGGCCACGACGCCGGCAACCGGTCCCAGTTCGTCGCGCAGCATGTTGCCGAGCGAGCGGCCGTCGCGGCGAAGCGACAGGCCCAGGATCATGAAGTCCTGCACGGCGCCGGCAAAGATCACGCCGAAGATGATCCACAGCGTGCCGGGCACGTAGCCCATCTGTGCGGCCAGCACTGGGCCGACCAGGGGGCCGGCGCCGGCGATGGCGGCAAAGTGGTGGCCGAACACCACCCATTTGTCGGTCGGTACATAGTCCAGACCATCGTTGCGCAGCACCGCGGGGGTGGCGCGACTGGGGTCCATCTTCAACACCTTCGTGTCGATGAACTTGCTGTAGAAACGGTAGCCGATGACGAACAGGCCGATCGAGGCGGCGACCAGCCAGATCGCATTGATCGGCTCGCCCCGGCGCAATGCGACGACGCCAAGGCACCAGGCGCCGATAATGGCAATGACGGCCCAGAGCAATTTCGCTGCCGTGCCGTTGTGAGTTGTGGTTTGCATGGATGGAGCTCCCCGGGAGATGCCGTAACAGGTTCGTCCCGGCGCTGGCGGGGGTCAAGCCGCAGGGCCGCACCGGGCATTAGCTATTGGTCGAATAGATGACAGCCCGTTTCGCTGCCCTGCAAACATTCGGGTAACACCTCGTCGGCGTAGACTGAGAGCCCCGCATTGCTTAAGGAAGACCCATGCGTCCGACAAAACGTAGTGTTGCCACCGGCCTTGCGCTTGTCCTGCTGATCGCTCCACTCGCCGGTTCGGCATTTCAATTCAAGGATTTGCTCAACAAGGCCAAGTCCGCTACGCAGCAAAGCACCTCCGGCCAGCCCAATGGCGTGAACCTGCCCAATAGCGATGTGGCCGCCGGTCTGAAAGAGGCTCTGGCAAAGAGCACCACCGATGCCATCAATACCTTGGGCCGTAACGACGGCTTCTGGAACAATCCCAAGGTACGCATTCCGTTACCCGGCAAGCTGGAACAGGCCGGTAACCTGGCGCGCAAGATGGGGCAGGGGGCGAAGGTCGACGAATTTCAGCTGAGCATGAACCGCGCCGCCGAGAAAGCCGTGCCTCAGGTCGCCGACCTGTTCGGTGATGCGATTCGCAAGATGACCCTCGACGATGCGCGCGGCATTCTTACTGGCGGCGATCATGCCGCCACCGATTATTTCCGCCGCGTCGCCGGTCCTGCGCTGACCGAGCGTATTCGCCCAATCGTGTCCAAGACCACCGACAGCGTTGGCGTCACCCAGAAGTACAAGGCGTTTACCTCCGGTAGCGGTGGCGGCGCGTTGGGTGGCAGCCTGGGCAAGCTGAGTAGCTTGGGCGGCAAGAGTGGTGGTTCCAGCTCGCTGGATCTTGATGACTACGTCACCAAGGAAACGCTGGATGGCTTGTTCGCCACGATCGGCGATCAGGAAAAATCCATTCGCGATAATCCGGCGCAGCAAACCACCTCACTATTGAAAAAGGTGTTCGGCAAATAAACGTTTCGATCTACCGGTGAAACTCAAGAGATATCCATGATCCACGAGATTCTGAAAATGGGCGATCCTCGGCTGCTACGCATCGCACCGCCGGTGCCGCAGTCGATGATCGGAAGCCCCGAGCTGGACACCCTGATTGCCGACATGTTCGAGACCATGCATCACGCCAGCGGCGTCGGGCTGGCTGCGCCACAGATCGGCGTCGATCTGCAACTGGTGATCTTCGGCTTCAACAGCTCCGAGCGTTATCCCGATGCGCCACCCGTGCCGCAAACCATTCTGATCAATCCGGTGATCACGCCGTTGTCGCAGGACATGGAAGAAGGCTGGGAAGGTTGCCTCTCGGTGCCGGGGCTGCGTGGCGCAGTCAATCGCTACACCCTGATTCGCTACGAAGGCATCGATCCCAAAGGCGAGCGTATCGAACGCACTGCTGAGGGATTCCACGCACGGGTGGTGCAGCACGAGTGCGACCACCTGATCGGGCGCCTGTATCCGTCGCGCATTACCGATTTTGCCAAGTTCGGTTACACCGAAGTGCTGTTCCCGGGCATGGACCCGAACGCGGACGACTGAAGGAAAAGCCGTTCCTGATCACCATTTCGGCCTTGGCCGGGATGGTGATCTTTTGTGCCGAAATGCCTGGGTCGATCAAAATTCCGGACATGCATCGCAGTGTGTGCGATGAGGTATTGCGATCATCTTGTGTTGTGTGGACGTGTTGCATTTAACACTTTAACTGTTATCTAAAATGGACGCTGACTATCTATGAATACGGTTGCCTCACCACCCGTACCGAAGAAATTGCATGACATGTTCGTGTCATACCCAGGTCATCTGGCAAAACTGGATCGGGTATTGCATGACGCCGTAGCCCATCCATCTGCCGGTGTGCCTGTTTTTGAACAGGCTTTATGGGCGATTGAAGAAGCGCTCAGTTCGTTTGTCGGCGACGCCCAGGCTGAGGCCAGTGCGGCCGAGGCGTCCGGCAATCAGGCCAACATCGAACGTGCCCGTCAGAAACTCAAGCTGATGCAGGCTGCGACGTTCAAGCATGTATGGGTTGGCGACCAGGACCTCTGGGCTTTTTTCCACGGTGCATCTGACAAGGGTGTTGTATGACCGAGCTGACGAAAGAGGAGCATGACAAGATTTTCAGGGAGCAGATCGCCCCGAATCTGGATGGTGCGACCTCGCAGGAGAAGCCGCACGCCATCATTCTTGCCGGCCAGCCTGGGGCTGGAAAGGGCGGCGTAGCGTCTGCCGCCATGCGTGAGCTCGGTGAGAACGCGGTGGTCGTCGACCCGGACCAGATGCGCGACTTCTACCCGAACGTGCGTGCTTTGAAAGCAGAGAGCCCTTACGCCTGGGCCGATGAAACGCATGCGGATGCCAGCAAGTGGGCGGGAGAGTTTCGCTCGGCGGCGATCGACCAGAAAAAGAATCTCATCATCGATACCACGCTGGGTAAATACGAGAGCGCATCGAGGCTGGTCGGTGAGTTGCGCGATAAAGGCTATACCGTTGAAGTGCGTGCCCTGGCCACCCATCGACTCGAAAGCGAGCTTGGCGTAGAAGCGCGTTTTTCCAAGACCATGGGTGTGGAAGGGCATGGTCGGTATGTTCCTGCAGCCATCCAGGAGCAGGTTTATGCCAAGCTGCCCGATAACCTGGACAAGCTCAAAGCCGTCGACAATGTGCCGATTCGCATCTTCAATCGAGAAGGCCAGGAGCTCTACGACAGCGCGAAGCAAAGCACCGCGCCGAGCGTGACGCTGCAGTCGGCACGCGCTGGCAGATTGGACGATGTCACGCGTTCGGCCGAAATCGCACGAGGTTGGCAGCAGCAGGTGAGCTGGCACCAGGGCGCCACCAAGACGCTGGAAGGCATCCCTGGCGTCGAACCGAAAACGGTCGCGAAGTTCGTCCAGGAGCGGGAGACTTTCGGCGTCGTTGAGCGCTTGAACATAGGCTCTCACGAAGCTGAGGCCAATCTGCGCAGGCTCACTGCGCCGGTCGCCAGCACATCGCAGTCGCAGGACCCGACGCACGACCGCGGTCCGAGTTCAGGTCCATCGGGCCCGGGATCGGGCCCGAGTTCTTCAAGCCCGGGCAGTCAACCCGGTACGTCCGGAAGCACATCGTCGCCGAAGCAACCCGATGCGCCGACTCATGGCGGTGCGTCATCTTCCTCTTCCGGCGGTACGGTGCTTGGTCTGGACCACGCCTCGCATCCCGATCATGCGATCTACAAGCAGGCCCTCGATCATGTGCATGAGCTGGACAAGTCCAAAGGGCATACGCCCGATGTGCACAGTGACAATCTGGCCGCGGCGCTGACCGTGGCGGCACGCAACAATGGGATGGAGCGAATCGATCGCATTGCGCTTGACGATAAGGGGGCTACCGTGGTGGCCGCTCAAGGTCAGGTGGCCCTGGGTAACTTCGACAAGTTCGCGCGCGTCGACACCATGCAGGGGTTGAACACGCCGGTAGCGGAGACCTCGGCAAAGTGGCCGCAAGCCATGGAGGCCTTCAAACAGCAGCAACAGTCGCAAACGCAGACACAGGCGCAACCCCAGCAAGTTCAGGCGCAACATACCGCAAAGGTATAAGCGTCGCCGGCCCACGGGGCATAACCCGTGGGCTGGCCTCGCCTGTGGCAAGGCCAGCTCCAGGCAAGCGTCGAGCCTGCCTTGCCGGATCCGATGAGAGCGAGAGGGCCGGGTGCTGGACGGTTTCTGTCCGTCAGGCGGTGTACTGGGCGATTTTTAAGGTGGCCCGGGAGATTGTCACCGGTAATAGGGTGTGAAAATATAAACCCGCTACCGCGTTGCGTTTTTTTACCTGCACCATGTTCCAGCGCAACGTGCTTCTGGATGATTTTGTTGATTTATCTTCCGTGATCCGGAGGTGGCTTCACGTGTTTGTGCGTCGCGTCTTCTCGCTTTGATGATTATCAAAAGGGATATTGACTATGAATACGATTGCTTCGCCGCCCGTGCCGAAAAATCTACGCGACCGGCTTGCTGCCTATCCCGCTTATCTGACAAAGCTGGAATGGCTGTTGCATCACGCGGTATCGCACCCATCCGCTGGCGTACCCGTTTTCGAACAAGCGTTATGGGCTATTGAAGAGGGATTAAGTTCGTTTGTCGGCGATGCCCAGGCCGAGCTCGATGCCGCGCGCGCCTCCGGCGATGCCGCGCATGTGGCTTACGCCGAGGAGAAGTTGAAGCTGCTGCAGCGTGCGACGTTCAAGCAGGTGTGGATCGGCGACGAAGAACTCTGGGCGTATTTCCACGATGCATCCGATAAGGACATTTTATGAGCAAGCTTGACGCCGAGCTGCACAAAAAGATCTTTGACGAGCAGATCGTTACGGTATTGAACGATGTGGGATCGCAAGACAAGCCGCGAGCCGTCATTCTGGCAGGCCAGCCCGGGGCCGGTAAGGGGGCTGTAGCGGCGGCCGCGCTGCACGAATTCGGCGGCCACGCGGTGGTCGTCGATCCAGATCAGATGCGCGATTTCTATCCCGATGTGCGCGGTTTGAAGGCACGTAATCCTTATTCGTGGGCCGATCAGACGCATGAGGATGCAAGCCAGTGGGCGAAAGAGCTTCGTGCCGCGGCGATAGGTCAGCAGAAAAATCTCATCATCGATACCACCTTGGGTAAGTATGAGAGCGCGGCGGAACTCGTTTCCGAACTGCACAAGAAAGGCTACGAGGTCGAAGTGCGCGCCCTGGCAACGCACCGGCTGGAAAGCGAGCTGGGCGTGGAAGCGCGCTTCGCGATGACGATGGGTACGGAGGGGCACGGACGGTATGTTCCGGCGCACATCCAGGAGGAGGTTTATGCCAAGTTGCCGGGCAATCTGGACCAGCTTCGCAAGAATGATGGTGTGCCCATCCGGATTTTTGATCGAGAAGGCAGGGAGCTCTACGACAGCAAGAAGCAGGATGCGACACCTGGAGCATCGTTGAAGGCGGAGCGCGAGCATCGGCTGGAAAGTGTCGACCGATCTCGCCAGCTTGCCGAGGGCTGGAGCAGCCAGGTGGCCTGGCATGCGGGTGCGAAGACCAAGCTGGAAGGTATCCCGGACGTCAAGCCGGCGACGGTGGCCAAGTTTCTGGAGCAGCGCGAAGAGTTCGGCATCGTGCGTCGCACGTCGGAGAGGGCTGCCGAAGCGCAGACGAATCTGCACCGGTTGGCGCCTCCGACCATGGCCGCATCGTCGTCAACAGTTGCACCTGTTCGTCTGGACAATAGTGCGCATCCCGATCACGCGATGTACAAGCAGGCCTTGGGTTGGGTGCAGGCAATGGACAAGAAATATGCGCACCCGTCGGATGAGCGCAGTTCCAATCTGGCAGCCTCGCTGACCGTGGCCGCGCGCGCAAGCGGTATGGAGCGGATCGACGGGGTGGCGCTCAATGCCGACCGCAGCAAGGTCGTCGCCGCTCAGGGTCAACCATCGATGGGCAACTTCAACAAGTTTGCCGCGGTAGACACCGTAAAGGGTTTGGATACGCCTTTGGCCGAAAGCTCGAGAAGGTGGCCGTTTGCCATGGAGAGGTTTCAGCAACAACAACCGGCCCAGGCCGAACCATCGCAAGCTCAGACGCATCTTCGGGCCAAGCTGTAGCAGTGAGGACAGAGGGCGCCAGCATCACTGGCGCCCTTTGCGTTACATCAGGGGACCTCGAAATGAAGAAAATAGATTTCCGGCGACGGTATCAGGCCGTCATGCCGGGACGCGAAATAGCGCGCCCGCTGCGCATCCGGAGAAAGGCTTTCGCGTAGCTTCAGACCCAGGCTCTGGGCGCGCGCAATGAAGCTGCCCGGATCGAAGTCGCTGATCATCGGCTCGCCGCGCTTGCGCGTGAAGCGCTCGGTCTTTTCGAACGTAGCCAGATAGTCCGTCGCAATGAACTGTCTGCTGACCCGTATGTCCAGCACCAGCTGCGAACCGGACGCGAAGTATTTGGCGATGTCGCCGATTAGTGCGAACAACGCGGTTTCGTTGATGTAGTAGGACACGCCAAGCAGTGAAATGAACGAGGTCGACTGAAAAGGAAAGCCGTGCGTGCCTAATGCCTCAGCCAGAGGCGTGGCCTGCAGGTCGACGGGAATGAATCGAACGTTGTCAGGGATGGCTACAGCCAGCTTTTTGAGTTTGGCCAGCTTCTGCGCCTGGCTGTCTGGATGATCGACTTCCCAGATGTGCAGGCGTTCGGGCGATGGGTTCTGTCGCAGCGCGTAGGAATCCAGGCCCGCACCCAGGATGACGTATTGGATATCGCCGCCTGACGCTTGGGCGAGCTTTTCTTCCACATAGCGCGCTCGCCCCAGAATATTGCCCTGCACGGGTCGCAATGCGGCCAGCAGGTGGCCGAACACCAGCCAGCTGAGCATGCGGCTGCGACAGATGCGCCGCCACGCCGCACTGGTGAGTTCGATCGCCCAGGGATCGTCCACTATCAGCGGCGAGTCGTAGATCCGGTGTCTGGCGCGCACAGCGGCAACGGCTTCGGCGGTCTTGCTGGCCTGGCCCGATTTCATGCCATGACACCGAGGTGCTCATACGGCCCGCAGTTGGCCTCATGGCTAATGTCGCGGCCGGCGAAGAAGTCTTCGCAAAGCCGGCTTACTGTATCGAATTGCTCCAGGTTAGCCAGATGGTCGGCGTGCTTGATCAGCGTGTAGTGGGCCGAAGGCAACAGCTGCGCTACTTCGCGACAGTATTCGGGGCGGGTGTAACTGTCGTATTCGCCGGTAAAGATCAGAAACGGAAGGTGAGCGCAGTCGCTGTAGTTCAGATGCGGCGTGTTGATCATGCGCAAGGTATTTTCGACATAGTTCTTGCGCCGCACGGCGCTCAGCTTCGAGATGCCGATACGCAGGAGCTTCTGTGCGAGCCGACTGTTCTGGATGTCGTCCTGCTTGTCCGTACACAGGAACATGCGGGTGAACAGGGCGATCGCCTGCTCGCGGTCTTCACTCTGCATGATGCGGATCGATGCGAGCGTATCGTCCATGACGGCGTCGGGAATCCGCTTCATGGTGCCGGCGAGAATCACCCGGTCGACCTGCTCCGGGTACTTGTTGGCAAAGAGATAGGTGATCGGCGTGCCGTAGGAAACCGCCTTGATATGCACGCGCGCAATACCGAGCGAATCGAGCAGGTGCTTGAGGCAGTCGGCAAGAAATTCCATCGGGTAACCACGGGGCAGGGTATCGCTTTCGCCCATGCCGGGCAGGTCGCAGACCACGACCCGGAAGGTCTTGTTGTAGTAATCGAGATAATTATCCCAGGAGTTGAGGCTTTGCAATGCGCCGCCCAGAATGACCAGCCATTCGCCCTGAGGTTTATCGCTCAGCTTGTAACGATAGCGAAATCCTCGAAAATCGAGCTCGCCAAGGATGGACATATGCCGCTCCAATGGTTGGGCAGTCAGCGTGATGTAGGCTCGGTTATTAGCGGGCGAACAGTGAGTGCGTGGCGTTCGGCATTCACATAATGCGATTACATATTTTTAGAAGCTATTGAATTGTGATTTTGGTCAAAATAATGCATGCCATTTATTGGAGTGGCGCCCTCTGCGTGAGGCGATGGCCCGAATGGAGTGATTCGCTGCCTCAGGACATATTCGAATACCGGTCATTCTGAAATCTATTTTTTGCCCTACAGGAAAATCTCGAACTGGGCACGAACCTCCTGCGGGCTTTTGCCTATCTTCTTGCAGGCAATCCCCTCGTCTGCTCGTACGCTCCGTACGTCTCAAGCACATCGGGCACGGATTGCGTTTTTCTCTTATTCGGTCACAAGGAATCTAGACCATGATGCGCAAGAAATTTTTTGCGGCAGCGATCCTTTTCGCTTCGTGTATTTCCGGTTCGGCCCTCGCGGCAGGCCAACAGATCAACGAGCCGGTCGCTCCCGGCACTCGCTACTTCTCCTTTGTCACGACCGGGGCTCCTTTTCGGGAGCCGCACGAATTCATTTTCGGGACGGCCGATCCGGTGCTGCAGGACAAGATCGTATCCATCATCAATGGAACGCCCGCGTTCGAGCAGCGCGTCAAGGGAAGGATCGTTCGGGGGCGTGCCGCGTACAACGAAGCGTGGCCATTCCACCTCGACCCGGATTCGATCGAACTGTTCGGCTACAGCACCGAGCTTTGCGATGCGGTGCCGATGGAGATCGAGGAACACCTTTCCGAGGTGGGTGGCTCCTACCTGCCCGGTAACGAGTGGTGCCCCTGGAGCATGCGCCTGGTGCGCGAAGTGAAGATATAAGCGGAAATCGCCGCATCGTGGGCTGGCTGCCCACGGTGCGACGACGCCGGGCGTTGGTGTTACTGCCCGGGCTGGGTATGCTCTGGGGTATGCCGGGTCGGCGCGGGGTGTCCGCGATCGACGGGGAGCAGGCGATAGGCGCGGGCCTCGGGTTCGTTCGCCAGGTAGGGTGTCGCAGCTTTCAATCCGCGTTTTTCGCCCAGCCGAGGATATCTATTTGTGAGCGCAAACCTTCCGCCCGTTGACGACAACCGTACTGAGCTGACCGCTCGCGGCGTGATCCTGGGTGTGGTCATCACCGTGGTATTCACGGCGGCCAACGTGTTCTTCGGCCTGAAGGCCGGCCTGACCTTCGCCACCTCGATCCCGGCAGCGGTGATTTCGATGGCGATCCTGCGCTACTTCAAGGGCGCGACGGTGCAGGAAAACAACATCGTGCAGACGATCGCCTCGGCGGCCGGCACCTTGTCCTCGATCATCTTCGTGCTGCCCGGCCTGATCATGATCGGCTGGTGGACCGGCTTTCCCTACTGGGTGTCGTTTGCCATCTGCGCCTTGGGCGGCATTCTGGGCGTGATGTATTCGATCCCGCTGCGGCGCGCGCTGGTGACCCTGTCCGACCTGCCGTATCCGGAGGGCGTGGCCTGTGCCGAAGTGCTCAAGGTCGGCGGCGGTGAAGATGCCAGCGCCGATTCCGATGCCGAGAACAAGGCTGGCCTGATGGCCATGGTGTGGGGCTCGGTGGTGGCGGCGGTGTTTGCGGTCGTGGTGCAGACGAAGGTGTTTGCCAGCGACGTGGCGCAGTACTTCAAGCTCAACGACCGTGGCTCGGTGAGCGGTTACGACTTCAATCTGTCCTTCGCGCTGTTTGCTGTGGGCCACCTGGTCGGCCTGTGGGTCGGCGTGGCGATGCTGGTTGGTGCGATCATCGGTTGGGGCTGGGCGGTGCCGCATTACTCAGGGCTCGCTGCGGTTGTCGGCGCGGCGGCGGATGTGGCCCAGGAGACCTGGAGCCACAAGGTGCGCTTCCTCGGCGCCGGTACCATCGGTGTTGCCGCGATCTGGACGCTGCTCAAGCTAGTCAAGCCGGTGGTCAGTGGTCTGGCCGGTGCCATGGCCGCCGCACGCGTGCGTGCAGCCGGTAACGCGCATACCTTGCCGCGCACCGAGCAGGACATGCCGATCGGTATCGTCGCGCTGATCACCGTGCTGTGTCTGGCGCCGATTGGCTGGCTGCTGGGCAGCTTCGGCGCGGGTGCCGGGCTGGGCTCGTCGCTGACCACGCTGGTGATCGGTGGCGTGGCCTTCGTGGTGCTGATGAGCTTCTTCGTGTCGGCGGTGTGCGGCTACATGGCCGGCCTGATCGGTTCGTCCAATAGCCCGCTGTCGGGCGTGGGCATCCTGGTGGTGCTGGCCGCGGCCATGCTGCTGGTCGCAGGGGTCAAGCCGCATTTGCCGCCGGAAAGCGGCAAGGCCCTGGTGGCCTTCGCGCTGTTCGTCACGGCGGTGGTATTCGCGGTGGCGGCGATCGCCAATAACAACCTGCAGGATCTCAAGACCGGTCAGTTGGTCGATGCGACGCCGTGGAAGCAGCAGGTGGCGCTGGTGATCGGCGTGCTGGCCGGTGCGGTGATCATTCCGCCGGTGCTGGACCTGCTCAACCACGCCTACGGCTTTGCCGGTGTTCCGGGGGCCGATCCCGCCAAGGCCCTGGCCGCTCCGCAGGCCGGATTGATTTCGGCCCTGGCGCAGGGCGTGATCGAAAACAATATCGACTGGAGCCTGATCGCCGTCGGCGCGGTTATCGGCGTGGTCATCATCGTGCTCGATGCCGTGCTGGGAGCCACGACCAAGTCGGTGCGTCTGCCCGCGTTGGCTGTCGGCCTGGGCATCTACCTGCCGACCTCGACGACCTTGATGGTGGTGGTCGGTGCCCTGGTGGGTGCGTACTTCGACCATCGTGCCGACCGCGGCCCGAAGCCGGAGGCGACCAAGCAACTGGGCGTGCTGCTGGCCTCGGGCATGATCGTGGGCGAGAGCCTGATCCTGGTCTTGATCGCCGCTATCGTGGCCTTCACCAGCAATGCTGCACCCTTGGCCCTGGTCGGCGACAGCTTCGCGGTACCGGCCGTATGGATCGGCGGCATCGCGTTTGCGGCGGTTATGTTCGTGCTGTATCGCTGGATCAGCCGGTTGGCGCTGGGCAAGGCTTAAGCCTGGGCAATGCATGCCGTCTAAGAAGGGAGCGGCTAAACACCGCTCCTTTTTTTGTCCGGGGCGAGTGGAAATGTCATTTAGCTATGTGACGATGAAGCCTACGGGGGCCTGACAGGCTATGCTTCGCCGTTCGCAGAAACGACCTGCGACGGTTGTAATAGTGTGGAGGCGTTAGTCGCGTGGTGGAACAAGATGGGGCGGAGGCTCCGATTTCAGGTAATGGCTTGACCCAGGTGGGCGTTGGCGCGCTGTGGCTGCGCCGGCTGGCCGGGCCGTTCCTGTCGCTGGCGATGCTGTGCCTGGCGTTGTGGGCGCTGCACAAGCTGGCCCGTGAAGTCAGCTATCACCAGGTGGCCCGCTTCGTTCACGGCCTGCCGGATTGGCGCATCGCGCTGGCGGTGGTGTTGACCGCGTTGAGCTACGTGGCGATGACGCTGTACGACTGGTTCGGTGTGGCCTCGATCGGCAAGCGGCTGCCGCGCGCGCAGGTGAGCTTTATCTCTTTCCTCAGCTATGCCTTCAGCAACACGCTGGGCATGGCCCTGCTGATCTCCGGATCGATCCGGTACCGCTTTTATATCCAGGCCGGCCTGTCCACCGCCGAGGTGGCCAAGGTCGTGCTGTATTGCACGCTGAGCTTCTGGCTGGGACTGTGCACGCTGACCGGCGTCACGCTGCTGATCGTGCCGGTGCCCGCCACGCTGCCGTTTGCCGAGCTGCGCCTGCCGATCGGCGCTCTGCTGACCTTGCTGCCAGTGGTGTGGATGGCCGGCAGCCTGTGGCTGCGCAAGCCGGTGCGGGTATGGCGCTGGCCGGTCAGCATGCCGACCCCGCAGAACGCGCTGCGCCAGATCATCGTCGGTACGGTCGATTGGGGTCTGGCCGCGAGCGTGCTCTACCTGCTGATGCCCAACGAAGTCGACACCGGCTTCGGGCATTACCTGGCGATCTTTGCCTTGGGTCAGATCGCCGGCCTGATCAGCCATGTACCTGGCGGCCTGGGCGTGTTCGAGGCGGTGATGCTCGCCGGCTACGGCGCTACCGGCAACGAAGGCCTGGAAGCACCGATCCTGGGCGCGCTGGCGGCGTACCGCCTGATCTACTACTTCCTGCCGCTGTGCGCCGCGACCCTGATGGTGTTGCTGCGCGAAGTGCGCGGCTTGCGCACCAAGAGCCTGTTGTCGCCCTGGTTCACCGGCCTGCTGCCGCCGTTCTTCGCCGGCCTGACCTTGGTGTCAGGTGCGGTGCTGGTGTTCTCCGGCGCTACCAGCGCTATTCCGGACCGCATGGCGATCCTGCGCAATGTGCTGCCGCTGCCAGTCCTCGAAGTCTCGCATCTGCTCAGCAGCGTGGTCGGCATGTTGCTGCTGATCCTGGCGCGCGGCCTGCAGCGCCGACTCGACGCGGCCTATGTGCTGACGCTGGTGTTGCTGGTGGTCGGTGCGGTGCTGTCGCTGCTCAAGGGCATCGATTACGAAGAAGCGACGCTGTTGTCGCTGCTGGCACTGGGCCTGGCGCCGGCGCACCAGTTGTTCTACCGGCGTGCGTCGTTGTTCAGCACCAATTTCTCGGTCGGCTGGATCATCGCCATCCTGGCCGTGCTTGGCTGTGCGAGCTGGCTGGTGGTTTTCAGCTACAAGCATGTCGAATACAGCAGCAACCTGTGGTGGGAGTTCAGCTTCCTGCACGGTGGCGCGCCGCGCGCCTTGCGTGCGCTGGTCGGTGCGGCAGCGGCAGGTTTGCTGTTCGCCCTGGCATCGCTGATCCGCCCGGCACCGCCGCGTCTGCAACTCCCGGACGAAAGCGACCTGGTCAAGGCGTTACCGTTGATCAAGAACTACTCGTCCGCGCAGGCGCATCTGGCCCTGATGGGCGACAAGACGCTGCTGTTCGATGCGGACCACACGGCCTTCATCATGTACGACGTGGAGGGCCGCAGCTGGATCGCCATGGGCGACCCCGTCGGTGAGAACGACGATGCGCGGCGCGAGCTGGTCTGGACCTTCCGCGAATTGTGCGAACGCGCCGGCGGCTGGCCGCTGTTCTATCAGGTGCGGCCTGAAGACCTCGACCTGTATCTCGAAGTGGGCATGAATCTGCTCAAGATCGGCGAGGAAGCGCGCGTCAAACTGGACGAGTTCAATCTCGACGGCAAATCGAAGAAAGTGCTGCGCAACACCGTCAACAAGCTCACCCGCGACGGCCTGCGCCTGGAGATCATCCCGGCCGAGGCAGTACCGGCGATGCTGCCGCGGCTGAAGCAGATCTCCGATGCCTGGATGCGCGATAAGCGTGTGCGAGAAAAAGGGTTTTCGCTGGGCACCTTCGAACCGGCTTACCTGAGCCGTACGCCGATGGCGATTATCTGGCAGGGCGAGGAGCCGGTGGCGTTCTCCAATCTGTTCCTTACCGACAGCAAGGAAGAAGCCTCGCTGGATCTGATGCGCCACATGCCCGACAGCACCTCCGGCATCATGGACTTCATGTTCATCCAGCTGATGATGTGGGCCAAGCAAGAAGGCTATCGCTGGTTCAACCTCGGCATGGCACCCTTGTCGGGCTTGCAGAGCCGCCGCACCGCGACCCTGTGGAGCCGCTTCGGCGCGATGATCTTCGGCCGCGGCGAACGTTTCTATAATTTCCGCGGCCTGCATCGCTACAAGGACAAGTTCGATCCCGAGTGGGAGCCGCGCTATCTGGCGGTGCCGGCCAATATCGCCTTGCCGGTAGCGCTGGCCAATCTGGCCAGTCTGATTTCCGGTGGCCTATCGGGTATGGTTCGTCGATGAAAAAAGTCTTGTGGACGGTATTTGCGCTGGTCGTTATTGGCGCCGCAGTGGGCGTGCTTTTGTGGCAGCCCTGGCATCACACCAGCATGGCCGAGTCGTTGACGGTCATTGAGCCCGCGCCGGGCGCTACGCCGCCGGCGGGGCGTGAAGACGTGCTGGCCATCGTGTACTCCGGCGATGGCGGCTGGCGCGACCTGGACAAGCAACTGGGCGCCAAGCTGAGCGAGCGCGGTGTGCCGGTGCTGGGCGTGAGCGCGCTGAGCTACTTCTGGCGGACGCGTTCGGCGGCCGATTCGGCGGTCGATCTCGATGCGCTGATCCAGCAGAATCTGGCGACATTCAAGAAAAAGCGCGTGTGGCTGATCGGCTTCTCGTTCGGCGCCGATGTGCTGCCTTCGATCATCGGCAAGCTGCAACCCGAAAACCGCGCCACCATCGCCCAACTGGTGCTGCTGTCGCCCACCCGCGACGCCAGCTTCGAGATCGAGATGGAAGGCTACATGCGCGAGGGCTGGTTCAAGACCCACACGCAGGAGTGGCTCCAGAAGTTCAACCCGGTGCAGCACTACGACGCCTTGCCGCCGCTGCTGGCGCTCGACGCCCACCCCCCGGTGGTCTGCTACTACGGCAAGGACGAGAGCGACGACACCATCTGCACCGAGCCCTCGTTGCCGAGCTGGATCCGTGTCGACGCCAAGCAGGGTGACCATCACTTCGATGGCGATTACGGCAAGCTGGCTACGGAAATGCTCGAGCAGTTGCCTGCTGGGCAGTAAGATTCGAAGGCATCTCCTAGCCGTCATCCCGGCGAACGCCGGAGGCGCTTTACAACAGCGAAGCTGGTCATCTAGTGACTTGCGCTCAACGCGCTGAAGACGCCGGGCCCCGGCGTTCGCCGGGGCGACGACGGAAACTGAGGTCCTTACTGTGACCCTAAAGTAATTCCCCCGCAGGACGATAAACCGGCGACACACCGGAGTCCGTAAGTTCATGCTGCCACGCGTCCGCACAGGGGCCGACCATATTTATCTTGGCGTCACCCGCATTTCGCGGGGGACTGGCATCATGCCGACTAATGCGGGCAGCGTTGCCGCGGGTAACCGTGGTGCCGTGATGACGCGCATGAACGGGTTGTCGCGACTATGAGCCATTACAACAAGCCGCCGCCGGGCCCTTCGGGCAACGTCGTCAACTGGAGCGATCCGCATCTGGAGTCGCTGCTGCGCAAGACCGAGAGCTGGAGCCTGGACAACCGCGGCGTGTTTACGCCCATTCCGTGCGAGCTGCATATCGGCTGGGGCGCCAGCCTGGGCAAGGCCGCAACGCTGGTCTTCGAGCGCGAAGGCGTGATGGTGGTCGAGGCTCGCTTCATCATTCCGCAGGGGGAGCAGGTCCGGGTGGACCGCGTGCAGATCGGCGCCCTGCGTTCGACCTGGGGCACCGTGGTGGAGGGGCGCGAAGGCCAGCGTGCCGAGGATCGCGCCAACGGCATCCAGGTGTACTGGTTGCACACACGCTGAGCGTGCCGGTCGTCAGTAGCGCTTTTTTTTCGATGGCCTCAGTATCGCCGGCAGACGCCACCAGCCGATACCGACCATGCCCGCTCCGCGCGACATCCAGCTCCTGGCTCGTTACAACCAATGGATGAACGACAAGCTGTATGCCGCCGTCGCCGACTGGGACGACGTGGCGCTAAACGAGCATTGCGGCGCGTTTTTCGGTTCGGTGTTCGGCACGCTGGATCATCTGCTCAAAGCCGACACGATCTGGATGAAGCGCTTTGCCGAGCACCCGGCCGATTTCAGCGCATTGGCGCCGGTACACGCCTTGACCCATCCCTATCTGCTCACCGGGCCAGTGCATGAGGATTTCCCCTCTCTGCGTGCTGCCCGGATAGTGATGGACGAGACGATTCTTGCCTTTGCCGGGCAGTTGACGGCGGCCCATTGCGATCAGCCGCTGACCTATCTCAACCGGGCCGGCGAATCGTTCGAGCGCCCGCTGGGCTTTGTCCTGCTGCATTTCTTCAATCACCAGACGCACCACCGCGGCCAGATCACGACCTTGCTCAGCCAGGCCGGCATCGATGTCGGTGCGACCGATCTCATTACCTTGCTCTAGCCACGAATGCAGACGATGAAACAAGTCACTCAGGGACGTAACCCGGGCATCGATGCCTTGCGCGGCCTGTCGATCCTGCTGGTGGTGTTGCACCATATCGGCCTGCGCATCCCATTCAAGAAAACCATGCTGGCCGACGTGCTGCCCATGCCTGTGTTGCGCGCGCTCAATTACAACGGCTATGAGGCCGTGTTCGTGTTTTTTGTGATTTCGGGATTCCTGATCGCCGGCAATGCCTTGCACCGCTGGGGTTCGTTTCGGCATATCGACGCGCGTGCCTTCTATGCGCGCCGGTTTGCGCGCATCGTGCCTTGCCTGCTGGCTTTGCTGGTCGTACTCAGCGTTTTGCATCTGCTGGGCGTCGACGACTATGTGATTCATCGTGACGGACAGTCGCTGCCGGGTGCGCTCTTGGCGGCACTGGGCTTACACCTGAACTGGTACGAAGGCGTTACCGGCTACCTGCCAGGGAACTGGGATGTACTGTGGTCGTTGTCGATCGAAGAGGTCTTCTATCTCGGCTTTCCGCTGCTATGTCTGCTGATCCGCCGCGATGCAGTGTTGATCCCGCTATTGATGTTGCTGGCAGTCAGCTTGCCATGGACGCGTGCCGCGCTGGAAGCGAATGAGATCTGGCAGGAGAAGGCGTATCTGCCCGGCATGAGCGCCATCGCGATCGGCGTTATTGGCGCGTGGCTGATGCCACGCTTGCGCTTGCCCAGACATGGTGTACTCGTCTTGCTTGTGGTCGGCTGGGCGGGTCTTGTTTGCACGTTCGTCGCGGGCGGCTGGATCTGGCAGTACATCCACAACGGCTACATGTTGCTGCTGACCTTGTCGGCGCTGGCCTTGCTGATCGCTTTTGCGGAGCAGGCGCGCCGCGGCGATCGCAAGCCGCTCCCTGGCTTTGGCTGGCTGCGTAGCTGGGGCCGCCTGAGCTACGAGATCTATCTCACGCACATGTTTGTCGTCTTCGCGGCGGTGCGCGCGTATCGCGCCTTTGGCGGGGATGAGCGCCTGGGCTTTCTCTGGTACGTGCCGGCACTGCCTTTATGTTGGCTGCTGGGCGTGGCGGTGGAGCGCTGGCTCTCGCTGCCGGCGGAGCGTTGGTTGCGTGCCCGCTTGTTACCGGCTCGTACCGAAAGCTCGCTGGCCAGCGAGCCCGGTTGAGGTTCAGCGGTAGCGGTTGATCGTGTCGCGCAATTCGATGGTGGCGGCGCGCGATGCCTGAGCGAAATCTTCGCCGTTGCCCGCATAGAGGATCGCGCGCGAAGAGTTGATCATCAGGCCGTTGCTGTCGGCTGTGCGGCCATGACGCACTACCGCTTCGACGTCGCCACCCTGCGCACCGATGCCGGGCACCAGCAGCGGCATATCGCCGACCAGTGCGCGCACTTGGGCCAACTGCTCCGGCCAGGTCGCGCCGGTCACCAGCGCGCAGTTCCCGTTCGCGTTCCATTCCTGCGCCACCAGCCGGGCGACATGCTGGTAAAGCGGCAGGCCGCCGACATCGAGATCCTGCAGATCGGATGCACCGGGGTTGGAGGTATGGCAAAGCAGGATCACCCCCTTGTCGGCGTGGTCGAGGAAGGGCTGGATCGAGTCGCGGCCAAGATAGGGATTGAGCGTCACCGCATCGGCTTCATAGCGCTCGAAGGCCTCGGTGACATAGTGCTGCGCCGTGCTGCCGATATCGCCGCGCTTTGCGTCGAGGATCACCGGCACATGCGGAAACATTGCATGCGCATGCGCAATCAGGCGTTCCAGTGCGTCTTCCGCGCTGAGCGCGGCAAAGTGCGCGATCTGTGGCTTGAACGCGCAGACCAGGTCGCCGGTAGCGTTGACGATGGCCCGACAGAACTCGAACACCGCATCGGGATGTTCGCGCAGGTGCGCGGGGAATTTCGACGGCTCCGGATCGAAGCCGACACAGACCAGCGAGTTGTTGGCGGCCCATGCGCGTTTCAGGGATTGCATGAAGTGCATGGTGTCCTCCGGAACTTGTTGGGGCGGGTGGGCAGCGGTCAACGCTACCCACCTCGCATTTTCGCGATTACGCCAGCTTCTTGTACTTCACACGCTTGGGCTTGGAGCCTTCCTCACCCAGACGACGCTTCTTGTCCGCCTCGTACTCGTTGTAGTTGCCGGGGAAGAATTCCACGTGCGAGTCGCCTTCGAACGCGATGATATGCGTAGCGATACGGTCGAGGAACCAGCGGTCATGCGAGATGACCATCGCGCAACCGGGGAATTCCAGGATCGCGTCTTCGAGCGCGCGCAACGTTTCCACGTCAAGATCGTTCGACGGTTCGTCGAGCAGCAGTACGTTACCGCCCTGCAGCAGTGTCTTGGCCAGGTGCAGGCGACCGCGCTCACCGCCGGACAGGTTGCCGACGATCTTCTGCTGGTCGGTGCCCTTGAAGTTGAAGCGGCCGATGTAGGCGCGCGACTGAATCTCGAAGTTGCCGACGGTGAGGATGTCGGCGCCGCCTGAGATCTCCTGCCACACGTTGTTCTTGCCATCGAGCATGCCGCGGGACTGGTCGACATAGGCAAGCTTGACCGTGTGGCCGAGCTTCACCTCGCCCTGGTCGGGCTGTTCCTTGCCGGTGATCAGCTTCATCAGCGTGGATTTGCCGGCGCCGTTGGGGCCGATCACGCCGACGATGGCGCCCGGCGGCACCTTGAACGACAGGTCGTCGATCAGCATGCGGTCGCCGAAGGACTTGCTGACGTTCTTGAACTCGATCACTTCCTGGCCCAGGCGCTCGCCCGGCGGAATGAAGATTTCATTGGTTTCGTTACGGCGCTGGTATTCGACCGCATTCAACTCTTCGAAGCGGTTCAAGCGCGCCTTGCCCTTGGACTGGCGGCCCTTGGCGGCCGAACGGACCCATTCCAGTTCCTTCTCGATGGCCTTCTGGCGGGACTTTTCCTGCGAGGCTTCCTGCTTGAGGCGGGCGTCCTTCTGCTCCAGCCACTCGGTGTAGTTACCCTTCCATGGAATGCCGCGGCCGCGATCGAGTTCGAGAATCCACTCGGCAGCGTTGTCGAGGAAGTAGCGATCATGGGTCACGGCCACCACGGTGCCCGGGTAGTTCTGCAGGAACTGCTCCAGCCAGTCCACCGACTCGGCGTCCAAGTGGTTGGTCGGCTCGTCGAGCAGCAGCATGTCCGGCTTGGACAGCAGCAGGCGGCACAGCGCGACGCGGCGCTTTTCACCGCCGGAGAGCGGCCCGATCTTGGCGTCCCACGGCGGCAGGCGCAGCGCGTCGGCGGCCACTTCGAGCTGGCGCTCCAGCGCATGGGCGTCGTTGGCAGCCAGGATGCTTTCCAGCGCCTCCTGCTCCTTGGCCAGCTTGTCGAAATCGGCGCCTTCCTCGGCATAGGCGGCATAGACTTCTTCGAGGCGCTTCTGCGCGTCGAGTACGACGGAGACGCCTTCCTCGACGGCCTCTCGCACGGTCTTGTCCGCGTCCAACTGGGGTTCCTGCGCCAGGTAGCCGACCTTGATGCCCGGCTGCGGGCGGGCTTCACCCTGAAAATCGGTATCGACGCCGGCCATGATGCGCAGCACGGTCGACTTACCCGCACCGTTCAGGCCCAGCAGGCCGATCTTGGCGCCCGGGAAAAACGACAGCGAGATGTCCTTGATGATCTGACGCTTCGGCGGGACGATCTTGCTGACCCCGTTCATGGTGTAGATGTACTGCATGCTTCGCTCCCTTAAGGGCGGTCCGTCGGCCCGCTAAAGCGCGGTCCGGCAAAGGAAATGGGGAATTGACCGCCAATTATCGCCGATCGGAGGTCGCGCTGCCACGGTGAAGATGGCCGGACAAGGCAGCGGCAGCGCCTGGTTTGTCATACCGACGCCATAACCGCGAGGCTTACGGCCCTATTGGCCCGCCATGCTCGTTCGGACATCGGCCGGGCGACGGGACATGGCGGAAATCTACGGGACATCGGGGGCGACGGCGCTGCTGGGCGCTTGGGATCGGGCCGCCGCGCGCTGGGCGGCTACACGTGGCGCTTGGGCGGTGACGCTGCACGAATTGCTCTGTTTTGGCATCAAACAGGCCTACGCCTGCTTGTTTGGCGGTTGCATGTTGGCGTTGCTCTTGTCGAGCTGGCTGCTGTATCCGGCTGATGCGTGGCTCAGCCGCTATGACTTTCTGACGCTTGCCGCGCTGGCGATACAGGTTGCCTCACTGGCATGCGGGCTGGAGACGCGCGAAGAAGCGTCGGTCATTCTGCTGTTTCATATTGCCGGCACGGTCATGGAAGTTTTCAAGACCTCGGTCGGTTCGTGGATGTATCCCGAGGCTTCGTTCTTGCGCGTGGGCGGCGTGCCGCTGTTTTCCGGCTTCATGTACGCATCGATCGGCAGCTATATCGCGCGCGCCTGGCGGTTGTTCGATTTCCGCTTCGTGCGACACCCGCCGTTTGCCGCCACCGTATGGCTGGCCATCGCGATCTACATCAATTTCTTTACCCATCATTATCTGCCGGACATGCGTCTGCTGTTATTCGCCTGCACCGCCAGGCTGTTCGGCCCCGCCTGGATCGAATTTCGCATTCGTGATGTGCATCGACGCATGCCGTTGCTGCTGGGCCTGGTGCTGGTCGCCACGTTTATCTGGTTGGCTGAAAATATCGGTACGTTTACTGCGGCGTGGCGCTATCCCGCGCAACGCGATGGCTGGCATATGGTGCCGTTGCAAAAGCTCGGTGCGTGGTTACTTTTGATGATCATCAGCTATGTCATGGTGTCGGCAGTAGCCCGCCGTCGACCCATCACGGCGCTGGCGGACGCGCCGAATCGATCAACGCAGTGACCGTACGCGTATGCAGCGATGCCGCATCAAAGCCGGGTGGCAGCATGCCGGCGATTTCCAGCATGACCGCGCCATGCAGGGCTGCCCAGATCTGGTGGCCGAAGATCGGTGCGTCGGCCTGGATCCTGCCCTCGTCGATCATCACATCGACATGCGCGACTACCGTGCGCAACATGCGTTCGTGCGCTTCGCGGTAGGCGGTATCGTCCTTGTGCGGCTCGGGGTATTCGAACATCAGTCGATAGGTGGCGGTATTGGCGCGTGCAAAGGCGATGTACGCATCACGCACCGCCCGGCTGCGGGTACGGCCGTCGCCGGGCGAGCCGAGCGCATCCTCCAGCACCTGTGAAAACCGGTGCATGCCGCGCGTGCGCACGGCGGTCATGATGCTTTCCTTGTTCGGGTAATAGCGGTACGGGGTCATCGTGCCGCAACCCAGATCGGTCGCGATTCGGCGCATGGTGACTGCCGCCGGGCCTTCTTCGACGTACAGCCTTGCCGCACAATCGCAGATGCGTTCGCGAAAGGCTTCGGTTTCGTGTTCGCTCAGCGCTTTGGGCACGCGGATTTTTCCGTCATTTCAAGGCGAAACATGCAGCGTCTTGCGGAAGAATGCCAACGCATCTTTCTGTATCTGCGCGTGCACCTTGACGCGATCTACACCGGCCGGGTCGCTGCAGATCACCGGCGCCTCCTTGGCCAGTTCGGGCGAGCAGGGTGCGAGAAAGACCCAGTGATCGGCTTTCGGCACCACGGTCCTGCCTTCGAGCGTATGCAGCAGGGGCGCTAGGCGTGCGGCGTTTTCCTGAGGTATCAGGACGTGGTCGTCCTGACCGTAGTAGAGATAAACGGGGCGCGTGATGGCGGCAACGCTGGAGGCGTCGAACGGGATGCTCAACGGTGCCATGGCGAACGCGGCCTTGACGCGCGGATCGGCCGTATCGCCCCACTTGAGCAGGTCTTTCTGGAAGAGGGCGACGATAGCCTGGTCGCTTTGTCCATGCCTGGCCGCGGAGGCAAGCAGCCTGCGCAGTGGGCCGCACGCGGGTTCATCGCCCGGGTACTTTTTGCAGTATCCGATGAAGCGTTCCAGATGAGGCTTGGCGCCCACCACCATCAGCGCCGTGTAGCCGCCGGCGGAGAAACCGGCAACGCCGATGCGTTCGTCGTCGATCAGCGTCTTCCAGTGGGGGTCGGCGAGCAGGGTGCTGATGGTGGCAGCGACCTGGATCGGCCTGCCGCCCAATACTTGCGGATACCCGACCCCGCTCTGGTCGTGGAAGTTGTCGCCCGTGTGCTCCAGTGTGGCGACCACGAAGCCGTGGCTGGCCAGATAGGTAGCCAGGTCGTGGTGTCCCATGTTCGAGCCGCCGTTGCCATGAGAAATCACGACCAGCGGTTTGGGGCCGGGGATGGCTGGCGCATCTACCGTAGCCTCGATCCGATAAGGGCCGCGCACGGTGACGCCTTTGGCCTGGGCGGATGGGTAAAACACCAATCCCGGCATCTCGCCGCCGCTTACCGGGTCGTGGATCCGGATGTCACCCAGGCCGACGCCGGTCGTGGCGGGCGAGGCAGCCTGGGCGGCGAAGTGGGTAAGGCATAGCGCAAGAAGAGCAAGCCAGCGCACAGCGCGAAAGCGGTCGGACATGAGCGTTAACCCCGAGAATGGTATTGCGTACATAGTACCGTACATCGTACGAAATGCCTCATGCAAGTGCTGCCATTGGCCGTAACCTTCCCTGAGCGTTACAATTTCGCGTCTAAATCCCCGCTTGCCACCCAGAAGAGGTCAGGATGTTCCCCAAGAACGATACGATCGCCGGTTATGACGACGAATTGGCCCAGGCCATTGCCGCCGAAGCCCGTCGCCAGGAAGACCACGTCGAACTGATCGCCTCGGAGAACTACGCTAGCCCCCGCGTGCTCGAAGCGCAGGGTTCGGTATTGACCAACAAGTACGCCGAGGGTTATCCGGGCAAGCGCTATTACGGCGGTTGCGAATATGTCGACATCGCCGAGAAGCTGGCGATCGACCGCCTCAAGCAGCTGTTCGGCGCTACCTATGCCAACGTGCAGCCGCATTCGGGCTCGCAGGCCAACCAGGCCGTGTACCTGGCGCTGTTGCAGCCGGGCGATACGATCCTGGGCATGTCGCTGGCCCATGGCGGTCATCTGACGCACGGCGCCAAGGTCAATATCTCCGGCAAGCTGTTCAACGCCGTGCAGTACGGCGTCAACGACCAGGGCCTGGTCGATTACGACGAAGTCGAGCGCCTGGCGGTCGAGCACAAGCCGAAGATGATCGTCGCCGGCTTTTCCGCTTACTCGCAGGTGATGGACTGGGCACGTTTCCGCGCCATCGCCGACAAGGTCGGTGCCTATCTTTTCGTCGACATGGCGCACGTCGCCGGTCTGATCGCCGCGGGCGTGTATCCGAACCCGGTACCGCATGCGCACGTGGTGACCTCGACCACACACAAGACCCTGCGCGGCCCGCGAGGCGGTTTTGTCATCGCCAAGGACCTGGGCGAAGAAATCGAGAAAAAGCTGCAGTCGATCGTGTTCCCCGGCATCCAGGGCGGCCCGCTGATGCACGTGATCGCCGCCAAGGCGGTGGCCTTCAAGGAAGCGTTGGAGCCGTCCTTCAAGGACTATCAGGCACAGGTGATCAAGAACGCCAAGGCCATGGCCAAGACGTTGATCGAGCGTGGCTACAAGGTGGTTTCCGGCGGTACCGAGAACCACCTGATGCTGATCGACCTGATCGGCCGCGACGTCACCGGCAAAGATGCCGAGGCGGCCCTGGGCAAGGCGCACATCACGGTCAACAAGAACGCGGTGCCGAACGACCCGCGCTCGCCGTTCGTGACCTCGGGCCTGCGCGTTGGCACCCCGGCGGTGACCACTCGCGGCTACAAGGAAAGCGATGTGGTCGAACTGACCAACTGGATCTGCGACGTACTCGATGCGCCGGCCGATGACACCGTCATCAAGAAGGTGCGCGAGCAGGTCACGGCGCAGTGCAAGAAGTTCCCGGTTTACGGTTGACGAGTGCATTGTCCCTTCTGCCAGCATGAAGACACCCGGGTCATCGACTCACGCCTGACCGAAGACGGCGCCACCGTGCGCCGTCGTCGCGAGTGTCCGCAATGCGGCGAGCGCTTCAACACCTTCGAGACGGCGGAGTTGAAGTTGCCCAGCATCGTCAAGAGCGGCGAGCGGCGGGAGAGTTTTGACGAACGCAAGCTGCGGGTGAGTTTCGAACGGGCGCTGCAGAAGCGTCCGGTCGCTACCGAGGCGGTCGACGATGCGGTACGCGCTATCGTCAACGATCTGCGCAAGAGTGGCGAACGCGAAGTGCCTTCACGGCAGATCGGCGAGCTGGTCATGCGTGAGCTGAAGAAGCTCGACCAGGTGGCGTACGTGCGTTTTGCTTCCGTCTATCGCAAGTTCGAGGACGTGCATGCGTTCCGCGAGGAGATCGAGAAGCTGGAGCGCGATCTGCCGGGGTTGGAAAGTTTGCAGTTGTCGTTGCTCGGCGAAGCTGCGGTCAAGCGGAGCAAGAAGGGCTAGGGCTCGCTTCGCGTCGCCTCTTGCGCCCCCTCACCCCAACCCTCTCCCCCGGCAGAGCCAGGGGAGAGGGAGTCGACTGAGGTGACCTCAATGTTTCGCACTTGCGCAACTTAGCTCCCTCTCCCCTGGCTCTGCCGGGGGAGAGGGTTGGGGTGAGGGGGCTCTAGGAGGGCCTCAGCAACACAAGCCATTCTGGCAAAATCCCCCCTCATGACCGCCCCGACCTTCTCCGCCCTCGACCATCTCCACATGGCGCACGCATTGCGTCTTGCGGAACTCGGCCTCTACACCACCCAGCCCAACCCCCGCGTCGGATGCGTGATAGCGCATGGCGATGACATCGTCGGTACGGGCTGGCATCAGCGCGCAGGCGAACCTCACGCCGAGGTCTACGCATTGCGCGAAGCAGGCGAGCGTGCACGCGGCGCGACCGCTTATGTGACGCTCGAGCCCTGCGCCCATCACGGACGCACGCCTCCATGTGCCGACGCGCTCGTCGCCGCCGGCGTGGCGCGCGTAGTGATCGCTGCGGAAGACCCTTTTCCCAAGGTCGACGGACGCGGCATCGAGAAGCTCCGTGCTGCCGGCATCGTCGTCGAAACCGGTCTGATGCGCGATGCCGCGCGCGAGCTCAACATCGGTTTTTTCAGCCGCATTGAACGAGGTCGCCCCTGGGTGCGCGTCAAGCTGGCGATGAGCCTGGACGGCCGCACCGCGCTGGCCAATGGCGAATCCAAATGGATCACCGGCGAAGCCGCACGCGAAGACGTGCAGCGTTGGCGTGCGCGCAGCTCGGCCATCCTGACCGGCAGCGGTACGGTGCTGGCCGATAACCCCAGATTGACGGTGCGCATGAAAGGCGTCACCACGCAGCCCATGCGTGTCGTGCTGGATCGTTTGTTGCGTACGCCCAAAGGCAGTCAGGTATTGGATGGCCAGATGCCGACGCTGATGTTGCACGGACACAGCGCCAAGCCTGATGTGCGCTTCGCGAATGTCGAATGCATCCCGGTAGCCGAGTCCGGTCACACTTTTGATCTTGCTGCGGCGCTGGCCTTGCTGGCCGAGCGTGACTGCAATGAAGTGCAGGTCGAATCCGGTCCGACCCTGTGCGGTGCGTTGATCGCCGCCGGTCTGGCTGACGAGTTGCTGTTATATGTCGCGCCGGTATTGCTGGGTGACCACGCCATGCCGTTGCTGGGTTTGCCGGCGTTGACGGATATGTCCAGGCGCTGGAACTTGAAGATGGTGGATCAGCGGCAGGTAGGAGCGGATTTGCGTCTTCGCTTGCGACCGGTGTAGGGAATTCTTTGACATAGAGGGAAGGGGAATGAGCAAGGATTTGGGCGATAACGTCTACGCGCCTTCGCCGGCCGCGCACGAAAACGCATTCGAGAGCGACGCGCATCGTCGCGGGTTGCGCAGTTTAACTGTCTGGATACTTTCGATTTACTGCCTGCTCAACTCGATGGGTGGTGCATCTGTCTTCATTTTCAAAGGACACTATTTGCAGATGGTGGCCAACGGCGAGATGTCCGTCCTGGCGGCTGTCTTCATTTTCCTGCCGCGTCTGCTGTTGTTCATGGGGGGTATTGCGCTCTTTTTCTTGCGAAAGTTTTCTTTGTGGGTTTTGGTCGCGGCTCTGGCCGTGCAAAGTTCGATGCTGCTGATGCCCATGCTGGTCCATCTTCTGGGGCTTGGTGCCTTGCTCTTTAGCGTCGTTATCTACGCGGCGGTGTGCGGCTACGTTGTCGTCCTGTATCGCAACCAAACACTGGATTGAGAGCACTAAGGAAACGCTGTTTCCTGTACGGCGGGGGCCTCCAGCCGCCATCGGTGCTAAACTCCATCAGCCGGCTTGCCGGTGAAAACCCATACGACGTCTTCAGGGCGGGGTGGAATTCCCCACCGGCGGTAGGTGCCTTCAAAGCACGAGCCCGCGAGCGCTTCCGGCACCCGCCGGAAGGTCAGCAGATCCGGTCCCATGCCGGAGCCGACGGTAAAGCGGTCCCCCACGTCGAGTGGCTGGGGCGGCTCATAGTCCGGATGAAAGAAGACGGCAAGAGGGACGGCCTGACGGCCGTCCGTCTGCCTCATGCCTTGGGGCGTTCTCGCTTTTTTGATGCGGAGAACGTTTCATGTTTACCGGAATCATCCAGACCGTAGGCCGTATTGCGCGCCTTGAACCGCGTGGCGGGGACGTGCGCCTGTACGTCGACACCGCCGGGCTCGACCTCACCGATGTGCAGTTGGGCGACAGCATTGCCGTTTCGGGCGTCTGCCTGACCGCCGTTACGCTCGAAGCGCGTGGCTTCAGCGCCGACGTATCCAACGAAACCCTGTCCCTGACCACCTTGGGCAAGCTCAAGGCCGGCGACCCGGTCAATCTGGAAAAGGCCTTGCGCCTGGCCGATCGCCTGGGCGGCCACCTGGTGTCCGGCCATGTCGATGGCCTGGGCAAGGTGGTGTCGGTCACCCCCGATGGTCGCTCGCAACGCTGGCTCTTCGAAGTGCCGGCGACGCTGTCGCGTTACATCGCCGCCAAGGGCTCGGTCTGCATCGACGGCACCAGTCTGACCGTGAACGAGGTGGCCGGACATCGTTTTGGTGTGAACCTTATCCCCCATACGGTGGAACACACAGCGTTCCATGCGCGTCGCCCCGGCGATGCGGTGAATATCGAGGTGGACGTGGTCGCACGCTATGTCGAGCGCCTGCTGTCCAGCGGCGAGGCGCCGCGCCTGGACGAGGCTTTCCTCAAGCAGCACGGTTTCGCCTGATTTGTGACCTGGCCCTGCCTCAACGGCAGGGCAGGCTTAACGACTACAAAGAGTTTCCATTCATGGCTTTCAACACCATCCCCGAGATCCTCGAAGACATCCGCGCCGGCCGCATGGTCGTCATTCTCGACGACGAAGATCGCGAGAACGAAGGCGACCTGATCATGGCCGCGCAGATGGTGCGGCCCGAGGACATCAACTTCATGGTGCGCGAAGCGCGCGGCCTGGTCTGCCTGACCCTGACCGAACAACGCACGCGTCAGCTGGGCCTGCGCCCGATGGTCAGCGACAACACCTCGCAGTACCACACCAACTTCACCGTCTCGATCGAGGCGGCCGAAGGCGTGACCACCGGCATCTCCGCGCACGATCGCGCACGCACCATCCAGGTGGCGGTCAAGAGCGATGCGCAGCCACGTGACCTGTCTCAGCCCGGCCATATCTTTCCGCTGACCGCGCAACCCGGTGGCGTGCTGACCCGCGCCGGGCATACCGAAGCCGGTTGCGATCTGGCCGGCCTGGCCGGATTGGAGCCCTCCGCCGTGCTGATTGAAATCCTGCACGAAGACGGCTCGATGGCCCGTCGTCCGGAGCTGGAAATCTTTGCGGCAAAACATGGTTTGAAGATCGGTTCCATCGCCGACCTGATCCGTTATCGGCTCGAAACCGAAAAGACCGTGCAGCGCGTCTACGAGGAGCAGGTCGACACCGAGTTCGGTCCGTTCCGCCTGGTCGCTTATCGCGATGCGATCCGCCATGGCCTGCATTTCGCACTGGTGCGCGGCAAGGTCGATGACGGCGCGCCGGTGCTTTCGCGTGTGCACGTACGCAACACCTTGTCCGACGTACTGCATCTACAGCGCGACGACCTGGGGCTGACCGTCACCGCGGCGCTGCGCCGCATTGCCGACGAAGATCGCGGCGTGTTGCTGGTGCTGTCGGGCGAAGACACACCCGATGCGTTGCTGCGCCGCCTGACCCGCCAGCCGACCCAGCAGGCGCCTGAAGAGGTGCAGCAACAGGAATGGCGTCAGCATGGCCTGGGCGCGCAGATCCTTACCGACCTGGGCGTGCAGCGACTGCGCGTGCTGGGTACGCCGCGCAAGCTGGTGGGTCTGGCGGGCTTTGGCCTGGAAGTGGTCGAGCACGTATAAAGTGCGATGACCTTGCCATCCTTTGCAGGAGCGACTTCAGGGAACCTCTAAAAAACCTTTCCTACTCGTCATTCCGGCGAAGGCCGGAATCCATCCCTCAGCGCAGATACTTGTCATATGTTGTCTGACAAGCGAGAGACTGAGGAATGGGTCCCGGCCTTCGCCGGGATGACGATAAAAACTGAGGTTATTCGAGGTTCCCTTCACTCGCGACAGGTCGTGACGTAACCGTGGGTCGCGACTGAAGTCGCTCCTACAAACTTAGGAAGTTTCTCGAGATTCCCTGATGACACGCATCCGTCTTATCGCTCCCTCCGGTTACCCGCATGATCGCGCCGCGATGGCGCGCGGCGTCGCGCGCCTGCACGACGAAGGCTGCGAGGTGGAAGGTGCCGACGTGCTCGATCGGGTCGATCTGCGTTTTGCCGGTAACGATGCGGAACGTGCGGCCGACATCAACGCATTGGCCACGATGGACCATCTCCCGGATATCGCGCTATCTGTACGCGGCGGCTACGGTGCGACGCGCCTGCTGGAACACCTGCACTACGACGCGCTGCGCGAACGTCTCGCTGGCACGTCGACCGTGCTGGTCGGGCATAGCGATTTCACCGCCATCCAGATGGCACTCCACGCGCGCAGCGGCCTGGTGACGTTCGGTGGGCCGATGCTCGGGCCCGACTTCGGCGCCGAGACGCTGAGCGAACTGACCTTGCCGCATTTCTGGCGCACCGTGCGTTCGCCTGCAGCGGAGGCGCGCTGGGAATGCGGAGGCGATGCCAGCCTGAAGGCCGAGGGCATGCTGTGGGGTGGCAATCTGGCGGTGCTGTGCAGCTTGCTGGGCACGCCGTATTTCCCGCGCATCGATGGCGGCATCCTGTTCGTCGAGGACGTCGGCGAGCCGCCGTTCCGCATCGAGCGGCTGCTGTACCAGTTGCATCTTTCCGGTGTGCTGGGGCGGCAGCGGGCGCTGATTCTGGGCGATTTCACCCATTGCCGTCACAGCGCCTACGACAACGGCTACGACCTGGATGCGGCCTTCGCGCAGATCGAGCACGTCACCGGCATCCCCGTGCTGCGCGGGCTGCCCTATGGCCATGCGCCGGACAAGTTCACGCTGCCGTTCGGCGTGCCGGCCCGCCTGACCGCTGCAGGCGGCCAGGCGACCGTCGCGTTCGAGGCGTACCCCCATTTAGCCACCTGACCCCGGTGCCGGGCACGCCCGGCCCCAAAACCCGTAAAATACCCAACTGCATGGGGCGAGCCTGCCCCTAGGAACCGTTTCCACATGAAGATCATCGAAGGCGATTTCGCCACGCCCAAAGGCCGCTTTGCCATCGTTGCCGGCCGTTTCAACGGTTTTGTCGTCGAGCCGCTGGTCGCCGGTGCGCAGGACGCGCTGGTCCGCCACGGCGTCAAGGACGATGCGATCGACCTGATCCGCGTGCCGGGCGCCTGGGAAATCGCGCTGGCCGCGCACAAGCTGGCCAATTCCGGCAAATACGTGGCGGTGATCGCGCTGGGCGCGGTGATCCGCGGTTCCACCCCGCATTTCGACTACGTGGCCGGCGAGTGCGCCAAGGGTCTGGCCCAGTCTGCCTATAGCTCCGGTGTGCCAGTGGCCTTCGGCGTGCTCACCACCGACAGCATCGAGCAGGCGATCGAGCGCTCCGGCACCAAGGCCGGCAACAAGGGCGCCGATGCCGCCATTGCTGCGCTGGAAATGGTCAACCTCTACGCGCGGTTGAAGTGATGAACCAGCGTCCGGAAGGCATCGACCTGGCCGCCCGCTCGCGTGCACGTCGCCGTGCATTGCAGGCGATCTACGCCTGGCAGATGAGCGGCAGCAAGATGAACGCGGTGATCGACCAGTTCCGCCATGAGCAGGACATGGAAGTAGCCGATCTCGAATACTTCGAAGACCTGCTGCGCGGCATCGAGCAGCACGTGGCCGAGCTCGATGAAGCGCTCACGCCGTACATCGACCGCGAAGTGGGACAGATCGATCCGATCGAGCGTGCTGCGTTGCGTATCGCTGCCTACGAGCTCAAATTCCGTCCGGACGTGCCGTATCGCGTGGTGATCAACGAGGCGATCGAAGTCACCAAGCGCTTCGGTGCTGACCACGGCCATAGCTACGTCAACGGCGTGCTCGACAAGCTGGCCAGCCAGCTGCGCGGTACCGAGAAACGCGGCTAATCGCCGCGTTAAAGCCTGATGGAATTCAGCCTGATCGAGCGCATCCGACAGCGCACCGCCCAAGGGCGCGAGGATGTGCGCGTAGGCATCGGCGATGACGCCGCGGTGCTCTCGATGCCAGCAGGTCAGGAGCAGATTGCGGCCATCGACACGATGGTCGAGGGCGTGCATTTTCCCGTGGGCACCGCGCCGGCCGATATCGGCTGGAAAGCGCTGGCGGTGAACTTGTCCGATCTCGCCGCGATGGGCGCCAGCCCTGCGTGGGCGCTACTTGCGTTGACCATGCCGCAAGCCGATGCGGATTTCGTCGATGGCTTTGCCGAAGGCTTTGCGCAACTGGCGCAGCCGTATCGACTGGCCTTGATCGGCGGCGACACGACGCGTGGCGCGTTGACGATCAGCGTGGCCGTGCATGGCTTCGCACCACCCGGTAAGGCTCTGACGCGTGATGCCGCCTGCGTGGGTGATGCCGTATTCGTGACAGGTACGCTCGGCGACGCAGCAGCCGGGCTGCATTGTTTGCAGCAACGCTTGCCCGAGAGTGCGCACAGCAGCTATCTGATTGAGCGACTGAACCGCCCGACGCCACGTATCGCTGCAGGCATTGCGCTGCGTGACGCTGCGCATGCCTGCATCGATGTTTCCGATGGTCTGCTCGCCGACCTTGGACATATCTGTCATGCCAGCGGCGTCGGCGCTGAAATCGATGCGGCGTTGTTGCCGCAATCGTCCGCTTTGCTGAGCCTTTACGACGATGCCACCGCGCGTGATTTTGCGCTGAGCGGCGGCGACGATTACGAGTTGTGCTTTACCGTGCCGGCAACACGCGTGGCCGAAGTGTCGGCGGATCTCGCGCGCCTTGGCTGCGGTGCGACACGTATCGGCCGCATCGTTGCGGGCGAGGGCGTGCGCGTGCGCGGTGCCCAAGGGCAGTGGCTCGAAACATTGTCGAGCGGTTGGGAACATTTTTCGGCATGAACGAGCGCAAGACCCTGACATCGGAACAGCGGCGTCTGTTGCTGACGTCGCCCGCCGGTTGGGTGGCGTGCGGGTTCGGCTCCGGGCTTGCGCCGGTCGCACAGGGCACGTTCGGATCGCTTGCCGCGTTGATTCCTTGGCTTGTGCTGCGTGAACTGAGTCTGCCGATCTATCTGGCTATCGTCGTGATCGGTTTCGTCCTGGGCGTATGGGCATGCGATGTCGCCGGCAAACGCTTGCAGGTGGACGATCATCGTAGCCTGGTCTGGGACGAATTCATCGGGCAATGGATCGCGCTGATTCCAGCGTTGTTCGCGCCATTCGCATGGTGGCAGCTGGCGGCCGGATTCGTGCTGTTTCGCCTTTTTGACGTCGCCAAGCCCTGGCCCATCGGCTGGGTCGACCGGCGCGTCAAAGGCGGTTTCGGCGTCATGATCGATGACGTGATTGCAGGTGTTTTTGCCGCCGTGGTGCTCGCCTTGCTGCGCTATTTCCTGCGCTGATCGCTTAAGTACATTTCATCCACGGCGATCCGCTTATAGTGGATGCTTACGTCTTTCGCTTGCCAAGGATTCGTCATGCTATATCGTCGACTCGGCCGTTCCGGTCTGCAACTTTCGGCTTTGTCATTCGGGGCGTGGGTAACGTTCGGTCAACAGGTCGACCGGTCTGCTGCGCGTGACATGCTGGCGCTGGCGCATGATCGCGGCGTCAATTTTTTCGATAATGCCGAGACGTACAACAACGGCGTCGCCGAACAGGTCATGGGCGACGTGCTGGCCGATCTGCGCTTTCCGCGTGACAGCTACTGCGTATCGAGCAAGGTGTTCTTCGGTGCGGTAAAGAATCCCCTGCCGACTCAACGCGGCCTGTCACGCAAGCATGTGATCGAAGCCTGCCATCAGGCCTTGCAGCGGTTGCGCCTCGAGCATCTCGATCTGTATTTCTGTCACCGCCCCGATCCGGATACGCCGATCGAGGAAACCGTCGCGGCGATGGACACGCTGATCCGTCAGGGCAAGGTGTTGTACTGGGGGACCAGCGAGTGGTCGGCGCCGCAGATCGAAGAAGCGCACCATATCGCCAAGCAGGGCCACTTCTATGCGCCGGTGATGGAGCAACCGCAGTACAACCTGCTGCATCGCGAGCGTGTCGAGCGTGAATACGCACCGCTGTATCGGCATTTCGGCATGGGTACGACGATCTGGTCGCCGTTGGCGTCGGGCTTGCTCAGCGGCAAATATAACGACGGTGTGCCGGATGACTCGCGTCTGGCGCAGCCGGGGTATGAGTGGTTGCGTGAGGCGGTGATCGGGAAAGGTGACGAGCGGATCGCCAAGGTACGGCGTTTGCAGCCTATTGCTGACGAGCTGGGTGTTTCGTTGGCGCAGCTGGCGATCGCGTGGTGTCTGGTCAATCCGAATGTGTCGACGGTGATGCTTGGGGCTAGCCGGAGTGAGCAGTTGGCGCAGAATCTGGATGCGGTGGATGTGTTGCCGCGGTTGCAGGGGGAGGTGTTGGTGGCTATTGAGAAGGCGATTAGCTGAGCTGTCTCGATTTACTGGTCATCCCCCTATTCTCGTCATCCCCGCGTAGGCGGGGACCCAGTGGCTTCGGTGTTGGATTGTCGCTGGAGCGTGCATCGCTCTGGCTTGGCGCTCGGGCTAGAAAGTCGCCTACGGCGTGTTTCGCCCGCCTGCCGGCGCGCGAGTTACTTTCTTTGCTTGTCCACGCACGCAGTGCGAACGGCGTTAGCCGGCCCGAAGGGCGGAGGGCCGTAAGGCCCGGAGTAAAGAAAGCTAACCAAAGAAAGGACACCCCGCCTCCGCCGTCCTTCGGACCGTGAGGTTTGGCCGAGTCCCTCCTTCGGGGGCCTGATCGTCCAAACCTCACTCGGCTCCCGAGGGGGCCCGAAGAGCTAACCGCTCGCTGCGCATCGCTTGTCGAGAGCACAGCTGCGCTGTGGTGATGTTCTCGCGAGCACCCGGCCCCCTCACCCCAGCCCTCTCCCCCGGCAAAGCCAGGGGAGAGGGAGCAGGTTGCGCAAGTGCGCAACACAGAAGCTCGCCTCAGTCAGTCCCCTCTCCCCTGGCTCCGCCGGGGGAGAGGGTTAGGGTGAGGGGGGCTTTAAGTCCTCACCGCCACGACGCCTCGCGCACAAATCCGGCGCACCTCAGAAGCGCCAGAAGTGTCCCCTGTCGATTCGAGTAGGCGGCACGAACGGTTTTATCCCTCAATGCTGCTCAGAGCTCTTGATCCATAGGCCATTTCTCTTGGGTTACTTCCTCTTTACTCCGGACCTAAAGGTCCTCCGCCCTGCGGGCCGGCTTCGCCGTTCGCACTGCGTGCGTGGGCCAGCAAAGAGAAAGTGGCTCGCTCGCCGGCAGGCGAGTGAAACGCCCGCTGCGTAAGCGGCCAGATCGCGAAAGGCCCCAGCCATGAAAGCGCCCCCCACCATAGACAAAACCAATCCCCCCAACAGCCCTTGACTATCAAATGAGAATCATTATCATCAACTCCGTCCTTGGCCGATGGCGGAACGCATCCCCATGTCTACCCTGACTTTGCACCGACACAACGAAGCAACCCAACCGCTGCGTCTGCTCAGCAATGCGGCCTCCGCCGCCACCCAGGCCGTAACCATTACGGCCAAGAAGATTTCCAGTCAGCTGTTGCTCGACGGTGCCCGTGAGCTGGTGATCCAGCATCAGGGCAATGAGTACCACCTGCGCCTGACGCGCAACGACAAGCTGATTCTTACCAAGTAACTCCCCCAGGGCAGGGACGCCCGCTTTTACTCGGCAACGTCGGCTTGGCCGGCTTGCCCAAGGCCTATCGCCAGCGTCGCGATGCGGCGCCCAGCCAGGTCTCCTTTCGGAGCATCGCTATGTTCGGCTGGTTTTCTCATGCACTTACCCAGGTCTGTCCGCAGGCCCTCGGCAGCGGTTGTCATCGCCGCTGGTTACGTGTGTCGCCTGGTGCGATGGCAAGGCAGCTGCCTCTGCTTGGCACCGTGCTTTACCTTCCATCGTGCACGGCGTTGAGCAGTGCCAATACGATGCTGCCGGGCTGGCTGGTCGAGCGGATCGAGCTGGTGCCGTTGTTGCGCACCTGTTGGATCGCGGCAGTGAGCGAGATCGGCGCCGAAGGTCCGCGCGAATGGCTGGAATGTTTCGATGCGCAAGGCGTGCTGCAGGCGCGGCTTTATCTGTTGCCCGATACCGACTATCTCGCGTGGGACGCGCTGCTCGCAGCCGCCGAGCCTTTGAGCGAAGCGCCCTTGGTTCGTAAGCTGCGCCCGACACGCTGTGCGATGGCATGGCTGGTATGTTTTCGCCACCGCCAACTGGGCGGTCTCAGGTTATTGAACGCTATTGATGTGCAGCAGCTCTCGCCGCTGGGGCAGGACATCGCCAACCAGGTGGCGCGCGTTGCGGGTGTCTACGCCGTTTGACCGTCCGGACGCTTGTCCGCCTGTCCGTGCGACTGTCCGCGGACAGCAACGCTTCCGTGAATCGCTTATATAACATGTTGTAGATAAAAGATTTTATCGGGAATTTCGGTTTGGCACGCGGATTGCTGAAGTAATCCCGGGGGGCGCACTGCTTGCGGCCTTAAGGGACAGCTCGATGATTCGCGATACTTCTGCTCAAGACCGTCTGGTCGAAGTCAAACCCAATCACAAGCGCCGCTTGCTGTGGATCGGTGTTGCCGTGGCCGTGGTGGTCATTGGCGCGCTGGTGCTGCCGCAGGCAGGCCGCATTTTCTCGGCCGACGCTTCGGTCAGCGCTTCACGTCTCGCCTTCGCTACGGTCGAGCGTGGTCCGTTCGTGCGCGACATCGCTGCCGAGGGCAAGGTGGTCGCGGCGGTCAGCCCGACGCTCTACGCCACGTACGGTGGCGCGGTGGTGCTCAAGGTGCACGCCGGCGACCAGGTGAAAAAAGGGCAGGTGCTCGCTGTCGTCGACAGCCCCGAGCTGATCAACAAGCTTGCGCAGGAGCAGAGCGCTGCCGACGCGATGCAGGTGGACTATCTGCGTGCACAGATCGATGCGCGCAAGAAGCGCGGCGAACTGCAGAAGGCCTACGACAACGCGCAGATCGATCACGAGACCGCGCAACGCGATCTGGGTCGCTACCAGAAAGCTTTTACCCAGGGCGCGGTGCCCAGCATGGACGTGGATAAAGCCAAGGACACGTTGAAGAAATCGGAAATCACCGAAATGCATGCCAAGGCGGACCTGGGCATGGACAACGACAGCCTCAGCTTCGACATCCAGTCGAAGAAGCTCGCTCATGATCGTCAATTGATCATGGTCAAGGATCTGCAGCGCCAGGTCGAAGATCTGAATGTGCGTTCGCCTGTCGACGGCCAGGTCGGTCAGTTGTTTATCGCCGAGCGCGCCACGGTCGCCAAGGACGCGCAGCTGCTCAGCGTGATCGACCTGTCCGCCCTGGAAGTCGAGATGAAAGTGCCGGAAAGCTTCGCCCGCGATCTGGGCATCGGCATGGGCGGCGAGATCACCGGTAACGGCAATACCTGGAAGGGCCTGGTCAGCGCCATCTCGCCGGAAGTCGTCAACGGCGAAGTCGCCGCACGTCTTCGCTTCGAAGGCGAGACGCCCAAGCAGCTGCGCCAGAACCAGCGCCTGTCAGTACGCGTGCTGCTGGACAAGCGCGACAACGTCATGACGGTGCAGCGCGGCTCGTTCGTCGACGAATCGGGCGGCAGCTATGCCTATCTGGTGCACGACGGCATTGCCGAGAAGAAGCCGATCCGCGTCGGCGCCAGCAGCATCGACAAGGTCGAGATTCTCGACGGGCTCAAAGAAGGCGATCGCATCGTGATCTCCGGTACCGACAACTTCAAGAATGCGGCACGCGTCGCCATCAGCCGCTAAACCACCACCGAAGGACGAAAAAACCATGCTGAAGATGACTCACCTGTCCAAGGTCTATCGCACCGAAGTGGTGGAGACCTATGCGCTGCGCGATTTCAATATCAACGTGACCGAAGGCGAGTTCGTTGCCGTGACCGGCCCATCCGGTTCGGGCAAGACCACCTTCCTCACCATCGCGGGCCTGCTGGAAACCTTCACCGGCGGCGAGTATCACCTGGACGGCGTCGAAGTGAGCCGGCTGGACGACAACGCACGCTCGAAGATCCGCAACGAAAAGATCGGCTTCATTTTTCAGGCCTTCAACCTGATCCCCGATCTGAACGTGTTCGACAACGTCGAAGTGCCACTGCGCTATCGCGGCATGAAGGCGGCCGAGCGCAAGCAGCGCATCATGGATGCACTGGAGCGCGTCGGCCTGGCCTCGCGCGCCAAACACTATCCGGCCGAACTCTCCGGCGGCCAGCAGCAGCGTGTCGCTATCGCGCGTGCACTGGCCGGTTCGCCGCGCCTGCTGCTCGCCGACGAACCGACCGGCAACCTCGATACGCAGATGGCGCGTGGCGTGATGGAACTGCTCGAAGAGATCCATCGCGAGGGTGCCACCATCGTGATGGTGACGCACGATCCCGAACTGGCTGCGCGCGCACAGCGCAACGTACACATCATCGATGGCCAGGTGGTGGATCTCGCCGAGGATCCGCGCTTCCACGCGCAGGTTCACGCGGCGCGCTCGCCAGCCTGAACGTAACGCTGAATCGGCATGGATGCCGGATGCGCCTCCCGCCACGCGGGAGGTTGTCGCCACCTCATCGAGCCATTGCCGATGTTCGCTTATTATTTTCAATTGGGTGTGCGCAGTCTCCGCCGCAATCCCGTGCTGACGGCCTTGATGATCATGGCGATCGGCTTCGGTGTGGCGGCATCGATGACGACTTACTCGGTCTTTCGCGCCACGTCGAACAATCCGATTCCGCAGAGATCCTCGGTGCTGTTCGCGCCGCAGATCGATAACTGGGGGCCGGAAGATAACGACAAGGGCGAGCCGCCTTCGGCGATGACCTATACCGATGCGATGGCGCTCATGCGTGCGCACAAGGCGCAGCGGCAGACGGCGCTGTATCCGATCGCCATTTCGGTTGTGCCCGATGACGCGAACATGCTGCCGATCATGGAAAACTCGTACGCGTGGTATGGCGACGCCTTTAGCATGTTCGATGTGCCGTTCCTCTATGGCAGTGGCTGGACCTCGGCCGAAGACGATGCGCATGCCGCCGTCACGGTGATCAGCCGCGCCCTCAACGAGAAACTGTTCCATGGCGCCAACAGCGTGGGCCGTGCGCTCAATATCGATGGTCACAGCTACCGCATCACCGGTGTGATCGATACCTGGAACCCGCAGCCGCTGTTCTTCGATCCGGTCAATACCTCGGGTTTCGACGATCCGACCCAGGTCTTCATTCCGTTCACTCGCGCAATAGATCTCAAGCTCCCCACCGCCGGCAACAACAACTGCAATAAGGATGCGGGCGACGGATACGAGGCCTGGCTGCGTTCGGAGTGCATCTGGATTCAGTACTGGGCGGAACTTCCCCAGAGCACGGCGGTTGCCAGCTACAAGGATTTCCTGGCCGGCTATGCCGCGGAGCAACAGCGGGCCGGGCGTTTTCGCTGGGCACCGAATGTTCGTTTGAACGACGTCATGAAGTGGATGGATGTGCAGAAAGTCGTCCCGCCGGAGTCGAAGATTTCCCTGCTCGTGTCCCTGGGTTTCCTGCTGATCTGTCTGGTCAATACGGTCGGTCTGCTGCTGGCCAAGTTCATGAAGCGGTCGTCGGAGATTGGCGTGCGGCGTGCACTCGGTGCCTCGCGACGCGAAATCTACGCGCAATTCCTGATCGAGTCGGCGACCGTGGGCCTGGCTGGCGGCTTGCTTGGCTTGATCCTGACTGGCGTGGGCATGCTCGGTATCGGCCTGGTGTTCGAGCCGCAGATTGCGCGCCTGGCACACCTGGATGTGAAGTTGATCGCGCTTACGTTGCTGGTGGCGATCATGGCGACCGTGATGGCAGCGTTCTATCCGACCTGGCGTGCCGCGCAAGTGCAGCCGGCCTGGCAGCTGAAATCCAACTGAGGGGACGACCATGCTGCAGATCAAGCCCATACTCGTCGCCCTGAAGCGACACAAAGCCGGCACCATCCTGATCGCGCTGCAGATTGCGCTGACGCTGGCGATCGTGTGCAACGCGTTGTTCATCATCCAGCAGCGCGTTACGCGTCTGCAGCGCCCCACGGGGCTGCAGGAGAGCGATCTGCTGACCATTCAGAGTCGCTTTGTCGGTGTCGCCGATGACGGTGTTGCGCCGCTGATTCGCTCCGACGTGTTGGCGTTGCGCCAGGTGACAGGGGTCGAAGATGCTTACGCGACCAATTCGTATCCGCTGCGCGGCGGTGGCTGGTCGACTGGTGCCCGGTTGAACCCGGATGCGAAAAAGCCGACAGCGCAGACCACGCAGTATTTCGTCGACGAGCATGCGCTGGCGACCATGGGTGCCAAGCTGATTGCGGGGCGCAACTTCAACGCGGGCGAAATCGTCGTTGCCGATCCCAAGTCGCTGAAGACGCCGCCGCAGGCCATCGTCACCAAAGCGCTGGCGGAAAAGCTCTATCCAAAGGAATCCGCACTGGGCAAGCCATTCTACCTGGGTGACGACAAGACGCCAGCCACGATTATCGGCATCGTCGAACGGCTCCAGGTACCGTGGTCGGGGACCTGGACGGACAACTTCAACGACAACGCCGTGCTGCTACCGGTCCAGCTGACCAGCAATTTCACCGTCTACCTGATTCGCGCCAAACCAGGTCAGCTGGCCGACATCACCAAGTCGGTGCCAGCGGCATTGTTCAAGAACAACCGCATGCGTGTGATCACCGGCGAGCGCGGCATTCGCACGTTCGCCACGGTACGCGAGCAGGCCTATAAGAGCGACCGAGGCATGGCAATTCTGATGGGCGTGGTCTGCCTGGTACTGCTCGCCATCACGGCGGCAGGCATCGTCGGCCTGACCAGTTTCTGGGTCGGTCAACGGCGCAAGCAGATCGGCGTGCGCCGCGCGTTGGGTGCGACCAAGCGCGACATTCTCAGTTACTTCCTCACCGAGAATTTGCTTATCGGCATCGTCGGCGTGGTGATTGGTGCGGGGCTTGCCATTGGCATGAACCTCTGGCTGGTAAGCCACTTCGAGATGGCGCGGCTTTCACTGGTGTATGTGCTGGCGGGTGTCGTGTTGCTGCTGCTGTTGGGGCAGGGCGCGGTGCTGGCACCGGCGATGCGTGCCTCGCGCGTGTCGCCGATCGAAGCTACGCGGTCGGTCTGACGGTCATCCATCGGGAGCAATGATGTTCAGCTACTACGTCCAATTGGGTGTGCGAAGCTTGAAGCGCAATCCGTGGTTGACGGCGCTGATGGTCATGGCGATCGGCTTTGGCGTCGCTGCGTCGATGATTACCTATTCGGTATTCCGCGCGGTCTCGGGCAATCCCATTCCGGAAAAGTCGGAGCGACTGTTCATACCGCAGATCGACAGTTGGGGACCGAAGTACAACCTGCTGGGCAACGAGCCGCCTTACGCGCTGAACTATGTCGATGCCATGGCGATGATGCGTACCCACAAGGCGAAGCATCAGACCATGCTGTATCCGATCGGGTTGTCGGCACTGCCCCGTGGCGGTCAGTCCATACCGTTCACCGTGGAAGGCTTTACGGTGCAGAGCGATTTCTTTGCGATGTTCGATGTGCCTTTCCAATACGGCGGCGCGTGGCCGACCTCGGATGACGACCAGCGTGCGGCCGTTGTGGTGATCAGCCGAAAACTCAACGACAAGTTGTTCGGCGGAGAAAACAGCCTGGGCCGCGAGATCACGCTGAGCGGGCACAATTACCGTGTGGTCGGGATCACCGAAAACTGGAATCCCAAGCCGCGCTTCTTCGCTGTCTGGGGTGGCTCGAGCTTCGGCAATCCGTCGGATATCTACATCCCCATCAGTCGCGCCATGGATCTGAGAATCGATACGGCAGGTAACAACAGTTGCCGCGGCCGCATCGATTACAGCGATTGGGATGGATGGTTGCAGAGCAATTGTGTGTGGGTAACTCCCTGGGTTCAGCTCGACAGTGCGGCAGAGGTTGCGCAGTACCGGCAGTTCCTCGAAGGCTATGCCGCCGATCAGCAGCGTGCCGGACGCTACGGCTGGGCACCTAATGTGCGTCTGCGCAACGTCATGGAGTGGCTCGATTACATGCAGGTAGTGCCCAAGGAAAGCAGCATCTCGCTGCTGGTGGCACTGGGTTTCTTCGCGATCTGCCTGATCAATACGATCGGTCTGCTGCTGGCCAAGTTCCTGCGTCGTGCCGGTGAAATCGGTGTGCGCCGTGCGCTCGGGGCATCGCGCAGGGAGATCTATGTGCAGTATCTGATCGAGGCTGGTGCGGTGGGTCTGGCCGGTGGTGTGCTCGGACTGCTGCTGACGGCCTTGGGTATCTCCGGTGTCGGTCTGCTGTTCCAGCCACAGATCGCACGCCTTGCACATCTGGATTTCACCCTGGTGGGTCTGACTTTGCTGGTGTCCATCTTTGCCACCATGGTCGCCGCGCTGTATCCCACCTGGCGCGCCGCTCAGGTGCAGCCGGCGTGGCAGCTCAAATCCAATTGAGGTCGCAATGATGCTGCAGATCAAGCCCATTCTTTCCGCATTGCGCCGCCACAAGGCCGGTGCCGTGTTGATTGCGCTGCAGACCGCGCTGACCCTGGCGATCGTCTGCAATGCGCTATTCATTATCCAGCAGCGCGTCGCACATCTTTCCGCACCCAGCGGTATCGACGAAGCGAACCTGCTGGTGATCGAAAACAACTGGGCGAGCAAGTTGAGCAAGGACGATGCCGATGCGCAGCAGCGGGCGGACCTGATTGCGCTGCGCCAGCTTCCCGGTGTGCACAATGCCATCGCCAGCAATTCCTACCCCATGCGGGGAGGCGGCTGGGATCAGTTCATCACCTTGACGCCGGATCAGACCACGGCGATCGGCGATCCGGCGGTCTACCTCGGCGATGAACACTTTCTGGATACGCTCGGCGTCAAACTGATCGCGGGGCGCAACTTCCGTCCGGATGAAATCCACCCGATCGCCAATCGCGAAAATGTCATGCCTCCGGTGACGATCGTGACGAAGGCACTGGCGGACAAGCTGTTTCCCGATGGCTCGGCGTTGGGCAAGTCGATCTATGCGATGAGCAGCACCCCCACGGTGATCGTCGGCATCGTCGATGTATTGCAGACACAGAGCCTGGAGAACTGGCAGATGCGCAATGCCTACCAGTCGCTGATCTGGCCGATGCGCCAGGTGGGAGATGCCTATTACATCCTGCGGGCCGAGCCTGGTCAGCTCGCCGCGGTCAGGCAGGCGGCGGTCAAAGCGCTCTACGCGCAGAACCGCATGCGCATCATCAATGACGACGGTGTGCTGGATTACGCCCAGATACGCCAGCAGGCCTATGACAGCGATCATGGCATGGCGGTGCTGATGGGCATCATCTGCGTGGTGTTGCTGGCGATCACCGCAGCCGGCATCGTGGGCCTCACCAGTTTCTGGGTAGGCCAGAGGCGCAAGCAGATCGGCGTGCGGCGTGCGCTGGGAGCGACCAAGCGCGACATTCTCAGCTACTTCCTTACCGAGAACCTGCTTATCGGTATCGCTGGTGTGATGATTGGTGCGTGCCTCGCCATTGGCATGAACCTGTGGATGGTGAGTCACTTCGAGATGGCGCGCTTGTCGTTGATGTATGTGCTCGCCGGCATCGTGCTGCTGTTGTTGCTGGGGCAGGGGGCGGTGCTGGCCCCTGCGGTGCGCGCCTCGCGCGTGTCGCCGGTCGAAGCGACGCGGTCGGTCTGACGGCCACCCATCGGGAGCAATGATGTTCGGTTATTACGTCCAACTGGGTGTGCGAAGCTTGGGGCGCAATCCGTGGTTGACGGCGCTGATGGTGATGGCGATCGGCTTCGGCGTTGCCGCGTCGATGATTACCTATTCGGTGTTTCGCGCAGTCTCGGGCAACCCCATTCCGGAAAAGTCCGAGCGCCTGCATGTGCCGCAGCTGGACAATTGGGGGCCGCAGCATGCGCGTTCCCTGGGCGAACCCCCCGAAGCGTTGACGTACACGGATTCCACGGCATTGTGGAAGGCGCATCAGGCCAGGATGCAGACGATTTTCTACGAGGTCACGCTCTCGGTCATTCCCGAGCATGGCGGCGGCTCGCTGCCATTCAATGTCAGCGGCTATGCCGCGACGGGCGATTTCTTCCAGATGTTCGACGTGCCGTTTCTTTATGGCTCGGGCTGGAGTCAGGCGGACGATGAAGGGCATGCGGACGTCGCGGTCATCGGCCGCAGTCTCAACGAGCGCCTGTTCCAGGGCGCCAATAGCGTGGGTCGCGAGATCAATATGCGTGGCCATAGTTATCGCATCGTGGGTGTAACCGATCAATGGGATCCCAAGCCACGTTATTTCGACCTGTTCAGCATGTTTACCGTCAACGGCATGGGTGACGCGTCGGAAATCTACGTGCCTTTCAGCAAAGCGATCGACCTCAAGATCGACACGGGTGGGCGCAATAGCTGCGGTGGTGCGTCGAGCTTGAATGCCGGCTGGGATGGCTGGTTGCACGGCGAGTGCGTATGGATCTCGATGTGGGTGCAGCTCGATACGCCGACGGAAACGGAGAGCTATCGCGAGTACCTGCGCAACTATGCGGCACAGATGCAGCAATCGGGTCGCTTCGCATGGGCGCCGAACATACGCTTGCGCAACGTCACCGAATGGCTCGATTACGAGAAGGTCGTCCCTCCGGAGAGCCGCATTTCCCTGATCGTTGCGTTGGGCTTTTTTGCCATCTGCCTGATCAATACGATTGGCCTGTTGCTGGCCAAGTTCATGCGACGCGCCGCGGAAATCGGCGTGCGTCGGGCGCTCGGTGCATCGCGGCGCGAGGTTTACCTGCAGTTTCTGATCGAGGCCAGCACTGTCGGTCTGGCGGGTGGTGTGCTGGGGGTATTGCTGACCACCATCGGGATGTTCGGTGTCGGCCTGATTTTCGAGCCACAGATTGCCAAGCTCGCGCATCTGGATGCCAGTCTGGTGCTACTGACCATCGTTGTGGCGATGGCGGCCACGGTGCTCGCCGCTTTCTATCCGACCTGGAAGGCTGCGCAAGTGCAGCCGGCCTGGCAGCTGAAATCGAACTAAGGGCGACGAGACGATGCTACAGATTCGCCCCATTGTTACCGCGTTACGCCGCCACAAGGCGGGTACGGTTCTTATCGCGCTGCAGATCGCCCTGACGCTTGCCATCGTCTGCAACGCTTTTTCGATCATTCAGCAGCGCCTGCAACATCTATCGCAGCCCACCGGCATCGACGAAGCCAATATCATCGTGGTGCAGAACGAATGGGCGCGATCGATGAGCACGCAGCAGGTCGACGCGCAGGTCAATACCGATCTGGAGGCGTTACGTCATCTCGCCGGCGTGCGCAACGCGGCGATCTCCAACGCATACCCGCTGCGCGGCAACGGCTGGGACGATCGCATCATGCTGGAGCCCGATCAGCTCAAGCCGACGACGTCCACGGCGCTGTTCTTTTCGGACGAGCGTCTGCTCGATACCTTGGGCGTACATCTGATCGCCGGCCGTAATTTTCAGCCAGGCGAAATCAAGGCCATGGATGTGCGAGACAAGCTTTCGCCGCCATCGGCGATCGTCACCCAGGCGCTTGCCAGGCATCTGTTTCCTGATGGCTCCGCCTTGGGCAAGTCGATTTATTTTGGCGATGCGCATCCGGTTGCGATCATAGGTATCGTCGACACCTTGCAGCCGCACAGCGTCGACCGCTGGGCTTCGGGCTTTGCTTCGCAAACCACCATCCTGCCGTCTCGCCTGTTGTCTGAATGGGGCAACTATTACCTCATCCGCACCGAGCCGGGGCAGATCGATGCGGTAGCCGCCAAGGTTCGCCAGACGCTGTTCGCACAAGACGTGATGCGGGTTATCAGCGACAAGGATGGTATCCAGAAATTTCCGGATATTCGTCAGGCAGCCTATGACCGCGACCGCGGTATGGCGGTGCTGATGGGTATCGTCTGCGTAGTGCTGCTGTCGATCACCGCTGCAGGCATCGTGGGCCTGACCAGTTTCTGGGTGGGGCAACGACGCAAGCAGATCGGCGTGCGCCGTGCGCTGGGTGCCACACGCGGTGACATCCTCAATTACTTCCTTACCGAGAACCTGCTTATCAGCAGCGGCGGCGCCCTGTTCGGCATCGTGCTCGCGGTAGGGCTGAATCTTTGGCTGGTAACCCGTTTCGAAATGCAGCGGTTGTCGTTGGCTTACGTATTGATCGGCGTGGTGATGTTGCTGTTGTTGGGGCAGGGCTCGGTGTTGGCGCCGGCGATGCGTGCATCGAAAGTGCCGCCGGTCGAAGCGACGCGTTCGGTGTAGTCATTTTTCATACGGCTTGGGGGAAGGGCAGCATGTTCGGGTACTACCTTGATCTGGCGCTACATAGTCTTAAGCGCAACAAGGTGCTGACGGCCTTGATGGTGGTCGCGATTGCGCTGGGCATTGGCGCGAGCATGACGACGTTGACCGTGCTGCACGTGCTTTCGGGCGATCCGCTGCCTGGCAGCAGCGCCACCTTGTTCAATCCGCGCATCGATCCTTTTTCGATGGATGGCTACGAGCCGAACAAACCGCCGCCGGAACAGGTCACCTGGACCGACGGCATGAATTTGCTGCACGCGGCACGCGCAGATCGGCAGGCGCTGATGACCGGCGGCGCCGTGCCGATCCAGCCCACGCAGTCGAGCATCGACCCGTTTTATACCGACGCGCGCTATACCACGGCCGACTTCTTTCCCATGTTCAGCGTGCCGTTTCTGTACGGCCGTGGCTGGAATGCCAGCGACGACGATGGCAAGGCGCGGGTGGTGGTGATTTCCAAATTGCTCAACGACAAGTTGTTCGAGGGCAAGGATAGTACCGGCCAGACGCTGCGCATGAAGGATACCTCGTTCCAGATCGTCGGCGTGCTGGGCGACTGGCGCGTCAACCCGCATTTCTACGATCTGAACATCGGCGACTACGCTGAAGCCGAAGATGTCTTCGTGCCGCTGTCGACGTCGCGCGACATGAAGCTTTCCTTGAACGGCTCCACCGATTGCTGGGGTTCGGGCGGCGATCCCGAGCACGCCGAGAACACGCCTTGTGTGTGGCTACAGTTCTGGGTGCAGATCGTCGACCCGGCCAAGGTCGAAGCGTACAAGACGTTCTTGACCCATTACTCGCAGGAGCAGAAAACCCTTGGCCGTTTCGAGCGTGAGCCGAATGTGGCCTTGCTCGATGTCATGCAGTGGCTGGATTACAAGAAGGTGGTGCCCAGCGACGTGCGTCTGCAAACGTGGCTGGCGCTTGGCTTCCTGCTGGTCTGTCTGGTCAACACCGTCGGTTTGATGCTGGCCAAGTTTCTGCGCCGGTCGGGCGAGCTTGGCGTGCGACGCGCTCTGGGGGCCTCCCGCCGCGACGTGTTCATGCAGTTGCTGATCGAGGCCGGAGTCATTGGCCTGGCAGGCGGCATGGGGGGGCTGATGCTTGCCTATACCGGCTTGTGGCTGGTGCGTCGGCAGCCATCCAGCTACGCCTCGCTCGCGCATCTGGATATGACGATGCTCCTTTCCACATTCCTGCTCGCCCTGATCAGCACGCTTTGTGCCGGCCTGTTGCCGGCGTGGCGTGCCTGCCAGATCACTCCCGCGTTGCAACTGAAGAGTCAGTGAGAGCCGATATGGAAATTCTTCCCATCCTTTCGACGTTGCGCCGCCACAAGATCACCGCAGCGCTGTTGATCCTGGAGATCGCACTGACGTGCGCGATCGTCTGCAACGCCGTGTTCCTGATCACCCAGCGCATCGACCGCATGAACATGCCCAGCGGCGTGGCGGAGAAAGAGCTGGTGCGTATACGTTTCGCCAGTATCGGCGCCAACGACGACAAATACGCTCGTGACCAGGAAGACCTGCAACTGTTGCGGCAGATTCCCGGGGTCACTCAAGTCGCTTCGGTCAATCAGGTGCCGTTCGGCAACTCGTCCAACAACAGCGGCGTGAAGATCGATCCCGATCAGAAGAAGTCGACCATTAACGCAACCAACTATTACGGCGTGAATCTTGCCGAAACCTTGGGTACGCAGCTGGTCGCCGGGCGCAATCTTCGCCCGGACGAATACGTCGACATGAAGACGATCATGGCCGCGCTGCAGACCAAGAACGACAAGGCCATGCCCAAGACGGTGGTGATCACCCAGGCGATGGCGAATCGTTTGTGGCCAGGGCAAAACCCACTGGGGAAGCCGATCTATCTTGACCAGACGCCGCTATACGTCGTTGGTGTAGTCAAAGAGCTGGTGCGCCCGTCGATCTGGGACGACTCGATCGCGAAGTACAGCATGATCCTGCCCGCGCGTGTTGCCGAGGGTCAGTATCTGATTCGTACGTCGCCGCAAGATCGCGACCGCGTACTCAAGACAGCGCTGGAGAAGCTCAAGGCGGCCGATCCGCATCGCGTGATATTGAGCAAACAGGTCTGGGAAGACGTTCGCACGCGTTTCTTCGAGGACGATCGCGCGATGACCGGCCTCCTGGCCGGCGTGTGCGTCGCGTTGCTGGTTGTTACCGCGTTGGGCATTGTCGGCCTGGGCAGTTTCTGGGTGGCACAACGGCGTCGTCAGATCGGCGTGCGTCGCGCACTCGGTGCCACGCGCGGCAATATCCTGCGCTACTTTCAGACGGAAAATTTTCTGCTGGCCACGATAGGCATCGTTCTGGGCATGGCGCTGGCGTACGGCATCAACTTGTTCCTGATGGTGCATTACGAGCTGCCGCGATTGCCCGGATCCTATTTCCCGATCGGTGCCATCGCCTTATGGGCGGTAGGACAGATTGCCGTTCTGGGGCCGGCCATGCGTGCGGCAGCCGTGCCGCCCGTGGTGGCGACGCGGGCGGCCTGATCGATCGGCGAGGAGAGGCTGATGTTCGGTTATTACCTGGATCTTGCACTGCGTAGCTTGAAGCGCAACCGCGTGCTGACCGCGCTGATGGTGATTGCCATCGCAGTCGGCATCGGTACGAGCATGACCACGCTGACGGTCATGTATCTGCTGTCGGGCGATCCGCTGCCTGGACGCAGCGAGCACATCTTCTATCCGCAGCTCGACGCCGAAACCGGCAAGGGGATGGTGCGCAGCCGTCCGGCCGATCTGCTCGATTACCCCAGTGCCAGGGATCTATGGAGTAGCGGCAAGGCCGATCGCCAGACGATGACGGCCGAGGCGCTGGTAAAGATTCAGCCGGTCGAGGCCGGTCGGCATCCGTCCATGATCGACACGTTGACCACGACCAGCGCCTTCTTTTCGATGTTCAACGTACCGTTTCGCTATGGCGGCCCGTGGCAGCCGGCCGATGACGAGGCGCGTTCGCGAACGGTAGTCATCAGCGAACGCCTCAATCAACAGCTGTTTGCCGGTGCAAACAGCGTCGGTCGCACGCTGCGTGTCGATAGCAACGATTTGCGTATCGTAGGCGTGCTTGATCATTGGCGCCCGTCGCCTCGGTTCTATATGGTCGTGGGTGGGCATGGTGCCAGCGATACCAGCGATCTCTATAAGCCGCCGCATGATCTCATGCTGCCGTTGTCGACCGCGCTGGATCTGCATTCGCAGTTCAGCTGGTTCAGCTGCTGGGGCAATGTCGATCCAAAGAACATGGCGGCCGCGGCTTGTGAATGGGTGGGATTGTGGGTGCAGCTGGATACGCCGGCCACGCGTTCGGCGTACCGAGACTACCTGCGCGACTACGATGCGCAGCAACGTAGCCTGGGCCGTTTCGATCACCCACCCAACATTCGCATGATGTCGCTGATGCAATGGCTGGACTTCAATCAGGTGGTGCCCAAGGACGTGCAATTGCAGACCTGGCTGGCCTTCGGCTTTCTGGTCATCTGCCTGTGCAATACCGTGGGTCTGCTGCTGGTGAAGTTCCTTGGTCGCAGCGGTGAGATCGGGGTGCGTCGCGCCATGGGCGCTTCGCGGAGCGACATCTTCATGCAGTGTCTGGTGGAGGCTGGTGCCGTAGGCCTGTTGGGGGGCATCGGTGGCCTGCTGCTCGCATGGTTCGGACTTTGGCTGGTCCGTCAGCAGAAGGTGGCGTACGCCGATCTGGCACAGCTCGATCCGATGCTGCTGTTGGTCACCGTGGCGATGGCCATCCTGGCGAGCCTGCTTGCCGGCCTGCTTCCGGCGGTGCGCGCAAGCCGTGTCCCACCCGCTCTTCAGATCAAGGTGAGCTGAGCCATGCGTATGGATATCCGTCATGTCGCCGCTGCACTGCGCCGCCATCGCATGGCAACCCTGTTGATCGGCCTGCAGATCGCGCTTGCATGCGCGGTACTGTGCAATGCGCTCTTTCTACTCAGCAATCGCCTGCAATTGATGAGCATGGCCTCGGGGGTGGACGAGTCGCACCTGGTGGCGCTGTCGTTGCAGGGTACGGGCAATGACCTGGGGCGCGATACCTTGCTACGTATCAAGCAGGGCTTGCGTGGGATCGCCGGCGTCGAATCGGTAAGCATGACCAATGCCGTGCCCTTCACCCAGCAGGCGGGCGAAATCGGTTTTCGAAGCGTTCTCGATGATCCTCAATACAATCAGCAAGGTCATTTCTACGTCGCCGACAATGACTTTATTCGTACCGTCGGTGTGCATCTGGCCGACGGCCGCTGGCTGGGCGACGATGAAGCGGCCAACTCGACATCGTTCCTGCCCTCATCGCCATCGATCCTGATGTCGCGTTCCTACGCGCAGCATATCTGGCCGGGGCAGCCCTCCCTGGGCCAGGTGCTCTTTGCCGACGGCGCGCAACGCCGCGTGGTGGGATTGATCGAGGACCTCGCACGGCCCAACCCCGAGCCGCTGATATTGCATAACACGGTGCTGATCACCGGCAGCAATGTCCTCGGGCAGGTATTTGTACTGCGTACCGGTCCGCTCTCGCGAGACCGGGTCTTGCGTCAGGCCCTCGACGCAGTGGCGCGCATCGCACCGGATGTCGTGGTCGACCTGGATTATTCGGGCACGCTCAGCGAATTGCGTGATCGCTATTTCGCTTCCAATCGGGCCATGGCTGCCATGCTTTGCGGGATCATCGCCGCCATGCTGCTGGTGACCGCACTGGGTATTGTCGGGCTGGCCAGTTTCTGGGTGCAGCAACGGCGGCGTCAGATCGGCATCCGCCGCGCCATCGGTGCTCGCCGCAGCGATATCCTCAGCTATTTCCAGACCGAAAACTTTCTCATCGTCAGCGGCGGTATCGCGCTGGGCATGGTGATGGCCTTTGCGCTCAATATCGTTCTGATGAAGCTCTACGAAGTACCGCGCCTACCGCTGGCCTATCTACCCTGGGGCGCGGTCACGCTTTGGATACTGGGGCAATTGGCAGTACTCGGGCCGGCCATTCGCGCCGCACGCGTGCCGCCCGTAGTAGCGACGCGGTCAGTCTGACATCGAGGGAGCGAGAGCGTGTTGAGTTATTACTGGTCGTTGGCGCTGCACAGCATGTGGCGCAGCAAGGTATTGACCGTCTTGATGGTGGTGGCGATAGGACTGGGCATCGGCGCGAGCATGACGATGCTCACGGTGCTGCATGTGATGTCGGGCGATCCGCTGCCTGGGCGAAGCCATGTGTTGTTCTATCCGCATGTCGATCCACTGCCGCTGAAATTCAGCACGGCGGCCGATTACGATCCCGCCGACAATATGACCTGGCCCGACGCCATGGCCTTGCTTAAAGCGCGTCGCGCCACCCGTCAGGCGGCGATGGCCGGTGGTGAGGTGCTGGTGCGTGCGCCGTTGCACGGCAACAGCCCGTTTCTCATCGATGGGCGCTATACCACGGCGGACTTTTTCGCGATGTTCGGCGTGCCCTTTGCGGCTGGCGAAGGATGGTCGGCCGATGACGATGCCGCACGTGCGCGCCTGGTGGTGCTGTCGACGTCATTAGCGCGCAAGTTGTTCGGCGATGCCGGGGCCGTCGGTCGTTCGGTACGCCTGGACGATACCGACTATCGCGTCGTGGGCGTGATCGCCGACTGGCAGCCCGAGCCGTTGTTCTACAGCGACAGCGTGTCTCGCACCTTTGGCGCCACGGATCAGTTCTTTATGCCGCTGAGCGTTGCGGTGGACCTGAAGCTGGCGGGCACTGGCAATTTCTCCGGCTGGGGCCATGACGAGGACAACACGAAGATGGTCAGTCCGACCACCTCCTGGCTGCAGTTCTGGGTCCAGTTGGACAGCCCGGACGCGGTAGCGGCGTATCGGCAGTTCCTGGTGGACTATTCGGCGCAGCAGAAGGCGCTGGGACGTTTCGAGCGGGAGCCATCGCAGGCGCGGCTCGATACCCTGGCACAGCGGCTGGACCATCAGCATCTGGTGCCGGGCGATGTACGCCTGCAGCTGTGGCTGGCGCTGAGTTTCCTGGTGGTCTGCGTGCTGAACATCGTGGCCTTGCTGCTGGCCAAGTTTCTGCGCCGCAGTGGCGAGCTCAGCGTACGCCGGGCGCTGGGTGCTCGCCGACGTGACATCTTTCTGCAACTGGGCATGGAGGCCCTGGCCATCGGCGTCATCGGCGGCGTTCTGGGCTTGCTGCTTGCTCAAGTGGGCCTATGGAGCGTGAGGCAGCGCCCCGATGACTATGCGCAACTGGCCAGCATGGACGTGTCGATGCTGGCGATGACCTTCGCGCTGTCGATCGCGGCCTGTCTTTTGGCGGGTTTCATTCCGGCCTGGCGCGCGTCGCGCGTGCCGCCCGCGCTGCAGATGAAACAGCTTTGAGGTGCCCGCCATGACGCTCAATCTTCGTCCCATCCTGGTCAGCCTGCGGCACCACAAGCTCACCGCCTTTCTGCTTTTGCTGCAGGTCGCCGTAACCTGCGCCATCGTCTCCAACGTTACCTTTATCGTCGAACGCAGGATCGAGCGGGTCAACGTGATCAGCGGCGTGGACGAGTCGTCGCTGTCGGTGATCGGCAGCGCGGTGACGCGAAAAGACGAGAACCTGCCGGCGCGCTATGCCACCGATCTGACCGCGCTGCGCACCATTCCAGGCGTGCAGATGGCCGTTGCGGTAGATAGCGTGCCATTCGGCGGGAGCGAGTCGTCTTACGGCACCTGCGCCAGCAAACAGGACTTCGAACAGGCGATGGCGTCGCGCACGGCTTTTTCCAAGCAGGGCGGGTGCCTGCAGGTGGATACATACGCAGGCAGCGCCGGTCAGATCGAGGCCCTGGGCCTGAAGCTCGTCGCCGGCCGCGATTTCGTCGACGACGACTATGTAACCGATAGCGACCACGTCCATTCGACCGTCATCAGCCGCGAGCTTGCACAACGTCTGTTTCACGGTGAATCCGCCTTGGGCAAGGAGCTCTACAGCGGATCGGGCAAGCCCATCCGTGTCGTGGGCATTGTCGACACGCTGCTGCGTCCGCAGCTGCGCGGGGACAAGAATCAATACACGATGCTTTGGCCGATGTCGCCTGGCTATGGCAACGTGATCTATCTGCTCAAGAGCGCGCCGGGCGATCGCGAACGCATCCTGAAGCAGGCGCCGGATGTTCTGCTCGGACAAAGCCGGGAGCGGATCATCGATGTCGACGGCGTGAGCACGTTCACGCAACTGCGGATGAAGTATTTCCGGCGCGACGTGACCATGATCGGCCTGCTGATCGCCTCGGCGCTTGGCCTGCTGTTCGTGACGGCGCTGGGCGTGGCGGGGCTCGCCAATTTCTGGGTGCAGCAACGGACCCGGCAGATCGGCATCCGCCGCGCGATCGGCGCCACGCAGGGCGACATCCTGCGCTACTTCCATGTCGAGAACTTTCTAATCGTGACCGGCGGCATCGTCCTGGGCATGTTCCTGGCCCTGATGCTCAATATCTTCCTGATGAAGTACTACGAGCTGCCGCGCCTGCCGGGCGTCTACCTGCCGATCGGAGCCATCCTGCTCTGGACGCTGGGTCAGCTGGCTGTCCTGGGGCCGGCATGGCGTGCCGCCCGGGTGCCTCCGGTGGTGGCGACACGGTCCTCGTGAACTACAGTAAAGTCGGTCGCTGGCACGACCGGCTTTTCACTCCATGACCAAAGTCATGGCAACCTTTTGGCATGGAGCTGCATCCATGTCGGCATGTGTAGACGAAAAATGCGAACTGTCCTGATCATTGATGACAACCCCACCGTCGGCGAGGCGCTGTCGCTGGCCTTGTCGCTGCACGAAATCCGGCCGCTGGTGGCGCTGACCCAGGAGCAGGGGTTGGAGATGCTGGAGCGCGAACGGATCGACGTGGTGATCCAGGACATGAATTTCACCGCCGATACCACCTCGGGCGAAGAGGGCGTGGCGCTGTTCCGCGCGATCCGCCAGCGTCATACCGATCTTCCGGTGATCCTGCTGACCGCGTGGACGCACCTGGAGACGGCCGTCGAGCTGGTGAAGGCCGGTGCCGCCGACTACATGGCCAAGCCCTGGGACGATGCCAAGTTGCTGGCGACGGTGGAGAACCTGCTGGAGCTGTCCGAATCGACCCGTGAGGTAAGCCGCGCACGCAACGAACGGCGCAAGCGTCGTGAAGACCTGCAGCGCCGCTACGATCTGGACAATCTGGTCTTTGCGTCCGAGTCGATGGCGCGCACGCTGGACCTGGCCTGTCAGGTCGCGCGTTCGGAAGTGCCTGTGCTGATCACCGGCCCCAATGGCGCTGGCAAGGAGCGGATCGCGGCGATAGTGCACGCAAACTCGCCAGCCAAGCGTGGTGCGTTCATCGCGGTCAATTGCGGCGCCCTGCCGGGGGAACTGATCGAAGCCGAACTCTTCGGTGCCGACGCCGGTGCCTATACGGGTGCGAACAAGGCACGCGAAGGCCGTTTCGAGCTGGCCGATGGCGGCACCTTGTTTCTGGACGAGATCGGCAATTTGCCGCTGTCGGGCCAGGTGAAGCTGCTGCGCGTCCTCGAAACGGGTCAGTTCGAGCGCCTGGGTTCGGGCCGTACGCGCCAGGTCAAGGTGCGCGTGCTCAGCGCGACCAACGCCGACCTCAAGGCGATGATTCGCGCCGGTACGTTCCGCGAGGATCTCTACTATCGCCTCAATGTGATCGAAGTAAACCTGCCGCCGCTGGCCGAGCGCGTCGACGATATCCTGCCGCTGGCCGAGCATTTCCTCGGCGGCCGCGCGGAGCTCAGCGACGCCGCACGCGACGCGTTGTTGAACTATGCGTGGCCGGGGAATGTGCGCGAACTCAAGAACGCGATCGAGCGCGCATCCCTGCTTGCCTCCGGTGGCCGCATCACGCCCGAACAACTCAATCTGCCGCAACAGGCGGCGGCCGCCGCGCGTAACCTGGACGAGCCCAGCCGTGAGGCCGTCGAGGCTGCTCTGGGCAAGGCCGACGGTGTCGTCAGCCGTGCCGCCCAGGCGCTGGGGCTGTCCCGCCAGGCGCTGTATCGAAGGATGGAGCGTTACGGTCTGGCGACGCAGACCTGAGCCAGGCTTCTGGCCTATGCGACGCCTTGGGCTTGGCTCTAAGATCGGGCATCCGTGAAAACCCAAGGGAGCCTGCCATGCGTCGTTCATTCGTGTTGATCGCTTCGGTCGTGCTCGCGCTGGCTGCCCAGGCGGCAGGCGCGCAGTCCGCCACGCAGGCCAGCGACAGCTGGAGCAAGCCGGCCAGCGCCAGCACCGTCAAGTACGGCGATAGCAATCGTGCCGGCGACTCGCAGCAGAATGGCCGCTTCAAGTTCAAGGACAACCGCCCTCACGTCACCGACACCGCGCGTCCGGATCCCAATCGTCCCAAGGCGATCAACGACAACAGCGTGTTTGGCGACAACGAACGCCCGGCGGCCAATTGCGCGGCCGATCCGCGAAATTCCAAATGCCACTAAGCAGGTCGCGCGCATGAAGGGGACGGCATGGCGCGTAGTCTGAGTCTGCAGCTGCGGCTGACCGTGCTGCTGGTGGTGGTCGGTATCGCCGGTGCATTGATCTACACCGGCGTAACCCAATGGCCGCTGCCGCAGCTGATTGTGTGGATGAAAAAAGACCTGTCGCTGGTGGTGCCGATGCCCACCGGTCCATACAGCGGCTTCATCGTTACCCTGATCGTGCTGTTGCCCTTGTCGCTGTGGCTCGGGCATTTGGTGATGTCGCCGGTCAACCGCATGTTGCGGGCGCTGGAGGGTGCGGTAGCGAGTTATCGCGACGGCGACTTCAGTTTTTCGATCGCCGCCGATCGTCGCGATGAGTTGGGCGACCTGATCCGCATGCACAACGCGCTTGGCCAGACGTTGCGCGAGCAACGCCAGAATCTGGCGCAGCGCGAGCTGTTGCTCGACACCGTTGTGCAGAACACACCCGTTGCATTGGTGCTCAGCGATGCGAGCAGCCGCGTGGTGTATGCAAATATCGCCGCGCGGCATCTTTTCAACGATGGCAAATCGCTGCAAGGTCTGGACTTTGCCGAACTGCTGCAAAGCACACCTGAAACGCTGCGTCGTGCCGCGCTCAGCGGTGAGGACGCCTTGTTGACTGTCGAGATGGATGGCAGCGAAGAAACCTTCCATCTATCGCAACGCAACTTCCGCTTGCAGGGACGTCCGCATCGCCTGCAACTGTTCCGCCGCATGACCCGCGAACTCTCGCGCCAGGAAGTGGCGACCTGGAAGCGCGTGATTCGTGTGATCAGTCATGAATTGAACAATTCGCTCGCACCGATCTCTTCGCTCTCCCATTCGGGTGCGGAACTGGCGCGGCGCGGCGACACCGAACGTCTGCCCGGCGTATTTGCCACCATTGGCGAGCGTGCGCGTCATTTGCATGGTTTTATTGCCGGCTATGCGAGTTTCGCCAAGCTGCCTGCACCGCAGGCGACGAAGATCGAATGGCCGCAGTTTTTGCAGGGCCTGGCCTTGCACTGCCAGTTCCGTCTGGTCGGCAAGGTACCCGAACAGCCTGGCTGGTTCGACGCGGCGCAGATCGAGCAGGTCCTGATCAACCTGATCAAGAATGCGCACGAATCAGGCAGTGCCGATGACCAAGTGACCTTGTCGTTGGCAGTGATCGGCCACGAGCTTCGTATCGAAGTGGCCGACCATGGTCCGGGCATGACGGAAATCGTGCTTGCCCAGGCCTTGTTACCGTTTTATTCGACGAAACGATCGGGTACCGGCTTGGGTCTGGCGCTTGCGCGTGAGATTGCCGAGGCACATGGCGGGCGGATTGCCTTGGCCAACCGGGATGAAGGTGGGCTGCGGGTGACGCTGTTGTTGCCGCTTATGCTGGTTTGAATTTTTACGCTCCGCCGGACGAGCTCCTTACCAACGCTTAACCCGCCGCACCCCCACACCTCGCCTATACTCCGCTCCAATCGTCGAAAGGAGTCGTACCATGGGTCAGATTTTTGCGCTGATTGTCGTTATCGTCGCTGTCGTCGTCTTGGCCAAGCTGGTGCGCATCGTGCCGCAGGGCTACGAATGGACGGTAGAACAGTTCGGCAAGTACACCCGCACGTTGTCGCCGGGTCTGCATTTCCTGTTGCCGTTCGTGTACGGCATCGGGCGCAAGATGAACATGATGGAGCAAGTGCTCGACGTGCCCAGTCAGGACGTCATCACCAAGGATAACGCGGTGGTGCGTGTCGATGGTGTGGTGTTTTATCAGGTGCTGGATGCGGCCAAGGCGGCATACGAAGTCTCCAACCTGGAGCAGGCTGCGCTCGCGTTGATCATGACCAATATCCGCACCGTGCTCGGCTCGATGGATCTGGACGAATCGCTGAGTCAGCGCGATGCGATCAATGCCAAGCTCCTGACCGTGGTCGACGAAGCCACGCATCCTTGGGGCGTCAAGGTCAACCGTATCGAGATCAAGGACATCGCGCCGCCGCGCGATCTGGTCGATTCGATGGCACGACAGATGAAAGCAGAGCGCGAGAAGCGCGCGAATATTCTTGAAGCGGAAGGTTTCCGCCAGGCGGCCGTGCTCAAGGCCGATGGCGAAAAGCAGTCGGCCATTCTTGCCGCGGACGGCAAGAAGGAAGCCGCGTTCCGCGAAGCCGAGGCACGTATCCGCCTGGCCGAGGCCGAAGCCCAGGCGACCAAGCTGGTGTCCGAAGCGATCGCCAACGGTAACGTCAACGCGCTCAATTACTTCGTCGCCAACAAGTACGTCGAAGCCTTGAAGGAAATGGCGAACTCGCCGAACCAGAAGATGCTGATGTTGCCGATGGAAGCGACGGGTATCTTGGGTTCGCTCGCCGGTATCGCCGAACTGGCGAAAGAATCGCTCGGACAGCAGCAGGAGACCCTCGCTGCAAACCGCCGTACGCCACCGCCGGTCAATCGCTGAGCGATCTCAAGGAGAGGGACATGTTCGCAAACGTCGCCTTGCACTACCTCTGGTGGATTCTCGCCTTGATCCTGATCGCGATCGAGGTGGTGCTGCCCGGGTATTTCATGTTGTGGATCGGCATCGCCGCCGCGGCGACCGGTGTCGTGGTGTTGGTATTGCCGGATATGTCGATGCTGGCGCAGGCGGTCACGTTTGCGGTGCTGGCGTTCGCGTCCTGCGCAGTCTACTGGTATGCGTTGCGCCCCAGGTTGCAGCGTAGCGAGCCGGGCGACGAGCGGCTCAACCGCCGTGGCGAGCAGTTGATCGGGCGGCGTTATGTGTTGATCGAAGCCATCGTCAACGGTCGCGGTAAGGCCCGCGTGGGCGATGGACAATGGCTGGTCAGCGGACCGGATCTTCCGCTTGGCACGACCGTCGAGGTGGTCGATGTGGACGGTACGACATTGAAGGTCAGAGCGGTGTCGTGACATGGACGGTCGCGGTGGTCACTCCCCATCGCGAATTACCGGTGTTCAAGTTGCGTACTTCCGGGTAAGAATGCGGTCATGCACCGTATTCCTTCTCCCATCCATGTACCCTGGCGCGCCGCGCCGCCGCAGGCTTTCCGACCTTCGTTCGAGGGTACCGAGCTCAAGACGCGGATTGTCTTCATCATGGAGCTGGCGCGCCAGTTGCATCAGTACGGCACCTCTGCGCCGCGCCTGGAGATGGCCATTTCCGGTGTGTCGCAGCGTTTCGGCCTGCAAGCGGATATCTGGTCCAGTCCGACGGCGATCATCGTTTCGTTTGCCGAGCTTTCGCAGGGCGACGAAGCGATTGCCCAGGTAACGCAGGTGATGCGTCTGTCGCCGGGCGATGTCAATCTCGGGCGCCTGTGCGAAGCCGATACCATCGCCGATCGTGTTACCGACGGCGAGCTGGACATGCGCGAGGGCTTCCGTCTGCTGCGTCAGCTCGGCAAGCCTGATACGCGCCAGGCGCAGGCCAGCGTGATTGCGACCTACGGTCTTGCCGCGGCCAGCGTGGTGGCGTTGCTGTTGCACTGTGCCTGGACGGATCTGGTCACCGCAGGGGTGATCGGGCTGATCATCGGCTGGATCATGGTCTCGTCCGCAACACGGCCTCGGCTGGCCATCGCCAGCGAAGCGATCAGCGCGCTGGTAGCCACCACGGTGGCGATCACCGTCAGCGCGTATATCGTGCCGTTGGCGCTCAAGTCGGTGATCCTTGCCAGCCTGATCGTGCTGGTGCCCGGCATGGCCTTGACCACGGCGGTACGCGAAATCTCCAGTCAGCATCTCGTGGCCGGCATGGCGCGCATGGGCGGTGCGATCTCCACCTTGCTCAAGCTCACCTTCGGCACGGTGGCCGCGACCCAGCTTTGCGAAGCGCTGGGCATTCACGCGCGCGATTTCGCGCAGACGCCACTGCCATCCTGGACCGAGGCGGTCGCTCTCATCGTGGGCGCGTTTGCCTGGGCGATTGCGTTTCGCGCTGCGCGTCGCGACTGGCTCACCGTGATGGGCGCGGTCATTCTCGGCTATCTCGCCACGCGCTGGGGTGGCCAGATCGCCGGTTCGCTGCCCAAGGCGCCGTTCGGCGTTTTCCTGGGCGGTTTTTTGCTTAGCGCGCTGGCGAATGCCTATGCGCGGTATATGCATCGTCCCGGGTCGGTCATTCGGGAGCCGGGCATTATCTTGCTGGTTCCCGGCAGCGTGGGCTTTCGTAGCGTTTCCTATTTGCTCGAACGTGATACCGAGCTGGGCATGGATACGGGGTTGCTGCTGGTGACGCTGCTGGTTTCGCTCGTGGCCGGCCTGCTCTTTGGCGACCTGCTGGTTTCACCGCGCCGATCGTTGTAGCAAAGCGCAACACCTAAGCGACACCTGCGTGCGACCTACAAAAAAGGGGGCGCGTACCGACTGCGTGGTCAAATGTATTTTGCTGTTATTCGCTTACCCACACAGACTCGTACGAGTCAAGGAGCGAATATGAGCGATAAACTCGAAAACACGGAAATCCATTCCCTTTCGCGGCGCCGCGCGATGAAAACGAGCCTGTTGGCCGGTAGCGCACTCGTATCGGGCGGCCTTCTGGCACAGGGACGGCGTATGGTGCCGGCGCCGGAGGAGATCATGGGTCCCTATTATCCGGTGCTTAAGCCGCTGGATCGGGACGCGGATCTGACCCGTATTGCCGGGCGGCATGGCGTGGCGTTGGGACAGGTGATCGAACTGAGCGGCCGCGTTCTCGATGGCGACGGCAAGCCGGTGGTCAATGCAAAAATCGAGCTGTGGCAGGCTAACGTACATGGCCGCTACGATCATCCCAGCGATCCCAATACGACCGCGCCCTTGGATCCCGGTTTTCAGGGCTATTCCATACAAAAGACCGATGCATGGGGGCGTTACCGGTTCCGTACGATCAAACCCGGCGCATATCCGGCCACGCCGGAGTGGACGCGTACGCCGCATATTCATTTCGACGTTTCCGGTCGCGCGGACCGCCTGGTCACCCAGCTTTATTTCGCCGGCGAACCATTGAACGACAGCGATTTATTGTTCCAGGCGCTGAGCGAAGACGATCGGCGACGGGTGCTGGTGCAATTGCAGCCAGTACCCGGGACCGAAAAGTTGGCGGGCGAATGGGACATCATTCTCAATAACGGCTAGCCTCGACAGCCATAAAAAAAACGCCGGCACGAAGGCCGGCGTTTTCTTGCAGGGCGTCTAAACACTAATCGTCAGATCAGCAGGCTCTTTTCCGACTTGCCGGCCTTCAGGGCATCGTTGAACCAGCGCGGGCGCTTGCCGCGGCCGGACCAGGTCTGCTCCGGGTTGGCGGGGTTCTTGTACTTCGGCGCGACAGTGCCGCCCGAACGGCGCTTGCCGGGTACCTTGCCGCCGAAAATATCGTCGAACGAATAACCTTCGGCCTTGATCAATGCATGGATTTTCTCACGCAGTTTGCCGACCTTTTCCTTGCGCAGTTCGTTCTGGCGAACCTGAGCCTTGGTGATGAGATCATTCAGCTGTGTGTGATTGAGACTTTTGAGGTCTACGGCCATGGGTATAACTCCCGGGTGAGTGAGTGATTAACGGCTTTTTTGATTTATTTGTTTTGTAGCAATTGGCGTCCCAATTGCGGGATCGATTTTCCCCGAACCCCTACCCGATTGTAAAGTCGGGTTGCAAGAGGGTTGGGTACTACCAAAGGTGTAATTGTCAGATATGCCCCGAATGTGCTGTAAGGGTTTTGCTCGATTATTGTCGAGGGCAGAATGGCGCATGCAAAAAAGGCCGCGAGAGGCGGCCTTTTTTGCATGCGTTTAAATGGCGGATATTCTTTAATCTGCCATGGCGGCCGGGTTATTGTCCCAGCAGGGCCAGAAGGTCATCTTGAGTAAGGTTACGCGCTTCGCTTTCATGGCGGGCGCGATATTCCAGGGTGCCGGCGGCCAGGCCGCGTTCGCTGACGACGACGCGGTGCGGAATACCGATCAATTCCATATCGGCAAACATGGCGCCAGGGCGCAAGCCACGGTCGTCCAGCACCGTATCGATGCCCAAGTCATTGAGTTGCTTATAAAGAGACTCGGCTGCCTCGGCGATATCCGGGGCATTTTTGGGGTTGATCACGCAAACGGCGACGCGCCACGGCGCCATCGCTTCGGGCCAGATCATGCCGGCGTCGTCATGGCGCTGCTCGATCGCGGCGGCCACGATGCGGCTGACGCCGATGCCATAGCAGCCCATGAACATCACCTGCGGCTTGCCCTGATCGTCCAGCACGGTGGCCTTCAAGGCCTCGGCGTACTTCTGGCCCAGCTGGAATACATGGCCAACCTCGATGCCTCGCGCAATGCGCAAGGTGCCTTTGCCATCGGGCGACGGGTCGCCGGCAACGACCTGGCGCAGGTCTTCGATTCGGGTGATGCTTGCATCGCGCTCCCAGTTGGCGCCGCTGTAGTGCTTGTCGTTGGCGTTTCCGCCGCAGATGAAGTCAACCAGGACTGCGGCGCTGCGGTCGACGATCACCGGGATCGACTCGGGCAGGCCGACCGGGCCGATAAAGCCCGGGCGGGTCTGGGTAGCGGCGAGGATCTCCTCTTCGCTGGCCAGCACGGATTCGTCCGGCAGCTCGGCCAGCTTGGCGGCCTTGACGTCGTTGATGTCGTGGTCGCCACGCAGGCACAACGCCACCAGACCGTCCTTGCCGCGGACCAGGATGGTCTTGAGTACGCGATCGGCGGGGACGCCAAAATGCCGGGTCACATCCTCGACGCTACGCACGGCCGGCGTGTCCACCAACTGCAGCTCAGCGCTGGCAGCCGGGCGGCCTTGTGCCGGCGCGAGGGCTTCGGCCTTCTCGATATTGGCGGCGTAGTCGGATTGGTCGGAAAACGCGATCGCGTCCTCGCCCGAATCGGCCAGCACCTGAAACTCATGGCTCGCATTACCGCCGATGGCCCCGGTATCCGCCTGCACGGCACGGAAGGTCAGGCCCAGGCGGGTGAAAATGCGCGAATAGGCCTGGTACATCACTTCGTAGGTAGCGGCCAGCGAGCCGGCGTCCAGATGGAAGGAATAGGCATCCTTCATCAGGAACTCGCGCGCACGCATGACGCCAAAACGCGGGCGTATCTCGTCGCGGAACTTGGTCTGGATCTGATAGAAATTGACTGGCAGCTGCTTGTAACTCTTGAGCTCATTGCGCGCGAAATCGGTGATCACCTCTTCGTGCGTCGGGCCGTAACAGAATTCCTGCTCCTTACGGTCCTTGATCTTCAGCAGCTGTCCGCCGAATTTCTGCCAGCGCCCGGTTTCTTCCCACAATTCCTTGGGTTGCACCGAGGGCATCAGCATCTCGATCGCGCCGGCGCGGTTCATTTCCTCGCGCACGATGCCCTCGACCTTGCGCAGCACGCGCAGGCCCAGCGGGCTCCACGTATACAGCCCCGAGGCCAGTTTGCGGATCATGCCGGCACGCAGCATCAGGCGATGGCTGGCGATTTCGGCGTCGGCGGGGACTTCCTTGACGGTGGCCAGGTGGAATTGGCTGAGGCGCATGCGAGCGAATCCGGCGTGTAAAAGAGTCGATTATAGCCCGGTGTGGCCCGCGCCCGGCCGGTGGCTGTGCGCACCGGACGGGATCGATACGGGTTTACTTACCGCTGCAATACTGCTGGTACTGAGATTGGGCGATGTTCATCTGGCTCTTGCGCTGGTCCTCATCGACCGTTTTCTGCTGGCCGTCCTGCTGAATCACCAGGGGGCCATCACCCTTGAGCATGTCCAGGTTGGTTTTCAGCGTGCTGCAGAATTTCGCGCGATTGGCCGGGGTATCGGCCACCGGCTGGGCCGCCGCGGTCGCGGCGGTGGCTGGCTTGGCGGCAGTCGAGGCGGGCTGCGCCAGGGGTTCGGAGCTGCCGGTGGTCGTCATGCGCTGGTACTTGGTGCCGGTCGGCGGCGGCGTCTCGGAGTAATGCACCGTGCCGGCGCTGTCGGTCCACTTATAGGCCTGGGCGAAAACCTGGGGCGCGAGCAACAGCAACGCGGCGGCGAGGAACGGACGGCGCATGAATATCTCCGGGCGGGATGAATGCGCCGTAGTTAACACCCCCGGTGGCCCCGGACTCAAGCCAACATGGAACCTGAGTGCGATCAGGCTCTAAACTTCGGGTATTCCGTCACGGATCGATTCATGAGCGATAGCACACCCGTTCGCACGCCACGGCACCGGGGCATCTACCTGCTGCCGAACCTGTTCACCACCGGCGCGATGTTCGCCGGGTTCTACGCGATCGTGACCAGCATAGGCGGCAACTACAGCGAAGCGGCCATCGCCGTCTTTATCGCTGCGCTGCTGGACGGCATGGATGGGCGTGTCGCACGCGCCACCGGGACGCAGAGCGAGTTCGGCGTGCAATACGACTCGCTGTCGGACCTGATCAGTTTTGGCCTGGCGCCCTCGCTGGTGATGTACACCTGGTCGCTGTCGTCGCTGAAGGACTTCGGCCCGACCTGGGGCAAGATCGGCTGGGCGGCCGCCTTTATCTATGCCGCATGCGCGGCGCTGCGTCTGGCGCGCTTCAACACCCAGGTGAAGGTGATCGACAAGCGTTACTTCCAGGGCCTGGCCAGCCCGGCCGCGGCGGCGGTCTGCATGGCCTTTGTGTGGAGCATGGACAAGTTCGGCGTTGCCGGCAGCGACGTTTCCTCGGTCACCTTGCCCATGGCGGTGATCATCGGCCTGTTGATGGTCAGCCGGTTCCGCTATTTCAGCTTCAAGTCGTTGCCGACCGGCGAGGGCGGCCGGGTGCCGTTCCTGTGGATGATCGCGGGCGTGCTCGTGCTGATTCCGTTTTTTGTCGATCCGCCGCGTGTTCTGTTCGTGGTATTCCTGCTCTACGCGCTCTCGGGTCCTGTGTTCACGCTCTGGGGCGTGGCCACACGCCGTCGCCGCCGGAATGTCGGATGAGTATTTCCACGCTTTCGCATGATCCGCATCGCGCACGTCTGCTGCGCGCGCTCGGCGTGACGCCATGGGTCCGTCGCCAGCCTTTTGCGGACCCGATACCGGCCGTGTTCGATACGAACGAAGCCGTGGCCGCGCTGCAGGGAACACCAGGCGACAGCATCGTGGTTTTGCCGGCCGGCTGTCCGGTCGCGCTGCTCGACCTGCTGGGGCGGGCATTCAGCGCCTACGGTCCGTCGCTGGCGCGTGCGGCACGCATCGAAGTCGGTGTGGATGGGCAACTGGGGCATGTTCCCGAAGCGCGCGCCTATCTGGTCTTCGGTCAGGCCCAGGCGCACGCGTTAGGACGTGTCTTGCCCGCGGCGGTGTTGAATCGCGCGCAGATCGTGCTGGCCGATGAGCCGCACGAGATTCGCGCCAATGGCGCGGGCAAGCGTCGCCTGTGGAACGCGTTGCGCAGCCTGCGCCGCGCGCTCGCCAGTGGGGGCGCGGCGTGATGGTTGCGGTAGCACGCCCCCAGTCGCAGGTGCGCGCCATGCGTCGCGAGGATCTCGCGGCGGTTGCTGCGTTGGAGAGTGCTTCCTATGACTTTCCGTGGTCCCCGGGCATCTTTGGTGATTGCCTGAAGGCCGGTCATCCGTGCTGGGTGATGTGCATCGAGGACGAGGTCGTTGGCTACGGCATTCTTTCCGTGGGGGCGGGCGAGGCGCACATTTTGAACGTGTGCATTGGCCAGTCGTATCGCGGGTTGGGGTTGGGACGGCATCTGATGCGTCGCCTGATCGACGTGGCGCGTTGGCATGCGGCTGAGCGCGTCTTTCTTGAGGTGCGGCCGTCGAATCCTGTGGCGCAGGCGTTGTATCGCTCGATGGGGTTTAACGAGATCGGGCAGCGGCCGAAGTATTACCCGGCTCGCGAAGGGCGAGAGGATGCCATTGTGATGGCGTTGGATTTGGTGGCTGGGAAGGTGTGAGTGGTCTCTTCCTTCTTTTTATCCGAGTGAACGCCTGTACCCGGACATTTGCCGCAAGTTTTCCTACTTCGTCATTCCGGCGCAGGCCGGAAGCTTTTGACGTGACGGTCTGGTTCTTGCCTGGGTGTTCGGGCGACCTGGCCGCCTACGCAGCGGGCGTTTCACTCGCCTGCCGGCGAGCGAGTCACTTTCTCTTTGCTGGCCCACGCTTGCGCGTAGCGCATGCGAACGGCGAAGCCGGCCCGGAGGGCGGAGGACCTTTAGGTCCGGAGTAAAGAGAAAGTAACCAAAGAGAGAATGGCCTTTAGAGCCAGGGCTCTGAGCAGCATTGAGAGATAAAACCGTTCGGACCGTCTACTCGAACCGATAGCGGACGCTTCTGGCGCTTCTGAGGTACGCCGGATTGGTGCGCGAGGCGTCGTGGTGGTGAGGACTTAAAGCCCCCTCACCCCAACCCTCTCCCCCGGCAAAGCCAGGGGAGAGGGGGTAGGTTACGCAAGTGCGAAATACTGAAGTTGCCTCAGTTAGCTCCCTCTCCCCTGGCTTTGCCGGGGGAGAGGGTTGGGGTGAGGGGGCGGGTGCTTGCGGGGTGCTCTCCTAAAAGAATCAACCCAGCTTCTGCATCTGCTCGCGCAATGCACTCACCTGCACACTCCAATCGGCAATGCGCTGGCGCTCCTGCTCGACCACGGCGGCAGGTGCATTGGCGACAAAGTTGGCGTTGCCCAATTTGCCTTCGCACTTCTTGATCTCGCCCTCGATGCGAGCGATCTCCTTGGCCAGACGCGTTTTTTCCGCGCTCAGATCGATCAATCCAGCAAGCGGGATCATCACGCGCAGCGAACCGACAACGGCTGCCGCAGCGGCCGGTTCATCCGTGCCGGCTTCGATCCATTGCGGTGTTTCAACGCGTGCAAGGAAGCTGATCTGCGCGGCAAACTTTGCCGCGCGCGCACGATCGCTGGCATCGCCATCGGCCAGCAACAGCGGAATCGTCTTGCCCGGTGCGATGTTCATTTCCGCACGGATGCGGCGAATGCCGCTCAGCACGTTCTTGAACCACTCGATCTCGGCCGTGGCTGCGTCGTCCGCGACGATGTCTTCGGCACGCGGCCATGGACGTTGCATCAAACCGCTTTCGTGCAGGCTCAAGCGCGGCGCGACGTTCTGCCAGATTTCTTCGGTGAGGAAGGGCACGATCGGATGCAGTGCACGCAGAATGGTTTCGAGCACGACAAGGAGCGTGTGACGCGTGGATGCTGCCGCTGTCGCGTCATCACCGTTCAACGCCGGCTTGGACAGTTCCAGGAACCAGTCGCAGAACTCGTTCCAGGTGAATTCGTACAGTTCCTGCGCAAGCAGATCGAAACGGTAGCTGGTGAAATGCTGCTCGACGTCGCCCAGCGTCTGCTTCAGGCGCGTGAGAATCCAGCGCTCGGCTTCCGTGGCCGGCAAGCCGGTGGGCGCGGGTAGCTCGCCTTCGGGCAGATTCATCAACACGAAGCGCGCCGCGTTCCACAGCTTGTTGCAGAACGCCTTGTAGCCTTCGGCACGCTTGATGTCGAAGTTGATCGTGCGGCTGTAGCTGGCCAGTGCGGCGAAAGTGAAGCGCAGCGCATCGGTGCCGATCGCCGGGATGCCGCTGGGGTAATCCTTGCGGATGCGCTTTTCGACTTTCTCGCGCACCTGCGGGATCAACAGCGACCGGGTGGATTTCTCGACCAGCGGTTCGAGCTCGATACCGTCGATCAAATCCAGCGGATCGAGCGTATTGCCCTTGGATTTGGACATCTTCTGGCCCTCGGCGTCGCGCACGATGGCGTTGATGTACACCTCGCGGAACGGTACCTGGCCGGTGAAGTACTTGGTCGCCATCACCATGCGCGCGACCCAGAAGAAGATGATGTCGAAGCCGGTGACCAGCACGGCGCTGGGCAGGAACAGCTTGTCGTTTTCCCAGTTGGCAACGATCTCGCCGCGCTCGTTCTTGATCGGCCCATTGGCCGGCCAGCCGAGCGTGGAGAACGGCCACAGCGCCGAACTGAACCAGGTGTCAAGCACGTCGTCGTCCTGGCGCAGCGTGCCGACCGGTTCGACCGTGGCATGCGCACGCGCGTCGGCTTCGTTCTCGCCGACGAAGATATTGCCCGCCTCGTCGTACCACGCCGGGATGCGGTGGCCCCACCACAGCTGGCGGCTGATGCACCAGTCCTGGATGTTGTCGAGCCACTGCGTATACGTGGTGGACCAGTTTTCCGGCACGAATTTGATCTCGCCGCTGCGCACGGCGTCGAGCGCGGGCTCGGTAATGGCCTTGCGGCCGCCGGGACGGCCGTCGGCCTGCACGTCGGTGGTCAGGTCGACAAACCACTGGTCGGTCAGCATCGGCTCGATCACCGCGTCCGAGCGCTGGCTCACCGGCACCTGCAACTTGTGTGGCTTGGTTTCGACCAGCAGGCCGGAGGCTTCGAGGTCGGCAAGAATCTGCTTGCGCGCGTCGTAGCGGTCCAGACCGCGGTATTTCTCCGGCGCGTTGTCGTTGACCTTCGCGTCCAGCGTGAAGATATCGATCGGTGCAAGGTTGTGACGCTGGCCGATCGCGTAGTCGTTGAAGTCGTGCGCGGGCGTGATCTTGACGCAACCGGTGCCGAACTCGCGTTCGACATAGTCGTCGGCGATCACCGGGATCTCACGGCCGGACAGCGGCAGGTGCAACATCTTGCCGACCAGATGCGCATAGCGCTCGTCTTCCGGATGCACGGCCACGGCGACGTCGCCGAGCATGGTCTCCGGGCGCGTGGTGGCTACCACGACGCTATCGCTGCCATCGGCGGTGAGATAGCGGATCGACCACAGGTGGCCGTCGCGCTCGACGTTGTTCACCTCAAGGTCGGACACCGCCGTCTGCAATGCCGGGTCCCAGTTCACCAGGCGGTTGCCGCGGTAGATCAGGCCCGCGCGATACCACTCGACGAACACCTTGCGCACGGCGTCGGACAGGCCCTCGTCCATGGTGAAGCGCTCACGCGACCAGTCGGCGGCCACGCCCAGGCGGCGCATCTGATTGGTGATGGTGGAGCCCGACTCTTCCTTCCACTGCCACACGCGCTCGACGAACGGCTCGCGACCCAGGTCGTGGCGGGTTTGACCCGCGGCGGCGAGCTGGTTCTCGACGATCTTCTGGGTGGCGATGCCGGCATGGTCCGTACCCACCTGCCACAGCGTGTTGAAGCCGCGCATGTTGTGGTAGCGGATCAGCATGTCCATCACGGTCTGCTGGAAGGCATGGCCCATATGCAGCGTGCCGGTCACGTTCGGCGGCGGCAGCAGGATGCTGTACGGCGTGCCCTTGCCCGACGGCTTGAAGTCGCCGCTGGCTTCCCACCGGGCATACCACCTGGACTCGATCTGGCTGGGCTCGAAACTCTTTTCCATCGGGGACTCGCGTTGGCGCGCCGGGGCGCGCTGGATAGGGGCTAAGCCCTCTATTGTAAGGGGTGGGGTGGGGTGTGCCAAAACCGGGCCGCCGGGCGCCTTCTAGCGCCCAAATTGGCGCTGTTGGGCGCGGCATACGCTCAGGACTACCGCCAGGAAAAGGGCCAGCGCGAACAGGCAGAGCAGGCCGTGCGCGGTGTCCATCTGGAGATAGAGGCGTTGCTGTTCCAGCGTGGCGTCGACGTAAATGCAAAACGTCAAATACACGGCGAGGAGGCGAGCTACCCACATCGGCCACCAGGCCCACAACAGGATTGGTGAGCTTCGGTGAGCCCACCCGTGCACATCAATACTCGCTCGCCACAGCCGGCTCATATAGAGCGCCGGCAGCACGAGATTGGCCAGAGGCACAAAATACCAGCCCACTGCCCAGCTTGGCCGGCCCACCTCTTGAGCCGCATTGGCGTTGACGTTCTGCATGGCTCGATAGATCCAACATGCCGTCAGCATGTATAGCAGGAGCTGCAATGGCAGATGCATGCTTTCTGGCCAGTACTTCAGCGCGTACGCAAGCCCGGTGGGACCCATGGGGGCTGAAACGAAATCCGGTGTCACCGGAGACGAGTGTACGATCGGTGGCGAGAGTTCCGGTAAAGCCTTCAAGTCTGCGCGGATGTGTACCAGTAACGAGGCAGCATCCGCCAACGCACCGGCCGCGATCAAGCCAGCGAGTGGCCACAGCGACCTCCATCGAGGCCTGCTCAAGGCTGCATGCTCGAGAGGCTCAGCATTGTTGCCCGATATCGCCATGGAGGCCTGCAGGAGTGACGAGCTGTGAGGCAACCGTAGGTAGCGGCTAACACCGCTCTACCCCGCATCACCGAACCGGCGCGAGGCCGGGGTTCGACGATCATGCATGGCAAGTTCGATACGCACAAGCTGCCCATGCAACAGTCGACACTAGGCTCCGAACTGTCGCCGTTGGGCCTGGGTAACGCGCAGGACCACGATAACGGACAAGACTAGGGCGAGAAGGGAAATCAGATCGTGCTCGATGAGCCGCTTTTCGAATCGAATGTGATATTCGATCGAGTTGCCGAGGAATATCGAGAGCTTGATGCTGAGCACGCTTGCCAGCCACACCATCCACCATATCGGTAACAGTAGAGGTGTGCTTCGCTGTTTCCAGTCATGTATGTCGATGCTGGCTCGCCAAAGCCGATCCAGGAAAAAAATGGAAGAGATCAGATTGACCGCAGGAATCAGGCACCAGATTGCCGCTCGTGCAGGCTTGCCGATACTGCTGGCATATCTAGCGTTGAGGTTTTCGATACCTTGATAGAGCCAGCACGCGGCCAGGATGTATAGCAGTACCTGGAGTGGGTAATGCATGTTTTGCAGCAAATGATCTAGCCAGTATTGGAAGCCCATGGGCCGCATGGATTCCGCATTGCTCGTACCACCGGATGAGGGTGAAGCCACAATGATCGGCTGAAGCATCCGATGGATGTCTTTCGTCCTGGCGACAATATCGGCTATCAACGAGGTGATATCGACCACTGCACTGATGCCAAACAAACCAGCAAGTATCGATAGCGAAGCCCATCGAGGCGGTAAGGCCCCGGCCTTGTGCCGATGGTCAGCAAGAACTCCATCATCCCCTGACATCGCGATCGCTCCTTGAATGGGAGGGCTATGTCGGGAAAGTATCACGCCACCTCAGCCCGCAATCTTTGTAGGAGCGACTTCAGTCGCGACAAGCCTTGACGTAGCCGCCGGTCGCGACTGAAGCCGCTCCTACAAACCAGGTGGCTTTTCAGGGAAAGAGGGCACACTCCTGGCGAGCCGTGAGGGCGGCTCGCCAGGGGCGCTTGGCTTCAGGATGCCTGCTGGGTTGCCGGCATGCCGAAGGCGGGTGGTCGGTCGGTGAGGGCCGAGCCGAACGAGGGGTTGGGCTTGTCGCCCATCTGGAACGAGAGCGTGCCGCCGGCGGTCAGCTCGGCGTGGCTGATCCAGCTCTTTGTCCACGGCTTGCCGTTCCAGGTGACCGACTGGATATACGGCTTGCCGGGGCCATTGCCCTGCGTCTGCACGATCAGGCTCTTGTTGCCACCAAGCTGCACTTCGGCGCGATCGAGCAAGGGACTGCCGAAAACGTAGTTGGTGCTGACCGGATCGACCGCATAAAGCCCGAGCGCGCTCATCACGTACCACGCGCTCATCTGGCCGCAATCCTCGTTGCCGGGCAGGCCATCGGGTGCGGGCAGATACATGGTTTCCAGCAGCATGCGCACACGCGCCTGCGTCTTGTGATGCGCGCCGCTGTACGCGTAGAGATAGGGCACGTGATGTGCCGGCTCGTTGCCGAAGGCGTACTGGCCGACCATGCCGGCGATATCCGGCGGCGCATCGTCGGGCAGTTCGGACGATGCCGCAAACAAGGCATCCAGCTTCTGCTCGAACGCCTTGGCGCCGCCGAACAGTTCCATATACGCGTAAACGTCGTGCTGATTGAGGAAGGTCGCCTGCCAGGCATTCGACTCGGTGAAGTCGCGCCACTTCTTCGAATGCCCCATCGCACGCGGATCGAACGGCTCCAGCCACTTGCCGTCGCTACCGCGCGGACGCACGAAGTTCTTTGTCTTGTCGAACACATTGCGATAGTTGCGCGACCGCTCGCGCAACGCCTTGGCGTCACCATGTTCGCCCACCGCATCGGCCATATGCGCCATGACCCAGTCGTCATAGGCGTACTCGAGCGTTTTGCTGACCGCTTCGTTTTGCAGATCGCTGGGGATGTAGCCGCGCTTGCGGTATTCGGCCAAGCCGAAATAGTCGTCGTCCATCGCGCGCTTGCGATAGATCGGCCAGGCCTTGGCGTAGTCGATGCCAGTAAAGCCCTTGGCCTGCGCTTCGGCGATCACGACCGCCGAGTGATAGCCGATCATGCACACCGTCTCGATACCCTGCAGCGGCCATACCGGCGGCCCGGCGGGGCTCTCGGCAGCCATGCGTACGAGTCCGTTGACCAGATCGGGCACACGATCGGGCTGGAACAAGGTCAGCAGCGGATGCTCGGCGCGATACGTATCCCACAGCGAATACGTGCTGTAGTTGTGCTGGCCGGCCGGAAGCTGGTGCACCTGCATGTCCATGCCGCGATAGCGGCCGTCGGTATCACTGAACAGCGTCGGTGCGACCATGGTGTGATAAAGCGCGCTGTAGAACGTGCGCTTGATATCGTCCGATGGCGTGTCGATACGAATGCGGCTCAGCTCTCGCTCCCAGGCTTCCTGGGCGTCGTTGCGCACACCATCGAAATCCCAGGCGGGAATTTCCGCGGCGAGGTTGCGCAGTGCGCCTTCGACGTCGACGCCGGAGATGCCGACCTTGACCAGCAAAGGCGCGCTATCGGCCTTGTCGAAAAACAGCGCGGCCTTGAGGTCGATGCCCTTGGCCTGCGCGCTGCCGCTGGGCAGCGGCGCATCGTTCGAATACAGCGTCGAGCGATTGAACGGGCGCGATACTTTCAGCGCGAAATAGATATGCCGCCCATTGGCCCACTGATGCACCACGCGCGAACCGACCAGCGTGTCGTTGCCGATCAGTTTGAGCTCGGCATCGGTCACCTTGGTCGGTGTTTTCGGATCGTCGTGGAAACCATGCGCGAGATCGATCAGCAGATGTGCTTCGCCGCTGTCCTGGAACGTGTAGCGATGGATGCCGGCGCGCTCGGTGGCGGTGAGTTCCGCCAATACCTTGGTATCGGTCAACTGCACGCTGTAGTAGCCAGGGTGCGCCTGCTCCTGCGTGTAGCGCGAGCGATAGCCTTTCAGGTGCGTCTTGTAACCCTTCGGCTCGGTCTTGCCGGGCCGTACGCCGTCGAAACGCGAGTGATAGTTCACGCCGTCGTACTGGCGATCACCGGGCTGCAGGCGGACCTCGCCGATGGCCGGCACGACGAGCACGTCGAGCATGTCGGCGGCACCGGTGCCGCTCAGATGGGTATGCGAGAAGCCCATGATCGATCCGTCGCCCTGGTGATAGCCGGAGCTGCCGTCCCATTGCGAGTCGTTGGTGTCGGGGCTCAACTGCATCATGCCGAAGGGCATCGTCGGGCCGGGATACGTGTGGCCATGGCCGCCGGTGCCGACAAAGACGTCCACGTGGCGCGACACGCGATCGGTGGGGACATTCCTGCCTCGCGTGACAGGCATCGCAAAGGCAGGGAGCGCGCCAAGCTGGCTGCCCAGGACAGTGAGGGAGGCCATGCCTTGCAAGAACCGGCGACGCGTCAACATGTGTTTGTACTCCTCAACGATTTAAGCCTGCCGCAGGACGGCGGGATGATGTTCGGCCAGTTGCACGATCAGTTCGCCGAACAAGGTGTTAGCCCAGGCGAACCATGCACGGGTGAAGTTGCCGGGGTCGTCCTGGTCGAAACTTTCGTGCATGAAGCCGGTGCCGGCGTGGGTGCTTTTCAGCCAGCCCACGCATTGCCCGATCTCGCTTTCGTCGGCGCTGGTCAGCGCGCGCATCATGATCGACATCGGCCAGATCATGCGCAGCCCTTCATGCGGTCCGCCGATGCCGGAGGCAGCCTTGCCTTCGAAGAAATACGGATTGCGCGCACTCCACACGGCCGCGCGTGTGCGCTGGTACCGGGCGTCGTCGCGCTTGCAGCTTTCCAGATACGGCAGGGCGAGCAGGCTCGGTACGTTGGCGTCGTCCATGAACAGCTGATTGCCGTAACCGTCGACCTCGTAAGCCCAGCAATCGCCCTGTTCGCCACGGATCACGCCATAGGTTTCCACCGCGTGTTGTATTTCATCGGCCAAGGCTTCGCATTCGCCGGCAGTGTCATGGTCGTTGCGTAGCGCGCGCAACATCTCGGCCATCCGATGCAGCGTCGTGACTGCGAACAGGTTGCCGGGGATATTGAACGGATACAGGCAGGCGTCGTCCGACGGCCGGAACATGGCGTGGATCATGCCCACCAGTTTGGTGGGGTTGCCATAGCCGTGCAGGAACTGCGTCTCGGTCGGATTGGGAGATGTGCGCTGGAACTGATAAGGGCCGTTGCCCTGCTTGCGCTGCTGTTCCTTGAACGTCGCCAGCACCTTGCGCATCGACGCGTGCCAGTCGTCGTCGAACGGCGTAAGGTCGCCGGTCGCCTGCCAATAGCCGTGCGCAAGGCGCACCGGATAGCACAGCGAGTCGATTTCCCATTTGCGCTCGGCGACGCCGGGACGCATGTCGGTGACGTCGTGCTGCGCCCAATCCAGGTTGCTCTTCGCTTGCGGGTCGGGCATGAAGGCATTGGCGTAGGGATCGATCGAGATGCATAGCGTATGGCGGTGGATCAAGCCGCGGAACAGACGCTGCAGGGCAGGGTCGTGTTTGGCCAGCTGCACATACGGCCAGACCTGCGCGGACGAGTCGCGCATCCACATCGCATCGATATCGCCGGTGACCACGAAGGTGTCGGGCTTGCCGCGCAGTGTGCCGACTTCCACCGTGGTATCGAGCGTGTTCGGAAAGCAGTTCTCGAACATCCAGGCCAGTTCGGGATCGCCGATGCGCGACTTGGTCCTGGCGATCAACTGCTCGACCGCCGGACTGGTGAACTTGCGCTTTGCCAGTGGCGGGCGATGGCTGGTGAACGTCTTGCCGCTCTTGGCGGTAAACGCGAATGCGTTACCGCCGAGCGTAGCCATCGCCGGGGCCAGCGCCATCCACTTCAGCAGATTGCGGCGCGATGTCATCATGGTTTGGTCTCCGCCGCCGCCGGCTGCACCGCATCCACCAGCGAGGTCAGCTTGAGTGCGGCCTGCAGGCTGGCAAGGTCGGCCTTGCTCTCGATCGCGATATCCACGTGCTCGCCGGGCAACAGATCGAAAGCGTTTTCCGATAGCTGCGCGTCGATGGCGCCCAGATCGACCCACACGGCACGGGCCAGTCGCTTGGTGCTGATACGCAATACATGGCCATCATCGAGCCACTCGGCTTGCAGCTCCGGCCGCGACGGCAAGGTCAAGCTTTTCGCCACACCGAAATAAAGCAGATGACGGGCAACCGGCTTGCCTTGTTCGAGCAGCTCGAACGAAGCGACCGTGCGCTTCGGATCGGCACCGTGCAGCCACTCCTTATCCGTCAGCGTGCCAGCCGGCGTGCTGCTCAATGCATCGGCTTTGATGGGCTTGGTGCTCTCATGCAGGAGCTTGCCGTCCATGTCATACAGGCGTGTGCGCAGTTGCGCGGCAAATGGCTCCGTGCGATCGGAGACGACAAAGACATTTGTCGTACCGTCGCGGCGGATTGGCACCACATCGACCGGTGCATAGAAACGCTTGGCGTGAAACTGAAGGGCCTTCCAGCGGCCGTAGTAGTCGACGCTCGACCAGGACGGGCCCGGCCACACATCGTTGAGCTGCCAGTAGAGCGACCCCATGCTCTGCGGACGCGCGCTGCGCAGATGTTCGGCGGCCAGTTCGATGCCTTCGGCCTGCATCACCTGGCTCAGGTAGACGAACGAAGCGAAATCCTTCGGCTCGCCGTAGTTGTCGCGGATATACAGCAAGGCGCGGTCGTTGCCGTTGCCGTTGGCAAACTTCTGGTGCGCACGCATTACCGTTGAATTCGGCGAGCGATCCTCCGGCTGGGTGAAGCTGTCGATCGTCGCCATCACCGGGAATGACTGCAGGCCGTATTCGGACTGGAAACGCGGCGTGGTCTCCAGGTATTTCTCGATCGGCTTGGAACCCGACCACACGTCCCAGTAGTGGTAATCGCCATCGGTCAGGACGTTGGCGGGGCCCTCGTAATCGGTGCTGGGCGAGCTGGCCCAGTAGGGCACTTCCGGCGCGAGCTTGTTGGCTACGCTGCGCAGGGTGTGGCCAAAGAGTTCCTTCATGCCTTGCTCGACCTTGGCGCGCTCGTCGGCGGAGATCGACTGGCGGAACGTCTCGCGATCGGGCCAGGATTCCCAGCCGGTCTGCACCTCGTTGTTGCCGCACCAGAGCACGATGCTGGGATGATCGCGCAAACGCAGCACCTGCTCGGTCGCCTCCACTTCGGTGTTCTTGCGGAAGGCTTCGTCATACGGCGGCACGGCACCACCAAACATGAAGTCCTGCCAGATCATGATGCCGAGCCGGTCGGCCATGTCGTAGAACGCATCGCTCTGGTAGTAGCCGCCGCCCCACATGCGCAGCATGTTCATGTTGGCGTCGCGGGCGGAGGTGAGGATCTGTCGCAGGCGTTCGGGCGTGGTGCGCTCGGGAAAGCTGTCGTAGGGAATCAGGTCGGCGCCCTTGGCGAAGATCGGCACGCCGTTGACCACAAAAGCGAAGCTGCGCCCCCATTGGTCGTGTTCGCGTCGTAGTTCGACGGTGCGCAGACCGGTATCGCGATCGGCGCTCGCCACGACCGCATCGCCGGCGGTGACGTCGACATGGAAGTGATAGAGGTTCTGTGCACCATAGCCGGCCGGCCACCAGCGTTGCGGGTGAGCAATGCTGAGCGGAAGCTCGATCTGATTGTCGCCGGCGGTCAGCGTGACTGCCTGGTTGATGTCGCCATGGCTGCCATCAGGCGCGGTCCAGCTCAGCTTGACCTGTGCATTGCCGGCCTTGTCCGATTGCAGCTTAAGCTCGCCCTGCAGTTGCGCCGTGGCCTCATCGACGTGCGGTTGCGCGATATGGAAATCGGCCAGGCGTACATCGTCCCAGCTCTCCAACTTTACCGGCTGCCAGATGCCCAAGGTGACAAAGCGCGGGCCCCAATCCCAGCCGTACTGGTAGTTGGCTTTGCGTACGTAGTTGGAGGTCTGTTTGCCCTTGGGTTCGTCGCCGAAGCTGGAGTCGAACTCGCCGGGCAGGGCATAGGGCTGCTTGAGCAGCCATGGCAGCAGGCGCGCGATCGGCGAATGCAACTGCACCAGCAAGGTGTTCTTGCCGGGATGCAGTCCTTTCCTGGCCGAGATGCGCCAGCGGCGAAACATATTGTCGGCAGCCAGTACATGCTTGCCGTTGAGCGATACGTCGGCAAAGGTATCGAGGCCTTCGAAAACAAGATCGACATGGCCGCGTTTCAAGGTGGCGGCATCGACGTCGAAGGACAACCGATAGTCCCAGTCGGTCAGGCCGATCCATTGCAGGCTGGCTTCGTTGTCACGATAGAACGGATCACCGATCTGGCCGGTGGCCAGCAGGTCGGTCTGTACGCTGCCGGGTACCTTGGCCGCTTGCCATTGCGTCTGCGCGGCATGCTGTGCGGCTTGTGGCGAATGCTCGGCGAGCCGTAGCTGCCAGCCCGTATCGAGGGGGCGCGATGTCGCCGACGCGGCGAGCGCGCTGCCGCACGCTGTGATCCACAGGGCGGCCGAGAGGCCGAGGGAGAGACGTGTCATGGATGACAAGGCGTAGCGCTCCGCAGCAAGCTTTGGGATGTTCGTTATCGCATGACCCTGCCCGGGCGCCAAGCGCCCGGGCAGTGGCCGGTTACAGCTTCAGACCCAGGTTCAACGTATACGTACGGCCGTTCTTGTACGCATTCAGCGGTTCGCTCGGCGTGTTGTTGTAGACGAAATAGGTTTCGTCCAGCAGGTTGGTGCCATCGAGCGAGATGCGCATATGGTCGTTGATCTGGTAACCGATCGATGCGTCTAGCTCGCGGAAGATGCCGGTGATCTGCGCCGACTGCAGCTGCGCGATCTGGGTGAAGTACGACGAGCGCCAGCTATAGGTCACGCGCGCGCTCCACGGGCCCTGCTCGAAGTACGGCGTCAGATTGAACGAGTTCTTCGAGTTGTACGGCAGCGGGAAGCTGTTGCTGGTGTCCGCATCGGAGTAGGTGTAGTTGGCCAGCATGCCGAAGCCGTAACCGAAGTTGCCCTGGTAGGTCAGTGACAGGCCCTTGACCTTGGCGACGCCGGCGTTGACCGGAATCTCCATCGAGTACACCGAATCCTGCAACTCGGTCAGATTGAAATGCGTCTGCTCGACGTTGGTGTTGAGGATGTAGCCGGAAATGCGGCGGAAGAAGAACTCCGCCGACAGCAGGCTGTTATCGGTGAAGTACCACTCGGCGGTCGCGTCGTAGTTGGTCGACTTGTACGGCTTGAGGTCGGTGTTGCCACCCGAGCCGGTCAGCGTGCGATCGTCCAGCGCAATGTACGGCGTCATTTCCTGGAAGCGCGGGCGGGCGATCGTCTTGGCTGCCGCAAAGCGCAGGGTCAGGTCGTCGCGCAGGTCGTAGGCGATGTTGAACGACGGCAGCCAGTCGTTATAGCTGCTGTGCTTGTCCAGCGGCGCGTACTGGTTGTCGCCGATGCTCTGGTAACCGGTGACTGCATCGCGGGTATGGAAGTAACGCACGCCCAGGTTGCCGCGGTAGTTGTCCCCACCGAAATCGCCCTGCACATAGAACGCGCGGTTCTGCTCGGCGATGCTGTAGGTGGCTTTCGGATCCATCGGTGCGCTGGTGTACAGGCTCTGCACGTAGTTCTTCAGGGCACCCTGATTAATCTGCGTCCAGTTGCTCATGCTCTGGGTGGCATTGAGCCCATCCAGATAGCCGCTGGGCGTCATGCCGCCGGCCAGGTCGGCCAGCGATACGCCGCTGCCATCGGGCGAGGGGATCAATGCCGCATAGCCGGTCTGGCCGTTGTAGTGGTTGCTCGACTTGATGCCGAACTCGATTTCGTTGAGCGGCCCCAGCGCCAGGTCGTGATTGAAATCGGCCTGGAAGTAGCGCTCGCGATCGAAGCTGGGCGCATAGCTGAAGCCGGCGCCGTGCGCGAGCATCTGGCTCGGATCGTTCGGGCTGTTGAAGTTGATCTGCGGATGCTGGCCGGCGAGGTTCCAGTCGTAACCGCCGAAGCCCTGGAACTGCACGTTGTAGATGCCTTGCGAACCGCCGGTCGAACCGGTGTAGCCGATCTGGCTCGATGCGTTCCAGCCGTCACCGTGCCAGTCCGCGCGCAACTGCGCGGTGCCGGTGTTCACCTTGGAGTAGCGCTCGTAGCCATCGAGGTAGGTCGGCGCGCCGGCACCGTACGAACCGCTGGTGGCCAGGCCGTTGTTGACGTTGAGCGAGGTGGCATCGGGTGCGCTGCCGGACCAGTCGCCGTAGTGGCTCTGGTTGAAGTTGTTGAACTTCTCGGTGACGTACAGGCCGGTGAAGTTCAGCTCGAAGTTCTGGTTCGGCTTCCACTGGATACCGGTCGACACGCCGTCGCGCTTGCGTTCCTGCTCGAACAGCGCTGTGTTGATCGCGGTCGGATACACGGCGGTGGTGCCCGGAGGAACCACGGTCGGCGAGAACTGATGATTCGGATCGGTATCGGTCGGATCGCCCGCGCGCTGATAGCCGAAAATTTCCGTGCCTTCGCGATGGATGATGCGGTCCGAATGCATCACCGAGCCGAGCACGCCGAACGTGTTGTCGTCGTTCTTCCAGCTGTAGAGCACCGAAGCGTTTGGCTTGCCGGTGCTGGCGCGATCGTTGTAGTTGTAGCTCACCGTGCCGGTCAGGGTATTGGCCTTGAGATCCAGCGGACGGCGCGTGTTGATAATGACCGTGCCGCCGATGCTGCCTTCGTCGATGCGCGCCTGCGGGGTCTTGTAGACCTCGGCGGTGCCGATGATTTCCGAGGTGAGCAGGCTGTAGTCGAACGAGCGGCTGTCCGGGTTGTTCGGATCGGAGGTCCAGTTGGTCGAGGCCAGCGTCTGACCATTGAGCAGCAGGCGGTTCAGCGCCGGGTCGGTGCCCAGGATGCTGACCTTGTCGCCTTCGCCGAAGTTGCGGTCCACGCTGATGCCGGGCAGGTGCGACAACGATTCGGCGACGTTGGTGTCGGGGAACTTGCCCACGTCTTCGGCCGAGATCGCATCGATGATCGAATCGGAGTTGCGCTTGAGGTCCAGCGACTTCTGCAGGCTGGCGCGGATACCGGTGACGGTCACGCCTTCGAGCTGGGTGGCCTTGTTCTGGTCGGCAGCCTGCGGCTGATTGTTGGCGGCCGGCTGGCTGCCGTTGGTGTTGCTCTTGCTCTGGGGCTGGCTGTTAGTGCCGGCATCCTGGGCCATCGCGGCGGTGCTGAAAAGCAACGCGGCGGCAATACCCATCGAAAGAGCGCTCTTACGGTAATTCACGCCGACCTCCCTACAAAGACGTGCGTAAAACTGACTGATCGGAGGACGGCGAGCCGGGGGCGCACGCATCCTTGTTTTTTTGCGACAAAGCGAACCCGCACTGCCTTGCGGCGGTGGCGTCGTTCATCACGGTTTTTTTTGAGTCGCATCCCGCGAAGCGGATTGGGGCTCCCCAATTCAACGTGTCTTGCCTATGTCCGCAGCGCGATTGGGGTGGGGGAGCGCCGGCGCGGGCATGGGCAAGACACCGCGGTGATCCAAAGCCGCGACCGGCAGACAAAAGGTATCTACCGACGGCGCAATTCTTGAGGGCCGCCGACAACGTTGTCAATAAAAATTTCACTCGATCTAAAAATTAGATCGATGGTCCAAGGCATTGATTCTGTGAATGAAAAATCAGAGCCTTGTTTTTGCGCCGCAATAAAAATCGACCATTTTTGGATCGATTCAAGTGCCGATTGGGATAAGGCCTGACGCAACGCTTGAAGGGCCGCGCCGTCGATCGCTTGTTGCTGTGCGGCTTTGCCGCTTTATGAACGAGATCGACCCGGGTCGCTTCATCGCCGCAGGCCTGATTGCTGCAGTGCGTCGAAATACGATGGCCCTGGGGATATGAAGTACACCAACGCCCCTATCTGTTGATCGGAGCGTTGGTGATTCTGGTATCGAACTAGACGTTCGCGAACACCGGGTTGTCGGCGAGGTTGACGCGTTCGCTGCCCGGGTTCGCATGGCTCTTTGCCTGCAAACGGGTGATTTCCCAGACGACCTTGATGAACGCCGCGCTAGCAAGAACGCATATGGCGCGATAGGTGACCAGCCAGAACTGCAGACTCATGACGTCTTCGATGTTGGTCCCCTGGGTCAGCCGACCGGTGATGTAGCCGCCGAAGCTGTAGAGCAGAAACAACGTCCACCAGACAACAATCAAGGCGGGCTTGCTGTTGTCGTCCCAATCATGGGGTTTCTCGCTGGCCAGAAAAATCTGCCGCATGGCCCTGAAGGGCCGGACCAGGTTGGCAAAGGGTACCGCGTACCAGCCCACCGCCCAGCCAGGACTGTCGTCCAGATCGTCTGCGCCCAGCGCGCGTACGTTGCATGCAACGCGATAGATCCACATGCCGCCGCCGACGTAGCTGACCAGCAGGCAAAGCAGGATCAAGCCGTTGGTGACCACTAGCAACTTGTCGCCGGATGCCAGCGAAGAACGCGCGTCCACACCGGCAGTGGCACCATCCCGTACCAGACCGAGCAAGTGGTGCTCATAGATCAACACCGCGGCGTTCATGAGCAGCGCGGCGATATGCGCGCCCACGGTGATATAGGTGCCCAGCGCCAGCCCTTGAGCCGGTCGAAAAAAGTATTTGCCGCTCGTGGTCCTGTTGAGCAACTCGCTGCCTTGCAGCGCACTCTCGGGCGCGCTGTACGGATTTTCCGTCTGCATGTTCGACATCCCCCTGTCGTTCCCCCGCCAGCGGGCGCTGGCCTGCCGATCATGCGCAGCGAAACGTGGCAAGACAAGTCCGGTCAGGCGTTTCGCAATACCTTGCCGTAGGCGTGCACTTCGTCCACCAGCACCTTCACATGCTCCGGATCGACTTCCGGCGTGATGCCGTGGCCAAGGTTGAACACGTGGCCGGGGTGGTTGCCGTAGCTGTCGAGCACGGCGCGCGCTTCGCGGCGGATGGTCTCCGGATTGGAGCGCAATACCGACGGGTCGAGGTTGCCTTGCAGCGCGACTTTGCTGGCGACGGCCTGGCGTGCATCGGCCAGATCGATCGTCCAGTCCACACCGAGCGCGGTGCAGCCGGTATCGGCCATGGTCGACAGGTGGTGGCCGGCGCCCTTCGAGAACAGGATAATCGGCAAGTCACGAGCCGAGGCATCCGCCTTCAATGCGTCGACAACCTGCGCCATGTAACGCAACGAGAACTCACGGAACGGAGCCGGGCCAAGCAGGCCGCCCCAGGTATCGAAAATCATCAGCGCCTGCGCGCCTGCGGCCGCCTGTGCCGACAAGTACGCGGCGACCGACTGGGCCAAGGTGTCGAGCAGTTTGTGCGCCAGTTGAGGCTCGTTCCAGCACATCCCCTTCAGCCTGGCGAAATCGCGCGAGCCTTCGCCTTCGACCATGTAGCAAGCAAGCGTCCACGGGCTGCCGGAGAAGCCGATCAGCGGAACCCGGCCATGCAGTTCGCGGCGGATCAGGCTGACCGCATCCATGACATAGCGCAGCTCGCTGGCCATGTCCGGTACGCCCAGCTTGTCGATATCGGCCTTGCTGCGCACGGGATGCGCAAACTGCGGGCCCTCGCCGGTAGCGAAGGAAAGACCCAGGCCCATCGCGTCGGGAATGGTCAGGATGTCGGAGAACAGAATGGCCGCATCCAGCTCGAAGCGCTCGAGCGGCTGCAAGGTTACCTCGCAAGCCAGTTCGGGATTTTGCGCCAGGGCCATGAAGCTGCCGGCGCGCGCGCGGGTGGCGCGGTATTCGGGCAGATAGCGGCCAGCCTGGCGCATGACCCAGATCGGTGTGGTATCGGTGGGCTCGCGGCGCAGCGCCCGCAGGAAGCGGTCGTTCTTCAATGCATCGGTCATATCAACGTCCGTAGGGGCCTTCTTGTCCCTGGCTGAACATCACGCGGTAACCGCGCTTGAGTTGCGCGTCGCGTGCTTTTTCGAAGGCGACGATGGCTTCGTCGCGTTCGAGATATTGCTCGCGCTTGAGCGTGGCGCGGCCACCCTGGGTGCCGGTCTCGCGATAAAGCGTCCAGCCGCCAAGCAGATCCTGCTCCAGCACGATCTGGACATAGCGTGGGGCCTCGGCGGTGCCGGGCACGGTTTGCATATAGATGCGCATGGGGCCGAGAGTTTAGCTGGTTGTGCGGCGTGCTGTGCCGTTCAACCGGGACAGGCCTCGGTCAACACAGCTAGAACCTGGGCTTCGTCCACGCCACTGACGATCTCCGCCTGCCCGATGCCGCGCCAGAGAATCAACCGCAGAGTGCCGGCGAGGTTTTTCTTGTCCAGCCGCATCAGGCCCAGCAGCACATCGGGCTGCATGCCCGGCGGGATCACGGTCGGCAGGCCGGTGCGTTCGAGCAGGGTCTGCAATCTCGCGGTATCGGCCGCTTCGCTCAAGCCCAGCCGCTCGGACAACCGCGCGGCCAGCACCATGCCGACCGCCACGCCTTCGCCGTGCAACAACGTGGTGTAGTTGCCGGCCGTTTCCAGCGCATGGCCGAACGTGTGGCCGAGATTGAGCAGGGCGCGTTCGCCCTGTTCGGTTTCATCCCGCGCGACGACGCCGGCTTTGTAGACCACCTTGCGGGCGATCGCGTCGATCAGTGTTGCTGTGTCGCGCACGGACAGCGCATCGGCATGCTGTTCGAGCCAGCCGAAGAACTCGGGATCGCCGATCGCGGCACCCTTGATCACTTCGGCCAGACCGGCGCGGTACTCGCGATCGGGCAGGGTGGTCAGCGTGTCGGTGTCGGCGATGACGGCGCGTGGCTGGTGGAACGCGCCAATCAGGTTCTTGCCGGCGGGCAGGTTGACGCCGGTCTTGCCGCCGACCGAAGAGTCGACCATCGCCAGCAAGGTGGTCGGCATCTGGATAAAGTCGATACCACGCATCCAGCAGGCAGCCGTAAAGCCGGCCAGGTCGCCGACCACGCCTCCGCCCAGCGCAATGACGCAGGCATCGCGGGTCGCACCCAGATGCGCCAGCGCTTCGAGTGCACGGCCCACATTGGCAAAGCTCTTGTGCGCTTCGCCGTCGTCAAGCAGGAACGACGACCATTGCAGGCCATCCAGTCCCTTTGCGATGCGTTCGAGGTAGAGCGGCGCGACCGTGGAATTGCTGATCACCAGCGCATGGCGCCCACGCAAGCGGGCACGCCAATAAGCGGTGTCGTCGAGCTGCCCGGGTCCGATGGACACGGTGTAGCTGCGGTCGCCCAGGGTGACGTCGATGCGGCGAAGAAGGGAGGAGAGACTCATACGTCGGTTGTCTTCAAGGTGCCGGTATCGGCATGGTGGTGCGGAGCCTGTCGCTGCCAGGCCTGGTCGATCAGGCCGATGCTGCGCTCGCTCGCCGCGGGCACGCCTTCGAACTCGCCGGGGATGGCCAGGTCGGCGACTTCCCGATAAAAATCGACGCGTGCGAGCGACATGTTTTCCAGCCGCTCGCGGCGGTCGACGCCGGCCAGCAACGGACGCTTGGTGTCGCGTGCAAGGCGTTCGAGCTGTTGTTCGACGCTGGCCTGCAGCCAGATCACAAAACCGCGCTCGCGCAAATGCCGCCGGTTGTCGGCGGCCAATACGGCGCCTCCACCGGTAGCCAGCAAGACGCCCTGTCGTTGGCTGCATTCGTCCAGCAAGGTCGATTCGCGCTGACGAAAGCCCGCCTCGCCCTCGATTTCGAACACGGTACTCACGGGCACCCCGCAGTGGTGCTCGATCTCCTGATCCAGATCGATAAAGTGCAGCCCATAATGCGCAGCCAGACGTCGACCGATCGACGTCTTGCCGGCGCCGGTCGGACCGACGATAAAGAGATTGCACGAGGGATTCATAGGTGAACTTTAGCAGCGAACGCGTCCTGCTCGCCGGCTGCGGCGATTTGGGCCAGCGCGTAGCCCAGCGGCTTATCGATCGCGGTGCGTCCGTATGGGCCCTGCGCCGCCATCCACCCGCGTGGAAGGGGGCGCTTCGATGGCTGCGGGGCGATTTGTCCGACCCGGCCAGCCTGGCTAGCCTGCCTGCCGGTATCACCCGCATCGTGTTTCTGCCGGCGCCCGACGCGCGCGACGAAGCGGCGTATCGTGCGGTATTCGTCGAGGGCTTGCGGAATCTGCTTGGTGCGCTGGATCTGGCCGTGTGCCGGCGTGTGGTCTTTGTTTCTTCCAGTGCCGTCTATGGCGAGCACGATGGTGCGTGGATCGGCGAGACCACGCCGCCTGATCCGTTGAGCTTCAACGGTCGCGTGTTGCTGGAAGCCGAGCGATGGCTCGCCGATCAGGCGTTGTCATCGGTCGTGCTGCGCCTTGCCGGCATCTATGGGCCGGGGCGCATGCAGTTGATCGAACGCTTGCGCAGCGGTCAGGTACGCGTGCCGCGCGACGTGCCGCATTGGGCCAATCGCATCCATGTCGACGATGCAGCCGATGCGATCATGCATCTGCTTATGCTCGCTGAGGTCTTGCCGCTCTACGTGGGCGCGGATGACACACCGCTGCCGTTGGATGTGCTCTATGACTTTCTTGCGCGGCAGGTGGGTGTTCCGGTGCCCGCGACAGGGCCCGCACCGGCGGGTGTCGGCAGCAAGCGTTTGAGTAATGCGCGGTTGCGGGAAAGTGGTTTTGTTCCTCGGTGGGGCGATGCTCGGGAAGGTTATGCGGCGTTGCTTCAAGAGCCCCCCTCACCCCAACCCTCTCCCCCGGCATAGCCAGGGGAGAGGGGCCTGACTGAGGCAAGCTTTGCTCCCTCTCCCCTGGCTATGCCGGGGGAGAGGGTTGGGGTGAGGGGGAACAAGAGGCGATGCGAAGCGAGCCCGCCGCCGTATAGGATGCGCAAGACATCCCACGGAGCGTTCGTCCATGCCTCAGCGTATCCAGCCCCACCTGGTCAGCACCAGCAACGAAATTCCCGGTTTTCGCATCGTCCGCCCGGTCGGCATCGTGCGTGGCATCACCGTGCGTTCGCGCAGCGTCATCGGCAACCTCGGCGCCGCGCTGCAGACCCTGGTCGGCGGCAACATCACCATCTATACCGAGCTTTGCGAAAAAGCTCGCGAAGAAGCCTTCGAGCTGATGCTGCAGCATGCCGCCGAGCACGGCGCCAACGCGGTGATCGCGATGCGCTACGACGCCAACGATGTCGCCGAGGGCGTCACCGAAGTGCTCGCCTATGGCACGGCGGTATGGGTCGAACCGGTCGCCGGATAACTCTTAGTTGTGCGTAATGCCGGTGACGTGCCGGTGGTTGTCGTACTCCACCGCGCTATCGGCAAGCGACGGCAGGGTAGCCAGGGCATGGCGGCTCAGGCGTTCGTAGTGGGCGAGAAAGCGCACCATCGCCTTGGCGTCCATGGCCAGTGGAGCATGGCGGGCCAGCAGTTCTTCTTCCTGCTGGCTGCGCCATTGCCGCACGATGTCCCAGTTCGGTGCCTGCAGCACGATCAATGCGTCGAGCTTGCGCCACAACGGCTGGTAGCCGCGTAGCTGCTTGTTGACCCAGTGACGCCAGACGCAGTCGGGATCTTCATCGCGTTCGAGCGCGTTGATCGGCGGTTCGAGTGCTGACTGCAACTGCGGTCGAATACCCAGCGCCCAGCCTTCGAGGATGATCAGCCTGGGTGGACGGGTCACCTTGGGCCAGCGTGACGGTGGCAGGCGGGTATCGCGACCCTTGTCGAACCGCGGATAGCTGACCGGCAGTTTGTCCGAGGCATGCGGCAGGGCTGCCAGCACCGACATCAACAGCTCGATCTCGTGGGTGCCCGGCACGCCGCGGGTGCGCAGCAACGGGTGAATCTGATGGGCGAGCACCTCGCGCTCACTGCGCGAGTAGTAGAAGTCATCCAGCGAAAGGACCTCGGTCGGCCAGCCGCGTGCCTCGGCCTGGGCTTTCATTTCCCGGGCCAGGGTGCTCTTGCCGCTGCCTTGCAGGCCGGACAGGCCCAGCAGGTAGGGACGCCTGGCACGCGCGATGCGCCCGGCGTATTGATCGAGCAGGTGTTCGGCCAGGGCCGAATTCTGCATGCTAGCATCGATATTCATGCGCGCCATGATGGCGCGAGACGGCCACGAATCAAGAGTTTCCAGTCCTTATAACGTCATGCTGAATCAAGAAATTCTAGCTACCTTCCTACAACTGCTCGACGAGGCCAAGACGGCCGGCGAGCGTGAACCCACCGCCATGACCCTGGCCACCGTCGACGGCGACGGTCGCGCCAGTTCGCGAATCGTACTGCTGAAAGGCGCCGATGAGCGCGGCTTTCGCTTTTTCACCAACTATGACAGCGACAAGGGCCAGCAACTGGCGGCTCATCCGCAGGTTGCGCTTTGCTTTCACTGGAAACGATTGCGCGACGGCGTGCAGGTGCGTGTCGAAGGTGTGACGCGCAAGCTGCAGGCTCCCGAATCGGACGCCTACTTTGCTACCCGTGCACGACAAAGCCAGATCGGCGCCTGGGCCTCGCTGCAGTCGCAGACCCTGCCTGAGCGGGCGACGTTCGAGCAGCGCGTGGCGCACTACGAGAAAGAGTTCGAGGGCCGCGACGTAACGCGCCCTCCACACTGGGGCGGGTATGTGGTTGAACCCGACATGGTCGAGTTCTGGTACGGCGCCGAGTTCCGCCTGCACGAGCGCGTGCGTTGGAACCGCCATGGCCAGACCTGGACCCACCGCCTGCTTTATCCCTGAGCCATCCGCCATGACCGCACGCGCCAAGCCAGCCGATCACGTCGCCCAGCAAGGCTTCACGGTCCATAGCCGTGGCCGTGGTTTTGTCGAGATCAGCGACGAGGTTGGCGACGTCGTCAGTGCCTCGGGCGTGCAGACCGGCATCGTCAATGTCTTCGTGCAGCACACCAGCTGTTCCTTGCTGATCAGCGAAAACGCCGACCCGGCCGTGCGTGACGATCTGGAGCGCTGGTTTGCACGTGCGGTGCCCGACGGTGACCCGTTGTTCCAACACGACGCCGAAGGTCCGGACGACATGCCCTCGCATGTGCGCGCCATCCTCACCGGTGTCACCCTCACCGTGCCGGTTCATGGTGGCAAGTTGGCCTTGGGTACCTGGCAGGGCATCTATCTGTGGGAGCATCGGCGTGACGCGCATCAGCGGAAGGTGATGGTGACGGTGCTTGGGCATTGAGCGGGCTACGCGTGTTCACGGTCGGGTGGCTCAAGCAGGCCACCATTTTTCGCACAATGAAAATTCATGAGTTGGCGATCTTCGTGCTGGCATGGTGTCTGCTCGGATGTTCTCCTGAATCAGGGAAAAGAGATTCCGTGCCGCCGATGTTTCGAATGAGCGTTGCGCCGAACGACGCCTTGGCTCGATTTGATCTCGTGCTGGAATCTGAAGACCCGCACCCTCTTTGTTTGTCCGCTGAACAATGGCCTGACCAATGGGGAGAGCTCGGTGGTTGGACCGGGCAGGCGAAGGTCATCATGCATAACACGGTATCGCCGTCCAAATTTAAGAACTTTGGTTACTGCCCCTCTAACTGCACGAGGTGGACGATCACTCGGGAGCAGCCATTGCACGGATTTATTGCCTACGACCAATTCGCATCGAGCGAGCCGTTAGCCACGGTGGTCGACAAGCGATTGTTTTTCGAGGTGCAGCCTTATGTCTGCCCTAAAGCTTCCCGCTTCTGAAATGCCCGCCGGACTTGTGCGAAAGTAGGAAGTCCCTCCACGCCCAGCCGGTTCATTGTGTCCGACGCCTTCCCTAGTCGCATCGTCTGCCTCACCGAAGAGCCCACCGAAGTCCTCTACGCCCTTGGCGAAGAACACCGCATTGCGGGTATCTCCGGTTTCACCGTGCGGCCACCCCGTGCGCGCAAGGAGAAGCCGAAGGTCTCGGCGTTTACCAGCGCAAAGATCGGTGAAATTCTCAAACTCGAACCGGACCTGGTGATCGGTTTTTCCGATATCCAGGCCGACATCGCGCGTGACCTGATCAAGGCCGGCATCGAGGTCTGGATCAGCAACCATCGCAGCGTGGAGGGCATCCTTGCCTATATCCGGCGCTTGGGAGCGATGGTGGGCGCGGCGGAGAAGGCCGATGCGTATGCGCGCAAGGCCGAGCAGCATATCGCCGAGATCGAGGCCAAGGCCGCTTTATTGCCGCGTCGTCCCAAGGTGTATTTCGAGGAATGGGACGAACCGCTGATTACCGGTATCCGCTGGGTGGCCGAGCTGGTGCGTATTGCCGGTGGCGACGATGTGTTTCCGCATCAGGCCGGCGAATCGCTGGCCAAGCATCGCATCCTGGAAAACCCGGATGTGGTGATCGAGCAGGCGCCGGACATCATCCTGGGCTCATGGTGCGGCAAGCGTTTCCGGCCCGAGCGTGTCGCGGCCCGCACCGGTTGGGAGGCGATTCCCGCCGTGCGCGATGGCGAGCTGCATGAAATCAAATCGCCGCTCATCCTGCAGCCTGGACCCGCCGCATTGTTCGACGGGCTGGACGCGATTCATGCCGTGATCAGCGGCTGGGCGTCACGCAGGGCTTGATCTCGTCGGCGATCTGCTGGGCTTGCCAGGTCTCCGGGGCGAAATGCGCGACCAGCGGCTTTTCGCCAGAGCGGGAGGCGTCCTGAGTCCAGGTCAGTTCGCCGCCGGCAATCCCCAGGGCCTCGGCGACCCGTAGCAGCGACGCCGGGGCGCTCTTGGCTGGTGAGCCTTTGGGAGCGCGTTTGCCTTTCTTGGCGACCGGCGCGGGGCCGGTCATGGCCTGACTGACGGTAAATGTGTAAGGGGCTTGGCCACGGCTGCCGTAAGCGCCCACCGAGATCAGCGCCGGCGCTTGTTGCGAACCGGCCGAAAGATGCGCGCTGGGCTTCTTCGATGCCGCCGTGTTCGGACCCTCGTAGACGTCCAGGTCGAAATTGAGCCGTGCGGTGCTCATTAGTTGCAAATGCATGGAAAGGGCACCGCCCTGACCGGGCGCGCAGGTAATGGCGAGCTTTGCGGTTCGCTCGGTGCCGTCGGGCGTCCGCAGCGTTCCGTCGACAACCACTTGCGGCGTATCTGCCGAACTGTCTACCGCCGGCGCGCCGGCAAGCATGCCCGTGAACACCATCCATGCTATGGCGAACATCAAAACGACCTCTTGAGGATTGTCAGCCGACCGAGCCGATGCCCAGGGCGAGCTGCATACCGTAACCGGTTAGCGGCGCGACCACCAGCAGGCGCAGCAGGACCAGCACGATCATGACCACCCAGGGGCCGAAATCCAGCCCGGCGGCCACCAGTTTGCCCCTCACCGGGCGCAGTATCGGCTCGACCAGGCTGCTCATCAGGCGCAGGACCGGGTGGTAGCGATCGACCTGGAACATGCTCATCAGCGACCACACGAAAATCAGCACCAGGTAGAACACCAGGATGAAGTCGAGCAGGTCGGCAAACGACAACAGCAACAGCCCGGCGATACCGGGCATGCGGCCGAGCAGCACGAAGATCAGCAGGCGCTTGAGCAGCATCAGTAGCCAGGCGATCAGCACCGCCGCGGTATTGATCCGCCGCCAGTTGGGGATGATCCGCCGGATCGGCGACAGGATCGGATTGGTGTAGCGGTAGATGAACTGGCTGAGCGGGTTGTTGAAGTCCGCCCGGCTCGCTTCGGCCAGCAGGCGCAGCACGATCAGGGTAGCCGCCGCGCTGAAAACCACTTCAAGCAGAAAAGAGAACGCACTGATCAGGTAGCTCATGCGCCCATCTCCTTGTCCAGGGCGGTGGCCATTTCCTCGCCACGACGGGTGGCGGCGGCCACGGCGCGAGCGGTGATGCGCGCCAGGCCGTCGGCGGCGAAGCTCTCCAGCGCGGCCTGGGTGGTGCCATTAGGAGAGGTGACGCGCTGGCGCAATACCCCAGGGTCCTCGCCACTTTCGACCATCATGCGGCCGGCGCCAAGGCAGGTCTGCGCGGCCAGGGCGCGGGCGGTTTCGCGCGGCATGCCCTGGGCGACCGCGGCGTCTTCCAATGCCTCGACCAGGGCAAAGAAATAGGCCGGACCGGAGCCGGAGACCGCGGTGACGGTATCCATCAGGCGTTCGTCGTCGATCCAGCGGGTCTGGCCAACGGCGTCGAGTATGTGTTGAGCCTGCGCGCGCTGGGGTGGGCTGACCCGCTGGTTGGCGTACAGGCCGGTCGCGCCGGCGCCGATCAGGGCGGGCGTATTGGGCATGCAACGCACGATCGGCAGGCCATGGCCAAACCAGCGTTCGAGCTGGTCCACGCGCACGCCGGCAGCGATCGAAATCAGCAGGGGGCGGTGGCGTTGCAGGGTGTCGCGCAGCTCGGTATGCAGGCTGGGCATGATTTGCGGCTTGACCGCCAGCAGCAGCACCTCGGCTTCGGCAGCGGCCAGGCGATTTTCCGCAAAGCAGGCCACCCCGAATTCGCGCCCCAGTTCCTGACGCACGTCGGCACGGGGTTCGGCCACGCTGATGGAGGAACTGGCGATGCCCGTCTTGAGCAGGCCGCCGATCAGGCTGCGGGCCATGTTGCCGCCGCCGATAAATGCAATTCGTGTCATGCCGCTTCCTTACCTGTAGAACCTGCTTACCTTAGCGCACCGGGGGTGGCCGCGGTCATCGTCGCGTCATCGCTTATCTGGTCTAGTTGCGCACCTTTCATCAACCGTAGTTCGCACTTTGGACATAGGCCCGCCGATAAGGCTGGTGGCGCGGGCCTTGGCACGAGTAGTATCGGGTCCGCTGCACGGGGGGAACCTGCGGTCCGGGCCGGGTGCGCAAGCGCCTAACGCGTCCAGGTGCGCCCTCGGTAGCCAAAAGATAAGAACATCCGGACTTAAGGGTTTTAGGGGGAACCGATGGATATCGCCGAACTACTTGCCTTCTCGGTGAAGAACAAGGCATCGGACTTGCACCTGTCCGCCGGCCTGCCGCCGATGATCCGTGTGGACGGCGACGTGCGCCGCATCAATATTCCGGCGCTGGAGCACAAGCAGGTCCATTCGCTGATCTACGACATCATGTCGGACAAGCAGCGCCGCGACTACGAAGAATTCTTCGAGTGCGACTTCTCGTTCGAAATCCCCGGCCTGGCGCGCTTCCGCGTCAACGCGTTCAACCAGAACCGTGGTGCCGGTGCGGTGTTCCGTACCATTCCTTCCGAGGTGCTGACCCTGGAAGACCTGGCTGCGCCGCGCATCTTCCGCGAACTGATCGAGCAGCCGCAGGGCCTGATCCTGGTGACCGGCCCGACCGGCTCGGGCAAGTCGACCACGCTGGCGGCGATGGTCGATCACATCAACAAGAACGAATACGGCCATATCCTCACCGTCGAGGATCCGATCGAATTCGTGCACACCTCGCAGAAGTGCCTGGTCAACCAGCGCGAAGTGCATCGCGATACGCACGGCTTCAACGAGGCATTGCGTTCGGCGCTGCGCGAAGATCCCGACTTCATCCTGGTCGGCGAGTTGCGCGACCTGGAAACCATCCGACTGGCGCTGACCGCTGCCGAAACCGGCCACTTGGTGTTCGGCACGCTGCATACCAGTTCGGCCGCCAAGACCATCGACCGCATCATCGACGTGTTCCCCGCCGGCGAAAAACCGATGGTCCGCTCGATGCTGTCCGAGTCGCTACGCGCGGTTATCTCGCAGACGCTGATGAAGAAAGTGGGCGGCGGTCGTATCGCGGCTCACGAGATCATGGTCGGTATTCCGGCGATCCGTAACCTGATCCGCGAGGACAAGGTCGCGCAGATGTATTCGTCGATCCAGACCGGCCAGCAATACGGCATGCAGACGCTCGACCAGAACCTGCTCGACCTGGTCAAGCGCGGTCTGGTCACGCGTCAGGCGGCCGGTAGCTACGCGAAGAACAAAGAGCAGTTTAAATGAGCTGTGACTCGGGAGTTCAGCCATGAGCGATTTCGACTTCACCTCGTTCCTGAAACTGATGGTCCACAAGAAGGCCTCGGACCTTTTCATCACGGCCGGCATTGCGCCGTCGATGAAGGTGCAGGGGCGCGTGGTGCCGATCACCCAGAGCCCGCTGTCGGCGCAGCAGTCGCGCGACATGGTGCTCAACGTGATGACGCCTTCGCAGCGCGAGGAGTTCGAAAAGACTCACGAGTGCCAGTTTGCGATCTCGGCGCAGGGCGTAGGCCGCTTCCGCGTCTCGTGCTTCTACCAGCGCAATTGCGTCGGCATGGTGCTGCGCCGGATCGAATCGAAGATTCCGACCATCGAAGAGCTGACCCTGCCGCCGGTGATCAAGCAGCTGGCGATGACCAAGCGCGGCATCATCATCTTCGTCGGCGGTACCGGTACCGGTAAGTCGACCTCGCTCGCCTCGATGATCGGCTACCGCAACCAGAACTCCACCGGCCACATCATCACCATCGAAGACCCGATCGAATACGTGCACAAGCACGAGGGCTGCATCATCACGCAGCGCGAGATCGGCATCGATACGGACAACTGGGAAAACGCGCTGAAGAACACGCTGCGCCAGGCGCCCGACGTGATCATGATCGGCGAAGTGCGTACGCGTGAAACCATGGAATACGCGATCAACTTCTCCGAAACCGGTCACCTGTGCCTGTGCACGCTGCATGCGAACAACGCCAACCAGGCACTGGACCGCATCCTGCACTTCTTCGCCGAGGATCGCCGCCAGCAGTTGTTCATGGACTTGTCCCTGAACCTCAAGGGCATCGTCGCGCAGCAGCTGATCCCGACACCGGACGGCAAGGCGCGTCGCGTGGCGGTGGAAGTCATGCTGGGTACGCCGCTGGTGCAGGATTACATCCGTCAGGGCGAGATCCACAAGCTCAAGGAAGTGATGAAGGAATCGACCAACCTGGGCATGAAGACCTTCGACCAGAGCCTGGTCGAGCTCTATCACGCCGGTGAGATCTCCTACGAAGACGCTCTGCGTCACGCCGACAGCTCCAACGAAGTGCGCCTGCGCATCAAGCTCGCGCAGGGCGGCGATGCACATACCCTGTCGCAGGGTCTCGATGGCGTGGAGCTGGAAGAGACACGCGACAGCCAGAACTTCGGTGGTGGCTTGTACCAGCGCTGAGCTGCCGGGTTTCAACGACAGGTAGCGTTGGACTCCTCATAAGGGCGATTCGGGTCGAATCGCTCAGGGGCTTTGTAGTCCAATCCGCAGAGGTGTCCTTCGCTCGTCTTGAGTTGCAAGCGGGCACCGATCTGGTCGTTTGTCAGCATGATATTTCCGCTGTCTGCGACGGTACTTACCAGCTTGCCGGATATGTCCAGGACGGCGCTCCCCTGTGGTGCGGGCCGACCGTCCGCCATGGATGCGGTCAAGATCAGTTGACGGACCTGGGACGCATCTACGGTTCGGCGGATAACACTGCCGCGCGCAGGGGAGAGCTCTACGGTGCTGCTGGCGACGCGATACGTTATGGGAATGCTTTTGCCATCGACATATGCCGTTTGTGTTTGATAAGGCGACAACTGGGGAATGAGGCTGTATCCATGCTTGTTGGTCACCGTTGCGCCGCCCGGGCCGCGGAGGCGCAGGCCGGCAAGTTCCGGGAAACGCATAACGGCAAACGTATCCGTCAATGGTGAGGGGGAGAAAAGTAGATTCCGGTCGGCCAATACCATGCCGCCGGACGCATGGATACTTCCAGATCGCGACGATCGACCGACAGAGAAGCTTGCACTGGATCGGGCGAAACGATTGTTGAGCGATGTATAGGCTCCCAGCCGTGTGCTACCAGCGTTGTCTTGCGTGGCTTGAAAGCGATAGCTACCTCGGCTATCCGGGAGCGCATTCGAATAGCTGGCGGTGACACTACGATAGTTTCCGCTGGCTTGCGCGCTGTGTTGCCATCGAGCGGTTCCCAACGGGATGTCGACATTCAAGAATAGCGTTTGCCAACGGTTTCCATCGTGTTGAGCCGTTAGATTCCAAGTGGACGACTTCATCTTCCAGCTTGCTGTGAACGCGTGGCGGACGGGAGCAAGCCACGCGGTGGCCTGGTTCAGCGATAACGAATAGCTATAGGTACCCCATCCGGGCGAGAACCACGCGAGCGAAGATGTCATTGCGCGTTGCGACGATGAAGGAATGGCGCGCTGAGCGCTTACCCCAGGCAGTCGCCATAAACCTTGTTCGGGCGTTGCAAAGCGCCGCGAACGCACGAGCACGGATGTATTTGCCACTATCTGCGGTGTAAGAGCCCAGGACCCATTGGCCGATAGTTCGACGCCTGCGCCAAACGACGGTGTCTTGGACGCGCGGAGGTTTACTCCCGCACTGCGGCCTTTGTCGGGGTGGCTGGTATTCACGGAAATAGCGGCCGAACGATAACCTTCAGACCAGAGCAGGCCAAGCGATCCACTGGTGCGGGGAGTAAGCGGTGTACCCCGTTCCATGGTGAGGACCATCGGCGCGTGACGATCGCTGCCGCCGGCTCGGTAATCGGGCATATATCTACCCGCGCCGAACTGAAACGAAGCCACTTGCGTCACATACGCAGCGCCAGGCGGTACAGGGATGCTCAGTAATTGCCGATGTCCGCTCTCCTCGGTGATCGCGACCTCCATGTCGATGCCTGGAACAACGCCCGGTATGGATGAAAGTGAGAAGGGTCCGGGAGGCACGACGGTGCGATACCTTAGTTGTCCATGCTGGCGAATTTCGACAATGGCCTGCGTTTGCACTACACCTGTCGCTACCGCGGATGAGGCGCCTTGCTGAGATTGAGCGGTATCCGATGCGATCTGTACGCCCGTGAGGGGAAGACCACCCCATGAGAAGGTGCTACTGGTAAAGCGCCCTGCCTGAAAAATTGCGGATAGGGGTTCGATGGCTTTGGCGATGTACGCGCCTTCGTTCCAATAGCGACTTGTCCCCTGATAACGCGAATAGTAGGCCTTGGCGCGCAGGGTCCACCCGCTTACGTTGATGCCCGGCTCAAGTCGGGCATCAAAATAGTTCCAGTGGTGAGAGCGGTATTTGGACTGCGTTGCTTGAACATCGTAGTTAAGTAGAACCGCCTGTCCGCCGCGATCGAAACCATCGTGGTTTGGCGGCAATGCCGTGTCGGCTACCAGCAGCTCGATAGACGAGCGGGATGGATCCAGTGTCAGTTGGAGATGTTGCGAGGGCCTGCCGGGCGTCAGACAACCGGCAGGCATGTGTTCGCCGCGTATGCGTAGTTGCGTCCATAGGCGGTCGTCAAAACAAGGAAAGCCTTCCTCATTGAAGCTCAACTCCAAACTTTGAGGAGGTAGGCCATTAACACTTACCAAGACCGGCTGCACGCCGGGAAGGAAATGTGGTTTGTCGCGAAAATAAGTGGCTATTTCGTCGGGAAATCCGCGTGCGCGAAGGAGGTCCGCATCGAAATCGACCGGGCCGCCATGGGGAGCCGCGCAGCATGGTTTTGTTGCGAGGCAGGTCGAAAGCAGTGCGGTCGAAAAAACAACTCGAGATATCTTGATCGACATGTGACTCCGTTCATCATGGCGATGGATTAATTTGATGGTGGTGCGTGACCAGCTTTTTTTCTACACGCGGATATTGACTTATAGGCCTTGCTTAATGGTCAGCGTCAAATGGCCCTTCAATGGTGTGCCGTCCGGAGGCAGTCCCGCCATTTCACTTTCTGTTGCAAGCCTGGGGTTTACTTCAAGGTCTACTTTGAACTGCCGACCACTAGCTGGTAGGTTTCCATTGTCCAAGCGCATCCAGGTGCTGTGCGCCCCTTTTCTGAGAAGAGCAGTCGCGCTACCTTGGGGAGCAACGGTGTAAGTGGAAAAGAGCGCATCTTGACCGTCGACGGCAGGATTTTTTGCTGTAACTGTATAGGAGCCCAATTTCCCGGTGCTATTTACATTCCCAAGTCCGAAATTCCGATCGCCTAGCTCTGACGAGCTGGCGCTCTCAAGATCCGCCGTTGTGAGTGTGACGTAAGTTAATATGTCGCATGCCACCGTCCATGTGGCAGTCTGAGATTGAAGAGGGGTGGTTTGGTTTTTTCTAACGAGTGAAGACGAGATAGTGCCAAGGTCGTAAGTTCCACCATTTGATACATCTACGGAGCATTTGCCAGAGTCTCCAAAGACGCCAATGACATTAAGATCGGCGACTTGAGCATGAGATTCGAAGGCTGTCGCAATCAAGGCGGTTAAAGCTAGTATTTTTTTGTTCACGATGAAACCTCGCTGAGTTTGAATGACGTTGTTCGATGCGCTGCATTTGCGTTGGTGATCGCGCTGATCAAGCGTGACCGGCATCGGTCAGTCGCTGCCGATGTTTTTGACAGTGATGGTTATGGGTGTGAGTACGGATCCTCGTCTATTCATAGGGGTGATACGTATACGTTCTGGTTTGTCTGACAAGCGATGGCTTGTGACCTCTCCTGGCATGAGATAAGGCAGCTTCAAGGGGATGTCCGCGGCTTGAGGTTGAGTCTGTAGGCTGGGCAGTAGACGTACGACGTGTTTGCCTGTGTTTCGTATTTCGAGCCTGCCATCCTCATGGCGGACGGTTAGATCTCGCCAGGGCTCGTCCGTCGTCGCAATGGATTTCGGATAGATCATCAGCGGTATGATCTGTTTTATATTGATTGTCGCGGCGCTTTGTTTTTTAACGGGTATGGCCTCGAACGAGGCTTCCAGCATGTGTTCTTCCTGCAGCGCTTCGCCTTCTCGAAGCACGTAATGGATAAGCTGACTCTGACGCGGCTCGATGCGCGTTATGGGCGGGGTGACAAGAAGACGATCGGCGATGTCGTCTTCTTTCAAGTTTTTGACCTTGCTAATAACAAGAATGGGATCGTCGCCGGTATTGGTGACGTTGAAGGCAGCCCTGCCTTCATCCTCGTAAAGGAGAACGCTGCCGGCTTCCAGGGCAAACGTTGCCGCGTGACCATTTGCGGTCACGAACAAAAAGAGTACGACGAACCTCTGTGCGAGGCTCAATGATGTTCGCCAATCCATGGCTTGTCTCCATTGAGAGTGCAGCTATGCCGCTCAGTGTGGAAAGAGTATCGCCGACGAATTGCGATGTCTGTCGGATCGACCAATGTTTTTTTAGGTGTTCTATATCGATTTAATGCATGCCTTCCGACGCAAAAAAGACAAAAAAGAAGGGATCCTAAGATCCCTTCTGGTGTTGCGTTGTCACTGGCGCGGCGGCCGGATCGCCGGCTTTCAGTCGCTCGACGATTAGCTCGATGCCGGCGAAGCGCTGACCGTCAGGCCGCTGGCGTCCACACTCTTGACGCCCTTTATCTTCTTGGCGATCGCGGTTGCATGTGCCTTTTCCTTGGCGGTAGCTACAGTGCCGCTCAAGGTGACCACGCCCTCAGTAGTGCTTACCGAGATATCGCTGGCCTTGACGGCCTTGTTGGCGGCAAATTCGGATTTCACCTTGGTGGTGATCCAGGCATCGTCGACTTTGCCGGGCACGGTCTGGTTATCCGACGACTTGCTCATGCTGGCGCCGGAATCCTGAGCGACGGCCTGGGTGACCGGAATCGCGCCAAACGCAGCGATAAAACCAGCAGCGATCAGAGTCTTGCGAATTGAAAAGGACATGGCGACCTCCTTGCATTGGGGAAGATGCTGTCTTGCAAGACAGACGGTATGCCGAACTGGACAGTGACCGTGATCCCATGGCAACAGGAAGGAAGTGAACGCGATGTGCCCATCGCTTGCTTGCGTTCAGGCGAAAAGCGGGAATGCGAAATTGGCGTGCTTGAGTTGTACAAAGTTTGCTATTGCGCTCATCGTTGCAGCAGGAATGCAATCTTTGTAGGAGCGACTTCAGTCGCGACAGGTCGTGATGTAATTGTGGATCGCGATTGAAATCGCTCCTACAAAATCAGGTGGCTTTAGAGAGTTGCTCGGCCGCCAAAAAAAACGGGGCGCCGAAGCGCCCCGTCGAGTATCGCAATCGCGTTGTCGCTTACTTCAGTTCAACGCTGTTGGTGATCACCAGGCCGTGCTCGTCGACATGCATCTCGCCGGAGAGATCCTTCACGCGCGCAGCCTGTTGACGCATCGATTCAAACTGCGCCTTCGAACGTGCGGCAGCCTGCTGCTGTTCCTTGACCGCATCGGTGTCGGCAGCATCGTCGTCGCTCTTGCCCATGTTGGCGGTGAGTTGCGCCAGCTGTTCGGACTTGGCTTCCATCGCCTGCACCCAAGTCTGGTACATGTCGCCGGTCAGATGCATGCGCATCATGCGGCCGGCGTCGCCTTCGGATGCCTTGAGCATGTCGCCGAGCTTGCTGTCTTCACCGGTGCCGATGCCAAGCACCAGGGCCTTGTCGCTTGTCGCCACCCATGCAGGTTGGCCGAGCGTAGCGGTCATGTCGGCGGGCAGTGCCACCGGCTTGCCGTCGTTGGTCAGCTTGAGCTGGCCCAGCGCCGGCATGGCCATCTGACCCATCGCGATCAGGCCGGTCGGGTTGCTGGAAGCTATCAGCACGCGGCCGCTGAATTTGGGCAGCGTGGCGTTCGGATCGGGTGCAAAGGTATCGAGCACGATGCGCAGGCCCTGCATGTCGCCGAAGGGTGGCATCGCAGCACGCTGAGCCAGCTGACCGATCTTGGCGAACTGGTCGTTCATGTCGAGCAGTGCGGGGCAGGTGAAAGGCTTGGCGGCCACGGCATCGGCCTGCGCCGACCAGAACGTGCGTACATCCTTCATCGGCAGCGCGATGCTGAGATCGAACGGTGCGTCGCCGCTGCTACCCAGGCCCGGCAAGCCGACCTTCAGGCCGGAGAATGCCTTGACGATGTCATCGGCCAGCGCCAGATCCACGCGCGCCGACTGCTGCTTGCTGTCGAGCGTGGTGTAACCGAAGCTCATCGACGGTACGCGTGCAGCGATGCGTGCCGCGTCGGCCTGACAGGTCGGCGGAATCTGCATCTGATTGGCGACTGGCTCGCCGGTCTTGGCCGCTTCGCTTTCCGCGTGTGCCTTGAACATCGCGCTGAAGAACGGGTCCTTGCCGCCGGATACCAGTGCCAGGGTACGGGCGACGTCGAGTTGGCCGACGGCATAGGGCTTGTAACCCTTGTCCTTGGCCAGGGTTTCCAGGCGGCCGTCTTCCTGCAGGCTCTTGGCCGGACGATCCAGGCCCAGCGCCTGACGCAGCATCGACTCGGAGGCATCAGCCGGCAACAACGCCGCAACGGCCTGCTTGCCGACGACGGCTAGGATGACCTGGGTGCCGGCTTCGGTCGACACGTGCTTACGGTAGGACTGACCACCGACGCTCGCCGTGTCGAGCTTTTTGCCATAGGCCGTTTCCAGGCGGCCGACAAAGGCTTCGAATGCCTTCGGGTCGCTCAGCTCGATACGCGCCACCGGCGAAAGGCCCAGGCCGTAGAACGCCGAGTAGCCTTTCACATCCAGTCCGGTGTTCTGCGCAAAGGCCTCGGCGGTCTTGCCGTCGATCTCGGCGATAAAGGCCTTGAACAGACGTGCGTTGTCCGGATCCTTTATCTCGTCGGCAGCCGCTTTCATCTGCGCGACCTGGCCCGGCAACTGCGCATCGGCCTGGCTCAACAAGGCGGCGCGGGTGCTGTCATCCAGTACATCGAGGTTGGCAATGACATAAGGCGTATCGGCGGGCACGAAGGCCAGCGGAGCATCTTTGTCCTTGTGTGCGCAGGCGGCCAGCAATACGCCGGCAAAGCCCAGCGCGAAAAAGCGCGTCGTCGATCGCATCTTGATTCCCTAGTTTGAAGATGATGTTGCGCTGCGCATTATGCCTGCTTTACGGGCTGTCATAACGTGTAGCTAACAAAGATGATCGTGCTTGCTTTCAGTTTGACGACGCGCGCTTGATTTTATTGATGTCAATCATCATCTAATATGGCGAGTTTTCCAAGACCACCCCTCGAGGTCGCCATGCAACATCAGGATCCGATCGTCATTGCCGCGGCCGTACGCACGCCGCTGGGCCGTTTTCTCGGCGAGCTCACGCCGCTCACCACGCCCATGCTGGGCGCGAGCGTATTGACGGCGGCGTTACAGCGTTCTGGCCTGGCCGCCGAGCGGGTCAGCGAAACCATCATGGGCTGTGTACTGCCGGCCGGCCTTGGCCAGGCGCCGGCACGGCAGGCCGCAAGAGACGCGGGCCTGCCCGACGGCGTTGGCGCGACCACGGTCAACAAGGTCTGCGGTTCGGGCATGAAGGCGACGATGCTGGCGCACGACCTGCTGCTGGCGGGGAGCGCGGATTTCATTCTCGCCGGTGGCATGGAAAGCATGTCCAACGCGCCGTATCTGTTGCCCAAGGCCCGCGCGGGGTATCGGGCGGGACACCAGCAGGCGCTCGATCACATGATGTTCGACGGGCTGGAGGATGCCTACGAAGGCGGGCGACCGATGGGCGACTTCGGTGAGGCGACGGCTGCCAAGTACGGATTCAGTCGCGCGGACCAGGACGCCTATGCGATGGAAACGTTGCGGCGTGCACGTTACGCGGTAGAGCAGGGCGTATTCGATCCCGAGGTGGTTGCAGTCAGTGTGCCTACGCGTGGCGGCAGCATCGATACTTCCCGTGACGAACATCCGCTCAAGGTCGATCCGGCGAAGATTCCCAGCCTGCGTCCGGCGTTTCGCACGGACGGCACGATCACTGCAGCCAGCTCTTCGGCCAATGCCGACGGTGCGGCGGCGCTGCTATTGACCCGTCGTTCGCTCGCCGAACGGGAAGGGTTGCCGATCCTTGCTGAAATTCGTGGGCATGCCACGCACAGCCAGGCGCCGGAATGGTTTACCACGGCTCCGGCACCCGCTATTCGCAAGCTGCTGGACAAGGTCGGTTGGAAGCTGGGCGATGTCGACCTGTTCGAAATCAACGAGGCTTTTGCGGTCGTGGCGATGACGGCGATGCGCGAGCTGGGCATCGGTCACGACATCCTCAATATCCATGGCGGTGCGTGTGCGCTTGGACATCCGATCGGTGCGACGGGTGCGCGGTTGATCGTGACGTTGTTGCATGCGTTGGAGCGCAATGGATTGCGGCGTGGGGTGGCGTCGCTTTGTATTGGTGGTGGTGAAGCTACTGCGATCGCTATCGAGCGGGTCTAGAGCCCCTCCTCACCCCAGCACTCTCCCCCGGCAGAGCCAGGGGAGAGGGAGCAAATTCGCGCAACGTTGGAGACTTGCCTCCGTCAGTCCCCTCTCCCCTGGCTCTGCCGGGGGAGAGGGTTATGGGTGAGGGGGAAGCAAGAGGCGATGCGAAGCGAGCCTTAACGCCCCATCACCTCACACAAAACAGCCATCCGCACAAACACCCCATTACCCACCTGCTCGAGAATGCGCGACTGCGGCCCATCGGCTACCTCGGACGCAATCTCGATCCCGCGATTGAGCGGCCCCGGATGCATCACCAGGCACCCTTTGCCGGCCAGTGCCAGGCGTCGATTGTCCAGGCCAAAGCGCTCGAAATAAGCCGCCTCATCAGGCAGATCGGTCGACGCCATGCGCTCCTTCTGCAAGCGCAACATGATCACCGCATCCACGCCTTCGATCGCTTCGTCGAAATTCTCGACGATCGTGCAGCCGGGAAATTCGCTCGCTTCGGGCATCAGGCCGGCGGGGCCACAAAGGCGAATTTCCTTGGCGCCCAGCGCACGCAGCGCATGCACGTCCGAACGCGCCACGCGCGAATGTTTTACGTCGCCGCAGATCACCACTTTCAACTGACGGAAATCCGGCCGATGCTCGCGAATCGTCAGCATGTCGAGCAGGCCCTGCGTCGGATGCGCGCGATTGCCGTCGCCGGCATTGATCACGGCGACGCCACTCATGGCGTGGCGCACCAGTTCGTCCGGCGTGCCCGAGATCTTGTGGCGCACCACGATCGTGTCCAGATGCATCGCTTCGAGCGTATGCAGCGTGTCGAACAGCGCTTCGCCCTTGCTGGTCGACGACAAGCCGATATCGAAATTGATCACGTCCGCGCCAAGGCGCCGTGCGGCCAGCTCGAACGAGGTACGCGTGCGCGTGGACGGTTCGAAGAACAGGTTCAGCACCGTTCGACCGGCCAACAGGTCGAGCTTGCGCGTGCCGTGCGCGCAGGCGTCGCGCATCGAGACGGCGCGATCGAGCAAGCGTTCGATGGTGGCGCTGGGCATGTTTTCCAGCGAGGTCAGATGGCGCAGGCGTTGGCTCATAGAGATCGATCGATATGAATGAGGAAGATGGGCGGGGCTCATGGACTGGCAACGCCGGGGATGGCCTCGGTCATGCCGGTGAGCCAGCCTTCGAGAATGACGGCGGCAGCTTCGGCATCGATTTGCTGCGCGTCGCGTTTTCGCTTCAGACCGGCAGCGCGAGCCTGTGCGAAGCGACGTGCGGCTTCCTGCGACGTGTGCCGTTCGTCCACCAGCACCACCGGCAGGTTATAGCGTTCGCTCAGCTGACTGGCGAAGCGGCGCGCGCCGCGGCTGGCGGGTTGCTCGTCGCCGTCGAGCGTCAATGGCAGGCCGACGACCAGGGTGTCGGGCAGCCAGCTCTGGCGCAGGCTGTCGAGCTGCACCCAGTCGGGCGTGCCGTCGCGATTGGGGATGGCGGCAATGCCACGCGCACTGGCCGTCAACCGGTTGCCGACGGCTACGCCGATCAAGCGGCTGCCGTAGTCGAACCCGAAGGCACAGCTCATGCGTGGCCCGCGTAGCCGGGCAATTGCAGCGGGTCGACGCCGACCAGGCCGGCAGCAGCGCTCCAGCGCTCCTCCAGCGGTGTATGGAACACCACCCGCTCACTGGCCTCGACGGTCAGCCAGGTGTTGTCCTTCAATTCCTGTTCGAGCTGCCCGGCGCTCCAGCCTGCATAGCCCAGCGCCATCAGGGCCAGACGCGGACCTTCGCCGGCAGCCATGGCCACCAGGATGTCGCGCGAAGTGGTTACCGACCAGTCGGCATTGACGCGGTAGCTCGATTCCCAATGGCCGTGCTCACGGTGGAGCACAAAGCCGCGCTCCTGCTGCACGGGGCCACCGATCAGCACCGGCGCATCGGCCAGTTCGATATCCGAACAGCCCAGTTTCATCTGCGCCAGGACATCGCCCAGGCGGTATTCGGAAAGCTGATTGATCAGCAGACCCACCGCGCCGTCCTCATCGTGCTGGCAGACAAAGGCCACGCCGCGAGAGAAGGGCGGATCGGCCAGGCTGGGCATGGCGATCAGGAAATGGCCGGCGAGAGTTTGCTGACTGGGGGAGGTCATGGGGCCATTGTAAGCCGGGATGGTGCTCCGGGAGTGAGGATGTTGTTTCGCTCCCCACAAGCGACCTCAGTTTTCATCGTCGCCCCGGCGAAGGGGAGGCTGCGGGGACTACCGATTCCGCAGCACGTTATCCGGCCCGAACTGCCACGTACGCGTGATGTACAGCTCGTCCACCCGCTCCTTGTCGTCGGCAGGCAGGGCGGGGAAAGGCGCCGCCAGCCGCACGATGCGCTGCGCCGAGGCGTCGAGTACCGCCTCGCCCGAGCTCTTGATCACGTCGATGCTCTTGATGCTGCCGTCGCGGTTCAACCCCACGGTCAGCACCAGGTCGCCATGCAGGCCTTTTTGGCGGGCCTCGTTGGGATAGTTGAGGTTGCCCAGCCGCTCGACCCGGTCCACCCAGCCGCGCATGTAGGCGGCGTAGACGAATTCCTTGGTATTGGCCGAAATGAATTTCTTCTTCGGGCGCTTGGCGTAGGCCTCGCTCTTGCTGCGCAGCTCGGCAGCCAGCCTGGCCATTTCTTCCTGCTGCTTGAGCTCGGCCGCCGACTGCGGCTGGTCGGGCGTCAGCTCGGTCTGGCCGGTATCGCTGTTGACCGACTGCGCGCTGTTGCCAGTGGTGGTGACCAGCCGTTGGGCGGTGGCGTCGCGTGGCGCCGGCACGGTGGCATCGACGTGGCGCTGCGCGGTGCCTTGGGCCTCGGTCGGTAGCGGGCCGGAGAAGGGCTGCGAGGGGCGGGCGGCCTTGTCGCTCTCGCCGCCGCCGGAGTTATTGGCCTGGGCCAGGAAATCGGCCTTGTCCGGTGCCTCGCGGTTGGCGACGTCGACCAAGGTCACATCCAGCGTGGGCAGGCTGGGCTTGGCCTTGACGTAGTGAAAGGTAATGCCCAACAGCAGCACGCCGTGCAGCAGCAGCGAGAACAGCAACGTGGCGCCGATCGGGTCGGCGCCGTTGTTGGGGCGAACGGTGGCATTCACGCAGCTTGGGTTCCGAGGCTTTCGATGACGTCGAACAACTGGCCGGCAATATTAAGCCCGAACTGCGCGTCCAGTTCGCGCACACAGGTCGGCGATGTGACGTTGATCTCGGTGAGGTAGTCGCCGATCACGTCCAGGCCGACGAAGATCAGTCCGCGACGCTTGAGTTCCGGGGCCACTTCGGCGGCGATCCAGCGGTCACGGTCGGACAGCGGCACACCCTCGCCGCGGCCACCGGCCGCCAGGTTGCCGCGAAATTCGTTGCCCTGCGGGATGCGCGCGAGCGCGTAGGGCACCGGTTCGCCATTGACCAGCAGGATGCGCTTATCGCCGGAGGTGATCTCCGGGATGTACTTCTGGGCGATGGTGAAATGCCGCCCTTCGCCATGCGGGCCGCCGGCCAGCAGGGTCTCCAGCATCGAGTTGAGGTTGCTGTCGCCGGCCTTGACCCGAAAGATGCCGCGCCCGCCCATGCCGTCCAGCGGCTTGAGCACCACCTCGCCGTGCTCGGCGGCAAAGCGGCGCAGCTCGCCGGCATCGCGCGAGACCAGGGTGGGCACGATGCATTGCGGGAACTGCAGCGCGAACAGCTTTTCGTTGCAGTCGCGCAGGGCCTGCGGGTCGTTCACCACCAGCACGCCGGCCTTTTGGGCCAGCTCCAGCACCATCGTGTCGTAGATGAATTGCGGGTCGACCGGGGGGTCCTTGCGCATCAGCACCACGTCGATCTCGCGCAGGTCGCGCCACTGGGCCGCTTCCAGTTGGAACCAGGCCTTGGGATCGTCCTTGACCGACAGCTCGGCCACGCGGGCCCAGGGGGCGCCATCGCGGATCGACAGGTCGCCCTGCTCCATGTAGAGCAGCCTATGGCCACGCCGCTGGGCTTCCAGCAGCATCGCGAAGGTGGTGTCCTTGACGGTCTTGATGCCCGAAATAGGGTCCATGAGTACGGCGACCGACAAGGCCATCGTCATTCTCCGGTAGTCGAAACGTGTGAAAACGGCCATGTTCGCCGAGGGGGGCCTCGCGCGGCAAGGTTGGGGATCGTCGGCCTCCCGTACAAGGCGGCGGTTCCACGGGCAAATGTGAAGATGCAAGAATCGCGATTTCGGAAGCAGTGTAAGCAATTGCAGCTTGACGCCACGGCAGTGAAGGCGGTAAACAGCAAATGCATAAAAGCCCGCCTCACGAGCGGGTTACGGAATTATTCTTGCGGAATTCTTTGTATTCCATATCGAGCCGACGGCCACAAGGCTGACGGCTATGCGTTTACCTGAGCCGGGGCAGGTCGCAGGGGGGTTAAGTGAACTTGAACGTAAATGGCAATGGCCTGGCCGGTCTTAAGGTCATGGTTATCGATGACTCCAAGACGATCCGCCGTACGGCGGAAACCTTGTTGAAGAAGGAAGGCTGCGACGTGCTTACCGCCGTCGACGGGTTCGAGGCTTTGGCCAAGATTTCCGACCAGCGTCCGTCGATCATCTTCGTGGACATCATGATGCCGCGTCTCGACGGCTATCAAACCTGCGCGCTTATCAAGAATAATCCGCAGTTCCGCGGCACCCCGGTCATCATGCTGAGCTCGAAGGACGGGTTGTTCGACAAGGCCCGCGGCCGGATCGTCGGCGCGGAACAGTATTTGACCAAGCCGTTCACCCGAGACGAACTGCTTGGCGCTATTCATCGACATGTCAGCACGGTTTAAAACCTGCGACTACAGCATCTGAGGGGGAGCTGTGGCCCACATTCTCATCATCGACGACTCGCCGACCGACGTGCGCGTGTTCACCACGCTGCTCGAACGGGCGGGTCATCGTGTCGACTCGATCGGTAACGCCGAGGAAGGCATCGAGCGCGTCCGCGCCGAGCTTCCCGACCTGGTCATCATGGACGTCATCATGCCCGGCATGAACGGCTTCCAGGCGACCCGTACGCTGACCCGTGACCCGGTCACCTCGGGCGTACCGATCGTCATGATCACCACCAAATCGATGGAAACCGACCGCGTCTGGGGCTTGCGCCAGGGCGCGCGCGCGTTCATCACCAAACCGGTTAACGAGAAGGAACTTCTGGCCTGCATTCATGACCTGCTGCCAAGCGCGGCGGCCTGAGGGCAACGATGAGCCAGAACGCCAACCTGACCCCGTTTGAAATCCTCGCCCATTACGAGCGCCTGTCCCTGGCGCACGCCCTGGAGTCGTCGGACAAGCTCGAAGCCCCCGGGCTGTGGCGTGGTATCGGTTACCGCGCCGGCAGCCGTTCGTTCGTCAGCGGCATCGACGAGATCAACGAACTGCTGGCGGTGCCGCCGCTGACCCCGGTGCCCGGAACGCAGACGTGGCTGCTTGGCATCGCCAACGTGCGCGGCAACCTGGTGCCGGTGATCGACCTGGCGCGCTTCCTGTTTGGCGAACGCACCGTGACCACCGAGCGCAGCCGCCTGCTGGTGGTGCGCCAGGGCGCGGGCAGCGTGGCCCTGCTGGTCGACGAAGTGTTCGGGCAGCGCACCGTCGACGCCGAGCAGCGCCGCGAAGCCGAGCCGGAAAGCGATCCACGCCTGACGCGTTTCGTCGACGATCGCGTCGGCGAGCAGCGGCTGGGCTTGTTCAGCATGAATCGGCTGGTACGCGCGCCTGACTTTCGTCAGGCGGCGGCCTGACGGCCAACACACAAGCTTGGGGTCCGGCGCCTGTTGCGGCCGGGAGATTGAATGGTTCGAAGGGGCGGTTCGGCCCCGGACATCGCCGGCGCAAAGCGCCGGCGCGGTGTAGACGGCGAGGTGAAGAGCATGAGCACTACTGGGGGCGTCGGCAGGGAGCGCAACTATTCCGGCATCATTATCGGCGCGCTGCTGATCATGATCGGCTTTGCCGTGCTGGATTTTGTCCTGCTCACCATCAAGGCCGGTGAGGATCGCGAAGCGATCGGCCTGACCACGCAAATCCAGGTGCTTTCGCAGCAGACGGCCAAGTACGCCCTCGAAGCGGCGGACGGCAACGTCGAGTCGTTCAAGGAGCTGGAGAACAACCGCAACTCCATCGACTCGGCCGTGCAGCGCCTGAACAAGGGCGACTCCAAAGGCAGCATGCAGGCTTATGCCGACAACAACGCCTCGCCGACCGGCCGGGCGGTGTCCGCATTGAGCACCGCCTGGGGCCAGCTCGACGGCGACATCGGCAAGATTCTTTCGAACCGGGCCCTGGTGCTCGATTCGGCCCAGCGTGCCAGCACGCTTTCGCGCGAACTGCCGCTGCTGAACTCGTCCATGGAGCAGGTGGTGAACATCCTGCAGCAGCATGGCGGTAGCGCGGACCAGACCTATACCTCGGCCCGCCAGATGCTCCTGGCCGACCGTATGATCCGCCGAGTGCAGGAAGTGCTGCAGGGCGGCGATGCCTCCCAGCCCGCCGCCGACGGTCTGTCCCGCGATGGCCAGTTGTACGGCAGCGTGCTCAACGGCCTGCTCGCCGGTAACTCGGACATCGGCGTGCGCTCGATGGGCGATGCCAACGCCCGCAAGATCCTGACCGACATGCAGGGCAAGTGGAACGACGTCCAGGACCCGGTCAACAAGCTGATCAGCGCGGCCGGCAACCTGAGCGACGTGAAGCGCGCCGGCAACCAGGCCTCGCTCGATTCGCAGAACGTGCTGCTGCGCGCGAACGAACTGGCCGACCAGATCGGCAAGCTGCCGCTGCGCCGCCTGTTCCCGAACGTGTGGTGGGGCGTGCTCGGCGCCGGTGGCGCGGCGCTCTTCGCCGTGTTGCTCGTCGTGCAGCAGATCGGCGACCAGCGCCGCCGCTTCCGCGAGTCGACCGAACTCAACCAGCGTAACCAGGAGGCGATCATGCGCCTGCTGGACGAAATGGGCTCGCTCGCCGAAGGTGACCTGACGGTCAAGACCACGGTCACCGAGGACATTACCGGCGCGATCGCCGACTCGGTGAACTACGCGATCGACGAGTTGCGCACCCTGGTGACCACGATCAACGAGACCTCCGAGCAGGTGTCCTCCTCGGCACAGGAAACGCAGACCACCGCGCGCCATCTGGCCGACGCGGCCGAGCATCAGGCGCAGCGAATCAGCTCGGCGACCACGCTGATCAACCAGATCGCCAGCTCCATGGACGGCGTGTCCAAGGACTCGGCCGAATCGGCCGACGTGGCCGAGCGCTCAGTGCAGATCGCTTCGCGTGGCGCCGAAGTGGTGCGCGAAACGATCTCGGGCATGGACTCGATTCGCGACCAGATCCAGGAAACCTCCAAGCGTATTAAGCGCCTGGGTGAGTCCTCGCAGGAAATCGGTTCGATCGTGGAACTGATTAACGACATTGCCGAGCAGACCAACATCCTCGCCTTGAACGCCGCGATCCAGGCGGCCTCGGCGGGTGAAGCCGGCCGCGGTTTCGCGGTGGTGGCGGACGAAGTGCAGCGCCTCGCGGAACGCTCCGCGAGCGCGACCAAGCGAATCGAAACGCTGGTGCAGACGATTCAGTCCGATACCAACGAAGCGGTGAACTCGATGGAACAGACCACCGCCGAAGTGGTGGCCGGTGCCCGCCTGGCCGAGGACGCCGGTAGCGCACTGGGCGACATCGAGCGCGTGTCGCACGATCTGTCCGCGCTGATTCAGAACATCTCCGCCGCGGCACGCCAGCAGTCGGCCGCCGCGACGGACATCTCGCAATCGATGAACGCGATTCAGGAAATTACTTCGCAGACCTCGCAGGGCGCGAGCCAGACGGCCGACTCGATCGGTTACCTGGCGCAGCTGGCGAGCGACCTGCGGCGTTCGGTGGCTCACTTCAAGCTGCCGGGTTGAGACATGAGCCTGCCCGATATCTCCGAGTGGCCCGCGCCAGAAGCTGTTTGCGCGCAAGACCAGGAAGAGCGAGAGAGTGTATGTCGATACACGACCGAGTGATGACGCAGGATTGCGTGCAAACAGATCTGGCCCGAAGGGTTGGCTCTCTGCGCCCGCCCATCGCCGACGCGTGGCTCGACCTGACAGACGGTCAGGCGCGTCGCCACGCGTCACCAATGGACGAGCGCAGAGAGCCAACGCGGGCTACTCGGAGATACCGGGCAGGCTCAATGACAGGGGGCAACCTCAACGGTTGCGAGACGCGTTACAGCGCGGCCGCTGAGATGGGCGTATGAGACTTCAAGACCACATCGATTTCACCACGCTGCAGTGGGTCAAGCCCGAGCTTGACGAGACGCTGGCGCTCGCGCGTGAAGCGCTGGAGTCCTACGTCGACAACCCGGGCAACCGCGATGTCATGCGCTCATGCGCGGACAGCCTGCACCAGGTGCAGGGCACCTTGCGCATGGTCGAGCTCTACGGCGCCGCGATGGTCGCCGAGGAGATGGAAACCCTCGCCATCTCGCTGCTCGAAGACCACGTTGTCCAACGCGAAGACGCCTATGCCGCGCTGATGCGCGGCCTGATGCAGCTGCCCGATTACCTGGAGCGTTTGTCCAGCGGCCACCGTGACGTACCGGTGGTGTTGCTGCCGTTGCTCAACGACCTGCGTTCGAGCCGTGGCCAGCAGGCGCTGCACGAATCGGCGTTGTTCAGTCCCAATCTCGAAGCCGTGCTGCCGCCGGAAGCGCCGGGCGCGGCCACCAAGGAAATCGCCGACCACAAGCGTGGCGAAATCGCCGAGCTGCGCGTGCGTTTCCAGCAGCAGTTGCTGGCGTGGTTCCGTGGCCAGTCCGAAGGTGGCCTGGCCGGCATGCGCCAGATGCTCGATGCGATCAGTGCGCGTTGCTACAGCATTCCCGGTCGCCGTCTGTGGTGGATCGCCTCGGGTGTGCTCGAAGGTTTGCAGCAGGGCGTGCTCAAGCAGCAGGCGAGCGAAGTACGCCAGTTGATCGGCAAGGTCGATCGCAGCATTCGTCAGTTGATCGAACAGGGCGAAGGCCATATGCGCGGCGGCGACGCCGACGAACTGGCGCGCAAGCTCCTGTACGTGGTGGCGCAGTCCAAGCAGCGCACGCCGCAGATGGCGTTGCTCGCCAAGACCTATGCGCTCGATGCCTTGCTGCCCGACGCCAGCGAGCTGGAACATGCGCGCGGCTCGATGTCCGGGCACAACCGTGCCTTGCTCGACTCGGTCTCGCGTGCACTCAAGGACGATCTGCTGCGCGTCAAGGAAGCGCTGGATCTGTTCCTGCGCCAGGCCAACGCCGACCCGGCCCAACTGTCTGGCCAGATCGATATCCTCGAACGCGTCGGCGACACGCTGGGCATGCTTGCCCTGGGCGTGCCGCGCCGTGTCGTCAACGAACAGCGCCGCGTGCTGGACGAAATCGCCAACCGTATGCGCGCGCCGGACGAAGAGATCCTGCTCGATGTCGCCGGTGCGTTGCTTTACGTCGAAGCGTCTCTGGACGACCACATCGAAAGCCTTGGCGCCGAAGACGAGTCGGCCAGCGATTCGAATACGGCCATGCTGCCGCGTAGCGAAGCGCGCCACATCCTTGCCACCCTGATGCATGAGGCGATCGCCAACACCAGCAAGGTGAAGGAATCGATCGTCGCCTTCGTCGAGTCGGGTTGGCAGCATCAGGAGCTGACCGAAAGCGGCCCGCTGATGGATGAGGTTGCCGGCGCTCTGCGCATGCTTTCCGCGCCGCGGCCGGCTGAACTGGCCGAAGGCATCGGCCGTTTTATCGGCAACGAGTTGCTCAGCGATCGTCGCGTACCCAGTAGCGTGCAGATGGACCATCTGGCTGACGCTTTGGCTGCGCTGGAGTATTACCTCGAAGCCGCGCGCGAACACCGCGGTGGCCTGGAACACATTCTCGACGTAGCCGAGCACAGCCTGAGCAAGCTCGGTTACTGGCCGCCGCCTGCCGCGCGCGCGCCGGTCGAGGAAGCGCCGCTGGATCTGGCCGCTACGCCTGCGGCCACTACGCTCGATTTCTCCGGGCAACCGGATCTGTCCGAAACGGTCAGCCTGGCCGACGGCGTGGATCCGACGCGTCTGTTTATCGGTTCGCAAGAAGCCTTGCCGACCGCGCAGCACGACATCGCCGGCATGCGCCTGGCCGACACCGAACATCTCGGTGGCAGCGCCGCGCCGATATCGGACGACGCCGACTGGATGGAAATCGAAGAGGAAATCTTCGAGCAGGTGCCCGTGTCGGGCGCGCTGGCGTTCAACGCCGGCTTCCATGCCAGCACCGAAGGCATTGATGATGAGATTCGCGAAATCTTCCTGGAGGAAATGCAGGAAGAAATCGACAACCTCTACACCGCGCAGAAGCAGTGGCTGTCCGATGTCACGCAGCGCGATGCATTGACCTCGATCCGCCGCTCCTTCCACACCCTCAAGGGCTCGGGCCGCCTGGTCGGCGCCAGCCTGCTCGGCGAGTTCGGGTGGAAGGTCGAAAACATGCTCAACCGCGTGCTCGATGCATCGATCGAGCCGCATGAAGGCGTACAGGAACTGGTGCGTCACGCCATCGATGCCTTGCCGCAATTGCTGCAGGCGCTGAAGGACGACCACCAGCCGACCGCGCCGCTCGCCGCGATCATGGATACCGCCGACCGTCTGGCCGGTGGCCACGAAAACGCGCGTATCAGCGACTTTGTCGTCGGCCCGACCGAAACCGTCCGTCGCGTCGTGCGCCGTCGCGTGCCGCGTCTGGATGCGGCCGCCGATGCCGTACCGGCCGCCGCGCTGGCCGAGGTCGAGCGCACGCCGGCCGAGCCGGTATTCGAGCCCGTTCCCGAAGCCTATGCCGCACCGGTGTTGCCGCCGGTCGATCCGGTCTTGCTGGAAATCCTGCGCAGCGAAGTGGCGCAGTACCTGCAGACCATCCGCAACACGATCAACCGCGTCGACGGCGAAGTAAAGGTCGACGACGGCCTGCTGCGCGCCGTGCATACGCTGCACGGTGCGATCGCGATGGTCGACATCCCGCTGCTGACGCAGTTGCTGTCGCCGTTGGAAAGCCTGCTTAAGCGTCTGCGTGCTGCCGGCCAGCCGCTGTCGATCGAAGGCGTGAGCCTGCTCGCGCGCAGTGCCGACGCGGTCGACTATGTGATGGGCCAGTTCGACAACGCCAACCCGCAGTTGCCGGATCTGGAAGCGTTGATCGCACGCATTGTCGACCTGCGCGATAGCCAGCCCGAGCCCCAAGTGGCGCACGTGTTGTTCGAGCCGCAGGAAGACGAGATCGAGCAGGACGAAACGGAAGCGCGCGAAGCGGCTCCGCCCGCCGAGGCGCCCGCCGCCGCGCCGTCGCCGGAAGACGAACATCACAACGCCTACGCTGCCGAACTGCTGGCCGCGCTCGATGCATTCGAGCTCGATGCCGCCAACGAGGCCGAACTCGATGCGCCAGCACCGATCGTCAAGACCGGTCATGGTGATGAGGAAGACGACTTTGCGGCACTGTTCGGCGACCTGATCGAAGAGGACGCGAGCGAGCCCTCGACCGATGCCGCTACGCACGAGCAGGCGCCGACTGATGTCGAATCGTTTGCCGTGGCGCCGGTCGAGATCGAACCGGTGTTGACCGATATCCCGCTCGAAGCGGAGTCGGCCGACAACGTTACGCATACCTTCGTCCCCGAAGTGATTCAGGACGTTTCCGACCTGCCGTTGATCGAAGAAGAATCGGCACTGACCGATTCCAGCGAACTGGTTTCCCTGCACGAAGCACTGCAACACACGGAAGAAACGCAGCCGGCCGCGCTGCACGACGAGCCGGTTGTCGAGGCCATTCCAGCCATCGACGCCGACGCCGAAGCCCAGCTGCTGCGCGAAATCGAAGCGGCCGAAGCGAACCTCGCCGCTGCTGAAGCTTCGGTGGAACTGCCGGCAGTCGAAGCGCTTGCCGAACCGGCGGTCGAAGAAGTTCACGCCGTCAAAGCGCCGGTTGAAGAGGCCGTTGAAGAAGTCCCGGCTGCCAACGAAAGCAACGCGGCGATGGTCTACGGCCAGATCGACCCCGATCTGCTTGAGATCTTTATCGAAGAAGGTCGCGAGATCCTCGACCACGCCGATGGTGTGCTGGCGCAGTGGCGTGCCGAGCCGACCGAGCTCGAGCATGTCGCCAGCCTGCAGCGCGACCTGCACACCCTCAAGGGCGGTGCACGCATTGCCGGCATGCTCGCGGTGGGCGATCTCACCCACGCGATCGAAACCCTGCTCGAACGGCCGGTCGGCCAGCACACGCTGCAAGCGAGCGAGCTGATCTCCGCGCTGGAAGGCGGCTTCGACCAGTTGCACCTGCTGGTGCAGCGCGTGTCGCAGGGCCGTCCGATCGAGTACCCGCAGGCGATGATCGATCGCTTCCTCGAACTGTCGGGCGAGACCAGCGTCGAAGAGGCTGTGCCGCCGCCGGCTATCGCGCCGCTGCGCGTGGACCTGCCGGAACTGCTGCCCGAAGAGGGTCAGGAAGAAGAAAACCGCGGACCGCAGGAACAGATCCGCGTTCGCGCAGAACTGCTCGACAGCCTCGTCAACCATGCCGGCGAGGTGGCGATCTACCGTTCGCGCCTCGAACAGCAGGTGGCTGGCTACCGCTTCAACCTGGTTGAACTCGACCAGACCGTGCAACGTCTGCGCAGCCAGCTGCGCATGCTCGAAATCGAAACCGAAGCACAGATCATCGCGCGCTTCCAGCGCGAGCATCGCGAGGCCGGCCTGTCCGTCTTCGATCCGCTCGAGCTCGACCGTTACTCGCAGCTGCAGCAGTACTCGCGTGCGCTGGCCGAGTCGGTCTCGGACTTGGTCTCGATTCAGAACATGCTCGACGAGTTGACCCGTCAGGCCGAAACGCTGCTGATCCAGCAGTCGCGCGTCAGTTCCGAACTACAGGACGGCTTGCTGCGCACGCGCATGCTGCCGTTCGACACGATGGTGCCGAACCTGCGCCGCACGCTGCGCCAGGCCGCACAAGATCAGGGCAAGGGCGCCCAGCTGTACGTGGAAGGTGCCCACGGCGAAATGGATCGCAACCTGCTCGACCGTATCAAGGCACCGTTCGAACACATGCTGCGTAACGCGGTTGCGCACGGCATCGAAACGCCGGCCGAACGTCGCAAGGCGGGCAAGCCGGAAGAGGGCGCGGTACGCATCCGCGTCGCGCGCGAAGCTACCGAGGTGGTGGTACGCGTGACCGACGACGGTCGCGGTCTCGATCGTGAGGCCATTCGCAAGCGCGGCGTGGAGCGCGGTTTGCTGCGCGCCGAGTCGAACCCGAGCGATGACCAGATCCTGCAGCTGATCACCCAGACCGGCTTCTCCACCGCCAGCGAAGTCACCCAGCTGGCCGGTCGCGGTGTCGGCATGGACGTGGTCGCCAACGAGATCAAGCAGCTCGGCGGTTCGCTCGCGATCGATTCGCAACAGGGCAAGGGCACTACCTTTGTGCTGCGCCTGCCGTTCACGCTCGCGGTGACCCAGGCCATCCTGGTGCGCATCGGCGAGTCGAACTTCGCCATCCCGATGACCTCGGTACAAGGCGTTGCCCGTATCACGCCGGCCGAACTGGTCGTGCGCATGGCCGAGCCGAACCCGACCTTCGAGTATGGCGGCGAGCAGTACGGCATCCACGATCTTTCCGAACTGCTTGGCCTGGTACCGAATCACGCGCTGGACGAAGTCCAGTTGCCGCTGCTGCTCACCCGCGCCGGTGACCTGCGTGCCGCGATCCGCATCGATGCCGTCATCGGCTCGCGCGAAATCGTGGTCAAGTCGGTCGGCCCGCAGGTCAGCTCGGTGCCGGGTATTCTCGGCGCTACCATCATGGGCGACGGCTCGGTGCTGGTCATTCTCGACCTCGCGCCGCTGGTGCGTCATGGCATCGTGCGCCGCGAACAGCGCCTGAGCGAAGGCCTGAGCGCCATCCAGACGCCGGTGGTCGAGGAAATTCGCACCAAGCCGCTGATCATGGTGGTCGACGATTCGATCACCATGCGCAAGGTCACCGGTCGCGTGCTGGAGCGTCACGAGTACGAAGTCAGCACCGCGAAGGACGGCGTCGACGCCGTCGAGAAGCTGCATGACCGCGTGCCCGACCTGATGCTGCTCGATATCGAGATGCCGCGTATGGACGGCTACGAGCTGGCCACCCATATGAAGGCCGATCCGCGTCTGCGCAACGTGCCGATCATCATGATTACCTCGCGTACCGGCGATAAGCATCGTCAGCGTGCCTTCGACATCGGCGTCGATCGCTACCTCGGCAAGCCGTATCAGGAAGCCGAGCTGCTGATGCAGATCAACGAAGTGCTGGAACAGCGTGCGATGGCCGCAGTGGAGTCGATCGATGAGTGAGGCGGCAACAGCGGTCGCACTATTGTTCGACGATGCGGAACTCGGTGGCCACCTGCGCGACGCGTTGCGTGAACGCGGCGCGCAGATCGTGCACGAAGGCACGCTTGCCACACTCAGTCGCGAAGCCTTGCAGGGCTCCGGTGCCGAAGTCGTCGTGGTCAATCTCGACGACCAGGCGGTCGAAGTCATGGATCACCTCTATGACGTGATCGATTCGGATCGCCCGCGCGTCGTCTTCAACGATGCCCAGGCCAGCCGCGGCCTGGACGGTTGGGACCGTGCGCGTTGGGCGCGCCATCTCGCCGCCAAGGTCATGTCGCTGGTCGATCTCGACCCGCCGCGTCCCGCCGACGCACCGGCTTTCGTGCCGCCGCCATCGGCAAGTGCGGAGCCCGAAATCGTCGCAGCACCAGCGCCAGTACTGTCGGTGGTGCAGGACGTCGTCGACACGGCACCCATCGAGGCGCCGATCGAAATGCCAGCGCACGAAGAGACGGTGGTAGATGTAGCCGACGATCTGCCGCTCATCGACGATGCGCCGCTGGAATTCGCCAGCGACGGTGAAATTCCGGAAGAATCGATCGAAGCCTCGGAAACGCTGGCCGCCGAACTGGAAGCCTTGCTGGCCGCCGACGAGCAACATGTCGTTGAAGATGAATTCGGCAGCGGTCTGAACTACGACGCGGGTGATGAGCTGGCGTTGCACGACGGCGATTTCGCCGCGACGCCGCTCGACGAGCCCGAATTCGAGCCAGTAGCGATCGAGCAGCAGCCAACGCAGGCGCCGGAAGCCCCGGCAGTCGCGCGCCCCGCATTTCAGCTCGATCACCTTTCGCTAGCGCCGCTGGACGAGAACTTCGCGCCCGTGCTCGCAAACAAGGTGGCCACCGCGGATGCTCCGGCGTTCGGGCAGTCGTCGACCTGGTCGTTGATCGACGAAGACACGCCTGTCGCAGCGGTCGAACAGGCCAAGTCGTCGTCGGCCGAATTCGGCATCGAGAAACTCAGCGCTGCCGATTACCTTGCGCCCGATGCCGGCGACCACAACGAACACGACCTGCAGCCCGGGCTGAGCCTGGAACTGGTGTCGATGGAAGCGGCGATCGCTCCACAGCAGCGCGAAGACCACGAAGTCATGCTCGGCGAGCTCGACTCGGCGATCGCACGCGTGCTGCTACTCGGCGCTTCCGCTGACAGCACCGATGCCGTTTGCGAGTTTCTGCGTGCCTTGCCGAAGGGCCTGCGCCTGACCGTGCTTCACACCCAGCATCACGCATTCGATGCCGCCGATGCCTTGGCGCAACGCTTGAAAGATCACACCTCCATGCCTGTGCGCGTGGCAGGACGAGATAACCGCACGCGCGCGGGCGAAATCCTGTTCGTGCCCGCCGGCCAGCAAGTGCGCCTACTGCGTGATGGCCGTATCGAATCGCACGTCGTCGACGGGGCGGCTCCGCAACAGCCATCCATCGATGCAAGCTTCACCACCGCAGCCGGCGTATTCGGCCGCGACGCCATCGCGATCGTCTTCGCCGGCAACGCCACCGACGCTGTCGCCGGCGCGCAAGCCGTCTACGACCGCGGCGGCCAGGTATGGGTCGAATCCGCACCGGGCGACCACTACGCCGGCATGGTCCGCGGCATCGAAGCCGAACGCCTCGTCAGTTTCAGCGGCACGCCGCAAGAACTGGCAGCACGCCTCACCGAACAATTTGCCTAAGAGAGTCCCACGATGAGCGAACAACCGCTGCCGCGCGAAATCCGCTGCGTCCTGGTCCCCGTAGGTAACCTGCGCCTGCTGCTTCCCAACGCCACCGTTGCGGAAGTCATTACGTTGCCCACGGCTGAGCATGTCGATGACGCGCCTGAGTGGGTGCTCGGTCGCATTGCATGGCGTGGTTGGCGTGTGCCGTTGATTTCGTTTACCAAGCTTGCTGGTGCGCAGGAAGCCGACTCGGAGTTGAGCGTTCGTGTTGCTGTGCTCAAAGCACTAGGCGGCAACCCCAAGCTGCCATTCATTGCAGTAGTCACCCAAGGCTTCCCCCGCCTGACCACGCTCAACGCCGAACTCATCATTCCGACTCACGACGGCACGCCGCTGCCGCCAGGAGTTAAAGCCGAAGTGCTGGTGCGCGATGACGTGGCGGTGATTCCGGATTTGGAAGGGATTGAGGCGGAGTTGGCGGAGATGTTGGAGCTAGCAAGCTGATTGTAATAATGCTTTTCTAGTATCGACATCGGATTTGTCTATCCGATTTATTCGGAGTCTGCGATCGGATACACGATATTGCCCTGGTGGCTGAATTACCATTCAGGAAGAAATGGGGGGAATGGATGCGCATATCGATGTTTCTCGCGCTGTCTGCGATGTGTTTTCCCACGCACTGTGCAGATTATTATTGGGTATCGAACTCTGGTCCGGCTGGTCAGTTCCCGTCGGCAGATGCGGCTTGCCGTGCCGCATACGAGCAGTGGACGACGTGGGATGTTCAAGCCAATCCCACTCGTATTCCGCTTCCTTATAGGGCGCCATATGCCTATAGGGAAACCCTTTTCGTATGTGACCTGAAGGACACGACCTCCGCCACCGGAATGCCCGCAGGTGGCCAAGATTTCATTAGCCGCGGTGGCAGTAGTTGCCCGTCCGATGAAATTTACAATTCCGCGTCGGGTGCTTGCGAATCGCCAGACGATCTTTTGCCTCGAAAGCAACTGGGATTTCCTAAAGATATCCTGGGCGGCCCGAATGATTGCCACGGCAACCCAATCAACGGTTCCACGGGCAACAAGTTCCAGGAAGAGAACGACTATCAGGACGCCGGCGGTGAGCTTGAGTTCGCTCATATCTATAACGGCGTCGACGGCCAGTGGCATCATAGTTACAGCACGTCCATCTATGTTGGTAGCAGCTCGATAGTGCTGACCTTTGAGGATGGGCGTTCATCGCTCTTTGCGCTTGTGGGCACTGTGGCAACTGCGGAACCGACAGAGTTGGGTCAGCTAAGCAAAGTCGGGACTCAATGGGTCTATACCTCGCCGGCCAATGAGCAACTTAGCTTTGATACGCAAGGGCGCCTCGTGCGCTTGCAGCTGGCGAACGGAAAAGCGCAGGCCCTGAGCTATACCGCGTTGTCTGACGGATCCACGAAAGTGACTGTGGTGGATTCCCAGGGGCGGTCGCTAAACTTCCGGGAGGACACGGATCATCGACCGTTGAGCCTGGGGACTTCTGGACTGACGGCCACATATAGCTACAACGGATTCAATGAGCTATCGAAGGTCAATTATGCGTGGACGAACAAGTCCGCGACGCGGACCTATGTGTACGAAGACACCCGCAATCATGGTTGGCTGACCGGCATCGTTGATGAACGTGGAGTACGCTACGCGACCTGGCACTATGATGATCAAGGCCGCGCGATATCCAGCGAGCACGCGAATAGCGCAGAAAAAGTCACGCTGAGCTATAACAGCGACGGCTCAACGACGATAACAAACGCCTTGGGTCATGCATCGACCAATCACTATCAAGTGATTCAAGGCATCAAGCACATTACCTTGGTGGAAGGCGCGCCTGCTGCGGGTTGCCCGGCGAGCAATTCGAGCTACACCTATACAACAGTTGGTCAAGTCGCAACCAAGACGGATGCACTCGGTCATGTCACGGCTTATACCTATGACGCACAAGGGCGTGAAATACAACGTGTCGAAGCGCAAGGCACTTCACAGGCACGCACCATAGTTACTACTTGGCATGGTGCCACTTTTTTACCTGAATCCGTCGTCACGGCTGGTCGCACGACGACTTACACCTACGATGCACAGAATCGATTGCTTTCAACAAGTAGTCGATCGAACTAGGGTATTCAAGTCATGGTTGTTGGATTCGATCGACTTAAATTTTTCGTGTCGTCGTTCTTAGCTTTTGCGTCCTTTTGCTGCCACGCCACAGACTATTACTGGAAGGCACAAGTTTGGCCTGGACAAACTGACCCTGGGCCGCTGCCCTCAGCCGAGGCGGCCTGTCAGGCTAGCTACGCCAATTTTGTGGCAAACAACAAAAATATAACTGCCTACGTCGAGCTGACGCGGCCCTACAAGCCGCCCTATCCGGATCCCGCATATGCGCCGAACAACGAAGCGCATTTTATGTGCGAGTTAGTGGGCTATTCACAGGGAAGCTCTACAAACAACGCGGGAGGGCCGTACCCTATACCTAGATACGGAGACGGTTGCCCCGCTGGCGATGTCTATAACGTCGCACTCGGTCAATGTGAAAATGCTACCGATTTTTTACCGCGGAAGCAGCTTGGTCTCCCGAGGGATCCGCTTGGCGGGCCGACCACCTGCGAGGGAAACCCTGTCAATTCGGCTACGGGCAACAAGTTTGAAGATGAGGCCGATTACGTCGGGCCGGGAGCATTTCCGCTGCGGTTTACCCGCTACTACAACGGTGAAACCGGATTGTGGTCTACAAGCTACTCAGCTCATGTTGACGCCGGTGCGCTTGGAGCTGCTTTAACGTTTTCCGATGGTAGACAGTCTGTCTTTTCGTCGATATCGGGTGCGTTGAAGCCGGAAGCAACCGAGCTGGGGAGCCTGAGTAAGCTGGCAAGCGGCTGGCTCTATATCTCGTTAAATAACGAGCAGCTGTCCTTTGATACTCGCGGTCGGCTTGTAAAGTGGACGAGCGCGGAAGGCTTGTCTCAAACGGTCGCTTACGGAGCGATGGATTCTACGGGTAATACGGCAACCACGATTTCGGACGCCTCAGGTAACTCTCTAACGTACTCCGTCGACAATTTTGGCCGACTAATCAAGCTTTCCGCTGGAAATCTGCTCGTCACCTATCAATACGAGTGGTCAGCCCATCTTATAAGCGTCACGTACACTTGGCCGGGTAAATCCGTCGTACGCAAGTATTTATACGAAGACGGCACAAATGCTTCTTGGTTAACGGGCATCATCGACGAGCGTGGCGTGCGCTACGCCACGTGGCACTATGACGCGCAGGGCCGAGCGATCTCCAGCGAGCACGCGAACGGCGCCGAGAAAGTCATGCTGACCTATAACGATGACGGTTCGACGACGGTGACCAACGCCTTGGGTCACGTCGTGACCTATCGGTATCAGGTGATCCAAGGCATCAAGCACATCACGTCGATCGAAGGCGAGCCAGCGGCTGGCTGCCCGGCGAGCAATTCCAGCTATACCTACAACACCATCGGTCAGATCGCGACCAAGACGGATGCACTCGGTCATATCACAGCCTATACCTACGACACGCTCGGTCGCGAAACGCAGCGCGTTGAGGCGCAAGGTACGGCGCAAGCGCGAACGACCACCACGACGTGGCATGGCACCAGTTTCTTGCCTGAAACGGTGACCACTGCCGATCGCGTCACCACCTATACCTACGACACACAAAATCGCCTGCTGTCGACCGGCACGCACGCTGCTCAGGGGAGCGTTCCATGAAAACTGGATTTCGTTGGAGTCTGATTAATTTGCCCCTGTTGGCAGCTGCTTTATTGGGGGCGGCTGGTGGTGCTCATGCTACAGGCTACGGCTGGAAGTACGTCACGGGATACGGAGCGGGCAATGTCCCGATCTGGAGTCCGGATTACCCAAGCATTATGGCGGCCTGCATGGCGTATCTTCCCCAGGGGCAAGTTATCGTCACAGGTTTAAGGCAGCCAGTCACATATGTAAAAACCGGGGTAAGTAGTGCGGAATGCCGAGGGGTGTTTCCTCCATGGTATCCAAATGGTGGTTTTGCTTTTTTGGAGATTATCCGGGATGGAGGCTCATGTCCGGATGGGCAAATATACAACTCTGCCTTGGGTAACTGCGAAGATCCTGGTTCGCTGGTGCCTAGGAAGATGGAAGGATTTCCCGATGACTCCATGACTTGCAATGCCCCATCGAATGCGCAAGGCAATCCCGTAAACGCAGCTACCGGAAACAAGTTTCAGCTGGAAGAGGACTATGCTCCTCTGAAAGCCGGTGCGGTTAGTTTTACTCGCTACTACAATGGCGTCGATGGTCTTTGGCGTAGCAATTATTCGACCGGCCTAACTTTTCCCGATAGCAGCACCGTTTACTTGACAAAAAATGACGGAAGGGCATCGCAGTTCAAGCTGTCGGGAACCAGTTACGTTGCAGAGACAACTGAGCTAGGTCGACTATCTTCCGCCGGGCAGGTGTGGACGTATGTTGATTCTGAGAATTCAACATATACATTCGACGCCCAGGGTAGACTGACCGGAATCAGGTTTCCCAGCGGACTCGCCCAGAGCCTGGTGTACGGAATTACCTCGGTAACAGTGACAGATGCTTTTGGTGGTCAATTGATCTTTGCCGTAGGACCGGCAAATCAGCCTGCCAGTTTTAGTTCGGCTGGGTTGGTGGTGTCCTACGCATACACAGACCTCAACGGTTTTCGTCTCCTGACCGGTGCGACCTATAGCCAAGGTGCAAAGCAATGGTCGCGCCAATACCTGTACGAAGATACTGCGTATCCAGCGGCCCTGACCGGTATCACAGATGAGCGCGGCGTACGTTATGCGACGTGGCACTACGACGCTCAAGGTCGGGCGATCTCCAGCGAGCATGCGAATGGCGCCGAGAAAGTCACGCTGACCTATAACGATGACGGTTCGACGACGGTGACCAACGCCTTGGGTCATGCCGTGACCTATCGGTATCAGGTGATCCAGGGGATCAAGCACATCACGTCGATCGAAGGCGAGCCAGCGGCTGGCTGCCCGGCGAGCAATTCCAGCTATACCTACAACACCATCGGTCAGGTCGCGACCAAGACGGATGCACTCGGCCATATCACGGCCTATACCTACGACACGCTCGGTCGCGAAACGCAGCGCGTTGAGGCGCAAGGTACGGCGCAAGCGAGAACGACCACCACGACCTGGCATGGCACCAGTTTCTTGCCTGAAACGGTGACCACTGCCGATCGCGTCACCACCTATACCTACGACACACAAAATCGCCTGCTGTCGACCAGCACGCATGCTACTCAGGGGAGCGTTCCATGAAAACTGGATTTCGTTGGGGTTTGATCAGTCTGACCCTGTTAGCGGCCTTGGCGCATGCCGATACATCGGACCGGGTGTGGGCACGCACTTATAACGCGCAAGGGCTGATCGACACCCTGGATGGCCCACGTACGGATGTAAACGACGTTACGCACTACACGTACGACACCCAGGGCCACCTGGCGACAGTGACAGATGCGCTGGGCGGGGTGACGACGTTTGATACTTACGACATGTACGGCCATCCCGGTCGCATCGTCGATATCAATCAGGTCGTTACGACGATCAGTTATACCGCGCAGGGCTGGCCGCAGACGATCACTCGCGACAGCACAGGGACGCCTGCCACGACGACGCTGAGCTACAACGCCAGTGGCGATGTCACCCAGACGCAGGACGCCGACGGTGTAGTGATGAACTACACCTATGACGATGCTCGGCGCCTGACGGATATCACTGATGGCTTGGGCAATCGTATCCATTACACGTTGGATGCCGCGGACAACCGCACCAAGGAAGAGATTTTCGACACCACCGGTACGCTCAAGTACACGGTGTCGCGTACCTTCAATACGCTCAGTCAGCTGTTGACGGTGGTCGATGCACTCAATCGAACCGTGCTGACCTATAACTATCCTGACGGCTACGATGCCGAAGGTCACCCGACACATTCGGCCGATGCCCGGGGTATCCAGCGTAAGCAAGGCTATGACGCGCTCAACCGCCTGACCAGCACGATCGATAACTACAACGGTACGGACACAGCGACCCAGAACACGCAGTCGACCTTTGCTTACGACGTCAGCGACAACCTTGAAGGGGTTAGTGATCCGGACGGTCTTGCGACGGTTTATGACCACGATGGCCTGGGTAACCGCACCGGCCTGCATAGCCCAGATACGGGAAGTTCTGCATACACCTATGACGCGGCCGGCAACCTGATCAGTTCCACCGATGCCAAGGGCATCACGCGCACCTACAGCTACGATGCGCTCAATCGCCTTCTGGCGATGAGCTACAGCGACAGCAGTCTCAATGCGGCCTATCACTACGATGAGCCGAATGGGGCCACGGGGTGCGCTAGCTCGTCCTATCATGGTCACCTGACCAGTATCGTCGAAAGTGCGGTGACGACGGTCTACTGCTATGACGCACGCGGTAACGTGGTTCAGAAGCGGCAGGTGCAAGGCAGTCAGATCGATGTGACCCGCTATGGCTATACGCTGGCGAATCGCCTAAGCAGTCTGACCTCGCCGAGCCAGACGGTGACGCAGTACAGCCGCGATGCCGTGGGTCGTGTCAGCGGCGTCACGGTGACGCCGCTGAATACGGCAGGCCAGACTGTAGCCAGTACGGTCAGCTATCTGCCGTTTGGCCCGATCAGCGGCTACACGTTGGGGAATGGCCAGACGATTACCCGTAGCTATGACACCAATTACCAGCTGACGGACCTGGCTAGTCCGGCGTTGAATCTGCACTTCACGCGGGATGCAATGGGCAATATCACAGCCATCGCCAATAGCAGTGGTGCTGGCCCGATGGAGTCGTATAGCTACGACCCGCTGTATCGGCTAACGGCGGTCAACGATGCCAGTGGCGCGGCCATCGAAGCCTATGCCTATGGCAAGACAGGTGACCGCTTGAGCAAGATCAAGGTGGGTGGCTTGGCTACCGGCATCTATGGTTACCAGAGTGGCACGCACTGGTTAACCAGCATTGGCAGTGCTGCGCGGACGTATGACCTCAACGGCAATACGATCGGTAGTGCCAACGTCGGCGAGACGCTTGGGTATGGCTACAACGATCGCAATCGCTTGACGCTGGTACAGCGCAACCAGCAGACGGTAGCGACATACGTTTACAACGTGATGGGTGAGCGAGTGGCGAAAGCGGCCACGTCGCCGCAAACCATCAATGAGCGCTTCGCCTATAACGAAGCGAGTCAGTTGATCGGCGAGTATGGAACGACCAATCGCGACTACATTTGGCTAAGCAGTTTGCCTATCGCGGTAGTGGACAACGTGCCAACGAGCACTATCAACTATGTGCATGCGGATGGGCTGGGTACGCCGCGAGCGATCAGCGATGCCGTAGGTAACACGATCTGGCAATGGACATATACGAGTAATCCGTTTGGGGAGCAGCCTCCGATCGGGAGCTATAGCTATAACCTACGGTTCCCGGGGCAGTACTTTGATGCAGAGAGTGGACTGCATTACAACGTCAACCGCGATTACGAGGCGACCACTGGTAGGTATATAGAGAGTGATCCCATAGGATTGGCTGGCGGGATGGGCTCTTATGCGTATACAGGGAATGATGCACTCAACTATTCAGATGCCCTTGGCTTTATGCCAAGCGCGTTACCATCTCCATCTCCATCTCCATTTACGCCTTCCCCAGCTCCATCTACAGGTCCAGTTCCGAACTATGGGCCGCCGGCGAATGATGCTGCTCCATTTGAGGACCTACTTCCCTCATTGGGCTCTATGTGCGCACGGGTGTCCATTGGGGTGGCATTGTATCTATACCCGACGCCAACTAGCGCCTGTGACCAACCTCATCCTCCAGCGGCCAATCAGTGCCCGGGTGGGAACGATTGCGAGAAGCTATATCAGCAAATACGGCAGGCTCTGAATGTAGTTAAGAAGAGATTCTGGGATCTCCGTGGGGACGCAAAGACAGGCAATCTATTTAATCTCCGTCCTACTGGCACCATGTCTTGGGCCGGGCACCAGCAGCAGCTTGCGGGCTGGCAGCGATCGCTAAGAAAATTGTTGCAAGATGCAGATGCAAAGGGATGTCATGATTATCCAGATGATGCGTGGGCTTGGGCGGCACGCGGTGTTCCCACGCAACCAGCGCCTTGAGGACTATCTCCAATGACGAAAGATGAAATAAACAACGTTGCTAAACAGTGGATATCGCTACAGTTGTCTGGTTATCCGGATGATTTGGGTGGCGATGGTGTTGACGTCAATATGCTAGCAATAGAGCAGCCGGAGGATTGCTGGAAAGTTATTATCGAGGTGCTCAACATCACTGATGATGAGTGGGTTCTGGTCAATTTGGGTGCGGGGCCACTGGAGTCATTGTTAGCAATGCATGGCGCTGTTGTGATCCCATGGATTGGTCAAGAGGCGCGTTTGAATAAGCGTTTCCAAATACTGCTTGGCGGTGTTTGGAGAAATTCGATTCAGGACGATGTATGGCATCAGCTGCAAGGTATGGTCTGAATAAGGTGATGCCGCGCATCGGCCTCGCGGTAGAAGATATGGGACACCCAAGAAATGGGCGCTCGCTCTTAGGGAGCCTAGATTACATCTTTGCATCTACCTATTGTTATTCTGGCGATGGGGTAGAGTCCGGTGGCTCAAGGTTGAGGGGCGAGAGCTTTCTTGATTAGTAGTGAATTTAAATGTCGTGCAAGCTTCTGTCCGTAGCGCGAATTTTCAAAGGAAGGCAAATGAGGGGCGGCATGAAAGCGTTCTTATTGAGGCTGGCAAAACTATCATTTCGCTGCTACGCACTAACGTTTTCCTTTCTTCTGGTTTGGTTTGCTGTTTGCGCACAAGCAAACGCAGCGAATCAAGAGTTTCCGACACGTGCAGCTGCGATGGCGGCTTGTAATGCAGGCGCCACCACGAGCTGGTACGACTCGAATAGCCAAAACCAATGGACGTTAGATGGCGGGTCGTGCACGGATGTATCCCCCAACACCAACGGCCAGGGATGGATATTTGCCAACTATCACCACTGCTTTAGGGGCGAATGTGACAACTACGGTTGTTTTGGGCTCCTAGCGAGCTGCGACGAATTTGACTATGCCGCTCCCGGCAATGAGGTGGCGCGAAAAGCTGCCGGGAACAACAATGACTGCGGTTGCCATGACGGTGTAGCGAAGAATGACAATGGAGCGACTCGCTCTTCCGGGAGTAGTAGCGCTTCTGGGTCTTCCATGTTGGTCGGTGACCCCATAAATCCCTCCAATGGCAACTCATATCTCCAAGAAGATGATTACCTCGGTGCGGGGAAGCTTGTCTTTAGACGGTTCTACAACAGCAATGCACCCGTAGGTGCCACAAGCATCGGTTCGCATTGGCGCCATAACTTCAGTCAATCATTAGTCATTACTGGGAGCCCCGCCACGTCTATCGTGGTGTACCGCCCAGACGGCAAACAGGAAGTCTTCACCAAACTAAAAGGTGCCTGGAACACTGATCCAGATGTAACTGATGTTCTAAGCGAGGTCACCGACAGTCAAGGAAGCGTAACGGCTTACAAATTATTTGTGACCGCACTGCATCACTATGAAACTTTTGGAACGACAGGATTGCTCCAAAGTATTAGTAATGAGTCGGGGCTGATACTGAGCTTTTCGTACAGCACAACTTCTACGCCTACCACGATCGCGCCATCGGCAGGTCTTCTGATAACAGTCATGGACCCAACGGGGCGGCAGCTCGGGCTGACTTATGCAGCCAATCACAGCGTTCAGCAAGTGACTTTGCCCGATGGCGGCACTCTTAACTATACGTACGACAATGGTGGCAATCTGACGTCCGTGCAATACCCCGATGGAAAAACACGTCAGTACGTCTATAACGAAAGCAGTTTGACCTCGGGAAAGAACTTCTTCAGTGCCCTCACCGGCATCATCGACGAGTTTGGAGCGCGCTTCGAGACGACCTCTTACGACACCGCTGGTCGAGCTATATCCTCGTCGCTATCGGGCGGAGTCCAGAGCACACAGGTAACGTACAGCGCTAACGGTACCTCGTCGGTGCAGTTCCCGTTGGGCGTAACGATTGTTATGGGCTTTTCCGCGCCGCAGGGTGTGAATAAGGTGGGTACTGTCAATCAGTACTGTGGCCCGCTGTGCGGCCAATCATGGCATTCGCGTACGTATGACGCTAACGGGAACCCATCTGGATACACAGACTTTGATGGAAACGTAACTGCCACGACCTATACCTCTTTGGGTCTCCTAAGCCAGCAAGTTGATGCTCAGGGCCAGGCCAGTCAGCGGACCATGAATTTCACTTGGGACAGTACGCTGCGCGTTCCGTTAAGCCGGGCAGTCCTCGACAATGCGAACAACACGGTCGAATCCGGCTCCTGGAAATACAACGCCACAGGCCAGACGTTGGCTAGTTGCCAGTCCGATCCGCATGTCTCGGGAGCGGGCAGCTACGCTTGTGGTAGTGCGCCTAACGCACCATCAGGCGTGCAACAGACAAGCTTTACCTATTGCACCTCAGTCGATGGCACGCAGTGTCCTTTGGTGGGCCTGTTGCTTACAGTTGACGGCCCACGCACCGATGTCTCCGACATCACCCATTACAGCTACTACCTGACCCCCGACGAATCCGGTTGCGGCACGGTAGGTGGTGCGTGCCATCGTGCTGGTGATCTCTATCAGGTCACCGATGCGCTTGGTCATGTCGCCACCATGGTGGCTTACGATAAGAATGGCCGCCTGGTTCGCTCGCAAGACAGCAACAACGTCATCACCGATCTGACCTACACCCCGCGCGGTTGGCTCAAGACACGCGCGATCGGTGGTGCGACGACTACCATCGACTACGATGCCGTCGGCAACGTCATCAAGATCACCGACGCCGATGGCGTGTTCATCGGCTACACCTACGATGCCGCCCACCGCCTGACCGACATCACCGATGCGGCCGGCAATCATATCCATTACACACTGGATGCGGCCGGCAACAAGACCAAGGAAGACACCTACGATAGCGGCAACACGCTGCGCCGTACGCTGTCGCGCAGCTACAACACGCTCGGTCAGCTGACCGGTGTCACCGATGGCCTCAGCCATACCGTCTTCAATGCCAGCTATACCGACAGCTATGACGCCAACGGCAACCTGGTGCATACGGCCGATGGCTTGGGCATTCAGCGCAAGCAGGGTTACGACGCCCTCAATCGTCTGGTCAGCACGCTGGATAATTACAACGGCACCGACTCGGCGACTCAAAACACCCAGGCTACCTTTGCTTACGATGTCCTCGACAACCTTGAAGGCGTCACCGACCCCGGCGGCCTAAGCACCACCTACGACTACGACGGCCTCAGTAACCCCAGGGCGCTGCATAGTCCCGATACCGGCACCACCAGCTTCCAGGTCGATGCCGCGGGTAACCGCATCCAGCAGACCGACGCCAAGGGCATTGTTCGCACGACCACCTACGATGCGATCAACCGCCCGGTCACGGTCAGCTACCCCGACAGCTCCCAGAACATTGCCTATCACTATGACGAGGCGGACGGTGTTACCGGCTGCAGTGGTTCGTTCCCGATGGGGCGATTGACTCGGATCGTTGAAACGGCGGTGACTACCACTTACTGCTACGACAACCATGGCAACGTCACCAAGAAAACCCAGGCGCAGGGAGCTCAGGTCGACACCACCAGTTACAGTTACACCGGTGCTGACCGGTTGAGCAGCATCACCACGCCCAGTCAAACGGTCACACAGTACAGCCGTGACGGTGCCGGTCGTGTCAGTGGTGTGGCGGTGACGCCCAGCGGCGGCGCGAGTCAAACGGTGGTCAGCGCGATTAGCTACCTTCCGTTCGGCCCGATCAGCAGCTACACGCTGGGCAACGGCCAGATCATTACCCGTAGCTACGATGCCAACTACCAGCTGACAGACCTGACGAGTCCGGCGTTGAACCTGCACTTTGCCCGCGACGTGATGGGTAACATCATCGGGCTAGGAAACACATCTGGAGCCAATCCTGCGGTTGAAACTTACGGATATGACCCGTTATACCGCTTGGCAGGAGTCAATGATGCCAACGGCAATGCCATTGAGGCTTATACCTATAGCAAGACCGGCGATCGCTTAAGCAAGGTCAAGGCGGGTGGCTTGGCGACGGGTGTGTACGGCTATCAGAGCGGCACGCATTGGCTGACGAGCATCGGTAGTGCTGCCCGCACTTATGACCTCAATGGCAATACGATCGGTGGTGCCAATGCGGGCGAGACGTCGGGCTATGGTTACAACGATCGCAACCGATTGACGCTGGTGCAGCGTAATCAGCAGACGGTGGCGACGTATGTTTACAACGCGATGGGTGAGCGGGTGGCGAAGGCGGTCACCTCACCACAAACCATCAATGAGCGCTTCACCTATAACGAGGCTAGTCAGTTGACCGGTGAGTACGGTACGACTAATCGTGACTATATTTGGCTGGATGGTCTGCCAGTCGCAGTGGTGGATAGCGGAACGACGAGTACGATCAACTACGTCCATGCGGATGGGCTGGGCACGCCGCGTGCTATCAGCGACTCAGCAGGTAACACGGTTTGGCAGTGGGCGTATCAGAGCAATCCATTCGGCGAGCAATCGCCGATAGGTAGTTATGTCTATAACCTACGCTTTCCAGGCCAGTACTTCGATGCAGAGAGTGGGTTGCATTACAACGTCAATCGTAGCTATGAGGCTGCGATCGGGCGCTATGTGCAGAGCGATCCGATCGGGTTGGCAGGTGGAGTTAGTTCATTTGGATACGCCTTAAGCCGGCCAATGGCGTTCACAGATCCACTCGGGCTTGCACCCAAAGATCGCTGGTGGGAGTTTACGGATAGAGAGTTTCAACGTTGGTATCACCAGTGCTGGAAGCAAAGTGGTGATCCGGATGCTACGCGTGATGAACTTGGTGATGCGCATGATGAGTGGAAAAAGCGGGGCTCTCCTACCGAGGGGCGCTGTTGGGGTGACCCTCAGACTTGTCCGGAGACATCCACTGAGCAGCAGCCGGAAGTCGTCCCTGAAGTTCCCCAAGTACCGGACCCTGATGCTTCACCTGAGCGGCACCCTGATGTGGCTCCCGCAGCAAGGCGCCTCATTGCCACTGCTGCGGTTGCCCGTGTTTTATATGCAATAGCATTAGCGGCTTCTGAGGTCCTATGAACACAGCTAAGCGTATCTATACCGTAGACTTTCGTATATCGGGAGAGGGTGTGAAGCCTGAGCAGATCTCGTCAGATCTCGGCTTGGTTCCATCTCAGACAAGGTACGCGGGGGAGCCTAAGGGAAAGGTCGGTTTCTTTACTGATGGGCTTTGGGCGTACGCAATTTCGAATGAAAAGCTTGGTCGCAACGAATGGTGGTCCTTGGAAGAGGGATTGTCTTCTGCATTGAAGGCGCTGACTGAAAAGAGAGAAAGCATTCTTGCGTACGCCAAAAGATTCGATGTCTATTGGTGGTGTGGGCAGTTTCAGTCTTCCTTTGGTGGAGGTTTTACTCTTTCTGCCGACCTGCTGCGTGACCTTTCTAGTTTTGGGGTGGAGCTTAGGTTGGAAACCTACTGGTCCGACGGTTAGGAAAGTATGAGTTTTCGTATGAGGTCACCCAGGTGACAAAAGCAGAATTCTTGACATTGATGCGCTTTCCTATGGAGTGGCTGTCGTGGAATTTGTATCCAGACGAGCTGTTCGAAGGACAGTTTGGTCTGTACGAACCAGGTCACGAGCGCGGCTCGGAACACGATCGAAACGGAGCGTTTCACTGGTGGCTAAATAGAGATCCAGATACAGATACGCTCTGGAAGCTCCTGTCGCTGACGAAGTTGGATCCGGATCAGCTTATGGCTCAGGACGCGCGTCGGTACATTCTTAGAGCGTTATCTAGAAAAGAGAAGTTGGATGCCAGCTCTGCGTTGAATCGACTCGAATCCAGGTCGGGCTCTGTGGATCTACAGGTAACGTCCATATGTGAGCCGGGTGATCTTGTCTCAGGCGTGGTGCCGTACGAGGAATCAGGGGCTTCTGTTTTTTCAGCGCCGCCCGCTATTGTCGCTGAAGCACGAGATGCCTATCCGTACGCGATCAGTATCACGGATGTAGGTACGGCCTGTTTCACTCTGGTACTTGCTCTGATTAGTCCTAGGAAAGGGGCAGAGGTGTCCGTGTGTGTTGACTGGGAGGCTCTCTTGGAGCTTGAGTAAATGCCGCTTCTCTATCCGATAGGGGCTACATCTCGGGAACTCGGGTGGGAGCGGGCCGTTTCAGCTCTTGGTGCAGAGAATTTCATACTGATTCGCGCTTCCGGCATGTATTAGTCGCAAATTTCTTGGGTAGACTCGTTAGCGAAATGGCTCAGGGGGTAGCATGAAAAAGAATCCAAGGGTGGATGTCATGCCTCTACAAGGCTATCGGGGGACGGTGGCCAAGAATGCGACGAGGCCGGCGAAGCCGAAGGGTGTCTTGGACCCCGATGCTGCCAATTGCGTCTACTGTCGACTAGCCGTGGGTGAAGGCGGGGTGGACGCTGAATCGCGAGAAGCTTCATTCGATGACTTATGCGCGTGGCATAAAGCGCGCGTGCTCTCCGGTTCTTGAAGATCCCGCATGAGAACCTTCCTCGCTGCGTGCATCGCACCTAGCGCATCGCCTCTGCTCACCGCCATATTCGCGTGGATCGTGTTGCATGTAGGCGCTGAAAGCGATGAGCTTGCCCGATGGGTTCGATTTGACGATCTGTGGCCGCTATTTCTGGGCGAGTTCGTTCTCGTGCTCGTTATTACCTGGTGCGCTGGTTATCCCATTTTTTCAATGGCTCGGTCCAGGAATGCAGTGTCGGCGTTGGGGCTATGCATTGCTGGCACTGTAACGGGTGCAACGATCTTTTTTCTGGTCGCGTTGATCGCCTCCCTGGCTTCGACGCTTTCTTGGGCTGTTCTGTTTGCAGCCGCAATTGGCGGCATCAAGGGCGCGGCTGTTGCGGTAACGTTCTCCTGGCTCGCTGGCATCCCAAGTGTCGCATCTCATTCGATGCTGCTGCAGCGCGATGTTGCGAAATCGGATGTATAGGCGGATGAATCTGGGGCGGGAGTTCATCACTCTGGAAGTGGGACTCAGTGTTACCGGACTCGAACGATAGACGCCTTGATGCCGCTCGCCAAAGCGCATCAGTCGGATAGTTTCCGCACCCATACCTGATAATCATGCTCGAGGATCTCCAGCTTGTGCGCATTGGCTGCCAGGAAGGTGTCGATGGCTGGCTTAGGTGTGCCGTACTCGTTGTAGTCCGGATCGTTCCACAGATAGTCGTCGAAGCCGATGATGCCGCCTACGCGAATGCGGCGATAAGTCAGAACGGCGTCTTCCAGTACGTCGCAGGTGGAGTGGCTGCCGTCGATGTATGCAAAGTCGAACAAGTGGGGTGATAGCTGTACCAGGACGTCGCGTGAGTAGCCGATCTTGACGTCTACTTTGTGGCTTTGTCCTGTTGCCATGAGGTTGCCGGCAAGATTTGGCTGCTCTTCGATATCAATGCAAGTGAGCTGGGACTCCGGGTGCGTTAGGATGTTTTCAAGCAGCCACGCGGCTGACCGCCCTTCGAGTGTTCCCACCTCAAGGCCGCGCGTTTTTTTTCCGACAAATTGCGCGAGGCATCGCTCGAACACCGGGATGCGATGCGTGAACCAGTCGTACTTAAAGTCAAATGCCATGGCAGATTCTAACCCCCGACTATTAGGTCACATTGTGGTCACCGCGTAGCTCTCCTTTCCAAGTGCTTCACGGAGGCTATACCTGGCCTTCATTCACGTTTAACGCATTTTCCTATTACATCGTAACGACTGATTAGAGGGTCATATAATGCGTTATACAGGCATTTATTGACCACCGAGATCAAGTAAGGATAAGTCATTTTTTAAGTTGACATAAGGAGTGATTTGGCTATGAGGCTTGTCCTGATCAGTGACGGTTGCCCACACGATATCAGCTTGTTTTCAGGGACTCTTTACTTTATGTACAAGGCTTTAAGGATGGAGTTTGAAGTTGTCTTTGAGGGTTGGGGGTTGACTGGTGATGAATTAAACGAAAAGTTGTCTGGTAGTAATGTCGAGGCGGACTACATTTTATGTGCCTCCGGTTCTGGGGTCATCCCGAAATACAACTACCATATACCCATAGTGTTTTGGCATGATAGTACATGGCATACCTATCAGCATGCCTATATTGACGAAGCTAGATTCTCTAATTTTAAACTGGAGGATAGGGAGCACTATCTTTGGGATATGGCTGTTCTTTCTAAGTGCGATATTTTAGTGTATTCGTCGGATTATGTTGCAGATGCCTGTGTGAAGGATTATGGGGTTGATCGGTCGAAAGTTAAAGTGATTCCATTTGGGGCAAACATTTTCGAACCTCCGTCCGCGGATAATCTTGAGAAGATCTTGTCAGAAAGAATAAGCAGCGACACCTTGAAGCTGATGTTTCTTGGTATGGATTTCTGGAGGAAGGGCGCGCTTAGCGCAATTCGTCTTACGGAAAAATTGAACTCGATGGGGATCAAATCCATATTGAATGTTGTTGGGTGCAAGGTTGAAAGTGATTATGAGGGAGTGCCCAATGTTATTAATTGGGGTCGACTCAACAAGAATGATGAGCGTGACCTGGATATTTTGCTCGGGATATTTCGTGACAGCCATTTTCTTGTTCATCCTGCCGTTTCAGAACCGTTTGGAATAGCGCTTTGCGAAGCAAATTCCTACGGTATGCCGGTTATAGGGACGGATGTGGAAGGGCTGAAGACAATCGTCAAACATGGCGAAAACGGATATTTGTTCAGCAGGGAGGATTATGTTGAAAAGACATCTGGCCTTATAAGGTCAATTTATGATGATTTTTCAAAAAACTACACGACACTTTTTTATAATTCGTTATCTGAATTCAACTCAAGGCTGAATTGGACGTCGAGCGCAAAGCGGCTCAAGGAGGTATTGAGAGAGCATGCGCTAGTTAGCAGGCCTTGATGAGTCAGTGCTGGCGCCGTCTCTTTCATGCAGTTGCGTCGCGACTGACGTCGCTCCTACAAGGGTTTAGGTGCGTAGGTATCATTCATGCGTCGCTCCGTTGCTGCTCCATGTCTGGCGTCATGACAATCGCAGGTTTCGGTCTGGCGGATAGCACGGCCATGAGCAGCGATGCCTGGTACGGCACGGACTGCGCCAGCAGCATGGCTATCCAGCAGGCGTTATCCAATGAGCGAAGGTCATGCGTTATGCCAATGGCAATTGCGCCGCTCCATAGCAGCAACAAGATAGTGAGCTCTTCGCGCGCTTCGACCAGGGCATGCCAGAGTCTGGGGCGTTCGATGTTTTTTGGCGTACGGGTGAAGGGGATGCGTCGGGTGACGAGACCGAAGAACACGGCCTTGGCGATCGTGTGGTAGACGGCACTGCCCGCGGTAACGGATCGGATGGCGTCCTTGAACTTGTCCTCCGGTAGACGACGTCTCAGGTGCATCATCTTGCTGGCCCGACTGAGCAATACCATGATGGGTGTCAGTGTAAATATCCAGGGTAATGCTGCTACTTGTGAAGTAGCTAGCATGGCCAGCGACCAGAGCAGGGTGAAGATGGTCCAGAAGAGGTTCATGCTTTCGAACACCCAGGGAAGCCAGCCCACAACGAAGTGATAACGTTGGCGGATGTTGAGCTTCGTGCCGCGCCCCAGCAGCAGGCTGCGCGCATGTTGCTTGATGATTTGCATGGCGCCATATGCCCAGCGGTAGCGTTGCTTTTTGAACGCGGCAAAGGAATCGGGAATCAAGCCCTTGCCGTAGCTGCGATGCACGTAGGCGGTCGCATGCCCGTGCTCCACGACGCGCAAGCCGAACTCGGCGTCTTCGCAGATACAGCTTTCATCCCAGCGAAGGTGCGCCAGCACCTCGCGGCGAATCATGGTCATCGTGCCATGCTGGATGATCGCGTTGTGGTCGTTGCGCAGGATCATTCCCACGTTGAAGAAACCCTGGTACTCGGAAAAGCAGAAGTCCTTGAATGAACTCTCCTCGCTGTCACGATAATCCTGGGGTGCCTGGATGACTGCGATTGTCGGGTCGATGAAATGCGGTACGAGGTGCTTGAGCCACTGGCGGTCCACGATGTAGTCGGAGTCGATGATGGCCACGACATGTACGTCGATTCCCGTACGATCGAGCAGATAATTCAGGGCGCCGCTCTTGTAGCCTTCCAGTGGTGCGACGTGAAAGAAATGAAAGCGCGGGCCCAGCGTTGCCACATGGGCCTGGATGGGCTGCCAGATGGCTGGATCGACGGTATTGTTGTCGATCACCATCACTTCGTAATCCCTGTAGTCCAGATGGGCCAGCGCATTGAGTGTCTGCTTGACCATCTCCGGGGGCTCGTTATAGCAAGGCACGTGGATGCATACCTTGGGGAAATGGCCGATGGGCGCCCGCCATGGCAGAAACATGCGTCGTCGCTCCGGTGTCCAGGCCTGCTCAGCCAATTCGTGCATCTCGGTGATCAAGCCGAGAAATAGCTGAAGTACCCAGGTAAGGCTCAGGGCCGCCCCAAACACGCTGCCATATTGATCAGTGCGCGCATAGCCGAATGCAATCAAGGCGCAAGCGGCGAGGATCGCCACCGCGCCGAGCATGAACCATTCTGCGGCCGATAATCGCGAACCATCGATAAGCTTGTAGAACAGGCCGCGCCATTGCAGTTTGATAACGACCGGGCCGGTGAACGCGAATTTCGGTTGGCGTTTCGCATCGAAGACACCCCAGTGCTGGCCTATTTCCCCTTCTTCGGTTTTCCAGCGCTGATCGAATGCTTCCATGACGAAGTAGCTGCGTCCGACGCGATTAAGCTGCTCGACCAGCATACGAATATGCACCGCCTGATGACCGGGGGCGGTAATACTGCCGTTACCGGGATGGCGGCCTTGGCTGGGCCATCCCACCTCGCCAAGCACCACCGGCTTGCCCGGGTATAGGCGTTCGAGGTGCACGATGCGATCGAGGACAAGATGGAGGCTATCGTTATAGAGAGCCGATTCCCAATAGGGCAGAATATGAGTCGAGATCATGTCGACATGCTTGGCCAGGATCGGGTGCTCTTCCCATATATGCCACTGTTCGGAGGCGGAGATGGGTACATCGACGGAGGTACGGATTCGGACGATATAGGCAATGAGCTGTTCTTCGGTAACATCGTGCCGGAAAAGAGTTTCGTTGCCGACCAGGACGCCTTTGACGTTCGGTGAGCTGCGAATGACCTCAATCGCGCGTTCTACTTCACGGTCATTGATTGCCAGATCCGTGCCGATCCATACGCCCAGAATGACCTCCATGCCGAATTCGGCGGCTAGCATCGGAATATCGGCTTGACTGCCATCGACTGAATAAGTGCGGACACGATTGCTTAATTGGCTGATGATGGCCAGGTCCTGGCGTATTTCATCAAGCGAGGGGTAACTCTTTTCCGGCGCCTGCCCAGGGCGGAAAGGCGTGTATGCGAAGCCATGGATTTTGTCCGGAGCCCGCAATTCCGGAGGGTAATGCCGTGTATGGAGGTAACGTATATAGGCGAGGGCGACGGAGGCGGCTAGAACTGAGACCAACGTAAAAACGAGGCCATGCAATAGCATATCCATAGCTCCGTGGCGTCGGAACGGTGAGGGTGCTAATGAGTTGTCTTCCGATTTTGCTATCTAAAACATTAAGTCGCGGTGATTTTTTATGTGTCCAGCCAGCGCCGGGTTAATGATCGGGCCGATTAATGGCAATAATGGCCGGTTGGTCCATCGCGCCAGCAATGGACGGTTATGTCCGCAGCGGTAGTTATTTATAGGGGTGTCGACTTGGCTGGATTAAAGGTCGCCGTATAACGCCTGTAGCGCGGCGAGTGCGGCAAGTCCGGCCGTTTCGGTGCGCAGGATGCGCGGCCCTAGCACCAGCCCGCGAAAGCCGGCTCCATTCAGCGCGCTCACATCCCGTTCGCCCAGGCCGCCTTCCGGGCCGACGACAAGCACGCCGCCGGTGGGTGAAAACCTGAGCTGGTTTGCCTTGACGCTGCCCTCGGGCAGTAGAGCCAGGCGGACCATGTCATCGGCAGGGAGTTCTCGCACCCAGGCTTCCAAGGGCTGTGGCGCCGTGATCTCCGGCAAACGCGCACGGCCGCTCTGTTCGCATGCGCTGGCAGCGACCGCTTGCCAATGGGCCACACGCTTTTCTGTGCGGGACGCGTCCAGTTTCACTTCCGAACGTTCGGTGAGGAGGGGAACAATCCGCGCCACGCCGAGCTCGGTCGCCTTCTGCACGATCAGGTCCATCTTTTCACCGCGTGCCACGCCTTGGGCCAGGGTGAGCCGCAGAGGGGACTCGTTTTGCAATGGCTGTTGAGCCTGTACCTGGACGATGACCTCACGCTTGCCGACGCTGGCAATCTGCGAGGGGTAGTCGCTGCCGTCGCCGTTGAACAGAGTGATCGGGTCACCGGCGGTCAGGCGAAGGACGCGGGCGACGTGTTCGCTGGCCTGGCTGGGCAGGGCCAGCTCGGTACCGCTGCTCAGGGGCTGGTCGACATGAATGCGAATGGTGCGCATGGAGCGAAATCGTGTGGAAAAACGCAAGGATAGCGGATGGCGTGCGGCGGCGAACCTGAAGCGTCGGTGGCGCTTGGTGAACCGAAACCTTGCCCCAACGTTATATACGCAGGAGCATCCACTCGTCCCCACGTTTCAGGTGCGCCCAGGAGGTGCCTTGTCATGTCCAAGCTTTCCCTTGTTTCCTTCGCGCTGGCCGCTGTGCTGAGCGCGGGCGCGGCGTACGCCCAGGCCGCCGATCCTGCTGTGCAGGCCCCTTCAACGGACAAACAGGTCGTCAAGCCGGGAGATCGCAATTGCATTCGCGATACCGGTAGTTTGATCAAGGCCAAGCAGGGCAAGTGTTTGCCGGTGGCTGGCCGTAGTTATGGTCAGGAAGATATTCGCCAGACCGGCGAGACGCAGCTTGGGCCGGCGCTGCAGAAGCTGGATCCGAGTATTACGGTGCGTGGGCGGTAGGTCAGGGTTCGGCGAGCACCCGGCGCCCCCTCACCCCGGCCCTCTCCCCCGGCAGAGCCAGGGGAGAGGGAGCGAGGTTTTTGAAGCGTTCTAGCGCACTGCTTTTTCAATGCCCGCAGTGGCAACGTCAACAAGAAAATCAATCTCGCTCTCCGTTACGACATACGGCGGCATGAAGTAAACAACGTTGCCCAATGGGCGCAACAACGCGCCATGTTCCAATCCATGCAGATAAACCCTAAGCCCACGGCGTTCGTCTGCAGGGAAAGGCGCGCGCGTGAGTTTGTCTCGCACCAGTTCCACCGCAGCAATCATGCCGGTCTGCCGCACATCGGCGACATGCGGATGATCGCGCAACGGCGCCAGACGTTGGGCCAGATGGGCGGCCAAATCGCGGTTACGCGCCAGCACCGGCTCGTCGCGGAATATCTGCAGCGTAGCCAGTGCGGCACGGCAGGCAAGCGGATTACCGGTATAGCTGTGCGAGTGCAAAAACGCCTTGCCCGCGCTGTACTCGGCATAGAACGCTTCGTAGACAGCGTTATGGGTGAGTACGGCCGAAAGCGGCAGGAAGCCGCCAGTCAGCCCTTTGGACAGGCACATGAAGTCGGGCGTGACACTCGCCTGCTCGCAGGCAAATAACGGCCCCGTGCGACCAAAGCCAACAGCGATTTCATCGGCAATGAAATGCACATGGAACTCGTCGCACAACGAACGCAGGCCACTCAGGTAGCGTGGGTGATACATCCGCATGCCACCGGCACATTGCACCAGCGGCTCGACAATGACCGCACACGTTTCATGTGCATGTTGCTCAAGCAAGTTACGCAATTCACTCAGGCGACGTTCCGCGGTCTGCTCGGCGCTTTCACCCGGCTCGCCTTCGTAGGCATCGGGAGAGGGCGCAAGAAACGGGGTGAGCAACAACGGGGCGTATGTCTTGCGATAAAGCGCCACATCGCTGACCGAGAGCGCTCCCAATGTCTCGCCGTGGTAGCTGCCGCTCAGCGCGATAAAGCGCGTCTTTTCACCGTGGCCCAGATTGAGCCAATAATGAAAACTCATCTTCAGGGCGACTTCGATCGCGGCCGAGCCATTGTCAGCCAGGAACACCTTGTCCAACCCCGGCGGCGTAATGCGCACCAGCTCCTCGGCCAACTCGATCGCCGGCTCATGGGTAAAGCCGGCAAAGATCACGTGTTCCAGCGTATCGAGCTGGGTTTTCAGGGCGGCGGCGATGCGTGGGTTGGCGTGGCCGAAGATATTGGTCCACCAGGAGCTGATGCCATCCAGGTAACGGCGGCCATCGGCATCGATCAGCCAAGCGCCTTCGCCGCGCACGATGGGTAGCATCGGCACGGTCTGGTGGTCGTGCATTTGGGTGCAAGGGTGCCAAAGATGACGAAGATCGCGCTCGGCGAGCGCGGCATTGCTGAGGAGAGGACTGGTCATCCGGTTATGATCGGGGGTAGCCGTGCGGCGGCTCAAGTCCTGCCGCAGTTGTCATTTTCAAGGAGCTCCCTGGTTTGAAGCCATTGCGTGCGTTGCTGGTCGTCCTGGTGCTGGTGGTACTGGTCGTCGTGGGTCTGGGTTGGTTTCTGCCGGCCCGCTGGGTGCAGCCGCAGATCGAGGCGCGCCTGCACGGGCTGCGCCTGGACGGGGTAACTGGTTCGATCTGGGATGGGCATGCCGACCAGGTGCTGGCTGCCGATGGGCACAGCATCGGTAGCCTCAATTGGCAGCTGTCTCGTCTGACCCTGCTCGGTCACACCGCCGCAAATGTCGATCTCAAGGGCAAGGTCTGGACGTTCCGCGGCCATATGGAGCGCCTTAGCGAGACCACCACGCATTGGGAAGACGTTCACGCGCGCTTCGATCTGACTGAGGCCGGCCTGCATGCCTTCGCATGGGGGCAGCCTCAGGGCGTGCTGGAGGTCGATATCACCAGTGCGCTGATCCAGGCGCAATGGCCGATCAGCCTGAGCGGCACCGGGCAGTGGGAAAACGCCGCCATGGCCACGTCGCAAGGCACATTGCCACTCGGTACCCTGCACTGGGAAGCGCAGGTCAATAACGCGGTGTTGAAAGGATCGTTTGGCGATGTACGAGACCCGGAGGGTCCGCTGCAGCTGTCGGGCAGTTTCGGCGTCAGCGCGCTGGGTTGGCGTTACGGCCTGGAGGCGCAGCCGCGCGGGCATCAGCCGGCCCTGCAGCGCTGGCTGGCCTCGTTGGGGCCGGTGGGGTCCGATGGCACGCTGCATCTGGAACAAAGTGGCGGGTTCGCCAAGTGGGCAAAGGGAAAATCATGAGCACGACGGATTACTCGACCGCCCTCGACGCGGCACGCCAGGCCGCGTCCGCAGCCGCGGATATCCTGCTGCATTACTGGCGCAAAGGCGTGTCGGTGGAATGGAAAAGCGACGCCACGCCCGTCACGGTAGCCGACCGCGAAGCCGAGCTGGCGATTCGTGACATCTTGCGCACCGCCTTGCCCCAGGCCGATATCTACGGTGAAGAGTTCGGCCGTGAAGGCGACACACAGGAATGGCTCTGGCTGGTCGATCCGCTCGACGGCACCAAGAGCTTCGTGCGGCGTACGCCGTTTTTCTCCACCCAGATCGCGCTGATGCACAAGGGCGAGCTGGTGCTGGGCGTGTCCAGCGCGCCGGTATATGGCGAGACGATGTGGGCCAGCACCGGTGGCGGGAGCTGGTTCGAGGGCGAGCGCGTCCAGGTCGCCGAGACGGCCGAGCTGGCCAAGGCCTCGATTTCCTTCGGCAACATCAAGTCGCTGACGGCGGATGGACGCTGGAACGTATTGGGTAGCCTAGTGGCCGAGGCCAACCGCATTCGCGGCTATGGCGATTTCTGCCACTACCATCTGCTCGCCCGCGGCGGACTGGATCTGGTGATCGAGTCGGATGTGAATATTCTCGACGTCGCGGCGCTGGCGGTGATCGTGCGCGAAGCCGGCGGCGTGTTTACCGATCTGGAAGGGCAGGCGCTGAATCTGGATACGCGCAGTGTCCTGGCCGGCACGGCCGCGATGCATGCTCTTTCGTTGCAACGATTACGTCATGTCACTCAGGGAGTTTGAATAATGGGAAGTATGGGGAGTTTTCCGGCCTTTGCCGGGTTGCTGCTGGGCAATAGCCCGGCGATTGCCGCGTCCTTTGCCGGCATTATCGTCGCGGCCATCGGCTGGCAACGGGCACCTCGTGCCGCGATGTTGCTGATGATTGCCAGCGTGGTGAATCTGCTGCTGGCCTTCGTCAACGTATGGCTTTACGGCGTCTATGTGCCGCAGCTGCCCTCCGAGACGCGCTACGCCTCCCTGCAGATGATTGGCGTATGGAGCGCGGTGGCCGGCGTGCTGCATGCCGTGGCCTATGCCCTGCTGATCTGGGCCGTCTTTGCCGGGCGCCCGCCGGTGATGCCGCGAGCCCGGGCCTGAGGCGGGTTACAATCGCCCGATGCGCAAACCACCGATCATCCATGCCACCCGCGACGTGCACGGCAGCAGCTTCCTGCACGTCGAGCAACTGGATCTGGAATTCTCCAACGGCGAACGCCGCACCTACGAGCGCCTGAAGGGCAGCGGCACAGGCGCGGTGATCATCGTGCCGATGCAGGACGATGAAACCGTGCTGCTGGTACGCGAGTACGGCGCCGGCGTCGGTCGCTACGAGCTATGCCTGCCGAAAGGGCGGCTCGATCATGGCGAAACCGCGCTGGAAGGTGCCGATCGCGAGCTCAAGGAAGAGATTGGTTTTGGCGCACGCAAGTTGACCCCGCTACATAGCCTGTCCCTGTCGCCGTCGTATATGACGCACATGGCGCATGTGGTGCTGGCGCAGGATCTCTACCCGGAGCGCCTGCAAGGCGACGAACCGGAAGAGCTCGAAGTGGTGCCGTGGAAGATGTCCGAACTGCACCACCTGGTCGCACGCGACGATGTCACCGAAGGGCGTTCCATCGCCGCCCTGTTCATGGCGCGCGAGTTCCTCGCCGGCCGCTTTCGTCCCACGTGAGCGCTGAACTTTCCCCCTTGCTGCAACGCGTGGGCGACATCGCCCGCGCGGCCGGCGAAGCCATCCTCACGGTTTATCGCAGCGACTTCGACGTGGTGCAGAAATCCGATCGCTCGCCGGTCACGGCGGCCGATCTGGCCGCGCAGGAAGTGATCGTGGCTGGCCTGGACGATCTGGAACCGCGACTGCCGGTGGTGTCCGAAGAGGCACATGCAGCCGCCTGGAGCGAACGAAAGGAGTGGACGCGCTATTGGCTGGTCGATCCGCTCGATGGCACGCGCGAGTTCGTCAAGCGCAACGGCGAGTTCACGGTCAACATCGCGCTGATCGACAACCATGAATCCGTGCTTGGCGTGGTGCTGGCGCCGGTAACCGGCGAGCTTTACGTCGCACGGCGCGGCGAAGGTGCCTGGTTGCAGAAAACACCGGGCGGTGCCTGGCAGCGCATCGGTACACGCGACCTGGCGCAGCCGCCGACCGTGGCCGGCAGCCGTTCGCATGGTGCTAGTGTGGTATCGATGTTGCAGGCCTTGCTGGGTGACGAGTACACCTCGCATCCGCTGGGATCGTCGTTGAAGTTCTGCGTGATTGCCCGTGGTGAAGCGGACGTCTATTTGCGTCGCGGGCCCACCAGCGAGTGGGACACCGCTGCGGCGCAGTGCGTGCTGGAAGAAGCCGGCGGCGCGGTGCTGGATTTGCGTGGCGAGCCTTTTCGCTACAACCGCGGGGAGTCGCTGCTCAATCCGGAATTCATTGCCGTGGGCGATACGAGTATCGATTGGCGCGGGCGCTTGCTGGCATTGGATTTGTGATCGTTACGGCTGGTCGTGACTGAAGTCGCTCCTACAAACTAGCCGGGCACTGCTAGCTTGTAGGAGCGACTTCAGTCGCGACCATTCAAAGCAAGGCATTCACAAAATTTGGCTCGTTTTCGAGGTTTTCGGACTATGTCGCGTCACACCCTGAACGATCTTCTCGACATCATGACGCGCCTGCGCGACCCCGAGCGGGGTTGCCCTTGGGACGTGAAACAAAACTTTGCCACCATCGCGCCCTATACGATCGAAGAGGCCTACGAAGTAGCCGATGCGATCGACCGGCAGGACTGGCACGACCTTCGCGATGAACTCGGCGATCTTCTTCTGCAGGTCGTTTTTCATGCGCAGATGGCCAAGGAGGCAGGGCTGTTCGACTTCGACGATGTGGCGCACGCGATCAGCGACAAGATGCTGCGTCGGCATCCACACGTGTTTGGCGATGCCAGCTACGACGATATCGAGGCGCAGAAACAGGGTTGGGAAGACATCAAGCGTGCCGAACGCGCCGCCAAGGGTGACGGCGTCGACGACACCAGCGTGCTGGCCGGCGTGTCGCATGGACTGCCGGAATGGAAGCGCGCCACGAAGCTGCAGCAACGCGCGGCCAAAGTCGGGTTCGACTGGCCGAACGCAGCGCCGGTGCTGGACAAGCTGGCCGAGGAACTGGACGAAGTGCGTGCCGAGTTCGCCGATGGCGCGGATGTTGGGCGGCTGCAGGACGAAATCGGTGACGTGTTATTCGTCACGGCGAATCTGGCCCGCCATGCCGGGGTCGATTTTTCGCAGGCGATGCGGCATGCCAATGCCAAGTTCGAGCGTCGGTTTCGGCGGATGGAGGCGTTGGCGGAGAGTGAAGGCCGGCCCCTGGCCGAGCGTGATCTGGCTGGGCAAGAGGCGCTGTGGCAGCGGGTGAAGGTGCTGGAGCGCTCTTAAAGCCGGGCCATGACTGCTGGCGGTTGACGGTTCCTGGGCGCGGACGCAACCTTTTTCCCACGGGTTGCATCTGAGTCTTCGAACCGTTCACTTAAAGGAACCTCTCCATGCGTCGCTTGATTCTTGCCGCCTTGCTGGTGGCCCCATTGGCCGCCCACGCGCACGACGACTGCAAATACCAGGCGCCCCGCGCGATGAAGCTGGACTTGTCCGGCGTGCGGGAGGTGCAGCTCGAGGTCAATAGCTACGACCTGCATGTCACCGGCAGCGACAGCGCTACCGTCGGCGATCTCAATGGCCGTGCCTGCGCATCCGACCAGAAGCTGCTGGAGGATCTCACGGTCACCCAGCATCGCGAAGGCGATCGCCTGATCGTCGAGCTCGGTGGACACCATACGACCATCAATTTTTTCGGTAGCACCTATACGGACCTGGACATCAATCTCCAGTTGCCGGCGAAGATGCCCGTATCGATCAATGTGGGTTCCGGCGATGGTTGGGTGAGCGGCGTGCACACGGTCAAGGGACGCGTGGGTTCGGGTGACCTGCACCTCACCGACATCGACGACACCTTTATCGGCGGCGTGGGTTCGGGTGATATCGATGGGCGCAATATCGGGCGTATCGAGCTGGGCTCGGTTGGTTCGGGCGACGCGAAATTCCATGACATCAAGGGTGATGTCAAAGTCGGCAGCATCGGCTCCGGCGATGTGACACTGGTCGGTGTCGGCGGCAGCGTGCGGGCCGATACGCTCGGTTCGGGCGACCTGACCGTGCGCAATGTGCGCGGCGATTTCAGCCTGGGTGCGAAGGGTAGCGGCGACGTGCACAAGTCCGATATCTCGGGCAAGGTGAGCGTACCGCACGATGATGACGATGATTGAGTTATTAGAGCCCCCCTCACCCTAACCCTCTCCCCCGGCAAAGCCAGGGGAGAGGGGACTGACTGAGGCAAGTCTTCAACACCGCGCGTTTTTGCTCCCTCTCTCCTGGCTCTGCCGGGGGAGAGGGCTGGGGTGAGGGGGCGCTCTTAATGCAGCGCCGTCCAGACCAGATAAACCACCGGTGCGCACACCAATAAAAACGGTATCGACACCTTGTGAAACAGCCCCATCGCATGAGGCTGTTTTGCCAGGCGCAGGGCGATCAGGTTGGCCAGCGAGCCGATCACCAGACCAAAGCCGCCGACGTTGACGGCAACCGCGAGCGCCATGGCATCCGAGGCATGGTTCAGCAGCAACACCGTCGAGGGCACGTTGCTGATGAGCTGCGAGGCGACGATGCCGCCGATATAGAGATTCAGCGGTTTGTCGAGGCTGAGCCGATCAAGACCCATTTGCACAAACGGCAGTTCGGCCAGGTGACCCAGGCCGAGAAAGATCACCGCGAACGTCGCCAGCAGCAGCCAGTCCAGGCGCTTGAAAGTCTGGCGCTCGATCAGAAACGGCAGGATCACCAGGCCTGCGCCGAGCAGGGCTTCGCCGTGCTCCATCATCATCACCATCATCGATAGCGCAACGATCGACAACAGCCCCAGTGTCGAGCTGACAGGCTGCTCTTCGGCCAGGTGCGTATGCAACTCGATGCGCTCGCGCGGCAGCCAGAACCAGGTAAGCAGGGCGACCATGACGAACATGGTGGCGGCGACCGGGAACATGACGCGTACGAAGGTCAGAAAGGGCAGGTGTTCGTACTGCCATAGCAGCAGGTTTTGTGGGTTGCCGATCGGGCTTAGCGTGGAGCCTGCGTTCACCGCTAACGCTTCGAGTATCACCATGCGCAGAATCGGCAGGTTCGACATGCCGCCGATGGCGACGGTCAGCGGCACCAGCAGGAACAGGCTGACGTCGTTGGTCAGCACCATCGACAGAATTGCCGTGGCCGAGACCAGGAGCAGGCCCAGGCCGCGCAGTGAATGTACGCGCTCGACCAGCGAAGCGGCGATGCGCTGCACCCAGCCGCTATCACGAATCCCTTGGATGGCGAGCATCAGGCCGAACAGTCCCGCCAAGGTTGGCAGGCGCAGCCAGCGCTGGTGCTCATGCAGCGAACGTGGATCGGCGATGGCCAATACGAGCGTGAGCGCCGCAAACAGGATGAGCAGCCATTCCTGTTTGAGGCGTTGAATGAAGAGCGAGGTGGTTGCCATAAGCGCTAAGGTAGCAGCCCGGCCCTACCTATTTCGTCATTCCGGCGAAGGCCGGAAGCGCTTTTCAACAGCGAAGCTGGTCATCCATTCCTCAACGTGTCGCTCGTCAGAAGACTCGACTGACAAGCGATATCCTGAGGAGTAGATTCCGGCCTTCGCCGGAATGACGAAATTGTGGGCGTGAAGTTTGAATCTAGCCTTCGCGCAATAGGCGCATCGGCGAGGTACGCGTCACCTTCCTAGTGCCTGCCAACCCTAGCAACATCACCACCAAGGCCGCCATCAGCGCCGCACCAAACAGCGGCCACAACGGCGGCACGAAACCGTCGATATGAAACACCGCATGGCCCAGCCAGATACCGGTGCCCGTGGCTCCCAGTGCCGCGGTCAAGCCAGCCACCAGCCCAAGCAAGGCAAACTCGCAAGCTGCCGCCGCACGCAATTGCGATCGACGCGCGCCCAGCGTGCGCAATAACGCGGCCTCATGCCGACGCTCCGCTGCGCTGGCCGCCAACGCAGCCGCAAGCACGAGTGCGCCAGCCAACAGGCTGAAGCCCAGTACCCAGCGAACCGCGTTGCCGACACGGTCGACGATTTCGCGCACTCGGTCGAGCAGCGAATCCACATCGATCAAACTGAGGTTGCTGTAGTCGCGCGACAGCGTAGCCATCTGTTCGGCGTGGCCACGTGGCACGTAGAAACTGGCGATCCATGTGTGCGGCAACTGATCCGCATGCGTGGGATCGAGCAGAAGGAAGAAGTTGACGCGGAACGAGCTCCAGTCGACCTGCCGAATGCTGCCGACCTTCGCATCGATATCGCCTTCGCCGATGTTGAAGCTCATCGTGTCGCCGACTTTCAGATGGAACATGTCGCGCCAGCTGGTATCGATCGACACCTCGGCCTGCGCCGGGTTGGCTCCGGACCATTGGCCGGCGATCACCTCATTGCTCGGCGGCAGTTCACTGGACCAGGACAAGCGCAACTGCCGGTCGGCCCAATCTTTCGCGCGTTCGTCCTGGAAATGAAGGCTGTCGATCGGCTTGCCGTTGATCTTGGTGAGTTTGCCCACCGCAAGCGGCAGCATGTTGAGTTTTTGCCCGCCGATGGACGTGAGCGTTTGCTCGAAACTCGCGCGCTGGTCGTCCTGCAGATTGAGTACGAACCAATTGGGTGTGTCGACGGGCAGCTCACGACGCCAGCCCTCAAGCAGCGCGGGCGCGACAATGGCAAGCAGCAGCAAGGCGACCAACCCCAGGCTGAGTGCAGTGGCCTGGATCAGGCTCATGCCACGCCTGCGTGCCAGCGCCGCCAGGCCCAGCCGCAACGCGGGGTGCGCGCCCGGTGCAACGCGGCGTGCCGTCCACAACAAGGCGGCCGCCAACAACGCTGCGACGATGGCTACACCGACCAGGCTGGCCGCCAGGATACCTGCGAGCTTGGCCGAGCCGCTTTGCGTCCAGATCAGCAGCAACGCGACGACGGCAGGCACCAGATACAGCGCGTCGAAACGGCGTACTTGCCGCGTTACGCTCTCGCGAAACACCGCGACGGGCGGCACATCGGCAAGACGTGCCAGCGGCGGCAGCGCGAAGCCCGCCAGGACCGCAATACCCATCGCGGCCGAAGCGAACACCGGACCGAGCGGCAGTTGCGTCGGCACGGCGGAAAACAACTGGCTGGCGAAGGCCCACGCACCCTGGGCAAGGGCAAGCGCGATGACGATGCCCAAGGCCGCGGCGGGAATCGCCAACGCGGTGAGCGTACCGATCAGCAGGCCAAGTACGCGTCGGCGCGGTGTGCCGATAGCTCTTAGCAGCGCGACCTCGTGGGTCTTGCGGCGCGCATAACGCTGCGCCGCAAGTGCGATGGCCACACCGGCCAGCAAGGCCGACAGCAAGGCCGTCAGGCGCAGGAACGAGCCGGCGCGGTCGAATGCGCTGCGCATTCGTTCCTGGGTCTGCTCCGGCGTCATCAATTCCGCGCCCTGCGGCAGCTTGCTGTCCTGCGCGTAGCTGCGCCACTGGCGCACCGGCGTGGGGTCGCCCGCGATCAGCAGGCGGTGCCGTGCACGGCTGCCCGTGCCGAGCAGGCCGGCCTGGGTGGCGTCGTCCAGGCTCATCAGCGCACGTGGTGCGAGCGCAAACAGTTCGCCGCCATCGGGCTGGCGTACCAGTTCGGCGGCAATGCGCAAATTGCGTCCGCCCAGTTGCAGCGGATCGCCCACCTTCAGGCCGAGCGCGACCAGCGCACGGTGATCGAGGTAGACGTCGCCGCTTGTCGGTGCGTGTGCATCGGTACGGTCACGGCCCTGCGTATCGATGACTTCCAGCGTGCCGCGCAACGGATAGGCCGTGTCGCTGGCCTGTACGTCGAGCAGCTGGCTGTGTCCGTTGGCGAAGGCGACGCTGGGGAAGCTGGCGCCGCGGCTGGTTTTCAGGCCGAGCTTTGCGGCCTGGTCCGCATAGTCGGCCGGAAGCGATTGCGGCGCTGTCATGCCGAGATCGCCGCCGATCAATTCGGCGGCGCTGGCGAGCATGCCGCGCTCAATACGCGCGGTCAGCGTGGCAACGACACCGAGAGCGACCACGGCCAGCACCAGCGATGCGGCCAGTGTGCGCAGCTCGGGCAGGTGCCATTCGCGGCGCAGGCTGCGCAGGGCGAGGCGGAAGAGTTTCATGCGCGCGCTCCGCTGCAGGTCTTTGTAAGGGCGACCTCATAGCCTCGGTTTTTCATCGTCATCCCGGCGCAGGCCGGGATCCAGTGGCTTCTGTTGTCGATTTTCGCGAACGGCTTCAGGCTCTTTCGCGACAACCGAGCAATAACGCCACTGGGTCCCGGCCTGCGCCGGGATGACGAGCCGATGGCGGTGTGCGTGCCGCTCATGAAGCCACCTTGGCGGCAGGCTCGGTGCTGGTAACCACACGCCCGTTGTCCAGTTCGACATGACGCGAACAACGCGCGGCAAGCTTGGGATCGTGGGTGACCAGGACCAGGGTGGTGTGGTGATCCTGGTTCAAGGCAAACAGCAGGTCAGTGACATGGTGGCCGGTGCGTTGGTCGAGGTTGCCAGTGGGTTCGTCGGCAAACAGCAGGCGCGGGCTGTGCACGAAGGCGCGGGCGATCGCCACGCGTTGTTGCTCGCCACCGGAAAGCTGCGCGGGATAGTGCTTGCGTCGAGGCGTCAGCCCGACCGCTTCGAGTGCTTCGCGGGCGCGGCTGCGCGCTTCGTTGCTGCCTTCCAGCTCCAGCGGCAGCATCACGTTTTCTTCGGCGGTCAGCGCGGGCAGCAGGTGAAACGACTGAAAGACGAAGCCGACCAGCCGGCGGCGCAGGTCTGCACGCTTTTCCTCATCGAGTTTTTCTAACGCGTTGCCATCGAGCAAAATGCTGCCGCTGGTGGGCGTGTCCAGGCCAGCCAACAGGCCGAGCAATGTGGTCTTGCCGGAGCCGGAGGCACCGACGATGGCGAAGCTCTCCCCTGAATGCACCTGAAGGCTTACACCCCGAAGAATGTCCAGCTGCCCCTCGGGACCTCGTACCGACTTGCTAACATCGCGGGCATCGAGAAGAACACGGGATGTACCACTCATGCTTCGTTTCCTTTCAGTGCTACTGCTGTCGTTGTGTATCGGCGTGGCCCAGGCGGCAACGCCTCGGACCGTGCTGGTCCTTGGAGATTCCCTGTCCGCGGCGCACAACATCCCGGTGGAGGCGGGCTGGGTGCATTTGCTGGGCGACCGTCTCTCGAACATGGAGACGGGTTGGTCCGTGGTCAATGCCAGCATCAGCGGCGAAACCTCATTGAGCGGCCGCAACCGCCTGCCGGCCTTGCTGGCCAAGTACAAACCCTCGGTCGTGGTGCTGGAACTGGGGGCTAACGATGGCCTGCGCGGCCTGCCGTTGGATGCCCTGCGCGCCAATCTGGCTGCCATGATCGATCAGTCCACGGCGGCCAAGGCCAAGGTGCTGTTGCTGGGGATCGAGCTGCCGGTCAACTACGGGCCACAGTATCGCGACGGGCTGCGCGCCATCTATAGCGACCTATCGGCTCAGAAGCACACGGCGCTGGTGCCGTTCCTGCTCGATGGCGTAGCGCTCGATCCGAAGCTGATGCAGGACGATGGTCTGCATCCGGTGGCCGCAGGCGAGCCGAAAGTGCTCGATACCGTCTGGAAAGGGCTGCAACCGTTACTTAAGTAATGCAACGGTATCTGAATCGTTGCCACGCGCTTTCACGCATCTGTCACCGGCCGAATCGTTAGCTGTTCACCTTTGTGAAATTCCAAACGTCCGCGGATGGGAGGCAAGCATGAGTTCACGTGACGAGCAAGCAGGTCTGGTGCTGTTGGTAGAAGATAATCGGCAAATTGCCGAGATGGTCGGCGAATTTCTGGAACGCCGGGGTTACTCGGTCGACTACGCCGCCGATGGCGTCAGTGGCCTGCATCTGGCCGTTTCCAACAGTTATGACGTAGTGGTACTCGACCTGATGCTGCCGGGCATGGATGGCCTGGATGTATGTCGCAAGCTGCGCAAGGACGCCAAGAAATCCACGCCGGTGCTGATGCTGACGGCTCGCGACACGCTGGAAGACAAGCTGGTGGGCCTCGAGGCCGGTGCCGACGATTACCTGGTCAAGCCGTTCGAAGTGCGCGAGCTGGAAGCGCGTCTGCGCGCCTTGATCCGTCGCGATCGCCGCCAGGTATCGACCGAGGTGCTTACGGTCGGCGACATGACGCTGGATACGGCAACGCTTCGCCTTACGCGCGGGGGGCAGGAACTGACCGTGTCGCCGATCGGCCTGAAGCTGCTGGCGATCCTGATGCGCGAATCGCCCCGCGTGGTCAGCCGTCGCGATATCGAGCGCGAAATCTGGGGCGACACCTTGCCCGATTCGGACACCTTGCGTTCGCACCTCTACAACCTGCGTCGGGTGATCGACAAACCGTTCGAACGTCCGTTGCTGCATACCATCCACTCGGCCGGCTATCGACTTGCCGATCTCGAGTCGGAGGTCGCATCGGCCATGTAACCGGCTCGCGGCCGGCGGCTTCTTATGGAGACCAGGGGTAGTTCGCAAACATCGAAGGGTTCGCAGGGCGGAACGTACTATCGGCGTATTGCGCTGATATTCGGTTTGCAGCTGCTTGCACTGATTATCGTCTCGCTCATGGGCGCGTTCAACGTGGCTCCCTTGGGAGCCGTGTTGGCGCTTGTCGTGATCATCAGCGTGCTTGGCTGGTTGGCCGCGCGACGCGAATGGTCGCCGGTCGATCATCTGGTAAGCGTCCTGCGCGGATGGGACGAGCGCAAGCCGGATCTTGGGAGCTGGGAGCAGGACAAGATGCCGCGTCGTTCGACGTCGGATATGCGCGAACTGGCCAAGGGCATGGGCCAGTTCGCCACGCGCATCGCCGGTTACAACCAGCGCGAGCGCGAGTTCACGCGTGATGCCAGCCACGAACTGCGCAGCCCGTTGACGGTGATCAAGATGTCGGCGGACATGCTGTCGGATGAGCAGGCGCTCGGTGAATTCGGGCAACGTTCAGTCCAGCGCATCAAGCGCGCCAGTCGCGAAATGGGCGCGCTGGTGGAGGCCTTGCTGATTCTTGCGCGCGAATCGGATAACGGCCTGAGCATGGAAGAATTCGTGGTCAACGAAGTCATCCGCCGTGAGCTGGAAGACGCACGCGATCTGCTGCACGGGCGGCCGATCGAACTGCAACTGGAAGAGCCCGCGCGCTTTGCCCTGCATGGTTCGCCACAGGTGTTTTCGGTGCTTTGCTGGCAGTTGATCCGCAACGCGTGCCAGCAGGCCGAGCAGGGCACGATCGTGGTGACGGTGTTGCCCGGCGCCGTATCCGTGTTGAGCCGATCATCGATCGATCAAGCCCATGCGGTCGACCGGCATGGCTTTGAATTGGCGATCGCGCGGCGCATCAGCGAGCGCTTTGCGTGGGAGCTGGAGCTGCAGACGCGTGAAGGCAGGCAGCATATTGCGCGAGTGAAGTTTCCGCAGACGTTGCCGGTTAGCTCGAGCTAGAGCGCCCCCTCACCACAACCCTCTCCCCCGGCAAAGCCAGGGGAGAGGGGACATACTGAGGTAAATTTGAATCGTGCGCGCTTTTAGCTCCCTCTCCCCTGGCTTTGCCGGGGGAGAGGGCTGGGGTGAGGGGGCTCTTAAAGCCCAGCAGCCACCTTGAACTCACACCCCGTCTTAGCCTTCACCTCATCCACCGTCACCCCTTCCTGCAGTTCGATCAGCGTCAGGCCCTGGCCCTTCGCCACTTCGAACACGCAAAGATCGGTGATGATCAGGTCGACCACTTCCTTGCCGGTCAGCGGCAGGTCGCATTCGTTCTTGATCTTCGGCGTACCGTCTTTGGCGGTGTGTTCCATCAGCACGACGACGCGCTTGACGCCGCTGACCAGGTCCATTGCGCCGCCCGGGCCCTTGACCATCTTGCCCGGCACCATCCAGTTGGCCAGGTCGCCGTTGCAGGAGACTTCCAGGCCGCCGAGGATCGACAGGTCGATGTGTCCGCCGCGAATCATCGCGAATGATTCGGCGCTGGAGAAATAGCTCGAACCGGGCAGGCTGGTGATGGTCTGCTTGCCGGCGTTGATCAGGTCAGGGTCAACGTGTGCGTCATCCGGGAACGGGCCGATACCGAGCAGGCCGTTCTCGGACTGCAAGGTGACGTCGATGTTTTCCGGGATGTAATTGGCCACCAGGGTCGGAATGCCGATGCCAAGGTTGACGTAGAAACCGTCGCGCAACTCCTTGGCGGCGCGCTGTGCCATCGCGATGCGAATCGGGCTTTCCTTGCCGGTGTTGGCGCCGGCAACCGTGCGGAATTCGATGCGCTTTTCGTACTTCTCGCCCTGGATGATGCGGTCGACGTAGATACCCGGCACATGGATTTCATCCGCCGCCAGTTCACCCACGTCGACCAGTTGTTCCACTTCGGCGACGCAAATCTTGCCGCAGGTAGCGATCATCGGATTGAAATTGCGCGCGGTCTTGCGGAAGACCAGGTTGCCCAGCTTGTCGCCTTTCCACGCCTTGACGATGGAAAGGTCGGCATGGATGGCCTCTTCGAGTACGTATTCCTTGTCGCCGAAGGTCTTGGTTTCCTTGCCGTCGGCCAGCTTGGTACCGAACGCGGTGCGGGTGTAGAAACCCGGAATGCCCGCGCCGCCGGCCCGCAGCTTCTCGGCCAGCGTGCCCTGGGGCACCAGATGGAGTTCGAGCTCGCCAGCCAGTACCTGGCGCTCGAATTCCTTGTTCTCGCCCACGTAGGACGCGTACACACGCTTGACCTGGCGGGTCTTCAACAGCGGACCCATGCCGAAATCATCCACGCCGGCGTTGTTGCCGACGATGGTCAGTCCCTTGGTGCCCGCGGCGAGCAGGGCGCCGATCAGGTTCTCCGGGATGCCACACAGGCCGAAGCCGCCGGCGGCGATGGTCATGTCGTCGATCAGCAACCCGTCCAGGGCCTGCTTCGCGTTTGCGAAAACCTTATCCATAGCGATGCCTTCTACCTAACTGGGGGAGAGTCAGCTGCCTAGGATACGACGGATCGGTGTCAGCCCATGCTGTACGAAGGTCCAGGTTGCGTCGGGATCCTGTTGACGACCTACGTTTACATATGTAATTGTTCGTGTCGCTTACACATGTAAACGGTGACCCATGTCGATCAGCGAAGCCGAATCGGTAGTCATGGAGGTGCTGTGGCGGCAGGCGCCGCGCAGTGCCGAGGAGATCTTGGCCGAGGTCGGCCCGCAGCAGGGGTGGCAGGAGGGCACCGTCAAGTCGCTGCTCAACCGGTTGCTGAAGAAAAAGGCCGTTCGCGCGGAGCGAGAGGGGCGCCGTTATCTGTATTCGCCCAAGCTCACGCGCGAGCAGTACGTATCCCAGGAAAGCAAAGGCCTGCTCGATCGCCTGTTCGACGGACGCATCGCGCCGCTGGTGGCGCACTTCTCCGAACAGCGCAAGTTGAGCCGCAAGGACGTTGCCGAGCTGAAAAAGCTGCTCGAGGAGCTCGATGATGAGCAGCCTTGAGTCCTGGCTCCCTTCGTTGTGGCTGGCGATTCTCGCGTCGACTTTGTCGCTGGTATGGGTCTTTCTGATGCGTCGTCCCATGCGCCGCTGGCTTGGCGCGGAAACGGCGTTCTTCCTTTGGGCCTTGCCGCCGGTTGCCATCGTGATGACGCAGTTGCCACACCCGACCGGCATTGCCTTGCCGCCGCTGCCGCCATTGATTGTCAGCGTGACGCAGGCGTCGGCGATCCCGGCGGCGCATGGTGTGTCCAGCACACTTCATGCGAGCAGTTTGCTCGTGCTGACATGGTTGATTGGCGTGGCGATTTGCGCGGTCACGGCTGTTGCGCGGCAGCGCCGTTATGAGCGCCATCTGCACACTGCGGTTCGTTGGACTGCGGCCGAACTGGTGTGGCCCATATGGCAGGCGCCGGACACTCGCACCGGGCCGGCCATGGTGGGCGCATGGCGTCCACGCATCGTATTGCCCGGTGATTTCGAACAACGTTACGACGCCACCGAGCAGGCGCTGATTCTTGCGCACGAAGCCAGTCATGCCAGCCGTCGCGACGGCTGGTGGTGCTTGGTGGCACAAGCGATGGCATGCCTGTTCTGGTTTCACCCGCTCGTCTGGTGGGCGCTGCCGGCGTTCCGCCACGACCAGGAGCTCGCCTGCGATGCCGCCGTCATGCGAAAGCAACCGGGACAGCGTCGCCGTTATGCCCTTGCCATGCTCAAGACCCAGGGGGCGATCGATGCCTTGCCTGTGGGGTGTGCATGGTCCCCTCGTCATCCCGTTATGGAGCGTGTTGCCATGTTGAAGCGTTCGCAGGTCGGTTGTGTTCGTCGTTGGGTCGGAAAGGTGACTGTGGTCGGTCTGGTATGCGCTTTGGGTGGCGTTGTGTATGCAAGCGCTGTGGACACGCCGTCTGCGTCGCCTGACGTGAAACGCTTTACCTTGAAACTCGAAGTCGCCACCAAAGGGCAACCGGCGCATCTGCATTCGACGAGCTGCCTGGCTCCAGGGCGTGAGCATTACGAGCTGACCGATACAAGCACGGAGGGCTTACCGCCTTGGCACGCCCTCATCAGCGTATCGCCGGCCGAGAAGGGGCAACTGATGGTCAACGTGGAAATGTCCGGCGGTACGCTGGACAAGACGATCAACCCCAAGATCCTGGTACTGGCAGGACAGCAAGGCACGATCCAGGTCGGTGAAAAAATAGAGGGTGGCGCAGGCAAGCCGGAAGAGGATCGCACCATCTCGATCAAGGCGACGCCAAGCGTGGGTTGCTGACCTTTCGGAGCGTGGCCGATGAGCAGTTTCGAACCCTGGTTGATATCGTTCTGGCCGGCCCTGCTGGCGCTGTCCTGTTCGCTGATGCTGGTGCTGTCGTTGCGATGGCCGACGCGGCGTTGGCTAGGCGCGGAATCGGCGTTCTACGTGTGGCTGCTTCCGCCATTGGCCTTGCTGGTGAGCGCGCTGCCTCATCCTGTGATGGGGCCGTTACCGTCGCCGCCGCAGTTGATCGTTCAGATAACCGGTGCGGTTGCCCCATCCCCAGGATACGTCGCCGTGCCGGCAGTGGCGTGGAAGAACCTGCTGTCACTGGCATGGATCGCGGGCTTCATCGTGGTCGCATCGACCTTGATCGAGCGGCAGCGCGGTTATCGGCGTCGCTTGCGCACGGCGACGCGATGGCCGGGCGCTGCCGGCGCATGGCCGGTCGTGCAGGCGGGAGACAACGACACGGGACCGGCCAGGATGGGAGCGATCCGTCCGCGCATCGTGCTTCCCCGGGATTTTGCCGGGCGCTACGACGCCGATGAGCGCGCGTTGATCCTGGCGCATGAAATCATGCATGCGCGTCGTGGCGATGGCTGGTGGTGCCTGCTTGCCAGCGTGTGCCTGTGTCTGTTCTGGTTTCATCCCCTGGCCTGGTGGGCGTGGCTTGCCATGCGACACGACCAGGAACTCGCCTGCGATGCTGCCGTGATGCGCGAGCACGCGGGGCAGCGTCGGCGTTATGCCATGGCGATGCTCAAGACTCAGCATGCAACGGCGGTGTTGCCGGTGGGCTGCGCATGGTCATCCCGTCATCCGGTGGTGGAGCGTATTGCGATGTTGAAGCAGCCTGTTGTTTCCCGCCGCCTCGGCAAGGCCGGTGTCGTGGCGATAGCTGTTGTCCTGGCTGGCGCGGTCTACGCCGGTGAGCAGCCTGGACCGCTCAGTGCCGACGCAAGGGCCATTGCCGAGGCCACGCATTTCAGCGTGGATCTCACCATTCGTCGGGACCATGAGCCGGTTCCCATGCATCAGACAGTCTGTCTTGCCCGTGGCGAGCACTACACCCTGGATATACCCGCCATCGGCGACAAGCCGGCATGGCATGGCTCGTTCGTGGTGGAACCGGTCGAGCAAACGTACCTGGCCTTCCGCGGCACGCTGTCGGGAGGGCCATGGCTTGGGACATTTACACCCAAGCTTCAGGGGGCGCCGGGGCAGTCTTCGACTGTACTGATCGAGAATCACCGGCCACCGAGTCCATCACATGGCCCGGGCTTCGATCACAGCTTCGGCATGGGCGTGATCATGAAGCTGGGATGTTGAGTCCGTACGGCTGAGCACGGCGTCGGCGCTGGCTATACTCGGCTCACGCCGCCAGTCCGGGAGAACGTCGCGTGAAGTTGCAGTACCTGTTTGCCGCCATGACCGCCCTTGGCATGGCCAGCCTCGTGCATGCCACGACACCCGTGCTGGTGATTCATGGCGGTTCGGGGGTGATCAAGCGCGACATGAACCCGGCGAAGGAAAAAGCCGTGCGGGCCGCGCTGACCCAGGCATTGCAGGCGGGCTACGCTCAGCTGAAGAACGGCAAGGCGGCGATGGATGCGGTGACCGCCGCCATCACCGTGCTCGAGGACGACCCGAACTTCAACGCCGGCAAGGGATCCGTATTCACCCACGACGGCAAGAACGAACTCGATGCCGCGGTGATGGACGGCTATTCGCTCAAGGCCGGCTCGATTGCCGCCGTGCATCGCGTAAAGAATCCGATCCTGCTGGCGCGCGCGGTGATGGATAAATCACCGCATGTCATGCTGATCGGCGATGGTGCCGAACAGTTCGCCAAGGAGGCCGGTATCACGCTGGTCGATCCGAGTTACTTTCGCACCGAAGAGCGCTGGCAGCAATTGCAGAGGGCGCTCAAAGAAGACAAGGCAGCCAAGCCGCATGCCGATGAAGAGACCGCCAAGCATTTCGGCACGGTGGGGGCTGTCGCGCTCGACACGTTCGGTCACCTTGCCGCGGGTACGTCGACGGGTGGCATGAACGACAAGCGTTATGGCCGTGTCGGCGATTCGCCGCTGATCGGCGCCGGCACCTATGCCAATTCCGGTTGTGCGGTATCGGGTACGGGATGGGGCGAGTTTTATATCCGCACCGTTGCTGCGCACGAGATCTGCATGCGAGTTACGCAGATGCGTGTGCCGCTGCGTCGCGCCGCGGCCGAGGTGATCAATCAGGAAATTCCGTCGATGGGTGGCAACGGCGGTGCCATCGCGCTCGATGCGGACGGCAATGTAGCGATGCCGTTCAATACGGATGGCATGTATCGCGGGTGGATTGGCGCCGATGGCGCGCCGCATGTGGCGATCTATGGTGATGAGGATGATGGGGCGGGCGATCCGTTGCCTGCGGTGGGTAGCAGTTCTTCGGAAGAACCTTGAGTAAGAGCCCCCCTCACCCCAGCCCTCTCCCCCGGCAGAGCCAGGGGAGAGGGGGCACACTGAGGCGAGTTTGAATCTTGCGTGCTTTTAGCTCCCTCTCCCCTGGCTTTGCCGGGGGAGAGGGCTGGGGTGAGGGGGCGCTTTTATCTAACCCTCACCCTCCGGCCGCTCCCGCACCGGATGCTTGCTCAACTTCCGCTGCAACGTCCGCCGATGCATCCCCAAACGCCGTGCCGTTTCCGAAATATTGCCATCGCATTCGGTCAATACGCGCTGGATGTGTTCCCACTCCAGACGGCGTAGCGCCAGCGGCGCTTCCGGTGCATCGACAACGTCGTCTTCGCCTGCCGACGAATCGCCATCGAGTAGCGCACGCACCACGGCGTCGGCATCGACCGGCTTGGAAAGATAGTCGTGTGCGCCGCGCTTGATCGCCTCGACCGCCGTGGCAATCGATGCGTATCCGGTCAACAGCAGGACACGAATCTCCGGCACCAGGGCCTTGAGCTCCGGAATCAATCGCAAGCCGTTTTCGTCGCCGAGTTTCAGATCGAGCACGCAATAGCGCGGATGATGGCGTCGAGCCAGCGCGCGCGCTTCGTCGGCGTTGCCGGCGGTGATGACTTCGAAACCGCGGGAGCTCAGCGCACGCGCGAGCACGCGTGCGAAGGTCGGGTCGTCGTCGATGATCAGCAGCGGTTGTGCCGGTGTCGGGCGAGGCGAGTCAGTCATCGAAAGGCTCCAGGTGTCACGGTATCGCGGGCCTCTACAACGGCCAGCGGGAGGCGCAGGCACATCTGCGCGCCATCGTCGTAATTATCCGCTATCAGCTCGCCGTCCAGGCGTTCGGCGGTCGCTTCGGCCAACGCCAGGCCGATCCCCAGGCCGGTCAGCTTTTGTGACAGACCCAGCGCGATGTCGGCGTCTTCGTCAAAGCCGGGGCCGTGATCGCGCACGACCAGCTCCAGCCAGCCGCCTTGCTGGCGCACGGTCAGGCTGACCGCGTTGGACTGTTTCAGCGACGAGGCGTCGACGGCGTTGTTGAGCAGGTTGATCAGCGCATGGCGCAAGCCCGGCGGTGTGCGCAGCACGATCAGGCTGGTGTCCTCATGGATATCCAGCGTCAGTTCGGCCTCGGGCCGGAGCAGCTGAAAGCGCTCCAGGCAGCCGTGGATAAACCGCAGCACGGTAAAGCGCTCCGGCTCCTGCGACAGCTGCGCTTTGCCGAACGCCACCATCTCGCGCAGGATGGTGCGGCAACGGTCGACCTGGTCCTGCAGCAGGGTCAGGTCTTCGCCGAGTGCCTGGTCCTGCGCATGATCGCGGCGCAGTTCCGGCAGCAGGGTACGCATGGTCGACAAAGGCGTATTGAGTTCATGCGCGGCGCCGGCAGCCTGGGTTGCAATGGCGAGGATGCCTTCGTCGCGCAACGCACGCTCACGAATACGCTGCACTTCCATCTGCTGCACGCGCAAAGTGCGCGCAAGCGTATTGATAAAGAAGCCGAGCAGCAGGGCGCTGATAACGAAGTTGACGCCCATGCCGGCGATATACAGTGCAATGCCGCCGATAAACGCGTCCTGCGGCGGCTCGGGCAGCGGCACGTACCAGACCAGCAAAGTCAGATATGCCACGCCCGCCAGGGTGGCGATCGTAAGCACGGCCGTTACGGACAATGCCGCCGCACTCAGTGCGATCGGTACCAGCAGCAACATGATGAAGGGATTGCTGGCGCCGCCGGTGAAATACAGCAGGTACCCGAGCACCAGCGTGTCGGCTGCCACGTGCACGATGGTTTCCCACTCGCGCATCGGCGCAGGTTGGGTCAGACGCCATGCGGCAAAGACGGAGAAGATTGCCAATGCGCCGATGCCGATCAGCAGCGGCAGCAAGGGGATGGCCAGGTGCATCCAGAGCGCGCAGAAAAACACCGCGAGGCTCTGGCCGGAAATGGCGCAGAGCCGCAGCCAGGCCAGTGTCCGGGCAAGAGCGGCCGGGCCGGTGCGTTGCAGTTGCGCTTGGCGCGAGCGGTATTCCATACGGTTCAAACGCAGGCCGGCAGCTGATCGCTACCGGCTTATGGTGCGGTATCAGGCCAGCTCTTCGCTATGCACGGCGGGTAGCGGTGTGTGTTCGGCGTGCGTATTGGAGAGCTTCTTCATCACCGGCAACACCGCCAGCGCCACCACGGTGCAGGCGATGCCGACCAGACCAAGCTTGTTGAACAGGCTGATATAGATCGGCAGGGACTGTACCGGGTCGCTGACATCCTGCGGAATGCTGGCGTAGTTGGCGACGATGCTGCCCAGGTACTGCGAGATGCCGACGGCGACGTAATACGCGCCCATCATGAAGCCACCCATGCGCGCCGGCACATAGCGGGCGATCATGGCCAGCCCCAGGCCGCTGACCAGCAGCTCGCCGAGCGAATATAGGCCGTAGCCCCAGACCATGGTCCAGGAAGACACCTGGCCGGCGACGGCGCTCATCGCACCGATGCCGTACATGAAGAAACCCACCGCAACGGCGGCGAAGCCCAAGGCGAACTTGGCGGCAACGGACGGATCCTTGCCGATGCGGCCGAGCGAGTTATAGAAAAACACCAGCACCGGACTCAGGATCACGATCCAGATCGCGTTGAGGTTCTGGTACTGCTCGGGGATCCAGGTGAACAGATGGAAGCCGAACACGTTGAAGGCGAGGTCGACGTTCTTCTGCGCAAACAGGTTCAGCGACGTCGCCATCTGCGCGTAGAAGATGAAGAAGAAAATCGTCTGCACCGTCAGCACCAGCGCCACGATCAGTCCGGAACGCTCGCTCTTCTGACTGTTCGAAATCAGGTAGGCAAAGATGCACAGAATAATGATGCCGGCCAGGATCACCGCGCCCTTGGCGATCAGCAGGCTCTGCAGGATGCTGGCGGCGACGAACACCATCACCAGCGAGGCGGCGAGCAGGGCGAGAATGCGCTTGATACCCACGGGTCTTTCGTCGGCCGGCGAACCGATGTGCGCCAACGTGCGAAACATCAGCATGTAGTTGCCCAGGCCGAGGATCAGGCCAACCGCGCAAGCACCGAACGCGGTATGCCAGCCCAGCGAATCGCCATAGTTTTCGCCGACGTAGTTGCGGATCCACGGCGTGGCGGTCATCGAAATCATCGAGCCGACATTCACCGCCATGTAGTAGATGGTGAACGCGCTATCGATGCGCGTGTCGTCGCCTTCGTAGATTTTGCGCACCAGGTTGCCGGCATTGGGTTTGAAGAAACCGTTGCCGACCACGATGACGCCGAGCGCGGTGTAGAGCAGCGTCGGGTTGCTGGAAGGGATCCACAGCATGGCGTAGCCGAGCATCAAGACGACGGCGCCGGTCAGCATGGTGCGGCGGGTGCCGATCAGCTTGTCGCCGACCCAGCCGCCGATCGCCGGCGTGGCGTAGATCAACGCCGCCGCCGCGCCCCAGACGAGGTTGGCCTTGGTATCGACGAAGCCGAGCTTCTTCATCATGTAGGTGACCATCAACACCTGCATGCCGTAGAAGCCAAAACGCTCCCACATCTCGATCAGAAAAACGGTGGTGAACGATCGAGTCTGCGAGACCGGTAGGTTCTGAGTTGCCATAGTTGTTCCGTACACGATTCATACAACGGCCGCATGGCGACCGGCGGATGGCCCCTGAGTGGCGGCCATAATCGGTCAAGGTTACCCGATTCGTTCGGCCGGTCGCGCTGCGGCGCGTCAGACAAGACCTTGCGCCAGCTTGGCCGGAGTGTGGCCCGGGGCGGTCAGCAAAGGGGCGCTTGTGGCATCATGCCGCGCTTATCGCCTGAGAATTCCGCCAGATCATGCCGATTTTCCCGCTTTACAGCCTGTCGACGCCTGCCCGCTTCCGGGCCGGAAAGGGCGGCTGATCGATGGCCGCGCAGGGTTTTCGTGGCCCCCGGCAGGTCTGGGCAGCCTTCAAATGGTCGATGAAGGGCCTGCGCGCGGGCTGGGATTTCGAAGCCTCGTTCCGGCTCGAGGTGGTGCTGGCGGTCATCTTGGTGCCCGCAGGCCTGTGGCTTGGCCAGGGCGGCCTGGAGAAGATGGCGCTGATCACCCCGATCATCCTGGTGCTCAGCGCGGAGCTGTTGAATTCCGCGGTCGAGGCGGTGGTGGACAAGGTCAGCCCGGAGTTTCACGAGCTGGCCGGCCGCGCGAAGGACATGGGCTCGGCGGCGGTGTTTCTGCTGCTGTTGCTGACCTTCCTGAGCTGGGCGCTGATCCTGGGGCCGCGCTGGTTTTAATTGAGCTAGTGGGATTTTCCGCCGGCAGGCTGGGTGTTTTCGATCGCGCCGACGGTGACGGTGCCTTTCCATAGCGAATCGGCGGCTGAAAAATATTGCTTGGGGTCCCAGCGCGAGGATGCATAGATATCGCCGCAACCGGTGATCGGTGCGAATTCGATGGTGGATGCACCGCATGCGGGCATCGGGCCCGACCCGTTGAACTGCTCTGGCGTCATCGTATAGACGGCATTGCCTGCGGAGTTGCCCAGAAGAGAGCCGGTCATTTCGCTGCGACCCTGGCGTAGCGCGCGCTCCATACGAGGCTTGGCCACCGTGTCGCCATATTCGGCATAGAGCTGTTCGACGCGTTGCTTTGCCTGCTCGCGTTGCGATGCATCCAGGCTGGCCCAGATCTGATCGCGCGTTGCCAGAAACTGCGGGAACTGCCGCTCCGCCGCAATCGCCGCCCAGGCGAATGCCTCCACCGGATCTTTCTGGACGCCATCACCATTCAAATACATCAGCGCGATGCTTAGCTGGGAAAGTTTGTCCGCATAGCGGGCGCCGCTCTTAAATTGCTCCATCGCACGTTTGAAGTTGCCGTGCGCGTAGCTTTGCATGCCACCGAATTGGCCTTCCTGGTCGGGATGCCCATAGGTAGACGAGCGTTGCATGGCCAGGAGCGCATCCTGGGATGCCTTGTCTTTCATGTCGGCCGCATGGGCGAACATTGGCATGGCGATGGCGATGGCGATGGCGAGACAGATGGAGAACAGACGGCTGGATATCGACTTCATGACCCCTCTCCTTGGAAATCAGACTGCGCTGTCACCCCTGAAGTACTGACCTAAGTCATTGGCATCGGGTCGATTTCGGCCGAATGATACCCTTCGGCCTAGGCCGAGGGGAGTGCCGAAAGATGGCCGTTCATGATTGCGCTCTACTACCGCGAAATGCTGCAATGGGGCATCCATCGGAGCGGAGATCGACCTTATGAAACTTTTACGCATCATTGCGCTGTTGGTGATGATCGTCGGTCTTTCCGGCTGCGGCTATAACGCCATGCAGCGGCAGGACGAAGCGGTGAAGGCAGCCTGGTCCGAAGTGATCAACCAGTACCAGCGGCGCGCCGATCTGGTACCGAACCTGGTCAATACCGTCAAAGGCTACGCCCAGCACGAAGAAAGCGTGCTGACCCAGGTGACCAATGCCCGCGCCAAGGTCGGCACCATGCAGCTTTCGCCGGAGGCCTTGAACGATCCGCAGAAGCTGCAGCAGTTCCAGCAGGCGCAGGGTGAGCTGTCCAGTGCGCTGTCGCGCTTGATGGTGGTTACCGAAAATTATCCGCAGCTCAAGGCGGATGGTTTGTTCCAGAACCTGCAGGCACAGCTGGAAGGCACGGAAAACCGTATTACCGTGGCGCGCAACCGCTACGTCAAATCGGTCGAGGAATATAACTCGATGATCCGCACCTTCCCGAACAACCTCACCGCGAAGATCTTCGGCTATCAGGTCAAGCCGAATTTCACGGTCGACAACGAAAAGGCGATCTCCACGGCGCCGACGGTGGACTTCGGTACGCATCCGGCGCCAGCCGCCAGCGCGCACTGAGCATGTTTCACCTGGCTACGAAGCGTTGCGCGGCATGCTCGCCCGCAACGCTTCGGGCAATGCGAGGTCATATGCCGACACATGATGGGGCAGGGCATCCAATAGCGGCCGCGGCGCGCTGGCTGGTCAGCCTCGCGCTGGCGTGGACGCTGGCCGCTGGTGTGGCATATGCCGATGATGCGGCCGTTCCGCATCTGACCCGGCACGCCACCGACCTCACCGGTACGCTCACGCCGCAGCAGGTCGATCAACTCGACGCACGTCTGGTCGAGCTGGAGAAGCGCAAGGGCGCGCAGCTGGTCGTGCTGATGGTCGGGACGACCGCGCCGCAAGACCTGGAAAGCTATTCGCTGAGCGTCGCCGAAACGAACAAGATCGGCCGCAAAGGCAGTGATGACGGTGTGCTGTTGTTGGTGGCCAAGAACGATCGACGTGTTCGCATGGAGGTCGGTTACGGTCTGGAAGGTGCCATACCGGACGCTGCTACGGCACGCATCACGCGCGAATATATCGCGCCCAAATTTCGCAATAACGATTACTACGGTGGCATCAACGATGCGGTCGGTGCCTTGACCCAGTTGATCGACGGCGAGGCATTGCCGCCACCGGTCGAGCCGGTGGTGCGACAACATCGCGGCGTCGATTTGCAGTCCGGGTTGATGATCGGCTTGTTTGCCGCGTTTTTTATTCGCGGCATTTTCGGACGTGTGCCTGCCGGTCTGCGTTTCGTACTGGGCGGCGTGTTGGTCGGCGGTCTCCTGTGGTTGGTAGTTTCGATGTTCGCCGGTATCGCCGGCGCCGTACTTGGCGGCCTGTTCATGCTGTTGCCCTCAGGCGGCGGCCGCTCGATCGGCGGCGGTGGCTGGGGCGGTTGGGGTGGTGGCCTTGGCGGCGGTGGCGGCTGGGGTGGAGGCGGTGGTTTGGGCGGCGGCGGTGGTGGCGGTTTCAGCGGTGGCGGCGGCAGTTTCGGCGGCGGTGGCTCGTCGGGGAGTTGGTGAGATGGCGCTGACCATGCGACTGCTGCAAAACGCCTTCGACGGCTGGTTCCAGCTTCCCAAGCGTTTTCCGGCGCCGTTGCTCGACGAAGTTGCCAAGTTGGTCGGGCAGGGCGAACAGACTCACGATGGCGAAGTGCGTGTGGCGATCGAGGCGCGTCTACCGCTATCGGCCGTGCTGAGCGGTGTGACCGCAAACCGGCGTGCGCATGAAGTGTTTGCGCATTTGCGGGTATGGGACACCGAACGCAATAGCGGCGTGTTGCTTTACGTGTTGCTGGCCGAGCATCGGATTGAAATCGTTGCCGACCGGGGTATTGCCCGGCGTGTCGCCGCTGAGGAATGGAAGGCCATTTGCGAGCAGATGCGCGAAGGATTTGCGCGTGACGATTGGCGCGGTGGTTTGTTGCGTGGCGTCGAGCAGGCCAATGCGCTGCTGCGGGAGCATTTTCCGAGCGATGGTTCGCATCGTGGCGGTGAATTGCCGGATCAGCCGATTATTCTTTAAGAGCGCCCCCTCACTCTAACCCTCTCCCCCGGCAAAGCCAGGGGAGAGGGGGCTGACTGCGGCAAGCTTGAGTCATGCGTGCTTTTGGCTCCCTCTCCCCTGGCTTTGCCGGGGGAGAGGGTTGGGGTGTGGGGGCTCTTGCCTCCGACAGCCTCAAACAAAAAAAGGCGAGCCCGAAGGCTCGCCTTTCCCAAAAAAGTCCGGCTCGTTCGAGCTTAGAACTTCTGGTTGTAACGCAGGAAGAAGAAGCGACCGATGTCGTACGACGGGTTCGCCACAAAGCCACTGTTGCCGATCGAGTTGCTCGATGCGGTGTAGAACAGCGGGGTCTTGCGGTTGAACACGTTGTTGGCACCGACCGAGAACGTACCGTTCCACGGAGCCGTCCAGCGCAGCGACAGATCGTTGAACGCGATCGCACCGACCTGGCGCTTCGGCGTAATACCGACGCCCGGGGTGAAGTAGTTCGGCAGGTTGCACTCCGGACCGCCGGTCAGATCGAACGAGCAATCTTCCTTCAGGCTCGAGTAGTAACGGATGCCCCAGGTCGCGCCGAAGTCGCCGTAGGTCCAATCCAGGTTAGCATTGGAACGCACGCGCCACGTCGAGTACTGACCGACGCTGTACACGGTCGGCTTGTCGCCGCCCAGCTCCTGGTTGTACTTGCTGACGTAGTTCGTATCGAGGTTGATACGGAACTCACCGAACGAGAACTTCGGCAGGCGGTAGGTCACGTTGAAATCGTAGCCTTCCGTTTCCAGACGACCGCGATTGGTCAGCGTATGGACCAGATTGACGACCTGGCCAGTGGCCGGATCACGACTGAACGCACCGCAGGCCGAGCTGATGCTACGCAGGTAGCAATCGTCCAGCACGTCGTTGGAGCTCACCGCGCTGATGACGTTGTTGATACGGATGTTGTACCAATCCAACGACACGTTCAGGCCATCGACGTAGCTCGGGCTGTAGACCAGGCCCAGCGTCTTGCTGAGCGAGGTTTCCGGCTTCAGCTGGTCGTTCGAGCCGGACAGGAACGGCGTGATCGATGCGCCCGAGCCGCCGTCGATGGGCTTGCCCGCCGCGTCGGTCTGGCGGAAGGTCGGCGCCAGGCCTGCCGCACGGCAGTTGGCGATCGCATTGGGGTTGCCGGTGCCGACGGCACCCACGGCCGAGTCGCACGGATCGGTGTACACGTCGAACGTCTGCGCCTGGCCACCGTACAGGTCGTTGATGGTCGGCGAACGGAAGCCCTCGGAGATGCTGCCGCGAACGAGCAGATCGTCGAACGGCTTCCACTGCAGGCCGAACTTGCTGTTGGTGGTGCTACCGAAGGTGTTGTACTTCGAATAGCGGCTGGCCAGGTCGACCGACACCAGCTTGGCGAACGGCAGGTCGGCCAACACCGGGATATTCAACTCGGCGTAGGCTTCCTTGGTGTTGTACTTGCCCGAGGTCGACTGCGACGAGGGGTTCGTCGAGAAGCCGGTCTGCGAGAACTCATCGGGGTGGTTGAAGCCCGCATTGCGGCGATATTCCAGGCCACCGGCGAACTGCATCATGCCGGCCGGCAACTGCACGACGTCACCGGAGATATTGGCGGAAAGGCCAGTCTCCTGCGTGCCGTAGGTGCCGTTGGTCGGCGCGCCGATGTAGTTCAGCATCTGCGAGGTCAACCCGCCCTGGGCGCTGAGAATATTGACCGGCGTGCAACCGGAAATCACTGCACCCGGACGACCGCACTTGATCGTGCCGTCGGTGTCCTTGAAGGACGGGCCGAGCGCGTTCTGCAGGTTGATCAGGTTGTAGTTGCCGGTACCGAAGACGTCGCCGTGGTTCTTGTTGAAGTAACCGCTGACATCCCAGTTGAAGTTACGCTCACCGACCTGGAATGCACCTTCGAAACCTGCGCCAACGCGGTAGGTCTTCAGCGTGTTCTTGGTGACGCGCGGATCTTCGACGCCGCGACGCAGGAAGTTGACGTCCTGCGGAGCCGCGTAGCCCTGCTGGCTGCCCAGCGGGTTGTAGTAGCTGTCCTTGTCGAGCAGCACGCCGGTGTTGCTGGTGCCCAGCGGGTAGCCAGCCACCTGGATGAGCGAAGTGCGTTCGCTGTAAGCAGCATCAGCGCGGAAGCTGACGTTGTCAGTGATGGCGTAGGTGGCCTTGCCGAAGAGCGACTTACGCTTGGTTTCGGGCTCCAGCATCATCTGCTGGTCGGCGTTGTAGTTGTCGGCCGCACCGCGATAGCCGTGGTAATCGGCCAGATTGGTCGGATCGCCGCCCGGGTTCAGCTTGAGCGCGCCACCGGGAGCGTTGAGGATCAGGCCGCTCGGGCCGAAGCTCGACAGGCCACTGTTCGGATGCAGCGGACCCTGCGGGTAGCGCGAGAAGTCGCGGTCACGTGCCCAGACCGGATCTTCCTTGTTATAGGTGCCGCTGAACACGTAGGACAGCTTGCCGATCTTGTTGCCCCAGGTGAAATCGTACTGCTGCTGGGTGCCGTCGGTCTGGCCGTACTTGCCGTAGTAGACGTTGGCCTCACCACCCTGGATATCCGAGCGGGTGATGATGTTGATCACGCCGGCGATCGCATCGGAACCGTAGACGGCCGAGGCGCCATCCTTCAGGACGTCGATGCGCTCGATGATCGAGGACGGGATGGTGTCCAGATCGGTGTAGCCGTTGGCGTTGGTGCCCCAGCGACGGCCGTCGACCAGCACCAGCGTGCGCGAGAAGCCCAGGCCACGCAGTTCGACATACGAACCGCCGGCATAGGTGTTGGAGGTCAGCACGGCCGACTTGCTGTAACCAGGTGCGCCGGCTGCGGTGATGTGCGACAGGATGTCGCCGACGTTCACGTAGCCCTGCTTCTGGATTTCCTGGCGGGTCATCGTGAAGACCGGCTGGGCGGTCTCGACGTCTACGCTACGGATGCGCGAACCGGTGACCGTGATGGTCTCCAGGTTCTGCGTCTTGGCCTGGTCAGGGGCGGTGGGGGCGGCGTCTTGTGCCGAGGCAGCCCAAACGGGCATCACGAGAGCCGCTGCAATGGCAGCGGCCAACAAGGTCTTTTGCTTCATTAGTTATGCAACTCCGAAAAATCCCCAGACGCCCGCACTCCTTGCCGGCTGGTCTGGTTCCCTAGATTTGCACGCTGCCCTCGGGGTTGAGATCGCGTGCCTCGGCATCGCTGATGCTGTGGGGCATGCGATGTGAGCCCGACGTTAAGGCAAGAAGATGCGTTAACGCAATATGTAGCGCGCAAAAAGAAGCGAAAGTCGCGATAAATTGTTGTAACACAAGAAATTTTATGTCGACGAAGGCCGTTTGGCGTGTCAATTTCGATTATAAATACTTTAGATTCAAGTATTTATAATGATTCTGTCATGTTGGTTTGGTATGCAGAGGCATGATTTCCTTCATGGAACTGACACCCGTACCATTTTCGTTTTCTTGCGCATAAATTTGCTCTTTTGTCTAGTTTTGGTGAAGACGGTCGGCGATTTTGGGTGCCGTGGTCGCGGCCGGCCACCACGTAATCTCACAAAAAAGGCGGACCCGAAGGCCCGCCTTTCCGAAAAAGTGCAGCTCGGACGAGCTTAGAACTTCTGGTTGTAGCGCAGATAGAAGAAGCGGCCGTAGTCGTACGACGGGTTGTAGACGAACCCGCTGTTGCCGATCACGTTGCTCGATGCCGTGTAGAAGAACGGCCCCTTGCGGTTGAACACGTTGTTCGCGCCGACCGAGAACGTACCGTTCCAGGGTGCTGTCCAACGCAGCGACAGATCGTTGAATGCGATCGCACCGACCTGGCGCTTCGGCGTCACGCCGATGCCCGGCGTCACATAGTTCGGCAGGTTGCATTCCGAACCGCCGGTGAAGTCGAACACGCAGTCTTCTTTCAGGCCGGAGAAGTAACGGATGCCCCAGGTCGCGCCGAAGTTGCCGTACGTCCAATCCAGATTGGCATTGGAGCGTACACGCCAGGTGGCGTACTGGCCCACGTTGTACGACGTCGGCGTGTCGCCACCGAAGATCTGGTTGTACTTGCTGACGTAGTTGGTATCGAGGCTCACTCGGAAGCTGCCGAACGAGAACTGCGGCAGACGATAGGTGATGTTGAAGTCGTAGCCTTCCGTTTCCAGGCGGCCACGGTTTTCAAGCGTGTACGACAGGTTGGTTACCTGGCCATTGGCGTCGCGCTTGAACTGGCCGCACGCCGACTGCACGCCACGCAGGTAGCAATCGTTCAGCACGTCGTTGGGCGAGACCGAGCTGATGATGTTGTTGATGCGGATGTTGTACCAGTCCAACGACATGTTCAGGCCGTCGACGTAGCTGGGGCTGTAGACCAGGCCCAGCGTCTTGCTGAGCGACGTCTCCGGACGCAGCTTGTCGTTCGAGCCGGAAACGAACGGCGTAGTCGATTGCGCTGGCGCGGAGTCGACCGGATTGCCGGCACCGTCGGTTTGACGGAACGTGGGCGACAAGCCCGCGGCGCGGCAGTTGGCGATAGCAGTGGCATTACCGGTACCGGCGGCTCCGAAGGAGGTATCACACGGGTCCGTATAGACGTCGAAGGTCTGTGTCTGGCCGCCATACAGATCGTTGATCGTCGGCGAGCGGAAGCCCTGCGAGATGCTGCCGCGAACGAGCAGGTCGTCGAATGGCTTCCACTGCAGACCGAACTTGCTGTTAGTGGTGCTGCCGAAGGTGCTGTATTTCGAATAGCGGCTAGCCAGATCGACCGACAGCAGCTTGGCGCCTGGCAGGTCGGCCAACACCGGAATATTCAACTCGGCATAGGCTTCCTTGGTGTTGTACTTGCCCGAGGTGGCCTGCGACGAAGGATCGGTCGAGTTGCCGGTGGCCGAGAACGCATCCGGGCGGTTGTAGCCCGCCTCGCGACGGTATTCCACACCCGCGGCAAACTGCAGCATGCCGGCCGGCAACTGCACGACATCACCGGTGATATTGGCGGACAGGCCGGTGGTCTGGGTGCCGTAGGTGCCGTTGGTGTTGACGCCGATGTAATCGAGCATCTCGGGTGTCAGGCCACCCTGGCCCGACAGAATGTTCACCGGCGTGCAGCTGGCAATCACGGCACCCGGACGGCCGCAGCGAATGACACCGTCGCCATCGCGGAAAGATGGACCGAGTCCGTTCTGCAGGTTGATCAGGTTGTAGTTGCCGGTACCGAAAACGTTGCCGTGGTTCTTGTTGAAGAAGCCGCTGACGTCCCAGTTGAAGTTGCGGTCGGCTGCCTGGAACGCGCCTTCGAAACCCGCGCCGACGCGATAGGTCTTGACGGTGTTCTTGGTCATGCGGGGCACTTCCACGGCGCGACGCAGGAATTGGACATCCTGCGGGTTGGCGTAGCCCTGCTGGCTGCCCAGCGGGTTGTAGTAGCTGTCCTTGTCCAGCACTACGCCCGTATTGCCCGAGCCGAGCGGATAGCCGGCGATCTGGATGTTGGCGGTGCGCTCGGTATAGGCGCCGTCCAGACGGAAGCTGACGTCGTCGTTGATGGCGTAGTTGAGCTTGCCGAACAGCGATTTACGCTCCGAGCCGCTCAACAGCATCATCTGTTGGTTGGCGATGTAGTTATCGGCCGAGCTGTAGGGATGGTAGTCGCCGAGCTTGGTCGGATCGCCCCCCGGGTTCAGCGCCAGGCTGCCGCCAGGGGCGTTGTTGATGATGCCGTTGGGTCCGTACGGCGACAGACCGGAGGTTGGGTGCAACGGGCCCTGCGGGTAACGCGAAAAGTCCCGATCACGCGCCCACACCGGGCTTTCCTTGGTATACGTGCCATTGAACACGTACGACAACTTGCCGATCTTGTTGCCCCAGGTGAAGTCGTACTGCTGCTGGGTGCCGTCGCCCTGACCGTACTTGCCGTAGTAGACATTGGCTTCGCCGCCCTGGATGTCCGAACGGGTGATGATGTTGATCACGCCGGCAATCGCATCGGAGCCGTAGATGGCCGACGCACCGTCCTTCAACACATCGACGCGCTCGATGATCGACGAGGGAATCGAGTCGAGATCGGTAAAGCCGTCGGCATTGGTGCCCCAGCGACGGCCATCGACGAGCACCAGCGTGCGCGCGAAGCCAAGACCGCGCAGTGCGACATACGAACCGCCCGCATAGTTGTTGGACGTCAAGACGGCCGATTTGCTGTAGCTGGGCGCGCCGCTTGATGTGAGGTTCTGCAGAATGTCGCCGACATTCACGAAGCCCTGCTTCTGAATGTCCTGACGGCTCAGCGAGAACACCGGCTGCGCGGTCTCGACGTCGACGCTGCGAATGCGCGAACCGGTGACAGTGATGGTTTCGAGGTTCTGCGTCTTGGCCTGGTCGGCGCTTGCAGAGGAGGCATCCTGCGCGAATGCAGTGAAGGGCAGCACGAGAGCCGCTGCAATGGCCGTAGCCAGCAGTGTCTTTTGCTTCATGTTGTAAAAGCTCCAGTTTTGACTTTGAACAACCAGCAGCCCTCCGCCAGCATTTCCTCGCCGGTCGTAAGGGGTTCCTTGGTTGGCGTGCCGTGCCCGGGGTTGGGTCGGCATGCCGCGGCATCGCTGGCCGTGGGGGCAGACGATGTAAGGCGGACGTTAAGCCAAAACGGCGCGCAGGCGCAACTTCTTACGAGTCAAAGGGTGGTTCGATGACTTGCAAGTCATTGTTATCTATGAGCTATAAAATTCGTGGCCGGCAGGCGCTGCCGGCCACGAGGTCTCCGCTTAGTGGCTTGCTGCTGCGTCCGGGCCAATATTCTTGGCCAGGAAGGCGGCCAGGCGGTTGTAGAACTCGACGTTGTTTTTCTCGTCGTAGAAACCGTGGCCCTCGCCCGATTTGGTGAGCGACTCGTAAGGCTTGTGTGCGGCGTCGAGCGCGGCACGCATTGCCTTGAACTGGGCGAACGGAGCGACCTGATCGTCTTCGCCATGAACCAGGAAGACGGGGATGTCGATCTTGTCCGCGAGCTTGTCAGGCGAGTTGGCGGCAAGTTCGGCCGGGTCCTTGCCGAGCGTCTTGTCAAAGAAGCTGCGATCGAATTTGCTCGAGCTGACGTCGTGGTCGTACATCATCTTCAGATCGTAGACGCCTGCGTAACCGACGGCGCATTTGAACAGGCCCGGTGCGCGAAGGGGGGCCATCATGGCCGAGTAGCCACCGAAGCTGGCGCCGAACACGCAGATGCGCTTGGGATCGGCGTAGTTCTCGCTGATCGCCCACTTCACCCCATCGATCAGATCCTGCTGGATACGGCCGCCCCATTGCTTGTAGCCGGCATGTTCGAAGTTGACGCCGCGCCCGCCCGAACCGCGAAAGTTGACTTGCAGCACGAGGTAGCCGCGGCTGGCGACGAACTGCGCGAGGTCGTCATAAAACCAATCATCCTTGATGCCGAAGGGGCCGCCATGGGGCAGCAGTACCATCGGCAGGTTGGCTTCGTTGACATCGCGCGGGATGGTCAGGATCGCTTCAAGCTCCTTGCCGTCATTGGCCTTGAAGCGCACCGGGCGGCGCGATGCCATCTTGCTCGGATCGATCCACGGTGCCGACGCGAAAAGCTTGCGTACTTTGTACGTGGTGGTATCGATCAGCATATAGCTGCCCGGATCGCGGTCACTGGAGACCGAGAACAACAGCTGCTTTCCGTCCTGGCTGTAATTGATGAAGTTAACCAGTTCGCCCGGAAATTTCTGGCTCAGCGCCATGTGAAGCTTGGCGGCGGGCAGGTCCGGATTGGTATAGACCGGCTTTGGAATGCCGGTGCCGTAGGTCACCGCAAAAGGCTCGTAAGGGTGCGGCGTATATTGAATGTCGTCGATTTCGCCGAACGCGTCTTGCGCCAATACACGTCGATCGCCGCCGCTTTCGTCCTGCTCGATCAGGCTGGTGGGGCCGCCGTCGGCGCTGTAGAACGCATAGACATGCTTGCGGTCGGGCGTCAGTGCCTTGGGTTCGAAATAACTGCCGACCAGTTTGCTGTCGAGGTTGGCCCAACCACTGGCTTCGCGATGGTAGACCACGTAGTTGAAGTCGTTGTTGTTGCCGAACGCGTAGTGAGCGACACCATCGTCACCGACAAAGAACTGCATATTGCCAACGCTGATATCGCCGGCCAGCCTGCGTGATCCCTTGATCCCGTCGATCTCGTAAACCGAGCTGATGTTGTCGTTATCCCAGAGGTTCTCGCTCGCATAAAAATGGCCGTCATTCTTTTCCGGGATGGCGGTTACAAAAGCGGAGCCACGGTCCCGGCCACGCGTGCTGCCGCGCTTGCTGGCGCCCACGTCGTAACCGTAAAGATAGTCCTGATTTTTGCCGTCGAGATCGGTCGCGATAATTTCGCCGGTACGCTTGGGTACGTCGATGGAGCCGAATACGCGCCCTTTTTCGACGACCAGGCGCGTGGGGCTTACCCAGTAGATATCGGCGGGTAGCTCGTATTTAGGCATCCGCAGCACGCTGACCGGCTGGGTCATGTCGTCGACGCGAAATACCATGAGCGAATGATTGCCGGCGGAGTTGTCGTCCATGCGCAGCGCCAGATATTGCCCGTCCGGCGACAGGCGCGGGGTGGACAGCTCGGCGTGGCGGGCGAAATCTTCGACCGGAATCAGGTCTGCTGCGAGCACAGCGACAGGCAATGACAGGCACAACGCGGACAGCGCAGTCCGCGCAACTCGAAACAGCATACGTTTTCCCCCATTCGCTCCTTCGACAATGCCCTGGACGCCAAGGAGCCTGGCGGCCGGCACCCGGAGGTCTCAAGTCCCGTACTCCCCAGTAGCCGGGTCTGCCTTCCGTCCCGCGAGTATAGCGACGGCTCGGCGACAGTCGAGCGTGCCTCCGGCGCGTTACACTTGGCCTTTGCCATTGCTCCGAGTCCCATGAGCCAGCCTTATACCGTCGCCATTGACCCTGTCGCCTTTCACCTGGGGCCGGTCCAGATCCACTGGTATGGCCTGATGTATCTGTTGAGCTTTCTGGGCGCATGGATGCTGGGCGAGCACCGCCGCAAGCAGGGCCGCTTGCCGGTAAGCCGCGATGCGCTGGGCGACCTGGCTTTTTACGCGATGATGGGCGTGATCGTCGGCGGCCGCGTCGGCTACATGTTGTTCTATACCAATATCCACTGGATCTGGACCGACCCGCTGGCCCTGTTCAAGGTATGGGACGGCGGCATGAGCTTCCACGGTGGCCTGCTCGGCGTGCTGGTGGCGGGCTTGTGGTGGTCGCGCCGGCACAAGCTGCATTTCATGGACACGGTGGATTTTGTCGCGCCGCTGGTGCCGATCGGCCTGGGGCTGGGTCGCCTGGGCAATTTCATCAATGGCGAGCTTTGGGGTAAGCCCAGCAACCTGCCGTGGGCGATGATCTTCCCGAACGCAGGCGAGCAGGATACGCAGCTGGCGGCCGGGGACCCCGCCTTGGCCAAGATCTTCGAGCAGTTCCACGGCCTGCCGCGCCAGCCTTCGCAGCTATACGAAATGCTGCTGGAGGGCGTGGTGATGTTTTGCGTGCTGTGGGTGGTGTCGATGAAGCCCCGCCCGCGCTATCTCATTTCCGGCCTGTTCGCCCTGATGTATGGCTGCTTCCGCTTCCTGGTTGAGTTTGTCCGGCTGCCCGACGTGCAGCTGGGCTACCTCGCCTTCGGTTGGCTGACCATGGGGCAGATCCTGTCGCTGCCGCTGATTGCCATCGGGCTTATATTGCTGGCCATGTCGCGGCGTGCGCCCATCCTGTCGCCCGCGACCGAATCGGCCAAGGTCTAGTCTTATGCGCGCCTATCTTGATCTCCTGCAGCATGTACTCGACCACGGGGCCGAGAAGTCTGATCGCACCGGTACAGGCACGCGCAGCGTATTTGGCTGGCAGATGCGCTTCGATCTGGCCAAGGGCTTCCCGCTGGTCACGACCAAGAAGCTGCACCTGAAATCGATCATTCACGAGTTGATCTGGTTTCTGCGCGGCGACACCAATATCGCCTACCTCAAGGAAAACGGCGTCAGCATCTGGGACGAATGGGCCGATGCCGACGGCGAGCTGGGCCCGGTCTATGGCAAGCAGTGGCGCGCGTGGCCCAAGGCCGATGGCGGCGCTGTCGACCAGATCAGCTGGGTGGTCGACGAGATCCGCCGCAACCCGGATTCGCGCCGCCTGATCGTCAACGCGTGGAACGTGGGCGAGCTACCGCAGATGGCGCTGATGCCGTGCCATGCGTTGTTTCAGTTCTATGTGGCGAACGGTCGTTTGAGTTGCCAGCTGTATCAGCGCTCGGGCGATATTTTTCTGGGCGTGCCGTTCAATATCGCCAGTTACGCGCTGCTTACGCACATGATCGCGCAAGTCTGCGGCCTGCAGCCGGGCGATTTCGTCTACACGCTGGGCGATGCGCATCTGTACAACAATCACGTCGAGCAGGCTCGGCAGCAACTGGCGCGTGAGCCCAAGCCATTGCCCAGGCTGGTGCTCAACCCTGACGTACACTCGGTGTTCGATTTCCGCTTCGAAGACATCGCCGTGCACGACTACGCGCCGCACCCGGCCATCAAGGCGCCGGTCGCCGTCTGAGGGCAAGAGCTTGCGCCGCGCCTGTCGAGCCCCCTTGGCGCGATCCTGCTAATATTCGATGCGCTGGGCCGGACGATTTGTTCGGCGCAGGGTGTTCTTTAGGCTGCTGAACTAGGATTTCCATGGCTATTTCGTTGATCGCCGCGCTGGATGAAAACTCTGCCATTGGCCGCAAGGGCCAGCTTCCTTGGCATTTGCCGGACGATTTGCGCTGGTTCAAGCAGCTCACCCTCGGCAAGCATGTGCTGATGGGTTACAACACGGCCATCTCGGTGGGACGTGCGTTGCCCGATCGCGTCAACCTGGTTCTGAGCCGCAAGCACGAAGCGCCGTTTCCGGGGCAGATCACCGTTCGCACGGTGCAGGAAGCCCAGGCCCGCTGCGGCGATACCGGCCTGATGGTCATCGGTGGCGCGCAGGTATACGCCGAAGCCCTGCCGATGGTGCGCCGCATGTACCTGACCTGGGTCAATGCAGCGACCGAGGGCGCGGACACGTTCTTCCCCGGCGTCCATTTCAGCGACTGGACCGAAGTCTCGCGCGTGCATCACAAGAAGGATGCCGAGCATAAGTACGACTTCGACATGGTCGAATACATCCGCAGCGCCTGAGTTTTTCCGGCCATCCCATGCATGTAATGGCCGGCATCCTTCGCGATACCGCCGGCCGTGTACTGCTCGCGCAACGGCCGCCCGGCAAGCATCTGGCCGGGCTATGGGAATTTCCTGGCGGCAAGATCGAGCCGGGCGAAAGCCCATGGCATGCCCTGGTGCGTGAGCTGCGCGAAGAACTCGGGATCGATGTCGAAGACGGCAAGCCGCTGATTCGCATTCCCTGGCGTTACGAGAAGGGCGAGTTATGCCTCGACGCATGGCTGGTCGAGCGTTGGGATGGCGAGCCTGCATCGCTGGAAGGGCAGGCCTTGCAGTGGGCGTTACCGGAGGCGGTGGATCTTTCCATGCTCGCGCCGGCCGATCGACCCATTCTTCAGGCGCTTCGGCTGCCCTCTGTCTATGCGATTACGCCAGCGGATGCGCAGCAGGCGGATTGGGGCGTGTGGCGGGAGCGTGTCGCTGATGCGATCGAACGAGGTGCCCGATTGATCCAGCTGCGGTTGCCCTTATGGAGCCGAGAGGCTGTGCGCGAGCTGGCGGCTACGCTGCTTTCGTCGGCGCGATTGCGCGGCGTCTGGCTGATGCTCAACGAAGATATCGAGGGTGCGCGGCAGTTGGGCGATGGGGTAGGGGTGCAGCTCAAGAGTGCGCAACTCAATGCGTGTGCCGAGCGGCCTTTGCCGTTGCATCAGCTGGTTGGCGCCAGTTGTCATGATGCGGCTGAGTTGGTCATGGCGGCATCTCTATCCGTCGACTTTGCGACCTTGTCGCCGGTGATGCCCACCGCTTCGCATCCGGGTGCTTTGGCGCTTGGATGGGAGCGTTTCGAGACTTTGGTTGAGGCAGCTTCGTTGCCGGTTTTTGCGCTCGGCGGAATGTCGCCTGCCGATCTTTATCAAGCGCGTCGTTGTGGCGGTCAGGGTGTGGCTGGGATTCGCGGGTTTTGGTGATGGTTGACGTTATGAAAAATCTGTACTGAGGTTTAAAAGCCCCGTCACCCCAACCCTCTCCCCCGGCGAAGCCAGGGGAGAGGGAGTAAAGAGGGCGCAAGGTTCAAACTTGCCTCAGTTGGCTCGCTCTCCCCTTGCTTGCCGGGGGAGAGGGTTGGGGTGAGGGGGCACAAAAAGCGATGCGAAGCGAGCCTTCAACGCGCGCCGACAAGCCCTAGATACTTCTCATGCAACCGCGCAACAGCAGGCCCGAGCGCCGCCTCATCCCCACTGTTATCAATCACATCATCAGCAATCGCCAGCCGCTGCTCCCGACTGGCCTGCCGATCCAGCATGCGCTGCGCCAGCGCGGCATCGATACGGTCGCGCTGCATCAGCCGATCTAGCCGCACGTCGTCCGGCGCATCAACCGCCAGCACCCGATCGACCCAACGATAGTGCTCGATATTCTCAGCCAGCAGCGGAATGGCCAGCAGGCAATAAGGGCCGCGATCGGACAACGCGTGCTCACGCAGCCACTGGCGCACCCGAGGATGGGTGATGCTCTCAAGAGTCAGCCTGGCCTGATCATCCGCAAAGACCCGGCGGCGCATGGCTGCACGATCGAGCCTGCCTTCGGCATCCAGGGCCTCGGGCCCGAACGCGGACACGATCGCCTGCAGCCCCTCGCTTCCCGGCGCAACGACCTCGCGTGCGGCGATATCCGCGTCATAGACCGCAACACCCAGGGATTCAAAGCGTCGCGTCACCGCGCTCTTGCCGGAGGCAATGCCGCCGGTCAGCGCGATGACGTAGGGGTGTTGCGCAGAGCTCATCGCATGCCGCTAAGGTTCAAATAGGCCTGCAGCAGTGTATCGCCCGCCATGAACCAGACCCACCCGGCCGCTGCGATAAACGGCCCAAACGGCATCGGCACCTCGCGCCCGAGCTTGCGGGTCGCGATCAGCACCACGCCGAATAAAGCGCCGATCAGCGAAGACAGCAGGATGATCGGGAGCAGGGCGGATGGGCCCATCCAGGCGCCCATCGCGGCCAACAGCTTGAAGTCGCCATAGCCCATGCCCTCCTTGCCGGTCAGCAGCTTGAACAGCCAGTACACGCTCCAAAGGCTGAGGTAGCCGACAACAGCGCCAATGATCGACAGGTTCGGCGTAGTGAACATCGTCCACAGGCTGAGCAACAAGCCCAGCCACAGCAGCGGGTAGTTCAACGAATCGGGTAGCAACTGGGTGCGGAAATCGATGCCGGAGAGGGCGATCAGCAGCCAGGTAAAGGCGAGCCCGGCCAGGGTGGCCCAGCTGACGCCGAGCTTCCACACGATCAGCGCGCTCAGCACGCCCGTCAACAGCTCCACCAGCGGGTACTGGATCGAAATGGGCGCCTTGCAGTAACGGCAGCGCCCGCCCAGGAACAGCCAGCCGAACAGCGGAATATTGTCGCGAATCGCCAGCTTGTGCTTGCAGTGCGGGCAGTGCGACGACTCCACCACGATGCCGGGGGGCAGCGGGCTTTCGTCGGCCGGCAGCGCCAGGATCTCGCGTGCCTCATTGCGCCACATCGCATCGATGCGCGCCGGCAGCCGCAGGATCACTACATTGAGAAAACTACCCACCAGCAAGCCGAAGACGGCAGCGATGACGATCCAGATCCAAAGGTCGAGCTCGGGCATACGGGCGTTTCCGAAACGTAGATAAGACAAAGCCCCCCTCCCGGCGGGAGAGGGGCTTCACGCAGCAAGCTTACACGGTGCCGGCGAGTTTGAAGATGGGCAGGTACAGCGCAACCACCATGCCACCGACCAGGCCACCGAGGATGACCATGATCATCGGTTCGAGCAGAGTGGACAGGGTGTCGACGGCGTTGTTGACCTCCTCCTCGTAGAACTCGGCCACCTTGAACAGCATATTGTCCAGGGCGCCCGATTCCTCGCCGATAGCGGTCATTTGCACCACCATGTTCGGGAACAGACCGGTCTGACGCATCGACAGCTGCAGCTGGTGACCGACGGCAATGTCGTCGCGCATCTGCATGATGGCCTCACCGTAGACGATGCTGCCGGTGGCGCCGGCGACAGCTTCCAGAGCTTCGACCAATGGGACACCTGCGCGGAACGTTACGCCTAGCGTACGGGCGAAGCGGGCGATTGCCGACTGGCGAAGGATGTTGCCGATGACTGGGATCTTGAGTGACACGCGGTCGAGAAAGTGGGCGAACTTGAGCGAGCGCTTCTTGGCGAAGATCAGTGCCGCAATGCTGCCCACGATGCCGATTAAAAGTGCCCACCAATAGGACTGCATGAACTTGGATGCGGCCACAACGACCAATGTTGGCACGGGCAACTCAGCACCAGCATCCCGGAAAGTCTGCTCAAACACCGGTACTACGAAGAGCAGCATGATGACGCAGACCAGCAAAGCCACCGCTAGCACCATGACGGGGTAGAACATGGCCTTTTTGATCTTGGCCTTGATCCCTTCCATGCGCTCTTTATAGGTCGCGACGGTATCGAGCACCGTATCCAGCACACCCGCCGATTCGCCGGCATGAACCAGGTTGCGATAAAGCTCGTCGAACTGGACAGGATGCCGCGCCAGTGCCTCATGCAGCGCCTGGCCACCCTCGATCCCCTGCTTGACGTCGGTGAGAATGTTCTTGAAGCGGACGTTCTTCTGACCATCGGCGATGATGTCAAAGGACTGCACCATCGGCACGCCCGAGGCCATCATGGTGGCGATCTGGCGGCTGAAGATCGCTACATCGCGCGGCTTGACCGTGCTGCCCGATGAGCCAAACAGAGGCTTGGGTCGTTCGCGCACCGTCTGGGGGTTCATACCCTGACGCCGCAGCTCCGCCTTGACCAGCGAGGCGTTCTTGGCGGGCATATCGCCCTTCATGCGCTTGCCGCGCTTGTCCAGCGCGACCCACTCGTATGTGGTCAGCGCGCTCACGGTGGCGCGATCTGCGCCGACTGAGCGTGCCTTGTTTGCGGTTGCGGTAGCCGTCGCCATGCGCTTGATTCCCCCGATGATTCGTTCCGGCCCGACATTCCCATCCTACGGGCACGATTTTTCAGAGCTTATGTCATTTCTACCGGTCAATCCGTGGTGCCGAACGCAAGTTAAGCGTTACGGGCATCGCAAAATCGCCGGCTGGATCAATCCTTGGTAACGCGGTCGATCTCGGCAAGACTGGTAACTCCTTGTTTTACCTTCTCCAGCGCCGAGGCGCGCAGGTCGTTCACCCCGGCCTTGCGCGAGACCTCCGCAATCTGCAGGGCGTTACCGCCTTGCAGGATGATTTTCTGGATATCTTCGAGCATCGGCATGACTTGATAGATACCTACGCGGCCTTTATAGCCCTCATTGCAGGCATCGCAGCCGACCGCCTCGTACACCTTCAGTCCAGCGTCGATATCGGCCTGGCTAAAGCCCGCGGCGAGCAGCAGCTGTGGCGAGATATCCATCTCTTTCTTGCAGTCATGCAGGCGGCGAGCCAGACGCTGGGCAATGACCAGGGTGACCGACGAGGTGATGTTATAGGGCGCGATGCCCATGTTCATCAGGCGCGCGATGGTCTGCGGGGCATCGTTGGTATGCAGGGTGGACAGGACCATATGGCCGGTCTGCGCTGCCTTGATGGCAATCTCGGCGGTTTCCAGGTCGCGAATTTCGCCGACCATGATCACGTCTGGATCCTGGCGCAGGAACGAGCGCAATGCGGCAGCGAAGGTCATGCCGCGCTTGGTGTTCTGCTGGACCTGGTTGATGCCTTCGACGCGGATTTCGACCGGGTCTTCGACAGTCGAGATATTGCGCTCGGCCGTGTTCAGGATATTGAGCGCCGTATACAACGACACGGTTTTACCCGAGCCGGTCGGGCCGGTCACCAACACCATGCCGTAAGGCTTGTGGATGGCGTCGACATACAGATTTTTCTGGGGTTCGTCATAACCGAGCTTGTCGATACCCAGCCTCGCCGAGGAGCCGTCCAGGATACGCAGCACGATCTTTTCGCCGAACAAAGTCGGCAACGTGCTGACACGGAAGTCGACCGCGCGGCTCTTGGACAGATTCAGCTTGATGCGACCGTCCTGCGGTACGCGACGCTCGGCAATGTCCAGGCCGGACATCACCTTCAAGCGCGAGGAGATACGCGACGCCAGCTTCATCGGCGGGCTGGCTACGGCACGCAGCATGCCGTCCATGCGCAGACGCACCCGGTACTGTGTCTCGAACGGTTCGAAGTGGATATCCGAGGCACCCCGGCGGATCGCGTCCACCAGGATCTTGTTGACGAACTTCACCACCGGCGCATCGTCGTTGGCGTTGGCGTCGATGCCGGTCTGCTCGGCATCTTCGTCGCCGCCTTCCAGCGCCAGCTCGTCCAGATCGCCGCCGCCCATATCGGGCACGGCATTGCTCATCGTATTGAGCAGGTTCTCGATAACCCGGATCAACTGGCCACGTTCGACCAGGATCGGCTCGACCATGCAATTGGAGTTGAACTTGATCTCGTCCAATGCATGCGACTGCATCGGGTCGGCGATACCGACGAACAAGCGCTTGCCGCGCTTGAACAGTGGCAGCGCCTGATGCTTGTTGATCAGCGCCTCGCTGATCATGTTGTGCGGCATGGTGGCGGGATTCAACGCCGAGACGTCCATCATCGGCATGCCGAATTCGGCAGACGCGACCTGGGTCAGCCTGGGGCTGTCGACCAGGCCCTTATCCAACAGCCATGCGGCCAGGCTGGCCTTTTGCTGGGTGGAGTCCGCCACTGCCTTGCGCACGTCGGCCTCAGGCAGGACGCCTTCCGAGACCAGCCGCCGAGCCATGCCCGAGAGGCCAGCTAACGATGGTTGCAATTGCGATGACATGAGTTTGGTCCAGCCCCCTGATTGGAGAGGAATTTACAGTAGTTGAGGCGGCGGGTCATCTATTGCTCGAAGCGGCGTCCCCGACAGTGATTGAGCGCACATCGGCGGCGCTCGATCGCAGATTTTTGCCCTCCTTTGGAGGGGCTTGGCATGGACGGGACCCCGGCTTTCGGATAGAACGGCGGTCTTTGCATGAAGTTCCCATGTCCGAAGCCTCTCTAGCCCCCTTCCTGGTCTTTGGTGCGCCCCTGATCGGCGAGGAGGAGATCGCCGAGGTCGAGGCCGTTCTTCGTTCAGGTTGGCTGGGGACTGGCCCTCGGGTGGCGCGTTTCGAGCAGGATTTCGCTGCCTGGCGCGGCGTGGCCCCCGCCCAGGTCGCGGCCGTGAACTCCTGTACCGCCGCCTTGCATGTGAGCATGGTCGCGGCCGGCCTGGAGCCTGGCAGCGAGGTCATCACGACTCCACTGACCTTCTGCGCCACGGTGAACGCGATCCTGCATGCGGGGCTGAAGCCGGTGCTGGCCGACATCGATCCCGTCACGCAGAACATCGACCCGGAGGCGATCGAGGCGGCGATCACGCCGCGTACGCGAGCCATCCTGCCAGTGCATTTTGCGGGGCGGCCGTGTTCGATGGACCGCATCATGGCGATTGCCCGCAAGCACGACCTGGTCGTCATCGAAGATTGCGCGCATGCGGTCGAAAGCGAGTTCCAGGGCCAGGCGGTCGGTACCTTTGGCGACTTTGGCTGCTATAGCTTCTATGCCACCAAGAACGTCGTTACCGGCGAGGGCGGCATGATCGTCGGCCGCGACGAAGAGCGTATCGCCCGGGCTCGGATGCTCGCCCTGCATGGCATGAGTCGCGACGCCTGGCACCGCTTTAGCGACAAGGGCTACAAGCACTATCAAGTGGTGGAGTGCGGCTTCAAGTACAACATGATGGATATGCAGGCAGCGATCGGCATCCATCAGCTGGCGCGGGTGGAGGCTAACTGGAAGCGTCGCAAGGAACTGTGGGCCCGCTATGACGCCGCGTTCGCCGATCTGCCGATAGGGTTGCCGGCCGCACCGGACGCCGATACCCGGCACGGTTACCATCTTTATACGATCATGCTCGACGAGGCCGAGTCGGGGATCGATCGCGACGGCTTTCTCGAGGCGATGAATCGCCTGCGTATCGGCACCGGCGTGCATTACCTGTCGATTCCCGAGCATCCCTATTACCAGCAAACTCTGGGGTGGCGGCCGGAACAATGGCCGATGGCGCAGCGTATTGGACGCCGTACCGTCAGCCTGCCGCTGTCGCCCGCGTTGACCGATGCGGACGCCGAGCGTGTCATCGACGCGGTACATACGATTATCCTGCAACGCTGATGACTTCATGCGCGGGTCATGGGCTACCTGACGCGAACCGATATGATGTCTGTGTTAACTCCGGGAGCTGTCTTGATTCCTTTAAGCATCATCTTGCCCGCCAAGGACGAGGCTGCCGCGCTGATCGCGTTGCTGCCACGGCTACGTGCCGCTCATCCGGCGGCGGAAATCATCGTGGTCGACGACGGCTCGACCGATGACACGCGCGCATGTTGCGCGTCCGCGGGCGTGACCTGTCTATCCTCTCCGTATTCGATGGGCAATGGCGCTGCCATCAAGCGCGGTTCGCGCGCGGCGCGCGGTGACGTGCTGGTCTTCATGGACGCGGACGGACAGCACGATCCCGCCGACATTGCGCGCCTGCTCGCCAAGCTCGACGAGGGCTATGACATGGTCGTCGGAGCGCGCGATTGGGATAGTCAGGCCGGCGTCGGTCGTGGCCTGGCTAATGCGCTCTACAATTGGCTGGCCTCGCGCATCACGGGTCACGCCGTGGCCGACCTGACTTCCGGCTATCGCGCGGTTCGTGCGGATAAATTCCGCGAGTTCCTACATTTGCTGCCCAATGGCTTTTCTTATCCGACCACCAGCACGATGGCGTTCTTTCGTAGTGCTTACGCGGTGGCCTATGTGCCGATCAAGGCGGCCGAGCGAGTGGGCAAGAGCCATATCAAGCCGCTGCGCGATGGCTTGCGCTTTCTGCTGATCATTTTCAAGATCGCCACGCTGTATTCGCCGCTGAAGTTGTTTGTACCGACCAGCGTGGTTTTCTTCCTGCTCGGCCTGCTCAACTATGCATGGACCTTCATGCATGATGGCCGTCTGACCAATATGAGCACGCTGCTGTGGAGTGCTGCAGTCATCGTGTTTCTGATCGGACTGATCTCCGAACAGATTACGTCGCTCACCTACCGCCGGAATGACTGAGCAGGTCGGCCACGGCGAGCGGCTGCGGTTGCTCGTACTTACCTCGACCTATCCGCGCTGGGCAGGTGATCCTGAGCCGGGTTTTGTGCACGAGTTGTCGCGAAGGCTTGCCGACACGTTCGATGTGCAAGTGATCGGGCCACATGCAGCCGGTGCGCTTGCGCGGGAAAGACTCGATGGGGTCGATATTCATCGCTATCGCTACGCGCCGGTAGCGCTGGAAACTTTAGTCAATCACGGCGGTATTCTTACCAATCTCAAGCGCTCGCTGTGGAAGTGGCTGTTGGTACCCAGCTTTCTTGCTGGCCAGTACCTATCGCTGCGTAGAGCGCTGCGCGAGTTTCGGCCGCAGGTGATCCACGCGCATTGGCTCCTGCCCCAGGGATTGATCGCCGCATTGGGTCGACAAGATGTGCCGCTCGTGGCGACTTCGCATGGTGCCGACTTGTTTGGCCTGCGTGGTAAATGGTTCGCCAAGTTGCGTCGCTGGGCGGTGCCGCGAATGTCGGTAGTGACGTTGGTAAGCGAGGCGATGCGTCAACGCTTGCTTGCCGAGCAGCCGCAGGCGAACGCGTTGGTCATGTCGATGGGCGTGGACGTGCGCGAGCGCTTTGTCCCGGCAGCGGTGGAGCGAAACCCTGCCGAGCTTCTCTTCGTCGGCCGCCTGGTCGAAAAGAAAGGCTTGCACCATCTGCTGCATGCCTTGCCTCAGGTTATCGCCGCATATCCAGGGGCACGCTTGACCATCGTGGGATTTGGCCCCGAACGCGAGCGCCTGGAACGTATCGTCGCCGAGCTTGATCTGAAAGAACACGTGGCTTTTGCTGGCGCGATGTCCCAGGCCTCCTTACCCGCGCTTTACCAGCGCGCCACCCTCTTCGTTGCCCCCTTTATTGAAGCCGATGATGGCGACCAGGAAGGTTTGGGTCTGGTAGTGGCCGAAGCGATGGCCTGCGGTTGCCCGGTTGTTGTCGGTAACGTTCCGGCGACGCAAGACCTGGTCGACGAAGATAGCGGCATTCGTGTGCCGGCATCCGATCATGCCCAGTTGGCCCGCGCCATCATTGTCCTGCTCAAGGATGACGAGGGGCGCGCTCGCATGGGTCGTCATGCGCGTGCGTACGTAGAGCAGCATTACTCATGGGATGCGGTAGCCGAGCGTTACAGCCGATTGCTGGCAGATGTGGCCAGGGCGGGGCGCACATGAGCGCTCGCCCTTTACGAATCTGGTTGCCGAGCCTACGCGCGGGCAGCGGCATCGATGTATTTGCGATGCGGTTGGCCGAGGGGCTTGCGCGTGCAGGACATGAGCCGCTATTGCAATGGTTTGACCATGCCTACGAATTGAAACCGTGGCTGTTGCGTAAAGTGCCGTCGCCCGAGCGCACGGATATTGTGCACGCTGCCAGTTGGCAGGGCTTTGCGTTCAAGCGCCCAGGTATCCCGCTTGTTGTAACGGAACATCAGTACATCCGGCATCCGCGTTTTTTGCCGCACCGCGGCTTGATGCAGACGCTGTACCACCGAGTTTTTATCGATCTGTGCATCGAGCGTTCCTATCGTGTGGCCGACGCCCTGGTCACGGTTAGCGAGCACACAGCAAAAGCCATGCGCGCTGATGTCGAAAAGCCGGTGCAGATGATTCATAACTGGGTCGATACCGACGTATTCAGGCCCGCAGCGCAGAGAAGCCGGATGGAAGGGCAGCCCTTCCGTCTGTTGTTCGTGGGAAACCCCTCGCGCTGGAAAGGCGCCGACCTGCTGCCTGGTCTGGCCGCCGAGCTTGGGCCGGCGTTCGAGATACTGTGCGTGGCGGGCCTGCGCAAATCTTTCGACACCGCAGCGTGGCCGTCGAATATGCGTGTGGTCGAACGGACGGAAGCGAAGCATATGCCCGCCATCTATCGTGAAGCGGACGCGGCGCTCGTGCCTACACGCTACGAGGCGTTCGGTTATGTGGCTGTCGAAGCGATGGCCTGCGGTCTGCCTGTGATCGGTTTCGACAGTACCGGCACGGCGGAGGTTTGCATGGACGGCGAGACCGCTCTGCTGGCACCTATGGACGATACAAAACGACTTGCAGCGCATGCGCGACGATTCGCTGCCGATACATCCCTGGTCGAGCAGTTGGGACGCGCCGGGCGAAAGCGCGCCGTGGAGATGTTCAGCGAAGCGCGGGCCATCGCTTCCTACGAGTCGCTTTATCGGCAACTGCTTAAAGAAGGTCGCCGCGATGGCTGAGCAAGACCACGCATGGTCCTGGAGTGCGGACGAGCTGGAAGACGTGCCGCAATGCCCCGTATGCGATGCGGGCGACTCCAGGGCTGTCTATGACACCTTGCGAGATCATCTCGAAGATGTTCCCGGCGCGTGGCCGATGCGCATTTGCCTGAATTGCGAAAGCTTGTACCTTGCCCGACGGCCGACCATCGCATCGATCGGCAAGGCCTATTCAAGCTACTACACCCATGCCGACAGCCAGGCGGCGTATGCCGACGACAACGGTCAATCGTTGCTGTGGCGCTGGTCCAATGGCTATATGAATTCGCGTTTCGGTGCGACACGTATGCCAGCGGCGCGAAGAGGTCGCTGGATCATGTCGATGATCCCGCCCTTGCGCCAGCAATTGGATTTTTTCTACCGCCATCTCCCGCATGGACCGGGACGATTGCTTGATGTGGGGTGCGGTAACGGAGTGTTCCTGCTTCGCGCTCGCGATGCGGGATGGAACGTCGAAGGCCTTGAGCCTGATCCCGCCGCTGCCGCCGCTGGACGTCGATCGGGCTTGGATATTGCGGATGGCACGCTGGATGGATTCGCTCCACAGGGATCATTTGATGCCATTACAGCCTCGCACGTTATCGAGCACGTGCATCACCCACGACGCTTCCTTGAGCAGATCTTTGCCTTGTTGCGACCGGATGGCCAAGTCTGGCTGGCGACGCCCAACGCGCATAGCCTTGGGCGCCGATGGTATGGGCCTTATTGGCGTGGTTTGGAGCCACCGCGGCATATGACGGTGCTCTCGCCCAAGGCTTTGGTCCTGCTGCTGCAACGTGCGGGGTTTGACGACATCCAACTACTCCGTCGTGGCCGTGGGTCCAGCTATATCTTGCGTTCCTCCGCGGAGACGATGCGGCACGAAGGTGTGCGAAAAATGACCTTGTCCCCTTTGCTGGTGGATGCGCTTGCAAGCTTGCGGGCGAGCTGGTCAGAAGAATGCGTCGTTCGTGCATATAGGCGGAGTTGAATTTGGACAGGCGCATTGTTGGACTTCTGCTGAACTATCGCGATGCATCGCGCAGCGCCGCGTGCATCCGATCCTTGTTCAATGAAGGGGTCGAACATGTCGTCGTTTGGGATAACTCCGCCGATGGTAGTCTGTCTGCGCAAGCCATTCACTCGGCATACGCTGCGGATCCTCGCGTGCTTATTCACGTGAGCGACGAAAATCTGGGCTTTGCCGCCGGCGTGAATCGTGGGTTGAAACTTTGCGCCACGCAGCTGAATGCCACAGACGTGTTGCTGATTAACAATGATGCAGTATTGCAGCCGGGTGCGTTACGGACGTACATGGATACCGTAAGTAATCACCCGAATGCAGCCGTGATCAGCGCTGATGTCGAGCATGCGGGACAACGGCAAGGTCCGATGTACTACCAGCGTTGGTGCGGTTTGCAGTTCAAGCGCCCTGCGTGGGGTGCCTTTGCCTACGCCAGCGGTAGCTGCCTTTGGATCGTGCTCAAGAACTCGCCGTCGCCGTTGCTTGACGAAGATTTCTTCATGTACGGAGAAGACTGTGAGCTTGGTTGGCGCTTGCGCGATCGCCCCGATGCCTGGGTCCATGTGCCGCGCTGTCTGGTGACCCATGAAGGCTCCGCAGCTAGCGGATTGGGCTCCTCGTTTTACGAGGCGCGGATGGTCGCTGCACATATCTTGTTGGCTCGAAAACTTTCTGCCAATCCAGTGGAGCAACTTTTACTTTTCGCTCTGCGGATACCGGTTTTACTCGCACGCGCGTTTGTGCGTAGTTTGCGCTATGGCTCGCTGGAACCCTGGCGCGCGCTAAGTGCAGGGATGCGGTTGACCCACCATTCCAGTCAAGACTGAACATCCCGGCGTCTGCGCCTCAGTTGGCGCACAACCATCCCTGTTCCCAGCAAAGCCATCGCGATCTCCGCCGCAATGACTGCCGTGATCAGGCCAAACACGCCGAAGCTTTTTGTCAGCACCAGCATGCCGATGGTCAGGCAGGCGATGCCGAAAAACTCAAACGCGATTCGCTCCAGCGGGTGACCGCTGGCTACCAGAACGCTTCCGGCCGCCAGCCGCACGGACAGGAACGGGGCCGTTATAGCCATCCAGGGCATGAATCGCGCCGTCTGTTCATAGCTGCTCCCGAACAACCATGGCAACAGTGGACTGGCTATGGCGAGCAGTACGCCACTGATGAGCCCCCAGGTCAGAGCGGCGGCGAACAGCATTCCAACCAAACGTGCCATATCGCCATCTGCGGTGCGCGCATGACGAAACAACCGTGGTTGCGCCGATAGCAGCATCGCCAGCACCGGCATCACCAAGGCGCCCATGACCCGTGATCCCGCCGTATATAGCCCGGCCTCCGTTGCGCCGACCTGACGTACCGCCACGATCTTGTCCAGCTCGGTCGGGTTGGCTGCGACAAGCAACATGGCGGCATAGGTGCTGCCATCTTTCAGTTCGCCCGGCGTGGCGCGCCGAGGACGCCAGTCCAGCGTCACATGCTGGCGCACCACCCACCAGCCGAGCGACAAACCGATCAATGACGCGATCAATTGCAATGCAGCATACGAGGGCAAGCGCTGCGTCAACGGCAAGAGAAAGCACGGCAATGTCGCGAACACGCGTAAACCCAGTGGCAGCCACTGCAATAGTTGGCTTAGAGGAACACGCTCGCTGGCCTGCAAGGCGAAGCTGAGCAGGGTGATGAATGGTGTTGCCAGCAGCTCGGCTGCGCCGATCAGGCATAACACCTGCCAACCGAGCTGACCTTCCGAGAGCCAGAGCGCAAGGCCGATGTAGATAGGCCATAGCAAGGCGCCGATACCCGCGGTCAACGGCCATGCGTAGCGCCATACGTTGGCGGCAGCAGCGAGGTCACCCGAGGCTTTCGACAGCAGGACATAACCGCTCCCCAGGCTGGGCAACAATCCCATCACCACCGCAAGCGCAGCCACCGAGGCGTAGTGGCCGTATATGGCCGGCTGCAGCAGCCGTGTCAGCAGCACCAGCGTTGCCGCCTGGGTAGTCAGGCGCAGTCCCAGGACACCGGCAGTCAGTACGCTGCTGCGAGCCAGTTTGCCGATCATGATGACGTGGGCGAGCTCGATGTGGCCGCAGTCTCGACCTGTCGCCGCAAGGATTTCAACTGGCTGTCCAGATGACCGCCAAGATTGAGACCTTCCAATTGCGCAAGACGCGCCCGTGCTTCGTCGAACTTATGTTGCGCGACCAGCATTCGCGTCAAGGTAATCAGATAAGCCGGCTCTTGTGGCGCGCCGTTTACAGCACGCACTTGCAGCCTCGCGCCGAGTTCGCGCTGGTCCATCACATTCCAGGCATAGTCCGCGTAGGTGGACATCAGCCGCGGGCTGGGCTCGGGGTGCGACATGGCCGCTTCGAAAGCCGCCTGCATCTTGCCCTTGGGCAGATCGCAATCGTCATGGCGTGCACAATCGACCAGGGCTGCCAGCGAACTCTCATCCTGTACACCAGGGCGCAATGCGGCCAGCTTCGCCGTCATGCTGTTCCACCAGGCGTCTTTCAGCGGCAATTCCATGCGCGAATTCATGAAGATCAGCGCCTGCTGCGGCAGGATCGACGATTTCGGCAAGGCTGCCGCGCGCTCCAGCGGCGCATAAGCAGCCTTCGTATACGGCGATCCCGGCTCGTAATGGGAGTAAATAATGTAGGTACGCCCGAGCTCATACTGAGCACGCGGCGAATCCGGCCCGCGCTCGGCCAATGCCTGAGACAGCCGCAACGGCTCACCCCAGGCATAAGCACTCAAGGCGGTCATACCGACCCACCAGAGTATCAAGCCACTCAACACCACCCCTCGCCACCCAAAGATATGTGTAGCAGCGACTTCAGTCGCGACCCGCGAGTCTCCGGTCGCGACTGAAGTCGCTCCTACAAAGGACCCAATAGGCCATAACAAGGAGAACAACGCCAACATCAACCCAAAACTGGCGAAATAATTCCGATGCTCATAAACCAGCTCCAACGGTAGAATCGTTCCCGTCAACACCTGACACCCCAGAAACAGGGCGATCCCAAGCGCAGCCAAAGGACGGCGCTTGCGCAGCCAAAACATCAACCCAACCAGCGCAAGCAGACATATGCCACTCGCCAACGTCGTCCACGGCGAAAGCAACCCGCTCGAAACCACATAATCATCGTGATAGAACGATAACGAATGCGGCAACGGCAGGATCGTCCAGCCGATGTAATCGACCACGATACGCATCTCGGTCAATAACCGCGTACCCATGGTGAAGTCGCGCGTAGCCCAGGACTCGGGCCGCAGTAGACGAGGCACGAGCCAGGCAAGCCCCACGATCATGGGCAGCAACAGCACGATGACGAATAGGGCAGCGATGCGACGATCGATGCGCTCCGGTAAAGCGCCGCGAAAGCGAAATACCAACCATTCGATCAGCAAAGCATAGAGCGGCAGCATCACTGCCGTTTCCTTGGCCAGTACGCCGATGGCTGAGGGAACGATCAGACTGGTAATGGATAACAGCAGATCGCCAAAGCGACCCGGATGGTCAAGCATCCGCTGCCTGCCGACGACATAGCCAAGCAATCCGAGCAACACGAACAGATTCGCCATGCTTTCCATGCGTTGCACCACATAGAGCACGGAAGTGAGATTAATTGGCAAAAGCAGCCATGCCATGGCGATCAACGCAGCCACATTGCCCGCGCGTTGCTTTCCGCGATCATCGGCATCGATCTGCATTAACGCTCGCGCCAGCAGAAAAACCAACAGGCCGTTCAACAAGTGGATGACGAGATTAGTGGCCTTCATCCAGAACGGATCAAGGCCGGCAGCAAGATAATTCGCCGCGAAACTCAATGAGGCCAGCGGTCGCTTGAAGTCGCTGGCAGGCGACGACAGGGCAGCGCCGATCAGGGAGGGCAGGTCGCCTTGCGCCGGTTGTACACCATGGTTATCGACGATATTGGGGTAGTCGTCGAACAGCCAACTGCCATAGAGACCGGGCCAATAGACGATTGCCGTGGCGATCAACGCCAGCGCGAAGAGACGCCAACCTGTACGGGGAAGCAAAGCATGGAGCGTCACGGTATCGGTTCGACCTGGGCATCGGACCGAGAAAGCTTAACGCATTGTCGACGGTTACCGGTTTAGCCGGACAGTGCGTGCGCTGGGGCTGGCGTCGTTGCCGGGTGCACTACGGCTGCTGCAGGGACATTATCTGGACGCGTGCAGCTGGCGGGCTTGATCTGGGCGTTACCTGCAATGATGTCGCAGCTCCAGGTCAGCGGCGCTCCACCTTGTTTGCTGTTGGTCTCGATCGGCGTCAGCAGGAAGGTTGGGTCAGGGCTTGAGCCCGTGTCTTTGGTGGCAATCGTGATGCGGCCACTCTGGGAAATGTCGATCTTGGATACATAGGGGCTGGATGCCGATGCTGCGTTGTAGCTCAGATCCCCAGGCTGCAGGCGGATCAGGCCGCCGCGAGTCGTGACCGCTTCCATAACCACCAGCTTGGCTGCATCCCCAGCCTTCAATGCCTGGTCGGCACGTGTCGCGATCTGGTGATTGCGCCAGGCAGGGATGGCAAGCGCCGCTACTACGACCATTATAGCGGCGATGACGAGCACATTGATCAGTGAAATACCTTTTGAGGCATGCATCAGTGGCTTCTCCACGAAGGCGCTGTCTCAAATGTGCGATATGGGCGATGATGGAAACGTTAAGGGCTTCAGTCGATAGTTTGGTGAAGCTTAGTTTGCTGCCGGGCAACTGGCTGGCGCGTATTTCGTGCCAATGGTGCTATCGACAGCGCAACTCCATGTGCCATCGGATGAGCGTGTCCAAGTAATGATACCCCCGATGATCTTTGGTGAAACATGCCCACCGAGGGTCGCTTTAATGGACCCGGTGTCTGTGCTGCTTTGAGGTAGTTGTATATGCGGGACGCCGAAGCCTGCTGGGGGCGCAAGTCCCATTTCACTGCCGCCATTTAGAATGTCCGACATTCCAAGGGCCGTAACGTCGCATTGCCCGTTACTTGTGCCAATTTGTACTTTTCCAGAGGTCGCGCAGTCTTCCACAAAAATTTTGGCGTCACTCGCCTCACTAACGGCACGGGTAACTTGTGACCTGATGACGTAAGTCTGATATTGCGGGATAGCTATGGCTGCCAAGATTGCGATGATAGCAACGACGATCATCAGTTCGATCAGTGTAAATCCCCGTTGAGCAAACTTCGTCGTTACTCTTATCGTCGGTTTTGAGTTGCAAGGACGCAGATGCGACGACAGGTTGCGCCAATCCAATAGACCTTTTGAGGTGACGATTTTAGCCATAGCACATTGCCCATGCGTGGACGATATTTCTAGGTTCAAAAAGAAACGGCACCTAAGTGGCGCCGTTTCTACCTAAGCTAAATAGCCTGTACTTAGCTATTAGGGGTTCGGGCAGCTGGCCGGAGCATACTTGACACCGATTTTTGCGGCGTCAGTAGCACAGGTCCAGGTTCCGTCAGTCGTACGAGTCCAGGTAACCGTACCAGCGGCAACCTTTGCGGACGCGTGGTTGCCCAAGGTGGCCAAAATGTTGGCGCTGCCATCGGTGTTGAGGGTAACGACCGGATAACCGCCAACGAAACCAGCGGGAGCGGTCACACCCGCCGGAGCTGCGCCGGTAAGAATGTCAGAACCGGTAATCGAGCTTTCGTCGCAAGTGGTGGCGTCGAGCTTGCCATTATTGATGCAATCTTCAACCAGCACCTTTACGTCGCCAGCTTCGCTCATTGCACGCGTGACCTGCGAGCGGATGACGTAGGTCTGGTATTGCGGGATAGCGATAGCAGCCAAGATCGCAATGATCGCAACGACGATCATCAATTCGATCAGGGTAAAACCCTTTTGAACGTTCTTCATGGTGATTCCTCTGTTTTCTGGTTAGCTAACCGAGATTTGGTGATGCCCCCTGAGCCCCGGTCCCGTACCCCCTAGGCGGATCCGGCCCCCCACAACTCACGTAGTCAGGAACGACCAGGAAGCTCGTGGCAGTTGCAGCACGTTATGTGCCATGGCTGCCGCGGCAGTTACCTGCTTGTCGGGCAGGTGCTGGGATTGTGCAAAGGTTCTCACTGGGCGACAAGCGGGCTGGGCTATTGAGATGTCGGTACTGTGGAGCGGTTGGCGGCGATCTTGTGATCTGGGCTGTCGAGATGACGCACTGTGTCAGGCGCTGACATTTTTGGTCAGCTTTCGACCGCTTTTCAGCTTGGCGTGCAACTGACAGGGGCATATTTGGCGTCCAGGGTGGTAGTGCAGCTCCAGGAACCTTCTGTGCTGCGGTTTAAAAGGATCTGCTTATCTTTAACGGCAGGGCCGCCTTTAAGTTTGCAGGTGATGTTGCCTTCGCCTGAAACAGGCGCCGCTACGGTGATGGAGCAACGATCACTTTCCGTCACTAGCCCGAGACTGTCGATATTGTTGTAGGCGTCGTTGTCGATGGTGCCCTGGTTCACTAGGGTTTCGTAGGCGGTGCGCCCGGGCGAAATTTCATCCAGCGCGGCCACGGCCTGTGATTTGGCTACATACGTCTGATACTGCGGAATCGCAATCGCAGCCAGAACGGCAATGATCGCCACAACAATCATCAATTCGATAAGCGTGAAGCCTGCGGAGGTTCGCTGGCGTGACATGGCAGACTCCCCTGAGTTTGTCAGAGGGGGCGAGGCAGGTTTTGTACCAAGCTGAGACGGCCTCTAGCGGTTGGGTGGTCCAGGCAGCTGTATCGCAAGATTTTGTGATTTGCGTCACATTTTGATGGGCATTGGTGGGTAACCGCACAAATTGTCCGTCGGCTGAAGCTGGTGTGGCGGGTGGCACTCTTATAGACGTTGTAGGCCGCACTAGGGGGCAGACCGCAAGCTTGCACGAACCTCTCGCGCCTCTTACCGTCATGACCTTTCGCAACACCTAAAGGGAACCGAATCCATGAAGCCCCTGTTTGTCGCGCTGGCGCTTGCGCTGGCGTCCACCTCTGCCGTGGCGGCCGAGGTCGAGAGTCACACGCCGCATCCGTTCGGGATCCGGGATCTGGTGATGATGGATCGTGTCGGCGATCCGCAATTATCGCCGGATGGCCGGTACGCGCTCTATACCGTCCGGGCCACCGACTATGCCGCGAACAAGGGCGTTACTGCGATCTATCTGCTCGATCTGGGCAAGGGCGGTCAACCGGTCAAGCTGGTCGACAAGGCCTCGACGCCGCGCTGGTCGCCGCAGGGCGATGCGTTCTATTACACCGCAGCGAAGGATGGCGTGTCGCAGCTCTGGCGCCGCGGTTTTGCCAATGGCAAAGCCGTCGATAGCGCCACGCAGGTGACGCATGTCGCGTTGGATGTCGATGGCTACAAGATCTCCCCAGATGGCAAGAAAGCCCTGTTGAGCTACGAGGTCTACACCGACTGCGCCGACCTGGCCTGCACTAAGGAGCGCCTCGATGGCCGTGCCGCGGACAAGTCCAGTGGGACGGTCTACAACAAGCTGTTCGTGCGCCACTGGGATACCTGGGAAGACGGTCGTCGCTCGCAGCTCTACATCGCCGACATCAATGGTGGCGAAAGCGCCCAGCCGGTATTGCTGAGCCGCGGCATCGATGGCGATGTGCCAAGCAAGCCGTTCGGTGGCGATGACGAATTCTCGTTCTCGCCCGATGGCCAGACGGTGTATTTCGATGCGCGCATCGCCGGCAATAGCGAGCCGTGGTCGACCAACTTCGACGTGTACAGCGTGCCGGCCGATGGTTCGGCAGCACCGAAGAATCTCACCGCCGACAATCTCGCCTGGGATGCCAACCCTGTGGCTTCGCCGGACGGCAAGACGCTTTACTACCTGGCGATGAAGGAGCCGGGTTCCGAAGCGGACCGTTTTGCGATCATGGCGCTGGATTTGTCCACTGGCCAGAAGCGTGAGGTCGATCCGAGCTGGGATCGTTCTGCGGGTGGCCTGCAGATTTCCGAAGACGGCAAGACGCTTTATGCCACCACTGACGACAATGGCCAGCACCCGTTGTTTGCGATCGACGTGGCGACCGGCAAGGTCACCAAGCTGGTCACGGACGGTTCGGTAGGCGCCTATTCGCTGGGCAAGTCACGCGTGCTGCTGTCGCGCGATGATCTGAAGCGCCCCGCCGATCTCTATACCGCCACGCTTGCGGGCAAGGATCTCAAGCAGGTAACGCATTACAACGCGCAGCGCCTGAAGAATGTGCGCATGGGCGACCCGGAGTTCTTCACCTTCAAGGGTTGGAATAACGAGACGGTGCAGGGCTATGTGGTCAAGCCGGCCGACTATAAGCGCGGTAAGAAGTATCCGGTGGCCTTCATCATCCACGGCGGTCCACAGGGCGCAATGACCAATAGCTGGAGCTATCGCTGGAACGCGCAGACGTATGCGGGCCAGGGTTTTGCGGTGGTAACGATCAACTTCCACGGGTCGACCGGTTATGGCCAGGCCTTCACCGAGTCCATCTCGGGCGATTGGGGCGGCAAGCCGCTGGAGGATCTGAAGCTGGGCTGGAAGTCAGCACTGGGCAAGTACAGCTTTCTCGATGGCGATCGCGCCTGCGCGCTCGGTGCCAGCTACGGCGGCTACATGGTTTATTGGATGGCCGGCGTGTGGAACGAGCCGTGGAAGTGCCTGGTCGACCATGACGGCGTATTCGACGCGCGTGCGATGTACTACGACACCGAAGAGCTGTGGTTCGAAGAGAAGGAGAACGGCGGTACGCAGTTCGAGCACCCGGAGAACTACGAGAAGTTCAACCCGATCAATCATGTGAAGGATTGGCGCGTACCGATGCTGGTGGTGCATAGCGGTAAGGATTTCCGCATCCCCGACACACAGGGGATGGGTGCGTTCACGGCTTTGCAGCGTCGCGGCATTCCGAGCCAGCTGTTGCACTTCCCGGATGAGAACCATTGGGTGCTCAAGCCGCAGAACAGTGTGCAGTGGCATGAGACGGTCAATGCCTGGTTGAAGAAGTGGACGGCGCCGGACGGTAAGTAAGAGGTTTCGTGTGAAGAAAACGGCCACCTCTGAGGTGGCCGTTTTTTTGGAGGTTGTCGCGACTTCAGTCGCAATCCACGGTCAAAGCCACTTATTCCGTTTCAACCCCAGGAAAATTCCGCCGACTACACACACCACCACCGTGATGATGATCGGATAAGCCCAGGGCGAAGCCAGCTCGGGCATATGAGTGAAGTTCATGCCGTACCAACTGGTGATCAGCGTCGGCGCAGCAAGCATCGCAGCCCAGCCCGCCAGCTTCTTCATCACCTCGTTCTGACCGAACGTCACCAGCGACAGGTTGACGTTGATCGCCGCAGCGAGCATTTCGCGCATCGCGCTGATCGATTCGTTGACGCGAAAAACGTGATCATAGACATCGCGGAAATACGCGCGCAGCTCGTCCTGAATCAGGTGTGGGTGCATACGCACCAGCTGGCTGATGATGTCCTGCAGTGGCGCGACAGCTAGGCGCAACGTCATCAGGTCGCGCTGCATGTCGTAAAGACGTCGCACCGTCTGGCGCTTGAACGTCTCCGCAAAGATGTCTTTTTCCAGATCCTGCAACTCTTCGCGGAAATCGCGCACGATCGGCAACAGGTTGTCGACGATGAAGTCGAGTACGCCGTAGAGCCCGTAGCTCGGCCCTAACGCAAGCAACTCGGGTGAGTGCTCGCAGCTGCGTCGCGCCGGTGCGTAGGAGAGCGAGGCACCGTGGCGCACGGTTACCAGATAGCGCGGTCCCAGGAAGATATGCGTTTCGCCAAAGGCGATGTGGCCACCGACCAGCTGAGCGGTCTGTACGACGATAAACAACGAATCGCCATAGGCTTCGATCTTGGTGCGTTGATGCGCCTGCTGTGCGTCTTCGATCGCAAGATCATGCAGGTCGAATTCTTCCTGCAGTTTCAACAGCAGCTTCTCGTCGGGCTCGTGCAGGCCGACCCATACGAAGGTATCGGGCTCCTTCAGCACGTCACTGATGTGGTCGAGGCTGATGTCGCCGATGCGCTTCCCGTCGTTACGGTAGGCAACGCAATTGACCACCATGGAGGGCGCGAGTGCGGGTTCTAAGCTGGGCGTTGGGCTGGGTAGCGACATGCGCGCATGATGCCGCCCCACAAGAGACAGGGCAATGACGGCCTAAGCCGGGCGATTTCTGCGCAGCGTGAAAGCCAAGGCCAGCCAGCAAGGCAGGGCAAACAGGAGCCAGGGCTGGTTCTGCTGCACGACGCCTGGCAGCAGGTGCAATCCGATAGCAAGCAGTGCTGCCACGAGCTGTACGACTAGCACGATGTTCGCAAAGCGCGACGCGGACACGCCGCGCCGGGCTCGCCACACGCTGGCCAATAGCAGCCATGCCAGCGGATTGAACAGCAGCAGGTTGGCATTGGCCCAGGCGGAGTGATGGGCGGTCCCTAGCCAGAGGATCAGCAAGATGACGCCGACGACACCGGCCAGCAACAGATAGAGGCTGGCGAGGAGGGCGTAGCCGATCGGCCAGATTCGCTGCAGTGCGATCAACAGAGCCGCGAACACGAGGCCGGCAATGGCCAGTGGCAGGCGCAGGTCCGGTGCGTTATCCGGTGGTGCCTGCAGGCGATTGGGTGAGAGGACTTGTTCGTCGATAACCAGTGCGCGGCCGTCGCCGGTCTTGATGCCGGCGAGCTCGCGCTGCAGCACCATCGGCAGGAAGCTTTCCTGCCACGCGTTGAGCGGCTGGTCGGCGTAGGGGCCCAGGCCGAGGTCGAGGATCAGCATCAGCCATGACTGGTTGCTCATCAGGCGTGCTGTCTGCTGACGGTAGGTCATGCCGCCGGGCTTAGCCTGTAAGGCGGTTTTCAGAATGCCGCCCAGAGCCTTGTCCAGCGCATCGCGCACACGGGTACTGCAATTGGTGACGTAGTAGTCGTAGTCGTAGCGCACGTTTTCCGGGCGCAGGTTCCATAGCAGGTAGTCGCGCAGGGCAGTGGCTTGTTCGGGCGTAAAGGCCAGGCGCTGCCGTGTGACTGAGCGGCCGGTTTCGACGTAGTAGCGCTCGTCGTCTTCGCTGTGTGCGGCATCCATCAAGTAGTGCATGCGGCCGCGGGCAAAGTTGAACAGGAATCCGCTTTCGTCGAAGTCGAACACGCCGTAGTTGAAGTTGACCGCTTCGCCGCTGACGGTGTCGCGAATCTCGATGGCGTCGTGGCCGAAGCGTTCCCAGTAGGTTTCGCCGGGGCCGTAGGTGATCAGGGAGACTTCGAGGTTGGTGCCGGGGGCGTTGGCGACGTCGGCGTGGGCCGGGAGGATGGCCAGCCAGAGCAGCAGGAGCAGGGTGGCGCAGCGACGGATGTATGTGTTCAAGCGAGAGTCCGCGGTGGATGGAGAGCCCCCCTCACCCCAACCCTGTCCCCCGGCAAGCCAGGGGAGAGGGAGCTGACTGGGGCGAGCGTGTGTCGACTAGTCGCCGTTAGTGTGGCGGGTAACTCGAAACTGCTGCACGCGGCGGTCGTCGGCTTCGGTGACGTGGAACAGGTAGCCGCTGATGGCGATTTCCTCGCCCACTTCCGGCAGGTGGCCGAATTCGGACGTGGTCATGCCACCGACGGTGTCGAATTCCTCGTCGGAGAAGTCCGCGCCGGTCTGCTCGTTGAAATCGGCAATCGGGGTCAACGCGCTGACCAGCCAGCTGCCGTTGGCCTGCGGGTGCATCAGCTGCGGCTCTTCCTCGTCGTCGTGCTCGTCGTCGATCTCGCCGACGATCTGTTCGAGCACGTCTTCGATGGTGATCAGCCCGGCGACGCCGCCGTATTCGTCGACCACCAGCGCCATGTGGTTGCGCGTGTGGCGAAACTCGGCCAGCAGCACATTCAAGCGCATTGATTCGGGGATCAATACGGCCGGGCGCAGGATCGTGTGGATGTCGAAGGCATGGCCGTCGCCGACATACTTCAGCAGGTCCTTGGCCAGCAGGATGCCGACGATCTCGTCCTTGTCCTCGCCGTGCACCGGGAAACGCGAGTGTCCCGATTCGACCGCAGTGGCCAGAATGTCCGTGAGCGGGGCTTCGGCCGAGAGCATGACGATCTGGGTGCGCGGCACCATCACGTCGTCGACGCTCAGTTCGGTCACCTTGATCGCACCCTCGACCATGGTCAGGGTGTCGTTCGAGAGCAGGCCCTTGGCCTGGGCGGCGCGCAGCTCCTCGATGAGCTCTTGGCGATTACGCGGCTCGCCGGAAAACATGTGGCCCAGTCGATCCCACCAGGAGCGGTGGGCCGGGCCGCTGGTACTGCCAGGGTCCTCGTTCATTACTCTTGCGAATGCAGCCCGTATGCGGGCGGAAATTGGAGTCTATCGGAAAAAGCGTTTCGATTCAGGGACAAGGGCCGTCAGTACGGATCGGCGATTCCCAGCTTGGCCAAAATCCGTGTCTCCAGGGCCTCCATCGCCTCTGCCTCAGCGTCGACCATATGGTCATAGCCAAGCAGATGCAGCACGCCGTGGACGGTCATATGGGCCCAGTGATGGCGCGGCGGTTTGCCTTGTTCGACGGCTTCGCGGGCGACCACCGGGGCGCAGATCGCCAGATCGCCGATCAAGGGGAGCTGGACGCCTGGCGGGAGTTCGGCGGGGAAGGACAGCACGTTGGTGGCGTAGTCCTTGCCGCGGTAGTCGCGGTTGAGCTCCCGGCCTTCGGCGGCATCGACGATGCGGATCGAAAGCTCGGCCTGCCGGCGTCGTTTGGCGCCGGCCAGGGCGGCATTTACCCACTCACGAAAGCTGGCAGCCGAAGGCACCCCGGTACGGGCGACACCGTAGCTCACATGAACCTGGTGCTCAGCGGGGGGCATTGTCCGGCCTGGCGTTGGATTTGTCGGCGTCTTCGAAGGCTTCGTAGGCGCGCACGATCTTGGCCACCAGCGGGTGGCGCACCACGTCGCGCGAGGTGAAGAAGGTAAAGCTGATGCCTTCGACGCCGCGCAGCACTTCGATGGCGTGGCGCAGGCCCGAGCGCACGTGGCGGGGCAGGTCGATCTGACTGACGTCACCGGTGATCACCGCCACCGAGCCGAAGCCGATACGGGTCAGGAACATCTTCATCTGTTCGACTGTGGTGTTCTGCGCCTCGTCGAGGATCACGTACGAATCGTTGAGGGTACGACCGCGCATATACGCCAGCGGGGCGATTTCGATCACGTTGCGTTCGATCAGCTTGGCGACCTTCTCAAAGCCGAGCATCTCGTACAGCGCGTCGTACAGCGGGCGCAGGTACGGGTCGACTTTTTGCGACAGATCGCCGGGCAGGAAGCCGAGCTTCTCGCCGGCTTCGACGGCGGGGCGTACCAGCAGCAAGCGCTGCACGCGGTTGGCCTCCAAAGCCTCGACCGCACTGGCGACAGCCAGGTACGTTTTGCCGGTACCCGCCGGACCGACACCGAAGTTGATGTCGTGTGTGGTGATCGCGTGCAGGTAGCGCGCCTGGTTCGGGCCGCGGCCCTTGATCACGCCGCGCTTCACCCGGATGGTGACTTCCTGCGCGCCTTCGGCGGCTTCATCGACCATGGCATCGATGCCTGACTCGGCCAGATGCAGGTTGATGCGCGCACCGGTGAGCGCGTCTTTGGCCGTTTCGGCATAGAGCGCGCGCAGCACTTTTTCGGCGGCGCGGGCGGCACCTTCTTCGCCGATCACCTGGAACAGCTCACCGCGGTGATCGATCTCCACGCCCAGGCGCAGTTCAACCTGGCGCAGGTGTTCGTCGAACGGGCCGCACAGGTTGGCCAGCCGCGCGTTGTCGGCTGGCTCCAGGGTGAAATCGCGTTGGTTGAGTCCGTCGCTCATAGCGTTCGATGCATCACATAAATGTCGGTCGGCCCCAACTCGGCATGGCGAAAGGCGCCGGGGACCTGGCCTACGATCTGAAAGCCATGGCGCTGCCACAAGCGCACGGCGGTGGTATTGGTCGAAACCACAAAATTGAACTGCATCGCGGTGAAGCCGCTGCGACGCGCTTCGCCCATGGAGTGTTCGCACAACATGGACGCGATACCTTGCCCGCGCGCTGCCGGCGACACCATGTAGCCGGCATTGGCCACATGATCGCCCAGGCCCGGCTGATTGGGCTTGAGCATGTAGCAGCCAAGCATCTCGTCATTGCGTTCGGCGACGAAGCAGCGGCAGGGCGGTGTCGTCCACCATGCGCGCGCCTGCTCGATGCCGAGATCGGGCGGATAACTATAAGTATCGCCACCGGCGATGACAGTTTGAAACAACGGCCAAACGCGTTCGAACTCGCCGGCCTCGATCTGTCGAACGCGTAGCGGCTCCGTCACGAGGCGAGGGCGACCGGGTTATCGGTGGTTTCGTCGTGCATCCTGAGTCGTCCGCGCAGCGAATTGCTCATCGCCTCGGTGATCACCACGTCGACGAACTGACCAATCAGGCGGGTATGGCCGGGGAAGTTCACGTAGCGCATGTTTTCGGTGCGGCCTGTGAGCTCGTTGGCGTTCTTGCGGCTGGTCTTTTCGACCAGTACGCGCTGCACGCTGCCGACCATAGCGTCGTTGATCTTCTTCGCGTTGGCGTTCAGCACGGCCTGCAGTCGGGTCAGGCGTTCGTGTTTGACGGCCATCGGCGTGTCGTCGGCGATGTTGGCTGCCGGTGTGCCCGGGCGCGAAGAGAAAATAAAGGAGAAGCTCTGGTCGAAGCCGACATCGTCGATCAGCTTCATGGTCTTTTCGAAATCCTCGTCGGTCTCGCCAGGGAAGCCGACGATGAAATCCGAGGACACGCAGATATCCGGGCGCACGGCGCGCAGCTTGCGGATCTTCTGCTTGAATTCGAGCGCGGTGTAGCCGCGCTTCATGGCGCTTAGGATGCGGTCCGAGCCTGCTTGCACCGGCAGGTGCAGGTAGTTCGCCAATTGCGGCACGCTGGCATACGCCTCGATCAGCGAATCGGAAAACTCCAGCGGATGCGAGGTGGTGAAGCGGATGCGGCCGATGCCTTCGATCTGCGCGATCGCGTGAATCAGCACGGCCAGGTCGGCCACGCCGCCGTCGTGTGTCGGTCCACGATACGCATTGACGTTCTGGCCGAGCAGATTCACCTCGCGCACGCCCTGGTCGGCGAGCTGGGCAATCTCCACGATCACGTCGTCGAACGGGCGGCTGATTTCCTCGCCGCGCGTATAGGGCACCACGCAATACGAGCAGTACTTCGAGCAACCTTCCATGATCGACACGAAGGCGGTCGGGCCTTCGGCGCGCGGCTCGGGCAGGCGGTCGAACTTTTCGATTTCCGGGAAGCTGATGTCGACCTGCGACTTGCCGGTGGCGCGCTTGGCTTCGATCAGCTCGGGCAGGCGGTGCAGGGTCTGCGGACCGAAGACCAGGTCGACATAGGGCGCGCGCTTGAGGATGGCGTCGCCTTCTTGCGAAGCCACGCAGCCGCCGACACCGATGAGTACCTGCTTTTCGCCCTGCTTGTGCTCCTTCCAGCGGCCGAGCTGGCTGAAGACCTTTTCCTGGGCCTTTTCGCGGATCGAGCAGGTGTTGATCAGGATGACGTCCGCTTCGGACTCGTCCTGGGTCAACTCCAGGCCGTGCGATGCCTTGAGCACGTCGGCCATCTTGGCCGAGTCGTACTCGTTCATCTGGCAGCCGTGGGTCTTGATGAAAAGCTTGCCGCTCATGGCGTTGGGTACCGATCGGGGAGGCAGAAGCGCTTTGCGCCGAACCGCGTAGTTTACGCCGACCCGGGGCGGCCTGCCAGTCGGGTGGGGCTGGCGGATCAAGGACTTAAAGTGATGAAAGCCCCTCCTCACCCAACCCTCTCCCCCGGCAAAGCCAGGGGAGAGGGAGCCTACTGAGGCGAGCCTCAGCGTTTCGCACTACTGCAACCTGCTCCCTCTCCCCTGGCTTTGCCGGGGGAGAGGGCTGGGGTGAGGGGGCGCTCTAGTTCCTGCCAAAGCGCACGCTTTCAAAGTTCGACTATTGAGCGCCATCCCGCAGACCTGCACACTCCGCAGCATGTTTTCCGCCGTATTCCCGCCGATAGCCCGTTTCGGAGCGACCAGCCTGCTGCTCGTCTGCGTGGCTCTGTGCCCGGCGTTGGCCAGGGCAAGCGGCTTGTATCGCTGCACCGGTTCCAGCGGCGAGACGGTTTTCAGCAACAGCACGGCAGGCTATAGCGATTGCCACAAGTTGCCAGGAACGTCGGCACCGGCGCCGCGCCCGGCGCGAGCCGCGTCGGCACCGATCGCTTCGGTGCTCGGTGTGCGTGGCTCGGTCGAGACGACCGCGCGTCCGGTCGCGGGCTCCTTCGAACCCTCACTGGCTCAGGTGCAGGGCGATACCGAAACATCGGCGCGCGTACCCGCGCCGCCGGCACCGGCGGGCAAACCCGGCCAGTGGACGTACTCGGAATCGAAAAAAGCACTGGACGATACCGCCGCCGCGATCGCCGCACCGGGCGAGCGTGTGCTGCGCGGTTCGGTGTATCGCGTGGTGCATGCCGATGGCTCGGTGGAGTACACCAACGTCGCGCCTGCGGGAGAAAAGGGGCGCGCGGTCACCATGCTTTTCAGCTACATCTCCACCTGCGCGGCCTGCAATCTGCGCTCGCCGATCCACTGGGATAGCGTCGCGCTCCATCTTACGGAGTACGCGGAGACCATTCGCGCCGCCAGTGTCGAGTTTGGCGTCGATGAGGCATTCCTGCGCGCGATCATCCACGCCGAAAGCGCGTACAACCCGCGCGCGCTGTCGATCAAGGGCGCGCAGGGGCTGATGCAGTTGATGCCGGCGACGGCCAACGACATGGGCGTGCGCGATGCCTTCGACGCTGATCAGAACATTCGCGGCGGCGCGCGTTATCTTGCGTTGCTATTGCGCAACTTCAACGGTGACGAACGCCTGGCTGCTGCTGCCTATAACGCAGGTGCCACGGCGGTGCTGCGCTATAACGGTGTGCCGCCGTACGCGGAAACCCAGGTCTACGTCGAACGCGTGGGAACCTTGCGCAAGCGCTATGGGACGGCGACGCCACGATTGCCGCCGGTGGCGGCGATGGGGATGACGGGGCCTGGCAAAGGCTGAGCGGCGTTATCCGTCCAGCGAGGCCGTCGGCGTCATCGGCGGCCTCTGCGCCAAGGTCACCTCCGCACTGAATGGCGCGCCGTTGCGCAAGCCCGAGACCTGCACCTTGCTGCCTGGCTTGAGCGCCGATTCGTGGCGGCGCAGGTCGGCCGGGTCGACGATGTCTTCCGAACCGATGCGCAGCAGGATGTCGTGTGCCTGGATGCCGGCCTGGGCGGCGGGGCCGCCGGGATAGACATCCGTTACCTGGGCGCCGCGTGCGGCTGCAGGGAGACCGCTGTCGGCGGAGATCGCGACGAAGCCGTAGTCGGCGCCCATCCAACCGCGCACCACGTGGCCGGTATCGATCAATTGTTCCAGCACGCGCTTGGCCGTACCCACGGGAATGGCAAAGCCGATGCCTTCGGCATTGGCCGCCTTGCCGATCAGCGAGGTGTTGATGCCGACCAGTTCGCCTTCTGTATTAATGAGTGCGCCGCCGGAATTGCCCAGGTTGATAGCGGCATCGGTCTGCACGAAGTCCTCGGGGCTGGTGCTGCTGAGCTGGCGGCCGATCGCGCTGATGATGCCCATGGTCACGGTCTGGGTCAGGCCGAACGGGTTGCCGATGGCCAGTACCACGTCGCCGGTACGGATGTGTTTTTCGTCGGCGATCTGGATCACCGGCGGGTTGGCCACGTCGATCTTGAGCACGGCCAGATCCGTTTCGTCGTCGGCGCCCACGACCTTGGCCTTGGCGACGCGGCCGTCGTAGAGCAACACCTGGATGTCGTCGGCGTTGGAAATGACGTGGTTGTTGGTCAGCACATAGCCCTGGTTGTTGACGATCACGCCCGAGCCCAGGCTTTGTTCGCGCTTCTGGTAGGCCGGTCCGGTGGGGATGCCACCGAACAGCCGGCGCAGCACCGGGTCGGAGTACATCTGCATGGCGCGTGCGGTGACGATCTTGTTTGCGTAAATATTGACCACCGATGGCGCCGCCTTGGCGACGGCATCCGCGTACGAGACCGGCCCGGCCTGGCGCGGGAGTGCCGGCGCCTGACTCATGCTCGTGCTGGGCGCGGCACTGTGCGCACCAGTCAAACCGATGCCTGAGCGCAATCGTTCGCCGACGCCGGGCCACAGCAGACTGATCACGAACGCAGCCGCCAGCCCCAGGACGACGAAGCGGGCAATAAAGGCGAGCGTGCCGGCGGCATGTTTCATGTCGTGAAAAGTTTCGCTGCGATGCTTACGTGATGGGCCAAGGTCGTCAGGGCTTTAGCCCATTGTTCGCTTTGATTGTACGAGTCAGGGGCTGACGCTACACTAACGCGATTTTTGGGGATAACAGATTCTGGTTCGAGTGGGTCGGTAGTCCCTGCACCTCAATGGCATGCAAGTACCGGAGAGCCTGATGGCGAACGAAGTCGTCGATCATGGCCGCCGCCGTTTCCTCACAGCAACCACCGCGGTGGTTGGTGGTGTGGGAGTCGTCGCGGCGGTTGTGCCCTTTGTCAAATCCTGGGAACCCAGTGCGCGCGCAAAAGCTGCGGGTGCTCCGGTTACCGCCGATATCGGTAAGATCGAATCGGGCCAGATGGTCACCTTCGCGTGGCGTAGTCTTCCTGTATTTGTAGTCAACCGTTCCAAGGCGCAGCTCGATGCGCTGCCGAGCCAGAACAGCCGAGTCGTCGACCCCAAGTCCGACGCGATCTCGGCTGAGCAGCAACCGAAGTATGCGCAGAACGAAAGCCGCTCGATCAAGCCCGAGTGGCTGGTCCTGGTTGGCCTGTGCACGCACTTGGGATGCGTGCCCGACTTCGTCCCGGTGATGAAGCCCGAGCCGTTCGATCCGAACTGGCAGGGTGGCTTCTACTGCCCGTGCCACAAGTCGCGTTACGACATGGCCGGTCGCGTCTATCAGGGCGTGCCCGCACCGAAGAACCTGTTGGTGCCGGACTATCACTTCATCGACGACACGCACATCCAGATCGGTGTCGCCCCTGGGGAGAAAGGCTGATGGCTAACGTGTTCACGCGGCTTGGCGATTGGGTCAACGAGCGCGCACCGAATCTGGTGCCGACCTATCGCAAGCACATGACCGAGTACTACGCACCGAAGAATTTCAATCTTTGGTACTACTTCGGCTCGCTCGCCCTATTGGTGCTGGTCAACCAGATCGTCACCGGCATCTTCCTCACCATGAACTACAAGACGAGTGCGGCGGAAGCCTTCAACTCGGTCGAGTACATCATGCGCGACGTGGAGTGGGGCTGGCTGATCCGCTACATGCACTCTACCGGCGCATCGCTGTTCTTCATCGTGGTGTTCCTGCACATGTTCCGCGGCCTGCTGTACGGGTCGTACAAGAAGCCGCGCGAGCTGGTGTGGCTGCTGGGCATGTTGATCTTCCTGTCGCTGATGGCCGAGGCCTTCATGGGCTACGTGCTGCCTTGGGGCAACATGTCGTTCTGGGGCGCCAAGGTGATCATCTCGCTGTTCGGCACCATTCCGGTGATCGGCAGCGGGCTGCAGCAGTGGATCATGGGTGACTTCCTGCCCGCCGACGCCACCTTGAACCGCTTCTTCGCGTTGCACGTCATTGCCTTGCCGCTGGTGCTGTTGCTACTGGTGGTGTTGCATCTGGCTGCGCTGCACGAGGTGGGTTCGAACAACCCCGATGGTGTGGACACCAAGCATGGTCCCAAGGGCAACCGCTGGGATGCGAACAAGCCGGCCGATGCCATTCCCTTCCACCCGTACTACACGGTGAAGGATCTGGTCGGCGTGGGCTTCTTCCTGCTGATTGCCGCGTTCATCATCTTCTTCGCGCCGACCTTCGGTGGCTGGTTCCTCGAGCACGACAACTTCATCCCGGCCAACAACCTGGTCACGCCGACGCACATCAAGCCGGTGTGGTACTTCACCCCGTTCTACGCGATCTTGCGCATGATCCCGTCGTTCTTCGGTACGGCGTTCTGGGGCGTGCTGGCGATGTTCGGCGCGATCGCGGTGTTGTTCGTGCTGCCGTGGATCGATGCCGGTCAGGTGCGTTCGATCCGCTATCGCGGCGCGGGCTACAAGTGGGCGTTGGGTCTGTTCGTGGTTTCCTTCATCTCGCTCGGTGCCGTCGGCGCCGGTGTGGTGGCCGAAGTGATCCCCGAGTGGTTCGGCAATGTCGACGTAACGGTCTGGGAAAACACCTTCGGTCGAGTGATGACGCTGATCTACTTCGGCTATTTCGTGTTCCTGTGGCTGTACACGCATCTAGGCTGGGAAAAGACCAAGCCGGTTCCGGAACGGGTGACCACGCATGACTAAGCGTTATTTTTCTTCGATTGCGCTGGCGCTCGGTTTGCTGGTCGGTGCGAGTTCCGCGATGGCCGCCGAAGAGGGTGGTCTGCCGTCCGCTGGCACCAATGTAGGCGACCAGGCGTCGCTGCAGCGCGGCGCCAAGATGTTCTTCAACTACTGCGTGGGCTGTCACTCGCTCAAGTACGTGCGTTATTCGCGTCTGGCCGAAGACCTGGGTCTGTCGGAAAAGGACGTGATGGGCAACCTCAACATGACCGGTGCCAAGTTCGGCGATCCGGTGATCTCGCACATGCCTGAGGCCAACGCGCAGCAGTATTTCGGCAAGGCACCGCCGGATCTGTCGCTGGAAGTGCGCGCCAAGGGTGCGGACTGGGTGTTCGGTTACCTCAACTCCTTCTACCTGGACCCGAGCCGTCCGGTGGGTTGGAACAACGAGGTGTTCCCGAACGCGTCCATGCCCAACCCGCTGTGGGAGCTGCAGGGTCTGCAGACCGCGGTGAAGAAGCCGGGCGAAGACACGGTCGAGAAGCTGGAGCTGTCGCACCCGGGCAAGTTGACCCCGGTGCAGTACCAGCAGGCCACCCGCGACCTGACCAACTTCCTCGAATACGCCGCCGAGCCGGCGGCCTTGCAGCGCCAGCATTACGGTATCTGGGTGCTGTTGTTCCTTGCCGGTTTCACGTTCTTGGCTTATATGCTCAAGAAGGAATTCTGGAAGGACGTGCACTGAGGCGTCCGGTCGTCATAGGCAGGCGGCGCACACGCGCCGCCTGCTCTTGAAGGGGAGAATAGTGCATGGTCCAAAGCGCACGTTCGCGTACCGTACTTACCCTCTACACCACCGCCGATGACGTTCAATGTCACCGTGTCCGGCTGGTCCTGGCGGCCAAGGGCGTCAGCTACGAACGGGTAGAAGTCGACCCGAACAAGCCGCCCCCGGAAGACCTGATCGACCTCAACCCCTACGGCACCACGCCGACCCTGGTCGATCGCGACCTGACCCTCTATGACACCGCGGTCGTCTGCGAATACCTGGACGAGCGTTATCCCCATCCCCCGCTGATGCCGATCGATCCGCTGTCCCGCGCGCGTTTGCGCCTGGCTTCGGTGCGGATCGAGCTGGACTGGCTGAGCCAGATCGCCGCCATCCGCGAAGGCGGCAAGACTGCCGATACCGCCCGCAAGCACCTGCGCGAACAGCTGTTGACGTCGCTGCCGCTGTTCAAGGCCTCCAAGTTCTTCCTGAACCCCGAAATGAGCCTGGTCGACTGCCTGGTTGCTCCGGTGATCTGGCGCCTGCCCTGGCTGGGGGTGGACCTTGGACGGGAGGGCAAGCCGATCCTGGACTACGGCGAACGCCTGTTTCACAGCCAGGGCTTTGCCCGCAGCATGACCGCCGAAGAAAAGGCGATGCGGCCCTGACGCTAGCCTGTGGCAAAGCCGCCTATCGTCGGGAAGGCGATCTGGCCGTAAACTTGTGGGTTATTCCAAAGATCCGGCAGCCATAGCCGGACTATCTGCCTGAACTGGCTTTCAGCCGGTCTGGCGTTGCACTATGCGTATGCCGCCGGAGGGCCGGCCTCGATCGAGGCGGCCTTGGCGGCCTTGACAGGCTCTATCGATGACCGACGAAAACATTCCGATGACTTCCAATCGTCCGTACCTGTTGCGGGCCATCTACGACTGGATCACCGATAACAACCTCACCCCGTATGTGCTGGTCGACGCCGCCCGCGAAGGCGTGCGGGTGCCGCCGCAGGTGATCAAGAACGGACAGGTAGTGTTGAACCTGGCCATGCGTGCGGTTGCGAACCTCGATCTGGGCAACGACTGGATTACGTTTCAGGCGCGCTTTTCCGGCGTGAGCCAGCAGATTTACATTCCGATCCAGGCGGTCCTGGCGCTTTATGCGCAGGAAAATGGCCAGGGCATGATGTTCCCGGCCGAAGAGGGCGGCGATGTGCCGCCGCCGTCCGGTCCGGAAGACGATACGCCGCCACCGACCAGCGAAAGCGACGTGGGCAGCAGCGAGAAGCCCAAGCGTTCGGCTTCGCATTTGCGCATCGTCAAATAAGCGAAACGCCGCCTAGCTTGTAGGAGCGACTTCAGTCGCGACAGGGGCGAAGCGAGGCGGCGATGACCAGCTGCATCGTGATACTGCAGAGGGACGGTCGCGACTGAAGTCGCTCCTACAAGATAGCTGTGTTTGTCCGAATCAATGCAAATTGCGATCGCGCGGACGTAACGGCACGACATTGTCTTTGCTTTCGTCGAGCCGAACCCTTGGCGGTGCCTCAGGCAGATACAGCTCGATAGTCGGCAGACTCAGGCCAGTCATGACCGTCCCGATCAGCCAGAGCCGTCCCGGCTCCCGATCGTCGCCGTCGATACTTACCTCGAAGCTGTAACAGCGCTCGACGCCAAGCCGGCCACCGACGCGGCGCAACCGCAAGCTGCGCAGCCCGACCGTCTCGTCGAGCAACTGCAATCCATGCCGCAGGCATTGCTGGCGAGCTTCGGCGGTCGCCTGCTCGCGCGCGCGATTGAGCTTGAGCCACAGCCCGACGATGGTCAGCAAGGCCAATAGCAGGAACAGGTCGGAGAGTTCGCCCATGCCGCCAGTGTGGGGATGGGGTGGGGCGGTTGCAAGGAGCGGTAGCGAGAAGCTGCGCTCCTAAAAACCACTTTCTAAACCGTCATCCCGGCGAAGGCCGGGATCCACTCCTCAGTCCTCGCTTGTCAGATGACAGACGGTGAGCATCTACGCTGAGGAATGGCGGGATGACGATGAAGGGCGAGGTTTGTCGGGGTTCGTGAGTACTTTCGTGCGGTGCGCTAGTCGAACTGCAATCGCAGCGAGAGATCGATCGCCCGCACGTGCTTGGTCAATGCGCCGACCGAAACAAAATCCACGCCAGTGCCGGCGATATCGCCGATCGTGGTCAGGTCCACGTTGCCCGACACTTCGAGCGGAATGCGGCCGGCGGTGATACGCACCGCTTCGTGCATATCCGCCAACGTGAAGTTGTCCAGCATGATGCGGTCCACGCCAGCGTCGATCGCTTGCGCCAGTTCGTCGAAGTTCTCCACTTCCACTTCGAGCAGCAGGCCGGGATGCAGGCGTCGGCCGGCTTCCACAGCCGCTTTGATGCTGCCGGCGGCGATGATGTGGTTTTCCTTGACCAGGATCGCATCAAACAGGCCGATGCGATGGTTGTGACCGCCTCCGCAACGCACGGCATATTTTTGCGCCAGACGCAGGCCCGGTACGGTCTTGCGTGTATCGAGCACCCGCGTGCGACTGCCGGCCACCTTGGCGACATGTTCGGCGGTGGCGGTTGCCGTGCCGGAAAGCAGCTGCAGGAAATTGAGCGCGGAACGTTCGGCGCTGAGCAACGCACGCGCCGAACCGCTCAGATGACAGATAATGTCGCCGGCCGCGACATGGTCGCCGTCCTGCACCTTCCACTCGATCGCAACCTGTGGATCGAGCTTGCGGAAGCAGGCGTTAAACCAGTCGATGCCTGCCATCACCGCGTTTTCGCGGCAGGTCAGGGCGGCACGCGCCTGTGCATCGGCGGGAATCAGTTGGGCGGTAGCGTCGCCGTTGCGGATATCTTCGGCAAAGGCGCGCGTTACATCGGCCTCGATCGTTTCGGACGAGGGTGGGTCAAGAGGGAGCTTGGAAGTCATTCTCGAGTAGCGGAGGCCGCAGCTGTTTGGCTAAGACGGCCAACGATAGCATCGAGCGCGCGATCGAACAGTGCCGACGAATCGAGAATGCGCGCCATACCGCCCGATATCGCGGTGGCCAGCTCATAGGGCGAGTAGTCGCCCACTTTCAGGCCGCGGCGATTGACGAACAAATAGCGTCCGCTCATCGGGCTGATCCACGACAGTTTGGCGCGTTCGGAGGTGTCTTCGCCGGTGTTGAATTCGAGCCAGCTGCCCGGCTTCAATTCGCGCACGCTGGCCAACTCGGGGCTTTCCTCAAACGGCTCTTCGGCGTCGATTTCCGGATCGGCATCGAGCGAGGTGGTATCGACCACCGGCTGGATGCTTTCGGGAATCGGCAGCGTAGTGGCTTCTTCGATCGCGCGGACCTCGGCCTCGGGTACCGCTTCGCCCAGCTGATGACGGTAATAGGTATGCAACTGCGCCAGCAGTCGTTCGATATCGCTTTCCTGGAAGGCGACGTTGGCCAGGCCGCGGCGCAATGCGCGCTCGATGCCCGGCAACATCTGCCGCAGGACGCGGCGGTCGTCCGCTTCGCGTACCGGGCGCGTGCTGGCGATGAACTCGTTGACGAAACGCAGCGCTTCGCGGAATTCGTTGGAATCCTCGCCCTGGCGCAGCAAGGTAAGCACCAGGTAGTTCGCCCAGGCGCGCGTCAGCACGCCATGCACCAGCGGCGGCAGGGTGTGATCGCCGATGCGGGTGAGGATTTCGCGGGCGGCGCGACGGCGGGCCTGTTCCAGCTTTTCGCGGCCGCGGGTGGATTCGGCGACGCGCTGCTCGGCCAGGTCGGCGCGGCGGCGGCTGGTGTCCTGGAACTCCTGCAACTCGAGGTTCAGGCGATCGAAGATGCCGATATCGTCGTCGAAATCCTGCAACAGGCGATCGACGACGGATTTGATCTTGTCGTGCAGGCGATGGTCGCGGTCCGACTCGGCCGACCAGCCCTTGGCCGCATCGGCCAGCCCGTCGAGCAGGCGGCGTGCCGGATGCTGGCGGTGCGCAAACAGCTTGCGATCGATGATCGCCGCCTTGAGATACGGAATCTGCAGGCGCGCGAGCATGGCCTGCATCTCGGTCGGCAGGTTGCGGTCTTCGAGGATGAACTCGAACAGCATGCCGACCAGATCGATGGTGTCTTCGTCCATCGTGGCGACATGGCCGGGCTTTTCGCCGCGCAGCGAACCCAGTTGCACCAGCAGCTGTTCTTTCAGCTGTTGTACTTCGAGCGCCAGCTCGGTCGAACCGAGCGTAGTAGCCACGCCCGAACTGACCGCAACGCCCGAGGCGGCCTGGCTTTGCAGGACGCTCAAGGCGCCAAGCAATTCATTGGCCGTGGGCACCTGCACCGGACCGCCCAGCGGCGCGGCGCGGCTGTCGATCGGCCCACGGCGTGCGCTGAACAAGGTGCGCAAGGTTTGCAGCAGCTCGGCGCTCGAATCTTCGGCCAGGAAACTTTCGGCCGTTTCGTTGGCTTGCACGGCGTCGACGGCATTGCCGCTGGCGGCTGCTGTGCCGGTCCCGCGCTGGGCTGCATTGCGCGGCAGTTCGTGGCGTAGCTGTGGCAGGACGCCGGCGCGTACCAGTTCGTTGTTGACTTCCTGGTACAACTCATCCAGTGAGGCCATCACGTAGCGGTCGAACAGCTTGTAGATGATCAGCTTGACGCGCATGTCCGCGGCCAGCTCGCGCATCGCATGGCGGAATGCCTGGGCGAGTGCGGCGGGGCCGATCGGGTTGTTGGTGTCGTCGATCTTGATGCCGCCGTAGATCACCGACAGGCGCTGGTTCACGGCAAACAGTTCGCGCGTCAGGCGCGTCTCGTTCTTGCCGATCATGCTGGTGATGGCCAGCGATTCTTCCAGTTCGTTATCGGCCACCAGCGACAGCTCCACCGAACCGATCGGCAGCGAAGCGGCTACCGGGTTGCTCGATGGGCTGCGGTAACTGGTAGCGAAGTCGGCCAGCTCGCGGGCGACCTGGGCGAGAAAGGTGCGTTCGACACTGGGGCGGCGCTTGCGCACTTCGCGCATGCCGTCGAAGTAATGCATCTGCGCGGCGTTGTTCTCGGCCTTTTCGGCCAGATCGAACAGCGCATCGTCGACATGCTCGAACATGCCGTTGATCAGCAACTGCAAACGCTTGCCGGCGATGTCCCGAACGTTATGCAACAGCGCGCCTCCGCGCTCACTGGACGGATCCAGACGCTGGCTCAAACTGACTATGTTTGATGGCTCACTGGCGTCTTTCATCGCCACACCCCTGAAGTGTTGTCGCCGCGATGGCGGCCGTCCGTTGCCGCAAGCATGTAGAAGACTAAGCGAAATCGCATGGCCGCGCCACGTCCCAGTTGGTGTCCCAGTTGGCATTCCCTCGCGGGAACGCCGGTTCCGGCCTGGCCTGGCTTAGGCCGCGGCGGGAAAATCCCGGAACTGGACGGTGCCGATGCCCTCTTCGGGCAGCATGACCGGGATACCGTCGTCAACGCGGTAGATCACCTTGCCGTCGACCGTGATCAGCGCCTCGCCAATCTTGTCCTTGAGCGCCACGCCCGCCACGGTCTGGGCCTGGCCTTCGGCGATGGCAGTATTTAATGCCTCCAGCTCAGCCTTGCCGGTCGGGCGGAGCGGGGTCTTGCTGACGGGGCAGCAAAGGATGTCGAGCAGACGCTTGTCCATGGAAACGGGTATCGAAAAAGCGCGCCGAAACGCGGAAAGTCCGTACAATATCCCCTTTTGGGTGACCGAGTCATGACCTCACCAGCCAAGCCGCCACGTGTCGGCGTCGTTATGGGTTCCCGTTCGGACTGGGAAACCATGGAGCATGCGGCCCAGGTGCTGACGGAGCTGGGTGTGCCGCATGAGGTCCAGGTGGTATCGGCTCACCGTACGCCCGATCTGCTGTTCCGCTACGCCGAAGAGGCGGTCGGGCGTGGGATCGACGTGATTATCGCCGGCGCCGGTGGCGCGGCCCATTTGCCGGGCATGCTGGCGGCCAAGACCCGGCTCCCGGTGCTGGGCGTGCCGGTGCAGTCCAAGGCCTTGAATGGTATGGATTCTCTGCTTTCCATCGCGCAGATGCCGGCTGGTATTCCGGTCGGCACGTTGGCGATCGGCCGCGCGGGTGCGGTCAATGCCGGCCTGTACGCCGCCGCCATCCTGGCCCTGCACGATCCGGAACTGGCCACGGCGCTCGATGCCTATCGCGCCCGCCAGACCCAGACCGTCCTGGACAACCCGGACCCGCGCGCGTGAGTACGTCGCGTCGCCAGCCCGTACTGGGCATTTTGGGAGGCGGTCAGCTGGCCCGCATGTTGGCCATCGCGGCCGCGCCGCTCGGCGTAAAGACCCTTGTCGTCGATAGTGCTCCCGATGCCTGTGCCGGCCAGGTGGCTCCGCTGATTGCCGCCGACTGGACCGACTACGACGCGCTCGAGCGCTTTGCGGCCCAGGTCGATGTAGTGACCTTCGATTTCGAAAACGTGCCGGCCGAAACCGCGCACCGGCTTGCCGAAAAGGTCGATGTGTTTCCGGCGCCGCGTGCCTTGGCTGTGGCGCAGGACCGGTTGGCCGAGAAGACGCTGTTTCGTGAGTGCGGGCTGGGTACGCCCGAATTCATGGCTATCGATACGCGCGACGATCTGGATCGCGCACTCGCATCGATCGGCGCGCCGGCGATCCTCAAGACGCGCCGGCTCGGCTACGACGGCAAGGGACAGTTCCGCATTCGCGCTTTGGCCGATGCCGATGCGGCGTGGGAAGCACTGGGTGCGCAGGCCTCGGCGCATGGCCTGATCCTCGAAGCCTTCGTGCCGTTCGAGCGCGAGCTTTCGGTGATTGCCGTGCGCAGCCGCGATGGCGATTTCCGCACCTGGCCGTTGACACAGAACTGGCACACCGATGGTGTGTTGTCGCTCAGTCTTGCGCCAGCGACCGATATCGACGCGTTGCAGACGCGCGCTACCGATCTAGCGCGCACGCTTGCCGAACGTCTCGAGTACGTCGGTGTGTTTGCGTTGGAGTTGTTCGTCAAGGACGGCCAATTGCTCGGCAACGAAATGGCGCCGCGCGTGCATAACTCCGGGCACTGGACGATCGAAGGTGCGGTGACCAGTCAGTTTGAAAACCATGTGCGCGCGGTGTTGGGTTTGCCGTTGGGCGATACGTCGGCGCGCGGGTTTTCGGTGATGTTCAACTGGATTGGCGAGCTGCCGGATCCGACCCCCGTGTTGTCCATGGCCGATGCGCATTGGCATGACTATGGAAAGCAGTCGCGCGTTGGCCGCAAGGTGGGGCATGCGACGGTGTGTGCGGTGGATGCCGGGACGCTGGTCAAACGTGCAGGTGATATTGCGCGTGTGTTGAAGCGTGATGAGCAGGTGCAGCCGTTGGCTGTGTTTGCGCAGACGTAGAGCCCCCCTCACCCCAACCCTCTTCCCCCGGCAAAGCCAGGGGAGAGGGAGCAAGTTGCGCAAGTGCGAAACAATGAGGCTCTCTCGATCTGCTCCCTCTCCCCTGGCTTTGCCGGGGGGAGAGGGTTGGGGTGAGGGGGCGGGGTGCTCGCGGGAACACCCAACAATGCACAAAAAAACGGGACCGTTGCCGGCCCCGTTTCTCGTCACCCGGCGCTTACGCCAGATTCTTCGCCGCAAAGTCCCAGTTCACGAGGTTCCAGAAAGCCTCGACATACTTCGGACGCGCGTTGCGATAGTCGATGTAGTAGGCATGTTCCCACACGTCGCAGGTCAGCAGCGGCTTGTCGCTGCCGGTGATCGGCGTGGCGGCATTGCTGGTGTTGACGATGCCCAGCGAACCGTCCGGACGCTGCACCAGCCAGGTCCAGCCCGAGCCGAAGTTGCCGACGGCGGACTTGGTGAACTCTTCCTTGAACTTCTCCAGCGAACCGAATGCCTTGTTGATGGCATCGGCCAGCTTGCCGGTCGGTTCGCCGCCGCCGTTGGGCTTGAGCGAGTGCCAATAGAAGGTGTGGTTCCAGATCTGGGCGGAGTTATTGAACACGCCGCCGGACGACTTCTTGATGATGTCGACCAGGTCCGCGTTCTCGAACTCGGTACCCTTGATCAGGTTGTTGAGGTTGGTGACGTAAGCCTGGTGATGCTTGCCGTAGTGGTATTCCAGGGTTTCCGCAGAGATATGCGGTTCCAGGGCGTTCTTTTCGTAGGGCAGGGCGGGGAGTTCAATCGCCATGTCTGATGGCTCCTTGGCTTATGGGCTAGAGGGGAGTCGGACCGGCACGGCCGAACGGCCGCCGTGGTTCGACTGATACACTACCGATCTTCGTGCATTGTAATGATGAAATCCGAAGCTATGGACGTTAACGAACGAATCAAGGCTGTCCTCTCCGAGCACGCGATCGTGCTCTTCATGAAGGGCACGCCACAATTCCCGATGTGCGGCTTTTCCAGCCGCGCCGCGCAGGCGTTGAAGGCGGCAGGGGCGGATTTCCATGCGGTCAATGTATTGGCCGACCCGGAAATGCGTGCGGCGCTGCCGCACTACGCCAACTGGCCGACCTTTCCGCAGCTCTTTATCCAGGGCGAGCTGATCGGTGGTTGCGACATTGTCGAAGATCTGAAAAACGCGGGCGAACTCGAACGCATGGTCGCCGATGTAAGTGGAGCGTCACCCGGATGAGTCTGGCCAGCGTGCAATTCCCCGCCGACTGGCAACAACTGGCGCCGGCCAGCCTGGTCGGTCGCGTCATCGTGGTCACCGGTGCTTACGGCGGGCTCGGCAGTGCTGTCGCGCGCGCCGCGGCGCGTGCAGGCGCGACCGTGGTCATCACCGGTAAGCGCAAGCGTCAGCTCGAACAACTCTACGACGCGATGATTGCCGAGCAATTGCCCGAGCCGATTATCCACCCGCTGGATATGGAAGTGGCTACGCCGCGCGATTACACGGCCATGGCCGAAGGCCTGGAGCGCGATTTCGGACGTCTGGACGGCATCGTGCACACGGCGGCGAGCTTCGCCGGCCTGACCCCGCTGGCGATGCACAAGCCCGACGACTGGCTGCGCGCGCTGCACGTCAATGTATCGGCGCCGTTTGCGCTGACCCAGGCGTGCATGCCGCTGCTGCAGGAAGCCAAGGACGCCGCGGTGGTGTTCGTGCTGGACGATCCCGAGCTGCTCGGCCGCGCGCACTGGGGCGGCTATGGCGTATCCAAGGCGGCATTGGAGCGGCTGGTGGAAATCCTGCATCAGGAAACCGACCAGAGTACGCTGCGTACGCACGCGATACTGCCGGCGCCGATGCGCACGGCGATCCGGCGACAGGCGTATTTCGGCGAGGACACGACGATCCAGCCATTGCCCGACGCGACCGCCGACGCCGTGGTGTACCTGCTCAGCGCCGCCGGCATGCCGGCACGCGGCAAGGTGCTGGATCTGCGCCGGGAAACATCGTCTTGATCGCTACTGCTGGGGGGCGCTGATCGTGGAAACGCAGATGACGACCTTGTCGGCAGCGATCCTGCTGTTCCTGATCATGGACCCGCTCGGCAATATCCCGATTTTCCTCAGCCTGCTCAAGGACGTCGCGCCCAAGCGTCGCCGTTGGGTATTGGTGCGCGAACTGCTGATCGCGCTCGGCGTGCTGCTGGTGTTCCTGATCGGCGGTACGCATATTCTCCGGCTGCTGCAGCTGCGGCAGGAGTCGATCAGTATTGCTGGCGGTATCGTGTTGTTCCTGATCGGTATTCGCATGGTCTTTCCGCCGGCCGATGGTGGCGGCATCTTCGGCAAGCCCGGCGAGGGCGAGCCTTTCATCGTGCCGATGGCGATTCCGGGCGTGGCCGGCCCCTCGGCGATGGCCGCACTGTTGCTGTTGACCAATACCCAGCCGGGCCGCACGGCCGACTGGGCCATCGCCTTGCTGGGCGCCTGGCTGGCGACCTCGGTCATCCTGCTGTGTTCGACCTATCTGTTCCGTTACCTGGGCGAAAGCGTGCTCACCGCGCTGGAGCGTGTGATGGGTATGTTGTTGATTGCACTGTCCGTGCAGATGTTCCTGGGCGGCATTGCCGCTTACCTGCATTTAACGGTTTAGCCAGGGTTTTTGCGAAAGGCAGAACGTTTCAAACATGACCTTTTACGCGATCGCAAAATCTTAGTCCCACCAACATCACCATGCTGTCATAATCCGCCCCCAGGATCGTTATAGTCCTTAAGGAGGCGGTCATGCTCAGCATTGAACAGACACTTACAGAACGTCTGCCCTGGCTGGCCCAGCATCCCAAAATCCGTCGCCCCATGGCAGGCATGTTGGGTCGCTTGGCTGACGAAGCCGGGTTTAACCGGACCATGGAACACTGCGCGGCGTTCGAGGGCTTCGACTATGTCGAGCGTGCCCTGGACGTGCTTGGCACCAGTTACCGGATCAATCCACGCGAGCGCGAGAACATCCCGCTCGAAGGCGGCGTGCTTATCGTTGCCAATCACCCGCTGGGCATGCTCGATGCCCTGGCGCTGTTGCAGATGGTCGGCTCGGTACGCAGCGATGTGCGCATCCTGGCCAACGACTGGCTGACCATGATTCCGCAGCTGAACAAGCTGCTGCTGCCGGTCGACGTGTTCGGCAAGGGCGCCACGTCGCGCCTGCGGGACGTCTATCGCGCCCTGGATCGCGGCGAAGCCTTGATCGTGTTCCCGGCGGGCGAAGTGTCGCGCATGGGGCCGGCGGGCGTGCGTGACGGACGTTGGTCCGATGGATTCGCGCGCCTGGCGCTGCGCACCAAGGTGCCGGTGTTGCCGGTCCATGTGGCCGCGCGCAATTCGGCCATGTTCTATGGCGTGTCGATGCTGGCCAAGCCGCTCAGCACGGCGATGCTGCCGCGCGAAGCGGTGTCGCGCATGAAGCGCCGTATCGCCTTCAGCGTGGGCAAGTTGATCGACGCGGAAGAATTGAACGAGCGCAGCGGCGGTTCGCCCGAACAAGCCGCCAAGCTGATGCGTCGCCATGTGTATCGCATTGGTCGCCGCCGTGGCCTGATCTTCGGTGGCCAGGCGCCGCTGGCGCATCCGGAGCCTACGGAGCGTATCGTCGCCGAGTTGGCGGCTCAGGCTGAAAAGCTGGCCGATCTCAACGATGGCAAGCAGATCCTGCTATTCAAGGGTGCGGCCGACAGCGCCGTACTGCGCGAGATCGGCCGCCTGCGCGAGCTGACCTTCCGCAAGGTGGGCGAGGGTACCGGCGCACGCCGCGACCTCGACGCGTACGACCCGCATTACGAGCACCTGGTGCTGTGGGATCCGAAGGCCCTGCACGTCGTGGGTTCGTATCGTTTCGGTCACGGTGGTCGCCTGATTGGCGAACGCGGCATGGCCGGGCTTTATACGTCCAGCCTGTTCCATTACTCGCCGGCACTGGAATCGCGCCTGGCGCAGGGCCTGGAACTGGGACGCAGCTTTATCGCGCCGGCCTATTGGCGCTCGCGTGCGCTCGACCAGTTGTGGCAGGGCATCGGCCTGTACCTGCAGCGCCATCCGGAGCTGCGCTACCTGTTCGGCCCGGTCAGCATGTCGGTCAACCTGCCGCGCGAGGCGCGCGAGTGGATTGCCGCGGCCTATCAGCATTACTTCGGCGTATCCGGGCTGGCTTCGGCGCGCCAGCCGTTCGTGGTATCGCAGGACGTCATCGACCTGGTGCGCCACGCGCTCGAGGGCCTGGACTCCACCGCTGGCCTGGGCAAGCTCAAGCATCATCTGGATGCGCTGGGTGTGAGCCTGCCTGTGCTGTATCGCCAGTATGTCGACCTGGTCGAACCCGAAGGCGTGCAGTTCCTTGGCTTCGGCGAAGACCCGGGCTTCTCGGGCTGCGTGGACGGCCTGGTCATGCTGGACCTGGACAACCTCAAACCAGCCAAGCGCGCACGTTATCTCGGCAAGGCGGCGGAATAAGCGTTAGCTTTCGCGATATGGGGGTAGGTTCCTGCCCCCTGTGACGCGTGACGCAGTAGTAAAGATACTGTCAAATTTGTATGTGACCATGGTAGTGTAATTGCAAAGCGCGGCCGTGATTTCCGATTTATAGGGAATTGGAATTACGGAGTGGGAAGCTAAATTCGTAAGTTCATGCCTGATCGTCACTGATCGGGTTTTTTTACGCCCGGAATAAACGTTTAAAATTACGTTAAACGGCATGAAATTACGTTTACTTGCAAATACTTGCGAGGCTTTGTAGGGCGGCCTTTGGGCGCTTTGGGGTCTGCAATAGGTTTGGGCTTGCATGAATGCGACAGGGTTCCCTTCTGGCGAGGGGCATCAGCTCATTCCGCGCATTCGGCCGAGAGTTGCGGCCGGCTAATTCAACCACCTTGGAATGTTGGACTTAAAAAATGAAACGAACCCATCTTTCTATGGCAATCGCCGTTGTCTTCGCTATGTCCGCCAGCATGGCGGTGGCTCAGGATGCTGCCGATCAAAATACGCAGAGCGGTCGCAAGCCGGCTGTCGGCACGGTTGCCGCTCAGCGTGGCAACGCCAATGCGTCGAGCACCTCCAACACCACCAACGACAACGCCACGCTGCGTAGCGTGCAGCAGCTCAGTGCGGTGCAGGTCAGTGCCGATTCGCTGTCGCTCGGCGGTGGCCTGATGTCGGTGCAGACGGCGCCCAAGGCGGTGTCGACGATTACCCGCGATGCCATCGTCAAGGCGGGCCCCGGCAGCAACTTCACCCAGCTGATCTCGACCATTCCGGGCGTGAACTCGTCGACCGACGACGTCACCGGCCTGTCGGACGGCAACTACTCGATCCGCGGCTTCCAGTCGAACGAAATCGGCGTGACGGTCAACGGCGCGCCCATCAACGACTCCGGCAGCTACGCCGTGTTCGCCAGCGAATACGGCGACTCGGAAAACGTCGGCGACATCACCGTGCTGCAGGGCACGCCGGACCTGGACATGCCCGATGCGGGCGCCGCCGGTGGCCACATTGCCTGGGCAACGATCGATCCGTCGCACAAGGCCGGCGTGGACATCACCGAGTCCTACGGCTCGCATGATTACCACCGCACGTTTGTTCGTCTGAACACTGGCGACCTCGGTCCGGTGCGCTCGTGGATCTCGTTCTCGGACAACAAGGTCGACAAGTGGCGCGGTGCGGGCGACCTGGAAATCCGCAAGGTCGACGGCAAGGCACTGTGGACGATCGATGACAACAACTCGGTCAGCGCCTCGCTGCAGTACAACCGCGAAACCCGCGACCAGTATCGTTTCTTGACCAAGGCTCAGGAGCAGAGCAACTACTTCCTGGACTGGGACGAAACCTACAAGCCGAAGTCGAACGATACGAACTACTACGGCCTGCACCTCAACAATTTCACCAACTACATGTTCAGCCTGGACGGCGAGTTCAAGCTGGCTGACAGCCTGCGCCTGTCGGTGGTCCCGTACTTCCAGTACGGCGACGGCGGTTCGGGCGGCGGCAGCAGCTTCTTCGCCGAAACCACCAATGTCACGCAGAACCAGAACGAGAATGCGCACCAGGATCTGAACCAGGACGGCGCGATCGTCACCGGCCCGAATGGCAAGAAGGCGCTGGTTTACTCCTTCAGCAAGAGCACCACTTACCGCCCGGGCATCCTGTTCAAGTTCAACCAGGACTTGAGCATGAACAACAGCCTCGAGTACGGCCTGTGGTATGAGCGCACTCGCCAGGAGCAGGGCGAACCGTACAGCACGGCCAATTACCTGACCGGCACGCCGGACAACGTCTGGGGCGATTCGAACTACGTTTACTACCCCAACGGCCAGATCCAGTCGCTGTACAACGAATTCACCAAGACCGAAAACGAAAAGGTCTTCGTTACCGACACCTGGACCCCGACCGACCAGTGGACCTTCCAGTTGGGCGCGGCGTACCTGCATGCCGAGCGTTCGGGTTTTGCGTATGAGTACCCGGGCAACCAGGGTGGCTTCAATCCGCCGGGCTTCGGTGGCAACTTCGACCGCGATTACCACAAGGTCACGCCGGCGCTGGGCATCAAGTACCAGATCGACGAGAACAACCAGCTGTTCTACGGCGTGGGCGAAACCTACCGCGCACCGCAGAACACTTCGGTGTCGCTGAACCTGGTTACCGGCCGCCCGTCGAACAAGCCCGAGCAGTCGTGGAACAACGATCTGGGCTGGCGCTTCTATAACGACACGTTCTCGGCCAGCGCCGAGATCTACCGCGCCAACTTCAGCAACCGCGTGGTCAACGGCTTCGACCAGGATACCGGCGAGAGCTACTCGACCCAGATCGGCCGCGTGAAGCAGCAGGGTTTCGATGCCGAAGCCAGCATCAAGTTCCTCACGAACTTCAAGCTGTACGGTTCGTACACCTACACGCAGTCCAAGCTCGAGAGCAACTTCAACGCTGGTGACGACGGTATCTACCCGACCATCGGCAAGGACATGATCAATGCGCCGCGCAACATCGGTCACCTGGTCCTGAGCTACGACAACGGTCCGTTCTGGGCCAGCCTTGGTGCGAGCTTCCACGGTTCGTTCTACGGCGACTTCATGAACACGGAGAAGAACGGTGGCTACACCACCTTCAACTTCAACACCGGTTACCACTTCGACGACTTCTCGACCTGGTTCCGCAGCCCGTACATCAAGCTCAACTTCGCCAACATCACCGACAAGCATGCGCTGACGTATGCGACCAACTCGGCGACGCTGGCCAAGGGCACGATCCGCGACGTCGATGGCGTCAAGCTGTTCACCACCACGCCGACGTACTCGCTGCTTGAGCCGCGCACGTTCATGATCACCGTGGGCGCTTCGTTCTTCTAAGCAACCATCGGCGACAACGGCGGGGCTTTAGGCCTCGCCCAGTCTCGAAACCAAAACCGGTCCCGCGAGGGGCCGGTTTTTTTTCTTTTGACAGCAAGAACTTGAGGTGTCGATGTGAGAATTGCGTCAAAAAGTTACGAAACTGTAATATGCTACGACTACAGTTGCCCGGACGTTCTTGCGCCGGCTGCGGTGTGTGGCTGCGGTAAGCGTCAAATAAAATTAGGGGAATCAGCCACTTAAGCTTTATGGCGAGGAGACACGGGATCTCCGGAGCTGGCCCCACGGTTTTTTGTTGCGAATCTTAAGGGGTTATCTCTCAATGAATCTTCGTCTCCGCACGAAAGTGCTGCCGTTAGCTATTACCGCGCTTCTGGCCTCGTCGCCGGTGCTTGCGCAGGACACTTCCTCTTCCGTGAGTGGCCGCGTCCTCGACGCAAGCGGCCAGCCGGTCGTCGGCGCCAACGTCCAGATCGTGCACGCTCCGTCAGGCACGACCAAGACCACCCAGACCGATGCCAGCGGCCGTTACTCCGCGCAAGGTCTGCGCGTGGGCGGTCCGTTCGACATCAAGGTCGACAAGGATGGTCAGCAGAGCGAACAGGATGGCGTCTACCTGCAGCTGGCTGCCGACACCGCCGTCAACATCACGCTGAGCGGCGCGCACGCGGAAGCGGCGAAGGAATTGCAGGGCATCACCGTCTCGGCCAATTCGCTGTCGCAGACCTTCACGCCGGACAACAAGGGTCTGGCGACCAACGTCTCGCGTCGTGAGCTCGAAGCCACGCCGACCCCGGGTCGTTCGATCCAGAACATCGTGCGTCTCGATCCGCGCATCACCATTACCGATCGCGCGCGTGGCGAAATTTCGCTCGCCGGCCAGAACAGCCGCTACAACAACATCACCGTCGACTCGGTCAGCGCGAACGATCCGTTCGGCCTGAACGCCAACGGCCTGCCGACGCTCGGCACGCCGATCTCGCAGGACGCCATCGAGGAATACAACATCTCGCCGGCGAACTACGACGTGGGCACCCGTCGCGGCGTGGGCGCGAACATCAACGCGGTCACCAAGAGCGGTACCAACGATTTCCACGGTTCTGTGTACTACGCGTTCCAGAACCAGAACATGATCGGCAAGAACGAGCAGGATGTTAAGTACCAGGGCTTCGACCGCACCTGGACGGGCGGTGCAACGTTCGGTGGTCCGATCATCAAGGACAAGCTGTTCTTCTTCGGTTTGGTCGAAAAGAGCACCCAGATCGGCGCGGGTAGCCCGTTCGGTCCGGAAGATTCCAATGCCGGCACCAAGATCAAGGGCCTGACCACCGCGCAGGTGGATCAGATCCGTCAGATCGCCAGGCAGGTCGGTATTACCCAGGACCTGGGTTCGATCGGCGGCGGCAATTCCAACCTGACCGACAAGCGTTACCTCGGCAAGATCGACTGGAACATCGCCGACAACCATCGCGCCAGTTTTACCTATAGCCAGACCAAGGAAAACAAGCCGATCATCACCGGCAGCACGACCAAGCTGGTGCTGTCGAGCGGCTGGTACAAGACCTCGGTCAACAACAAGAGCTACGCGCTGCATTTCTACGACGATTGGAACGATACGTTCTCGTCCGATACCACGGTCTCGTATGCGGACTTCAAGCAGAACCGCGACCCGTACAACGGCGTGGACATGCCTGACATTACCGTCTATCCGGTAAATTTCAGCGGTCCTGCTGTCGAGTTCGGCACGGAGTTCTCCACCCAGGCCAACGTGCTCCAGGTGAAAACCTTGAACGCGGCTTGGGCCGGCACGCTGTTCCTCGGCGAGCACAATGTGAAGTTCGGTGTCGATTTCGAGAAGGACAAGTACTACAACCTATTCCTGCAGGGTGCCTTCGGTAGCTACACCTTCGAAGACCTCAACAACGGCGCCACCACCGGCTTGCAGAACTTTGCCAGCGGCAACTACTGGCGATACACCTATAACCGTCCCGCCAACGGTCTGTCGCTTGGCGATGTCGCTGCGCGTTACAGCCTGAACCAGTGGGGCGTGTTCCTGCAGGATACCTGGCAGGTCACCAACAACCTGTCGTTGCAGTACGGCGTGCGTGTCGACATCCCGTTGATGGACGACAAGCCGTTGTACAACGCTAAGTACGCCAGCACATTTGGCGGCACGAATCAGACCACGATCAATGGCAACCGCGTCATCCAGCCGCGCTTGTCGTTCAACTACAACTTCGACACCGAGCACATGACTCAGCTGCGCGGCGGCGCGGGTCTGTTCGTGACGAACCAGCCGGGCGTGTGGTTGGGCAATATCTTCTCCAACTCCGGTGTGACGCAGACGCAGTACACCTGCGGTCCGACACAGGCTGCGCCCTGCAATACGGTGGCGACGATGCCTCCGTTCAGCCCGGATGCGCATAACCAGCCTGATGGCCGCACCAACGGTGGCCAGATGACGGTCAATACCATTTCGCCGGGCTGGCGCATTCCCACTGCTTGGAAGGTCAGCCTGGGCATCGACAAGGAGCTGCCGTGGTGGGGCTTGGTCGCCACCGCCGACTGGCTGCATATCGACGCACGCGATGCAGTGTGGTTCCAGAACTTCAACCTCGGTGCGCCGGTGCGCACGCTGCCTGATGGCCGCGCTTCGTACTATCGTTTGCCGAACGATCCGAACTACAAGGCCCCGGCCGGTCAGCCATCGCAGTCGCCGCGCGCCAACGCCAATACCGGATTCTCCGGCTCGAACATCAACCTGGACAACACCGGCAAGGGCAAGTCGGACAGCATCTCGCTGTCGTTGAAGAAGGCCTTCTCGAACGACTGGTCGGGCATGGTCGGCTTCACCTGGAGCCGTGCGACGGAAGTGAATCCGGGTACGTCCTCGGTGGCGAACTCGAACTACTCCAACAACTACGTCTACAACTCCAACGAGAACGTCGCCAGCCCGTCCAACTACTCGATCCCGCGTCGCGTGATCGCTTCGTTGAACTGGCAGCACGCGTTCTTCGGCGACTACGTCACCTCGGCCAGCCTGTTCTACGACGGTCACTCGGCCGCTCCGTACAGCTGGGCCTTCGGCAACGACGCCAATGGCGACGGCTATAGCAACGACCTGGTCTATATCCCGCGCCCGGGTGAAGTCGAGTTCCGTCCGGGCACGTCGCAGGCGACGATCAATCAGTTCTATGAGTACATCCAGAAGAACGACTACCTGCGCGACCACCAGGGCCAGGTGGCCCAGCGCAACGGTGACCGAGCTGGCTGGATCAACCAGATCGACCTGAGCTTCAGCCAGGAAATCCCGGGCCTGTTCAAGGGCAACAAGGGCGTGATCAAGCTGGACGTCTACAACTTCACGAACCTGCTGAACAAGAAGTGGGGTATCGAGAAGCGTGTGAACTTCCCGGGTGGTCGCTTCCTGGCCGACTACTACGGTATCGATCCGGCCACCGGCAAGTACATCTACAACATCGATTGCACCGGCAAGCCGGCTTCCTGTGCCAACTACATCCAGGGCGGCAAGTACTCGCCCAAGGAAGTTCCGACCTATATCAACAACAACGACGACCTGGCCCAGCGCTGGTCCGTCCTGTTGACGGTGAAGTACACCTTCTAAGCAAAAGCTTGCGAAGAAGCTTCGACAGGCCGGTGCCCGCAGGGGTGCCGGCCTTTTTTTGGCTTGACCGTGCCGCCCCTAGCGCGAGAAGCTAAGCGGTCCGCCAAGAAAAAGTTTACGGACGAGAAAGCCGCGAGGGCGCGGCCTAGGAGATGAAGTGATGAATGCAGTACAAGCCGGCAAGGCCGGTCGGGCCGGTACCGTCAGCGCGCGTATTTCGCCCGCCGGTGGCCTGGATATTCTTTCCCGCAACGAAGTGGCGCGCCTGCGCAATGCCAGCGGTTCGGGCATGCACATGCTGCTGCGCCGCTGCGCGCTGGCGGTGTTGACCTCGGGCAGCATGAGCGACGACCCGCGTGGCATTCTCGAGCAGTTCCCGGATTTCGACATCCAGGTGCTGCAGCAGGACCGCGGCATCAAGATCGAGCTGTCGAATGCGCCGGCACAGGCGTTTGTCGACGGCCAGATCATCCGCGGTATCAACGAGCTGCTGGTGGCCGTGGTACGCGATATCGTCTACGTGTCGACGCAGCTGGAGCAGGGCGGTTTCGACCTCGACGATACCGTGGGCCTGACCCATGCCGTGTTCGAGATCCTGCGTAATGCGCGCATTCTCAAGCCGCAGATCGATCCGAACCTGGTGGTGTGCTGGGGCGGTCATTCGATCTCGCGCGACGAATACGAATACACCAAGCAGGTGGGCTATCAGCTCGGCCTGCGCGGCGCCGACATCTGCACGGGTTGCGGCCCGGGCGCGATGAAGGGGCCGATGAAGGGCGCGACGATCGCGCACGCCAAGCAGCGCCGCAAGCACAATCGCTATATCGGCATCACCGAGCCGGGCATCATCGCTGCCGAGTCGCCGAACCCGATCGTCAACAACCTGGTGATCATGCCGGACATCGAGAAGCGCCTCGAAGCCTTCGTGCGCATCTCCCACGGCATCATCGTGTTCCCCGGCGGCGTGGGCACGGCGGAAGAAATCCTCTATCTGCTGGGTATCCTGTTGCATCCGGACAACGCCGGCATTCCGTTCCCGCTGATCTTTACCGGCCCCAAGCAGTCCGCCGCGTATTTCGAGCAGATCGACCGCTTCCTGCGCCTGACCCTGGGCGACGAGGTGGCGCAGCACTACCAGATCATCGTCGACGACCCGGCCGCGGTAGCGCGGGCGATGGTGCGTGGCATCGAGAAGGTGCGCAATTACCGTCTCGACAACAAGGACGCGTTCTTCTTCAACTGGTCCTTGAGCATCCCGTTTGCCTTCCAGGTGCCGTTCCGTCCGACCCACGAAGCCATGCGCTCGCTGGCGATCCGCCGCGACCGGCCGCGTCACGAGCTGGCCGCGGACCTGCGACGTGCCTTTTCCGGCATCGTGGCCGGCAATGTGAAGGAAGAGGGCATCCGCGCCATCGAGCAGGAAGGCCCGTTCCAGATCGACGGCGAAGCTGACATCATGCGCGCGCTGGACGAGCTGCTGAAGGCTTTCGTCGTTCAGCATCGCATGAAGCTTCCTGGTGGTACGGCCTATGTGCCGTGCTACAAGGTGCTGGCCAGCTGAAAAAGTTAGGGTCGGTTGGCTTGACAGCTCCGACCCCTTTTCGCAGAATACGCAGCTCCCCGCCCGAATAGCTCAGCTGGTTAGAGCACTTGACTGTTAATCAGGGGGTCGTTGGTTCGAGTCCAACTTCGGGCGCCATATTCAGCAAAAGGCCGCGAGCGATCGCGGCCTTTTGCTTTGTCTGTCTGCGTCAAGTGCATAGGGTGTCGGCTAGAGTCTGCGCATCACTTGATTCACTAAAGGGCTGGGGCATGGCACAGGCAGGGGCGATCGGGCGTCGAGTCCGGATGTGTGCAGGGCTGGTCGCGGGGCTTATGTTTGCGCAGCCGAGCGGGGCGGCGGATGCCGTATCGGAAACGTTGCTGAAAACGACGAAATCCTGGGATGGAGCGCTCTACAAGGCCTATCCCTCGGGGCAGCCGGAGGTTACTGTGCTGCGAATCTATATTCCGCCGCACAGCACCCTGGCCTGGCACTACCATCCAGTGATCAACGCTGCCTATGTACTGAGTGGCGAGTTGACGGTTCAGCGTCGTGACAACGGTCAGCAGCAGGCGATTCGTGCGGGCCAGGTCCTGCCTGAAATGGTCGACAACGCGCACCGCGGCTTTACCGGCGACCAATCGGCCACCTTGATCGTTTTTTATGCGGGTGCCTCGGGCACGAGTATTACTGTGCCGATCACGGTGACTGCGACACACTAGATGTGCCATGCGGTTTGATCGCCGGACTCATTCTTCGTTGCGGCAAGTCTCGGCTGCTTCGGCCGTAGCTCGGGCGCCGCGAATGCGGCCTGAGTTTGAGACAAAGACCTGCAAAGCCAGTTCGGCTCGCTTTCGATCGCAAAGCAGGATGCCGATATTGCTGCCGCTTGCGTAGCCCGTCGCGCGGAATACGACCGAACGGCGCCCCTGTGAGCTGGCGATACTTAGGTTGGCATGCCCCGAGCTTGCATGCCAAGGCTCCCCTTGGATTCGATGGGTACCGGCATCCCGCTCGGCATAGCCTGCGATCCAACCATCTTCCCACTGCACGGTGACCTCGCAGTGCTGGCCATCTCGGCTGGGACAGACGATGGTTCGCCGGCCGCTGCGGCTGGCCTGTTCTCGTGCATAACGCAGGCTGGTCATGAGCTCGGTTTGTGCCGCAGTCAGCCGCTCTCGCGATACAAGTGCGGCAAAGGAAGGTATCGCGGCGCAGGTCAGGACGGCCATCACAGCCAATGCGACGACCATTTCGACCGTGGTCATGCCGCCGTTTCGACCTTGCCGGGATGCCCGTTTCTTCGCCATAGGCGGGCATACTAGGTGGCGCGGACCATGGTGGCAGCCGGTCCAGGCGTGAGCGTGCCTTCATCCTCTGCTGACAGGTCCTGTCAGTAGGGTCAATTTAAAATCATCCCACTCGACCGCATATGGGCTGCCATGACTGACCGTTTCCAGCTCGTTTCCCCGTATAAGCCCGCCGGCGATCAGCCGGAGGCGATCAAACGCCTGGTCGAAGGCTTCCAGGCCGGCCTGGCCGCGCAGACGCTGCTGGGCGTGACCGGCTCGGGCAAGACCTTCACGATCGCCAACATGATCGAGCAGGTACAGCGGCCGACCATCGTGCTGGCGCCGAACAAGACGCTGGCGGCGCAGCTATATGGCGAGTTCAAGGAATTCTTTCCGCACAATGCGGTGGAGTACTTCGTCAGCTACTACGACTACTACCAGCCGGAAGCCTATGTGGTCGCCTCCGATACGTTTATCGAGAAGGACGCCTCGATCAACGAGCATATCGAGCAGATGCGTTTGGCGGCGACCAAGGCGCTGTTGTCGCGTAAGGACTCATTGATCGTCGCGACCGTATCGGCAATCTATGGCCTCGGTGATCCGGAAGATTATCTGTCGCTGCGCCTGATCCTGGCCAAGGGCGAGCGCATCGACCAGCGGGCACTGATCCGTCAGTTGACTGAATTGCAGTACAGCCGCAACGAGATGGAACTGCGTCGCGGCACCTATCGCGTGCGCGGCGAGGTGATCGACGTGTTTCCGGCCGAATCGGAAACCGAGGCGTTGCGCATCGAATTGTTCGATGGCGAAGTGGAAAACATGGCGCTGTTCGATCCGCTGACCGGCGAGACGATTCGCAAGGTGCCGCGTTACACGGTGTATCCGCGTACGCACTACGCGAGCACACGAGAGAGCGTGCTCAATGCGATCGAGACGATCAAGGTCGAACTGAAGGATCGGCTGGAGCAGCTCTACAAGGACAACAAGCTGGTCGAGGCGCAGCGGCTGGATCAGCGCACGCGTTTCGACGTGGAGATGATGGCCGAGGTCGGTTACTGCCAGGGCATCGAGAACTACTCGCGGCATCTGACGCGTCGCGCGCCGGGCGAGCCGCCGCCGACCTTGTTCGATTACCTGCCTCCCGATGCCTTGCTGGTGGTGGACGAGTCGCACGTCACCATTCCGCAGTTGGGTGCGATGTACAAGGGCGACCGTTCGCGCAAGGAGACGCTGGTGGAGTTCGGCTTTCGCCTGCCTTCGGCGATGGATAACCGCCCGTTGCGTTTCGAGGAATGGGAGCGTCGCGCACCGCGTTCGATCTACGTCTCCGCGACGCCGCGCGATTACGAGTTGCAGCATTCAGGCGATGCCGTGGTCGAACTGGTGGTGCGTCCCACCGGTCTGATTGATCCGGAAGTCGAAGTGCGGCCGGTACGCACACAGGTCGACGATTTGCTCAGCGAAGTGCACAAGCGCGTGGCGATGGGCGATCGCGTGCTGGTCACGACGCTGACCAAGCGCATGGCGGAAAACCTCACTGAGTACCTCGGCGAGCACAACGTCAAGGTGCGTTATCTGCACTCGGATATCGAGACGGTCGAGCGCGTGGAAATCATCCGCGACCTGCGCCTGGGCGAATTCGACGTACTGGTCGGCATCAACCTGCTACGCGAAGGCCTGGACATGCCCGAGGTGTCGCTGGTGGCGATTCTCGACGCAGACAAGGAAGGCTTTCTGCGTTCGACCGGTTCGTTGATTCAGACCATCGGCCGTGCGGCGCGCAATGTACGTGGCAAGGCGATTCTCTACGCCGACAACATCACCCGTTCGATGCAGGCGGCGATGGACGAAACCGCGCGTCGTCGCGAAAAGCAGGTGGCGTATAACGAAGAGCACGGCATCACGCCGCAGTCAGTGGTGCGGCGCATTGCCGACATCATGGAGGGTGCGCGCAGCGAAGGCGCTGGCAACCGCGGGCGTGGCAAGTCGGGCCGTGGGCGAATGGCCGTGGCGGAAGAGAGCGCCGAGTACGCCGCGCTCAGTTCCAGCGAGGCATCCAACATGATCAAGAAGCTCGAGGCGCAGATGTACAAGCATGCCGAGAATCTGGAGTTCGAGGATGCGGCGCGATTGCGCGACAAGATCGGCAAGTTGCGGGAGCATGCCCTGCGGGGCAGTTGAGGCGCGGTTACGTCACGGCCTGCCGCGGCTAAAGCCGCTCCTACAAGCTAGCCATGCCCAGCTAGCTTGTAGGAGCGACTTCAGTCGCGACCGTCCCCTACAAAAAGCTTGAACCTCCCCAGATCCCTTTGCTATATTGCGCGGCTCACGGGCGGTTAGCTCAGCGGTAGAGCACTACCTTGACATGGTAGGGGTCACAAGTTCGATCCTTGTACCGCCCACCAATACCGACGAAACGGCGCGGCCCCAGGGTTCGCGCCGTTTTTGTTTCCACCGAGGGAGCGTCCGATGGCTTATTTCATCGTCAAGAGCTTGCACGTGCTGTTCGTGATGTCCTGGGTCGCTGCGGTGTTCTATCTGCCGCGCATCCTGGTCAATCTGGCCGAGGCCGGTCAGGAACCCTCGGTAAGGACGCGGCTGGAGTTGATGGGGCGCCGGCTCTACAAGTTCGGCCACATGATGTTCGGGCTGGCTTTTATCTTCGGCCTGACGCTGTGGCTGTACTTCCACATCGCCGGAGGCTGGCTGCACGCCAAGCTGGGCCTGGTCGTCGTGTTGTTCATTTATTACATCTGGACCGGGCGCATGCTCAAGCGCAGCGCGGCCGGCGGCCCGCTGCCGACGGCGCGGTCGCTGCGCTGGTTCAACGAGCTGCCGATCCTGTTGGTGCTGGTCATTATTTACCTGGTGTTGGCCAAGCCATTTTGACCCGTCGCCGGATTGACAGAAAAACCGCGCTAAACTAGCTTTTCATCACTTTCAGCATCAGGACCCAAGGGTGGCCCGCGCCAACGCGCCGGCCGAGTGTGCGACATGGCAACTACCAACTTCCAATAAGAGCTTGCCCGCCACGCCTTGTGTACGACAAAGGGCGCCGTGGCGCCTTTTTTTGTGGCTGCGTTTTGTGCGTTCCGCATGCGGCGCCGCCTTTCCAGAAACTGTAAGACTCGCCCTTTACAAAGGGCCATCGCGCTACATATCAGGTCATACCGATGATTGAGATCACGCTACCCGACGGCAGCAAACGCCCCTTCGATCACCCCGTCTCCGTGCAGGACGTCGCCGCCTCGATTGGCGCGGGCCTGGCCAAGGCAACCCTGGCCGGCAAGGTCGACGGCAAGCTGGTGGACGCCAGTTTCCCAATCGATCACGACGCCAGCCTGGAAATCGTTACCGAGAAGAGCCCCGAGGCGCTGGACATCCTGCGCCACTCCACCGCGCATCTGCTGGCGCAGGCTGTGCAGCGCCTGTACCCGGGCGCGCAGGTGACCATCGGTCCGGTGATCGACAACGGCTTCTACTACGACTTTGCCTACGAGCGCCCGTTTACGCCCGACGATCTGGTCAAGATCGAGGCGGAGATGGAGAAGATCGTCAAGGAACAAATCCCCGTGACGCGCAGCGTGAAATCGCGCGACGAGGCGGTGGCGTTCTTCCGCGGGCTGGGCGAAAACTACAAGGCCGAGATCATCGAGAGCATCCCCTCGAACGAGGAGCTTTCGCTGTACACGCAGGGCGAATTCACCGACCTGTGCCGCGGCCCGCATGTACCCAATACGGGCAAGTTGCGCGCCTTCAAGTTGATGAAGGTGGCCGGCGCCTATTGGCGCGGCGATTCCAACAACGCGATGCTGACGCGCATTTACGGTACGTCGTGGCTCAGTGATAAGGATCTGAAGGCGTACCTGCATCAGCTCGAAGAGGCCGAGAAGCGCGACCACCGCAAGATCGGCAAGGCGCTCGATCTCTTCCATCAGCAGGAAGAATCGCCGGGCATGGTGTTCTGGCATCCGAACGGCTGGGCGATCTGGCAGGCGGTGGAGCAGTACGTGCGCGGCGTGTACCGCGCCAGCGGCTACCAAGAGGTCCGCGGCCCGCAGATCATGGACGTGAGCCTGTGGAAGAAGTCCGGTCACTGGGACAACTACAAGGAAAACATGTTCTTTACCGAGTCGGAAAAGCGCACTTATGCGCTCAAGCCGATGAACTGCCCCGGTCACGTGCAGATCTACAACACGAACCTGCACAGCTACCGCGACCTGCCGATCCGCTACGGCGAATTCGGCGGCTGTCATCGCAACGAGCCCTCGGGTGCGCTGCATGGCATCATGCGCGTGCGCGCCTTCACCCAGGACGACGGTCACATCTTCTGCACGGAAGAACAGATCGAATCGGAGGTCACGGCCTTCCACGCCCAGGCGATGAAGGTCTATGCCGACTTCGGCTTCGAGGACATTGCACTGAAGATCGCCCTGCGCCCCGACAAGCGCATCGGCAGCGATGAGGTCTGGGATCGCGCCGAGGACGCCCTGCGCGCCGCGCTGGGCACCGCTGGCGTGAGCTGGGAAGAACTGCCGGGCGAGGGTGCCTTCTATGGCCCCAAGATCGAGTACCACATGAAGGACTCGATCGGCCGTGCCTGGCAGGTCGGCACCATGCAGGTCGATTTCATGATGCCCGAGCGCCTGGGCGCCGAGTACGTGGACGAGCATAGCCAGCGCAAGCACCCGGTCATGCTGCACCGGGCCATCGTGGGCTCGATGGAGCGTTTTATAGGTATTCTGATCGAGCACCATGCCGGGAACCTGCCTGCATGGCTGGCTCCGGTGCAGGCCCAGGTGTTCTCAATTACCGACGCCCAGGCCGATTATGTCCGGGAAGTGGCGCAAACCCTTGTCGGTAAAGGTTTCCGGGTTCACGCCGATTTGCGCAATGAGAAGGTCGGCTATAAAATCCGAGAGCATACGTTGCAGAAAGTCCCCTACTTGCTTGTGGTCGGTGATCGCGAGAAGGAAGCTGGGGCGGTTTCTGTGCGTACCCGTTCGGGCGAGGATCTCGGCAGCATGCCGCTAGCCGCCTTTATCGAACGCCTGGAGACCGAAGGACGGCGCTAAGCGTCGTCCGGGTCACGAAATTTCATTCCTCTGGAGGATAGTGGTATCGCTACCACCGACAATAAGGGCAACCGCCGTAACCATGAGATTCGCGTGCCGCGCGTGCGCGTCATCGGTCCGGAAATGGAGCAGCTGGGCATTCTCACCCGTGACGAGGCGCTTCGTGCCGCCGAGGAAGCGGGCATGGATCTCGTGGAGATCCAGCCGAACGGCGATCCGCCGGTCTGCCGCATCATGGACTACGGCAAGTTTAAGTTCGAAGCCCAGAAGAAGGCCCAGGCTGCCAAGAAGAAGCAGAAGCAGGTCGAGATCAAGGAAGTGAAGTTCCGCCCGGTAACGGACGTGGGCGACTACCAGATCAAGCTGCGCAATATGCTGCGCTTCCTGGAAGAGGGCGATAAGGTCAAGGTCACCATCCGCTTCCGCGGCCGCGAAATGTCCCACCAGGACCTCGGCCAGAACCTGGCCAAGAAGATCCAGGAGGACGTCGGCGAGAACGGACAGATCGAGTCCTTCCCGCGGTTGGAAGGGCGCCAGATGGTGATGATGATCGGGCCCAAGAAGAAGTAGTTATAAAGAACGGCGACCCCAGCGGTCGCCGTTTTCTTATCGGTGCGAACCCGCACGGCCCCACGTGTTCCCCTCTCCCCTGGCTTCGCCGGGGGAGAGGGCAAAGGGGGAGGGGGGGGCTCTGGTGCGACGGTCTACGGCCACGCCAGATCAAAGCCCCTCATCCCAACCCGCTCCCCCGGCAGAGCCGGGGGAGCGGGAGTCGACGGCCTAACCCCTGGTAATCCCCCGCAAACCTCCGTACAATCGCCGGTTCGGCCCACATGGAAGGGCCGTGAACCGATTGTGGCAGGACGGAAAGAGTGGCTCGCAAAGCCACCGCCAGATCAGTCAGAAACTTTGAATACGGAGCATTCCCATGCCCAAGATCAAGACCAACCGGGCGGCGGCGAAGCGTTTTCGCAAGACCGCATCCGGCAAGTTCAAGGCCGGTCACGCCTTCAAGTCACACATCCTGACGAAGAAGTCGACCAAGCGTAAGCGCAATCTGCGCGCTACCAACCACGTCAAAGCTTGCGACACCAAGGGTGTAGCACGCATGTTGCCGTACTTGTAAGGCGAGGAGGAAACCATGGCTCGTGTAAAGCGTGGCGTTACCGCCCGTCGTCGTCATAAGAAAATCATCGGTCGTGCCAAGGGCTACTACAACGCCCGCCGCAAGGTCTTCCGCGTTGCCAACCAGGCCGTCATCAAGGCTGGTCAGTACGCCTACATCGGCCGCAAGCAGCGCAAGCGTCAGTTCCGCGCGCTGTGGATCGTTCGTATCAACGCTGCTGCGCGTCAGTTCGGTCTGTCGTACAGCCGCCTGATCAACGGTCTGGCCAAGGCCGGTATCACCGTCGACCGCAAGGTGCTGGCCGATATCGCCGTGCACGACATCAAGGCGTTTGGCGCCATCGCAGAAAAGGCGAAGGCCAGTCTGGCCGCTTGATCGTCGTAAGCGTGTAAGCGCCTGACGATATGATGTGAATCAAGCGGGGAGGAGGCCAAACGCCTCCTCCCCGTTTTCGTTTCTGACACCTGTGGGATCGCATCGATGGACGATCTGGATAGCCGCGCCGCGCAGGCGCTGGCGGAAATCGACAAGGCCGAATCGCTCGAGGCGCTCGACGCGCTGCGTGTGGGGCTGCTGGGCAAGAGCGGTATCGTTACCGCGGCCCTGAAAGCGTTGGGCGCGTTGCCGCCGGAAGAGAAAAAGAGCCGCGGCGCCGAGGTCAATCGCGTCAAGGAAAAGCTCGCCGATGCCCTGGCCGCGCGCAAGGCCACGCTGGAACAGGCCGAGCTCGACCGTCGTCTGGCTTCCGAGCGCCTGGATATTTCGCTGCCGGGTCGCGATGGCGAACGTGGCGGTATTCACCCGATCACGCGTGCGCTGGAGCGCATTGCCGCGATCTTTGCGCGCCTGGGTTACCAGCGTGCCGACGGTCCGGAGATCGAAGACGACTGGCACAACTTCGAAGCGCTGAACTTCCCGCCGCATCATCCGGCGCGCGCCATGCACGACACCTTTTATTTCGGTGACGGCCGACTGTTGCGCACGCATACCTCGCCGGTGCAGATCCGCTCGATGCAGGGACGGCAGCCGCCGATCCGTATCATCGCGCCGGGCAAGGTCTATCGCAGCGATTCGGATCAGACCCATTCGCCGATGTTTCACCAGATCGAAGGCCTGCTGGTCGACGAGACCTCCAGCTTTGCCGATCTGAAAGGCACGCTGGCCGAATTCATCCGCGCGTTTTTCGAGCGCGATTTCGAGATGCGTTTCCGTCCGAGCTATTTCCCGTTTACCGAGCCGTCGGCCGAGGTGGATATCCGCTGGGATGCCGAGGACGGCTCGACGCGCTGGCTCGAAGTGCTTGGCTGCGGCATGGTGCATCCGAACGTGCTGAAGAACTGCGGTATCGATCCGGAGCGTTACACCGGGTTTGCCTTCGGCCTGGGTGTCGAGCGCTTCGCCATGCTGCGTTATGGCGTGTCCGATCTGCGCGCGTTCTTCGAGAACGACCTGCGCTTCCTCAAGCAGTTCGCTTAACGCTCGCCGCTAGGAATCGATAGACATGAAATTCTCCGAAAACTGGCTGCGCGAGCTGGTCGAGATCAAGGCGGACCGCGCCGCATTGGCGCACGCCCTGACCATGGCCGGCCTGGAAGTCGAAGAGCTGACCGTGCTGGGCGAGCAATTGTCCGGCGTGGTCGTGGGCGAGATTGTCGCGGCGGAAAAACATCCCGAAGCCGACCGGTTGCAGGTATGCAAGGTCGATGCGGGGCAGGGCGAGTTGTTGCAGATCGTTTGTGGCGCGCCGAACGCGCGCGTCGGCATCAAGGTGCCGCTGGCGACCGTCGGCGCGAACCTGCCCGGCGGGATCGCGATCAAGGCGGCCAAGCTGCGTGGCGTGGAATCGTTTGGCATGCTGTGCTCGGCCAAGGAACTGGGCATCGATGCCGATGCGTCGGGCTTGCTGGAACTGCCGCTCGATGCGCCTGTAGGCAAGCCGTTAGCCGACTACCTTGGCCTGCCGGACGCTGCGTTCGAATTGAAGCTGACGCCGAACCGCCCCGATTGCCTGGGTCTGGTTGGCCTTGCGCACGATGTTGCCGCGCTGTTCGGCAGCGCAGTGAAGGTGCCCGAGCAAAAGACCGCGCCGGTGACCGGTACAGTCACGCGCGGCATTCGCCTGGAAGCCGGTGCCGATGCGCCGCGCTATCTCGGTCGCGTCATCGAGGGCATCGACATGGCCGCGCGTTCGCCGCTGTGGCTGGTCGAGCGCCTGCGCCGTTCCGGTCTGCGTTCGATCAGCCCGGTGGTCGACATCACCAACTATGTGATGCTCGAACTTGGCCAGCCCTTGCATGCATTTGACAACGACAAGCTCGACGGCGACATCGTGGTGCGCCATGCGCGTGCCGGCGAAATCGTCAAACTGCTCGACGGCAGCGAGGCAAAGGTCGATCCGAGCTTCGTGCTGATTGCCGACGAAAAGAAGGCGCTGGCCGTGGCCGGTGTCATGGGCGGTTACGACTCGCGTGTGACCGACGACACCCGCAGCATCTTTTTCGAGGCCGCGCATTTCGCGCCAGCCGCGATCATGGGGCGTGCCCGCAAGCTCGGCATGCATACCGATGCTTCGCACCGCTTCGAGCGTGGTGTCGACCCCGAGCTGCCGCGCCGTGCGCTGGAACGCGCCACCGAACTGCTGCTCGCCATCGCCGGCGGCAAGGCCGGTCCGGTGTCGGTGGCCGAGAACCTGGCCGATCTGCCCAAACCCGCCACGGTTGCTTTGCGTCGTGCGCGTTTGCGCCGCGTGCTGGGCGTCGAGGTGGCCGATGCGGAAGTGCTGCGTATCTTCACTGCGCTCGGCATGCGCATCGAGCCGGCCGGCGAAGGCTGGCAGGTCACCGCGCCGAGCAGTCGTTTCGATATCGAGCGCGAGGAGGATCTGATCGAAGAGGTCGCGCGCATCTTCGGCTACGACAACATCCCCACGCATACCCCGGCTGGCGCGCTGACCCTGGCGATCGACCCGGAAGCGCGTATCGGCGAACTGGCCCTGCGTGAGCAGTTGGCAGCGCGTGGCTACTTCGAGGCGGTGACCCTGGCCTTCGTCGGCGCCGACCTGCTTGGTCGCTGGGGTTTCGACAAGAACCTGGTGCCGCTGGCCAATCCCTTGTCGGCTGACCTGGCGGTCATGCGGCCCTCGCTGCTGCCGGCGCTGATCGAGGCGCTGTCGCACAACCGTGCGCGTCAGCAGGACCGGGTACGCCTGTTCGAGCTGGGCCGTACCTTCGCGGCCGGCGACCCGCCGTTGGAGACACCCTCCCTGGCCATGGTCGCCTGCGGTTCGGCGCGTGCCGAGCAGTGGGGCGAGCCGGCCCGTGTGCTGGACTTCTACGATCTCAAGGGCGAGCTCGATGCCATCGTCGCCTGGGGCGGCGAGCCGCAGCGCTGGTCGGTGCACGCCGATGGCCTGCCGGGCTGGCTGCATCCGGGCCGGGCCGCACGCGTGAGCTTTGACGGTACGACCGTCGGTTATCTTGGGGCCGTGCATCCCCAGTTGGCCAAGGCGCTGGATCTGGCTCCGGACGTCCATGTGCTGGAGCTGGCGCTGGAGCCGCTGCTGACCCGTCGCCTGCCTGCGGCCACACCGGTGCCGCGTTTCCCTTCGGTGCGTCGCGATATTGCGGTGGATCTGCCGGAGGAGGTCAGCTGGGCGCAGGTCGAGCACGCTGTACGTACCAGCCTGGGCGAGCGTCTGAAATCCCTGACCCTGTTCGACCGCTATAGCGGCAAGGGGGTCGAGGCAGGCCGAAAGAGTCTCGCTATGGGCTTGATTTTGCAGGACGCTTCACGCACCCTTACCGACATTGATGCCGACCAATGCGTAGGGGACGCGGTGTCTGCATTGGAGAAAGCATGCAAGGCAAAGTTGCGAGGATGACATGGCGCTGACCAAGGCGGAGATGGCCGAGCGCCTTTTCCTCGAAGTGGGCCTCAACAAACGTGAGGCGAAAGAATTCGTGGATGCCTATTTCGAGGTTATCCGCGAGGCGTTGGAAGGCGGCGAGCAGGTGAAGCTGTCCGGGTTCGGTAATTTCGACCTCCGGCAGAAGAACCAGCGGCCGGGTCGCAACCCGAAGACCGGCGAAGAGATTCCGATCTCCGCCCGTCGGGTGGTAACGTTCCGTCCGGGGCAGAAACTCAAGGTGCGAGTCGAGGGCTATGCTGGACCAAGGGAATAACACCGAACTGCCCGCCATCCCGGCCAAGCGCTACTTCACCATCGGTGAGGTGAGCGACTTGTGCGGAGTGAAACCCCACGTGCTGCGCTACTGGGAGCAGGAATTTCCTGCGCTCAACCCGGTCAAGCGCCGTGGCAATCGCCGCTACTACCAGCGTCATGACGTGCTGATGATCCGTCAGATCCGTTCGCTGCTGTACGACGAAGGCTTCACCATCACCGGCGCCCGTGCCCGGCTGGAAGGCCCGCAGGCGCGGATGGAAGCGAGCATGTCGCACCAGATCGTGCGCCAGGTGCGCATGGAGCTGGAAGAAGTTCTCACGCTGCTGCGTCGCTGATATAGCCGATCGCCGCTTTCCTGTGGGAGCGATATCCATCGCGGCTCACGGTTACGTTACGGTTTGTCGCGACTGAAGTCGCTTCCACGACAGATTTTCGACGCTTTAAGGGTTTCCCAGCTGCCAAGCCAGCTGTTAAACTCGATCACTTGCCGTAAGTCGGGGCGTAGCGCAGCCTGGTAGCGCATTTGCCTGGGGGGCAAAGGGTCGTCGGTTCGAATCCGGCCGCCCCGACCAATTCGGCAGCACATAAGGAAAAACGGCGCCATTGGCGCCGTTTTTTTTTGCTCCGAATCTGGCTCAGTACAGCACTCGACTGCGCAGCGTCCCCGAAATCGTCGCCAGGCGATCTTTCAGCTCGCCAGCCTGCGCTTCATCCGCCGAGACATCGATCACCACATAACCCACCTGCGAATCGGTTTGCAGGAACTGGGCATCGATATTGATGTTGCCGGCCGAGAACACTTCATTGATGCGCGACAGAACGCCCGGAACGTTGCGATGAATATGTAACAAGCGGCGGCTGCGCGGGTGTTCGGGCAGGGAGACTTCGGGGAAATTGACGGCTGAGAGGGTCGAGCCGTTATCGCTATAGCGCACCAGCTTGGCAGCCACCTCGATGCCGATATTGTCCTGTGCTTCCAGCGTGCTGCCGCCGATGTGCGGGGTCAGGATCACGTTGTCCATGCCGATCAGCGGCGAGACGAAGGCGTCGTCATTACCTTTGGGCTCGACCGGGAATACATCGACCGCCGCGCCGGCTATGTGTTCGCTGCGCAGGGCGTGGGCCAGGGCGTCGATGTCGACGACGGTGCCGCGCGAGGCATTGATCAGCATCGCGCCCTTGCGCATCTTGGCCAGTTCGGTGGCGCCGATCATCAGCTTGGTCGACGGCGTTTCCGGCACGTGCAGGGTGATCACGTCGGCGCGTTCGAGCAGATCGTCCAGGCCTGCTGCAGCGCGCGCGTTGCCCAGCGACAGCTTCGACTCGATGTCGTGGAAGATAACCCGCATGCCCAGCCCTTCGGCCAGCACGCCGACCTGGGTGCCGATGTGGCCGTAGCCGACGATGCCGAGCACCTTGTCGCGGGTTTCGAAGCTGCCGGCGGCGGACTTGGTCCAGCCACCGCGATGGCATAGCGCGTTCTTTTGCGGAATGCCGCGCAGGAGCATGATCGCTTCGGCGATGACCAACTCGGCGACGCTGCGCGTGTTCGAGTACGGCGCGTTGAACACCGGTACGCCCTGCACCTTGGCCGTTTCCAGGTCGACCTGGTTGGTGCCGATGCAGAAGCAGCCGACGGCGAGCAGTCGCTTGGCATGCGCCAGCACATCGCCGGACAGGTGGGTGCGGGAGCGGATGCCGACGATATGCGCGTCGGCGATACGGCGTTTCAGCTCGTCTTCCGGCAGTGATTTCTCGTGATACTCGATCTGGCTGTAGCCGGCTTGGCGAAAGCTTTCCACGGCGCTGCGGCTGACGCCTTCGAGCAGCAGCACCTTGATGTCTTGTTTGGGAAAGGATGTCTTCATGACCTGGAGATGACAGAAAAGGGCCGGCCCACTATGCCAGATGTCGCTGCATTTGCGGCGGCGCAACACTGGACCTCGGCGCCACTCGCTGGCAGGCTGCGAGGATGTCGACACAAGCCACCCCCCTCACCGATCCCCGCCTGGCCGAGCTGGCCGCCGAATGTCCCGCGCTGCGCCTGCTGACCGAACCGGGCGACCTGGAGCATTACGGCCGCGACTGGACGCGTCGCTGGACGCCCGCCCCGTTGGCCATCGCGCTGCCTGCTGCGGCCGAGGAGGTGCAGGCCATCGTGCGCTGGGCCAACCGGCAGCAGATTGCCATCGTGCCCTCGGGCGGGCGTACCGGGCTTTCCGGCGGCGCCGTGGCGGCGCAGGGCGAATTGGTAGTGAGCCTGGAACGGATGAACCGTGTACTCGGCTTCGATCCGGTCGACCGCACGCTCACCGTGCAGCCGGGTATTACCCTGCAAGCGGTACATGATGCGGCAAGGGAGCACGGCCTGATCTATCCGGTGGATTTCGCCGCGCGCGGTTCATGCTCGATCGGCGGCAATATCGCCACCAACGCGGGCGGCATTCGCGTCATCCGTTACGGCAATACGCGCGAGTGGATTGCCGGGCTCAAGGCGGTCTCCGGCGCGGGCGAGTGGCTGGAACTCAATCGCGGTTTGATCAAGAACTCCAGCGGCTACGATTTCCGTCATCTGTTGATCGGCTCGGAAGGGACGCTCGGCATCGTGGTGGAAGCGACGCTCAAGCTGACCGATCCGCCGCCGCCATCGCAGACCATGTTGCTGGCGCTGCCGGACATGGATGCGCTGATGCAGGTGTTCGCCTTGTTTCGTGCGCGTCTTTCGTTGCAGGCGTTCGAGTTTTTTACCGATATCGCGCAGAAGCACGTGCTGGCACATGGCGCGCAGCGGGCAATCGACGGCGACTATCCCTATTACGTGGTGACCGAGTTCGACGCTGTCGACGCGACGGCGATGGATGTCGCACTGTCCGCCTTCGAACACGGCATGGAGCAGGGTTGGATCGTCGACGGCGTGATCGCGCAGAGCGAAGCGCAGGCCGCGGCATTGTGGCGTTTGCGCGAAGGCATTACCGAAAGCCTGGCGCCGCATCGTCCCTACAAGAACGACATCTCGGTACGCATCGGTGCCGTGCCTGCCTTCCTGCACGAGATGCAGACGCTACTGTCGCACGAGTACCCGGATATCGAAGTGGTGTGGTTCGGCCATATCGGCGATGGCAACCTGCACATCAATGTGCTCAAGCCGGCTGCGCTCGACGATGCCGCCTTCATCGCCCAATGCGAACACGTCACCAAGCTCCTCGCGGCCACCTTGCGACGCCATGGCGGCAGCATCTCGGCCGAACACGGTATTGGGCTGGTCAAGAAGCCTTACCTGGAGTCGACCCGTGGCGAAGCGGAGATCGCGTTGATGCGTCAGGTTCGCCACGTGTTCGACCCCAGGGGCATTCTCAATCCGGGCAAGCTGTTCGACTGAGTTTACTGCCGACCGATATCGCGCAACTTTTCACCGGCCATCAGTCGCGTTTCGATGTGCTCCAGCGTGACGCCCTTGGTCTCGGGGATGAGCAGGAAGGTCAGCAACAGGAACAGCACGTTGAACCCGCCGTAGAGCCAGAACGTCTGCGCGGTGCCGATCCCGTTGAGCAGGCTCAGGAAGGTGAGGCCGACGATCATATTGGTGATCCAGTTGGTGAAGGTGGATGCGGCGATACCGAAGTCGCGGCCCTTCAGTGGCTGAATCTCCGAGCATAAGGTCCAGATCAACGGGCCGGCCGACATGGCAAAGCCGACGATAAAGACCAGCAGCATGATGACGGTAAACAACTGCATGCCGTGCGAGCTCGGTGCGCCACCCATCATCATGGTGCCGACCACGCCAAGGCCGATTGCCATGACGGCAAAGCCGGTATAAAGCGTCGGCTTGCGGCCCCAATGATCGATCACCGCCATGGCGATCAGCGTGGCCAGCACATTGATCAGGCCAACGAGTGCGGTGAACCACATCTGCGCTTCGGTCGCGTAGCCCATGGCCTGGAAGATCCGCGGGGCGTAGTACATCACCACGTTCATGCCGGTAAATTGCTGCATCGCCTGCAGCAATACGCCAAGCCATACCGAACGACGGAAGTTGGCGTTCTGGCGAAACAGAGCGAAGCCCATCTGCGGCTGCTTCAATTGTTCTTCGATATCGGCCATTTCCTTGTCGACCTGATCGCGCTCGCCGCCACGCAGGCGCATCAGTACATTCGCGGCTTCCTTCTTTTCGCCCCGCATCAGCAACCAGCGTGGGCTGTCAGGCAGTACGAAAAGGCCCAGCAGGAACAAGATGCCGGGCACCGCGATCACGCCCAGCATCCAGCGCCAGGAGCCGCTGTAACTGAAGGCGGTGTCGGAGAGAAACGCCACGAGGATGCCGCTGGTGATCATCAGCTGATAGGTGGAAATCATGCGGCCCCGGATGGCTTCGGGTGCAATCTCTGCGATGTAGAGCGGCGCCGTATAGCTGGCAATGCCAATGGCGACGCCAAGCACGATGCGCCCCATGATCAGGATGGATGGCGACGGCGCCAGTGCGCATCCCAGCGAGCCGATCACGAATAGAAAGCCGCCGAGGATCAGCGAACGCTTGCGGCCCAAGGATGACGATAGCCAGCCGCATCCCAGCGCGCCTGCGGCTGCGCCGAGCATCATGGAACTCACGACCCATTCCAGGGCGTGATCGCTGATATGAAAATCTTTCTGGATAAAGCTCTGGGCACCGGAAATGACACCGATATCAAGCCCGAACATCAGGCCGGCCAGCGAGGCCAGCAGGCCAATGATAAAGACGCTGGAGGCGCCGTGGGCTGGCGCGGCCGCCACGGGAGACGCGCCGGAGACGGAGGACATGATCAGGCCTTCCTTATACGCATGCCGTGGCGGAGACGGCGATAAAAGCGAGCCTAGACAGCTATCCGTGCATGGCTTGTAAAAGGCATGTCCTTCCCTCGTTGCGGCCGCTGCCGTGTTAAGGTTTGCGGCTAGCCTTGCCACTTAAGCCGGAGTGCTTTCATGTCGCAGCAACGCCGTAGCTTGTATCCCGAAATCGAGCCCTTTGATCAGGGCATGCTCAAGGTCTCAGCGTTGCATACGCTCTACTACGAGCAGAGCGGCAACCCGAACGGCAAGCCGGTGGTGTTTCTGCACGGCGGTCCGGGTGGCGGCACCAACAGCAAGTGCCGGCGTTTCTTCGATCCGAAGATCTATCGCATCGTTCTGTTCGACCAGCGTGGTTGCGGGCGTTCGACGCCGCACGCAGAGCTGGAAGGCAATACGACCTGGGATCTGGTCGCCGATATCGAGCGCCTGCGCGAACATCTTGGCGTGTCGGCTTGGCAGGTATTCGGCGGCTCCTGGGGATCGACGCTGGCGCTGGCGTATGCGCAGACGCATCCGGAGAAAGTTACCGAGCTGGTGCTGCGCGGTATTTTCATGCTGCGTCGCTGGGAACTGGAATGGTTCTACCAGAAGGGTTGCGATGCGCTGTATCCGGATGCGTGGGAAACCTATCTCAGCGTGATTCCGGAAGCCGAGCGCGGCGATTTGATGAGTGCTTACCATCGCCGCCTCACCAGCACTGATGCGACCGTCCGCACCGAAGCCGCGCGCGCATGGTCGGTGTGGGAAGGCGCGACCAGCTTCCTGTATCAGGACACCACGCATATCGCTTCCAGCGGCGAAGACGAATTCGCGTTGGCGTTTGCGCGGATCGAGTGCCATTACTTCGTGCATGGCGGTTTCTTCGAACACGACGATCAGCTACTGCGCAACGTCGATCGTATCCGGCATATTCCGACGACGATCGTGCAGGGGCGGTACGACGTGGTATGTCCGATGCGTAGTGCGTGGGACCTGCATCGTGCGTGGCCGGAGGCGGATCTTCGGATTGTGCAGGATGCAGGACATTCGGCGTTTGAGCCGGGTATTACGCATGAGTTGCTGGAGGCTACGGATCGGTTTCGCGGCTGAGCAGTAGGCTCGCTTCGCATCGCCTCCTGCCCCCCTCACCCCAACCCTCTCCCCCGGCAAAGCCAGGAGAGAGGGAGCCAAGTTGCGCAAGTGCGAAACATTGAGGTTCCCTCAATTCAGCCCCCTCTCCCCTGGCTTTGCCGGGGGAGAGGGTTGGGGTGAGGGGGGCTCTCCCAGCACAAAAAAAGGCCACGCCCAAGAGCGTGGCCTTCTTTTTCATCGCAGTGCCAGCGGATCAGTAGCCCCAGCCATGCCCGTCGTCGTGACCGTGGTCATGGTCGTCACCATGGTCGTTGTGACCATCATGATCGCCGTGGCCGTCATGGCCGTCATGCCCACCGTGCTCATCATGGCCGCCCTGGCCAAACAGACCCGGCGCGAACAGATCGACCACAAAACCATCGTGATCGGACACGCCGATCGCCTTGGTCATATCGGTGGCGGTGGTGGCGTCGTCCTCGGTCTGTACTGGTGCATCCAGGTCGGCGCGACCGTACTGCATCTTCAGGAAGCGCGCCTTGGCAACGCGATTGAGCAGCGCGTTGTCGAGCACCTGCACGGTCGGCACCTGGCGGCCCGTATTGCCCGAGCCCGCGGCGGTATAACCCTGGATCGGGCCGAAGCTCTCGGTAAACAGATACGAGTAACGGTCGTTGGCAGGCACCGAGTCCACCGCGTTCCATAGCGTCGGGCTGACGATGTTCTTGCCGAGCTTGAGCTGGTTCTCGCTGTCCTTGTACTTGCCCGAGACCAGGCCGACCACGTCCACGAAGCCATCGCTGAACTGGTAGGAGTTGAAATCACCTACCACCAACAAGGGCTGCCACGGCGCGGTGGTCTGCAGTTGCTGTACCTGGCGAGCCAGCGAGCTGGCCTGCAGGAAACGCTTCTGCCGGTCGCGCACTGCCGCGGCGGTATCGTCGTCGACATTCTGGCGCGCCTTGGCGTGCACCGAGATCACCTGGAAGCGCATGCCGCGCGCGTCGGCGGTGAGCAGGAGCGGCGGGTGGTCGTGCACGAACTCGGTCGCGCCGTTGTCGTTCCAGGTTTCGTCGGCGGCAAGCTGTTGCACCGACAGCACATGTACGCGATCGCTGCGCACCAGGAAGCCGACGTTGATGCCGCTCGGGTCGTGACCCGGGAGCAGATACGCCTGGTACTTCACGTGGTAGTCGTCACCCAGCTGCTGGGCCAGGCCTTGCAGGATCGGCAAGGTCTCGACTTCTTCCACCGACAGCACGTCGGGCAGTTTCAGCACGCTACCGATATAGGCGGACAGACGCTGCGTCTTTACCGTGACCTGATCCGGCGTGGGCTCGGTGCTGCCGCCGCTGCAGGTAAAGACGGTATCGAACGTGCTGTCGCAGAAGCGCTCGGTATTGAACGCACCGATGCGCAGCGCATACGGCGGCGTCGGCGATACCGGGCCGGGCATCGGCGCGGTGTGCGTGATCTTGATCGAGGTCGGAATAAACGTGTACGCACCGAAGTCGTACGAGATGATGCCTTCGGCGCGGAACGTGCTGCCGCCGACAAACGGCGTATTCTCCGGCACGGCACCGAAGTCGGCGGTGTTCATCTTGAACACTTCCGGGTTGCCGCTCCAGTTGGGCAGATCCACGCCATCGGGAATCGGCGTGCCAAAGCGCACACCCGGCAGGCGCAGCGAGCGCTTGCCGTTGGCGGTGATGCTGACCTCCGCAAAAGGCTGATCGCTGAAACGCTTGTTGCCGGTGTTGATCATGCCGTTCTCGATCACCACGCGCATGCCGACAAAGCACTGGAAGTTGGTCGTGCCGCAGGACAGCTTGTTGGGATCGGAGGAGGGCGTATTGGCGCCGAACACGACCGGGGCCGGCAACCGTGCACGATGCGCGGTCACGGTGACGGTCGGGTTCTCCAGCTCGGTGAGGTTGAAGAAGTTGCCGACCGACGCATCCACGTTCACCACGTCACCGACAGCCACCGTCGGTGCGCTGGTGGTGAACACGTAGACGCCGTTGGAGGTCAGCGGATCGGCATCGGCGCGGGCGTCCGGCGTCTGCATGGTGAAGCCGGCCGGGCCAACCGCGGTGACGATGTTGCCGGTGGTGATGACCGACTTGCCGGCGAGCGGCGACAACTGGTTGCGCCCCTGGATCTGCCAGATTTCGGCGGCGACCGGGATGTCGTAACGGATGGTGCCGGTGGCGGTATCGCGCGCCAGCGGGAGGTTGCCGCTGGGCTGGCTGAGCTTGACCTGGAACGCCTTGTTGTCGCTGCCGGTGGTGCGGCCGTGCACGACGACGTTGAAGCTGGCCTGGGTCTGGCCTTCGGCGAAGTTCAGCGTGGTGTCGAGGGCATCGTAGTCGCCATTGGCGACGGTCGCCGTGCCGTCCACGGTGGTCGCCTGTACGGTTACGCCGCCGGCCGGTGCCGGCTGGCTCAGCGTCACGGTGAACGGCATGTTGACGTTGGCCGCGCCATGCACGGTGGCGCTGGAGTCGGCGATCGACAGCGATTCGCCCAGAAGTGCGCAGGCGCTGGCGCTGTTGTGCGGCACGGTGGGCGAGACCACCACGAAATCCGCCTGGTTGTTGCCGGTGTTCTGCGGCAGGCCCGCGGCGTTGGTGGTGCGGCCGTAGCCCTTGTCGGCATTGGTCGTGCCCAGCGAAGTCAGCGGCGTGCCGGCCTTGTAGGCCGAGCCGGTGGACAGGCCCACCTGGTCGACGATCTGGCCCGAGGCATCGAGTACGGCCAGGCCACCGTCGTCGGTGATGCCGGTGTTGTATTTGAAGTCACCCGCGACGCTGCCGGAATAGCCGCCGCTGGCGCCATTGGTCAGCAGCAGGTAGCAGCCCGGCGCGATCGAGGTGCCGCTGGGCAGCGTCAGGCGCGTGCCCGTGGTGCCTGCATTGTTGGAGCCATTTAGCTTGAACCCGGATACATCCTGGGCGGTGGCGCCGGCGTTGAACAACTCGACGAACTCGTCGTTACCGCCGGACGGGCCGCGCACCCGAAATTGACTGATACTCAGATCGGCCGCCTGCGCGGAGGCCACCGACACGACTGCCATCAGCGCCGCCGCGAGGGCGCGCCGTACGTGCTTTGCTTCCATTGACTACTCCCTAGTAGGGTCCAGACAGGAGGACCCAGCAGGGCGAGGCTAGCGAGTTATTACGACAGGTTTGCGAAACATTTCGCGTCTTCGACAGCTTTGCGAAACATTTCTCGTTTTAGCGGGGGGCTTCGCGGCCAAACCCGAAAGCCATCCCAGGGAGCCGACTCTCAGCTTGCGGAAAGCTGCTTGGTACCGAAGATCTTGTCTCCGGCATCGCCCAGCCCCGGCAGGATATAGCCCTGTTCGTTGAGGCGCTGGTCGATCGACGCGGTGTAGATCTCGATATCCGGATGGACCGCCACGATGCGCTCCAGTCCTTCGGGTGCCGCTACCAGGAAGAGTCCCTTGATGCGCTTGCAGCCAGCGGCCTTGAGCATGTCCACGGTGGCGACCAGGGTGCCCGCTGTGGCGAGCATGGGGTCGACGATCAGCGCGATGCGTTCGTCCATGCGGCCGCTGAGCTTTTCATAGTAGGTCACCGGCTTGAGCGTTTCCTCGTCGCGCTGCAGGCCGACCACGCTGACCTTGGCCGATGGGATCATGTCGAGCACGCCAGGCAGCATGCCCAGGCCAGCGCGAAGGATCGGCACCACGGTGATCTTCTTGCCCTTGATCTGCTGCACCTGTACGGGGCCGGCCCAGCCTTCGATCTCCTGGCTCAACGTTTCCAGGTCCTTGGTGGCTTCGTAGGTCAGCAACGCGGCGACTTCGGAGGCCAGCTCGCGAAATTCCTTGGTGCTGATGCCCGCGCGGCGCATCAGGCCCAGCTTGTGCTGAATCAGGGGGTGGCGTACTTCGACGATTTTCATGGCTGGCCCTGGCAAGAGTGGCCGGCATTGTCGCCCAGCTGAGTCTTGAGCAAAAGAAAAGCGGGGCGCTGCCCAGGCCGCAGCCACCCCGCTCGAGTGCACGCTGGCCGCTTACGGCGTTGCGGGTGCACCCTTGAGGCAGCTGCTCATAAAGGCCTTGTGAGCATCGCCGGTCGGTGCCTTGGTCTTGGCTTCGGCGTTACAGCTCTTCATTTTTTCTTGCTGGGTTTGTTTGGCCGGAGCTGGCGCAGGGGTGGCCGTTCCCGAGAGGCAGGCTTTGACGGAGTTCTTGTAGTCGTCGCCCTTCTTGCCTTTGTTTTGCTTGCTGCAGTCGCTCATTTTTTGCTGCTGAGCAGTCAACGGCTTGGTGTCGGCGGCGTGAACAGTGGCGACTGCGAATACCAGTGCGGCGCTGGCAACGATCAGACTCAAACGCTTCGACATGGCGGAAACCTTCCCTATGAGTACCGGCGGGCGCCGGCGGGACAGTCTATGCCTGTGTGGGGGTGGGCCTACAAGGGGTGGGACATAAGTCCGGCGGCAAAACCGCCGGACTCCTCACTCAGGCCGCATCGGCTTCTTTCATTTTCCGCGGCCCGTGCAGCAGCGCGTGACGCACTGCACCTACGACCAGGTCCACCTCGGCGCCGGTCACGTTGAAATGCGGGGTGAAGCGCAGCGAATTGACGCCACCGTGGATCACGCCGATGCCGCGTTCGCGCATGTATTCCTCGATCGATTGCGCGCCATAGCATTTGAACTCCGGCGCCAGTTCGCAGGAGAACAGCAGGCCGGTGCCCTGGACCTTGGTGATCAACCCGCCGAGCTCGTTCTTGAGTGCATTGAGCTTGTCGACGAATTCCTTGCCGCGTTCGCGGATATTGCTGCGCACTTCGTCGGTAAGCTGATTCAATGTAGCCAACGCCACATCGAGCGCACGCGGGTTGCCGGTCATGGTGTTGCCGTAGATGCCCTTGCGATACAGACCCGCCGCGCGTTCACCCACGGCCAGCACCGAAAGCGGGTACTGACCGGCGTTCAGCGCCTTGGAGAAGGTTTCCATATCGGGCGCGGGCAACTGCTCGAAGCCCGGATAATCGGTAATCGACAGCACGCCATGCGCACGCAGGCCAGCCTGGATCGAATCGACCAGCAGGAGCGTCCCGTGTGCTTCGGTCAGCGCACGCGCCGCCTTGTAGAACTCGGGCGTCAGGGCGCGGCCGGGATCGCCTTCGCCCATCACCGGTTCGAGGAACATCGCCTCGATAAACCAGCCATGGCGGTCGGCATCGGCAAAGGCGGCTTCGAGCTGGGCAATGTCGTAAGGCGCGACGGTGAGCAGGGTGTCTTCGTGGCGATAGCTCGCCAGATGCTGCATATACGTCTTGCGCGTGGAGTCCGAATACAGCGCGGGCCGCTCGGTGCGGCCGTGGAAAGCACCTTTCACGGCCAGGCGCTTGATCGTGCGGCCGGCGTAGCGACCGCCGACATCCGTCATGGTCTTGGCGTTGACGTCGGCGATGCGGCATGCAAGCGACACCGACTCGGAACCCGAGTTGAGGCACAGGTAGCGCGTGTACGGATTGCTGCCGCGGTTGCGACCCAGCTCGCGATCCATCGCCTTTGCAAAGCGCATCTGCGAGATGTTCGGCGTCATCACGTTCGCCATCACCTGCGGTGCGCTCATCGCTGCACGAATCGCTTCGTCGTTATGGCCGAAGCCCAGCATGCCGTAGCCGCCGTTATCGTGGATCACCGCGCCCTTGAGCGTGACGACCCAGGGGCCGCGCGCAGCGGCCGGAACGTACGGGTTGATGCCATCGTCTGGGTAGAAATTGACGAAACTCGCCTGCGCCGTTTCCAGCTGTTCGACTTCGTCGAGCTTGAGAAAATCGGACAGGTCGTTACGCAGATCGCGATGACGCGCAACCGCTTCTTCAATCGCCTGCGACAGCGCCGGGTGGCTGCTGGCAAAACGCTCGATGGTGGCGTCGTCCAGGCCGGACGTACGCGGCTTGCCACCGAATTCGCGCATTTCGCGCAACTGATCGATCACACCCATGATGTTTCTCCTCGATCCGCATCGGCTGCTTTCTTTCTGTTGAGCCGAAACGGGTATTGTGAATACATGACGGAAGGCCGAAGACGGGGATTCTCCAGGGGTTTCCGTAGCCTGCTTTTGCACAAAACCAGCGGAGCAGGCGCGCCGGCATCAAAAGTTACAGATGCGACGAATGCCCAGCATAACCTGCCGCCAAGCCGCCCGTAACCCCCGGGTGACGGCTGTCATGCCCGTACGCTGACGTTGAGGACTGCCGGAAAAGGCCGTTTTTCCCCAGTATTTCAGCCACTGGAGGAGGGGCTATGTCGAATCTGCAAATACCTGTCGCAAGGCTTGTTGGAACGATCAAAACCTACGGCGCGCTGCGTGCGCTCGATGGCGTCGATCTCATGTTGCAGCGCGGCGAACTGCTGGCGCTGCTGGGTCCTAACGGTGCCGGCAAAAGTACGGCCATCAGCCTGCTGCTTGGCCTGATCCGCGCCGATAAAGGCACCGTGGAGCTGTTCGGCCAGGATCCGCAGAGCATCGACGCGCGCCGGCGCATCGGCGTGATGCTGCAGTCGGCATCGTTGCCGCCGGTCCTGCGTGTCGGTGAATTGTTGCGGTTGACCGCGAGCTACTACCCGTCGCCGCGTTCCGTGCAAGAAAGTGCGGAGATGGCGGGTATCGCCGATTTGCTGAAGCGACCTTACGCGAAGTTGTCGGGCGGTCAGCAACGCCGCGTGCAATTTGCGATGGCGTTATGCGGCCGCCCTGAACTGCTGTTTCTGGACGAGCCGACGGTCGGCATGGACATCGAGGCGCGACAGAAATTGTGGGCGGCGATTCGTCAGCTGGTTGCCGAAGGCTGCGCCGTGGTGTTGACGACGCACTATCTCGAAGAGGCCGAAGCGCTTGCCGATCGCGTCTGCGTGATGGCGCAGGGGCGCGTGATCAGTGAAGGCAGCGTTGACGATCTGCGCGCTCGCGTTGCCCTGAAACGTGTCCGCTGCATGACGCATATCGATCCGCAACAGCTTGCCGCATGGCCTGAAGTGGTCGAGGCTCGTCGCGATGGCGCAAAAGTATGGATGTCGACCGCAAACGCGGAAGCCCTGGTGCGCCGGTTGCTGGATGCCGACAGCTCGCTGAGTGAGCTGGAAGTTCAACGTGCCGGACTTGCCGAAGCATTTACCGAGTTGACGCGAGACGCCGAGACCGCCACCACCATCGATCGCGAGGCTGCCTGATGAACGCCGTGACGCATAAGTTTTCCGTTGCGCAGGCTGGCGCGACCATGTCGCCGCAGCGCGTGATCGCTGCGTATCTCGAAGAAATTCGCAGCGAGTGTCTGCGATATCTGCGAACGCCCAGTTTCCTCTTGCCGACGTTGCTGTTTCCAACGGTCTTCTATCTCATGTTTGGCATCTTTCTCGGGCATGCGAACGGCCCGGATGCGCCGCGCTTCTTTCTGGCGGCCTACGGTACCTTCGGTGTCATGGCGCCTGGCTTGTTCGGCTTCGGTGTATCGCTGGCGATGGAGCGCGATAACGGCCTCATGACGCTCAAGCGAGCTTTGCCGATGCCACCGGCGGCCTATCTTCTAGGCAAGATGGTGATGGCCTTGATGGTGGCGGCGGTCGTCATTGTGTTGCTGTTGGTCATGGCGATTGTGCTGGCACATGTCCCGCTGAGCCCTGGTCAGGTCGTCACGACATTTTTCACCTGTGTGTTCGGCGTGCTGCCGTTCTGCGCGATGGGCCTGTTCGTCGGCAGCCTTATCAAGGGACAAGGCGCCCCCGGTGTCATCAACCTGATCTACCTGCCGATGGCGTTCCTCTCGGGCCTGTGGTTTCCCTTGTCGATCCTGCCGAAGTTCCTGCAGCAGCTTGGACCGGTCTGGCCGAGCTATCATTTGAACCAGCTGGCCCTCGAAGCAGTGGGCCTGGAGCACGGGGAAGCTTTGACGCACGTGGCCGTACTGGCGATCTACACGGTGTTCTTCACGGTGGTAGCCGCGCGGCGACTGCGCAGGTACGGGTGAGCTGCAGTGATGAGGATGGGGAGTTCGGCATGAATCTAGAAAGTCTGCGCGTCTGGTTGAAGCCGGCTCCCGACTCGTCCATGACGGAAAATATGCGCAACGGCAAGTCGCCATGGACGGATTTCGTCCATCTGCTCTGGTCGTGCTGGATCTTCGTTACGCCATTGTTCGGAACCGGCTTCGATTGGCGTTGGGCGGCGTTTACCGCTGGCAGCTTTCCGATATTCGTCGCGCTGTATCTGTTCTATATGGCGGCCTCGCGCCGCGCCGCGCAGCGGTACGCGCTGGCTATCGCAGCGTTGGGCCTGGCATTGCTTCCCTGGTACCCGAGTTCGACGAGCTATTTCATTTTCGGTTGCGTGCTGTTGCGCAGCCGCGGCGTCGGCGTCATCAGGCACATACTTGGCGTGGCCGCCTTGAGTGCCTGTTATGCAGCGGTAGCCTATTTCTCGGGTTATCCCTGGCAGCTGATGGTGTCGATGCCGATGGTGGCATTCATTATCACCACCATCATCAATGTCGAGACGATGAACGAGGTGCACAACGCGCAGCTGCGTTTGTCGCACGATGAAGTGCGCCGTCTTGCGGCAACGGCGGAGCGCGAACGGATCGGGCGCGACCTGCACGACCTGCTCGGCCATACGCTGTCGTTGATCACGCTCAAACTGGAGCTATCGCGCAAGCTGTTCGACCGCGATCCGGAAGCGGCCCGTCGTGAAATAACCGACGCAGAAAATGTCGCTCGCCATGCACTGGCCGAAGTGCGTTCGGCGGTCACCGGCATCCGTGCCACCGATCTGGCGGCCGAGTTGGCGTCGGCAAGATTGTTGCTCGAGTCGACCGGTGTGCACCTGGATTATGTGCTGCCAGCATTGACCCTGCCGCTGGATATGGAGCGCGCATTGGCGTTGATCCTGCGCGAAGCGGCGACCAATATCGCCAGGCACGCGCAGGCAACGCGTGCGCTGGTATCGCTCGAAGCGGCCGATCAGTGGGTACGCGTGGTGATCTCGGACGACGGTCGCGGCGGTGTTGGCGAGGACGGCAACGGTTTGTGCGGCATGCGAGAGCGCGTGCGTGCGCTGGGTGGGCGTATGGAGATTCAGTCTGCCAAGGGACAAGGTACGACGGTGCGTATCGATCTGCCGATGCCGGTCCACCGACCGTTCGATGTCACTGCTCCCGCCTGTTCGCAAGCCGATACTGCACTTGCCCCCCATCATGAAAACCGAGGTCTTGCATGATCCGTGTGTTGCTCGCTGAAGACCAGGCCATGGTGCGTGGTGCATTGTCGGCCCTGCTCAAGCTCGAATCCGATATCGAGGTGGTTGGCTCGGCCTCCGAAGGCGAGGGCGCGTGGCGCGAGCTGCAGCGGCTCAAGCCCGATGTGCTGGTCACCGATATCGAGATGCCGGGCCTGACCGGCCTGGAGCTGGCGCAGCGCATTCAGCGGCACGAGCTGCCGATCAAGGTGATCATCGTGACCACCTTTGCGCGTCCGGGTTTTTTGCGGCGCGCGCTGGATGCCGGCGTGTCGGGTTATCTGCTCAAGGATGCGCCCGCGGAAAATCTCGCCGAAGCGTTGCGCACAGTGCATCGCGGTGGCCGTGCGATCGATCCGCAATTGGCGCTCGAAGCCTGGTCCGATGCCGATCCGCTCAACGACCGTGAGCGGCATGTGTTGCGTTTGGCTGGCGAAGGACTCTCGGCGACCGATATTGCCGCGCAGTTGAATCTGTCCCACGGTACGGTGCGAAATTATTTGTCCGAGGCGATTGGAAAGTTGGGAGTTACCAATCGTATCGAGGCATACCGCATGGCACGGCAAAAAGGCTGGTTATAAATAAACTCAAAAAACATTAAAAAAGTGCTTGCGTATTCTCGCAGGCCATCGTAATGTTCGCGCCCATCGCCGGTGTTCGGCGACATTCAATCATTGGAAAACATCTGCCGTCATGAACGTGTTTATCGTCCACAACCTGAAGCTACGCGATCGGCGCCATCATGGCGACGCATGCTTCGTTGTGCCGCGTGAACCGCAGGCAGTCGTTTTCTAGTCCAGACCGGATTCCGCTCGCGGAGATCGGTCACCCCGATCTCCCGAGGCCAAGCGAACGCCCTCGGGTCGCCATACCCGGGGGCGTTTTGTTTTTGGCGTTTGCGGAGGATGCGCATGCATCGAACAGTTTTGCTGGATAGGTCCCGAGAGAATATCTCGCTCTGAAGCATCCGGTTGCAGGACGCAGCCGTGGCAGGGGCGCGGCTGCAACAGGCGCATGTGCGCTGCACCTTGATGCTTCGGTGCGAGTGGCGCGGGGACGATTCAAGCCAAAGGATTGCCGATTGGCGACAGTCGGCAATAAGAGGGCATAACACGACGAATCGCTATGGCCTGGGCTTGTTGCCCAGCCGGTGCGCGCGGCTTTGCCGTCAGCGTATGCCGTGGTTCGCACGAGATGTTCTCACCAAGACGTTAGCTCAGTCGGATAGAGCAGCGGGAAACCGCAGGAGGCCGGTTCGAATCCGGCACGTCATCACTGGAAAGCTCAAATGGTTAGAGCATCGAACTGATAATTCGAGTGTCGTGGGTTCGATTCCCACTCCGGAACATGACCTGTCACGTCATGACAAAGGGACGAAAGTCCCGTAACAGGAAACGCCTCGTGCGAGGTGGTGGTTCGATGCCAGGAAGGCGTTGCGCCGTTTCGCAGCGAGGGTAACGCCGGGCAGCTGCCCTTGCGTCGCTCCGGTGAAGAGGCGTCGTCGCCAGCGATTCATAAGCGACGCCAGCTCTTTCACCGCATCGATAAAAGCGCAGCCGCTTCGCGATATTCACGTCAAGAGGCGTTTCCACCTTATTTTAAAACACGGCGATAAGCGCTTTTTATTATGGCGTGTCGCATGGGTTTTTATTGCCTTGAATAAATGCTGCGCCATGGCCCGGACGCGCTGCGAATTAAATCTACGGGCCTTATCCACCAGAATAAAAAGGAGATAACCATGTTCTGGACCAAGCAAATCGTGATCGGCGACGGCGAGCGCGGTTTGCTGTATCGCAACCGTCGTGCCGAGCGCGGCCTTTCACCGGGCGTGTACCGCTTTTTCGACCCGTTCAAGCGGATCGAGGTGGTGACCCACAACGTGACCCGTGCCGAGTACTCAGGCACGGACGCCGAGACCCTGATGGCAAGCGGCCTGTTTGCCAGTGCCTTTCTTGTCGCGGATATCGGGACCGACGAGGTCGGCCTGGTGTTCAAGCACGGCAAGCTCGAAGACATCCTCGCACCGGGCACGCGCAAGCTGTACTGGAAGGCGCTGGTGCCGGTGACGGTCGAGTCGGTGTCGATGGCCCAGAACCTGGATATTCGCGCTGACGTGGCCAACCGATTGCGTCAGCTTGGTGTCTTGAGCAAAGTCGCGGTGGTGGTGGAGGTGCCGGAGGAGTCGGCTGGCCTGTTGTTTATCGACGGCAAGCTGCAGAACGTGCTCGCGCCGGGTGCGTACGCCTTCTGGAACTTCCGCAAGAACGTCGCCACGGAGGTCATCGACTTGCGCGTGCAGTCGCTGGAGGTATCGGGTCAGGAGCTGTTGACGCGCGACAAGGTCAGCCTGCGCGTCAACCTGGCCGCGAGCATGCGCGTGACCGACCCGATTGCAGCGCGTACGCGGGTGGCGAAGTATCTGGACTACCTGTACCGCGAGTTGCAGTACGGCTTGCGTAAGGCGGTATCGGCCAAGTCGCTGGATGAATTGCTCGGCGACAAGGCCTCGCTGGACGCGGATATCTTCGCGTACGTGCGTGGCCGCGTGACCGAGCTGGGCCTGGAAGTGTTGGGTGTCGGCGTCAAGGACGTGATCCTGCCGGGCGAGATGAAGGACATCCTGAACAGCGTGGTGCAGGCGGAGAAGGCGGCGCAAGCCAATGTGATCCGCCGTCGCGAGGAGGCCAACGCCACGCGTTCGTTGCTCAACACCGCCAAGCTGATCGAGGGTAGCCCGGTGCTGATGCGCCTGAAGGAGTTGGAGGCCTTGGAGAAGGTCACCGAAAAGATCGACAAGTTCACCGTGTTCGGCGGCCTCGACGGCGTATTGAACCAGGTGATCGGGTTGAAGTCGTAACAAGCCGTCGTTGCCGAAGGGAGTCGGCAGCGCGGTCCTTTCAAGGAACGATGTATGAGCGAACAGAACTATCAACTGCTGCATGCCGAAGGCGGCCGTATCCCTATCAAGGGTTGGGTGAATGGCGTGCCGCTCGAAGAGCAGGCACAACGACAATTGCAGAACCTGTCCGGGTTGCCGTTCGTGGGGCCGTGGATTGCCGCGATGCCCGACGTGCATCTGGGCAAGGGCGCGACCGTGGGGTCGGTGCTGCCGACGCGCGGAGCGATCATTCCGGCCGCGGTCGGCGTCGATATCGGCTGCGGCATGGCCGCGGTGCGCACCACGTTGAAGGCGAGCGACCTGCCCGACAGTCTGGCGCAGTTGCGTTCGTCGATCGAGCGTGGCGTGCCGGTCGGCAACGGGCGCGGTGGCGAGCATGGGCGCATGCCTGGCAGCATCACCACGCGACTGGTGCAGTCCGGCCTGGGTGATCGCCTGGCGGCGATCAAGACCAAGCATCGCCGCATCCGCACCGACAAGATCGAGCGTCAGCTCGGCACGCTCGGCGGCGGCAATCACTTCATCGAAATCTGCCTCGACGAGTCGGATGCGGTGTGGGTGATGCTGCACTCGGGCTCGCGCGGCACCGGCAACCTGATCGGCACCTACTTTATCGAACGTGCCAGACAGGAACTGGCGCATCGTGTGCTGGGCTTTCATCTGCCGGACCAGGACCTCGCCTTCTTCATGGAGGGAGAGGAACTGTTCGACGACTATGTCGAAGCGGTCTCCTGGGCGCAGGACTATGCGCGGCACAATCGTGAGGCGATGCTGGAGCGCGTGCTGGGCGAAATGCGTCACCGCCTGCCCAAGTTCCAGTTGGCGAAGATGGCGGTCAACTGCCATCACAACTATGTGCAGCGTGAAACGCACTATGACGAGTCCTTGCTGGTAACGCGCAAGGGCGCGGTCAGCGCACGCGAAGGCGAGCTGGGGATCATTCCGGGCAGCATGGGCACGCGCAGTTACATCGTGCGTGGCAAGGGCAACCCGGAAAGCTTCCACAGCTGCAGTCACGGTGCCGGCCGCGTGATGAGCCGTACCGCGGCGCGTCAGAACATCACGCTGGCGCAGCACCGCGAAGCTACGGCGCACGTCGAATGCCGCAAGGACGCGGCGGTGATCGACGAATCGCCGGCTGCTTACAAGTCGATCGATGCCGTCATGGCGGCGCAGAGCGACCTGGTGGAAGTCGTGCATACCTTGCGTCAGGTGTTGTGCGTCAAGGGATGAAGATCCCACTGCGCCGTCTCGTTCGAGGCGGCGCTTTTTTTTGCTTTACCATGCCGCCTTCAGCGCCTGACCGGCGAGTTGCGGGAATACCATGTTGCGCTGTTCGATGCGGGCTCTGCTGTGCGTGTGCTGGGTGGCCCTTGCGGCTTGCGGCCGTGCACCTGCCGTGCTCGAAAACGATGCCTATATCTGGCAGCGACAATGGACGCCACAGCTGGTCGATGCGATGCGGCAGTCGGCGGCGGATGTGCGCGACTGGCGCGTGCTGGCGGCACAGACCGATGCACAAGGCCGGCTGCGCAGCTTCTCGGCCGATCGTGCTGCGTTGGCGGCGTCGGGGCGGCCAGTCATCCTGGTCGTTCGCATCGACGGCCAACTGGCGCAATGGGACGAGAATGCCTTGCTGGCGCAGATCCTGGCGTTGCGCCAGAGCTGGCGAGGCAGCCCGATCGCGGGTATCGAGATCGATCACGACTGCGGCACGGCAAGGCTGCCGGCGTATGCCCATTTCCTGGGACGTCTGAAGGCTGGCCTCGGCGATTTGCCCTTGTCCATCACGGCGCTCCCGGCGTGGCTGGAGTCGCCGGCGCTAGACGGCTTGCTGGCGCAGGTCGACGAAGCCGTGTTGCAAGTTCATGCGGTGCAGTCTCCACATGCCGGCTTGTTCGATGCCGGCTTGGCTACCGACTGGGCCCAGCGTTTTTCCACGCGCACCCATAAGCCCTTCCGGATCGCCTTGCCCACCTATGCTAGCCGCGTCAGCTTCGATGCGGACGGGCGGCAGCTGGGGGTGCAAAGTGAGGTGCCGAATCTGGCCGGCGGCGTGTCCTTCAGCGAACTTGCCGCCTCGCCCGAGGCCGTGGCCGGGTTCGTCATGGCGATGAAAAACCGGACGCCGGAACATCTGGTCGGACTGGTCTGGTTTCGTCTGCCGACCAGTGAGGATGCGCGGGCCTGGAGCCTGTCGACCTGGCATGCCGTCATGCGTGGTTTGCCGCTATCCTCACGCTTGTCGGTGCGGGCACGGCCAGCGGCGACGGCAGGGGCGGTGGATATCTTATTGAGCAATGACGGCGACGTGGATGTGTCGTTGCCATCCGCGCTCAGCCTCCCGGCCGACTGCAAGCTGGCCGATGGCATCAACGGCTACGTATTGGTTTCCGATCGAAACGGATTGCGTCTGCAGCGTCGGCAAGACGGCTGGCTGCACGCACATCGCGAACGCGCCGTGGGTTGGGCACGTTGCGCGGGTACCGATCCCAGGATCGCCATCCAGGCGTGAGTTTCTTCCATTGAGTTGCATGACAGGGTAGTTATCCATGTTCAAACGTAAAGCGATCGTGGCCTGCGGCATCGTTGGCCTGGCAGGCGCCGTGGCCTGGGCCTGCGGTCCGATGTTTCCCAACCAGCTGCTGGACAATCGCACCGCGACGCTCAATGCGGCGCCCGTGAACAGCTTCGCTTTCGAAGCGGCGCGGCTGCTGCCGGCCACCGACCAGCTCAAGCCGGTCGAGGCCGATACGTCCATCTATGCCGACAACAAGAAGGTCGAGCCCGACCTGGGCCTGACGGCTGCGCAGCAGGCCGATGTCGAAGCGATGAAAAAGCTCGACGACGATGATTCGGCCTATGCTGTAGGCAAGGATCTGCCCGAGGACGTGCGCCTGTACACCCTCGGCGCCAAACAGTTCGGCAAGGCGATGGACAGCTGCAATGCGCCGCAGGACAAGGACGCGAACGCCGAGACAGATCCGTATGGCGCCAGCAGCGAAGACCCCAATGATCAGCCGCGTCGCTGCATCGGTGCCGATCCGGCCTTGTTGGACAAGGCCGTGGCGAGTTTCGAAAAGGTCGCTGCGTTGCCACCCGAGCAGGCCACGCTGCGCTCGGTGTGGGCGGCCTACATGCTCGGCCGCATTCATGCCTTGCGCGCGCTATCACAAGCCGGCGACGCCGCCGCATTCAAGCGCGAGCGCGATGCGGCGGCAAAGGCCTTCGAACTGGCACGTACGCGCGCCGTTGCGGGCGCCTCCGATACACAGGGATTGGGCGTGGCCAGTTTCGGCGAACAGGCGCAGCTCTATCTCTACAGCGGCAAGACCTTGTGCAGCTGGGGCGATTTCTACAATGCCAACGATTGCGCCAAGAGCGTCGCACCGGCGGATCTGAAGCATGCCATCGCCCTGTATGCGGCACAGGCCGGACACGGCTCGGACAATGCCGTGCGCTCGTTGCAGCAGATCGCCTTTACCGTCCTGCAAAGTAGCGACCTGACCGAGGGCATCGTGGACGGCCCGCTGTCGCAACGGCTGATGGTGGTCTACGCGTTGTCGAGCGGCGGGTCGAGTTCGTCCTACGATCCGGCTACCGACAAGACGGATGCCAAGCCCGATAGCGCACTGACGAATCTGGTCGATGCGATCGTGGCAAAAGGAGGCGAACCCGCCGCCGGCGCCGACCGTCTTGCGGTACTTTGCTACAGCGCGGGACGTTACGACCTGGCCGAGAAGCTGGTGGCCAAAACCAGTGGCCCGCTGAGCAGCTGGTTGCGCGCCAAGCTGGCTTTGCAGAAGGGCGATTTGGTTGCCGCGGCTGCTGCATATGCCGATGCCGCCAAGGCTTTCCCGAAAGCCGATGATCCGCAGGCCACCATCGAAACGGCCAACACGCAGTTGATCCTGGGCGAGCAAGGTGTGCTTGCCTTGGCTCGCGGCGAGTATCTCGAAGCGATGAACCATCTCTACGATGCGGCCAATCGCGTCGGCGGCGACGGCAACGAGATTGGCGATGAGATGAATCCCGACGATCCGGGCATCGGTTATGGCAACGACATGCACTACGTCGCCGAGCGCGTGCTTACTGTCGACGAACTGAAAGCCTTTGTCGATGCACATGCGCCGGCCTCGCCCGCACCCGTCAAGGACAAGGATAAAAAGTCCGACGAGGGCGGCTACAGCCCCGCGCCGGTTGCCGACCATCTCCGTTGGTTGCTGGCGCGTCGCCTGATGCGCGCCGGACGTTACGACGAAGCATTCAACTATTTTCCCGCCAGCGGCGATTCGCGTTTCGGTGAGGTGGATCTGCGCGCCAAGGCACAGGAATACGCCAAGGATCTGCACGACGCCGAGCACAACTGGACCGATATCGGCAAGGCCGAAGCCGGTTACGCCGCCGCGGCGATTGCGCGTGAAAACGGCATGGAAATCCTCGGCTTCGAGCAGAATCCCGACTTTACCGACAACGGCGGTTCCTTCCCCGGCGGCAGCGGTCAGGAGCCCAAGAGCATGGAACAGAAGTTCGTCACCGACGGCGAACGCCAGCGCTACAAGGATTCCATGGCCAAGCCCGATCTGCGTTTCCACTATCGGTACGCAGCGGTCGACCAGGCATCTAAAGCCGCCGACTTGCTGCCGCCGCGTTCGCAGGCCTTCGCCGCCGTCCTGTGCAAGGCCACCGGTTGGATGATGGATGGTCCGGGTGACGGTTACGCGGACTATAGCGATCAGCCTTCGCCGGAAAAGCAGGAAGACGAGCGCAGCAAACGTATCAAGGCGCTGTACGCGCGCTACGTGAAGCAGGGGCCGTATGTGGATTGGGCGGACGACTTCGGTCAGAGCTGCCCGGCCCCGGATTTCGATGCTGCGCGCAAGCTCAAGCGGGCCCAACAGATTCGCGCGGTCAGGCACGCTATCCGTCGCCACCTTCCGCTCGAGATCGGTGGCTTGCTCCTGGTGTCGGGCGCCGTAGCATTCCTGGTCGCGCGTCGCCGCAAGAAGAAAAACGCGGCCAAGGCCGGGTAAAACGCGGGTCCGGTAGGGACGGTGAAGCCGTTCCTGCCGGGCCATGCCGGTGTCCGGCACGCTTTGCGCGATAATGCGTGTTCAATGACGCAGATATCGCCGTGAAAAAGTCCGATTTCGATTTCGAATTACCGCCCGAACTGATCGCCCAGTCGCCGCTGCCTGAGCGCTCGGCCAGCCGCCTGCTATGCCTCGATCCCAAGGCCGGTTCACGGCAGGACCGCATGTTCCGGGAGCTGCCGCAATTCGTGCGTCCCGGCGATTTACTGGTTTTCAACGATACCCGGGTGCTGCCGGCACGTCTTTACGGCCGCAAGGACACCGGTGGGGCAGTCGAAATCCTGATCGAGCGTGTGACCGGTGCGCACGAAGCCACCGTGCAATTGGGCGTGAGCAAAAAGCCCAGAGAGGGCGGCAAGATCGAGCTGGCCGATGGCAGTCATGCCACCGTGTTGGGCCGTGATGGTGCGTTCTTCAAGTTGCGCTTCGAGTCGCCGGAGCCGCTGGAAAAGCTCCTGTTGAAGCTGGGCGAAATGCCGCTGCCGCCGTATATCGAGCGACATGCCGATGCCAGCGATATGGAGCGCTACCAGACGGTCTTTGCGCGTGAGCCCGGTGCCGTCGCCGCGCCGACTGCGGGGCTGCATTTCGATGAAGCGATGCTGGCAAGCCTGCGCGAGCAGGGTGTGGATTTCGGTTACGTCACCCTGCATGTCGGCGCGGGCACGTTTCAGCCGGTGCGTGCGGACGATATCAAAGACCACCATATGCACCGCGAATGGCTCAATGTCGGGGCGAGCCTGGTCGAGCAGATTCGTCGTACCCGTGCCGCCGGCGGGCGTGTCATCGCGGTGGGTACTACGGTCGTGCGAGCGCTCGAAAGCGCAACCCGCGACGGCGAACTGCATCCCTTTGCCGGCGAGACGCAGATCTTTATTTTCCCCGGCTATCGCATCACGAGCATCGATGGCTTGCTGACCAACTTTCATTTACCGCAGTCGACCTTGCTGATGCTGGTATCGGCGCTGGCGGGACGGGAGTTTGTGCTGGATTCGTATCGGCACGCGGTGGCGCGGGGGTATCGGTTTTTTTCGTATGGGGATGCGATGTTGATTTTGGGGTAAAGGCCAGGGTTGCAGGGCCAGGAGGCAAAAGTCCCCCAAACGCGCGATAATTGCCTTTATGACCCCCCTGCAATTCGACATCTCCGCCACCGACGGCGCGGCGCGCCGCGGCCGTGTCACCCTCAATCACGGCACCGTGGAAACCCCGGCCTTCATGCCGGTGGGTACCTATGGTTCGGTCAAAGCCATGACGCCGCGCGATATCCGCGATATTGGCGCCGAGATCATCCTGGGCAATACTTTCCATCTGTTTCTGCGCCCCGGCCTGGAGGTAGTGGAGCAATTCGGCGGGCTGCACCGCTTTATCGGCTGGGACAAGCCGATCCTCACCGATTCGGGCGGCTTTCAGGTGTTTTCGCTGGCGCACAAGCGAAAAATCACCGAAGAGGGCGTGACGTTCGCTTCGCCAGTCGACGGCTCGAAGGTGTTCCTGTCGCCCGAAGTGTCGATGAAGATCCAGACGGTGCTCAACTCCGATATCGCGATGATCTTCGACGAGTGCACGCCTTATCCGGCGACGGAACAGGTGGCGCAGACGTCGATGGAGCTGAGCCTGCGCTGGGCCGAGCGTTCGCGTCGCAGCTTCAATGAACTGCATAACCCCAATGCGCTGTTCGGCATCGTGCAAGGCAGCGTGTATGAAAACCTGCGCCGCCGCTCCGCCGAGGGTCTGGTACAGATCGGTTTCGACGGTTACGCCGTCGGAGGGCTCGCGGTGGGCGAAACCGAGGCAGAGCGTAACCACACGCTGGATTTCACCGTGCCGCTGCTACCGCAGGATCGTCCGCGTTATCTGATGGGTGTGGGGCGGCCCGAAGACATCGTCGAGGCTGTGCGACGCGGTATCGACATGTTCGATTGCGTGATGCCCACGCGCAATGCACGCAACGGCTTCCTGTTTACCGCCGAAGGGACGCTGCGCATTCGCAATGCCAAGTTCATCGCCGATACGCGGGTGATCGAGGAGGGTTGCGATTGCTATGCCTGTGCAAACGGTTTTTCGCGTGCCTATCTGCGCCATCTGGACCGTTGCAACGAAATCCTTGCCAGCCAGTTGGCGACGATGCATAACCTGCGGCATTACCAGCGGCTGATGGCGGGGTTGCGCGATGCGATTGCCAATGCCAGGCTGGAGAGCTTTGTCGCCGAGTTTTATGCGCGGCGCCAGGTGTCGGAGCAAAAAGCATAACCTCAGATCTTTGTAGGAGCGGCTTCAGCCGCGACAAGCCGTGACGTAACCGTGTGTCGCGACTGAAGGGGACCTCGAATAACCTCAGTTCTCTTATCGTCATCCCGGCGCAGGCCGGGATCCATTCCTCAGTTGCCGCTTGTCAGACAGCTTATGGTAAGCATCTGCGCTGAGGAGTGGATTCCGGCCTGCGCCGGAATGACGAATAGGAAAGGTTTCTAGAGGTTCCCTGAAGTCGCGCCTACAAAAATGTAGCCGTCTTCAGTAATTGATCTGCAACTGCATCCGCAACAAATCTCCCTTCACACGCGCATACGGTGCAGCCGTGAGATTGCTCCGACGCATATTCGCGTAAGCAACGGCGATTTCCAGTGCCGATGACGGCCGCCATTCCATGCCGACCTCGGTTTCGTCGAGCAGGAAGCTCGGCGAGTTGGTGTCGAATTTCGACGCACCCCGAAAGGTCTGCCACTTCACGTAGGGAATCAGCGAGCCGTACGAGCCATCCATCTTGTACATGGCCTGCACATAACCGCCGCGCAGCGATCGCGTGCGAATCTTGCGTTGACTCAGATCCAGCTCCGGTCCACGTCCTACCGTCCATTCCGCCTGGAAACCGAACGGCTGCGGGTAATAGATGATGTGCGCGGCGACACGCTGATCGAGCGCACCGTTGGATGGCGCGGTGTCCTTGGGCGTGAAGGTCTGGTTGTTGACCGTGATGGAGGCCGGTGTGGCGACCTTGAAACGGCCCGAATAGGCGTCGGCACCGACTTCCAGGTACTGCCCGTTATCGAACTTGAACGGATAGGTCAGATGCAGCACGGTGTGCAGGCTATTGTTCTGCTCCGCACGATTGGCACCCTGGCCGTTATAAAGGCCAAGGCCGACGATGCCATAGTCGCCCGAGCCCTTCAGGCCCGACTGCACCAGATATTTGAAGCGTTCGGCGATCGGCTTGGGCGTGTAGTAGAAGAACAGCCCGATATCGCGCTCGTCGCGTACGCCGGTGTTCATGGCGTCAGCCCGGTCCGGGGCGATGCGGTTCTGGCTCGACTGCAGGTTTTCCCAGCCGTAGGGGACTTTGGACTGGCCCGCGCGCACGCGCCATTCCTTGCTAGCGTCGAAATAGATATCGGCGTAGGCATCGCGCAGCTGGGCGAAGTTGGACGTGCTCGAGCCGGTCGGCGTGCTGCCGAAATCCGGTTGGAGGTACAGCGAGACGTAGTCGTTCAGATCGCCGCTCAGCACGACACGGGCGCGGCGGATGCCGAAGCCCTGATTGCTGCCGATAAAGCGGTCGCCCGGTGAGCGCAGCAGACCCGCGTCGCCGCTGAGCTCATGGTTGTAACGCATCTGGACGTAGCCGCGCAGGCTGATCCTGTCGTACCACTTCTTGTCCGCGCTGGCGGGCTTGGCCGATGCGATGGCCGGTTTGGCCGGGGCGACGTCCTCGGTTGTCGCCGGCTTCCTGCCGTCTGCTGGGGAAGCGTTTTGAGCTGTCTGGGGAACCGTGGCGGCCGGCTGCTTGTCTTCAACCCGGACGAAGGTGCCGAGCTTGTCGCGGCCGGGGCCCGGCTCGGCGAAGATCTGTTGGGTCTTGCGATCGACGTAGAACTCGATCGCCGCGGTCGGGGCCGTTTCCGCCATGGCATTGGCACCCATGGTCCAAAGAATCGAGGCGAGGGCTTTTTTCTTCACAAGGTTTCCTGGCGGCGGGCCGCAAAGCAGGTCGGCTGCGGGGTCTTTGGGTGTGGGGTAGGGGAATCGCAATATCTTGCGATTCGGTCGCCAACCTTAGATTCCGCCTATGTCCGCTTTATGACAGGACTGAACCGCGTCACAGGCCCGCTCCGAGCGCGGGCTGGTGCCGATGACCAGCCATGCAAGCGTTCAGGTCGCATGGCATAATCGGCGATCTTTTTCATGGTGGCGGCAAAAAATCGCGCCGACACCGCAACTTGCGAGACATAACGATGAATTTGCCGATCTCTTTCATGCTGGCCCAGGCTGCCGCTCCGGCTGCCGGCGCGCAGAGCCCGGGTGGCCTGCTCAGCTTCCCGATCCTGATGATCCTGATGTTCGGCGTCATGTACTTCATCATGATCCGTCCGCAGATGAAGCGGCAGAAAGAGCATCGCGCGCTGTTGTCGGCCCTTTCCAAGGGCGACGAAGTGGTGACGAACGGTGGCATCGCCGGCCGCATCGACGAGGTGGGGGAGACGTTTGTTACCGTCGAGATCGCGTCGAATGTGAAGGTCAAGGTGCAGAAGGGGGCCGTGTCGCAGGTGTTGCCCAAGGGCGCACTCAAGGCCGACTAAGCAGCGGCTTAGCTTATCGCCACCGACTACGGTGCAATGACGCTTCCGCCGCAGCCTGAGTGCTGCGGCTTTTATGGATTCAAGGCATGAGTGATTTTCCACGCTGGAAATATGCGCTGGTTGTGATCGTACTGATACTCGGCATCGTCTATGCGTTGCCGAACGTATTCCTGCCGATTCAGGCCGTGCAGATCACCGCGAACCACAACGCGCCGGTCGATCAGGCGTTGCAGCAGAAAGTCGCTGCCGCGCTGACGCAGCAGAAGGTGGCCTATAAGGACATCAGCATCACCGGCGACCACCTGACGGTGGGCTTCGTCAACGGCGATATGCAAAAGGCCGGTGCCGATGTGATTCGTCCGGTGCTGGGCGACGACTACACCATCGCCTTCAACCTGGAGTCGAGCGCGCCCAAGTGGTTCCGCTCGATCGGCGCGAACGCCATGCCGCTGGGCCTGGACTTGCAGGGCGGCGTGCACTTTCTGATGGAAGTGGACCAGGACGGCGTGCTGGACAAGAAAGAAACCAGCTACGCCGACGACATCCGTTCGCTGCTGCGCCAGAAGAACATCCGTTACGACTCGGTGACCCGCAGCGCAACGCGCGGCCAGGGCATCAATATCGTGCTGCGTTCGGCTGACGATCGCACCACGGTATCGAATGCGATCGCCACGGAGTATCCGGACCTCAACGTCAAGGATGGTCCTTCGACCGGCGACCGCTTCGTGGTCAACGCCAGTATGAAGCCGGAAAAGCTGCGCGATCTCTCGCAGAACACCATTCGCCAGAACCTGGGCACGCTGCGCAATCGTATCAATGCGCTGGGCGTATCCGAGCCGATCATCCAGCAGCAGGGCGACAGCCGCATCGTGGTCGAGCTGGCCGGTGTGCAGGATACCGCCGAGGCCAAGAAGCTGATCGGTGCGGTCGCTACGCTGGAATATCGCGCCAGTATCGGTTTCCCGGGCGATCCGCGTGCGGTAGATGCGGCCAAGACCGGCAATGTGCCGCCGGATGCCAACCTGTACTACATGCGCGACAGCAAGCTGCCGGTGCTGGTAGCCAAGCGCGCGATTGTTACCGGTGACGAGCTGGTCGATGCCTCGTCGTCTTTCGACTCGCAATCGGGTTCGGCGGCCGTATCGGTGACGCTCAACTCCGCCGGCGCGAAGAAAATGCTGGACTTCACCACCAACAACATCAATCAACCGATGGCGGTGGTGTATATCGAGCGTGTGGTCGATACCAAGATGGTCGACGGCAAGGAAGTACGCACGCCGACGATCACCTACTCGGTGATCAACGACGCCAAGATCAATGGCGCGTTCGGCAAGAACTTCCAGACCACCGGCCTCAACGGCGCCAAGGAAGCCTCCGGTCTCGCCCTGCTGCTGAAGGGTGGTTCGCTGGCCGCGCCGGTCGACATCGTCGAAGAGCGCGTGATCGGTCCGAGTCTGGGTGCGGACAACATCGACAAGGGCCTCAAGGCCGTGTTGATCGGTCTGGGCCTGGTGCTGCTGGCCGCCGCGATCTACTACAAGCTGTTCGGTCTGGTCGCCGATATCGCGCTGTTCTTCAACCTGGTGATCCTGATCGCGGTGATGTCGATGATCGGCGTGACCCTGACCATGCCAGGTATCGCCGGTATCGTGCTTACCCTCGGTATGGCGATCGACGCCAACGTGCTGATCTGCGAACGCATCCGCGAAGAACTGCGCAACGGTTCGACGCCGCTGGCCTCGATTCGTGCCGGTTACGACAAGGCGTGGGCAACGATTCTCGATGCCAACGTTACCCACCTTATCGCCGCGCTTGCGCTGACGACGATGGGTTCGGGTCCGATCAAGGGCTTCGGCGTGACGCTGCTGATCGGTATCCTGACCTCGATGTTCACCTCGGTAACCCTGACCCACGCGATCACCGCGCTGATTCACGGTAACCGCAAGCTCAAGACCTTGTCGGTCTAAGGGGCACAGGGACTCATGGAAATTTTCAATCCCCATAGCAACATCAACTTCCTCGGCATCCGCAAGCTCTCGATCGGGATTGCCGTCCTGTTGATGATCGCCTCCGTCGCACTGATCGGCGTGCGCGGCCTTAACTACGGTCTGGATTTCACCGGCGGTATTTCGATCGTTGCCGACTATCAGCAGCCCGTGGCGATCAGCGACGTGCGTCTGGCTTTGAACAAGATCGGGGTAGAAAACCCGACGGTCACCAGCCTGGGCGGCACGCGCGAAGTGTCGATCCGCCTGCAGCCGACCGCCGGCATGCTCGACGAAAAGGGCAAGGTCAACCTGGACAAGGTGGTGTCGGTCGTAGCGCCCGCGCTGCAGGCTTCACGCCAGGATGCCTCGATCAAGAGCCGCGACTATGTCGGTTCGCAGGTCGGCGACGAGCTGCGCAGCGACGGCATCATCGCGGTGATCATGGTGATCACCGGCATCATGATCTACCTGTGGATCCGCTTCGAATGGCGCTTCGCCGTCGCGGCGCTGATCACCGAGGTGCATGACGCCCTGGTCACGGTCGGCATTTTCGCGCTGACCCAACGCGAGTTCGACCTGACCGTGTTGGCCTCGGTGCTGGCGGTGGTCGGTTACTCGATCAACGACAAGGTGGTGGTGTTCGACCGTATCCGCGAACTGTTCCGCCTGGCGCGCAAGGCCGAGCCGGAAGAAGTGCTGAATCGTTCGATCAACAGCACCCTGTCGCGAACCATCATCACCTCGCTGTTTACCGGTATCACGATGGCCGCGCTGTATTTCTTCGGCGGCCCGGTGGTGCACGGCTTCGCGATCACCATGTTGATCGGTATCGTGGTCGGTACCTTGTCCTCGATCTTCGTTGCCAGCCCGATCCTGTTGTGGCTCGGCGTATCGAAGAAGGACCTGATGCCCAAGACTCGCGAGAACCCAGAGTTGGCACGTCGCCCTTAAGCGTCGCACAGACAGTTACGCAGAGCCCGGTTATGCCGGGCTCTTTTTTTTCGAAGACAAGGAGCACAGAGGGATGAGTGAAGCGTCTTGGCACTACCAGGATGGCGACAAGCCTGCCGGTCCGGTGAGCGCGGCAGTGATTCGCGAAAAGATTCGCGAGGGCCATATTCGTCGTGGCACATTGTTGTGGAAAGAGGGTTCACCCGATTGGGTGTCGGCCGAACAGACGGAGTTTGCGCAGGACGCGGACTCGGCCTTGAACAACCCGTATGCGTCGAGCACCTCGGCCAGCGAGTACGCGCCTGAACTGCAGCGGACGTTGAAGCCGGTCAGTGCGGCGCCCGCCTGGGCGATCGCGTTGGCGCCGCTGTTCCTGATTCCGCTGGCCTTCGTTTCCTATACCGGTTTCATAGGCTTTGCGATCTATGTGAGCCTGTCCATCTGGGATCGCAACCAGATCAAGGAGTCGGGGCGCGAACCGTCGATGGCTTTCCTTTGGACGATTCTGCTGGGTGCTCTTGGTGCGCCGGTCTATCTGTTCCTGCGGGCGGCACGTATCGATCGTCAATGGGCTTATGCGATCGTGAGTATCGTTACGGTGTTGATTTTCTTCGCGGCGGTTTTCTACAAGACGATGCCGTAAGGACTCCGAAAAACCTTTCCTACTCGTCATCCCGGCGCAGGCCGGGATCCATCCCTTAGTCCTCGCCTGTCAGACAGCATGTAGCAAGCGTCCACGTTGAGGAATGGATTCCGGCCTACGCCGGAATGACGAGTAGGAGATGCAGTGGTTTATCCCACCGTCGAAGCAGACTCGGGAGTCCCCATCGGCAACTCTTCTTCCGCATCTTGCCGGTGCGCTTCTTGCGGATGGTGCCCCACCCCATGCGCTTCCCATTCCGCGATCGGAATCGGCCGATAGCTTTCGCCGAAGGCTACCTCGCCAAGCTTCCAGCCGGCCGGGCGGCGCACCGCGCCCCAGAAACGCTTGAGCGCGTTCCAGTGCAGGCCGATCAGGCCGTGTTCGTTATCGTTGTCCACCAGCGGATCGCCCACGCCGGTCGGGCGCGGCGCAAGACCGTAGAGCGCGGTGCCGAAGATCACGTCCCAGATCGAGAACACCTGGCCGTAATTGCAGTTGTGCAGGGTGGGGCGCTCCGGATCGACCAGCATGTGATGCAGGCGATGGAACTTCGGGTCGACGAAGATACGGCCGAAGACCTTGCCGAAACCAATGCGCACGTTGGCATGCGAGAAATTCTGCACCAGCTCGCCAAACAGCATCAGCCAGGCGAACTGATCGGGCTCCACGCCCATGACGATGCCGACCACGGCCAGAATGATCGACTGAATAAAACCGTCGACCGGGCTGCCGCGATCGTTGGTCCAGCAGCTCATCTGTCGCGTGCTGTGATGCATGCTGTGCAGCGCCCACCACCATGGCAGCGCGTGCTGCAGGCGGTGCATCCAGTAGTACACCAGGTCGTAGATGATGTAGTAGACGAAGAACAGCATCAGCGGATGCTGGTTCAGTACCGGGAACCAGTGCGTGATCGCCAACGGCGAAGCGCTCGCATCGCTGGGGCCGGTGTCCGGGCCGCCGAAGTAATTGGCGATCGGCGTAAGCACCAGAAAACTGAAGAGCGGGAAGATGCCCACCAGCATCATCACGGTGTACTGGAAGTCCACGCGGGTGAGTTTGCGATCGGCCCATTGCTCGGCCGGCACGATGCTTTCCAGCGGGCGGAAAATAAAGCCGATGATGCACAGCTGCAGCGTCGCGATCAGCAGCGAAGCGGCAATGTCATGGGGGTCGCCGGCCAAGCCTGCCAGGTGCAGGAAGTTCAGTACCGGGATAACCCCGTGCACGCTCAGCCAAGTAACCAGGTGGGACCACAACTCGGACATCGGAACACCATCAAAAAAAGAGGCTGCCAACCCCTCGCGAGCATACCGCCGCCATGGCGCTAACGATCACTCGCGAGATGTTGCGTTCAGTGCCGCGTCGAGCGTCGCCAGGCGTTCAGGCGTCCCGACATCGGTCCAGGCGCCGGTATGGAGGCTGCCAGAGACCGCGTGCTCGGTCATCGCGGCGCTGAGCACCGGCCTAAGCTTGAAGCGAGGCGGTTTCGCGGTGCTTTCAGCGGTCTCGCCGACCGCCGATCGCCAGTCGGCCAGCAGCTCGGGCCGATAGACCCCAACGCCGCTGAAGGTGAGGCGCGGTGAGCCACCGTCGACGAGTTGGCCATCGGGGCCGATCGCGAAGTCGCCCCCGGGATGGTGCGCTGGATTGTCGACCATCAGCAGATGGGCCAGCCCGGCAGGCTCGGCCGGTAGCGTCGCGAAATCGGCGTCGGTCCAGATATCGCCGTTGACCGCCAGAAAGGGCTCCGGTCCAAGCAAGGGCAGGGCGTTCAGCATGCCGCCGCCGGTTTCCAGCGGGATGGCACCCTCATAGGCATAGCGAATACGCAGTCCCCAGCGAGAACCGTCGCCGAGCAGATCGGGAAACTGATCGGCCAGATGCGAGGTATTGATCACCACATAGCGCACGTCGATAGCCGCGAGTTTTTCCAGATGCCACACGATCAGCGGTTTGCCGCCGGCCATCAACAACGGCTTGGGCGTGCGATCGGTGAGCGGACGCATGCGTTCGCCCAGGCCCGCGGCAAAGATCAGCGCGTGTCTCATGCGATCGGCTCGCGCAGATCGCGTCCGCTCGCATGACGCTGTAGCAGCGCTGCGAAATCCGCGAGCTCGTGATAACGGCTGGCGACACCAACGATGTAGTCGTAAACGCGAGGCAGGTCGTTGAGGTAACCGCGCTTCCCGTCGCGATACCACAGCCGGCAAAACAGCCCGAGCACCTTGATGTGACGCTGCAGCCCGATCAGATCGAACCAACGCTGGAAACGGTCGGTGTCGATGTCATCGCCGATCAGGCGTGCTTCGCGTAGACGCATGCGATAGTTCTCGACCCAGCCTTCGACACGCTCGCGGTCCCACACGATGTAGCAGTCGCGCAGCAGCGAGGCGAGGTCGTAGGTGATCGGGCCGACCAGTGCGCCCTGAAAATCGATCACGCCCGGATTGCCGCCTTGCCCGACGATCAGCAGATTGCGGCTGTGGAAATCGCGGTGCACGAAACAGCGCGGCTGATCGAGTGCATTGCGCAACAGCACGGCGAACGCGTTTTCCAGCACATCCCAGTCGGCGCCTGCAGGCGGATGACCAAGATGCTTGCCAAGAAACCATTCCGGCATGATCTCCAGTTCGCGACTCAGGAAGGCGTAGTCGTAGGGCTGCATGCCGCTGACATCGGCGTGCAATTGCATGCGCAGCATGGCATCCATGGCATCGCCATAGAGCCTTTCCACGCTGGCATCGTCCAGCGCAGGCAGATACAGCCGGGAGCCCAGGTCTTCGATCAGCAGCAGACCAAGGTCGAGATCGTGTGCGTAGACCTCGGGAACATGCAAGCCCGCTGCCGCCAGCTTCGCGCCTATTTCCAGCCACGGGCGCGGGTCTTCCTGCGCCGGCGGCGAGTCCATCACGATCCAGCTCTTGCCCTGATACTCGGTGCGCGAGTAGCTGCGAAAGCTGGCATCAGCCGATGCCGATTCCAGTTGCAAGCTGGGATCGTTCAGCACGCTGCGTACCCAGGCCAGGCGAACATCGGCGCGGTCGGTGAGGTGATTCATAAAAACCCGCAAGATCAAGTGTGTCGAGCTTAACGCCGAACCGGCGCGGTGCAAACGCAACCGATCAAAGCAGCTTGATGCCAAAGGGACGAACCGCAAGCGCGAAGGCCCCGAAGCACGCGATCGTGAGCAGTGCGCTGAAACCTAGCGCAGGCCAGAAGCCGAAACGCGCCAACAGGCGCGGAAACGCCAGAAACATGGGGAGTGTCGGCACCACATACCAGAAGGTATACCAGGCGTGGTTGGCGATCTTTTCCGTCGGCTGTTTGTCGACGTAAAGCCAGGTCAAGGCCAGCAGGGTCACCAGTGGCAGCGATGCGAGCAGGGCGCCCAGACGATCGCTACGTTTGGCCAGTTCGGAAACGGCCACGACAAGAGCGGCCGTAATCAGGTACTTGGTGATGATCCAGGGCATGGGGATACCGCCAGCAAGCGTGCAGTGGAGGATGGCATGACGGCTGGTACGCGGACGCCATGCGACGATGCAATTGTCTAACACACGGGCCGGCATTTAGCATGCGTGCCCATGTCCCGCGCATCACTGCCCCTGCTAACTCGCCTGCGCCGCCATCGCGGCCTGTGGCTGTTGGCGATGGCTGTGTTGATGATCAAGCTTGCCAGCGGCACCTTGTGCCTCGCCGATGGTCCCAATGCCCGACTTGCCGCGGATATGGCCGCGATGGGGACGACAGCGCTGGTGCTGGATAATGCTTCGGCTGCTGTCTCCGGCAGCCTCGACGATTGTTTGTTGGGCGAAGGCGCCGGTTGCCATTGCTCCTGCGCTCATTCGATCGCGCTACCGATGAGCGTGGCGCTGTCGGTGCAGGCGATGCCTGCTTCTTTTCATGTGCCGGTGACATCGCCCGGCTTTGTGCCCGCCATGACGGGCACCGAACTGCGCCCACCTATCGCCTGAGAACGTCCGTCCCTGCGCGCCCTTTATGCAAGGGCGTGCTTTCGACCGTTTCTCAGGAGAAAGTTTCATGTCCATCTGTCGAGCGGCCCTTATCGGGGTCGCCTGCTTGCTGCATGCCATGGCAGCGAGCGCTACTACGCCGTCCCTGCGGGACGCCATCCATTCGCTATGGGATAGCAACCCCGAAGTACAGGCTGCACGTGCCGATCTCGAGGCAGCCAGCGCACGTGCACGGGCGGCGGCTCAACCGCTCTATAACCCCTCCGTGGCTTTCGAGGCGGAGAACGCCGACGTCAATCGGCGTACCGCTGGTATCAGCCTGAGCTTGGATGTTTCGGGTAAGCGCAAAGCGCGCACCGAACAAGGGCTGGCAGAACTGACAGCGAGCCAGGCGAGCTATGACCTCTTGCGCAGGGATGTGGCAGCGCGCTGGTTGAAAGCCTGGTCAGCGGCCACGCTTGCCGAGCAACAACGTGAACTGGGTCAACGGCGCGTCGCATTGATGCAGCGTTTCGATACTCTGGCCGCACAGCGCTTGAAGATCGGCGACATCAGCAGCCCGGAGCGGGATTTGGCCGCGCTTGCGCTCGGCGAAGCGCAAATCCAGCTGGCGACGTTACAAGCCAACGAGGCTTCAGCGCGTGCTGCATTGCTGGCGCTTATTGGCGAAACGCCCACGCAACCGGTCGCTCTCGAGCAGAGCCTGCCGCCCGCATCCGTGGCGATAACGCCGCTGCCGCTCGATCGCCGGCCGGAATTGCTACAGGCCCGGGCGATGCAAGCGAGTGCCGAAGCAAGCATCCAGGTGGCACAGCGCGCACGCCGGCCCGATCCGACAGTCAGTCTTACCGGCGGCCAGGTGCGCGCGGGGCCGATGAACGATCGGGTGATCGGCATCAGCGTGTCGATCCCCTTGCCGATTCTCAATACCGGACGCGCCGAGATCGATGCTGCCCGTGCACAGGCCGATGCGGCTACGGCCGGCGTGCGTGCAAGGCAATGGACAACTCGCGCCTCCTTGCAGGAAAGCCAGGCTCGTTACGACGCGCTGCGCGATGCGGCGAATGCTTTCGGGCAAGGACGTGCCGCTGCATTTGGCGACCGCGTCGCGTTGCTGGAGAAGCTCTGGCGCGCCGGCGAAATCGGTACTTCCGACTATCTCGTACAGCTCAAACAGAGCGTCGATACGGCGCTGTCGGCGCTCGAGCTGCAAAGCCAGGTCTGGCAGGCCTGGTTCGACTATCTCTCCGCCGCCGGTCGTTTGACCGATTGGGTTGACGGCCGTACCGAGGAACCGGGCAATGAATAATTTTCTAAAGAAGAGTCGGCTGGCCTGGCTGGTCATGGTGATGCTCGGCATCACGCCCTTGATGGCGCAAGAGGCCAATCATCCACTCAGTCTCGATGCGCGAGCCATCAGCGATGCCGGTATCGTCGTCGATCGCGCCACCGTGCGCGAACTGACCGAAGAGCTTAAAGCACCGGGCGAAGTCAAAGCCGATGCGTACTCGACCGAGCTGGTATCGCCACGCATCGATTCGATGGTGCTGGCGCGCAAGGTCCGGCTGGGCGATGTCGTCAAGGCGGGGCAGCCGCTGGTGATGCTGTCGAGTGTGCAGGTGGCCGAGACGCAGGGGGCGCTGATTGTTGCCGAGCAGGATTGGCAGCGCGTCGCCTCGTTGGGGGCTCAGGCGGTATCCGGGCGGCGTTATACCGAAGTCAAGGTTCAGCGCGATCAGGCGCGCGCCAAACTGCGTGCGTACGGCCTCTCCGATGCGCAGATCGCCGGCGTATTGCGCGCCGGCTCTGCGCGTGCGGATGGCAGCTATGCCTTGCTTGCGCCGACCGATGGCCGCATCACCACCGATCAGTTTCTGGTGGGCGAGCGGGTCGAGCCCGGCCGAACCTTGTTCACCCTGGTGAAGGAGGACTCGGTCTGGGTCGATGCGCAGTTGTCGCCGGCCGATGCCGGTAGCGTCAGTGCGGGTGGAAGTGCGCGGATTCTTGTGCACGGCACGAGCTTGCCCGGCAAGGTGGTGCAGCGAGCGCATCAGACCGACGAGCGCACGCGTACCGTGCCTGTTCGGATCCAGGTCGACAATAGCCGCGACCTTCTGCATCCCGGCGAGTTGGTGGATGCACGGCTTTCGACCGGTTCGCCAAGCCGGGCTGTTGCAGTGCCTGCCGATGCCATCGTGATGGTGCAAAACCAGGCAACGATCTTCGTCATGAAAGGCGAAGGTCAGTTTGAACCCGCCCCTGTTGCCGTCGGCGAAAACCGTGACGGCTGGGTGGAAATCAAACAGGGTCTGAAACCTGGTGTGGCTTACGTGAGTAAAGGTGCCTTTGTACTCAAGGCGCGCATGTTGCGTTCGCAGCTGGGAGAAGAGTGATGCTGCAGCGACTTGTCGACGTATCCCTTCGCTACAAGGTACTGGTGCTGATCCTTTTCCTGGTGGTCGGTTTTCTGGGTTATCGCGCGCTTGGACGGTTGCCCATCGATGCCTTCCCTGACGTTACGCCGGTGCAGGTCAACATCTACACGGAAGCGGCCGGTCTGGCCGCCGAAGATGTGGAATCGCTGTTGACGACGCCGGTGGAGTCGGCGCTCGCCGGCTTGCCCAAGGTGCACGAAATTCGCTCCGTGAGTCTGTTCGGCCTGTCGTATGTCGCGGTGTACTTCGACGACGATATGGACATATATTTCGCGCGTCAGTTGGTCAACGAGCGTCTGCAACAAGTCGGCGATCGCCTGCCTGCCGGTTACGGCAAGCCCGAGATGGGGCCCAATACGTCCGGGCTTGGACAGGTGTTCTGGTACACCGTGGAGCGCGCCGACGATGCGCTGGCGCAAGCGCCCAGCGATATGGATCTGCGTACGCTGCAGGACTGGTCGATCCGGTTGATGCTTCGCACCGCACCGGGCGTCGACGATGTCACATCGTGGGGTGGGCAGGAGAAGCAGTACCAGGTGCGGATCGATCCAATGAAATTGATCGCGCACAAGCTGGGCTTCAAGGACGTGATCGATGCGCTGCAGGCAAACAATGCCCAGGTCGGCGGCAACTTTGTCGACGTCGGACGTGAGCAGTATCTGGTGCGTGGACTCGGGCTGGTCAGGAATGCAGCAGACCTGGGCCAGATCGTCCTCAAGACCGAGGACGGCACGCCGGCCTACGTGCGCGATGTGGCGACGATTGTCGAAGCCGGTGCGCCCCGTACGGGTGCGGTAACCCGTGACGGCAAGGAGGTTGTCATGGGGCAGGCGCTGGCGCGGATCGGCGAAAACGCCAAGAGCGTTGTCGATGCAGTCAAGGTCAAGCTGGACACGGTCAAGCAGGCTTTGCCCGATGGTGTACGGATCAAGCCGGTCTACGAACGCACCGAGCTGGTGAATCAGGCCGTGGGCACCGCGGTGCGTGCACTGATTGAGGGCTCGATCCTCGTGGCGCTAGTGCTTTTTCTGTTTCTGGGCGAATGGCGTAGTGCGCTGGTGGTGGTCGTCGCCTTGCCGCTGGCGATGTTGATCGCGTTCATCTGCATGGACATGGCGGGACTGTCGGCCAATCTGATGTCGTTGGCGGGCCTGGCGATCGGTATCGGCATGATGGTCGACGGTGCGGTGGTCATGGTGGAGAACGCCTTCCGCATCATGGCCGAGCAAAAGTCTCGCGGCATGCCGGTCAACCGTAGCGCTGCGGTATTGGAGGCCGCGCGGGAAGTAGCCAACCCGATCGCCTTCGCGATCATGATCATCATCGTGGTGTTCCTGCCGCTGTTCGGCCTGCAGGGGCTGGAAGGCAAGATGTTCAAGCCGATGGCCTTCAATATCAGCTTCGCGATGGCCGGCTCGCTCTTATTGGCGCTGACGTTGATCCCAGTGCTGGCGGCTCTGGTGCTCAAGCCCAAGGAGGAAAAGGACACACGCTTGGTGGCTTTCCTGAAGCGCCGCTACGAGGCGGTGTTGTCCTGGTCCTTACGCAGACGTACCTGGGTGCTGGCCATGGCGGGTGCAGCTCTGCTCGGCAGCGTGGCGTTGTTTCCCTTCCTCGGCAAGGAGTTCATGCCGAACTTGAAGGAGGGCGCGATCATGTGGCGCATCACGTCGATTCCATCGGCGTCGCTCGATGAGTCGATCGATATTTCGAAGCGTGTCGCTGAACGCATCCGGCAAAAGTTTCCCGAGGTGGAAACTACCCTGGCGATGATCGGCCGGGCGGAAAAGGGTGAAACCGCCGACGTGAACTACATGGAGGTCTACACGCCGCTCAAGCCCAAGGCGCAATGGCGAAAGGGCCAGACGCTCGAAAGCATCGAGGCGGACATGCAGAAGACGTTGAGCGATGCCTTGCCCACGGCGGTGGTCGGTTATACCCAGCCGATTCAGATGCGTATCGAGGAGCTTATCTCCGGTGTACGTGCCACGCTGGCGCTGAAGCTTTACGGCGACGACCTTGGCGAGCTCGATCGGCTGAGTGCGCAGCTCAAGGACGTGCTGGCCGGTATTCCCGGTGCCGCGGATCTGGCGCTGGAGGCCAATATCGGCAAGCCGCAGATCCGCATTCGTGTCGACCGCGACGCCTTGGCGCGCTACGGCCTGAACGCCGACGACGTGCTCACGGTAGTCAAGAACGGTATCGGCGGCGAGCCGATCAGCAGTCTGATCGACGGCGTGAAGCGTTTCGATATCGCCGTACGCCTCGATGATGCGGACAAGGCGTCGTTGCGTGCGATCGAGCGTATTCCGATTCGCTCGGCCAGCGGTGCGATCGTGCAGCTGTCGCAAGTGGCGGAGGTCGACGATGCCGAGGGTTACTCGTTTATTCGACGCGAACAGTTGCAGCGCTATGCAGTGATCCAGATGGACGTGCGCGGCCGCGATATCGATGGCTTCGTGCGGGATGCGAACGCGGCGATCGCGCAGAAGATAAAACTTCCCACCGGCTACTACACGGAGTGGGGCGGCGCGTTCGAAAACCAGCAGCGCGCCTTGAAGCGGCTCGCTTTGATCGTGCCGGCAACGATCCTCTTTATCTTTATCCTGCTGTACACCGCGTTCAACTCGGTGAAGTATGCGGCCTTGATTCTGGCCAATGTGCCCTTCGCCACGATCGGCGGTATCGTCGCGCTGGCCATGACCGGGCAGTATCTCTCCGTACCCTCGGCGATCGGTTTTATCGCCGTATTCGGTGTGGCGATGTTGAACGGCATCGTGCTGATCAGTTTCTTGAACGAACAGCGTGCGAAAGGCTTGTCCGTGCGCGATGCGGTGATGCGCGGTACGGCGTTACGTTTGCGACCTGTGCTGATGACGGCCAGCGTGGCGATTCTCGGCCTGGTACCGATGTTGTTGTCCAGCGGCGTCGGCGCGGAAACTCAGCGACCGTTGGCCACGGTAGTAGTGGGCGGCTTGATCACGTCGACCTTGCTAACTCTGGTGCTGTTGCCGGTCTTGTATGACTGGATTGAGCAGCGCCGCTCGCGACGCTAAAAAGAAAGGCCGATAGGGAGGGCTTAGAATCGCCTCAGTTTTTATGATCGTCATCCCGGCGCAGGCCGGGACCCAGTGACTTTGTGATTGATTGTCGCGAAAGCCAACAAGATTCCGCTCCATCGCGACAACCAGAAACCGAAGCCACTGGGTCCCGGCCTGCGCCGGGATGACGACTAGGGGAGGCTTCCCGAGGCACCCATCAGGAAAGGTTGTAAGCCTTCTCCTCATGCAGCGAGAGATCCAGGCCAACCTGTTCCTGTTCGTCATCGACACGCAGGCCGAGCGTGAGGTCGAGCAGCTTCAGGATCACATAGCTCAGTACCGCACTCCACGCGATGGTGAACATGACGCCCTTGGTCTGAATCCATAGCTGCGTGCCCAACTCGGTGACCGTGCCGAAGCCGCCAAGCACGGGTGCGGCCAGTGGACCGGTGAGAATGCCACCGAGAATGCCCGCCACCGCATGCACGCCGAAGACATCGAGCGAGTCGTCATAGCCAAGCTTGTGCTTGAGCCGGGTCGCGGTGAAAAAGCACAGCACGCCGGCCGCACCGCCCAGCGCGAGCGCGCCGCCAGGACCTGCCGTACCCGCCGCCGGCGTTACCGCCACCAGGCCGGCAACGGCGCCCGATACAATGCCCAGCACGCTGGGACGTCCATGCATGATCCATTCGGCGGCGAGCCAGCCAAGGGCGGCGGCGGCGGTGGCGATCTGTGTCACCAGCATCGCCATACCGGCGCTGCCGTTGGCGGCTACCGCCGAACCGGCATTGAAGCCAAACCAGCCAAGCCACAGCAGGCTCGCGCCGACCACCGTATAGCCGAGGTTGTGCGGCGGCATCGGCGTATGCGGATAACCCCGGCGCTTGCCGATCACCAGACAGGCCACCAGGCCCGCAATACCGGCGTTGATATGCACCACCGTGCCGCCGGCGAAATCGAGCACGCCCAGATCGCCGAGCAGCGAGCCCGGGCCGCTCCACACCATATGCGCCATCGGCAGATACACGATGGTCAGCCACAAGCCACTGAACCACAGCAGCGCACTGAACTTCATGCGTTCGGCGAACGCACCGATGATCAGCGCCGGCGTGATGATCGCGAAGGTGAGCTGGAACATCACGAAGACCGCTTCGGGTACGGTCTGGTAAAGCGTGTCCGGTTTCAGGCCGGCCAGCATGATCCGATCGAAGCCGCCGATGATCGAATGCACATTGGTCACATGCGCTTGCATGCCCTGCGTGCTGAAAGCAACCGAGTAACCGTAAACCAGCCACAACACGGTCACCAGCGCCGTGATGGCGAAACACTGCATCAATACCGACAACAGATTCTTCGCCCGCACCATGCCGCCATAAAATAGCGCCAACCCCGGAATCGTCATCAACAACACCAGCATGGTCGCCGTAAGCATCCACGCCGTATCACCGGCACTGAGCACGGGCGCCGGCGTGGCCTGAGCAAACGCCGAAGTGGCTACCAGACTTCCGGCTACGATCAACGCGAGTGCCACAACACGCGACCACCGCGCCGTTCCCCGTTCCCCATCCACCATTCCCCGCTTCACCTCAAAGCGCATCGACGTCGACCTCCTGCGTGCGGATACGGATGGCCTGCTCCAGTTCGCTCACGAAGATCTTGCCGTCCCCGATCTTGCCGGTACGTGCCGCCGTAGTGATCGCTTCGATGGCGTGCTCGAGCTGTTCGTCGGCGACAGCGATTTCCACTTTCAGTTTGGGTAGAAAGTCGACGACGTACTCGGCCCCGCGGTAGAGCTCGGTATGGCCATGCTGGCGGCCAAAGCCCTTGACCTCGGTCACTGTCATGCCGGAGATGCCGACCTCGGTCAGTGCCTGGCGCACGTCATCGAGGGTGAATGGTTTGATGATCGCTGTGATCCACTTCATCCCGCATCCTCTCAAGGGAACTCTGTCGCAGCGCAGCAGGATGCGTGCCAGGACAAGGTACGCCTCTGGTCTTAATTGATTCAATAACTTAGGGATACGCTGTTTAGCGCTTTGCGCGGTTTTGGGGCAAGCTGGCGGCTCGGCCGGGCGCTTGCGGTGCAATGCGGCACATTGACCCTGGGGGCTTAAATCAGTACCATTTTAGTCCCGATTCAACAGGTGCTCCCCAGCCGCCATGCTCCGCGTCAGCCGCCTAACCGATTACGCCACGGTGGTGATGACCTGCATGGCCGCACACCCGGACGACGTACTCAGCACCGCGCAGATCGCCGACGAAGCACGGCTGGAACTGCCGACGGTGAGCAAGCTGCTCAAGGCGCTTGGGCATGCCGGGCTGGTGGAGTCCTTTCGTGGCGTCAACGGCGGCTATCGCCTGGCGCGACCGGCTGGAGAGATTTCCCTCGCGCAGATCGTCGAGGCGATGGAAGGACCCATCGGCATGACCGAATGCAGCATGGCCGAAGGCCAATGCGAACGCGCGCCGCAATGTTCCGTGCGCGGCAGCTGGCAACAGGTCAACCATGTGGTCGAGCGCGCGCTCAAGGCGATGAGCCTTGCCGACATGCTGACGCCACCGCAACCCATCGCGCTTTCCATCGGCCATGCCGATGCACAGCATGCCAATGAACGAAAGGGCACCACCGCATCATGAGCATCGAAACCAGCGAAAACACCTTGCTACGCGATAACGCCGAAGTCGCTTCGGCGCTCGGTCGCCGCTATGAGGCCGGTTTCGTCACGGATATCGAAACCGACAGCCTGCCGCCGGGACTGTCCGAAGACATCGTGCGCCAGTTGTCCGCGCTCAAGCAGGAGCCGGAGTGGATGACCGAGTGGCGCCTGAAGGCGTACCGCCATTGGTTGACCATGCCGGAGCCGCATTGGGCCAAGCTGAAGATCGGCGCGATCGACTTCCAGGCGATCAGCTATTACGCCTCGCCGAAGAATCGCCCGAAGTCGCTCGCCGACGTCGACCCGAAACTGCTCGAAGCTTACGACAAGCTCGGCGTGCCGCTGCACGAGCGCGCCAAGCTCGCCGGTGTCGCCGTCGATGCGGTGTTCGACTCGGTGTCCGTGGGCACGACGTTCCGCAAGGAGCTGGCCGAGGTCGGCGTGATCTTCTGCTCGATGAGCGAGGCGATTCGCGAGCATCCCGAGCTGGTGCGGCAGTACCTCGGCAGTGTGGTGCCGGTAGGCGACAACTATTTCGCCGCGTTGAACTCGGCTGTGTTCTCCGATGGCTCCTTCGTGTTCATTCCCAAGGGCGTGCGTTGCCCGATGGAACTGTCGACTTATTTCCGTATCAACGCCGGCCACACCGGGCAGTTCGAGCGCACGCTGATCATTGCCGAGGACGCCGCTTACGTGTCCTATCTCGAAGGCTGCACCGCGCCGATGCGCGACGAGAATCAGCTGCATGCGGCGGTGGTCGAACTGGTCACGCTGGAAAAGGCGCAGATCAAATATTCCACCGTGCAGAACTGGTACCCGGGCGACGAAGAAGGTCGCGGTGGCATTTACAACTTCGTCACCAAGCGCGGCGATTGCCGCGGTGACGATTCCAAGATCTCCTGGACCCAGGTCGAAACCGGTTCGGCGATCACCTGGAAATACCCCAGCTGCGTGCTGCGCGGTGATCGCTCGGTGGGCGAGTTCTATTCGGTGGCGCTGACGCATCATCGTCAGCAGGCCGACACCGGTACCAAGATGATCCACATCGGCAAGAACACCAAGTCGAAGATCGTCTCCAAGGGCATCAGCGCGGGCCGCAGTTCCAATGCGTATCGCGGGCTGGTGAAAGTGGAGAAGGGTGCAGAAGGTGCGCGCAACTACACGCAGTGCGATTCGCTGTTGATCGGCAAGCGCTGCGGTGCCCACACCTTCCCGTATATGGAAGTGAAGAACCCGACCGCGATCGTCGAGCACGAGGCCACGACCTCGAAGATCTCCGATGATCAGCTGTTCTACTGCCGCGCGCGCGGCATCGGCGAAGAAGACGCTGTATCGATGATCGTCGACGGCTTCTGCAAACAGGTGTTCCGCGAACTGCCGATGGAGTTCGCCGTGGAGGCCAAGAAGCTGCTGGAAATTTCGCTGGAAGGTGCGGTCGGCTAAGCCGCCGTTCGCCCTCCACACATTCATTGCGGATTTGAAGACATGTTGAAGATCGAAAACCTGCACGCCCGTGTCGAGGGCAAGGACATCCTCAAGGGCCTGAGCCTTACCGTGAACCCGGGCGAGGTGCACGCCATCATGGGTCCGAACGGCGCCGGCAAGTCGACCCTGGGCAATGTATTGTCCGGCCGCGACGGCTATGAAGTGACGCAGGGTTCGGTGATGTTCGAAGGTCGCGATCTGTTGGCGCTCGATCCGGAAGACCGTGCGGCCGCGGGTGTGTTTCTCGCGTTCCAGTACCCGGTAGAAATTCCCGGCGTCAACAATACCTATTTCCTGCGCGCGGCCCTGAACGCACAGCGCAAGCAGCGTGGCGAGCAGGAGCTCGACTCCATGCAGTTCCTTAAGCTGGTGCGCGAGAAACTGAAAGTGATGCAGATTTCCGGCGAGCTGCTGCATCGCGCCGTGAATGAAGGCTTCTCCGGCGGCGAGAAAAAGCGCAACGAGATTTTCCAGATGGCCGTGCTCGAGCCGAAGCTGGCGATTCTGGACGAAACCGACTCGGGCCTGGATATCGACGCGCTCAAGCAGGTGTCGCAAGGCGTCAACGCGCTGCGTTCGCCCGACCGTGCCTTCCTGATGATTACCCATTACCAGCGTCTGCTCGATTACGTGCAGCCGGATTTCGTGCATGTGCTGGCCGATGGCCGCATTATCGAAAGCGGCGACAAGTCGCTGGCACTGAAGCTGGAAGAACACGGTTACGCCTGGATTGCCGAGCGTGAGCCAGCCGGAGCGCAGGCATGAGTCAGCAGCCGGCCCGCCCGCCGTTGCTGGAGTCGCTGCTCGATGCGCCGCTGCCGCAAGGCGCGGCATGGCTCGATGCCATCCGGCGCGAAAATCTCGACGCCTTGAGTGCCACCGGACTGCCCGATAGCCGTAACGAAGCCTGGAAATACACGGCACTGCGCGCGCTGGGGCAGCGCCGCTTTGTACAGGGCGATGCGCAGGCCTCGACACGTGATATCGATGTTGCGGCGCTCTCGCTGCCGGGTGTTGCCGGACCGCGCCTGGTCTTCGTCAATGGCGTGTTTCGCGAAGACCTGTCGCAACTCGATAACCTGCCCGATGGCCTGGAAGTATTGCCGCTGTCGCGCGCGTTGGCGCAGGACGACGAGCCGTTGCGTTTTGCACTCGGTCATCGCTATCGCGAGGCGGCTGATGCCTTTGCGCAGCTCAACGCGGCGTACGCGCAGGAAGGCGTGGTGCTGCGTGTCGCTGCCGGTGCCGTTATCGAACAGCCTGTCCATTTCAGTTTCATAGGTGCTTTCGCCGAACAAGCGGCCTGGCATCTACGCCATGTCATTGCGTTAGGTGACGGTGCCGAGCTCAGCCTTGTCGAGCACCACCTGGGCTTCGGTGACGCACAGCAACTGGCTACCTCGGTCGCCGATATCGTGTTGGGCGAACGGGCCAGGCTCGATATGACGCTGTTGCAGCAGGCAGCCACCGATGCCTCCCTGATCCGCCGTACCAGTGTGCAACTGGGCGTGGCCGCTCATGCGACGCTTAATGTCGTGGAGTTGGGCGGCGCCTTGGTGCGCCATGATCTGCATGCGACCATCAAGGGCGATAACGCGCGTCTGGATACGCGTGGCGTGTTCGCCTTGCGTGGCCGGCAACACGTGGATACGCAGCTGTCGATCCGACACGATGCCTTGAACTCGGCATCGGAATCGATCTGGCGTGGCGTCGCCGACGAGCGTTCGCGCGGAGTGTTCCGTGGCGCGATCCTGGTCGCCGAGGGTGCCGACGGTAGCGATGCCAGCCTGAGCAACAAGAATCTCCTGCTGTCTTCGCAAGCCGAAATCGATACCAAGCCGGAGCTGGAAATCTACGCCGACGAGGTCAAGGCCGCGCACGGCGCCACAGTCGGCCAGCTCGACGAGCGTTCGCTGTTTTACCTGCGTTCGCGCGGTATTCCCTTGGCCGAGGCGCGCAGCCTGCTGACGGCGGCCTTTTGCCGCGCGGTGTTCGCATCGATGCCGAACGAAACCCTGCGCGATCATATTTCACAGCTGCTGCTCCTGCAGTTGCCAGTCGATCAGGTCGCCTGAGCGGCCAGCGAGTCCCTTCATGAATGCTCAAGCCCAGCTAGCCACCGCTTTCGACGTCGAACGTATTCGCGCGGACTTTCCGCTGCTCAAGCGCACCGTGCACGGCAAGCCGTTGGTGTATTTCGACAATGCCAATACCAGCCAGAAGCCGGTGTCGGTGATCGAGGCGGTGGACCGGCACTATCGCGAGCACAATGCCAACGTGGCGCGCGCCGTGCATCAGCTTGGCGAAGAGGCAACGGCAGCGTATGAGAGCGCTCGCGATGGTCTGGCGCGTTTTATCAACGCCGGCTCACGCAACGATATCGTGCTGACCTCCGGTACGACGCAGTCGATCAATCTGGTGGCCTATAGTTTCGCGTTGCCGCGGCTGAAGCCAGGCGATGTGATCCTCACCACCGTCATGGAGCATCACGCCAATATCGTGCCTTGGCAGCTGGTCGCCGCGCGCAGCGGGGCCACCGTCAAGGCGGCGCCGATCGACCAGCATGGCGAGCTGATCCTCGAAGAATTCATCAAGCTGCTGACGCCGGACGTAAAACTGGCCTGCGTTGCGCACGTGTCCAATGTGCTCGGTACGGTCAACCCGGTGCGCGAGATCGCGCGCGAGTGCAAAAAGCGCGGTATTCCGCTGCTGGTCGACGGCTCGCAGGCCGTGCCGCATCGCCCGGTGGACGTGCAGGCGCTCGGCTGCGATTTCTATGCGATTACCGGGCACAAGATGCTTGGGCCTACCGGCACGGGCGCACTGTGGGCCAAGCGCGAACACCTGCAGGCGATGCCGCCATTTTTTGGCGGTGGCGAGATGATTCGCGAGGTGAGTTTCAGCGGCACCACGTTTGCCGAGCCTCCGCACAAGTTCGAAGCGGGCACGCCCAATATCGCGGGCTTCGCCGGATTGTCGGCGGCGATGGACTACTACCAGTCCATTGGGTTCGACGCGATCCGTGCCTGGGAAGATCGCTTGCTTTCGTATGCGACGGAGCGTCTGCGCGATATCCCCGGCTTGCGCATCATTGGCGAAGCCAAGGACAAGGAACCGGTGATCTCGTTCCTGATCGATGGCGCCCAGGCGACCGACCTGGCAACCCTGCTGGACCTGGAAGGCGTTGCCGTACGGTCGGGCCATCACTGTGCCCATCCGTTGATGCAGTTCTACGGCGTTCCCGCGACTTTGCGTGCATCGCTGGCGTTCTACAACACGCGTGAAGAAATCGATGCGTTCATCACGGCCTTGCTGAAGGTGCGCAAGCTGTTGCTTTGAATAAGAGGCTGCGGGTCGTGACTGAAGTCGCTCCTCCAGAAAAGCCGAGGGAATTGGGCTAAAGTCGAACCTGCCACGACAGGGATGGCGTCTGGGGAGGTCTTTATGCGGCAAGCTTTGGGCCGGGCCGGGTTGGCCCGATGGCTGGCATTGTTGGTTTTTTGCGCATGGATGCTTCCGGCTTCCGCTGGGGCGCAGGACGTCCCGGAGCTGCGCGGACGCGTCAATGACTACGCTGGCGTGCTGGGCAATACGTCCGCACTGGAAGCCAAGCTCGCTGCGGAAGAACAACGCGCCGGCAATCAGGTCGTCGTGCTGACTGTGGCCGACCTTGCCGGCCAGGATATCGAGAGCTACGCCAACGCGGCGTTCCATCAATGGCGGCTCGGACACAAGGGTGTCGATAACGGCGTGTTGATCGTTCTTGCGGTCAAGGATCGGCGTGCACGTATCGAAGTCGGTTATGGCCTCGAAGGCGATCTGACCGATGTGACCAGCTCGCTGATTCTGCGCGAGCAGATGCATCCATTGTTTGCAAAAGGCGATTACGCGGGCGGCATCAATGCCGGCGTCGATGCCGTGCTGGGCGTGCTTGCCGGTGCAACGGTCACGGGTACGCCCGAAAGCACGCCACACAAGGACAGCGTGCCGATATGGGTATCTATTTTCTTGATGGTGCTTACGGTGATTTTCAGCCTGATGGCCGCCAGCGGCGGCGGCCTGGCCACGCTGTGGGTCACGCCGTTGTGCAGTATTTTTCTGTTCGTGCTTTGGCCGTGGTATTGGGCTCTGGCAGCCTTATTGGCTTGCCTGATGGGCGTCTATGCGATGCGCCGGCAAAACATGCGCAAGGCTTTTACGCGCAAGGGCATGGTAAGGAAGGCGTTTGCATCGAATCACCTCACCGATTGGCCGCCTTCGCTCTGGCAGGTCATGCTTTGGGTCGGTGCGTGGACGTCTACGGGCTCGAGATCGTCGTCCAGTAGCGACAGTTCGAGTTGGAGCAGTTCGAGCTCGTCCAGCGACTGGTCGTCGTCATCGGGCTCATCGTCGGATTCGAGTTTTTCCGGCGACGGTGGCGATTCGGGTGGCGGCGGTTCGTCCGATAGCTGGTAATACGCAGGCGGCGAGCGCCGCCTGCGTATCGGGCCTTACCAGATCTTTACCTGCTTATCGCTGGCGCGGACCATGTTCGAGCCGGCCTTGCACTGGAACGCCTGCGCGAAAGCGGCCATGTTCGACGGCGCACCGATAGCGCGGAACTGCGCCGGTGCGTGCGGATCGGTGTTGAGCGAGGTGAGCTGCGCTTCGGGACGGATATTGCCGCGCCATACGCGCGCCCAGTTGAGAAAGAAGCGCTGGTCCTGCGTGTAGCCGTCGATCTTCTCGTTCGCTTCTTTCGGATTGTTCTTCAACGCCATCTGCAAGGCGTCGTAGGCTGCGTTGAGGCCGCCCAGATCGCCGATGTTCTCGCCCATGGTCAGCTGGCCGTTGACGAACTTGCCGGGCAACGCCTCATAACCGTTGAACTGAGCGGCCAGCTTGGCGGTGCGTTCCTCGAACGCCTTGCGATCGGCATCGGTCCACCAGTTGACGTTATTGCCCTTGGCGTCGAACTTGCTGCCCTGGTCGTCATAGCCATGGCCCATTTCATGGCCAATCACCGCGCCGATGCCGCCGTAGTTGAGTGCATCGTCGGCGGTCGCCGAGAAGAACGGCGGCTGCAGGATGGCGGCAGGGAAGACAATCTCGTTCTTCTGCGAGTTGTAATAGGCGTTGACCGTTTGCGGCGTCATGCCCCACTCAGTGCGGTCGACCGGCTTGCCGATCTTGCCGACCATATAATCGTAGTTGAACTTGTCGGCGGCGTGGACGTTGGCAAAGTAGTTGTCCGGCGTCAGCTGCAGGCCGCTCCAGTCGCGCCACTTGTCCGGGTAGCCGATCTTCGGTACGAAGGTCGCCCATTTTTCCAGCGCCTTCTGCTTGGTTGCTGCGCTCATCCATTCCAGGTTCTCGATGCGCGACTTATAGGCGGCGCGCAGGTTGTTCACCAGTTGCTCGGCGCGCTGCTTGGAATCGGGCGAGAAGTTCTTCGCGACATAGAGCTCGCCGAGCGCCATGCCCATGCTCTCGTTGACCGTGGCCAGCGAAATTTTCCAGCGCACTTCCATTTCCTTCTGGCCATTCAAGGTGCTCTTGTTGAAGGCGAAGTCTTCCTGCTGGAACGGCTTGGACAGATAGGCTGCGGCATTATTGATCGCGTGGAAGCGCAGATAGGCCTGCCATTGGGCCGCCGGTACATCGGTAAGCATCTTGTCCACTTCGCCGAAGAACGCCGGCTGCGACAGCGAGAAGCCGTCGGTAACGTCTGCATGCTGCGTCTTGAAGAACGTGGCCCAGTCGAAATGCGGCGTCACCTTGTCGGCATCGGCGATGCTGATGAAGTGATAGCGGTTTTCCGGCTTGCGCATCTCGGTCGGCGGCAACGAGACAGCTGCCAGGCGGGTTTCGAATTTCATGGCCGCATCGGCCTGCGTCTTTGCGTCGGCAGCCGACACGCCGGTCAATTGCAGGAGCTTGGCGATATGTGCGACATAGGCGACACGGATCTTTTCGTAGTCGGGCTTGGTGTAGTAATCGGGAGTGGGCAAGCCCAGGCCGCCCTGGCCGGCATAGGCGATCTGCTTGTCCGAATCCTTGAAGTCGGCGTTGCCGCCGAAGCGGAACAGCACCGGCGTGCCTTGGGCGTAGGTATCGCTGATATAGGTTGCGATATCCGCCGGGGTTTTCAGTGCGGCGATGCGCGCCAGCTGCGGCTTGATCGGATCGAAGCCGGCTTTGTCGATGGCCGCTTCGTTCATGCCGGTGGCGTACAGATAGCCGATCTTCTGTTCGATCGACCCTGCCTTGGCATCCGCGGCGCTCTTGGCCGCCGCTTCCACAATGATTCGCTGCGCCTTGAGGCTGTCTTCGCGCAGAGCGTCGAACGAACCCCAGCGCGTGCGATCGGCAGGGATCGGGTTGGCCGCGACCCACTTGGCGTTGACGAAGCCGTTGAAGTCGGAGCAGGGATCGATCTTGCTGTTCAGATCCTGGATGTTGAATGTGTCCGTCGCGGCTGCGGCGACGCCGCAAAGGCTTAAGGTCACCGCGAAGGCCAGCGGCTTGAGAAGGCTCTTTTTCATGTGTGCTCCCACTTTGAGATCTGTCCGGATTGCCCGAGCCCCACGCGCAGGCAAATCAGGGCAGGCTAGGCAGCGGGGGACCATGGCCGACAGTGTCGAAGGTCATTGCTGCGTTGCGCTACGCGGTTATCATGTGGCCATGTCACACGCCATTACACTCAGCTTCCGACCGGCCGTCGTGGCCGATGTCCCTGCCATCGTGCCCCTGGTCGAATCCGCCTATCGCGGCGAATCGGGCCTGCGCGGCTGGACCACCGAATCGCATCTGCTCGACGGTCAGCGCACCGATCCGCCAGCTGTGGCGGCCATTATCGAGGCGCCCGACAGCATGGTGCTGCTTGCCGAAAGTAACGGCGCGTTACAGGCTTGCTGCCAGCTGGAGCGGCAAGAGCGGGCCGGCTACTTCGGCATGTTCGCTGTGGTTCCGACGCTGCAAGGTGCCGGTATCGGCAAGGCTGTACTGGCTGAGGCCGAGCGATTCGCACGTGAGGTCTGGGGTTGCGAAGCGATGCGCATGACGGTGATCGAACAGCGCGATGAATTGATTCAATGGTATGAGCGGCGCGGCTATCGACTGACCGGCGAGCATGAGCCGTTTCCCTATGGCCAGGAGCGTTTCGGCATACCGCGCCGCGACGACCTGCGTTTTGTCGTGCTGTCCAAGTTGTTGACGGTGGCTGCATGAACGACTGGATCTATGTCGGTACGCGCAGCGAATTGCTGCCGGGCGAGTTCAAGGTGGTGTGGGATGGCGATGTCGCTATCGCGGTCTACAATATCGATGGCGATCTCTACGCTATCGAAGACGTCTGTACCCACGATGGTGGGGAGCTTGCCGGTGGTCCGTTGCAAGGTTTCGAGGTCGAATGCCCGCGGCATGGGGCGCGTTTTGACTTGCGCAATGGTGAAGTGACTTGTCCGCCTGCGTATGAACCGGTGGCGTGTTTTCCGGTGCGTGAAGAGCACGGTGGAATCTGGACCAAGGATGATCGTGGCTGATCTGTTTGGGAGCGGCGTAAAGGAGCTTCCAAAAACCTTTCCTATTCGTCATTCCGGCGAAGGCCGGAATCCATTACTCAGCGTAGATGCTTGCCGCATGCTGCCTGACGAGCGATAACTGAGGAATGGCTCCCGGCCTTCGCCGGGATGACGACAAAAACTGAGGTTATGCCGGGGTTCTTTTCAGTCGCGGCTGATGCCGCTCCTACAAAGTGTCGAGCGCCACGGATCTACGAAAGTCCGACACCTTCTTGCCGAATGCGTTGACGGGGACTTCGACATATCGATGCACAAGGAAGGCGACGAGCATGGCCAGGCCAACGCTGACCATCCATGCGAACGTATAGGACATACCCTTGTCGATCAGGATCGGCATGGCGACGTACCCGATCATCGAGTGAACCAGGTAGAGCGGAAAGCTGATGTCGGCCAGGAAGTCGAGAACCTTGTTGTCCCTGAAGCTATCTCTTAGTAGATAACAGGCCCAGAACAGAATCAGCGCATAGCTATAGTTCTTCACCAACGGGCCGAAGAATGCATTCTCATAGAACGCATTGATCGTGACGAACAGGGCGTAGATGATGACGCCATAACCCAGCGCAGCCCTTGCGCTCAGCTCGCCGTAGAGTACGTAGTAGAACAGGCAGCCGAGGAACATGAGCGTCATATACCTCATGTCCGAGACCAGGTACGAAAAGAAAGCCTCCTGGCCGGATCCGTGCGTGGCGAAATAAGCGCCGATACAACACAAGGCAAGAAAAGCCGTCGAGGTCATCATGACCTGGTGCGCTTGCCTGCCTATGAAGAAGATCAGGGCAACGATCGCGTAGAACTTGATTTCCACGGCCAGCGACCAGCAGACGAAATCCAGCGATGGGATGCCCGTTGCGCTATGAAGGAGTGTCAGGTTCTTCAGCAGAAACGGCCAACTGATGCGATCGGATAATGGCGTCGACCAGTACCATGAGCAAAGGACGTACATGCCGATGCTTATCAACAGGCAAAACCAGTAGACGGGATAGATGCGGAAGAATCGCCGTATCAGGAACTTGCCCGTCGACAGGCTTCTCAAGCTGATCGGGATGACAAGCCCGCTGATCATAAAAAAGACGGCGACGCCGAAAACGCCGTAGAAGAATTCACCGAATGGGGGCGACAGCACATGTCGTGTATACCCAGGTGGTACCGGCACAAAGCTCGCAGGCGTTCCCACGATCGAGCGTATGACAGGGGAGAAGAAAATGCCCCAATAGTGATAGATGACGACCGATAGAGCGGCAACGGCGCGTAGTTGATGAGCAAATCTAAGCTTCATGTCGTGCCGGCTGCCCTAGCTCGTTACATGCTTGCGTTCACCTGCCATCAAAAGCGATAGACGAAACCCAGCGACGTAGTCACCTGGTTGGCCGAGCCGAAGCGCTTCACCAGGGGGCTGTCGGCGGCATCACCAAGCAGGCGCGCGTAATCCACCGATAGCAATACGGCCGTGCGCCGGGTTACCGGGATCAATGCATCGTATTCCAGCTCGATCTGTTGATTGCCGGCGCTCGGGTTCCAGGCGTAAGTGCCCAATTGTGCCGCCTGGGTTGCGGTGACGCCGAAGAAACGGCGCATGGCCGGTGCATTCATCGCCTGCCATTGCAACTGTATGGACTCCTCGATCCCCCACAACGGCGGCAATCCGCTGTCGACATAGAGGTTGAGATAGGCACCGGCACCTTCGGTATCGTGACTGAGCGTGGCGCCGAAATTCACGATGTCGTTCGGGTGATATTCGATATAGCCGCCCGCATTGAGCCGCGGCGACAGCGAGTCGACGATGCCGGCCAGGCGCGGGCCCAGATCTTCGTGGCTGCGGCCCCACATGTAATTGCCGTAAAAACCGCCTTGCCAGCCGTCGCGGTGGATGAAATCGACGGTGAGCCCGTCGGACGTGGACAAGGTGATGTTCTTATCCACCGTCACCTGGATAAACGGCGCCAATTGATCGCGGTGGTTGTCCGAGCCTATCCATCCGGGCATGCGCATCACACCGGCGCCGACGTAATTGGTGAAATCACCGGTCGGCTCGTTATCGGCGTGTGCAAGCGATGGCATGCCGGTCAATCCGAGCATGCAAAGCGCCAGCAACGCGAGCGCCGGCCGATGTTGCGGTATCACGATGCGGGCGTTCCTGCCTTGCTGTTGGCGGGGAAGCGCACGAGCACACGTTGTCCGATGCGCAACGACGCCGGCGGGGCCTGGTCGAACACCAGCACGCATTCCACCGAGCGCGTGGTCGAGCGAACCATGGGGTCCTCTTCCAGGGTGCTGGCGCCGAACACGGCGCCGATGCGAAGCACGCGTGCATGCAGTGGCGTGCCACCGCTGCCGCCGTCTTCAATGACCTCGGCCTGCATGCCTTCATGGACGACGCCGACGAAGGACTCGTTGAGTTCGGCGCGCACGATTCGCGGGGCATCGGGAAGCAGCACGAAGGCGGGGCCCGAGGACGTAGATACGGTCGCGCCAGGCTGGATCGTACGGCTGACGATCTGGCCGTCCACCGGCGCGTTGAGGCTGCGCTGGGTCAGCTCATAGCGTGCGGCCGCGAGTTTCTGTGCCGCCAACGTGGCTGCAGCGCGGGTATTTTCCAGCTCACCCTGCAACTGGTCGGCGGCCTGGCGCGCGTCGTCCGCGCTCTGGCCATCGGCCGCTCCGGCAGCCGCGGCACTGGCCAGGCGTTGTGCGCGCTGTTGTGCGGCCTTGATGCGTGTCTGCAGCAAGGTCGCCTGAGCTTGTGCCTGTTGTTGCTCGGCCTGCGCGGCGTCGATGGCCAACTGCGCCGGCTGCGTATCCAGTCGAGCGAGCAACTGGCCTTTGTGTACGTTGTCGCCCTCGTGCACCTTGATCTCGGCCACTACGCCATCGCGCGGCATGGCAAGGCGCAGCAGACCGCCCTCGATGTCGACACGACCGCGCGCAACGGCTTGGTAGGCCGGCGCGGCGGCCTGTGCCGTGGTCTGGTTCGAGTCCCTGCCCGAGCAGGCCGCCAGGCTGGCGGCTGCGATCAACAGCAGCGACGGGTAAAACAAGCGCGAACTCATGTAGAAGGTTCCTCGATATCGTCGCCGGCGGTGCCGGTCGCGATGGCTGGCCGATGATCGCTCAATATGCGGCCATCCTCCATGGTCAGAACGCGGTCAGCGTGGCCGACCAGGCGTGGATCATGCGTGACGCAGAGCACCGTGGTGCCGTGCGTGCGGGCGATGCGATGCAGTATGTCGATGACGATCTGGCCGTTGGCGGCATCCAGCGCGCTGGTCGGCTCGTCGGCGAACAGCAGCTCCGGCTCCTTGGCCAGCGCGCGCGCGATCGCCACGCGTTGTTTCTCGCCACCGGAGAGCTCGGACGGGCGCAGCTCCATGCGCGGGCCCAGGCCGACCTCTTCGAGTGATTCGGCCGCCCGGCGGCGAGCCTCGGCATCGGACAGGCCCAGATAGCTCAGCGGTAGCGCGACCTGTTCCAGTGCATTCAGGGCTGGGAACAGATTGAAGCCCTGAAACACGAAGCCGGTGTGATGCAGGCGGAAACGCTCGAGCTCACGCGTATTCAATTCGCCCAGGTCCTGACCGAGCGCGCTGACGCCGCCCTGGTCGGGCCGTTGCAGGCCGCTCAGGATCGAGAGCAGGGTGCTCTTGCCGCAACCGGACGGGCCGGAAATCAGGGTCAGCTCGCCTGCGCCTACATCGAGGCTGAGGTCCTGCAGCACGGCCGAACGGAGCTTTCCGTTGGTGAAAGCCTTGCTCACGCTGCGCGCTTGCAGCGATGTCGACGGAATGGATGGCTGGCTCGACATCGCTTATCTCAACAAGGTGGCCGGATCGGCACGGCGCAGGCTGCGCATCGCGGCGAGACCCGAAACGATGGCCAGGCCAAGAATCAGCACGACGCAGGCGATGATCGCGGCAAACGAAAAGGCCACCGGCACGCTGTAGCTGCGCGCCAGCAGAAACAGCACGCCACCCAATATGAGGCTGCCAAGCAGGCCCAGCGCACCGACCCAGAACGCCTGTTCGAGTACGACCTTGCGCAATGCGCCCACACCCACGCCTAATGCATTGAGCGTGGCGTATTCGCGCACCGAGCCGACCACGGCCGCGACCAGTGTCTGGCTGGTGATCACCGCGCCGACCAGGAACACGATACCCGCCAGAAACAGCACGGCGGCACCGGCGCCGGTGTCCAGCATCCAGTACATCTTCGAGCGGCGTGCGAAATTCTTGGCCGTCCATACCTCGTACGGACCGAAACTGGTGGCCCCGCGCAAGCGCTTGGCCACCACGCGCGCATCGGCCGGGTTATGCAGCTTGGCGACGAAGTAGGTCATGCGACCGACATTGGCCGAATCGGTGTCCAGGTCACGTGCGGTAGCGAGCGAAGCCACCACATTGACGCCGCCGAGTGCGCGCAAGCCGGAGCCCACGCCAACGACCTGCACGCGGCGACCGTTAATGATGGCGCTGTCGCCGACGTTGACGCCCAGGCTGCTCAGATCGGCGCGATCGACGACCACCGCATTGGGTTCGTTCAAGCGTTGCCGCAGCTCGGGCGATAGCGCTTGCGAAAACATCAGGCCGTCCGGGCGCGGATCGATGCCCGATACGAATACCGATACGCCACCGTTGTCGCTGGGGCCGCGCCAGTCGGCATCGACCCAATGGAACGGCTCGACGCGGCTTATCGCCGGATCCATCAGCAAGCGCATTTCCACGTCGGTATCGATCGATCGGCCCAGGTTGACGCTCTGCGTACCCGGATAACCGGCCCAAAGGTCGGCCGACGATCCGGTGATATAGACGCTGGCGCTGCCGAAAATGCCCAGCACTAGGGCGGCCTGCAGCAACTGCAGCAACCCGGCGAAGCACACGGCGAGGATGGCGGGCAGAAAGCGGCGCCATTCGTAGACCAGCGTCTTGCGCGCGAGAGCGACCATCAGTTCTTTCCCGCCGCATGCTTGTCGTGTGGTTTGTCGGCGGCGATCGGCGCTCCACCGAGCGCTTTATAAAGCGAGACATAGGCAAGATCGCGTGCGGCCCGGGCACTGATCAGATCGAGCTGGGCACGCTGTTGTTCGAGCACGCTGTCCTGCAGATCGAGTGTGCTGCTCAGTTGCAGTTCGGTACGTTTCTGCGCGGCGGCGGTGCTCTGATCCAGGGAATCCAGCGCCGACTGCGAGAACTGTTCGCGACCGCGCAACTGTTCCAGATCGCCCATCGCCATTTCCACTTCGGCCACGCCCTGCAACACCGCCTGGCGATAGGCCAGCACGGCTGCCTGCAGCTGATGATCCTTGGCGTGGGCGGTAGCCAACCGTTGGCCCCAATCGAACAGCGGCATGTCGATCACCGGGCCAACCGAAAAAATGCCTTCGCCTGTATGCACGCGATGGTTGCGTGCGATGTTGGTGGACCATTGCAGCGACGTGCCGATGCCGATATGCGGCAGGACGTCGGCATGGCTCAGGCCTGCCTCGCCCGCTGTGCGCAGCACTTCGGCCTCGGCGGCGGCGATTTCCGGCCGGGTGCGCAGCAGGTCGCCGGGCGCCTTGGTGACTTGCCAGTCGCCCAGTTGCGGCTGCGGCCCCGGTTGCAGCCACGCGTCGTCGGGTTCGTTCTGGCCAAGCAACACCGCCAGCTGCTGTGCGCTGTTATTGATGGCTTGCTGCGGTTCGGCCAGGGCCGCCTGGGCACGTGCCAGTTCGGCTTGGGCGCGCGCCACCTCGGCCGGAGGGCTCAGCTTCAACTGTTCACGTACGCCAAGCAGGCGCACTTTTTCTTGTTGCGCGTCGCGCATCGCGGTCAGTGTGCGCATCTGCTGTTGGGCTGAGCGCAGTTCGACCCAGCGTCGCGTGACCTCGGCCACCAGGGAGACGCGCGCGCCACGCATGGCGGCGGCGGCCTGGTTTTCCTGGCTCTGGGCAACGCGACCGGCGTTTTTCCAGGTCCCGAAAAGCGGGAGTTCCCATAGCGCATCGAAACCGACCACGAAGAACGACGCGCTGGTATCCGGGTCGATCACGTCATTGGTGCGCAGGCTCAGCGACGGCAGGTAGCTGTCGTGGCTATGGCCGTTCAAGATTCGCGCGGCGCGCAGGCGCTCCGCTGCCTGAGCCAGATCCAGGTTGTTCTGCAAGGCGCGGTCGATCAGGGTATCCAGCTCCGGATCGCCCAGCGCTTTCCACCATTCGCGCAGGTCGGCCTGCGCGGGGCGCGCATCGGCCGGCATATTGCGCCAGGCATCGGGTACGGACGGTTTCAGTGCGGGCAGGGGGGCGGCGGAGCAGCCCGCCAGCAGCACCAGGCCCATGCACAGCAACCATGGCGATCCGCCAGGCGGGAGCCATCGCCGGGGGGCGGCGCCGAACAATGAGTGCAGCTTGAACGGAAACAGGGCGAAACTCCCGAGGCCTGCGACGAGGAAAGCCATCAGATGACGAGGGTTGCCGTGAGTTCCCAGCCGGTATCCGTCGCCCGAGGCGAGGTCGGCCGGACCCAACCGGCATCTGCCGCCAGCCCCTGAGGGCTTCAGGCAGAGGAGAAGCATAACCGCTGAACCTTGACGGCGTCCTTAGTGCGGCCGGGATTATCGCAATCATTTATGAATAAAAAAGGCAGCGGCGGCAAAAGAAAGGGGGCCGAAAGGGGGGTACACCCAAGATGCGCCAACCTTAACGTTGGAGTGGCGTGCGTGACTGCGTGGAAAATCCTCTGCGATTTCGATGGCACCATCTCCGTCGAAGACGTGATCGACTCGCTGCTGGATCGTTTCGGCCGTCCCGGTTGGGAGACGCTGGAGCGGGATTGGCGTGCGGGCAAGATCGGTTCGCGTGAGTGCATGACCGGACAGGTTGACTTGCTCGACATGACCCGGGTTGAGCTGGACAAGCATCTGTCCACGTTGTGGATCGATCATGCCTTCCCGGATTTCGTCGCCAAGGCGCGCGAATTGAACACGCCGATCCGCGTGGTCAGCGACGGTCTCGATTACGCCATTCACCAGATCCTGGGGCGTTACGGTCTGGATGACCTGCCGCTGGCCGCCAATCACCTGGCGCCCGCCACGCCGCAGCGTCAATGGCAGCTGACCTCGCCCTTCCAGGCCGAAGGTTGCCGCAGCGGCACCTGCAAGTGCGCCTGTGTCGAGCAGGCCCGCCAGGGTGGCCACAAGACCCTTCTGATCGGTGACGGTGCGTCCGACTTCTGCGCCGCCGACCGCGTCGATTTTGTTTTTGCCAAGCATCGCCTGATCGAGCATTGCCGCCACGCCGGCATTCCCTACGTGCCGATCACCGGCTTCGAAGATGCCTTGGAGCTGTTGCCCAAGTTGCTCGATGGCAGCCTCACCGAATACGTCGTCCCTGCGGTCGCCACGGCTGCGATCCGCTAAGTCCCCCTTTCGCCTGAACCTGAAAAATCCGGATTTCTCTCGATGAATGTTTACGACAAGAACGCGGACGTCGTGATCGACGACGCGCAGCTGCTTGCTGACGAAGCCCAGTACAGCTCGTTCGGCGACACCGTGCATTATGTGGACCCGCCCAAGATCTTCCGCCACGGCGAGGGCAGCTACATGTACGACACGGCCGGCGTGCCGTTCCTCGATTTGCAGATGTGGTACTCGGCGGTCAACTTCGGCTACGGCAACAAGCGCCTGAACGACACGCTCAAGCGCCAGATCGACGTGCTGCCGCAGGTCGCCAGCCAGTACCTGCATCAGACCCGCATCCAGCTGGCCAAGACGATCGCGGTCGATGCGCAGGAAAAGTTCGGCTTGAAGGGCCGCGTGCACTTCAATGTCGGCGGTGCGCAGGCGGTCGAAGACTCGCTCAAGCTGGTGCGTAACTACTCCAACGGCAAGAGCCTGATGTTCGCCTTCGAAGGCGGTTATCACGGCCGCACGCTGGGTGCTTCGTCGATCACCTCGAGCTACCGCTACCGTCGTCGCTTCGGCCACTTCGGCGAGCGCGCCATGTTCATCCCGTTCCCGTATCCGTTCCGGCGCCCGAAGGGCATGACGCCGGAAGAGTATTCGGACGCCTGCGTGCGCCAGTTCGAGCGCCTGTTCGAAACCGAATACAACGGTGTGTGGGACCCCAAGGTCAATCAGGCCGAATACGCCGCGTTCTACGTCGAGCCGATCCAGGGCACCGGCGGTTACGTGATCCCGCCGAAGAACTTCTTCAAGGACCTGAAGAAGGTGCTGGACAAGTACGGCATCCTGATGGTCGTCGACGAAATTCAGATGGGTTTCTGGCGTACCGGCAAGCTGTGGTCGATCGAGCACTTCGGCGTGACGCCGGATGCGATCGTCTTCGGCAAGGCGCTGACCAACGGTCTCAACCCGTTGTCGGGTCTGTGGGCCCGTGAAGAGCTGATCAACCCGACCATCTTCCCGCCGGGTTCGACCCACTCGACCTTCAACTCCAACCCGCTGGGTACCTCGCTGGGTCTGGAAGTGATCAAGATGGGTTACGAGCTGAACTACGAGAAGACCGTCGCCGAGAAGGGCGCCCACTTCCTCGATGGCCTGAAGGACCTGCAGAAGCGCCACAAGGAAATCGGCGACGTCGATGGCCTCGGTCTGGCGCTGCGTGCGGAAATCTGCACCGACGACGGCTTCACGCCGAACAAGGCACTGCTCGACAAGATGGTCGACATCGGCTTGGCCGGCGATCTGCAGCACAACGGCAAGAAGATCGGCCTGGTGCTCGATGTCGGCGGTTGGTACAAGAACGTCATCACCTTTGCCCCGTCGCTGGATATCAGCCACGAGGAAATCGACCTGGCCATGGCGCTGCTCGATCAGCTGCTGACCAAGGCGAAAAAGGCCATGTAAGTTTCCGGAGCGAGTGCGCTGCTCGCCTCGCTCCGTCTTTTTATGTCCGTAATTTCCCGTGCAGGGGAAGTGTGACAGCGGCGGCGCCTTCGGGGCGTCGCCGTTTTTTTGTGTCTTTTTTGTGGGCAGGCCTTTTAAGGTTTTTATAAGCGACACCCGGGATAATTCCGGGGTGGCTCACGAAGGCGCCGGGCATGCATATCTTGGTAGTAGAGGACGACGTGCCGCTGGGAACCGCGATCCAGCGCGCCTTGACGCGCCTGAGCTATACGGTCAGTTGGTTCCGTGACGGCAAGGAAGCCAGCCTGGCATTGCGCGACCAGACCGCCGATCTGGTACTGCTGGACCTTGGCCTGCCCGGCAAGGACGGCTTTGACCTGCTGGTCGAGGCGCGCCGCATGCATGTGAAAACCCCGATCATCGTGATGACGGCACGCGATGGCCTGGATGCGCGCGTTCGAGGCCTGGATGCCGGCGCCGACGATTACCTGATCAAGCCGTTCCATCTGGACGAGCTGGCGGCGCGTATCCGCTCGCTCGCACGGCGAGCGCAGGGCCTGGCGGCCAACACCATCGAGGTGGGGGCGATCGGCATGGATATGGGCACGCTGCAGGTGACGTTTCGTGGCGAACCGGTGGAACTGACCAAGCGCGAATTTTCGCTGCTGCAGATACTGATGGAGCGTGCCGGTCGCATCGTGCGCCGCGAAAGCCTCGAAAACTCGCTCTATGGCCTGGATACCGAAGTGGGCACCGGCGCACTGGACGTGCTGATTCACGCGCTGCGTCGCAAGCTCAGCTTCGACACGATCAAGACCGTCCGTGGCTTCGGCTACATGATTCCGCTGGAGCCCAAATGACTGCGCCGAGCCTGAGCTCCCGGCTGCGTTGGCTGATCATTGCCGTGCTGGCGGCAGTACTGGTGCCGTTGGCCGTTCTCAGTTTCAAGCGCACGCTATCGGAAGTGGACGAGCTTTCCGATGGACGTCTTGCACAATCGGCGCGCACGCTCGATGTGTTGATCGAGCATGCGGGCGTGAATGTGCTGCGCAGCAAGGACGGCGAGATGGTGCAGGTGCCGATCAAGCCAGCCGATACCAACACCGTCACGTTGTATGGGCATACCTACGAATCGGAGGTGGGATTCCAGGTATTCGATGCCCATGGCCAGATGATCCTGGCCACGGCGAATCTTGCAACGATGCTGCCGCCCGCACCGCATGAAGTCGGCTTTCAGGATGTGCGCCATGCCGGTTATCGATGGCGGGTATTTACGCTGGCGAGCAATCCCGACGGTGTCACCATTCGCGCGGCGGAACGATACGACAGCCGGCACGACATCACGCAGGCTCTGCTGATCGAGCATGGCGTGCCCTTGATCATCGGCCTTCCGCTGCTGGCGCTATTGGTAGGGCTGGCCATACGTCGCGGGCTGCGACCGCTGTCGCGGCTGGCTCAACTGTTGTCGACGCGTGAAGTCGGCAGCCATGCGCCGGTGCTCCTGCCGCGCGCGCCGCAGGAGCTGCAGCCCGTACTGACCGCGTTGAACGACCAGCTTTCGCGACTCGATGACGCGCTCGAACGCGAACGTCGCTTCAGCGCCGATGTCGCTCATGAGCTGCGTACACCGTTGGCGTCGACCATGATCAATCTGGAAAACGCCATGGCGAGCAGCGACCCCGGCGAGGCAGGTGCTGCCTTGCAGGGTGCGCAGGAGTGTCTGGTATCGCTGGCGCGTCGCACCGAGCAATTGCTGGCACTGGCGCGACTCGAATCGAGCCTGCGCGCAACGCAGCGGACAAGCATCGATCTGGCCAGCGTCGCCAGCGCGGTGATCGAGGAAATGGCGCCCTTGATCGCCGACAGCGGTGTGGAGCTCAGCGTCTTGCCGTTGCCGGACGACCTGATCGTGCAGGGTGACGAAACCGCGCTGCGCGCACTGCTGCGCAACCTGATCGAGAACGCGCTGCGACATGTGCCCGCGGGTGGTCAGGTGCAGCTGTCGATGGAGAAGACAGCGCTGGATGTCTGGATCGACGTGATCGACGACGGTCCGGGTATTCCCCCCGAGCGTCGAGAGGAAGTCTTTGCCCGTTTTCATCGCGAGTCCAGCAGCCGCGGCGAGGGCTACGGGCTGGGGCTGTCGATCGTGCAGCGCGCCGCCCAGTTGCACGGGGCGACGATCCAGTTGCTCGATTCGCCGTTTGGTCATGGCTTGCGTGTTCGTGTGGCCATTCCCCGTGAAGCCGCGGCTGCGGGAAATCCCTAAAACCTCTCCTATCCGTCATCCCGGCCTTCGCTGGGGCGACGATGAAAACGGGGGTTATTTGGGGGGAGGGGGCCATCGGTTGCAAAGTCGATGCTAAGACGCGGCTACTATCGTGGCGTCCTTAGTTTCCACTGGAGGCGGCACGCCTTGTTGGTACCGACCGGATCAAGAGCAGCTTGGCGAAGCGCCTCGCGTGCATGGCGATGGGGCGCGCTGGCGTTGTTATCGGGCTGTGCCACTTATCGCCCCTTGCCGCTGCCCGAACAGGCCGCTCCCAGTGCCGAACTCGGGCAATTGACGGCTGGCCCGTTGAGCATGGCGGACGTCGAGCGCCAGGTCCTGCTCAACAATCCGGATCTGCGTACGGCACGTGCACAGCACGCCGTGGCCCAGGCGCAGATGCTGCAGGCCTCGCTGCTGCCCAACCCCTCGTTGAACGGCAGCGCCGGATACCTCATTTCCGGGGTAGGCAACGCCACCGCCTGGACGGCAGGCATCAGCGAAAACATCCAGTCCTTGATTACCTTGCGGCCGCGCCGCGAAGCCGCGCGCGCCCAAGCCGCCGAGGTCGATGCGACACTGTTATGGGAAGAGTGGCAGGTGATCGGCAAGGCGCGTTTGCTGGTCGTGGATATCGTAGAAGATCAACGCCTGCTTGAAGTTCAGCAGGCTGCCCTGCAACGACTTGAGCAACGCAGCGAACGCCTGCGCCACAGCATCGAGCAGGGCAATAGCGAGAACCTCACGGCCACACCCGATCTGGCCGCGGCTGCCGATGCGCGTGCAGCGCTGGACGATCTGCAGCGCCAGTTGTTGTCGCAGCGCCACGCGTTGGCTGCGTTGATGGGCGTGGCGCCGGACACCGTCATTCCCTTGCAAACGCATATCGACCTGGGTCCGCTGGATGCGGATCAAGTGCGCCAGCAAGCGGCGACGTTGGCACAGCGACGTCCCGATCTGATCGCCCTGCAACTGGGTTATCGCGCACAGGAAGCCCAGGTGCGTGCGGCGATCCTGGCGCAGTTTCCACCGCTGTCGTTCGGCTACAGCGCGTCGCAGGACAATAGTCGTGTGCGTAACGGCGGTCCGGCGATCACCTTCGACTTGCCGATCTTCGACCGCAACCAGGGCAACATCGCGATCGAGCGCGCCACACGGCAGCAACTGCACGATGAATATGCCATTCGCCTGCAGACCTCGCGCGACGAAGTGCTGGCTTTGCTGGCCGAGCATGCGCAGCTCGATGCACAGCGAACAGCGCTGGTCCCGCTGAATATCGATGCCGAGCATCGCATGGCGCAGGCCGATAGCGCCTGGCACGCCGGGCTGATCGACATGCGCAGTTACGTGGACGTCGCAACGGCCGTTTCCAGCCGACAGGCCGCGATGATCACGTTGGAAAAGAACCAATACGAAGGGCAGGTGGCGTTGGCCACCCTGCTTGGCGCGGGCATGCCCGACGCGCTGCCACATGAGGTGACCGAGTGAACCGTCGTAGCTGTTATTTCTTGCCCTGGGTGCTGATTCTGGCCGGTTGCGGGCAGCAGCCCGACACCGCGCCCGAGCCTGCGCGCGCCGAAGTCCAGGCGGTGCCGGTGGCGCAGGCGAGCCTGCCCGACAGCGTACCTGCGTACGGCATGGCGATACCGGCACCGGACGCCAAAACCACACTCAACGTACAGGTGGCAGGAGTGGTGACGCGTTTGGATGTTTCTCAGGGACTGGCGGTCAAGCGTGGCCAGCGTTTGCTCACGCTGAGCCTGACCCCGGCGGCGGTCGCGGCCTATCGGCAAGCGCAGAGTGCGGTACGCGTAGCCGACGATGCACGGGTACACACCGAGCAACTGCTGGCTCAGCAATTGGCGACGCGCGACCAGCTCAACCAGGCAAACAAGGCAGCCAGCGACGCGCGCACGAATCTCGATGCTTTGCGCCAGCAGCAGGGTGACGGCCCGACGATAAACATCACTGCACCGTTCGACGGCGTTGTCGAAAGCGTGTCGGTCGCCCAAGGCGACGCTCTGCAAGCGGGCGCTGCGTTGCTTGCGTTGACTCAGCCGGAACGGGTCATCGTGCGCGTGGGTGTCGAACTCGACGCATTGGGCAAGGTTGCGTCCGGCGAGAGCGCGACACTGACCCCGTTGGGCGGCGGGCAGCCGATCACGGGCAAGGTTACGCGTGTGGCGACAGCACTCGATCCGCATACCCATCAGCTCGACGTGGATATCGCAGCGGACCAGCCGATCATCGGTGGTGCGGGTTTTCGCGCCGACATTGTCACTGGCCGGCAACAAGGCTGGCTGGTGCCACGCGATGCGCTCGTCGGCGACGACCAGGACTGGCAGGTCTATCAGGTCGATGGCGATAAGGCAGTACGGGTGCCGGTCAAGGTGTTGGGCGAGCAGGGCGAGAAAAGCGTGGTCGCTGGAGCGCTCGATGCCAAGCGTCCCTTGATAACAGTGGGCGCGACGCAACTCGATGATGGCATGGCCGTGCACGTCGCGGCGGCGGGAGCTGCGCAATGAACCCAGCGTCATGGTTGTCACGCCATGCGCGCACGCTGGTCATCGTCACGCTTGCCTTAGCGATCGCGGGTCTGATCGCCGCGATCGGTCTGCCGGTCGGTCTGTTTCCGCAGGTATCGTTTCCGCGCGTGGTGGTCGATCTGGATGCGGGCGATCGCCCGGCCGACCAGACCGCACTGCTGTTGACGCGGCCGGTGGAGGAAGCCATCCGTACCGTGCCTGGTGTGGCCGGACTGCGTTCGGAGACCACGCGCGGTTCGGCGCAGATTTCGATCGACTTCGGTTGGGGGCGCGATATGACGGCGTCGACCCTGTTGGTCGATGCGGCCATTGCCAAAGTGCTGCCGACGCTGCCCAGCGGTAGTTCGTATGGTGTGCGGCGGATGGATCCCACCGTATTTCCGATCATCTCTTATGCGCTGCAGGCGGACAGGATGTCGCCCGTCGCATTGCGCGACCTTGCGCAGTATCAGATCGTGCCGTTGCTCGCTTCCGTGCCCGGGTTGGCGCGCGTCGACGTGCAAGGCGGCGAAACCGCGGAGATCCAGGTCGAGTCCGATCCGCATCGCCTGGCCAGCTACGATCTTGGTCTTGCCGATCTGGTGAGCGCCTTGAACAAGGCCAATGTGCTGCAGGCCGTTGGGCGCGTGCAGGATCACAACAAACTCTATCTTGTCGTCGCCGATCACTCGTTGCATGGCGTGGAGGCGATCGGCAATGTCGTGGTCAAGAGCGAGGCCGGCCGGCAAGTGAAGCTGTCCGACGTCGCTACCGTGCGCAACGGCTATGTACCGCAGTGGATCAAGGTGGCCGAAGACGGCAAGCCGGCGGTGTTGTTCAACGTCTATGAGCAGCCGGACGGCAACGCCGTGCAGGTCGCCGCGCAGGTGCGCCAGCGTCTGACGCAGTTGCATCTGCCACCCGGCGTGCGTCTGGTGAACTGGTACGACCAGAGCGAACTGGTGGTGGAGTCGGCCGACGGCGTGCGCGACGCGATCGTCATTGGCCTCGTTCTGGCCGCTGTCGTGCTGCTGGTGTTCTTGCGCAACTTGCGTATCACCGTCATCGCCTTGCTGGTGGTGCCGGCCACCCTGGCCATCACCGTGTTGTTGCTGCATGTGATGGGCATGAGCTTCAACATCATGACGCTGGGCGGCATGGCTGCAGCGGTCGGGCTGGTGATCGACGACGCGATCGTGATGATCGAGCATATTGCGCGACGCGCGGGTGCCAGGGAAGGTGGTGGCGTCGACGCGGTGCTCCCAGCGGCAAGGGAGTTTATCCGCCCCTTGTCGGGCTCCAGTCTGGCGACCTTGATCGTATTCGTACCGCTGGGTTTTCTCGACGGCGTGACCGGCGCGTTTTCCAAGGCCTTGTCGATCACCATGGCGTGCGCGCTGATCGTCTCCTGGTCGATCACTGTCTTGATCGTGCCGGTGCTGGCGCGGCGGATGGTGGATTTCACGCGCTGGCACGATCCCGGCTTGCACGGGCGACATCCCTTGCTGCGCACACATGGATGGATCTATCGGAAGCTGTCGGCGTCGCCGCTGTGGCTGGCGCTTGTTCTGTCGCTGTTGCTGGTGTTCGGTTATCTCGGCTACACGCATGTGGCGACCGGTTTCATGCCCTCGGTGGACGAGAGCGGCTTTGTGATGGATTACTACACCAAGCCCGGCACCTCGTTGCCGGAGAGTTCGCGGCAGATCGCGCAGATCGAAAGCATCCTGCGCGATACGCCCGAAGTGGCGACGTTTTCGCGCCGCCTGGGCACCGGCCTGGGTGGCGATCTGGGGCAGTCCTATCACGGCGATTTCTTTGTGCGCCTGAAGCCGGATCATGACCGCGCTACCGATGAAGTGATGAGCGATGTGCGTCAGCGCATCGAGCGCGGCGTGCCTGGCGTGGATATCGAACTGGCACAGTTGATGGAAGACCTGATCGGCGATCTGACAGCGGTGCCGCAGCCGATCGAAATCAAACTCTATGCGGTCGATCCCAGCGGCCTCGGCGACCAGGCCGACAAGGTCGCCAAGGCGATCGCCGATATCCCGGGCGTGGTCGATATCAAGAATGGCCTGCAGCTGGCCGGCGATGCTTTGAACGTCAATATCGATGCAGCCAAGGCCGCCTTCGAAGGTGTTACCGCGGACGACATTACCCAGGCGGTCGATCAGGCGTTGAGCGGTGTGGTGGCGACCCAGCTACCTGCTGCGAACAAGAGCATCGGTGTTCGTGTGCGCATGCCAGACGCGGAGCGCTGGCGTATTCCCGATCTGGCTGAGCTGCCGATTCGCGCGCCCGATGGCCATATCTTTCCGCTCAAACGCGTTGCGTCGATCGTTCCGGTCAGTGGCCAGCCGCAGATAGCTCGCGAAAACCTGCAGCCGATGGTGGCCGTCACCGCACGCATCGAAGGGCGTGGCATCAGCGCGGCGGTGGCCGATGTGCAGCAGCGTCTGGCGCGGCCTGGGTTGCTCGCCAATGGCGTGCGCTATGAACTGGGTGGTCTCTATCAACAACAGCAGATCGCCTTTGTCGGTCTGAGCAAGGTGTTTGCGCTGGCGTTGGTGGCGGAGTTCGTGCTGCTGCTGTTTCTCTACCAGCGCATCGTGCTGGCCGCGCTGGTGATCGGCTGTTCGCTGCTTTCCTCCACGGCGGTGTTCATCGCCCTGTGGATCAGTCAGGTCGATCTCAACATCACGGCGATGATGGGCATGACGATGATCATCGGCATGGGCACGGAGATGGCGATTTTCTATGTGTCCGAATATGTCTGGCTCGAACAGCGGATGGATTCGGCGCAGGCCTTGCAGCTGGCCAGCCAGGATCGCTTGCGTCCGATCACCATGACTACCCTCGCGGCGGTTCTGACGCTGCTGCCGCTGGCGTTTGCGATCGGCCCGGGCTCCGGTATTCAGCAGCCGCTGGCTATCGCGATCATCGCTGGCCTGCTGTTGCAGTATCCGATGGTATTGCTGGTGTTGCCGATTTTGATCAAGCTGGTGCTTGGGCGACCGGCCAAGGTGTCGTGAGGGAACGGTCGCGATTTCAGGAAATCTCGCATGACCTCAGATTTTCCTATCGTCATCCCGGCGCAGGCCGGGACCCAGTGGCATCAGTTTTCAGTTTTCGCGATACAGCTGACTTGTGCGAACTCTCGCGACAACCGATCACAAAGCCACTGGGTTACTCACTTCGTTCGCCCCTTCGGGGCCGCCCTCCGGGCGTTCTACGCGCAAGCGCTTGTCCGGCCTGCGCCGGAATGACGAGTAGGGGGAGTCTTTCGAGGTTCCCTGATGTCGCGATCACACCGCAACAAGCTAGCTCTAGCTATTCCTGCGAGCCGTCCGCGCAGGCGGAAACACCACCTCCACACGCAACCCGCCTTCATTTCCCCGCAAGAACAACACCTGCGCACGATGCCGTTCCGCAATACGCTGCACGATCGCCAGCCCAAGCCCCGTGCCTTCTTCACAGCTACCCGGGACGCGGAAGAACCGTTCACCCAGGCGTGCGAGAAATTCCGGCGGTACGCCCGGCCCATTGTCTTCGATGCTCAGCGATGGCCGTCCATTCGACAGACTGACCGCGACGGTCACGATGCTGCGTCGGCCGGCATAGCGCAGGCAATTGTCGAGCAGGTTGTCGAGCAGCTCCTGCAAGGTGGTGCGATCGCCATCGATCCACACCGGTTCGTTGGCGCTGTCATAGCCCAGGTCGACCCCGGCGGCGAGCGCTTCGTGCACACGCAGGCTGAGCAGGTCGGGGATCAGGCGATTGAGGTCGATGAGATCCAGCGGATGGGTTTCGTGTTCAGGTGACTGCGCACGCGTCAACGCCAGCAACTGGGTCGAGGTGCGACTGGCGCGATGCGTCAGCCGCTGGATATGTTCCAGCGCGTCGCGCACGGTGGCCGGACTGGGATCGCCTTGCGCACGCTCCACATGTACACGCAGGCCCGCCAGCGGCGTACGCAATTGATGTGCGGCATCGGCGATAAAGCGGTCCTGCAAGGCAAGCGTGCCGCGCAGGCGTGCGAACAGGCCGTCGATGGTGCGCGTCAACGGCAGGATCTCCACCGGCACATCGATATCGCCGATCGGTGCCAGATCGTGCTCGCGTGCGGCCAGGCGTTCGGTCAACGGGTCGAGCACGCGCAGGCCAATGCGTACGCCGTACCACACCAGCGCGAAGACGCCGGCGATCAACATCGCTTGCGCCGGGATGCTGAGCAGCAGGATTTCCTTGGCGCGTTCATGGCGGTCATGCAGCGTTTCGCCGATGGTCAGGGTGAGCTGGTCCCCCGGGTCGTGGCTGCTGGGAATACGTACCGTCGCCGCGCGTACCGTGTGACGGTCGATGACGAGGTTGTAAAGCCGTGGCTCGCTATCGACGGTCAACGTCATGTCGGCGGGCGGAAGCAGTGTCTCGGTGCCGGCGAGTAAACCGTGCTTCTGGCTGCTGACGTTGAAATAATTGTGACCTTGTGGATCGTACTCGAGCAGAAACCGCGCCTGCTCGGAGATCTGGTCGTTCATGTCCTGCTTGCTGAGCATCTCCGCCAACGTCCCAACGTTGTCGGCCAGGTCGCTGTCGTGCACATGATTGGAATAGATCAACGCGCCGCTATAGGTGACCAGGCTCTCCACCAGCAGCATCAGCATCAACGGCACCAGCAGAAACGACAGCAAGCGCCGATGCAGGCTCTGCCGGCCATCGGGCGTGAGCTTGCGGTAAAGCCAGGGCTGCGATGGCCGCGCGCGGTTCATGAGGCGCCTTCGTCGGCGCCATCCTTGGCTTGTTCGAGCAGATAGCCAAGACCACGAATCGTGCGCACTTGTGTGCCGGAGTCGGTGAGCTTGCGACGCAGGCGGTAGATGGCGATATCCAGGCCGTTATCGGTCAGTTCCTCGTCCCAGCTGCACAGTGCTTCGACCAGCTGGGCACGGCTGGTGACGCGATCGGGACGGGCGGCCAGCGCCTCCAGCAGGCCGAACTCGCGCGCGGTGAGCTCCAGCGGAATATTGTCGACCCAGGCGCGGTGACCGGGCAGGTCCAGGCGCAGGCGCCCGATCGTCAGCTCGGGTGCGCCTTGCGAGGTGTAGCGACGCAGCAGCGCCCGTACGCGTGCCTCGAACTCGGCCAGCGCGAAGGGTTTGACCAGGTAGTCGTCGGCACCCAGATCCAGTACCCGCACGCGTTCGCGCAAGCCCTCGCGCGCGGTGATGACCAGGACCGGCAACCCGGTACCACGCCGGCGCAAGCGCTGGAGTACTTCGCTGCCGTCCAGGGCGGGCAGGCCCAGGTCGAGCACCAGCAGGTCGTAGGGGGTGTCACGCAGGGCGCTGTCGGCGCGGGCGCCATCGGCGACATGGTCGACGGCATGGCCGCCCTGACGCAGCGAGGCGCAGACCCCGGCAGCAATGGCCGGATCGTCCTCGGCTATCAGAATGCGCATGCTTCCTCCTTAATAACTGTGTTGACGTGCGTCGTCCTGGCGCACGGGGCAAAATTGCGAGTGATTCTCATTTGTGACAACATGCTGCCGGATATCGCCGGCCGAATCCAGGCTGGCGAGGCGTCGTCCAGCTTAAGGGGAACGGCGAACACGGCATAGATGATCAGGGCGGTTGCGATTGTTTTCATCCCCGTAGTCGTTTTCCTTTCGGTTAGCGTTTCGTATTCATAGAGGATCCCCGTTGTCGACGCCGTCCATCCAGCGCACTCCCGGCCGGGCTTTCTGGCTCAAGCAGCTGCATCAATGGCACTGGATCAGCTCGGCGCTCTGCCTGATCGGCATGCTGTTGTTCGCCATCACGGGGTTCACCTTGAATCACGCGGGCCAGATCGAAGCCAGCCCCCGGACCGTGCATCGTCAGGCGCAGCTGCCGGCGCCGCTGTTGCACGCCATCGCCGGCGATGACGAACGCAAGGGCGTGGCTGTGCCTGCAGTCATTGCCGACTGGGTGCATGGCGCGCTGGACGTCGATCTGGCCGGTCGCAGTGGCGATCTGTCCGAAGACGAATTCTATGTGTCGATGCCGCGGCCGGGCGGCGACGCCTGGCTCAGCATCGACCGCGAAAGTGGCAAGGTCGAATACGAGCGTACCGACCGCGGTTGGATTTCCTATTTGAACGACCTGCACAAGGGCCGCAATGCCGGCTCGGCATGGGGATGGTTTATCGATGTCTTCGCGCTGGCCTGCGTGATCTTTTCGGTGACCGGCCTGCTGCTTCTGAAAATGCACGCCGCACAACGCGGCGCCACCTGGCCGCTGGTGGCGTTCGGTTTGTTGCTGCCGTTGTTGCTTGCCCTGATCTTTATCCATTGACGAGGTTATCGATGCGCCGCCTGCTGATTTCCGTTCCCGCCGTGATGCTTGCCGCGCCGGCGCTGGCCGCCGACATGAACGTCACCGTGACCGTTCCGCAACTCACCGTGGCCGAGTATCACCGGCCGTATGTGTCGGTATGGATCGAGCGCGCCGACAAGACCATCGCTTCGCAGCTGGCCGTCTGGTACGCACAAAAAGAAAGCAAGGAAGGCGCCGGCACCAAGTGGCTGCCCGAATTGCGCCTGTGGTGGCGTCATGGCGGCCGCGACCAGCAGATGCCGGTCGATGGCGTATCGGGTGCGACCCGTCCGGCAGGCGATCAGACGCTGAAATTCCAGAGCGGCAAGGCGCCGTTGGGCGACCTGCCTGCCGGTAAATACGACCTCGTCGTGGAGGCGGCGCGCGAAACCGGTGGTCGCGAAGTGGTGCACGTGCCGTTCGAATGGCCGGTGACTACAGCACAGCATCTGGACAAGTCGGGCAGTGTCGAGCTGGGCACGGTCAAGCTCGATCTGGCGCCCTGAGCATCGAGATACGGAGAATGAGCATGTTGAAGCGTCCCTTGAAATACCTCGCCATCGTGACGGCCTTGTCGCTGCCGTTGGCCGCGCAGGCACACAAGATGTGGCTGCTGCCCTCGGCCACCAATGTGGCGGGTGACGATCCGTGGGTAACAGTCGATGCGGCAGTATCGAACGATCTGTTCTTTGCCGACCATATGCCGGGTTCGCTCGATCGCCTGGTCATTACCGCACCGGACGGCCAGGTCGCCAAACCCGAGAACGCATCCACCGGCAAATATCGCAGCGTCTTCGATGTGCATCTGACCCAGCCTGGTACTTACAAGATCGCCTTGATCAACAGCGGTGCTTTCGCTACGTACGAATTGAACGGCGAGAAAAAACGCTGGCGCGGTAGTGCTGCCGATATGGCCAGGGAAATGCCGGCCGGCGCGAAAAATATCGACGTGACCGAATCGAGCAATCGTGTCGAGACGTTCGTGAGCAATGGCAAACCGAACGACACCGCACTCAGGCCGACCGGCGATGGCATCGAGCTGGTGCCGGTGACCCAGGTGAACGATCTGGTCTCGGGCGAGGCGGCTACGTTCCAGCTGTTGCTCGATGGCAAGCCCGCGTCGGACCTGAAAGTGACGGCGATCGCCGGCGCCACGCGTTATCGCAATGCGCCGGAAGAGATCAATACGAGCACCGACAAGAACGGCAAGTTCACCGTCACCTGGCCGCATGCGGGGATGTACTGGATCAACGCCAGCGCACAGGATGGGAATACGCAGATCAAGCAGGCCAAGCAGCGTCGCGTGTCCTATTCGGCGACGCTGGAAGTGCTGCCCGAGTAAACGCTGCGTCATGTCCACGATCGATGCATCGGCGCAGGTATATGGCCTGCGCGGTCAGACCATGGGTACGTTCTGGTCGCTGCGTTTTGCCGCAGCGGCCGGCTTTCCAACGCACGCCATACAATCGGGCGTGCAGGCCGAACTCGATCGCGTCGATGCATCGATGAGCACCTATAAGCGCGATTCGGAGTTGTCGCGTTTCAATGCGGCGGCCGCAGGTAGTTGGCACACCCTGTCGGGCGCGTGTTTCGATGTTGTCGAGCACGCGCTCCAGCTCGCCCGCGATACCGACGGTGCGTACGATCCTACCGTTGGGCCCCTGGTCAATGCCTGGGGGTTCGGCCCCGATGGCTCGCAAGACAGTGTGCCCTCCGACGAAGTCATCGCCGCGGCACGCGAGCGCATCGGTTGGTGGCGCATCGAGCGTGATGCAACGACGCGTCGTATCAGGCAACCGGGTGGCGCCTATATCGACCTTTCCTCGATCGCCAAGGGCTATGCGGTGGATGTCGTCGGCGACTGGCTGACCGTACAGGGCGTGACCGCCTGGTTGATCGAGGTCGGCGGCGAGATGAAGGCGCACGGTTCCAAGCCGGACGGTTCGAGCTGGCGCGTCGGCATCGAAATGCCCGATGTGCCGGATCGTTATTTCTGCACGCTGGCATTGAAGGACATGGCGATCGCGACCTCCGGCGATTACCGACGCCGTTTTGCCGAGGGCGATGGCCGGTATTCGCATCACATCAATGCACGCAGCGGCCGGCCGGTGCCACATGCCGTGGCGTCAGTCAGCGTGCTCGCGCCGAGCGCCTTGCAGGCCGATCCACTGGGTACGGCGATGACCTTGCTCGGCCCGGATCGGGGTCTTGCGTACGCGCAAGCCCGCGATCTCGCCGTGCTGTTTGTGCTGCGTGCGCAGGACGGTTTGGAGCCGCGCCTGACACCGGCTTTTGCCGCAGCCTTGCAGGCATGAGTACATCGGCGATCAGGCGAGAGCGTGTCGCCGTCGGTAATCTGATTCTGCTGACGGCGCTGGCGATGTTGATCGTCGTGCTGTGGATCTGGCATGCGCGTGAGCTGATCTGGACATGGCCGGGCGAACGTCGAGTGTTTGCTGCATCGCTGTGCGCAGCTGCGTGGTGCGGTTTCGTTGCGCTCGTTGCTTGGCGCCGCCGTGCGATATCGACCGAAAGCCATGCAGATGTCTCCGGGCCGGCAGGGGCTGTGACGCTTCTTGCTTATGCGAGCCAGACCGGTTTCGCCGCGGAACTGGCTCGACAGACTGCGCAGAGTCTGCAATCGGCATCCACACGCGTCCGGCTGTGTGAGCTGGGGCAGCTTGATGCATCCATGCTCGCCACCGCCGAACGCGTGCTGTTTATTGTCAGCACGACGGGCGAAGGCGACGCGCCCGATGCTGCGGCAGGCTTTGTGCGGCAGACGATGGCCCGGTCCGTGGATTTGTCGAGGCTGCGTTTTGGCCTGCTGGCGCTAGGCGATAGCGACTATGCCGATTTCTGTGGTTTCGGCCGGCGCCTGGAGCATTGGCTACGTGCTTGCGGTGCGCAGGCATGGTTCGATCCGGTGCAGGTGGATAACGGCGACCCGTCCGCACTACGTCATTGGCAGCATCATCTCTCGCTGTTGACCGGCACGCTGGACATGCCCGATTGGCAGCGCCCGCACTATCGACGCTGGCAACTGGTCGAACGCCGGCACCTGAATCCGGGCAGCCTCGGCGAGGCCTGCTTCCACCTCGCATTGCATTCGCTCGAGGGTGAGGTGAGCTGGCAGGCGGGCGATCTGGTCGAGATCGGTCCGCAGCACGGAGCCAATGATGTCACGCGTTGGCTGGAGCAGGCCGGTCTGGATGGCCAGGCGCTGGTCGCCAGCGACGATGGCGAGGTTCGCTTTGCCGACTTGCTTGCGCGAAGCCGTCTGCCCGATATGGCCGAGGTGGTGGGAGTCCCGATGCAACGCGTGGCCGATGACTTGCAGTTGCTGCCGCATCGCGAGTATTCGATCGCGTCGGTGCCCGAGGACGGCGCTATCCATCTGTTGGTGCGCCAGATGCGGCGCGAGGATGGCCAACTCGGCCTGGGCTCGGCGTGGCTGACGGTTCACGCGGCGCTGGGTGCCGACATGGCTGTGCGCATCCGCAGCAATCCCCCATTCCATGCTCCTGATGACGCCCGGCCGATGATCCTGATCGGCAATGGCACCGGCATAGCCGGACTGCGTGCGTTGCTCAAGGCACGTGTCGCGGCAGGGCATCGGCGCAACTGGCTGTTGTTTGGCGAACGTCGGCCCGAACACGACAACTACTACCGGGACGAGATCGAGCGATGGCAGGCCGCGGGCATGATCGAACAGCTCGATCTGGTCTGGTCTCGTGCTGGGCCTGAGCGTGTCTATGTTCAAGACCGTCTGCGCGAGCGCGCGGTTTCTTTGCATGGCTGGGTCGATGCGGGCGCCGCCATCTACGTATGCGGCAGCCTCGCCGGTATGGCGCCCGGCGTAGAGGCGTCGCTTGTCGATGTGCTTGGTACCGAGACCGTCGAGCAACTGCGTATGGAAGGTCGATATCGCCGAGACGTTTACTAGTCCGCAGTAAGTTTCGACGCTATCCGTGACCTTTGGCCTATGCCACGCGTATGCGCTTGTCGCACGCTGGCTTGTCACGTGGGGAGGCACAGATGGTCATTGGGAAAGGCAGGGCACGTTGTCTGATTGCAGCGTGGGTTTGTGGTGTCGGTCTCAGTCCGATGGCCTGGGCGCAGCAGGCCGGTCCTGCGCCGGCAGCATCGCTGCCCGCTGCGGCAAGTACCGTGGCTTCGGTGCCCAAAGAGATCCCGCTGGTGCATGCCGATGCGGCCGCCGTTGCCGCACCGAGCGCGCCCAATGCCTGGGGCGGCGAGCGTAGCGGCACCGAAGCGACCTTGTCCGATCGGGTGGTCGCCTACCGTATCGATGCGGAGCTTGATGCAACCAAGCATGCCATCACAGGCAGGGAACAGCTGACCTGGCGCAATCGCAGCGATCGCGAAGTGCGCAGCATCTATGTGCATCTGTATCTCAATGCCTTCCAGAACGCGCAAAGCACGTTCTTCACCGAACGCGACCTGTTGACCGCGCATGGCAGTTCGCGTGGCGTGGCCCAGGTGAAGAAAGGCGAATGGGGCTGGATCGAACTGAAGCAGGTGCAGCAGGGCAACGACACGCTGAAGTGGTCGTTCGTCCATCCCGATGGCGGTCCCGAGACCGACCAGACGGTCGCACGCATCGATCTGGCGCAGCCGGTGCCGGCCGGCGGTACGCTGACCCTGGACATCGGCTTTCTCAGCCAGTTGCCGCGCGTGATCGAGCGCACCGGTTACTTCGGCGACTTCAACCTGGTCGGCCAGTGGTTCCCCAAGATCGGCGTGCTTGAATTGCCGGGCGAGCGCGGTGCCACCGAGGTTCGCTGGAACGTGCACGAGTTCCATTTCAATAGCGAGTTCTACGCTGACTTCGGCAGCTATGACGTGCAACTGACCGTGCCCTCCGATTACACGGTCGGCGCGGTCGGGCAACAGCAGGGCGAGCCGCTGCAGCAGGGCGGCAAGTCGACCTATCACTTCAAGCAGGACGATGTGCACGACTTTGCCTGGGTGGCGGCCAAGGGCTACAAGACCCTCGACGGCAGCTATGAAGGGCCGGGCAGTCCGAAGGTGGCGGTGCGGGTGATCTATCCACCCGAGTACGTCGCCAGTGCGCAGCCGGTGCTGAAGGCATCGATCGATTCGCTCGGCTTCTTCTCGCGTACATTGGGGGCCTATCCGTATCACACGGTCACCGCAGTGGTGCCGCCCTATAACGCTACCGAAGCGGGCGGCATGGAGTACCCCACGTTCTTTACCGCGGAGGGCTACGACAAGGTCAATCCGGAAACCTCCGATACCTACGAGCTCGACTTCGTCACGATCCATGAGTTCGGCCACGGCTATTTCTATGGCTTGCTCGCATCGAACGAATTCGAAGAGCCCATGCTCGACGAAGGCCTGAACGAGTACTGGGACCAGCGCATGCTGCGTGAGCGCAAGCAGCGCGTGCTGACCCTGGTCGATTGGATGCATTGGCTGGGCATGGACTATTCGTCCGATGTCTTTGTGCTGGAGCGCATCCTTGCCGGGTTGAACGAACCGGTCGACCCGCTGGGCGAAAACAGCTGGAACCGCCTGTCCAGCACCAGCTACGGCACGGTGTATTCGCGTACGGCCACGGCCATGCACGATCTCGAAGAACGCCTTGGCCATGACGTGATGGAGCGTGGCTTTCGCGAGTACTACAAGCGTTGGCACTTCCGTCATCCGTCGGCGGCGGATCTTCGCCAGGCGCTGATCGATACCTCGGGCGACGCAAAGACGGTCAACCAGGTATTCGACCAGTATGTCTACGGTACGGCGCGCATCGACGACCGTGTCGATGCGATCGACAACGAGGAAGTGCTGCCGCAGCCGGGGACCTACGTGAAAGGCGGTCAGCGGACCGAAGCCGATCAGGCGACGCTGGACAAGCAGGTGGACAAGCAGCGTGACGACTGGAGCGATGCGCATCCGAAGGCAAAGGACAGCGCCGGGCCGTTCTCATGGCGCGGCATCGTGACGGTGGTGCGCGATGGTGCGCCCGTGCCGCAGCTGTTGCGTGTGAAGTTTGCCGATGGCAGCAGCGAAGACGTGCATTGGAACGACAATCGACGATGGGCGCGTTTTACCTTTATCAAGCCATCGAAGGTGGTGTCGGCCGAGCTCGATCCCGAGCAGAAGATCTATCTGGACGATAACAAGCTCAACGACAGCCGCACGGAAGACAGTCATGGCGCCGCGTCGCGACGCTGGAGTGCCGATGTGAGTGCATTGGTGCAGGCCTTCTACTCTTTCCTGGTGACGATGTAATGGCCTACAACAATGCACGTCGTGTCGATATGGGTGCGGTCTTCCGCGCGTTGTTTACCGCCGTACAGTGGCGCCTGTTGCTGATCTGGCTGCTGCTTTTGCTGATTCCAACGCTGGTGGTTGCCTTGCCGGTGTGGGGGACATTGAGCGAGCTGCTCGATCACTCCGTGCATGCCGATGCCTGGGCCAAGCAATTTGATGCCATGATGGCCGGCGATGTCGTGCACATCGTCTCCGAGCACAGCGGTGGGTTGAAGGCGGCAGCGATAGCGGGCACGGTCGTTACGCTTTTGCTGTCGCCCTGGCTCAACGGCATGATCGTCGGGGCAGGGCGCTCCGGCCGTACGCCGAGCATGGGCGAGCATCTGCACAATGGCTTGAGCATGTACGGAAAAATGTTCCGCCTGCTGCTGTGGTCGGTGCTGTTGTATGCCGGCGCGGCCTGGCTGGTAAGCCATGGCATGGATTTCGCCGATAAGCACGACGAGAAAGCGGTGCTGAAATCGCAGGGCGACCAATGGGAGCACAGCGTCTATTGGCTGATCGGCGTGTTGTTCGTGCTGGTTCACGCGATCGTCGATTCGGCGCGCTCGGCCTATATCGCCGATCCGTCGTTGCGCTCGGCAACGATCGCGTTGGTTCGGGGCGTGATGCAGCTGTTGCGGCGTCCGCTGACGACGCTGTTCACCTATGTGCTGATCAGCGCCATTGGTTACGGTCTGATTTTGTTGCTCGGAATGCTGCGCATCCAGTGGAGCGCGGCAAGCTGGATCGGGCTGATCGGTGGCGTGCTGCTGGTGCAGTTGCTGTCCGCGGTGACGGGGTGGACCCAGGCGGCGCGTGTGTTCGCGCTGGCGGAAGTCGCTCGTTCGTTGGGTCGGCGTTCGTTCTAGGAAGCGGCGAAATGGAGATCCCTGGGCTTGGCGTCATTGAGGAAGACGAAGGTACGGGTTGGTGGCTGAGCAGCGAGCGTCCGGTCACCGTGCTCGGCGGTGCGTTGTGCCGCATCGTGGTCGACGGCTATCTCGAAGATGACAACAAGCAGGATTTTCATCGCACCATCGCCAACTTTCTCGCCGCCGACGAGGCTGTCCTGAAGGCAGCCTCGTCGGAAGTGTTCGCTTACTACCAGGACATGGTCGCGTATACATCACCCGGCGATGAGGCGTATGTGCAGATCGCCTCGCCGGATGACGTGTGGTCGTATGTGCAGCTCGGTGACGAGCCGATAGTCAGCCGGCAGGCCTATGGTGACAAGCAGGTTTATGTGTCGCTGGAATGCAACTGCGATTGGGAGCCCGAGCACGGCTTGCAGATCGTATTCCGTGATGGCAGCCGTGTGAGCAAGGTCGGCCCGTACGATGGTCACCTGACCAACGGCAGTGCCTTTGACGATGCGTCGTTGCAGGACGTGATCTACCGTCGTTTATAGCGCGGGTCATCGCCCGGCACTGGTCACTGTCCGGGGAGCTGTGATCAGCTGCGTGCCTGGGGCACCATGCGTGTGCCTTTGAGGGGATGCGGGTGTGACGATGCGCAAGATGGCGTTGGGATGGTTGTGGGTTCTGGGCGCGGTATTTTCTTTGGCACATGCTCAGGATGCATTGGCACCGGTCGAGGCGCGCGTACCATTCGCGCCGACCGCGTTTGTCGGCAGCGATGGCGCAACGCATCTGGCGTATGAGCTGCACATCACCAACTTCTATGGCGATACCGGTCCGCTCAAGCCTGAGGGGCTGGAAGTCTTCGGCGACCAGGCCGGCACACCGTTGCTTAGCCTTTCCGCCGAGCAACTGGCGTCCTGGGTGCGGCCGGCTCCGGAAGAGCACGCGCCTGTTTCGATCGCGCCGGGCAAGCGCGCGGTGGTCTTTGTGTGGATCACCTTGCCTGCAGGCGCAGTCGTACCGCATACCCTGCATCACCGCATGATGTTCGAGACCGACAAGAAGACTCCGGTATTGCTCGACGGCGCATCGGTGGAGGTGAATTCGGCCAAGGCGATGGTGCTCGGGCCGCCCTTGCGCAGCGGTCGTTGGCTGGCGCATGAAGGTCCCGGCGCATCGCAATCGCATCACTGGGGGAGCCTGGTGGCTGTCAACGGACAGCTGACCATCCCGCAGCGATACGCCATCGATCTGGTCGGTGTGGATGCGCGCGGGCGAGCGATGAGCGACAAGGTCACCGACATCCACCAGAGTCGTCACGCCGACTGGTTCGGTTATGGTGCCGAGGTGATTGCCGTCGCCGACGGTGTGGTGGTCAGTACGCGCAGCGATCAGCCCGAACACAAACCGCTCGAAGCGCAGCCCGAGCCGGTTGCGCTGACCACCGATGGTTTGTTCGGCAACTATGTCGTGTTGAAGATTGCGCCTGGCGTCTTTGCCGGCTATGCCCATTTGCAACGCGGTAGCGCCGCGGTCAAGCCCGGCGATCATGTGCATCGGGGCCAGTTGCTGGGGCGTCTTGGTCAGTCCGGGAATTCGGCTGCGCCGCATCTGCATTTTCAGCTGGCGAATACCGCGACGTTCGAGGGCTCCGAAGGCATCCCTTATGTATTCGATCGTTTCGATCTGCTCGGTCCGGAAACGGAAGGGCAGTTGTTCGGGATGGGGGATGCCTGGAAGGCTGCTGGCACCGAGGCGCGGCGCTCGCAGTTGCCGTTGAACGATATCGTTGTTGAGTTTGGAAACTAAGAGCCCCCCTCACCCCAACCCTCTCCCCCGGCAAAGCCAGGGGAGAGGGGGCCTACCGAGGCGAGCCTCAACATTTCGCACTGCTCCCTCTCCCCTGGCTTTGCCGGGGGAGAGGGCTGGGGTGAGGGGGGCTTTTGGTTATGAAGACACGCCCACACCACCCAACTCGACCAGTATCACTTCGCCGCCACCTTCCAGTTGCACACGCATCCCCGGCTCCGGCGCTGCCCACACATGATCGCCACTATCCAGCGCATACGTCTCACCCGCGACATGCAACTGCGCACGCCCGGAAAGCAGATGCACATACCAGCGTGAGTTCGCGCGCGCTGGCAACAACATCGAACCGTTCAACGGCCGCGCGATCAGCTGAGCCTGAGCATCGCCACGCAGCATCAGGTTGAACGCACGCGTCGCGCCGTCGATAAGTTCGGCATGCGGCGCATCGCCGCCATCGAATGTCATCAGGCTCAATCGAAGCAGTTCGCGTTCGCGGCCATCCTGAAAACATAAACGAATCGGGGCATCAAGCGGAACAAATGCACGCCGCGTATCGGGCAGCGTCGAAAAAGGGCCGTCGCGTTCGATGCGCGCCATGCTCAGGCGCCATTGCCACTGATCCGGATCGGGGCCGCTGTCGATCAACAGCGTACTACCCGTGCCGTTGGCCCAAGGCTGCTCGCGCAGCGCATCGGTGTCCAGACGGCGGACAAAACTCATGCGTAGGAAACACGCCGTGTCTGGCAGGGAGTGTAGTAGGCGAAGACGTGGTTGGAGTTGCCGTGGAAATCCATGTCTTCGATATGCTCGCCGCCCAGGCGTTCGGCGACACGGTCGGAGGCTTCGTTGCCGATGCGTACCAGGCTGATGACGCGCTGCAGTCGCAGGTGGTTCCAGGCGTAATCGAGAATCGCCTGGCCCGCTTCCGTTGCGTAACCATGGTGACGATGATCGGGCTTGAGCATCCAGCCGAGCTCGGTGTCGGGCCAGCCTTCCGGGTGCATCAGGCCGGCGCGGCCGATGAACTCGTTCGTGCCTTTGAGCTCGATCGCCCACATGCCGAAGCCGCGCAGTTGCCAGTGACCCAACAGCATCGCCAGCGAACGCCAGGCGGTCGTGCGGTCGAGCGGCTCGCCATCGCCGAGCCAGCGCGTATTGGCCGGGTCCGCCAGCATGGCGGCGTAGTCGTCGAAGTGGCGCTCAGTGAGTGCCGTGAGACGCAGACGCGGAGTTTCGAGGGTGGGTATATCGGACATCGCAGATCAACGAGGGTGGGCGGAGTCCAGCAGCGCACTAAGCGCCCGGGTGCTCGAGGACAAGCTTTCGTGCCAGGACAAGCCGATGATTTTCTCACCAGTAGCCGTGTCGATAAAGTCTTCTTCCTGCCCCGGCGGCAGTAGATGGCGGTAGTCGACCGTTACTTCGGCACCGACAGGCAAATCCTTGAGCGCAAAGATAAAACCCAGGTGCCACAGGCCGGTGGGCGTAAAACTGTGGTTGATATAGCACTCGTCAGGCCAATCGGGCGACAAGGTGTAGCGGTCCTCGAACCAGCGTGCCGCAGCGTACATCTGGGCTTTCAGCTCGGGGTCGCTGTCCAGCTCGTCGTGGCGCCAGGTGCGATCGATCGTATCGGGTGCGGTAATGATGCGTCCGGCGGCCACTTTTTCTTCTAGAAACAATCCCTTGCCTGCGCCGCTTATGGTGGAGGCGGCAATGCTGTAACGCGGCAATATCATGGCGGCAGGGGTGGTTGAAGTGCGGCGAGTGTAATGCAACTGCATCGCTTCGCCAGGGCCGTAGCGGACAGGGCGAGGGATTTCCCGTGCCGGTGCCGGCACGGGAAGGTCGGGCTTATTCCTTGGCCTTGGCGGATTTCGCCGCGGCCTTGCTGGCCGACGCCGGTGCCGCGTCGGCGAGGCGAAGGGCGTCGCGGTTGCGCTCGACCAGGCTGGTGCTGATGCCCTTCACCTGGGCCAGCTCGTCCACGTTTTTGTAGGGTCCATGGGCCTCGCGTTGCGCAACGATCGCCTGTGCCTTGGTCAAGCCGATCCCGTCGAGCGAATCGGCGAGGGTTTGGGCATCGGCCGTGTTGATATTGACCGGGGTCGCGGCATGGACGGATTGAACGAACAGCAGCGACGACATCATCAATGGTGCGATGAAGACGAGAAACGGACGGAACATGCGAAATCCTCTTGATGGGTGTCTTCGCACTTTGGCTTTTTCGCCTAAGGGTTTCAGCCGGCTTGGGCGCCGTTGAGGCTTGTTTCTGACGGCAAGCAGCTGTCGGCGAGGACTGGCGTGGGCGTCATCGTTCAGCTTGGTGGTCGCGTTACAATGCCCGCTTTTCCGCTTTCGAGGACCCGCCATGGATACCGCTCGCCTTTCCAGCTTTATCAGCGGATTGTGGGATGAGGAAATTGTTCCGCAATTGGTGGAGTACATCCGTATTCCGAACAAGTCGCCGATGTTCGACAGCAAGTGGGTCGAGCACGGTTACATGGATGCGGCGGTCAAGCTGATGGAAACCTGGGCGCGCTCGAAGCTGTCGTCGCTGCCCGGTGCCACGCTGGAAGTCGTACGGCTGGAGGGGCGCACGCCGCTGATCTATATCGAAGTGCCCGGGCAGAACGACGACACCGTCGTGCTGTACGGCCATCTCGACAAGCAGCCGGAAATGACCGGTTGGGCCGAAGGGCTGGGACCGTGGACGCCGGTGATCAAGGGCGACAAGCTCTACGGTCGCGGCGGCGCGGACGATGGTTACGCGATCTTCGGTTCGCTCGCCGCCCTGTTGGCCCTGCATGAACAAGGCATTCCGCATGCGCGTTGCGTAGTGTTGATCGAGGCCTGCGAGGAATCAGGTAGCTATGACTTGCCGTATTACGTCGATCATCTGGCATCGCGCATCGGTAACCCCTCGCTGGTGGTATGCCTGGATTCCGGTTGCGGCAACTACGATCAGTTGTGGTTGACCACGTCACTGCGCGGCATGACCGGTGGTGAGTTGACCGTGCAGGTATTGGAAGAAGGCGTGCATTCGGGTGACGCGTCGGGCGTGGTTCCGTCGAGTTTCCGCATTCTGCGCGAACTGCTCAGCCGCCTTGAAGACCAGGAAACCGGCAAGATCAAGCCGCAGGAGCTGTACGTCGAGATCCCGGCCCAGCGCGTCGAACAAGCCAGGCGTTCGGCCGAAGTGCTGGGTACGGCGGTGTACGACAAGTTCCCGTTTGTCGAAGGCATGAAGCCGGTCACCGAAGATCTCACTGAGCTGGTACTCAACCGCACCTGGCGCCCGCAATTGGCGGTGACTGGTGTGGACGGCATGCCGCCGCTGGAAAGCGCCGGCAATGTGTTGCGCCCGAAGACCTCGGTGAAACTCAGCTTGCGCGTACCGCCGACCTTGTCGGGCGCGAAGGCCGGCCAGTTCGTCAAGGCGTTGCTCGAAAAAGATCCGCCGTACGGTGCGAAAGTCAGTTTCAAGCTGGAGAAGGACGGCAGCGGTTGGAATGCGCCGCAGCTTTCGCCGTGGCTGGAAAAGGCGGTGGCCGACGCATCCGAGCACTACTTCGGCACGCCTGCCGCTTACATGGGCGAGGGTGGCAGCATTCCGTTCATGGGCATGTTGGGCGAGAAATTTCCGCAGGCGCAGTTCTTGATCACCGGCGTGCTTGGCCCGCACTCGAACGCGCATGGGCCGAACGAGTTCCTGCATATTCCGACCGGCAAGAAGGTCAGCATGGTGGTGGCCGAAGTGGTGGCGCGTCATTTCGCGCAGCGCGCAGGCTGATGGATGGTGTGAAGCCGGCGGCAGTACCGCCGTCGGCTTATGCTCGATAGCCATGTCCGATAACCAGCACAACGATTTTTCCTATCTGGCCGCGAACTGGGCAGCCATGCGCGAGCGCGTCGATGCGGCGTGCGTGGGGGCGGGGCGCGCCCCTGCCGAAGTATCGATCCTGCCGGTCAGCAAGACCTTTCCCGCCGAGGCGGTACGCGCTGCCGTCGCGCTTGGACTGCATCGCTTCGGCGAGAACAAGGTGCAGGAGATTCGCGAGAAAGCCGGCCCCTTGAGCGATTGCGCCATCGACTGGGTGGTGATCGGGCATCTGCAGACCAACAAGGCCAAGGACGTGGCGCGGCTGGCTACCGAAGTGCAGTCGCTGGACCGATGGGAACTGGCCGACGCCCTGCACAAGCGGTTGCAGATCGAAGGACGCACACTGGACGTGCTGGTCCAGGTGAAAACCTCGCCGGAGGAAAGCAAGTCGGGTCTGGACCCGGCCGAGCTACCGGCTTTTCTGGACGCGCTCGATGACTTGCCGACGCTGCGCGTCGGCGGGCTGATGACCATGGCGGTGAACTCCGACGACGCCGATGCCGTACGCGCCTGCTTTCGCCAGCTGCGCGACTTGCGGGACCAGGCCGTGGCCCGGGGCAGGTCATTGCCACGGCTGTCCATGGGCATGAGTGGCGATTTCGCGCAGGCCATCGCTGAGGGGGCGACCGAGGTGCGCATCGGTACCGCCATTTTCGGGCGTAGGACTTAAGTTCTAGGCGGTAATTGGCACACTGACGGAGCTATCAGGTTCATTTATTCCGTCTCCACGTCGTGATAACAATAGAAAACTGTTATTTTTCATTGAGTTGACATGGAATTGGGCGCGCCAATGAGTTTTGGAACGATGGAGTTCAGTTAACCGCGATCGAACAAACGGGCTATGTCTTTTTGCTAACTTCACTCCCTTGTCACGGTCGTCAGCCCTGCAGGCGGCCAATCTTTGAATAGCAACAGGGGAAAGTCCCGCATGCCGCTCAAGCGATTGTCCGTAGCTACCGCCCTGGCTGCCGCTTTCTTCATCTCCGCTCCGCTTCTCGCTCAAACCGCTCCCGAAGCTTCCGCAGACGTCTCCGCATCGCAGTTCGCGACCGCTGCGCCGTTGCTGATGACCCAGTTGCCGGTGTTTGCTCCGGCCCCGGGCCTGGCCCAGTCGGTGGTGCCGAGCAGCCTGACTGCCGAACTGCCGGCGTCGGCCAACGATGCCAAGAGCAATTCGGTCGACGCAATGGCCGACGCCGACGATGACGGCGAACTGGATAATGCCAACGGCATGGATCTGCGCCACGCGCTGATCGGTCTGGCGATGAAGCTTCGTGACATCCGCTATGTGCGTGGCGGTCATGATCCCTCCACCGGTTTCGATTGCAGCGGTTTTGTCCGCTACGTGTTCGCCCATGCGGTCGGCTTGGAACTGCCCACCAACTCGGCATCCCAGTTTGTCGCCGGTCTGGCCGTGAAGCGCGCCGATATGCGCCCGGGCGATCTGGTGTTCTTCCGCACCGCCGGTCGTGGCGGCCGCGGTCGCATCTCCCATGTCGGTATCTATATCGACAACGGCCAGTTCATTCATTCGCCTTCGCGCGGCAAGACCGTGCGCGTGGACAATCTGCAGGAGGCCTACTGGGCCAAGCGCTTCGCCGGCGCCAAGCGCCCGGAAGGCATCCTGCAGAACGGTTAAAGTCTCAAGTTGTGTTCCACAGTTCAAAGCCGCCCTCTGGGCGGCTTTTTTTATGGGCGGAGCTAATGGCATGACGGATTTCGGGATGCCTCAAAAAAACTCTCCGTCGCCCCGGCGAAAGCCGGGGCCCAGCGTCTTACGTCTGAACATGTTGAAGACTCTGGACCCCGGCCTTCGCCGGGGCGACGATGAAAACCGAGTTTTTTTTGAGGCTCTACTTCAACGCCCCGAAATCGTTGCCGGCCGCTTGAAATCGCTATGCGGCTTCCACTGCGGGTAGCTCGTTTCCATCGAGAGCTTGTCGCCGACCGTGTAGAGCATGCGCAAATCTTCTATCGCGCCATGCATATCGAAGCTCTGCTCGCCGGCATCGGCGGTTCGCTGTGCCGACGAACTGGCGTAAAGCACGGGAATGCCCGCATTGGCGAAATTGATCTGATCGGAGCGGAAGAAAAAACCGCGCTCGGGCGCCTGGTCGGGCGTCACGCTGCGGTGATGCATCTTTGCCGCCGCTTCCAGGTAATCATCGAGCTGCGACTGGCCGTAGCCGATCAGCGCGATGGTGCGGTCGGGGCCTGCGATCGGCAACGTGTCCAGATTGATGGCCGCGACGGTCTGCTGCAGCGGAATCGGCGGGTGCTCGATATAAAAGCGCGAACCCAGCATGCCCGAATCGCCCATCGCAGTGGCAAGGAACAACACGCTGCGATGCGGCTTGGGTGCGCTGTGCACGAATGCTTCGGCAATCTCCAGCATGCCGGCCATACCCGAGCTGCTGTCGACCATACGGCGGATCGGATTGCCGTCGTGACTGATCTTGTCCCAATGCGCGGAATAGACGATCGCCTCATTGGGCTGACGCGTCCCGGTCAGCCTGCCGACGATGTTGGACGTGTGTTTCTGCACGATGTCGCTATCGATGGTGATGCTGGCTTGCAGCTTCATCGGTATGGCTTTGAAACCGCGTTGCGATGCTTGTTGACGCAGTGTCGCGAAGTCCAGTCCGGCCTGGGCAAAAAGGGCTTGTGCAGCCGCGGTGCTCAACCAGCCGGCGATGGGCAGGCGCGCCTCGTTCTCGCGTTGCGGCAGGCTGCGTTGCGGCCGCTTCCAGCCATTCTGGATAGCGTTCCAGGACGATCCGGTGGCCGCCTGGTCGTAAACGATAAAGGCTGCCTTGGCGCCTTGCCTGGCAGCTTCTTCCAGCTTGTAGGCCCAGAGGCCGTAGTGGGTAAAGTTGCGGCCTTTGAAGAAATTGGGATCCTGGCCGCTCCAACCAGGATCGTTGCTGAGCACGATCACGGTCTTGCCACGTACATCGATGCCGGCGTAGTCGTTCCATTGTTGATCGGGCGCATCGACACCGTAACCCACGAAGACCAGCGGCGATTGCGCCAATGTGACATGCGCGAGGTTGGCCGGCGAGCTGGCAAGCATATCGGTGCCGTAGGCGAGACGTGTCGTGCCGTTGGGGCCTTCAAGACTCAGCTGCGTATCTTGCGGCGCGTGCAGGGATGCTTCGAGATAAGGCACGTCCTGCAGCCAACTGCCGTTATTGCCCGGCTCCAGACCCATGCGCTGAAATTGTGCGACAACATAATCGACGACCTGTTGATTGTCGTCGCCATGGCCATTGCGTTCGGCGAGTGCACGAAGGTGCTGGGCGAGGTCGGGTGCGACGATACCCGGAGAGAAGAGTGCCTCCGATGATGACGTGGCAGCCTTCTCGTTGTTCGGATGATGATGGCAACCGCAGACCAACAATGCGGTCATGATGGCTACTGATAAACGGCGCATGCGCGCCTCTCCTCATTGTCCCCAGCAGACAATGTAGCGAGGTCGGGATTGGCTGAAAACGCGCAAGATCATGCGACTATTCCAGTGATTTTCGCCATGCCTCATCTTGCAACGCAGCAGAAAGTTACGCGCAAGCTATCGTGCATCATGTGCCCGGTTCGACGTGCGCCGTCAGCATATAACCGACATGACGCACCGTGCGGATCAGCTGCGGGCGCGTGGAATGGTTGTCCAGATGCCGTCGTAGTCGACTGATGCTCATGTCTATCGCACGGTCGCTTGGCAAGTAGTTCTTCTGAAAAATATGTTCGACCAGATACTCGCGGCTGACTTCGCAATTGGCGTGATCGAGCAGGGCGCACAACACCTGGTGATCGGTTCGGCCCAGGGCGATGGCCTGGCCTCGTGGCGAGATCAGTCGGGCTCGCCGCCGGTCGAGCTGCCAGCCGTCGAAGCTCAACAGGCCGAGATTGTCGGCGCCATCGTTCTGCGCCTGCATGCGGCGCAGCAGCGCCCTGATCCTGGCCAGCAGCTGGCGCGGGTCGACGGGCTTGGCGACGTAGTCGTCTGCGCCCGTTTCCAATGTAGTGATGCGCTCGGCAGGCGCATCGAGCGCTCCCAGCACGATCACCGCAGGGTGGCCATGCGCTTGCAGGCGGCGGCACAGGGCAAGGCCGTCTTCGCCAGGGAGCGTCATGTCCAGCACGATCAAGGTGGGCTGTGAGCGGGCTATCAATTGCCACATGGCGGCGGCGTCCCGGGCCGTATCGACCTGGTAGCCCGCCTGGGCCAGATGGTCGCTGAGCATCGAGCGGACGTCGGGGTCATCGTCCACCACCAGGATGCGTTGCGGTTGCGTCATGAATTAAGCCCTGGATGGGAAGTAAAGATGAATGCGTGGCGTTGATGCCACTTTCTCGTGCCAAGGTTCATGAACGGTGGTGACCCGCCAAAGCTGCGGCACGATGCCGCGACATGACGGGAGGGGCGGCAACCGTTAGTCTTGGCTGGCTGATTTGAATGGATTTTTCGCATGCCGCTGGACCTCCCCCCCGTTACCCGTAACCTGCTGATCGCCAATATCGCGGTCTATCTGCTGCAGCAGTTCATGGGAACGGCCCTGTTGCTCTATTTCGCGCTCTGGCCGCTAGGGCCGGACCGGATCGGCGACGACTTCTCGGTGGGTTTTCGTCCGTGGCAGCTAATCAGTTACGCCTTCATGCACGGCGACATCAAGCACTTGTTGTTCAACATGCTTGCGCTGTTCATGTTTGGCGGCACCATTGAGCGCACTTTTGGTGGTCGCGACTACACGATTTATTACTTCGTCTGCTTGATCGTGGCGGCGTTGGCGCAACTCTTGGTCATGTATTGGTTTCCCACCGGCTTTTATCCGACGGTCGGTGCAAGCGGCGCGATTTTCGGCTTGCTACTCGCATTCGGCCTGATGTATCCGCATGAGAAAATCATGCTCTTCCTGTTGCCGATACCGATGCCGGCTTGGCTATTCGTCACGGGTTACGCCGCAATCGAATTGTTTTTCGGCGTCACCGGTACACAATCGGGCGTGGCCCACTTCGCGCATCTGGGCGGCATGGTGGGCGGCTACCTGCTCATTCAGTACTGGCGCGGCAAATTTCCGATCAAACCCAAGCGTCGTTTGATGCGCTGACCCCTGCTGGATTTTTCATGAGCAACCATCTTCAGCGCAGGCTGCGGCCGCGTCATATCGCCTTCATGGCCTTGGGTATGGCGATTGGCGCGGGCCTGTTCCTCGGTTCGGCCAGCGCCATCAACCTGGCCGGTCCATCGGTCTTGTTCGCCTACATGATCGGCGGCGTGATGATCTTCATCATCATGCGCGCGCTGGGCGAAATGGCCGTGCACGATCCGGTGGCCGGTTCGTTCGGCACCTATGCGCATCGGTATCTGGGCCCGTTTGCCGGCTATCTCACCGGCTGGAACTACTGGATCCTGATGGTCGGCGTAGGCATTGCCGAAAGCACGGCCGTGGGCATCTACATGAAGCCGTGGTTTCCCGATCTGCCGCAGTGGATCTGGGTATTGGGCTCGGTCGTCATGATCGGCGGCCTGAACCTGATGACGGTGAGGGTCTACGGCGAGCTCGAATTCTGGTTCACCGCGATCAAGGTCGTGACCGTGATCCTGATGATCGCCGGTGGCGCCACCATGATCTGGCTGGGCTGGGGTAATGGCGGCAAGCCGGTGGGCCTGGGGAATCTCTGGCAACACGGCGGCTGGTTCCCGCATGGGATCACCGGCATGGTGCTGGCGCTACCCGTGGTGGTGTTCGCCTTCGGCGGCATCGAAACCATCGGTATGGCCGCAGCCGAAGCCGCCGAACCGCAACGCACGATTCCGCGCGCGGTCAATTCGGTGCTGTGGCGCATTCTGATTTTTTACATCGGCGCGCTGTTCGTGATCATGGCGCTGTACCCGTGGAATCAGCTGGGTACCACCGGCAGTCCGTTCGTTACCACGTTCGCGAAGCTGGGCATCCCGCAAGCCGCCGGTCTGATCAATTTCGTGGTGATCACGGCAGCACTATCGGGCTTCAACAGCACCACATTCAGCGCCAGCCGCATGCTGCAAAGCCTGTCGAGCAAGCGTCAGGCACCGCAATGGTTGGCGCATGTAGGCGACCATGGCGTACCGGTGCGTAGCATCCTGGTGACACTCGTCTGCCTGATCCTTGGCGTGCTGCTCAATTTCCTGCTGCCCGAACGCATCTTCGCCATGATGATGTCGATCCTCGCCTTCAACACCGTATGGACATGGTCGATGGTGCTGATCGCGCATTTCAGCTTTCGGCGCAAGCAAGTCACGCCCACCGCATTCCCGTTGCGTCTATGGCCGTTAAGCAGCGTGGTGTGCCTGGCCTTCTTCGCCTTCGTGGTGTTCATGCTCGGCTACAGCCCTGATACGCGCGTTGCGCTGTATGTGGGTGTCGCGTGGGTGTTGTTGCTGTCGGTGGCTTATGTCGGGCTAGGCGTGAAGGCACGAATGACGATGGAGCAGTAACAGCGCGCGAGCTTTAAGTCCTCATCGCCACGACGCTTCGCGCACAAATCCGGCGTACCTCAGAAGCGCCAGAAGTGTCCCCTGACGATTCGAGTAGACGGCACGAACGGTTTTATCTCTCAATGCTGCTCAGAGCCTTGGCTCTAAAGGCCATTCTCTCTTTGGTTACTTTCTCTTTGGGCCAGCAAAGAGAAAGTGACTCGGACGCCGGCAGGCGTTCGAAACGCCCGCTGCGTAAGCGGCCAGGTCGTCCGAACACCCAGGCAAGAACCAAACACTGACGCCACTGGGTTCCGGCCTACGCCGGAATGACGAAGTAGGAAAGCCTGTCGGAACATGAAAGACGCTGGGTCCCGGCCTTCGCCGGGACGACGAGAGTGAGAGGGTGAGGTAGAACCGAGCGCTCAGCGCAGCGCCAGGAAATCCGCACTGACCACAAACCTGACCGCATCCAACCGCAGCCGCGACAACGGCAACGCCGCCAGCAACGCACTGCGTTCCTCCGACACCGCGGCAATCTCCGCCTCGCTGATCGACGGATTCACCGCCCGCAGCGACAGCAGTCGCGAAAGATCGGCATCCAGCGTATCGGTAGCCAACGCAACGGCATCGTCGATCAGCGCCTGCCCCCGTTGTCCGGCGACAACCTCCGCCTTCTCCAGCATCGGCGGTACAAGCTTGGTGAGAAACTTGCGATAGCGCGCCACTTCGATATTGCGATCCGCTGCCTTGCGCAGCGCGATATCGCTGGGCTCGAAATCCGCACGCTCGGCCAGGCGTGTATCGATCGTCACGACGATCGGTGACGTCGGCAGGAAACGCTCCGGATCGAGCTTGCGATCGGCGACGCATTCGAGCAGGAACACGGCCTGCAGCAGCGCACTGCGTGGCGGCAATACATCGTCCACCATGAAGGCGGCATTGCCTTGCTCGCCGGACAGCGCCAGATCGAGCGCAGCGGCAACCATCGGATGATCGAAACGCAACAACGGCAATTCTTCACGTGCCAGGGCAACGTCGCGATCGAAGGTTACCGATTGCGGGCCTTCGGCAAAGCCGGGCAGGGCATCGGTGGAAAGGTACTGAGGATCGAGCAACACCACCTTCGAGCCCAGGTCTTCGGCGTGGATGCCGTACTGTTCGAGCAGGCGCTGCACGAAAGCATCGCGAGCCGGATCGTTGTCTTCGCGGGTAAAGGCCGAATGCAGGTCGTCGGCATGCGGATCGCGACTGGAGGCCAGCTCCAGCAAATGATCGCGGCCGGCGCGGATCAACTCGGCCATTTCTTCATGGCTGGCGCGCGTTTCGGCGATCAGCGCATCCAGTTCCTGATCACGGCCGTCGCTTCCGCGCGCATGTTCGTCGGCCAGTCTTGCCAGCGACTCGCCATAGCGGCGCAACAGCTCGCGTCCATCAGAAGGGCTGGAACGGAATGCATCGATACCCTGGTCGTACCAGCGTGCCAGCACGTGCTGCGCACTGTCGGTCACGGCCAGGATGTGGATGCTGATGTCGTGTTTCTGACCGATACGGTCGAGACGACCGATACGTTGCTCGAGCAGGTCGGGATCGAGCGGCAAGTCCCACAGCACTAGACGGTGCGCGAACTGGAAGTTGCGGCCTTCCGAGCCGATTTCCGAGCACAGCAATAGACGCGCGCCATCGGGTTGCGCGAAATACGCGGCATTGCGATCGCGCTGCACGATCCCCAGGCCCTCGTGGAAACGAGCCACGCCGACACCGCTCTTGGTGCGCAGCGCTTCTTCCAGTGCAAGCACCTTGGCCTGACTGCGGCAGATCAGCAGGAACTTGTCCTGTGCATGTTCCTGCAGCAGTTCGACCAAAGCGTCCACACGCGGATCGTTGGCGTAATCGAGCTCCAGCACCGGCGACGGTTGCTGAATATCGGCATGGAATTCGGCCAGCAGCATCTGGCGCGTATTGTCGTCCACGTTGTCTGCATCGAGCAGATGCCATACCGGCAGGCGTTTGGGAAAACCACCAATACCGGCGCGGCGATTGCGGAACATCGAGCGGCCGGTGCCGTGGCGATCGATCAGCGCCGCGAGAATTTCGCGGGCGTTTTCCGGCTTGGTCGTATCGGCCAGGCGAGCGGTCAGCGCTTCGTCGTTGCGGAAGGCGTCGGCAAGCATGGCGCGTTGTTCGGCGTCGAGCGATTCGCCGTCGAGCAAGGCATCGGTCATGCGCGACAAATTCTGAAAACTGTCGGCTTCGGCAAGATAGCCGTCGAGGTCGTGGTAGCGCTGCGGATCGAGCAGGCGCAGACGCGCGAAATGACCGCTGCGTCCCAGTTGTTCCGGTGTCGCAGTGAGCAGGATGACGCCGGGCGTTACCGCAGCAAGCTTTTCCACCAGCGTATAGCGCGGGCTGGCGGTATCGGGCGACCATGCCAGATGGTGGGCTTCGTCGACCACCAGCAAATCCCATGGCGCTTGCAGCAACTGCTCCGCACGCTTGGGCGACTGCTCGAGAAAACTGAAGTCGGCGATGACGAGCTGTTCGTCCTCGAACGGATTGCTGGTGCTATCGGATTGCTCCAGTGCCTCGCAACGCTCCTCGTCGTAGATGGCGAAGCTGAGGTTGAAGCGGCGAAACAGTTCGACGAACCATTGATAGACCAGCGTGTCGGGCAGCAGGATCAGCACGCGCTGCGCACGGCCGGTGGCCAGCTGGCGGGCCAGGATCATGCCCGCTTCGATGGTCTTGCCCAGGCCAACCTCGTCGGCAAGCAGGATGCGCGGCGGCCGGCGCGATGCGGCGATGCCCGCCACGCGCAGCTGATGCGGCACCAGGCCGATGCGTGCCGCGCCCAGGCCCCAGGAGGGCGAGCGGCGCGCCGCAGCGCGGCGGCGCAGACCTTCCAGGCGCAGCTCGAATTGCGAAATCGGATCGGTGCGGCCGCCGACCAGGCGGTCGTCGGCCTGGCTGACGCTCTGCTCGTCGTCAAGCTGACCTTCGTGCAGTTCGCGACCTTCGCCGCGATAGATCAGCAGCTCTTCCTTGATCTCCACGCGCTCGACCAGGAAGGCGATGCCTTTGCCCGCGACACGCTGGCCGGCGCGAAACTCCGCGCGGACCAGTGGCGCCGAATCGACCGCATAGGGGCGAAGTACACCTGCTTTGGCGAAAAGGACCTGTACGCCGCGTCCTTCGACGCGCAGTACGGTACCGAGGCCGAGCTCGGGCTCGGCAGTGGAAATCCAACGTTGACCGGGGACAAACATCAAGGGGAGGGCTACCGACCTGCAAGGGTCGTCGATTATCCGCTGATGGGAGCCGGGTGGGAACCCGAACGTCCAGCTTGGCCTTTTTAGCTCTCAGCCCATTGCCGGAGCAGGTTGTGATAGATCCCGGTCAACTGGATCACTGCGGCGGCATCCGCCCCGGTGTGGGTAAGGGTCTGGATCGAGGTGTCCAGCTCGAACAGCATGCGCCGCCTGGCGTCGTCGCGGATCAGGCTCTGCACCCAGAAAAATGCCGCCACGCGTGCGCCGCGGGTCACCGGCAGCACGCGATGCAGGCTGCTGGAGGGGTAGACGATCAGATCGCCGGCCGGGAGCTTGATCTCGTGTTCGCCATAGGTGTCGCTGACGATCAGCTCGCCGCCGTCGTACGTCTCCGGATCGGCCAGGAACAGCGTGCAGGAGATATCGCTGCGGAGCTGCTCGCCGTTGGGCAGCGCCATGACTGCGCCATCGACGTGAAAACCATACTCACCACCGCCCTCGTAGCGGTTGAAGCGCGGAGGCAGGGTACGCAGCGGAAGTGTGGCGGCGTGGTAGAGCGGGTTTGACGCCAGCGCCTTGAGTACTTCGCGGGCCAGTTCTTCACGTAGCGGCGAGGTATCGGGCAGCTGCAGGTTGCGTTTGACCTTGGCGCCTTGCGCGCCGACGGTTTCGCGCCCGTCGGTCCAGTCGGCCGCATCCAGGCGCTGGCGGATATGCGCCACCTGGTCGGCAGTGAGGACGTCGGGGATGTGTAGCAGCATGGGGTTATCTTGGGGCAATCGAGACGTTGCGAGAAGCCCACAAAAGTTCGTCATCCCGGCCTGCGCCGGGATGACGAGTAGGGGGCGCTACTGCGATCTCCTCAGAACCGAATATTCGCTGTCAACATCGCCGAACGCGGCGAACCCGGGGTGTAGCGGTAGCCGCTCTTGTTGATCGCCGCGACGTAGTTCTTGTCGAACAGGTTGTAGAGATTCAACTGCAGGTCGAAGTGCTTGGTCACCGGATACATCGCCACCGCATCGAACACCCAGTACGAGCTGACGAAAGCGGGCGTGCCGACTGCAGCGTCGGTGCCGCGCTTCAACTCGCCGTTGTAGCGCGCGCCGCCGCCGATGCTCAGTCCGAACGGCAAGTGGTAGGTGGTCCAGGCCGTGAAGGCGCTCTTGGGCGTATAGGCCAGATCGTCGGTGCCGTCCTGGGACACGTTGGTGCCGTTGACCACCTTGGCGTTCATGGTGGTGAAACCGGCAGTCACTGCCCAGTTGTCGGTGATCTTGCCGACTGCGCTCAGTTCGATGCCTTCCACGCGCTTCTTGCCGATCTGGTAGTACAGCAGGTCGACCGGATCCTGCACGAGGTCGTTGGTGACCACGGTGCGGTAGATCGCGCCGGTCAGCAGCAGCTTGCTGTCGGCCACTTCCCACTTGGTGCCCACCTCGACGGTGTGCGCGCGCTGCGGATCGAAGTTGGGATTGTCGGCGCTGTTGACCGAGCTGCTGAGCGTCAGCGTGCTGCCACCCGGCGGCTGCTCCGACACGGCGTAGTTGAAGTAGATGCTGCCGTTAGGCGCCGGCTTGTACAGCACGCCGACCTTCCAGTTCGGCAGGTTGCCGCTCTTTTTGGCATCCAGGCCGGGGACCACCGAGCCGGTCGGCAGCTTGCCGCAAACCGGACCGTTCTTGGCACCGCAGGCGACCATGCTGGAGAAGTCGGTGTTGTAGTGATCCAGGCGCACGCCGCCATTCACTTCCCACGCCGTACCGAACTTCAGCGTGTCGAATACATAGGCCGAAGCCGTGTCGGTCTGGCCGTTGGTGTACGCACCGTTACGACCATAGATCAAACCGGTGACATTCTCGTTCGGGTCGTACAGATTGGCCGCGGGCCAGGTCGTGCCATTGAGCGGCACGATGCCGATGGTGGTGGCTTTCTCCTGGGTCAGCTCAATGCCGGTGCTCAGGTTGTGCGTGATCGCGCCGGTCTCGAAGTTGGCCGTGATGTTGGCCTGATCGGTGATGATGCGATTGCTCTGGTGCTTGAAGGTCGGCAGGCTGCGCGTGATCGTCCAGGTGGACGGATCGTTGATATTGGGCGTGGCCAGCGTGGTGGCCGACAACTGATACGAAGTCAGCAGGTAGTCTTCGGTGGTGCGGCCCCAGCGCAGCGTGTTGTGCAGGACCACGTCCGGGTTGAAGTCGTGGTCGAGGCGCACGGTGAACATGTCCGCCTTGACGTGATCGTGGTCGGCGGTCGTGCCGTAGAAATTCGACGGGTCGACCGGGCGTGCATTGCCCAGCTGCGGGCGCAGCGGATCGGGCGTGCTGAAACCGGGCAGGCCGATCGTCGGCACGCCGCCGTCGGGCACATTGGCCTGCTTCACATGCAGAAAGTCGACATACACACGCGTCGGCGAGCCCAGGCCGAAGGCGAAGGTCGGCGCGACACCCCAGCGGTTGTTCTGGATCGCGTCGCGACCTGGCACGCCGCTGTCCTGGGCCATGACGTTGAGGCGGAAGGCGGAGGTATCGCCGGTGACCTGGTTCCAGTCGGCGGTGACGCGTCGACGGTTGGCACTGCCATACGACAACGAGGCCGAGGTGGCGTTGTCCAGTTCCGGCTGCTTGCTGACCAGGTTGACCGCGCCGGTCGGCGCTGTGCGGCCGTTGTCGGTGCCGGCCGGGCCCTTGGTGACTTCGACCTGTTCGATGTTGAACACATCGCGCGAGATCGTGCCGAGGTCGCGCACGCCATCGACAAAGATGCTGCTCGAGGTATCGAAGCCGCGCATGTAGATGCCGTCGCCGGTCGTCGTGCTGCCGTTCTCGCCGACGAAATACGTACCCACGCCCGGGCTGTTGCGCAGCGCTTCGGTCAGCGTGCTGGCGCCTTGCTCCTGAATCAGCTCCTTGCTGATGACCTGGATGGTCTGCGTGGTATCGAGCAGCGGCTGGGTGAATTTGGGCGAAGAAACCTTGTCGACCTTGTAGTTGCTGGTGGTCGAGGCGTCGACCTGCAGGCCCGGCAGGTTCTTGGTGGTCTTGGTATCCGTGGGCACCGTGGTATCGACATCGGTGGCAGCGACGGACGAGGCGAATGCAAGTCCGGTCAGCAGGCTCGCCGTGGTCGCCATGCTCAGGACGGTGTGGGGCAGACGACGGGCGACAGGGTGCTTGCGGCTATGGATGTGGGCCATGATTTCTTCGCTGAAATAAAAACGAGCGGATCGACGGCCGGGCCGGCAAATCGTTGCGGCTGACCTGGCGATCCATGAGTTCGGGCGGCGGCCAGGTGAACTCCCAATGTTCTGGACGCCAATGATTCAGCGAATGTTATTTTTAATGAGAATGATTTGCAATACTAAAGATGAGGCGGCGAGCGGCGCGGCCTTACTCCTGTTCTGACTCCTGACCAAAAAAAGCCCCGCATCGCTGCGGGGCTTTTTATCGATCAGGACGAAGACTGGCTTACCAGATCTTCACCTGCTTATCGCCCGAACGGACCATGGCATCGCCCGGCTTGCACTGGAACGCCGATGCGAAGGCTTCCATGTTCGACGGGGCGCCGATCGCACGCAGCGAGGACGGTGCATGCGGATCGGTGTTGAGATACAGGACGGCCTGCTTCTCACGTACGCTGCCGCGCCACACGCGAGCCCAGTTCAGGAAGAAGCGCTGGTCCGGGGTGTAGCCGTCGACCTTCTGGGCTGCATCGTCCGGATGGGCCTTCAGCGCTGCCTGCAGTGCGTCATAGGCCACATTCAGGCCGCCCAGGTCGGCGATGTTCTCGCCCAGGGTCAGCTTGCCGTTGACGTGCAGATCGGGCTTGTCCTTGAGCGGGGCGTAGTCGTTGAACTGCTGCACCAGCTTGTCGGTACGGGCCTCGAACTTGGCCTTGTCGTCCTTGGTCCACCAGTCCTTGTTGTTGCCGTCGCCGTCGAACTGGGCACCTTCGTCGTCGAAGCCATGGCTGGCTTCGTGACCGATCACCGCGCCGATACCGCCGTAGTTGATCGCATCGTCGGCGCTGGCATCGAAGAACGGCGGCTGCAGGATCGCGGCCGGGAAGTTGATCGTGTTGTCGGTCGGGTTGTAGTACGCATTGACCGTCTGCGGGGTCATGCCCCAATCCTTGCGGTCGGTCGGCTTGCCGATCTTGGCGATGTCGTAGTCGTAGTTGAACTTGGCCGCGGCCTGCGCGTTGGCGTAGTAGTTATCCGGGGTGATCTTCAGGTCGGCCCAATCGCGCCAATGATCCGGATAGCCGATCTTCGGCAGGAAGGTGTTCCACTTGGCGATCGCCTTTTCTTTGGTCTCGGCGCTCATCCAGTCGAGGTTCTCGATGCGGGCCTTCAACGCGTTACGCACGTTGGTGACCAGCTCTTCGGCGCGCTGCTTGGCTTCGGGCTTGAACACCTTGTTCACGTAGAGCTGGCCCAGCGCTTCGCCCATTTCGCCGTTGACGGCGCCCAGGACGCGCTTCCAGCGCGGCTTCTGCTTCGGCTGGCCGGCGAGGGTCTGGCCGTAGAAACCGAACTTGGTGTCCTGGAAATCCTGCGACAGGTAGTTCGCTGAATCGTCGATCGCATGGAAGCGCAGGTAAGCCTGCCACTGGGCGATCGGTGCGGTGGCGAGCAGCTTGTCGAACTCGGCGAAGAACTTCGGCTGCGACAGCGAGAAGCCCTTCTCGACCTTCACGCCCTGGTCGGAGAAGAAGGTGTCCCAGTTGAAATGCGGGGTCACCTTGTTCGCTTCCTTGACGGTCACGAAGTGGTACTGGTTCTTCGGGTCACGCTCTTCGACCGGTGCCAGCGAGGCGGCGGCCAATTGCGTTTCGAACTTCAGCACCTGGTCGGCCTGGGCCTTGGCATCGGCTTCGGACACGCCGGTCAGCTGCAGCAGCTTGGCGATATAGGCCACGTACGCGGTGCGGATTTCGGCGTACTTCGGATCGGTGTAGTAATCCTTGGTCGGCAGACCCAGGCCCGCCTGGTTGGCGTAGCCGATCTGCATCTTGGCGTCCTGGAAATCCGGGCTCGAGCCGAAGCCGAACACGTAACCGTTGCCCTCGGCGTAGTCCTTGCTGATGAAGCTGGCGACGTCGCCGCCGTTCTTCAGTGCGGCGATCTTGTCCAGTTCCGGCTTCAACGGCTCGAAACCGGCCTTGTTGATCGCGTCTTCGTTCATGCCCGAGCGATACAGCCAGCCGATCTTCTGTTCGATCGAGCCGGCCTGGGCCTGTTCGGCACCCTTGTCGGCGGCGTCGACGATCTCGTGCTGAGTGTTGAGGCTGTTCTCGGCCAACTGGTCGAAGGCGCCCCAGCGGGTGCGGTCATCGGGGATCGGGTTGGCGGCAACCCACTTGGAATTGACGAAGCCGTTCAGGTCGTTACACGCGTTGAGATTGGTGTCCAGCTCGCTGATGTCGAAGACGCTCTTCTTGGCGCCAGCGGCGGCAGCAGCGGTGCCGGCGGCGGCCGGAGCGGCAGCGGTGGTGGACTTGGCAGGTGCGGCCTGGTCGGCTTGCTCCTGCTTGCCGCAGGCCGTCAGGGCCAGGGCAACGCTAACCGCAAAGGCGAGCGGTTTCAGAAACGGCTTGGTCATAGATGTCCCTCTAAAGTAAAACGCCCCCGCGGGCGGTCATGTCGTATCGATCAAGCCGCGCCGGGTGATCCCGGTCACGGTCATGACTCTCCAAGCTAGGTCAATAGTCATGGAGCGGACAGTGTCAAAGGTCAGGGGCCAAACGGCAACAGCAAAACGGCCCTGTACACAGGTACAGGGCCGTTTTTGATGCGGTCGGGCTACCAGATCTTGACCTGTTTATCGGCCGGGCGAACCATGGCGTCGCCCGGCTTGCACTGGAAGGCCTTGGCGAAGGCTTCCATGTTCGACGGCGGGCCGATGGTGCGCAGTGCGGCAGGCGAGTGCGGGTCGGAGTTGATCAATACGATCAACAGCTTCTCTCGCACATTGTCGCGCCACACACGTGCCCAGTTCAGAAAGAAGCGCTGGTCGGGCGTATAGCCGTCGATCGACTGGGCGGCTTCTTCCGGATGCTGCTTCAGAACGTTCTGCAGGGCATCGTAGGAAACGTTCAGGCCACCGAGATCGGCAATGTTCTCGCCCAGGGTCAGCTTGCCATTGACGTGCAGATCGGGCTTGTCCTTGAGCGGGGTGTAGTCGTTGAATTGCTGCACCAGCTTGGCGGTGCGCGCCTCGAACTGCGCGCGATCCTGTTTGGTCCACCAGTTCTTGTTGTTGCCGTCGCCGTCGAACTGGCTGCCTTCGTCGTCGAAGCCATGGCTGGATTCGTGGCCGATCACCGCGCCGATGCCGCCGTAATTGATCGCATCGTCGGCGCTGGCGTCGAAGAACGGCGGTTGCAGGATCGCGGCGGGGAAGTTGATCGTGTTGTCCTGCGAGCTGTAGTACGCATTGACCGTCTGCGGGGTCATGCCCCAGTCCTTGCGATCGGTCGGCTTGCCGATCTTGGCCAGGTCGTAGTGATAGTTGAACTTCTGCGTGGCCAGCATGTTGCCGTAATAGTCGTCCGGCTTGATCTGAAGGCCCGACCAGTCGCGCCACTTGTCCGGATAACCGATCTTGGGCAGGAAGGTCTGCCACTTGGCGATCGCCTTGGCCTTGGTTTCGGCGCTCATCCAGTCGACGTTTTCGATGCGCGTTTTCAGCGCGTTGTGGATGTTCTCGACCAGTTCCTCGGCACGCTGTTTCGCCTCGGGCTTGAAGACCTTGGCCACGTACAACTGGCCCAGTGCTTCGCCCATGCCGCCGTTGACCGCATCGAGCGTGCGTTTCCAGCGGGGCTTCTGCTTGGGTTGCCCCGACAGCGTCTGACCATAGAACGCGAAGCGCGCATCCTGGAAATCCTGCGACAGCAGGTTGGCCGAGCCATCGATGGCGTGGAAACGCAGATACGCCTGCCACTGTGCGATCGGCGCGCTCGCCAGGAGCTTGTCGAACTCGGCGAAGAACTTCGGCTGCGACAACGAGAAGCCCTTGTCGATGGTGATGCCCTGCGCGGCAAAGAACTTGTCCCAGCTGAAATGCGGGGTGATCTTGTCGGCTTCTTTCACCGTGGCAAAGTGATACTGGTTTTTCGGATCGCGCTCGTCCACCGGCGACAGCGACGCGGCAGCCAGCGCGGTTTCGAACTTCAGCACGTCGTTGGCCTGGCTTTTTGCATCGGCTTCGCTCACGCCGGTCAACTGCAGCAGCTTGGCAATGTAGGCAACGTAGGCCGCGCGAATATCGGCGTACTTGGGATCGCTGTAGTAATCCTTGGTCGGCAGGGTCAAGCCACCTTCATTGGCGTAGCCGATCTGGATCTTCGCGTTCTGGAAATCCGGGCCCGGGCCGAAGTTGAAGACGTAGCTGTCGCCTTCGTTGTAACGCTGGGCGATAAAGTCGGCGACATCGCCGCCGTTCTTGAGCGCGGCGATCTGGTCGAGCTCGGGTTTCAACGGCGCGGCGCCGGCTTTGTTGATCGTCGCCTCGTCCATGCCTGAGCGATACAGCCAACCGATCTTCTGTTCGATCGATCCGGCCTGCGCGCTGTCCGCGCTCTTGTTCATCGCATCGACGATGTCGTGCTGGGTCGCGAGGCTGTTTTCTTCCAGCTCGGAGAAGGCGCCCCAACTGGAGAAGTCGTCGGGAATCGGGTGCGCAGCGGCCCATTTCGCGTTGACGAAGCCGTTGAAGTCCTGGCAGGCGCTGATGTTCGGATCGAGTTCGCTGATATCGAACGGATTCTTTTTCACCACCGGTGCGGCGGCTGTCGTCGTGGCCGTGGCCGGCACGGAAGCGTTGGTGGCCGGTTTGGCCGGCGCCGTCGCCTGTTCGGATTGGCCGCAGGCGCTCAACATCAAGGTGGCGCCGATCGCCAGGCAAAGCGGCTTAAGGTACGGCTTGTTCATTGATTTCCCCTGTCATGAAGCCCGAACGGGTAGCCCGCACGGTGCGGCGAGATGTTATTAAGTAACGAAAATTAGGCGGAAGCGCAGGCGCGGGTGAGTGTCGGAAGTCAGGGTAGGGTGCGCAAGAAATTGCGACACAAACGGGCGTATGGACGTCCGAATGCATGTCTTGCCGCTGTTACTGGCGTGTCATCTGTGCTGTCTAAGCTGCGGGAGTTTCGTGCGTAGGGGGCGTGCGCAAACCCACCCATCCGGAGACTCACAGCCATGCGCAATCGTCTTGCCGCTTGCCTAGCCGCCTGCATCCTTACCGCGTCCGCCGCCTCGTTCGGGCAGTCGCAACAAACCGTCGATGCTTCGCTGCACCGCGGCCCCCAGGCACCGAAGACCGCCACCCCGATCAAACATCTCGTGGTGATCTTCCAGGAGAACGTTTCCTTCGATCATTACTTCGGCAGCTATCCCCTCGCCGCCAACGGCAAGGGCGAGCCGACGTTCTATGCGAAGCCTTTCACGCCCGACGTCAACGGCTTCACCGCGAAGCTGCTGACCAAGAATCCGAACAAGCTCAATAGCGAAAACGGCGACGGTGCGATCAACCCGTTCCGCCTGAGCCGCGCCCAGGCCGCCACGGCCGACCAGGACCACGACTACGCTGCCGAACAGCTCGCCTTCGACGGCGGCAAGATGGACCTGTTCCCGAAGAACACCGGTTCGGGCGAAACCCTGCCGGGCGGTTCGGCCGCCGAAAACGGCGTCGGCCAGGTGATGGGCTACTACGACGGCAACACCGTCACCGCCTACTGGAACTACGCCCAGAACTTCGCCATGAGCGACAACAGCTATGGCACCACGTTCGGTCCGTCGACGCCCGGCGCGATCAATCTGATTTCCGGCCAGACCAACGGTATCAGTCAGACCCTCAACGGCACCGGTGCCGAGGTCGACGATGGTCACGGTGGGTTGACCCTGATCAGCGACGCCGATCCGATCGACGATGTGTGTTCGTCGCCCAGCGGCAACCAGGTGCAGTTCACCGGCAAGAACGTCGGCGATCTGCTCAACGACAAGAACATCACCTGGGGCTTCTTCGAAGGCGGCTTCGATCTGACCAAGACCAATGCCGACGGTAGCACCGGTTGCGGGCGTCATAGTCACTCGGACGTGACCAACACCACCAAGGCCGACTACATCCCGCATCACCAGCCGTTCCAGTACTACACCTCCACTGCCAACCCGACCCACGCGCGTCCCAGCTCGGTCGCCAAGATCGGCAGCACCGACCAGGCCAATCATCAGTACGACATCGATGATTTCTACGCTGCGGTGGACAACGGCAACATGCCGTCGGTGAGCTTCCTCAAGGCGCCGGGTTTCCAGGACGGTCATGCTGGGTACTCCGATCCGCTGGACGAGCAGCAGTTCGTCGTGCACGTGATCAACTTCCTGCAGCAGCACGACGAATGGAACGACACCGCGGTGGTCATCGCCTATGACGACTCCGACGGCTGGTACGACCACCAGGCTGCGCCGCGCGTCAATGCGTCCAGCACCAGCGACGATGCGCTCGATGGCGCCGGCGCCTGCAACGCTCGCGATACGCTGCCGGGCGTTGCCCAGGGCAACGGTCATGCACAGGGCCGCTGTGGTTACGGCCCGCGCCTGCCGCTGCTGGTGGTCTCGCCGTGGGCTCGCCAGAACTTTGTCGACCACAACGTGAGCGACCAGAGTTCGATCACCCGCTTCATCGAAGACAACTGGCTGGGCAGCAAGCGCCTGGGCGGCGGTTCGTTCGATGCGATCGCCGGCAAGATCGACAGCATGTTCGATTTCCACCAGCCGTTCATTTTTGAGCGTAAGCTGATCCTGGACGAACAGACCGGTCAGCCGAAGAAGCCGTGGTGGTGGCCGTTCTCGTTCAATGCACCCGAAGCATGGAATCATCGCTCGCACCACACCACCAAGCTGGGTTGATGCATGGCCGAATGCAGTAACGGAATTCATACGACAGGGAAAGCCGCGTCTTGGATCTGACGCGGCGTCGATTGCTCAAGTGGACCGCGTTCGGCCTGACGGCCGGCGCGGTTCCTGCACGCCTGCTGGCGCACTCGATGAGCATGCCGGCGGGAAAGATGACCGGCAGTGCACTGTGCAAGCACGCGGCGACCGAGCCGGTGACCTTGCCGCCCATGCTCGACCCGACCCGGCTCAAGGCGTTCGTCGATCCGCTGCCGATTCCCTCAGTAATGCGCGCGACCCATGGCGAGACGCTGAAAATCGCCATGCGCGAAACCGAACAGCGCCTGCATCGCGATCTCAAGCCGACGCGTGTGTGGACCTATGGTGGCTGCATGCCTGGTCCGACGCTGGAAATGACCAGCGGCCAGCGGCTGCGCGTGGAGTTTCCCAACGATCTTCCGGGCAAGCATTTTCTGCCGATCGACCACAATATTCATGGCGCCGAGAAAGATCAGCCCGAAGTGCGTGCCATCGTGCATTTGCATGGCGGACGTACGCCGACATCCAGCGACGGTTATCCGGACGACTGGTATGTGCCGGGCAAGTCGCGCGTCTATGAGTATCCGAACAAGCAGGATGCGGCGACGCTGTGGTATCACGACCACGCGATGGGCATTAACCGGCTCAACATCTACGCAGGCATGTTCGGTCTGGCGCTGCTGCGCGACAAGCACGAAGCATCATTGAACCTGCCGCAGGGCGAGCAGGAAATTCCGCTGGTGCTGTGCGACCGCCTGCTCACTCAGGATGCCCAGCTTTATTACCCGGTCTCCGGTCAGCTCGATGCACCGTGGGTGCCCGAAGTGTTCGGCAATGCCGTGCTGGTCAACGGCGCTTTGTTGCCCTATCTCGATGTGCAGCCGCGTCGTTATCGCTTTCGCGTGCTCAATACCGCGAATGGGCGCTTCTTTCATTTGAGTTTGCGCGGTCGCCGTCCGTTTCTGCAGATCGGCAGCGATCAGGGACTGCTCGCCGCACCGGTCACGCAGACGAACCTGTTGTTGGCACCGGGCGAGCGGGTTGATCTGGTGATCGATTTTGCCGAGCTTGCCGGCCAGAGCATCGAGCTGATGAACGACGCATTGCCGGTCATGCAGTTTCATATCCGTAGCGGAAAGGCGAACGACACCAGTCAGGTACCGGCCAAGCTGCGCGATGTTCCGCGCACGGCCGAATCATCGGCAGTGAAGACGCGGCTGCTCACCCTGGACGAGTACGCCGATTGCGTTGCCGAGCCGATGCTGATGTTGCTCGACGGCAAGCGTTGGCATGAACCGGTGACGGAACGGCCGAAGCTTGGCAGCACGGAAATCTGGAGCTTCGTGAATCTCACTGAAGATACGCATCCGATTCATTTGCATCTGGTGCGGTTTCAGGTGCTCGATCGGCGGCCCTTCGATATCAATACCTGGATGGATTCCAAGACCGTTCGCTACAAGGGGCCGGCGCAAGTGCCGCCGGCGCACGAGCAAGGCTGGAAGGATGTGGTGCAGGTTTATCCAGGGATGGTGACGCGCATTATTGCGACGTTCGATGGGTATGCCGGGCGGTATGCGTGGCATTGTCATCTGCTTGAGCATGAGGCCAATGAGATGATGCGGCCGTTTGAGGTGGTTGCTGGGTAGGTCGTTGCTTCAGTCCCACAACATCGTCATCCCGGCGTAGGCCGGGATCCAGTGGCTTCGGTGGTAGGTTGTCGCTGGAGCGTGCATCGCTCTGGCTTGGCGTTCGTGCCAGAAAGTCGCCTGCGGCGTGTTTCGCCCGCCTGCCGGCGGCCGAGTTACTTTCTTTGCTTGTCCAAAGAAAGTAACCCAAGAAAGGACACCCCTAGTCCGCCGTCCCTCCGCGCCTTCGGCGCTCCAGGACCGTGAGGTTTGGCCGGGCTTTAGGACGGGACATCCGTGTCCCGTCCTAAAGGCATCGACGTCCTGTCGATGCCCCCTTCGGGGCCTGATCGTCCAAACCTCACTCGGCTCTCGAGGGGGCCCGAAGAGCTGACGGCTCGCTGCGCATCGCTTGTCGAGAGCAAAGCTGCGCTGTGGTGATGTTCTCGCGAGCACCCGGCCCCCTCACCCCAGCCCTCTCCCCCGACAAAGCCAGGGGAGAGGGAGCAGGTAGCGAGAAGACGCAACACTGAGGTTCCCTCAGTCAGTCCCCTCTCCCCTGGCTCCGCCGGGGGAGAGGGCTAGGGTGAGGGGGAACGCTTTAAGTCCTCACTGCCACGACGCCTCGCGCACAAATCCGGCGCACCTCAGAAGCGCCAGAAGTGTCCCCTGACGAGTCGAGTAGGCGGCACGAACGGTTTTATCTCCCAATGCTGCTCAGAGTCTTGGCTCTAAAGGCCATTCTCTCTTTGGTTACTTTCTCTTTGGGCCAGCAAAGAGAAAGTGACTCGCTCGCCGGCAGGCGAGTGAAACGCCCGCTGCGTAAGCGGCCAGGTCGCCAAAGCACCCAGGCAAGAACCAAACACTGACGCCACTGGGTTCCGGCCTACGCCGGAATGACAAAGTAGGAGAGGCTGCGTTGCGTAAGCGGCCAGGTCGCCCAAACACAACAAGGCCACCAAGAAACCAAATCAATCCCCCCGAGAATTCCACCGCCGCAACGCCCGCGTCTCCCTCTCAAACCCAAGCACACTCACCGTAGCCGTATCCAACAACAAGTGCGAACCCGTCAAAGCAAGCCCATTCATCCAACATCCTCCAAGCACCCGCAAAAAGTGCCCATGCGAAAACAACGCAACACGCCCCCGCATGGCCAACAACCGCTGGATCAAGGCATTCGCTCGCAGCTGAATCTGTTCAATGCTCTCGCCTTCGGGCACCGGCGAATTCCACACCGTCCACCCCGGCACGGTTGCGCGTATCTCCGTCGTAGTACGACCTTCATAGATGCCGTAGTTCCACTCGCTGAGATCGGGTTCGACCCGCGAGCCAACCCCAAGTCCCGCCTCACGACACGTCTCGATCGCCCGCGACATCGGACTGGTCAGCACGACATCGAACGATTGCTTCGCCAATAACGGCGCAAGCGAACGAGCCTGCTCGCGACCATGTTCGGTCAGCGGAACATTGGTGCGACCCGTATGTTGCCCCGACAGACTCCACTCGGTTTCGCCATGACGGATCAGCCAGATCTCCAGCGTGGGATGTTCATTCAATGCGGTGATGTTCATGCGATACCTAGTGCTGTAGCGTGCGGAGCAATTCGTTGGTTTGCGCGGAGTCCAGGCGAAGTACCGGATACGCACCCACCTCCTGCGTGGTGTACCAGGGCGAGCGCTGGTAGAAGAAACTCAGGCGCGCATTGCTGTCCTTGGCGAAGGCGGGATCGTCCTTGAGCTTCTGTTCGAACTGCGCTTTCAACGTTGGATCCTTGCTCATCATGTCGCGCGCCAACTTCTCCAGGACGCGCGACTCGCCATACTCCTTCTGCTCGAAGATGGCATTGAGATAACCCCAGCGCAGCAACGAATCAGGTGCCTGCGGTTCAAGCAGCTCGATCGCAACGTTCGCCGTACGCTGGTCCATCGGCACGATCACCGAGCCGGGCGGCAGTTCGACTTTGCGCGTCATGGGCGTCATCGTAAAGTCGCGCAGCATCAGGTGATCTTCGAACGGCTTGCTGGCCCACTGTGGATGGTCGATCTGATAACTGCCGGCAGTCACGTCCTGCGCAATTTTCAGGCGGCGGTAGGCGATGCCATGTGCGTCGAGCTTCTCGATGATTTGCGTCCATTGCGCAGGTATGACGTACGCCGCGGGTGGGTCGATCGAGATATCCGGCAACAGGCCGTTTCGGTTGTCGATGATGTATGTCTGTGGCTTGCTCGGGTCGTACTGGATCCAGTTCGTGTCCGATACATCGCTATGCGTGGTCGAGAAGGCATAGCCCTTCAGCTGGAACGGTTCGGCGCTGGGGTCGGGCTTGAACGTCAATGGCACGGACGCCTTGGCGTCGCTGGCGCGTGCAATGATCTGTTCGTCGGCGTGCTTGTTCACGGCCAATAATGACTTCGGATCGCGGCCGATATTTTCCAGCAGCAGTTCGACCAGGTCGTAGGTGCCGCGCACGCGTACTTCGTATGGCTTGAGCATATGCGTTTCGATCAACAGCGCAGGTCGATTCTGCAGGGCCACATAGCCGGTGGAAAAACGCGGCCCGGAACCGAAGTTCTCGATGCCCTTGCGCGGGTCGCGGCCGTCGACGAGCTCGAGATAGATCGACGCAAGATGTTCGCGTTTTTCGTAAGCAGGTATCGCCTGGTCGACCATCAGATGCCGTTGCCATTTCGCCACGCCAGGATCGAGCTTGTGCGGGTCTTCGGTGTACCAGGTCAGGTCGTATTGGTAATCGGCGCCATCGGTGGTGTGCACGTCGACGAAGAAGTCAGGCAGCCATTGCTGCCAGAGTTTCAGCCACGCCTGTATTTCGGGTGCATCGGCCTTGACATAGTCGCGATTGAGATTCAGGTACTGCGACTGACCGCGAAAGCCCATGCTGTTCGGGCCGTTCTGATTGATGCGGTTGTACGGACTGGCATGCTCATGGCCGTCGACGCTGAAGACGGGAATGTAGATGAGCACGACATGATCGAGCAGATGCGGCAGCTTGCCGGTCACGGCGAAGTCGCGCAGCAACATGAGCCCCGCATCCTTACCTTCGATTTCGCCAGGGTGAATGCCCGCCTGCACCAATACGATGGGCTTGCCCGTGCGGCGCGCGGCATCCGGCGTAAACGTGCCGTCGCCGCTGGCGACCACGGCCATCATCGGACGGTCTTGCGGTGTCGTGCCGAAACGTACGAGTTTCAGTTTGTCCGGCGCCGCGGCGACGAGTCGCTCCAGGTAGCCAAGTGTCGTGGCGTAGTCGGGCGTGGTGCGGAAATGAGCGGCTTCGGCTGGCGTGGTCCAGTCGGTCGCATGGGTGATTGGAGCAAGTCCCAGCAGGCTGAGCAAGGCAAGTTGATGCAGCTTCATTCGCGGTTCTCTGACAGGGCAGGTGAAGCGGGCAGGGTATCGGGTGCCACCGCGCCGCCGGAAATGATGAAAGCCATGGCCTGGTCCATGGTCCAGTCGGTCGGTGTCAATTCGTCGACCGGAACCAGCTCCAGATAGCCGCCCGTGGGATTGGGCGTCGTCGGAATATAGACGGCGGCCATCTCGCGGCCGCTGCCCTCTTCGATCATCAGGCGCGTGACGAAGCCGACCACCTTCATGCCTGGGCGCGGGAAGTCGACCAGCACGACGCGCTGAAGACCCGAAGGTTTTTGCTGTAGCACCGCCATCAGCTTCTTGGTACCGCCATAGATCGTCTGCACCAGCGGAATCCGCGCCAGCAATCCGTCGAACGCCAACAGCAGGCGCTGGCCGATCACGCGGGTCGCCAGCCAACCAAGCAGGTACAACGCCAGCACGGTAATCAGCAGGGCCAATAGCGAGGTTGCCCAGGAGTTCTGCAAAGCCGCAGCCGCGTCCGGCGAGTGGGTCGACGCCGCACCCAGCAAGGCGTCAACCAGCGGCGTGCCGATGCCGGCGAGCAGACCGAACACGAACTTGAATACCGCCCAGGTCACCCAGAGCGGGATGAAAGTCAGCAGGCCGGTAATGAGATAGCGTTTTACGCGCAGGTGCGTCATGGGAATGGCCGGGGCGGAGCTTGGGGAGCGGCCATTGTAGTGCCCGAGCTGCGTCAGCTACGCACTTTCCATCCCGCTAGAGCATGAATCGGTTGTTGAAGATGCCCCAGCCAAGGAACAGGCACACGGCTATCCAGCCAACCAGGGTATACCGCTCCGCTTTTTGGTTATCGACTTTTCTCAATGCCATCCAGAGGGCGAACGGGATGATGGCGTAGCGATTTTCGATAAGCCACGACGACGACAGATAGAACGCCGCAAACGGATAGATGAGCACGCCTGACGGATGTTCGAATCGGGTCAATGCGATGCTGCACGCGGCCAGCCCTATCAATGCGGCAAAGAGCCGCCGCGGGAGGTCGTGTTGCACCATGGCGATAAAGTGGTTGCGAGCAAAGTAATACTCCGGCGTTACGACGTTGTCATAGCTGCCATTGAGCTTGGCGAAACAGACAAACAGCACCACGATCGCCAGAACCCAGAGTGCGGTTTTCCGCTGGGAAAGAAGGCGCTTTGTTCCGGACCACATCGGGTAAGGGAAAAACAACGCGAAGAGAAACAGCGCGAAGTAGATATTGCCGGCGTGCAAGCTGGCATCCGGGTGGTAAGTCGTCAACGCAGTGGACAGGGAAATGCTGCCGTTCCAGATCCAATAGGCAACGAATACCGCGACCGGCAGCAGGTAGGGTGCGACAACGCGGATAGCTTCGCGCCAGTACCGCGAAGGTGTCCAAAGGCGGCCCTGTATGCTTGGCCAGAGTGAAACCAGGGGGAGAAATCCGGCCCAGACGACATTGTTTTGGCGCACCAGGATGGAGGTGGTTATGGCGATGGCTGCCAAGAGATGTCGCCGCTTCAATGAAGCGAATGTCGCGGCAAGCACAAGCGCCATCGATAGAACATCGGTATAGATGAGGAAGTAATAAGGGAATAGAAAGGGAAGGAAGAAGAACAATGCCGCGGACTGGAGGACGTTGTGGTCTCCCAGAGACCGTCTGATGGCAAAAAAGAAGGCGGCGGCAGCAAGGCTGAACAGCGAGCTGACGATTCGCATGGCGGCGATGGAGTTGCTGAAAGAGATTTTCAGCAGTATCGCGACGAGGCCGTGATACCCGGGGATCATTGCCAGATAGGGGTAGAAAACGAACTTTCCGTTTAGAAAATACTGGATTTGCGGAATGTGGACGCCTTCGTCGCAGCACGGTTGAAAAGCCGATATGGCGTAGATCAACCCGCAGGTCCACAGCAATGCGATCAGGCACGGCCATAGGGCCTGTTGCCGCCAGGTTTTCGTCGGAACCATTGATTTCATTTCCATGATGAGGCTCGCAATCCCCCTTGGATGGCTATGTCCGATGCCTTTTTGCGAGCTTGGGGAGTGTGGCAGATGTCGGGTATCGGACCAAGGTCAGGTGTGATTTTTTTCGCGGGCCTGCGAATCATGGTCTGAACGGGGAACGGCGAAGGACACATGGCTAGACGTATCGATCAACGGGATTTTGAAACGCGTTTACGCGAGCATCGAGGCCTGATCGCCAAGGTGGCCAGCGTCTATGCGTTCTCGCGCGAGGACCGGCTGGACCTCGAGCAGGAGATCAGCGTGCAGCTATGGCGTGCCTTTGGCAGTTACGACGAGCGACGCGCGAAGTTCTCTACCTGGCTGTACCGGATTGCCTTGAACGTGGCGATTTCGCAGGCGCGCCGTCGTCGCGACGATGGGCGGCTGGAGCCGCTGGAGGCGTATCACATGGAAAGCGTAGCAGGCGAAGAGCGACCCGAGCCGGACGAACGGTTGCAGGCGCTGTACGGGTTTATCGGCGAACTGGATGCGCTCAATCGCGCCTTGATCCTGCTGTACCTGGAAGATCGCAGCTATGTGGAGATCGCCGACATCCTGGGCATCAGCGAAACCAATGTGGCAACCAAGATCAACCGCATCAAGCAGAAGCTGCGCGGGCAAATGACCGCGGCATCCACTCATTTGACGAGGGCATAGGCATGGAACTGGACGAACTCAAGCAGGCCTGGCAGGTGTTGGACCAACGGCTGCAGCAACAGCACACGCTCAATGTGCAGTTCTTTCGCGATAGCCGGCTGGACAAACTGCAGCGAGGATTACGCCCGCTGGTCTGGGGGCAGGCGATTCAGATCATCATCGGTGTCCTGGGCGCGCTGTTTTTCGCGCCGATCTGGATCGCGCATCGACATGAGCCGGCCGTGTTGATCGCAGGCCTGGTCATGCACCTGTATTGCATCGGCATGATCGTGGTCGGTGCCGTGGTCCAGGCGCAGGTCGCGCGCATTGATTACAGTGCGCCGGTGGTCGCCATCCAACGACAGCTGCTGCGGCTGCGAAAGAGCTATTCGGTTGCCGGGGCATGCGTCGTCGGCCTGCCTTGGTGGTTTCTGACGGCACCTTTGCTGGTGGTACTGACGCGAGGAGGGATCATGGTGGCCGCGCCTTCGGCCATCTGGATCCAACTGGCTGTGGGTGCCCTGGGCTTGTTGGCCACGGCCTGGTTCTATCGTTGGTCGCATCGTCCCGAGCGCGCGGAACTGGCACGCAGGATCGACGACAGCACGGTAGGCGGGAGCATCCGCCGAGCGCAGGCCGCGCTCGACGATATCGCTCGCTTCGAGCGCGAGTGAGAACTCAGCGCGCGCGCGGCTTCAGGCGGACGTATATCTGCTTGCGTACCCGTGCCACCAGCTCGCCCGCCGCGGTCTTGATCTCGGTTTCGAACCACTGCAGTACTTTTTCGCCATTGGCGGCGGCCGCGCGCAATTGCTCGACGGCCGCATCGTCCATATGGAAGTCCGCATAGACATCGGCCTTTCCCGGTGCGACGAATTCGATCTCGCCGGCCTTGTCCCAGACGTAGTAGTCAGGCCCCAGCCGATGCATCGCCAGCAACATGTACATCGGATCGGCCATCGCAAACAGATTGCCGCCGAACTGCGAGCGCACGTAATTGCGGTTCCACGGGCGCAGCTTCAGCACCACCTTGGCTTCGCGCCAGTCCTCGCTCAGCCGCAGCACGCGGATGCTGTTGAAGAGGTAGGGCGGCCACAGGTTCATGAGGTGGCGAAGGGTGGATGCGCGCATGGGGACGGGTTCGGGTGCGGGACCGAAAGGCTACCATACGGATGAGTATGTTGCGCGCCAGGGCGATCTTTGTAGGAGCGACTTCAGTCGCGACCGGCCGTGAGGTAACGGTGGGTCGCGACTGAAGTCGCTCCTGCAAATTCAGGATGGTTCTCGCGTTTTCGGACGGCTGCTCAGAACAGCAGCGACGCCATCCGACGGCGATATCGCCCGACCAGCTCGGCGTCGTCCAGCGTGCTGAACGCGGCCAGCAGGCGTTTCTTGGCCTGGCCATCGTTCCAGTCGCGGGCTTTTTGCAGAATGGCGAGGAACTGATCCAGGCCCGCGGCAGCGTCGTCTTCCAGCAAGAGGCGTACGCCGAGCAGATCGCGTGCCTCCCAATCGTTGCCATCGGCCTCGACGCGCTGGCGCAACGCGCCCAGCGATGGCGCACCTTGCAGGGCCCGCGATAGCTCCAACTGATTGCGCAGACGTACCGCACGCGCATCGGTCGCGAGATTGGCCGGCAGCGCCTTGAGCTCGGCATCGGCGGCATCGGTCTGGCCGGCGCGCATCAAGGCCAGGGCCAGGTCGAGCTTCAGTTCCGTGCGATCGGGCTCATGGGCAATGTCCTGCTGCAGCCGCGCAACGATCTCTTCAGGGCTTTCTTCCGGCGTCTCGGCCACGTCGTTTGCGGCTTCGCCGTCGAGCGGCTGGACATGACGGGAGAGAAATTCACGCAGTTGACCTTCGGGCAACGCACCGGCAAAGCCATCGGCGATCTGCCCATCCTTCACCAGCATTACCGTAGGAATGGAGCGAATGCCGAACATCGCCGCCAGCTGCTGGTGCTTGTCCACGTCCACCTTGCCCAGGCGGAAAGCGCCGTTGTATTCGGCGGTGAGCTTTTCCAGCATCGGCCCCAGCGTCTTGCAGGGGCCGCACCATTCTGCCCAGAAATCGATCAGGACGGGGGTGTCGAGCGAGGCCTGCAGCACGTCGGTTTCGAAATTGTCCTGGCCGACATCGAAGACATGGGGATTGGCGGTGGTGCTGGTCACTTAGGGAGACTCCTGTGCGATCCGGGAGAAAATCAGGGCGGGGCGCAGCATATCAAGAGCGCGCCCATTTCCCCGCCGGTCATCAAGATTTGCGAGAATCCGCGCCATGAACGCGCCCCAGCAGGCCTTGAACGGCAAGGAAGCAAACAATCTGATGATTTGCGAGCACTGCGATACCGTCTATCGCAGGCGTGAACTCGCACGTGGCGAAACCGCGCGCTGCCTGCGCTGCGACGCTGTGCTCGAACGCCATCAGCGCATCGGCACCAACGGCATGCTCGCCCTGGTGCTGACCGCGATGGTGGTGTTTATCCAGGCCAATATCTGGCCGATCGTCACCCTGGGACTCAACGGCCAGGAGATCAGCACCACCTTGTGGGGCACGATCATCATGATGTGGAACGATCATTCGCAGGTGGTCTCCATCCTTGCTGCTGCCACCCTGTTCTTTTTCCCGCTGGCCAAGATGCTGACCCTGGGGTGGGTGCTGTTTTTCGCCCGGCGTGGCGAGCGCGCTCCCGGCTTTGCCACCGCCATGACGATCCTGCACTACGTAGGCCCCTGGACCATGAACGAGGTTTTCGTGCTCGGCGCCTTGGTGGCCATCGTCAAGGCGCATGTGTATTTCGACGTGCTGCCTAACCCGGGCATCTTTGCGTACGCGGTCCTGATGCTGCTGATCACCATCTTCGCCAGTGTCGACATGCGCCGCCTGTGGGACCTGACCGAGGCGCCGCCGGCATGAGCAGCTTGCCGCGTGCACATGAATTGGGATTGATCGGCTGCCATGTCTGCGGGCTGGTCTGCCGCGACGTACCGGATTTGCATGACGCGACCTGTCCCCGCTGCGGGGCTGCGTTGCATCGGCGCAAGCTGGGCAGTTTCGCGCGTACCTGGGCACTGCTGATCGCGGCCTTCTTTTTCTACATTCCGGCCAATGTGCTGCCGATCATGCGCACGGTCAGCCTGGGCGACGTGGACGACAACACCATTCTCAGCGGCGTGCTGGAACTGTGGGTCAAGGGCTCGCCGGACCTGGCGATCATCGTCTTCACGGCGTCCATCGTGGTGCCGATGTTGAAGTTCCTGGCGATGAGCCTGTTGCTGATCAGCGCCCACCGCCGTACCGCCTGGGCGCAGCGGCAACGTGCCAAGCTGTACCGCCTGGTGGAGTTCATCGGCTACTGGTCGATGCTGGACGTTTTCGTGGTCGCTTTGCTGACGGCCCTGGTGCAGTTTGGAATACTGAGCCTGGTCGAGCCCTTGCCGGGCGTCGTGTTCTTCGGTCTGACCGTGGTGCTGACGATGCTGGCGTCGATGAGTTTTGACCCCCGTTTGATCTGGGATAGCAAGGAAACCCATGACTGACCAACCTAAGCCGCCGCAAGGCCATAGCGACCTGCCCGAGCCGGTCGTACGACAGCGGCGACGATTCAGCGCATCGGCGATCTGGCTGGTGCCGGTGCTGGCCGCACTGGTGGGTCTTTCGCTGGTCATCAATGCCTGGGTGCAGGCCGGTCCGACCATCTCGGTGAGTTTTCAGACCGCTTCGGGCCTGGAGGCGGGCAAGACCCCGGTGAAGTACAAGAACGTGGTGATCGGCAAGGTCACCTCGATCCGGCTGAGCAAGGACCGCAGCCATGTGATCACCCGAATCTCGCTGGAAAAGAACGCCGAGAGCTTCGCCACCAAGGACACCCGTTTCTGGGTGGTGCGCCCGCGTATCGGTCTGGGGGGCGTGTCGGGCATCGATACCCTGCTTTCCGGCGCCTTTATTGGCGCAGACGTGGGTGAATCGAAAGACGCCGAGGACGAATTCACGGGTCTGGAGACGCCGCCGGCCATTACCCATGGCGCGCCGGGCAAGAGTTTCGCCCTTCACTCGGACGACCTGGGCTCGCTGGATATCGGCTCGCCGGTTTACTTTCGCCGTATCCAGGTGGGTCGCGTGGCGTCCTATGAGCTCGATCGCGACGGTAAGGGCGTATCGGTGCAGATTTTCATCGACAGCCCGAACGACGGTTTCGTGACCAAGTCCAGCCGTTTCTGGAATGCCAGTGGCGTCGATGTGCAATTGGGCGCCAATGGCCTGAAGCTCAATACGCAATCGCTGGCGACCGTGCTTGCCGGCGGCGTCGCGTTCCAGGACCCGGCCGGTCCCCACGACGCCACCCCGGCGGCCGAGGATGCGCAATTCCAGTTGTTCAACGATCAGGCCACGGCGATGGCGCCGCCCGATGGCGAGCCGCGTTATATCCGCATGCGCTTCGACCACTCGCTGCGCGGCCTGGCGATCGACGCGCCGGTGGAATTCCAGGGCATCAATATCGGTCGGGTGGTATCGATCAATCTCGATTACGACGAAAAGGCGCAGCGCTTCCCGCTGGTTGTCGGTGCCGTGGTCTATCCGCAGCGACTTGGCCGTGTGCATGACAAGCTGGTGGCCATCGCGCAGGCGCGTGGCGAAGACGCCGATCTGGCACAGATGATGGGCAAGCTGGTCGAGCATGGTCTGCGTGCGCAGGCGCGCTCGGGCAACCTGCTGACCGGCCAGTTGTATATCGCGCTCGATTTCATCCCGAATGCGCCGAAGGTCGACTTCGACATCAACGCCAGGCCGATGCAGATTCCCACCGCGCCGGGTAGCTTCGACAAGCTGCAGGAGCAGTTGGGCGTGATCGTCGACAAGGTGCAGAAGATTCCCTTCGACAGTATCGGCAAGCATCTGGATCAGACGCTGGCGGATCTGGACGGTACGCTCAAGCAGGTCAATGGGAAGGTGTTGCCGGAGTTCCATAACACCTTGAAGGGGGCGCAGCAGACGCTAGGTACGGCCAACAACGCGTTGTCGTCGGATTCGCCGCTGCAGCAGAACCTGGGCGCCACCATGCAGGAGTTGCAGCGCGCCGCGCGTTCGCTGCGTGTGCTTACCGATTACCTGGGCGGCCATCCGGAAGCCCTGATCCGTGGCCGCAAGGCCGACCCGGCGCCGCCCAAGCCGACGCCGGTCGATACGCCCACGCCGCCGCCATCGGGCCCGTCGCAGCCCAAAGGGAGCAAGCCATGATTCGCCTCGGATATCGCGCATTGACGCTGGGCGCGGCCGTGACCCTGGGCGCCTGTGCCTCGGCGCCGCTGCATTACTACACGTTGATCCAACCCGCGGGCGGCTACGTGCCCACCGCCACCCGGGCGGCGATTCCCGCGCAGCCGGCGGCATTCAAGTTCGAGCTGTTGCCGGTGGCCGTGCCGCCCCAGGTGGATCAGCCACAGCTGGTCGTGCGCAGCGGCGACCAGGGCATGCAGATGCTTGAGGGCGAGCGCTGGATCGCCCCCCTGGCCGACGAAGTGCGCGGGGCCTTGTCGGCCGATCTTGCGCGTACGCTCGACACCCAGGACGTCACCGGCTTGCCGGTCGGCAACCAGCCGATCTTGCGGATCAAGGTCGATATCCGTCGTTTCGACTCCGCGCCGGGCAACTATGCCCTGATCGACGCCGCCTGGAGCCTGCGGGCGCTGAAGGGCGAGGGCACGTTGGCATGCACCACCCAGGTCACTACCCAGGTCGGCGCCGGCTATGACGCCCTGGTCCAGGGCCACCAGCAGTTGCTGGCGCAACTGGCCGACCAGATCGCCAGTGCCGCCCGGCCGTTTGCCGAAGGGCAGGGCGCGCAGTGCCCGGCAGCACACTAAGCGACATACCCCTCACATCGTCCCGGCGAAGGCCGGGGCGACGTGAGGAGCCTGGAAGTTGTCCGAAACACACGCCGCACAGACACGCCAGACTTGGCGCTGAGCCGGCGCTCGGCTAGTCTGCTGCGTTCCCCGCGGCGCGTCGGCCATTGAGTCCGGCGCGGGCCGCGCAAGCACATTGGCGCCCGGAATCATGCAGGACATTCAAGACCCCAACACCCAGGACGACAGCCGGGAAACGGCCGGCGGCTACGATCCGCAGGCTGTGGAAACAGGCGCGCAGCAGTATTGGGCGGCCAGCCACGCCTATGAAGTGAACGAGTCGTCGAACAAGCCCAAGTACTATTGCCTCTCGATGCTGCCCTACCCCTCGGGGGCGCTGCACATGGGCCACGTGCGCAACTACACCATTGGCGACGTGATCAGCCGCTTCCAGCGCATGAACGGCCGCAACGTGTTGCAGCCGATGGGCTGGGATGCGTTCGGCCTGCCGGCGGAAAACGCCGCGATCAAGAACAACACCGCGCCGGCCAAGTGGACCTATCAGAACATCGAGCACATGCGCGAGCAGTTGAAGCGCCTGGGCTTCGCCTACGACTGGACCCGCGAGTTCGCCACTTGCCGTCCGGAGTACTACCGCTGGGAACAGTTGATGTTCACGCGGTTGATGAAAAAGGGCATTGCCTATCGCAAGAACGCGGTAGTGAACTGGGATCCGGTCGACCAGACCGTGCTGGCCAACGAACAGGTCATCGACGGCCGCGGCTGGCGCTCCGGCGCGCTGGTGGAAAAGCGCGAGATCCCGCAGTGGTTCCTGAAGATCACCGCTTACGCGCAAGAATTGCTCGACGGCCTGGATACGCTCAGCGGCTGGCCCGATGCGGTCAAGACCATGCAGCGCAACTGGATCGGCCGTTCCGAGGGCCTGGAAATCCAGTTCGCGGTACCCAACGAAGCCGAGCCGCTGACCGTGTTCACCACGCGTCCGGACACGCTGATGGGCGTGACGTTCGTGTCCATCGCCGGCGAGCACCCACTGGCGCTCAAGGCGGCCGAGAACAATCCGCAACTGGCTGCTTTCCTGGCCGAACTCAAGCACGGCGGCGTGTCCGAGGCCGAGCTGGAAACCCAGGAAAAGCGCGGCATGGCTACCGGCCTGTTTGCCACGCATCCGATCAGCGGCGAGCAGGTGCCGATCTGGATCGCCAACTTCGTGCTGATGGGCTACGGCACCGGCGCGGTGATGGCCGTGCCCGGCCACGACGAGCGCGATTTCGAATTTGCCACCAAGTACGGTCTGCCGATCAAGCAGGTGATCGCGGTCGAGGGCGAAACCTTCGATGCCGGCACCTGGCACGACTGGTATACCGACAAGACGCGCGCCGATATGCGCGTGGTCAACTCCGGCGACATGGACGGCAAGAACTATCGCGAGGCGTTCGATTACCTTGCCGACAAGCTGGCCGCCGCCAACAAGGGCGAACGCCGCGTCAACTGGCGCTTGCGCGACTGGGGCGTCAGTCGCCAGCGTTACTGGGGTTGTCCGATCCCGGTGATCTACTGCGCGAGCTGCGGTGCCCTGCCGGTGCCGGAAGACCAGCTTCCCGTCGTGCTGCCCGAAGACGTCGCTTTCTCCGGCGTGGTCTCGCCGATCAAGGCCGATCCCGAGTGGCGCAAGACGACCTGCCCGCAATGCGGCGGCGCGGCCGAGCGCGAAACCGACACCTTCGATACCTTCATGGAGTCGAGCTGGTACGTCGCGCGTTACACCAGCCCGGGTGCGCAGTCGATGGTCGATGAGCGCGCCAATTACTGGATGCCGGCCGACCAGTACATCGGCGGTATCGAGCACGCCATCCTGCATCTGCTGTACTTCCGCTTCTTCCACAAGCTGATGCGCGACGAGGGCATGGTTGCCAGCGACGAGCCGGTGAAGAACCTGCTCACCCAGGGCATGGTGATCGCCGAAACCTACTATCGCGAAGAAGCCAACGGCGCCAAGCACTGGTACAACCCGGCCGACGTCGATGTGCAGCGTGACGAGCGTGGCCGCGTTACCGGTGCGAGCTTGCGCGCGGATGGCCAGCCGGTGTTGATCGGCGGCATCGAGAAGATGTCCAAGTCGAAGAACAACGGCGTCGATCCGCAGTCGATGGTCGAAAAGTTCGGTGCCGACACGGTGCGTCTGTTCTCGATGTTCGCTTCGCCGCCGGAGCAGTCGCTGGAATGGAGCGAGGCCGGCGTCGAGGGCATGGCGCGCTTCCTGCGTCGTTTCTGGCGCGAAGTGACCACGCATGCGGCCGGCCCCGATCATGTCGACGTCGATCCGTCGGTATTGAACGCCGGCCAAAAGACCTTGCGTCGCCAGGTGCATGAAACCATCCAGAAGGTCGGCGACGATTTCGGCCGCCGCCACTCCTTCAACACCGCCATCGCGGCGCTGATGGAACTGCTCAATGCGTTGAACAAGTTCAACGACGACAGCGAGCAGGGTCGTGCCGTGCGCCACGAAGCGCTCGAGGCGATGGTGTTGTTGCTCAATCCGGTCGTGCCGCATGTCAGCCATGCGTTGTGGCAGGTGCTGGGCCATCCGGCGGGCGTTTTGGAAGACCAGTCCTGGCCGCAGGTGGATACGGCCGCGCTGGTACGCGACTCGCTGACGCTTGCGGTTCAGGTGAACGGCAAATTGCGCGGTACCATCGAGGTCGCGGCCAACGCCTCGAAGGAAGAGGCCGAGGTACTGGCCCGTGCGCACCCGCAGGTCGCGGCCTTCCTGGAAGGTCAGACCGTGCGCAAGGTCATCGTGGTACCCGGCAAGATCGTCAACATCGTCGCAGGATGAACTCAATGAGCCGCATGTCCAAAGCTTTGCTGTTGCTGTCGCTACTCGCACTGACGGCGTGCGGCTTCCATCTGCGTGGCAGCGCGGCGCTGCCGCCGTCGATGCAACGTGTACACATTGCCGGCAATGGTGACTTGCAGCGCAGCCTGAGCCGCACCCTGGCCAGTTCCGGTGTCACGGTCGAGGACCATGCGGGTAACGGCATTGCCGAGCTGAATATCCCGGCCGCGGCGTTCACCACCGATACGCTCACTGTCGGTGGCGATGCGCGCGTGACGGAATACGCGGTGCACTACCACGTGCAGTTCAGCGTCAATGACATGAACGCCATTCCGCTGATACCGCCGCAGACGATCAATATGTCGCGCGAGTTCAGCTACGACGCCTTCAACACCATCGGCAACCAGTCGCAGATCGACCAGATTCAGCGCAGCCTGATCGACGACATGGTGCAGGCAATCCTGTTCCGCCTGCAGGCCGCCGGCAAGCACCAGGCTGCCCAGGACGTGACGCCCGGCCCGGCGCCGGCAAGCAGCACGCACTGAAACCCAGGTTGTCCTGACGGCCATGCCGCTCAATCCCGCTCAATGGCACAAGGCGCTGGCCGCCGATAGCTTGCAGCCCGTCTATCTTCTGGCGGGCGAGGAACTGCTGGTACTCGAAGCGGCCGATGCGTTGCGTGCGCAGGCCCGCAAGCTCGGCTACGCCGAACGCGAAGTACTCGAAGTAGGCAACCACTTCGACTGGAACGATCTGGCTCGCGCCGCTGCCGGCATGTCGTTGTTCGCGACGCGCCGTCTGCTGGACCTGCGCCTGCCTACCGGTCGCCCTGGCACCGAAGGCGCCAAGGCGATCAACGAGTTCTGCGCCAACCCGCCACCGGATGTGACCTTGCTGATCACGGCGGTGGAGTGGAGCAATAAACACGAAGGCGCCTGGACCAAAAACCTCGATGCCGCGGGCGCTTTGGTGGTATTCAATGCGCCGCGCCAGAACGAGTGGGCCTCCTGGATCAGCGCGCGGCTCTCCTCGCGCGGGCTTTCCGCCACGCCCGATGCCGCCGCGTTACTGGCCGAGCGCGTGGAAGGCAACTTGCTCGCCGCGGCGCAGGAAATCGACAAGCTGGTCGTGCTGCACACGCAGGGCGGCCGTATTGATGCGACCGAGATGGAGCATCTCGTCGCCGACAGTGCTCGTTATGACGCGTTCAAGCTCACCGACGCGGCGTTTGCGGGTGAGGGCGGGCGAGCCTTGCATATTCTTGCCGGCCTGCATGCCGAAGGCGACGAACTGATCGCGCTGATGGGGTGGCTGGTCAATCAACTGCAGCTGGCCCTGCGTCTGGCCAATGCGCGTGATTTTTCCGCGCAGGCACGCGCCGAGCGTTTGTGGCCGGCGCGCGAACAGCTGTTTCGCAAGGCGCTGCGTCGCGCGCCGCGCGAGCATTGGCTGCAATGCCTGGCGCGTGCGGCACGTATCGACCGCATGGCCAAGGGCCGCGAAGGCGGCGATCCGTGGCTGGAGGCGGAGCGGCTGATTGCCGCGATCGCCGAGCCACGTGCCGCGCTCACCATGGGATAACGGTGTGAAGCCTCTGGCCTTGTTCGGTGGCACATTCGATCCGGTGCATCTGGGTCACCTGAGTGTTTCCTGGGAAGCGGCCGAGTTGCTCGATGCCGAAGTGCGGTTGATGCCGGCCCATGTGCCGCCGCATCGCCATGCTCCGACTGCTTCGCCAGCACAACGCGTTGCGATGCTGCGCGCCGCATTGCAGGGACAGTCGCGCCTGACGCTCGATACGCGCGAACTGGAGCGCGAGGGCCCGTCGTATACGATCGATACCTTGCGTCAGTTGCGTGCGGAGCAGGGCGATCGGCCACTGATACTGCTGCTCGGCGCCGATGCCTTCGCCGGATTGCCGAGCTGGCATGGTTGGCGTGATTTGTTCGACTACGCGCATATCGGTGTGCTCAACCGTCCGGGTATCGATGCGGCGTGGTCGGTCGAGCTGGCGTTCGAAATTGCGTCGCGTCGCGTGTCTGATCCCGAGCTGTTGCACGACACGCCTGCCGGCAAGGTTGTCGAGCTGGAGGTGACGCCGTTGGAAATCTCGGCCACTCGTATTCGCGAGCTGCTTGCCGAAGGGCGCGACCCACGCTACCTGCTGCCGGCGGGCCTGTTCGACGAACCGTCTTTGCTGGCGCCATATCGGCATTAGACCGGCGTGCCCCCTCACCCCAACCCTCTCCCCCGGCAAAGCCAGGGGAGAGGGGCACACTGAGGCAAGTTTGAATCTTGCGTGCTTTTAGCTCCCTCTCCCCTGGCTTTGCCGGGGGAGAGGGCTGGGGTGAGGGTGCTCTAGACCATCAACTGACCCGCCGCGGTACAAACCTCAGCGCCACCGAATTCATGCAGTAGCGCAACCCGGTCGGATCAGGGCCATCGTCGAACACATGTCCGAGATGACTGTCGCACCCCGCACAGCGAATCTCCGTACGCTCCCAGCCAAAGCTGTTGTCGCGTTTCTCAACGACGTTTTCCTTGGCGATCGGCTGCCAGAAGCTCGGCCACCCCGTGCCCGAATCGAATTGCGTAGCGGCGTCATATAGCGCGGTATCGCAGCCCGGACAACGGTACAAGCCTGGCACCCTGGGCTTCTCATGTTCGCCGCTGAAGGCGCGCTCGGTGCCGTCGCGACGCATCACGTAGTACGCATTGTCCGACAGCCGCTGATGCCACTGCGCATCACTTAGCACAAGCTTTTGAACATGGCAGGGACCAAGATGGCGCCCATCGTCATCGGCGAAACACTGCAGCAACAGATCCTGCGTGGATACGGATTTTGCCGCCGGCATCGGGTTGGCTTTCTTGTCGTCGGCCAGCAGACGCATCGACCATATGCCACCGACGGCGAGCGCACTGCCGCCGGCCAGCGTGCTCCAGAGAAAGCGGCGGCGAGCAGGTTGGAAGGATTTTTCAGTCATGGGTAACCTCAGCGTTCATGCGTTCGATCAACCGAAGGTAAAGGCGTAAGCCTTGACACCGGGGTCAAGAAATTCGATCTCGAACAGTCGCTCGCCACTGCCGTTGTTCTGGCGAATCAGTTGATAAAGGCGCTGTTCGGTTACCGTGCCGTTGCCATCGGCGTCGATATCCGAGCCGTGATCGAGTGCGGGCGCCTTGCCGTCGATGCGCACGCGGAAGCGCACGGGCTTGTTATCGCTGCCGGGACCAAGCACCAGATGAAGGTCGCGGCCGCGGAAGCGATACACAATGCGCCCCCCGGCCTTGTCCAGTTGCGCGTCTTCTTCGTTCACGGTCCAGCGGCCGTCCAGCGTCCACTGTCCGCTTTGCAGCTCGGCCGGCGCGTGATAGTTCCAGCTGTCGTCGTGCGCGATCTTGCCGGCGAAATTGGCGGTGCGTGCATAACCGACATAGGTCTCGGGCGAGCGGCTGTAGTCACCCGAGCCGGCAGCTTCGGCGCCCTTGGCATTCGGTTGCACGTAACCGCCGGGCAGATCCTTGTAACCAGCTTCGGTGAGCAACTGGCGGATCACGTCTTCGCTTTGCTGATATTCGCCTTCGCCGAAATGGTGATGGCGAATCTGTCCCTTCGCATCGATGAAGTAATGCGCCGGCCAGTATTCGTTGCTGAATGCTTTCCAGATCGCGTAATTGCTGTCCACGGCGACGGGATAGTGAATATCGAAGTTCTTCACCGCATCGCGCACGTTGTCCGCATCTTTCTCGAAGGCGAATTCGGGCGAGTGCACGCCGATCACCACCAGGCCGTGATCCTTGTACTTGTCCGCCCAGGCGCGGGTGTACGGCAGGGCGCGGATGCAGTTGATGCAGGAGTAGGTCCAGAAATCGACCACCACGACCTTGCCGCGCAGCGCCGCGGCGGTCAGCGGCGGACTGTTGAACCATTGCGTGGCCCCGTCGATGGAGGGCATCTCGCCTTCCACCGGCAATGGCTCGCCTTGCTTGCGCGCAGGTTGTGGCGCCGGTGCGGGGCGTGCCGCGTCCACCAGCTTCTGTTCGATACCGCCGGTGCTGGCCAACGAAAGGCGCGTCAGCAAACCGGTATCCAGGCCCATGGCGATGGCAGCTACACCAGCCAGTACGAGCACGCCCAGCACACGGCGTACCCACTCGCCCGCACCGAGCGACCGCTTCATCACCGAAAACACCTTGCCGCCGATCGCCAGCGCCAGCGCCAGCGAGGTGGCGGCGCCTGCCGCGTAGGTAAGCAGCAACAGCGTGGTTTGTACGCTGGCGCCGTTGAGGGCCGCCCCGGTCAGCAGCAGGCCGAGGATCGGACCCGCGCAAGGCGCCCATAAAAGACCCGTCGCCACACCGAGTCCAGCGGCCGAGAGCACCGAGTCCTTTTCTTCCGAGCGTTGCGAAAGCTTGTTGCCGAGCGCGACGAACGGACGCGCGATCCATTCGGCGACATGCGAAGAAATCAGGGTCAGGCCAAGCAGCCCCAGAATCACCAGCGCCACGATGCGCCCGTATTGATTGGCCCGAATCGCCCAGCCACCGCCGACCGCCGCCAGTGTTGCCACGAGCGCGAAGGTCACCGCCATACCAATCAGCATCGGCAGACCGCTGCGCATGAACGGGCGGTCGGCGCGTGCGAACACGAACGGCAGCACCGGCAGGATGCACGGGCTGAGGATGGTCAGCGCACCACCAAGATAAGCGAGGAACAGGATGAGCATGGGTGAATCCTTGAGGGTTACGGTGACTATTTCGCTGGTCGTGGGACGAGAGTTACCGGGCCCGGTAGAAATGAGCGTCCAGGAGCGAGAAAAGAGTAAAAGCCGTCGGCTCTCATTCACGCGTCACGCTTTTTTTCGCCCCCCCTGTAACCCTGGCGCAACCCGTGACGAATACCCGATCGAACTTCAAACGCAAAGGACAGCAATGCCCGGCTTGACGACAGCCGGCACGATGGGTCTATATATCGACTTTCCCCGCCAGGCGAGTCCCATTTCCCACGTGTCCGACAACATCCAAAGCTCTCAGGAGCAAGCATCGCAGCGACGCTCTGCGTGGATGGCTGCTGCCCAGGATGGCGACCGTCGGGCGTATGAGAAGGTGCTGGCCGATTCGGTCGGGCTGATTCGCGCGGTGGCGCGGCGGCAGGGCGTGGCGATCGACTCGCTCGACGATGTGGTGCAGGAGACGTTGTTGACTGTGCATCGCGTCCGCCATACCTACGATCCGACGCGTTCCTACGATGCGTGGCTGGCGGCGATCGCGGCCCGGCGCGCGATTGATCTCCTGCGCAGCCATGGCCGCCATGGGGCGCGCGAGGTCAGCGATGAGTTTGCGCTGGACATGCACCCGGATGTTGGCGACGCCACCACGCAGACCGAGCGCTCCCAGGAGGCGGCACGCCTACGCCAGGCGGTATCGGAGTTGCCGCCGGGACAGCGTGAAGCCGTCGAGCAACTGGGTTTGAAGGAACAATCGCTGGCCGAAGCTGCCGAGTCCACCGGTCGCAATACCGGTGCGCTGAAAGTCAATTTGCATCGCGCGTTGAAGACGCTGCGTCAACGTTTGCACGGAGATTCCTGAAGTCCATGGCCGAACCGTTTCCCATCGACAGCTTGATCAAGTCGCTAGGCGCCCAGGCGGCACCGGTGCGGCGACTGCTGTCTCCAGGACGGCGTACCGTCGGCTGGACGCTGGCTGTCCTCACGATCGCCGCTTATCTGCTGTGGCGCCATGGCATGGGTAACATGATGCAGCGCTGGGAGAGCGCGCCGCTGGTGTGCTGTGCCGATGTAAGCGCGTTCTTTACCTGCATCGCCGCGGGTTGGGCTGCCTTTGCGCTGTCGGTTCCCGGTCGCAGCAACGCCTGGGTGTGGTTGCCGCTGCCGACGCTGCTGGTATGGATGGCGGCCAGCGGTTGGGGTTGCCTGCGTGCGCTGATCGCACCCAACGCCGATGCGGTCAGTTTCCCGGAGTCCGCCGATTGCCTGGTGTTTATCGTTGCATTGTCTGTGCCGCTTTCGGTGTTGTTGGTTCTGCTGGTGCGCCGTGCCTACCCGCTGCGCCCGGTACAGGCCGCCATCATGATTGGTCTGGCCAGCGCATCGGCATCGGCCGCACTGCTGGGCATCTTCCATCCGATCGACTCGGCGGCCAGCGATCTGGCCATGCACGCCATCGCCGTGTTGATCGTGATCGGCGTCAATGCCGCCATGGGCGGCCGTCTGCTGCAGCCTCGTTAAATCGTTAACAGGCCCTACGCAAAATCTTGCAGTCGTCTTGAACCTGAACGGCGGTTCCGTCGTGCGGTTGCCAAGCCATGCCCGAGGTATACCCTGTCCCACACATCGAGCAGGTCAGGTCAGGGGCAGGGCCTGGAATCGGAGTTTGTGGGCCTAAGGACGGTCCGCACGTATAGGGCGAAGTTGAGGGTGATCTCCATATCGGGTTTCGCATCGAAAGCTTCGTTCGGCCATGCCGAGGCGGCCTCAGGAAGGGCAGCTCCGGCGATCCATGGAAGTGCGGCCGATGCCGCACGCACTACCTCACCGTCTCAGGAGAAAGTACCCATGAAAGTTTCTCGCTACGCCGTGCTCGCCGCTTCGACCGCTCTGCTCCTTGGCCTCGCCGTTTCCCCCGTGATGGCGCAGAGCGCCGCAGGCTCGAGTGCGACGCCGCCGAGCAGCAGCTCGACTGACGGCACCAAGAAGACCCACAAAGCCAAGCATCACAAGAAGGCTGCTTCGTCGTCCTCCGCTCCGGCCTCGACCTCGTCGTCGGGCGGCTAAGCCCTCTCAAGTTAGTCGAACGCATCGACCCTTCTCCCGCGATGGCGGGGGAGGGGTTTTTTTTTAGGAGTAAGTGAAAAGGAGTGAGAGTAGAGCTCAAGAAGCTCGAACCACGGCTCTCTCACTCCTCACTCCTCTTCACTTACTCCTAGCTTTTGCCGCGATGCGGCATGATTTAATGCGCCGGTCCCCGATCCCCCACGGAAAGGACCTCTTGTGCGCCATGTGTTGACCGAACGACTCGGTATTTCCCATCCCTTGATCCAGGCCCCGATGGCCGGCTCGACGACACCCGAACTGGTGTCGGCGGTCAGTCAGGCGGGTGGGTTGGGCTCGCTGGGTGCGGGTTATCTCAGCCCGCAAGCGATCCTTGAGCAGGCAGCGCAGGTGCGCGCGCAAACCGACAAGCCCTACGCGATCAACCTATTCGTGATGGCGGACGAGTTCACCGCCGACGCCGGTCTGGTCACCCGTGCACGCGAGCGACTGGACGCATTGATGGTCAAGGAGGGGCTGGCGATACGCACCAGTCTGCCTGAGCGCTGGGCGTTCCGATTCAGCGATCAACTGGCGGCCTTGCGCGAGGCGCGACCGCCGGTAGCGAGCTTTGCGTTCGACCTGATCACGCCGGCGCAATTGCGCGAACTCAAGCAGCTCGATATTTACGTCATCGGCACTGCGACCACGGTGGCCGAGGCCAAGGCCTGGGCCGAACTAGGCGCCGATGCCGTCGGTTTGCAGGGTGCCGAGGCCGGTGGCCATCGGGGCACGTTCCTGCATGAGCCGGAGGACGCCTTGATCGGGTTGTTCGCCTTGCTGCCCCTTGCGGCCAGGGCGGTCGATATTCCGCTGATTGCAGCCGGCGGCATCATGGATGGGCGCGCCATGCTGGCGGCCGAGGTGCTGGGTGCCGCTGCCAGCCAGCTCGGCACGGCATTCCTGGCGTGTCCGGAAAGCTCCGCCGCGCCTGCCTGGAAGCAGGATCTGCAACAGGCGCAGGACCATCAGATCACCACCATTCGCAGCTTTTCCGGCCGCGCTGCGCGTGGGCTGCGCAATCGCTATGTCGAGGCCATGTCCCAGCGGGCCGAGGAACTGCCGCCGTACCCCATCCTCAATGCCCTGACTTCGCCGTTGCGTAAGGCCGCGGCCGCGGCCGGGCGAGGGGATCTGATCTCGGAATGGTGCGGCCAGGCGGCCAGCCTTGTTCGTCCGATGCCCGCCGCGACCCTGGTTGCCGAGCTCATGCGTGAATATGCCCAGGCCCGCGCCGGGCTTTCGGCGTGAAGACCTAGGCCGCATGGCTTGACGTGGCCCACAGAGCGGAGCGTTATACTGCGCTCGCGCCAATCCGGCGCTCCGATCTGCATGAGGCCAGCACTCTTGAGTCCGACCGCACAACGCATGAAACCGGCTAACGCCACCTCCCTCCGCCAGCATGTCATCGACGCGCTGGAAGAACTGAAAGCCAAAGACATTCGTGAGATCGATGTCCGCGGCAAAACCTCCATTGCCGACTTGCTCGTGATTGCCTCCGGCACCTCGGCTCGCCATGTCAAATCCATTGCCGACGAAGTCGTCAAGTTCGCCAAGAAGGCGGGCGTGATGCCGATCGGTGTGGAAGGCGAGCAAGAAGCCGAATGGGTCCTCGTCGACCTGGGCGACGTCATCGTGCACGTCATGCTGCCGCGCATCCGCGAATTCTATGGCCTGGAAAGGCTGTGGACCGTGGGCGATCGCGGCGCCGACAACGAAGCCATCAGCGCAGTTTGATCGCGCCGGCTTTCTCCGCGCGCTACCGAAACGGTGGCGCAGATGTCTTGTTCTCTCTCGATTCGACTCATGCGCGCACGTCTGATCGCCGTCGGTGAACGCATGCCCGCATGGGTGGCCGAAGGCTTTGCCGAATATCGCAAGCGGTTGTCGCACGAACTACCGCTGGAACTGATCGAACTGAAGCCTGGCACGCGCGGCAAGGGCCGTGACGATGCGCGCGCGATTCAGGACGAAGGCACCGCGATCCTCGCCGCACTTCCACGCGATATTCATGTCGTCGCGCTCGACGGGCGCGGCAAGACCTGGTCCAGTGAGGATCTCGCACAGCAACTGGCGAAGTGGCGCATGTCCGGCCGCGATCTCGCCTTCCTGATCGGCGGACCCGATGGCCATGCGCCGGAGGTGATTGCGCGCGCGGATCAGAGCTGGTCGCTCGGGCCGCTGACGTTGCCGCACATGCTGGTACGTCTGGTGCTGGCCGAACAGCTTTATCGCGCAACGACCCTGCTTGCGGGACATCCGTATCATCGGGCCTGAAGGGCGCAGGAGTGAGTCGGGCTGTGCCAGGATGACCCTAGCAATCGATACGGATCACTACGGATGAACACCCGCATTCGCCAGGCCACGGTCGACGATCTCCACGATATCGTCCCTTTGTTTGACGCCTATCGGCAGTTCTACGGACAGCCAGCCGATCTATCGCGTGCGCATGCCTTTCTCTCCGAGCGATTTACGCGGAACGAGTCGGTGATATTAGTTGCGATGGACGGCTCGCGTTTCGTTGGATTTACCCAGCTCTATCCGCTGTTTTCTTCCGTGCGTACCGTGCGGACCTATCTGCTCAACGATCTGTTCGTCGCCGCCGATGCGCGACGGCATGGTGTCGCGGCAGCCTTGTTGCATGCGGCGGCCGAGCACGCTCGTGCGATCGGCGCTGCCAGCCTTTCCCTGTCGACGGCGCATGACAACATGCCCGCACAACGTCTTTACGAATCCTTGGGCTGGAAGCGCGACGAACATTTCCGCGAATACAGCCTGAGCCTTAAGGAACCCTAGATGCTCTATCTCGCCTCACAGTCGCCGCGCCGCCGTCAGCTGCTGGAACAACTGGATGTGCCGTTTACGGTGGTGGACGTCGACGTCCCCGAAGTGCGTGGCGCGAACGAATCGCCGCGCGATTACGTCAGCCGCGTGGCGCGCGACAAGGCAAGCGCCGGTCTTGCATCGCTGGGTGCGGCCGAAGCCATCGTGCTGGGCGCCGACACGGAAGTCGTGCTCGACAACGACGTATTCGGCAAGCCCGTCGATGCCAACGATGCCAAGGCGATGCTGCATCGATTATCGGGGCGCACGCATGAAGTGATCTCGGCGCTCTGGGCGATCGGCAGAGGCCAGGAACACAGTGAGGTCTGCATCTCCAGGGTGCGTTTCAGCGCGTTGTCCGAGGCGCAGATCGATGCTTACGTGACAACCGGCGAGCCGTTCGGCAAGGCGGGTGCATATGCTATCCAGGGGCGTGGTGGTGCCTTGATCGAACATCTCGAAGGCAGCTATTCCGGCGTCATGGGCTTGCCGGTATTTGAGACCGCGCGTTTGCTGCGTGGCCTGAAGTTGATTCCTTAAGAACGTCTCAAGTGGCGCTTTGCATGGTGAAAAACCATGCCACCGTAGTGACCAGATTGTTCATGCCATGAGCTATCACGGCGGGCCACAACGAATTGGATTTCAGCCGCAGCCACGCGAAGGCGGCGCCGAGCATGGCCAGATTGGGCAGGCCGTACCAGAGAAATTTCAGATCCGGCAGATGCACCAGGGCGAACACCAGCGACGTGCAGGCCACCGCCCAGCCGACGTTCAACCGCTTCAGCCATGCCGAGAGCAATACACCGCGAAATAGCAGTTCCTCGATCAACGGTGCGATGGCGATGGCGACGATCATCAGGACGAATTTTGCGGCGAGCGAGGCGTTCGCTCCGAGCTGCTTGATGTCCTGCGGTACGTGATGCCCCTGGGCCAGGAACTGGGTAAGCATGCCGCCGATGATCGGCAGCGCGATGCCCGCCGCCACGGCGATGGCATAGAACGAGGTGTCACGGGGAGCCGCCAGGCCGAAGCCCGGCACGGTGGCCCGTCGCCACAGCTGCGGCCAACGGCTGCGCACCAGCCACCACATGATCGCGGTGGCGCCGCCAAGGGCGCCGGCAACCAGCAGTACGTTGATGTTCGGGCGAGCCATCAACGCCTTGATCGTCCGCATGATTTCAGCGGCCGGCTGGGTGTGATCGACCAGGAGAACCCCCAGTCCGACCATGGCGGCAATCACCGCGCCCACGAAGGCCTGCAGCAGGAAATAAAGCACGAGCATGCCCACCGCGGCCCAGCCGTTCGGCGATTCGGGTATGGGCGTGGCCGAATACGGCATGGGTGGCGGCTCGGCCGGGTGTGCGACGAGCGCGATATCCGTATCCATGCGGGAAGGGTGGCCTTGATTGAGGGCAGGTAGTTCATGCTGCCTGTTGGCGCGGGGTTTGTCAGCAGCGGGCGTCATACGGTTCCCGGTATAGTGTCCTGCCATTCAAGCCTGCTACCCGGGAGGACCCCAGGCGCATTGCGCCGACCCATGTTTGCTTTCGACTGGATGGCCGACCCTACGGCCTGGGCTGGTCTCCTCACCCTGGTGGTGCTGGAGATTGTGCTCGGTATCGACAATCTCGTTTTCATCGCGATCCTCGCGGACAAGCTGCATGCCTCGCAGCGCGACCGGGCGCGGCTGCTGGGTCTTTCCCTCGCGCTGATAATGCGCCTGGCCTTGCTGGGCGCGATGTCCTGGCTGGTCAAGCTGACCACGCCGATTTTTACCTGGAACAACTTCTCGCTTTCCTGGCGCGACATCATTTTGTTGCTGGGTGGTGTGTTTCTGTTGTTCAAGGCCACGCTCGAACTGCACGAACGGCTCGAAGCCGAGGACGAGCACGGCAGCGGCAACCGCGCGCAGGCCAAGTTCTGGCTGGTAGTGACGCAGATCGTCGTGCTCGACGCGGTGTTCTCGCTCGACTCGGTGATCACCGCCGTGGGCATGGTCGATCATCTGTCGGTGATGATGATCGCGGTGGTGGTGGCGATGATCCTGATGATCAGCGCGAGCAAGCCGTTGACCAGCTTCGTCAACGCGCGGCCCACCGTAGTTATCCTTTGCCTGTCTTTCCTGCTGATGATCGGCTTCAGTCTGGTTGCCGAAGGGCTGGGATTCCATATTCCCAAGGGCTATCTGTACGCGGCGATCGGCTTCTCGATCATGATCGAGGCGTTCAACCAGACCATGCGACGCAACCGTCGCCGCAGCCTTTTCAGCAGCGCACGCAATTTGCGCGATCGCACGGCGCAAGCGGTACTGCGTTTGCTCGGCGCGGGCGGCGAGGACGAGCACGATGTGCCCAAGGCGCAGGCGTCGTCGAACGACGGCAGCGTGGCGGTCTTCGGCAAGGACGAGCTGGCGATGGTGCAGGGCGTGCTCGATCTTGCGCATCGCCCGGTGCGTTCGATCATGACGCCGAGGCCGGAAATCAGCTGGATCGATCCGCGCGAAAGTACCGAAGCGCTACGCGCCGAAATCGCCGTCATCAATCATCACTGGTTACCGGTGGCCGGCGATGATCTCGATCAGTTGATCGGCGTGGCATCGTCGAGCGACCTGCTGGCCAGCCTGTTCGATCATGGTCGCATCGACGTGGAAAGCGTCGTGCGTAAGCCGCTGACAGTGCTCGAATCGCTGAGCGTGCTGCGCCTGATCGACGAATTCCGGCGCTCGCCGTTACAGGTGGCGCTGGTGGTCGACGAATACGGCAGCGTGCTCGGGCTGGTCACTCCGGCGGACGTGCTGGAAGTGATCGCCGGCGAGTTTCCCGACGACGAGAGCGGCGATCCGTCCGCGATCCAGGAGGCCGATGGCAGCTGGCTGGTGGATGCCAGTCTCGATCTTCGACGCATCGAACATTTGCTTGGCGTGCGGCTGAGTGGTGACGATAGTTTCGCGACCCTGGCCGGTTATGTATTGCAGCGGCTGGGTCGCCTGCCGAACGCCGGAGATCGGTTCGAAAGCGAAGGCTTGCAGTTCGAGGTCATCACGATGGATGGTGCGCGTATCGATCGGTTGCGGGTGACGCCTGCGCCCTGAATAAAGGCGCCCCCTCACCCCAGCCCTCTCCCCCGGCAGAGCCAGGGAAGAGGGTTGGGGTGAGGGGGCTCTTGATTTGCCGACTCAACCAACCACCATCGCCCGTACAATCCCAAACGCCGACAGCACAACCAGCGCCGCCCAGGCAAGCAGCGAAAGCCCGAAGGCCGTCCCACGTTTGGCCGGGTCTTTCAGATACGCCGGGATGTACCACGCGCGACCGATCAGCCAAAGAAAACCGAAACCACCCGCTAGCGCCGGAAAGCCATACATCGACGCCAGCCATAGTACCGGCAGAAACATCGCGCTGGCTTCGAGCGTATTCATCTGGATGCGCCAGGCGCGCTCGAAGCCGGGATGGCCGCTGATGGCCGGCGCTTTCACGCCATAGCGCTTGCGTGCATTGCCTACCACCCACAAGGTGGCAAATTGCAGCAACACATTGAGCAAAGTGACCAGGGCGGGCAGGTGCTGCAGCATGGGTGTCTCGAGCTGGAGGAGGGGCTCACTATAGCCGCCGTCGTGCCCGTCGACCGCAAGATATCGCTTGGCGTGATCCGATTCGGGCGGTATCGTCCCTGCCGCGGTATCGACGATCGTGCATTCAGCCGAGGTGCGTATGGATTGGCAGAAAGGTGAGCGCAGCCAGAATGTCGAAGTCGACAGCGGCGGCGGTGGTGGCGGTCCGCGTTTTGGTGGCGGTCGCGGCATGGGTATCGGCGGGATCATTATCCTGGCGATCCTGGGTTTGGTGTTCTTCAAGGACCCGACTGCCTTGCTCAGCCAGGTCGATGGTGGCGGCCAGCAGCAGGTCAGTGCGCCCAGCAATGGGCAGCCGTATGCGCCCGATCCACGGCAAAAAGACTTTGTCAGCGCCGTGCTCGGTTCTACCGAGAAAACCTGGGGTGCCATCTTTGCCGAACACGGCAAGACCTATACCGATCCCAAGCTCGTCCTGTTCCAGGGCGGAATCAACACAGCCTGCGGCGCGGCATCCAGCGCGGTGGGGCCGTTCTATTGCCCGGGCGACCAGCAGGTCTACCTCGACCTTGGGTTCTTCACCGAACTGGAAACGCGCTTTCATGCCGTGGGCGACTTCGCCCGTGCCTATGTGATCGCGCATGAAGTCGGCCACCATGTGCAGAACCTGATTGGCGTATTTGCACAGGTCGACCAGGCGCGTCGTCGCGGTGCGCGTATGGAAGGGGCCGACGGCCTGTCCGTGCGTCAGGAGCTGCAGGCCGACTGCTTTGCCGGCGTGTGGGCCAACCGTACCCAGCAGCGCCTGCAGTGGTTGCAGGACGGCGACGTGGAGTCGGCGCTCAATGCCGCCAGCCAGATCGGCGATGACAACCTGCAGAAACAGGCACAGGGCCGGGTGGTGCCGGACTCGTTTACTCACGGCACCTCGGCGCAGCGCGTGAAGTGGTTTACCGCCGGCTTCAAGAGCGGCGACATGAGCGCCTGCAACACCTTCAACGGGCCGGTCTAAGGGTCTATCGCGTCCGGGCTGCTGCAACGGCAGCCCGGAAGGCCCTAGAATGACTGCGCTGCGTGCCTGGGGGTGCGCTTCCCAAGAACCTCATGGATCATCCGTGTCTGCGGTGCGGGGCCTGCTGCGCGTTTTTTCGCGTGGCCTTTCATTGGTCGGAAGCCGAGGCCTTCACGGGCGGTGTCGTGCCGTCGGACCTGACCGAAAAGCTCGACCCGCACCGTGTTGCCATGCGCGGCACCAACGCGGCGAAACCGCGCTGCGTGGCGCTGTGCGGCGAGGTGGGCGTTGCCGCGCATTGCGGCATCTACGAGCAGCGCCCGTCGGTATGCCGGGAAGTGATGCCTGCGTGGGAGTTTGGCGTCGCCAGCCCACAATGCGACAAGGCGCGCCTGGCCCATGGGCTGGTGCCACTGCAGCCGACCGATTGGCCCGATCCGATCGAGTCGCAGCCACTACCGCAACTGGCCTGAGTCAGCGCATTGTTTCCTCATTCTGAAACGCCAGCACGAACTGCTTCAATTCTCCCGGGTTGACGTCCGACACCACCAGAAAACGCATGCCGTGGTCGCTCCAGCGGATCACGGTATAGCCGTTCTGCTGCGTGGTCTGCTGTACCGACTCGGTCTCCGCCGGCCACTGATACAGATTGATCACGTGCAGGCGGCGGCGGTAGACCAGGGCGGCCACGCTGTGTCCGTCGATGGCGTCCAGACGCCCGCCCGCAAGCGGAAAGCCTTCGCTGGCCAGTTCTTTCACGCGTGGCGAGAAATCCAGCTTGCCTTCGAACCAGGGTTTCACCGTGTGCTGGTCGGTGGAAACCACATCCATAAGATGCGCTGCCTGGAGCGAACGCAGGTGTCCGGAGATCGCTTCGTTGACGAGCAGATCCGGCGATGCCGGTCCATGGACCTCGCCGACCCACAGCGTGCCGGCCAATAAAAAGGCGGCCGCGAGGCCGGCAGCCATCGACCATGCCGGCAAGGCACGACGTGCCCTGGGCGCAACCGGCTTTACCGTGGTCCATTGCTGGCGCAGGGCATCGGGCGCCTTCCGATACAGCCCCGGCTGCGCCAAGGCCTTGCGTAGTCGAGTGTGATCGCTGTAACTCGCAGCGCATACGGAGCAGGTTTTCAGATGGCCGACCATCGATGCGCTTTGCGCCGCATCCAGTTCGTCGTCCAGGTAAGCGTGTAATAGCAGTCGGGCGTCCTCACACATCATGACGGCGCGCCTCCTTGGAATGGTGGATCAATTCGGATTTCAGCCGTTCGCGCGCGCGGGCCAGGCGGGACATCACGGTGCCGATCTTCTGGCCGGTGACGCTGGCGATTTCTTTGTAGGAGCATTCTTCCAATTCGCGTAACACGATCACTTCGCGCAAGGGGTGCGGCAGCCGCTGCAGGGCCGATTGCAATGACCCGACATCCACGGCGAGCAGCGCGAGCGCTTCGGGCGAAGGTCGGTCGTCGGCGATCGGGTGGGCCTCTTCGTCGATGCTGTCGTGCAGCCGGTCCGAGGCGTGTTTGGTATGCAAGGTGTAGAACGTATTGCGCACGATCGCCAGCAGCCACACGCGCGCATCGCCGCCGCGAAAACTGTCGAAGTAACGCAGCGCCCGCAGCAGCGCTTCTTGCACCGTGTCCTGTGCGTCCGCGTCGTCGTGGGCAAGCCAGCGCGCAAGGTTGTAGGCCGCGTCCAGAAAGGGCAGCACGATGGCTTCGAAGCGCGCGTTGGTCACGGCGTCGGTGGTGGCTCTCAGGGCTTGCTGATCGGCTGGCATAAGAGGGTTTACCTCCCCTGGCGCGACTTTATTCCCTATGCGTTCGAGGCGGAATAGGCGCGCTCTGGATGCAGTAGTGCTCCAAAGGAAGGGGTCGCCGGATACCGGCGGTGCGCTTCCGCGCTGGCCGTCCGGCCATGCGCCCATCGCGGAGCAGACGAGATGCACGATATCCATGACGAAACCCATGGCAGACGCCAATTCCTCAAATGCATGGCCTGGGCCGGCGCTGGCACCGTGTGGCTGATGAAGGGCGGCGTATTGCAGGCCAAGCCCTTTGGCGACGGCGCTGCCGACGCGGCGAAGGATGCGACCTTCAGCTTTGTGCAGATCAGCGATTCGCATATCGGTTTCCACAAGGAGCCGAACATGGATGTGGCCGCAACGCTGCGCGCGTCGCTCGGCCAGATCAACGCGCAGAAGCAGCGCCCGGATTTCATCCTGCATACCGGCGATCTCACGCATCTGTCCAAGCCTGAAGAGTTTGAATTTCTATCGGACCTGATGCGCGAGGCGCACGTCAGCAAGACGTTCTACGTACCGGGCGAGCACGATGTCATCGGCGATAACGGCGCCGAGTTTTTCCGCCGTTTCGGCGAGCGCCAGCAAGCCGGCGGCTGGTACAGCTTCGATCATCATGGCGTGCATTTCGTCGGCCTGATCAACGTGCTGAACCTCAAGGCCGGCGGGCTCGGCTCCTTGGGAGCGGATCAGCTGGCCTGGTTGAAACGCGATCTCGCATCGCTTTCGGCCGAGACGCCCATCGTGGTGTTTGCGCATATGCCGCTATGGCCGCTCTATCCGGATTGGGGCTGGGGTACGGATGACAGCGCCGAGGCGGTGAGCTATCTGCGTCGGTTCGGCTCGGTCAGTGTGCTCAACGGCCACATCCACCAGATTCAACAAAAAGTGGAAGGAACGATCACGTTCTACACCGCGCGTTCGACCGCGTATCCGCAGCCCGCTCCCGGCGTTGGCCCTGGCCCCGGTCCGTTGAAGGAAGTGCCCCCCGGCAAGTTGCACAGCTACCTGGGCGTGCGCGACGTGCGCCATGTCCAGGGCCGGCATGCGCTTGCGGTGACCGAGGAGGTGCTGGCATGAGCGGTGCGTTGAAACGTATCGTGCTGGGCGTGGCGGTTATGTTGTCGATGCCGCCTGCCGTGCAGGCGGCAGGCGCCACGGCCGCCCACACCACGCAGGTCGATATTCGCAACTTCGGCTTTTCGCCCAAGAGCGTGACCGTTCCGGTCGGCACGCGCATCGTCTGGACCAACCATGACGAAGAACCGCATGTGGTCACCAGCGCCGGTACGGGCTTCGTTTCATCCAAAGCGCTCGATACCAGCGACAGCTACGCCGTCACGTTTTCCAAGCCCGGTACCTATACCTATTACTGCTCGATCCACCCGATGATGGTCGGCACCATCATCGTGCAGTAAATCACGCGGCGCGATCGAAGCGGTAGATATCCATCGCCAGGAAGCCCAGGTCGATGCCGGCGTCGATGCGTTGCGCTGCAGCGCCGTCGCCGCCGGCACCCAGTGCCACGAACAATGGCAACAAGTGCTCGTCGGTGGGATGGGCGCGTTCGGCGAACGGTGCCTGCCGGCGATAGTCGAGCAGGGCATCGACGTCGTTCGCGGCCAGCCGCTGTTCGAGCCATTCAATGAAAGGCCGCACATATGGCGCTTCGTTCGTATCGCTATAGCCCGCGCGGAAGTCGTACAGGTTGTGCGTGATGCTGCCCGATCCGATCAGCAGCACGCCTTGCTCGCGCAGAGGCGCTAGTGCACGACCTACGGCGAGCTGATGCGATGGCCCGAGTTCGGGCTGGATCGATAACGGCACCACCGGGATATCGGCTTGCGGATAGAGCAGGTGCAGGGGCGACCACACGCCATGGTCGAGACCGTGGTGTGGATCGACCAACGCAGGCAGACCGTTGTCCTTCAACAAGTCCTGGATCTGCGTCGCCAATTCGGGTGAACCCGGGGCCGGGTAGCGCATCTCGTAGAGTTCGCGCGGGAAGCCGCCGAAGTCATGCACGGTTTCCGGTGCCTGCGCGCCACCGACGACCGGTTGTCGGGCGAGGAAATGCGCGCTGGCAACCACGATCGCCTTGGGCCGCGGCAAGGCGTGTGCAAGTTCGCTCAGCCGTACACCGCTGCGACCGGGGTGCAGCGCCGTCATCGGCGAACCATGGGAGATATAGAGACTGGGGAGGCTGGTCATGCGCTAAAGATAGAGCTTGCGCACAGCGTTTCCAGCCCCGCTGTCGCGAACGGATTGTCGCCGGACCGGAACGATCCGGCGACAGCCGTGGCGTTACTTGAACTTGCGCGGAGGCTTGTTGCCCGAAGGCTTGCCGCCTGGCGGACGGGGCTTGCCCTTGAAGCCACCGCCGCCACCGCCGCCCGGACGGAAACCGCCCTTGCGTGGTGCCGGTGCGTCGCCGCCACTGGCGTCCTGGCCGTCCCACTCATGGATACGCAGCTGCTGCTGGCTCACCCAGACTTTTTGCAGGTGCTGGAAGACCTCCGGCGGCATGCCATCTGGCAGGTCGATCAGGCTGAACTCGCTGCGGATGCTCAGGCGGCCGATGAACTGGCTTTCCAGGCCGGCCTCATTGGCGATGGCGCCGATGATATTGCCCGGTTTGACGCCGTGCTCGTGGCCCACTTCGACGCGGTAGGTCTTCATGCCCTGCTCGGTGACGTGCGCGCGCAGCGGACGGGTGCCGAATTCGCGCGGTGCCTCGCGCTCGCGCCGCGGACGTTCCTCGCCTTCGGGACGGGGACGACGATCGCCACGATCGTTACGGTCACCGCGATCGTTACGATCGTTGCGCTCGCGCGGCGCGAACTCACGTGCCGGTGCTTCGCGCTTCGGCGGCGGCGTAAGCAACAGCGGCTGGTCGCCCTGGGCAATGCGTGCAAGTGCGGCGGCGATCTCGACCGCCGGGATGTTGTGTTCCTGCTCGTACTGCTCGATCAGCTGCTGAAACAGGCCCAGCTCGCCGATCGCCAGCGTGTCGGTAATACGCTGCTTGAAGCGGCTGATGCGCTGGTCGTTGACTGCTTCGACCGTCGGCAGCTTCATTTCTTCGATCGGCTGGCGGGTGGCGCGCTCGATCGAGCGGAGCATGCCTTTCTCGCGCGGCGTCACGAACAGGATCGCTTCGCCGCTGCGGCCGGCGCGGCCGGTACGGCCGATGCGATGCACATAGCTTTCCGTGTCGTACGGAATGTCGTAGTTCATCACATGGCTGATGCGCTCGACGTCCAGGCCGCGTGCGGCCACGTCGGTCGCGACGAGGATATCGAGCTTGCCGTCCTTGAGCTGCTGGATCACGCGTTCGCGCTGCGGCTGTGCGATGTCGCCATTGATCGCCGCGGCGGCGAGACCGCGTGCCTGCAGCTTTTCGGCGAGCTCTTCGGTGGCCTGCTTGGTGCGCGCGAAGATGATCATCGCGTCGAACGGCTCGGCCTCGAGGATGCGCGTCATCGCGTCGAGCTTGTGCATGCCGCTGACAAACCAATAACGCTGGCGAATATTGGCCGCGGTCGTGGTCGACGACTTGATGTTCACTTCGACCGGGTTCTTCAGGTGATGCTGGGCAATCTTGCGGATCGGTGCCGGCATGGTGGCCGAGAACAGCGCGACCTGGCGCTCGGGCGGCGTGGCCTGCAGCACTTTCTCGACGTCGTCGATAAAGCCCATGCGCAGCATTTCGTCGGCTTCGTCGAGCACCAGATAGCGCAGTTCGGACAGATCCAGCGTGCCGCGTTCAAGGTGGTCGATCACGCGGCCGGGGGTGCCGACCACGATGTTCACGCCGCGCTTGAGCGCATGCAGCTGCGGGCCGTAACCCTGGCCACCGTAGATCGGCAGCACCTGGAAACCGGGGAAGTGGGCGGCGTAGCGCTGAAACGCTTCAGCCACCTGGATGGCCAATTCGCGGGTCGGCGCCAGCACCAGCGACTGCGGTTTGCCCGGCTTCATGTCGATGCGGGAAAGGATCGGCAGTGCGAAAGCGGCCGTCTTGCCGGTACCGGTCTGAGCGGTGCCGAGCACGTCGCGGCCCTCGAGCAAGGGCGGAATGGTGGCAGCCTGAATCGGCGAGGGCGATTCATAGCCGACATCGGCTAAGGCCCGCAAAAGCTCAGGGTGCAGCCCAAGCGCAGCAAATCCGGCGGGGGCCGGAGTGGAATCGGAAGACGGGGAGGACATGGAAACCTCGATAGGGCACGCGCGAGGGCATGCAAGAGAATGGCGACTATTGTAGCAGCCCGGCCTGACCGCTGCTTTAAGCCTGTGCTGAACAGGTTCGTGCAGGCCTCACCGGCGCTATCATCGTCGCTCTTTGGCGGACAGGACGATCGGGCCATGACAGCCTCCATCGAAACGATCTCCGAGCAGCGTTGCTTCGGCGGTACGCAGGGATTTTACCGGCATGTGTCTTCCCGTTGTGGAGGCAGTATGCGGTTTGCGGTGTTTCAGCCGCCCCAGGCCGCAAAGGAGGCCTGCGGCGTGTTGTATTACCTGGCGGGCCTGACCTGTACCGAGGAGACCGCGACGATCAAGGCCGGCGCCCAGCGCGTGGCTGCCGAGCTGGGCCTGGTGCTGGTCATGCCCGATACCAGCCCACGCGATACCGGCATCGAGGGTGCAACCGGCGACTGGGAGTTCGGCGAAGGGGCCGGCTTTTATCTCGATGCCTCCCAGGCGCCCTGGTCGTCGCGATTTCGCATGTACAGCTATATCACCGACGAACTGCCCGCGCTGATCGCCGCGCATTTCCCCGTCGACGCCTCGCGCAGCGGCATTTTCGGCCATTCGATGGGTGGTCACGGGGCGTTGACGATTGCGTTGAAAAACCCGCAGCGCTATCGCTCGGTATCGGCGTTCGCGCCGATCGTCGCGCCATCGCGCGTGCCGTGGGGGCAGAAGGCCTTTTCCCATTATCTGGGCGCCGATCAGACCGCCTGGTACGACTACGACGCCAGCGAGCTGGTGCGACGCAAACCCTTTCCCGGCACGATCCTGATCGATCAGGGCGAGGCGGATAAATTCCTCGAAGGACAGCTGAAACCGGAACTGTTCGAACAGGCCTGTGCCGATGTGGGGCAGGCGTTGATCCTGCGTCGCCAGGCCGGTTACGACCACAGTTATTACTTCATCAGCAGCTTCATGGAAGACCATCTGCGACATCACGCGCGCGTGCTTGCCGATCTGTGAGCGTGCTGCCGGCTTTAAAAAGCGAACGTCTGATCATGCGCATTCCGATGGAATCGGATGCGTCGGAACTGTTGCATTATCGCATCGACAATCGCGTACATCTGGCACCGTGGGAACCATTGCGCGAGCACATCTACTACACGCTCGATCATTGCCTGCAGACCGTTGCCGATGCGCGCGAAACGGCGCGGCTGGATCGCGGGTATGCGTTTGCCGTGTTCGATGCCCAGTCCAATGAATGCGTCGCGACGTTCAACCTCGCCAATATCGTGCGCGGCGTATTCCAGGCCTGCCATCTCGGATATGGCATAGCGGAGGCGCGGCAGGGACAGGGTTTGATGCACGAAGCGTTGACGACCGGACTCGCATTCGCGTTCGGCCCGCTGGGCCTGCATCGCGTGATGGCGAACTACATGCCACACAACCAACGCAGCGCGCAGTTGCTTACGCGCCTCGGTTTCGAGCGCGAAGGCTATGCAAAGCGATACCTGAACATTGCCGGGCACTGGGAAGACCACGTGCTCACGGCATTGGTACGGAAAGACTAAAAAGCCCGTGCACTCCCTCATTCTGCACCCTCTCCCCTGGCTTTGCCGGGAGAGAGGGATGGAGCCTGCCCCGGACTTGATCCGGGGGTGAGGGAGCTCTTGCGCTAGCTCTTAAGCCTTAGCCGCCGGACGACGACGCGGCCGACGCTTGCGATTCCCCGCAGCATGGCTCTCGCCACCGCCACCGTTGGACTGCGCATGACCATGCGGGCGATGCGACGGCGGCTTGCCCTGACGCTGCTGCGGCTGGCGCGGTTGGCGCTGGCCCTGGGCCGGACGCGGTGCATTGGCATCCAGGCGCAGCGGCTGCGATGGGGCGTAGCCGGCGATGTCGCTGACTTCGATCTCGTCTTTCAGCAGCTTGCGGATATCGCGCAGCAGGCCGGCTTCTTCATGGCTGACCAGAGACACGGCCACGCCCTCGATGCCGGCACGGCCGGTACGGCCGATGCGATGCACGTAGTCTTCGGCGACCATCGGCAGATCGAAATTGATCACCATCGGCAGCTGGTCGATATCGATACCGCGCGCGGCGATATCGGTTGCCACCAGCACGGTGACGCGGCCGGTCTTGAAGCCGCTGAGCGCGCGCGTACGCGCGTTCTGGCTCTTGTTGCCGTGGATGGCGGCGGAGCGCATACCGGACGTTTCCAGGAAACGTACCAGCTTGTCCGCGCCGTGCTTGGTGCGGCTGAACACCAGCGTCTGGCGACGGCTGTCCTGCGACAGCACGTGCAGCAGCAGGTCGCGCTTGCGCGAGGCGTCCACCGGATGCACGCGATGGGTGACCGTGCTCGCGACCGTGTTGGGCGGGCTGACGGACACTTCGCGCGGTTGGTGCATGAACTGCATCGCCAGCGCCTTGATCGGCGGTGCGAAGGTGGCCGAGAACAGCAGCGTTTGGCGCTTGCGCGGCACAGCGGTGAGGATGCGCTTCAACGCGGGCAGGAAGCCCATGTCGAGCATGCGGTCGGCTTCGTCCAGCACCAGCACTTCGACACCCGAAAGATCGATCGTGCGCTGCTGCATGTGGTCGATCAGGCGACCGGGCGTGGCGATGACGATATCGACACCGCGACGCAGCGACTGGATCTGCGGGCCCATGCTGACACCGCCGAAGATCGTGGCGGTATTGATGCGCATGTGCTTGCCGTAGTCGCGCAGGCTATCGTTGACCTGTGCCGCCAGTTCGCGCGTCGGGGTCAGGATGAGCGCGCTCGGACGACGACCGACGCTGGGCGGGCGGGTCGAAAGGTGCTGCAGCAACGGCAGCGCGAACGCCGCGGTCTTGCCGGTGCCGGTCTGGGCAGCGGCGAGCAGGTCGACGCCTTCCAGTACGACCGGGATGGCAGCGGCCTGGATGGGGGTGGGGTTGGCGTAGCCTTGGTCGGCAAGCGCACGCAACAACGCGGGCGCAAGGCCCAGCGATTCAAATGACATGAGAGCTCCAGAGCAACTCGGAGCGTCACGAACCGCGTTGCATGTATCAAATAGGGAGGGAGGCGGCCTAAACATGAGTAGCCGTCCCGCTGAGTGTAACAGGTTTATGCTGCGGCTGCACAAAGGTAGGACAAAATCCTTTCCGGGCCTCTGTAGCAGCGGCTTCGGTCGCTACCAGCCGTGACGTAACCGTGGGTCGCCGCTGACGAAAGCCTCGAAATCACCTCAGTCTTGATTATCGTCATCCCGGCGCAGGCCGGGACCCAGTGGCACCGGTTTTCAGTTTTCGCGATGGAACTGACTTCTGCAGGCTCTCGCGACAACCGATCACAACGCCACTGGGTTACTCGCTTTGCTCGCCCCTTCGGGGCCGCCCTTCGGGCGTTCTACGCGCAGGCGCTTGTCCGGCCTGCGCCGGAATGACGAGTAGGGAGGGGTTTTTTTTGAGCTTTCCTGAGTTCGCTCCTACAAAATCAGGGAGGTTTTGTGCCTGTTTTACCGGCGGGCGACGATCAGGTAGCTGTTATACGGCGTACGCCCGTGCAGCGAGGTAATGGCGACCTTCAGCCCATGCCGCTCCAGCGGCCCGCGAATCTCCTCGGCGCTCGGATAGTGCTGGGCGCCAACCGGGATCCATCCTGAGTTCTTCAGGAAGAATTCCTCCACCCGGGTCGCATGGAAACGCCAGCTCGGTTCGCGCAGTACGTTGCGGATGATCAGGATCCCGTCCTCGGCCAGATGCATCATGGCCGTGGCCAGCAGGTCCGACTGCCGCTCCCGCGGTAGGTAATGCAGGATATCGAGCAGGACGACATGACCGTCGTGCGGTGGCAGGCTGGCGGCATCGGCGTGATGCAGTTCGATGTCGCGCGACAGTCCGCCGCGCTCGATCGCCTGCCTTGCCGCGTCGATCTTGCGCTCGTCGTGATCGACGCCGACATAGCCCGGCAGCGCATCGGTGGCGTGGAGAAAATGCGCAAGCAGACCCAAACCGCAGCCGATATCCAGCACCGGCAAGGGCGAGCCATCGAGTAGTTCGCGTGTGGCCGCGTAGGCCGGATCGTAGGCAAGCTTCCAGCGTGCGTGCAGACGCTGGCCAGAAGTCGGAAACCGTTTGGCGATCAGGCGTCGTGTCGAAACATCGATCATTCGCCCAGCATGCCCAAGCAGTCGTAAGCGGAGCGTTGTTTTTTCGCTTGCCGTTCGCGTGCCGCCAACCATGTCGCAGCCATCGCCAAAGTGCTAGCCTCCGGCGGTCCAAGTCGCAAGAAGGGATGTTGATGTCGTTTCTGTCACCTCTGCGCGAGCTCAATCATGAGCAACGCCACACGGTACTGGCCAGCTTTCTCGGCTGGACCCTCGACGCCTTCGACTACTTTCTGCTGACCTTCGTCATCGTCGGTATTTCCGACGAATTCAAGGTGTCGCCGTCGGAAGTGACCTATGGTCTGTTTCTTACGTTGGCCGCGCGCCCGATCGGTGCACTGCTGTTTGGACGTCTGGCCGACCGTTTCGGACGTCGCCCGATCCTGATGCTCGACGTGATCCTGTTTTCGGCCTTCGAATTGGCCACTGCATTCGCGCCTTCGCTGACCGTACTGCTGGTACTGCGCTTCCTGTTCGGCGTGGCGATGGGCGGCGAGTGGGGGCTTGGTGCTTCCCTGGCGATGGAGTCGGTGCCGCCCAAGGCGCGCGGCCTGGTTTCCGGCCTGCTGCAAAGCGGCTATCCCTGCGGCTTCTTTCTCGGAGCCCTGGCCAACTGGCTGCTGATCGACCATATCGGTTGGCGCGGCTTGTTCGTGGTGGGTGCGGTACCGGCCTTGCTGGTGCTCTACATCCGCCGTTCGGTCCCCGAGTCGCCGGTCTGGGAGGCGAGCAAGGCCGAGCATGGCAAGCGCAGCCTGGTCGAGTCGATGCGTGGCCACTGGAAGCTGGCGATCTACATGACCTTGCTGATGGCCGCGTTCAACATGTTCAGCCATGGCTCGCAGGACCTTTATCACACCTTCGAAGAGAAGAGCCTGCACCTGCCGACCGGCTCGGGTGCGGCTTTCATGCTGGTGGCCATGCTCAATCTGGGTGCGATGTTCGGGGGCCTGTTCTTTGGAGCCTGGTCCGAACGTATCGGCCGGCGCCGGGCGATGGTGATCGCGGCCTTGCTGGCGATCCCGGTGATTCCGCTATGGGTGCACGGTGGTTCGTTGTTGCTGCTGGCGATCGGCGCCTTCCTGATCCAGGTGATGGTGCAGGGCGCCTGGGGCGTGGTGCCGACCCATCTGAACGAGCTATCGCCCGATGGCGTGCGCGGCACCCTGCCGGGCTTTGCCTACCAGATCGGCAACCTGCTGGCCGCCTATACCGGCAATGCCCAGCTCCTCATCGCCGACTGGCATGGCGGCGACCTGGCTTTTGCCATGGGGCTGTGGATCGCCGTGGTCGCGGTCGTCCTGGCCTTGCTGGCCGGGTTCGGCCCGGAGGCCCGTGGCGTGGGCTTTGGCCGGGCCAAGCCATCCCCTTGAGCGGGTGCTAGAATCCCCGGTTTGATCTATCTAAGAGATACGCAATGAAGGCTGGCAAGGATAAGGTCGTCTCGCTGCACTACACCCTGACGGTGGACGGCGAAAAGGTGGAAAGTTCGCTCGATCGCAACGAGCCGCTGTGGGTTCTGCTTGGCCACGGCCAGCTGATTCCGGGCCTGGAAAAGGCACTGGAAGAGCATGAGGCCGGTGAGTCGTTGCAGGTGGACGTGGCGCCGGTCGACGGTTACGGCGAACGCCAGGACGGCCAGATTCAGCGCGTGCCGAAGAAATACTTCCAGAACGGCGCCAAGCTCAAGGTCGGCGACACCACCGTGCTGGCGCTCAAGCAGGGCGGCCACCGCGTGGTCACGGTGCACAAGGTCGGCATGAGCACCATCGACGTGGACTTGAACCACCCGATGGCCGGCAAGGCGCTGCACTTCGATGTCACGATCAACGAAGTGCGCGACGGCACGGAAGAAGAGATCCAGCACGGTCATGCCCATCCGCCGGGTGCGGACGCGCATTGATACCAAACCGCTGCCTGCGGTAGCCGGTGAGGAGTCAGAAGGCCCGCCATGAGCGGGCCTTCTTTTTACGGCTCACACCAAAGAAATGTCCACGTCCACATTGTTCCGTGTCGCATGCGAATACGGACAGATATCGCGATGTGCCGTGTCCACCAGTTCCTGCGCAACAGCACGATCGATGCCCGGCAGGCTGACCTCGAGTTTCACCGCGATACCGAAGCCGGTGGGTTTGCGCGGGCCGATACCGACATGCGCGGTCACCGATGCCTCTTTCAGCGCGACTTTCTTCTCGCGGGCGACAAAGCGCACCGCGCCTTCGAAGCAGGCCGCGTAGCCGGCCGCGAACAACTGCTCGGGATTGCTGCCGGCACCGCCGGGACCGCCCATTTCCTTAGGGATGCGCAGGTCGAAATCCAGTACGCCGTCGCTGCTATGGATATGCCCCTCACGACCGCCCTTGGCGGTGGCAGTGGCGGTGTAGACGATCTTTTCGATGCTCATGGTGTTCGCTCCGTGACGGGGAAAACCCTGAGTCTTGCGGTGTGGCCGATAAGAAAGCGTGATCGACGAGTGCCTTACTCGGCCGGGAAGCAGGCCGTTGCCGGGGAGACCGATGTGAGTCGTACGACGCCGTTGCCGTCAACGACCGCTTCCACGTCGTAGGTGATCACGGTGGGGTTGCTTGCTACAGCGACTTTGTCGGCAGCCGTGGCTTGCTGTTCCTGTTCGGCGTAGGTCTTGCTGCAGTCGGGCGGTGTGGCCTGTGTCAGCCCGAGTGTCTGGCGGACGAGATTCCAGCAGACGGTGGGAGCCGACCGCAGCGAGCAGGGCGCCTGGAAGTTGCTGTGGTAACGCATGAGCAAGGGATACGGCGGTAGCGTGATGCGGGGATCGGTACCGCGTGTGCTGGCGGGTGTCAGCCGTTGCAGCGCGAGGAATTGCTCATCGGACATGTTGCCTGTGTGGAGCCGCTGCCCGTTGTCGGCGTTGAAGACGGCAAAGCCGGTGCCGCCGTTGATGCTGTCGGCGGCCTGGAAAAAAACATAGTTCCCTTTCACGCCCCAGAAATAGCCGCTCCAGTCCTGGATCGACTGTTCGTCCTTGGCGGGTTTCTCGATGCAGGGTGGTGCGGTGTGGTCGGTTGCGATCGGGGCGATGGCCAGTTGTTCGGCGCCTTTCTCTCCGCGGTCGACCTGCTTGACCATGAAGCGTGGGTAATACCAGCAGGTCAGTATGGGTTTGGCGCCGGGCACGTCCGGATTGGCCGGCAACGGAACCCGGGTTTCTCGTGCGGGCTTATCGAAGAAGGTCGGCGTGCCTGCCCAGGCGGTCATCGTGCCGGTCATCAAGCAAAGCAGTACGAGCCATATCGACGCGGATATTTTCATGACCTTCCCGTGGTTTTCCGAGGCCGCGCGCAGCTTGTCAGCGTCAACGACGATCAATCGAGCAGGCGCTTGCCATAAGCAAAATGGTCGCGCCAATACGGCCCATCGATATCGTCCAATCGCACGGTGCCACCGCTATTGGGTGCATGCACGAAACGCCCTTTGCCAACATAGACGCCGACGTGACTGATGCCGCCGCTGCTGGCGAAAAACACCAGATCGCCGCTGGCCAGGTCGGTCATGCTCTTGACCTTGACGCCATTCATGACGGACATATCGCGCGAGGTGCGCGGCAACATCAGGCCGGCGGCATTGCGGTAGATATAGTCGACCAGCCCCGAGCAATCAAAGCCGCCATCGGGCGTGTTGCCGCCCCAACGATACGGTGTGCCGACCAGCGCGATGGCGCGAAACAGCACGTCGTTGGCCGTACCCACGGCATTGGGTGCGCGTGCGGGTTCGTCGGCCAGCGACGAATGCGATTCCTTGAACGTGGGTTGGCGTTTGCGCGGCGCGGGCGTGGAACAGGCGGCCAGGACAGCGATGGCCAGGCAAAGCACGCCGCGGAACATAAGGCGCGGCAAGGCAGGCTTGGGTGCGCAGGCGGCTGATTCCTGGTGGCGCATAGGACAACCTCGGCAGTAGGCGTGCCGAGGTTATCAAATCAATAAGTTATAGGGAAGTCTTCAGGATTTGGACGAGGCTGGGTTGGTCGGCAACTCGTTCAGATCGAACTGCACGGGGACCTGGGCATAACTTTCGATCGGCTTGCCATTACGTGTGGCGGGAGAAAAGCGCCACTGCGCAGCGGCGTCGCTGGCCGCCTTGATCAGGGCGGTGGAGGTGGTGGTGCTGTGCTTGGCGTCGTAGTCGATCGTCTTGACCTTGCCCTGCGTGTCCACCTGAATTTTCAGCATGACCAGGCCGTGTTCCTTGTTGACGATCGATTCTTTCGGGTACGCAGGCGTAATCTTCTGATTGAACTGGATATCCGCCGTCGCACCGTGCGCCGTATTTTGGGTGGCTGCCTGCGCCACCATTACGCTGCTGCTCATCAACAGGCCAATGACGAGATAACCGATACGGCGACGCGAAACACTGAAAGCAACCTGCTGGATCATGAGTAACCGCTCCTTCAATTGGGGGTGGTTGAGCCACGGGGTGATGGCCGGCGCAAACGACATGCCGGTGCTGTGCAACAAGGTGTGTGCGTACTGGCTACGCTGTTCGGGCGCGTCGCGCAGGCTGCGTTCGTCGCAGGCGAGTTCCTGGTCCAGGCGAAAGCGTGGCAACGCAAGCCATGCCAACGGGTGAAACCAGAGCAGTGCGAGCATCAGTTCGGCGATCAGGCTCCACCATGCGTCGCCACGGCGCAGATGGGTCAGCTCGTGACGTATCACGCAGGCGCGCTCGGCGGCATCGAAACGCTGGAGAAAATCCGCCGGCAGCAACAACCGGGGACGCGGCGCCCACAGCACGGCGGGGCCTTGTTCGGCGGTGCGGATACGCTCCAAAGGCAGGCCCTGCAGCATCGGTAACAGCGTTGCCGCCGTTGCCGGATCGAGCCCGCGCCCTTGCCTGAGAAGATGCACGTAGTGGACAAGCAGTCGCACGACACAGGCGGCGACACCGGCCAGCCATAGCGCGCCGAGGCCGAGCACGCTGACGGTTGCGGGCATCTCGGTAGCAAGTGCCGCAGCGCTGTCGGGCATCACGCGCAGGAGCGGCGAGGTGGTGGACAACGGTGTAGCAGGCAGCCAGGGCAACAGACAGAACAAGGGTGGCAAGGCCCAAAGCGTGAATGCCGGCGACGCGCCGAATACCTTTCGTAGCGGACGTCGCAGCAGCAGGGCGAGCAGCAACCCCAGCGTGCTCCACGGCAACAGATGCCACAGTACGTCGTTCATCTCAGCGCCCCTTCTTCTCGATGTCGTCGACCAGTTTGCGCAGCTCGGCGATGTCCTTGGCCGAGAGCTTTTCGTGGCGGGTGAAATGCGCGAGCAACGGCGTCACCTTGCCGCCGAATACGCGATCGAGCAGGCTGCGGCTTTCCTGTTGTTGCCATGCTTCGCGGGTCAGCACCGGCGCGTAGATGTAACGCCGCCCGTCGCGTTCGGCCGTTACCGCGCCCTTGCCGAGCAGCCGGTTGAGCAAGGTACGTATGGTTTTCTCATGCCAGCCGGTGGGCTCGCGCAAGGCTTCGACGATCTCTTCGGATGTGCGTGGCGCGGCTTGCCACAGCACATCCATGACGCGGGCTTCGGCTTCACTGATGGTGATCATGGTGTCGTCGCATCGATATGGAGTTTGCGTTCGCTTAAAAGCCGGCCGTCGACGTCGATGGCGGTCAGGTGGTAATCGCCGGGGCTCAGGTACAGCGAACTGACGCTGTCGGGCACCATCATGGCGACCCGGTCGGCGGGCGTGGCGTTGTCGGTTTCATTGGCGTAGCGCGCCTCGATCAGGCACGGCACCTTCTTGTCGCACAGTGCCGTCGTGATCAGGCGTGACTCGCGCCTGCCGCCCAGCGTGAGCCAGCCCGGGCGGCGACGATGGTCCATGGGCGGCAGCAACACGCTGACATCGTGCAGACGCTTATCGGTGCTCCACACTGTGCCGTCGTGCCGGCTGACCAGCACGCTGGGGCCATCGGGATGAAAGTCGACGGTCAGCTGGCGATAGGCTTCGTTGTTGCCGCGACCGCCGATATCGCGCAATTGCGACTGATCGATCGACAGGGGCTCGATGCCGCTCAGGCGCTTGAGATGAACCGCCATCGGCACGATGTCGCCGCCGAAGTTGCCGGTTGCCTTGTCGATATGGGCGTAGCCCGAATGCACGAATAGCCTGGCCGTCGGATCGCGCGCGAATACCCGGCGATAGAGATTGTCCGCCTGGCCCTGTTCGCGTTCGGCGGTGGAGGATCCTGGTGATTCGTACGCAACGACGATAAAGCCCAGGCGGATGGCCTCGCGTACGATCTCGCCGTAGACCGGTTCGTTCAAGTAAGGGCTTCCGCCCATCACCGGGTAGCCGCGATGCATCAGCTCGGTATCTTTGTCGTCCAGCGCTTCGGCGGCGAAATAATTGAAGCCCAGTTTGCGCAGCCGCGGTAACAGCTCGAGCGTCAGTTCACGGGTATGCGCGTCGTGGTGCACCTCGTTGATCATGACCAGACGGCGGTCGGTGGCCAGACGGGCAATGACGTCAGCCGCATCCTCCGCCTTCCAGGAGGCGGGGCCCGGCAGTTTGACCGGTTCGATCTCCACTCGGGCGCGGTTGTCGAACGGAAAATCGTGCACCGCCTCGTCGTACAGGCCGAGCTGGTTCTCCAGTGTCGCAGCTAGTTGCTGGCCGACGATCCACTGCTTTTCGCTCAGTCGGGGCAACTGATCGGACAGGTATTTGTAGCGTGCGAGATCGTTTTTCATCGGTTCCATGTCGCTCAGCAGGTCGCGCGCCGAGCTGACGTCTCTGGCGAACGTCGCCTGTAACGGCATGGCCCTGGCGGGTGAAGCGAACTGGCTGGCGAAAGCGATCATGGCAAGGATTACGTGTGTAGTCCGAAATGAAATTACATCTGTAATTCTCATTTTGCAAGCTCCCCTGGGGATGAGGTTGCCGAACGCACCGCTACAATGAGCGGATGGATGCTTCGCGAAGTGATGTGCTTGTTCTGGGCGGTGGTGTTATTGGCCTCGCTTGTGCGCTGTATTTGTTGAAGGCGGGCGTGTCCGTTCGCCTGCTGGAGCAAGGTACGCCAGGTAGCGGCAGTTCGCATGGGAATTGCGGCACGATTACCCCCAGCCATGCCGCCCCCCTGGCCATGCCCGGCATGATCTCGGTGGCGATGCGCTCGATGCTGCGCGCCGACGCGCCGCTCTACCTCAATCCCCGGGTCGACCTGGACCGCGCGCGCTGGATGCTAGGTTTCGCCCGGCGCTGCAATTGGCGCGATTTCCACCATGCTGCCGCGGCTCGCTCGGCGATCCTGCAGCGCTCACGTCGCCTGATGGGCTCCTTGATCGAGCAGGAAGGGCTGCACTGCGAGTTCGTCGAGCGCGGTGAGCTCTATGTCTATCGCACCCGTAAGCTGCTGCACGCGGACGAGCGCCATCATGCGGCGGTACTGGACAAGCTGGGCGTGGAAGTACGCCGCCTGCATGGCGATCAGATCGCCGGCATGGAGCCCGCGCTCAAGCCGGGCATCGTCGGCGGCCTGTACCACCCCGACGATGCGCAGCTCCGGCCCGATCGCTATGTGGCCGAGCTGGCGCGGCGCGTGCGCGAGTTGGGCGGGGTCATCGAAAGCGGTGCGCGCATCGATCAATTCGGTACTCAGGAAGGCCGCATCAGCCATGTCCGCACGACCCGTGGCGTGTTTTATGGCGACCGCGTCATCATGGCCCTGGGGGCCTGGTCGCCGCTGATGGGCAGGGAGTTGGGACTGCGCTTGCCGATGCAGCCGGGCAAGGGCTATTCGCTGACCTATAGCCGTCCCGCGCGGGTACCGCGCCATGCGCTGGTGCTGCGCGAGGCGGCCGTTTGTGTCACCACCTGGGGTAGCGGCTTTCGGCTGGGTAGCACGATGGAGTTCTCCGGCTACGACGAGGGCCTGAATCAGATCCGCTTGAATGCCTTGCGTCGCGCGGCTGCGGAAAGCCTGCACGAGCCGGTAGGGCCGGACCTGCAGGAAGAATGGTGGGGCTGGCGTCCGATGAGCATGGACGAGATTCCGATCATCGGTCCAAGCACGCGCTGGTCGAACCTGAGCCTGGCCACCGCGCACGGCATGCTGGGCATCAGCATGTCGGCGGCGACCGGTGAACTGGTCGCTGCGCAATTGACCGGCGCCACGCACGAGATCGATCCGATGCCTTATGCGCCTGCGCGGTTTGGTCTTTGAATGAAACCCTCAGAAAGCCTTCCTATTCGTCATCCCGGCGAAGGCCGGGATCCATTCCTCAGCGTCGATGCTTGCCACATGCTGTCTGACAGGCGAGGACCGAGGAATGGATCCCGGCCTTCGCCGGGATGACGGAAGGCTGAGGTTTTTTCCAGGGTTCCCAAAGATCATTCCTGTCAGCATTGACACCCCTTTAAAGCCCCCGCCACTAACGTGCACGCCATGAACAGGAGACACCGATGGCCGAGAGTTTCGATCTGATCGTATTGGGTGCGGGCTCGGGCGGCCTGGCCACCGCCATCCGCGCCGCGCGCCATGGTGCGCGTGTTGCGATGCTCGATTCGGGCATGCTGGGCGGTACCTGCGTCAATGTCGGCTGCGTGCCGAAAAAGGCCTTATGGTTTGCCGCGCAGCTGGCCCACGCGCAGGAACTGGCAGGCGAGTACGGGTTTTCGTCGACGCCAGGTCCGTTCAACTGGGAACATTTTCGCCAGCTTCGCACGGACTATATCGACGGCATCAAGGGGCGCTATCAAAAGCGGCTTGACGAAGTCGGTGTGCATTGGCGTCGCGAAGCGGGACGTTTCGTCTCCAACGATACGATCGCTACCAGCAGCGGCGACGAACTGAGTGCAAAGCAGATCGTGATCGCGACCGGTGCACGCCCGCATCGCATCGACGTGCCGGGGTTCGAGCTGGGGCTGATCTCCGACGACATGTTTGCCTTGCACGAACAGCCCAGGCGCATCGGGATTGTCGGCGGCGGATACATTGCGATGGAGTTCGCCGGTTTGCTGCGGGCGCTGGGCAGCGAGGTCACGGTGCATGCGCGCGGTCGCCTGCTTGGCGGCTTCGATATGGAAATGGTCGGTGAGCTCGAGCAGCGCATGACGGAGCAGGGCATCCGGTTCAGTCGCGATGTCCAGGTGCGCGGACTGCATCAGGTCGATGGTCAGCTGATGCTCGACGACGCGACCACCGGCGGCTGCGGCCCTTATGATGCGGTGCTGTGGGCGATCGGGCGCGTGCCCAATACCGAGTCGCTGGATCTGGACGCCGTAGGTGTCAAGCTGGGCAAGTATGGTCGCATCCTGGTCGACGCCTGGCAAAACACCAATGTGCCGGGCGTCAGTGCCGTCGGTGACGTATGCGAAAACCGTGAGCTGACGCCTGTTGCCGTCGCCGCGGGCCGGCGTCTGGCCGACCGCCTGTTCGGCGGCAAACCCGATGCGCGGCTGGAGCACAAGCACATCGCCAGCGTGGTTTTTGCCGAGCCGCCGCTGGCGATGGTCGGCATGACCGAGGAACAGGCCAGGGCGCTGCACGGCACGGATGTGCGGATTTATCGCACGCGTTTCTCACCGATGCAGTGGGCCGTGGCCAAGCATCCCGGGCAGACCGTGATGAAGCTGGTCTGTGTCGGCCCGGAGGAGCTGGTGGTCGGAGTTCACGTGCTCGGCCTGGGAGCCGAGGAGATGATGCAGGGCTTCGCCGTGGCGATGAAACTGGGCATGCGCAAGCGCGATCTGGACGACACGGTGGCAATCCACCCGAGTTCGGCCGAAGAACTCGTACTGATGACTTAAACTTGCCGGTATGACCACGCACACCTTGCATCGCGGCACTGCGCCGCTCCTGATCAGCCTGCCGCACGACGGTAGCCATATACCGCCCGATATCGCCGAGCGCATGACGCCGAGGGCGCAGCGTTCCATCGATACCGACTGGCATGTCGGGCGCTTGTACGAGTCGCTGGCGCACCAACTCGGCGCCAGTGTGATCAAGCCGGTGGCATCGCGCTACGTCGTCGATTTGAATCGGCCAGCCGACGGCCATGCGCTGTATCCGGGTCGCAAGGAGACCGGCCTGGTGTCGACCATCGGTTTCGACGGCGAACCTTTGTACCTGGAAGGTGCCGAGCCGGACGAGAAAGAAATTCAACGGCGAGTAAATGATTTCTGGCAGCCCTATCACCAGGCGCTGGCGCAGGAAGTTGCGCGGTTGCGCCACGAGCACGGCCGTCTGGTGCTGTGGGAAGGTCATTCCATCCGCAGCCATGTGCCGATGTTGTTCGACGGACAGCTCCCTGATTTCAACCTCGGCACCGCCGAAGGAGCGAGCTGCGGAGCGGCTCTGCAGCAGCGCCTGGAAGCCTGTCTGAAGGCGCAGTCGCGTTACAGCTTCGTGGTCAATGGCCGCTTCAAGGGCGGTTACATCACACGGCAATTTGGCCGCCCTCAGGATGGGGTCGAAGCGGTTCAACTGGAGCTCGCCCAGCTCAACTACATGGACGAAGACAGCCTGGCCTATGACGAAGAAAAGGCCGTGCAGACCCAGGCGCTGATCCTGCAATTGCTTCAGTGCTGCATCGTCGAAGCGCAAGAAAATGCGAATCAGGATCCGCCTTTCGGAAAGTCAATGACCCCGTTGTAAGAACGTGTATTGCCGGCACGAAAAATCTCGTTTCTCAACGTAAAAACCAGTGCTATGTTGGTGCCGTCGCGCCGCCCGAGCACGCCGGGTTCCGGCCGGGTCCGCGGCACTCAAACGCCCGAGGCATACCACCATGCGTAAACTTGCGATCGCTCTCATGCTCGTCGCCGGTGTGGCTCTTTCCGGTTCGGTGATCGCCGCAACCGCGCCTGCGCCCGCTACCGGTCACCACACGGTGCTGGCGAAAAAGTCCGCCACCAAGCATCACCAGAAGCAGCACCATCACAAGGCGGCCAAGGCAGCGAAGACGGCATAACCCGTTCCGCGTTCCAGGGCACGTTGAAAACCCCGACAGCGTTACCGCTGCCGGGGTTTTTGTTTGTGCGGATCAGTCAAAGGCCGCGACGCACTTCAGTTCGATGGCGATCGGCGTAGGCAGTGCAGTGATGCCGAGAGTCGTACGCGCGGCATCGACGCCGGCGAAATGCTCGGCATAGAGACGGTTGTAGCTTGGAAAGTCGCGCGCCATATCGGTTAGGTACACGGTCACGTCGACCAGGTTTTCCCATCGTGCGCCGGCCGCTTCAAGCACCGCGCGGACATTGGCAAATACCTGCCTGCATTGAGCTTCGATGTCGTAAGCCACCAGGGTGCCGTGGGCATCGTAGACATTGCCCGGAATGGTGTTGTCCGAAGGCTGGCGCGGACCGACGCCGGAAAGAAACAGCAGCTTGCCCACGCGGCGTGCGTGCGGATACGCACCGACCGGCGCAGGTGCCGTTGAGGTGCGAATGATATCGCTCATCGCTCCGTTCCAGGCATGGCGAGCAGGCGTTCGATCGCGTGATCGTAGGAAGATCGCGTGCTTTCACGCGAATTGATATGCAGGTCCAGGTCCTTGATGCGGCCGTCGAACAGGCTGTAGCACCATGCATGCACCGACAGTTGCTGGCCGCGTTCCCAGGCGTCCATCACGGTAGTGGTCTGGCACACGTTGATGACTTGCTCGATCACATTGAGTTCGCACAGGCGCGAATTGCGCATCTGCATCAGATCGATGCCCGCCAACATGCCTGCATGTTTGATCGCCACATCGCTGACGTGGCGCAACCAATTATCGACCAACCCCAGTCGCCGATCGTCCAGCACGGCTTGGATACCGCCGCAGCCGTAATGGCCGACGACGAGAATATGTTCGACTTTCAGCACATCGACGGCGAACTGGATCGCGCTGAGGCAGTTAAGGTCCGAGTGCGAGACCACGTTCGCGACATTGCGCTGGACGAAGATTTCGCCCGGCGGCAGGTCGACGATCTGTGTCGCGGGCACGCGCGAATCGGAGCAGCCGATCCAAAGATACTTGGGAGCCTGTTGTTGCGCGAGCCGCTCGAAAAAGTGCGGATCCTGCTCGCGCACCGATGCGGACCAGATGCGGTTGCTGTCGAGCAGAGGTTGCAATGGGTTGGTCACGATAGCGATCTCAATAGCGAATGCAGATATTTTTCGGCTCGGTGAAGAAGCGCAGCGCTTCTTCGCCACCCTCGCGGCCCAGGCCCGATTGCTTGGTGCCGCCGAAGGGCGTGCGCAGGTCGCGCAGCAGCCAGCAGTTGATCCAGACGATGCCGAAATCGAGTTCCGCGCCAACGCGATGCGCGCGTGAGAGATCGGTCGTCCACAGCGATGCGGCCAGGCCGTAACCGGTGCCGTTGGCGATAGCGATGGCTTCGGCCTCATCGTCGAATGGAATCAGGCTGACGACCGGACCGAAGATTTCCTGTTGATTGGTAACCGCATCCGGCGCGAGGCCTTCGATGACCGTCGGTGCAACGTACCAGCCGTTGGCGCAGCGGCCATCCAGTTGCACGGCATGTCCGCCGCAAAGTATGTCGCCGCCTTCCTCGCGCGCCTGCGCGATGCAGCCCATGACCTTGTCGAAATGCTCTTTGGATACCAGAGCGCCCAGATCGCTGGTCGCTTCATTCGGATCGCCGACGCGCAAGGCGCGCACACGCTCCAGATAACGTTCGCGAAAATTCGCGTAGATCGAGCGTTGCACCAGCAGTCGCGAACCGCACAGGCAAATTTCGCCTTGGTTGGCAAAGCCCGAGCGCACGATGGTGTCGAGGTTGGCGTCGCTCAGCTCCGCATCCGCAAAGACGATGGCGGGATTCTTCCCACCCATTTCCAGCGACACTTTCTTAAATTGCGTCGCCGTTGCCGTCGCGATCATCTCGCCCGTACGCGTGCTGCCGGTAAACGAAACAGCCTTGACCTGACGGTGCTCGATCAGCGGTTGCCCAACGCCGGGCCCTCGTCCTTGCACGATGTTGAATACGCCCGGTGGCAGGCCGGCTTCGATGGTCAACTCGCCGAGCAGTGCCGCCGTGCAGGGGGTTATTTCCGAAGGCTTGGCGACGACGGTATTGCCTGCGGCGAGCGCTGGCGCGATCTTCCAGGTGAACAGGTACAGCGGGAGATTCCACGGGCTGATGCAGCCGACGACGCCCAGCGGCTGGCGCAAGGTGTAGTTGATCGCACCCAGTTCCATCGCATGCGACTGGCTGCTCCACGACACGATGGCCGCGGCAAAGTAGCGAAGGTTGCTGACGGCGCGTGGAATATCCAGGCTTCGCGCCAAGGCCAGGGGCTTGCCGCTGTCGCGCGACTCCAGTGCGGCGAACTCCTCCACGCGCGCTTCGACCAGATCGGCCAGGCGATGCAACAGATGGCTGCGATTATCCGCGGACGTGGCGGCCCAAGCCGGTGCCGCGCGCCGTGCGGCAGCTACGGCCGCATCGATGTCGCTCGCATCGGAATCGGGGCATTGCGCAAAGACCGCGCCGGTTGCCGGTTCGAACACGTCCAGCCAGCGGTTGGCGCGCGGTGCTTCAAGGCGACCGTCGATAAGATTGGCGAGGCGCTTGGGTGACATCGCGCAAGCTTATAGGCTGCGTGGCGAGAATGCACCGGACGCCCGCGTACAGGCGCTGGAGCTCAGCTCAACGAGCGTGTGCGCCCGCCATCCACGGCGATACTTACGCCATTCACATAAGCCGCCGCTGGCGTGCTCAGGAAAGCGATGACTGCGGCTACCTCGGACGGCTCGCCAAAACGACGCGCGGGGACGGCGGCCAGCATGCCGGTGGCGACTTCTTCCGCGCCGCGCCCGGTGCTCGACGCCTGACCTTGCAGCAGGCTGTTCAAGCGATCGGTGCGTGTATAGCCGGGCAGCACGTTGTTGACCGTGATGCCGTCGGGGCCGAGCTCGCCCGCCAGGGTCTTCGACCAGCCGGCCATCGCCGCGCGTACCGTATTGGATACGCCCAGGCTGGCGATCGGCTCTTTGACCGAGGTGGAGATGACATTGACGATGCGGCCGTAATGGCTGTTGCGCATGCCGGGCACGAAGGCCTGGACCAGCGACTGGGCCGCGAGCAGATGCTGCCGAAAGGCAGCCTCGAACGCTTCCGGTACCGCAGTGATCGCCGGGCCGGCCGGCGGGCCGCCGGTGTTGTTGATCAGGATATGTACCGGGTTTCCAGCGGCGACATCCGCCGCCACGGCGAGCAGGGCGGTGGTGTCCAGCATGTCGGCGGTGCGCCAGGCATGTTGCTGGTCGGCGCTCTTGCGCGGCAATAGCTCGACCAGTTCCTTCAGGGCATCGGTCGACCGAGCCAGCACGGTGACGTTCGCCCCCAGCTCCGCCAGCTCGATAGCGGTGGCGCGGCCGATACCTTGCGATGCGCCGCAGACGAAAGCATGGCGTCCGGTCAGATCCAGTTGCATGAAAGATTCCTTGCCGTGGGTGTCAGCGCGCGGACCATTGCAGCGCCAGGGCGCCGAACCAGCAGATCCACGCGAGCCATGGAGCGTAGCGCCAGACGCGTCGCCACTGGGTGACGGCCTTATCTTCGAGTGCGGGCAGTACCGGCGAGCGCAGCGCCAGCTGCAAACGCATCCATATCCGCACGGCACCGACTTTGCCGCCGCCTTCGGGCACGGCAATGATGTTCCATTCGTGCGGATGGCGGACACGCAGCAGCGACGCGATACGCACCTGCGCGACAAAGTGCAGCAGAAAGAAGATCACCCCCACGACGAGCAGGGACAGATAGATTTCGATCATGGCTTGGTGCTGCCGCCGCTAGCGGTGCCGCCATCGCCCGATGAGGATGACGAGCTGCTGCTCGTCTTGGCGGAGTTGCTGCCCGAATCGGACCACAGCGGCACCGGAATGACATCGCGCAGCGTCTTGAGCACGCCGTCGCCCGCGGGCGCTTTGCCGCAGACCGCATTGTCGACCGCGCCGGCATAGGCCTTGTCCATCATGCCGACCCACAATATGCCGTCGGGACCATGCGGGATCTTGAAGCTGCCGGCCGCACTCATGTTGACCGGTGCTTCGGCGGAGAACGCGGCGGGCGACTGTTCCCAATAGGTGTTGCTCGCCTGTTGCGCGGCCGAGCTGAACACGACGATATAGCGTGCCTTGGGGTTCTTGACCTCGAAGCTGCCGAATGCGCCGGTGGTGTCGTCGCTCCAGCCCACATGTTCGCAAAGCTTCACATCCTGCTGCTCGTCCACAGGTTGGAACGCTTCGTCGAGCAAGACCACCGTAGGCGCAAACAGATAGCTGCTGCGCAACCAGCGTCCGTTCAATTCGGACTTCAAGCCGATGCGATAGGGCAGCTTGCCGTCGACGGGCAAGCGGAAACTCAGAAAGTAACTACGCTGGCCGTTGAGGCTGAAGACCGAGCTGCCCGGGCCCAGCTCGAATTTCTGCGGGCTCCAGGGCAACTGGCTCTGATAGGAGAAGTCCGCAAAGCTGGTGCAGCAGGGCGTAGCGTCCTGCAGCGTTTTCTTGGCCAGGTCGAGCTGGCCCGTCGGGTTCTCCGGCGGGCGAAAATTGGGCGGCACCAGCTTTTTGACGCTATGGCAGCCGCCTAGCAGCGCAATGAGCAGAATCGTGGGGAAAACGACTAGGTATCGATGGCGCATGGACACTTGAGTTTAGAATTCGGCCGTCCCTGCCGCACGTGGATAAGGAATCGCGTCGCGAATGTTCGACAAACCGCAAACATAGACCAGCAGGCGTTCAAAACCGAGTCCGAAGCCCGCATGCGGCACCGTGCCGTAGCGACGCAGGTCACGATACCAGCCATAAGTGGCCGTATCGAGACCGAACTGGGTCATACGGCGGTCGAGATAGTCCAGGCGCTCTTCGCGCTGCGAGCCGCCGATGATCTCGCCGATGCCCGGTGCCAGCACGTCCATGGCCGCGACGGTCTTCTCGTCGTCGTTCAAACGCATGTAGAACGCCTTGATCTGCTCCGGGTAATTCATAACGACCACCGGACGGCCGATATGTTTCTCGGCCAGATAGCGCTCGTGTTCAGTTTGCAGGTCGATGCCCCATGCCACCGGGAATTCGAATTTCTGGCCCGATTTTTTCAGGATCTCGACGGCATCGGTGTAATCGATGCGTTCAAACGGCTGGGCAATGAAGGTTTCCAGGCGCGTGATCGCGTCGGGCTGCACGCGTTCGGCGATGAAGGCCATGTCGTCGGGGCGCTCTTCCAGTACCGCCTTGAAGATCGCCTTGAGGAAAGCTTCGGCGCAGTCCGCGTCGGCGGTCAGGTCGGCAAAGGCGATTTCCGGCTCGACCATCCAGAACTCGGCCAGATGGCGCGGGGTGTTGGAGTTTTCCGCGCGGAAGGTCGGGCCGAAGGTGTACACCTTGCTCATCGCCAGCGCGTACGCCTCGACATTGAGCTGTCCGGACACGGTAAGGAACGCTTCGCGACCGAAGAAGTCCTTGCGGAAATCGATCTTGCCGTGTTCATCGCGCGGCAGGTTGGCCAGATCCAGCGTGGAAAGCCGGAACATGTCGCCGGCCCCTTCGGCGTCGGAGGCGGTGATGATCGGGGTATTGACCCAGAAGAAGCCCTGTTCGGTCAGATGACGATGGATCGCCGTCATCATCGTGTGGCGGATGCGGGTGACCGCGCCGAACAGATTGGTGCGTGGGCGCAGGTGGGCGACCTCGCGCAGGAATTCCATCGAATGGGCTTTGGGCTGGATCGGATAGGTTTCCGGGTCGTCGACCAAGCCGGTGACGATGACTTCGTCGGCCTGCAGCTCGAAGCTTTGCCCCTTGCCCTGCGACGGCACCAAGGTGCCGGTCACGATCAGGCCCGCGCCGCTGGTCAGGTGCTTCACTTCCGTCTCATAGTTGCCGAGCGTCGCCGGCACCACCGCCTGGATCGGGTCGAAGCACGAGCCATCGGTCACATTGACGAAGGACAGGCCAGCCTTGGAATCGCGCCGGGTGCGCACCCAGCCGCGTACGGTCACCTTGGAGCCGGCCTCGAGCTTGCCGGAAAGAGCCTGTTTGACGCTAACCACCGCCATGGATTGAAACTCCTGCTGGGCGCCGCAATGTTGGCGCGTATGGGCAAACCACCATCATAATGGAGCCCCCGTCCGCATCGCGACGGTTTTGGGCCGCAAGGCCGACATAAAGCGCACACTTTTATTTATGAGCATCTCGATCACTCCCGCCGCCAACGAACGCATGCGCCAGTTCCTGAGCACGACGCCAGGGGCCACGGGCGTACGTTTCGGCGTCAAGCGCACCGGCTGCTCCGGCTTTGCCTATGTGGTGGACCTGGCCGAGGCGATCGGCAACGAAGACAGTCTGGTTGAGGTCGACGGTGTCCCCTTGATCGTCGACAGCAAGAGCCTGCCGCTGGTCGATGGCACGGTGATCGATTTCCAGCGCCAGGGCCTGAATGCGGCTTTCGTGTTCCATAACCCGAACGCGACCGGGGAGTGTGGGTGTGGGGAGAGCTTTACCGTCGGCTGATGCCGCGGAGCTGGCTTCCCGTCAGGCAAATCAAGCCTTTACACCCGTCCCGCCACCGGGATAGAATCCCGCTTCTGTCCGCAGCCCATCGCGTTCAGACCTTGCCTCACCGCATCCGGCGGGAGGCTGCCAGGCCCGCTAAGGGCCGCATCCACAAGGAGTTTTCCCAAAATGACCATGCGTCATTACGAAGTCGTGTTTCTGGTCCACCCTGACCAGAGCGAGCAGGTTCCGGCGATGATCGAGCGCTACAAAGCGCTGATCGAGACCGACGGCGGCAAGATCCACCGCCTGGAAGATTGGGGCCGCCGCCAGCTGGCCTACCCGATCGTCAACCTGGCCAAAGCGCATTACGTGATGCTCAACATCGAAGTGGGCCAGAACGCGCTGAACGAGCTGGAGTCGGGCTTCCGCTTCAACGACGCCGTGCTGCGCCACCTGGTGGTCAAGCGCGACGCTGCTGATACCGAGCAGTCCTTCATCCTCAAGAGCAAGGAAAAGGACGACGCCAAGTCTTCGCGTCGCCGCGATGACGACTCCGATGGCGACGATCGTCGCATCGGCCGTGACGACAACGATCGCGACAGCGACGACTGATCAGGAGCCTTAAGCCATGTCCAAGTTCTTCCGCCGCCGCAAGTTCTGCCGTTTCACTGCCGAAAAAGTCAAAGAGATCGATTACAAGGATCTCAACACGCTTCGCCAGTACATCACCGAGAACGGCAAGATCGTTCCGAGCCGCATCACCGGCACCAAGGCACGCTATCAGCGTCAGCTGGCCGTTGCGGTCAAGCGCGCACGCTTCCTGGCGCTGCTGCCGTACACCGACAACCACGACGTTTAATTAGCGCGTCGTAAGCCCTCTCCCCCTTATCGGGAGAGGGTGCTACTCCTTCGGACAACCGTCCTTGGCTGCATCGGGCCACACCGGTGCTAACGAATAGGAACCACCATGGAACTGATTCTTCTCGAAAAAGTCCGCAACCTCGGCAACCTGGGCGACAAGGTCAAGGTCAAGCCGGGTTACGGTCGTAACTACCTCCTGCCGCAGGGCAAGGCCGTGCCGGTCAACGCCGCCAATCTCGAAGCTTTCGAGAAGCGCCGCGCCGAGTACGAAGCCAAGGCCAACAGCCTGCTGGCCGACGCTCAGTCGCGCCACGCCAAGCTGGCCGACGTGTCGGTGACCATCGCCGCCAACACCAGCCCGGAAGGCAAGCTGTACGGTTCGGTCGGTCCGCGCGAGATTTCCGAAGCGCTGCAGGCCGCCGGTCACAACATTCACAAGAATGAAGTGATCCAGGGCGAAGGCCCGATCCGCACCACCGGTGAGTATGACGTCGTGATCGCGCTGCACGCTGATGTGCAGGGTTCGGTCAAGGTGATCGTGGTCGGCGAGAAGTAATTCTCTCCAGGCCTCGCCAACAAAAAAGGCGCTTCGGCGCCTTTTTTGTTGGCGGAGGTAATGAGTGGACGAAGGGGGGGGGGCACTCACTCCTCACTCCTCACTCCTCTTCACTCGCTCCTCTTTTTATCCCCAAGTTTCCACAAGATATCCACAGCTTTCCGTATCGGTTCCTGAGACCTCGCCGCGTATGATGGATTACGAAGAAGACCGCCCGCGTCGATCGGGCGCCTCGAAGCGAGGAAAAGCGATGTCCTTTGTTCCAGAGCGTAAATCCGGATCCCTGTCCGGTATCGAGGCGCTGCGCGTCCCGCCGCACTCGCTCGACGCCGAGCAGGCCGTCCTGGGCGGACTGATGCTCGCCCCCGATGCGCTGGACAAGGTGGCCGACCGCCTCAGCGAGCACGATTTTTATCGCAAGGATCATCGTCTGATCTGGCGTGCGATTACCGAGCTGGCCAACAAGGGTATGCCCTGCGACGCGGTGACCTTGGGCGACTGGTTCGAGGCCAATGGCCTGGCTGAGATGGTTGGCGGCTCGAGTTATCTGATCGAGCTGGCCAATGCGACGCCCAGCGCGGCCAATATCAGCGCTTATGCCGATATCGTGCGCGAAAAGTCGATCCTGCGTCAGCTAATCGATGCCGGCACCGAAATCACCGAAGACGGTTATCGCCCGGAAGGGCAGAGCGTGCAGGAGGTGATGGAGAAGGCCGAGCAGCGCGTCTTCAAAATTGCCGAGTCCGGCGCGCGCGGTAAGAAAGACACCGTGTCGATGCGCGAGGCGGTGAAAGACGCTTTCCGCCTGCTGTCCGAACGCTATGAGAATCGCGGTCAGCTCACCGGTATCTCCACCGGCTTCACCGATCTGGACGAGCTGACCTCGGGTTTGCAGCCCTCCGACCTGATCATCGTGGCGGCCCGTCCTTCGATGGGCAAGACCGCGTTCTCGGTCAATATTGCCGAGGCGGCCGCGCTGAAAGCGAAGAAGGCGGTGGTGATCTTCTCGATGGAAATGTCCGCCTCGCAGCTGGCTTTCCGTCTGATTTCCTCGATCGGCCGCATCCACCAGCAGCATCTGCGTAACGGCGATCTGGCCGAGGAAGACTGGCCTCGCGTCACCAATGCCATCGCGATCCTTTCCGAAGCGAAGATCTTTATCGACGACACCCCCGGCCTGTCGCCGGTGGAACTGCGCTCGCGTGCCCGCCGCATCCATCGCGAGAACGGCGGCCTGGGCCTGATCGTGATCGACTACCTGCAGCTGATGCAGGTGCCCGGAAATAAAGAGAATCGCGCCACCGAAATTTCAGAAATTTCGCGTTCACTTAAAGGCCTCGCCAAAGAGCTACAGGTGCCGGTGATCGCGCTCTCGCAGTTGAACCGCTCGCTGGAACAACGAGCCGACAAGCGGCCGATGATGTCGGACTTGCGCGAATCGGGCGCTATCGAGCAGGACGCGGACGTGATCATGTTTATCTACCGCGACGAGTACTACAACAAGGAATCGCCGGATAAGGGCTTGGCCGAAATCATCATCGGCAAGCAGCGTAACGGTCCCACGGATACGGTGAAGCTGGCCTTCCTCGGCCACTACACCAAGTTCGAAAACTATGCGCCGGATTCCTTCGTCGGCGCGTTCGAATAACGTTTTCTATTGACGGATCAATGAGCCGAACCACTGTCGCCACCATTCACCTCGCCGCGTTACGCCACAATCTCGCTCGCATCAAGGAGATGGCGGCTCCCGCAAAAGTGATGGCAGTGGTCAAGGCCGATGCGTATGGGCATGGCCTGGAGCGTGTAGCTCGCGCCTTGAATGGCGAAGCAGAAGCCTTTGCCGTGGCTGCACTGGGCGATGGCCTGCGCTTGCGCGCGGCCGGACACAAGCAGCGCATCGTCGTATTGTCCGGCCCGGACCAATCGGGCGATATCGCCGAAATGCAGCGCCTCGGACTCGAAGCCGCGATTCATCACGTCTCGCAGCTGGCTTGGCTGGCCGAAGCGACGCCCGCGCGTGGACGACTGCGCGTGTGGCTGAAAATCGACGCCGGTATGCATCGTCTCGGTTTCGCACCGGAGCATGTGGCCCAGGTGCATGCACAGCTAGCCGCCATGCCGGGCATCGATCCGGATATCGGCTTGCTTGCGCACTTTTCCGATTCGGAAGTGTTCGACAGCACGCGGACGCCGACGCAGATGGCGCGCTTTCATGAGGCCACCAAGGGCCTGAAGGGGCCGCGTTCCTTGTCCAATTCAGCCGCCGTGCTCGGTTGGCCGGAGGCGCGCGAGGATTGGGTGCGCACCGGTGGTTTGCTGTACGGCTTGTCGGTAGTCGATGGCAAGAACGCCGCGGATTTCGGTTTTCGGCCGGCCATGACCTTGAGTACGCGCCTGATCGCGGTCAACCAGATCAAACGCGGTGAGCGTATTGGTTACAACGGCACCTGGACCTGTCCCGAAGATATGGCCGTGGGCGTGGCTGCCGTGGGTTACGGCGACGGCTATCCACGTAGCGCGCAGGCGGGTACGCCGGTATTGATCGGCGGGCAGCGCGTTCCACTGATCGGACGCGTCTCGATGGACCTGATTACCCTGGACCTGCGCTCCGCGCCGCACGCGAAGGTAGGTGACCGGGTGGTGTTGTGGGGGCCGGAATTGCCGGTGGAGGAGATCGCCGCACAGGCCGGCACGATTTCCTATGACCTTACCTGCGGCATGACCCGACGCGTGTTGTTTGTCGAGGACGAGGGATAGCGCGTCTCGCCTCCTGCGATGCGCACCTACTAAGCTGTGCGTCTGTATCACCGAGTCGCTTCCTCATGGCAAAAGCTAAAACCGCGTACGTCTGCACCGATTGCGGCGCCGAGCATTCCAAATGGCAGGGCCAGTGCATCGAGTGCGGCGTGTGGAATACGTTGAGCGAAGTCGTGCTGCAGCCGGCGGTCAAATCGGTCGGCGCGGCACGGCGCACCGGTTATGCCGGCGCCGTGGAACCTCCCAAAGTCACGCCGCTGACCGAAGTCGCGCTGACCGCTGATGTGCGCACGTGCACCGGCATCGGTGAACTCGACCGGGTACTTGGCGGCGGCCTGGTCGACGGTTCGGTCGTGTTGATTGGTGGCGATCCCGGTATCGGCAAATCCACGTTGCTGTTGCAGATGCTCGGTACGCTGGGTGCGCAGCTGTCCAGCGTCTATGTCACCGGCGAAGAATCCCTGGCCCAGGTCGCCTCGCGTGCCCAGCGCCTGGATCTGCCGCTCGCGCCTTTGCATGCACTGGCCGAAACCTGCATCGAGCGCATCCTCGAACAAACCGCGGCCGCACGTCCGCGCGTGCTGGTCATCGACTCCATCCAGACCATCTGGACCGAATTGCTCACCGCCGCGCCGGGCTCGGTCAGCCAGGTGCGCGAATCGGCTGCCAAACTGACGCGTTTTGCCAAGGAAACCGGTACGTCGGTGTTTCTGGTCGGCCACGTGACCAAGGAGGGCGGCATCGCCGGCCCGCGCGTGCTCGAGCACATGGTCGATGCGGTGCTTTATTTCGAAGGCGAATCGGGTAGCCGTTTTCGCGTGCTACGCGCGTTCAAGAACCGCTTCGGCGCGGTCAACGAACTGGGTGTCTTCGCGATGAGCGAAAAGGGTCTGCGCGAGGTGCCCAATCCTTCGGCGATCTTCCTTTCCGCACATGGAGGCCCGACCTCCGGTAGCGCCGTGATGGTGACGCGCGAAGGCACGCGTCCATTGCTGGTCGAAGTGCAGGCCCTGGTCGATCAATCGTCACTCGGCAACCCGCGTCGTGTGACGCTCGGTCTGGAACAGAATCGCCTGGCGATGTTGTTGGCCGTGCTGCACCGCCATGGAGGTATTGCAGCGTACGACCAGGACGTCTTCGTCAATGTGGTTGGCGGTATTCGCGTGCAGGAGACGGCCGCGGATTTACCTGTGCTGCTGGCCGTATTGTCGAGCCTGCGCGATCGGCCGCTACCGGATAAGACCATTGCCTTCGGCGAAGTCGGCTTGTCCGGCGAGATTCGTCCGGTGCCCAATGGTGAGGAACGGCTGAAAGAAGCCGCGACTCATGGCTTCAAGCGAGCGATCGTGCCCAAGGCGAACGCGCCGAAGAAGGGCAAGGTCGGCGAGATGGAAGTGCTGGGTGTGGAGCGGTTGTCGCAGGCGATCGATGCTGCTCGCGGCGATTGATCTCGTGGGGCTGCAGGTGAAGCTCAAGCCCCGCGATGCAAAATAACTTCCAGCACGAACTTCGACCCAAAGAACGCCAGCAGCAACACACCCATGCCGATCAGCGTGAGATTCACCGCGCGACGCCCGCGCCAGCCGTGTCGCCAGCGACCGTAAAGCAGCACGCCGAATACCAGCCAGGCGATGATCGACAACACGGTCTTGTGGACCAAATGCTGACCGAACAGGTCGTCGACAAACAGAATGCCGGTGAGCAAGGTCAGGCTGAGCAAGACGAAGCCCGCACCGATCAACCGAAACAGCAAGGTCTCGGTCAGCGTCAGCGGCGGCAGCGCACGCAACCAGTTGCCGAACTGGCGATGGCGTAGCGCGCGCTCCTGTACCGCCAGCAGAATCGCCAGCACCGCGGCAATCGACAGTACGCTGAAGGCGAGCAGAGCCACCGTCACGTGCAGCTTGATCTGCCAGTCCATGGCCAGGGGCAGGCGCTCGCGCACCATGAAGCTGTCGACGGCCAGGAGCAGGGCGCTCAGCGGGAACACGATCACACCCAGTGCGGCCACCGGGCGCCACAGGTTCACCAGCAGGGTGATGATCGAGACCACGCAGGCCACCAGCGACAGCGCGGCAAAGAAATGCAGATCCAGCGAGCCGCGGTGAATGCCGAGCAGCAGACTGGCATGGATAAGCGCCGCGGGGCCGGCGACACCCAGGGCGGTGCGATTCAATGGCTTTCCGCCGTTCAGCAGCGGTCGCGCCAGCCCGGCAGCGGCCGCGAGGTACAGGACGATGGCAAGCAGGGCGAGGGCGGGAAGGACCATAGCGCGAAAGTGTCGCATAGGCCGCTGCCCAGCTGTAGGCGTGCCTTCTGTCGTTATTGTCGCGGGTTACGGCGTTCCCCGGCGAATCTGTCGGTTATAATTGCCCCCTTTCACCTTATTGCGTCCAAGCCATGTTCGAGTCGCTCAGCCAACGCCTTTCCGCCACCGTCGACCGCCTGCGCGGCCGCGGGCGGCTGACGGAAGAAAACATCCGCGAGAGCCTGCGTGAAGTGCGTATCGCGCTGCTCGAAGCCGACGTGGCGCTGCCGGTGGTGCAGGCCTTGATCGAGCGGGTAAAGGTGCGCGCGGTCGGTCAGGACGTGCTCAAGAGCCTGTCGCCCGGCCAGGCGCTGGTCAAGGTGGTCAGCGATGAGCTGACCGCGGTGATGGGTACGGTCAATGCCGAGCTCAACCTGGCTCAGCAGCCGCCGGCGGTGGTGTTGATGGCGGGCCTGCAGGGTGCCGGTAAGACGACCACGGTCGCCAAGTTGGCGCGCTTTCTCACCGAGCGCAAGAAAAAGAAAGTGATGGTGGTCAGCTGCGACGTCTATCGTCCGGCCGCCATCGAGCAGTTGCGTACGCTGGCCGAACAGGTCGGGGTGAAGTTCTTCCCGTCCGAGGCGGGCCAGAATCCGGTCGACATCGCCAAGGCCGCGATCGCTGCCGCCCGTCGCGAAGTGATCGACGTGCTGCTGGTCGATACCGCCGGTCGCCTGCATGTGGACGAGGCGATGATGGCCGAGATCAAGGCCTTGCATGCCGCGATCACGCCGATCGAAACCCTGTTCGTGGTCGACGCCATGACCGGCCAGGATGCGGCCAACACGGCCAAGGCTTTTGCCGAAGCGTTGCCGCTGACCGGCGTCGTGCTGACCAAGACCGACGGCGATGCCCGCGGCGGTGCGGCCTTGTCGGTGCGCTATGTCACCGGTCGCCCGATCAAGTTCCTCGGTGCCGGCGAAAAAACCGATGCGCTGGAGCCGTTCCACCCCGATCGTGTGGCTCAGCGCATCCTGGGCATGGGCGACGTGCTGTCGCTGGTCGAGGAAGTCGAGCGCAAGGTCGACCAGGAGAAGGCGCACAAGCTCGCCCAGAAGGTCATGAAGGGCAAGCGCTTCGACCTGAACGACATGAAGGATCAGCTCGAGCAGATGAACAATATGGGCGGTCTGGCCGGCTTGATGGACAAGCTGCCGGGCGTGGCCAATCTACCGGACAACGTCAAATCCAAGGTCAATAACAAAGAAATCGACCGCATGGTGGCGATCATCAGTTCGATGACCAAGAAGGAGCGCCGCCATCCGGACCTGCTCAACGGCTCGCGCCGCGCCCGTATCGCACGTGGCTCGGGCACCCAGCCGGCCGACGTCAACCGCCTGCTCAAGCAGTACATGCAGATGGAAAAAATGATGTCCAAGCTGTCCAAGGGCGGCTCGAAGGGCCTGATGCGCCAGATGCGCGGGGCCATGAAGGGTATGGGCGGCATGGGCGGTGGGATGCCTCCGATGCGTTAAAGCTGTCGCTTTCTTCCCCCTTGAGGGCATAAAGCGGGCGGTTTTAGCCTCCCCAGCCCGCTTGGGTGGGCGACTTTACGCTCCAACCCTTTACACAACTGATCCACATCATTAAAATGCCGCGTTTACCGCGCCCACACCTAGGGCGTGCTGCCGGCGCTTCCGGCAACTCTGGAGTTTTTACTATGGTTAAGATTCGTCTTTCGCGCGGCGGCGCCAAGGGCCGTCCGTTCTACCACGTCCTCGTGACCGATTCGCGCAGCGCGCGTGACGGCCGTAGCATCGAGAATGTCGGTTATTACAACCCGGTGGCCTCGGGCAAGGACAAGCGCCTTGAGCTGAACGTCGCTCGCGTGCAGGAGTGGGTTTCCAAGGGCGCTCAGTTGAGCGACAAGGTTGCCGCCCTGTTGAAGGAAGCCGGCAAGCAGCAGGCTGCCTGAGCATGACGGCAGCCGGTCGGCGCGTCCTGGTTGGACGTATCGTCGGGCTGTACGGGGTGCAGGGTTGGCTCAAGATCGAATCTTGGACCGAGCCGCGCATCCGGATCTTCGACTACCAGCCCTGGCTGCTCACTGCGGCGCCGGGTGTGGAGACGGAGGTCAAGGGAGTCAAGGGCCGTCCGCAGGGTAAAGGGTTAATCGCCTTCATGCCCGACGTGACGGACCGCGATCAAGCGGCAGCGCTGATCGGTAGCGATATCTATGTCGCTCGCGAGCAGTTGCCGCCTCCCGGCAAGGATGAGTATTACTGGGTCGATCTCGAAGGTCTTGAGGTCGTCACCACGGAAGGCGTGGCATTGGGACGGGTCACTCACCTGTTCGCGACCGGTGCCAACGATGTCGTGGTAGTGAGGGACGGCGAGCGCGAGCGGCTGGTTCCCTTTGTCCAGGGCTCTTATGTGCGTTCGGTGGACTTGTCCGGCGGGCGCATGGTGGTGGACTGGGACCCCGAGTTCTAAAGCTTCGATTGAGGGTCCGATGCGCTTCGATGTCGTTACGCTGTTCCCCGACTTCGTTCGCCAGTGCGCTGCCGTCGGTGTCGTAGGACGCGCGCAGCAGCGACAGCTGTTGCAGGTGGAAACCTGGAACCCGCGCGATTTCGCCACCGACAATTACCGTACCGTGGATGGCCGTACTTACGGCGGCGGTCCCGGCATGGTGATGTTGATCGAACCTTTGCGTGCAGCCCTCAAGGCCGTTCGCGAAGCCGCACCGGAGCCGGTGCACGTGATTTATCTCAGTCCGCAAGGAGCGCGGCTGACGCAGGGCAGAGTGGAGGCGCTGGCCAAAAAGCCGCGAATCGCTTTGCTTTGTGGGCGTTACGAAGGTGTGGACGAGCGTCTGCTGGCGCACGAGGTCGACGAAGAGCTTTCTATCGGCGATTATGTGCTGTCTGGCGGTGAGTTGGGAGCCGCGGTGATTATCGACGCGGTGGGCCGCTTGCAGGACGGCGCGTTGAACGACGCGCAATCGGCCGAGCAGGATTCGTTTTCGAACGGTTTGCTCGACTGTCCGCACTATGCGAAACCGGTGCAAGACGCATACGGGGACGTGCCGGAGGTGTTGTTATCCGGTGATCACGCGGCTATTCGCCGCTGGCGCCTGAAGCAATCGCTGGGACGGACCTGGTTGCGACGACCGGACTTATTGGCGCAATGCACGTTGGACAAACAGTCTCGCGCATTGCTGGATGAATTCCGCCGCGAACATGCTCTCAAGCAGACGCGGCAAAACGATGCGGCCGATCAGTGACCGCAGCTAATTGAAAAATCGACGGGTGTGCCATGAACAAGATCATTGAACAGTTCGAAGCCGAGCAGATCACCCGCCAGCTGCCGGATTTCGGCCCTGGCGACACCGTGGTGGTCAACGTGAAGGTCAAGGAAGGCAACCGCGAGCGCGTCCAGGCGTTCGAGGGTGTTGTCATCGCCAAGCGCAGCCGCGGTCTGCATTCGGCTTTCACCGTGCGCAAGATTTCCCATGGCACCGGCGTGGAGCGTGTGTTCCAGTCGCACAGCCAGGCCATCGACTCGGTCCAGGTCAAGCGTAAGGGTAAGGTTCGCGGCGCGAAGCTGTACTACCTGCGTGGTCTGGAAGGCAAGGCCGCCCGCATCAAGGAAGACATCGCCGCCGCTGCCGCCGCCAAGGCTGCGAAGTCGGCCGAGTAAGCGTCACCGCTTCCTCGTACTGTCTACGAAAACCCGCGGATCGCTCCGCGGGTTTTTTGTTGCCTGCTGCCGGGTTGAGCATGGCTACCTCTTACGGATGATGGCCGTCTATCCGTCGCCAGCCTGTCCTCCTGCTAGTATCAGCACTCATTCGCGGACAGACATCGAATGGCCAATGGACGGCAATCTGGCGGTGTCTAGCGGCTTTAATTTCGCGGTAGTAAAGGACCCGGAACGGTATGCCTGTCGATAGCCAAGACGTTGGCCTGGGCAATACGAATACACGCCATCGGCTGCTCCAGGCGGCCGAGACGTTGTTTATCGAGCATGGTTACGAAGCCATGCTGATACAGGAAGTGACACGTCGTGCGGAGGCCAATTCGGCCGCGGTGAACTATCACTTCGGCGGCAAGGAGCTGTTGATGCGCGAGGTGTTGGCCAGGCGTTTGAATCGCCTGAATACCGAGCGCCTGGAGCTGCTGTCGTGCTGCGAAGAACAAAGCGGTGGCCGGCTCGATGCCGCTGCGGTACTGAGCGTGTTGTTTGTGCCGGCGTTGCGCCTCAGCCGGCCGCCCGCGGGCAATCCGACCTTCATTCGTCTGTTGGGCCGCGTCTATAGCGACTCGTCGCCGTTTATCCGTAACTATCTTGAAGACCATTACCGCCCGATCTTCGAGCGGTTCTTCGAGGCGTTCTCGCGCGCCTTGCCGAACATGTCGCGCAGTGAATTGAGCATGCGTCTGCGCTTCAGCCTGCAGGGCCTGGCCGGTCTGCTCGCGGGGCAGCGCGTGGACGAGTTGATTGCCGCGCTCAGCATGGGTGAGTTGTTGGGCGAGGACGTGCTATTGGCGCGTCTGATTGCCCTGGTGCTGCCCATGCTGACTGATCCGCTGGGCACGCCCGAACAGGTGCGTGCCGTGCAACAGGTGGCGAGCATGGCGGACGTGGCGGCCAAGGCGGCCGATGCCACGATGCAGGCCGCGCAGGCCGACGGGGCGCGTGGACGCCCTGCGCCGCGTGATGAGCGCTGAATCCTCGCCTGTCTTTGTCGTCTTTTAACCCCGAACGCTAGCTTCAACACCCCGCCATCGTGTGGGAGCCGCGTTGAAGCCGGGTGCGTTGCAACAATTCCTGTCGTGGCAGTTATCGACGCCGCGTGCTTTCGAGCGCCCGTACGTTGCTCGCCGAAGCCTGTTTCAAACCCTTAAAACCGGCGATTTCCCGCGCTTTCGTCAATCGCGCTGCATAGCATCAAAACGAGCCAGATTGTGCCCGGATAAGGCTTGTGCGTTGCAGATTGACCCGCCCCGACCCCGGGTCCATCGTATAAACATCCGTTTCAATTATTGATTTGAAGAGACGGATTGAATGGGGTAGTTGAAGTCGGCAGTTGAAATAGGTGTTTGGCGGGCAATGCATGCCGGCCGAACAGGGATCTGTCTCACATCTCGCTTCAGGGGCTTCAAAAAGGGTGAATAGCCAGCACGCCAGCATCGGTCACGCCAGCACGCGCGAGCGCCTGTTGCAGGCTGCGGAATGGCTATTCATCGAGCGCGGCTACGAGGCCATGTCGCTGCGCCAGATCACCCGTCGCGCGGATGCCAACCTTGCCGCGGTCAACTACCACTTCGGCAGCAAGGAGCTGCTTGTGCACGAGATGCTGGCCAAGCGGCTGGACCGTCTCAATCGCGAGCGTCTGCAATTGCTGGCCTGCTGCGAACAGCAGGATGGGCAACCGCTTGAAGCCGCTGCCGTGCTGAGCGTGCTGTTCGTGCCCGCGCTGCGGCTCAGCCGCCCGCCGGCCGGCGATCCGGTATTCATGCGCCTGCTCGGGCGCGTGTACAGCGATCCGTCGCGTTTCATTCGCGACTACCTGCAACAGCATTATCGGCCGATCTACGAGCGTTTCTTCGAAGCGTTCTCGCGCGCGTTGCCGGAGTGGCCGCGCAACGAACTCAGCATGCGTCTGCGGTTTTGCCTGCAAAGCCTGTCCGGGCTGCTGGCTGGCGAAAACATGGATGAATTGATCGACGCGCTATGCGTCGGCGAGGTGATCGACGACGCCACGCTGCTGGCGCGTCTGAATGCGCTTATCGGTCCCATGCTCACCGCGCCGCTTGGCACGCCGGAGCAAGTCCGTGTCGTGCAGCGTGTCGTAGAGCAGGCCAATACGGCGGCGCAAGCCGTCGACGCGGCGGAGCAGGCGGTTGCCGCGCAGTTGATCGGTGGAAGCAAGAGATTGGTTCCCGGTAACGAGCCGTGGAGCGTCGAAACACAGGGGAAGTCGTTTTAGTCGGTGTAAACGTTCGGCACCGGGCGGTGCCGTTACGTCTTAACTTTTATTGCGAGGTATGGATATGAAAGCGCAATTCAAAGCATTGGCAATGGCATGTGTGATGGCTGCGGGCACGATCGTCGCAGCACCGGCATTCGCGCTGCATGCGTTGCCGGTCAGCTCGACCGTTATCGCCACTGGCCCGACCAGTCTCTCGATCCTTGGCGTGCCGGTTCCCTGCACGTCGACCTTTACGCTCACGACCGATTCCACGGGCACCATCATCCATGTGACCCAGGCGGTATTTACCGGCAGCACCACTTGCTCGTCTGTCCATGCAGTTTTCCCGGCGGCACCGAACAATTTCTGGAACGTGACACTCAATTCGACCACGAGCGCAACCATTAACTCGGTGCAGGTCTCCACGCCGTTCGGCACCTGCTCGGGCAATGTCGGCGCAACGATCAGCGGTAGCACCATCAACCTGAGCGGCAGCCTGGGTGTTTGCGGTGTCAGCGGATCGCTGACCACCACCCCAGCGTTCTCCATCGTCAACCCCTGATGGTAAGCGGCCGCTTGCGGCCGTGAACGACTGGATGCAGTCGGGCGTGCGGCTAGCCTTTCGTTAGTCGCACGCCGTTTCAACGATTCTTGTCAATTCCTGTGACCCGCACATGTGAGAGCGTCGACATGAAGAAAAGCAAAGCTGTTGCCCCGTCCCATGCCAAGGCCCTGATCTGCACCGCGCTGGCGGCCGGGCTGTTAATGGCTTTCGGTATGCCGCGCCAGGCCCATGCCGCCGCGTTCCAGTTGCCGACCACCAATGCCGCGGGCTATGGCCGCGCTTTTGCCGGCGGTTCGTTATGGCAGAACGATCCTTCTGCCGCCTACAACAATCCTGCCGCGATGGCGTGGTTGACCGGACCGGTGATGCAGGGTTCGTGGATCGGCATCGATATCAGTGCGCAGTACCACGGGAGCACCACGGACGCTTACGGCCGTGATATCCCCGGCAATACACCCAATGCAGGACATCGCGTCATTAACGACGGTTCGGCCTTCTATGCGATGCCGGTGTCCGACCGCTTTTCTCTGGGCTTTGGCATCGAAGTGCCTTATGGCCTGCTGACCAAGTACGACTCCCAGTGGCGCGGCGCGCAGTGGGGCACCATGACCTCGCTCAAGTCGTTTGGCGTGAGCTTCGCTGGCAGCTACAAGGTGACCGATAACTTTGCGCTTGGCTTTGGCGTGATTGCGCAGCGTACGCGCGCGCAGCTCAACAATGGGATCGACGTCGGCAGCGCAGCTGGCCTTGCCTTGCAGAGTCCGCTGCCGAGCCTTCAGGAAAACGTCGCGCAGATCAATGTGCGCGTGCATAACTGGTCGCAGGGTTACTTTCTGGGCGCGGAATTCAAGCCAAGCGACAACGACTCGCTGGGTATCAGCTATCACTCGCGCGTCGGCAATCGCCTGAAGGGCCAATACCGGATGTATTACCCGAACGATGGAAAGACCGTCGATCAGGGCGGTTTTCCGGTCACCGTCGACGTCAAATCGTTGATCTCGTTCATTCCCATCCTCAATCAGCTCAACGCGGCCAATCCGCAGCTGCAATTGCCCGAACTCGACCCCGTTGGCGGCCCCGCTTCGGCGACACTGGATCTGCCGGGATTCGTCAATATCGATTACCTGCACAAGTTCAGTGACCGCTTCACCCTGGGTGCGTCTGCGGTATGGACGAACTGGTCCAAGTTCCAGGACCTGATTCTCGTCTCCGACGGCACGCAGCTGGTGACCTTGCCGCAGAACTACAAGAACGCGTGGACCCTGAGCGTGGGCGGCGACTTCCAGCTCAACGAACAGTGGGTGCTGCGCGGCGGCTTTGCATGGGATCAGACGCCGACCACCGACACCACCCGCGATCCGCGTGTGCCTGATAACGATCGCAAGATCGTCAGCATCGGCGTGGGTTACAAGCCGACCGAGCATCTGACGTTCGACGCGGCTTACTCGCATCAGTTCCTGAGCGATCCGCGCATCAACAACACGGCGCCGCTGGCGCTGGGCGGCGGCAACATGAACGGCTCCTTCTCCGATGCGGGCAATGTGGCGTCGTTGACGGCGACGTATCAGTTCTGACGACACGTCGTTCCCTCCCTTGACGTGTCTGGAGAGAGTAGGGTGGAAAGGACTCCGCCTCGCTTTCCGCGTCCTCATACCAGGAGAAACAGCATGAAGCCTTTGTTGTCATGGACCATCGCCGCAGGCCTGTTCATGCATGCCGTCGGTGCCTGGGCCGCCAACGACACGCCGGTTGGTACCTGGAAACAGGTCGACGATGTCACCGGCAAGCAGAAGTCGGTGATCGAGATCACCGATGCCGGCGGCAAGCTGCAAGGCAAGGTGTTGCAAGTGATGAACCTTTCGCCGGAGGAGATTGCCAAGGGTGGGCAGCATCCGGTGTGTGTCAAATGCGATGGCAGCCGCAAGGACCAGCCGATCGAGGGCATGACCATCCTGTGGGACGTCAGCAAGGACGGCGACGTGTGGGATGGCGGCAAGATCGTCGACCCGAAGACCGGCAAGGTCTACAAGGTCAAACTCACGCTGACCGATGGCGGTAGGAAACTCGATGTGCACGGTTACATCGGTTTTTCACTGATCGGTCGCAGCCAGGTGTGGGAGCGCCAGGATTAGGCGCCCTTGAAGTTCGACTCTCCCGCAATGGGAGAGTCGAACGCATCAAGCCATCAGGCGTTGCGGTTCCTGCAGGAAGTTACCCTGCACGAAGTCCACACCACAGGCGAACAGCAACGACGTGCTCGCCGCATCCTCGACCCATTCGGCAATCGTCTGCCGATCCATTTCACGCGCCTGCCGACACAGATCGGCGATACGCTTCTGGTTTTCCGGATGCTGCGGTAGCTCGGCCATATAGCTGCGATCGAGCTTCAGGTAGTCCGCCTCGATATGCGTGAGCAACTGGAACGAGTTGAGGCCGGAACCGAACTGCTCCAATGCGAAGCGGCCGCCGATCTTCTTCCAGGCGCTGACGAATTCCTGTGCCGGGCGCAGCAGGGTCACCACCTTGCTCTCGGTCATTTCCAGCACGATATGGCCGTGCTTGAGCGCGGCCTGTTTCATTCGCGCGGCCAGCCAGGGAATCAGTTGGGCGTCGTTGAGCGAGCTGGCGGTGAGCTTGATGAAGAACGTGGACGGCGTACCGAAGCGCTCGCGCTGGCGCAGCATCTCGATCGCCTGGTTCAACACCCAGCGATCGATCGCCGGGGTGAGGTTGTGCTTCTCGGCGATCGGCAGGAAGAAGCCGGGCAACACTTCGCCTTGCGGGCCGTTGAGGCGCAGCAGGATTTCGGAGAACTCGCCTTCGGCATCCTGCAGGCTGATCACCTGCTGGTGATAGAGCACAAAGTCGTTCTGGGTCAGTGCCTGCTGCAGCAGCGTCAGCCAGTAGCGCTCGCGTTCGGCATCGGCCTTTTCGCGGGCGGCCGGGTCGTGCAGTTCGCTGCGGTTGCCGCCCTGGCTTTGCGCATTGCGCAGCGCCTGGTTGGCCTGATCGAGCAGCAGTTCGGTATTGGCGTTCTTTTCGCTCAGCAAGCTGCCGCCGATGCTGACCGCCACAGTAAGCGAACGCGTGCCGACGTCGAAGATCTCGCCCGCGATGCTTTTTTGCAGCGCGGCGATCCATTCCTTGATGCTTTCGTCGTTACGCGAATGCAGCATCACGCCGATCATGTGTTCGCCAATCAGGCCGGCGCTGTCGTCCGGGCTGAGCAGGGATTCCACCCGCGTGGCAAACGCGGCCAGCAGTTCGTCGGCCTTGCCCAGGCCGATGCCGCTGACCACCGCCTGCCAGCTATCGGGCTCGATCAGCAGCAGCGCCTGGCCCATGCTGCCTTCGGTCGCGGCGGCGACCGCCTGGTCGATGGTTTCGAGCATGCGGGCGCGGTTGAACAGGCCCGTGACCGGGTCGCGCTGCAGCTGTTCGATGACGCCCGGATCGACTTGCTGGCGGCGGAACACCACCTGCAGGCAGGGCTCGCCTTCGAACGTGGCGTGCGCGAACTCCACGTTGGCCTTGAACGAGCTGGCATCGGCGCGGCGCGCCTGCACCTCGATGCGGCCCGGAATTTTTTCGCCGCGCGACAGTGACTTCAACGTGGTCTTGAATGCGTCTGCGTCCGCTGCGCCGATCATGTCGAGCACCGGCAACCCGAGCAGGTCGTCGAATTCGTTGTAGCCGAAGGTCTCGAGATAGGCCTGGTTGGCGCGTACGTGCATGCCTTCGTGCACGTAGGCAATCGCATCGGTGGACGAATCGAGCAAGGCATCGCAGCGGCGCTCCGATTCGCGCAATGCCGATTCGAGCCGGCGCAGCTGGCGACGCGTGTTGAGCGAGTCGAAGTCGCGCTGTACCACCGCCAGCAACTGGCGTGGCTGCGAGCGCAGCGCAATGCCGCGCACGCCGTTGATGAACATGTCGGTGGCCAGGTCGTTGTCCAGCTGGCTGACCAGGGCGATCAGCGAGAGGTCGCGGCCATGACCGTCGAGCAGGCGGGTGACTTCACGCAGGTCCAGGCTGCCGATTTCCGGGTCGAACAGCACGATGTCGGGGCCCAGCTCGTCCAGGGCTGCCTGCATCTGTTCGCTGTTGGTGGCGCGCGCTGGGCGCACCGCAATACCGTTATTACGTAACAGGCTGATGATCTGCTCGGCGTCCTCGACCGATTTTTCGATGAAAAGAATCTTGATTACCAGGTCTGTTTTCGTCGACACGTCGAACGATCCTTGGATTTCACCGAAACGAAAGCGTATGAGGCAGGACCGGTGAATGCACCGGACTGCAAAAAAGGTTTTAACGGATTCCCGTGAGGACTGCCAGCATCAAAGCGGGTTTGAATGAGGATTGCCTCACAATGGCCGTTTCGATGCGTCGCCACCCACCTCGCGCACCAGCTTGGGCACAAGATAGCCGGGAAGTTGTTGTCGCACCGCCTCGACCAGCGTCAATGCGCGCGCATCGTCGACCTCGAAATGCGCCGCGCCCTGGACGCGATCGAGCTGGTGCAGGTAATAGGGCAGCACGCCGGCGGCGAACAGACGCTCGGACAGCTCGGCCAGGGTATCGGCATCGTCGTTGACCCCGCGCAGCAGCACCGACTGATTGAGCAGAGTCACGCCCGCATCGCGAAGCCTTGCGCAGGCCTGGTCCACCGAGGCGTCGAACTCGCGAGCGTGGTTGGCATGCAGCACCATCACTTTCTGTAACGGCAGGTCGGCCAGCCACTGTAGGAGGGCATCGTCCACCCGTTCGGGTAGTACTACCGGCAGGCGCGTGTGGATGCGCAGCCGCGTGACCGATGGGATATCGACCAGGCCGCGGGTCAGTTCTTCCAGCTTGGCCGTGGCGAGGGACAAAGGGTCGCCTCCGGACAGGATCAGTTCGCTGATGCTCGGGTCCTGGCGCACATGGGCCAGGGCATGACGCCATTGCCCGGCCGCGGCCATCTCGTCGCCATAGGGGAAGTGGCGGCGGAAGCAATAGCGACAGTTGATCGCGCAGCTGCCGCTGGCGATCAGCAGGGCCCGCCCCTGGTACTTGTGCAGCACACCCTGGGCGGTGCGGGCGGCCATATCGCCCACCGCATCGACCGTATAGCCCGGTGCCGGCTCCAATTCGGCCAGCTGCGGCAGCACCTGCAGCAGCAGCGGGTCGCTTGCGTCGCCACGGCGCATACGGGCCACGAAGCCACGCGGCACACGTAGCGCAAAGCCGGCCTGGTCTGTCGGCAGGCCGGCCTCCAGGTGCCCCAGATCCAGCAGGCGCAACAGTTCGCCGGCATCCGTGACGGCATCGCGCCAGAGCTGGCGCCAGTCGCCGTGGGCCTGGGGCGCGGCCGGTGTTATGCGGGCGCCTGGGCTTGCGGTTATCATAAGTGGTCCCGTGCGGGCATCTGCCCGTTCAATCCGACATTTTAACTGCTAAATCCTTCCTGGCGCGGCGCAAACGAGCATGCCGGTGGGGTGTCACTATCCTTTTGGAGTTCTGCGCAATGGCGAGCTACGACCTTAATGGCGTAAAAACTGGCTTGAAGATCCTCATGGACAACGAGCCTTATGTCATCACCGACGCTGAGTTCGTCAAGCCGGGCAAGGGGCAGGCCTTCACCCGCATCAAGATCCGCAACCTGGTCAATGGCCGCACCACCGAAAAGACCATGAAGTCCAGCGACAAGGTCGATGGTGCCGAAGTGGTCGATGCCGATATGACCTTCTCCTATAAGGATGGCGACCAGTGGGTGTTCTCCGACCAGGAGTTCAACGAGCACCGTGCGCATGAAGCCGGTGTAGGTGATGCCGCCCAGTGGCTGATGGGCACCGAAGAGTGCGTCGTCACCTCCTGGACCAAGCCGGACGGCGCCACGCTCATCATCGCCGTGCAGGCGCCGAACTTCGTCGAATTGAAGATCATCGAGACCGATCCGGGCGTCCGTGGCGATACCTCGGGCGGCGGCGGCAAGCCGGCCAAGCTGGAAACCGGCGCCGTCGTGCGCGTGCCGTTGTTCGTCAATCAGGACGAAGTGATCAAGGTGGATACGCGTTCGGGCGAATACGTCAGCCGTGTAAAGTGACGTACTGACGCGCGGGCAAAGCCCGCGCCTTTGTCAGTACGTCATCCCCGCCCAGGCGGGATCCAGTGAAATACTGGTGCGAAGCACGCTTTATGTTATTTGCTCTTCCGCTCGTTTCACGCGCTTAAAGTCGCTGGATGACCAGCTTCGCTGTTGTGAAGCGCTTCCCGCTTACGCGGGGATGACGAGTAGGAAAGGAAGATGAGTGAGCGTATTTTCGTAAGAATCAAACGCTAAAAACGGGGCGGTCACCGCAAGGTGTTCCGCCCCGACTTGTAAATAAGGCCGCCAGACTCATGACCCATCAAAATCCCCAAACCGTTGATCTGTGCATCGAAGCGCGCTGGGTCGTGCCGGTCGAGCCGCATGGCGTCGTGCTGGAAGACCACACGGTAGTCGTGGACAAGGATCGCATCGTCGCCTTGCTGCCCACGGCCCAGGCACGCGCCGCCTACGCGCCGCGCGAACGCAGCGAGCTGGGCGAGCACGTGCTGATCCCCGGCCTGATCAACACCCATACGCACAACCCGATGACGCTGCTGCGCGGCCTGGCCGACGACTTGCCGCTGATGGTGTGGTTGCAGCAGCACATCTGGCCGGCCGAGGCCAAGGTGATCGGGCCGGAATTCGTGCGCGACGGCGTGGAGCTGGCGGTGGCCGAAATGTTGCGCGGCGGGACCACCTGCGCCAACGAAAACTATTTCTTTCCCGATGCCATCGGCGCCACCTATCGGCGCATGGGCTTTCGCGCGACGGTCGGCCTGCCGATCATCGAATTCCCGACCGCCTGGGCCAAGAGCCAGGACGACTACTTCGAGCGGGCCGGTGAAGTGCACGACAGCTTTCGCGGCGATGCGCTGATCTCGACCGCGTTCGCGCCGCACGCGCCGTACACCGTGTCCGACGCCAGCTTCGAGCGTATCCGCGTGCTGTCGGATCAGCTCGATATCCCGGTCCATCTGCATACGCACGAAACCGCGCACGAAGTCGAAGACGAAAAGAAAAAGACCGGCCTGCGCCCGTTCCAGCGGCTGCAGAAACTGGGCATCGTCAACGATCGCCTGATCGCGGTGCACTTTACCCAGATCACCGACGGTGAGATCGCCGCCTGCGCCGAAGCGGGCGTGTCGGTCGTGCATTGCCCCGAATCGAATCTCAAGCTGGCTTCCGGGTTCTGCCCGGTGGAGAAGCTGCGCCTGGCCGGCGTCAATGTGGCCATTGGCACCGATGGCTGTGCGTCGAACAACGACCTGGACATGTTCGGCGAGATGCGTACCGCCGCGATGCTGGCCAAGGCCGTCGCCGAGGATGCATCCGCCTTCGACGCGGCGTATACGTTACGTGCGGCCACACTCAATGCCGCCAAGGCGATGGGCCTGGATGCGCAGATCGGTTCGATCGAACCCGGCAAGCAGGCTGATCTCACGGCAGTACGCCTGTCGGACCTGGAAACGCAGCCGATGTATCACGTGGCCTCGCAGCTGATCTACGCCACCGGGCGTCACCAGGTAAGCGATGTGTGGATCGCCGGTCAGCGCAAGCTGCGTCAGCGCGAGCTGGTGGATGTCGATGTCGAGGGCATCCTCGCCAAGACACGCGCCTGGCGCGAGCGCATCGCGGCGACTTGAGTAAGGAGGCACCGTGAACCGTTATCTCGTTATCGCCATGCGTCGGCCCCAGTTCGATCCGGCGGCCGCCGTCGCCCATCAGGAGTTCCTGCAGGGCCTGCGCAATGGCGGCACGCTGGAGCTGACCGGTCCCTTCACCGACAAGAGCGGCGGCGCCTATGTGATCCGGGCGGAAAGCCTGGAAGCGGCGCGGATCATCGTGCATCAGGACCCGGTCCATACCAGCGGTGGTTGGGACGTGACCGTGCACGAATGGGATGCCCGTTAATTTCGTTTGAACCGGTCCAAGTACACTGCGGTACTTACACTGCCGCACTGCGATGATTTGAGGATGTCCCGATGCAAGCTGCGAACGTAAGTCCGGAAGAAATCGCCCGTTTCGACAAGCTGGCCTCGCGCTGGTGGGATCCGGATGGCGAGTCGCGACCGCTGCACGACCTGAACCCGGTGCGCCTGGGCTATGTCGCCGCGCGCATGGATTTGCGCGACGCCCGCGTTGCCGATGTGGGTTGCGGCGGCGGCCTGCTCAGCGAGGCGCTGGCCCGTCAGGGTGCGCGCGTGACGGGCATCGACATGGGCGAGAAGGTCATCCAGATCGCCAAATTGCATCTGCACGAGTCCGACCTCAAGGTGGACTATCGCGTGCAGCCATCGGCCGAACTGGCGGCGGCCGAGCCCGAATCGTTCGATGCGGTGTGCTGCATGGAGCTGATCGAGCACGTGCCCGATCCGGCCGCGCTGGTGGCCGACCTCGCGGCGATGGTCAAGCCGGGCGGTCATGTCTTCATGTCCACGCTCAATCGCACGCCGGCATCGTTCGGTGCGGCCATTCTTGGTGCGGAATACATCATGCGCATGCTGCCGCGCGGCACGCATCACTACGCACAGTTTCTCAAGCCGTCCGAGCTGGGGCGTTTGCTGCGCCATGCGGGGCTGGAGCTCGAAGACGTCTCCGGGCTTGGCTACAACCCGGTCAACCGCAAGGCGTGGCTCAGCCGATTCACCGCGGTCAACTATCTGCTGAGCGCACGTAAACCCGCATGAAATCCTTACCCACATCCATTCAAGGCGTGCTGTTCGATCTCGACGGCACTCTGCTGGACAGCGCTCCCGATCTTTACGCGGCGCTGGTGCGCCAGTGCGAAGAGGAAAACGCGCCTGTGCCGGCCTATGAGCCGGTGCGCGAAGTGGTGTCACGCGGTACCCGTGCGATCCTGCAGCGCGGTTTTCCAGAGCTCGACGAGGCGGGCATTCAGGCGCGGGTGCAGCGTTATCTCGATTTGTATGAAGGCATGCTGGCCGAGCACACGCGCCCCTTCGACGGCATCGACGCCATGCTCGCTACGCTCGAAGCGCGCGGCATTGCGTGGGGCGTGGTGACCAACAAGCCTGGGTTTCTCACCGATCTGCTGCTTGAGCGCATCGGTTGGATGCCACGGGTCTGTGCCGTCGTCGCCGGCGATACGTTGCCGGTAAAAAAGCCCGATCCCGCACCGGTTCTGCTCGCCTGCGAACGTGCTGGCCTGGATCCGGCGCGCTGCCTTTTCGTGGGCGACGATCGTCGCGACGTTCTGGCCGGCAACGCAGCGGGTCTGTATTCGGTCGCGGTGGAATGGGGTTATCTCGATGGCGGCAACCCGCATCAATGGGGCGCCGATGCGGTGATTGCGCATCCGGCGGAGCTATCCGCCTGGGTTGAACGGCGTCAGGCGATCGCATGAACACGGCGGCCGTAACCGGCGAAAATACCGCGCTGGACAGCTATATCGACAAGTGGCTGTCGGTGCAGCCGCAGCAGCGTATTGCGCTGGCGTTCGTCGATCCGCACCGTTATCCCGGCCATATCGCATTGGCTGCGCTGGAACAGGAACTGCTCGGCGCGGCCTATGGCATACGCGAGCCGCAGGTCGCCGCGGCCAAGCTCAACTGGTGGGCGGAAGAGCTGTCCGGTGCGGCATCAAGCGGTGGCCGGCATCCGCTGACCCAGGTGCTGTTCGACGACGAGCGCGCGCATGCCTTGCCGGGCGAGCGCTGGCTGGCACCCGTGCTTGCCGCCATGGCTCAGCTGGAAGAGGGCACGGCGGCCGATTTTTCGTCGCAAGTTGCCGCAGCATCGCAGCTGCATGGCGCCTGGGCGCAACTGGAGAACGCCTGGTGGTTCGGCCAGGGCGCATCGGCCGAGCGAGCCGCGCAGCTCGCGACCTTGTCGCATCTGCTGCACGGCCTGCTGCGCCTCGAAGAGGATGCCGAGCGCGATCGTCTTCCCTTGCCGATGGCCCGTCTCGCCCGCTTCGGTCTCAGTCGCACCCAACTGCGGCAGGCCAGTGAGGAGCGCGAAGCGGCGATTCGTGCTCAATTGGATGATTTGAAGCGTGCCTGGGCTGATGCGAACAAGCTCGCCGGCCCGATCAGCGTATTTCGTCGCCTGGAGTCGGAGCAAAATCGTGCTTCGGTCCAGCGTGCGGCCAAGGCCCCCGATCCGCTCGCCGTCTTGCGGCAGCGCCAGCAGCAGCGCGGCCCGGGTGTGGCCTGGCGCGCCTGGCTCGCCGCGAGGGCCTGGCACCGCCAGGTTGGCGACTGAGCGGACGCAGCGTTTCCCCACCGCGCCTATTGTGGGCTGCGGCTTCTGCCCCAAGATTGTCGGCTTAGGCCATCAGTGCCCGCAGGACTTTTAGGATTCCCCATGTACAGCCCCGAAAACACCGCTCGCTTGCTCCCCGATGTCGCCGTGCACGCGCAACCTCATCTGGCCGGTGCGCTGGACTGGGTGGGTATGGATGGCATCGAGGTGCCGGTGCGCTTCGACGCCGGCGATGGCGACGTGCAGCGTGCCAGTGCGCGCGTCGGTGCCTTCGTCAACCTGCACCGTCCCGACAAGCGCGGCATTCATATGTCGCGCCTCTACCTGCAGGTGGAGGAAGCATTGAGCAGCCAGACGCTTGGCGTCGGCATGCTGCATCAGCTGCTGCGCGGCTTCCTCGACTCCCACAAGGATCTTTCCGACCGGGCCTGCCTGAGCATCCGCTTCGAGCATCTCGTGCGGCGCCCGGCGCTACGCAGCAGCAACAGCGGTTGGCGTGCGTATCCGGTCTGCGTCGAAGCAAGCCTGACCGGCGACGAGCTGATGATCGAGTTCGGTACCGAGATCGTTTATTCCTCGACCTGTCCTGCATCGGCGGCGCTGTCGCGCCAGTTGATCCAGGACCAGTTTGCCAAGGACTTCGATGCGGGCCAGCCGGTCGATCATGCCGCCGTGCTGTCGTGGCTGGGCAGCGAACGCGGCATCGTCGCCACGCCGCATGCGCAGCGTAGCGTCGCACGTATTCGTGTACGTCCCAGTGAAGGCAACGATTTCAATCTGATCCAGCTGATCGATCGCGTCGAGCATGCGCTGGGCACGCCGGTGCAGACCGCGGTCAAGCGCGAAGACGAGCAGGCGTTCGCACTGGCCAACGGCAGCAACCTGATGTTCTGCGAAGACGCGTCGCGTCGCATTCAAAAGGCGTTGGATGCCGACGATCGTCTGGCCGATTTCCACGTCCGCGTCGAACACCAGGAGAGCCTGCACCCGCATGATGCGGTGGCGTATGCGAGCAAGGGTGTTGCGGGCGGGTATGGCAGTGGAGCTGCGGTCTCCAAGTAAAGCGCGCGGCGTTACGGTGCCGCGCGCTCGATCCCAGGCAACAACAACGGATCCAGTCGCACACCGAACCAATTGAATCCCCAATGCACATGCGGCCCGGTCGCGCGGCCGGTCATGCCTGCCGCGCCGATCACCTGGCCTTGCGCCACACGCTCGCCGACGCGAACGTCCAGTCGCGACAGATGCAGGAAATTCGAGCTCAATCCGAAACCGTGATCGATCAGGATCGTGCCGCCGGTGAGATAGAGATCGGGCTTGGCGAAGGTGACGATGCCTGATGCCGGCGCCTTCACCGGCGTGCCCTGCGGTACGGCGATATCCATGCCCGAATGCGGGGCTTTCGGGTCACCGTTGTAGATGCGCTGATTGCCGAAGCGGCCACTGATACGGCCCTGCACGGGCCAGATAAAGCCGTGGGTAAAGTCCTCACGATCGTCGTCACGGTCGCGCGCGACAGTCACTTCGGCCTGTTCGCGCTTGATCCGCTCGGCGATATCCGGCGGCGGGTTGACCGTCTTGGGCGGGACGCCATTGACACGCTCGATCGGCCAGTCGCGCGGCAACACGCGAATTGCCTGACTGGAGCGCCCATTGATGCTGACCGTCAATGGGCCTTTTTCATCGCGCCCCGCGCCAAAGACGACGGTGCCGTCTTCACCGACGCGGACCGGCTTGCCGTCGACCGTGACCTTGCTGCCCGGCGTCACCTTGGCGATCACCAAGCCACCCTGCGATACGGTGGCGGGGATGCTTTGGGCCATGACCTGCATGGCCGCCAGCATCAGCGTGGCGGCCCATCCGATAACGCCAAATCTCATCGATCGTAAGCCAGTCGCTGGCCGCGCACGCTGTCATTGACGCGCGAACCGTCCCATACGCGTTCACCGTTGACGAAGGTGGCGGCAATGGAGCTATCGAAGGTGTAGCCCTCGAACGGCGACCAGCCGCACTTGGACAGCACTTCGTCACGGCGAACCGTATGTTTCTTTTTCGGGTCGACCAGCACCAGATCGGCGGCATAGCCTTCGCGCAGGAAACCGCGACCGTGCACGTTGAACAGCTTGGCCGGCGAATGCGTGACCGCCTCCACCACGCGCTCGAGCGTGAGCTTGCCCTCGAACACGCGCTGCAGAGCGGCCTGAAGCGCGAACTGCACCAGCGGCAGGCCGGATGGCGCCTTGTCATACAGCTGGGCTTTTTCTTCCAGCAGATGCGGTGCGTGGTCGGTGGCGAGCACATCCAGACGGCTTTCGGCCAAGGCCTTGATGATCGCCTCGCGGTCGGCAGCCGTCTTGATCGCCGGATTGCACTTGATCAGAAACCCGAGGCGCTCGTAGTCCTCATCGGAAAAATGCAGGAAATGCACGCAGGTCTCGGCCGTGATCCGCTTGCCTTCGATGGGGCCCGGCTGGAACAGGGCAAGCTCATCGGCGGTGGAAATATGCAGCACGTGCAGGCGGCTGTTGTGCTTTTGCGCCAGCGAAATCGCCAGGCGGGTGGACTTGATGCAGGCTTCGCGCGAACGGATCAGCGGATGCTCGCGAGCCGGGATGTTGTCGCCGTATTTTTCGCGCGCCTTGGCGTGCAGGACGTCGATCATCGGCGTGTCTTCGCAGTGCGTGATGATCGGCGTCGGCGCCTCGCGGAAGATGCCGTCGAGGACGTGCGGGTCGTCCACCAGCATGTTGCCGGTAGAGGCGCCCATGAACACCTTCACGCCGGGCGTGGCCTTGGGGTCGATCGAGCGGATCGCTTCGAGGTTGTCGTTGCTGGCGCCCATATAGAAGGCGTAGTTGACCGCCGAGGTCTCCGCGCCGCGGGCGAACTTGGCTTCCAGGGTGTCGCGGTCGAGTGCCGGTGGCCTGGTATTGGGCATTTCCATGAAGCTGGTGATGCCGCCGGCGGCGCAGGCACGCGATTCGTGGGCGATATCCGCTTTTTGCGTCAGGCCGGGCTCACGAAAATGCACCTGGTCGTCGATCATGCCCGGCAGGAGCCACAGCCCGCTGGCGTCGATCACCTGTTCGCCCGGACGGGAGTCCAGGGTGCCGGCAATGGTCTCGATCCTGCCTTGCCTGACACGCAGATCGGCGTGGAAGCGGCGGCCTTCGTTAACCAGCTCGGCATTCTTGATCAACCAGTCAGTGGACATGCGGTTCTCCAGTATTTCCGCAGCGGCGGAAGGTAAAACGATCAGGGACGGGGTCGGGGCCGCCTTCGCAAAGGGGCTGGCAGCGCAGGATGCGCCAGATCGCAAGCAGGCTGCCACGCCACGGACCGAAGCGCGTCACAGCAACCCGTGCATAATCGGAGCAGCTGGGGTAGAAGCGGCAGCGTTGACCGAGCAGGGGGCTCAACCAGCGCTTGTAGAAAGAGAGAAATAGAAGTATCAGTCGAGTCACGACGTTTCACATTGCGGCAACGGTTTTCGGCGCCTATTTGCGCAGTATTCCAGAAGCATGGTTGCCGGTGTTAGATACATGGGCTATAACACCCGGCCGCCAAGGCCAAAAATGGTGAAGGGAAATGGCGAAAACGACGCGTAGTGCGACACCCGCTAAGGCACACAAAGGGAAGGCCGTGCCCAAGGCGAAAGAGACAGTCAGCAAGACCAAGGTCGCCGCCAGCAAGGGCGTGGGGGCGGCTAAGAGCGCTGCAGCAACCAAAGCGCCTGTCAAAGCAACCAAAAAAGCCGCGCCAGCCAAGCAGGCTGCAGCGAAGAAAGCGCCCGTCAAGAAAGCCGTTCCCGTGACCAAAGCCGCCAAGACCGTAGCCAAGAAACCCGCTCCCAAGGCCCCGGCCAAAGCCGCCCCGGCCAAGAAGCCCGCTGCCGCCCCCGTCGCCGCCAAGAAGGCGCCGCCGGCCAAGGCACCGGTGAAAGCCGCCGCACCCAAGCCTGCAGCCAAGCCGGTCGCCAAAGCGGCGCCGGCCCCGGTCAAGGCAGCTGCCAAGCCGGCACCGGCCACCAAGCCGACGCCAGTTGCAGTGCACCAAACCAAGGCTCCGGCCAAGCCGGCAGCGCCCGTCGCTGCCAGTGCCCCGGCGCCCAAGCCCGCTGCCCTCCCTCCGGGCAAGGTAGCGAGCGCAGTCGCCGTGGCATCGCCGCGCGTGGCCTCGGCCACCGCACGCCACACTTCCCACACAAAACAGAAGACCTCGCAGTCCTCGATGAATAGCTCCGCAATACTCGATAACGGCATCACCAAAGAAGACGGCCGCTACGCGCTCCCGTCCACCACCAACATTGACCTGCCCAAGGGATATCGCCCGTCTAACGACGAGGAGTACATGAGCCCCAAGCAACTGGCTTTCTTCCGCAACAAGCTGCGCGAATGGCGTGATCAGCTGGTGGAAGAATCCCGACAGACCATGGAAAACCTCCGTGACGAAGTCCGTGACGTCGGCGATGAAGCCGAGCGCGCGACCCGTGAAACGGAAAACTCCCTGGAACTGCGTACCCGCGACCGCTACCGCAAGCTGATTTCCAAGATCGACAAGGCCCTGCGCCGAATCGAGGAAGGCCGCTACGGTTATTGCGAAGAGACCGATGAGGAAATCGGCGTCGAGCGCCTTGAAGCGCGCCCGATCGCTACCTTGTCGCTCGACGCGCAAGAGCGCCGCGAGCATCTGCAGAAGCAGATGGGTGACTGATCACGGGTCGTCTGACGCTGATAAACGAGGCCCTGCCAACCGGCGGGGCTTTGTTTTTCAGACCAGCGCTCCTGCGTAGGCCTTGATCCTGGCCAGCATGGCTGCCAGCCCGTTCGAGCGGGTAGGCGAGAGATGCTTGGCCAGGCCGATGGCTTCGATGAAGCGCGGTTCGGTCTCGACGATCTCCCTGGCCGAGCGGTCGGAGTAGACCCTGAGCACCAGCGCGATCAGGCCCGAAACGATGGCCGAGTCGCTGCTGGCGATGAAGTGCAGTTTCTGCGCGTCCCCACTGGGGACCATCCATACCATCGACTGGCAGCCGACTACGCGGTAGTCCTCGGTCTTGTATTCGTCGGGGAAGGCGGGGAGCTGCTTGCCCAGGTCGATCAGGTATTGGTAACGCTCGGACCAGTCGCCGAAAAAGGCGAATTCCTCGGCGATGTCTTGTTGTGCCTGTTCGGCGGTGGGGGATATGGCGGTAGTCATCTCGGCATTATCGCGCGATAAGGCCAAGAGCGCCCCCTCACCCCAGCCCTCTCCCCAGCAAAGCCAGGGGAGAGGGGGCACACTGAGGCAAGTTTTCACGTTGCGAGCCTTTGCTCCCTCTCCCCTGGCTTTGCCGGGGGAGAGGGTTGGGGTGAGGGGGGCTCTTGGCTCTACTGCTTTACAACATGCCAACGCGCCCCACCAGCACCGTCCTCGATCATGATGCCCTTCGCCGCCAGCTCGTTGCGAATTTCATCGGCACGCTTGAAGTTACGTGCCGCGCGCGCTTCCTGACGTTCGACCAGCAACGCGTCGATAGCCGCGCCATCGATGTCGTTCGAAGCGCCCTTGAACCACATTTCCGGATTCTGCTGCAGCAGGCCGAGCAGGGCGCCGCCGCCAAGCAGCGCTGCCTTGGCTTCGCGCTTTTCAGCATCGGAGCCGGCCTGACGCGCGGCATCGGCCAGCTGCGACAATTCTGCCAATGCTTGCGGCGTATTGAGGTCGTCGCACAGCGCGGCTTCCACGCCGGCGGGAACCGGCAGCTCGCCTTCGACAGGTACCTCGGCCAGGTCGCGCAACACGCGATACCAGCCATCGAGCGTGCTGATCGACTGCGCCACCGCGGCATCGGACCAGTCCAGCGGTTGGCGGTAATGGCCGCGCAGCAACAGCAGGCGCAAGGCCTCGGCGGGGTGCTGCTTCAGCAGCTCATGCACCAGCAGCACATTGCCCAGCGACTTGGACATCTTGCGCCCGTCGAAGGTCAGCATGCCGTTATGCAACCACCAGCGTGCGAAGGTCTTGCCGTCGTTGGCGCAGGTGGACTGAGCGATTTCGTTTTCGTGATGCGGGAACAGCAGGTCCACGCCGCCGGCATGGATGTCGATGGTCTCGCCCAACTGTGCCGCGCACATCGCCGAACACTCGATATGCCAGCCCGGACGGCCACGGCCCCAGGGGCTGTCCCAGCCGGGCAGGTCGGGTGTGGAAGGCTTCCACAGTACGAAGTCTCCGGGGTTCTGCTTGTACGGCGCGATTTCCACGCGGGCACCGGCGATCAGTTCCTCCGGATCGCGGCCCGACAACTTGCCATAGTCCGCAAACGACTCGACCCGGAACAACACATGGCCTTCGGCCGCATAGGCGTTGCCGGTCGCGATCAGCTTCTCGTTCATCCGGATGATCTCGTCGATATGCGCGGTGGCATGCGGTTCGAGATCGGGCGGAGCGATGCCCAGCCCGGCCATGTCCTGGCGATAGGCCTGGGCGTAGCGGTCGGTGATGCTCGAGATCGGCACGCCCTCCGCCTGGGCGGCGGCGTTGATCTTGTCTTCCACGTCGGTGATGTTCCGCGCGTAGATCACCCCGGGAAAATGACGCCGCAGCAGCCGTGCCAGCACGTCGAACACCACCGGCCCGCGCGCATTGCCGATGTGCACGTAGTTGTAGACGGTGGGGCCGCAGACATACATGGTCACCCGGTTCGGATCGAGCGGAGTGAAGACGTCGGTCTGGCGGGTAAGGCTGTTGTAGAGCGAGATCGGCATGGTCGGTCCGGGCTTCCGGTGCGCGGGAATAAATCGGCCGGCCATCTTAACAACATGTGAGCGGAGCCGCGGCGGGGGCTGCCAATCTAAGCGTGTATTCAGTGTGAACTTGTTGAAATTGAAAAAAGCAAAGAAGCGTCTTTGAAGCCCCGAATCTATGGAGGTCGTCATGGCCAAAATGTTTCTCCCCGCGTTGTTCCTGGCCCTGACTACTGTGGCCGGCGGCGCCTATGCGCAGAACTCGCGCTATCCGAACGATGCCCCGCCGCCGCCCCCTCCGGGTGCAGGTCCAGGCCCGGGTGCTGACGGTGGCAGTGCGCACTTCGGTTGGGCCGACGTGCTGCGGGTGGACCCGGTCTACGGTGTCGCCCGTACCGAAGTGCCGCGCCAGGAGTGCTACGACCAGACCGTCGTGCAGCAGGAACCCAGCCACGGCAGCGCCGCTGGCACGATCCTCGGTGCGGTGGTCGGCGGCGTGCTCGGCAACACCATCGGCAAGGGCGATGGCCGCAAGGCCGCGACCGTGGTCGGTGCGGTGGCCGGTGGCGCCGTGGGCAACAGCGTTTCGCGCACCCCGGGTGGCGAATACCAGAGCACCCAGACCACCTGCCGTCAGGTCAGCTCGGTCAGCGAGCAGCGCCGGATCATGGGTTACGACGTGGAATACCGCTATCGCGGCGAGGTCTACATGTCCCGTCTGAACTACGATCCGGGCGAGCGCCTGCGCGTCCGGGTCAGCGTGGCCCCGGCCGACTGAGCGGCCCGCCGAAAGCCAGCCAGAACGCCGCCTCCGGGCGGCGTTTTGCTGCCAGTGACATGAGGATGTTGCACGGCAGCGAAATTCCCGTCATGATGAGCGTTCAACCTGGAACCCACATGTCCACAGCCGTCTATACCGCCAACGTTCTGACTAGCGCCCGCATGGCCGCTGGGATGACGTCGCGTGCTCGCCGACCGCTGGTCCGACATTCGGCCGGGTAGGCTGTCGCACGCGTTTAACGTGAATCGACGACAAAACCCGGCCTGTGAGCCGGGTTTTTTGTTTTCTGGATTTGGGATTTGGAGCCGTCATGACCGTTCGCCACTTTCTTACTACGCAGGACTACAGCCGCGCCGAGATCGACACGCTGCTGGAGCAGGCGGCCGCCTTCAAGCGTTCGCCGCGCGGCCAGCAGATGGCCGGCAAGTCCGTCGCCTTGTTGTTCTTCAACCCGTCGATGCGCACGCGGACCAGCTTTGAACTGGGCGCGTTCCATCTGGGCGCGCATGCCATCGTGCTGGCGCCCGGCAAGGACGCGTGGCCGATCGAATTCGACGTCGGTACGGTGATGGACGGCGATACCGAAGAGCACATCGCCGAGGTGGCGCGCGTGCTGTCGCGCTACGTCGATCTGATCGCGGTCCGTGCGTTCCCGAAGTTCCAGGACTGGGCAGTCGATCGCGAGGACCGGGTGATCAAGGCCTTCGCTCAGTACGCGACCGTGCCGGTGATCAATATGGAAACGATCACTCATCCTTGCCAGGAGCTGGCGCATGCGCTGGCGATGAGGGAACACCTGGGCAACCTGCAGAATCGCAAGTACGTCCTGACCTGGACCTATCACCCCAAGCCGCTCAACACGGCGGTAGCCAACTCAGCCTTGCTGATCGCCACCAAGATGGGCATGGACGTGACCTTGCTGTGCCCCACGCCCGACTACGTGCTCGACGAGCGCTATATGCAGGCCGGCATACAGAACGCCAAGGACAATGGCGGTTCTCTTCGCGTCAGTCACGACATCGAGGAAGCCTATAGCGGCGCCGATGTCGTTTACGCGAAGAGTTGGGGGGCACTTCCGTTTTTCGGCCGCTGGGAGCAGGAAAAGCCGATCCGCGACGCGCACAAGCACTTCATCGTCGACGAGGCCAAGATGGCACTGACCAACAACGGCCTCTTCAGCCATTGCCTGCCGTTGCGCCGTAACGTCAAGGCGACCGACGCGGTGATGGATTCGCCCGCCTGCATCGCCATCGACGAAGCCGAGAACCGCCTGCATGTGCAGAAGGCGGTGATGACCTCGCTGCTGGCCGGGCGCTGATCTGATGCAAGTTCGCGAGGAGACCAAAGCATGAGCAACCATGCCCATCGTTATGCGGTAGAGGTGGTATGGACTGGAAACCGTGGCGACGGCACCCGGACGTACACGGGCTATGGCCGCGATCATGAGGTACGCGTTGCAGGCAAACCGGTGATCGCCGGCTCGTCCGATGCCGCCTTTCGCGGCGACGGCGCCAAACACAATCCGGAAGACATGCTGGTGGCCTCGCTGTCGACTTGCCACATGCTCTGGTATTTGCACCTGGCGGCCGACGCGGGCGTGGTTGTCACCGATTACCAGGATCATGCCGAAGGGGTGTTGAGCATCGATGCGCAGCATGGCGGACGCTTCACCGAAGTGGTGCTGCGGCCGACGGTGACGGTCACCGCGCAAAGCGACGCGGGCAAGGCCGAATCGCTGCACGATGACGCACACCATGTTTGCTACATCGCCAACTCCATGAATTTTCCGGTGCGCTGCGAGCCGCGCATCCTGACCGAATCCGTTTGATCGAACCCGTTGAATCGCTTTCCCCAGGACCTTGAAGACATGAGCAAAGATATCGTTCTCGCTTTCTCCGGTGGTCTCGACACCAGTTTCTGCGTGCCGTACCTGCAAGAGCGCGGCTGGGCCGTGCACACCGTATTCGCCGATACCGGTGGTGTCGATGCCGAAGAGCGTGCATTCATCGAACAGCGTGCGAAAGAGCTCGGTGTCGCCAGCCATCAGACGGTCGATGGCGGTCCGGCGATCTGGGAAGGTTTCGTCAAGCCGTTCGTGCACGCAGGCGAGGGCTATCAGGGCCAGTATCCGCTGCTGGTATCGGACCGCTACCTGATCGTCGACGCCGCGATCAAGCGCGCCGCTGAACTGGGCACGCGCGCCATCGCGCACGGTTGCACCGGCATGGGTAACGACCAGGTGCGCTTTGACCTCGCGGTCAAGGCGCTGGGCGATTACGAAATCGTCGCGCCGATTCGTGAAATCCAGAAAGAACACACGCAGACGCGCGCCTACGAGCAGGCGTATCTGGAAGAGCGTGGCTTTGAAGTGCGTGCCAAGCAGAAGAGCTACACCATCAATGAGAACCTGCTCGGCGTGACGCTTTCCGGTGGCGAGATCGACCATTGGAAAACGCCGGGCGAGGGCGCACGCGGCTGGTGCAAGCCGCGCAGCGAATGGCCGGCGGAAAAGCTCAGCGTGACGATCGGTTTCGAGCAGGGCGAGGCAGTATCGCTCAACGGCGAAAAGCTGCCGGGAGCGAAGTTGCTGGCCAAGCTCAACCAACTGTTCGCCGCTTACGGCGTCGGTCGCGGCATGTACACCGGCGATACCACGATCGGTCTGAAGGGCCGCATCGTGTATGAAGCACCGGGCCTGATTTCGCTGCTCACCGCGCACCGTGCCCTGGAAGAAGCTGTGCTGACCAAGCAGCAGAACCGCTTCAAGCCGGACGTGGCGCGCAAGTGGGTCGAGGTGGTCTACGAAGGTTTCTATCACGATCCGATCAAGACCGATCTTGAGGCCTATCTCGCCTCCAGCCAGCGTTGCGTCAACGGTGAAGTGGTGCTGGAAACAAGCGGCGCGCAGGTGACCGCGGTGGAGATCCGCTCGCCGCATATCTTGAATGCCAAGGGCGCCACCTACGCGCAATCCGCGGACTGGGGCGTGGCCGAGGCGGAAGGCTTTATCAAGCTGTTCGGCATGAGCAGCACGCTGTGGGCAGAAGTCAATCGCAACGACGACAACAACAACCGACGATAAGCAAAGGAGCCCGTATTTTATGAATGCCCTGTTGGACGCCACCCTCAAGCATCTCGCCGCGCTGGTCAGCTACGACACGCGCAACCCGCCGCGCGAGATCGGTACGGGCGGAATCTTCGACTACCTGCGCGACAACCTGCCGGGATTCGACGTGACGGTGACCGATTTCGGTGCCGGCGCAGTCAACCTCTATGCAGTGCGTGGCACCCCGAAGTACTTGTTCAACGTGCACCTGGATACGGTCCCGGATTCGCCGCATTGGACGCAGAACCCGCATGAGCTCACGGTCACGGCCGATCGCGCGATCGGCCTGGGCGCCTGCGACATCAAGGGCGCCGCCGCCGCGCTGGTAGCGGTGGCCAATGCCACGTCCGGCGATATGGCCCTGCTGCTTTCCACCGACGAGGAAGCCAACGATGCACGCTGCATCGATGGTTTCCTGAAGACCAAGCCGAAGTACGACGCCATCATCGTGGCCGAGCCAACCAAGGGCGAGGCGGTGCTGGCGCATCGCGGCATTCATTCGGTGCAGATGCGCTTCAAGGGGAAGGCCGGGCACGCCTCGGGCGAGCAGAAAGCCTCCGACAGCGCCTTGCATCAGGTGATTCGCTGGGGCGCGGCCGCGCTGGATTTCGTCGCGGCGCAGTCGCATGAGCGCTTCGGCGGCCTGACCGGCCTGCGTTTCAATATCGGCAAGGTCGAAGGCGGCATCAAGGCCAACGTGATCGCGCCGACCGGCGACGTGCGCTTCGGTTTCCGTCCGCTGCCGTCGATGGATGCCGACCGTATGCTGGAAACCTTCCGTACCCTGGTCGAGCCGCATCCGATCGAATACGGCGAAACCTTCCGTGGCGATTCGTTGCCGGCCGGCGATACCGCCACCGCCGAAACGCGTCGCCTGGCTGCACGGGACCTGGCCGACGAGCTGGGCATTCCGGTCGGCAACGCGGTGGATTTCTGGACCGAAGCGGCCCTGTTCTCGGCGGCCGGCTACACCTCGTTCGTCTATGGCCCCGGCGACATTGCCCAGGCGCATTCGGCCGACGAATGGGTGGCTCTCGACCAATTGCAGCATTACGCGCAGACCATTTACGGGATGATCGACCGTGGACAATCTTGAAACCGCCGGGTACGAACCTTCCCGGCTGGAAAAATTCAGCGAAGCCTTGAACACCGGAGCTGCTTCCACCATGACGAGTGAAGCCAAGACCCGCAAGACCATCGTGCGCCTGCTTTCGAGCATGGGCAGTGCGAAGGAAATCCAGCAGTATCTGAAGCGCTTTTCGCAGCTGGACGCGAAGCGCTTTGCCGTGGTCAAGGTCGGCGGCGCGGTGTTGCGCGACGACCTGCCGGCGCTGACCTCGTCGCTGACCTTCCTGCAGCAAGTCGGCCTGACGCCGATCGTGTTGCATGGCGCCGGTCCGCAGCTGGATGAGGAACTCTCCGCAGCCGGTATCGAGAAGCAGACCGTGAACGGTTTGCGCGTGACGTCGCCGCAGGCCTTGTCGATCGTGCGCAAGGTCTTCCAGGAGCAGAACCTGCGTCTGGTCGAAGCCTTGCAGGCGATGGACACGCGCGCCACCTCGGTGCCGTCGGGCGTGTTTACCTCGAAGTATCTCGATCGCGAAACTTATGGGCTGGTCGGCAAGGTCAGCTCGATCAATCTGGCGCCGATCGAAGCCAGTCTGCGCGCCGGTTCCATTCCGGTGATCGCGAGCCTGGGTGAGACCGAGGAAGGGCAGATCCTCAATATCAACGCCGATTTCGCCGCGAACGAACTGGTGCGCGTGTTGCAGCCGTACAAGATCGTGTTCCTCACCGGCACCGGCGGCCTGCTCGACGACAAGGGCAAGGTGATCGATTCGATCAACCTGAGTACCGAGTTCGAACACCTGATGCAGCAGCCGTGGATCAACGGCGGCATGCGTCTGAAGATCGAACAGATCGCCGACCTGCTCGCCGATCTGCCGTTGACCTCGTCGGTGTCGATTACGCGGCCGGCCGAGCTGGCGAAGGAACTGTTCACGCACAAGGGTTCGGGCACGCTGGTGCGCCGGGGCGAGAAAGTGCTCACGTTCGACAGTTGGGATGGTGTCGATCAGGAGCGCATGCGTGGGCTGATCGAGTCGAGCTTCGGCCGTACGTTGGTGGAAGATTATTTTCAGCGCACGACGCCGTACCGCATCTACGTCAGCGAAAACTATCGCGCCGCGATGATTCTCACCCAGGAAGACGGGCTAGCGTATCTGGACAAGTTCGCGGTGCTCGACGATGCGCAAGGCGAAGGCCTGGGTCGCGCGGTCTGGTTGGTGATGCGCGAAGAAAACCCGAAGCTGTTCTGGCGCTCACGCCATGGCAATGCCGTCAACCCGTTCTATTACGCCGAGTCCGATGGCTGCCTGAAGCAGGAGCGTTGGAAGGTGTTCTGGTACGGCCTGGGCGAAGACTTCGCCACCATCGCACGCTGCGTAGCGCATTGCGCCACGCGCCAGCCGACCCTGGTCGATTGAGGCTGCCGTCATGACCGATAAGAAAACCATCGGTATCGTCGGCGCGCGCGGCCATACCGGCGCCGAGCTGATCCGCCTGATCGCCGATCATCCGGCGCTCGAACTCGTGTTTGTGTCTTCGCGTGAACTCGATGGTCAGCGTGTGGCCGATCATATCGACGGCTACCGGGGCGAGCTGAGCTACGCCAGTCTCGACCCGGAAGGCGTTGCCGCGCAAAAGGCGGATGTGGTGATTCTGGCCTTGCCCAACGGCAAGGCGGCACCGTACGTCGAGGCACTCGATGTGGTCGCGCCCGATACCATCATGCTCGACCTCTCGGCGGACTACCGTTTCGACGAGCGCTGGTACTACGGTCTGCCCGAACTCACTCGTGAACGCTGGCGCTGCGAGCGCAAGATCAGTAACCCCGGCTGCTATGCAACCGCGATGCAGCTGTCCATCGCACCGCTGAAAGACCTGCTGGCTGCGCCGCCGGTGTGCTTCGGTGTTTCCGGTTATTCGGGTGCCGGCACCACACCATCCGATCGCAACGACCCGGAAAAGCTGCGCGACAACCTGATGCCGTACTCGCTCACCGGGCATATGCATGAGAAAGAAGCGAGTCGTCATCTGGGCCTGCCGGTGGAATTCCTGCCGCATGTCGCGCCGCACTTCCGTGGTTTGACGGTAACGACCAATCTGTACCTGGCACGCCAGGCCAAGCTCGACGAGGTCGTGCAGCGTTACCGCGCGCGTTACGAGGATGAACCCCTGGTCACGGTGCAGAACGACGCACCCTGGGTCAGCAAGATCGCCGGCAAGCATCATGTCGAGATCGGCGGGTTTACCTTGTCCGTCGACGGCAAGCGACTGGTCGTCGTAGCCACTCTGGACAACCTGCTCAAGGGCGCGGCAACCCAGGCGATGCAGAACATCAATCGTGCGATCGGCGTACCCGAGTTGACCGGTATTCCTCTCGAGAGCTGATACCACCCGACGAGATCTTCCGATGCGCCTTTCCCGCTATCTGTTGCCCACCTCGAAAGACAACCCCGCCGAAGCGCAGATCGTTTCGCATCGCCTGATGCTGCGCGCCGGCATGATTCGCCAGGAGGCGGCCGGCATCTACGCCTGGCTGCCGCTGGGCTTGCGCGTGCTGCGCAAGATCGAAGCGATCGTGCGCGACGAGTTGAATCGCGCCGGCGCGGTCGAGTTGCTGATGCCGACCTTGCAGCTGGCCGACCTGTGGCGCGAAAGCGGCCGCTACGATGCCTATGGCCCGGAAATGCTGCGCATCCGCGATCGCCATGAGCGCGAGCTGTTGTACGGCCCGACCAACGAAGAAATGATCACCGAAATCTTCCGCGCGACGGTGCGTTCGTACCGCGACCTGCCGATGAATCTCTATCAGGTGCAATGGAAGTTTCGCGATGAACAGCGCCCGCGTTTCGGCGTACTGCGCGGGCGCGAGTTTCTGATGAAGGACGGTTACTCGTTCGATCTGGACGAGGCCGGCGCGCGCCTTTCCTATCAGCGCATGTTCGTCGCCTATCTACGCATGTTTGCGCGCATGGGTTTGACCGCGATTCCGATGCGTGCGGAAACTGGCCCCATCGGCGGCGATCTTTCGCACGAATTCATCGTGCTGGCCGACACCGGCGAATCGGCCGTATATGTTGACCGAGAGCTGTTGTCGTTGCCGATACCTGGCGACGATGTCGACTACCAAGGTGACCTGGGGACCTGGGTCGATGCCTGGGCCACCCCGTACGCCGCCACCGAAGACGTCCACGAAGCCGAGCGCTTCGAGCGCGAAGTGCCGGCCGAACGGCGTATGCAGACGCGTGGCATCGAGGTGGGACAGATTTTTTATTTCGGTACCAAGTACTCGGCACCCATGAAGACGACGGTTACGGGCGCCGACGGCAACGATCACCTGATTCATGGTGGCTGCTATGGCGTAGGCGTGTCGCGGCTGATCGGTGCAATCATCGAGGCCAGCCACGACGAGCGAGGCATTGTCTGGCCGGACTTGGTAGCGCCGTTCCATGTCGGCCTGGTCAACCTGCAACAGGGCGATGAGCAGACCGATATGGCCTGCGATGCGCTCTATACGGAGTTGACGCGTGCGGGCGTCGAGGTGCTCTACGACGATACGGCCGAGCGTGCCGGCGGCAAGTTCGCCACGATGGACCTGATCGGCTTGCCATGGCAGCTGGTCGTCGGGCCGCGCGACTTGAAGCAAGGGCTGGTCGAACTCAAGCGCCGCGCCACGGGTGAGCGCGAAACGCTGCCGATCGATACCGCGTTGGCCAAATTATTGAAGGACGCGCATCGCGCGGCCCATTGAATCCTTAAGGACATCATCATGACCCAGCCGTTATGGCAGAAGGCCGATATCAAGATCGACGCGCGCATCATGAAGTTTCTCGCTGGCGACGATGTCGTGCTGGATCGCGAATTCTTCCTGCATGACATCACGGCGAGCAAGGCGCATGTCGAGGGATTGGCCAATATCGGTGTCGTCACCGCCGATGAGGCGAACGCGCTCAAGCAGGAGCTGGACATTCTGGCGGATGATTTCCGTGCGGGAAGCTTTGTGCTCGACGATAGCTACGAAGACTGCCACTCCGCGATCGAGGCACGCCTGACCGAGCGGCTCGGTGACGCGGGGCGTCGCGTGCATACTGGCCGTAGCCGCAATGACCAGATCCTGGTTGCCACGCGTCTGTGGTTGAAGGAGCAGCTCGCAGCACTGGAAACGCATTGCCGTGCGATTGCTCAGGTCTGTCTCGACCGTGCAGCGCAACCGGCATTGCCGCTGCCCGGCTACACGCATTTGCAGCGCGCAGTCGTTTCTTCCACCGGTATGTGGTTCGCTGGTTTTGCCGAGGGCTTTATCGATAACGCTCTGCGTGCTCGCCAAACCGCAAGCCTGATCGATGCCAATCCGTTGGGCACGGCCGCCGGTTATGGTGTAAATCTCAAGCTCGACCGCGAACACACGACGCGCGCGCTGGGCTTTTCGCGCATGCAGATCTCGCCGATCTACGCACAGCTGTCGCGTGGCAAGTTCGAAATGGCCGTGCTGGAAGCGATTGCTGGAGCCTTGCTGGACCTGCGCCGCCTGGCCTGGGACCTGTCGTTGTTCACCACGGCGGAGTTCGATTTCGTCAAGTTGCCGAGCGAATACACCACCGGCAGCTCGATCATGCCGAACAAGCGCAACCCGGACGTCGTCGAACTGCTGCGCGCCAGCTATGCCAGCGTCGCCGCGGCACGCACTGAGATCGAGCAGCTGCTATCGCTGCCATCGGGCTATCAGCGCGATCTGCAATTTTCCAAGGGTTCGCTGTTCCACGGTTGTCGCCACGGCCTTGCTGCGCTCGAACTGGTGCCGGACTTGCTGGCGCGGATGCAGTGGAACGAACCGGCCATGCGCGCAGCGATCGAGCCGGCGATGTATGCCACCGACGTCGCGATCGAGCAGGCTGCCGCTGGCGTGCCGTTCCGCGATGCCTATCGCGCTGCGGCCGATGCGGCGGCAGCCAGTGGGGCAGGGCGTACACCGGAAGCCAGTCTCGCTGCGCGCACTTCGCCGGGTGCTGGGATGGATCTGCGTCTGGATGAACTGGCCGCACGTTTGGCGGCGCTGTAAGGGTGCAATCTTTGTAGGAGCGACTTCAGTCGCGACAGGCCGTGACGTAACCATGGGTCGCGATTAAAGTCGCTCCTACAAGCTAGGAGGCTTTTTAGCGTTGGAGTTGTCCACAGCTATTGTGGATGCCTCATGGGTAAGCCTGTGGATAAGCACCATTCAAGGCTTTGCCGACAATCACTTGCTACACGCTGCTCATTGTGTGAGCAGCGTGCGTGGTCCACAGATCAGCTTTTCGCCCATGCCCTCGCGGCCTCGGCAAATGCAAGGCAATCTTCAAAGCGGTTGTACAAGGGCGTCGGCGAAATCCGGATCACATCCGGCTCGCGCCAGTCACCGATGACACCGTTGCGTTCGAGATATTCAAACAGGGCGCGACCTTGTTCGCGTCCGGCCTTCACGCGAATGGACAGCTGCGAACCGCGCCGCGACGGTTCGCGTGGCGTGACCACTTCGAGTACATCGCCGAGTTGCGAATCGACCAGCCATTCCAGGTAACCGGTGAGCTTGAGCGCCTTTTCGCGCAGGCGCTCCATGCCGGCGCGGCGGAAGATTTCCAGCGAGACGCGCAGCGGCACCAGCGCCATGATCGGTGGATTGGAAAGCTGCCAGCCGTCCGCTCCGGGTGTCGGTACGAACTCGGGTCCCATCTTGAAGCGGGTGCTCTTGTCGTGACCCCACCAACCGGCGAAACGCGGCAAGGTGGCTGTCGCATGGCGTTCGTGGACGAAGGCGCCGCCGATCGCGCCGGGGCCGGCGTTGAGGTATTTGTAGCTGCACCAGATTGCGAAATCGGCGCCGCTGTCGTGCAACTGCAACGGCAGGTTGCCGACCGCATGGGCCAGATCGAAACCGACCATGCAGCCATGCTTGTGCGCGAGCGCCGCGATGGCTTTCAGGTCGAAGACCTGTCCGGTGCGGTATTGCACGCCCGGCAGCATGACCAGCGCGATGCGTTCGCCATGCTCGGCCAGCGTCCGTTCGATCGCCGCCATCGAAATGCTGCCGTTCGGCTCGTCGCCCTCCAGCTCGATCAACGACAGCGCTGGGCTGAAGCCGTGGTAGCGAACCTGCGACTCCACTGCATAGCGGTCGGTAGGGAAAGCGCCCGCTTCGATCAGTATGGCGTGCCGCTCGGGCGTGGGCCGATAGAAGCTCACCATCATCAGGTGCAGGTTCACGCCCAACGTGTTCATGGCGACGACTTCGATCGGCTTGGCGCCCACGACCGTAGCCAGATCATCGCGAACGAATTCGTGATAATTCAGCCAGGGACGCCGCCCGCGGAAGTGCCCTTCGACCGCCAGTTCGCCCCAGTCGCTGAGTTCCTCGCCGATGGCCTCGCGCACGGCGCGTGGCTGCAGGCCGAGCGAGTTGCCGCAGAGGTAATGGGTCTGGCCATCACCATGCGGTGGTATCAGGAATTCGTCGCGAAACGCGCGCAATGGGTCGGCGGCATCGGCGGCTTGCGCCCAGGCGCGCGTGGCTTCGTAGGGAGTGGACATCACTTGTCTCTTGCCATTGCGGTCAGGGGCCAATCATCGCCCATCGCCGCGTAAAGAATTATTTTTGCAGACCGACCGACACCGCTTCGCAGCCCTTGTCGAATTCGGCACGCCAGCCCGCGCCGGCCTGACTTTGTGCGGGACGCACGCAACGCAGCTGCACCGCGTGGTTGTCCTTCATCCAGTAACGCTCCAGATAAGCGAACTGCACGCCGTTTTCCTGCGCGGTGTATTCGAACGTGCTGGGACCGCGCGTGTTGGTGACGCTGTTGATTGCCTTATAGCCGCTGAGGCTCTTGGCCTTGCCGGTGGCGGTGTCCACGTAGAGCTGAAAATCGCCGACGTCGGCAACCTGTTTGACCGTCACGGTCACGCGCGCCAGGCTGTTGTTCGCCGTGGGCGACGGGTCGCGAACCTGGAACACGCGGACTTCCGGGTCGCCCTGGGTCTCCATGATGCCGACCCAGCTATCGGGCGTGCTGAAGCTGATGCTTCCGCCGGCCATGCTGACGTCGGTGGCGTGGAGCGCGGTACCGGCGAGCAGCAGCGCGCCCGCGACGAAGGTGTGACGCATAAAGCCCATTGCTTGGTTTCCCCTCAGGATGCGGTTTGAAAGCGTTGCAGCGGCAATCCCAGCCATTCCAGCGCGGTGCCATGGAACAGCCGGGCGCGCTCGGTATCGGCCAACCCCAAGGCTTCGATACCGCTGCCAGGACGTTGTTCTCCCAGCGGGAAAGGATAATCGGTGCCGAGCATGACGCGGTCGACGCCGGTCACATCCAGCAGGTACCGCAACGCCTGTGGGTCGTGCACACAGGAGTCGAAGAACAGTCGCTTGAGATAATCGCGCGGGTTGCGCGGATTGTCGGTGGCGACCAGGTCAGGACGCATGCGGAAACCGTGTTCGATGCGGCCGATGGTCCATGGGAAACTGCCACCGCCGTGCGCCAGCATCACGCGCAGTCGCGGCAGCCGTTCGAGCACACCGCCAAAGACCAGGCAGCAAGCCGCGCGCGATTGTTCCGCAGGCATGCCGACCAGCCAGGGTAGCCAGTACTTGGGCATGCTCGGGCTGCCCATCATGTCCCAGGGGTGCACCAGGATCGCCGCGCCAAGGTCGGCGGCGGCCTCGAAAAACGGAAACAGTTCGGGCGCGTCCAGGTTCCAGTCGTTGCAATGCGAACCGATCTGCACGCCCTGCAGGCCGAGCTCGTCGATGCACCGTTCCAGCTCGCGGATGGCCAGGTCCGGCGACTGCAGCGGTGCCGTGCCGATACCGGCGTAGTGGCGCGGGTAGTCGCGGCACAGGCTGGCGGCGTGGTCGTTCAAGTGCCGATGCAGTTCCAGCGCCTGGTAGCCCGGCGCCCAATACGAGAACAGTACCGGCACGGTTGAGATGACCTGCACGTCGACACCGAAGCGCTGGTAGTCGTCTATGCGGTGCTGTGGATCGAATGCGGATTCCCACACTTCGCGGAAGAACTTTCCGTCCTTGTAGATACGGTGACGGCCATCGTCGTGCATCATCACCGGAAAGCGCTCGTCGCCGAACTTGCCCGCCAGATTGGGCCAGTCGCGCGGCAGGATGTGGGCGTGGGAGTCGATCTTCAGCATCGGCTGAGTGTAGATGTTCCGCTGTTACGGAGCATGTTGCCCCGCGGCACCGCTGCGCGCGGGTGCTTCAGCCGGCTCGCTTGCGCGGCCGGTGATGTGGGCCAGGGTGTTGACGTTGTCGACCAGTCGATCGCTGACGCGAGTCAGCGAGTCGGCCATGGGTTTGTCTTCGGCCATGGTCAGCAAGGTTGCCAGGCTGCGCTGCAGCGCGCGCAGGTCGGGTTGCGGACCCAGTGGCTGGGTGTCGTGCAGGGCCACGGCGATCTTTTGCAGCATGTCGGCGGCATGCTCGACGAAGGCGCTGACTTCGGCCTGCTCGGGAATGGCCCGGTCGTCGTCGATAATCGCTTCCAGCGTCATCGCCGTGCGCGCAAGGCGGTTGCTATTGGCGAACAGGGTATCGGCCAGGTCCATCAGGTAACGAGGTGTCGCCGGCTCGACCCGCATGCGGTCCAGCGAAGCCAGGGCATTGCTGCGCGCGGTACGCGCGGCCGTGCGGGTTTCGCGGTGTGCGTCGCGTTGCTCCGGGTGCGCCAGCGCGCGCAGATAGTGCGCATAGGCGGTAAGCATGTCGGCCAGTGACCGGCGCACGCGGCCGCGTTCCCAGGTCGGCCACAACACGTAGGCCAGCAAGGCCATGCCACTGCCGAGCGCGGTATTGATCACGCGGTCGAGCACGGCGTCGGAGGAGTTGACGCCTTCGAACGAGAGCAGGATCACGACCGTGCCGGTCAGTGCGGCCACGGCGATGCCGTAGTGGGCGGTGGCGAGATAGCGAAAGGCCATGCAGAGCACGGCCATGACCGCCAGATGTGCCCAGGCTTCGTGCGGCGTGAAATGCAGCACCGCCGTGGTCAGCACGAGGCCCAGAATGGTGCCCACGACACGCAGCAGGCCGAAATTGAAGGTGGCGGCAAAGTCGGGGCGCAGTACGATGGCGGCGGTCATCGGCAGCCAATAGCCGTGCGGCAGATGCATCTGCCGCGAGACCCAGAACGCTACCGTCAGGCAGATCGCACTGCGCACGGCGTGACGGAATGCCACCGAATGCGGCGTCATCGCGGCGCGCAGGGTGGCCCATGCCGAGCTGCTGCGCAGCGCGGCTGGCAAGGGAGTTTCTGCTGCTACCGCGCGCAGCTCGCCGCGGCTGCCCGCCCAGTTCGCGTTACGCACGGCTGCGGCCAGCTGCCCCGATAGCGCGTGGATATGCCCTGCCAGCCCTCCGGCATCGCCGCCCGTGGCGAGCAGGGCGTTCTCGCTGGCCTGCAGGGTTTGCAGCGCACGCTCGGCCTGTACGGGCGATTCGCCTTCTTCCAGCGCGTCGGCAATCGCCGTCAGCACACGCGCCGCGTCGTTGCGGAACATCGAATGGATGGTCGGATTGGCGCGCAGCTCCGCCATGGCGGTCAGCTCGATGCGGATGCGTTCGGCCAGTTCGAGCAGCACGCCGAAGGCTTCCATGGCTCGGCCGCGTGCATGATGCCGGCCCAGCAGGGTGTGTTGCAGGGTGGTCATGGCGTCGGTCAGCGCAGGCACGTCCGTGCCGTCGTGCACCTGCTGCCGCGCCAGCGCGGCCAGGCCCTTGTAGACGCTGGCCAGGGCATAGCGTTCCGGGCGATAACGCTGCAGCGGCCAGGCCGCCACCGAAAACAGCGTCAGCAGGATGCCGCCGGAAAAGATCAAGCCGGCGCCGATGCTCGCGCCGGCGAGCGAGGTCGGCGAGGCGGCGGTGACCACCAGCAGGATCATGCTGGTCATGCCGACGCGGGCAATATCGACCCCGAAAACCACCAGCAGCCCGCCGAAGAAGCCGAACAAGGCGGTGGCGATGAGCATCGGGACGAGCTGGTCGCCGATCAGAAACCCGCACAGGGAGGCCAGCGCCGCGGCCAGCGAGGCCAGCACCAGCTGGATCATCCGCTGGCGATAAGGGCCTGGCTGGTCGGAAAACATCGTATCCAGGGCGCCGGCGGCGATACCGAGCCCGGCTTCCGGGTATCCGGTCGCCAGTCCGATCGCCAGGGGCAATACCACTGCGGCGGTGTTTCGCAGTACGACGGGAAGCGGCACGTCCGGCCGTTTGGTCTTGATCAGACTGTCCACCACCGTGGCGCGTAGTGAATAACCGCTGCTGGACATGCTTACGTTCGCTCCTAAACGATCCGCCAATTCTGCCTTACGCGGCATGAACTTGTCGGGACGCAGTAGCGTGAGCGGTGAGCCACGGGATATGTCGTATCCATCCGGGTCTTTACGCAATGAAATCGCGAATCGGATACCTTGGAGGGAAATGGAAGGTTATTGCGCCGCATTGCGCCGCCTAGGCCAAAAGGGCTAGGGCTCATCTCGTAATTTCTCGTTATACAGTACGCTCGCCGGCGCTGGGGCTGCCGGAGGGGATATCGAACGCCCCGCATGGAGCCTAGGTTCTAATGAAAACCGACCCGTCAAATCTGATCCATGTGTCATTGCAGCTGTTTCGCAAGAAAGGCTACAAACGCACTTCCATGGCCGATATCGGCCGGGAGAGCGGTTTACTTAAGGGCAGCATTTACCACCACTTTCCCAACAAGGAGCGGTTGCTGATCGAGGTGGTCGATCACGTCTGCAACCTGTTCGAGGAGGGGGTCTTTACCACTTCTCTGCGCCAGGACCTGGACGAGAAGGTGCGTCTGGACGCGATGATCGATGCCGTCGAGAGTTATTACATCGAGCAGCGCCTGTGCACCCTGGTGCACCTGTGGCCCGACGCCATGCAGGAAAGCCCCGAGGCCCGGGAAGTCATCCAGCGGTTCTTCAAGCGCTGGGAAGACATCCTTGCAGCCTTGCTCGAGCCGAAGTACGGTGCCGAGGTGGCCCAGCGTCTGAGCGCGGACGGCCTGGCCAAGATCGAAGGCGGAGTGATCTGGCTGCAGATTCTCAACGACCCGGGGCCGCTGAAACGATGTAGCGACGAGATTCGAGGGCTGTTATAGCTAGCGAATAATACTTTACACGCCAACGTTTGTTTGGGAGAAAACCAAACGTTTGGTTTTGTGCTGTTTGGTGCAGGCAAAACGCTGAGGGGAACGTGCCATGCCATCCTTGATGGTCGATCTGGATCAACCTCGTAAGAAGGCCGTCGCGATCATGCGCGCTAGCCTTCCCGACGAGCTGTGGCGACGTAACGAGTCTTTTGTAGAGCATCTGCGCAAGCTGATTGCCGAGCATCCGGTTGCGCGGCATCCAGCCATCCAGGTGCTCAACGAGGGTGGGCTCAACGCGCATGCGATGCGTACGATCCATCTGGAGTATCGGCACGCCATTGTGCAGATCTTCACCGACGCTTTGCTTGCAGCTCAGTTACAGAGCCGCCAGCTCGAGCCCCGTCTGCGTCCGGGCGCCAAGCTTGCACCGCGGTTTCTGCTGACGTTGAACGACCTGGACGAGTTCGGCTTTCGCCCCGGCCTCGATGCCGATGGTTATTACCGTGGCAATCCGACCTACGCGCACTATCCGCTGTTCGAGCGCGTGCTGGACGACTACGGCATCAGCCTGCTCGAGCGTCAGACCTACGCGCCGACCTCGAGCTCGCGCACCGTGCGTGAATTTCTCGAGCACAGCTATGGCAATTACCTCGACGTCACGGTGCTGCTGGCCGCGGCCGAAGAGGAAGTGATTCTATTCAGCCCGCCGCTGCGCAAGGCCACCAAAGCTTTGGGTATCGACGTCAGCGACGGTTACTACTTCGTGCACGGTGTCAGCGAAGACGAAACCGCCGAAGCGGCCGACGACGATCACGAAAACGATTTGTGGCTGATTCTCACCCAGGCGTTGACCCCGGACCAGTATCCGCGCGTGCAGGCTCTATGCATGCGCTATTGCGACCTGTGGGCGAACTTCTGGACGCATCAGCTGACGATGGCGCATGCGACGAGTCACGCCGACTCGGCGACCTGGGCCAAGGCGGTTTAGGCAGTCAAAGGTTTTTGGAGGGGATCTCGCAGGATGCGGGAACCCCGCGATGCTTCGCAGGGCGTCGCGGCATATGGATATGTCTTACCGGTCGCATCCCCTGTGCGCGGCCGGTGTTGGTGGGTTCGGTACAAGGGGTGCCGAATCCATCGACTCTTCGACATTTTGGGTGGCATGGTCGTGAGACCGCCGCCTGACCGTCCGAGAGGCTGTGTCCGACGGGACACGATGCCGAGGGCGATCACGGATGTCGTAGCCCCCTGGTAAAACCCGGTGATGTGATTAAGCCCGTGCTTGCACGGGCTTTTTTTTGTGGGTCAGTCCGCTTGCGTCAGCAAGCGGACTGACGCGCTTCAGGCGCGGCCGGCGAACTCGCCCGTCACCGTGTTGACCCACACCTTCTCGTCATTGCTGATGTACTCGGGCACCTGCACTTCGATGCCGGTATTGAGCTTGGCCGGCTTGGTGCGCTTGGTGGCGCTGGCGCCCTTCATTTCGGGGGCGGTGTCGACCACGGTGAGTACCACGCTGGTCGGTACCTGCAGGCCCACCGGTGCATCGTCGATCAATTGCACGTAGTAGCCTTCCACGCCTTCGACGATATAGCCGCTGCTGTCGCCCACCAGTTCGGGCGAGAGCATGTACTGGGTGTAGTCCTCCGCGTCCATGAAGACGAAGGCGCCGTCATCCATGTACGAAAAGTTGGCCGCGCGGCGCAGCAGTTCCATTTCTTTCAGGTCGTCGTCGGCGCGCAGGCTGAGGTCGTACTTGCGACCGCCCGGGATCGAGTACAGCGTGAAGCGAAAGGTGACGTTGCCGCCACGTGCCGTCGGCGAGCTGCGCTCGATATCGCGTACCTGGTACACGGTGCCTTCGTGCTCGACTACGTTGCCTTTCTTGACGTCGGAAGCTTTCATAGGTCAGGAGTAAGTGGTTAGGAGTGAGAGGTAAGTGGAAGCAGGGTGCGTGACCAGGAGCGCTTACTGACAACTCGCTCCTCTTCGCTCGCTCCTGTTTATTTCGGCTGCAGGCGAACGGCGCCGTCCAGGCGAATCGTCTCGCCGTTGATATAGCGATTACCCAGGATGAAGGCCACGGTGCTGGCGAATTCGTCCGGCTTGCCCAGGCGCGAAGGGAAGGGGATCGAAGCCGACAACGACTCCTGCACCTGCGGCGGCATGCCGTCGACCATCGGGGTCCAGAAGATCCCCGGGGCGATCGTCGCCACGCGGATGCCGAAACGCGACAGCTCGCGTGCCATCGGCAGCGTCATGCCGACCACGCCGCCCTTGGAGGCCGAGTAGGCGGCCTGGCCGATCTGGCCTTCATAGGCAGCGACGGAGGCGGTATTGATGATCACGCCACGCTCGCCATCTTCGCCGGCTTCGTTGTTCTGCATCAGTGCTGCCCCGGCCTTGGCCACATTGAAGCTGCCGACCAGATTGACCATCACGGTGGACGCGAAGGTGCCTAACGGCATCGCGCCTTCCTTGCCCAGTACACGGCCCGCACCAAGAATGCCGGCGCAGTTGATCACCACATTGAGTCCGCCCATCGCGTCGCGAGCGGCAGCGACATTCGCGCTGACACCTTCTTCGGAGGTGACATCGGTGCGGAAGAAGCGAGCGACATCGCCCAGCGCCTTGGCGGCGGCCTGGCCTTTTTCTTCATTGACGTCGAACAGCGCAACCTTGCCGCCCTGGGCGACCAGATGTTGCGCTACCGCATGACCGAGACCGGAGGCGCCGCCGGTGATGATCGCCTTCACATGGTTGAGCTGCATGAAATATCCGTAAGGCCTTGTGGAAAAACGCAATGGTAGCCGAGGCACGCCCCAAACCGCGCATCAGGCGGTAAAGAGACAGCCAGATGCAAGCTTAACGTATGAATTTACGATGGATTTTCGGCGATCGAATTCATCTACGGTGCACCCCGGCAAACGCAATCATTTGCCCAACATCAACGAGGGAGTGCTCCATGAAGAAGTCCTTGTTTGCCCTGGCCGTCGGTATCGTGTTGGCCGCCTCCGCGGCGACCGCCTCGGCGCAGGATTGGCATGACCAAGACCACGATCGCGACCATCACGATCAAGGTCACGATCGTGATCACGGCCATGACTATGACCACGGTCATGACCGCACGGTAGTGATCGAACACGACCGCGGCCGCCACGAAGGCTGGTACCACCGGGGTGGCTATGTGCCGCCGGAGTATCGCGACCGCCGGTACGTGGTTGAAGACTGGCGCACCTACCGCCTGCGCGAGCCGCCACGCGGCTACAACTGGGTGCGTAGCGACAACGGTGATTTCCTGCTGGTGGCCGTCGCCACTGGCGTGATTACCGACCTGATCATCAACAGCCATTGATCGAACCGGCTCCGCATCCCAAAGGTGCGGAGCCGTGTTTTATTGCGCCAATAGATCGCGCAACTCCTTGCTTTGAGCAAGCGTTGAAAAAGCCCGTACCGGCGATGGCGTAGCGACTGCGGCTTGCAGTTCTTTCTGCCACACGCCGACGTCCCACCAGCGCGCCAATTTATAGCCGGCCTTTTTCCAGACTCCGGCCGCTTCGAAACCCATCGATTCGTGCAAGGCCACGCTGACGTCGCCGGGCAAGGTGATCACGCCTACCGCCTGGTTGATGCCTTGCAGCGCCATCGTGTCGAGCAACGTGGCGTACAGTCGCCGGGCGATGCCGCGGCGTCGCGCATCGGCGTGCACATAGATGGAGGTTTCGGCGATCCAGTCATAGGCGGCGCGTTCGCGAAAACGGCCGGCATAGGCGTACGCGAGCACCTGGCCGTGTTCTTCCCAGATCAGCCAGGGGTAGTGCTGCAGGCGCGCCTGGATGCGTTGGCGCATCGCCTCCACGCCGGGCAGTTCGGTCTCGAAGGTGATGGCGGTATCGAGCACGGTCGGCGCGTAGATCGCGTGGCAGGCTTCGGCATCGCGTTCGGTGGCTATACGCATCGTCACAACGGTTTTTCCATGCAGACACTTGAAGGGTTGGCGCGATGGTCGCCGAACGGCGGGCAGCGACGATAGCCGGCGTGCTCGTAGAGCTCCAGCGCTTCGGTCTGCGCGGTACCCGTTTCCAGCCTGACCAGATGCCCGCCGCTGTCGCGTACCTGGTTCTCCAGTGCTTCGAGCAGTTGCTTGCCCAGGCCCAGGCCGCGACAGGCTGGCAGTACGTACATGCGTTTGATCTCGACGTAGTCGCCTGCGTCCACGCAGGCGCCGCAGGCCACCGGCGTATGCTCGACGCGTGCCGTTACGAAGGTCACATTGGGTTGGCTCAGTTCCTTCACCGTGACCGGGCAGATATTGGCCGAGGGATAAAGGCTTGCCAGGTAATCGTCGAGCTGCTCGATCAGCGCAGCGACATCGGCCGCGCGTGGGTCGTCGATACGAAAGCTCAATTGCGGTTTCTTCATGCCTGGTATTTCCAGTTTCTCTGCTTGCCCTCGGCAAGCCATTCCAGCGATGTGGCGATGCGCTTGTTGCGCGTGGCATCCGTCTTGGCTTCGGCGATCCAGTCGACGTATTCGCGCTGCGCGCTCGGGCTGAAGCCCTGGAAGGTGGCGTGCGCTGCTTTGTTCTTCTTGAGCAGGGCGGCGAAATCGTCGGGCAGCGCGGGCGGCGGCTTTGGTGCGGCCTTGGGGCGCTTGGTCTTCACGCCGGCGTCGTTGAGCGCCATGGCCTTTTTTATATACGCGGTCAGTTCGCGCTTGCTCGGCAGATCCTTGAGCGAGGTGATCTTGCCGAACGAGCCCATGCCTTCGGCTGCTTCACCACCGACCACTTCGGCCTGCAGCCAGAAACCGAAACTGCAATGCTGCTTGAAAGAGGCCATCGAACACATCATCGCGCCCTTGTAGCCGAAATGCGGGAATCCCCATTTCAGGCCCTCTTCGACCTCAGGACAGGCCGCGTGTACGACGGTGCGCAGGTGCTGCAGGATGGGCTGTGCGAACTCGGCGGATTTGGCGATATAGGCGTCGACGCGCGGATCGTGTTTGGCCATGGCCAGTCTCTACAGGTCCAGAATAAAGAAACGGTCGCAGCTGAAGTGGCCGGTGCCGCCCATGGGCGCATCGATCCGGCGAAAACCATGGCGAGCGTACAGCGCCTGGGCGGCATCCATCCCGGTCAGGGTTTCCAGGTAGCAGCGTTTGAAACCGTGCGTGCGAGCCGCGTCCAGGCATTGCAGCATCATCGCCGAGCCGGCACCGATGCCGCGTGCTTCGGGCAGGAAATACATCTTGCGCAGTTCGCACACGTTGGGGTCGCCACCATCGAGTGGTGCTACGCCACCACCACCGATCACTTGGCCGTTGCTCTCCACCACGAAATAGGCGCTACGTGGCTTGGCGTAAGCCGTGCTCATCGTGTCCACCTCGGCATCATGGATCGCAAAGCCAGGGCCATCGGCGCCGAATTCGGGCATGACCCGGCGAATGATCGCCGCCACCGCAGCATCGTCGCGGGCTTCGATGGGACGAATCTGGTAACTGCGGCTCATGGCTTCTCGTTCGGGCTGCGATAAAGGGTGCCATCCTTCATGACGAACACGGGATGGGCAAGGTCGTCGATATGCGCCGTCGGATCGCCGGCAAAGGCGGCCAGATCCGCACGCATGCCGACAGCGATACGTCCGAAATGGTCTTGTTGTCGCAGGATCTTCGCCGCCACATCGGTGGCCGCGTGCAGTGCCTGCGGCGCGGTCATGCCATCACGCACCATCGCTACCGGTTCGCGCCAGTTGGTGCCATGCGCGAATACACCCACGTCGCTGCCGTTGCCGATGATGACGCCGAGCTTGAGTGCGGTGCGGAAAGCATGTTCGGCTTCGCGCATTTTTGCGGTGGGCGGATCCTGGCCGGGGCGGTAATGATCGAAGTACTCCTCGGTTGCATCGACCGCCGTCAACGTCGGTTCGTAGGCGGCGCCATGCTGCTTGACCAGCTTGAACGTGCTCTCGCTCGCGCCGTAACCGTGTTCGACGCTATCGACACCCGCTTCCACCGCCATGCGTACGCCGGCGTCGCTGGCTGCGTGCGCGGCCACCGGGCGGCCGATCAGGTGCGCCGTGTCGACGATCGCCTTGAGTTCGGCCGCAGTGAATGTCGGGGCGGTGCCGCCGTCGGGCCCGACGCGGTAATCGGCGTAGAGCTTGATCCAGTCGGCACCATGCGCCGCCTGTTCGCGCACGGCACGCATCGCGGCATCGACACCGCTGACTTCCTGCGCGCCGCTGGGAAGATCCAGATCGGGGCGAAAGCCTCTCGGCCCGGGCCCATAGCTGGCGCTGGCGACAATGGCTCGCGTCGCGATAAACATGCGAGGCCCGGGAATCAGCCCGTCGTCGATTGCACGCTTGATCGAGACGTCGGCGTAGCCTGCGCCTTCGGTACCCAGGTCGCGCAACGTGGTGAAGCCGGAGAGCAGGGTGACGCGCGCATGCGCGGCTGCTTCGAGCGTACGGTAATCCGTTGCTTCCTTGAGTACCTGGTCGTTCCAGACCGTTTCGTTGTACGGATGAAGGAACAGATGCGAGTGCAGGTCGATCAGGCCGGGCGTGAGTGTGGCGCCGGGTAGTTCGATGCGTTGTGCGTCTGCGGGTGCCTGGATGGACGCTTTGGGGCCTACCGCAGTGATGCTGTCGTTGTGTACCAGCACCGCCCAATCGCTGTGTGCGGTGTCGCCGTCGCCGGTCCAGATACGGTCGGGGAGCAGCAGGTAATCATGCGGTGATGCAGCGGCCCAGCTGGCGCTTGCCGCTGTGCTGAGCACCAAGGTGCATAGCATCGAACGTATTTGCATGGTGTGCCCGTGGCTGCGGCGGTAAGACCGTCTATGTAGCGTGTTGGGCTAGGGGAATTCAAGGGAGCTCAGAGCCCCCTCACCCCAACCCTCTCCCCCGGCGTAGCCAGGGGAGAGGGTTGGGGTGAGGGGGCAGGGTGCTCGCGGGATACTTTCCTATTCCGCCGCCGTACGCGCCCGTGTCACCCGGCTCGCCGTTTCCTTGTGCAACTGCCCGGCAAGCCACGCGCCCGTAGCAATCAAGATGTCCAGATCGATACCGGTCTGCATGCCCATCCCGTGCAGCATGTAAACCACATCCTCGCTGGCCACGTTTCCCGTGGCGCCCTTGGCGTAAGGACAACCACCGGTACCGGAGACGGCGCTGTCGACCACGCGCACGCCTTCCTCCAGGCAGGAGAGGATATTGGCCAGCGCCTGGCCATAGGTGTCGTGAAAATGCACTGCAAGCGCGGTCATCGGTACGTCCTGCGCGGCCGCCTTGAGCATGGCGCGCGCCTTGGCCGGCGTGCCCACGCCGATCGTGTCGCCCAGCGATATTTCATAGCAGCCGATCTGGTGCAGGCGCTGCGCGACGCGCACCACGTCGGCAATCGGTACCTCGCCCTGATAAGGGCAGCCAAGCACGGTGGAAACGTAACCGCGCACCTTCACGCCGTCGGCGCGTGCGCGTTCCATCACCGGTGCGAAGCGCTCGATCGATTCGTCGATCGACGCATTGATGTTCTTGCGATTGAAAGCTTCCGACGCCGCCGTGAATACGGCGATCTCGGTCGCACCGGCCTCGCGTGCGCGCAGATAGCCTTGCTCGTTGGGCACCAGCACCGGGTAGCTCACGCCGGGCACTTTGCGGATGCCGTGGAACACCTCCGCAGCGTCGGCCAGCTGCGGCACCCATTTGGGGCTGACGAAGCTGGTGGCTTCGATAGTACGCAAGCCGGTGGAAGACAGGCGATCGATCAGCGCGATCTTCACGTCCGCGGGCAGAATGGTCTTTTCGTTCTGAAGCCCGTCGCGGGCGCCGACTTCGACGATACGAACCTGATCGGTATGCATGGGAACCTCGTTACTTAGCCGGCGGCCTGTTCGAAACGAACCAGTACCGCGTCGGCTTCGACAAAGTCGCCTTGGGCGGCGCTTACGCTCTCAATGATGCCGGCACGCGGTGCCTTCAAGGCCAGTTCCATCTTCATCGCTTCCATCACCAGCAATTCCTGGCCTTCCTCCACCTGATCGCCTGGCTTGGCCTTGACCAGCACGATGCGGCCCGGCATCGGCGCAATCACCTGGTTGCCGCCTGTGCCCTCGCGCGACTCCCAGGCAAAGGCAGCCGCACGCGTAAAGCTGTAACGCCGGCCATCGGCATCGTGCAGCAGCACGCGCTGTGCATCGGCCTGCATCGGTACACGCCGGGATTCGCCGTCGAAGCGTGCGCTGAGCGTCGCGCCGTCCAGGCGTGCGCCGTGCACCTGGCAGGTATCCTCGCCATGGTTCAATCGATAGTCACCGGCATAGCCGTGTGCTTCGATTTCATAGCGCTGCTCGCGCAGGGACAAGGCGACAATGCGCTTGCCTGCGTGACCGATGCGCCACGCGTCGGCGCTTGCCCAGGGCGAATGGGGATCGCTGGCGTTTGCCGAGACCTGATTTTCCTCTTGCAGCAGGGCAGCGGTTGCTGCGGCAAATAACAGATGTGCAGGCGCGGTCTCTTCGCCCGCGAGAAATTCATCCAGGTGACGATCGAGATAACCGGTATCGATACGGCCTTCGACCACAGCCGGATGACGCGCCAGGCGTTCGAGAAACGCAATATTGGATTTGGGGCCGACGATCTCGCTTTGCGCCAGCGCCTCGCGCAATCGCTGCAGGGCCTGTGGTCGATCGATATCATGCACGATCAACTTGGCGATCATCGGATCGTAAAAGATCGTTACCGTGTCGCCTTCGATCACGCCGCCATCGAGACGCACGTGGTCCGATGGCGCAGGCAGGCGCAGGCGCAGCAGCTTGCCTGATCCGGGCAGGAAATTTTGCTCGGGATCTTCGGCATACAGGCGCACTTCGATCGCATGCCCGCGCGCGTGCACTTGATCCTGCTGTAACGGCAACGCTTCGCCAAACGCGATGCGGAGCTGCCATTCGACCAGGTCCAGCCCCAGCGTTTCTTCGGTGACCGGATGCTCTACCTGCAGGCGCGTATTCATCTCCATGAAGAAGAACTCGCCGTCCTGGCCGACGATGAACTCGACCGTGCCCGCGCCGACGTAATTGACCGCCTTGGCGGCAGCGACGGCGGCTGCACCCATCGCGGCGCGGCGTTGAGCATTGAGGAATGGGGAGGGCGTTTCTTCCAGCACTTTCTGGTAACGACGTTGCGCCGAGCATTCGCGTTCGTTGAGATGGATCACGTTGCCGTGCTTGTCGCCGAATACCTGGAACTCGATATGGCGCGGATGCTCGACATAGCGTTCAAGGATCACGCGTGTGTCGCCGAAGGCATTGGCCGCCTCGCGCTGTGCGGAGGCCAGTGCATCGGCAAATTCTTTCTCGCTGCGCACGATGCGCATGCCCTTGCCACCGCCGCCGGATGCGGCTTTGATCATCAACGGAAAGCCAGTCTTGCGCGCCTGCTCGGCCAGATACGCGCCGTCCTGATTTTCGCCGTGATAGCCGGGCACCAGCGGCACGTCGTGATGTTCCATCAAGGCTTTGGCTGCGGCCTTGGAGCCCATTGCATCGATGCTTTCCGGATTCGGGCCGATGAAGGCGATGCCGGCGTCCTGGCAGGCGCGCGCGAAACCGGTGTTCTCTGACAGAAAGCCATAGCCGGGATGGATCGCCTGCGCTCCGGTGCGACGCGCGACTTCAAGAATCGTATCGCCGCGCAGGTAGGAGTCGGCCGGACGTGGGCCGCCGATCGGCCATGCTTCGTCGGCCAGACGCACGTGTTGCGCATCGGCGTCGGCTTGCGAGTACGCCGCAATGGTGTGAATGCCCAGTCGCCGGCAGGTGCGAATGACGCGGCAGGCGATTTCACCGCGGTTGGCAATCAATACGCGCTCGAACATGCCGTTTCCTTCAAAGCGCCTGGCAGGCGTTGCAAAGCCAATAAAAATAGCAGATGGGCACGTTCTAGCCGATGCGCAGCGCAGCAATCGTGAGCTTACTCGGCACCGTGGCAAACCGCTTCGATATTGTGACCGTCGGGGTCGATCACGAAGGCGCCGTAGTAGTTGGCGTGATAGTGCGGGCGCAGCCCTGGCGCGCCATTGTCCTGCCCACCGGCGGCGAGTGCGGCGCGATAAAAGGCGTCCACCGCGGCGCGGCTCGACGCAAGAAACGCGACGTGGGCGCGGTTGGGCTCGCCTGCGCCGATCCAGAACGAGGGTTTGCCATCGGCGCCGAAGCCGGTCGCCGCATCCTTGCCGGTCTGCTCGGCGCTGACTTCCATCTGGATGCTATAGCCAAGCGGCGCCAGTGCTGCGATGTAGAACGCGCGACTGCGGGCGTGTTCGGAAATGGGAATGCCGATATGGTCGATCATGCAACTCTCCTTAGTGGACTATCCATGCGGCAGCGCGTTTGTCGAGAAAGGCGCTCAAGCCTTCCTGGCCTTCCTCGGACACGCGCAGGCGTGCGATCAAGGTCGCGTTGTCGCGGTCGATCTGTTCGGCCGAGGCGATCGTGGTGCCGGCCATGCGCAAGGCCAACTGCTTGGCCTCGGCTTGCGCCTGCGGTCCGGTCTTGGCAAACAGCTTGAGCACGCCGTCGATGGCGTCGTCCAGCGCGTCGGCGGCGACGCTCCGATGCAGCAGTCCCATCGCCTGTGCAGCTTGGGCGTCGAACAGTTCGCCGGTGACGAACAGCCGGCGCGCCTGACGCAAGCCGATCGCCTGCACGACATACGGCGAGATCACGGCCGGCACCAGGCCGAGCTTGACCTCGGTCAGGCCGAACTTGGCGGTCTCGACGCCGATGGCGATATCGCAGCAAGCGACCAGGCCGACGCCACCGCCATAGGCCGCGCCATTGACGCGCGCCACGGTCGGTTTTGGGCAGAACTGCAGGCTGCGCATCAGCCGCGCGAGTTTGAGCGAGTCCTCGCGGTTCTCCTGCTCGCTGGCCTTGGCCATGCCGCGCATCCAGTTCATGTCCGCACCGGCGGAGAAACTGGCGCCGGCACCGGTCAGCACCACGGCACGCACGGTCGCGTCGTTACCGGCCGCTTCGATGGCGGCGGTCAGCTCGGCGATCAGGCGGTCGTCGAAAGCGTTATGCAGCTCCGGCCGGTCGAGGGTGATGCGGCGGACCGAGTCATGGTCGGCGATCTGGATAAAGGACATGCAGTTTCCGGCGGAAAGGGCAGGGTCGGGGAGTATTTCATTGATAGTGACCGGGAAAAAGCTCGTTGCGATCGAACCGGAATCCGGGTTGGGGCTATGTACGCGGGGCGAAACGCCGATAAATCCCTATGCCGCAAGGTTTTACTGCCCAGCCAGCTTGTTTCCCAGCGAGGCTGTCACGATATACAATGCGAACCATTCTTATTTGAGTCATCATTTGTGCGCCTGTCCGATTTACCGAAAGGTGCTGCCGCCGTGGTAGTCCAAGTTGACGATACCCAAGCTGACGATCCGATCGCGCAACGCCTGCGCGACCTGGGTTTCGTCGCTGGCGAGCCGGTGCGGCTGGTCGCACGTGGGCCGCTGGGCGCCGATCCCCTGCTGGTGCAGATCGGGTCGACTCGCTTTGCCTTGCGTCGTAGCGAAGCGGCACGAGTGAGCGTGCAGGTGGATTCCGTATGAGCGCGACTACCTTGCGTATCGCCCTGGTGGGCAACCCCAACTGCGGCAAGACGGCGCTGTTCAACCTGCTTACCGGTGGCCGCCAGAAGGTGGCCAACTACGCGGGCGTCACGGTCGAGCGCAAGGAGGGCCGCTTCGTCACGCCGTCCGGCCGCGTGCTGCAACTGCTCGATTTGCCGGGCACTTACAGTTTCGATGCGAACAGTCCGGACGAGCAAATCACGCGCGATGTCTGCGAAGGCAACTATCCGGGTGAAGCCGCGCCGGATTTGATCGTATGCGTGGCCGATGCGACCAACCTGCGACTGCATCTGCGCTTCGTGCTTGAGGTGAAGCGACTGGGCCGTCCGGTGGTGCTGGCCTTGAACATGATGGATGCGGCCAAGCGTCGCGGCATCGTGATCGACGTGGCCGAGTTGCAGCATCGCCTCGGTGTGCCGGTCGTGGAAACGGTGGCGGTGAAACGCGGCGGCGCGAAGGCGCTGATCGAGCGTGTGGACGGCGACATCCCGGTCGCTGCGCCAGCCGAGGCGGACGATGCCGCCAGCCGTGCCGGCCTGCATGAGCAGGTGCGTGCCTTGCTTGCCGCCACCGTCACCATGCCGCGCGCTACCGCGGCGATCGACGATGCGCTCGATCGCTGGGCGCTACACCCGGTGTTCGGTCTCGGCATTCTGGCCGTGCTGATGTTTCTGATCTTCCAGGCGGTGTTCTCCTGGGCCAAGCCGATCATGGATGCGATCCAGGATGGCATCACGGCGCTGGGCGTGTGGGTCACCGCCGCCTTGCCCGCCGAAAGCGCGCTGCACAGCCTGCTCAACGACGGTGTCTTTGCCGGCCTGGGTGCCGTGCTGGTGTTCCTGCCGCAAATTCTGATCCTGTTCCTGTTTATTCTGATCCTCGAGGAATCGGGCTATCTGCCGCGCGCGGCGTTTCTGCTCGATCGCCTGATGTTCAAGGCAGGCCTGACCGGGCGTGCATTCATTCCCTTGTTGTCGAGTTTTGCCTGTGCGATTCCCGGCATCATGGCGACGCGCAGCATTACCGATCCACGCGACCGCCTGACCACGATCCTGGTCGCACCGTTGATGACCTGCTCGGCGCGTTTGCCGGTGTATACGCTGCTGATCGCCGCGTTCATTCCCTCGCGCACGGTCTGGGGCATTTTCAATCTGCAGGGCGTGGTGCTGTTTACGCTGTACGTGGTTGGCGTCGTCAGCGCGTTGGCCGTGGCGTGGGTGATCAAGCGCTTCCGCAAGGACAAGAGCGAACACGCGCTGTTGATGGAGCTGCCGTCCTACCGCATGCCGCACGTGCGCGACGTGGCGCTGGGCCTGTGGGAGCGCGCGAAGATCTTCCTCAAGCGCGTCGGCGGGATCATTCTGGCGCTCACCGTGCTGCTGTGGTTCCTGTCGAGTTTTCCGGGCGCACCCGAAGGGGCGACCCAGCCGGCCATCGATTACAGCTTTGCCGGCCGTATCGGTCATCTGATGGAGTACGTGTTCGCGCCGATCGGTTTCAACTGGCAGATCTGCATTGCCTTGATTCCCGGCCTTGCCGCGCGCGAAGTGGCGGTGTCGGCGCTGGGCACGGTATATGCGATGTCCGGCACCGACGATGCGGTGGCTAGCCAGCTTGGGCCGATGATCGCGCACACCTGGGGCCTGCCGACGGCGTTGTCGCTGCTGGCCTGGTACGTGTTCGCGCCGCAGTGCATGTCGACGCTGGCGGTGATTCGTCGCGAGACCAATTCGTGGCGTAACGTCGCGTTGACCGCGGGTTACCTGTTCGGCCTGGCTTACCTCGCCTCGCTGATCACCTATCAAGTGGCGAGGGCGTTGTCGTGAATACCTTTGCGGTTGTGCAGGCGGTCATTATCGGTTTGCTGGTATTGGGCAGCGCCTTCTATGCCTTTCGCAAGCTGTTGCCCGGTGTTAGTGCACGCGCGCTGGCGAGTGCTTCGGCGAGCTTGAACAAACCATGGCGTTCGCCGTTGCTGCAGCGTCTGGGTCGCCGCCTGCAACCTAAGCAGGCCACCGGCAACTGCGGCGATGGCTGCGGTACGTGCGGTACCTGCGGCCCGACGCCGCCGAAGAACGCGCGCCCCGATGTGCAGCCGTTGGAGTTTCGTCCGCGGCAGCGGTGATCGTGCGGCGCTGCTCCACTACCCAGCCAACTGCAACACCTTGCGATGCCGCCGCAGATCATCCCCCCAGGCAAGCAGCGTGGCCACCGCAAACACCCACGATGGCGATATTGGCAACGCCACGATAGCGATCAACAGGCCAATCCGCGCGATACCGGGACTGACGTAGAACCCTTCATGATCGTGACGCCGCCAGTAGCGACGCAGACTTAGCCACAGCGCCGGCAGCAGAAAGGTGAAGCCCATACCTCGCGACAACGGCAGTAGCAGGCAAGGGATCAACCCGATAACCAACAGCAAGGGGACTGTTGCCAACCGCAAGCGCGGCCATCGCGCGGGTTCGTCTTCGTCACGACTGAGCCATTCGTCGAGCACAAAGTAGTAGCGCAGCGCGACCCACAGCAGGCCACACGCCCAGGCAACGCCGATGCCGAGAAGCGCCAGCCTGGGCATATCGGTCTGGCTCGAAAAAACAGTCGTTGCGGCGGCGCCAAGCATGACCACCAGCGACAACATCGACAGGACGCCGGCCATGAAAAGCAGCTGACTTCCGGAGACCGGATTTTTGTGCCCTACCGAGGTCCAGAAGCGAATCTGTTCCTGCGACACGGACGGTGGCAGATCTTCGATGAACGGGCCGGCCAGCTCGCGGATGAACTGCGGCATCACTTTCGCGCTGTTGGGCGTGAAGCCCGCGGCCAGCGCTCGCCACCAAGTGTAGGGACGCTGCAGTCGTGCAAGGCAGCGCTCCAGTGGTCGGCGCTGCATGTTCATGCGCGCTGCAAGCGCCTGGCGATGTTCGGGCATCAGTTCCCAGGCCAGCTGGCTGCGTCGAGACAGGCGTTGCAACGCCAGCGCATCATGTCCGGCATGCACGTGATCGAGGTCGAAGAAATTCAGCAGCACGTGCAGACATTTCGTCGGCATCGCGGGCTCATCGCGATACAGGCGCCGCACCAGTTGCTGACCGATATCGGCTTTGGCCCGGAATGACCAGAACGCCGGTTGCTCCTGCAGCCATTCGGACAGCATGCGGTTGTCGCCGGTGGCCGCTCGCCCAAATGCTTCGCTGCAGAAAGCGTCGATATCCAGGCGTTGGGGCACGAAGACCGGCTCGGCGCGTATGACGGACGTAGGCGTGGACGCCGGCCGTGGTTCTGCGGGTGGCGCCACAGGTGCCGCCATCGTTACTGGTGGTTGCTGATTCGCCTGATGACGGCGTATCTGCAACAAGCGCTGATAGGCTTCGTGCAGACGCTGAAAACCTTCCGGATCATCGTCCGGCCGCGTATGCCGCAACTTGGCGGTATATGCACGCCGGATCTCGCGCTCGTCAGCATCGCGGCCGACACCGAGCAGCTCGAACGGATTCATCGCATCTGTTCCAGCGCATCAAGTGCGCGGCCGAACTCGCGATGGTGCTCGCGAATGCTCATATCGTCCTGCGATTCGAGGATCGAGCGGAAGCGGGCGATCCATTCCTGCAGTTGCGCACGTGCCTGGATGTGTTCTTCGTACAGGCGTTCGGCGCGCGCGATCAACGCCAGATTCTCCTGCTTATCGCGCGGGTGAATCTTCAACTCGTCCAGGCGCGCCAGGCGCGTACGGATCTCTTCCTGGCTGAGCAGGCCGGGGTTCTGTTCCAGGATCAGCTCGTATTTTTCGCCGGTCGCCAGTACCTGGGCCTCGACCTGCAACACGCCGTTGATGTCGTAGGTGAAGCGCAGCTTCACCGCGCTCTCGGTGCGCGGGCGTTTCGGGTCGAGCTTGATCTCCAGCTCGCCGAGCTTGATGTTGTTGACCACCATCGGGCTTTCGCCCTGGTAGACCTTCAGGTTCAGCGCGCGCTGCCCATCGCGCATGGGCCAGAAGGTGTCTTCGCGGCTTACCGGTACGACGCTGTTACGGTGGATGACCGGCGAATAGATGCCCGTCTGCACACGGCCGTGATCGTCCATCTGGCCGATTTCGGTGCCGAGCGTGTAAGGGCAGACGTCGGTAAGAATCACTTCTTCCAGCCGCTCGTCACGGCTCTTCATGCCCGCCGCCACGCAGGCGCCGAGGGCGATGGTCTGGTCCGGGTGAATATGGCGCATCGGCAACCGGCCGAACATGCGCGCGATCAGGCGCGATACCAGCGGCATGCGGCTGGCACCGCCAACCAGCACGATCTCGTCGAGCTGCTCGGGTTGCACGCGCGCGTCGCGCATGGCGCGTTCCAGTGGCGTGCGCATGCGTTGGAGCAGGGGATCGACAATCTGATTGAAGCGGTCCTGGGTGATCGACCAGTCGATCTGGCGCTCGCCGAGCGCGAAGTTCAGGCGCACCTCGGTCTGCTGGCTCAGTTCGCGCTTTACCAGCTCCAGTCGGCGACGCAGCTGGCCAAGCTGCTGCGCACTCAGATCATGGCTGCCGAGCTTGTGATCGGCGAGAAAGGCGGCTTCGAGCGCATCGAGAAAATCTTCGCCGCCCAGGAAGTTGTCGCCCGCGCTGGCATGCACTTCCACCACGCCGTCGAACAATTCCAGCACGGTGACGTCGAAGGTGCCGCCACCGAGATCGAACACCAGAAAACGCGCGCCATCGCGCTGTTCCTGGATACCGTAGGCAAGTGCGGCGGCGGTCGGCTCGTTGATCAGGCGCTCGACGCGAATGCCGGCCAGTTCGCCGGCCGCCCGAGTGGCCTTGCGTTGCGCGTCGGAGAAATACGCCGGCACGCTGATCACCGCTTCAGTGACTTTTTCGCCGGTAGCGGCTTCGGCGTCGGCAATCAGCGAACGCAGGATCAGCGCGGATAACTCTTCCGGGCGAAAGCTGCGTTTGCCGAGTTTGGTTTCACGCGCCGTGCCCATCCAGCGCTTGAACGATGCAACGCTCGCCTCGGGGTGGCTGACCATGCGGTCGCGCGCGGCCTGGCCGATGATCACATGGCCGTCATCGTCCACGCTGACCACTGAAGGCGTCAGTACATCGCCGAGTGCATTGGGAAACAGGCGCGATCCGGATTCGTCGAAACGTCCGATCAGCGAATGGGTAGTACCTAAATCAATACCGACGATCATCCGTGATGGCCCCTCACAAAAGGATGGTGTGTGATATGGAAAGGTGGAGTGGCGTTACATGCGGAACACGCCATAACGCTGCGGCTCGATCGGCGCATTGAGCGAGGCGGAGATCGCCAGGCCAAGCACGCGCCGCGTATCGGCCGGATCGATGATGCCGTCGTCCCAGAGCCGCGCGCTGGCGTAGTACGGGTGCCCCTGGCGTTCGTACTGGTCGCGGATCGGCGCCTTGAAATTTTCTTCGTCCTCGGCGCTCCAGCTCTTGCCGGATGCTTCGATACCGTCGCGGCGCACCGTCGCCAGTACCGAGGCGGCCTGTTCGCCACCCATGACGCTGATGCGCGAGTTCGGCCACATCCACAGGAAACGCGCGCCGTACGCGCGGCCACACATGGCGTAATTGCCCGCGCCGAAACTGCCGCCGATCACCACGGTGAACTTGGGCACATGCGAGCAGGCCACGGCGGTGACCATCTTGGCGCCGTCTTTGGCGATACCGGCGTTCTCGTACTTCTTGCCCACCATGAAGCCGGTGATGTTCTGCAGGAACACCAGCGGCACATTGCGTTGGTTGCACAGCTCGATGAAGTGCGCACCCTTGAGTGCGCTCTCCGAAAACAGAATGCCGTTATTGGCGATGATGCCGACCGGATAACCGTGGATATGCGCGAAGCCGCAGACCAGGGTCTTGCCGTAGCGCGCCTTGAACTCGTGGAGCTCGGAGCCGTCGACAATGCGCGCGATCACTTCGCGGATATCGAACGGGCGGCGCGTATCGGCCGGAATCACGCCGTAGAGTTCTTCGGCCGGATAGCGCGGTTCGCTCGGCGCGCGCAACGCCAGCGGCATGTCCTTGCGGCGGTTGAGGCTTGCAACGATATCGCGCGCGATCGACAGCGCGTGCGCGTCGTTCTCGGCGTAGTGATCGGCGACGCCGGAAACGGAGGTATGCACATCGGCTCCGCCGAGTGCTTCGGCATCGACCACTTCGCCGGTCGCCGCCTTCACCAGCGGCGGGCCACCGAGAAAGATCGTGCCCTGTTCGCGCACGATGATCGTTTCGTCGCTCATCGCCGGCACATAGGCGCCGCCTGCCGTGCACGAGCCCATGACGACGGCGATCTGCGGAATGCCTAAGCCGGACATGCGCGCCTGGTTGTAGAAGATGCGGCCGAAGTGTTCCTTGTCCGGAAAGACTTCGTCCTGCAGGGGCAGAAAGGCGCCGCCCGAGTCGACCAGATAGATGCAGGGCAGTCGGTTTTCCAGCGCCACTTCCTGGGCACGCAGATGCTTCTTCACCGTCATCGGGAAATACGTGCCGCCCTTGACGGTCGCGTCGTTGGCGACCACCACCACTTCGATGCCGTTGACGCGGCCGATGCCGGTGATGATCCCCGCCGCCGGTGCCGCATCGTCGTACATGCCGTGCGCGGCCAGCGGAGAAAGCTCGAGGAAGGGCGAGCCTGGATCGAGCAGGGCGCGGATACGCTCGCGCGGTAGCAGCTTGCCGCGGGCGGTGTGCTTCTCGCGTGCCTTTTCGCCGCCGCCTTCCGCGCTACGCGTCAATTCGCGCCTGAGGTCGTCGACCAGTCCTCGCAACTGCTCGCTGCTGGCCTGGAAGTCGGGCGAACGCGGATCGATCTGTGACGCGATGACACTCATGAGGACGGCTGCCGTGCTGGATCAAGCAGGAGATGATAATGGGGAACAGGGAAGGGGGAACAGGGAATGGAGATCGGGGAACGGAGAAGAACGTCGCGGTGTGTAGCTCGCCGCAAGCTCGCTTCTCCGTTCCCTCTTCCCCGTTCCCCATCCCCCAAAAAAAACCGGCCGCATAAAGCGGCCGGTTTTTTTTGCAGTGGAAACCCGAAAGGCTTAGTGGCCCTTCATGGCGTCCTTGGCTTTGTCGGCAGCTTCTTTAGCATTGCCGGCAGCGTCCTTGGCAGCGTCGGCGGCCTTACCGGCAGCGTCAGCAGCGTTGGCAGCAGCGTCCTTAGCCTGGTCAGCAGCAGCCGGAGCAGCAGCGGTCGAGGCGGGAGCAGCGGCGGAAGCGGAAGCGGCAGCCTGCTGAGCCTGGTCGGCAGCCTGGCCAGCGGTGTCGGCAGCAGCCTTAGCCTGGTCGGCGGCCTGATCGGTCGCAGCGCCCGGGGCCGCAGCAGCAGCCTTCTGAGCCTGATCAGCAGCCTGCTGAGCCTGGTCAGCCGACTTCTGAGCGTCCTGCGCGGAATCCTGCGCGCCGTTGCTGCAAGCCGCCAGCAGCGCGACGAGCGCGGAGGCGAGTAGGGTACGCGTGAACTTCATTGTTGAATCTCCTTAGCCGTGGAATGCCGTTTGGCGGGCGTATTAATAACGCGTTCCCCGATTTCACGCTAGCTCTTTGTGAAGATAGCTTCAGGACGCAGTTAAACGACGTTCGCGACCGGCACCGGTTTTTTGCACCCCGATCCCGGCGCTGTTCAGTTAAGTAAAGTAAAGATCAGCCGTCCAGACGCTCGATCGCGATCGCGGTGGCTTCGCCGCCGCCGATGCACAGCGATGCCACGCCACGCTTCAAACCGCGTACTTTCAAGGCGTTGAGCAAGGTGACCACCAGACGTGCGCCGCTGGCGCCGATCGGGTGGCCCAGAGCGCAGGCGCCACCATTGACGTTGACCTTGTCGTGCGGGATGCCCAGCTCCTTGATCGGCGTCATCGCGACCACGGCAAACGCCTCGTTGATCTCGAACAGGTCGACATCGCCGACCTTCCAGCCCGCCTTGTCCAGCACCTTCTGGATCGCGCCGACCGGCGCGGTGGTGAACCACTCCGGCTCCTGCGAATGGGTGGCGTGCGCCACGATGCGGGCCAGCGGCTTGAGGCCGCGCGCCTGGGCGTCGTCAGCCGAAAGCATGACGACCGCGGCGGCGCCGTCGGAAATGCTCGACGAGCTGGCGGCGGTGATTGTGCCGTTTTCCTTGCGGAACGCCGGCTTCAGTGTCGGGATCTTGCCGATATCCGAACGGCCGGGCTGCTCGTCGGTGTCGACCAGGACGTCGCCCTTGCGACCGGACACCGTGACCGGGACGATTTCATCGGCAAACGCGCCGCTCTGCTGCGCGGCCTGCGCACGCTTGACCGATTCGATCGCGAACGCGTCCTGCTCTTCGCGGGTGAAGTGGTACTTGTCGGCGCACAGTTCGCCAAACACGCCCATCGCCTTGCCGTCGTACGGGTTGGTCAGGCCGTCCCACGCCATGTGGTCGACCAGCTGGCCATCGCCGTAGCGAATGCCGGTGCGGGCATTGACCATATGCGGTGCGTTGGTCATCGACTCCATGCCACCGGCGACAACCACGGTGGCCGAGCCGGCCTTGATCAGATCGTGGCCAAACATGATGGCTTTCATGCCCGAACCGCAGACCTTGTTGATGGTGGTGGCGCCGGTGCTGACCGGAATGCCCGCCTTGATCGCGGCCTGACGCGCCGGTGCCTGGCCGAGGTTGGCCGGCAGCACGCAGCCGACGATTACTTCATTGACGTCCTTGGCCGCGATACCGGACTGTTCCAGTGCGGCGCCGATAGCGGTAGCGCCCAGGGTCGGCGTGGGGACACCGGTGAACTGGCCGAGGAAAGAACCGATGGCGGTGCGCTTGGCACCGACGATAACAACGTCCGACATGGAAAACTCCACAGATACGGCGGGAAGAATCCGCTGATTATCGCAGCGCAGCACAGGCCGGGCAAACGGCTGCCCGCTGAGACGCGGCGCGGGTTTTCACGCAATTAGTTGCGATTATGTTGTGTCAATATGCACCCAAGGCAGCGAGGGGTCGCTGTTTTCAACGGCTGTGCCCAACGTATTCAGGGGCGGGGACGGACAACATGAAAGCGGGAATACACGGACTGCGTCGCCGGCAGGCGGCCGTACTCATCGCGATGTCATTGAGCCTGAGCGCCTGCGGCGGGGGGAGGCGGCGGCAACACGCGCCCCCCCGCACCACCGCCGGTGCCCGCCGCCACCGAGCAGCCCGCCGGCTCCCGCACCGCCACCGCCGCCACAACCGCCGATCGATGCGCAGCTCAACCTGACCGACACCTATGCCGCGCACAATGCCGGCTACGACGGTACGGGTGTGATCATCGGCGTCGTCGACAGCGGCATCATGCGCAACCATCCGGCGCTGGCCGGGCGGGTCAGCAATGAGTTGATCTATGTCGATCCGTCGCAGAACAACACCAAGATCGACGACGTCGTCGGCCACGGCACCTGGGTATCGGAAATTGCCGCGGGCAAACCCTTCGGCCAGTTCGTTGGCGGTATCGCACCGGGCGCCACGTTGGTGTCGGCACGCATCATCAACGATAAGGAGCCGACCGACGATGGTTCGGGCAACGGCAACCGCGTCGGTCCCGACGAAGGACAGTTCTTCGCCAGCGTCAACGACGATCTGATCAGCAATGGCGTCAAGGTGATGAACAACTCGTGGGGCGGGTTGTATTGGGACGCGACCGATACGGCAACCACGCAGGCCTTCGATGTAGCCTATAGCAAGTTCGTCAATCAGTACGGCGGTCTGGTGGTGTTCGCCGCTGGCAACGATTCCAAACCCAATCCGAGCGATGTAGCGGCGTTGCCCAGTCGCGCACCCGATCTCGAAAAGGGCTGGCTGACCGCGGTGGCGCTGGACAGCCTTCATCCGACCCAACTGGCCAGTTATTCGAACGCCTGCGGTATTGCGATGAACTACTGTCTGGCCGCGCCGGGCAATGTCATCGTCAGCGGCAAGGACGATACGCCCAGCAGTGAGAGTTATTGGATCGTCGAGGGCACTTCGTTCGCTGCACCGGAAGTTTCGGGTGCGGCGGCGCTGGTATGGCAGGCGTATCCCTATTTCACCAACGATCTGGTGCGCCAGACCTTGCTTGGCACTGCAAAGGATCTGGGTGCGCCCGGTCCCGATCCGGTGTTCGGTTACGGTGCGCTGGATGTCGGTGCCGCGGTGAATGGCCCGGAGAAATTCGACTGGGGCGATGTCACCGCGAATTTCAGCGGTATCTCATCGAACTGGAATAACCCGATTTCCGGTGCGGGCGGTTTGATCAAGCAAGGCGACGGCATACTCAATCTCACCCAGCCGTCGACCTATACCGGACTGACGCAGGTGCAGGCGGGCGTGCTCAATGCGATCTCGCTGCAGTCGTCGGTGAACATCAGTGCGAATGCGCAGTTCTCCGCTTCGGCGGTTACCGGCAATGTCACCAATGCTGGTACCGTCGCGCTCAATAGTGCAAGCGCCACGGTCACCGGGAACTATACGCAGCAAAGTACGGGTCGTCTCGCAGTGCTGCTGGGGACGGAGCTCGACGTTACCGGCCACGCGCAGATCGACGGTGACTTGATGGTCATCGGCAAGACCACCGGCTATGTGGTCAATGCGCATACGACGGTATTGTCGGCAACCGGTGGCCTCAGCGGTACGTTCGCGACATTGAGTGTCAGTTCGAATGTTCCGCTGTTGCAGGCGACGGAGAACTACGACGCCAACAGTGCATGGCTCAACGTGCAGCAGGTCCAGGTGACCCAGGTGGGCGGCATTTCGTTTACCCCTGCCTCGTTCGGCGCCGCGCAGCGCCTCGATGGCGCGTTCAACCAGATCAACAACCAGCTCACCAATCCGCCGCCGGCCAGTCCATCGCCGACGGTCAACCAGAGCTTTATCGACAGCGCGGCCAAGATCCAGCAAACCCCGACGACCAGCGCGCTGCAGCAGTCCCTGCAATCGCTCTCCGGTCAGTTGCATGCCGCCAGTGCGGCGATGACGTTCGAAGCCATCGACGCCGGCACGCAGGCGCTGTCCGATCGTTTCGATCAACTGCTCACCGGACCTGTGAGTGGTGGCTGGTCGCAGACGCTTGGCTATCACGGCAGCATGAATCGCAGCGGCTTCAACAGCGTCGGTTACGATTTGAACGGCTGGATGGTCGGGCAGGACTTCAAGTTCGGCAGCAACGGTATCGCTGGTTTTGCGGTCAGCCAGGCGCAGGGCCTCGGGCGTTTGAGCGAAAGCGCCGATCAAGGCAATAGCCGTTCGGTCGAAGGCATGCTCTACGGTGGCCTGATCAAGAACGACTGGTACGCCATGGGCCGTGTCGGCGTTGGCAACTATCGTGAAGATATGCGTCGCAACCTGCTGCTCGGCGTGGACAACGCCGCGGTGGCAAGCGATTCGCTTGGCCGCTACGAAGTGGCGTATGGCGAAAGCGGCTACCGCTTCCATCTCGGCAATGCGTTGATCACGCCGTATATGAACCTGCAATACGCGCAGATCGAGCGCAGTGCGATCAACGAACTCGGAGGCGATGGGTTCGGGCTGAAATCGGGTGGGCAGAGCATCGAGCGCTGGCAAGCTGGCCTCGGTGTACGCACGACACAATCGTGGTCACTTGGCAGCGCCGGCAACCTCGGACTGCAGTTTCGCTTCCTCTGGCAGCAGGCGTTCGCGATGCGCGGCGACGTATTCGATGCGAGTTTCGATGCGCTGAATCAGTGGGCGCCGGTTGGCGGTATCGGTGTATCGCGTTATGGCGGCGTAGCCGGCGCGACGCTCAACTGGGAGTTCTCCAAGCGTTCGAGCCTTGTAGCTGGTTATGACCAGCACTTCGATCAGCACCAGCTGGGGAAGACCGGGACGTTGACGTATCGGTGGGAGTTTTAGAGCCCCCCCTCACCCCAACCCTCTCCCCCGGCAGAGCCAGGGGAGAGGGGGTTGACTGAGGTAAGCCTTCAACACTGCGATTTTGCGCGCTCTTGTCTTAAGGCAACTTGCTCACATCTACATCCGGCGGCACGCCAGCCGCTTCACGCGTAAACGTCTGTCCCGACGCGGTCGAATTGCTGAAGAAACCATCGTTGCGCAGATAGAACTCCTTGCAATGAACGCCGCCGGCAAAATCGAGGCGCTGTTTGTTCAAGCCCGTCGGGTCGACATCGAAGTACGCTGAAGTGACTTCACTCCACTGGCCCGATGCGTTGCGTGCCCACTGGTTGGCGAAGTTGCCTTGGCGCCCGATGTAGCCATAGGCCGGATCGAACGACTCGAGGAACGAGTAAACGCCCGCCAGATAGCTGGACGTGCCCACGTACTTCCACGTGGCAATCAGTTGCCAACTGGTGCTTCCTTTTTTCTCCGTGCCGAACCACGAGCTATACAAAGTATTGCCGCTGCCATCGGGTTGCGCGCGCGTCAGGAAACGATAGGTTTGCCCGGCTTTCCAGGGGAATACCAGGTGGCTCTGGCCGCCCGTTCCTTCACCGCCAAACGTATCGACGATGACGTTCGGGCCCTGCTTGACCAGGGTCGTCGGCGCGGTCGGCGAATCCCATACCGAGAACAGCACGCGGCGTTCCGTCGCCGAATTCACCTGGATGCCGAAGTAACCGACATTGAAGCCGTTGGCCATGTAGTACGAACCGATCGGATCTTGTCCCTTGGGCACCGTAACTTCGCTGTAGAAGTACTCGGTGTTGGTCGGCACGGTGAAACCCAGATGCACCGAGGGGCCGCGCAGCGACCAGTAGAAGTTGGTCGGGTCGTTGGCGAATACCGTGCCGGCCGCGGTGGCGCTGCCGCCGATCTGCAGGTTGGAGATGTCGCCGTAGTAGCCGCCATCGGTGGACACGCCTTGCAGGTCGACCTTGACGTAGCCGGGCTTGTCGACAGTGAACGTTCCCGCAGAGAACGGCGCCGTGCCCGTGCTCGACAGGTTCACCAGATGCGACTGATGACCGATGCTGACTTTCACCGTGCTATGGCTGGCACCACTGAGTGAGCCGATCAGGGACAGGTCGAGCTGGCCGGCCTGTTGCACATCGAAATACGTGCTGATCACGGCCTGGGTCGAATCCCAGTTGTGCAGACCGTTGTCGTCGATGAGTTCGTCGCCGCTCGGCGACACGATGGTGATGTACGCGTTGCCGCCCAGGGGGACCTGGGTGGGTGCGGTTTGAGCGAATGCAGAACAGCAGGACAGCGCGAGCAAAAGACCGGTCAAACGGTACGCGATAGGTCGCATGATTCCTCCCCAGGCTTACAGACGATGGTGCGAAGAAGGCCGTTCGAAACGAGGCAACGGCCGGAAAGCAGGCGTCTAAAGGCTGCAAGTGGCTGCAGCAATCGAAAAGATAAGTTTGCCAAACGAAGATTATCGAAAGCAAAGAGACTTGCAAGTGCTTTCGATAGCTAGTGAAAAACTTTCATGTGATCGCGTTGGCATTCGGCGATGAAGAATCTCGAAGCCCGGCTAGCTTGTAGGAGCGGCTTCAGCCGCGACCGACCGTGACGTAACGGCAGTCGCGGCTGAAGCCGCTCCTACAAACTAGGTTGGGTTTGCTGCAGACCGGCGGTCAGACGAGCGTGACGTTCACACCGGCATTGCGCAGCGATTCAACCGACTTGGCTTCGGCGCTGCTATCGGTGATCACGCGGTGCAGGTGCTGTACGGGTGTAATCACCGACAGGCTGCGTTGGCCGAGTTTGCTGGCATCGAATACCGCGATGGTTTCGCGCGAGACGCGAATCATCAGCGCGTTGAGCGAGGCTTCGAGCGGATCGGGCGTGGTGACGCCGACCACCGGGTCGAGGCCGTCGACGCCGAGGAACAACTTGTCGGCGGAAAGTTTCGAGAGTGCCTGCTCGGCGTCCGGGCCGACCAGCGAGTACGAGGTATCGCGCAACAGGCCGCCGAGCATCATCACGCGGATATGCGGCAGGCCCGAAAGCTCCAGCGCGATGTTGAGCGCATTGGTGATGACAGTGAGCGATTCGAATTTCATCTGCCGGATCTGTCGGGCGATTTCCACCGTGGTGGAGCCCGAATCCAGGATGATCGTTTCGCCGTCGCGAATCAGCGTGGCCGCGGCCTGGCCGATGCGCAACTTCTGCGCGTGGTAGCGCGTTTCCTTGATATTGAGCGGGGTGTCGTGCGTGTTGGTCTGGGTGGCGGGCAGGGCGCCGCCGTGCGCGCGGGCGATCGCACTGCTGCGCGCCAGTTGTTCCAGGTCGTTGCGGATGGTGACCGTCGAAATGCCGAAGCGATTGGCCAGTTCGTCCACCGTCGCGCGGCCCTGGGCCTCGACGTAGTCCACGATCATCCGGCGGCGCTCTTCGGCCAGCAGGCGTTTAGAAGGTGCAGCGCTTTGTTCACTCATGAGGTAGGCGCAATAACCGGGCAGCGTTGTCGTGGTAGACCTTACGCAGGATGGCATCGGGCAAGCCCAGGCCGTATATCGACCAGCGCCCCTGCGGCGGCGTCTGAGCAGGAGCATAGTCGAAATACTCGTCTTCTGTTTCCAGGAAGCGGTAATAAATCTCGTAGAGCTCGTCACAGAACAGCTGCTGCGGCACGTCGTTGCCGAACGGCGGGGGGACCGCATCGGTACCGAACAGGATGCGGTCCTGATACTTGTCGAAAAACTGCCGCGCCGCACGCGGCTGGCGGCCCAGTTCGCCGATACGCGCGCTGATATCCACCAGGGTGTTGGGGAAGCGGTCGAGGCAGGCTGCGACAGCGGCCAGGTTTTCCGCGCCGTTGCCGACGTGCATCAGGGCAAACGTGGTATTGGGATGCCGCGCGATCATGCGGTCGCGTGCGGCCAGGATCTCGGCGTTGCTGGGAAACTCCGGGCCGTAGAACGACCAGTCCGGATGGTTGGCCAGTTCTTCATAGCGCTCGTTGGTGGCATCGGTCGGCAGGAAGAACGCTTCCGGGTCCGATACATGCAGGAACACCGGCATGCCGTGGCCGGCGCAGGCTTCCCACATCGTGTCGAAGCGCGTGTCGTCGACGCCGATCAATTCGCCTTCGTCGATGTTCTCACGCAGATACAGCCCCAGCGACTTGAGCAGCTTGAGGCCGCAGGCGCCCACGCGATGCGCGTGCTCGATCGCATCGGCCTGCAATTGCGCAAAGTTCGGTTCCGCAAACAGGCCGTAGGACGGCTCGGTCATGGTCAGAAAGCGACCGGGGGCTGCCTGGTCGAAACGACGGATGCTTTCTTCCAGCCCTTTGCCCACACCGCCAGTGAGATTGATCATCGTGCGGATGCCTTTGCGATCCATCACCGGCAACAGGTCGGCCGGTTCGGCAAAGACAGTCACTTCCTCGCCCACGCACACGCCGCTGCGTACGTTGGTGGTCCAGGTCAGATGCGCGTGCGCGTCGATCACCGGAAAGCGCGGTGTATCGATCGGCGTGCGCGATGCATGCAGCATGCTGCGCGGTTTGAAATCGCGCAGACGCAGGTCGGCCTTGCTCGCATCCGGTTGCGTCTGCAGCTGATTCTTTCCGCTTTCCACACGCACGTTTCCTGCGCCGATGGGTGGAGAACAGCAGAGGCAGGACGAGGGATGGGGCATGGGGTGGGGGAGTTAGGAGTGAGTGGAGAGGAGTGAGGAGTAAGAGAGAGCGGGGCTGAGGAGTGAGTGGGGAGGAGTTAAGAGAGAGCAAGAGCGGAGCGAGATTCTGCTCTCTCTCACTCCTCTCCACTCACTCCTAACTCTTGCCCTCTCACCGCGGATACTTCGCCATGATCGTATGCACCTGCTTGACCAGCGCCACCGCCTGATCCAGTGGCCGCAGCCACATATTGCGACCAAACATCACGCCCTGCGCACCAGACGCCATATAGAACTCGACCTTGCGTAGCACGGCCGCGTCGTCGTCGTTCTTTTCGCCGCCGGAGAACAGCACCATGGTGCGGCCGGCCGAGCGCACGACGCGCTCGGTGCGCGCGCTGGCGTCTTCATCGAGCTTGTCGTAAGGCGCGGGAACGTTGGCGCGCTTGTCGTCGGGTTCATGCAATTTGACCAGATCCGCACCCAGCTCCAGCGCGACGCGTGCGGCATAGTCCTGCGCGAACAGCGTGCCCTTGCCGCCCTTGGCTTCGATCGCCGCGCCGCGCGGGTACGACCACACCACCAGCGGCATGCCGTAACGCTCGCAATCCTGGCGTACTTTTTCGAACTGGCGGAACTCGTCGTGCTGGCGGGGCGAGCCGACATACATGGTGTAGCCGACTGCATCGGCACCCAGGCGCACGGCATCTTCCACCGACGCGAACAGCGGTGAGGTGGCGTCGGCGTCGCTGGGGATATTGGTCTTGCCGTTGAGCTTGAGGATCAGTGGCACCTGGCCGGCGTACGCGCCCATGTACTTCTCGGCCAGACCCACACCCAGGGCGATGGCCGAAAAATTCCCCTCGACGGCGAGCCGGAACTGGTAGTCCGGATCGACCGCCGGGGGATTGGGGAAAAAGTCGGTCGGGCCGTGTTCGAGGCCCTGATCCAGCGGCAGTACCAGCAAGCTGCCGTTGCGCGGGCCGTGGCCGTACAGCAGGCGCCACAGGCGTGTGCGCTTGCCGTGCGAGAGCGAAAGTTTCGATAGCGACTCGTAAGAGTTCGAAAGGTGTTGCAAGTGCTTATTCATTTCGAATACCGTTGAATCCGTGATCGGATGGTTTCACATTCGAGTGAATTGAGCAAAATGTCAATACTTGATAAGAAAACGAAAGCAAAAAACGTGCTTGAGGCCCTGACCGTAGCCTCCACCGCCGAGCAGCAGGCGGCCGGCTACGCCGACACCCTGCGCGAGATCCTGCAGCAGCCGCAGACCTGGCAGGGCACGGCCGAGCTGGTGAACCGGCCAGAAGTCGCCCGTGTTTTTGCCCATGCGTTGGCCAACAAGCCCGCACACATCGTGCTGACCGGCTCGGGCAGCTCCATGTATATCGGCGAATCGATCGCCCCGACCTTGCAGGCCGGCCTGGCTGTTCCCGTGCAGGCGATTGCCGCCGGCACCTTGCTCACGCATTGGCGTGGCGTGCTGCCGCCCGGTTCGGGCTTGCTGGTGTCGCTCGCACGCTCGGGTGATAGCCCGGAAAGCTGCGGGGTGGTCAGCCGCTTGCTGGACGAGGCACCGGGTTGGCGCCACCTGGTCATTACCTGCAATGCCAAAGGCAAGCTCGCCACGCTCTATCGCGATGAGCCGCGCGTGGATGTGGTGGTGCTGGACGAGCGCACCAACGACCGCAGTCTGGTGATGACCAGCAGTTTTTCCAATCTGCTGTTGGCCGGTACGGGTTTGCTGCGCGACACCGCGAGCGCACTGCAACTCGACGCGCAGTCGCCGTTGGCGGAGAACGCGCAGCGTGTGTTTGATCGCTATGGCGATGCAATTGCCGAGATCGCGCAGCGCCCGATGACCTCGGCGGTGTATCTGGGCAGCGGTGGCGGCATCGGCGTTGCGCATGAAGCCGCGTTGAAAATGCTGGAGATGACTGGCGGCAAGGTCATCACGCTAGCGGAAACGTTTCTCGGCTTGCGGCATGGGCCGATGTCTTCCGTGCATCCAGGCACATTGATCGTGGCCTTCCTGTCGCCCGATGCGACGGTGCGCGGTTACGAGATCGACCTGTTGCGCGAGCTTTCGCGCAAGGGGCTGGGGCTGGGCAAACTGATCGTCGGCGAAGGCATTCCTGCCGATCTGCTCGACGAGCGTGATGTAGCCATCGAGCTGCAGGGGCTTGGCACGCATGGCGAGGTACCCACATTGCTGGCGCACGTCGTGGTAGGTCAGTTGCTCGCTTTCTTCCGTTGCCTGCAGCTAGGCGACAAACCCGATACGCCATCGCAAGGCGTATTGACTCGCGTGGTGGGCGAGTTCGCGATTCACGGAGCGGCACCGTGAGTTCCGCGGCCAAGCGCATCCTGGTGGTTGGCGAGATCAATGTCGATCTCGTCTTCAAGGGCCTGGGCGGTGCACCGACGCCGGGCCAGGAAGTGCTGGCCGACGATATGCTGATGACACCCGGCAGCTCATCCATGATCTGCGCGATGGGCCTAGCGCGACTGGGCGATCCGGTAACTTTTCACGGCAAGCTTGGCGATGACGCCTGGGGTCACTATTGCCTGGGTGCCCTGCGTGGTGCAGGTATCGATACCGACTCCCTGCGCCCGGACGCTTCACTGCGTACGGGTGTTACCGTGTCGCTGTCGACCCAGCAGGATCGCGCGCTGGTGACCTATGCCGGTGCAATTGCCGACTTGCGTGCAGAGGAAGTCAGCGATGCGCTCTTGGCGCAGGCCGATCATCTGCATGTGTCGTCGTTCTATCTGCAGGAAGCGCTGCGACCGCGGTGCAAGGCGCTGTTCGAGCGCGCTAGCGCAGCGGGCCTGACCACATCACTCGATCCGGGTTTCGATCCGCGCCGCATCTGGGGCGTGGACCTGATCGACACGTTGCAGGCGGTCGATCTGTTTTTGCCCAACGAAGACGAGTTGCTGGCGATCACCGGCAAGGACTCGATTGCCGACGCGTTGTATGCCCTGGTTAACGGGCGCACGCGCACGGTGGTCAAACGCGGCAGACTCGGCTGCGTAACGCTTGACGGTGGCGATTTGCTCAATGTGCCGGCTTACGATATCGACGCTGTCGATAGCACCGGCGCGGGTGATTCTTTCGACGCGGGCTTTTTGCACGCATGGCTGCGCGATATACCCCTGATCGAATGTCTGCGCTGGGGCAGCGCGTGCGGCAGCCTGTCCACGCGCGGTATCGGCGGTACGACGCGACAGGCGACCGAGGCCGAAGCCATCGCCTTGCTGGCCGCATCGGCATGATTACTGTCGCCGGTTTCAATACGGCGATCGATCGCTTGATGCGTGTCGAGCAGTTTCGAGCCGGCGAGGTCAGTCGTGCGCTGGACGAGCGTGTTTATCCGGGCGGCAAGGGCATGCACGTGGCGCAGACCATTGCGGCGCTCGGCGAACGCGTGCAACTGGTCGGCCTGGTCGATAAGGCGCATCGAAATTTGATCACGCAGCGCATGGCCGAGCGTGGCGTGTTGTTCCATGGTGTCGAGATTGGCGAGGATCTACGCCTCTGTATCGCCGTGCAGGACGCTGCCGGCGCTGTTACCGAAGTGTTGGGGCGTGGGCCGTTGCTGACAGAGCGCCAGTGCGAAGCACTGCGCTCTGCTTTTTGGCGCGCAGTGGACGAGAGCGAGCTGGCGGTTCTATCGGGGAGCCTGCCGCGCGGGATGTTACCGACGACCTATGCCTCGCTGGCCGAGGGAGTGCGCCATTTCGGCAAACGTTGTCTGGTCGATGCCAGTGGCGACGCGTTGCAGCAGGCCGTTGCCGCAGCACCCTATCTGGTCAAGCCCAACCGCGATGAAGCCATTGCGCTGTTGGGTTATGCCATCGACGGTATCGATTCGGCAGCCCAAGCTGCATGCGATCTGCATGCACGCGGCATTGCCATGCCGGTGGTGTCGATGGGTGCGCTGGGCGCCATCGCCGCGGATACCGAAGGCGCGTGGCACGCGGAACTGTCGATAGAACAGGCACGCAACACCGTGGGCTCGGGTGATTGTCTGCTGGCGGGGCTGGCCGTGGGCATTCACCGCGGCATGCCGCTGGCCGACGCGCTGGCGTTGGGTGTGGCCTGCGGTGCCGCCAATGCATTGAACGAAGAAACAGGTTTTGTCGAACGCGACACGGTCGAGGCCTTGCTGCCTCGCGTGCGCGTGCGGCGTGTCACAGGGGACAAGCCGTCGGTGATCCACCAGCACTGACAACAACAAGACGGCCGCTCATGGGCGCCGTCGCGACATACCGAGGTTACTGCAGCAGCAGCTCAGGACATCGGGCAACACCGGGAGGAGGGTTGTAATGCGTTTTAACCAACAGAAGTGCGTTCGCGCAGGCGTACGCTTGTCCCCATTCGCAGCTTGCCTGATGCTGGCCCTGGGCGGTCTTGCGTTTGTTCACGACGCCATTGCGCAGGATGCAAATGCGCCTGCCTCGACGGCGCCGGACAAGGCGAAGAATCTGCAGCAGATCACGGTGACCGGCTCGAACATCCGCAGCGTGGATGTGGCAGACGCACAGCCGCTGATTACCATCAGCGCCGCCGATATTCAGCGCCAGGGTTTTGCTACTGTCGGCCAGATCCTGCAGAACGTTTCCGCAGCGGCGACGCCCGATCTGAGTACCTCCGCGCCGGGCGATCTGGGCCCCAACCAGGGTGGCCAGTTCATCAACCTGCGTGGATTGGGCGCGCCGCGCACGCTGGTCTTGCTCAATGGGCAACGTATCGGCGCAGCGCATGGTGGCTACACCAATATCAATGTGATTCCCGCGTCGGTGATCGACCGCATCGAAGTGCTCGCTACCGGGGCATCGGCGGTCTATGGTTCGGACGCGATCGCCGGCGTGGTGAACATCATCACGCGCAAGGATTTCAACGGCGTCGAAATCGACACCTATAACGGCATGTATGCGCCGCATAGCGACGGCAAGCAGAACCAGTACAGCGTGACGGCTGGCAAGAGCGGGGAGCGCGGCGGCATCGTGATCAGTGCTTCGTATCAGAAGCAGGACCCGGTCTGGGCGGGCGATCGCAGTTTTTCGAGCTATCCGTGGACCGACCGGCATCCGTACTACGGCTTGAGCTATACCAAGCCGAATGGCTTGATCACCAATGCACCAGGCGGGCGCGTGGTGCTCAATCCCGGTGGCGATTCGCGCAATATCGCCGACTACAGCCCATTCATGCCGCAGAAATTCAATGGTGCCGGCGATATCGGCAGCCTCGCCGATGCCGGCTCGTATACGTATAACAACAACAGCGGCAAGCAGTCGATGCTGCGTACCGCCGACACCACCAAGAATCTGTACATCGATGCGCATCTGAACCTCACGTCCAATCTGACAGCGAAGTTCAACTACGGATACAACATCGATCGCGAGTACGCGCAGTCGGGTTACTCCACACTCTACAGCGGCATGGGCAGCAACCTGGCCTATCCGTCGACGCTCGACCCCAACAGCTACTACAACCCGCTGCCGGGGCAGGCGACCAAGTTCTATCGCCGCATGGCGGATCTGCAGTACGCCAACCAGAGCTACAACAACCCGACCAACTACCGTTACAGCCTGGGACTGGAAGGCAACTTCACTATCGGTGACGACCACACCTTCAATTGGGACGTCTACCACTACGACAGCAAGATCAAGGGCATCAACACGCGCCCGGGGTACTTCGACCTGGTCAAGGTGCAGCAGGGCCTGGGTCCCTCGTTCATGGGTGGCGATGGTGTCGTGCATTGCGGCACGCCTGGCAATGTGATCGCCGGCTGCGTACCGATCAATCCGCTGGCCGGGCCGGGTGGCTTCACCAAGCAGATGCTCGACTACCTGGCGATCAGCAGCGTCGAGCGTTACGGCAGTCGCGAGCAGGCTACAGCGGCCGATATCACAGGCAACCTGTTTCCGTTGCCAGGCGGCGATCTGACCTTCGCGACCGGCATCCAGCATCGCCGTGTTTCCGGTTACGACGATCCGGACGCCTATGCGCAGCAAGGACTATCCAGCGATGGCGGCGTGCTGTCCAACAGTGGCGAGTACAGCCTCAACGAAGCCTATGTGGAGTTGAACGCGCCGCTGCTTAAAGACTTGCCGGGCGCACAGAGCCTGAGCCTGGACGTGGCGCGCCGTCATTCCGACTACAGCAACTTCGGCATCACCAACAACAATGCATTCAAGCTGACGTGGCAGCCGATCGAGGACCTGCTGGTACGTGCGAGTTACGGCACCGGTTTCCGCGCGCCCACGGTCAACGATCTCTATCAAGGCCGTTATCCGGCCGGTACGTTCACCGACCCCTGCGATGCGGTGTATGGCCCTGGCGCCTACGGCAACAACGCCACAGTTGCCCAGCGATGTCTGAGCGGCTACGGCGGTATCGCTGGCGTGCCGGCCGATTTCCGCCAGGTCGACGTGAGCGGCCAGCCGATCACGACCGCCAGCGGCAGTGGTGCGGTGCCCACCACCAATTTCACCGGCGGCAACGTCAACCTGAAGCCGGAGACTTCGTACAACTCGCAGTTCGGGTTCGTCTACAGCCCAAGCTGGCTGCAGGGTTTCAACCTGAGCGTCGACTACTGGCGCTACAACATCCGCAACCTGATCACCGGCATCGGCAACGACCAGGTACTGGCCAATTGCTATCAGTACGGCATGGCCGACGCATGCAACCAGTTCCAGCGCCAGCCGGGCACGGGTCAGATCTACAACCTGCTGAACCTGGAAACCAACGCGGGCTGGCAGAAGACCAGCGGTTACGATTTCTCGGTGGCTTATGCGTTGCCTGAGTACGCGTTCGGCCGCATCAAGGCGAACCTGAGCGGTACGTATGTCAGCCGCTTCGATACCTTGCCGACGATCGGTTCCGCCGTCGTCAACGGAGCCGGCATCTCGTCGAATGTCACAGCCACGTCGGTGTGGCGCCTGCGTGGCAACCTGACCTTGAACTGGGAATGGCGTGACTTCGGCGCGAGCTGGACCATGCGCTATTTCTCGCCGTTGAAGGCGCCATGTGCATTCACCGATGGACGCAGCGCCTTCCCGTGCAGTCTGCCTGATTACTACGCTGCCGGTGTCGGCACGCAGCCGATGACGCAGATCGGCTCGGTCACTTTCCACGATCTGCAGCTGTACTGGAACGCACCGTGGAAGGGCACGATCTCGGTCGGCGCCAACAACCTCTTCAATCGCGTCGGGCCGTACGTGTACGGCGGTTATGCCGGCAGCGACACGCCCTACAACTACAACGCCTCGTACGACATCGGTCGCTACGTCTACGTGCGTTACCAACAGCGCTTCTGATGCATCAGTTCGCGGCGACGACCTGGGGAGGTCCGCCGCGAACGCATTGAACGTCTCAGGCCGCGGGGAGGAACTCGTGGCGTATTCGCAGAGGGATGTCGCAGGGGATCTGGCGACGCTTTCTAAATCCACCAACGAGGCATGGCATGAACAACGTAAGGGGAAGGCGCGGGTGTTGTAGCAAAACCGTGTTGGCGATGGGGTTGTTGATGGCCTTGGGTGCCGGAGTGACGCAGGCACAATCCATTACCGGTGGTCTTTATGGCAAGGAGCCCGGCGGTGCCGATGTCACCGTGGCGGTCGACAGCACGGCCACGGGCTATCACAAGGAGCTGCATCCGGATGCGGATGGGCGTTATACGCTGGCTGGATTGAACCCTGGCCGTTACACGGTGACGATTTCGCAAGGTGGCCAGGAAGTCGGTAAGCGGGATGTGGTGGTGACGCCGAACGTGCAGACGCCGGTGGCAGCGCTGTCGACGGCGGCTGTGACAGCCGGCTCGCCCAAGGCTTCGACGCTGTCAGGCATCAATGTGAATGCGAACACGATCAATTCGGACATTGTTCCCATTGATGTGAGCACGCCACAGCTTGCGAGCAACTACAACATGGCGCTGGTCAACCAGCTGCCGACCGGTCGTAGCTTCGAAAGCATTGCCCTGCTCAAGTCCAATGTACGCTACGACAACCAGACCACGCAGCTGGTGCAGATCGGCGGTGCGAGTCCGGCAGAAAACCGTTATTACTACAACGAATTCGATACCACCTATGACTATAACGGTCTGGGTACGACCAAGCTGCCGGATGAAGCGGTGAGCTCGGTTCAGGTCATTTCGAGTAACGGCACGACCACCTGGACCAGTTCTACCGGCGGTATTCTCGCCGGTACGGTTCGCCAGGGAACGAATCATTTCCAGGCCGGCTACTCGCTGTACTTCACGCCGCCGACCTCGCGCTTGCTCAATCCGCGCCAACGCGACTCGTTCGATTCCCAGGGCAACTACTACAACTACGACAGCGCCAATACGCACGCGGCGAATGTGGCCAGTCAGTACCTGTGGGCATCGGGTGCGTTGATCAAAGACCGACTGTTCTTCTTCGCGTTATTGGGTAACTCGCCGAACAATCAAAGCACCACCAATAGCCAGACGTTCCATACGAATGCGACAAGTCGGAACAAGAACGGTCTGCTGAATCTGACCTGGAACATCAACAACGATCAAAGCCTGAATATTGTTGGCAATCGTAGCTGGAAGGACACCTTCAACAACCAGTACTCCCTGAGCCGTGATTACGATCCGAGTTCGGCAGGCAAGTATTTCGGTTGGAATGCCACTCATGTCAAAGATCAGTTCCTGATCGGGAACTACAACTGGCAGATCAACGACACGATGAGCCTGCGTCTGATGGGCGGCTATTTGAGCGAGTCCTCGCTCAGTCCAACGTCGACCAGCGGTAGCGGTCTGCCCTATGTGACCGAAGTGGATCCGGTTACCCAGAAGTCGCGCAACATTGGCCTGACCACCGAAGCCAATCAGCTATTCCCGTTCGAGTACTGGCGCCGCGGTTTCAAGGGGGATTTCACCTGGAACCTTGGCGATCACAAGGTCACTATCGGTGCCGAGCATTACAAGCACTACATCAATAACACCATCGCAACCAGTCAAGGTGGTGATTGGACCTACCATACACAGCCCGGCGCGGTACTGCCCAATGGCTCGGTCGTGCCAGGCGACGGGCGCTATGTGGATCAGTTCTTCGAAAGCACGGGCGGTGCCTTCTATACCGTCAACAAGGCGTTCTACGCGGACGATTATTGGCAGGTCGCCGATCGCTGGGTCATTTACGGCGGTATGCGCTTCGACACCTTCATCAACAAGAACGTCAATGGCCAGAACATCTGGCATATGCCCATTACTTCGCCACGTTTGGGTGTTTCCTGGGACGTCCACGGCGACAGCAGCATGAAGCTGGGCGCCAATCTTGGAAAGTACGCGCTATCGATACCTTCGAGCGTCAATAACGGCGCGGCAGGTGCCGTGTACGAGTGGCATCGTTACTTTACGTATACCGGTCGCGATCCTTCGACTCAGGCGCCGACGGGTTTGACTCAGATAGGGCCGCAGTCGACCTTGATCGACGGCCTTGCGCCCAGCGCGAATAACGTGGCCACCTCAAATATCAAGGCGCCGTACCAGTACGAGTTCCAGGTCTATATGCAGAACACGATCGGGACGAGCTGGACCACCTTGACGGAACTGGGCTTCAGTTCGCTCAAGCGGATCATCGACGACACCTGTTACAACCAGGGCATTACCGACTATGCACGGGCCCACGGTTATCCCGATTACACCGACGCCAGCGGCTGTCCGATGTTCAACCCGGGCATTGCACAGGTATTTACACGCGACTACCGTGGTGACGGGAAGCTGGAGTCGCTGACGATTCCTGGAAACGTGTTTGGCCCCGCACCCGCGCGAAAGTACGCGCATGTGACGCTTGAGGCGACCCACGTGCGCAACTCCGAGGAGCCCTGGTTCCTCGACGTGAGCTATACCTGGGCGCACCTTTACGGCAACGACGATGGTCTGCTTAACCTGGGTACGCGTACCGGTGGTGGTCCCGGCGAGCAGATCTATTGGGATTTCCCTGGCCTGATGGAGCACGACAACGGTCCGTTGGCCGGCGACATCCGCCATGCGCTCAATATCAACGGCGTCTACTACTTCAATACCGGCTTGCGCATCGGCAGCACGTTGACGATGCATACGGGTACCCCGCTGAGTTGCCTGGGAACCTATCCGGATGTAAACAACCCCGCGTCGCTCTACGGTGCGGCGAGCCACTATTGCAACAACGTGCCGTCGCCACTGGGCAGCGCAGGACGGCTTCCGTTTTTCTGGCAATGGAATCTCGGCGTGGGTTATGACTGGGCGATCGATTCGGACAATCACCTGAGTCTCGATGTGCAGATTCAGAACGTCACCAATCGTCAGGGGCGGATCGATTCCAATCAGCTCTATGACACCGGTAGCTTTCAGGACAACGGTGCGCCGATTCTCAACCCGAGCTATGGTGCCGCCACCTGGCAGGTGCCGCGTACGACGCAGCTGGTGCTGCGCTATACCTTTCAGTAAGTCACCTGGGGCGGTGATCATGTGATCACCGCCTCAACATGCAAATGAGGTTTGAAAGCATGCATCATTCCAAAGCAAAGCGCTTCGTGGAGCATCGTCGTTTGCTGGCGGCAATGCTCGCGGCGAGCCTGGTCAGTGTGATCAGCGCCAAGACCGACGATCAGACGGTGGCGTTCACCAGGCAGGGCGATCAGCAGCAGTTCGGCAACGCGAGCGTCAATGCGCGCTGGACGTTGAAAGATCATGTGTTGACTGACATGACAGTGACCGATGCCATCAATCAGCAGGTCTTGAAGGTCGCGACGCCGTTTGCGCTGGAGCTGGGCGATGGCAGCAAGCTCGCCACAGCCGATTTCCGTTTGCTGTCCGAGCCCAAGGTGATAAAGCTCAAGGCGGAGCCGAAAGCGCCGCGCCTGGCGGAGCGCATACCAGGCAAGGCCATTGCCGCGAGCTTTGGCGATGCCGACGGGCGTTTTCGCATCGACTGGCAATGGGTACAGCGCGAAGGCTCGGACTATCTGCGCGAGCAGGTGACGATTACCGCGCTAAAGGCCGATGAGAACATCAAGAAGGTCGATCTGCTGCAGACCCAGGCGACAGGAGCGGAGGTGGTCGGCACGGTCAATGGCTCGCCGATCGTTACAGGACAGGATTACCTGGGCTTCGAGCATCCGCTGTCCGAAAGCGCGGTGCGCGGCAAGAATCTCAATCTCTGGATCGAGCGCGGCCTGCCGCTGATCAAGGGACAGTCGATCACGTATTCGGCGGTGATCGGCGCGACACATAAGGGGCAGCTGCGGCGCGACTTCCTGACCTACGTCGAACGCGAACGCGCGCACCCGTATCGCCCGTTTCTGCACTACAACTCCTGGTACGACATCGGCTATTTCACGCCGTATACGCAGCAGCAGGCGGTCGATCGTATCAACACCTTCGGTCAGGAGCTGAGCGTCAAGCGTGGCGTGAAGCTTGATTCCTTTCTGTTCGATGACGGCTGGGACGACCGCAGCGGCAGCTGGAATTTCAGCAAGGATTTCCCGCAGGGCTTTGTGCCGGTCAAGCAGGCGGCGGCCAAATACGGCGCCGCGCCGGGTATCTGGCTGTCGCCCTGGGGTGGGTATTCCAAGCCCAAGGATATCCGTGTCGAGAATGGCAAGGCGCAGGGTTACGAGATCATCGATGGTGGCTTTGCGCTGTCCGGGCCGAAGTATTACCAGCGCTTCCACGATGTGGTGATGAAGCTGCTGAAGGACGACGGTATCAATCAGTTCAAGTTCGACGGTACCGGTAACGCCGACAAGGTCTTTCCGGGCAGCCGTTTCCCGAGTGATTTCGATGCGGCGGTGGCGTTGATCGACGATATCCGCGAGGCGAAGCCGGGGACTTTCATCAATCTCACCACTGGTACGTTGCCATCGCCGTTCTGGCTTCGCTATGCGGATTCGATCTGGCGCGATGGCGAAGACGATGACCTTACCGGTGTCGGTACGAACCGTGAAAAGTGGATCACCTATCGCGATACGCAGACTTATCGCAACATCGTGCTGAAAGGGCCACTGTATCCGCTCAATTCGCTGATGCTCCACGGCATCATCTATGCGCAGGAAAACCGTCGTCTCAACACCGATCCCGGGCATGATTTTGCCAACGAAGTGCATTCGTACTTCGGTACCGGTACGCAGTTGCAGGAGATGTACATCACGCCGTCGCTGCTGAGCGATTCGGACTGGGATACCTTAGCCGAATCGGCTCGTTGGTCGCGTGAGAACGCCGATGTATTGCGCGATACGCATTGGATCGGCGGCGATCCGGGGCGGCTGGATGTTTATGGATGGGCATCATGGACGCCTAAGAAGGCGATCGTTACGCTGCGCAACCCGGACGCGCGGGCGCAGAGCATGGTGATCGATTTGCGGCGTCAGTTGGAGCTGCCTGAGGGGGCGGCTACGCATTTCAGCGGGCATAGTCCGTGGAAGGCCGATGGCAGCAAGTCGTCGATAACGTTCGATGCGGACAAGCCGACGACGATCGAGTTGCAGCCGTTTGAGGTGGTGACGTTGGAGTTGGTGCCTTCGGTGTAACGTTTGGCTTTTCTAAAAATCCTTCCTACTCGTCATCCCGGCGCAGGCCGGGATCTACTCCTCAGCGTGGATGCTTGCCAAACGTCGTCTGACAAGCGGAAATAGAGGAATGGATCCCGGCTTGCGCCGGGATGACGATTGCTATGAGGTTGTCGAGGTACCTCTCAGTCGTGATCAAAGTCGCTCCTGCAACGAAGTTGAAGACTGGGAAACGAGATGCAACGACGGGAATTCCTGAAGATTTCGCTGCTGGCACCACTCGCCGGGCTTGCGCTGCCAGAGTTGGCGTCTGGCAAGGAGGCGAGCGGGGCCGAGCCCATCGCCGACGGACACCCCCATCGCTTCACCTTGTCCAGGCAAGCCTTCCTGCTCGACGGCAAACCTTTCCAGATACGCAGCGGCGAGATGCACCCGATCCGCATCCCCGCCGAATACTGGCTGCACCGCATCCGCATGGCCAAAGCGATGGGGCTCAACACCATCGCGGTCTACATCATGTGGAATGCGTTCGAGCAGGAACCGGGCGTATTCGATCTGAAGACCGGCCGTCGCGACTTCGCGCACTTCATACGGTTGTGCCAGCAGGAGGGCATGTGGGTCTACCTGCGTCCAGGGCCGTACGTCTGCGCCGAATGGGACTTCGGCGGCTTGCCGCCTTATCTGCTGCGCGATCCAAATAGCCATGTGCGCCACAAGGACGATGCGGGCTACATGGCCGGCGTGCGTCGCTACCTCGATGCGGTCGCCCCGGTGATCAAGCCGTTGATGGCAAGCGCGGGTGGGCCGATCCTGATGGTGCAGGTGGAGAACGAATACGCCTCGTTCGGCAACGATCTCGACTACCTCAAACTGCTGCACGCGATGTGGAAGGAACGTGGCATCGACGGCCCGTTCTCGATTTCCGACGGACTTGGGCAGATCCAGAAGCAACAGACGTATTTGCCAGGCACGGCACTCGGGCTCGACGGCGATACGGATTTTGCCTCGGCTCAACGCATTGCCGGCGAAGCGCCTGTATGGGTAGGGGAGGGCTATCCCGGCTGGCTGACGCATTGGGGCGATCCCAAGCTGCAAAGCGCCGACTACGCCAACACCTTGAACGAGCTGTTGCAACAGAAGCGCTCCTTCAATCTCTATGTCGTGCACGGTGGTAGCAACTTCGGTTTTGGCGCGGGCGCCAACGCCAACAAGGACTATTCCAATTTCGAGCCGGTGATCACCAGTTACGACTACGGTGCGCCGATCAACGAGCGCGGCGAAGCTACGGCCGCCTTTCATCGTTTTCGCGAGCTGATCGCCAGGCACGTGGCGCATAAGATTCCCGATATCCCCGCGCCGCCGCCGGCGATTACCTTCGATGCGACAACACCGGTGGCGCATGCATCGATCTGGGACAACCTCGGCACGCCGCGCCAGGTATCGCATCCGCAGCCGAATGAAATCCTGTTGGCGCAGGATCACGGCATGGTGCTTTATCGCAAGCGCCTGCCCGCAGGCGGCACGCTGCATATCGATGATGTGCGCGACTACGCAACGATATTCAGCGATGGACGCTATCTCGATGCGATATCGCGCGTACGCAAGCCGGGTGTGCCCGACGTATCGCAGATAGATGTGCCCGCTGGCGAGCTGGACGTCCTGATCGACAGCTTCGGTCACATCGGTTACGGCCAGGCGATGGCCGATCGCAAGGGCATTGTCGGCGAGGTCAGGCTCGGCGAGCTTCCGCTCGAGGATTGGTCCGTCTACGGCTTGCCGTTGAACGATGCCTTTGTCGCGTCATTGAAACCGCTGGCGGGGCCGTCACGTCGTCCGGGGCTGTTCTTCAAGTTGAATGTGTCGCTAAAGACACCTGGCGATACCTATATCGACATGAGCGGCTGGGACAAGGGCTATGTCTGGGTGAACGGGCAGCTGCTGGGGCGCTACTGGCACATCGGGCCGCAGCAGCGCCTTTATTGCCCGGCGCCGTGGCTGAAGGCAGGGGAGAACGAGATCCTGGTGTTCGACATGCATCGCGTGGATGCCGCGCCAGTGCGCGGGGTAACGCGCCTGGCGGGCTGAGCGTGGGCTTTACTTGAAGGTACAACCGGTCAACAGCACCTGACCCTTCATCAATTCCTCGAGCTTGGTGCAGTGTGCCGTCACCGTCTGGCCCTTGGTCAATCCGGCCGGCACTACGCTGTCGTCGTTGTCGCGAGGATTGAACTGCACCTTCGAGCCGATGATCACATCTTCGCCCGGCATGCCTTGCATCAGCACGGCCTTGTGCGCCTGGCCGACCATGGCGCCGTAGCTGTCGTAATCGAGGAAGCTGCCGACGACGGTGATGTCGTGCTTGCCGGCGTACTTCTTGTCCATGGTGCCCGGATGGGTGGCCGCGTCGCGCGCCACATCGGCGGCCTTGAGCGTGATCGGCGACGCAGCGAAGGCAGGGGTCGCGGCCAGCAGCAGGATAAGTACAGCGTATTTCATTGCATCAGCTCCATGTCGATGAGAAACAACCGCGCCATGGTAGCGCGCCACAAAAAAAGCCGCCCGGAGGCGGCTTTTTGTTTTGCATCTTGCTGATCGATCAGGACGAGCGCGAAGCCTTCTTGCGATCGTTTTCGGTCAGATGCTTCTTGCGCAGGCGGATTTCCTTCGGCGTGATCTCGACCAGCTCATCGTCATCGATGAAGTCCAGCGCCTGCTCCAGCGAGAACTTGATCGCCGGGCTGAGCTGAATCGCGTCGTCCTTGCCCGAGGCGCGCATATTGGTCAGCGGCTTGGGCTTGATCGCGTTGACGGTGAGGTCGTTGTCCTTGGAGTGAATGCCGACCAGCTGGCCTTCATACACCGAGTCGCCTTCGGCGGCGAACAGCTTGCCGCGATCCTGCAACGGCCCCAGCGAGTAGGCAGGGGTAGTGCCGGCGGCGTTGGCGATCATCACGCCGTTGAGGCGCTTGGCGATCTGGCCTTCTTCCTTCGCACCGTAATGGTCGAACACGTGGAACAGCAGGCCCGAACCCTGGGTGAGGGTCTTGAACTGGTTCTGGAAACCGATCAGGCCACGCGCCGGGATCATGTACTCCAGGCGCACGCGACCCTTGCCGTCCGGCTCCATGTTCTTGAGCTGGCCCTTGCGGGTGCCCAGGCGCTCCATCACCGGACCCTGGTGAATTTCTTCGACGTCGACCACCAACTGCTCGATCGGCTCCATCTTCTGGCCGTCGATTTCCTTGATGATCACTTCCGGACGCGACACGGCCAGCTCGTAGCCTTCGCGACGCATGTTTTCGATCAGCACCGACAGATGCAGTTCGCCACGGCCCGAGACCAGGAACTTGTCGGCGTCGGAGCCCTGCTCGACCTTCAGTGCCACGTTGTGCACCTGCTCGCGGTCCAGGCGGTCCTTCAACTGACGGCTGGTCAGGAACTTGCCGCCGGAAAGGTCCTTGTTACCGGCGAACGGCGAGTTATTGACCTGGAAGGTCATGCTGATGGTCGGCTCGTCGACGGTCAGCGCCGGCAGCGCTTCGGGGGTGTCGAGCGCGCAGATGGTGTCGGAGATGGTCAGTTCCGCGATGCCCGAGATGGCGATGATATCGCCGGCTTCGGCGGTGTCCTGCTCGATGCGCTCCAGGCCGAGGAAGCCCAGCACCTGCAGCACCTTGCCCTGGCGCTTCTTGCCTTCGCGGTTGATCACGGCGACCGGCATGTTCTTCTTCAGCGTGCCGCGCTGGATGCGACCAATGCCGATGACGCCGACGAAGTTGTTGTAATCCAGCTGGCTGATGCGCATCTGGAACGGGCCCTCCGGATCGACTTCCGGCTTGGGCGCGTTATCCATGATGGCCTGGTACAGCGGGGTCATGTCGCCTTCGCGCACGGAGTCGTCGAGGCTGGCGTAGCCGTTCAGCGCCGAGGCGTAGACGATCGGGAAATCCATCTGCTCGGCAGTGGCGCCCAGGCGATCGAACAGGTCCCACACCTGGTCCACGACCCACTGCGGGCGAGCGCCTGGACGGTCGATCTTGTTGATCACCACGATCGGCTTGAAGCCCATCGCGAACGCCTTCTGGGTCACGAAGCGCGTCTGCGGCATCGGACCGTCCATCGCGTCGACGAGGATCAGCACGGTATCGACCATCGACAGCACGCGCTCCACTTCGCCGCCGAAGTCGGCGTGTCCGGGGGTGTCGACGATGTTGATGCGGTTGCCCTGCCAGGTGATGGCAGTGTTCTTGGCCAGGATGGTGATGCCACGTTCCTTTTCCTGGTCGTTGGAGTCCATCACGCGCTCGGCCAGCACGGTACGCTCAGAGAGCGTGCCCGACTGCTTCAAGAGCTGATCGACCAGCGTGGTTTTGCCGTGATCGACGTGAGCGACGATGGCGATATTGCGCAGATTTTCGATGGACATGAGTGGACTCGGGCGGCTTTGGACCGTCGCGGCAGGTTTCAAGAAGGCGAATCGGACGATTATACGCGGTTATGTGACAACTTGCCTGGGGGGAGGGGAGTTGTTCAGATTTGCGGCGGGGACGCGTATGTCGAGGCGTTGGGAGGCTGAGGGCTTAGAGCCCCCCTCACCCCAACCCTCTCCCCCGGCGAAGCCAGGGGAGAGGGGGCCAACTGAGGGTGCTTGAATGTCTCGTGCTTGCGCAACCTGCTCCCTCTCCCCTGGCTCCGCCGGGGGAGAGGGTTGGGGTGAGGGGGCGCTCTTGCCCTACTGCTGGATCAAACTCAACTGATCCGCCGCCGTCGCATACAACAATTGATAGTGCTCATACGGATAGGCATAGCTGGCCGTTTCCCCGTCGATAGTCGAGGTATGGACGCCATAGACCAGACAGGTGCCGGTGGCGCAGTTGATCTCGTCGACCCAGGAAATGAAGGTGTACTCCTTCTGCCCGAAATGCTTGCCGTCCAGGCCGTTGAGCAGTGGGCTGCTGATCGAAAGGCCGTACTGGCCGCAGGTCAGCGTGGCGACGTTGAACGGATAGATGCCGCAGGTATACAGGCCATGGAACGCACCGGCGATGCCCAGGAACACGTCGACCTTCGACGAAACATTGAGCTTGGTGATTTCCAGCGCCGCCAGGGTGGCGCCCATCGAATGGCCGATCACATCGATATGGCCGGTGCAGGAGCTGGCGATCGCGCTGGTGATCGCATTGCGCACCGGTGTTTCTTCGGTGCCGTTGTGGTCGTTGCAGGCGGCGCACAGCGAGTTGCCCCAGGAGGGCGCGAAAATTTGCGAACTGGTATAGCCGTTTTGCAGCAGCAGGTCGACGGTGTTCTGGAAATCGACCGGGCTGCCGGTGTTGCCATGCACGAGCACGACGTTGTCGACACAGGTGGCATGCAGAGCCAATACGGGACTTAACAACAACAGGGCCAATAGCCCCAGCACGCGTTGCTTGATGGACATCGCTTGTTGCTCCCTACGCTTTCACTGGAATGCCCCGGGTGGGGCGGGAAGTGCGGAGGTGCTCGGTTGTTGTCGAAGTACGAAAAGCCCCCCTCACCCTAACCCTCTCCCCCGGCAGAGCCAGGGGAGAGGGGACAAAGCGCTAAACCAGGCCGGTCAGGTAGAACGTGGCGATCACCACGAAGACGGCGAGCGTCTTGATCACGGTGATCGCGAAGATGTCGCGATACGACTGCCGATGCGTCAGTCCGGTCACGGCCAGCAAGGTGATGACCGCGCCGTTGTGCGGCAGCGTGTCCATGCCACCGGAGGCCATCGCCGCGACGCGGTGCAGGACTTCCATCGGAATGCCGGCCGCCTGTGCGTTGTGAATGAACGTCTGCGCCATTGCCGCCAGCGCGATGCTCATGCCGCCGGAGGCGGAGCCGGTGATGCCGGCCAGTGCGGTCACGGTGACCGCTTCGTTGACCAGCGGATTGGGGATGGCGTGCAGACCATCGGCCACCAGTTTGAAACCGGGCAGGGCGGCGATCACTGCACCAAAGCCATACTCGGAAGCGGTGTTCATCGATGCCAGCAACGCGCCCGCAACCGCCGCTTTGCTGCCTTCGGCAAAACGCCGCGCCACCGGGCGCCACGCAAAGGCCAGCACGCAGACGACGCCCAACAGCAGCGCGCCTTCCACCGCCCAGATCGCGGCAATCTTGGCGACGTCCTGCACCACCGGTTCGGCCTTGCCGACCACGGCCGGCACGAACGACTGCGTCGGGCCATAGAGTTTCGGAATCGCATCGGTCAGCAGCTTGTTGGCAACGCCGACCAATACCAGCGGCAGCAATGCGACCAATGGGTGAGCGAGCTTGCCGTCTTCGAACGGCGCGGGTTCGTTGACGAGGTTGTCGCCATAGCCTTCGCCCGCTGCCGCCGCGCGGCGCCGCCGCGATTCCAGATAAAGCAGGCCAACCACCAGGATAAATACCGAGCCCAGCGTGCCCAGCCACGGCGCAGCCCAGCCATTGGTGCCGAAGAAGGCGGACGGAATGATGTTCTGGATCTGCGGCGTACCTGGCAGCGAATCCATGGTGAAGGTGAACGCGCCCAGTGCGATCGTGCCGGGAATCAGGCGCTTGGGGATCTGCGACTGGCGAAACAGCTCCGCGGCGAACGGATACACCGCGAACACCACCACGAACAGCGACACGCCGCCGTAGGTAAGCAGGGCACAGACCAGCACGATCGACAGCATCGCGCGGCTGCGTCCGACCAGGCCGATGGTGCCAGCGACGATGGATTTGGAAAACCCCGATAGCTCGATCAGCTTGCCGAACACCGCCCCGAGCATGAATACCGGAAAGTACAGCTTCAAGAAGCCGACCATCTTGTCCATGAACAGGCCGGTGAAGATCGGCGCGACCAGCGCCGGGTCGGTCAGCAGGACCGCGCCCAACGCGGCGATCGGCGCGAACAGGATCACGCTGTAGCCGCGGTATGCCGCATACATCAGAAAACACAGTCCGGCCAGCACGATCAGAAAGGCCATGCCCGAAGTTCCTCCATGGACGTTGGGCGGCGAGTATCCGCAAGCCATGGCGCGGGCGGCACTGTACCAAGGTACAAGTGTGGCCCCGTTCGCACCTGCCTAATCTGCCGGGCATCGGCATCCGGGGGAGTGGATGCGTTCATTGACGAGGGGTGACATGAAACGCACGCATTTGAGTCTTGCGGTTGGGCTGGTGTTTGGCCTGCTCGGTAGCACATCGCTTTACGCGCAACAGGCCGGCGATGCCGGCACGGCTGCCAAGACCAGCGACGCCAAGCAATTGGGCGAGATCAAAGTCACCGCGCGCAAACGCGAAGAAACGCTGCAGGACGTGCCGATTGCCGTCAGCGCCTTCACCGCCGATTCGCTCTACAAGCAGAACGTGCAGAACATCGGTGACCTGCAGGGCAAGGTGCCGTCGCTGCAGGTCTATGCAGCGCGCGGCTCCAACACCACCTTGACCGCCTATATCCGCGGCGTCGGCCAGGCCGATCCGACCTGGGGCTTCGATCCGGGCGTCGGTATCTATCTGGACGACGTGTATCTGGCGCGTCCCCAGGGCACCTTGCTGGACGTGTTCGACGTCAACCGCATCGAAGTGCTGCGCGGCCCGCAAGGCAGCCTGTACGGCAAGAACACCATCGGTGGCGCGATCAAATACGTGTCCAATCCGTTGCCGACCAAGACCACTGGTTCCGTGGAAGCCACGGTAGGCACCTATGGCGAGAAGGACATCAAGGCCAATGTCGGCGGTGCCACCTCCGATGGCGTGTGGCGCGGGCGTATTGCCGTAGCGAGCGAGCACAACGATGGCTACGGCACGGACCTGCTCACCAATAGCCGCAACGGCAACAAGAACACCAATGCCGCGCGTGCCAGCATCGGTTTTTTCCCGTCCAGCGAATTCAATGCGCAGCTGTCGGTGGATGGCATGCGTGATAATTCCAATCCGCGCGGCGCCAAGCTGCTGACGGTCAACGCGTTGGATCCGACCTACCAGCCGTTGAACAGCAACTACAACACGCGCAGCGGCATGGCCCAACTCAACAATACCGAGATGAGCGGCGCCGCATTGACCCTGAACTGGATCGCCAGCCAGGACTGGTCGTTCAAATCGATTACGGCATACCGCGAATCGTCGACCGACACCAATATCGATTTCGATACGCTGCCGGAAAAGATCGCCGACGTCGGCGCCGTCTACTCCGATCATCAGTTCACCCAGGAGTTACAGGCGAACTACGATTCGGGCGGCTCGCTGCATGGCGTGTTCGGCCTGTTCTACTTCAAGGGTTCGGCGGCCGGGCAGATCGACAACATCTTCCTGGGTTCGCCGCCCTATAGCTTGCTGGGGCTGGCGCAATACGGCAGCACCGGCGGACGCGTAGGTACCAAGAGCTATGCGGGCTATGGCGACTTCACCTGGGATATCAGCCCGCAGTGGAGCCTGGATGTGGGCGTGCGCCTGAGTCGCGAAACCAAGAGCGCAGTCATCCAGAACTATGGCTATGCCGATGCGAGCTTCAGCAATCCGATCGCTACGCTGGCCGATTTCAGCGGTTCGCATACCACCAACAACGCCTCGCCCAAGGTGTCGCTGAGCTGGGCGGCCAGCGATCATATCAATCTCTACGCCAGCTATAGCGAAGGCTTCCATTCGGGCGGTTACAACATTCGCGCCAACTGCGTGGCGATTCCCAGCTCGTGCCGTCCAATCCAGGACGAGAAGGTGCAGTCGTACGAGTTGGGCAGCAAGATGACGTTCTTCGACGATCGCCTGATGGCCAACACGGCGGTCTTCCACAACGTGTACTCGAACATCCAGCTGTCGGTGTTTACCTCGTACACCTTGCCCAACGGCAGCCAGGGTTTCTTCGGCGACTTCACCAATGCCGGCAAGGGCCATATCGACGGCCTGGAAGAAGAATTCGCCTGGAAGCCAACGGAAAACTGGACCTTCAGCGGCAACGTGGCGTACCTGCATACCAAGTACACGCAGTTCCTGAGCGGCGGCGTGAATATCGCCGACACGCAGCGCTTTACCAATGCGCCGAAATGGTCGGGCGGGCTGTCGCTGGAGAACACCTATCCACTGGCCAATGGCGGCAGCATTACTGGTCGCATCAATTACACCTACCAGACGTCGGTCTATCCCGAGACGACCTTGTCGCCGCTGATCCTGCAGCCGTCCTATGGTCTGTGGAATGCGGGCGTGATCTGGCAGATCAACGATCCATGGACGCTGAGCCTGCAGGGTAGCAACCTGGCCAACAAGGCGTATCGCACCACCGGCTACAACATTGCCGCGCTGGGCATCGTGACGGGCTATTACGGGGCGCCGCGTGTGGTTACGCTCAGTGCGCGCTATAAGTTCTAAAGTGTAACTCCCCGCCCTCTCCCGACGGCTGGAGCCTGAGGGGGAGGGCACTTTTTTTTGGAGAATGCCATGCGTTGGATCGGTGCTTTATGCCTTGGCCTGCTCGCTGTCGGCGCGCACGCGGACCCGTTGCCGAAACTCAAGCTCGATCCGCACCGCGTGGCGGTGGCCGGGCTGTCTTCCGGTGCTTATATGGCAACACAGATGCAGATCGCCTATCCGGATGTGTTTCCTTACGCGGCGATCGTGGCGGGCGGGCCTTATGCCTGTGCGGGCGGCAAGCTGGATGTGGCGCTGAGTAGTTGCATGAAGGGGACGCCAGCGGCGGATGTTTCTGCGCTGGTGACCAAGGCGACTCAGCGTGCGCAGTCCGGCGATAACGGCGCGCTGAAAAATCTTGCGCATGGCAAGGCGTATCTGTTGCATGGCAAGGACGATGCGTTGGTGGCGCCGTCGGTGGCCGAGGCGGGGGCGCAGTTCTATCAGCGCCTGCGCGACACGGTGCCAGGCTTGAAGGGTTTGCAGGTGGTCGATGATGGCAACCGTGCCTTTGCGCACAACCTGCCGATTGCGGCTACCGGCGATGATTGCGACAAGTCGGTTTCGCCGTATCTGGGGCATTGCGGCTTTGATGCTGCGGGCGAGATCTTTGCGCAGCTGTATGGCAAGCCGTTGCATGCGGTGGGTGATGCCAAGGGGCAGTTGCAGACGTTCAGCCAGAACGCCTATCGGGTCGACAATGTCGATCCCTTGTTGGCCGACGATGGCTATCTTTACGTGCCGCCGTCGTGCGCGGCTGGAAAGCCGTGTGGTCTGCTGGTGGCGTTTCATGGATGCAAGCAGAATGCGGCGGCGGTGGGCGAGGCCTTTGTGAAGGATGCCGGGTTCAATCGCTGGGCGGACGCCTATGATGTGGCGGTGCTGTATCCTCAGACACGCGCAAGCATGGCGCCGTTGAATCCGCAGGCGTGTTGGGATTGGTGGGGGTATTCGGGTGGGGATTACGATACTCAGCGTGGGGTGCAGCCGCGGTGGGTGATTCATGTGGTGGAGCAGTTGGGGATTGCTGCGCCGCGTTGATGCGCGTTCGCATTTCTCTCTGTACTCAAACCTCGTCATCCCGGCGTAGGCCGGGACCCAGTGACTTCGGTGTTGGGTTGTCGCGGTGGTTCTGCTCTCAGGCTAGAAAGTCGCCTTGGGCGTGTTTCGCCGACCTGCCGGTCGCCGAGTTACTTTCTTTGCTTGTCCAAAGAAAGATAACCAAAGAAAGGACACCCCGCGTCCGCCGTCCTTCGGACCGTGGGGTTGGGCCGGGCTTTTCGACAGGACGTCCCTGTCCTGTCGAAAAGGCATCGACGTCCTGTCGATGCCCCCATCGGGGCCTTATCGTCCCAACCCCACTCGGCTCCCGAGGGGGCCCGAAGATCAAGAGCTGTAGGCTCGCTTCGCATCGCCTCCAGCTTTGCGGCTCCTCGCTTTTTGCTCCCTCTCCCCTGGCTCCGCCGGGGGAGAGGGTTGGGGTGAGGGGGCGCTCTTGGCTCTCGGGTTGCGCCCGATGCTGAACTCCACCGTCATCGCCGCTGCAGCACTCGTCTGGCTCGGCCTGCTTTTCGGCGTAGCGCTCATCGGCGAGCGCCGCCCGCATCTTTTCGAAAAACGCTGGGCAATCGTCTACGCACTGTCACTGGCCATCCACTGCACGTCGTGGACGTTCTACGGCACGGTAACGCAGGCGAGTCGTTCGGGGTGGTGGTTGCCGCCGACGTTTATCGGCGCGATCTTGATGTATCTGCTGGCCGTTACCGTGCTGCGTCGACTGGTGCAGCTGGCGCGCGATTACAACGCAGGCTCCTTGGCTGATTTGATCGCGGTGCGCCTCGGCCGTCATTCCGGCCTGGCGGCCATGGTTACCGCGGTGGTGGTGATCGGTATCGTTCCGTATATCGCGCTGCAGCTCAAAGCGGTGGCGATGAGCTACGCGATGCTCAGCCATGGGCAGATCACCGAGTCCGAACCGTGGCAGGACAGTGCGCTGTATGTCGCCTTGCTGATGGCGTTGTTCGCGATGCTGTTCGGCACGCGGCGCGCCTCGGCAATGGCGCATAACCGTGGACTCGTGCTGGCGATGGCGTTCGAGTCGCTGTTCAAGCTGAGCGCGATGCTGGCCTTGGGTTCGCTGCTGTTTGCGCCGTTGCCTGCCAATCTCGTGCATGCCGCGCCACCACCGCACGACAGCTCGGGCTTTCCTGCGCTGATCCTGCTCGGTGCACTGGCGATGTTTACCTTGCCGCACCAGTTTCATGCCGGCGTGGTGGAGTGTCGCGATGCGTCGCACCTGCGTACGGCACGCTGGCTCTTTCCGCTGTACATGTTGCTTATCTCGTTGCCGATTCTTCCATTGGCGCGCCTGGGCGATGCGTGGCTGGGTCCAAGCGGCGTGCCTTCGGATCTGTATGTGCTTGCCTTGCCGATGGCGCGCGAACAGCACGGCCTGGCACTGGTGGCATTCCTCGGCGGTCTGAGCGCGGCGACCAGCATGGTGGTGGTCGCGACGCTTGCGTTGAGCCTGATGATCGTCAATCACTTCATCGCTCCCTTGCGCGTGCGCGCGGGTTGGGGACGCGACGAGCGGGGCGATCTGCGTGGCGAGGTGATCAACCAGCGTCGCGTGGCGATCCTGGTGGTGATCCTGCTTGCCTGGGGATATAGCCGCGCATTGGCGCGCAACGATGCCTTAGCCGATATCGGCGCGATCTCGTTTTCCGCCCTGGCAGGTCTCGCGCCTGCGCTATTGGCTGCCGTGTATCGCCCGCAATGGGGGCCGCGTGCTGTCGCCATGGGCTTGGCGGCGGGAACGTTGGCCTGGTTGTATATCCTGCTTCCGGCGATCATGACCGACGCGGTCTGGATGCACACCGGCCCGTTTGGCATCAGTTGGTTGTCGCCGGATGGTTTGCTCGGACTGGATGACTGGAGTCGCCTGGGCCGTGCGGTGGTGTTGAGTCTGGCGGTGAATATCGCCGTGACGATGGTGTTGGCCGGCTCGCGGTTCGGGCAGGTGGTGCGGCCGGTCAGTGTCGGCGATATCGATGTCTCCCAATTGCACGCGCTGGCGGTGCGTTTCCTGCCGGCCGAACGGGTCGAGCATCTATTCGATAACGCGCCGGCACATGGTCTGGCCGGTGGCCATCGTGTGGCCTTGGTCGAACACGAACTGGCGGCGGTGATCGGTGCGGCATCCGCGCGACTCTTGCTGGAAGTGGTGCGTCAGCAGCGCGGCGGCGAAATCGACACCGTGGCGGCCATCGTTGGCGAGGCGGCGCAGGATCTGCGTTTCAATCAGCGGGTACTTGAGGCCGCGCTGGAAAACATGAGTCAGGGCATCTGCGTGGTCGATGCCGAGCTGCGCCTGGTGGCATGGAACCGACGCTACGCCAGCTTGTTCGACTATCCACCCGAACTGTTGCAGGTCGGACGCCCGGTGGCCGAGCTGACGCGTTACAACATCGATCGCGGCATGATCGGCGAGGGCGAGCTTGAAGACCGCGTACAGCGTCGGTTGACGCATATGCGCGCGGGCACGCGGCATCTATCCGAGCGTCGCTTCCCCGACGGCACGGTGGTAGAGATCCGCGGCAATCCGATGCCCGGCGGTGGGTTCGTCGCGACGTTTACCGACGTCACTGCGTTCCGGCAGGCAGAAGATGCCTTGCTGCGTTCGAACGAGACGCTTGAATGGCGCGTGGGCGAGCGCACGCGCGAATTGGCCGCGGCGAGTGCCGAGGCGCAGCGTGCGAACGAAGCGAAGAGCCGCTTTCTTGCGGCGGTCAGTCACGACCTGATGCAGCCCTTGCATGCGGCGCAATTGTTCGCGCATGCCTTGGCCGAGCGTGGTGGTGAAGTCACTACGGTGCGTCATCTCAACGGCGCGTTGGCAGCAACCGAGGGTTTGCTGGCGGGGCTGCTCGATATCGCGCGTCTGGAAGCGGGACGTTTGCATCCGCAACCGCGCGGTTTTGCGCTAGCCGAAGTGCTCGATCCGTTGGCGGCTGAATTTCGGGTGCTTGCCGAAGAACGTGGCATTCGCCTGGATGTCGTCGGCAGCCGGGCCTGGGTGCATACCGATCCGCAATTGCTGCGTCGTGTACTGCAGAATTTTCTGTCCAACGCATTGCGCTATGCCGAACGCGGTCGCGTGCTGCTTGGTGTGCGGCGTCGTGGCGATCGTTTGCGCCTGGAGGTGTGGGATACCGGGCCGGGTATCGCACCGGAAGAGCAGCGCGTGATCTTCGACGAATTCCGTCGCGGTAGTACGGCAGGTGGGCAGGGGCTTGGATTGGGGTTGTCGATTGCGCAGCGCATGGCGGGCTTGTTGGGAACGCCGTTGCATCTGCGCTCGTGGCCGGGACGCGGTAGCGTGTTCGATCTGGAAGTGTTGCGCGTGGCGCCGTCGCTGCAACCGGCAGCGACAACGGTCGTCGCGCAACCTTTGCCCAACGGACGTGCGCTAGTCGTGGATAACGAACCGGCCGCGCTTTCCGCGCTGTCGGCCCTGCTGTCCAGTTGGGGCTGGCAGGTGCATGCGGCGCGTACGATCGAACAGGCGCGCGAGGCACCGTGGCCTGCCGACCTGCACATCTTCGATTACCACCTCGATGGTGGTTGCACGGGGATGGATGTGTGGCATGCACTGGGCGAGGCGGCGAGCGCTACGCCGACGATCATTCTTACCGCCGATCGTGATGGCGAACTGCGGCAGCGTTTGTTGGAGCGTGGCGTGGGCGTGTTGTACAAACCGCTCAAGCCGTTGGCGTTGCGGCAGGTGTTGCAGCGGGTGGCGACGGCTCAGCAGGTTTGAAAGTACTCTCGAAAACCAACCCTATCCGTCATTCCGGCGAAGGCCGGAATCCAACTCTCAGCATTGCCGCTTGCCGGAAGTCATCTAACAAGCGACGACTGAGGAATGGATTCCGGCCCTAAATACGCGCCGGATCGTTCAACGTCAGCGACTGCAACAAAACCCCCGCCTGCGTCCGATTGCGCACGCCGAGCTTCTCGAAGATCGCGGTGACATGCGCCTTGACGGTGCGCTCCTGGATCGACAGCCGATCGGCGATCTGCTTGTTGAGCAAGCCCTCGCCAAGCAGGACCAGTACGCGATATTGCTGTTCGGTCAGCCGAGCCAGGCGCGCGGCCAGATCGGTATCGGCCGGGTCCGACGGCAGCGATTCGATCGTCTGCGCCCATGCCGGTGGCAGCCAGCTGCCGCAGTCGAGCACGGTGCGAATGGCCTCGCCGATCTCGGCGGGGCTCGCGCTCTTGGGAATAAAACCCGCCGCGCCATGATTGAGCACGCGACGCACGATGCGCGGATCGTCGTGGCCGGACACCACCAACACCGCGACACCGGGATATTGCCCGCGCAACGCTGCGAGTCCGGAAAGTCCCTGGCTGCCGGGCATATGCAGGTCGAGCAGCACAAGGTCGATGTCGGGCTCCGTACCCAGCACGCTTAGCGCACTATCGAGATCGAATGCTTCGAGCACCTTGCAATCGGGCACGCTTTCGCTCGCTGCCTGGCGCAGCGCAGCACGAAACAACGGATGGTCGTCGGCAATCAGCAAGCGTGTCATGGGCGCCGACGGTAGCCGGATGCGGCGTCGCCGTCGAGTTCGAAACGTCATGCTGGACTTTAGTACGATGGCGCATGCGGATTGGCTTGCTATCGTGCCGGGATGAAAAAACGATCCCGCGCCTGGCTGGTCCTTCTGATCGCAGCGGCCGTGTCCGGCTGCGCGTCATCTCCCCGAACGACGGAGCGTTCCATGAAAGCGGCCGACTTTGTGCGTGGCGATATCAGCGTGACCGATCACCGCAACGGCGACGATCTGCTCAGTGCGGGCCTGGGCCTCAAGGGGCTTGCCGGTGCACCTGCGCCATTCGCCGATCCGCAACATCCCACGCCGGTCGAACTTCGCCGTCGCGCGATTCAAGCCAGTTGGAAAGGCATTGCCGATCTCGGGCCGTTGGGCGGTTATGGAAGCGTCTATGGCGGCGTGCCCGATGTGCCTGGTCGTGAGTACCAGGCCTTCGCGTGGATTCCCGGTGCCAGGCAACCGCATCGCGTGTTGCTGCAGGTGCCGGACAACTTCGATACGCAGCGACGCTGCCTCATCGTCACCGCATCGTCCGGATCGCGTGGCATCTATGGCGCGATCTCGCTGGCCGGCGCCTGGGGGCTGCCGCACGGTTGCGCTGTTGCCTATACCGACAAAGGTACCGGCGCAGGTTATTTCGACTATGCCGACGATAGCGGTGTCGCACTCGACGGCACGCGTGCGCAGCGTGGCAGCAAATCGCTGGAATTCGATCCGCCCGCGATAGCCGGTTCGTCGGCGATCGCCATCAAGCATTTGCACTCGGGCGATAACCCCGAAGCGGATTGGGGACGTCATGTCCTGCAGGCGGCGAAGTTCGGTCTGGCCATGCTCGATCGCGCCTATCCGGATCAGGCGCCGTTCACTGCGCAGAACACGCGCATCATCGCGACGGGCCTCTCCAACGGTGGCGGTGCAGTGTTGCAGGCGGCCGGCTTGGACGATGAGCACCTGTTGTCCGGTGTGGTTTCGCTCGAGCCGAATATCCACGCCGAAGGGCAGGGTCGTGCGTTGTACGACTACGCGACGGAGGCATCGATCTGGTTGCCTTGCGCGTTGAGCGACGAGCGCTTTGCGCACGTACCTTTCGCGCGTACGCCGCACGGCGACGTGCCGCCGGCATGGACGGCGCGCTGTGCGAGTCTGCACGCGCAGGGCAGGCTCGCCGGCGATACGCCCGCGAAGCAGGCAGCGCAAGCGTACGAGCATTTGCGCGCGGCCGGTTGGGTCGATGGTGCGATGGAAGTTTCCGCCAGCGTGACCGCGTTCGATCTGTGGCGCGCCATTACGGCCGGTTATGCGTCGTCGTACATGCGCAGCGGCGCCGCATCGATGCCATGCGGTTTCAACTATGCCGCGCCGGGCGCGGATGGAAAGCCGGCGACAGCAAGCGCGGCGGTGCGTGCCGCGTGGTGGTCCGACGGCGCGGGTATTCCGCCTGGCAACGGCATCGGTCTTTTTGGCGGCATGGACGCATCGAGCGATCCGAGTCTGGCCGGTGCCGATTGCCTGCGTGCGCTTTGGGAGGGTCAAGGCACCGACGCGAAAACGTTGCATGCTTCCGTGGCTGCGACGGCAGGGCGTTTGCCACGTGCCGATTTGCCGATATGGATCGTGCACGGTGCGGACGACGGCCTGCTGCCGACCGCTTTCAGCTCCGAGCCCTATGTCGACTGGTTGCGTGCGCAAGGGCGCCGGCCCTTGTATTGGAAGGTGCCGCACGCACAGCACTTCGACGCCTTTCTTGCGCTGCCGGGTTTCGGCGAACGGCATTTGCCCCTGATGCCCTACGGCTATTGGGCGCTGGATCGCCTTTGGGCGCACCTGTTCGAGGCGGTCGCCTGGCCGACGGACGCGCCCACGCCGCAGGGCAAGCCGCGCGGCAAGGCTGCGCTGGAGCGCGAGGCGCTGGGGCTGCCTTGAGGCGATAGGGCACAAGCCCCTGCCTGGGGTATCCTTGTCGGTCTGAAGCCGTCCCCAGAAGACGGCCCCACCCACATCAGGAAGCCTCGATGACCATTAACGTTACCCTCGATACCAACCGCGGCCCGATCCATCTGCGTCTGCATGACGACAAGACCCCCGTCACCGTTGCCAGCTTCGTCAATCTGGCGCGCCGTGGCTATTACGACGGCCTGTCGTTTCATCGCGTGATCGCCGATTTCATGATCCAGGGCGGCTGCCCTGAAGGTAGCGGCCGTGGCGGCCCGGGGTATCGTTTCGAGGACGAATTCGACGCCTCGCTGCGTCACGACAAGCCGGGCATCCTGTCGATGGCCAATGCCGGTCCGCGTACCAATGGCAGCCAGTTCTTCATCACCCACGGCGCCACCCCGTGGCTGGACGGCAAGCACAGCGTGTTCGGCGAAATCCTCGGCGCCGAAGACCAGAAGGTGATCGATGCCATCCGCCAGGGCGACACGATCGAGAAAGTGACCGTGGAAGGCGACGTCGACGCATTGCTCGCTGCGCAGGCCGATCGCGTGAAGGAATGGAACGCGGTGCTCGACGAGCGCGCCTGATCGCATCGTCTGAATTACCCGAAGCCGCCGGGGCAACCCGGCGGCTTTTTCACGCCTTCGTCACCACAGTGAAGGACACGTGGGTTTACTATCGCCAAGCTACAACGGACCCTCTTTCTGCGTCAGGAGAACGGCTATGTCATTGCTCAACGATTTGCTCGGTGGCGGTCAAGGAAACGAGGCAGGGGGCGGCTCGCTGGTCTCCATGGCCGGCGAACTGATCAACAAGGCCGGTGGCCTGCAGGGTCTGATCGGCATGCTTCAACAGCATGGCCTGGGCGATGCGGTGCAGTCCTGGGTCGGCACCGGCAGCAATCAGCAGGTATCGGGCGCCGAGCTCGGTCAGGCGCTGAACAACGGTGGCCTCGGTGCCACGGTCGAAGGGATGGCGGCGAAGCTGGGCGTGGATCCGGGCCAACTGCTGGGTCAGCTTTCGCAGGTGCTCCCGCATGCTGTCGATCACCTGACGCCCGATGGCCAGGTGCCGCAGGGTCAGCCGGCGGGTGGTGGTTTCGATCTGGGTGCCTTGGCCGGTCTGGCCGGCAAGCTGATGGGCAACCGCGCCTGATACACGCTTTTGCCGACGGCACTGGCGGGGCGAGCGCCTCGCCAGTGTCGAACGGTTGGAGATCGATCTTCAGGTAGCGCTGCGGCGCTTGAACATGCCGTAGATCACCAGCAGGATCACCGCGCCGACGATCGAGCCGATAAAATGCACCAGGCCGGTTTCTCCCCAAAGTCCTAATTTTTCGCCCACGAACGTGGAAATGATCGAACCGGCGATACCGAGCAGGACGGTAATGATGAAGCCGCCAGGATCCTTGCCCGGCGTAAACGCCTTGGCCAGCAGGCCAACGACCAAGCCGACGATGATTACCCAAAGCCAATGCATATCCGTGTCCTTCTAAGCGGGTTGATTGGGATCCCCTTGAGACTGCTCTGCGCCACGCATCCCGCGGGCGGGCCGCCAGTGCCCTGAACAGGCCGGTTGGCGGCGACGCCATGATGTCATGGCCGCGGGCGCTATGCAGCTTCCCAATGTCCTGCGCTACAGCCGCCGCGGTCGCGCGAAGATGGCGTTGTAGATCAGCAGCAATATGACGGCGCCGCCGACCGAACCGACGAAGTGCTTCCAGCCGGTCAGGGGCAGCAGGCCCCAGCGCTCGCTCACATAGGTGGCGATCAGCGACCCGGCGATGCCGAGCAGGGCGGTGACGATGATGCCGCCGCTATCGGGGCCTGGTACCAGCAGCTTGGCCAGGACACCGATGATCAAGCCGATAATGAAAACGATGATCCAATGCATCATGGTTCATTTCCTTACGGGTTGGGGGACCTTGCCCGGATTGGCGGGCGCATGGTGTCACGGCCAACCTTAATTCCAGCCGATGGCCAGGTGGCAGGGGCGATGCGGCAGCGCCGCATGCTAAAATCATCGAGTTTGCTGCTCCCCATTTCCCCAGAGGAAGCCATGCCCCAGCTTGCCCAGCGTGTCGGCCGTGCCCAGCCCAGTGCGATCATGGTGATCGCCGAAAAGGCGAAACAGCTGAAGATGGCCGGTCGCGACATCATCAGCTTTTCGATCGGCGTTCCGAACTTTCTGCCCGGCGAGCACGTTTATGCCGCCGCCCGCGAGGCGCTTGCGCATGACAGCGGGCAGTACGGCAGCAACCGCGGTGCCGAAAGCCTGCTCGACGCGTTCCTGAAACACATCGAAGCGCTGGGTTTTCACGGCTATGGCCGGCAAAATCTTTCGATCGGCATCGGTGCCAAGCAGGTGCTGTACAACCTGGCCGAAGCACTGATGAACGAAGGCGACGAAATCTGCTTCGCCGCGCCTTACTGGACGACGTATCACGATATCGCGCAGATCGTCGGCGCGAAGATCAACGTGTTGCATTGCGGCCCGGAGCAGAACTACAAGCTCACCGTCGAGCAGCTCGACGCGGCGCTGGCACGCAAGCCGAAAGTGTTTCTGTTCAACAACCCGTCCAATCCCACCGGCATGGTCTATACGCGCGAGGAAATCGCCGCGCTGGCCGACGTGTTGGCGAAGTATCCCGATACCTGGATCGTCACCGATGACATCTACAACTCGATGGTGTTCGACGGCATCGGCTATCACAACTTCGTGTTCGCCAAGCCGGAATTGCGCGAACGCCTGATCTTCGTCGATTCGATCTCCAAGACCTATGGCATGCCCGGTTGGCGCGTCGGCATGATCGCGGCGCCCGAATCGGTGGCGCGCGCGGTAACGACGCTCAATTCGAATCACATCACCAGCGTGCCGGAAGTGATCACCGCTGCCGCGGTGGCTGCATTCTCCGGCCCGCAGGATATCCCGCAGCAGAAATGCGCCGAGTTCGCGCTCAAGCGCGACATCGTCGTCAATGCACTGCGCGCGATTCCCGGTGTGGTGTGTCCGCGTCCGCAAGGTGCGTTCTACGCATTCCCGGATATCTCGGTAGCGTTCGGCAAGCGTCACAATGGCACGCTGATCGAAAACGACGTCCAGTTCTGCGCGGCGTTGCTCGAAGCCAAGGGCGTGGCCTGCGTGCCGGGCTCTGCGTTCGGCGAGCCGCGCGCGCTGCGTATTTCCTACACTTGCCCCACCGCTCAGCTTGAGCCCGGCCTTGTGCGTATCGCCGAGTTTTTTGCCGAGTTGACCTGATCCACGACCAGGCCCGCGTCGCGAAGAATGCGGGCTTTGTTTTAAGCAAAGTACCCTTAGGAGTTGCCACGATGAAAGCCCCCGTCCGAGTTGCCGTCACCGGTGCCGCTGGCCAGATCGGTTACGCCCTGTTGTTCCGCATCGCCGCCGGCGACATGCTCGGTAAAGACCAGCCGGTGATCCTGCACCTGCTGGAAATCACCCCGGCGCTGCCTGCCCTGCAGGGCGTGGTGATGGAACTCAACGACTGCGCGTTCCCGACGCTGGCCGGCATCGTCGCCACCGACGACGTCAACGTCGCTTTCAAGGACGTCGATTACGCTCTGCTGGTCGGCGCGCGTCCGCGCGGTCCGGGCATGGAGCGCAAGGATCTGCTCGAAGCCAACGGCGCCATCTTCGGCCCGCAGGGCAAGGCACTGAACGATCATGCCAAGCGCGATGTGCGCGTGCTGGTCGTGGGCAACCCGGCCAACACCAATGCGCTGATCGCCCAGCAGAACGCTCCGGACCTGGATCCGAAGTGCTTCACGGCGATGGTCCGTCTCGACCACAACCGCGCGCTGTCGCAGCTGGCCGAGAAGACCGGTGCGCACACCACCGACCTCAAGAAGGTCACCATCTGGGGCAACCACAGCTCCACCCAGTACCCGGACCTGCACCAGACCACGGTCAAGGGCAAGGCTGCGCTCGAGCTGGTCGAGCAGGCCTGGTACGAAAGCGACTTCATCCCGACCGTGCAGCAGCGCGGTGCAGCGATCATCAAGGCACGTGGCCAGTCGTCGGCCGCCTCGGCTGCGTCGGCGGCGATCGACCATATGCACGACTGGGCACATGGCACGCAGGATGGTGACTGGGTCTCGATGGGTATCCCGTCGGATGGTTCGTACGGCATCGAGCCGGGCGTGATCTACGGCTACCCGGTCACGATCAAGAACGGCAAGTACGAGATCGTGCAGGGCCTGTCGGTGAACGACTTCTCGCGCGCCCGCATGGACGCCACCAACAAGGAACTGCGCGAAGAGCGCGCCGCTGTCGAGCATCTGTTTGCCAAGAAATAATCGGCGGTTTTAGTAGCTCGCTTGATATGTCATGGCCGCCGCGAGGCGGCCATGATTGTTTTCGGGGATACCCAAGCCCAACCTATCGTCATTCCGGCGCAGGCCGGAACCCAGTGGCGACTGCAACGGGTTTTTGCGATGCGTTGAGGCGATAACCCTATGCAATGCCACTGGGTTCCGGCCTGCGCCGGAATGACGGGTGAGGAGGAGCGCGTAGATTCCGTAGCGCGCTTCTGCTCTGATAGCCCAATGACCGAATCGATCACCCTCGTCGTTGCCGACGATCACCCGATGTTCCGCGCCGCGGTGTCGCAGGCGCTGCGCACCGTGGTCGAGGGCGCGCGCGTGGTCGAGGCGGCCAGTCAGAGTTCGCTGGAATCCGTATTGGCGGCGGAGACCACGGTCGATCTGGTGCTGCTCGATCTGACCATGCCGGGCGCGATGGGCTTTTCTTCGCTGATCTGGTTGCGTGGCGAATATCCCGACTTGCCGGTGATCGTGATTTCATCCAACGACCATCCGCGTACGGTGCGGCGTGCACAGCAATTTGGTGCAGCCGGCTTTGTCTCCAAGGCGGCGCCTGCCGATGTATTGGGACAGGCGGTTGGTGAGGTACTGGCTGGCGGCAGCTGGTTCGACGCGGCGCGGGCCGAGCGCAGCGAGCAGGATGCGGCGTTAGCCGCGCGGTTGGCGCAGCTGACGCCGCAACAGTTTCGCGTGCTGATGTTGATTGCCGATGGTTTGCTCAACAAGCAGATCGCGGCGTCCATGGGGTTGGCGGAGAACACGGTGAAGATTCATGTCACCGCCGTGTTGTCGAAGCTCGAGTGTCGGTCGCGTACGCAGGCGGCTGTGCTGGTGAAGTCGCTTGATGTGGATGATGCGGGCGAGTGATTGAAAGCCCCCTCACCCCAGCCCTCTCCCCCGGCAAAGCCAGGGGAGAGGGAGCAAGAGCACGTAATATTGATACTTGCGTCAGTCCCCCCCTCTCCCCTGGCTTTGCCGGGGGAGAGGGCTGGGGTGAGGGGGCACAAGAGGCGATGCGAGGCGAGCCTTCTGCTCTCAGGAATTCAGCGATGCCGCCAACAACAATCGACTCATCAACGCACGCAAGCGCGATGGCGCCACGGGCTTGGCCATGAAATGCAGGCCAGCCTCGGCGATGCGTGCACGGGTGTCGTCATCGCGCTGCGCGGTCACCACGATGATGGGCGGTTCGCACTGCCATAGCTGGCGCAGCTCCGGCAGCAATGCCGGACCGATCTGATCGCCCAGCTGATAATCGAGAAGCACCAGGTCGGGCGCATCGCCACGCTCGGCCAATGCGCGCGCTTCGATTGCATCGCCCGCCAGCGAAACAACACAGCCCCAACTGTGCAACAGCGTCGCGGTAGCTTCGCGCGCTTGCGGATCATCGTCGATACACCAGACATACCTGCCGACGAGGGGCGAATCATCGCTTTCCTGAAGAGTGACTACTGGCTCGGCCGCCTGTGTTGCCAGTGGTACCGTCACCGAAAACACACTGCCATGCCCCGGCCAGGAGTGCAGCTGCACGGGGTGCTCCAGCAGGTTGGCGATACGTTCGACAATCGACAAGCCCAGCCCCGCGCTGCGTTCATCGCCATCCATCCCGCTATCGAGACGACGAAACTCTTCAAAAATAGTCTGGCGCTTGTTTTCGGCAATACCGATGCCGGTATCCCAGACTTCGATACGTATGGCATCGCCTTGCCGCCGGCAACCCAGCAAGATGCGCCCTTGCGGTGTGTAGTGCACCGCATTGGACAGAAAATTCTGCAGGACGCGGCGCAGTAGCAGGGCGTCCGTGTGGACCCATGCCTTGGTATCGACCAGACGCAGCGACAACGAGCGCGCCTGCGCCACGATACCGAATTGACGTGCCAGGCTCTGCAGCAGCGGTGATAAGGCAAACGTGGCGATCGTCGGCTTGAGAGCACCCGCTTCCAGGCGCGATATATCCAGCATGCTGGTGAGCAAGCCGTCCTGCGCATGCAACGCCTGCTCGACGCGATCGAGCAGGTCACGTTCGGCTGCGTCTTGCAGACGTTGATGCAAGGCGCCGGCAAAGAGCCGGGCCGCATTCAAGGGTTGCAGCAGGTCATGTACCGCCGCGGCGACGAAACGGGTCTTGTAGCGATTGGCGCGTTCGGCCTCGGCCTTGGCGGCGCGCAGATCCTGCGTGCTTTCTTCGATGCGTTTTTCCAGTGTTGCCGTGAGCGTACGCAGGTCGCGCGCGGCACTCTTATAGGCGGTGATATCCGCATAGCTGGTAACAAAGCCGCCATCGGGCAGGGGATTGCCGCGAATTTCCAGCACGCTGCCATCGGGATATTCACGCTCGTACATATGCGGACCGCCGCTGCGCAGGTAATCGAGGCGTCGTTGAATCGCATCTTCGATATTGCCCGGCCCCAGCAAGCCGCGCCGTGCGTTGTAGCGGAACAGGTCCTCGATCGGTCGACCGGCCTGCAGGAGTTCCGGCGGAAAGCCGAAGATCTGTGCGTAGCGTTTGTTCCAGGCCAGCAGGCGCAGATCGGCGTCGACGACGCTCACGCCTTGCGGCAGATGTTCCAGGCTGCTGTGCTGGCCCTGAGCGGCCTGGTGCGCGGCATCGACCAGGCTGTCTTCGGCCGAGCGCAACGCGGTGGTGTAGTGCGTGACCATGCGCTCCAGCTCGTCGCGGCTCTGCTGGCGAAGGCGGGCAAGCCGCAGACGCTGCTGCAGAAACAGCCCAAGCAGGATCAACGGCAGCCAACCGCCCAGGGTCACCAGCATGGCGTTGCGGCGCGCCGTCAGCACCGGCTGCATGCTGCTCAACGAATGCAAGGTCCAGTTTTGCGCGGGCAACGGCAAGGAGCGCCAGAGCAGGGGATGCGTTATGGGAGGATCGTCGAGCGTTACTTCCTCGCTGCCGTCGGCCAGCGTTTGCGCAACGCGGAAACGTACGGGAGAGAGATCCTGATTACCGTATTGCCGTGTCGATGCGAGTCGCGCGATCGTCGCCTGATCGAGCGGATGCAGCGCGCGATAGGCCAGCCTGGGTCGATTCGTGAGGAACACCACGCCATGGGCGTCGCTCAGAAGCAAGGCATCGTCGCTGCGCGCCCACTCGCTTTCCAGCGCGTCGAGCGTGATTTTCACGACGATCACGCCGATTCTTGCGCCATGTTCGTCGTGCAGGGCGCGAGCAATGAAATAACCGGCGACATTGGTCGACACGCCGACGGCGTAGAACGTGCCCTGGTCCTGCGCCATGGCGAGCTGGAAATAAGGCCGAAAAGCGTAATCGAGCCCCACGTTACTGGAGGGCTCGCGCCAGTTGTTGGCGGCGACCGCCACGCCATGGCGGTCGATCAGGGTCAGGGTCGAGGTATGCGTTGCGCCGTTGGCCTGCTCCAGCTTGCGGTCCAGCGCCTCGGAATCGATATCGGCGGAAGGGCCGGAAAGCGCCTGGCGCAGCTCCGGGTCCAAGGCCAATACGTCCGGCAGCACACGGTAGCGGTCCACCAGCCGTTGCAGAGCCTGTGCGCGTAGCTGCAGTTGTTCGTCCGCTTGCAGAGACAGCTCGTCCAGCGCCCGATGGTAGGCCCACCAGCCGGCAAGCCCCACGCTGGCGACGACCGCGATCAGCAGCAGGCTCAGCTGAACCAGACGCAGGCGGCGGCGATCGCGGATCATCGTAAAAACCTGGGCTCCATGGGCATCCGGCGACCGGCCGGGCAGGGCTATGCTCGCACAACGCCCTGCCGACTAACCCTAATGTGTTATTCGGAATGACGCCCCGCTGAGCTACAAAGCCTGCCAGCATCCAGGCCCGTCGCATGTCGCGCGGGTCGCGGCCATGCGAGGGTAGTCATGCAGATTCCGACCAGCGCGCCCAGTCTCACCGAGCGCCGTCCGTTCTATCGCCACCTTTACGTGCAGGTGTTGGCAGCGATCGCGCTCGGTGCCTTGCTCGGTCATTTCATGCCTGACCTGGGCAAGAACCTCAAGCCGCTGGGCGATGCGTTCATCCGTCTGGTCAGCATGGTGATTGCCCCGGTGATCTTTCTCACCGTGGTCAACGGCATCGCGGGAATGACTCACGTCGGCGCGGTCGGTCGCGTGGTGCTGAAGGCGATGGTGTATTTCCTGTTCTTCTCCACGCTGGCGCTGATTCTCGGCTTGGTGGTGGCGCATCTGGTACATCCGGGTGCGGGTCTGAAGGTCGATCCGGCCAGCCTCAATACGGCCGAAGTGAAGAACTACGCCAGCCATGTCGGCGACATGTCGGTGACGGGTTTCCTGATGGAGATCATTCCGCACACGGTGATGGGTGCTTTCGTTTCAGGCAATGTCTTGCAGGTGCTGTTCTTCGCCGTGTTGTTCGGCATCGCGCTGGCCACCTGCGGTGAGCGTGCGCGTCCGGTGACGGCGTTCTTCGAAGCGCTGACAGCGCCGGTATTCAAGCTGGTGCATATCGTGATGAAGGCCGCGCCGATCGGTGCGTTCGGCGCGATCGCCTTCACCATCGGCCGTTACGGTATCGGTTCCCTGGTCGACCTGGCGTGGCTGGTGCTTACCTTCTATGGCACGTCGCTGTTCTTCGTGCTGGTGGTGCTGGGTGCGGTGGCGCGAATGGCCGGGTTTTCGATTTTCGCGCTGATCCGTTACCTGAAAGACGAACTGCTGCTGGTGCTCGGCACATCGTCTTCCGAGGCAGCGATGCCTTCGCTGATGGAGAAACTGGAACGCGCCGGTTGCAGCAAGTCGGTGGTAGGCCTGGTGGTGCCGACGGGTTATTCGTTCAACCTCGACGGCACCAATATCTACATGACGCTAGCGGTGATGTTTATCGCGCAGGCCACCCATATCGAGCTTTCGCTCAGCGAACAGCTCACGGTGCTCGCCGTGGCGATGCTCAGCTCCAAGGGCGCGGCAGGTGTCACCGGCGCGGGCTTTATTACCCTGGCCGCGACGCTGGCGATGGTGCCATCGGTACCGGTGGCCGGCATGGCGTTGATTCTGGGTGTCGACCGCTTTATGAGCGAGTGTCGTTCGCTCACCAATTTTATCGGCAACGCGGTGGCAACCGTGGTGGTCGCGCGCTGGGAAGGCGCGTTCGACAACACGCGCTGGCAGCAAACTTTGAGTGGCGATGTCAGGGCCGACATCGATGACCGCGACACGGCTGTCCTCGTCCATACCGGAGATCGTTCATGAAGTTCCTACGCGCAGTAGCGGTCGTGTTTGCGACCGGACTGGCTTGCAGCACGGCGGCATTCGCACAGCAGGTTGCGGCCGGTGTGTCGATGCAGTCGCTGGATCTATGGCCAGGGCAGCCGCCTGGCGACAGCCGTGCACACGGTCCCGAGCGTATCGGCCAGACCGGCACGGGCGTTGGTGCGGTGTCCAATGTGTCGCGACCGCGCATCGAGATTTATCGTCCGCAGCATCCGAACGGAACGGCGATACTGCTTATCGGCGGCGGTGGTTATTTCCGCATCGGCATCGGTCACGAGGTGATGCCGACCGCACAGTGGCTGGCCGCGATCGGCGTGACGCCGGTGGTGCTCTACTACCGGTTGCCGGCCGATGGCTGGAAGCCGGTGGCACCGTTTCAGGACGCGCAGCGCGCGATGCGTGTCCTTCGTGCACATGCAGGCGAATACGGGGTGGATCCGAAACACATCGGCGTTGTCGGTTTCTCCGCCGGCGGCAATCTCGCGGGTATCACCGCGACGCGGTTTGCCGATACGTTTTATACCCCGGTCGATGCCGCCGACCAGCAATCGTCGCGGCCGGATTTCGCAGGTCTGATCTATCCGGTGATTTCGCTCAAGAGCCCTTACGACACGACACGCTCGTTCCGTGAGCTCTCCGTGCAGCCTGACGCCGTGCAGGCTTACTCGGTCGAACTGCATGTGACGCATGACACGCCGCCGACCTTCCTGGCGCAGGCCCAGGACGACCCAATCGCCAACATCGGCAACAGTCTGGTGATGTTCGATGCCTTGCGCGCGCAGAACGTGCCGTCGGAACTGCATGTATTCGAGAACGGCGGACATGGCTGGGGCCTGGGCACGCCCGGCACGCTGGTGGCGGCATGGCCACGGCTGTTTGCCGACTGGATCCGTTCGCACGGTTGGTTGCCATCCAACGGCGAGCCGGCGGTGGTCGCACCCAGCAAGCCGAAAGCGGCCAGGCGGGCCTTGCCCGAAGGCGACGACTGAGTCCCACGCATTGCGCACTTTTCTTTAGGGGTTGGGGGTATTTCCATATGAAACACGTCTCTCGCCGCCTGCTGATGGCAGGCTCCGCGTCGGTTCTGTTGGGCGCTTTGGTGCCGCTGCATGCCGAGCAGGTAAGCAATAACGATCTGCTGAAGCTGGTCAAACAGCAGGCCGCCGAAATCAACGATCTGAAGAAGCGCTTGGCCGCCGTCGAAGCGCACGAGCACGATGCGCCGCAGGTGGTCACGACACCGCCCGCGAATGCCACAACGCAGACGGTGGCCACGCAGGCACAGGTGCAGGCGGCGATTGCCGAATCCCGCGCCAGCGAGCTGGCGCTGGTGCAGGCGCAGGGCGGCAATGGCGGCGGTTCCGGTGGTGGCAATGCCAGTTGGGGCAGGGGCGGTGAAGCCGGGCCGGTGTTCAGTAGCGACGATGGCTTCTTTACTTTCAAACCCGATGGTCGCTTGTTGGTGGACTTCACCAGCACGCGTGGTTCGTCGTACGACACGCGCAATATCAATGGCTCGCAGATCAGTCAGGCGCGCTTGGGTGGCGAAGGCACGATCGGTCCGCTGGGTTATCACGTCGAAGCCGATTTCGCCGGCAACAAGGTCTCATTGCGCCAGGCCTACATGAGCTATGAAACACAGCTCTGGGGTTTGCGCAGCAAGTTCTACGTCGGTAACTTCCTCAAGGATCTGGGCACGGAAGGTTCGAGCGAACAGGCGCGTACGCCGTTCATGCTGCGCAATGCCGCGGTGACGGTGGGCGAGCCGGTCAACAGCTTCTTTGGCCTGGGCGCGCAGATGAAAGTGTATGGCGACAATTGGCACTACAGCTTGTCGGTCACCGGCAACTCGCCGTCGAGTTCGACCACCGGCACCAGTTCCGATTCGGTGGCGTATCTGACGCGCGCGCACTGGAATCCGATCAAGGGCAGCGACGGCTTTGTGCATGTCGGCGCGTGGTACTGGTACGAGAGCATCAGCAGTGGTGTCGCCAGCATCAACAACACGCCGGCGATCGCGCTCGACTACAACGCCAACCTCGCCGTATCGGCCAGCTCGATCGCCAACCCGTCGCAGGATCACGGTTCGGGTTACGAACTGGGTGGTGTCTATCGCGGCTTCTGGGCGATCGGCGAATACGGCAAGCGCACCATCGATTCGCATACCACCGATTCGGTATCGCGCCACGGCTCGTCGTTTGCGGCGGGCTGGATGATCACCGGCGAGAAACCCGGGTTCACCAGCCGCTCGGGCAGCTGGGGCGCGGTGAAGGTCAACGATCCGGTGACATCGGGCGGTTGGGGTGCCTGGGAGCTTGCGGCACGCGTCGATCACTACGACTACACCGATGCACCGCGCGGCGGTCTGGGCCAGGGTTACACCCTTGGCGTCAACTGGTATCTCAACGACTGGTCGCGCCTGATGTTCAATTACATCCGCTGGCACACCGACAACAAGGTGGGCAGCTTCCAGGGGCCGGACTGGGGCAATTCGTTTGGCATTCGTACGCAGGTGGTGTTCTAGTCGATCGCACGGCGGCCCGTATGACGGGCCGCCTTATCGAATCGGTCAAGCCTTGGCATGAAGCGTCGCGAACGCCTTGTGCAGGTACTGGAGCAGCTCGGCATCGACAAACGAGCCGGCCATCAGTTCGGGCTCGTTGTCATGCGCCTTGCGAAAACGCAGATGTGTCTGCGGATCATCGCCTGCATAACTACGAAAAAGTTCCATCCAGCGTTTGGCGAGCGCCTGCACCGTGGGGGACTCCGGCGCGGTACCCATGGCGATCTCCTTGCGCAGGGCAGCGACCAGTGCCGGCCAATCGTCCATATGCGTGGGATAGTGTTCGCGCATGAAGGCCAGCTCATGCGGCTCCAGATACCGTGCATAGATGGCCATGCGGCCCTCCATCACTGCCTGGCGAACAAAATGTTGAACCTCGGGCGTGATGCGGCTCGCTGCCTGCAACGCCGGTTCGCTTGCATGCATCTTGTCCAGGCGATCGAGGAAATCGGCGTTGTTGCCGGTGTCGCGTTGCAGCGTTCGCATCCAGCGCAGGCCAAGGATCTGCGCCTCATGCGCGTCCGGCGGGATACGCCGATCGATCGTGCCTTGCACCATGTCGACCATCGCCGACCATTCGGCCTGGGCGTCGGCATCGTTCAGCATAGGAAAGCGTTCCAGCTCTTCGGGTGAGAAGTAGTTTTCGTACATCGTCATCAGCTCCAGCGTGTCCAGCCATTGGGCCAGGTCGGGGGCCTGTCCTGCCGCCAGTTGCGTGCGCAACTCGATGAGCTGCCGCTTCAGTCGAAGCGCCTGCGCCAGTTCACGCTCGATCTGCGCGAGCTGGCGGTCGATCACCTCGGTCAATGGCACCTGGGGCCCGGACAGGGCGTTGCCGATGTCGGTCAAGCTAAGACCCAACCGACGCAACGCCTGGATACGGTGCAGGCGTTCGATGTTCGCGCGGTCGTAAAGCCGGTAGCCGGCATCGGAGCGCGACGAAGGAACCAGCAGGCCGATGCTGTCGTAATGATGAAGCGTGCGGACCGTTAGCCCGCTCCGCTTGGCAAGTTCACCGACGCTCAACAACATGCCGCTTCCTCCGTCGTGGCTGGAGCGGCAACTTAAGCCCTCACGTTGCGTGAGGGTCAAGCGTTATTTGCGGGGGTGTGGCTGGTTGATCATTCCAGCTGATAGGAAAAACTCAGCCCATAGCGCGGATAGCTTTCGCCGGGCACATGATCGCCGATGGCCTGCGCGGCGGATACATCGACGTTGTAGTGCTTGCCGTCGCTCAGGCGCAGACCGATGGCAAACGTCCTGAGCGTATCGAGCGGCAACTCGGTACCGTGCAGATAAACGCGCGCGACCTGGGCCACCGCATAGGGCGTCAACGACTTGAACCATTTGTACGACGACACAAAGGGACGATTGAGCTCGAACGCCGCGCCCCAGCCGCTGTCGCCCGACACGCTGCCCGGATCGTAGGCAAGCCCGAAGCGCGGGCCGCCGAAACTGATCTGCTCACCCGAGGGCAGGTGGTTGTGGCTGTACTGGCCGGCGAAGCTCACAACCGTACCCCAGTGTTTGCCCCAGCTGTCGCTCTGCGATGCGTTCACGTCGTAACGGGTGAATTTGGTGTCGGTCAGTTCACCCGGAATGATCGCCACATTGCTGAGGATGTCGCTCTGCGCACCCAGCGCGTTCAAACCCTGACCGATGCTCACGCTCACCTTGCGCACGCGTTTGTTGCTCGCCTGGACGAAATCCAGATCCAGATGCAGGACCCGCACACGCGTACGCAACTGCAGCGATACGCCGGTCAGCTGGTTGAAATACATGTCGTCCTGGTTCGAACCGTACAGGCCTGCTCCGGCGACCAGACTGCGTGTCGGTCCAAGCAGCAGGGGATAGGTGAAGGCCAGCCCCAGATGGTCCTGGCGCAGGCGATGGCGCAGATAGGGCGGCAGCGCGTTGTCGTCGATATCCGGGTCGCCGAAGAAATACGAGCCGTCCAGCTTGCTCATGAAGCCATCGGAGCCGAGCATCTGCGAATAACCGGCGGCATAGAATTCCTGTTGCCCGCGGCCATGGGGAAACATTACCGATGCACTGACTTGCTCGGCCATCGGTGTCAGGCCATTTACAAGGCCGTTGACCAGCCCTTGTACGCCGGGATGGTTGAAGTCGATGCCACTGGTGGCGTTGTAGCGTTTGCGCTGCACTTGCAGTTGTAAACGTGTCGCGCCATCGGTCGTCGTGGGAGCGGGAACGTTGGCGGCAATCTTGGCGCCCGGCAACATGCCCAGGATCTGGATGTAACGCTCGAACGTCGCCCGTTTCAACGGGCGGTCGGCCGTAATGTGACGTGCGATCGCACGAATCTTGTGCTCCATATTGCCTGCGTCGCCGGTGATATCCACCGCTGCGACATAACCTTCGACAGCAACGACTTTGACTACGCCCTGCTCGAAGGTCTGTCCCGGCACGTAGCAGAACGACAAGGCATAACCGTGCTGTTGATAAAGCTTGGTGCACGCGTCGGCGGCGGCAAGCAGATCGGACACACGCACGTTCTTTCCGGTCAGCGGCTTGAACAAGGCAGCAACATCGTCGAAGGGAATCGAGTGCACGCCGGCAATATCGACGCGCGAGGGCGTCAGCGTGCTGGCGAGCAGTGCCGCCAGTTGCGGATTCTGCTGTTGCTGCACATTGAGCGTGACGCTCGGTTGAGTTGCCGGCGTATCGACGCGCGGCAATGTCTGCAACGGATTGGCAACCGGTGGTCTGGCTTGCCCCCAGGCGCCGGTCGCCATGGTGGCGGCCAGCGTCGCACCCAGCCATTTCCTCATTTGACGCACTCCTTGAAATCCCACGGGTATGGCCGCGCATGCTCGGGATGCATGGCGAGGATCGACGGGCATAAGAAAGAGGCGGCCGTGCGGCCGCCTCTTTGAGTCACGGCTACTTCTTGTGGCCGCCTAAGATGCCAAGACCGAGCAGGCCGCCCGGATTCTTGTCTCCTGTGTCACCGGTCGCGTTGCCGAGGCTACTGGTCACTCCACCAGTCAAGGCGCTCAAGCCCGACGGTCCCGAGGTAGCGTTGGCCAGTCCATTGACGACATTGTTGAGCGCCGCCGTCACCGGTTGTAACGGGCCGGTGTTGACCGCGGCCGTTACGCCGGTGCCGACGTTCGACACCGTGCCGCCGACCGTGCCTACGACATTGCCGACCACCGACGTGACCGGGTTGAGTGGCGCCAACTGGCCGCTTCCGATGCTTGCCACGGTAGCGCCGACACCGGTCACGGCCTGGCCGGCGCCGGTCACACCGCTACCTGCACCTGCCAAGGTCACGCCGACCGGATTGGCGATGCTGCCCGACTGCCCGAGACCTGCGGTGACACCGCCGCCGATCGTGCTGACTGCGCCGCCCAGCGTCTGCACGCTACCTCCGAGCAATTGCCCAGTCTGGCCGGTGCTGCCGGGTAACGGTGCCGATGCGATCCCTGCACCGATGCCGCTGACCAGGCCGCCAACGCCGCTGGTTGCGCCACCACCGGCCTGAGATACCGCCGCGACCAGGTTGGTCGGGCCCGTACTGCCGCTGCCGTTGGTCTGGCCCAGCGTCAGCACGGGTGTGACGACATTGCTGAGACCTTGCGTCAGCTGGCTGGCCGGACCTGAGCCAAGCAGATGATCGAGCGCCCCACCGCCTTGATTCACGCCCACGCCCAGCGTGGATACGGTCGTGCCGACCAGCGAGGTAATTGGTGCGATCGGCGATCCCTGGAAATCGCCCACGGCCTTGACCGTCTGGCCGAGATCGTTGACCGCCGTTCCCGTGGAGCCAACGACACCGCCCAGACTACCGACGGTTACGCCGACGGGATTGGCGATATTGCCGGTCTGGCCCAGGCCATCGACGACGCCATTGCCGAGCGTGCTGACCGCGCCACCGAGATTGCCGACAACGCCACCAAGTCCTTGTGTGACGCCATTGCTACCGCCGAGCAAGGTCTGTTGGGGAATCTGCGCACCGATACCGGAAATGGTGCCACCCGCATTGCCCACGATCGTGCCGACGCCGGTCACGATGGTGCTGATGACGCCATCCGGAGGAGGCGTGCCGCCACCACCCGTGCCACCACCGGTTCCACCGCCACCGCCTGTACCGCCGCCACCGCCTGTACCGCCACCACCGCCGGTGCCACCACCACCTCCACCTGTGCCGCCACCGCCGCCGGTACCACCACCACCTCCGCCTGTGCCGCCACCGCCGCCGGTGCCACCACCACCTCCACCTGTGCCGCCGCCACCGCCGGTGCCACCACCACCTCCACCTGTGCCGCCGCCATTATCTCCACCACTGCCGCCACCGCCGGAACCACCGCCGCCGGAGCCGCCTCCACCATTATCTCCACCACCGCCTGAGCCACCGCCACCCGCGCCGCCGGGGTTTATCACGCCGCCGCCGCTGGAAGATTTATAAGAGCCGGATCCGGAGCAAGCGGACATCGAGACGGCGGCCGCAATAATGCAGCTCGCTAGCAGGGTCTGCTTTAGCACCGTACTGATACGCGTTTTGTCCATGACCATTCTCCACAAGTGTCCACCGTGTGGCTCAGGCGCGCCTTCAGCTAGTGGGCGAATGGCTCATTAGTTAGAGGTCCCCTGAAGATTAGCCACCCCTTAATCCGAACTAATGGTGGGAGGGCGATAACCGATTAACTGATATTGGCAGTTCAGTTATCCTCAGCATCTCATCCGGATGGGGTGATTATTTAAACTTGACGTGTGAATAAGCAAAACAAAATTCGTTTAAAATTCGTTAAAAGTTATTTATATCGATGTTTATTTTGTGAAGGGCGTTTTGATTTGAAAACATTTATATCCGAAACGTGACTTGGTTTTATTGTTTGCGCCTGGATGGCAGGATTCTTGAATGGTGTATGGGCTAATTTGATTAATTGTATGCAATCGTTTTTTAAAGTCCGACAAATAGACTGTTAATGCCGGATATTTTTCGACCAACGTCTAGTGCGCGCCGCCCGGCCGGTGGTTCAGTCTTGGATGCAAGATCATCCGCACAGGTCGTGGCCATGGGTTATGAGGAGTTCTACCGCCGATCGGTCGAGGAGCCCGAGGCGTTCTGGGCCGAACAGGCGCAATCGATCCACTGGCAGACCCCACCGCGGCAGATTCTGGACGCCTCGCAGCTGCCTTTTCGCCGCTGGTTTGTCGGCGGCATGACCAACCTTTGCTACAACGCGCTCGACCGCCACCTGGCCGAGCGTGGTGACCAGCTTGCACTGGTCGCGATATCCACGGAAACCGATATCACGCGGGAGCTGACCTATCGTGAGCTTCACCGCGAAGTGAATACGTTCGCCGCTGTGCTCGTCTCGCTGGGCGTGGGCAAGGGTGATCGTGTCGTCATCTATATGCCCAATATCGCCGAAGCGGTGTTTGCGATGCTTGCCTGCGCAAGGCTGGGCGCGATCCATTCGGTCGTCTTTGGCGGCTTTGCGGCGCATAACCTCGCCCTGCGTATCGACGACGCGAAGCCCAGGCTGCTGATTGCCGCCGACGCCGGCATGCGTGGCGGCAAGGTCATTCCGTACAAGCCATTGATCGACGCCGCACTGGAGGAAGCACGGTTCGCGCCTGCGCATGTGCTTATCGTGGATCGAAAGCTCGACGCGCAGATGACGCGTATCGCCGGCCGCGATGTCGATTACGGCGAATTGCGGCGCGACTTCGAAAACAGCGACGTACCGGTCACCTGGCTTGAATCCAACGAGCCGAGCTATCTGCTCTATACCTCCGGCACCACCGGCAAGCCAAAAGGGATTCAGCGTGATGTCGGCGGCTACGCGGTAGCCATGGCGATGTCGATCCGTTGGATCTTCGATATCGCTCCCGGGCAGGTGATCTTTTCCACCTCGGACGTCGGCTGGGCGGTAGGCCACTCTTATAATGTGTATGGCCCGCTGATCGGCGGCGCGACCTCGCTGCTTTACGAAGGCCTGCCGATCCGTCCCGATGCAGGTGTGTGGTGGCGGCTGTGCGAGCGCTATCGCGTCCGCACGATGTTCTCGTCGCCCACCGGTATCCGCATACTGAAAAAGCAGGACGCGGCCTGGCTGAAAAAGTACGACCTGTCGCAGCTGAAATGGCTCTTCGTTGCCGGCGAGCCCTTGGACGAGCCTACCGCACACTGGATTACCGAAGGTCTGGGTGTGCCGGTGATCGACAACTACTGGCAGACCGAAACCGGCTGGCCGGCAATTACCTTGATGCCCGGGCTGGAATTGAAGCCGATAAAGTTCGGCTCGCCCGGTTTGCCCGCACCGGGCTATCGCATGAAAGTGATCGACGAAAGCACGGGCCAGGAAGCCGCGGCGGGACAGAAGGGCGTATTGGTGTTCGAACCGCCTTTGCCGCCTGGTTGCCTCACCACTGTCTGGGGTGACGACGAGCGCTATCGCCAAAGCTATTTCAGTCATTTCTCCGAGCTGCTTTACAGCTCGCTGGACTGGGCCATTCGCGACGACCAGGGCTACACCACCATTCTTGGGCGCACCGATGATGTGATCAACGTGGCCGGGCATCGCCTGGGGACGCGGGAAATCGAAGAGTCGGTATCCACGCATCCGGCAGTCGCCGAAGCTGCCGTGATCGGCATGCATGATGAATTGAAAGGGCAGGTGCCCGTGGTATTCGCCACCTTGAAACAGGACATCGGCACGGCGACGGATATCGCCAAGGGGATGCAGCAGCGTGTGGTCGATCTGCTGGGCAGCATCGCCAGGCCGGCGCGTGTGTATGTGGTTGGCGCCTTGCCCAAGACGCGTTCGGGGAAACTGCTGCGGCGCTCCTTGCTGGCGTTGGCGGAGGATCGCGATCCGGGTGACTTGTCGACGCTGGACGATCCCAACGCGCTGGAGGAAATTCGCAAGGCGTTGGAGCGTGGGCCGGATCAGGGCGGCTGATCGTTAACAGGCCCTCGGCCCTGAAAAACAAAACCCCGGCACAAGGCCGGGGCTCTGCCAACACTCGCCCTGCGAGGCGATGCTTAAGCTGCAATCTCTTCTTTCACTTCCACTGGCATGCGGATCAGGTGATCGAATGCGCTGAGCGACGCCTTGGCGCCTTCGCCCATGGCGATGATGATCTGCTTGAACGGCGTCGTCGTGACGTCGCCCGCGGCAAACACACCGGCTACGGAAGTGCGACCATGCGAGTCGACTTCGATCTCGCCACGCGGCGACAGCTTGACCGAGCCCTTCAGCCATTCGGTGTTCGGCAGCAAGCCGATTTGCACGAAGATGCCTTCCAGCTCGACCTTGCGGCTTTCACCGTTGCTGCGATTGGTATAGACCAGGCCCTGCACCTTCTGGCCGTCGCCGATCACTTCGGTAGTCTGCGCACTGACGATGATGTCGACGTTGGGCAGGCTGCGCAGCTTGCGCTGCAGGACATCGTCCGCACGCAACTGGCCGTCGAATTCAAGCAGGGTGACATGGCCCACGATGCCAGCCAGGTCGATCGCTGCTTCGACGCCCGAGTTGCCGCCGCCGATCACCGCCACTTGCTTGCCCTTGAACAGCGGGCCGTCGCAATGCGGGCAATAGGTCACGCCTTTGTTGCGGTATTCCAGCTCGCCCGGCACGCCCATATTGCGCCAGCGGGCGCCGGTGGAAAGGATCACCGACTTGGCCTTCAGTGACGCGCCGTTGGCCAGCTTGATCTCGATCAGGCCGTTGGCGTCTTTAGGCGCGATCAGCTGTTCGGCGCGCTGCGAATTCATGACGTCGACGTCGTACTCGTGCACATGCTGCTCGAGCGCGGCGGCCATCTTCGGGCCTTCCGTGTACGGCACGGAGATGAAGTTCTCGATCGACATGGTGTCGAGCACCTGGCCGCCGAAGCGTTCGGCTGCGACACCGGTACGGATGCCTTTGCGCGCGGCATAAACCGCCGCCGCGGCACCAGCCGGGCCACCACCGACGACGAGCACGTCGAACGGCTTCTTGGCCTTCATCTTCTCCGCATCGCGCTTGGCGGCGCCGGCGTCGATACGGGTGACGATCTGCTCGACCGACATGCGACCGGTATCGAACAGTTCGCCGTTCAAGAAGACGGTCGGCACCGACATCACCTGGCGTGCGTCGACCTCGTCCTGGAACAGCGCGCCATCGACCGCGACATGCTTGATATTGGGATTGAGCACGCTGATCAGGTTCAGCGCCTGCACGGTATCGGGGCAGCTATGGCACGAGAGCGACATGAAGGTCTCGAAGACGAACTCGCCTTCGATATTCTGGATCTGCTCGATCAGTTCGGGTGCGGCCTTGGATGGATGACCGCCCACCTGCAGCAGGGCCAGCACCAGCGAGGTGAACTCGTGGCCCATCGGGATACCGGCAAAGCTCACGCTGACATCGGTGCCCAGGCGATCGATCGAGAACGAGGGCTTGCGCGCACCGTCGGCGCGGCGCAGCGAGATTCGGGGCGACATCGACTCGATGTCTTGCAGCAGGGCGAGGAGTTCCTGCGACTTTTCGCTGTCATCGACAGAGGCCACCAGTTCGATCGGGTGTACGACCTTTTCGAGGTAAGCCTGCAATTGGGTCTTCAGATCGGCGTCCAACATGAGGTGTACTCCAGCGGCTCTAATCAGGGGATGGGTGTTTGTTTCGGGCCGAACACCGCCAAAGCTGCGGCTCAACAGCCCAGCATTTGATGGTCGATACGAAATTCGTGGTGCGGACCCGGCGAGCGTGCCGGGTCCGCTGCAAGCCCGTAGGGATCGGGCTGCGAGTCACAAGAAGCGTTGGCTTAGATCTTGCCAACCAGGTTCAGCGACGGCTTGAGGGTCTTCTCGCCTTCCTTCCACTTGGCCGGGCACACTTCGCCCGGATGGGCGGCGACGTACTGAGCGGCCTTGACCTTGCGCAGCAGCTCGCTGGCGTCGCGGCCGATACCGTTGTCGTGGATTTCGCACAGCTTGATCTGGCCTTCCGGATTGATCACGAAGGTGCCGCGCAGGGCCAGGCCTTCTTCTTCGATCATCACGTCGAAGTTGCGGGTGATCGTGCCGGTCGGGTCGGCGAGCATCGTGTAGTTGACCTTGCCGATCGCCTCGGAGGTGTCGTGCCAGGCCTTGTGGGAGAAGTGCGTGTCGGTCGAAACCGAATAGATCTCAACGCCCAGCTTCTGGAACTCGGCGTAATGGTCTGCGAGGTCTTCCAGTTCGGTCGGGCAGACGAAGGTGAAGTCGGCCGGGTAGAACACCACCACGGACCACTTACCCTTCAGCGAGGCGTCCGTGACTTCGACGAACTGGCCGTTCTTGTAAGCCTGTGCCTTGAACGGTTTGATTTCGGTGTTGATCAACGACATCGTTATTTCTCGCGTGGTTGGTTGGAAACCACGTATTTTACGCAAGTGCAGCAATAAATCTAATTGATAGTTGGGATTGGGTTGATTGGCTACGGCTATCGATGTGATGGAAGTGCTTGATCTATCAGGGTGATGCTTCTTCGTTGCGGCGTAATCGCGCATCGACCACCGTGGCGGTGACGATGTCGCTGCCGACATTTACCGTGGTGCGCAGCATGTCCAGGATCCGGTCCACCCCCAGCACGATGCCGATGCCCTCGGCCGGCACCTCGAAGGTGACCAGCAGGCCGGCGATCAGGGGCAGCGAACCGCCAGGTATTCCGGCCACCGCCACCGCGCTCAACACGGCCAGCAACATCAACACGGCCTGCTGAGCCAGCGATAGTTCGACGCCAAAGGCCTGCGCCACGAACAGCACCACGCAGCCCTCGAACAAGGCCGTGCCGCTCATGTTCATGGTCGCGCCCAGTGGCAGTACGAACCCGGCTGTCGTCGGCGACAGTTTCAATTCGTCACGCGCAATGGCGAGCGAGGCGGGCAGGGAGGCGCTGCTGGAACTGGTCGAGAATGCCGTGATCAGCAGTGGGCGAATCTGTTTGAAGTAAGCCAGCGGCCGCCGCCGGGTGAACAGGCGCAGCCAAAGTGACAAGGTGCCGAACAGGTGCAGCAGCAAGGCCACCGAGCAGCTCACCACGAATACGGACAAGGTCAGCAGGATGTCCACGCCGACTTTCACGATGACGCTGTAGATCATCGCCGGCACGGCATAGGGCGCGAGCTTGAGCGCAAAGCCGACGATACCGGTCATGACTTCGCAGATCAGGTCCAGGCCGGCTTGAAAGCGGGCGCGTTTTTCTTCGCCCAGTTGCGTCGCCGCGGCGCCGACCAGGATGGCGAACAGAATCAAGGGGAGTACATCGCCCAACGCGCCACGATTCTGGCCGATAAAGGCCCCGAACAGGTTGCGCGGCATGAACATGTCCACCAGCACCGCCAGGCTCATCGAAGGTTGCCCGCGCCCGACGTCCACCGCCTTCTGCGCACTGCCGCCGTACTCGCTCATGAGCAACTGCTGTGAACCGATAGCCAGATGATGACCGGGCTGCAGCAGGTTCATCATGATCAGGCCGATCGTCACCGCGATGGCCATATTGGCGAAGAACAGGGCGAACGTGCGGCCGGCGAGTGGGCCGAGCCGATCCAGCCGGCCCAGCTGCGTGATGCCCGACGCCAATGAGGCAAATACCAGCGGGATCACCACGAAGAACAGCAGGCGCAGGAAAATTTGACCAAAGGGATCAAGCAGGGTCGTAGCTATGGAACGTGCGCTTGTCAACGCGTCCGGATAAAACTGGCCGATGCCCAGTGTGGTCACGCCAGCGACCACACCGATCGCCAAGCCCCAAAGAATGCGTGTTGCCAGGGATTTCGTTGTTGTACTCATGAACTTCAATGTACGTGGCTGGGGAGATCGCGTCATGTCGGCGCTTGTCCCTGCTCTCATCCGTGATTGACCTACAATGTTGCTGTGCAATAACGACAGGCGAACGAGGTTTTCGCCAGTGCGCTAAAATAGCATTTTTATCCGGAGGCGATATGGCCCAGCTTGCATCTCCCGGCGCGCGATTCCGCGACGCCCTGGCCGCCGAACAACCCTTGCAGGTGATTGGTGCGATCAATGCCAATCACGCCTTGTTGGCCAAACGTGCAGGCTACCGTGCGATCTATCTCTCGGGCGGCGGCGTTGCGGCCGGTTCGCTGGGTTTGCCTGACCTGGGCATCAACACGCTCGAAGACGTGCTGATCGATGTGCGCCGCATCACCGACGTGTGCGACACGCCGCTGATGGTGGACATCGATACGGGGTTCGGCCCTAGCGCGTTCAATATTGCGCGTACGGTCAAGAGCCTGATCAAGGCCGGCGCCGCTGCTTGCCATATCGAGGATCAGGTGGGCGCCAAGCGTTGCGGTCATCGCCCAGGCAAGGAAATTGTCTCCGCCAGCGAAATGGCCGACCGCGTCAAGGCGGCTGCCGATGCCAAGACCGACTCGGACTTCTTTCTGATTGCCCGCACCGACGCCATCGCGGTCGACGGTGTGGATGCCGCGATCGAACGCGCCATCGCCTGCGTCGAAGCCGGGGCCGACGGCATTTTCGCCGAGGCCGCCTATGACTTGCCGACGTACCGTCGTTTCGTCGATGCGGTGAAGGTGCCGGTGCTTGCCAATATCACCGAGTTCGGCCAGACGCCGCTGTTCAGCGTCGACGAGCTGCGTACCGCCGGTGTGAGCATTGTGCTGTACCCGCTCTCCGCCTTCCGTGCGATGAACAAGGCCGCGGAGAACGTGTACACCACGATTCGACGTGATGGCCATCAGCGCAACGTGATCGACAGCATGCAGACGCGCGAAGAACTCTACGACCGTATCGGCTACCACGACTTCGAAAAGCGCCTGGACGCGCTGTTCGCAAAGCAAAGCTGAAACCCCATTCCCAGCAAGGGCGCATGCCGCCCTTGCGTTGCTTTAAGGCATCTCCAGGAGAGTCACTGATGAGTGAGCAAACCCTTCCCAAGGCCAAGAAATCCGTCGCTCTTTCCGGCGTGGCTGCGGGTAACACCGCATTGTGTACCGTCGGCCGCAGCGGCAACGACCTGCACTATCGCGGTTACGACATTCACGATCTGGCCGCCAAGGGCTGCTTCGAGGAAGTCGCTTACCTTCTGGTGCACGGCGTATTGCCGAACTGGTCCGAGCTCAACGCCTATCGCGCCAAGTTGAAGCGCTTGCGTGGCCTGCCGGCACCGGTCAAAAGTGCGCTGGAATTGTTGCCCGCCGCGACCCATCCGATGGACGTCATGCGCACGGGTTGTTCGGCGCTCGGTACGGTGCTGCCGGAGAAGGACGATCATAACGTCACCGGCGCACGTGACATTGCCGATCGCTTGATGGCCTGCTTCGGTTCGATTCTGCTGTACTGGTATCACTTCAGCCACAACGGCAAGCGCATCGAGACGGTGACCGAGGACGAGTCGATCGCGGCCCATTTCCTGCACCTGTTGCATGGCAAGAAGCCCAGCGAGCTGCATGCGCAGGCCTTGGACAAGTCGCTGGTGCTGTATGCCGAGCATGAGTTCAACGCTTCGACCTTTACTGCACGCGTCATCGCCGGTACCGGCTCGGACATCTATTCCGCAATCACCGGTGCGATCGGTGCGCTGCGTGGCCCCAAGCACGGCGGTGCCAACGAAGTAGCGATGGAAATCATCGCGCGCTATCGCAATGCGGCCGATGCAGAGGCGGATATCCGCGCCCGTGTGGAGCGCAAGGAAATCATCATCGGCTTCGGTCATCCGGTTTACACCGTGTCCGATCCGCGCAACGAGATTATCAAGGAGATCTCGCGCAAGCTGTGCACCGACGGCGGCAATCCGACCCTGTTCGACGTGTCCGAGCGTATCGAGAAGCTGATGTGGGACCTCAAGAAGATGTTCCCGAACCTCGACTGGTACTCGGCCAGCGCGTATCACATGATGGGCGTGCCCACGGCGATGTTCACACCGCTGTTCGTCATTGCCCGCACGTCCGGTTGGAGTGCGCATGTGATCGAACAGCGCGAGGACGGCAAGATCATTCGTCCGAGCGCGAACTACACGGGCCCGGATGATCTGGCTTACGTGCCGATCGAAAAACGCTGAGTTTTAGGTGATGTGTTGACAGGCAGGGGCGTTATCGCCCCTGCCTTTTCTTTTGTCCCGAGTCAGTCGCGACCGGCATCAGCTTGTACTCAAAACCCAAGCTGAAGAAACGACCGGACAGGTGTAACACGTGCGATACACGTGCCCTGAGTTTGCGCGCTCGTGTCGAGTAGTGCGTTCCAAGTGCATGAAATCCATCACGACATGACATGCACTGCAACCTGAATACCCCGTCGATCAGGCATACCTATGTAACAGCCACGTATCACTCGGCCGTCCAAACGGCTGAACGAGATGCCGTTGAATGGCTGGGATATGATTCAATTGATTGATTTATATTGATTATTTGTAGAGTCGCGCCGTCCCTGCGACATGGCACACAAGCTGCAAGACGTGAGCGCTGCAACGAAAGACAAACAGGGGGTTACCGCATCGTTCACGGAGACCCAATCATGCGCAAGACTCTACTTGTAACAGCCGTATGCCTCGGACTGGGATTTGCACTTCCGGCCTTGGCGGATGATACGCAGACCGGCGGAGCCGGACCCAGCGCACAGCGCCATTCAAGCGTGACTGCCGACGCGTATGCCAATGGACTGGGCAGCGCAGCGGCCAATAACGGAGGAACCGCGACCTCGTCGGTCGCCAGCTCGTTCAATACCAGTAACGCCATCGCAACCAGCACGCTCGACGGTACCGTTACCGATATCCGCATCCACGATATCGGCAACGTTGCTCGCAATACGGGTGACGCCAGCGGTGGCAACGGCGGCGCGGGCGGTCGTGGTTATGGCGGCGACGGCACCGGTGGCCGTGGTGGCTCAGGCGGCGATGGCGGTAACGCGCGTTCGCACAGCGGCGCAGTAGGCGATGCCGATAGTGCCAGCGGCGACACCGGCGCACTCAGTGCGGCATCCGGTGGAAACAGCAACGGTGACAGCGGCAACGCACGCAACCATCAACGTGGTGCCGGCAACGGTACCGCAACGACGGGTGCGGCAACCTGGGCAGGCGGTGCGGGCACAGGTGGCGCGTCGACGGCAAGCAGCGGTGCTTCAACCGCGACTGGCGGTACCAGTGGTTCGTCGGCGAGTACCGGCGGAGCTGGTGGTGCCGGCGGTGCAGGTGCCGAAGGCATGGGCGGTGCGGGGTCTGGTGGTGCCGGTGGTGCAGGCGCGGCGGGTGGCTCGGCCATGGCCGATGCAGGCACGTTCAACATGTCCAACACCATGGACAGTGCGGCAGCGGCGGCGGCAGGCGTAAGCGTCATTGCTCAGAACAGCGGCCTTGGCTCGCTGATCCAGCAAAGCGTAAACGTGCAGGCCAATCTCAACGTCGGTCCATAAGATCGCTAACGACATCGGGGGGCGCGCAAGCGCCCCTCGATCGTTGCGGCGAATGAGGGAGTACACGCCATGCGATCCCATCGATATCTGCTCGGCCTTCTCTGCGCTTGCGTTAGCGTCGGCGCGTTAGCGTCCGATCCACCGCAATCGACAGACGCCCACGATGTCGCCGGCTTTGGCCGCAGCATCGACAGCAACGCCCTGGCGAAGCTGAGCGGCGGAACCAATGTCACGTCGAACATGACCCTGACCGGCACGGTCAGCAACAATGTCGATACCAATGTGGCAACCGGGCTCAACGATATTTCATCCGGCTCGTTCAGCGGTGCCACGGGCATACCGATGGTTATCCAGAACACCGGTAACAACGTTCTTATCCAAAACGCCACTATTCTCAACGTGCAGTTCCAGCCGTGATGAAGAGGCGCGCTCTATGCTGCGGATTGGTCCTGCTGCTGGCGCCGCTGTGCGCCGCTGCGGTGGATCTGACCGGTGTGCAGGGCGAGGGCTATCGCCTGCACATCACCAGTCTGAAAGAAGCGCGCTTCAAGAACACGGTGCGGCAGAAGTACGACTTCAGCTGCGGCTCGGCGGCGGTAGCGACGCTGCTGACCTATCAATACGGTTATCCGGTCAACGAAGAAACCGCGTTTGCGCAAATGTATGCGCACGGCGACCGTTCCAAGATCAACAAGGAAGGTTTCTCGCTGCTGGACATCAAGATGTTCCTTGCGGCCAACGGCTTCGACGCCGATGGGTTCCAGGTGCCGCTGGAGAAGCTGGAAGAAGAAAACCTCCCCGCGATCGCGCTGGTCGACGAGCGCGGCTATCACCATTTCGTGGTGATCAAGGGCGTGCGCGATGGGCGTGTATTGATCGGTGATCCGGCGCTTGGCACGCGTTCGGTGCCGATCGCTCAGTTCGAGGCGAGCTGGAAGAACGGCTTGGTCTTTGTGATTCACAACCGCCGCAATCAGGCGGTATTCAACAGCGCGAAGGACTGGCGCGTCGTGCCGATGGCACCGCTGGGCCTGAGCATCGATCGCAGCGGGCTTGATCGGATCACCATCCCCAAACGCGGTCCGGGCGATATCTAGGCGATGACGTCATGACCTTCCAGCGCACATTGATTATCGGAATCGTTCTCAGCCTTGCAAGCCAGGCGGTGTTCGCAGCCGATGGCATCGGATATTGGCAGCCGGTCAGCGACCAGCGCCTTGAGCAAATGCGTGGCGGCTTCGATCTGGGCAGCGGCATCGTGGCATCGCTGGGCATCGACCGCGCGGTCTATATCAACGGAAACCTGGTCACCAGTACCAGCATCAACATCCCCGACATCAGTCACATCAGCAGCGCTCAGGCGACAGCGCTGGCAGCGGTGATGAATACGGCCAACCTGGTGCAGAACGGTCCCGGCAACAGCGTCGACCCATCGACGCTGAGCCAGGCGCGCGGGGCAACGATCATCCAGAACACCTTGAACAATCAGCAGATCCAGGCACTGACCACGCTCAATGTGGGCACCAATAGCCTGAATCTGTTTCGCGCCATGGGACTGCAAGACAGCCTGCAATCGGCATTGATCGGTTCGCAGGGACATTGAGGCTTGGACTTTGGGGGAACGTCGATGGCACAGGGATCATGGAAAAAGCAGTGTGCAGTCGGATGTCTGGCTAGCCTGGGCATACTGAGCGGCGCCGTCGTCGCACAGCAGACGCCCGATGACGTCCAGCCGGCGCCCGACGTGCGCCAGCGCATTTCCGAGCAGGGTCAGCATATCGACGAGATGCGCGACAAGATCGATGCGCAGCTCGAACAATTGGCCGCGATGCAACGCGAACTGGCCAAGCAGGAGGCGGACTATCGCGCATTGCGCCATGCAGTCGGCATGGATGTGCTCGACAAGCAACGCGCCGGCAATATCGCCGCGGGCGGCAGTCGCGCCTCGGCACTGCCAATGCCCGCCGCTGACGCGATAGCCGCCGCCGATGCCGCTACCGACGACACCAGGCAGCCTGTCGGTCAGGCGCCGCAGCACGACGATCGCCCTCCGGAGGTGGCGCCCATCTTCGATCAGCCCGGTGTGCTGACGCCGCGTGGCAAGCTGGTGGTCGAGCCGTCTTACCAGTTCGGTTATTCCTCGGCCGACCGCGTCGCGCTGGTGGGCTATACGGTGATTCCGGCGATTCTTATCGGCTTGATCGATGCCCGCCAGGTCAAGACTACGACGCAGACAGGCGCTGTCGCAGCGCGCTACGGCATCACCAATCGGTTGGAAGTGGAGGTGCGTGTGCCGTATGTCTACGCGCACACCGACACGATCAGTCGCGAGATATTTACCGGCACGGCGCAAGACAATGTATTCACTACCAGCGGTCACGGCATCGGCGACGTCGAAGCCACCGCGCGTTATCAGGTCAACGACGGCGGCGCGGACAAGGCTTATTACATCGCGTGGTTGCGTTTCAAATCGCGCACCGGCACCGACCCCTTCGAAGTGACGACCGATTGCGTGACGCGCTGCGTGCAGAATGCGACCGGCACCGGACTGCCGCTGCAATCGCCGACCGGATCGGGCTTCTATTCCCTGCAGCCGGGCGTGACCTGGCTCTATCCGTCTGACCCGGTGGTGTTCTTCGGTAACCTGAGCTACCTGCACAATTTCCCGCGCGACAACGTCACACGCAATCTGGTGCTTGCCGGCAAGGAAAATCTGGGCAAAGTAAAGCTGGGCGATATCGTCGATGTCAGCATCGGCATGGGTCTGGCCTTGAACGAGAAGGCCTCTTTCAGCATCGGCTACGACCAGAGCTTTATCGGCACCACCAAGCAGAACAATCAGACGGTGCCTGGTTCGGCCAAGTCGGTACTGGGCACGCTATTGATCGGCGGTTCGTATCGCTTCAACCCCAAGCGCACGGTCAACTTCACCCTGGGTGTCGGCGTGACGCGCGACACCCCGGATGCGACGGTGACGGTGCGCGTGCCGATGATGTATTAAGAGCAGGAGTGAGTGTTCAGGAGTGAGGAGTGAGAGCGGCTCGCCCCCGCGTTCGGCTCCTTGATCACTCACTTCTCACTCCTCTCCACACACTCCTGCTCTAACAATCCTGCGCTTCTGCATCCACCAGCCACCGCCGCACACCAGCGCAACCAGCAATACGTCCAGCACGTACTTCATCCACTCGCGCGCGTCGAACCAAGCCGATATCAGATGGTCGTGAGCGATCATGCGCGCTGCGGTCCATGCAATCGCCGCAGCGCCGATATAGATGATGATCGGAAAGCGTTCGATCAGCTTGAGGATCAGCGTCGAGCCCCACACCACCAGCGGCACGCTGATCGCCAGGCCGATGATCACCAGCCCCATATGCCCGCTCGACGCGCCGGCGATTGCCAACACGTTGTCCAGGCCCATCAAGGCATCGGCAACGATGATCGTGCGCAGCGCCGCCCAGAAGTTGCCGGCCGGATTGATGTGATGATCGTTGCCGTCCTCGGTTTTCAACAGCTTCCACGCGATCGGCAAGAGCAGCAGGCCGCCGGCCAGCATCAGGCCCGGCAGCTTGAGCAAATAAACGACCACAGCGGTCAAGGCGACACGCACCGCGACGGCGCCGAAGGTGCCCCAGAACACGGCCTTCTTTTGCAGCTGCTTGGGAAGATTGCGTGCGGCCAGCGCGATCACGATCGCGTTATCGCCCGCAAGCACGAGGTCGAGCAGGATGATCGCCAGGAGGCTGGAGAGAAAATCGGTACCGGTCAGTTCCATGCGGGTTTCCTTGCGCGCTTGACTCATGCGACGACGGCAGGCGCGCGCGGCCTGCGGTCATCGCAAAAGTCTCGTTCGCAGCCAGTGCCGCCGTGGCGCCCGGAGCGGAGTGTCCGCTCGTGATGACGATCGCCACACAGGTGCTTGCCCAAGATGAGCCAGCTGCCCGGAACTACTCCCCTTTGGGATGTAAGTACGGCGCGGATTGTACAGGTGGGAGGGGAAGGGCGGTAGCGTGCTGCGTCACGACGTGCCCTGGCCAGGCCCCTCCGGCTAGAATGGGCGTTTTCCTCTCGACGAGACTCGCCCCATGAGTGCGCACGACATCCGTTCCGCCAAGCGTCCCGATCCCGACCAGCCGATGGTCGACATCGCCAACTACGTGGTCGACTACAAGATCGACTCGAAGGAGGCTTACGACACGGCGCGCTACATGCTGCTCGACTCGCTGGGCACGTCGATGTTGGCGATGAAGTTTCCCGAATGCGTGAAGCATCTGGGGCCGGTCGTCCCGGGCGCGAACATGGTCGGCGGCGCACGCGTGCCTGGTACCAGCCACGAGCTCGACCCGGTGCAGGCCGCGTTCGCCATCGGTACGCAGATCCGCTGGCTCGATTTCAACGACACCTGGCTGGCGGCCGAGTGGGGTCATCCGTCGGATAACCTCGGCAGCATCCTGGCCGTGGCCGATTACTTGAGCCGCAAGGCCGAGCGTGAAGGCGGCAAGGCGCTGACCGTGCGCGACGTGCTGACCTACGCGATCAAGGCCCACGAGATCCAGGGCTGCTACGCGCTCAAGAACAGCTTCAACCGCGTCGGTCAGGATCACGTCATCCTGGTGCGCCTGGCCTCGACGGCCGTCGCCACCGCGATGCTTGGCGGCGACAAGGAGCAGATCACCACCGCCGTGTCGCATAGCTGGATCGACAACGGTGCGCTGCGTACTTACCGCCACGCGCCCAACACCGGTCCGCGCAAGAGCTGGGCTGCCGGTGATGCCTGCCGTCGTGCCGTCACGCACGCCATCAATGCCGTGTATCGCGGCGTGGTGGGTTATCCGTCCGCGCTGTCGGCCAAGACCTGGGGCTATTACGACGTCGCCTTCAAAGGCAACGCGTTCGAGTTCGAGCGCCCGTTCGGCAGCTACGTGATGGAGAACGTGCTGTTCAAGATCAGCTTCCCGGCGGAATTCCACGCCCAGACGGCGGTGGAGTGCGCGATGCAACTGCACGGCCAGGTCGCCGGCAAGCTCGACCAGATCGAAAAGATCGTCCTGGAGACCCAGGAAGCGGGTTGCCGCATCATCGACAAGACCGGTCCGCTGGCCAACTACGCCGATCGCGATCACTGCATCCAGTACATGGTGGCCGTGCCGCTGATCTTCGGTCGCCTGACCGCGGACGACTACAACGACGACGTCGCCGCCGACCCGCGTATCGATGCACTGCGCGACAAGATGGAAGTGCGCGAGAACCCGCAGTTCACCAAGGACTACTTCGATCCCGACAAGCGCTACATCGGCAACTCGGTGCAGGTGTTCTTCAAGGACGGCACCAGCACGGAGAAGGTCTCGATCGACTTCCCGATCGGCCACCGCAACCGTCGCGGCGAAGGCATTCCGGTGCTGCTGAAGAAGTTCGAGGCGGCTATGCGTGGTCACCTGCCGGCCCATAAGGTCAAGGCGATCCTCGAGGCCACCCAGGATCCGGCCAAGCTCGATGCCATGCCCATTCACGATTTCATGACGCTTTTTGCGGTTTAAATCGATGTGAGCCGAAACTGAACGGGCGCGTCTGGTAAATCCCTAAATGTTTAGTTTTTGCTAAACTGCCGGCGCCCGTACTGGATCCAAGTAATCCCCGCTCTGCGTGCCGCGTTAAATCGATGCGAGCGCCAGGTGCCCCGAAGCGCATACGAAGAAAAACCAAGAAAGGAGATATCCAATGAATCGTAAGGGCCTGTATTTTCTGATCGCCCTGGCTCTGGGTGGCGTTGGCGCCGCTCATGCACAGGATCAGGCGGCTTCGAGCACGCCGAGCTACGACGGCCGCTGGTACATCGCGCCGACCGTTGGCGGCTACTACAACGATACCGATCGCAACACCAACAGCCGTCAGGTTTACTACGGTCTGGGCGTCGGCCGCTTCATCTCGCCGAACGCGTCGATCGACCTGTTCATCGACCGCACCAAGCGCGACCGTGATGGCGCCGTCGGTGGCGGCAACTGGTCGAACAACAACTACGGTGTGACCGGTCGCTGGTACTTCGGTGATTGGAACTCGTTCCGTCCGTACATCCTGGGCGGCATCATGGGCAGCTACCACCACGACCGTGGTGACAAGGGCTGGTCGCCGGCCGCCGAGCTGGGCGTGGGCGTGTCCAAGACGATCACCGACAGCTCCGACATCCGCGTCGAAGCTGGCTACCGTTATGACTGGGACGACAAGTCGCAGACCGAAACCAACAGCGCCCGCGCGCAGGACGGCTACGGTGACTGGTTCCTGGGCCTGAGCATCGTGTCGCGCTTTGGCGAACCGGCTGCTGCCCCGGCTCCGGCCGCTGCCCCGCCGCCGGCTGCGCCGGATTGCTCGAAGCTCGATAGCGACGGCGACGGCGTGAACGATTGCGACGACAAGTGCCCGAACACCCCGGCCGGTACGATCGTCGGTCCGGACGGTTGCCCGCAGAAGGTCGTGATCGACCTGCGCGGCGTGAACTTCAAGTTCGACTACCCGAAGATCGGCCACGTGAAGGCGGCTGAAATTGGTAAGGCCCTGGCCGAGCCGACCGCTGACTCGATCGCGATCCTGGATCAGGCTGTCGACACGCTGCAGCGTTACCCGCAGGTCCACGTGACCGTTGCTGGTTACACCGACGGCGTGGGTAAGGACGCGTACAACCAGAAGCTGTCGGAGCGTCGCGCACAGATCGTGTACGACTACCTGACCTCGCACGGTATCGACGCGAGCCGTCTGGAAGGCCCGATTGGCCACGGCAAGAACGACCCGATCGACACCAATGCTACCGATGCCGGCCGCGCGCGTAACCGCCGCACCGAGCTGCAGGTTCAGCAGTAATCGATCTGGTGTAAAGCAGCACCGAGAAGCCCGGCGAAAGCCGGGCTTTTCTTTTGGGGTTTTGGGGGAGCTACCGGTGCCCGTCATGGGGTCGAAAAGAGGGCCGCCGCCATCGTGTTATTTTGCGATGCACCAATCGTGTGAAGGCCGCGTAAAGCGCATGGTTGTGCGATCCTTGCCTGAACGAAAGCTCACCAAAAAGTTTAATTTGATGCATTATTCAACGAACGGGGCGTGTCCACGCCTTAACGGTTTTGCTACACTCCGCCCCGCTTGCTGTAAGGACGCCAAGCAAGGGACAACATAGTTCCTGATGTCGAAATGAGTTCTGACGCGCGATTTCCGTCTGGGGTGGAACGGACGCGAAAACCAATAATCGAGGAGACACCTGATGAATCGTAAGGGCTTGTATTTTCTGATTGCCCTGGCCCTGGGCGGCGTAGGTGCCGTTCACGCGCAGGACCAAGCAGCTTCGAGCACGCCAAGCTATGACGGCCGCTGGTACATCGCGCCGACCGTTGGCGGCTACTACAACGATACCGATCGCAACACCAACAGCCGTCAGGTTTACTACGGTCTGGGCGTTGGCCGCTTCATCTCGCCGAACGCGTCGATCGACCTGTTCATCGACCGCACCAAGCGCGACCGTGATGGCGCCGTCGGTGGCGGCAACTGGTCGAACAACAACTACGGTGTGACCGGTCGCTGGTACTTCGGTGATTGGAACTCGTTCCGTCCGTACATCCTGGGCGGCATCATGGGCAGCTACCACCACGACCGTGGTGACAAGGGCTGGTCGCCGGCCGCCGAGCTGGGCGTGGGCGTGTCCAAGACGATCACCGACAGCTCCGACATCCGCGTCGAAGCTGGCTACCGTTATGACTGGGACGACAAGTCGCAGACCGAAACCAACAGCGCCCGCGCGCAGGACGGCTACGGTGACTGGTTCCTGGGCCTGAGCATCGTGTCGCGCTTTGGCGAACCGGCTGCTGCCCCGGCTCCGGCCGCTGCCCCGCCGCCGGCTGCGCCGGATTGCTCGAAGCTCGATAGCGACGGCGACGGCGTGAACGATTGCGACGACAAGTGCCCGAACACCCCGGCCGGTACGATCGTCGGTCCGGACGGTTGCCCGCAGAAGGTCGTGATCGACCTGCGCGGCGTGAACTTCAAGTTCGACTACCCGAAGATCGGCCACGTGAAGGCGGCTGAAATTGGTAAGGCCCTGGCCGAGCCGACCGCTGACTCGATCGCGATCCTGGATCAGGCTGTCGACACGCTGCAGCGTTACCCGCAGGTCCACGTGACCGTTGCTGGTTACACCGACGGCGTGGGTAAGGACGCGTACAACCAGAAGCTGTCGGAGCGTCGCGCACAGATCGTGTACGACTACCTGACCTCGCACGGTATCGACGCGAGCCGTCTGGAAGGCCCGATCGGCCATGGCAAGAACGACCCGATCGACACCAATGCTACCGATGCCGGCCGCGCGCGTAACCGCCGCACCGAGCTGCAGGTTCAGCAGTAATCGATCTGGTGTAAAGCAGCACCGAGAAGCCCGGCGAAAGCCGGGCTTTTCTTTTGGGGGCGTTGGGTCGCGACTTCAGTCGCGACCGTCCCGCAGCAACATCATCGTGCGTGCGGTTGCCGCTAAAATCTTCACCTATGCCGATTCGCCCCTCATCGCGTTCTCTCCGCCCAGCCGCACCTCGCCACGGCCTTGCTCGCGTGCTGAGCAAGCTTGGCGTATGTTCGCGCAGCCAGGCCGAGCAGGCGGTGCGCGAGGGACGGGTCACCGTTGATGGCCGTGTGGTGCGCAACCCGGAACAACCGACGGATGCGGAGCGCCAGCGCATCTGCCTGGACGGCCAGCCGGCGATGGCTGCGAAACGCATCTATATCGCACTCAACAAGCCGCGCGGCATCGTGGTGAGTGCTTCCGACGAGCGAGGTCGCGATACCGTCTACGACCTGCTCAAGGATGCCGGCTTACCCTGGTTGGGTCCGGTGGGGCGGCTCGATCGCGCCAGCGAAGGACTGCTGCTCTTGAGCAACGACAGCGTCTGGGCCGCGCGCCTGACCGACCCCGTTGAGCACGTCGACAAGCTGTACCACGTGCAGATCGACTGCCTGCCCACGCCAGAACTGCTTGCACAATTGATCACCGGGACGGTAAGCGACGGCGAGCGCCTGGCTGCCAAGCGAGTCGATGTGTTGCGTCAGGGCGAAAAGAATGCGTGGCTGGAGATCGTGCTGGACGAAGGCCGCAACCGGCATATCCGCCGCCTGCTCGAGGCGCAGCGCATCAGTGTGCTGCGTCTGATCCGTATCGCGATCGGCCCGCTGGCATTGGGGGATTTGCCCAAGGGGCAGTGGCGTTACCTGGAGCCTTCCGAAGTCGCGTCGCTGTCGTCTGGCTGAAAGCGTTCGGCGGCCACCACCTGCAACGCATCCAGCATCGGTCCGATCAATGGGTGCGTGCGGTCTCGATGCAACACGGCATAGATCGTATTGAGGCAGGGCGTATCCATTTTGCGCACGATGACGTAGTCGCTCGACGGAGGCGATTCCAAGAGACAGACCGCCGGCACGATCGACAGGCCGCGTCCGTCTGCAACCCAGGCCAGCACTTCTTCCAGTTCTTCGAAATGCGCGGTGGCTGACAACTGCGGTAGCTCGATGTCCAGCACCTGCTTGAACCAGGTGGCAAAGACAAAATCGCTTTCGTCGTAGGTAATGAAGCTCTCGTTGAGCAGTGAGGCGGCGTCCAGTACGGGCGGTGCCCGGCTGGCCGGAGCAATCAGCACGATTTCCTCACGATCGACCGGGATGTGCTGCAGCTTTGCATGGGGCTGGCGTACATACACGAAACCGAGATGGCTGTCGCCGCTCTCTACATTGCGCAGCACGCCTTCGGCGGTCGGATAGTGCAAGCGGATCGGCAAGTCGGCGAGCGGGCCATCGCGGAACAGCGGCAGCACCACATAACGACCGTAACCGCTGACCGCCGAAATACGTAGCGGGTCGGTGGTCAGTGTGGCATCGCGCATTTCATCGTGCAGGCGCTCCCAGTCGTGCTGCATGCCTCGGCAGAAATCGAGCAGGCGCAATCCGGCGGCGTTCGGCTGCAGTCGGCCGCCGCGTCGTTCGAACAGCGGCATGCCCAGGCTTTCCTCCAGCCGACGCAGCTGGTAGCTCACAGACTGTTCGGTGCGATGCATGACCGTCGCTGCCGCGCGCAGGCCGCCGGCTTCGCAGACGGTGCGGAAGGCGTGCAGGTATCGCAGCTCCACGTTCATGCGTAAGGCGCGCTCCGACGAGGGAGGGAATCCAACTTAAAAAGAAATCATGCCTCCGATGAAAAAGATTCGCATAGCGCGGTGCCTATCTCAAGCCGACAATCGCGCCGTGCATCCGCACAGTTCCCAAAAAGGGTAGATATGGCATCGATTCGACGGTTTTCCGGTGCATGGCTGGCCGGCGTGGCCCTGGTCGTTTCCTTCCAGGCACATGCTCAGACGGCCAGAGATGCGGCACATTTCTACTATTACCGCCTGAGTGAAGGGATGCAGGCAAAGTTCGAAGCGGGTTACCGCCAGCACCTGGCCTGGCATCGGGTGCATCACGATCGCCTGGTCTGGTACGGCTGGATGATCGACAACGGTGCGCGGGCAGGGCAATTCGTCGATGCAAACGTAGGCGAGCCGTTCGCCGCGTTCGATCACCGCGTTGACGTTGCCGACGACGGCAAGAACTTCCAGCAGAACGTGGCGCCCTATTCGACACCGATGGCGCAGGAAACCTACCTGTTGCTGCGCGATGTCAGCTTTCGTACACCGCTGGAGTCGCGTCAGCCGAGCGCGAACATGCAGGTGCTTACTTATCGCGTGCGGCCCGGCACCGAGGCGCGCTTCGAGGCCGCCTTGCACGTGGCTCGACACGCTTTGGAAAACACGCCCGATGCGCCGCCTCACACCTGGTATCGCCTGGTGGTCGGCGGCACGCAATCGACCTATGTCCTGCAGATTGCGCGAGCGGACTGGGCGAGCTATGACCGCTTTCATCGAAGCATCGCTGATCTGCTGGCGACCGATTCGACGGCATTGGCGGACTATGCAGCGGCTGTCAGCGATGTGCAGAGTGAAACCTGGACCTATCGGGAGGAACTGAGCAATCTTCCGTGAATCGTGCCGCTGGCTTGTACGCGCGCGCCAGCACTGCAGTAGCCCCTCGCACTCGAGGGGCCACTGATGTCGATCAGCCGATGATGCCGAGCTTCTTGCCGACCTTGGTGAATGCGGCGATGGCCCGATCCAGATGCTCGCGCGTATGCGCCGCGCTCATCTGCGTGCGAATACGCGCCTGTCCCTGCGGAACCACCGGATAGAAGAATCCGGTGACGTAGATGCCTTCTTCCAGCAGTTCGGTCGCCATGGCCTGGGCTTTCTTGGCGTCATAGACCATGACCGGCACGATGGGGTGCACGCCTGGCTTGATATCGAAGCCTGCCTTGGTCATCTGCTCGCGGAAATAACGCGTGTTTTCCTTGACGCGATCGCGCAAGTCGCCTGCCCCGGCAAGCATGTCGAAGACCTTGATCGCGGCGGCGACGACATGCGGTGGCAGCGAGTTGGAGAACAGATAAGGGCGCGAACGTTGGCGCAGCATCTCGATCACTTCGGCGCGGCCCGTCGTAAAACCGCCCAGCGCGCCGCCCAGGGCCTTGCCCAGGGTGCCGGTGAAGATGTCGATCTTATCCATCACGCCGTTCACTTCGGCCGAGCCACGGCCGGTGTCGCCGAGGAAGCCGGTGCAATGGCATTCGTCGATATGCACGAGCGCGCCGTACTGTTTGGCCAAGGCGGTGATCTTGTCGAGCGGGGCAATGAAGCCGTCCATCGAGAACGCGCCGTCGCTGGTGATCAACTTGGTGCGGGCGCCGGCAGCGTCGGCGGCCTGCAACTGCTTTTCCAGATCCGCCATGTCGCAGTTGCCATAGCGGAACCGCTTGGCCTTGCACAGACGAATGCCATCGATGATCGAGGCGTGGTTCAGCGCGTCGGAAATGATCGCGTCTTCTTCACCGAGCAGCGGTTCGAACAGACCACCGTTCGCGTCGAAGCATGCGGCGTAGAGAATCGTGTCTTCGGTGCCGAAGAACTCGGCGATCTTCTTTTCCAGTTCCTTGTGCAGATCCTGTGTGCCGCAGATGAAGCGCACCGAGGCCATGCCGAAGCCGTGGGTATCGAGCGCATCCTTGGCGGCCTGGATCACGTCCGGATGATCGGCCAGACCCAGGTAGTTGTTGGCGCAGAAGTTCAGCACCTGCTTGCCGCTATCGAGGCGGATTTCAGCCGACTGCGGCGAGGTGATGATGCGCTCGGCCTTGAACAGGCCTTGTTCGCGGATGGATTGCAGTTCGCTGGTGTAGCGGTCCTGGCCGGGATAAGTCATGGGCTTGGGTTCTTGGCGGGGAAGAACCCGATTGTCGAACTTTTCGGCGCCCATGGGGAGTGGCTCTTGCCACTCCCGGGCCATCATTGCGCGGCGCTAGTGAAGGCCAAAATCCACACGCGTCGTCTTGCCGCCATCATCGATGCCCTTGGCATCGACCTTGGGCGCCGAAACGAAGACGCGGCTATCGGGCACTTTGCCGCGCAGCCACTGACGCACCACATCCGCGCGCCGCTCCGCCAGATGACGCAGGGCATCCTGGTCGACCGGCATGTTTTCTTCCAGCAGTTTCTGCATTTCTTCCGGTGGCTGCGACTTGGTCAACCCGACCAGATTGCGTTCCTTCTTGAACTTGGCGTGCTTGTACGCTTTTTCCAGATAATGATCGCGATCTTCGGGCGTCATCTTTGCCTTGGCCGGATCGGCGTTGTCTTCATCGTTGCCCGCTTCATGGCGAATCAGGTCCTCGACCATCTCGTGGCGCAGGCCTTTTTCGTCATAGGCCGGATCTTCGCGGCCGATGATGTCCAGGTTGAGCGACGACTTGTCGTTCAGGACCTTGACGATTTTTTCCAGCCGCGACGTGCTGTCGGCTGTCAGTACGCTCGATCCGGGGGCAAATTCCACGTAGCCCAGATCCTGCCCGCCGTTGCCGCCACCGCCGAATGCCGAGGCCAATAGTTTGAACGGTGCGGTTGCGGCCTTGGCGATCAGGTTGACGATGGCGCGCCAGATCAAACCGCCGACACTGAATTTGGGATCGTTCAACGAGCCCGATACCGGTACGTGTACATCGATACGGCCTTGCGAGTCTTTCAGTAGAGCAACCGCAAGCTTGACCGGCAAGTGACTTACGCCGGGACCTTCGATGCGGTCGCCGAAGGTGAGCTGGTCGATGAAGATGTGATTGTCGGCGGTCAATTTGCCCTGATCGAGCAGGTAATGCACATCGACGTTGAGTCGCCCCTTGGTGATCGGATAGCCGGCGTACTTGCCGGAGTAGGGCGAGAGGTGAGTCAGTTCGACGCCGTCGGCCTTGGCCTTGATGTCCAGGAAAGCAACCGGTGCCAGCGGATTGATCGAGCCTGCGATATCCACAGGCGCGTTATCGTCGAGCTGGCCGTTCAAATTCAGATCCGCCGGCGGACCACCGGCGGTGGTGCCGAACGCACCGACCTTGCCTTCGAGCTGGGTGATATTGGCGGTGTAGTTCGGCTTGATGAAATTGTCGGTGTAGTTGAGCTGGCCGCGCGACACGGTGACCTGGCCGACCTGAATCTCCGGCGGTGGGCCAGCAGGCGCGGATGAGGCGGGTGCGGGTGCGATCTGCGCTGTTTGCGCGGTGCTGGCGGCTGGCGCGGGTGCGGGCGTCGAACCATCCTGCGCGCGCGTGACGGAGACCGGCGTGGCTTCGGCGGGATTGGCTACGACGTCTTGCAGATTGATGCGCCCGGTCGCGTTGATGATGACGCGCGCGTAGAAATCGCTGAGCGACAAGGCGCCGATGTTCACATGTGGCGCACCTTCGCCCATGCGTACATTCATGCCCGATGCGGTCAGGCTGTTCCAGCGCAGAAATTCATCGTCGGTCGCCTTGTCCAGCACGCGTACGCGGCCGAGGGTCGCCTGACCCTGATAAGCGATACGTGCCGGCTGCTTGCCGCGATCGGCGTAACGGACATGCCCATTGAGTCCCAGCTGCGCGCTGACGATACGCACGTTCAATGGCACGCTGATCAACGACTCGAACTGCGCGATATCCAGGCGTGTCGTCTTGACGCGCAGATCGGCATCCAGCGGCTCGGGCTTGACCGTGCCGATGACGTTGTACGTGCCTTTGCCGATGCCGCCGTTCAAATCGAGCTTGAGTGGCTGACGCATATTGTCGGACAGGCCGTCCACGCCGAATTTGCTTGCCTTGATCGCCAGCGCCGCTTTTTTGCCGCTAGCGTTGTCGTCCTTGAAGTTGACCGTGCCATCGTCCAGCCCGAAGTGCGCCACGCTCCAATGGAACGAGGGCGATGCCGCTGCCCCGCGCGGCGCCGGCTTGCTGGGCAGCATCAGGCTGGCCAGATCGAAGCTGCCGTTGCGCAGGCGCCGAACATCCACCTTCAAGCCGCTCAGGGTCAGGCTGTTCAGGCGCGCTTCGCCGCCGGCCATATCGAACTTGGCGATATCCGCATGCATGCCTTGCCAGGCGACCGGCGTCGTGCGGTTGCCTTTCGGGCTCAGCGCAAAATGGTTCAGGCTCGCCTGCGCCGGTTCCATATGTACATTCAGCGTGCTGCCCCAACTGGCCTGCAGCTGCGCATCGGCATCGATCGCACCGTCGGTGATTTCGCCATTGAGCATGGGCGGCGCCAGCGGCACCAGGGTGGCCAACGCGACCTGCTTCAGGCTGACCTTGCCAACATAATGATTGCCGACCAGGTCGATCTTGCCGTTGGCGGCGATCTGACCGCCGGCCATCTGTCCGGCCATATCCACGCTACCGGCAGGGCCGGCGACGGTGGATACGCCGCGCAAGCTGCCATGGAGATTTTCCAGCGCCAGCCGGGCCGGCGTCTTGCCGCTCAGATCGGCATAGTCCAGTCGCGATCCCTCCAGGCTCAACGTGTCGATGCGAACCTGCGTGGGCTTGGCCGGCGGATTGGTTGGCGGCGCGGGGGCGGTCAATGCATCGAAATTGCTGTGGCCACCGGGCAGCTTGGTGTAGTGCAAGTTAGCGCGTTCGAGACTGAGCGTGCTCAGGTGATAGCGCGACGACAACGGCTCGACATCGTTGAGCGTGGCGGTGGCGCGGCCCAACTCAAGCAGTGGCGTGTTGTCGTGATTGGCCAGCTTGAAATTGTCCATCGCCAGCGAGCCGTCGAGCCGCAGTTGCGATGTGTCCTTGGTCGTCAGGAAATGTAGCTGCAGCTGGCCTGACAGCACGCCGCTGGGAATGTCCACCGGCAGCTTCGACGGCACATAGCTGAGATAGCGCGGCAGGTCGAGCTGATCGAGCTTGAAGTTGATCGTCGATTCGCGGCTGTCGGCAAACGGCTTGGTCTGTCCGTCGATGCGCAGCGGGCTATTGTCCACACGCATGGCCAGCAGAGGCTGCACATAGACGTCGACGCGGCTGGGCAGATTCGCGATGAAAGGGATGCCCAGCTCCAACTGGTCGACACGATGTTTTGCGTTGAGCACCTTGTCGTCGAACTGGATGTCGCCGTTATGCACGCTGATATTGGCCAGCGCGAAGCGCGTGGGTGGCGAGGGCGGCTCGCCCGGCTTTGCCGCGAAGCGATCGAGCAGATCGCTGAAATTGAATGTCTGCGGCGCAGTGCGGGTGATGTGAATCTGTGGATGCTGCACCGTCAGCTCATCGAGCACCGGGGTCAGGCGGAAGACCGCTGCCCAGGACGCATTGACCACGATCTGGTCGATATCGACAAAGGGCGAAGTGCCGTCCTTTTCCCCGATATGCAGCTTGTCCAGCTCTAGCCGCAGCGTGTAGGGATTCAGGTGGATGGCATCGACGGTCACCGGTCGCCCGAGCATGGCCGTCGCACGGCTTTGCAACTGGCTCTTGATCAGCGACGGGGCGGCAAAGAAGCCAAGTACGCCAAACAGTACGATCAGGCCAAGCAGAATCAGAAGGGTCTTGCGCAAGCGGTGCGAGCGATAGAGCTTGACGGCGCGGTCGCGGCCGGCCGCGAGGCGGGAGTTGCCCTTGGGGTCGTTCATGACGGTCAATGCTCCGCTGACATCGCGGGCCGACGGTGTATGGCTATGCTGCCGTACACGTCCCGAGAACTGCCGGCCTGCCTGGGCTGGAGTTTACTCAGGTTGGAGGGGGGAGGGGCAAGGATGGATTCGGCAGTTTTGCCGTTGTGCAGCTTGCGCACTCTCCTCCAGGCCCGCTGGAGGAGAGTGCGAAGAGGGAACTCAATGCCAGGAGCAAACCACTTTGCCGCAATTGCCGGCATCCATCAGGTCAAAGCCCTTCTGGAAATCGTCGATGGCGATCTGGTGCGTCAACACCTTCTGCAGTGGGAAGCCGGTCAGCACCATCTGGGTCATCTTGTACCAGGTCTCGTACATGCGGCGGCCGTAGATGCCCTGCAGGGTTAGGCCCTTGAAGATCACCTTGTCCCAGTCGATGCCGGCGCCGCGCGGCATGATGCCGAGCATCGCGACCTTGCCGCCGTGGTACATGCACTCGAGCATGTCGTTGAAGGCGCGCGGGTTGCCGCTCATCTCCAGGCCGACGTCGAAGCCTTCGATGTGCAGGTCCTTGACGGTTTCCTTCAGCGACTGCTTGGACACGTTGACCACGCGCGTGGCGCCCATATCGGCGGCAAGCTTGAGTCGGTAATCGTTGACGTCGGTGACGACGACATTGCGCGCACCCACATGCTTGGCGATGCCGGCGGCGATGATGCCGATCGGGCCGGCGCCGGTGATCAGCACGTCTTCACCGATCAGGTCGAACTCCAGCGCGCAGTGCGCGGCGTTGCCATAGGGATCGAAGAAGGCGGCCAGCTCGGACGGAATCTGGTCCGGGATCGGCCACAGGTTCGAGGCCGGCATGGTCATGTATTCGGCGAATGCGCCATTGCGGTTCACGCCGATGCCGACGGTGTTCGGGCACAGGTGCTGGCGACCGGCGCGGCAGTTGCGGCAATGGCCGCAGACGATGTGGCCTTCGGCCGAAACGCGGTCGCCAATCTTGTAGCCGGTGACGCCGGGGCCGATCTCGACGATGCGGCCGACGAATTCGTGGCCGATGGTGAGGCCGGGCTTGATCGTGCGCTGCGACCATTCGTCCCATTTGTAGATATGCAGATCGGTCCCGCAGATCGCGGTTTTTTCCATCTTGATCAGCACTTCGTTCGGGCCGACTTCCGGCACCGGCACTTCTTCCATCCAGATACCCTGCTCGGGATTGCGCTTGACCAGGGCTTTCATCATCTGCGGCATGTGTTCGATCCAGGCTGGCCCAGGGGGAATGGGCGGGGGGAGGTTGGGAAAAGCGGGATTATAAGGCCTGCCCGGCCGACCGGCTTTCGTGCAGTGCAGCGTTGCCCTGGCACGGCGGTCCATTCTATGGTCGCAGGTTCCTGCGATGGGCGCTGAAAGAAAGAGACACCTGATGAGCTTGAAGAAACTGTTGCTGCCGGCCGCTGTGGCGATGGGCTGGAATGCGCCGGTCAGCGCCGACGAAGGCATGTGGCTGCCGTCCCAGCTGCCGCAGATTGCCAGCCAGCTCAAGGCCGCCGGTTTCGAGGGCAATCCATCCGATCTGGCCGACCTGACCCGGCCGCCGTTGAGCGCGGTGGTGAAAGTGGGTGGTGCCACCGGTGCCTTCGTCAGCGACGAGGGCCTGGTGCTGACCAACCACCATGTGGCCTTTGGTGTCATTCAGTACAACAGCACGCCGCAGCGCGACCTGATCGAAAGCGGCTATGTCGCCGCCGACCGCCGCCAGGAGTTGCCTGCCAGCCCCGATTTCCGGCTGCGTGTCACCACCGGCTTCGACAAGGTGACCGAACGCGTCCTGGCCGATGCCCACGGCAAGACGGGCCGTGCGTATTACGACGCGGTCGACCGGGCCGGCAAGCAACTGGTGGCCGAATGCGAACGCGAAGAAGGCATGCGTTGCAGCGTAGTCAACATGTTCTATGGCACCGATTTCTATCTGGTGAAACAGCTGGAGCTGCGCGATATCCGGCTGGTCTATGCGCCACCGCGTGCGATCGGCAACTATGGCGATGAGATCGATAACTTCGTGTGGCCGCGACATGCCGGTGACTTCACTGTATTGCGCGCCTATGTCGGTCCCGACGGCAAGCCGGCGGCCTATGCGAAAGAGAATCGACCCTATCGCCCGCCGGCGCATCTGAAGATCGCCAGCGAAGGCGTGCAGCAGGGCGATTACGTGATGCTGGCGGGTTATCCGGGGATTACCTATCGGCACCGCATGGCCGAGGAGTTTGCCGATCAGATCCAATGGCGCCTGCCGACCTCGGTCGCCGTGCTCAAGCAACTGCAAGGTGTGATCGAAAGCGAAGGCGGCCGCAATCATGAAGCCGGCATTCGCTATGCGGCACAGTTGCAATCGCTAAAGAACAGCATCAAGCGTTTCAGCGGCGAGCTGGAAGGGCTGGAGCGCAGCGATGCGGTTGCCGTCCGCGGTGGCGATGAAGCGGCGATGCTCGAATGGCTCAGCAAACAGCACGATGGTGCAGCCGATCGCAAGCAGATCGATCACGTTGCCAAGCTTATCGACGACGGCAAAAGCGTGCGTGAGCGCGATCTGTTGCTTGGTCTGATCGCAACACAGACACAACTGATGCGCAGCGCATTGACGATCGAGCGTCTGGCGATCGAGCGCGCCAAGCCCGATGCCGAGCGTGAAAGCGGTTACCAGCAACGCGATGAAGAGCTGTTCGCCGGCCAGTTGCGACAGGTGAGCCGCCGTTACGATCCCACGGTGGAAAAGGCGCTGCTGACCGTGTTGCTCACGCGTTATCAGCAATTACCCGCGACACAGCATGTTCCGGAGTTCGACCAGGTATTTGGACGGACTCCGGCCGAACTCGAGCAGGCATTGAATCGCCTCTACGGCGGCACGCACCTGGGCGACGAGGCTGCGCGCTTGCAGGCATTCCAGGCGACACCTGAAAGCGCACGGACATCGGAGGATGTCTTGCTGGCGGCAGCGCGCAGCTTGCAGCCGGCGTTGCTGCGCATGGACGACGAACGCAAGACACGAGAAGGCGACTTGCTGCGCCTGCGTCCGTATTACATGAAGGCATTGATTGCATTTCGCCACAGCCAGGGACGCGCGGTGTATCCGGACGCGAACTCCACGTTGCGTGTGAGCTACGGCAAGGTCACGCCGCTGGCAGCGCGTGACGCGGTGACTTACGCACCGCTCACCACCGTCAACGGCATCGTCGAGAAAAACACCGGCAAGCCGCCATTCGATGCCCCCAAGCCTTTGCTCGATGCCATTCACAAAGGTGATTTCGCCGGTTATGCCGACCCGGTAACCGGCGCGATGCCGGTCGACTTCCTGAGCAACCTGGATACCACCGGTGGCAATTCGGGCTCGCCGGTCATCAACGCGCGCGGTGAGCTGGTGGGCCTCAACTTCGACAGTAACTGGGAAGCGGTCAGCGCCAGCTGGATGTACGACCCGCGTTACAAGCGCGCCATCCATGTCGACCTGCGCTATATGCGCTGGCTGATGGACAAGGTGTATCCGGCGCCGTGGTTGCTGAAGGAGCTTGGGCAAGTAGGGCGCTGACGGTCGCGTCGCGACTTCAGTCGCGACCATCCCGCCGCAATCCTCCTCGTTTGACCCCGTGACTTGCGGCACATCCCCACAGGCCGCCTCAACGTCCAGACTAAACGTTATATTGTAACAAAATGCCCACGCCCTTGCGGGCACTGATAAGGAGAATCCAGTGCGTCGTCTCGCTCTTGCCGCGGCTTTGTCCGTCGCTTTCTTTTCCCAGGCTCATGCCGTCGAAGGCATGTGGCAGCCCGCGCAGTTGCCGACCATCGCCGCGACGCTGAAGCAGCATGGATTGAAACTCGATCCAAACAGCCTGACCGATCTGACGGCTTATCCCATGGGCGCGATCGTCAGCCTGGGTGGTTGCACGGCCTCGTTCGTTTCGCCCGAAGGCCTGATCGTCACTAATCACCATTGCGGCTACGGTGCCTTGCAGTACAACTCGACGCCGCAGAAGAACCTTATCGTCGATGGCTTCCTCGCCAGGACCAAGGCCGAGGAGCTGCCCGGCTCGCCGGATATGCGCGTGTTCGTCACCGAGGAAATTCGCGACGTCACCAAGGAGATCAACGCGAAGCTCAACGATCACATGAGCGGCGCGGAGCGCTATAAGGCGATCGAGCTGGCGATCAAGGAGCAAGTTAAAGCCTGCGAGAGCGAAGGCTATCGTTGCGACGTCTACACCTTCCATGGCGGCTTCAGCTACCAGCTGATCAAGCAGCTGGAAATCAAGGACGTGCGCCTGGTCTACGCGCCGCCGGAATCGATCGGCAAGTTCGGCGGCGATATCGACAACTGGATGTGGCCGCGTCATACCGGCGACTTCAGTTACCTGCGTGCCTATGTCTCCAAGGACGGCAAGTCGGCCACTTATTCGAAAGACAACGTGCCGTATCAGCCCAAGCACGTGCTCAAGATCAATCCGCAGGGCGTGGAGGCGGGAGACTATGTAATGGTGGTGGGCTATCCCGGCCGCACCAATCGTTACCGTCTCGCCGATGAAGTGCAAAGTTCGATCGACTGGGTCTATCCGACACAGATCAAGATTTACCAGGACACGCTCAATATCATCGATACCGCCGCCAAGAGCCGGCCGGATGTCGGCGTGAAATACGCCAGCATGGAAGCGGGCCTCAACAACTATCTCAAGAATTTCGGTGGGCAGCTCGAAGGGCTGCGTCGTGCCGATGCGGTGTCGGTCAAGCGTCAGCAAGAGGCTCAGCTCGAGACCTGGCTGAAGGACAAGGGCGGTGCCGAGAACGAGGCGCTCGCTGCCGATATCGGCAAACTGCGCAAGGCGATCGCCGACGACCAGTCCACGCGTGAGCGTGATCTGGATATCAGCCTGATTCGTCGTACGTCGGTACTGGGTAGTGCGCTTCGTCTGGTACGCCTGTCGCATGAGCGTCAGAAGAGCGATATCGAGCGTGAACCGGGATATCAGCAGCGCGATGAAGTGCGGATCGAAGGTGCGCTCAAGCAGATGGAGCGTCGCTACGATCCGGCCGTCGATCAGCAATTGCTGACCTATGGTCTGCTGCGTTACATCAAGCTGCCCCAGGACCAGCGGCTGCATGCGCTCGACCAGTGGCTGGGTTCGGCCAATACGGAATCGGCCATCAGCGCAAAGGTTGGCGCACTTTATAGCGGCAGCAAGCTGGGCAATACCGACGACCGCATGAAGTGGTTCAAGGCCGATGCCAAGACGATCGATGCAAGCGACGACAGCATGCTGGCGCTTGCACGCGCGCTGTCTCCGGAGCTGAAGGCGATCGAGGACAAGGACGACGCCCGCGCCGGCGAGATGTCAAAGCTGCGTCCGCGCTATATGCAGGCGATGATCGCGTGGAAGGATTCGCAACATCTGCCGGTCTACCCGGATGCCAATAGTTCGTTGCGCGTTACCTTCGGTAATGTCCAAGGTGTCGCGCCGCGCGACGGTGTCAGCTATTCACCGTTCACCACGGTGCAGGGCATTGTGGAGAAGGACACCGGCGTCGAACCATTCAATGCGCCCAAGGCGGAAATCGCCGCCATCAAGGCCAAGCAATTCGACGGCTATGCATCGAAGAAGCTCGGCACCTTGCCGGTCGACTTTCTTGCCGATCTGGACATCACCGGCGGTAACTCCGGTTCGCCAGCCATGGATGCCCAAGGCCGCCTGGTCGGTCTGGCATTCGACGGTAACTGGGAATCGGTCAGCGGCGACTGGTTGTTCAATCCGCAGCTGAATCGGTCGATTCAGGTCGACGTTCGTTACATGTTGTGGGTCATGCATCAGCTCGATCATGCAGACAATCTGTTGCAGGAGATGGGTGTGCCTGCCAGCGGGAAGTAACATTTCCGCTGACTTGCCAACGTTGTAGGAGCGACTTCAGGGATTCTCGAAAAACCTTTCCTACTCGTCATTCCGGCGCAGGCCGGAATCCACTCCTCAGTGCAGACGCTTGCCACGTACTATCTGACAAGTTAAGGACTGAGGATTGGATTCCGGCCTGCGCCGGGATGACGACTAGGAGAGTTGTTCGAGCTCCCCGTGCCCCAATGACCTGTGGCCTACAGCTCCCGTCTTCCATCCAGGTATAGCATCCGTGAATCACGGCATGGCTCGGGAAGGGGAAGACAGTGACTCTTACACGGCGTCAGTTTCTAGGTAGCACGCTTCCACTCGGCGCACTTGCGTTGACCGCATACGCAGGGGCACCGGCGAGCTTGCTCGCGGCAGACAATGCTGCGGTTCCGACGCCCGCACCTGCGGACAACACTGTATTCCTCTACGGCGACAGCATCCTGCTCGAACCGCAACCCTACGCCGATCTGTTGCAGTCTCTCCTGCATAAGCACGACAAGGTCAACGATTTCTATCTCAAGGGCGGTGCGGTCACCGAGCTGGAGGCAAAGTTCTCCGCGCTGCTGGGCAAAGAAGATACGGTGCTGATGCCCACCGGCACCCTGGCTAACCATATTGCCTTACGGCTGCTGTGCGGCGAGTCGCGCCACGCCCTGGTGCAGCAGGAAAGCCACGTCTATCGCGATGAGGCCGATTCGGTGCCGACCTTGAGCGGGATCAACCTGGTGCCGCTGGCGCCGGGCAAGGCCGCGCCGACGCTGGATGAAGTCAAGGCTGCGATCGATCGCGCAGAGAATGGTCCTTATCCGATCAAGGTCGGTGCGATATCGCTGGAAAGCCCGGTGCGTCGCGCCGACGGTGCCACCGTGCCGATGGCCTTGATCAACCAGATCGCAGGCATCGCGCACGCTCATGGCGTCGGCATGCATCTGGACGGTGCGCGTCTTTTATTGATGAGCGGCATCAGCGGCTTCGATCCGAAGTCGTACTGTGCTCCGTTCGACACGGTCTATGTCTCGCTCTACAAATATTTGAATGCGCCGTTTGGCGGCGTGTTGTCGGGTACCAAGGCGCAGATGACGAAGGCGCGCGAGCTGCGGCACATCTTCGGTGGGACCTTGTTGCATGGCTGGATGGCGGCGTTACCGGCACTGGATACGCTGGACGGCTTTGTCGACCGTTTCGCCGGCGTGCGACAGGCGGCGGAGCGCCTGCTGGCACGTTTGGAGAAAACCTCGGGCTATAAAGTCCACCGCATCGAGAACGGCAGCAATATCGCCTACCTCGATGTATCGGCGAAGCGGGCCGATGGATTGGGCGAGCGCTTGAAGAGTGCGCATATCGAGATGGGCCATCTGCGTGAGGGCAAGCTGGAGCTCATGTTCAACGAAACCTGGCTGCGCCAAAGTACCGATCAATTGATCGCGGCCTTCGCCGGGAAATAGCCGCAGCCCATACAATGGGCGGATGTCGATCGATCAACGTCCGCCCGCCATCTTTTTGATGGGACCCACGGCCTCCGGTAAAACGGCGCTGGCTTGCATGCTGAGCGAACGGTTTCCGGTGGAGCTGGTGAGTGTCGACTCAGCGCTGGTCTATCGCGGCCTCGATATCGGCTCAGCCAAACCCGATGCGCCGACCCTGGCGCGCTATCCGCATGCGCTGATCGATATCCGGGAGCCGAGCGAGCCTTATTCGGCGGCGGACTTTCGCGCCGATGCGGTCGCTGCCATGCAGGCGATTACGGCGCGCGGTCATGTGCCGCTGTTGGTGGGTGGTACCGGTTTGTATTTTCGCGCCTTGCAGCGTGGTCTCTCGGCCTTGCCCGAAGCGGACCCGACCATCCGCGAGCGCCTGACCGAGGAGGCGCAACGCCTTGGCTGGCCGGCCATGCACCAGCGGCTGAGCGAACTCGATCCGGTAGCCGCCCAGCGTATCGGGGCAAACGATGCGCAGCGTGTGCAGCGCGCACTGGAAGTCATCGAGCTGACCGGGCGGCCTTTGTCCGAACAGCAGCAGGGCGGCAGCGGAGAGCGCTTCCCCTGGCGGGTGTTGAAACTGGCCCTGTTGCCGGAAGACCGCAGCCTGCTGCACGAACGTATCGCCCGGCGTTTCGACGCCATCATCGCGGCGGGCCTGCTCGACGAGGTGCGCGCGCTGCAAGCACGGGGCGGCCTTCACGCCGACCTGCCGGCGATCCGGGCCGTCGGCTATCGGCAGGCCTGGGAGCACCTGGACGGGCTGGTCGATGCGGCGACATTTCGCGATAAGGGCATCTTCGCGACGCGCCAGCTGGCCAAGCGGCAGATCACCTGGTTGCGCAGCGAGCTGGACGCCCGGGCGCTCGATCCGGATCGCGAAGATCTTGCGGGCAGAGCGAGCGACGCCTTGCGTCTGTTCCTTGGCGGCCCCATGTAAGCATGGCGAGGCGGTTTCTGACCGCTCGGTTACAGAGGTAAGCGCCGCCGCGGTCACACGGTGGAGTTTTTTCCTTTCAAGATCAATTTAAAAGCGGTTAATATTCCTTCGTCTTGGGCCGGGACGTGCTGCACGCGTCTTTTCTCCGGCCTGTTCGTAAGCGAGGGGAGAACAACAAATGTCCAAAGGGCAGTCATTGCAAGATCCGTTTCTTAACGCTTTGCGTCGTGAACGCATCCCGGTCGCCATCTATCTCGTCAACGGTATCAAGTTGCAGGGAACGATCGAGTCGTTTGATCAGTTTGTGGTGCTGCTGCGCAACCAGGTCAGCCAGATGGTCTATAAACACGCCATCTCGACCGTAGTGCCCAGCCGCAATGTACGCGTTGGCAATGGTCACGACGGCCATGGCGACGCCATCGTTGGACCCGCCGAGGCGGAAGGTTGATTCACTCTGTTTGATCGTCAAAAGAAAGGCGACCGTGCTGTCATCGTCCTCCCGCATTCGCGCGGGGAGGGCGACTCGGTACGCCGCGCCGAAGAATTCGCTGAGCTGGTCAAGTCGGCGGGTGCCGAGATCCTGGGCAGCATCCCCGCACGCGTCGAAACCCCCAATCCACGCTATTTCATAGGCACCGGCAAGGCCGAAGAGGTCGCCGAGGCTGTGCGTGCGCTGGAGGCCGACCTGGTGCTGGTCGACCATCTGCTCAGCCCGGTCCAGGAACGCAACCTGGAAAAGCTCCTCAACACGCGCGTGGTCGATCGTGCCGGGCTGATCCTGGACATCTTTGCCCAGCGTGCCCGGTCGCACGAAGGCAAGCTGGAAGTCGAGCTGGCGCAGCTCAAGCACCTGGCTACCCGGCTGGTGCGCGGCTGGACCCATCTGGACAGCCAGCGCGGCGGTGCCATCGGCAACCGCGGCCCGGGCGAAACCCAGTTGGAAACCGACCGCCGCCTGTTGGCCGAGCGCGTGAAGATGCTGACCAAGCGCCTGGAAAAGGTGCAGACGCAGCGTGGTCAGCAGCGCCGCGCGCGGCTACGCAACACGGTGCCGCGGGTGGCCCTGGTGGGCTATACCAACGCGGGCAAGTCGACGCTTTTCAATGCCTTGACCGAAGGCGACGTCTACGCGGCCGATCAGCTTTTCGCCACGCTCGACCCCACGGTCCGCAAGCTGGAAGACCTCACCTGCGGGCCGGCTGTGCTGGCCGATACCGTCGGTTTCGTCCGCGACCTGCCGCATGACCTGGTGGCCGCCTTTCGCGGCACCCTGGCCGAGGCGCGCGACGCGGACCTGCTGCTGCATGTCTGCGATGCCGCCGACGAGGAGCGCGACCGCCTGCGTGACGTGGTCGATCAGGTGCTCGAAGAGATCGACGCCGGCGATCTGCCGCAATTGCGGGTCATGAACAAGATCGACCTCGCTGGCGGCGAGCCGCGCATCGATCGCGACGGCGAAGGCCGCCCGACCCAGGTCTGGGTGTCCGCGGCCCAGGGCATAGGCATGGACCTGCTGCGCCAGGCGCTGGGCGAATTGCTCGGTGGCGAGCGTGTGCGTTCCGAATTGCGCCTGCCGCTATCGGCCGGTCGCCTGCACGCACGGTTGAAGGCAGCCGGTGCCATCGCCGGCGAAGCGGTCGACGAACACGGCTGGCAGCTACATATCGACGCACCCCGCAGTGTCATTGCTCCCCTGACCGGTGGCGGCGGCGCGGATGCGGCCTTGCTGCGCGACATCCTCGGCGAGGAAGCAAGGGGCTAGGAGCCTGCTGCAAAAGCGGTTGTGCCCCTTGTAGCTAACCCCTTATGCCCTCACCCCTGATAGAATGACGGGCGTTTTGCGGCCAACGTACCCGGCGCCCCCATGCAACAGCCCGTTCAACGAGTTTTCCGGCCATCGCTGCCGGCCTCCCTGCGGCCTCAAGGAGACTGACCATGGCCTGGAACGAACCCGGTAACAACGGGCAGCGCGACCCCTGGAACAAGAACAACAACCGTCCCGGCGGCAACAAGTCAGGGCTGGAAGATGTGCTCAAGCAGCTACGCAACCGCTTCGGCAAATTCGGCGGCGGTGCTGGCGGCATCTTTACCGTTTTGCTGGCCGTGGTGCTGGCCTGGCTGCTGCTGAGCAGCTATGTGATCGTCGATGCCCGCCAGGCCGGTGTAGTGCTGCGCTTCGGACAGTACAACCGCACGCTGGGGCCGGGCTTCCATTTCAAGCTCCCGCGTCCGCTCGAGTCGGTGACCAAGGTCGGCACTACGGAAATCCGTTCGGTATCGGACAAGGTGCGCATGTTGACCTCCGACGAGAACATCATCTCGGTGGACTTCAACGTGCAGTACCAGGTGTCCGATGCGCGCCAGTACCTGTTCTCGCTGAGCGGGCAGCCGGAAGACACCTTGCAGCAGGCCGCCGAAGCGGCCGTGCGCACCGTCGTCGGCGCCAACATCATGGACAACATCCTGACCAGCCAGAGCGATCCGGTGGCCGTTGCCGCCGCCGACCCGGCTGCCGCGTCGACCGCCGCCACGCCTGCCACGGCCGCTGCCAAGGCACCGGTCCCGGCGCAGACTCGCGATACCCTGCAGCAGCAGACCCGCGACATCCTGCAGGCCACGCTCGATGGCTACCGCTCGGGCATCACGGTGACCGATGTGAGCTTCCAGAACGTGGCCCCGCCGCAGGAAGTGAAGGACGCCTTCGACGACGTCAACGCCGCGCGCGAAGACAAGCAGGCGACCGAAAACAACGCGCGCGCCACCGCCAGCAAGATCGTGCCCGAAGCACGCGGCGATGCATCGCGCATTCTCGCGCAGGCGCTTGGCTATAGCGCCGAGCGCGTGGCCCGCGCCAACGGCGACGCGGCGCAGTTCAACCTGATCCTCAAGGAATACAAGGCCGCGCCCGACGTCACCCGTCGTCGCCTGTGGCTGGAAACGGTTGAAAACGTCATGTCGAACAACCCCAAGGTGCTCGACGGCAGTGGTGGCCGCAATGTCATCTACCTGCCGCTGGAGCGTATGAGCGGCCGGGACGTCCAGGGCGTGGGCACGGTGTTGCAATCGGCCGCGGGCGGCGACATCAGCAAGGAGAAGCAGCCATGAAATTCGTGACCGCGATCCTGGTCGTCCTGATTGTCCTGTTCGGCTACAACAGCATGTATGTGGTCAGGGAAGGCGAGAGCGCCCTGGTCCTGCAGTTCGGTCGCATCGTGCGCACCGACAACGATCCGGGCCTGCATTTCAAGTTGCCGCTGGTGCAGCAGCGCTTGTTGTTCGACAGCCGCATCATGACGCTGGACGCCCAGCCGGAGCGTTACTTCACCTCCGAAAAGAAAAGCGTCAATGTCGACTTCTACGTGAAGTGGCGCATTGCCGACAGCGCCGCGTATTACCGCGCGACCACCGGTTCGGACCTGCAGGCGGCCAACCGCCTCACCCCGCTGGTCAAGAACGCGCTGCGCCAGGAATTCAACGGTCGCACGCTGCAGGAGCTGATCACGGCCGGGCGCAAGGACATTACCGAGCGCGTACGTGCCGAGACCGATGCCACCTCGAGCAAGAATCTCGGTATCGACGTGGTTGACGTGCGCATCAAGCGCATCGAGCTGCCCGATGAAGTGAGCGAATCGGTCTACAAGCGCATGCGTGCCGAACGACTGGAGCTGGCCAACGAGCTGCGTTCCACCGGCCAGCAGGCGGCGACCACGATCCAGGCCGATGCCGAGCGCCAGGTGCAGGTGATCAAGGCCGATGCCGAGCGCGATGCTTCCAAGACACGTGGCGAAGGCGATGCGCAGGCTGCGGCCATCTACGCGCAGGCCTATGGCCAGGATCCTGAGTTCTTTGCGTTCTACCGTAGCCTGTCCGCGTATCGTGATTCGTTCAAGGATGGCAAGGGCGTGCTGGTGCTCAAGCCTGATTCGGAGTTCCTGCGTTATTTCAATGACGGCGCGGCCAAGCGCTGAGCGTTCGGGTCGCGCCGCATGACCTGTTCGCCGCCGTGTGCCTGGCGTCGGTCATCCGAGGGCAAGATTTCGTTTTTACTATCCTTAAGGGCCTGATCGGCCCTGCCAAATGAGCGAGAAGATCATGGGTAAGTCAGTCGTTATCCTTGGTGCCCAATGGGGCGACGAAGGCAAAGGCAAGATCGTCGATCTGCTGACCGAGCGCGTCGGCGCGGTTGCACGTTTCCAGGGTGGCCATAACGCCGGCCATACGCTGGTGATCAAGGGCAAGAAGACCGTGCTGCACCTGATACCGTCGGGCATCCTGCGCGACGATGCGCTGTGCCTGATTGGCAATGGCGTGGTGCTGTCGCCGACTGCGTTGAAGCAGGAAATCGAAGAGCTCGAAACCGCAGGCGTGAGCGTGCGCCCGCGCCTGAAGATCAGCCCGGCTACGCCGCTGATCATGCCGTACCACATCGCCGTCGATAAGGCGCGCGAGATCGCCGCCGGCGGCAAGGCCATCGGTACCACCGGTCGCGGCATCGGCCCGGCCTATGAAGACAAGGTCGCCCGCCGGGGTGTGCGCGTTGCCGACCTGATGTATCCGCATGAGCTGCCCGATCAGTTGCGCGAAGTGGTCGAGTACCACAACTTCGTGCTGACCCAGTGGCTGAAGGCCGCGCCGGTCGATTACCAGCAGGTGCTCGACGAAGCGCTGAGCTGGGGCGAGTTCCTCAAGCCGATGGTCGACGACGTCGCCACTATCCTGCATGACGTGCGCCGCGAGGGTGGCAACATCCTATTCGAAGGCGCTCAGGGTGCGCTGCTGGATATCGACCACGGTACCTATCCGTACGTTACTTCGTCCAACACCACGGTGGGCGGCGCGCTTGCCGGTACCGGCGTGGGTGCGGGTGACATCGACTACGTGCTCGGCATCTGCAAGGCCTATGCGACGCGCGTCGGTGGCGGTCCGTTCCCGACCGAGTTGAACGACGAAATGGGCGAGCGCCTGCGCAAGGTCGGCAACGAATTCGGTGCCAGCACCGGTCGCCCGCGTCGTTGCGGCTGGATCGACCTGGTGGCGCTCAAGCGCGCCGTGCAGATCAACGGCATCAACGGCCTGGCCATCACCAAGCTGGACGTGCTTGACGGTCTGCCGAGCATCAAGGTTTGCGTGGCCTATGAGTATCGCGGCAAGCGTCGCGAGCTGGCGCCGCTGGACGCGGACGGTTGGGCTGAGTGCAAGCCGGTCTACCTGGAATTCCCGGGTTGGGAAGAGTCCACCGCAGGCATCCGCGACTGGAACAAGCTGCCGGCCGCTGCGCGTGCCTACTTGCGCGCCGTCGAAGAGTTGTCCGGCTGCCGTTTGGCCCTGGTGGCTACCGGTGCGGACCGCGACGACACGATCATTCTGGACGATCCGTTCGCATAAGCGTTCGCATCACGTCGAGATATATGAGAAGGGCTCTCTGACGAGAGCCCTTTTTTATTTGCCCTGTCCAGACGAGACATGGTTGTCCGTTGTCTGCTCGATGTCCGGACACACCGACCGTCCGCGGACAACGGTATCGTCTGCTGTGCTGACATGAGAAATGGCTTCAGATAGCCGTTTGCAAGGCATTCGAAGACTTGGCACGACCCTTGCCATCTACTCCGTGAAAGCAACTTTTCTAATCTCACGGAGAACAGTCATGAAATTCGAAACCCTGATGCTGCCGAGCCTGTTTGCGGTTTGTTCGCTGGTTTGCGTGCTGACGTTCGGTGCGATGCTGATCTGACGATCGGTCCGACGCATTCGTTTTCTCTATTCACGGACTCCAAGGTTTTCTTATGCGAATGGCTTCACGCGTGTTGATGGCTGCGACGTTAGCGATGGTATGCGCACCGGCGTTTTGTCGTGACGATGTCCTGCCGATTCCGCCGTCCGGGGTGATCGGCACGCAGGACGCGATGCTTTCGCCGGACTACTGGATCACCAGGGCGCCCGCGCCGGATCAGTTGATCCTGACGCGTGCGCAGATCGATACGCAGAATGCTCGGCTGTTCGCATCCGATCCGAGCATGTACGACTTGCGCAAGATCGGGCCGATGCTGACGCGCGCACAGGTGCTGGCGTGGATCACCAAGGTGTCCAAGCTTCCGTCCAAGCCGCTCATGGACGTGAAGAACCGGCTCCTTCCGAAGGAAGCGATCGATACGATCGTGGCCAGTATCGACCTGGATGCGATTCCCGCCAGCGAACCGGCGCGTTACGGCATGGCGGTGCATCGCGTCTCACTGCGCAACTTTCCGACGAACATGCGCGCGTTCACGGTAAAGGACCAACCCGATTTTGAGAGCTTTCAGGAAAGCACGATCTTTCCCGGCGACCCGGTGGTGATTGCGCATACCAGCCGCGATGGCCAGTGGTATTTCATTGTCAGCCCGCGTTATGCCGCATGGGTCGAGAAATCGGCGATCGCCGAGGGCAGTGCGGAGCAGGTGTTGTCGCATGTAGAGAAAACACTGTATCGCGTGATTACCGGCGACAAGGTACGCACCGTCTTCACACCCGAAGCACCCGAGGTTTCCGAACTGCAATTGGACATGGGTACGCGCGTACCATTGGCCAATGTGCCGCCGGACCAGTCGGTGAACGGGCAGGGTCCGTATGCGTCCTGGACATTGGAGCTGCCCACGCGTGCCGACGATGGCTCGCTGCATTTTCAAGCTGCGCTATTGCAGCGTCAGGCCGATAGCGCAGCGGACTACTTGCCGCTCACCCGCGCCAACATTATCCACCAGGCATTCAAGTTTCTCGGCGAACGTTACGGTTGGGGACATCTCTACAACGGCCGCGATTGCAGCGGATTCGTCTCCGATGTCTATCGCAGCCTGGGCGTGCAGATGCCGCGCAATACCGGTGATCAGGCAAATAGCCCGGCTTTGTCGCATCGTTTGTTTACCGCGAAAGACGACCATGCGACTCGCATGAAGGCTTTGGCCGATGCGCAGGTCGGTGACCTGATCTATATCCCTGGCCACGTGATGATGTTTCTCGGTCGCGTCGACGGGGAACCCTATGTCATCCAGGACGTTGGCGGCGTGATCTTTCTCGATAGCACCGGTCACAAGCGTTGGACCCAAACCAACGAAGTTTCGGTGACACCGCTATTGCCCTTGCTGATCGACGAAAAGCTGTCCTATGTCGATGCGATGACCAGCCTGGTGCATATCAGGCCGTAGTCGATGTGGTCCGGATGCCGTCTTTTGCAAACACCAGGTCGGCATCGTCGATCGGCGCCTTGATCAGCATCTCTCGATCCGATTCGTAATTGTTGGTGACGCGCCAGTAGCCTGAGCGGCCCTGGCGCGGCATCGCGTCCTTGCCACGTTGCACGTAGCCGGATTCGAGCTGGGCGAGGATGGTTTCGTCCAGGATTTGCCCAGGCGGCGGTTTCGGCGTCGCCGTCGAATAACCGCGTTGCTGCATATGGTTCAAAAGACGGCATACGTAGTGCGCGGCGAGATCGACTTTCAATGTCCACGACGCGTTGGCATAGCCGAAGATCACCGCCATGTTCGGTGTGTCCTGCAGGAGCACGCCCTTGTACGTCATCAATGTGTTGGCGGCGCGGGCCTGACCATCGACATCCAGCGTCATGCCGCCCAGCGATTGCAACTGAAAGCCCGTCGCCGAGATGACGATGTCCGCATCCAGCTGCTTGCCCGATGCCAGTCGAATGCCATGATCGGTGAAGGTGTCGATCGCATCGGTCAGCACCGACGCACTACCCGCGCGGATCGCCTTGAACAGGTCGCCATCCGGTACGGCGCAGGGGCGTTGCGCCCACGGTGCATACGCGGGTGAGAAATCGTTCGGCTCGCCATGGCCGTCAAGTTGTTTACGGGCAGCCGATAGCAGCAGGTTCCGCACTTGTCCCGGCCAACGCCGCGCGGCTTTGTATATCCAGCGCTGCAGCTTGATGTTCCGCTTGCGCGCCATGCGATAGACCATGCGCTCGGGCAGTACGTGTTTGAGCACGGCGGAGATCTTGTCGTGCGCGGGGATGGAAAAAATATAAGTGGGCGAGCGCTGCAGCATGGTGACGTGTGCCGCGTCGTTTGCCAGTGCGGGCACCAGCGTAACCGCGGTAGCACCGCTGCCAATAACAACGATACGTTTGTTGCGATAGTCCAGATCATCCGGCCAGTGTTGTGGATGGATGAGGCGGCCACCAAATCGCTCGATGCCTGCATAGTCCGGGATATAGCCTTGGTCGTGCCGGTAGTAGCCGGTGCACGCGATCAGAAATCGGCAGCGATAGACGACGCTACGTTTGCGATGTTCCTCGCTAACGGTAACTGTCCAGCACTGCTGCTCGCTCGACCATGAGGCGTGCCGGGTCTCCACGCCAAAACGTATCCGTTTGTCGATGCCGTACTCGCGCGCGGTGTCTTCGACATAGCGCCGAATGGACGGGCCATCGGCTAGCACCTTCAGTTCGTTCCACGGCCGGAACGCATAGCCGAAGGTGAACATGTCCGAATCGGAACGGACGCCTGGATAACGAAAGAGATCCCAGGTGCCGCCGATGGCACCACGTCGCTCCAACAGGGCGAAGGTGGTGCCGGGACAGTCCCTCGAAAGATGGCTTGCCATCCCGATACCCGACAAGCCTGCACCGATGATCAGGACGTCGGTATATTCGGGTTCGATATCGTCGTGGTTCATATCCCTTCGTTTTTCGTCGTCGGGCCGGAAGTGCAATCGACAGCATAGCGCGGCGACGCCGTGGCGCAGCGGCTGTCTGGCGTGAGGCCTAGCCCGAAAGGCCGAGTTAACTGGCCTTACTGTAGGAGCGACTTCAGTCGCGACCCACGATGGCGTAATGACGTGTCGGGAATGAAGGGGGCCTCCAAAAACCCTTTCCTATCCGTCGTCCCGGCGAACGCCGGGACCCAGTGACTTACGCTTCGACGTGCTGAAGACGCTAAGCCCCGGCGTTCGCCGGGGCGACGATGAAAACTGAGCTTATTTGAGGTTCCCGGAAGTCGCTCCTACGGAAACTAGGAGGTATTCCTGTCAGTCGAAGAACGTCGCCGCGAAAATCGCACCAAGCATCGTCTGTGCGTTCTCGTCCGGTAGCTCTTTAGGCATGCAGGCGTTGAAGAAGCGGACGCCATCGATCAGTGCCATGGTCCCAAAGGCCAGGTCGCGGCCGGGGACGGGTAGTTCCTTGTCCATGGCTTTGCAGAACTGCTCGATGAAATAGCCGATGGTGTCGCGCTTTTCCAGCAGCAGCGCATTAAGGCGTATGCGGAACTTGGGATCGCGCAGCGCGCAAACGCGCGCTTCGGCCCATAGCGCAAAGCTGGTGTCGCCGCAGTAGGCCTGGATATAGAAGGCCGACAGCTGCGCCTGCATGTCCTGCTTGGACAGGTCGGCGTCCAGGATCTGCTGCAGGCCTTCCTGGATGTCCTTGTGGTCGCGCTTGAGCAGCTCGATGAACAAGTCGTTCTTGCTGTCGAAGTTCGAGTAGAACGCGCCCCGGGTGTAGCCGGCATGGGCGGCAATGTCTTCGACGCTGCTACCGGCCAGCCCTTTCTTGGCAATGATCTGCGCGCCCGCCTCGAGCAGGCGCTCGCGGGTTTGGTCTCGGCTTTCTTCGCGGGTGAGTCGCTTGCGTGGCATGGGCAAATCGTACCACGGCTGGCTTTTGCTGCATTTGAATGCTAGCTTGAATTCAAATACAAGTATGTATTAGAGTTCGGCAACGTATCCCCGGGCCGCGAGCGCGGCTCCTACGCAGCAGGAGTGGTTTGTGAACAACCGCAATTTCCCGTCCCCAGCGGGTGCCTGGGCGCGAGCGTTCGGGCCGCTTTCGATCGCGATAACCGTCGCGCTGCTGTCCGCATGCGGCAAACACGCGCCTGAAGCCGAGGCTCCGCGTCCGGTCATCGCCATGCCCGCCAAGGCCGCCGACGCCGCGTTCGTGGCGCAGTTTCCGGGCGAGGTGCATGCCCGTTACGAAATGCCGTTGTCGTTCCGCGTGCCCGGGCAGCTGATTGCTCGCGAGGCTCATCTGGGCGACTCGGTAAAGAAGGGCCAGGTGCTGGCACGGATCGACGATGCCGATGCCGGGCGCAACCAGGCTTCCGCGCAGGCCGCGCTGGAGGCGGCGGAGCATCGACTCGTCTTCGCCACCCAGCAGCGGGATCGCGACGACGCCCAGGCCAAGGCGAATCTGATCAGCCAGCTGCAGCTCGACCAGACCCACGATGGTTACGCGGCAGCCTTGGCCGGGCGTGACCAGGCCAGACAGCAACTCGCGTTGGCGCAAAACCAGTCGCGCTATACGACGCTGGTAGCCGACCGCGATGGACGCATCACCAGTGAGCAGGCGGAGATAGGGCAGGTCGTTGCCGCCGGTCAGGCTGTCTTCGGCTTTGCCTGGTCGGGCGAGCGCGATGTTTTCTTCGACGTACCGGAAGATCGGATCGCCGGCGTGGTCGTGGGGCAGGGCGCCGCCGTGACCCTGCCGGCGATGCCGGATCGCAAGCTGAAGGGGCGCGTGCGCGATGTGTCGCCCGCGGCCGATCCGCAGGCGCGCACCTATCGCGTCAAGCTGGCGCTCGATGCCGATGCTGCCGACGTGCCGCTGGGCATGACCGCGCGGGTCGCATTATCCAGCGGTGCGGCTACTGCCGGTGTGCGTCTGCCCGCGACCGCGCTGTTTCATCAGGGCGAGCATCCCGCGGTCTGGGTCTTGCGCCCGAACGATTCCACGCTCGAACTGCGTCCGGTCACGGTGCTGCGTTACAGCGAGCGCGATGTTCTGATCGACACCGGCCTGCATGCCGGTGAGCAGGTGGTGATGCAGGGCGTGCACACGGTGACGGCCGGCGAGAAGGTCGCGCCGATTGCGCCGCCGCATCCGGAGGACGCGCCGTGAGTGAAGAGGGCCGTTTCAATCTCTCGGCGTGGACGCTGCGACACCGTTCGCTGGTGTTTTTCGTGATGGTAATGGTCGCGTTGTTCGGCATGTTGTCGTACAGCCGCCTGTCGCAATCGGAAGACCCGCCGTTTACCTTCAAGGTAATGGTGATCCAGACCTTCTGGCCGGGCGCGGATGCGCAGCAAGTGCAGGAGCAGGTGACCGACCGCATTTCCCGAAAGCTGCAGGAGACCGCATCGATCGATTTCCTGCGCAGCTATTCGCGCCCCGGCGAATCGCTGATCTTTTTCAATGTGAAGGACTCGGCACCCGCGTCGATCGTGCCCGACACCTGGTATCAGGTGCGCAAGAAAGTCGGTGATATCGCGGCACAGTTGCCGCCGGGCGTGCAGGGGCCGTTCTTCAACGATGAGTTCGGCGACGTCTATACCAATATCTATGCACTGGAAGGCGATGGCTTCACGCCGGCGCAGCTGCACGACTACGCCGACCAGTTGCGTGCCGAATTGCTGCGCGTGCCGGGTGTAGGCAAGGTCGATTACCTGGGAGATCAGAACCAGCACATCTTTATCGAGATTCCCAACGCGCGTTTGTCCAAGCTGGGCATCAGTCCGCAACAGATCGCGGCGGCGATCAACCAGCAGAATGCGGTGGCGTCGGCGGGCGTGATCACGACGGCGGACGATCGCGTCTTCGTGCGCCCCAGTGGTCAGTTCGACGATCTGGAAGCACTCGGCAACACGCTGTTGCGCATCAACGACCGCAGCTTCCGGCTTGGCGATATCGCCACCATCAAGCGCGGCTACGACGATCCGCCGAGCCAGCAGGTGCGCTTCATGTCCAAGCCGGTACTAGGCATCGGCGTCACGATGCAGCCGGGCAGCGATGTGATCCATCTGGGCAAGGCGCTCGATCAGGCTACCGCCAATCTGCAAAAGCGCTTGCCCGCGGGCCTGACGCTGAACCCCGTGACCAGCATGCCGCATGCGGTATCGCATTCGGTCGACGATTTTCTCGAGTCCGTTGCCGAAGCGGTGGCGATCGTTTTGCTGGTGAGCCTGCTCAGCCTGGGGTTCCGCACCGGCATGGTGGTGGTGATCTCGATTCCCTTCGTGCTGGCGGCGACAGCGCTGTGCATGGACATCTTCGGTATCGGCCTGCACAAGGTATCGCTGGGCACCCTGGTGCTTGCCTTGGGCCTGCTGGTGGACGACGCGATCATCGCGGTCGAGATGATGTCGGTGAAGCTGGAGCAGGGCTGGAGCCGCGTGCGTGCGGCAGCATTCGCCTATACGAGTACGGCCTTCCCGATGCTGACCGGCACACTGGTCACCGTATCGGGCTTCCTGCCGATCGCGCTGGCCAAGTCGGGCACTGGCGAATACACGCGCTCGATCTTCGAGGTGTCGGCCATCGCCTTGCTGGTGTCCTGGCTGGCCGCGGTGATCGTGATCCCCTTGCTCGGCTATCACATGCTGCCGGAGCACCACGCGCGCGCCAAACCGGGCGAGGAATGGTGGGCACGCCTGATGCCGCGTCGCTGGAACGAAAAGCGACGGGAGAAGGCTGCTGCCATCGTGCACCACGAAGGCGACATCGAAATCTACGATACGCCGTTCTATCGCCGCTTTCGTGGCTGGCTGGACTTCTGCCTGAAGTATCGCTTCGCCGTGCTGGGGCTGACCGTATTGATGTTCGTGATCGCGTTGGCCGGTTTCGGTCTGGTGCCCAAGCAGTTTTTCCCAAGCTCGGACCGATCGGAATTGCTGGTCGATTTGCGTTTGCCGGAGGGCGCTTCTTTCGATGCCACCTTGAGCCAGGTGAAGCGTTTCGAGGCGGCCATTAAGGATCGTCCGGAGATAAGCAATTACGTGAGTTTCGTCGGCAGCGGTGCGCCGCGTTTTTATCTGCCGCTGGATCAGCAGCTGGCGCAACCCAACTTCGCGCAGTTCGTGATCACTGCCAAGGATGTCAAGCAGCGCGAGCAGCTGGCACAGAATCTCGACACCTTGCTGCAACGCGATTTTGCCGCCGTGCGTACCCGCGTCAGCCGGCTCGAGAATGGGCCGCCGGTCGGATTCCCGGTGCAGTTCCGCGTCAATGGCGACGATATCGCCACCGTGCGCGGTATTGCCGAACAGGTGGCGGCGATCATGCGCAAGGACAGCCGCACGACGCATGTCCAGTTCGATTGGGATGAGCCGGGCGAGCGCTCGGTACGTTTCGAGATCGACCAGGCCAGAGCGCGGCAATTAGGTATCACCTCGCAGGACGTGGCTAATTTTCTGGCGATGTCGCTTTCGGGCACCACGGTGAGCCAGTATCGCGAGCGCGACAAGTTGATCGCCGTGGATCTTCGCGCGCCGAAGAACGAGCGCATTCATCCCGATCAGATCGAGCAACTGGCCATACCCACGCCAGGCGGTGCGGCCATTCCGTTGTCCCAGCTCGGGCGCGTGCACTACGGCCTGGAGTACGGCGTGATCTGGGAGCGCGATCGTCAGCCGTCGATCAATGTGCAGGCCGATACCCGTGGTGGAGCGCAGGGGCTGGACGTGACCAACGATATCGACAAGCAGCTCGATGCCGTGCGCAGCCACTTGCCGGTAGGCTATCGCATCGAAGTAGGCGGTTCGGTCGAGCAGAACCAGAAGGCGCAAGGTTCGATCAATGCACAGATGCCGTTGATGGGCATCGCGGTGCTTACGTTGCTGATGATCCAGCTGCAAAGCGTCGGGCGTACTTTCATGGTGGTATTGACAGCGCCGCTGGGATTGATCGGTGTGATCGGGTCGTTGCTGTTGTTCGGTCAGCCGTTCGGTTTTGTGGCCATGCTGGGCACGATTGCGATGTTCGGCATCATCATGCGCAACTCGGTGATCCTGGTGGACCAGATCGAGCAGGATATCGCCGCCGGCCATCCACGCTGGGAGGCCATCATCGGCGCGACGGTGCGTCGCTTCCGCCCGATTACGCTGACGGCGGCAGCAGCGGTACTTGCGCTGATTCCACTGTTGCGCAGCAACTTCTTCGGGCCGATGGCGACGGCGCTGATGGGTGGCATTACGGTGGCCACGGTGCTGACGCTGTTCTATTTGCCCGCACTCTATGCCGCCTGGTTCCGTGTGCGTGCGGATGAGCCGGCACGGGAGGTCGCACCATGAAGCATCTGTCGCTCCGTTCGACAACGCTTGCGATGGCTATCGCGCTGGCCGGCTGCTCGTTTGCGCCATCGACGAAACCGCCGGTGTCTCCGTCGCCCGACCGCTATACCGTCGAGCCGGTACCGGCAGTCAGCGCGGATGCTGCCGGTGTGGCGCAACACTTCAACCAGGGTGCGCGTGCCGTGCCGGAGTGGTGGCGCCTGTATGGCTCGGACACGCTCAATGGGTGGGTCGAAGAAGGCCTGAAGAACAACCCGTCGCTGGACGCCGCTCGGCATACGCTCGAAGCGGTGCATCAACAGTTTCGTGCACAGGTCGGCGATACGATGCTTCCCTCGCTCGACGCGCAGGGGCAGGCAAGTCGGCAACGCGCTTTGGGTTTGCCGGCGCTCGGGCCGCCCACCAATCTCTACAACGTCTATGCCGGCCAGTTGAGTCTCAACTACACCTTCGATCTGTTCGGCGCCGAGCGCTATGGAGTAAAGCAGGCGGCGGCTCAGGTCGATCTGCAGGCGTATCAGCTCGATGCCGCCCGGCGTGCGCTGGCAGCCAATATTGTGATTTCGGCCGTGAACGCATCGGCTTTGGCCGAACAGGTTGCCGCCGCGGAGCGGTTGAGTGTGTTGGCGCACGAGCAGGCCGATCTGGTTGACAAGTCCTATCGACTTGGCGCGGCCTCGCATGACGATCTGTTGACCGCACAGCAGAATGCCGCGGCGCTGGACGGTTCCTTGCCGCCATTGCGTGCGCAGGCGCAACGCGCCAGGCACGCGCTCGCCACGCTGATGGGGCGTACGCCGGATCAGGCACCCGAGGTACTACCGTTGTCGCAATGGCAATTGCCGGCAGAAGTGCCGGTCAGCGTGCCATCGGATCTCCTGCAGCAGCGGCCGGATGTGCTGGCGGCGGAAGCATCACTGCGTGCGGCATCGGAGCAGGTCGGTGTAGCGACGGCGAATCTGTTTCCGCGGATTTCGTTGTCCGCATCGATGGGCTCGGGCGCATTCAAGGATTCAGGCTTGTTCAGCAGCGGCTCGGGCATCTGGAGTGCAGGTCTGTCGCTGACACAGCCGATCTTCCATGGCGGTGCGTTGATGGCCGAACGCAAGGCTGCGATCGCCAATTACGATGCGAGCGTGGCGCAATACAAGCAGGCGGTATTGAACGCGTTCCAGAATGTCGCCGACTCGCTGGTTGCGCTGGATCAGGACGCATCGGCGTTGCGTGCGGCGCAAACGGGGTCGGACGCTGCGAAGCAATCGTTTGCTGAGAACGCGTCGCGCTACAAGCTCGGTGCGGTGTCGTATCCGACCACGATCGTCAGCGAGCAGCGTATGCAGAATGCGCGGCTGACGGAGATCCAGAGTACCGCTGCGCGTCTGGTGGATACAGCGGCGTTGTTTCAGGCGATGGGTGAGCCGCAGGGCAGTGGAGCAGCGAAGCGGCGATAACCTAACGTGTTTGCCACTGGGCCTCGGCCTGCGCCGGGATGACGGGGAGTGCAAGCGTCCGGATAAGACCGCACGCTACCTCATCGTCATCCCGGCGCAGGCCGTGACCCAGTGGCGCTTACGTATGATTTTCGCGAGGCAGCTCACTCGCGCCGATACGAACCGGCCACCACCCAGGCCGCACCCGCAATCGCCGCCGAGATCACGAACGCCGTCCACTGCATACGATCGCCAGCGTGGGTAAAAAGCCCCGGACCCCACACCAGCAAGGTGATGATGCTCAGCATCGCCGCCTCGAGAATCGCGGCGAGTCGCGGCCATACGCCAAACAGAATGCCAAGACAGGCGGCGATATTGCCGGCACCCGTCAGATAGGCCCAGCCGGTCGGAAACGGCAGCCATGCAGGCACCAGCTCGAGGGTCTGCGGCAGGTAGATGAAATGCGACAGCCCGATCGTCGGCAGACTCAAGGCAAACAGCCATCGCGCATGGCGCGTGCCACGCGTTCCCACAAGACCTGACAGGCGTTGGCTCTCCCATCCGTTGGCGTGCGAGGCAAAAAGCACCCAGGCGCCAGCCAGGATGACCGTAATCTCGCCCAGGCCCAGCCAGGTGGCTTCCATCTGCGGGACGAAGATAACCGCGGGCAGCTTCAACAGCACGGCCCAGAGCAGGACAAAGATCACCAGCGCACGCGCGGCGACCGGCCGAGTGCTCGCGATCAACAGACCTATCCCACCCAGCAGCTCCACGGCAGCGCTGAGGTAGGCCAGTACCACGCGGCCCGGAAGCTGCGCGATCGGGATGCGTTGCCACTGCACGGCGAAGTCGCCATAGATCAGGCCGAGGATGCCCAGCGCGACCATCGTGGCGGCAAACAGGATGCGCGCCGTGTTTGCCAGCGAGGAGTGTGCGAGGAGTGGGGCGGACAGGATGGTTTGCGATGAAACGGTGCTGCTCATGGCTTTCCCTGAGATCGCAGGTCAGGCGTCTGGTCTATGGAAAGCGTTATTCGGCATGAAAAATAGGACCAATTTTCCGTGACCGGGACATGCCAATGCGCTAACCCAATGCTCCGGCCGGGTCCGCTTGCCCGGCGGACCTTTTACATCCGCGCAAGCTGTCATGCACATCGTGCTGACTTGCCGGCCGGCAACATGGTTTTCGTCCCCAAACTTCAGGAGTGAAGGCGATGCGTAACGCAGATCGACAAGCCGCACCGATCGATGCACTGGAACGATTGACGCTGGCGATGCAAGGGCGAGGGGATACCCAGGGGCGTAGCGGAGTAGGGCAGGAAAACCCGCATCATGGTTTCGATAATCGCGACGGCAGCACCTTTACGAGCGAGCTGGTCGACAGCGCAGCTGAGTTTCCCGAGCCGATGATGGGCACGACCTATCAGTGCGGCGGTACCGGGCTCGACCGGGACGTGCTCGAAGAAGAGCGCAAGGCAAAGGAACGCGGTGGTTCGTGGAAGAGTCCACGTGTGCCACGCGGCGCGCGCGATCCGTCTCCAGGCGCACCGGTGAATCGACGCCGCTGATCGGTTGTCACGATGCCTTCTGCGGCCGCATGCATGCGGCCGTCAGCGGCTTGTCGTCGACGCTGTCGCATACCTGAAACTGCCCGGGCAGGTCGCGGATATCCTGCTCCGTTCCGGCCGCAACCGCGAGCTTGCGTACGGGCGTGTTTTCGCACTGGCCCAGTGCGCAAGCGAACACGGCGTAGTGGCAACTGCCGGTGATGCTGTCGAGGCATTCGAACGTGGCCGTCCCCGCACGCACGTGTACCTTGCTGTAGATCTGGTCCACGCCGTTGACGGTTGTTCGGGTGACGATGCTGCGATCGCCTTCGCTGCAGCCGGCGAGCGCGAGCAGGAAATACATGATGGCGCCTAGCTTGAACATGATCGCACCTCTACATGTGGCGAAAAATCGCCATGAAGGGCTGGCTGACAGCCAGCGTTTCCGAGCGGCCTTTGAGGCGTAGCGTGCCCTTGCCGCCATCGTCGCGAACGATCGAGGCAATGGCTTTCAGATTGACGATGGTCGAGCGGTGGATTTGCTTGAACACCTGCGGGTCGAGCATGGCGAGCAGTTCGCGGATCGGTGTTCGCAGCAAGGCTTCGCCTTCCGCGGTCATCGCCACGGTGTATTTGCTGTCGGCACGAAAATAGGCGATGTCGTCGACCATGATCAGTCGCGTTTCACGACCGACACTGGCCGTGACCCAGGTCAACGGTGGTGCGCTGGCGCCGGGGGTATGTCCTGCCAGTTGGCGGATCAGGCTGGAAAGGCTGCCGATATCGACATGTCCGCTGGCCAGGCGCGTTTGCACGCGCTGTATCGTTGCCGCCAGTCGCTCGGGCGCAATGGGCTTGAGCAGATAGTCGATCGCACCACGTTCGAATGCATCGATCGCATATTGATCATAGGCGGTGGTAAAAACGATCTGCGGCGGCGGACGGAGCTCCGCTGCCGCGGTAGCCACTTCAAGGCCGGTCAGGCCGGGCATGCGGATATCCAGAAAAGCTACATCCGGACGATGCTCGGCGATAGCCTCCAGAGCGCTTGCGCCGTCCTCGCATTGAGCGACGATATCCAGGGCCGGCCAGGCGGTCTCCAGCAAACGTTGGAGCGCATCGCGCAGCAGCGCCTCGTCTTCGGCGATGACAGCCTTAACCATGGCGGGCTATCCATTGTGCATCGGTAGGCACGCTGATCGTCGCGGCGACACCGGCGGGCATATTGGCCACCACCGCCAGTGCGGCATGCCCGTCGTAGACCAGGCGCAGGCGCTCGCGCAGATTCTTCAGGCCGATACCGGTGCCACCGCCGGCTGTGCTGAAACCATTGCCGTCGTCGGCCACCGTGATCACCGCCAGATCGCCGTCACGCCGCGCATTGATCCACACGGTGCCGCCGCCGGGCTTGGGTTCGAGGCCATGCTTGATCGCATTCTCGACCAGTGTCTGCAACATCATCGGCGGCAGCGGTGTGGGCAGCAGGCTTTCGGGAACATCCAGCTTGAGTTCGAGCCGCGCGCCCATGCGAATCTTCAGAATCTGCAGATAGGAGCGGGCGCGTTCGAGTTCTTCGCCCAGAGTGGATAGCGTCTGTTCGGTGCGTGGCAGCGAGTGACGCAGGTATTGGATCAGATGACCCAGCATTTCGTCGGCGCGTGCCGGCTCGCTGCGCGTCAGATACTGCGCGCTGGCCAGCGTGTTGTAGAGGAAGTGCGGTTCGACCTGTGCGTTGAGCAGATTGAGTTTGGCGACGGCCAGTTCCTTCTCGGTCGAGGTCTGCTCGACGGCGCTGCGTTCGCGTCGCCGCAATTCGGACACGCGGCGGCTGATGGCACGGGTGATGGCTTCGGCATTTTCGAGATTGGTGGCATCGTCGACGCGGAACCAGTCGCTCCACGCACCACTCTCGGGTTCGCAGATCAAGGTCACGCTGCCGGCGCCATCGATAGGTGTCACGGTGGCGAGGATCTGATTGCGCGTGTTGCCGAAGAAGGGCAACCGCAGCAACTTCCATTGTCCGTACGGCGCCGGCCGTTTCACCTTGGCACGCACCTGCAGGCTGTCGCGGGCGCTTTCGATCTCTTCAGTACGTGGCAGCTCGCGAATGGCCGCATCCAGCAGGTCGAACGCCTCGCCGGCCTCGAGCGGAATCTCTATCTGTCGCCGCTGGCGATTGCCCACGGTGCCGGCATCGATGCGCCCGGTGATCAGCCGCACCCGGCGCAGGTGCGATACCGCGCCGGCGATGACAAAGACCGCCGTCGCCACCCATAACCAGAAGGCGATCAAGGGAGCATCGTCGCCTCTGTCGGCCGGGGCGATCCACAAAATGGCCAGGGCCAAGTAAGCGACCGACCAGGCGATCAGAATGCGCAGGACGAAGAAAAAGCTTTTCACGGTGGATCCCCGAAACCCGATGTGCTGCCGAGCATAGCCGTCTGCCGCACGGGGTAAACCACCCGAGCGACAGGACCGGCCAGGCGGCGACGAAAGCCGGAAATCGGGGCGCGAATCAGAGCCTGCCGGACTCAGTGCTGCTCGATGTCTTCCGGTGCGGCGTCCCCGGCCTGGACCGCAAACGGGCGGGCATCGTTGACCAGATGGACGAGAAACCGTCCCGGCTGCTCCTGCATCACCATATGCGCCGAGTCTTCAAACCAGACCAGGCGTTTGTACGGCGCGCTGAGGGTCGCGAACCATTGGGCGGCCAGTTCATGCGATACGGCGTAGTCGTGTCGCCCGGTAAACAAAAGCACCGGGCAATCGAAATGTGTGTCGTGGCTGAGATCGATCAAGCTCAGCGGCTTGAGCAGATGATTGAGCGATAGCAGACTCCCGGCGCCGATCGCATCGAGATCCTTGTCGCTGTATTCGGGAGCCAGCTCTTCGGCATTGGAATCGAAAGCGAAGCTGGTGCGTCCATAAGCGAGCCCGCCATAGTAGGAAAGCCAGCGGCGTTGCGTGCCGATGCGCTCGATATCGAGCGAGCCTTCCTTGCCGGGGTAGGGGGCGAGTCGAGTCAGCTCTGCGATCGCCTTGGTGTTGTTGTCGACCTTGGCCTGATCGAGCGCGAAGCGATAACCGATCGTTTCGTTCTGTTGCACGTTGACTACCTGACCCACGCCAATATAAGCGTAGAACCAGTCCGGATGCCGCTGCGCAAGGCGAACACCCAGCACCGTGCCCCACGAGTGGCCGAGCAGAAAGATCTTCTGCTTGTGATACGTCTGCTGCAGATAGCGCACGACCGCTTCGGCATCGTCGGTCATCTGGTCGATTGTCAGAGTGGGTGCGATGGTTTTCGGATCGTTTGCCGCATAGGTCTTGCCTGCGCCGCGCTGATCCCATTGCACCACGGTGAAATAGTCCTCCCACGGTGTCTGGAAGGTATAGGCCAATGGCATATCGGGCGAAGCGGGGCCGCCATGGATAAACAACAGAATCGGATTGCGCTTGTCCTTGCCGCGGATCGACAGCCATTGTTCGGTGCCGTTGATCTTTACCTTGATCAACGCGTCGATGCCGTTTGGCGTCACGATCTTGCGCGATTCGGCGATGATGTCGCGGGCCTGTTGTTGGGTAAACGCTTTGTTTGCGTTGTCGTCGGCCTGCGCGACGCAGGCTGCGGCGCCGAGTGCGATCGAACAAAACAGCGATTTCATGCGAACCATCGATGGCTTCCCGGTGATCGAATACAAACCGGTAGACAGCAATGACTGGGCCAACGGCCTGGCGATGCGATTCTGATGTACGAATAGAGGCCAGCCCGCGTGCCCGCGGACAGCATGAAGTGTCCGCGGACGGCGGCGTTGCGACACCCATGCGCAAATTAATACGCTAAAACGGCGTCATCCGCTGGAGGCCAGCTTCGTTATGATAGGCACCGATGCAAGGGAAGGGGTACGACGATGCGTGGCTATACCGTTATAGCAATCTTGGGACTCGCGCTTTGCGCGCCGCTGACAGGCATGGCGCAAATGCCTGCTGCCGCATCGAGCACCCAGGGAGTTGCCAGCGACGCGGATCTCGCTAAAACACGGTGCACGGCCGGTGAGGAAAAATTTCTGCCCGCCGACCTCTATTATTGCCTGGCCACGCAGAGCTACGGCCAGAAGCAATACAGCGCGGCGAAGCGTTTTTTCACCACGGCGGCGAGCTGGGCCAGCAAGCCTGCTCAATACGTGCTGGGCGTGATGGCGCTCAATGGCGATCACCAGCGGCCGGATCGCGCCTTGGCGTTGGCATGGTTTTCGTTGGCCACGGAGCGGCCCGATTCGCATTTTGCCGCGGCGTATAACGCCTTGCTCAAGCAAACGACGCCTGCCGAGCACGAGGCCGCGCAGGCCTTGTTGGTAAAGATGCGGCCGGTCTATGGCGATGCGGTTGCGGCGAAGCGGGCGCAGCAGCGGTACGAAAGCGGCATGGCTTCGTTGAAGAATCAGGAGTCGTACTGCATGGCCGGTACGCAGGATGCGTGGAAGGATCCGATCGATCCGCAATCGTGTCCTCCGGTGCAACTGGTGGTGGCTCAGATCGACAAGGCCGCCGAGGTCGTCTTCGATGGATGGCAGGGACATGTAACGGTCGGTGCATTGCAGCAGGTGCATCAACCCAGTCAATGATGGACGTCCAGCCATCCATGTAAAGTCGTCTTTACCTTGGCTGTAAACGTACTGTCATCACTCCTTTGCCACAGTGCCGGGCTTTGCCAACGCCCGGGACTCGCATGAAAAAGTATGTTGCTCTTCTTGGTCTGCTCGCTTTGCTGGAAGATCACTCCGCCTGGGCGACGACGTTCGAAGTCACCAACGGGCAGACCGATCCCAACGCCAAGACGCTAGCTACAGGCCAGACGGGAACGGTGGATGCCGGCGGGACGCTTTCGGTAGCAGGCGCCACGGATGCGATTTCGGTCACCGGCAATGCAACGCTGACCAACAACGGCACGATCCTGCAAACGGGCACCGGGCGCGGCATTCGCGACAATACCGGCAAGCTCACCCTGACGGTCACCAACAGCGCCGGCGCGACGATCCAGACCGCCGACGCCGACGTGATCCAGATGAACAAGAAGAACAGCAATATCACGTTCAACAACGCCGGCACGCTGATTTCGTTGAATGCATCGGCGGGTGGCTCGCAGGCGATCGACTTCAATGCCATCACGACGGGTACCAACGTACTCAACAATGCTGCCACGGGTGTGATCGAAGCCAACGAGGCCGACGCGGTTCGTCCCGGCATCAATGGCGTGGTCAATAACGACGGCATCATTCGCTCGACCAACAACCCGGGCAGCACGGACAGCACCGATGGCGTCGATCTGCAGTCGAATTCGGGCATTACGGTGAACAACGCCACCACGGGAACGCAGACCGTGGCGGGCACCGGTCTGATCGAGGGCGCGCGCCACGGCATTACCGGGGGCAACAAGGACACCACGACCGACGGCACGTTTACGCTGAGTGTCACCAATAACCTGGGTGGCACGATTCAGGGCGACAACGGTTCGGGCATCAATATCGATGGCTTCAACGGCAACGAACTGGTCACCATCGTCAATCACGGCACGATCATCGGGAACGGTGTGGCTGGCGATGGCGATGGCGTGGATGTCGACGGCCTGGTCCATCTGACCAACACCGGGACGATCCTCTCCAAGCAGGCATTCAACGATGTCAGCGAAGGCGTGACGGTCGGCGGCGGCACGATCGTCAATTCTGGCACCATCGAGGGCGATAACGTCAACGGCGGTGTGTCGCATGGCATCACGCTGGCCGGCCTGGACAAGGATCCCACGACGGACGCGCCGATTCCGGTACAGGGCATCTATGGCGACACCACGATCACCAATAGCGGTTTGATCAAGGGGCAGAACGGTGCGGGTATCGCTGCGACGGGAGCGGCGACCAGCTTCAAGCTCAGCATCACCAACCTGACCGGCGGTACGATCGAGGGCGGCAGTGCAAGCGAGGCGGCGATAACCACCGGCGCCAATAACGTCACGATCGTCAACTACGGCACGATCACCGCACTGGCCGGTGCCAAGGCGGTCGATCTGGGCAGTGGCAACAGCAGCCTTGAGATCCTCGGCGGCGTGGCGCAGATCAATGGCGATATCTCCGGTGGTACCGGCAGCAGCACATTGAGCATTGCGCCAGGCACCGGCAACAGCTTCAGCTATAGCGGCGCTATTTCGAACTTTGCCAGCGTGGCCATCGGCGACGGTACGGTGACGCTGTCCGGTGCCAACACCTACAGCGGCGACACGACGGTCACGGGCGGCACGCTGATCCTGGCCAATAGCCAGGCTATCGGCACGGGTCGTTTGATGGCGACGGCTCCGACGATCGTTTACGCCCAGGGCGTGAACATCGCCAACGCCATGGTGCTGCAAGGCGATACCACGCTCGATGTGGAAGGCAGCGATGCCGCGACGCAGAGCGGAGTGATCAGCGGCAATGCAGGCCTCACGAAGACCGGTTCGGGCAGCTTGCTGCTTACCGGCGTCAATACGTATACGGGTAGCACGTTGGTACAGGCAGGTACGCTGGCGATCGGCGATGATACGTCGCCCACTGCGGCGGTGGCCGGGGATGTGCAGGTTGCGCAGGGCGCCACCCTACGCGGACATGGCTCGATCGGCGGCAGCGTGATCAACGACGGCACCGTCGCGCCGGGCGGTTCGATCGGTACGCTCACCATTGCCGGCAATTACACGCAGAACAAGGACGGCGTGCTGAGTATCGATGCGACGCCGGCGGGTGCCGCCAGCCGCCTTGCCATCGGCGGCAAGGCGTCGCTTGATGGCAGTACGGTGGTGCTGGCGCAGGCCGGTAATTGGGCGCCACTGACCAACTACACCATTCTCACCGCCAACCAGGGCGTCAGCGGCCAGTTCGCTGGCGCGACCTCGAGCCTGGCATTCCTGACGCCGGTACTGACGTATTCGGCCAACAGCGTGAACTTGTCGCTGCAGCGTAACGATATCCAGTTCGTCAGCCTTGCACGTACCGCCAATGAGCGCGCAACGGCAGCCTCGGCCGATACGCTCGGCTTCGCCAGCCCGGTCTATACCGCGCTGACCCAGCTGCAGGCGGCTGCAGCGCCGCAGGCATTCAACCAGCTGAGCGGTGAACTCTATGCCAGCACGCGGACGGCGTTGTTCGACGACAGTCGTTACGTTCGCGACGCCGTGAACAATCACCTGCTCGGGCAGGAAAATGCCGCCGATGGCGCGCAGGCCAGCGACGCAAACGGTGTCACTGCGTGGACTGCCGCCTGGGGGCATTGGGGGGATCACGATGCCGATGGCGATGCGTCGCGTTTGCAGGCAAACGGCAGCGGCCTGCTGATCGGTGCGGATCTTGGTATCGGGGGCAACGCTCGCCTCGGTGCCGTTGCTGGACGCGGACAGACGTCCATACGCGTGGACGATATCGGCTCGTCGGCGCATGCGACCTCGACGCATCTGGGGTTCTACGGCAGCGTCAACAGCGGTGGCTTTCAGCTGCAGGGTGGCGTGGATTACGCCTGGCAGCAAGTGGACAGCACACGCCATATCGCCTTCGGGCAGTTCGTCGCTGCCAATGCCGGACGCTACGATGCCAATACCGCGCAGGCGTATATCGACGGCGGCTACCGCTTCGCGATGGGCGAGAGCACCTCGCTTGAGCCTTATCTCAATCTGGCTCACGTGCGGATCAAGTCCGATGCCTTTGCCGAGTCGGGCAGCAGCGCGGCCCTGGCCGTGCAGGGCGATACCAGTCAGCAGACGTTCGCCACCCTGGGCTTGCGTGTGAACTTTGCGCTCGCGCCGGGCGGCTTGCGGGCCTATGCGGGCCTGGGGTGGCAGCATGCCTGGGGCGATACGCAAAGCGCCAGCACCGAGCGTTTTGTCAGCGGTGGTGTCAACGCCTTCACTGTCGATGGCGTGCCGGTAGCGCACAATGCAGCGGCAGCAACCTTCGGCCTGAGCTTTCCGCTCAGCCGCAGCGTGACCGTCGATACGAGTTATCAGGGGCAGTTCGCCAGCCACGCAAAAGATCAGGCGGCGCGGATGAGCTTGACCGTTGTGTTCTAAGACCGCGAGGCATGGGGCCTGCAGGCTTAGCTTGCAGGCTCTGCCAGCGAGGATGCGTTGGACATGTCCGGATCGGCTTTGCGCTTGCTCGCATCGACAGGCGCGCTGGGCATGATCGAGTCGCCGGCATTGACGGACTCCACACGGTTGCGTCCACTGTGTTTGGCGCGATAGAGGGCGTGATCGGCGTCGACCAGCAATCGCTGCAGGTCGTGTCCGGCCCGTTCGGTGGAGGACACGCCGAAGCTGGCCGAGATGGCGACATGGCTATGGGCCGCGTCCACCGGCGTCGCCGCGATCGCCTTGCGAAGGTGCTCGGCGCGATCGAAGGCGGTGGCTGCAACGCAGTCGGGCAGCAGGATGCCGAACTCCTCGCCGCCCAGACGACCGAATACGTCGCCCTGGCGCAAGTTCTGCCTGCACGCTGTGACCGCGTTTTGCAGAACCTGGTCGCCGACCGCATGCCCGTGCGTATCGTTGATCTGCTTGAAATGATCCAGGTCGATCAGAATCAGGCAGGCCGGACGATGACTGCGTTCGGAGTGCCGCAAAACGTTGGTGGCTTCTTCGACGAAATGCTGACGATTGAAAATGCCGGTCAGGCCATCTTGCCGGGCCAGGCGCATGAACCGCAGCTGCGAACGCTTGATGCGGTATAGCAGCAGGGCGATCGAGGCCAGGATGGTGATCAGCAGAAGGATGTAGAGCCGACTCGCCTCGACCGCTTTATGATCGAGCGCACGCTGAAGCTGCAATATCTGATTGCGCTTGTTCAACGCCTCGACTTCGAGCTTGCGCGCCTTGAGCTGCTGATTGACGATCTGATAAGCCAGCGTGCGCGCGGTGACGTCGTTGAGATAGCCCTTGTCCGCTGCCATGTACTTTTCGTGATAGTCGAGCGCTGCATGCGAATTGCCGCGCTTGGCTTCGATTTGATAAAGCAGCGAGTAGGCGGCGCTCAGCGGCTCGGTGTACTCGTTCGGGATCGCGCCGGCGATGACAGCGTTGGCGTATTTCTCGGTTTCCTCGATATTGCCCGCACGCCAATAGGCCTTGGCAAGCAGCGCATTGAACTGCATGGTCAGGGCGGAATAGTTGTAACCCAGCACATCCTGATAGTGATCCTTGAGTATCGCGATTGCCTGGGCAGGGCGATTGCGCGCGATTTCAAGCGTGGCGATGTCGGTGCGTAGGGAATCGGCGAACAGTGGTTCTTTTCCGGCCAGGCAGGCATTTATTCCCTCCTGGAACGGCGGGTCGCCCGATTGCGGCATGCCACCCCGAAATTCGGCATGCAGTTTGAAGTACATCGCCTTGCAGACGTTCTCGCCCGCGGGCAGGTCTTGCAGCATTTCATCGGCGTAACCGATGGCTTGGTCGTATTGTTCGGCGAAGATCAACAGCTGCGCCGCTTCGCCCAGGCCTTGATAACGCGCAGCCTTGTCGGTGATCTGCGGCAGGTCGTCCACCAGCTGGTTCAGATGCCGGAACGCGTCCTCGTAACGATGCGTAACCCCCAGCACATTGATGATGGTGGCATTGGCACGAAAACGCAGCGTCGTGTCATCGGAGCGCTCGATGATGTCATTCAACAGCGCGCTCGCTTCCGGATATTGGCCGTTGAACACCACTTGCCAGGCGTGCAAGTAGCGCAGATGCCACTGCTGCTTGGAGGTGAGTTTCGATGCCTGGTTGTCGAGCTGGTAGAGCAGACGCAGGAATTCGTCGTGCCGCGACGTCTTGATGCTGTCCGCTTCGAGCAATTGCTGCCCGAGATCGTTTGGCGTGACCACAGCACCTTGCGCCGAGCCCGCGAGGAGGCACAGCGCCAAGATGATTCCGCGGAATGAACGCCAGGGCATCCTGCCGTGACCTCGGGGTATGTCGATCAGGTCGAAGCAGCGGCGATCAGGCGTTCGGAACCAGGTGCCAGAACGGACCCGGGTTCCTCTTCATGTTCTTCCTCATCTTCTCCATCTTCCTCTTCCTCTTCTTCGGCTGGCATCAGCACGTAGAGCATCGGGCGCAGGCCCAACAGGTCCTGCAGTTGCGAGGCATCTTTGGCAAGGATGGCCGAGCAGTACGGGGCTTCCACCTGTGCCTCGGCCAATGCCTCGGCCAGCTCTTCCTGCGGGGCATCGCGCAGCTGCGCGTCCTGGCCCAGTTTTTCCAGAAACTCAATGACATTCGACATGAAACTATCCCCCTGATAGCTGGCTTTTTTAGTGAGCCGCTTGTACTTGCAGCATAGCCGTATTTAGGCGCCTGGTGCCTGGCAAGCCCACATCATATCGCCATACAGCCGGTTATATCGACGATTTCAAAAGTAATAGACCGATTGCTTTTCTGAACGGTATTGTCTGTTTATTCGTTGACCAGCGGATGATCCAATGCCTCCAGCCGGGCACGAACCGCCAGGTCAGGCTGCATCGGGCCGAAGGGAGGGATGGCCAGCGTATCTCCCATGCCTGTGCTCGCCCCCGGCAGGTCGTTGAGCGCCAGCCGTTCGATGCGTGGCTTCTGGATGGGCAGGGTGGCGGCCTGGTAAAGAATGACCTGATGGTCGAGCGGATAGTCCCTTGCGAGCACTTCGACCAGCAATTGCCGGTAGGCCGGCCCGGTGGCAAAGCGTGTGGACGAGCGGTCCCCGGCCAGCCCGATCTGCCATAGCACCAGCCAGGCACTGGGGTCGATCCGGCGCCGGTAGACCATGAACTGACTGGCTTCGTAGTGCTGGCAGCCCACGGTGCCCGGGTCGATACCGACATCGGCATACAGGCAGTCCTCGGAGGATATGCCCGGCTCCATATGCGCCCGATAGCCTTCCTGCAGCGCCTGGGCAATGGCTTTGTGCGGTGCCCAGGCGAACACCCCCGGGTGTCCGTAAAACACGCCACAGACGCGTTTGCCAAGCCGGACTTCGGCCAGCATGGTTTCCACCATCCGCCGGTAAGTGTCCATCCGCGGCACGCCCTCGCCATAGAGCGGTTGAAGGCTTCGCACGTCCTTATGCATTTCCTGTAGCCACAACTCCACCACGCCATCGGAAACCCCGGTAAAGACCACGTCGGCGTGTTGAATATGGCTGCGGGCCACGGGGCTGATGTGGGCGCCCAGGGTGATGCCGATGCCGACGCAGACCAGGCTGCCGTTCGATGGGGGGGTATTCAATAGATTCTCCGTGCCGATGTAACGAATGTAACCGCGCGGCGACCTATGGAAAAGCCACACGAGCAAGCGAATGGCATATGGCTGGCGCGGGCGAATCGGTCATGCTCCGCCAGTTCAGTCCCGTTGTTCGATCGTAAAAAAATTAAGAGGGGTCATCATGCGTCGTAGTTACCTGGTTTCCGCGATAGTCCTGGCGCTTGCGGGCGCACCGTTATTTCCAGCAGTCGCCCAAGCGGCGACGCCGGTTGCCGCCGAGCAGGCCACCACGCAGTTGCCGCGCACCGTACGTCCCACGCACTATGACGTGGCCGTTACGCCGCATGCCGAAACGTTGAGTTTCGACGGCAAGGTGACGGTGACGGTGGACGTGCTGCAGCCCACGGCCAGCATTACCCTCAACGCGATCGACATGACGTTTTCGTCGGTGACGCTGACGCCGGTCAAAGGCAAGGCATTGGCGGCCCCCAAGGTCAGCATCGACGCTGAAAACCAGACGGCGACCTTCACGTTTGCCAAGCCTGTGGCCAAGGGCGAATACCAGTTGGCGATGAACTACACCGGCAAGATCGGTACGCAGGCCAATGGTCTGTTCGCGCTCGACTACGACAACAAGGACGGCAAGAAGCGCGCGCTCTACACGCAGTTCGAAAATTCCGACGCGCGCCGTTTCATTCCGTCGTGGGATGAGCCCAACTACAAGGCGACCTTTGCGTTGCACGCGACCGTTCCGGCGACGCAGATGGCCGTAAGCAATATGCCGATCGCCAAGAAGACCGATGCGGGCAATGGGCTGGTCACGGTCGATTTCGCGCAGTCGCCCAAGATGTCGACCTATCTGCTGTTCTTCGGCCTTGGCGAGTTCGATCGTGCGACCGCCATGGCCGGCAAGACCGAAGTCGGTGTCATCACCCAGAAAGGTGCGTCGTCGCAGGCCGGCTTTGCGCTGGATTCGGCCAAGCTGATTCTGGCCGAATACAACGATTATTTCGGCACGCCGTATCCGCTGCCCAAGCTCGACAACATCGCCGCGCCCGGTAGCAGCCAGTTCTTCAGCGCCATGGAAAACTGGGGTGCGATCTTCACCTTTGAATATTCGATGCTGCTCGATCCGACCGTATCGACCCAGGCGGACAAGCAGGGCGTGTTCTCGGTCGAGGCGCATGAGATGGCGCACCAGTGGTTTGGCGACCTGGTGACCATGCGCTGGTGGGACAACCTGTGGCTCAACGAAGGTTTCGCTTCGTGGATGGAAGGCCGCACCACCGCCAAGCTCCACCCGGAATGGAATACCGCGCTCGAAGCGGTCGGCGTGCGCGAGGCGGCGATGAATCGCGACGCGATCGCTACCACGCACCCGGTGGTGCAGCAGATCGATACCGTCGAGCAAGCCAGCCAGGCATTTGATGCGATCACCTACTCGAAGGGCGAGTCGGTCATCCGCATGCTCGAAGGTTATGTCGGCTCCGATGCCTGGCGCGATGGCGTACGCCGCTATATCAAGGCGCATGCCTACGGCAACACCGTATCCGATGATCTGTGGCGCGAAGTCGAGGCGGCTGCACCGGGCAAGCCGGTGACGCAGATCGCGCATGATTTCACCTTGCAGCCGGGCATCCCGATGATCAAGGTCGACTCGGTGCAATGCAACAATGGCAGGACCACGGTGAAGCTGACGCAGACCGAATTCACCCGCGACCGTCCGGACAAGAAACCGCTGTCCTGGCACGTACCGGTCATTGCCAAGACGCTGAGCGGCGAGCCAGCGCGTGCCCTGGTCGATGGTCATGCTACGTTGGAGGTGCCAGGTTGCGATCTGGTGATCGTCAACGCAGGGCAGAGCGGTTACTACCGTACGCTGTATGGCGCCTCGCAGTTCGATGCGATCAAGCACGCCTTCACTAAGCTCGCACCGATCGACCAGCTTGGCGTGATGGACGACACCTGGGCGCTGGGCATGGCCGGCTTGCAGCCGGCATCCGATGTCCTCGATCTGGCGCAGGCCACACCGGTCACCGCCGATCCGCAAATCTGGGAGAACATCGCGGGCGACCTGTCGTCGCTGGATGGCTACTACCAGGGCGACGATGCGCGGCAGCAGACTTTCCGCAAGTTCGCTGTTGCGCGCCTGCAACCGGTGTTCGCACGCGTGGGTTGGGAAGCAAAGGCGGGTGAGCCCGATCCGGTAAAAGTTCTTCGTAACGATCTGATCGGCACGCTCGGCTCGCTGGGTGATCCGGCTGTGGTCAAGGAAGCGAATCGTCGCTTCAACGCGATGGACAAGGACCCGTCGCTCATGCCGGCCGCGCTGCGCAGGACCGTTCTTGGCGTGGTTGCCAGGAACGCGGACGCGGCTACCTGGGATCGCTTGCATGCGATGGCACAGTCCGAGAAGACCCCGCTGGTCAAGGACCAGCTCTACGCGTTGCTGTCGGTTGCGCGTGACAAGGCACTGGCCCAGCGCGCACTGGATCTGGCGCTGACCGACGAACCGGGCGCAACCAACAGCAGCGGCATGATCGGTGCAGTAGCGGGCACGCATCCCGAGATGGCCTTCGATTTTGCCGTCGCGCACAAGGATCAGGTCGACAAGAAGGTCGATTCCACTTCTACGGCACGCTATTACCCTGCGCTCGCCACCCGTTCGCTGGATCCGGCCATGATCGACAAGGTCAAGGCGTTTGCCGACAAGTACATCGCTGCCAGTTCGCGTCGCAGTGCCGATACAACCGTTGCCAATATCCAGTACCGCATCAAGGTGCGCGACGAGCGTCTACCGGCTATCGATGCGTGGTTGAAAAAGCACGGTGCTTAACTTCATACCTCGGATTACGAAGAAAAACTGAGGTTGTTTTTAGCCGTTGAAAGAGAAATCGCCCCGATTGCTGTCGGGGCGATTTTTTTTGCGATCGTTCTCAGTACGAAAGCGTGGCGGTGGTAGCTGTTGTCTGCAGGCCGTAGTTGCACTGCGGAGTGATACCCGACGTATCCGAACCCTGCCACGGTGGATTCGATACGCGATTGTTGTTGCGGTCATAGACCTGGATATTGCTGAAGGTTATCGGGCCGCCCGGATATTGATTGCATGTGGCGACGCTGTAGACCTCGAGCACGCCGCCGAATACCCAGGTGAGATCGGCATAGGGGTTGGTGGTCAGCGAGCTGGTCTGGCCGGTAGTCGTGTCGCGCGAATCGATGTTCCAGCTGGAGCACGCTACGCCGGGGCCGCAGTTCGAGTAGGTGTCGCCGACGACGACATCACCCGCGCGAGCCGAAATCGGATCGCTGTGGAAGGTCGTGCCATCCACGCAGCAATTCCAGCTCGCCAAGGTCCAGGCCTTGTCGCCATAGCCGTTCCAGCCTAACACCGGTTGCAGGATCGACTGCACGTTCGGTAGTTGCTCCAGGCCCGGGAAGAAGTAGATCACCTGGCTGCCGCGATTGGACGGCTGCGAGGGGACGGTCCATGTCGCTACGATGCGGCCGATCGGGGTAGAGCTGGCGTAATTGGCAGCCTGTACCCAACCGCTTTGCTCGGGCGGTGGCGTGCGACGTTTGAGCGAACTCAGCGAGCGCTGTCCGTTGGCTTCGACACGGTCGCCTTGCAGGGTGAAATTGGGCTGCGTACATTGCGCGGGCTTTTCCAACGCACCGGTGGCACGCTGGATCATGCCATTGGCCTGAAGTTGATCGCCCTTGTGTACGGTTACTACACAGCTTGCCGAAAAATAGCCGTTGGGCGTGACGACATAATCGTCGGGTACGCCTTGAGGCTTTTGCGCTGCACTGAGCTGGCCCACCGTCGTCAATTGCGCGGCATCCGCCGCCTGTGCGTGTTCGCCGCCGAACACGGCCGAGCCTATGATGCACAGAGCGGCGAGCAGGTAGCTACCTGCTCTGAATCTCGAACTGAACTTCATCATTGCTACGACTCCTTACAGAAAGGGAAGTCGTCCATGAAGCGCGCCGGCGATATGCGCAGCGCGTTACCCCTGTTCCGCCGGCGCGTGAACGCCGACGCCCCAATGTAGAAGCGGTAACGAATGTGAAAGTGTGACGGGGTATTTCAATCGAAATAAGTCGACGGAATGATGTCGATAATGTGCGCAAGAATGTGAAGTTTAGATTTTCTAATTAGAAATGGGAAAATCCATTCGATAAAAAAAAGCCCCGCAATGCGGGGCTTTTTTCAGACGAGGTCGCTTATATCAAGCTTCGGCTTCTTCCTTATAGGCATCCACCGGAATGCAGGCGCACATGATGTTCTTGTCGCCGTAAACGTTATCTACACGGGCGACCGGCGACCAGTACTTCTGCAGTTTCAGGCTTGGCAGCGGGAAGGCGGCCAGCTCGCGCGGGTATGCATGGGTCCATTCGCTGGCGGTAACCATCGTGGCCGTATGCGGTGCGTTGCGCAGCGGGTTGTCTTCGCGATCCAGGTTGCCGTTTTCGATGGCGCGGATTTCGTCGCGGATCTGAATCATCGCGTCGATGAAGCGGTCGAGCTCGTGCTGCGATTCGCTTTCGGTCGGCTCGACCATCAAGGTGCCGGCCACCGGGAAGCTCAGTGTCGGTGCGTGGAAGCCGAAATCGATCAGGCGCTTGGCAACGTCCTCGGCGCTGATCCCGGTGGCGTCCTTGATCGGGCGCAGGTCGAGAATGCACTCGTGCGCTACCAGGCCGTTACGACCGGTGTAAAGCGTCTCGAAATGCGCTTCCAGGCGCTTGGCGATGTAGTTGGCGTTGAGCAGCGCGACCTGGGTCGCCTTGCGCAGGCCCTCGGTGCCCATCAACGTGATGTACATCCAGCTGATCGGCAGGATGCTGGCGCTACCGAAGCTGGCGGCGCTGACCATGCCGACATTGCCTTCGCCGCCGAGCGTACGCGGCAGGAACGGTGCCAGATGCGACTTCACCGCGCACGGGCCCACGCCCGGGCCACCACCGCCATGCGGAATGCAGAAGGTCTTGTGCAGGTTCAGATGCGAAACGTCCGAGCCCCACTTGCCGGGCTTGGCCACGCCGACCAGCGCATTCATGTTCGCGCCGTCGGTATAGACCTGACCACCATGCTGGTGAACGATGTCGCAGATCGCGACCACGTCTTCCTCGAACACGCCGTGCGTGGACGGGTAGGTGATCATCAACGCGGCGAGGCGGTCGGAATACTTCTCGGCCTTGGCGCGGATGTCATCGAGATCAACGTTGCCGTTGCTGTCGCACTTGGTCACCACCACCGTCATGCCGCACATCTGCGCGGAGGCCGGGTTGGTGCCGTGTGCCGATTCGGGGATCAGGCAGATATCGCGATGGCCTTCATTGCGCGAGCGATGATAGGCGCGAATCGCCAGCAGGCCGGCGTATTCCCCCTGCGCGCCGGAGTTCGGCTGCAGGCTGACTGCGTCGTAGCCGGTGCATTCGACCAGCATGGCTTCGAGCTCGTCGATCAGCTGCTGATAGCCCTGCGACTGGTTCGCCGGCGCCAGCGGATGGATATTGGCGAACTCCGGCCAGGTCACCGGGATCATCTCGGCGGTGGCGTTGAGCTTCATCGTGCACGAACCGAGCGGGATCATCGTGCGATCCAGCGCCAGGTCCTTGTCGGCCAGCGAGCGCAGATAGCGCAGCAATTCGTGTTCGCTGTGATGCGTGTTGAACACGGGGTGTTCGAGGAAGGCGTTCTGTCGGCGCAGCGCGGCGGGCAGGGCGTCCGGCGTGGCGGCATCGAGCGCATCGATATCGTCCAGCTTGGCACCGAAGATACCGGCCAGCGCAACCAGGTCGGCACGGGTCGCGGTTTCGTCCAGGCTGATGCCCAGGCTGCGCCCATCGATGGCACGCAGGTTGATACCGGCCGCCTGTGCCTTGGCGTGAATCGCCGCGGCGTCGACATCGACGATATGCAGCGTGTCGAAGAAATCGGGACCGACGGTGATGCCCTGCTTGCGCAACGCGGCGGCGAGGATCGCGCTCATGCGGTGCACGCGGTGCGCAATGCGACGCAGCCCGTCCGGGCCGTGATACACGGCGTACGTGCTGGCCATGACGGCGAGCAGCACCTGCGCGGTACAGATGTTCGACGTGGCCTTTTCGCGGCGGATGTGCTGTTCGCGAGTCTGCAAGGTGAGGCGGTATGCCGGCTTGCCTTCGGCATCGACCGAGACGCCGATCAGGCGGCCTGGCATCGAGCGCTTGTACGCATCGCGGCAGGCCAGATACGCAGCATGCGGGCCGCCGAAACCGAACGGCACGCCAAAACGCTGGCTGTTGCCGACCACCATGTCCGCGCCCCAACTGCCCGGCGAGGCGATCAGGGTGAGCGCGAGCAGGTCGGTGGCAACGGCAACCAGACCGCCGCGTGCGTGCACGGCATCGGTCAGCGCCTTGTAGTCGTTGATCTGGCCGAAGGTATTGGGGTACTGCAGCAGCGCACCGAAGCTGTCGACGTTGAGCGCATCGCTGTCGTCGCCCACATGCAGCTCGATGCCGATGCCGTCAGCGCGCGTATGCAGCACCTCGAGCGTCTGCGGATGGACGTCCTTGGACACGAAGAACACGTTCGACTTCGACTTGGCCGAACGCTTGGCCAGGGTCATCGCTTCGGCCGCGGCGGTGGCTTCGTCCAAGAGGGATGCATTGGCGATGTCCATGCCGGTGAGATCGGCGACCATCGTCTGGAAGTTGATCAGCGCTTCCATGCGACCCTGCGAGATCTCCGCCTGGTACGGCGTATAGGCCGTGTACCACGCCGGGTTCTCGAGGATATTGCGCAGGATGACGTTCGGCGTCAGCGTGCCGTAGTAGCCCTGGCCGATAAAGCTGCGGAACACCTGGTTCTTGTCGGCGATCGCGCGGATCTTGGCCAGCGCCTGTTCTTCGGTGACCGACTGCGGCAACGCCAATGGCGCGGGCGACTTGATCTTGCCCGGCACGATCGCGTCGGTCATCGCATCGAGCGAGTCGTAGCCAACGGTGCGCAGCATCAGTGCGATCTCGGCATCGTTGGGGCCGATATGGCGTTCGATGAACGCGCCGTGGTGCTCGAGCTCACGCAGGGAAGGGGTGGAGTTCTGGCTCATGAGGATTAGGGCATCCGAAAACAGCGCACGTGCCGTACGCGGGGCGCCCCTCTGTCCTTTTGCCTGAGAGTTTGGAAGCTCGCGCTTCGTGCCCCTTCGGCGCCGGATTCAACCGGTCTCTCCAGAGTGTTCGCGCGCGGTGGTATGGGAGCCTGAGCGATTACGGGCGTTGCGCCTTCGGCAGCGGGTCACCCCGCTTCTCCCACCGCGAGCTTGCGAAGGGCGGATTATAAGGCCTTGGGGCGTCCGGTGGGAGCGGCTGAAAGGGACCCTTGAAACCCTTCCTATCCGTCGTCCCGGCGAAGGCCGGGACCTGGCGCCTTACGCTGCAACGTGCTGAAGACGCTGGGCCCCGGCGTTCGCCGGGGCGACGATGAAAATTGAGGTTATTCGAGGCTCCCTGAAGTCGCTCGGCGCTGAGTTAAGGCTTTTGGTAGCCTCCAGATATCCCCATGAAGCGGCCCCGGCCATGCCCAAACCCCCGTTCAGCATCGAGCACATCGACCACGTGGTTTTACGCGTGCGCGATGTAGCCAAGGTCCAGGCCTTCTACTGCGGGGTGCTCGGCTGCGCCGAGGAGCGGCGGCAGGACGAGATCGGCCTGGTGCAGCTGCGCGCCGGCCGTTCCTTGATCGATCTGGTAGCTATCGATAGCAAGCTTGGACGTCTAGGCGGCGCCGGGCCGGAAAGCGAAAAACACAATATGGATCATCTGTGTTTAAGCGTGGATGGCTACGACGAAGCATCGATCGTTGCGCATCTGCAGGCGCACGGTGCGCGCGTCGGCGATATCGGTTCGCGCTATGGCGCACAGGGCGAAGGGCCGTCGATTTATACCTTCGACCCGGAAGGCAACATGGTCGAGCTCAAAGGCCCGCCGGCTGCATAAACCCCAAAAACAACGAAGCCCGCATCGCTGCGGGCTTCGTTTACAATTGGTGCCCAGGAGAGGACTCGAACCTCCACGGTTTTACCCGCTAGTACCTGAAACTAGTGCGTCTACCAATTCCGCCACCTGGGCAGGTGGTTCACAAGCCTTTCGGGCTGCGTGAGCCGCGTAGATTAGGTAGCGGCCCGGTTCTTGTCAACTATTCTTTCATTCTTTTTTCATTGCATGCTTCGTTTCCTACCGAAGCGTGCCCTATCCAAGGCGGATTAGTGACCAAGAAAACCAAGGAACCCCAGCCGAGCCGCGCCAAGCCCAAGGCTTCGTCGCGACCGGCGGTGTCGGCGGCGCCCAAAAAAGGCGCCTCTTCCAAGCCGGCACGCGAGCCGGCCGGTGTCGTCAGCGACCCCCATGCCGAGCGCGAAGCGCAGCGCTACGAGCGCCCCATTCCCAGCCGTGAAGCGATCCTGGCGCTGCTCGAAGAGCGCGGCGAGTTGCTGACCGAGGCGCGCGTGGCCGAGGCGCTGCAGCTGGACGACGAAGACTCCCTCAACGCGCTACGCAAGCGTTTGAACGCCATGGTGCGCGATGGCCAGCTACTGCTCGGACGTCGCGGCGGCTACGCCCCCGTGGTCAAGCTGGACCTGATTCGCGGCGTGGTCTTGGCCAATGCCGAAGGCTATGGCTTTCTGCGCCCCGAAGAGGGCGGTGAGGATCTTTATCTCTCGCCGCAGCAGATGCGTACCGTGCTGCACGGCGACCGCGTGCTTGCCAGCGTGGTCGGCGTGGATCGGCGCGGACGCAAACAGGGCGCCATCGTCGAAGTGCTGCAGCGACGTTCGCCCCGATTGGTCGGCCGCGTGGTGGTCGACAATGGCGTGACCCTGGTGGCGCCGGACGATCGGCGCTTGCATCAGGACATCATGATTCCACCGGGCAAGGAGCAGGGCGCGCGGTCGGGGCAGATCGTGGTGGTGGAAATCACCGATCCGCCGACGCCTTATCGTGGGCCGCTCGGCACGATTCTTACGGTGCTGGGAGAGCGGCTGCAGCCGTCGTTGCTGGTCGAAATGGCGATCGCCAGCCACGACCTGCCGAATGAATGGCCGGCCGAGGTCTTACGTGATGCGGCACAGGTGGAACCCCAGGTCACGGCCGCCGAACGCGAAGGCCGCATCGATCTGCGCAAATTGCCGCTGGTGACCATCGACGGCGCCGACGCGCGTGACTTCGACGATGCGGTCTATGCCGAACCGCGTCGCGGCGGCGGTTTCCGCCTGATCGTGGCCATTGCGGATGTCTCGCACTATGTGCGCGTCGGCAATGCGCTGGACAAGGAAGCCTACGAGCGCAGTACGTCCACGTACTTCCCGGGCTTCGTCGTGCCGATGTTGCCGGAGACGCTCTCCAACGGCATCTGCTCGTTGAACCCGAATGTCGAACGCCTGTGCATGGTCTGCGATATGCAGGTCAGCGCGGAAGGCGAAGTGATCAAGTCGAAGTTCTACGACGCCGTCATGCTTTCGCATGCGCGCCTGACTTACGACAAGGTGTGGCAGGTGGTCGGTCTGCAGGATGCCGACGCGCGCCATGAAGTGGCCGATGTCCTGCCGCAGCTGGAAAACCTGCACGCGCTCTACAAGGCGATGGCGGCGCAGCGCAAACGCCGTGGGGCGATCGATTTCGAAACGCCGGAAGTGAAGTTCCGCCTCGATCAGACCGGCGATGTGGTTTCCGCCGGTGCGACCGAGCGCAACGATGCGCACAAGCTGATCGAGGAATGCATGATCGCCGCCAATGTGCAGGCAGCACTGTTCCTGGAAAAGAAAAAGATTCCCGCGCTGTTCCGTGCCCACGAACCGCCGCCGGCCGAAAAATACGAAGACCTGCAGCAGTTCCTGCGCGAGTTCAAGCTGCGCATGCCGCCGGTCGACCAGGTGACGCCGGGCGACTACGCTGCGGTGCTGCGCAAGGTGCATGACCGGCCCGAGCGCGAGTTGATCCAGTCGGTGCTGTTGCGCTCGCAGAGCATGGCGGCCTATCAGCCGGACAACCGCGGCCACTTCGGCTTGGCGCTGGAAGCCTACGCGCATTTCACTTCGCCGATTCGTCGCTATCCCGATCTGCTGGTGCACCGCGCGATCCGTTATGCGCTGACCGGCGGCAAACCGGCCAGTTACAGCTACTCGGCCACCGACATGGCGGCGATGGCGGTGCATTGTTCCCAGCGTGAGCGTCGTGCGGAGGAAGCCGAGCGTGACGTGGACGAGCGCTTCAAATGCGCGTGGATGTCCAAGCATGTCGGCAGCGAATTCGATGGCACGGTAACTGGCGTGACCTCGTTCGGTCTGTTCGTCGAGCTGGACGAATCGAAGGTGTCGGGGTTGGTGCATATCAGCCAGCTGTCCAACGACTACTACCATTTCGATCCGGTGCGCCATCTGCTAAAGGGCGAACGCAGCGGCGTGCAGTTCCGCCTGGGCGACCATGTGCGCGTGCAGGTGCTGCGCGCTAGCCTGGAGGATCGCAAGATCGATTTCCGTCTGGTGCCGCCGGGTGCGGCCGCCAAGCCACCCGTAACGACACCCACGCGTGCCTACGACTACGCTGCCGCAGGCGAGCGCTACTCGCTGCCCAAGCCGCGAGGCGCAGGTGCCACGCCGGCGCCGACACGCGATAATGCCGGCCGTTCCGCCCCCAGGAAGGGCAGCAAGTCGAACGCGTCGCGAGGCGCCAAGGCCTCGATCAAACCCCAAACGACCAAGCCCAAGGCGGCCAAGCGCCCGGGCAAACCCAAAGGCAAGCGATGAGCGATAGTTGGATCGCCGGAATCAATCCGGTGGAAGGTGCACTCAATAACGACGCCGAGCGCGTGCGTGAAGTGCTGGTGGAAAACGGCCAGCGCAATCCGCGCGTGCAGGAGCTGGTCGAGCGTGCGCGTTCGTTGCAGATCGTCGTGCATCATCGTCCACGTGAGCAACTAGACAAGCTGGCCGGCGAAGCGCGCCATCAAGGTGTGATCGCCCGTTACGAAGCGCCACCGATGGCGGCCGAATCGGATTTGCCGGATCTGCTCGAGCAGGCCGGCAACGAGGCGCTGGTGCTGGTGCTCGATGGCGTCACCGATCCGCACAATCTCGGTGCCTGCCTGCGCAGTGCGGCCGCAGCCCGTGTCACTGCGGTGATCGTGCCGAAAGACCGCGCCGTGGGTTTGACGCCGGTCGTGCGTCGCGCGTCAGCCGGTGGTGCCGATCGCGTGCCGTTGATTGCCGCAACCAATCTTGCACGCACGTTGCGCACCTTGAAGGACGCCGGCGTGTGGCTTACTGGCCTGGCCGGCGATACGGATACGTCGATCTACAGCATCGACCTGAAAGGGCCCGTGGCTTTGGTGTTGGGCAGCGAAGGCGAGGGTATGCGTCGTCTGACGCGCGAGACTTGCGATTTCGTCGCCAAGATTCCGATGCCCGGCAGCATGGAAAGCCTCAATGTGTCGGTGGCCACCGGTGTCGTGCTGTTCGAGGCATTGCGTCAACGCGGAGGACTTCGATGAGCAATATCATGTGGCACGACTGGTTCGGTTATATCGGTGTCTTGCTGGTGTTGCTGGCGTATCTGCTGTTGCAGGCCCACAAGATCCACGGCAACGGACTGATCTATCAGTTGATGAATGCCCTGGGCGCAGGTGGCGTCATCGTTTCGCTGATCTTCGGCAGCTTCAACACGTCCGCATTCATCATGGAGCTGGCCTGGGTACTGATCAGCGTCTACGGTATCGCGCGCGGCATGCGGATTCGCCGTGAGGCGCGCGCCGCAGGGCATAACCCGCAAGGCTGGTAAGGCTGGTGGCGACGTCTTGCCGCACCTGGCGGGGCGTCGCTGCTGTTAAAATAAGCACTTCGACAGCACTCGCTGTCTGCGCCGGGGACGACCCCGGCAGCTGCACCATTCCACGGGGACGACCCTGTATTCGATACAGAGGTTCTCCATCATGTCGTGGATACTCCTGATTGCCGCCGCCCTGTTTGAAATCGTCTGGGCGATGGGCCTCAAATACACCGAAGGTTTCACTCGTCTTTGGCCGACCGTGGGAACGGTGGCTGCGATGATCGTGAGCGTCGTCCTGCTGGCGATGGCGTCGAAGCAGTTGCCTATCGGCACCGCTTATGCGGTATGGACCGGGATCGGCGCAGCCGGTGCGGTGATTTTCGGCATCGTGCTGTTCAAGGATCCGGCTACGCCGATGCGTCTGGCGTGTGTGGGGATGATCTTGATGGGTGTGGTGGGGTTGAAGTTGGTGGGGGCTGAGTAATCGAGAGCGCCCCCTCACCCCAGCCCTCTCCCCCCGCAGAGGCAGGCGAGAGGGGGCACAATGAGGCAAGCTTTAAACGGTGCGAGCTTTTAGCTCCCTCTCCCCTGGCTCTGCCGGGGGAGGGGGTTGGGGTGAGGGGGGCTTTTACTCCCGGTCACCCAGCTTGGTCATTTCCGGATTCGACGTGAAATCCCGCTTGCTGCGCTGCGCGGTGAGCGGCTCGCCGTGCACCTGGAACCACACGTTCTCGGCGATATTGGTGGCGTGGTCGCCGATGCGCTCGATGTTCTTGGCCATGAACAGCAGATGCGTGCACGGCGTGATGTTGCGCGGGTCTTCCATCATGTAGGTGAGCAGCTGGCGGAAGTAGCCGGTATAGGCCTCGTCCAGCAACGCGTCGTCCTTCCACACCTGGTAGGCGCGCTCGGCATCGCGGTCGCGATAAGACAGCAGCACTTCACGCACTTCGCCAGCAGCCAGTTCGGCCAGATAGCCCAGCCCGGTGGTCGGCGCGATCGGCGCGACCAGCGACAGCGGGATCGAGCGCTTGGCCACGTTGGCGGCGTAGTCGCCGATGCGCTCGATGTCTGCGGCGATGCGCAGCGCAGCAAACACGTTGCGCAGGTCGCTGGCGATCGGCGCGCGCAGCGCGAGCAGGCGCACGACGTCGTGACTGATTTCCTGTTCCAGCAGGTCGATCGCGTCGTCGTTGTTGACCACATGCTGCGCGGCGCGCTCGTCACGGCGCTCGATCACATCGATGGCCGCTTCCAGCTGGCTGACGGCCAGTTCGCCCATGCGCACGATTTCGCCGGTGAGACGGGTCAGTTCGTCGTCGTAGCTCTTGATGATGTGTTCTTTGCTGCTGCCGCTCATGGTGTGGTCTCTTTATGTATGGGGCGCATCAACCGAAACGGCCGGTAATATAGTCTTCGGTCTGTTTCTTGCTCGGCTTGGTGAAGATCTTTTCCGTACGATCGAACTCGATCAGCTCGCCCAGGTACATGAAGGCGGTCAGGTCCGAACAACGCGCTGCCTGCTGCATGTTATGCGTGACGATGACGATCGTGTACTCGTTCTTCAGTTCTTCGACCAATTGCTCGATGCGGCCGGTGGCGATCGGGTCCAGCGCCGAAGTCGGCTCGTCGAGCAGGAGCACTTCGGGCTTGAGCGCGATACCACGCGCGATGCACAGACGCTGCTGCTGACCGCCGGAGAGGCCCAGCGCGTTCTGCTTGAGCTTGTCCTTGACCTCGTCCCACAACGCCGCACTGCGCAGCGCTTGCTCGACGCGGATATCCATGTCGGCACGCGAGAGCTTTTCGTGGTGGCGGATACCGTAGGCGACGTTTTCGAAAATCGTCATCGGGAACGGCACCGGCTTCTGGAACACCATGCCGACCTTGCTGCGCAGACGGTTCATCGAATAGCGCGGGTCGAGAATGTTCTCGTTGTCCAGCACGATCTCGCCCTTGGCTTCGAGCTTGGGGTAGATCGCGTAGATGCGGTTGAAGATGCGCAGCAGGGTCGACTTGCCGCAGCCCGAGGGCCCGATGATCGCGGTGACCTTCTTCTCCGGGATCTCCATGTTGATGCCCTTGAGCGCATGGAAACCCTGGTAGTAGAAGTGCAGGTCCTTGACGGCGATTTTCGTCGGCGCCAGCGGGGCGGACGCTACCGTGGACTGCGGTTGGATGCCGGCGGCGGCGGGCTCAGTCATGGGACACCTTGTTGCGTGAAAGGACCAGACGGGAAGCGAGGCTCAGCAGCAGCACGAACATGGTGACCACGAACGCGCCGGCCCAGGCAATGGCGTGCATCGCCTCGCCCGGGTCGTTGGCATACTGGTAGATCACCTGCGGCAGGCTGGACATCTTGTCCATCGGGTTGAAGGTCATGTAGTTGTTGCCGAACGCGGTAAACAGCAGCGGGGCGGTCTCGCCGCTGATGCGTGCCAGCGCCAACAATACGCCGGTGATGATGCCCGAGCGTGCAGCACGCATCAGGATGTTCATCGTCAGTTTCCATTGCGGGACGCCCAACGACAGGGCCGCCTCGCGCAGGGTCGATGGCACCAGGCGCAGCATTTCGTCGGTGGTGCGCACGATCACCGGCAGGGCGATCAGCGCCAGCGCGACGCCGCCGGCAAAGCCCGAGAAGGTGGTCGAGCCACCGGTGAGCGCGGTGGTCGGCAGCACTACGATGGTGTAGACGAACAGACCGAGCACGATCGACGGCGCCGACAACAGGATGTCGTTGAGGAAGCGGATCGATTCGCCCAACTTGGTGCGGTTGGCGTATTCGGCCAGCCATGCGCCGGCCAGCACGCCGATCGGCGTGGCAATGGCGATGCCGATGAAGTCGATGATGAGGCTGCCGATCATCGCATTGGCCAGGCCACCGTCTTCGCCGTAGGCGGTGATCTTGGTGAACAGCTTGAAGTCGATCGCGCTGATGCCCTGGCGCAGCGTTTCCCAGAGAATCCACGCGAGGAAGAACAGGCCGATCAGCGTGGCCACCATGCTCAGTGTCAACGCCAGGATGTTCTTGATGCGGCGGCGCAGGTACAGCGATTCGTTGGTAGCCATCAGCGACCCTCCTTGAGCGCCAGGCGGCGCAGCATCAGACGTGCGATGAGCAGCACGATGAAGGTCACCACGAACAACAGGAACGCCAGCGCCATCAGGCTGGATTTCTGCAGGCCCGCTGCTTCGCTGAACTGGTTGGCGATGGTCGAGGCGATCGATGCGCCCGGATCGAGCAGGGACGCCGACAACTGCATGGCGTTACCCAGCACGAAGGTCACCGCCATCGTTTCGCCAAGTGCGCGACCGAGGCCGAGGAAGATGCCGCCGATCACTGCCGACCGCGTATAGGGCAGCACGATGTCCCAGGACACTTCCCAGGTGCTCGAACCCAGGGCGTATGCGGATTCCTTCAGGCGTGTGGGTACCGTCTGGAACACTTCGCGCATGACCGAGGAAATAAACGGGATGATCATGATCGCCAGCACGATGCCGGCGGTCAGTACGCTGGCACCGAACGGGTAGTCGCTGCCGAACAGCTTGCCGACGAAGGTGTGCTCGGCGATCCAGGTCGGGTGGCCGCTCTCCGGCTTGTTGCCCAGATAGTTGGCCAGGAAGGGCTTGATATGGTCGGAGAAGAAGGGCGCGAAAATGAAAAGGCCCCACATGCCGTAGATGATCGAGGGGATGCCCGCGAGCAATTCGATCGCCGACCCGACCGGTGTACGCAGCCACGGCGGCGCGACTTCCGACAGGTACAGCGCGATGCCGAAGCTCACCGGTACGGCGATCAACAAGGCGATAAACGAGGTGGCGATGGTGCCGTAGACCGGCACGAGGGCGCCGTAGCGGTCGTTGCCCGGATCCCAGGTGGCGTCGCCGAGGAAGTGCCAGCCGAAGGTGCCGAAGGCGTGACGCCCGCCCCATAGCGTGGCACCGGCCGCGCCGAGCAGGGAAGCGAGCACGATCAGCGCGCAAGCCTTGAGCAGCCAACCGAACAGTCGATCGTTGCGAGCGTCGCGCAGGGCGCGCTCAGTGGGTGGAGCAATCACGGGAGCGACTGCGCTCTGTTCCGCTTGCATGAGATAGCCATCCCTCAATGCTTTTGTAGCTTTCAAAGTCCGGACGGCACAGGGCAGCCTGGCGAGTGGGCGGACATCCTCATGTCCTCTTTCAGCAACAAGCCGCCCGGTCCTGATAGGGCGGGCGGCTGCTTTGCCTGCTGCCGGGCATCATGCCCGGCAGCGCGTGTTGATTACTTCTTGAAGTCCGACGCCCAGTAGGCTTCGATCTGCTTGACCAGGTTGTCCGGCAGCGCGACGTAGTCGAGCGAAGCGGCTTCCTGCTGGCCATTTTCCAGCGACCACTTGAAGAAGTCGAAGGCCACCTTGGCGTGCTCGGCGTTCTTCGCGGTCTTGTACATGACCACCCAGGTCGTCGCCGTGATCGGCCATGCCTTGGCGCCCGGCGCGTTGGTCATGATCACGTTGAAGTCCTTGGCCGAGGTCCAGTCCGCGGTGGCGGCGGCAGCGGCAAAGGCGTCGGCGTTCGGCGCAACGAACTGGCCGGCGGCGTTCTTCAGGTTCACCCAGGTGATCTTGTTCTTCACGGCATAGGCGTATTCGACGTAGCCGATCGAACCCTTGATCTGCTTGACGTACTGCGACACGCCTTCGTTACCCTTGCCGCCCACGCCAGTCGGCCAATCGACGGCGGTGCCGAACTTCACCTTGGTTGCCCACTCGGTGCTGACCTTGGACAGGTAGTTGGTGAAGTTGAACGAGGTGCCCGAACCGTCCGAGCGATGCACGACGGTGATCTTGCCTTCCGGCAGCTTCACGCCCGAGTTCAGCGCGGCGATCTTCGGATCGTTCCAGCTGGTGATCTTGCCGAGGAAGATGTCGGCCAAGGTGGTGCCGTCCAGCTTGATCTGGCCAGCGTCGACACCGGTGATATTGACAACCGGCACGATGCCGCCGACCACGACCGGGAACTGGCCCAGCTTGAACTGTGCGAGGTCTTCGGCCTTCAGCGGCGCATCGGTCGCACCGAAATCGATCGTGCCTTCCTTGATCTGCGCCACGCCGGCGCCCGAACCCACCGACTGGTAGTTCAGTTTGTTACCGGTCTTTTCGGCATAAGTGGCGGACCACTTCGACAGCACGGGGTAGACGAAGCTCGAGCCGGCACCGGTGATATCGGTGGCTTGAGCCGTCATGCCGAACATCGAGGCAGCGGCGATCGCAGCGGCAACGCCGATACGAGTCATGGATGAGGTAGTGATCAACACGGTCGCTCCTGGTATTAGAGGGCCACGGGGGATTCCCGCCCGCCCTCTATTTCATGCGGGGTGTGTTGCAATGAGATGAGTTGAATGTTTCAGCTTTATGACAACCGGCTATGTGTTGTCATCTTGCGACCGTGAAAGCCTTGTAAAGGAACGAGTTGCGAGAAACGAGAAATAAGTGCCCGCAAGGTCTTGCGGGGCCTTTTTGACCCACTTCTCACTCCTGTATTACAGGACGCCCAGCCCGATTTGCTCGCGCTCGAAGATTTCGAGCCGGCGCCAGCGATTGACGATGGTGCAGAACAGCTCGGCCGTGCGCTCGGCATCGTAGACCGCCGAGTGCGCCTCGCGCGTATCAAATATGTGTCCGGCCGCCTGCACCGATTTGCTGAGCACCGTCTGCCCGTAAGCCAGGCCGCTCAAGGTCACCGTATCGAAGGTGCTGAAGGGGTGGAACGGGTTGCGCTTGTGGCCGGTGCGGCGCACGGCTTCATTCAGGAAACCCAGGTCAAACGATGCGTTGTGACCGACCAGGATGGCGCGCTGGCAGTCGTTCTCGCGCATCGATTCGCGCACCGCCTTGAAGATGTGGTCCAGCGCCGAGCGCTCGTTGAGCGCGCCACGCAGGGGGTTGTCCGGGTCGATGCCGGTGATCTCCAGCGAGCGCGGGTCGATGTTGGCGCCGGGAAAGGGCTCCACGTGCGCGAACACTGCCGGATGCGGCCGTACGAAGCCGTCCTGGTCCATGCTCAAGGTCACCGCGGCGATCTCCAGCAGCGCATCGCGCTGCGCGTCGAAGCCGCCGGTTTCCACGTCCACGATGACCGGCAGGAAGCCGCGGAAGCGCTCGGCCATGCGGCCAGACATGCTGTTGCTTTGAATCTCCATTAGATAAGCATATCAGCCGAAAGGGTCGTCACGCTGTCTTGGACTTGTCACATAAGTTGCATTGAAACGTAAACACATAACTTCATCCTAACGACCGTTCGAGATCTGGGCGGCCAAGCGATCGTAGGGGGCGGTCCAGCGTAGTTACTTCCTAAATAGTGGAGATATTCCATGCGTTCTAAGTTGCTCGCGGTGGCGATTGCTGCCGGTTTGGGCGTTGCCAGTTTCCACGTCGCCGCGGATCCGGCGCCGGCGAAGAAGACCCACAGTACGAGCCAGGACTCTCAAGCTGCATCCAAGAACGCTGAAATCGAGGCGCTGAAAGCGCAGCTCGAAGCCTTGCAGGCCAAGGTCGCCGAGCTGGAGCAGCGCACCGACGCGCAGTCCGATATCAACGTTTCCACCGGCCAGAACATCGAAGCGGTGCAGAAGCAGGTAGTCGCGACCGACGCACAGGTCAAGAAGTCCAGCGACAAGCTTTCCTATAAGGGCGTGAACATCACGCTGGGCGGCTTCCTCGCCGCCGAAACGATCTATCGCTCGCATTCTGAAGGCGCCGATATCGCATCGAGCTTCAGCGCGATTCCGTACAAGAACTCTTCGGTCGGCCGCACTGCCGAAACGCGCTTCAGCGCCCGTCAGAGCCGTATCTCGCTGCTCGCCCAGGGTGACGTGAGCCCGGATACGCATGTCGCCGGTTATATCGAGGCCGACTTCATCGGTGGCGCGCAGACCGCCAACTCGAACGAGAGCAACTCGTTCAACCCGCGCGAGCGCAACGTCTACATGACGGTGGACTGGGACAACCCGGGCCTGCACCTGCTGGCCGGTCAGAACTGGTCGCTGCTCACGCTCAACAGCAAGGGCATCACTCCGCGTACCGAGCTGACCCCGCCGCAGATCGACGCGCAGTACCTGCCGGGCTTCACCTGGGCTCGCCAGACGCAGATTCGCCTGGTCAAGGATTTCGACAAGACCTGGTGGCTGGGTATCTCGCTGGAAAACCCGCAGACCACGTTCGGCGTGAGCCCGAACCAGGCCAAGGCGCCGGTGCAGCCGATCTACAACATGCCGGCAGGTTCGGGTTTCGACTCGGCCAACACGCTGTCGCTTAACCACATCCCCGATGTGGTCATCAAGCTGGCTGCCGATCCGGGCTACGGTCACTATGAACTGTTCGCTTTGGGCCGCGCGTTCTACAACCGCTACAACACGCCGGGCCAGGGCAACAGCAACCACGATGTCTACGGTGGCGGCTACGGTATCGGCCTCGTCCTGCCGTTGGTCGAGAAGGTCCTGGACTTCCAGTTCTCCGGTATGCAGGGCCGCGGTATCGGTCGTTACGGCAGCGCGCAGATGCCTGACGTGACCTTCCGTCCGAATGGCTCGATCGCTCCGATCAAGGAAAACATGTTGCTGGCGGGTCTGACCTTGCACGCTACTCCGGATTTCGACATCTACGGCTTTGCCGGTCGTGAGCGTCAGACCAAGGAAGCGTTCAACTACAACGGCATTGCACTCGGCCTGGGTAACCCGCTGTACAGCAATGCCGGTTGCGACATCGAAGGCGGCAGCTGCGTCGGTCAGAGCAAGCAGATCTGGCAGGGTACGGCTGGTTTCTGGTGGAAGTTCTACCAGGGCAAGTTCGGCCGCGCCCAGTTCGGTGCGCAGTACTCGCACACCGAGCGCGAAGCGTTCGAAGGTATCGGTGGCGCGCCGAAGGCCAAGGAAGACATGTTCTTCACCAGCTTCCGCTACTACCCGTTCTAAGCTTTACGGTTATCAGAAGGGAGTTCGACCCATGGATGGAAAACGGCGGGCTTTGCCCGCCGTTTGCTTTTTTGCGGGAGCGCCGCTCAGGCGGCCAGGATGCTGGCCGCGTCTGACGGGGCGTTGCCGAAGCGCGGCTCGCGTTTTTCCAGAAATGCGGACATGCCTTCGCGTTGCGCCGGATGTCCGTAGAGCGCGTAATACATCTGCCGCTCGAAGCGCATGCCTGGCTCGAGGCCGACCTGCTCGGCCATGTTTACGCTGGTCCTGGCCATCTGCACGATGTCTCGCGGGTATCCGGCCACCTGGTGCGCGACGGCCTGGGCGGCCTTGGCCAGATCGCCGGCCGGCATGACGCGACTGACCAAGCCGATGCGCAAGGCTTCCTGCGCATCGATCAGGCGGCCGGTCAGTATCATGTCCATTGCCTGTGCACGACCGACCAGACGGGTGAGGCGCTGCGAGCCGCCGATTCCGGGGATGCAGCCAATCTTGACTTCCGGTTGCCCGAAGCGCGCGGTGTCGGCGGCAAGAATCAGGTCGCACATCATGGCCAGCTCGCAACCGCCGCCTAGCGCATCGCCGGATACAGCAGCCACCTTGGGTAATCGAAGCGCGGCGAACCGGTCCCAGTCGCCGAAAAAATCGGCAGCCTGCATCGAGATGTAGGATTGATCGGCCAGCTCGCCGATATCCGCTCCAGCGGAGAAGATCCGTTCGTTACCCGTGATGATCAGGCAGCCGATGCGCGGATCGGCATCGAACGCGGTTGCTGCGGCCAGCAAATCCTTCATCAACTGCGTGTTCAGCGCATTGAGCCGACGAGGGCGGTTGAGGACGATGGTGGCAACGCCGGCATTTACTTCAGTCTCTATGGTTTCGTATCGCATTAGCTGTCCCAGATGGCCCCGAACGCGGGGATGCCGAGGCTTTCGAGATCGTGCACGACCCGGCGTGTCAGTTTCTGATTGGAGATCACGATGACGGCTTCGGCCGATGTTTCGCGTACTGCCTGCAAAGCCAGCATCGTGAGATCCGGTTTGCCTCTCTCGTTGGTGTCCCAGATCAGCGAGCTGTCCGTGTGTGCGAGGATTTCATCAACCAACGCATCGCCATATGTGTTGCGCGGTGAGCGCGTTGACCAGATCAAGCGGCACGGCACACGACCCTCGAACAGATGAGGAAGGATGGGGCCGATGCCGGAGCCTGTTCCAACGTAAACCACGCGACGAAACAGTACTTCGATCCTGGCTACGCCCGATGTGGTGATGCCCTTGACCCAGACCTTGTCGGGCGGGTTGTCGATGAACCGGCCGGTCCAGTCGCCGGCTCGACTGATCACCAGTCGATAACCGGCCTGGCCGGGGGTCGGGACATTGGCAAATGCGTGATATTGGCCAAAGGGCGTCAGGCTGATGGCGTTGGAGCTTCCGGAAAATGGGGTGTCGCCGTAGTCGAAGCGGGTCAACGCCACATGCTGCGATGGCCTGACGATGTTCACATCGACTTTTTTCAGGGTGAGCCATGGCGATGCAATGGACAGCGTGAGCAGGCACAGCATCCAGAACGCGGGACTATGCAGCAGATCGCCATGGAAGTCGCTCACTATGGAGACGGTTTGGATCCAGAACAGGATGAGCACGGACCAGCCCGCGATGCGATGCACCTGTTCAAATACATCGTGAAAACGTTGGCGCATCGGCGCCATGGCCGAAACAATCATGGCCACCATCAGGCCCAGCATCAATGCACTCGACGCCAAAGTCAGATTCGATGGCGCGCTGGCGCCATTGAGCCGATTGGCGACCATGGCCCAAAGCAGGAACCCGAACCAGGCGCTTCCTGCTACGGCGGAAGCCGAGTGCAGACCGCCAAAATGGAAGACCTTGCCTGCGCCCCAACGGATCCATAGAGGCCAGGTCGTAGGGATGCGTGTGGCAAGCCAGAACAATGCGTTGATGACGCGTTGCTGACGAATCAATATGGCGATGCTTAGATTGATCAGCGCCATGTCCGCAATGGATTGCAAGGCATAGCCTTGTTCTGCAGCCGAAGCCTGATTGAGCCAGCCGTTCGCGAATACGGCGATATTGACGATGGCGACCAGAAAGTTCAGTCGGCGATATTCCATCAATGCGGGATGTCGCGTGACGCGTCGCCAATGTCTGGCGCCCATGGAAAGCTCGGATGCCTGCACGTTCATCCGGCGACTCTCGCATCGTTGGCTTGCAGATGCTTGTTCGCCATGGCCAGCAGCAGGCGCTTGTCCAGCTTGCCGCGCGAGGTGTGCGGCAAGGCATCGAGCGGAAGCAGCATGACGGGTACGTAATAGTAAGGCAGCGCGGTAGCGACGCTGTGCAGCGCTCCGTTGACGTCGATCGAAGCGGGTGTGGCGAAGCTGACCAAGTGACGATCGTTGAGCTTGAGCGTGACGGCCTGTTTGCAGCCGGCGCTTTCGAGCACGGAGGTGACGGCCTGCAATTCGACACGGAAGCCCCGGATTTTCACGACGTCGTCGGTTCTGCCCAAATGCTCCAGTTCGCCGTCAATCGTCCAGCGCCCCAGATCACGTGTGCGAAACATCATGTGGCCGGGCCGGAAGGGGTCGGGGCGATAGCGCTCTGTAGTCAGCGATGAGTTGTCCAGGTAACCGGCGGTAACGCAATCGCCACCCGCCCACATTTCGCCCGTTGCGCCCATGGGCAGCGCATTGAGATCGTCATCCAGTATGTAAACGGTATTGTTTGGCGTCGGACGGCCAATGGACAGAACCGGCTTGGCTGGATGATGTTTCTCCATGGTATTGACGATGGTGGTCTCGGTCGGGCCGCAGGAGTTGTAGAAATGGCAGAACGACGACCACGCATCCGCCAGCGGGCGAGGGCACGGCTCTCCTGCAACGGCGACGCTCTCGATGTGGCGGCATCGTTCGATATCCAGCGATGCGAGAATGGACGGTGTCGCAATGAGTATGTCGACTTTTTCCGCGGTGTCCTGAATGGACTTGTCGCGGATCACCAGCGACGCTCCATTGGACAAGGCTCCCAACGTCTCCCACGCCGCCATATCGAAGGCGATGGACAGGACCTGGCCGACTTTCACGCCAGGACGCATGCCAAGATCGCCGGGTGACGTCTGCAGGATATTGCACAGATTCCGATGGGTCACTCGCACCCCATTGGGGACGCCGGTGGTTCCTGAGGTAAAGAGAATGATCGCCACATCATCAGGATGCGCGACGTCTTTCCTATCGTCCGGCAACGGCGTGGAGCTTGCCTCGGCCATGACATCTTCGATGCAGATGATCTGTCGCTGGGCATCGGCCGGAAGGTTCGCGCTCAGCTCGCGCATGGTCAGAATAACCTTTGCATTTACGGTCGCGGAGATGTGCTTGAGCATGTCCGGGGGCGCGACGCCGACGTGCTGCGGCACATAGGCGGCGCCAAGACGCAGTGTCGCGACGATACCGACCAGCATGGGCAACGAGCGCTTCAAAAAAAGGCAAACCGCGTCGCCTCTCCGCACGCCGCTGTCGTACAGACGTGTTGCCAGTCTGTCCGCGGCAGCGTCGAGCTGCGCGTATGTCAGACTTTTTCCAAGATATGTCGCCGCGATGGCGTGCGGCTGGGTTCTGGCTTGATAAGCAATGGCCTCGGAAATCGTGGAGAAGCGCGGCTGCACGCTTGCACCCAAGCCGAAGGCGTGGAATTGCTCGCGATCCCACGGAGAAAGTTCGCGGAAGGGATCTGCTGATCGGTCTAATGGGAAGAAAGCGACATTGGGATGGCCGACATGGTCAGCTCGTCGGTCGCCGGCCGTTTCGACGGTGGTGGCCGCATGAACATGCTTGTCGGATAGGCGCAAAGGCTGCGCGAGTTGCGCACGTCGAGTGCTCATTTTGTGGACTCCTGTCTCGTTGATGGACTGCTTGACAGGTTTTCGGTCCGGCCGCCGAGTCGGTTACGCTTATGGCATGTAGGCGCTGGCGAAGCGTCTTTGTAAGAAAGCGACTACTTCTCGCGGAGACGTGCATAGGCTCCGGCGGTTTCGCTTATGTTGGAGCGTGGCCTCTCGAGATCGAGGCCGCGGTGAAGGAAAAGACCGCGTTTTTCAGCCTGAAAGACAAGTCTTCATCGGTATTTTTCCGCCGGGCAACCACGGCTTTGCGACGCTTTTTCACTGGGCACCGCACGCATGCGAAGCGTCAAGGCGCGGGCGCCGGTCCTTCCGCAAGCGCTGTGACGTTCCATCCACCGCCCAATGCCCGGATCAGGTCCACGCTTGCCTGCAGTCTCCGTGTGCGTACCAACTCTGCCGTGCGTTCCGCCTGCAATGCGCTGGTTTGAGCGCTGGTCACGTCGAGATAACTCACCACGCCTTCCTTGTAGCGGTTGGTGGCAAGTGTCTGCGATTCCTTGGCGGCGGCGGCGGCGGTGTCTTCCTGCATCGCTTCGCGGCCGAGCTCCTGCAATAGCGACAGGTCGTCTTCGACCTGCTGGAATGCATGCAGTACGACAGCGCGATACTGGCCCGACGATGCGTCGAGCTCTGCCCGCGCCTGGGCCAGACGTGCGCGCCGTAGACCACCGTCGAAAAGATTCAGCGAAGCGATGGGCCCCAACGCCCAGAAGCGGTTACCCACGCTCAACAGGTTGCCATGGCCGGTATCCTGCCAGCCGAATGCCGCGCTGAGGCTGAGTGTGGGGAAGAAAGCCGCTCGCGCTACGCCGATATTGGCGTTGGCCGCGAACGTTCGTCGTTCCGCCGAGGCGATATCGGGGCGTCGCTGCAGCAGCGTCGAAGGAACGCCAAGAGGGATAGCGGGAATGGCGAGGGATTCGGCTTGCTCGGGGAGCGAAAAATTCGACGCCGGTTCGCCGATCAACGCCGCGATCGCGTGCACGGTGAGCGCGCGCTGTGCGCGCAGCTCGGAGGTTTGCGCCTGCGCGTCGGCGTATTGCGCATTCGCGCGCGCAACATCCAGGCCCGATGACACGCCGCCCTCCATGCGCTGCTCTGTCATATCCTGGCTTTGCCGGTAGGCATCGAGCGAGTCGCGCAGGATTCGCGCCTGCATGTCGTAGCCGCGCAGCTTGATGTACAGGTCGGCCAGTTGCGCCTGCAGACTGAGCTGTGCCGATGCAAGGTCCGCCGCTGCAGCATCGCTCTGCGCGTGTCCTGCGGCGATTTCGTTGCGGATGCGTCCCCACAGATCCAGTTCGTAGTCGGCGGAAAACTGCAGCGTATCGCCGTCGTATTCGTTGGGCTGGTTGGCACCGCGTGTCGGGCGGTTATCGGACTGGCGGTTGTTGGTCGGGCTGGCCGATACGCCGGCATGCGGTACGGCGCTGGCATGTAATTGCTGCTCGAAGGCACGCGAGGCTTCGTAGCGGGCCAGCGCGACGGCGATGTTCGGATTGTTCTTGTTGAGCCGGTCCTCCAGTGTGTTCAGGCCCGGATCGCCATAGACCGTCCACCAGTCGCCACGCGAGGCGGTATCGCCCGGCGCTGCGATAGCCCAGCCATCGGGCGTGGCCGCACCCTGGTACGCATCAGGCAGCTTGCCCATGTCCGGACGCTGATAGGTCGGGGCGAGCGAGCAGCCGCCCAGCGTCAACAGCGTGGCTAGCGACAAGGCGCGCCATGGCAAGCCTGCCGATTCAGTTCGCCTTGGCATGACCTTGCTCCTGGGGCTGGGATGCTTCCTGCACTTGATCGCCCTGCATCAGCGAATCGGAGGGGTGGTCGATGATGCGATCGCCGCGCACAAGACCGTGATCGATCTGCAGGCGATCGCCCAAATCCATGGCAATGTGCACATCGCGAAGCTCTACGCGATGGTTTTTGCCGATAACCGCGATCTGTGGGCCTGCGGCGCGGAACAGCAAGGTGGTGGCCGGCACGGTAACGGTGCGCGGGTCGCTGCTGAGCGGCAGATGCACTTCGGCGAAATCGCCGGGGAGGAGATCGTTGCGCGGATTGTCTACGCGAAACTGCGCCAGCAGTGTGCCGGAAGATTGATTGATCGCGCTGGAGTTGCCTATCAGTGTGCCGGTGACGGTTTCGCCGCCGTGGCCCAGGACGGTGAGCTCCACTTGCATGCCCGGTTTGATCGATGACGCGTAGCCCTGTGGCACTTCCGCATACAGGCGCATCTTGCTGGTATCGGCCACGGTGAAAAGCGGCTGTCCGTTTTCGTTGTTTGCGGAGATCAGGTCGCCGATATCCGTATGCCGGGTAGTCACCGTGCCGTCGAACGGCGCGGTAATTCGCTTGAACGATTCCAGCGCCGCGATGCGATCGACATCCGCCTTGGCGGCGAGCACGTTGGCGCGTGCGCTCTCGGCCTCACTGGCTTTTTCGTCGGACTCCTGTTTGGACACCGAGCGCGATTGCAGCAAGTTTTGCCAGCGCGTTGCAGTGGTCTCGGCAAGACGCACGTTCGCCTGCGCGCGAACGAGCCCGGCCTTGGCCTGTTCATATTGCTGATCCAGTTCGGGCGTATCGATCACGCCCAGCACATCGCCGGCCTTGACCTTGTCGCCGATATCGGCGTTCCAGCTTTTCAGGTAGCCGCCGACACGCGCATGGATCGGTGCGCTGATCCATGCGTCGAGATGGCCGGGCAGGGTCATGCTTTGCGCGCCGCCGCTGGTGGCCGCCTCGATCGTCTGCACGGTCGGCACCAGTTGCGCGTCGGTCCATTTGACCAGGTTGCGCGATTCGACGCTGCGCAGGGAAAGCCCGATTACCACCGCGGCAACGGCCAGGCCCAACCCGATGGTGATGGCCAGGCGAAGGCGTGGCGGGCGCGTGGGTGTCGCGGCGATGGCGTCATGCGACATGGGGAGTATCTCCGAGTAGACGAGGTGTGGCAGGCGCCGGCGCGGTGCGGCCATGCACGATCGAGAAGATCACCGGTACGAACAGCAGCGTGGCAAACGTGGCGAACAGCAGGCCGCCGATGACCGCTCGTCCCAGAGGCGAGTTCTGTTCCTGGCTGAGCGCCATCGGCAACATGCCGATGACCATCGCCAGCGCCGTCATGCATACCGGACGGAATCGCGTGAAGCCGGCTTCCAATGCGGCCTTGAGCGGATCGCCGTGTTCGGCAAGCCGTTCGCGGCAGAAGCTCACTACGAGAATCGAGTTGGCGGTAGCGACACCCATGCACATGATCGCCCCGGTCAATGCTGGCACCGACAGGCTGGTATGGCTGAGGAACAACATCCATACGATGCCGGCGAGCGCCGCGGGCAATGCGGTAATGATGACGAACGGGTCGAGCCACGATTGGAAATTGACCACAATCAGCAGATAGATCAGCACGATTGCGCCGACGAGGCCGAAGATAAGGCCGCCGAAGGCTTCGTTCATGGTGCCGACCTGGCCGTGCAGGCTCACCAGCGTACCTTTGGGCCGGGTCTGGGCGAAATCGTTCAGCACCTTCTGCACGTCGTGCGCGACGCCGCCGAGATCGCGCCCCTGAATCGCTGCGTAGATGTCGTAGGAAGGCATGATGTTGTAGTGCGAGACCACCGCTTCGCTGGGGCCGCGCGTGAACGACGCCAGGCCGCCGAGAATCTGTGTCGCGTGATCATTGGCCGAGGTCACCGGCAAGCCGGTCAGATCGGCCATCGAGTCCATCAGGTATTGCGGCGTCGCCGCGACGATCGCGTACGACACGCCATTCTTGGGGTTCAGCCAGAACGCCGGCGCCACCTGCGAACTGCCGGCCAACGAAGCGACCATGCTGTTGGTGACATCGCGTTCGGTAATGCCCAGACTGTCGGCACGGATACGATCTACTTTCACGTTCAACTGTGGGTAGCTCGAACTCTGTTGCAGGCGCACGTCGGCGATGCCGGGAATCGCGCGCATCTTCTTCATGATCTCCATCGCGTAGTCTTCGTTGGCGATCCGATCGCGGCCGGCAATGGACACGTCCAGCGGGGCGGGCGCGCCAAAGTTGAGAATCTGGCTGGTCATGTCCGCGGGAAGGAACGCAAATTGCGTACCCGGGAACTGGCGCGGCAGTTTCTCGCGCAGCGTCTTGACGAAATCGGCGCTGGGCTGGTGATCGCTCTTGAGGACGATCTGAATGTCGCCATCCTGCGGTCCGATGGTGCCACTGCTGTTGTAAACCAGGTTGGTGCCGCTCAACGGCAGGCCGATGTTGTCGATCACGGTGTCGAGCTGATCGGGCGGAATCACCTGCCGCACGGCGCGCTCGATGCGATCGAACTCCGCCGCGGTCTCTTCGACGCGTGTGCCCATTGGTGCGCGCACGTGCATCGCAATCGAGTCCGAATCGATTGCAGGGAAGAAATCGCGCCCCAGTGTGGGTACCAGTGCGAACGACACCAGCACGAAAGCCAGGAAGCCCATGATGAAGCGTTTGCGGTTATCCAATGCCACCGTCAGCGTGGCGTAGTAGACGTCGCGTATGCGCGTGAAGCGTTGTTCGAAGCCGTGTTGAAAGCGCACCAGGGCATGCACGAATGCATTGCGCTTGCGCGGTGGGTGTTGATCGCCCTCGTGGTGGTTGATGTAAGGATCTTCCGGATGGTCGCCTGGGCCGTTTTCGGTGCGATGCGGCTTGAGCAGGAACATCGCCAGCGTCGGTACCAGGGTGCGCGACAGCACGAACGAGGAGGCCATGGCGAAGATCACCGCCAGCGCCATCGGCCGGAACAGGAAGCCGGCGATGCCGTTTAGCATGAACATCGGCACGAAGACGATGCAGATACACAGCAGCGAAACGAAGGCGGGCGTCACGATCTGCTTGGCGCCATCCATGATGGCCGTCATCACGTCCTTGCCCTGTTCGAGATGCCAGTTGATGTTCTCGATCGTCACCGTAGCGTCGTCGACGAGAATACCCACCGCCAAGGCCAGGCCGCCGAGCGTCATCACATTGAGGGTCTGGCCGAAGGTGGCGAGCAGGGCGATGGCCGACAGGATCGATAATGGAATTGACAGCGCGATGATGACGGTCGAACGCCAGCTGCCCAGGAACAACAGGATCATCACCGACGTCAGCAAGGCCGCGATGATGCCTTCGCGAGCCACCGAGCTGATCGCCGCCTTGACGAACAGCGACTGGTCGGCAAGCAGGTTCATCTTCAGTGATTTCGGTTGCGTCTCCTGGATCAATGGCAACAGCTTCTTGATGCCGGCTACCACGTCGAGCGTCGATGCATTGCCATTCTTCAACGCCGGCATCAGTACGGCGCGTTTGCCGTCCACGCGCACGATGTTGTTCTGCGGCGGCGCGCCGTCACGAACATGGGCCACATCGCCAATGGTGATGGTCGCGCCGTTGACGGTCTTGATCGGCAGGCGATTGAGTTCGTCGATCAACGTAGGGCTATTGTTGAGCTGAACGTGATATTCGTAGGTGCCGATCTTGGCGGTGCCGACCGGAATGATCTGGTTCTGCGCGTTGAGCGCATTGCCGACGTCCTGTGCGGAAAGGCCTTTGGCCGCCAGTGCTTGCGGGTTGAGATCCAGCGTGACCTGCTTCTGCTTGCCGCCGTAAGGCGTGGGAATCGCCACGCCGGGCACGGAGATCAGCGTGGGGCGCATGAAGTTCTGCGCGATGTCGCGGATAGTGGCTTCGGACAGTTCAGAGCTGGACAGCGCCATTTGCAGAACAGGTACGGTCGAAGCGTTGTAGTTGAGGATCTGCGGTGGCGTGATACCTGGCGGCATCTGCTTGACCACCGTCTGCGAGATCGAGGTGACCTGCGCGGTGGCGGTGCGAATGTCCACACCCGGTTGGAAAAAGATCTTCACGATACCCACGCCGGGCAGCGACTGCGATTCGATATGCTCGATATCGTTAACCGCCGTGGTCAGCTGGCGCTCGTAGTAATAGATCACACGGCCGGACATCTGGTCTGGCGGCAGGCCGTTATAGCTCCACACCACGCTGATAACCGGAATGCCGATGTTTGGAAAAATGTCGGTCGGCGTGCGTAACGCTGCCAACGGGCCGGCGATCAGGATGACCAGGGCCAGCACGATGAAGGTGTACGGCTTGGAAAGGGCGATGCGGACGAGCGCTAGCATGTGCGGCGCTTCGATACGAGCTTGTGTGACGCGAACGTGACAACCGATGGGTTATCCGTGCGGGTGAACCATGAGCGGGTCATCGGCTTTATGTCTGGCGTGCTTCGGGCGGAAGTACCCAGGGCCATGATGGGTTTCGATGCTTGTGGAAACCTTTTGGGTTGCGGGTGCGTGGTTCTTGTTTTTTTTGTTGTTGCTTGGCTGTCGAGCAAGAGCCCCCCTCACCCCGACCCTCTCCCCCGGCAGAGCCAGGGGAGAGGGAGCCGGACTGAAGTAGCCTCAATGCTTCGCACTTGCGCAATTTCGCTCCCTCTCCCTGGCTCTGCCGGGGGAGAGGGCTGGGGTGAGGGGGCGCAAGGAGCGATGCGAAGCGAGCCTACAGTGACGATCTCGCGTCTCGCCGTTCAACCAGGCAAGGCCTGCATCCGAATCCGCACCAACAACCCATGCCCGGCAGGAGATTCGAGCAATTCGATCTGCGCATCATGCAATTGCACCGCACGCTGCACGATGCTGAGGCCCAGGCCAAATCCCTGTGATGCGCTCTCCGTCTCCCGATGAAACGGCTGAAACACCGCTTGCCGCCGTTCGGCTGGAATACCCGGACCGTCGTCGCAGATATCGATTACCGCCAGCGTATCGACGCGCATCACGGCGATATCGACCTGGCCGCCCTGCGGCGCATAGCGCAGGGCGTTCTCGATCAGATTGCGGAACATGGCCGTCAGCGCCACCTCGTGGCCGGATACTCGCAGTTCGCCTTCGTCGTGATTCAGGCTGAGGGCGATGTCTTTCTCGGCAATCGTCGGGGCGAGTTCCTCGACTGCCTCGGTAGCAATCGTAATCAGGTCCAATGGCATGCGGCGTTGCGACGCAGCGCCGGCTTCCAGGCGAGCGATGGCCAGAATCTGTTCGATGCGCCGGCCGAGCCTGGCCAGGCTGCGCTGCGCATTCTTCAAAGTGAACTCGACTTCGCTGGCATTGTCCGCGATGAGTGCGCTTTCCAGATGGATCATGGTCGCCGCCAGCGGCGTGCGTAGCTCATGCGCTACATCGCTGGCAAAGCGATGCTCACGTTCGATCGTGTCTTCCAGTCGTTCCAGTTGCTGGTTGAGCGTCAGGATCAGCGGCTTGATCTCTTGCGGCGTACGTTCGAGCGAGATCGGTTGACGACTGCCTGGCGTTCGCCTGGCCAGCAGGCGTGTCAACAGATCGAGCGGACGCAGGCCGCGCTTCACCGCCAGGCTCACCAGGATCGCGAGCAACGGTAGCCCGATCAGCAGGGGCAGGCTGTGCTCAAGGATCAGACCGCGGGTGATATCGCGCCGGTTGTCGTAACGCTCGCCGATGCGGATCACCAGCCCGAAGCGGTTCTTGAGCGTAAAAATGCGCCAGCGATGATCGCCATGGTAAAGGTCGCTAAAGCCGCGCTCAGCCTCGGACGGCGGAGCCAGGTCGGCCAGGTTCGCCGTGGCGGCAATCAGTTTGCCGCGCGGGTCGTAGGCCTGGAAACCGACCTCGGGTTCGTAGTTGCGTGGATGCACCGAAACAACCACGCTGCCGCGTTGCACATCGCTAGGCAGGGTGAAGCCGGACGACGAAGGCGCGGGAAAGGAGGTCTGGCTGCTTGCGATCAGACTGCCCAGCGTGCGACCTGCCTGTGCCAGGCGACCATCGAGCAGCTGATTCATCTCGCGCTGTTCGCGCCGGTAGCTGATGGTCCCCAGCGGAATCAGCACGACGACCAGGACGGCGATGATCAGCCAGGTCAGGCGCGTGCGCAGGCTGGCCGTTTTCATGGCGTGTCGTTCATTTGGGGTCTCGCGGGATCATATAGCCGATACCTCGGACCGTATGGATCACATCGGCGCTCAGCTTGCGTCGCAGCCAGTGCACCTGCACTTCGATGGCGTTGCGATCGACCACGGTATCGAAGCCGTAGACGGAATTCTCCAGCGCTTCGCGGCGCACGATGCGGCCTGCACGCTCCATCAGGATACGCAGCACCGCAAACTCGCGGCGAGTGAGGGTGACACTTTTGCCACGGAAGGCGACTTCCATGGTCGCCAGATCCAGTCGCAGGCCGCCAACTTCCACGAGGTTGTCAGCAAGGCCTTGTGCGCGCCGTGTCAGCGAGCGGATGCGCGCCGCCAGTTCGCCAAGATGGAACGGCTTGACCAGATAGTCGTCCGCACCCAGATCGAGTCCACGGATGCGCGTTTCCAACGCGTCGCGCGCGGTCATGACAAGGATGGGGGTCTTTACGCCGTCTCTCCGTGCTTCGGCCAATACATCCAGGCCATCCTTGCCGGGCAGGCCAAGATCCAGCAGCACCAGGTCGATCGAGCCGTCGCTCATCGCTGCCATCGCCTGTCGGCCGTCTTTGAGCCAGGTCACCGCATACGACTGATGCTCAAGCGCGTGCTTGATCGCTTCTCCCAGTTCGATGTCGTCTTCCACCAAAAGTATGTGCATGCCTGGCTGTGCCGTGGTGTCGGGACGGTTGAGGGAATGGCTGGCGATGTTTTATACCGTGGGCATCATCGCCGTGTTTGCTTTTGCGTAGCTTATGTATTTTCCGAAAGCCAGCGGCCATGCGGATTTTGCGACTTTCGTTCCGGAACTTTTCAGGTAGGGGGTTGCCTAACTCCCGCCCTTTAGATAGCTTTCTTGCTATGCAGCATATCCGTCGCCACACATTCTTTTGCCTCACATGCCTTCTGGGCATGCTTTTGGCTGTGGCGTCGTCCATGTTTGCGTCATCGAGTCAGTTTGAGCGAATGTTCGATCAAGTGGCGTCATCGGTACATGTCGACCAGGTCGACAGCCGAGATCAGGATCACAGCGATCTCAGCAAGTTTGGCGTTGTCTACGACAATAGCGACGTCGACGAGAGTGTCATTGTTCCCGATATGTTTGTCGTGGTGTTACTGCCCCGTGCGGCGGATGCGCCACACCCTGCCCATTGCGCAGGCTTCAGTCATTGCGGAGCCCTGACTCCGCGCCCTCCATCGGTCTAATCCCCAGCCAGGGTTTGGTGCGCCCGTCCGGCGTACCACGTTTGCGAGCAAGTCCCTAGACGCCTTTCAGGCGTAGTGCCAGCTTGTCTTGCCCTCGGCCTTTATCTCGATCCCCCACGTTCCTCTTTCGCTGTCGCCGAATGATCGGCGCGTCGCGTCGTGGACCGTGTTCGACATCCCACTGCCGTACCCCAACGAGATCATGACCATGAAACGATTGATTGAAGGTTTCGACCTTTTCCGCCGCGAAGTCTTTCCCGAGCAGCGTGAGCTGTTCAAGCGCCTGGCCGACAAGCAGAGCCCGCACACCTTGTTCATTACGTGTGCCGATTCGCGCGTCATGCCCGAGATGATTTTCTCGGCCCAGCCGGGCGAGCTGTTCGTCTACCGCAACATCGGCAATATTGTTCCGCCCTATGCCCAGCATGTGAGCGGTGTCGTCGCGGCGATCGAATACGCCGTGAAGGTGCTGGAGGTGCAGCACATCGTCATTTGCGGCCATTCCGATTGTGGCGCGATGAAGGCATTGATGAACCCGGCTTCGCTGCACAACAAGCCTTCCGTGCAGGCCTGGCTCAAGCATGCCGACGTAGCTCGGTATGTCGTTGCCGAGTTCGGCGCGACCATGACCGATGCCGAGACGTTGCGTCGCCTTACCGAGGAAAACGTGGTCGGTCAGCTGGAGCATCTGCGCACCCTGCCTGCCGTCGCTGCCGCTATCGCCACGGGGAGCCTGAGCATCCACGGCTGGATCTACGACATCGAGCATGCGGAGATCACGGCATTCGATGCGCAGGGCGGTCGCTTCGTCAGGCTCGACCCGACCTCGGGCGAGGTGCCGGAGGCGACGCCGCATGCGCGTTTTCTGACGCCTGTCTCGACGGCAAACGCTGCCTAAGGAATTCTCATGCGTGCTTATTTTTCAAATGGATTTTTTGGACGCGACCTGTTGGGATCGGTCGTCGTCTTTTTGGTGGCGCTGCCTTTGTGCATGGGTATCGCCATCGCTTCGGGCATGCCGCCGGCAACCGGGCTGATTACCGGCATTATCGGTGGCGTAGTGGTTGGCATCTTTGCCGGCTCGCCGATGCAGGTCAGCGGCCCAGCGGCCGGTCTGGCGGTTTTGGTGTTCGAGCTGGTGCGTGAGCATGGCATGGCTGCGCTCGGCCCGGTTGTCCTATTGGCCGGCGTCATTCAGATCGTCGCGGGCCTGTGCCGCGCCGGCGTATGGTTCCGCATGACGTCGCCGGCGGTGATCGCCGGCATGTTGTCGGGCATCGGCATTCTGATCGTCGCATCGCAGTTGCACGTGTTGATCGATGCCATGCCCAAGGCGCGCGGCCTTGAAAACTTTGCCGCATGGCCACCCGCCATGATGAACGCGATTCGTGGCCTCGAAGGCGGTGGCAATCTGGCGGCGCTCGGCGTGGGTGTCGGCACGATCGCGATCATGCTGGCCTGGGAAAAACTGCGTCCGGCCAAGTTGCGCTTCGTACCGGGTGCCTTGCTGGCAGTAGTTGCGTTGACGGCGATCGTGCAGTTCTTCGCGGTCGACGTGAACAAGGTCGACGTGCCGTCGAATCTGTTCGCCGCCATCAGCCTGCCGGGGTTGAGCGATTTCGCTAACGTGTTGCAGCCGTCGATGCTGATTGCAGCGGCCACGTTCGCCTTCATCGCCAGTGCGGAGACGCTGTTGTCTGCCGCGGCCGTGGATCGCATGCATGACGGCCCACGTACCAAGTACGACCGTGAGTTGACCGCGCAAGGCGTAGGCAATGTGCTTTGCGGTTTCCTGGGTGCGTTGCCGATGACCGGCGTGATCGTTCGCAGTGCTGCCAACGTACAGGCCGGTTCGGCGACGCGCATGGCGACCATCCTGCACGGTGCGTGGATGCTGGTGTTTGCGTTGTTGTTGCCGTGGCTGCTGCGTATGACCCCGGTGGCCTGTCTGGCCGGCATCCTGGTCTTCACCGGTATGAAGATGATCAACCTGAAGCAGATGAAGTCGCTCGCGGCTTACGGTAAAGGCACGGCCGTGGTTTATCTGGCGACCACGCTGGCGATCGTCGCCACCGATCTGCTGACTGGCGTGATCATCGGTTTTGCAGCGTCGCTGTTCCGCCTGGCGTTGCTGTCGTCCAAGCTCAAGATCGGTCTGGATCATCACGACGAACCGGGCAATGCCTCGTTGCATCTGGAAGGTTCGGCTACGTTCCTGAAGGTGCCGAGCATGGCGCGTACGCTGGAGCAGGTGCCGCCCAACACCAGCCTGAAACTGGTGCTCGATCGTCTGCATCACGTGGATCAGGCCTGTCTCGAGCTACTGCGCGATTGGAGTCGCAGCGCGTCGTCGCGCGGCTGCGAACTGGTGGTCGATTGGGATGAGCTCAATCGCAAGGTCGAAGGGCAGAAGAAAGCTGCCTGACGAGTGCCCGCTCCGGCCACCGCCTCCCTCTCGTATTGGCCGGAGCGGGCATGTTTTTTCTACAAGACGGGTGCTACTCGACCGTCTTCTGTTTGTAAGCGCACAAGTCACGAATAACGCAACGCGGACATTCCGGCTTGCGCGCCTTGCACACGTACCGGCCATGCAGAATCAACCAGTGATGAGCGTCCTGTTTGAATTCGGCCGGTACGTTTTTTTCGAGCTTGTCTTCAACCGCGCGGACGTCCTTGCCGGGTGCGAGCCCGGTCCGGTTGGAGACGCGGAAGATATGCGTGTCCACCGCAATGGTGGGATGGCCGAATGCGGTATTGAGCACCACGTTGGCGGTCTTGCGGCCCACGCCGGGTAATGCTTCCAGCGCTTCGCGCGTATCGGGGACTTCGCCGTCGTATTGCTCGACCAGGATGCGCGACAGCGCAATCACGTTCTTGGCCTTGCCGTTGAACAGCCCGATCGTGCTGATGTATTTCTTCAGCTTTTCTTCGCCGAGCTTGAGGATAGCTTGCGGCGTATTGGCGACCGGGTAGAGCTTCTTGGTGGCCTTGTTGACGCCGACGTCCGTCGCCTGCGCCGACAGCACGACGGCGACCAGCAATTCGAACGGCGTGGTGTAGGTCAGCTCGGTGGTCGGATGCGGATCGAGTTCGCGCAGGCGCGAGAACATGTCGACGATATCAGCGCGCTTCACGATTTGGGATCCTGCTGTTTGGCCTTGGCGCGAGCCAGCGCGGCCAGGACGGGATTGACTGGGCCGGCCTGCGCGCCGACTTCGACCTTGCGTGCCGCAAGTTCCGCTTCACGGTGCTCGCGTTGTTGCGCCAGGCGCGCCTCGCGGCGCTGGAAATGCTGGCGCGCTTGATCGGCATGTGCCTGATCGATCTGCGCCAACGGCATCGGCTCCAGCACGATGCAGTCGACCGGGCAGGCCGGGACGCAGAGTTCGCAGCCGGTGCAGTCGTCGGCCACTACCGTGTGCATCCATTTTGCCGCGCCCACGATCGCATCGACCGGACAAACCTGGATGCATTTGGTACAGCCGATGCAGTCGGTTTCGACGATGCGTGCCAAGGTTCGCGGCTTTTCGATCCCGTGCTCGGGATCCAATGGCAGCACGGGTTTATCCAACAAGGCCGCGAGCTTGGCGATACCGGCTTCGCCGCCTGGCGGGCAATAGTTGATCGGCGCATCGCCATGCGCGATCGCCTCTGCATAGGGCCGGCAGCCGTGATACCCGCATTGCTCGCATTGCGTCTGCGGTAGCAAGGCATCGATGCGGTCGACCAGTTCGCTCATCCCAGCGGCCTCAGTGCCTTGGGTACCAGGTAGCTCTTTCCGTCGTAACTGAGGCGATAGGTTTGTTTGTCGTTGTCTGTCTTGCTGTCGCACTGGCCATCTTTGCCGGCGACCGAGACGTCCGATGAGGATTTTTCCGTAACCCGAATGTCGGCATAGCCGTTGTGGGTGGCCGAATCCATCGCCAGTGTACGGTCGGCGCCCTCGAAGGTTCCGGCGCAATTGGTGTCCCATTCGCCGCCGTTCCTATGGGTGACGATGCCGTCCAGCACCGGGCGAAGCTGGTCACGATCGATCACGTACAACCACAGGTTCGCTTCCTCGAAAGGATTCGCGCGCGAATTGTTTGCCTGAGTAAGACGTAAGCCAAAGGCGATGGTGCCGGGGGCCAATTGGTAGCGGGCGGTATCCAGCTCGACACTGTGAATCTGGATCGCATCATCGGACATGCGGCCGGCCAGCTTCAGTCTTTGCTGCACTTTCAAGGTAGCTTTGTCGAGCACCAACAATTCGAGGTCACCTTCATTTTCATCGCCACCCGTTTTGGTTATCAAGGGGACAGCGACCAGCAGCGACTGAGGCTGTGCCGGCCAGGTCTTGCAGACCAGCGCATGGGGATCGGAGCCGATGCTGTCTGACGACGGCAGGGTGATGACCGCGCCGTCCACGGTAAAGCTGTCCTTCGCTGTCGACTTCGCCTTGGGATAGGCCTGCTGAACGATAGCTGCAGCGCGCTCGATGCAGTCGTCGGTGGCGGCATAGGCCAGATGCGCGACAAACAGCAGGCTCATGGCGAACAAAAGGCGATGTGTCAGCGGCATGCGAAAAGAAATCCCTGTGCAGTAATGAAAACGACGCGCAGATCACTCGGCGCGTCGCGGTGTCCCTGCTGGCAAACGACAGCGCCGTGTCTAGCGTACCGTCGCGCCCGGCTGCGCGCCCTGATCCGCATCGAGCAGGAACAGGTCGCTACCGCCGTCGCCGGCCGACAGAATCATGCCTTCGGACACGCCAAAGCGCATCTTGCGCACAGCCAGGTTGGCGATAAATACCACGTTGCGGCCGATCAGCTTCTCCGGCTCGCCGTAGGCTGCCCGGATGCCCGAAAAAATCTGGCGTGTGCCCAGCGAGCCGGCGTCGAGCTCGAAACGGAGCAGCTTGTCCGAACCGTCGACAAATTCGCAGGCCACGACCTTGCCGATGCGCAGGTCGAGCTTGGCGAAATCGTCGATGCCGATGGTGGTGGTTGCTACGGGCTCGGAGACAGTGTTGGTGCTCATGCTCTTGCTTGAATCCTTCGGTTTCTTTTTGACCGGTTCGGCCGGTGCCTCGGCGCCAAGCGATTCCTTGGATGCCTCGACCATCGCCTCGACCTGTTTCGGGTCGATGCGGCCGAGCAGCGGCTCGAACGGGTTGACGGTGTGGTTATGCAGCTCGGCGCGCGCATCGTCGAACGTGACGATCGGTGCGTCGAGGAATTGCTCGGCGGCGGCGACTGTTGCCGGCAGTATCGGTTTGAGCAGGCCGGCCAGCATGCGGAAAGCGGCCAACGCGAACGAACACACGTGGTGCAGTTCTTCGCGACGGCTTTCGTCCTTGGCCAGCACCCAGGGCGCCTTGGCCGCGATATGGCCGTTGACGAGGTCGGCCATGGTGACAAAGCGACGCGTGACTTCGGCGAATTCGCCACTGCGATAAAGCGCGTCGATGTCGCCGTAGTGCATCAGCAGCGTCTGCCACAGCTCGGCCTCTTCGGGGCCGAAGTCGGCGGCCAGGCGGCCGTCGAAAAACTTCTGCACGAAGCCGGCAGTGCGGCTGGCGATGTTGACCCACTTGCCGACCAGGTGCGAATTGACGCGCTCCTCGAAGGCTTTCAGATCGAGGTCGGCATCGACCGGGGTGTCGCCCAGCACGCTGGCGAAGTAGTAGCGCAGGAAGTCGGCGTTGAGCCCGGACTCGAGATAAGTGCGCGCCTTGATGAAGGTGCCGCGCGACTTGGACATCTTCGCGCCATTGACCGACAGGTAGCCGTTGACGTGCAGTGCTGTCGGCGTACGGAAACCCGCGCCATGCAACATGGCCGGCCAGAACAGGCCATGGAAATTGATGATGTCCTTGCCGAGAAAATGATGCAGCTCGGTGTCGCTGTCGGGTGACAGGAAATCGTCGAAACGCAGGCCGGTGCGATTGCACAGGTTCTTGAAACTGGCGAGATAACCGACCGGCGCGTCCAGCCATACGTAGAAGAACTTGCCCGGTGCATCGGGAATCGGGAACCCGAAGTAGGGTGCGTCGCGCGAAATGTCCCAGTCTTTCAGGCCGCCGTCGAGCCACTCGCTCAGCTTGGCGGCTACGCCGCTGTTCATGACCGGCGAGCCTCCGGTGAACTTGCCGGCGAACCAGTCGCGCAGCAGCGTTTCAAACTTGCTCAGCTCGAAGAAGTAGTGCTCCGAATCGCGCAGGACCGGCGTGGCGCCGGACATGACCGAATAGGGATTGATCAGGTCGGTGGGCGCGTAGGTTGCGCCGCAGTTCTCGCAGTTGTCGCCATATTGATCGGGCGTGCCGCAATTGGGACAGGTGCCCTTGATGTAGCGGTCCGGCAGAAACATTTCTTTCTGCGGATCGTACAACTGCTGGATCATGCGGCGCGCGATGTAACCGCCATCGCGCAGACGGGTATAGATCAACGACGCCAGCTCGCCGTTTTCCGGCGAGTGCGTGGTGTAGTAGTTGTCGTAGCTGAAATGAAAATCGGCGAAATCCGCTTCGTGGCTGGTGCGGATTTCGGCGATAAAATCCTCGGCTGTTTTCCCGGCCTTTTCGGCGGCCAGCATGATCGGCGTGCCGTGTGCATCGTCCGCGGCGACAAAGATCACCTCGTTACCCATCATTCGCTGCGCGCGGACCCAGATATCGGTCTGGATATAGCCAAGCATGTGGCCCAGATGCAGCGGGCCGTTGGCATAGGGCAGGGCATGGGTGACGAGGAGTCGGCGGGACATATCGAGTCGCTGTGTGGCTAGTTTTTTATTATGGCATGTGGCGCTGCGGCATTTCCCGGCGTCCGTCGCATCGGCGCCGCCATGCCCACAGTGCCACGGCCAGAATGGCGGTTGGCAGCACCACCCAGAACAACTCCGAGCCGATCACGGCCAGGCCGCGCGCGCTGAAAAAACCGGCGCCGATAGGCGAGACTTCGATCGGCCGCCAGGGAAAGAAAAAGCGCTTGTCTTCGAACGGCCAAGCCAGTGCGACACCCAACCCGCCATCGGTCAAGGCGTCGAGCAAGGAATGCGAAAGCGTCGCCAGGCCGACAAAGCCAAAGGCACGCCAGGGCGATGTGCGCAGCCATCGCGATGAAGCGGCGGCGACAAGCGCCATGGCCAGGGCGAAGACCGCCGAGTGCGTGGCACCGCGATGACCAAAGTCACTGCTGTAGGCGATGCCGAGCCCGAAGCCCACGGTGTCGGCATCGGGCAGCATCGCCGCGATGGCGCCGGCGCCCAGGAGGCGTCGGCTGATCCGACGCGGGCCGGCTGCCGCGCCCAGCAAGAGTGGCACGGCGGCGTGGGTAAAGATGGTTGGCATGCGTACGTTCCTTCGTCGTGAGGTAACGAGCATGCCCATGGCAGGCAAATCGGCAAAGCATTTGCACGTTTGTGCATGTTTGTGTACATTTTCACCTATTCGAGCTGAGGAATACGGAGTCAGCGTGCGAGCCCCCATCGAAGTGGCCCTGGCCGGCCGCGTCCCCCTCAGTGCCGCTCGTCGTGCGACGCGGCTGATCTTTCTGCTTTCCGGTATCGCCATGTCGAGCTGGGCGCCGATGGTCCCGTACGCCAAATCGCGTCTGGGGCTGGACGATGCGCAACTGGGATTGATCCTGCTCGCCTTCGGTGGCGGCTCGATGATCTCGATGCCTTTCATGGGGTGGCTGACCCATCGGCTCGGCAATCGCAAGGTCATCATTGCGTCGGGTCTGGCGCTTTGCGTCGTGCTGCCCGTCCTTGCCTGGGCACCGAGCGCCATGGCGCTGACGGCCGGGCTGCTCTACTTCGGCGTGACGCTCGGCGCGGTGAATGTGGCGATGAATGCGCACGCGGTCGAAGTCGAGCGCCATGACGGCCGCGTTCTCATGTCGGGCTTCCACGGCCTGTTCAGTCTGGGTGGCTTGACGGGTGCTGCCGTGGTCAGTGGCTTGCTCGCGCTCGGCGTGTCCTTGCTGGCGTGCGGTTTCATCATGTCCGCTTTGCTTGCGGCGATCGTATTGACCCAGCGCAACAGTCTGCTCGACGAAGTGCACGAAGAAGGTACGCGTCCGCCGCTGCGCATGCCCGGCGTCATGGCCTTGCTGCTCGGCCTGCTGTGTTTTGCCAGCTTTATGGCCGAAGGTTCGATGCTCGACTGGAGCGCTGTGTTCCTGCGAGATTTCCGCGGCGTCAGCGCCACCGCGGCCGGCATCGGCTATGCGTGCTTTTCGATTGCGATGGCATCGGGTCGTCTCACTGGCGATCGCATGATCCAGACACTGGGTCCGGTCTGGGCGGTACGTGCGGGAGCGGGCCTGGCGGCGCTCGGGTTTGCGCTGGTTGCGACGCTACCCTGGCCCGCGGTCTCGATGCTGGGCTTTGTGTTGATCGGACTGGGGGCGTCCAACATCGTGCCGGTGATGTTCAGTGCCGCAGGGCGCTTGCCCGGAACGCCACCGGCGATCTCCATCGCGGCCGTGACTGTGCTCGGTTATGCCGGCCTGCTTACCGGCCCTGCCTTGATCGGTTTTATTTCTCATGCGAGCAACCTGGCCTGGGCGATGGCGTTCCTCGCCGGCGTGCTGGTGGTTGTCGCAGCTTCCGCGAGGATTGTGCGTCGATGAATGCATCTGCTGTTGATACCGTAGTGTTCGATCTGGGCGGCGTGCTGATCGATTGGAATCCGCGCCATCTCTATCGTCAGTTGTTCGACGACGAGGCGGCGATGGAACATTTCCTGACTCACGTCTGCAGCGGTCCTTGGAACGAACAGCAGGATGCGGGACGGCCCTGGCACGAAGCCGTGGCGACATTGAGCCGCGAGCATCCGCAGCACGCGCCATTGATCGAAGCCTATTGGCATCGCTGGGAAGAAACGCTGGGTGACGCGCTTCACGACACGGTCGCATTGCTGGCCGCCTTGAAACACCGTGGTGTTCGCTTGTATGCGTTGACCAACTGGTCGGGCGAAACCTTCCATGTGGCTCGGCGACGTTTCGATTTTCTCAAGTGGTTCGAAGGGATTGTGGTATCGGGCGACGAACGTCTGATCAAGCCGGATCCGGCGATTTTCCAGCGCTTGCTTGAGCGGTACGCGATCGATCCGACACGTACGCTATATATCGACGATGCCAAGCGCAATGTCGACGCCGCGGAAAATCTGGGCATGCACGCGTTCTGGTTTCGCGACGCAGACGCCTTGCGCGAGCATCTGATAAGCCTGCATTTGATCGACCGCGACGAGGTGTCGCATGGCTAAGTCACGCACTGCCGATGGCATGGTCGCCGGCGGGGAAGCGCTGCCGCAGGAGCGCCAACAGTGGATCATGCAGCGCCTGCGCAGCCATGGCCGTGTCGTTGCCGCCGAACTCGCCGCGGAGTTTGAGGTATCGGAAGATTCGATTCGCCGCGATCTGCGTGAACTGGCTGCGCAGGGCTTGTGCAAGCGCGTCTACGGTGGTGCCTTGCCGTTGCCGGCAGGTGGCACGACGCTGAAGCAGCGCCGCAACGAAGATACCGGGCGCAAGCAGGCATTGGCGCGCAAGGCGGTGACGCTGGTGCGAAAAGGACAGATCCTGTTGATCGACGCCGGCAGCACCAATACCGCGATCGCGGCAGCATTACCCGAACGTTTCGGTCTGACGGTGGTTACCAACGCGCCGGATATCGCTCAGGTATTGATGGAACGCGAGGGCTTTGAAATTCTTCTGATCGGCGGCCGTGTCGATCCACACACGGGCGCCACCATGGGCGCGCAAGTAGTACTGGAAATTCAGCGCGTACGTGCGGACCTGTGTTTTCCTGGCGCCTGCGCGATCGATCCGGAAAGCGGCCTGTGGGCCTTCGATAGTGAAGAGGTGCAGCTCAAGCGCGCGATGATCGAATCCAGCGGGGAAACCGTGGTCGTGGTCACCGACGGCAAACTCGGCACGGTGGCGACGCATCGCGCGGCCGGCGTGAACGATGTGCAACACCTGGTGGTGGAGCACGATGCCGACGACACGATGGTCGCGGCATTCGCGACGCACGGCGTAACCGTGCATCGCGCGGACGCTTAGATAAAAGCGGCAGTTATTCCTGCCGCTCCCAGATCTGGCTGCGCCCGATCAGCGAGAAACCGATGTAGCCGTGCACGTCGAGCTTGCTGCCGCCATCGGTGGTCTGCAGCTTCACCTTGTAGACCTTGCCGTTCTTCGGGTCGAGGATCTTGCCGCCGTCCCACACGTCGCCATCCTGTTTGACGCCCCACAGGATCACCATGCCTTCGACGGGTTTGTCCTTGCGGTCGCCGTCGCACTCCTTGCAGACCGGATGCGGACCCTCGTCGGACTGCAGCACTTGCAGCACCTTGCCCTGCAACTCGCCATTGACCTCCGAGATCTGCACGATCGACTTGGGCTGATGGGTCTTGTCGTCGATGGTCTTCCAGGTGCCCACGGGGGTGTTGTTGGCGGCGTAGCTGGCACCGGCGGCGAGCAGCAGTCCGGCGGCAATGGCAAAGCGAAGCGGTGCTTTCATGAATGTCCTTTTGAATCCCGTACCAAGGCGTACGGTCCGAGCCTGCCCAGGGCCGCCGGGAGGGTCAAGCTGCAATGCGCCATGCGCGGCACTGGCATAATGGGTGACCCACCTTTTGATATCGCGACTCATGACTCAGGCCAGTGAAGCCCTGGTCCGCCGCCTGCTTGGCGAGCTGATCGATCCCCATACCGGTAGCCCCGTCGGCGAGGATGTCCGCGCGGTCGGCATCGATGGTGGCCGCGTGTCGGTGGACATCCAGCTCGGTTACCCCGCCATCGGCTCGGCCAAGGCATTGACCGAGCTCGTCAAAACGCATCTGGAGGCCGACCCGGGTATCGAGTCGGCGGCCATTTCGATCGGCAGCCGGATCTACTCGCACAAGGTGCAGGGCACGCTGGCGCCGCTGCCGAACGTGAAGAACATCATCGTGGTCGCCTCGGGCAAGGGCGGCGTGGGCAAGTCCACCGTCTCGGCCAACCTGGCGCTGGCGCTGGTCGCCGAAGGCGCCAAGGTCGGCATTCTCGACGCCGATATCTACGGCCCCAGCCAGCCGCGCATGCTGGGCATCAGCGGCAAGCCCGAATCGCCCGATGGCAAGACGATCATTCCTATGAGCGCGCATGGGGTGCAGGCGATGTCGGTCGGTTTCCTGGTCGACGAGGAAACGCCGATGATCTGGCGCGGCCCGATGGTCACCCAGGCGATGATGCAGTTGCTGAACGACTCGCGCTGGGAGCAGCTCGACTACCTGATCGTCGACTTGCCGCCGGGTACGGGCGACATCCAGCTGACGCTGTCGCAGAAGGTGCCGGTCGCCGGCGCGGTCATTGTCACCACGCCGCAGGACATCGCCCTGCTGGACGCGCGCAAGGCACTGAAGATGTTCGAGAAGGTCGAGGTGCCGGTATTGGGCGTGGTGGAGAACATGGCCACGCACATCTGCACGAACTGCGGCCATGAGGAACATATTTTCGGTACCGGCGGCGGTGAGCGCATGGCTGAGCAGTACGCGGTGGCCTATCTCGGATCGTTGCCGCTGGACATCCGGATCCGCGAACAGGCCGACGGCGGCACGCCGACCGTGGCGGCGATTCCCGATTCGGACCTGGCGGCGCGCTATCGCGAGATTGCCCGCAATGCCGCAGGCCGTCTGTCGCGTCAGCCGCGCAACAAATCCCTGGGACTGGGCAAGATCGTGGTGCAGGGCGCGCCGTCGCCGTGACGGGTGGCAGACCGTACCGGGTGCTCTGTCTTTGCGGCAGCCTGCGTGGAGTATCGTCCAACCGTGCGCTGCTGGAGGCAGCTCGCCAGTTGGCGCCGGTCGACATGCTGCTTGACCTGTACGACGGCCTGGCGCAGTTGCCGTTGTTCAACCCGGATGCCGAGATCGAGCCGCTGCCGCCGCCCGTACAGGCGTTGCGGACAGCGGTTGGCACCAGCGATGCCTTGCTGATCGCCTGCCCGGAGTATGCCCACGGCATCCCCGGCGCGTTCAAGAACCTGCTGGACTGGCTGGTCGGGAGTCTCGAATTTCCCGATAAGCCGGTGCTGCAGGTCAATGCCTCCGGTCGGGACTCCCATCACGCACAGGCCGCCTTGCGCGAAGTGCTGGTGACCATGTCGGCACGGATGTTGACCGACGAGCCGCTGGGCGTGCCCTTGCCGGGGGCGGGTTGCGAGGTTGATTTCATCCTGGATGAGCCCGTCCGACGGGGCGCCGTCCAGGCGATGCTTGCGGTTCTTTCGACCCGGTTGGCCGCCGTAGCTGGCGGATGATCGGCTGTTTCCGCTATTTTTGTTCCTTTGCGCCGGCTTCTCGCGGCGTCATGCCCATTGATGGAGTGCGTGTGAGCATCAAATCCGACAAGTGGATCCGGCGTATGGCCGAGCAACAGGGCATGATCGAGCCGTTCGAGCCCGGCCAGGTCAAGGTTCGCGACAATCAGCGCCTGGTGTCCTACGGCACGTCGAGCTACGGCTACGACGTACGTTGCGCGCGCGAGTTCAAGATCTTCACCAATATCAATTCCACGATCGTGGACCCGAAGTCGTTCGATCCGACCAGTTTTGTCGATATCGAGGCGGACGTCTGCATTATCCCGCCCAACTCGTTTGCCCTGGCTCGTACGGTGGAATATTTCCGCATTCCGCGCAAAGTGCTGACGATCTGCCTGGGCAAGAGCACGTATGCGCGTTGCGGCATCATCGTCAACGTGACGCCGCTCGAGCCCGAATGGGAAGGGCACGTCACGCTGGAGTTCTCCAACACCACGCCGTTGCCCGCAAAAATTTACGCCAACGAGGGCGTCGCGCAGATGCTGTTTCTGGAATCGGACGAAGAGTGCGAAACCAGCTACAAGGATCGCGGCGGAAAATATCAGGGGCAGCAGGGCGTTACGCTACCGCGCACCTGAGCTGAACGCGGCCCGTCCGACCCAACGGCGCCGCCGCGCAGCGGCGCTACACTTCTCACGTTCGTTCCAACGCTTACCGCATTGAATGCAGGAGATCCGCATGACTCGTTTTTCCACGCTGCTGACCCGCGCCGCCGGTGCGATCCTGCTGGCCAGCATGCTGGTCCTGGCCGGTTGCCATCGCGGCGACACCAAGGTTTCCACCGATCAGATGAAGGGTCAGTTCGACATGACCATCCAGGCATACAAGAGCGGCCAGTTCCTGGTCGACGGTGCCGCGCTGTCGGCGCTCGATACCGGTAGCCACTTCGCCTACCTCAAAGACCAGGGCCGCTTGCCCAAGACCGTGCTGCTGACCCGCAGCGACGACTCGAAGATTCGCAAGCAGCATCTGGAATTCATGGCCCGCATGCAGCTCGACTACGGCTTCACGGTGTACTACGACGACAAGGGCACCTTGAAGCGTATGAATGCCGTGGAGACCAAGGCCCGCGATCTCGAGGACTACCATGCACCGGTGCAGTCCAACGATGAAATGAAGGGCAAGGAAGCGAGCAGCCCGGCGACGGGACGTGGTTACTGATTGACGTTGAGTTGCGTACTGCAAAAAACCCGCGGAGAGATCCGCGGGTTTTTTTATGTCATGACGAACCGAGTACGAGCCCCCCTCACCCCAGCCCTCTCCCCCGGCAGAGCCAGGGGAGAGGGAGCAAGTTGCGCGAGTTCGAAACAATGACGTTTCCTCATTCGCCCCCTCTCCCCTGGCTCTGCCGGGGGAGAGGGTTGGGGTGAGGGGGCGCAAGAGGCGATGCGAAGCGAGCCTGCTAACGCGACATCCGTATCCGCAGCCGCTCAATCAAATCGCGAGACGCCGTATCGGCATAAGGCTCGGCCTTGCCGCTGCCCCACACCGGTCCAGGCCAAGCTGCATCGCCTTCGCGGCGCGCAACGACATGCACATGCAACTGGCGCACGATATTCCCCAATGCGCCGATATTGAGTTTGTCGCAAGGCGTGACCGCCTGTAATGCCTGCGACGCGATATGCACTTCACGCCACAACATGGCCTGCGCGTCCAGCGACAGGTCGGCGATCTCGCTGAGCTGCGCACGCCGTGGTACCAGCACCAGCCAGGCGAAACGCGCGTCGTTCATCAGCAACACATCGCAAAGGCTCAGCGACTGCACGTGTTGCGTGTCGTTTTTCAATCGGGAGTCCAGCTCGAAAGCACGCATGCTCATGCGGCGAGATTCTTGTCGAAGAAAGCCATCGTGCGTTGCAGTGCCAGCTTGGCGCTGGCTTCGTCGTAGTGGTCACCGACATCGCGATTGAAAGCATGGTCGGCGGGGTAGGTGAACAAGGCCATCTGCGGTTGCATCTGGCGATGCTTTTCCACCATCTCCGGCGGAATGCTCTGGTCCTTCTCGCCGAAGTGGAACATCACCGGCGCTTTGGCTGTTTCTCCCAGGAACGGCACATTGCGCGCGCCGTAATAGCTCACCGACGGCAGCCCCAAACGTAGTGCGGCAAGGAAAGCCACCGTGCCGCCCCAGCAATAACCGACCGTACCGATCTTGCCTGCCGACGCGATCGCCTCGGCTGCGCTGGCGACATCTTCCAATGCGCGCTCGAGGCCGAGTTCGGCCACCAGTTTCTTGCCTTCGGCCATGCCGGCCTGGTCGTAGCCCAGCTCCAGCCCGGTCTCGAGGTGGTCGAAGAACGCCGGCGCGATGGCGGTATACCCCAGCGCCGCAAAATGGTCGGCCACGCTGCGGATATGTGCGTTCACGCCAAAGATTTCCTGGATCACCACCAGGCCGCCCCTGGGCTTGCCGGCCGGTTCGGCCAGATAGGCGCCGATGCATTGGGTACGGGTGGTATTGAGGCTGATCTGCTTGCCCATGCGCTGTTCTCCGGGAAGGCTGAGACGGCAAATTCTAGTGGCACAGGGGTGAAGTAGGGATGGATGCACGCGATCCCGTATAATCGCCTGTTCTCCAACGCCTACCCAGCCAGCGGCCATGTCCCAGCCATCGCAGAAAATCGGTTTCGTCAGCCTCGGCTGCCCCAAGGCCTTGGTCGATTCCGAGCGCATCCTCACCCAGCTGAAGGTCGAGGGCTATGAGATCGTGCCTAGTTATGGCGCGGCCGATGCGGTGGTGGTCAATACCTGCGGTTTTATCGATGCCGCGGTGCAGGAATCGCTCGATGCGATCGGCGAAGCGCTGCATGAAAACGGCAAGGTGATCGTTACCGGTTGCCTGGGCAAGCGTTCGGAGCTGATTCGCGAAGCCTATCCCGACGTGTTGGCGATCACCGGTCCGCAGGACTACGCCAGCGTGATGAGCGCGGTGCATGCGGCGTTGCCGCCTAAGCGCAATCCGCTGCTCGACATCATCCCGGACACGGGCGTCAAGCTGACGCCGAAACACTATGCGTATCTGAAGATTTCCGAAGGCTGCAATCATCGCTGCAGTTTCTGCATCATCCCCTCGATGCGCGGCGACCTGGTGTCGCGGCCGGTCGACGAAGTACTGCTCGAAGCCGAACGCCTGGTCAAGGGCGGCGTCAAGGAACTGCTGGTGATTTCGCAGGACACCAGCGCCTATGGTGTGGACGTCAAGTATGCCGAGCGCACGTGGCGCGAAAAGCAGTACCGCACGCGCATGACCGAACTGTGCGAAGGCTTGTCGGAGCTGGGTGTGTGGACGCGTCTGCACTACGTCTACCCGTATCCGCACGTCGACGAGGTGATGCCGTTGATGGCCGAGGGCAAGATTCTTCCGTATCTGGATATCCCGTTCCAGCACGCCAGCCCGCGCATCCTCAAGCTGATGAAGCGCCCGGGCAATATCGACAAGACGCTGGAACGCATTCGCAACTGGCGCAAGGCGGTGCCGGATCTGACGATTCGCAGCACCTTTATTGTCGGGTTCCCTGGCGAGACGGATGCCGAGTTCGAAGAGCTGCTCGACTTTCTGCGTGAAGCGGAGCTTGACCGCGTCGGTGCGTTTGCCTATTCGCCGGTCGACGGTGCCAAGGCCAACGAGTTGCCGAACCCGGTGTCCGAAGAATTGAAAGAAGATCGCCTGGAACAGTTCATGGCGGTGCAGGCGGAGATCTCCGCAGCCAAGCTGCAGCGGAAAATCGGTCGCACCATCAAGGTGCTGGTCGACGAGGCTGGGGCGAACGGCGCGGTTGCCCGCTCGGCGGCCGATGCCCCGGAAATCGACGGTGTCGTGCATATCGCCGACGGTCAGTCGCTGAAGGCCGGTCAGTTTGTCGATGTGGTCGTGCACGATGCCGACGACCACGATCTGCACGCGCGTCTCGCCAGCTGAGTACCCGCGCGTCATGCGCTATCGTGCACCCGCGCGCGATGCAGTCGACACGGCAGTATTCGCGCAACCGCCATTGTCGTTCTGGCAGACCTATCTGCCTTGGCTGAAAGACGCTGCGTGGCCATCGGTCGAGCAGCTCAATAGCGCGTGGCCTGAAGCGGCGCCGGAACGTTTCGCCGCGCAGACACGCGAATTGCTTGACGATGATCTGCATTACGAGCAGCGCATTGCCGAGCGCGGCCTGATAGCCACGCGCGAGGCCAACTGGCACGATCTCTTCAATGCGCTTATCTGGCTGCGTTATCCGGCGATCAAGCGCGCACTCAATGCGCAACAGGTGACCGAGATCGCCGTGATGGGTGCCAAGCAGCGCTCTCGACCCCAGTGCGCGTTGACGCATTTCGATGAAGCGGGCGTTGTTGTGATGGTTCGCGACCCTGAGTTGCTGGCCGACTGGGATGCGCACGACTGGCACGGCCTGTTCTGGCGACAGCGCAATGCGTGGAAGGATGGCCGGATCGAGGCCATCGTGTTCGGGCATGCGTTGCTGGAGCACGCGCTTACACCGGACAAGCTGCTGGTGGGTAAAGCCCTGGTGTTCACCGCTGCATCAGGTCACACGCTGAAGGACGTGGTGGCCGCCTGCGCTGAAGGCATCGCGTCAGGAGAACTGTTGCGCGACCCTCTGGAACTGCGCCCGTTGCCGCTTTCCGGCATCCCCGGCTGGCACTCCGATAACGCAAATGAGGTGTTCCATCGCACGGCCGATTGTTACCAGCCGAAGCGGGAAGGGCGGCGCTATCCCCAGCCCGTGCGCGTAAACCTGTCCTAGGACATTGCCACGCCCCGTTCGATAGGGCTATATAGCAGTTACCGAGGCGGGGGCCGTCGGGGGAAACGGGGATTCATGAGCAAGGCGATGTCGTGGCTGCGTCGATCGCGCGTGCTTGTCGGCGCGTATGGTGTGATTTATGCCTGCGTTCTTGCGCTCATGCCATGCCCTGGATTTGCTTTCGATGCGCAGCGCTCGCAAGCCGACCAGGTTGTTCACTTTGGCATTCTGCCGATCGGTAGCGCCGCCGAGTCGCGCAAGCAGTGGCAGCCGCTCCTGGATGACCTGGCGACGCAGCTGGGCCATCCCGTCAGTGCCATTTCAGTCAGCAGCTATGCTGGGCTTTCTTCGGCCATAGGCGATCAACGCGTCGATATCGCGTTCCTTTCCGGACGTCTGGCGATCGAGGCCGTACTGAAACAACGCATGGGTGTGGTGGCGCAATTCGTGCGTACCGATGGCGCTCTCGGGAATGTCGGCATGCTGGTCGTGCGCGGCGATGGACCGATTCGAAGCGTGGCCGATCTGCTTGCATCACCTGGACGCTGGCGTTACGCACGTGGCGAACCGTTGTCGGTTACCGGTTATGTCGCGCCAGAGGCGGAGGTCTTCGCGCCGCGTGGACTCAACTCCGATACGTTTTTTGCGAGCGTGCATATCGGCAACCATCAAAACAACATGCTCGCCGTGGTCAACAAGGAAGTGGACATCGCGACCAGCAACAATCCCGATCTCGATTTGTTCACGCGCAACTTTCCGCGCGAGGCCTCGCAACTGAAAGTCATCTGGCGATCCACCACCATTCCCTGCGGCGTGCTGGTCATTCGCGAAGGCATGCCCGAACCCCTGCGTTCGCAGCTGATTACTTTCATGCGCGAGTACGGCAAAGGCAGCGACGCCGCCGCGGCAAGCGAGCGAGCCAAACTTGCCCTGGTTCCGGACCTGGCCGGGTTCGACGCGGCAGACAGCCGCGTGCTCAAACCCTTCGTCGACATGGAATACACCTTGTTGCGCCTGCAGGCGAAAAACGGACGCTGGGTCAGCGAGCAGGCGCGCGATACGCGCCTGCATCAGATAGAAAGCCAGTACCTGCAGACGCTCGCCGCCTTGCAGCCGTGAACCCTCAGGACGCCTGCTGGGTACTGCGGGCATAGGGCCGCGGAAGGATCGGACATCCCCGTTCTTCGGCAACCGCCTGGGTCAGCTCCGCGCCGAGCAGCAGAATCAGCGCGGAGTAGTACACCCAGACCAGCAGCACCACGACACTGCCTGCGGGACCGTACGGGCCGCCGACATTCGAGTGGGCCAGGTAAACGCCGATGCCGAACTTGCCGATGGCGAACAGTACGGCCGTAAGGGCGGCACCCAATAGCGCGTCGCGCCACGCAATGATCGCATCCGGCAACACTTTGAAGATCGCGGCGAACACAAAAGTGAAAATCAGCAGCGAAATGAGCAGGTCCACGCCTTGCCAGGCGACGGTGCCACTATGCACGAAGGCTGCGATCATGGCGCTGGCGCTGAAGGAGATCACCAGCAGAAACGCCAGCGATAGCAGCAGGCCGACCGCGTGCAGGCGGGAGCGCAGATATCCCATCACGGCCTTGCCTGGATGGGGGCGCAGGTTCCATACGTGATTGATGGCGCCTTGCAACTGCGCGAACACCGCCGAGGCGCCGACCATTGTGACGGCCAGTCCGACCAGTCCCGCCCAGCTGCCCACGCCCGGCTTTTGCTTGGCATTTTCGATCACCAGGCTCACCGCATCGGCAGCGCGTGGCCCCACCATGCCGGTCATGTTGTTGATGAGCGAGGTCTGCCATTCGGGTCGTAGCGAGGCGAGTATCCATAGCAACAGCACCAGCAAGGGCGCGAAAGAAAGTGCGGAATAAAACGCCAGCGCAGCGGCGCGCGTCATCAGTTCGTCGTCACTGAACCCCGAGGCGGTACGGCGAACCACTTTCAGGCCCATCGACCAGGCGGCATGCATGGCAGGCTCCCAGGAACGTTCAACTTACAAAAAATAAACGTACGTCGCGCACCATGCTTGGCGCGGTGCCATGATTTTGTGAAATCCGTGCCACAGAGGCCCGGAAAGCGCCCCATGTCGACGGTTCGCAGCATGGTTGCTGTTCAAACTTCGGATGCTACGGTACGTTGCCACCAAGGGCGGAATAACGCATCCGCCAATTTCGGGAGATGACACGATGAAGTTTTTTGCAAACGGAGCGCGTTCGCTCCGCTACGGTTTTTCGGCACTGTTGATGGCCGCTGCCATGTTGGCCTCCACCGGTGCATTCGCACAGCAGGGGCCTGCCAATTCCCTGCCGGATGCGGACAAGCAGGCGATCAAGAATTACAACCTCAACGACGACGTCTTCAATCGTCTGCTCGCCGCGACCAAGGAAGCGAAGGCCGAGGGCATTCATCCTCAGTCTGCTCCGAACCCGGCGCAGATTCATAATCTGGACGATCTGACCCAGCAGGCGATGAAGGCCGACAACCGCATCGAGCCGCTGGTCAAGAAATACGGCTTCACGCCGCGCGAATTCATGCTGGCGAATCTTGCCTTGATGAATGCGGCGATTGCCTCGCAGGCCAAGACCGATCCGGAAGCGGCCAAGTACGTCGACCAGAACAAGGTCAACCAGGCCAATGTGGCGTTCTACGAATCGCATCAGGCGCAGCTCAATGCGTTGATGTCGCCCCCGCAGGGTCAGTAACCACTCAGGCGTTACGGCACGCCATCCCGATCGAGATCGGGATGGCGTGCTTCAATATTCCACGCCGATCACGACGAATCGCGTACGCCCGCCGGGCAATTCCGCCTCGAACTCGTCGTCGAGCCTTTTCTTCATCACGGCACGTGCCATCGGCGAATCCACGCTGATCCAGCCAAGCTTGGCATCGGTCTCGTCCGGCCCGACGATGCGGTAGCGCAGCGTTTCGCCGCTGATGGCGTTTTCCAGTTCGATCACCGCGCCGAAGAATACCGCTTCGCGATCGGATGGCGCGCCCTCGGCCACCTTGAGTATCGGGATGCGCTTGCTCAGATAGCGCACGCGCCGGTCGATCTCGCCCAGCTGTTTCTTGCGATAGGTGTACTCGGCATTCTCCGAACGATCGCCTTCGGCCGCGGCCGCGGCCAATGCCTTGACCACCTCCGGGCGCAGCGTATGCCATAGGTGATCGAGCTCGCTCTTGAGCTTCTCGAAGCCATCGCGGGTGATGATCGCGGTGGAGCTGGGGGAGGGCGGACGCCAACGGCTCATGGGAAGTACTGCGGTGCTTTCATCAACGGGAATGCATGCTATCGGGACCACGGCGCAAGCGATAGGCGGCCAGCATCAGCCATGCCGCGATCAGCACGATCAGTAGCTTCTGGCTGGCACCCCGCGGGAGCTCGCGCCAGAACGCCTGTACCCACATCGACACGAAGCAGACGGCGGCATAGAGGAAAGCCGGCTTGAACCATCGCCGCCAACGTGCATCGCCGCGCAAACGCCATGCCTGCAGGAGCATCGCGACCGTGGTGCACAAGAACGCGGTCTGCGCCACGACGCCATGAACATAGCCTTCGAATGCGGGTGGGTGTCCCGGTACGTCGGTATGCATGGCCGCCGTGGCGGTCAGTGCGATACCGCCGACAACGAACAGTAACGCCGGCGCCGCGCTACGTGCCGGCACGGATAGCGCGACATAGCTACCGACGGCGAGCAGGATCAGCGAGACTGACATCGCGACATAGCCGGCCTGCACCAGCCAGCCGTATGGGCCGATCAGATAGAAGCTATTGGGCACCCGCACCCAGTCCAGGTCCGGGCGCAGAAACTGCGCGAGCAAGGACGTAAGCACGAACGTGGTGATACCTGTCAACGCGACCGTTCCCAGGCGCGACACCCTGCCTGCATGCATCGTGGCCCCTTTAGCGCTTGCCGCCGAAAATGCTACCCAGCACGCCGCGAACGATCTGCTGACCGATCCGCGTGCCGACAGTACGGCTGGCGGATTTGGCCATCGCTTCGATCATGCCCTGACGGCGACCGTTGCCGAGCAGGGCGTCGCGAATTGCGCCGCCCCAGCCGGCATTTTCGTCGGCACCGGCTGGCGCTTTCTTGACGGCGACCTGCGCTTCATCGGCTTTTTCGCTGGCGCGCTTGGCGAGCATTTCTGCCGCCGACTCGCGATTGATCGGCGTGTCGTATTTGCCGCCGACAGGTGAGCGTTGCCGGATGGTGCTGCGCTCGGCCTCGGTAATGGCGCCGATGCGTGCGGTTGGCGAGGTCACCAGTACTTGTTCGACCGGCGTCGGCACACCGCCTTCGCGCAAGGTCGATGCCAGGGCTTCGCCCACGGCAAGCTGGGTGATCGCCTTGGTGACGTCGATCTTCGGATTGGCGACAAAGGTTTCCGCGGCCGCTTTTACCGCTTTTTGATCGCGCGGCGTAAAGGCGCGCAGCGCGTGCTGCACGCGGTTGCCCAACTGGCCGAGGATGTTGCCGGGCACGTCATCGGGATTCTGCGAGCAGAAATACACGCCCACACCCTTGGAGCGGATCAGCCGCACGACCTGCTCCACGCGCTGCATCAGCGCGGGCGGCGCGTCGTCGAACAGCAGGTGCGCCTCGTCGAAGAAGAACACCATCTTGGGCTGGTCGAGGTCGCCCACTTCCGGGAGCTGCTCGAACAGTTCCGACAGCAGCCACAGCAGGAAGGTGGAGTACAGGCGTGGCTTGAGAATCAGTTGATCGGCCGCGAGCACATTGATCACGCCGCGGCCGCTCATGTCCTGGCGCATCAGGTCGGCGAGCTCGAGTGCGGGCTCGCCAAAGAATTGATCGGCGCCATCCTGTTCCAGCTTCAGTACGGAACGCTGGATGGCCGCGATGCTTTGCGTGCTGATCAGGCCGTAGTTGGTGGAAATGTCCTTGGCGTTCTCCGCGGCGAAGCCGAGCAGGGCGCGCAGGTCGGACAGATCGAGCAGGAGCCAGCCCTGATCATCGGCGACCTTGAAGATCACCTCGAGCACGCCTTCCTGGGTGTCGTTCAATTCCAGCACGCGGCCCAGCAGCGTGGGGCCCATCTCGCTGATGGTCGCGCGTACGGGGTGGCCAAGCTTGCCGTAGATATCCCAGAAGATCACCGGATTGGCCTGCGGATGCCAGTCGGTGATGCCGAGCTTGTCGAGCCGGGCCTTGAGCTTGTCGCCGGCAGGGCCGGCCGGCATCGACAGGCCGGCCAGATCGCCCTTCGCGTCGGCCAGAAAACAGGGCACGCCAAGTTTGGAAAAGCCCTCGGCCAGCACCATCAGCGACACCGACTTACCGGTTCCGGTAGCGCCTGCAATCATGCCGTGGCGGTTGCCGTAGCGCGCATCCAGATTGACGCTGGCTTGGTCGTTACGGCCGATCAAAATATCAGTCATGGCATTCCATCCTTACGAAGGCCGCACGATTGTAGTCGTACTGACGAATCGCCGCGTGCGCGAGCGACGACGTCTACGGTTCGTTGAGTCCTGACGAAGCGGCGGGTATGGTGAGCGCTTTGATCGCCTGAAGAAGTCTCCGATGCCGGCAGCCACCGCCCCCCGTTTCTTTCGCATGATGCCGCTCGCCGCGGCGATCACCCTGTTGGCGGCCTGCGCCAGCGGCGGTACGCCCAAGCCCGTACAGGCGCCTGAGCTCAACACGCTTTATGCCCACCTCGATCAGGCCAGCAAGGGCTACGAGACTGCCTTGCAGCAGGCGCGCGAGGGCAATACCGAGGCGTCGGAGAAATCGCTGAACGACGCACTCGACCAGATGAAGGACGTCTCGGCGCATTGCGGCGGCACGTCCGGCTGCGATACGCAGCGCGTGTTTTCGGTGTACGACCGCCTGTTGCGTCTGAAGGACGGCAGCTTCTTCGCCGGTGACGACAACGACACTCTTGGCGACCAGGCACCGGAAGGCGGCATCGACGGCAAGACTGGCGCGGCCAGCTTGCCCGAAGCGCAGCGCAGCGTGACCTTGCTGCGTGGCCAGAAGCTTTCCGAATTGATTGCGATCAACGGCCCGGTCAAGGCAGCGATGGAGATGTGGCTGACCCAATGGCGTCCGCAGTTGATGGATGCTTACGTCAATTACCAGTTCATGCGCTATCGCATGTGGCCGCAATATGAGCGGGCCGATCTGCCCGAGGCGTTGCTGTTCGGCATCATGGCCAAGGAATCGGGCGGCAAGGTGCACGCGGTTTCGCGCTCGGGCGCGGCCGGCCCGCTGCAGTTCATGTATGCCACGGGCATGCGCTTCGGCCTGGGCAATCAGGACGGTTTCGATACCCGCTTCGATCCGGCCGAGGCGGCGCGCGCGAACGCCGAGTACATGGACGAGCAGCTCAAGCAGTTCAACAACAATCTGGAAATGACCCTGGCGGCCTACAACGGCGGTGAAGGGCGCATGCGCCGCATGGTTGGCGACGACCCGTCGGTCAGCTTCTACGATCCCAAGATCTACAACCAGCTGTCACAGGAAACCCGCGAGTACGTGCCGGCTGTGCTGGCTGCCGCATGGCTGTTCCTGCATCCGGAAAGCTACAACCTGCGTTTCCCGAAGGTGGACGGTGCCGCGGGCAGCATCGTGCTGAAGCGGCCCGCTTCGCTGACCGAACTCACCGTTTGCCTGGGGTCGGCCGGCGGCATGAACGACGGCTGGTTCCGCACCTTGCGCAACTTGAACCCGCGCCTGGATCCGCAGGTGTCGCAGCCGAGCGGCGTGCGTCTGGAGGTGCCCAAAGTGCTGGAAAAGGCGTATACGGCCCGCTGCGCCGATGGCCCCTGGCCGATCCTGGCCAACGACCTGCACACTGCGGTGATTCCGGTGGTTACGCCGGTTGCATCTTCGCCCAGCGCCTCTCGTCCGTCGACCTCGTCCCGGACGCGTAGCTACACGGTGAAGCGGGGCGACACCTTGTCGAGCATCGCACGCAAGTTCGACTGCGCGGACGTGGAAGACATCGCGCGCGGCAATGACCTGAAGCACCACCATTTGAAGGTGGGGCAGACGCTCAAAGTACCGATGTGTAAGTAAAACAGGAAAGGGCCGGCGCGGCCGCCGGCCCTGTGGCCTTATCAGGCGACAGCCGTCGACGTCATCCACTCTTCGGTGGCATCGGTGCGGCTATGGGCTTCCTTGAGCTCACGCAAGACCCGCATCAGCTGACGGTGCTGGGCCTGCAGGTTTGCATGGGGCGAATCCTTGGTCTCGTGGTAAGCCACCGCGAGCCAGAGGGCGACGCCGCGCATCGAGACTTCGGCGTTGTCCGAGCGCGCGCGCGAATAACCGATATCGGTGCCTTGGCCCCAGGGCAGGTAACGCTCTTCGGGTGCGGTGCCATACAGATGGGGAAAGTCGTTTCGCGATGCCTGTCCGATCTCACGCAACGCCATGGTGCCCAGGCGGCCACGACTGCGGGCCGGGAGCGCACGAATGCTGCGCTCGATATCTCGAAACTGTCGTCCAAGCTGACGCGCGCGACTCATCGCAATGAAGCGGGTAACGATACGCATGAAGTGTCCTCGCAGTGACCTGTGCGTGAGACCCTCGATCCCCTGTGTCCCCCGGGGCCTCCGAGGGCGGAGCTTAACGGGCTTTGCGGTCCCGGTGCGCCAAAAAGGTCACAAAACGACGAAACACGTCACTTTTCCGTGAAGGACACGGCAAGAGGACATCAAGAGCTCAGCTGGCCCAGCCGCTGGCCGACGCGCAGGGCTTGCTGTGACGCCCAGGCGTCCAGTCGTACCGCCCCTTCCGGAAACAGCACGATCACCGTCGAACCCATATTAAAGCGCGCCATCTCGGCGAAGCGTTCTAGCGTAATGTTTTGACCTTCAAAGGATTTGCGCCGGATATGCGAGGCGTAGGGCGGGATCACCAGGCCGTCCCACACAGTGGCCACGCTGGACACCAGGATCGCGCCGACCATCACCACCACGAACGGGCCATGCTCGCCCTCGAAATGGCAGACCAGGCGTTCGTTGCGGGCGAACAGGCGCGGGATGGCCTCGACCGCGAAGGGGGCGACGCTGAAGATGCGCCCCGGCACATGCACGGTTTCCTTCAGTCGGCCGGCCAGCGGCATGTGCACGCGGTGGTAGTCGCGCGGCGACAGGTAGATGGTGGCGAAGCTGCCATTGCGATACGGCGTTGCCGCGTTCTCGTCGCCAAGCAGTTCGGCGGCGGTGTACTCCTGCCCTTTGGCCTGGAAGATCCGTCCGTCGACGATGGCGCCGGACTGGCTGATCTTGCCGTCTGCAGGGGAGAGCACGCTGTGGGCCGAATCGTCGGCCTTGCGTGCGTCCGGGCGCAGCTTGCGGGTGAAGAACGCATTGAAGTGCTGGTAGGCCAGCGGGTCGGGCTGCGCCGCTTCGGCCATGTCGACGTTGTAGCTGCTCACGATCTTGGTGATCAGGAAATTCTTCCAGGGCTTGAATGTCCAGCGGGTCGCCCAGTAGACGATGCGTGACAGGAAGCGGTGGGGGAGGATGTATTGCAGGAGTACGTTGAAGGTCATCCGGCCAGTATAAGGAAGTGGGGTGTTGTTGCGCTCGCCTGCGCCGCCTTTGGATTACTAGCTTCCCCATTCTCGTCATCCCCGCGAAGGCGGGAGGCGCTTTACAACAGCGAAGCTGGTCATCCAGTGACTTCGGTGTCGGGTTGTCGCGAGAGCGTGCATCGCTCTGGCCTGGCGTTCGTGCGAGGAAGTCGCCTACGGCGTGTTTCACCGACCTGCCGGTCGCCGAGTTACTTTCTTTGCTTGTCCAAAGAAAGATAACCAAAGAAAGGACACCCCGCGTCCGCCGTCCTTCGGACCGTGAGGTTTGGCCGGGCTTTTCGACAGAGCCTGTCCCGGACTTGATCCGGGAACGTCCCTGTCCTGTCGAAAAGGACTCGGCGTCCATGCCGAGCCCCCCTTCGGGGCCTTATCGTCCAAACCTCACTCGGCTCCCGAGGGGCCCCGAGAGCTGACTGCTCGCTTCGCATCGCTTGCGAAAGGCAGAGAGCAAGGCGGAGTCTTCCCCGTTCCCCGTTCCCCGTTCCCCCACCCGCTATACTTGCCCACCCTCCATCAACTCCAAGCCCCCGTGACCGCCGAACTCGCCTCCATCATCGACTTCATCCGCTATGGCGCGAGCCGTTTTTCCGCGGCCGGGCTGACCTTTGGGCACAGTCACGACAATCCGATCGACGAGGCGACGCATCTGGTGCTGGCCAGTCTGCATCTGCCGCCGGATATTCCGCCGGCGTATGGCGCGGGCAAGCTCACCGCCGAGGAACGCAAGCGTGTGCTCGATCTGATCGAGCGGCGTGTCAGCGAGCGTCTGCCGGTGGCGTATCTGGTGGGGGAAACCTGGTTTGCGGGGTTGAAGTTCAAGAGCGATCGCCGGGCGCTGGTGCCGCGTTCGCCGATCGCCGAGCTGATCGAGTCGGGCTTTCAGCCGTGGCTGGATCATCGCCATGTCGAGCGCGCGCTGGACCTGTGCACGGGGTCGGGCTGCATCGGTATCGCGATGGCCGAATACAACCCGGATTGGCAGGTCGATATCGTCGATATCAGCGACGACGCGTTGTCGCTGGCGCGCGAGAACATCGTGTTTCAGCATGTGGAAAAACGCGTCGAGGCGGTCAAGTCGGATCTGTTCGACGGCCTCAAGGGGCGTCGCTACGATCTGATCGTCTCCAATCCGCCTTACGTCACCGAGGACGAATACGCTGCACTGCCGGGCGAGTACAGCCATGAGCCCAAGCTTGGCTTGACCTCGGGCCAGGACGGCCTGGATATCTGCGTGCGCATGCTCGACCAGGCGGCGGACTATCTCAGCGACGACGGCCTGCTGATCGTCGAAGTGGGCGAGAGCGAGCATGCTCTGGCGGCGCTGTTGCCCGAGGTCCCGTTCGTGTGGATCGAGTTCAAGGTCGGCGCGATGGGCGTGTTTGCGCTGGAACGCCGTGATCTGATCGAGCACGCCGACGCGATTCGCGCGGCCGCACAAGCCAGGGGCGTCTGAGGGATGCAGTTCGATACTTCTCGACTGCGCATCGACGCGCTGCGCGCCGACGATGCCGAGGCTTTTTTTGCCTATCGTGCCGATCCGGTAGTGATGCGTTATCAAGGCTGGTATCCGGCGACGCTGGACGCCGCACGGACGTTTATCGATACGCAGGCGCAGTTGACGCCGGGTACGCCGGGCTGGACGCAGCGGGCGATACGTCTGCAGGACGGCACCCTGATCGGCGATCTGGGCGTCCATTTGCCGGAAGATCCGGATGCCACGGCGGAGTTCGGCATCAGCCTGGCACCCGCCCGGCAGGGTCAGGGCTTTGCCATCGAAGCCATGCGGACGCTGTTCGACTGGCTGTTTGGCGAGCGGGACATGCGGCGCATCGTCGCTTCGGTCGATCCGCGCAATGAAGGCAGCATGGCCTTGCTGGGCAGGCTCGGGATGCGTCAGGAAGCGCATTTCCGCGAGGCCTACCTGCTGCGCGGCGAGTGGGTCGACGATGTGGTTTTTGCGATGCTGGCCCGCGAATGGGCGGCGGCGAGTGGCGATTCGCGCTAAGCTCGGACAGGTTTTTCTTTGGCCGTCCAGCTCTCGTGTCCAGCAACTCTTTCGGCAAGCTCTTTACCGTTACCACCTTCGGCGAAAGTCACGGCCCGGCGATCGGCTGTGTGATCGACGGTTGCCCGCCTGGTCTGGCGCTCGCCCCCGAGATGTTTCGCGGCGATCTCGATCGCCGCGCCACGGGGCGTAGCCGGCATACCTCGCAGCGGCGCGAGGCCGACGATATCGAAATCCTTTCCGGGGTCTACGAGGGACGCACCACCGGTACGCCGATCGGCCTGCTGATCCGCAATACCGACCAGCGCAGCAAGGACTATGGCGACATCGCCCAGACCTTCCGTCCCGGCCACGCCGATTACACCTACTGGCACAAATACGGCATCCGCGATCCGCGGGGCGGCGGGCGTTCGTCCGCGCGCGAAACCACCATGCGCGTGGCGGCGGGCGTAGTGGCCAAGGCCTGGTTGGCCGAGCGGGGCATCGTGGTGCGTGGCTACCTGGCGCAGCTGGGCGAGATCGTGCCGGCTGCGTTCGACTGGGCCGCGGTCGAGGACAACCCGTTCTTCTGGCCCGACGCACAACAGGTGCCGGCGCTCGAAAAATACATGGATGCCCTGCGCAAGTCCGGCGATTCGGTCGGCGCACGCGTCAACGTGGTGGCCGAAGGCGTGCCGCCGGGTTGGGGCGAACCGATCTATGGCAAGCTCGATGGCGATCTCGCCTCCGCCCTGATGTCGATCAACGCGGTCAAGGGCGTCGAAATCGGCGATGGTTTTGCCGCGGTCACCCAGCACGGTAGCGAGCATCGCGATGAAATGACCCCCGACGGTTTCGCTTCCAACCATGCCGGCGGGATTCTCGGCGGTATCAGCACGGGGCAGGCCGTGACCGCGTCGATGGTGCTCAAGCCGACCTCGAGCATCCTGGTGCCGGGTCGCAGCGTGAACCTGGCTGGCGAGCCTGTCGAAGTCGTGACCAAGGGGCGCCACGATCCTTGCGTGGGCATTCGCGCCACGCCGATCGCCGAGGCGATGATGGCGCTGGTGCTGATCGATCACGCCTTGCGCCATCGGGCACAGTGCGGCGACGTGGGCGATATGTCGCCCCGCTTGAGCTGAGCAACACCTCATACAAAAGAAAGCCGGAACGATGAGTACAAAACGCAAGGTCTGGGTGTCGCGCCCGCTGTTTCCCGATGTGTTGGCGCACTTGGCCGAATATGTTGACCTCGAAGCGGAAACCGTCGAAGGCACACGCACCCCGGCACAGCTGAAAGCAAAACTCGCCGATGTCGATGGGGCCATATTGGGCCTGTCCGAGCGCGTCGATGCTGGCGTGCTCGAAGGCAATACGCGCCTGAAGGTGATCGCCAACCTCGGCGTGGGCTTCAATAATTTCGATGTCGAGGCGATGACCGCGGCCGGTGTGCTCGCCAGCAACACGCCCGATGTGCTGAACGAAAGCGTGGCCGACTACGCCTGGGCGCTGATGCTTGCAGCCGCACGCCGGGTCAGTGCGAGCGAGCGTTGGCTGCGAGCGGGACATTGGCCCGGCAGCGCCACGCGCTTCGATGACTGGCTGGGCGTCGACGTGCACGGCAAGACGCTGGGTATCCTGGGCATGGGGCGGATCGGGCAGGCGATCGCGCGGCGCGCGTCCGGCTTCGATATGCGCGTGCTCTACCACAACCGCTCCCATCTGCCCGAACAGACCGAGCGCGAATGCCGCGCCAGCTGGGTCGAGAAAGCCCAACTGCTGCGCGAGTCGGATCACCTGATCCTGGTGCTGCCGTTCACCCCGGCCAACCGACACGCCATCGGTGCGCCCGAGCTGGCCCAGATGAAGCCCTCGGCGGTGCTGGTCAATATCGCGCGTGGCGGTATCGTCGACGATGCGGCGCTCGCCGTGGCCTTGCGCGAGAAGCGGCTGGCTGCCGCTGGCCTGGATGTCTTCGAGGGCGAGCCCTCGGTGCATCCGACGCTGCTGGATTTGGACAATGTCGTGCTGAGCCCGCATATTGCCAGCGCCAGCGAAGATACGCGCCACGCCATGGCCCGGCTGGCGGCGGACAATGTGCTGGCCGCGCTGGGTCTGGGCGAGTCGGCCAGGCATCCGCCGACCGCGCTTAATCCAGAGGTCATGGCGAACTGGTCAGATTAACGACCCGGAATAGTTGCAAAGCGTGACGACATTCACGCGCAGGCGTGTTGTCGGTTGTTTTACCCGCTATCCCAGCTAGATTTCCGCAGTTGCGGACGTCGGCGTCGTGATGGCGGCCTCCGAACCCCTATCGATAACGGAACATGAGCAAGAAGAGCAGCTACAAGGTGGCGATGGTCGGCGCGACAGGCGCCGTGGGCGAGACGTTGCTGGCGATTCTCGCCGAGCGCGACTTTCCGATCAGCGAACTGGTGCCGCTGGCGAGCGAGCGCTCGGCCGGCGAACGAATCACCTTTGGCGGCAAATCGATCGTGGTGAAAAACCTGGCCGATTACGATTTCGACGGCGTCGATATCGCCTTCTTCTCGGCCGGCGGCTCGGTCAGCCGCGAGCATGCGCCACGCGCCGCCGCGGCTGGCGCGGTAGTGATCGACAACACCTCCGAGTTCCGCTATCAGGACGATATCCCGCTGGTGGTCAGTGAGGTGAACCCTCATGCGATCGCGCAGTACACCACGCGCGGCATCATCGCCAACCCCAATTGCTCGACCATGCAGATGCTGGTCGCGCTGGCGCCGATCCATCGCAGCGTCGGCATCGAGCGCATCAATGTGGCGACCTACCAGTCCGTGTCCGGCGCGGGCCGTTCGGGCATGGAAGAACTCGGCAAGCAAACCGCTGCCTTGCTGGCCTTCCAGGAAGTGGAGACGAGCAAGTTTCCCAAGCAGATCGCCTTCAACGTGATCCCGCAGATCGACGACTTCCAGGACAACGGCTACACCAAGGAAGAAATGAAGATGGTGTGGGAGACGCGCAAGATCCTCGAAGACGAGTCGATCCAGGTGAACCCGACGGCGGTGCGCGTGCCGGTGTTCTATGGACATGCCGAGGCCGTGCATATCGAGACGCGCGACAAGATCACCGCCGAGCAGGCGCGTGCGCTGCTGGAGCAGGCCGAAGGCGTGGTCGTGCAGGACGAGCGCAAGCCCGGCGGCTATCCGACACCGGTCGGCGACGCGGCCGGGCAGGACCCGGTTTTCGTCGGGCGCATCCGCGAGGACATTTCGCATGAGCACGGCCTCAACCTGTGGGTCGTTGCCGACAATGTCCGCAAAGGCGCGGCGCTCAATGCCGTGCAGGTCGCCGAAATTCTGATCCAGGACTACCTGTAATGATCGTTCGCCGTGCCATCGCCCTCTCTATCGGCTGCCTGATCGCCGCTGCGGCGATGGCCGGTGACAACCCGCCGGCCCAGGCGGGCAAGCAAAAAGCCAAGCTCGACCGCCAGCTCGACCAGCAAAGCGCCCAGGTCCAGCAGCTGCAGCAGGACGTGGCCCAGCAAGAGGCCAAAAGCCGTGCCGCAGCCCAGCGCGGGCAGCAGCAGGACCAGGCGATCGAGGACCTGCGGCGGCAGTTGAAAGAGGTCCAGGCGACCAAGGGGCAGGGGCACTAAAGTCCCCCGGCAGTGAGAACCGACCGCAGCAATGCGTTGTAAACATTGGCCACAGCTATTGTTGATTGGCTTATATCTAACTAAAGTGGCGCCACATTCGTCATGCCACCGTCTTGGGTGGTTGGCTATAAAAAAGGTCACGGGGCCGTTCGGGGGAACCAAACGATGAATCGTTCGTTGAAGCTGTCGATGTTGCTGGCGCTGGCACTTGGCAGCAGCCAGGCGGCAGCGCTGGAACTGGGACAGATCCAGATCAAGTCTGCACTTGGCCAGCCCCTGGTGGCGGACATTCCGATCAAGCCGGACCATGCCGGTGAGCTCGATCACCTGACCGCCCAATTGGCCTCCGCCGAGGACTTTTCTCGTGCTGGCGTGGTAGCGCCGCAGGTGCTGCTGCAATTTGCCGTCGTGGACGGTAGCGGTGGTCAGAAGCTGATCCGCGTGACCAGCAGCGCGCCGGTCAATGACCCCTACCTGGACATTCTGGTCGAGTTGAATACGGGCAGCAGCAAGAGCGTGCGTGAGTTCGCCGTGCTGCTGGACCCGCCGGCCGGCGCCGTCACCCAGGCTCCGGCGGCCAGTGCGCCTAGCTCTCGCCATGCCGCCGCGCCCACGCGCAGCACGCGTGCCGCGGCTGCCCCGGCCGCAGCTCCCGCACCTGCACCCGCCCAGCCCAAGCATGCAGCCGCCAGCGCCGCCAGTACGGCCGCCGACGGCGGCAAGGTCACGGTCGAGCGTGGCCAGACCTTGTCCGGTATCGCCAAGCAGTCGCTGACGGGCGGTGTGGATATCAACCAGTTGCTGATGGCCTACAAGCAGGCCAACCCGGATGCGTTCTATCGCGACAATATCAACGCGCTCAAGACCGGCGCGGTGTTGCGCGTGCCGACCAAGGACGAAGCCAATGCCGTAGCCGCTGCCGCTGCCCTGGCCGAGGTTCAGCGCCAGAACAGCGATTGGCGCTCCGGTGCCGCTCGTAACCCGACCAGCGTGGCCGATGCCGGCACGCGCGCGAATGCGACGACCTCGCCGACCAAGAGCACGAGCGGCGATCACCTGGCCCTGGTCCCGGCCAAGGACGGCGGTCAAGGCGGCAAGACCAGCAAGGCCGACGTCAGCGCATTGCATCAGGACTTGCAGCGTAGCCAGGAGCAGCTCACTTCCCTCGCACAGCAGGGCAACGAGCTCAAGTCGCGCCTGAAAGACCTCGAAGACATCAACAGCAAGAACGAGCGTCTGCTCGCGCTGAAGGACAACCAGATCGCCGAGCTGCAGCAAAAGCTCGCCGATGCGCGCAAGGCGGCCGGCATGCCCGCGGCCGCGCCGGTCAAGGCGCCGGTCGAGGAAAACAAGACCATCGTGACGGCCGCTTCGCAGCAGCCTGCCAAGCCGGCCACGACGCCCGCGGCCATCACGCCGCCGGTACCGGCCGCCGCCGCCACGACGCACACGGCGGCCGTGACGCCGGCAGTAAACACGCCGGCCCATGCAGCCACCACGCAACCGGTGGCCAGTCAGCCGGCCGCGCCGGTCAAGCCCGCCGTCAAGCCGACGCCGAAGCCGGTAACGCCGCCTCCGGTCGAAGAAGAGCCCTGGTTCATGCAGACCTGGGCGTGGGCAGCAGGCGCGGGCCTGGTCGTGCTGCTCGCCTTGCTCGCGCTGTTGCGCCGTCGCAAGGCTGCGCCTGCGGTCGCTGCCGTCGGCGGCGGTTCGTCGCTGGCCGATCGCTTCGGCGCGGCGCCGCCGTTTGGCGAAGAAGATATCGATCAGGAAGAACTGCTCGACCAGTTGGCCGAGCACCCGGACGACATTGGCCTGCACCTGGAGCTGGTGAGCCTGTACTACAGCCGCCGCGACGTGGAGCATTTCGAGGCCGCCGCCGAAGCGATGCACGCGCACATCACCGACTCGCAGCAGCCGGAGTGGCAGGATGTCGTGCACATGGGCGAAGACCTGGTGCCGAACCACCCGCTGTTCGCCAACGGCCACGCCGGCCAGGTGCTGGGCGATGACGAGCGCGCCGCGCTGCATCACTTCGATCTGGACAAGTACGCCTCGGGCAACACGCCGGCCGCACCGGTGATGCCGCCGCCGATTCCGAGCCAGAAGGTGAGCGAGTACCACTTCGATTTCAACCTGACGCCGCACCCGATCGCGCCGCCTGTTGCGCACGAACCGCGTGATATTCCACAGCACGAAACGGCACCGTTGGTCGATACGGCGCAGTCGCATTCGAGCTGGGAATTTGCCGAGGACGATGCCTTGCAGGCGGAGCCGGCGAGCACGGGCCACCATGCGCACGAGAACGACGAGCTTTCGCACGACAGTTATCCGTCGCACGAGATCGGCAGCTTCAGCGACGACCCGATCGACACCAAGCTCGATCTGGCGCGTGCCTACCTCGACATGGGCGATCCCGATGGCGCCCGTGCGATGCTCGAAGAAGTGCTGCACGAAGGTACGCAGATGCAGAAGGATACGGCCCAGCGGTTGCTTGACGATCTGCATTGATCTGATGCGTTGAATGTAAAAAAGCCGGCTCTAAGCCGGCTTTTTTTATGTGTGAGATCGAGCGGCAGGCTCGCTTCGCGTCGCCTCTTGCGCCCCCTCACCCCAGCCCTCTCCCCCGGCAAAGCCAGGGGAGAGGGAGTCAAGTTGCGCAAGTGCGAAATACTAAGGTTTGACTCAGTCAGCTCCCTCTCCCCTGGCTTTGCCGGGGGAGAGGGCTGGGGTGAGGGGGGCTTCTAAAATCTCGCCCCAGTTTTCCACAGCCACTGTGGATGCCACCTTGGTAAGCCTGTGGAAAAGCCACATTCGATGCTTTACCGACAAGTACTTAGTACGGCTTGATCATGATCTGCTCATGGATACCCGTCCGGCTGCACATACCGGCCTGTTAACCTAGTCACCCCTCATGTACTCAAGCGTAGTTCCCATGCGTATCGCCCTGGGCGTCGAATACGACGGCACCGACTTCTCCGGCTGGCAGCGCCTGAGCCATGGCGCGACCGTGCAGGGAGCGCTGGAGCGGGCGCTGAGCTTCGTTGCCGCGCATCCGGTCGAAGTCACTTGCGCCGGTCGTACCGACGCAGGCGTGCACGGCCGTTGCCAGGTAGTGCATTTCGACACCGAGGTGACGCGCGATCCGCGTGGCTGGGTGCTTGGTGCGTGTTCGAACCTGCCGTCCACCGTCGCGGTGCTGTGGGCGCAGGTCGTGCCGGACGATTTTCATGCACGCTTTTCCGCACGCAGCCGTCGCTATCGTTATCGCATCCTCAATCGCCCGGTGCGTGCCGCACTCGACGCGCGCTATGTCACCTGGGAGCGGCACCCGCTCGATGCGCTGCGGATGCATCAGGCGGCGCAGGCGTTGATTGGCGAGCACGACTTCACGGCTTTTCGCGCGGTGTCCTGTCAGGCTGCACATGCGCGTCGCGAATTGATCGCTGTCAGTCTGCATAGGGAGGGCGAACAGGTGATCATGGATATCGAGGCCAACGCGTTCCTGCATCACATGGTGCGCAATATCGTCGGTTCGTTGTTACCGATCGGACGTGGCGAGCAGCCGGTCGAATGGATGGCCGAGCTGCTGGCTGGGCGCGATCGCGAAGTGGCCGGTCCCACGGCGCCATCGTCGGGATTGACCTTTTTAGGCCCGCGCTACGAAGCGCACTGGGCATTGCCCAAGGAGGTAAGTCAGTCATGAGGACTCGAATCAAATGCTGTGGCATGACCCGGCCTGAAGACGCCTTGCTCGCGGCCAGGCTTGGAGCCGATGCGATCGGCGTGGTCTTTACCGCGCGCAGCAAGCGTCGGGTTACGCTCGGGCAGGCGCAGGCGATTCGCGAAGTGCTGCCGCCGTTCGTGCACGTGGTGGCGCTGTTCATGGACGATGACGCCGCGGACGTCGACGCCGTCAACGACAGTCTGCGGCCGGACTACCTGCAGTTTCACGGCAGCGAATCGGAGGCCTGGTGTGCCCAGTTCGGACGGCCCTATCTCAAGGCGATCGCCATGGGCGGCGCCACTGGCGTACCCGAAAGCCTCGGTGACTATCCGCGCGCGGCAGCCTTGCTGCTCGACGGGCATGGCCTGGGCGAGGCCGGCGGTAGTGGCAAGACCTTCGACTGGTCGTCGATGCCGCGCAATCTCACGCAGCCCCTGATACTCGCCGGCGGCCTGACACCGGGCAATGTCGCCGAGGCCGTGCGTATTGCGCGGCCGTGGGCGGTGGATGTGTCCAGCGGCGTCGAGTCGGCGCCCGGGATCAAGGACGCGCATAAGCTTGAAAGCTTTATCCGGGCCGTACGCAACGCGGATGGCTGAGCCATCGCGGGCACGCTAGCATGCGTGCTCGTGCCGCTGCGTAGCCCAGGTAGCCCATGCCCTCAGCGATGGAAGAGTTCCGCTTCACCGGCCAGGACGATGCGCTGGAACGTATCGTCGCGCGCGAACGTCCGCTGGTCATTCGTGGCCTGGTGAAGGATTGGCCGATTGTCGCGGCGGCTGCGCAGTCGGACGTCGCCTTTGCCAGGATGCTGGCCGGTTTCGACAACGGCACGCCGGTCGATGCCCTGGTCATGCCGGCCAGTGAAGAGGGTGCCATCGGTTACAGCGCCGACGGTGCCGGCTTCAATTTCGAGCACCATCGCGCTTCCGTATCGCAGGGCTTGAACAAGCTGCTGACATTGGACGACCACGATGCGCCCGGTGTGGCGATGCAGAGCGCCCCCATTGCCGGCTGCCTGCCGGGGTTTCTCGATCAGCACGCCGTGCCTTTCCTGGGTGAGCAGATCAAGCCTCGCATCTGGATCGGCAATCGCGTGACCACGCCGGCGCATTTCGACGAGTATCACAACATTGCCTGCGTCGTATGCGGCGTACGGCGTTTCACGCTGTTCGCGCCGGAGCAGATCGGCAATCTCTACATCGGCCCGCTCGACTACGCGCCCACCGGTGCGGCCATCAGCATGGCGCGACTGGATCGTCCCGACGATCCGCGTTATCCGCGACTCAAGCTGGCGCTTCAGAACGCTGTCGTCGCCGATCTCGAGCCGGGTGACGCGATCTATATCCCGCCGATGTGGTGGCACCACGTGGCGTCGCTGAAAAAGCTCAACGCGCTGGTCAATTACTGGTGGAAGCGCGAGAGTGGCAACGGGCTGGTTCCGCAGACGCGTCTGGGCGGCCTGCTGCATGCGATCCTGTTGTACAAGTCGCTGCCACCGAGCGAGCGCGAAGCATGGCGCGTGCTGTTCGATCACTATGTCTTCGGCGACGAAGATCCTGCCGGGCATATCCCGCAAGCGCGCCGTGGCGCGCTGGGTGACCTGGATGCCGATCAGTCGGCCAAGTTGCTCGAAACCATTCGCCGTTATTTGTGAGTTTCCAGCTCGCGCCGCAACCAGGCGACAAGCGCCGCGCTGCGCGCATCGCTCGCGCGTTGCGGTAACGCCAGGATCCAACGGGCGGATGTTTGCGCGAATCCCCACGGAGCAACGAGGCGGCCGGCGGCAAGATCGTCGGCGACCAGCGGCTCGGGCGCGATCGCCACGCCCAGCCCGGCAATCGCCGCTTCAAGCAGGTAGTAAAGGTGCTCGAAGCCCGCGCCAAAATGCAGCCACTCTACCGCCAGCCCGGCGTTGCCTGCCCATTCGGGCCAGGCTTGCGGTCGCGAAGCGGTATACAGCAAGGGTTCGTCCTGCAGACATGCGGCCGGCTGATCTTTCAGCGCGGCATAGCCGGCATAGCGCGGACTGAGCACCGGGCCAATACGCTCGGGCGCCAGCCCATGGATGCGCCAGCCGGGAGGGAACGGTGCGCCGGCAAGCATCAATGCAGCATCGAGGCCGGCGAGGGTCGGCGAAAACGGCTCTTCCTGAGCGGACAGGTGCAGCGTGAAACCAGGCAGGTCCCGGCCCAGGCGATCCAGCCGTGGGATCACCCAGCGCGCCAGCAGGCTGCTTGGGCAACCGAGTACAAAGGGCCGTGCATCGTCCTGCCGCAATGCGGCCCAATCCTCGCGCAGTTGCCCGAATACGGCGACAGCACTGTCGCGCAATTGCTGACCCGCCGCGGTCAAGGCGATACCACGCCCTTGGCGCACCAGCAAAGGCCTGCCGAGCGCTTCTTCCAGTGCGTGCAACTGCCGGCTGACCGCGCCATGGGTCACATGCAGTTCCTGCGCGGCCCGGCTTACGCTTTCCAGCCGGGCGGTCGCCTCGAAGGCGCGCAACGCATTCAGCGGGGGCAGGTCGCGATCGGCCATTGGTGAGTTTTTCTGACAGATTGCAGAGATCTTATCGCTTTTCATCGAGCTGGGATAAGCATCTAATATGCAGATCGATGTAGTTAACGACAGTTTTTTGCACAGGAAAGGCCGATGCCCAAGATCGAAGATTTCCATCACTGGCCCGACGAACACGGCCGTTTCGGCGATTTTGGCGGGCAGTACGTCGCCGAGACGCTGATGGCGCCGCTGGCCGAGTTGACCGAGGCCTATCTGCGCTTGCGCGACGACCCGGAATTCATTGCCGAGCTCGACCGCGACCTAAAGCACTACGTTGGCCGACCCAGCCCGATCTATCACGCCGAGCGTTTGTCCAGTCACGTCGGCGGCGCGCGCATCCTGCTCAAGCGCGAAGACCTCAATCACACCGGCGCGCACAAGATCAACAACACCGTCGGCCAGGCCCTGGTCGCCAAGCGCATGGGCAAGCCGCGCATCATCGCCGAGACCGGTGCGGGGCAGCATGGCGTGGCCAGCGCGACGGTGGCGGCGCGGCTCGGTTTGAAGTGCGTGGTCTACATGGGCGCCGTGGATATCGAACGGCAGAAGATCAATGTCTATCGCATGAAGCTGCTGGGTGCCGAAGTGGTGCCAGTGACGTCCGGTTCGAAAACGCTCAAGGATGCGCTCAACGAAGCCATGCGCGACTGGGTGACGAATGTTGCCGATACCTTCTACATCATCGGCACGGTGGCGGGGCCGCATCCGTATCCGCTGATGGTGCGTGATTTCAACGCCATCGTCGGACGTGAAGCGCGTGCGCAGATGCTCGAACAATACGGCCGCTTGCCTGATGTACTCACTGCCTGCGTCGGCGGCGGCTCGAATGCGATCGGTCTGTTCCACGCGTTCTTGAACGACAAGGACGTGCGTATCGTCGGTGCCGAAGCGGCGGGCGAGGGCATTGCCAGCGGTCACCACGCCGCATCGCTGGCCGCGGGCCGTCCCGGTGTGCTGCACGGCAATCGCACCTATGTGCTGTGCGACGACGACGGTCAGATCATCGAGACGCATTCGGTGTCCGCCGGCCTGGATTATCCGGGCGTCGGGCCCGAGCATGCCTTTCTGAAAGATGCCGGCCGTGCGGAGTATGTCGGCGTCACCGACGACGAAGCACTGGAAGCATTCCATCTGCTGGCGCGCACCGAAGGCATTCTGGCTGCGCTCGAATCCAGTCATGCCGTAGCGCAGGCGATCAAGCTGGCGCGCGGCATGAGCAAGGACCAGATCGTGCTGTGCAATTTGTCCGGCCGTGGCGACAAGGACGTGCACACGATTGCTGCGCGTGAAGGAGTTGAGGTATGAGCCGTATCGATCGCCGCTTTGCCGCGCTCAAGCAAGCCGGCCGCACCGGGCTGATTCCCTTCGTCACGGCGGGCGATCCGTCGCCCGAACACGCCGTCGTGCTGATGCATGCGCTGGTCGAAGCCGGTGCCGACGTGATCGAGCTGGGCGTGCCGTTTTCCGACCCGATGGCCGATGGCCCGGTGATCCAGCACGCCAGCGAGCGTGCCATCGCCAAGGGCGTGGGTCTGGCGCAGGTGCTCGGCTGGGTCAGCGAGTTCCGCCAGCGCGATGCCGATACGCCGATCGTGTTGATGGGGTATCTGAACCCGGTCGAGATTCACGGCTACGGGCGTTTTGCCGCCGAAGCCAAGGCCGCCGGGGTCGACGGCGTACTGCTGGTGGATTGCCCGCTGGAAGAGTCCGCTGTGCTCCAGCCCTTGCGCGACGCCGGCTTGCAGCAGATCCTGCTGGCCGCGCCGACCACCGCACCCGCGCGTATGGCGCAGCTATGCGGGGCCGCGGAGGGTTTCCTGTATTATGTCTCGTTTGCCGGCATCACCGGCGCGGGCCATTTGAGCACCCGCGATATCGCTGCCCGCGTGGCCGATATCCGGAGCCGCGCCAAGACGCCGGTGGCGGTAGGCTTTGGTGTGCGCGATGCGCAAAGCGCCAAGGAGATCGCTAGCTTTGCCGATGCGGTGGTGATCGGCAGTGCGTTGGTCGACCGGCTCTCAGGGGCGGCGACGGCTCACGAGGTCGCCACGCGAGCGCGGGAGTTCCTGCACCCGATCCGCACGGCGCTGGATGCACACTGAAACGACTTCCGGGTCGTTTCGGCCCGGAACGTTTGAGGTGTTGCGATGAACTGGCTGCAAAAAATCATGACTCCGCGCGAGCGCGCGCAGAACTCCGCCGCTGGTAAGGGCAAGGTGCCCGAAGGTGTGTGGGAGAAATGTGGCGGTTGTGGTGCGGTGCTGTATCGGCCGGAGCTGGAACGTAACCTGATGGTCTGCCCCAAGTGCGGGCATCACCATGCCATAGAGGCGCGTGCGCGTCTTAATGCCTTCCTCGACGAAGGCAGTGCGCAGGAGTTGTGGGCCAGCATGGAGCCCACCGATCCGCTGAAATTCCGCGACTCGAAAAAATACCGCGACCGCATCGTCGCCGCGCAGAAGTCCACCGGCGAGAAAGACGCGCTGCTGGCGATGAGCGGCAAGCTCAAGGGACGTCCGCTGATGGCGGTGGCGTTTGAGTTCAACTACATGGGCGGTTCGATGGGCTCGGTCGTGGGCGAGAAATTCACTCGTGCCGCCGAACGTGCGCTTGCCGATCGCAGTGCCCTGGTGTGCTTCTCCGCCACCGGCGGTGCACGCATGCAGGAAGCGCTGTTCTCGCTGATGCAGATGGCCAAGACCTCTGCCGCGCTCGCGCGCATGCGCGATGCCGGCGTGCCCTATATCAGCGTGTTGACGCATCCGACCACCGGTGGCGTTTCGGCCAGCCTGGGCATGTTGGGCGATCTCAACGTGGCCGAACCGAAGGCGCTGATCGGCTTTGCCGGCCCGCGTGTGATCGAGCAGACCGTGCGCGAAACGCTGCCCGAAGGCTTCCAGCGTTCGGAGTTCCTGGTCGAGCACGGTGCCATCGACATGATCGTTGATCGTCGCGAAATGCGTGACAAGCTGGCCGATGTGCTGGGCTTGTTGATGAAGGCGCCGCGCGCTGCCTGATCGACCACATCATCGTGGTGGTATCGACGCCTTCGCCGTTCGCGGCGAGGGCGTTTTCATTTGCGCAGTTGTCCACAGCCGCTGCGGATGTCGTGGGCGTAAGCCTGTGGACAAACGCAGTTCATGGCTTTGCCAACAACGACTTGCTACACGCTGATCACTGCGTGAACACCACAGGTCATTTGTAGGAGCGACTTCAGTCGCGACCGCGGCCTGTATGCCGCGATTGAAGAGAGCTCCATAAACCCCTCCCAATCGTCATTCCGGCCTTCGCCGGGATGACGGGTAGGTGGGTTTTTCGAGACTCCCCGAAGTCGTTGCAAGTTGTCCACAGCATGTGTGGATGATGCTTGGGTAAGCCTGTGGACAAGCACGATTCATGGCTTTACCAACAACGACTTGCTACACGCTGATCACTGCGTGAGCACATCACGCTACGCGCAGCAGCGACTTGTCCACAGCGTTTGTGGATGTCACACAGGTAAACCTGTGGAAAAGTGGTCTATCTCGTTGACGTCGCTCGCAACACTGACGCGCTGCGCAAACTTTGCACAGCGCGCGAATTACATCAGCGAGGAGACATACAGCGACAAGCTGCCCAGACCGCTGCCGATCGCGATGGCAGCCAGCACGTCGCTCGGATAATGCAGGCCGAGAATCACGCGCGATGCGGCGACCAGCACCGTAAAGCTCAGCAGCAATGGCGCAAGCACGGGGTACCAGGCCAGCGCGACGACGGTGAACGCGACGGCTTGCAGCGTGTGGCCGGAGGGAAAGCTGAACTCATCGAGCGGCGGCACGTGGGCAATGACGCCCGGGCAATTGCGGAAGGGGCGCGGGCGCCGTGTCCAGCGCTTCAGCAAGCGATACAGCATCAACGCGGTCAGCCCGGTCGCGGCCATCTGCAAGGCGGCGAGTCGGCCATGACGGCCGTCGACCAGGGCGAGCAGCAGCATCAGCGAATACCAGAACACTCCATCGCCCAGGCGGCTGATGATGCCGAAGAACACGCCGACGGCCCGCCGGGCACCCCAATGATTCGCGGCGACGCAAAGCCGCCGGTCGATGGCGAACCGCGGCAGTGCGTCAGACGGCGGCAGCGGCGTGGTGCTCATGAGCGTTCTCCTCACCGAGTCGGCGCAGCAATGTTTCGAATTCGCGGATGACTGCTTCCGGAGAAAGATTGATCACGCTTTCGCGCGCGGTCTTGCCAAGCATGTGCAACTGTTTCGGCTGAGCGGCCAGCGTGGCCGCCGCTTCAATAAAGGCGGTCTCGTTGCCGCTGGCGATGCAGTGGCCATTGACGCCGGTGAACAGGTGCTCGCGGGCAGCACCCTCTTCATAGGCCACGACCGGCAGGCCGGCGGAAAGCGCTTCGAGAATCACGTTGCCGAAGGTTTCGCTGAGCGAGGGGAAGACGAACATGTCGGCACTGGCGTAATGCCGCGCCAGGGCTTCGCCGCGCAGCATGCCGGCAAAAATAAAGTCGGGATGGTTGCGCTGCAGCGCTTCGCGCGCCGGACCGTCGCCGACCCACACATAGCGCGCTTGCGGCACGCGCTGCTGGATCGCGCGGAAGCTGCGCACGGCGAGATCCAGATTTTTTTCAGCAGCGATACGTCCGACGTACAGCACCACTGGCGTTGTTTCGTCGACCTGCCAACTGGCTCGCAGGGAAGCATCGCGATATTCAGGATTGAACATCTGCGTGTCGACCGCGCGGCGCAGCAGGCGCGCGGTCGATACGCCCAGCGCGGTCAGTTCGTTGGCGAGCGCATCGGTCGGCACGAGGGTGGCCGATGCGCGATTGTGGAAGTTGCGCAGGTAGTTGCGCACCATCGGCGTCAGGAAGCCGACGCCGTAGTGATCGGCATAGGTGTCGAAGCGGGTATGAAAGCCGGTGGCGACAGGGATGCCCATGCTCTTGGCGGCGCGTACGGCCGACCAGCCAAGCGGGCCTTCGGTGGCCACATAGATCGCGTCCGGACGCTGTCGACTCCAGCGCTGGCGAAGATGTCGGCCGGCTGGTAGCCCAAAACGCAGGCCCGGGTAGCGTGGCAGGGCCGCGCCGCGGACTTCCAGCGTATCGATGCCGGGCTCGTCGTCGAAAGACGTCGACTGGCGGGGACGAATCAGGTCGACGCTGTGTCCGTGCGCGGCAAGGCCGGCAGCGAGACTATGCACGGTCAGTGCAACGCCGTTGATTTCGGGTGGATAAGTCTCGCTGACAATGCCGATGCGCATTAGGAAGTTTCGGTCGCTGGCCCGGCGTAGATTCGTCGCAGGGCATTGCGCAGGCATGGCGTCCCGGTTACATAGTGGTGACGGCTGTCACGGCAGTTACAAATAAGCGGGCGTACGGGCCGGCTTTGCCATGGCAGGGTTATTACACTCCATAGCCTCTCCCCCACATCACCTGGAGTCTCTCGATGAAACGCATCCTGTTTGCCCTGGCGCTGACCTCGCTTACTGCGGCGGCCTTTGCCGCCGATGCTCCTGGCCTTCCGGTGACCAAAGCGCCGGCCGGTGCAGAGGTCTATATTGTCTCGCCCAAGGACGGTGCCACCGTCGGCCAGTCGGTGACCGTCGTCTTTGGCCTCAAGGGCATGGGCGTGGCACCCGCGGGCGTCAAGAAGGAAGGGACCGGCCATCACCACCTGCTGGTCGACGTGAAGGAACTGCCGACCGCCGGCCAGCCGATTCCCAAAGACGACACGCACCTGCACTTCGGCAACGGCCAGACCGAAACCACGATCAAGCTGGCGCCCGGCACGCATACGCTGCAGCTGGAGCTGGCCGACGAGAACCATATCCCGTTCGACCCGGCGATCGTTTCGAAGAAGATCACGGTGCATGTGAAGTAACGTTGCGGTCTTCTGTGGGAGAGGTCTTGGCGAGCACCCGGCCCCCTCACCCCAACCCTCTCCCCCGGCAAAGCCAGGGGAGAGGGGGCAGGTTTCGCAAGTGAAGAAACACTGAGGCATCCTCAATCAGCTCCCTCTCCCCTGGCTTTGCCGGGGGAGAGGGTTGGGGTAAGGGGGCTTTTAGGCCCTCAACCTCCCACGCTCCAAGCATCACGCCAGCAGCAGCGACAAGTACTGCTCTACCGGCAAAGCCGATCGATCCTGAGTAGCCAGCCCGATATAGCCATCAGGGCGCACGACAAACAGCGCGCTTCCATCCACACCATAAGCGGCGGTTGCATAGCCTGCGGTATCCGCAAGCCCATCGCCGATGGCCACGATGTTCAATGCATCGCCATGGCGCACACGCAACGCTTCGAGCATCGCATCCCATCCCTCACCAAAAGCCAGCACGGTAATGTGAGGGCCACGGAAAAGATCAAACAGACGATGCTCTCCCTGCGCATCGCGCAAGCCGGGCGCATCCGGCGCACGGTCGCCGGCGCGCAGCGAGCCAGGTTCCATGCGCAGCTCGCGGCTTAGCGCCCCATGGCGGTAATGGATCCCTAGCTGCAAGGTTTCTTCATCGCGCCTGCCGGCAATGCGCTGATCGTTGAAGGTCTGCAGATGCAGTTTGCTCGACAGCCCCAGCAGCCATTGGGCCACCGGCAGTCGCTCTTCTTCGTAGCTATCGAGCAGTGCCTGATCGGCGCCACGAAGCACCGCAGCCAGCTTCCAGCCCAGGTTGTACGCATCCTGGATACCGGTATTCATCCCCTGGCCGCCCGCGGGGGAATGTACATGCGCCGCGTCGCCGGCCAGGAACAGCCGGCCGACACGGTAGTGATCGACCATGCGCACGTTGGCGCGCCATAGCGACATCCAGGTGGGGTCGGACAGCACGATATCCGTACGGCCGCTGCGCTCCTGAACGATGCGCTGGAATGCCTGGAGCGACGGTTCCTCGTCAAAAGCCGGTCCAATGCTTGCCTGACATTGAAACTGCTGTGTGCCGGGGAGGGGACACAGTGCGACAAACCCGTCGTTGCCACGCCAGGTATGCCAGTGATCGCGGTCCAGACCGGTGGCGCTGACGTCGCCAACCAGCATGCGATGTGTCTCGATGGTCTCGCCATCGAAGGCAATGCCGGCCAGCTTGCGCGTTGTACTGCGCCCACCATCGCAACCGACCACATAAGCGCTGCGCACCTGCTCGGTGCGGCCATCGGCATGCGTGAGTGTAGCTGTCACACCATCGAGGTCCTGCTCGACCGCCGTGAGGGATACGCCGTATTCCACCTGCCCACCGAGTGCCAGCATGCGTTCGCGGATCGCCTTCTCCACGCGCCACTGGGGAATCAGCATCGACGATGCATAGGGGACATCGGGCCGCGGATGGCGGCCGGCATGCAGATCCGTGTCCTCGTGGCCGCCGTCGGCGCGATAGAAGCGAATCGGCAGGTGGAAGCGGCCATCGCGCAAAAGCTCTTCGGCAACGCCCAGGTCCTCAAGCACTTCAAGGCTGCGCGGCTGGGTGCCCTTGCCGCGCGAGCCGCGGAACGGCTCCGGGGCGGCATCGATCAGGCGGAACGAAATGTGGCGGCGGGCCAGGTCGCAGGCCAGGGTGAGGCCGGTGGGGCCTGCGCCAACAATCAGTACTTCCGGCGTAAAGGGATGCATCGTCGACTCCAATCTAACATTGTTAGTCTGTACAATCTAACACGGTTAGACATTGACTAACAACGTTAGAGGCGCCATGAAAGTCGCACGCGAACCGGTAGTTCAGGCCGGATTGAAGCTCCTGAACGAGGTAGGCCTGGAAGGACTGACCCTGCGTGGCATTGCCGCCGAACTGGGCGTCAAGGCGCCCAGCCTCTATTGGCGCTTCAAGAGCAAGCAGGATTTGATCGACGAGATGGCGACCGAGGTGCTCGCAGGGTTGGTTCCCGGTCTGGTGAATGACGGTCCGCCGAAGGGCTGGCGCGCCGGTTGCCTGAATTTCAGTCTGGCCTTGCGTGCGGCCTTGCTGCGCTATCGCGATGGCGCCCGCATGGTCGGCGGCTCGCACATGCGCGATGGCAGCCTGTATCAGCCGATGGAGCGAATCCTTGAAGCTTTCCAGGGAGAAGGCATTGCGCCGTCGGACGCGACCGCCTGCCTGGGCACCGTCTACAGCTATGTGATCGGTTTTACGCTGGAGCAGCAGGCGGTGCTGTCGCCCACCGGCGAACGCGATCCGCGTTATGCGCTGGAAGCGCGCGAGCAACGAGTGGATGCGGAGCGATTTCCGCTCACCCGCAGCATCGGTGCGGATCTGTTCGATGGCTACGACGAGCGGTTCGAGCGTGGCGTACGCATGATCGTGGATGGGTTTGCCGCGTCGCTTGCGCGCCCGGATCAGCGGCCGAAGTAGATCGCCACGCCCAATCCGCCTTCCCAATCGTTGGCATGTCCGGCGATGCGCCGGCGCCATGAAACGTCGAACTGCAGGCGCGGATTCGGTAACCAGGTAAAGCCGTTGCCGATCTGCATGCCGTTCTGCCCGTCGCCATGCAGTCCCGCGATCTCGCCATACACGCCCCAGGCCTTGGTGATCGCATAGTTGTAGTCGGCGGCGGCAATGAAGTTGCTTTGCCCGCCCATCTGCTGCGCCTGAGCGAAATAACTCCACTGTTGCTTGTCGTCCACCTGTTGCTGCACGGCAAGCCCCAGCGTGTACTGACGGCGATCATTGCGGATGTCGCGGGCACCATCGGTGAATTCGACCGTGCCCAACAGAGCCCAACTCCAGTTCGGATCGGAGGAGGGCAGGCCGAGCTTCAACCCCAGCGAGCTGTCGCCATGGCCGTAGCTCACCTGTGAGCTCCCCTGGCCGCTCTGACTCAGCCGGTTGAATGGCGAACTGCCCAGCTGCAGCTCCAGGTTGGCGCCCAGGCCGATGCGCAGCAGGCTGTCGGTGGTGTACTGGCTACTGCGCACGCCGTCATCGTGGCTCAGCGTCCAGGTCGGCAGGCCCTGTTCATAGGCAAAACCGCCGCGTCCCAGGGCGCTTGGCGCAAAGCCATAGCCGGGCCGGTCGTAGCTGGGCTCGTCATCGGCCCAGGCCGGCGTGGCCAGACATAGCGTCGCCATGATTATCAGCTGGCTACGGAGAACGCGGCCATATCCGTTAAAATCCACCATTCACCTTGCGCTCCCCATAGACATCCTGATGACCGTACGCACCCGCTTTGCCCCCAGTCCCACCGGCTTCCTGCACATCGGTGGTGCACGCACCGCCTTGTATTGCTGGCTGGAAGCGCGCCGCCGCGGCGGCCAGTTCGTGCTGCGCATCGAGGATACCGACCGCGAGCGGTCGACGGACGAAGCCGTCAAGGCGATTCTCGACGCGATGCATTGGCTGGAGCTGGATGCTGACGAGGCGCCGATCTATCAGACGCATCGCCTGGCCCGCTACAAGCAGGTCGCCGACGAACTGCTCGCTGCCGGTAAAGCTTATTACGCCTACGAAAGCAAAGACGAGATCGAGGCGATGCGCGAGGCGGCGATGGCGCGTGGCGAGAAGCCGCGCTACAACGGCTATTACCGCGAGCGCAACGAGCCCCTGCGCGACGATCCCAACCGGGTCATCCGTTTCAAGAACCCGCTCGAAGGCACGGTGGTGTTCGACGACAAGGTCAAGGGTCGGGTGGAGTGGGCTAATGCCGAGCTGGACGATCTGGTGATCTTTCGCTCGGACGGCTGGCCTACCTATAACTTCGCCGTGGTCGTCGACGATATCGACATGGGCATCACCGAGGTGATCCGCGGCGACGATCATGTCAACAACACGCCGCGCCAGATCAATATCTATCATGCGCTCGGTGCCGCCGTGCCGGAGTTCGCGCACCTGCCGATGATCCTCGACCAGGAAGGCAAGAAGCTGTCCAAGCGCACCAACTCGGTCAGCGTGATGGAGTATCGCGACGCCGGCTTCCTGCCGCATGCGCTGCTCAATTACCTGGTGCGGCTGGGCTGGTCGCATGGCGACCAGGAAATCTTCTCGCGTGAGGAGATGGTCAGGCTGTTCGATATCGGCGATGTCAACAAGGCCGCTTCGCGCTTCGACGTCGAAAAGCTCGCCTGGCTCAACCAGCATTACCTCAAGACCGATACGCCCGAGTCGATCGTGCCGGAGTTCACCTGGCATCTCGAGCGCGCGGGTGTCGATTTCAGCAAGGGCCCGGCGCCCGCCGATGTGATCGTCGCCTTGCGCGATCGCGTGCAGACGCTGAAGGAAATGACTGAGCGCGCGAAGATCTGGTACGGCCCGATCGTCGAGTGGGACGACAAGGCGGTGGCCAAGCATCTGCAGAACGATAGCGCCATCGGCGTGCTGGAGGCGGCGCGTGCCGGCCTGGTCGCGTTGACCGAATGGACACCTGCCGCGATCCACGGCGTGGTCGAACAGGTCGCCACGTCGCTGGCGCTGGGTATGGGCAAGATCGCCCAGCCGTTGCGCGTGGCGATGACCGGTACGCAGGTCTCGCCGTCGATCGACCACACGGTTTATCTGGCTGGCCGCGGGGAAGCGCTTGCGCGCATCGATGTGGCGATCGCCAAGGCCCGGGGCTGATCGCGATGCGTTCATGGCGCCTCGTACGACATGGATCGGGCGAGGCGCTGCATGGATGAGCTGCTGAGTCGTGCCATGCAGGGCGTCGATCCCGACGACCCTGGCGCGTTCTGGAAAGTCTTTTTCAACCTGATGTACCTGGTGCCATGGGCTTCGCTGTTCTGGTGGAGCGTGGCCTTTATCGTGGTCGGGGCGATCCTGGGCTGGTGGCGCGGCCGGCTTTGGCAAGGCGTCTGGCTGGCGGCCTTGCTGGGCCCGATCGGCTGGATTGTCGTGCTGCGCCCAGTCAAGAAGCGGGCCGAACCGCCCCCGCTGCGCCTAAAAGGCAGCTGAACGAGCCCTTATAACCGCCGGTGCTATGATCCGCGTCGAGGTGAATGCATTGACTCAAAGCGCAACCAGTAAAGACCATAGCCATGGGCATCATCATCACGATGACGCAGCCGGCTTCGTGCGCGCCGTCGAAGAGGCCAGCGAAGAGCGCGGGCTGCGTCTGACGCCGCTGCGTAAGGAAGTCCTCGAACTGATCGCGGCGGCGGGCAAGCCGATCAAGGCGTATGACCTGCTCGATCAACTGCGCGAGCGTCATGGCAATGCCGCGCCGCCGACGGTGTACCGCGCACTGGATTTCCTGCTCGAGCATCAGTTCATCCACAAGCTCGAGTCGATCAATGCCTTCGTGTCCTGCCATCATCCGGCCGAGGCGCACCAGGTGCCGTTCCTGATCTGCGATGTCTGCTCGAGTGCGCAGGAAGTCTGCGACGAGCGCGTTGCCGAACTGATCGACGCGCAGGCCAGGGCCTTCGGTTTCCGCGCGCAAGGGCAAACGCTGGAAGTGCACGGCGTGTGCAAGGACTGCCGCAAGAGTTGAGGCGGGTCCAACGTTAAACAGGCGGAGGCGCGATGTAAGGCATCGCGCCTTTTTTATGCGATCGGTTATAGCCTGTTGAGCGTGCGGGCTGCTCGACGGGAGGGCGATGGCGCGCTACCGTCAGAGGTATGGCTTTCTTGCTTGTTACAATATAACATATCGGTTATCCCCTACTGCTTCTGCTGCCCAATCCCCGATGGCCTCCGAGCAAGAAAGCAAAACCCGGTTATGGTCGATTGCCGATCGCATTGGTGCGGCGGCGTCGTTTCTTTGCGCAATCCACTGTGCGGCCTTGCCGTTCGTGCTCGCCTTCCTGCCGCTCATTGGCCTGAGCTTCCTGGGCAGTCATGAGTTCGAGCGGGGCTTTGTGCTGTTCGCCAGTGCTCTGGCCATGTTTGCGCTCGGCAACGGTTATCGCCGCCATCGTCGTCCGCTGCCGCTGTTGCTCGCCTTGCCCGGGCTGATCCTCCTGATCATTGGCGTCACTTTCGCCGAACACTACTCGATCATGCTGCACAGCGTGATGGTGACCTGCGGTGGTTTTCTGCTGGCGGCAGGGCATTTCGTCAACTTGCGCCTGGATCGCCAACTGGGCCATGCGCATCATGGTCATGCGCATTGATGCTTAGCGTTCCATGCGTCGTGATTGTGTAACGACGCACTCGCTTCCTAGCATTCACACCTATGAACTCCACACACGCGCATTCGCACGACCATGACGATCATGCGCACCACGACCATGATCACGGTGCCGCAGCCGGCGCAGGTCGTGAACGCAAGCTGCTGTTTGCCTTTGTCCTGACCGTACTGATGATGGTCGCCGAGGCCTTTGGCGGCTTTTGGTCCGGCTCGCTGGCGCTGCTGGCGGATGCCGGACATATGCTGGTCGACTCGCTAGCCTTGCTGCTTGCCGTTGTCGGCGCATGGCTGGCCAAGCGTCCGGCCGATGCGCGGCGCACCTATGGTTATGGGCGGTTGGAGGTACTTGCCGGTTTCGTCAATGCGCTGACGCAGTTCGTGCTGGTCGCTTTTATCGCCTATGAGGCGATCATGCGCCTGTTCCACCCGGGCGAGATTCTGTCCGGTGTGATGCTGGTGGTGGCGTTGATTGGCCTGGCCGTCAACGTGGTGGTTCTGCGCACGCTCCACGGTCATGCTCACGACGACGTCAATCTGGCGGGCGCGACCTTGCATGTGCTGGGTGACTTGCTCGGCTCGGTAGCCGCCGTACTGGCTGCGCTGGCGGTGCGTTGGCTGGGCTGGAACTGGGCCGATCCAGTGCTTTCGATGCTGGTTTCGCTGCTTATCCTGGGCAGCGCCTGGGGCCTGCTGCGGCGCTCGGCGCATATCCTGCTGGAGGGCGTGCCCGAGGGCATGGATACCGCCGAAATCACCGAAACCCTGCGTCATGCCGATGCATCGATCCGCGATGTTCACCACGTTCACGTCTGGCAGCTGGCCTCCGGTTCGCGCATGGCGACCTTGCATGCCGAGGTACACGAAGACGGCCAAAGTGCGCAGGCGCTGAAAGTCATCAAGGACGTACTGAACGATCGCTTCGGCATTCAGCATGCCACCGTGCAGATCGATCCGGGCCCGTGCCCGGACGAGCCCCTGGGCTGTGCCGGTCACGGTCATCCTTAAACGCCTCGGCGCGGCCTCCATTCAGGCTGACCCTTGCGCTTTGGGCCGGCACTGATACGATGTTTGGCCGTCACTTTCATATATATCAGGAGTTTCCCCATGGGTAAGGGCGATCGTAGAACCCGTCGCGGCAAGACCTATCGTGGCAGCTACGGCAACAGCCGCTTGCACAGCGCCCAGCCGGCCGTGGTCGGCACGAAGGACACCGTGACCAAGCCGGCTGCCGCCAAGAAGGCCGCCGCGCCGAAGAAGAAGTCGGCCTGAGTCATCCGACTCGGCCCAAGAGCCCCCGTTAGCGGGGGCTTTTTTTTGCCTGCACGCTTAGGAAGCCTGGAGTAGCCTCGGCTTTTCTTATCGTCATCCCGGCGTAGGCCGGGACCCAGTGGCTTCGGTTGTCGGTTTTCACGAGCCTGGTCGTGACTGAAGTCGCTCCTACAAAAAATAGGCGGTTATCTTCAGTCGAATGCGATGGAACGTCCTGCGACGTAAACGCTGTGCGCCAGCGAACCGCCTATCCAATAACACAGTTCGGCCGGGCGCTGGACGTTCCAGACCACCAGGTCGGCGCGTTGATTCACCTCCAGCGTGCCGCGATCTCGCAAACCCAGCGCACGTGCCGCATGCACCGTGACACCACGCAAGGCCTCTTCGGGCGTGAGTCGAAACAGCGTGCACGCCATACCAGCGGCCAGGCGCAGCGACAGCAACGGCGAGGTGCCGGGGTTGCAGTCGGTAGCGACAGCCATCGCTACGTGGTGGTCGCGGAGCGCGGCAATCGGCGGCAGCTTGGTTTCGCGCAATGCATAGAAAGCACCCGGTAACAGCACAGCCACCGTACTGGCCGCTGCCATGGCGGCGATGCCACTATCACTCAGGTATTCCAGATGATCGGCGGACAGGCCCCGGTATTCGGCAACGAGCGCGCTGCCATTCTGATCGGAAAGTTGCTCCGCATGCAGTTTCACCGGCAGGCCCAGCGCCTTGGCGCGTTCGAATACGCGGCGCGTCTCCTCGCGGGTAAAACCGATGTTCTCGCAGAACGCGTCGACGGCATCGACCAGGCCTTCGCCAGCAAGCGTCGGCAGCATCTGGTCGCAAACGGCGGTGACGTACGCTTCGCGTTGATCCTTGTGCGACGCGGGCAAGGCATGCAGGCCAAGAAACGTGGTGCGCACATCGATACCCAATGTGCTGCCGATGCGCCGCGCGACCTGCAGCATGCGACGTTCGGTCTCCAGTTCCAGCCCATAACCGGATTTGATTTCCAGCGTGGTGACGCCATCGGCGAGCAGTGCGCGAGCGCGTGGCAAGGACTGCGCGAGCAACTGCGCTTCGTCGGCTGTGCGTGTGGCGTTGACCGTCGACGCGATGCCGCCGCCGGCACGCGCGATCTCTTCGTAGGTAGCGCCATTGAGGCGCAAATCGAATTCATGCGCGCGATCGCCGCCGAAGACCAGATGCGTATGGCAGTCGATGAGTCCGGGGGTAACCAGCGCGCCATCCAGGTCGATGGTGTTCTTCGCCTCGGCATTCGCGGGCAGGTCGGCATGCTTGCCGACCCAGGCAATCTCGCCGTTGTGCAGGGCGATGGCGGCGTCGGAGATCAAGCCGTAGGGCGCATCGGTGGCAAACGTCGCCAGCTCGGCGTTGATCAGCAAGGTATCCCAGGTCATGGTGTCGGCTTCGTCGGCTCGGCTTGAGTGTCGTCTACGACAGCATCGGCGGGTGTTGCCGCCGCTTCAAGCGCCTTGCGTTGTTCGAAATCGTGGATCAGTTTGTCTGCCAACGCCTTGTACACCGGCTTGCGGCAAACCAGGGTCGATGTAGCGCGAGCGAGCAGGCAAGTGGCCATGATCGGCAGGGCCATCTGTTGATTGGCGGTCAGCTCCATCGAGATGACCGTTGCCGTCAGCGGTGCTTGAGTGACGCCGGAAAGGTAGGCGGCCATGGCCAGCAGAATGATCGACGCCGGATCGATGCCAGGCATGAGCGCCGCGATGTTGCTGCCCAGGCCCGCGCCGACGGCCAGCGCCGGAGAGAAGATGCCGCCGGGAATGCCGGCCCAATACGAAGCAATGTTGCCGAGGAACTTCAATGCGCCAAAACCGGTAACCGTATCCGCATGCCCTTCGAGCAGGGCCTTGGCCTGCGCGTAGCCGGTGCCATACAAGCCGTTGTGCGTCAGTTGGCTGAGCAGGACCAGGGCGAGGCCGCAGGCCGCCGCAAATACGACGGGCTGGCGCGCGCGCAAGCGCCCCACCGCGCCGCGGAAACCGGTGTCGCTGGGCAGGATCAGGCGCGCGAACAGGCCGCCGGCCAGGCCGCAGACAATGCCGGTGGCCAGTACGGCCCACCACGCTTCACCCAGCGGCAGGGCGATGTTGAATTGGCCGAAATAGGCGTAATTGCCCAGAATGCCCAACGATACGACGCCGGAAATGATCACTGCCGTAAGCAGGATGCCGCTGATGCGATGTTCGAACGCGCCGCTCATTTCTTCGATCGCGAACACCACGCCGGCAAGCGGTGTATTGAATGCCGCCGCCAGGCCTGCGGCGGAACCGGCCAGGATGAAGCGTCCTACGGCGGCCGGCTCGGCAAACCCGAAACGGCGCCCGAGCGAGTACAGCAAGCCTGCGCCGACGTGCACCGTCGGGCCTTCACGGCCGACCGATGCGCCGCCCAGTAGCGCCGCCAGGGTCAGCGCCATCTTGCCGATCGCCACCCGCAGGCTGAGCAGGTTGCTGCGAAAACCTTCGTCCTCGACCTTCAGGGCCGCAATCGCCTGCGGAATACCCGAGCCACGTGTCGGCTTAAGTGCTCCTGCCGTCAGCCAGGCCAGCAGGGCGAAGGTGGCTGGCGTGATCAGAAACGCCCAGAGGCGATTGTGCGTGACGACTTTTTGAAACAGGCCGAAGACATAGTCCGCTGCCTGCGCGAAACCCACCGCCGCCAGGCCGACCAGCACCGCGCCGCTCCAGAACAGGATGCGACGGCGCCATTGCACTGGCGAGAAGAGATCGTTGCTGGCGGCAAGCCGTTGCAGTCGTCCTTGGGGTGTACGCACGGGTGGTTCGTCGTGCGGATCCTGCTCATTCATTTGCTGCTTTCCGGCTTGCGCGTCCAACGGGTTTCGTACAGATCGAAACGGCGATCCTTGAGATTCTGCACCGCGCCCGAGTTGCGTGCACGTGCGAGATTTTCCAGGCTGAGGTCGGCAAACAGCACCGTCTCGATATTCGGTGTGGAGTCGGCTGCAATGCCGTCGCGCGCAAACGGGAAATCGCTTGGCGTGAGAATGCAGCTCTGGCCGTACTGAATATCGAAGTTGTTGACGCCGGGCAGGTTGCCGACATTGCCCGACAGCACGACATAGCACTGGTTCTCGATGGCGCGCGCCTGCGAGCAATAGCGCACGCGCAGATAGCCTTCACGCACGTCGGTGCAGAACGGTACGAACAGGATCAACGCACCCTGGTCGGTCAAGTGTCGCGCGACCTCGGGGAATTCGGAGTCATAGCAGATCATCACGCCGATCGGTCCGCAGTCGGTCTGGATCGTCGCCGCGGTGTCGCCGCCGGTGATGTTCCAGACGGTACGTTCGCTGGGCGTCGGATGCAGCTTTTCGCGCTCGTGCAGCGAACCGTCGCGCAGGCAGACGTAGCAGACGTTGTGGATGTCGCCGTTGGTCTGCTCGGTCGGGTGCGAGCCGGCGATGATGTTGATGTTGTAGTGCACCGCCAAGCGCGTGAAAAGCTCCTTCACCTGTGGCGTGTAATGGCTCAGCTTGCGAATCGCTGCGACCGCCGACAGTTCCTCGTTTTCGATCGACAGCAATTGCAGCGTGATCAGTTCGGGAAAGGTGACGAAGTCGGCGTTGTAGTCGGCGGCGATATCGGTGAAGTATTCGACCTGCGTGGCGAATTCTTCAAACGACTTGATTCGCCGCTGCTGGTACTGCACCGAAGCGACGCGCACCGAGTCGGGCAGGCGTTGCGGTGTGGGAATCGACGGCGTATCCGGGTGATTGAGCAGACGCGGGTTGCGCCACACCAGATGCGCGGCGTAACCGAGCGAGTCGTAGTCGGACGGTACATAGCCGCGCAGCAGGCCAATGACCTGGAATTCGTTGTTGAGCTGAAAGCTCAAGGTCAGGTCGCGGCGCTTGCCTTCGAGCACGGCCTGAACATAGCCCTCGGCACTGCCATAGCGCTGGATGTTGCGCGCCAGTCCGGGAATGCGGCCGCCGAACACGATGCCGCGCAACTTCAGGTCCGTGCACAGCCGCTTGCGTGCCTGATACAGCCGTTGGCCGATGCGCATGCCGCGAAAATCCGGATGCACCACCACTTCCATGCCATACAGCCAGTTGCCATCGGCCTTGTGTCGCGACGCCATGCCGCCACCGGTGATCTGCATCCAGGTATGCGGCGCCAGAGCGGTCGCTTCGTCGATGCGGAAGGTGGCGCAATAGCCGACCAGGCGTCCTTCGTATTCGACAACGAACTGGCCTTCCGGAAAATGCGTCTGCTGCGAGCGAAGCATTTCCTCCGAATGGCCCCATTCGGGCGTGTAGACGCGGGCGGTCAGATCGACCAGGGCGGGTACGTCGGCGGGAACGGCCTGACGCACCAGCAGCTTGGGAGTGTGCTCGGGGGTTTTCTTGGCCATGTGCTTAATTATGGATGAAATGGCGTGAACGCGAGAGCCGCGAAGTTATGCAGTTCATCTAAACTGCCCAGGATTCCCGCCGAGTCCTAGCTCATGATCGATACCGACCGCCCCCGCAACTACCGCGCCGATCAACTTTGGCTGGCCGACGGATGGAGCACTGACGGTGTGGTGGCGGTCGATGCGAGCGGGCATCTGGGCCCTACCGACGGCCCTGCGGAGCGACTTGGCGCCTGGGTGCTGCCGGGTATGCCCAACCTGCATTCGCATGCGTTCCAGCGCGCCATGGCCGGTCTGGCCGAGCGCAAGGGACGCAGCGACGACAGTTTCTGGACCTGGCGCGAAACCATGTATGCCTTCGCCGCCGCCATCGGGCCGGAACAGCTCAAGGCGATTGCCGCGCAGCTGTACGTGGAAATGCTCAAGGCGGGTTACACCCAGGTCTGCGAATTCCAATATCTGCATCATCGTCCCGACGGCACGCCATACGCGCAGGCCGAGGCGATGTCGCTGGCCCTGATCGAAGCGGCGCGCGAGGCGGGCATCGCGCTTACCTTGTTGCCGGTGCTTTATATGAGCGGTGGCTTCGATGGCCGTGCATTGACCGCGCGCCAGCGGCGTTTCGGTCACGATGTGAATGCCTATCTGCGCCTGCTGGAAACCTTGCGTCGCCACGAGCGCGGGGATTTGCGCGTCGGTGTCGCCTTGCACTCCTTGCGCGCCGTACCGGAAGTCGCAATGCGCGAGGTGCTCGCTGCCGAGCTGACGCGCGACATGCCGATTCACATTCACATCGCCGAACAGATCGGCGAAGTGCAGGACTGTCTGGCCACGCGCGGCGCGCGGCCGGTGGAGTGGCTGTTCGATCATGCCGATGTCGATGCTCGCTGGTGCCTGGTACACGCCACGCATGTCGAAGACCGCGAAGTGCGGCAGATCGCACGCAGCGGAGCGGTCGTCGGTTTGTGTCCGACCACCGAAGCGAATCTTGGCGATGGCTTGTTTCCCTTGTCCGATTACCTGGATGCGCACGGCGTGCTCGGTATCGGCTCGGACTCGCATATTTCGGTATCACCGGTCGAAGAACTGCGCTGGCTCGAATATGGCCAACGCCTGGCGACGCGGCATCGCAACATCGCCGCACGCAAGGAACGCGACAGCGTGGGCGAGACGCTATGGCGGGCCGCACTGCAAGGCGGTGCACGCGCTGCGGGCTTGCCGATCGGTGAATTGCGCGAAGGCGCGCGTGCGGACCTGATCGTACTGGACGATGCAGCACCCCAACTCGCCGCGCGCTCGGCCAATGCGGTCATGGACAGCTTCTTGTTTGCCGGCAACGCGCCGCTGGTGCGCGACGTGCTGGTCGGTGGGCAGTGGGTGGTGCGCGATTTCCATCATCGCGATGAGGCGGGCATTGCCGCGCGGTATCGCAGTGTGGTGGAGCAGCTTGCCGCCACCTGAATGCGTGTAGGGCGACCGCAGGTACTTGGCATGAACGGAAGTTATCGACGCCAAGTCATGCGTGTCATCGTGAATTCGAACGATCGCGTTTCTCGTCGTGAGTCCACGAGAGGAGCGCACCTATGCGTCGTTTGATGATGATCTGCCTAAGCACCGCCGCCTTGCTCGCCAGCGCCGCTGCATTGACGGGATGCGTGGTGGTAGAGCCGCGTCATCCGCATTACGAGCGTGTCTGGGTGCCGGGCTACTGGGCACCGGGTCACGTGTGGGTCGAAGGCCGTTACCGCTGACGCTGCTCTTGTAACCCCGCCTATCTTGTAGGAGCGACTTCAGTCGCGACCGGCCGTGACGCAACCGTCCCGCAACCGTCCCGTCGCGACTGAAGTGAACCTCTAATAACCTCAGATTTTCCTATCGTCATCCCGGCGCAGGCCGGGACCCAGTGGCATCGGTTTTTGGTTCTCGCGATAGAACTGACTTTTTTAGGCTATCGCGATAACCGTTTGCAAGGCCACTGGGTTCCGGCCTACGCCGGAATGACGAGTAGGAGGTTTTTCGACGTTCCCTGAAGTCGCTCCTACAAACGGGCTGAGTTTTTTAAAGGGTATTGGCCAATCGTTCACGTAGAAAATCGATAAACACGCGCAGTTTCGGTGGCACCTGGAAACGGCTGGGGTAGTAGAGATAGAAACCGTCGAACGGCGGTAGCCACGGATCGAGCACCGTTTCCAGGTGGCCTGCGGCGATGGCCTTGCGCACCATCGGCTCCACCGCATGCATCAAGGCGAGCCCTTCCAGGGCGGCATGGATGCCGATCGCCGGTTCGTTGGTGGTGATGGGGCCGTCGACATCCATATCGAACCATTGCCCGCGCGATGCGCCGCTGCGATGGGCAAATTCCCAACGATAGATCGCTCCGCTGCCGACGTAGCGGTAGCGCACGCATGCATGTTGCTCCAGGTCACGCGGATGCTGCGGTCGGCCGTATTTTGCGAAGTACGCCGGTGAACCGATCACCACGGCGCGTACCTTGTCGCCCAAAGGCACGGCGACTACGTCGCGCGCCAGGCGCTCGCCCAATCGAATGCCGACATCGAACCCTTCGGCCACCAGATCGATCAGGCGGCTGTCGCACAACACCTCGAGTTTCACATCCGGATAGGCGCGCAAGAATTCCACCAGTACTGGCCCGATCAACCAGTCGAGCAGGTTCTGCGGCATTGTCACGCGCAGGGTGCCGGCAGGGCGTTCCCCGTGTTGGCGCAGCGCTTCCATGGCAGCGTCGATTTCATTCAACGCGGGCGTGATGCGCGCCAGGAAATCGGTGCCGGCTTCGGTCAGGCCCACCTGACGCGTGGTCCGATGCAGCAGTCGCACGCCGACGCTGGCTTCCAGTTGCTTGAGTGTCTGGCTCAGCGCGGACGGCGTGACCTCCAGCTCGGCCGCGGCACGGGTAAAGCTGCCATACCGGGCGATCAGCCGGAAAGCTCGTAAAGCCGCAGCATGCTCGTCACGCATTAATTAGCTCATCTAAATAAAGCATCAAGAAGATGCCTATTTTTCAAGGGAATGGCAAGGCGCAGACTTTGCCTCAAGCCGGCGTTCAAGCCGCCCCTTCAGCCCCATCCCTTTAGCCCTCGAGGAGTTCGCGATGTCGCTCGATCAGTACTACACCCTGGGTCAGTCCGGTTTGCGCGTCAGCCGCCTCTCGTTGGGCGCCATGACGTTCGGCGATCAATGGGGCTGGGGCGCGCCGGAAGAAACCGCTCGTGCCATGTTCGATCGCTACCTGGAGCGTGGCGGCAATTTCATCGATACCGCTGACATGTACACCGAGGGCCACAGCGAAACCTTGCTTGGCCAGTTCATTGCCGATAACGGCACGCGCGATCGCGTGGTGCTGGCGACCAAGTTCACCTACAACGCGCAACCGGGCAATCCGAACGCCGGCGGCAACGGCCGCAAGAACATCATGCGTGCCGTGGAGGGTTCGTTGCGCAGGCTGCAGACCGACTACATCGACCTGTACCTGCTGCATACCTGGGACCGCGTCACGCCGGCCGAAGAGGTGATGCGCACGCTGGACGACCTGGTGCGCGCTGGCAAGATTCGCTACGCAGGCCTGTCGGATGTGCCGGCATGGTATGCGGCACGCGCCCAGACCTGGGCACAGGCGCACGCGCTGACGCCGCTGGTGAATCTGCAGTTGGAATACTCGTTGATCGAGCGTCATATCGAACACGAATACACCGCGCTCGCCACGCAGCTCGGCATGGGTATTACCGCTTGGAGCCCGCTCGGTATGGGTCTGTTGTCGGGCAAGTATCGTCCGGGCGAGGGCGGTGGTACCGGGGACGGCCGGCTGGCCAAGGTTTCCGGCGCGCCTGGTTTCGATCGCTTCACCGAGCGCAACTGGCGCATCGTTGCCGAGCTGGAACAGGTGGCCAAGGCTATCGGCAAGCCGATGGCGCAGGTTGCCTTGAACTGGGTGGCGACGCAGCCGGGCGTCGGTTCGGTGATCGTCGGCGCGACCAAGCTGACGCAACTGGACGACAACCTTGCCGCACTCGATTTCGAACTGCCAAGGGAACTGCGCCAGCGACTGGCCGCTGCCAGCGCGCCGGAAACGCCGTTCCCGTACTACATGTTTGGCGATACGCAGCAGACGCGCATCCATGGTGGCGTCGCCGTGGGTGACAAGCCGGCCGGCTACGCGACGCCGGTATGGGTGCCCGCGCAGCAAGCACCGGCGTTGTCTTCGCGCTGAGACGTCCTCGCGCTAAAAAAGCAGGACAAAAAAAAGCCGCCGGCGCGAGCCGGCGGCTTGTCACGTGCAGGATTACTGCGCGGACTGGGTGGTACCTGCAGCTTGCTGCGCGTGCTGTTGCTTCCACTGCTGGATGCGCTGCTGGCGTTCGGCTTTTTGCGTGGCGAGCTGGGCCTTCTGCGAGCTGGTCAGGATGTTGTAGACCTGGGCGCGGGTGGTGGCGCCCTGGGTTACGCGAGCCTGGGTCAGGCTGGCTTCGGCCTGGGCGAGGCTGGCGGCAGCCTGCTGGTAGCCGGCCGCATCCGGGGGCATCGCTTCGAAGGCCTCGCGCTGCTGACGCACGGCCTGCATCTGCGGCTTCAGCTGGGCAAAGCCCTGTTGGAAGATCTGCTTCACCTGGGCCTTCTGATCGTCGGTCAGGTTGAGCTTCTTCAGCGCCATGAACGCGCCGTGATGGCCACGATGACCGCCGTGCCAGCCACCCGGGCCGCCACCGGCCGGGCCACCGTCCTGCGGGGCCGCGAAGACGAGCGCCGAGCAGCCAAGGGCAGCGGTGAGGAGGAACGACAGGGGAAGAATCTTACGCATGGTGTTTGCTCCGTTGGGGGGACGACTCACTTGCGAACATATTGGACGACAACGGGGCGTTTAAGACCTTTGCGGGTACGTAAAGATGGGTAAAGACGGGGCAGGAAACAGGGAATAAACCGTAGGCTTGCGACGATCGCAAGATTCCACCATCAAACGCGCTCCCTGTTCCCCATTAACATCCCCCCATGTCCCGAATACTTATCGTCGACGACGACCGCGAACTCTGTGCCTTGCTGGCCGAATATCTGCGCCGCGAGGGATTGCAGGTCGATGTGGTGCACGACGGCGAATCTGCGCTGGCCCAGCTGCGAGACCCGGCCACGCGTCCGGACCTGATGATTCTCGATGTGATGATGCCGGGGCAGAACGGCCTCGATACCCTGCGCGAGCTGCGTCTGCAGCACCGCCTGCCGGTGATCATGTTGTCCGCGCGTGGCGAGCCGGTCGATCGGGTGGTCGGCCTGGAGCTCGGTGCCGATGACTATCTTTCCAAACCCTGCCTGCCGCGTGAGCTGCTTGCCCGCGTGCGCGCGCAGTTGCGTCGGCACACGGTGGAAGGCGCCGCGGCATTGACGATCGGTCAATTGCGGCTGCTGCCCGGCGAGCGCCGTGCCTATGTCAACGAGCAGGAACTCAGCCTCACCGGTGCGGAGTTCCTGCTGCTCCTTACGTTGGCGCAGCGCACCGGGGAGGTGATCGACAAGGCAACGCTGACGCGTGCCGCGCTGGGACGCGAGATCGAGCGCTTCGATCGTAGCGTCGATGTGCATGTCAGCCGCTTGCGCCACAAGTTGACCGAGGCGGATGAAACGTCGCTGCGCATCGAATCCGTGCGCGGTGCGGGCTACGTGCTGGTAGCCGGCGGAGCGCGTGCATGACAGGTTTCAAGAGTCCCTTGCGCAGTCCGCTGTTCTGGCGGCTGTTGCTTTCGTTCTGCGCCGTCACCTTGCTCGCGCTGTTTCTCGGCGGCGTGCTGACGCGGCGTTTTATCGAGTACTCTTCGGCACAGGACATCGACTGGCCGTCGATCGCGCAATCGGCGACGCAGGCGCTGGAGGCCGGCGGCAAAGAGGGATTTGAGACCTGGGCACGGCAGGAGCGCCGCGATGGCGTGGATGTCACGCTCTACGAAAACGGGCAGTCCTTGCGCGAGATGCGCCTGCCGTCCTCGATACGTGCCCAGGTGCCCGAATGGCTGGATGCCGAACGTGATATCCAGCTCGAGCCCTGGCCCGGCTACTACGTTGCCGTGCAGCAGGTCACGGGCAGCGATGGCACGGTGCGCGAGATGGTTGCGACGAGCAGCTCGCGTGCACGCGTGTCGCCGCGTATGCGACAACAGATTTTCCTTGGCGTGCAGTTGGGTTTGTCGCTGCTGTTTATCGCCATTGCCGGCTGGTGGGTGGCACGTAGCGTGGCGCGACCGGTGGAGGCGCTGCGCGATGCGACGCGACGCATGGCCGCCGGCGAGTTTTCCACACGCGTGGGCACGCCGTGGAAAGGCAAGCATGATGAGCTCGGTCAACTGTCGCGCGATTTCAACGGCATGGCCGAACGTATCGAGACCTTGATCGTGCACGAACGTGGGGTGTTGCAGGACCTGTCGCACGAATTGCGTTCGCCGCTGGCCCGGCTGCATCTGATCATGGATCTGGCCCAACACAGCACAAGTGCCAACGAAGCCGCGCCGCATTTTGCACATGCCGAGCGGGAGATCATGCGGCTGGACCGCATGACCGGCGAAATGCTGGCGCTGTCGCGGCTCGAAGCCGGTTTGCCCGGCATGGAGCGCGAGCACGTAGCGCTTGTGCCGATGATTGCCGAACGCGTAGATGCAGCAGCATTGGATGCGCAGGCGCGACAGGTAACGTTGCGTCAAACTGGACGTGGGGACATCGCCATTCAAGGCAGCCCGCTCCTGCTTGAGCGCGCGCTCGACAACCTGATTTCGAACGCGATCAAGTTCAGCCCGGAAGGTGGCGAGATTCTGGTGGATGTCGAGCTGGAGCAGGGCATGGCCGCACTGCGCATTCGCGATCACGGCCCCGGCGTACCCGAGGAAGAACTCGGCCTGATGTTCCGTCCCTTCTATCGCGGCAGCAATGCGTCGCGGGCAGAGGGTCATGGGCTTGGCTTGGCGATCGTACAGCGCGTGGTACAGGCTCATGGCGGCGAGATCGAGGCGAAGAATGCCGAAGGTGGCGGCCTGGAAATCGTCATGCGGCTACCGTTGGCTTGAGGGGGGGGCGACAAACCCTCCTACTCGTCATCCCGGCCTGCGCCGGGATGACGATTGTTGTGAGGTTGTCGAGACTCCCTTCAGTCGTCGATCTTCTCGACGCCGTTATCGATAGATAGCCGATCGCTATAAGTCCATCGTGTGATCGTTATCGATTGATGCAGTACATCAGCTTATCCTGTGCACTCATGGACCAGCCGATTTCAAAAGCCACGACGGTCGAGACAGACGACTGGATCCGTCACGGTACGCCTGCTTTTCGAGCCACTAATCTGGCCCTGTTTGCCGCGGGCCTGTCGACGTTCGGGCTGCTTTATTGCGTGCAGCCGCTGATGCCGGAATTCAGCCGGCACTACGGTATCGACGCGGCAACCAGCGCGCTGTCGCTATCGGTGACCACCGGCGTGCTGGCCATCGCGATGCTGTTTGCCGGCGGTCTGTCCGATAGCTGGGGACGCAAACCGGTGATGGTGGTGTCGCTGCTGGCGTCGGCCGTGCTGGTGCTCCTATCGGCTTGTACGACCGGCTGGCATCAGCTGTTGCTGTTGCGCACGTTGCTTGGTCTGAGCCTGAGCGGTCTGCCTGCGGTAGCGATGACGTATCTCAGCGAAGAGATGCATGCGGACTCGATCGGCCTTGGCATGGGCCTGTATATCAGCGGCAGTGCGGTCGGCGGCATGGGCGGGCGCCTGGTATCGGGTGTGCTGGCCGAATGGTTCGGCTGGCGGATCGGCATCGCAGCGGTCGGTGTGATCGGTCTGGCCGCGGGGTTGGTCTTCTGGCGTGCGTTGCCTGCATCGCGGCATTTCGAAGCCAGGCCCTGGGCGGCGAAAGCGTTGTTCGGACGTTTCGCGGCGATGTTTCGCGATCCCGGGCTGCCATGGCTGTTCGCCGAAGGTTTCCTGCTGCTGGGGGCCTTTGTCACGGTCTACAATTATCTCGGCTACCGTCTTCTCGCGCCGCCATATCGCTTGAGCCAAGCCGTCGTCGGGCTGATTTTCAGCGTCTATCTGGTCGGCACTTTCAGCTCGGCCTGGATGGGGCATCTCGCCGGCAAGCTGGGGCGCCGCAAGGTGCTGTGGACCGCCTTTGCGCTGATGCTGGTCGGCACAGCGCTGACCCTGGCCGATGCGTTATGGCTGGTCATCCTCGGCATTGTTGCGGTGACATTCGGTTTCTTCGGCGGCCATTCCATTGTCAGCAGTTGGGTAGGGCGACGAGCGGGCGCATCGAAAGCGCAGGCGTCTTCGATGTACCTGTTTTCCTATTACATGGGATCGAGCATTGCTGGTGCCAGCGGCGGCCTGTTTTATGCGGCTCACGGTTGGACTGGCGTCGCCGCCTTTGTCGGTGGGCTGGTGCTGGTCGGCTTGTTGATTGCCTGGCGACTCTATCGCCTTGCGCCGCTTGCGGGTGTCGTGACACCAGCGACGCCCATGAGCAAAGGTGCTATGCCTTGAAGATCGCGACCTCGATCGTAACCCGATCGAGGTCGCGCATTGGGATGACTCAGGGTTTGAGCATGTCCTTGACGGCATCGTAGTCGCCGTCATTGGGAGCCGCCGGAACCTGCAGCAGATGGGTCATCAGCGGGTAGACGTCCACGTTCGGAAATTCCTTGACGCGAATGCCTTGCTTGAATGACGGGCCATGCGCGATGAAGAGCGCGCGCATCAGCGGATCGGCATTGTCGTAACCGTGCTCGCCCAGGCTCACCTTGCCCTTGCGCTTGGCCAGCGCATCGGTGGTGGCAATACGCCAGCCGACATCGGCGAGGCAAAGCAGTTGCGGCACGCGTGCATTGCCGCCATAAGCGAGGCGCTTGGGCACGCGCGTCTTGTCCCAGCATTGCATGTGCTGCTGCGGCTGTTCGAGCTGTGTTTCGATCCGGGCGAATTCCTTTTGTCCGTGCGGCTTGGGATTGAAACCCGCCAGCACGCCCAGGCTTACCGTATCGACATCGTCAACGGCAAACAGCTTGTCCAGCAGGATGCTGTTTTCTTGCGGCACAGCTGCCATGCCGTGGTCGGCCACGACGATGATATTGATGCGATCGAGCAGCTTGCGCTGCTTCAAGCCGTCCACGAGCTGCGCCAGGGCTGCGTCGGTTTCGCGAATGGCCTGATCGACTTGCGGCGTATCGGGGCCGTATTCGTGCCCGGCGTGATCGACAGCGTCGAAGTACAGCGTGAGGAAGGTCGGGCGCTGGTCGGCGGGTAGATCGAGCCACGCCAGAACCTGCTCGACGCGTTGCGGTGGCGTGACCTTGCCGTCGTAAGGCTTCCAGTAATCAGGGTGGTGCCCCTGGATGTCCGACTCCGAGCCCGGCCAGAACATCGTGGCGCTCTTCATGCCGTGCTCGCGCACGGTTTCCCATAGCGGCATGCCTTCGTCCCACCAGCGACGATCGGCGACCGCTTCGCGATTGCCCAGCGAAAACTTGCCCAGCACCGGGTCGGTCATCGTGTTGTTGACGATGCCGTGATGATCCGGGCGCAGGCCGGTGACGATGGTGTAGTGGTTGGGGAAGGTCAGCGACGGGAAGGAAGGTTCCATCGCGTCGGCGTGGACGCCGCTCTGCGCCAGCATGGCGAGCGTCGGGCTGATGCCGCGGTCGAAGTAGTTGGCGCGATAACCGTCGATGGAGATCAGCAGCAGCGGGGCAGGTGCGGCGGAGGCCGTAGTGGACGTGTTAGCGGGCGGCAGGGCGGGCGAAACGGCACAACCGGTGCTGAATGCCACAGTGGCAAGCAACACCGCGCGAAACAGGAATTTCATAGGCGGGTCCGTAAGATTGGCGCAAACAATCCCTCCATGATCGCGTACTCATATGACTATTACACGTCTGGTTACCGCAGGTCCGATGCCGATCGTTTTTCGGCGCTATTTCTTGCGCGCGCTTGCAGCTTGTCTGTTGCTGGGAGCGGGTCAGGTCCTTGCGCAGACGCAGCCTCCCAAGACGTCGTCACCGCCGCCCAAGCCTGCGGCACCTGCTCCGCGAGCCATCGTGCCGCCGGCCTCGCAGTATCAGTACCGGCAGGCGCAGCAACAGCAGCAGGTCACCGATCAATTGCAAAGGCAGCAACAACGTCAACAGCTGCAGCAAGGCATCCAGAACACTGCGCGCTTGCCGAATGCGAATAACCCGGCGTTGTTGAATCAGGCCGATAACGCGGACAAGGCGAACCAGGATCGCTATCGGGCGCAGCAGCAGGATCTATTGGATCGTTATCAGAATGCGGCGACGCCGCCCCCGGTGACTGCGCCAGCGCGGAGTAGTTCGCGATAGGTTTCGCTGAGGACTTAAAGCCCCCCGCACCCCAACCCTCTCCCCCGGCGTAGCCAGGGGAGAGGGTTGGGGTGCGGGGCTGGGTGCTCGCAGCAGCCTTTCCTATTGAGCAGCAGCACGCCCGCCAAACAAATCCCCACGCGCTACCTGATCCTCCATCGCCAGCAACCAGCGCTTGGTCGGCAGACCGCCACCGAAACCGGTGAGGCTGCCGTTGGCGCCAATGACGCGGTGGCAGGGCAGAATGATGGGTAGTGGATTGCGTCCGTTGGCGGCACCTACAGCACGTACCGCCAGCGGTTGGCCGATGCGCTGGGCGAGCTGGCCGTAGCTGATGGTGCTGGCATAGGAGATGTTCGCCAGGGCATTCCATACTTCGCATTGAAACGGCGTACCCAGGGGGCGTAACGGCAGGTCGAACGCCTGGCGCATGCCAGCGAAATATTCCTCCAGCTGTTCCCGTGCAAAGGCCACCGCATCGCTATTGCGAACCCAGTCGCTGCCCATGGCTTTCGGATGCCGTTCCCGTTCGAACCAGACCTGGCGCAGGCATTCCCCATCGGCCACCAGGCGCAGCCGACCGACGGGGCTGGGCATATCGTCGTAGTAGATCGTTGTCGAGGTCATGCAGTCGCCTTCTTGGTTTGCATGGCGGCATCGGTTGCCGCGCGCCACAGATGCATCACGGTATAGGCGCGCCAGGGCCGCCAGGCTTGCGCGCGTTCGGTCAGTGCCTTCGTGCTCAACGCATCGCCACCATCGGCCGCGATGCGGCGCAGGATCAGGTCGGCGGCAGGGAATGCATCGGGGTGGCTCAACGCACGCATTGCCATGTAGTGAGCCGTCCACTCGCCGATGCCGGGCAACGCAACCCAGCGTTCGACGAACTCGTCCAGCGATTGTTCGCTGCGAAAATCCACGCGGTTATCCAGCATCGCGCGCGCCATGCCGCGGACGGTGTCGGCGCGTGCGCGAGTCAGCCCGATCGCGGCCAGATCGGCGTCGACCAGTCGTTCCGGGCCGGGGAACAATCGTTCAAGACCCGGTTGGCCGGGGACATCCAACGCCACGCCATAGTGATGCACGATGCGAGAGGCCAGCGTTCTTGCCGCGGCTACCGACACCTGCTGGCCAAGGATCGCGCGCACGGCAATTTCGAAGCCATCCCAGCCGCCGGGCAGCCGCAGGCCCGGATATTTGCGCAGCATCGGTTTCAACAGGCGATCGCCGCGCAGGCTGTCGCTGATCGCCTGCGGATCGGCATCCAGATCGAACATGCGGCGCAACCGGCCGATCACATGCAGCATGTGTTGCGGCTGCGGGCAATGCAGCTGCAGTTGCAGGGCCGGCTCGCCGCCAGGCCATGCACTCAGGCGCAACCAGCCCGGTGCGTCAGCGTCACCGAACACGCGCGAATAACTGTGCTCGTCGACCACTTCCACGCCAGGCAGCGCACGCCCGCGCAGAAACGCCAGGATCGCGGCAAAGTCGTACGGTGGCCGATAACCCATGCGCAGCACCAGCGCTTCGCCGGGCGCCGCGCGTGGGTGCCGTCGCAGTTCTCGCGGGGACATCCGGTTGGCTTGCAGGAACGCGGTATTGAACCTGCGCAAACTGCCAAAGCCCGAGGCCATGGCCACCTCGGTGATCGGCATGGCCGTCTCGGTCAGCAACTGCTTGGCGAACAACAGACGCCGCGTCGTGTGCACATGAATCGGTGGCGCACCGAGCTTGTCGACGAACAGGCGGCGTAGCTGGCGCGAACCAACGCCGACGCGTTGTGCAAGGTCTTCCAGCGACAAGCTCTCCAGCTCGCCGTGCTCGATCAGCTTCAAGGCACGCGCGACCACGTGGTCGCCATGCCGCCAGCTGTCGTTGCCCGGCGAAAGCTCGGGTCGACAACGCAGGCAGGGGCGAAACCCGGCTGCCTCGGCGGCAGCCGCCGTGGCGTAGTAGCGAATGTTCTGCGGCTTGGGAGACGGTGCCGGGCATACCGGTCGGCAATAGATGCCGGTGCTGGTCACGGCGGTAAAAAACAGGCCGTCAAAGCGCATGTCCCGGCTCATCCTGGCCTGGTCGCAGATCTGCCGATCGAGCGGTATCGGACTGCTGGGGATGGTCGGTCGAGTGTCCATGAAAGCAAGGCTAGCACTGGCGGCTCACCGGTACTGGCCGTTTTCGGACATCAATGTTGGACAGGGCCGGAGCACCCTTTTGGCGCGGTGCAGATGGCAGCTTATGCCGGCGATGTTCATAATCGGAGGTCTGTTCCGCCGTTCCCAAGGCCAGTTCGCATGAATGCTCCCACGCGTATCGACACCACCCGCAGCATCCGCGCCCCACGCGGTACCGAGCTGTCCTGCAAGAGTTGGCTCAGCGAAGCACCGTTTCGCATGCTGCAGAACAACCTGGACCCGGAGGTGGCGGAAAACCCCGCCGAACTGGTCGTCTATGGCGGTATCGGTCGCGCGGCACGCAACTGGGAGTGCTTCGACGCGATCCTGCGCGCCTTGCGCGATCTCAACGACGACGAAACGCTGCTGGTGCAATCGGGTAAGCCCGTGGGCGTGTTTCCCTCGCACGTGGATGCGCCGCGCGTATTGATTGCCAATTCCAACCTGGTGCCGGCATGGGCCAACTGGGAACACTTCAACGAGCTCGACCGCAAGGGCCTGATGATGTACGGCCAGATGACGGCCGGTTCGTGGATCTATATCGGCTCGCAGGGCATCGTGCAGGGCACCTACGAAACCTTTGTCGAGATGGGACGCCAGCACTACGGCGGCAGCCTCAAGGGCAAATGGATTCTCACCGCCGGCCTGGGCGGCATGGGCGGCGCGCAGCCGCTGGCGGCCAGCCTGGCCGGTGCGTCGTCGCTGACGATCGAATGCCAGCAGAGCCGCATCGATTTCCGTCTGAAGACGCGCTACATCGATGGACAGGCGACTGATCTCGACGACGCGCTGGCGCGTATTGCCAGGTACACCGCCGAAGGGCGCGCCGTATCGGTGGCGCTACTCGGGAACGCCGCCGATGTTCTGCCGGAGCTGGTCCGTCGCGGCGTGCGTCCGGACGCGGTGACCGACCAGACCAGTGCGCACGATCCGGTCAACGGCTATCTGCCCACAGACTGGACGGTGGAGGCGTGGTTCGAGCGGCGCAAGAGCGACCCGGCCGGTACCGCCAAGGCGGCCAAGCAATCCATGCGCAAGCATGTCGAGGCGATGCTCGCTTTCCATAAGCAGGGCATTCCGACCTTCGATTATGGTAACAATATCCGTCAAATGGCCAAGGACGAAGGCTGTGCCGATGCATTTGCTTTCCCGGGTTTCGTGCCCGCCTTCGTGCGGCCGCTGTTCTGCCGCGGTGTGGGGCCGTTCCGTTGGGTAGCGCTCTCCGGCGATCCGGAGGACATCTACAAGACGGACCAGAAAGTAAAGGAGTTGATTCCGGACGATCCGCATCTGCACAACTGGCTGGACATGGCGCGCGAGCGCATCAGTTTCCAGGGTTTGCCGGCGCGCATCTGCTGGGTAGGTCTGGGGCAGCGGCACAAGCTGGGTCTGGCGTTCAACGAGATGGTTCGCAAGGGTGAGCTCAAGGCGCCGGTGGTTATCGGCCGCGATCACCTCGATTCCGGCTCGGTCGCCAGCCCCAATCGCGAAACCGAGGCGATGCGCGACGGCAGCGATGCGGTCAGCGACTGGCCGCTGCTCAACGCCATGCTCAATACCGCCGGAGGCGCGACCTGGGTCAGCCTGCATCATGGTGGTGGCGTGGGCATGGGTTACTCGCAGCATTCCGGCGTGGTGATCGTCTGTGACGGCAGCGAAGCGGCCGACCGGCGTATCGCCCGCGTCCTTTGGAACGATCCCGCGACCGGCGTGATGCGTCACGCCGATGCCGGCTATGACACGGCCGTCCAATGCGCCAAAGAACAGGGACTCAAACTGCCGATGCTTTGATCGGCGCTCGCGTGCGGAGCGCCGCCATCGGCGGTTCCCGCATGTATACGCAGACAAAGTACATCGATCTGCCTTCGTTGTCGGGTAAGGGTCACGTGAATTCCGGTGTCGTTCGCGGCACCGGGGTACGATCGGTCATAGGACCTTCTATGACCGGAAACCCGGCAGGAGGTCACAGGGCCTCTTGCTACCGACTCGGAAGGAGATAGCAATATGAACGTTCGCTTCGAACGCACAGGCCCGTTGATGGAACTGTCCAGCTACCCGCAATGGGCGCAGGACATGGTGATGGAGTGTGAGGAGGCCAAGCAGGGGGTGGTCGACCACGAGATCTGGCCGGCCATGTGCGAGGGCAAGCTCGGCGCCACCGGCACCCGCCATTTCATGGTCGGCGTGTGGCCGGTGATCGAGCGATTCCCGGGCTATATGGCCATGAACCTGCTCAAGACCCGCTTTGGCCGCAGCCCGGGCGACAATATGGCCCGCCGCTGGCTGGTCCGAAACATCCGTGTGGAGCAAAATCACGCCGAACATTGGCTCAGCTGGGCCGAGGGGGCGGGTGTGTCCAGGGAAGAGGTGCTGACCGGCCAGGCGCCGCACGGTTCGGAAACGCTTGCACGCTGGTGTGAAGAAATCAGCAGTCACGGACCCCTGGCTGCCGGTATGGTAGCCACCAACTATGCCGTGGAGGGTGCCACGGGCGAATGGTCCCAATTGGTGTATGCAAGCGCCGCCTACGCGGACAGCATGCCGGCACCGACCAGGACCAAAAGCCTGCGTTGGTTGCAGTTACATGCCGCCTATGACGACACTCATCCCTGGGAAGCGTTGGAGATTGTCTGTACGCTGGCCGGGGCATCGCCATCTTCGGCTGAAGCTGCCTATCTTGGGGAGTGCGTGCGTCGCAGTTATGTAAGTATGCGCATCACGCTGGATAGGTGTATGGATGTGCATCGCGATCCGTGGGCGGTTAGCGAGGCTGCTGCGTGACGAGTGTGTGAAGGGGCGATACGCATCGGCCGGTTTGCGGTGTAACGACAATGGAAACAGGACGCGATGCGTAACGTCCAAGACGCAGTACAAAAACCGTTGTCTCGACGCTTGATGCCGCTGGTCTATGCGCTGGCCGGCATCATGGCGTTAGTGCTTGCCTTGACCTGGGGGGCGCTGCAAGTTCAGGTCACTCTCGCCGGTTTCCTCAACGGCGAGAGTATTTGGTCGAAGGCGCAGAAGCAGGCCGTGATCGACCTGGACAACTACGCGGTCGATGGACATGCCGAATCGCTGGAAAGTTTCCGGCGAAACTATGATGTGCTTAGATCCGATCGCGCGGCCCGCGATGCGATCGACAGCGGCAAATTCGACCACCAGCAGGTCACCAACGATTTTCTGCGCGGCAGCGTCATTCCCGAAGCCATCCCGGGCATGATCTTCATGCTCCAGTATGTGTCCAACGCGCCCTATATGAACGAGGCGCTGAGCGCCTGGCGCTCGGTCGACAAGCCCATCGAAGAACTGAGCAGCATCGCTGACGAGTTGCAACACGGCTACCAGAGCGGTGGCGTTTCCGAAGCGGAAGTGACCCGTCAGCGCGGCCGCATCAACGAGCTGAGTACGTTTATCGAGCCACGTGCAAACCGCTTTTCGCTGGAGATCGCGCACGGCGCGGCCTGGCTCGGGCGGGTGCTGTTTATCGGCGTACTGATCGCCGCTTGCCTGGCTTCGATGCTGTGGCTGCGCATGGCGCGGCGCGTGCTGGTCAATATTCGCGGTACCGAAGAACGTTACCGCCTGTTGTTCGACAGCGCCGCCGACGCGATCGTGATGGTCGACGAACACAGTGGGCGCATCCTCGACGTCAATCGCACCGCCGCCCAATGGACCGGACGGAGCATGAGCAGCCTGATCGGCAGCAGTTTCGCCGATCTGTTCGTGCCGGGCAGTGCGCGTCTCGTCGGTGCATCGGTGATCAGCGCCTTGCATGGGCCTGACGGCCAGGATCGTCCGGTGGAGACGCAGAGCAGCCTGGCCACATGGGGTGAGCGCTCGGTACGTCAGGCGATCATCCGCGATATCTCCGAGCGCATGGCGATGGAGCAGGAGCGCCGAGTGGCGGCCGAGGCTCTGGCGAGCGTGGTCGAAGGCATCATCATCGCCGATGCCAAGCGCCTGGTAATCACCGTCAACGCCGCGCATTCGCGTATCACCGGGTATTCCGCACAAGCCATGCACAACCGGCCCTTCGATGCCACGCGCTGCCTGCCCAACGGCCAGCCGTTGCCGGAAAGCATCTGGAAGGACATCGAAGGCGGTGGCAGCTGGGTCGGCGAAGTACAAAGCCGTCGCCGCGACGGCAGCAGCTATCCCGAATGGCTCAGCATCAGTGCTATCCGCGACACCGATGGTGAAGTGCAGCACTACGTGGCGGTATTTACCGATATCACAGCGACCAAGGCCGATCGGCAGCGCCTGGAATACCTGGCGACGCACGATCCGCTGACCGGCTTGGCCAATCGCGACGAATTCCAGCGTCACTGTGCGCGGGCGATCGATATCGCTACGCGCCAGCACGGTGCGGCGGTGGTGCTGTTCGTCGACCTCGACGCGTTCAAGGTCGTCAACGACAGTTATAGCCATGCCATCGGCGATCACCTGCTGGTAAAGGTCGCCGAACGCATCCGCGGCGAGCTGGGCGAGGGCGATGTCGCCGGCCGTATCGGTGGTGACGAATTCACCGTGCTGCTGACCGGCCTGCGCACGCGCGAAGAGGCTGCGCCTTTTGCTAACCGGTTGCTAGCACGGCTGGCGGAGCCGTTGCAGGTGGTCGATTACGAAATCGTACTGAGCGCCAGTATCGGTATCGCGGGCTATCCGCTCGACGGCAGCAACCCGATCACCTTGATCACCCATGCCGACGCTGCGATGTACGCGGCAAAGACGGAAGAGCGCAACGCGTATCGCTTCTATACGCCGTTGATGCTCGCCGATGCGCGCAAGCGCCTGTTGCTGGGTGCCGATCTACGTCTGGCGCTGGCGCGTGGCGAGTTCTATCTGGTCTATCAGCCGAGCATCGACCTGCGCACCGGCCGCATCATCGGCGCCGAAGCCTTGTTGCGTTGGCGGCATCCAGATCGCGGCGAGCTGATGCCGGACGAATTCATTCCATTGGCCGAAAGCCTGGGACTGATCCGCCGTATCGATGCCTGGGTGATGCAGGCGGTGTGCAACCAGATCCGCGCGTGGGAGCAGCAACGTCTGCCGCCGATTCGCATTGCCTTCAACGTATCGGCCGGCTCTTTTGGCCATGCTTCGTTTGCCGAAGCGGCCCGACAGGCATTGCATGCCAGTGGCATTACGGCCGCGCGCCTGCTGATCGAAATTACCGAAAGCACCATTCTCCGACAGAGCGAAGAAACCGAGCACACCATGCGCACCTTGCGGTCGCTGGGTATCGGTATTGCGATCGACGATTTCGGTACGGGGTATTCGTCGTTGGCCTATCTGAAGCTGGCATCGATCGAATACCTGAAAATCGATCGCTCTTTCGTTACCGGGCTGCCGGGCGAGGGCAATGACGTGGCGATCGTCGAGGCGATTCTTGCGATCGCCAAGAGCCTGGGGATGGGGACGATCGCCGAGGGCATCGAGACGCAGGAGCAGCACGATTTCCTGTTGCGTGCAGGGTGTCTGGAGGCGCAGGGTTATTTGTATTCGCGGCCGGTGGTGCCTGCCGAGATCGAGCGGATGCTGTCGCCGCAGGCGCGGACGTCGCCGCGGTTGCATCTGGTGCCGCCGAAGAAGTGATGGTCTGGTGGTTAGCTGACTTCTCGTTCTCGTCATTCCTGCATAGGCCAGCATGGTTCCCCCCATTCTTCCAAACCTCGTCATCCCCGCGAAGGCGGGGATCCAGTGGCTTCGGTGGTAGGTTGTCGCGAGAGCGTCTGTCGCTCTGGTTCTGCGCTTAGGCTAGAAAGTCGCCTTCGGCGTGTTTCGCCGACTTGCCGGTCGCCGAGTTACTTTCTTTGCTTATCCACGCACGCAGTGCGAACGGCGTTAGCCGGCCCGAAGGGCGGAGGGCCGCAAGGCCCGGAGTAAAGAAAGCTAACCAAAGAAAGGACACCCCTAGTCCGCCGTCGCTGCGCGACCCTGAGGCTTGGCCGGGCTTTTCGACAGAGCCTGTCCCGGACTTGATCCGGGAACGTCCCTGTCCTGTCGAAAAGGACTCGGCGTCCCTGCCGAGTTCCCCTTCGGGGCCTGATCGTCCAAACCTCACTCGGCTCCCGAGGGGCCCGAAGAGCTGACCGCTCGCTGCGCATCGCTTGCCAAGAGCGAAGCTCAACCCCCAACCGCGCTCCATCTCCCCTAGTCGTCATTCCGGCGCAGGCCGGAATCTATTCCTCAGTCTTTCGCTCGTCAGACAACATGTCGCAAGCGGAAACCCTGAGGTATGGATGACCAGCTTCGCTGTTGAAAAGCGCCTCCGGCCTGCGCCGGAATGACGAAAGGGGTAGGCGAGGGTGAGAGGGCAAACGCTTTAAGTCCTCAGCGCCGCGACGCCTCGCGCACCAATTCGGCGTACCTCAGAAGCGCAGGAAGCGTCCCCTGTCGTTTCGAGTAGGCGGCATGAACGGTCTTATCCCTCAATGCTGCTCAGAGCCCTTGATCCACAGGCCATTTCTCTTGGGTTACTTTCTCTTTACTCCGGACCTAAAGGTCCTCCGCCCTCCGGGCCGGCTTCGCCGTTCGCATGCGCTACGCGCAAGCGTGGGCCAGCAAAGAGAAAGTGACTCGCTCGCCGGCAGGCGAGTGAAACGCCCGCTGCGTAAGCGGCCAGGTCGCCCGAACACCCAGGCAAGAACCAAACACTGACGCCACTGGGTGACCAGCTTCGCTGTTGTAAAGCGCTTCCGGCCTACGCCGGAATGACGAAGTAGGAGAAATAACAGTCTCCCTTCGTCCGCGCAGATAAAATCCCCACATGAGCCCCGCACGCAAAACAGCCATCACCCTGGGCATGATGTGGACATCACCCAACACGATGCTCGGCATCCTCATCGGCTGCATTGCTTTCCTGTTCGGCGCGGACGTCCAATGGCGCAGTAAAGAACTCGCCCTGGTCTTCAGACATTTACCCTGGGGCCCGGGAGGCGCCCTCACACTCGGTAACGTCATCCTCTACACAGGCAACGAACTGGACAGCCCCTGTCACACCTACGCCCATCGCGCGGGAATGGGATTCGAGCCAGAAATCTCGCTGGCCGATCACGAACGCGCTCACGTATATCAATATCTCGCACTCGGCCCGCTATTCCTGCCGATGTACTTGCTATGCGGCGGCGTAAGCGTACGCAACCGATTTGAACGCGCCGCCGATCGCTACGCGCAGACAGGACAAGGCTGGTGGCCGTGGGGTAAATGACAAACGCCGCGATAGTCGCGGCGTTTGTCATGAGATTTATTGACCGGCGGGCTTGGCTTCGGGCCGCGGGCGGTTGCCGCCTTGCGGAGGACGATTTCCATTGCCACCGCCGGGTGGCCTGCCACCATTCTGCGGTGGACGATTGCCGCCTCCGGGCGAAGGCCGGTTTCCACCACCACCGGGAGGTCGATGGTCCCCACCGGGTGGTGGCCGCTGACCATTACCAGGTGGCGGTCGATTGCCGCCATTGCCCGGCGGCGGCCGATGACCGTTGCCCGGTGGTGGCCGCTGACCATTGCCTGGCGGTCGATGACCATTCCCCGGCGGGCGATGTCCGCCACCCCAGCCGGGATGCGGACGCGGCGGTGGGCGATGTATCGGTGGCCGCGGCGGCGGGCGATGCACGTAAGGGCGGCGATACCAGTAATCGCGCTGACGATAGAAGGGGCGGTTGGCGTAGTAGTTGCCCCAATACGTACCGATCACGAAGCTCACGATCGGCAAGCCGATGCGCGGGCCGTAGTCTTGTACGTAGACGGTCTGATTCTGATACAGGTATTGCAGGTAGCCCGCTGCGATCCAGCCGCGGTCCGGGCCCACGATGACATCGCACCATTCGTAACCCTGTATGCATCCCTGGATATCGACACGGACGCCGGCCGGAACGATGTTGATGGACGGATAACCGATATCCGGGCCGGCACGCAGATTGACGTTCGCGACGACGATACCTTCGGCGGCCTGCGCCCACGCGGGAAGCGCGAAAGCAAGTACGGCGGACACTAACCAAGCAAGGCGTTTCATCGAATAACTCCCGTGAATGAAAAGTGAAACGGGACCTTACTGCGTCGCTCACTTTGATCCTGTCACCGCTGGCATGCAAGCGAGCTGTCGTTAGGACAACACCTTTTCATGTCCGAGCGCGTGTTGCGCCAATTGCCCTTGCACATCGTTGATCGACGAACGGATGCGTGCGCTGAATATCGAATCTTCATGGTGTATCAACACCAGTCGCTCGGTAGCACGCGTCATGGCGACATACAGCAAACGCGCTTCCTCGGCTTCATCCTTGCCAGGCTTGGGCAGCGACCCCAGGCCGGGAATGATGACCATGGGAAACTCCAGACCTTTGCTGGAATGCATGGTGATCAGCTTGACCGTATCGTCGACGACGAACAGCGCGCTCTTGCCGTTGCGGTCAGCCAGCCGGCTGGGAATGCCCGCGCGGTCCAGGGCCTCGTGCAACTTTTCGCCTTCCCACAGATTGCGAAAGATCACCGCCATGTCCGAGTAGCGGCGGCCTTGTGCGTGCTCATCGCGCAGGCAGTCGATGATCGCGCCGAGCTGATCGGCGGCGTGTTCGACACGGATCAACTCGGGTATGGCGCCGCGCCGCCCGGCGCTTTGCGGTTCGATCAGCGGTACACCGTCGTCGTCATCGTCATGCTCGTCGAGCAACTCGTTGGCGAAGCGCCGCGCGACCGACAGGATTTCCATCGTGTTGCGATAGTTGATGCGCAAGATGGTCGTGCGGCCCTGCGCCTGCACGCCAACGCTCTTCCAGGTGAACTTGGGGCGATCCGTCTTGCCATAGATGTTCTGCGCGTCGTCGTAGAGCACCAGCAACGAGTTGGTATCCGGGTCGACCATCTGCACGATCAGGCGATACCAGTCCGGTTCGAAGTCGTGCCCTTCGTCGATCAGCACGGCACCGTACTGAAAGCGCGGAATCTGCCCGCGCTCGACACCGGCCATCACGCGCTCGACCATGCCTTCGAAATCGTCGTGCTTGGGCGGCAGTTCCACGTGGTAGGCCACCAGCATCTTTCGGCACCATTTGTGGAAGTTGTAGACCTGCACCTTGTCGCTCAGGCCGCGCTCGCCCATCAGCTGATCGAGCCGTGCGGCAAGCGTCTTGTTGTAGCAAAGGACGAGGATCGGTTTGGACAGGGAACGCGCCAGGTGGATCGCGCGATAGCCCAGGATCATCGTCTTGCCCGAGCCGGCAACGCCATGAATGATGCGGTGCTCGTCGCCGATCGAGCGCGCCAGCTGTTCCTGCTGAGCATCCATCACCTTGATCAAGTCAGGAATCTCGACCGGTTTGGTGCTGTTGGAGGTGCCGTTGGCGAACAGACCGAACTGGCCTTCGCCCAGCTCCACGCGCAACTCGGGGAAAAGGTGCCAGCGGATGCGGTCGATCTGCGGCAAGGTCAGCGCGCAAGGAAAGACCTGGGGAAACATCGCCCACAGCTGTTCCTGAAACGTCTCGATATCCGCCGTCTCGTAGATTTCGTCGCGGCAGAGCACCAGATGGGACGGCAACACGTCGCCCAGTTGGGCCTCGTCGAACTGCTTGCGGCTGACGTTGGCCAGCACCACGCCATAGGCCCAGGGCATGATCAGCTTGCCGGCATGCCGATGGCCGGGCGGATGGCGCAGCGCGGGGTCGCGCTCCAGGACCACGCCGATTTCCAGTGCGTACGCGCGCGCCTGCAGCAGCGGGTTGGTCTCCTTGACCATGCCGCGGTCGGTCACCAGGGTGAACTGGGTAGTGTCGGCGTGGCGGATGGTATCGGGCTTCCAGTCCTTGATTTCCAGCACCAGCAGGCCACGGCGCGGGTGAAACACGACGAAGTCCGGTCGGCGCTGCTTGAGCCCGATCGGCACGTCATACCAGAGCAGATAGTCGTCCTCGAGCTTCTGCTCCAGGCGCTCGGAGAGACGCTTCTCGCCGGCGGTCATGCGCGAAAGGCAGCTATTACGGCTTGGAATCAGTTTTGCCATCCGTGTGTCCTGCGCTGCCTCGTAGCCGACTGTTGGCCGATCTTAGAGCCTGTGGCGGGTGCTGGAGTAGTCCAAAGCCCATCACAAATCAGCAAGCTGGCCGTTGTTTGCGACCAAAGGGCCCTCAAGTTACTGCGCATGCAGCCGATAGCATAGTAAGGGTCCGCTAGGTTATGGGGCTCGTGAGGTGAACCTACGGAGCCTATGGCCATCGACCTGGCGTCCATTGCAGTACTGGGCGCGCTACAAGCCGGTTTGCTGGCGATCGTGCTGCTGGTCGCCACGCGCAGCTATGCCGGGGTCGCCAAGGCGAGCCTGCGCATACGCGGCTGGGCGCTGCTGTTCGAGGCCGCTGGCTGGTGGTTGTTAGGCCTGCGTGGCGTACTCGGCGACTGGTGGTCCATCGTGCTGGCCAATGGGCTGGTCTTGCTGTCGTATGCGCTCACGGTACGTGCATTGCGCATGCTGCTCGGCGCGCCGTCGCGACAGAGCATCGTATTGCTTGTCAGCGCCGTATGCTGGCTGATCATCGTCTGGTACGCGATGGTGGAGCCCAACTATCGCGTGCGCGTGCTGTGGGCGTCGTTGCCCATCGCGGTCGACGTAACCTTTCTGATCAAGCCGTTGCGTCATTGCCTGCGTAAACGAGGCTCCAACGCAGAGCGCGTCATGCTTGGCGTGCTGGCGATATCTGCCGGCTTGCTTGCTTGGCGTATCGTCGATCTGCTGTTTGGCCGGGCGCCGCCGGGTGGCCTGTTGGATCGCACGCTGGTCAACACGATCTACATGATGCTCACCGCGATGCAGCCGACGTTTACCAGTATCGGGTTTCTGTTGATGTACAACGAAGCGATGCAGGCGGACTTGAAACGCGTCGCGCGCATCGATCCGTTGACCGGCGTCAACAACCGCCTCGCATTGGCCGAGAAAGCCAGCAGTCTGCTCGATCGGTCACGACAGACCGGTCGGCCGTTTGCTGCACTGATGCTGGATGCGGATCACTTCAAGCGCATCAACGATCGATTCGGCCATGACGGTGGCGACAAGGTGCTGCTCACGCTGGTCGATAGTATTCGCGCGAGTCTGGGCCGACGCGATGTGATCGGTCGCGTCGGCGGCGAAGAGTTTGTGGTGCTCTCTCCTGATGCCAGTCTGGGTGAGGCGCTGGTACTGGGCGAGCGGATTCGGCTTGCGGTCGAAAACGCGCAGCTGTGGATCGAAGGCGAGGTTCAATCCTTGACGGTTTCGATCGGCGTGACCGTATCGCAGCCGGAAGACAACGAAACCGAGGCGATTCTGCGGCGTGCGGATATTGCGCTTTATGCGGCAAAACGTGCGGGACGAAACCGTGTCATGTCCGCGGAAATGCACCACGAACATATGGGAAGTACGTCCGATTCGCTGATTGGACAATTGATGCCTTGAGATGGCGTGGGTGAGGAGCGCGTTGAGAGTGGGAGTCGGGCAGGCTTTCGGAAGCACCCACCCCTCACCCCAGCCCTCTCCCCCGGCAGAGCCAGGGGAGAGGGGGCGCACTGAGACAAGTCTTCAGCATCACGTGGTTTTGCTCCCTCTCCCCTGGCTCTGCCGGGGGAGAGGGCTGGGGTGAGGGGGGCTTTTAGTCCTCAGAACCACAACGCCCGGCGCATCGACTCTCGCTACATTCGCAGCAGATAAAGCACGGAAAAAAACCAAATAAATCCCAAGCTCACATTCTCCTTGTTATCCTCCAGTTCCCCAAAATCGAGCCCCGCCGATGCATCCCCACGGCATCCATACCATCGACACCGGCTTTTTCCGTCCACACTTCGATGCTGCGTATCTCATCGTCGAGAACGGTCACGGCGCCTTTATCGATTGCGGCACGAATTATTCGGTGCCGCGCATGCTCGCCGCGCTGGATAACGCGGGTTTGCAGCCTGAGCATGTCGACTGGTTGATCCTGACCCATGTGCATCTGGATCACGCTGGCGGCGCGGGCGAGCTGATGGCGAAGTTGCCCAATGCGCAACTGGTGGCGCATCCGCGTGGCGCGCGGCACATGATCGATCCTTCCATGCTGTGGGCCGGCGCCAGCGCGGTTTATGGCGAGGAGACCATGCAGCGCGAGTACGGTCGTTTGCGGCCGGTGCCGGCTGAGCGGGTGATCGAATCGGCGGATGGGTATGTGGTGGATTTGCAGGGAAGGCCACTGCTGTGCCTGGAAACTCCCGGGCACGCCAAGCATCATCAAGCCATCTATGACGAACGCGCGCGTGTCTGCTTTACCGGCGATACGTTCGGGCTTTCCTATCGCGAGCTGGATACGGCAGCGGGCCCGTTTATCCTGCCGACCACGACGCCGGTGCAGTTCGACCCGGTTGCGCTACATGCATCGATCGACCGATTGCTCGCGCTCAAACCCGAGGCGATGTACCTGACGCATTACGGTCGGGTCGAAACGGTATCCAAGCTTGCCGAAGATCTGCGCGAACTGATCGACGCCATGGTGGCCATCGCGCAAAGTCTCAACGAGGCGCCGGAACGCCAAGAGGCCATGAAGGATGCGCTGGCGCGCCTCTATCTCGAACGCGCACATCTGCACGGCTGGCAAGGTTCGCGTGACGAACTGCTTGTCCTGCTCGGCATGGACGTGGAATTGAATGCGCAGGGGCTTGGCGTCTGGCTCGACCAGCGCAAAGCCTGAGTCAGTCGACCTGCGATCGGATCAGGGTTTGAGCTACCTCGACCAATGAGGCAGCGGGCCCGTGCTCGCCAAACGTCTGCCCGGAAGCATAGGTTCCCTCGAGCAATAGCAGCAGGCCATCGGCCAGCAACTCCGGTTGGCGTGCCTGCATCGCCTTGCACATCTGCACCAGCCGCGCGCGCAATTTGCGCTTGTGTTCTTGTGCGACCTTGCGCGCCGGATGATCGGTCTGCGGATACTCGATCGCCGCATTGGTGAGCCCGCAACCGCGGTAGTCGCGCTTAGATGCGCGCTGCGCCAGTCCCTGCATATAGCCGAGCAGTTGCGCACGCACATCGTCGGGATGCCGATCTTTCTCGCTATCGAAGCGCGCCCAGAAGGCCACTTCATAGTCGCGCAGATATTCGGCGGCAAGCTCGTCCTTGGACGCGTAGCTGCGATACAGGCTGGGCTTGGTAACACCTGCACGGGTGACGATCTCATCGACACCGACAGCACGGATGCCCTCGCGATAGAACAGCTCCTGCGCGGTCTGCCGGATACGGTCGGCAGCGCGGAGCTTGGTCGGTTCGGGGGCAGGGGTCTTGGGTGTCTGTTTGATAGCCATATGCGCGACAGGTTGACGATGTTACCGATCGGTACGTATGATGCGCCGAAACCACGTACCGATCGGTAACATGACTATAGTCCGGAAACGTCCCTGGGGCCAGTGCTACGCTTTCGTCGTGGCTGGTGTGATCTTTTTGGCGCTGCTGGCTGCCGCCGGTGTGCGTGCCGCGCCGGGCGTGCTGATACTGCCCTTGGGTCAGGCGTTCGGCTGGAGTCGCGACAGCATTTCGCTGGCGGCGGCGGTGGGCATTTTTCTCTATGGCCTGGTCGGTCCGTTTGCCGCGGCGTTGATGCAGGCGGTGGGTATCCGCCACACGCTGATGGCTGCGCTGACATTGATGGCCTTGTCGATCGCGGCGAGCAACTGGATGACCCAACCCTGGCATCTGCTGCTTAGCTGGGGCGTGTTTTCCGGCATCGGTTCGGGTTGCGTCGCAATCGTACTGGGCGCAACCGTCGTCAATCGCTGGTTCGTCAAGCATCGTGGCCTGATGCTGGGCTTGCTCACCGCGAGCACGGCAACGGGCACGCTGGCGTTCCTGCCTGCGCTGGCGGCGATCGCCGCGCATGGTGGCTGGCAGCCGGTGGTATGGACGGTGTCGATCGCTTGCGCGGTATTGGTGCCGCTGGTGTGGTGGTTGCTGCCGGAGCGGCCGGCCGATGCGGGGCTGGTGCCTTATGGCGCGGAACCCGGCACCGTTGTACAGGAGCCGCCGCGACGCAACTTGCTGGCAATTGCGCTGGGTACGTTGGCGAAAGCATCGCGTCATCGGACCTTCTGGTTCCTGTTCGGCACGTTTTTTATCTGCGGTTTCACGACCAATGGTTTGATCGGCACGCATTTCATCGCGATGTGCGGCGATCACGGCATTCCCGAAGTCCGCGCCGCGGGTCTGCTGGCGATGATGGGTTTTTGCGATCTGATCGGCACCACGCTATCGGGTTGGCTGACCGATCGCTTCGATCCGCGCAAATTGCTGTTTGTCTATTACGGCTTGCGCGGGTTGTCGCTGATCTGGCTGCCGTATTCGGATTTCTCGCTGCACAGCCTGGCTTTGTTTGGCGTGTTCTATGGCCTGGACTGGATTGCCACCGTGCCGCCGACCCTGAAGCTGGCCGCCGAAGCGTTCGGCGATCAGGATGCACCGGTGGTATTTGGCTGGGTCGCCGCGGGGCATCAGGTGGGGGCGGCCAGTGCGGCATTCTTCGCCGGCTTCATGCGCGTGCAGCAGGGTAACTATCTGGAATCGTTCGTTATCGCAGGCGCTTTCGGCATCGTGGCCTCGTTGCTGGCGATCGGGATCCGGCGCCGGGCGCCGCTGATTGCTCAGCCGGCGTGATGGTGCTTTGCACAAGCCCATAGTTGTGCTATCACTACGGCCCATGACCTCCCACACCACCGCCCTGTATTTCTGGTTTTACGGCTATCCGAAGCCACAGGCGGAGGCATGGGCGCGATCGTCGTAACGAGATCAAACAAGAATCCCAGACCGAACCGCCAGCCTCCACTGGCGGTTTTTTATTGGCCGCCACCGGAACCCCACCAAGGACGTTTCCCATGAGCAGCCATACCGACGATTTACGCATTCGCAGCATCCAGCCCCTGAGCACGCCCGAGCAGGTGATGGGCGAATATCCCTTGAGCGAACGCGCCGCCGCCACGGTGAGCGATGCGCGCCAGGCACTCCACCGTATCCTCGCCGGTGACGACGATCGTCTCGCGGTGGTGATCGGCCCCTGTTCGATCCACGATCCGCAGGCCGCGCTCGAATATGCACAGCGGCTCCGGCTTCAACGAGAGCGGCATGGCGATGCGCTGGAGATCGTCATGCGGGTGTATTTCGAAAAGCCGCGCACCACGGTGGGCTGGAAGGGGCTGATCAACGATCCCGATCTCGATGGCAGCTTTCGCATCGATAAGGGATTGCGCCTCGCGCGCAGCGTGCTGCACGACATCAACGATCTGGGTTTGCCGGCGGGCTGCGAATTTCTCGACATGATTACGCCGCAGTACACCGCGGACCTGGTCGCCTGGGGCGCGATCGGTGCGCGCACAACCGAGAGCCAGGTGCATCGCGAACTGGCGTCGGGGCTTTCTTGTCCGGTCGGTTTCAAGAACGGCACCGATGGCAACGTCAAGATTGCCGTGGATGCGGTTCAGGCCGCTTCGCAACCGCATCATTTTCTCGCCGTGACCAAGGAGGGCAATGTCGCCATCGCCGCCACCAGCGGTAACGAAGACTGTCATCTGATCCTGCGCGGCGGCCATGTGCCGAACTACGATGCCGACAGCGTGCAGGCGGCCTGCATGGCCATGGAAAAAGCCGGGCTTGCGCCGCGCCTGATGATCGATGCCAGCCATGCCAACAGCGCCAAGCGCCCGGAGAACCAGCCAGCTGTTGCCGAGGACATTGCGAGTCAGCTGGAAGCCGGAGAACAGCGGATCATCGGTGTGATGGTCGAAAGCCATCTGGTGGGCGGCCAGCAAGCGTTGCTGCCGGGCAAGCCGTTGACCTATGGTCAGAGCATCACCGATGGCTGTCTGGACTGGGAGCAATCCGTGCAACTGCTCGATCATCTTGCCGAGGCGGTACGTGCACGGCGCTTACAAACCCGGCGCAAGGTCGTCAATGGATAATCTTTCACATGGGATTCCCATCGCTCCGGCCTATGCTTGATTCCCGATCTGCGAAAAGGAGTTCCTCATGTCCCCCGAAATCCGGCATGACCGCGCCCGGCATCGTTTCGAGGCGCGCGTGGAAGGCGTCGCTTGCGTGCTCGACTATTTACTCGATCAGCACGTCATGACGGTGACGCACACCGTGGTGCCCGAAGCTGTGGGTGGTCGCGGTATTGCCGCCGAACTGACCCGCGAGGCGATGGATACCGCGCGCAAGGAAGGCTGGAAAGTGGTGCCCGCATGTTCTTACGCACAAGCCTGGATGCAGCGCCATCCGGAATATGCCGATCTGCGCGCGTGATCGTTATGATGCGCACGTAATCCGCCATGGAGGCGGGTAGAGGGCGGTGCGCTTGAACAAGTCACGATCGATCGAACACGGCCTTCGGATGACAAGGAGGCCAGCATGAACACGCATGCAAAACCCAAGTGGCGCTGGCGTCCCTTCCATGCCATGCGTGCGCGACCGCGCATGATGACGTCTGCACTGATTTTCGTCGTCATAAGCACGCTGCTTTATCTCTCCGGCGTGCGCCTGACGCTTGCGCTGCTACTCGGCTTCGACGTCGGTGCGTTGGCCTTCCTGAGCATGGTGGCCTGGTTGTTCAACAAGGCCAGTCCCGATCAGATGCGATCGCAGGCAAAAGCCCAGGACAGTGGTCGCTGGGGTTTTCTGTGGAGCGGTATCGTCCTGACTGGAGTGGTGATGGTGGCGCTGGGCACGGAACTGCATTCGTCCAAGGACGGCGGCGCCGGCTCGATCGTGCTCTCGTCGGCCAGCGTGGTGCTGTCGTGGCTGTTTATGAACACCATGTTCGCGATGCACTATGCGCACGGTTATTACGGCAACTTCGGCAAGAAGCACGAAGGCCTGCAATTTCCGGAAACCCCGCAGCCCGACTACTGGGATTTCGCCTATTTCGCCATCGTTATCGGCATGACCTTCCAGGTCTCCGATGTACAGATCACCAGCCGCTATATGCGCCGGGTCGCTTTGCTACATAGCGTGATCGCGTTCTTCTTCAACGTGTTCATTATTGCGTTGACGGTGAACGTGGTGGCCGGGCAGGCGTGAGCGAGTGGTGAGTTCGGCCGCAGGCGGCCTCGGAGGAGTGAGAAAATAGAGAGAGCATGCTTCTCGTCTATTTTTCTTACTCCTCACAACAAGCGGCGCTTGCCGTCTTACCTCTTGTCAATCGCGGAAGTTGTCGAACTGCAGCGGCAGTTCCACGTCCGTCTTGCGCAATAGCGCCATCGCCAATTGCAGGTCGTCGCGTTTCTTGCCGGTAACGCGCAGCTTGTCGCCGTTGATCTGCGCTTCGACCTTCAGCTTGGCTTCTTTCAGCGCGGCAACGAGCTTCTTGGCGATCGGCTGCTCGATACCCTGCTTGACGGTGATTTTCTGGCGGGAGCCGGCGAGGTTGGTTTCCGGGTCCTCGACTTCCAGCGCGCGGATATCGATCTTGCGGCTGCTCAGGCGTGCACGCAGGATATCCAGCATCTGCTGGAGCTGGAACTCGCTTGGCGCGGTCTGGGTAATGACGAACTTGTCCAGCTCGAACTTGGCGTCGCTGCCCTTGAAGTCGAAGCGGGTGGACAACTCGCGATTGGCCTGGTCGACGGCATTGGTCAGTTCGTGCTTGTCGACTTCGGAGATGACGTCAAATGAGGGCATGGCGGCGAGTCCTTTACGATGCAAAGTGTCAGTGTAAGCGATAGGCGCGAAGGTAGCGGATAATCGTCGGCCATGGCGATCTCGATGGCGGTATTTCAGTGAAAGTGGATGTGTTGATCATTGGCGGGGGAGCGGCCGGCCTGATGTGCGCCATGGTGGCGGGTTACCGCGGCCGCAGCGTGCTGGTGGTGGACCATGCCAACAAGGTCGGCAAGAAGATCCTGATGTCCGGCGGCGGGCGCTGCAATTTCACCAACCTGGGCGTAACGCCTGCACAATACCTGTGCACCAACCCGCATTTCGCCAAGTCGGCGCTGGCGCGCTATACCCCGTACGACTTTATCGCGCTGGTCGAAAAACACCGCATCGCCTATCACGAGAAAGAGCTGGGTCAGCTGTTTTGCGACGATTCGTCCAAGCAGATCCTGCGCATGTTGCTGGATGAATGCGCTGCGGCCGGCGTGCGGATCGAAACCAGCTGTGGCGTGGAGCGGGTGCGCCGCGATGAAGAGGGTTTTGCGGTGAAAACCGCCCGTGGCGAAGTGCACGCGGATTCACTGGTTATTGCCTCTGGTGGCCTTTCGATCCCGAGCATGGGCGCCAGCGGTTTTGGTTATGAACTGGCACGCTTGTTTGGCCATGCGGTGCTGCCCACGCGCGCCGGCCTCGTGCCCTTGACCTTGAGCGGCAAGCATCAGGAGCACTACCAGGATCTGGCCGGTGTCGCCTTGCCGCAGGTCGAGGCGCGGGTTGGCAAGCAGGGCTTTCGTGCCGGCATGCTGTTTACCCATCGCGGGATCAGCGGCCCGTCGATCCTGCAGATTTCCTCGTATTGGCAACCCGGCGACGATTTGCGTATCGATCTGTCGCCGGATACGGATGTCGGCGATTGGCTGATCGCGCAACGTGCCGAGCGGCCCGCGGCTGAATTGAAGAACGTGCTCGCCGACCTGTTGCCCAAGCGCCTTGCACAGCGCTTGTGCGAGCGCTGGCTGGGCAACCGGCCGATGCGTCAATGGCAGGAGCATGAGCTGCGCGGCCTGGGCCAGCAATTGCACGACTGGCCGATCACCGCCAGCGGCACCGAAGGCTATCGCACCGCCGAGGTCACCCTGGGAGGCGTCGATACGGACGGCATTTCTTCCAGCACGATGCAATCGAAGCTCGTTCCCGGGCTTTTCTTCATTGGTGAAGTGGTCGATGTCACCGGCTGGCTGGGTGGCTACAACTTCCAGTGGGCGTGGGCATCGGGGCAGGCTGCCGGCGAGGTGGTTTGACGCTTTTCGTGCTGGTGTCGCCACATGCCCTTTGCTTTGCGTAAACGAACCCCATGCTTCACTGCCAATCTATCCATCGAAAGGTGTGTCTATGAAAGTCGGATTTATCGGCCTGGGTGCGATGGGCGCCGCGATGGCGAGCAACCTGGTCAAGGCGGGCCACACGGTCACCGTATGGAATCGTTCCGAGGCCGCGACGGCGCCGCTGGTATCGCTGGGTGCGAAAGCTGCCGCCACGGCCGATCGGGCCGCGCAGGGCGAAGTGCTACATAGCATGCTGGCCAACGACAAGGCCGTACGCGAGGTAATCCTCGACAGTGGCCTGCTCGATGGGATGGATCCCGGCACCGTGCACGTCAATCACGCCACCATCTCGGTGGAACTGGCCAGGGTGCTGGTCGAGGAACATGCCAAGCGCAATCTGGGCTATGTCTCCGCGCCGGTCTTTGGTCGGCCGGACGTGGCCGCGGCGGGCAAGCTCAATATTCTCGCGGCAGGCAAGGTGTCGGCGGTACAAAAAGTGCAGCCGCTGCTTGAGGCGATGGGGGCGAAAATCTGGCCGCTGGGCGAGGAGCCCGAGCGTGCGAACATCGTCAAGATCGCCGGCAACTTCATGCTGGTGACGGCAGTGGAAAGCATGGCTGAAGCATCCGCGCTGACGCGCGCGCATGGTGTCAGCGCGGGCGATTTTCTCGAGATCATGACCAGCACGCTGTTTGCGTCTCCGGTGTATCAGGGGTACGGCAAGTCGATCGTCGAGCAGCGTTTCAAGCCGGCCGGTTTCGCTCTGCCGCTGGCGTCGAAGGATATCGGCCTGGCTTTGGAGGCGGGCACCTCCAGACACGTGCCATTGCCGTTTGCCAGCTTGCTGCGCGACAGCTTACTCGAAGCGTTGGCGCAGGGCGACGAAGACCTGGATCTGGCTTCGTTGTCGCTGGTGGCCGCGCGGCGGGCGAATCTGGGCGATTGACGGGACTTTGGTGTTGCGGTCGCGACGGTGGAACCCCGAAAAACCTTTCTACTCGTCATTCCGGCGCAGGCCGGAACCCAGTGGCTTTGCGATCGGTTGTCGCGAGAGCAAATGAGAATCTGCTCTGCTGCGAAAACCGGAAACTGAGCCCACTGGGTCCCGGCCTGCGCCGGGATGACGATAGGAGAAACTGAGGCTTTTCAAGGCGTGTCGTGCGCTTAACCCAGCATCTTTCGCCGACGCATAAGCCACGCATCGAGCTGATTGGCAAACGCCTGCTTGTCCCGCGCGTGAAACGCCGCCGGCCCACCGGTGTCCACACCCGCGCCGCGCAACTCATCCATGAAATTACGCATCGACAGCCGTTGCGCGATGGTTTCGGTCGTGTAGAGCTCGCCGCGCGGATGCATCGCCAGCGCGCCTTTCTCGATTACCGCCGCGGCCAGTGGAATATCCTGGGTGACCACCAGGTCCTGCGCGCTCAGGCGCTGCACGATCTCGTTGTCGGCGACATCCAGGCCTGAGGGCACCTGTACGGCACGCACGAAGCGTGACGGCGGCGTACGCAGCCACTGGTTAGCCACCAGCGTGACGTTAACCTGCTCGCGCTCGGCGGCGCGAAACAGAGTTTCCTTGATCGCGACCGGGCAGGCATCGGCATCGACCCAGATTTGCGGCGCTTGGCTCACTCGGCGCCGTTCCAGTGCACATGGCCATCGATGATGGTATTGGTCTTGCCGCCGACCCAGATGGCGCCGTCGATACGCACCAGCAACTGCGCGTTGTAGCCGATCTCGCGGCCCTGGCTGACGGTATAGCCCTGTGCGAGCGGACCATCGGGCTCGGCATGAGCGATATAGGCACCGATCAGGCCATTGGCGGCGCCGGAAGCGGGGTCTTCGACGATGCCCACGCCTGCGGGTAGTGCCCGCACCACGAGTTGATAATCGGGATGGTTGCTGCGTGCGAACACGCAGATACCCAGGCTGTCGGTGGCTTTGGCCAGTTCGCCGATGGCGGCGTAGTCGGGTTGCCAGGCGCGCAGGCTGGCCTCGTCCGCACACTCGGCCACCCACCAGTGGCGGCCACCTTCGACGAAGGCCGGCGGCAACTTGCCCATGCCGATGCCGGACAGCGCGCCGGCAAGCAATGGATGCGCATCGACGCCTTGCGAGACCACTTTGGCGCGCGGTGATTTCAACAGTAACTGTCGTGCAGGACCTTCGCCTTCGACGCGGATCGGCAGTACGCCGGCCAGACAGTCCTGCCACAGCACGCCGTCGACCGGCTTGGCCAGGCCGCTTTCCAGTACGGCATGTGCGCTGCCGATGCTGGGATGGCCGGCGAAAGGGATTTCCTTGTGCGGCGTGAAGATGCGCACGCGATAGCTCGCATCGGGCTGGCTGGGCGGCAACAGGAACGTGGTTTCGACCAGGTTGGTCCAGCGGGCGAAGCGCTGCATTTGCGCATCGTTCCAGCCGCGGGCATCGGTAATGACGCCAAGATGATTGCCGCCGCCCAGGGTGGCGGCAAAGACGTCCAGATGCAGGTAACGAATGGGTGACATGAAGGGAGTCGTGGCGGCAACCGGCCGCACTAAAGCGCCGAATGATAGTCCTCCGGCGCCTTTTGTGGCAGTGCAACGAAGCGCGGCCGGACGCAGACAGGGCAGGTGTCGACAAGCGCAGGCAGGCTCGTCAATATGCCGCCTTTCGTCCAAACGTTATGGAAATCCGCATGCCGGTCACCCTGATCATTATCGCCATCACCTGCGTGGTGTCGTTCATGGCGTTCAACAACAGCCGCCTGATGAACGAGTTGATCCTGTGGCCGCCCGCGATCACGCGCCAGCGCGAGTACTACCGCCTGGTGACATACGGCGTTCTCCACGCCGATTTCGGCCACCTGCTGGTCAACATGCTCACGCTGTTCTTTTTTGGCCGGGTGATGGAGCAGTACTACACCCATACGTTGGGTACGTTCGGTTTTGCGCTGTTCTATCTTGGTGGGCTGATCGTCTCGATTCTGCCGACCTATCTGTCCAACCGCGGCAACGCCAACTATCGCAGCCTGGGGGCCTCAGGCGCCGTGTCCGCGGTGCTGTTCGCGTCCATTCTCTTTCAGCCCTGGGCGAAGATCCTTCTCTACTTTGCTCTTCCGATTCCGGCCATCCTCTACGCCGTGCTTTACGTGATTTATTCGGTCTACATGGACCGGCGCGGGCAGGGCAATATCAATCACAGCGCGCACCTGTGGGGAGCGGCTTACGGCGTGGCTTTTACGCTGATGGTGCAACCGGAACGACTGTCGATTTTCATCGATCAGCTGATGCGGCCGCGCTTTTGATGTAAAACATCACAGTGCGTTGCATCGGAGAGCGTAAGATTCGCTCATTCCGGATACATCTTGCCGGTGCTAATGCTCAGTCATCTGACGTAGAGGAGACACGTCGGAGCCTTTTGTTAACCGCAGGAGTAAAGACGCATGGCAACGACCCGCAAGTCTGCCGCGAAGAAGTCCGCGGCAAAAAAAGCAGCAAAAAAGGCCGTATCTCGTAAAAATACGGCTACGGTAAAAAAGCCCGCCAAGAAAGCAGCGGCCCGCAAGAGCCCGGTAAAGAAAGCCGCCGCACGCAAGGCGCCGGCCAAGAAGGCAGCGGCAAAAAAGACCGTGGCTAAAAAGGCAGCGGCAAAGAAAGCCGTTCGCAAAGCGGTTAAGAAAACCGTAGTGCGTAAAGCTGCCGTCAAGAAATCCGTCGCGAAGAAAACCGTTGCACGCAAGGCCGTCGGCAAGAAGGCCGCCGTCAAGAAAGTCGCCGTAAAGAAGACGGTCACCAAGACGATGCCGAGCAAGCCAGCCGCCACCAAGGCGCCTGTCGCGAAGAAAGCAGCGACCAGGAACGCGGCACCGCCCAAGCCGGCTGTCGTAAAGCAGTCCGCGCCGAAGCCTGCAAAGCCCAAGCCTGCTGCCGAAGCCAAGGCCGAGCCGGTCAAGCACATCAGTCCGGAAGAGGCGGTAGCGCATATCCAGGCGCTGCTCGTCGCCAAACAAGAGCGCGTACGTCAGGGGCCCAACTGGCCCGGTGCCGATCAGCAAGCCCATCCCACGGAAGAAAGTCATCCGCCGCAAAACGGCGGCGATACCTCCGCGCAGGATTCAGGGCTTGGCCAACCCGTGCATCTGCAAGGCGATCTCAATCGGCGCAGCAAGATTTAGCGTGCGCATGGCCATCAGATAAATGGCTGTGTCTATATGGCCGGCGGGTAAATGCCCGCCGGCTTGTTTTTGTCCGGCTCAGTACCCATTCAACGGGGTGGACTTAGCGTGATGTCGTAGCGACCGGGAGGTCCTTGTATGAAACGCTTACTAGCCGGATTGATGCTTGGTGGTGCCGTCGCAACGCTTTCGGGCTGTTACTACGACCCTGGTTACAGCTACGTGCGCAGCAGCGCTTACGTAGGCGACGCGTATTACGGATCGGGCAGTACGGTGGTCTACGACGACGCCTATTACGGCGGCGTGCCGGGCTATTGGTATCCGGGTTACGGCTACGGTTATGGCTACGCGCCGGGTATCAATGTCTGGTATGGGCGCGGTTATTACGGTCGCGGCTACTGGGGCGGCCGCGGTTACTACGGTCATGGTGGTTACTACGGCCACGGTGGCTACCATGGTCGCCCCGGCGGTGGTGGGCATTGGAGCGGCGGCCATGGCGGCTGGCACGGCGGTGGCGGCGGCCACGGGCGTTAAGTAACAGGCACAATGGCGGCATGTCGAAGCGATATCGCATGCCAACCGGGTTATCCCGTATCGCAAGGCTCGTGGTGTTATCCGCCGCGGGCCTTTTGTTTGTCGGCTGCCAGACGCTGGGTTACTACGCGCACATCGCGCGTGGACAGTCGGCCCTGGTGCTGGATCGCAGGCCGGTTGCCAAGCTGCTTGGCGACCCGCAGGTCGATCCCAAGCTGAAAGCACGGCTCGCGCTATCCCAACAGGCCCGGCGATTTGCGTCGAGCCAACTGGGGCTGCCGGACAATCGCAGCTATACCGGCTATGTCGCGCTGGATCGCCCCTATGTGGTGTGGAACGTGTTCGCGACGCCGCCCTATTCGGTCGATGCCGTGCGGCAATGCTTTCCTTTTGCCGGCTGCGTGCCTTATCGGGGCTATTTCACCGAAGCCAAAGCCAAGCAACGGGCGCAGCAGCTGAAAGCCGATGGCGATGATGTCTGGGTCGGTGGTGTGGCGGCATATTCGACCCTGGGCTGGTTCGCCGATCCTATTCTCAGCAGCATGTTGCGCTGGGACGATGACGAACTGGCCAGCACGATTTTTCATGAGCTGGCCCATCAGCTGATCTACGTCAAAGGCGACAGCGCCTTTAACGAATCTTTCGCAAGTTTCGTTCAAGACGAGGGCTTGAGGCAGTGGCGCCAATCACGTGGCCTGCCCCCGCAGAAGGGGCGCAGCGAAGCGATGGACGATGGCTTCACACAACTGGTTCTCGACCTGCGCGACCGATTGCGCAAGGCGTATGCGCAAGGCGGCGATGAGACAACGCTGGCTGCGGCAAAACAGCGCGAGATCGAGGCCTTTCGCCAGCGTTATGCGCAATGGCGGGATCACGACTGGCCAGGCCAGCATGGCTACGACGCCTGGGTAGCCGCGCCGATCAACAATGCGCGGCTGCTGCCGTTCGGCATCTACGATCACTGGCTGCCTGCGTTCACCGAGCTGTTTCATCGCAGCGAGTCGCAATGGCCCGCGTTCTACACGGCAGTGCGCACGCTTGCGCAACAGCCGTTCAAGCAGCGCAACGAGTCCCTACAGACACTGCTGGATGCGGCCCAAAAGGAGCCGCCAGTGCAGGCGGCTGCCCCCTGAGACTTACGGCGCCGCCTTTCGGCCTGCCATATGCCGCAAATACGCCAGCAGATCGTCCAGGTCCTGATCCGATAGCGAGTCGCGCGAGAAGCCGGGCATCTTCGCCTCAGGCCAATGACGCAGCGACTGCGGGTCGCGCACGTAAGCGCGCAGCAGGTCGGCACGGATGTATTCGGTCGGGTTGTGCGGAATGTTCAGATCGGGGCCGAGTTTGGCGTCGCCGCTGCCATTGAGCGTATGGCAGGCCAGGCAGGTGCGCTGAAATACCGCATAGCCTCGACGAATCGGGCTGTCGGCGGGCAGGGCGGAGTCAGGCCGCATGGCGGGAAAGCGCTGGGAGACATCCGCCAGCTTGCGGATCGAGGCAACTTGGTAGGGCCATTGCTCCTGGCCGATGTGCGCCGCCTGCGGGTGCGTCCAGACGATGTAGAAAGGGCCGGCGCTGGGCTTTCCCGGGCCCAGTGCGGGCCAGGGTTGGGTTGGGGATTCGACCGCCAGCCAGGCCTCGCTGCCGCGTTCGTCCAGCAACAGGGAGGCCGGAATCTCCGCCGCGAAGCCGTCGCTGGCGACAAATTGCAGATGGTCTTCGGGGCCGATGCCGTTGAGCAGGGCGCGCAGGGGAATGGCCCGATAGTGCATGGAGCGCTTGTAGGCGACGTCGCTGGGGATATCGATCGTGCGCAGGTCCTGGCGCGCGATCAGCTGAGCGGTCTGGTAGGTCTGCGGTGCGCCCTGGCCGAGATCGATCTTGAGTTCCGCGGCTGAGGCGCCGAGGCCTAACCATCCCAAACAAAAACCAAACAAAACGCGACGCATGGATATCTCCTTTCCCATGGTGATCATTGTAGCGATGTGGCGAAAGCGCTCGGTCGCTTGAAAAATATCTGGCTGGCCCAATTAACCGACGAGAGCGATGGCGCATGTCCTCGATGAACGATTGTTCATGTAGGTGCCCTTGAACTTTTCCAAGGGAACGCCATCTAAGTTTCATGATCGCCGTGATGGCGACCCGAAGTGACCTGGCTAGATCGGTCACTGAGGGGCTGGATCTATCCTTCCCCAAGGATCCCGGCCCGACAAACCCCGGCGGCCCCTCCCCTGGCCCCCGGGGTTTTTTTTGCCTCGCGTTTACGCCTGCTCGCTTAGACGGGGACTTCCAGCTCATAATCGTTCGTCCTGTGCGCCAGAGTGTCCGATGATCATCAGCTCGTTGCTCGATACCGACCTGTACAAGTTTTCGATGATGCAGGTGGTGTTGCATCACTATCCGGCGGCGCAGGTCGAGTACCGTTTCAAGTGCCGCAACCCCGGCGTGGACCTGGTGCCGTATATCGAAGAAATCCGCGCCGAGCTGGAGGCGCTGTGCAGCCTGCGTTTCACCAACGACGAACTGGATTACCTGCGTAGTTGGCGTTTCATCAAGAGTGACTTTGTCGACTTTCTCGCGCTGTTTCATCTCAATGCGAAATATGTGCAGATCGAGCCCTCGGCGGCGGGCAACGGCGAGATTGAGATCCGTATCGTCGGCCCCTGGCTGCACACGATCCTGTTCGAAGTGCCGCTGCTGGCGATCGTCAACGAGGTGTATTTTCGCAATACGCAGCCGAAGCTCGATCTGGCGGAGGGACGTCGCCGCTTGCGCGACAAGATCGCGCTGCTGCGCGATACCGCCGATTACAGCGGTTGCCGGATCGCCGATTACGGCACGCGCCGGCGTTTCTCGCGCACCTGGCAGGAAGAGGTCGTTACCGCGTTGCGCGACGGGCTCGGCGAGCAGCTGACCGGCACCAGCAACGTGTGGCTGGCGCGTCAGCTCGATCTGCGCCCGCTAGGTACGCTGGCACATGAGTATCTGCAGGCGCATCAGGCGCTGGGGCCGCGGCTGCGCGATTCGCAGGTGGCCGCACTGGAAACCTGGGCCAAGGAATATCGCGGCGATTTGGGCATTGCGCTGTCGGACGTCTATGGACTCAGTGCTTTCCTGCGCGATTTCGATATGTACTTCTGCAAGCTGTTCGATGGTACGCGGCACGATTCGGGAGATCCGTTCGAATGGGGCGAGCGTGTGCTGGCGCACTACCGCGCCAATCGTGTCGATCCGAGCAGCAAGGTGCTCGTCTTCAGCGATGGCCTGGATATTCCGAAGGTGATGCAGCTGTACGCGCATTTTCGCGGCCGTTGCCAACTCGCATTCGGCGTGGGCACCAACCTCACCAACGACGTCGGCCCGACGCCGCTCAACATCGTGATCAAGATGGTTCGCTGTAACGGGCAACCGGTGGCAAAGCTGAGCGATTCGCCGGGCAAGAACATGTGCGATGACACCGCTTACGTGGCGTATCTGCGGCAGGTGTTTGATATTCCGGTGCTGGCTGGGGAATAGCGCTATCGCAAAATCCGAAGTCCAACACCACTGGGTCCCGGCCTACGCCGGGATGACGGCTAGATAAGTGGCAGAATTTCTTCAACCCTCATGCTCGTCATTCCGGCGTAGGCCGGAACCCAGTGACTTGGGTGTGCGGTTATCGCGATAACACCCAAAACCTCAAAACGCCGGCAGTACCGCGCCGTGATACTGCTGCTCGATATACGCCTTGATCTCCGGGCTGGTCAGCGCCTTGGCCAGTGCCTGCACGCGCGGATCGTCCTTGTTATCGGCGCGACTCACCAGGACATTCACATAGGGCGAATCCTTGTCCTCGATCAGCAACGCGTCCTTGGTGGGGTTGAGCCCGGCAGCCAGGGCGTAGTTGGTATTGATCAACGCAAGGTCGACCTCGTCGAGGGTGCGCGGCAGGATCGCCGCTTCGAGCTCACGGAACTTCAGATTCTTCGGATTGGTCACGATGTCCTTGGGCGTGGATATCGGGCTGGTCGGATCCTTCAAGGTGATCAGGCCATGCTTGGCGATCAGCAGCAAGGCACGGCCGCCGTTGCTGGGATCGTTTGGCAGGCTGACCGTGGCGCCATCCGCTAGTTGGTCGAGCGATTTGATCTTGCGCGAGTACGCGCCGAAGGGCTCGATGTGCACGCCGGTCACGACGGTCAGGTTGGTGCTGTGTTGCTTGTTGAACTCATCCAGATAGGGCTTGCTCTGGAAGTAGTTCGCATCGACGGTCTTTTCCAGCACCTGGGTATTGGGCTGCACGTAGTCGGCAAATACCTTGATATCCAGCTCGATGCCTTCCTTCGCCAGGATCGGCTTCACCTGCTTGAGGATTTCAGCGTGCGGAACCGCGGTGGCAGCGACCGTCAGCGTCTTGCTATCGGCATTACCGCCGCCGGAACCTGACGAGCAGCCGACCAGCAGGAGCAGGGCGGCGAGGGGAGCGAGAAGCTTGATCATGGAATTTGAGCCTTTTGTGCGTCGCACAAGAATAGCCGTCTATACCGCTGATGGCAAAGAACTTGATGGCTGTTCGATATGCCTTTTCAGCGTTGACTGAAATGGGCCACCACGCGGTCGCCGATCATCTGCAGCAATTGCACCAGCACGATCAGCAGAAACACCGTCACGACCATGTAGTCGGATTTGTAGCTGAGATAGCCATAGCGATAGGCCAGGTCGCCCAGGCCGCCCGCACCGATGGCGCCACCCATCGCGGTATAGGCGACCAGGGCGATCGCGGTGACCGTGATACCGGCGATGATGCCGGGACGGGCTTCGGGCAACAGTACATGACGCACGATCTGCCAGGTGGTGGCACCCATGGCCTGGCTTGCTTCGATCACGCCGCGCTCGACTTCGCGCAGGGCGGTTTCCACCAGACGCGCGAAGAACGGCGCCGCGCCGATCACCAGGGGCGGGATCGCACCGCGGATGCCCAGCTTGGTGCCCACCAGAATATGGGTCAGCGGCATCAGCACGATCATCAGGATGATGAAGGGAATCGAACGCAGGATATTCACGACCAGAGACAGCAGCCCGTAGAACTTCGGCATCTCGCGTATCTGGCCCTTGCCGGTGAGGTAGAGCAGCACACCGAGCGGCAGGCCGATCAGCACGGTCAGCGCAAGCGAGCCGCCGAGCATCAGCAGCGTATCGATGCAGGCATGACCGAGTTCGCCCCAGTCGTCGATATTGGGGAACAGTTGATGCAACGGCGTAGCGAAAGCGAATGTCATCGAGCGATTTCCTCTACGTCGATACCGGCGGCACGCAATGAACTCAAGGCCTGATCGACGCCCGCGCCCTGCATGGCGAGTGTGAGTTGGCCGTAAGGCAGGTCCTTGATGCGGTCGATGCGCCCGGCCAGGATATTGAAATCCACGCCGGTCTCGCGGGTGACGCGCCCCAGCGTCGGCGACCAGGTCGCTTCGCCACGAAACGACAGGCGCAGGATGCGTCCGGGGACCTGGGCGTAGATCGATTTTCCGCCGGCCGCTTCCTCGGGCAACGCTTCATCGACAAAACGCCGGGTGGTGTCGTGTTGTGGGTGCAGGAATACATCGGCGACGTTGCCGTGTTCGACGATGCGTCCGCCATCGAGGACGGCGACGCGATCGCATACCCGTCGTACGACATCCATTTCGTGGGTGATCAGCACGATGGTCAGTTTCAGCTCGCGATTGATCTGCGCCAGCAGTTCGAGCACGGATGCGGTGGTTTGCGGATCGAGTGCGCTGGTGGCTTCGTCGCACAGCAGGATCGATGGATGGTTGGCCAGGGCCCGTGCTATGCCTACGCGCTGCTTCTGTCCGCCGGAGAGCTGGGAAGGGTATTTGTCCGCATGTGCAGTCAGGCCGACACGTTCGAGCAACTCGTCGACCCGGCGGCGGATCGCACCCGGGTCGCGCTCCCCGGCCAGACGCATCGGGAAGGCGATATTGTCCGCTACCGTCTGCGAGGACAGCAGGTTGAAGTGCTGGAAAATCATGCCGATGTGACGACGCTGAGCCCGTAACGCGGCATCGTCCAGGGCGGTCAGCTCCACGTCCCCGATCAGGATCCGGCCGCCGCTGGGGCGTTCGAGCAGGTTGATCAGCCGTATAAGCGTCGATTTGCCGGCGCCGGAGTGGCCGATGATGCCAAAGACCTCGCCGTCGGCGATGTCCAGGCTAAACGGCTGCAATGCGGGAATGTCCTTGCCGTCGACGCGATAGGACTTGTGAACATCGACAAAGCGGATCACGGCAGGCCTGAAAAGGAAGTGGTCGGGGCGGCATTATGCCAGTCGGCGGGGTAGGAGGCTTGTCGGCGCAGGGCGAGCGGGACTGGCGTAAACTGCGGCTTCTTTACCGGAGCCTAGAGCCATGACTTCCGTTTACGACTTTTCCGCACGCGATATTGACGGTAACGAGCGCTCACTCGCCGAATGGCGCGGCAAGACCCTGTTGATCGTCAATGTCGCCTCCAAGTGCGGTTTTACACCGCAGTACAAAGGCCTGGAGGAGCTGTGGCGTCAATACGGCGGCCAGGGCGTGGCGGTGCTGGGCTTCCCCTGCGACCAGTTTGGTCATCAGGAGCCGGGCAACGAGGACGAGATCAAGAACTTCTGCTCGACCAGCTATGACGTCAGCTTTCCGATGTTCGCCAAGATCGAGGTCAATGGCGACAACGCCCATCCGCTTTATCAGTGGCTGAAGAAAGAGGGCAAGGGCATCCTGGGCAGCGAAGGGATCAAGTGGAACTTCACCAAGTTCCTGGTCGATGGCGAAGGGCAGGTGGTGAAGCGCTACGCACCGACGGATACGCCGGAGAAGATTGCGCGGGATCTCAAGCTCGGGGCGTGATTCCTCGCTTACCCTATCTTGTAGGAGCGACTTCAGTCGCGACCCACCGTGACGTCACGGCCGGTCGCGACTAAAGTCGCTCCTACAAGCTAGCTGGATTCTTGCTTAGTTGGGCCAGCATCACTGCAATCGCATCCACATCCCGGCTGGCACTCGGCGCACCTTCCGGTGGCTCGTAATTGTTGAGCATGATGGCGAAGGCCAGGCGTTCGCCGGAGGCGGCGGTGACATAGCCGGCCAGACAGTGCACCAGGCTCATGCTGCCGGTCTTGGCGCGCACATTGTTTTCCGCTGCCGTCTTGCGCATCCGCCATTGCAGGGTGCCGTCCACGCCAGCCAGCGGTACGGCGTCGTAAACCACCTTGGCATAGGGTTGCGCGGCAAGAAAGCTGAGCACGCGTGTCATGGTTTCCGGCGTGGCCAGATCGCGCCTCGACAGACCCGAGCCTTCTTCGATCAGGCTGGCCCGTGCCGGTACGCCGATGCGATCGAGCAGATTGCGCAGGGCGCGGATGCCCCAGGCCTCGGTGGTGATAAAACCAGTCGGTGGTGAAGGCTGCTGCATGGCATCGGCCTGCGCCTTGGCGCCAGCGACGAGCAGCAAATTCTGCATGTACAGATTCTGCGAGCGCTTAAGGCCCTGATGCAGAATGTCCGCAACGGCGGGCGACAGCACCTGTGCCAGTACCACGGTATCGTTGCGATACGCGGCGTCGCTTTGTGGCCAGTGCACGGTGCGCAATACGCCATCGACATGTACACCGTGACGTGCGAGCGCATCGAGCAGACGTTGGCCAGCGACACGCGCGGGGTCGACCATCGCCAGCTTGTAATTGAGCATCGGCGAACCCGCTGCGATCGCACCAAATACATGCAGGGTGTTGCCGCCAGGCGCGCGATAGAGATTGATGTCGTTGCGCGTATGCGCCGCGCCGGTTGTCATGTCGTTGGCGAGCGAGGGGGCGGCATCGGTCGGGTCGAATGCGACCTGGACGGGCTTGTCGGTGCCGCGGCCCGGGCTGATCGTGATACCGACCAGATTGTCGTCCACGCTCAGTGCCGAGGTGGGCATGCCGAACCAGCTTTGCAGGTCGATCGCTTCCCAGCCCGAGCCCATCGACGGTGTCTGAAAATACGTATCGTCGGCGATGAGGTCGCCGGTCACCTTGCGCAAACCGCGTGCGGCCAGCTGTGACGCCAGTTGATCGGCCCAGTCGGCGGTGCTGGCATCGGCGCCCAGGGTCGGGTCGCCCATCCCATAGAGCAGCAGCGGACCATCCAGCTTGCCGGCCTGGATATCGTCCTTGGCCAGCACTTGTGTGGGAATGCGGTAATCGGGCCCCAGGCTGCTCAAGGCCAGCGCGGTGGTGAACAGCTTGGTCGTCGAGGCGGGCTGGAACAACTGGTCGGCGTGATGCACATACAACATGCGACCGCTGTCGAGCGAGACCACCGCGATGCCCCAGTTGGCCGCGGCAAAGCGGGGCTGGGCGATGAACGTGTCGATCTGGACGCCCAAGGGTACGGTGGCGCTGCCATCCGGCTGATCGGCGAAGGCGGGCGCGATCCATGCCAGGGCAGGCAGGATGCCGAGCAAAAGGGCGGCGAAACGGCGGCGCCCGAGGCCTCTGAGCGAAATCATGACGGGAGTATTCCAGATCGGCCGGGGGCCTGCATGACCGGTCCTGCACATGGGGTCTGTTACGCTTAGCGTTCGCGTCGGCTCGGATGAGCCGGCACCACCAAAGATATGAACGAGAACATCATGCAGATTGCCCCCCATAGTGTCGTTTCTTTCCACTACACGCTGACCGATGACCAGGGTCAGGTCGTCGACAGCTCGGACGGCCGCGAGCCGCTCACCTATCTGCAGGGCAGCGGCCAGATCGTGCCGGGCCTGGAGAAGGCGATGGAGGGTCGTCAGGCCGGTGACCAGTTCAAGGTCGACGTGCCCGCCGCCGAAGGCTATGGCGAGCGTCACGAGGAACTGGTGCAGGAAGTGCCGCGCGAAGCGTTCCAGGGCGTGGCCGATATCCAGCCCGGCATGCAGTTCCAGGGACGTGGCCCGCAGGGCGTCATCAATGTCACCGTGACCGCCGTCGACGGCGAAACCGTGCATATCGACGGTAACCATCCGTTGGCCGGCCAGACCCTGCATTTTGCGATCGAAGTGACCAGCGTGCGTGAGTCTTCCCAGGAAGAGCGCGAGCATGGCCACGTGCATGGCGAAGGCGGCCATCACCACTAAGCTTCAGTGCCTGGTGCTTGAAAGACGCCCGGCCATGCGCCGGGCGTTCTCTATCTGAGGGGATTGAATGCAGGGACGCTTACGTATCGCCATCGTCGGTTATGGCACGGCCGGTCAGGCCGCCGCGCTTTTCCTGAGCGCGCAAGGTCATCGCCTCAGTATTTTCGAGCAGGCACCCGTGCTGGGGCCGGTCGGTGCGGGCTTCTTGCTGCAGCCGACCGGGTTGGGCGTGCTCGATCGGCTGGGCTTGAGCAAGCCGATACTCGAACGGGGTCAGCGCATCGAGCGCCTCTACGGGGCAACGCCGAAAGGCCGCAGCGTGATGGACATGAGCTATCGGGACCATGCGCCCGATTGCTTTGGCCTCGGGCTGACGCGTGGCAGCCTGTTTGGTGTACTGCACGATGCTTATGCCGACGCGTCAGAGATTGCTGTCGGTACGCGCATCGACGCCATCGATAGTGGAGATACGCTTCTCGATAGCGAGGGGCGCAAGCATGGCCCGTTCGATCTTATCGTGGTCGCCGATGGCGCCCACTCGCGTCTGCGCGGACTCCACCCGAACAACATAAAGCGACAGAAGCTCTATCCATGGGGCGCCTTGTGGTGCCTGCTTCCAGCCGAATCCTGGGCCTATCCCGATCAATTGCAGCAGCGCTACGCGGGTACGCGCGAAATGATCGGCATGCTGCCGGTCGGGCAACGTACGGAGCATGCAGGGCGCTGGTTGACGTTCTATTTCAGTGTGCCCGGCGAGCAGCTCGACCACTTCGACGCGGCCGCACTGGCGCAGTTGCGAGAGCGCGTGGCGGCACTTTGGCCTGAGGTGGAGCCCTTGCTGGCGACGATTGCGGCGCCTGAGCAGATGCATCGCGCCCGCTATCGCGATGTGTTGTTGCGCGAACCGGCACAAGGAAAGGTCGTGTATATCGGCGATGCCGCGCACGCGATGAGCCCGCAGTTGGGCCAGGGTGTGAACATGGCTTTGCTCGACGCCGAAACGTTGGCCGATGCGTTGGCGCAATCGCCAAGCACTGATGACGCGCTAATGGCGTATCGCGATCGTCGTCGCGCGCATCTGGCGATCTACCAGCGCCTGAGTCGCTGGCTGACACCGTGGTTTCAGTCCGAGCGCAACAGCCTGGCCGGGGTGCGCGATCTCGGTTTCGGTCCGCTGGGAAGGTTCGCACTGACACGCGGGCACATGCTGCGCATTCTTACGGGAACCAAACAGAGCTGGTGGCACTGACTCGCCACCAGCCCCGCACTCAGTACCAATCCAGCAACGACACGCCGACGCCCAGGTAGGTGGCATTGTGGTTGTAATCGATCAGGCTTTCGCCATAACCCTTGAACAGTTCCGTATAGCCGCGCAGGTTGCCGATCAGCGGGAAGCTCCAGGTGAACTGCCCGGCACCATGGCTGCGACTGCCGCCGCGTAGCGAGTGGCGCAACATCAGGCCAAACTCCTGGCCGTTCCATTCATGGATGATCTGCATGTCCATGCGGCCCATGTAGTCGCTGATATTGGGGTTATCGTCGGTCTTGCTGTCCTCGGGAACACGCCACCAGGGGCGGAACATCACCACCCAGTCGTCGCGCTCGAAACCGAAGTTGGCGATCACCCGATTCCAGCTGCGCGAGAGCGGATTGGATCGGCCGTTCGATTGGTGATTGAAGCCGATGCCTGCCAAGCGCCCATCCCAGCCCAGCACCGAATAATCGGTGTTGAACATCAACATGGCTTCGGGTTCGTAGTTGGTTTCGCGGAAGGGCCGCGAGATCTGCGAGTTGTAGACCTGCCAGCGCGAGGATTGTGTGTAACCCACCCACAGGTCGCCGTTCTCGCCGAAGATGTTCTGCCAGACCTTGGTCTTCAGGCTCAGCTGAAACTTCGCTTCGACATTCTGCAATTGTTGCGGCGAGGTGACGTTGTTATCCGGGTTGGGGCTGCTTGGCTGGTCGTTCTGATTGCTGGTCGCAAACACCGGCATCACATAGACCGGCTTGTAGCCGCGGATATTGAACGTGCCCAGCTTGCTGTCGGGCGATAACTCCCAGCGCGAGTCGAGCAAGGAAAGCGGCTTGGACACTTCGCTGTTGCCGCTCGCTACCACTATTTTGTGGTCGCTGCGGTCCTTGGCGAAGATGCCCGGTATCTCGGTACTTTCGTCCTTGCGCTTTTGCGCGGCCGGCAGATTGTCGCGACCGGTGGCATGGTCATAGCAGGCCAGTCGCTGTGCATCGCTTTCGATGCCGGTACAGGCACGGATATCCAGCGGATTGGGGTTTTGGGCGTGGGCGGTATGCATCGCACAGGCAAGCATCCCCGCCGATACGATGGCAGTCGTTCGCTTCATCAGCTGCTGCTCCTTGAATCCCCTCAGGGGGCGCGAGCCTCGGAGTCTAACGCGTCGTCAGCTGGTCTCACAAAGAAAGCGCCGGTATGGCCGGCGCTTTCTGTGCAGCTCATCGCATCCATCGAATCAGACGTGCATCACTTCTTCACCCAGGCTTCGTATTCGCTCTTGCTGATACGGCCGTCGTGATTGCGGTCGGCGTATTTGAAGTCATTGGCGAGCAGCGGATAGGCCGATGCCTGAGATTCCGAGATCGACTTGCCGCCATTGGCCAGCTGCTCGAAGCTCGGTGCCGGCCCCGATGCTACCGGTGGCATGGACGAATTCACCCTTGCCGGTTGACCCTTGTCGGTGATCGTCTGCGTGGTGGATTGGCCCGGTTGCGGGGGAGGCGGCGGTGGCGGCTGCATCTGCTGCTGATCGCCAGAACTCGGCGGGGGAGGAGGTGGAGTTGCCTGCGTCTCCATCTGCTGCGGATCGGTCGATCCCGGCGGCGGAGGCGGTGGCGTGACCGATTGACCCTGCGGCGGCGGAGGCGGCGGCATCAGCGGTTGAGATTGCGGCTGCGGTGGTGTCGGCGGCTGTTGCGGCATGGATTGATCCTGTGCCCACAACGTTCCGGCAAACTGCAGCGAGCCGATCGCCAGAGCCGATAAGAGCATCTTTGAATGTTTCATCGTCGTCGCTCCGTGCCAGAATGCTGGCCTGTGAACTAGAGAGTTCATGCTGACGGATCGGAAGTGCATGCAACGTGTCCTCGGCAGCGCTGGATAAACGCAAGCTCAACAAACGCATCGAGGCCACGTGAAGTCATCGTTATCGTTGCATCAGCCTTCAGCGAATTCGTTTCCTGGTTTGAGCATTCAACAGGCACGTTGCCTGCAACTTGTCGCACAGGGCCTGCTTAAACCGTTGGGAAAGCGTACGCGGCGCGAGGACGTGGTGACTGCGATCGAACGCATGCGTCTTTTGCAGATCGACAGCATTCATGTGATTGCACGCAGCCCATACATGGTGCTGCATTCGCGCCTGGGAGCCTACGATCCGCAATGGCTCGACGATGCGCTCGAGCAAGGGCGCATCGTGGAGTGTTGGGCGCACGAAGCCTGTTTCGTGCCCGCATCCGACATCGCCTTGCATCGTGACTGGCGTTCACAACGTGGCATGCATTGGGCATACAAGAACGCAGAGCGCATGCAACGCGAACATCGTGTGGGCATGGACGACGTGCTGGCACATATCCGTGCCAAGGGCGCCGTTCGTACCGCTGATTTCACCGAAGGCGAGCGTCCGAGCGGCGCCTCCGGCTGGTGGTCGTGGAAGCCGGAGAAGCGCTGGCTGGAAGCGTGGTTTGCGTTGGGTGAGTTAATGGTGACGCGGCGGGAGCGATTTCAGCGTGTCTACGATCTGGCCGAACGCGTGCTCGAAAAGCTCGATCCGCCGTTCGATGCCGCGGCTTCAGCCCTGGATCATCCCAGTTTGCGTCGACGTTTTATTCTCGACGCGGTGCGCGCGTTGGGTGTCACTCAGGCGCGCTGGATTGCCGATTACTATCGTCTGAAACCCGCGGTGACCGAGCGGGAGTTGGCGCCGCTGTGCGCCGAAGGCGAGATCATCGAAGTTCGCGTCGACGGCTGGCCGGTAGCCGGTTATGTCCATCGCGATCACGCGTCGTCACTTGAGCAAGCCAGCCGGGGCAGGTTGCGCGCAAGCCACACGGCCTTGTTGTCGCCGTTCGATCCGCTGGTTTGGGATCGCGCACGTGCCTTGGCGATGTTCGACTTCGAGTACACGATCGAGTGCTATACGCCGCCGGCCAAGCGTACCTATGGTTATTACGTCCTGCCGATCCTGCATCGGGGCAAGCTGATTGGGCGCCTGGATGCGAAGGCGCATCGTGCCGAGGAGATGTTCGAGGTCAAAGTGCTTTACCTCGAACCTGGCGTCGAGGTGGATGAACGTCTGGTCGACGAACTGGCTGAGGCCATCCAGCTGACGGCGCGCTGGCATGCAACGCCCAAGGTGCGCATCGCGCGTTCGCGGCCGGCTGGTTTTGCTGCGGCGTTGCGTCGGCGCTTGGCCGGGGCTTGAGGGATTAAAAGCCCCCCCTCACCCCAACCCTCGCCCCCGGCATAGCCAGGGGAGAGGGAGTCGACTGAGGTGAACTTCGGTATTTCGCACTTGCGTAACCTGCCCCTTCTCCCCTGGCTATGCCGGGGAGAGGGCTGGGGTGAGGGGGCACAACAGGCGATGCGAAGCGAGCCTGCAGCTTTATTGGCCGCCGCCATTTACCACAGCCCCACCGCTACAGGATTTGCCATGCAGCACCTGATGCAGCTGGTTGGCCAGGGCGACACAGCGCGTGCCCAATTGAGGCCGCATGTCGGGATCCTGGGAATCTTCGATCAGGCTATGGCGCATCTGGTCGTAGCGGCTTTCAATCTGGTCGGGCGCGTAGATACCGGCAGCCCGGTGGCAGGCGACATAGCTGGCCAGGTAGTCGTCGCAGGCGGCAATGCCCGTCTTGGCCGGCAGGTCCGAGGACATTTCCGGCTGGGCTGGTGCCGTCGGCCTCGGTCTGGTTGAGGCACCGGAACGAGCGCTCGCGCCGGTCACCGTGGTGTGTGTGCTGCCGGTGGAGGAGGTATGGCGGGCGGGTTTGTCCGCACAGCCGGCCACGGTCAGGCCAGCGATGAGCGCCAACAAGGCAAGTCGAGCTGAGGAAGTGAACATGCGCGCGCTCCTGCGTAGCGGTGGATGCTTTGGCGGCGTCAGCATACCTGTCGCCGCCCTGTCGGCCACTAAACTATGCTCGTGGTAAAGGAAAACTGAAGGAAAACCTGTCGCACGAACGTGTTTAGACCGATCTTAAGCCGATCCAAGTCTCGTTATCGCATAAATAAATTCGCAATGGCGCGAATCTGGGCTATGATTCGCTAGCTGTGTTTGCCAGGGGTCACCAGAGTTTTGTGACCCGATGCCTCAGATCTGCGATCTGCCTCATCGCCTCACCCCTAGGGTTTCCTTAGCACACCAGTAAGCCGTCCGGGCCGTATTTTGTGGTTCGGACTGAGTCTTTCTATACCTTTAGGAGTGTTTTACATGTCAGATCGTCAGATCGGTACCGTCAAGTGGTTCAACGATGCCAAGGGTTTCGGCTTCATCAGCCGTGACAATGGCCCGGATGTTTTCGTGCATTTCCGCGCGATCCAGGGCAATGGCTTCAAGAGCCTCGCCGAAGGCCAGAAGGTTAGCTTCAAGGTCGTGCAGGGCCAGAAGGGCCTGCAGGCAGACGAAGTCAACGTCGCCTGAGCTAGCTCAAAAGTTGTAAGAAAAAGCCGGGCAGCAATGCCTGGCTTTTTTTATGACCAAATGTGAAGACGATTAATTGCACAAATAATCGGCCAATACCCACTTGTAATCCGAAAATCCGTTATGCTGGGGCCACTGTGTCTGCTAGGTCACGTGCGTGCCCCGATGTTCGGTTCCACAGAATCCTCACATCGCCTCACCCGAATTCCTGCATGCCCAGTAAGTCGTCGGCCAGAGGGGAGGCTGACTTGTCTCAGTATCGAGAAGAGTCGGAGTGAGTGAGTCATGTCGGATCGTGAGAATGGCACCGTAAAATGGTTCAACGACGCCAAGGGGTTCGGATTCATCAGTCGGGAGAAGGGAGCGGATGTTTTCGTCCATTTCCGTGCTATCCAGGGCACTGGCTTTAAGTCTCTCAAAGAGGGGCAGAAGGTCAGTTTCAAGGTAGTGCAGGGACAAAAGGGCGAGCAGGCCGAGGAAGTTCAGCCGCTCTGAGCGGTAGTTTCCGAAGCTTAGGTTTGTCGTTAAAGAAAAGGCCGGCGCTAGCCGGCCTTTTCTTTAACCATAGCCATTGAAGCCGAGAGCCTGCGTGCAGCCTGCCGATTCGGACACACCGATACACGAAACTGGATTACCCGTTACTGCCGCCGACGGTGCCACCACACAGTTATTGTGGCGTGCGCCGAAGATGCCAGCACATGAAGTGCTCTACTGGATGCCAGCCCTGGGCGTGGCCGCAAAACATTATCTGCCGCTGGCCGATGCCCTGGCCGCACGCGGTATCGCGGTGGCCATTCATGAATGGCGTGGCATCGGGTCGAGCAATCGCCGCGCCGGTCGCCAGACGGATTGGGCATACCGGCAATTGCTGGAGCTGGACATGCCGGCAGGCATCGCCACGGCGCGAAGCCAATGGCCAGACGCGCGGTACTGGATCGGTGGGCACAGTCTCGGTGGCCAGTTGGCCACGGTGTATGGCGCCCTCCATCCGCAAGCTTTCAGCGGCTTGGCCCTGGTCGCCAGCGGGGCGCCTTACTGGCGCCGGTTCCCGCGATCCTGGCTGATCGGCTTGGCCTATGTCGCCGCGCCCTGGCTGGCGCGACTGGTGGGACATCTGCCCGGGCGTCGTATCGGTTTTGGCGGCAACGAAGCGCGTGGCGTGATCGACGATTGGGCGCGGACCGGCCGTACCGGGCGATACGCGGCGCGTGACATGGCCGACGATATGGAAGCGAAGCTCGCCGCATTGCATTGGCCGATCCTGACGCAGCGCATGCACGACGACTGGTTGGTGCCGGAGACGTCGCTCGACTGGTTGCTCGGCAAGATGCCGCTCGCGTCGCGTCGCTCGTATGTTCTTGCATCGAGCGAACTCGGTCATGTGCGCGCGGATCATTTCAGCTGGATGAAAGCGCCCGGCGCCATCGCTGGACATATCGCCGATTGGATCGACAGCGGCACTTGAACTGGCCGGAAACGAGGGCACTTAGCCGTGATGCCTTTCTTCTGAGATGAACGGAATGAACCTCTACGCACCTTTTGCACAACGCAGTCTCAACCTGCGCAATCGGCTGGTGATTTCACCGATGTGCCAGTACTCCGCCGTCGATGGCGTGCCCAATGAATGGCATCTGGTCCATCTGGGCAGTCGCGCCGTCGGCGGTGCGGCGGTGATCGTGACCGAGGCGACGGCGGTGTCGCCGGAAGGACGTATTTCGCCCGGAGACGTCGGTCTGTGGAATCAGGTGCAACTGGATGCGTGGAAGCCGATCGTGCGTTTCATCGCGGCGCAAGAGGCGATCCCTGGCGTGCAGTTGGCGCATGCCGGCCGCAAGGCCAGCGCGCAGCGCCCCTGGGATGGCGGTGGCGCGTTGCGCGCCGATCAGGATCCATGGACCACGGTAGCGCCGTCGGCCGTTCCGTTCGACCAGGGTTGGCACGTGCCGCAGGCGCTCGACGATGTGGGTATCGCCAAGGTGATCGCGGATTTCCGCGCGGCGGCGGTGCGCTCGCTGGAGGCCGGCTTCCAACTGATCGAGCTTCATGCCGCGCACGGTTATCTGCTGCATCAGTTCCTCTCGCCGCTGAGCAATCATCGCGACGACGGCTACGGCGGCAGCTTCGAAAACCGTACCCGTCTGGTGCGCGAAGTGATCGCCGCAGTGCGTGAAGTGTGGCCTGAGCATCTGCCGTTATGGCTGCGCATTTCCGCTACCGATTGGGCCGAGGGTGGCTGGGATATCGATCAGAGCGTGCGACTGGCCGCGATGGTGCGTGAACTCGGCGTCGATCTGATCGATGTCTCCAGCGGCGGCCTGATACCGCATGTCAAAATTCCCCTCGAGCCCGGTTATCAGGTGCCCTTCGCTGCACGTATCCGCCGCGAGGCAAAGATCGCCACTGGCGCGGTTGGCCTGATTACCGAAGCCAACCAGGCCGCCGGTATCGTCGACGACGACGCGGCCGATCTGGTGCTGATTGCACGTGAAAGCCTGCGCGATCCGTACTTCCCGCGTCGCGCGGCGAAAACACTGGGTGCGGATATCGCCGCGCCGGCGCAATATCTTAGAGCCTGGTAAGGAGTTCGATATGGAGCAACAGCCGATCTTGATCGATGGTCGCCAGCACGATCTGGGCGATGGGTTTGTAGTGCGGCGGCTGTTGCCCGTATTGCAGGCGCGGCACGTCGGGCCATTCGTGTTCTACGACCATATGGGGCCGGCCCAGTTTGCGCCGGGTCGCGGCATGGACGTACGGCCGCATCCGCATATCGGGCTGGCCACCGTCACGTGGTTGTTCGATGGCGCCATCCGGCATCGCGACAGCCTCGGCAGCGTCGCCGATATTCGGCCCGGCGAAGTGAACTGGATGACTTCCGGCCATGGGATCGTCCATTCCGAGCGCACGCCGCCGGAAGAGCGTCGCGACGGACAGACGGTACACGGCATCCAGGTCTGGGTGGCCTTGCCACAGAGCGATGCCGAGGTGGATCCGGAGTTCCATCATCACGATGCCAGCCAGCTGCCGCGGATCGAGCGCGATGGCGCGTCGCTGGTCCTGATCGCCGGTACCGCCTATGGGCAGCAGTCGCCGGTGAAAGTGTTCGCGCCGATGTTCTTTGTCCAGGCGCATCTGAAGGCGGGCAGTGAACTGGAGTGGCCGAGTGAGCATGTCGAGCGCGGTTTGCATGTGATCGACGGCGAAGTGCAATGGGGTAGCCTGACGGTGGCCTCCCAGCGGATAGCGGTGCAGTCGGGCGAGAAGGCTGCGCCGCTGCGCGCCACCCAGGACAGCCGCGTCATGTTGTTTGGCGGTGCGCCGCTCGATGGCGAGCGCCACCTGTGGTGGAACTTCGTTGCCAGCAGCCGCGAGCGTATTGAAGAGGCCAAACAGGCCTGGGCCGAGCAGCGCTTTCCGCGTATTCCTGGCGACGATCAGGAGTTCATTCCGCTGCCGGAGCGCTGAAGCTGCATCGATCGGGTCTTAGGGTTTAGGCTTGTCGCCATCGCTCCAGCGGAGGTTTGTCCCATGTCCGGCTTTGCCAGCTTTCGCCAGTTCTACCCCTATTACCTGGGCGAGCACAGCAATGTGCAGTGCCGCCGCCTGCATTTTGTCGGCAGCACACTGGTGCTGCTGATCCTGCTTGCTGCGGTTTTCAGCGGGGCGTTGGTGTGGCTATGGCTGTTGCCGGTGGTGGGCTACGGCTTTGCCTGGGTCGGGCATTTCTTCTTCGAGAAGAATCGGCCGGCGACGTTTCGCCATCCGCTTTACAGCCTGATGGGCGACTGGGTGATGTTCTGGGATGTATTGCGCGGGCGCGTCAAGCTCTGATTAGCGGTACTGCTGATGACAGGAATGGCAGGCCTCGCCGATCGGCTTGAGTGCGGCGGCCAGGGCAGGGCAGTCGGCCGGCGCGGCCACCGCAGCGGCCTGAACGGCCGCATGCAGCTTGTCGGCAGCATCCAGGAACGGTTGGTCTACGCCAGGGAAAGCCGGCCCGATGTCTTGCGAAATCGTCAGCAGGCTGCCGAGTTGGGCATGCGTCTTGGCGGCGTCGCACTGCTTGGCCTTGACCGCGTTACCCAGTTCGCCGAAGTGATGGGACATCACCACCATCACCGAATGCGGCATCGGGTTGCGATCGCGCAGCGCATTCATCGAGAAAACGGTACCGATGACGCCGATCACCAGGCCCAGCACAATCAATAAAGCGGCACGCATCGTCGGTTCCCTTCTCGATTCGAATCAGTGCGGGAGGGTAGCACAGGCTTTGCGACCGCTTCCCGGATAAAATGACACGCTGGTTTTCAGGAATTCGTTCACATGTCCCGCCGTACCCGTTTCTTCATCCAGGCTCGCGCATGAGCACCCAGGCGCAACAGAATCAGGCACAGCATGCCGAACGCTTTGCCGGTGTGGAAAGGCTCTATGGTGTCGGCAGCCTGGAGAAATTTGCGCGCAGTCATGTCGCTGTCATTGGCGTCGGCGGCGTGGGCTCGTGGGCGGCCGAGGCACTGGCCCGAACCGGCGTGGGTCGATTGACGCTGATCGACGCGGACGAAGTGTGCGTGTCCAATACAAATCGTCAGCTGCATGCGCTCGATGGCGAATACGGCAAGCCGAAGGTCGGCGTGGTCGCCGCGCGTGCGCACGCGATCAATCCGGGTATCCACCTGGAAGCGATCGAACGGTTTCTTACGCCGGCGACCATGGATGAATTGCTCGATCGCGACTACGACGTGGTGCTCGACGCCTGCGACGCGTTTCGCGTCAAGCTCGAAGCGATCGCCTGGTGCCGGCGTCGCAAGCTGCCGATGGTGACGGTGGGCTCGGCCGGTGGCCGCACCGACCCGACCCAGATCCGCGTGCGCGATCTGTCGCGCACCGAACACGATGCGATGTTCAGCCTGATCCGGAAAAAGCTGCGCCAGGATTTCAATTTTCCGCGCAACCCTGATCGTTACTTCGGCGTATCGGCCGTGTACTCGCTGCAGAACGTGCAGTATCCACAGCCCGATGGCACCGTTTGCGGCACACGCCCGCCAGGCGGCGATGCATTGAACCTGGCCTGCGGCGGCGGCCTCGGCGCGGCGACCCATGTGACCGGGGCGTTTGCGTTTGCGGCGGTGGGGAAAGTTGTCGAAAGAATTCTTGAGAAGAAGTGAAGCCGGCGACTTTGTCGCATGTAAAGTCGCTCACTTTGTTCGCTGGAAAGGGTAAAGAGAAAAAGCACGGTTTTACGGCTTTCCTCTTTACCCTTTACAGGTCGCGCTAGCGACCGGCTTCACAGCGAGCGCTGCGAGCGGCTTTACCAACCCATGTAGTGACCGCCATTGATCGCCAGATTCGCCCCGGTGATCCAGCTGGCTTCTTCACCGGTGAAAAACGCCACGGCATGCGCGATTTCCTCGGGCTTGCCCAGGCGTCCCACCGGAATCTGCGCGATGATTTTCTCGCGGACTTCTTCGGGCACCGCCATCACCATATCCGTACCCACGTAACCCGGTGACACCGTGTTCACGGTGACGCCGAAGCGTGCGTTCTCTTGCGCAAGCGAAATGGTGAAGCCGTGCATGCCGGCCTTCGCCGCCGCGTAGTTGGCCTGACCGTACTGGCCTTTCTGGCCGTTGATCGAGCTGATCTGCACGATGCGGCCCCAGCGCTTGTTGCGCATGTTTTCGATCACCGGGCGCGTGACGTTGAAGCAGGCATTGAGGTTGGTGTTGACCACCTCGGTCCACTGCTCGTAGGTCATCTTGTGGAATGTGGTGTCGCGCGTGATACCGGCGTTGTTGACCAGGATCTCCACCGGGCCCAGCTTGCTGTTGATCGCCTCGACCATCGTTTCGCAGGCGGCGGGCTCACCCACGTCACCGGGAACCAGCAAGACCTCGATGCCTTCGCGGTTCATCGCATCGCGCCATGCTTCGGCCTTGGCCTGATCGCGATAGTTGGTGGCGACCCGATGGCCTTGGCGAGCCAGATAACGAATGATCGCGCTGCCGATGCCGCCAGTACCGCCAGTGACCAATGCCGTGCGTTGCGTCATACCTCGTCTCCTCAACTGTTTGGATGTCCATTTCGCAGCACCGTCTACGCGGTGAAACTCCGACGCAAACAGCCTAGCGATGGATCATGGCAGAACGTTGGCGTTCCGGGAACGCTGTTTGTGCGTAAAGATCGTGCTTAGTTCATCGAAGCAAGATTACGCGTGACGTTCGCTGCAGTGCGGTAAGGCGCTAGGGTCGAAATGGCGCAGCGCATCTTGCAGCAATGTGTCTACGTCATGGCTGATGTTCGACGTGTCGACATCGAGAAAAGCCAGTGCGCGACGCAGCGCGGGCAGTGGATTCATGGGATCGACAGGCAGGGCGCCATCGGATTTGGACAGCTTGCGGCCTTCATCATCCAGCGCCAACGGCAAATGCAGATAAGCCGGTGTCGTCAGGCCCAGGCAGCGTTGCAGCCAGATCTGTCTGGCGGTCGAATCAAGCAGGTCATGGCCGCGTACCACTTCGGTAATGCCTTGATCTGCATCGTCGACCACACAAGCCAGTTGATAGGCGTAGAAACCTTCCACACGCTTGATGACGAAGTCGCCGGCGGCCTCTCGCAGGTGCTGGCGTTGCTCGCCCTGCAGGCCATCGGTAAAGACGATCTCGATATCCGGGACGCGTATCCGCCACGCCGGCGGTCGCAAAGGGTCCGATGCTGCGACGCAATATCCGTCGCGGTGCATGCCGCCGCTAGCCGCCAGATCGCTACGGCTGCACCAGCAGGGGAACACCAGATCGGCGGCACGAAGACGCTCAAAAGCGACGTCGTACGCTGCACTGCGTTCGGATTGGTACATGGCGGGTCGATCGGCCAGCAATCCGAAGGCGGGTAGCGCGGCCAGGATGCTTTGCGCCGATCCGGGCACTTCGCGCGGCGGGTCGATGTCTTCCACCCGCAAGAGCCATTGCCCGCCGGCATGCCGCGCGCAAAGCCAGCTGCCCACCGCGGCCACCAGGGAACCGAAATGCAGCCGGCCGGTCGGAGAGGGGGCAAAGCGTCCGCGGTAACTCATCGGTGCGATTTTAGAAGATCGAACCCCGGAGTTCGCAACGCTTTTTGAACGGCCGGTGGGACCAGGTCGCTGCGGCTACCCTTGAAACTCACCGGTATAGCCACGATTCTTGTTAGGGTTACACCCCCTTTCATGACTGCCCGAGAGACAGCCATGCGACGCATCGCATTATTCCTGCTTACCAATATCGCCGTTCTTTTCCTGCTGAGCATCGTCTGCCATCTGTTTGGCATCGATCAGTGGGCTGCCTCCCGTGGTTACGGTGGCATGACCGGGCTACTGATCTATGCCGCCGTCTTCGGCATGGGGGGCGCTTTCATTTCGCTGGCCATGTCCAAATGGATGGCCAAGATGTCCACCGGCGCCCGGGTGATCGAGCAGCCGCAGAACGAAGGCGAGCGCTGGCTGGTCGAGACCGTGCGCCGCCACGCCCAGGCTGCCGGTATCGGCATGCCGGAGGTGGCGATCTACGACGCCCCGGACATGAACGCCTTCGCCACCGGCATGAGCAAGAACAGCTCGCTGGTGGCAGTCAGCACCGGCCTGTTGCAACAGATGGACCGCGAGCAGGTGTCGGCCGTGCTCGGCCACGAGATCGGCCACATCGCCAACGGCGACATGGTCACGCTCACCCTGATCCAGGGCGTGGTCAATACCCTGGTGATCGTGGCGGCGCGCGTGGTCGGTCGAATGGTCGACAGCTGGCTGTCGGGTGGCCGCGACAATCGCGATGGCGGCGGCATCGGTTATTTCGTGACGGTGATGGTGCTGCAGCTGGTTTTCGGCCTGTTCGCCTCGATGATCGTGATGGCGTTCTCGCGCTGGCGCGAATTCCGCGCCGACGCAGCCGGCGCCAGTCTGGCCGGGCGCGCGTCGATGATCTCCGCGCTGCAGCGCCTGCAGGCGGGTCACGGTGAGACCACGCTGCCGCAGACGATTGCCGCGTTCGGTATTTCCGGTCATCTGGCCGGGGGCTTCAAGCGCCTGTTCATGAGCCACCCGCCGCTTGAAGAGCGCATCGCGGCGCTGCAAAAGCAGGTCTGAACATTCCGGTAGCAAGGCGGGCGCCTGACTAAGGCGCCCATTCGCTTTTTCCCTTTTCTCACTCCATCGACTTTCAAGTTGCCATGACCGCCGAAACCCATAAGTTCCAGGCCGAAGTCGCTCAGGTGCTCCACCTGGTCACGCACTCGCTTTATTCGCACAAGGAAATCTTCCTGCGCGAGCTCATCTCCAATGCATCGGACGCGTGCGACAAGCTGCGCTTCGAATCGATCGCCCAGCCCGACCTGCTGGGCGGCGACGGTGAATTGCATATCGATGTCAGTTGGGACCCGCAGGCACGCACCGTCACCGTGCGCGACAACGGCATCGGCATGACACGCGATGAAGTGGTCGCCAACATTGGCACGATCGCCAGCTCCGGCACCCGTCGTTTTCTCGAAGCCATGTCCAGCGAGCAGAAGACCGACGCACGCCTGATCGGCCAGTTCGGCGTGGGCTTCTATTCCGCGTTCGTGGTCGCTGACCGCGTCACTGTGTTGACCCGCCGCGCCGGCGCTACCGAGGGCGTGAAGTGGGAGAGTGACGGCAAGGGCGAGTACTCGCTCGAATCGACCGAATTGTCCGAGCGCGGCACCCAGGTGATCCTGCATCTGAAGGCCGACGAAGACGAGTTCCTGAAGCCCTGGACCTTGAAGTCGCTGATTACGCGTTACTCCGATCATGTCGCCTTCCCGATTCGCATGCCCAAGGAAGAAGACGGCAAGCCGGGCAGCGAATGGGATACGGTCAACGCCGCCTCCGCGCTGTGGACCAAGCCGAAATCGGAGATCAGCGACGAGGACTACCAGAGCTTCTACAAGTCGCTCGGTCACGACTTCAACGATGCGCTGGCCTGGACGCATAACCGCGTCGAGGGCAGCCAGAGTTTCACCACGCTGCTTTATCTCCCGGCGCAGCCACCGTTCGATCTGATGATGGGCGGGCGCGACGAGCGCAAGGGGCTCAAGCTCTATATCAAGCGTGTTTTCATCATGGATGCTGCCGAAGAGTTGCTGCCGAACTATCTGCGCTTCGTGCGTGGTGTGGTCGACGCGGACGATCTGCCGCTCAACGTGAGCCGCGAAATCCTGCAGCAGAATCGTCAGCTCGATCGCATCAAGGCGGCCTGCGTCAAGCGCGTGCTGGACCTGATCGAAAAGCTGGCCCGCGACGAGCCGGAGAAATTCGCGACCTTCTACAAGGCCTTCGGCAACACGTTGAAGGAAGGCATCGCCGAAGATCACGCCAACAAGGAACGCATCGCAAAGCTGCTGCGTTTCGCTTCGACCAAGGGCGATGGCGCGGCACAGACCGTGTCGCTTGACGATGTCGTCGGCCGGTTGCCGGTGGGCCAGGACACGATCTGGTACATCACCGCCGACAGCTATGCGGCGGCGGTCGGCAGCCCGCAGCTAGAGGCCTTCAAGGCCAAGGGCGTCGAAGTCCTGCTGATGTTCGATCGTATCGACGAGTGGATGCTTGGCAGCCTCAACGAGTATGCCGGCAAGAAGCTCAAGAACGTCGCCAAGGGCGAGCTGCCGCTGGACGAAGCCGACAAGAAGCAGCAGGAGGAAGCCACCAAGGCCGCCGAGCCGTTGCTGGTCAAGCTGAAAGAGCTGCTCGGTGATCGCGTGGCCGACGTACGCGTTTCCGCCCGCCTGACCGACTCACCGTCGTGTCTGGCATTGAGCGATTACGAAATGGCCCCGCATCTGGCGCGCCTGTTGCGCGAAGCCGGTCATGACATGCCCGAAAGCAAGCCGACGCTGGAGATCAATCCGCAGCATGCCTTGCTTAAGCGCGTCGAGGCGGAGGCTGATACCGGCAAGGCGAAGGATCTGGCCAACCTGCTGCTTGAGCAGGCGGAGATTTCCGCGGGGGCACAGTTGCCGGATCCGGCGGCGTTTGTGCAGCGGATGAATCGCGTGCTGTTGGGCTGAGGCGTTTAAAGCCCTTTCCTATTCGTCATCCCGGCCTACGCCGGGATGACGAGTAGGAGTGGATTTGGGAGTTGGTTGTACGTAGGCCTCCGGCATGTGACGGAGGCTTTTTTTGTCATGCTATGTTGTCCCAAGGCCAAGGGGACAACCGCCTATGTCATGGCATCAACTCAATGTTGGCGCACATATAGCGATGGGCGTACTCGGTCTGTTGGCAGGCCTGATCCCGCTTTGCTCAAGCAAGGGTTCCACCATTCATCGGCGCGCCGGTCGCGTGTTCGTTTACCTTGCTGGCGTCGTATTGGCCACGGCCGTGATTGCCGATGTATTTTTTCCGGTGCCCATGACGCTGGTGGCGGTAACCCTGTCGGCAAGCTATCAATACGTCAGCAGCCTGCGCGCGTTGCATCTACGTACGTCGCCACCGGGCCTGCTCGATGCCGCCCTTGCAGGAGCGACCCTGCTGGCCTGCGGGTTTTTCATCATGTCGATGGGGAAGGGCAATGCGTCCTTCACGCCGGCGATCGGCTATTCCACCATCGGTTACGTGGCGATCGTGGCCATCTACGATCTGTCTCGTGGTTTCTGGGGTGAGCTCTGGCTTCGTCGCGTGCGCCCGCTCGATCACGGCCTGAAGATGACCGGCGTGTATTTCGCCATGCTATCGGCTGGTGCAGGTAATCTGCTGCGTGGGTTGCAGCCGTGGAGCCAGATACTTCCCTCGGTGGTTGGCACACTCGTGCTCATCGCGCTCGCCGTCCGTTATATCCGCCGATGGCATGCTGTCACGGCCAATGCCATGCCGATCGTGGAATAAACGACTAATGAGTGCCTTGCTGCTGCTTTTTACCTGTCTGCTCCTGGGCATCGCTGTTGCGCGTTGGGCAAAGCCGCCGACGGGCATCGTGCCCGGCATTAACTGGTGGGTGATCAACGTCGCGCTGCCCTCGCTGGTGCTGGGGCTGATTCCCAAGATCCACTTCGATCCGCAGCTATGGTTTCCCGTGGCGGCGATGGCGATAACGTTCGGTGGCTCCTGGCTGGTGTTTGCCACGCTGGGCGCATGGCTGGGCTGGTCGCGCCAGCGTGTCGGCGGGCTGATCCTGGTGTGCGGCTTGGGCAACACCTCGTTCATGGGCTACCCCATGATGCAGGCCCTGCACGGCAAGGAAGGCCTGGCGGTTGCCGTGGTGGCCGATCAGCTTGGTTGTTTTCCCTTGCTGGCATCCGCCGGGGTGCTGGTAGCGTCGCTTTACGCGGGGCGCCGCCCTCCGATAGGCCTGATAGCGAAACGCATCCTCAGCTTTCCCCCGTTCATTGCACTGGTGGTCGGCGTGCTCGTAGGTCTATGCGGTGGCTGGCCACCCATGGTCGATGACGTACTGGCGCCGTTGGGCGCAACCTTGACCCCGCTCGCTTTGTTTTCGGTCGGCTTGCAGTTCAAGCTGCATCCTGGCGAAGGGCAGATCAAAGTGGTGGGATTGGGCCTGGCATGGAAGCTCGCGCTTGCACCACTGGTTTGCTGGCTGCTCGGCATCGCAACCGGCGTACATGGATTGACTCTGACCGTTGGCGTTCTGCAGGCCGCGATGGCACCGATGATTTCCGCGGCAATTCTTGCCGACGAATACGAGCTCGAACCCACGTTGGCCAACACCGTGCTCGGGGCCGGTATCGTGCTGTCGCTGGTGACAATTCCTCTCGGGAATTGGCTGTTGTCAGCGTAGATCGAGATGGCGTCGAGCGGCGATCGCCTCGACGGTGTCCTTGGCTTCGCGTAAACCCACGCCGGTGTGTTCGCGATACAGCTTGATCGCTTCGATCTTGCTGCGCTGGCTTAACAGCAGCACGACCTGGGTCTCCAGGTCCCTGTCCATAAGCGGTGCTGCCGGCGGTTTGTAGCTGGCTTGAATGGGCTTGGGACGCCTCTCGTGCTGCGGACGCTGGCGCGCGGTAACGCGGCCGATAACAAAGCCCAGAACCAGCAGCAAGGCGTAGACGGTATAAGTCTGCGTTTGTTGATCCATAAACACCTCGCCGGGAATCGATATACGGGATAATGCGCCCATGTTGACAGATCACGCCAACCCGCCAACCCAGGTGCGTGCCGACCAATGGTTATGGGCCGCCCGCTTCTTCAAGACGCGCAGCATCGCCAAGCAGGCGATCGAGGGCGGCAAGATCGATGTGAACGGTGCCGGCTGCAAGCCGGCCAAGACGTTGCACATCGGCGACAAGCTGAAGATCAGCCGCGGTGAGGAACGCCTCGAAGTCGAAGTGCTCGCGTTGTCCGCACAGCGCGGCCCGGCATCGATCGCGCAGACGCTCTATCGTGAGAGCGAAGCCAGCATCGCGGCCCGCGAAGTTGCCCGTGCCGAGCGCGGCACACGCAACGGCGGCCTGCTGCGTCCGCCTTCACGGCCGAACAAACAGGAACGGCGACAGCTGATGCGCTTCAAGGATCAGGATCAAGGCTGACGCAAAACCCCACGCATCGTGGGCTGCTGACTCACGATGCGCGGGGAATGCGGGTGGAGCGTTTTACAACGTCAGGCCGAGCGCTTTGGCCACGCCTGCTGCATAGGCCGGGTCGGCCTTGCCAAAATGCCCCAGCTGACGGCGAACAATGGTTTCCGGCACGCCCTGCATGGCGGCCGCAATATTGCCGAACAGCTGTTGCTTCTGGTGCTCGTTCATCAGGCGGAACAGATCGCCGGCCTGAGTGTAGTCATCGTTGCCTTCGCGGTGGTCGTAGCGATCGGCATCGCCCGAAATCTTCAACGGTGGTTCTTTAGCCGAGGCATCCTGTACCGGACCGTTGAATGAATTGGGCTCGTAATTGACGCTGCCGCCACCGTTGCCGTCGAAGCGCATCTGACCGTCGCGGGCATAGTTATGCACCGGGCAGCGCGGGCGATTGACCGGTAGGGCATCATGATTGACGCCCAGGCGATAACGCGCCGCGTCGGCATAGGAGAAGATGCGAAACTGCAGCATCTTGTCTGGGCTGTGGCTGATGCCGGGCACCACATTGGCCGGCGAGAAACTCGATTGCTCGACCTCGGCGTGATAGTTCTCCGGGTTCTGGTTGAGTTCCATCACGCCCACTTCGATCAGCGGATAGTCCTTGTGCGGCCAGACCTTGGTGAGATCGAACGGGTTATAGCGGGTTTTCTCCGCATCGGCCTCGGGCATCACCTGCACATACATGGTCCAGCGCGGGAACTCCTTGCGCTCGATCGCTTCGTACAGATCGCGCTGATGTGACTCACGGTCTTCGCCGATGACCTTGGCCGCTTCCTCGTTGGTCCAGTTCTTGATGCCTTGCTGGGTCTTGAAGTGGAACTTCACCCAGTAACGCTCGCCTTGTTCGTTCCAGAAGCTGTAGGTATGGCTGCCGAAGCCATGCATATGGCGCAGACTGGCAGGCAGGCCGCGATCGCTCATCAAGGTGGTGACCTGATGCAGCGATTCGGGCGATAGCGACCAGAAATCCCACATGGCCGTGGCGCTGCGCATATTGGTGCGCGGGTCGCGCTTCTGGGTGTGGATGAAGTCGGGGAACTTGTACGGATCGCGCACGAAGAACACCGGCGTGTTGTTGCCGACCAGATCCCAATTGCCTTGTTCGGTATAGAACTTCAAGGCGAAACCGCGCACGTCGCGCTCGGCATCGGCCGCGCCGCGCTCACCTGCCACGGTGGAGAAGCGCAACAGCAGCGGCGTCTTGCTGCCCGGTTTGAATACCTTGGCCAGGCTGTAACGGGTAATGTCATGGGTGATGGTCAGCGTGCCGAATGCAGCCGAGCCCTTGGCGTGAACGACGCGTTCGGGAATGCGCTCGCGATTGAAATGGGCGTGCTTCTCGAACAGTTGGTGGTCCTGCACCAGCAGCGGGCCGCGCGGGCCGGCGGTGAGGCTGTTCTGATTGTCCGGCACTGGCGCGCCGGAGTCGGTAGTAAGCGTTTTACGGTCGCTCATGGGCTGATTTCATCCTAGCTGGGCGTGTGGGGAGTGGGCTGACGATGCCCTGCCTGGATGAAATCTACGGAGGTTTGTCGATTAGGGGAATTTGATTGATTTGATGCTCTTCATAGGTTGTGTCTATGAGCAAGGGCTTAGAGCTCCCCCTCACCCCAACCCTCTCCCCCGGCAGCGACGGGGGAGAGGGAGCTAAAAGCGCGCACGATACAAACTCGCCTCAGTGTGCCCCCTCTCCCCCGGCTTCGCCGGGGGAGAGGGCTGGGGTGAGGGGGCGCTCTCGCCTCAACCCTTCAAATGCTTCAACCGATAAAGCGCCTCAAGCGCCTCACGCGGCGAAAGTGCATCCGGATCGATATCTTCCAGCGCGAGCTCGACAACCGAAGGCGCAGCAGCAAACAAACCCAGCTGCGGCGATGCATCGGTCGACGCGGCCGGCTTCGCCACATGCGCGTGCATGCCGCGTTCAAGCTCGGCCAGGGTGCGCCGCGCATCGGCAATCACGCTCTTGGGCAAACCAGCCAGCGCCGCTACCTGCAAACCGAAACTGCGATTGGCGGGCCCTTCCTTGACCGCATGCATGAAGACCAACTGCTCGCCGTACTCCACTGCATCCAGATGCACGTTGGCGATGGTCGAATACTCGGTGGCCAGCTCGGTCAGTTCGAAGTAATGCGTCGCGAACAAGGTATAGGCGCGACTGGCCGCAGCCAGATGCACCGCGGCGGCGCGTGCGAGTGCCAGGCCATCGTAAGTGCTGGTGCCGCGGCCGACTTCGTCCATCAGCACCAGGCTGTGTTCGGTGGCGTTGTGAAGAATGTTCGCCGTCTCGCTCATTTCCACCATGAAGGTGGACTGGCCGCGCGAGAGGTCATCGCCGGCGCCGATACGCGTGAAGATGCGATCGACCGGGCCGATCGTGGCGCTGCTGGCCGGCACGTAGCTGCCGATATGCGCGAGCAGCACGATCAGTGCGTTCTGGCGCATATAGGTCGATTTACCGCCCATGTTCGGGCCGGTGATCACCAGCATGCGGCGTTCGTTGTCGAGCTTCAGATCGTTCGGCTCGAAGGGTTCGTCGCGAACCTTTTCGACGACCGGGTGGCGACCGCGCTCGATGGCGATGCCGGGCGCATCGATCAGCTTTGGTTCGCTCCAATCCAGCGACGCCGCGCGCTCGGCCAGCGTGGCGAGCACGTCGAGCGCGGCCATGGCGGATGCAGCGGCTTTGAGCGGTTCGAGTTTTTCGATCAGGCTGTCGAGCAGCGCTTCGTACAGCGCCCGCTCGCGCATCAGCGAACGTTCCTTGGCCGACAGCACCTTGTCTTCGAAGGTTTTCAACTCTTCGGTGATGTAGCGCTCGGCGTTCTTGGTGGTCTGCCGGCGTGTGTAATGCGTCGGTGCCTTGTCGGCCTGCCCCTTGCTGATTTCGATGTAGTAGCCGTGTACGCGGTTGTAGCCGACTTTCAGCGTGCTGATGCCGCTGGCGGCTTTTTCGCGTTCTTCCATCTCGACCAGATACTGGTCGGCATTGGTGGCCAGTCGACGCAGCTCGTCCAGTTCCGCGTCGTAGCCATCGGCGATCACGCCGCCGTCGCGCTGCAGGACCGGCGGCTGTTCCACCACGGCGCGCGCCAGCAGGGCAGCGATATCGGCGTGGTCGCCGATGCTCTCCACCAGTGTGTGCAAGAGCGGACTGTCGAGCGTGGCGATCCGCTCACGCAAGTTGGGTGCAGCAGCCAGACCGTCGCGCAAGGTGGAAAGATCGCGTGGCCGTGCGGAACGCAGCGCCACGCGAGCCAGGATGCGTTCGAGATCGCCGATACCGCGCAACGGTTCGCGGAGGTTTTCGTAATGGCGATTCTCGATCAGCATGCCGACCGCCTGATGACGGCGGCGCAAGATGTCCTGCGAACGCAAGGGACGATTGAGCCAGCGGCGGAGCAGGCGTGCGCCCATCGGCGTCACCGTCTCGTCGAGTACGCCGAGCAGGGTGTGTTCGACGCGGCCGCTCGGGTGCGTGTCCAGCTCCAGGTTGCGGCGCGTGGCCGCGTCCAGCGCGATCGTTTCGCTGGCGCTTTCCACCGCCATGCCCGAAAGATGCGGTAGTGCGCTTTTCTGCGTCTCTTCGACATAGCCCAGCAGGCAGCCGGCAGCGGCGATTGCCAGCGGCAGGTTGTCGACGCCAAAGCCATCGAGGCCGCGTGTGCCGAAGAAACGATTGAGTTCGCGTCGCGCCGCATCGCCGTCGAAATGCCACGGCGGGCGCTTGCGCACGCCGGGCAGGGCGGTGACCAGGCGAGGCCAGGCGATATCTTCGCTGACCAGGGTTTCGGCCGGCTGCAGGCGCGCCAGCTCCGCGGCCAGGGCTTCGGCGGTCGGCACTTCGCTAAGCAGAAAGCGACCACTGGAAAGATCCGCCCAGGCCAGTCCGTAGGCACCTTGGGCACCGGCGGCGATGGCCAGCAGCAGGTTGTCGCGGCGTTCTTCCAGCAGCGCGGCATCGGTCACCGTGCCGGGAGTGACGATGCGGACCACCTTGCGTTCGACCGGCCCCTTGGACAAGGCCGGGTCGCCGATCTGCTCGCAGATCGCCACCGACTCGCCCAGCCGCACCAGCCGAGCCAGATAGTTCTCGGCGGCGTGATAGGGCACGCCGGCCATCGGAATCGGTTGCCCGGCCGACTGGCCACGCTGGGTCAGCGTGATATCCAGCAATCGCGCGGCCTTGCGCGCATCGTCGTAGAACAGCTCATAAAAATCGCCCATCCGGAAAAACAGCAGCACGTCCGGGTGCTCGGCCTTGGCCGACAGGTACTGGCGCATGAAGGGGGTGTGGGCGGCGTGGTCTGGTCTATCCATCGAGCGCTTGGCTTGTCTTGAAGGCGGGCACGGCAGCGCCGCGCGGAACGAGCGATTGTGCGCTGGACCGGCTTTTATCTCCAGCCTTGTCAGGTTTCAGTGCCGCTCGGGCTACCGCAGGGCGTGCGTTAGAACCTGCTGCCCTGGCCGACGCAAACGTCGGCCAAAAGTCGATTTAACTCGTGGAAAACCGATTTGAACGGCCAAATATGACGTAACAAATTACGTGAGTGATGTCGGTCACGAAAGCGCAGCGCAAGCTTGACGGCCTCCTGGGGCGGGCGCAATCTCGTGAAGCTGCGGGTAGGGGGCTCCTCGCGCGTTGGATCCGGTGCATCGAAGCACCGGAGCATTTCCGCCACTGCTGGGAGGCTGTGCGACGATGCTTGCGTCTGTGCCCTTATCTTCTTCGACTGTGCCGCCGATGGAGGCCGTACCTCCGGCGATGCACGTGCTGGTGCTCGAAGACGACGATTTATTACGTGATCGTGTCCTGGTGCCGCGGCTGCGGCAGTTCGGTTTTGACGTCGTCGCGATCGGCCAGGCGGCGGATCTACCCGGTCAATTGAGCCGTCGTCGTCCCGATATCGTGTTGCTCGACGTGGGCCTGCCCGATGCCGATGGCTTCGACGTGACGCGGCAGTTGCGCCGCGATACGTCCGAGATCGGCATCGTCATGTTGACGGGTCGCAGTCGCAAAACCGATCGTGTGCGCGGCCTCAGCGAAGGCGCCGATGCCTATCTGGCCAAGCCGATCGATCTGGATGTGTTGGGCGCGACACTTTTCAGCCTGGCGCGACGGCTGCGTAGCGCCTGCACCTTGCCCGAATCCCTGACGCGAGGTTGGCGTCTAGGTGCCGACGGCTGGTGTCTGATTTCTCCGGCGGGCGGCACGGCGGCGTTGACCAAGACGGAGGGGCGCCTGATGGACAAGTTCCTGAAGAACATCAATCGGGTGATTTCGCGCGAGGAGTTGATTGCGCTGTTTACCGCCGATGCGTACGACTTCGACCCGCATCGTCTCGATTCGCTGATTCACCGGCTGCGCAAGAAGGTCCTGACCGTGCTTGGCGAGCCGCTGCCGTTGAATGCGGTGCATCGCGAGGGGTATGTGATGGTGCGGGTGTAGGAGCAAGTAGTGAGTGAAGAGGAGTGAGTAGTTAGAGAAAGCTGCGGTGGTCACTCCTTTCTCGCTTTCACTACCAGGTCAGGTCGTCCGGTACCTGGAACTGCTTGTAATACTCGTCGTCTTCGCTAGTGCTGTCGGCGGTACTCGCGCGCCCATGATCCAGCACGATCATCGACGCGTCGCGCGCATAGACCTTGTCTGCTGCGGCGCGGGGCAGCAGTTCGTAGCCCGCGTCGTGACGTGCAATCACCAGTGCGCCAGCCGCCAACTGCTTGCGTAGCGCATCGTTGACCAGCAGGCTCTTGATCGCGTTGCCGTCGGAAAAGCGGTAGTCGATCTCGCCTTCGCGTTTGACCTTGTTGGTTTCCACGATCTGACGGATCTGCGCGCGCAGTTCCTTGGCATGTGCCTGCGCGTTGCGCTCGGCGGCAATCGCACGATCGCGCTCGGCTCGCTCGGCCTGTACGCGCTGAGCATCGATGCGCTCCGCGTCAGCCGAGACCGGCGCTTTTCCCTCGCGTTGCTTGGTCTGTTCGCGTACCACCTGGGCGACCTTGCCCTTTTTGACGAGGCCGGCTTTAAGTAGCTGTTCTTGCAGGGGATTACGCATATGGATAGAGAGGGTGCGCGGATTTGACCGGGTAATTGTACCGCCGACGAAGGCAAGAGCGAGCCAACTGCCGCTCTTACTCACTCCTCTCCACTAACAACTGCTCTCTGACCTGCCACCTTCAACACGCGCGCCAGCAAATGGCTCGGCGCAAAGGGCTTGGGGAGCCTCTCGGTAAAGTCATCTTCGCTTCGAAACGGTTGCCCGTCGCTTTCCAGATAAGCGGAAATCAGGATGACCGGGACGTCCGGAAGGTGCGTGCGCAGCTTCCTGAGCAAGGTGATGCCGTCGGTATCCGGCATGCGGTTGTCGCAGACAATGATCTGCGGCGCGTGCCGCGCTGTCTGCACCAGCCACTCGGCCTCGCTGCCGGAGGCTGCCATGCTCACGTCGCAGCCGCCTTGCTCAAGCGCGTTGGCAAGCAGGGCGCGCAGATCTTCGTCATCGTCGATCAACAGCACGCGCACGCGTTGACGCGCCGCCGCCAGTTGGGTGCGAGGAGCTACCGTGGCCGGTTCGCTTATCGGCAGGATCAAGGTCAGGCTCGTTCCATGGCCGGGCGAGCTGTCGACGTCGATCGAGCCACCGGCGCGCTCGATCAACGCATACACCACGGAGAGGCCCAGACCGGTGCCACTGTCCGCGGGTTTGGTGGTGAAGAACGGCTCGAAGATGCGTCGGCGAACCGATTCGGACATGCCCGCGCCGGTGTCGCTGAGCGTGATGCTGATGGCAGCCGGGGCATGGCGCGTGGCGCAGATGGTGAAGCTGCCGCCGTCGGGCATGGCGTCGCGCGCGTTGGAGGCGATGTTGAGTATGGCCAGTTCGAACTGGCTGCGATCGAAGCTGATCGGTAGCGGCAACGGCGACGATTCGATCAGCAGCCGTATGTCCGGCGGCAGCAGCTGGCGCAGCAAGGGCACCAGTTCGCGCAAGGCTTCGTCTGCGTCGAAGGTTTCGATATGGGTCACATCGTGGCGCGAGAAGTTCAGCAGCTTGCCGCTGATCGAGGCGCCCCGTCGCGCCGCCATCTCCACGCCTTCAAGCGCATCGGCCAATGCCTGCGTGTCGGCATTGACGGCGGCATCGGGCTCGTTGAGCCGATGGCGTTCCATGCTGAAGCCGAGAATGATTCCCAGCACATTGTTGAAGTCGTGCGCGATGCCGCTGGTGAGGCGGCCTACGGCATCCATCTTCTGCGCGTGCAGCAGTTGTTCCTGCGCATGCTCTCGCTCGATCATCTCGTGTTGCAACTGGCGTCGTTGCAGGTTCGACTCTTCCAGGCTGCTGCGCAGCGCGCTGGTGCTTCGGTCGAGAATGATCACCACCAGAAGGTAGCTCAAGGCCAGCGAGATCAATCCGTCGTACGAGGCCAGCAACGGCTGCAACGAATGCGTATGACGAAACTGGTCGCGGGTCATCCCGGCCACGAAGACCAGCATCACGATTCCGTAGATGCTCCACAGGGCAGTGCGCCCAAGCATCAAGCCACCCAGCGCCAATGCAACGATCGCCACCAGATCGTGCGGCCAGGCCACGTAGCCGAAGGTGCTGTAGGCAATGGCCGAAGACAACAACAGCACAGCCAGGAACTGCGCGACAGCCGGGCGGAAGCGCCCGCGGCGCAACAAGTAGAAACCGAACCATGCCGAAAGCGTGATGACCAGGTCGGTACCCAGGTCGATTTCCAGCGCAAAACGTGGCCACGCGGCGATATTGCCCTGGCGAAGCAAGGCATAGGTGGCGTTGTAGCAAAGCAGGTACAGCTTGTTGAGCGGGATTTCGCATCCTTCGTAGATCATCAGCAACTGCATGAAGAATGCATTGCGTAGATCGACCGGATCGTCGATAGGCAGCCGCTTGAGCCACCCGATAAGGCGTTGCCACATACATCCCCCTGCCCAAGCTCGCCTGTACGCCGCGGTTCGACGTGCCCCTGTCATTAGACGGCTGGCCGTCCGAATGCCGCGGTGACTTTTGGTGAGTTTAGCGAAGAACTCGTGCGTGACGAGCGATATCGGTACTCACTAATTTCGAAAAGGCGATGACCGCCACATGACGGTTGTCCACAAACGAGTCGGCGAGATCACTGTCTTTCTTGGGGAGAGGTTGCCTTGAACACGAAAGCTTTCAAATTGAATGCATTGGCGGCGGTTTTGGCACTGGCTTTGGGCAGCCAGGCGTCTTTCGCAGCTGATGTCACAGCGCCGTTGTCGGCGCGTATCAACGCCAGTGCGATGCAGGAGAACGGTTCATACGATCGTTTCATCATCACCTACCGCGACGGCTCGACCCAGCGCCGCGACCACGCCGCCGCCACGCAAGCGGTCAGCGCAGCCATCGGGCGTGCCGGTCTGGCGACGCGCGCGGCGGCTGGCAAGGCGTCCGTGCGCACAAGTACTGTCAATGCCGTCTACCAGCGAAAGCTGGCTATCGGTGCCGATCTGGTGAGCGTCTCGCGCAAGTTGAGCCGTGCGGAAGCGGTCTCGCTGATGCAGCAACTGGCAGCCGATCCGAACGTGGCCCACGTGGAGCCGGACGTGATGCTGCGCGCCATTCGCGATACGCGTGCGTCGGCGATGCTGGCACCGGCAGCGTTCACGCCGAATGACCAGTACTACGCGGCCTATCAGTGGCATCTGCGCGCCGGTGACGGCACCAGCGAAAAGATCGGCGGCGACAGTTCCAGCTATGCCAACAAGGGCGGCGCGGATGTCGCCGCAGCCTGGGACCTCGCCGATGGCACCGGCGTGACCGTGGCGGTCCTCGATACCGGCCTGACCCATCATCCGGATATCGATACCTCGCTGGGCGATGCGGGCTACGACTTCATCAGCAGCGGTTTCGTTTCCGGTCGCTCCACCGACGATCGCGCGGCGGGCGGCTGGGACACCGGCGACTGGACCACCGGCGACGAATACCTGGCCACCAACGGCGGTTGCGTGGATGCGACCCATCCGGCCGAGGACAGCTCCTGGCACGGCACGCATGTGTCAGGCACGGTGGCCGAGTTGACCAACAACGGTACCGGCATGGCCGGTTCCGCGTTCAACGCGAAGGTGTTGCCGGTGCGTGTGCTCGGCCATTGCGGCGGCTTCAACTCCGATATTGCCGATGCCATCGAATGGGCCTCGGGCGGCCATGTCGACGGTGTGCCGGACAACCAGAATCCCGCGCAGCTCATCAACATGAGCCTGGGTGGTGGCGGCAGCTGCTCGGCCACCGACGTGCTCGGCCAGGCGATTGCCGACGCCAACAGCCGCGGCACCGTGGTGGTCGTGGCTGCCGGTAACAACAATGCCGACGTGTCCGGTTTCTCGCCGGCCAGTTGCCCGGGCGCCATTGCCGTCGGTGCGATCGGTATCTCCGGCAAGCGTGCTTTCTACTCCAACTTCGGCTCGGGCATCGCGGTCGCCTCGCCAGGCGGTGGCATTTACGCCAACGACGCGTCCAGCGGCACACAGGTGCAGGCCGGCTTCGTATGGTCGGCGATCAACGATGGCACCACCGTGCCGGACGAGAGCGGCTACACCTATGGCGGCTACGCGGGTACTTCGCAGGCCACGCCCCATGTCACCGGCACCATCGCGCTGGTGATAAGCGCCTTGAAGGCCGCCAGCCTGCCGGCATTGAGCCCAGCCGATGTGCGCACGCTGATCACCTCCACTGCACGTAGTTTCCCCAGTACGCCGGACCAGACCCTCGGTGCGGGCATCATCGATGCGGCCGCCGCGGTCAACAAGGCATTGGGTAACGATGGCAATCCTGGCGGTCCCGGCGGCGATGCCACCGCGCTGACCAATGGTGCCGCGGTCGTAGTCAGTGGCAACGCCGGCGATACGAAGCTGTACAAGATCGACGTGCCAGCCGGTGCACGCGCATTGGTACTGCGCACCTTCGGCGGCACTGGCGACGTATCGCTGTATGTGAAGAACGGCGATGTGCCGACCACCAGCAGCTTCGACAAGTCGTCGGTGCATGTCGGCAACAGCGAGTCGGCCGTGTATGCGGTGCCGGCCGCCGGGACCTACTACCTGCTGGTCTCTGGTGTAGCCGACTTCAGCAACGTCTCGGTGCAGGCGACCTTCGTGTCTCCGTAACAGCTCGTAAGCAACACCGGCCGCGCGATCGACGGGAGCGATCGCGCGGCCACCTGGCTTGACCGACACCAGTACGCAGCGATGACGCAGCGGGCCGCTTCGAAGTAGTGGCCCGAAGGCGAGTGTCGCGCGAGCGCTCAATTCAACGCATCACTGCTGCGGCGCGCGCAGTGAGCATGGGGAATGTCATGAACAAGATTTACAGCAAGGTATGGAGCAAGTCGCTGGGCATGCTCGTTGTGGCATCCGAGATGGCCAGGGCGAACGGCAAGGGCGGTACGGCACGCCGCACGCGCGCCGGTGTCGTAGCACGAACGCTCATGGCCTCGACACTGCTGGCCGCTACTGCCGTTCTGGCACAGCCGGCATTGGCTGCCGATGCAGCGCAACCCGCTAAAGCTGCGACGACTCAAGCCAAGACCACGCAAAAAGCCAAGCCGGACAAATCGGCGACCGCGCTGGGCGACAGCGCCAATGCGTCGGGACAATCGTCCACCGCTATCGGTTCGGATACGCAGGCCGCGGGTGACTACAGTTTTGCCGGTGGCAACGCTTCCACCGCGTCGGGCACCGATTCGCTCGCCATCGGCGGCTACGGCGCCAATGCAAGCGGGCAGGGTGCGGTCGCGCTGGGCACGCAGAGCGCGGCGGCGGGCAAGGATGCGGTGGCACTCGGCAATAGCGCCGATGCGCGCGCAGCCAACAGCATGGCGCTGGGTGCCGACAGCCAGAGCACGGCCAAGAACAGCGTGGCGCTCGGCGCCGGTTCGGTAGCCAACCGCGCCAACACGGTGTCGGTCGGCAGTGCCGGCAATGAACGTCAGATCACCAACGTCGCCGCCGGTACCAAGGGCACCGACGCGGTGAACGTCGATCAATTGAACACACTGGCCGACGCGACTTCCTCGGCTGCACATTACTTCTCCGCCAATGGTGCGGCCGATGGCAGCGATGATGCGTCGGCGACGGGCAAGAAATCCGTGGCCGCCGGTCCCGATGCCAAGGCATTCGGCAAGGATTCGGTGGCGATCGGCAACAAGGCCGTGGCGCGCAAGCAGGGCGCGACCGCTGTCGGTAACCAGGCGACCGCCAAAGGCCAGGAAGCTACCGCGCTAGGCGACGGCGCGCAGGCGACCGACAACTTCGCCATGGCGTTGGGCGGTGGCGCGCTGGCTAACAATGTGGGTGCTACGGCCATCGGTACGTTCGCCTCCGCGGTGGGCGACCAGTCCACGGCGATCGGCAATTCGGCGCGCGCTTCTGGCGACAACACGCTGGCGATGGGCACCGGCGCCTATGCCGCAGGCGTCAACAGCATGGCCCTGGGTGCTGACAGTTGGTCCGATGGCGAGGAATCGATTGCCATGGGGCAGTTTGCCACCGCAACAGGCGCCAACTCGCTGGCCATCGGCGACAACAGTTCCAGCACCGGGCAAGGCAGCGTGGCGCTCGGGTCCGGCGCATGGGCGTTGGCCGACGGCGCCACCTCGATCGGCATCAACAGCCAGGCTAGCGGCAATCTGAGCACGGCGCTGGGTCAGACCGCGTTCGCTAGCGGCCTGGGTGGCACCGCGCTCGGTGCGCAATCGCATGCCACTGGGACGCAGGCGACTGCAGTCGGTTCGGCAGCGGCGGCACAGGGCGATTTTTCTTCGGCGCTCGGAAGCGGAGCTACGGCAGTCAACCTCAACGACGGCAGCGACGCGACCAACGGCACCGCCGTTGGTGGCCAGGCGCTGGCCGGTAATCAGAACGCGACCGCCATCGGCGCCTTCAGTCAGGCCACCGGCAGCAACAGCACGGCAACGGGCGAAGGCTCTTCGGCATTCGGCAACGACAGCACAGCGACCGGCGCCAACGCCATCGCCAATGGCAACGAAAGCGCAGCCTATGGCGCCAACTCGGTAGCGTTCGACGACAACAGTACGGCGACCGGTGCGAATGCGATCGCGCAGGGCGTCGGTTCCACTGCGCTCGGTAGCGGCGCGGCCACCAACGGCAACTACGCTACGGCGACGGGCTATGGCGCGGCGGCAAGTTCGATCAATGCAGCGGCCTATGGCGCCGGTGCGCAAGCCAGCGGCAGCAGCGCGGTGGCGATCGGTGGCCAGGCGGTGGATGCCGATGGCAACCCGCTGATCGTCTATACCGCGACCGGTCAGGCGGTCGGCCCGGCATTGGCCAGCGGCATGGCAGCAACGGCAGTAGGTCCCAGTGCGCAAGCGACGGGAGATCTGAGTGCCGCACTGGGTACGGCGGCACTCGCTTCGGGTACGCGCTCGGTAGCCACCGGCTCCCTGGCCGATGCCTCGGGCAATTTCTCGGTGGCAAATGGCTACGGCGCACAGGCCACCGGCGAGGAGAGCGTCGCGGTCGGTGGTGCGGCGTTGGGCTTGGTCAGCGCGCAGGCCAGCGGTCTGGGTGCGGCAGCGTTCGGTGCGGGTGCCTTTGCCACCGGAGATCTCTCGACCGCCAGCGGCTGGATCAGCACGGCCTCCGGTTATCAGTCGTCCGCGTTTGGTTCGGCCTCGACGGCCTCCGGCGATAATGCCACCGCCATCGGTGGTGCTTCGCAGGCTACCGCCGTTTTCAGCTCTGCTATCGGTTCGGGCTCGGCCGCGGAGGGGCAGCTGTCGACCGCGGTTGGCGCCGGTGCCTTTGCGCAGGCCGACAGTTCCACCGCTATCGGCACCGCCAGTTACGGTGCCGGAGAACAATCGACCGCGGTCGGCCTGGCTGCCAGCAGCCTCGGCGACAACAGCACCACGGTCGGCGCGTACACCACCGCTTCGGCTGCCAACAGCACGGTTGTCGGCGGCAACTCGCAAGCGACTCAGGAAGGCGGCACCGTGACAGGTGCGAATGCCGCTGCATTTGGCAGCAGCGCCACCGCCAATGGTGTCAACGCTGTGGCCAACGGCAACGAAAGTACGGCTGTCGGCGCCAACACGGCAGCGTTCGCCGACAACAGTACGGCGGTGGGCGCGAATGCGACCGCGCAGGGCGAACGCGCGTCGGCGTTTGGTAGCGGCGCGGCCACCAATGGCGACGATACGACCGCAGGTGGTTATGGCAGCGTGGCTGCAGCGAACAATGCCACCGCCTATGGCAGCCAGGCGCAAGCAGGCAATACCTTTGCCACAGCGGTTGGTGCGAATGCGCAAGCCCTGGGCAACCAGGCACTCGCTTTTGGTGCGTCCTCGCAGGCGTCGGCCGATTACTCCGGTGCGATCGGTTACAAGAGCGAGGCGACCGGCGAATCGAGCCTGGCGATCGGTGGTCAGGCCAACATCTTGCACGGCATCCCCGGCGGTGCCGCCTTCCTGCACACGCAGGCGCTTGGTTATGGCGCGACATCCATCGGTGCGGCAGCGTATGCGCGCGACTACGGCACGGCTGTCGGACTGCTGGCGGCGTCGGGCGGTACGCAGGGCACTGCGGTGGGTTGGAGCGCATCGGCGTATCAGGAAAATGCCACGGCGCTGGGCGAGTTCGCGATCGGCTACGGCGTCAACTCGACGGGCGTAGGCGGCGAAGCGACGGCGTACGGCAATAACTCCATCGCGCTGGGTTATCAGTCGGGCACGGATGAGGCCGACACCATTTCGATCGGTTCGCACAGCACCGCGGTGTTCGACGGCGCGGTCGCACTGGGTACCAATGCCTACGCGAACAACACCAACTCGGTAGCGTTGGGCACCAACTCCATGACCGTGCGCGACAACACGGTGTCGGTCGGTGCATCGCAGGAATGGGTGGATCGTAACGGCGTGGTGCACGAGCCCTTTACTCGGCAGATCACCAATGTCGGCGCGGGTACGGAAGCGACCGACGCGGTGAACGTCAGCCAGCTCGATGCGCTCGCGCAGCAGACAGCTTCGGCATCGCATTACTTCAATGCCAATGGCGCGGCCGACGGTAGCGACGATGCCTCGGCCACCGGCGAACACAGCGTGGCGGCCGGCTCCAACGCTATCGCCAATGGCACGGAAAGCAGTGCGTTCGGCGCGGGTGCGGTGGCGTTCGACGACAACAGCACGGCGGTGGGCGCGGGCGCGATTGCGCAGGGTGTCGGTTCGTCCGCCATCGGTAGCGGCGCCAACACGGCAGCCGATTATGCGACGGCGGTCGGTTACGGCTCGGTGGCGTCAGGCGGCAGCAGTGCGGCATTCGGCGCGAATGCACAGGCGATCGGTAGCGGTGCTGTGGCGATCGGCTCGGCGACATCGGCCAACGGTGCGGCAAGTACGGCCATCGGTGCCAATTCGGTGGCCGGTTCCGATAACTCGATTGCTATCGGCGGCGCATCGGTGGTCGGCACCAATAACTACAACAGCATTGCCGCGGGTTTCTTCACCAGCATCGGCGATGGTGCGGGTAGTTCGATCGCCATGGGTGTGGATGCTTCGGTGGCCGCGGGTGCGGCCAATTCGGTGGTGTTCGGTTCGTTCGCGCATGCAGGCGATCAGAACGCGATCGCGATCGGTCCGTTTGCCTATGCAAATGGTTTCCACAGCATCGCCATCGGTGCGCTGTCGAGCGCGTTGACGCAATCGTCAGTGGCTGTTGGTGGCATCTACGATGGCCCGACGCTGATCCGCGGTACCAATGCCGGCGGTGCGCAGTCGGCGGCGTTTGGTGCGGGCGCCTGGGCGACCGGTGCCAATACCACGGCATTGGGCACGGCAAGCCAGGCCGACGGCGCCAATTCGGTGGCGCTCGGTGCGCTGTCGGTGGCCGATCGTGCGAACAGCGTGTCGGTGGGCAGCGTCGGCAACGAACGTCAGATCACCAATGTGGCGGCCGGCACGCAAGGTACCGATGCGGTCAACGTGAATCAGTTGAACGCCCTGGCGGCATCTACCGCATCGGCTTCGCACTATCTGCAAGCCACTGGCGCGGGCGATGGCAGCGACGATGCGGCGGCGAGCGGCGACAACAGCGTGGCAGCCGGTTCGAACGCGATAGCCAATGGCAAGGAAAGCTCGGCCTACGGTTCGGGTTCGGTCGCATTCGACGATAACAGCACGGCCGTCGGTGCGGGTGCGATTGCGCAAGGTGTCGGTGCATCGGCCTTGGGTAGCGGTGCGAACACCAACGCCGACTACGCGACAGCCAGCGGTTACGGTGCGAGCGCATCGGGCGTGCATTCGGCGGCCTACGGTGCGGGTGCGCAAGCCAACGGCGAGTCGTCGACGGCGCTCGGTGGGCAGAGCGTGCAGATCGATCCGATGACTGGCAACCCGGTACTCGATCCGAACGGCAATCCGGTACTGCAATCGACGACCGCAGGCACGTATGCAACGGCGGTCGGCGGCGGTGCGCAGGCGAACGATGCATCCACGGCGGTGGGCAATCTTGCTCAGGCGTCCGGCGTGCAATCGACGTCGGTGGGCTTCCAGAGTGGGGCGTCCGGACAAGGTGCGTTGTCAGTCGGCGCGTATAGCCATGCGAGCGCCGACTATGCCGCCGCTGTCGGTTACCAGGCACAAGCCAGTGGCCAGTTCGGCATCGCGATGGGCACGGCGGCCAACGCCGCGGGCGTCGACAGTGTTGCCATCGGTGGCGTCGATACCTTGAGCGGCAGCAATGCGTTCGCCATGGGTACCGGCTCGACCGTAGTCGGCGCGGCGGCGTACGACTATCAGGACTACGGTACGGCGATCGGCTACTTCGCCGGTGCCGGTGCGCAAGGTGTGAGCGTGGGTGCGGCGGCGCGCACGTTCGGTACGGGTGCCACGGCTGTCGGTGCGTTGGCTCGTTCGGAAAACGATGGCGACACGGCGCTGGGCTACCTCTCGCATGCCTATTGGACCAACAGCACGGCGGTAGGCTTCCAGGCCCAGTCGATCGGTGACAATGCTGTCGCTATCGGTGCCGGTTCTTATGCACAGGGCGAGAACAGCATCGCCATCGGCAACAAGTCGCAGACGGGCGACGGTGCTGGCGGCACCTATGGCCCCGAAGCGGTCGCATTGGGCGATTCGGCCTGGGCTTCGCAGCAGAACAGCATGGCTTTGGGCGCCAACGCCAATGCATCGGCGGTCAACAGCGTTGCGCTCGGTGCCGGTTCGGTGGCCGATCGGGCCAATACAGTGTCGGTGGGCAGCGTCGGTAGCGAGCGCCAGATCGCCAATGTGGCTGCGGGCACGCAGAACACCGATGCGGTCAATCTCAGCCAGTTGAATCATGCCGTCGCCAACGTCAACGGTGTGGTGGGTGCGGAGTACTCCGCGCTGGGCGAAGACGTTGCCGCGGCGATGGGCGGCGGCGCGATGATGACGCCCGGCGGCTTTGTCGGTCCGTCGTACAGCATCCAGGGCTCGAGCTATAACAACGTTGGCGCTGCGTTCCATGCGGTCGATGGCGTGTTGACCGGCGCGCTGCAAAGCATCAACCAGTTGCAGAACGACGTCGCGCAGTTGCAGAACGGTGGTGGTACCAGCGGCTCGGGCGGGACCGGCGGCGGCAAGGTCGGCACGGGCGATCCGCAGAACGGCGGCCACGTACTGGCGACTACCGCCAAGGTTGCGATGGCACCACAGGCGCCAGCCAATGCGCCGGCTTCTGGCGGTGTGGTCACGGCGGCGGCTGCCGCTGCACCGGTAACCGCGGCCAGTCCGGCGCAGGCGGCCGCACCGCTGGCCAGTGGCGATGCAACCACTGTGTCGGCAGCCAGCACGACCGGGGGCACTCGCCGCGTCACCAACGTCGCGGCGGGTACGGCGGCGACCGATGCCAGCACGGTCGGTCAGGTCAACGACGCTCTGCAAACCGCCAAGACTTATTCCGATGCGGGTGATCGCACCACTTTGAGCTCGGCGCAGGCATACACCGACGCCAAGGTGGCCGGCATGGTCAGCAGCAGCGATTTCGACAACTTCCGCAACCAGGTTTCCGATCAGTTCCATAGCGTCAACCAGCGCCTGGATCGCGTCGGTGCCATGGGTACGGCGATGGCACAGATGGCTGCCAACACCTCGGGCCTGGCTGGCAACAACCGCGTTGGGGTGGGCGTGGGCAACTACGGTGGTCAGTCCGCCTTGTCGGTGGGCTACCAGCGGGCCTTTGCCAATAACCACGCCAGCATTTCGATCGGCGCTTCGGCATCGGGGTCGGAAAGCAGCGTGGGCCTGGGCGGTGGTTTCAGCTGGTAAGCATTAGATGAGGTAAACGGGCCGGCGGCGCGCGCCGCCGGTCCGTGCAGGTGGGCGCAAGCTCTTGCCGTCAAGTCTTGGCGGCGCGCGGGCGAAAGAGTAGAAAGCCCTCGATGGACGCCTCTACTACGACCCAAGATATCCATGGCCCGAACGATGCCGAGCTCAATCGCCTGGCCCGCGAGGTTGCGGCCGCCGTCCAGTTGCGGCGCATGATGGCGGTGACCGCCGAGTCATGCACCGGCGGCTGGATCGCCAAGGTGTTGACCGACCTGGCGGGCAGCTCGGCCTGGTTCGACGCCGGCGTGGTCACCTATAGCTACGAAGCCAAGCAGGCACTGCTGGGCGTCAACCCGCGCACGCTCGAGCGTACCGGGGCGGTCAGCGAAGAAACCGCGCTGGAAATGGTCTCGGGAGCCCTGTCGCGCTTTGGCGCCGGCATCGCCGTGGCGGTTACCGGCATCGCCGGCCCCAGCGGGGGCACGGTCGACAAGCCGGTCGGCACCGTCTGGATCAGCTGGAAGTGTCGCGGCGGCTATCCGCGTGCGCAGCTTTTTCATTTCCCCGGCGACCGGGAAGCGGTGCGGCGTCAGACAGTTGCGGCCGCTTTGAGCGGCATGCTCGAGATGCTGACGCATGGACCGGGAAAGTCCTGACCGACTTGACCGGTGTGGGATACTCGAACTTCACCTGATCAGATCGCAGCCCGTGAGACATGACACGGGCATCATGCATTTCATTCACAGCCAAACCGGGATTCAAGACGATGGATGACAACAAGCGCAAGGCGCTCACTTCCGCCCTCAGCCAGATCGAAAAGCAGTTCGGCAAGGGTGCCGTGATGCGTCTGGGCGACCGCGCCGACGAGGCCATCGAAACCGTATCCACCGGTTCGCTGGGCCTGGACATTGCCTTGGGCATCGGCGGCCTGCCGCGTGGCCGCGTGGTCGAAATCTACGGCCCTGAGTCCTCGGGCAAGACCACGCTGACCCTGCAGGCCATCGCCAACTGCCAGAAGAACGGCGGCACGGCGGCCTTCGTCGACGCCGAGCATGCGCTCGACCCGACCTATGCCGAAAAGCTCGGCGTCAATGTGGCCGATCTGCTGATCTCCCAGCCCGACACTGGTGAACAGGCGCTTGAAATCGCCGACATGCTGGTGCGTTCGGGCGCCGTGGACATGGTCGTGGTCGACTCGGTCGCCGCGCTGACGCCCAAGGCCGAAATCGAAGGCGAGATGGGCGACTCCCACGTCGGCCTGCATGCCCGCCTGATGAGCCAGGCGCTGCGCAAGCTCACCGCCAATATCAAGAAGTCCAACTGCCTGGTGATCTTCATCAACCAGATCCGCATGAAGATCGGCGTGATGTTCGGCAGCCCGGAAACCACCACCGGTGGTAACGCGCTGAAGTTCTACGCTTCGGTGCGCCTGGATATCCGCCGCATCGGCGCGGTGAAGAAGGGCGACGAGGTGATCGGTTCGGAAACCCGCGTCAAGGTGGTCAAGAACAAGGTCGCGCCGCCGTTCCGCCAGGCCGAGTTCGAGATCCTCTACGGCGAGGGCACCTCGCGTGAGGGCGAGATCATCGAGCTGGGCGTCGCCCAGAACCTGATCGACAAGTCCGGCGCCTGGTACAGCTACAAGGGCGACCGCATCGGCCAGGGCAAGGAAAACGTCCGCCAGTTCCTGCGCGACAACCCGGCCATCGCCAATGAGATCGACGCCGAGCTGCGCGTGCGTCTGCTGACCAACGGCAAGGGTGCCTCGCCGGCGGCCTCCGCCGCCTCGGAAGAGGCGCTCGAAGAGGTTTGATGGGGAAGCGGCCTGACGACCGCTGGAGATGGGAGACGGGTAGCGGGGGCGCGATAACCGCATCTTGAGGCATTCAACATGCCTCTATGATTCGGGCTTGCGCCCCCACCACCCATCTCCCATCTCCAAGCAATCCCTTTGCAATCCCTTTCGTCATGAAGCGTCGCGACTCCAACCCCGACGACAAAAAGCCCAAGCGCAGCGCCTACGACAAGGCGCTGGGCCTGTTGGCGCGCCGCGAACACTCGCGTCGCGAACTGGGCCTGAAGCTGCGCCAGGGCGGCTACGAGGGCGACGAAGCCGGTGCCGCGCTCGACCGCCTGGGCGAGCAGCAGTACCAGGACGACGACCGCTTCGCCGAAGTGCTGGTGCGCAGCCGGGTGGGACAGGGCTACGGCCCGCAGCGCCTGCGCGCGGAGCTCAAGAGCCACGGCCTGTCCGATGCGCGTATCCGCGAATGCCTCGATCAGGCCGAGGTCGACTGGAATGCCTCGGCGGCGACCCAATTGCATCGGCGCTACGGCACAAAACCCCCGGCGGACCCGTCGGAGCGGGCCAAACGGGCGCAATTTCTCTTGCGCAGAGGCTTTTCCGCCGCCACAGTACGGAGTGTTACCCACGCCGAAGTGGACGACGCAGCCGACGGAGACGACTGATCCTCGAAGCTGGAGCGTTCGAATGGCGTGTCCCCGCAGCTTGACGCCACGAATCCATGAAAACCGCTGAAATCCGCTCCGCTTTCCTCGATTACTTCCGTTCCAAAGGCCATACCATCGTGCCGTCCAGCTCGCTGGTTCCCTCCAGCGATCCGACCCTGTTGTTCACCAACTCGGGCATGGTGCAGTTCAAGAACGTGTTTCTTGGCAGCGAAAAGCTGTCCTATGTACGCGCGGCCGACGTCCAGCGCTGTCTGCGTGCCGGCGGCAAGCACAACGACCTCGATGCCGTGGGCTATACCGCCCGCCACCATACGTTCTTCGAAATGCTCGGCAACTGGTCGTTCGGCGACTACTTCAAGCGCGACGCGATCGCCTTCGCCTGGGAGCTGCTGACCGACGTCTTCAAGCTGCCGAAAGAAAAGCTGTGGGTGACCGTCTATCACACCGATGACGAAGCCTTCGATATCTGGAACAAGCAGGTCGGCATTCCGGCCGAGCGCATCGTGCGCATTGGCGACAACAAGGGTGCGCCGTTCGCCTCGGACAACTTCTGGCAGATGGCCGACACCGGCCCCTGCGGTCCTTGCACGGAAATCTTCTACGACCACGGCGCGGAGATCGCCGGTGGCCCACCCGGCTCGCCGGATGAAGACGGCGACCGTTACATCGAAATCTGGAACCTGGTGTTCATGCAGTTCGACCGTGCGCCGGACGGCACGCTGTCGCCGCTGCCGGCGCCCTGCGTCGATACCGGCATGGGTCTGGAACGCCTGGCGGCCGTGCTGCAGCACGTGCATTCCAACTACGAGATCGACCTGTTCGCGCACCTGATCAAGGTCGCCGCCGAGCTCACCAGCACCGCCGATATCGGCAACAAGTCGCTACGCGTGATCGCCGATCACATCCGCGCCTGCTCGTTCCTGATCGTCGATGGCGTACTGCCGTCCAACGAAGGCCGCGGCTATGTGCTGCGCCGTATCATCCGCCGCGCCTTGCGCCATGGCTGGATGCTCGGCGTGCGTGGCGACTTCTTCTGGAAGATGGTGCAGCCGCTCGTCGAGGAAATGGGTGAGGCTTATCCGGAGCTTGCCACCAAGCAGCGCTTTGTCGAAGAGGCCTTGCGTACCGAAGAGCAGCGCTTCGGCGAAACGCTCGAGCACGGCATGCGCGTGTTCGACGAGGTGGCCGGCAAGTCTGGCAAGACCATTCCCGGTGCCGACGCCTTCCGCCTGTACGACACCTACGGCTTTCCCGTTGACCTTACCGCCGATATCGCGCGCGAACGCGGCCTCGATGTCGACATGGCCGGTTTCGAGCAGGCCATGGAAGAACAAAAGGAACGCGGCCGTAAGGGCAGTAACTTCCAGGCCAAGGGCCTGATGCCTGCCGAGCTGGCCAGCCAGCTCAAACCCACCGAATTCCTCGGCTACGACGCACTGAGTACGCAGGGCGGCAAGGTCGTCGGCATCGTGCGCGACGGCAAGCAGTTCGATCAGTTGAACGATGGCGAAGACGCGCTGGTGATTCTCGATCGCACACCGTTCTACGCACAGTCCGGCGGTCAGGTGGGTGATATCGGTACGCTGGTCAGTACGGCGGGCCGCTTCGACGTAGGCGATACGCTGAAGATGGGCGGTGTGTTCTTTGGTCATGCCGGCCAGTGGCATGGCGGCCAGCCGCTGCGCGTGGGCGACGAGGTCGCCTCGCATGTGGACGCCAAGCGCCGCCAGGCGATCGTGCTCAATCATTCGGCCACCCATCTGTTGCATTCGGCCTTGCGCAAGCTGCTGGGCGAGCACGTCGCACAGAAGGGCTCGGAAGTCGCGCCCGAACGTCTGCGATTCGACTTCTCGCACTTCAAACCGCTCAGCCGCGACGAACTCGCGCAGATCGAGGCGATGGTCAACGAAGAAGTCCGCCACAACGACACCGCCGAAATCCATCACATGGGCTACGACGAAGCGATCGACTTCGGCGCCATCGCGCTGTTCGGCGAGAAGTATGGCGATGAAGTGCGTGTGTTGAAGATGGGTGATTTCTCCACCGAGCTTTGCGGCGGTACACATGTGGGCCGTACCGGCGACATCGGCTTGTTCAAGATCGTCAGCGAGTCCGGCGTCGCCTCCGGCGTGCGCCGTATCGAAGCGGTCACCGGTGCGGGCGCGCTGGCCTATGTGGCCGAGGAAGAGCGCCGCCTGGGCGAGTTGTCGCAACTGCTGTCCAGCAGCGGCGATGACGCCGTGGAGAAGCTGCGCCAGGTGTTCGACAAACAGAAAAGGCTCGAGCGCGAGCTGGAATCCCTGCGCTCCAAGGCGGCCGGTTCGGCCACCGCGGACCTGGCTGCTTCGGCCAAGAACGTCGACGGTATCCGCGTCGTTTCGGCCCGTCTGGAGGGCTTCGACGCCAAGGCCCTGCGCGACAGCGTCGACCAGCTCAAGCAGCAGCTTGCCGACTGCGTAGTACTTTTGGCCGGTGCCGCCGACGGCCGTGTGTCGCTCGTGGCGGGCGTGCATGGCAGCGCCATGGGCCGGATCAAGGCAGGGGACGTGGTTGCCCACGTAGCCGCGCAGATCGAAGGCAAGGGCGGCGGCCGGCCGGATATGGCCCAAGGCGGCGGTAACGATTCGGCACAATTGCCTGCACTTCTCGCAGGTTTGCCTGACTGGATCGGTGCCCGTTTGAGTAGCGCCAAAGCGTGAACGGCCGGTTTACACCGGCCCGTACGCATTGCGCACGGTACTTCCGCTCGGCTAGTATCGTTTGAATGTTGGTCCCGCCGGTAGCGGTGGGGCCAACGAGGCGAAGCGTCTTTAACCCGGAACGCGCCGCCTCGTTGCGCCGGGGAAGGCAGTGGGCCTTCGACGGTCGTAATCGTCGAACTACCAGCGGTGATGCTCAGGGGTGAGGCATCGCAGGTGGCTGGCCTGTGACCATAGCATTCATGGAGTGGCAAACATGTTGATTCTGACCCGTAGGGTCGGCGAAACCTTGATGATCGGTGACGAGGTGACCGTCACCGTTTTGGGCGTGAAGGGCAACCAGGTGCGTATCGGCATCAACGCGCCCAAAAACGTAGCCGTGCATCGCGAAGAGATTTACCAGCGGATCAAGAACGAACACGATCCCGAAGGTGGTCCTTCCGGTGACACAGGTGAGCGCTGACATACATTAAAAGCTTTACCTCGACCGCGCCGGTTTAGTATCCTTGCCGGCTCCGCAGAGATGCGGAACAAAAACGGAGAGATGCCCGAGAGGCCGAAGGGGCTCCCCTGCTAAGGGAGTATAGGGTCAAAAGCCTTATCGAGGGTTCGAATCCCTCTCTCTCCGCCAGATACGCAAAAAGCCCCGCAAGGGGCTTTTTGCGTATCTGGCGGAGAGAGAGGGTCAAGAAGAACCCTCACGGTTATTCGGCACATCCTGTGCCTCACCCTTCGGGCCATCGGCTGCGCCGATGTTCGCTCCGGCATTCTGCCTCCGCAGTCGACAATTTTGTCTGGAACAATTTTGGACAGCCGAAGGCTGGCCCCGAAGCGCGCAGCGCGTAGGGGTGAGGTCCATGGATGGACCTCACAATCCCGAGCGTCACGTAACCGAACGCACAACGAAGCCCGAGGGGCTTTTTGCGTATCTGGCGGAGCGTGGATGAGTGCTTGGCAACACCTCCAACTCGTCATTCCGGCGAAGGCCGGAATCTACTCCTCAGCGCTTTCGCTTGAGAAATCCTGTCTGACGAGCGAGGTCTGAGGGATAGATTCCGGCCTTCGCCGGAATGACGAATAGGGGAAGGAGGCAAAGGATGGAGGCAGCGTGTCAATTGCCAGAGCGTTTGTCAGCTCGATCGAGTTACGCGCCTGACGCCACGCTCAACCCACGCAACTCCGCCATATCGGCATCCACACGCAACACCGACCCATGCTCGTACCAATCCCCCAGCACGATACGCTCGGCGGCTTTACCGTCGACATCGAACCGATGAACCGCGGGCCGATGCGTATGCCCATGAATCAACCGATCGACGCCAGCCGCACGCATCGTCTGCGCGACGGCATCGGCATTGACGTCCATGATCGTTTCCATCGTGCTGCCGGTATGCGCACGGCTGTCCTCTCGCGCCTTGGCGGCAAACGCACGACGGGCTGCCAGCGGCATGGCGAGAATATTGGCCTTCCATTCGGGCGTGCGCACCTGCTTGCGTACGGTCTGGTAGGCAACGTCATCGGTACACAGCACATCGCCATGCATCAGCAGTGTCGGACGGCCATACAAGTCGTGCACGGTGCCATCGTCCAATAGCGTAAGGCCGGCGCGCTTGGCGAAATCCTCGCCCAACAGGAAATCGCGATTGCCGACCATGAAGTAGACCGGCACGCCGCTATCACTCAGCGCGCGTGTCGCACGCGCGATGCGTTGCGGCAGTTCCGCATCGTCGTCGTCGCCGATCCACGCTTCGACCAGGTCGCCGAGTATGTACAAGGCATCTGCCTGCCGTGCTTCGTCGCTGGCAAGATAGCGTTCGAACAGCTCGGTGATCTGCGGACGCGCGTCGTCCAGATGCAGGTCGGCGATGAACAGCGTAGTCATGCGGCCGTTAGCCTTTGCTCTTGGTCTTGGCGGGCTTCTTGGCGGGCGGTGGCGGCGTGGGCGTCGATGCCGGGGCGGCCGGTGCGGTCACCGGCGTGGCAACGGGTGCGGCAGCTTCCTCGCCCACGACGTTGGCGCTGTTGATGACGACCAGCGGATTGGGCACGTCGCTGGCAAACGGTCCCTGGCCGCGGGTGGGCAGGGCGGCGATCTTGTCGACCACATCCATGCCCTTGATCACCTTGCCGAAGACCGCATAGCCCCAGGTCAGGCCGCTCTGGTTACCGGCATAGTCCAGCCGACGGTTGTCGACCAGGTTGAAGAAGAACTGCGCCGTGCCGGAGTTCGGATCCGCACCTCGCGCCACCGCCACGGTGCCACGCAGGTTGGACAGGCCGTTATCCGCCTCGCTGGGAATGGCCGAGTGCGTGCGTTTGGGCTGCAACTCGCGCGTATACAGGCCGCCTTGCACCAGATAGCCGGGAATGGCGCGATGCAACACCGTGCCGCTGTAGAAGCCATCGCGCACGTACTGCAGGAAGTTGGCCACGCTTTTCGGCGCTTTGTCCGGGTAGAGCTCCAGGGTGATATCGCCCTGTGAGGTGTGGATCGCCACCTGCGGATGCGGCTGGGTATCGAGGGCGGTCGCCGCGGGTTTGGCGGTTTGCGCGGCCAGGCCAAGCGGCAGCATCAGCGATAACGTGGCAAGCAGGAGTCGGTGCATAACGGATCGGGCGGCGTGAGACATCCGTCCATGATACGCGGCACTGAGCGCGATGTGGCTTAAGCGCACTTTAAGAGCGCGTTGGCACGGCTCAGAACGTGTCGAGCTCCAGCCGCGCGCCCAGGTCGGCCATCGGCGCACGTTCCTGCTCCAGGTCGGCTTCGGTCAGCGGGTGCTGCTCCAGCCAATCGGCGGGCAGGCTCAGGCGCAAGCGCTGACTGGTCGCGGCCAGGCGCATCTGTGGCAGGGATTCGGCGCGCCGCGCGCGGCGGAACAGCACTGCCAGGCGTAGCAGGGCCGTGACATGGCGGGCCAGCACGCGATAGCGCTGGGGCAATGCCGAGAACAGCGCCTTGTCCGGTTTGCGCCGATGCGATTGCACGACCGCCGCAAGCAATTGCTGCTCCTGCCGCGAGAAGCCGGCCAGGTCGGCGTGACGCAGGATATAGGCGCCGTGATGATGGTGTTGGCTATGGGCAATCGCCAGACCGATTTCGTGCACGCGCGAACACCAGGAAAGCCATTCGCGCGCCTCGCCGTCGAGCTTCCACGCCTTGGCCACCTGGTCGAACAACAGCAGCGCAGTCGACTCGACGCGCCGCGCCTGCGCCCGGTCCACGCCATACCGCGCCGCCAACGCATCGATGCTGGCCGTACGCGGATCGCTGCCACCGGCACGGCCAAGCAGATCCCATAGTAGCCCTTCGCGCATCGAGCTTTCGCAGATGCGCATGCGCTCGATACCCAACGCGGCAAACGCGGCCTCGAAAATCACTACGCCACCGGCCAATACCGGCGCACGGTCCTCGGCCAGTCCGGGCAGCTTCAAGGCACTGATCTGGCCTTGGGCGAGCAAAGCCTCGCGCAAAGAAGCCAGCGAGGCCGGCGTGATGCCGTCATCGGAAAACTTCATGGCCTGGACTACCGAGCCGATGGCCTTGGCGGTGCCTGATGAGCCATAGGCGTCGAGCCAGCCCGCCTCGCGGTATTCCTCGGCAAACTGTTGCAGCAGCACGCCAATCTCGCCCAGCGCCTTCTGCCAGCGCTTGCGATTGAGCTTGCCGCCAGGGAAGAAACGCATGGTGGAGGCGATACAGCCGGCCTGCACGCTTTCGGTCTGCATTGGCGCCAGGCCGCGGCCGATGATGAATTCGGTACTGCCGCCGCCGACGTCGATCACCAGCCGGTTTTCGCGTGAAGAGGGCAGGTCGTGCGAGGCGCCGAGAAAGATCAGGCGGCCTTCTTCGCGGCCGGAGACGATTTCCACCGGATGCCCCAGCGCGCTTTCGGCGGCGGTCAGGAAGGCTTGCGGCGAAGCGAGACGGCGCACCGAGTTGGTGGCCACGGCGCGCACGCGCATCGAGGGCACACCGGCGATGCGCTGGCCGAAGCGCGCGAGGCAGTTGAGCGCACGGGCACGGTGCTCGGCGTCCAGGGTGCCATCGGCACGCAGGCCGGCGGCCATGCGCACGGTTTCACGCAGGCGGTCGATCACGCGGGGTTCGCCATGTTCCACCCGCGCCACCACCATGTGATAGCTGTTCGAGCCCATATCCACGGCGGCGATCAGTTCGCCGTCTTTGATCTGAATCTGATCGCCTTGGCTCATACGTGGCTCTTGTGGCTACAAGTTGCCGATTCTCGCACGTAGGCGAGTGAAGACGAAGCTCACACTTTGGTCGTGGGGCAAATCTTTTCCAGCAAGATCTGCTGCGCGTTGTGCGGTATGGCATCGCCGGGCTGTGCACGTTGGTAGTGCCCATCGCTGCCGAGCAGCCATGCCTGGGTGTTGTCGCTCAGGTAATTGGCCAGCGTTTCGTTGTAGACACGTGCCGCCAGCTCGGGATCGAGGATCGGGAAGGCGATCTCGATACGGCGCATGAGATTGCGTTCCATCCAGTCCGCACTGGCGCAATAGATTTCCGGCGCGCCATCGTTGGCAAACCAGTACACGCGGCTGTGTTCGAGAAACCGCCCGACGATCGAACGCACCCGAATGCGCTCGGAGACACCGCGCAGACCGGGGCGGAGCGTGCAGGCACCGCGCACGATCAGGTCGATTTCCACGCCGGCCTGCGACGCGCGATACAGCGCCTCGATCACATGCGCCTCGTTGAGCGCGTTGAGCTTGGCGACGATGCGGGCCGGCTTGCCTTCCTGCGCGTGCCGGGTCTCGCGCTCGATTTTTTCCATCACGCTCTTGTAGAGCGTGAACGGCGAATGCAGCAGGCGCTTGAGTTCGATCATCGGGCCCAGGCCCGAGAGCTGCTGGAAAATCTTGTGCAGGTCTTCGCCGATATCCGGGTTGGAAGTCATCAAGCCGATGTCGGTATAGGCGCGGCTATTGGCCTGGTGATAATTGCCCGTGGACAAGTGCACGTAGCGGCGCAGCGTGTCGCCCTCGCGACGCACGATCAGCAGGGCCTTCGCGTGGGTCTTGTATCCGACCACGCCATAGACGACCTGCACGCCGGCTTCCTGCAGACGCGTGGCAAGCCGGATGTTGGCCTCTTCGTCGAAGCGCGCACGCAGCTCAATCACTACGGTGACGTCCTTGCCGTTGCGCGCTGCCTCGACCAGCAGGTCGACCAGCGGCGTATCCACGCCGGCGCGATAGAGTGTCTGCTTGATCGCCAGCACGTTCGGGTCCTGCGCCGCCTGCCGCAGCAGGTCGACCACCACGGCGAACGATTCGTAGGGGTGATGCATCAGGACATCGCGCTGGCGCAGCACGTCGAACTTGCATTTGACGTCGTCGAAGGCGTGCGGTAACTGCGGGGTAAAGCGTGGGAACTTCAGTTCCGGGCGGTCGAGCTGGTCGTAGATGATGCCGGCACGAATGATATTGACCGGGCCGTTGCAGCGGTAGACGTCGGTGTCTTCCAGTTCGAAGTTGGCCGTCAGCATGGACACGATCGCCTTGGGGCAATCGCTGCCGATCTCCAGCCGCACCGGCCGCGCATAGCCGCGGCCGAGCAGTTCCTCGCTGAGCGCGCGCGCCAGGTTGTCCACCTCGGCCTCTTCGACCACCAGCTCGCTGTTGCGGGTGACGCGGAACTGATACGAGCCGGCGACCTTGAAGCCGGGGAAGACCAAGTCGACGAACGCCTGCAGCAACTCGGCGAGAAACACGTAGTTGTCGCCGGTATCGCAGACTTCATCGGGCATGCGGATGATGCGCGGCAAGGAGCGCGGCGCGCGCAGCAAGGCCATATGGCCTTCGCGCCCGAATGCATCGCGGCCTTTCAGCACCACGGCAAGGTTCAGCGTCTTGTTGAGAATGCGCGGGAAGGGATGCGCGGGATCCAGTCCCAGCGGGGACAGCACCGGCATCACTTCGTTTTCGAAATAGCCCTGCAGCCAGCGACGCTGACGGTCGCTCCAGCGGTCGCGCGTGAGAAAGTGAATGTCCTCGCGCGCCAGTGCCGGGCCCAGCTCGTCCTGCCAGGTGATGTACTCCTCGGCCACCAGTTCGAGCGCGCGCTTGCGAATGCGCGTCAACAACTCCCCCGAGGAAATGCCGTCGGGGCCGGGGGCTGCCGAGCCGTAATAGTGGTGATGCTTGAGCATCGCCACGCGCACCTCGAAGAATTCGTCGAGGTTATTGACGACGATGCTCAGGTAGCGCAGCCGTTCCAGTACCGGAATCTGTTCGTCGCGCGCCTGCGCCAGCACGCGGAAATTGAATTCCAGTGCAGCGAGTTCGCGGCTGAGGTAGAGCTCAGGTGCGGAGCGGTCGGCGGTGGGCGAGGGTGTTTCGGGTTTACGGCGCATGACGCCATTCTGGCCTAAGCAGCTTTCACGTACATGCCGCAGTGCCGTAAACGTGATGGCCGTTCAGCGACGGTCAGCTCTCGTCGTTGCCGCCGGGCTTGAGCAGGCGCTCGTGGCTGAAGCTGCACGAGAAGGTCGAGCCCTGGCCCGGTTCGCTCTGGATGTCCAGGCGCGCCTGGTGCAGGTTCAGCACGTGCTTGACGATCGACAGCCCCAGACCGGTGCCGCCGCTGTCGCGCGAGCGGCTGGACGATACGCGATAGAAGCGTTCGGTCAGGCGAGCCAGATGCGTCGCGGGAATGCCGAAGCCGGTGTCGGTCACCGAGTAGGTCGCGCCTTCGGGCGTGCGCCGCCAGCGGATGGTGATGCTGCCGCCGGTGGGTGTGTAGCGCACGGCGTTGCTGACCAGGTTGGACAGCGCGCTGTGCAGATCCTTGGACGAACCGAGCAGGTCGGCCTCGGCGGTCGACTCGAGCGTGATGCGATGCCGGCCTTGGCTGAGCGCTTCGGCTTCCTTGCGGATGGTCGCCATCAACGGCGTCATCGGCACGCGTTCTTCGCTGATGTGCTCCTGCGTTTCCAGGCGCGACAGCGTGAGCAGGTCTTCGACGATCTGGCCCATGCGCTTGGACTGCGCACGCATTTCGCCGAGCACCGGTGCCAGTTCCGGCACGTCTTCCGGATCGATCAATTCGAGATAGCCGTGGATCACCGTCAGCGGCGTACGCAGTTCGTGCGAGACGTTGGCGACGAAGTCGCGGCGAATCTGTTCCAGCCGCGTCATGTGACTGATATCGCGCGCCAGCAACAGACGCTGGTTACTACCGAACGGCAGCAGCGTCACATTGATATGGCGGTTGGGGTGGCCTGGAGCCGCGACGTCGTTAAGCGGCTCGTGCGCGCCGTCTTCCAGCCAACCGGCCAGTTCGGTAGTGCTCAGGCGCTGATGCAGGTCCGCGCCGCGGTCATGCGGGCGGCGCAGGCCAAGCAGGTCCTCCGCCGCGTGGTTGAACCAGCGGACATGTTGATGACCGTCCAGCAACACGACGGCATCCGGAAGGCTGCCGGCGGCGCTGCGTAGATCACGCAAACTGGAGGCGATACGACGAGAACGCGTCATGAAACGGTCATGCTGCAAAGGGCTGATGCCGGGGACAGATGTCATCATGAGCTGTGTTTCATGACGAATTCGAGTCAGCAAAAAGACGATTTCCGCAATAGCGACAATAGCCACGCCGGTTGCGACATGCCCGCCCGTGAACCAGCCGATCGCGCCGCCGAAAAACAACGCAGCGGCCAGTGCTATGGCAAGTTTCCAGCGATGGGCGGGTTCGAGCATGTAGCGCTGCCTGGGCTTGGGACGCTCAAGCATCGGCAGTGCACTCAAGGAAAGCAAGCTGCCGAGTCGAGCGAGCCGGCACGGCAGCGCCGCCCTCAGGTGTTGGCGGAGAAGCGATAGCCGGCACCGCGCACGGTTTGCACCATGTCATCGAGCTTCCACGGTTCGAGCGTCTTGCGCAGACGGCGGATGTGCACGTCGACCGTGCGCTCCTCCACATACACGCTGCCGCCCCAGACATGGTCGAGCAGCTGCGCGCGCGAGTACACGCGCTCGGGATGGGTCATGAAGAAATACAGCAGGCGGTATTCGGTCGGACCGATCGGCACGGCGTCGTCGCCGGCAAACACGCGATGGGCCGGCCCATCGATGCGCAGGCCGCCCAGTTCGACCAGGCCCGAGCCGTCGTCGCCCTGGCTGCGACGCAGCACCGCCTTGATACGGGCGACCAGCTCGCGGGTGGAGAAGGGCTTGACCACGTAGTCGTCCACGCCGGCCTCCAGCCCGTTCACCCGGTCCATTTCCTCGCCGCGGGCGGTGAGCATGATGATCGGGATTTCGCGGCTGAGCTCTTCCTTGCGCAGGCGGCGAGCCAGCTCCAGGCCGCTGGTGCCCGGGAGCATCCAGTCGAGCAGGATCAGATCGGGGACTTGTTCGGCTATCGCCAGTTGGGCAGCGCGGGCATCGGCGGCGTGAGCCGCGTCCATGCCAGCCTTGCGCAGGGCGAAGGCGACCATGTCGCGGATCGAGGCTTCGTCTTCGACGATAAGTATGCGTTTATGCACGCTGGTGATCCGCTTGAGAGGCCTATGACGCAATTATTGCAACGATCCAATGTTACGCGACAATGACAAGCGGCACTTTTTGACAAAAATAAGCAGATTTTGAGGCTGGGTAACGATTCCGTTTTTGGGGTTTTCCGAGCTCAGTGGGTCAGTTCAGCTGCTGATCGCGTCCGGAAGGGTTGTCTTCGGTCTGTACCCGGCGTTTACGCAGCTCCATCACCAGCGGGGTGAGCTCGGTAATCCGGGCCTGGATACGGGCCCGGGCGTAGTAGTCGAGATCCGGGCGCTTGAGCAGGCGCTTGAGCTGCTCCATGGCGTCGAACGGGCGCCCCGACAGGTAGCTGGCATCGGCATAGGCTTCGCCGGCCCGGACGGGGTCGCCGGCTTTTTCGCTGGAGCGTGCGTAGGTGCGATACACCGTCGGCTCATCGGTATCGTCCAGCATCGGGCGCAACATATTGGCCGCCTGGATGGCATCGTCGCTGTTGCCGGCCACCAGCGCCTGCGCGTAGCCCAGCGCGATCGCGCGGTTGCGTGGCGATAGCCGGTTGAGTTCGGCATACAGCGACAAGGCCGCACCCCGCTGGCCCGATTGCAGGTACGCGTCGGCCAGGCCGATCTGCAGGATCTGATTACCCGGATAGGTCTTGAGCAGCTTCTGCATCTGCTCGGCAGCCAGCGTGCCGCGGCCACTGCGGGTCAACGAGAGCGCGTAACCGTAATGGTTTTCCGGGGTATCGAATGTCTTGTCCCTGGCAAGATTGTCACCGTAGTAGGTGCTCAGCTGCAAGGCATCGCCGGACAGCACGCGAATGCGCTCGCGCATCAGCAGGTAGGTGTCCAGATCGGTCTTGGACGAACCCTTGAGCAGGGTGGTCGGGTCCTTCACGTAGATGATCGGCGCGGTGGATTTTTCCCACTGATCCTTGACCAGGGTGGTATGGGTGGGTTTCAGCTTTTGCTGGGCGATCAACGTGCCGGCGCGCGACTTGGCGTCGCTGATGCGCGATAGCGTGACCGGATGGGTCTGCAGGAACTCGGGCACGTCGCGGTCGCCACCCGAACCGACGCGCATGGTGTCCTGCATGCGCTCGAAGAAATCGGCCATCGCGTTCGGGTCATAGCCTGAATTGGACAGCGTCTGGATGCCGGCGCGATCGGCTTCGACCTCGTCCTTGCGGGTGAAATTGATCTGCCGCTGCATGATCAACCCCTGGCCGCCGGCGAGCACCGCCGCGGCGCCGTCGCCTGCTCCGGCGCCTGCACCGGCGGCGATCGCGCCGAGCAGTACCAGGGCCAGCAGCGGGGCGTCTTTTTTTGATGCTTCGAAGGCGCGCTCCAGATGGTTCTGGGTGATATGACCGATTTCGTGAGAAATCACCCCGGCCAGCTCGCTTTCGCTGCGGGTGATGACGATCAGGCCGGAGTTGACCGCGATATAGCCGCCGGGCGCCGCAAAGGCGTTGATCACCGGGTCCTTGACGATAAAGAACGAGAAATGATCCTTGGGCTTGGCGCTATTGGCAGCCAGGCGGTGACCCAGGTCGTTCATATAGTCGTCGAGCATGGCGTCGTCGATGACCATGTCCAGTGCGCGCATCTGCCGCAACATGGCCGCGCCGTAGTCCTGGGCCTCCTGCGGGGAGATCAGGGCGTTGGCCGAGCTGCCCAGGTCGGGCAGGCGCGTGGGATCCTCCTGGGCACCGGCACTCAGGGCGAGGCCGGCGCAGATCAGGGTCGTAAGAAGTCGTACGGTCAGGTAGCGTGGTGCCATGCGCATAGGTGAGCGACAATACCATTTGAGACAGCTGCTCGGCGTAACGGTTCAGCCGCCGCCGGGTTGATTTTTGCCCTTTTTGCCCCATAAAGCGGGGTATCTACAGCTCTTCCGGAGTGTGCGTCGTGTCCACCAAGATTGAGGTCTATTCGACCGCGGTTTGCCCTTACTGTGTCGCTGCCAAGAACCTGCTCAAGTCCAAGGGGCTGGAGTGGAGCGAAGTGCGTATCGACACCGACCCGGCACAACGCGACGCCATGCTGGCGCGCAGTGGCGGCCGCCGTACGGTGCCGCAGATCTTCGTCAACGATCAGCACGTCGGTGGCTTTGACGACCTGGTGGCGGCCGACCGTAGCGGCAAGCTGGCCGAACTGCTGGGGCAGGCTGCATGAGCAAGGATCGCGTCGCCGAGTTCACTGCCTTCCGCCAACGCATGAACGAGCGGATCCTGGGCGAAGACAATCAGGTCATCCGCCGTTTCTTCGCGCTGGACACGCAGACCTACAAGCCCGGCGCCCTGGACGTGAAGACCAAGGAACTGTTGGGCCTGGTCGCTTCGATGGTGCTGCGCTGCGACGACTGCATCAGCTACCACATTGCCCAGTGCGTCGAGGCCGGCGTGACCCGGGAAGAGTTCTTCGAAACCTTCAGCGTCGGGCTGGTGGTGGGTGGGTCGATCGTGATCCCTCATCTGCGCCGTGGCGTGGATTTCCTGGATCAGTTGGAAGGCGGTACGGCCGCTGGCGCGGAAAATTGCGCCGATCACGCCTGAGGGCTTCATAGGAACTGTAGGAGCGACTTCAGTCGCGACAGCACGGTTGCGTCACGGCTGATCGCGACTCAAGGTGGTCTCGAAATAACCTCCTAGTCGTCATTCCGGCCTGCGCCGGGATGACGATAAGAAAAACTGAGTTTATCCGGGGCTCCAATAGGGGGCGTTCGAGTTTGCTTGACGCTGCATACGAGGATTTGCAACGCCTCAGCATGCGTCCGCACTGTTACGGCGCAGGCGCATCGGCGATAATCGGCAGGTTATGCAGGCGCCTGAGGCCTTTGCCGCCTGATCAGCTTCCCCCTTCCGTTTGAGGAGTTCCCCCGATGAGCAAAACCATTGCCGTGATCCCGGGCGACGGTATCGGTCCGGAGATCATGAATGCCACGTTGCGCGTTCTCGATGCCCTGGACACCGGCCTGAACTATGACGTTGTCGAAGCGGGCATGGTCGCGCTCGACAAGCACGGCGATTTGTTGCCGGCCGCCACGCTGGAGGCGATTGCCAAGCACAAGGTGGCGCTCAAGGGGCCGCTGACCACGCCAATCGGCGGTGGCTTTACCTCGATCAACGTGACCTTGCGTCGCCATTTCGATCTGTACGCCAACGTGCGTCCGGCGATCAGCTTCCCGGGCACCAAGGCGCGCTACGACAATATCGACATCATCACCGTGCGCGAGAACACCGAAGGCGCATATCTGGCCGAGGGTCAGACGCTGTCCGAAGACGGCGAGACGGCGCAGTCGATCATTCGCAATACCCGCAAGGGCAGCACGCGCATCGTGCGCTATGCCTTCGAGATGGCCGTCAAGAAGGGCCGCAAGAAGGTCACGGCGGTGCACAAGGCCAACATCATGAAGACGAGTTCGGGCCTGTTCCTGAATATCGCGCGTGAAGTGGCGAAGGAATATCCGCAGATCGAGTTCAACGAAATGATCGTGGACAACACCTGCATGCAGCTGGTGATGAAGCCCGAGCAGTTCGACGTGATCGTCACCACCAACCTGTTCGGCGACATTCTTTCTGATCTTTGCGCCGGCCTGGTCGGCGGCCTCGGTCTCGCACCGGGCGACAACATCGGCGAGAGCGCAGCGATCTTCGAGGCTGTGCACGGCTCTGCTCCGGACATCGCCGGCAAGGGCATCGCCAACCCGTGCGCGCTGCTGCTGGCTGCCGCCGACATGCTCGATCACTTAGGGATGGTCGAGAAGGGCAGCAAGATCCGCGCTGCCATCCGCGACACCATGGCCAACGACCGTGACCACGTCACGCCGGACCTCGGTGGCAAGGGCAGCACGGAAAGCTTTGGCGAGGCGATCGTCAAGCGCGTCAAAGCCGCCTGATCCCAGGTTTCACCCATAAAAAACCCCTCCGTATGCGGAGGGGTTTTTCTTTGCGTAACGATCAGGAAGCGAGCTTGGCCTGCGCCGGCTGGTAGTGCCCGGGTTCGGACTGGAAGGTGATGCCGAAGCGGTTGAAGCTGTTGATCATCACCACCGCCATATTGAGATGGACCAGTTCCTCGTCGCTGAATGCAGCGGTGGCCTGCTCGTAGACGTCGTCGGACACGCCGTGCTCGCCGAGTTTCGTCACGGCCTCGGCCCAGGCCAGGGCGGCACGCTCGCGCTCGCTGTACATCGAGGCGGCCTCGCGCCAGACCTGCACCAGGTACAGGCGTTGCTCGGTTTCACCTCCCGCACGCGCATCCTTGGTGTGCATGTCGATGCAGAAAGCGCAGCCATTGATCTGCGATACGCGCAGCAGCACCAGTTCGATCAGCGGCTGCTCGAGGCCGCTATGACGCAGCTGTCCGGCCATGGCGAACAAAGGCTTGAGAATGCTGGGAAATTTGTTGTAGTCGAGGCGCTTGGACATGGGATGTCTCCTGTGAGTTGTGGGGCCAAAGTGCTTGGCTTCATCTCTAGGACGCACGACCCGGGCTGGGCGTGACAGCTTTCAGCCGGGCCAGTTTGAGCGGGTCGCGCAGGGACTGGATCGCCACGATCTGCTCCCCATCGGTTTCGATCCACATCACCGTGGCCAGTTCGCCCTCGACCCAGGTCAGCAGGGCCGGAGCACCGTTGAGCCACTGCAGGCGGTGTACCGCCTCCACTGTCTGATAGCGCGCGGCGATCTGCGTATAGAGCCGGGCGACGCGGTCGCTACCTTGCAACGGACGCAGCGCAGCGGTGGCGCGGCCACCGCCGTCGGCCAGCATCATCACATCGTCGGCGAACAGGCTCTTGAGCACATCGGGCGTGGGTTGCTGCATGGCCTGCATGAACTTTTCCAGCAAACGTTGCTGCGCTTCGGGTGCGTGGGTGAAACGCGGGCGACCCTCACGCAGGCGCTGTTTCGCGCGATGTGCACGTTGTCGGCAGGCGTCTTCGGCGATGCCGAGCATGGCGGCCGCCTCGGCATGGCTGTAGTCGAAGATGTCGTGCAGCAGAAAGGCAGCCCGTTCCTCGGCGCTCAGTCGCTCCAGCATCAATAGAAAGGATATCTGCAGGCTTTCGCCGCGTTCGGCTCTGGTCTGCGGTTCTTCCTCTTCGGCGATCAGCGGCTCGGGTAACCAGGGGCCGACATGGTGCTGGCGCTCGGTCTTGGCGCGACGCAGGCGGTCCAGCGCCAGCCGCGTGGTGACCGTGACCAGCCAGGCTTCGGGGTCGTCCAGCAGCGCGGTGTCCTGTTCATGCCAGCGCAGCCACGCATCGTGCAGCACGTCTTCCGCGTCACCTGGCGTGCCGAGCATCCGATAAGCCAGCCCGAACAGGCGTGGGCGGTGCTGTTGGAATAATGCGGTTTGCGCGTCCATCAGGTACTCCTAGGGTGGATAGTCCCAGGACGCACGACTCACGTGAAACGTGACCGTCTCAGCGAAAGAACGGGTAGGGCGCCAGGAACACCAGCCAGATCACCAAGACAATACCGGCGTACTTCGCCACACGAAAAAGCTTCGGATATTTTTTCTTGAACGCGCGGCTACGTTCGCGGCTACGCTGATTCAAGGCGAACATCTGGTTGACGAAGCCGATTTTCTCTTCTGGCGACTCGGTATTGGGCGAGGCGGTGATCTTGCCCATGAAGGCGCCGACGCGGTGATTGATCGTATTCATCCAACGCGTGCGCAGCGGGCGCTCCACGTCGGCGAACAAAATCACGCGGGTCTGGTCGCTACGGTTCTCCGCCCAGTGCACATAGGTCTCGTCGAACACCACATCCTTGCCGTCGCCCCAGACATGTTCCTGGTCGTCGACGATGATGCGGCAGTTATCGGAGTTGGGCGTGATCAGGCCCAGGTGATAGCGCAATGAGCCGGCGAATGGATCGCGGTGCGGATTGAGTTTGCTGCCCGGAGGTAACAACGCGAACATCGCCGCCTTGACGCTGGGAATCGAGCGCAGCAGTTCGACCGTCTTCGGGCATAGCGATTCGGCCGAGGCCAACGGCTCGCCGTACCACTTCAGGTAGAAACGTTTCCAGCCCTGCTTGAAGAAGCTGTTGAAGCTGGCGTCGTTGTGCTTTTCGGCAGCGCGGATATAGCCCTCGTCGAAAAGATGCATCGCCTCTTCGCGAATGGTCTGCCAGTTGGCCTGCAATAGATCGAGCTGGGGAAAGCCGCGGCGATCCAGAATAGGGCGTGCCGGCACGGCGGAGAACGCGTACATCAGCAGGTTGTACGGCGCAAAGATCGCCGAGTGATCCACCAGCTGGCGATCGAAGCGCAGTCGCGCCCGTCCGCGCAGGTGCACCAGCAGCACGCACAGAACAAACAGCGCGAAGACGATCAACAGGATGAGTCGGGGCGAAAGCATCAGTGGGACCAGGCCAGGGGGCGACGGATAGATGGCTATTCTACTCCGCCCGGACAAGGGGGCGGATTCAACGATGTCGCAGGCCGTTCAGTGTCCCAGGACGTGGACGCTTCCGCCTCCCGGGCGATAGGCACGCTGCAGAGCCTGGTGGACGTAGGTCGCCGCGCTTCGCACCGCTGAGCGGGGCGTGCGCCCCTTCGCCAGCTCCGCTGCCACGGCCGAGGCCAGGGTGCAGCCGGTGCCATGGCCTTCGAGCTTGAGCCGGGGGTGGTGGAGTTCGAGTACCCCGCGCGCGTCGTAAAAGTGGTCGATGACCGTACGACCGCCGGCATGGCCGCCCTTGAGTAGCACGCTCTTGGCGCCAAGTTCGAGCAGCGCCAGGCCGGCACGATCGAAATCCGCCGGCTTGCGAATCGACCAGCCGAGCAGGGCTTCGGCTTCGGGAATGTTGGGGGTCAGGATGTCCGCCAGCGGAATCAGTTCCTGGACCATCGCTTCGACGGCGTCCTCGTCCAGCAGACGCGCACCGCTGGTGGCGATCATCACCGGATCGACCACCAGCCATGCCGGCTGCCGCCGCTGTATCTCTTGCGCGACCAGTCGGGTGATGGCGGCGCTGCCCAACATGCCGGTCTTTACGGCGCCGATGGGGAAGTCGTCGAACACGGCAGCGATCTGGCTGCGGATATGTGCCTGCGGTACGGCATGCACTGCGGTGACGCCGCGGGTGTTTTGCGAGGTGATGGCGGCGATGACGGACAGGCCGTGCACGCCACGAGCGTGGAAGGTTTTCAGATCGGCCTGGATACCGGCGCCGCCGCCTGAGTCGGAGCCGGCGATGGTTAGGGCGATGGGTGGGGAAGTTCTAGGCATGGGGGATTTGAAATTGAATTGCGGTCAGCTTACTTACTCGTCATTCCGGCGCAGGCCGGAACCCAGTGGCATCAGTGTCGAATAAAGATCGGTCCACTCCGGATTCTCGCCTTCAATCAGGCAAGCCTTCCATACACGGTGCCAACTCTTGAGTCGTTTCTCGTGCAGGATCGCAGATTCCATGGTTTCGTGCAGTTCATACCAGACGAGCGTATGCGCTCGATGGCGTCGACTGAAGCTATCGGCAACGTTGTTCTTATGCTGCCAGACGCGTTTGATCGGATCGCTGGTCACGCCTATATAAAGCGTGCCATTGCGCCGGCTCGCCATCATGTAAACACAAGGTTGCCGCCTTTCCATGGCGTGATCTCCACTGGGTTCCGGCCTGCGCCGGAATGACGAGTAGGTAAGGTGACTACCGAATACCTACCTTTTGATCGTCATCCCGGCGCAGGCCGGGACCCAGTGGCATCAGTGGTGATAGATGCTGCTATCAACATTTGGCTTTCTGTACAGGCGCAAGCCGGTCTTCCCTGTCATCTAAAAAGCCGGAACGGTGAAAGCCGCCCCGGCCCCAAACTCACAAAGCCTCAGAAGCAAAATCCGCCAACCTCGACCGCTCACCACGCCGCAACGTGATATGCGCCGAATGCTCCCAATGCTTGAACCTGTCCACCGCATACGTCAAACCCGACGTCGTCTCAGTCAGATAAGGCGTATCGATCTGCTCGACGTTACCCAGGCAAACGATCTTGGTACCCGGGCCGGCACGCGTGATCAAGGTCTTCATCTGCTTGGGCGTCAGGTTCTGCGCTTCATCGATAATCAGATAACGCGACAGAAAGGTCCGTCCGCGCATGAAGTTGAGCGAACGGATCTTGATGCGTGATGCCAGCAGGTCGTTGGTCGCCTGACGGCCCCAGCTGCCGCCTTCTTCCGGATTGGCCAGCACTTCGAGGTTATCGGTAAGCGCCCCCATCCACGGCGTCATCTTTTCTTCTTCGGTACCCGGCAGAAAACCGATGTCCTCGCCGACCGACACCGTGGCACGCGTCATGATGATTTCGCGATAGCGCTGCTGATCCATCACCTGAGCCAGGCCGGCGGCCAGCGCGAGTAGCGTCTTGCCGGTGCCCGCCGTGCCGAGCAGGGTGACGAAATCGACATCGGGATCCATCAGCACGTTCAGTGCGAAGTTCTGTTCGCGGTTGCGCGCGGCGATGCCCCAGACGCTGTGATTGGCGTGGCTGTGATCGTCCAGCAACACCAGGGTGGCTTTGACATCGTCGACATGCAGCACGCGAAGTTCGACGGCGTTTTCCCCAGGCAGGAACAGACACTGGTTGGCGTACCAGTCTTCGCTTTCGTGGCGATCGACTTTGTAGAACGTACGGCCTCGTTCGTTCCACGATTGAACTTCCGGATGCTTGTCCCAGAAATCCTCGCCCAGCTCGGTGGCGCCGGTATAGAGCAGGGCGAAATCGTCGAGCGCGCGATCGTTTTCATAGTCCTCTGCGTCGATGCCATAGATCTTGGCCTTGATGCGCAGGTTGATGTCTTTCGTCACCAGGATGACCGATCGATCCTGGTTCTGCTCCTGCAGCTCGATCACCGCGGACAGGATCTGATTATCCGCCTTGCCGTGTCCGTTGCTGGTGCGTTGCTGAAAATACAATCGCCCCACCGCGCCGCCGCGTTTGAGCGTGACGCCTTCCGGGTTGGTCAGTTCCAGGCCGTTGCTGATGCCGTGGCCGTTGCCACGGACGATCAGCTCATTGAGAAACCGGCTGACCTGGCGGCCGTTGCGGGAAACTTCCGAGGCGCCTTTTTTCTTTTCGTCCAGCTCCTCCAGAACTGTCATCGGAATGAACACGTCGTGTTCTTCGAAACGGAACAGCGACGTGGGGTCGTGCAGCAGAACGTTGGTGTCGAGAGCGTAAATGCGCTTGCTTCCGGTCATGCGGAAGTGCCTCGCTTAAGTCGCAGTTGGAGGAATCGCGGCGGAATCGTCGCGTGTTTCTGGCCATGGTGGCCAGTCGGCCCGCGGGCAGCGGGCCGGTGGAACGGGAAGTGACGATGCCGTTGGGTCACTTCGCCGGGATTGCGTCGAGCACAGCTTGCGCGTGGCCGGGGACTTTCACTTGACGCCATTCATTCACGAGTTTGCCTTCAGGGTCGATCAGGAAGGTACTTCGTACGACACCCATGTGACGTTTTCCATACAGCACCTTCTCATGAATCACATCGAAGGCCTGGCACCAGGTTTCGTCGGGGTCGGAAACGAGCGGGAACGGCAGCTCCTGCTTGGCGGCAAAGTTGGCATGGGACTTCACCGAATCGCGCGACACGCCAACGATCTGGGCGTTGCGCTTGACGAACTTCGGATACAGATCGCGGAAGTCTTTCGCTTCCGTGGTGCAACCGGGTGTGCTGTCCTTGGGGTAGAAATAAACCACCACCCACTTTCCTTTGAGACTGTCGAGCTTCAGTTCGCTACCGTCGCCGGTAAGAGCTTTCAGCTTGGGTACTTTCTTGCCGATTTCAGGCATGGATTCTCCTGCGCGGCCTGGGGCGGCCACGGCTATGTGTATAAATCAGAGAAAAGACATCGTGACGACGGAGTCGATGGCGCGGGAGGGTGTTGGACATCGTGCGATAGATCTCGCTCGATCTTCGGACCCGCATGCGCGCCCCTCCTGTGTGATGCCTTGGGGCAAAGACTAGCGCGATATGGAACAGATAACAGCCCTTGCGGAGCGATCAGCCTGGGAGCATTCTCAGAACTTCACCGGGTCCATGATGGCGTCCAGATTCAGGCCGTCGCAGAACTCCAGGAAATCGTCGCGCAAGGCGGCGATATGCGTCTGGGCCGGAATGCCGATGGTGATCTGCGCCTGGAACATCGCGGTGCCGGTCTGCATGGCGCGGTAGCGCATCGAGCTCAACTGTTCGACGCTGATCGCGCGGCGATCGAAAAATTCCACGATCTTGGCCAGGATGCCCGGCCGATCCATCGAGATCACCTCGACCAGATAGGGCAGCAGCTGCGCATCGGCGTCGTCCTCGCCCTGGCCGGTGCGGTAGTGGCTCAGATGCCAGTCTTCTTCCCGCGCCAGCTTGGCCAGCGCGGTCTCCAGCTTGGCGATCGCATCCCAGGCGCCGGTCGCCAACACGGTGATGGAGGTGTCCGGGCCCAGGCTCGACACCCGGGCATCGGCCAGGTTGCAGCCGGCATCGGTGATGCGGCGGGCCAGGGCCTGCAGCGGCGTACGGGAGGCAGGGGTAAGCGTCTGGATCAGCAGCTGATGATCGTTGCCGGTACGCGTGGAGGGACGGTTCAAGTGCTGTTCTCCCGCTCGACGCGGCATGACTTAAGGGCGTCCAACCAGCTTACTTGCCGCCCCAGCAAGCCCGCAAGTAACATGCATGGCTTGGATTTAGGCGGAGTCAGCCTTGAACATTCGTGGAAGCATCTGTGCGCTGGTGACGCCGTTTACGGCGGACGGTGCACTTGATCTGCCCGCTTTCGGTCGCCTGCTCGATTATCAGATCGCGGGCGGCACCGAAGCCGTGGTGGTCGCCGGTTCCACCGGCGAAGCGCATATGCTCGACCATCACGAGTACGAGCAGCTGTTGAGCTACGCGGTGGAACGCGTCGCCAAACGTATTCCCGTGCTTGCCGGTACTGGCGAGGCGGCGACCAGCAAGACCGTGGCGCTGACTCGTCGCGCCCGGGAACTAGGCGCCGATGCCGCCCTGGTGGTGGCCCCCTATTACGTGCGCCCCACCCAGGAAGGCCTGCGTCGCCATTTTCTGGAAGTGGCCGAGCAGGGTGGCCTGCCGGTGGTGCTCTATAACGTTCCCAGCCGGACCGGCTGCGACGTGCTTCCGGCCACCGTGGCCGGTCTGCGCGAGCATCCGGGGATCATCGGCATCAAGGAAGCGGTGGGTTCCGATGAACGCATTCGTGCGATCTCGGAACTTGTGCGCCCGGATTTCGTCTATCTCACCGGCGACGACGGTACGGCCTGCAAGGCCATGCTGGGCGGCGCGGCGGGGGTGATCTCGGTAGTGGCCAATCTTGTACCCAAGGCGTTCCGCGCGTTCTGCGACGCGGCGACCCGGGGCGACAAGATGGCCGCCGAGCGTCACAATGCCGGGCTGATGCCGCTGATCGAAGCGCTTAACTGTGCGCCCAACCCTATCGCCGTCAAGGCAGGGCTGCCTTCGCTGGGGCTGGGCACCGCGGGTTTACGCCTGCCTTTGGTCGAATTGGAAGACGGCCCCGACCGTGCACGCATACTCGCGGCACTGGCGGGTCTGGCATCCTTGGCGGATGCCGCCTGAATCTCCTGCTCGATATAAAAAACTTTTACCGGAACCCGACTTCATGAAGAAAACCCCGCTCGTTGTGGCCCTGCCGATCCTGGCGATGTCTGCCTTGCTGTTGTCCGGCTGCGGCATGTTTCGTTCGCACAAACAGTGGGAGACCGCCAAGCAGGAGTCGCCGCTGGAGATTCCGCCGGGCCTGGATACGCCCTCGACCAGCGCCGCGCTGGTGATTCCGGAGCCGGGCGCCAACGCCCCGACGCCCAATGGCGCCACTGCCAAGTTTGGTCCGGGCGGCGGCGTGATCGCTGACGGCTTCGTGATGACCGATACGGTCGATGCGACCTATCAGCGCGTGGGTCAGGCGCTGGAGCACGGCGATATCGGCCAGGTGCTCTCGCATGACGACGCAACGCACAGCTACACGCTGAGCGTGGTTGCCTCGGACAATCCGGCCCCCAAGCGTGGCTTCATTGGCCGCTTGTTCCACGGCAAGTCGGACAACGGCGCAGCCGATTCGTCCAGCGCCCCGGGCGCCAAGCCGCACCAGGTGCAGTTGGTCGTGTCCGCAAGTGGCGAGACCGCCGCCGAAGTGCGCGCACAGGGCGATGCCGGCGCGGTGTCCAAGGTTATCGACACGCTCAAGTCGCGCATGGGCGCCAAGTAAGGCTAGTAGTGAGTGATTAGGAGTGAGGAGTGAGAGAGAGCGGCGTAGCCGCGCTTTTTCTCTGATCAGCGCTAAAAAAGCCGGGCACATGCCCGGCTTTTTTATTCGGCGACCAGAAACGAAAAAAGCCGAGCAGAGGCTCGGCTTTAATGATTTGCAAGAGTAGGTTCAGTCAGAAGTCCGCTGGCAACGATGCCGGCTCTTATCTCACTCCTCACTCCTAATCACTCTCTCCTGCTTTTAGCGCTGTAGCAAGCCCAGCTTATCCGGCTTGTTCTCCCACTCCTTGGCGTCGGCCAGGCCGTCCTTACGCTCGGTGATGACCGGCCAGTCGCGGGCCAGTTCGGCGTTCAGTGCGACGAAGCCTTCTTGCCCGGCGGGCACATCATCTTCCGGATAGATCGCGTTGATCGGGCATTCCGGCTCGCACAAGGTGCAGTCGATGCACTCGTCCGGATTGATCACCAGGAAGTTGGGGCCTTCGTGGAAGGCATCGACCGGGCAGACTTCGACACAGTCGGTGTATTTGCACTTGATGCAGTTGTCGGTAACGACAAAGGTCATGTGGCGGCGCGCCTTTTTGAAGCTCTTGGCCCGTGCCAGGCCGGGATGTGGCGCTCCCTACGAGGTTCGAACTCGTGTTCCCGCCTTGAGAGGGCGGTGTCCTAGGCCACTAGACGAAGGGAGCGAAATGCACCGGAGCGCGGTAGTATAACGGAAATGTTCGGCCCGGCAATGCCCGTAGGCGTTGCGGAACGAACCTAAAAAGGCCCCCGGCAACGCCTCTGGCGCGCACCGGGAGCCATCTCTTTCGGGGCTCAGGGGCCCGTCTTCATGGTTGCAAGGATCCACATCGCTTGAACTTGAAAGCAAGGAACGAGAACGACGCCACGTCTGCGTTACGCATCATTCCGCGCGAGCAGCATGTGATTTCGCGCAAGAACATCAGCAAGGCGGCGTTGCGTGTGCTCTATCGGCTCAACGAGGCTGGCTACGCCGCCTACCTGGTTGGCGGTGCTGTGCGCGATCTGCTGCTTGGCGGCCATCCGAAGGATTTCGACGTCGCTACCAATGCGACGCCCGAAGACGTCAAGAAGCTGTTTCGCAACTGCCGCCTGATCGGTCGCCGCTTTCGCCTGGCGCATGTCGTCTATGGCTCGGAAATCATCGAGGTGGCGACCTTCCGCGGCACCGGTGAGGAGGGCGTCGCCAACGATGGCGATCGCCACGTCGTCGACGGCCGCATCGTGCGCGACAACGTCTGGGGCACGATCGAGGAAGACGCGGTGCGCCGCGACTTTCGTGTCAACGCGCTGTACTACGACATCAGCGATTTCTCGGTGCGCGACTACGTCGGCGGCGTACAGGACGTGCAAGACCGGGTGCTGCACCTGATCGGCGACCCGGAAACGCGTTATCGCGAAGATCCGGTCCGTATGCTGCGTGCCGTTCGCCTGGCCGCCAAGCTGAATTTCCGTATCGATGCGGCCGCGTCGGCGCCGTTCGACGACCTCGGGCCGCTGCTCGCCGACGCGGCGCCGGCGCGTCTGTTCGACGAGTCGCTGAAGCTGTTCCTGGCCGGCCACGGTCTGAAGAGCTTCCGCATGCTCGAGCAATGCGGTTTGCTGCGTTTCATGTTCCCGGCCACGGCGCGCGCGCTCAAGCGCGGCGACGACGCCTTGCGTTCCCTGATCGAACAAGGGCTGTCGAGCACCGACGAGCGTGTCGCCGAAGGCAAGTCGGTCACGCCGGCGTTCCTGTTCGCGGTGCTGCTCTGGGGCGAGGTGCGCGATCTTGCGCATGCCTGGATGGCCAAGGGCGTCGACAGCAACGAAGCCTGGTCGCGTGCGTCGATGAATGTGGTCGCCGAACAGTGCCAGCGCGTGGCGATTCCGCGTCGTTTCACTTTCACGATGGAAGAGATCTGGTCGCTGCAGCCGCGCTTCGAGCAAGTACAGCGCAAGCGCGTCTTCCGTTTGATGACGCATCCGCGTTTCCGTGCGGCGTTCGATTTCCTGCTGTTGCGTGCGGGTGAGTCGCCGGCGATCCGCGAGCTCGGCCAGTGGTGGGACCACGCGCAGAAGTTGCCGCATGAGACCTTGGCCGCGGCGTTATCGGGCAGTGCAGCCGTGGCCGAAGCGCCGCCGCAGGCATCGGCCAGTCAGGCAGCGGCCAAGCCGCGCAAGCGCCGTCGTCGCCGCAAGAGCAAACCGGACGCCTCGTGAACCAGGCTTTTATCGGCCTGGGGAGCAACCTGGGCGATTCGCGTCAACACATACTGGATGCCATCGACGCGCTGGCGCGGTTGCCTGGGACACGGGTGCTGGCGCGGTCGCGTCTTTACAGCACGCCGCCCTGGGGCGTGCTTGAACAGCCATCGTTTGTGAACGCTGCCGTGTCGATCGAGACGCCGCTGGCGCCGCACGAGCTGCTCGATGCGTTGCTGACGATCGAGCGCGCCGCCGGTCGCGTCCGTGGTGGCGAACGTTGGGGGCCGCGTACGCTCGACCTGGATCTGCTGCATGTTGCAGGCGTGACGTTGAGTGACGAGCGACTGACCTTGCCGCATCCACGCATGGCCGAACGTGCCTTCGTTCTGTTGCCGCTCAACGATCTCGCGCCTGACCTCCAAGTGCCCGGAGTGGGTACGGTCGGCGAGTTGCTGGCGGCCGTCGATAGCTCGGAATGCACGTTATTGCCTTGAGCCGTTATGGCTGCGCGCCGGATAATGCCTACTTCGCTGTTTAGCTGACTCTGAAGGAATTCACGTGTACGTTCAGAACGCCAACGCATCCGATCGCAAGCCGGTTACCGTGCCGGGTCTGCGCGCGATGAAAGCGGAAGGGCGGCGAATCGTCATGTTGACCGCCTATGACGCCAGCTTCGCCTGGCAGCTCGAGGCCGCCGGGGTCGATGTCGCGCTGGTCGGCGACTCCTTGGGGATGGTGGTGCAGGGGCATCGCAGCACCCTGCCGGTGACGCTGGACCACATGGTCTATCACACCAGCATCGTCGCGCGTGGCTTGAATGCGACCCTGCTGGTAGCCGATCTGCCGTTCATGGCCGATCGCGATGTCGCGCATATGCTGGAAGCCGGTGCGCGCCTGGTGGGCGAGGGCGGTGCGGCGATGGTCAAGGTCGAGGGTGCGGCGCCGCATATTCTCGACGGCATCCAGGCGCTGACCGTACGGGCCATTCCGGTCTGTGCCCACCTGGGGCTGACGCCGCAGTCGGTACACAAGTTCGGCGGTTTCCGTATCCAGGGCCGCGAAGAAGAAGCCGCCGAACGTTTGGTCAAGGAAGCGCTCGCGGTCGAAGCGGCTGGTGCGGCCATCGTGGTGCTCGAGGGCATCCCGACGGCCCTGGGTGAGCGGATTACCCAGGCCATATCGATCCCGACCATCGGCATCGGTGCCGGCCCGCATTGCGATGGCCAGGTACTTGTATTGCACGACATGCTGGGCATTACGCCCGGCAAGCGTCCCAAATTCAGCAAGGATTTCCTCGCAGGACGCGATTCTGTAGCGGCGGCCATTGCCGCCTATGTACAGGATGTACGCAGTGGTGCCTTTCCGGCACCGGAACACGGCTTCAACTAGCTCGCGCCGGGCCCATTTTTTAAGAGTAAAGCGACTCCTTTATGCAGACAGTGCAAGACGCCGCGGCCCTGCGTGCCGCCGTTCGCGGTTGGCGCAATCAAGGCCAGACCGTGGGTTTGGTGCCCACCATGGGCAACCTGCATGCGGGTCACTACTCGCTGATCAAGCTGGCGCGTGCCCGTGCCGACCGTGTGGTTGCCAGCGTGTTCGTCAATCCGACCCAGTTCGGGCCGAACGAGGATTTCGAGCGCTATCCTCGGACCCTGGCGCAGGACCAGGCCGGTCTGGCCGAGGCCGACTGCGATGTCCTGTTCGCCCCGGAAGTGGCCACGATGTATCCGTTCGGGCCGGCCAACAGCGTCAGCCTGCACGTGCCGCAACTGACCGAAACCCTCGAAGGTGCACATCGCCCGGGTCATTTCGATGGTGTGGCGACGGTGGTGTGCAAGCTGTTCAACCTGGTGCAGCCGGATCTGGCGGTGTTCGGCCAGAAGGATTTCCAGCAGCTCAAGGTCATCGAGCGGATGGTTCGCGACCTCTCGTTGCCGGTAAAAGTGATGGCTGGAGCCACCTTGCGCGCCGATGACGGCCTGGCGCTCAGTTCCCGCAACCAGTACCTGTCACGGGACGAGCGTGAGCTTTCGACGCAGATTCACGCCACCCTGTTGCAGATGCGCGAGCTGATCGACAAGGGACATGCCTGGCGCGTGGTGGAACAGGCCGCGGCGTCCAAGCTGCAGCGGGCCGGTTTCGAGCCTGACTATGCGGCCATTCGCCGCGCCGAGGACCTTGCCGAGCCCGCCGATGGCGAGACCAGTGGGCTGGTCGCCCTGATCGCCGCCCGCCTGGGCACTACCCGGCTGATCGACAACCTTTTGTTCGATTGAGCGACTTTTCGTGAGCCGCCTGGGCCGCCTTTGGGCCCGGGTCTTGCTCCGATATTGAACCCTCGCGCCCCGCCCCCACGTAGGGGGCCAGAGAGAGTAAGTTGCGGCGACTGGTTCGTCGGTTGGATAATTTCCCGTTACGCAGGGCTGTTCCTGCTGGAATGTCTGTCATGAATCTGAACATGCTCAAGGCCAAGATCCACCGTGCCACGGTGACCCATGCCGAGCTCCATTACGAAGGCTCGATCGCGATCGACGGTCTGTTGCTCGATGCGTCGGGCATCCGCGAGTACGAGCAGATCCACTGCTGGAACATCAACAACGGCAAGCGCTTCGTCACCTATGCGCTGCGTGCCGAAGAAGGCTCGGGCATCATCTCGGTCAATGGCAGTGCCGCGCACCGCGCGCAGCCGGGCGATCTGGTCATCATTGCCGCCTTCGCCCAGTTGTCCGAAGCCGAAGTCGAGCAGTTCCAGCCGATGCTGGTGTATGTCGATGCGGACAACCGCATTTCGCATACCAATCGCTCGATTCCGAAGCAGATGGCAGCTGCCTGATTGAGAGCGGGGAACAGGGATCGGGGAACGTCAAGTTTCTCGTGAGTTGTTGTCATCGGTAGCGTATTGCGCGCGACGCGCGATACGCGTGACTACTCTCCATTCCCAGTTCCCCGTTCCCAGCGCTTTTTATTTACATCGCAACTCGTAAGATGGTGCTCTCCGTGACCCACATGTGCGAGTTCCTATGTCTGCCGATTCGAGTTCTCCGTTTGCCGAACATATCGAGCGTCTTTCGCGTACCCACCTGCGCGATCTGCTGAAAGACAGCGCGCGTGGCGAAAGCCTGCGCTTGCGACTGGGCCCGATCCTGCTCGACCTCAGCCGGCAGAAGCTTGATGCTGAAGCGCTCGACGCGCTGGGCGCTTTTGTCGAGGCCAGCGGTTGGGAGAAGGCACGTGATGCGATGTTCTCCGGTGAGCCGATCAATACCTCGGAAAACCGCGCGGTGCTACACACGGCCTTGCGTGCCAGCGGTTCGCGCCTGAAATCGCCGGCACCGCGCGAGGCGCTGCAGGAAATCGAGCAGACGTTGCAGCGTATCGAAAAGCTGGTTCATGCCGTCGAGCACGGCGATACCGAGAGTCTCGGTCTCGCGCCGACGATCACCGACGTGGTCAACGTGGGTATCGGTGGTTCCGATCTGGGCCCGCGCCTGGCCACGCATGCGCTCAACAATTTTCATGTGCCGCGTATTCGCAGTCACTTCCTTACGAATGTCGACGGTCAGGCGGCGGCCGACCTGATGCGCGATCTCGATCCCAAGCGCACCCTGGTCATCGTGGTTTCCAAGACGTTTACGACGCAGGAAACCCTGCTCAACAGTCAGGTGCTGCGTGACTGGATCGTGCGCGCCTATGAAGGCGACGAGCGCGCCACGACGCGGCATTTTCTAGCGGTCAGCTCCAACGTCAAAGCAGCCGAGACCTGGGGTATTGCGGCGTCGCATGTGTATCCGATGTGGGATTTCGTCGGTGGCCGCCTGTCGGTATGGTCCGCGGTCGGTCTGTCTCTTGCGATGGCGGTGGGCATGGAGAATTTCCGTGCGTTCCTCGCCGGTGCCGCCGAGGTCGACGACCATTTCCGTACCGCGCCGTGGCGACAGAACCTGCCGGTGCTGTTGTCGCTGGTCGAGTACTGGAATCGCAATGTGCTGGGCTACAGCAGCCGTGCGGTGATTCCGTATGCCGACCTGCTGGGCGATCTGACCTCGTACCTGCAGCAGCTGGAAATGGAAAGCCTCGGCAAGCAGGCCACGCCGCAAGGTGGCCACGTCAAAGGCTCGACGGTGGCCGTCGTGTGGGGCAGTGTCGGCACGAACGCACAGCACGCCTATTTCCAGGCATTGCACCAGGGTACCGATACGGTGCCGCTCGATTTTATTGGCGTGATCAAGCCGGCGCACCATCTGCGCGCCAGCAACGATGCACTGCTATCCAATCTGCTGGCGCAGGCTGCGGCGCTGGCCCTGGGCAAGACGTTCGACGAGGCCTTGGCCGAAGCCAAGGAGGGCGATGAGGTTGCGCGTCGCGCCCTGGCCGCGCAGCGTACGTTCCCGGGCAATCGTCCCAGCAGCGTGTTCATGCTCGATGCGCTGACGCCGCATTCGCTTGGCGCACTGATTGCGTTGTACGAGCACAAGGTGTTCATGCTCGGTCACCTGTGGGGCGTCAATGCGTTCGATCAGTGGGGCGTGGAGCTGGGCAAGTCGATCGCGCGGCAGATTCTGCCGGCGTTGAATGGCGATGCGAAGGAGCTGGCGGCGTTGGATTTGTCGACGCAGGCGTTGATCGGGGCGATCCAGGGTAAGCGCGAAGGCTGATGGTGTTAGTAGGGATGTTCCTGCGAGCACCCGGCCCCCTCACCCCAACCCTCTCCCCCGGCAGAGCCAGGGGAGAGGGAGCAAAAGCGCGAAACTTTGAAGACTTGCCTCAGTACGTCCCCTCTCCCCTGGATTTGCCGGGGGAGAGGGTTAGGGTGAGGGGGGGCTTTTGTTCATGCCGCCGCAACGCCCACGCCACATGCTCCCGCACCATCTCCGACGGATAGTCGGCCCGCGCACGCAACGAAGCGATCACCTCGGCAGAAGACGGCGCATTACCCAACCCCACCGCGATATTCCGCAGCCACCCTTCAAACCCGGTGCGCCGAATCGCCATGCCTTCGGTGCGCTTGAGGAACTCCTGCTCGCTCCAACCGAACAGCTCCACCAGCTTGGCCCCATCCAGACTGTGCCTGGGAGCAAAATCAGGCTCGCTGGCGTCCTGCGCGAACTTGTTCCAAGGACAGATCAACTGGCAGTCGTCGCAGCCGAAGATGCGGTTGCCCATCGGTGCGCGCAATTCTTCCGGGATGCTGGTTTTCAACTCGATGGTGAGATAGGAAATGCAACGACGCGCATCGAGCCGATACGGTCCGACGATCGCCTGTGTCGGGCAGATATCGATACAACGTCGACAACTGCCGCAATGCGCACTGGCAGGCTTGTCGACCGGCAAGGGCAGGTCGGTATAAAGCTCGCCCAGAAAGAAGTACGACCCGGCGCGGCGATTGATCAGCACCGTGTGCTTGCCGATCCAGCCAAGCCCGGCGTTGCGCGCCAGGGCCTTTTCCAGCACCGGCGCGGAATCCACATAAGCGCGGTAACCGAAATCGCCGACCTGTTCATGGATGCGCTCGGCCAGCTTCTGCAGCCGGTTGCGCATCAGCTTGTGATAGTCGCGCCCCAGGGCATAGCGCGCGACATAGCCTGCCTCGGCATCGCCCAGCACGTCCCATGCATTGCGTGTGCCGGGCGGGACATAGTCCATGCGTACCGAAACAACGCGGATGGTGCCGGGTTCGAGTTCCTGTGGGCGGCTGCGCTTGTCGCCGTGGCGCGCCATGTAATCCATCTCGCCATGGTGGCCGTCGTCCAGCCAGCGCTTGAGATGCAGCTCGTCCTCGGTCAGGTCGGTATCGGCGACGCCCGCATCGGCAAAGCCGAGTTCCAGCGCCCAGCGCTTGATATCGCGCGCGAGCGCAGCGTAATCGCGAGGGGGTGGAGAGGATGACATCCGGCTATTTTACGCGCTGAATGCTTGCCTCATGCCACGCGGCTTCTACAATCGCCTGATGACTCCCCAAACGCATCGCCACGCGCTTTACACGGTCGATCAGGTGCGCGCGCTGGACCAGCGTGCGATCGACGACCTGGGTATTCCCGGTTTTGAACTCATGCGTCGGGCCGCCTGGGCGGCCTTGTCCAGCTTGCGGCGTCACTGGCCCTACGCGCGTCGCATTGCCGTCTACGCGGGTCAGGGCAATAACGGCGGCGACGGGTTCCTGCTTGCCGCGTTGGCCAGCGAAGCATCGATGCATGTCGATGTCTGGTCGGTCGGCGGCCCCTCCCATGGCGATGCCGCGCGCGCACGTGCTGCCTGCGAGGCGGCACATGTGCATATCGCCGATGGCGATGCCCCCGATGTGCTGGCCGAGGCCGATGTCATCGTCGATGCGCTCTATGGCACCGGACTGCGGCGCGCACCCGAAGGCGCTACGGCGGCGCTGATCGAACGGATCAATCACAGTGGCATTCCCGTGCTGGCATTGGATGTTCCCAGTGGGCTGAATGCCGATACCGGCCAATGCCCGGGCGCGGCCATTCGCGCCGCCGTGACGGTGAGCTTTATTGCGGCCAAGCGGGGGCTTTACACCGGCAAAGCTGCTGGTCAGGTGGGCCTGCTGGAACTCGATACGCTCGGTCTGCCCGATGAATTATGGGCGGATCGTTCGGCGTATGCCTCGTTGCTGGACGTGCACACCTTGCCGCGTCGTGCGCGCGATGCACACAAAGGCAATAACGGCCATGTGCTGGCGATTGGCGGCGACCATGGCACCGCTGGGGCCATCCGTCTTTGTGGAGAAGCCGCGCTTCGAGCCGGTGCGGGTCTGGTCAGCGTGGCGACGCAGGCCGAGAACATCATTGCCTTGAACAGTGCGCGCCCGGAACTGATGGCGCATGGCGTGCATGGCCCGCAGGCGCTGGAGCCGCTGCTTAAAAAAGCCAGCGTGCTTGCGGTAGGCCCGGGGCTGGGTCAGGCGGGCTGGGGGCATGCGATGTGGCTGACCGCGCTGGAGGCCGGCAAGCCGCTGGTGCTCGATGCCGACGGCTTGAACCTGCTGGCGCTGGAGCCGCGTCGCTTCGAGCAAGCGGTGGTGATGACACCGCATCCTGGCGAGGCAGCGCGTTTGCTCGGTATCTCCACCCGGGAGATCGAGGCTGACCGTTATGCGGCGGTAACCCAACTGGCCACGCGCTATAACGCAGTTGCCGTGCTCAAGGGCGCAGGCAGTCTGATCGCCGCACCGGATGGACGTCTAGCCGTCTGTCTCTGGGGCAATCCCGGCATGGCCAGCGGTGGCATGGGCGACCTCCTGACCGGTGTGATTGCAGCCCTGCTGGCCCAGGGCCTCGATGCCTGGGAGGCGGCCTGCCTCGGTGTCGGGCTGCATGCGCGCGCTGGCGATGCGGCGGCACAGGAGGGCGAACGCGGCTTGATCGCCAGCGATCTGCTGGGGCCGATCCGCCGTCTTTTGAACGAGAACGCCGCATGAGTCGCTGGTCGGTGGATCTACCCGACGAAGCCGCCACCATCGCCCTGGCCGAACAGGTTGCGGCGGTCATGGCCGAAGGCTTGGTCATCTATCTGCATGGCGATCTGGGCACGGGCAAGACCAGTTTCGCCAGAGCCCTGTTGATGGCGCTCGGGGTCGGCGAGCGAGTCAAGAGTCCGACCTACAGTCTGGTCGAGTCCTATCGTTTGCCCGACCGCACAGCCTGGCACCTGGACCTGTATCGGATTGCCGATCCTGGTGAACTGGAGTGGCTCGGGTTGGACGCGCTCTCCGATCCGGCCGCCCTGGTGCTGGTGGAGTGGCCGGAGCGTGGTGCGGGTGCGTTGCCGGCGGCCGATCTGCAGATTGACCTGGCTTACGCGGGATTGGGTCGTAAGGCGGCGTTCAGCGCGCTGACATCGCGTGGTGCGGAGCTGCTGGCGCGAATGGAGAAGCCTTAAGCCTTTGTTTAGGCTGATGAATTTTTGATGTCTTCATGCTTTTCGCCGCCAATTCGATAGCTTCGTTTACAGCCCAAAGCTGGACGTCACCTGACGAAAAGCTTGCAGGTTATGGATAATCAAGGGAAAAGGGGCTTGTGTTCAGCGAAACGCTGCGCTTCAATACCGCCCTATGAGGGGATACCGCGCCGTATGTTGCCTAATCACCAGCTTCGCCATCCTGGCGAGCCTGCCCTTTGGTGTGTCCAAAGCGGCTGATGTGAAGTCGGCCCGCGTCTGGGCTGGGCCGGAATACACCCGCCTGGTGCTGGATCTGTCCGGCCCGGTGACCTACAAGATCGATCAGGACAGTGGCCAGGTCGTGCTGAATCTGCCGAGCAGTGCACTCGCCGGTGGATTTGTCTCGCCCAAGGCGCAGGGCCTGTACAAGGGCCTGGGCAGCGATAGCCAGGGCAGCCGGTTGCTGCTGACCGCCAAGGTCGATCCTGATAGCCGCGCCAAGAGCTTTGTGATCAAGCCGTCCGCGGATGCCAAGGATTACCGCCTGGTGGTCGACCTGTATCCGGGCAAGGGAAATCAGGGCAAGGGAAGCGCCGGCAGCAGCAAGACCGCGCCGGTCGACGACGATGACGATTCGGCACCGGTCGCCGACGCCGCGCCATCTGTTCCGCCACCGACGGTAACGCCGAGCAAGTCCGGCGGCCGCAATAGCGTCAAATCCAGTCAGAGCGGTATGGCCTCCACGCGCCAGGCCGCGGCGTTGCTCAACGGTAGCCGCAAGGTCGTGGTGGCGATCGATGCCGGCCACGGCGGCAAGGATCCGGGTTCGCACGGTCCGGGTGGCACCTTGGAGAAGAACGTGACGCTGGCGGTCGCCAAGGAGTTGGCGGATCAGATCAATCGCCAGCCCGGCATGAAGGCCGTGCTGACGCGCGATGGCGACTATTTCATCCCGCTGGCGCAGCGCTACAAGATTGCGCGCGAGAACAACGCGGACATGTTCGTCTCGATTCACGCCGACGCCTACACCAGCTCCGACGCGCGCGGCTCGTCCGTGTGGGTGCTGTCGCCGCGTGGCAAGACCAACGAAGCGGCGCGCTGGCTGGCCGATCGCGAAAACCGCGCGGACTTGATCGGCGGCGTGTCGCTGGACGATAAGGACGATAGCCTGGCTGCGGTGTTGCTCGATCTGCAACAGGGTTATGCGATGCAGGCCAGCGAATCGATCGCCGGTAACGTATTGAAGGCATTGGGGTCGCTGGGCCCGACGCATCGTGGTTATGTCGAGCGCGCGAACTTTGTCGTGCTGCGTTCGCCGGATGTGCCCTCGATCCTGGTCGAGACGGCCTTCATCAGCAATCCGGTGGAAGAGCGCAAGCTGCGCGATCCGACGCATCAATCGCGCCTGGCCGAAGCGGTCATGGGCGGCGTGCGCAACTACTTCGAAGCCACGCCGCCGCCCGGTAGCTGGTTTGCCGCGCAGGCGGCGCGCCGGGCAGGAGTACAGGTCGCTTCCACGAGCGGTTCCGACAATGCCGCTGCCGATGATGACGACGACAGCAGCAAGTCGCCGGCCTCGTCCAGCAAGACCGTGGTCGCCAGCGCCAGCAAGGACGAAGACGTGCGTGACCTGCACAAGGTCGAGCGCGGCGAGAGCCTGCGCAGCATCGCGCGCCAGTATGGTGTGAGCATCAGCGCGCTCAAGAGCGCCAATCGTCTCAACAGCGATGCGTCGGTCCGCACCGGCATGGTGCTGGCGATCCCCTCCAGCTAAGCACGGTCTAGCCCTCATCGGGTTCAAGCTCTAAGCTTGCCCGATGTCTGCCATACGCCCGCTTCCGCCCGAACTGATCAACCAGATTGCCGCCGGCGAGGTGATCGAACGTCCTTCGTCCGTGGTCAAGGAACTGGTGGAAAACAGCCTCGATGCAGGCGCCACCCGCATCGAAGTCGATATCGAGCAGGGCGGTGCACGCCTGATTCGCGTACGCGATGACGGCGGCGGTATTCCCAAGGACGAATTGCCGCTCGCGGTGGCGTCGCATGCCACCAGCAAGATCGGTAGTTTCGACGATCTGGAGCACGTCGCCAGCATGGGTTTTCGCGGTGAGGCGCTGGCCTCCGTGTCGTCGGTGGCACGCTTTGCGCTGACCTCGCGCGCGCGTGGCGAAGACGCGGCGTTTCGCATCGAAGTCGATGGCGGCAAGCTGCAGGCGGCGCGGCCGGCACAGCATCCGCAAGGCAGCAGCGTCGAGGTACGCGATCTTTTTTACAACGTGCCGGCACGACGCAAATTTCTCCGCGCCGAGCGCACCGAGTTTGCGCATATCGATGACTTGCTCAAGTCGCTGGCGTTGGCGCGCAGCAAGGTCGAGTTCCGTTTGAGTCACAACGGCAAGCCGGTGCGCATGCTCAAGGCAGCGCGTGACGAAAACGCCGCTCTGCAGCGCGTGGCCGAAGTCTTGGGCGAGGAATTTCCCGCACAAAGCCTGCGTATCGATCACGCGGCGGCGGGCCTGCATCTTTCTGGCTGGGTCGGCTTGCCGACGGCATCGCGGTCCCAGGCCGATTCGCAGTATTTCTACGTCAACGGCCGCCTTGTGCGTGACCGCATCGTGGCGCACGCGGTGCGGCAAGCCTATGCCGACGTGCTGTTCCATGGTCGGCATGCTGCTTTCGTGCTGTATCTGGAACTGGATCCGGCCGGTGTCGACGTCAACGTGCATCCGGCCAAGAGCGAAGTGCGCTTTCGCGAGCAGCGGCTGGTGCACGATTTCCTGTTTCGTACCCTGCACGAGGCATTGGCACAAACGCGTGCCGGCCAAGTGGTGACGAACGCGCAATCGAGCGATGGCGTATTGGCGATGGCGTCGACGACGCAAGCGGCATACGCCAATCCCATGCCGGTGCGAACCTCGACGCCCGCCTGGTCCGGGCAATTCAGCCAGAACCGGTTGAACCTCGGTGTGCGCGACGAACCCTTGGCTGACTATGCTGCATTGCTGGGCGAGCCGGGCAATGCGTCGGTTGTTGCCGCGATGCCGTTACCCGAAACGGAAGAGGGTGAGGCGCCGCCGCTTGGCTTCGCGATCGCGCAACTGAAAAACATCTACATCCTCGCGGAAAATGCTCAAGGCCTGGTGCTGGTCGACATGCATGCAGCGCATGAGCGCATTACCTATGAAAAGCTGAAGACAGGGCGCGCTTACAGCAATCTGCGTTCGCAGTTGTTGCTGGTGCCGTTGCAGGTCTCGGTCAGCGCCAAGGAAGCCGCCGCCGCGGAGGAACATGCCGACGCTCTTGCCGAGTGGGGTCTGGAGCTTTCGCGCAGTGGCCCGTCCGGCGTGGTGGTGCGGCGCATTCCCGCCTTGCTCGAAGGCGCGGATGTGGCGCAGCTTTGCCGCGATGTGCTCGGAGAGCTTGCTCAACATGGCAGCTCCCGGCGCCTACAGGAGCTCGAAAACGAATTGCTTTCCACCATGGCTTGTCATGGCTCGGTGCGCGCTGGCCGCCGTCTGAGCGTGCCCGAGATGAACGCGTTGCTGCGTGAGATGGAGGCGACCGAGCGCTCCGGACAATGCAACCACGGCCGTCCCACCTGGACCCAGCTCAGCCTGGGCGAGTTGGACCGCCTGTTCATGCGTGGCCGCTGAAGGCTTGCGTTCTGGATTTGGACGTCCATACTGCAAAACGTCCATCTCATCGGTGTCCGCCATGCTAGGTCGATTTCTGTTTGGATTTGGTTTGAGTCTTGGAGTGGTTACTGTGCACGCCGAAAATACCGTGTCGCCGTCTGACGCCTCTGCCGCCGAGGTGACGAAACAGGTCGAGCAATGGAAGCAGGGGCGCCTGCAGCGCCTTACCGCCCCGGACGGCTGGCTTAGCCTCGTCGGGCTGGAATGGCTGCACCCGGGCGCCAACCGGGTAGGCAGCGCCAGTGACAACGACATCGTGCTGAAAGTCGGCCCGGCGCACCTGGGCGTGGTCACCCTGGCCGCCGATGGCACGGCCAAGATCGTGCTGGCCAAGGACAGTGGTGCCACCATCGATGGCAAGCCGGCGCAAGAGGCGACACTGGTCGACGATATCCAGGCCGGTGAAAACGGTCATCCGACGACGATCGCCTTTGGTGCCGCGAATTTCTACGTGATCGAGCGCGATGGTCGCAAAGGGCTGCGCGTCAAGGATGCGGACGCGGCAACGCGCAAGCACTTCCTGGGGCTGGACTATTACCCGATCGACCCGTCCTGGCGCATCGTTGCCGACTGGGTGCCGTTCGATCCGCCGCACAAGCTGGAGATCGGTTCGGTCCTGGGCACCATCGACAAGGTCGACGTGCCGGGCAAGGCCGTCTTCAAGCGCGACGGTCATACCTTCGAACTGTTGCCGTATCAGGAAGAGCCGGGCGGCGAGCTGTTCTTCGTGCTGGCCGACCGCACCTCGGGCAAGGAAACCTATGGCGCTGCGCGTTTTCTCTACGCCGCGCTGCCGAAAGACGGCAAGGTGATCCTGGATTTCAATCGCGCCTACAACCCGCCGTGTGCCTTCACCGAATACGCGACTTGTCCGCTGGCGCCGCCGGAGAACCGGTTGGATGTCGCGGTAACCGCGGGCGAAAAGAAGTATCGCGGCTCCGAACACTAAAGCGGACCACCCTAGTTTTTGTAGGAGCGACTTCAGTCGCGACATCGCGGTTACGTCACGGTATGTCGCGACTGAAGTCGCTCCTACAAACTAGCTCGGTGTTGGCTTTCAGCGCCCCTTGAACTCCGCCTTGCGCTTCTCCAGGAACGCCGTCGTCCCCTCGCGCATATCGTCGGTCGAGAAAGCCAGTGCAAACGCTTGGGTCTCGAACTCAAGTCCTTGATCGATCACGGTCTCGCCGCCTTGCAGGATGGCATCGAGAATGCCGGCGGCGGCTAGCGGCGCGGCGGCGGCCAGTTGATCGGCCATCGCATTGATGGTGTCGTCCAGCGCCTCGGGCGCGACGACGCGGTTGACCACGCCCAGTTCATAGGCGCGCTGCGCGTTGATCGGCGCGCCGAGCAGACACAGCTCCAGCGCTGCGGCACGTCCGGCCAGACGCAGCAGGCGTTGCGTGCCGCCGAAGCCTGGAATCAGGCCGAGATTGATTTCCGGCTGGCCAAACCTGGCTTTTTCGCTGGCCACGCGCAGATGACAGGCCATCGCCAGCTCCATGCCGCCGCCCAGGGCAAAGCCTTGCACCCGTGCGATGACCGGTTTGCCCAGGCGCTCGATGCTGCTCATCAGGCGTTGCCCCGCACGCGAAAAGCCCTGCGCCTGCACCGGTGTGTATCCATTCATTTCGGCAATATCGGCGCCGGCGACGAATGCTTTCTCGCCTGCACCGGCCAATACCACGACACGCACCGCATCGTCCTGTGCAGCCTGGGCGAAGGCCAGGGTCAACTCGTTGAGCGTCTCGCGATTGAGCGCATTGAGTTTGTCCGGGCGGTTGACGACGATATGGCGCACCGCGCCGCGGTTGCTGATTTCCAGGTTGCGATAGGCCATGGCAAGTTATCCGGTAGATAAAGCCCAATATTATCAGCGGGAACCTTTGCGGCGGCCCGCTTTCTTATGCCTGATCCGGGCGCTGGATGCGTACGGGCATGGTAAGGTTCGCGAGTTGCGACGGAGGATGGCATGACACATTGGCGTTGGTTGGCTCTGGGCATGCTTTTGCTGGCAAGTCTGGCGCATGCGCAGAATCGCGCCGCCGCGCCCGGTCCGGCTCCCGTGAAGCTGGACAAGAACAAGCTTTCCTATGCGATCGGTTACCAGATCGGCAGCCAGTTCGCCGGCGGCGAACCGGATGTCGACATCGCCACACTGCAGAAAGCCATTCAGGACGCCTATAACAAACGTTCGCCCGCGGTGCCGATGCTCGACATGCATCGCCAGTTGCAGGCACTCGACAGTCAGGCCCACGATCAGGCGGTCGCTGAATTCAAGCGCATCGCCGCGTCGAACGCACGCAAGAGCGCGGACTACCTCGAACGCAACGCCAAGCAATCAGGCGTGGTGCAATTGCCCTCCGGCATTCAGTACCAGGTGTTGAAGAAGGGCGACGGTAGCGCCAGCCCGGTGGTGACCAGCATGGTCACGGTCAACTACCGCGGCATGCTGATCGACGGCACCGAGTTCGATAGCACCTGGGCCCGTGGCGCCCCAGTCAGCTTCATGGTCGACAAGGTCATTCGCGGCTGGCAGGACGTGATTCCGCGCATGCACGTGGGCGACCGCTGGAAAGTCGTGATCCCGCCGAATCTTGCCTATGGCGAAGGCGGTGCCTTGCCGCGTATCGGGCCGAACGAGGCCCTGGTGTTCGAAATCGAGCTGCTCGAAATCAAGCAGCCCTGATACGGGGCTGCTCTCGCACCGCAGCGTTTGGTCGGAGGCGACCTGAGCTAATATATGAGGCTCATGTCGAACGATTCCGCCCCCCTCATTACACCTCCGCTAAGCCCCTGCATCGGCATCTGCCGGCTGGATTTTCGCGGCTATTGCGAAGGTTGCCTGCGCAGCGGCGATGAGATCGCGCGCTGGCGCGGCATGGACGATGCCGAGCGCCTGCGCTATATGCGCGAGATTCTTCCCGCGCGGCGGCTCGATTGATGGGGCCGACGTGGCCCGAGCTGGAAGGCGCATTATTGCCGCTGTCGCAACCACCGACAGGGCCTGGCTGGAACCACGCCGAAATGGCCGATCTGCTGGGCGAAGGCGAGCGCCGTCCGGCTGCCGTACTGGTGGCCCTGCGAGAAAGCGTCGAGCCGCGATTGATCCTGACCGTGCGTACCGATCATTTGCAATCGCATGCCGGGCAGGTAGCGTTTCCCGGCGGCAGCATGGATCCGGACGATCGCGATGCCGTGCATACGGCCTTGCGTGAAGCGCACGAAGAAATCGGTCTCGACCCGACGCTCGTTACCCCCATGGGTTACCTCGACGGTTTCGAAACGATCAGTGGATTTCGCGTGACGCCGGTGGTGGCGCGCGTGTCCGCCGATGCGCCGGTGTATGCCGCCCCGGATGAGGTGGCGGATATCTTTGAAGTGCCGTTATCGTTCTTTCTGGAGCCGGCCAACCTGCGGCGTTACACCATGGATTTTCGCGGCCATCGTCGCGCCATGGTGGAATTCACGCACGGTGGCTACCGTATCTGGGGAGCGACAGCGGCCATGTTGTTGAATCTGCTGACGAGGCTCGGGCGCATATGACGTTGCACACGACGTTGGTTTCGGTCGATGAGCTGGCCGCATTGGCGGCCGAGGGTGTACTGATCGTCGATTGCCGTACCGATCTGGCCGATCGCAGCAAGAGCGAGCAGGCTTATCGCGAAGGGCATATCCCCGGCGCTGTCTATGCCAGCCTCGAAGACGATCTGTCCGATCTTTCGCGCATTCCGCAAGGTCTGGGCCGTCATCCCTTACCGATGGAATCCGCATTCAGCGCGCTGCTCTCGCGCTGGGGCTGGCAGCCCGGCATGCAGGTGGTTGCCTATGACAGCGCCGGTGGTGCGTTGGCCGCCGCACGTCTGTGGTGGATGCTGCGCCTGATCGGCGTACGCGATGTTGCCGTGCTCGATGGCGGTTATCAGGCGTGGCTGGCCGCGGGCCGGCCGGTGGAAACGAAGGTGCAGGAGCGTGCGGCGAGTAACGTCTCGGTGCATTACGACCCGGCGCAGGTGTTGTTTGAATACGACGCTTCGGATCGCTCCGGCGCATTGCTGATCGACGCGCGCGCCAATCCGCGTTTCCGTGGCGATATCGAGCCGCTCGATCCGGTGGCAGGACATGTGCCCGGTGCGCGCAATCGTCCTTATGGCGACAACCTCGACGAGCAGGGACGCTTCAAGTCCGCTGCAACATTGCGCGAGGAGTTTCGCTCGATACTCGGCGACAGCACGGCCGACCGGGTCGTGCATATGTGCGGTTCGGGTGTAACGGCCTGTCATAACTTGCTGGCCATGGAGCATGCCGGTCTGCACGGTGCGCGCCTGTACGCGCCTTCGTGGAGCGGCTGGGTCAGTAACCGCAGCCGCCCGGTGGCCAAGGGCGACTAGCCTTTGTTCTTCAGTCGCGCGACCAGTGCCTGCAGAACAGCCTGGGTCTGCGGATGGAAGAAGCCATCGATAAAGTCGTTCAACGGCAGGGCGTCGACGTCGGCATAGGCGGTGCTCAGATCGGCGCGTGCGGTCGCTCGTGTGGCAAGCATGGCGAGCGATGGGAGCGCCAGCACGTCGGTCAGCCAGTGCAGCGCACGCGGCACCACTTGTTCGACCGCGGTCAGCTCATCGACAAAGCCGTAGCTCAGTGCTTGTTCCGAATCGATCATCGCGCCGACCATCAGCAGACGTTCCGCGCGATAGGCGCCCACGACGCGGCGCAATGCCAGCTGGATGCATTCCGGCACGGACAGGCCCACCTGCACTTCATTCAAGCCGATGCGGAACGGACCGTTTGCCATGATGCGGTAGTCGCAGAACAGCGAGAGCACCGCGCCGCCGGCGGGGCTGTGGCCGGTAATGGCCGCAACCACCGGCACCGGGGAACGCGCCAGGCGCGCGCAGACGGTAAAGAAGGCATGCCAGTAGGTGCGGATGTCCTCGCGCTCGCGACCGAGCAGCGACGGTACGTCGACGCCGGCGGAAAACATGCCTTGCGCGCCGGACAGCACGATGCCGCGTGCGCCATCGGCTACGGCGCGATCCAACGCATCGCGCAGAGCGTGCAGCAGTTCCAGATTCAGTGCGTTGACCGGCGGTCGCGCGAGATTGATTTCGACGATGGCGTCGTGGGCGATGATGTTGAGCATGGCACGGCCTGGAGGCGGGAGAGGGAAGATGCCATTGGCCGATAAAATGGGGCGGGATGCAACAGGCGGTGCAGCAAGGGTTTGTTTCAAACGGGAATGGAGACGTGCTGTTCGTGAGTCGTCCGTGACTCACCTGTGACTCATTCGTGACTCACCTAGTCGTCATTCCGGCGCAGGCCGGAACCCAGTGGGCTCAGTTGTGGGTTTTCGCGAACACATCCAAGAGTGATGAGGCGGCGACGCGACAACCGATTACTGAAGTCACTGGGTTCCGGCCTGCGCCGGAATGACGAGTAGGTGGGACCGAGGTTTCGTTACTGCGGCTTGATGTCAGCCGCCCACTGATAACGCACCGAATATTCCAGCGTAGCCTTGCCATGCGCAGGCACCTCAACCCGGAAATCCAGCGTGTCCGGCGATTGCTTGCCCGGCTTGACTGACGACGAAGTCACCGTCCATTCGCGCCAACGACTGGGATGTTCGCGCACTGTGATCGTGCGCGCGCTGTCCCCGGCATTGCTCAGGTCGATCTTGAACGACTCATCCATCGTGCGTGCGGCTTGATCCACTTTGAATGCCGTGCGCTCGCGTTTCGCGGTGAGGTCGAATGCCTGTCCCAATGTGATGGTGGCATCCTGGCCTTTGGCGGTGTCATTGATGCGTCCTTCGCCGATCACCTGTGGCGTGCCACTGCGATCCGCAGTCAGGACACGCAGGAAGCCGGCGGGCAGACTGTCGAAGGCCTTGATCTGCACCGTGCTTATGACGTTGCCGCCGTCGCTCATCAGGTCCGGTGAAATGTATGGTTGCGGAGGATGCCATCCGCGGTTACCCGATTCGTAGAGTGCTGTCTGCTCGCAATCGATCGTGCGCGTGGCATACAGCGGCGATTGCGTCACGCTGCCATCGGGTAGATCGATACTGCCGGGCAGCGTATAGCTGCGGTAATCGGCCAGCGTGGCTTGTTCGGGCATCGCGTCGATCGAAGCCATCGCTGCCGGAGCCGCCTTGGCCATCATGTACGCGCGCGGCGCCGACGGCTTGCTCAAGTTCGGCTCGCCGGCGATCAGCGTCAGCTTAAGGCCATTCCAGTCACGGCCGCTGCGGTTGGCGATGCTGGCACGCGCTTCGAAACGCATCTTGCAACTGCTGCCCGGCTGCAAGGTACCAATATAAGAAGCACGCCAACCCAGGCCCGAGGTGGGGTAGCTAAGTACCGCATCGGCCTTCTCGGTGCGCTCGCTCTGGACCCGAACCTGCAACACCGATCCTGGCGTCATATCGCCGTTTCCGAGAATGCCCGCATAGCTGCGAATCAGGGCGGTGCCTTGAGGACCTTTGATCAGCAACCCATTGTTGGCGCTGATCAGGGTGCCGCTGATCATGGGCTTGCCGTCGGGGCCCAGCACCGAGATATCTTTGCCGACCAGGCTGCCGGCAATCGCGTCCTGGCCCTGGCCGAGAATCAACCGCTGCGAAATCACCTTCGCGCCGCCATCGATCGACAGCGACAGGCCTTCGGTATCGAGGAACTGCGGCAGGCCGCTCAGGCTAACGTCTTGCACGCCGCTTTTCAGATCCAGCGCGCGCGGCTCGCGTGCCACGGCGTAGCCGGACGAGACGCTGCCATTGTTGTCGGCACTGAAAAGCGAACTGTCGTCGCTGCGATAAAGCGTCAACTCGGTATGGTCGAGTGTCGCGGCAGCGGCCTGGCCGGCAAAAGCGGTGGCGCAGGCAAAGGCGAGCAGGGAGGGGGAAGGGCGGCGCATGGGGCGAACTCCTTTCGTGGGATCCGCGCCGATCTTACCCATATCGCATGAAGCTGCGGCATCCGTGCCGCAGCCTCGATCAACCCCAAACAGGGGTTCTGTGCGTTATGCCGCCGCGCTGTCGCGAACGACCTGCGGCAGCGGCACGGATTTACCGGTCTGCGGGTTCATCCACACCATCACCACATGCCCGTCGCAATAGACGCGCTCGCTGTCGCTCGCGTCGACAATGCGGTGGCCGATGACCATCGAGGTATTGCCCAGGCGCTGGTTGAACAGTTGCACGCGGACCTGTGCCGGCCACGCGATCGGCCGGCGATAGTTGACTTCGCTGGCCGCCATCACGGGTGCGGCCTGTGCATTCATCCACTCGCCCGGCAGTTGCTGCAGCCACTGCAAACGGGCTTCTTCCAGATAGGTGAGATAGTTGGAGTTATTGACGTGGTTGAACGCATCGAGATCGCGCCAACGGACGCTGATGTCCGCCTCGATCAATGCGACGGTGGGTGCGCTGTCCACGATGGTACCGGTCGAACTCATGCTTTCTTTTTCCGTGCCTTTGGCTTTCTGATTTCAAGATGCGGCGCCAGGAAGCGGCCCGTATGCGAGTTGGGTGTTTCCGCGACGACTTCCGGCGTGCCCGATACCAGGATGCGCCCACCGCCGCCACCGCCTTCGGGGCCTAGGTCGACGATCCAGTCGGCGGTCTTGATCACGTCGAGGTTGTGCTCGATGACCACCACGGTATTGCCTTGGTCAACCAGTTGATGCAGCACGTCGAGCAATTGCTCGATATCGTGGAAATGCAGGCCGGTGGTCGGTTCGTCGAGGATATACAGCGTGCGGCCTGTATCGCGCTTGGACAATTCCTTGGACAACTTGACGCGCTGCGCCTCGCCGCCGGACAGCGTGGTCGCGCTCTGGCCGAGCTTGATGTAATCCAGGCCGACCGCACGCAAGGTATCGAGCTTGCGCGCGATGGTCGGCACGTTCTCGAACAGCTTCAGTGCGTCTTCCACAGTCATGCCGAGCACGTCGGAAATGGTGTGGCCCTTGTACAGAATCTCCAGCGTCTCGCGGTTGTAGCGCTTGCCGTGGCAGACGTCGCAAGGCACGTAGACGTCGGGAAGAAAGTGCATCTCCACCTTGATCATACCGTCGCCTTCGCAGGCCTCGCAGCGGCCGCCGCGCACGTTGAAGCTGAAGCGGCCCGGCGTGTAGCCGCGCGAGCGTGCCTCGGGCACCTGCGCGAACATCTCGCGCAGCGGCGTGAACAGGCCGGTATACGTGGCCGGGTTCGAGCGTGGCGTGCGGCCGATCGGCGACTGGTCGATGTCGACAACCTTGTCGAACAGCTCCAGCCCTTCGATCGATTTGTACGACGCCGGTTGCGCACTGGAACCGTTCAATTCGGCGGCGGCCAGACGGAACAGGGTGTCGTTGATCAGGGTGGACTTGCCCGAACCCGAGACGCCGGTGACGCAGGTAAACAGTCCCGCAGGAATATCCAGGTTCACGTTCTTGAGGTTGTTGCCGCTGGCACCCTTAAGATGGAGCCACGAGTCCTTGTCCGTCTGCTCGCGGCGTTCCTGCGGTACTTCGATCGCACGCTTGCCGGAGAGGTACTGGCCGGTGACCGAGCGTGGCGAGTTGAGGATGTCCTTCATACTGCCTTGTGCGACGATTTCGCCACCATGCACACCTGCACCGGGGCCGATATCGAGCACATGGTCGGCGGCGCGAATGGCGTCCTCGTCGTGTTCCACCACGATGACCGTGTTGCCGAGATCACGCAGCCGCGTGAGCGTGCCGAGCAGGCGCTCGTTGTCGCGCTGATGCAGGCCGATCGACGGTTCGTCCAGCACATACATCACGCCGACCAGGCCGGCGCCGATCTGCGATGCCAGGCGGATGCGCTGGGCTTCGCCGCCGGACAAGGTGTCGGCCTGGCGATCCAGTGTGAGGTAGTTGAGACCGACGTCGTTGAGGAAGGTCAGACGTTCGCGAATTTCCTTGACGATCTTCACCGCGATCTCGCCGCGCCAGCCAGCCAGCTTCAGCGCATCGAAGAAAACCAGCGTGTCGTCGATCGAGCGCGAAGTCAGCGAAGGCAGCGCGTGGTCGGCAACGAACACGTTGCGCGCCGAGCGATTCAAGCGCTGGCCGCCGCAGTCGGGGCAGGGATGATCGCTGATGTACTTGGCCAGCTCTTCGCGTACGGCTGGTGATTCGGTTTCTTTGTAGCGGCGTTCGAGATTGGGCAGGATGCCTTCGAAGGCATGCTCGCGCGTGACCTTACCGCCGCGCTCGGTCAGGTAGCGGAAGGCGATCTTGTCCTTGCCGCTGCCGTAAAGCACTGCCTGCTGGACCGTATTGGACAGCTTCTGCCACGGCGTATCGACATCGAAGCCGTAGTGGTTGGCCAGCGACATGATCAACTGGAAATAGTGCGCGTTGCGCCGGTCCCAGCCACGCACCGCGCCGCCGGAAAGCGGCAGCTCCGGGTGGCCGACCACGCGCGACGGGTCGAAGACCTGGGTCACGCCCAGGCCGTCGCAGGTCGGGCAGGCGCCGACCGGCGAGTTGAACGAGAACAGGCGCGGTTCCAGTTCCGGCAGCGAGTAATCGCATACCGGGCAGGAATAGCGCGACGACATCAATTGTTCCGGCGCCTTCGGATCGTCCATGTCCGCCAGGATCACCAGGCCGTCGCCAAGCCGCAGTGCGGTCTCGAACGATTCGGCCAGGCGCTGCTTGATGTCTTCGCGCGGACGGAAACGGTCGATCACCGCTTCGATGGTGTGCTTCTGGCGCAAGGTCAGCGGCGGCACCGCATCGAGATCGAACACCGTACCGTCGACGCGGGCGCGCACGAAACCCTGGGCACGCAATTGCTCGAACACCTGCACATGTTCGCCCTTGCGCTCGCGGATCACCGGCGCCAGCAGCATGAAGCGCTTTTCCGGGTCGAGCGCGAGGGTGGAGTCGACCATCTGGCTGACCGTCTGGGCTTCCAGCGGAATGCCGTGATCGGGGCAGCGCGGTGTGCCTACGCGCGCATACAGCAGGCGCAGGTAGTCGTAGACCTCCGTAATGGTGCCGACGGTCGAGCGCGGGTTGTGCGAGGTGGACTTCTGCTCGATCGAGATCGCCGGGGACAGGCCTTCGATGTGATCGACCTCCGGCTTTTCCATCATGGAGAGGAATTGCCGCGCATAGGCCGACAGCGATTCGACATAGCGTCGCTGCCCCTCGGCATAGATGGTGTCGAAAGCCAGCGACGACTTGCCCGAGCCGGAAAGGCCGGTGATGACGATCAGCTTGTCACGGGGCAGGTCAAGGTCGATGTTCTTCAGATTGTGCGTGCGCGCGCCGCGTATGCGGATCGTATCCATAGCACCTGGGGTGTCGGGGGTTGGGAAAACTGTACTATATCAAACCGCTCAGGTTACTTATTGCGGCGTGGTGGTGTTCCGAGGGGGTTGTGGCTTAATACCGGATGCGGCCGTACTCGGGTCGCCGGCAGGCCTCTTATCTGGGGCTGAAATACGAATAATCGAGGGATAACGATGAAAAAGAGCGTATGGCTGAGTCTGGGCGCGGGTCTGGCGCTGACATTGACAGCCGGGCAGGCGTTGGCCGCCCAGGCGACCGAGGCCAAGGTTCGCGAGCTCATGGACGCTGTGGGGGTCGGCAAGATGCTGTCGCAGATGAACGGCCAGATGGCCGGCGTGATGCAGCAGACGCTGCCTTGCGTGCCAGGCAGCTACTGGCAGGGCTTTATCGATGCCAACGGCACCCAGCAACTGATCGGCCGCATGGTGCCGATCTACCAGCGCCACTTCACCGCCGAGGACGTCGACGGCCTGCTGAAGTTCTATCGTTCTCCGCTTGGCCAGAAGGTGATCACCGAAATGCCGGCGACTATGGCCGAAGGCATGCAGATCGGCCAGCAATGGGGCCAGGAGCGTGGTCGCCAGATGATTACCGAGCTGCAGCAGAAGGGCACTCTGGATGCCCAGGGACGCTGTCCGGCCTCGCCAGCGGCCGCTCCGGCGACTCAGCCGGCAGCACCGGCCAAGGGCAAGGGGAAGAAGTGATTTGGGATTTGAGGGGTGAGGGCCTGGTTGGCTTCACCCTTCTATCTGGTCACTAATTGACCAGCCTCCCTTCCCCCCGATATACTCCGCAGTTCGCCAAGCCCGAAAGGCTTTGAGCGAAACCCAAGAGAATAACGACAGAAGGGATAATCCCATGAGTTATGCAGTCATCAAGACCGGTGGCAAGCAGTACCGCGTTCAGCAGGGCGATGTCCTGCGCGTGGAACTCTTGAACGCCGAAGAAGGCGCCAGCGTGAATTTCGACCAGGTGCTGCTGGTCGGTTCGGGCGAGAGCATCACCGTCGGCGCGCCGACCGTGAGCGGTGCCACCGTCAGTGCCACCGTGCGTAAGCACGGCCGCGCCGATAAGATCCGCATCGTCAAGTTCCGCCGCCGTAAGCACTACAAGAAGCAGCAGGGACATCGTCAGCACTTCACCGAAGTCGAGATCACGGGCATCAACGCCTGATCCGCCAATTCTGGAGTAATCAGTCATGGCACATAAAAAAGGCGTAGGTTCGTCGCGCAACGGTCGCGATTCGAACCCGAAGTACCTCGGCGTGAAGATCTACGGTGGCCAGGCCATCGAAGCCGGTAACATCATCGTGCGTCAGCGCGGTACCCAGTTCCATCCGGGTACCGGCGTGGGCCTCGGCCGCGACCACACCCTGTTCGCCCTGGTGGACGGCGTGGTGCAATTTGCGGTTCGCGGCGAGAAGAACCGTCGTTACGTCGACGTCGTCCAGGGTTAATTCCCCGGCGCCGTTGCGGTAAAGGCCCCGCCTCGGCGGGGCTTTTTCGTTGTAAGAGCAGTAAATGGTCAACAGTAAATGGTCAGTGGGAAGAGCCGGGTAGCCGGTTCTGCGGACCATTGCCTAAGAATTGCCGTTTGCTTTTCCCATTCACTGTTTACCCTTTACCATTGACCCCTATGAAATTCGTCGACGAAGCGATCATCAAAGTCCATGCCGGTGACGGCGGCAACGGCTGCATCAGCTTCCGTCGCGAGAAGTTCATCCCGTTCGGTGGCCCCGACGGCGGCGATGGCGGTAGCGGTGGCTCGGTCTGGCTGATTGCCGACGAGGGCCTCAATACGCTGATCGATTTCCGCCACCAGCGCAGCTTCAAGGCGCAGCGCGGCCAGAACGGCATGGGCAGCGACATGTACGGCAAGGGTGGCGAAGACACCACCGTTCGCGTGCCGATCGGCACCGTGGTGACCAACGTCGACACCGATGAAATCATCGGTGACCTCACCGTGCACGGCCAGCGCCTGCTGGTGGCGCAGGGTGGCAAGGGCGGCCTGGGCAATATCCACTTCAAGAGTTCGGTCAACCGCGCGCCGCGCAAGTCGACGCCGGGTACGCCGGGCGAAGTGCGCGAGCTCAAGATGGAGCTGAAGCTGTTGGCCGACGTCGGCCTGCTGGGCTTCCCCAATGCCGGCAAGTCCACGTTTATCCGTGCGGTGTCGGCGGCGACGCCGCGCGTGGCCGATTATCCGTTCACCACGTTGCATCCGAATCTGGGTGTGGTGAGCCTCGGTACCGACCAGAGCTTCGTCATTGCCGATATCCCTGGACTGATCGAGGGCGCAGCCGATGGCGCGGGTCTCGGTATCCAGTTTCTGCGCCACGTTTCACGCACGCGCATCCTGCTGCATCTGGTGGACATCGCGCCGATCGACGGCAGCGACCCGGTCGAGCAGGTGCGTGCGATCGAGCAGGAGCTGCTCAAGTTCGACCCCGAATTGTTGGAGCGTCCGCGCTGGCTGGTGCTCAACAAGGCCGACGTGTTGCCCGACGACGAGCGCCAGGCGGTTGCCGAAGGCATCGTTGAGCGTCTCGAATGGAAGGAACCCTGGTTCCTGGTCTCGGCGATCGCACGCGAGAACACCATGGCCGTCTGCCAGCAGGTGCAGCGCTTCTTCGAATCGCAGCGTAACCTGCGCGAGAGCCGCGATGACATGCTGCCCGGCGATGTGCGCCTGCGCGGCGAAGTGTCTGGCGAGTAAGCCGCTCGCCGGTTTGGATCAGCGAAGGATCGTCGCGGGGGCGCCATTCCAAGCATGAAGTTGCAAGCTCGTATCGCCGGATACCGGCGGCTGCGCGAACAAGCCCTGTGGCGGCTGCTGGCCGCCGATCACGCGCCTGAAATCATCGGTCTTCTGCAGACGGTATTGATGGACGGCGAGCGCAAGCTCGGTGCATCCGTGCTGCTGGAGCGCCTGCAATACCAGCTGGACACGCTCAATGCGTCGGAGCTGCCACGCGAGTTGCCGCGTACGGCCCAGGCCTATGTCGCCGACTGGCTGTCCAAGGGCATCCTGGAACGTCGTCTGCCCGACGATGCGCTGGAAGAAGAATACGAGCTATCGGCGCAGGCGGCACAGGCCATCCGTTTTATCGGCGGCCTCGACGCGCAGCGTAGCGCCGCCACGGAAAGTCGCCTGGCCCTGGTGATCGAGCAACTCGTCCGTCTGGCCGAACAGACCGAAACCGATCCAGCCGCACGTCTGTCCGCCCTCTATGCAGAGCGTGACCGCATCGATGCCGAAATTACGCGTATCGGCACCGGCAAGGTGGCCGCCATCGATGGCAAGCGCGCCCTCGAACGTACGCGCGAAATCATTCAGCTGGCCGACGAGCTTACCGAGGATTTTCGTCGCGTGCGCGACGATTTCGAGCGACTCAATCGGGAATTTCGCGAACGTATCATCGACGATGAAGGCGAGCGTGGCGACGTGCTTGACCGGTTGTTCGAAGGTGTGGACGTGATCGGCGAAAGCGAGGCTGGCCGAAGCTTCAACGCCTTCTGGAGTCTGCTTAACGATGTCGAGCAGAGTGCGCAGCTCGACGCGGCACTGGAAGAAGTTCTTTCACGCAATTTCGCGCGCAAGTTGCAGCGCAACGAGCGGCAGTTTTTGCGCGGTATTACCGGCGTCATGCTTGAACGCGGTGGCGAAGTACACGATGTGCTGCAGACCTTTGCCCGCAGCCTGCGCGGTTTCGTGCAGAGTCGCGGCTACCTGGAACAGCGGCGGCTCAACCAGTTGCTCAAGCAGGCGCAGGCCGAGGCCTTGCAACTGCGCGACTCGGTGCATACCCGCCAGCGCACGTCCTATACCTTGCAGCTGACGACCAGCCGCCTGCGCTCGTTATCGCAATGGAAGCTGCACGACCCGCGGAGCACCAGAATCGACGGTCGCATCGACCGTAGCGGTGGCGCGGCCATTTCGCTCGATAGCGTGAGCGAACTGGTGGCCCAGTCCGAAATCAATTTCCGCGGCCTGCGCCGCGATCTGCACGAACTGTTGGACACGCACGAGCAACTTTCCATTGGGCAGGTGCTGCTGCAGAAACCGGCCGAACAAGGCCTGGGCAGCGTGATCGGCTATCTGTCACTGGCAACACGCCATGGCGTGGTTGCCGACGGCGAATGGGAGGCGATCAGCTGGCTCGGCGGCGACGGAAGCTGGCGGCATGCTCGCGTACCCCTGGTGTGGTTCCTGAAAGAGAAGCGCAATGAATTTGCTTGAGGACGAACTCCCCATCGAGGAAGTCAGCGCGACGCCATCGAAATCCGGCGCGCTCTTCGATGGCGATACTGGCAGCTTGCCGTTGGACGCGCGTCGCGCGCTTTGCCAGCTGTTGAGCGGACCCAGCCTGGATGCGGGTCGTCACGACACGCTGTGGCCGGCATTGCTGCGCTACGAGTCACCGGTGCGTTCGCATCTATGCGAGCTGTTCCTTGAGCTGGTGATCGACCGCGAGGCCGGTGTGGCCTTTACGCGTCAGGCCGATACCGGCGAGCTGGATACACCCGTATTGCTGCGCTCGTCGCCGTTGACCTTCATCGACTCGGTCCTGCTGCTGCACCTTCGTCAACAACTGGCCGAGGCGGAAGCCCGCGGTCATCGCGCGGTGGTCGAAGAGGCCGCCTTGTCCGATGCGCTTTCGGTCTACGAAAAGAATCTGTCCACCGACCGGGCCGGTTTCGCCAAGCGCGTGTCTTCGTCGATCGCCAAGATGAAGGAAAACCACGTGCTGGAAAAACTACGCGGCAGCGAAGATCGCTACGAAGTCTCGCCCGCCTTGAAGCTGCTGTTTTCTGCCGAAGACGTGCAGGCGCTGGCACAGGTTTACCGCGAGCTGCGCGATGCTGGCGATGACGAGGTAGACGCATGAGCACCAAGCCCAAGGCGCCGCGTAAGAGTGCACCGAAAAAGCCCAAGCCGGTGCGCACGGTCGCGCCGTCGCTGTTTCTATCGGATTTGCCCGATCCGCGCGACGAACAGTTCCGCATGCGCCGCCTGCAGGTGTTCAACTGGGGCACGTTCAGCGGTCTGGTCGAAGTGCCTATTGCCGAGCGTGGCTTTCTGTTTGTCGGTCGCTCCGGCTCAGGCAAGTCCACCTTGCTCGACGCGATGTCCGCCTTGCTCGTGCCGCCGAACCTGGTCGATTTCAACGCCGCCGCGCGTGAAGCCGAGCGCAGCGGGCGTGACCGAAATCTCGCCTCCTATGTCCGCGGCGCCTGGGCCGATCAGCACGATAGCGATTCGGGCGAGATCGCCACCCAGTATCTGCGCAAGGGCAGTACCTGGGCGGCGCTGGCGCTGGAGTATGGCAATCGCCTTGGCCAGACCGTGAGCGTGATCCGCATGTTCTGGATCGCCGGTAATGGTTCGGCAGCGGCAGACGTCAAAAAACATTACATGGTCACCGAGCGTGCATTCGATATTGCCGCCGAACTGGACGGTTTCGACCTCGACCTGCGCCGCCTGAAAAACCGGCTGGGCGATGACGTTCATCACTTCGATACCTTTGCCGGTTATGCCGAGCGTTTTCGCCGCCTGCTGGGCATCCAGAACGAGATGGCACTGAAGCTGCTGCACAAGACGCAGTCGGCCAAGAACCTGGGCGATCTCAACCAGTTCCTGCGCGGTTTCATGCTGGACGAGCCGGAAACCTTCGCCGCGTCGCAACGCCTGGTCGCGGATTTTGCCGAGCTCGATGCCGCGCACAAGTCCGTGGTGATCGCGCGCGAGCAGGTCGACACTTTGTCGCCCGCCCGCGTTGCGCACGACGACCTGCTGACGCTGCGTCGGCAGACCGGCGAGCTGCGTGAGCTGCACCTTTGCGTGGACGCCTACCGTGAACAGCGCCGTCTGGTCCTGCTGGACGCGCGCATGGCCGAGATCCAGGTACAGGACACGGCGCTCGCCGGCGAGGTGGCGCAGCGGCGCCAGACGGTGGAAAACCACGATCAGCGTCTGGCGGATCTTGAACGTCAACGGCGCGAGCAGGGCGGCGATGCGCTCGATGCACTCGAGCGCGAACATGGTCAGGTGACGCGCGAACGCGACGATCGCCTGCGCCGCCGCGGCAAGGTCGAACAAGCCTGTCGCGAACTCGCCTGGAACCTGCCGGGTACGGCACAAGGCTTTGCCGAAATTGTTGGTCAGGCGCGAGAGTTACTGGACGGCGCACGCGATCGTGCGGCTGGCGTCGAAGACCGCATGGATGCGATCAAGCGCGAACGCGTGCAGGCCGAGCAACGCTTTGCCGAGGTGCGTGCCGAAATCGACGCCTTGAAGCGCAACCCGTCGAACATTCCGGCGCCGGTTCAGGCCATGCGTGCGCGCCTGTGTCAGGAGCTTGGCCTCTCCGAGAACGCGTTGCCATTTGTTGGCGAGCTGTTGCAGGTCAAGAGCGAGCACGCCGCGTGGCGTGGCGCGATCGAGCGCGTGCTGCATGGATTCGCGCTTTCGCTGCTGGTCGACGAGCAGCATTACGCCGAAGTATCGGCCTGGATCAACAAGACTCATCTGGGCGGCAAGCTGGTTTACTACCGTGTCGGTCATGTCGATGCGCTGCGCGGTCGCGCTCTGGACGCGCGCTCGATGGTGCATCGGTTGGATATTCGCGACCACGCGCACCGCGACTGGCTATCGGCCGAGTTGTCGCGTCGTTTCGACTATACCTGTGTGGATACGGCGGCGGCTCTGCGCCATGCCGAGCGTGCGATCACTCGCGAGGGCCAGGTCAAGCATCCAGGCGATCGTTTCGAGAAGGATGACCGTCGCGCGGTCGACGACCGTCGTCACTGGATCCTTGGCTTCGATAATCGCGACAAGCTGGGCGTTTTCGAGCAGGAAGGGCAGGGGCTGGCGCAAACCATTGCGCAAAGCGCGGCGGCGCTCGATACGTTGAAGGCCGAGCGCGACGCCGATGGCGACCGCCGGGTGTCGGCGGCCAACCTGCTGCATGTGGAATGGGAAGAGATCGACGTGGCGCCGAAGCTGCGCCGCCTGGGTGATATCGAAACCCAGTTGCAGCAGTTGCGTCAGGGCGATGCGAGCCTGCAGGACGTGATGCAGCGGCTCGACGAAGAGCGCACCTTGCGTGTCCGCGCCGCCAAGACATACGAAGATGCGATGGCCGAACGGCTGGCCGTGGGCAAGGAGCGGGAGCGGATCGAAGCGCGTCGCGAGGGTTGTGCATCCAGAGCTGGTGAGATGCCGCTGTCGCCGATGCAGTCCCAGGGGCTTGCGGGGCGCCTGCCAGCGCACCCGCCGCTTACGCTGGACAACCTGGACGGCCAGGTCAATCAGGTCGAGCGTGGCTTGAACGAATCGCTGGCCCATCAGGCCGCGCAGGACAACGCACTAGTTCAGGCCATCGAAGAATGTTTCCGCGCGTTCTGCCGCCGTTGGCCCCAGGATGGCGGTGACTTCACGCCGAATATGGATTCCGCCGAAGGCTTTCTCGCCCGCCTGCGCCGGCTGGAGCTCGACGGCCTGCCCAAGCATGAGGCGCGCTTCTTCGATCTGTTGCAAAGCCAGAGCAAGCAGAACCTGCTGGTCCTGCAGAAACACATGACCGAGGCGCGCAAGTCGATCGGCCAGCGCATGGACGAGGTCAACGAGAGTCTGGAGCGCGTCCCCTTCAACCGAGGTACGCTGTTGCAGATCGATCTCTCCGATCGCGGTCTGCAGGAGGTGCGCGACTTCCAGCAGCAGCTGCGCGACGTGCTATCGCACAACCAGACCGAAGATCGTGAGCGCGCCGAAGCGCAGTTCGCGATCCTGCGCCAGTTGGTGGCCCGACTCGGGGCGGATGACCCAGAGCACAAGCGTTGGCGCGAGCAGGTGCTGGACGTGCGCCAGCATGTCGAATTCGTTGGCGTGGAAATGGAGGCCGATACGCGTCGGCAGATCGAGGTGTATCGCAGCGGCGCGGGCAAGTCCGGCGGTCAGCGGCAGAAGTTGGCCACCACCTGTCTGGCCGCCGCATTGCGTTATCAGCTTGGTGGTGATGACGGCCACCTGCCGCGCTATGCGCCGGTGGTGCTCGACGAGGCGTTCGACAAGGCCGACAACGAGTTCACTGCGTTGGCGATGAATATCTTCGAGAACTTCGGGTTTCAGATGGTAGTGGCCACGCCGTTGAAATCGGTGATGACGCTGGAGCCTTTTATTGGCGGGGCGTGTTTTGTCGATATCACTGGACGCCATGATTCGGGCGTGTTGCTGATCTCGTATGACGAGGATGCCAGGCGGCTGGCGTTGCCGGAGAAGGTGCGTGAGGTTGAGGTGGTGTAAGAGCCCCCCTCACCCCAACCCTCTCCCCCGGCAGAGCCAGGGGAGAGGGAGCACACTGAGGCAAGTTTTAATCGTGCGCGTTTTAGCTCCCTCTCCCCTGGCTCTGCCGGGGGAGAGGGCTGGGGTGAGGGGGCGCTCTCGATCAGAAAACAAAAAAAAGCCGACTTTCGCCGGCCCGCTTTTATAGGTAAACAAAAAAGCCGACTCACGCCGGCCCGCTTTTATAAGTAAACAAAAAAGCCGGCTCACGCCGGCTTTTCTTATCCAACCCGAATGTAATCCAAGGCCGGCTTACGCCAGCTCGTGGATCTTCGCGTTGAGGCGGCTCTTATGACGAGCGGCCTTGTTCTTGTGGATCAGGCCGCGGGCGGCGTAACGATCCATCACCGGCTGGGCGGTGGCAAAGGCTTCGACAGCGGCAGCCTTGTCCTTGGCCTCAATGGCCTTGATGACCTTCTTGAGGGCGCTGCGCACCATGGAACGGGCGCTGACGTTGCGCAGGCGGCGCTGCTCGGACTGGCGCGCACGCTTCTTCGCGGACTTGATGTTGGCCAAGGTAGAACTCCGAAATCGTTAGGGTTGGAAAAAGACGGCGATTATCACGTCTTTGCGTCGCTACGTCAATAGCTTAGCTCGGGGCGACGCAGGCGAGGATCGCCATTTTGCCACATCTGGCCTGTCATCTTGCCCGATGGGGCTGTCAAACTACGCGCCTTTTCGGGCAAGACCGCAGTTTACTCGGTTTTGCCGCCCATTCCGCCTCCCAAGAGAAGGTTCCGGCGACCGCATGAAGTCCCCCAGCATGTTCCGCGGGCTGCTCTCGTTCAGCAGCATGACGATGGTTTCGCGCGTCCTCGGGCTGGTCCGGGATATGTCGATCAATATGGCGTTTGGCGCGAATGCAGCCACGGACGCTTTCTGGGTAGCGTTCCGCATCCCCAATTTCATGCGTCGGTTGTTCGCCGAGGGCTCGTTTTCCACCGCTTTCGTACCGGTCTTCACGGAAGTGAAGGAAAAACGTCCCCACGAAGACCTCAAAGGGCTGATGTCCCGGGTCTCGGGCACCCTGGGCAGCGTCCTGCTGATCATTACGGCACTGGGCATCATTTTCGCCCCCCAGGTGGCCTCGCTTTTCGATTCGGGCGCGGCGGCCGAGGCCGGCAAGTACGAGCTGACCGTCGACCTGTTGCGCCTGACCTTTCCCTTCCTGCTGTTCGTCTCGCTGACGGCGTTGTCGGGCGGGGCGTTGAACAGCTTTCATCGTTTCGGCGTGCCGGCACTGACGCCGGTGATCCTCAACCTGTGCATGATCGCCGGCGCCCTGTGGTTGTCGCCGCGCTTGCATACCCCGATCCTGGCGATGGGTTGGGCGGTGCTGGCGGCCGGCCTGCTGCAGTTGCTGTTCCAGCTCCCCGCTCTGCGGCAGCTGGACCTGCTGACGCTGCCGCGCTGGGGCTGGAAGGACCCGGATGTGCGCCGGATCATGCGGCTGATGGTCCCGACCCTGTTCGGCTCCTCGGTGGCGCAGATCAACCTGCTGCTGGACACCCTGATCGCCGCCCACCTGATCGACGGCTCGCAAAGCTGGCTCTCGCAGGCCGACCGGTTTCTCGAGCTTCCGCTGGGAGTGTTCGGCGTGGCTCTGGGTACGGTAATCCTGCCATCGCTGTCACGTCACCACGTGGCCACCGATCGGTCCGGTTTTTCGATGGCGCTCGACTGGGGGCTGCGCACCACGTTGCTGATCGCGGTACCGGCGATGTTCGCGCTGATGCTGCTGGCCGAGCCGCTGGTGGCGACGCTGTTCCAGCATGGCGCGTTCACTGCGTTCGACACGCACATGGCGACCTTGTCGATTTCCGCGCTGAGTTTCGGCCTGCCGGCCTTTGCCCTGGTCAAGGTGGTGTTGCCGGCGTTCTACGCGCGCCAGGACACGCGTACGCCGGTCCGTGCGGGCGTCGCGTCGCTGGTGGCCAATATGGTGTTCAACCTGCTGTTTCTGGCCTTGCTGTTCAGTTGGTGGGCGTCGCCCGAGATCAAGCAATTGCCGGTGATGGAAGCGTTGGTCAAGGTGCCGGGGCTGCATATGGCACTGGGCATGGCGAGTGCGACGGCCAGCTATATCAATCTGGCGCTGCTGTGGCGTTGGTTGGGCAAGGCCGGCGTCTATGAGCGCCAGCCGGGGTGGGGGCGTCATTGGGTGCGGCTGGGCTTGTCATGCGCGGTGATGATCGTCGTGCTGCTGCTGGGTCGATGGTTGTGGCCGGATTGGTCCACGACGACGTGGTGGACGCGCGTCTGGCATCTGGGCATGCTGGTGGCTGCCGGCGGTGGTGCGTATGTCGCAACGTTGTTTGCAACCGGTTTCCGTATGCGCGACTTGCGCGGCGTGTAAAGGCGCTGGGCCCCGGCGTCTTGGGCCTTCAGGACGATTTCGGACGGCCAGAATCCAGGTCCAGCCGCTATACTCGGCCGATGATGAGACTTTCCAGGGACGTCGCGGGCCCTTGTCTGGCCCCCGGCGGTAGCGTGGTTGCCGTTGGCGCCTTCGATGGCCTGCATCGCGGGCATCAGGCGCTGTTGGCGCAGGTGCGTGAGCGCGCGCAGATCAGCGGCTGGACGCCGACGGTGGTGAGCTTCGAGCCGCTGCCGCGGGCATTTTTTTCGCCTGTGCCGGTGCCGCGGCTTTCCGGCGTGCGCGAAAAGCTGAAAGGCTTTGCTGCGGCCGGGATCGAGCAGGCCTTGCTGCTGCGTTTCAATAAAGCCCTTACCGCCATGTCGGCCGAGGATTTCGTGCAGCGCGTGCTGGTCGAGCGCTTGGCCGCCCGTGAAGTATGGGTCGGCGGGGATTTTCGTTTCGGTCACAAGCGCGCAGGCGACGTCGCCTTGTTGGAAACGATGGGCGCGGCCTGTGGTTTCGAAGCGCATGTGATGGCGCCGGTATTGCTGGAAGGCGAACGTGTCTCGGCCACCCGCGTGCGCAGCCTGCTCGCCGCCGGCCAATTTGGCGCCGCCGAGCCGCTGCTGGGCCGGCCGTTCGTGATCGAGGGCAAGGTCGAGTACGGCAACCAGCTTGGTCGCACCCTTGGCTTTCCCACCGCCAACATCCATCTTCGTGAGAGGGTCACGCCGGTGCAGGGCATTTTTGCCGTCCGCGTCGGCCTGGGCGAAAGCGAGTGCAGTTGGCCCGGTGTCGCCAGCCTGGGCGTACGGCCCACGGTGAACGAAGTGGCCGAGCCCTTGCTCGAAGTCCATCTGTTCGACTTCGATGGCGATCTGTACGGTCGACGCATGGCGGTGGAGTTTGTCGCCAAGTTGCGTGACGAGCAGAAGTTCGACGGCCTGGAAGCGTTGACGGCCCAGATGAATCGCGACGCACGTGAAGCGCGCGCGGCACTGGGCATGAATCCGCGTCTGGCCGAAGCGTGACCTAAGTTTTTCAAGAATCGCGCGGCACCGTTCGGCGACGAGCCGGTGCCGACCACTACCCGATGGCAGCGTAAACAATGAGCAAGGATTACAAGAGCACCATCCATCTGCCGCAGACGGAATTTCCGATGCGCGGCGATCTGCCCAAGCGCGAGCCGAACTGGCTGGCGGAATGGGAGAAGGTGGACCGCTATGCGCAGATTCAGGCGCAGACCGCCGGTCGCGACAAGACGTTCGTGCTGCACGACGGCCCGCCCTATGCCAACGGCATGATTCACCTGGGCCATGCGGTCAACAAGGTGCTCAAGGACGTCGTGGTCAAGTCCAAGCTGATGGCCGGCTATCGCTCGCCTTACGTGCCCGGCTGGGACTGCCACGGCTTGCCGATCGAAATCGCCATCGAAAAGAAATTCGGCCGCGTCGGTGACAAGCTGGATGCCGACGCCTTCCGCCAGAAGTGCCGCGAATATGCGCAACAGCAGATCGATCTGCAGCGCACCGACTTCAAGCGGCTTGGCGTGCTGGGCGACTGGCAGAATCCGTACCGCACCATGGACGCCAAATACGAAGCGGACATGCTGCGTGCATTGGGCAAGATCGTCGAGAACGGGCACGTCGTGCGCGGCGCCAAGCCGGTGTACTGGTGCTTCGACTGCGGCTCGGCACTGGCCGAGGCGGAGATCGAGTACGGCGATAAGGTCTCGCCGGCCGTCGACGTAGCCTACGATGCCGTCGATGCAAAAGCGCTGGCGGCGAAGTTCGGTGTCGATGCCGGCGATGCGATCGTCGCCATCCCGATCTGGACCACCACGCCGTGGACGCTGCCGGAAAGCCAGGCCGTCTCGCTCGGTGCGGCGATCGACTATGTGCTGATCAAGGCACCCAAGCGCGACGGGCGCGAGGTGTGGGTCGTGGTCGCGCAGCGCCTGGCCGATAAGGTCGCGCACCGCTATATGCAGGTCGAGCACGCCGAGCAGGTGGCGGGCAGTGTCGCGGTAGCGGGTGCGGAACTCGATCGCGTCGCTCTGCGTCATCCGTTCTATCCGCGCGAAGTGCCGGTGATTCTTGGCGACCACGTGTCGGATGAAGACGGTACCGGTGCAGTGCATACCTCGCCCGATCATGGCGCGGAAGATTTCGTCGCCGCCAAGCCGTATGGCATCGACACGCTCAACTACATCGGTTCGCGCGGCACGTACGGCGACAACACGCCGAACGTGGGCGACACCGTGCTGGTCGGTCAACATATCTGGAAGGCCAACGATCAGATCGTCGAGTTGCTGCGCGAGCGTGGCGTGCTGCTGGCGTTTGCCAAGATCGAGCACAGCTATCCCAATTGCTGGCGCCACAAGACGCCGGTGATCTTCCGCGCGACGCCGCAGTGGTTTATCAGCATGGAGCAGAAGGGTCTGCGCAAGACCTCGCTCGATGCGATCAAGACCGTGCGCTGGATCCCCGGCTGGGGTGAGGAGCGCATCTCCGGCATGATCGCCGACCGCCCGGACTGGTGTATCTCGCGCCAGCGTACCTGGGGCGTGCCGATCGCGCTGTTCGTGCACAAGACAACGCAGGATCCGCATCCCGATTCCGTCGCGCTGCTCGAAAAAGTCGCGCAGAAGGTGGAGCAGGGCGGTATCGATGCGTGGTTCGCACTCGACCCGGTCGAGCTGCTGGGCGCGGACGCGGACAACTACGAAAAAGTCACCGACGTACTCGATGTGTGGTTCGATTCGGGTACGAGTCACTTCACCGTGGTCGGCCAGCGTCCCGAGCTGCAGCAAGGCACCGCGAGCGAATACAAGGTGATGTACCTGGAAGGCAGCGATCAGCATCGCGGCTGGTTCCATTCTTCGTTGCTCACCTCGGCGGCCATCTACGCGCGTGCGCCCTACCAGGAAGTGCTCACCCACGGCTTCACCGTGGATGCGCAGGGCCGCAAGATGTCCAAGTCGCTGGGCAACGGTATCGAGCCGCAGGACATCATGAAGAACCTGGGTGCGGACATCCTGCGCCTGTGGATCTGCTCGACCGACTACCGCAACGAAATGTCGCTGTCGGACGAAATCCTGAAGCGCGTGGCCGATACGTATCGCCGTATCCGTAACACTGCACGCTTCCTGCTCGGTAACCTGGATGGTTTCGATCCGGCGACGCAGTTGCTGCCGGTGACCGACAGCGTGTTGCTCGACCAGTGGGCCGTGCAGCAGGCCTACGACACACAGCAGGCAGTGGCGGCCGCATACGATCGTTACGACTTCCCGGAAATCGTGCAGCGCGTGCAGAATTTCTGCACCAACGAAATGGGCGCGCTGTATCTGGACATCACCAAGGACCGGCTCTACACGATGCCGGAAAACAGCCATGGTCGCCGCAGTGCGCAGAGTGCGATGTATCGCATCCTCGAAGCCCTGGTGCGCTGGCTGGCGCCGATGCTGAGTTTCACCGCCGAGGAAATCTGGCAGCACATGCCGGGCAAGCGCAGCGAAAGCGTGATGTTCGAGACCTGGTACGACGGTCTGGCCGCGACGCAGGGTTCGCCCGAACAGCGCCGTTACTGGTCCGATCTGTTGGTCATTCGCGACACCGCTTCGCGTGTGCTCGAAGAGATGCGCAAGGGTGGTCAGATCGGCGCGTCGCTCGAAGCGAAGCTCGCCATTCACGCCGACCAGGCCGTCGTGTCGCGTTACGCGTCGGCGATGGAAGAGATGCGTTTCTTCTTCATCACCTCCGATCTGCGTCTGGATGTTGCCGGCGGTCAGCCGGAGACGGCAGTGCTCACCGAGCTGGAAGGGGCCGATGTGTGGGTGTCGGCCACGGTCAGCGAAGCGCCCAAGTGCATCCGCTGCTGGCATCGTCGCGACGACGTCGGTACGCATGCCGAGCATCCGGAGCTGTGCGGCCGTTGCGTGAGCAATGTCGACGGTCCGGGCGAAGATCGCCATTACTTCTAAGACGCAAGGGCGCACCTCAAGGGTGCGCCTGATTTTTTCTTCGACCGAGTTTGTTCATGTCGCCCAAACCCTCTGCTCTGTCCTGGCTGTGGCTTACCGCCGTGGTCATCGTGCTCGATCAGCTCAGCAAGGTCTGGGCATTGAGCGCGTTGCAGCCACCCGGTGTACCGCACCCGGTCATCCCCGGGTTGCTTAACTGGACCCTGGCCTTCAATACCGGCGCGGCGTTCAGTTTCCTGGCCAATAGCGCGGGCTGGCAGCGCTGGTTTTTCGTGGCGTTGGCGCTGGTGATCGGCGTGACGCTGGTGGTGTGGCTGTCGCGCATCTCGCGCCGCGACTGGCGTACGGCAGTACCGCTGGCGATGATCATCGGCGGCGCCTGGGGTAACGTCATCGATCGCCTGCATCAGGCCAAGGTCACCGACTTTATCCACGTGCATTACTACGACAGCTGGGATTTTGCAGTTTTCAATGTGGCCGATTCGGCCATTACGGTTGGGGCGGTCATGCTGATCGTATTCGGCTTGTTTACAAAGCAGGCTTCGCAGCCCTAACAAAGCTGAACGTCCCGACGTGCGATAATCCCTTCAAAGCAGCCAACGAGCTTCCCCAGCCCCATGGACATCCTTCTCGCCAATCCCCGCGGCTTCTGCGCCGGCGTCGATCGCGCCATCGCCATCGTCGAGCGGGCGCTCGAATCGTATGGCGCGCCGATTTACGTGCGTCACGAGGTTGTGCATAACCGCTATGTGGTCGACAAGCTGCGGGCGGGCGGGGCGGTATTCGTCGAAGAGCTCGACGAAGTGCCGGATGGTTCCACTGTCATTTTCAGTGCGCACGGCGTGTCCAAGGCCGTGCGTGAAGAAGCCGAAAGCCGCAACCTGAACGTTTTCGACGCGACCTGTCCGCTGGTCACCAAGGTACATATGGAAGTGGCGCGCCTCGGGCGCGGCGGGCGCAGCGTGGTGCTGATCGGCCATGCCGGCCACCCGGAAGTCGAAGGCACGATGGGGCAGTGGAACCCGGCCAATACGGGCGAGATCCTGCTGGTCGAGTCCGTCGACTGCGTGGCGAAACTGCAGCCGAAGTTTCCGCACGAGCTGTCCTATGTCACGCAGACCACGCTGTCGGTCGACGACACCAAGGCGATCATCGCGGCGCTGCGCGAGAAATTCCCGGACATCGATGGACCGCGCAAGGACGATATCTGCTACGCGACGCAGAATCGCCAGGATGCGGTGCGCCGGCTTGCCGATGCGGTCGATCTGGTCCTGGTAGTCGGGTCGGTCAACAGCTCCAATTCCAACCGCCTGCGCGAGCTGGCGGAAAAGCAGGGCGTGACGTCCTACCTGATCGACGGTGCCGAGCATATCGAGCGCAGCTGGCTCGACGGCGTAAAGCGCATCGGCCTGACCGCGGGCGCCTCCGCTCCGGAAAAGCTGGTCCGCGACGTGATCGCCCGCCTGCAGTCCTGGGGCGGCAACGAGGTGCAGGAACTGGACGGCGAAGCGGAAACCATCACGTTCGCTTTGCCCAAGGAGCTGCGCGTGGTCGGCAGCTCGTCGGCAAGCCTTTAAGCATCCCGACGGCTTGCGCCGGTTGGCTTGGCCCCGTAAAATTCCAGATTCACTGCCGGAATAGCTCAGTTGGTAGAGCGGCGCATTCGTAATGCGTAGGTCGTAGGTTCGATTCCTATTTCCGGCACCATTTTTTGCAATTGAAACAGCGCATTACACGTTGCAGTGTAGTGCGCTGTTTTGCTATGAACGGCAGGATTTTGTAGAACGGCTACGGCAAATTTGTGGCAAGCTACGACCTGCAATTGACGCCTATGCCACGACGGGGAAATAGCCATGCCACTCAAAGCAAGGTTTGTTGCGGCGATGGTTCTCCTAGCCGCCCACTTACTTCCTGTGGCGTACGGTTCGGAGCCGGCCAAGGGTTATATCTATGACGCAGCCGATGCAGGCGACAACAGGGCCCTTGTCATCGATGTCGTTACCCGTAACGTGGAAATTCAGAGTAAAGCCAAAGCACACATTGACGCGCCACTTGGCGATCTTGGTGGCGGCTACGACGATTGCGGAAATGAAAAGTTCTTTTGCCTGACTGGCCTACTTGAGATCGTCATTCCAAAGGCCATGCCGATGAAGCAGTGGGGGTATCACGGGTTGTTTTGCAAAGGCGTCGCTCAGCCGAGAGGCGATATCTATCGCATCGCGTGTCGCTCATCCAAGTATCGTGGGCACCCCACTTATACGTACTCGCGCTCGCGTGGTGTCCTATCCATTGATAGTTCACCTATAGGCGGGGCACGAGGTGGATTCCAGCTGCGCGGCGAATATGGGCTGTTTTCACCTGGTAGTAATCCCTAGCCGAACGCGAGGTCGCTCAAGGCGAATAGCCGGGGCGTTGACGGACGCCGAGAGCGGCTTGGGTAACGGCAAGGGCCAAGTGATTCTCTTAGCGTTCCTCCCCAGTGCGGGCTTTTTTGTGCCTGGAACCCGCCCGAAGGCGTGTGAAGGCCGTCACTCTTGTTCGGGCCGTCGCCGCCGCTCGTCGGCCAATTCCGACCGCTCATCGGTGGGGGCCTTGGCGGCTGCGCGGCCCCGGTCCACAGTTCGCCCAAGGGCATCCAGGGGGAATCCCAATGCGGGTTATATCGCGCCAGCGAGGCGTCTCGCTGATCGAAGTGCTTGTGGCGATCGTCATCTTCAGCGTCGGCGTACTCGGCCTGGCGTTGTTGCAGATCAAGGGCGCTCAATTCACCAAACAGGCTGGGTCGCGCAGCTACGCCATTATCCAGGTGCGTAGCCTGATCGATGCGATGCGCGCCAACCCGACCGTAGCGGTACTGCCGCAGACGGCGGCCGATCAGTCGGCACCGACCGCGAGCGAGTGTCCTTATTGTTTCTCCGGCTCGACGCCGCCGACGCTGATCGATTGCTCCGCGGGCTGCACGCCGCAGCAGATAGCCAGCAACGATATCAGCCAATGGATCAATCGCCTGAAGAGTGCCGCGCCGGGACCGGTTGGCGGCAATCTGGCCACGGTGACCTGGAATGGATCGCTTGGCCAGTACCAGATAACCGCACATTGGTCCGGTGGCTCCGTCGATACCAACACGACGACCAGCGCAAACGATGATCTCTCCTACACATTGAACTACATGCCATGAAGCGACCCGAGTCCATGCAACGGCGGTCCCGGCAGTTGGGCGTTTCGCTGATCGAGCTGTTGGTAGCGGCATTGCTCGGTCTGATCGTGGTCGCGGGCCTGATTCAGGTACTTCTGGCCAATCGCCGTGCGTATCAGGTGCAGCAGGGCAGCAACTATCTGCAGCAGAACCTGCGCTTTGCCAACGACACCGTCAGCTGGTCGGTGCGCATGGCCGGCTTCTGGGGCGGCGTGTTACCGAACGAAATCCAGGGGCTGACCGATGGCACCGGGGCTTCGTCCTGCAACGACGCCTGGCTGCTGGCCGCACAGAATGCCACCGGTTCGGGTAGCGTGTACGGTGTCGATGGCGGCGCTAAATTCCCTGTCACCGGGTGCGTCAACGACGCCAACTATGTGCCTGGCAGCGACGTGCTGGTAGTGCGCTATGCCGATGCGGACCCTTGTGCCGTGGATACCGGCGCGACCGCACTCGATACCAGTACCTGCCTGCCGGCATCCACCTATTACCTGGCCGCAAACGTCGGTCAGACGGGGCAGATCTTCAAGGCATCCGCCTCGGTACCGACGCTACCGGGCAGTACGCATCGCTATGTCTATCCGTATCGGGTGGACATGTATTACCTGCAGCCGTGTTCCGATACCAGCGGTGGCAATTGTTCGGCAACGAGCGACGGTGGCACGCCGCAGCCGACCCTGATGCGCATGAGCATCAGCGGTGGCAAGTTCCAGGCGTTCCCGATCGTTTCGGGTATCGAGCAGTTGCAATTCGAATACGGTGTGTACATCCCCAGCGGCCAGCAAAGCGAAGTACCCGCGGTCAATCAATACAAGAGCGCGGCCAAGATGACTGATCAGGACTGGACCAATGTCCTGTCCGTGCGAGTGAGCATGGTGGCCCGCGGCCGCGAGCGCGACCTGTCCATTCCGCAAACCGGCACGTTCGCCTTGACCGGTACCTGCTCTTACGAAGTGGATGCCGGCGGCAAATTTACGCTTACCAGCACGGGTGCCGACTGCGATGGTTTTTCCATGGCAGGGCTGAACCGTCCCGATCAGTTCGTGCGTACGTTGATGCAACAGACCGTGCAGCTGCGTAATCGCAGTCGAGGTGGATAATGGCTAGTCGCGCTCCTGGTTACGCAACGCTCCGTCGCGCACAGCGCGGCGTCGCACTGTTTATCGGCCTGGTATTCCTTGTCGTGCTGTCGGTGGTGGCGGTCATTGCCATGCGTGGCACGCTCACTGAAATGCATATGGTCAATAATGTCGCCCAGCATGAGCAACTGTTCGAAGTATCCGAATCGTTGCGCGATGTCACGGTAGCTTTGTTCGACGACCACACTTTCAACCGTGGCTGGCCTACGACCATGACCGGCGGGACGGTGCCCTCCACCGATTTCAGTACGTTTCCGATCTGCGGCTCCAAGCCTATCGGCAGCAGCGGCGTCACCTGCGACATGCTCAAGAGCATGACCATCCGTACCGATGCCACCACCGGCACGGTCAATCTTTACGCCATTGCCTATCAGACCAGCGAACTTGCCTACGATCCTTCCACCTGGGTCAAGAACAGCAAGCCGGACGTCACCATCACCAGTTGCACCAGCGGCGATTGCACCAGCGGCGGCACATCCAGCATCTGGGTGCGGCCCGATGGCACCGGCCTGCAGGCCGGCTCGGCCGCGGCGCAGGCTGCGGGCTATCGGGGGCAGGGCAGTGGTGCCGCCGGTGGTAGCGCAGCCATGTACTTCGAAATTCTGAGCGTGGCGAGCGCCGGCGGTACCGGTCCGACGGATGCGTCCGCGACCAATGCCATGACGCTCTCGCAATACAAACAGCGCATTGCCAACTGACCGCACAGCAAGCCCATACCTTTGAAGAGACGGGTCATGAATCGATTCCTTCGTCCCAACCAGGCACTACATCGCTCCGCTCGCCGGATGATGTTGGCTGTGCTGTTGATGCTCCTGGCGATATTGCCGCTATCTGCCGCCATGGCGGCTACGGCGGCCGGCGCGCCGGGTGCTTCCATCGCGGTGAACAAGAACAACAAGACGGCGGTGGGCGGCGACTACACCGCATATCCCACCTTGAACGCCAGCGCGGTGGCGCCATTGGTGATGCTGGTTATCTCGCGCGACGAGCAGCTGTTCATCAAGGCCTATACCGACTACACCGATCTGGACGGCGACGGCGTCGTAGACACGACCTACAACGACAAATTCAACTATTCGGGCTACTTCGATTCCAACCTTTGCTACCAGTACGGTACCGCCACTTATAAGGCCAGTGCCAAGGCGACTGGGACAAACGGTCATCAGTGCGATGGCACAACCTGGAGCGGCAACTTCCTGAACTGGCTGACCATGAGCCGCTTGGATGTCTTGCGCTTGGTGCTTTACGGCGGTTTGCGTTCCACCGATACGTCGACGGCTACCACGCTTGAGCGTGCGCCGATTCCCAATGACCTGCATGCCTGGGCGAAAGTCTATTCGGGCACCGATATCAACAATTTCACGCCGTTCACCACAACGATGTCGTTTTGTAACGCGACGTTTGACGACAACGGCAACTACAGCGTCAGTGGCTCACCGCGCCTGCGCGCTGCAAAGGGTGTATTTTCCGAATGGGGTTCCACGGCCAGTCAGCAGTGCCAATGGCAGACTGGTAGCAAGCCTTCCAACGGAAACAGCAACTGGTTCGATATTCCCAATCAGTCTTCGACCGGCGGTACGTCATATACCGTACGCGTTCAGGTATGCGATCCGGGTTCGAGCTTCCGCGAGAGTTTTTGCCAGTCGTACAACAACAGCGGTACGCCCAGCTACAAGCCGGTGGGCCTGCTGCAGCGTTACGGCGAAAACGGCCAGATGCGTTTCGGTCTGATCACTGGCAGTTATGGCGACCCGCGTTCGGGTGGTGTGCTGCGACGGAACATCGGCAAGCTTGCCGGCAATGTTGCCAACACCGACTGCGGGACCGGGGACGAAATCAGTCTGCAGACGGGTGTCTTTTGTTCGTCGGCGTTGGCTTCGGGAGCCGAGGGCATCGTCAATGCGCTGAATCGCTTCAATATCGTCAATAACATCGGTAGCTGGAATGGCACCTGGTCCGATTGCAATACCTACGGCATCAATAACCGTACGGGCGGCAACGGTCATTTGAACAATCCCGGCACCACGTCGAGCTACAGCTGCGAGGCCTGGGGCAACCCGCTGTCGGAGATGTACGCCGAGGCGCTGAATTACATTGCCGGTGGTACATCTACGGCAGCTTACTTGCCTGGGACTGACCTCACTGGTTTGCCGAGCGCGACCTGGTTTGATCCTTACGGCAAGGACAGCAGCGGCAATGTGCGCAATCCGTACTGCGCGCAGTGCAGCATCATCGTGCTGTCGACAGGTCTGAATTCGTTCGATGGCGACGAGGTGTCCAGTGTTGCCATTCCCAACCTCGGCAGCACCGTTGCTAACGACTCGACCAAGACAGTAGGCACGCTCGAAGGAATCAACGGCACCTATCTGGTCGGTCGGTCGCTCGATAATCTGGTGGCGACTCAGTCGGCTACGGCAGGCCCGGCGCAGACAGGCGATGCAAGCGTAGTGGGCAATGCCGCGAACACGCATGAGGACATATGTACCGGCAAGACAGTAGATAATTTGAGCCTGGTGCGCGGGATCTGCCCCGATATTCCGTCGCAGGAAGGTAGTTACCTGATCGCCGGTCTTGCTTACAAGGCGCGCATTACCGATATGCGGCCCAACTTGAAGACGGCATCGGGCGCGGCCAAACCGTCAGGCAATCCCAACAATATTCAGACCTATACCGTGGCCTTGGCGGAAAACCTGCCGAAGTTCCAGATTCCGCTCTCAAATGGTAGTTTCAGCATCGTCCCGATGTGCCAGGCCAACAATAGCGGTTCGGCCACGGCATCGTCGTCCGATTGGCGTAACTGCTATCTCGGTAACGTGACGATCGGCACCAAGACGTCAATCATCTCCCCGTTCTTCGTCTATGGCCGCCCGCAGCTCAGCACCGGCAAGGCCGGTAGTTTCTCGGTGGTATGGGAAGATTCCCAATGGGGTAACGATCACGATCTCGATACCGAGGTGATGTTCACCTATTGCGTAGGCGCCCAGTGCAACCTGACGACTACCAATCACGGTAGCTATACCGGCTATGACATCTGCTGGCTGGCGACATTGTCGACAAGCTCGGTGTGCGGCACCAGTGGTAAGCCTACTATCGGTGAAGACACGGCGCTGGTGCGCATCGAACATTTGTCCGCTTATGCGGGCAATGCAATGCTCGGTGGTTTTACCGTGACCGGCTCGGACAACGATGGCGTCAAGCGCGATCTGTTGCGTCCCGGTAATCAGGACAACTCCATTCTGACCCAGAGCAAGAACATACCCAGCACCTGGACGGTGCCCCAGGTCTACAAATTCAAGATCGGTAGCGCACAGGCTCAGGCACTGCAGAACCCGCTTTACTACGCTGCAAAGTACGGTGGTTTTGCTGCAACCACCGACGCCAATGGCAACGCCATCAACCAGCCTTGCGACAGCACCACGACACCTGCGTGCTCGACGTCCAACTGGGATCGCGTGGACAACAACACGGGGCAGCCGACCACGGCCGGTACGGGCGATGGCTTGCCGGATAACTTCTTCCCGGTGCGCAACCCGGCGCAGCTTGGTGCCCGTCTGGCTGACGTGTTCAACAAGATCCTTGCCCGGTCGGGTTCGGGTACCTCGGCGGCGGTGGTTTCCAGCAGCGCCGCGGGTGAGGGTCTGACGTATCAGGCGCTCTATCAGGCGCAGCAGCAGAATAAGGACGGCAGTCAGAAGGTGGCATGGACCGGCGCGCTGAATGCGCTGTGGACCGATGCGCAGGGTCGTCTGCGCATGGGCGGCTACAACGTGAATGGTGTGCCGACGCTGGGTAATTACACCCAGAATCCGATCGTAGTGTTCTGCACCACGACCACGGGTGAGTCGCGCTACCAGACCTTCACCGACGTAGCATCGGCGCCCAGTTCGATCGCGCCAGCGCAGTGTGCAGGCCAGACACTCGACACCTTGACGACGGTCTGGTCGGCGCAGACGCAGCTCAATGCCGGCACGTACACCACCGCTACCCAGCGTACCTATGGGACGGCGGCAACACCTGCCAATGGCCGCTACATATTCACCTGGGTCGACGCCAACCATAACGGCAAGGTCGACGCCGGCGAGCAGATGGATTTCACCTGGACGTCCAGCACGCTCAACGGCACAGGCACATGCGCGGGTACGACGTTTACCGGCAACTACCGTTTCCTCAATACCTGCGATGCGACGGGTGCGAGCGCACTGGTCTCATGGGTACGCGGTGCGGACTATGTAGGTAGCGACGGCAAGCCCGACCCCAACTGGCGCTCGCGTACGCTCGATACCCAGGTCTACCGTCTTGGCGACATCATCAACTCCACGCCTTTGGCTGTTGGTACACCTGCCGAAGCGTTCGACCTGCTGTACAACGATGCGAGCTATGGCGGATTCCGAGCGGTCTATCAGAGCCGTCGCCAGATGATCTATGTCGGCGCCAACGACGGCATGCTGCATGCATTCAATGGCGGCTTCTACGACGCGGCCAACAAGCAGGTCGATCTGCAGCCACCAAAATGCGCCAGTGACGGCACCTGTACTGCCGATACCGGTTACACCGCGCACCCGCTCGGCGCCGAAGTGTGGGCCTACGTACCCGGCAACCTGCTGCCGCATCTGCGCTGGATGGCCGATCCGCAGTACACGCACATGTTCTATGTGGACGGCTCGCCGATTTCCCAGGACGCGCGTATCTTCAGCGCGGACACGGGTTGCGCGGCCAGCGGCACGACGCAATGCCATCCCGATGGCTGGGGTACGGTGCTGATCGTTCCGTTCCGTTTCGGCGGTGGCCCGATCGGTCTGGATACCAAGTCGGGCAGCGGTGCGACTCAGCAGAACTCGTTCTCCGCGTATGTGGTGCTGGACGTGACCAATCCGGAGGCCCCGCCGGTAGTGCTCGCCGAGCTGACCAATACCAGCGCGACCGGCACGACCTGCGCCAGCACGATCGTTTCGTGCGCCGACCTGACCCAGCTGACGGCAACCTACACCTCGTCATTGCCAGCGGTTGCGATGTTCCGCCCGGCCGGCACCACCAACCCGAACCCGAGCAAGTTCTACCTGTTCACCGGATCGGGTACCACGGATAACAGCGGCGTGGGCACGACCGAAGGCGGCAGCGCCGGCTCCTCGCAGAACCTGATGATCCGCGCTTATGACATGGCCAACCTTGCCTCGGCCAACCCGACGCCGGTGACCTGGGGCAGCAAGAGCAATGCGGCCGATTTCGGCAACGTCGGTAGTGCGAAAGCCGGCGCACAGAGTTTCGCGGGCGACCTGATTGCCTCGGACTTCAATCTCGATGGTATTGCCGAGGCGCTTTACTTCGGCAGTTCCCAGGGCACCAGCAACTCGTTCAGTGGCGGCATGTGGGCGATCGATTTCAACAACAGTACTGATCCCACCGCCTGGACGCCTCGTATGCTGGTCTCGGGTGTCAATCGCCCGGTCACGATCCGTCCGACTCTGGGCGTGGACGACCAGCAGCGTTCGATGGTGTTCTTCGGTACGGGGCGTGCCTACACCAAGGCCGACCTGGGCGATCAGCAGCGACAGATCGTTGCGAGCATCATCGACAGCAAGGGCACGGTCGCGCTGTCGTCGCTGATCGATATCACCAACGTGCAGATCACGGCAGACGACAAGGTCGTCGGGTCGCCGAAGACGGTGGCTAACGAAGCGGCGTTCGCGCAGCTGGTGGCTACCTACCCGGGTTGGTTGTACAACCTGTCGGTCACGGACAGTAATGGCAATACAGTGCCCGCCGAACGCGTTATCAGTTCCCAGGCCCTGGCCGGCGGTGTGTTGTTGACGACGACGTATCTCCCCGGTACCGATACCTGTACCGACCAGGGCCAGGGCTTGCTCTACGGTATGGACTACAAGTCGGGCACGTCGAGCACGGGCTTGCTTGGCTTCCTCGACACGACCACCTCCGGGCAGTCGACCTATGTTGCGCGCTCCGTTTCGCTCGGCGCCGGCCTGCCATCGCAGCCCAGCCTGCACAAGGGCGGTACCGACGCCAACGGTACGCAGCAGTTGCGCGTCTGCGTGCAGACGTCCAGTGGTGCCATCATCTGCCACGATGTCACTCCGCTGCAGGGCATCACCAGTGGCGAAATTTCCTGGCGCGAGCCGCTGGACAAGTAAGGGGATACGAGATGCATCGTCGTCAATCGGGTTTTACGCTGATCGAGATCATGATCGTGGTGATGATCGTGGCCATACTTGCCGCCATCGCGATCCCGGCGTATCACCGCTATGTGGTTCGGGCGCATCGTACGGATGCGACCCGTACGTTGCTGGATCTGGCGGGTCGTCAGGAGCATTACTTCTATTCGAACAACACGTACACGACAGATGTGACCGCACTGGGTGGTACGACCACGATGGCGGGTCAGTTCTACGCCGTGGCCATCACCAGCGCCGATACGAAGAACTTCTCGATCACGGCAACGGCGATCGGCCTCCAGGCGACAGAAGACACCGAGTGCGGGAACTTCACGATCAACCGCCAAGGTCAGCAGACCATCAGCGGTACCGGCACCAAGGCCGCTTGTTGGGGCAACTGACGATGCCGACGCTGAGCCGACCATCGTTGAATAACCTTGCATTTGTCGCGCTGGCTTTGGCGTCCGAAGGGCTTTGCGCCCAGCAGGTCTATAAATGGACCGACGCCGCCGGCACGGTCCACTATGAAGAACATCCGCAGGCAAAGAATGCCAAGCTGGTGGAACTCAAAGGGGGCGTGGATACCCCTGTGCGGTCGATGGCCGATGCACCGCAGTTGACGGTGTCCAAGGCGGATGTGGATCAGATGGACAAAACGCAGCGCGTCCATCTTTGTCAGGTTGCGCGTGACAATCTCAAACGGATCGACGGTCAGGCAGCGGTTGTCGATAGCAGCGATATCCACGCAGCCCGATTACTCAGCAGCGACGATCGGTTGAAGGCGCGTGGCGATGCCCAGGCACAGATCGGGAGCTATTGCGATGACAAATAGAACGCACTCGATTAAAGCGGGCAGGCTCAGGCACCAATCGGGCTTTACGCTGATGGAGCTGGTTATCACCACGGTGATACTTGCGATCCTTGCGGCGGCCGCGATGCCTAATTTCCGCGACTTCATGCGGCGCAATAACGTTGCCGCACAGGCCAACAATGTGCTGGCCGATCTGCAGAATGCACGCAGCGAAGCGATCAGCCAGCGCAAGCAGGTATCGGTATGTCCCCGCGCCCCCGGGGCTGCCGAAACGGATACGTCGTGTCAGTTGGCTAGCACCAATTTCGATGGCGGCTGGCTCTCTTACACGACCACCGCGGCCGGCTCGGCCTATGCGGCCGGTACCGCCGGGTACGATCTCCTGCACAGCAGCTCGGGTAATCCCTCGCTTTCGATTCGCTCCAACCAGTCCGTATACACCTTCAATTCGCGCGGCGAGCTTAGCGACCAGGTACAGCACGCGATAAGCGTGTGCTTCAAGCCGGTGTCGGGTCAGGCCACCGAAGGCACCAGCACGGGTGCGGTGCCCGGCAAGACGATCATTATTTCGCCGACAGGCCGAGCCATCGTTCAGGACCTGGCGGCTGGTACCGACTGCACGCCCACCTGAGGCTTGTTGGCGCTAGCTGGAAACTTTTTCGGCGAGTGCCGAATAGCGATGTGTCGGTTTGGCGATAGCGCTGTCGATGACCGTTTGCGACGCACAAAGCGTGAATCTCGACCGCGCGCGAGTAATGGCGGTGTACAACAACTCGCGCGACACCAAGGCGTTCGCTTCGTGTGGCAGCATCAGCGCGACATGGTCGAACTCCGAGCCCTGCGATTTGTGCACCGTCATGGCATAGGCGGTTTCGTGGCTGGCCAGTCGGGACGGTTGCAGAAAGCGGATGCGCTCTACACCGTCGGTGCCCGTGGATATGCGGAAAGCGACGCGCAACTGCGTCAGGCCGCCTTCGACGGGAACGGACAAGGCAATGCCGACATCGCCGTTCATCAGGCCCAGGCTGTAATCGTTGCGAGTGATCATCACCGGGCGCCCTTCGTACCAGCCGTGCTCGCTGGCGATCAGCCCGGCTTCGTGCAGTAGCGAGACCACCTGCGCGTTCAACCCGGCAACGCCGTAGTCGCCATGACGTATCGCGCACAACAGCTGAAATCGCCAGAATGAGGCAAGCGCCTGGCGCGCCCAGGCATCGATATCCTGCTCGCTTGCCTGCGGGTTGGGACGCTGCGCGGTGAGTCGGTCGAGATAATATCGGTAGCCCGTGGACGCATCGAGCACCAGGGTGGCCAGTGAACGCCTGTCGATGGCGCTCTGTAGCCAGTGCATGTCGTTCGACGAAGACAGAAGCTGTTGGGCGGTGTCGGCGCGACCGGCATTGACGGCTTGCGCCAGGCGCCCGATGCCGCTGGTCGCGCCGAAGCGATGACTCTGGCGTAACATCGCAACGTGCTGATCGAGTGGTCGCTGATCATCGCCGACCCATGGGGTAACGTCATCGCCGCTGATGTCGCGCAGCCATTGCGCGGTGTCCGCGCTGTAGTGGCCGGCTTCGGCACGCTTGCACAGATCGCCGAGTACGGCGCCGGCTTCCACCGATGACAGCTGGTCCTTGTCGCCGAGCAGAATCAGCCGCGCCTGCGGTGGCAGAGCGGTAAGCACGGCGGACATCAATTCGAGGTCGATCATCGAGGCTTCGTCGATGACCAGAACATCGAGGTGCAGTCGATCGTTCGCCTGGTGATGGAAACGGCGGCTGTCGGGGCGCGCGCCGAGCAGTCGATGCAGCGTGACGACGTCATTCGGGATGGCCGCGCGTACAGCTTCGCTGACGTCCAGGGCCGCTACCTGTGACGCGATGGATGCATTCAGGCGTGCCGAGGCTTTACCGGTGGGGGCGGCCAGGCGGATGCGTAACGGGCGATGGTGTTCGGCCAGCTGCAAGGTCTGAAGCAATCCGAGCAGACGGACGACGGCGGTAGTTTTGCCGGTACCGGGGCCGCCGGTGATGATGCTGAAAGCACTGCGGGCAGCGAGGGCGCAGGCGACACGCGGCCATTGAACGGCACCGCTGCCGTCATCTGGAAACAACCGCAACAACTCCTGCTTGAGTCCCGGTGGCGGTGTAACGGGCGAGAGCAGGCGTTGCTGGATGGCGGACGCAACCAGGCGTTCGTGGTCCCAGTAGCGACGGAGGTAAAGCCGGCCGTTATCCAGTACCAATGGTGTCGCCGAGATCCGTTCGTCGCTTGCCACCACCGTCGAGGCGTTTAGTTGTTGCATGAGTGCAGGCGTATCCAGCAACGGCTCGCGCCAGCTCGCCGGCAAGTCCAGTCGATCGATCAGGGCGCCCAGCGCGTCGAGCTCAAGGCAGAGATGGCCTTCACCGGACTGTTGGCTGACCAGGGCGCCGAGCATCGTTGGCACGACATTGCCGGTACCGTCCTGTTCGGCCAGAAAGCGTGCAAAGGCCGCGTCCAGCGGTCGCAGGCGACCTTGGTCTGCGGCCTGTTCGATGTGCCGTAGCAGTGCTTCAAGCGGCATCGGCGCGACCTTCGTTGTCGAACAGACGATCCAGTGCATCGACCAGCGCGTAGGGCAGGCATTCGTTATGGATGCCATGCCCTTCGCTGTCGACGCCGCGCAGATACAGGTACATCACGCCGCCCATATGGCGTTGGTATTGATATCCCGGCAGGCGTGCGCGCAACTGGCGATGCAAGGCAAGCGTGTATAACGCGTACTGCAGGTCGTAGCGCTCGTTCAATACGGATTGCCGCATGGCATCGTGCGTATAAGCGTGGGCATCGGGCCCGAGCTGGTTGGATTTGTAATCGACGATGTAGTAGCGCCCCTGATGCTCGAAGATCAGGTCGATAAAGCCCTTCAGCATACCGTTGATAGTTTCGCGTGCCAGCGGTTGGCGCGGTGTGCCGCTTAGCGTGTGCTTGACGACAAGCTGATCGAGTCGTTGCGTGTCTACCCGGTCCGCTTCGATCCAGAACTCGAGTTCCGCGTAGTACTGGCCGAGCTCCAGACTCGCCAGCGACAGGGTATTGCCGGTCGGTAGCTCTAACGATGTATCGAGCAATTGAATCAGCCATTCCGAAAGCATGCCTGCATGGTGTTGCCACGCATGGCGTAGTGCCCGCTGCGCGATCCAGGTAATCAGTTCTTCGTGCGAAGCCCTGGCATTCGCAAAACCTGTTTCGGCGGCCCATTCGAACAACTCATGCAGAAACGTACCTGCCATGGCGCCGCGGTGAAAAGCATGAATGCCGCTCGGCTCGCCCTGTGTTTCGATGGAAGGCAACGTCGTTTCGCTCAATGCCTCGCTGAGCACATCTTGCGACGCCGTTTCCGGCGCATGCGGTGTTGGTGCCGTTTCCGCGTACTTGAGACCGCTGTAGCTGGCTATGCGCCAAGGCTCGGGGGATGAGCCGGTATAGCGAAGCGCATGTCGGTTCGACGCAGCTTGGGCCTGGGCAGAGCGATAGACCCGCGTATCGGCATCATCGGCTAACGCAGTCACCACGATATCCGCGACACCGCGCCTGAGGTTCTCGAGTCGCTTGGGCAGATCGGCAGGTTCGATCGGTTCGCCACCGGATAGCAGGTAGCCCAGCGCCGAACGATGCAGCATCGGCGCTTTTGCGTTGCCGATGCGATAGCAGGCAATACCAAGCCAGCAGGCATGACGTGCACGTGTCAAGGCAACGTAGAGCAATCGCAGGTCTTCCTGCCATTGCTCGCGTGCCGAAGCGGCACGCGCCAGGTCGCCGGCTGCCAGGTCTGCTACAGGCGTGCCGTCCTGGGTATGCCATACGACAACATCGCCGTCGCTGCGGGTGCGCGTCGCCGCCGCGAACGGCAGCATGACAAAGGGGTATTCCAGACCCTTGGACTGGTGAATGGTGATCACCTTGATCAACGCGTCTTCGCTTTCCAGGCGGACGATCTGTTCTTCGCTGGCGTCCACCTGCGCATCGTGTGCTTCGGTAATACGTGCGGCGAAATAGCGGATCAGGGCACGCTCGCCGTCGAGCGCTGCGGCGGCATGCTGCAACAGTTCGGCCAGGTGCAGGATATTGGTGAGGCTGCGTTCGCCGTCGGGCAACGCGAGCAGGCGAGCAGGGAGGTCGAACAAGTGCAGCAGATCGTGCACCATCGCCAGGACGCCGTGCCGTAGCCAGGTATCGTGGAGTCGGCGGAAACAGTCGCCGCTGCTTTCCCAGTAACGCTCATCGGTATTCAGACGTTCGAGCTCGTCGTAGCGCTGGCACATCGACGGCGTAGCCACGGCACCGCGCATGGCGCGATCGGAGCCCGGTTCGGCGCAGGCTTGCAGCCAGCGCAACATGTCCTCGGCCTGGGGCGAGGCGAAGACCGAGTCGCGATCGGAAAGGAATACGCTCTTAAGACCGCGTCGCCGCAACGCGTCGCGAATCAACGTGGCTTCGGTACGCCCACGTACGAGAATGGCGATATCGCCTTCGCGCAACGGGGTCAGCTCCCCGTGTGGGTCGACAAAGCCGCAGCGCCGATGTTGTGCGGCATCGAGCAGGTCGACCAGCGTCGCTGCGGCGTGCTCGGCCATGGCATGACGATACGACTGAATACCGACGGCTTGCTCGCCGCCCTGTAGCGCGAAGGTCAATGAGGCTACCGGCTGGCCTTCGTAGGTCAGCGTTTCGCTTCGACCGTGCGCGTCTACGGGGTGGAAGGGAAGCGCCTGGCCAAATCCGAAGGCGCCGCTCTCATGCGTGTCCCCCAACTCGAACAGCCGATTGACGGCATTGACCATGCCATGGGTCGAGCGGTAGTTCGTGGAAAGCGTCCAGGTCGGTGATAGCGCTGCATCGCGCGCGCGCAAGTAGGTGTGAATATCCGCGCCACGGAAACTGTAGATGGCTTGCTTGGGGTCACCGATCAGCAACAGCGCCTGCTGCGGTCGTGTCGCATAGATGCGCTCGAAGATGCGCCATTGCAGCGGGTCGGTGTCCTGAAATTCGTCGATCAAGGCCGCCGGGAAATCCTTGGCCAGGGTGTGCGCCAGCCGGTCGCCGCTAAGGCCATGCAGCGCGCCATCCAGCCTACGCAGCATGTCATCGAAACCGATCTGTGCTCGCTGTTGCTTGATCGCTTCGATACGTCGATGAATCCACGGCACGGCATGCGCCAGTATCACGGGCTTCAACGGCGCAGCGTTGGCTTGCGCCGCTTGCCAGGCCTCGATCGCATCGAAGGCGCTGAAGGTCGGTGGCTTCGTCCCTTTTTTTGTCGCGCTGATCAGACGAGCCTGGGTGTAGCGCAGCAGAATCTTTTCGTCGATCGCGCCGCCTTCGCTCCAGCGGCGCAGCAGCAACAGATCGTTCGCCACTGCATCGGGCTTCATCATGTTGGCCTTGAAGCCGCCACTTTGGAGGATATCGGTAAGTGTCGAATCGATCGTGTCGATCTGTTCGCGCCACCGGCGTTGCGCCAGATCGAGCGCGGCGAGTTCCGGGCCAAGCGCTGTTTCGATCTGCTGCCCAAGATCTGCGATAGCGGGCAACGGGGCGCCATCGAGGCGCAGATAACCGATAGGTTGGCTTAACAACGGCCGCAAGGTGCGATGCAGATCGCGAGGTGTTTTCCAGTAGGCCCGGATCCGAGCGGCACCGTAACGGTCCAGCGGGAAGAAGTGCGCGCGCCAATAGTCGCGGATCGCTTCGGCCTGGAGCAGGCTTTCGTCGGCCTGGGTGTCTTGCGCGAATGGATGACCGCTGTCGAACGCGTGCTGCTGCAGCATGCGCTGGCACCAGCCATGGATGGTATGGATAGCCGCTTCGTCCATCCATTGCCCGGCATACTCCAGGCGTCGCGCCGCACCGGCACGCGCTTCATCGTCCGGATAGGCTGCGATTAGCTCGGCGAGAAATGCATCGTCCGGCGCCGTGGCCAAGCGGAACGCCAACGCGGCGTCGGCAAGACGTGCGCGGATGCGTTCGCGCAGTTCCGCGGTCGCCGCCTTGGTGAAGGTCAGGACCAGGATCTGCGATGGCAGGAGCGGTTCTTGAGCAGGTTCACCATGGCCTAGCACCAGGCGCAGATAAAGCGCGGCGATGGTCCAGGTCTTGCCGGTGCCGGCACTGGCTTCGATCAATCGAATGCCGTGTAGCGGCATGGTCAGCGGTTGCAGGGTCAGCGTGCTCATGCTGCCGCCTCGTCGACCAGGGTTTCCATCAGCGGTCGGTAGAGCGGCAGGGTGGCTTCGAAACCGCCGCGATGGAGTGCGGCAAAGCTTGGCCAGGCGCGACTCAGATAGGAGTCGCGTTGCAGCTCCGCTGCCATACCAAAGTCACTACCTTCATAACAAAGCCTTGCCGCTTCGTACGTGGGCTTGTCGCCCCGTTCCGCCTGCAGCCACGCGAAGGCAGCACGTGCCGATGCGGCGAGCGGTTGCGTCAAAGCCTGTTCAAGGGCGGCGATCAGTTGAGCCAGCCAGGCCAGCGCCTGCGTCGTATCGATGATTTCCAGGCGGAGCTGCGCGTCGGCGGAGACGATATGCGTGCGCATCGACAAACCTTGCGCATTGGCCAGCAAGTGGATGATCCAGGGCGCGATGAGCTTGTCGTAACGCAGCGTCTTGCCGTCGCGCAGGCCGCCCTGTACCAGGGTGATACGAAGGCGTTGGTTGTCGTCACCGCTGCGTAGATCGTTCAACCAATCTTCGATCGTCCAGCCTCCGATCGCGAGCTGGAGTTCGACGGGTGCGAGCCGATGGGGGTAAAGCTCGTCCATAAATTGCCACAGCGCAGCCAGGTCGCCCACGCTCTCGTCCAGTTCGGCTTGCGCCAGGCTGCCGAACCCGCCTGGTGGTAATGCGCCCTGCGCGCGCAGGCGTTCGGTAGCTGCCATGATCGCTTCGCGCGGAGCGGCGGTGCCGAGCGCAGCCATGAGCAGCTCCTGTTCGGCCTGGTAGCGATCCAGTCCGCCGAGCGCAAAGGGCTCGTCATCGACGACTTCGGTATCGCTATCGTCGAAATACACTTTCAGACGCTGATTGAAAAAATAGCGAACCGGACGCGCAAGGAAGTTTTGCAACTGCGCGATACTCAGTGCAGCTGCCGGCACGACATCCGGTAGCGTGTCGAATGTGTCGACCGTCGCGACATCACGGCGCGCGTGCTCCCATTCGCTGGCGTACGTCGTCAGCATTGCGGGGTCGTTGGCGTCGAAATAACGTTGACTGAATGCCTGCAGTGGATGAACGGTAGTCAGCGCGGAAAGCAGCGACGTATCGTTTGGCGTATGCCAGCCTGCGGCGAGATAGTCGCGCAGCTGGCCGACCAGCACGGAGGGTGGCATGACACTGTTGTCCCGCTCGCTCAAACCCACCCAGCTTATGTGCAGGGTATCGCGTGCCGAGAGCAGCGCTTCGAGGAACAGATAGCGATCGTCTTCGCGACGCGAACGGTCGCCGGGGCGACTCAATGCGGGCAGCGCCATCAGATCGAAATCCGCTGGCGTCTGTCGTCGCGGATAATCACCGTCGTTCATGCCAAGCAGGCAGATCACGCGAAAGGGAATCGCGCGCATCGGCATCAAGGTGCCGAAGCTGATTGCCCCGCCCATGAAGCGTTGCGTCAGCCGGCTTTCGTCGATTGCGGCCAGCCAGTGCTCGCGGACGATCTGTAGCGGTACGGGTAGATTGAACTGCGCTTGGGCACAGGCTTGCTGCCAGGTACTCAAGGCGTCGTCCAGGCGGCCGAGCAGATCGCTATCGTCGCTGTCTTTGCCGGTGTCGAAAAATTCGATCAAGAGTGCGCGCAGACGTTCGACCCAGGCGTCGGGCGTTGCCGGTTCGCGCAATGCGCGCCAGTAGGCCGCCAGTGTTTCCAGCAACCGTTGCAAGGGTCCGACGGTGGCTGCGTCCAAGCCGCCCACTTCGCCATACGGCGCGATACCGTTCCATACCTCGCCATCGCCCACGGCATAACCGAGCAGCATGCGGCGCAAACCGGTTACCCAGCTGTTCTGTTCGATCTGCGGGAGATCCAGGCTGCCGATCTGGGTGGCGTCCAATCCCCAGCGAACACCTGCACCTTCGATCCAGCGGCGCAGCATGGGTAGCGTGGCCTCATCGATATCGAAGCGACGCTGCAACGCCGGTACGTCAAGCAGATCGAGCACTTCGCTCACAGCGAAGCGCGAATCGGGCAAGGCGAGCAGATGTTCCAGTGCGACCAATAAGGGCACGGCACCGCGGCTGCGCTGGTCGGCGACCGAATAGGGCAGGTGGCGTGGATCGTCCCATGGAATGCGTCCGAATACCGCCTGGATATGCGGCGCATAGGTCTGGATATCCGGCACCATGACCATCACGTCGCGCGGCGCCAATGGCCTGCCGGCTTTTGCCGCCTGTTCGAAAAGAGCCAACAGCCGGTCATGCAGCACTTCAACTTCGCGCTGGCGGTTATGTGCGATGTGAAAGCCTAACGATGTGTCGTTTTGCTGCCAAAGCTTGCGCTGCTCAGGCGATGACGGCAGCGGTTGCAGATCGAGAATCGCCTGCTGTATCTGCGCAAGCAACCGCGGACGTTCGGGGTCGGCAACGTCGGCAAACAGATCGATCCCGCGGCTCCAGGCGACGAACTGGTCGCGATAGCGTTCGGGCTGGTCGAAGGCATCGAGCAGGCGAATAAAGTCTCGCCCTTGTTTGCCCCAGGCGGCGAGCAAAGGATTGGCATGCAGGTGCAGGTCTTCGAAGCGCGGCTCGGCGGGCTGGCCGGGTTTGACCGCATGGCGGCGACGGTCGGCCCGAAGCAGCTCGCGCTCTTCGATGATGTCGGCCCAGTAGTGGCGGCACGGGTTGGCGACGACCAGGAAGATCTGAACGAAACGCGCCAGCGCGGTCAGCGCTTCGAGCGTCTGCTGCGGCAGCGACGACATGCCGAAGACGACGATGCGCCGCGGTAATGCGGCCGGTCGTGTTGTGGTGGTTTGCAGGCGTTCGACAAAAGCCTGATGCACCGCCGCGCGATGGCTGTGCCGATCCGCCGGGGCAACATCGTCGATAAGCATGCGCCACAGGTGCGCCTGCCAGCGTTGGGCGTCGGGTAGTGGCAGGCTACGGCCGCGCAGCTCATCGCGCAGGATCAAACGCCCGGCCTCCCAATCGCCCAGCCAGTCGGCCCGATAGACCTGATACTGGTCGAACAGGTCGGCGATGCGTTCGGCCAGCTGAAAGCGTTTGTTCCAGTCGTCTCCGCTGAGAAAGTCCGACAGCGGCTTGAAGTCCGGTTGATGGAGCAGGTCCGGTAGCAGTCGCAGCAAACGCCAGGTCAGGCGTGACTTGTCGAACGGCGAGGTGGCCGGTACGGCCGCGTCACCAAGGACTGCACGGTAGGCCGTCCACAGAAACCGCCCCGGCAGCTGCATGTCCACGGCTGCGCTGATCCCCAGGCCGCCCTCGGCCGGGGACCGCGCCAGGGCCAGCTTCAGCCACTGCGCGATGCCGTTGCTTTGCACCAGCATCAGCTCGTTTTCCAGCGGTCGCAGCGGGGTGCGTGCCAGCCAGGCGGTCAGCAGGTCGCGCAGGTCTTCCAGGCGATTGCCATGGATGACCATCAGGCCGGGTTCGATCGGGACGCCCAGGGGCAGCTCGAGGGTGGTACTCACGGGTGCGGCAGGCTCGCAGTCGCTTCCAGGCCCTCATTGTGGCTGGATGGGGCGTCAATGTCCCGCAAGACGGTTATCTGTTTGTCACAAACCCTGCCTAGGCTAGATGCCTTACCGAGCGCTTTGCCTCCCGGTCGCGGAGCCGACCGCCCGGTGCGTACCTCCTTTTGAGATCGGGCGGGCTGGGGAATGGCGGTGCCACGCGGTGTGCTTGTCTGGATCGGGTGCACGATGCTGGCCAGCACGCCTTGTGTTGCGGAAATCTTTCAGGCGGGCTTTTCCCAGGATGTTTCCGATGCAGCGACGGCTGACGAGCACACGAATTTCGACATCCCGGCGCAGGCGCTCATGACGGCCTTGCGTGCCTATAGCGAGCAGACGGGCGTGGCGGTGTTGTTCGACGACAACCTGGTCCGCAACCGTCGTTCACCCGGCGTGACTGGCTCTTACAGCGCGCCCGACGCTTTGCAGCGTCTGCTGGATGGCAGCGGGCTGGCCGCACACTACGCCTCGCCCAAAGCCTTCACCTTGATGCCTGACCAAACTCCCGCAGCGGCGGCGAACGCCCCGAATGATGGTGTCGACGCAGCAGCCTCGGAACATTTCGCCGGTCGCTTGCAGACCAGTCTTGTGCGCAGCCTGTGCAGCTCGGAGCGGACGCACCCTGGGCGTTATCGCTTGGCCATGCAATTGTGGCTGGACGCCTCCGGTGCGGTGACGCGCACGCAGCTGCTCAGTTCCACCGGCAATGCCGCGCGCGATACCCAGATCGAAACACTCGCCGCCGGCCTTGTCGTCAGCGAGATGCCGGCCGATATGCCACAGCCGATCACCATTCTCTTGCTGCCGCGTCCAGCCGAGCATCCGTTCGACTGCAGTCCCTATCAGCGTGTCGGGTGAGGCGATGAATTCCACCTCGGTCACCATGCTTGGTCTTTTCATGCAGCGGCAGCAGGATCTGCGCCGTCGCCTCAAGCGTCGGCTGGGTTCGGACGATCTGGTCGACGACGTATTGCAGGAAACCTATTTGCGCGTCGAACGCATGGACGAAGCCGGCGGCCAGGCGCGCAATCCCGATAGCTACCTGTTTCGCATGGCGCTCAACGTGGCGGCGGACCAGCGGCAAACGGACAGTCGTTTCCTGACTGGCAGCGAGGTCGAAGAGCTGCTGCATCTGGCCGACGATGCGCTCGACCCGGCACGGGTCGTGCATGCGCGGTTGGAGGTGGAGGTGCTCGAACAGGCCCTGAGCGAGCTCACTGCACGCCAGCGGGACATTCTGCTGGCGGCCCGTGTCGAAGAGGCTCCGCACCTGGAAATCGCCGCGCGCTACGGCATCTCGGTACGCATGGTGGGCAAGGAACTGCGCAAAGCCTTGGAATTTTGTGGCGAGCGTCTCGATCGGAAGGTGTTTCAGCGGTTCGGTCCCGGGGCAGGAAACGAGTCTTAAGAGCATGGCAGTCGAACTTTCCTCCCGCCCGGCACCCGAATCGCGCAGCGAAGCGCAGGCCTGGCTATTGCATTTGACCTCCGGTCAGGCCACTCCGGCCGACGCCGAGGCATTCCGTGTGTGGCTTTCCAGCAGCGAAGAACACGAGCGCGCTTTCGTCGAGGCACGGCTGCTGTGGGATGGGCTGGGCGCGGCGGCCAAATCGATGCGCCAGAGCGAAGCGCACGGTACGCGGCGGCGGCCGATACGCGTGGCGCATGGCGGGCCACGCATGAATCGTCGAGCATTCCTCGGCGGCCTGCTTACTGCATCGGCTGCGGCAGTATGCTTTCTCAGTCTGAATCCGCCGGGGCATCTGTGGCCGGCGCTGGGCGAACTGACGGCCGATTACCGCACAGCCACGGGCGAGCAGCGTGAGGTCGCTGTCGCGCCGGGCGTGACCGTGCAGATGAATACGCAGACCACGATCAATATGCGCAAGACCGCCAGCGGTCATGTGGCGATGGAGCTGGTATCGGGCGAGGCACAGATTCTTACTGACCCGCAGCTCATCCATCCTTTCACTGTGTTTGCCGGTGCGGGCAGCGTGCGTGTTGCCGCGGCCAGTCAGTGCAATGTGCGTTGCACCGGGCCACAAGTGCAGGTGATCTGCCTGGGCGGCGAAACCTCGCTGGAATGCGGTGACGACCACGTCGCGCTGCAGGTGGCGCATGAAGTGAATTACGACGCCGGTGGCGTGGGTGAAGCCATCGCAGTCGATCCCCAGAACGCGGTGGCATGGCGTCAACGCGTGCTTGTCTTCGACAACCAGCCGCTTGCCGAGGTGGTCGATGAGATCAACCGTTATCGTCCAGGCAAGATCGTGCTGATGGACAAACAGCTGGCTGCGCGCAAGGTGCATGCCCGCTTCATGCTCAACCAGCTGACCGATGTCGCGGCGCTGATTCATGACGCCTATGGGGCGCATGTCACGTCGTTGCCTGGTGGGATTGTCTTGCTGAGCTGAAGAGCTTCCCCTCACCCCAGCCCTCTCCCCCGGCAAAGCCAGGGGAGAGGGAGCAGGTTTTCGGAAATACGGAACGCTGAGGATCTACTCAGTCGGCTCCCTCTCCCCTGGCTTTGCCGGGGGAGAGGGCTGGGGTGAGGGGGGGAAGCAGAAGGCGATGCGAGGCGAGCCCGCGCCCCCTTCAAAGAAACGTGCCGCGACTGCAACGCCCGCATCGCCCGGGGAGGTCAGGATGCGGACGTCGTTGCAGTCGCGACAGGCGCGAACATTGTCTTTTTCTTATGACGCTTTGATGTCACACCCGCGCGTTTGGCCACCCATCAGGCCAACTCAGTGAATTTTTCGTGACATGTGTTCAGTCGTGCCGATAGACAGCCGTCTTCCCAGGCAAAGGCATTGAACATAGCGACAAGGACGTCCACTCATTGATAGGCCCGCCGCGATAGCGACGGGCAGGGGGACGAGCGGATGGTTTATCAGGCGGACTCGGATGGTGCCTATGGCGGCCTGTCCACGATCGGCACGTCGTGGCTTGGCGGCATCGACGGTGCGACATCTGTCTGTCGCCATTCGGTTATCGATGGCGCGCTAGCGTGGCCTGCCGGCCGGCATGGAATGGTGCTGGCGCAACAGCGGGTGATCGGATGAGCATAAGGAATAAAGCGGGAGCAGCGTTGCTGCGCCGTTCGCTTGGGATGGCACTGGCCATGTCGGTGATGCCGACTGTGTACGCCCAACAGGCCCCCCAGGCACCGGCACAGGCGCCGTCGAAGTTCGACGTCAACGAGTATCTGGTGCGTGGCAACACGGTGCTGGACAGCGTCGATATCGAATCGATCGTCGAGCCGTTCCTCGGCCCCGACCGGAGCATGGATGACGTGCACGGTGCGCGCGACGCGCTGCAGAAGGCCTATCAGGACAAGGGCTATCAATCGATCGTGGTCGACGTGCCGCCGCAGCAGGTGAAGGGCGGTGTGGTCCTGTTGCAAGTAACCGAGAACCGCATCGGTCATGTGCGCGTCGAAGGCGCGAAATACCATTCGCCGCAGGAAATTCGCGACGCCGTGCCAGCGCTGGCCGAGGGCACCGTGCCGAACTTCGGCAACGCGCAGAACGAACTGACGCAGGTCAATCGCCAGGCGGGTCAACAGGTCGTGCCCCTGCTCAAGCCCGGTGCGTTGCCGCAGACGATGGACGTGACGCTCAAGGTCAACGATACCTATCCGCTGCATGCGAGCCTGGAGGTCAACAACGACCATAGCCAGGACACGCCGGAGCTGCGCACGATCGCCACGGTCGGTTACGACAACCTGTGGCAGGCCGGTCATTCGGTATCGCTCACATACATCGTGGCGCCGCAGGATCGCAACGCCGCCGAGGTCTACGCGCTTTCGTACCTTGCGCCGCTCAATCAGGACTGGAGCCTGCTCGCTTCGGGCTACAAGTCCAACAGCAATGCGAACATCGTCGGCGGCACCACGGTGCTCGGTCGCGGTCATGCATACAGCCTGATGGCGACACGCCAATTGCCGACGCTGGGGCAGTACACGCAGAGCGTCTCCTTCGGTGTCAGTCGCAAGCATTTCGATCAGAACACGACATTAGGTGCCGACACCCTCGAATCGCCGGTGACCTATCTGCCGTTCTCGTTGACCTACAACGGCCAACACGTAACGGACAAGTCGACGATGGGCTTCAGCGTTGCCGGCAACTTCGGCGCACGCGGCGTCGGCAGTACTCGCGGCGAGTTCGACAACCAGCGCTTCAAGTCGCATTCGGACTTTGCGTATCTGCGCGCCAGCTTCAACTACACCCATCAGTTTGCCGGCGATTATGCGATCGCGTTCCGCGCCGATGCACAGGGCTCCGACTCGCCGCTGGTGTCGAGCGAACAGTTCGCGGCGGGTGGCGCGGGCAGCGTGCGTGGTTATCTCTCGGCCGAGAACACAGCGGACAACGGCGCGATCGGTTCGGTCGAATTGCGCAGCCCCTCGGTCGCGTCCTGGCTGGGCGCACCGGTCGACGAGTGGCGTTTCCATGTCTTCCTCGACGGCTCGCGGCTGTTGTTGATCAGCCCGCTGCCGGAACAGAAAAGTCGCTTCACCTTGCTCAGCACCGGCATAGGCACGCGTTTCGCCTTGTTCGGCAGCCTCAAGGGCGAAGTCGAATACGCCTTCCCACTCAAGGATGGCGTACGCACCAAAGCACATGACGGCCAATGGCTGTTCAACGTCAAGGCCGGTCTGTGAGGCACCGGGCGATGGCATATCACTTCATTTCGGATAGAGGTTCAAAGGTCATGCGATTCCTGATCCTGGTCTGTGCGCTATGCCTAGCATGGCTGCCGCGCATCACGCTCGCCGCCGATGCGGGCTGGTGGAACGATGACTGGTCGTTCCGAAAAGAAATCACTCTGGACACCAGTGCCAAGGGCGCGAATCTGTCGCAAGGGGCAGGGCGCGTGCCGCTGTTGATCCGCTTGCATTCGGGTAACTTCCAGTTCGACGGCGTGGCGCAGAACGGCAACGACCTGCGCTTTATCGGGTCGGACGGAAAGACGCCGCTGAACTACCAGATCGAAAGCTTCGATCCGGTCCTTGGCGTGGCGCAGATCTGGCTGGACGTGACCGACCTGCCGGCCAGTGCGCAGCAGACCGTGTGGATGTACTACGGCAACAGCAAGGCGCCAGCGCAAAGCAATGGCGCGGCAACCTTCGACCCGGATTACGCGCTTGTCTACCATTTCGACGACAACGCCGGTGCGCCGCCGCACGACGCCACTGCGTACAACAACAATGCGCAAGCCGGCATGTTGCGCATGGTCGATGGCGGCGTGATCGGCAAGGCGGCCAGCTTCGACGGCAAGACGGCCGTGACCCTGCCGGCCAGTGCTTCGCTGGCCACTACGGCCGGTGGCGCGTTTACCTTCAGCAGCTGGATCAAGCTCGATGCGCTGCCGACCGCGCCGACCCTGCTGTATGCACATCGCCAGGATGGCAAGGCCCTCTTGATCGGCTTGAACGGTGCGGTGCCATTCGTGGAAGTCGATGGCGACCAGCCGCAGCGCAGCCAGCCGGGCGAACCGCTCAAGGCCGGCCAGTGGACGCATATCGCCGTGGTCGCCGGTTCCGGCCAGGTCACCCTGTATGTCGATGGCAAGTCGTATGCACAGGTCGCCGCGGCATTGCCTGCGCTGACCAGCGCGGCAACGATCGGTGGTGAGGCGGCCGGTGCCGACGCGGCACAAGCGCTGGCGAACTTCACCGGCGAAATGGACGAATTGCGCCTCTCGCGCAGTGCGCGTCCGGTGACGCTGATCCAGGCCGACGTGCTGGCGCAGGGCGCCGAGTCGAAGCTGATCGCCTATGGCGAAGACGAGAAGAAATCCGGTTTCGGCTTTGGCTACTTCGGCATCATCGTCAAGTCCGTCACCGTCGACGCCTGGGTGGTCATCGGTATCCTGATGATCATGGCGGTGCTGTCGTGGGTGGTGATGTGGACGCGTGGTCGCTATGTCAGCGAAGTCACCCGTGCGAATGACCGCTTTCTCGATCGCTTCCGCGCGCAGGGCACCAATCTGCTTGGCATGGCCAGTGCGGAAGGGCAGCCGGCGTTGCTGCGCGAACTGGGCAAGTCATCGTTGTTCCGGCTTTACGAAGTCGGCGCCAAGGAAGTCTGGCGTCGCCGCGACAGTCATGGTCGCCTGGTCATCGCCTCCGAGTCGATCGAAGCGATCCGCGCGGTCATGGACTCGACGCTGGTGCGTGAGAACCAGCGCCTGGCCCGCTCGATGGTGTTGCTGACGATCGCCATTTCCGGCGGCCCGTTCCTGGGTCTGCTCGGTACCGTGGTCGGCGTGATGATCACCTTCGCCGCGATCGCCGCGGCAGGCGACGTCAACGTCAACGCGATCGCGCCGGGTATCTCCGCGGCGTTGCTGGCGACGGTTGCTGGTCTGTTCGTCGCGATTCCCGCGCTGTTTGGCTACAACTACCTGCTGACCCGTAACAAGGCAGTGACGGCGAACATGCAGGTGTTCGTCGATGAATTCGTAACGCGCCTGGCCGAGCTGCATCGCGACATCGACCAGAAAGAACCCGAACGTGCCGTGGTCGGTTAAGGGAGCGCGCTGCCATGCAAGTACAGGACGACGACAAGCCCTATGACGACATCAACATCACGCCGATGCTCGATCTGGCTTATGTGTTGTTGGTGATATTCATCATCATGACCACCGCTTCGGTGCAGGGCGTCAAGGTGAACCTGCCCAAGGCCAGTGCCTCGGTCAGTCTGGCCAAGCCGCAGACCAAGGCGATCACCGTGTCCGATAGCGGGCAGATTTTTCTCGATGCCTTCCCGGTGACGCTGGGTGAGCTCGAGCAGCGGTTGCGCACGCAAAAGGCGGTCTCGCCGGATTTCCCGGTGATCGTCAAAGGCGATTCCAACGTGCAATACCAGAAGGTGGTGGACATTCTCGATCTGCTTCGTCGTCTGGATCTGTCGCAGGTCGGTCTGGTGACCGGCCGGCAGCAAAGCAACTGAGCCCGGGCGCGAGTCGATGGACGATTTCGATCAGAAAACTCCCTGGCAGCGCTGGCGCGGTCGTCTGATCGCGTTGGTGGTGGTCGTGCTGGTGGCGTTGGCGGTCTGGCAATTTGCCGGCCATCAGGTGGGCGTGCGCCGTTCGGCGCCGCGCATCGCCACCATCACGCCGTTGCCGCCGCCACCGCCGCCACCGAAAGAGAAGCCGCCGGAACCGAAGAAGGTCGAGGAAACCAAGCAGGAAATCGCCAAGCCGAACGAGCCGGTCAAGCCGGTCGAGGCACCCAAGCAGGCCCCCGATTCACCCAAGCAGATCACCATCGATGGTCCGGCGCAGGCCGGCAACGACTCGTTCAATATCGGTGCGGGCGACGGTGGCGGCATGGTCGGTTCGGGCGGCGGTACGGGCGTGGGCGGCGGCTCCTACGACCAATACCTCGGTTATGAATTGCAGCAGGCGATCCAGCGTGACGAGCGCACGCGCCGGTTGGTGTTCGACGTGCAAGCGAATCTATGGATCGGCCCGGACGGCGTCATCAGCCGCATCGTGCTTCAGGGTTCCAGCGGCTCGCCGACCACTGATCAGGCGCTGATCGATGCCTTGCAGGGGCTGCATCTCGATACCGCGCCGCCACCCAAATTATCCATGCCCATACGCGCATCGATGCGCGGACGGCGACCCAGCTGACACCACTCTATCTATCCACCCAGCCACGGCGATAAGCCGCAGCGGAGAAACTCATGAAGTCATCGATCGCCAAACCAGGTTCCACGCGACTGCACCGTCGCGCGCTGTGCCTGGCCGTCAGCCTGTTGCTGGGTGGAGCGAGCGTCAGTGTGCTAGCGCAGGATGCAGCCCCGTCCACCAATGCGACGATCAACCTGATTCGCCTGATGGTGAAGAAAGGCCTGATTACCCAGGCCGATGCCGACGGCCTGCTGGCACAGGCGAAGTCTGAAGCGGCTCAGGCCGCACGCCAGACTGCGCAGGCCAATCCCACCGCCAACGACGGTGCGCAGCCGGGCGATGTGCGTGTGCCTTATGTGCCGCAAAGCGTACGCAACCAGATCCGCGACCAGGTCAAGGAAGAAGTGATCGCACAGGCCAAGAGCGAGCATTGGGCCGAACCCAATGCCTTGCCCGAATGGCTCGATCGCATCAGCTGGTCGGGCGATATCCATGTGCGTGACGAATCGTGGTTGTTCAGCCGCAGCAATTCGCCGTTCTTTATCGACTACGGCACGCTCAATCGCACGGGTCCGTTCGACCTGAGCAAGATCACCCAGGGCGTGACGCCGCCGATCTTCAATACGCAGCAGAACCGCTTGAACATGCTGCGTCTGCAAGCGCATATCGGCATGGACGTGAAGCTGGGCGACACCATCACCGCCGGTATCCGCCTGGGTTCGGGCAACGACAACAATCCGGTCTCGACCACGCAGACCCTGGGCGGCGGCCTGATCAAGAAGAACATCTGGCTGGATCGCGCCTGGATCGCCTGGACCCCGACCGATTGGGCCAAGGCCTCGGCGGGTCGCTTCGCCAACCCTTTCCTTGCCACCGACCTGATCTATTCGAACGAACTGAACTTCGACGGTATCGCCGGCCAGTTCAAGGTGCCGTTCAACGATAGCCTCGATACGTTTGCCACGGTCGGCGCCTTCCCGATCGAGTTCACCGGCAACGATACGCCCTCGCAGGCCCTGGGTACCGAGAAGAACACCAGCTACGACAAATGGCTGACGGCAGCGCAGATCGGTGCGATCTGGAAGTTCGACCAGGATACGAAGCTGAAGGTGGCGCTGGCGTATTACTACTTCAATCGCATGCAGGGCCAGTTGTCGCAGCCGTGCGCGCTGTACACCGGTATCAACTTCTGCAGCACCGACGATACCGCGCCGCAGTACATGCAGAAGGGCAATACGGTATTCCTGTTGCGCGACATCATTCCGGACCCCACCAATCCGAGCAACTACGCGCAGCCGCAGCTGGTCGGCCTGGCCTACAACTATCACCTGGCCAACGCGACCGGTCAGTTCGACTTCAAGGTCGGCCAGACGCCGGTGCGCCTGCAGGCGGACTATGTGCGCAACATGGCTTATCACGAGAGCACGGCGTTCCGTTATCCCAACGGTCTGGGACAGCCGGTCAACAACTTCGAAAGCAGCAGCGATCCCAATGTCCCCGGCACTTACAAGAGCGGTCCGGTCGCCTGGATGGTTCGCGGCGTCGTCGGCACCCCGAATCCGATGGCGGCGAACGAGTGGAACGTATCGCTCGGCTACAAGTACATCCAGCCCGATTCGATGCTCGACAGTCTTACCGACCAGAACTTCCACCTGGGTGGCACCAACGCCAAGGGCTTCATCCTGACCGCCGATTACGGCATCGCGCCGAACACCTGGATCTCCGCACGTTACTTCAACTCCAAGGAAGTATTCGGCCCGCCGCTGTCCATCGATGTGATGCAGCTTGAAATCAGCAGCAAGTTCTAAGGAGGGCTTACGCCGATGAAACGCATCGTAGCTATGGTCGTATGGTTGGGATTGTGCGCAAGCGCATCCGGACTGCATGCGCAGCAACAAAGCCTGGAAGAACAGCTGCGTGCGCAGCTGCGTGACACGCGCAGCCAGTTGCAGGATCTGCAGAATCAGCAGGCGCAGTGGCAAGGGCAGAAGACGACGCTGGAGCAGGAGCGCGACCAGGCCAAGAAGGCGCTGGAGCAGGCGCAGGCCGAGTTGGCCAAGACGCGTGGCACGTCGCCCGCGCTGGCCGCCCAGAATGCCGCCGAAAAGGCGGGTCGCGAGAAGGCTCAGGAAGAGGCGAAACAAGCGCAAGCCGCATTCGCCCAGGCGTCCAACCAGGCCAAGCAGCAGGACGCGCGCAATGCGACGCTGGCCACGCAACTGGGCGAATCGCAGAAGCAGGTCGAGGCCTGCACGGCGAAAAACGAACAGCTCTACAAGGTGGGCCTTGAGGTGATCGATGCTTATGCGCATATGGACATGGGCACCTTGATGTCTGCGCGCCAGCCGTTCGCCACATCGGCGCGGGTCAAGCTCGACAACGCTGCACAAGCCTACGGCGACCGGATGTACGAACAGCGCTACGATCCGCGCGCAACGCCGGCGAAACAGCCATGAGCGTGCACAGTCTGAAACGAGTCGTGCTTGGCGTCGCCGTGGCACTAGGTGCGGCAGCGGTGTCGGCGGCACAGCCGCCGGCATCGCCCAAGGTCGCGCCGCTCGATGGTCCTGCAGTTGCCGGCGTATGCCTGCTGTCGCGTGAAGCCATCGTGGCGCATGCCAAGGTTGGCGTTGCCGCATCGGCTCGCCTCAACCAGCTTGCGCAGCAGGCACAGGCCGAAGTCGACGCGCAACGCAAGCCGGTCGATGCCGATGTGCAGAAACTACGTGCGCAGGCGGCAAGTCTGAAGCCGGACGATCGCATGAAGCAGGAGCAGGCGCTTGCAGTGCGCATGCAGCAAGTCCAGCAGCTCAACACGCAGCGTTCGCGTGAAATCGAGATCACGCGCGAAAAGGCGACTGGACGCATTGCCGAGCTGGCGCAGCCGGTGATCGCCAATGTCTACAAGAACAAGGGCTGTGGCCTGTTGCTCGATCGCAACGCGGTACTTGGCGGCAACATGAGCAACGACCTCACCGCAGCCGTCGTGCAGGGACTCGATGCAAGCGTCACCACGATCAGTTTCGAGCGTGAAAGCCTGCCGGCCAACGGTGGTCAACGCAGCCCATGAGCCCGTTACGCGCGAGCGTAAGAAGCCTCTTATTCGTCGTCGCGGTGGCGGCTGCGCATGCCGATGACACCAAGGGCGCTGCACGTGTGGCGCCCCACCCGGATACCTGCGTCGACGTCAGCATCAACGATCATCCGGTGCTGGCCTATGCGTGCCTCAATCATCAGCTCGCGCCCGACACCTCCGCGCCGCCGGCGCCGGGACTGACCGCCGCGGTGGCCGCCGAGCCGTCGAACCGGCAGGTCGGGCAGTTCAATTTTTCCGCGTTCAGCAATCGCATGGGCGATCAGTTGGGCAGATCGGTGCATCCGCAGCGTCCACCGCCGCCGGTGCCGCCGCCCTTATTGGTGCCCGGTCGATGACGGTTGCATTGCAGAGGCGCGTTAAATCGCCTGAGTTGCCTAGGTAGATGAAATTTCAGTGACAGCGGTTCAGTCGGCCATGGATCGGTCGGTCTAGTTAAGTGATAGGGAAAGCGGGCGGGCAGGGACGCCCTGGCGAACACGATCGTCGATGGCTCTCGGGTCGCGGCGGTCGTGCTGCGCATATCGACAAAGCACACCAGGGGAAGAGGTTCGCGTGATCAAGCCATTGCATCCGACCAGCAAGAAACCGGCGTCCCAGGGCGCGAGCAACAGGGCCCCGATGCACCGGCGCCCGCTGGCGCAATGGATTGCCGCAGCCTTCGCCATGAGCGCGATGCACGCGCACGCCGGCGGTCCGCCGCTGAGCCAGGCGTGGCTGGCCTCGCAGCGCCAGGCCGCCACGGGCAGCAACCCGCAAGCCACGCCGGGTTCGGCGGGCGTGCCAGGGCTGTCGCCTCTGACCGCGGCCCAGGCGCAGCAACAGCAGAGCGTGCAGCAGGCGCTACAGAACCTCAACCGCGCCGCGCAGGCCGTGGCCGCACAGATCAGCGCGCAGCAGGCGGCTCAGCAGGCTGCTGCGGCGCAAGCGGGCTCGCCCGTGCCCGACGGCATCGCCGCAGGTGGCCTGCAGGTCGCCGCCGGCATCGCCAGCAATCCGGCGCTATGGCAGAACGCCAATGCGCCGACGCAGAGCGTCAGCAACGGTCAGACCAATGTCGAGGTCAAGCAGACCGCACAGAAAGCCATCCTGACCTGGGACAGCTTCAACGTCGGCCGCCACACCACGTTGCATTTCGACCAGACCGGTGGTACCCAGACCGACGGTAGCAATAACTGGATTGCGCTCAATCGCATCAACGACACGACCGGACCTAGCAAGATCTTTGGCCAGATCAAGGCCGAAGGTTCGGTCTACTTGATCAATCGCAACGGCATTCTGTTCGGCGCCGGCAGCCAGGTGAATACGCATTCGCTGCTGGCGACGTCGATGAACTTGTTTAGTAGCGATGTAAATGCGAGCAATGCCTTTTTCCTGCAGAGCGGCATTGCGCAAACGAACGATCCGAATCATGTGATCAGCAATAACGATCAGCTAGCGGCCTTTCTGGTCGATGGCGGACAGGTCGATTCGGCTTCGGGCAAGGTGGTGACGAGCGGTGCTATAACCGTCGAGAAGGGCGCCTCCATACAAAGCCAGGCGCAAGGCTATATCTTGCTGGCCGCGCCGACGATTCAACAAAGTGGATCACTGGTTGCCGATGACGGTACCGCCATTCTCGCCTCGGCCGACCGGTTGAAGTATGTGGCTCCGGGCAGCGGGAGCTCCGGTTCGTTCACTGTCGCTCGCGGCGATAGCCCGGCCCTGCTTCCGAACTGGACCGGTACCGTTGAAAACGACGGTGTGATCCAGACGCGCCGTGGCGATGTGCAATGGCTCGGTACGTCGTTGCAGCAGAACGGCGTGGTGGTCGCTTCTACCAGTCTGACCAGCCCCGGTAAAATCACGTTCAATGGCATTCAGATAGGTGCCACCACCTCGAACGTGGAGCTTGGACAGAACGCTGTAATCACCGTGCTGCCTGAAAAGGACGGTGAAACCACGTCCTCCAGCAGCGCCGCGGATCAGGCATTCCAGACCAGTTCGATCACTCTTGCTTCCACGGGGAGCATCGTTCTCGATCAAGGTGCGCTCATCGAGGCGCCGAGCGGCAATGTCAGCTTGCTGGCGATTCCCACCGGCGGTTCGCCGACGCCCACTCGCGTGTATATCGACCATGGTGCCATCATCGATGTATCGGGCTTGACCGACGTCGAACTGCCCATGTCGGCCTTGTTGGTGAGCATTCCGCGAATTGGCCAGAACGAACTGGCCGATTCGCCGTTGTTGCGGAACAGTTTCCTGTTCGCACAGAAGAATGTGGTTATCGACAGTTCGCAAAGTGGTACGCGTGCCGATGGCCTGGACTGGGTCGGTAGTCCGGTCCTGAACGCTGCCGGATACGTTGAAAATGTGCCGCGCAGCATCGATCAGTTGATGCTGAAGGGCGGCACGATCACGCTCACGGCCGACGAGGTGATTACTCGAAGCGGATCGCAGCTCAACCTCAATGGCGGTTACCTGAACTACCTGGCGGGATGGATCCAGACACCCAACTTGCTGGGCGCCGATGGGCGAATCTACAACATCGCTTCGGCGGATCCCGATATGGATTACGTCGGCTTTGCCGGCCAATTCAATGCGGATCATGCACGTTGGGGTGTGACCGAAACCTATTCCAATCCGTTGCTGGCCGGCATGGTTCGTTACGATACCGGCTTTATTCAAGGGGTCGATGCCGGATCGTTGATCATCGGTGGGAACGGTGTGACGGGCGTTGCACAGCTTGATGGCAGTTACTCGGCGCAGGCCTATCGCGGACGCAACCAGGTATCCCAGGGAAACGCTCCGTCCAACGGTTCGTTCGAAATCAATACCGGTGAAGCGGGTGTCTCGGCCGCGGGCGTAAACTTTAAGTTCGTCGACAGCGCGGCCCCCATAGAATCGATCAATCCTCTATTTGATGCTGATACAGCGCTCGGTGGGGAGCCAGATGAACCAGGCTCGCCGCAAACACGTTGGTATCTCTTGCCAGCCGATCTGATCGAGCGTGGCGGTTTTGCGCGAGTGAAGGTATCGACCGGTGGGGCCATCGAAGACGATGCCCATACTTTCAGTGTTCAGCCAGGCGGTGAAATCGATCTGACCGGCGCGAGCGTCAAGATCAGCGGTACGTTGCAAGCCGCAAGCGGCATCATCAATGTGACGGGAATTGGATTCGCCAGTGCTGGTGGCGGTATTTTTGTCGATGCCAACGGCAAGCTTGATGCGCGGGGCCTGTGGGTCAATGACAGCGGGCTGTCAACTGACACGATGGCCGGCAGCCAATACATCAATGGCGGCCAAGTGAGTCTGTCGACTTGGCAACAGAGCAATACCTCCGGGGCTGATCAGACAGGGGGAATTACGCTGGCTGCGGGAAGCGTTATTGACGTGTCCAGCGGCGGCTATGTTCAACAGAATGGGATCGTCGCGACCAGTGGCGATATGCCCATCGGTACCGGCGGTGACATCAGCATTGCGACACACGTTGCATCCAAGTTGCCCTCGGACTTTACTTCACTTGGCGGACCGACATCACTCAACGCAGGTGCCCTGGCTCTTGACGGTACATTGCTGGGGTATGGATTCTCCGGCGGTGGCAGCTTGACTTTGGAGGCGCCTCTGATCCAGATCGGCGGCACTCCCTCGGTAGACTCCCCCATCCCGTTACTGTATCTGCCGGCTTCGTTTTTCTCCGGGCAAGGTTTTGCCAGCTACAAACTCATATCGGAAACCGATGCAAGTATTGCCACGGGCACATCTGTTCAGGTCCGCGCAGCAAACTTGCTACCCAATTACAATGCGCTTGCTGCAGCGACAACCGGCACGGACATCTACACGGGTGGCTTGACCCAGATCGGCTATCTGGATGACTACCATCGGTGGTTGGGTACGGCAGGTGCGGGCAATGCCGGCGGAATATCTATTCAGGCCGGTTTGTATAGCGGTTGGGTCTCGCAAGGAAACAAGACAACGCCATCCTATTCCGGTGTTACAGGTTCGCTCGTAGTGGGTGAAGGCGCGTCGCTGACGGCCGATGCCGGCGATTCGGTCCTGTTGCAGGCAGCTGATCATCTGGATGTCTTTGGAAGCGTGACCGCGCATGGAGGAAGCATCACGCTCAACAACATTGGCTACGGGGCCCGGGTTTTCGCGGCTCCCGATCGCGCACTGTGGATCGGAGCGAGCAGCGTTATCGACACAAGTGGCGTTTCGCTCATCAATCCCATCGCTTCGGTTTCCGGTACGTTGCAGGGTGGGTTTATTCCTCGTACGGGCACGGTGCTGGATGGTGGCGCGATCGATTTGAATGCCGAAGCGAATCTGGTTGCCGAAAGCGGTTCGCGACTCGATGTTTCCGGTGCAAGTGACGTCTATGATTTGCCTTCGGCACAGAGCGTACTTGGTAGTCCCGTGCCGGCAACGACGCCGACGGCGGTATGGAGCGATGCCGGCAGTATCAATCTAGCCGCTGCTAACGGCATGTTCGTCGATGCGACGTTGGATGCGCATGCGGGGGCACCACAAGGATTGGGCGGCAGCTTGTCTATTCTTCCTTTGAAGGCCGCCAATACGAGTCAGCCTTCACCGAAAGCGGTGGTGTTGCAGCAAAGCGGCGATTTGGTACCGACGGGTGCGCAGCCGGGTGACGTGATTGGATCGGGAAGCTCGGCGGGTGTGCTCTATTTTGCCGCCGATCGCCTTGACGGTTCGGGGATGGCCGATTTCTCCATCGGGCCAGTGGTGGGAGATAGCAATTCGCAGAGTGCATACGCGGAAGTGCCGGTGGTGTTTGCCGGCAACGTCACGCTGAATCTTGGTCGCAGCGTAAGCATCAATGCTCCGGCGCTGATTGCGGCGCCAGCGGAAACGACGGCTTTGCCGGGTAACGGCACGGTAAGTGGCGCCGGCTTGGTATCGATCAACGCGCCTTATGTTTATCTCGCCAGCGGCAATAGCGGCGCCAAACCCGTGGCCGTGGGTGGTGACGGCAAGCTTGCCGTCCATGCCGACTTTATCGATCTTGGCGGTCAAATGTCGCTGGAAGGTTTTGCGGATGCGTCCTTCCAGTCGGAAGGCGATTTGCGCTTCTACTTGCCGCCGCTGAATGCTTATGAGAATGGTCAACCGCAGACCGGTTGGCTCTACACCACGGGCAATCTCGATTTCGCCGCTACGCGCATTTATCCGGATAGCGATTACAGTTTCCTGATCGATGCTGCCCCCTTGGACGGCACGCAGACGACAACCGTTACTTTCAGCAGCAACGGCCATTCCGACAGCTCAACACCGCTCTCGGCCGGTGGCACCTTGGCTGTAGCCGCAAACGAGATTGTTCAGGGCGGTACGTTGTGGGTGCCTTCGGGCGATATCACCCTTGGCGTATCCGATCCGGTGGCAGAGCGCACGGCGCTGGGCCTCTCGTCGACCTTTGCGCTGCCGACAACCGATAGCGTGCAATTGACCGTCGGCAGCGTGACCTCGGTGTCGCTGGGCGGGGCGACGTTGCCTTTCGGCAGTACCCTGGATGGCAAGGAGTGGCGCTACGACGCCGACCCTGCAGTGACGGGCAGCGATATCATCGCTCCTCCCGCGAAGCAGATCGAGATCAATGGGCAGCAGGTGGCCTTGCAGCAAGGCGCCACGGTGGACTTGTCGGGCGGCGGCCAGCTGCAGGCTTTCGAGTGGGTCCCCGGTACGGGAGGTTCGCGCGATGTCCTGGCGCAGTCGCAACCGAACTACACGAATAGCTCGACCGGCACCGCACAGTCCCAGTATCCGGATGGTCGCGCTATCTACGCCATCGTTCCAGGCTATACCGCGCCGGTATCTGCTCATGATGCTGCACTGGAAAAAGGTGCAGGCGCAGGCCCTTCCTTGGGACAGGCGGTCTATCTTTCGGGCGTTCCCGGACTTGCGCCGGGCGTCTATACGTTGCTGCCGGCACGTTACGCGACCTTGCCCGGTGCGTTCCGCGTCGTGCAAGACACGTCATCGCAAGACGCGGTACTTGGGCGTAATACCACGACACCGGACGGAACAAACGTGGTCGCCGGTTACTTTGTCGATGCGCTCACCGGCGCACGCAGCGCACGCACCACGACATTCGACGTACAATCGAGTGCCACTTGGCAGCAGTATTCGCAATATACGCTGACCGACGCCGACACCTTCTTCTCGGCGCAGGCGCAACACAATGGCAATGTCGCGCCACCGCTTGCGCGAGATGCCGGAAATCTTCTGCTGCAAGCCGGGCAACAACTCGAGCTCGGTGCCACGCTTACGGCCGGTATGGGTACGGGAGGTCGAGGTGCGGAAGTCGATATCGCCGGCCAGGCCATTGAAATTGTCGCTTCGGGTCAGCCTGCGCTTGACGGATATCTGGCCATCAATGCGGCCGATCTGAGCACGCTGGGTGCGTCCAGCCTGCTTATTGGAGGCTCGCGTACCGCCAGCAGCGATGGCGACGTTATCGACGTCAAGGCCCAGAGTATCGTGGTGGCTAATGACGCGGCGCAGTCTCTCGTAGCGCCGGAGATCATCCTGGTTACCAATGGTCAAGGTAACGGTATTGAATTGAATGCAGGCAGCGTCCTGCGCGGTGAGGGTGATTCGACTGGCCTGATCGGCACGCCGCTGCTGATAGGGCAACTGGGCGATTCCACGCATGCGGCGGTCAGTGGCGATGGCGCGCTCCTGCGCGTGTCCAGTGGCGCACCGAGTCCGATCGTTCGCCAGAACGTCACGGGCGTGGACGGGGCGGCAGGTACCGCCACGGGCGATATTTCCATTGCCGACGGCGCGACCGTTACCGCTGCCAATGCCTTGAGCATCGATGCGACCGGAAATACGCACGTAGGAGCGAATGCCTTGCTCGCCGCGGACAATGTCGATGTCACAGCCAATCGCATCGCCTTTGTGGGTGACGGTGTGGTGACGGACACATCGGGCATGTTGATCGGCGGCGCCACCTTGGCTCAGCTCGCCGGCGCGCAAAGCATTGTGCTGCGGAGCCGAGGCGATCTCGATTTTATTGGCAACGTCGACGTCGATGTTGCAAATGGACTCGAACTCGACGCACAGGCACTTGAAGGCGACGGTGGCATCGTAAATATCGCGGCCGGCAAGTTGGGGCTGACCAATACCTCCGGGCGCACATCGGCCTTCGCGAGCGGTAGTGGTGCATTGAATCTCCAGGCCAACGAACTCGACCTCGGCGAGGGTGCGTTTACGCTCCACGGCTTCGATGCATTCTCGGCGAAAGTCGCGCAAGGCATTGCGGCACAAGGTAACGGCGACTTCGATTTCGGTAATCTGGACGTTACGCTCAATACGCCCGTTGTGCTGGCCGATTCGGGCGCCGCCTTGAAGCTGCATACGACGGGCGCGTTGGATATCGAGGGAAATGCCGGCACCGCATTGAGTCGCACGGCCTTCGGGGGCGGTCTGACGTTGTCGGGCGGAACGGTAAAGGTGGCCACGCAACTCGTGGCCCAGGCCGGCTCTATCACTCTGGACGCAACCACCGGCGACCTGACGCTTGATGACGGTGCGAGCTTGAATGCCGCAGGCGCCGCCAAGACGTTTAATGACGTCCAATCGTTTGCATCGGGTGGCACGGTGACACTCGATGCGGCAAACGGAGATATTCAGGCGTCTGCCCAATCGTTGATTGACATCGCGGGTGCCTCACAGGGCGGCAACGGCGGAAAGCTGGTGGTGCAGTCGGGTGGAAATGCCCAGCTACTTGGAACGCTCGAGGGTGGGGCTGCTTCCAACTACCTGGGTGGCGTGCTGCAAATGGACGTCAACGGCACGGTCGACTTGAACAGCCTTGCCGACGTGCTCGCCCCGAGTGGCATCAACGGCGCTATTTCAATTCATACGCATACCGGAAATCTGGACCTGGACGCGGGGCGCAGCCTCGTGGCGCATCAGGTCGTGCTGACGGCGGACGGCGATCCGGCGCAGGGCGGCGGTTGGGTTCACGTGGATGGAACCATCGACGCATCCGGCACTTTCGGCGGCCCCATTCAGCTCTATGGGCAGGCGGGCGTTGATGTCGAAGGCACGTTGTCGAGCTTTGCCACGGCACCTGGGCGTGAGGGTGGCGATATTACCCTCGGTACGGGCGGCAAGTCCGATGGTTCGCTCAATGCCAACTATGGCTATGAAAACATTACTGCGGTGGGCTCAGGGCAGATCATCCTGGGCGAGCATGCGGTACTCAATATGGGTGGTGACGGCGGCGATGGCGGCCTGTTGCTGCGGGCACCTGTTCTTTCCGATGGCGATGTGCTCGTCAATATCGCCAGTGGCGCAAAAATCAATAACGCTAGGGGCGTCACGCTGGAAGCGGATGCGACTTGGAGTAGCGGCGACGCCGTAGGCGACCCGGCCAAGCATTTCGATGGGCTAATCGATCCGGCCGGTTGGTATGTGCCAGATCCGACCACAGGCGCTCCTGTGCTCGTTGCCGGTCAGTTTGTCGATGCCAAGGGCAATCCCGTTGCTGCCCCGGATCCAAACAATGCGGAGCAAATGGCCGATTACCTGGCCAAGTACTACTTTGTACCGGATGCAAATGCGGTGAATGCAGCGCATCAGAGTTTCTACGGATATCTCAATGGCGACGCATCGCAAGGTCCAGGCGCATTGATGGGTTTTGTAGAGAACCCCGGATTTGCTTTTGGGTCGCGCTTTGCGTCTGTCGCCAATTTTAACGTTCGTCCCGGTATCAATCTTGTCAATCCGGATACCTCGGTCAATAGCGGCAACATCAGCGTACTCACGACATGGAATCTCGGCGCTGGTGTGCGCAATGCCGATGGCACGCTCAGTCTGGCTTATCGCTACGGCAACCAAGCGCCCATACTCAATTTCCGCGCTGTGAACAACCTGGACATCCGCGCCAGCATCACGGATGGCTTCTTCCAAAGTGCCAACGTGGAAAAGGGGGCTGCACCGGACGATACAGGTACCTATGATGAGGCATTGGCTGAGTGGAACATGATCGATGCGCTGGTGACCAATGATATTGGAGGGGGGACTGCGCAATGGTTTCCCATGCCAGACGAAGACGTGATGGGCCAGAGCAACGCAGGCCAGTACTACAGCCAGTACATACTCTATGCCAAGTACCTCTTGAATGTGTCCGACACGGTAGGCGGCGGCGGAACGGGTTTGACGCCTGCTGACGTCATTGCTTTTGGCGAAGGGCTTGGCGGCCCTGTGTCTGCGCCCGGTACGATTGCGGCGCCGACGCTACCGACGACGCTCGCTGATTATCCAGGCTATTTGACTGCCTACGATCCTTATCTTGTGTCGGCGGTCGATAACGCTCAGTTCCTGGTGAACCTCACCCTTCCCGATGATTTCCAGGTGTTGGCTGCGCCGCCGACTGTCGGCACGATCCCATCTGCACCCCCGACACTCGACAACAGTCCGTCGCCGCTTCGCACGCCGCAGAATCCGCTGCCGTTGTTGAGTGCGACGCTCAGTGGCGGAAACAGCAGCAGTTATCGTCTCGTTGCTGGCGCCGATGTAGGCAGTGCCAACCCGCTTGCGGTGCTCCCAGTGAGCTCTGCTGGATCCGGGCAGCTGATGCTCGGTGGCCATACCGAATTTGACGACGCGGCAACCAGTAGTACGGTCTACGCGCCGACCCTGGTTCGCACGGGCACCGGCAATATTGACCTTGCCGCGTCTGGCGATATCGTCTGGTTGGATAATCTTGCGCCGGCCGCGGTCTATGCCGCGGGTGTGCCGCTGACATCCGGGGGCGCCTCAACGGCTGCGCTGGTCCAGCCGTCAGGCAGCCCGGAAATGGTCGTCAGCAACCCGGTCAATCCCGTCGATGGTGGCGACATTTCCATAACCGCCGGCGGCAATATTGTCGGCATCCAGCAGGTCTTCGATACCGACGGCAGCGTTACGGGCACGAAAGGCCTCTCCACCGCCCAGTACTGGTGGCAGTGGATGCAAATGGGCAATCCCGTCGATGGCAGCCGCTCGTCGATCAATTTCTCTTCGTTCGATCAGGGTGTAATGAGTGTCGGCGGTAACGTCGATGTCGAGGCCGGTGGCGATATTCGCCAGCTCTCCGTTTCGTTGCCGACCACCTGGTACCTGACCACCGATGCCTCCGGTTCGAAGACGGTAAATACCGTGGGCGGCGGCAACCTCAATGTCAACGCGGGTGGTGACATTCTCAGCGGCAGTTATTTCGTCGCCAAGGGGGCGGGCAACATTACCGCGCAGGGCCGTATTGGTGCGGATTTCAATTACAACCAACGGGCTGTCGACAATAACGGCCAGTTCATAACGATCAGTACCCCAGTGGACACGTTGTTGGCTGTGCAAGATGCTCAGTTGACCGTGCAGGCGGGAAGCGGTGCCGATATTGGCGGCGTTTACAATCCATCCTGGCTGGATGCAACCACGCCGTTGCTATTGGACAAGTCGTTGCCTGCGCGTCACTTCGATGGGCAAAGCTATAGTGCCGCGTCATCGGTGTCCGTGCTTTCGGCATCGGGCGACGTCAACTTCGGCACGCTCGATAATTCATTGGAGCTGTTCGTCCCAAGCAGCGGCCTGGATTTGCCGCCGGGTAGCGCGGGATTCGTTCTACCTGCCTCGGTAAGCCTCACATCGCTCAACGGCAATTTGAATCTGCTGACCAGCGGTGAACTGTATCCGTCGTCCAATGGCAATCTTTCCTTGCTCGCTGGCGACTCGATTCATTTCGACAACGCGCGTGAGGCAGCCAATAACAATGTTCATATTGCGTGGGGTCTGATCGATGCACCGGCCTCGCTATTGCCCTCGCCATTGAATATCGATGCATTGACGGGTGGTGTCGGTTCGTCGTTCAACCAGGTGCTACGCGCCGGCGGCTATCTGTTCTCGAACCTGCCAGGTTGGTCGGATCAGGCATCGTTGTTGCATCAGGCTCAGCCTTTGCACGGCGCCGACGAACAGCCGGTCCGGGTGTATGCGTTGACGGGCGATATCGTCAATGGGGATGGCGGCGGACTCGATGGCGTCTATCTCGTGCCAAACAAGCCGGCACGCATCATCGCGGGCGAGGACATCGTTGATCTCGCGTTTATTGGCCAACAGACCCACGATTCCGATGTCACCTTGATCAGTGCGGGTCGGGACATCTACGACACCTCGCTATTGATGAATAGCGGATTGTTCAACGCTGGCGAGATCCCCAATCTGGTGTCGCCAGTTATTCTGCAATCGGGTCCCGGCAACCTGCAGATACTGGCGGGGCGCGATATCGGCCCACTGACCAGTCAGGTGGATCTGGCGCCTGTGCCCAGTACCGGGATCTTGAAGGACGTCTTGATCAATGGAGACAGCCAAACCGGTATCGAGACGATCGGTAACGCGCTCAATCCCTGGCTGCCAGACAATGGTGCTTCGCTGCAGATTTTCTATGGCGTGGGGCCAGGTATCGACCAGTCGGCATTCATCGCCAAATACATCGATCCGAACTCGAGCGTGGCGGGCATCGCCAGCTTGACGCCGGCTCTGGTGACTTTCATGAACAACTACACCTCCGGTTTGGTGGTGGATACTGGATTGGTCAAGGATCAGGTCAGCAGTAATCTGACGGTAGACCAGGCATGGGCGCAATTCCAGGCGCTACCGGTGGAAGTGCAGCGAATTTTTGTACAGCAAGCGCTGTTCAAGATCCTTGCCACCGTTGGCCAGGACTACAACGACAGCACAAGTCCTTATCATGGCCAATACGCGCGTGGCTACGAGGCGCTATCCAGCTTGTTCCCTGCATCTTTGGGTTATACCGACAACGGAAGTGGGGCGGGTGGTATCAATGGTGCGCAGAAGACCGTAGACACGGGTGATCTGGATATCCGCAACTCCACCATCCAGACGCAGCAAGGTGGCAATATCGCGATGCTAGCGCCGGGCGGCGAAGCCCTATTGGGCAGTAGCTCGGCGCCGCCGGTCATAACAGACAGCCGTGGCAACGTCATCGCCGGTCCCAACAGCATGGGCGTGTTGACGTTGCGCCAGGGCGATATCGACATCTTTACCGATCGCAGTGTGCTGCTGGCGCAGAGCCGCATCTTTACCGAGCAAGGCGGCGATATCGTTGCCTGGAGTTCCAACGGTGACATCAATGCTGGCAAGGGCGCCAAAACCACCACGGAAATTCCGCCGCTTACGTATATCTGCGATTTGGATGCCTATTGCCTGATCAACCCGGCCGGGCAGGTGAGTGGTGCAGGTATTGCGACGCTGCAGACCGTTGCGGGTGCTGCTGTCGGCAACGCGTTCTTGATGGCACCGAGAGGTACGGTGGATGCAGGTGATGCCGGTATCCGCGTGTCAGGTAACCTGGTCGTTGCCGCCGCGCAAGTCGCTAACGCGGATAACATCCAGGTGCAGGGCGAAAAGATCGGTGTTCCTGTAGCAAGCTCGGTAAATATCGGTGCGCTTAGCGCTGCAAGCGCGGCCGCGAGCGCGGTCAGTCATGTCGCCGAGGAAATGGCCGACAAGCAGCGTAACGATGCGAGAAACCAGCAACCATCGGTCATCTCCGTGCATGTGCTCGGCTCGGGCGAAAACAGCAGTAGCGTGCAGGGCATTCCGGGCGATGGCGCTTACGACCCGGCCAGCCCTGTACAGGTACTTGGTGCCGGACGTTTGAGCAGTGCCAAGCGCAAGGTATTGACGACAGCGGAACAGCAGGCTCTTTCCGAATAGCGATCTCGAACAAGGCGAACTCTCGGGTTCGCCTTGTTCAGCCGCGGCAGTCGTCGTGGTCAGGATGTATTACAAGGAAGATTCGGTGGCTAAACATGAAGAATAGAACATCCGCATTACAGCGGCCGGTTGTCTGCGTGCGTTGTTTTGTGAGATTTTCGCAATGAGCGGCGTATACGTTCTTGCGGAAACGTTACGCCAGCTATTTGACGCCAAGCAGTATCGCGTTGCTGACTGGTTTATTGATCATTGCGGGCGTGGACAATTGGAAGAGCTCGTTCAAGCCCATGGAACGGCCATCGCTATGCGTATCGATTATGTAGTCAAGCGGCGCTTGCAGCGTCGCTCCACTAGCGAATCCGCTGGTGATCTGGTTGAAGCGCTCCCCTATGTACTTAATTTATGGTGTCGGGAGGGCAGGCGTTCGGCGGTGAGATATGTATTGAAAGAGCTCGATGAGCCAGAAGTTGATGCCTTGGCAAGGCGTCCCGATCTGGATTCGGAGGTGGTTTCCATGTTGCGTGAATTCCGCGTCAATTACACTTGATAAGTGTGATTTTCATCTCATTATTTATTTGAATGAATAATATTTCATTAAACATGGCGATTGTATTTTGTCTTTATGTTTTTATCTTTAATTAACGTTGTAATGGATGAGGAATATTCGGCGACTTTTTTTCTTAATTGCGATGTCATTGGCCGACTGTACAAATAGCAGGCCCCCAATTCCGGGGGTCAATAAAATGCAAGGGGATACACCATGAGTTCTGGATTTACTATGGCCAATACCCGCATGAAAATGCTCGCGGGTGCAGTCCTGTTCTGCGTCGGCGCGGCAATGGCGACGAGCGCCATGAGCACCACGCTGTACGGCGGTGGCGCGACCCTGCCTGCCGGCGCCTATGTCGGCTGGAAGTTCCAGACCACGACGCCGCTCGGTGTTCTGACGCTGCCGGCGGACGTGAGTTCTACCTCGATCTTCGGTCAGTGGGGCGGTACGACCAATAGCGTGCAGTACTGCCAGACCGGCAGTGGCGGCGGCAAGCGTGTTCTCAACGGCGACACCAGCGGTAGTCCGTCCCTGATCGCCAACGGCGTTTGCAACCCCGGTTTCCCGGCCTCCCCGCCCGCCGCCAATCCGCCTGGATTCCAAGTCCCAACCACGGCTGTGGTGCAGCCGGACTTCATCGGCTCGGATGCTCCGTATGCGTCGAGCGAGTACGCCACGTTTGTGGCTAACAAAGGCACGGCGAAAGGCGAACCGGTCCAGTTCCCCTCCATCGCCGGCTCCATTGCCATCGTTTATAACAACGCTGACCTCGGCAGCACCACCCTGAACCTGACCCAGGCGCAGGTTTGCGGCGTGTTCTCCGGTGCGATCACCGATTGGAAGACGCTGAATTCGTCCCTCCCGAGCAAGACCATCAATGTGGTCTTCCGTTCGGATGGTAGCGGCACCTCGTTCAACTTCGGCAACTACCTGGCGAATGTCTGCGGTACGGTCGGCGGCGGCCATTTCCAGACCCAACAGACGTTCTTCTCGTCCACGTCCACCGCTTCCGTCATCGGTTTGACCGCGCTCAATAGCTCGTCGTCGAAGACCGGTGTGAGCGGCAACCCGCTCGTTGTCAGCACCGTTGCGTCGACTGACGGCACGATCGGTTATGCCGAAGCCGGCAATGCGTTCAGTCATCCGGCTGGTGGTACTCCCACGAAGCTGGTGAACATTGCCACGATCGGCGGCAAGGATCCGATCGCGGATCTTCCCGCTTCGCTCGCCGTGACGGTCACTTTCGACAAGACCATTACCGGTGTGAACAGCACCGGTCAGGCGACCCTGGCGGCTCAGACTCCGAACTCGGTTGCCAACTGCCTGGGCATCGTTGACCCGAGCACCTACGCGGTGCAGCCGGCTGCCAACTACCCGATCGTTGCGGTGACCTATCTGATCGCGAACCAGAAGGGCAACAGCACGGATCTGACCGCGCTGCGCAGCTTCATGATCTTCCCGCAGAACCACACCGTCACCGAGCCGGGCTATGCTCAGCTGACCGGTACGGGCATCAACACCGCCAAGGCGCTGACCTGCCTGTCGAGCTAAGGTCTACCAAGAAACAGGATGTTTCGTAGAAAAGGGGGCTTTGCCCCCTTTTCTTTTTCTATTCGTATAAGCCGCATGGGATTTAGTCATCTGATGGAAAGAAAAGAGTGCAAGCATTAATACCTCCAAAAGACGTCTAAATATGCGAGCCATCGAAAGATGATCGGTCATCGCCATCGTGGCTTTAGCCTATTGGAAGTGATTGCCGCCATTTTGATTCTTGGCATAGCTTTTGGTGCATTGCTGCGTGTTGGAGCATCTTCGCTCAACCTGACAGCTCGCTCGACCGAATATACGCAGGCCGCGCTCTGGGCCAGTTCGTTACTGGACAAACTTTACATTGTGGATTTCCCTCGTCCGGGTCAAAGCGAGGGAAAGTTCAATGATCGGTTTCGTTGGCATCTCAATGTCATCCCTACACAAGATGAGGATGAGCAGGTTCGGATTTATCAAATCGCATTGGATGTCTCGTGGGGAGACAAGCCCCGGGTCTATACCGAACATTTCGAGACACTGCGCGTCGTGCCCAATGTGAAGGCGCCCCCACCGGATGTGCCGCTTTGAATGCGTCGCGAGGCTTTACTTTGCTGGAAACGCTGGCGGTCCTGGTGCTGCTTGCTTTGCTTCTCTTGGGCACGTATTCCGGCCTCAGGGTAACTACGCATACGGCGCAAACCGGGTCCGACGTCGCGCAGCAACTTGATGGCATACGCTCCAGTCAGCAGTTCCTGCGTAACGAATATACGCAGCTGCTGATGGTGCCATGGGAGATCGCGCCGGATGGTGGACACGTGGTATTTCGTGGCGACGCCTCCAGCATGTCCTATGTGGCACCGTTACCCGGATATCTCCAACGCACGGGTTTGCAACTGCAGCGGTTGGTTCTGATAAAGGACGGCGAGGATACCTACAGGTTGGAGGTGGCATTTTCCAAGCTTCCTTCGCGTCGAGGTTCGCCCATCGTCCCGAGCGAACCGGAGGTACTGCTGCGAGGAATAAAAAGCGGAAAGTTTCTATACGCCGGCGACGATGATCAAGGTAGGCCATTGGGATGGCAGCCGAACTGGCCTTATCCGGCGCGGTTGCCAAGGATGATTGCAGTGGACCTGGAGCTTGCCGGATCGGTCGCATGGCCTCGTCTCGAAGTGCCACTGCGGATGGATATAGCTGCCATTAATCAGTTCACGGCGGCATCAAGACTTCCAGTGACGCCATGATCCATATGAGAGCGCAGCGCGGCATCGCTCTTCTGGTGGTCCTTTGGGCCTGTACGCTCGGTGCGATCGTGCTCGGCGGCTTTGCCATGACGGCACATGTCGAGGGTGTGCAGGCGCGCGGGCAGTTGGATAAGAGTGTTGTGCATTACGCCGCGCTCGGCGGTATCGATCGTGCGGTGTACGTGATGCTCTTGAAGGACCGCACTCAACATTGGGTACCCGATGGGCGTTCTTATCATTTCAAGCTGGGCGATGCAGATGTCAGCGTCGCTATCGATGATGAAGACGGCAAAATCAACTTGAACAGAGCCGACCCAAAGCTGCTGCAGCGAATGTTTGTCATCGCAGGCATGAGCGATGACGATAGCCGTGCGCTGGTGGACCATGTTCAAGCCTGGCGTAAGCTGGACGATTCCGATGAGTCTTCGACGCTTGGAGGGTTTGTAAGCATTGAAGACCTGCAAACGGTGCCGGGCATGCCCGCGGATATCTACACCAAGGTGGAGCCTATATTGACGCTTTGGTCGATCTCGCCGGGGCCAAATCCCGTGCATGAGTCGGCATTGGCGTTAGCCGTTACGACGGATATGAACCTGGCCCAGACCGAGCCGTATGTCGAGAAGCGAAAGGCTTTGCCATCGTTGGACGGCGTGCTTCCAGTGCTTCCAAATGGGGTGCCTATTACAGGGGGCGGTGGCAGCAGCGTCTTGAGCGTGACTTCCACGGCCAGTTTGCCTAACGGTATACGCACTCGACTGCGCGTCACGTTGATGTTGCACCCCCAGCTTGACGACCATCGCGCTTATCGCATTTTCCGCTGGCGGGAAGATGTGGGTTGATGGATAGCGGCTTGTTCTCGGAAAGCGCATAAACGATGGGGCGCTAATCGGCACCACGCCTGCGCATCGACGTGGTGCCTTTTCTCAAATCGCTCAGCCGGCTCGCGCAATGGTGGGTAAACAAGCTTGAGTGGGCTCAGAAGGTATAGCGCACCCGCCCATACCAATACGCCCCATTCGTGCCGATCGGCGAGATCACGTCATACGGAAAATTGCCACCGTAATTGATATCGCTGTTGGAGCGGGTAGGGTACTGGTTGGTGATGTTGTAGCCACCGAGGGCCAGGCTCAGTTGCCTGGTGACGTGGTACTCCGCTTCCGCATCGAGCTGCCAGCGTGCGGCGTAGCGCTGCTCGGGTTCGAAGCCGCCGCCGAAATCGAACACGCGTACGGTTGAGCCCTGGCGTGTTAAGCGGGTGAGCAGGCTCCAGCGCGCATTGTCCCATTTCGCGGTAAACGATCCGCGCTGTTTGGGTGCGGCGTCGGTCAAGGTGTTGCGCTCTTCGTCGCCGAACAACACATTGCCAGCACCAGTCGCCGCGAGCTGTTCGGGCGTGGCGCGAACGTGCAGGATGTCGGTGTTGTTGTGGCTATAGGCGGCCGTCAACAGCAATTGTCCTCCGGCCCACGGTATGTGGTAGTTGCCCACCAGTTCGGCGCCGCGTGTGCGTGTGTCCACCGCGTTGGTGAAAAACGCCACGCTCTGCACGCCGGGCACGCCGAAGTGCTGCAGGATATAATCTTCCAGGCCCGGGCTGTCGATGGTCTCGGAGAGCGTTACCCGGTTGTCGATATGGATCTGGTAGACGTCCAGGGTGAAATCAAACTGGCTGCCGATCTGGCCGGTCAGACCCAGGCTGATATTGCGTGACTTCTCCGGCTTCAGTGACGTGGCGCCCAAGCCGCGCGCCAGCGGGTTATTGACCGAAAGGATGCGGCCGGTGACGAGTTTGCCGTCGGCACCGTAACCGCTGGTGGTCGATTCGAAGCCGATCTGGCTCAGCGACGGTGCGCGGAAGTTGTTCGACACCGCGCCACGCAACGCAAAGCCGGGTACGAATTCCCAACGTCCGCTGAGCTTGCCACTCCAGTTGCCGCCGAAATCGCTGTAGTGCTCATAACGCGTGGCTGCATCGACAAAGACATGGTCGGTGATGTCGCTGGACGCTTCGGCATACAGCGCTTTGACCTGACGTGTCAGATGTGCCGCGTCCTGCGGTTGCAAGCCACCGCCTGCCTGTGCGCCCGCGGGGGCGTCGACGATGGGTCCGACGGCATACGAAGCAGGATCGCCTGGTTTGGTCTGGAAACTTTCGTGGCGAAACTCGCCGCCCAGTGCCAGGGTAAGAAACCGGCTGCCGATGCTGAAATCGCGGTTGGTGTCCAGGTTGGCGCTCGTCTGGTCGAAACGATAGGACGCAATGTGAAACGACGTGGGGCTATCCGCGCCCAGCGAGGCATTCAGCGAATCGCGCAGGTCGTAGTCGAACGCGTTACTGCCCCAGTTCAAGCTGCCATCGTAGTTCCAGTCGCCCCATCGTCCACGCACGCCGCCTGCCACCTGCGCATCGCGGTTGTGACCCAACGATTGGGGCAGATAGCCGTCCGGATAAATTGAGGGGACATTGGCGCTGCTGTCGGGATAGCGAAAGTAGTTGTCGCCGATCGTGTGCCGTTGGGTATAGGTGCCGAAACCATACAACTTGGTCGTGTCGGTCAACGGCAGTTCACTGTTGAACCAGCCGTTGTAGCTTTCGCTTTCCGGATCGCCAGCGATGTAGTTGCGGCGACCCTGCAGCGCCAGATTGGCGGGCGTGGGGTCGGCGATGAAATCGGGTACGGTATCGAAGCCGGCGCGATTGGTGGCGTTGTGATGGCTGACCTCAATGCCGCCGTCGAAAAAGCCGGTGCCAGCCAGTCGGGTGCCGAACTTCGCGCTCGCGAACGTACTTTGCCCATCGGTGATATCACGGTTTGTCGGGCTGAAGTGCGTGTGATTGGCACCGTAGTTGGCTACCACTTCGCCGCCTTCGTGCGCATCGTCAAGGATGATATTGACCACGCCGGCGATGGCATCGGAGCCGTATTGCGCGCCGGCGCCATCGCTCAGCACTTCGATACGCTTGATCGCGCTGATCGGGATCGCGTTGAAATCCACAGGCGTGGTGCCGCGTCCGATCTTGGTGTCGGTATTGACCAGTGCCGAGGTATGGAAGCGCTTGCCGTTGACCAGCACCAGGACCTGGTCCGGCGAGAGTCCGCGCAGCTGCGCCGCGCGGACATGATCGGAGCCGCCGGAGTTAGATTGGCGGGGGAAATTGAACGACGGCAGCAGCGTTGCCAGTGCCTGACCCAGCTCGCCGTTGACGGCGCCGGCGGCACGCAGATCCTGCTGCGTCAGCACGTCGATCGGCACGGGTGATTCCAGCGCGGTGCGACCGCTGGCACGCACGCCTGTGACGACGACCTGTTCGAGCGTTTTTGCCTGTTGGTCGTCGGCGGCTTGCTGCGCATGCAGGGGCGCCACGGCGAGGCCCAGGCCAAGGGCGATATACAGTCGGCTATGCCGGAAGCGCAGAGTAGAAAGCAACATCGATGGTCCTTGAACAAACGGGTGCCTTCGCCCGAGATCGCGGGCGAGGTTGGTAAGAGAGGCGCCAAGGCGCCGCGAGCGGGCAACGCCTAGCGGCGGTAACATCGCCGCATCGCGGTTAGCGCATGCGGCATGGTGCTGGCGGGGACAAGGCAAATCACGGTGTAGCGGGTTCCCAGGAAAAGCTAAAGCGTGCGTTGGCAGTGGGCACGGGCCTGACGGGCAGGTGAGGTATTTGTTGCATTGCGGTGAAGGCTTGTCAATACTTCTTGCGATTTCAATCTATACGTCTGGATGTCCAAATGCATTTCGATAAAACCGCGCGTCATATGCTTATGACGTTTGCTTTGCTTCTCCCATTGGCCGCTTGCGCCGTACAGTCGACGACGCCGGGCTCGACGCTACATGGCGACACCGCCCATCCGGCGCAGGCACAAGGCTGGGTCGATACACGTCTCTACTTTGGACTTGGGTTGGCCGACGATACGAAAAGCGGCGTTAGCGAGCAGGACTGGCGTGCGTTTCTCGATCGCGAGGTGACATCGCGCTTTCCGGATGGCTTGAGCGTGATCGATGTCTACGGCCAATGGCAGGGCAAGCAACAGACCTCGCCCGAGCGGCTGCGCTCCAAAATGCTGGTGATCGACTATCCCGACACCGCCGAGAATCGCGCCAAGGTCGAAGCTATCCGTGCCGCTTGGAAGCACAAGACCGGCGATCAATCGGTGCTGCGTGTTACCCAACCGGCCGATGTTTCGTTCTAAAGTCCTTCTCTAGCGCATCCGCAGGAATTACCGTGCAAACTGCTTCCCGTCGCTGGCTCGCGTCAGGCGATCTCAATGGCTTCCTCGGGCTTGTGGTCGACAACTTGTCGATCATGGCCTTCCTCTCGATGGCGCTGATCCATATCTTCGGGTTTCCTGCGGATATCGTCTTCCTGCGCATGTTTCCCGGCACGGCGCTGGGTGTACTGCTCGGCAATATCGCCTATACGGTCATGGCCCGGCGATTGGCTCGTCGCACGGGCAGGGAGGATGTCACTGCCATGCCGCTTGGCCTGGACGCTCCCACCAGCATCGGCATGGCACTGCTGGTGCTGGGACCGGCCTTCCTGAGTTTCAAACAGAGCGGTATGGACCCGCATGCCGCAGCCGTTGCGACCTGGCAATTGGGTATGGCGTCATTGGTCGTGATGGGCGTGTTGAAGACGGTGCTGTCGTTCTTCGGCGCGATGGTGCAGCGGCATGTGCCGCGCGCCGGGCTGCTCGGGTCGATTGCCGGCATCGCGCTGGTGCTGATGGGTTTTCTGCCGCTGGTGGAGATTCTGAAAGTACCGGTGGTCGGCTTTGCCGGGCTCGGTATCGTGTTGTATGCGCTGGTGGCACGAGGACGTCTGCCGTTTGGCCTTCCGGGTGTGTTGGTGGCTTTTGTTGTTGCCGCCTTGCTCTATTTCCTGCTTGGTCCTTTGGGGTTGCTGGGGAATGGCTACCACGTGCCGCCTGCATGGGAGTGGCGCTTCGCCTTGCCGCTGCCCACGCTCGAATGGACGCATGGCCTGGCATACACGCTGCCGTATCTGCCGCTGATTCTTCCGTTCGGCCTGTTGATGGTTGTCGGCGGTATCAATGTGACCGAAAGCGCGCGCGCCGCCGGCGACGACTACTCCACGCGCGACATCCTGCTGGTCGAGGCGCTGGCCACTTTGGTGGCCGGTTTCTGCGGCGGCGTCGCGCAGACAACGCCGTACATCGGACAGCCTTCGTACAAAGCCATGGGGGCGCGTAGCGGCTATACCTTGCTGACCGGTCTGGTGATCGGCTTGGGCGGTATTTTTGGCTATGTGTCGAACATCGTCGAGCTGGTGCCCCTGTCGGTACTCGCGCCGATTCTTGTCTTTGTTGCCATTGGCATTACCGTGCAGGCCTTCGAGGCCACGCCGATGCGCTACGCCGCTGCCGTGGTCTTCAGTTTCTTTCCGGCAATCGCGCGCATGGTGACGATCAAGCTCAGCGATCCCACGTATGTGGCGCCGGATCATTTTGTTGCGTTATTCAACGACAACACACGTGGCATCTCCGAGTTGGCGGTGATCGCCGTGTTAGGCAACGGCTTCATCATCACCTCGATGATCTGGGCAAGTTTTGTCGTGGCGCTTATTGATGGACGCGTTGCACGTGCCGCGGGCATCGTGCTGCTTGGCGCGGTGCTGACAGTATTCGGCCTGATTCATTCGGTCGATCTGGCCGGCGGAGTTTATTTACCCTGGCAGTTGAGCGCCGGTGCGCAGTCGATGGTGTGGCAGTTCGTCGGGGCCTACGTTGCATTGGCAGCTGTGTTGTTCCTGTTGTCGCTGCAACGGGACAAGCCATCTGGAGTGGGCCACACCTCTTAGATGCTTATGCAATCTTTGTAGGAGCGACTTCAGTCGCGACAAGCCGTGACGCAACCGGGTGTCGCGGCTGAAGCCGCTCCTACAAAAACTCAGGCGGGTTTTCAGCGGATGGGTGTTGATCGCATCGCCTATGATCGCCTTGGTGTGCAAGATGGGCTGTTTCTTTCGGCCGATGCGCCAGCCAAGCAGGAGGCGATTTCTTGCGCCAAGCCTTCGTCGGGCTTTCGATGTGTGCACAGTCCGGGGCAGCAATGCGCTTTCCAACTGGCCTGTGCTCTGTCGTCGTAACTTTGTGCGTGAGCGGTGACGCGAAGGCGATTGATAGGCCTTAAGTTAGAGTCGCCCGTTCTGGCCTTTTTCCGGCAAATGCCGGTGCTAGCATCGCCGCAAGGCATCGTTATCGATGGCTAGCAGGGGAGACCAATGCGAAGCGCAGCGTATGCTGGTGTACCGGCAATTGTCGTCGGTCGCGGACCGACCGCGCTTGGTATTTTGCGCTGCTTGCGCATGGCGGGCATCGACAGTTACGTAGCCTGTCCTAAAGGCGACCATGTAACTGCATCGCGATGGTATCGACCGACGCCGGGCGTTCCCTGGGATGGCGCTCTGGGGAGTGCTGGTCATGAGGCTCTCGATCGCATGCCGCTGGATAAGGCTGTACTTATCGCTGGTGCGGATGATGCTGCGCTCTGGATGAGCGAACTACCCGACGCATTGCTGGGATCAAAATTTGCCGTGAGCACTGCATCGTCGGCGACGCAGGCGCTGTTGCAGGACAAGTCAAAGTTCGCGCAGTTCTTATCCGGCACCAGCATGCCGCACCCGAGAACGTTTTATCTCGAAAGCGTGGATGACGTAACGGCGGTGCCTTTTGATGAGCTCGATCGGGTATTTCTCAAGCCGATCAATTCGCAACAGTTCAGCGATGTGATGGGCGCAAAGGGCGTCTGGGTCGCGAGCCGTACCGAGCTGCTCACCCGTTGGCAATCCCTGCATGCGAGGGGGTTCAAGCTGATGGCGCAGGAGTATGTCCCCGGCACGGCAGCGGATCACTATTTCATCGATGGTTTTCGCGACCGCCACGGTGTCCTGACCGGTTTGTTCGCGCGAAGGCGCTACCGTATTTCGCCGCCTGATTTCGGCAACAGTTCGTATTGCGAAAGCATCCCCTTGATCGATGTCGAGGTGCCCTTGCGACACCTCGAAGCATTGTTGGCGGCGTTGGATTATCGTGGGATATTCAGCGCGGAGTTCAAGCGCGACGCTCGCGATGGCGCGTTTCGTATCCTGGAGATCAACTCGCGCGCCTGGACCTATGTGGAGTTTGCCGCGCGCTGCGGTGTCAACGTCTGCGAGATGGCCTGGCAAGATGCACTCGAACATGAAGTGCGGTCGGCTTCGCTCCAGTATGTCGTGGGCGCCGGTTGTGTTGATTTCTACAGGGACTTCGGAACCTTATGGGCACAGCGCCGAGCGATGCCACTCAATTGGTGGGCTGTCGTTCGTCAGTGGACGCATGCCCACTACCACTCATTCCGCCTGGATGATCCGAGTCCGGCGTTTCGTTTTGCGGTGGGCGTGGTCAAGCGACATGCCAAAGATGCCCTGGTAGCCAGGAGCCGGTAAGAGGCGGGGAGCCGCCACCCAGTTTTTCGTTGTACCTTGTGTCCTTGAACAGCCGGCTGGTCGAGTCGCTTGTTCGTGCGCCACGAGGACAGCACGGTGGGACCCAAGAAAAAAAAGAGCCCTCAAGAAAACACCAAGGTGGCCTCCGCGGAATTGCGCGTGGACGGTCTCACGTTGACCGCGCACGAAGCTGCGGTGCTCCGATTCCTTTATATGGGATACGTTGGCTTGCTCAAGAGCGACAAGGAAGCCTTGTCGGGGCTGGAGGCCAAGGGGCTTGCCCAGTACCTCATGGGAGGGTGGCTTTTGACGTCGCTGGGGAAGTCCTGTGCTCAGGAGCTTGGGCCTGGTTCGAAAGCGGCTCCGGAAGACCATGTGTGAAGCGCCCGCTTCCGTGTTACGCGTCCCTGAAACGACGAAACCGGCCATATAGGCCGGTTTCTGAATCGGTGGTGGGCGGTACAAGGATCGAAGGTGTGACACCTGCCGTGTGAAGCGCCCGCTGCTACACGCACGCTCCGCTTTTGCGTCGGCCTGAAACGACGAAACCGGCCATTTAGGCCGGTTTCTGAATCGGTGGTGGGCGGTACAAGGATCGAAGGTGTGACACCTGCCGTGTGAAGCGCCCGCTGCTACACGCACGCTCCGCTTTTCCGTTGCCTTGAAGCGACGAAACCGGCCGCAAAGGGCCGGTTTCTGAATCGGTGGTGGGCGGTACAAGGATCGAAGGTGTGACACCTGCCGTGTGAAGCGCCCGCTGCTACACGCACGCTCCGCTTTTCCGTTGCCTTGAAACGACGAAACCGGCCGCAAAGGGCCGGTTTCTGAATCGGTGGTGGGCGGTACAAGGATCGAACTTGTGACACCTGCCGTGTGAAGGCAGTGCTCTACCGCTGAGCTAACCGCCCGCCGAGAACGCGCCATTATAGGGACTTCGGGACCGGCGTCAATGCCTGCCGGGGCAGGTTTCCGGGCCGAAAGCTGCCGGGAAGGGGCGTATGGCTTGATAGAATGCCCCGTTTCCCTTTCTGCATCCGGCCCGCTTATGGACTTCCTTCAGCACGAACTCAACCACATTATCGAGGCGCTGAATCGCTTCCATCTGACGCCGTGGAAGGCGGTGGGCTATGCCGGCTCGATCATGTTTACCAGCCGCTGGTTCGTCCAGCTCTATTACACCCGCAAGCTGAAGCGGGTGGTGATGCCGCTGGCGTTCTGGTGGTTGTCGGTGTGCGGCAGCGTGTTGTTGCTGGCCTACTTCATTATCGGCAAGAACGATTCGGTGGGTATTCTTTCCAACTTTTTCCCGACCTTTGTCTCCGTCTACAACCTCTGGGTGCATCTGCGCGAAGTGAAGCGGCGCAAGGCGTTGGTGGAGAGTGAGGTTTAGAGAGGCGGCAACCGTTGCACGGTGTTGTTATGGGGGACGGTCGCGACTGAAGTCGCTCCTACAAGATAGCTGTGCCGGCCTAATTTTGTAGGAGCGACTTCAGTCGCGACCGCTCTCAATTACTCCGGATCGTAATCGAGGTTAGGAGCCAGCCAGCGCTCGGCCTGCTCGCGGGTCCAGCCCTTGCGCTTGGCGTAATCGTCGACTTGTTCCCGGGTCAGGCGACCGACGACGAAGTACTGGCTTTCGGGGTGCGAGAAATACCAGCCAGAGACCGCCGCGGTGGGATACATCGCGAAGCCTTCGGTCAGCTCGATGCCGGCATTGCCGGTAGCATCCAGCAACTGGAACAACGTGGCCTTTTCGGTGTGATCGGGGCAGGCCGGGTAGCCAGGGGCAGGGCGGATACCCTGGTACTTCTCTTCGATGAGCGCGTGGTTATCCAGGGTTTCCTGCGGCGCATAGCCCCAGAATTCACGACGTACGCGTTCGTGCATGCGCTCGGCAAAAGCTTCGGCGAGTCGATCGGCCAACGCCTTGAGCATGATCGAGGAATAGTCGTCGTGCACAGCCTCGAAGCGGGCCACATGCTTCTCGATGCCGATCCCGGCGGTGACTGCAAAACCACCCAGCCAATCCTGCTTGCCAGCGTCCTTGGGGGCAACGAAATCGCTTAGACAGAAGTCGGGGCGCTCGACGGGTTTGTCGACCTGCTGGCGCAGGTGGTGCAGTCGGGTGGTCTTGCCGTCGTTGGTAACGACGATGTCGTCGTCGATGCTGTGCGCCGGCCAGAAGCCGATCACCCCACGCGCGGTCAGCCAGCGCTCGGCGATCAGCTTGTCCAACATGGCCTGTGCATCGGCGAACAATTCGGTGGCCTGCTTGCCGACCACCTCGTCGGTAAGAATGGCCGGATAGCGGCCGGCTAGTTCCCAGGCGTTGAAGAAGGGCGTCCAGTCGATGTACTGGCGTAGTTCGGCCAGATCGTAGCTGTCAAAGATAGTCAGGCCGGCTTTGTTGGGCGTCGGCGGCGTGTAGCTCGCCCAGTCGCAACGCCAGCGTTGTGCGCGCGCTTTCTCCAGCGGCACGAGTTGTTTGCCGGGGCCGCGTTGCTTGTGGCGTTCGCGAATTTCCTCGTACTCGCCGCGGATCTTCGCCATGAAGTTGTCGACCAGCTCCTTGCTGACCAGTGACTGTGCCACGCCCACGGCGCGCGAGGCGTCCTTGACCCACACGGTCGGCGATTTGTAGTGCGGTTCGATCTTGAGCGCAGTATGCGCACGCGACGTGGTGGCGCCACCGATCATCAGCGGTATCTGGAAATCCTGTCGCTGCATCTCGCGTGCGACCTGGCTCATTTCTTCGAGCGAGGGAGTGATCAGGCCGGATAGGCCGATGATATCGGCGTTCTCGGCACGCGCGGTATCAAGGATCTTTTGTGCGGATACCATGACGCCGAGGTCGATCACCTCGAAGTTATTACACTGCAGCACCACGCCGACGATGTTCTTGCCGATGTCGTGCACATCGCCTTTAACAGTCGCCATGACGATCTTGCCGTTGTTCTTGCCGGCATCGCCGGTGCGCAGTTTTTCTTCTTCGATATACGGAATCAGATGGGCGACGGCGCGCTTCATCACGCGCGCGGATTTCACCACCTGGGGCAGGAACATCTTGCCGGCGCCGAACAGGTCGCCGACGACATTCATGCCGTCCATCAGCGGGCCTTCGATCACGTCGAGCGGGCGCGTGGAGTCCTTGCGCGCTTCTTCGGTGTCCTCAACGACATACTGGTCGATGCCATGCACCAGCGCGTGGCTCAGGCGCTCGCGTACCGGCTTTTCGCGCCAGGCGAGGTTTTCGACGACCACTTCGCCTTTCTTTGCCCTGAAGCTCTCGGCGATTTCCAGCAGGCGTTCGGTGGCGTCCGCACGTCGGTTGAGCACGACATCTTCGACGCGCTCGCGCAGTTCCGCCGGGACGTCGTCATAGATCATCAACGCACCGGCGTTGACGATGCCCATGTCCATGCCGGCGCGGATCGCGTGATACAGAAACACCGAATGGATCGCTTCGCGCACGGTATTGTTGCCGCGGAACGAGAACGATACGTTCGAGACGCCACCGGATACATGGGTATTCGGAAAGCGCCGCTTGATTTCGCGGGTGGCTTCGATGAAGTCCACCGCGTAGTTGTTGTGTTCTTCGATGCCGGTGGCGATGGCGAAGATATTCGGATCGAAAATGATGTCTTCGGGCGGGAAATCGAGCTCGCGGGTCAGCAGCTCATAGGCACGCGAGCAGATCTCGACCTTGCGTTCGCAAGTATCGGCCTGACCCTGCTCGTCGAACGCCATGACGACCACGGCAGCACCGTATTGCTGCACCTTGCGCGCATGTTCCAGGAACAGCGCTTCGCCTTCCTTCATCGAGATCGAGTTGACGATACCCTTGCCCTGCAGGCAGCGCAGACCGGCCTCGATCACGGTCCATTTGGATGAGTCGACCATCACCGGTACGCGCGCGATATCCGGTTCGGCGGCGATCAGGTTCAGAAAGCGCGTCATCGCCGCTTCCGAATCGATCAGGCCTTCGTCCATGTTGACGTCGATGATCTGCGCGCCGCTGGCCACCTGTTGGCGCGCTACGTCGACGGCTTCCTCGTAGCGTTCTTCCTTGATCAGTTTCTTGAACTGAGCCGAGCCGGTGACATTAGTACGCTCGCCGACGTTGACGAACAGCAGGTCGGGTGTGAGGACCAGCGGTTCGAGGCCGGACAGACGGGTATGGCGGGTGACGCTCATGTGTAACTGGACTCGCTAAGGGGTTCGATGGTGAAAGGAGCCAAGAGCGCCCCCTCACCCAACCCTCTCCCCCGGCGGAGCCAGGGGAGAGGGCTCGTTTTCGTCACGCAGCCGCTCATCATGCGGCTTGCTGTTCTTCGGTAGGGAGCGCGCGTGGGGCGTAATCGCGCACAGCCTCGGCAATGGCGCGTATGTGCGCAGGCGTCGTGCCGCAGCAGCCGCCGACCATGTTGAGCAGACCGTCGCGAGCGAAGCCGCCGATCACCGAGGCCATCTGTTCGGGTGTTTCGTCGTATTCGCCAAAGGCGTTCGGCAAGCCGGCATTCGGATGCGTGCTGATAAAACAACTGGCGCTGTTGGCCAAGGTCTGCACATGAGGGCGCAGATCGGCGGCGCCCAACGCGCAGTTGAGGCCAACTGACAACGGCCGCGCATGGTTCACCGAGTAATAGAATGCCTCCGCCGTCTGGCCGGATAGGGTGCGGCCGGAGCGGTCGGTGATGGTGCCGGAGATCATGATCGGCAGCCGGTAGCCGCGCTCGCGAAATACTTCGCTGATCGCAAACAGCGCGGCCTTGGCATTGAGCGTATCGAAGATGGTCTCGACCATGATCAGGTCGGCACCGCCATCGATCAGCCCGCTGGTCGACTCCATGTAGTTGCTGACCAGCTCCTCGAAAGTCACATTACGGAATCCCGGATCGTTGACGTCCGGCGACAGCGATGCGGTACGGCTGGTGGGACCAAGCACGCCGATGACGAAGCGTGGACGCTCTGCCGTTTCCACGGCATCGCACGCGGCGCGGGCCAGCGCGGCACCCTCGCGATTCAACTCGTAAGCCAGATGCTCCAGGTGGTAATCGGCCTGGCTGATGCGCGTAGAGTTGAAGGTATTGGTTTCGACCAGATCGGCGCCAGCTTGCAGATAAGCCTCGTGCACGCCGCGAATGATGTCCGGTTTGGTCAGCGTCAGCAGGTCATTATTGCCCTTGAGGTCGCAGCTGCCGGGATGGTCGTGCTGGTGATGGCTATCGTGACCTTCGACGAAGCGATCGCCACGAAAACTCGACTCGTCCAGCTGATGACCCTGCAGCATGGTGCCCATGCCGCCGTCGATAATCAGAATACGTTCGCGCAGCGCCGCTTCGAGTTTGGCGACACGCTCAGGGTTGTGCCAGGGTAGTTGGCTCATGCTTCACTTCCTCGCTGGTTTACGGGCCAGCAGGCTGATGACTTCAAAATGCGGTGCCTTGCGCTCGCGGCTCAGACGGATGCAACTGATCACATCCAGCTTGGCGCTCTTGGCAAAACCTTCCAGATCGGCGCTCGAAAAACCCAGGTTGCGGTGATCGAACGGTTCGACGACTGCGCGGTGATCGTGCTTGCCCAGCGTCACCGCAAGCAGCCGACCGCCGGGGCGCAGCACGCGCGAGGCTTCGGCCACGGCCTGTGCGGGCTGCTCGGTGTAAGTGAGGGCGTGCAGCATCAAAACCAGGTCGAAACTGGCGTCCTTCAGCTGCAGTTGCTGCATGTCGCCCTGTTCCACTCGTACGTGCTCGAACGCCTTGAGGCGCATCTTGGCGGCTTCGACCACACGATCGCTGCTGTCGATGCAGACGATGGAGCGCGCATGCGGCGCCAGCAGTTCGGCGGTCAGGCCGTCGCCAGAGGCGATATCGAGCACATCGCCGGTTTCCAGCAACTGCATCAGCGCACGGGCGACGGTTTCCCAGGTGCGACCGGGTGAATAATGCCGCTCCATGTCGCCGGCCACCGTGTCGGCCCAGCCTTGCTCGCGGGCACGATTGGCCAGCACGGCAGGCAGGCGCGCCGCATCGTCGCGCAGCAGCGCGTCGTCGATGCTTTCGCGCAGGGACTTGAGCAGCTCGTGCTGCTTCTCGTCGCCTTCGCTGTTGGCGCGGTAATACGCCGAAACGCCTGCACGGCGGTCGCGGACCAGATCAGCTTCCTTGAGCTTGGCCAGGTGGGTGGATACACGCGGTTGAGCAAGGTGAAGCACAGCAGCGAGCTCGGCCACGGTCAGTTCCTCGCGCTCGAGCAGCGCGAGCAGGCGGACCCGGGTAGGGTCCGCCAGCAGTCGCAGTACGCTCGAAGCCGTGGCCAGGTCCATTAGGCATCCTTATATCTCGATGGAGAGATGGAAGGCTAGGCCGGTTGGTGCGCAGCGTCAAGGGCGGAACGCGCGGCTTTTGTCAGTCCTGGGCGGGCAGATAGGGGTACCGCGCCATTAGGCGATGAAAGCAGCTCAGGTCGATGGCGGGTCGTTCAGGATCTGGCCTACATCGATGACATAGAGCCCCCCTTGCGGAAGAGCATCGTTCTGAGCATGCAACCAGGGCGGCGACGCCTTGGCGCCGACCAGATAGCTCTGCCATCCGTCGTGTTCAGGCGTGGTGCTCTGACCGTTCACATTGAGGTTGTAATCGAACGGCACTTCGATCGTCCACGAGCCATCGGCCGAGGTGGGCTTCGATGCCGGAGGATCGAATGTCCACTGTGCCACTGCCTGTTCCGAAGCACTTGCGAATGCCTTACGCAGCAAATCCCTGTTGACCGGATCCACGTCGTTCTTGAAATTGACCTGCTCCGTGAATGCTTCGGTCACGTGCCCGTCGGCTGCTACATGTGCGGCGACATACGTGTTTGCCGCGGTCCGATAACGCACGGCGACATCCGGGTATTGCGGCGGGACGCGTTTGCTTCCGGCGTTCTTGGAGCCGCTCTTTTCGCTGGAAAATGTAGCGTGGTCGAGATGTACTTGCAGATTGCCATCGATTTTTTGCGCGACCACCGTCAACTTCATGCGCGCCTGGACATTTTGTGCGACGCCATCGACGACGACCGGCGAGAAGCGCCACGTCTGCGAGGTTTGACGAAACAGGCTGTCGATCCCACCAGGGAGTTTTTCGGGGTTATCGAACGTATACGAGCTGATATTGCCCTTGGCGTCGACGGTAACGTGTCCGGACAGGATCAACCGGGCTTCCAGCTTGCCGTTTGCGGCAGCGACAGCGAGCGGAATAGCTAATGCCACCGCGCATGCTGCGCGCCGGAGCTGCAATCGATTCATGCTGTTTTCCCCTGTGCGGCCACTGCGGCCGCCAGCAAGTATGCCCCAGGTGACCGCCGCCGCTGCATATAGTCAGGTAGGTAGCGGGATGAGCGGCGCTCATGCTGCACTCGCACAAAGGCGCGATGCCAATCCCGCTAAAATGAGCGGCTACCCATTGATGCATTCCCTGGAGCCCCCCTCATGGATTTCAGCTTTACCGAAGACCAGCTATCGATTCAGTCCATCGCCCGCGACTTCGCGCAGAAGCGCATCGCACCCGTGGCGGCGGAGCTGGACGCCAAGGGCGAGTTTCCGCTCGACAATATCCGTGAGATGGGCCAGCTGGGCCTGATGGGTATCGAGGTGCCTGAGGAATACGGCGGCGCGGGCATGGATCCGATCGCCTATGTGCTGGCGATGATCGAGATCGCCGCGGCCGATGCGGCCACCTCGACGGTGATGTCGGTGAACAATTCGCTGTTCTGCAACGGCATCCTTAAACACGGCAACGAGGAGCAGAAGCAGAAGTACGTGCGCGCGATCGCTTCGGGCGAAGCCATCGGCGCCTATGCGTTGACCGAGCCGCAGTCCGGTTCCGATGCATCGGCCATGCACACCCGCGCCACCAAGAACGCCAAGGGCGACTGGGTGATCAACGGCAAGAAGAGCTGGATCACCTCCGGCCCCGTCGCTCGCTATATCGTGCTGTTCGCCATCACCACGCCGGGCATCGGCGCCAAGGGCGTGTCGGCCTTTATCGTCGATACGCAGTTGCCGGGTTTCCACGCTGGCAAGACCGAGCCGAAGCTGGGCATCCGCGCATCGGCCACCTGCGAGATCGAATTTTCCGATTACGTCCTGCCGAAGGAAAACCTGCTGGGCGAAGAGGGCAAGGGCTTCTCCATCGCCATGGGCGTGCTCGATGCCGGTCGTATCGGCATCGCTTCGCAGTCCGTCGGTATCGCACGCGCGGCCTATGAAGCCACGCTGCAGTGGTCGCGCGATCGCAAGGCATTCGGCCAGCCGATCGGCACCTTCCAGATGACCCAGGCCAAGATCGCCGACATGAAGTGCAAGCTCGACGCGGCGACGTTGCTGACGCTGCGCGCGGCATGGGCGAAAGGTCAGGCGGAAAAGAACGGCGGCCGTTTCGGCACCGAAGCGTCGGTGGCCAAGCTGGTCGCATCGGAAGCGGCGATGTGGATCGCCCACCAGGCCGTGCAGATTCACGGCGGCATGGGCTACTCGAAGGAGATGCCGCTGGAGCGTTATTTCCGCGATGCGAAGATCACCGAGATCTACGAGGGCACCAGCGAAATCCAGCGCATGGTGATCGCGCGCGCTGAAACTGGGCTGCGCTAAGGTTTCGATTTACTTCGACGCCCGGCCACCTTGGTGGCCGGGCGTTTTGCTGTGTGCATGTCGCGACCTCATGGAGCCTCGAACAACCTCAGCCTCCATCGTTGTCCCGGCGAAAGCCGGGACCCGGCGCCTTATGCTTCAACGTGTGGAAGACGCTGGGCCCCGGCTTTCGCCGGGGCGACGGATAGGAAAGGGTTTTTAGAGATCGACTGAAATCGCTCTCACAAAAGCGCTATTAGTGCAGCTGCACGCTAACGACCTGTTCTTGCGTGCGATAGATGTCTGGAAAATAACGCTGCAGGTTCACGACCTTCGGCGCATCGTTGACCACGATATAGCGATCGTCCGGGTGCAGGCGTGCATAGTCCTGGTGATAGGCCTCGGCCGGATAGAAGGCCTTCAACGGCACCACCTGTGTCACGATCGGATCGTCAAAGGCCTTGTCGGTGCCCAGCTGTGCGATATAGGCCTTGGCTACGCGCTCCTGTTCGGGCGTGTTGAAGAAAATCGCCGAACGGTATTGCGTGCCAACGTCGGGACCCTGGCGATTGAGCAGCGTGGGATCCGTCGCAACGGAGAAGAACACCCGCAGCAACTGACCGTAGCTCACCTGCGCCGGGTCGTAGATGATCTTCACTGATTCGGCATGGCCGGTATCGCCATCGCTGACCTGATCGTAGGTCGCGGTGGCCGCGCTGCCGCCGGAATAACCGGACCACACGCGCTTCACACCTTTGACATGCTCGAATACCGCCTCGACGCCCCAGAAGCAGCCACCCGACAGCACAGCCACTTCTTCGCTATGCGTCTTGGCCAGAGGGGTATCGGTCTGGGGGGCTAGCAAAGCGCCCGATTCATGGCTGATGGCAGGCGTGCTGCAAGCCGCGACACCTGCGGCAATCAGTAGCGCGGCCAGGGGTTTGAGCGTAAACGACATAAGCGCACTCCGGCTGGGGACGGTGGGCAGGGTTGCCCCTGTATCACCTATTCGTCGTGCACGCCGGGAAGGTTACGCCGCTTCCACCACGTAGATCGTGATGTCGCCGACCTGCACGGTCTGGCCCGCGTGGATCTTGCAGGTCTTGCGCAGTTCCTGCTCGCCATCCACGCTCACGGCGCCGCTGGCGACGATCGCTTTGCCAGCACCGCCGCTGTCGCACAGGCCGCTGAGCTTGAGCAGCTGATTGAGTTCCACGTAGTCGCGGTCCAGCTCGAAATCCAGTTCCATCAGGCGTCGGCCTCGTCAAAAGCGCTTTCGGGCAATGCGACAAACGCAAAGAAGGGGGTCTGGTTGTCGAACCAGTGTTCCGCCGCCTCGTCGAGCACGTCGAGCAAGGTATCGAAATCTTCTTCGCTGGCGTCGCGCAGGGTTTCGCCGTGCACGATCAGCAGCAGATAACCGGAGGCTTTCAGCCAGGACAGGTCGCGCAGGCTGTCGGCGAGTGCATCCCAGTTGTCGCCGAAACTCTCGGGGAAATGCAACGCATCGTTGAGATGCCGCATCAGCGAGGTCTTGTCGGTGCAGCCATGCAAATCGATGTGCAAGCTGCGCAGCGGATATTTGCCGGCCGCCTTGTCCAGCGCAGCGATGTCGTCCTGGGTAACGAAAAACACGCCGCCGCGCGCAGGATCATTCAGGTCGATGTCAAACGAAGCGCTCATGCGTGCACCTGGAAACAGCGGAAGCTGCGGTAGTGGTCGTCAGTGTAATAGTAGATCGTTGGCGGCGTGCCGCCGGTGATGATGCGTCGTGCGCCGCGATCCGGGCTGCCGGGCGTTTCCACGGTGTATTCGTGGTAGTAGCTATTGGCTTGTTGCGGCAGCAGGTTTTCGCGGTTGCCGAAGACCACGCCATCCTGGCGATGCGGGAACGGGCCGTTACTCTCGATCAGCTTGATCGTCTGATAAGCCTCCTGCGGAAGGAACATGGGCAGGACAGGGCAGGCACTCGTTTCGGCGCTGGCGGTTCGTGATGGTGGTTGCGCCGTATTGAGCTGGCTGGGGTGCCGGTTGGGCTGCAAATAAAGCCAGCCAACGACCAATACCAGGATGATCAATGGAAGAATGCGGTTGACGCGCATGGATAATCCTTATCGAGATGACTTAGGCGGCTGCATCGACGCGTTTTTGCAACGCCATCGCTGCGGCGGGGTTTCGATGTTTTGCCGCACTGATAAAAAACACGAACACATCGCGCGGCGCGGTTTTTGGCGTGGCCTCGGTCATGTGCGGAAGATCTGCATTGTCTTCGCCGCCTGCCCAGCGTTCGGCACGTGATGCCCACGCATCGAGATTGTTGTCGGCATAACCGGTAGCGATCTTGTCCTCGCTGCGCATCAGCCGTGCATAGGTGAAATCCCCGGTGATATCGGCCAGCGAAGGATAGTCGGGTGAATCGGTGAACACGGTCGGGATGCGGTGCTTGCGCGCCAACGCGACGTACGCTTCGCTGAGAAAGCTGGGGTGGCGCACTTCAAGCACGTGCCGCAACAGCTCGCCTTCGAGCTTGGCCGGGAGCAACGCCAGGAACGCGTCCAGGTCGTCGGCATCGAAGGGTCGCGAGGGTGGAAGCTGCCACAGGATCGGCCCCAGCCGGTCCCCCATTTCCGACAGGCCGCCTTCGACAAAGCCGCGAATGCCTTTCTCCGTATCGGCCAGGCGCTTGCCCTCGGTGACATAGCGTGGCGCCTTGAGCGAAAACACGAAACCCTCGGGTGTTTCCGACGCCCAGCGTGCATAGGTGGCCGGCTTTTGCGCGCCATAGAACGTGCCGTTGATTTCGATCGCGCGCAGGTGGCGGCTGGCGTACTCGAGTTCGCGCTTTTGCGTCAGGCCGTCCGGATAGAAATTCTTGCGCCAGGGTGCATAGGTCCAGCCGCCGATACCGGCGCGTATCGGGTGAGTGGCGGCAACGCTGGCGAACAGATCGCCTTTGGGGGCACGAGTAGGCATCGGAAAGGTCGTGACAAGCGGCGCACCATGATGCCACGCCCGGCCCGGCGTGACTTCAAGCACGCGCGGCAGTCGCGGGCGTGGCGCAGCTTATGGCGGGCTTGCCGTCCCCCGTCCACACGAATGAGGATCGATCATGCAGCGCATCAGGGGTGTGTTGTTGGCCGTCTTGGCATATAGCAGCGCAGCGGCAGCCGCGCAGACCGCGACGCCGGAAGTGTTCGCGCCGGGCGTCATCTCCGGGCCGGCGAGTGAGGATTCGGCCGCGTTTTCGCCCGATGGAAATACCCTCGTCTTTGATCGCAGCACGGGCCAGAACCAGATCGTTCTGGTGACCCATCGGGTGCACGGGCAATGGCAGCCGCCACAGATCGCACCGTTTTCGGGGCGCTGGCTGGACCACGATCCGGCGATGTCGCCGGATGGGACCTTCGTGGTGTTCAGCTCCAATCGGCCCGACACGCCGGATGGCAAAGCCCTGGACGCGCAGTTGTCCAACGGCAAGGTGTCGGCCGGCTGGGGCGGCCGCTTGTGGAAAGTCGAGCGGCATGGCGATCGTTGGGACGAGCCGGTGTTGTTGCCGGCAACGGTGAATCAGGGCACACGCACCTATTCGCCAAGCATTGCCGCCGATGGCAGCCTGTATTTTCAACGACCGGTCCCAGGCGGCGGGCAGGGTGCTTTCAAGTTGTATCGGTCGGTTTATCGGGATGGCGCGTATCAAGAGGCCGAGCCCTTGAAACTCGGCAACAGCGATTCGCATGAGCTCGACCCGGCCGTTGCGCCGGATCAATCCTTTATCGTGTTCGACGCCAACTATGCCGGTAAGGACGATCCGGATCGGCTGTACATAGCCTTCCGCGACGGCGACGGCTGGAGCAAGCCGATCGATCTGGGCGACGAGATCAACCGCGGTTCGCCATGGGGCTCGCATCTGGGCGCCGACCATCGCACGCTGTATTTCAGTAGCCCGCGCACGACGCGCGTGGTTTATCCGCGTGCGGTGGGTCAGGCCTCGCAGGACCTTTCGCGGATGCAGACCTGGGACAACGGTAACGACAACCTGTGGTCGGTGTCGCTCGCGCCCTGGCTGGATGCGCACGCCTCCGGGGGCTGACTTCCGGCGCTGGTGCCGGGCCGCATTTAGCGAGATAGTTCCGGCTTTGCCCAAAGCTGGAGCCAGCGATGTCCTATCGACCCTTGTCCCCGCGCCTGCTTGGCTGTTGCGCCTTGTTCGTGTTCGCCACCAACGTTTTCGCGCAGACGCCAGCCAGCCAACCCGTGTCGCCTGCTGCGACTGCCGATGCAGCATTGCCGGCACAGCTGCAGGATTTCGGTGCCTACGTGGACAGCGCGCGCAAGACCTTCGAGGTGCCCGGCATCGCCGTGGCGATCGTCAAGGACGGCAAGGTGGTCATGGAGCGGGGCTTCGGCGTGCGCGAAGTCGGCAAGCCGGAGCAGGTCGACGCGCATACGCTGTTTGCGATCGCGTCGAACACCAAGGCCTTCACCGCCGCATCGCTGCAGATGCTGGCCGAGCAAGGCAAGTTGAAGATGGACGATCGGGTCACCGATCATCTGCCCTGGTTCCAGATGTCCGATCCCTATGTCACGCACGAGATGCGTATTCGCGATCTGCTCGCGCATCGCAGCGGCCTGGGCTTGGGCGCAGGCGATCTGCTGTACTGGCCGCCGACCTCGTATACGACCAAGGAAGTGGTCGAGCGTCTGCGCAACGTGCCGCTGGCGACCAGCTTCCGTAGTGCCTACGCGTACGACAATATTCTGTTCGCGGTAGCGACGCTGGTGATCGAAAACGTCTCCGGCCAGAGTTACGCGGATTTCCTGCGCAATAACATCTTCAAACCGGTCGGCATGGACGAGACCCTGGTCGATATGACCTATCTCAAACCGGGCATGGATGTGGCGATGGGCCACGCCAAGTTCGACTTCAAGGATCTCAAGCCGGTGCCGCCGATGGCCTGGTCGAATAATCCCGGTGCAGGCGGCATCTACTCCAGCGTGCACGACCTGGCCAAGTGGATGAACGTGCAACTGGCCGGTGGCGTGCTGCCATCGGGCGACGGCAAGGAGCAGCGCCTGTTCAAGCAGAGCAGCCAGGACCAGATGTGGTCGATGCTTACGCCGATGAAGGTCAACAAGCCGCCGGTGCCGGAACTGGAAAGTCTCAAGCCGAATTTTGCCGGTTACGGTGAAGGCTGGTTCCTGTCCGATTACCACGGTCAGCGCCTGGTGTGGCACACGGGTGGCTGGCCGGGCATGGTCTCGCGCGTGACCCTGGTGCCGGAGTTGCACCTTGGTGTGGTGGTACTGACCAACCAGGAGTCGGGGGCTGCATTCAATGCGGTGACTTATCGCGCCCTCGATGCCTACATGAGCGGCAGCAAGACCGACTGGGTCGCCGCTTACGATAAGGCGGTCAAGAAGGCGGAAGGTAACGCGGACGACAGTTGGAAGAAGCACGAGAAAGAGCGTGACAAGAACGGCAAGCCGTCGCTGGCGCTGGCGAAGTATGCCGGTACCTATCGCGACCGCTGGTATGGCGATGTCATCGTCAGCAACGAGGGCGGTAAATTGCGCATGCGCTTCTCCAAGACCGCGCAACTGGTCGGCACGATGACGCCGTGGCAGCACGACAGCTTTATCGTGCGCTGGGACGATCGCGCGCTCAATGCCGATGCCTTCGTGACGTACTCGCTCGATGCCGACGGCTCGATTCGCGACGTGCGGATGGAGCCGATTTCGCCCTTGACCGACTTCAGTTTCGACTTCCAGGATCTGCGCCTGGAGCCGGTGAAGCCGGAAGCGCCCTGAGTGCCACGACGGCCATTCGCATGAACTTGCGAAATGGCCGTCTGGCGGTTGAATGACTTCTTGCGCCGCCGTGTCGGCTCGCGTGTTTTACAGGCATAGTCGCCGCCGCAAGCGTGCATCAGACACGCTTGAGTGTGACCTCGCTTCGAACGCGGCAGACCGCGTCGATAGCGTTGGCACGACAGACGAATGCGTTTGGAGGGAGTCGACATGAAATCGTTTGGATGGATGGCCGCGTTGCTCGTATGCGCTTTGGCCGGCGCACCTGCATTTGCCCAACAATCCGCGGCGCCTGCCGGTTCCACCGGCCAGTGCAACGACGGCACGTATACCGATCACAACGGCAAGCGTGGTGCCTGCGCCGGTCACAAGGGCGTCAAGGAGTGGTACACCGCAGCGGCTGCTGCGGCCCCGGCAGCTGCGGCTCCCGCGCCGACAGCGGCCCCCGCGCCAACGCCTGCGCCGGCAGCTGCCCCCGCCCCGGCTCCGGCACCCAAGGCGGCCGCAACGCCGCACGCGCCGGCAGCTCCCGCCGGTGCCGCTGCACCGGGCGGTGGTCCGGGCATGGTGTGGGTCAACGACAGCAGCAAGGTTTATCACTGTCCTGCTGACAAGTGGTATGGCCGTACCAAGAAGGGCGAGTACATGAGCGAATCGGACGCGAAGGCCAAGGGCTTTCATGCCGATCATGGAAAGGCTTGTAGTTGATTGAGTGGGGCTAAGAGCCCCCTCACTCCAACCCTCTCCCCCGGCAAAGCCAGGGGAGAGGGGGCAAAAGCACGTAGTACTGAAGACTTGCCTCATTCGACCCCCTCTCCCCTGGCTTTGCCGGGGGAGAGGGCTGGGGTGAGGGGGCGCAAAGCGCGATGCGAAGCGAGCCGTCAGCGAACCTGCCACGGATCGTAACTACCAAACCACCACAAATGACCTTCCGGGTCGCTGCACGCGTAACCGGCGCCGCCGTATTCCTGCTCGGCGTATTCATCGATGATGACCGCGCCGACCGACCTGGCCTGTTCGTAGTGCGCCTTGACGTCCTTGACGATGACGCAGGCGCATTGCGTTTCGCGTCCGGCCACCTGATCGGGCTGCACAAAGTGACGGCCAAAAGGATTGTCGCGAACCTCACTGAGCATGATCATGCCGCTGCCATAAATGAGCTGTGCGTGCACGATGACGCCGTCTTCTTCATACACGGCGTTTTTCTCGAAACCGAACGCCTTGCATAGCCACTCGATCATGGCCCGCGCGTCGCGGTAGCGCATGGAAGGAATGATGGTGCTGCCTTGGCTGGTCATGAGCACGCTCCGGTCTGAAGAATCAGGTTTTCTTGCTGTCGTCCCCTGGCGCATCGTCAGTGCCGACGACCGTTGACGCTTCGGATTTCTCGACGGTCTGTCGCACGGTGTGAATCACCATGTCCTGCGGACTGCTCAAGGGAATCGCCGCTTCGCGCAGCTTGTTCAACAGCTCGAACAGAATGTCGCTCTTGACGCCACCGGCATCGCGCGGGCTTTTTACATAGCCGGTGCACACGAAGGTCATCGTGCCGCCGTCGAGATTGTCCAGCGTGACGCTGGGCGAGGGTGTTTCGAGCGTGGCCGGATGATGGCGAAATACGTCCAGAACAAGCGTTCGCGCTTTGCTGGCATCGGTGCTGAGCGGTAACGACAGCTGCAGCTGCACGCGGCCCTGCGCATGCCCCAGCGTCACGTTGCGCACGTTCTGGCTGATGAACTGCGAGTTGGGCACGATCATCGTCGAGCGGTCGCTCATCTGGATTTCTGTGGCACGCACATTGATGCGCCGGACATCGCCTTCGACACCGCCGCCAAGGCTGACCCAATCGCCCACTTTCACCGGTCGCTCGGCCAACAGGATCAGGCCGGAAATAAAGTTCTGCACGATGGCCTGCAAGCCAAAGCCGATACCCACCGACAGCGCGCTGGCGACCCAGGCGATGCTTTGCAGGTTGAACTTGAGCGCAGCCAGGGCAAGCAGGAAAACCAGGATGCCGCCGACATAACCCAGCAGGGTCACGATCGAATTCTGCATGCCCAGTTCGAGCGACGTCTTGGGCAGCAACTGGTTGCTCAACCATTGCTTGATGCCGCGGACTACCAGCATTCCGAAGAACACCACCAGCACGGCGTTGAAGATGTCTCCGGGAACGATCGGCAACGAACCAATATTGTTTGCGCCGCTAAACAGCTGCAGCACGCGCCCGCTCAGCTCGGAAGGGCCGGCACCGTAGCGGGAGAACACCAGCGAGATCGCTAGCAGCAAAAGCAGGGCGCGGCATATGCCCGAAAGAATCGTCGCGGTCTGTTCCAGTCGCTCGGCCGAGAGGCCAAAGGCTTCCTGCATGCGCTGGCCGGTGCGTTCGGTCGGCGAAAACAGCGTTTCGAACACATCGTGGAGCAGGTGCGAAAACAGATACAGCGACAGGACGATGACGCTGGTCCAGACGATCTGTCGCGCTACCACCCACGACAGTGCGAAGTAGCCGCTGAGCACTGCCAACCAGCACACCAGTACGCCCGCAAAGGCGGCAAAGACCAGCAGGCCAACCCATAGGGGACGTCTGGCCGGCGTATCGCCGGCGGCCAGCATGACGCGGCGGGCGTGGCCCATGCGCAACAGCACCGCACCAATCAGCGAAGCGATGATCAGCGACAGCGTGCCGTTAGTGATGACCACGGCAGCCAGACCGGCGCCGATGTCCTTGTTGATCTGGTCGACCGTGCCCATGACAAAGACGGCCGCTGCCAGCAGCCACGGGAACGGGCGCAAATGTTCGGCGGTGTCGTCAGACACCTGCGGCATGCGCCACGATGGACGCTTCACGCTTAGCAGTGCACGCCCCAGCCCCGCGACGTATGCGCAGAAGCAGACCAATCGCACCAGGGCATGCAGGAGATTCTGTAGATCCTCGCTCAGCAGATGGTTCCAGTTGAGCGAGAGATAGGCCAGATAGGCGGCAAAACCGACGCAGGCCAGTGTGATCAGGGTAATGATCGTAGCCAGCGTGCTGCGGCGGAGATGGCCTTGCGGGAGGTGCTTGGCGCCAAGGCGAATGAACAGTTTCTCGATCAGGCGGCGGGCGACCAGCAAGCCGATCGCGGCCAGCAGGCACAGTACGAAAGGCAAGCGGTTGGGTGGCTGCCACGCCTGACGTATGGCCGCGCCGAGGTCACGGCCGAGTTGGCCCAGTTCGGCCATGTCGCTGGGGAGGTCGTGGGCCAGGCTCGACCAGAAACTGCCAGTGAGCGGCGACGCGGTGCGTTGCGACAGCTGTGCCTCGAAAGCGTCGCGCTGCAACGCCGAGATCGTGTTGAGCACTTGCACGCTGTCCAGGCTGGCTGTATTGGCCTGCTTGATCTGGCCGTCGACATCGGCCTTGGCGGTGTTCAGATCCTTGCGCTGGCTGGCGATCTCCGGAGCTTCGGGCGGTGAGCCCTTGGCCGGCGGCGCACCGAGCACGGTGAGCTTGGCCTGCAGGCTGTTGCTTTGCGGAGTCAGTGTGCTGGTCAGGTCGGTCGACTGCTTCTGGATCGTCTGTACCTTGTTGCGCAGCTCGATCAAGGTTGCATCGTCGGGGCGTTCCTTCGCCGACAGCTGCTGCTGGATATCGGCCAGTTGATCGTTCAATTGATCGGCCGTCGGCGGCGCGGGCGTGCTCGCGGACGCGGCGGGAGCATCCGCAGCCAGGGCGTTCTCGACCAAGGCCGTGGGGGCGGCCAGGATGAGCGTGAAGACGAGCAGGAATCGAAGTAGCAGGCGCATTTCGGGGATGATCCCGGGCTCGGTGGATGGGGTCAATCGTCACGGACGATTTATGCCGGTCCTGTACGATGCTGCGTTCAGTCTACGGCCCCTGCACGGAAGAATATGTCTTCGATTCCATGGCCCGAATGGGATGGCGATGTCGCCAAGGCGCGTGCCCTGCAAACCCAATTGGCAACCCAGGTCGTTATCGAAGACGATTTTGGGCCGCTGAAACACATTGCCGGAGTCGACGTCGGTTTCGAAGCCGGCGGCGCCATCACGCGCGCTGCGGCGGTGCTGCTGGACGCGGCCAGCCTCAAGCCGGTGGCTAATGTGGTGGCGCGCCTGCCCACGCGGATGCCGTATATCCCCGGGCTGTTATCGTTTCGCGAGTTGCCTGCAGTGCTCGACGCACTGGCCGGCCTGCCGCAGACGCCGGACATGGTCTTTGTCGACGGGCAGGGTATTGCCCACCCTCGCGGCCTGGGCATTGCGGCGCACCTTGGCGTCACCATCGGATTGCCAACGATCGGGGTAGCCAAAAGCATCCTGGTGGGCAGTCACGGTGAGCTGGGCGAGCAGCGTGGGGCGCGTGCCGACCTGGTCTATCGCGGCAAGCTGATCGGGACGGTGCTGCGCAGCAAGCAGAAGGTGAAGCCGTTGATTGTTTCGCCCGGGTATCGGGTAAGCATGGCTACGGCTGCCGATCTGGTTCTGAAATGTTGCACGACGTATCGGCTACCCGAACCGACGCGCTGGGCGGACAAGTTGGCGTCGCGGCGTTAGAAAGCCTTGTAGGAGCAACTTCCGGAAACCTCGAATAACCTCCGTTTTTCCTATCGTCATCCCGGCGCAGGCCGGGACCCAGTGGCATCAGTTTTCGGTTTTCGCGATAGAGCTGTCTTTTGCGGGTTCTCGCGACAACCGACCGCAAGGCCACTGGGTTCCGGCCTGCGCCGGAATGACGAGTAGGAGGGGTTATTCGAGGTTCCAGGAAGTCGCTCCTACGGGTTCCCTCTACACTACGCCTTCCCCGACACCAGGCCTCCCCCATGATTTTCCGCTGGTTCGAATCCCTCATCGACGCCTTCAAGGAACCCGTCGACGCCATGCCGCCCAAGTCGGTATGGCGTTTCTATGCGTTCTATCTGCGCCAGGTGTGGCCGATCTTCGCGGCCACGATCGTGGTGGGCTTTGGTGTGGCGTTGGTCGAAGTATCGTTGTTCGGTTTTATCGGCAACATCGTCGACATGGCCAAGGGCGTGCCGAGCAAGGATTTCTTCCGCCTGCATGGCAACCAGCTGCTGTGGATGGGTTTTGTTGCGCTGATAGCACGGCCCGTATTGATTGCCCTGCATGATCTGCTGGTCAATCAGACCATTCTGCCGAACCTCACCGCGCGCATCCGTTGGCAGAACCACCGCTATGTGATGCGGCAGAGCCTGGGCTTTTTCCAGAACGACTATGCTGGACGCATCGCCAACCGCATCATGCAGACGGGTGCATCGCTGCGCGAATCGGCGGTGCAGATCGTCGACGCGATCTGGTACGTGGCCATCTATACCGGCAGCGCATTGGTCATGTTTGCGCAGGCGGATATCTGGCTGGCCCTGCCGCTGCTGCTTTGGCTGTTTGCCTATGTCGGCACACTGGCATATTTCATTCCGCGTACCAAGGAACGCTCCTGGAAGCAGTCCGAGGCACGTTCCAAGTTGATGGGCCGCATTGTTGACGGCTACAGCAATATCCTTACGCTGAAGCTGTTTGCGCATACCGAGCGCGAGGAAGGCTACGTCGCCGATGCGATGCGCGAGCAGATGGAGAAGCTGCGCCGCATGACGCGGTTGACCACGGCTATGGACAGCACCATCACCACCTTGAACGGTTTTCTGATCGTCGGTACCTCGGCTCTGGCTATTTGGCTGTGGAGCGAGGGCAAGGTGACGGTGGGTGCGATTGCGCTGTCGACCGGCCTGGTGATCCGCATCAACAACATGTCCGGCTGGATCATGTGGGTGGTCAACGGCATTTTCGAAAATGTCGGCACCGTACAGGACGGCCTGGAAACCATTTCGCAGCCGCGCGCCGTACAGGACCGCGCGGATGCCGTGCCGCTCACGGTCAGTCAGGGCAGCGTGCGTTTTGAAGAGATCCATTTTCACTACGGCAAAGCGTCGGGCGTGATGGCCGGTCTCGACCTGGCCGTGCGTCCCGGTGAAAAGATCGGCCTGGTCGGCCCTTCGGGTGCGGGCAAGTCGACCCTGGTCAATATCCTGTTGCGGCTTTACGACCTCGAAGACGGGCGCATCCTGATCGATGACCAGGACATCGCCGGCGTGACTCAGGAAAGTTTGCGTTCGCAAATTGGCGTGGTTACCCAGGACACCTCGCTGCTGCATCGCTCCATCCGCGACAACTTGCTCTATGGCCGGCCCAATGCCAGCGAGGAGCAGATCATGGACGCGGTGCGCAAGGCACGAGCGGACGAATTCATCCCGCAACTGGTCGATGGCGAGGGCCGCACTGGTTTCGACGCCCACGTGGGCGAGCGTGGCGTAAAGCTCAGCGGTGGTCAGCGCCAACGCATCGCGATCGCACGCGTGCTGCTGAAGGACGCACCGATCCTGATTCTGGACGAGGCGACTTCGGCGCTCGATTCGGAGTCCGAAGCGGCCATCCAGGAGAGCCTGGAGGTGCTCATGCGCGGCAAGACGGTGATTGCCATCGCACATCGCCTGTCGACCATCGCGCGTATGGATCGACTTGTCGTGATGGACAAGGGCATCGTGGTGGAGAGCGGCACGCATGCGCAGCTGCTTGCCCACGGCGGTCTGTATGCCCGGCTATGGGCACGGCAGACCGGTGGTTTCGTGGCCGCGGTGGACGACGTCATCGCCTGAGCGCGCGTGCATCGCGTTGAGTTTTTCTTGCCCGCTGCTTCACGTGGCGCGGCGCACTGTGCGGCTACGTCCGATATAGCGGAGAGTCGTTATGCCCGAGAAGAGAACCGTCAAGCGTGCCCAGGCCGCCAAGCGCGCGGGCAAGGCACCCAGCACCCAGGCTGGGGAATTCGTGCATGAGGAAATCGAACACATTCGCGAGGGCAAGCACGGTGCGCGATCGGCAAAGCAGGCGATCGCCATCGGCTTGTCCAAGGCGCGCCGTGCAGGCGTAAAGATACCCAAGAAGGGGGCAGCAGCTAAAAAGACGTCGGCGCGCAAGCGTCCGGCGACAAAAAAAGCCGCACGCACATCGTCCGAGTCCACGGCAACGCGTAAACGGGCAGCCACCAAGGCCTTGAAGCGCGAGGGCAGCAGCAGTGTTTCAAAGACAGCGCTTTCAAGGCAGGCACGCAGCGCCGCCAGCAAGCAAACCGCGAGCAGTCGTTCGGCTGCGGCCAGGAAGGCCGCGCGTACAAAAGGCAGTGCAGGCCGTTCGGCCGCGGCGAAGAAAGCGGCGCGCACAAGAAAGCGTGCTTGATCAAATCGCGGTGTTACGGGCGTTATGAGGGCAGGACGCCTACAATGGCCACCTTGAATCCCAGGCCACCGCCATGACCGAACCCGTCCGCCTCGCCAAACGCATCGCCGCGATGACCCAGTGCTCCCGGCGCGAAGCGGAGATGTATATCGAAGGCGGCTGGGTGCGTGTCGATGGCGAGACGGTCGAAGAGCCGCAGTTCATGATCGGCGACCAGCGTGTCGAGATCGACCCGAATGCCGAGCTGGTTCCGCCGGAACCCGCCACACTGGTGCTGCACAAGCCCGCGGACATGGCGGCGGACCAGGCGCGTGCCTTGATAACCCTAGACAGTCATGCCGAAGACGACGCATCGGGCGTGCGCCTGTTGAAGCGTCATTTTGCGCGGCTGGAGTCGCCCCTGCCGTTGCCGGACAGTGCCAGCGGCTTGCTGGTATTTACCCAGGACTGGCGGGTCAAACGGCGTTTGGAAGAAGACTCCGAGCGTATCGAGCAGGAGGTGATCGTCGAGGTGGCCGGCACATTGGCACCCGAGGGTCTGGCACGACTCAACCACGGCCTCAGTTTCAACAATTACGCGTTGCCACCGATCAAGGTGAGCTGGCAGAACGAACGGCATCTGCGTTTTGCGTTGAAGCGTATTGCGCCGAGCATGGTCGAACGCATGTGCCAGGCCGTTGGCTTGCAGGTGTTGTCGCTCAAGCGTATTCGCATCGGCCGTATTCCGATGGCGCGGCTGCAGCCGGGACAGTGGCGGTATCTGGCGAGTACGGATCGGTTTTGAGTGCATGAAGATGGGACTACTGCGGCAGCTTTCCTACTCGTCATCCCGGCGAAGGCCGGGATGACGAGTAGGAAGTGGTTTTCCGAGGTTCTTACAAGACGCAAGGTATGATTGCCGCGGGTTTGTATGCGATCTTCAGCTCGCTCACTGCCGGAGGGGTTGTCCATGACATTCGTACTTGCTGCCTTGTTGATAGGTATGGTCGCCGGCCTGCGCGCCATGACTGCGCCCGCCGTAGTGAGCTGGGCCGTGCATCTGGGATGGCTGTCGGTAGGCGATAGCTGGACCGCCTTCATGGGCTGGCGCTTTACGCCGTGGATATTCACCGTATTGGCGGCGGCAGAACTGGTGACCGACAAACTGCCCACGACACCCAGCCGTAAATTGCCGGTCCCGTTTGCGGCGCGACTTGTATCGGGAGCGCTGTGCGGTGCCACGGTCGGCGCGGCCGGCAACATGATGCTCGCCGGCCTGGTGGCCGGCATCGTCGGCGCCGCGATCGGCACCTATGGTGGCGCATGGGCAAGAGCGCGTCTGGCAGCTACTTTCGGTAAGGATTTCCCCGCGGCGATCCTCGAAGACATCGTCGCCATCGGTGGCGGCCTCCTGATCGTGGCGATGCCGGCATGAGCCGCGCGTTCGACGCCATCATCGTCGGGGCTGGCCAGGCCGGACCGCCGCTGGCCGGACGTTTGACAGCGGCAGGCATGAAGGTCGCGTTGATCGAGCGACACCTGTTCGGCGGTACCTGCGTCAACACCGGCTGCATGCCGACCAAGACCCTCGTGGCGAGTGCGCGCGCCGCGTATGTGGCGCGCCGCGCGGCGGAATATGGCGTTGTTATTCAGGGCGATATCGGGATCGATATCCAGCGCGTCATCGGTCGCGGACAGACGGTGGCCACGCATGCGCGCGGCAATGTCGAACGCTGGCTCGAAGGCATGCAGGGCCTGACCGTGTTGCGCGGACATGCCCGTTTCGAAAGCGCCGACAGCTTGCGGGTGGGCGATGAGCTGCTGACCGCGCCACACATTTTCCTCAATGTCGGCGGCCGCGCATCCGTGCCGGACATGCCTGGGGTAGGCGAGATCGACTACCTCACCAATACGTCGATTCTGCAACTGGCGACCTTGCCCAGACATCTGGCGATCGTCGGCGGCAGTTACATCGGCCTGGAATTCGCGCAAATGTTCCGCCGCTTTGGTTCCGAAGTGACGGTCGTCGAACGCGAGTCGCGGCTGATCCCTCGCGAGGACGAAGACGTTTCCACGGCCATACGCGAGATTCTCGAAGGCGAGGGCATCCATATACGTACGGACGCCAACTGCATCGCGTTCGCGCAGCGCAGCGATGGTGTCGCCGTGCGCGTGGATTGCACCGCGGGAGCTCCTGAGGTGATCGCCGACCGCGTGCTGTTGGCAATGGGGCGACGACCGAATACGGACGACCTCGCGCTGGAGCGCGCCGGCGTCAAGACCAACGAAAGAGGCTATATCGAGGTCGACGACGAGCTTCGCACCAACGTGGCGGGCATCTGGGCGATGGGCGATTGCAACGGGCGCGGCGCGTTTACGCATACGGCGTACAACGATTTCGAGATCATCGCGGCGAACTTGCTCGATGGGCAGCACCGCCGTGTGTCGCAACGTATTCTCGGCTACGCGCTTTATATCGACCCGCCACTGGGCCGCGTGGGCATGACCGAAAGCCAGGCGCGCAAGAGCGGCAGGCCGTTGTTGGTTTCGAAACGGCCGATGTCGCGCGTGGGGCGAGCGGTTGAGCGTGGAGAGACGGCCGGTTTTATGAAACTGATCGCCGACGCGCAGACACAACGCATACTCGGCGCGGCCATTCTCGGTGTGGAGGGCGATGAGTCCATTCATGGCGTGCTCGACCTGATGAATGCCGATCAGCCGATCAGTACGTTGCAATGGGCGGTGCCGATTCATCCGACCGTGTCGGAGCTTTGGCCGACGGTTGCGAATGATTTGAAGCCGATCAAATAGCCTCGCCACCACAATCTAACCCCGCCATCACAATCATCGTCATCCCGGAGCAGGGCTTTACCACTCAAATCTAAATGAGATATATTCTCATTTAGATTTTCGCGGACCGGCATCTCCCGGTCCTGATTCGGCCGCCAGCCACCGATGCCTCGAGCGTCCTTGCCAGCAAGCCGCGTGCAGCTCCACACACGCCAGGGTAAAGGACCTTTTCTTTCATGCGTATCGCTCCGCTGGCCGCCATCATTGGCGCGCTGTTGTCATCTTCCGTCACTGCCTGGGCCGCTGAGCCGGCCGGGTTGTCCACGAGTCCCGATCAAGCTTCCAACCTGCCGCGCGTGCAGGTCACTGCCACCACGCCAAGCTTGCAACTCAATACGCCGGGCACGGTATCGATGATCGATCGCGTGCAGATGGATCGTCATCTGGTGCTGACCATTCGCGACTTGGTGAAGTACGAGCCGGGTGTGTCGGTGATCGGTACGGCGGGGCGCTTCGGTCTGGACAGCTTCAACATCCGCGGGCTGTCGGGCAACCGCACGCGCATCGAGATCGACGGCGTATCGCAACCGGCATCGTTCGGTGCGGATGTTGCCGGCGGCAGTTTTCGTGCCGGCCGCAACTTTATCGATCTGGACGATATCAAGCAGGTCGACATCATTCGTGGCCCGGCGTCGGCGCTGTATCCCTCCGATGCGCTCGGCGGCGTCGTCAGCTTGCGTACGAAAGATCCGGCCGACTATCTGCGTCCGGGGCGCGATCCGTATGTGTCGCTCAAGGAGCAGTACGACAGCAGCGATCGCAGCCTGACCAGTACGGCAACGTTGGCCGGCGGCGATGCGAAGAACGGCATCCTGTTTATCGCCAATCATCGCGAAGGCCACGAAACAGCGAACGAGGGCGATATCGGCGGCGCAGGCGCGACACGCACGCGTCCTGATCCGCAGACATATACGCTCGATAGTTTCCTCGCCAAATACGTGCATACGGCCCAGAGCGGACGCGCCGATCGCGTGACGCTGGATGGTTCGAACACGCGCACCAACACCAATAGCTTGTCCAATATCGCGCCTGGCGTGGGTTATTACCGCTCGCAGGACGAAAACCAGCGCATGCGTGCCAGTATCGGGCAGTGGTATCCGCATCTGGATAGCGCTGTTGCCGATACGCTGGAGTGGAATGCGTACTGGCAGAAAACGCGCACACGTACGGATACGCAAACCGACACCGCCGCCTATGCGCGCTTCTATGAAAACTTGCCTCTGCAGGAGAAAGTTTCCGGCGGCAAGCTGGTTGCCGTAAAGCAGCTGGGTGAGGGCAGTGCCGTCACCCAGACCATCAGTTACGGCGTTGAGTTATCGCGTACCGATGCAGAGTCGACAGCCGGCGGTTACGCTATCAGCAAGCGCACTGGCGCGATAAGCAGCAGCAAGCCGGCCATGCCCGGCAACTATCCGTTACACCTGATCCCATCCAGTCGCACCGATCGTTATGCCGCGTTCGGCCAGGACGAGCTGGGGTTCTTCGACGGCCACCTGACCGTAACACCAGGCGTGCGACTGGAACGCTACGAATACAAGCCCGAACAGGATGCGCTGTACGCCGCTTACAATCCCAGTTACGTCAAACGTGATTATGAAAAGAGCTATGCCTCGCCCAAGCTCGGCGTGGTCTGGCGCTTTACCGATGCATTGAGTGCGTACTTTGACTATGCGCGCGGTTTTCGGCCGCCGCTATACAGCGAAATCGCGGGTGCCTGGAACGAGCAGCCGTTTCCCGGTTTCAATATCGCGTTCCTGCCCAACGACAAGCTGAAAGCGGAAACCAGCAACAACTTCGAACTTGGCGTGCGCGGCAAGGGCGATATCGGCTGGTTCAGCGTTGGCGGCTACTACAACAAGTACCGCAATTTCATCTGGTCCGGCTTCGCCTTGCCGCCCTCGCAGATACCGTCGTGGTACCAGGCGCCGCCGGGGCAGAATCTACTGTTCCAGGCAGTCAATACGCGTCGTGCCTTCATCAAGGGCCTGGAGGCCAGCGGCAGCTTGCGGCTCGGCCATTTCAGCGACGCGTTGGACGGCTGGGCCGTGCGCGGCAGCGCATCGGTGGCAACGGGGCGCCTGATCGAGTCGGGCGATACGGGTTATAGCCCGCTCAATACCGTCGATCCGGCCAAGTTTGTCGTCGGCATCAGCTACGACACCGCTAAATGGGGTGCCGAACTCACCGGCACCGCCGTGCGTCGTCATACCCAGCTAAGCGACCCGACCGCATTCCGGCCGGCGGGCTACGGCACGCTCGATCTGTACGCGCACTACTCGCCGTTCGGCGAGGGCGCGATGACGAGCCTGGAGATCTATGCCGGCATCACCAACCTCACCGACCGAAAGTATTGGGACTGGGGCAATTTGAACGGCGGCGTGCTGGGCAATCTGGTCAGCGGCAATGGCTTCAACGATAGCGGTACCGGCGGCTTGCCCGCCGATCGCCTCACCATGCCGGGGCGTGCACTCAGCCTCGCCGCGAAAATCGCCTTTTAAGGATCGTCGATATGTTGAATGCATCCAGCAATACCTCATCGGGCGCCATGCTGCCGCCGAAACTCCGCGACGAATGGATGCGCTTGCGCGAACTGGAGCCGAACCTGCGCGCACGCGATCTGGCCGAGCGTCTGGGCGTGAGCGAAGCGGAGCTGGTCGCCATTCGCTGCGGCGATGGTGTCACCCGTCTGGAAGGGCCATGGAAGGACCTGATTCTTGCGCTGCCGGAACTCGGCCACGTGATGGTGCTCACGCGCAACGACAGTTGCGTGCATGAGAAGAAAGGCACGTTCGGGCATATCGATATCGGCGCGTCGATGGGCGTGGTGCTCGACGAAGCGATCGATCTGCGTTTGTTCCTGAAGCACTGGATATACGGCTTTGCCGTGCGCGAGGAGTCGCGTGGACGTTGGCTGCAGAGCCTGCAGTTCTTCGATGCCGACGGTTGCGCGGTGCATAAGATCTATCTGACCGATCAAAGCCATCGCGAAGCATGGAGCGGTCTGGTCGGCCGCTTCGCCGCGGGTGTGCAGTCGCCGTTGTTGGACCGACAGGCGGTCGCGGAACCGCTACCGCTGTTGCTCGACGATACACAGGTCGATGTCGCTTCGCTGCGCGATGCGTGGCGAGCGATGCGTGATCCGCATGATTTCTTCGCCTTGCTGAAAAAGCACAAGGTGACACGTACGCAGGCGTTGCGTCTGGTTGGCCCGGAGTTTGCGCGCCCTGTGGTCAATGCATCGATTCGCCATGCGCTCGAAACGGTGGCTGCAAGTGGTTTGCCGATCATGGTGTTCGTCGGCTCGCCGGGTGTCGTGCAGATCCATACCGGACCCGTGCACAACATCAAGCCGATGGGGCCGTGGCTCAACGTGCTCGACGAAGACTTCAACCTGCACCTGCGTGAAGATCACATCGTCGAAAGCTGGGTCGTCAAAAAGCCTTCGCCTGAAGGCGCCGTGACATCGCTGGAGCTATATGACGCCCGGGGTGGACAGATCGTGCAACTGTTCGGCAAGCGCAAGCCCGGCGTGCCGGAGCTGACCGAATGGCGCGAACTGGCCGACGGTCTGCCTGCCACGGAGGACGAGCATGTTTAAGCCATCGCTTTTGCTTGCGTTCGCCGTTGCCTTGCCGAGTATTGCATCCGCCGCTTCGCCCGGGCGTATCGTGTCGCTTGGTGGCGATATCACCGAAACGATCTATGCGCTCGATGCGCAGTCGTCGCTGGTCGGTGTGGATAGTACGAGCGAATGGCCTGCGGCGGCGCGGACACTTCCCGATGTGGGTTATGTACGCCAGTTGGCTGCCGAGGGTGTGCTGTCCCTGCGCCCGGAGCTGATCATCGCAACCCACGATGCCGGTCCGCCGCCAGTACTTGCGCAGCTACGCAGCGCGGGCGTTCGGATCGACACACTTCCCGTGACTTATGCGCCTGCCGAGGTGATCGCCAAGGTGCGCACCATTGGGCACCTGCTTGGCAAGGACAGTGCAGCGAGTCAGCTGGCTGACAAGATTCAGATCCAGTACGGCGAACTGGCGAAGGCAGTAGCCGGCATGCCCAGGCATCCACGCGCGATCTTCATGATGTCCGCCGGTGGCGGCAGTCCCTTGCTGGCCGGCAACGAGACTGCTGCGACACACGCGATCGTGCTCGCCGGCGGCGTGAATGCCGTCGATGGCTTTACCGGTTACAAACCGGTCTCCGCCGAGGCGATGGCCGCATTGGCACCTGACGTAATCGTGTTGATGCGCGAGCGCGCCGAAGCGCTCGGCGGCGTCGAAGGTGTGTTGAAACTTCCCGGGGTTGCGCTGACGCCAGCAGGCAAGGCACACCGCGTCATCCTGGTCGATGGTCAGGCGCTGCTCGGTTTCGGTCCGCGTAATGCGGGACAGGAACTCGTGCTGCAACGCGAACTGGCTGCGCTGAGCCGATGAGCAGCGTGGCCTTGCCGCACCTGCGTGTGGACCGTGGCCGCGCGCTCGCGTTGCCCGCGCTGAGTCTGCTGTTGCTTGCTACGGCGGTGATCGGCCTTGGCACCGGTGCGATTCGCATACCGGCATCGGGGGTGCTTGGCGCCTTGATGCGCGGCGTCGATGGCAGTGCATCGCAAGGCGACGATCAGATTGTCCTGATGTTGCGGCTGCCGCGCGTATTGATGGCAGCCCTGGTTGGCGCGTCGCTGGCATGTAGTGGCGCGGCCATGCAGGGCTTGTTTCGCAATCCCCTGGTCGAACCAGGATTGATCGGTGTGTCGGCAGGAGCGGCGCTGGGTGCGATCGGCATGATGGTGCTCGGCACACCACTACTGGCTGTGCTGCCTGCGTTTGCAGGTTCGCTGAGTGTGGCCGCTACTGCTTTCGTGGGCGGCCTTACCGCAACGATGTTGGTTTATGTGTTGGGGCGTCGTCGTGCCGGCATGGCTACCTTGTTGCTCGCGGGTGTGGCCATCAATGCCATTGCGATGGCCGGCGTGGGTTTGTTGACCTTCATGGCCAACGAGCGGCAGTTGCGCGATCTGAGCTTCTGGACGTTGGGCAGCCTGGGCGGCACGGATTGGCGACGTCTGGCCGCGGTCGCCTTGCCGATGCTGTTGCCGGTGTTGTGGTTGCCACGTTATGCCCGTGCCTTGAACGCTTTGTTGCTGGGCGAGACCGAAGCGGCGTTGCTCGGCTTTCATCCGCAACGTGTGCGTGTACGCCTGATCGTTCTGGTGGCACTGGCAACCAGTGCGGCGGTCGCGATGTGCGGTGTGATCGGTTTCGTCGGCCTGCTGGTGCCGCATGTCCTGCGGCTGGTCTGGGGGCCCGATCATCGGCTGCTGATGCCGGGATCGGCGCTGGCCGGAGCCAGTCTGCTGATTGCTGCCGATGCGGTGGCACGCATCGTGGTCGTGCCGGCGGAGTTGCCGATCGGCGTGTTGACTGCGTTGCTTGGCGGCCCTTTCTTCCTTTGGCTATTGATGCGCACGCGTATCGGCGAGGCACAGGCATGAACATGCCATGGGATTGGGGCGCCAACGAAGCGGCCGAGCAGGGCAGTGGGGTGATCGCCGTGCGCGGCGTGCATCTTTCGATCGGCGGCCGGCGTGTATTGCACGATGTTCATCTCAAGGCGCGTCCCGGTCGCCTGCTTGCCCTGGTCGGCCCTAATGGCGCAGGCAAGAGCAGCCTGCTAAGCGTCATGGCGGGTTTGCGTCGGCCGTCATTGGGCGAAGTGACTCTCGACGGCCGCTCGTTGCAGGCATGGCCCGCGCAAATCCTGGCGCGGCGGCGTGCGATGTTGTCGCAGAAGGTGCAGCTCGGTTTTGGATTCCGTGTCGACGAAGTGGTGATGATCGGACGCAGTCCTTTCGGCGAAAAGACGGGTGCGATGGATTGCCATCTGGTGGATGCCGCCTTGGGCGCGGTGCAGGCCAGTCATCTGCGCGAACGCAATTACCTCGAACTTTCCGGCGGTGAGCAGCAACGCGTGCAGTTGGCGCGCGTGCTGGCACAGGTAAGCGAACCGTCCGCTGCGCCGGCGTGGCTGCTGCTCGACGAACCCGAAGCCAGCCTGGACATAGCGCATCAACACCTGGTGCTCGGTCACGCGCGACGATTGGCGCAACGTGGTTACGGTGTCATCGCCGTGCTGCACGATCTCAATCTTGCCGCGCGTTACGCCGATGACGTTGCCTTGCTGGCACAGGGGCAACTCGTGCGTCATGGCAAACCGGAAGATGCGCTCGATTCGGCGGCGCTGTCGCGCATCTATGGCTTGCCGCTGCGCCGCTCCGAAGTGGCCGATATGCATGGCTGGTTGATCCATCCGGCCTGACCAGTTATTCGGAAACGGCTTTGTGTAGGGCTTTGAGGTGCAGACCAGTTTTTGTGCTGCGGCAGGGGTAGAATGGTCGGGATATCAAGGAGTTGAACATGAGCAACGGCAACACTGATCTCAACAAGCCCGGCCCTACCGAGGCCGTGCCGCCGACTACCCCGCATACCTCGCACAATGTGCTCGACACGATCGAGACGGCTGCGCTCGATGAGGTGCAGCACGAGGCTGCCTTGCGCGATTCCGCGTTGCGCGTGCCGCGCTGAAAAAGCCCCCCTCACCCCAACCCTCTCCCCCGGCAAAGCCAGGGGAGAGGGGGCACACTGAGGCAAGTTTGAATCGTGCGCGCTCTTTGCTCCCTCTCCCCTGGCTTTGCCGGGGGAGAGGGTTGGGGTGAGGGGGAGGCAAGAGGCGGTGCGAAGCGAGCCTGCATAAGCGCTATAAAAAACGCGAAGCTTCGGCACACTGAATCTCCAGTCCCCCAGATACGGATAGCAGTCACCGATGCGCAGCAACGCTCTTGCCGCCATAGGGCTCGCGTTATGCGCGGCCCTGTTCTTCACCATGACCTACGTACTCAACCGCAGTCTGGTAGCTGGCGGCGGTCATTGGGCGTGGGCGGTGATCCTGCGCTATCTCATTACGCTGCCGCTGCTTGCCCTGGTCATACCCTGGCAGGGCGGTATGGGCGATTTACCGAAAGAGTTGAAGCGCCATCCGCGCTCGTGGCTGCTGTGGAGTTCGATCGGTTTCGTGCTGTTCGGCATACCGCTGACCTGGGCGGCCAATAGCGGACCATCGTGGCTCGTGGCAGGCAGCTTCCAGACCACGGTGCTTGCCGGTCCCTTGCTTGCGCCTTTTATTTATCGTGACGAACGGCGTCGCCTGGCCTGGTCCAGTCTGGCGATTGGCGGCCTGATCGTGGCTGGCGTGTTTGCGTTGCAATGGGGTTATGCCGGTGGTTCGCTGAGCGCGAGCGACTGGCTCGCCATTGCCGCTGTCGTGCTATCGGCTTTTGCGTATCCCTTGGGCAATCGCATGCTGTTATTGCATCTCGAGCGAACTGGGACGCGGCTCAATGCGGTGCAGCGCGTCTTCGGCATGACGCTATGCAGTTGGCCGTTATGGCTCCTGTTTACGGTCGTCGCGTGGTTCGCCATCGGGCCGCCGACGGGGCGTGAAATCGTTCTGGCCGGCGGTGTGGCTCTGTCTTCAGGCGTGATCGCCACGGTACTGTTCTTCGGGGCTACCGACAAAGTACGCAGCGAGCCCACCGCGTTGGCAGCGGTCGAAGCGATGCAGGCCGCCGAGCTGCTGTTCGCCACGGTGATCGGTGCGACGTTTCTCCACGAAGCGTGGCCACATGGTTACTCGGCGATCGGAGCCGTCGCGATCATTATTGGCATTGCCCTGTTCAGCTGGATAAGTGGCCGCGATGCTGCCGGGCACGATCGCGAGGTGCGCGAATTGCGCAGCGATCGCGGGGCTTGATTTCGGCAGGGTAATCTTTAAATTAGCTGGCCAGCCGCTGCACAAAGAACGCGAGAATTTCATCGCGCGCCTTGCGGGTGGGTTCGCCTTCCTTGTCGATGAGGTGAACCGTCACGACGTTGTGCGGTGTCTGCACCACCTTTTCGAAAAAGGCCGGTACATCCTTGTTGGCGGCACTGTCGGGGAGAACGCGGCCGATAAAACGATCGCCCAAGGCTTCCTGGTAAGCAGCGAAGCGCTGCGCCTTGCAGAAACGATCTCCCTCGAAGCGATAGGCCATCACGGTGAGATCTTCCTTGTCCAGGCGCGCCTTCACGGCGTTCAGTTCGTCAGGGGCAATCTCCAAGCCTCCCGCATCGTCGAGCGGTAATGCCGGCTGCGATAGGACCGGCGCAAGCATCGAAGGCTCAAGCATCATGCTGAGCGCGAAGTTGCCGGAAAAGCACATCCCGATCGCGCCCACGCCACGCCCGCCGCACTCGTCATGCGCCAAGTTGGCCAAGGCTCGAAGCCATCGGGTTACCGGGCTCGAGCCGCCGGCACCAAATGCCCTGAACTCCGCGCTTACGCAAATACGCTTGAAGATGGCCTGGCCGACGTCCAGATCGATCGGCTCACCATCGCGACCATAGAGCGATGGCATGTAGACGGTGAATCCAGCTTCGCGTACCCAGCGTGCGAATCTCGCCACGTGCGGGCTGATACCCGGTATTTCCGGAATGACGATCACGGCCGGCCCGCTGCCCGAAACGTGGACCATCTTGGTGATGTCGTTCAGCGTGATCTTGCGTGGCGTGAAATCTTCGAGCGGATCGTAGGCATCCAACGGTCGTGTCTGCATGGCTTTCTACCTTGGTCAGGGGCTTGCATTTGACCGGTAAAGAGCGTTTGCTGGCAGTGTCCAATATGACTTCTTTCGAGCTAAATCAGCCAATGTTCGATTTCACGATACTTGTTCTCCCAGGGGCTTTCGCTTCGGGTGTGGGAGCGACACTGGACATTCTTTCGAGCGCGGCAGTGCTCGCGAATCGCGCCGGCTGCGCCGCTCCTCGATGGCGTGTCTGCTCCACGGAAAAGACAGTCCTGCTCAGCAACGGCCTCAGGATCGACGCGGCCGTTTTGCCGAAGAGGCCCCGGCCGGATAGTTCGATCTGGTTGGTGCCTGGCCTTGGCCTTAATGACGCCGATGCTGTGCTTAGCCGCTTCCTGGCGCCGCAAGTCGCCACGGCGATCAAGGCGTTGCGTGCTCAGGCCAACGCTGGTGGGACCATTGCGGCCTCGTGTTCGGCCGTCTTCCTCTTGCGTGAAGCCGACCTGTTGCCGGGCAAAAGGGTAACGACGACCTGGTGGCTCGGCAGTCTGCTGCAACAGCTGGAGCCGCGCTGCATGGTCGATGTCGATCAGATGGTCGTCGCCGACGGGACGATCGTTACCGCCGGTTCCGCCTTTGCGCACATCGATCTCATGTTTCATCTGCTTCGTACGAGATTCAATCCGTCGCTCGCCGATGCGGTGTCGCGTGCGATGCTTATCGACGGGCGACAGTCCCAGGCGCAGTACATCGTGCCGGCTGTACTTGCCCATGGCAACGATCTCGCAGGTAGGCTGGTCGCGCGTTTTGAGGCGGGGCTGCCGAACCCGCCCAGCGTGGAGGCGCTCGCTGCGGAGTTGCGCATGTCCAGCCGTACGCTTTCCCGTCACGTAAAAGAATCGACCGGGCGCAGCGTATCCGCGTTGTTGCAGAGTGTGCGCATCCATCGCGCACGCATGCTCCTGGAGACCAGTCATTTGTCGGTCGAACAGGTTGCCGAGCAGGTCGGCTATGCCGATGCCACCGCGCTGCGGCGCCTTATGCGGAAGATGACGCAGGCAACGCCAAGACAGTTCAGGCCCGTGGTATTTGACCACAAGCAAAAGGCCAGGCATGAATAGGCGGTGAGCCAGTTTTCACAGCCATGGGGATTATCTCAGGTGCTGTGGATATTTGGATCGAGTTAATCGCGGTGAATCGAATGGCCGTATATCGATATCACGCATTGTTTTAAACAAATCTCTGCCGGGTGCGCCGTGCTGCTTGCCGGACCCTTGTCTTTTTGTGCCATGATGCGGCGGCTAGGGGATACCACGTGAGGTGTTGTTCGAAGCATGACCAACAAGGGTGACAGCGCGCCGAATCTCCGGTTGCCACAGTTGGCGGCCGCCGAGCCGCGCGAGAATGCCCACGGCTTCGATGCCTTCCTGCGCGAGCATTACCGCAACCTGGTGACGTTTTTGCGGCGCCGCACGGCCAGCGAGCAGGACGCCGAAGACGCCGCACAGGAAAGCATGACCAAGCTGCTGCGCTACCGCGAGTCCGAGCCGTCCTCGGCCTGGAAGCAGTTGCTCTACCGGATCGCGGTCAACGTGGCGCATGACCAGTTTCGGGTTTCCTTGACGCATTACAGCAAAGACCATGTCACGCTGGATGGCCAGGATATCGCCGATACCGAGCATTCGCCGGAAGAGCGCGTGGCCTACCAGCAACAGGTGGCGCGGTTGAGCCAGGCCATCCTGGAGCTGCCGCCCAAGTGCCAACGGGTTTATCTGCTCAAACGTGTGCATGGCCTGAGCCGTGCGCAAATTGCCGATCGCTGCGGTATTTCGGTCAAAATGGTCGAAAAGCACCTCGCTACCGCGCTAGTCCTGTTGAAGCGCAAGGTAGGCGATTCCTCGGCACGCACGTTTGAGTGAACATGGAAGAAAGAATTTCCGACGACCAGCATCCCTCGACGGGCTCGCAGGACGAGGCCGAGCGCTGGTTCGTGCGCCTTTTGGAAAGGGACTGTCCTGACGGCTTGCGCGCGGACTTTGAGCGCTGGCGCGCGGCCGACCCGGCCCACGCCGCGGCCTATCGGGAAGTGGAATACCTGTGGAAGCAAAGCGGTGACGCCGTCCAGGATGCCGCGGTAGCCGCAGCAGCCCGCCGGGCGTTGCACCGCACGCCTTCCGAATCCTGGTTTGCGGGCCGCCGCTGGCTGTTTCCGGCGGTGGGCTTGAGTTTTGCCATCGTGCTGGCCCTGGTCGCCATACCTCGCTTCTCCGCTCCGTCCGAGCCGGCCGGGACCCACTACGCCGCCCTCGCCGGACAGCAGCGGACGGTGCAGCTGAGCGATGGTTCGACCATCCTGCTCAATACCGACACCGAGATTGTCGAGCGCTATGGCACCCAGGCGCGGCGCATCGATCTGCTGCATGGCCAGGCGCAGTTCCAGGTACAGGGCAACAAGGCGTGGCCGTTCGTGGTGCATGCCGAACACGGTACGGTAACGGCGGTGGGCACGCAGTTTCAGGTGCGTATCGATGGCGACACGACCGGTGTGATCCTGCTCAAGGGCAAGGTCGACGTGGCCACGCAGGCACCCAATGCCTCGCCGCAGGTCGTGTCCCTGTTGGCCGGGCAGCAGGTCGCGTTCGACCGTTCGGGGCGAATCGATACCGTGAAGCCGGCCGATACCGAGCTGGCCAAAGGCTGGACGCAGGGCAAGTTGTTCGCGCATGACTGGCGTCTGCCGGATCTGCTGGCGGAAATGAATCGTTACAGCGCCACGCAATTGAGCATCGGCGACCCGTCATTGCGGGACCTGCGAGTCAGCGGGGCATTCCGTACGGGCGATCAGGAGAATTTGATTCTCGCCCTGCAGGCGGGCTGGCAAATCCGTGCCGATCGCAGTAAATCGGGCCAGGTCGTATTGCGCAGTACGCGATAAAACCTGCCGCAATTCTCATTTTTCAACCAAAGCGGCCATCGGCCGCTTTTGTTTTTTAATCCAAGGTAGGCGTTTGGTTTTCTCGTCCGTCTTATCCTCATGTGACGCTGAGTACGCCAATGGCAATGGAGGGCAGGGGGACATTGGCGTAAGGGTTTCAGGGAGTCGCTGGATAGTTTTTTTGCGGTGGAGGGGTCGCACTAACGCGACAAAAAAAGCGATCGAGGCATGTGGCCGACATAGGCCGCATCGGTCTTGTTCGTCTCAAAAAATCCAAATGGGAGTTCACTGATGTCGAGCAGTCTTCGTATGTCGGGGTATCGCAAGGCACTGTTGCCGGCGGCGCTGTCGTTGGCCATGTTCACGATGTCGGCGCATGCCGCCGAGTCGTGGGTCGGCACGAACACGCACGCCAGCTTGCAGAACAACAGCAGCAAGGTATCCACGCTGGTCATGACGGGTCACCCGACCGTCGACGCCACGCAGATCATGCCGCTGGAAGCGAGCAAGCAATTGCACGTGATTGTCAGCTTGAACCACCGTAACGCCGACCAGCTGCAGAGCTTCCTGCAGGAAGTGAACCTGCCGGGCAGCCCCAACTATCACAAGTTTCTGACGCCGGCGCAGTTCAAGGCCAAGTACGCGCCGACCGATGCACAGGTGCAGGCTGTCGTGGCGCACCTGCAGAAGAACGGCTTCACCAACATCAGCGTGTCGCCGAACAACGCGTTGATCGAAGCCGACGGTACGCCGCTGAGCGCGAGCGCCGCCTTCAACACCAGCCTGAAGACCTTCCAGTTCAAGGGTGAGCAGCATTTTGCCAATGACACCGACGCCATGGTTCCGCAGTCGCTCGGCGGCATCGTCGGTGGCGTGCTAGGCCTGCAGGACGTCAACAAGCCGCACGTGATGTCGCACCGCCTGAGCGCGGATGCGATCAAGACCTTCGCTGCAGCCGGTCAGGTTGGCCACCAGCCGACCGACTTCGCGCAGATCTACAACGCCGGCAGCACGCCGACGGCTTCCAACACCGTGGTCGGCATCATCACCTGGGGTGACATGACCCAGACCATCGCCGACCTGAAGACCTTCACCACGGCCCACAGCTTGCCGACCGTCAACACCCTGACCGTCAAGGGCAGCACCGGTACGCTCGCCAACGACGGCGACGACGGCGAATGGGCGCTGGACAGCCAGGACATCATCGGTACCTCCGGTGGCGTCAAGCAGCTGATCTTCTACGCCGCCATCAACGGCGACAGCAACGATAGCGGCCTGACCGACGCCAACATCACCGCGGCCTACAACAAGGCCGTGTCCGATAACGTCGCCAAGGTCATCAACGTCTCGCTGGGCGAAGACGAAACCGCCGCGCACAACTCCGGTACCCAGGCCGCCGACGACCAGGCCTTCGCGCAGGCTGCCTCGCAGGGCCAGACCTTCTCGATCGCTTCGGGCGATGCCGGCGTGTACCAGTGGTCCAGCGACCCGTCGACCGGTGCGCCGGGCTACATCGCCAACTCCAGCGGCACGGTGAAGATCGACCTGACTCACTACAGCGTGAGCGAGCCGGCCACGTCGCCGAACGTCATCGCGGTGGGCGGCACCACGCTTTCCACCACCGGTACCACGGTGTGGGCCGGCGAAACGGTGTGGAACGAAGGCCTTGCACACGTGACCTCGAGCGCCAGCTCGAACGAGCGCCTGTGGGCGACCGGCGGCGGCGTGAGCTTGTTCGAAACCGCTCCGGCCTGGCAGACCGCCGCGCTCGGTTCGTCGGTGACCAAGCGCCAGGTGCCTGACCTCGCGTTCGATGCGGCGTCCGCCACCGGTGCCATCATCGTCGCCAACGGCCAGTCCGGCCAGCAGTACGGCGGCACCAGCCTGGCCTCGCCGATCTTCGTCGGCATCTGGGCACGTATCCAGTCGGCCAACAACAACTCGCTGGGCCTGCCGGCGCAGGACATGTACACCAACTTCGTCAACGACAGCACCCCGCTGCATGACGTGACCTCGGGTAACAACGGTTACCAGGGCCACGGCTACAACGCGGCTGCCGGCTTCGACAACACCACCGGTTGGGGCAGCCTGGATATCACCAAGTTCAACGCCTATGTGACCCAGTACTTCGGCGGCGGCAGCACGCCGCCCCCGGGTAGCCCGGTGGCGAACTTCTCCGATACCACCAGCGGCCTGACCGCGACCTTCACCAACACCTCGACCGATACCGGCGGCACGATCACCTCGTACGCCTGGACCTTCGGCGATGGCGGCACCTCGACGGTAGCCAGCCCCAGCCATACCTATACGGCGGCCGGCACCTATACGGTCACGCTGAAGGTCACCGACAGCACCGGTGCGACCAACACCAAGACCGGTTCGGTCACGGTGACCAGCTCGGGCGGTGGCGGTTCGACGCAGCTGTTGACCAACAGCGGTTTCGAGAGCTCGGCTTCGCCCTGGACGGTGAGCTCGGGTGCGTATTGCACCAACAGCACCTGCTCGGGTGAAACGGCTCATGGCGGTACCGGCTTCCTGTGGTTGGACGGCTATGGCTCGACCCACACCGACACCGCTTCGCAGAGCGTTGCGATTCCGAGCGGCAAGACCTCGGCCACGTTGTCCTACTACCTGCATATCGACACGGCCGAGACCACCACGTCGACCCAGTACGACAAGCTCACGGTGCAGGTGTTGAACAGCTCGGGCACGGTGCTGGCCACCCTGGCCACGTTCTCGAACCTCAATGCCGCCTCTGGCTACACGGTGCACACGGCCAATCTGACCCCGTATATCGGTCAGACCGTGACCATCAAGTTCACCGGTAAGGAAGATTCGTCGGCGCAGACCTCGTTCGTTCTGGACGATGTCACCCTGACGGTTCAGTAATTAGGATGGCTTGAATGCCGCCGGCGCACAGGGATGCGTGCCGGCCAAGGATGGATTTAAGCCCGGCCCCGATTGGCCGGGCTTTTTTATGGGTCCGCGCCATTCGCCCTGGATTATCTGGTATGGGGTAGGGCGGACGTGAGTCGGCCGCTGTTTTTGCCCCTGAGTCCATGCTCTACTTGGGTTGTTTCGACTCAAGTCATGGCATAGGTTGGTGAACGCGCAAGCAATCCCATGCATTGTTGGCTACGGCTATCCGGCAGGCTCCGCCGCTTGTCGTGCCATGGTGCTATGCGCGTTATAAACGGTCTGCGTGCCCTCCCGATCGCCTTGAGCTACGCCCTGATGCTGGGCGTCCCCTCGGCGGGATATGCCGCGTCCACGCAAACCCGCATTTACACGATTGCCCCCAGCAGTCTGCGTGGTGCGCTGGACACGTTGGCCGCACAAAGCGACGTGGAAATCGTCTATTCGCCCGAACTGGTGGCCGGCAAGACCACGCAAGGTATTTCGGGTCGCCTGACGACCGACGACGCATTGAGGCAACTGCTGGTCGGTACCGGCTTGAGCTGGAAAGCGGTCAACGAATCCACCATCGTGCTGCAGTTTGCATCCGCGCCGCACCACAATCTACCGCCGGCCAAGGCCGAAGTCGTCAAGCAGGAAGCGCCGCGCACGCTCGAGGTGTTCAATGTCAGCGGGTCGCTGATCAACAACGCGCAGATCCAGACCGCGACGCCGACCTACAGCATGAGCGCCGAAGCGATCAGCGCGCGTGGCTTCAACAGCATCGCCGAAGCGTTGCAGAACATTGTTCTGGCGACCGGTTCCGTGCAAGGTCCGCAGACCTCGGGCTCGTTCACGCAGGGTGCGCAAGCGGTCAGCTTGAACGGCTTCGGTCCCGGGTTCACCTCCATCTTGATCGATGGCAAGCCGATCGCGAGTTTTGGCCGTCTATACGACGGTACCAACAACTTCACCAGTATTTCGAATATCCCAATCTCGATGGTCGAACGCATCGACGTCATGCCCGGTGGCGCATCGTCGATCTATGGATCGCAGGCGGTCGCCGGTGTGATCAATATCATCACGCGACAGCATATCGACGGCGCGGAAGTATCGGTACGCGCTGGTGGCTATACCGGCGGTGGCGGTGCGAGTCAGCGGGTGTCCTTCGGCTATGGCCATGATTTCGACAAGCTCGACGTGCTGGCCATGTTCGAGTTCGACAACAGCCTGCCGATCTGGGGCTATCAACGCGCCTTGACCTCGGGCACGCGCGCCAATCCGAGCGGTTCGAGCACGGCCAGCCTGCAGGCGGGCATTCTCGACTACGGTACGCTCGATACGTTTACCGGTCGTGCGCAGGGTTTTCTCGATCCACCCGCGGGCTGTGCCGGCAACCTGTTCGGTGGCAGCAATATGCTGGCGAGCCATAACGGCAACGCAGGTCATTACTGCGGCTCGACCGATCTGTATGGCTATACGACCTACAGCAACAAGAGCCGTAGTTACGACGGCATGCTCAAGCTCAAATACGACGTCAGCCCGACGTTGCGTCTGTATGGCGACGTGCTGCTCGATTGGCAGGAACAGAAGTGGTTTACCGGCGTGGACGGCTGGTTTCCCGATGACTTGCCGGGCGGTGCGATCGAGGATGCCGATACCGGGCACATCCTTTATCCTGAAAAGATCTACGCACCGGAAGAAATGCCGCATGGCGCCACCGGCCAAATGGTTCGTCAGCGGGACTTGATGTACCAGGCGGACATCGGCGCGAATGGCCAATTCGGCGAATCGAATTGGGATTGGGATATTTACTACCTGCGTTCAAGCGACCGCACCCAGATCGTCGAGCGCCTGGGTATCGCGTCGCGCGTCGACGGATTTTTTGACAACCTGCTCAATCCCGTGGGCGTCGATCCTGATACGGGTTTTGGTTTGTATCGTCCCAACTACCCGGCATTCTTTGCGCCGTTGACACCGGCGCAATATGCAAGCTTTACCCAGGGCGTTGGCGAGTTCAGCAAAACCTGGGTCAACGATACGCGTGTCACCATCAGCAATACCCGATTGTTCCAGCTGCCCGGCGGCGATGCCGGCTTTGCCGTGCTGGCCGAAGGTGGCAACGAGGCGTGGTACGAACCGGTCAACCCATTGTTCGCCGATGACGAAATTTTCGAGCATGCCGCGACCGGCGGTGGTGGCAGGCGTTCGCATAGCGCGGCCGCGTTCGAATTGAATCTGCCAATGTTTCGGCAACTCACTGTCGATCTTTCGGGGCGTTACGATTACTACTCGTCGGATGACGCGGCAAGCAACAGCAAATTCACCTACAAGGCAGGCGTCGAATATCGGCCATTCGATAGCCTGTTGTTGCGTGGCAACTACACCACCGCATTCAAGGCACCCGATCTCTCGGCCATCTATCTGGGGCCATCCAACTATTACACCCAGGTCACAGACTACTATCGCTGCGCGCTTGCCGGCAGCCAGAGCTGCGATCGATTTACTACCGACGTGATGGGGCAGTCGCGCGCCAACCGTAATTTGCAGCCGACGACGGCGCAGAGCTGGAGCACGGGTGCGGTATGGTCGCCGATCGAGCGTTTCAGCCTGAGCATGGATTATCTGCATACGGCGGTGAAGGATGAGGTGATTGCGCAGGACACCGACATTCTTGTGCGGCAGGATGCGCAGTGCCTGCTCGGCCAGCTCGACAACAACTCGGCACAATGCCAGGCCATTACCAATCCGGTCGATGGCCAGGTTCAGCGCGGCGTCTTGAACGCTAATCTTCGCAACGCCGTGAGCATGTTGGCGGCGCCGCCGATCACCGGCATCACGACCTATTACGCCAACCTGGCCAACGAGGTCGTCGATTCGGTCGTGGCGACGGGGCGTTATCAATTCGTGCCTACGGGCTGGGGCAAGTTCGACGTGCAGCTGGCCTATAGCGACATGCTCAAGCACGACTACCAGATTGCTCCGGGGCAGCTCCCCATCGATGAGTTGACCAATCCCTTGTACAACGCCGGATTCAAAAGCATCGTCAACGGCACGCTGAGCTGGGTCAGTGTGGACAATCGCTGGAAAAGCACCTTGTACGGACGCCGTTACGGTGCGACACCGAATTTCAAGGCACAAAACAGTGGAGCGAACGCAAACGGCGCCAGCCGTCTGCATCCGTGGATCACCTTCAACTGGACGCTGGCCTACGAGCCGACCGACGATCTGTCGTTATCGCTATTGGTCAACAACATTGCCAACAAGATGCCGCCCAAGGATCGCAGCGACACGACGTATCCGTATTTCAACGTCGAGGATTACAACGTGTACGGGCGCGAGGTCCTGTTGCAGGCGACCTACCGGTTTGCCCGAGGCAGTCGTTAGCAGCGAAAACGCACTGTAGTTGCCATGTCATGAGCTCCGCTTCACGCGTGCATCGATAGTGTCGATCGTGCGTGAGGTCTTTCAGGATGCGAAAGTTCATTCGATTGCTGGGTCGTACCTTTCATGTCGCCATCGACGGCTTCGCCGACGACGAGCTGATGACGCGTGCCTCGGCGTTGGCGTTCTGGTCGGCGCTCTCGTTCGCACCGATCCTGGTGCTGACTTTGTGGAGCCTGTCGGTGCTCAAGCCGTCGTCGCAGGATCAGCTGGTCGCCATGCTGGCCGGCGTGCTGGGCAAAGAAGGTGCCGGTGCGATCAAGCTGGTCATGGACAACGCCAAGCAGCAGCCGCGGCTGGGTAATATCCTTGGCTTGATCGGTATTGGTGTGACGGTCTTCAGCGCATCGACGGTGTTCGCGCAATTGCAGTCGACCCTGAATCGTATTTTTGGCGTGCAGATCAAGGGCGGCACCCGCGAGGCGGTACTTAGTTGGCTGAGCATGCGTGCGCGTGCGATCGGTTTGCTGATAGGTATCTTCTTTTTGTTGATCGTTTCTTTCGTCGTCACGGCCATCATCCAGACCTTGCTGCCAGGCGACACGCTCGCCTGGCAGTCGATCGAGATCTGCGCCTCGCTGGTGGTGTTCGTACTGGCTTTTGGCGCCATGTACAAAGTGCTGCCCGATGCGAGCATTCCGTGGAAGGATGCTGCACGTGGCGCTGTGCTGACTGCGGTGTTGTTCGTTGCCGGCCAGTTTGTCATCGGGCTTTATCTGGATCACGCCAAAGTCGGCGGTGCCTACGGGCCGGCCGGCGCCGTGGTAGTGCTGTTGACCTGGATGTACTACGCCTCGGTGATCGTGCTGCTTGGCGCCGAGCTGACCCATGGCCTGGCCGTGGCACGAGGGACGCACATCGAGCCGAATCGCTATGCGGAGCGCATCGATGAACCGGAGGATCGGCAGCCTACCCAGGGCGACAACAAGGATGTCGATCGGCCGACGTAGCGAAGCGTCAAACTCAGTGGTGTAAACATGGCGGCCCTTTGCAATCCGGTTTTGCCGCGTGGGCTCGTCCTGCCACGAGAATCGCCGATAAAACGATAACGGAGCGGTGGAGTATCTTCATGAATTGATGGCCTTGATTCGGATGGTCATGTTTGTGTATGGACAGCCGTTTTACCTGGAATTATGACGATTTTTTGTCAGTGCATTTTGAGTTGAGTTTTATGCTTGTGCTGAAAACGATTTCGCGCTTAAAACAGTTCATTGGGCGCATCAACAAAATATTGCGAATCAAAAAATGTTATCTGGTTGGCCTTCTGTGTGAACTAATTTTCGCCGATGAATGGTTGCCGTAATGTTTATTATCTATATTCATGGGAGGGGGTAATTAATCATGAGGGATAGTGATGAAATTTCGTTTCCTTTCGTTAGGATTAGTAGGGACTTTGGCGCTGTGTTCGGCGGCTTCGCAGGCGCAGGATACGGGGGAGATCGCCGGCTTCTCGAAAACGGCCACGTATCCGTGCAACAACGCGCAGTTCTTGCAGGACCAGCAAAACTTCGAGAATGGTGAAATCTCCGCGGATCAGTTCGTTGACGTTTGCGGCGTAGTCACCGCGGTGCTTCCCGCCAAGCACACCCGCAGTGGCAATCACGGTTATTTCTACGTGCAGGTTGCCCAGGGTGTGACGATCGAAATCGTTTCCGACCTGGACCAGATGAACGCGCCGAAGTGGCCGTGGGTCATGGTGGGCGACAACACCTATGTGCAGGGTCGCTACTACTACGATAACGACTCGAGCCAGGGTATCGACTGGACCCATCACGGCACCAGCAGCTCCTGGCCGCATGCCGGTTACGTGGTCGTAAACGGTACCAAATACCAGTAAGCGTTCGGTCGAACCGCAAGGCGCCTGGGCTGCCTTGCGGTTCGATCACGATTCGTTGCCGATCGAAGTATGGATACCGCGGACTCGCTACGGTGCTGCCTTTCGGGCTGACCGCGCGGGTGCTACATGCTGTCGATGGTTGCGTTGAGTTGGGTATCCGCGCTTCTGGTGGGGACTGCCGTAGCCCCGATGGATACGACGTATCTGGCGTTGCCGCATGCATCCGGCCAGCGCGTGGCGTTGCATTGCATGGCGCCTGCGAAGCCGACCGGGCGGGGCGTACTTTTTATTCATGGTTCGAGTTTCCCGACCGGGCTTGCCGCCGGATTCGAATTCGCGCCCGGCGATTCGTGGATGCATTTCATGGCCGAGCGGGGTTTTCTGGCCTGTGGCTTGGATTTCCTGGGCTTTGGCGCATCGAGTCGTCCGCCGGCGATGTTGGATGTGGCGGAACATGCGCAGCCGGTCTTGCGAGCACAGGAGGCTGCGGACGATATAGCGCTTGCTGTCGCGCACATGAAAAGCGCCCGTGGCGTGCGCGAGCTTCATGTCATTGCGCATTCCTGGGGCACGATCCCCGCTGCGACTTACGCTGCGCAACACCTGACGGCGCTGAAGTCGCTAACCCTTTTCGGCCCGGTCGTTCCCGTGGCATCGCCCGAGAAAGAGGGGAGCCATGGGGCCTGGTTTTCGCTGACGGCGCAGCAGCGGTTGGCACAGCTTCGATTTGCCGACGTGGTTCCCAAGGGCAAGCACTTGCTCGAAACGGCCGTCGAGCAGCGCTGGGCCGCGGCCTATGCGGCGTCGAGCCCGCACGTGTCGGGCGATGAGCCGGACCTGATACGTATCCCGGAAGGGCCCAATGTGGATATCGCCGCGGCCATGTGCGGCGTCTATCCTTATGCAGCCGCCGACATCGATGTACCCGTATTCGTGGTGTATGGGAACTACGATGTCATCGTCGATGATGCCGGCGCGTCGGCATTCCTGGCGCGGTTTACCGCAAGCCCGATGAAGTGGCAGTTGCGCATCGACGATGGCACGCATGTGATGCATCTCGAACACAACCGTCGTTCCCTGTATGAAAGCGTCAATGCGTTTATCCAGGCGGCAGAAGCAACGCCGCCGTGAACGAACCTGCGAGGTAGCCGCCATGGACATCGAAGATCACGAGACCGGCCTGGCCCGCGTCGCATCGGCGATGGCCGAGCCCGCGCGCAGCCGCATGCTTTGCTGCCTGATGGACGGTTGTGCGCGTACGAGCACCGAGCTTGCCGTCGTCGCGGGTGTCGGGGCGCCGACGGCAAGCGCGCATCTACAGCGAATGAAGCGGCTGGGCCTGGTCGAGGTATGGGTGCAGGGGCGCCATCGTTACTATCGGTTGGCCAATCATGACGTGGCCCAGGCGCTGGAGGCCTTGATGGTGGTGGCCAATCCAGCAACTCCGCGTTTCGTGCCATCGACGCCTGCGCCGCTGCGCATGGCGCGCACTTGTTACGACCATCTGGCCGGAACCTTGGGCGTAGCGTGGCATGACCGCTTGCTGGCGATGGCCTGGATCGCCCCCGGCGCGGATGCGATCGACTATGTGCTTACCGATCTGGGCGTGCGCAAGGTAGCCGAGCTCGGCATGGACTCGGAGCTGTCGCCACGCCGCCGCTTCGCTTACCCATGCATGGACTGGAGCATGCGTCGTCCGCACGTGGGTGGCGCCTTGGGTGCCGCGCTGCTTGAGCTCGGGATCAGGCGCGGCTGGCTGCAGCGACAACTCGACAGTCGCGCATTGACGGTAACGAACAAGGGGCTGCGCGAACTGGAGTCGATCTTTGGAATAACGCAGCTGGCGGTTATGCCAGCGTAGCGCGTCGCTTACGGGATCTCACTTGGGGCGACGTATGGCTCGGAGTTTGCTGTTGGCGCCGTCGCCGCAGAAGAATCGGTTCGCGCCATCGGATTCGACGCCGGATACGCCGACGCCGGCCGGCATCTCCAGGATGTCGAGCGTTTCGCCGGTGAGCGGGTCGATGCGCCTCACGTCGCTCTGATCATCCTCCCAGCTGCCATGCCAAAGCTCGCCGTCGACCCAGGTGACGCCGGTGACGAAGCGATTGGATTGAACCGTGCGAAGGATTGCGCCGGTCTGCGGATCGATCTGATGGATCTTGCGCTCCCGATACTGCCCCACCCACAGCGTGCCTTCGGCCCATGCAAGTCCCGAGTCGGCGCCGCCGCCCGGTGCCGGAATGGTGGTCAGTACGCGACCGGTGGCAGGGTCGATCTTCTGGATGCGGTCTTCGGCGATCTGAAATAGATGCTCGCCATCGAAGGCGGTGCCCGCGTGCGCGGGAACATCGATCGAGCGCAGGGTCTTTCCGCTGGCGGGGTCCATGGCTTTCAAGCTGTCGCCGGTAGCAAACCACACGTGCTGACCGTCATAGGTCACGCCGTGCACGCGTTCGACACCCGGGAAGGGGCCGTACTCCTGGATGATGTTGGCTGGCGATCGTTTCATGGGTGTCTCGAGAACCTTTGGATGTGAGAGGACTTCTGAGGGCTGGTTTAATGTGCAAATGCGACTTCAGGGAACCTCCAAAAACCTCAACCTCTTCTAGTCGTCATCCCGGCGTAGGCCGGGATCCAGTGGCTTCGGTTTCTGGTTTTTGCGATAGAGCCGATGCTTGTTGGCTCTTGCGATAACCGATCACAAAGTCACTGGGTCCCGGCCTGCGCCGGGATGACGACTAGGAGGGCTTTTCAAGAATTCCTGCAGTCGCTCCTACAAGGTAGCCGGTCATTCGGGCTTCCCGTGCAACGCCATCCTAGTCGCCCGGTAGCGGAGCCGGGAGTAACAAGGTCGTCGCGAATCCTGGCAGGGGTGGCGTCATCCATCGGCGTGCACGTCCATGGCCGAACGACTGCACTTTGCCGGCTGCGGCCAGCGTATCGAGCGCTCGCTGCACCGTGCGCTGGCTGGCGCCGAGCGCGAGCGCCAAGGCCGAGCTCGACCAGGACTCGCCATCAGCCAGGAAAGCGAGCACAGCGGCGTGTTTTTCCTCGACCGGTCGCGCCAGCAAGACAACATCGCGTGCATGCCGCGGTGCCAACGCAAACCCTCGCTTTGTCGCGTTGATATTGGCCAGTGGCTCCAACATGCCGCGAAGCCTTCCGATTTCGACACGCAAGCGTACGCGATGCGTTTCATCGATGAGTTTTGCGCGAAAGGCCTGCTCTATAAGCGTCTCCCGCGACACGTCGCCCGGCCACGCTTCGCCCAGCATCTGGGCCAGCGCGAATAACACCGGGCGCGTGGCGAGCGACACCACGTTATGCGCATCGCGCACGATATAGCGGCATGCATCGACGACGAATGCTTTCGACGCCAGCAAGGTCTCGACCTCGTCGAGTAGTACGAGCCGCTGTTCGCCATCTGCGATCAGGCGCGCGGCGGGTGTATTCAGAACCAGTCGAGCGCTATCGACCTCTGCTGCCAGCGCGGGAATACCGGCGCGACGCGCGGCATGCGTCGCCCGATCGAGCGCGGCACGCGCGGCCTGAGCCTGTACGCGTCGCATGGCGATGCCTGCCAGGACCAGTTCGTGCGCGGCCATCAACGCGGGCGGGAAGGGCGTTGTATCCAGGCCGGCGAGCACGCGCTCGACTTCGTCGAGTTGGCCGATCAGCAAAAGCCGCCGCACCTGAAGATACTGCGCATGTGCGGCATTGACCCGATCGCCATGCTGTTCGAGTGTCACCCGCGCGGCATCGAGGGTTTTCGCCGGCCAACCAAGCTCACGTGAAGCCAGTGCAATCTCCGCCTCGGCCACGACACAGCGTGCGCGGGCCACCGGCTCTTTCGGGCCGAATGCGCGCGCGGCGCTACGCAGGAGTGTCTTCGCGCGCGTGAGATCGCCCAGTTGCGCCATCGCAATGCCGCGCAGCGCGAGTGCCGGCGCATCGTCACGCAGGGCGACGCGGTTCAGTGCGCCTAGTGGATCACCCGAGGCCAGTGCGCGCGCCGCGGCCGTGATCAGCGAGTCCATCGAAATCCCGACACACTTGTCACTCCCACTGTTCGATTGCCCGGGTTCAGTCTATCTCACGACCACCACCGCATTAACAGAGGAGAAGGCTATGACGACACATACGACCGGGACGCGTGAAGAATGGCTGGCGGCGCGATTGGAGCTGCTTGACGCCGAAAAGGAGCTTACGCGCCGCAATGACACGCTGGCGCAGCAGCGACAGGCGTTGCCTTGGGTGCGCATCGACAAGTCCTATCGATTCGAGACCGACCAAGGTGGCGCCTCGCTGGCGGACCTGTTCGGCGGCCGCTCGCAGCTCATCGTATATCACTTCATGTTCGGCCCCGACTACAAGGCCGGCTGCCCGTCGTGTTCGTCGATTGCCGACAGCTTCAATGGCATCGTGACCCACTTGCAGCATCACGATGTCGCGTTCTGGACGATGTCGCGGGCGCCCCTGGAAAAATTGCAGGCCTACAAGAAGCGCATGGGATGGACCTTTCCCTGGGCGTCGTCGAGCAGCGGTGATTTCAACTTCGACTTCAATGTGTCCTTCACCGAACAACAACAGCGCGACGGCGAGATCGAATACAACTACCAGCGCGGCGGGCACGCGATGGATGCCGCACCGGTGCCCGAACCGGTCGTGCAGTTCGCCGATACCTGTGGCACCGATCCAAGCACCTATGCACGCGACCGTCCCGGCATAAGCACCTTCGTGATGGAGGAGGGCGTCATCTATCACACGTATTCCACGTACGCGCGCGGCGTCGACGGTATCTGGGGCATGTATCAATGGCTCGATCGCGCGCCCAAGGGCCGCAACGAGACGGGTGTCTGGTGGCGGCGCCACGACGAATACGGCAACGGCTGAGCAGCGATGTCGGCCCGGCGCGATGAAAGCATGTTTTGGGCGGCGTGCGTGCTGCTGTTTGCCGCAAGCACGGCCGTCACGATTGCCGGGTGCACGGCGATGTCGGGCATGGGCACGATGCCGATGCCCGGCGAGTGGACGATGTCGATGACGTGGATGCCGATGAGCGGGCAGGGCTGGCCGGCGCTTGCCGCGTCATTCCTGGGTATGTGGACAGCGATGATGGCGGCGATGATGCTGCCGTCGCTCATGCCTGTCCTGTGGCGTTACCGTGGCTTGCATTCCAACCGACTTGCCGCGCTGGTCGGCATGGGCTATTTCCTGGTGTGGATCGTGCTCGGCGTGGTTGTGTTTCTGCTGGGTGCAGGGTTTGCAGCGCTCGCGATGCACCAGTCGACGGTGTCCAGAGTCGTGCCGGTCGCCACGGGTGTTGTCGTGGCGATGGCCGGCGCGCTTCAGTTCACCGCCTGGAAGGCGCACCTGTTGGCTTGTTGCCGTGACGTTCCGGCATGCGCGCGCGATATGCCGACGAACGCCGGCAGCGCGTGGCGAGACGGCCTGCGCCGCGGCATTCATTGCTGCTTATGCTGCGCTGGCTTCACCGCGGTGCTGGTCGTCAACGGCGTGATGGACCTTGGCGTGATGGCCGCCGTGACGGTGGCCATCACGGTCGAACGGCTCTGGCCGGCCGGCATGCGCGTTGCGCGAGCGGTCGGCGTCATCGTCATGGCCGCAGGGTTCGGCTTGATTGTGCGTGGCGTCGGCTGAGCCGGATTTGGCGACTTGCCAGGTGTAGTTGATCAGATCGCTTCGCTCAGATCAGCTGAACAGCTCTTCGAGCCAATCGTCGACAGCCTGGTAATAGCGAACCGTATGCTCCTGCGGCGGTGACGGCCTGGGATGGGTGGCGCGAGCACCTTGCTGGCGAGCTTCCCTGGGCGTTATCGCGAAGCGGCGTTGAAACGCGCGCGCGAATTGGCTGCTGTTGGAAAAGCCCAGTCGCAGCGCGATATCGGTAATCGATTTTCCGCCAGCGTTTACGCCCAGGGCAATTTCGCGATAGGCAGCATCAAGCCGCTTGTCGCGAATGATCTTGGCGATGCCGCCATCGGCGGCGAATATCCGATACAAGTGTGCTCGCGAAACTTGATGGCGTTGCATCAGTAGGGCAGGGCCGAGTTCGCGCTCGTAGAGGTTGGCTTCGATGAATTCAAGCAACTGCTGGCGCAGCATCTGCATCATCGGCGTGCTGACTTCGGGTGTTACCGCATAGCTATCCTGGGCCAGCCCCGCGATCAGCAGGCTGAGCAGCGACTGTTCGACGGCAAAGGCTTCTTGGTCGTTGAGATCGGATGCCGCTCGACACACGCTCAGAACAAAATCGGCAAGGATCCGTGTCAGCGGTCGCTCCGCCGGCATGATCACGCCATGCAGGCTCTTGCCGCGGTTTGCCTGATTCAGCGGCCCCCTTGGAAGTACCAACGATACGGTGGAACCATCCGTTGCAACGGTGGAAAAAGGCCGAGCCAGATCGAACAGGCAGATATCGCCCGAGCGCAGAAAGATCGGACGCCCATCGCACGTGCTCTCGTTCGAGCCGACCAGATACAACTGCAGCAGGTATTGATCGAACCCGATCTGCTGAGCCAGCTTGCGGTCGCGTTGGTACTGCGGTTGGTTAAATCTCGACGAGCCGACGATCATGCGGTCGGCCAGCAGCGAGCACGCGGCGTTTCAACCTGCTTCGTCGACACACGTATCCCTTGTCTCACTACTTTCCCCTGTCGCACACGCTCGAGACAGCGGCGGAGTTTATCCAAGCCGCTTACAGGAATAGTGATCGGCGACCTGTTTTGTAAATAACTGTCGCGTGACTAATGGCATATGTACGAGTTATATCTGATATTCAAATCAGGAATGCCGGAGACAAAATGACGAATCTGATGAGACAAGTCGGATATCGTCGTTACGCACCATCCCCATAAACTTTCCGAAAGATTGACGTCAGGAACGGGGGCGTAGCAATTCCGCGTGGTGAGGGCTTGCTTGGCAGCCAGCGCCCGCAGGCGTTCGCGCATGATCTTGGCTTTCTACTCGACAACAGCGATGCATGTCGCGTTGCCTGGGTAGGGAGCTGGCGTCCCCAGGGAATCGGGAGGCACAGGGTGCGGCGTTCTATTGCGTTTGTCTACGTAAGTTTTTACAGAATACCTGCCGTGCGGCAGCTCGCCGCCATATTCCGCGCAATCGCCTTCGCACACCTGTCGGGTGTCATTTGCCTGCGCGATGCACGCATCCGTCGCATGCCGCATTCGTGGTCCCTACACACCGCTTGCCTTGCATGAGCCGCTCCCGGGCGGATCTTCATGCAGCCATGTCTCCAGCCAAGTCCGTATTCGTTTGATATCCACAGGGGAAAGTGATGAACCGAGTATTCCGCATCGTCTGGTCCACAGCACTCAATACATGGGTGGTGGCGTCGGAACTGACGGGCAGGCACGGCAAAGGACGCGGACGTTCCAGTGCAGGCGGCACGGATGATCGCTCTTCATCGCGACTCGCACCGTTGACGTTGCGCCTGGGTATGTTGGCGGCGCTCGCGGCGTTGTACGCGCCCGCGACGTTGGCGACCGACCGTTACTGGGACGTCAATGGTGGCTCGGCGGGCAGTGGCGGTACCGGCACCTGGGATACGCTGTCGGCGTATTGGAATGCCGCGAACGATGGCGTCGCCGGTCCTTTTACCGCGTGGAACAACGCGGCGCTCGATAACGCCATCTTCGCCGGCACGGCCGGTACGGTGACGTTGTCGACGCCGATCACCGTCAATGCGCTCACTTTCTCGGTGAACGGTTACATTCTCAACGGCAGCACGCTCACGCTGGCCGGTACGACGCCCAGCATTTCGGGCAACGCTACGATCAACTCCGTCATTGCCGGCAATGCAGGGCTCACCAAGAACGCGGGTGGCATACTGCAATTGGGTGGAACCAACACTTTCAGCGGTGGCGTCAATGTCAATCTCGGCCAGCTGACTGTCGCCAGTGACGCTGCCCTCGGCAATGCAAGCAACGGCGTTGCCCTGGCCACTGGAACGACCCTCACCGCTACCGCACCGCTGGCCAGTAGCCGCGTGGTGACGCTGGGCGGCACTAACGCTTTCATTGCGGGTACCGGTGTCGGGTACGCCCGGTTTACGGGCGCTGGCGTGCTGGACGCCAGTAGTGGCGTCACCATGAGGAACGCTGCCAACGATTACACCGGTCAGACGGTGTTTTATAGCGGCGGTACCTATGGCTTCACGTCCATCGGCAATCTGGGTCAGGCCAGCTCACTGGGAGCGCCGACCACGGCAGCCAACGGTATCGTAGTCGTGAACGCTGGCGGTGGTCTGGGCGGCACCTTGAACTATGGCGGCACCGGCGACACGTCCAACCGAGGCTTCACCTTCGGCAACACGTCCAGCGGCGGTACGGCGCTGGTCAACATCGGTACCGGCACGCTGATCCTTAATGGCGACATCCTGCTGAGTGGCGCCAATACAACGGGCCAGAATTTCTCCGCCAACACGGCCGACATGGAACTGCTTGGGGTGATCAGTGCTCCCACGTCGTCGCGTCCAGTCACCTATACCGGTACGGCCGGGCACGCCATTACGCTAGGTGGCGCCAATACCTACGGTGGTCCCAACTTCATCACCACCATCACCGTGTACGCGCCCGTATTGGCCGATGGTGGCACAGCCAGCTCGCTGGGCACCGGAACTGCTGGCAACATCGTGTTGCAGAATGGCACGCTGCGTTATACGGGAGGCGTAACGTCCACCAATCGCATCTACAGCCTGGTTGGCGCCAGCACCATCGCCAACGATGGTACAGGCGGGTTATCGCTTACGGGCGCAGGTGTTTTCACGACAGGCGCCACGATAACCCTGGGTGGTAGCTATACCGGTACCAACAACTATGCCGGTGCCATCAGCGGCACCGGCAATGTGGTGATGAACGGCTCCGGCAACTGGGTCCTCGGCGGTGCCAATACCTACGTCGGCACGACCACGGTGCAAAGCGGCACGCTGACTGCAGGCAGTGCCAATGCGTTCGGTGCATCGAAAGGCCTGGTCGTCAACGGCGGCACGCTCGACATCAATGATCAGTCCATTATCGTGCCTACGCTGGCGGGCACCGGCGGCAGTGTGGATCTGGGCAATGGTTCGCTCACCGTCAATGCCACGTCGGGCAGTACGTCGTATGCCGGTAGCATTGGCGGTACCGGCAGTTTCACCAAGCTTGGCGCGAGTACGCAGACGCTGACGGGAGCCAACACCTACACCGGCGCCACCACCATCGGCGGCGGTACGTTGGCGCTGGACTTTTCCGTGGCAGGTGCGCCGGCGAGCAACATCATCAGCGGTAGTTCCACGCTCAATCTGAGTGGTGGCACGCTTTCCATCAAGGGCGGTACGGCAGCCAATACGCAGGCTTTCAATGGCCTCAACGTCACCGCAGGCAACAACCGCATCAGCGCGACCGCAGGCGCCGGCGGCATGGGAGTCTCGCTGGGCGCGATCAATCGCAGTGGCGGTCTGGTCGATTTCGGCTTCAATACCGGCACCACCATGACCACTACGCATGCGGACGGTGCGCTTGGTGGCTGGGCTACGGTCAACGGAACCGACTACGCGCAGGTGACCGGTGGCGTCATTACTGCTTTCACCAACTATGCGAACAAGGACGACGCCAGTCAGTGGGTAGGCGGCGACATCGTCAGCGATCAGGGCGGCAACCCCAACACACCGTATTTCGGGACGGTGAACGGTAGCGTCGCGCTGGGTGGCCTCAAATATGCCGCGGCCGCTGGCTCGATCGTGAATGTGAGCGCTGGCAATACGCTCAGCGTGGACGGCAGCATCATTGTGGCGCCTTCCACCAGCACCGCTTCGCAGACAATTCAGGGTGGATCCGTCACCGGTGGCGCGGGCGGCAGCCCGCTCGGAGTGCTGCAGAACAGCTCCGGCACCTTCAATATCAGTTCGACGGTGGTCGACAACGGCGGCGCTACCAGCTTTATCGTGGGCGGCCAAGGTACCGGCGCAGTGGCGCTCCTGGGCGCCAACACGTATAGCGGTTCGACCACGGTGAGCGGTGCCGTGCTGGCATTTAACTCCGTCGCCAATGGCGGCGCGGCAAGTGCGATCGGTGCATCGAGCAACGACTCGTCCAACCTGATTATCGAGAACGGCACGCTGCATTACACTGGCGCCACGGCCAGTACGGATCGCGGTTTCACCCTGGTCAACGGCGGTCCGTCGCGGACGATCCAGGTAGATGGCACCACTAACCTTACCTTCAGTGGCGTGGTTACCAGCCCGGACGATGCCGGCTTCACCAAGTCAGGTACTGGCACGCTGACGCTGTCCAATGCGGCCAATGATTTCGTCGGCCCAGTCACGGTCAGCAATGGGCTGCTGTCAACCGGCATATTGGCCCTCGGCGGCCAGACGAGCGGCATCGGCGCGGGCAGCAACGCCCCTTCCAGCTTGATTCTGCAAACCGGAGGCGGGCTGGAATACACCGGCGCCACGATGACGACCGATCGCGGTTTCACGCTCGCTGGGGGCACCGGTCATGTCGATGTCGACACTGCAGGCACCACGCTGACCGATAGTGGCACCGTGGTGGGTACAGGCAATTTATCCAAGGATGGTGCAGGCACTCTCGTGCTTTCCGGCGCTAACACATACAGCGGCGGCACCACCGTTGCGGCAGGCGTCTTGCAGGCCGGTTCCAATCAGGCTTTTGGCGTCGGTCCCATGACCGTCAATGCCGGTGCCACGCTGAACGTATCCACCTTTCAGCCCCAGGTAGCGGGGCTGAATGGCGCTGGCAACGTCGCGGTAGGCGCCGGCGGTCTACTGCAGATCAACGGCAACGGTACATTCTCGGGCAGCATCAGTGGCGTGGGTGGCGTGTCGGTCATCGCTGGCCACGCGCAGACCATGAACGGTTGTGGCAACAGCTATACCGGCCCAACCACGCTTGTGAACAGCACCATCACCACCGATTGCCTGGCGAACGGTGGCCAGCCCAGCGGCATCGGTGCGTCCAGCAGTTTGTCTTCCAATCTCATGATGTCCGGCTCGCTGATCTATACCGGTGCCAGCGTCAACATCGACCGCGGAATTCAGCTTACTGGCATCGCCGGAATCAACGTCAGCAATGCCACCACCACGCTGGGAATCAGCGGAGCGATCGTGGGTTCCCAGCAGTTGCAGAAGACAGGATTGGGTACGCTGGTCTTGAGCGGTACCAATGCGAATGCGAACAGTACTTACATTCGCGGCGGCACCCTGGTTGCTGGGACAACCAATGCCTTTGGCAGCGGTTACATGCTCCTGGACAACACCGCCGGCGTACAGTTGGACCTCAACGATTTCAATACCCAGGTCAGCTACCTTTCCGGCGGTGGTACCACGGGTGGCAACATTGACCTAGGCAACCTCAGCAGCACCACGCTCACCGTGACGAGCGGCAGCAATGCGGTGACCAGTGCCACCTACGCCGGCACCATTACCGGCAGTGGCAATCTGGTGAAAAGTGGCGCGGCCATCCAGTACTTGTCCGGTGCGGGCAGCACTTATACCGGCACCACTACCGTTAACGGCGGCACGCTCGAGATGAACGTACTTGCCGACGGAGGCGCTGCCAGTTCCATCGGCGCGTCAAGCAATACCGCTGGCAACCTCGTGCTCAACGGGGGCACGCTGCAATACGTGGGCGCAGGCAATACCACCAATCGCCTGTTCACTCTTGGAGCGGCCGCCAGTGCGCTGAATGCTTCTGGCACGGGTGCGGTGCAGTTCACCAATACCGCGGCAATCGCGTTCAGCGGCGCCGCCAACTCGGCGCAGACGGTTACGCTCACCGGCACCAGTGCCGACAATAACAGTCTGGCCTTGCAGATCACCGACAATGGCACGGGCAAAACGTCGCTCAGCAAGACCGGCACCGGCACATGGATCCTGCGCAACGCGGCCAGCACATATACCGGCGTCACTACCATCACCGGCGGTGTGCTTGGCGTGGATCATCTCAACAATGGCGGCCAGGCAAGCAGTATCGGCTCCTCGTCGAATGCCGCTGCCAATCTGGTGATCGGCAGCGGCGCGACGTTGCGCTACACCGGCACCGGCGACACGACCGACCGTCTGTTTACGTTGTCGACGGGGAGCAGCGTGATCGAATCGTCCGGTACGGGCGCGATCGTTTTCAGCAATACCGGTTCGGCAGCCTATGCCGGCAACGGCAATCGTACGCTCGGCCTCGGTGGCACCAATACCGGCAACAACACGATGGGTGGCACGATCATCGACGGTTCGGGTGGCATTACCACGTTGGCCAAGAACGATGCGGGCACCTGGTTGCTGACCGGTACCAATACCTACAGCGGCAACACCGTGGTTAATAACGGTCTGCTGCAGTTGGGTAACGGCGGCACCACCGGCTCGATTGCCAGCGCGACCATCATCGTCGACACGGCCGGCACGCTGGGCTTCGATCGCTCCGACACGATGACGCTGGCCGGCACCATTTCCGGCGCCGGCGACGTGGTGCAGTCCGGTACCGGTACGACGGTGCTGACTTCTACCGAAACCTATACCGGAGGCACGACGATCAGCGCGGGTACGCTGCAGCTGGGCAATGGCGGTGCGAACGGCTCCATCGTGGGTAACGTGGTCGACAACGGCACGTTGGCGGTCGATCGTTCGGACGTCTATACGTTTGCCGGCTCGATTTCGGGTAACGGCGGCGTGACACAGAGCGGTAGCGGCACGACGGTGTTGACGGCGGCCAACAGCTACAAGGGCTCGTCGACAGTGCAGTCCGGCATGCTGCTGATCGACGGCGATCAATCGGCCGCGACCGGCGCCACCGTGGCACAGATCGGCGGCACGCTGGGCGGCAAGGGTACGATCGGCGGCGATGTGGCGATTGCCGATGGCGGCACGCTGAGTCCCGGCGATACGGGAGCCGCCGGTACGCTGACCATCAACGGTAGCTTGGCGCTGAGCGGCGGTTCGGCGATGAACTACCAGTTCGGCCAGGCCAACGTGGTCGGCGGCACGCTCAACGATCTGACCGTGGTGCATGGCAACCTTACGCTGGATGGCACGCTCAATGTATCGGCCACGCCGGGCGGCAGTTTTGGCCCCGGTCTGTATCGCATCATCAGTTACGACGGATCGCTCAATGACGAGGGCCTGACGCTCGGCAGCACGCCGGCCGGCAGCTTCCAGGTGCAGACGTCGGTGGCCAATCAGGTCAACCTGCTCAACAGCAATGGCCTGTCGCTCAACTTCTGGGATGGCCCCAACGGCCACGCGAACAACACCGTCGATGGCGGCACCGGTGTCTGGCAGAGCGCTGCGGGCAATGACAACTGGACCGACCAGACGGGACAGTTCAATGCGCCCTATGCCAATGGCCAGTTTGGCATCTTCATGGGTACGGCCGGTACGGTGACGGTCGATGGCAGCCTGGGTGCGGTGACTAGTTCGGGCATGCAGTTTGCGGTGAGCGGTTACAACGTCATCGGCGATGCCATCACGCTCAACAGCGGAACGGCGATCATCCGCGTGGGCGACGGTACTGCGGCGGGTGCGAACATGACGGCGGTCATCGGCTCGGCGCTGATCGGCACGGGTGGATTGGAGAAAGACGATCTCGGTACGCTGGTGCTCGAGGGCACCAATACCTATACCGGTGGTACCGCGATCAATGGCGGTGTGCTGCAGGTATCGCGCAATTCCAGTCTTGGTTTTGCCGCGGGCACGCTCAGCTTCGATGGCGGCACGCTGCGCAATACCGGGGCATTCCTTATCGCGCGCGACATCACGATCAATCAAGGCGGTGCGACGTTCGATACCCAGGATGACCTGAATCTCACACACGCCATTGTGGGCGCCGGTGCGCTTACCAAGATTGGCTCCAGTACGTTGACCTTGGGTGGCGCCAATACGTACGCCGGCGGCACGGCCATCGATGGCGGTACGGTTTCGGTATCCAGCGATGCCAACCTCGGTGATGCCTCCGGTGCGCTATCGCTCGATGGCGGCACCCTGCTGAACACCGCGGCGTTCACGTCCGCACGCAATGTGACACTGGGCAACGGAGGCGGCACGTTCAATACGCAGGGCGACTTGACGCTGTCCAGCGCGATCGGCGGTACGGGCGCATTGACCAAGAATGGCGGCAGCGCGCTGGTTCTTGCCGCCAACAACACTTACACCGGTGGCACGACGATCTCGGGCGGCGTCTTGCAGCTAGGCAACGGTGGCACGGCCGGTTCGGTGATCGGCAATATCGTCGACAACGGTACGTTGGTTTTCGATCGGAGCGATACGTCAGCGTTTGCAGGGGCGATTTCCGGTAGCGGCTCATTGGAGCAACAGGGCAGCGGTACCACGGTGCTGTCGGGCGCCAATACGTATACCGGTCCGACGGCCGTTCGTGCCGGTAGCCTGATCGTCAATGGCGACCAGACGGCGGCAACGGGCGCGACATCGGTTGATGCCGGCGGCACGCTGGGTGGCATGGGCGTTATCGGTGGTGACGTCAATCTAGCCGATGGCGCCACGCTCAGTCCCGGCAATGTCGGCACGGCTCCGGGTACGCTGTCCATCAAGGGCAGCCTCGCCATGAGCGGCGCGTCTAACCTCAACGTCGACTTCGGTCAGGCCAATGTCGTGGGCGGTCCGCTCAATGACCTGGTGCAGGTGGGCGGCGATCTCACGCTCGACGGCAACCTCAACGTGTCAGTGTCCTCGGGCGGTTCGTTCGATCCGGGTATCTATCGGATCATGAGCTACGGCGGCACGTTGACCGATAACGGCCTGAGCATCGGTTCGGTGCCTTCGCCGGACTATTTCCTGCAAACTTCAATCGCGCAGCAGGTGAATCTGGTCAATACCAACGGCCTGAGCGTTAATTTCTGGGATGGCAACGGTGCGCGCGGCGACGGTCAAGTGCAGGGTGGCGACGGCGTTTGGCAGAACACCGCAGGTAACGACAACTGGACGAACCTCAATGGTTCGATCAACGCCTCGTACCAGGACAGCACCTTTGCAATCTTCGCTGGCGCGGCCGGCACGGTGACGGTCGATACCAGTTTGGGTGCGATCAACACCTCGGGTATGCAGTTTGCGACCGACGGCTACCGCGTGGAAGGCGACCCGATTGCGTTGGTAGGTACCGGCGGTAACGCGCCGGTGATTCGCGTAGGCGATGGCACGACGCTCGGCGCGAGCATGACGGCAACGATCGCCTCCGAGCTGCAGGGAACCGATGGTCTGACGAAGACGGACCTGGGCACCCTGGTGCTGGCCGGTGACAACACCTACACCGGCAATACGACCATCAGCGGCGGCACGTTGCAGTTGGGCGAGGGTGGTACGACCGGCTCGATACTCGGCGATGTCGCCGACAACGGTACGCTGGCCTTCAATCGTTCGGACGTCCATGCGTTCGACGGCCAGATCTCCGGCACGGGCGGTTTGACGCAGGTTGGCAGCGGTACGACGGTGCTGACCGGAGTTAACACCTATACCGGTGCAACCACGGTGCAGGGCGGCACGTTGTTGATCAATGGCGATCAGACGGCCGCTACCGGCGCGACGACGGTGCAGAGCGGCGGCACGATTGGCGGCACGGGCATCATCGGCGGCGACGTGACGATTGCCGATGGGGGCACGCTGAGCCCGGGTGCAGCAGCGGGAGCGGCCGGTACGCTCACCATCAATGGCAACCTGGCGCTTGGAGCGAACTCGACGCTCAACTACGAGCTCGGTCAGGCCGGCACGCCGGGCGGTGCATCGAACGACCTCACCGTGGTGCATGGCAATCTCACCCTGGACGGCACGCTCAATGTGGCGACTACGGCAGGTGGCAGCTTCGGTGCCGGTGTGTACCGAATCTTCAGCTATGACGGCACGCTGACCGACAACGGGCTTTCGCTGGGCACGCTGCCCGGCACGGATGTGTTCGTGCAGACTTCGTTGGCCAATCAGGTCAATCTGGTGAGCACGCAAGGACTGACGCTCAGCTTCTGGGATGGCCCAGGTCACGCCAACGATGGCGCGATCAATGGTGGCGACGGCACATGGCGACTGGCGGACAACGACTCCTGGACCGAGGCAACCGGCACCATCAATGCGCCGTATTCCAACGGATCGTTTGCCGTCTTCGGCGGTACCGCGGGTACGGTGACGGTGGATGACGCCAACGGGCAGGTGAGCGCATCGGGCATGCAGTTCCAGACCGATGGCTATCACCTCACAGGCGGCTCCATCGAACTGACGGGCAGCGCCGCTACCATTCGTGTGGGCGACGGCACTGCTGCTGGAACCGGCATGACTGCCACCATCGACTCTGCACTGACTGGCAGCGCCATGTTGGTGAAGGACGACCTGGGTACTCTCGTACTCACCGGCGCCAACACATACAGCGGCGGCACCGATGTCCACGCCGGTACGCTGCAGGTGGCAAACGACGGCAACCTCGGTCTGGCATCGGGCAGTCTCTCGATCGACGATGCAACGCTGCACACTACTGGCAGCTTTGCGACGAGCCGCACGATAGGACTGGGTGGCGCGGCCACCATCGACACCGATGACGGCACCACGCTCACGTTCAATAGCGGCATCGGTGGCATCGGCAGCCTCACCAAGACTGGCGCCGGTACGCTGGTATTGGGTGGCGCGTCGAGTTACAGCGGTGCCACCACGGTAAGCGCAGGTAGCTTGAGTGCGGCGGTGGATGGCGCGTTCAATGCATCGTCTGCATTTACGGTGCAACAGGCCGGCACGCTGGACCTGGGCGGCCATGCACAGACGGTGGCTTCGCTTACCCATGCGGGTACGGTGAATTTCGGCACCGCGCCTGGCACCACCTTGACGGTGAAGGGCGACTACGTCGGGCAGGGCGGTACGTTGAATTTCAACACTGCGCTTGGCGACGACAGCTCGGCCACGGATCAGTTGGTAGTTGCCGGCAGCACCTCGGGCAACACCACGGTGCACGTGAACAACGTCGGTGGTGCAGGTGCACAGACCACGCAAGGCATCAAGCTGATCGATGTGCAGGGCGCGTCCAACGGCAGCTTTGCATTGCAGGGCGACTACGTGTTCCAGGGCGACCAGGCGGTGGTTGCAGGCGCCTATGCGTATCGTCTCTACAAGGGTACGGATGCGAACCCGAGCGATGGCGACTGGTATCTACGTTCGGCCTTGCTCGACGGTTCGGGCACCACAACCACGCCGCCGCTGTATCAGCCCGGTGTGCCGTTGTACGAGGCCTATGCCGGCATCCTGCAGCAGATCAATGCACCGGAGAGCCTGTTCCAGCGCACCGGCAACCGCGTCTGGGCAGGTGACGAAGTCGCGGACAATATGAGTCCCGGCGAAGGCCTGTGGATGCGCGTGGAAAGTGGCGACCAGACGATCAAGCCGGACATCACCACCAGCGGTACGAACTACGACATCTCGGCCTGGAAGTCCGAGGCGGGTATCGACGCCACGGTGAGCGAAGGCGAAAGCGGCAAGCTGGTTGCCGGCGGCACGCTGCAATACGGTCGCTATCAGTCGAATGCGAGTTCCATCTACGGGCAAGGCCGGCTCAAGACCAATGCCTATGGCGTAGGCGGCTCGCTCACGTGGTATGGCGAGAACAACTTCTATGTCGACGGCCAGGTTCGCTGGACGAGCTTCGATACCGACCTGCGTTCAACCACGCTCGCGCAGCTGCTGAAGGACGACAACAAGGGCAGCGGCTACGTCGCGGGTGTGGAAGTGGGGCAGCGGTTGCGCCTGGGCGATCAATGGTCGCTCGTGCCGCAGGCGCAGGTGAGCTATGGCAATGCCGAGTTCGACAACTTCACCGATGCCTTCGGCGCACAGGTGTCGCAGAAGCAGAGCGGCACGACGACCGGGCGCCTCGGCGTGACGATCGATTATCGCCAAGCCCACCAGGGCTCGTACGGCTCAGTCGCGACGCACTTGTACGCCATTGCCAACTTGTACCGGACTCTCGGCGATGGTTCGCGCGTGGCCGTGGCCGGCACCGACTTCACCACCCGCAACGAGCGGCTTTGGGGCGGCTTTGGTCTGGGCGGCTCGCTGGATTGGGCCGACGGTCGTTACTCCGTGTATGGCGAAGTGCAGGCGCAGACGGGGCTGGATAACTTCGGCGACAGCCATGCGTTGAATGGCACGCTCGGGTTCCGCATGCGCTGGTAATGCAAGCGGTGGGAGCTGCGTATCGGCAGGTTGCGTCTGGCGGAGATCCGAATGGGCCGCCAGACGCAATCTGCCAGGGTAGCGATGTTGCCCGCAGATGAGGCCTTTATTCGCAACCGGGATATATTCCGTCTCACATGGCATGCCAGCCATGACGTGGGAATACATCATGATGAAAGGGATCGCGCTGGCCCTGGGGCTGGCATTCGTTGTGTGCGGATCATTTTCGATGTCCGCCGATGCGCCTGCACACAGTGCGGCACGCAACGAAAGCCTTTCGCCCTCGTGCAGGGGCAAGCCGGCCAAGGTCGACGATGCTGGCTTTGTCGTCATCGGCGGCATCGAGCAGTGGGTGACGGCCAAGGGAGATAGCTGCGCCAACCCGGTTCTTCTCTTCATCAGCGGCGGCCCCGGCAATCCCCTCAGCGGCATTTCCGATAGCGTCTACGGCGCTGGCCAGCGTGACTTCATCGTCGTTCAGTGGGATCAGCGCGGATCGGGCATGACCTATGGCCGCAGTCCGCCGGCGCCAGATGAAAAACTGACCATCGAGCGGATGGCGCAAGACGGCAACGAACTGGCTGCCTACCTTGCCAAGCGATACGGAAAGCGCAAGGTCATCTTGTGGGGCAGCTCCTGGGGCTCGATCCTTGCCGTGCACATGGTCAAGGCGCATCCGGAACTGTTTTACGCGTACGTGGGTACGTCCCAGGTAGTCAATTCGGTAGCGACCCAGGCGGCGAGCTATAAAAAGCTCATGGCGCTAGCTACAAAAGAAAACGACAAAGATTCGCTCGCCGTGCTCAACCAGGTCGGATCGCCGCCGTGGACCGATCCACGCAGTTTCGGGAAAGTGCGCCGGATCATTCGAAAATACGAAGCAAAGGTCACCTTGCCGCCGCCTGATAGTTGGCATCGAGCACCGGCCTACACGACCGCCAAGGCCGAAGAAGACTACGCTGCCGGCGAAGATTATTCCTTCTTGAATTTCGTCGGGATGCACGGCGACGGCATGCTGTCACACGTCGACCTACCGAAGCTGGGCACGGATTTCGCTATTCCGATGTTCTTTGTCGAAGGCGCACACGATCTGCTGGCACCGCCGGAGATGGCTGGTCAGTATTACGAGAGCATCAAAGCGCCAGAGAAAGGCTGGGTGCTGCTGGAGCATTCCGGGCATGACCCGAACCAGGAAGTGGTGGATGCCGAGTACAAGGTGCTTCGCGAGCGAGTTTTGCCGCTGACTCAAGGTAAATAGCGCGGGCGTTCTCGAATGGGGAAGGGGTTGACTCTGGACCTTGATCAATGGTCTAGACTTGGCTCCATGAACGCAAACCCCACTCTCACCATCGGTGCCGTCGCCAAGCGCGTCGGCGTGGCTATCGACACCATCCGCTACTACGAGCGCGAGGGCTTGTTGCCCGAGCCGGAGCGGAGGGCGTCGGGTTATCGCAGTTACGACGAGGGCGCGGTGCGGCAGCTGCGCTTTATTCGTCGCGCCAAGGATCTGGGTTTTACCCTGGAGGAAATTCGCGATCTGCTGGCCTTGTCCGCCGACCGTCATCGCGGAGTCAAGGCGGTAAAGCAGCGCGCGGAACAGCGTCTGGCGGCGATCGATGCACGGATCGCCGAGCTGACGCGTGTGCGCAACGGTCTGGAGCAATTGGTCGATGCCTGCCCGGGACATGGTTCGCCGGACAAGTGTCCGATCCTGCGTGCGCTGGTCGATGAGGACGTTGCCGAATGAGCGCTACGCACAGTTGCTGTGGTGCTCATCAACATGTTCCAGCGCAGGCGACCGATCCGATCTGCGGCATGACCGTCGATATAGCGACGGCCAAGCATACGGCTGATCACGCCGGCCAGACGTTCTATTTCTGTTGCGCGCGCTGCAAGGAAAAGTTCGTCGCCGAGCCGGATCGTTATCTGCAGCCCAAGCAAGATGAGGCCGAGTCCGCGCCTCCGGGCGCCATCTACACCTGCCCGATGCACCCCGAAATCGAGCAGGAGGGGCCGGGGCATTGTCCGATCTGCGGCATGGCGCTCGAACCGATGCTGCCAAGCGCGGATGCCGGTGACGATGGCGAAGCAGTGGCGATGATGCGTCGCCTGTGGATATTGATCGGCTTGACGCTGCCGGTAGTGGCCGTGTCGATGGGGCCGCATCTGTTCGGTTGGCACTGGCCCTCGCCGTGGGATATCGGTGCGAGTTGGGGCGAGGCGTTGCTGGCAAGTATGGTCGTGCTGTGGGGTGGTGCAAGCTTCTTCGCGCGGGGCTGGCACTCGCTGCGCCCATGGCGACCGAATATGTACACTTTGATTGCGTTGGGAACGGGCGTGGCCTGGGTCTACAGCGTGGTTGCATTGTGTCTTCCCGGTTTGTTTCCGCCGGGTACGCTCGATGCGCATGGTCGCGCACCGGTGTATTTCGAGTCCGCCGCGGTCATCGTCACGCTGGTGACATTGGGTGACGTGCTGGAAGCGCGCGCGCGTCGCCGCAGTAGCGATGCCTTGAAGGCTCTCCTGGGTCTTGCACCCAAGACCGCGCGACGCATCGATGCGCATGGCGAGCATGATGTGCCGCTCGATCAGGTGCGCCAGGGTGATCGGTTGCGCGTGCGCCCCGGTGAGAAACTGCCGGTCGACGGCGTCGTGCTCGAAGGGGCCAGTCATGTCGACGAATCGATGCTGACCGGTGAGCCCTTGCCGGTCGTCAAGGCGGTGGGCGATGGGTTGACCGGTGGTACGGTCAACCAGGAAGGCGCCCTGGTCATGCGTGCAGAAAAGGTGGGTGCGCAAACTCTGCTGGCGCAGATCGTCGCGCAAGTCGCGCAGGCACAGCGAAGCAAGGCGCCGTCGCAGCGCCTGGCCGACAAGGTGGCAGCCTGGTTCGTGCCGCTCGTGATCGTCGCAGCGTTACTGGCATTCGCGAGTTGGTGGTGGCTTGGGCCCTCGCCACGCTTCGTCCATGCGATGTTGGCTGCGGTCTCCGTGCTGATCATTGCTTGTCCCTGTGCGCTGGGCTTGGCTACGCCGATTTCGATCATGGTGGCCAGCGGCCGAGCAGCACGCGAAGGCGTATTGTTCAAGGACGCCGCGGCGATCGAAGCCTTGCGTGGCATCGATACGCTGGTGCTGGACAAGACCGGTACTTTGACCGAGGGCAAGCCGTCACTCGATCGCATAGTGACCTTGGGCCAGGAGACGAGAGACAACGTACTGGCCATGGCCGCGGCGCTCGAGCGTTCCAGCGAACACCCGCTGGCGCATGCCTTGTTGGCTGCCGCAGAACAGGCGAACTTGAGCTTGCCGGACGTGCAGGATTTCGAGGCGGTGGCCGGTGGCGGTGTACGCGGCAAGATCGACGGTCGTGTGGTTGCGCTTGGAAGCACGGCCTGGGTCGAGACGCTAGGTGCTGTGTTCAGTGATGACGCGCGTGCACAGGTCCAGGCATGTCGCGATGGTGACGCAACGGTCGTGGTGCTCGTTCGGGATGGGCAGGCGAATGCCTTGCTTGCGATCACCGATCGCATTCGCAAGAACGCTGTCGAGGCGCTCGCCTCGTTGCGTGATCGTGGCTTGCACCTGGTCATGTTGAGCGGCGATCACCTTGCGACGGCGCAGGCGGTAGCACGTCAACTCGGTATCGACGATGTGCATGCCCAGGTATCTCCAACGGGCAAGGCCGAAGTGATCGATCAATTGCGCAAGCAGGGACGTCGCGTCGCCATGGCTGGCGATGGCATCAACGATGCGCCGGCCCTCGCGGTGGCGGATATCGGCATCGCCATGGGCAGTGGAACGGACATCGCCATGCATAGTGCGCAGTTGACCTTGATGAAGGCGGATATTGGGGCGATCGGGCGTGCATTGACCCTGTCGCAAGCTACGGTGCGAAACATTCGCCAGAACCTTTTCTTCGCTTTTGTCTACAACGCCGTGGGTGTGCCGTTGGCCGCGGGTGTGCTGTATCCGTGGTTGGGTGTGACGTTGTCACCGATGTTTGCTGCCTTGGCGATGAGCTTGTCGTCTGTTTCGGTTGTCAGCAATGCGCTGCGGTTGAATCGGCAGCAGTAACCGCGATTGAAAAGAAGTTCTGGAGTGAACCTCCGTATCCATCGTCATCCCGGCGCAGGCCGGGATCCATTCCTCGACTCCTGCTTGTCAGGCGACATATGGCAAGCATCTGCGCAGAGGAATAGATCCCGGCCTGCGCCGGGATGACGAGTAGGAAAGGTTTTTAGGCTCCTTGAAGCCGGGTTTGCAGAAAAGACGCTTTTCCAGACTAGCCAGGCATGACGCCTGTCACTCCCAACACTTGACGTCCGCCGCTGCCGCCGCTCCCGCGAATTTCGCATCATTCTCCCAGCACCATGGGGGTGCGGGAGATACCGTCATGCAAACCGTCAACGACACACGCAGCACGTTCGATAAATACCTGCCGCTGCTGCTCGGCGTACTGGCCGCGCTCCTGGCCGGGCGTATGCTGAAGAAGATGTTCTGGACTGCATTTGGGATGTACTGGGCGCTGCGCGCAACGGGCATCCACTGGTAAGCGCCCGATGGCTTAAACTGCGCGCTTGGAGTCCATAGGGAAGCGCGCCGATGTCCGATACGCAAACGTTGATCGCCCAGTATTACGCCGCATTCAACAGCGGCGACTGGGCCGGGATGCTCCAATGCCTGAGCGACGATGTGGCCCACGATATCAATCAGGGGCCGCGCGAGCATGGCCGCGACACATTCGAGGCATTTCTCGCGCGTATGCAGCGCAGCTATCGGGAACAGCTCAAGGACATCGTGATCATGGTATCGGCCGATGGCCGCCGTGCTGCGACCGAATACGTGGTGCACGGCGAGTATCTTGCCGATGACGAGGGGTTGCCGCCGGCCAGGGGGCAGCGTTATGTGCTGCCCGGTGGCGCGTTCTTCGACATCGACGGCGGCCGCATCACGCGCGTGACCAATTACTACAATCTCAACGACTGGATTGCCCAGGTCGGCGGAGCATGAGCGTTCGCGTCGTCACCTGCGTCGGCTCGGCGGTGGCGCCGTATGTCGACGACCTGGCGCGCCTGCGCATCGAAGTGTTTCGCGATTATCCCTATCTCTACGAAGGCGATGACGCCTATGAGCGGCGTTATCTGGAGGCCTATGCGGCCTCGTCGCGCAGCGTGTTCGTGCTGGCGCTGGACGGTGCCAAGGTGGTGGGCGCGTCGACGGGTATCCCTCTATCGGACGATGGCGAGGCATTTCATCAGCCATTTCGAGCGCGGGGCATCGCAGTGGATGACGTTTATTACTTCGGCGAGTCCGTCTTGCAGCCGGCGTATCGTGGGCAAGGTCTGGGGCATCGCTTTTTCGACGAACGCGAGGCCCATGCGCAACATCTGGGTGGCTATGCGATGACCGCCTTTTGCGCGATCGAGCGTCCCATTGACGATCCTCGCCGGCCAACGGACTATCGCAGCAACGACATGTTTTGGCACAAGCGCGGCTACGAGCGGCAGGACGCGATGTTTTGCACGCTAAAATGGACCGAGCTGGGCGACAGCGAGCAGAGCGAACACCGGTTACGTTTCTGGCTGCGCCCGTTAACGGTTTGACGCAGAGAAGGCTACATGTCACGCACGCTTGCTCAATGGCTGGAGTATCAGGAACGCGTCAACGTACGCAGCATCGAGCTGGGTCTGGACCGGGTCAGCGAGGTATGGCGCCGTATGGGCGCGCCGCGCGTGGCGCGTCATGTCATTACCGTGGGCGGGACCAACGGCAAAGGGTCCACCGTGGCTTTCCTGGAGGCCATGCTGCGAGCGGCCGGCTTGCAGGTCGGCTGCTACACCTCGCCGCACCTGCTGCATTACAACGAGCGCATCCGTGTCGACGGCGCGGACGCCAGCGATGAGCGGCTGGTGGCCAGCTTCGAGCGGATCGAGCAGGCGCGCGGCGAACTGCCGCTGACCTATTTCGAGTTCGGCACGCTGGCCGCGCTGGATATCTTTGCCCGCGCCGGGCTGGATGTCGCCGTACTGGAAGTGGGGCTGGGCGGTCGTCTGGACGCCATCAATATCGTCGACGCCGATGTTGCGGTGATTACCACGGTCGATCTCGATCATATGGACTGGCTGGGTAACGACCGCGACAGCATCGGCCGGGAGAAGGCCGGTATTGCGCGGGCAGGGCGCCCGGCTATCGTCGGTGAGGATGCACCGCCCGCGGGCCTGCTCGATACGCTGCACGCTCTAGGCGCGCAGGTGCAGCGTGCGGGGATCGATTTTCGTGTACAGCGCGATGCAGACGGTTGGCGCTGGATCCACAGCGATGGCACGGTGCTGAACCTGCCCGATCCCGCACTGGCCGCGCCCGTGCAATACGCCAATGCCGCGTCCTCCATCGCTGCCCTGTACGCGCTGCCGGGCAACGAGCCGTGGCAGCACAGGGAAGTTTTTGCCGATATCGCGGCCAAGGGCCTTCGCCAGGTACAGATCGCCGCGCGGCTGCAATCGCTGGGTGGCGACCCGGAGCTGATCGTCGACGTGGGCCACAACCCGCAGGCCGCGCGCGCACTGGCGCAGTGGCTGAACCGTAGCCGGGGTGGTCGCGTGCATGCGGTCTATGGTGCATTGGCGGATAAGGATGTCGACGGCGTCATCGCCGCACTGGGCGAGCGCATCGCACATTGGCATGTGGCCGGGCTGGATCGGGACACGCCGCGCGGCCTTTCGGCCGACGCGGTGGCCGACCGTGTTCGTACCGTCCTGCCCGACGCAAAGGTCGACCGACACGAGAGTGTGGGTGAGGCGCTGGCTGCGGCGCGTTCGGTCGCGCAGCCGGGCGATCGGGTGCTCGCTTTTGGCTCGTTTTTCGTGGCTAGTGCAGTGCTGGCTGAATCCGCGTAACGGGCCACGGGCGGGGCCGGCGTGCATCCGGCTATAATCGCGCCCGTTGTGTGCCGGTTGCATTGGAGTCCGACTTGAAAACACGCCTGCTGGGAGCCGCCGTCCTGTTTGCCTTGGCGGTGATATTTGTTCCGATGTTTTTCTCCAGCAACCCGCCGGCGACCGGCGGCGACAAAGCGGTGGACCTGGCTATCCCGCCTGCGCCCGATCGCGACATGCAGACCAAGACCATGAGCCTGACGCCTGGCGTGGCGCCCGGCAGCAGTGCAGCGGCGGCGCCCAAGCCGGCGGTGTCCGGTACGGCCGTGCCGGCCAGCTCCGACCAGTTGGCTACCGTGAATATCGGTTCCAACCGCCCGCGCGATGTGGAAACCGACCCGCAGGCCGGACAGAAGCCCGAGCCCACCACGGTGACCCGTCCCGGTTCCGCGCAGCCGGTGATCCCGGCACAGACCAAGCCGGCCAATGAGCCGGCGGTCAAGATTCAGAAGCCAGGTGCGCCGGCCGCAGCCGCACCAAAGCCGGCCGCGCAGGCGCCGGTGATCCCGGCGGCGACGCAGCAGGAGGCGCCGGCGACCGCGGCACATGGTCATTTCATGCTCAACCTCAGCGCTTACAGCTCCAGTGCCAGCGCGCAGAGCCTGATGCAACGTGTACGTGGCTTGGGTTATCCAGTGACCAGCAAGCCGATCAACCAGGCGGGCAAGTCGCTGACCTTGGTCACCGCCGGTCCGTTCGAATCGCGCGCCGCGGCCGAAGCGGCGCGTCTGAAGATCACCCAGGCCATTCCGGGGGCGCCGGCGCGCCTGGAAGCAGGAGCCAGCACGCCGTCCCAGGATGAGGCCGCTCCAGCTCCCGCCGCTGCCGCACCGGCCAAGGCCGCCGCGCCGCGAGCCGGCGGTTGGGCGGTACAAGTGGCCGCGATGGGCAGCCAGGGCGATGCCAATGCGTTGCGCGATAAACTGCGTGCCAATGGTTTCGACGGCTACGTGGATACGGTCAATGCTGGCGGCAAGCAGCTATGGCGCGTACGTGCCGGCCCGCAGACACAGCGTGACGACGCCGTGCGGATTCGTGACCAGATCAAAACCAAGCTCGGCATCAGCGGCAACGTGGTCAGCGCGCCCTGAACGCCGAATCGCCAAGGACAGGGGGTAGCGGCGGATGAATTGGGTCGACTGGATCATTCTGAGCATTCTGGGCATCTCAGTCTTGATAGGACTGTTTCGAGGCCTCATTTCAGAGATGTTGGGGCTGGTGATCTGGGCAACCGCGTTCTGGGCTTCCTGGGCTTTCGGTCCGTCCGTGGCAGCGTGGCTTGGCCAGTATCTGTCGATGCCGACGGCGCGGCTGTTCATCGGCTACGGCGGCGTGCTGATGAGTGTGCTGATCGTTGGCGCTATCATTCGCGCCATCATCAGCCGAATCATGTGGCGTACCGGCCTTTCGGGCATGGATCGCATGCTGGGCATGGTGTTCGGTTTTGCGCGTGGTGCGCTGATCGTGGCATTTATGGTGTTCCTGTTCAGTTTGACAGCGCTGGTGCATGAATCCTGGTGGCGACAGTCCAATCTGGTGCCGCAGTTCCAGGGGTTGGCAGGTTGGCTTGGCGCTCGGGTGCCGGCGAACGTCAACCACTATGTGGCGCAGTCGGGCGAGTTGCTGGACAAGGTGCAGGTGCCGCAGATCGACATGAAGAATTTTCAGCTGCCCAAGGACTTTCAGCTGCCTAAGCAGATGCCCAATCAATTGCCCAACAACTGGATGGAAAAGCTGAAGCAGGGTTCGCCGTTTGGCGCCCAGACATTCCAACCCCAGGCCCAGCCGTATCCGCAGCAACAGAATTCGGCACAACCCGTTCCCGCGACGCCAAATTCGGACGGCGCGAGCAATCGACCCGACCCTCTTCAAGTTCAATAGTAGGCAACAACCATGTGCGGAATCATCGGCATAGTCGGTACCACCGAGGTGGCATCGTCGCTCTATGACGGATTGACGGTGCTGCAGCACCGTGGCCAGGACGCCGCCGGCATCGCCACCGTGGACGGTGCGCGACTGCGTTTGCACAAGGGCAATGGCCTGGTGCGTGACGTGTTCAGTCAGACCACGATGATGCCGCTGCGCGGCCGCATCGGCATTGGTCACTGCCGTTATCCCACGGCCGGTTCGGAAGGCTCTTCCGAAGCGCAGCCGTTCTACGTCAATTCGCCTTATGGCATTGCGTTCGCGCACAACGGCAACCTGGTCAATACCGAGGCCCTGCGCCGCGAGATGTTCGAAGACGATCGCCGCCACATCAACACCGATTCGGATTCGGAAGTGCTGCTCAACGTGCTCGCGCACGAGCTGCAGATCCAGGACCGCATGGCATTGACGCCCGATCACATGTTCAAGGCCGTCGCCGGTGTGCATGCACGCGCACGCGGTGGCTATGCGTGCATTGCGCTAGTGCTGGGCTACGGCCTGCTGGCGTTCCGCGACCCGAATGGCATTCGCCCGCTGGTGCTGGGTGAGCGCGTCACCGCGGAAGGTCGCGAATACGCGGTGACCTCCGAGTCGGTGGCGCTCGATATCCTCGGCTTCAAGCGCCTGCGCGACGTGGCGCCGGGCGAAGCGGTGTTCATTACCGAAGACGGCCAGCTGTTCACGCGTATGTGCGCCGATGGTGCGACGCATGCGCCGTGCATTTTCGAGTACGTCTACCTGGCCCGTCCCGATTCGATGATCGAAAACGTGTCGGTGTACAAGGCGCGCCTGCGCATGGGCCAGAAGCTGGCCGAGAAGATCCTGCGCGAGCGCCCCGATCATGGTATCGAGGCGGTGATCCCGATTCCCGACACAGCCCGCACTGCTGCCAGCGCCCTGGCCGAAACATTGGGTGTGCCGTTCCGCGAGGGCTTCGTCAAGAATCGTTACATCGGGCGTACCTTCATCATGCCGGGGCAGGGCGAGCGCGTGAAATCCGTGCGCCGCAAGCTCAATCCGGTCGAGCTGGAGTTCCGCAAGAAGAACGTGTTGCTGGTGGACGACTCGATCGTGCGTGGCACCACATCGCGCCAGATCATCCAGATGGCACGCGATGCCGGCGCGAAGAACGTCTACTTCGCCTCTGCCGCGCCGCCGGTACGCTACCCGAACGTGTACGGCATCGACATGCCGGCCGCATCGGAGCTGGTGGCTTCCGGCCACAGCGAGAAAGAAGTGGAAAAGATGCTTGGCGCCGACTGGCTGATCTACCAGGATCTGGCCGATCTGGTCTGGGCCGTGCAGGACGGCAACGAGAAGATCAAGCACTTCGACACGTCCTGCTTCTCCGGCGAGTACGTCACCGGTCTGGACCGCAGCTACCTGCAGCAGATCGAAATGCTGCGCTCGGACGACGCCAAGGCAGCCCGCCGCACGGCATAAGCTCTGCTCCTTCTCCCCTGGCTCTGCCGGGGGAGAAGGCTTCAGATGAGGGGGGCTCTTGATCTCATCGACCAACGACCTGCACACGGCCGCGAAGCGCTGCCTCGATGCAACGGATCCAACCGAAAAACTGCGACTGACCCGCGAAACCTGGGCCGCGTTGCAGGCTGGCGCGTTGCGTGCCGATCCTCATTCGCCGCCGCCCGAGCCGATTGGTCCGCCTGGTCGTCCGGCGCGCCCACTGCTGGTCCCGCAGCGCCAGGTGCCGCATCGCGGCCTGGGCAGCGAAGAAGGGCGCGCCGCATTGGTCCATGCCGTCGCGCATATCGAATTCAACGCGATCAACCTGGCCTGGGACGCGGTCTATCGCTTCCGTGACAAACCCGATGCGTACTACGTCGACTGGGCCAGCTGTGCCAACGACGAGGCGCGACACTTTGCGATGCTCAGCGAGCGCCTTGCCGAGATGGGGCACAGCTACGGCGATTTCGACGCGCATAACGGCTTGTGGGAAATGGCCGAGAAAACCGCGCATGACGATACGGCGCGCATGGCGCTGGTACCGCGCGTGCTCGAAGCACGCGGCCTGGATGTAACGCCGGGCATGATCGAGCGGCTACGTGGCGTGGGCGACGAGCGCACGATTGCGATACTCGAAGTGATTCTGCGTGAAGAGGTGGCGCATGTCGCAGCGGGTAGTCGCTGGTACCGGCATTGCTGCGAACGCGATGGAGTCGACCCGCGGGAGACGTTCCTGGACTTGTTGCGCGACTACATGGGGCGCAATCTTCGCGGGCCGTTCAATGTGGCTGCGCGACTGGAAGCGGGGTTTGATGAAGGGGAAATGGCTGCGCTTGCGCAATTGGCGCTGATTACCTGAGAGTGCGCCTTGGCTCGCGGCCTTGGTAAATGCGACCAGGAGATATCTCGAAGCGCCCCCTCGGCGAATCTCCGAGGGGGCGCGGAGAAGTGCTGGCGAATTGCTGTGCCCTGAAATGAACCAGGAGGTGACTATGGATCCGGTTGTCGACCTTGCGCTGAAACCCTTTTTTCGCTACCTGCACCCCCAGACGCACGATTACTTTTACACGTTGAACCCTAACGGGGAGGGCGCGCCGGCAGCGGGCTATCGGTTCGAGCGCATTGCGTGCTTTGTTTTTGATCAGCCGCAACCCGGCATGACGAAGCCGCTCTATCGATGGGTCAAGGAAAACCCATTGATGCATTTCTATACGACCGACCCCAACGGCGAAAGGGCGGTCGCCGCCGGCTTTCGCAAGGACGATCCGCACTATATCGCCTGCCACGTGCTGGAAGTGGCTCCTCGTGGCACCGTGCGGCCCGTCAAGTTGCAGCGCTGGTATGCGACCGCTCTCAACGGTTCGCACTTCTACACGACCGATGAGCAGAGCCCTGGCCCCCTCTACGTTCGTGAGCACGTGGATATGGGTGATGTGTTTGCTTTCGATCAAAAGCGGTGGATGCATTACATCGATGGCAGCAAGAGCCTGGCCGCCTTGACGATTCCCGGAACTCACGACACGGCCACCTATCTTTACCCCGACTACGGCTACACCCGCTGCCAGGACCTGCCGCTGATGCAGCAGGTCGAGGAAGGGATTCGTTTTATCGATATCCGTCTCAAGTACGCCGACAAGAAGGGGAGCCGAGAATCGAAAAGCCGCGACGATCTGTGGTTGTTCCACGGCAACGTGTTTCTGGAGCGCAACTTCCAGCTCGTTCTCGATGCATGCAGTCAGTTCCTGGAGCGGCACGCTTCGGAATGCATCGTGATGCAGGTAAAGAACGAGGCAAAGACCTACCACCGCGACGATCAGTTCGAGGCGCGGATGCGCCAATACGTTGCGAGCAAGCCCGGCCTGTTTTCGTTAAGCGAGAATGTACCGACCCTGGATCAGGCACGGGGGCGCATCGTCCTGGTGCGTCGCTTCAAGAAGGCGGGAACTGGCCCATTCGGTATCGACCTGACCCAGTGGCCCGACAACCAGACGTTTCAGCGGACGGCGCCGGGAGGACCGATCTACACGGTGCAGGACAAGTACGAGTCCTATACGGTGGGGTTCAAGTCGTACAAGTTCGATCATCACGTCAAGCCGTTCTTCGAGGAGAAGGTGGTCAGGTACAACCGGCTTGGCGATCTGTTCATCAATTTTACCAGCGGGACCGGCGGCGTGTGGCCGCGCACGCTGGCGACCGGCATCGAATCGGGCGACAGCTTTCAAGGCACGAACCAGTTGCTGTTCGATTACCTCGCGCGCATGCCGCTTGGCCGCTATGGCATCGTCCCCATGGACTTTCCTAGCTATCCCTATGGAGGCGCGTTGATAAGACGACTCGTGTCCCTCAATGCGTTTTCCTTCCGGCGATAAAGAAAAGGCGTGGCGGAACATCCAGCTATTCGAACGGATGAAAAATGATCCGGCGGCCAGGCGCGGATCGACGTCGTGCTGCGGGCGCAAGCGCTGGCTTCGGATCTTGGGTACGCAGTCGAGAAGCTCAAAGAAAAAGGCCCTGGAACCAGTCGATTCCAGGGCCTTTTCTTATTTGGTCGGGGAGACATGATTCGAACATGCGACTTCTACGTCCCGAACGTAGCGCTCTACCAGGCTGAGCTACACCCCGCGGGAGCCGCATATCTTAATGGCGCTTTGGGGCCTTGGCAACTGGTTGGGCCGGGTCTTTTTTCCGGACCCGGCCGCACGGGCTTCGGGACGGTCTTCTGGTAACCTAAGCGGCTGCGCCAAACCCCTTTGTGGCGCGCTTTAACACGTGAAAAAGAGGATTCCATGGCGCTTACCCCGGCCCGTACCATGCCTGGCGTACTCGAGCTGTTGCCGCTCGATCAGATTGCTTTTCAGCGCATGCTGGACACGATTCGCCGCAACTATGAGCGCTTTGGGTTCTTGCCGGTGGAAACGCCGGTGATCGAGTTTTCCGATGTGCTGCTGACCAAGACCGGCGGCGAAACCGAGCGCCAGGTCTATTTCGTGCAGTCCACCGGTGCCTTGAACGCGTCGGAGAAGGGCGAGGAAGGCAAGCCGGAACTGGCGCTGCGCTTCGACCTGACGGTGCCGCTGGCGCGCTATGTCGCCGAGCACGAGCACGACCTGTCGTTCCCGTTCCGTCGTTACCAGATGCAGCGCGTGTATCGCGGCGAGCGGGCGCAGCGCGGTCGTTTCCGCGAGTTCTATCAGTGCGATATCGATGTGATCGGCAAGGACAGCTTGTCGGTGCGTTACGACGCGGAAATTCCGGCCGTCATTTATAGCGTGTTCCGCGAGCTGAACATCGGTCCGTTCACGATCCAGCTCAATAACCGCAAGCTGATGCGTGGCTTTTTCGAAAGCCTCGGCGTGGCCGATGGCGAGCAGCAGACGCTGGTGCTGCGTGAAGTGGACAAGCTCGATAAGCGCGGCGCCGACTATGTGCGCGAGACGCTGGTCGGTGAGCAGTTTGGTCTGAGCGCGGATGTCGCCAACAAGATCCTCGATTTCGTGCAGGTGCGCTCGACCTCGTTGCAGGACGCGTTCGACAAGCTCGATGCGCTGGGCGCAGGCCCGGAGGCGATGGAGCAGGGGCGTACCGAATTGAAGGAAGTGCTCGGCCTGATCCGTGATTTTGGCGTGCCCGAGTCGCATTTCGTGCTGAACTTGTCGATCGCACGTGGCCTGGACTATTACACCGGCACGGTCTACGAGACCACGCTCAACGATCACCCGCAGATTGGCTCGATCTGCTCGGGCGGCCGTTACGAAAACCTCGCCGGTCAGTACACCAAGTCGCATCTGCCGGGCGTTGGCATTTCCATTGGCCTGACCCGTCTTTATTGGCAGCTGCGCGATGCCGGTCTGATCAATACCGCGCAGAGCACGGTCGACGTGCTGGTGACGCAGATGGATGCCGCGCAGATGCCGGCGTATCTGGCGTTAGCCAGCGAGCTGCGTGGTGCGGGTATCGCCACCGAGGTGGTGCTTGACGGCGGCAAGCTCGGCAAGCAGTTCAAGTACGCCGATCGCGCAGGTATCCGCTTTGTGATCGTGCTGGGCGAGGACGAAATCGCCAATAACGTGGTCACGGTGAAGGACCTGCGTCGCGAAGACCAGTTCCAGGTGGCGCGCGGCGAACTGATCAAGACGCTGCGTGTCGAACTGGCGCAAGCAGCCATTCAATCCTGAGCCGACCTGGCGGCGTGAGATGGCGAAGGCCGCTCACGCTACAGACCGGTGCGGGTTTCCCAGAATATTTGTAGCGGTGCAGGCATGACGGCAAAAACGGTTCTTCTCGATGGCAGCAGCCTGACGCGTGAGCAGCTGGTGGCGGTCGCACGCCATGGCGTGAGCGTGGCGCTGGATCAGTCCCAACTGGTGCGCGTGCAGCGCGCGGCGGATTTTCTCGCCGACAAGGTGAGCTGCGGCGAGCCGACTTATGGCGTCACCACGGGTTTTGGCAGCAACGCCGACAAATTGCTCGGTGCGCATCGTCTGCGCGACGAACTGCCGGGTGGGCATCCCGACAAGCCCGAAGGCACGCTGCTCGAAGAGCTGCAGCACAACCTGATCATTACCCATGCGGTCTGCGTCGGTAAGCCGTTTGCCGCCGATGTCGTGCGCGCCATGCTGGTGATCCGCATCAACACCTTGATGCGTGGACATTCGGGTATTCGCGTGCAGACGCTCGAAGCGCTGACCGCGTTGCTCAACAGCGGCGTGGTGCCGGTAGTGCCGGAGAAGGGCTCGGTCGGTGCCAGCGGCGATCTTGCGCCGCTCTCGCATCTGGCGATCGTGCTGCTCGGCGGTGGCGAGGCCTTCTATCAGGGCAAGCGCATGTCGGGTGCCGAGGCGCTGAAGCTCGCGGGCCTGGAACCGATCCGTCTGTCGTTCAAGGAAGGCCTGGCGCTCAACAACGGCACGGCGCAGATGCTTGCTACGGCGGCGCTGACTCTGCATTCGTTGGAATATTTGCTCGACCTCGCCGATCTCGCTGCCGCGACGACGCTGGATGCCTTTGCCGGCCGCAGCGGTGCCTTGCGTCCGGAAGTGCATGCGTTGCGGCCGCATCCGGGTCAGGTCGACACGGCTGCGCACGTGCGCGAGCTGCTTGCTGGCTCCACCCTGGTCGATATTCCGTATCACCTCGTACCGCGCTTCAAGTCGTGGACGGCCGAGGCATGGAGTACGCCCGAAGACCAGGCGCTGAGTTTCGATATCGGTTGGGACTGGGTCCCGGCCAATCAGCGTCATGGGCGCGAGGCGTTCTACGCCCGTTTCCTGCCTTTTAAGGGTGGCAAGAAGCACCAGCCGCAGGACGCGTATTGCCTGCGCTGCATGCCGCAGGTTCACGGTGCGGTACGCGATGCGTGGGCACAGGCTTGCCGGGTGATCGATATCGAACTGAATTCGGTCACGGACAATCCGCTGATCTTCCCCGATGCGGAAAATCCGCAGTTCATCGAAGAGCAGGTGATTTCCGCCGGTCACTTCCATGGCATGCCGTTGGCGTTGGCGATGAGCTACGTCAAGGCCGCTATTCCCGTGCTTGCCTCGATCTCCGAGCGCCGCCTGAACAAGCTGGTCGATCCGGCCACCAACGATGGTCTGCCGGCTTTCCTCACCGGCAATGAAGACGGCACCGATTCGGGTTTCATGATCGTGCAGTACACCGCTGCCGCCCTGGTCAATGACCTGGCCACGCGTGCGCACCCGGCCAGTGTTTACTCCGTACCGACCAGCGCGAATGCGGAAGACCATGTTTCCATGGGTGCCAATGAGGCGCGTCATGTGCTGGAGATGATCGACGACCTGGGTCATGTGCTGGCGCTGGAGCTGTACACCGCGGCGCAGGCATTGGATTTCCGTCAGGCGATGCTCAATGCCGCACGCCGGGTTGCCGCTCGCGGTGACTGGAAGGCCATTGCAGGCAAGATCGCCAATGCGCCGCGTGAGGACAGTCCGCACTACGCGCAGTTTGTCGAAGAGGTGAAGCAGTTGATGGCGGCGTTGGCCGAGGTCGGCGACTTCCATGCTGGCGAGGCGGTGCGCGATGCGCATGCGGTATTGCGCCAGCAGATCGGGTTCATGGCGCGGGATCGGGCGATGGATTCGGATGTGCGGGTGGTTTGTGAGTTGGTTCGGGATCGGGCGTTTGGGTAGTTGTTGTTTTTGATATCGCCATTGCGCCGCACGCCCGCACGACTCCCGTAGCACCACAACTTCGTCATCCCCGCGTAGGCGGGAAGCGCTTTACAACAGCGAAGCTGGTCATCCAGTGCCTTCGGTGTTGGGTTGTCGCGAGAGCGTTGGACGCTCTAACTAGAAAGTCGCCTTCGGCGTGTTTCGCCGACCTGCCGGTCGCCGAGTTACTTTCTTTGCTTGTCCACGCACGCAGTGCGAACGGCGTTAGCCGGCCCGAAGGGCGGAGGGCCGTAAGGCCCGGAGTAAAGAAAGATAACCAAAGAAACGACACCTCTAGTCCGCCGTCGCTGCGCGACTGTGAGGTTTGGCCGGGCTTTTCGACAGAGCCTGTCCCGGACTTGATCCGGGAACATCCTTGTCCTGTCGAAAAGGACTCGGCGTCCATGCCGAGTCCCCCCTTCGGGGGCCTTATCGTCCAAACCTCACTCGGCTCCCGAGGGGGCCCGAAGAGCTGACCGCTCGCTGCGCATCGCTTGCCAAGGGCAAAGCTGCGCTGTGGGGATGTTCCCGCGAGCACCCGGCCCCCTCACCCCAACCCTCCCCCCCGGCAAAGCCAGGGGAGAGGGAGCAGGTAGCGAGAAGACGCAACACTTAGGTTCCCTCAGTCAGTCCCCTCTCCCCTGGCTCCGCCGGGGGAGAGGGCTAGGGTGAGGGGGAACGCTTTAAGTCCTCACTGCCACGACGCCTCGCGCACAAATCCGGCGCACCTCAGAAGCGCCAGAAGTGTCCCCTGCCGATTCGAGTAGACGGCACGAACGGTTTTATCTCTCAATGCTGCTCAGAGCCTTGGCTCTAAAGGCCATTCTCTCTTTGGTTACTTTCTCTTTACTCCGGACCTAAAGGTCCTCCGCCCTCCGGGCCGGCTTCGCCGTTCGCATGCGCTACGCGCAAGCGTGGGCCAGCAAAGAGAAAGTGACTCGGACGCCGGCAGGCGTTCGAAACGCCCGCTGCGTAAGCGGCCAGGTCGCCCGAACACACAGGCAAGGACCAAACACTGACACCACTGGATGACCAGCTTCGCTGTTGAAAAGCGCTTCCGGCCTGCGCCGGAATGACGAAGTAGGGGAGGCTGCGCAAGCGACCAGGTCGCCCGAACACCCAGGCAAGAACCGAGCACTGGCGCCACCGGGTTCCAGCCTACGCCAGAATGACGACATAAGGTTGTGTAGAAGGAATGCGCATCAACAAAAAAGAGGCGCACCAAAGTGCGCCTCTCTCCGATCGATCACTACCGATCAACCCACATCAAGTCCCGCGATGCGGATCCGAATCAAACGAAGCCGGCGGCTGATGATCTCCGCCACCATGATGCGGCAGCTTGCCCGACGGCTCGTCGAGCTTATCGCCCAGCAAGCGACGCACGCTCACATAGAACACCGGAATCAGCAGCAGGCCGAGGAAGGTGGCGAACAGCATGCCGCCGATCACGCCCGTACCGATCGCATGGCGGGAGTTCGCACCTGCGCCGGTGGAGACCGCCAGCGGGAACACGCCCAGGATGAACGCCATTGAGGTCATCAGGATCGGGCGCAGTCGCAAGCGAGAGGCCGTCACTACCGCGTCGAACAGCGACTTGCCTTGTTGCTGCTGTTCCACCGCGAATTCCACGATCAGAATCGCGTTCTTCGCCGCCAGGCCGATCACCGTGATCATGCCGATCTTGAAGTACATATCGTTCGGCAGGCCACGCAGCATGGAGAAGACCACCGTACCCAGCAGGCCCAGCGGTACTACCAGCAACACGGCGACCGGGATCGACCAGCTTTCGTACAGCGCCGCCAAGCACAGGAACACGATGACGATCGACAGCACCAGCAACAGCGTGGCCGAGTTGCCTGCCAGGATTTCCTGGTAGGACTGGCCGGTCCAGTCGGAGCCGAAGCCCTTGGGCAGGTCGTTGTCCACGATGCTCTGCAGCGCGCCCATGGCCTGGCCGGTGGAGTATCCCTTGCCTTCGCTGGCGACGATTTCCACCGCGGCATAGCCGTTGTAGCGGGTCAGTGCCGGCGAGCCCGTGCTCCAATCGGATTTCACCACGCTGGAGATCGGAATCATGTTGTACGGATTGACCGCCGAGCTGGTGTTGTTGTTGGCCAGCGAGCTGGGCGTGAACACGTGCTGCAGTGCGTCCGGACCCATGCGGTAGGCCTGGTCGGCCTGGATGTAGACGCGCTTCACGCGGCCGCCGTAGACGAAGTCGTTGACGTAGATCGGCGCCAGGGTGAGCTGGATGGCCGTATACACGTCGCTGACCGACAAGCCCATCGACTGGGCCTGCACGCGGTCCACCTTGATGTCCCACAACGGTGCATCGGGCAGGGAGTTCGGACGCGTGCCCAGCAGGGCCGGGTTGCCCTGGGACTTGCCCAGCACCATGCCCATGGCTTGCATCAGTTCGCCATGCGTCTGGCCTGCGCGAGCCTGCAGGTACATGTCGATGCCGCCGAACTGGCTGAGGCCGCGGATGGTGGGCAGGTTGACCACGAAGATCTGCGCGTCGCGAATGCCGTGCAGCACGCCGTTGGCCTGCATGATCAGCTCGTCCGCAGTGATCTTGCGCTCACTCCAGTCCTTGAGCTTGATGAAGGCCATGCCCGCACTTTCGCTCTGACCGACGAAGCTGAAGCCGCTGATCTGGTACATGCCGACGATATCGTCGTTCAGCGGGCTGTTCTTGATGCGCTCGCGCATCTCGGCCATCACCTGTTCGCTGCGCTTGAGGGTGGCGCCCGGCGGAAGGTTCACGATGGCCAGCGCAAAGCCCTGGTCTTCGCTCGGCACGAAGCTGGTCGGCAACTTGGTGTACAGGAAACCGGCCAGCACGGCGACCAGTGCGAATATGACCATCCAGCGTGGTGCATGACGCGTGGCGCTGCCGATGTGGCCGCTGTACGTATGCGTGACCCAGTCGAACACCTTGTTGAAGCCGCGGTACACCGCGTTCTTCTTCTCGTGGTGCGTTTCCTTGAGCATGGTGGCGCACAGCGCCGGCGTGAACGACAGGGCCAGGAAGGCCGAGAAGCCCATCGACACGGCAATGGTCAGCGCGAACTGCTTGTAGATCACGCCAGAAGCGCCGGCCTGCAAGGCCGAAGGCACGAACACCGCCGCCAGCACCACCGTGATCGCAACCACGGCGCCGGTGATCTGGCCCATCGCCTTGCGGGTAGCTTCCTTGGGTGGGAGGTGCTCCTCGGTCATGATGCGTTCGACGTTTTCGATCACCACGATCGCGTCGTCCACCACGATACCGATCGCCAGCACCATACCGAACAAGGTCAGCTGGTTGATGGTGAAACCCAGCGCGATCAAGCCGATGAAGGTACCCATCAGCGCGACCGGGATCACCAGGGTGGGGATGATCGTGGCGCGGATGTTCTGCAGGAAGATCAGCATCACCAGGAAGACGAGGATGATCGCCTCGATCAGGGTATGCACCACTTCGTTGATCGACACCGTCACGAACGGGGTGGTGTCGTACGGTGCGAACCAGCTGACGCCCTGCGGGAAGTCCTTCGCCAGTTCGTCCATCTTGGCGCGCACGGCGGTCGCCACGTCGAGCGCGTTGGCGCCCGGCAGCAGCTGTACGCCCAGGCCGCCCACCGGCTGACCGTTCCAGGTGGAGGTCAGGCCGTAGGTCTGCGGACCGAAGGACACGCGGGCCACGTCACTGAGACGTACCACCGTGCCATCGCTGTTGGCGCGCAGGATGATGTTGCCGAACTCCTCGGGCGTGGAGAAACGTCCTTCAGCCGACACCGTGGCAGTGAATGCCTGGTCATCCGGCGCCGGGTCGGCACCCAGCGAACCGGCAGCGAACTGCACGTTCTGGGTGGAAACGGCATTGAGCACCGTGCTGGCCGACAGGCCATAGCCTTGCAGCTTGTCGGGGTTCAACCAGATGCGTACCGCGTATTCGGCACCGATCACGCGAGTGCTGCCTACGCCCGGAATACGGCCAACCTGATCGGCGACCTGCGAGGCAATGATGTCGGCCAGGCGGTTGCCGTCGATCTCCGGGTTGGTGGACACCAACGACACGAACATCAGGAAGTCGGGGTTGTTCTTGGCCACCACCACACCCTGCTGGGTGACGGCGGTAGGCAAGCGTGGCTGGGCCAGCGAGACTTTGTTCTGCACCTGCACCTGCGCGATGTCGGGGTTGGTGCCCGTCTCGAAGGTGAGCGTGATGGTCCCCGAACCATTGGAGTTGGAGGAGGAGCTGAAGTAGAGCAGGTGATCGATACCGGTGAGCTGCTGCTCGATCACCTGGGTAACGTTCTTCTCCACCGTATCCGCGTTGGCGCCAGGGAAGGTCGCCGACACCACCACCTGTGGCGGGGCGATGTTGGGGTAGGACTCGATACCCATGTTCAGCATGGCGATACAGCCGACCATGGTGATGAGGATCGCTACCACCCACGCGAAAATCGGGCGGTCAATGAAAAAACTCGGCATATCGGTCGACTCCCGTTACTGCTTGCCGGCCGCAGGCTTGGCGCCCTGCGTACCGTTGGGCGGGCCGGCGTCCTTGCCCGGCTGCCAGGGCGCCGCCTTGGCGGGGGCACCCGGCTGGACGGACTGCAGGCCCGACACGATGATCTGGTCGCCGGCGGCGAGGCCTGCGGTGACGATCCAGTTGCCGCTGCTCAAGTCGTTGGCGGTGATGTTCTTGCGCTCGACCTTGCCCTCCTGGTTCACCACCAGCACGTAGCCGCCGGCGACATCGCGCGCCACGGCCGGCTGCGGCACCAGGTACACGTTGTTCTGCTGGCCGAGGTTCGCCTTGATGGTGACGTAGGTGCCCGGCAGCAGGCGCTTGTCCGGGTTGGCCAACTGCGCACGCAGATTGATCGTGCCGGTGGTCGGGTCGACTGTGGCGCCGGAGAAGTCGAGCAAGCCTTGCTGGTCGTACTTGCTGCCGTCCGGCAACACGACCTGCACGGTGGTCTTGGTCGGATCGCTGAGGCTGACGTTGCCGGCGGTCTGGGCGCGACGCAGGCGATCCAGGTCGGCGGCGCCGACCGTGAAGTTCACGTACAGCGGATCGAGCTGGTCGACCGTGGTCAGCAGGGTGGAGCTGACGCCGCTGTCGGCGTTGCCGTTACCCACGATGGCGCCTTCGGTGACCTGCTGCTGGCCGGCGCGACCGTCGATCGGCGCGGTAACGCGGGTGAAGCCGAGGCTGATGCGCGCACTTTGTACGGCGGCCTGGGACTGCTTCACCGCGGCAGCCGAGCTGCGCTCGCTGGCCTCGGCGGCATCCAGGTCCGATTGCGAGACATAGCCCTTCGGACGCAACGAACGGGCGCGTTCGGCGGCGTTGTGCGCGTTGACGTAGGTCGCCTGGGCCGAGGCGAGGTTGGCCTGGGCGGATTCCACATTGGCCTGGTAGACCGCAGGATCGATCTCGAACAGCACCTGGCCCTTCTTCACGTCCGTGCCTTCCTCGTACACGCGCTTGAGCAACACGCCGGAAACACGGGCGCGTACATCGGCGCTGCGGAAGGCGGAAAGGCGTCCCACCAGGTCCTTGCTGAGCGGGGCGCTCACGGGCTGGGCCTTGACGACGCCGACCTCCGGGGTGGGCATCTGGGGCGGACCTTGTTCCTTCTTGCCGCCGCATGCGGCCAGCGAGAGCAGGCCAAGGCACAGCAGGGGTGTGCGCAGTGACGAGGACTTCATGGGGACTCCATTCTTATTACGTAAACTTGGGGCGCCACCCCTCGCGGGGCGATGTTTAAATCGGACAGCTTACTGCGGCGCAACACGTTGCCCAGTGCCGTTGGTCGGGTGAACCATGGCGTGGGCGCACGGCATCGTGCCGTCCGGTTCGCTAGACGGTAGTAGACTACACCGTACAGTTTATAATTTGCCACGGATCGCGGTCTAGCCCCAGATAGGGGGGCAGCGCGGTTTTTCTGCGTATCGATGGCAGCAAGCATCCGCGGCTTCCGGCTGGGGAAGGGTGGGGCTAGGCATCGGCCCACCAGGGTGTGAGACGGATTCTGACGCAAATCAGTCCTGTGGGTAAGCGCCAAATGACTTGATATCGATCGATATCGATCTTTTTTTGCACTAACTGCCAAGAAAGCACACAGTCGACTGCGCTGTCCTTGGCTTCGCGCATCATCGTTTGTGTCATGCCTTCGTCGCATACATCGACAAATCTACCTGCATGAAGCCACAACATTGATGCAGCACAGCACGCATCACGGTGGATTCGCTTTCTTGCGAGGCGTATTCTTTTCCGGCTTTTTTCGTCTCCACTGACCAGTAGATGCCATGAATGCGATGCGTGCGTCCGGCGACCGTCTAATCCAGACCGTCGTACTCGAAGAACTCAAGAAGAATGGATTTTCAACGACGCGCCTTGAAGAGGCGCAATTTTTTATCGACGCTTTCTTCGCGCGCATTGGCGCCACCGACCTTGACCTGCATTCCAGTGCCGAATGGGCCACGCTGGTCGCCGGCCTGATCGACTTCATGCAGCAGCGCCAGCCGGGGCGTGCCTCGGTGCGTGTCGTCAACCCGGAAACCGGCTTCGCCGGCCGCAGCCTGGTACAGGTGGTGACCGACGACATGCCGTTCCTGGTCGATACGGTGACCATGAGCGTATCGCAGTGGCCGATCCATGCCGTGATCCATCCGGTCGTCAAGGTGACCCGCGATGCCGCCGGCAAGCTGCAACGCCTGGGCGACGACGGCGATGCTTCCGAATCGGTGATGCATTTCGAGATCGACCGCGTGGCCACCGAGGCCGAACTGGTGCAGCTTCGCACCCAGCTTGAAGGTGCGCTCGACGATGTGCGCGACGCCGTCCGCGACTGGGCGACGATGCGCGACAAGGCGCTGGCGATCGCCGCGGATCTGCCGCAGCGCAAACTGCCGCTGGATGCCGCCGGGGTCAAGGAGGGAACCGAGTTCCTGCACTGGCTGGCCGACGACAACTTCACCTTCCTCGGCTATCGCGAATACGAGGTCAAGCAGGCTGACGGCGAACAGGTGCTGTGCGCCGTCGAGGGCTCGGGCCTGGGCATCCTGCACAAGCGCGAGCGCTCGATTGCCCCGCGCTCGTTGCGCACCCTGGTCGCCAGCGAGCTGCCGCAGTCCGGTTCGACCGATGCGATCATCCTGACCAAGACCAATGCCCGTTCGGTCGTGCATCGTCCCGGTTACATGGATTACGTGGGCGTGCTGAAGTTCGACGACAGCGGCCGCCCGATCGCCGAGCAGCGTTTCCTGGGCCTGTTCTCGTCCAACGCCTATATGGCGCGCCCGCAGGACGTGCCGATGGTGCGTCAGAAGGTCGAGACGGTGCTGGCGCGTTCGGGCCTGAAGCGCGACTCCTATTCCGGCAAGTCGCTGCGCCACATTCTCGAAACGCTGCCGCGCGACGAGCTGTTCCAGAGCAGCGAAGACGAGCTCAACACCACTTCCAGCGGCATTCTCGAACTGCGCCAGCGCGCACGTACGCGTCTGTTCATTCGCCGCGACCGTTATGGTCGTTTCTTTACCTGCATCGTCTATATTCCGCGCGACCGCTTCAACACCGCGGTGCGCGAGCGCGTGGAAACCTTGTTGCGTGACGCGCTGCACGGCGAGACGGTCGATTCGGCCGTGCTGATGGGCGAGGCCGCACTGGCCCGCCTGCATGTCGTGGTGCGCCCGAAGATCGGTGACCACGCCGTGTACGACGCGCAGCAGCTGGAGCAGCAGGTCGCCGTGATCGTGCGCAACTGGCACGATGAACTACGCGACATGCTGATCCGCGATCGCGGTGAGCATGACGGTGTCGTGCTTGCCAACCGTTACGGCAAGGCCTTGCCGGCCGGTTATGTGGAAGACGTTTCGCCCAGCGTGGCGGCCGAAGACGTGTATCAGCTGTCGCAGCTCAAGGGCGACGACGCTATTCGGATGTCGTTCTACCATCCCGAGCATCGCCCGGAGGCGCTGCGCTTCAAGGTCTACCGTAGCGGTTCGGATCTGCCGCTGTCGGAAATCCTGCCGCAGCTGGAAAATCTCGGCCTGCGCGTGCTCACCGAGCATCTGTACGACCTGCCGATGGGTGATGGCACGCTGTATATCCAGGATTTCGAAGTGCAACCGGTCGGCAACCTCGCCTTTGGCGTGGAGCAGGTCGGCAGCCTGTTCGAAGACGCGTTCGAGCAGATCTGGCGCGGCAATGCCGAAAACGACGGCTTCAATCGCCTGGTGCTCGGTGCCAAGTTGAACTGGCGCCAGGTCGCCATGCTGCGCGGCTACTGCAAATATGTGTTGCAGACCGGCGTGGCGTTCTCGCAGTCGTATATGGAAGACGCGCTCAACCGCTATCCGGCGATTGCCGGCTTGCTGGTCGAGTTGTTCCTGGCCAAGTTCGATCCGCGTCGCGAGCAGCTGACCGTCGATGAATTGAAAGCCGCCGGCAACACCTTCACGGCCGAGATGCATGCGCTGATCCCCGAATCGATCCGTGCCGCCCAGCCGGCGCTGATCGACGGCATGATCGGTGCCATGGCGCGTCCGCGCGCCGAGCAGATCGCCGTGCTCGAAGAAGCCATCGGTACGCTGCTCGAAACCGTCTCCAGCCTCGACGAAGACCGCATCCTGCGCAGCTTCATGTCGTTGATCCGCGCCACGTTGCGCACCAGCTTCTTCCAGCAGTGGGATGGCGCGCATCGCGGCTACATCAGCTACAAGTTCGATTCGCGTCGCGTGCCGGATCTGCCCAAACCGGTGCCGTATCGCGAGATCTTCGTCAGCGCACCGCGCGTGGAAGGCATCCACCTGCGCTTCGGTGCGGTGGCGCGTGGTGGCCTGCGCTGGTCCGATCGTCGCGAAGACTTCCGTACCGAAGTACTGGGCCTGGTGAAGGCGCAGATGGTGAAGAACACCGTGATCGTGCCGGTCGGCTCGAAGGGCGGTTTCTTCGTCAAGCGTCCGCCGGTCAACGGCGATCGCGACGCGCAGCTGGCCGAAGGCATTGCCTGCTATCGCATGTTCATCAGCGGCCTGCTCGACATCACCGACAACCTGGTCGAGGGCAAGGTCGTGCCACCGCACGACGTCGTGCGCCATGACCAGGACGATCCATACCTGGTAGTGGCTGCCGACAAGGGCACTGCGACGTTCTCGGATATCGCCAATGCGATTTCGGTGGAGCACGGGTTCTGGCTGGGCGACGCATTCGCATCGGGCGGCTCGAACGGCTACGACCACAAGGGCATGGGCATCACCGCGCGCGGTGCGTGGGAATCGGTGAAACGCCATTTCCGTGCGCTCGGCCGCGACAGCCAGAGCCAGGATTTCACCTGTGTCGGCATCGGCGACATGTCCGGCGACGTGTTCGGCAACGGCATGCTGTTGTCCAAGCATATCCGCCTGCTGGCCGCGTTCGATCACCGCCATGTGTTCCTCGACCCCCATCCTGATACGGCGCGCTCCTTCGCCGAGCGCGAGCGCATGTTCAAGCTGCCGCGCTCGAGCTGGGACGATTACGACAAGTCGCTGATCTCCGCTGGTGGTGGCGTGTATTCGCGCACGCTCAAGTCGATTCCGATTTCGCCGGAAGTGCGTGCGGTGCTGGGCCTCAAGCCCGAAGTCACGCAGCTGGCGCCGAGCGACCTGCTGAGCGCGATCCTGAAGGCGCCGGTCGACCTGTTGTGGAACGGCGGCATCGGTACCTATGTGAAGGCATCGAGCGAAACGCATGCGGATGTGGGCGACCGCGCCAACAACGCGCTGCGCGTCAACGGTGGCGAACTGCGCTGCAAGATGGTGGGCGAGGGCGGCAACCTGGGTCTGACCCAGAAGGGCCGTATCGAAGCCGCCCAGCATGGCGTGCTGCTCAATACCGACTTCATCGACAACTCGGCCGGCGTGGATACCTCCGATCACGAGGTGAACATCAAGATTCTGCTCGACGATGCTGTGCAGCGTAACGAGATCACCGTCGAGGGTCGCAACAAGCAACTGGCGGTGATGACCGATGAGGTCGGCGACCTCGTGCTGTGGGACAACTATCGCCAGAACCAGGCGATTACCCTGATGGAGCATCAGTCGGTGCGTCGCCTGGGTTCGATGGCGCATTTCATCCGCATTCTCGAGAGCGAAGGCACGCTCGACCGTCAGGTCGAGAACCTGCCCAGCGAATCGGAGCTGACCGAGCGCAAGGCGCGCAGCCAGGGCCTGACCCGTCCGGAGCTGTCGGTACTGCTGTCCTACGACAAACTGCGCCTATATCAGCAACTGCTCGAATCGGACGTGCCGGAAGATCCGTACCTGTCCAAGGAACTGGTGCGCTACTTCCCGGCGCCCTTGCACGAGAAGTACGCCGAGCACATGCAGCGCCATCGCTTGAAGCGCGAGATCATCGCCACCGCGGTGACCAACTCGACCATCAACCGCATGGGCGCCACCTTCATGATGCGCATGCAGGAAGACACGGGGCAGGGCCCGGCGGCGATCGCCAAGGCCTATACCGCCGCGCGTGAAATCCTCGGCGCCCGCGACCTGTGGGCACAGATCGAAGCGTTGGACAGCAAGGTGGCCGAAGACACCCAGATCGACGCGATCATGCAGATCTGGTCGCTGCTGCGTCATCTGACACGCTGGCTGCTCAACCGTCCGGGCGGCACGCTGGATATCGCTGCCAACGTCGAGCGCTATCACGCCGGGGTGAGCGTGCTGAGCAGCGCATTGCCCGGCGTGTTGACCGCCACCGGTAATGCCGACTTCTCCACCAGCCAGGAAAAGTGGGAAGGCCTGGGTCTGCCGCCCGAGTTGGCGCTACGCCTGTCGCGTCTGCCGGTGCAGCGTCCGATGCTGGACATTGTCGAGGTGGCCCAGCAGAGCGGCCAGCCGATCGATCAGGTGGCCGGCGTGTTCTACGAACTGGGTGAGGCGCTGGATCTGGAATGGTTGCGCGACCAGATCGAGGCGTTGCCGGTGGACGGACACTGGCATGCACAGGCGCGCGGTTCGCTGCTGGACGAGCTGACCCATCAGCATCGCGCGCTCGCCTTGCAGGTGCTTGCCCTGGCGGGCAACAGCAAGGACGTGTCGCCGGTGCAGGCATGGCTCAACCGTGACGATGCCACGCTGAAGTACACCCGCAGCATGCTGGCGGAAATCCTGACGCAGAATGCCGACTATCCGATCGCCTCCGTGGCGGTGCGTCGTCTGGCACAGCTGGCGCAGGTGCCGCTCGGCTGATCGCCGCCGGCCCGTTCCAGGGGCCGGGCGATAAAGTGTGAAGGCGTAAGATCATTCCGGTCTTGCGCCTTCATGCTATCTGGGCTCAACTGAGCACTTCGATCAAGGATGGCTAGCCGCCCATGCGTTTTGCCTTTGTCGCCAGCGAGACTACGGTTGCCCAACAGGCCCGGCGCAAGTTTGTCGATCGCTACAAGGACGTCGCGCCGACCGAGGCCGACGTGATCGTCGCCTTGGGCGGCGACGGTTTCATGTTGCGCACGCTACATACCTACCGCGAAACGGCGGCGCCGGTGTACGGCATGAAGCTCGGTCGCGTCGGCTTTCTGATGAACAAGCACCGGACCGACGACCTGGCCGAGCGCGTCGAGCGCGCGCATGCTGCCTTGCTGTATCCGCTGGAAATGCGGGTGACCTGTGGCGGCGGCGACGTGCATCAGGCGTTGGCGTTCAATGAGGTGTCGCTATTGCGTCAGACCAACCAGGCGGCGCATCTCGAAGTCAAATTGAACGACGCGGTCAAACTGGAAACCCTGGTCTGCGACGGCATCCTGGTCTCCACACCTGCCGGCTCGACCGCCTACAACCTGTCGGCGCACGGCCCGATTCTGCCGCTTGACAGCAATGTGCTGGCGCTGACGCCGATCAGTCCGTTCCGTCCGCGCCGTTGGCGTGGCGCGATCCTGCCGCACCGGACGGTGGTCAGCCTGCGGGTGCTCGACGCGGGCAAGCGCCCGGTCAGTGCGACGGCGGATTTTCATGAAGTGCGCGACGTGCGACTGGTCGAAATCCGTCAGCAAACCGAACACGGCGTACGCTTGCTGTTCGATCCGGAACATAACCTCGAGCAGCGTATTCTCGACGAGCAATTCGCTCCGGACTGACTTGCCGACAACCTCGTCTGCTAGATTGCTTGCCATGACACGCTCAACTTCCGACGCTCACGATCCCAAGGCCGCTGCCGACAATCGACTGGTCGTGGCTATCTCTTCGCGCGCATTGTTCGATCTTGGCGACAGCCACGATTTGTTCGAGCGCGACGGGCTGGATGCCTATCGGGCATTCCAGATCGAGCACGAGAATGAGATTCTGCAACCGGGCGTAGCGTTTCCGCTGGTGCAGAAACTACTGGGCTTGAACAAGCTCGCTGGCGACCTGCCGCCCGTCGAAGTCATCTTGCTGTCGCGCAACTCAGGCGATACGGGGCTACGCATCTTCAACGCGATTCAGCACTACGGCCTGGAGATCAGCCGCGCGGCGTTTACCAGTGGCGCGCCAACCTCGGACTACATCGCGCCGTTCAAGGCCGACCTCTTTCTTTCCGCCAATGCCGAAGATGTTGGCCGTGCACTAGCCGCCGGCGTTGCTGCCGCAACCATTCTGCCCTCAGTCGCGCCGCCGCGCGCGACCGAGCAGCTGCGTATCGCGTTCGACGGCGATGCTGTCATTTTCGGTGACGAAGGCGAACGTGTGTCACGCGAGGAAGGGCTCGAGGCATTTCATCGCAACGAGCGCGAACAGGCCGATACGCCCTTGTCGGTAGGCCCGTTTCGCGGGTTTCTTACCGCGTTGCATCGCCTGCAGACGGCGTTTCCCGCCGAGAATTCGCCCATCCGCACGGCCCTGGTCACGGCGCGTTCCGCACCGGCGCACAAACGCGTGATCTTGACCCTGCGGCGCTGGGGCGTACGCATCGATGAGGCGCTTTTTCTGGGAGGCCGCGACAAAGGGCCATTCCTGGACGCCTTCGGCGCGGATATCTTCTTCGACGATTCGCCAGCGAATGTCGAGTCCGCACGCAGGCATGTTGCGACGGGTCATGTGCCGCATGGCGTCAGCAACAACTGATAGCCCATCTTCTTGGGAAATATCTTTCTAATTCATGTGGCTAGCCGGCTTACTCCACGCGGCTCTTTGGCCTTGCCTGGAACGTAAGGCATTTTTCTCCGATTGAATCTTCGATTTAATCGGTTGCGCCAAGACGCCGACCCTTCTAATTTTGTTGTCGACCCCAGCACACTTTCGCAGCTCGATATCGACGGGTAGCGTTGTGTCGGGAACAGCTCATGAAAGGATTCAGAGCTATGGACATCGACGACCCGCGGCATCCTTGCCAAAGGCGTTCAAGTTTCGCAAACAGTCTTTCGTCGGACAGGCGAACCAGTAACGGCGCTTAAGAGAGCGTGAGCGATTTTGATGTTGCGATAGCCGAGTCGATGCTCATCTGAGTAACTGTGTTGACACAACCTGTGTTGACACGGCGGGTGCTGCCCCAAGGACAAGGACGTGTCCTCAAGGCAGTAATGGTAGACCTTCGAGCTTCGTTGACATGGAAGCGTCGAAAACATTGCAAGGAGAGCCGGCGATGAAACGGAAGATGCCACCGCTCAATTCGCTCAAGGCATTTGAAGTAGCTGGTACGACGGGTAATTTCACCCGGGCAGCGGAGATGTTGAACGTTACCCAGAGTGCCGTCAGTCGGCAGGTGCGCCAGTTGGAGATCCAGCTGGGCGAGCCGCTTCTGCTGCGGCGTCATCATCATTTGCAACTCACCGATGCGGGGCGTTTGTTACTGCGCGCGCTGAAGCAGTCCTTCGACAAGATCGAACTCACGGTACGCGATATTCGAGACCGACGGCATGTGAGTCGACTGCGTGTCAATGCACCGCCGACGTTTTCGGGCCGCTGGCTGCTCCCTAGGCTTTCAAGCCTGCGCGAACTGCATCCCGATATCGAGATCACCCTGACCAATTTTGCGAGAGATAACCTCTCGGGCTCGGGAGGGATCGATTGCGCCATTCGGTGGGGCGACGGAGAGTGGAGCGAGCTCGACAGCACCTTTCTCATGCGCGAGCGAAGCATTGCCGTATGTTCACCAAGTCTGTTGTGTGCAGGCGGTAACGACGTACCTGACTTCTCTCGCGTTCCGCTGCTGCATGTGCTTTCGGCCGACGGTCAGCGGCAGCGTAGCTGGGCGCGTTGGCTGGAGGCGGCGGGGATTACCGGGGTCAACGTCGATGCAGGTTACGAGTTCGATCAATCCGATATGGCGATTCGTGCGGCGGTGGACGGGTTGGGTATAGCCATTGCCGACTGGCGGATGGTTGCCCGTGAGCTGCAGGAGGGCCCGTTGGTCCAGGTGCTCGATGTCCACGTAGAGGGGCATCAGTCCTATTGGTTTGTCACGCGCTCCGATCCGGCTCCGGCAAAGTCATTGCAGGCGTTTCGACAATGGCTCCAGCAAGAAGCAGGCGCCCCGCCTTCCTCCTCCGCCAACGGGACCATGCCAGGTCACATCGACAAGGCTATGGCCGAGCCCTATCGCTCAAAACCAAGCTAGTGCCCTGTCTCCAGGCTGACGATCCCCGGATGGCAGTCAGGTGGCACGCCGTAGACGTCACGCTGCCTTCTTTTGGCCGTAGGTTCAGGCAATGCGGGGTGGGGAACGCTTGAAATGCCCTCTGGGGCTCGTTTTCGAGGGGACTTGCCCAGGGTTGCTACGCGTCATGACCGGCGGGTAAGGGACAGCTAGAATAGGGGGCTTGTCCATTGCCTTTTCGGAAGCTGAAGCATGTCCGCTCGTTTGAACCCGTTCGACCTGTATGACGTCCGTTCGATGCTCTCTGACGAGGAGCGCATGGTGCAGGACACCGTGGCGCGATTTGTCGACGAGAAAGTCCTTCCGATCATCGGCGACTGCTTTGACCAGGCGCGCTTCCCGAAGGAACTGGTCCCCGAGATCGCCAATATGGGCCTGCTCGGTGCCACTCTTCCCGAGGAATATGGTTGCGCGGGCATGAACGGCGTCAGCTACGGCCTGATCTGCCAGGAGCTGGAGCGTGGCGATTCGGGCTTGCGCAGCTTTGCCTCCGTGCAGAGCTCGCTGTGCATGTACCCCATCTACGCCTACGGCAGCGAAGAACAGAAAAAGAACTATCTGCCGCGCATGGCTGCGGGTGAAGTCATCGGTTGTTTCGGTCTGACAGAGCCGCATGGCGGTTCCGATCCGGCGAACATGAAGACCCATGCCAAGAAAGACGGTGGCGACTGGGTTATCAATGGCGCCAAGATGTGGATCACCAACGGCAACCTGGCGCATATCGCGATCGTCTGGGCACAGACCGAGGACGGCATCCAGGGCTTTATCGTGCCGACCGACACCAAGGGTTTCACCGCGCAGGAAGTGCACAAGAAAATGAGCCTGCGCGCGTCCGTGACGTCGGCGCTGTTCTTCGACAATGTGCGCGTGCCTGATAGCGCCCGTCTGCCCAACGTCAAGGGTTTGAAGGGGCCGCTTGGCTGCCTTACCCAGGCGCGTTATGGCATTACCTGGGGGCCGATCGGCGCCGCCATCGCCTGCCTGCAGGAAGTACGCGACTACACCCAGGAGCGCATCCTGTTCGGTCGCCCGTTGGCCGCCAATCAGGCGATCCAGTTGAAGATGGCCGATATGGCCCGTCGCATCACCACCGCCCAGTTGCTGTCGCTGCAGTTGGGCCGGCTGAAGGACGCCGGTGCGATGCAGCCCACCCAGGTATCCCTTGCCAAGTGGAACAACTGCCGCATGGCCATCGATATCGCGCGCGAATGCCGTGACATCCTCGGTGGCGCGGGCATCACCACCGAGCACTCGGCCATCCGCCACGCCTTGAACCTGGAGTCGGTCATCACCTATGAGGGCACCGAGACGGTGCATCAGCTGGTGGTCGGCCGCGAATTGACCGGTATCAACGCGTTCTGAGCGCATGCCTCCGGCCTGTCGGAGGCATAAGTGTTGGGAGGAAGGCTGCAGTGGACTGGCAGAGTATCCGTATCGAAACCGAGCGCTTGATCCTCCGGCCGCCAAGGCTTGAGGATTTCGATGGCTGGGCCGCCAACATGGCTGACGAAGAAGCCGCGCGTTTCATCGGCGGCTATCAGCCGCGTGCGGCCGCGTGGCGCAATTTTCTGGTGATGGCCGGTGCCTGGCAGATGCAGGGCTTCGCCATGTTCTCGGTCATCGAGAAGGCGACCGGCCGGTGGATCGGACGGCTCGGCCCCTGGCAGCCGGAAGGCTGGCCGGGCACCGAAGTGGGCTGGGGTCTGGCGCGCGAAGCCTGGGGCAAGGGTTACGCGTTGGAGGGTGCATCGGCGAGCATCGACTGGGCTTTCGACAACTTGGGCTGGACCGAGGTCATCCACAGTATCGATCGCGACAACGACGCTTCGCAGGCGCTGGCGCGTCGGCTGGGCTCGACCAATCTTGGACCGGGGCAGTTACCTGCGCCGTACGAGCACGTGCAGATCGATATCTGGGGTCAGACGCGCGAGCAATGGCGCAGCCGCCGCGCATGAACGACCCGTTGCAGCAAACCCTGCAGGAGGCCTTGCCGGATCTGCAACGGCTATGCGTTGACCCGTGGGTGCTTATCGGCAGTGCGGCGGCACGCCTGGTTGGCGCCGACGTCGGCGTGGCCGATATCGATGTGCTGACCAGCGTCGCTGATGCCGACCGCCTGGTCGAGCATTGGCAGGCACGCCGCGAATCGCTGTTCGAGCCAGCTGGCGCTGAGCGGTTTCGTTCGCGTTTTGCGCGGTTTCGTTTTACGGGACTGCCGCTTGAAGTGATGGGCGGACTGCAACTGCATGACACGCGCGAATGGGTGCCTGTGATTGCCGGCGAAACCATGCTGGTGGCTTTTGGCGGCATGCAGATACCGGTGCCGCGGGTCGTCGAGCAGATTCGCATCCTGGAAAGTTTTGGACGTCCCAAAGATTTGCAACGCGCGGCATTGCTACGCGCCTTGAGCTAGTTACGACATACGTTTTCGCGCGATGACATCGCGCAACCTAAATCCCTGGATACCGACATGTCTGTTCCGTTTGCCATTACCGCTCGCCACAAAGGTTTCAACCGCGCCGAGATCGTCGATCAGAATTTCACCGAGTTCGTGCAGTTCTGGCAGGGCGACGTGCGCGACACGCCCGATGACGACGCGCCGGTATTGCCGGGCAGTGAGTTGAACGCACAAGGCTTTCGCGAGTTGCTCGAATCGCAGCTGATTTCGCGGCATCTGGACCTGATGGCCCGCGTGTTGCGTGTGCAGAACAAGGTGTTCTACACGATCGGTTCGTCGGGCCACGAAGGCAATGCGATGGTCGCACGGCTGACGCGCCATACCGATCCGGCCTTCCTGCATTACCGCTCCGGCGGTTTCATGGCCGAGCGTTTCCGCAAGCTGCCGGGCATGGACCCGGTGATGGATTCGGCGCTGTCCTTTGCCGCCAGCAGCGAAGATCCCGCCTCCGGTGGTCGCCACAAGGTGTGGGGCAGCAAACCGTTATGGGTATTGCCGCAGACTTCGACGATCGCCTCGCATCTCCCCAAGGCGCTGGGCACGGCCGTGGCGATCGAACAGGCACGTCGCATCGGCCATACCTTGCCGATTCCGGCGGACTCGATCGCGATCTGTTCGTTTGGCGATGCATCGAGCAACCACGCCACCGCGCAAACCGCGTTCAATGCGGCCGGTTGGACGGCCTATCAAAAGCTGCCGGCACCCGTGCTGTTCGTTTGCGAAGACAACGGCATCGGTATTTCGGTGAAGACACCGACGGGTTGGGTGGCAAGCAATTTTCAGCAGCGCTCCAATCTCGATTACTTCTTTGCCGACGGCCTGGATCTGGCCGAAGGCTATGCGCAGGTGCAGCGCGCGGTGGAGCATTGCCGTACCACGCGTCGCCCGACATTCCTGCATTTGAAAACCACGCGCGTGATGGGCCATGCCGGCACGGATTTCGAAATCGAATGGCGCAGTATCGAAGAGCTGGTATCGGTGGAATCCACCGATCCCTTGCTGCGTTCGGCGGCGATCGCACTGGAGTCCGGGCTCTATAGCAAGGACAGTCTGCTGTCCCTATACGAAGCCACCCGCAAGCGTTGCTTCGCCGCGGCCGAAGAGGCTGACCGCCGCCCCAGGCTGACCAGCCTGGCCGACGTGTTGAAGCCATTGGCGCCTTACACTCCAGACGCAGTCAAGCGCGAAGCGGAGCGGACCGATTACGCCGAGCGCCGTGTCGCCGCGTTCGGCAGCGAGGACAAGCTGCCCGAGAAGCAGGCGCCGCGTCATCTGGCGATTCAGATCGGTCAGGCCTTGCACGACCTGATGGCCAAGTATCCGCAGTCCTTGCTGTTCGGTGAAGACGTAGCGCAGAAAGGCGGCGTCTATACCGTCACCAAGGGGCTGCATAAGGCCTTCAAGAACAGCCGCGTGTTCAATACGCTGCTGGACGAAACGATGATTCTCGGTCTGGCCCAGGGCTTTGCCAGCATGGGCATGCTGCCGATTCCGGAAATCCAGTATCTGGCGTATTTCCATAACGCCTGCGACCAGATTCGTGGCGAAGCATGCAGCCTGCAGTTTTTCTCCAACGATCAATATCGCAACCCGATCCTGATGCGCGTGGCTTCGCTCGGTTATCAGAAAGGCTTCGGCGGCCATTTCCACAACGACAACTCGATCACCGCGCTGCGCGATATTCCCGGCCTGGTGGTCGGTTGCCCGAGTCGCGGCGACGATGCGGCGACCATGCTGCGTACCCTGTCCGCACTGGCGCAGGTCGATGGACGTGTCTGCGCGTTTCTGGAGCCGATCGCCTTGTACATGACCAAGGATTTGTACGAAGCCGGCGACGGTCAGTGGCAGTTCGACTATCCGGCACCGGGCTCGGCCATGACGTTGGGCGAGGGCCGCATCTACCACCCCGAGGCCAACGACCTGGTGGTCTTCACCTTCGGCAACGGCGTGCCGATGGCCTTGCGTGCCGCGCGCCAGATCGAAGCGGCGCATGGGTGGAAGACGCGCGTCGTCGATCTTCGCTGGCTAGCGCCGTTGAACAACGCCTTCATTGCCGAACAGGCACGTGATGCCAAGCGGATCATCGTGCTCGACGAGGGGCGTCGCAGCGCGGGCGTCGGCGAGGGGGTCATCACGGCGATCGTCGAAGGCGGTTTTGGCAAGACGCCGCTGCGTCGTGTGGTCGGCGAGGACACCTATACGCCGCTGGCAGGTGCTGCGCTTCTGGTGCTGCCGGGCGAATCGGATGTCGTTTCGGCAGCCGCGGAGCTGGCTTAGGACTTGCGTGCCGAGGCTCTTGCCCTCGGCACGCTGGGCGTCAGGCGCACATCGAGCTGTACCCGATTGCGCCCGTTGACCTTCGCGCCATACATCGCCTGATCGGCACGCTCGACGATCGACTCCACGGTGTCGCCTGGCGAACGCATGGCGACACCGATACTGACGCTGAGCGCAAGGTGCTTGCCATCGACCGGTATCTCGAGTCGATGCACGCGTCGACACAGTCGCGTGGCTACCTGCATCGCGAGTTCCTGATCGATGTCATAGAGCATGGCTACAAATTCTTCGCCACCATAGCGACCCAACAGGTCGGCAGGGCGCAGCTCATGGCGTAGCGCCGCCGCCACGGCTATCAGCGCACGATCGCCGGCCGCGTGCCCTTGCTTGTCGTTCAAGGTCTTGAAGTTATCCAGATCGAGAAACAGCAGTGCAAGCGGCTGTCCTGGCGTCGTGGCGAATATTTCCCGCACGCCTTCGGTCCAGGCCCGGCGATTGAGGATATTGGTCAGCGCGTCGTTGTCGGCCAGCACGCGGACCATGTCGCGGTCGCGCCGCACATTGAGCGCGCGATCGGCCAGGCCGAGCGAAAGGACAATCGCCTCGAACGCGCCGGCAGCAAGGCTGGCATCGTTGAGCCACAGGACATGGGGCAGGGCGCCGCCGATCTGGCTGCTGCACAGCGCGGTCAACACGAGCAGGGGCGTCCAGCCCAGCAGAAAGAACCAGGCGTGCCGCGAACCGCGCGCGACGGCCACGACCGCCGCTAGGAGCAGCAACAACGCGCCGAGAATCAACAACGGGTTGATGAGCACTTGCGCGGTGTGTTCCAGCACGTCGATGTGGCTGCTGCGCAATAACAGGATCAGGGGCATGCCGATCGCCAGTGCGATCACCGGCGGATGCAGCCAAGGCGCATAACGGCGCAACTCGCAGAAGCGCGCCATGAAAAGCGCGGCAAACGCCACGGACAAGGCAACCGCGAAGGTCGCCAGCGTCATCGCCGACCCGACCAGGAATTCCGCATCCAAGGGGTGAAACAGATAACCCGTCTGCACGCTCTGGATCAGCATGTAGCAAACGATGTATCCGGCGTACCAGGCAAACGTCGGATCGCGCAGCAAGGTCGCGAAACACAACGCCATCAAGGCCATCGCCAGCATCACGGCGAAGCATGCACTGGCGAAGGCCAGCCAGCTCGCATCGTCGCGCTCGTACTCGATGCGGTTTTGCAGGATGAAACTGACCGGAGCTGCGATGGTCGATGTCGGTTCGAACCTCAACAGCAACGGCTGCGAAGCCGGTATCTCGGCACCGATCCGAAACGTCACGCGTCCATGGCCATGCATCGCCGCGGAGAAATCGTTCAATGCGTTGGTCTGGCTCGCCCCGTTCGCGTCGTACAGCGTGATCTTGCCCAGGGAAGGCGGGTACACCGATAGCTGGCGCTCCACATCGATCCAGGGTCGATCGGCCTGCAGGACGACCCAGCTGCCGTCCTGTGGCAAGCGTTCCAGCACACCTGGGTCGAACGGGTGGAAATCGCCGTGTCGATAGGCGGCGAGTACGGTCTGCGGGGTGTCGCCAGCACGCACGTCGCGCCAGCCTCCCTGCAAGGTATCGGCGGCATGGCAGGGCCCGAGCAACGCGGCCAGTAGCCACGCTACGTTTTGCCACCGTCGGCGGCGTCTGGCCTTTTCGACCGACTCTCCGTCCATCCCCTATCCCCTGTGTCGCCAGTTTGTCCTGTCGACGTATCCCCGGCCGCCCGCCGGAGGGCATCCGGTGAGGGTCAGGTGATCTTGCCCACAGAATAGGCTAACGGGATAAAAATGTGCCGTAATTCACAAAAATTAACCTGTGGCAGTCGTCACGTGCCCTGAATCCGCAGCGCGCCAGACTCGCCTGCGGCGCCAGCAGGGCGCGACCCATCCGAGGAGCGGTTATGAGCAAGGTGAATGTGGCGGTATTCGTTGGCAGCCTGCGCAAGGACTCGTTCAACCGCTGCCTGGCCCGCGCGGTCGAACGGCTGGCGCCCACGGATTTCGCCTTCAACCACATCCGCATCGACGATCTGCCGCTCTACAGCCAGGATTTCGATCACGACTACCCGGCCAACGCCACGCGCCTGAAGCAGCAGGTCGAGGCTGCCGACGCCCTGTTATTCGTCACGCCCGAATACAACCGTTCGATCCCCGGCGTGCTCAAGAACGCGCTGGATATCGGTTCGCGGCCGTGGGGTACCAATTCGTTCGCCGGCAAACCGGGCGCGGTGATCGGCACCTCGATCGCCACCACCGGTTCGGCCATGTCGCAGCAGCATTTGCGCAATGTGCTGGCCTACCTCGATGTCTCCCTGCTGGCGCAGCCGGAAGTGTTTGTCCACTTCAAGGACGGCCTGTTCGACATCGATGGCAATATCGGCGTGGAAAGCACGCAGAAGTTTCTGCAAGGTTTTGTCGACCGCTATGTCGCGTGGGTGCGGCGCTTCAAGCCGTAGCCACGGCAAAAGAGGCCATCAGGCCTCGTTGGAGGCACCGACGCCGCAGATCTTTTCCAGTAGTTGCGCCTGCACGTTGCGCTGGCCAGTGCTCGATGGGCGCAGGTATTGACCGTCCGACTGCAGCTGCCATGCGCTCGTGTTGTCGCTCAGATAAAGGTCGAGCTCCTTGCGTACGCGCTGCTGCAGCTTCTTGCCCTCGATCGGAAAACCGGTTTCGATACGGCGGTCGAGATTGCGTTCCATCAGGTCGGCGCTGGCCAGGTAGAAACGCTCCTCGCCATCGTTGGCAAACCAGTACACGCGGCTGTGTTCCAGGAAGCGGCCGACGATCGAGCGCACACGGATATTCTGCGACACACCCGGCACACCGGGGCGCAGGCAGCACATGCCGCGTACGATCAGGTCGATCTTCACGCCGGCCATACTGGCTTTATAGAGCGCGCGAATGATCTTGGGATCGGTGATGGCGTTGACCTTGGCGATGATCTGCGCCGGTTTGCCGGCCGCCGCATTGGCGGTCTCGGTGGCGATCAATTCCAGCAGGGTCTTTTTCAGCGTGAACGGCGCATGCAGCAGTTTCTTCATGTGCTGCACCTTGCCCATGCCGGTGAGCTGGCTGAAAAGCTTGTGCACGTCTTCGCACAGGGCCTCATCGGAGGTCAGCAAGCTGTAGTCGGTGTAGAGGCGCGCATTGCCGGTGTGATAATTGCCGGTACCCAGGTGGGCATAGCGCACCAGTTCGCTGCCTTCGCGGCGCTGGATCAGCATCAGCTTGGCATGCGTCTTCACGCCGACCACGCCGTAGATCACTACGGCGCCGGCCTGCTGCAGGCGCGAGGCCAGCGTCAGGTTGGATTCCTCGTCGAAGCGTGCGCGCAGCTCGACCACGGCGGTCACTTCCTTGCCGGAGCGGGCCGCATCGACCAGTGCGTCGACGATTTCCGAATTCGCACCGCTGCGATAGAGCGTCTGCTTGATCGCCAGCACGCTCGGGTCCTTGGCGGCCTGATGCAACAGGTCGACCACCGGCGCGAACGACTCATAGGGATGCAGCAGCAGCACGTCCTGCTTGGCGATGACCTGGAACAGGTCTTCGGCCTTCTTGAGCGACTTGGGGATCGCCGGCGTGAACGGCGGATAGTTCAGCTGCGGACGCAGCGTCTTGCTGGCCAGGCCGAACAGGCGCGCCAGATTGACCGGCCCGTTGACCTCGTACATTTCAGCCGCGGTCAGGCCGAATTGCTTGAGCAGGTAATCGGTGAGGTTCTTGGGGCAGTTGTCGGCCACTTCCAAGCGTACCGCATCGCCGAACCGGCGCGAATACAGCTCGCCGCGCAGCGCACGCGCGAGATCCTCGACGTCTTCCGGATCGATGGTGAGGTCGGCGTTGCGGGTCAGGCGGAACTGATAGCAGCCCAGCACCGACATGCCGGGAAACAGCTCGTCGGCATGTTCGTGAATGATCGACGACAGCAGTACGAAGTTGTCGCCGCCTTCGCATACCTCATCGGGCAGGCGAATCAGGCGCGGCAGCACGCGCGGCGCCGGCACGATCGCCAGGCCCGAGTCGCGACCGAAGGCATCGATGCCTTCCAGTTGCACGATGAAGTTCAGGCTCTTGTTGACCAGCAGCGGAAACGGATGCGTGGGATCGAGGCCGATCGGCGTGACCAGCGGCGCGACCTCGTGGCGGAAATAGCGACGCACCCACAGCTTCTGCTTATGCGACCACTGGTTGCGGCGCACGATGCGCATGCCTTGCTTGTCGAGCTCGGGCAGGATGGCGTCGTTGAGGATCGAATACTGTCGCTCTATCTGCTTGTGCGCGATTTCGCTGATCTCGGCCAACGCCCGCTTCGGGGGAATGCCGTCCGGCCCGACGATTTCATGATCGAACGCGATCTGACTCTTCAGGCCCGCCACGCGGATCTCGAAGAATTCGTCCATGTTGGTGGAAAAGATCAGCAGGAACTTCAAGCGCTCGAGGATCGGCTTGCTTTCGTCCAGCGCCTGATCCAGCACGCGGATGTTGAACTGCAGCTGTGAAATCTCGCGATGGATATACAGGCTGGCGTCGTTCAGATCGGGCGCTGCCACCGCCACTGTTTCGACTGCGGTGGTTTCCGTCGTTACCTTCTCGGGGCGCGGAAGCGGAGCGGGCGTGGGGCTGTCGACGCTAGTATTCATTGAGATGCCATCGCGTTAGTCGGGTTGTCGTCGTGGGGCGAACAACACGAGTCCAAGGACAAAGCTAACCTATTAAGGCCGTTGGAGTGTTACAGACGTATGATGCTGCGGGCTGTTCTATGTGGCGCTAGACGGGCCGTTGTTGGCAAGAAAACGGCTGGGCGGCGCACCGAGCACGCGACGAAACACCGCCGACAGCGCACTGGAACTGTTATAGCCGAGCTCCATCGCCACCTGCGTGACCGGCTCGCCATTACCCAGTCGCGTCAGCGCAGCCAGCAGGCATGCCTGCTGGCGCCACGCGGCGAAGCTCATGCCGGTCTGTTCGCGAAACATGCGGGTGAAGTTGCGGCGGCTCATGCCGGCGCTCATCGCCATATCGTCGATTTTCACCTCTTGCGACGGATGCTCGAGCAGATGTCGGCACAACGCCGCCAGCCGCCGCTCGCGCGGTAGCGGGGTATTGAGCGCAAGTGTCGGCATGCGCCTGATTTCTTCCAGCAGCAGGCGCATGACCATGCCGTCACGGCCATCGAGCTCGTAAAGAGCGGGCAGATCCACCGCCTCGATAAGCAGCTCGTGCAACAAGGGTGAGACGGCGAGGACTTCGCAGTGCGTGGGCAGCCCGGTCGCCTGGGCAACATGCTCGAGTACAAAAGCGCTGCGCGTGGACGTCGGGCCACCCAGATGGACTTCGTGCATTACCCCCGACGGAATCCACAGCGCGCGGCGCGGCGGAATCACCCAGCTGCCTTCCTCGGTGATGACCGTCATGACGCCAGTCATCGCGTAAAGCAGCTGGCAACGACGATGCGAGTGCGGGCTCAGCACGTAGTGCGCCGCGTACTCGTTGCCGGTGGTCACGACGTCTCGCGGAATGTCCTCATAGCGGTCGATACGTGCGTTGCGCATGACTTGGCCCAAATTCGCTGATAGTTGACCCGATAACGTGTGCGGGCCGTCCGGCTTGACTCTAAGGTGTCGATCCATGGCGACGCAACCCACGCCATTCCCCGTCCCCCAGCCATCCGGTCACCATGCAAGCTCAAGTCGAGTCACCTCTAAGTCCCGTGGCGCCTCCGGTATTGCCCAGCGCTGCTCCGGCAGAGCATGCCGAGCCGAAAACCGAGTTCAGCATCATCGGTGCGATCAGTTTCTCGCATCTGCTCAACGACATGATCCAGTCGTTGATCCTGGCGATCTACCCGATCCTGAAAGGCGATTTCCACCTGAGTTTCGGCCAGATCGGCCTGATTACCCTGACGTATCAGCTCACCGCGTCATTGCTGCAGCCCCTGGTCGGCATGGTGACCGATCGCAAGCCGATGCCGTTTTCGCTGCCGATCGGCATGGGGTTCACCTTGTTCGGCTTGCTGCTGCTGTCGGTCGCGCCCAGCTTTCCGGTGCTCTTGTTGGCTGCTGCCCTGGTCGGTACGGGGTCGTCGGTGTTTCATCCCGAGTCGTCGCGCGTGGCGCGCATGGCCTCCGGTGGCCGGCATGGTCTGGCGCAGTCCCTGTTTCAGGTGGGCGGTAACGCCGGCTCCTCGCTCGGCCCGTTGCTGGCGGCCTGGATCATCGTGCCGCACGGCCGCGGCAGCGTGGCCTGGTTCGCGCTCGCAGCCTTGCTTGCCATGGCCGTACTGCTCCAGGTCAGCCGTTGGTACAGCGCGCACCACGCGGTGCGAGGCAAGAGCCGGGCAGGGCATGCCTCGGCGATCACGCTGACCCGCGGCAAGGTGGCCGCGTCGTTGGCCATCCTTGGCCTGCTGATCTTCTCCAAGTACTTCTACCTGGCCAGCATCAGCAGCTATTACACCTTTTTCCTGATCCACAAATTCGGCGTGTCGGTGCAGAGTGCCCAGACGCATCTGTTCGTGTTCCTGTTTGCCGTCGCGGCCGGCTCCCTGTTTGGTGGCCCGATCGGCGATCGCATCGGGCGCAAATGGGTGATCTGGGTATCGATCCTGGGCGTGGCGCCGTTCACCCTGATGCTGCCGTACGCCAACCTGTTCTGGACCGGCGTGCTGACCGTGGTGATTGGCCTGATCCTGGCTTCCGCGTTCTCGGCGATCCTGGTCTATGCGCAGGAGTTGATCCCGGGACGCGTCGGTATGATCTCTGGGTTGTTCTTCGGTTTTGCGTTTGGCATGGGCGGCATTGGCGCGGCAGTACTGGGCCACGTTGCCGATGCGCGTGGCATCGACTACGTGTATCACCTGTGCGCGTTCCTGCCGTTGATCGGGGTGATTACGGTGTTTTTGCCGAATCTGGATGTGGCAAAAAAGGTGGCTCTCGCCAAGAGCTAGAGGCCAACGCTGTAGCCTCGAACAACCTCTGTTTTTCCTATCGTCATCCCGGCCTTCGCCGGGATGACGAGTAGGGTGGGTTTTCAGGAGTTCCCTTCATTCATTACGGCTGCGCCATCGGAAGGTGGCAACGTCACCGCCGTAAATTGGTTATCGCCAGATCGATCAACTCATCGCCACGCCCGTTCATCACCGTGCGCAACGCCCACAAGCTGAAGCCCTTGACCTGTTCCAGCTGAATCTTCGGCGGCATGGACAACTCCTGCCGGTTGGTAACCACATCGACCAACGCCGGCCCCTTGTGCGCAAAGGCTTCGCGCACCGCGTCTTCCAGCCCACCGGCATCTTCCACGCGTATCCCGTGAATGCCCGCCGCGCGTGCCATCGCTGCGAAGTCCGGGTTATCCAGCGTAACGCCGACCGGTAGAAAACCCGACGCTTTCATTTCCAGCTCGACAAAGCCCAGCGTGCCGTTGTTGATGATCACGATCTTGACCGGTAGCTTGTGCTGTACGAGCGTGAGCAGATCGCCCATCAACATGGCGAAGCCACCATCGCCCGAGAGGCTGACGACTTGCCGTTTCGGATACGCCGTCTGCGCGCCAATAGCCTGCGGCATCGCGTTGGCCATGGAGCCGTGATTGAACGAGCCGAGCAGACGGCGTTTGCCGTTCATATGTAGATAGCGCGCCGCCCAGACGGTCGGCGTGCCGACATCGCACGTGAATACCGCATCGTCGTCGGCCAGGTCGCTGACCACGCGTGCGACATGCTGCGGATGGATCGGCTTGCTGCTGCCTTTGCCGGAGGCAAGTTCATCCAGGCCCTCGCGTGCCTTCTTGTAGTTGGCCAGGCTGGCTTTCAGATGGGTTTCGTCGCCGGTCGGCTTGAGCCGCGGTAACAAGGCATCGATGGTCGCCTTGACGTCGCCGACCAGGCCAAGATCGAGCTTGCAACGGCGGCCGAGATTTTCGGCGCGCAGATCGACCTGGCAGATCTTTGCATCCGTAGGGAAGAACTGGCGATACGGAAAATCGGTGCCCAGCATGAGCAAGGTGTCGCAGCTCATCATTGCTTCATAGCCGGAGCTGAAGCCGATCAGGCCCGTCATGCCCACATCGTACGGGTTGTCCCATTCGACATGTTCCTTGCCGCCGAGTGCGTGGACCACGGGGGCCTTCAAGGTCTCGGCGAGACGCACGACTTCATCGTGCGCACCGGCGCAGCCACGACCGCAGAACAGCGTCACCTTGCGACCTTTGCCGAGCAAGGCAGCGAGACGATCGAGATCTTCGGGCGTCGGTGTGACGACCGGCCTGGATGGCAACAAGCCTTCCTCGATCGCGGAAATGGCCGTGGCGTCGGATAAGGCGACATCGCCGGGCAACACAATGACCGCTACACCGCGCTGCCCGACGGCGGCACGAATCGCGTTTCCGACCACGCGCCGAATCTGCGACGGGCTGCTGACCAGCTCGCAGTAATGGCTGCATTCCTGAAACAGATTCTGCGGATGGGTTTCCTGGAAATAGCCGCCGCCGATTTCCGCCGACGGTATGTGCGCGGCGATCGCCAGCACCGGCGTACGGGTGCGCTGCGCATCGTAAAGGCCGTTGATCAGGTGCAGATTGCCTGGCCCGCACGATCCCGCGCACACCGCCAACGTGCCGGTCAGTTGCGATTCGGCGCAGGCGGCGAAGGCGGCAGCTTCTTCGTGTCGGTAGTGGATCCAGTCGATGTCCTTGCGTTGGCGCAAGGATTCGGTAATGCCGTTGAGGCTGTCACCGACTACCCCGTGAAAGCGTTTGATCGATGCCTGGGCAAGCATCTCGGTCAGGACGTCGGCGACTTTTACCGTGCTCATGCGATGGCTCCTTTCCTTGCGTCATAGGAAAGAGGCCATCGTGTCAGGGACGAGCTTTCAAAAGCGTGAAAGCCGAGCTCGCTTCAGGAAATCCCTCAAAGCTATTTCCTACTCGTCATTCCGGCGAAGGCCGGAATCCATTCCTCGATGTAGAGGCTTGCCCCATGTCGCCTGACAGGCGAGGACTGAGGAATGGATCCCGGCCTTCGCCGGGATGACGATAAAAATTGGGGTTGTTCGAAGCTCGCTTCAGACCTGTCCGACGATGATCGGTTCGGGCTCCAGCGTCACGCCGAAACGTTCGTGCACTCCGGCAACGACCTGTTGCGCCAGTGCCCACAGCTCGGTACCACTGGCCTTGCCATGGTTGACCAATACGAGCGCATGGCGATGCGATATGCCCGCATCGCCTTCGCGCAGCCCTTTGAATCCGGCGGCCTCGATCAACCAGGCAGCCGACAGTTTGGTCTTGCCGTCCTGGCCGGGCCATGCGGCAAGTTCCGGCTGCGACTGTTTGAGTGCATCGGCTAGGGCGGTATCGACGATGGGATTCTTGAAGAAACTCCCCGCATTGCCGATAACCGCCGGGTCGGGCAGCTTACGCGAACGCAGGTGCACGACCGCTTCGGCGACATGAAACGGCGCAGGCTTTTCGATGCCCATGCGCGCAAGCTCTTCGCGGATACCTGCATAGTCGAGCCGAAGTTCGCGCTGACGCGGCAGTACGAAGCGTACGGCGGTCACGATGTAGCGGCCCGGTTCGCGCTTGAATACCGAGTCGCGATACGCGAAGGCGCAATCGTGCTTGCTCAGCACGGCGACACGGCGCTCGCGCGTATCCCAGGCTTCGACGCTCTCGATGAACTCGGCGACTTCCGTACCATACGCGCCGATGTTCTGAATCGGCGCCGCGCCGACAGTGCCGGGAATCAGAATCAGGTTTTCCAGGCCGGCCAGACCCTGGCCCAACGTCCAACGCACGAAGTCGTCCCAGCGTTCGCCCGCGGCCACGGCGATACGCACGACTTCGCCATCCTGCTCCAGTTGCACGCCACGCGTGCCCATCGCCAGCACGGTGCCGTCGAAATTACCGGTGAAAAGCATATTGCTGCCTTCGCCCAGCACCAGCAACGGTCGCCGGCGGATGGCGGGAAAGTCGAGCAGCTCGGGTAGCTTGGCAGCGTCGTGTATATCGGCCAGCAATGACGCGCGCGCATCGACACGCATGGTATTGCGGCCCAACAACGGGGCATTTTCGGTCAGCGTATAACCGCCCATATCGGTAACTTCAGCCCGCATGCGCAGCTCCATGCTGGCGGCGAATTTCTTCGACGCATTCGCCGATCAGATGCGGGCCGCGATAGACCAGGCCAGAGTAGAGCTGGACCAGGTTGGCGCCGGCAGCGATTTTTTCCGACGCATTGTCGCCGTCGAGAATGCCGCCCACGCCGACGATGCCGATGTCCTTGCCCAGTCGCTGACGCATGCCGCGCAGAACTTCGGTAGAACGCGCAAACAAGGGTTTGCCGGAAAGGCCGCCGGCTTGCTGTGCATTCGGGTCGCCAGTCACCGCGCTACGATCGATCGTGGTGTTGGTGCAGATCACGCCGTCGACCTTGGCCTGCAGCAGCACGTCGGCGATGGCGTCGAGTTCGGTTTCGGACAGATCGGGTGCGATTTTCAACAGCATCGGCTTGCGTGTGCCACTTTGCGAGCCGAGCTTTTCCTGCGCTTCGCGCAGCGTTTCGATAAAGCGGCGCAGTGTGGCTTCTTCCTGCAGATCGCGCAGGCCTTGCGTATTCGGCGACGAGATATTCACCGTGATGTAGCTGGCGTGCGCATAGACGCGCTCCAGGCAGAACAGGTAGTCGTCGACCGCGCGTTCGTTCGGCGTGTCCTTGTTCTTACCGATATTGATGCCCAGCACGCCGCGATAGCTCGACCGCTGCACGTTGCGCACCAGGGCATCGACGCCGTCGTTATTGAAGCCGAGGCGGTTGATCACGGCTTCGTGGTTGGGCAGGCGGAACATGCGCGGCTTGTCGTTGCCGGGCTGTGGCCGCGGCGTGGTAGTCCCGACTTCGATAAAGCCGAAGCCGAGCGTGCCCAGCGCATCGATGTAGTCGGCGTTCTTGTCCAGTCCGGCGGCAAGCCCGACCGGATGTGGGAACCGTATGCCGAAAGCCGTCGTCGGCAACTCTGCCGGCGGCTTGGCGATCAGATGGGCAAGGTTGCTTCGCTGGGCTACGCCCAGACCGTACATCGTCAGATGATGCGCGGCTTCCGGATCGAGCATGAACAGCAGGGGGCGTAGTTTTTCGTACATGTCGTTACTCGAAGCTGCCGATGTAGACGCGGGTGTCGTAGTCGAAACTGACGCGGCCATCGTCCGCGCAAGCATCGAACAGCTCGCGCAAGGCGACCATCATCGGTTCGTGGTTGATATGTCCCGGCTTGGGCGCATACGACGAAGACATCAGACGGCCACTCAGCTGGTCGAAATCCACCCGCTGACCGTGATCGAAATGCGCCGTGCCACGGTAGCCGCTGCCGAACCACGCGCGCATGAAAGCATCGTCGGCATAGCGTTCGGCGACGGTGACGTAGTCGGTGCCATAGGTCTTCAGCAAACGCTCGTAGCCTTCGCGAAACGGCGTGCCGACGAGCAGGCGGGAATTCCAATAGATCGCCACCAGCCCGTCGGGACGCAGGACGCGCTTGAACTCGGTGCGTGTCGCTTCCGGCTCGAACCAATGAAAGGCTTGTGCGACCGAAATCAGATCGACGCTATGGCTATCGAGCTTGCTGGCATCGGCCTGACCGTCGGTGGTGCTGAAGCCGGGATAGTCGGCCAGCCAGCGTTCGGCGGCGCCACGCATCGAAGCATTCGGCTCGACCGCGACGACACGGTGGCCGGCATCGAGAAACATCTTGCTGGAGATGCCGGTGCCGGCACCGATATCGGCGACCTGCCAGCTGGCGGTGACGCCTTGCGTCTTGTGCAGCCAGTCGAGCAGAGCAGGCGGATAGTCCGGCCGATAACGCACATAGTCGTCGACGCGGTCGCTGAAACGTTCGGTGGCGTTGAGATGGGACATGCTCGTTACCCGGTAAGCAATTGGCCGCCATCGACGCATAGCGTCTGGCCGGTAATCCAGCCCGCCCAGGGCGAAGCGAGAAACAGCACCGCATGGGCGATATCTTCCGGTCGACCGTAACGGCCGAACGGAATCTTCGCCAGGATGCTGCGATAAAGCTCCGGCGCTTCGGTCTTGCGCTTGTCCCACAGGCCGTCGGGGAATTCGATCGAGCCGGATGCGACCGCGTTGACCCGGATGCGGTCCGGTGCCAACGCGAGCGCCTGCGACGTGGTGTATTGATTGAGCGCGGCCTTGACCGCGGCATACGCCGGCCCGCGTACGCCCGGATGGAAGGCGGCGATCGACGAGGTATGCACGATGCTCGCGTGCGGTGAGGCTTTCAGATACGGCAGCGCGTAACGCGACGCGCGCACGGCCGCCATCAGGTCGACGTTGAATCCGGCGGCCCAGCCTTCGTCGTCGTCGCTGAAACCGTATCCGCTGGCGTTGTTGATCAACACATCGATCCCACCCAGCGTTGCGGCGGCTTGTTCGATATAGCCCTCGATGGCCTTGCCATCGGCCAGGTCGCAGGACGCTGCGTGCGCTACGGCGCCCGTTGCGGCGATGGCGGTGCGTGTTTCATCGAGTGCCGTTTGTCCGCGTGCGCAAATCGACACGGCCGCGCCGGCGTGGGCAAATGCCAAGGCGATGCTGCGACCGATACCACGACTGCCGCCGGCAACTACGATGCGGTAGTTGCGGAAATCGAAAGCTGCGGGGGAGGTGGGTGACATGCGGCCTCAATGGATCGGCTTTCCTTCCTATTCGTCATCCCGGCGTAGGCCGGGACCCAGTGGCGTTATAAGTCGGTTGTCGCACCAACGCGAACGCTTCAGCCTGTTCGCAAAAACTGATAACCGAAGTCACTGGGTCCCGGCCTGCGCCGGGATGACGAGTAGGAAAGGCTATGCGTGTTTATGGACTCAAAGATCGAACTTGATGCCCTGCGCCAGCGGCAGCGAATTGGAGTAATTGATCGTGTTGGTCTGGCGACGCATATAGACCTTCCACGCATCCGAACCCGACTCGCGACCACCGCCAGTTTCCTTCTCGCCACCGAACGCGCCGCCGATTTCCGCACCCGAGGTGCCGATATTGACGTTGGCGATACCGCAATCCGAACCGGCTGACGACAGATACTGCTCGGCCGACTTCAGGTTCTGCGTGAAGATCGACGAGGACAGACCCTGTGGCACGCCGTTCTGCAGTTCGATCGCTTCGTCGAGCGTCTTGAACGGCATGACGTAGAGAATCGGCGCGAAGGTTTCGGTCTGCACGACTTCGTCGGCGTTCTTGACGCCGGTGACGATGGTCGGCAGCACGAAGTTACCCTTGCGGTCGCTTAACGCAGCGCCGCCGGTACGCACGGTGCCGCCCGTCGCCTTGGCCTTTTCGACTGCAGCCAGATAGGCCTTGACTGCGTCCTGGCTATTGAGCGGACCCATCAGCGTGGTGGCCAGGGTCGGGTCGCCGATCTTGCCTTCGACCTGCTTGTACGCCGTGACCAGCTTTTCGGTGACGTCGTCGATGATCGACTCGTGCACGAACAGGCGGCGCGTAGTGGTGCAGCGCTGGCCGGCGGTGCCGACGGCGCCGAACACGATCGCCGGGATCGCCAGTTTCAGGTCGGCGGTTTCGTCCACGATGATGGCGTTGTTGCCGCCCAGCTCAAGCAGCGAGCGACCCATGCGCTTGGCAACGCGCTCACCGACCTGGCGGCCGACCTTGGTCGAGCCGGTAAAGCTGATCAGCGGAATGCGCTTGTCGTCGACGAAGGTCTGGGACAGATCGGTACCGGCATCGTTGAACAGGAAGAACAGATCCGGATAACCGGCGGCCTTCAGGGCATCGTTGCAGATCTTCAGCGTGGCGATGGCCGACAACGGGGTCTTGGGCGACGGCTTCCAGATGCAGATGTCGCCACAGATGGCGGCCAGCATGGCGTTCCAGGCCCATACCGCTACCGGGAAATTGAAGGCGCTGATGATGCCGACCAGGCCGAGCGGCTGGTACTGCTCGTACATGCGGTGGCCCGGACGCTCCGAATGCATCGTGTAGCCGTACAGCATGCGGCTCTGGCCCACGGCGAAATCGGCGATATCGATCATTTCCTGCACTTCGCCATCGCCCTCGGGCTTGATCTTGCCCATTTCCAGGGCGACCAGCGAGCCGAGTGCGTCCTTGTGCTTGCGCAGCGCTTCGCCGCACAGGCGGACCGCTTCGCCGCGCTGCGGGGCGGGCGTGACGCGCCAGACCTTGAAGGCCTCCTGGGCGCGCTTGACGATCACTTCGTAGTCGGCGGCGCTGGAGGCGTGGACGCTGGCGATAACCTCGCCCGTGGCCGGATTGACCGGCTGCAGGTGGCCGGCGTCGGTGGTCTTGGACCACTCGCCCTGGCCGAGATACGTACCGGACTGCTCGCTGCCCAGACCGAGCGCTTTGAGGATTTCGTGCGACATGCCTACTCCTGAAGCCGACAAGGCGCCGTTCGGCGCCGGGGAAACGCCAATTCTAGCAGGCCGGCCTGTTCAGGAATGGGGCTAACCGGCGGTGCCAGGGGGCCCGCTATCCAGAAACACCATCCGCGGCGGGGGATGCATCAGGAAATTCTGGTGCGAGATATTCCAGGCATAGGCGCCGGCCAGGGAAAACGCCAGGCAGTCGCCGGGCGCCAGCGCGGCGATCGGCTGTTGCCGGGCGAGCACGTCCTTCGGGGTGCAGAGCTGCCCGACCAGGGTGACGCGCGTGTCCTGGACGACCGGCTGCTGCGTGCCGCGCAACACCACAAAGGGATGGTCGTGTCCTTGGGCAGGCGGCGTACGGAAGTGGTGGGTGCCGCCACGCGCCACCGCAAAGTACTCGCCGTGGCTGCGCTTGATATCGAGCACTTCCATGACGTACCAGCCGCAGCCGACGCTGACGTAGCGCCCCGGTTCGAAACGCAGGCGCAGTGCTTCCTGGCGTTCGCTCAACAGGCGTTTGAGGCCTTCGCAGAAGTCGAGCCAGTCGAACGAACGGGCCGGCTCGGCATAGTCCACGCCAAAACCACCGCCGGCATTCACGATCTGCACCTTGATCCCGTATGCCTCTTGCAAGCGGTGCACGATATCCAGATAGGCGCGGACCAGCATGAGCTGCGCGCCGGCATCGCGCTGGTGCGACATCAGATGAAAGTGGAAGCCCTCCAGATGCAGTTGCGGGTAGCCGCGCAAGGCTTCCAGAGCAGCAGGGAGGTCGGCCTCGTCCAGCCCGAAGGGTGTGGGCTTGCCGCCCATCATCAGCCGCGTATCGCCCATGCCCGGCACGCCGATATTCATGCGCAGGAAGATCGATGCCTTGCAGCCAAGGCGTTCGGCGATGGCGGCCAGCCGATGAAGTTCGCCCAGGCTTTCCACATGCAAGGTGCAGCCGGGTTGGTCGAGTGCCAGTTCGAGCTCGCTATCGAGCTTGCCGGGGCCGCCGAACAATAGCGGCTTGCCGGGCTGGGCTTGGCGCAACCAGCGCAATTCGCCGCCGGATGCCGCTTCGAAACCGTCGACCCACGGCGCCAATGTGTCCAGGATCGGCGCTTCGGCATTGGCCTTGGCCGCGTAGTAAAGCTCGCAGCCCTCGGGAAGCGCCGCGCGCATCCAGCGGACATGGCGTTGCAAGGCGTCGAGATCGTAAACGTAGGCACAAACGGGCTCGCCCGATTCGACACGTAGTCGGTCGACGGCGGCACGCACGCGCGGCAGCGAATCGCTGGTATTCATGCGGCCACTCGTGTGCGGGCGGAGCGGAGCATCGGATTGGGCAACCCGGTGTAATCGGAGTCGCGATCGGCGCGCTTGAACAGTCGCGTACGCAGATTGTTCTTGCTCGGCAGCGCGTCGCCCTCGATCAAACCCTGCAGCAAGGCCTGGTAACCATGGCGCTGCTGCCAGCGTTCGGCGATGTCGGCGATCGATTGCCATAGGCGCTGTTCGAGTGCGTCATCGCAACCGGCGAGATGAAAGATCGCTTCGGCGAGATTGTTGACCAGGGCGCAATAAGCCACGCGTTTCCAGCCGAGCGCGGCCGAGTAATGCACCGAGGCGCGTGCCCGCGGCGAAAGTTCGCCCAAGCGATGGTTCGGCCAGAAACTGTCGACCAGCTTGGTGCCTTCCAGATCGCGCACCCATACGCGGGCCGGCATGCCACGTTCGAAACCAACGAGGGTGTTCTGCAAGTGAGGCTCCAGAATGATGCCGTGCCCGAAAAACGCCAGCCAGATGCCATCGAGCAACAACGACGCATAGGCTTCGAACCATGCCTGGGCCATGCTCGCGTAGTGGCCGCCCAGACTTTCCACGTGCTGGCGGCAGACACTCTTGCCATGGCGATCGGTAGTGAACAACGCACCGGCGACCTGCGGCTGGTAGTACATGCGTTGCAGCGACGGCAGGTTTTCCCGATAGAGCATGCCGAAGCTCTCGGTCATGTCGCGCAGAGCGTCGACATCGTCCGATAGCGGACTGAAATCCAGCGTGGTCGCGGCCGGCTCCGGCATCACGTCGAAGCCGGGTACTTTCGACCTCACTTCCTGCCAGGACGGCGCGAGGAGATCGGTCAGGACCACCGCGCTTTCCAGTTCGTACCAGGCGTTCTTGCGTACGCAGTTGGTCAGGCGGACATGAATGGACAGCTTCAGGAAATAATCGAGCTCGGGGTGATACATGGTGCGCACGGACGAGGTCGGGTAAAGCGCCTTTCCGACGGCGCCCACCGGCTCGATCCAGCCGCGTTCGATGGCTTGTTGCATCAACGGTTGTGCGAGCAGGCGCTGCGCTTCCCAGGGGTGACATGGGTAGAGATGCGCTTCGCCCGCGACGTGTTCCAGCGTCGAACGCACGTCACGCCCGTAGCTGCGCAACAGGCGTGGATCGATGCGAAACCAGTACAGCGGAACGCGCGTGCGCACTTCGGGGGATGCGTCGAGCACCACAGACACCGGCAGGCCTTCGCGGCTCTTGGGCGTGGGATGCAAAGCGTGTCCCCACAACATGCCTTGTTCGGCATCGAGCAGTGCATCGCCGGATCGTGGCGCCTCCAGCGAGCGCGCGAGCAGCCGGCTTGCGATCTCGATGCTGTTGAGGGTCTGGCCGAGCAGCTCGTTGTTGAAACCGCATTCCGGCGCCAGGCGCTCCAGCAGGAAGTGCACGACCGCTGCGGCGTCGACACAACGCCATGCTTCACCCGGGCGCTTCACATACGGCGCAGACAGGTAGTCGCAACGACCCAATACGCTGACTCGCGCTACACGTATGCACAGCAGATGGCCGGCATCGGCAAAGTGAATACGCAGTACCTGACCTTCGCCAAGCAGCAAACCGGCGGGCATGTCGAGTCCGCGGTAATCCAGGTCGACCTGTTCGCGCGGTAGCGCGAATTCACGCAGATAGCAGTTAAGCCAGCAGGCGATCGCCTGCGATTCGGCTTGGGCCTGGTGCCACTGTTCACGCATCGCTTGCGGGGACATAGAGCTGCCTCTTCTGGGGACGGAAGACATAGGCGGCCGTGCACGCGGCGGCGAGACCGGCAAGCGTGGCGGCGACAAAAGGCGTGGACAGTCCGAAGCGTTGCACCAGCGCGCCGGCCATCAGGCCGCCGCAGGCGCCGGCCCATTTACCGCAGGCATCGAACAGACCGAAGATGCGACCGGCAGCGCTGCCGCCGGCACGTGCACCCAGGGCGCGATTCAAGCCGCCGATGGCCAGCAGCATGCCGGCGCCATAAAGACAGCGCGCGGGCGCAAGCCACAGCGGTTCGCTCATCCATGCCTGTGCAAGGCAGGCGATCGAGAACAGACAAAGTCCGATCAGCAGAGGACGTTGCGGCGCCAACGCCGAACTACGCCACCAGGGCAGGGCGATCAGATAGACCAGGTGCGGCAGGCTATAGAGCAGACCGGCGGCGCTGTCGTGGCCGATGCCGAGGTGTTCGCTGTAGGGAATGAAATACGGGAACGTCACCACCATGGCGAAATAGAACAGGAACTGCACCGTAAGCAGCCCGCTCCAGCTTTGCCAGGCGCGTTCGGGTAGTGCGGACTTCCGCGACGAAGATGTCGGCGTGGCCACACTATCCGTCGGCAAGCTTAGCGTCACGACAAATGCCAGCAGCGGCAACAAGGCGAGATAGCGATAGAGTTCCTGCGCCAACCCCCAGCCAGTGGCAATGCCGAGCAGGGCGGGCGCGGTCACCATCGCCAATCGCGCAGAGAACTGCGTCCAATCCAGGGCGCGCGCCAATGTGGTTTGCGTATTGCCGGCGCTGAACTGCGTCGAGAGATAGGCGTTAGCGGCCGCGAGCGAACCGCCACAGGTGCCCTGGATAACCAGGGCGAGCATGAACCAGGCCAGGTTGGGGGCGAAGCCGGCGAGCACAAAACCCAGGGCCAGTCCTGCCTGCGCACGCAATAGCGAGAGCTTGCGGCCGTAGCGGTCAGCGAGCCGCCCCCATGTCGTTGCCGTGAGCGCCGTACAGAGGGTCGGCAAGACATACAACGCACCCGCCAGCCAGTTAGGGGCGTGCGGCGCCAATTGTTCAAGTACGCGCGGCATGAATACAGGCATGCCGAGCGCGGTGAATGCCGCCAGATAATGTGCGGTCAGAACGGGGCCGAGCACGCGCATCAGCGTGCTCCGCCGCGTAGCTGTGGATTGAGCAGGAAGTTAGGGCCGCTGTCGCCATAGAACTTGTTGATGTCGGCGGCACCCGTTGCCTGCTTGCTGAGCAGGCTGCCCGCGCTGAGCAGGTATTTCACCGGCAACCGGTCGACGGCAAACAGTTGACGTGCCGGTTGTATATCGATGCCTTCGTCCTGCAGCGTGGCGAGCGTGTTGTCGAGCGTGTCGCCAAGCACTTGGTAGAACGGCAAGCGCCAGGTCGGTTCGTATGCTGCGACGCCTTCCAATACGGCCAGCAAGCAAAGTTGCAAGGTAATGGTGCAGAACATGCGGCCCAGGGCATCGTCGTCGCTCACCACGATGCGCTCATCGCGCGGCAGTCCCAGCCGTTCGAGCTCGGGCAGTTCGGCCAGCAGGCGCGGCACCAGCGTGCGCGCGGCGTCGTTGTCCTTCATGAGCAATCGTGGAGCGATGCCCGCTTGATAGATCAGCACCGCATTTTGCTGGTTGGATTCCAGTGCGACGCCGTGTCGCAACCATAGCCGCAGGTGCACGTCGCACAGCAGTGCCGCGTACTCGCGCCACCAGGCCAGTACATCGCCGTTGTAATAACGATCGGCGATGTGCGCCGCCAAGGGGCGCTGGTCCGGCATCGACGCGCAAAGTGCGGCCACCGGAAGAATGGTTTCGCTGTCCAGTGCAGGATAGGTGCGCACGATATATGCCAGGTGCCGTGCATCGTCCATGTGCCCGCCATGCGACTCGTCGACGTGGATATAACGGGAGCGCAGCTTGTCATCGTGCTCGCCAATCGCGTTGAGCACCTGTTCGAACCAGTGGCCGTCGTAGATGGTCGACGGCTTGATCAGGCGCAGGTTGAGCGCGCCGAGCGTGCGCATCAACAGCGGTAGCTTGATGTGATGGCGCGGATGGTCGACCGGCATCACCGTGCGCACGGAAAGCGTCGGTCGCACGGCCAGATATGCCTGCGGTGCGCGTACGCTGCCAGGCGGCAGGCCAAAATCGTCCAGGCGCGCCCAGTTCAATGGATGTACTGGAAGCGCGCCATGCGTGGCGTCCATGTCTGCCGATAGCCCCAGCATGGCCATCGTTGGCCAGAAGTCCGGTGGCGCGGTGGTCAAGGTCAGTACATTGCGAGGAACGGCCAGCCAGCGCAGTTCGAAGACCGGCGCGAATTCGGGCGCGTACGCGTGGAGGTCGCTTGCATCGAAGCCCGACTTGGCCCGTGCGGTCGGATAAAAAGGATGGTCGCGATGGCTGGCCACCTGGTCGCACAGCAGGGCGCGCTCGAAGGCATCGTCATGGGTCAGTGCCTGCGCCAGCTGAGCGCTGTGCCGGGCAAAGCCTTCGCGGGACAAGCTGCGGTGTGCCGCGGCACAAGCCGCCTCGTCGGCATATTGGTGATGCAGCGCGCGCGTTTGCTCGTCGAGACCTTCGCTCAGGAGGTGTAGCCATTCGGTAGCACCTTCTTCGTAGTGCGCCGTACCGTTCTGCTCGCGTATCCATCCGTGGCTGATCGCACCGATGTCCTGCATGTAGTCACTTCGCATGACAGGCATCCAGATGACGCCACCAGGCAGGTGCGCAATGCGCCACCACAAGGCGGGAAGCGCATGCGGCCATGCATCCACGATGGTGTTGTTCGGTGTCGTCGCCTGTCCAAGACGCACGATGTCGCGCAGGTTTTCGCGCAGGCAGGTATCGATGATCCGTCGCGCGATATAGGCCTCGTCGGCGTCGAGCAGGTTATCCCGCTGGGTATCGAGCTGGGCGTTCATGAACCCGCCTCAGCCGATGTCTGCTCGGCAGCAATGTCCCAATGCAGTTGCGCTTCGGCGACATGCAAGGTGTGGTGCAGAGCATCTTCGTTGTCGGCGACAACGTGCAGGATGCCCAGATAGTCCTTGTTCGAATACGACAGGCGGATGTCGTCTCCGGCCTGGCGCAGGCTGCGGTAATAGCTGTGACCCAAGGGAGCGACGTGGCTTTGATCGGTGCTGGCCGAAGCCAATCGACCTTCTCGCCGAGCGACGTAGTAACGTACCAGGGCGTGATCGCGCGTCGCCTCCGGTAGCGCAAGGCGCTCGCCGCGATGCAAGCGCAGGATGGTTTCGAACCATTGCCGTTCGAACATGCGATCGAGCATGAATTCCCGGCCGTCGCCGATGCTGCGATAGTTGATCTCCACCAGCACGGGCCCTTGTGCGGTCAGAATAAATTCGCTGTGGCAGACGCCGAAACCGATACCAAATGCCCGGACCTGCGCTAGCGCTTTCTCCTGCCCGCGTTTAACCGCATCGCCGTTCCAGCGCGCTTCCAGTTCGATGAAATGGGGCGGCTCGGACAGGGTGACGTCGAAGCCGCCGATGACATCGATACGCTCGCCGTCGCTCAGGGTTTCCAGAGTGAACAACGGCCCTTCGAGGAACGCTTCCAGCAGCACCGTGCGTCCCGGGTAACGTTGCCAGAAGGTATCGAGATACTCGCGCAAGGCCGGCTCGTCGGCACAGAGTTTTACGTCCAGGCTGGCCACGCCTTCGCGTGGCTTGGCAATCACCGGCCAGGGTATGTTTTGCGGCAGCGATTGGCCGGGTGCGAGGCTGTGAAACCACGGCGTGGGCAAGCCCAGCTCTTGCAGGCGTTCGCGCATGGCCGCTTTGTTCTTGGCCGCGTAACAGATCCGCCAATCTTTCGCGGGCAGCCCAAAGCTTGTAGCAACAAGCGCGGTAGCTGTTTGCAGATGGTCGCTATTGGAGAAAACCGCGGCCGGGCGAATACCGGCACTGCGCAAAGCGTCGATAACACTCAGCGGATTAAAAACGTCGCATTCGATTATCTGTAGCGGTGCATTATCTGTCACTGAGCTGAAATAATGCAGATGATCCAAGCGATGATCGGTAATCAGCACGACCGGCAAGCCCAATCGCTGGGCGGCGGGCAAAAAACCCTCGGTAACGGCGGCATGCCGGACGTGCGTAAGGATGACAAGCGGGGAAATATCCATAACCAGCTTCGCCTAGTGGGAGATTAAGTTGTCCTGCGCGCGGCCCATGGGGGAATGGCCGCGCGACTTTTATTCAAGATTAGAAGGTCAGCTCCACGCCGGCTGTGACCGTGCGCCCGGGAGCGGGTTCTCGGCCCCACGGACTGGTGTCGATACCGCGGAAGTAATAGCGACGATCGAACAGGTTATTCACCGCCAGTGACCCCTTGAGCGTGGTGTCGTTGACGCGCAGGAAGGTGTGCGTCACCTGGGCATTCCATACCGCGTAGGATGGCAGTTCGCCCACCGATGCAATGGCGTTTTCCAGCTTGGTATTGGCGGCATCGGTAAATGCGCTGCTGAAGTAATAGCCATTCAGTGCGAACACGGTGCGATCCAGTTCGTACGAGGCGCCCAGATTGAATTGATTGCGCGAGGTGTAGGGAACGCGCAGGCCGGCGTATTGCCCAGACTGCTGGCTGGCATCCAGATAGGCATAGCCCAGGTCGAGCTTGAGCTGGCGCAGGCCGAGCGGACTCCATTCGAATTGGGCTTCCGCACCCTGATGCCGCGTCTTGCCGAGATTGGCGTAGGTGCGCGTGGTATTGTCGAGCGCAATCTGGTTATCGAAGTCGATACGGTAGACATCGACATTGAGGCTGGTGCCTTCGCTCGGGAAATAGCGCGCGCCGGCCTCATAGTTCCATGCCAACTCCGAATTGAGATCGTCGCCGAACACGATCTGCGTCACCTGCGGCGGGCGCAGCGAGCGCTGCGCATCGGCGTAGACGTACCATTTCGGTGCAAGCTTGTAGCCGATGGTCAGACCGGGCAGGCCGTTGCGGATGTTGTTCTGCGTGGTCTTGCCGCTGACCAGATCGTGATAATTCGAATCCAGGTGCTCGTAGCGCACGCCGGGCGTCACGGTGAGGCGGTCATCGAAGAAACCGATCGCGTCGCTCACGTAAGCGGCCAGGGCGCGGTCCTTGAATTTCCAGTTGCGCACCAGCGTGTAAACGCCATTGTCCAAGCCGGTATTGCCGACGACAAAATCGATGTCTTCGCGTTCGGCACGCACGCCCACGGTCCATTGTTGCGTGACGCCACCACTCTCCATGTGCAGGGCCAAGCGCGGTTCGGTGCCATAGACGCTGAAGCCGCGCGGCGCGCTCTGCAGCAGCTGCGGCGGCAGGTCCGAGCGCCAGGTTTCGGCGGATAAACGGCGCATGCCGACGATGAAATTGCGCGAGCTTTCCGCGCCGAAGCTTGTCCAGTTGAACTGCGACTGGTCGAATGGACCCCAGGCACCGAGGTCTTGCTGATAGGTGAGCGAGCTACGTGTCGTACGCCCGGTAAAGCGATCCAAGGGACGCGTTGCCTGACGCGGATCTTGTTGATAATCGGCCACCGACAAGGCACCGGCCATATCCATATTGGCGACATAGCGGCCTATATCGGCCTTGATCACCTTGTCGTCGTCCAGCCACCATTCGGTGCGCAGCCGAACGTTCTTGACGTCGGTATCGCTGTGGTCGCGCCAGTACTGACCCTTGAGCCAGTCGGCATCCAGTTGCAGGCCAAAGTTGGGCGAGAGATAACCGCCGGTGCTGGCGGAGGTGTCCTTGAGGAAATGCCCTGCGCCGCCGCCGGTGATCTTTTCGCCGATCGTCGTCGTCCAGGTCTCGGGAATAGGCTTGCTGACCAGATTGATGACACCACCGACATTGTTCGGACCGTATTGCACGGCGGCACCGCCACGGACGATGTCGATACGATCGATCTGGTTGATGGTGACCGGGAACAACGACAGGCTGGTCTGGCCATAGGGTGCAAGCGATAGCGGAATGCCATCCTCCAGCACCTGCACGCGACCACTGCGACTTTCATACAGACCGCGAAGCATGATCTGCGGCAGTACGCCGGTGCCGGTCTCGTCGAAGATCTTCACGCCAGGCACGTGCTGCAGGGCATCGTCCAGCGAACGATACGCGCCAGTGGAAAGCGCCTTCTGGTCGATCACCTGGCGGCTGCCCGCATAAGTGCGTACGTCTTCGACTTTCGATGCGCCCAGTACATTTCCCTGGACGGTAACGGCCTGCAGATCGCGCGGCTTGGAGCTGTCGACCGTGTCGTCGGCGTAGGCTTGCGCGCAGAAAAGAGCGCAGCCGATCGCAACGCTGAGGCACTGGGGGCGGTACTTGAAACGCAAGGTCTGAATCCTTCAGGAAGCGGCGGTAGTTGGAGAGGAAACATGGAGCTCACGCCGCCGTTCGCGCAGCGCCGTCATCAGCAGCCCGCGGTCTTCGCCGGCGAGTAGCCAGCGCGGTTTGCGTGCGAGCCAGTAATCGCGTTGTTTTTCGTCGCGAGGGTTGGCGCAGAAGGGCACACCCGCAGCATCGCAATACGCCGCCATACGCAGTAACTGATCCCAGATGCGATCGTGCATGGGTTGCGGTCCCAGGCCCATGTCGAGCGCGAGATCGAGGGCGCCTTCCATGACTAGAGAAATGCCGGGTACGGCAAGGATCTCGGGCAGGGCATCGATACCGGTCGCGCTTTCGATCATCGGTACGACGCGGATGGCGTCACGGGTCCAGGCGATGTAATCGTCGAGCGAGGTCTTGCCGAATCCGGTGACTCGCCCGCCGGTGATGCCGCGTCGACCGAACGGTGGAAAATGTGCAGCCTTGACTGCGCGCTCCGCTTGTTCGGCGGTTTCCAGACGCGAAATCACTACGCCTCTCGCGCCGGCGTCCAATACACGTCCGATCAATTTTTCATCGACTTCGGGTACGCGCACCCAGGGTTCGCACTGACCCAGTTCGCAGGCGCGTATGGCGTGCTGAAGTTGATCGGGCGAGAGCAGTTGATGCTCCAGATCCAGCACGACGAAGTTGTAGCCGGCATGCCCGAACATCTCGCACAACAAGGGCGACGGAACCGAGTTGAGTAATCCGACGGAGCAGGGCATGGCTGGCCAGGCGGCAAGGGAACCCATGCAAGTTATCGCGAATGCGAACCATTATCAATAGCGATAATGCCAACGGAGCCACAACTTTTGTGCTTTGCAGAAAGCGGCCGCGTTGGAGATTTTTACAGGATCAGAAAAAAGCCCGCCCATTCGTCATCCCGGCGTAGGCCGGGATCTAGTGACTTTGTGGTCGGTTGTCGCGAGAGCTACCAAGCATCTGCTCTGGCGCGAAACCGGTAACCGAAGCCACTGGATCCCGGCCTGCGCCGGGACGACGAGTAGTAGGAAGGACTACACCATCATTGCCCACTCGTGCTTTCCCCACATCCCCGTTCCCCGCTATCCTTTATCGGATGGCCCCGTAGCTCAGCTGGATAGAGCGACGCCCTCCTAAGGCGTAGGTCGCCCGTTCGAATCGGGCCGGGGTCACCAGTGATGAGGTCATGTGCGATGTTCAATCGCATCGATGACTCACCCTTATCGAGGGTAAATGGCAGGCGTTTTAATCGCCTGATTACAGCATTTTGTTCACTTGGCTACCGGTAGTGTATCGCCCGGTTTGGGGCCAGCAACGGCCTGAACTGCGGCTCGAGAGCCGGTCATTCTGAGACTCTCATCACGTCGGGGGGCGGTGCCGGATGGCGCTGCCGAGCCGCCATTTGCCATGCTGGCACTAGTCCAGGGAACATTCCTCGCGCCAGGTAGGGTTGGCTTACCAGGCTTTTTTCATCCACCTTTAAAGGGGACGTCGCCATGTTCGGTTCGATCAACTCGCAAAATCGCTTCTCCCGCCCTGCCGTCATGGCCGGTCTGCTTGCGCTGGCACTTTCCACGCCGGTGTTGGCCGATGACCCGCAGAGCAATGGCCTGGGTCAATCCTGGCCGAATGCACAGGACGTAAGCTCCAGTCCGAATTTTCACGTGTATGTGTTCGTACGCGATGGTGTGCGCTACCTGCAGGTCAACGACACGAACGGCCAGGTACGTGGCGCCGTTGCTGCTGCCGCTGGCCAGTTCCTGGTATTGCCGCTGGGTTCGGATTCGCAGCGTGTGAGTACACCGCAGACACCGGCCGCGCCGGTGCCGTCGGGTGTACAGGCCGGTACGCCGCAGACGGTTTATTCCGATAGCACTTCGCAGACGCAAGTCACCGTGACTCCGCTCAGCAACGGCACCATGCTGATGAGCACGAGCATCTGCAAGAACCCCGAAGACTGCTCTTCGGCTGCCGCTGGGGCGAAGTAACCACGTCGCCCCACAGTAGTGGGGATGGAGAATGGGGCGAGCGTGTCAGTACAGAAAGTGGGAGTGTTGAAGTTGCATAACGGGCTTCGGCGCGTTATGCAACTTCAGCTTCTGTGAGAAGCAGGGTAATACGCGGGCGGCCTTCGGTGGATCGCATTCTTACGTTGCCACCGTAGACTTTGGCCTGGCCGCGTAATGCTTCGAGATCCATACCGCTTGCGCCAAGGTGGCGCTGCAGCATGCTGCCACGAATGAAAGGCTCGTTAGCGGCTTCGCCACCTTCGATACTCATCAGCGCCCAGACCCGCTCGCCAGTGACGCCAACGCGCAGGCGCAGATGGATGCGTTTGCTGTGATATTGCGTACACAGGTGCAGCGCCGCTTCGCATGCAAGGCGGTAAAGCGCGATGGGCAATGCCGGCCCCAGTTGACCCGGCGCACGATTTTGAACGTCGCAACGATAGGCGACGCCTGCTTCATCCAGTGCACGGGCCAGCGTGCCATTGCTCAATGTCACCGGCAGGTCTTGCTCGCGCTGAAGACGCGGCGAAAGTCCGCCGGCCAATTGATAGAGCTGCTGTTGCGTTTGCGCTGCATCCCGGCGGAAGCCGCGCTGTTCAGCCGGCGATAACAGGCGCTGGAAACGATCGAATATGTAGTCTTGCGACACGGCCATGATGTCGCGCATATCTTCCAGCGCTTCGGCTGCCTGATGCAGACGCCGTTCGCTTTGCAGGATGCTGCTCTGTGCAAGCTGGATGGCGCGCCGCTCGTCGATGCGTTCCTGCTGCTCGCGCGAATGCAGCGCGCTGATGCGGCTACCGAGCAACAGCAAGATGCCGCTGGTCAAGGCGATAAACGCCTGCGCAGCTACCGTGCCCGGATCGCGGGCCGCAGGCATGGCGATAATGACGCAGATGCTGGCCAGCGCGCTGCCGATAGCAGCGCCACGCCAACCATTGCGCAGAGTGAGCGCCGCCACAGGCAGGAACATCGCCATGCGGGCGATTTGCGCAATCTCATCGCTGCCCTTGATTGCCAGCCAGGTCAAAAAGAACAGGGACGGCACAAGAATGACGGTGCTTTCCAACGCCAGCCGGCTGGAAACGAATTCGTTCCAGAGTTCGCGCCAGGTCGATTTGTGCCGCGCTTCATTGAGCCACAACAGCAGAGGCGTCAGCGTGATAATGCCCACGCACTGGCCGAGGAAATAACGTTCGGCCAAGAGATGGTAGGGCGGTGATACGTATCCGGCCGGCGTACGCAGCATGGAGAAGATCACCAGGCTGTAGGCCGCCCATACGGCCGATACGGAAAGCGCGCAGGCCAGCAGAGGAGCAACGTTGGCCGAGACCTTGTCGCCCAGCCGCGGCCAGCGATTACGAAATGCCCGAATGATAGGCATGGCCAGTACAACGGTGGGGAAGGCGCGAAACGCCGCCCAGCCCCAGCCATACAGCGGCCCGCACTCGATAGCCACCGCGCCAAGCGACGCGAGTTCACCCACCGCCAGGGCAGGCCAGAATCGATAAGGCAATACGAGGAGTAAAACGAGCCGCAACCCCGCGTAGGGCTGAAAATGTGAAATGACGAATTGCTGCGCGATATAACCGACAATTCCATAGCCTATGGCTACGGCCGCCTGCTGCAGCCAATTAGGCATTCCCTTTGCTTTCAACATTCCCGCACTCCCTGATTTGGAAAACGGCATCCCTTGGAGGCACACCGTTTACGGGCCACGCGTTGATGGAAAATACGCCCTGGACGTCGTCCGCTCATCCCCCGACGAGTAGGCTCTTGGTTCGCGATGTTAGCAGCCATATCGGCCTTTTGCGCAAAGTCTGAAGCCTCCTTGAGCAGAATGTGATGCAAAGCAAAATCCTGCGACGATATGACTGAAATTCATAGGTTTATCTGACGTTCGTCGTCACGAAATCGTGACGAAAGGTCCACAACCATGGGTCGTCCTGGTGGCACCTGCGCCGCGGGCCCAAAAGAGCGAGAAAGCCATGGCTAAGACATCACGATCCGGGGCGTGGTTGTGGGTGACGGGGCTGGTTTTCATCGTGCTGGGTCTGGTATTGGCCGTGGGCGGAGGCTGGCTGGTGAGCCTTGGCGGCTCCTGGTATTACCTGATTATCGGCCTGGCCTTAATCGTCGACGGCTATTTGTTAATTGGTGCTCGTCGGGCAGCTTTATGGCTTTACGCATTGATATTGCTGGGAACGGCTATCTGGTCGGTCCTCGAGGTGCGCTTCGACTGGTGGCAGCTGGTGCCCCGTATGGCGGTCTGGTTTGTGCTGGGGCTCTGGCTGGTGATGCCCTGGATCAGCCGGCGTCTGGTCGTGGGCGATCCCCATGGGCAGAGGAGAACCTGGCCGGTCTGGCTGGCCCTGGTCGTGAGCCTGGTGGTCGGTGTGGTGGGCTATTTCACGGACTACCACACCCTGGCCGGCAGCGTGCCGGAGGCCAACATGGCGGCGTTGGGGACGGACGGCTCGGGCGTCCCGCCAGGCGAATGGGTGGCCTATGGCCGTTCGGGACTTGGCCAGCGTTATGCCCCTGCCGCCCAGATCACGCCGGCGAACGTCGGTCAGCTGAAAGAGGCCTGGACCTTTCATACCCGGGACTTCAGGGGGCCGACCGACCCGTTCGAGATCGCCAACGAGGTCACTCCGCTCAAGGCGAACGGCAAGCTGTATATCTGCACGGCGCATAACATCGTGATCGCGCTCGACCCGGACACCGGCAAAGAGCTGTGGCGGTTCGATCCGAAGATTAATCGCGACGCGAAGACCTACCAGCACATGATCTGCCGTGGCGTTGCCTACTACGACTCCGGCAGCTATGCCGCCGCCGCACCGGCGACCGCGGCCAGTGTGGCGACAAAACCCGCTGCATCCGGCGCACCGGACAAGCCGGTGATGGCAACCCGGGGCGCCGTGCCTGCCGATGCGATCCATTTCGATAGCTGCCCGCGACGCATCTTTGCGCCGACCGCCGATGCGACCATCGTGTCGATCAATGCCGACAACGGCCAGCTGTGCACCGACTTCGGCGACAAAGGTGTGATCGGCCTGTATCAGGGCATGTCGATGACGCAACGCGGCTTTCTCAATCCGACCTCGCCGCCGGTGGTGACGCAGCATGTGCTGATCGTGTCGGCCGCCGTGACCGACAACGACTCCACGCACGAGCCTTCCGGCGTGATTCGCGGCTACGACATCGACTCGGGCCGCTTGTTGTGGAACTGGGATTCGGCCAACCCCGACGAAACCGCGCCGCTGGCGCCAGGCCAGTTCTATAAACACAACTCGCCCAATTCCTGGAGCGTCTCCAGCGTCGATGAAAAACTCGGCATGGTGTACATCCCGATGGGCAACCAGACGCCGGACATGTGGGGTGGCAATCGCTATCCGGAAGGCGAGAAATTCAACAGCTCGATCGTTGCGCTCGATATCGCCACCGGCAAACTGCGTTGGGTGTTTCAGACCGTGCACCATGATCTGTGGGACATGGACGTCGGTGGACAACCCAACCTGATGGATCTGGATACGCCACAAGGCAAGGTGCCGGTAGTGATCGCTTCGACCAAGCGCGCCGACATCTACGTGATCGATCGACGCGACGGCAAGCTGGTGGTGCCCGCACCCGAACAACCGGTGCCGCAGGGTGCCGCCGAAGGCGATTACAGTGCACCGACGCAGCCTTTCTCCGCGTTGTCGTTCAAGCCGGAGCGGCGGCTGCGCGAGAGCGACATGTGGGGAACCAATCCGTTCGATCAGCTGATGTGTCGCATCCTGTTCAAGCAGCTGCGCTACGACGGCATCTTTACGCCACCGTCGGAGCAGGGGTCGCTGATCTATCCAGGCAACTACGGCGTGTTCGATTGGGGTGGCGTCGCGGTCGATCCGGTGCGCCAGGTGCTGGTCGGCAACCCCAATTACGTAGCCTTCGTATCCAGGCTGCATCGTCGCGACACGATCGATGCCAAGGGCGGCACCGGTAGCGAGCAGGGATTGCAGCCGATGACCGGTACGCCTTTCGCGGTCGATCTGCATCCCTTGCTGTCGCCGCTGGGTATTCCCTGCCAGGCGCCGCCGTGGGGCTATGTCGCCGCTGTCGATCTGAAGACCATGCAAAAGGTGTGGATGCATCGCAATGGCACGGTCATCGACAACGCGCCGTTGCCGATCCCTTTGCCGCTGGGCGTGCCCAGCCTTGGTGGCGCCATCACGACAGGTGGCGGGGTGGTTTTCATGAGCGCCACCCTGGATTACTACTTCCGCGCCTACGACCTGCGTACCGGCAACAAGCTGTGGGAAGTGCGCCTGCCGGCCGGTGGCCAGGCGATACCGATGAGTTACGTATCGGACAAGACCGGGCGCCAGTACGTCGTGCTGATGGCCGGTGGTCACGGTTCGCTCGGCACGAAGATGGGCGATTCGTTGATCGCCTATGCCTTGCCATCGTCGGGAACGACGCAACCGGCGCCAGCCCAATCGGCACCGTGAGCAGAAGGCGGGTTCGGTGGTGAGCGGTGCAATGCGCGCGCAGGCGATGCCATGGCAGGCCGTGGTCATGGTCTGCATGGTGTTGTTATTGGTCGCCTGTGCGCCGGTAAAGCCATCGCCGTCTGTTAGTGCACCTCAGCACGAAGCGGTCGACTGGCTGGCCCAGGCACGTAGCTGGGCGACGGATGCATCGCATCAAAAACGCCCCGAATTCGCGCAGCGTGCCTGGTTGCGTTGCGCCGCCGCCGGCTATCGCGCGCTTGCCAACGATGCGGGGCAGGCGCGTGAGGCCCTGCATTGGTACAGCCTGTGCACGACGCGTCTGGTGGACGACGTGTTCGATCGCGATGCGGATGGTTGGACCTCGCGTAACTTGAGTTTCGGCGACGACACCATATCGCTCGTGATCGACGCGATGCCGGCGAGCCTGCATGGACCGTTGCAGCTGGTGCCGGCCGATAGCGTCACGATTCCCGAAAGCTTCGGCGTGCGCCACACGGTGCCAGGCGTGGGCGTGCCTTTAGTGGTAGCGGCACAGCGTTGCAGCGACAAACCGTTGTGCAAGCTCTATCCGCCAGAAGGCGTATCTCGCGCGGCGACTGCGTGGATCGATGTCGATGCACAGGACCGGCCTCGTCTGCATATCACCGATCCAGAGCATGCCCCGGATATCGTGATCGGCTCGACGACCTATCCGCTGGCGCGCGATACCACCGCGCCCTATGCCTATCTGTTCGATCAATCCAAGCTCAAGCGCCTGGCCGTATGGAACCTGATCGGCGGCAAGGAGATCGGTTTGCGGCAGGGGCTTTATCTGCTGGAGGATTACGACCCGCACAAGACGCCGATCGTGATGATTCACGGCCTGGGAGCCAGTCCGCTGATCTGGGGCAAGCTGACCAACCGCGTCCTGGGCACCCCCGAACTGCATGCGCGCTATCAGATCTGGCATGTGGTTTATCAAACCGATGCGCCGTTGCTGGTAAGCCGATTGCGGGTGCAGCAGTTTCTCGATCAGGGTTGGAAGCTGCTCGATCCTTCCGGTGCCGATCCGGCCAGGCAGCAGATGGTATTGGTCGGTCACAGCATGGGCGGCGTGATCGCTCGATTGCTCAGTGCGGACAGCGGCGATCTTTTATGGCGTACCGCGTTTACCGTGTCGCCGGAAAAAATCAAAGCGAGCGCGGACGATCTGGACATGCTCAAGCGCCTGTTCTTTTTTCATCCCTACCCGGGCGTAACGCAGGCGATATTCCTGGCCGCGCCACACCTGGGTAGTCCCGTGTCGCAACGTCTCCTCGGCCGCATCGCGGTGCTGGTGCTGAACCCCCATGGTCCTGAACTGGATGCGTTGCGGCGCATCGCCAAGAACGATCCGACGGCGGTACAAAGCAACTTGCTGGCGGTTTATCAATCGGCTGGTCTGAGCAGCGTAAGCACGATGCGCGATAACCAGCCGGTCAGTCATGCCAGTCAGTCCCTGATGCCGGCGCCGGGTATCCGTTACTACACGATTGCCGGTGATCTGCCGGGTGCCAGCGTGCGCGGCGATGGCATCGTGCCGTTGAGCAGTGCGGTCATCCCCGGTGCCGTATCGACCACGATCGTGGCATGGGGACATAAGCTTTATAACAACCCGGAAGCGATCGACAAGGTCATCGGTATCCTGAACGAGAAGCCGGTCGATCGAGAAAATCCGCCGCGTGACGCTTTGTCGCAACAGAAACCTTGAACCCTGGTCCAGGGTTTGTGGGATGATCCCGCCGACGTGCATAAGGGGCACTTGAGAACGATGTCACGCAGGGCGATCCAACGACGATGTGTGGCTTGGCTGGCTATTGCCGCCATGGCCTTGGTCGCGTTCGCTCCCGGCATTTCCCAGTACCTCGTTGCCGTCCATGCGATGACGAGTGTGGACGCGCTGTGCCCCGAACATGCGGCGCAGGCCGATCACACGCATGCCGGCCACCGCACGCCGGACATGCCGATGGGCGAGCACGGCGACGCCTGCGGCTATTGCACGTTGCTGTGTCATTCGCCGGTAACGCCCACTGTGTTTCGACTCCCGGTCATCGCCACGCAGATGCGTGCCGATGCGCCGATACGTGTTCCGGCCATCCATAGCGATAGCGCGGTCGTCCTGAGCGCGGAGCCACGCGGGCCACCTGTTTTTTCCATCGGTTGAATATTCGTGCCGCTTCGGCGGTATGTCTTTCATGATGCCTGGAGCGGCGCTCGACATGAGCGTCGCTGGTGTCGCGTTCCTGCGTCCAGGTAGCCGGCGCAGATTACCGATTGGAAAAACACGATGGATGCCCCTGATATCCGGCGCCTGGTCGCGCTGCCGTTATCGCTATTGTCTGCCTCGCTCTGGCTGGCTCATGCGGCCGATGCGCCGCCCGATCCCCAGATCACCGATCTGCGCGCCATGAAGGTGACCGCCAAGGCGCCGCAAGGCGAACCGCATTTTCCGGCTGTGCAGGTCAGTGTGCCCGCGGCGCGCATTGCCGCCACCGTCAATGCGGTCGATGTCGAGGACGCGGCCAAATACCTGCCCAGTGTGTTCATTCGCAAACGCAACTACGGTGATACTCAGCCCGTATTGGCGACGCGTACCTGGGGCGTGGGATCGAGTGCGCGTACGCTGGTCTATATCGACGACATTCCGATTTCCGCCTTGATCGCCAACAACAACACGATCGGTGCGCCTCGTTGGGGCATGGCTTCGCCCGAATCGATCGAACGCATCGATATGCTGTACGGCCCGTTTTCCGCCGAGTATGCGGGCAATTCGATGGGGGGCGTGATGCATATCGTCACGCGCATGCCGGAGAAAACCGAGGTCACGATCAAGCAGACCGAAGCCGTGCAGGATTTCGATCTCTACGGCACGCACGATCATTTTTCCACCAGCCAGACCAGTCTCACGGCGGGCGGTCGTTACGGCGACCTGGGTTGGTTTTTCTCGGCCAATGCACTCAATAGCTTCAGCCAGCCGTTGTCGTATATCACCAGCGCCGGATTTCCTGCCGGTACGGAAGGCGCCATCGCAGCGAAAAACAAACTCGGGCAAACCGCCAACGTGCTCGGTGCGGGCGGCCTGTTGCATACGCGCATGCTCGATCTCAACGGCAAACTCACCTATGACATCACGCCGCAGTGGCGCGCAACCTATATGGCCGGCTTCTGGAGCAACCACGGGCAGTCGCAGGCGCAGACGTATCTGACTGACGCCAGTGGTGCGCCAAGCTTCGGTCGCACCGCAGGCTTTGCCAGCAATATCTACGACTTGAGCGCGCATCACCTGATGCAGGCGTTCTCGCTGAAGAGCGACACGCGCGGCAACTTCGATGGCGAAGCGGTCGTAACCCACTATGCGTTCCTGAAGGATCAGCAACTTTCACCCGCGGGTGTGCTCGGTGGCACCGACCTGACGACGAACGGACGCCTTGCAAGTTACGGCGGTACCAACTGGTCGACCGTCGACCTGAAAGGTTATTGGCGCCCGCAAGGTTACGGTGGAGGCCAAGAGGTTTCCTTCGGCGCGCATGGCGATCGCTACGAGCTGGTCAATCCGACGCGCAACCTGAGCGATCGTGACGATGCCGCAACCGCGACGACGCTGTTCTCGGCGGGCAGCGGCAAGACCACCACACAAGCAGTGTGGATCGCCGACAATTGGCAATTTGCGCCCGCATGGTTGTTGACGGTCGGTGGTCGCTACGAGTGGTGGAAGGCCAGCGATGGTTTCAACTTCAGCGGCGGCAAGGCGGTGCAGCAGCCAGTCGAGAAGAGCGACGGGTTCTCGCCAAAGGCAACGCTGCAATGGCAACTGGATCCGAGTTGGCGCATCACCGGGTCGCTGGCGCGCGCCATTCGTTTTCCCACGGTGAGCGAGCTGTATCAGCTGGTGTCGACCGGCTCGACGTTTACCTCGCCCAATCCCGATCTGAAGCCGGAAAAAGTGCGGAGCGGCGAACTGGCGATCGAACATGGGCTGTCGCAAGGGCTGTTGCGGTTGTCGCTGTTCCAGGAGAACACCAAGGATGCCTTGATCGCGCAGACTGCATTTCTGCCGAATGTAGCGGCTCCAGTCAACTTCACCACCAATGTCGGCGAGGTGCGCAACCGTGGTGTCGAGCTGGTGGCCGAACAGCGCGATGCGTTGATCCATGGGTTGGAGTTGTCCGGTAGCGTTACCTTTGTCGACTCGACCATTCTTTCCAACGACAGCTTTGCCAGCACCACCGGTACTACGTCGACCGGCAAGCATGCGCCGAATGTTCCGCGCTGGCGTGCCACGGCGGTGGCAACCTATCGTCCGGATGATGCATGGGCCTTGACCGTGGCTGGTCGTTACAGCGGAAAGCAGTATTCAACGCTCGATAACACCGACAACACGCCGCATGTGTTTGGTGCATTCGACAGCTTTACCGTGTTCGATGCGCGCGTGCAGTACCGCATCAACGAGCATCTGACCGCATCGGTTGGCGTGGATAACTTCACCAACGAGAAGTACTTTCTGTTTCACCCGTTTCCGCAGCGGACGTATGTGGCGGATATGGAGTTGAAGCTTTAGGCTCGCTTCGCATCGCCTCTTGTTGCCCCTTACCCCAACCCTCTCCCCCGGCAGAGCCAGGGGAGAGGGGGCACTCTGGGGCAAGCTTTCAACGCTGCGCGCTTTTGCTCCCTCTCCCCTGGCTCTGCCGGGGGAGAGGGTTGGGGTGAGGGGGGCTCTAAGCCCCTCAAGGCGACAACTCTTCCAATACCCGCCCCTTGGTCTCGGTAGCAAATAGCGCGCACGTCACGGCACCGACAATCGCCACCACGGCAAAACTCAGAAACACCGTATGTACCCCCGACTCGGCCACCACAAAGCCGATCAACGCCGGTCCAGCCATCGAGCCCGCGCGCAGCCATGCACTACCGATACCGGCCCCCACCGCACGCATGCGCGTCGGATAAAGCTCGGCCGAATACAGATACAGCGAATAGGTGATCGTCTGGATGATCGCGTAAGCGCAAGTGGCGAATACCAGCACCTGGATGGCGGTGCTGGCACCGATGATCGACAACACGCCCAGAGGAATGACGGCCAGCCCGAACGCACCGATATACCAGGGCCGCCGCCCCACCTTGTCGATCGAGATAGCGCACACAAAGGAGACGACAACCGCCACAGTGGTCATGATCAGCCCATACAGCAGGCTCGTTCGCAACGGAATATTGAATACGGTGCGATAAAGCGTCGGCAGCCAGGTCGCCAGACCGTTATTGATCAGGTACGAACAGAACCACAGCACCCAAAGCGTCAGGGTGCGTTTGCGGTAGATGCCGGAAAACAGATCACGCCAGGAGCCACGTTCGAACGATGCCACGATGCCTGTGGCGCGTATCGGTGGCGGTAGCTCGATACCGCGATCGGTGACGTCTTTTTCTAGGCGGGAGATCACATCTTCCGCTTCGGGAATGCGCCCATGCGTGAGCAGCCAGCGCGGTGACTCCGGCAGGAAGAAGCGCAGCGGCACGGTTAATACCACCGGCACCACGCCGATCCAGAACATCATCTGCCAGCCGAACCGAGGCACCAGTTCATAGCCGATCAACGCGGCAAATACCAAGCCGACCAGGAACAGCAATTCGTAGAGCAGGAAAAAACGCCCGCGACTGCGTGCGCCGACGAATTCGTTGACATAGGCGCTGGCCACCGGCACTTCACCGCCGGTACCGATGCCCTGGATAAAACGGAACACGATCAACGACGTCGCATTCCAGGAAAAGATGCAGGCCACGCTCATGATCGCGAAGATACTGACCGTGATCGTCAGCGTGCGCAGGCGTCCGATGCGTTCGGCCAACCAGCCGAAGAACAGCGCGCCGATCAGTTGCCCCAGATAGCCCGAAGAAATCACCAATCCCACTTTGGACGGAGGCAGCTGCCACAGCTTGGCGAGCACCGGCATCGCATAGGCAATCGCGAGCGTCGTGTAGCCGTCGAAGAACGTTGCCGAGCCCACCACCATGCGTGCCCATACCAGCGGGCGCGATACCGGCAGCCGTTCCAACCGGGCTACGATCCCGGCGGCCGAGCGGTCCACGTCCGCGTTTTCTTTGATCGTCATGCGTATCTCCACCAAAACCATCCCGGCACGGGCAGCCACGAGCGGCCGCATTGGCGCCTGTCTGAGCGTTTGCTAGGCTTGGGACGCGGATGGCGCGCCAACGCCATCCGTATCCTTGGAGCTTCAACGAGTGTCTGAGGGGCCGTCGGCGTGTGCGGTCGGAAAAATCGTCACGCCGATGGCTTTCATGCCGCTGCCTGCGACTTCAGGAAGCCGGCGCCTTTCACCGCCGCTTCGATCGCCTGCAACGCGGCACCTTCCGGAAGACGTGTCGGCGGCTGCACGGTGGCCGATTTCAGGATGCCGGCGAACGACATCGCCACCTTCATGCGGGCATGTGCATCGCCGGTCGGCTCGCCGCCGCCGTAGACCACATCCTTGAGTGGATTGATCTGTGCCTGGATCGCCTGCGCGGTCTTCAGGTCGCCCGCCTGCACGGCGGCGTAGAGGTCGATGATCTTCTGCGGAATGAACGAGGCAAAACCGACCAGTGCGCCGTCGACACCCTGGATCATCGAGGCCAGCAGGTATTCGTCGTGGCAGGTGAGGATGGTGACGCTCGGGTCGGCCTCGCGAATGGTGCGGATATCGCGGGCGTACTTGTTCATATCGCGCGTGCCGATCTTCATGCACTTCACATGCGGCAGCTTGGCCAGCGCGGCCAGTGTCTCGAAGGAGTACGACGCGCGCGTCCAGGCCGGATAGATGTGCACGATGATGTCGAGCCCGGAGCCTTCGCCCACGGCGCGGAAATAGTCGACCACGTTATCGGGCTGCTGCATGCCAAAGCGCAGCCAGCCGTGTGGCGGCATCAACAGGATCGCGCTGGCGCCGGCATCGCGCGCCATCTTGGCATGCTCGACCGCTTCGGTAATGCCTTCGCAGCACACGCCCGACACCACCGGCACTTTGCCCTTGGCTTCTTCGGCGACGATGCGTGTGACGCGTGCGCGCCGCTCGGCGGTAAGTGCGAATACTTCGCCGGTGTGGCCATTGGTCACCAGGCCGCCGATGCCCTGATGCGACACCAGCCATTGCGCAAAGCGGCGCAGTTCCGCCTCGTCGATCGACAGGTCGGATTGGAAAGGAACCTGCAGGGCAGGGAGGATGCCCTTGTAAACCTGACTCATGATGTGACTCCGTTGTTTCGGGGAGGAAATAAACTCAAAAACTGGTACTGCCACTTGCTTCCAGTGCACGGGCGATCTGCTTGGCCGCCGCGCGCACGGGTTCGAGCGCTGATGTCTCGAATTCTTCGATGGTGGCCCGCACCGCCGGTGCGGCCACGCTGATCGCGCCGACGGGGTGCCCATCCACATCGAGCACCGGGACAGCGATGATGCGCAGCCCTTCGGTCAAGGTGGACGGTGCCAGCGCGTAGCCCTTCTTGCGGATCTTGCGCAGCGCTGGCATCACATCGGCCACGCTGCGTTTGTCCTGGTAGCTATGCGTGCGATTGGCGTCGGCGATGACGATGCGCTTCATGTCCGGCTCGGAGAGAAAGGCCAGCATGCTCTGGCCGATCGCGCTGATATGCGCGGGAAGCGTCGAGCCGACGCGAATGTCGACACCGAGGCGGATGGCGCCGGCGCGCACGCGTTCGATGTAGAGCACGTCGGGCCCTTCCAGTACCGCGAAGCTTGCCGCTTCGCCCAAGTGCCCGACCAGGTCGCGCAGGTAGGGGCGCACGATCGCGCGCATGTCCTGGTGGGCGAGTGCATTGAAGCCGAGGTCCAGCACTTTCAGCGTCAGACGGAAACGCTTGGTCTCGGGAATCTTCACCACATAGCCGAGGCTCACGAGGGTGGCGAGCATGCGGTGGGCGGTGCCCGGATCGAGGCCGGCGGCCAAGCCGACTTCGCTCATCGTCAGCTCGGGCGTCTCGGCGGTGAAGGCTTCGAGGACGCGAAAGCCCTTGGCCAGCGACTGCACCGTGCTGCGCATGTCAGGCGCAGCCAGACCGGTGCCGGCAACGCGGGTGGGGGCGTTGCTGTTCTGTGCTTTCTCGATCGGCTTGACCATGGTCGCCTCTTCTGTAAACTTCGGAATGCGAAAAAGTTTTCGTATTTCGAAATTAGAATCTGCCCCCATGCTGTGCCGATCAAGTTGCGGCGCAGCAATGTGCTTTGTGGCTGTGTTTGGCTACATGGGGAAAACAGCGGCGCATGCGATGGCGCGGTGAAAAGCCCCCCTCACCCCAACCCTCTCCCCCGGCAAGCAAGGGGAGAGGGGGCACACTGGGACAAGCTTTCAACACTGCGCGCTTTTGCTCTCTCTCCCCTGGCTTGCCGGGGAGAGGTTTGGGGTGAGGGGGCTCTTGAAGCGCCCTTACTTAGCCACAGGCATCGTAAATTCCGCACCCTTGCCGATCGAATCCGGCCACCGCTGCATGATGCTCTTGTAGCGCGTATAGAACCGCACACCTTCATCGCCATAGGCATGATGATCGCCAAACAGCGAACGCTTCCAGCCGCCGAACGAATGCCATGCCATCGGCACAGGAATAGGTACGTTGATGCCGACCATGCCCGCATGCACCTGACGACCAAAGGCACGTGCCGTGGCACCGTCGGACGTGAAACAGGCAGCGCCGTTGCCGAACTCGTGTCGATTGATCAGCTCCACCGCCGACTTCAGATCAGCGACGCGCACCACGGCCAGCACCGGCCCGAAGATCTCCTCACGATAGATTTTCATCGCAGGCGTGACGTGATCGAACAAGCTCGCACCCAGGAAAAACCCCTCGCCATGCGTTACCGAGTGCTCGCGGCCGTCAACTACCAGCTGCGCACCTTCCGCGACGCCTGCTTCGATATAGCCGGCTACCTTGTTGCGATGGGCAGCGGTCACCAGAGGGCCCATCTCGACGTCCTTGCGCATGCCATCGCCGATGGAGAGTGTTTTGGCTCGTTCGCGCAGCAACGGCACCAGTTCGTCGCCGATATCGCCGACAGCCACGGCCACCGAAATCGCCATGCAGCGTTCGCCGGCCGAACCATAGGCGGCGCCGACCAGCGCATCGACGACTTGCTCCAGATCCGCATCGGGCATCACGACCAGATGGTTCTTGGCGCCACCCAAGGCTTGCACGCGCTTGCCACGGCGGCTGGCTTCGGTATGGATGTATTCGGCAATCGGTGTCGATCCGACAAATGACAGCGCCGAGACGTCCGGATGCTCGATCAAGGCGTCGACTGCGACCTTGTCGCCATGCACGACATTGAAGACACCTGCCGGCAACCCGGCCTCGGCCAGCAGTTCCGCCAGGCGCACCGACGGCGCGGGGTCGCGTTCGGACGGCTTCAACACGAACGTGTTGCCGCAGGCGAGGGCGACGGGGAACATCCACATCGGCACCATTACGGGGAAATTGAAGGGCGTTATGCCAGCGACTACGCCCAATGGCTGGCGCAGATTCCAGTTGTCGATGCCGCCGCCGACGGCATCGGAGTGATCGCCCTTGAGATGGCTGGTGATGCCGCAGGCGAACTCCACCACTTCGATGCCGCGCGTCACTTCGCCCTGTGCATCGGAAAAGATCTTGCCGTGCTGACGCGTAATCAGCGCTGCCAGTTCGTCGCGATGTTGCTCGAGCAATTCCTTGTAGCGGAACATGATGCGCGAGCGTCGTAGTGCGGATGTATCTGCCCAGGCGGGAAAGGCGGCTAACGCGGCCTGCACGGCCTGGTCGACTTCCGCGGCGGTTGCCAGCGGCACCTGCATGTCGATGTGGCCGGTGGCGGGATGATAGACGGGCGCGGTGCGGCCCAAGGTGCCGGCGACACGCTTGCCGCCGATGTAATGCTCCAGCTCCGCGTTGTTCGCGGTGGCTGTGGAATGCGCGTTCATCGTCGATGCCTCGTCAATTGAGCCGCTTGGGCTGTCCGGAGTTGTCGTACCAGTCGTTGGTGACGCCGCTGGTGTTGATGGTGACGGCGCGCGGCTCGGAGAACTGGTCGAACGATTCGACTCCCGTCTCGCGGCCGGTGCCGGAGTTCTTGAAGCCGCCCCACGGCGAGGCTGGATCGAGCCGGTGGTGGTCGTTCACCCAGACCATGCCGAAGGTGAGCTTGCCGGCGACGCGGTGCGCACGCGCGACATCGTTGGTCCACACGGATGCTGCGAGACCGAACTGCGTGCCGTTGGCAATGCGCAGTGCGTCGGCTTCGTCGTCGAACGGCATGATCACGGTCACCGGGCCGAACACTTCTTCCTGGCCGATTTCCGAATGCGGATCGACGTCGTAGAACGCCGTCGCCTGCAGATAGAAACCATCGCCCGGTACCGCATTGCCGCCGGCCAGTACTTTCGCACCGTCTTCGCGCGCACGTTCGAGCATGCCAAGAATGCGATCGCGCGAGCGGGCTGAAATCACCGGTCCCAACTGCGTGGATGCATCGGCGGGATCGCCCACGCGAATGCTTTCCACCTTGCCGCGGAAACGCTCGAGGAATGCGTCGTAGACCGAGCGCTGCACCAGGATGCGTGCGCCGCAGACGCAGGTCTGGCCGGCGCCGATAAAGGCCGCGAACGCAGCGCCATTGACCGCGCGCTCTATATCGAAGTCGTCGAAAATGATCACCGCGCCCTTGCCGCCGAGCTCCAGCGTGGTCATCGCAAAATGCTGTGCGGCAGCTGCGCCGATCTCGCGGCCGACCGCGGTGCCGCCGGTGAAGACGATCTTGGCGACATCCGGGTGTTTTGCCAGCGCCGCGCCCGCATCGCGCCCTTCGCCGTTGATCAGGTTGACCACGCCATCGGGTACGCCCGCTTCCTTGAGCAAACGCACCAGCAGCAAGCTGGTAATCGGCGTTTGTTCGGACGGTTTGATCACCACGGTATTACCCGTGGCCAACGCGGGCGCCAGGCTCTTGGACAGAATCATCAAGGGATGATTGAACGAAGTCATCAGCGCACACACGCCCAGCGGAACGCGTTGCGTGTACACCAGATATGGCCCTTCGACGGGAATCACATCGCTGCGGCGGGTCAGCGCCAACGCGGCAAAATAGCGGTAGAACTGCGGCAAGCGCGAGATCTGCGCGCGCGTTTCCGCGACGGGGCGGCCGTTGTTGAGTGTTTCCAGGCGATAGAAGTCCTCGATGTTCGCCTCGAACAGATCGGCGAAACGATTGAGAATACGCGCACGCTCGTGGACGGACAGCCCGCTCCACACATCGCTGTCGAACGCACGCTGCGCCGCCTCGACAGCGCGGTTGACGTCGGTCTCGCCGGCAGCGGCAAGTGCGCCGATGGCACGTCCCGTGGCTGGGTTGACGATATCCATCGTGCGCCCGCTGGCGGCGGGCGTTTCTTTGCCGTCGATAAACAACGGCACATCGAACGGTTCAGCAGGTTTCACGGTCATGACTTGTCTTCCGTTTTACGCGGCCGCTCGTGTTCTAAAGCGGCGGAGGGGGAGTGATATGGGTCAGCTGCGTGTCACGGGGAAATCGCGCATCGCCCGCGGCGACTTCTTCCAGGCCGCGGCCCTTGGGTTCGACGCCCCAGGCCGCCACCACCACAATCTGCAACAGCAGCAGTGAAAGCATCATCGCGAGCACGCCGGTGATGCCGTAGTGGCCGAACAGCCATACCACCGCAAAAGGCGTGAGGATGGTGGCGCCGCGGCCGAAGGTGTTGCAGATGCCGGCAGCGCGCAGGCGGATTTCGGTGGGGAAGAGCTCTGGCACGTAGATGCCGAACAGCAGCGCCACCAGCACGTACACCGGGATGACCAGCAGCAGGCCGACCAGGGTCAACAGGATCGGCTGGTCGACGAACGGATAGATCGCCCCGAACACGATCGCCATCAGCGAAGCGCTGATGATCACGCTCTTGCGACCCCAACGGTCGGCGGTGAGTGCGCCGATGCCCGAGCCAATCGGCGCGCCCAACGACATCACGAACGCGAACATGAACGACTTGGCGATATCCATGCCCTGGCTGACAAAGAACGTCGGCAACCAGGTGACGAAGCCGTAGAGCAGGGTGTTGATCACGATCAACACCAGGCAGCCGACCAGCAGCCGGGGAAGGATCTGCGGCGAGAACAGCGACGAGAACGCGCGCGAGAAGGTCGGTGCGACCGTGGTGGCGGGCGGTGGCAGCGGACCTTTCTCCGCGGCGACTTCCGCCTCGATCCGGTTGAGCAGTTCGTCGGCTTCGCGGTCATGCCCATTGGCGGCCAGCCAACGCGGCGATTCGGGCAACTGCTTGCGCGCATACCACACGGCGATCGCACCCAGGCCACCCAGCACGAACATCACGCGCCAGCCGAGCATTGGTACCAGCAGCAATCCGGCGAGCGCGCTGATCGGCAAGCCGGTGACCACGAACACTGCCATGATGCCCTGCAGCCTGCCGCGCGCCTGCGGCGGTACGAATTCGGTCATGGTGGCGTAGCCGACTACGTTTTCCGCGCCCAGCCCCAGGCCCATGAAAAAGCGGCACACGATCAGGAATACCATGTTCGGCGCAAACGCGGAGGCCAGCGAAGCCAGGCCGAAGATCATCAGGTTGGCCTGGTAGGTGAAACGCCGGCCGAAGCGATCACCCAGAAAGCCCGTGGCGAAGGCGCCCAGCGTCATACCCAGGAATGTCATGGAAACGAACATGGCGTTCCGCGGCAAGCTGGAGAAACCGCTTTTCAAGGTGGCGCCAAGTACCGTCGAGGCGACATAGATATCGAAGCCGTCGAAGAACATGCCGATGCCGATCAGCCACATGATGCGCCGATGAAACGCGGACATGGGCAACCGGTCCAGTCGTGCGCCTGCATTGATGGCCATGAACATGTCCTCCAGCAGCATCGAGACCGACCGGCGTGCCGGCCGGTGTCAGGATCAGGATTGATGGGCTTGCAGGCGCAGTGTTTGCACGGTGAGCAAGTCAGTAGCGTGACGGAAATTACTGTCCATCGATTGCGCCTGCGCGGCAAGGAAGTACGCCTTGCACTGGCGGGTGCCCTCGGGATCCATGGCCAGGATACGTTCGACCAATCGGTCGGCTTGCGCACGCAGCGTGTCGCGCGGGCAAACCGTAGTGATCAGGCCGATCTCCAGCGCGCGTGCCGGAGTGAAGTCGTCGGCCAGCAGGATCAGCGGAAAGATGTGCTTGGGCAGCGCGTATTGGCCGAGGTAAGCCATGATCGCCGCAGGTGGAAGGCCCTTGCGCATCTCGGGGAACGACAGCGTGGCGTGCTCGGCGACCAGGGTGAAATCACACAGTACCGCCAGGCCGATGCCGAAGCCGGCGGCGTCGCCTTGGACCTCGGCCACCGAAATCATCGCGGTTTCACGAATGGCCTGCTTGAGTGCGATCAGGCGGGCGACCTCGGTGCGGATGGCAGTGGCATCGCGGCCGGCTCGTTCGCGGCCACGGCAGAACACCTCGCCCTGGGCGCGGATACGTAGTACCTGAGCCGTGGGAGAGGCGGCTTCGGCGCGAAGGCTATGCAGCATGTCCTCGAACATCGCACCGGTGATTTCATTGCCGGACTGGGGATGGTCGAGCGTGAAGATCAGGCTGTCGCCTTCACGGGCAATGTCGACCTTCGCGGGAGAGACGTTATCCTTCATGAGCGGGCTCTCAACAAGATTGTATACACTGTATACAATCGGTTTGACGCATGCACATTGCACTGCAGCATCCGTTCCGACACGCACCACGACACGCTTCAACCAAGGGAATGCACGCCATGTCCGATCCGCTTACCGCCATCGCCGAACGCCTCCGCGCCAACCGCCGTCCCGCCAGCGGCAGCGGCGAGGCGCTGAGTGACGTCGTGGTCATTCCCGCCTTGCGCGAGGCCATTGTCAGCAACCTGCTGCCGCCGGGCGAGCGCTTGACCGAGGTGACGCTGGCCGCACGACTCAATGTGAGTCGTACCCCGGTTCGCGAAGCCTTTGCGCAGTTGGAACGCGAGGGCCTGGTCACCATCGTGCCGCGCGCCGCGGTGTTCGTTCGTGAGGTCAGCGAGCGCGACGTCGAAGAAACCTATACGGTGCGCGCAGCGCTCGAATCCCTGGCTGTCGAGTTGGCGACCAAACGTCGCTCGCCGATGGCTGCCGCGCGTCTGGACGAAGTGCTCGCGGACATGAGCGCTGCCGTTTCCCATGGGGATGCGGTGGCCTACACCGATGCGTTGGACCGTTTCTACGCCGCCATCATGGCGCTCTCCGAAAACATCACCCTGCATGCCACGCACACCACCTTGCTCGGTCCGGTACGTCGCTTGCGTCGTATCGCCATGAGTCAGCCGGGCCGCATGGAAGCTTCGCATCAGCAGTCATTGAAAATTCGCGATGCGATCGTCAACGGCGACCCCTCTGGCCCGGAGCTGATGCGCGAACAGCTCGCCAATGCCTGTCACTCGGCGATGGATGTGTTGCGCGCAGGGCATTGATGTAGTGCGGTCTTTGAGGAGCGCGCCCTCCTGCAAAACAAAGTTTCGGAAGCCGACAGCGAGTGCTTCATTAATTGATGCGTAAGAATTTGCCGTTACCGATGCGCCACGTGTTTCTTCCAATTAGAAATTAAAAGTCTTTGGTTAAGGTTGGTGTGGCGATTAAGTACTGCGTTTCTTTGTTTCGTGATTTAAAGCACAAACCATTTTTTGATAGAACGCTATCAAATTCGAGGCTTCATCTTGTGTGATTCAGCACGCTCGATAGGTCATCGAAGGCGTCATGGGGAAGTACATAAATCTGGTGGTTTTGTTGGTTGGTAATACCGTCCAAGTCTAGTCGACTCTCGTTTTTGGACGAGGGTTCGAGCGCGATTGCCATTTTGTTTCGCACGCTAAAGCGACCGGCAGATCGGTGCGCTTGAAGCCGTTGCGGGCTGGCGTATGCAATTCCATTTCTTACCTTCTTGCCGCAGTCAGACGGAGAACGACGAATGAGTGCATTAAAATGGATACGAATTCGACCCTGTTACGTCATCGCCGTGATATGCGGTGCGATGGCCGCTTTCTGTTTCCCGGCGCAAGCCCAGATCAATTCCTCGGCATCCGCGCTGGCGGCAACACCCTCGAGTCGAGTTGAGATCAATGCCGCAGCTCCACCCAAAGGTCTGGACGACTGGCGCGCATCCATGGAGTCGAATTTCAAATCCATCAGAAATGCGGCGGTCAAGGTCAACGCGGCCGCGGAGGGTTGCTATCGGGCGACCTACCCGCAGACGCAGTGGGAGAGCATTCCCTGCGTGACGGCGCCGGTGCAACCCTATGCGCCGAAGTCCCCCGGTCAGTTCTTGCACAAGGGGGCACTCAGGAGCCCGGTGCAGACCGAAACGGTCGGCAATGGCACGGATTACTCCGCAGGTATCTCAGGTGCGCGGCTGACCTTTGCGCAGGGCTCATTTGACAGCGTAAGTGGCCTGACATCGGAGAACGGCAACGGAACCGCCAACCTGTACTCGCTTCAGCTCAATGCGAGTCCATTTGCTACGTCGGTTTGCACGGCTGCGTTGGGACCCAACTGCCAGGGTTGGCAGCAATTTCTATATACCCCCGAATTCGTCGGTAGCACCGCTTACGATGTCTACATTCAGTATTGGCTCCTGTTCGTGACGCAATGCCCCGGCGGCTGGACCGTTTCGTCCGGCGGCTGTTTTAAGAACAGTTCCGCGGTTTCCGTTCCTAACGGGGTCAATGCGATAACCAACCTGAGCAACTTGACGCTGAGCGGCAGCATCGCCAGCGGTAGCGACACCGCGACCCTGGCATCGGGTACGACTATCTACAAGATGTCGGCCCCTGATAGCGTCCTGAATCTGGCAGGGGGATGGAACTACGCCGAGTTCAACATCTTTGGCGCGGGCGGCGGTAACCAGGCTACGCTCAATAGCGGGTCGACCCTGGTGGTGCGCACCACCGTGGACAACGGAAGCTTGACCGCGCCGGCGTGCCTGCTGAGCGGCGAGACCGCCGAAACCAATAACCTCAACTTGGTCAATCCCTGCTGCCCGTATGCAGGTATTGCCGCAACCGGCACATCAAGCGGTATGAGGCCTTCGATTGCATTTGTCGAGTCCAACGCCACGAGCTTTCCGATTGTCACCTGCTCAAATCGGCCGCCCTTGACCATCATAACGGTGGCCGGTGGCAACGGTCGTGGTTATTCCGGCGATGGCGGACAAGCACGCGCGGCGCAGTTGGAATACGACAACGAGGTGGCGGTGGATTCTGCCGGCAACGTTTACATTGCAGACAAGAGCAACCAGCGGGTTCGCAAGGTGAATCCCACTACCGGAATTATCACGACAGTTGCCGGAAATGGGGTGCAAGGCTATGCGGGCGATGGTGGGCTGGCCGTCAATGCAGAGTTGAACTATCCAGGAAGTATCGCGCTGGACGCCGCAGGCAATTTATACATTGCGGACGAGGGCAGCTATCACATCCGCAAGGTGTCGGCGACCACCGGTATTATCACGACGATAGCGGGTACCGGTAACTATGGCTTTTCCGGGAACGGTGGCCTTGCTACGCAGGCCGATATGGTTCCCTGGGCTATTGCAGCGGATGCTGCCGGCAATGTCTACGTGACCGATCAGACCTATCGCATTACCAAAATTACCGCGTCGACCGGCATCCTTTCGACGCTCGCCGGAAATGGCACGTCGGGCGATACCGGCGACGGTGGAGCGGCCACCAATGCCGAGGTAAGAGGTTACGGCATTGCCGTCGACGGATCGGGCAACGTCTATTTCTCGCAGATCAGCGACAACGTCGTGCGCAAGATCAACGCTTCGACGGGAGTCATCACTCAGGTCGCGGGTGTCGCCAACTGCTGCGGCATCGGTGCTCTCGGCGATGGTGGCCCGGCGCTGAGTGCCACACTCAACTTTCCCAATGGCCTGGCCGTGGATCATGCCGGCAATCTCTACATTTCGGAGTTCGGGCATTACCGTGTCCGTAGAGTTTCCGCGGCAACGGGCATCATCACCACCGTAGCCGGGAACGGCACCGCAGGTTCAACGGGCGCCGCGCCCATTGGGGATGGCGGCCCGGCCACCAATGCTGTGGTCAGTCCCAACAACGTGGCACTGGACGCCATCGGAAACATCTATGTTTCCGATGGCGAGAACTTCAGCGTGCGGGAGATCGCACCACCGATTTACTGACGCGGGTCTTCGAATGGCCGGGGGAGTCCTTTGGTATCCCCCGGCCACAATCTGCTGCGCCGCTCCTGGGGCTTTGCGTCAGGGCATTGATGGCTATGCAGGTCTGGCCTGCGCTCGCATCGGGCGAAACATGTCGCGCAGATCGTCAATGACTGCGCTCGCATTCTCGTAATACCCGAAATGGCCGCCGGTTTCGTGGGCACGCGCGTACACGGTATTGAAGAACTGCGCACGCGGGCCCGACTTGAAGATCGCGACGCGCTGCTCGGTGTTGACGCCGGGCGGATTCTCGCCTCCAAGAAAGGTTATGCCGGTAGGTGCCTCCACGACGGGTTGTCGATCATGTGACGGTGTCCAAGGATGTCGGGCCGCGTCGGCATAGGCACGCATCGACGATCCCGCCGTGCCGGTCACCCAGTAGATCATCGTGTTGGTGATCATGTGCTCCCTGGAGAACACGCGCTCCGGATCGCCATGACTGTCGCCCCACGCTCGCCAACGTTCCAGCAGCCACGCCAGGAGTCCGACGGGAGAGTCAGTCAACGCATAAGCGAGCGTCTGTGGATCGAGCACATGGACGGCGAAATGCGCGGCGAATTTCGTGCTGCCTGCGGGTGGTTTTTTGCCGGTATCCCAGGATCGCGCCGTAACATCCCACGGGCGATCGCTGTTGAACTGGTCCAGCAGCATGGGATGCATCAAGTGCACGCCATAGAGGCGCTCGGCATATTTGTGCCCCAGTTGCGAAGACACCAGGGCGCCCCAATCGCCCCCACTGGTTGCGTAGCGCGAGTAGCCGAGTACATCCGTCATCAGATGGTTCCACAAGTCCGCCGTGCGCCAGAAGTTGACGCCTGCGTGCGGCGATGGTCCGGAAAAACCGTAACCGGGAAGTGAGGGGATCACGACATCGAATGCGTCGGCCGGATCGCCGCCGTGCGCGCCGGGATCGGTGAGTGGCTCGATGACCTTATGCATGTCCCAGAACGACCACGGCCAGCCATGCGTGAGCACGAGCGGCATGGGGGAGGGGCCTTTCCCTTTGACATGCATGAAATGAACCGGCACCCCGTCCAATACCACTTTATAGTGAGGAAACGCATTGATTCGTCGTTCCACGGCGCGCCAGTCATATGCATGGCGCCAGTAGTCGACCAGGCTTTTCAGATAGGCGCGATTGACGCCATAGCTCCAGTCATCATTTCCCGGGTCGTCAGGCCATACGGTGCGATCCAGTCGCTGGGCGATATCGGCGAGTACGGCATCGTCCACCTGGACGGTAAAAGGTTCGGGTTGCTGACTCATCGAGAACAACTCCACAGGATGAAGAAACCGGTGCAATCCGCGTCGACGCTCAGGCGATGCGCATGCCCGTGAATGCGGCTACGCCAATCACGGCGAGGACGGCAATGGCCATGACGCCGAGCATCACGTCACGCGTTCGAACAAAGGCAATAGCCATCAGCAGAACGCGCAGTATCGGAAGGAGAATAAAAAGTGCGATGCCAGCCGTAATAGTGCGCGCGCAAGTGAGGGCTGACATCACATGTCCCCAACGCAGGCACTGCATGGTCAATCCGATGGCGATGGCGGCCGACCCCAGCCACGTTCCGATGGAAAGAACATTTGCCAACAGGCGTTCCAGTTTGCGCTCGCCGGGGCTGTCCATGCTCATGCTGCATCTGCCTTGAAATGAAATCCCAGGGCCGTCATGAACATTTGCGCGGCCAGCCCGATCAGCACCAGCGCGAACACCCATCGAAGCTTGTCGCTGGGTATCAGCATGAGAAGCCGCGCGCCAATCCATGCACCCATCACCGAACCGAGCGCTATCGGCCCGGCGATGGCAGGATGCATGTCGCCATGAATGAAATAGGCCACGCCGCTGGCCGTCGCCGTCACGCCGATCATGAAGTTGGAGGTGGCCGAGGAAACCTTCATCGGCAAGCGCAGTGCCGAGTCCATCGCCGGAATCTTGAGTACGCCACTGCCGATGCCCAGCATGGCGGAGATCACACCGGCGCCATACATCAATGCGAGTCCCAGATGCAGGCGTCGCACGCAATAGAACACCGGACGACCATGCGTTTGATCGGGATAGCTGGAATGAAGCCGCAACAGGCTGGCCCAGTCGGACGCCTGCGCCTGCTCGGCAGGTTGCGTTGATTCGCGTCGCCGGCTGACCATCTGCCAGGCGGAGATCAGCAAAACCACGGCAAACAATACGCACAACGATGAGGCCGGGAGCCGGTTCGCCAGCAGGACGCCCGTCAATGCGCCCGATGTGGTCGCCACTTCCAGCGTGATGGCCAAGCGTATGTTCGTAAGACGGTTTGTCAGGAAGGAGGCCGCGCTGCCGCACGAACAGGCGATGACCGATACGATGCTGGCCGCTACCGCGGTGCGGATGTCCATGCCCCCGAATACGGTAAGCAGCGGCACGATAAAAATACCGCCAGCCATGCCCAGCGTACCGCCGACAGCGCTTGCGCCGATCGCTATGGCAAGCAGCCAGAGGGTAAACCCGATGTGCAATGCGATGCCGTCAGCGATCGACAGGCTTGCGACGAGCGAGCCGGGTACGGAACCGAATGAGGTCGCCGCGATAGTGCAGTTTCTCGTAGTCGATGGGCCGATTGTCGGCGGTGTAGGACGTACGCTCGATAAGAAAGATGGGGCTGCCCACATCCACCGCCAGCGCCAGGGCGACATCGTCGTTTGCGGCGGTTGCCTCGAGTTTGTATTCCGCTTCGATAAGCGGAATGTCATAGCGTTGTTCAAGCAGCTTGAAGATCGGCTCGGCGGCCAGATCATGCGAGACGATCTTCTCGCCGATCTCGCGCGGCAGATAAGTTTCGTCCAATGAAAGTGCCACTCCGCTGGCCAGGCGCACGCGCCGGATGCGCATGACCGATGTGCCCACGTTCACCGAGAGATTCCTGGCGACATCGTCGTCGGCCGCCACGATCGCGTGGTCGATGACACGCGCGGTTGCGACCAAACCCAACGAATCCATGTCTTCGACAAAGCCGGTGAGCTCGGTCATCTCCTGGATGATTTTGGGTTGCGCAACGAAGGTGCCCGTACCACGGCGAATTTCGACCAGACCGCGACCGGAGAGGTTCTCGATGGCCTTGCGGATCGTCGTCCGGCTGACCGAGAAGCGCTGGATCAACTCGTCTTCCGTGGGCAGCTGGTGACCGACGGGAAAGGAGCCATCACCGATGGACGAGGCAATTTCGGCCTCGACGACCGCATAAAGGGGTAGGGCAGATGGTGTCTTCATGTTTGACATCATGACATAGTGACATCATGATGTCTATCTCATCCCCCCTCCCCGGATATGTCGTGAACCCCCTGATCGAACGCTGCTCGCAGCTATTTTCCGCACCGCGCCAACATTGGGCCGCCCTTCCTCTTCGCCTGATCGTTGGCTTTGGTTTCATGCAACACGGCTACGCCAAGCTGGCGCGCGGACCCGATGACTTTGCGAACATCCTGCATGCGCTTGGCATGCCTTTTCCCGACCTGCTGGCTTGGGCAACCGTCGCCATCGAGCTGCTGGGTGGATTGGCCGTGCTGCTCGGCGCCTTGATTCCACTAGTCAGCATCCCGATGGCGGTCGTGCTGCTGGTCGCCATTTTTACCGTGCATCTGCCAAACGGCTTCAGCTCGATCAAGCTTCAATCGGTCACGGTTGCCGGAGCGCACTTCGGACAACCCGGCTATGAGACGGATCTGCTTTATCTGGCGGGCTTGATCGCCTTGGTGTTGGGAGGCTCTGGTCCGCTGGCAATCGACAGGCTTTGGCTTGGTCGGTCTGCTCAGTCCAATGAATGATGCGAGCGGCGCTCGGGCGCATTGAGAAACCTCTTATCCGTCGTTCCGATAGCTGGTTACGCCGAGCCCCGGCGTGACCAGCTTCGCGGTTGTAAAGCAACTTGCCCGCCGTAGGTGCCCTTTATTTGCTCAGCGCCTGGGCGACCTGGCCCATAAGAACGGCGAAGGGCATATCGAGCGCGGCATAAACATCCAGTGTTTTCGGATCGGCGTTGTCGCCCATGATCTCGACCATCAAGGTGGAGTAATCGGAAACTTCGATGCCCAGCGTATTCAACCGCGCCAGTCCCGCCTCGCGCTTGGCGGCCGAGAAGGTGCCGCAGGCATCGAGCGCGATGATGGGCTGGTAGCCCTCTTCGCGCGCCGAAATGGCGGGCAAGGATGCGCAGACTTCGAAGGAGAGGCCCGCGATGATCAGGTGATCGCGCTTGGTCGCTTTCACGGCCGCAACGAAAGGTGCGTAGTCCCATGCATTGACGGTGGAACGATCCATGATCTCGCCATTGCCAAGGACTTCTTTCAGCTCGGACGCCGTGGGACCCCACATGCTGTCGCGGGCAGTCGTCACTGCCACGATCGGCAAGCCAAGCACCTTGGCAGCTTTTGCCAGGCCAACTACGTTGTGCTTCAGGTCGCTCACGGTCATGTCGCGCACGCCGGTCATCAGGCCAACCTGGTGATCGATGAGCAGCACGGCGGTGTTGTCGCGGGTCATGCGGGTGCGTTGCGTGGTCATGTGAGTTCTCTCTGATTGGGGTGGGATGTGTGCCGTTTGAAGGCATAGTCATTCCGACAGAGAGGAAAAACTTAGACAAGACGAAAACAGCGTTTTTCGCTGGGATTCAACTTCCATGTTCTTGGACGATGAGTGGGTTAGATATTCGTCTTCCAACAGGTTGAACGCTGTGTCTACACGTCGGGATGGGCGAATGACTTTTTATGGCAGCGATCATGGCAAGCTATCCCGCAGTGACGCGGGTCAGTCCCGACTTGAGAGAAAAGCCATGCTCGACCTCAACGATTTCTACTTGTTCGTGCAGGTTGTCGATCGCGGCGGTTTTACTGCCGCGGCGCGGGTGCTGCAGGTGCCCAAGTCCACGCTGAGTCACCGCATTCAACAGCTCGAAGCGAGCCTCGGTGTGCGTCTGCTCAATCGAACGTCACGGCATTTTGGCACCACGGATGTGGGCAACGATTTCTATCGGCATGCCGTGGCGATGGTGCAACAGGCAGAGGCAGCCGAAAATGCGATCAAGCTTCGCCTGGATGAACCATCGGGATCGGTACGCTTCACTGCGGGTGTTGCGACGATGCAGTTTGCCGTCAGGGATATGCTCTCGAGCTTTCTGGAGCGTTATCCCAAGGTCGATCTGGTGGCTCACGCGACGGACCAGAATGTAGACATCATTGGCGACAACTTCGATGTGGCCATCCGGGCGCACTCCGATCCGTTGCCCGACTCGGGCCTAGTCCAGCGCACACTTGCTCCCAGTCCGTGGTTTCTGTTTGCCGGAGCCGCTTACGTCGACAAGCATGGCATGCCCATGTCGCCTGACGATCTGGCCGACCATCCTTCGCTGTTCATGATGCGCACGGGTGTGCTGCCTCGATGGCGGCTACGCCACGTCGCGGGTACTCGTCCCGATGTCGTCGTATCGCTTTCGCCACGTCTGGTCAGCGACGACATGGTGAGCTTGAAGCAGGCTGCGGTTGAAGGCTGTGGCATCGTCGCGCTGCCCGGATACGTGTGCCGCGACATGGTAGCGACAGGGAGCTTGCGCCGCGTCCTGCCGGAGTGGCTTGCAGGCGAATCCACGATCACTGCGTTGCTGCCTTATCGGCAGGGCCTGTTGCCGTCAGTCCGGGTGTTCCTGGAACACCTGGCTACCGAATTTCCCAAAGTCGTGCTCATGTAGATCAACAGATGCGCCCGGTGCCGTCATCGAGGGAGAGCTTCTCCAATGGGACGCGCCGCCGCTAGAAAGAACTGACCGCCATCGATGCTCGACAGGGTGACGTCAGCAGATCGGCCGGCAGAAACAACCAGCGCGTTCCCGGCCTCAAGGGACACGGCCTCTCCATCCAGCACGACATGGATATTGCCCCTGACAGCGTAAATCCAGGCCTGCCGACTCTGTGGCAGCGCATGGGTGAATGCACCATCGGTGCCGAGAGTGCCATCGAGCATGGTCATGTCTTCGGGTGTGCCACCCGCACCCTGGACGCCACCGGTCGCACCCACCATGACGCGAACGCGGTGATCCTTTCCGGTGATGATCGGCATCGCCGCTGCCTGGACGTGCTGTGCGCGTGGAGGCTCACCCTTCAGTCGGTGGGGCAGGTTGACGAAGATTTGCAAGGCGTGGATGCGGGCGTCGGCGGCGGGCCGTTCTTCGTGGGCGGCACCACGGCCCGCGGTCAGCCAGTAAAGATCGCCCGGTTCGAGCGCGACGTTATGGCCGAGCGAGTCACGATTGAGGAACTGCCCCCGGGTGTCTTCAAAGAGAGCGCTGACGGCGGAGATGCCGGTATGAAGATGCGGCTCGAAGGTCGGTGCCGTCATCACGAAGTGGTCCACCATGAGCAGCGGATCCATCGCGCCGCCAAACATGTCCTGGGTGAAGTGCTGCGCGTGGAAGCCTTTGCCGATGACTTGCGATTTTCCGGAGACAGGCCGACCGAGGCGCGTCTTCTCCTGCGATGGGTGCTGCTTTTGCTGGCTCTTGTTCATCCCGTCCTCTTTTTCCGTGGGCTTTTCAAAGCCTAGGTTCAAGCCGGACGGGGGAGAAGTCGTGCGTCATGGAACGCAGGTTCCAATAGGTGGGACGATCATGAGGAAAGAAGCGCTTTCAGGAGCGTTGCCCCCTAAATCGTCATCCCGGCGCAGGCCGGGATCCAGTGACTTCGGTTGCCGGTTTTCGCGATAGAGCAGATGCTTGTTGACTCTCGCGATAACCGATTGCAAAACCACTGGATCCCGGCCTGCGCCGGGATGACGATAGGGGGAACTGAGGGGCAACTCATTGGATGCAGCGTCCAACCCCATGCGCTTCAAGCTGAAACCGAGTCTCTCTAGAGTCCGCCTTACATCGAAAGCGACATAACGCTCAATCCACCCAGTAAAAGGCAACACGACATGACTGATCCAGTGGCATCACATTCGTTTCCACGTGTGCCCGCGTCGTTTTTTGGCATCGTGCTTGGACTGGCGGGCTTGGCCAACGACTGGCGGGCGGCTCATGTGGTCTGGGCGCTTCCAGCCATCGTCGGCGAGGTACTCGTTGCGATCACCGTGCTCGCATGGCTGCTGATCACCGTGCTGTACGGATGCAAATGGCTTGTCGCCCCCGCCGTTGCAAAAGAGGAAGCCGTACACGCCGTTCAATGCTGTTTCATTGGATTGGCTGGTGTCGCCACGATGCTCGTCGCTCAAGGCGTCCTGCCTTACTCCCGGCCCGCAGCAATCGCCTTGCTCCTGATCGGCGCTGCCTTTACGGTCTTCTTCGGTCTCTGGCGCACGGGTGTTCTTTGGCGGGGTGGGCGCGATCCAGCAGCGACCACGCCGGTGCTCTATTTGCCGTTGGTCGCCGGATGCTTCGTATGCGGGATCGTCCTGGCAAGCGTGGGTTGGCCGGAGTGGGGGCAACTGGCCTTTGGCGGCGGATTCTTTACGTGGTTGGCGGTAGAGTCCGTGCTGCTTCATCGGCTTTACACCGCACCGGCTCTCGCGCCTGCCTTGCGGCCTACGCTGGGCATTCAGCTCGCGCCTCCCGCGGTCGGTGCGGTTTGCTACCTGTCGGTGAGCGGCGCTCATTCCGACCTGGTGGTGCACATGCTGATTGGCTATGCCTTGCTCCAGGCCCTGCTGCTCATTCGGATGAGCCGCTGGATCGCCGAACAACCCTTCGGTGCATCCTATTGGGCGTTCACGTTCGGCGCGACGGCATTAGCTGGCGCAACCATTCGCGTATCGATCGGCGATCCGCACGGCGCCATGGCCATGCTGGCACCGGTCCTGTTCGTTCTGGCAAACGTGCTTGTGTTGGGTATCGCGGCCGGGACCATCGGGTTGCTAATTACGGGTAGGCTGTTTCCGCCTGCGCAAACGCCCGCTTCGCCGATACCCACAGTGCCCCAGAAAGCCACCTGAAATCGTTGCAGGGCGGGCAAACAAAAAAGCCTTGGAAACAGTCAGTTTCCAAGGCTTTTTGGCTGGTATGAATTGGTGGAGCGGAGGAGGATCGAACTCCCGACCTTCGCATTGCGAACGCGACGCTCTCCCAGCTGAGCTACCGCCCCACGAAGCTCCAATCATATCAACCCTCACGATTCCTGCCAATATCGGTTCCGGCAGGCACCCACAAAGGCGCGCCAAGGGTTTGTCGGGGTTGTTGCCTCATCCTCTTGAAGGATGGGATGGCGCGAAAACCGTCGATGACCGAAACGAATTTCAGGAGGGAAATTGTTCTCAGGAAGGCATTAGGGGCAATCTGAGGGCAGCGACGGACGATGGAGTTCCCCCTGACGCGCACCAGCAAACAGGGTGAACGTTTGGAGGCGCCCGCATGAAGTGGCTCGACAGCATCTGAGTAACGTGGTGGAGCACTTGCGGCATCACCGTGTGGACCATCAAGACAATCCACTGCGACTCAAACCTGTCACTATCACGCGTCGGTTCCAAGTCCTCGGCGCCGTCTACAACGCCGCGGTCCAAGACAAAACGTCGTGTTTCATGGATGTGCTCAATAGAAGAAATAAAGCCGGGACCATATTCCCTGTTGGGCCCTATGGTGTGGAGCTTGGGTGGCTATCGGGACGACCGGTTGTTGTCTCGCCGATCATGACGGTGCCAGTGAGCCGAAGATGAGATAAAAGGCCGCACTTATGCGGCCTTTTTTGAAACTGGATTTGTTCGTGGGCTTACTGCGGCAACCCTTCTCGCTTGATCCCTGGAATAGGGATGCCAAGCGCTTTCATTTGCTCATAGGGATTCATGAATTCCCGATTCTGCTTGATCTTGCCGTCTTCCATGAGGAACGAGTGGATAAAGTGGTTCGCGTAGTAGCCGGGTGGATACCCTGGGAACAGGATCTTACCTTCGCCGTCGCATTCAACCCAAAACCGGTTGGGGTCTTGAGTCTCGTAGATTTGAATGTTCTTCCACTCCCAATCGGGGAAGCATTGGAGTGACCATACGCCATGGGCTTTGAGCCCATCGTGCCCCTTTGAAATGATGGGCATGCCGGTGTCGTTGGTCCACAGGCCACCACTGCCGTCCTGGGTGAACAAGAGATAGCGGGTAAGCCGGCCCTCGCCCCGTCGGCTCATATAGTCCTCTACGACACGGCGGTTGCGCGATCGGAGGTCATCCTGCGCTGCAGCGGGTTGGAGTTCGGGGGAAGTTGCCATCAGTCGCTCCTTTGATGAAGATTCGAAAACAGGTGAGCCGGGTCCTACGGGCGCCAACGGCTGAGAACCCCTCGTCCAACAATGGCCGCAGCCCCGGATACACGGATGGGGCCAATTGAGGAAAGATTGCCCTCGACCACGGTATGCATGACCGATTTGCGCCCCATTTCGACGCCCTGCCAAATCTCGATCGCCGTGCCGAAGTCGAGGAGGCCATGGCGAATGAGGTGCAGCGCGAGAGGTCCCGCTGCGGAGCCTGTGGCCGCATCTTCGGCGACCCCATAGGCGGGTGAAAACATACGCATCCGCCAGTGATCCTGGTCACGGGCAAAGCAATTGGCGGCCATGTCTTCGAGCGTCGCGAGAACGCGCAGATCGGGCTTCAAGGCCGAGAGCGCGTCACGGTCGGGCAGGCCAACGAAGACATGTCGAGGCCCATTGCGGTAAATCTCCACGGGTAACGTGGAGTCGGTCAGGCCGAGGCCTCGAAGTAACGTTTCAGCATGTGCATATGGTTCCCAGGTCGGGATGGGCTGAACCATGCTTGCGGTGCGCAGGCCGCCCTGATGATCCCGATCAAGGCGAAACGGAACCGTCCCCATCGCGGTTTCAAGGGAAAGCGACGCCTTGTCGCATTTGTTGCCCAGAACGATGGCCGTGCCCAGCGTGGGATGACCGGCGAAGGGCAGTTCATTGACGGGGGTGAAAATGCGAACATGAAAATCGCCGTCGGCAGATGGGGGAAACACGAATGTCGTTTCCGACAGGTTCAACTCCCGGGCAATGCGTTGCATGTCCGTAGCCTCCAGGCCGATCGCGTTGACGAAGACCGCGACGGGGTTGCCTTGGAAAGGTGTCTCCGTGAACACATCTGCGATTTCGTAGTCCATGGGCCTCACGGTTGCAGTCTCCGGTGGGTCCAACCGCCATCTGTGGCGTCATAGCGAAGCCGACGATGAAGCCGATCGGATGAGGCTTGCCAAAACTCGATCGCGACGGGCTGCAAGGCATAACCCACCCAACCATCGGGGCGTCGGAGGGCATCGGGTGTCTCGCCCAATTGGCGAGCGAGGGCACGCAAGGCGTCTTCACTGCCCAGGGGAGCACTTTGGTGCGAGGCGATGGACATCGCGTAGGTGGCGGGTGAGCGACGCGCCCAAAGGGCATCGGACACGTCGCCCGTTACGCAATTGGTTGGCCCCGATAGGATGATCTGTTGCTTCGTGTCATGCCAATAGAGGACACCGGAAGCCCATTGGGTGAGGGCGATCTCGCGTCCCTTTTGGCTGCTGGCGTGAGAGGTGAAGATGAGTGCCCGCTCGGTAACTTCGAGTAGATGCACCATGCGATTGGACGCGTGGCCCCGTTCGTCAGCGGTGGCCAGTGCCATGGCACCGGGCTCTGGAACTTGGCGCAGGCCAGCGGCTTTGAGCCATGCGCGCAGGATGCCGAGGGGTTCGGATGGAGGGGCGTCGAACACGCATCCATCCGGAGGGGCCACCGTGGCGGTGTCATACTCTGTCATAGCGCGTTCTCAAGATGATTGTCGACAGCGATGGGCTGGGAATTGGGTGGCGGCGAGTGCATGGCGGTGGAGACAATGACGCCTTGGTCGATCAGTACCTCAACGTCGAACGTGGTGCGCCAGGTGGGTGGGTAGCCAATGAGTTCCGTTGCCCGATTGGGTGGCAACGGTTGTGTGAGAAATTCGGGCGAATTCCAGACAACCACGGCGCCCCAGAGGTTTTTGTCTGGATCAGACATCCAGAACTTGGAGCGCATGCCTTGGATCGCTTCCCAGGGAGCGACCCCTTCATCATTCAGGTATTGACGAAGGGACTCGATGGTTTGGGTGGACTCAGTGAGGTTCCACCAACTGATGGTTGCGATCATAGAGCGAGCACCCGTTTCATACTGGAAGCCATGATGTCGACGCCACGCTGGGTTAGGAGCGATTCGGCGTGGAATTGAATTGAAGCGAAGCGCGGTCCACGAAGCGCATGCACCTCATTCGATTGCGTATCGCGGCTGACTTCGATGCGGAGGTCGTCGCGCACGCTGAAGCAGCTGCAATCGCACTTGGCGACAAACGTGTTGTAGAAGCCCACAAGCTCAGTGCTACCAAAGAAGTCGATTTCGCGCTGGACACCCTGATTGGGCTCATGCCTCTGCACCAGTTCAAGGCCCAATTCGATGCACAGAATTTGATGGCTGAGGCAGACAGCAAAGAAGGCTTGTTGGCGGGCAAGCATCTGCCGCATCACGTCGCGCATACTGACGATGCGGGGATCACAGGTGTCCCTGGGATCTCCTGGACCGGGGCCCAAGACGGCAAGATCGTAAACCTCTTGCAGCAATCCCGGGTCGCAGTAGCTTTTGACGGTGACATCGAAGCCGATGGCTGTCAGCTGTTGAGCGAGCATGGCGGTGAATGCATCTTCCGCATCAACGATGAGAACCTTCTGGCCTTTGAGGGAGGCATCAACGCGGATCCGGTCTTCGGCTTCGGTGAGCCAGAAGTTGGCAATAGCACCATTGCGTTGGCTCAGCGCCGCCTGGACCTCCGGCGAGTTGGCAAAACCGCGATTGGATCGATGGCCGAGAGCGGCCAAAAGGGCCTTTGCCTTCGCCCGCGTCTCCGCTGCCTCAGAGGACGGATCGGAGTGCCGGACGATGGTGGCGCCCACGCTAATCGACATTCTGCCCGCTGCGTTGATTTCTGCCGTGCGGATCAAGATGGCCGAGTCCATCTGGTCCGCACCCTCTTGATCTCGCCCGATCAAGGCGAGAGTGCCAGCGTAGTAACCGCGGCCCGTAGGCTCATTCCGCGCGATCACGCGGCACGCGTTTTCGATGGGGCTACCGGTGACGGTCGGTGCGAACAAGGTCTGACGCAGGATGAAACGCGGATCGGCCGACGTGCGCCCCTCAATGAAATACTCGGTGTGGGCGAGCCGAGACATCTCCTTGAGGAAGGGACCAAAGACCCGACCGCCACGTGGGCAGAACTTGGCCATCATTTTGAGCTCTTCATCGACCACCATGTAGAGCTCGTCCTTTTCCTTGGCATCCGCCAGAAAGCTCATCACCCCGGATAGCGTCGGACCGGACGCGGGGTAGCGGTAGGTGCCACTGATCGGGTTCATCGTGGCGGTGCCATGATCCAGGCTGATGTGCCTCTCGGGGCTGGCGCCAATGAAGGTGCGATCACCCGTGTGAAAGAGGAAGATCCAGTAGGCGCCGGTCTCCTGTTGCGCAAGCCGGCGAAAGGCGGCGAGGGCAACGGCGGGCGCATAATTCGTGAAGTCAGCCGTGAACGTGCGTTTGATGACAAAGTTAGCGCCTTCCCCGCGACCGATTTCATCGTCGATAACTTGGCGCACGATTGCCTCGTAGGCGGCGTCATCAATGTCAAAGTCACCCGTCGAGACAGTGGAGTCGACCAGCGGGATCGCCTCCAAGGCTTCCACCAATGGGTATTCTTCACGATGGGTGACATGCATGGCTTGGAGTTTTTCTCCGCCATCCAGGCAGCAGTAGCCACGCTCTCGCAATTGGGCATAGGGGACTAGGACCAGCAACTCGTCATCCACGGTGTTCAGCGGAGGAAGATCCGAAAAGCACTCATGGTGATGGACTTGGCCGGCCAGGAGTTCCAGTGTCGGGGTTGAGCCTCGTTCCAGTCGCCACAACAAGGCATAGGCCTCATAGCCGACGGTTCCACCGACAATCTGTTGCAGCAGTGAAGTTTTCATCCCAGTGCCTGCTCGGTCGTGAGGACCACTGCACAGCAGCGAGCGGCATGGTTGAGCGCCATCATGTGATGATCCAGCGAGAAATCCGCAGTCGCATCCGCCACCACGAACGTCTCAATGTCATTGGAAAACGACTCAATTGCAGTGGTCAAAACACCAATGTGAGCGTAGACGCCGCCGATGATGAGCTGATCACGGCCCGCCTCTCGCATCCGATCCCGGAAATTTGAGTTCCAGAAGGCGCTGTAACGCCACTTGGTCAACAGCCAGTCGTCTGGATCGGGCGCGAGCTGGTCAACGACCGCGCGATCTGCGGGATCCACATGCATCCCGGCGCCCCAGAAGTCTTTGAGCAACCCCCGTTGGTCCGACGTCATTCCCCCGGGTTGGGCGGTGTAGGCCACCGGCATACCCGTCGAGACCGCGTAGTTGCGCAATGTGGCTGCATTCTCGATCAACCGCGCATCAAGCCCGGCCTCGGCGAACGGGCGCAAGAAGTATCGCTGCATGTCATGAATGAGCAGCACGGCCCGATTCGGGTCAATGGACCACCGAGCAATGTTCTTCGGCAGTTGGTGAAGGGTTGGCAAGGAGTAGTGCTGAATGGAGGGAATGCCGCTCATGTCGTCGCCTTGCTGAAAAGTTGGAGGCGCATCAGAGCGCACCAGCGAGACTCAGATTTTTGCGCTCATCGAGGGACGCCGATGGCCGAGTAGCCCGGTTCGCGGATGCAATCAACATCGAAAGCTCCATTGCCTGCTCGTAATTCAAACGAGGATCGACGGTCGTTTTATAGGCACGACCAAGGTCAGTCTCGTCGAGGGACCGAGCACCGCCCAGGCACTCGGTGACGTCCTCACCCGTCATTTCGAGATGAACACCACCCAGTCGTGTTCCCTCACTGGCGTGGATGCAAAACGCTAGATCCAGCTCGTCCCTGATCTTCTCGAATCGACGGGTCTTGTAGCCGTTTTGGGTGGTCTCGGTGTTCCCATGCATGGGATCGACAACCCACAGCACTCGCCGTCCCGCATTACTGACCGCGCGCAGGATGGGGGGCAACGCCTGCTCAATGTGATTGCGGCCCATTCGCGTGATTAGCGTCAGGCGGCCAGGCTCATCCGATGGGTTTAATCGATCAATCAGTCGCAGCAGATCGTCAGGTTGCAAGGTGGGGCCGATCTTCACCCCTATGGGATTGCTGAGGCCTCGGAAGTATTCAACATGGGCACCTTCGAGGGCGCTTGTGCGCATGCCCAGCCAGGGAAAATGGGTCGAGAGGTTATACCAGCCACCCCGGTGCGGCACTGCCCGGGTCAATGCCTCCTCGTAGTGGAGCAGAAGACCTTCATGTGAGGTGTAGAAGCCGCCATGAAGGCGGTCTTCGACGATGTGTCCACCGAGCGTCTGCATGAAACGGAGAGAGTCAGCGATCTCATCCACTGCGCGTCGATATTCGACGGCGCTCGGGGACTGATCGATCCAGTCCAGTCGCCAGAATTCTGGACGGCGCAGGTCGCCAAAGCCACCCTCGACAAGCGCTCGCGTGAAATTGAGTGTCAATGAAGAGAAAGCGTGGGCTTGGAACATCCTTTCCGGGTCGGCTTCTCGGCTGATGGGATCGAAGTCGAGTCCGTTGACGATGTCGCCGCGGTAGCAGGGTAGCGTCACACCGTCCCGGCTTTCGATGTCGCTTGAGCGTGGTTTTGCATACTGGCCAGCGAAGCGACCAAGCCGGATCACCGGCTGCTTCAAGCCGTGGGCAAGGATAAGGCCCATCTGGAATAGCACTTTGAGGCGATTGACGATGATCTCGTTGGTGCAGTCAATGAAGCTTTCCGCACAGTCGCCGCCATGAAGCAGGAACCGGCGGCCTTCCTGCGCTTCGGCAATAGCCCATTTGAGTTCGAGTATTTCGCCGGAAGTGACCAGTGGCGGCAGCTCGCGCAGCCGCTGCCCAACTTGCGCCAACCTCATCTCATCCAGATACCTTGGCTGCTGAAGCGCCGGCCGACTCCGCCACGAGTCAGGGGACCAGTTCTCGTCAGATGTCGTCGCAGTCGATGAAGCAACCATCGCGGTGACCTCACTGTGATGCAAGGATGCTTATGCAGCACCCCGCTTGAACGTCGTTGGGTTGCCACCATCGAACGCCCTGAACGATGTTCAGGCTGCAACACAGTGGCTGAGCCTTTGGTCGTCGAGAGCTGTTCAACAATTGCAATGAATGCCACGGCTCAGCGGGAAGGTAAGGTTGCATAAACCTTTTGCCCTGATCGGAGAGCCCGGTCGATATGAAATTAGCAAAACAAAATTCAACGTTTAACCGTATAAACCACGTAACTCATCGTTTTGCTCTCGGGTTAGTTTGCATGGCGACCGGCGTTGTGAGTGCTGCAGCCGGTTCCCCACAAACCTAAACTTAGGAGAGAGCATCATGTCTCATCTGGCGCAAGCCACGATTGATGAATCGGCGACCGTCGAAATGCCGCCGCATTACGCACTTTTGCAAATGATTACCGGCTATTGGGTAACCCAGGCGCTCTACGTCGTTGCGAAGTTGGGCGTCCCCGACGCCTTGGTGGCAGGGCCGCGTCCTGTCGAGGAGATCGCCTCGGCGACAGCAAGCCAACCGGACTTGCTGCGGCGATTGTTGCGTGCGCTGTCGAGCATCGGCGTCTTCACCGAAGCGCAACCTGGCGCATATGCCCTGACGCCGATGGCGTCGCTGCTGCGCACCGATGTACCCAATTCCATGCGCCCGCAGGCCATCATGCACGGTGAAGAACAATATCGCGCCTGGATTGACACGCTTCACAACGTGAAGACCGGCGAGACCGCTTTTGAAAAGCAGTTTGGCACGAGCTACTTCGGCTATCTGGCAGGCGCGCCCGAGGCTGACCGGGTTTTCAATGAAGCACAAGCTGGTTATACCCGGGAAGTCGCCGGCGCCGTGGTGGATGCCTATGACTTTTCAGGTGCTGGAACGGTAATCGATGTGGGCGCCGGTTATGGTCCCTTGTTAACCACCATTCTCAAGCGCAATCCAGGCGTCAAAGGTATTTTGTTCGATCAGCCGCACGTCGCCACGGCAGCTGGTGATTTGCTCAGCAAAGCAGGGGTAAGCGATCGGTGTGTTGCACAAGGCGGTGATTTCTTCGCCTCCGTGCCTGCCGGAGGCGATATCTACATCCTGTCTCTGTTGCTACATGATTGGAACGACGAGCGAAGTGCAACCATCCTTCGCCACTGTCGCCGTGCCATCGAACCGAATGGGAAGCTCCTCATCGTCGAGCTGGTTCTGCCCGATGGCGAAGCGCCCTTCTTCGGGAAGTGGCTCGATCTGCATATGGCGATTCTTCTTGGCGCACGGGAGCGAACGGCAACGGAATTTCAAGTCTTGCTGTCATCGTGCGGATTTCAGATCAATCGCATTCTCTCGACGCCGACCGGCATGAGCATTGTTGAAGCGGTACCCATTTGATCGAAGAACCGTAGAAATTACCGATGCCGCTGCGAGGTAGGTTCACTAACGTAAAGACTCTCTCGGTCAGCGGAAGCTGTGCGAGGTGATCCCCGTGAGCCAGCTCACACCGACCATCAGTGGTTAATCAACGAAGGAAATGATCATGGCAAAGAAACAGGCTGTCATTCAGGCGGATGAGACCGTGACCTTCATCAACGTGTTTGATGTCGATCCGGACAAGCAGCAGGAATTGATCAAGGTGCTCAACGAGGGCGCTGCAAAAGTCATCAGCAAGCGCCCAGGCTTCATCTCCGCGAGCATCCTGGCAAGCAAGGACGGCACGCGGGTGGTGAATTATGCGCAGTGGCGTTCGTTGGACGATATCAAGGCAACGCGTGAAGATCCCAACGCTGCGCCTTTCGCCAAGAAGAGTGCCGAGCTTGCCAAGGCCACGCCGCACGTTTACACGGTTTCGTCCGTCCATAGCGTCTAACTCGCTGCAAATCGCTGCGGGATGCCGGTTACCGGCTCCCGCTCAACGAGGGCGGGTTCCCACGGTCACCTAAGTTCTTCAGGAACGGCAATCATGGCGAACACTCAGTCGAAGATCGTGATTGCCGGTGCGGGCATCGGCGGCTTGTCATGTGCGCTGGCGCTTCATGCGCGTGGCTTCTCCAACATCACCCTTCTTGAGGCCGCGTCTGAATTTCGGCGTGTCGGTGTCGGAATCAATATTCAGCCGCTTGCAATCGCCGAATTGGCGCTTGTTGGATTGAATGATCAGTTAGATCGCTTCGGCATCCGAACCCGCGCACTGGACTATTGTGACTCGCATGGCCAACGCCTCGGCACGGAGTTGCGTGGCATAGGCGCGGGGCATCGGTTTCCGCAGTATTCGCTTCATCGCGGCGATCTGCAGCACATGCTGCTGGAGGCCGTTCGAGATCGCCTGGGTGATCAAAGCATTATTCGGGGCGCCCGAATTGACCGATTCCGCGAGGAGAAGGACGGGGTCATCGTCGAGTCGAGACATGCGACGTCCGGCGCTCAGCGGACCCTTATTTCGGACCTGCTCATCGGTGCAGAAGGTTGGCGTTCCAACGTCCGAGCTCAATTGCATCCCGAGGCGATGGCAGTGAGGCATGCTCGTGTTCAAATGTGGCGAGGTGTCACTGAGATCAACGAGTTTCTGGATGGTGAGACGATGATTGTTGCCAACGACAATCAGACTCGCCGGCTCATTGCTTATCCCATCAGTGCCGCCCACAGATCAGAAGGCAAGGCCTTGATCAATTGGGTTTGCCTCGTCCCCGATGCATTGCTTCCTGCGAGCGCGCTGAATTCACCCGTCAAGGAGCGGGCGTCAGTAGAGGAAGTCCTGGATCAGTACAAACACTGGCGGATGGAATGGCTTGATCTAGAGAAGCTATTGGGTGGCAGCGCCAACGTCTATCGCGATTCCATGGTGGATCGAGAGCCGCTAACGTACTGGGGGACTGGGCGCGTCACGCTATTAGGCGATGCTGCTCATCTCATGTATCCGGTCGGAGCACATGGGGGCTCACAGGCGATCCTTGATGGATTCACGCTGGCGGATGCGCTCACCGAATCTGACGACGTGACGAGTGCGCTTCGCTGCTATGAGGCCGTGCGTCAACCGGCCACCAGCCAGGTGGTTCATGCCAATCGCGATCGCGACGCCGCCGAACGCGCCATGGCTGATCGGTCGGAGCAGGAGAAGGCCGCCGCTTTGACCAACATTACCCAAACCTATAACGCCATCGTCGAGCGTACCGCGTGAACGTCTGCGCCAGGTGGCGCAGGAAGTAGCGTGGGTTGTGCAGGCGAGCGTAACCCTGAGGAGTGACCTCGTGAATCACCATGACCAAACGCATCTAGACAGCACACGATTCGATGCAATCGTGATCGGTACGGGCATCGCCGGCATCTACATGTTGCACAAGCTGAAGAACGAGCTCGGTTTTACCGTCCGAGCGTTCGAGAAGGGCGGTGGTGTCGGTGGTACGTGGTTTTGGAACCGCTACCCAGGGGCTCGATCGGACACCGAAAGTTCCGTCTACCGGTACTCGTTCGACCAGGAGACCTATCCGGACTGGAAATGGCATCGTCGCTACACCGATCAATCGGACATGTCCGCCTATCTTAATGCGATTGTCGATCGGCACCATCTGCGTGAGCACATCCAGTTCAACACCGCGATCGTGTCGGCCATCTTCGACGAAGAGACCGCCGAATGGGCAGTCGAAACCGCCAATGGCGTTGTGTTTCACTCTCGATACTTGGTCACGGCAATCGGTGTCTTGTCTAAGCGTAATATCCCCGAGTTCAAGGGCACCGAAACTTTTAAAGGGCTCCAAGTGCACACTGGCGCTTGGCCGGAAGGGCTGTCCCTGGCCGGGAAGCGGGTGGGCATCATTGGCACCGGCTCCACTGGGGTTCAGTTTATTCCCGCTGCGGCGCGCGAAGCGGCTCATCTCACTGTCTTCCAGCGATCGGCCCAGTATTGTGTGCCTGCAGGTGAGAACCGAATGTCCGAGGAGTTCGTGGACGTCTACCGGGCCAATTTCCAGTCTTACTGGCAGGGCATTCGAGGTTCCCGGATCGCTTGCGGTTTTGAAGAAAGCGCGGTGCCGGCGATGAGCGTGGCTACCGAAGAGAGACAGCGCATCTTCCAGCAGGCGTGGGACGCAGGGAACGGTTTTCGGTTCATGTTCGGCACGTTCTCGGATATTGCCATCGATCCCGCCGCAAACGAGGCGGCTGCCTCCTTCATTTGCGGCAAGATTCGTGAGATCGTGAAGGACCCCGAGACAGCGAAGAAGCTGTGCCCCACGGAGCTCTACGCCAAGCGCCCAGTGTGTGCAGACGGCTACTACGAGACTTTCAATCGAGACAATGTGTCTCTGGTCGATTTGAAAACAAATGCCATTCGAGAATTCACCCCAGCCGGAGTGGTGACAGAGGACGGAATCGAACATCCGCTCGATGTGCTCGCCTTTGCCACGGGCTTTGAATGTGTGGAGGGCAGCTACCTGGAGATGAACATTCGCGGACGCAGCGGGGAGGCACTGCGTGACCACTGGAAGGAAGAGCCGACCAGCTATCTGGGCATCACGGTGCATGGATTTCCGAATTTATTCATGGTGCTCGGCCCCAATAGTGCGTTTAGCAACTTGCCGCCGAGTATTGAGACCCAGGTCGAGTGGATCGCTGAACTGATCGGGCATGCCGAGCGGGAAGGGATTGCCACAGTGGAAACGACAGTTGAAGCCGAAGCGGGCTGGACCGAGACATGCAAGCAGATCGCGGCTTATACCCTCTTTCCACAAGTCAAGTCCTGGATCTTTGGTGCCAATCTTCCGGGCAGGCCCAATCGAGTCCTCTTCTACTTCGGCGGCCTGGCGGGTTACCGTGAGACCTTGGACAATATCCGCGTAAACGGTTTCGCTGGTTATCAGTTGCCCACGAAGGCATCCAAGCACGTCGCCGAAGAAGAGGCAGCGACCTAGGGCCTATCTCTTAGTCAGAAAAATCGAGTTGAAGTTGTAGAAAGCCCCGTGTTATCCAACACGGGGCTTTCTATTAGGGGTTTTTTACGGTGTTGACGGTTTCGATGTGATTGCCGAGCCGTTAGTAATATGAGGCTTGGTTCAAGATTTATCAAAGTGGTCAACGGTCATTTGAATAAATCTAACGAACGGCCAATTGACACCATGGCAATACTATTGTCTGATCCGGTCGCAGCACCTCGATTGAGCAAAGAGGGCCGATACCTAAATGACGTGATCGGCCTTGGATCGCGGTGGCGTGGGATCGAAGGGATGGGATGATGCGTTAAAGCCCATCGGTAATTCGATTTCTACACGTCGCGTCTTCACATTGCGGTGGTTGATCCATTCGGCGAGCAGCTGGCGGGCCGACTGGGCAAGTCGTGCATCGCAAGAACGTGAGCTATTCGTAAGAGTTTCGATCGGGCATTCCGGAGTGAATGACCCATGGATTTTTGTGCCTGGAACTCGGCTTGGGCATCGTGATGGCGGACGCTGACGGCGCGGTGAAGTCCGTCGAGGATGTACTCAACTCAGCGCAAGGACATGGAAGATGAATCAGACAATCAGCAAAGCATTTGCGCGCATGATCGATCAGATGCCGGGTGCCTGTGGATGTAAGAATGAGCATTCTGTATTTATCTGTGCGAATGAAGAATTTAAAGCGATAGCAGGGTTGCGTTCGGGTGATTGCATTGTTGGAATGACCGATTTTGATTTGCCTGGCGAGATGGCGTTTCATGCAAAAACGTTTCAAGAACAAGACAGATATGTATTAGAAAATCAGGTGCCGATTACAACTTTTAACGTATACCGTATGAAGTGTGCGAGGATAAATGCGTATCTTGTCAATAAAAAGCCATTTTTTGATCAAGAGGCCCAGGCGCGCGGTATCTTGATGCATTTGACAGATATGTCTGCGCTGAATGTTGGCCTCCTGGGTCCTTACCACCAAGAGTCGGGCAGAGTGTTCGGTGGTCACCGTTCACCACTGGGGGTGAGCTACGTCATCGCGGGAGGGGATACAGATTTGGATATCACTCGACGGGAATATGAGGTGTTGTTCTTCCTGCTGCGCGGCGCGACAGCGAAGCGCATCGGTCAGTTTCTGTCGATTTCGTCCCGGACGGTCGAGCAATATGTGACCATCTTGAAAGAAAAGTTTGAAGTACTAACCAAGCAGGAGCTGATCGAGAAAGCCATCTTGATGGGCTACTACTACGTCATGCCGGACTCAGTTTTACGCGTCGTCCGAAGTGATGTTGGTGAGGTTCGTTCGGTGCTACGAGGTAGGGCGCATGCCCCTGTCATAGTTTGATGCCTCAGTGAGGAGGCGATCGCCTTCTAACGACGTGCCAAAATCGACTGCGGTAAACCTTCAGTTGCGATCGCGTTCCCTGACCTTGGAATGGGGCGGATGATGGGCCAGGTTAGCCTCGGCGCGATCTTCTGCCTAAATAATTCGAAGTTCTTGCTCTACACCATTCCAAAAAACCGCACACTTGCGACATGCGGTTTGAGCATCCATGTGAGCGTCTGTCGGAATGACGTGCGGGGCATGCGACGTGACCTTGGCCAGTTGTTTCCTTGCCAACCCAACAATGCTCGATCTCGTACCGATGCTGCCGGTCTTTCCAAAGCAAGAGCGACCGAGCGGGCGTTGAACCTGCCTGCGCGTTCTTCCGTCAGCTTCGCGAATGGTAAGTCTTGTTGAATGACGGAATGGGGCACGGATGCAAGTAGAAGCTGCCTTCAGAACAGCATTCGCGCAGCTCGCCTATGCCTCAGCCACGATCGAATTCTCGATCCCATTCGCCTGCAACGCCTGCAGGTGGATTGCCACGTCGTCGCCATGAGATGCGACATGAAGGGATTATGAATGGAGGCATGGACGTCTAGACGTCTCATCGCATGAAGTTCTTTGGCGAGTCACGGGATCGTAACTTTTGCACTGCATCATTTGCGCACTGACGCGCAGATTCGCACGATCCAGGGGGAGTTATCGGCGTCGCGCTCTTCGCGCGTGTGCTGGTGCCACGCCGCATGTCGGCGTCATTCCTGTTGAACGCCCACCCCGGGGCGATCTGCGCTAAGCATTGTTGTAATTCGATGCCGTAGTGGCTTGGCCGCTTTGGCGAGCATTCTTTGCGCGACATCACTTGAGGAACTCCATGATTTTCGATCAAAGCAGAGCGTTTCGGTTGCCGGCGACGCCTATCCATTCCGAGCTCGAAGAGCTTTCTGTGCGTGGAGGGACGCATTCGCAGCGCAAGCTCGCAGGCGCGGGTGGCAAGGTCAAGCTATTGGCCGCGAGCGTACTGACCGTGTTGAGCGCCATAGCGCATGCGGGCGGCAGCGACATGCCGCAGGCGCCGGTCTCAGTGACGACTGCCACCAGCGGGACCGCGGCAACCGGCGGCACGCCGGACAATGCCACCCAGGACACCGCCAAGCAGCTCGATGTGGTGAGCGTTTCGGCGAAGAACAGCACGCGTTCGGCGGTGTCGCTGAGCGGCTCGGAGATCCAGAAGATCCTGCCCGGCACCAGTCCGCTGCAAGCGATCCAGACGCTGCCTGGCGTGCTGTATCGCACTGCCGATCCGTGGGGCAACAACGAGCAGAATGCATCGCTGTTCGTGCATGGCTTCAACGGCCAACAGCTTGGTTACACCATGGATGGGATCCCCCTGGGTGACCAGCAGTACGGTAACTACAATGGCCTGACGCCACAGCGCGCGATTATCAGCGAGGACATCAGCAGCGTCACCTTGTTCTCAGGCGCCGGCGACCTGGCCACCGCATCCACCTCCAATCTCGGCGGCAGCGTAGCCACCTTCTCCAGCGATCCGGCGGCTGAAATGGGTGGTCGCTTTTCGCAGACCATCGGCAGCCACGATGCCACGCGCACCTATGCGCGCTTCGATACCGGCCGCTTCGCCGGCGACAATTCGGCCTATGTCTCGGTAATGCACCAGGATCAGCGTGCATGGGATTTCCGTGGCCATCAGCGCGGCAACCAGCTTGACGGCAAGTTCGTGCATCACGACGAGCACGGCACTTTCACTTTTTTTGCCGACTATTCGGACAAGACCGAGCCGAATGAGGACTCCATCTATCACGGCACGGTGGCGGGCCAGGGTGGCATGCCATACACGCGCGCCTTCATGTATCCGGATTTCCAGCAGGCGCTGAACTATCTCGGCGCCAATGGCGCGCCGCCGGCCGCGGACGGCAACAACTACCGCAACTACTATAGCGATGCGCAGCGTACCGATTACCTCACCTACGCCAAGTACGAGTGGAACCTTAGCGATTCGCTGACCTGGTCCAACCAGGTGTATTTCCATCACGACGATGGCGCCGGCGTCGTGGCCGGGCCGATCCAGGTCGCCGGTCTGCCTGCGCTGTTCGCGGTGTATTTCCCGAACCAGAATCTGAAGCAGGTGTTCGGCGGATCCGGTTATGCGATCCGTACCACCGAATACGATATCAATCGCCGCGGCTGGCTGTCCGCAGTGAACTGGAATACCGACACCAACGAACTAAGCACGGGCGTTTGGTGGGAACACAATCAGGTGTCGCAGGACCGGCGCTGGTATCCGCTCGACGTGAACAATCCGGGTGCTTCTACACCGTATTCGCGGCCGAACAATCCGCTGATCACCCAGTATGAAGACAAGGCACGCAGCGACGTCATTCAGCCCTACGTGTCCGACCTGTGGCGTGTTGCGCCGGACATCACGCTGCAGGCCGGCTTCAAGTCGAGCTTCCAGTACGCCGACGGCTGGTACCCGGTCGAGCCGTTGCCCAATTCCACCGTGGGTGTGACGCAATACCCCAACGGCACCATCAACAGCCACAAGGCTTTTCTGCCGCAGCTCGGTGCAACCTGGGAGGTCAGCGCGCACGACGAGCTGTTCTTCAATGCGCAGCAGAACATGCGCCAGTTTGCTACCGCCAACAACCTGTCGCCATGGAGCCTGGGCAGCCAGCAGGCATTCAATATCTTCAAGCAGACGGTGAAGCCTGAAACGGCGTGGGTGTACGAACTTGGCCTGCGTTCACAGCATGATTTTGATGTCGGTCCGTTCACCGGCCTGGATAGCCAGGTCAGCGTCTACCACGTGAATTTCTCCAACCGTCTGCTGCAGATCAGCCCGACGCCAGTGATTTCCTCGATTGTCGGTGGTGCATCGATCATCCAGAACGTCGGCAGCGTCACCACCGATGGCGCCGATCTCGCCGCGACGCTGCATATGGGCGAGCACTTCAGCATCTACGACGCGGTGTCCTACAACCACTCCAAGTACGACGACAACTATTTCAGCGGTACAACGTTAGTGCCGACCGCTGGCAAGAAGGTGCCGGGCAGTCCGGAATGGATGAACAAGTTCATCATCAGTGCGAACTACGGACGCTTCACCGGGCAGCTGAGCGGTGACACGGTGGGCAAGGTTTACGCGACCTATACCAACGACCTGTCGATATCGGGTTATTTCTTGATGGGTGCCCAGCTCAGCTATGCGTTGCCGCTGGACAGTTTCCTGCACGATGCCAAGCTCAGCCTGAACGTGACCAACGTGACTGATCGCAAGGGTAACTACCAGGTGGTGGTGGGGGCCGCTTCGGGCACCTACAACACTTACCCGATCGCGCCGCGGCAGTGGTTCCTCACCTTCTCGACGAAGATCTGATAGGACGCTCTATCAGGCATTCGCGACATAGGTAGAGATTCTGTCGTTCCCAAGTTGTCCTGCTGGCTTAAGGGCGCCTCGATATCCTTCGAGGCGTTCTTTCGAGTCAAGGACGAATCGTTGCGACAAGCCCAAGCGCCTGCACGACGGAGCAGGCGCCGATATGGCTCATGTCGGATTTCAAACCCACGGAGGCAAGACATGCGACACGTTGTTTTGATGATTGCGGCCGTATGGGCGACCTGCGCGATGACAGCTCACGCAGCAGAAAAGCCCCTGGCGGCCAAGGTGCTGGTGATCGGTCATCGTGGCGCCAGCGCGCTGCGCCCGGAGCATACCCTCGCCTCATACGGCAAGGCGATCGCCGATGGCGCCGATTTCGTCGAGCCCGATCTGGTGATGACCAAGGACGGTGTGATGGTGGCGCGCCACGAGAACGAGATCGGTGGCACTACCGATGTCGCCAGCCATCCCGAGTTCGCCAGCCGCAAGACCAGCAAGGTCGTGGACGGTGAGACCATCACAGGTTGGTTCACCGATGACTTCACCCTGGCCGAGCTGAAGACGCTGCGGGCGCGCGAGCGACTGCCGCAGTTGCGCGGCACGAAGTACGACGGCGAGTTCCAAATTCCCACCATGGACGAGATCATCGACTTTGTCGCGGCGGAGTCGGCGGTGGTCGGCCGGCCGATCGGCATCATCCCGGAGATCAAGCACAGCACTTACTTCCAGAGGCTGGGTCTGCCGATGGAGGACAAGTTGCTCGCCACGCTGGCGGCGCACAGCTATACGCGCACCGCACCGGTTGAGATCCAGTCGTTCGAGATCGCCAATCTCAAATACCTGCACGAAAAGCTGGGTGGTGCGCAGGCACGTCAGAAGCACCCGAATATCCGCTTGCTTCAATTGCTGGCGGATCTGCCCGAAAGACAGACTTACGATGTGACTGCCGCGGGCGGCAAGCTGCGCTTTGCGGACATGATAACGCCGACTGGCTTACGCCAGATCGCCAGCTACGCCGATGCGATCGGTCCGTCCACACGCATGATCATTCCACTCAAGGCGGACGGCACCCTGGGCCAGCCCACCGCGCTGGTACACGACGCACATGCCGCTGGACTGGAACTGCATCCCTACACGTTCCGGCCGGAGAATCAGTTCCTGGCCAAGAACTTCTGGCAGGGCAGCGATCCGAAGACGTTCAACGAATCGGGCTCAGTTGCTGAGATCCGCGCTTATATCGACGCCGGCATCGACGCGTTTTTCACCGACGATCCGGCCATCGGTCGCGAGGCGCTCGACAAGCGCTGATACTTATCGGGAGCAACCGGGTATTTGCGATCAAGTTGGGAGCGGGCGATCCGCATGCGGATTGCTCGCTTCTATCGCGTCGCTAACCGCTCCGCAGTGCTGCAGATCTTTACCGTGTCGATGTACCGAAAGCAGAGCGACGTCATCGGCACCGCGGGAAGGCATCCCGCGGTGCGAATGGAAGTGCCGTTCAATGAACAGGATGCTTCACGACAATCCGGTTCACGGAAAAAGGCGGTAGGACGAAATGACGCCCATCGAAGGCGTGCGTTCCGTGGGATAGCACATGCTCCGAGTCCACGATGGTCGTCAATGAAGGCGCATTGATACTTTCCATCGTTCCTTGCCCCATGCCGGGATATTTCAGCGTCTGTGGCTTGGATGAGAGATTGACGATGATCCATTGGCTCGTCTCGCCCCTCAGGGCAATACCGGTCACGGAGGGATAGGGCGTTCCTGACTTCGGATGGACCATGGACGTCTCGGGAAACGCCAGGGCAGAGACAGATGTCGCTTGCTTTAACGCGCCGCCAAACAGCGCATACGCTTGCCCTGTGGCGGTCAAGTCGCCGGCAGTCGCGTGAAAGGTCATGCTTTTGTTTTGGCACGCGTTCCAATACGACGATGTGTTCTGAAACATCAAGGAACCCGTGCTGCCCGTCATGTTGTAGAGCTCGATCTGGTCGACCGACGGTGTTGAGAGAAACTGGATGGCCATCTGTGCCTGGTAGAGCGCTTCCAGCCACGTGCCGGTGAAGCGGGCGTTGGAGGTGCAGTCTTTGAACCCGCTAAATTCGGTCACCCATAGACGAAGCCTGGCTTTCTCGATCGGGTGCACTTCACCCGAGACGATCTTTTCCCAGTCGGTGAACACATTGCTCAGCACCGCATCCGGGGCGGTTCCGTCCCAGACCCCGCCATCGACGATGCTGTCATAGCGATGCAGCGTGATGGCGTCCACATCATGGATCTTGCCGACCACCGCCTCGTTCCAGTTCTTGGTACGCGCATCGCCTGAGGAGGGAATGGACCCGACGGCAGCGATGTTGGCATGGGGATAGTCTTGCCTCAGACGCGCGGTCCACTGATTCATGTCCGTCGCATAGTCGGCGGCAGTGGGGAACGCGCGATCGTGGTCCGGCGAACTCCAAAAGAACTCGTTGCCAAGTTCCAGATCTTCGACCGGAAGCTTCATGCCACGGGCGGCATCGAGCATGCGAAGCTGGTTGGCGACGCCTTGCGACAGATTGGCACGAGGCAGCACAGCGTTATTCAGCGTCATGACGTTCAAGCTGTAGATCGGGTAGGCCCCCGTGGCGCGGGAGAGATCGAGGAGGGCGTTCAGGGAATCCTGCGTTTGACTGGCCTTGCCCATGGGATAGACGGTTCCCTTCTGCCAATCCCAGTAGTTGCCCACGTCGCCGCCCGGAAAGCGGATCGCTTCAATGCCGGCTTTCTTGATCGCTCTTTGAAGCATGGGATCGGTCCACGAAAGGATCGGTGGACTCATGTAGCTGTTTTCGATGTTGACGCCGAAGAAATGCGATGAAACCTCATGGGGCGGCGAGATCATCTTGGGTAAATCGGCACCCTGCGCGAAGGATGCCGGGCACACGCTCAGGAGTGCGCATCCGATTGCGATCACATGCGAAAGGATGAGCTGACGTCGGTAGTTAAGGCGAGCCATGTTTTTCCTCCGTATCGATGATTTACCCAAGCCAAAAGACGAGCGCGTTCCCACCGTGCCGAGGAGGAGCATGCCGGCCCCGAAGAGTGACGTCTTGAAGATGGAAAGTGTCTTTCAGCCACCGGCGATGACGTTGGCAGCAAGAACGGGCCTGAAAGGCGACATGTTGACCGTCGTGCGCGACGCCAGTCATCGTGCGTGCAGCCAGCCCCTTTCTTGCCAGCACGAAACGCCTCATGATTCTGCGCAGCCTCGTCGAGGCGCTCAGGACCGGAAAATTTCAAAATAGCGAGGGGGCAGGATGGTCGAGGTGGCGACGAGTCTTGGTATCGAGGAGTTGCATACCTACTGGGCTTGCCAATGCGCACCAGGATCCGCTGCGCGGCTACCGCAGGATGTCGAGAAGGCATTGCTGGCGGGCTTGCGTCTTAACGTGCTGGAAACCCTGCGCTATTTGCATCACGAGCGGCCAAGTTATGCGCAGTTCGAAGCCTGGGTATGGGAGCGCAATGACGGCGAACTGACGGAAGCCTCGCTGGACCGCTTGCGGCGTGCACTGGCAGGCGAGAGGGTCGGCGCCGAAGTCGGCCATCTCGATCATGTAGAAGGCCTGAGCGCGGACGATCTCGCACACTGGCACGAGCATGGCTACGTCATCCTGCGCAACGCGATCAGCCCGGAAGCGGCGAAAAATGCAGAGATGGCCATCTACGATTTCCTGGGGATGGACCGCGACGATCCGGAGTCCTGGTATCGCCCATCGCTGGGCCATTCCATTTGGGTGCCGCTGTTGCGACACCCGGCCCTGGTCGCCAATCGTCGCTCGCCACGTATTCATAAGGCCCACGCCCAATTGTGGGGGCGCGAAGATCTTTGGGTAACCATCGACCAGGGTGGACTGAATCCGCCGGAGCGCAATGACTGGCCGTTCCCCGGACCGCATTTGCACTGGGACGCCACGCTGGCCGAGCCGCATCACCTTGAATTGCAGGGCATCCTGTATCTCGTCGACGTCACAGAAGACCAGGGCGCCTTCAGCTGCGTGCCAGGCTTTCATCGCACGCTGAAGCAGTGGCTGAAAAGCGTGCCCGCAGGCGTGAATGCGCAGGATCATGCGCGACGCACCTTGACGATGACGCCGATTGCCGCAAAGCGCGGCGACATGATCATCTGGCATCACCTGCTGCCGCATGGCAGCAGTCCAAACCGAGCCCAACGACCGCGCGTCGCCCAATATATGTCGCTGCGGCCCACGCGCTTTGCCTATACCGAGGAATGGAAGTCTTGATGGCGGTGGCTTCGCTGGCGACGGCACCCAGGTGGCTGCGTCATCACTCTTGAGATGGGCGTTTAATAAATCACTCGATCGTCAGGTCGCTGCGGTGGCGTGACCCATCACACATAATGTCGACGAGAGCAGCCTGAAAATCGGGTATGCTGATTGAATCGTCATTTTGGCGAATGCGGATACCAAGCCCAGGACCTCGTGTCGTCGGGCATCTTGCGTCAAGGTTTTGGGCGAAGAGGTAAGGGATGCAAGGAGCAAGGTGGGGCGAAGCATTCAAGCAGATCATAACCGCGCTCGGTTATGCAGCCGGCTATTGGATACTTCAAAAAATTTCGTTTCCCTATTGGGTCCTCTTTGCGGGTTTCAGACTCGCAACGTTGATTTTCATTCCTCAACGTTACTGGGGCGCCTTGGCGCTTGGTGAATTGGCTCCATTGGGTTATCTGGCGGTGTCGTGCGCTCCCCAATACGGCATGGCATGGGCGGCATTGACCGTGTTCCCGACGCCGATTGTTCTTGCGATGCCGTTGGTGCATGCCTGCAAGCGCTGGCTGCGCATGTTTCCCGTCCGCGGCGGGGCTCGCATGGGTGTCCTGCTGTTATGCATGTTGGCGGTAGCCTCGCTGTGGACCCTCATGAATACCGGGCGTCTGGCGGTCACGCGCGTACCGGCTGATTATCACGTCGATTACAGCGCCGCGCTGGCACGCTGGTTCATTGGTAATTTTCTCGGGGTACTGACGGTAGTGCCGTTGGCGGTGTGGGTGCGCGAGGCCTGGCGCTCGACTACCGTGGGAGAGCGGTGGCAGCGCGTGATGGATAGCCGCCTGCTCATGGAAGGCGCCTTTCTGTTGGTGCCGGCGCTGGGCTTGCTGGTGTGGATCGCCACGCACGCGACCGCCGGCAGCAGCGAGGACGCCGCCCGGATGGCAATGTTCCTGCCAGTGGTGGTTCTCGCGCTTCGGCATGGCTGGCAGGGCGCGGCGGTGGGTGGCACCCTGGCAAGCGTGGCGGTGGTGCTGACTATGGAAGGCATGGACGATGCGGGGGCCATCCAGGCAGAGACCTTCATCGCCTTCGCGATCAGTAGCATGTTGTTGCTGGGATCTCGCATCAGTGTGCTCAATCAACGCGATGCCATGGAGCGCGTACAAGTGCAGGATGCATTGGTGCTGGCACGCCGGAACATTGCGATCGGTGAGGCCCGGTTACGTGTCGCGGCCGAGTTCCTCGAGCAGATCCGCGAAATGATCCACGTGGGTTATGAGCACATGCTCACCCAGCTCCGGCATACGCCGTCGGTCGACAGTCGGCTCTATGCCAGGCAGGCAGCACTCGCCCAGGAGCAATTGTTCCGTTTGTCCGATGGGCTGTACCCCACCGGTTGGCGGGACAAGGATCTGGTGTTGGCCTTGCGCCAGGGCCCACTCGCGCGAGCGCTCGATGAAGCCGGCGTGAGCTATTGGTGCGAAGCCCGCGGCGACTTTTCCAAGGTCTCGTCAGCGCTTCACTTGGCGATTTACCGCCTCGTCGGCGAGTGCTTGGCGTTGACGTGTCAGAACTTGCCGCCCACGCATGTTCGGGTACGGTTACGCGCCGGCCAGCGGGGCGGCCAGCCCTGGGTCGGGTTGCGTTTGCGCGCGTCGACGGAAGTCGATCGTGTCGCGGCGGTTCGCCTGGATGACGTGCGGCTACGCCTCGGTAGCGCGGGGTTGAACTGGGGAGCTGCCGAAGATCGTGCGCGTTCCTATCAAGGGCGGTTGCGTCAGACTCACGTGCCTGGCGGCCAGGTGATCGCGGCGGTGCTGCTCGACCCGGAGACTCAGGTGCGAGCCACCCGCGATCCGACGTCGTGGATCGCGGGTGGAGAGGTCACTGTGCCGGGGCGGCCATGATCTGCGTATTGCAGGTGATCGGATCCTTGCATGCGCTGACGGCCTGAAGGCGCACCGTGCCGTTGCGCTGAGGCTGGGCGGTGATCGCCACCTCGTCATCCTGGTAGACCGGCTCGGCGTTGACGGCCGGCGCTGCCGCAGGAGCATCGGCGGCCGGGGCATTCTGGACGACAACTTGCGCGGCGGTGCCGATCGGCAAAACCAGCATCTGGCCGCCAGCTGTCGCCAGGGCGCCCCGCACGCGGCCGGCCGAATCATTGATCTGGATAAAGCGGACGCCATCCTTCACAAACACAAAGACGTGGTAATGAGCGCTGGAACTCAGGTCCGGTGCATTGGGCCAGGATTGGCCCAGGCCCGAAGACGGCGGCGAGTCCGCCAAGGCGGCTCCGGAGATGAAAACGCTTGCAGCAACGAGATAACGCAATAGCTTGCTCATAAAGCCCCTTAATTAGGTAGTTACAGGTGTGTAACGGGCCTCAATCTAGCACTCAATCTATGCTGCAGAATGGCTTGAAACCGGGGCCTGCCCCGCATTTTTCATTTCAGTCCTAGAGGATTTGAACTAAGGGCAGGACCTTAAATACGACGCTCCAAAACGTCGATTGCGATCCGGCCACCCAGGTCAAAGTGAATAATGGTCGAAACGGTTCGACAAGCCGTCGAGCCTAGGCGGGGAGCAGGGCACTCAGCGGCGCGTGCAGCACGTCCCGGCGCCAGCCTTCGAGGAAGTCCGGCCACTCGGCGGTAACGACGTATTCTTCCAGCGCTTTGCGCGGGCAGAGCAGGCCGGGGGGCAGGTCGAGTTCTATCGCCAACGCATCGACCTTCTGCTTCATCACGCCGAGCGCCTGCTTGGCGGCACCCTGCGGCATCATGGGAATGGCGGCGGTGTCGGCGATTTCTTCTTCGCTGATCGCCGGTACCAGCAGTTGCAGCAGCTCGGCACGCTGCGGCGAGCGCAGTGCTCGCTGACCGCGACTGCGTTGTTCGAGATCGGCGGCGCTGCTCGGCGGCTGCTGGGCGAGGTTCATCGCCAGCGCGTCTTCGAGCAGCCAGGGGCGAGGGCGATCCTGGGAGCGTGCGGTCTGATCGCGCCACAGCAGGATGCGACGCAGCCGTGCACGCTGCACGGGCGTCCATTCGGCGGCACCACGGAAGGAGCGCTGCGGTTGCGGGTCACCCTCGCGGAAGCAGGCGCGTTGCTTCAGGCGTTCGCAGTCTTCGGCATGCCAGGCCTCGCGGCCGCGTTGCTTCAGGCGTTCGGACAATTGCTCGTGCACCGGCTTGAGATACACCACATCGAGCGTGGCATAGCTGCGCTGCGATTCGGTCAGCGGACGCTGCAGCCAATCGGAACGGGTCTCGCCCTTGTCCAGCTCGACTCCAACCAGTTCGGCAACCAGTGCGCGATAGCTGATACCCAAGCCCATGCCGACAAAGGCGGCGGCGATCTGAGTATCGAACAATTGGCGGGGGCCGCCGGGCAACATGGACGAGAGCGCTTCGAGATCTTCGCTCGCGCTGTGCATGACGGTGACGGCGTCGCCATCACCCAGCAGCGGGCGCAAGGCATCGCCGATGGAGAACGCCAACGGGTCGACCAGCGCATAGCGTTCGGCAAAGCCCAGCTGCAACAACGCCAATTGCGGATAGAACGTATTGCGCCGCATGAACTCGGTGTCGAGGCCAAGCGCTGCGTTGTGCGGTACCGCCTGCAGCCATTGATCGAGTGCGTCGCGATTGTCGATCCAGTCGGCGGGTGGCACCGGGGGAAGGGATTGCATTATTTACGTCCTTGAAACCGGTGGAACGCTGCTCATTGTCCTGTCACCGGTTTGTGCCTATGGTTAGCAGCGCACCATAGCAGGCCACCCAAGGACGCACACTATGCCGAGCAAGGAAACCGTACTTCGTCAACGCGCCTTCGGTGGTGCGCTCGGCGTCGTTCTGCTCGGGATGGCGCTGGTCTATCACTTTTTTCCGCGTGTCTTTCACGTCGATCCGGCCCAGGTGGCTCCGCGGCGTTCGATGAGCGTAGGGCCGATGACGTCGTCGTTTGGCGCGCCTCGCGCTGCGCTGCCCGAAGCGTCCGAAGTCGATGCCGGCCCGCCGCTGACCCTGGCGCCGACCGATGTGATCGTCGCCCGCATGACCGCGAGGAACACCCAGCTGCCGGAACAGAAATCGGCCGATACGCCGCAAGTGCAGGCCTTGCTGGTCGATGCCGGCAAGGCCTTGCGCGCCGGGCAACTGGTGGGCGACAAGAACAGCGCCGCGGCGCTTTACCAGGAGGCCCTCAAGCTCAAGCCCGATAGCCGCCGCGCGGCGCAGGGCCTGTTCGAAGTGAAGGCGCGGTTGGTGGCTGCCATCGGCCAGGACGTGGCCATGGGCGATGCGGATTCGGCCAACGACCTGCTGACCGCATTGAAAACCTTGCCCGACGCCGAGGAAGACGTCGCCTCGCTCAGCCAGGAGATCAAGACGCTGAACGAGGTCCGTCCCTTGCTGGCCAAGGCTGCCAGCCTGTTGCAGGAGGGCAAGGCCGACCAGCCCAAGGGCAACAACGCCCTGGAGATTTACCGGCAGGTACAACAGCTCGATGCGGATAACGCCGTAGCGCAGCAGGGTCTGCTGCAGGTGCAGCGTGCCGTGCTGGACCGCGCGCTGGCGGCCGTGGCGCAGAACGATTTCAACGGCGCCGAGCAGGCCCTGACCCAGGCGGCCGATGTACAGCCCGATTCGCCGCAGCTGCGGGACGTGCAGGGGCGGGTGGACGGCATGCGCAAGCAGCGTGGCAGTACCTTGATGATCCAGGCGCGCTCTGCCCTCGATGCCGGCAACCTGAGCCTGGCCGAGCAATTGGCCGGCCAGGCGCAGGCCATCGGTGCCGATGCCGACGCGCTCAAGGACTTCAACGAGCGCCTGACCAACGCACGCCTTTACGCCAGCTTCAAGCCCGGCCAGACCTTTACCGATCGTTTTGCCGATATTCCCGGCCAGGCGCCGTCGATGGTGGTCGTGCCGACCGGCAATTTCGCCATGGGCGCTGCAGACAACGACGATGGCCGCAACGACAGCGAGACGCCCCAGCATGAGGTCGTGCTCGACAAGGGTTTTGCGATGGGCCGTACCGACGTCACGGTGGGCCAGTTTCGCGAATTCGTGAAGGCAAGCGGGTATCAGCCCGATTCGCAGCGTCTGGGTGGCGCCAGCGTCTATGACGAACGCAGCGGCTCGATGCGCGACGATACCGGCGCGAGCTGGCAATCGGACTACGCGGGGCACAATGCCGACGACAAGCTGCCCGTCGTGAACGTGTCCTGGAACGATGCCAGGGCTTACGCCGAATGGCTCAGCCAGCGCACCGGGAAAAAGTATCGCCTGCCCAGCGAGTCGGAGTTCGAGTACGCGCTGCGCGGTGGTACAACGACGAAATACTGGTGGGGCGACAGCATCCCCAAGAGCAGGGTCGAGAACCTTACCGGCGGCAACGACCGCTCCTCCAATGGTCGCCGCTGGAGCAACGCGTTCGCAGGTTACCGCGACGGTTTCTGGGGGCCGGCGCCGGTGATGAGCTTTGCGGCCAACCCGTTCGGTCTTTACGACATCAACGGCAACGTATCGGAATGGGTGCAGGACTGCTGGCACGACAACTACATTCGTGCCCCGCGCGACGGCAATGCCTGGCTTAATCCGGGCTGCAGCACACGGGTCATCCGTGGCGGTTCCTGGGGCAGTTCGCCTGACCAGGTACGTTCGGCGTATCGGCAAGGGGCGGACGCCTCGGTGCGAAGCGGGCGCGTAGGATTTCGCGTCGTACGCGAGCTCTAAACTGTCGAGTCAGCTTTAACCGGGCGTAAACGTGCAACGGAGTTACTATCCCGGTGTAACAAGGTTCTGCCAGACTGGCTCTGTCGCGTTTCCGCGAGATCGCCCCGAACACAAGGACCTCCCCGTCCACCCCTGTGGCTCGGCTTGGCCGTCTCTCCTCCAGACGTATTCGAGGTGGCGCCATGGTTCCGGAAAAAATACGGCTCTTCGTGCCTTTCACCGCCGACACCCCGTGGGTCGTCCGTGGCGAAGCCGCTCGCATGGGTACCTTCGCCAGCCGAGCGGAAGCGGTATCGGCGGCGATTGCGATGCGCTCGCGCCTGGTTCGCGCCCATGGCCGTGCGCATCCGCCGGTAAGAATCCAGGAAAGCGACGGCAGCTGGCGGGACGTGGTTGAAGCCGAGGCGTAAGGAACCGCGTCACGGCACCGCGTTACTTGCCTACATGCCACGTAGGGCAGTACCTACAGAAACCACTATCGATCCCGGGCTTAATGGATGTGCCTGCGGAGAGCTTTTCGAGGCGATTCCTCTCGAAGTTCCGCACGCGCCCCCCGGTGATCGCCCCCCGGTCACCCCTTAGGCGCTCTGGTTTTCAGAGCGCCTTTTTTGTGTTCGATGTTTATCCGACAACTGATCAAGGCAGCTTGTCGGCCAGCACCTGTGCCTTGCGGATATTCGGGGCTTCGGAAAGCAATTCGCTGGCGTTGGCCATCAAGGCCGCCGCCACGGCACCATTCAAATGTGCATCGCGCCCGCTTTCCTCGTCGAACGCATCGAAGATCGCAAACGTGTGCTGATCCAGGCGTATCGCGAACCAGGCCACCGTAGCGGGTTCGGCATTCACCAACGCCTGTGCGCTGGCGAGAAAGGCGGCAACGTCTTCTTCCTTGCCGGGCTTGGCTTTGAGTTCGACCGAGAGTGCATAACGTGTCATGGCGTCGATTCCTTAGAGAGGGCGGGTGGGTAGTTGGACGGAAAAAGCGCGCGCCGCGCTTCGTCGTCCATATCTTTCTTGAAGAGATGATCCCGAGCGACGCCACGTGCCCGCGCGGCCGCGGGACGGGCATCGATTTCTTCGAACCAGCGTTGGATATGCGGGAATGCGGCCAGGCCACCGCCGTCACCGGGCAACACGCGTGGTGCCCGGTCGATCCAGCCCCAGCCTGCGATATCCACGATCGAATAGGCGTCGCCGACGATATAACGCCGCTCGCGCAAGTGATCGTCGAGCACCTGATAGTGGCGTTCCGCTTCGCGGCGGTAACGATTGACCGCGTAGGCAGGTTTGTCCGGTGCACTGTGCTGGAAGTGCACGGCCTGACCGGAAAACGGGCCCAGACCACTAGCGATGAAAAACAGCCACGACAGCAACTCGCCACGATCGCCGGGCGTACCTATTAACTGTCCAGCTTTTTCGCCGAGATAAAGCAGGATCGCATTCGAATCGAAGACCCGTACCTCGCCGTCGACGCCATCGGTATCGACGATGGCCGGCAGCTTGCCGTTGGGGTTGATGGCGCGAAACGCGGGAGCGTGCTGCTCGCCCTTGCTGGTATCGACCGGTATGACTTCATAGGGGAGGCCAAGCTCTTCGAGCAGCAGGGCGACTTTGGCGGGGTTGGGCGTCGGGTGGTAATAAAAGCGGATCACGGCGTACGTCCTTCAGTCGTTGAACGATCCCGAGCAAGAACAACGTCGCTCGATCAGAGCGACGTCGTAAAGCGTGTCAGCCATTCCGGGCTGATCGACACCAGAAACGCTTCGAGATGTCGATCCAGGCCGGTCAGTATCAATACGCCAAACAGGATGAAGAAGGCGCCCATGGCGATCTTCACACCTTTGCCCCAATTCGCCAGCGAGCCGCGTACGCGCAACATGGTGGCGTTGGAAAGCGTACCCAGGACCAGTAGCGGCATGCCTGCGCCGAGGCCGAACAATGCCATCAGCAAGGCGACGTGGCCGAGGTCGCGTCCCTGTGCTGCCAGCGTGCTTGCAGCTCCCAGGGTCGGGCCGACGCAGGGGCTCCACACCAGGCCGAGCAACAAGCCGATCAGGAACTGGCTCCACGGGCCTTCGCCCTTGATATTGCCCAGCGCCTTCTGGCCGCCCGAACCCACGCCCGAAGTGATGCGCGCAAACCACTCCTGCAGACGCGGGATCACCATCACCAGACCAAAGGCCACCATCAGGGCGGCAGCCACGCGACGGAAGGTTTCCGAATCCAGGCCGATCGACACGCCGATCGTCGCGATAAAGATGCCGACGACGGAGAACGACAACGCAAGCCCGCCCGCGAGCGCCACCACGCCGAGCCGGCTTCGCGACAGGGCGGAGGCGATCAGGATGGGCAGGATCGGCAATACGCAGGGCGACAGCAGCGATGCGGCGCCGGCCAGAAAACCCAGCGCATAAGTGCCCGCAGTGAAATCCATTACAACGCCTCTTGCAGCGTCGCGCGGATCGCCGATTCCTGTGTCTGACCGGTGGAGCGGGTCACTTCATGGCCCTGCTTGAACACCACGAAGGTCGACTGCTGGGCGATGCGCAAGGATTTCTTCAGCGCGCTTTCCTTGTCGAAGTCGGCAACAAACACCGTCACCGGCTTGAACTGCGGCTCCTGCACCAGCCGATCCAGAATGGGCTTCTGCGCGCGGCAGGTCGGGCACCAGTCGGCATGCAGATACACCACGGTGGGCTTACCGGCAGCCACGGCCTGATCGAACTGCTGCTGATTGAACGGCACCTCGTCGGCGAGGACGTGGCCGGCGAAAGCCAGACCAATCAAAGCCAACAGCGTTCTGACGATGGGTTTATTCATGGTGGTGCTCCTTGCACGGTCATCGAGATATCGCGGGACAGGTCGTCCCGTGCAAGGAGTATTCGTGGGGATGGGCGGTTGGGTTACAGGCGGCGTCTGCCAAGCTTGGAACCTGGCCGGTTCTTGTGTCATGTGCCAGCTACTTTAAGGTCTTGCCGACCCCTTCCTACCCGTCATTCCGGCGCAGGCCGGAATCCACTCCTCAGCATGGACGCCTTGCCATAAGTCGTCTGACAAGCGAGGACTGAGGAATGGATCCCGGCCTCCGCCGGGATGACGACAGAACTGAGGTTGTCTGGCCCTTTAGCGAGGGGAGGGGGCCTCCAAAAAAACCTTCCTACTGTCGTCCCGGCGAACGCCGGGACCCAGCGCCTTACCCTTCAACGCACCAAAGACACTGGGCCCCGGCCTTCGCCGGGGCGACGATGAATACCGAGGTTTTTTGAGCTCGCTTTAGTGCCCAAAAAACAAATACGAAGCCTTATAAGGCACACGCACCTCCGCACCCACATGCGAAGCATCACACCCAGCAGCCGGCGCCACACCACCCTCAGTACGCGTGCGCACCACATAATCCACATTCGCCAACACACCATTCCCCGCATGCGACTTCGCATGCAGCACGATCCAGGGAATCGCACCGGCCTGCGGCGAAGGCGACACACTCACCGGCTCACCCACCACCGAACTACCATCCGTCCACTGCCAGGTCGGCCCAGCAAAATGATGCACAACAGCCTGACCTTGCGCATCGCGCAGCGTCGCATCCGGCGCCTTTAGCACCCAACTGACACCCGTGTCAGTTTGCTTGCAGGTATAGATCTGTACACCTTCAGCGGAAAGCTCAATAGCAGACGGCTTTGCCGCTGAGCCTTCGGCATGAATGCCGGCGCACAGACCAAAAAACATCACTGCCGATCCGATCCACTTCGTTTGCATGAGTGCGTGCCTGGGCATTGGGGAAAACGTATTAACACCAAATTCCACCCATCCGTCCAATCCAAATTTCGGATCGATGCGATAGCTGCTTGCTATGTGCGACGCAAGAAATGACTGGCCTGTGTCAATGCAACGATAGCTGCCAATTAACGTTGCATTCCAGGTGCGATCCGCTGCTGCTGAAATTACTGCTGTTGTTGCTGGGTGTTTTCCTGATGCTGTTGGAACCGCTGCATCGCCTGCGGCCCATTCTCTGCCGGACTCTCTATCTATTGAAGTACTTCTTTTTCAGGACAGCTCCTGAAGAATCGAAGATGTAGGTCACGGCCATCTTGTCGCCGGGCACAGAATACGGAGGGATATCTCCAACATAGTCGGGGGCGAGCGTAACCTCAATGGTGCTCTCGCGGCTGACGATGCCCAAGTGAAACTTCTGCACTTTTGGCATATCAGCTCGATACATCTGCGTTGCCGACGTAATTGCAGAAAGCTGTTCCCGAGACAGCACACACCCCTTTTTGGAACAATCGACAGTCTCCGGAAGCGTATCCAGGGGAACACCCGTAACCGGCGGAAGGTTCATAGCTGCAACCTGATCTTGAGTCGCCACGCACAACTTTTTGGAGCAATCCACGGGCGCAGGTGTCGTTGAAGGCTGCGCCTTATTCGGCGGTGGAGTCTGGGCATCGGCAAAACAGCCTGATCCACAAATCGCAAACGCGAAGATGCCTCGCCACAGATATGTATTCACTTCATGCCCCTATCGAAAAGACCAGTACGTTCAGATCACTCACTCTGCCAACTGTTGCGCTTTTGGTTGCGATTCGTCCGGGTACTGATGAGACGTGGGAGTTTTCCAGGGGCGGCCGCTTAACTTAACTACCCTCGCCCCCTTTGCGGGCAGGAGTAGGGGCATAACATTGCTGTCCGGCAACGTTCTGGTCAAACTGGAGACGACCATTTTCATCCCGATAGCGGGTAAAAAGGGCGTCGATTGGATATCGATATATAGGAGGTGAACGTGCTGCTGTCAGAGCTGGGGGCACGCATTTGCATCCTGGGGCCGTCGAACAGCGGCAAATCGACACTCGCCGTGGCCAATTGCACGAAAACATGGCATGAAAGTGGTTCATCTCGACCAGCTTCACCACATGCCCGACACGGACTGGCAGCCGCGTCCGGCCGACGAGTTTCGCGTCTTGCATGATGATGCGATCGCCGGCGAACAATGGGTCATGGAGGGGAATTACTCCGCGTACATGCCGCAACGATTCTTGCGCGCAACGGGAGTGATCCTGCTGGACTTGTCCACGCCAGTCAGCCTGTTTAGGTATATGCGGCGCACGCTGTTTGAAGCCAATAGAGCAGGTGCGCTGGAAGGAGGTCACGACAGCATCAAGTGGAGCATGCTCCATTACATCGCAGTGACCACTCCAAAGAATCGCCGACGCTATGCAGATATTTATCGCCAAATCAGCTTGCCAAAATTATACCTGCCGTCTACGGATGCGATCCGTAGGTGCTATCAAGAATGGAATTTGGAGCGATGATCTATCGGTATTTTGATCATCATCCAGTGATGAGTAGTATTTTCGCGAAAGTTTTCCAGGAGTGACTGCGTCGCTTAACTACCTCCGTCCCCTTAGAGTTGCTCTTCGAACGCAAAAGGGGGCGGGCTTCGTACTGTTGGGACGTGAGCGTTTTCCTGGGCGACTGCGTAATTTAACTACCCCCGTCCCCTTATCGCCCAGTCCCCTTATCGCCCTTATCGCCGGAGCTCGCGGCTCACACTCGAGATGTCCATGCCTAGGATTGGATACTGGTGATGGTGCTGCAGAGCGAGTATTTTCTACTTGGCCAGCCTGTCGAATCGAAGCGGCAGAAGCTTGCGAGGATAGGCACTGAAGTGGGTGGCAATTCAAAATACTCCCAGATTCTCAAAGTTGCCCGCGTATATGTTGCTGGCCATTTGAGGGTGTCATTCAGTACCGAATTGGAACTGGCGCAATAAAGGGGAATTGCAATGTCTCATCATAAAAGCGTCCGGCTGCTGTCGGATGCGTCGTTTCGTAATCTTTCGGATTGCTTGGGTTTTGCCCTAAATTCCGAGGGCAATCTGATGCTTTGTGGCACTTTCGCCCACAACGACAGCAAGGTTAGCCGGATAGCACTTTCGCTCTCTGGTGCGCGCGAATGGGAAGTGCAGTGGACGTTGGAATCATATGGGCTCGGATTGCAGGTTGAGATAGACCAGTTGTTTATCGAGCCCGAAGGATTGTTCTACGATGTAGACCCTAAACCAGGCAGTTTGATCGTCAATGACCTAGGTTTCTTTGTATCGGTGAAGCACGGTAGGCAGGATGTCATTGAGGCTTTGTCTGTGCATGACGGATCTGCTGGGCGGCTGGGTGCTCAACACAAGCGATATACGGACAAGTGGTCGGTGTATGGCTACAAGGGCGGTGTGCTGGTTTTGGAGCACCATGTGGATGTGACGCCAAAAACAGTGGCTTGATTTATCAACATTCTACGTATCTAATCTGCACACTCAAAGTAACCGCTCAATCAAGCCGCGCTCGCGAGAGTAGCGGCTTTTTGTTGCCCGGAGCACGGCATGTCAACCATCCAAACCGGCGCCGCCATCGTCGAGCAGACCATGGTGCACTTGCTGCCGTCCAAGTTCGACAGCTTCAGAGCCTCTGCACTATGGTCCTTGGGGCAAAAGCTGCGTGAAGCGATCGATGAACGCATGGCCGCTGGGCGCGGTGAGTGGGGTGATGTCAGCCTCCGTCTTGAGCGATTAAAGCCTCAGCTGCTGCGCGGCCAGCAACCTTGGCATCGTCAAGGGCCTCACCGGCGATACTTCGCTCAATCGGACATTCGCCGTCATCTACAGGTTCGCCCGAGACCGATGGGTCGGTGACGGACCATCTACCGCTGTATCCAAGGCCTTTGGGTCCAGATGAAATGAACTCCCATGCCCTGACCTCATACTTACCGATCTTGAAGAAGCTCATGCGTGATCCCTATCCGGTTCAGTGGTGCCATGGTGATAGCGCCCGGGGCCTAATCGCAACCGGGGTGCATGACATGAGTAACGATATCGAGCAGCCCCTAGCCTTGATAGCTACGTTAGTAGCCGGCGATCGCTGGTTGTCGGCGGACGCATGCGCAGTCTTCATGGGTATGGTTACGCCTGAAGGCAAGCCGAATCGCCGCGGCTTCCTTGAGCGTGTCGCGTGCCGGCCGGACTTTCCCAAGGCCAATCCGGTGACGCGGTCGTGGAAGAAGTCAGAGGTGGACGACTGGGCGAATGAGCAGCGTCGCCATATTTGACTGGAGCGAAAGAAGGCATCAGGTAGAGATGCTCTCACACGCTTTCTCATGCCCGGCAGTAAACGCCTCTTCTGCGGAGTTATAGCGTGCGCCTTCTCGTATTTTGATTGGCGGCAGACCATCGATCGCCACCTCTTCAAGGCTAAACTTGGTAGCGTCATTGCTTACATATACGGTGAGCATGTAGACGATGCCGTTGTGTCGGCCCTCACGAACAAGTATGCGTACGTCTCGATAGTCGATCATGCGTGAACTCCCTAATGTTTGGTGTGCCGATCACGTATCCGCTTTAGAGCTTCGGCCCCATGGTCTTTGGATCGAAGGCTGCGCCAGCCGCCAACCATAGCCGACACCAAGGCGACTACTCCAAATGCAAAGAACACTAGCTGCAAGCAGCCCGGTGTCGGCGCGCTGTGCCGACGAAGCAGCATGGTTAGGCCGATCATTCCAAGGCGGTCCATGGCGGAATCCTTGTTCGATAGCATCGTGTTGCTAACGTCAGGGCCTAGTCGCAACTGGAGGCTAGGCTGCCATCTGGGCGTTCATACAATGCCCCATGCAACTCAGCAGCCCCAATTGCCTAAAACTTGCTCCGCTGGACTAGGCGGGACATGCCACCACCACGCGATAATTTTCCAAATCGCGTAGACCCACACCCCGCCGATCAGGCTCCAAAACTGTAGCCGAGAGAACCACTTCGCGACTTCGGCATTCGCACGTGTCCGCTCTGTCAAATTTGGCCTTTTAATTTCGCGCAGCCCAGCCACGATAGGGTTTACAAGCGATGCTGCGGTTAGTTCAATTTGCGCATGATTTGCAGACAAGATCCGGTGGATCCGAGTGATCGATAAACAACCGAGCAAGATGCTGATCGCCCAGAGGATAATTGCAACTACCGCCATCGAGTTGAGTGCAGTTCGCGGCAAGCTGTCCAGTTTCTGCAGGGCATATCCTATCGACGCGCCTGCAGCGGCCATTAGGAAGTAGGTGTACTTCGATTTGCTTTCGTTATAAAAAGTTGCCAGCGCGTCCGCGCGGCGGATCAAATCTGCGTGTATCGCCCGATTGACAGCTTCAGCGTCTTCCAAAGCCATGTTATCCCCCTAGCTGCGGCTCGCCGGTTTTGGTCGGTCTCGCCACGAGTCACTAGTTCATGCTCGAAATGCTTGTTTGCGTAATCGTTAACCTGTAACAGTTCATTCCTTCGAATGGGCGTTTGCGATGCGCATAGACTGCCGAACTTTGCTTGCTCGTCGATATGACGTGATGCCGGCTGGTTCAGCCGCTGTGATGCTGTTGACGAGAGGTCGTTTTAAGCGGCTGCGCCGGCTCTTGCGCCGGGACCTGGACAGTGCCAACAGGCGGGGCTGATGGCTCTGCGAGGGGAGCGGTGAGTTTGGAATCTGGCGGTCCGAAATGAATCCAAGGCCCGACATAGTGCCAAACGGCGGCGCTACCAGTCAGAAGCGCGCCGACGGCTAGGCCAACGCCCGCAATGCGGTGTCGCCATTTGACGAGATCGTCAACTTTTTTACCGAGATCGGTGACCTGGGCGCCTAACGTGGTCATCTGGCTGATCGACGTATCGATTTTTCCCTCGACCTTACCTGCGGAGGCTATCTGGTGTCCCACGCGTTCTTCCAGGGAGGCCAGTTTCTCAATCACCCTTGTGAGCATCTCAAGGTTGATGTGTCCGTTCATCATCCCTGCGAAGGATGCCCCCGGTGTTTGCGCTGTTTGATCGAGCGAAGGTCGAACCGCTTCAGGCTCTTGCTCGGTCATACGCTTTCCCAATTTAGCTTGAGCCACTCCCAGATATCGTTAGGAGCACGCCCATAGTAACCCGATAGCGCTGCTACTAAGGCATTATCGGCGGATCCATCTGAAATGCTGAGCCTGTCCGAAAGGTCCTTACTTGTCCCTGTGAACTTAACTAGGTATTCACCACGCGGCAGCTTGTAAAATTGACCGGGCATGACTTCTGCCAGCTTTGCAGCAAGCGCGTCTGCTTTACCTGTAGGCACTACCAAAAAAGTCGCCATGTAGACCCTGCTTCCTATGCTCCCCCCGCACCCGGCGAAGTATGGTGATTGGTAACCGCGTTATCAATGACCTTGCGGTAATGGACCCCGCTGAATTGGGGGCCAAATTGGACGCCCCTCGCCTTGACCTATCTCGGGCTCCACGTGGATACCCTATCCCCATAACCGGCTCCGAAGCCCACCAGCTCTTCTCCCCATCGCCGAGGTGGCATGACGCTCCCGTTCGCGCGCCACGTGTCCTTTCAGGCAGACCGTGGCGCTTGATGGCTACGCCCTATCACGCTTGATGGCCACTATCCGGCTACCTGCCCGTAATCCATCCAGGTAGTCTGCCCACGCCTGCATCATGCGCTTGCGCTCGTCCAGGTACTGGGCAGCATGGGTGTACGCCTCACGGACTTTGTTTGGGCAAAAGGGACGGGGGTAGTTAACTGGCTCACGCCTCTGAGGCCATTGAGTAGTTATCTCGTGACACCCGCCCATTTTACGAGCAGGCAGAGAATAAGCCTGGTTTTTACAAACAACTCATTCCAACGGGTTTCATTGGGGATATTCGCGTCATCTAGACATAAAAAAACCTGCCGCGCGGCAGGTTTTTTCTAGTTCTTGAGGATCGCCTTTGGCGTCCTCGAACCCTTACGTGGTACCGGTGATAGGACTCGAACCTACACGACATCGCTGCCAGTGGATTTTGAGTCCACCGCGTCTACCATTCCGCCACACCGGCACGTAAGCCGCACATTATGCATAGTTCAGTGGACGGGGTCGAGCCCCAATTTGCGCTCCTGGCGCTCGTAGTGCTGATCGGCGTCGACCGGCTTGAAGACGGCGCAGCGGGTCATCTGGCCGGAGTAGATATGCAGGCTGACGGCCACTTCGTCGGTGGGGTTGCGGATGGTGTGGTACTCGTGCGGTGGGATCAGGCTGCCGGCGGAGCCGGGGCCGGCCTGGATCGAGCCGACCGGCTGGAAGCGCCAGTGGCCTTCTTCGTTGGCCAGGCGCTCGTACTGCACTACCTCCAGCGCGCCGCTCCAGACACCCTCGACGCACCACATGCCGTCGTGGTCGTGGATCGGGGTGCCCTGGCCGGGGCCCCAGGTCATCGCCACGACGCAGTAGCCGTGCTCCTCGCTGCAATAGAGCTCGCGGCGGGCGTAGCGACCTTCGGCGGTTTCGAACACGCACTCGGGGAGCTTTACTTCCTTGCCGCGGATGAGCTGGCACAAGCTGTTGCGCAGGCTGTCGGTGATGGCCGGGGTCGTGTCCTTGACCACGGCGGCGTCGATCGCATCGATGAGTTTGCGACAGCCTGGAAATTCCATAGTAAGCATGGTGGTTCTCGGGGGACGACGGATGCGGTGGCAGTTTACCAGTCTGCGGAAAAGCCTGCGTTAGGCCTTAAAGCTGAGCCAGAAACCCGCCCATCGCCCGACTGTAGTTCTCGATATCGACCAGGAAGGCGTCGTGGCCCTGGGGGGAGTCCAGCGCGACGAATTCGACCCGCGCTCCGGCCGTTTCCAGCCCCTGGGCGATCTGCTCCTGCTGCTCCAGCGGGAACAGGATGTCCGTGCTGACGCCGATCACCATCGCCTGCTCGATACGGATGCGCTTGAGGCCGTCCTGCACGTTACCGTTGCCGTACTCTGCCATGTCAAACCAGTCGCTGGCGCGCGACAGGTAGAGGTAGCTGTTCGGGTCGAAGGTGTGCACGAAACGGCGTGCATGGCCTTCGAGATAGGACTCCACCTCGAACTCCAGGCCGAACGGATCGTCGTCGCGCTCTTCTGCGTTCAGCCGGATGCGGGCGAAGCGGCCGTTCCACTCCATCGCCGAGCGATAGGTGATGACGCCGAGCTTGCGCGCGATCGCCATGCCGGTGTCGGGATAGCGTTCGTCGGTGTAGAGCCCTTCGTTCCAGTTCGGATCGAGTCGGATCGCTTCGCGTTGCAGCGAGCGGATCGCGATGGCGAAGGGCTGTGCCTGCGGCGCCGTATCGACGCTGATGTGCGCACGTACGCTGCCCGGATGCAGCAGCATGTAGGCCAGCGCGCTCATGCCGCCCATCGAGCAGCCGATCAGGCAGGCCAGTTTTTCGATGCCCAGGCCGCTTACCGCTGCATGTGCTGCGTTGGCGACGTCTTCCAGCGACAGCTCGGGAAAGCTCAGGCGATAGGCGCTACCGGTAGCCGGATCGATCGACGCCGGGCAGGTCGAGCCCTTGTCGCTGCCCAGCGAATTGACGCAGATGACGAACCAGCGATTCGTATCGATGGCCTTGCCTGGGCCGATCATCGCTTCCCACCAGCCGGGCGAGGGGTCTTGATCGTTCGATGCGGCATGCGCACTGGGCGAGAGGCCGGTGAGGATCAATACAGCATTGTCGGCGGCAGCGCTGAGTTTGCCCCAGGTTTCAAAAGCGACCTGCGCGCCATGCAACTCGCCGCCGCGCTTCATGGCAAAAGGCGAGGGCAGTTTGTGGTAGCGGCGCGCGTCGTTCATCAATGAACCTTGTCGATGGTGATCTTGATCGGAGTCTTGCTGGCCACGTCGACCACGCCGGCATCGCCTTCGAGGTCGCCGCTCTGCGCGATCGCCTGGCCGCTCTTGCTGATGCGGGCGCCGACGAACACACGGCTGGCGGTGGACAGGCGCAGCTGCGGGGCCATCGCCATGGCGTCCGTCAGTGTGACATGCATTGGCCAGGCGGCCGGCGCGAGTTTGGCGACGGCCAGCGGCATGGGCGGGCCTTGTTCGGCACGCGCATAGACGAACAGCGCGTCGCCCGGCGCCAGTTTGTTTTTCAATGCGGGCGAGAGGCTGACTTCGACTTGCAGCGCAGGGCCGTTGGCAGCGGCGGTCGATGCCGAAGCGGGCTGGGGGCCGGCGCGCGATTCGGCGGCGACAATCTGTTGGGCTACGGCCTGCGCCACTTTCGAGCTGGGATCCAGCAGCGGTTGCAGCTTGCGCCAGGTGGCCGCGGCCTCGGCGAATTGATCGTGCTGAAACTGGCTGATACCAAGCAGCCACAGACCGCGTTGATTGTCGGGTTCCAACTGCACCACGTGTTGCAGCAGTTCCAACGAGCGGCCGTCGATCAGGTGGTCGCTGCGCTGAATCGAATCGGCCTCGGCCCAGCCAACCATGGCGGCGGTGTTGTTGGCATCGAGGTCGAGCACCTTGCCGTAGGCATCGCGCGCTTCGCTACCCTTATGCATCGCACTATAGGTCTGCCCAAGCAACAGCCAGCCCTGTACGTCGTCCGGCTTTTGCACCAGATGCTGCTGCAGCTCGGCCACGGCCTGATCGATATTGAGTGGCGCCTCCTTGGGCACGCCGTTGAGCGCGACAGGCGTGCCGACCACGAGATACAAACCGACGGCAGCCAGCGGCAGCAGCAGGGTAATGACCAACGCCAGCACGAAAATCCGGCGAGGATAGCCTTCGCCGCGAGCGCGGCGAATCATCGGAACCAGAACAAGTGCCAGCGCCACGACAACCATCGCAGTGGCGATGGCATAGAAACCGAATATCACCAGTCGTCCCCTTGGTCGATCGTAGCCGTGTCGATCGGCGTGCCGGCGCGACTGCGCTTGCGCACGGTAAACACCACCACGCCCGCACCTGCCAGCAGTATCGCCAGCGGCCCGAACCACAGCAGCAAGGTGCTTGCCTTGACCGGTGGGTCGTACAGCACGAAGTCGGAATAACGGTCGACCAGATATTGCTTGATCTGCGCGTCGCTCTTGCCGGCCTGCATCTGCTCGAACACTTCGTGGCGCAGGTCGCGCGCGAGATCCGCGTTGGAATCGGCCAGATTCTCGTTCTGGCAGACCAGGCAACGCAATTCGCTGGTCAGTTTCTGGAAGCGCACTTCTTCGGCGTGATCCTTGAACGGCAGCGGATCGATCGCCTGCGCGGCAAGCGTGCCGCACATCAGCAACAAGGCAGCGCAAACGATATGACGCAAGGCGCGCATCACGGCTGCTCCTTCGCCAATGCGGCGATCGCCGGCTTGAGTTCCTTGGCGATCACATCCGGCGTCAACGGGCCGATGTGCTTGTAGCGGATAACGCCCTTGCCATCGACCAGAAAGCTTTCCGGCGCGCCATACACGCCGAAGTCGATCGCCGTGCGGCCTTCGCGGTCGACGATGATCAGGTCGTACGGATTGCCATGCTGGGTGAGCCACGCCTTGGCGTCTTCCGGTGCATCCTTGTAGTTGTAGCCGATCAATGGCACGCCGATGTTCTTGCCGTCGGCCATCAACACCGGATGTTCTTCACCGCAGGCGACGCACCAGCTGCCGAAGACATTGATCAGATAAGGCTTGCCCAGCAGCGTGTCGCGGCTGACGGTTTGCGCGGGATCGTCCAGCTTGGGCAATGCGAAAGCAGGCGCCGGCTTGTTGATCAGCGGCGACGGCACTTCGCGCTGGTCGTGCTGCGTGTTCCACCAGATGCCGAAGCCGAACAGCACCACCAGCAGCAGGAAGCCGAAGAAGGGAATCAGCCGACTCATGCCTTGGATTCCTGCAACGGCGATGCCTTGGTGGTCTTGGCGGGTGCCTCCGCACGGCTGGCGCGGAAACGGCGCTCGCCAGCACTGACAAAGCCACCCAGCATCATGAACAGGCCACCGAGCCAGATCCAGCGTATGAAGGGCTTGTGATAAAGCCGCAAAGCCCACGCGCCTTCGATGCTGTTCGGATCCATAGGCTCGCCGAGCGCCACATACAGGTCGCGGGTAATGCCCGGATCGATCGCCGACTCGGTCTGAATCTGCCCGCGCGAATACATGCGTTTCTGCGGATGCATCACGGTGATCGGCGTACCGCTGCGCGACACGGTGACCGTGCCCTGGTCGGCTTTCCAGTTCGGGCCTTCGGTTTCGCGCACGCCATCGAAACGGAATTCGTAGCCGCCGATTACCTGCGTCTCACCAGGCGCCATGCGCACATCGCGCTCGACGCTCAAGGATTCGGACAGCAACACGCCGGCCAGGAAAATACCCACGCCAAAATGCGCCAGCAACATGCCGGCCATTTCGGCTGGGTAGCGGCGGCCACGCGGCATCTCGCGCCAACGCTTGAACACATAAAGCAGCGTGCCGACACCGGTCCACACCGCCGCGGCAACGCCTGCCGTAGCCTTCGCGTTGCCGTCGGTAACGAGCGCGGCAACGATGGCGCAGGCGATCGCGGCAAGGCCCGCACGCCACAACACCTTCTTGAGCGTGGGCATGTCGCTCTTGCCCCAGCGCAGATACGGGCCGAACGGCAACAGAAGCACGACCGGCAGCATCAGCAGGGTAAACAGGAAGCCGAAGTAGGGCGGCCCGACCGAGATCTTGCCCAGGTTCAAGGCGTCGCCGATCAACGGAAACAGCGTGCCCAGCAGCACCATCGCCGCGGCGACGGTCAGCATGAGGTTGCCGATCAGCATCGCGGTTTCGCGCGAGACCAGGGCAAATGCCTTGCCACCGGCGACCTTGGGCGCGCGCAGCGCATACAGCAGTAGCGAGCCACCGACGACGACAATCAGGAAACAAAGGATGAAAAGCCCGCGGCGCGGATCGGACGCAAACGCATGCACCGAGGTCAACACGCCCGAGCGCACCAGGAAGGTGCCGAGCAGGGACAGCGAGAACGCAAAGATCGATAGCAGGATGGTCCACGCACGCAAGGTGCCGCGCTTCTCCGTGATCGCCTGCGCGTGCACCAGCGCCGCGCCGACCAGCCAGGGCATGAAGCTGGCGTTTTCGACCGGATCCCAGAACCACCAGCCACCCCAGCCCAACTCGGCATACGCCCACCAGCTACCGGCGACGATGCCGGCCGATAGGAAGCCCCAGGCGATATTGGTCCACGGTCTTGCCCAACGTACCCACGCCAGTTCGAGCTCGCCGCCGAGCAGGGCCGCAATCGAGAATGCGAACGCCACCGAGAAACCGACGTAGCCCATGTAGAGCACCGGCGGATGGAACGTCATACCGGGGTCTTGCAGCACGGGATTGAGATCGCCACCGTCCGCCGGCATCGGCAACATGCGCAGGAACGGGTTGGACGTGAACACGATAAAGGCGAGGAAGCCGACCGCCACCAGACCAAGCACGCCGAGCACGCGTGCGACGAATACCTCAGGGAGATGACGGCTCAATGCCGCCAACGCCACCGTCCACAGGTTGAGGATAAAAATCCACAACAGCAGCGAACCTTCGTGCGCACCCCAGACGGCGGCAATGCGGTAATACCAGGGCAGGGCCAGGTTCGAATTGTCGGCCACATAGCGCACCGAGAAATCGAAATGCAGGAAGGCGCTGACCAGGATGAAAAACGCTGCGGCCACGAACACGGCTTGCCCCGCAGCTGCGGGACGCGCCACAGCAATCAGCGCGCGATTGCCGCGCCAGGCGCCGATCAGCGGCAGCACGCCCTGCGCCAGGGCGAGCAGCATGGCGAGGATAAGCGCGAGTTGGCCGAGTTCTGGGGTCATGATTACCGGGACTTGAAGGAGGAAAAACGCATGACGGAAGGGAAAAGCTCAACCATGTGAATTCCGTTCGTGAGCAGGTCGGTTCATGCTATTCGCCTTCGGGTCGCGCCGCGTTGCCACCCAAGCCGGGCTTGCCCTGATGGGCCTTGGCCATGGCGTCCTTCAGTTCCTTGGGCATATAGGTTTCGTCGTGCTTGGCGAGCACTTCGTTGGCGATAAAGCGCGCGTTATCCATATGGCCGGTCGCGATCACTGACTGGTTGTCGCGAAACAGATCCGGCAGGATGCCGGTGTATTCGACCGGCATGTTGCCGCCGGCATCGACCACCGTGAAGGTGACCTTGAGCGAATCAGGGCTGCGCTGGATCGAGCCCGCCTTCACCATGCCGCCCAGGCGGAACGTCTTGTAACGGGTGGCTTCGCCCGACTGAACCTGGCTCGGCGTAAACAGGTAATTCATGTTCTGCTGCAGGGCGAACACGATCAGGGCGACCGCGACCGTTGCCGCGGCGACGACGAGAAGCACGATGATAAGCCGACGTTTGCGAGTGGGATTCATGGAGCGCTCGTTGGGGGCTTCGCGTTACGACGAAGCCGATGGAGTACGGGGCGTGCGTTCCTGCCGCGCAGCCTGACGCGCAAGGCGCGCACGCAGTTCGCGCAGGTTGCGGCGGCGGCGCAGGGCGGGAGCGATGAAGTCCGCGATCAGCACGATAAAAAACACGGCATAGGCCGGCCAGACATACGCGGCGTAACCGCCCATGGCGAAGAACGCATTCATGCGCGCGCCTCGCTCTCGGCGATCTGGCGTACCCAGTCCTTGCCGCTTTCCATCGCCAGCAGATCGGTGCGTGCGCGGCCGAACAGGCTGGCGATGTAATAGAGCTTGGTCGCGGCCATCATCGTCAGCAGCGGCCACAGCATGCTGCCGACCATCTTCGATGGGCCGAGCAGGCGCACGGTGGAGCCCTGATGCAATGTGTTCCACCAGTTCACCGAGAAGTGCACGATCGGTACGTTGATCACGCCGATGATCGCCAGGAACGCGGCAGCGCGTGCGCCTTGGCGGCGATCTTCGAAGGCGTGATACAGGCCGATGACGCCCAGGTACAGGAACAGCAGCACCAGCTCGGAGGTGAGTCGCGCGTCCCAGGTCCACCAGGTGCCCCACATCGGCTTGCCCCAGAGCGAACCGGTGACCAGGGTGATAAAGGTGAACGCGGCGCCGATCGGCGCGGACTCCATCGCCACGACCTCGGCCAGCTTGACGCGCCAGACCAGGGCGATGAATGACGCTATCGCCATTACAAAATAAATAAAGAGACTCATCCAGGCGCACGGCACGTGGATGAAGATGATCCGGTAGGCATCGCCTTGCTGATAGTCGGCTGGCGCAAGCACCAGGCCGCCATAGAGCGCCAGCGCGGCCAGCACGACTGCCAGGGCGATGGCCCAGGGGCGCACGATGCCGGCGAAGCGATAGAAGATCGGTGGCGAACCGAGCTTATGTACCCAGAGCGGGATCCATTTGGCCATACGGTCAGGCGTCCAAGGCTATGCGGAGTGCAATGGCACAAGCCAATGGAGCCAGTACCAGCGCCAGAACCAGTCCGGCACCCAGCCAAGCAATCGGCGCTAACCACGGCAGCCCTTGTTGTGCCGCGGCGACAGCACCGGCGGCAAAGATCACCACCGGCACGCAAAGCGGCAGCAGCATCAAGGCCAGCAGCATACCAGAGCGCCGCGTACCGGCCGTCAGCGCCACCAGCACCGCGCCGAGCAGGCTGAGCAGGGGCGTTGCCAGCAATAACGCCAGCATCAAGACCGGGATGACAGCGTTCGGCAGATGCAGCATGCCGGCCAGCAGCGGCGAGATTACGATCAGCGGCAGCGCCGTGGTCAGCCAGTGCGCAAGAATTTTCATGCCGAGCATCAGCGCCAGCGGTTGTGGCGCGACGACCAGTTGCTCCAGCGAACCGTCTTCGATATCGCTGCGGAACATGGCGTCGAGCGCCAGCAGCATGGCCAGCAGCACGGTGACCAGCACCACGCCGCCGGCAATGCGTTGCAGCAGCGTGTCTTCCGGGCCGAGGGCGAACGGAAACAGCGTGGCGACGATCAGCGCGTAGAGCACCGGCATGGCGATGTCACCGCGGCGACGCCAGGCGAGGGTGAGATCGCGGCGCAGGATGGCCGAGCAGGCGGCGGTCAGGGAGGGGCGGGTCATGAGAGCGCCTGGGCGAAGAGCGCCCCTTCACCCAACCCTCTCCCCCGGCAAAGCCAGGGGAGAGGGCTCAAATAGGCGAAACCTCGAATCTTGCCCAACGCTGCTCCCTCTCCCCTGGCTTTGCCGGGGGAGAGGGTTGGGGTGAGGGGGGCTCTCGCACGCAACTCACCCATGCAACCGAATCCGCTTGGGCTCGCCACCCACAAAACTCACCGCACCATGACTGGTCACCAACACCGCACCACCTTGAGCCACCTGCTGCTCGATCAACCGATTGACCAGTTCGATGCCGTGACGGTCGAGATTGGCGTAGGGCTCATCCAGCAGCCACACAGTTGCCGGCACGATCAGCAGTCGAGCGAGCGCAGCACGCTTCTTTTGCCCCGCGGACAAACGTCGGGTCGGCTCGTCTTCATAACCTGACAAACCCACGGTGGCGAGCGCGGTTTCTGCCTGCATCCCGTCGCGGCATCCATACAGGCCCACCGCTGCGGCGAGATTTTCGCGTGCGCTCAAATCAGCCTTGAGACCCAGCTGGTGCCCTAGAAAAAGCACCTCGCCCGCACAAAGATCCCGGTGCCAGGGCGCGTCTCGCCAACGCAGCTCGCCTTCATCGATATGCAGCAAACCGGCCAGCACGCGCAGCAACGTCGTCTTGCCGCTGCCATTGTCGCCTTCGACCAGGGCGACTTCTCCCGCGTGCAGGCTGAAGTCGAGCGGGCCGAATACAGGCTCGTCCTGCCGATAAAACGACAGGGCGCGTGCTTCGAGCAATGGAGTGGCAGTGGTCATTCCGTCGATTGTCCGCAATGGCTGGCGCGCTTGTCCATGCGGCGAGCTGCCGCTCAAAGGATGCGCAGCATGGCGGGGCCAGCGGCTTTGCCATGGACATAAGCATTCTGCCGATAGCGACGGGCGTAGGTATCCATCGTTGTCGTGTCCGGACCGGTCGCGAACAGGCTCGCCTCACGCCAGGAGCTACCCACACCTTCAGCCGCGACGATGGCCTCGCAGCAGGTTTTCAGCTCACTCAGCAGGCGATGCTGCGCATCACGATTGTCCGCCCGCGATCGGAGTTCGGAGTGCGGGTTCCAGGCGGTCAGCACGCTCCAGCAATCCGTGCCGACCAGGGCGAGCAGTTCTGACGGCAGCGGCGCATCGATGTGGATGGCTGCCCAGCCGCCACGCGCCAGGCGCACCCGATACGTGGTGGCCCGGTACGCGGCGAGCAGGGTTTCATCCATGCCGCAATTCGGGCAGTGGAGGCAGGGTGGCGAGCAAGGTCGACACTGCAGCATCCAGATTGACGCTGGCCGCTTCGGTCGAGCCGCGCAGCAATTGCTGCAGCAATTGATCCTGGGCGCGGCCGCGCTCGAACGCGTAGGCGTAGGGCAGATGGGTAAAGGTGACCATGCGATAGCGCGCCATGAAATGCTGCGGCGCGCGTTCGGCCAGTAAGGCGCCGAGTTCGCGCTTGGCCAGATAGTGCGGATCGGCGACCGAGTCGCGCATCTCCACGTAATTCTCCACCGCCATCGCGGCAATCGCGTTGGCGTTGGGCTGGCGAATGCGCTGGAACTGGCCGAAGACACCGGCGGTGTCGTGTGGCTGCTCGGCCAGCAGGTCGGCCAGGACCACCGTGTCTTCGAAGCCGCAGTTCATGCCCTGGCCGTGGAACGGCACGATGGCGTGGGCGGCGTCGCCGATCAGCAGGGCGCGGCCGTCGATATGCCAGCGGTCCAGATAGAGCGTCGACAGGCTGCCGACCGGATGACTGTCATAGTCCTCGGCGAAATCCGGGATCAGGGGCAGCAGGTCGGGAAAGTCATCGCGGAAAAACGCTTCCGCTTCCGTGGCGGTCGGCAAGGTGGCAAAGCTGGGGTGCGGCCCCTGGGCGGGCAGGAACAGCGTGACCGTAAAGCTGCCCTCGGTATTGGGCAACGCAATGCACATATAGCCACCGCGCGGCCAGATGTGCAGGGCGTGCGGCTCCAGTGCGAACTGGTCGTGACCGCCGGCTTCGCGCAGCAAATCGGCCGACAGTTTTGAGCCGGGCGGGATTTCCAGTTCCTTGTACGCGTGGCCGAGTGCTTCGACGCGTTCGCCCAATGGCGAGTAAGCATTCATGGCCATGCGCAGCGCGGAGCCCGCGCCGTCGGCGCCGATCACGATCGGCGCATCGATGTCGCGCTGTGCGCCCTGTTCGTTGATCAGGCGAATACGGCCGGTGTCGAAATCGGCGTCATGCAGCGATTGCCCGAAATGCAGCCGCACACCAGCCGCTTCCGCAGCATCGAGCAACAGCATGTTCAAAGCGCCGCGCGATACCGACCAGATGACCTCGCTGTCGTCCACGCCATAGCGCTGCAGGCCCGAACGGCCATCGCGCGTATGCACCATGCGACCGCGCATCATCACGGCGCGTTGCATGACCTGATCGGCAAGGCCGGCGGTGCGCAGTGCCTGCAGGCCGCGTTCGGCCAGGGCCAGGTTGATCGAGCGCCCGCCGATAAAGCCAGCTTTGCGCGGGTCGGGGCGTTTTTCGAAGACATCGACCGTGAAGCCACGGCGCGCCAGTTGCTGGGCCAGCAGAGCGCCGACGAGGCCGCCGCCGATAAGAGTGATCGATGCTTGCGCCATGCTGCGACCCGTCAGGAGAATCCGTCCACTTTGTGCAAGGCGAGGCCGTTACGCAAGAGGTTGCATTTGCAAGTAATCGGGCCTTATTGCCAGATAAGGCAAGCGCGATGCCGCGAAGCAGCACGTGTTGTGCTGCAACGGTCTGTTACAGGTATCGCGACCCGTGTAGCGGCGATCAGCCGGGCTTCTTGGGACCGGGGCGGTTGGCGGGGTTGGCCGGATTGGTCTGCGTCGCCACGTCCAGGAAGCCGCGCTGCATCGATTTCCAGGCATCCATGTTGCGCTCGGTCAGCTCGTTGAGCATCGACCACGGGGTCTGCCCAAGCAGGCTATTGAGCTGGGTGCGGAATTGCTGCTGCTGGTCCAGGAACACCTGCAGACTGCGCTCCAGATAGGGGCCCATGAAGCCCTGCAGCGAATCGCCGTAGAAACGGATGATCTGGCTGAGGAGCTGGGGCGACAGCATCGGCTGCCCCTTTTCCTCATGCTCGGAGATGATCTGCAGCAAGACCGAGCGGGTCAGATCCTCGCCGCTCTTGGCGTCGCGGACTTCAAAGGTTTCACCGTCCAGAACCAGCTGACGGACTTCTTCCAGCGTGATGTAGCTGGAGATTTCCGTGTCGTAGAGCCGGCGGTTCGGATACTTCTTGATGGTGCGAATTGTTTGTGCCATGCGTCACAACCTAACAGAAGGTATTGCGGCGCACCAGTCGCTTACATGAAATTTTTGCTGCACCCGGAGGTGCAGCAAACCTGTATACAGCAAGTGGTATTTCAGTGGCCTACGGCACCGCCGGCGCTGCCAAAAGGCGGCTTCGCCAGCCAAAGCAGCGGAATCAGCGCCAGGAACAGCACGGCGCACACCCAGAACACATCGTTGACCGCCAGCGTGAGGGCCTCGCGTGTGACCAATTGGTCGACCAGTGCCAGTCCGGTTTTTCCTGTCGCGCCCATCTGGGAAAGCTGCTGCAGAAAGCTGGTTGCGCCCGTCGAGGCGGGGTTGACGCTTTCGGTCAGCACGGCGTGGTGGAATTCGCCGCGGTGCTGCCACAGCGTCACCGAGGCCGCGGTCGACACGCTCGAGCCCATGGTGCGGCAGAAGTTGGCCAGGCCCGAGGCGCTGGCGATGTCTTCTCCGGGCAGGCCGGACAGGTAGATCTGGTTGAGCGGGATAAAGAAGCAGGCAATACCGGCGCCCATCACGAAGCGCGGCAGCACCAGCGTGGCGAACGAGGCGGAGCTATCGAAGCTGGCAAACCAGTAAGAGGTACCCGCGAAAATCATGAAGGCCAGGGTGACCACGGCGCGCAGTTCGAGCCGGTTGATATTGGCGCCGATCACCGGCGCCATCAGGAAGGCGAGAATGCCCACCGGTGCGGTGGCCAGACCGGCCCAGGTCGCGGTGTAGTTCAACGTGGTCTGCAGCCACAGCGGAAACACCACGTTGATGCCGAAGAACGCCATCATCCCAAGCGATAGCGCGGTAACGCCGACAGTGAAGTTGCGTCGCTTGAACAACGACAGGTCCACCACCGGATGCTTGGCATGAATCTCCCACACAATCAGGAAGGTCAGGCAGACCAGCGCCGTGATGCCCAGCGCCAAGATCATCGGTGAGGCGAACCAGTCGTTGTCGTTGCCGTTGTCCAGCATGAATTGCAACGAGCCCACGCCGACCACCAGCAGGAGCAGGCCGATGGCGTCGATCGGCGTGCGCGACGTCTTGGTTTCCCGCTTGCGCAGCAGGGCCCAGGTGATCACTGCGGCGAGCAGGCCGACCGGCACGTTGATGTAGAAAATCCACGGCCAGGAGAAGTTGTCGGTCAGCCAGCCGCCCAGGATCGGGCCGAAGATCGGCGCCACCACCACGGTCATTGCCCATAGCGCCAGCGCAATGCCTTGCTTGGCTTTCGGATAACTCGACAGCAGCAAGGTCAGCGACAACGCCACCATCGGACCGGAACCGGCGCCCTGCAGCAGACGGCAGATCACCAGCATCGGCATGCTGCTGGCCAGGCCGCACAGCATCGAGAACACCACGAACAACAGCACCGAGGCGACGAAGGTCTTCACTTCACCGAAGCGCTTGGCCAGCCAGCCGGTCAGCGGCTGCATGATCGCGCTGGCCAGCGCGTAGGAGCTGATGGTCCAGGTACCTTCGCTGGAGCTGACACCGAGGCTGCCGGCGATATGCGGTACGGCGACGTTGACGATCGTCATGTCCAGCACCTCCATGAAGGTGCTGAAAGCCACGGCGATCGTCAGCAGCACCAGCGGACCGCCATGCAGCGGTTTCAGTGGAGCGGCTTCGTTAGGCGTTGAGGACATGATCGAGTGCCGTCAGGGAAGGGGACGAAGGAATGGCGAGACGGGGTGGTTACCTCAGTTCGCGCTTGCTGCCTTGCCCAGATTGGCTTGAATGACCTGATCGGCCTCCGCGTCCGCCTTGCTTGCCATCTGATCGTAGACCGAGGTCTGCGCCAACGGCTTGTCGGACGGGGCTTGCGCCAGGGCCGCGCCGTGGTCGTCGGTGATGTCGATGGTGACTTCGGTCGACAGGCCCACGCGCAGCGGATGCTTGTCCAGGTCCTGATCGTTCAACGCGATGCGTACCGGCACGCGCTGCACGACCTTGATCCAGTTGCCGGTGGCGTTCTGCGCCGGCAGCAGCGAGAACGCGCTGCCCGTGCCGGCGCCCAGGCCGATCACCTTGCCGTGGTATTCGACACTGCTGCCGTAGACGTCGGAGACGATCTTCGCCGGCTGGCCGATGCGGATGTGGCGCAGCTGGCCTTCCTTGAAATTCGCATCCACCCATAGATCGTGCAGTGGCACCACGGTCATCAACTGCTGGCCGGGTTGCACGCTATTGCCCAGCTGTACGCTGCGCTGCGCGACATAACCGCTGACCGGCGCATAGATGTCGTTGCGCTGGGCCGCCACCCAGGCAGCACGAAAATTCGCGCGCGCCTGTTCCACGGCCGGGTTGTTGACGACCTGGGTGCCTTCGATCGACGCGTGCGCGGCCGAGGCCTGGGCCTGCGCGGTGACCAGCGAGGCGCGTGCCTGATCGACGGCGTCGCGCAGATGTTGAATGTTTTCCGGCGCTTCGGCCTGTTCGGCGATCAGCGGCAGGCGACGCTTGAGATCCGCCTCGGCCTTCTTCAGGTTGATCTGCGCGGTGACGACTTGCGCGTCTGCGCTGCTGGCCGAATCGGTCTGCTGACGGACCTGGCGCACCGCCTGGGCCAACTGGCTGCGCGCTTGGCGCAGGCGTACGTCGGCATCGGTGCTGTCGAGTTTTACCAGCACCTGGCCAGCTTCGACACGCTGTGTGTCGTCGGCAAAGATGGCCACTACGGTGCCTGGCACCTGGGTGGACAACGCGACCTGATTACCACCGACATAGGCGTCGTCCGTGGTTTCGCGCTTGGAGAACACAAACAGCCACAGCAACAGCCACGTGAGCGCGGCAAGGATAAAGACCAGGGCGACGATCAGCAGCGCGCGACGGCGCTTGCCCGGATCCTTGGCAGCCAGGCCGCTGTCGTTATCGTCCGTGGGCTTGGCGGTGGATTCACTGGCGCTCATGGGCGGCGTCTCCGGAAGAGGTGGAAGGCGTGGAAGTGGAGGCTGTCGTGTCGGATGTCTGGCGATAACCGCCACCGAGTGCCTTGATCAGGCTCAGATCGGTGGACAGTGCCTGCGCATGCAGGCTGACGGCATCGTCCTGTTGCTGCAGTAGCTGGGCTGTCGCGGCGAGTTGTTCGCGTGCGTCGCGCACACCTTGTCGGGCGCGCGCTTGTGCTGTGCCGACCAGACGCTGGTTGGAGTCGATCTGTTTGGTCTTTTCCTGGCGACGCGCGGCCAGTTGTTCCGCACCGAGCGCCTGGGTGGCGACGTCGCGTGCCGCATCGGTCACCGTGCTGTTGTACTGCGCGATCGCTGCATCCAACTGTGCACGACTTACGCCGTAGGCGGCTTGCAGGCGGCCACCTTCGAAGATCGGTAGGTGCAGGGCGGGGGTCAGGCCGAAGACGCGACTGCCACGCGAGAAGATATTGCCGAGATCGCCGCTGCCGCCACTGGCCAGGCCCGGGATATTCGGACCGCCCTGGTTGGTGCTGGACAGGCCGACCATCGCGCTCACGCTGACGTCGGGATAGAACTGCGCGCGTGCTTCATCGGTCTGCTTGAGCGCCGACTCGACCTGCCAGCGACTGGCCGCGATATCGGGGCGACGCGCGACCAGATCCAGGCGGGCGTCATCGGGCAGGCCGCTCTTGATTTCAGGTAAGGGCCGCGGCGAAAGCGCCGGCAGTTCCGCCTGTGAGACGCCGAGCAGGGCGGCCAGTGCAGCGAGACGAATCTTGCCGGAGCCGTCGAGCGCAACCCGCATCTGGCGCGTGGCCGAGAGCTGGCTTTCCGACTGTTGCACGGTATCGGACAGGTCCACGCCCTGGCGTACGCGCAGCTGCGCGATGCGCAACAGACGCTCCTGCGTGCTTATCGCCTGATCGGCGAGCTGCAGGCGCGCGTGATCGGCCAGCCAACCGAAGTAAGTATCGGCAACGGCATTTTGAATCGTCAGTGCGGCGGCACTACGTTGCGCTTCGGCGGCGTGCGCCTGATCCAGCGCGGCCTCGATGGCGGATTTTTTCTTGCCCCACCAGTCGAAATCGTAGTCGAACTGCACGCCGAGATCGGCCTGGTTGTACCAGGTGAAACCGAGGAACTGCGGCGGAATCATGCCGTGTTCGCTCAGGCGTTGACGCGTGACTTGTGCGCTGCCGTTGATGGTCAGTCCCGCTTGCGCGGCCGCGACGCGCACGTTCTGTTCGGCGTTCTGTACACGGGAATGCGCCTGCGCCAGATCGGGCGATTGTTTCATCGCCAGTTCGATCAGGTTGTCCAGCTGCGGGTCGTTATAGACCTTCCACCACTGCGCATCGGGCCAGCCGGCACGATTCGTGGTCTGCAGGCCGGCCAGTGGCACGTCGTCGCGTAGCGTCGGATGCGAGATCTTGGCCGGTATCGCACAGCCGGCTAACAAGGCGGTCAGCGCGGCGGCGAGTATCCAGCGCGTGGATGTCGTCGGAGCTTGCTTCATGATTGGGCGTCCGCGTCCAGATGATCGAGATTGACCGCCAGTTTGCGTAGCAGGCGGCTGAAACTGCGTTTTTCGGTGTCGCTGAAACCGACGAAGACTTCCATCAGCTGGGGGAACATCGGCGGCAGCATCTTGCGTACGAATTGTCGCCCCGCCGGGGTGATGCGGATGGTGACGCGGCGTCGATCTTCCTTGCTGTTCTGCCGGGTGATCAGGCCGCGCTTGACCAGCGCATTGGCGATGCGTGTCATGTTGGTCGGCCCCTGCGAAGTGAATTCGCACAGTTCACCCGGTGTCGACGTTCCATCGGGTCGACTGAACAGGATATTGAGCGTCATGAACTCGCTGTCGTTGAGCTTGTGTGGCTTCAGCTTGCGAGCGAGCTCTTCTTCGACACGCGCGCCGACCAGCCGTATCAGCCGCGCGATGGTGGCTTCACAGGCGGGCAGGTCGGGGATGTTTTCTTTGATCTGCGAAATGCCCTCGTCGAGCATCAGGATGCAGGGGTTCAACTTGGTCATTTCATCAGAGCATAGTTCACCGGTGAAATAAAACGATAGCAACAGGTGTCGCTGGAGGGCAAGTGCCGGTGGCTTGGCTACCTTGTAGGAACGGCTTCAGTCGCGATCCGCGGTTCATCACGGTTGGTCGCGGCTGAAGGAACCTTGAAAAACCTCAGTTTTTGTCGTCATCCCGGCGAAGGCCGGGATCCATTCCTCAGTCGTCGTTTGTCAGGTGGCTCGTGGCAAGCATTTGCGCTGAGGGGTGGATTCCGGCCTCCGCCGGAATGACGAATAGGGAAGCTTTTTAGAGGTTTCCTGAAGTCGCTCCTACAAGAAGCTAGGGGCTTGCGGGATGTTGAACAGTTTTGTTGCGTTGGCCGAGGTCGCGGCAGCTACGCTCTCAGCGCTTTCACCGCGCAATTGCGCCACGGTCTCCAGCACTTCAACGAGAAAAGCAGGCTCATTGCGCTGCCCACGATGCGTCGCCAGCGGCTGGTCCGGCGAGTCGGTTTCCAGCAGCAGATACTCGATCGGCATCTCCGCGACGACACGACGCAGGCGTTGCGCCCGCTCATAGGTAATCGGACCGCCGATGCCGATGCAGAAATCCAGCTCGAACAACTGACGCGCCTGTTCGATGCTGCCCGAGAAGCTGTGCACCACGCCGCGCAATCCGCCGCTGCGTCGCAAAGCCAGTGTCACTTCCTCCAGTGCCTTGCGGGCATGCAGGATCACCGGCAGCTGCATGTCTCGTGCAATGTCCAGCTGGCGATGAAAGTAGAAGCGCTGATCATCGGCAGAGAGACCCTCGACAAAGAAATCCAGGCCGATCTCGCCGACCGCCACCGCGCCGCCGTCGGCCAGCCAGCCGGGTAGGGCATCCAGATGTTCGGGACGATGTTGTGCCAGGAACATGGGGTGCAGGCCATAAGCGGGGTGCAGACCGGGGTGGCTGTCGCAGAGCTGTCGGATCTTCTCCCAACTGGGCGCGTCGACACCGGGAATGATCTGCGTGTTGACACCGGCGTTGCGGGCACGCGCGATGGAAGCGTCACGGTCGCTATCGAAACTGACGTCGTCCAGGTGTACGTGCGTATCGACCAGGGCATGCATAGGTGCGTTCGTTTGGCAATCGTTCAAATGGAAATAGCGGATTCGTATCACGTTCTGTCAACGGCAGCTGGCTGTTAATGTCGCGTGTCGGTTCGGTCTAGCCCGTATTCAGTTAACGAGCGGTATCAATGCCGCCGCTGGTCCGCGCTTTGGGGGCGCATGGCGTCGACGCGACCAGGAACACTTATGAGGAGAGTCACCATGAACAGGTTGATAGTCAATGCGCTTTATGTGGGGATGTCGGCTGCGCTGGCACTAAGCCTGTCTGCCTGCGACCGCGATGCCAATGCCGACCCGGGTACTACCGCCGGTGCGGCAGGGGATAACGGGGCCAAATTCGGCCGTGTAGTCAGTGTCGACCCGGTGCACGACACGGCGCCGCAGCGCGTCTGTCATGACGAGGTCGTCACGCATACCGCGCCGCCGAAAGATCAGCATCAGATCGCCGGCATGGCCATCGGTGCCGTGGCGGGTGGCTTGCTCGGTAACCAGGTCGGCAGCGGCAAAGGACGCACGTTGGCCACGGTGGCCGGCGCGGTCGGCGGCGGTTATGCCGGCAAGCGCATCGAGGAAAGCCACCAGCATGGCCAGGTCACCCAGCAGGTCGAACACCGTTGCTCGACGACCGCCGGCGACCCGAACAAGATTGTGGCGTACGATGTTCGCTACGAGTACAAGGGTGTGACTCGCACGATACGCATGGACCATGATCCGGGCGATCGCGTACAGGTTCAGGAAGGTGTGGTTGCCGTTTCAGACGCTCGCTAAGGAGGCGACATCATGCTTATGTCAAACAACAAGTGGATCGCAGGTGTGTTGGTCGCTGCCAGCGTCAGTCTGGCCGGTTGCCAGCCGTACGACACCCGTCCGCGCTACAGCGATCGTCCGCCGCCGCCGCCCGTGCAGCAGGGGCGCTACGGTTGCCAGTGCGGCGTGGTGCAGAACATCCAGCAGGTCAATACCGGCGGCGGTGGCAATGGCGGCACGCTGGGCGCTGTGATTGGTGCCGTGGCAGGCGGTGTGCTGGGCAGCACCATCGGCAAGGGCGATGGCCGTACGGCCGCTACCGTGGTCGGTGCGGTGGGCGGTGGCGTGGTCGGTAACCAGATCGGCAAGAACAGCGATGGCGGCGGTTACGCGTTCCAGATCAACATTCGCATGGACGATGGTCGCTACGCCACGGTGACGCAGCGCGAAGATCCGCAGCTTCGCCCTGGCGACTATGTGGAAATTCGCGGCGATCACGTTTATCCGCGTTGATTTGTTTGGACGTCTAGACGTTTAAACGATGAAAAAGAAAAGGCCCTCGAATGAGGGCCTTTTTTTATGCCTTGAAAAAGGCTGCAGGGTGTTCTGAGTTTTAGTTGACGCGATAGAACGTGTGTTCGCCGATGGTGCTGACGGCTTTGCCGTTATTGTTGCGCGACCAAAGCGGCGATACGGCTACAGTGGCGAAGTGATCTGCATGAGGAACAAGCAGGCGACGTTCCGCAAGCGGCAGCGCCCAGTTGTTGATCGATTCGCCGGCAATCTTCCATGCTTTGTTGAATGCATCGAGATTGCTGACGTCGAACGTTGCTGGTGTGGTGGCGGTCGCAAATTGATGCGGCGATTTCACCACTTCACATACAGTGTTGCCCCACTGGCCGCGTTCACGCCGGCGCAGTGCTACTTCAGCCACGGCGAACTGCCCGTTCGTCGGCTCACTGCGGGCTTCGAGATACACCGTCGTTGCCAGGCAGGTCTGGTCAGCGAGGGGTTGAGGCAGCACGGACGCTAACCACAACAACATAGAAAGTTTCATTTCTGCCTCCAACGTGCTGTACGCGCGAAGTCAAAAAACAACTTCGAGCGCCGTTGCGGTGGACGGGCGGGCAGGCCGTTCCACCTGGATTACTCGTTCATGCCGAAACTTGTGGCCGAACGCTTTGCCGCGGGATTGCGGCTTACTTGAGTGGCTGTCCGGGAGCCGCTCGCGTATTCATTGCTGACACAACAAGACGCAGTGCCCTCAAAGAGCACTACATACCTGCAACAGCTGATCCGCACGATGGCGGTTGTCTACGCCGGCATCTTCAGCCGGGTCGCGCCGATCCGGACCCCTCCGGTTCGTCGCGTAATTGGACACCTCCGTTTGGAGGCATCTCTCATTTGACCGGCGGAGCCTAAAGGTCGATTGCTGAACTGGCAAGTGCCGTAACTATCAAATTCACGTGGCGCTCACGTTTATGTTTTTGCGATACACATTCAACTGCGATCTATCTCTCAGTTTGGCCAGCGTTCGCTGAAAGTTACGCAAACTTTTTCATGAACGATCTCTAACGTGTTGTCGTGCAAGCCTTCGAGCAGTTCGTCGGCGACGACAGCAAGCGCGTTGTATTGATTGTTTTGCTCGACAACATCGAGCAAACGCAACGTCTCGCGCTCATCGCTGCGCCATACGGTGCCTGCGTCAACTTGTCGCGACAATACGACACTGTGCATATGCCGCTTGTTCCCGCCGCGATAGTGCAGACGCGCAACGATTTCCTGTCCCGGATAGCAACCCTTGTCGATCGATACCGCATGCAGGTGATGCAATGAAATCATCGGTGGTAACAGTTGATTCAATGCATCGTCCGGCAGCCATGGCCAACCCATGTGCAGTTGCGGCAAACGCCATGCGTTGTCGCTTGCTTCGCCGATCACCAGACTGTGCGTATCGCAACCAAGCGATGTGCGTGCATCGTCATGTTCGACAGCGTGCATGTTCATCGCTGCACTTGTCGAAAGCGTGCGCGGAGCAAACGCAGTCAACGTGACTTTCGAACGAAACACGAAACGCTTCATTGCATCGACGATGTCTTGCGCGCGACCGCCGCGCAACAGCAACAGCAGGCGATCGTCGGCGATGCGCGCTACATGAAACAGCGCGATCACGCGCCCTTTCGCATCGAGCCAGGCGCTGAAGCGCCATTGCCCTGTCGGGATATCGTCGATGCGGCTGCTCAGCTGGGCCTGCGCGAAAGCGATGGCGTCGGGGCCTTCGATCGCAAGAGTTTCGGCGAGATAGGGTGAAGTCATAGACCATCGAACCTGGGGGCGGGCGGTACCAAGCTCAAGTGTCCGGAGGCTTGTGACGGCATGTGTCTTGCAGGTCTGGCGGCGTCCGTCAAGGTTGTGCTGTATTGCCGCAAGTATTACGCTTCCGCGGCTTTATAAAACCATGTCCGATACCTCCTCTCAAACCGAAACCAAGCCCGTGCCCGCTCCTGCGGGGCCTGCCGCCGTGCCTGTCACGCCGGCCACGGACAAGGCACCGGTCGAGCGGCCGGCGCCCGATCCCACCCGCTACGGCGATTGGGAAAAGAACGGTCGCTGTATCGACTTCTGACTAGGTCTGCGCCGGCGTTGGCGTCGGCTTGGGTTTGGACAGGGGTGGGCGGTAAGGGCATCAGCGATTCCAAACCAGGATAGCCGCCATGGCAGACACCCGACGACCGCTCTCTCCCCATCTACAGATATATAAGTGGCAAGTGCAGATGGTGACCTCCATCGTGCATCGCGCCACCGGCATTGCTTTGGCCGTCGGTACCTTGATGGTGCTGTGGGGCTTGCTGGCGCTGGCCGGCGGCGAGTCGACGTTCAACCAGTTCAAGACCTGCACGGGCAGCCCGATCGGGTTGGTGCTCCTGTTTGGCTGGACCTGGGCCCTGTTCTACCACCTGTGCAACGGCATCCGACACCTGATCCAGGACGTTGGCGCTGGCTACCAGATTGCGCAGTTCGTGCGTTCAAGCTGGGCCTCGATCATCGTCAGCGTCGTGCTGACCGTGGCCGTGTGGGCCTACGTGCTCTCCGCCGGAGGTGCCGCATGAGCGCCAACGACAGCAGCAAGGTCGCCAAGGATTTCCGCAATCCGCTCAAGCGCGCTCGCGGCCTGGGTTCGGCCCAGTCGGGCGTTGGCCACTGGTGGACGCAGCGCTTGACCGCCGCCGCGCTGGTGGTGCTGGTGCTGTGGTTCGTCGCCACCGTGCTCGGCCTGCTGCATGCCGACTACGCCACCGCACGCGCCACCGTGGCCAAGCCATGGAACGCCGTGTTGCTGGCCGCTTTCATCATCACCGTGTTCTGGCATGCCGTGCTGGGCCTGCAGGTGGTGATCGAAGATTACGTGCACACCCGCTGGAAAGAAGTTTCCTCGATGGTGTTGATCAGGTTCCTCGCGGTGTTGGGCACGCTCGCTGGCGTGCTGGCCGTGCTGCGCATCGCTCTGGGGGCATAAGAGCCAATGGAAAGCTACAAGATTCAACAACATAAGTATGACGTGATCGTGGTCGGCGCCGGTGGCGCGGGCCTGCGTGCCACGTTCGGCCTGGCCGAGAAGGGCCTCAAGGCGGCCTGCATCACCAAGGTGTTCCCGACCCGTTCGCATACGGTCGCGGCCCAGGGTGGTATTTCCGCCGCGCTCGGCAACATGGGCGAAGACGACTGGCGCTTCCACTTCTACGACACCATCAAGGGGTCGGATTGGCTGGGCGACCAGGACGCGATCGAATACATGTGCCGCGAGGCCATTCCCTCGATCATCGAGCTGGAACATTACGGCGTGCCGTTCTCGCGTACCGAGGAAGGCAAGATCTACCAGCGTCCGTTCGGCGGCATGACCACGCACTACGGCAAGGGCACCGCGCAGCGCACCTGTGCCGCGGCCGACCGTACCGGCCACGCGATCCTGCATACGCTGTATCAGCAGGCGCTGGCGCACGACGCCACGTTCTTTATCGAATACTTCGCCATCGACCTGGTCTTTGACGAAGAGGGCGTCTGCCGCGGCGTGCTCGCGCTGGACATGAACGAAGGCACCTTGCACTTCTTCCGCGGTCACGCGGTGGTGCTGGCGACCGGCGGCTACGGCCGTGCCTACTTCAGCGCCACCTCGGCGCATACCTGCACCGGCGACGGTGGCGGCATGGTGCTGCGCGCGGGTCTCGCGCTGCAGGACATGGAGTTCGTGCAGTTCCATCCGACCGGCATCTACGGTTCGGGCTGCCTGATCACCGAAGGCGTGCGTGGCGAAGGCGGTTACCTGACCAACTCCAACGGCGAGCGCTTCATGGAGCGCTATGCGCCCAACGCGAAGGATCTGGCCTCGCGCGACGTTGTCAGTCGTGCGATGACCATGGAAATCCGCGAAGGCCGCGGCGTGGGCGAGCACAAGGACCACATCCACATCAACTTGATGCACCTGGGCAAGGACGTGATTCATGAGCGTCTGCCGGGTATCGCCGAGTCGGCGCGCATCTTTGCCGGTGTGGACGTGACGAAAGAACCGATCCCGGTGATCCCGACCGTCCACTACAACATGGGCGGTATCCCGACCAACTATCACGGCGAAGTCGTGCAGAAGCGCGGCGATAACGTCGATGCAGTGGTGCCGGGCCTGTTCGCCATCGGCGAAGCGGCCTGCGTGTCGGTGCATGGCGCTAACCGCCTGGGCTCGAACTCGCTGCTCGATCTGGTGGTGTTCGGCCGTGCGGTGGCCCATCGTTGCGCCGAGATCATCAAGCCCAATACGTCGCACAAGGATCTGCCGGCCAGCGTGCTGGACAAGGCCCTGGGTCGTTTCGACGGTCTGCGTCACGCCAAGGGCAGCCTGCCGACGGCGAAGATCCGCGCCGAAATGCAACGCACCATGCAGTCGGACGCCGCGGTATTCCGTACCGACGAGTCGCTCAAGGAAGGCTGCCGGAAGATCACCGCCGCTTACGACTCCTTCAAGGATGTCGGCGTCAGTGATCGTTCGATGGTGTGGAACTCCGACCTGATCGAAACGCTGGAACTGTCGAACCTGCTGGGTCAGGCCGTGGCCACGATGTATTCGGCCGAGCAGCGTCCGGAAAGTCGCGGTGCGCATGCACGCGAGGATTTCCCGGACCGCAACGATCACGAGTGGCAGAAGCACACGCTGGTGTCGGTGGACGACAACGGCAAGGCGTCGTTCGACTTCCGCCCGGTGCATATGTACACGATGACCAGCGACGTCGAAGTGGTGCCGCCGAAGAAGCGCGTTTACTAAGCGCGCGTCTTTTCTCGAATGCTGTAAGGCGCCCGCCTAGGCGGGCTGTCAGCCAAGTAAAACAGTGAGGCAATCGTGGCCGAGTTCACGCTACCCAAAAATTCAAAGGTCCAGCAGGGCCAGCACTTTCCGGCCAAGGACGCGAAAAAACCGCGTACGTTCCGGATCTATCGCTGGACGCCGGACGACGGCAAGAATCCGCGCATCGACAGCTACGAGGTCGACCTGGCCGCATGCGGCCCGATGGTTCTGGACGCGTTGCTGAAGATCAAGAACGAAATCGATCCGACGCTGACGCTGCGCCGCTCCTGCCGTGAAGGCATCTGCGGTTCCTGCGCCATGAACATCGACGGCACCAACACCCTGGCGTGCACCCGCGCGATCGAAGATTGCGCCTCGGGCGACGTCAAGATCTATCCGCTGCCGCATATGCCGGTGGTGAAGGATCTGGTGCCGGACCTGACCCACTTCTACGCCCAGTTCGCCTCGATCAAGCCCTGGCTGCGCACGCAGAGCCCGGCGCCGGCCGACAAGGAGCGCCTGCAGTCGCCCGAAGACCGCAAGAAGCTCGACGGTCTGTACGAGTGCATTCTGTGCGCCTGCTGCTCGACCAGCTGCCCGAGCTACTGGTGGAACGGCGACAAGTACCTGGGTCCGGCGATCCTGTTGCAGGCCTACCGCTGGATCGTCGACAGCCGCGACGAAGACACCGGTGCGCGCCTGGACGATCTGGAAGATCCGTTCAAGCTGTATCGCTGCCACACCATCATGAACTGCGCCCGCACCTGCCCGAAGGGTCTGAACCCGGCCAAGGCGATTGCGGAGATCAAGAAGCTGATCGTCGAGCGCCGCGCGCCCTGACGGCGATGGCCGGCGGGAACCGATCCCTGCCGGCCTTATCGCGGTTTACGGTCTGAACGCTATGGACGAAGCCCGCATCAAGCGCCTGCGCTGGCGCACCCGCCGTGGTACCCGGGAGCTCGACGCCCTGTTCGGCGGCTGGCTGGAAGATCATTTTGCCGGTGCCGATGAAGCCACCCGGCAGGCATTCGACGAATTGCTCGACGTGCAGGACCCGGATCTCTGGGACTGGGTCATGGGCCACGCCCAGCCCGAACGCGCAGACTGGAAGCGCATCATCGATGACATCCGAGCCCGGCATTCGCTTTGAGTATCGGCCTTCGCGGCTGCCTTTGTACCTGGCGTCGAGTGGCCTGTGCCTGGTGTTGCTGGCGCTGTTCGCCGCCGATATCCCGCTGATTTTGCAGTTCTCGATAGCGATCGCGGCGCTGGTACTGGCGTTCTATCGACAGCGCCGTGCGGCAGATCGCGCTGTACGCCGAGTCCAGTGGGCCTCCGATGGAACCTGGACCGTTGATCTGGCGACGGGTCACGAAGTCGCGATGGAGCTGGACACGTTCCGCACGTTCGGCTCGCACATCGTGCTGAATCTGCGCTCTGGCGATGCGGTAGGGCCGATCCTTTGGTTGGCCGGCGACAACACCGATGAGGCGACACGTCGGCGATTGCGCATGCGTTTGGCCAAGGCCGCATCGGCGGAGCTGCCGGAGACCCTCCCTGATCCGTCATCCTGGCGAACGCCGGGATCCAGTGCCTTGCGCTCCAACGTGCGAAAGACGCTGGGCCCCGGCGTTCGCCGGGGCGACGATGGGAAGTGAGATTGTTTGAAGCTTCCATCAATCGCCGGGGCGCCGAACCCATGAAAACTTGCCGCATTTCCCCATATCGGGCACTTTAACCGCCGCAACGCGGTCATATGCCCGATAATGCCTGCTCTGGGCGGCCATAGCCCTGCGACTCCTAATAAGCGACCCATTCATGTTTCGACCGCTAGAGCTTTTCATCGGCTTGCGCTACACCCGCGCCAAACGGCGCAATCAGTTCATCTCGTTTATCTCAGCGGTTTCGATTATCTGCATTGCAATCAGCGTGACCGCGCTGATCGCCGTGTTGTCGGTGATGAACGGCTTCGATAGCGAATTGCGCTCGCGCATCCTCGGCGCGATTTCGCATGCGACCGTCTCCGGGCTGCCGGGCGAGAGCGTGCAGGATTGGCACAAGGCGGTGCAGGTGGCCGATGCCAACGCGCACGTCAAAGGCGCGGCGCCGTATGTGGAAGCGCAGGCGATGCTGCTTGGCCGGCGTTCGAGTGGCGCGATAGTGCGTGGCATCGAGCCCGATCAGGAGCCGAAGGTTTCCGATATCAACACGCATATGGTGGAGGGCACGCTCGACGGCCTGACACCGCGCAGCTGGAATATCGTGCTGGGCAAGGAGCTGGCGCTGCAGTTGGGCGTCAACACCGGCGATACGGTGATCATGGTGGTGCCGCAGTTTCGCGGTACGCCGATGGGTTCGGTGCCGCGCCAGCGCGCCTTCAAGGTCAGTGGCGTGTTCGAACTGGGTATGCAGGAGTTCGACTCGGGCCTGGCGCTGGTCAATATGACCGATGCCGAAGTGCTCAATGATCTGAACGGCCCTACAGGCGTTCGCCTGAAGCTCGACGATCTGTTCAACGCCCGCCCCGTAGCGCGCGAACTGGCCGACGCGCTGGGCCAGACCTATCGCGTCGAAACCTGGATGGACAGCCACGCCAATTTCTTCTCCGCCATTTCAATGGAGAAGAAAGTCATGTTCATCATCCTGTCGCTGATCATCCTGGTCGCCGTGATCAACCTGATCTCGATGCTGATGATGCTGGTTACCGACAAGCAGGCGGATATCGCGATCCTGCGCACGCTTGGCGCAACGCCGCTGAGCATCATGGGCACCTTCATGGTGCAAGGCGTGTTGGTGGGTTTTGTCGGCATCGGTGTCGGTGTCGGCCTGGGTTCGTTGCTGTCGTGGAAGCTGCCGGTCATCGTCAAATGGATCGAGCACACCTTCCATGTGACCTTCCTGTCGCCGGACGTCTACTACATCAGCGAATTGCCCAGCCAGTTGCTGGCCTCGGACGTGGGCTGGGTGACGCTGATCACCTTCGGCTTCTCGTTGTTGGCCACCTTGTATCCCGCGTGGCGCGCCTCGCGCACGCAGCCGGCGCAGGCGCTGCGCTATGAGTGATTTCATGAATCAGACTGCTCCAGACCAGCCCGTTGTGACCCAGCCCATCGTGCTGCGCGCCAGGAATATCGCCAAGACGTACGAAGAGGGCGGTTTGAATACCCAGGTGCTGAGCAATGTCAGCTTCGAGCTTCGTCGCGGCGAGACCTTGGCTATTGTCGGTGCATCGGGCTCGGGCAAGAGCACACTGCTGCATATCATCGGCGGCCTGGACACGCTCACCGCCGGCGAGGTCGAGGTGGAAGGGCGCCTGCTCTCCAAACTCTCCGACGCCGAGCGTGGTCGCGTGCGCAATCGCTCGCTGGGTTTCATCTATCAGTTCCATCATTTGTTGCCCGAGTTCACCGCGCTGGAGAACGTCTGCATGCCGTTGCTGATTCGCGGCGTAGCCATTGCGCAGGCGGAAAAAGAGGCGAAAGCGCTACTCGATCGCGTGGGCTTGAGCAAGCGCATCGAACACAAGCCGGGAGAGCTTTCCGGCGGTGAACGCCAGCGTTGCGCGGTCGCGCGCGCCTTGGTGACCCGGCCGGCCTGCGTGCTGGGCGACGAGCCCACCGGCAACCTGGACGAAGGCAATGCCGCGCAGGTCTATGAGCTGATGTTGGAGCTCAATCGCGAAATCGGTACCAGCTTCATCCTGGTCACGCACGATAGTCGCCTTGCCGGGCGCATGGACCGAACCCTGGAACTGCACAACGGCAGTTTGATGGAGCGCCAGCGCGCCTGATTTTCACGCGCAAAGCCTACGAGGCTTTCGGCCTGGAACGGGACGCGCATCGGCCGGGCTGACTTCATCCTTGCGGGATGATCGGTCTGTCGCGATTTACCGGCGTAGTGCCGCTGAGCCTGAGCATGCTCGGCGGTGCCCTCACTGTCGCCTGTCTGCCGAACTTGTTATCGCGCTATGGCGCTGCCGCGATGGCATTGGTCTTGCTCGCGGTGGCTTGCCGTTGGCGTGGGTGTCGATTACCGGCGTTTTTTATGCTGGGCTTTGCCTGGGCAACGATTCACGGCTCGCTGGCAATGGAAGCCCGCTTGCCAGATACCTTGTACGGCAAGAACGTACTTGTGACGGGACACATCGATGGCCTTCCGGTGGCACGATCGGACGCAACCCGTTTCATGCTGCGTATCGAACAGGCCGAGCTGGATGGCCAGCCACTCGACTTGCGCGGCAAGCTTCGTCTTTCCTGGCACAGGCCTCGCCTCCCTTTGCCGGCCTGCTCGCGCTGGCGATTGATGCTGCGGCTGAAGCGTCCGCGCGGCCTGGTCAATCCAGGCGGCATCGACAGCGAACGCGTCGCGCTGACCAATCGCATCGTAGCGACCGGCTATGTGCGCGAAGACGCCGCGAACACGATGCTCGCCGATTCAGGCACGTGTGTGGATGGCTGGCGAGAGACCTTGAGCCAGCGCATTGCCGAGCGAGTGGCGGACCGCCGCGACGCGGCTTCGTTGCGTGCGTTTGCCGTAGGCGATACGCGGGGGCTCGATAACCGCGATTGGGAAATCGCGCGGGCGAATGGCATTCCGCACCTGATCGCCATCTCCGGTTTTCACGTCGGCGTTGCGGCGATCGGCGGCGTATGGCTGGTGCAACTGTTTTATCTGCTATGGCCGGCGCTGGGGTTACGTATACCTGCGCCGATCGCAAAGGCCGTCATGGCACTACTGGTCGCCGCTGGCTACGGCGTATTGGCCGGGCTTGGCGTGGCGACGGTTCGAACGTTATTGATGATTGCAGTCATCGCGTGGGCTCGCTGCCTTCGGCGACAGCCCGATGCGGCAGTCTCACTCGCCATCGCGTTGATCGCGATGCTGTTGCTCGATCCGCTTTCGGTGCTGACGGCCGGATTCTGGTTGTCGTTCGTCGGTGTAGCTTTGCTGATGTTCTGCCCCAAGACGCGGCGGGGTGGCTGGCGCGGTTTCATACGCGAGTTGTGTTCGGCTCAGTGGCTGATGACGGTCTCGCTGCTGCCGTTGACGATGTGGTTTTTCGGCGAGGCTTCTCTGATTGGCGCACTGTCCAATCTGTTCGCCATCCCCGTAGTGAGCTTGCTCGTCGTGCCAGGGGTCTTGTTGAGTATGGTCTTGCTCATGCTCTGTGCACCTTTGGCGACGCCGCTTCTGTGGCTGCTTGCCGGGCTGATGCATGGGCAATGGTGGCTATTCGAACAACTGGCGCGCTTGCCGGGGGCGCATTGGTATCTGCCGCAGGTTCGGCTATGGGCTTTGCTGTGCGCGCTGATCGGTGCCGTATGGATGTTCTCCCCGCGAGGCGTGCCTCTGCGCATACTCGGCGCGTTGCTGTTTCTGCCTCTGTTGTTTCCGCCGCTATCGCGCCCCAAGCAAGGGGCCTTTGAAATGTGGATGCTGGATGTCGGGCAGGGGCTGGCGATCCTGCTGCGCACACAACATCACACGCTGGTGTATGACACCGGCGCGGGGTATTCCGCCGATTTCACTATGGGCGATGCCGTGGTGTTGCCCTCGATGCGGGCGTTGGGCTGGCGCCGGCTCGACCGACTCATCGTCAGTCATGCGGATAACGATCACGCCGGTGGCGCGCAGGCGGTGATGCGTGCATTTCCCGGGGCCATCGCAACCACGGGTGAGCCGGAGCGCCTGCCTGATCTTGCTCGATGCGAATCGGGCGAAAACTGGATATGGGATGACGTGCGCTTCAGCTTGATCCAGCCGCCCAGTGATCCGGGTGCTTCAAATAACGATCGATCCTGTGTGCTGCTGGTGGAGGGGCGAGGCGGCAGTCTTGTCATCGGTGGCGATATCTCGGCGAAGGTCGAAGCCAGGTTGCTGGACCGCTTTCCGCTGTCCTCGCCCACCGTATTGCTGGCACCGCATCACGGCAGCCGCCATTCATCCAGTGAGCGTTTTATTGCCGCGGTCCAGCCATCGCTGGCGCTGGTCTCCGCAGGCTGGCGCAGCCGCTTCGGTCATCCGCATCCGCTGGTGGTCGAGCGTTACGGCGCGGCCGGCGTTCCCTTGCTGAATACGGCCGATACGGGGGCGGTTCGCGTCGACTTTCCCACCGACGCCGCGCCGCATGTTGCAGCACGATGGCGTCAGGTTCGGCGCCCATACTGGCGCGAATAGCCCAAAAGGCGGGTCACCCCCGGGAACGGGCGCGATTGCACGGAAACGAACGACGGCGCTGCTATGATTCGCGCTTCGTTAACGTTTGGGAGCGCAGGGCTCGTGCTGGATATCCTGATGGCTGGCGGTTGGGCGATGTTGCCCATCCTGATCTGTTCGGCGATCGCACTGGCGATCGTGCTTGAGCGCTGTTGGACCCTGCGCCGTTCCGCGGTGCTACCGGCAGGTCTGGGCGACGAGGTGCGCAATTGGGCGCGTTCCGGTCAGCTCGATCCCGCCCACTTGCAGACGCTGGCCAACGGCTCGCCGTTGGGCGAGCTCCTGGCCGCCGCGCTCGCGGTGCGCAATCGCCCGCGCGAATTGATCAAGGAACGCATCGAGGACACCGGCCGCCATGTCGTGCACAACATGGAGCGTTACCTCAATAGCCTGGGTACGATCGCACTGATCGGCCCGCTGCTTGGCTTGCTTGGTACGGTGATCGGCCTGATCCGCATGTTCATGGAAGTGATGCGCGGCGGTGTCGGCGACCCGATGAAGATGGCCGGCGGTATCGGCGAGGCGCTGATCTGCACCGCGTCGGGTCTGGTCGTGGCGATTCCCGCCTATGTGCTGCACCGCTATTTCCGTTCCAAGGTCGCCGGCCATGTCGTCGAGATGGAAAAGCAGGCGACGGCCTTGCTGGACGAACTGACCCCGGCGCCCCCGGCACCGCGCACGCGTCGTAGCAGCGCGGCCAGCGCCGAATCGAGCGCGGGCTGACACGCATGCGTATCGGCAATGATCGCCGGCAGGACGATTTCGAGATCAACGTGATTTCGCTGATCGACGTGCTGCTGACCCTACTGATGTTTTTCGTGCTGACTACCACGTTTATCCAGCATTCGCGGATGCAGGTGACCCTGCCCAAGGCGAGCGCGGAAGAGCGCGACATGCAGGCGCCCGCGGTCACTGTCGTGGTCGACCGCGACGGGCATTTCTTCGTGGGCAGCGATGAAGTGCATGGTGAGGGCATCGAACCGCTCAAGCAGGCGATCGCACAGGCCGCCGGTGACGATCGCGAACGCCAGGTCACGATCCGGGCCGATGCGATGACGGCGCATCAGAACGTGGTCATCGCGATGGATGCGCTCGGGCAATTGGGCTTTACCAAGCTGTCGATCGCGACGACGCCGAGCGAAGCCGCGCCGACCGACGCAGGCAGCGCCAAGTGAGCAAGAAAACCGGTTCTGTCTGGGGCAGCGACTCCTGGCAGACGTACAAGCGCCTGCTTGGTTATCTCAAGCCGTATCGCGCCATCGGTGCGATATCGCTGCTCGGCATGGCGATTGAAAGCGGCTGCCTGGCCGCTTTCGTCAAATTGCTGCGTCCGCTCATCGACCAGTTGCTGGCCGAGAAGGACCCGTATCTGATTTTCTGGATGCCGATCTGGATCATCGGCATTTTTCTGTTGCGTGGCGCAGGAATATTCATCAACGACTACGGCATTTCGTATATCGGCCGTAACATCGTGCAGACCATGCGACGCGATGTGTTTTCCGCCTACCTGCGCTTGCCAGCACGTTTTTTTGGCGACGAGCATTCCGGCCAACAGGTTTCGCGCATCACCTACACCAGTGAGCAGGTCGCGTCCGCGTCGACCGACGCGGTGAAGGTTGCGGTCACCGAAAGCCTGACCGTGCTCGGCATGCTCTACGTCATGCTGAGCAACAGCGCCTACCTGACCATGGCCTTGTTCGTGATGGTGCCGGCCATTGTCTTGATCGTGACTGTGGTGAGCCGTCGCTATCGGAATATCAGCCGGCGTATCCAGGGCACCATGGGCGCGGTGACCGGCACGGTGGAAGAGTCGGTCGGCGCGCATCGCGAAGTGCGCATCTATGGCGGCCAGGAACACGAGTCCAAGCGATTCGAGGAAGTCACCAACTACAGTCGTCGCCTGAACCTGAAAGTATCCGCGACCAGCGCGATGTCCAGCGCCACCGTGCAGACCGCCGCGGCGTTTGCGCTGGCGCTGCTGGTCTACCTGGGTACGCGCCCCGGTGAGATCGACAAGATCTCGCCCGGCGTGTTTATTTCCGTGCTTACCGCGATGGGCGGCATGATGCCGTCGCTGAAGCGATTGACCAATGTGCAATCGAACGTGCAGCGCGGTCTGGCCGCATGCGACGACCTGTTCGAGATCATCGACATGCCGCCGGAGATGGATCACGGCACGCGCGTGCTCGAACGTACGCAGGGCGATATCGCATTCAAGGACGTCCGGCTGGTGTATCCACGCAACCAGTTCGAAGCGCTGCGCGGCATCGATCTGCAATGTCGCCCCGGTACGGTGACGGCCCTGGTCGGCCGTTCGGGCAGCGGCAAGAGCAGTCTGGTCAGCCTGTTGCCGCGTTTCTATGAGCCCAGCGGCGGCACGATTACCGTCGACGGCGAGGACTATCAAGGCTATACGCTTGCCTCGCTGCGCCGGCAGATTGCCTGGGTAGGGCAGAGCGTGGTGCTGTTCGACGGTACGGTCGCCGACAATATTGCTTACGGCGAACTCGCCGGTTCCAGCGACGCGGCGATCGTTGCCGCGGCGGAGGCCGCCAATGCGATGGAGTTCATCGCCAAGCTGCCCAACGGCATCCACACGCCGATCGGTCAGGGCGGCAACATGCTTTCCGGCGGTCAACGCCAGCGCATCGCCATCGCACGCGCCATTCTGAAGAACGCGCCGATCCTGGTGCTGGACGAAGCGACCAGCGCCCTGGATACCGAGTCGGAACGGCTGATCCAGCAGGCGCTGCAGCGCCTGATGCGCGATCGCACCACCTTGGTCATCGCGCATCGTTTGTCCACTATCGAAGGTGCCGACCAGATCGCCGTGATGGACCAGGGCCGCATCGTCGAGCGTGGTACCCACGACCAGTTGTTGGCGATGAGCGGCCACTATGCCGCCTTGCATCGCATGCAGTTCCACGAGAAGCCGAGCGACTGAGGCGCCCACGACGGTGCTGGCCGATACGCTTCAATCCGCCTGGTATGGGAAGGGACGCGTGCCCTGGTGGGCCTGGCCGCTGAGTGCGCTTTATGGCGGCCTGATCCGCCTGCGTCGTGCGCTTTATCGCGCCGACACCTTCAGCAGCGAGCGCTTGCCCGTTCCGGTCATCGTCATCGGCAATATCAGCGTGGGCGGGACCGGCAAGACGCCGCTGACCATCGCGGTTGCCGAAGCGCTGCAGCATTACGGCTTGCGTCCTGGCGTGGTCAGTCGGGGGTATGGCGGCACGCAACGTGAGCCGATGCTGCTGGGCGCGGCACCAGACCCTGCGCAGGTGGGCGACGAGCCCTGCCTGATCCGTGCGAGCGGGGTCGAAGTGGCAATCGGGCGCGATCGTCCGGCTGCCGCGCGACTGTTGCTGGAGGCCGGCTGCGATGTCGTGATCGCCGATGACGGGTTGCAGCACTACCGCCTGGCCCGCGATATCGAAATCTGTGTCATCGACGGTCAGCGTCGCTTCGGCAATGGCCGTCTGCTTCCGGCAGGCCCGTTGCGCGAGCCGATGGCGCGGCTGGCATCGACCGATTTTCGGGTTTGCAACGGTGGTCGGCCCGAGGCCGGCGAAGTGCCGATGACGCTTGCCGGCGGCCAGGCACGCGCGCTGCTGGACGGGCATGCCCAGGCCCTGGCTGAATTCGCCGGGCAGCGGGTACGCGCTATCGCGGCGATCGGTAACCCCGGGCGTTTCTTCGACAGCTTGCGCAGCTACGGGCTGGATGTGGTGGAGCAGGCCTTTCCCGATCACCATGCCTATACCGCGGTCGAACTGGATTTCCACGACAGCTTGCCCCTGCTGATGACCGAGAAAGACGCGGTCAAATGCGCGCCGTTCGCCCAGCCGCACTGGTGGGCGGTACCGGTTCGGGCGGAGCTGCCTGCGTCGTTTCTGGCGGCCCTTATTCAGCGCGTCGGCGCCCTGAAGCGCTGAGCCCGGCCGGGGCTGGTTTATCATGGGTGTCCGGGCTATCCCGCACATCCATTCTGCAAGCGCTTTTCGGAGACGTCATGAGCCTTATCCAAACGCCGGTGTCCTACGGCGAACTGATCGACAAGATCACCATTCTCGAAATCAAGTCGCGTCAGATTACCGACCCGGCCAAGCTGGCCAATGTGCGCAACGAGCTGGACCTGCTCAATGCGACCTGGGCCAATGACGCCGCTTCGAAGACGGATATTTCCCGTGAGCGTGCCGATCTGCTCAAGGTCAATGAAACCTTGTGGGATATCGAAGACCGTATTCGCCTGAAGGAAAAGGCGCAGGCATTCGATCAGGAATTTATCGAGCTGGCTCGCGCGGTGTATTTCCGCAATGACGAGCGCGCTGCGTTCAAGCGCGAGATCAATCTCAAGCTTGGTTCGCAGTTGGTGGAAGAGAAGTCGTATCAGGATTATCGCGCGTCTTGAAACTGAGGGCTTAGAGCCCCCCTCACTCTAACCCTCTCCCCCGGCATAGCCAGGGGAGAGGGAATCGACTGAGGCAAGTCTTCAAGGTTTCGTGCTTTTGCTCCCTCTCCCGTGGCTATGCCGAGGGAGAGGGTTGGGGTGAGGGGGCCGGGTGCTCGCGGAACCCTTTACTACTTCTTCAAAAACGCCGCACACGCCTCAAACCGCTCGATCACCGCATCCACCGAAATCAAATCCATCACCCCGGGCTTTTCGATCTTCGTGCCCCACGGGATTTCATGCGCCGGCTTGCCCAGATATTTGCGCGCCGCCGCGTCATACATGTTCACGCACCAGCGTCGATCCGAGTAAGGACCGGAACGATCCGGGTTGCTCGCGGCATGCAAACCCAGCACCTTGCAGCCGACCGAATTTGCCATATGCATCGGCCCCGAATCGGGCGTCAGCAGCATCGGTGCACGGGCGAGCATCGCCATCAACTGCTTGAGGGTGTCCTTGCCGGTCAGGTCGAGTGGCTTGTGGCGTGTCGTGGCGAGAATCGTGTCGGCCATGCTGCGCTCAAGCGCCGACGGTCCGCCGACCAGTACCACGCGCCAGCCCTTGGCGGCGGCATGGTCCATGACCTGGGCGTAGCGCGCCGGCTCCCAGTTGCGTAGCGCATGGCTCGATGTCGGGCTGACCAGCAACGTCGGCGTATCGCCGGGAAGCTTTTCCGCTGCCCAGGCATGCGCCTCATCGGGAATCGGGATATCCCAACGCACTTCACGTTGTTTCAGTCCCAGCGGCTCGCAGAAGCTGCCGATGGCGTCGAGCACATGCTCGCCGGTTCGTGCGGGAATACGTTCGTTGATCACCAGGCCGTGCAGATCCTTGGCGCGCGCGTGGTCGTAACCGATGCGGCGTTTCGCGCGAATCCCCAGGCTGAGGAGATTCGAACGCATGGCCACCTGCATCTGCAGCAAGGCGTCAAACCGCTGATTTCGCAAACTTTCGCGTACGGCGCGCATGCCGCCCCAGCCGGCGCCCTTGTCGAAGGTGACGAACTCCACGCCAGGAAGGTCGCCAACCAGCTTGCGCTCGAGTTTGCCGACGATCCAGGTCAGCCGCGTTTGCGGCCAGGCCTGCTGCAGGGTCCGGACCAGCGGGACGACGTGTGTGACATCGCCGATGGCCGAGGTGCGCAACAGGCAGATCGAGGTGGGAGCGGACATAAGGCCTTCGGTTAGAATGGTCGAACGAGTTGAACCGGGCATGATGATGCAAGAGCAAGTCCGTGAGGACGCCGGTGGAGCGATTTTGTTCGACGCCGCCGCATCGCCACAAGTCGACGGTAACTGGTTCGCGCCGGCCTACTGGAGCGAACGGGGTGCCTTGCGCACCCAGGCGGGCGGGCGCGGCGGCATCGCGATCGTCGATACACCCGCGGGCGAATGCGTGCTGAAGCACTATCGGCGCGGTGGCATGGTGGCCGCGTTGATGGGCGATCGCTATCTGTGGAGCGGCCGCGATCGTACGCGAGGCTTTCAGGAGCTGCGCCTGCTTGGCGTGATCGCCGAGCTCGGATTGCCCGGCCCCAGGCCCGTGGCAACGCGATATATCCGTCATGGCCTGTTCTATAGCGCCGATCTGCTGACCGGTCGTATTCAAGACGCCTCGACGCTGGCCGAGTATCTTGCCCAGGGGCGCCTGGACGACACGCTGGCCGTTGCCGTCGGCGATGTGATCGCGCGGTTTCATCGTGCCGGCATCTGGCATGCCGATCTCAATGCACACAACGTGCTGATCGCCGATACCGGTTTGTACCTGATCGACTTCGATCGCGGCGAACGGCGCACGCCGGAACGGGCCTGGCAGCAAGCCAACCTGCAGCGGCTGCGTCGATCGCTGCTCAAGCTTGGCGCTGCGGGGCAGGGCGAGGCGGCGTTCGACGCAACGATCTGGACGTCCCTGATCGAACGCTACGAGCGTACCCTTACCTTATGAACTGGACTCTGCATTTTCTCGGTGTCGGTGCGGCACATGCGGTCGAGCTGGGCTCGTCCGCTGCGGTGCTCGAATGCGACGGCAAACCGGTACTGTTGATCGATTGCGGTCCGGACACGCTCGAACGTTATATGGCCGCCTATGGCGAGCCGCCGCGTGCCTTGTACATCACGCATACGCATATGGATCATGTGGCCGGCCTGGAGCGGACGTTCTTCCGCCTGTGGTTCGACGAAACCTTGCGTGGCCAGACGCGCTTGTTCGCGCACGCCGGTTTGATCCCCTGGCTGCAGGCGCGTGTCGCGGATTATCCGGGCGTACTCGCCGAGGGCGGGGTGAATTTCTGGGAGGCGTTCCGGCTGGTGCCTTGCAGTCGCGGCTTCTGGCTCAATGGCCTCTGGTTCGATGTGTTCGCCACGCGTCACCATATGCCCGGTACCTCTTATGGCGTTGCCTTGGGTGGCAGCTTTGCCTATACCGGCGACACGCGCCCGATACCGGAGATGCTCACCCGCTACGCCGGTGGCAATGAAATCATCGCGCATGATTGCGGCATAGCTAGCAACCCATCCCATACCGGCGTGGACGATGTCGAGCGCGAGTACCCCGCCGAATGGCGCGAGCGTTTGCGGCTTTATCACTACGGTAGCCACGCCGATGGCGCGACCTTGCAATCGCGTGGTTTCCAGATCGCCAGGGCCGGCGATCGCATCGCCTTGCCCACGCCGCCGCCGCCACGTGCGGATGCCGGCTGATCCCTTTAGAACGAGAATCGAAGCATGAGTACGCAATCGCTGCGCCGTTTCGCCCGCTACAAGGCCTGGGCCGACCGGATGATTTTCGAGGCCGCCGCCAAGTTGCCGGAAGAGGAGCTGTTGCGGCCGCGCCAGGTGGTTTTCGGCAGCATGCTGGCGATGCTCACCCACGTGTACACGATCGACAAGGTTTTTCAGGCCCATCTCGAAGGCCGCGAGCATGGATTTACCGCTCGTATCACTAGCGAAAAGATCGCGCTGGACGAGCTGGCGCGGCGTCAGTTCGAACTGGACGAGTGGTATGTCGCCTGGGCCGATGGGCTTGGCGAGGCGGACGTCGACGAGACCGTGCAGTTCGGCTTTATCGGTGGCGGCGAGGGCGCCATGACCAAGGCCGAAATCCTGCTGCACCTGGTCAGCCACACCAACTACCACCGCGGGTTTGTCGCCGATATGTTCTACGGAGCCGGTGCGAGGCCGCCGACCACCGATTTCCCGGTCTTCCTGCGCGATGTGGCCCAGGTCGCCTGAGACATGTCTCTTGTCACTGGTCCCGCCGCCCGCTATCCTTTCGCCTCTTTGCCGGGCCAATAGGCCCCGCAGCGCAGGTTTCACCACCGCGGAGAGGTGTCCGAGTGGTTGAAGGAGCACGCCTGGAAAGTGTGTATACGGCTTATCCCCGTATCGCGGGTTCGAATCCCGCCCTCTCCGCCAGTGAGTGAACCCTCGCAATAAAGTCTATGGTGGCCCTGTCGGTCCCCCCGCGACGATAGTTCGTAAACTCCGCCAGGTCCGGAAGGAAGCAACGGTAGCGAACGATTCGGGTGCCGGGGTGTGGCTGGCAGGGCCGCCGCCTTTCTGGGCCGCGTAGCGGCCGGGCTGCAAAGCAGCGCGCACCTTGGCACAATCGTCCTTCGCCCCAAGGTAATAGCGAATGTCCTATCAAGTCCTAGCCCGCAAATGGCGTCCCCGTAAATTCGCCGAACTGGTCGGGCAGGAGCACGTGGTACGTGCGCTTACCAATGCGCTCGACACCGGGCGCATGCACCATGCCTACCTGTTTACCGGCACGCGTGGCGTCGGCAAGACCACGATCGCGCGTATTTTCGCCAAGTCGCTCAATTGCGAGCGCGGCGAGTCGGCCGATCCCTGCGGCGAGTGCGCGGTCTGCACGGCAGTCGATGCGGGACGCTTTGTCGACCTATTGGAAATCGATGCAGCCAGTAACACCGGCGTGGACGACGTGCGCGAGGTGATCGAGAACGCGCAGTACGCTCCGGCCCGCGGCCGCTTCAAGGTGTACCTGGTCGACGAGGTGCACATGCTCTCCAAGCCGGCTTTCAACGCCTTGCTCAAGACGTTGGAAGAGCCGCCGCCGCATGTGAAGTTCCTGCTCGCCACCACCGACCCGCAGAAGTTGCCGGTGACGGTGCTGTCGCGCTGCCTGAAGTTCAATCTCAAGCGCCTGCTGCCGGATCAGATTTCCGGGCAGATGCGCCATATCCTCGGTGCCGAGAATATCCAGTACGAAGACAGCGCCATTGTCGAGCTGGCTCGCGCCGCCGACGGTTCGCTGCGCGATGGGCTGTCCTTGCTCGATCAGGCCATCGCCTATGGTGGTGGTGCGCTGCAGGCCGATGACGTGCGCGCCATGCTCGGTAGCGTGGCGCGCGGACAGGTACTTGGTCTGCTGGAGGCGTTGGCTGTCGGTGACGGCCAGCAGCTGTTGAACGAATGCACACGCATTGCCTCGTTCTCGCCGGATTTCGGTGGCGTCCTGGACGATCTGGCCGCCGTGCTGCACCGTCTGCAACTGATTCAACTGGTGCCGGGCTATCGGCCCGAAGGTGGCGATGCCGACGACAGCGCGCTTGTTGCGCTGGCCGAGCGACTGATGCCCGAGGACGTGCAGCTTTATTACCAGATCGCCACGGCGGGTCGCCGCGACCTGGCGATTGCCCCCGATGCGCGTACCGGTTTTGAAATGGCGATGCTGCGCATGTTGGCCTTCCGTCCGGCCGATGGCGGCGAAGCGCCGCGCCGTGAACGTCCTGCCGCTGCTCCCGTGGCGCGTCAGGCCGAACCGCCTGCACCGCGCGCGGCACCGCCGGCACCGGTGGAACGACAAGCCGCTCCACCGATGGCTCGACCCGAGCCGGTGGCTGCGGCGCCGGTACCTACGCAAGCGCCGGCACCACGTGAGGTGCCGCGCGATGCGCGTGGGCTGCCGGTGTGGGAGGCCTTGATCGAACAGGCGGGCTTGCGCGGACCGCTGGGCCAGTTGGCCCAGAATGCACATTTGCGCGAGCGCGATGGTCAGACGCTGGTCATGGGGCTGCAGTCGGCGCATATGCATTTGGCGGTGGAGCCGATGGTCAGCCAGATGGAAGAACGCATCAGCAACGCGCTGGGCGAGCGCATTCGGTTGCGTTTCGTCAACGATCAGAGCGTTGCCGCGCATACGCCGGCCGCACGCGCGGCCAACGCGCGCGAAGAGGCGCAGTCGGCCGCCGAGGCATCCATCGACAGCGATCCGCTGGTGCAATCCTTGAAGCGCGAGTTCGGCGCCAAGGTGGTGCCGCAATCGATCAAACCCTTCGAGCCGTAAGCGCTCGTTACCGATAAAACCTGAGTCACCGGAGAAGATCATGAGAGGACAAATCGGCCAGCTGATGCAGCAGGCGCAGCGCATGCAGGAAGACATGAAGCGCGCGCAGGAAGAAATCGCCAAGCTCGAAGTCACCGGCAGCGCCGGCGGCGGCCTGGTCACGGTGGTCATGAGCGGTGCGCACGAAGTCCGCCGCGTCACCATCGACCGCAAGCTGTTCGCCGACGACCCGGAAATGGCTGAAGACCTGGTAGCTGCTGCGATGAACGATGCGGTTAACAAGGTTGCCGAAGCGAGCAAGTCGAAGCTGGGCGGTGTCACGGCGGGCATGAATTTGCCGGCCGGGTTCAAGATGCCGTTCTAAGAGCAGGAGTAAGTGAAGAGGAGTGAGGAGTGAGTAGAAGCTCGCTAGCCCTCACGGTCTCGCTTTCACTCACTTCTCACTCCTGATCACTCTCAACTGATTCTTATGTCGTCTAGTTCACCACTTCTTGCCGATCTCATCGAAGCGCTTCGTTGTTTGCCCGGCGTGGGCGGCAAGAGTGCGCAGCGAATGGCGTTTCATCTGCTGGAACGCGAGCGCGAGCGTGGCCTGAAATTGGCCGGCGCGCTGGAACAGGCGATGCGGCGTATCGGCAATTGCAGTCGCTGCCGCAATTTCAGCGAGGATCCGGTCTGCAGCCTGTGTGCGAGCGCCAGCCGTGATCGCCATACGCTGTGCGTGGTCGAGTCGCCGACGGATCTGGCGGCGATCGAGCAGGCGACCGGTTTTCGCGGACAGTATTTCGTCTTGCTCGGACGTTTGTCGCCACTGGACGGCTTAGGTCCGGAAGAGCTGGGCCTGGCTCAATTGAACGAGCGGTTGGCCGAAGGCGAGGTCGCGGAATTGATCATCGCAACCAACCCCACCGTGGAAGGCGAGGCGACCGCGCATTACCTTGCGCAACTGGCGCACCAGGCCAAGGTACGGCCCAGCCGGCTTGCGCATGGCGTACCGCTGGGCGGCGAACTGGAATACGTCGATCGCGGCACGTTGGCGCATGCCTTCGGCAGCCGGCAGAACGTGGACTGACGATGCCCGTACTGACGTTGGAAATCCCAGGGTCCGATGAATACCGCGCGCTGCGTGTGGCGGCGCGTCTGAGCGCCAAGAGCGCCGAAGCCGCCGACGCCGGGCTCAAGAACAGCTGGGCTTCGGTATGCGTGCGCGACAACGGCGAACTGATCGGTATGGGGCGTATCGTCGGCGATGGCGGTCTTTTTCTGCTGGTGGTCGATATCGCGGTAGCGCCTGCCTGGCAGCGCAAGGGTTGGGGCGCGAAGATCATGCAGGCCTTGATGGATGAGCTGCACGCGCGGGCTCCCAAGAGCGCACATGTCGCCTTGATCGCCGACGGCACCGCGTCCCAGCTTTACCAGCGTTTCGGCTTTGCGATGTCGGCGCCAGGTGCGCATGGCATGCAGATGCGCCTGTAAAAATCATTGAAGGAGCAGCTTGTGGGCGACACCATTTTCGGCAAGATCATCCGCCGCGAAATTCCCGCGGACATCGTTTACGAAGACGATGACGTACTGGCGTTCCGCGATCTCAATCCACAGGCACCGGTGCACGTGCTGTTTATTCCCAAGCGCGCGATCGCCACGCTGGATCAGGCCACGGCAGCGGATGCGGAGCTGCTGGGCAAATTGTTGCTTGCCGCGGCGGCGTACGCGCGTAGCGAAAACCTGGCCGAGCAGGGTTATCGCACGGTAATCAACTGCAATGAGCACGGCGGGCAGACGGTGTTTCATCTGCATGTACATCTGCTGGGCGGGCGACAGATGCATTGGCCGCCGGGCTAGAGCCAGGAGTGAGTGAAGAGAAGTGAGGAGTGAGAGAAAGGCACGCTGCTCTTACTCGCTCCTCACTCCTCTTCACTCACTTCTGGTTTTTCTTCACTCACTCCTAAAAAGAAACGCCGGCTCTGGGCCGGCGTTTCTTTGATCGCATGTCGCTTACTTGGATGGCCCGCGCGGTACCACGATCACCCGGGTCGGGCGATAGTAACCGCCGCCCCAGTACGGGCCCCACGGACCACCCCAATACGGGCCCCAGCCCGGACCCCAGAACGGGTCGTAATAGGGGTAAGGGGCGACCGCTACGCGCTTGGGCCACAGATAGACCACATCGGCTTCGACGCGCGGGTAGGCATAGTCGTATTCGCCTACCTTTTGCGACACGGTGCCGTGCAGCGTACCGGTGACGGTCACTTCACGACCTCGCGAGAAGACCTCCGGGTCGTAGAAGCCCGCACGACAGGCGACAAAACGCCCGCCGCCTTCGGACTGACTACGCCCTTCAGGACGGGCTTCGCTGTCGAGCGGACGCGACATCAGGTAGAAGCAGGTCTCTTGCGGACCCGGTTCCGTCTTGATGATCTCGCCGCCCCAGCGGACCTTGCTGCCACCAGCGCCGCCCTGCTGGGCCTGCGAGGTGGATATATCGGTATATGTGCCTTGCAACGGTTGGGGAATCGTTGCGCAGGCGGCCAGCGTGGCAGTCATGGCTGCCAGGGCCATCGTCTTGTACATGGGCATGATGGCTTTCTCCTTTGGGGCCGGAAGCATGCTTATCCTCCTAACACCTTCATTTGACCACGCGGCGTGGTCGAAAATCCCGTACGGCTCGCCGAAAGGCGCGCAGCGATTCAGGGGGCGGTTCGTCATGGGCGTAGCGCAGGTCGAGATAGCTCCTCATCAGCTGTTCCAGCCTATCGCGCTGATGGGGCAGGGCCCTGGCAGCACGACTCAGGTAATGCTGCGGTCCCTCGCTGTGACGGCGTATGACATCAACGCGGGCCAATTTGTGCTCCAGACGCGCCATGGCCGCTCGAAGCGGATCGGTTTCGCGCTGCCGCCACAAGGCCCATACAAGACCGATCATGGCAAACAGCACGCAACCGATGGCCAGCAGCAACCCAAGTTTCTCGGCATCGGTTTCGGCAATGCCCAGTGGCGACAGCAGGCCGCGCTGACGTAGCGCGCTGAAGCCGATAACGCCTTGGTTCCACCAACGGTTGACGACGTCCCAATGGTTGCGTGCATCACGTAACCATTCGCTACCAAACCAGTTTCCCTGATCGCCTGCAACAGCGGCGGCACCCAGGCTGACGCGATCGGGTCGTACCGCGGCGGTGGGATCGACACGCACCCAGCCGCGTTCGGCGATCCACACTTCGCCCCAGGCATGTGCGTCCGATTGCCGCACCAGTAGATAGTTACCCAGGCCGTTCCAGTAGCCGCCCTGGTAGCCGGTGACCACGCGTGCCGGAATGCCGGCAGCGCGCATCAGTATCGTAAAAGCTGACGCATAGTGTTCGCAGAAACCTTCGTGCGTGGAAAACAGGAAGTCGTCCATCGCATCGCGCCCCAACGGCGAGGGCGCCAGCGTGTAACGGAACACGCCGTTGTGGAACAGGGTCAATGCTTCGCGCACGATGGCGTTGGTGTCATCGCCATGACGCTGACGCCAGCTCTGCGCCAAGGCGATCGTCTTGGGATTGAAGCCATCGGGCAGTTGCAACGCGCGTCGTCGCGAGCGGTCATCCAGCACCGGTTGCAGGCGATAGGTGAGCGCCGATTCCATCGAATAGGTCAGCGCGTCGTTGACCGGTCGGCTGGCGACGACTTCGCGATCGCCGCCAAGTTGACCTTGCGGTGGCGCCTCGACCGGTACATCCATGGCAGGCAGCACCGTCTGTCCGCTCGGTTCCAGGCTGATCTGGTATTTGATCGTGCGTTCGGCGACCAAGGATGCCGGCTCGCGCGGATAGTCGGCATAGGCCCAGCTGCGGCCGTCATAGCGCCACATGACGTAGGCGCGAAAATAGCGCGCGCTGTTTGGCGGCGGCGTGCCGTCGAAGCTCACGCGCATGGCGGGACGATCGTCGGTCAGCAGGTCGGCGAAATCGCCCGGTGACATGCGGTCGCTCAAGCCGGTGCGCGCTTGTGACGAAGGCGGCGCCCCCCACAAGGGCGAGCTCAGTCGGGGTACCGCGACAAACGCGAATAGCGCGAGCGGCAGCGACAGGCCGAGCATGGTGAGTACGGGCAGGAGCTCGCGCTTGAGCGATACCGGTACGCGCGCGGGTTCCAGTGCGCGCAGAGCTGCCAGTGCGGGCAGCAGGCCGAGGGCGACCAGGAAGGTAATGACCATGCCCTGGTCGAACAACAGGGCGGTCATCAGCGCAAAGCAGGCGAAGGCGATGCCCACGCGCGCATCGCGCGCCGTTTCCGATTCGAGCAGTTTCAGTACCAGCAAACCTACCGCGAGCGCGGCGCCGGCTTCGCGACCGAACAGGCTGCCGTAGCTGGTGATGATCGCGATAGCGAGCAGACCCAATAGAGGCAGCTTGAGGTAGACCGGCGCGCGTCCGGGTTGCTCGCGGCGCTTCCACCAACGCCAGCCAAGCAGCAGCGCCAGCACCACGCTCAGCCAGATCGGCAGATGCCCGATATGCAACACGAACACGCTGGCGATGGTCACGCACAGGAGATCGAATGCACGGTTATCGAGCGGCTGTTCGTGACGACCGGTACGGCGCAGGACGAATTTCATGGCATGCGCGCCAATGCGTTCATGCAACGCTCGTAATGCGATCGACCGCGACCGGAAGGAATGTCTTCTTCGGGCAGCCACAGGCTGCTGGCGCGCCCGGCGTTTTCCGCTTCGCCGACCCAGCGCGCCAGACGCTGTATGCGCGACTCGTTATCCAGGTGTTTGACCACCCGCCAGTCCAGTTGCCAGTCCTGGCGGCCTTCGGGCTGCTCGAATTCCTTCACCAGCAGGCTGTGGTGACGGGCGCTGACCTTCCAGGCGATATGCCGCATCGGATCGCCCGAGTGATAGTCGCGTAGCGCAGCCAAGTCATCGCCGCGGCGCAGTTGGCGACGCTGATCTTCGTCGCTGGATGGCAGATTCGGCGGCGGCCCCATGGCTTCCGGACGCGGCCATACCAGTACCTTCTGTTCCGGATAGACCCAGCTCCAGGCCCGAAACAGACCGAATGGCCAGGTGCTCCAGATCTTGATGCGCGGCAGCGGCTGCCAGCCGCGCTCGAAAGTGGGCATCGGCAGATCGATGTGTATTTTTTCGTTTGCCTGCAAGGCAAACGCGCGCGACTGGCCGTCGATGTCCACACGCACGCTCTGATAGATGCGCCCGTTGCCGGAAAAATGCAGTCGTACCTCGATCGGTTCGCCGGCGATCGCGTGGCCGGACTGTATCGTCGTCAGTTGCAAGCCGTTCAAGGTGCGGAACGCGACCAGCATGCTCGACGATGCCGCTGCACCGAGCAGGCAGGTCAGCAGCAACGCAGCGTTGTTGGCGTAGTTCAGTGCGCCGACCAGCATGACGATCAGCAGTACGCAAAAACCCATACCGAAAAACGAAGGCACGATGTAGATGCGGCGGCGATGCAGCCGGATCGGCAGGGATTCGGCACGTCGATAACGCGTCAACGCCGGCAGCCGGCCCTCGGCCCAGCGCTGTAGACGCCCCAGGGCCTCTTGCATCAGTTGACCGCCACCTCGGCAAGCAGGCTACGCGCCAGCGTATCGCCGGTCGCGCCACGTGCGGGCACCAGACGATGCGCGGCGAGCGCCACGAACAAGGCCTGGACGTCTTCGGGAATCACATGGCCGCGACCGGTCAGCCACGCCCATACGCGGGCCGCGCTCAACAGGGCCAGACCGGCACGCGGTGACAGGCCAACGCGAATGTCGGGATGTTTGCGGCTGGCGGCAAGCAGGGCCTGCAGATAGTCGAGCAGGGCCGCGCTGGCATTCACCGTCTGGGTTTCGCGTTGCAAGGCCGAGAGGTTGGGACCATCCAGTTGCGGTTCGAGCTGTGCCAGCAGGTCGCGCCGATCGCTGCCGACCAGCAAGGCGCGTTCGGCCGCCGCATCGGGATAGTCCAGCGACACGCGCAACATGAAGCGATCGAGCTGCGAATCGGGCAGCGGGAAGGTGCCGTTGAGGTCGAGCGGGTTCTGTGTGGCCACCACGAAGAAAGGCTGTGCCAGCGTATGCGTCTGACCGTCTACGGTGACCTGACCTTCGGCCATCGCCTCGAGCAGGGCGCTTTGAGTTTTCGGCGTGGCACGATTGATTTCGTCGGCCAGCAGCAGGCCGGTGAAGATCGGGCCCGGATGAAAGCGGAACTGCGCGGTCTCGCGCTCATAGACGCTGACCCCGATAATGTCCGACGGCAACAGGTCGCTGGTGAACTGCACGCGCTGGAAATCGAGCGCGAAGCTGGCGGCCAGCGCATGAGCCAGGGTGGTCTTGCCGACGCCAGGGACATCTTCGAGCAGGAGATGGCCGCCGGCGATCAGGCAGGTAAAGGCGAGTTTCACCTGGCGGGGCTTGCCGAGCAGTACGCGATTGACCTGGGCCATGGCGGCATCCAGGCGGGAGCGTAAGGTTTCGTCGTGGAGCGAAGTAATGGCGGACATGGGCGATGGGCGACCGGCAGTGGCGGGACGGGGGAGATCGCGTGCGTGAGGAAAGCAGTGTAGCGGTCGAACTCAGGCGCTGGCGAGACGCTTTTGTCACGGCGTTCGTCGGTCTGCTGGCGATCAAGCTGCTGATTGCCTGCACGCTGTCGCCGTTTGGCGACGAAGCGTTCTATTGGATGGAGAGCCGTCGCCTCGCATGGGGCTATAGCGATCTGCCGCCTCTGACCGCTTGGTTGATCCGGTTGGGCGAGAGCATTGCCGGTCACAGCCTGATCGGTATGCGCTGGCCATTCCTGCTGCTGGGAGGTGTGCTGCCCTGGCTGGTCGTGTGGTTTGCCCGCGAAGCGTTCGATCGACGGGCGGGGTGGCAGGCTGGCCTGTTGTGTCTGGCGCTGCCCCTGGCGGGTAGCCTTGGCGTACTGGCGTTGCCGGATGTGCCCCTGACCGTCGCGATCATGCTTGCCATGCTGGCGCTATTGCGCGCGATGCGCGGTAACCGGTTGAGCGACTGGATGCTGCTCGGATCGGCGCTGGGCATGGCATGGGCGACGCATTATCGCGCCGCCATGGCGATGCTTGCCGGCTTGCTGCTCCTGCTCGTCACCGAGCGTGGACGTCTGCAATGGCGTCGCGGCGGCCTCTGGCTGGCGTTATTGCTCGCTGCGCTGGGGCTGGTGCCCCTGGCGATTTCCAATTGGCAGCAGCGCGGCGCCGGTATCGCTTTCCAGCTGGTCGAACGCAATGCATGGCAGTTTCAGGTCGATGCGCTGGTACAGCCCCTGGAGCAGGCCGTGGCGTGTACGCCGTTGCTGTACGGCATGCTGTTGTGGGCGGCATGGATGTGCTGGCGTCGTCGCAAGGAGGGCGCGCCCTGGGATCTGATTGCCGTGGTGTCGCTCAGCTTTATCGTGCTTTATTTCGTGCTGGGGCTGTTTGCCGACGACCTTCGCTTTCGTGCGCACTGGCCTTTGCCGGGTTATCTGCCTCTGCTCGCGGCCTTGCCCGTGCTATGGCGGGCGCAGGCACAGAAGCGCGGCTGGCGCCGCTTTGCGTGGCTTGCCTTTGCGTTGGCGGCGATAGGGCAGTTGAGCGGTATGGCTTATCTGGGTTTGGCGGCATCGCGCGATGGCGCGGCAGCGTTGGCGTCGTTCAAGGCATTTCCCTCCAACTTCGTCGGTTGGCGCGAGAGTGGCGATAGCGCACGCGAGTTATTGCGAGACAAACCTGCGGTATTGGTCGCCGATAATTTCATGCTTGCCGCGGAGCTCGATTTCCAGTTGGGTGCCGAGCGACCCGTGTATTCACTGGATAGCCCGCTAAACGTAAAACATGGCCGCGCGCCACAGCTCACCGCGTGGCGCCTGGATGAAACCGGGCTCCGTAACGCACATGCGGGCGAGCCGGTGTTGCTGGCTGTCGATGAAACGGCCTTGCGCGAACGCGAGCGTGCCGCCTGGCTGGGCACCGTTTGCAATCGTCTGATCGAGATTCAGTCGCTCACGCGACTGGATCTGTTTGCAGGACGCAAACGTATTGCTTTTTACGCAGCGCGCGTGCCCGAGGCATCCTCGTCATCGGCGCCGGCCGATCCGGCGCACTGCCTGGTCTGGCAGCGCGCCGTAGCGCCTTAGCGGCACTGTTGCGGCAGATAGCGGGCCAACAAATCGGAGGAACATTTCCATTCCAGGCTATCGGCCCCAGCTGACGTGCTTAACCACAGATGCTTACCATCGATGGTGCTGCTGGTCGAATGGATCGTTACCTGCAAGGCGCATTGATGCGGATCGTTGTTGAACGAACCGATAGTGATCGCGCTGACGGAGTGGTCCGCATAGGCATCGGCGTCGCGCAGGCCGGCTTCTCCGTTGACCGGGCAACGCTGTTCGGTTCGATAGGCCGCGGCAAACGTCGGCTTCAGGGCTTCCGCGCTCATGTAGGCGCTAACGACTTGGCTGCGCATCACATAGGTCTGATACTGCGGAATGGCGATCGCCGCAAGCATCGGCACGATGACGAAAAACACCAGCAGCAGAATGCAGACGGCGACGATCGCGCCGGAGCCTTCTTTTTTCTGCCGTTCGGGATGCTGCGTATAAGCCCAGCGATCGACCACCAGGGTGCTCGCGAGCAAGTCATGCAAGGCCTGCTTGCGTGAGGTGAACAGGCTTATCAGATAGCCGATGCAGAGCAGGAAGCCGGAAAGTATGCGGCCGAACCAGCGGCCGATGGCGCGACCCCAACCGATCGGTTTGCCGTCCAGGTCGGTGACCTTGATGCCCAGCGCGCGCTTGCCGAAGGTGGCCTGATGCGATGAACTCTCCTGTACGCTCGAATACAGCAGCGATAGAAGAAACATCGCCGGATAGATCCACAGAAAGTATTGCGGCTGCATATGTCCGGAGGCCGCGCCAATCATCGCCAGCACGACGACAAGCACGACGCTGATGACCCAAAGAATTAGCGAGTCGAGCATCAGGGCGAGAAAGCGGCGCGCGAAGCCGCCGTAAATCACTTCGTTCGCGTTTGTCGCATAGGCCCAATCCGCTACAAAGCCGGAAGGGCTGGTGGCAAAGGGATTGGTTTCGACCAGGTCAGGTGGTGTCGGCGGCAAGGGCGGTTTCGCAGCGGTCGGTGGCCGCAGCTCATGCTCCATCGACGACAGCGGCTGCCATTGCGCAAGACCTTCGCGCCATACCAGGCTGGTCGGTCGCAGGCGCCCCTGTGCGATGACCTCCAAAAGCTGCTGTTGCGACATCGGCCCTTTTCTCTGGCCGAGCAAATCCACGAAGTACCAGGTGACTTCCTTCTGCATCGTTGGTTTCCCCCTATAGGAAGCCTCACGATAGGCGAAGTCCTTGCGGGTGTCATCGGGGGCTGCGCAGCCTTTTACGGCACCGAAACGCCCGCTTCCCTCAATAGGCGCGTCAGCCCGATCAGCGGCAGGCCGATCAGCGCGGTGGGGTCCTCATTGTCGATCCGCTCAAACAGGCTGATACCCAGCCCCTCGCACTTGAAGCTGCCGGCGCAATCGAGTGGGTTTTCGCGTGCTACATAGCGTGCGATTTCGGTCTCGTTGAGTACGCGGAACTGCACCCGGGTGTGATCGACGTGGAAATAGCGCACGCCATCGCGGGTATCGAAAAGACACACGGCCGTATGAAAATGCACTTCCTGCCCGGAACTGGCGGCCAACTGGGCGCGCGCACGCTCGGCGACCCCGGGTTTGTCCAGCACCGCGCCATACAGTTCGGCGACCTGGTCCGAGCCGATCACCAGCGCATCGGTCTGGCCCGCGCCGGCGGCTTCGGCCTTGGCGATGGCCAGGCGCAGCGCGCGATCGGCGGGGGCTTCACCCGGTTGGGCGGACTCGTCGGTCCCCGGGGCACGTTGTTCGAATTCGGGATAGACCCGGCGTAACAGTTCGGCGCGATAGCTGGAGGTGGAGCCAAGAATCAGACGGGGAGAGGTCATGCATCGGTCTCGCGGCGGATTTGTTCGCGCATGGCGTCGTCCAGATCGTGTTGGGCCTGGTCCAGCCCGGCCAGAAGCGGGCGGAGTCGATTGCGGGCTTCGCTCATGGTCGCCACGGCCTGGTCCAGCTCCTGCTGGGTGGCTCGTGGTGCCTTGTCGCGAATCCATATGCGTTGCTGCAGCAGTGAGCGAAGTCCGGCCTCGATGGCGTTGCGGGCCTCTTTTTCGCTCTGGGCGGGCAGGTCGGGGTTGAGCGACATGACCGCGTGGGCCTGCTGCAGGCCGTTGCGGCAGTTCTTGAGGTCGATTTCCAGGCGGTCGGCCAGCTCCAGCAGGTGGCGAACGCTGCCCGTACGCCGGTAAAGTCGCTGGCGATAGGCGATAGCAATGGCGCCCGCGATAGCCAGTACAATGAACAGGGTGGTCAGACCGGCCATCAGGTAGGCGTTCACGAGGGGCGTGGGCTCGAAGGCGTGTAAGGCGTTCAGTCTGCCGCATGGAGCCCGATCGACGCAAAACGATCCTTTGCCCCCGCCTTAAGCGCTTGTATGCAGTTGACTTCTCCCTTGCCTGAACCTAGAATTTCACGATTATGTCCGTGACACTGCCAGAGTCCGTGGACGCATGGCGCATGGTCGCGGCAAGGCGTTCGTTTCAAGGTGCCTTGCCGATCGCTGCCTTGCAGCGCCTCTCCGAGGTGCTCGCTGGCACGAATGGGGCGGCTCAGTACGAGTTGGATTTTGGTCGCGATGAGTTCGGTACGTCCTATCTGGATGTGCGTATTCAGGCGCCGCTCGAACTGATCTGCCAACGCTCGCTGGAGCCGTTCGTGTTGCCGGTAACGGTGGATACGCGGTTGGGTTTGATTCGTACTGAGCGCGAGGAGTCGGCACTTCCCCCGGGAAGCGAGCCGCTGCTGGTTGCCGAAGACGGCAAGCTGAGCCTTGCGGACGTGATCGAAGACGAATTGCTGTTGGCATTGCCGCTGATCCCGATCAACCCGGAAAGCAGCCTGCCGGAAGAAGTAGTTGGCCTTGAGCCGGAGCAATCCGCGGCTGAGGGTCGTCCCGATAACCCGTTCGCGGTCTTGCGCGAACTCAAGAAAAACTGATTTAGCTGGAGACTTGCCATGGCCGTTGCCAAGAGCCGCAAAACCCCGTCCACCCGCGGCATGCGTCGTTCGCACGATGCGTTGAAAACCGTGCAGCTGGCCACCGATCCGACCAGTGGCGAGGTGCATCTGCGCCATCACGTCACCAAGGACGGCTACTACCGTGGCAAGAAGGTCATCCAGACCAACGCTTCGGTGGTCGAAGAAGATTGATCGAGCCCTGAGGGCCTGTCACCAGGCTCCTGGACTTTGGATCAGCAAAGCGGCGCGACTACGCGCCGCTTTGCGTTTTGGCGCTCAGGCAGCGTAACGTTGCCGGTTTGGCCGCCCGGTTTTTCTGGCCGGCCCGCCTGGCGCGTCGCGCCCCGCAACTGGATAGTCAATGGCTCCGATCTACTCTCGTATCGTCGCGACCGGCAGCGCGCTGCCTGAGCGCGTGCTGACCAACGCCGACCTGGAAAAATTCGTCGATACCAGCGACGAATGGATTCGTAGCCGCACAGGTATCCGACAGCGCCATATCGCCGCCGACGGCGAAACCACCGGCGATCTCTCCACGCTTGCCGCGCAACGCGCGTTGGATGCCGCGGGCATCAAGGCGTCCGAGATCGATCTGATCGTGCTGGGCACGACCACGCCCGATATTATTTTTCCGTCCACGGCCTGCCTGGTGCAGCATCGTTTGGGCGCCAACGGTTGCGCCGCATTTGACGTTAACGCTGCCTGCTCGGGCTTCGTCTACGCCCTGGGCGTGGCCGACAAGTTCATCAAGACCGGCTCGGCGAAAAAGGCTTTGGTGATCGGTGCCGAAACGTTGACTCGCATGATCGACTGGAACGAGCGCGAAACCTGCGTGCTGTTCGGCGACGGCGCGGGCGCGGTGGTACTGGAAGGCAGCAGTGAGCCGGGCATCTACGCCACCTGCCTGCACGCCGATGGCGGTCACAAGGAATTGTTGTACAACCCGGTGGGCGTGTCCGCCGGTTTCACCGACGAACCCAACCATGGCGTGCGCATTCGCATGGCTGGCCGCGAAGTGTTCAAGGTGGCGGTCAAGACGCTCGACGCGTTGGTCGAAGAAACGCTCAGCGCGGGCGGGATGGATGCCGCGCAGCTCGATTGGCTGATCCCGCATCAGGCCAACCTGCGCATCATCGAAGCGACCGCCAAGCGCTTGAACATGTCGATGGAGCAGGTGATCGTCACGGTCGATCAGCATGCCAATACTTCAGCCGGCTCCGTGCCACTGGCGCTGGACCATGCGGTGCGTTCGGGCAAGGTGAAGCGCGGGCAGAATTTGCTGCTTGAGGCGTTTGGTGGTGGATTTACGTGGGCTTCGGCGTTGTTGCGTTATTGAGCGCACTGCCGGTTTGTGACGCTGCGGTCGCGACTGAAGTCGCTCCTACAAAGATCCGCAAGGTTTCCGAGTTTTTGTAGGAGCGACTTCAGTCGCGACCGACATTGACGCAACCAGGGAGCTGCGGCTGTAGTCACTCCCGCAAAATGCCGGCCGCCACGCTTTTCTCTCCCCAAACAGCTGCGTACGGAGCCCATAACTGGCACCATTCCGCTTTTGGTACCCCGGACGCTTCCTACTCCATGACTCCATCTGCCTCGCTCGCTTTCGTTTTCCCCGGCCAGGGTTCGCAATCGGTCGGCATGCTGGCCGAACTGGCCGCCGCACACGGCGACGTCAAAGCCGCGTTCGATGAAGCCTCGCAGGGCGCGGGCGTCGACCTGTGGACAATGAGCCAGCAGGGGCCCGAGGAGCAGCTCAACAGCACGCAGAACACCCAGCCGGCGTTGCTGGCGGCCAGCGTCGCTGTTTGGCGCGTCTGGCAGAAAGTCGGCGGCGCACAGCCGGCGCAGATGTCCGGTCACAGCCTGGGCGAATACAGTGCCCTGGTTTGCGCGGGAGCCTTATCGCTGCATGATGCGGCCGCCCTGGTTGCCGAGCGCGGCCGCTTGATGCAGGCCGCGGTGCCCGCGGGCGTCGGCGCGATGGCGGCGATTCTCGGCGGCGACGATACACAGATTGCCGCCGTGTGCGAAGAAGTGGCGCAGGGGCAGGTGGTGGCGCCGGCCAATTTCAATTCGCCCGGTCAGCTGGTGATTGCAGGGCATGCCGAAGCGGTCGATCGTGCCTTGGCCCGCCTGGCCGAGCTCGGCGTGAAGAAGGCGGTCAAGCTGGCCGTGTCGGTGCCGTCGCATTGCGCGCTGATGCGCGATGCGGCCGAGAAGCTCGACGAGCGCATGGCCTCCATTGCATGGCAGCTGCCGGTGATTCCGGTTGTGCAGAACGCGGTGGCCAAGTCCTTCGATACGATTGCCGATATCCGCGGCGCGTTGCAGCAACAGCTCTATATGCCGGTGCGCTGGACCGAATGCGTGCAGGCGCTGGTGGCTGGTGGTGCGACTCGCATCGTCGAGGCAGGCCCGGGCAAGGTGCTCGCCGGTTTGATCAAGCGTATCGACAAGAGCGTCGAAGCCCGCGCTATCGGAACTCCTGCCGATCTCGATGCCGTACGTGCCGAATGGTCGTGAGCGTCGCTTCGAAATTTTGCTATCCGATGCATAAGGAATCCTGAGCATGAGTCATTCTTTGCAGGGCGAAATCGCTCTGGTCACCGGCGCCAGCCGTGGTATCGGCGCTGCGATCGCCGATGAACTGGCCCAGCGCGGCGCGACCGTGATCGGTACGGCGACCAGCGAGTCGGGTGCTGCGGCTATCGGTGAGCGGCTGGCGGCACACGGCGGTTCGGGTCGCGTTTTAAACGTGACCGACAGTGCGCAGGTCGAGGGCTTGATCGATGCGATCGCCAAGGAGTTCGGGCCGGTCTCGATCCTGGTCAACAATGCCGGCATCACGCGCGATCAGCTCCTGCTGCGCATGAAGGACGAGGATTGGCAGGCCATTCTCGATACCAATCTCACCTCGGTTTACCGCACCTCCAAGGCGGTGCTGCGCGGCATGATGAAGGCACGCAAGGGCCGCATCATCTCGATCGCCTCGGTGATCGGCCTGACTGGTAACCCGGGCCAGGCCAACTATGCCGCGGCCAAGGCCGGCATCATCGCGTTCTCCAAGTCGCTGGCGCGCGAGATCGGTACGCGCGGGATCACCGTGAACGTGGTGGCGCCGGGCTTTATCGATACCGACATGACGCGCGCGCTGCCGGAGGAGTCCAAGCAGGCTCTGCTGGGTCAGATCGCCCTGGGCCGCCTGGGCGAGTCGAACGATATTGCGCAGGCGGTGGCGTTTCTCGCGTCCCCGGCGGCGGCCTATATCACCGGCGAGACGCTACATGTCAATGGCGGCATGTACATGCCCTGATAGTGAAATTTGGAGGCCAGGCCTTGAAGCCTGGCCCGGGCGTGCCCATACAGGCTCGCGTCTCAGCGTATTGGGATATTTTTCGGCAGTTGTCGCCAGCGGGCAATTTTTAGGCGACAATTAGCCTTTCGCGTCGGCCCGATGGGTCGACACATAAAACCGCGCCGGCGGACCGTGGCGGCCAACAGGCTTAGCCATTACAATCCGCCGGCCTTGCCGGTCGGAAGGCCGGTTCAAGACAAGCAACTACTCCTTGGGAGGTATTGGCAACATGAGCACCATCGAAGAACGCGTCAAGAAAATCGTCGTCGAGCAGCTGGGCGTGAAAGAAGATGAAGTCACGGCGAACTCCTCGTTCGTGGACGATCTGGGCGCGGATTCGCTGGACACCGTGGAACTGGTGATGGCTCTCGAGGAAGAGTTCGAGACCGAGATTCCGGACGAAGAAGCCGAGAAGATCACCACGGTGCAGCAGGCCACTGATTACATCAAGGCCCATACCAAGGACTGATCGTGACGAGGCCGGCATGCGCTTATCGCCTTGCCTGCCGACGAAAGCGATATCGAAAGCTGCGCCATATCGGCGCAGTTTTCGTTTCTGCAATAAGCAACGTCCGACCCCGTATGGTCGCCTTGTATAGGCCTGTGAGGGCCTCAAGGTATCGGACGGCGTGGCTGCAATCGATGCGGTAGTTAGCGACGGCGGCCGCGGAACCCCAAAGGGAAAGATCAGATGAGCAAACGACGTGTGGTAGTAACCGGCATGGGCATCATTTCGCCGGTTGGCAACGACCTCGCCAGCGCCTGGGACAACATCCTCAAGGGTGTCAGCGGTATCGGTGAAGTCACCCATTTCGACGCGACCGCCTATGCCACGCGCATTGCCGGTCAGGTCCGCGATTTCAACCCAGGCGACTGGATTGCGCCCAAGGACATCAAGAAGATGGATCCGTTCATCCACTACGGCATCGCCGCGGGCACGCAAGCCCTGCGCGATTCCGGTCTGGAAGTGACGGAAGAAAATGCACCGCGCATCGGCGTGGCGGTGGCGGCTGGTATCGGCGGCCTGCATACCATCGAACATACATCGATCGAACTGCATGAAAAGGGCCCGCGTCGCGTGTCGCCGTTCTTCGTGCCCAGTTCGATCATCAACATGGTCTCGGGCCATCTGTCGATCATGTACGGCCTGAAGGGGCCGAACATCGCCTGCGTCACGGCTTGCACCACGGCCACGCACAATATCGGGCTGGCCATGCGCATGATCCAGTACGGCGATGCCGACGTCATGGTGGCCGGTGGCGCTGAATTCGCCACCACCGGCACGGCGATGGCGGGCTTCTGCTCGGCCAAGGCCATGTCTACCCGCAACGACGCGCCGACCAAGGCCAGCCGTCCGTGGGACAAGGATCGCGACGGCTTCGTGCTGTCCGACGGCGCCGGCGTGCTGGTGCTGGAGGAATACGAACACGCCAAGGCACGCGGCGCGAAGATCTACGCCGAGCTGGTCGGCTTCGGCATGAGCGGCGATGCGTATCACATCACCGCGCCGAGCGAAGGCGGCGAGGGTGCGGCACGCTCGATGGAGGCTGCCCTGAAGGACGGCGCGCTGAACCCGACCGACGTGCACTACGTCAACGCGCACGGCACCTCGACGCCGCTGGGCGACCTGGGTGAAGTGCTCGCGGCCAAGCGCGTGTTCGGCGATTACGCATACAAGCTGCCGGTCAGCTCGACCAAGTCGATGACCGGTCATCTGCTCGGTGCAGCCGGCGGCGTGGAAGCGATCTTCAGCATCCTGGCACTGCGTGATCAGGTGCTGCCGCCGACGATCAATCTCGACGAGCCGGGTGAAGGCTGCGATCTCGATTTCGTGCCGAACACGGCACGCGAAGCGAAGGTCGACGTGGTGATCTCCAATTCGTTCGGTTTTGGCGGCACCAACGGCACCCTGGCGTTCCGTCGCGTCTGATTGGCGTGACCATATCGGTGCGTTACCTTGCCGGCCGGCGCGATCTGCTCGCGCCGGCCGCGCTGTTTCCGGAGCATTATCCCTGCCTGCTCGAAAGCGTGGTCCGCGGCACGCCGCAGTCGCGCTATGACCTGCTGTTCGCGTTTCCACGCGCAAGCCTGACCTTGCATGCCGATGGGCGCGTGCTCGATGACGCGGGCGTCCTGCAGCCCGGCGGTTTTCTCGATGCCCTCGATCGCGCGTGGCAAGCCGAGCGCACGGACGTGGGCGACGACGAGTTGCCGTTTCATGGCGGTTGGGTAGTGATGCTGGCCTATGAGCTGGCCGCGGAAATCGAGCCCAGACTGAAGCTGCGCCGACACGACGTTCTGCCGGTGGCGCTGGCCTTGCGCTGCCCGGCGGCGATCATTGTCGACCATCTGCGGGACCGTACGATGCTGGTGGCGGAAGAGGGCAGCGAAGCGCTGCTCGATCAGCTCGAGGCGGATATGGCTTCGCAGTGGTCGGCGCAGGCCTTGCCGGCACCATCGGCTATCGATGAAGACGCGCCCGCGCTTTTCCTCGATGGCGTCGAACGCATTCACCAGCATTTGCGCGACGGCGATATTTTCCAGGTCAATCTGTCGCGTGCATGGCGCATGTCTTATGCCCAGCCGCCCAGGCCGGCCGACGTTTATGCGGCCTTGCGCCAAGCCAATCCGGCACCGTTTGCCGGCCTGTTGCAGCATGGCCACTGGGCGATCGTCAGCTCCTCACCCGAGCGGCTGGTCGAAACGCGCAAAGGCATGGCGCAGACGCGTCCCATCGCCGGCACCCGGCCGCGTGTGGCGGGCGACGACGAACTGGCGCGGATTCGTGAATTGAGCACGCACCCGAAGGAGCGCGCCGAGCACGTCATGCTGATCGATCTGGAGCGTAACGACCTGGGACGGGTCTGCGTGCCGGGTACGGTCGAGGTCGACGAGCTGATGGTGGTGGAGAGTTATGCCCACGTTCATCACATCGTGTCCAATGTGCGAGGTCGCCTGCGCACCGGAGTGACGCCAGGCGAGGTGATCCGTGCGACCTTTCCGGGCGGTACGATCACCGGTTGCCCGAAGGTGCGCTGCATGGAAATCATCGCTGCGCTGGAGGACGCACCCCGCGGCGCCTATACCGGCGCGCTGGGCTATATCGATCGCAACGGTGACCTCGATTTGAACATCTTGATCCGCACGCTGACGCAGTCCGCCGGACAGATCAGTCTGCGAGCCGGCGCCGGGATCGTGACCGATTCGGTGGCTGCCGCCGAGCTGGAAGAAACCCGCGCCAAGGCACGCGGCCTGTTGCGTGCACTCGGGGCTGCCGGTTGATGTCGACCGCGCCGGTTCGCCTGCTGCTGGACGGCAAGGCGGAAGCTGCGGTGTCTCCGCTCGACCGAGGCCTGCTTTACGGCGACGGCCTGTTCGAAACGGTTCGCTTTGCCGCCGGCAGCGCGCCCCTGTGGGCGCGGCATATGCAGCGGCTGCAGCACGGCTGCAAACGGCTTCATCTGCCAGCCATCGACGCCGAACACTTGGAAAGCGAAGCGTTGAGCGTGATCGACGGCATGCCCGAGGCCGTGGTGCGTATCACGATCACGCGCGGCATCGGCGAGCGTGGATACCGCTTGCCTGCCCATCCGCAGCCGACGCGCCTGGTGGCCGCATTTGCGCCGCCGCCATCGCCGCCTGAGGACTATCGCGATGGCGTGGTGGCGCGACTGTGTGCGCTGCGGCTGGCCTCGCAGCCACTGCTGGCAGGCCTGAAGCATCTCAATCGACTGGAACAGGTGCTAGCGCGTGCCGAATGGGACGACCCGGCAGTGTTCGAAGGACTGCTTTGCGACGAAGCCGGTCGAGTGATTTCGGCCACCATGGCCAATCTGTTTGCGGTCATCGACGGCGTCATGGTGACGCCGGCACTCGACCGCTGTGGCGTGGCGGGTGTCGCGCGCGCCGAAATCCTGGCCAGAGGGGGCGTGCAAGTGCGCGATTTGCCGCTCGATTTACTCTGGCAGGCCCAAGAGCTCTTTCTCAGTTCCAGCGTACGCGGCATTCTTCCGCTTCGGACGGTGGGCGAAACGGCCTTTGCCCCCGGTCCACACACCCGTGCCTTGCAACAGCATTGGCGCGATCTGGGTTTTTCAGGAAGCCAAGCATGAGCCGTAGCAAGCAATCCGGTGGCGCGCTGTTCCGCGTCGTGGTGGTCATCGTCCTATTGGCGATCGCCGCCGGAATCGCCTATGGCTGGTTCGACTTCGCGCGTTTCAGCCGTACGCCGCTCACCCTCACCACCACCAATCAAAGTATCGATATCGGCCGTGGCAGCAGTTTCAAGGATATCGTCGGCGAACTGCGCCAGCGCGGCTTTACCCAGGCATCGCCGCTTTACTGGCGACTGCTGGCCGAGCAGATGCGCGTGGCTGGCAAGCTGCATGCGGGCGAATATGCCCTGAGCGGCGGCATGACGCCGCGCGACCTGCTGACCAATATGGCGGCCGGCAAGGTGTTGCAGCGCTACTTCACCATCGTCGACGGCTGGAATTTCCGCGAGCTGCGCCAGGCGCTGACGCATGCGGATCGTTTGCGACAGGATGGTGCGGTGCTTGACGACAAGGCATTGATGGAGAAGATCGGCAGCGCGGGCGAAGAGCCCGAAGGTCGTTTTCTGCCCGAGACCTATGCGTATGTGAAGGGCGATAGCGATCTGGACGTTCTCAAGCGTGCGCATGCGGCCATGAGCAAGGCGCTCGACGCAGCGTGGCAGGGCCGCGACAAGGACCTGCCGCTGGCGACGCCTTACGACGCGCTGATTCTCGCGTCGATCGTGGAGAAGGAAACCGGTCGTGCCGACGAGCGCCCGCGCATTGCCGGCGTATTCGTGCGCCGCCTGCAGATGCATATGTTGCTGCAGACCGATCCCACGGTGATCTATGGCATGGGCGACAGCTACGCCGGCAACATCCACAAGTCGGATCTGACCACCGACACCCCATACAACACGTATACGCGCCAGGGCCTGCCGCCGACGCCGATTGCCATGCCCGGCAAGCCGGCATTGCAGGCGGCGACGCATCCGCTCAAAGGCAGCGAGCTTTATTTCGTGGCGCGTGGCGATGGCAGCCATGTGTTCTCATCGACCCTGGACGAGCACAATCGCAACGTCGCCTGCTACCAGTTGAAGCGCTGCTCATGACACGCGGACGATTCATTTCACTCGAAGGTGGCGAGGGCGCTGGCAAGAGCACCTTGCTGGCAGGTCTGCGCGACTACTTCGTGCAGCATGGCGTGGAACTCGTACAGACGCGCGAGCCGGGCGGTACGCCGCTGGGTGAAGCGGTGCGCGCCATCGTGCTCGATCCGGCCAAGCGTGGTATTGCGCCCGAAGCCGAGCTGCTGCTGATGTTCGCCGCGCGCGCGCAGCTGGTGCGCGAGCTGATCGAGCCTGCGCTGGCGGCCGGTCAATGGGTGCTGTGTGACCGCTTTACCGATGCCAGCTACGCCTATCAAGGCGGTGGCCGCGGTCAGCCGCGCGAACGCATCGAAACCCTGGAGCATTGGGCCACCGAAGGCTTGAAGCCCGATCTCACCCTGTTGCTCGATCTACCCGTCGAAACCGGCCGCGCGCGCGCCGCCGGACGTGGCGAGGCCGATCGCATCGAAAGCGAAGCCGATGCCTTCTTCGAGCGCGTGCGCAGCACCTATCGGGAGTTGGCCAGGCAGGAGCCGCGGCGTTTTCGCGTTATCGATGCCAGCCAGTCGGTCGATGGCGTACTGCGTTCGGCGATCGACGCGGTCGCACCCCTGCTGGAGCAACACGTATGAGCGCAATGCCGTGGCACGACGAACACTGGCAACGGCTGCAGGCACGCAGGGAACGCGGGGCGATGCCGCATGCGCTGTTGCTGACCGGACCGGCGGCACTGGGCAAGCGCGCTTTCATGTTGCGTCTGGTGCGTGGGCTGTTGTGCCCGCAGGCGCGCGACGGCGACGCCTGTGGAGAGTGCCGCAGCTGCCTGCTGTTCGCGGCTGGCACGCATCCGGACTACGTCAGCTTGAGCTACGGGCTGCGCAAGGATGGTGTGCAGCGTAGCGAGATCGTGGTGGATCAGGTGCGTGAGCTGTCGGCACGCCTGTCCATGGCCAGTCAGTTTGGTGGCTGGCAGATCGCCAGCATCGATCCGGCCGACGCCATGAATGCCGCCGCGGCCAACGCCTTGCTCAAGACCCTGGAAGAGCCGTCGGCCCAGACCATGTTGTTGCTGGTGGCCGATGCTCCCTGGCGTCTGCCGCAAACGATACGCAGCCGTTGCCAGCGCATCGAGTTTCAGCTGCCGCCGCGTGAGGAAGCCCTCGCATGGTTGCAGGCGCAGGGCGTCAAGGATGCCGTGGCCGCGTTGGATGCTGCCAACGGCAATCCCGGTCTTGCACGGCAATGGTCGGAAGAGGGTGCATTGGCCCGTCGCCAGGAAGTACGCAAGGATCTGGCGGCACTGGCTGGTGGTCGCGGCGAAACGATGGAGGTCGTCCGTCGCTGGCTCGACAACGAGCCGGAACAGCGTTTGTGGTTTGCCGCCCAGGCCGCGGCCGACGAGGCGCGCGCCAAGGCCGGTGCGGTCGCCGGCCCTTGTGCCAGCGGACTGGACAGCGAAGACCTGGATAACTGGTACATGGCGGCCAACCGTACGCGTGAGTCCTTGCGTGGCCCATTGCGCGGCGATCTGCTGCTGCTGGAACTGCTGGCTCGTTGGCGCTGATCGGCTCCATGCTGCCCATCCCCGACAAGCAGACTCGCTTGCTGGTGATCGCACCGCATCCGGATGACGAGACGATCGGGGCCGGCGGCCTGTTGCAGCAGGTTCGCGAGGCGGGCGGCGAAGTACGTATCTGGCTGCTGACCGATGGCGACAACAACCCATGGCCGCAGCGCTGGCTGGAGCGTCGCCTGTGGATCGGTGCCGCCGAACGCGAGCGCTGGGGCCGTCGTCGGCGTAACGAAGTCGCGCAGGCTCTGGCCGCGCTCGGCATCGCACCGGAGCAGCTGGAAGGCTTCAGTTGGCCCGACATGGGACTGACCGGTCGGCTCAAGGGCCAGTTCGCCGCCATGCTCGACCTGCTCGAGGTACGTCTGCGCGCGTGGTGTCCGAATCTGGTGGTATTGCCCGACCTGGGCGATCGCCACCCTGACCATGGCGCTGCGCACGTTCTTGCGCGGCTCGCCATGGCACGCGAATCGCTGACGCCGATCCTGTTGACCTACCTCGTCCATGGTGGGGCCATGGCTGGCGCCGGGGAGATTCTGAAGATCGGTCCTGTGCATCAGGACGCCAAACGCCAGGCGATGGAGGCGCATGCCAGCCAGACCGCACTGAGCGGTACGCGCATGCGCCAGCTGGTCGAACGCCCCGAGGCATTTACCCGCGTCGAGATCGGGCGTGGCAGTCCGTCGTCATATAAGTTGCCGTGGCAGCCGGCTCCTTGGCTGAAACCTTTGCTGCGCCTGACATTGGCCAGCCCGTCAGGCGTACGCAGCTGGTCCTGGCGTCGTGCCCCGCTCATCGAACAGGGGCAGGGTCAGGTCATGCTGTCGTCCGAAGTCGTCGCGACGGCGGGGCCGCACTTCGTGAAATTGCATATGGATCTGCCATCGCCTTGGATTTTCGATGTCTGGGGCTGGCATGAAATCTCCTGACGTTGCCAAGCAAAGCGCACCGAAGCTGCGCCGGCTGCGTTAGGATGCCGCTCAAGTTATTCGTGCCGCAGGGGCAGACATGAATCCCGCCGTCAACGCTCGCCAGGGCATTATTTCCTTGAAGATCAAGGATGCCGCTGCGCTCTATAACGCGTACATGCCTTTCCTGAAGAACGGCGGGCTGTTTGCGCCCACGGCGCAGCGTTATGCCTTGGGCGACGAGGTGGTGCTGCTGGTCAATCTGACCGACGAAGGGGAGCGGCTTTCTGTCGCAGGCAAGGTGGTATGGGTGTCCCCGGTTGGCGCGCAGGGTAACCGCACGGCCGGCATCGGCGTGCAGTTCAACGAATCACCCGACGGCGAAGCGGCACGTACCCGTATCGAGAATCTGCTGGCCGGCGTGACGGCATCCGAGCGCCCGACTCACACGATGTAACGCATCAGGCTGGAGTCCAGCAGGGCTTCTGGCTGACGAATCGTGTGTTGAGGCCGTCTTGCTATCGCCCCCGATGTGGCGATGCAAAAAAAGATAGCCGCGTTTGCTTTCTTTCCTGACGGCAAATTTCATCGACAAATCAACGCAGCCGGGCCTTCGGGCGAGCTGCGGTGCACACATTCCCTGTTCCCCATCCCCCATTCCCACTCCAAAGTGTCTTGTCGTCGCTGAACGCACTGATACAATGTGCCGATTGTATGAATTGAATCGAGTCAAACCGACCCCCTGGGCCTGGTAAACGCTTGATCCGAGTTGCTTCCGAACCGTTCCCCAACGGTCCGCTGATGCGCCTTCGAGGCGCGGAGGTACGTTCCATCGTGCTTGCCGAATACTGGCCCATTCTGCTTTTTATCGCCGTCGCCACGGGCCTAGGCCTGGTGCTGCTGGTCATTGGCCTCCTGGCCGGCCCACGTCGTCCGGAGTCGCACAAGCTCTCGCCGTACGAGTGCGGTTTCGAAGCCTTCGAAGATGCGCGCATGCGTTTCGACGTTCGCTACTACCTGCTGGCCATCCTTTTCATCATCTTCGATCTTGAAGTCGCCTTCCTGTTCCCCTGGGCGGTGGTGTTCGACAAGATCGGCCTGATCGCGCTGGTCGAGATGGCGCTGTTCCTGGTGCTGTTGGTGGTCGGTTTCGCTTACGTGTGGAAGAAGGGAGCACTGGAATGGGAGTGATCTCTTCCCTCGACCGGGTGATGCACAACCCGCAGCCGTTGAACCTAGTCGACGACATTCTGCGTCCGGCCGGCGACAACCCGATCGTGCAGCGCGGCTTTGCCACCACCAGCGTCGATGCGCTGATGAACTGGGCGCGCACCGGCTCGATGTGGCCGATGACCTTCGGTCTGGCCTGCTGCGCAGTCGAAATGATGCACGCCGGCGCGGCGCGCCTGGACCTGGACCGCTACGGCGTGATCTTCCGCCCGAGTCCGCGCCAGTCCGACGTGATGATCGTGGCTGGCACCCTGGTCAACAAGATGGCCCCCGCGTTGCGCAAGGTTTACGACCAGATGCCCGACCCGAAGTGGGTGATCTCCATGGGCAGCTGCGCCAACGGCGGCGGCTACTACCACTATTCGTATTCTGTGGTGCGTGGTTGCGACCGCATCGTGCCGGTGGATATTTACGTGCCGGGCTGCCCGCCGACGGCCGAGGCACTGATTCACGGGATTCTGCAGTTGCAGAAGAAGATTCGTCGCACCAGCACCATCGCGCGTTCCTGAGAGCTGTCTGGCCATGACTGATACGCAATCGAACTCGCTGGTCGAGCGCCTTGCCGCGCGATTCGGCGATCTGCTGGCGGTAACCGTCGCCCGCAATGAAGTCACCGCCGAGCTGGCGGCCTCCGACCTGATCGCCGTTGCCACCGCGCTGCGCGACGAAGCCCCGTTCCGCTTCTCCGAAGCGGTCGACGTCTGCGGCGTCGACTATCTCGGCTACGGCCAGACCGAATGGGATACCCAGACCATTTCCAGCACCGGCTTCTCGCGTGGCGTAGAAGGCGAGGCGATGGGTCGCTTCAAATGGGCCGACCGCCCGCGTGACGTCGAGCAGCCGCGCCGTTTCGCCGCCGTGATTCATCTGCTGTCGATCGAGCACAACCAGCGCTTGCGTCTGCGCGTCTTCTGCGAAGACGACAGCCTGCCGGTGGTGCCGTCGCTGACCGGCATCTGGCCGGGCGTGAACTGGTTCGAGCGCGAGGCGTTCGACCTCTACGGCATCATTTTCGAAGGCCACCCGGACCTGCGCCGCATCCTGACCGACTACGGTTTCGTCGGCCATCCGTTCCGCAAGGACTTCCCGCTGATTGGCAACGTCGAAGTGCGTTACGACCCCGAGCAGAAGCGCGTTGTCTACGAACCCGTATCGATCGAACCGCGCGTGCTGGTGCCGCGCGTGATCCGTGACGACGCCGACCTCACGCAGGCCAAGGCCGAAGCCGCCGACAACTGGCGGGAGAATTGAGCATGCAGGAAATTCGCAATTACACGATGAACTTCGGCCCGCAGCATCCGGCCGCGCACGGTGTGCTGCGTCTGGTGCTGGAGATGGACGGCGAAACCATCGTCCGTGCCGATCCGCACGTCGGTCTGCTTCATCGCGGCACCGAAAAGCTGGCGGAGTCCAAGCCGTTCAACCAGTCGATCGGCTACATGGACCGTCTCGACTACGTGTCGATGATGTGCAACGAGCACGCCTACGTCATGGCGATCGAGAACCTGCTCGGTATCCAGGCGCCGGAACGTGCGCAGTACATCCGCACGATGTTCGACGAGATCACCCGTATCCTGAACCACCTGATGTGGATCGGCTCCAACGCGCTCGACCTGGGTGCGATGGCGGTGTTCCTCTACGCGTTCCGCGAGCGCGAAGAGCTGATGGACGTCTATGAGGCCGTATCGGGCGCGCGCATGCACGCGACCTATTACCGTCCGGGCGGCGTCTATCGCGATCTGCCGGGTCATATGTCGCAGTACCGCGAGTCGCCCTGGCACAAGGGCAACGACCTGAAGCGCCTGAACAGCTGGCGCGAAGGTTCGATGCTCGACTTCCTTGATGCGTTCACCAACGATTTCCCGGCACGCGTCGACGAATACGAAGAACTGCTGACCAATAACCGTATCTGGAAGCAGCGCACCGTGGGCATCGGCGTGATCTCGCCGGAGCTGGCCCAGCAGTGGGGCATGACCGGTGCGATGCTGCGCGGTTCGGGCGTGGCCTGGGATCTGCGCAAGAAGCAGCCGTACGCCAAGTACGCGCAGATGGATTTCGATATCCCGGTCGGCGTCAACGGCGACTGCTACGACCGCTATCTGGTGCGCGTGGAAGAGATGCGCCAGTCCAATCGCATCATCAAGCAGTGCGTGCAGTGGCTGCGTGCCAACCCCGGCCCGGTGATGCTGAAAAACTTCAAGGTCTCGCCACCGTCGCGCGAGGAAATGAAGGAGGACATGGAAGCCCTCATTCATCACTTCAAACTGTTTACCGAAGGCTATGGCGTGCCGGCCGGCGAAACCTATGCAGCGGTCGAGGCGCCCAAGGGCGAGTTCGGTTGCTACCTGGTTTCCGACGGCGCCAACAAGCCGTTCCGCGTGCATCTGCGCGCACCGGGTTTTGCCCATCTGTCGTCGATCGATCCCATCGTGAGTGGCCACATGCTGGCCGACGTGGTGGCGATGATCGGCACCTATGACCTCGTGTTCGGCGAAGTCGATCGCTGAGCCGACGGGAGCATATGCAATGAAAGCCACCGGAAATTACGAGCAGGTCAAGAACGTCGATCCGCTCGTCGTACTGAACGACCATACCCGCCATCACATCGATGAGTGGGTGGCCAAGTTCCCGCCCGATCGCAAGCGCTCGGCGGTGATCCAATCGCTGTTTGCCGCGCAGGAGCAGAACAACGGCTTCCTGACCGACGAGCTGATCAATGCCGTCGCCAAATACCTGGACCTGCCGCCCGTGTGGGCATACGAGGTCGCCAGCTTCTATTCGATGCTGGAAACCAAGCCGGTCGGTCGCAACAACGTGGCGATCTGCACCAATGTCTCGTGCTGGTTGAACGGCGCCGAAGACCTGGTGCGTCATTGCGAGAAGAAACTCGGTATCAAGCTTGGCGAAAGCACCGCCGATGGCCGCGTCTATCTCAAGCGCGAAGAAGAATGCATTGCTGCGTGCGCCTGCGCACCGGCGATGACCGTCAATGGTCACTACCACGAGCGTCTCACGACTGAAAAAGTCGACGAGATTCTCGACGGTTTGAAGTAAGGGCTTCGGCAATGGCATACGGTCCGGCACCCAAAGAACATCAGGTCGTCTACACCACGCTTCATTTCGAGAAGCCGTGGGCGATGGAAAGCTACGTCCAGGTTGGTGGCTACGAAGCGTGGAAGAAAATCCTCGCCGAGAAGCCCGACCCGACCACGCTGATCGACGAGATCAAGAAGAGCAATCTGCGCGGGCGCGGCGGCGCGGGTTTCCCGACCGGCTTGAAGTGGTCCTTCATGCCCAAGGGCGACATGCAGAAGTACATCCTCTGCAACTCCGACGAATCGGAGCCGGGCACCTGCAAGGATCGCGACATCCTGCGCTTCAATCCGCATGCGGTGATCGAAGGCATGGCGATCGCGTGCTACTGCACCGGTTCGACCGCGGCCTATAACTATCTGCGCGGCGAGTTCCATCACGAGCCGTACGAGCATCTCGAAGAGGCGCTCAAAGAGGCGTATGCCGCGGGCCTGCTGGGCAAGAACATCCAGGGCACCGGCCTCAATATCGATATCTATAACGCGCTTGGTGCGGGTGCGTACATCTGCGGCGAAGAAACCGCGCTGATGGAATCGCTCGAAGGCAAGAAGGGCCAGCCGCGCTTCAAGCCGCCGTTCCCGGCCAACTTCGGCCTGTACGGCAAGCCGTCGACGATCAACAACACCGAAACCTATGCCTCGGTTCCCTCGATCCTGCGCAAGGGCGCGGACTGGTTCCTGGCGCAGAGCAAGACCAAGAACGGCGGGCCGAAGGTGTTCTCGGTCTCCGGCTGCGTACAGAAGGGCGGCAACTTCGAAGTGCCGCTCGGCACCACCTTCGACGAACTGCTGGAAATGGCTGGCGGACTGCGTCCGGGCCGTACCTTGAAGGGTGCGATTCCTGGCGGTGTGTCGATGCCGGTGCTGACTGCCGAGCAGTTGAAGGGCCTGCCGATGGATTACGACACGCTGCGTGATCTCAAGACCGGCCTGGGCTCGGGCGCGATCGTGGTGCTGGACGACACCGTCTGCACGGTGCGCTTCACCCGTCGCATTTCGCAGTTCTTCTACAAGGAATCGTGCGGCCAGTGCACGCCGTGCCGCGAAGGCACCGGCTGGATGAATCGCGTGCTGACGCGCATCGTCGACGGGCAGGGCACGATGGACGACCTGCATCGCCTGAAGGCCATCGCCGGCCAGATCGAAGGCCACACCATCTGTGCCTTCGGCGAAGCCGCCGCGTGGCCGGTGCAGGGTTTCCTGCGCCAGTTCTGGCATGAATTCGAGTACTACATCGTTAACGGTCGCTCGATCGTCGACGACAAGATCGGAGCTGCTGCATGAGCGCCCAACCCACCGCCGCCGTTTCCGATCTGCTGAACATCGAGATCGACGGCAAGCCCACGCAGATTCGCAAGGGTGCGATGATCATCGAAGCGGCCGACGCCATTGGCGTCGCGATTCCGCGTTTCTGCTATCACCGCAAGCTGCCGATCGCCGCCAACTGCCGCATGTGCCTGGTCGAAGTGGAAATGGGCGGCAAGCCCATGCCCAAGCCGCAGCCGGCCTGCGCCACTCCGGTGGCCGAAGGCATGAAGGTGCAGACCCGTTCGGCTACCGCGCTGAAGTACCAGCGCGACGTGATGGAATTCCTGCTGATCAACCATCCGCTCGACTGTCCGATCTGCGATCAGGGCGGCGAGTGCGAGCTGCAGGACGTTTCGCTCGGCTACGGCCGCGGCGTGTCGCGCTACACCGAGCGCAAGCGCACCATCGCCGATGAAAACATCGGGCCGCTGGTCGCTACCGAGATGACCCGCTGCATCCAGTGCACGCGCTGCGTGCGCTTCACCAGCGAAATCGCCGGCACCTACGAGCTCGGCGGTATGAGCCGCGGCGACAACTTGCAGATCGGTACTTACATCGGCAAGACGCTGGAAACCGAGCTGTCGGGCAACATCATCGACGTCTGCCCGGTCGGCGCACTGACCAACAAACCGTTCCAGTTCCAGGCGCGCGCCTGGGAACTGGTCGCCAAGCCGTCGGTGGCCTACCACGACGCGCTCGGTTCCAACCTGTGGTTGCACACGCGCCGCGGCGAAGTGCTGCGTACCGTGCCGCGCGACAACGAAGCGGTCAACGAATGCTGGTTGTCCGACCGCGACCGTTACAGCCACCAGGGCATGTACGTCGAAGACCGTCTGCGCGCGCCGCAGGTGAAGCGTAACGGTCAGTGGACTGCGACCACCTGGGAAGACGCGCTTACCGTCGCCGCCGAGGCCTTGAAGAAGGTGCCGGGCAGCGAGCTGGGCATGCTGGTGCATCCGGCCACCTCGAACGAGGAAGGCGATCTGCTGATGCGTCTGGCGCGTGGCCTGGGCAGCGCCCATGTCGACCATCGCCTGCGTCAGCAGGACTTTGCCGACAATGCCGTCGCACAGACGTTCGCTACGCCAGTGGCCTCGCTGGACAAGGTCAAGGCCGTACTGCTGGTTGGCTCGGATCTGCGTCACGAACTGCCGCTGGTCAATCATCGCGTGCATCAGGCAGTGAAGAAGGGCGCCAAGGTCTTCGCGGTCAATCCGGCCGAGTTCGATTTCAACTATCCGCTGGCCCATGAAGCCGTGGTCGCGCCGCAGCATCTGGTCGATGCGTTGCTGGCGGTGGCCAAGGCTGCCGCAGAAGGCGGCGCGACGTTGCCGTCGTTCGCGACGGACGCCGCCGCGAACGTGGAAGTGACCGACAAGGCACGCGCTGCGATTGCCGCGCTGAAGTCCGGCCATGCTGCCGTGATCGTGGGCGAAGCCGCCGTCACGCATCCGCAGGCTTCGTGGCTGCGCGCGATCGCACGCTTCATCGCCGACGCCACGGGCGCCGGTTACAACGAACTTCCGGTCGGTGCGAATGCGATCGGTCTCGCCCGTGTCGGCGTGCTGCCGGCCAATGGCGGGCTCGATGCGCAGGCGATGCTGGCGCAGCCGCGCAAGGCTTACGTCTTGTACGGCGCCGAGCCGCCGCACGATTTCGCCGATGGCACCGCGGTGCTCAAGGCCTTGCATGCCGCCGAACAGGTTGTCGCATTCAGCGCTTACGCCAGCCCCGTGTTGCGCGATGTCGCCGACGTGATCCTGCCGATCGGCCTGTTGCCGGAAATCGACGCGACCCTGGTCAACGTCGACGGCATGGTGCAGAGCGTGGGCGCCGGTTCGCAGGCACCGGGCGATGCGCGTCCGGGCTGGAAGGTGCTGCGTGCACTGGGCGGCCTGTTGAAGGTGGCCAGCTTCGAGTTCGACGATCTGGCCGGTCTGCGTGAAGGCATCACCGAGCGCGCGCACACCGCGCGTGGCGAGGTTGCCGCACGCCAGGCCTTCAACGGTCTGAGCCGTCTGGCCACCTGGCCGATCTACCGCACCGACGCGGTGCTGCGTCGTGCCAAGGCACTGGGCGAGCATCCGCTCAACCGCACACCGGCCATTCGCCTGAGCGCGGCTGAAGCGCAGCGCCAGGGCCTGGCCGATGGTGGCAAGGCAACCATCGCCGGCGTGACCTTGCCGGTGGCGATCGACAGCACGGTGCCCGATGGCACGGTGTGGATCGAGGCCGCGCACAACGACACCGCCACGCTGCCGCCGTACGGCGCGGCCATCACCTTGAGCAAGGCGTAAACCATGGAGCAGATCCTCAACCAGCTGGTTTGGCCGTTGGTCTACATCATTTGCATCGTGCTGCCCCTGATCATCGGCGTGGCGATGTTCGTGTACTGGGAGCGCAAGGTCATCGGCTGGATGCACGTGCGCATGGGACCGAACAAGATCGGTCCGCTGGGCTTGCTGCAGGCCTTCGCCGACGTGGTCAAGCTGCTGATCAAGGAAGTGATCCTTCCGACCAGCGCGAACAAGTTCCTGTACTACCTCGCACCCTTGCTGGCGTTGATTCCCGCGCTGGCCGCGTGGGCGGTGATTCCGTTCAGCGAGAAAATGGTGCTCGCCAACGTCAATGCAGGTGTGCTCTATCTGCTGGCGATGACCTCGCTGGGCGTGTACGGCATCATCCTGGCCGGTTGGGCATCCAACTCGCGCTACGCGCTGCTTGGTGCGATGCGTTCGGCCGCGCAGGTCATCTCCTATGAACTGGCCATGGGCCTGTGCCTGGTCTGCGTGCTGGTGCTCGCCGGTAGCTTGAACCTGACCGACATCGTGCATGCGCAGACCGGTCACAAGGGTGTCTTCGACTGGTTCATGTGGCCGCTGCTGCCGGTCTTCATCATCTATTTCATCTCGGGCGTAGCCGAAACCAACCGCGCGCCGTTCGACGTGGCCGAAGGCGAGTCGGAAATCGTCGCCGGTTTCCACGTGGAATATTCCGGTTCGGCGTTTGCGATCTTCTTCCTGGCCGAATACGCCAACATGATCCTGGTCAGCTTCCTGGCGGCCACCTTGTTCATGGGCGGCTGGCTGTCGCCGTTCCCGACCTCATGGGGCTTCATCGGGCAGGGCGGTTTCCTCTGGCTGTTCATCAAGGCTTTCGTGTTCGCCTTCATGTTCCTGTGGTTCCGCGCCAGCTTCCCGCGTTACCGCTACGACCAGATCATGCGTCTGGGCTGGAAGGTCTTTATCCCCATCACGATCGTATGGGTCCTGGTAGCCGGCTGCATGAAGTATTTCGGCTGGGTCAGCATCGGCACGGGAGCTTAAAAAAAGCCATGTCTCGCGTAACTCACTATTTCAAGAGCCTCCTGCTCATCGAGCTGCTGAAGGGCATGGCGCTGACCATGCGCTACATGTTCAGCCCGAAGTACACGATGCGCTACCCGATGGAGCACATCCCCAAGTCGAACCGCTTCCGCGGTCTGCATGCGTTGCGTCGTTATCCCAACGGCGAAGAGCGCTGCATCGCGTGCAAGCTGTGCGAGGCGGTGTGCCCGGCCCTGGCGATCACCATCGACTCGGCACCGCGCCCGGGTGACGGCCAGCGCCGCACCACGCGTTACGACATCGATCTTTTCAAGTGCATCTTTTGCGGCTTCTGCGAGGAGAGCTGCCCGGTCGACTCGATCGTGGAAACGCACGTGCACGAATATCACTTCGAGCATCGCGGCGAGAACGTGGTGACCAAGCCGCAGCTGCTCGCCATCGGCGACCGCTTCGAGAAGGACATCGCGGCAGCTCGCGCGCAAGACGCCGCGTATCGCTGAGGACGGGACATCATGATCGATCCGCAATTGTTCCAACTCATCTGCTTCTACGCCTTCGGCGCGGTGACCATCATCGCGGCGCTCGGTGTGATCACCCTGAAAAATACAGTGCACGCGGTGCTGTCGCTGGTGCTGACCTTTTTCAGCACGGCCTGCATCTGGTTGCTGGCCGAGGCGGAATTCCTCGCCATCGCCCTGATCGTCGTCTACGTCGGCGCGGTCATGGTGCTGTTCCTGTTCGTGGTGATGATGCTGGACATCGACAAGGAAAACGTCCGCGAGGGCTTCATCAAGTTCCTGCCGGTGGGCATCATCGTGGCCCTGGTCATGCTGGGCGAGATGCTGGCGCTGATCGGCGTGCGTGCGATGCACGCCCAGGTGATGGGTGCCAACCCCGCAACCGCAGCCGGCCTCTCCAATACCGAGTGGCTGGGCAAGGCGCTGTACACGCAGTTCCTGCTGCCGTTCGAAATCGCCGCGTTGATTCTTACCGTGGGCGTGGTCGCTGCGGTGGCCCTGACCTTGCGCCATCGTGGTGGCGTGCGCCATCAGACGGCGTTGCAGCAGGTCAGCATCAATCCGCGTGACCGCGTGCGCCTGATCAAGATGGCCGCCGAACAGCCGGCCGCGACGTCGCCGCAACAGGAGTCCACCCCATGATCACGCTTTCGCATTTCATCGTGCTGGGTGCGGTGCTGTTCTGCATCGCGGTGGCCAGCCTGTTCATCAACCGCAAGAACGTCATCGTGTTGCTGATGTCGATCGAGCTGATGCTGCTGGCGGTGAACATCAACTTCGTCGCGTTCTCGCGCTTCATCGGCGATCCGGCGGGGCAGGTGTTCGTGTTTTTCATTCTCACGGTGGCCGCGGCGGAAACCGCGATCGGCCTGGCGATCCTGGTCCTGCTGTTCCGCAATCGCAGCACGATCAATATCGCCGAAATCGACAGCATGAAGGGTTGAGTCGATGCAACTGTCTACCTCCATTCTGCTGGTCATCGCGCTCGCGCCGCTGGTCGGCTGTCTGCTCGCCGGCTTTCTTGGTCGCTTCATAGGCCGCGCCGGTTCGCATACCGCGACCATCCTGGGCGTGGCCGTCTCGTGTGCACTGTCGATGTACGTGCTGTACCAGATGTGCACCGGCGCCGAGATCTACAACCACAACATCTACACCTGGTTCGAGATCGGCAAGTTCAGCGCCAGCGTCGGCTTCATGATCGACAAGCTGTCGGCCATGATGATGGTCGTGGTTACCTTCGTGTCGCTGCTGGTGCATATCTACACCATCGGCTACATGGCCGATGACGACGGTTACCAGCGCTTCTTCAGCTACATCTCGCTGTTCACCTTCTCGATGTTGATGCTCGTGATGAGCAACAACTTCATGCAGCTGTTCTTCGGCTGGGAAGCGGTGGGCCTGGTCTCTTACCTGCTGATCGGTTTCTGGTTCAAGCGCCCGACGGCGATCTTCGCCAACCTGAAGGCCTTCCTGGTCAACCGCGTGGGCGACTTCGGCTTCCTGCTGGGTATCGCGGCGATCCTGTATTTCCTGGGTACGCTGGACTACGCCACGGCCTTCACCAATGCGGACAGCCTGATCGGTCGCACCTTGCATATCACGGCCAATACGCAGTGGGATGCCGCCACGGTGATCAGCATCCTGCTGTTCATCGGTGCGATGGGTAAATCCGCCCAGGTGCCGCTGCACGTGTGGCTGCCCGACTCGATGGAAGGCCCAACCCCGATCTCCGCACTGATCCATGCAGCGACGATGGTGACCGCCGGCATCTTCATGGTCGCGCGCATGTCGCCGATCTTCGAACTGTCCGAGTCGGCACTGAGCTTCGTGATGATCATCGGCGCGACGGGTGCCTTGTTCACCGGCCTGATCGGTATCGTGCAGAACGACATCAAGCGCGTGGTGGCATATTCGACGCTGTCGCAGCTGGGCTATATGACCGTGGCGCTCGGCGTCTCGGCCTATGCCGGCGCGGTGTTCCACCTGATGACCCACGCCTTCTTCAAGGCGCTGCTGTTCCTGGGCGCGGGTTCGGTGATCATCGCCATGCACCATGAGCAGGACATGCGCTACATGGGCGGCCTGCGCAAGTACATGCCCATCACCTGGATCACCATGTGGATCGGTTCATTGGCCTTGTGTGGCGTGCCGTTCTTCGCGGGTTTCTATTCGAAGGACGCGATCATCGAGGCCGTGGGCGAGTCGCATCGCTGGGGCGCCACCTATGCCCATTTCTGCGTGATGGCCGGCGCCTTCGTCACTGCGCTGTATACGTTCCGCCAGATGTACCTGACCTTTCATGGTAAGGAACGCTTCAAGGTCGTTTCCGACCATGGGCACGTTCATGATCATCACGATGAGCATCATGATGATCATGATCACCACGAGTCGGGCGTGCTGCATCATGCGCCGAAAGAATCGCCGTGGGTGGTGACCTTGCCGCTGATCTTGTTGGCGATTCCGTCGCTGGTGATCGGTTACCTAGCGGTCCAGCCGATGCTGTTCGGCCACTGGTTCGGCGATGCCATCCGTCTGCACGAAGGCAACGACGTGCTGGAGAAGGTGGGCGAAGGGTTCACCAGCTCGTTCGCCATGGCCTTGCACGGCTTCACCCAGTTGCCGTTTATCCTGGTGGCGCTCGCCTTCATCATCACGACCTACATCTACCTGTTCAACCCGGCCATGGCCGGCAGGATCAAGTCGTGGCTCAAGCCGCTGTGGACCGTGCTGGATCGCAAGTACTGGATCGACAATGTGTACTTCGCCGTGTTCGCCAAGGGCGGCGTGGCGCTGGGGCGCGCGTTGTGGAAGGGCGGCGATACCGCGGTGATCGATGGCATCGTGGTCGACGGCTCCGCTTCGCTGGTGCAGCGCATCGCCTCGGTCGCGCGCCGTTTGCAGTCCGGTTATCTCTATCACTACGCCTTCGCGATGATTCTCGGCCTGATCCTGCTGCTTGGCGGGTACTGGCTGGTCGGGCAATAAGGGAAACGTTCCATGTCCAATTACTTGCTCAGCCTGCTGATCTGGCTACCCGTCGTCGGTGCCATACCGGTGCTGCTTGCCGGTTCGGCCCGTCCGAACCTGGCGCGCTGGCTCTCGCTGCTCGTCGCCATGTTGACCTTCGTGGTCAGCCTGATGCTGCTGCCGCACTTCAATGCCAGTGACGCGACCAAGCAGCTGGTCGAAAACTACAGCTGGATCACCTCGATCAACGTGCACTACGCCCTGGGCGTGGATGGCATTTCGGTCGCGCTGATTCTGCTGACCACCTTTGTCGGCATCCTGGTGATCGTCGGCGCCTGGGAGGTCATCCAGGACAAGCCGCATCAGTACATGGCGGCCATGCTGGTGCTCGAAGGCCTGATGATCGGTGTGTTCTGCGCGACGGACGCATTGCTGTTCTATGTGTTCTTCGAAGCCATGCTGATCCCGATGTTCATCCTGATCGGCATGTGGGGTGGTCCGCGCCGCGTGTACGCGACGCTGAAGTTCTTCATCTACACCTTCCTCGGCTCGATCTTCATGTTGATCGGCCTGATCTACCTGTACAACAAGACCGGCGGCAGCTTCGACCTGGCCACCTGGGCGGCGCAGCCGCTGAGCATGAAGGAGCAGAGCTGGCTGTTCTTCGCCTTCCTGCTGGCCTTTGCAGTGAAGGTCCCGATGGTGCCGGTGCATACGTGGCTGCCGGACGCCCACGTGGAAGCGCCCACCGGCGGTTCGGTGGTGCTGGCCGCGGTGATGCTGAAGATCGGCGGCTACGGTTTCCTGCGTTTCTCGCTGCCGATCGTGCCGGATGCGTCCGAGTATTACGCCTGGCTGGTGATCGCGCTCAGCTTGATCGCGGTGGTCTACATCGGCTATATCGCGCTGGTGCAGGAGGACATGAAGAAGCTGGTGGCGTATTCGTCCGTGGCGCACATGGGCTTTGTCACCCTGGGTATCTTCGTGGCGTTCCTGCTGGTGCGCGAGCACAACAACCTGGATGCCGGCAATCTGGCGATGCAGGGTGCGATGGTGCAGATGATTTCGCACGGCTTCGTCTCCGGCGCGATGTTCTCGTGCATCGGCGTGCTCTACGACCGCCTGCACACGCGTCAGATCAAGGACTACGGCGGCGTCATCAACGTGATGCCCTGGTTCGGTTTCTTCTATGTGCTGTTTGCGATGGCCAACAGCGGTCTGCCGGGCACCAGCGGTTTCGTCGGCGAGTTCTTCGTGATCCTGGCCAGCTTCAGCGCCAACCCCTGGATCGCCTTGTTCGCAGCCTTCACCCTGATCATCGGCGCCGCCTACACCTTGTGGATGGTCAAGCGCGTGCTGTGGGGTGAAGTCACCAATCCGCACGTGGCCGAAATGAAAGACATCAACGGCCGCGAAGCCTTTGTGCTGATCGCGTTCGCCGCGGCGGTCATCGCCCTGGGCGTGTGGCCGCAGCCGCTGATTCACCTGATGGACGCTTCGGTGACGCAGCTCGTGCAGCAGTTGGCCAATCACAAGGTTTAAGCAGGGCTGATCATGAATCTTCCAAATCTCAATGACATTCTGATCCTGCTGCCCGAGGCCTACCTGACGGTTGCCGCGTGCTTGCTGCTACTGATCGATGCCTTCATGAAGCCCTCGCAGCGCGGGACGCTGCATTGGATGTCGATCGCGGTGCTGCTGGTCGGGATCTACCTGGTAGTGGCGCAACAGCCGGATGTGAGCGTCAACGCCTTCAGCGGCATGTTCGTGCGCGACCGCGTGTCGGAGATACTCAAGGTCTTCGCGCTGCTCGCCACCGTGCTGGTGTTTATCTACGGTCGCCCGTACCTGACCGATCGCAAGCTGTTCGTCGGTGAGTTCTACACGCTGATGATCTTCGCGGTGATCGGCATCATGCTGCTGGTCTCGGCCGGTAGCCTGGTGACGATCTACCTGGGTCTGGAGCTGCTGACGCTGTCCTCGTATGCGCTGGTCGCACTGAATCGCGATTCGCGTCTGTCCTCCGAGGCAGCGATCAAGTACTTCGTGCTGGGCGCTCTGGCCTCGGGCATGCTCTTGTACGGCATGTCGATGGTCTACGGTGCCGCGCATACGCTGGATCTGCATCAGCTGCATGCCGCCGCCGCGCATACCGACATGCCCAACCTGATGCTGTTCGGCATGATGTTCATGATCGTCGGCATCGGCTTCAAGCTCGGCGCCGCCCCGTTCCACATGTGGATCCCGGATGTTTACGAGGGTTCGCCGACCGCCGTGACCATCTTCATCGGCTCGGCGCCGAAGCTGGCCGCGTTCGGTATGGCCTACCGCCTGCTGGATTCGGGCCTGGGTGACCTGTCGCATTACTGGCAGCCGCTGCTGGCCTCGCTGGCGGTGCTGTCGCTGGCGATCGGTAACCTGGTTGCCATCGTGCAGACCAACCTGAAGCGTCTGCTGGCGTATTCGACCATCTCGCACATGGGTTACCTGCTGCTCGGCCTGGTCAATGCCGGGCCGGAAGGCTACGCCGCGGCGATGTTCTACGCGATCAGCTACACGCTGATGGGTACCGCGGCCTTCGGCATGATCCTGGCGCTCGCACGCAGCGGTTTCGAGTGCGAGAACATCGACGACCTGAAGGGCTTGAACCGCCGTTCGCCGTGGATGGCGTTCCTGATGATGCTGGTGATGTTCTCGCTTGCCGGCGTACCGCCGCTGTTCGGCTTCTTCGCCAAGCTGCTGGTGCTGCAGGCCGCGATCCACGCCGGCATGATGTGGCTGGCCATCGTGGGTGCGGTGTTCGCGATCATCGGTCTGTATTACTACCTGCGCGTGGTCAAGGTGATGTACTTCGACCAGCCGGTGGAAGGTACGGAGATCAAGGTGCAGGGCGACGTATCGCTGCGTCTGGTGCTGTCGATCAATGCGCTGGCCTTGCTCGCGCTGGGTTTTGGTTCGAGCCCGTTGCTTGCCTGGTGCCGTAGTGCATTTGGCGCATAAGCGTACTTGCTGAAAGATTTAAAAAAGCCCGCAAATTGCGGGCTTTTTTTTGAATTTGTTCATCGGGCGCATAAGCAATTTTACGTTTTTGTGAAAAAAATTCACGAAACAACTTGCAAGAAATCGGCCATGTCGTTAGACTTCTCGAACTCTGATGCGGGGTGGAGCAGTCTGGCAGCTCGTCGGGCTCATAACCCGAAGGTCGTAGGTTCGAATCCTACCCCCGCTACCAGGATCTTTCTTAGAACAAGAAAGCCTCCTCGTGAGGCTTTTTTGTTGGGCGCAAGGATGCGTCGCATGAGCGTCACAGCTATCTTTCAAGCTAGCGGCGCCGGTGCCCGGGAAGCATCTGGACGAGTCGGGACATCGGCGAGGACGCTCTCACTGAGGGCAGGGAATGGGCCGCTTGAGCCCATTTTTCGTTTCTGGCGACTGGAAATTTTATGGATACGCAGGCACTCGCAACTCGATTTACCGAGGTTTTGGCCGATTTGGGGCTGGAATGCATCGGCGTGGAGTTCACCCCGTCGCAGGGGCAGAGTACTCTGCGCGTCTATCTGGACGTCGAAGGCCGTGAAGTGGGTCTGGACGACTGTGAGGCGGCCAGCCGCGAGCTGTCGGCGATGCTGGACGTGGAAGATCCGATTCCCGGCCATTATCTTTTGGAAGTTTCTTCGCCGGGTATCGATCGGCCGCTGTTTACTGCGGCGCAGTTCGCTAAATACGTGGGCGGAGAAGTGAAACTGCTGCTCAAGGCGCCGCTGGAAGGGCGTCGCCGCCTGAAAGGCAAGGTATTGGCAGTGGAAGGCGAGCGGATTTCGCTCGAGGCAGAAGGCAAGACTTTCGATTTCGAGCATTCGGCGGTGGAAAGCGCGCGCGTGGTGCCTGATTGGGTGGCGCTCGGTTATGTGCCGCAGCCCAAGCCGGGTGGCAAGAAGCCGGCGACTAAGAAGGCTTCGAAGAAGTAATTCAACTAGAGCGATCGGACGCTAGGCGGCGTCGATGGAGTTGCTGCAATGAGCAAAGAATTATTGTTGGTTGTCGATGCGGTTGCCAACGAAAAAGGCGTGCCGCGCGAAGTGATTTTCCAGGCGATGGAAGCGGCGCTGGCGTCGGCCGCGAAGAAGCGCTATCCGGACGAAGATCCGAATATCCGTGTGTCGATCGATCGCCAGAGCGGCGAGTACGAGACCTTCCGTCGTTGGGAAATCATTGCCGACGACGGCGAGATGGAATCCCCGTTCCACCAGCTGCGCCTGATGGACGCCGTGGACGAGCGCGAAGACGCGCAGATCGGCGAATACATCGAACAGCAGATTGAAAATGCCGAATTCGGCCGCATTGCTGCACAGGCCGCCAAGCAGGTGATCGTGCAGCGCGTGCGCGAAGCCGAGCGCCAGCAGGTGGTCGATGCGTTCAAGGATCGCGTCGGCGAGTTGATCACCGGCATCGTCAAGCGCGTCGAGCGCGGCAATGTCTATCTGGACCTGGGCAGCAACGCCGAAGCGTTCATTCCGCGCGACAAGACGATTCCGCGCGAATCGGCCCGTGTCGGCGACCGCGTTCGCGGCTACCTGTACGAAGTACGTTCGGAAGTGCGTGGCCCGCAGCTGTTCGTCTCGCGCGCCGCCCCCGAATTCATGATGGAGCTGTTCAAGCTCGAAGTGCCGGAAGTCGGCCAGGGCCTGGTCGAGATCAAGGGCTGCGCGCGTGATCCGGGCGACCGCGCCAAGATCGCCGTGGTCGCGCACGACAGCCGTACCGATCCGATCGGTGCCTGCATCGGCATGCGCGGTTCGCGCGTGCAGGCGGTGTCCAACGAGCTCAACGGCGAGCGCGTGGACATCATCCTGTGGCACGAGAACCAGGCGCAGTACGTCATCAATGCGATGGCGCCGGCCGAAGTGCAGTCGATCATCATGGACGAAGAAAAGCACTCGATGGACATCGCGGTGGCCGAGGACAAGCTGTCCCAGGCCATCGGCCGCGGTGGCCAGAACGTGCGTCTGGCCAGCAAGCTCACCGGCTGGCAGCTCAACGTGATGACCCAGGACCAGGTCACCGCCAAGAGCGAAGCCGAGCAGGAAGCCGCCCGCCAGCTGTTCATGGACAAGCTGGAAGTGGACCAGGAGATCGCCAACATCCTCGTGCAGGAAGGTTTCTCCAGCGTCGAGGAAATCGCCTATGTGCCCAGCGCCGAGCTGCTGGCCGTCGAGGGCTTCGACGAGGACATCGTCGAGGAACTCCGCGCCCGCGCCCGCGACGCGCTGCTGACCGAGGCGTTGGCGGTGGAAGAGGGCATCGAAGACCATCAGCCGTCCGACGAGCTGCTGGGCCTGCCCGGGATGGACGAAGCCACGGCGTATGTGCTGGCTTCACGTGAAGTAGTGACACTGGACGATCTGGCCGACCTCGCGGTCGATGACCTGATCGATATCGACGGCATGGACGAAGAGCGCGCCGCCGCGCTGATCATGGCTGCACGTGCGCCGATGATCGAGCGCCTGGAGAAAGGTGGCTGACCGCGGGTGGCAGCACCCTCGGATGGGTGCGCCCAGAGAGACTGCGATGTCTCTCACCAAGGATGGCGGTGGCTGTATGGCAAGCCGTACAGACGATAAGCGCGGGAACGGCGGAGAAAGAACACGATGTCAGATGTGACGATTAAACAATTGGCCCAGGTATTGAGCATGCCGGTCGACAAGCTGCTGACGCAGCTGTCCGAAGCGGGTATGCCTTTTTCCGACCCGGAGCAGGTCATCAGCAGCACCGAAAAGGTGAAACTGCTGGGCTTTCTGCGCCGTACGCACGGTAAAAGCGAGGCCACCGTCGAGGCCGACGACAGCTCGCCGCGCCAGATCACGCTCAAGCGCCGCAAGGTCAGCGAACTGAAAGTCGCGACTCCGGGCGGGCGTGGTGCCGCAGCCGCCAAGACGGTCAACGTGGAAGTGCGCGCCAAGCGCACCTACGTCAAGCGCAGCGTGATCGCCGAGGAAGCCAGCGGCGATGCCACGCGCGAAGACGCCGTGCGCAAGCTGCAGGAATCGCAGCAGCAGCGCGACCACGAAGAGAACGAGCGCCTGGAAATCGAGCGCCGCCGCCACGCGGAAGCGGAGCAGCGCGCCGAAGAAGAGCGCCAGCAGGCCGAAGCCGCCGAGTTGCAGCGTCAGCAGGCCGAAGCCGAGGCACTGGCTGCCCAGGAGCGGGCTCGCGAAGCGGATGAAGCCGCCGCACGCCAATCGCAGGGCGAAGCGCAGGTCCCTGCCGTCGAAGCGACCCCTGCGGCCGCTCCGACCCCCACGCGTGCAGATAGAGACAAGACGCTGGTCATGCCGACGCAGAAGATTGACCCGAAGGCGCTGGGCATGATCCTGCCGCGCATTCACGAGCCGCGTCGCCGCGAAATCAAGCCGGTGGCAGTGCCTGCACCGGCGCCCGCGCCCGCGCCGGCCCCTGCTGCCGCACCGGCCCACGCTCCTGCCCGTGCGGCTGGATCGCCGGCCCCGGCAGCCGGCAACGCTGCTGCCCCGGCCAACGCCGACGCACGCAACAAGCCGCGTCATGGCGGCGGTGGCGGTGGGCGCGATCGCGACGAAGGCCCGGGCGGCAAGCGTTTCGCCTCCGGTGAGCTGCATCTGAGCGATGCCGACCGCGCGCGCCGCTCCAGCAAGCGTGGCAAGCCCGGCAAGGGCGGCAACAGCCGCGACAACTTCCGTGGTGGCGGTACGCAGGCAGCCAGTGGTACGCATGGTTTCTCGCGTCCGACCGCTCCGGTCGTGCGTGAGGTAGTGATCGGCGACAACAACGTCGTGGCCGAGCTCGCCAACAAGATGGCGGTCAAGGGTTCGGAAGTGGTCAAGGCGCTGTTCAAGATGGGCGTCATGGCGACCATCAACCAGACCATCGATCACGACACCGCCGTGCTGGTGGTGGAAGAACTCGGTCACAAGCCGGTCGACGTCAGCCAGGACAACGCCGAAGCGGCGCTCGCGGCACACACCCAGAATGCCGAGCTGGAGGGCGAGAAGGTCGCGCGTCCGCCGGTCGTCACCATCATGGGTCACGTCGACCACGGTAAGACCTCGCTGCTCGATTACATCCGCCGGACCAAGGTCGCCTCGGGCGAAGCCGGTGGCATTACCCAGCATATCGGTGCGTATCATGTGGAAACGCCCAAGGGCGTCATCACCTTCCTCGATACCCCGGGCCATGCCGCGTTCACCTCGATGCGTGCCCGCGGTGCGCAGTCCACGGATATCGTGGTGCTGGTGGTTGCGGCCGACGACGGCGTCATGCCGCAGACGGCCGAAGCCGTGCAGCATGCGCGCGCCGCCAAGGTGCCGCTGATCGTTGCGGTCAACAAGATGGACAAGTCCGACGCCAATCCGGACCACGTCAAGCAGGGCCTGGGCGTACTGGAAGTGATCCCGGAAGAATGGGGTGGCGACACGCCGTTCGTGCCGGTATCGGCCAAGACCGGCATGGGTATCGACGAACTGCTCGACGCCATTTCGGTTCAGGCTGAAGTGATGGAGCTGACCGCCGTCGAAGACGGCCCGGCCTCGGGTGTGGTGATCGAATCGAGCCTCGACCGCGGTCGTGGTCCGGTCGCCACCGTGCTGGTGCAGCAGGGTACGTTGAAGCGCGGCGACTTCGTTGTCTGCGGTATCGAATACGGCCGTATGCGTGCACTGGTCGACGAGAACGGCAAGACCGTGCAGTCGGCCGGCCCGTCGATCCCGGTGCAGGTGCTGGGTCTGTCCGGCGTGCCCGAATCGGGTGACGACTTCGTGGTCGTGGCCGACGAGCGCCTAGCGCGCGAAGTGGCCGCCGAGCGTCAGTTGAAGCGTCGCGAAACGCGCATGGTCAGCAAGGCCAACCGCCTGGAAGACATCATGGCGCAGATGAGCCAGGGTGCCGAGCAGCAGACGCTCAATATCCTGGTCAAGGCCGACGTGCAGGGTTCGGTGCAGGCGTTGCGTGAATCGCTCAGCCAGATCGGCAACGAGAATGTGAAGGTCAACGTGATCGCGGCCGGCGTCGGTGGCATCACCGAGTCCGACGCCACGCTCGCCGCCGCCTCGAAGGCGCTGGTGATCGGCTTCAACGTCCGTGCCGATGCCTCGGCACGCAAGGTGATCGATACGGCGGGCCTCGACGTCCGTTACTTCTCGATCATCTACGACGTGATCGACCAGGTGAAGCAGGCCGCTTCGGGTCTGTTGGGCATGGAAGTGCGCGAAGAGATCATCGGTGTCGCGCAGGTTCGCGAAGTCTTCCGCAGCTCCAAGTTCGGCGCGGTGGCCGGTTGCATGGTCATCGAAGGCAACGTCAAGCGCAGCAAGCCGATCCGCGTGCTTCGCGACAACACCGTCGTGTTCCAGGGCGAACTGGAATCGCTGCGTCGCTTCAAGGACCTCGTCGACGAAGTACGCAACGGCATGGAATGCGGTATCGCCGTGAAGCAGTACAACGACGTCAAGGTCGGCGATCAGATCGAGTGCTTCGAACGTATCGAAGTGGCTCGTTCGCTGTAAGAGCGGAGTTGGGAGATGGGTAGCGGGAGCGCATGCTCCCGCGCCTCGCAAGTCGGGGCGTTGGCCGTTTCGGCGGCAGCCGGTTTTCGCGCCCCCACAACCCGTCTCCCACCCCCAAAGAATTTTTAAGGAGGCTCTATGCCCTCACGCGATTTCAAACGTACCGACCGCGTCGGCGCCGAACTCCGGCGTGAGCTTGGCCTCCTGGTTCACAGCGCGGTGCGCGACCACGGCCTGCCGTCGGTCAGTGTGTCCGATGTGGAAGTCACCCGCGACCTGGACTGGGCGACCGTCTGGGTTACCGCGTTGATGCCCGAGCAATCGTTGCAGGCAGTCAAGGCGCTGAACGAGCTGAAAGTCGAATTTCGCCGCGAGCTGTCGCGCTCGATGCGCCTGCGCCGCGTGCCGGAGCTGCGCTTCAAGTACGACGACTCGGTCGACAAGGGCGAGCGGATCGAGCAGTTGCTGCGCGATTCGGGCGATGCGGGCAGTTCCGAGACGACAGACGAATAATCGGCTTGGGCCAGACGCGCCCGTCCGTTTCCTGTTCCCCGTTCCCTAGCTCAATGCGCATCAAATTCCGCAACCTGCACGGCATCGTCCTGCTCGACAAACCCCTGGGGCTCAGCTCCAACCAGGCCCTGCAGGCGGTGCGCAAGCTGCTGCGTGCGGAGAAGGGCGGGCACACCGGTGCGCTCGATCCGTTGGCGACCGGCCTGCTGCCGCTGTGCATGGGCGAGGCGACCAAGGTTGCTGGCACCTTGCTGGGCTCGCGCAAGGCCTATCTGGCCGAATGCCGGCTGGGCGCCACCACTACCACGGCCGATCTGGAAGGCGAGATCGTCGCCGAGCGCCCGGTGCCTGAGCTGGACGAAGCCCGGATCGAACAGGCCCTGTCACGCCTGCGTGGCCGCATCACTCAGATACCCCCGGTCTATTCGGCGCTCAAGCAGGATGGTGAGCCGCTGTACCTGAGGGCGCGCCGTGGCGAGGACGTGGCTGCACCACCGCGCGAGGTGGATATCTATCGCCTGGACCTGCTGGAGCGGGCCGGTGATCGGCTCAAGCTCTATGTCGAGTGCGGGTCGGGCACCTATGTGCGCAGCCTGGCCGTGGACCTGGGCGAGGACCTGGGCTGTGGCGCGCATCTGACGGCGCTGCGACGCCTATGGGTCGAGCCCTTTCGCGAGCCGCGCATGGTCACCCTCGAAACCCTGCAGGCCGCCGCGGCGCAGGGTGACGCGGCCTTGCTGGCCCATGTGCTGCCGATCGCCGAGGGCCTCACCGACCTGCCGCAGCTGCGGTTGGACGCGGAGCAGAGCTTTGCCGTCTCACAGGGGCGTCAGATTCCGGTCGAGCCGTTGGTCGAGGAGACCCGGTACGCTGTCTTTGCCGATGACGGCCGCCTGCTGGCGCTGGCCGATATCCGGGAAGATGGAGTGCTGCGCATCGCCCGCGGCTTCAATTTGCCGCCTGGTGGAGCGATTTGTTAGTCCAGGAGCTGTCATGCTCTTGTTGTCTAGGTGTATCAATCGTTAGAATAGCCAGCTTGTTCCAAATCATTCATTCACAAGGCGAAGCTTGCGCAATGTCATCCCAGTGACATTGCGCAAGCTTCGCATCGCCTTTTAAGGAAGAGATTCTCATGTCCCTTACTGCAGAACAGACCGGCAAGATCATTGCTGATTTCGGCCGCGTGCCGAACGATACCGGTTCGCCGGAAGTCCAGGTGGCCCTGTTGTCGGCCCGTATCGACCACCTGACCGACCATTTCAAGACCCACAAGCAGGATCACCATTCGCGTCGTGGTCTGCTCAAGCTGGTCAATCAGCGCAAGTCGCTGCTGGGCTACCTCAAGAAGAATGACCTGGGCCGCTATCAGAGCCTGATCGAACGTCTCGGCCTGCGCCGCTAATCGACATCGACAAGGACACACACAACGTGGCGAAAGTAACCAAGTCATTCCAGTACGGTAATCACGAAGTCACACTGGAGACGGGCGAAATCGCCCGCCAGGCGTCCGGCGCAGTCATGGTCAGCATGGGCGGGACCGTTGTCCTGGTCACGGCCGTAGCTGCTTCCAAGGCGCGCGATGGGCAGGATTTCTTCCCTCTCACTGTCGACTACGTCGAGAAGTTCTACTCGGCCGGCCGTATCCCCGGTGGCTTCTTCAAGCGCGAAGGCCGCCCGACCGAAAAGGAGACGCTGACCTCGCGTCTGATCGATCGCCCGGTGCGTCCGCTGTTCCCGGAAGATTTCAAGAACGAAGTCCAGGTCATCGCCCAGGTCATCTCGCTCAATCCTGAGATCGACGGCGATATCCCGGCCATCCTGGGCGCGTCCGCTGCGCTCACCCTGGCCGGTATCCCGTTCAAGGGTCCGATCGGCGCTGCTCGTGTCGGTTACGCCGATGGCAAGTACCTGCTGAATCCGACCGCTACCGAGCTGAAGACCTCCGACCTCGACCTGGTCGTCGCCGGTACGCACAACGCCGTGCTGATGGTCGAATCCGAAGCCAAGCTGCTCACCGAAGAAGTGATGCTCGGCGCCGTGGTGTTCGGTCACCAGCAGATGCAGGTGGCAATCGAAGCCATCAATGCGTTTGTGGCCGAAGCCGGCCGCAAGACGTTCCATTGGGAAGCCCCGGCGCGCAACGACGCGCTGTTCGATTCGATCAATTCGATTCTTGGCGACCGTCTCGAAAAGGCTTTCGCGATCCGCGACAAGCTGGAGCGTCGCGACGCCATCAGCGCGCTCAAGGGCGACATCAAGACCGGCATCGCGCAGACCGCGGCGAATCACGGCTGGTCCGATGCGGATATCGGCAATGCCTTTGCCGAAATCGAATACACCACGATGCGCAGCGGCGTGCTCAAGACCAAGGTGCGTATCGACGGTCGCCAGCTCGATGACGTGCGTCAGATCACCGCGCGTGTCGACGTGTTGCCGCGCACCCACGGCTCGGCGCTGTTCACCCGTGGCGAGACGCAGGCGCTGGTCGTCGTCACGATGGGCACCACGCGTGACGCCCAGATCATCGATGCGCCGGAAGGCGAGTCGAAGGATCCCTTCCTGTTCCATTACAACTTCCCCCCCTTCTCGGTGGGCGAAGCGGGCCGCTTCGGCGCCCCGAAGCGTCGTGAAATCGGTCATGGCCGTCTCGCCAAGCGCGGCGTCCAGGCGGTCAAGCCGACGATGGAGCAGTACCCGTATGTGCTGCGCGTCGTCTCGGAAATTACCGAGTCGAACGGCTCCTCGTCGATGGCCTCGGTTTGCGGTTCCTCGATGGCCATGATGGCAGCCGGCGTGCCGCTGAAGGCTCCGGTGGCGGGTATCGCCATGGGCCTGGTCAAGGAAGGCAACGATTTTGTCGTTCTGTCGGACATCCTGGGTGACGAAGATCACCTGGGCGACATGGACTTCAAGGTGGCCGGTACCGCCGATGGCGTGTCCGCGCTGCAGATGGACATCAAGATCGACGGCATCACCGAAGAGATCATGAAGGTGGCGCTGGAGCAGGCCAAGCGTGGTCGTCTGCACATCCTGGGCGAAATGGCCAAGGTGATCAGCGAGCCGCGTTCGGAAATGAGCGAATACGCCCCGCGTCTGCTCACCATCAAGATCCATCCGGACAAGATCCGCGAAGTCATCGGCAAGGGCGGCGCCACCATCCGCTCAATCACCGAAGAGACCGGCACCACCATCGACATCACCGACGACGGCACGGTCGTGATCGCTTCGGTCAACCGCGAGGCAGCCAACGCCGCCAAGGCGCGTATCGAGCAGATCGTCTCCGACGTCGAGCCGGGCCGCATCTACGAAGGCAAGGTCGCCAAGCTGATGGACTTCGGCGCATTCGTCACGATCCTGCCGGGCAAGGACGGTCTCGTCCACGTCTCGCAGATCTCCAACGAGCGCGTCGAGAAGGTCTCCGACAAGCTGAAGGAAGGCGATATCGTCAAGGTCAAGGTGCTCGAAGTGGACAAGCAGGGCCGTATCCGCCTGTCCATGAAGGCCGTCACCGAAGACGAGAACGCCAACGCTTAAGTTCTGGCGTAAAGCGTATCGACAAAAAGCCCGGTCTCGCGACCGGGCTTTTTGTTTTAAGGGAGTACCTGCATGCAGGGTGGTGTTTTAGCGAGTTGGTCGCGACCAACCGTGACGCAACCGCAACCCCTGGCTGCTACCATGCCCTCATGTGATGGAGGACCCAAGCATGGCCGATCAGCCAACCGATTTTCTAAAGGATTACCAGGCACTCGCGCAGCAATCCTGGGACGCGTGGACGCGCTATTTGCAGCAACAGCCCGCGGCTGTTTCTCCATTCGCGCCGTCGGGTTCCAGTACCCGCGCGGACGACTTCATGACACGCAGCATGGCCGGTGCCAAGGCTTATGCCGACTGGTTGCGCAGCGCCGCCACCAGCGGTCTGGGGCAGGGCGGCGATGACTGGCAGCGCCAGATGCAGGGTCTGTTTGCCGGCATGGGCGGCCAGCCGTTTACTCAGGCGTTTGCCGGGCTGGACGGTGCATCCGCGCAAAGTTTTTTCCAGCAGTGGCAGCACTGGATGCAGGCACAAAGCGGTATGGGTGCGATGCCAGGGCTTGCCGGCATGTCGGGTTTCAATGCCATGCCGAATTTCAATGCGATGCCTAACTTTGGCGCGATGCCTAACTTCGGTGCCATGCCGAATTTCGGCTCGATGCCGGGCTTTGGCGATACCTCCGCCGCTTTTGGCTTCACGCGTGAACGTCAGCTACAGCAGCAGGCACTCGCCGCAGCCATGCGCGAATATGCCGAGACGGCCTCGCACTATCAGTCGCTGATCCAACAAGCCAACGCGCAAGGTTTCGAGCGCTTGCAGGCACAGCTTGCCGAGATGGCCAATACCGGCAAACACGTGGATTCGCTGAAGGCGTTGTACGACCTTTGGGTGGATGCCGCGGAAGAATGCTACGCGCAGATCGCACTGTCGACGGAGTTCAAACAGGTCTACGGCGCCATGGTCAACGCGCAGATGCGCGTGCGCCAGTTGCAGCAACAGCAGCTGGAAGCGGCATGTCGTGAGCTGGGCCTGCCTACGCGTAGTGAAGTCACCGCACTGGGCAAACGTCTGCAGGAACTACGCCGCGAAGTTCGTTCGGCGGCTGCAGCCACGCAGCCTGATGCTGGCGACAACTCCGACGCTTTGCGCGCCGAAGTGGCCGCACTCAAGCGCAAGCTCGCCGAGGCGCAAAAGAAAACCGATACCGCCGCAAGGACGGCAAAAAAGCCTGCGCCGGCCCGTTCGGCAGCACCGAAAAAGACGGCCGGCGCCAAGACCGGCACGCGTCGCAGCAAGTAAGGAACCGCGATGAACGTACCTTTTCAATTCGATCCGGCCAGCCTGCTTGCCGAAATAAGTAGCTTCCAGCAAAAGCTTTCCGCGGGATTGAGCAACGTGCGTGGCATGGTCGAGCCGGAGTACGCCAATACCCCGCGCGAAGCGATCTATCGCGAAGACAAACTCACCGTATGGCATTTCAAGGGTGACAAGGCGCCGACGGCGAAAACACCCTTGCTGATCGTGTATGCGCTGGTCAACACCGCCTGGATGACCGACCTGCAAGCCGATCGTTCGCTGGTGCGTAACTTGCTGGCGCAGGGTGAGGATGTCTACCTGATCGACTGGGGCTACCCCGATGGCGCCGACCGTTGGCTGACGTTGGACGATTACATCAACGGCTATCTCGACCGCTGCGTCGATGCGGTGCGTAAACGCCACAACCTGGACGCGATCAACGTGCTGGGCATTTGCCAGGGCGGTGCGTTCTCGCTGTGCTACACCGCGCTGCAGCCGGAGAAGGTGAAAAACCTGATCACCATGGTGACACCGGTCGATTTCCAGACGCCGGGCAATATGCTTTCGCACTGGACGCAGAACCTGGACGTGGATCTGTTTGTCGACACGATGGGCAATATCCCGGCCGAGTTGATGAACTGGGTTTACCTCACGCTCAAGCCGGTGCGCCTGAACCAGCAGAAATATATCGCGCTGGTGGACATTCTCGATAACCCGAAAGAGCTGGAAAATTTCCTGCGTATGGAACGCTGGATCTTCGACTCGCCCGATCAGGCTGGCGAAGCATTCCGCGAATTCATCAAGGATTTCTACCAGGGCAACAAATTGGTCCATGGCACGTTGACCATCGGTGGCAAGCCGGTAGACCTGGGCATGATCACGCAGCCGGTGCTGAATATCTTCGCCGAGCAGGACCACCTGGTGCCGCCGGACGCATCGAAGGCGCTGGCCAAGAAAGTCGGTACGACCGACTACACCGAGCTGGCCTTCAAGGGCGGTCATATCGGGATCTACGTCTCGGGCCGCGCGCAGCGTGAAGTGCCGCCGGCGATTCACCAGTGGCTGCGTTCCAGGGACTGACGATTCAGAGCGAGAGGGGTATGCATGAATAGCGAAAAACGTTTGTGCCGTTCGAGCAGCCAGAAAATGCTGGCGGGTGTGTGTGGTGGTGTCGCCGAGTATCTCGGTTGGGATGCCACCATCGTGCGCGTGATCTGGATCATCCTGACCCTGGCCGGTGGCTCGGGCATCCTGCTTTATCTGATCCTGTGGCTGGTGATGCCGCAGGGTTGAGTGTTGCCAAAACCGCGTGTTTGCAGCGGGAAGGTCGCGACTTCAGTCGCGACCGCAACATCGCCGGATAGCTGTGCACTCGGCCCCGGTCTGCCTCGCCATCCCGTAAAATAACCCAATGAATACTTCCGCCAAGACCCTCTCCCACGACACCATCCGCGCCGTCCAATGGCAGGGTGACCACCTGCGCCTGCTCGATCAGCGCCTGCTGCCACGTAAAGAGCACTGGTTCGATTGCCGCGATTACTTGCAGGTCACCCAGGCGATCAAGGACCTGGCCGTGCGCGGTGCTCCGGCCATCGGTATCGCCGCGGCCTGGGGTGTGGTGCTTGCCGCCCAACAGGGCCAGTCGCTCGACGCGGCCCTGGCCACCTTGCGCGCGGCGCGTCCCACGGCGGTGAACCTGATGTGGGCGCTCGATCGCATGAAGGCGGTGATTGCCACGGGTGCGGACGCTGGGCGGCTGGAGCGCGAGGCTCAGGCGATCCAGGATGAAGATCTGGCCGCCAACCGTCATATGGGCGAACTGGGCGCTGCGTTGATCGCGCCGAACTCGGGCGTGCTCACGCACTGCAATACCGGTTCGCTCGCGACCGCCGGTTACGGTACGGCGCTGGGTGTGATCCGCGCTGGCGTGGCCAATGGCCATATCGAACAGGTCTATGCCGGCGAGACCCGGCCCTGGCAGCAAGGTGCGCGCCTGACCATGTGGGAGTTGGTGCGCGACGGCATTCCGGCCAAGTTGATTGCCGACTCCGCCGCGTCGCATCTGATGCGTTCGGGGGCTGTCCAGTGGGTCATCGTCGGCGCCGATCGCATCGCCGCCAATGGCGATACCGCCAACAAGATCGGCACCTACCAGCTGGCGATCGCCGCGCGACACCATGGCGTGAAGTTCATGGTGGTCGCACCATCGTCCACGGTCGACATGGCCACCGTGTCGGGCGACGACATCGAGATCGAACTGCGCGATCCGACCGAGCTGCTCGGGCTGGGCGGCCAGCGCACCGTGGTCGAAGGTGCCGATGCCTGGAATCCGGTATTCGACGTGACGCCAGCGAGCCTGATCGACGCCATCGTGACCGAACGTGGTGTGATCGAGCGGCCCAATACGATGGCGATGCTGGCGATGTTCGGCCGGTGAAACTTCGCCAGGAGCTCATGCTGTTCGCCGTTGGCGGGGTGCTTGGGCTGGTTGTCGATGCCGGCGTGGTGCAGCTGCTGGTCGGCGCATTTGGCTGGAATCCCTACCTTGCGCGCGTGCTGTCGTTTCTGCTGGCGGCCACCGTGACGTGGTGGTGGAACCGGCGCAAGACGTTTGCCGAGCGCAGCAGCGGCCGCTCGGCCCATGCCGAATGGTTGCATTGGATGGCTCTGATGGGCGCCGGCGCGGTGGTCAATTACGGTGTCTTCGCCGCGCTTTTATGGACCATTCCGGCGCTTCGCCCATGGCCTGCGGTGCCTACTGCGGCAGGTTCGGCGGTGGCTGCGCTGGTCAATTTCGCGACAGCGCGCGGGATGCTTTTCCGGCAGTCCAAAACATCGTTGTAAGTTATTGATTAATATATAAAAAATAGTGTCGTTTTAACGACATTCGTGCTACACTTCACGCACTGAATTTGTAGGTCGCTGGGGCATGCGCTCGGGGGCGCTGTGCCGCGACCTTTTTCTTCTTCCAGGGAACCGATTGATGGCAGAACTCGCCAAAGAAATCATTCGCGTAAGCATCGAAGACGAAATGCGTCAGAGCTATCTCGATTACGCCATGAGCGTAATCGTAGGCCGCGCACTTCCGGATGTTCGCGATGGTCTGAAGCCCGTACATCGCCGCGTATTGTTCGCGATGAACGAATTAGGCAATGTCTGGAACAAGCCTTATAAGAAATCGGCCCGCGTGGTCGGTGACGTGATCGGTAAATACCATCCGCATGGCGATGTGGCTGTCTATGACGCCATCGTTCGTATGGCGCAGCCGTTCTCCCTGCGCTACATGCTGATCGATGGCCAGGGTAACTTCGGTTCGGTCGACGGCGACAGCGCGGCGGCCATGCGTTACACCGAAGTGCGCATGTCCAAGCTCACGCACGAGCTGCTGGCCGATATCGACAAGGAAACCGTCGACTTCGGTCCGAACTACGATGAAAGCGAGCACGAGCCGCTGGTGTTGCCGACGCGCGTGCCGAACCTGCTGATCAACGGTTCGGCGGGTATCGCGGTCGGCATGGCCACCAATGTGCCGCCGCACAACATCAATGAAGTGATCGCCGCCACGATCGCACTCATCGACGATCCGTCGTTGTCGATCGAAGACCTGATGACGCATATCCCCGGCCCGGACTTTCCGACGGCGGGCATCATCAACGGTTCGTCGGGCATCATCGAGGCGTACCGTACCGGTCGCGGCCGTATCCTGGTGCGCGCCAAGGCCGATATCGAGACCGAAACCAACGGCCGTGAGACGATCATCGTCACCGAGCTGCCGTATCAGGTGAACAAGGCGCGGTTGATCGAAAAGATCGCCGAGCTGGTCAAGGAAAAGAAGCTCGAAGGCATCAGCGAGCTGCGCGACGAGTCCGACAAGGACGGCATGCGCGTCGTCATCGAGATCCGTCGTGACGCGATGGGCGACGTGGTGCTGAACAACCTGTTCCAGCAAACCCAGTTGCAGGTCACCTTCGGCATCAACATGGTGGCGCTGATCGATGGCCGCCCGCAGCTGTTGAACCTCAAGGACATCCTCGAGGCCTTCATTCGCCACCGCCGTGAAGTCGTCACCCGCCGCACCATCTTCGATCTGCGCAAGGCCCGTGCCCGCGCGCATATCCTCGAAGGTTTGACGGTCGCGCTGGCGAACATCGACGAGATGATCGAGCTGATCCGTACGTCAGCCTCGCCGGCCGAGGCGCGCGAACGCATGCTCGCACGCAAGTGGCAGCCGGGCCTGGTCAGCGCCATGCTCACGGCGTCCGGCGCGGACATGTCGCGCCCGGAAGACATGGATCCGCGCGATGGCCTGAAGGGCGATACCTATCAGCTATCCGATATCCAGGCGCAGGAAATCCTGGCGATGCGTCTGCATCGCCTGACCGGATTGGAGCAGGACAAGCTGTCGGACGAGTATCGCCAGATTCTCGACACGATCCGCGGTTTGATCGAGATCCTCGAAGATCCCGAGCGTCTGCTCGCGGTGATTCGCGAAGAGCTGGAAAATATTCTGAGCGAGTTCGGCGATGCGCGTCGCACTGAAATCCAGCACTCGCAAGAAGACCTCAACGTACTGGATCTGATCGCGCCGGAAGACGTCGTCGTCACGCTGTCGCACTCCGGTTACGTGAAGCGTCAGCCGGCCAGCACTTACCGTGCACAGCGTCGTGGCGGCAAGGGTCGCTCGGCATCCGCGCTGAAAGACGAGGATTTCGTCGAGCAGTTGTGGGTGGTCAATACCCACGACACGCTGTTGACCTTTACCAGTACCGGTCGTGTGTATTGGTTGAAGGTTTATCAGATGCCCGAATCGGGTCCGAATACGCGCGGCAAGCCGATGGTCAACCTGTTGCCGTTGTCGGAAGGCGAAAAGGTGCAGGCCGTGTTGCCGGTGCATGAGTACACCGATGACCGCTTCGTTTTCTTCGCCACCCGCCAGGGTACGGTGAAGAAGACGCCGCTGACCGAGTTCGCTTATCAGCTGCAGCGAGGCAAGATCGCGATCAACCTTGACGAGGGCGATGCGCTGGTCAATGTGGCGTTGACCGACGGCAATAGCGATGTGCTGCTGTTTGCGTCGAACGGCAAGGTCGTGCGTTTCGACGAAGGCGAAGTCCGCTCGATGGGCCGCACCGCCACCGGCGTGCGCGGTATGCGTCTTGCCGACAAGAGCGAAGTCGTGTCGCTGATCGTGGCTGCCGAGGGCGACATTCTCACCGCGACCGAGCGTGGTTACGGCAAGCGCACGACGCTGGACGAGTTCCCGAAGAAGGGCCGCGGTACGCAGGGTGTTATCGGCATCCAGTGCTCCGAGCGTAACGGCCCGCTGGTGTCGGCCACCCAGGTGACCGAGGCACACGAGCTGATGTTGATTTCCAACCAGGGCACCTTGGTGCGCACACGCGTGGCGGAAGTATCGCAGCTCAGCCGTAACACGCAAGGCGTGACGCTGATCCGCTTGCCGGCGGACGAAGCCCTGGTCGGTGTGGTACGTCTCGATGCCTTGCCCGAGGGTGAGGGCGAGGAAACGGGTGAAGAAGGTGCGGAGCCGTCGGCCGCTCCCGAGTCGCCCGATACGCCTCAGGATTGATAGCGTTGTAGTGCTCTACATCAAACCCCGTTCGCAAGAACGGGGTTTTTTGTTCTGTGTCATGCGGAAATCAGATGGCGCCAAGCATGACGTCAGCGGTCGAGACCTTCAGTTCACCCGGCGCTTCCACTTGCAACAGCCTGACTACGCCGTTTTCCGCAAACAGCGCAAACCGGCGTGCGCGCAGACCCATACCGTAAGCACTGCCATCGAGTTCCAGGCCCATGCTGCGCGTGAACTGCCCATTGCCATCGGCAAGCATCAGCAGATCGTTGGGAATGTGCTGATTCCGCCCCCACGCCTGCATCACATACGCATCGTTCACCGACAGGCACATCACGTCGATACCGCGCTCGCGGAACGCGGGCATGTGCTCGATATAACCCGGTAGATGCTTGTTGGAGCAGGTGGGCGTGAACGCGCCGGGCACCGCAAAAAGCAGCACGCGGCGACCTGCAAACAAGTCCGCGGTCCGGGTGCGTTCGATCGTCTCGCCGGCCAGGTAGATATCGGTATCGGGGAGGGTCTCGCCCGGTTGGATGCTCATGGTTGCCACGCTGAAGGAAGGGAAAACAACGCGCATGGTAGGGCCTGTCCATGGCCCTGTCGTCTTGAATTTGTCCGGCCAGCGCCTATTTCCTGTGTCAGGCGGCAACCAGCCGCAACCCTATTGAGGAGTTACCCGATGAACCGCATTCCCTCTCAGTTGACCTGGGGCACACTGCGCAACTTGAACGATGTGCGTCATGCATTCGATCGCTTTTTGAGCACCGACGAGACGGACGTTGCCAGTCCGTCCGCGGGCCAATGGGCGCCGCGCGTGGATATCAAGGAAGAAGACACTCGCTTCGTGATATTGGCCGATATTCCGGGCATCGATCCGGCGACGATCGAAGTGAGCATGGACAAGAACGTGCTGAGCATCAAGGGCGAGCGCGTTGCCGAAAAGACCGAGCAGAGCGCGAAATTCACTCGTATCGAGCGAGCCTATGGCAGCTTTAACCGTCGTTTCTCGCTGCCGGAAAGCGCCGACGCCGAAGGCATTACCGCCAGCGGCAAGCATGGCGTGCTGGAGGTCGTGATCCCGAAGCGTGCGCAGACCGCGCCGCGCCGCATCGCGATCGATACCGCGCACTGATAGGCCTGTACTTAAGGCATGAGGCCAGGCGATCGGCTCACGGTCGCCTGGCTTTCGCGGGTAGACTGCAATGACATGAACGGCCTGTCGCGGACGATTGTCTGCGGCAGGCTGCATGTGCTTAAAGCATTGGCCGGGGAGCGGCGGTGGAATTCAAAGATTATTACGACATCCTGGGTGTGAAGCCCGATGCCAGCGAGGCCGATATCAAGGCGGCCTATCGCAAATTGGCGCGCAAATATCATCCGGACAAGAACAAAGAAGCGGGCGCCGAAGACAAGTTCAAGGCGATTAACGAAGCCAATGAAGTGCTGCGCGATAAAGAAAAGCGCGCGGCTTACGATCAGCTGCGCGCCGGCGGTTATCGCGGTGGCGAGCAGTTCCGTCCCCCGCCGGGCTGGGGACAGGGCGGGCAGGGTTTCGATTTTGGCGATTCGGGCCACGGCGACTTCAGCGACTTTTTCGAAAGCCTCTTTGGCGCGCGTGCCGGCGGAGCGGCCGGGCGCGGCGCGCCACGGCCGCGCCGGGGCGGCGACGTGCAGGCGCAGGTACAGATCGACCTGAAGACAGCCTTCGACGGCGGCCGAACCCGTCTGGTACTGCAGGACAGTCATGGCGGCGAGCGCACGCTGGAAGTGAAGATTCCGGCCGGCATTCAGCCGGGCAAGGTCATCCGCCTCGCCGGGCAGGGCCATGCAGGCCAAGCCGGCGGTCCCAGCGGCGACCTGCTGCTGGAGGTCGGTATTCGCGACGATGCCCGCTTCCGCCTCGAGGGGCACAACGTACTGCACGTCCTGCCGATCACGCCCTGGGAAGCCGCCCTGGGCGCTACGGTGCCCGTGCCGACCCTGGCCGGCACCGTGGACCTGCGCATTCCCGCTGGCTCGCAATCGGGCCGCAAGCTGCGCTTGAAGGGCCGGGGGATGCCGGGCACGACGCCAGGCGATCAATTGGTCGAGTTGTCGATTCGGGCGCCCGCTGCAGCCAGCGAGGAAGAGCGCAAGGCGTATGAAGCCTTGCGCGATGCGTTTGGCGGGTATGACCCGCGCAGTTAGCGAAAAAAAACGGCGCCTTGGCGCCGTTTTTTTATCGAAGCAAAGCCGGTTTATGCAGGCAGCAATGTCTTCAGCGTCGACACCAGCTCTTCTTCCTTGATCGGCTTAGTGACATAGGCTTTCGCGCCTTGGCGCATACCCCACACCTTGTCCGTGTCCTGGTCCTTGGTAGTGACCAGCACGATCGGAATGTGCGCGGTGCCCGGATCCTTGCTGATAGTGCGTGTGGCCTGGAAACCATTGAGGTTGGGCATCACCACGTCCATCAGAATCAGATCGGGCATTTCGCGCTTGGCGGCTTCGACACCGGCTGCGCCGTCTTCGGCGGTTACCGCCTCATGCCCGAGCTTTTCGACGATACGCTTGATGCCAAGCAACTGCGACGGCGAATCGTCGACGATCAGGATGCGTGCCATAAGGAATAAGTTCCCCTAGTTGTTTCAGTGATTCTAAGCTGCGTTTATCGCGGGTTCCAAGCCACTTGTCTAGGCATCGGGACCAATACGTACCAAGGTACGACCAAATGACTCACCTGCCAGCATGGGTTCGAACACCCCGGCCAAGCCGTCCAGGTCGACTTCACGTGTCGCAATGCGGTCGAGATGGCGCGGTTTCCAGTCTGTTGCCAGACGTTGCCAGACCTCTTCACGGATATCGCGAGCGGTACCGGCCGAGGCCACGCCTAGCAGGTTGACGCCACGGATGATGAAGGGCATCACAGTACTGTCGAAGGCAAAGCCGCCGGCATTACCGCAAACCGCAACGTTGCCATAGGGTTGGATCAGAGGAAGTAGCCCGGCCAGCATCTTGCCGCCGACGTTATCCAGTGCGCCGCCGAAGCGGGCCGAGTCCATCGGCTTGCCGCTGAAGGCCAGCTGGTGGCGGTCCAGGCATTCGCTGGCGCCCAGTTCGCGCAATACATCGAACTGGTCGGTCTTGCCGCTGATTGCATGTACCTCGTAGCCGGCACGTGAGTAGATATCGATCGCCAGCATGCCTACGCCGCCTGTGGCGCCGGTAACGGCGATCGGGCCTAGCGATGGTGTCTGCCGGTTGTTCTCCATCTGCCAAAGGCCCAGCGCGGCGGTAAAGCCGGCCGTGCCCAGGATCATGCTTTCGCGCAGGCTCAGATGGGCCGGCAGCGGAATCGCCCACTGTGCCGGCAGACGGATGTATTGGCCGTAGCCGCCGTCGCGCGTTTCGGAAAGACCGCTGCCGGTGCACAGCACCGCATCGCCTTCCTTGAAGTTGTGATCGGTGGATGCGACGACACGGCCGGCGACATCGATGCCGCCGTTCAACGGGTACTGGCGCAGGATCTTGCCCTTGCCGGTACCGGCCAGCGCGTCCTTGAAATTGACCGAGGAGTAGGCCACCTCGACCAGCAGCTCGCCAGGGCTCAAGGCGTCGGCGTCGATGGTTTCCACGCCGGCGCGATAACCCGATGCGTCGTTATGAATGCGAAATGCGCGAAACGATGCGGTGAAGCTCATGCTTCGGTCCTCTTCAGGCCTTGACGCTACTGCTGTCGATCCACTTGGGTGTATAGCCGCCCTGATAGGCGCTCATCCAGTCGAACATCGCGTCCATGCCTTCGCCAAACCATATGTTTTCGCGCTGCTCGCTGCGCACGAAACCTTCGCCGACCATGTGATCCATCATGCCGCGCAGCGGCGTGTAATAGCCACGCACGTTGTAGAACGCGCAGGGATAACGATGCAGGCCCAACTGTGCCCAGGTCAGCATTTCGAACATCTCGTCCATCGTGCCGTAGCCGCCGGGCAGTGCGACGAATGCATCAGCCAGTTCGAACATGCGCGTCTTACGTTGATGCATGGTGTCGACCACCTGCAACTCGGTCAGGCCCTTGTGGGCGACTTCGCGTTCGACCAGCTGGCGCGGAATCACGCCGATCGCCTTGCCACCGGCATCGAGCACCGCATCGGCCACCGTGCCCATCAGGCCTACCTTGCCGCCACCGTAGATCAGGCTGATGTTGCGCCTGGCCATTTCGGTGCCGAGCGAGACAGCAACGTCGGTGTATTCGGAATGATTGCCGCTGTTGGAGCCGCAGTAGACGCAGAGGGCGGTGGGTTGCATGGTGACGGGCGCTTTGGAGTGAGGGGCGGGTTCAGAGGAGTGAGTGGAGAGGAGTGAGGAGTGAGAGAAAAAGCCGGTTTAGTCGCTCCTACAGAAGGCCTGCAGACCGCGGCTTTTCTCTCACTCCTCACTCCTCTCCACTCACTCCTGCATAAAAAAGCCCGCTCATGTTGCCACGAGCGGGCCATGTTCGCGCACTTATAGCGCACCGATCCCTCAGTTGCCCTTGTGAATCGCGCGCTTGTCCACCGACAGCGCTGCTTCGTGCACGGCTTCGGAAAGCGTCGGGTGCGCGTGGACGATGCGGGCGAGGTCTTCGGACGAGCCCTTGAACTCCATCGCCACGACGCACTCGGCGATCAGTTCGGACACGCCCGGGCCGACCATGTGCACGCCAAGGATACGATCGGTTTCGGCGTGAGCGATCATCTTCACCTGGCCGATGGCTTCGTTCATCGCCACGGCGCGGCCGATGGCAGCGAACGGGAAGGTGCCGACCTTGTAGGGCACGCCTTCGTCCTTGAGCTGCTTTTCGGTCTTGCCGACCCAGGCGATTTCCGGCTCGGTGTAGATCACCCACGGCATGGTGTCGTAGCCGACGTGGCCGGCCTTGCCGGCGATCCATTCGGCGACTGCCATGCCTTCCTCGAAGCCCTTGTGCGCGAGCATCGGGCCGCGCACGGCGTCGCCGACAGCCCACACGCCGTCCACGCCGGTGTGGCAATGCTCGTCGACCACGATGCGACCGCGCTCGTCCAGCTTGACGCCGACGTCGTCGGCCAGCAGGCCGTCGGTGTAGGCGCGGCGGCCCACGGCCACCAGCAGCTTGTCGACCACCAGATCGTGATCGCCGTCCTTGTCGTTATAGGTGAGGTGCACTTCGTTGCCCTTCACCTCGGCCTTGGACAGCTTGGCGCCGAGCTTGATCGCCAGGCCTTGCTTGGCGAATTCCTTCAACGCGATCTTGGCGATGTCGGCATCGGCGGCACCGAGGAAATCCGGCAGCGCTTCGAGCACGGTCACTTCCGAACCCAGGCGGCGCCACACGCTGCCCAGCTCCAGGCCGATCACGCCCGCGCCGATCACGCCAAGACGCTTGGGCACATCGCTGATGTCCAGCGCGCCGGCGTTGTCGATGATGAACTTGTTGTCGAACTTGGCGAACGGCAATTCGATCGGCACCGAACCGGATGCAAGGATCACGTTGGTCGCGCTGATCGTCTGCTTCTCACCGTCGTTGCCGGTGACTTCGACGTTGTTGCCCTTCAGCAGCTTGCCCTTGCCGAAGTAGCTGGTGATCTTGTTGGCCTTGAACAGCTGCGCCACGCCACCGGTGAACTGCTTGACGATCTTGTCCTTGCGGCCGATGAAGAGCCCCAAGTCGACCTTGGCGTTCTCCACCGTGATGCCGTGCACCGGCAGGTTATGCGCGATGTTGTAGAACTGCTTGGACGAATCGAGCAGCGCCTTGGATGGGATGCAGCCCACGTTCAAGCACGTACCGCCAAGCGCCTGCTTGCCGTCCTTGCCGACGAACGCGTCGATGACGGCCGTTTTCAGGCCCAGCTGCGCGGCGCGGATGGCCGCGTGATAACCGGCGGGACCGCCGCCGATGACGATGACGTCGAATTTGTCGCTCATGGTGTTTCCTTGATGCTTGCCGCGCTTGGGAGCAGCGGCTTTTGGGTTACGGCGAGCATGCGAACCATCGCAACGCTCGCCGCCAGAGCTTCGTTACCTATTTCGTCTTTGAGCGGGGCGCTCAAAGACCAAGCAACATCCGCTGCGGATTCTCCAACTGGTTCTTGATATCGACCAGGAACAGCACCGCGTCCTTGCCGTCGATGATGCGATGGTCGTAGGACAGCGCCAGGTACATCATCGGGGCGGCGATCACCTGGCCGTTCTCGACGATGGCGCGCTCCTTGATGGTGTGCATGCCAAGGATCGCGCTCTGCGGCGGGTTGACGATCGGGGTCGACAGCAGCGAACCGAAGGTGCCGCCGTTGGTGATGGTGAAGGTGCCACCCTGCAGGTCGTCCAGGCCGAGCTTGCCGTCACGCGCCTTCTTGGCGTAGTTGACGATGCCCTTTTCGATATCGGCGAAGCTCATGTCCTGCACGTCGCGCAGCACCGGCGTCACCAGGCCCTTGTCGGTGGACACGGCGATCGAGATGTCCTGGTAGCCGTGATAGATGATGTCGTTGCCGTCGACCGAGGCGTTCACCACCGGGTGGCGCTTGAGCGCTTCGGCGGCGGCCTTGACGAAGAAGCTCATGAAGCCGAGCTTCACGCCGTTCGACTTCTCGAACTGCTCGCCCAGCGTCTTGCGCATCTTGCTCACTTCGGCAAGGTTCACTTCGTTGAACGAGGTGAGCATCGCGATCGAGTTCTTCGACTGCATCAGGCGCTCGGCGATGCGTGCGCGGATGCGCGTCATCGGCACGCGCTCTTCCGGACGCGAGCCCGGCGTCGGCTTGACGGCCGGCGCGGCAGCAGCGGGAGCCGACTTCGGCGCGTTGACCACGTCTTCCTTGATGATGCGACCGTCGCGGCCCGTGCCGGCGATACCGGCGGTGTCGACCTTGCCTTCTTCGGCGGCGCGGCGTGCGGCGGGCGAAAGATCGCCCGATGCAGCGTGGCTGGCAGCCGGCGCAGCAGCGGCCGGTGCAGGTGCAGCCGCCGCGGCAGGAGCCGGTGCCGGCGCGGCAGCAGCGGCGCCTTCTTCAATGATGGCGATGACCTGCTGGCTGTTGACCGTGTCGCCGGTCTGGAACTTCAGTTCCTTCAGCACGCCGTCGACGGGCGAGGGCACTTCAAGCACGACTTTGTCGGTTTCCAGGTCGACCAGGTTCTCGTCGCGCTTCACCGCTTCGCCGGCCTGCTTGTGCCAGGTAGCGATGGTGGCGTCGGAGACGGACTCAGGCAGGACGGGGACTTTGACTTCGATGGACATGCTTGTCTTACTCCGCGGAGTGGTCGGTGCCGACGGGCGCGACCAGCGCCTGTTCGACGAGCGCCGTCTGTTCGGCGACATGGGTGTTGAGGTGACCGGCAGCCGGTGCTGCCGAGCGCGCGCGGCCTGCATAGGACAGGCTCTGCTTGGCGCCGACAACGGCCTGCAGGTGATGACGAATCTGGAACCAGGCGCCCTGGTTCATCGGCTCTTCCTGGCACCAGATCACTTCCTTGGCGGAAGCGTACTTGTCCAGTTCGGCCTTCACTTCGGCGCGCGGGAACGGGTAGAGCTGCTCGACGCGCACGATGGCGACGTCGTTGATCTCGCGCTTTTCGGCTTCTTCGAGCAGGTCGTAGTAGACCTTGCCCGCGCACAGCACGACGCGCTTGACCTTCTTGGCCGGCAGGTCGCGATGCTCGCCGATCACCAGCTGAAAGCTACCCTCGGCCAGTTCGTCCAGGGTCGACACGGCCAGCTTGTGGCGCAGCAGCGACTTGGGCGTCATCACGATCAGCGGCTTGCGCGTCGGGCGCAGCATCTGACGACGGATCATGTGGAAGTCCTGCGCCGGCGTGGTCGGCACGCAGACCTGCATGTTCTCCATCGCGCATAGCTGCAGGAAGCGCTCGAGGCGGGCGGAGGAATGCTCCGGTCCCTGGCCTTCGTAGCCGTGCGGCAGATAGAGCGCCAGACCGCACAGGCGATCCCACTTCGATTCGCCGGAGCTGATGAATTGGTCGATCACCACCTGGGCGCCGTTGGCGAAGTCGCCGAACTGGCCTTCCCAGATATGCAGCGTGTAAGGATCGGTGGTGGAGTGACCGTACTCGAACGCCATCACCGCTTCTTCGCTGAGCAGCGAGTCGATCACTTCGACATCGGCATCGCTGCGGATATTGGTGAGCGGCATGAAGGTGTGGCCGTCCTTCTGGTCATGCAGCACGGCATGACGATGGAAGAACGTGCCGCGGCCCGAATCCTGGCCGACCATGCGCAGGTTGTAGTTTTCGTCGATCAGCGTGGCGTAGGCGAGGTTTTCGGCAAAACCCCAATCGCCGGCCTGTTCGCCCGCGGCCATCTTGCGGCGGTCGTCGTAGATCTTGGCGACGCGCGACTGCAGCGTGATGTCGTTGGGAATGTCGAGGATCTTGTTGGCCAGCTCGATCAGCTTGGCCTTGGGCACCGTGGTGTCGGTCGGCGTCGACAGCTTGCCGCCGATAAAGCGAGCCCAGTCGACCGGGATATCGTTGCGCAGATCTTCGGCCGTCGTGGCCAGCGTGCCGCCGGCCTCGAGGCGGTCGCGGTAGGCGTCGAACTGCTTCTGGGCGTCGCCCTCGGCGATCGTGCCTTCCTTGACCAACTGCTGCGCGTAGAGATCGCGCGTGGTCGGGCGCTTGCGGATGATCTGGTACATCACCGGCTGCGTCGCTGCCGGCTCATCGGCCTCGTTATGGCCGTGGCGGCGGTAGCAGACCAGGTCGATCACCACGTCCTTGCGGAACTCCTTGCGGAAGTCGTAGGCAAGGCGGGTGGCCTGGATCACCGCTTCCGGATCGTCGCCGTTCACGTGGAACACCGGCGCGTTGACCATCTTGGCCAGGTCGGTGCAGTACAGAGTGGAGCGGGCGTCCTGCGGATTGGAGGTGGTAAAGCCCACCTGGTTGTTCACCACGATGTGCAGGCTGCCGCCGATCTTGAAGCCGCGGGCCTGCGACATGTTGAACAGTTCCATGTTCACGCCCTGGCCGGCCAGCGCCGCGTCGCCGTGCACCAGCACGGCCAGCGACTGCTTGCGCTCGGTGTCGCGACGGCGCGTCATGCGGGCATGCACGGAGCCGGCCACGACCGGGTTGACGATTTCCAGATGGGACGGGTTGAACGCCAGCGCGACGTGCACGCCGCCGTTGGGCGTCTTGACGTCGGCGGAGAAGCCCATGTGGTACTTCACGTCGCCGGAGTGGGCCGGATCGTCCGGGTGATCCCACTTGCCTTCGAATTCGTTGAACAGCGTCTTGGGCGGCTTGCCCAGGATGTTGACCAGCACATTCAAACGGCCGCGATGGGCCATGCCGATCACGACTTCCTTGACGCCGTTGTCGCCCGCTGCGCGGACCACATCGTCCATCATCGGAATCAGGCTGTCACCGCCCTCGAGCGAGAAGCGCTTCTGGCCGACATACTTGGTGTGCAGGTAGCGTTCGAGGCCTTCGGCGGCGGTGAGACTATCGAGCAAGTGTTGCTTGGCGCCCTTGTCCAGGCTGGCCGAACCATTTGCCTGCTCCAGACGCGTATAGATCCAGTTGCGCTGCTCGTGATTGCTGATGTGCATGAACTCGGCACCGATCGTGCCCGCATACACTTTTTTCAGCGTAGCCAGCAGGTCGCGCAGTTTCATGCGCGGGCCGGTACCGGCGAAGTTGTTGGTGTCGAACTCGGTGTCGAGGTCGGCGTCGGTCAGGCCGTGGAAGGCCAGGCCCAGATCCGGCGCTTCGAGTTTCTGGGTCAGGCCCAGCGGATCGAGGTCGGCGGCCAGGTGACCGCGCGAGCGGTAGGCCGTCAGCAGGCGCAGCACGCCAGCCTGCTTGCGCGCGTGGGCATCGTCCACGCTGCCGGCTACCACGCCGCCACCGCCGCTGCCATTCACGTAGCGCTGCTTTTGTGCAGCCTCTATACGCGCAATGGCCGCGGTGTGGGATACGTCCCCCGACTCGCGGCCTTTGAAGGTCTGGAAATATTGATTCCACTCGGCGGGAACCGACGCGGGGTCGGCGAGCCAAGCTTCATACTGTTGTTCGACATAATCGGCGTTACCGCCTGCGAGTTGAGAGGACTCGAAGAACTCGCGAATCAGGTTTGTGCTCACGTCACCACCGGCAGGGAAGGGAGGCTGACAGCGTGTCAGGCCTGACGGACCCAAAACGCTGGCGAAAAATCCTGTTAATTATAGCTCCGGGGTGCTGCGACGCGGCAACCCGAATTGTTGATAAAAGTGGGGATCGGCGACGAAATTTCGAGTCCCGGGCGTTCGACCTTGGTCAGAACGGCGCTCGCGCCGCGGATTTATGGCTGTTTTGCCTTACAGGCAACCCAGCCTTTCGGCGAATCGGCGTTCAGCCCTCAGAAGGCCGGTGAAGGCCGACGGGTCGTTCAGAGGTCGAGGGACTGCAGGGCGGTTGCGCGCTCGGCCCGCTCCCAGACCTCGTCGAAGTGCTGCGACAGGGGCGCCTGCGACGACCGGTCCTCAACAGCGGAGCGGCCTTGGGGACGCTGGGCATCGGGCTGAAACACGTAGCCGCCGGCATCATTGAGAAGGAAGGCGCTGCCGTAGCCCAGGTCGTGTTCTTCGACCGGTACGCGAATCGAGATGACGCTGGGCAGCCGCTGGGCCAGCGCGATCAATCGATGGCTTTCGCGCAGGGCGGCTTGCGGGTCGTGCAGGAGGATTCGGATCGACGCATTGCGGCCCGAGCTGGCGATGCGTCGGAGCTCTGCGATGTCGTCGGCACTGTTGAACGCGTTGGCGGTCAGCAGGGGCTGATAGATCGCCAGACGGTAGCGGGCCTGGCGAAGCAGGGTGAGCCGGGCCGAGGCCAGTTCGTCCTGGCTGTCGACCGATAGCGTTTCCTTGGGGGCACTGGCCGGATCCATCAGCGGGCTTTCTTTTTCTTGGCCAGCAGGTGGCCGTCGTTGATCAAGGCCAGCAACAAGGCGCGATCGGCCGCAGCGGCCTTGCGTGCAGGCACAAGCACGCGCTCGGCACACAGTTGCTCGGACAGCTCCACGGTGGCCGGATAGGCATGTCCATTCGCGTAGAACGTGCAGCCGTTCTTGCCGCGACTCCAGGCGAAGCGCGACCACGGATGGCGCAGCAGCTCGCAGCCGCCGTCGAACAGCTTGGCCACCCCGGCATCGGTTAACGGCTTGTCGGCCGGTGCTGGCGTCTGCGCGCTGCGATAGCGGGTAATAAAGCGGCCGAACCAGTCGCGCAGGGTGTCGTCGTCCAGCGCAGCGGCGATCGGCATCGAGTCCTTGATGCGTACCAGCGCGTGCTTGTCGATTTCGCCCACGGCCTTGACCGGTGCCAGGTCGGGGTCAGCGTAGCGCTGGTCTTCGGTCAGTCGCTCGGCCAGATAATCGGCCAGGTCGCCGGTGAGCTCGCCCTGCGATGGTGCACGCATGCCGACCGAGAACGTCATGCAGGGGCCGCCGAAGGCGACGCCGTCGTGTGCGATGCCGGGTGGCAGGTAAAGCATGTCGCCCGGTTCCAACAGCCATTCGTGCGAGGGCTCGAACACTTTGAGCTGCTTCAGTTCGACGTCGTCGCGAAAATCCTTGGGCGCATTCGGGTCTTCGTTGATCGCCCAATGCCGTTGGCCCAGCGCCTGCAGCAGGAACACGTCGTATTGATCGACGTGAGCACCCACGCCACCACCCGGCTCGGCATAGGAAATCATGATGTCGTCGACGCGCCAGCTCGGCAGGAAGCGGAACGACTCGAGCAACGTGGCGACGTCCACGTCCCACTTGTCGACGTCCTGGACCAGCAGCGTCCAGTTGCTGTCCGGGGTCTTGGAGAAGTCGTCCTCACTCAGCGGCCCCGTCTTGACGCTCCAGCGGTCGCGCTTTTCGTCGTGGACGATCAGGCGCGACAGGGCGGCTTCTTCACAGGCCAGGCCGGCCAGATCGTTCGGTTCCAGCGGCGGCTGGAAATCCGGGAAGGCGTTGCGGATCAGCAGCGGGCGTTTCTGCCAGTAGTCGCGCAGAAACTGCGCGGGCGACATGCCTAGAGGCTGTCTGGCGCTGCCGCGGACTTCGATGGGGAGGGTGGGGCTGGCCATGCTGGGTATCTCGTTTTTGTTCGTCATCCCGGCGTAGGCCGGGGTCCAGTGGCGCTGTCGCTTGGTTATCGCGACGACCGTGACGAAAGACGCTGGGTCCCGGCGTTCGCCGGGACGACGGGTAGGTGGGGTTCTTAAATGTCCTTGGCCAGCGGCACAGCCAGGCCGATATAACCGCCCGGCGTCAGATCCAGCAAACGCTGTTTCGCATCGGCCGGCAGCGCGAGCCCTTCGATAAACGTACGCATCGATTCGCGCGTAATACCCTGACCGCGCGTCAATGCCTTCAACTGCTCATACGGCTCGGGCAAACCATAGCGACGCATCACTGTCTGTACGGCCTCGGCCAGCACTTCCCAGCTGGCATCCAGATCGGCCGCAAGGCGATCGGCATTGACGGTGAGCTTGCCCAGGCCCTTGAGCAACGATTCCAGCGCTACCAGCGTGTGGCCGAAGGCGGTGCCGAGCGCGCGCAGCACGGTGGAGTCGGTGAGGTCGCGCTGCCAGCGGCTGATCGGCAGTTTTTCGGCAAAATGACCGAGCAAGGCATTGGCCAGGCCGAAATTGCCTTCGGCGTTTTCGAAATCGATCGGGTTGACCTTGTGCGGCATGGTCGACGAGCCGACTTCGCCCGCCTTCAATGCCTGCTTGAAGTAGCCCAGCGAGATGTAACCCCAGATATCGCGCGCCAGATCGATCAGGATGATGTTGGCGCGGCGCACCGCATCGCAGTACTCGGCCACGCCGTCGTGCGGCTCGATCTGCGTCGTATAGGCGTTGTAGTCGAGCCCCAGGCTCTCGACGAAGCGCTGCGAGAAACCGCGCCAGTCCACTTCCGGGTAGGTAATGGCATGGGCGTTGTAGTTGCCCACGGCGCCATTGATCTTGCCGGGGATTTCCAGTGCCGCGAGCTGCTTGCGCTGGCGCTCCAGGCGCGCCACCACATTGGCCAGTTCCTTGCCCAGGGTGCTGGGCGACGCGGTCTGGCCGTGCGTGCGCGACAGCATCGGCAACTCGGCGTTGGCGTGCGCCAGCTGGCGCAGCAGCGCGATGACCTTGTCGAAGGTCGGCAACAGCACCTGATCGCGTGCATCACGCAGCATCAGCGCATAGGACAGGTTGTTGATGTCTTCGCTGGTGCAGGCGAAATGCACGAACTCCTTCGCCTGGGCGAGCGCGGCATCGTTGCCCATGCGCTCCTTGATGAAGTACTCCACCGCCTTGACGTCGTGGTTGGTGGTCGCTTCGATCGCCTTGATACGCGCACCATCCTCCACACCGAACTGGTCGGAGATCGCCTGCAGCTGGGCGACCTGTGCCGAAGAAAACGGCTCCAGCTCGACCATGCCGCGATCCGACGCCAGCGCCAGCAGCCAGGCGATCTCGACCTGCACGCGACGGTGCATCAGGCCGAATTCGCTGAAGATCGGGCGCAGCGGTTCGACCTTGCTGGCGTAACGGCCGTCCAGCGGCGACAGGGCGGTCAGGGCGTGGGACATGGGGAGGGTTCCGGAAACGGGAAATTGGGCATTTTACAACGGATGGCGACAGGGAGGCCGGAAGCGGCGGGCTTGTGCCCCCACTACCCATCCCCCATCTGCTTAAGGCATATAGTCAGCCTCCCTGGCCAAGGACCGCTCCCATGAGCAACAACCGTTTCCGCATCGAACACGACAGCATGGGCGAGTTGAAAGTCCCCGCCGATGCCCTCTATGGCGCACAGACCCAGCGTGCCGTCGACAACTTCCCGATTTCCGGCCTGCACCTGCCGCGCGAATTCATCCGCGCGCTCGGCCTGATCAAGGCGGCCGCCGCCGAGGCCAACCTGGGGCTGGGGTACCTGAAAAAATCCCAGGCCGCCGCCATTCGCAAGGCGGCGCTGGCCGTCGCCGAGGGCGAGTACGACAAGCAGTTCCCGATCGATATCTTTCAGACCGGTTCGGGCACCAGTACCAATATGAATGCGAATGAGGTGATTGCCCATGTCGCGGCGAAGGCCGGCGCCAAGGTGCATCCCAATGACCACGTCAATTACGGCCAGAGCTCGAACGACGTGATCCCGACGGCGATCCATGTGAGCGCTACGCTGACGACGAGCGAGCAGCTGATCCCTGCGCTCAAGCATTTGCGCAAGACCATCGACAAACGCGCCCGGGAACTGAAGAACGTTCCCAAGACCGGCCGCACACATCTGATGGACGCGATGCCGATCACCTTTGGCCAGGAGCTGTCGGGCTGGGCGGCGCAGATCGACTCGTCGATCGAACGGATCGAGGACAGCCTCAAGCGCATGCGCCGCCTGCCGCAGGGCGGTACGGCGGTCGGTACCGGTATCAACGCCGATGCCAAGTTCGGACCGGCGCTGGCGCGTGAGCTCAAGAAGCTCACCGAGGTGCGTTTCGAATCGGCGCAGAACTATTTCGAGGGCATGGCCGGACAGGACGCGGCGGTAGAACTCTCAGGCCAGCTGAAAACATTGGCGGTCGCCTTGCTCAAGATCGCCAACGACCTGCGCTGGATGAATTCCGGTCCGCTCGCCGGCCTGGGCGAGATCGAGTTGCCAGCGTTGCAGCCTGGTTCCTCGATCATGCCCGGCAAGGTCAACCCGGTGATTCCCGAGGCGACCGCGATGGTCGCCGCGCAAGTCATCGGCAACGATGCCGCCATTACCATCGGTGGTCAGTCCGGCAACTTCCAGTTGAACGTGATGCTGCCGATGATCGCCTACAACCTGCTGCAGTCGATCGAGATCCTGGCCAATGTCACGGTGCTGCTTGCCGACAAGGCGATCGCCGGTTTCAAGGTCAATACCGCGCGCGTCAAGGAAGCCCTCGACAAGAACCCGATCCTGGTCACCGCGCTCAATCCAGTGATCGGTTACGAGAAGGGCGCTGCCACCGCCAAGCAGGCCTATAAGGAAAAACGCCCGATCATGGACGTCGCACTCGAAACCACCGGCCTATCGAAAGACGAACTGAAGAAGCTGCTCGATCCGATGACGCTGACAAAAGGCGGCATTCATGGCGGCGGTGGTGGCGGTGGCGGTGGCTAAACCTTCGCGCATGGTGGATGCGGCAAGCTCCTGGCTGCCGCATCACGCCATTGGGGATGATCGTAGGGAACATAGCCTTCCCAGAACCAGGGAAAGCAGGTCGGCCCCAGGGTGGCGTCGATCAGGTACTTGAAGATGCTTTCGGCATTGGAGCTGTTGCTCAGGATCATCACGCAATCGCGCGACGCCTGCAGGCACAGGATCAGATTGTTGGTGCCGTCGTCGTGGCCGCTCTTGAACCATGCGGGCCCCTGTGGCGATCTAAACGTTACGACACCGAGCGCATACGACAAGCCGATGCTGTCGTTGTCATGCGTGGTGGTGGTATCGAGCGTCGGAAACTGTTGCACCGAGTGGATGGCGATCACCGGCTCGAGCCATTGTGCGTGCGCTTTCGCGCTCAGGCCATCGCCGCGAACCATACCGGCAAGCAACTGCGCATAGTCGGCAGGCGTCGTATCCATCGAGCCGGCAGCGCGTACCGAGCCGCGCTGTTTATGGCCCAGCGGCTTCCCGACCTCGTCATAGCCGATGGCCAGATTGTTCGCGAAATCGTCGCGCCAGACCATGCCGGTGCGCTTCATAGCGAAGCGATCGAATAACTGCTGCTGCATGAGCTGCCCGGCATCCTGGTGCAGGCCTTCTTCCAGCACGAACTGCATGAGATTGATGCCTTCGCCGGAATAGGCGAAACGCGTGCCCGGATCGAAGTAGATTTTCAGTTTGCCGTTCGGATCGTAGCCCCCTTCGGGCTTGAAGAAACGGAAATTGGCAAAACCCGCCGTATGGCTGAGCAGCATGCGTGGCGTGATCTGTCGCCAGCGCGGGTCGTCTTTGAGATCGGCGTATTTGTCGTAGTCGGGTAGCGGCTTGGGCAGCAAGATCGGTAGCGGTTCATCGAGATCGAGCCGATGTTCGTCGACCAGAGTCATGGTGGCATACGCAAACGCGGCCTTGGTGATCGAGGCCGCGTACATGGTCGTGTCCACGGTGAGGGGCAAATGCTTTTCGGTATCGCGTTCGCCGTAGGCACGCAGATGGACGATGCGTCCATTCTCGATCACGGCGAGGGCGAGTCCGGAGACGTGAGCCGCTTGCATCAGCATTTGCACGCGTGTGTCGAGCGCGTCGCCGTACAGTCTTTGGGGGGCAGGGTGATGCGGAGCAGGGGATGCGCAAGCGGCCAGACATCCCAGCGCAGCCAACGTCAGCGCACATCGACGAAGCAGACGCATCGCGATCCCTCCGAAAGATGATCGTGGACGGCTTCGGCATCCTTGCCGAAGCCGTCAGCGACAACGCTCAGCTCTTCGCGTCGTCCTTGCCCGCGGCATCCTTGCTGTCGTCCTTGGCTTCGTTGACGCAGCTGTCCACGCTCGCGTTATCTACGATATTTGCATAGGGCTTAAAGGCAGGCAGCTGCGCACCGAGCTGATCCTGCACGGTCTTGATGCCGGCGGTGTCCTTGCAGATGTCCATGCTCATATTGGCCAGTTCCTGGGCCGCGTCCTGTGCCTTGTCTTCCTTGCTGGTACTGGCGGCATGCGCCAGCGCCTGGACGGCAACTTTGCCACCGGCCTTGGCCATCTTGATGCCGGTGTTATGAACATCCACGACGTTCATGTAGTACGCCATCAACAAGGCCTGCTGAGCTGGCGTTACGCTGACGGTCTTGTCGTCGATCGTCAGGTTGCCACTGGAGTCGATCGCTGCCTTGGGTTGATTGGCCGGGCTAAGGACGACCTGTTTGTCCTTGAGCACGATGGCGCCGTTCATCATGGTGGTATCGGCGTCCATCACATCGCAGCCGGCGATCAAAGCCCCACACACCAGCACTGCTCCAAGCCATGGCTTGTGATTCATGAGTTTTCCCCTTCGTAGTAACCGAGGATTATTGCCGGCTCAGGCCGGTGTGGATATAGACCGCGTTTTTCGCGTTGCCACCTTTCATCGAGAACGTGGCGTGGCCGGGCGAGGTGGCGACCAGTCGCGTCGTGACGCCGCTCGCATCGGTTGCACCGAACGTATTGTCGTCGACGCGATCGAGAATAACGGTCTGGCCATCTCGCACCCCCATGTTGCCGGTGAGTGTCAGCTTCAATTGTTTGCCGGTGGTCTCGACAGCGACGACTTTGTCCGTAGCGCCATCGGCTGTCCAGCGCCCGACGAAAGACTGGCCGGGATCGCTGGCATGCGAGGAGAAAGTGCCCATGCCGACGAAGATCGCAACGGTGATGGCTACCCAGGATGCTCGCGTGACTTTGTTCTTTTGCATGATGCCTTTCTCCCCAGGAGTTACGGATCAGCTGTCGTCGCGAACGCGGCGGAACCAGATGGCGGCGGCGATCAATGCGATACCGGCAACCACACCGATCCACAATTCGATCGAACCCAGCAGGAGGAAGCTGCTACCCGGGGTCAGGATGGCCGAAGGCGCATCGTCACCCAGTTGTGCCATCGCCTGCATCTGATGTTCGTCGAAGACCAGGTTCGAGCCGGGGAACACGCTCAGGATGATGCGCTGGACGATGTGATGCCAGAACCAGGTCGAGGACAGGTTGAACAGCCCCATGATGTTGAACCAGGTCACCATCAGGCCGGTCACCAGCGGTGCGGCTACCGCCCACAGGAAGGGCTTGCTGCGTGCCCAGGCCGAGCAGAGCATCAGCCAACCCACTGCCGGCAGCGCCCACAGCGCATACAGCGGAACCGCGGTGATCATGGCCAGGATGGTGCGGATCGGATGGGCCAGCGTCAGCAACTGCCAGGCGTTGATGCCATGGAAGGACAGCACGATGGCGAACATGATGAGCTGGATGACGCCGATCGCGATACCGATGACCACGGCAATGACCGGGACCAGGATCACTGCACTGACAACCTTGGCCAGGACCGTGCGCATGTCGGAAATCGGCAGCGATTTCCAGAACAGGATGCTGCGGTCGCGACGGTCGTCGTAAAGCGAACCGAGGCAGTAGAACAGCACCACGAATCCCATCACGATACCGATGATGCCGGTGGACGAGAGCAGGGCGAGATCCAGCCCCGTGCCGACTTTTGCCAGGTCGCCCGCATCGGCCTTTTCGATCAGCATATGCAGGTCGCTGCCGCCAAAATGCATGCCGTGACGCATGCCGATTACTTCGGCGGCAATCAGGGCCATCATGTTGAGGATCAGAAAGACGGAGCCTGCCACCAGCGGTGCCCACAGAAAACCGCCGCGGTGCTCCCAGAATTCGCGTTTGACCAACCAGACGAAGGTTTTCATGCGTAGGTTCCCTTCATGGTGGCGACGAACAGATCGCTGACGGATGGGCGACGGACTTCGCCCATGCTTTCGAGCGTCGCGCGGTCCGCGCCGTCGAACAGGAAAATGCTCTTGCCAAAGATCTGCCGTTCGTCCAGCGGATTGAGCCGGCGCGCGTCGGCAGCGCGATCGGCGCTGACCATCACTTCGGCGAAACGGTCGCCCATGGCGTCCATGTCGGTGTTGAGGACGATCTTGCCGTCACGGATAAACATCAGGTCGGTGAGAATGTGCTCGATCTCTTCCACCTGATGGGTGGTGATGATGATCGTCTTGTTCTCGTCGAAATAATCTTCCAGCAAGGTCTGGTAGAACTGCTTGCGATACAGGATGTCCAGGCCCAGCGTGGGTTCGTCCAAGATCAGCAAGCGTGCGTCGATCGCCATGACCAGGGCCAGGTGCAATTGCACGATCATCCCCTTGGACATCTGCTTGACGCGCATCGAGGGCTGCAGCTTGGTGCGCGCCAGGAAGGCTTCGCATTTGGCGCGGTTGAAGCGCGGATGCACGTTGGCGACAAAGTCCACCGCTTCGCTTACGCGTATCCAGCGCGGCAGCACGGCGACGTCGGCGATAAAGCACACCTGTTCCATCAGTTGATTGCGCTGCGAGCGCGGGTCGAAACCCAGCACATTGAGCTGTCCCTGGAAATCGGTCAGCCCCAGGATCGCCTTCAGCGCGGTGGTCTTGCCTGCACCGTTGGGACCGATCAGGCCGACGATACGGCCGGAAGGGATCTCGAAACTCACCCCGTCCAGCGCAACGGATTGCTTGTAGCGCTTGACCAGGCCGCTTGCGGTCACCACGGCATTCATGACGGGTCCTCCGGGTTGGCCGAGGCCGGTGCTTCGCGCAGCAGGGTCTTCAGATCCAGGCCCAGCCGTTGAAGACGTGCGTAAAGCATCGGCCATTCTTCGCGCAAGAAGCGTTCGCGCTCGGACTTGAGCAAGGCTTCGCGAGCTCCATCATTGACGAACATGCCCAACCCCCTCCTTTTTTCCACAAGTTGATCGTCGACCAGTTCCTGGTACGCCTTCGATACGGTCAGCGGATTGATTTGGTAGTCCGCCGCCACCTGGCGCACTGACGGCAGCGGGTCGCCCTCGTTCAAGGCGCCGTCCAGGATCATCGCCACTACGCGTTCGCGGAGCTGGCGGTAGATCGGGACGCTGTCGTTCCAGGTGATGGACATACGGTTATTCCTTCGTGATACGGCCGAACTGGGTGCCAAACGAATAGTAGGGCATGGCTAGCTGAGTACCGAGCAAGGTAGCGCTCGCTTCGACCCCGCGGCCCAGGCTGGCGCCGACGCCGGCGACCGAGTTGTCGCTCAGCAGAGCAGCGGCGCGGCGGTCTTCGGCGCTGGGGGTGACATTGACCGGAGCCAGGTCGATCACCTTGGCGCCGTTGATTTCACTGACCGGGACGGCCGTGACGTTGGAGTGGATCGCGGCCAGGCTGGCGGAGGTCAGCAAGAACGCGGCGGTCAGGGTTAACAGGTTCTGCGCTTTCATGGCGTGCTTCCTCGTTAGTGGTCTCGTGGACCGGTGTTGTAGTGAACTATAACACCACTTCGACAACCGTCAAGCGGCAATGTGCGATTTCGCAACATGACTGATGGCCTATATGGTGATCGGCTTCGGTAGAGCTCGCTTCGAGCGGCTACTGACTGCCCCGACGTTGCTTATGCTGGGCAAATGGATCGCCTCGCGGCAGAAGCGTCCATCAGTCATCGCATATGACATCTATCAGCTCCGGTCTCGTCGGCTTTGCGCAGGCCATGCTTCAATGCGCGCGTGATACAGGTAGCGGAGCATGCGGCATGAATCTGGAGCTGGAAGGTCGGGTAGTGGTCATCACGGGCGCGAGCAAGGGCATCGGGCTGGCCTGCGCCGAGCTGTTCGCACGCGAGGGCGCGAAAGTCGTCGGCATTTCGCGTGATCTCCATCGCCTGCATGAAGCGCAACGCCAGCTCGGCGCATCGGGTTTGACGATGGCCGTACATACGGCGGATCTATCGGACAGCGTGGCGACCCGGATGGTCATGGAGTGCATCGAGAACGATCACGGCCCGATCGACGTATTGGTCAATTGCGCGGGCGCCGCGCGTCGCCGGCCGGTCGACGAGCTGGACGCTGAGGCCATCCATGCGGCGATGCAGGCGAAGTACTTCCCCTATATGCATGCAATCGACGCAGTTATTCGCCACATGGCTGTGCGTGGGCACGGCAGCATCGTCAACGTGGCCGGGCAGGGCGGACGCCAGGCCAACCCGTTGCATATCGGCGGCGGCGCCGCCAATGCGGCGCTGATGCTTGCATCGGTGGGTTACGCCACGGCGTACGCAGCCCGCGGCGTGCGCGTCAATGTCATCAATCCCGGCACCACGCGAACCGAACGCATGGAAGAAGGTCTTGCCGCGTCGGTACGTGCGACCGGGCGTTCGCAGGACGAACTATTGAAAGAGCTGACGGATGAGATTCCATTCGGACGCGTTGCCGAGCCGGAGGAAATTGCGCGGGTCGCCGCTTTTCTTGCCTCGCCCATGGCCAGCTATGTCACTGGCGCCATCATTCCGATGGATGGGGGCAAGGCGGGAGTGATTTGAGGGACGTGTGTGGATGGGATGCACAGCGGGTCGCGACATCACCGTGCATGCAATTATCGCCGTGCAAAAAAACAGGTTCGGAAACATGCCTGTCAAATAACTGCGATGTAAAGAAAAATTCATCAAATATCTGCTCAAGCCCAACGCTGTATTGCCGACCTCGGGGGTGATCCCCGTCCCCTCAAGGTCATCCCCATGCCTTCGCGGCTTCGTTTTTCCCCTGCTTTTCAGTCTCTCTCCCTTCGTGCACTGCTGCTGATCCGCCTCGCGGGCGTATTGGCCATGCTGGCACTCATTTGCGTGCTCGGTGCTTCTTTGTTGAACCGTGCCGACCAGCGCATTCAATCGGTCGTCGGCGACACGCTTTCGCCGGTGTCCGATGTCGGGCGCATCCAGAACGACTACAACGACAACTTTCAGGCGATCGCGCATGCGGTCATGACGCGGCTACCGTCTTCGGTCGACGATGCGAAGACCGCATTGAAAAGCAATCGCGTGGATATCGAGCGGCACTGGAAACCCTTGGCGGCCAGCGGCTTGGGGCTGCAGGAAAAGCAGCTGCTTGCGATCGCCGCCGAACACCGCAAGGCGGCCGAGCAGTCGATGGACGAGACACTGGCCATGCTCGATGCCGAGCAATACGACATCGCGCAGGTCAAGCTCTCCTCCGAGTTGCAGCCGGCGCTGCTGCCCTTGCAGACCGACTTCACCAACCTGTTCGAAAAAGCGCTTGCCGCCGGCGGCGAGCAGGCTGCGGCACAGCATGTCGCCAATCAACATGGGTTGATCCTGCTGGTTGCGGCATTCGTCGCCGCCTTGTTGCTGGCCTGTCTGATCGACGGCGGAATGATTCGTGCACTGAGCAAACGCCTGAAGCTGGCATCGGCGGTAGCCGAACGCATTGCGCAAGGTCGTGTCGGCCAGGCGATTACGGTCGGCCGTGCCGACGAAATCGGTGCCGTCTTGCGGCATCTCGCAGTGATGGATCAGCAGTTGGCCAGCGTCGTCGAACAAGTCCGCGCGGCGGCGGCTTCGGTGCGACACGACGCGCAAGGGCTGGCCAGCGCCAGTGATGTGCTCAATCAGCGTACGCAGTCGCAGGCTGCGCATCTGGAGGAAACCTCCGCGTCGATGGAGCAAATGGCAGCAACGGTGGCCGAGTCGGCCGGCCATGCGACGCATGCCGACCGCATGGCGCGGCTTTCCAGGGAACAGGCTGCGCAGGGGCACACCGTGGTCGCTGGCACCATCGCGTCGATGGGCGCGATACGCGATAGCGGTCAACGCATCGCCGAGTTTGTCGGTTTGATCGACGAGGTGGCATTCCAGACCAATCTGCTCGCGCTCAACGCGGCCGTGGAAGCGGCGCGTGCAGGCGAGCATGGCCGTGGGTTTGCGGTCGTTGCCGCCGAAGTGCGTGCGCTGGCTCAGCGCTGCAGCCTTGCCGCGCGTGATATCCGTCGCACCATGGAGGCCAGCGAACAGGCAGTGGCCGATGCCGATGGCCTGGTCGGGCAGTCGGGACAGGCCTTGGCCGGGATCGTCAGCACGGCACAACAGGTGGCCGAAAAAGTTGCGGCCATCGCGCTGGCGGGGCGCGAGCAGACGGCCGGCATCGAACAGGTCAACCGCGCTGTGGCGGACATGGACGAGATGACGCAGCAGAACGCGGCCATGGTGCAGCGCGTTGCCAGCACCAGTCTCGCCATGCGGCGCAATGCCGATGCCTTGCTCGCGCAGGTGGATTTCTTCCGTGTCGGCGAGTCGGTCATGGACGAAGAAATCACTCCGCAGGACAGCGGGCGCATGCTGGCGGCGTAAATAGCCTTACGCTGGATATTCCGAAAGTTGTAGGGAGTTGCCTACGTTGCGCCGCGACCTGAACCGATAGCCGCACCGCCCTTGTCTGGCGCACTCTTGTGCTGGCAGGGGACGGTGATTGAGAGCTTCTTCGCCTTGCGCGGAGTGGCTCTCCTCAAGCTACAGGGATAGGCATGGTCGTTTACTCACTAATGCAGTCGGCGAATGGTTTCTGGAATGTCAGGCGTGGCGGCTTTTCGCTGTTCAGCGATTTGCGCCTCGGCCCGGCGATCAAACTGGCGCGTGAGCTGGCGCGCGACGAGCACGAGCGCGCGGGACGCGCGTGTTGCGTGGAAATGCCTGGCCCCGCATCGAGCATCCGCGTGGCGCAATACGCTCGTGCCCCGCGCTTCGAAGAAGCGGACACAGCCATCGCGGCCTGAGCCGTTCGCCGCAAGGCTTGTGTAAAGCCCCTGGCCTGGGCACAGTGCCACGGTTTTCCTCGAACGGAAGCCGTCCATGCGCTTGATTCCCCGATTGACCGGCGTCGCCTTGCTGGCGATGACCATGCTGCCGCTGCACGCGACCACCTTGCTGGTCCACGCGCACATCCACACGATGGATCCGGACCGGCCCGAAGCGACCGCGCTCGCCTGGGGCGATGACGGCAAGTTGCTTGCCGTCGGTACCGATGCGGAGCTGAAGCAGCGCTATGCCGATGCCCGTCAGGTCGATGCGAACGGTGCGACCGTGGTGCCCGGCTTGATCGATGCTCATGGACATATGCTCGGGCTGGGGATGCTGAGCAGTCAGGTCGATCTGGCCGGAAGTCCCTCCAAGGACGACATCATCAACCGCCTGAAAGCGGGTGCTGAAAAGCTGCCTAAGGGTGCCTGGCTGATTGGTCATGGTTGGGATCAGAACCGCTGGACCGGCAAGCAGTTTCCTACCGCCGCCGACCTCGATCGCGCGTTTCCGGATCGCCCGGTATATCTGGAGCGTATCGACGGGCATGCATCGTGGGTCAACAAGGTGGCCATGAAGCGCGCGACCAAGTCGCTCGATGGCGACTGGCAGCCCGATGGCGGCCGGATCATGCGTGTGGGCAAGAAGGCAAGCGGCGTGCTGATCGACGGTGCGCAAGCGCTAGTGCGCGATGCGATCCCGCCGCTGACACCGGAGCAGACCCGCGATGCCTACAAGAAAGCTTTCGCCGAAGCGGTCGCCAATGGTCTTACCGGTGTGCACGACCCAGGTGTCAGCCTGAACGACTTCAAAGTGCTGCAGCAGATGGCCAGTGCGGGCGAAATTCCGCTGCGCCTGTATGAGATGGCCGACGGCAATCACGCGGCACTGGAATGGCTGTGTCAGCAGGGCGGTGAGTGGCAGGACCCGAGCGGTCGTCTTCGCATGCGCACCGTCAAGCTGTATATGGACGGCGCACTGGGCAGTCGCGGTGCGGCGCTTCTCGATGACTACAACGACGATCACGGCAATCGCGGCATCTTCGTCACCCAGCCAGACGAATACAAAGCTGCCGTGGAAAAGGCCTATCGCTGCAAGGTGCAGGTCGCCACACATGCCATCGGCGATCGTGGCAATCGCATGGTGCTCGATACCTACCAGAGCGTGCTCGGCAAGACCGCCGACAGCGATCATCGCTGGCGCGTCGAGCATGCGCAGATCGTGGCACTGGACGATATTCCCCGGTTTGCGCAGCTACGCCTGATCGCATCCATGCAGCCCACCCATGCGACATCGGACATGCCCTGGGTTGAGCAGCGTCTGGGTTATCAGCGCCTGCAAGGCGCTTATGCATGGCAGCGCTTCATCCATGCCGGTGTGCCACTGGCGTTCGGTTCGGATTTCCCGGTCGAGCATGTCAATCCGATGCTGGGTATCTATGCCGCAGTCACGCGGCAGGATCTCGCCGGGCAGCCACTGGGCGGCTGGTTCCCTGACCAACGCGTCAATCGCGTACAGGCACTGGCCGGATTCACGCGTGGCGCCGCCTATGCTTCGTTCATGGAAAACGAGGTGGGCGTGCTGAAGGCGGGGTATCGCGCCGACTTTGTCGTGCTGGACGCGGACATCATGACAGTGGCGCCACGCCGGATTGCCGATATCAAGCCGATCAGCACGTGGGTGGACGGAAAGGTGGTGTATCAGAAGCAATAAGGAGTGAGTCGCCTGCTACGCAGGCTGTGAGGAGTGAGGACGCCCGCTTATGCAGGCTGCGCAGGGCCAGAGCTGGACCGCTCTTATCTCTCACTCCTCACTCCTAACCTCTCACTCCTGACGCTTCAGGCCGCCTTACGCCGTACCACCGAACCAATCGCCGCTTGCGCCGCTTCCACGGCCTGCGTCTTGTGATCGGCACTCATGTTGACGCCTTCGGCGCGAATGAACTCGATGTCGGTGATGCCGAGAAAACCGAACACTGCGCGCAGATAGGGTTCCTGGAAATCCAGGCCCGCCGCCGGACCGGCGCTATAGATGCCGCCGCGGCTGGAGGCGATGATCACGCGCTTGCCCTTGGCCAGGCCCTCGGGACCGTTGGCGGTGTACTGGAAGGTCTTGCCGGCGACGGCGATGCGGTCGATCCACGCCTTCAGCTGGCTGGGAATGCCAAAGTTGTACATCGGCGCGCCGATGACGATGGTGTCGGCGGCCAGGAACTCTTCCAGTAACGCCTGGCCGAGTACGGACGAAGGATCGTTGGCGTCAGCCACCGGCTGCCAATGGCCGATCGACTCGGCGGCAAGGTCACGATAGCTGACGCTGTGGCCGGGTTCGGCACGGGTCAACTCGGCTACGATGGACTGGGTAAGGCCGCGGGAGACCGAGTGGCTGCCCAGCGCACTGGCGTCGATATGCAACAGTTTCATGGTGAATTCCTCGATTCGGGCCGGTGGACCGGCGATGGATTCAAGGTATACCTGGAACAATGATTAGGTAAGACGGGCGATTTGGAACTTATTGTTCGTTTTTGGAAACAATATGACGATACTCGATGGCACCTTGCAGGACCTCAACGATCTGTACTTTTTTGCCGCGGTGGTCGAGCACGGTGGGTTCTCGTCGGCTGGCAGGGCGCTTGGCATCCCCAAGTCCCGCCTGAGCAAGCGCATCGCGCAGCTTGAAGACCGCCTGGGTGTGCGCCTGTTGCAGCGGACCACCCGGCGTTTCGTGGTGACCGAGGTCGGCGAGCGCTTCTACGGGCATTGCCGCGCGGTGCTCGAAGAGGCGCGGGCGGCGCAGGACGCGGTCGATGAGTTGCGTTCCGAGCCGCGTGGCGTGGTGCGGGTCAGCTGCCCGGTGTCGTTGTCGCAAACGGTTCTGGCGGACGTGCTGCCGGGCTTTCTCGCACAGCACCCTAAGGTGCTGGTGCGGCTGATTGCCACCAACCGTCGTGTCGACCTGATCGGCGAAGGCGTCGACGTGGCGATCCGGGTGCGCAGCAAGCTCGATACAGATGCGACCCTGGTCGTGCGCAGCTTCGGTCAATCGCGGGTGTTGGCTGTGGCAAGCCCCTCGTTGCTCGATACATATGGCCGTCCCAAGCAGCCATCGGATCTATCGCAGCTGCCGGCGTTGACCATGAGCGAGCACGAAGGCGCGCAAAGCTGGGAGCTGGTAGGCGCCGATGGCGAACGTGTCACCGTAGACATCCATCCGCGCCTGATTACCGGCGAGTTCGGCGCGCTGCTTCAGTCGGCACGTCGTGGCATCGGCGTGACCCTGTTGCCGGAGTTCGTCTGCGCCCCGGCGATCACGGCTGGCGAGCTGGAAGTGGTCCTGCCTGAGTGGAGCGTGCCCGATGGCGTGATGCACTTCGTCTACCCCAGCCGCCGCGGCCTGCTGCCGGGCGTGCGCGCCTTCGTCGACTACCTCGCCGAGCGCCTGCCCGATGCGACGCGCCGTAACCATGAGGATTGCTCGAAGAGGCAGTTGCCGTAAGAAGTTAAGGGTTAGGCGTGAGACACCAGTGCCGCTCTCACTCCTCACTCCTCACCACTAACTCCTTACTCGCGGCGCCGTGCTAGCATCGCCCTCATTTAGCCATCCAGACTTCCCAATCCCGAGCCCATGCATATCCAGACCAAGCTTCCGAAAGTCGGCACCACCATTTTCAGTGTGATGAGTCAGTTGGCGGTGGAACACAAGGCCGTCAACCTGGGGCAGGGGTTTCCCGATTTCGAACCGCCTGAAGCGCTGCGCGATGCGGTGACCCGCGCGATGACCGATGGTCGCAATCAATACGCTCCCGGTATCGGCCTGCCCAATCTGCGCGAACAGATCGCGCTGAAGACCGAGCGTCTCTACGGTCACAAGATCAACGCCGATACCGATGTCACAGTCACCTCCGGTGCGACCGAAGCCCTGTTCTCGGCGATCGCCGCGATCGTGCGCGAAGACGAAGAAGTGATCGTGTTCGATCCGGCCTACGACAGCTACGAGCCGGCGATCGAACTGCAGGGCGCGCGCGCCGTGCATATTCCGCTGACCGTGCCGACGTTTTCGATCGACTGGCAGCGCGTGCGTGACGCCGTCACGTCCAAGACGCGCATGATCCTGATCAACAGCCCGCACAATCCCTCCGGCGCGGTGCTTTCCCGCGCCGACCTGGATGAATTGGCGGCGATCGTGCGCGACACCGACATCGTCGTGCTCTCCGACGAGGTGTACGAACATATCGTCTATGACGGTGCCGAACATCAAAGCGTGCTGCGTCATCCCGAGCTCGCCGTGCGCAGCATCGTGGTGTCGTCGTTCGGCAAGACGTTCCACTGCACGGGTTGGAAGCTCGGCTATGCCGTGGCACCGAAGGCGCTGTCGGCCGAGTTCCGCAAGGTGCATCAGTACCTGACGTTCTGCACCTTCCATCCGGCGCAACAGGCCTTCGCCGAGTTCCTGGCAAGCACGCCAGAGCATTATCTGGAATTGCCCTCGTTCTATCAGGTGAAACGCGACCGTTTCCGTGCGCTGATCGCGCCGTCGCGTCTCAAGCTGCTCGACGTGTCGGGTGGTTATTTTCAGTTGGTCGACTACTCGGCGATCCGCGACGAAGACGATGTCGCGTTCTGCGAGTGGATGGTCAAGCATGCCGGCGTGGCGGCGATTCCGCTGACACCGTTCTATGAGAAGGCGCCGGGTACGCGCCTGGTGCGCCTGTGCTTTGCCAAGAGCGACGCGACCATGGACGCGGCTGCGGAGCGCCTATGCAAGCTCTGACCGTCAGCCTGATCCAGGGTGCTACGCGCTGGCACGATGCGCCTGCCAATCGCGCGTACTACGGCGATCTCGTGCGTTCGGCCGGCAAGACCGACCTGATCGTATTGCCCGAAACGTTCCTTTCCGGCTTCAGCAATGACACGCGTGCCAGTGCCGATACGATGGAGGGCGAGGGTGTTGCCTGGATGCGTGCCCTGGCCGCCGAAGTGGATGCGGTGTTGTGCGGCAGCCTGGCGATACGCGAAGGCGATACCGTCTACAACCGCCTGATCTGGGCGCGTCCGGACGGCAGTTTCGAGCAATACGACAAGCGTCACTTGTTCCGCATGGCCGGCGAACACACGCGCTACGGTGGTGGCGACAAGCGGTTGATCGTCGAGCTGAAAGGCTGGCGGATTCTGCCGCAGGTTTGCTACGACCTGCGCTTTCCGGTTTGGCTGCGCAATCGGCGCCTGGAGCAGAGCACCGGCGGCATGGATTACGACTTGTCGATTTTCGTCGCCAACTGGCCGGCGCCGCGTCGTCAACCGTGGCGTACCTTGCTGCGCGCGCGTGCGATCGAAAATCTTTCGTATGTGATCGGTTTGAATCGCGTCGGTGTCGATGGCAATGAGCTGCCGTACGCTGGCGATAGCGCGGTGATCGACCCGGTGGGAGAACCGCTGATCGAATTGGGTTCGCAGCAACAGATCGTTACCGTGACGCTTGATCCGGCGCCTCTGCTTGCCCATCGCGAGCGCTTTCCGGCGTGGATGGATGCGGACGCTTTTACGCTTTCCCTGGATTGACCGAGTCGTGCGCGTATTGACTCATGCGCGCACGATGCCGATGCCCAGCTGGACGAAGGGTGTCATCGAGGATTCGATCGCACCGGCGTCGATAACCATGCTGCTCACTGCCGCCGCTTCCGCGACGACATACGGTGACGCGGCGTTAATTTTCTCGGCCGATGCGAGTACCACGGTCTCCGCGGCGCGCGCCATAAGTGCGCGCTTGATATAGGCCTCTTCCAGGTCGCCGGTGCTTAGCCCGGCGCTGGGATGGATGCCGGTAACCCCCATGAAGTAGGTATCGGCGCGGATATGCCCGATGGCCTCGATGGCGGCGGCGCCGATCGCAACGATGGAGTGTTTGAACAACCGGCCGCCGATCATGATGACCTCGATATCCGGATGCTCGATCAGTTCGAGTGCCACGCTCGGGCTATGAGTCACCACGGTAGCTTTCAACGTCAAAGGCAGGTGCCGCGCCATCTGCACGCACGTCGTGCCGCCATCGATGATGACTACCTGGCCAGGCCTCACCATGCTCGCCGCTTTTCGTGCAATGGCGGATTTGCCATCGGTGCTGATCTGTTGCCGCTGCTCAAAAGTCCCGATCGCCGGCGAGGCGGGCAACGCGCCGCCATGCACGCGTTGCAGCAATCCCTCGGCCGCGAGCTCACGCAGATCGCGTCGGATCGTGTCCTCGGAGACTGCGAACGATTCGCTCAAATCCTTGGCGATCACCTGTCCGTCGCGCTTGAGCGCGGCGAGGATGGCCTGCTTTCTATGGCTGGTGAGCATGCACGAAATTCATTGACATTGCACGAAACTGCACGATAAGGTCTTTTCCCACTCCTGTCCAGTCTCAGGTATGCCTATGTCGCCAGTTGTCGAGCGCGTCCGTGTCGTGGAAAGCCAGGTGCTATCCAATGATTGGTACCTGCTGAAGAAAACCATCTTTGATTTCCGCCGTGCCAACGGCGAGTGGCAGCGTCAGCAGCGGGAGACCTATGACCGCGGCAATGGTGCGGTGATCCTGCTGTATCAACCAAGGTCACGCCATGTCGTCCTGGTACGCCAGTTTCGTTTTCCCGCTTACGTCAACGGCCATGACGGCATGCTCGTCGAAGCACCCGCCGGTCTGCTCGACGAGGCGACGCCGGAGCAGCGTATTCGTGCGGAGGTCGAAGAGGAGACCGGTTATCGAGTGGGCGAAGTCAGCAAAGTATTCGAGGCCTTTATGAGTCCCGGGTCGGTCACCGAAAAGCTGTACTTCTTTGTGGCCGAGTACGACGCGGATGCAAAGGTTGGCCATGGCGGCGGTATCGAGTCCGAAGGCGAAGACATAGAGGTGCTGGAGTTGCCGTTCGAGGATGCGTTGGCGATGGTGAGTCATGGCGAAATCGTCGATGCGAAGACGATCATGCTATTGCAGTACGCACAGTTGAATATATTTACGGCTGCACTGGAACGTTGAGTTAGTCAGCGTCTTTGCGCGCAGCGAACCACCGGCATAAAGGTGTAGGAAAACCCCTCCGACCTCGGATATAGATCGGCCGTGGAATATCGGTCGCGATGTCGCTGGCCTAGGATGCAACGCGTGGCAGGCAGACGCCTTGCGCATGGACAGCGCCCCGCGTGTCGTTTCGCTATATCGTCATCGGTTGGTCGCTGGCGGCGTCCCCAGATCGATGCGATGAGCGGTACGGCTTGGGCCATGGCGTCATCCATTGTCCCGGCCTGTCCCGCAACCGCAGGGAGGCTCCAAAGGGCGATGGCCATGGACAGGGGGAGGGCGGAGGCCGCCGCTCGAGATAACGGTGGCCTTCGCTTGTTCAGGCGCCAAGGATCGTGCCCGTGAACCGCCATAGTCTAGAGCAGGTTGAGCACCGACTCGGGTGGACGGCCAATTGCCGCCTTGCCATCGACAACCACGATGGGCCGCTCGATAAGAATTGGATGCGCCGCCATGGCAGCGATGAGCGCATCGTCGCCAAGCGTCGGTTCGTCCAGACCCAGTTCGCGATAATCCGGCTCGTTGCTGCGGATCAATTCACGCGGTGTCATGCCGAGCTGATCGAGCAGTTGCGTCAGCTCGGCCACGCTGGGCGGCGTTTCCAGATAGTTGACGACTTCACACGTGCAGCCACGTTCCTGCAGCAGCGCCAGCGTGGCGCGCGACTTGGAACAGCGCGCGTTGTGGTAGATGCGTGCGGCAGTAGCCATCGGCGATGCGATCAGCGATTGCCGCCGCGGTTGCCGCCGCCGCTACGGTTGCCACCGCCGCCGCCGGGACGACGATTACCGCCACCCTGGCCTTGCGGACGACCGCCGCCCCCTTGCGGGCGACCACCACCGGAACCCTGCGGACGACCGCCGCCGGAGCCTTGCGAACGGTTGCCGCCGCCTTGACCGGGACGACCGCCCTGGCCGCCACGATTGCCGCCCTGGCCTTGGCCCTGACCGCCGCCGCCGAAGCCGCCGTACGGATTGCCGCTACGCGCGCCAGCCGGTTTGCCGGGGCCGCGACGCTGGCCTTGGCCCGCGCCACCACCGGCAGCACCGCCGCCGTAGCCACGGCCGGGGCCGCGCGCTGCGCCGCCGCCTTCGCGGCTGTCGCCGGCAAACCACGTGCGCACTGAAGGCAGCTCCTGCCCGGGCGCCACGCCACGCTTGCCACCGGGCTTGCGACGGCCCGGATTGGCACCGCGATCGGGGCGAGCCACATTGCCGTTCACTTCCTTGCCCGGGCTGCGGCGCGGCTTGCCACGCGTGGGTTCGTCGCGGATGCGATCGAAGGCACGCAGTTCGCGCGCTTCGTCCGCGTAACCGCCGGCGTATGCGTTGCCGGTGCCGCGCTCGGGGCGATATTCGGTGACATTGCGATTGGCGCGGCGCTGGTGTAGCACCGGGCTCAGGGTCAGCACCGGTTGCGGTGCGCCCAGACCGGTCACCTTGCGCAAGTCCTTGACGATTTCTTCGCTCAGCGTTTCGCAATCGCCACGGCGCAATGCGCGCGGCAGATCGACGTTGCCGTAACGGATACGCTTCAGTCGGCTGACCAGGAAACCCTGCGAGTCCCACAAGCGACGCACTTCGCGGTTGCGGCCTTCGCGGATGACCACGCGGAACCAGCTATGGCTGCCGCCGCGGCTGATGATGGCGATTTCGTCGAAACGGGCCGGGCCGTCTTCGAGTTCGATGCCGGCTTTGAGTTTTTCGATGACTTCATCGGGCACTTCACCGTGCACGCGGCAAAGGTATTCGCGCTCCAGGCCACTCTTGGGATGCATCAGCGCGTTGGCGAGATCGCCATCGGTGGTGAGCAGGAGCAGGCCGGTCGTGTTGATATCCAGGCGCCCCACGGCGACCCAGCGCGCGCCCTTCAGTCGCGGCAGCTGTTCGAACACGGTGGGACGGCCTTCGGGATCTTCGCGAGTGGTCACCACGCCTTCGGGCTTGTGGTAGACCAGCACTTCGGTCTCGTCGCGATTGTCGGTGGCGACCACGAATTGCTTGCTGTCGATGGTCACGCGATCGCCGGCGTGAACGCTGGCGCCGATGCCGGCTGCCGCGCCGTTCACCTCGACTTCGCCGGCCTGGATGCGTTGCTCCAGCATGCGGCGCGAGCCCAGGCCCGCGTTGGCCAGCACCTTGTGCAGGCGCTCTTCCAGCGGTGGGACGTTTTCGTTACGCGGTTCGCGTTTCAGGGTCAGTACGGATTTCTGCGGCGCATTCATGCGCGGTACTCCTCGGTATCTTGCTCGTCGGCGTCGCCGTGTTCGGCGTCCGCGGTATTTGCTGCGTCATCGCTCTTGGCGGTGCTCGCAGCCGTATCGGGTTCTTCCACCGACAAGGCGTCGTCGGAAGCGTGTTCGGCGGCAGGTTCGGTGACGTCCTGCGCGATGTGTTCGGATGCGGGCGGCGAAACGTGGAAAGTTTCGGCTTCGTCGTTATCGGTCTCGTCGACCGATGCATCCGGATCGGCGACGTGATTGTCCGGCGTGTGGCTTTCCGCAGCCTTATCCTGCGCTTCGGCTTCGGCTTGCGCCTGGTTCTCGGCGAGCTCGTCGTCCGTGCCGTGCTCCAGCTCCGCGTCCGGATCGATCGGAAGATCCTTGATCACGCGCGGCGGCAGCGGATTCTGGTCGATCCGCATCTGCGGGTCTTCCATATCGCGGATTTCCGACAGCGGCGGCAGCTCGTCCAGCGATTTCAGATTGAAGTAGTCCAGGAACAGGCGGGTGGTGCCGAACAGGGCCGGCTTGCCGGGCACGTCGCGGTAGCCCACCACGCGGATCCATTCGCGCTCTTCCAGTGTCTTGACGATATTGGACGACACCACCACGCCGCGGATCTGTTCGATTTCCGGGCGGGTAATGGGCTGGCGATAGGCAATCAAGGCCAGCGTCTCCAGCAGTGCGCGCGAATAGCGGCTGGGTTTTTCCGTCCACATCCGCGAAATCCACGGATGCACGTCCTGGCGTACCTGGTATCGAAAGCCGGAGGCGACTTCCAATAGTTGTACGCCGCGGCCTTCGCAGTCGGCGGCCAGGGCTTCGAGCGCCTTGGCGATATCCTCGCGACCGACTTCCTCATCTTCGTTGAACAGCTCGTTCAACTGGACGACGGTCATCGGTTGGGAGGCGGCCAACAACGCGGCCTCGATAATGGGTTTCAATTGCTCGATCTGCATGGCCTTCAGGTCGGATGCGGATGCATTATTCGTAGGCTGACGCGGCGAGGTCGTCATCGGGGGCGGTTTCTTCCGCTTCCGCCGGTTCCTCTGCCATCGCCACCTTTGCCTTGACGTAAATCGCTGCCAGCGGTTCTTCCTGCACGATCTCCACCAACATTTCCTTGGCCAGTTCCAGCATGGCCAGGAAGGTCACCACCACGCCCAACCGCCCTTCGCTGACATCGAACAGGGTTTCAAAGCGGTGGAACTGACTGTCATTCAAGCGGCCCAGCAACTCGCCCATACGCTGGCGAACGCTGAGCGCCTCGCGTTTGATTGCGTGATGACCGAACAATTCGGCACGGTGCATCACATCCTTGAGTGCCAGCAAAAGCTCCTTGAGGTCCAACGGTGGCGGCAACTTGATCACGTTGCGCTCGCCGACGTCGGCCTGGACCACTACCGTGTCGCGCTCCAGCCGGGGCAGGGCATCGATATCTTCGGCAGCACGCTTGAACCGCTCGTACTCCTGCAAACGACGTACCAGCTCGGCACGCGGGTCTTCCTCGATGCCTTCTTCAGAGGGCGGCCGGGGCAACAGTAGCCTCGACTTGATCTCGGCCAGGATCGCGGCCATCAGCAGGTATTCGGCCGCCAGCTCCAGGCGCATGACATCGCGCATCAACTCGATGTATTCCATGTACTGCCGGGTAATCTCGGCGACGGGAATATCCAGAATGTCCAGGTTTTGCCGGCGGATCAGATAAAGCAGCAGATCCAGCGGGCCCTCGAACGCCTCCAGGATGACTTCGAGCGCATCCGGCGGAATGTACAGATCCTGCGGCATCTGCAACATCGGCTCGCCGCGCACGATGGCCAGCGGCATTTCCTGTTGTTGCGGTACCGACGCGAAAGCGTCCTGCGGTGCTACGACCGCTTCGGGCTCGGTGCTCATCAATACATGTCGTTGGGCCGCGTGTGGGCGGCAGGTAATGCTTTCAACACATTAGGAACCGTTCTGTCCGGCCGGTAAGTCCCGGCGTGCGCTTAACGAATGTCCCCGTCAGGATGCCGATTGTCAGGCGGCGACCCGATGACCCTGAAGCTAAATAATCGTTGGCGTTCAGCTGCGGCGCCACGCGCGCCATCGTCATCCCGGTATCTCGCTTGATGAAACCGCTCTGCGGCGATTTCGGTCAGGCGGGCCGTGCTGAGCGACCACCACGGCACCATCGTTCGGCCAGTTAACCGGTACGACGACGCAAGCCATGAGGTGACGAGCCTGGCGTCACTGATGGTTTGGCGGTCTGCTGAGTGCATGGGGCTTGAGCCGTGGCAACCGGTTTGGACCGGCTTGTGCGGCAATCTAAGAACCCTTGCGTGGCTGACAGAGTAATGGCAGTGAGACGACAAGTCCAGTATCGCCCCTGGATTAAGGGCGGGATATTCAGCACTGAGGCGCCTGGGGTTATCAGCGCAGTGCCGCCTATTCGGTAGTGGGGCAGCATGTGACCCATCGTGTCGGCGCATGGCGCGGTTCGGTCATGATGCTATGCGACAAATCGCCCGCGCATGGTCGCAATAGCTGTCAAACCGCACATATTCGAGCGATAGCGGCGATAAAGTCGCGTCTACAAATGCCTAAAACGACCTTGAAATGATACAAATAGGTGACATGGCATACGGCTTGCTTTGCGGTGGTAAGTGGTCGCCAAAGAAACGGGGTTCGAGCGGCGGGGTGCCCTTGGACGAACCGGCGAGCAGGCGGCGGGGAGAAGGCGCGTGACGAAAGACGACCAAACCAGCAAAGGAAGCGATTCGGAGCAGCTGAGGCCGGCGCGCATGCGCATCGAGACCACAGTGCTGATGAGCCGCGGCGATCAATCGCAGCCCACCGATCTGGTGGACATCTCGGCCACCGGCGTTCTGTTACGCCGCCCCCTGGGCTGGAAAGGCGAGGCCGGCCAGAGCTGGGTGCTGGACATGATCTTCGGCCATGACCTGCATATCCACCTGGAGGCCATCGTCGCGCGCGTATCGAGCCGCCACATCGGCTTTGCCTATACCCACATTCCCGAAGACAAGCAGGTGCCTCTGTGGAATCTGCTGGGCGGCTATGCGGATATTTTGGAGATGTGGAAGGACGAGTAGGCTCGGCTTTCAACACAAAAAAAGCCCGCATCAAGCGGGCTTTTTTTTATGGGCTTGGAGAGCACTCAGGCCGCAGCCGGCTTCTTCTCATCGCGTAGTTCACGCCGCAGAATCTTGCCTACATTGCTCTTGGGCAGCGCGTCGCGGAACTCGATCACCTTGGGGCGCTTATAACCGGTGAGGTTCTCCTTGCAGAACTGCTTGAGCTCCTCGACGGTAAGGTTCGGGTCCTTGCGCACCACGAAAATCTTCACCACTTCGCCGGAATGCTCGTCGGGCATGCCGATGGCGGCCACTTCGGCCACGCCAGGGTGCTGCATGACGGCGTCTTCGACTTCGTTCGGGTACACGTTGAAGCCGGACACCAGGATCATGTCCTTCTTGCGATCGACGATATAGAAGTAGCCGTTCTCGTCCATCTTGGCGATGTCGCCAGTGTGCAGCCAACCGTCGCTGCCGAGCACCTTGATGGTTTCGTCCGGACGCTGCCAGTAACCCTTCATCACCTGCGGGCCGTGGATCATCAGCTCACCCACTTCGCCCACGCCAAGCGGCTGGTTGTCTTCGGACCAGATTGCCGCATCGGTGGAGGACACCGGCAGGCCGATGGAGCCGTTGTACTCCTTCAGGTCGAGCGGGTTGATACATGCCGCCGGCGAGGTTTCGGTCAGGCCGTAGGCCTCGACCAGGGTGCAGCCGGTCACCTTTTTCCAGCGTTCGGCCACCGCGCGCTGCACGGCCATGCCGCCACCCAGGCTCAGGTGCAGGCGCGAGAAATCGAGCTCGGCAAAGCCCGCCGTATTGAGCAGGCCATTGAACAGCGTATTGACGCCGGTCAATGCGGTAAAACCCGATGCCTTGAGCTCCTTGACGAAGGCAGGCATGTCGCGCGGATTGGTAATCAGCCAGCTCAGGCCACCAAGGCGCATGAACACCAGGCCGTTCGCGGTCAGCGAAAAGATGTGATACAGCGGCAACGCCGTAATCACCACTTCCTGGCCCGGTCGCAGATTGGTGCCGATCCACGAACCGGCCTGCAGCATGTTGGCGACCATATTGCCGTGCGTGAGCATCGCACCCTTGGCCACACCGGTGGTGCCGCCGGTGTACTGCAGGAAGGCGATGTCGTCGTGACCGATATCGGGCGTCTTCACCGTGTGGGCCGCGCCACGCGACAAGGCGTCCTTGAAGCGCACCGCCTGCGGCAGGCTGAAGGCCGGTACCAGCTTCTTGACGTTCTTGACGACAAAGTTGACCAGCACGCCCTTGAGGCCGAGCAGATCGCCGATGCCGGTGGTAACGATGTGCTTGACCCCGGTCTCTGCCACGACCTGCTGCAAGGTTGCGGCGAAATTGTCCAACACCACGATGGCTTTCGCGCCGGAATCTTCCAGCTGATGCTTCAGCTCGCGCGCGGTGTACATCGGGTTGGTATTGACCACGATCAGCCCGGCGCGCAACGCGCCGAACAGGGCGATCGGATATTGCAGCACGTTGGGCATCATGATCGCGATGCGATCGCCCTTGACCAGCTTGAGCTCACCGGTGAGATAACCGGCGAACTGCTTGCTCATCGCATCGATCTGGCCGTAGCTGAGCTTCTTGCCAAAACTGGCGAAGGCCGGGCGCTCACGAAAACGTTCGAAGGCTTCTTCCAGCACCGCGACAACCGATGGGTACTGGTTGATGTCGATTTCTGCGGGTACACCATCCGGATAATGCTTCAGCCACGGACGCTCATTGCTCATGTTTTATCCCAAGCTCCCAGTTTCGATCCGCCGATGGTCAGCATCGTGCATTAGCGGTATACGGCCGCGGCATTGGAGCATACGCTTGCGTATGCAGCAAGCCGCGCTGCAACGAGGATAGAGCATGACCAAACGCTTTCGCATCGCCTTGTTTTCGCTGGTGCTGCTCGCCCTGGCCGGTGCCCTGGCGGGCTGCCATCGCACACCCGACGAAGAGCGTATCCGGCAGGCGATTGCCGCGGCCGGCAAGGCCGCCGAACAGGCCGATGCCTCGGCGCTGGCCGATGTGCTCAGCGACGATTTCGATGGGAACGGTGGCCAGACGGACAAGCGTGAGCTGTCCGGCTTGCTCCGTGCTGCGAAATTTCGTGGCGAGACGATCCATGCCCTGATCGGGCCGATCGATGTCGAGCAGCGTGGTGAGCGGTACGTTGCCAAGTTTTCGGTCACCCTGACCAGCGGTGGCAAGTTGCTGCCGGCGCAGATGGGGGTTTATCAGGTCGAGAGTGGCTGGCGAAGGGAAGGGAAAATGTGGGCCTGTTTTACGGCGACGTGGTCGCAATAACGCGAACTCCCTTCCTACTCGTCATTCCGGCCTGCGCCGGAATGACGAGCAAAAAAGAAACCGCCTTTCGGCGGTTTCTTTTCAATCTCAGGCGGCCTTCTTGCTGGCCAACTGCCGCAACACATACTGCAGAATCCCGCCGTGACGGAAGAACTCGCGTTCCTTCGGCGTCAACAGCAGCACCTTCACGGTGAAGCTCTTGGTGCTGCCATCGGCGGCAGTGGCGGTGACCTTGGCGGTCTTCGATTCGCCGCCGTCCAGGCCGACGATGTCAAAGGTTTCCTTGCCGGTCAGGCCCAGCGACTGCGCGTTCTCGCCGTCCTGGAACTGGCAGGGCAGCACGCCCATGCCGACCAGGTTGGAGCGATGGATGCGCTCGAAGCTCTCGGCGATCACGGCCTTGACGCCCAATAGCAACGTGCCCTTGGCCGCCCAGTCGCGCGACGAGCCGGTGCCGTATTCCTTGCCGGCCAGGACCACCAGCGGCGTCTTGTCGGCCTTGTACTTCATCGCCGCGTCGTAGATGGCCAACTGCTCGCCGTTCGGGACGTAGAGCGTGTAGCCGCCTTCGACACCGTCAAGCATCAGGTTCTTGATGCGGATGTTGGCGAACGTGCCGCGCACCATCACGTCGTCGTTGCCGCGACGCGAACCGTAGGAGTTGAAGTCCTTCGGCTCCACGCCCTTGGAGATCAGGAAGCGGCCCGCCGGGCTGTCCTTCTTGATCGAGCCGGCCGGCGAAATGTGGTCGGTGGTGATCGAGTCGCCGAACACGCCCAGTACGCGCGCGCCGTGGATGTCCTCGATCGTGCCCGGCTCCTTGCTCATGCCGTCGAAGTAGGGCGGATTCTTGATGTAGGTCGAGTCGTCCCACTGATAGACCGAGCCGTCCGGTGAGGCGATATGGTTCCAGCGCGTATCGCCCTTGAACACGTCGGCATAGTTCTTTTCGAACATCTGCGGATTGATCGCACCGGCGATGGTGTCGGAGATTTCCTTGTTCGACGGCCAGATGTCTTTCAGGAAAACCGGTTTGCCATCGCTACCGGTGCCCAGCGCGTCCTTGGTCAGATCGATATCGAGCGTGCCCGCCAAGGCATAGGCAACCACCAGCGGCGGCGAAGCGAGATAGTTCATCTTCACTTCCGGATGCACGCGGCCTTCGAAGTTGCGGTTGCCCGAGAGCACCGACGCCACGGCCAGGTCACCTTCGCCGATGCCCTGGCTGATTTCCGGCGGCAGCGGGCCGGAGTTGCCGATGCAGGTGGTGCAGCCGTAGCCGACGATGTAGAAGCCGATCTTTTCCAGCTCCTTGAGCAGGCCGGTTTTTTCCAGGTAATCGGTGACCACCAGCGAACCCGGGCCGATCGAGGTCTTGACCCACGGCTTGGCGGTCAGGCCCTTGGCGGCGGCTTTCTTGGCAAGCAGGCCGGCGCCGAGCATCACCGCCGGGTTGGAGGTGTTGGTGCAGGACGTGATCGCGGCGATCACCACCGAGCCGTCCTTCAGATCGAAGCTCTGGTTGTTGCGCGTGACCGCGACCGAGCCTTCGCCGATGGCATTGGCTTCGTTGCCGATCGCGCTCGCGCCGCCTTCGCCGGCATAGCGCGAAGCGTCGCCATTGCGCGGCTTGCGGTTGGCGGTGAGCGGCCCGACGGCATCGTGGAAGCTCTGCTTGACGCCTTCGAGCAGCACACGATCCTGTGGGCGCTTCGGGCCGGCGAGTGACGGCTTCACTTCGGCCAGGTTGAGTTCCAGCGTGGTGGTGAAGCGCGGCTCGTGCGCGTTTTCGTCGTGCCACAGGCCCTGCGCCTTGGCATAGCTTTCGACCAGCGTGATGTGCGCTTCGGTGCGGCCGGACAGGCGCATGTAATTCAGCGCTTCCTGGTCGACCGGGAAGATGCCGCAGGTCGCACCGTATTCCGGCGCCATGTTGGCGATGGTGGCACGGTCGGCCAGCGGCAAGTGCTTGAGGCCATCGCCGAAGAACTCGACGAACTTGCCCACCACGCCGAGCTTGCGCAGCATCTGCGTCACGGTCAGCACCAGGTCGGTGGCGGTGACGCCCTCGCTGAGCTTGCCGGTCAGCTTGAAACCGACCACTTGCGGAATCAGCATGGAAGAGGGCTGGCCGAGCATGGCCGCTTCGGCTTCGATGCCGCCGACGCCCCAGCCGAGCACGCCGATCCCGTTGATCATGGTCGTGTGGCTGTCGGTGCCGAACACCGTATCGGGATAGGCCCAGCTCTGGCCGTCCTTGTCCGCGGTGAACACCACGCGAGCAAGATGCTCCAGGTTCACCTGGTGCACGATGCCGGTGCGCGGCGGCACCACCTTGAAATTATTGAAGGCCTTCTGCCCCCAGCGCAGGAACGAGTAACGCTCCTGGTTGCGCTCGAATTCGATCTCGACGTTCTTTTCCAGCGCCGACTCGGAGCCGAACGCATCGACCTGGACCGAGTGATCGATCACCAGTTCGGCCGGTGCCAGCGGATTGATCTGGGTGGCGTCGCCACCGAGCTTGACCACCGCATCGCGCATCGCGGCCAGATCGACCACGCAAGGCACGCCGGTGAAATCCTGCAGCACCACGCGGGCGGGCATGAAGGCGATCTCGGTATCGGGCTCGGCCTTGGCGTCCCAGTTGGCGATCGCCTCGATTTCCTTCGAGGTGACGTTGACGCCGTCTTCGTGGCGCAACAGGTTTTCCAACAGGATCTTGAGCGAGTAGGGGAGGTGCTTGAGGTCGAAACGTTGACCAAGTTTGGTCAGGCTGGCGATCTGATACGAGCTGCCGTTGACATTAAGCGTGTCGCGGGTGGCGAATGAATCCAGCATGGGGCGTTACTCCTTTGCAAAGCGGCCTGGTGCGAAATCTTCGGAGCGCACGGGGTGCGAACTGGACAATCCTAAAACAATAGGCGTGAGCGGAATTGTAAAAAACGCTCCCGTGGCTTCCGGCACCCGCTCAGTGTGGGGCCATTGAGGTTACGCGCAAGCGACGGAGGATGCCGATCCCATTGCAAGATTTCGAACGCAGCCGGAAGCGTTGTCTTGCGTTGCGGCAGCCATGGCCCGACTGGCAAAATAGGCGGCTGCAAGCCCTCCAAAAGCGGCATGGCAACACGCTTTCCCTGCCGCGCCAGCCGGTCTTCGGGTCGCCGCGCTCACGTAGCGCGACGCAGCCGAGGCTACGCCAATCGCAACTTCATGGACCTGGACACTATGCTCAACGCCTACCGCCAACATGTCGCCGAACGCGCCGCACTGGGTATCCCCGCGCTGCCGTTGTCGGCCCAGCAGACTGCCGAGCTGATCGAGCTGCTGAAGAACCCGCCGGCTGGCGAAGAGACTTTCCTGGTCGACCTGATCGCCAACCGCGTGCCGGCCGGCGTGGACGATGCCGCCAAGGTCAAGGCGTCCTACCTGGCCGCCGTGGCGTTCGGCACGGAAAAGTGCGCGCTGATCAGCCGCGAGAAGGCCACCGTGCTGCTGGGCACCATGCTTGGCGGCTACAACATCCATCCGCTGATCGAACTGCTCGATGACGCGCAGGTCGGCCCCATTGCCGGCGAGGCGCTGAAGAAGACCCTGCTGATGTTCGACGCCTTCCATGACGTCAAGGACAAGGCTGACAAGGGCAACGCGAATGCCAAGGCCGTGCTGCAGAGCTGGGCCGATGCCGAATGGTTTACCAGCCGCCCCGCCGTGCCCGAGAGCATGACGATCACCGTGTTCAAGGTGCCGGGCGAGACCAACACCGACGACCTGTCGCCGGCCCCCGATGCCACCACGCGTCCGGACATTCCGATGCACGCGCTGGCGATGCTCAAGAACAAGCGCGACGGCGCGCCGTTCCAGCCCGAAGAAGATGGTAAGCGCGGTCCGATCCAGCAGATTCTCGATCTCAAGAACAACGGCCATCTGGTCGCCTATGTCGGTGACGTGGTCGGTACCGGTTCGAGCCGCAAGTCGGCGACCAACTCGGTGCTGTGGTGGACCGGCGAGGACATTCCGTTCATTCCGAACAAGCGCTTCGGTGGCGTGTGCCTGGGTTCGAAGATCGCGCCGATCTTCTACAACACGATGGAAGACGCCGGCGCGCTGCCGATCGAACTCGACGTCTCCCAGATGGAGATGGGCGACGTGGTCGAGCTGCGCCCGTACGAAGGCAAGGCGCTCAAGAACGGTGAAGTGATCGCCGAGTTCCAGGTCAAGTCCGATGTGCTGTTCGACGAAGTGCGCGCCGGTGGCCGCATTCCGTTGATCATCGGCCGCGGCCTGACCGCCAAGGCGCGCGAAGCGCTGGGCCTGCCGGCGTCGGACCTGTTCCGCCTGCCGCAGAACCCGGCCGATACCGGCAAGGGCTACACCCTGGCGCAGAAGATGGTCGGCCGCGCCTGCGGCCTGCCGGACGGCCAGGGCGTGCGTCCGGGTACCTATTGCGAGCCGAAGATGACCTCGGTCGGTTCGCAGGACACCACCGGCCCGATGACCCGCGACGAGCTGAAGGACCTGGCCTGCCTGGGTTTCTCGGCCGACCTGGTCATGCAGTCGTTCTGCCACACGGCCGCTTATCCGAAGCCGGTCGACGTCAAGACGCATCACGAGCTGCCCGCCTTCATCTCCACCCGCGGCGGCATCAGCCTGCGTCCGGGCGATGGCGTGATCCACTCCTGGTTGAACCGCATGCTGCTGCCCGACACCGTCGGCACCGGCGGCGACAGCCACACCCGTTTCCCGATCGGCATCTCGTTCCCGGCAGGCTCCGGCCTAGTCGCCTTCGCGGCGGCCACCGGCGTGATGCCGCTGGACATGCCCGAGTCGGTGCTGGTGCGCTTCAAGGGCGAACTGCAGCCGGGCGTGACGTTGCGTGACCTGGTCAATGCGATCCCGCTCTACGCGATCAAGCAGGACCTGCTCACCGTCGCCAAGCAGGGCAAGAAGAACATCTTCTCCGGCCGCATCCTGGAAATCGAAGGTCTGCCGGATCTGAAGGTGGAGCAGGCGTTCGAGCTGTCCGACGCCTCGGCCGAGCGTTCGGCGGCCGGTTGCACCGTGCATTTGAACAAAGCGCCGATCATCGAGTACTTGAACTCGAACATCACCTTGCTCAAGTACATGATCGCCCAGGGCTACCAGGACGCGCGCAGCCTGCATCGCCGCATCAAGGCGATGGAAGCATGGCTGGCCAATCCCCAATTGCTAGAACGCGATGCCGACGCCGAATACGCCGCTGTCATCGAGATCGACCTGGCCGACGTACACGAGCCGATCGTGGCGTGCCCGAACGATCCAGATGACGTCAAGACGCTGTCCGATGTCGCTGGCGCTTCGATCGATGAAGTGTTCATCGGCTCGTGCATGACCAATATCGGTCATTTCCGTGCAGCGTCGAAGCTGCTGGAAGGCAAGCGCGATATCCCGACCAAGCTCTGGGTCGCCCCGCCGACCAAGATGGACCAGAAGCAGCTGACCGAGGAAGGCCATTATGGTGTGCTCGGCACCGCCGGCGCGCGCATGGAAATGCCGGGCTGCTCGCTGTGCATGGGCAACCAGGCGCAGGTACGTGAGGGCGCGACCGTGTTCTCCACCTCGACCCGCAACTTCCCCAACCGCCTGGGCAAGAACTCCAATGTCTACCTGGGTTCGGCCGAACTGGCGGCGATCTGCTCGCGTCTGGGTCGCATCCCGACCAAGCAGGAGTACATGGCCGACATCGGCGTGATCAACGCCAATGGCGACAAGATCTACCAGTACATGAACTTCGATCAGATCGAAGACTTCAAGCAGGTGGCGGATACCGTTACGGCTTGAGAGCCGTGGTGAGTTGAGCGTCTGCAAAGCCCGGCTTCGGCCGGGCTTTTCTTTTCTCACTTCTCCCCACTCTCAACTATCCTAGGCGGATGATCTCCTCCCATCTCGCCGTCGTTTCGCTGCGCGACCTCACCCTGGTCCAGGCCGTGCGCCGCCATGGCAGCTTCAATAGCGCCGCGCGTGCGATGCATATCAGCCCATCGGGGCTGTCGCATCAGGTGCAGAAAGTGGAGCAGGCGCTGGGCACGCCGCTGTTCGAACGTGGCGGGCGACGGGTAGTGCCGACGGCCAGCGGGCATCGGCTACTGGAACAGATCGACGCCTTGCTGGTGGCGGCCGAACATCTGCAGCAAGCGGCCAAGGCGGGCGAAGTGGCCTTCGGTGGCGAGTTGCGTCTGGGCGTACTGGCGACGTTGGGGCCGTATCTGCTGCCGCATCTGATTGCGCCGTTCCCGCAACATTTTCCCGGTGCGCGCCTGAGCCTTTCCGAAGGCAAGCCGCGCGGTCTGTTGCGCCGGCTGCACGAAGGCGAGCTCGATGCCGTGCTGGCACCGCCGGCCACCGTGCCCAGCGGCATCGCGATGCGCTCGCTGTTTTTTGAACCCTGGGAGTTGATGTTCCGCGACGACCATCCGTTAGCCGGCAAGCGCAGTATCGATCTTGAGCAGCTCGATGCCGGCGACGCCACGCTGATGAGCGAAAGCCACGCCGATGGCTTGCCGGGCGTCAACGGCAGTGGGCATGTGCAGGATGTCAGCCTTGAAAGCCTTGCGGCGCTGGTCGGTCTGCGCGGTGGCTATGCACTGGTGCCGGCCTTGGCGCATGAGCGCCTGGCATCGATGCCGAACGTGGCTTTGGCCAAGATAAAGGACCCGACGCAGGGGCGTGAAATCGCGCTTTATTGGCGCGAGGCGTCGCCGTGGCATAGCGATCTGCAGTCGTTTGCGGAGTTGCTGCGCAAGCTGGCCAAACAGCGGCCTGGGCTGAAATTGATCGACGCCTGAGCCGCAACGAACCTCAGTTTTTATCTTCGTCATCCCGGCGCAGGCCGGGACCCAGTGGCCTTGTGATCGGTTATCGCGAGAGCCAACAAGCATCCGCTCTATCGCGAAAATCGGAAACCGAAGCCACTGGATCCCGGCCTGCGCCGGGATGACGGTTAGGGAGGGCTTTCGAGATTCCCGGGCGTCGCTTCTACGAAATCCCGCAGGCTTTCCGCGTTTTCAACGACCGCTATCGAGCGTCGCCCCCGTCAACAACCCGCGCGCCAGCATGCTGCACTGCCGCCGATACACCACCAGCTGCCACTGCCGTCCACCGACCTGCCGCCACAACACCGCCGAACGCACCGCGGCAAGCAGACTGGCGCGAACACGTTCGACCACATTGGCCTGCTGCAGCTGCTGCGGGTTGCCCGTGACCATCACACGCGGCTTGAGCGTGGACAGCGTGGAGCTGTAGACCTCGGCCAGGCGGCCGAATACCTGTGGCGAGCCCTGGCCGAAGTGCTCGACCTGACGCTGTGCTTGCACGATGCCCTTCTGCAAGGTCGACAACAGGGTGTTATTGCGCGAGAGACTGCGTTCGAGCCGCATCACGGTCACCGCCATGCGGGTGACCGCCATGTCGCGCCCGGTTTCGTCCAGCTGGCTGATCAGACTGCGCAGGCCCAGGCGTACGCCGCCCACGCCGCCATAGACGCCCACGACCGAGGGCGAATCGATGCGAAACACGCTCGCCAGACTCGACTCCAGCGCGCTTTCGTCGCAGCGTCCGTCGTTGGCCAACTGCTGGGCCAGCGTGGCGGCCTGGAACAGGCCGGCGAGTGCGAGCACGCGCTCTTCGTTCATGGCAAAAGCTTCAAACACGGAGTGACTCATCGATAAAAGAAAGGGAGGGTGATTCCGACCAGCCGCCATAAGGCGCATCGGTCGTGGCGATGACGGCACCGCCCAGGCAGACGTCGCTGTCATAGAACACCACCGATTGTCCGGGCGTGACGGCGCGCTGCGGCTCGTCGAATTCGACCAGCAGCCCATCGCCATGCAGGTGCACGGTGCAGGCCTGATCGTGCTGACGGTAGCGCGTCTTGGCGGTACAGCGAAAACGTGTCGCGGGCGCTGCGCCGGCGACCCAGGTGGGTGTTTCGGTAGTCAGGCGGCGGGAGTGCAGCCAGTGATTTTCGCCGCCCTGGGCGACATACAGCACATTGGCGGCGACATCCTTGCCCACGACATACCAGGCCTCGCCACTGGCGCCATGGCGGCCACCGATGCCCAGGCCATTGCGCTGGCCCAGCGTGTAATACATCACGCCTTGATGCTCGCCGATCAGCGCGCCTTCGGGCGTGCGCATCTGGCCAGGACGGGCTGGAATGTACTGGCTCAGGAACTCACGAAAATCGCGCTCGCCGATAAAGCAGATCCCGGTCGAATCCTTCTTCGCGTGGGTCGGCAGCGTGGCTTGCTGCGCCATTACCCGGACCTGCGATTTTTCGATCTCGCCGATCGGAAACAGCGTGGCGGCCAGCTGCGCCTGTCCCAGCGCATGCAGGAAATAGGTCTGGTCCTTGGACGCATCGACCGCACGCAACAGCCGGAACTGGCCGTCGCGCTCATCGACGCGCGCATAGTGGCCGGTCGCGATCTTGTCCGCGCCCAGGGCGCGCGCCTCGTCCAGAAACGTCTTGAACTTGATCTCGCGGTTGCACAGCACATCCGGGTTCGGCGTGCGCCCGGCGCGGTATTCGGCCAGGAAGTGCTCGAACACGCCGTCCCAGTACTGGCTGCTGAAATTGCGCGCATGGAACGGAATGCCCAGGCGACCGCAAACCGCCACGGCGTCCTTGCGATCGGCATCGGTGGTGCAGGGGCCGTCGCGGTCGTCCTCTTCCCAGTTCTGCATGAACAGGCCTTCGACCGCATGGCCGGCCTGTTGCAGCAGCAGCGCCGCGACGGACGAGTCGACCCCGCCGGAAATGCCCAGCATGACTTTCATGGGTAAGGATCGCCGGGCAGCTGGCTATGCAAGACCTGCAAGGGAAGACGCTGGCCGGACAGCCAGGCATCGATGCTCGCCAGCACCATCGAGGTGCGCAGGCGGTCGCCAAGCTCGGCGATCTCCTGACGGGTCATCCACAGCGCGCGTTCGATGTCCTTGTCCAGCGGACGGTCCGGATGGTGCTTGACGGCGCGGGCGGCAAAGCTGAAACGCAGCACGTCGTCGCCGTGTTCCGGGCTGACCCATTGCTGGACGCCGATGAAATGCTCCAGTTCGACGTCCCAGCCGGTTTCCTCCAGCGTCTCGCGCACGGCGGCGCTGACCAGGCTCTCGCCCTGGTCCAGATGGCCAGCCGGCTGGTTATAGACCAGGCGGCCGGCGACCTTCTCTTCGACCATCAGATAGCGGTCGCCGTCGGCCACCACGCAGGCCACGGTGACATGCGGGTGCCAGACCGTCGAAGAAAAAAGCGGGGAATCGGTCATGTGGGGATCAACGAATGGCCCGGTCGGGGCTGGAAAAGTCGATATTGTGCCATTACCTAAGACGGCAATGCCGGCGAGGGCCTTCAGGTGGCTCGGTGCGCCGGAGTTATACTTCTTTCCAAGCTCCATTATCGATGACACATGGCCCACGAACCCGAACACGAACAAGGCAATGGCCACGGGCTGGCGCTGGAGACCTCCAAACCGGAGGTGGCCCGGCCGCCCCTATTTCAGGTCGTGCTACTGAACGATGACTTCACACCGATGGATTTTGTTGTGGAGGTCTTACGCAGTTTTTTCAATTTAGACCAAGAGCGGGCTGTGCAGGTGATGCTACATGTGCATACTCGGGGCAAGGGCGTTTGCGGGGTGTTTACCAGGGAGGTGGCTGAAACGAAGGTAACTCAGGTAAACGAGTATTCACGTGCTCATCAACATCCGTTGTTGTGCACTATGGAAAAACTTTGATCGCCCCCATGTTGTAGCCATCGCGGCGTTGGGCCGCAGCCATTTAATGGAGAGGGTCCGGATGTTTAGCAAGGATCTCGAAGTCACCATCGGCCAGTGCTACAAACAGGCCCGTGAACAGCGCCACGAGTTCATGACCGTGGAGCACCTGCTACTTGCGCTTACTGAAAACCAGGCAGCGTTGGGCGCCTTGCGCGCCTGCGGTGCCGACTTGCCAAGGCTCACCGCCGAGCTTGAAAAGATCATCGCCGAGACCGTGCCGGTACTGCCGCACGGCGACGAGCGCGATACCCAGCCCACCCTGGGTTTCCAGCGTGTGCTGCAACGGGCGGTCTATCACGTTCAGTCCTCGGGCCGTAAAGAGGTCACCGGCGCCAACGTGCTGGTGGCGATTTTCGGCGAAAAGGACTCCCATGCGGTCTATTTCCTGCATCAGCAGGAGATCACCCGCCTGGACGTGGTCAATTACATTTCCCACGGCATCGCCAAGATCGGCGACGAGTCCTCGTCGCAGATCCCGGGTGCCGAGCGCGAGGTTGAAGAGGGCGGCGAGCCGAAGGGCAACCCGCTGGCCGAATACGCCTCGAACCTCAACGAGCTCGCCCTGGAAGGCAAGATCGATCCCCTGATCGGCCGTGCCGACGAGATCGAGCGGACCATCCAGGTGCTCTGCCGCCGTCGCAAGAACAACCCGCTCTATGTCGGTGAAGCCGGCGTGGGCAAGACGGCATTGGCCGAAGGTCTGGCCAAGCGCATCGTCGACGGCGAAGTGCCCGAAGTGCTCGAAGACGCCACCATCTGGTCGCTCGACCTGGGCGCACTGGTCGCCGGCACCAAATATCGCGGCGACTTCGAAAAGCGCCTCAAAGCGGTGATCGGGCAGCTGAAGAAGCAGCCGGGTTCGATCCTGTTCATTGACGAAATCCACACCATTATCGGTGCGGGTTCGGCGTCGGGCGGCACCATGGACGCCTCCAACCTGATCAAGCCGATGCTGGCCTCCGGCGAGCTGCGTTGCATCGGGTCGACCACGTTCCAGGAATTCCGCGGCATTTTCGAGAAGGACCGCGCGCTGGCCCGCCGCTTCCAGAAGATCGACGTGGTCGAGCCGACCGTGGCCGACAGCATCGAGATCTTGAAGGGGCTGCGTTCGCGCTTCGAAGAACACCACAACGTGACCTATACCAACGAGGCGCTGAAGGCCGCGGTGGATCTGTCGGTCAAGCACATTCCCGACCGTCTGCTGCCGGACAAGGCCATCGACGTGATCGACGAGGCTGGGGCCCATCAGCGCTTGCTGCCGGAAGACCAGCGAACCAACAAGGTCGACGTACCGGAAGTCGAGTACATCATCGCCAAGATGGCGCGTATCCCGGCCAAGCAGGTCTCGGCGTCCGATCGTGACGTGCTGCGCAACCTCGAACGCAACCTCAAGATGGTGGTGTTCGGTCAGGATGCGGCGATCGAAGCCCTGGCCGCGTCGATCAAGATGGCCCGTTCGGGTCTGGCCGATCCGTCCAAGCCTATCGGCAGCTTCCTGCTGGCCGGCCCGACCGGCGTAGGCAAGACCGAGGTCACCAAGCAGCTGGCGATGCAGCTGGGCATCGAGATGATCCGCTTCGACATGTCCGAGTACATGGAGGCGCATTCGGTGTCGCGTCTGGTCGGCGCCCCTCCGGGCTATGTCGGTTTCGACCAGGGCGGCTTGCTGACCGAGGCGGTGACCAAGCATCCGCATGCCGTGCTGCTGCTGGACGAGATCGAAAAGGCGCATCCGGATGTGTTCAACATCCTGTTGCAGGTGATGGATCGCGGCGTGCTGACCGACACCAACGGTCGCGAAGCGAACTTCAAGAACGTGATCGTGGTGATGACCACCAATGCCGGTGCGCAGCAGGCGTCGCGTCGCGGCATCGGCTTCGTCAAGCAGAACCACTCGATGGATGCGATGGAAGTGATCCGCCGCAGCTTTACGCCGGAGTTCCGCAACCGTCTGGACGCGATCATCCAGTTCAATGCATTGGACTTCGAGCACATCCTGCGTGTCGTGGACAAGTTCCTGATCGAGCTGGAGTCGCAGCTGAGCGAGAAGCACGTGTCCCTGGACGTCGATGCTGACGCCCGTCGCTGGCTGGCCGAGCATGGCTTCGACCCGCAGATGGGTGCCCGCCCGATGGCCCGCGTCATCCAGGAAAAGGTCAAGCGCATGCTGGCCGACGAGCTGTTGTTCGGCAAACTGGCCGATGGCGGCAAGGTGCTCCTGAGCGTGGTCGACGGCGAGCTGAAGGTCAGCACCGAGGCGGCCGAGCAGGTGCCGGCCACGGTGTCATAAAGTGTTGTAAGCCCCCGCAGGGCAACCTGAAAGGCCGCGCCTCGTGCGCGGCTTTTCTTTTTTGGAGCGGGGGACAGGGAATGGGGAGGGCGCGGCCACTTGGCTCTTACCGTTCCCCGTTCCCCGCTCCAAACCAACGCAAAAAGGCCGCAACCCGAAGGTGCGGCCTTTCTCACGCCGGCTAAAAGCCCGCGATTACTTCATGCGGTAGGTGATACGGCCCTTGGTCAGGTCGTACGGGGTCATCTCCACCTTCACCTTGTCGCCGGTGAGGATGCGGATGTAATGCTTGCGCATGCGGCCAGAAATATGAGCGGTTATGACGTGCCCGTTTTCCAGTTGCACGCGGAACATGGTATTGGGCAAGGTCTCTTGGACCGTCCCTTCCATTTCGATGACGTCGTCTTTTGCCATGCGTTCCGGTGATTGATGGCACGGCCCTTGTGGCCGCGTAAGCCATCGATTATGCCACGGATTCGGTCATGGTTAAAGAATCATCAAGCGAAGTGTTCATCCAGCTTGCGTCGGATCTCCTGTTCGACCATCCCCTTGAGCGGCGCCAGCATCATCCCGAGGTCCGCCCGGACCTGGATGGCGTCGCTTTCCACCGCGATCGACCCGTCTACCCCGGGGCGGCTGAAACTGAAGGTGTCGCCCTGCCACTGACCGTCCATCCCGAACTTCTCGCGCATCTTCGTGGCGACCTGCTCGACCACGGCGCGGGCTTCGGCCACAGACAGCTGATGTGGCTTGCGGATGTCGATCTTGGGCATAACTTCTCCGTGAAGGCGGTTCAAACCATAGCTTCAAGCATAACGGATGAAGCGCGGCCAACTTAGGATCTGCTCAAGGCGCAGGCTTCTGCTAGAGTCCGGCACACTATCGACCGGTTGATTCATGCGCATCGAATTTCCCAATTCGGCCCGCGAAGATTTCCCATGGACGCAAGCTACGCTGCGCGTCGGTAGCGCTCCGGATAACGATCTCGTGTTGGCCACCGGCCAGGCGCATCCTTATCACCTGCGCATACAACGGGATCGTCGCGGCATCGTTCTGCACGTACTGGCTCAGGCCGGGCGTATCTATGTGAATGCGCGACCGATACGCGAGCGCAGCCTGCTGCGTGCCGGCGATGTCCTGAGCGTCGGCGACTGCCGCATGCTGCTGCGCGAGGACGAGTCGCCCGCCGAACGCAACACCAAGCAGGTGCCGGAAGAGGGGCGCTGCACGGTGGCGCTGCGTGCGATCGCCGGTCCGCTGTCCGGGCGCGTGCTGTCGCTGCAGGATCGTCTCGAGCTCGGTGCCATGGGGCGCTACCCGCTGGAATTGCCGCAAGGCGAGGCCGCCACGCTGCGCATCGCCTGGCAGAACGGCCGGCTTTGGCTCGAAGCAGGACAGAAGTCGGAGCGTTATCCGCTGCGCGTCAACGGCGTGGAAGTCGGCCACGCGGCTTTGCAGCCGGGCGACCAGATCGGCATTGCCATGCACCGTTTTATCGTCGACGCGCCAGGGATGGAAGACGAGCCGGAAATTCCCGTCTATACGCCACCGGTCCAACACCTGCCCGAAGAAGACGCCGGCCCTCGCGGCGAAGTATGGTGGCTGATCGTGACGGCGGCGGTGATTGCTTTGATTATCGCGCTGGTATTGTTCGTCAAGTTTTGAAGACAAGCCCCGTTTGATTTCATCGGAAACTGTTTCGTGAGTAGAGTCTGGAATTTCAGCGCAGGACCGGCAGCCCTGCCGCAAGCGGTGCTCGAACGTGCACAACGCGAGATGCTCGATTGGAACGGTAGCGGCGCATCGGTGATGGAGCTCTCCCATCGCGGCAAGTTGTTCATGGGACTGGCCGCGCAAGCGGAAGCCGATGTCCGCGAGCTTGCCGCGATCCCCGACGACTACGCCGTGCTGTTTCTGCAAGGCGGCGCGACCCAGCATTTCGCACAGATACCTATGAATCTGGCGGCAGAAGGCGCCAGCGCCGACTACATCGTCACCGGTCATTGGGGCGAGAAGGCGGCCAGCGAAGCGGCGCCGTACGTCAAGGTGGATATCGCCGCCAGCAGTCACGCCGACAATTACGTCAAGCTGCCGGCACGCAACGGCTGGACGCTCAATCCTGCCGCGGCTTACGTGCACTACACACCGAACGAAACGATTCACGGCGTCGAATTTCATGACGTGCCGGAGGTGGGCGAGGTACCGTTGGTGGCCGACATGTCATCGGACATCCTGTCGCGACCGATCGATGTGCGCCGTTTCGGCCTGATCTACGCGGGTGCGCAGAAGAATATCGGTCCCTCGGGCCTGGTGTTGATGATCGTGCGCCGGGACTTGCTGGAGCGTGTCACTCGTCCGATGGCACGAATCTTCCGCTACGCCGAGCATGCGGCGAGCGATTCGATGCTCAATACCCCCAATACCTGGGGCTGGTACCTGGCGGGCCTGACCTTCCAATGGCTGAAGGAGCAGGGCGGTCTTGCTGCCGTGGCGGCACGAAACGATGCCAAGGCGGCCTTGCTCTACGACACGATCGACGGTTCCGGCGGCTATTACCGCAATCCGATCGACCCGGCGTCGCGCTCGCGCATGAATGTCCCGTTCACCTTGCACGATGCCGCGCTGGACGCCGTATTCCTCAAGGAGTCCGAGGCGGCCGGCCTGTTGGCGTTGAAGGGCCACAAGGCGATCGGCGGCATGCGCGCCTCGCTCTACAACGCCGTATCGCTGGAGGCGGTCGAAGCCTTGACCGCATTCATGCGCGAATTTGCCACGCGCCATGGCTGATGTTGCGGCGCGCAAAAGCACGCGCGCCGATGTAACATCGGGAGCGGACATCTTTACTGCCAGACGGCTTTGAATCATGACGGACCAGAAAACCTCGCTCGCTGAGGTGCGCGATCGCATCGACAGCATCGACAAGCAAATCCAGGAGCTGATTTCCGAGCGCGCCAATTGGGCGCAGGAAGTGGCCAAGGTCAAGGGCGAGGGCCTGTCGGCGATCGACTATTACCGACCCGAGCGCGAGGCCCATGTGCTGCGCATGGTGGTGGACCGCAATCACGGCCCGCTGTCCGATACCGAGATGGTGCGTCTGTTCCGTGAAATCATGTCGTCCTGCCTGGCGCAGGAAGACCCTCTGAAGATCGGCTTTCTCGGTCCCGAAGGCACCTTCAGCGAGCAGGCCGTGCGTAAGCACTTCGGTCATGCCGCCTATGGTCTGCCGCTGGGCAGCATCGAAGAGGTCTTCCAGGAAGTCGCCGCCGGTCATGCCGATTTCGGCGTGGTGCCGGTCGAGAACTCCGGGCAGGGCATGATCCAGGTCACGCTGGACATGTTTCTTACCTCCAATGCGACGATCTGCGGCGAAGTCGAACTGCGCGTGCATCAATGCCTGCATTCGCAGGCCGGCAAGCTCGATGCGATCAAGCGCGTCTACGCGCACGCGCAGTCGTTGCAGCAGTGCAAGACCTGGCTGCGCATCAATCTGCCCGATGTCGAATGCATCGCAGTCAGCAGCAATGCCGAAGCGGCACGCATGGCGCGTCACTCGGACGATGCGGCGGCCATTGCCGGCGAGACTGCTGGCCGCGTTTACGGTCTGACCACGATCGCACGTGGTATCGAAGACCGCGCCGACAACACCACGCGTTTCCTGGTTATCGGTCGCACGCTTTTCCCGCCGTCGGGCAACGACCGCACGTCGCTGTTGATCACCGTCAACGATAAGCCGGGCGCCTTGTACGACGTCCTCAGTCCTTTCGCCAAACACGACATCAGCTTGAACCGCATCGAATCGCGGCCGGCGCATACCGGCAAATGGCAGTACGCGTTCTTTATCGACGTCTCCGGCCATATCAATGACGAAGCGCTGCAAGGCGCGGTCAAGGAAATCGAATCGACCGTCGCCAAGCTGCGCGTGCTCGGTTCCTACCCGGTCGCGTTGCCGTGAGCGCGCGTCTGGATTGGCAGAGCAGCGTCGGGCGTGCGTTGCAGGGCAGTCTGCGCGTACCCGGCGATAAGTCCGTTTCGCACCGTTCGCTGATGCTCGCCGCGTTGGCCGAAGGCCGCTCGCATGTGCGCGGCTTTCTGGAAGGCGAAGATACGCGTGCGACTGCGGCGGTGCTTGCGCAGCTCGGCGTGCGTATCGAAACGCCGGCCGATGGCGAACGCCTGATTCATGGCGTGGGCCTGCATGGTTTGCGCGGCACGTCGGCGCAGCTCGATTGCGGCAACGCGGGCACCGGCATGCGACTGCTTGCCGGTTTGCTGGCGGGACAGGCGTTTGACAGCACCCTGATCGGCGACGAGTCCTTGTCCAAGCGACCGATGCGCCGCGTCACCGATCCGTTGGCTCGCATGGGTGCGCGCATCGACAGCCAGGAAGGTCTGCCGCCGCTGCATATCCATGGTGGCCATGTGTTGCAAGGCATCGAATACACGTTGCCGGTTGCAAGCGCGCAGGTGAAGTCGGCACTGCTCCTGGCCGGTTTGTATGCGCAGGGCGACACCGAGGTCATCGAGCCTCATCCGACGCGCGATTACACCGAACGGATGCTTGCCGCATTCGGCTGGCCGATCGATTTCGAACCGGGCCGTGCGCGCCTGTCGGGCGGGCATCGATTGAAGGCGACCGACGTCGATGTGCCGGCCGACTTCTCGTCGGCGGCCTTCTTCCTGGTGGCGGCCAGCGTGGTGCCCGGTTCTCAATTGCATCTGCAGGCCGTCGGCCTCAATCCCCGTCGTACCGGTTTGCTGCAGGCGTTGCGCCTGATGGGTGCCGATATCCGGATCGAGAACGAACGCGAGAGCGGCGGTGAGCCGGTCGGTGATATCGTCGTGCGTCATGCCCCGTTGCATGGCGTCGAGCTGCCCGAGGCACTGGTGCCGGACATGATCGACGAATTTCCGGCCTTGTTCGTGGCTGCAGCCTTGGCGCAAGGCTCGACCGTGATTCGTGGTGCCGCCGAATTGCGCGTCAAGGAATCCGATCGCCTGGCCAGCATGGCGACAGGCTTGCGCACGCTGGGCATCACCGTCGACGAAACGCCCGATGGCGCGACGATTGTTGGCGGCACGCTCAACGGTGGCAGCATCGACAGCCATGGCGACCATCGCATTGCCATGAGCTTCGCCATTGCCGGACTGGTGGCGCGCGAGCCGGTGCATATCGCCGACTGCCGCAACGTGGCGACGTCATTTCCCGGCTTTATCGAGCTGGCCAATGGCTGCGGTTTCTCATTGCGCGAAGTCGGCTGAGGTCACCATGGCCGCAGCGCTGCCACCATTCATCGTCGCCATTCCTGCCCGCTATGGGTCGACCCGTTTACCGGCCAAGCCGCTGCGCGATATTGCTGGCGTGCCGATGGTGGTGCGGGTCGCCCAGCGTGCGCTGCAGGCTGGCGCGGCACAGGTGGTGGTGGCGGTGGACGATCAACGTATCGCCGATGCGCTGGCCGGGCAGGGTGTGGACGTATGCATGACGCGCAGCGATCACGCCTCCGGTAGCGATCGCCTGGCCGAATGCGCGGCGCACTATGGCTGGGCCGACGATGCCATCGTGGTGAACCTGCAGGGTGATGAGCCCTTCGCACCCGCAGCGGGCATTCGCGAAGTGGCACGTGCGTTGGCCGAAGACGATGCGCCGATGGCCACGCTGGCCACGCCGATCGACGACGCGCACGAGCTGTTCGATCCGAATGTGGTCAAGCTGGTACGCGGTGTCGACGGACGCGCGCTGTATTTCAGCCGCGCGCCGTTGCCGTGGGCGCGCGATGCCTTCGCGAAGGACAAGGACCAGCTGCCGAGCGGCGTGCCGTTCCTGCGGCATATCGGTATCTATGCCTACCGTGCGGGTTTCCTGCATCGCTATACCGGTCTGGCCCGCACGATGCTGGAGCAGGCCGAATCGCTCGAGCAGTTGCGTGTGCTGGAACACGGTTACCCGATTGCCGTACGCCTGACGCCCGAGCCGTTCCCACCGGGCATCGACACCCAGGCCGATCTCGAACGGGCGCAGCAGTGGTTGCAGGCGCAGCAGCCGTGACACGCGTGCTCTTTGTGTGTTTGGGCAACATTTGCCGTTCGCCCGTGGTCGAAGTCGTAGCGCGAACCCATGCTCGGCGCGCCGGTCTGGACATCGAGTTCGCTTCCTGTGGAACGGGTGGATGGCATGTCGGCAAAGGGGCCGATACGCGCATGCGTGCCGCGGCCAGGACGGCTGGCTACGATCTCGAGCCGCATCGCGCGCGTCAGTTGAGGGCAGCCGATCTGCGCGACTACGATCTGGTGCTCGCAATGGATCGGGACAACCTGCGCGAGATCGAACGGCTCAAATCGACCGCATCTACGGCGCATATCGACCTGCTCCTGCCCTGGGCCGGTGTCGATGAGCCGGCTGAGTTCCCCGATCCCTACTATGGCGACGAGGCCGGCTTCACGGCCTCGGTAGCGCTGGTTGAACGAGGGATCCAGGGCTTGCTCGAACGCTTGCGCCGCGAGTCGTCCGGGGCTTGACACGACCCGTTAGAATACGGGGATGCAGCCCATTTCGCAGCCGACCTTCGACGGCAAGGCGTTCGTCAAAACCCTGACCAGTTCCCCCGGCGTCTATCGTTATTTCGATGACGCGGACGAGCTGCTGTACGTCGGCAAGGCCGGCAATCTGAAAAAGCGCGTCGGCAGCTACTTCCTGAAACCCAGGATGGAGCCGCGTATCGCGTCGATGATTTCGCAGATCGCACGCTGCGAGATCACCGTCACGCGTACGGAGGGCGAGGCGCTGCTGCTCGAGTCGCAGCTGATCAAGTCGCTCAAGCCGCGCTACAACATCATGTTGCGCGACGACAAAAGCTACCCGTACATTTATCTGTCCGGTGGCGAGGATTATCCGCGCCTGGCCTTTCATCGTGGTGCGCGCAATCTGCCGGGCCGCTTTTTCGGCCCCTATCCCAGCACGTTCGCGGTGCGCGAAAGCCTCAACCTGATGCAGAAGCTGTTCAAGGTGCGGCAGTGCGAAGACAGTTATTTTCGCAATCGTTCGCGCCCGTGCCTGCAACATCAGATCGGCCGCTGCAGTGCGCCCTGCGTCAATCTGATTTCCGTCGACGACTATCGCAGCGATGTGCGTCACGCCGAGATGTTTCTGGAAGGCCGCAGCAGCGCGGTGATCGACGAACTGGCCAGCGGGATGGAGCAGGCCAGCAAATCGCTGGAATTCGAGCGCGCCGCGTCGATGCGCGACCAGGTATCCGCCTTGCGCAAGCTGCAGGCACAGCATCATGTACAGGGCGCGAGCGCCGACATGGACGTGATTGCCTGCCGTATCGAATCGGGCCTGGCCTGTGTCAGCGTGTTGTTCTTCCGCAATGGCGTCAGCCTTGGCACCCGCGACTTCTATCCGCGCCTGCCGCTCGATGCCGAGCCGGGCGATCTGTTGGGCCAGTTTCTTGCGCAGTACTACCTCGACCGACCCGTGCCGCGCGAGCTGATACTTGGCGATGTCCCTGCCGACTGCGAGATTCTTGCGGATCTGCTGACCCAGCAATCCGGGCATGCCGTCGAGATCAAGACCAGCGTGCGTGGCGAACGCGCGCGGTTTCTGCAGATGGCCGAGCGCAATGCGCAGGCTTCGTTGACAGCGCGGCTTGCCAGTCGCCAGACCCTGGGCGCGCGCTTCGACGATCTGCAGCGCCTGCTGGAGCTCGACGAAGCGCCTCGCCGTATCGAGTGCTTCGACATCAGCCACACCATGGGCGAGGCCACGGTGGCTTCTTGCGTGGTCTTCGGTCCGGAAGGCCCCGAGAAATCGCATTACCGCCGCTTCAATATCGCCGGCATCACGCCCGGTGACGACTACGCGGCCATGCACCAGGCCTTGACCCGGCGTTTCCGCAAGGTTGCCGAAGGCGAGGGTGCGCGGCCTGACATCCTGTTGATCGACGGCGGCAGCGGTCAGGTGGCACAGGCGCTCGATGTGCTGAAGGAACTGGGCGTGCAGGGCATCCGCATTGTGGGCGTGGCCAAGGGGCCGGGACGACGTGCAGGTGAGGAGACGCTGATACTGGCCGAGTCGGGCCGCAACCTGCATCCGGGCCCGGCATCGCCGGCACTGCATCTCGTTGCCGCAGTGCGCGACGAGGCGCATCGTTTTGCGATCAGCGGTCATCGCAAGCGCCGCGAGAAGGCGCGTGAGCGCAGCGTGCTGGAGGACGTGCCGGGCATCGGCGCTCGCCGCCGTTCGGCCTTGCTCAAGGCCTTTGGTGGGCTGGCCGGCGTCGAGGCTGCGGGTGTGGAGGAGCTGATGCAGGTGAAGGGTATCGATCGCGGCCTGGCCGAACGTATCTACGCCACCTTGCATGCTTGAATCTGAACCACATAACGGAGTGAGCACTCCTATCCATGCGACACTACTAGCTTAAAAGCGGATTGAATCGATGCGTATCAACTTGCCAACCTGGCTGACCCTGTTTCGCATCGCTCTGTTGCCGGTCATGGTGGTGGTGTTCTATTGGCCCTTCCGCGGTCACAACATCACGGCAGCCATCGTTTTCGTGCTGGCGGCGATCACCGACTGGTTCGATGGCTACCTTGCGCGTCGTTTGAACATGACCTCGGCGTTCGGTGCTTTTCTGGATCCGGTCGCCGACAAACTGATGGTGGCGGTGACGCTGTTCCTGCTGGTCGAGTCGCACCGTGGCGGTTGGCCCGGTATCGTGATGGCGGTCACGGCGGCCGTCATCGTCGGCCGCGAAATCAGCATCTCGGCGCTGCGCGAATGGATGGCTGAAATCGGTATGAGTGCCACCGTGAAAGTGGCCTTTGTCGGCAAGCTCAAGACGGTGATGCAGATGATCGCGCTGGTCGTGCTGATCGTGCAGCACGATGCGGAAACGTTGCGCCTCTATCACGTGGGCGAAGTGTTGCTGGTGATTGCCGGCATCCTCACGATCTGGTCGGGCCTGCACTATCTGCGTGCGGCGTGGCCGATGTTGCGTGGCGAAAAAGGGCCTTTTGCGCCCAATAAAAGCGATGTCTGAATTTTTCTGTGACAGAGGCTTGACGGTGCGCTTTTAGCCATTACAATGCGCGACTCCGATGCGGGAATAGCTCAGTTGGTAGAGCACGACCTTGCCAAGGTCGGGGTCGCGAGTTCGAGTCTCGTTTCCCGCTCCAGGTTCAGACAGGCCCCGGCTTAGCCCGGGGCTTCGTCATTTCTGGGGGGCGGCATCGGTGGGAAAGTCGGCCGTTTCTGGCACAAAAGTTAAACGTAAAGTCTTCACAAAGGCGTCAGTTCTGTTATTATTTCTGACTCCGATGCGGGAATAGCTCAGTTGGTAGAGCACGACCTTGCCAAGGTCGGGGTCGCGAGTTCGAGTCTCGTTTCCCGCTCCAGTTTTTGCAAAGCCTCGGTTGCGCCGGGGTTTTGTTTTATCGGTGAGTCCCGGGTGTTTCCGTCCGGGGTTCGCGCAATGGCCAGGTGGCAGAGTGGTCATGCAGCGGCCTGCAAAGCCGTGTACGCCGGTTCGATTCCGACCCTGGCCTCCATTGCGTAGAAGTATCCAAGCGCCCTTGTGGCGCTTTTTCTTTGCCTGCCGTCTGCGTCACGGCGCCTTATGCGCGGTCGCGTCGGAGATCATCGTCTTGATGTCCTTGAAGCTCATGCCCTCGGACGCCGAAGCTAGGTCGCCGTCAACCAACTGTTGGGCAGCCTTGCGCAGATCGCCCATGGCACGCGAGTAAAGCGCCACGCCCATGCTTACGCGTTTGATCCCGGCCTTCTGCAGCTCGGCCAAAGGTAGCGTCCCGCTCATCGTGCCCACGACGAGGTTCACCGGCTTGGGTGCTACGGCTTTGACGATGGCTCTTACAGCATCCATGTCGGTCGGGTAGGGCGCATAAAGAACATCGGCACCCACGTCGGCAAACGCAACCAGGCGCCGGATGGTGTCGTCCAGATCGGGCCGGCCCTGGAGGTAGTTGTCACAGCGTCCGGTGAGAAGGATTCGCCCTTTGGCTGCCTTGGCGGCATGGCGCATGCGTTCTACCGCATCGTCAAACTCGCGGATGGGGCGGGCCGGATCGCCTGAGGTGTCTTCGATGCCGATGCCGGCCAGTCCCCAGGCGATTGCCGATTCGACGGTTGCCGCAACATCGCTCGGCGTCTCCCCGTAGCCGTCTTCGAAATCGCCGTTGATCGGCAAGTCGGTGAGATCGCCGAGAAGCTTGGCATGCGCCAGGTGTTCCTCGAGCGTCACCGCATGCCTGCCATCGAGGCGTCCCAGTGCCGAGGCGATGGCCGCCGAAGACGTTCCCAAGGCCTTGAAGCCCGCCTGCTTCAGGATGAGCGCCGAGGTTCCGTCCCACGGATTGGGCATGACGAAGCCGATGTCCTGTTGATGCAAGGCACAAAAGCGCTCATACAGTTCGGGTTGCGTAGCCATGGCGACATCTCGGGGCGATGAGGAAGGCAAGGACCTTACACTCATCGGCGCGAACGAGAAACACGCAAGGGGTCGCGATGGAAGCCCAAATTCTTCGCAGGTGCGACTTCAGTCGCGACCCACGCTTACGTCACGGCCGGTCGCGACTGAAAGGGTCTTCTAAAAACCCTTCCTATCCGTCGTCCCGGCGAAAGCCGGGATCCAGTGCCTTATGCTTCAACGTGCGAAAGACACTGGGCCCCGGCTTTCGCCGGGGCGACGATGAAAACTGAGGCTATTCGAGGTTCTCTGAAGTCGTTCCTACAGAGACGCAGGAGGCTTTCGAGTGTCTGGTGCCCGGAGCGGGAATCGAACCCGCATACCCGCGAGGGTGAGGGATTTTAAGTCCCTTGCGTCTACCAATTTCGCCATCCGGGCAGCGATGGAGCCGTGCCAACTGCAGATCGTAACATGCGGTACCCAGCAAGCTCATCCATGCGGGTCATCTACAATGACTGTGAGGGTTAAAGATTTTTTCAGTCAGGCTTTTCTGAATTTGCACTTTTCAGTGCTGTCGTCGCTTTCCTGTTACGGATGACGCTTGCAATGAATTATCGTGCATCCTAAGTTCAGGCTTCCTACCCAGGGAGGGAATAAACGTGATCAAAACTATAATCATCGACGATCACGAACTGGTCCGTACCGGTTTCAAGATGATTTTGGACAAAGAGCACGACATCACTGTCGTCGCCGAGGCAGGCACGGCCGAGGAAGGGCTGCGCCTGATTCGTTCGCTAGAGCCTGATATTGCCTTGGTCGACGTGCACATGCCCGGCATGAGCGGCATTGAGCTGACCGAGCGTGTTGCGCGCGCCAAACTGGCCACCAACATCATCGTGGTGACTGTCGTCGACGACGCGCGTTTTCCCAAGCGCCTGCTCGATGCCGGTGCGCTCGGTTATCTGACCAAAGGCTGCAGCGCGGAAGAATTGCTGGGCGCAGTGCGGCATGTGGCTTACGGGCGTCGTTATCTCGCCCCTGCCGTTGCGCAGCAGTTAGCGCTGGCTACGCTCGACGGGGAGGGCTCTCCGTTCGACAGCCTGTCCAGTCGAGAGTTGGAGGTTGCCATGATGCTGGTGCGCGGCAAACCGCTGACGACGATCGGCGAACAACTCAATCTCAGTCCGAAAACCGTATCCACTTACAAACAGCGCCTGATGGAAAAGCTACAGATCGATCATGTGGTCGGCCTGGCGCATCTGATGACGGTGCACGGTCTGCTCGATACGCATAACAATCAGGTAGGCGGCTGAGCGGTTTCAGCAGCGAAATAAAAAAGCCGGACGTAAGTCCGGCTTTTTTTTGTGCTGTCGGTGGTGATTACTGACCGTGCGAAGCGTTCTTGTCGCTGGCGCTTTCGTCTTCCTGCGCTGTCGAGTCAGGCGATACGCTTTCCGGTTGGACGGGCTCGGTCACCGGATGAAGCGGCGCACCTGCAAGTAGATCGCCTTGTGCGGGCGGGGCGGCCGATACCTTCGGTTCCTCCACCTGCGGCTGCGGCTCACTCGACGCGGACTCTTCCAGCTTCGGCTCAAGCACGGCCTCGACCGTGACTTCCACCGGCGCCGCGGCGATCGGCAGCGGTGCCGGTTCGATGTGCGCGGCGGTTGTCTGTTGTTCGAACGACGACTGGGCACGGAAATCGATCGTGCTGTCGTTGGCAGCCGGCGTGGCAGGTTCTTCGCTGGCCGGTGTCGATTCGATAACGGTCGTCGGTACTTCAGCCGCGGAGGTATGGCCATCTGCCCATGCACGCGGTGCCGACTGTTCTTCGGCGACGTTCGAGACAGCGGCGACTGGTGCAGCGACGACGTGCGTTTCTACCGTATGCGTATGTTCTGCTTCCGACGACGCCTCCGGGATGGGCGGCAGCGTCGGCAGATTGAACGCCGTTGCCGCTGGAGCCGACACGCTCACTTCAGGGCGTGTCGCCCAATGCGGCGAGGCAGCCGGTTCAGCAGCAGGTTCGGTTTTTTCTACCGGTGCTGCAGCCTCATGAGCGTGGATCGCGGTCACTTCTGTTTCGATGACGGAGGCAGCGGCGAAAGCAGCGGTCGTAGCGGCGATCGTCTTCGCGGCCACCGGCTCGGCGGCAGGTGCGGGTTTGGGCGCAGCCGCCTTGGGCTCATGGTTCTCGCTCAGGCCGGTCTCTTCGCCGCGATCTTCATCGTCCAGCTCCGACTCGTCGACTGCCGACTCGTTGATCTGGCCCTGCACCTGCGTGCCGTCTTCATGACGACGACGACGACGACCACCGCGGCGGCCGCGACGACGACGCGACGGCGACACTTCGCCTTCGGCGCCCGGCTCGTTGCTGCCCGGTGCGGGCGTCTCGGTGACCGGTGTGCTCAGCTGAGCTTCTTTTGCTGCCTCGGCGGGGGCAGCTTGCAGTGCTGCCGGCGTGGCGCTCGCAGGCGACTGCGGCGGACGCGGCTGGCGCTCGCCCTTCGGCTGCTGCTGACCTTGCTGCTTACGCCCTTCGTTCTGCGGCTGCTGGGCTGCGTCCTGGACCGGCTTGGGCTGACGTTCCTGGCGCGGCGTGCCGTCCTGCGGCTTGCCCGGCTGCTGCTGACGCGGCGCCTGGGCGTCGGGGTTACGCGGCTGGCGCGGCTGATTGGGCTGCTGTGCCTTGCCGGCACCCTTGCCTTGCTGCTCGCGGCGCTGCTGTTGCGATTGGCGACCCGTGCTCCCCTGTGCGGAGCGGCCACGTTCGTCACGGCGATTGCCGCGCGATTCGTTGGCGCGCGACTCGCTGCGCGGGGTGGGCGCTGGGGCGGGGGCCGGTGCGGGAGCCGGGCTGCTGAACAGGCCGCGGAACCAGCCCATCAAGCCGCCGTTCTGAGCGGGGGCGGCAGCCGGCGCGGCTTTGGGGGCGGCGACGACCGGGGAGGAGGCGACCTCTTCGCGCAACGGTGCGGGCGATGCCGGCACGATGCCGCTGACAGCCGGCTGTTCGCCGCTGCCCAGGGCCTGGCCCATCTTGGGAATGGCGGTTTCTTCGACGGCGGTCAGGCGCTCGTAGCTGGGCTTGCTGTGCTCGCCCATGTCCGCTTCGCGGATGCGCTGGATTTCGATATGCGGGGTTTCGAGCTTGTCGTCGGCGACGATGACGACGTGCACCTTGTTGCGCAGCTCGATCTCGACCACGCTGGCGCGCTTCTCGTTGAGCATGAAGTTGGCGACCGCGGGCGGCGCCTGCACCAGCACCTGGCCGGTGTTGTCCTTCATCGCGTGCTCTTCGATCAGGCGCAGCGTCGACAGCGCCAGCGATTCCACGCCGCGGATATGGCCGTGGCCTTCGCAGCGCGGGCAGACGATCTGGGTGGCTTCGCCCAGGGATGGGCGCAGGCGCTGGCGGGACATCTCCAGCAGGCCGAAACGCGAGATGCGGCCGATCTGTACGCGGGCGCGGTCCAGCTTCAGGGCGTCCTTCAGGCGCTCTTCGACTTCACGCTGGTGCTTGGGGCTGTCCATGTCGATGAAATCGATCACGATCAGGCCGCCGGCGTCGCGGATGCGTAGCTGGCGGGCGATTTCCACCGCCGCTTCGCAATTGGTGTTGAAGGCGGTTTCTTCGATGTCGCTGCCCTTGGTCGCCTTCGACGAGTTGATGTCGATGGCGGTCAGCGCTTCGGTCTGGTCGATGACGATCGAGCCGCCCGACGGCAGGCGCACCTGGCGCTCGAACGCGCTCTCGATCTGCGTCTCGATCTGGTAGCGCGAGAACAGCGGCGTGTCGTCCTTGTACAGCTTGAGCTTGCGCATGGCATTGGGCATGACCTGCTGCACGAACTCGCGGGCGTCGTTATAGAGCGACTCCTCGTCGATCAGGATCTCGCCGATATCGTTGCGCAGGTAGTCGCGCAGGGCGCGGATGAACAGCTTCGATTCCTGATAGATCAGGAATGGGCCCTTCTGGGCGCTGGCGGCGTTGGAGATTGCCTTCCACAGCTGGAGCAGGTAGTCCAGATCCCACTGCAGCTCTTCGGCGTCGCGGCCCATGCCGGCGGTACGGACGATCAGGCCGACGTCATCGGGCACGGTGAGGTGGTCGAGCGCTTCCTTCAGGGCCTGGCGGTCTTCACCTTCGATCCGGCGCGAGACGCCGCCGGCCTTCGGGTTGTTCGGCATCAGCACCATGTACCGGCCGGCCAGGCTGATAAAGGTGGTCAGTGCGGCGCCCTTGTTGCCGCGTTCTTCCTTTTCGACCTGAACAACGATCTCCTGACCTTCACGGATGAGGTCGCGGATATTGGCTTTGTTGGGGTCCAGACCGGCGGTGAAGTACTCGCGGGAGACTTCTTTCAGCGGCAGGAAGCCATGGCGCTCGGCGCCGTAATCGACAAAGCAGGCTTCGAGGGAGGCTTCGACGCGAGTGATGCGGCCTTTGTAAATATTGGCTTTTTTCTGCTCGCGGGACGGGATTTCAATATCGAGATCGTAAAGGGTTTGGCCATCGACGATGGCCACACGCAACTCCTCACGCTGAGTTGCGTTGATCAACATACGCTTCATTGTAATTTTTCCTCGGCTTGCCGCGCGTCGCGTGCCGCGGTGGCGCCATGGTGGCGGCCTGCCGGGGATCGCGCCGCTGCGGTTAAGCGGCTTGTGACGGAACCCTTTCTGGTTCCGGGGGTGATTCTTTGGCAACGCTCGGAAGTCCCAGTACCCCTTGATACCGGACAAACGACAGCCCGAACCGTTACGATGAAAGGGAGCAGCGACCGGCTGCCGGGTAGGCGACCAGCGCTATCCTCGCCGGCGTTACGGGCGGGCTAACCGCCCCATCCATACTTCTCGTCGGACAGGGCGCAGCGCTGGCCGAGTATCCTATCTCGTCAGGTTTTTTTCAATGCAGACGGTAACTTCCCATGACGCACCTCAAGGTGTGCGTCAAGTCCAGGTCGGCCCCGAGCGGGACGGCCAGCGTATCGACAATGCGCTGATGACCCTGCTCAAGGGCGTGCCCAAGAGCATGATTTACCGCCTCCTGCGCACCGGGCAGGTGCGTGTGAACGGCAAGCGCGCCAAGCCCGATACGCGTCTCGTGGCCGGTGATATGTTGCGTATTCCGCCGGTGCGGGTGGCCGAGCGACCGGTAGAGCAGGGGCCCTCCGAGAGCATGGTGGCCCAGGTTGCCGATGCGGTGATCTTCGAGGATAAGCACTTCCTGGCCATCGACAAGCCGGCCGGGATCGCCAGCCATGGCGGCAGCGGCGTGAGTCATGGCGCGATCGAACTCTTGCGCGCGGCCCGCCCGACCGAACATCTGGAGCTGGTCCATCGCCTGGACCGCGATACCAGTGGCGTGCTGGTTTTTGCCAAGACCCGGGCCGGCCTGGTCGGGCTGCAGGCGGAGATCCGCGCCAACACCGTGACCAAGCAGTACCTGTGCCTGATGACCGGGCATCCGCAAAAAGCCAAGTTCGACGTCAATGCGCCGCTGTTGAAATCGGTGCTGCAGGGCGGAGAACGGATGGTAAGAGTTGCCGATAACGGCAAGCCATCGCTCACTTTTTTCCGCGAGATGGAGCAGTACCCAGGCGCTCGCCTGATGCAGGCGACATTGGGCAGCGGGCGCACGCATCAGATCCGCGTACATGCCCAGCACGTCGGCCATCCGCTGGCCGGCGACCCCAAGTATGGCGACCGCGAGGCGAACAAGCGCTTCAAGGAGTGGGGGCTGAACCGACTGTTCCTGCATGCCGGACATATGAGTTTTGAGGTGGACGGGCGTTCGTACTCATTCTCGGCGCCGCTGCCAGACGACTTGAAGAAGTTTCTGGATGTCCTTGCTACGAAAGGAGCTGTGGGTAGGAAGCGGGGCGACTGAACCTGGGGCAGTCGCTCCCTTAGAGAAAAAACCGCCCGCTGATCTCCAGGGACCGCAACAAAGGCCCGGCCAGCCCGGCCTCGACGATCAGGGCACAGGCGGCGTGGGCCAGCGCGATCGGGGCAAGGCTGCGCGTACGCATGAAGCACCAGGCCCAATACAGCTCGGCCAGGAAACAGAACTGCATCAGCAGCCCATTGGGCGTATGCAGCAGGCCGAATGTCGCCGCGGTGACCAGTACGCAGAATGCGGCCGGCCAGCCCCAGGTTTCCCAGCGACGCATGACCACAACCAGGATCAGCCATTGCTGCAGGCTGGCCCAGGCAAGATAGAGAAGCACATGGCGCCACGGCAGCGGATGCAGGTGGCGATCGCCGAAGGCCACGACCAGTGCATAGGCGACAACGACCAGGGCCAGCGGCCACAACCAGGGCTGGGTTCCCTGGCCGAACCAGCGCCACTGCGCGGTGCCGAGGTGGCGCCATTCTCGCCACGCGGCAAATCCGATGGCGCCCAGAAAACCTACGATGGCCGGGACTGAAGGGTGCAACTGCCACTGCAGGCCGATGATCAACCAAAGCGGCCCCAGCAGAATCAGCACCAGGGCAGCCCATTCCGGGGCGCGGTACTGCGCGGCTACCAACAGCAGGGCCAAGTAAAGCGCGCAAACCGCCCAGCCGAGCCATGGCGGCAGATCCATCTTCGCCTTGGCAACCAGAAGACCGCGATGGGGAACGACGACGGCGCCGGGTTGCCGGCTCAGGATATGGTCGCGCAGTTGGAGCAGGGTTTCCGCGCTGGCGTCCGATGGGAGGCGAATCATGGGCGCGGGACCGATCGAGTCCCAGGCATCCCATTGAGCGCCGGCGCGCGTCGCATCACCGCTCAATACAAGACTGGCCCCGCGCGGCGCGGCGATGCGCGCGCCTGCGCCGAGCTGCACGTCTTTGAGCAACCACGACGCTCCGGCCGGAATGATCGGTCGCAGGCGCAGGGTGGTTGCAGCCTGCGGCAGCGGGCAGTCGGGGCGGGCAGGGTCGGTGGACTGCGCATGCAGTTGGCGCAGGTCGATCAGGATGTCGTTGGATGTATTGGAAAGCTCGGCTGCGTCCGTCACCAGGCAGCCGGCATGACCGGGCGATTCCCAGATGATGCCCAGCCGCCCCGGCGAGCTGCTCTTGGCCAGGATGCGCAACATCGGCCAGTGCAGCAGATCGACGGGCTGGGCCAGCGGCAGCCCCAGGTCGAACGGTGTGCCGCTGCTGCTGACGCTGTCGACGCCATCGATGCCGGTCAGCAGGTACGCATTGCCGAAGGCACGGCCGGCGACCAGGTCATCCGGTGTACGCGGCGACCATCGCCACAGTGGAGCGTCTGTTTGCAGCGAGTGCAGGCGTTGTTGTGCATCGCGCGCGAGTTCACTGCGGGTGATCCAGCTCGAAAGCGCGGCCATCGACCACAGCACAACAGCTACCGCCAGTACGAAACTGGCGGTCCAGGCGATCCGTCGCAGGAGCTGGGTCGCTTTCAATGGGCGAGCAGGGCCTCGACGCGTGCGGCACAGATAAAGTCGTTCAGGGACAGTCCGCCCACATCGTGGGTGGACCACAGCAGGTGGCAATGGCCATAGCCTGCTTCGATATCCGGGTGATGGTCCTCATGATTGGCCATGAAACCGACCGCGTTGATGAAGCCCAGGGTGCGATGGAAATCGGCGAACTTGAAATCCTTGACGATGGCTTTGCCGTCCGCCGTGACGCTCCAGCCGGGTAGCTGCTGCAGAAGTTCGCCGATCTGGGCGGTATCGAGTGCATTTTCGGCACCTTTGCGCGGCTGGCAGTGCTGGCTGGCGAGATCGGTCATGCGGTAACTCCAAGGCGAGATGGCAAGTGTAAAGAAGCAAGCGTCGAAGTTGCCTGCACAAAAGTAAAGACGCGCACGGAAGGCAAAACAGTACTAAAATGGTGCTGTTTCCGCTGGCGCCTTTTCGGCTGCCGGGCGAAGTTATCCGGAGTAGACATGATCGACATTTCCGAGCGCGCGCAGCAGCACTTTCTGCGCCTGCTTTCCAATCAAGGTATTGAAGGCCTGGGGATTCGCGTGAGCGTGACCCAGCCCGGCACGCCGGCGGCCAATTGCGAGCTGGAGTTCTGTGAGCGCAACGAGCTCTCGGGCAACGAATGGACGGTCGAGTGCACGGGTTTCGACTTCCATATCGACGGTGCCAGCGCGCCGTGGCTCGATGGCGCTACCATCGACTACGAACCCAACACCACCGGCGGTCAGCTCAATATCCGCGCACCGCGTATCAAGGGCGAGCTGCCCGGCCTGGAAGCGGGCCTGGTCGAGCGCGTGCAGTATGTGCTCGAAGCCGAAGTGAATCCGAAGATCGCTGCGCACGGCGGCCGCGTCAGCCTGCTCGAAATCGATGCCAACGGCGTGGTGGTGCTGCAGTTCGGCGGCGGTTGCCATGGTTGCGGCATGGTCGACGTCACGCTCAAGCACGGCGTCGAAAAGACCTTGCGCGAGCGCGTGCCCGAGATCACCGAGGTGCGCGATGCCACCGATCATGCCGGTGGCAGCAACCCCTACTACAGCAAACCCGAAGGCCGTTCGGCGCTTGGTTGAGCGCACGGGTTATTTCTTTTTTCCGCGCAACAGGGCGACAAACCAGCCGGTAAGAACGAGTCCAAGCGCGAGGCCGATGCCGGCGCCCCACAGTGCGCCGGTATTGCCCCAGAACGCATTGCCGATGATGACACCCAGCAAGAAAAGAACGGGTAGCGGAAGGCAGCCCATGGGGTTTCCTTGTATGTCCGGCCAGCTACGTTATCGCAGTGAAAGTCCACGCGTTGTCACGTGCAAAACAAAAAGCCCGCCGAAAGATGGCGGGCTTTTTGTTTGCAGGGCGTCGCGACGTTAGTTCTTGTCGCCCTGGATATGGCCTTCGAGCGTATCGAGCTTGGTCGGCAAGCTGGAGAAGTACGCGGCGACGTCTTCGATGTCCTGGTCGGACAGCGTGGCGACGAAGCCCTTCATGATGGCGTTGCTGCGCTGGCCGGTCTTGTACTCGTGCAGCGCCTGCTGCAGGTACATGTTGTATTGACCGGCAAGGCGCGGGTACTGCGGGTCGACGGCGTTACCGTCGGTGCCGTGGCACGCGAAGCAGGCGGCAGCCTTCTGCTTGCCGGCGTCGACATTGCCCGAGGCCAGCAGTTGAGTGGATGCGAACGCCAGGACGGCGCCGAATGAAAGCAGGGTAAGCGTACGTTTCATGCGGAATGGGTCCTTGACGGCTTACTTGGCGAGGCTGGAAAGATAGGCGGCGATATCGTCGATGTCCTTATCGGACAGACTCTGCGCCTGGGCCGTCATGGTCGGGTGGCTGCGCTCGCCCGATTTGTACTCGTGCAGCGCATTGACGATGAACTGCTGATTCTGGCCGGCAATCTTCGGTACCGGGTACTGCGGATAGGCGTTTTCATATCCCACCACGCCATGACAGCCGTTGCAGGTATAGACGAGCTTACGTCCCGTGGCCTTGTCGCCTTCGGCATGCACACTCGCGGTGGCAAGGAAGGCAGCGGCCATGGTCAGGCCAAGCAATTGCAGTCGAGTCATCAAGATCATTCCCACGATTCCGGCTGGTACATGGAGATTAGTCTCGGAAGTATAGTGGTTGCTTTCCAATCGGAACAATATCGGCGTCGTGCTGTCCGCGATGTCGCCGTCGAGGGGAGTGGCAATGGGAGGCAGTCTGTTGAATCGTATGGTCTTGCTGTTGGTGCTGGTGCTGCTTGCACCGGCCGCGCTGGGCGCTCGCGCCTACCGCATCGTCGGCTATGTGTCCGATGCCCGGCCGTTGCCGGCGATCAGCCCGGACAAACTGGACGTGATCAACTTCGCGTTCGCCAAGGTCAGCCCGCAGGGCGAGGCCGTGCTTGAAAGCCCCACCGCGCCGGCGTCGCTGGCGGACCTGGTGGCCTTGCGCAAGCGCCATGCACAGTTGCAGATCGTGTTGTCGGTCGGTGGCTGGGGCGCGGATCATTTCTCCGAAGCCGCGCTCGACGACGCCTCGCGCCAGCGTTTTACCGCCAGCGCCGTCCATATGATCGAACAGTACGACCTCGATGGTGTCGACCTCGATTGGGAATATCCGACCCTGGCGGGGCCGGGCATCAGCCATCGCCCCGAGGACCGGCGCAATTTCAGCCTGTTACTGGAGAGCCTGCGCAAGGGGCTCGACCAACTCGGCGCCGCCCATGGCGGCAAGCACTACCTGCTGACTATCGCAGCGGCCGATGGCGAGTTCGTCGCTGGCATCGAATTGAACCGGGCCGCACGTTCGCTGGACTGGTTCAACCTGATGACCTACGACTTCCATACCAGCCTGACGCCGACCACCGGCCATCATGCGGGGCTTTATCTGTCGAAGTGGGCACCGGCCGAAGACCGTTCGGGCGACAAGGCCGTCAAACAGTTCCTCGCCGCCGGCGTGCCGCCGAAGAAGCTCAATCTGGGTGTCGCGTTCTATGGCCGCGAGTTCGGCGGCGTGAATCCGGAGCACCAGGGCGTGCAGCAGAAGTACGCGAAGTTCATCGGCGCGCCGTCATGGCAGGAGCTGGTGGCCAATGACATCGGCAAGCAGGGCTTCGTGCGCTACTGGGATGCGCAGGCGCAGGCGCCGTATCTATGGAATGCGAAGACGCAGACCTTTATCAGTTATGAGGATCCGCAGTCGCTGGCATTGAAGGCCGCGTACGTCAAGGCGCACGGGCTGGGCGGAATGATGTACTGGGAGCACGCCCTGGATCAGAACGAGCAGTTGCTTGACGTGCTGGTCAAGGGGCTGCAATAACCGCGCGCATGGTGATATTGCTACGGGACGATCACGGCTAAAGTCGCGACCGTCTCGTGCATACCCTCAAAACAAGCTCTTGAAGATATGAATCCCGGCGCTGTACTCGCCGACGATCGTGCCCAGGCACACCAGGAAGAAGTTGAGCAGCGTGCGCGCCACGCGGTTCTTCCACCAGCCGCTCCAATGCGTGATGTCGTCGCGGAGGGCTTCGAAGTCCGCGACACGCGGCTTGCGAATCCATGCCTCGACCATCGCGCTGATACCGCCGGAGGGAATGCCCGGGCGAAACGGTTTGATCGGCGCGGCAATAAACGCAGCCACCACACTGAGCGGATGGCCACCGGCGATGATCGCGCCGACGGCAGCAAAGCCGCCGGTCAACAGCACCCAGTCGCGCAAGGCCTGCGCACCCAGCGCAGTGTTGCGATGGAACGCAAAGGCGATCGCGGCGAATACGGCAATCACCAGCGCCAGTGCAATCCACTTGGGCCAGCGTGACTTGGGCGGTGCCTTGGCCAGTTCGGCGGCAGTGAGGATCGGGTCGTCCTGTTGTACGCGCAGTTGCTCGCCCATGCCTTTGAGATGGCCGGCGCCGATGACCACCAACACCTTCTTGCCCGCGCCGAAATGCCCACGTTCGGCTTGTTCGCGCAAGCGTGCCGCCATGTAGGTGTCGCGTTCGGCGATCAGGCTGCGATAAAGCGGTGCCGATTCGGTGGCGAACTCGCTGAAGGCGCTTTCCAGCATGTCGCCTTCCTTGAGTTTCTCGATTTCCTTTTCGTCGATGGCTTCGCGTTCGAACACACTGGCGAGCAGGCCGCCCATCAGGCCAAAGCGCTGCCAGAAGCCGACGCTATGCCAGGCGCGGCGTAGCGTAGTGCCCACTTCGCGGTCGATCAGCCACAACGGAACACCTTGCGCGGCGGCGCCATCCATCGCCGCTTTCATTTCCGCACCGGGCTCGATGCCGTGCTGATCGGCGAGGCGCTTCTGGAATGTCGACAGCACCAGGCTGGCGGCCACCATGCCGACCTTGCCCTGGCGAATCACCTGCAATAGATCCATCTGCTTGAACGCTTCGGGATCGCGCATACCCTGTGCGCGGCTGTCGCACAGCTCGATCGCGACAGCGTCGAACTGTTCCTGCGCCAGCAGAGCCTTGACCGCCTCGACACTGGTCAGCGACACATGCGCCGTGCCCAGCACCACGTATTCCACGCCATCGCGTTCGATCCGTTCGAGCGGTTGGCCCTCAAGGGCGGACGGCAGTTCGGTAGTGGTTTCGGTCAGGCTCATGCGCTCATTCTTGCCGTTGTCAGTTCTCATCCATGGGGACATGTCACGGACCGCACAAGGCAGGCCCGTGGCACGGCGTTCAGTCGCGGAAACGCTTCAGCAGGTCCTGATAAGCGTCGATACGGCGATCGCGCAGGAACGGCCAGATGCGCCGCACGTTCTCGCTGCGCGCCATATCGATCTCCGCGATCAACAATTCGCGCTTGTCGGTGCCCGCCTGGGCTAAGAATTCGCCCTGGGGGCCGGCAACGAAACTGGTGCCCCAGAACTGAATGCCTGCGCCAACACCGGCAGCATCGGCTTCATAGCCGGTGCGATTGCACGAGAGCAGGGGCAGGCCGTTGGCGACCGCGTGGCCGCGTTGCACGGTAACCCATGCATCGCGCTGGCGATCCTTCTCGGCCTGCTCGTCGTTCGGATCCCAGCCGATGGCAGTCGGATAGAGCAACAGTTCGGCACCGGCCAGCGCCATCAGGCGCGCGGCTTCCGGGTACCACTGATCCCAGCACACCAGCAAGCCGAGACGGCCGACCGAGGTATCGATCGGTTCGAAACCGAGGTCGCCCGGGGTGAAATAGAACTTCTCGTAGAACGCCGGATCGTCGGGAATGTGCATCTTGCGATACTTGCCGGCGATTTCCGCAGAGCGATCGAACACCACGGCGGTGTTGTGATAAAGCCCCGCGGCGCGCTTCTCGAACAGCGACGCGACCACCACCAGCTTGAGTTCGGCTGCCAGCTTGCCCAGGCGCTCGGTGCTCGGGCCGGGAATGCGTTCGGCGCGATCGAATTCCTCGACCGACTCGTGCTGGCAAAAGTACGGGCCGTTGTGCAGTTCCTGCAGCAGCACCAGCTCCACGCCGGCGGCCGCCGCTTCGCGCAGGCCTGCTTCGATCGCATCGAGATTGGCGTCACGCGTGCCGTGATCGGTTTCCTGCAGCAGCGCTACTTTGAGGGTCTTGCGGGTCATGGTCGGTCGATCCGTCGTTCTATGCTTGAGTCATCAAGATGGCGGGGCAGGCCTGTTACGCCAAGCCGGCGGGCAACTGCATGGTGATGCAATGCAGGCTGCCGTTCTGCCAGATCAGCGGGCGGCACGGTACCTGGACCACTTCGCGGCCGGGATGTGCCTTGGCGATCACCTTGGCCGCTTCGTCGTCGGCTGCATCGCCGTAGGCAGGAATCAGCACGGCGCCGTTGACGATCAGGTAGTTCGCATACGAGGCAGCCAGCCGGCGACCCTCGTCGACGATCGGCTTGGCCCAGGGCAACGGATACAGTTCGTACGGCTTGCCTTGCGGGTTACACAGCACGGCCAGTTCGCCGGCCATGCGCTGCAATTCGTCGTGGTGCGGATCGGCGCGGTCGTCGCAGGCCTGGAACACGATGCGATCGCCCGGCGCGAAGCGCGCCAGCGTGTCGATATGGGCGTCGGTGTCGTCGCCTTCAAGGTAGCCATAGTCCAGCCACAGGATGCGATCGGCATGCAGGCTCTGGCTCAGCATGGCGGTCATCTGTTCGCGCGACTGTTCCGGATGGCGCTGTTTGAGGCAGCGCCAGGTGGTCAGCACGGTGCCTTCGCCATCGCTTTCGATGCCGCCGCCTTCCAGCGCCCAGTCGATGCGTTTATGGCCGGCCTTGCCGAACACACCCGCGTCGACCAGTCCGCCGATCAGCGCATCGTCCTGCTCGGCGCCGAATTTGCCGCCCCAGCCGGTAAAGCGAAAATCGGTGAGCTGAAAATGACCCTGGGCATCGCGCAAGGTGATCGGCCCCGAATCGCGCAGCCAGGTGTCGTCATAGGGCAGTTCGACAAACCGGACCTGATCCTTGGCCACGCCCACGGTATCCAGCTGTTGCTGGACATGCGCGCGCAAGTCGCCATCGGCCACCACGACGATCAGTCGCTGGAAGCGGGTGATCGCAGCGGCCAGCGCCACATAGGTGGTTTCCACGTCGGCCAGGCGATCGGCCCAATCGGTGCCGGCATGCGGCCAGGCGATCAAGACGGCAGCCTGCGGTTCCCATTCCGCCGGCAGGCGCAGGGTCGAGTCGGTCATGGGGCTCTCGTAACGTGAAGAACGGGCCCCTTAGTGTAAGGGATGCGGCGCCCAAAGGGCGCCGGCAGTCAGTTCGCCGAACCAGGGTTCGTATTGTTGCCCGCGGGCGTATTGAGCACCGAATGGATCACATGGCTGTGCTCGAAATACACGATGAAATTGGCGTAGTCCCAGCGGTTGATGACCGGGTGCTTGGCGCTGTCGCCGCCGCGCGGAGACAGCTTGCGCTGCGGTGCGCCCCACTGTTTCTCGACCTGGGCCATGCTCAGGCCGCGGGAGGGCAGGTTCATGCCCTTTTCCTGCTGCACACGGTTGACGAGCAGGCTGTCGGCCTGCGCCACGGACGGCGCAAGTGCGATGGCCAGCAAAACGGCCAGACCCAGGCTGGTGCGATACTTGATCATGAGCTCCCCCGCAAAGCGATGCGGCGTTTTTGTAGCAGAACTGCCGAGGCTTAGCTATCGCCATCTTTGACGATTGCGATGGGGTGAGCATTCCCAGGCGTTATCATGGGCGGCTGCGGGTTGCCGCTTGCCCTGATTTGGACACCGTTATTCATGATCGCCTTTCGTCATTTCGCCTTGCGCCGTGGCAGCCGCCTGCTGCTTTCCGACATCGACCTGGTCATCCAGAGCGGCTGGCGGCTGGGTGTGGTCGGCCGTAACGGCTGCGGCAAGTCGAGCCTGTTTGCCGTCCTGCAGGGCAAGCTGGAGGCCGATGCAGGCGAGCTGGACCTGCCGGCCAAGCTGCGTCTCGCCTCGGTGGCTCAGGAAACCCCGGCGCTGCCGGACCCGGCGATCGACTATGTCATGGGGGGCGATGAAGAGCTGGCTGCGGCATTGCGCGACGAGTTCGATGCCCAGGCGCGCGGCGACACCGAGGCGATGGCCATGGCGCATCATCGCATCGAGGAACTGCACGGCTACGACGCCCGTGCCCGCGCCGGTCGCCTGTTGCACGGTCTGGGCTTTGCGCCGGAGACCCATGAGCGTGCCGTGCAGGAGTTTTCCGGCGGTTGGCGTGTTCGCCTGAACCTGGCGCGCGCCCTGATGGCGCCCTCGGAACTGCTGCTGCTCGACGAGCCGACCAACCATCTGGATCTCGATGCAGTGCTATGGCTGGAAGAATGGCTGCGCCGCTACCAGGGCACTTTGCTGGTGATCTCGCACGATCGCGAATTCCTCGACGGCGTGATCTCGCACACCCTGCATTTGAATGAAGGCCGTGGGCGGCTCTACACCGGCAACTACAGCGCCTTCGAGCGCCTGCGCGCCGAGCAGTTGCGTCAACAGCAGATCGCGCACGAGCGCGAGCAGACCGAGCGCGCGCATCTGCAATCGTTTATCGATCGCTTCAAGGCCAAGGCGAGCAAGGCCAAGCAGGCGCAGTCGCGCATGAAGCGGCTGGAAAAAATGGCGGGTACCGAGGCGGTGCGCGCGGAGCGCGCCTTCCGTTTCCAGTTTGCCGTTCCCGATCGTTTACCCGATTCGATGCTGCAGTTGGAAGCCGTCGAGGCGGGTTATCCGGGCGAGGGTACCGAGCCGCCAGCCTATATCCTGCACGACGTACGTTTTCGCCTGGAGGCCGGCGAACGGATCGGCCTGCTCGGTCCCAATGGCGCGGGTAAGTCCACCCTGGTCAAGACGCTGGTGGGCGAGCTGACGCCACTGGACGGCGAGCGCAAGGCGCATAAGGACCTGAAGATCGGCTACTTCGCCCAGCACACGGTGGAAAGCCTGCGCGAAGGCGCCAGCCCGCTCGAGCATCTGCAGGACAAGGCGCCAGGTGTCGGTGCTCAGGTGCTGCGCGATTTCCTGGGCGGCTGGAATTTCGCCGGCGACCGTGCTTTTGAATCGGTGGATGGCTTTTCCGGCGGCGAGCGTGCGCGTCTTGCGTTGGCGCTGATTGCCTGGGACAAGCCCAACCTGCTGCTGCTTGACGAGCCGACCAACCATCTCGACCTGGACATGCGCGAAGCCCTGGCCGATGCGCTGGCCGATTTCGATGGCGCGCTGGTGCTGGTGTCGCATGACCGCCATCTGCTCGGCATGGTCTGCGACAGCTTCTGGCGCGTGGCCGACGGCAAGGTCGAAAGCTTCGATGGCGATCTGGACGACTACGCACGCTGGCTGCGTTCGCGTGGCAATGCATCGAAGAAGAAAGAAAGTGCTGCCGCGGCCGCGCCGACAGAGTCGGCCGCGGATCGTCGCCGCGCCTCGGCGGCGCAGCGTGAAAACGAAAAAGTGTCGCGCCAGCGCATCAAGAAACTGGAAACGCGCATCGCCACGCTCGATACCGAACTGACAACGCTGGATCAGCGTCTGGCCGATCCGGATGTCTACAACGGTTCCACGGCCGAATTGATGAAGCTCAGCCAGAAGCAGGCCGAGTTGCGGCGCGAGAAGGAAACCCTGGAAGGCGAGTGGATGGCGTTGTACGAAACGCTGGAATCCTAAAGCCGCCTCCTAACTCGTCATTCCGGCCTCCGCCGGGATGACAGCTCTTTATCGTCCAGCTGCGCGATCGAACGCCGCCGCACGGGTCAACTCGGATGTGCTGCTAAAAAATCGCTGCCGTAGCTGCGCGACCAGTGCATCGTGTTGGGCCGAAGGTAGCGTCTGCTGATCGATCTGCGCACGCTGCTCGGCATATTGCGCATAGCGCGCCTGCCAGTCCTGCCGAGTCTGTTCCATCTGCACCGCCCGGTTGGCCGCTTCCGGTCCCATCGTTTGCGCTACCTGGTCACGAATCTCATCGACGGATGCACCCTGGGCCTGCAACGCCATGACACGGGTAATCGCGGCATCCTGTTGCTGGCTGCGTTTGCGCAAGGCGCGCTCATCAGGTGGCAACTGCGCATCGAGTTGAGCGAGCCGTGCGGCCTTTTCTGGCGCAGTCAGCGATGTATCCGCGTTGATACGCAAGCGTTCGAGATCGTTGCGCTGGCGCTTCAGCTGGTCGCCGAAGAACACATCGCTCCAGCCATCTTGCCCAAGATAGCGATCGGCCAGTTGCATGCGCTGGTCGAGACTCTGCGCGATCGCTTCGATATCCGGCCCTTTGCCTGCTTGCCCCGGAGGTCCTGGCAGTTGCGCGACGGCGGCGAGATAGGCCCGATAGCGCTGCCATAAATCGACCGCCTCGGCCGCCGCAGGCTTGCGGCCCAGTTGGGTCGCGATGCTGTCCTTGACCATCAGATCGAGCGTCGACGGCGCGGTTTCATGCTGCGCCGTCAGGTAGTAGTCGAAGAACTCGCGCACCTGGCGTGTATGCGCGAGATGGCCGCCTGCATCGACAGGCAGCGTCGGAATATCCGTGCCCGCCAGCGAGGACGGGGTCGCGGTGGAAGAGGTTGCTGCGAGGCCGGATGGCGTTGCCAAAGAAGGCGCCGATGCCGCGGGCTGCGACATTGGTGCCGAGGGCTGGTGCTCGGACGTCGAATGTCCGGTAGCGAGCAGCGCAGCCGCTGCCGCACCTGCCATACCCAGGACAACCATCCAGCCGGCACCGGTAAAACGCATCGTTACAAGCCCTGGTTCTTCAAGCGATTGACGTGATTACGTATGACAGCGACAGGGTCCTCGGCGTTCCCGCCCAGTACGCCGAACTCCTGGTTCACCTCGTCCAAGTGGTTCCAGTGATAGCTGGTGCTGAGTACCTGACCGTAAAGCGCGCGACAGGCTTCGACCACGCCGTCGTTCGGCCCCGCGCCCAGATTGGTCAGCATGAAGCCGCCGACGCCGGCGAGCGCCACCGTGGTGGGATCTTTCACATTGGCCGAGTCCAGGGCGCCGCTCACGCTGGTGTCCTTGCCGGCCACGGTGACGCCAAACACCTTGACCGGCTGGATCGCCGTGCCCGCCCATGAATACAACAGATGCGTATTGCCATCGACGGTCTCGCTCGGCGAGCCGCTCCGGCAGCTGCCCTGGGAGCCGAGCCCAGCGCTTGGGTAGTGCTGATTGAACTGCGCGGTGCCGTCGGAACTCACCGCGACCAGCGCCGCTTCGGCGTTCTGATTGGTGCTGCCGCTCTGCAGGAATCCGAACGCATCGACCAGCGCGGCGACCGCCGCTTCGCCGACGCCGCTCGGGTCGATGCCGAACACGCCTTCGACAAAGTCGCCGACCTGCGAGCCGCGATGCGGCGTGCCGATGGTTGTCACCGAAGCAACCAGATCGGGCACGACGGCCGCGGCGTAGCGCGAGGTCAGGCCACCCTGGCTGTGTCCGATCAGATTGACCTTGGGCGCGCCGGTCTGCACCAGGATCTGTTGAATATAGGCAACCAACTGCTCGCCGCGTCCGTTCGGGCCTTCGTCGGACTGGAAACTGGAAATATCCGGAACGAACACGACCGCTCCATGCGATTCCAGGTCGCTTTGCACGCCATACCAATAAGGATTGCCGCCCAATCCCGTCGGCGAGCCGGCCAGACCGGTGACCAATACGATCGGATATTGTGTGGCGTCGTAATGGTCGATAACGCCGGGAGCATTTTGTGCAAATGCCAGTGAGTCACCGATCATCGGTAACGCCTGCAATGCCAGGCCCATCAACACTCTCAGCATCAGCGGGCTTCGGCGCTGACCGCCTTTGGAATCGATCGCATGCGACATTATTCCTGCCTCCATTGCAAAAGGTCAGCGCATTAAGCCTGTGCGATTTTCAACCGACAATACGAATATTTCGCTTATGTCGCTATTTATTTTGTGGCTCACAAAATCAATGTGAAGATATTTTCATGTGCATTAAATGGCATGGTTATTGCGCCATTTCATAATCAAGAAAATTCACAAACCCTTTATCTGCAGTGCCAGAGCACGCTATCGGCCTGGACGGGCATGCGGTAACCTTTCGCCCTTGTTGTTGAGCTGGTAGATATCGAGGCATGCGCGAAACCACCATCGAACCGTTGCAATGGTGGTTGCCCGACCTGGCCCGCTTCAGCCCCGAACACCCCTTGCGCTCGCTGATCCCGCGGGCCGATCCCTTGCCCGAGGGACCGAAGGGATACCTAGCGGGCCTCGAAAGCTATTTCATTTGCCCGGGTGGTCTTCCCGCTGCTGCGCTGACGCGCGAGTTGCTGATGGGCGATGCCGCGGACGCGGCGTGGCTCAGCGCGGATCCCGCCTGGGTGCAACCCGATCTCAATGGCGCACGCCTGCTTGCCTGCGGGCAGCTCGCATTGACCATGGAAGAGGCCGCCGCGTTGGCGCGGCCACTCAAGCCCGTGTTTGGCGACGCAGGCATGCTGCTGGAAGTCTCCTCGCCGGACCGTTGGCATCTGCGGCTGCCCAAGGACAGCCAGATTCCGGCATTCGCGTCGCCGGAACGCGCCCTGGGCGAAGACCTGTTCGAGCATCTGCCACAAGGCGCAGAGGGCCGGCGCTGGCGGATGCTGATCAACGAAACGCAGATCCTGCTGCATCAGCACCCGGTCAATCAGGCCCGTAGCGAGCGTGGGTTGCCACCGGTCAACAGTCTTTGGTTCTGGGGCGGCGGTACGCTGCCTGCACATGTACGTACTTCGCTCGCCACGGTGATCGGTGACGACGTATTGCTGGGTGCGCTGGCCGGCCGGGCGGGCCTGGTCATGCAACCGCGTACACCCGCCCATGTGGCTCTGGCACGCGCCGGCGGCATGATCGATCTGCAGGACATGCCGGTCGACGTTATTGCCAATGACTGGTGGCCGAGCCTGGAGCCGCTGCTGCGCGCGCAGCCTGTGCAATGGGTATTTGCCAGCGGCGAGCGCTTCGTGCATCGGCCATGGCATCGCTGGCGTTTCTGGCGCAAGGCGGCTCGATGATGCGTTTGCAGTTGCACCGGCGCAGCCTGCAGGGCGAGCCCAGAGGCTGGGGCGATGGCGTGCACCCGGTGCTGCAGCGGATTTTTGCCGCGCGCGGCGTGTTCGAACCCATGCAGGCCGAACATCGCCTGAGCCGCATGCTGTCGCCGCAGCAATTGGGCGGCATGGACGAGGCCGTCGCGTTGCTGGTCGAAGCGATTGCCCATGACTGGTCGATCCTGATCGCCGGTGACTACGACTGCGACGGCGCGACCGGTACGGTCGTCGCCATGCGCGGCTTGCGCATGCTTGGCGCGCGCCACGTGAACTACGCCATACCCAATCGCTTCGTGCATGGCTACGGCTTGAGTCCGGCGCTGGTGGAATCCTTGCAACCCAGGCCGCAGCTGATCGTCACTGTCGACAATGGCGTGGCGAGCATCGCCGGCGTCGAAGTCGCCAAGGCGCTGGGCATCCGCGTCATCGTGACTGATCACCATTTGCCGGGCGAGCAGTTGCCGGCCGCCGATGCGATGGTCAATCCCAATCTTTCCGGCGATGGCTTTCCCAGCAAGGCATTGGCCGGTGTCGGCGTGATGTTCTATTTGTTGCTGGCGCTGCGTGCACGCATGCGCGAGCTGGGTAACTTCGGCGAAAGTGCCGGCCCGGATCTGTCGGTACTGCTCGATCTGGTCGCGTTAGGGACGGTTGCCGACCTGGTGCCGCTCGACTACAACAATCGCGTGCTGGTCGAGGCCGGCTTGAAGCGCCTGCGCAGCGGTCGCGGTTGCGCAGGCATCACGGCCTTGATCGAAGCAAGTCAGCGCAGCGTCGCCACACTTTGTCCGAGCGATCTGGGTTATGCCGTAGGGCCGCGCCTGAATGCGGCCGGTCGTCTCGAAGACATGCGTATCGGCGTGGAATGCCTGCTTACCGACGATGCGCCACTGGCACGGCGCTATGCGCAGCAATTGAGCGCGATCAACCAGGAGCGCCGCGACCTGCAGGCGGCGATGGTCGCCGAAGCCGAAATCATGGTGGGGCAGGCGGCGCAGACCGATGCGGTGGGCGTGGCCTTGTATGAGCCGAGCTGGCACGCCGGCGTAGTCGGCCTGGTCGCATCCAAGCTGAAGGAGCGTCTGCATCGCCCGGTGATCGCCTTTGCGCCGGCCGGCGAAGACAACCCGCACGATTTGCGTGGATCGGCGCGTTCCATTGGCGGCTTTCATATTCGCGACGCGCTGGCCATGATCGATGCCCGCCACCCGGGGCTGATCGAACGCTTCGGCGGTCATGCCATGGCCGCCGGTCTGAGTCTGAAAACCGAGGACTACCCGCGCTTTGCCGAAGCCTTCGATGCGATCGCGCGCGAATGGCTGAGCGAGGAAGCCTTGCAGGCGATGCTTTATACGGACGGTGAGTTGCCGCCCGGCGCATTTACCCTCGATCTCGCGCGTCAGCTCCGTTACGCGGCACCGTGGGGCCAGGCGTTTCCAGAGCCCTTGTTCGACAACGTGTTCGAATGCGCGCAATGGAAACCCATGGGCGAAAAACACCTGCGCCTGAGTCTGCGCGATCCCCGGGACGGCGCCGTGCACGATGCGGTGATGTTCAATGCCTACGACGGTACGCCTCCGCCGCGAGCGATGCGTGCAGCCTACGAGCTGGTGATCAACGACTGGCAAGGACGCGAAAGCGTACGTTTGCTGTTGCGGCATATCGAGCCGGTCTGATTTACCGCACTACGATCGATACGGGAATTAGCCCACTCCTTCACGCCTCTTTATCCCCGCAAGGCTCAGCTTAGCGTCGTGTAACGCGACAACAGTCGCAGGAGGCCACCATGATTGTGCAAATGACCGATCTGCCGGCTGGCGTGCTCGGATTTACTGCGCACGGCCAGGTTACGGCCAGGGACTATGAGTCGATCCTGATACCGGATATCGAAGCGGCGTTCGCGCTCACTCCGAAATTGAGCATGGTGTTTCACCTGGGCGAGGACTTTACCGGCTTCGATGCCGGCGCCATGTGGGACGACGTGAAGTTCGGCTTCCGCCATATCACCGGTTGGGAGCGCATTGGCATCGTGACCGACGTGGGCTGGATACGCACGATGTGCAAGATGTTCGGCTTTGCCGTGCCCTGCGAGTTGAAGCTGTTTCACAACAGCGAACTTCAGGAGGCCAGGGACTGGGTTGCCGAGATGCACGAGATGGCGTGACGGGCACCACGGTTGGGTGCTTGCGCCGGCGCCCGCCTTGTGTTGAAGTCGACCCATGACTTCCGTCGCCACCAGCTCGCATCTGAACTACGCCGCCCATGAGGCACGTGGCCCGGTTGCTGCTGGCCTGAATAATAACGCCAATAATAATCCCCGCATTGACGGGTGGGCCGGCGTGTAGACGAGATAAAAGTCATCACATACGCAAAGGGCCCGCCAACCGCGGGCCCTTTTTTTTGTCATGTCGTTTCGGGCTCCAACAACGTCAATCGAAGGGAAAGCCAACATGTGCGCGATATTCGGGATGTTCGATCTTCAACCGGGCGACGATCTGGCCGCCTTGCGTCAGCAGGCGCTGGAGCTGTCGCAGCGCCAGCGTCACCGCGGTCCGGACTGGAGCGGTGTATTTGTCGATGCCGGGGTGATCCTGGTGCATGAGCGCCTGGCCATTGTCGACCCGGCCAGCGGTTCGCAGCCGCTGCGCTCGCGCGACGGCGATCTGGCGCTGGCCGTCAATGGTGAGATCTACAACCACCGCGAACTTCGTGCCGCGAGCGGTTACGACTTCACGACAGGCTCCGATTGCGAAGTCATCAACGCGCTCTATCGTGAGTTCGCTGCACAAAAGGCCCCGGCAGGCGATTTCGTGAGTCGGCTCAACGGCATTTTTGCTTTCGCGCTGTGGGATGGCCAGGCGCAGCGTTACCTGATTGCGCGTGATCCGATCGGTGTGTGCCCGCTGTATTGGGGGCACGATAGCCAGGGACGTTTGTGCGTAGCGTCGGAAATGAAATCGCTGGTCGGCGTGTGTGCGGATGTTGCACCGTTCCCGCCCGGTCATGTCTACGACAGTCTCGACGGACAGTTGCGCAGTTACTATCACAAGCCGTGGCGTGACCACGAAGTCACCCGGGGGCATAGCGTCTCATCGCAAGACCTGCGTCAGGCCTTCGAGCAGGCCGTGCATCGGCAACTGATGACCGACGTGCCGTATGGCGTGTTGCTTTCGGGCGGCCTCGATTCATCGCTGGTGGCCGCTTGCGCTGCACGTTTCGCCCGCGAGCGCGTCGAAGACGACGATCGCAGCGAAGCCTGGTGGCCGCGCCTGCATTCGTTTGCCATCGGCCTGGAAGGCTCGCCCGATCTTGCCGCCGCGCAAGTGGCGGCCGATGCGCTGGGCACGGTGCACCATGGTTTTGTCTACAACTTCTGGGAAGGGCTCGATGCCTTGCCTGAAGTCATCCGCCATATCGAAACCTACGATGTCACCACCATCCGTGCATCAACGCCGATGTATCTCCTGGCGCGAAGGATCAAGGCGATGGGCGTAAAGATGGTGCTGTCGGGCGAAGGCTCGGACGAGATCTTCGGTGGCTACCTGTACTTCCACAAGGCGCCGTCGGCCGAAGCGTTCCACGAAGAAACCGTGCGCAAGCTCGATGCCTTGCACAGCTACGATTGCCTGCGCGCGAACAAGGCGATGATGGCCTGGGGCGTGGAAGCACGGGTGCCTTTCCTCGACCTGGATTTCCTCGATACCGCCATGGGGATGGATGCCAAGTACAAGATGGCCGGGCAGGGGCGTATCGAAAAAGCCGTGTTGCGCGAGGCATTCCAGGGCGCCTTGCCCGATGCGATCCTGTGGCGGCAGAAAGAGCAGTTCAGCGATGGCGTCGGCTATGGCTGGATCGATGGCCTGAAGGCGCACGCCGAGCAGGCCATCAGCGACCGCGAATTCGCCGCCGCGGCGACGCGTTATCCGTTCAACACGCCGGCGACCAAGGAGGCGTATCTGTATCGCCGCATCTTCGAGCGCTTCTTTCCTGGTGAGGCCTGCGCGGCGACGGTGCCGGGTGGCAAGTCGATCGCCTGCTCGTCACCGGCGGCATTGGCCTGGGACCCGGCATTTGCGGCAGCAGCGGATCCATCGGGGCGCGCCGTACGCGATGTCCATCAGCAGGCGCTGGCAGTCTGAGCCAATCACGGTTGGGATGCCGGGCGGTTCGATCGCCCGGCATGATCTCAATGCAGATTGGGGTGCAATAGCAGGCACATGTGCTGGTGCTTGAAATCCATAAGGAAATCCATGTCGCGCAAGGCGCCTGCGCCAAGGGTGATGGGCCAGCGCACTGCGCTTTCCGTGAGTACGTCGAAGTACACCTCGATCGGTTGACCGGAAATTTCCAGCTTTACCTTGGCATGGTCGGTATTGGCCAGGTGCTGTCCACCGATGTCGTTGACCTCGCGCTTGCTTCGACGCAGCGCGGTGGCCTGTTCCAGCGCCTTGGCCGTGCCGAGCAGGTACAGATAGGCGCCGGTATCCAGTCTTACCTTGCTCCATTGCCCCTCGATGGGCATCGGCACGACCAGACCCAGACCGTCGCCCCAGAAGGTGCTGCTGATCAGCATCGGTGCATCGCAATGGGTATTTTCGGTGGCAGCGTCACCGACGGTCAGGGTGTTTCGGCTGATGCGTACGCTTCCCAGCGGGGCGATCATGTTGATGCCCATGAGCGAGATACGCGTGTTGCTCACGATCAATACGGGAATGTTGTGCCAGACCACCGGACCGACCTTCAATTCCTTAAGCAACCCACGTTTGCCCGGCTCCTGTTTGGTGATCCAGCCGCTAAAGCTGATCGGGGTGTCCAGCACTTCCACCCCCAATTTGCTGGCCTGCTCTTCGCTGATCGCCACGTCATGGGCACCGGAATCGATCAGCAGGTCTATCTCATGACCGTTGGCTTGTGCCTTGACATGCGGGCTCGGATCGCGCTCGGAGTAAACCAGCGGAAGCTCGAAGCCTTGCGCGGGCACGTCGACAGCGAAGACTGACTGCTTGTTGATCCGGTTTGCATAAGCCTTCATGCGCGACAACTGCACGTCCACGCCATGTCCTTTGAAGCGTTTGACCAAGGCAGCTTCCATGGCATAGGCGTCGGCATCGCGTCCGGCCAGGTGCAGGTTGGCGCTTTCGAACTGACCGCACATGATGGCCGTGCCCGGGCGGCTGTCGATCAGCGTATCCATGCAGGTTTCCGCATCGCGGGAGGACGCATCGAGGTTGTAATGCATCCGCTCGATCACCATCGCCGAGACGATATGGATCACCGGATCGGTCGAGGTCTTGTAGATATCGGCCACGGTTTGCAGATCGGCGTCCTGCATGGCGCTGTAGATCTTCGTGATGACAGGGTCGTTACCCTGGGGTGTTGCGACGTCGTCGGCCTTGCCTGAGCCCATCCAGAACAGGGCGGCGCCGCAAAGCAGCGCGATCATGCGCGTTTTGGTCTTCATGAGTTTCATGGGCTTCCTTCGGTGCGAATGCGGAACGCACGCACACATCGTCGCCTCGCCTGATTCGAGTCGATCGAGTAGACATGTATTAGCGTGTGCCCCTGAGCGTGCGGTCATTCCCTGAACGATGTCGCTATTCCCGCGCTGATCATACGAGCGATGCGGATCAGGTTCTTGCGAGCATCGGTCAGTCGTGTCGGGGCATGCCGGCGGCCAATCCGATGCCGATCAGGATCAACGTGCCGAAGACGACCAGCACCATGCCGATCGCACAGCCAAGCAGCGTATAGGCTGCCTCACGCCGTCGTCGGGCACGGAACAAGGGAACGACGCGAGCCGCCATTGGCAATACGACGATCGCCAATGGGCCCAGGACACCGGGCCAGATCAGCTTGGCGCCGGTTTCCCAGGCCATGGCGTCGGCCAGACATAGCCAGCCGATCGCCAGCGCGGCCCCGAGCAGGCTGAGCCCGATGCCGATCAACAGGCAAACCCAGGCGCGGGAAAGGGCGGGGCGTTCGATCGATGTCGTCATGCGGTCGAGTTTGGCAGCAAAGGCGCCGTTTACCTACGCGGAGCCGGCCCGTCTGCTATCCTTATAGGTCAATCTCAGCCACGACATTTCAATGATCGAGACCAATCCGATCCACGCGCAAATCGCCGACCTCACCGGTCGCGTCGAGTCGCTTAGGGGGTATCTTTGACTACGCCACCAAGCGTGAGCGTCTCGAAGAAGTAAGCCGCGAACTGGAGAGCCCCACTGTGTGGGACGACCCGCCGCGGGCACAGGAGTTGGGCCGCGAGCGCGCTCGCCTGGACACCATCGTCAACGGTATCGACACGCTCACCGCCGGCCTCGCCGATGCGGGCGAGCTGCTGGACATGGCCGCTGCGGACGGCGACGAAGACACCGCCAACTCCGTCGTGACCGACCTGGGCAAGCTCGAGGCCAAGGTGGCCAAGCTGGAATTCCAGCGCATGTTCTCCGGCAAGATGGACGCCAACAACGCGTTCGTGGACATCCAGGCCGGCGCCGGTGGCACCGAGGCGCAGGACTGGGCCGAAATGCTGCTGCGCATGTACCTGCGCTGGTGCGAATCGCGCGGCTGGAAGACCGAACTGCTCGAAGTCAGCGGCGGCGACGTGGCCGGCATCAAATCCGCCACCTTCCGCGTCGAGGGCGATTACGCCTATGGCTGGCTGAAGACCGAGATCGGGGTGCATCGCCTGGTGCGCAAGTCGCCGTTCGACTCGGACAACCGCCGCCACACCAGTTTTACCTCGGTGTTCGTGTCGCCGGAAGTCGACGACGATATCGATATCGACATCAACCCGGCCGACCTCAAGACCGACGTCTATCGTTCGTCCGGTGCCGGCGGTCAGCACGTCAACAAGACCGAATCGGCCGTGCGTATCACCCACGTGCCGACCGGCGTGGTGGTGGCCTGCCAGACCGAGCGCAGCCAGCACGCCAACCGCGACCGCGCCATGAAGATGCTGGCCGCCAAGCTGTACGAACTGGAAGTGCAAAAGCGCAATGCCGAAAAGGACGCGCTCGAAGCGACCAAGTCGGACATCGGCTGGGGCAGCCAGATCCGCAACTACGTGCTCGACCAGAGCCGCATCAAGGATCTGCGTACGGGCATCGAGCGTTCGGATACGCAAAAGGTGCTCGACGGCGACCTGGACGAATTTGTCGAGGCCAGCTTGAAATCGGGCCTGGATGCGGGCGCGAAACGCCTGGACGCGTAACGGCTTGCCTAGACCTTTATTGCCGTCATTCCGGCGAAGGCCGGGATCCATTCCTCAGCGGTGATGCTTGCCGTATCTCGACTGACAGGCGAGAACTGAGGGATGGGCCCCGGCCTTCGCCGGGGCGACGGATGATAAGTTGCCGCGTAAACGCGGGATGCTCCAAGAAAAGCCTGCTATAAACCATCCACTACACATCTGTACGACCGGAACCACAGCGAATGACCGACGAAAACACGCCGCCCATCGACGAGAACAAGCTGATTGCCGAGCGTCGCGAGAAACTCAAAGGCTTGCGCGGGCAGGGCGTGGCATTTCCGAACGATCATAAGGTCGATGCCTTTGCCGGCGATCTTCAGACCGAGTTTGCGGACAAAGACGTCCATACGGCCGAATCGATCGAAGCCATCGCGCGTCGCGTCAAGGTGGCCGGTCGCATCATGCTCAAGCGCGATCAGGGCAAGGTAGCTTTCGTCCAGTTGCAGGATTTCACCGGGCGCATCCAGTTGTTCATCCACCAGGGCACGGTGGGTGAAGAGACCTACAAGGCCTTCAAGGGCTGGGACGTAGGTGACATCGTCGGTGCCGAAGGGGCACTGATGCGCACCAAGACCGGCGAGCTGTCGATCAAGGTCGATGCCTTGCGCCTGCTGACCAAGAGCCTGCGTCCGCTGCCGGACAAGTTCCATGGCCTGGCCGATGTCGAGCAGCGCTATCGTCAGCGCTATGTCGACCTGATCGTGACCGAGGAGGCGCGCCGCACGTTCGCACTGCGTTCGCGCATCATCGGTTACATGCGCCAATGGCTCGAGGCCGAGCCGCGTCGCTTCATGGAAGTGGAAACGCCGATGATGCACATCATCCCCGGCGGTGCTACGGCACGTCCGTTCGTTACGCACCACAACGCGCTCGATATCGATCTTTATCTGCGTGTGGCGCCGGAGCTCTACCTCAAGCGCCTGGTGGTCGGCGGCTTCGACCGCGTCTACGAGATCAACCGCAACTTCCGCAACGAGGGCGTGTCGACCCGGCACAACCCCGAGTTCACCATGCTGGAGCTGTATCAGGCTTACGCGACTTATCACGAGATCATGGACCTCACCGAATCGGTGATCCGCGATACGGCGAAGAAGGTCCTGGGTACGACGGCTCTTACCTGGGACGGCGCATCCATCGATGTCGGCCCGGCGTTCCGTCGCTGGAAGATGGAAGACGCGGTGCTTGAGCACAACCCCGAGATCAAACGCGAAGAGCTGCGCGATCGCGACGCGATGGCCGCACACGCCAAGCGCCTGGGTGCACAGGTCAAGCCAGGTTATGGTTGGGGCAAGCTGTTGCTGGAGATCTTCGAGCACACGGTCGAGCACACCCTGATCCAGCCCACCTTCATCATCGACCATCCGGTCGAGGTGTCGCCGCTGGCGCGCGAGAACGATACGGACAAGGGCATCACCGATCGTTTCGAGCTGTTCGTCAACGGCAAGGAGCTGGCCAATGGCTTCTCCGAATTGAACGATCCGGAGGATCAGGCGGCACGCTTCCAGGCGCAGGTCGATGCGAAGGATTCCGGCGACGACGAAGCCATGCATTTCGATGCGGACTACATCCGTGCGCTCGAAGTCGGCCTGCCGCCGACCGGTGGCCTGGGTATTGGTATCGATCGCCTGGTGATGCTGTTGACCGATTCGGCGTCCATCCGCGATGTATTGTTGTTCCCGTACATGCGGCCGGAAGCGTAGCGTTTCACTTTCTGGACAGGGGCAGGTCATGACAAGAACACACGTTTTGCTCAGTGGCCTGTTTGCCCTCGCGACGGCGGCGTGCTCGCCGTCGTCCGACCAGGCATCACCACCCCCGGCTGACAAACCCGCTGCGACCGCGACGGTTGCAGCACCGGCACCGGCGACATCGGTCAATGACGATACTGCTGTGGCCAAGGTCAACGATGTCGTCCAGCGCCATCACCTGACCTCGCTGAAGCCCGATTGCCTCGACTACATCATTGGCGATGAAAGCCAGGACGGCATCGATATCGATGTACATGAGAAACACGACGAACATTGCGGCGGCGATCCGGAAACTTCGCCGCGCCTGTTTTCGTTTCATGTCGATCACGCAGGCAAGCTGACTACCGATGCGCTCGATCCGGCCGATGGTGAGATGAAGCCGATCGACTGAAAAAAACCTCGAATAACCTCCTACTCGTCATCCCGGCGCAGGCCGGGACCCAGTGGCTTCAGTTTCCGCTTTTTGCGATAGAGCGAAGTCTTGTTGGCTCTCGCGATAACCAGTCACAAGGCCACTGGATCCCGGCCTGCGCCGGGATGACGGTAGGGAAAACTGAGGTTATTCGAGGTCCCCTGAAGTCGCCTCCATAAAGGTAACGCTGGTCCATCTCCGTACGAATAGCTACCTGAACACGCCACTTCAGGAGCCCACTGCAATGACCCTGCTTAAAAAGCTCAGCGTCCTCCTGGCCGGACTGATGGCCATGACCGCGCTGGACGATGCCTATGCACAAGCAGCCGGCTCCAATGAGAGCAAGCGCCTGGTAGTGGTCGAGCTGTTCCAGAGCCAGGGTTGTTCATCCTGTCCGCCCGCCGAGGCGAATCTCAACGCGATCGCGGCGCAACCCAACGTGCTGGCCTTGTCGTACGCAGTGACTTACTGGGACGACCTGGGTTGGAAGGACACCTTCGCTCAGCAGATCTTTACCGACCGCCAGTGGACCTATGCGCAGCGCCGTGGCCGCGACAATGTCTGGACCCCGCAGGTCTACGTCAACGGTCGCAAGGATATTGTCGGCACGAGCCGCTCGCAGCTGGATGAGGTGATAGCGGACTCGTCCGCCGCTACGACGGCATCGCCAGCGATCACCTGGCAACCGAATCGCCTGAGCATTGGCGCGGGCACCGGTGGCGACTACGACGTGTGGCTGGTGCGCTACGACCCGCGCACGATCGACGTGCCGATCGGTGCCGGTGAGAACAGCGGCCGCGTTCTGCCTCATCGCAATATCGTGCGCGAACTGGTGAATCTCGGGCACTGGAACGGCAAGCCACAAGAGTTTGCCTTGCCAACGCCAAAACTCGCCGGTCTTTCCACCGCGGCATTGATCCAATCGGGTCCCGGTGGTGCCATTATCGGTGCGGCCATCCAACGCTAGGACGTTCACCATGAATCGTCGCCAGGCCCTTTGGACCATCGCAGGTGCGGTCACGGCGGCGATGTGGCTGCCCCGAGCGTGGTCGCAGCGCGGCTACGAACGCGCCTCCGAACTCTACGGCGCGTTGCGCGAACAGCCGCATCAAAGTGTCGTCATGGGCGGCGGTACGCTCGATGTAGTTTTTGCCGATGGCGCACCAGGACTCGACCGCGATCGGGTCATGGCCTGGATACGCAAGAGCGCCACGGCGGTAACGACTTATTTTGGTCGCTTTCCCGTTCGACACGTCGGTGTGTTGGTGATCGCAGAAGACAGTGGGCGCCTGGGTCCGGGCACCACGTACGGGTTCGACGGTTCGGCCATCCGCCTGCATGTCGGACGCGATGCAAGCGACGACGCTTATCGCAACGACTGGATGCTGGTCCACGAAATGACGCATCTGGCCTTGCCTGAAGTGCCGCAAGAAGGAGCATGGCTGCTTGAAGGCAACGCCACCTATATCGAGCCGATCGCGCGTGCGCAGGCCGGTCAGCTCGATCCCGCCAGCGTATGGCAATGGTCGGTCGACGATATGCCCAAGGGGCAGCCCGCCAGCGGCGATCAAGGTCTCGATCACACCCATACCTGGGGCCGCACCTATTGGGGCGGCGCGACATTCTGGCTGCTCGCCGAGGTGGCGATCTACGAACAAACCCAGGGACGCAGCAGCCTGCAGGACGCCTTGCGCGCGATCAATCGCGAAAGCGGCGGCAATGGCAGTACATGGACTCTGGACAAGGTCATGCAGGTCGGTGACAAGGCCACCGGTACGACCGTGCTCGCCAAGCTCTATGCCGACATGAAAGACAAACCCGTGCATGTCGACCTGGACGGCATGTTTCGCAAGCTCGGCGTTGGCGAGGCGAACGGCAAGATCGTATTCGATGACCACGCACCACTGGCGCGCCTGCGCGAGCGCATCACTCGCAAGCCCTGAATGTCCAGGCTTCGCATCGGCTAACATCATGCGCTTTGCGCCGACGGTTCCGAGGACAATGCCATGATGGCAACGCGCTGGTTTGCGATGATGTTGGGCGGCTTGGCCTTGTGCGCCTGCCAGGACAAAGACCCGAACACGGCGAAGACCGCGCCGGCTGTTGCAGCCGCCACCCCGGTATCGGTAGCCACGCCTCAGCCTTATGCGCGCTGTCCCGCCGATAACTACAAGTGCATTGATCTGCAGGATGCATTGGATTCCGGCGAACACAGCAGCGTCCAGGTCCATTTCGCGGCGATCCCGCTGAAGATGGACACGCATGTGGCCGATGGCGCGGTGTTGACGGGCACGGATGCCGTGCTGACGGATCTGCAGGTGTTGCCTTCAGGCAAGTTGATTGCGGTGGGTGGCTCCGGTCTTGTCGTGGCCCGTGCGGCGAACGAAGCGGCCGACACCTGGCAGATGGACAACTACTCGCACTTTGCCGATTCGCTGCGCGGGGTGAGCTTTCGCGACGATCAGCATGGTTTCGCCGTCGGCGACGGTGCACGTATCTTGCGTACGCAAGACGGCGGCGCGCACTGGGAAGTCTTCAATCGCAGTTTTACCGATCTGAAGAATCCGGAGTATCGCGACCTGAAGTTCGAAGGCGCGGCCTATTCGGTCGCGTTCGCTGATCCTCTGCATGGCGTGGTCGGCGGCGAAGGGCGTCTGTTGCGCACGAGCGACGGCGGCCAGCAATGGCAACGCGTGGCACAAGCGCTCGATGGCATTGCGATTCAGCGTGTGGCCTTTGTCGACACCAAGCGTGGCTGGGCGGTCGGTAGCAGCGAGACCGTCTTGCGTACCGACGATGCGGGCGAGCACTGGTTCGTGGTGCCATTGCGTGTTGGAGCCTCCAGTGACCATGCAGACCGGCTCGCACATCTGATGGCGGTGAGTTTCGGTGACGCGATGCACGGCTGCATCGGTGGCGGCTTCAAGGTCTGGTGCAGCCAGGACGGCGGTGCCACCTGGACGGCCAGCGACGTGGCGTGGCCCAAGGGTGTCGACACCGGCGAAGACATGGCGATCACCGCATTGACGATGCGAGACGCCAACCAGGGCTGGCTGGTAACGCGCGAGGGCGCGCGGATTTTTCACACCGACGATGGCGGCCGTCACTGGTCGTTGTGGATGAGCGTCCCGCAGGCTTCCCAGGGCAAGCTCAGTGACGCGAATCTCTGGGGTCTGGCAATGGGCCACGATCGTGCCTGGGCCGTGGGCGTTGGTGTCCCGGCCAAGCCAGATGACGGCGTGGCGCCAGAGAGCAAGCCCATCGTGGTGTCCTGGAAACTGTAGGGCACCCCTCCAAACGCGCTAGAATTAGGGGCTTACAAGCTCAAGGAGCGCGTTTTATGTGGTTTGCCATCATCGCCGAGGACGTTGCCGACTCCCTGGAAAAGCGCAAGGGTGCCCGGCCGGCGCATATCGAGCGTCTGCAGAAGCTGCTCGACGAAGGCCGCCTGTTCGTTGCGGGCGCCTTTCCGGCGATCGAATCGGAAGATCCAGGCCCGGCCGGCTTCACCGGCAGCATGATCCTGGCCCAGTTTCCCTCGCAGGCGGAGGCGCAGGCCTGGGCCGACGCCGATCCGTACGTGGCAGCCGGCGTCTATGCCCGGGTCATCATCAAGCCCTTCCGCAAGGCGTTGCCGGCGGCATGAGCATGGTCGACGACATCCGCCAGCGCCTCAGTGCAGCGCTGGCCCCGACCGAGCTGGACGTGCTCGACGAGGGCTATAAGCATGCCGGCCATGCCAATGAAGGCAAAGGACATTTCCATGTGCGTATCGTCAGTGCCGCCTTTGTGGGCCAGCTGCCGCTCAAGCGCCATCGCATGGTCTACGCCGCCCTGGATGGGCTGATGGACCAGGGAATCCACGCCTTGTCTATCGACGCGCAGGCCCCAAACCCGTAAATTAAAATAAATTCAATAACATGAATAATTAACCTCATGTTATTTCCACGCGCCAAACGCATTGCGGCTCCGGCCTGCGTTTGGCACAGTGCCTTGTCGCCCAACTGTCATGGGCCTACCCGATTCGCCGCTGGGAACGCATGCGCCTTACCACGATAAAACTCGCCGGTTTCAAGTCCTTCGTCGACCCGACCACCCTGCATCTGCCGAGCAATATGACCGGCGTGGTGGGGCCGAACGGCTGCGGCAAGTCCAATATCATCGATGCGATTCGCTGGGTGATGGGCGAAAGCGCCGCCAGCCGCCTGCGTGGCGATTCGCTGACCGACGTGATCTTCTCCGGCTCCAATGCGCGCAAGCCGGTGGGCCAGGCCACGGTCGAGCTGATCTTCGACAACTCCGACGGCACCATCCAGGGCGAATACGGGCAGTACGCCGAAATCTCGGTCAAGCGTCAGGTGACCCGCGACGGGCAGTCGGGCTACTTCTTGAATGGTGCGCGCTGCCGTCGTCGCGACATCACCGATCTGTTCCTCGGCACCGGTCTGGGACCGCGCAGCTACTCGATCATCGAGCAGGGCATGATCAGCCAGATCGTCGAGGCCGCGCCCGATGAGCTGCGCACGCACCTGGAAGAAGCCGCCGGCATCTCCAAGTACAAGGAGCGCCGGAAGGAAACCGAGAGCCGTATCAAGTCCACCCGGGAAAACCTCGACCGCGTGCGCGACGTGCGCGACGAAGTGGACAAGCAGCTCGAACACTTGAACCGTCAGGCGCGTGCCGCCGAGCGCTGGAAGGCGTTCAAGGAGGAGCAGGTACGCAAGGAAGCCGAACTGCGCGCGCTGGAATACCGCGGCCTGAAGGGTCAGCACGACGGCGAAGGCGCCAGCCTGTCCGCCGCCGAAACCGAGATCGAAAAGCGCCTCGCCGAGCAGCGCCATATCGAAGCGCAGCTGGAAAGCGTGCGCGAGCGTCATACCGGCGCCAGCGAACACCTCAACAGCGTCCAGGGCGAGGTCTACAAGGTCGGCGCCGAGATCGCGCGCGTCGAACAGCAGGTGCGCTACAACCGCGAAACCGCCGACCGCCTGCAACGTGCGCAGAGCGATGCCGAGCGCGAACAGGCTGAACTGGCCGAGCACATCGCCAACGATCGCCAACAGATCGAAACGCTGCGCACCGCGCTGGCCGAAGGCGAGCCGCGCCTGGAAGCGCTGCAGCAGATGCAGGACGACACCTCCGAAGCGCAGCGCGATACCGAAACCAAGCTGGCCGACTGGCAGCAACGCTGGGACGGCTACACGCGCACGGCTGGTGAAGCCAGTCGCGCGGCGGAAGTCGAGCGCACCAAGCTGGCCTATCTCGATCGCCAGGCCGTCGATCTGGCCAAGCGTCGCGAAGCGCTGGAATCGGAGCAGAAAGCCACCGACGTGGCGGCGCTCGATGCCGCCGCCGAGCAGTTGCATACCGAACACGATACCCAGCGCGAGCGTGTCGAATCGCTCGGCACCTTGCTCGACACGCACAAGCTCAGCCATGAGAAGGTGCTTGACGAAGAACGCCAGGTGCAGTCCGCACTGAACGAAGCGCGTCAGCAATTGCAGACCGCACGCGGCCGTCAGGCCTCGCTCGAAGCCTTGCAGCATGCGGCGCTCGGCCAGGAAGAAAGCGCGGCCAGCGGTTGGCTGTCGCGCCTGGGCCTGGACAAGTCGCGCCGGTTGGGCGAAGCCCTGCAGGTCGACGCCGGTTGGGAAACGGCGGTCGAGACTGCCCTGATCGGTTTTATCGACAGCGTGCTGGTCGATGGCGCGAGCCACGTCGCAGGCGAATTCGCCGGACTGGAAAACGCCGACATCGCCTTGATCGATGCCGCCGAAGGTAGTGCTGGCGCGCCCGGCACCCTGGGCGCGCATGTGCGTGGCCCCGCAGCGGCGATCGCACTGCTCAACCAGGTCTATGCCGCTGAAACGTTGAGCGACGCGCAGCAGCGCGCCACTGGCTTGTCGGGCACGCAATCGGTCATGACGCGCCAGGGCGAATGGCTGGGTGCCGGTTGGGCGCGCCTGTTGCGCGGTCAGGGCAATCAGGTTGGCGTATTGGCGCGCGAACGCGAAATGCGCACGCTGGCCGAGCAGATCGTCACGCTTGAAGCGCGCATCGACGAACTGACCGAGCAGCTCGATCAGCTGCGTACCGACAAGTTCGAGGCCGAACGCGCGCGCGACGACGCGCAGCGCGAGCTGTACAACGCGCACCGTCGCCAATCCGAACTCGCCGGCCAGCTGCAAAGTCACCGTGGCAAGGTCGAGACGGCACGCGCTCGCTCGGAAAAAGTCAGCGGCGAGCTGAGCGACCTGATCGCTCAGGTCGATGAATTGCAAAGCAGTACGCGCGAAGCGCGGGCACGCCTGGACGAATCGGTCGGCAACATGGGCGACCTGGAAGACCAGCGTCGCGAACTGGAAAACGAGCGGCGCGCCTTGCTCGAATCGCGCGAAGAAGCGCGCATGAATGCACGCGAGGCAGCTGACCAGGCGCATGCATTGGCCTTGAGCATGGAATCGAAGCGTTCCTCGCTGAGCTCGCTCGAGCAAGCGTTGGCGCGTATGGATTCGCAGCATCGTCAGGTCGAGATGCGCCGTAACGAGATCGTCGAGCAGTTGGCGGCCGGCACCGATCCGATCGCCGAGCTGGAAGCCGAGCGTCAGACCTATCTCGATCAGCGCCTGCTGGTGGACAAGCAATTGGTCGAAGCGCGTCGCGCGCTCGACGACTGCGACGCCGAATTCCGTCGCCTGGATCAGGAGCGCCAGCGCACCGAGCAATCGTTGAACGGGCTGCGTGAAAAGCTCTCGGAGAAGCGCCTCGCCGCGCAGGCACTGCAGCTACGCGCGCAGCAGCTGGCCGAAGCGATCACTGCCTCGGGCCTGGAACTCGATGCATTGCTGACCGAGCTGGCCGAAGACGCCGATGCCGGCCAGTGGCGCAAGGACCTGGGCGATCTGGCGCAGAAGATCCAACGCCTGGAGCCGGTCAACCTGGCCGCGATCCAGGAGCACGCCGAACAAAGCGAGCGCAAGACCTATCTGGACAACCAGCTGGGCGATCTGACCAGCGCACTGGAAACCCTCGAAGGCGCAATCAAGAAGATCGATCGTGAGACCCGCCAGCGCTTCAAGGAAACCTTCGATCGCGTCAATGCCGGCGTACAGGAGCTGTTCCCGCGTCTGTTCGGTGGCGGCCATGCCTACCTGGAGCTGACCGGCGACGATCTGCTCGATACTGGCGTGGCCATCATGGCGCGCCCGCCCGGCAAGCGCGTGTCGAATATCACGCTGCTCTCCGGCGGCGAGAAGGCGTTGACCGCCGTCTCGCTGGTGTTCGCCATCTTCGGTCTGAACCCCGCACCGTTCTGTCTGCTGGACGAGGTGGACGCGCCGCTGGACGAAGCCAACGTCGGTCGCTTCTCGAACATGGTCAAGGAGATGAGCGAAAAGGTGCAGTTCATCTTTGTCAGCCATAACAAGGCCACCATGGAGGCCGCCTCGCAATTGTGCGGCGTCACCATGCGCGAGCCCGGTGTGTCGCGTCTGGTGCAGGTGGATCTGGCCGAAGCGGCTAAACTTGCCGGAGCAGCTTGAGGAGCTATGGTCATGAGGATCGAACCCATCATCGCATTCGCCTGGAATCCCGCCGTAGGCATTCCGTTGGCCATTGTCGGATTGATCGTGGTGGCGCTGATCTGGTTGTTCGGACAGCCCAAGAAAGAGCAGGGCACGCGCCGCCCATCGCCTGAGGCACCGCGTGGCGAGCGCCGCGAACCGAGCTTCGGCGACGAGGCGATCGATAGCGATCATCTTTCTTTCAGCGCGCTCGACGAAGAAGAACACGGTCACGAGCCGGTCATTGGCGACAAACCCGCACAGGGCGAGTTGGAAATGGGGCTGCGCGGCGAGCTGGAGCGTCTCGGTGCCGCACTGGCCGGCGATCGCGGCCGCGTGACCGCCGCACCGTTGCCCAAGCCGACTGGCCACGCCGCATCGATCGTCGATGCGCTGCGCGCGCCGTCGATGCCCGAGGATGGCTTGATCGAACCCAAGCCCATCGTGTCGCCATCGATGGCTGCGCCGGTTCCCGCACCCGCACCCGTTGCTGCACCGGCGCCCGCTCCGGCACCGGTACAGCCAAAGACACCTGCGCGCTCCGACCTGGGACGTCGCCCGGTGCAGATGCCGGTGGAGCGTATCGTCACGTTGTTCATGGTGGCGCGCGAAGGTTCGCTGTTCAACGGTGCCGACCTGATCGTCGCCGCCGAAAAGGCCGGCCTCGAATTCGGCGACATGGGCATCTATCATCGACTGGTCGACGGCAAGCGCGAGCTCGGCCCGATCTTCAGCGTGGCGAACATGCTCAAGCCGGGTAATTTCGACCTGGGTCGGCTCGATGCCCTGCATACGCCGGGCCTGAGTTTCTTCATGACGTTGCCTGCGCCGATCCCTGCGCTCGATGCATGGGATGCCATGTTGCCGACCGCACAACGGTTGGCCGAGCTGCTCGACGGACAGGTGCTCGATGAAGAACGCAACGCGCTAGGCCGTCAACGCATTGCACACATTCGTGATGAACTGCGTGGTTGGGATCGCGACCACGAAGGCAAGGAAATCACTTTCGGACGCTGATCCGAACCACGACAGAAATAGCGAAACGCCGCCTCAGGGCGGCGTTTTTATTTATGCCCTCACATGAACGCCGTCATTCATGTCTGTCACTGCGATGTGGATATGGCGTGGTTGCGCCATAACGCCTCACATCGCGATTCATGAAAGTGATCGCTCGTTTGGAACCACGTAGGCATTTGTCTCACACAGCGCCAACGCGATGTGCACGTTTCGATTCATACATTCGTTCCAACTTTGTCAGGGAGCGGAACCGATGAAATCATGTTTGACCAAACCCTTTGGATCACGCGCAGCAGGATGCCTGATGCTCGTTTTGCCGATGGCTGTTGCGAGCACGAGTGCTTTTGCCGATGACGATTTTTCGCATTCGCCGGCACTTGATCGCGTAAGCATCTGGGTAGGTGGTTACTACGCCAAGACCGATACCAATATCGGTGCCAGCGATAAAAGCGATCAAATCAAGGGTCACGTCAATCTCGAGGATGCTCTGGGATTCAACGAGCACAAGACCGTACCGCGCGCGCGCGTGGACCTGTTGTTGGGCGAACATCAGGGTCTTTCGTTTGACTACTACAGCATTGATCGCAGCCGCAGCAAAACGCTGACGCAGGATATCAGCTACGGCGGTAACGACTATCTCGCCTCGGCACAGGTGCGCGGCAAGCTCGATTTCAACTTCGGCAGCGCCGCGTATCGCTGGTGGTTCGGTACTGGCAACGACGTATTCGGGGTAGGTCTCGGTGCGGCGTACTACGGCGTGCATGCGAGCATTCGCGGGCAGGCCTCGCTCAATGGCGAGACCGCACAAGCCTATACCAGCGCGGACGAAACTGCCTGGGCACCGATGCTTCAGCTAGGTTGGCGCCACGCGTTCAGCGACAACTTGCGCATGTATATCGATGCGTCAGGGGTCAAGAAGAACGGCAGCGATCTGGGCGGGCATATCTATAACGGAGCGGTAGGCCTGGAATGGTTCCCGTGGCATAACGTGGGCTTCGGTGCCGAATACAACTACACGCGCATCAAGCTGCATCAGGATCATCACAACTTCAACGACAGTCTGGATATGAAGTTGAACGGGCCGTCGGCATACGTGCGCTTCCGTTTCTGATTCCGGAATACCTGCGCTCAGTAGGGGATGGCATGCCGCATGGCGCGGCGTGCCAGTTCTCTTGCGATGGATAAGCCGTCGCGCCCCAGCGGATGGCATGAGATGGATTCACGCACGCGTTGTGCCGCCGGAAAATCGCCGGCCTTTGCCAATAAGAGGCTATGTGCCAGCAGCCCGGACAGACAATCGCGGCTTAATCTCAGCGCCTGTGCCGCGTGGACTTCGGCGTCATCGACCTTGCCTTCATAAAGGCAGACGATGGCAAGGCCGCCATGCGCTTCGGCAAAGCCGTTGTCGACATGACAAGCTCGTTCGAAATGCGCGCGTGCTTGTACCAGGCATTGATTGAGCAGATGGACCCAGGCAGCCACTGCCCAGGCGTCGACGTGCTGTTCCAGCAGTAGGGCGGCCTGATCGAAACATGACGCTGCTGCCGCATGATTTCCGAAGCCAAGCAGACACAGGCCTTCTCCCAGTCGGGCGCGTCCACTGTTCGGGTTCAACGACACGGCCTGCCGAAAAAACGCCAAGGCTGTTTGTCTATCCAGCACGTCGAGTGCGAGAAGGCCATTGGCTGTGCAGCCATCGGCGGTGCCATGCGCGCGGTCGGCGAACCGGTGCGCATCGCTGCAGCGGCCGGCATCGATCAACAGGTTGGCCAACAAACCGCAGATATCCTTTCTCAGTGTCGCGTGCGCCTGCAAGCGCATGCCAAGCTCGATCGAATCGTCCAGGCGACCGAGTCGGTGCAAGGCACGCATCTTGAGAACGATGGCGGTGGGCACATCCCGCATGGTGTCATCGTCGATAAGCACGATGACCTGCTCATGGCAGCCTAACTGCGCATGAGCATAGGCGAGCTGGTAGGCGACTGCGAATCGCGGCCGCTCGCCGCGGCCATTTCCAGCGCGTGTACCGCCTCGTCCAGCCGGCCTTGTCCCATGAGACTCCGGCCGCGCAGTATCAGTAGCTCCGTGGGCAAGGGGCATTGCGCTTCGTAGCGAGCAAGCAGGGCATCGCATATCTCGTAATCACCCGATTGGCAGGCCTCCTGGGCGGTATGTGAGATCAGCCGCTTGTTCTCCATGAGATCGGTTTTGCTGCGGTGTGCCTGGAAAGTCATGGGACAAAGGTTCCAGCGAACGTGTAGAGATATCCATTGAACTAATACGAAAAGCATGGCTCAGAGGCCTTTTCTGATTCAGGCTTGTCAGGCTGCAATCGATCACTCATATTGAAACCCAGCTTCACAGTGGCGCCTGCCCAAAGCCGATACCCATGGAACCCAGCGAAGGTCTATTGCGTCAGCATCAACTCGACGGCATGGCCGCCTTTCTGGCCGTGGCTGAAGAGAAAGGGTTTTCCGCCGCCGCCGTGCGTCTGGGGGTCTCGCCATCGGCGGTCAGCCAGGCGATTCGTCAGTTGGAGCAGCGCCTGGGCCTGCAGCTATTCAATCGCACGACCCGCAGTGTCAATTTGACCGAGGTCGGTGCACGTTATCTCGAGCGCATCCTGCCGGCAGTGCACGAACTGATGGCTGCCGCTGACGATCTTGGTGCCGAAGCCGAAAAGCCGGCCGGTCTGCTGCGCCTGAATGTTCCGCGGTCCGGCTATATGATCGCGCTACAACCGGTACTGAGAAAATTCCTGGCGGCTTATCCGGACATTCGCCTGGAAATCATCATCGAGAGCCAACTGATCGATATCGTCAGCCGAGGATTCGATGCGGGTATCCGCTTTGGCGACCTGGTCGAGCGCGATATGGTCGCGGTGAAAATCGGGCCGGCACTCAGCGCGCATATCGTGGCCTCACCCGATTATCTGGCACGCCGTGGTGTGCCGAAACATCCACGCGATCTGCTCGAGCACGAATGCATCAATTTTCGTCATGTCACCAGCGGTCAGATCGAACGCTGGGAGTTCGAGAAGGACGGCGAAAAAATCGAGCTCAATGTCGGTGGCCGCCTGACTTTCAACGATTCGGCGGCGTTGACCCAGGCTGCGCTGGACGGCCTGGGTATCGCTTACATGATCAACGGCTATATCGATCGCTTTATCGACGATGGTCGACTGGTGCGTGTGCTTGGCGATTGGAGCCCGCCGCTTGACGGCTTGTATCTTTATTTTCCCGATCGCCGCGGCGTGCCACCGAAACTGCGCGCCCTGATCGACTTCTTGCGCAGCGAGCCAGCGACAGAACATCCGGCGACCAATGTTTGGGTAGTGAGCGAATAAGGGAAATCTTCAATAGCCTCAGTTTTTATTATCGTCATCCCGGCGCAGGCCGGGATTCAGTGGCTTCAGTTTCCGATCTTCGCGATAGAGCGAAGTTTTGTTGGCTCTCGCGATAACCGATCACAAGGCCACTGGATCCCGGCCTGCGCCGGGATGACGACTAGGAGGTCATTCGCGTTTCCAAAAAGTTGCTTCCGCGATGGGGGATTTAAAAGCCGAATCAATCAAAACCCCGCCACGCGATGCGGCACATACGGTGCCTCCAGCACAGCGATCTCCTCGTCGGTCAATTCCAGTGACAGCGCAGCTATCGCATCGTCCAGGTGGTGTGATTTGGACGCACCGACGATCGGTGCGGTCACCGGAGACTTCTGCGCCACCCAGGCCAAAGCGACCTGTGCACGCGGCACGCCCCGCGCTTGTGCAATCTTCGCCACGGCATCGACCACGCGTTTGTCCGCTTCGGCCGTAGCGTCGTAGAGCGTACGTCCATACACATCGTTTTCCTGTCGCTCGCTGGTTTCATCCCACTCGCGCGTCAGGCGTCCGCGTGCAAGCGGGCTCCAGGGGATCACGGCAATGCCCATGTCTTCGCAGAAGCCAAGCATTTCCCGCTCCTCCTCGCGATAGAGCAGGTTAAGGTGGTTCTGCATGCTGACAAAGGGCGTCCAGCCATTGAGGTGCGAGGTATAGATCGCCTTGGCAAACTGCCAGGCATGCATCGACGACGCGCCGATATAGCGTGCCTTGCCCGCCTTCACCACGTCATGCAGCGCTTCGAGCGTCTCCTCGATGGGCGTGGAATGGTCCCAGCGGTGGATCTGATACAGGTCGACATAGTCGGTGCCGAGTCGGCGCAGGCTGTGGTCGATCTCGGTCATGATCGCCTTGCGCGACAAGCCGGCGCCGTTCGGCCCCGGCCGCATCCGATTGAATACCTTGGTGGCCAGCACGATGTCTTCGCGGCGTGAAAAGTCGCGAATGGCGCGCCCGACGATTTCCTCGGAGCTGCCGTCGGAATAGACGTTGGCGGTATCGAGGAAATTGATACCTGCCTCCAGAGCCTGCCTGATCAAAGGGCGACTCTTTTCCTCGTCAAGCGTCCAGGTGTGATTGCCGCGATCCGGAGCACCGTAGGTCATGCAGCCCAGGCAAATCCGTGACACTTCCAGGCCGGTAGAGCCGAACTTCACATATTCCATGAGGATTCCTTGCGCAAACTCGTTGAGTAGATGGCGGCCGGACCGCTTGCGTGGAGCCTAACCCGCCCCAAGTGTCTATGGAATGCACAAATCGCGGATGGGCTTTGAAGCAGCGGTAACGAATGATTATCCACCGCAGCTTCAAAAGGCATCGCGAGCAACCTGGGTTATCGGCAGGGAGAGCGCGTCTTAGCATGCGCTTTCCTTTTCGGTGGAGACAGCTATGAGCCAGTCGCAAATCAAGACGTTTTTAATTACGGGTGTAAGCACTGGTCTGGGGCGTGCCTTTGCCGAAGTCGCCTTGCGCGAAGGACATCGTGTGGTCGGTACCGTCCGCCATGAAGACGCCGCAAAAAGCTTCGAGGCGCTGGCGCCGGGCAGGGCGTTCGCGCGTCAGCTCGATGTCACCGAGACTGCGACAATTGCGCCGTTGGTGGCTGATATCGAAGCCCATGTCGGGCCGATCGACGTGTTGATCAACAACGCCGGCTACGGTCACGAAGGCGTGCTGGAAGAAGCTTCGCTCGACGATTTGCGCCGCCAGTTCGAAGTGAACGTGTTTGGCGTGGTGGCAGTCATCCAGGCCGTGCTGCCCTATATGCGAAAGCGCCGCGCGGGGCGCATTCTCAATATCACCTCGATGGGCGGCATCATCACCATGCCCGGTATCAGCTTCTACCATGGCAGCAAGTTCGCGCTGGAAGGCATTTCCGAAAGCCTGGCCAAAGAAGTGCACAGCTTGGGGATCTATGTGACGGCCGTGGAGCCCGGTGGTTTTCGTACCGATTGGGCAGGGCGTTCGATGGTACGCAGCGACCGCCATATTGCCGATTACGATGCCGTATTCGATCCACTGCGCGAACGCCGCAAGAATTTCAGCGGCAATCAGCCGGGTGATCCGCACAAGGCCGGCGAAGCCCTGCTGAAACTCATCGCCAGCGACGACCCGCCGATGCATCTCCTGTTGGGCCGCGATGCCATGAACATGGTTCGCGAAAAGCTCGGCTTGCTCAAAAGCGAATTCGACGCCTGGGAGCAGGTCACGTTGTCTACCGATTTTTCGTAACGATCCATTTCATCTACTTGAGGACATCCCATGTCTAACGCAAACGCAGCTTCATCGGGCAGTTTCAAGATCGGCGGCGATATGCAGATCAATCGTCTCGGCTTCGGCGCGATGCGCATCGTCGGCGATGGCGTCTGGGGCGAGCCCGCCGATCGTGCCGAAGCGATCCGCGTGCTCAAGCGCCTGCCGGAACTCGGCGTCGACTTTATCGATACCGCCGATTCGTATGGTCCGGATATTTCGGAGCAATTGATACGCGAGGCCTTGCATCCGTACAAGAACCTCGTTGTCGCGACCAAGGCAGGCCTCACGCGCACCGGCCCGAATATCTGGATACCCGTCGGCCGTCCCGAGTATCTGATCCAGCAGGCGCATAAAAGCTTGCGTCAGTTGGGTGTCGAGCGCATCGATCTGTGGCAGCTGCATCGCATCGATACCAAGGTGCCACGCGATGAGCAGTTCGACGCGATCAAGTCGTTGATCAAGGATGGCCTGATTCGCCATGCGGGTCTTAGCGAAGTGAGCGTCGACGACGTCAAGGCCGCTGCCAAGTTCTTCAAGGTGGCCACGGTGCAGAACCGTTACAACCTGGTCGATCGCACCAGCGAAGATGTGCTCGATTACTGTGCGCAGCAGAATATCGGTTTTATTCCGTGGTTTCCGCTTGCGGCAGGCGACTTGGCCAAGCCGGGTTCTTTGCTCGACAAGATCGCCAAGCAGCATAACGCGGCGCCGAGCCAGATCGCGCTCGCGTGGGTGCTCAAGCGCAGCCCGGTGATGTTGCCGATTCCCGGGACGTCGAAGGTGAAGCATCTGGAAGAGAACATCGCAGCGGTCGATATCACGCTGTCGGATGAGGAATTTGCGGCGTTGGACAAAGAAGGCAAAGCAGCTTTCGCTCGTGGCGCTTGAGGACTTAGAGCGCCCCCTCACCCCAGCCCTCTCCCCCGGCAAAGCCAGGGGAGAGGGCTGGGGTGAGGGGGCGCTATTAAGCGCTAGCCGCCGGCCGCCTACGTCGCGCCCGCCAAAACAAAAAGCCCGTCACCAACATAAACGACGGCATCAATCCCCCCAATACCGCCAACGTATGCCACACCGGTCCACCAACCGCCGCCGAGTGAATCGGAAACAGCGAGTTGGCCAGCCGTCCACCGGTGCCAAGCTTGGTCGCATCATCACCACCGATCACGCGTGCAGCAAAGGGATCGAGCCAAAGCATGCTACGCCCGGCAAGATTCCATTCACCAGGTCGACGAACACGTATCACCAAAGCGATGTCTTTCTTCGCCGGCAAACTGATACGCGTGATCACCGCATCCGGCGCGGCAGCTTGTGCAGCAAGCAATACAGCAGACCAATCGATCCTGACATCCGGCGCATCCTGCAACTTCGGTGGCTTGGCTGGCGCAGGTTCGCCAAATGCATGCGCCAAGCCAGTGCGTACCGCACCGCGATACGCCATGGTCGTACCGGTACCGATCATGATCAGCAGCAAGGGCAGGCCAACCACACCCACAAAACGATGCCAACTGCCCCAGCGCAGAATCGGCGGTCGCGGGTGAGGGCGAAGGTGCGATAACGCTCGCTTGCGCCCCGGCCAATAAAGCCAGACACCGGAAAAAATCATGAATAAGCCGGTGCAGGCGACCACGCCCAGGATAGTCTCGCCAACATCTCCGGACAGCAGATGCGTGTGCCAATCGAGCAGGACCAGCATCGGATCGCTGCGCCCACTGCGATGCGCAATGACATCGCCGCTGGTCGGATCGAAGTAGACGCGGTCACCACCCTTGGCCGTACCCTCGAAAGCCGTCAGGTCGCCATTGGGCAAGGCGATACCGCGCAGCTTGCCGCCTTCGGGCGTGGCCAGAATATGTTCCAGCGAATGCCCCAGCCCCGCATTGTCGGGAACGGCACGACCGGCCAGCTCGGGATGCATGGTCGTGAGCAGCGGCGCCTCGAACGTCAGGATGCAGCCGGTCAGCGTTACCAGCGCCAACACGAGGCCAAGGCTCAGGCCGAGCCACAGATGCAGGGTCTTGAGTACTTGGCGAACACGGCGTGGCGAACGACCAGGCTGGCGCGGTGTGTTGCTCATGATGGCTTAGAAATCCACGTTGGCTTGCACGTAATACGTGCGCGGCTGACCCACATAGAGACCACCGTTGTTATCGGTGGAACGCGTAAAGTAGCGACGATCGAAAACATTCTTTACGCCGACGCCCAGGCGTAGATTGGAAAACGCCTTGCCGAACGCGTACTCCGTGCGCAAGTTCCAGGTCGTCCAGCCGGGGATGTCGCCCAACTCGCCGTCGGGTGTGCCGATGGTCTGGTAGGGCGTGGGGTTGGCCGGATCGAAGCTGGGTGAGCCGGGCGAATGCTGCCGCGACTGCGAGAATGCATCGACATTGAACGTCCATTGCGCCCGCGTGTAGCGCAAGCCGACATTGGCGGTGCGGCGCGAATAGAACGGCAGGTCGCGGCCGGCAAACGAACCGAACTTGGACACGGCATGCGTATAGGTGGCCGTGCCCCAGAGGGTCAGGCCGTCCAGGCGATCGTCGAACGCACCAAAATCGACATGACCCGCCGATTCGACGCCCTTGTGCGTGGTGGCGCCCAGGCTGGTCCAGCCATCGAACGAATCGGGCACGTTGGGCAGCTTGCCGACCAGCTGCAGTTCGTTGTCGAAATTGATACGGAACAGCGACACCTCACCGCCCCATGCCGGCGTGTCGTAACGCGTGCCCAGCTCATAGGTAAGTGCTTTCTCCGGCTGCAGGCCTTGGGCGAACTGATTGGTCGTGTCCTTCTGGCCAATCTGGAAATATTGCAGCGCGCCGAAAGACGTTTCCGCATTTGCGTAAAGCTTCCAGGTATCGCTCAGGTGATAGATCACATTGAGCGACGGCAGCGGTTGCGAGTAGGTCTCGCGGCGGAACGTCGGGCCTTTGACGATTACCGTGCTGCTCGGGTGTGCTTCCCACCAGCTGTTGATGTGCTCGTAACGCAGGCCGGGTGTGATCGTCCATTTATCGACATTGATCGTGTCGTCGACATAGACGGCGTTGGCTTTATTGGCGCCGGTGTTGTTTCCGCCCAATACATAGGGTGCGTTGTAGACCCCGCTGTCGAACGGCGTGAAGTCCTGTGCCGAAACAAACTTGCTGTTGCGCAGCGTCTGCTCGTGCATGTATTCGGTGAGATAGCGATAGCCCACGCTGATCTCGTGCGTCCACTGTCCCCAGTTGAACAACTGCGAGTAGCGCGGTTCGATCGCGAAGGTGTGATAATTGCGCGGGTAGGCATTCAATTGATGCGTGTAGAGGCCGCTCTTCGGATCCTGCGTGATCGTTTCGATATGGCTGCCGCGGAAGCTGTCGGTGTAATAGGTCTGCAGTTCGAAGCTACGCACGTCGTCGCGGTGGCTGTACTTGAGCACCGCGTCCTGGCGGCGCCCATGAAAGTCGTCGAAGGGACGTAGCGACTGGAACGGATTGGCCTTGTATTCGGCCTGGCTGAGGCCGCCGGGCATGCCCGCCTGACCGTCGTAGTAATGCAGGCTGCCGGTAATCTCGTCGGTGCTGCTGATGGTGTACTTGGCCTTGAGCATCAAGTCGTCGATGCTTTCGTTATCTTCCTTCTCGCGATAGCCCGGGCCATGCGCGCCGCTGTAGAGCAGGGCGAGGCCGAAACCCGATGCCGTAGTTCCACCGATAAACGCATGGCTCTGCGTGCGGATGCCGCCATATTCACCGCCCTGCAGCTGCACGCCGGCATCGCCACCGAACGTCTTGGGGATATCTCGGGTCACGAAGTTGATGATGCCGCCAACGTTCTGCGGCCCATAGCGCACGGAACCGCCGCCGCGCACCACGTCCACCGCCTGCAGGTTGCCCAGCGCAACCGGTGCCATCGATACCTGCGGCTGACCATAGGGAGCCACAGCGATGGGAATGCCGTCGAGCAGCAAGGTCGAGCGCGGGGACAGGCGTGAGGTCAGGCCGCGTACGCCGACACTGAGCGAAACATCGCTACCGCCAGTGCCATTGCTTTCCTGCACCTGCACGCCCGGAACCATGCGTAGCGCGTCGCGCAGGTTGGTTGCGCCGCTTTCCAGTAGTTGCTCGCGGCGCACCACCGTACGTGCTCCGGGATGATTGACCACCACGTTCTGGTCCGCTTCGGCCAGCCAGTCGCCAACCACACTGATGCCTTCCAGATTCGCGGTCGGCTTGTTCAAGGGCTTTTTGTTGCTGTCGGTACTGTCTTGTGACAGCGCGGTACCGGCATAGCCGCTACCGGCCAGGGCGATCAGGATGGCGGAGCAAAGGGAACGCATCTAGGAGGAATCTCGTTACGATAGCCCACTATCGTAATTGCGACTCATTATCATTTCAATTGGCCATGCGATTTCCCTGGCCAGAAGCCAGGTAGGACATAAGGACGCCTATTCAATTGCCGCGTGCTCGCTTAATGTGATGGCTTACTCACTTCGGGGTGGCCCATGCCGTTGCACAACGTGGTCGAACAACCGCTCAAGGTGGGCGAGGAGCAGTTTGTCGAGGGACCTGCTCCGGGCGGCAGATATGCCGCCATCTTCGAAGACGATGGCGACACCGGCTATTTCTATGCCTTGGACCTGAGTGAGGCCGAGCAGCCCGTCCAGGACGCGCTGCATATCTACAATGTCGTCAACATTGTAGATCGCGACACCTTATCCACCGTCACTATCGGCTGGTCAGCCGACAGCCAGAAGGCGGCGCTGCTGATCAACGGCAACCCCCATGCCATCGTCGACTTCACCACCAAGCGCGGCTACTGCCGCACCGGCTTCCCGCCGCCGTCGACGGAAAGCGGCTGGACCGGGCACGATTGGGATGACGCGGCGGTGGATTTGTTTGCCTGACACCCGCTGTTATCACGGAAAGTGCAATCTTTGTAGGAGCGACTTCAGTCGCGACCCACCTTGACGTAACCTCGGGTCGCGATTGAAGTCGCTCCTACAAAAACTAGATGGCTTTTCTTAAGCATTCAGCAGCGCTTGAGTTCATCAAGCAAAAGCTGCACAGGCTTTTGCAATCGGTTGGGCAAGGGACGATGCACCAGCCACGAAATAACGTCGGTTTTAAAATCACTGACCGATAGCACCTTGAGCTCATGGCGATGACGGCTCGTCGCGAGCGCATCGGGCGTAACGAGCCCTATGCCCGCGCCGCGAGATACCAGCGATAGCTGCAGATCGGAACCGAACGCCTCCACACCGACATTGAAAGGCAGGCCTTGCCTCTCGACCGCGTGGCGCAAGGTGGAGCGCATGCCGCAGCCGTTCTGGCTCAACACCCAGGGATGCGGCGCCAGATCGCTCAGTGAAACCCGGCTCTTCAATCCCAGCTTGGGTGAGGCGACGATCTTGATCGTCTGGCGCTTGAATGCATGAGCGGTCATGCCGATAGGCGGCTGGGAGCTTTCGGCATAAACGATGGCAGCCACATCCAGATGACCTTGTTCGATTTGCTCGACTAATCCCGGTGACCATCCTCCCTGGATTCGCAGCGTCAGTTTCGGATAGGTCTCCCGCAATGCATCGACCGGTCCGGCCAGGGCCATATCGGCCAGCATGGGCGGCATGCCAAGGCGCAATTCGCCGAACGGCTCGATATCCTCGCGAACGCTCGCCATCAGGTCGGCTTCGGCGTGCAGGATCTGCCGACCCTTTTGATAAACCTCCTTGCCTGCCGCCGTAGGTCGTAGTGGCTTGGACTGACGATCGAGCAATTCGACGCCAAGCAAGGACTCGAGACTCTGCACGCGTCGAGTAACGCCCGGCTGCGTGAGGTGCAGCGCGGCTGCGGCCTGCACGATCGAGCCGGTATCGACGACGGCGATAAAGGCGGTGATGTCACGGGTGTTCATAGATTTATGATCTCTTTGAGAATTATGCGTATATGGCATAAAGACTAAAGTAATTATTCTAACTGGTCATGTTTCGGCGATGCGGGGGGGATGTTGGTGATCGATTCGCAAAATCTTGCTACTTGCAAACTCATTTTCTTGTAGCTAGTTTTTCGCAAGTCCGTACGCAATGTGCGGACTTGGGAAAACAGGGGAAAATCTATGTTGTCGCAGTTCCGGCGCGGGATGCGTTTGGTGTTGGGCGTAGTTTTTTTTGGCATGTTTTCGATGCACGCGTGGTCCCAATCGGCGCCGGTAACGCCCGAAAGCGAGTACCAGAAACGCATCAAGGTCAGTGAAGACATCCAGCCGCTGGGCGAGAACCCATTCGGCGAGCACGTCAGCCTCTACACCGGCGCGACCTCGTTCGAACAGACGGACGTGAGTTCCAGCGGCATCGGTCCATCGATGCAGATCTCCCGGACATTCAATACGCCGGACCAGACGCCCAATGTTTCCTACCAGACTTTTCTAAACAACGCCTTTGTCGATTGGGCGCTCGAAGTGCCGCATATCGAGACGATGTCGGCACCGGAAAAGAACACCGTCAATGGCCAGGTTGTGATTACCTGGTTTTTTATCGACGACTACTACGGCACGAATCGTTGCGATAGCTTATCGCCCGCGCCAACGATGTTTGCCACGTCGGGCAATGTCACCGCGTCCTACGATGTCGATAGCTGGTGGCATGGCTATCAGCTGATTGTTCCGGGGGCAGGGAGCCAGGATCTTCTAAGTCGAGACGCGTCCAATACCGTGGCTCCTCAGATGACTGCAGCGGATGGCTCCGCTATCTCATTTCCGATCGTAACCAAGGAAAAATGGGCGGTCGGTTGTCTTGCCCAAACCGCCAATGGCTACCCAGGCAAGGGCTTTTTGGCGGTTTCGCCCGATGGCACCAAGTACTGGCTCGACTGGCTGATCTACAAGACTGCCGATGCCGTGGTTGGCCAGCCGGGCGTGCCGCTGCAGCGCCGCACCGTGATGATGATGGCGTCCAAGGTGCAGGATCGCTTTGGCAACACCGTCAACTACACCTACGACGGGAACGGCAACCTCACCGATATCCAGGCAAGCGATGGCAGGCAGATTCATCTGGCCTATGAGACCTGGCAGAACCCGACCAAGGATTCTTTCGGGAACTACTACAATCCAGCCGCATATCGCGTACATTCGGTAACGCTGCAACCGTCGAACGGATCGCCAAGAACCTGGAATTACACCTACGGCAGCGACCCTATTATTCCTCGCCTGAGTTCTGTCCAACTTCCGGATGGAAGCGCCTGGTCGTTCAACCTCGGTAGCATTGCTACGGTTCCGGGTGACGGTTATCTGATTGACGACGATAGTCCCTGTAACACCACACCTAAGCCGCAGGATGCGGTGACATCCTCGGGAAGCATGACGCATCCCTCGGGATTGTCGGCGACCTTTACCTTCCTGAGTACGATACGTGGGCGTTCTTATGTGCCCTATGTCTGTAACAACCCGAACGGCGCCGCGACGCTGCGTTTTCCGAGGATCTACAAACAAACGTCGCTGACTCAAAAGACCTTCACGGGCGCTGGCCTGCCCACGCAAACATGGAGCTATAGCTATGCGACGGCCAATTACAGTTGGGCTAGCGACTGTGCTTCGGGCTGCCCGGCTACCGCCACCACCGATGTGATCGATCCGGCCGGCCGCGATACCAAGTACATCTTCAGTAACAAGTTCGATGCCACCGAAAGTCTGCTTCTGGAGACGGACTATTACGTGGGCGGCGCGGGCTCTGCGTTGGCGCGCTCCGAAGTAAGCAGCTATGCCAGTCCCACCGGCAATACGTGGCCGGCGGTTATCGGCAATACGCAGCAGCTGTCGGTGAACAACGATCAGCTGGGTCGCTATGCGCCCGAAAATCAGCGTGCCACCACGCAGGACGGGGATACGTATACATGGTTGGCCGAGGCATTCGATGCTTTTGCGCAGCCGACCAAGATCAAGCGTTACAACTCGATTGCTGGTCAGACCGCGATCGAGGAACAGACGACGCTACTGAACGATCTGCCGCATTGGGTGCTTGGGTTGCCGCAAGAGACGGATAACCTCACCACCGGCGAGACCGAAAGCGTCAACACGTACAACCTGTCCAATGTGACCTTGCAGTCGCGCTCGCGCTTCGGGCAGTCGTTGATGAGCTACGGCTACGACGCGCAGGGCAACCTGGCGAGCTTCACGGATCCCAACAATCACACGACCAACTTAAGCAACTACAAGCGCGGCATCCCGCAGACCATCGGCTACCCCGACGGCCATGGGCAAAGCCTCGTCGTCGATGATTTCGGCCAGATCAGCAGTCTTACCGATCAGGCAGGTAATACCACCAGCTACAGCTACGATGCGATCGGTCGTATCACGGGGATCACCTATCCGGCCGGCGACGAAGTGGCATGGGCGCCCAAGACCTTCAGTTACGCGCTGGTTGCTAGCGCAGAGCGCGGTGTTGCCGCCAATCACTGGCGTCGCACCACCACGCAAGGTAACGCGGTCAGCACGACCTACTTCGACACGATGCTGCGACCGATCCTGTCCGATACCGGTATCGCTGGTCAGACGTCGACCAGCACCGTGCGCACCGACTACGACTGGAAGGGCCAGAAGATCTTCGTGTCCTATCCGGGTTCGGCTAGTCCCGATATCACGGCGCTGACCACCGGTACGCATAGCGTCTACGACGCCCTGGAACGCCTGACCGACACGCAGCAGGACTCGGAGCTGGGCACACTCACAACACACAACGCGTATCTGTCCGGTGCCCGCCAGCAGGTCACCGACCCCAAGAGCAACGTCACTACGACGGCCTACCAAGTCTTCGATCAGCCGGCGTACCAATCGGTGATCCAGGTACAAGCCCCAGGTGGTATTACTCAGACGATCAGTCGCGATATCTACGGCAACCCGCTGTCGATCACCCAGTCGGGCCTGTATGGCACCGAGACCGACACGGTCACCAAGACGCTGACCTACGACAACTTCCATCGCCTGTGTCGCACGACCGAGCCGGAGAGCGGCAGCGAAGTGACCGGCTACGATGCGGCCAACAATATCGCCTGGACCGCTTCGGGCCTGAGCATCAGCGGCACGGGTTGCGGCCAGGAACAGGTCGCCGATGCCGCCAAGACCAACCGCAGTTACGACGCGATGAATCGCGTGCTGACCCTGGTGCCACCCAGCGGCACGCAGAGCACGACCTATACCTACGATCCGTTGGGTAACGTGCAGACGAGTGCTTCCGGTATCGCTACCTGGACGGCGGGACGCAACAAGCTGGCCCAGCTGACCTCGGAGACCTTGAACGTCACCGGCAACGGCAGCAACGTGCTGCGCTATAGCCACGACACCAATGGCCACGTGGCGACGATCAGCTACCCCGATGGCCTGGTGGTCAACTACGCCCCCGATGCCTTGGGCCGCCCGACCCAGGCCGGCAGCTTTGCCAGCAACCTGAGTTATTTCCCCGACGGCGATGTTGAGCACTTCACCTTCGGCAATGGCGCGGACTACCTGGTGCAGAAGAACACCCGCCAGCTGCTGAGCAACTTCAGCTACGCCAAGGGCAGCACGCTGAATCTGAGCGAAGACTTCGTCTACGACCCGAACGGCAATATCACCAACATCAACGATCTGGCCGGCGGCCCGCGCACCAAGAGCTTCGGTTACGACGCGCTCAACCGCCTGACCAGTGCCCAGGCTACCGGTCTGTGGGGCACGGAAACCTATAGTTACGACCCGCTCAACAATATCCGCAGCCGGGTCAGCGACGGTCAGACCTACAGCTACAACTACGACGCGACCAACCGTCTGGCCAGCATCACCAACGGCAGCAGTACCGCCTTCAGCTTCGGCTACGACAACCGCGGCAACGTCACGACCAAGAACACCACCAGCCTGGTGTTCGACCAGAAGAACCAGCTGACGCAGATCCCGGGCCTCGATAGCTATGCCTACGATGCCTCCGGTCGGCGTGTGCTCAAGACCCCAGCCAGCGGCAACCCGACCTATTACTTCTACACCCAGGACGGCCAGCTGCTGTACCAGTTCGAGGCGAACTCGACCAAGAGCACCGATTATATCTTCCTGGGCAAGAAGCTGATCGCACGCAACGAGGGCTATGCCACCACGGTCACCGGCAATGTCGATGGCGTCAATATCGATGGCTCGGGCAATGCGATGGTCTCGGGCTGGGCATGCTCGACCGGGCTGGCGGCGTCCATCACGGTGGAAGTGTTCGCCGGCGGCCCCTCCGGGGGCGGCGGGACGCGGGTGGCGACCGCCACGGCGAACCAAGCCAGTGAGCCGGCGGTGGCAACAATCTGCCAGACCAGCGGCACGACGTACCGCTTCAGCATCCCGCTCACGACAGCGATCAGGACGCAATACGCAGGCACGCTGATCTATATGTACGGCGACTCGCCGGTAGGCAACGGCAACCTGGTGTTGAACGGTTCGGGGAGCTTCCAGGTGCCGGCCGCGCCCACGGCACCCGCTGCACCGGCCAGCGCAACGGCGACGGTCGCGGGCAACTTAGCCAGTATCACGGTGAACTGGAGCAGTTCCGCGACGGCGACCAGCTACGTGCTGCAGCAGAAACAGAACAGCGGCTCGTGGAATCAGGTGCTTAACAGCAACGTCACCAGCTACACGCTGAGCAACCCGGTGGATGCCAGCTACAGCTACCAGGTGCAGGCCTGCAATGCGAACGGCTGCAGTGCGTTCACGGCATCGAACACGGTCAGTGTGGCGCATCTGCCGACCACGCCGGCCAGTATCAGTGCACCCGGTAGCAGCACCGGTGCCATCGGTATCAGCTGGGCGGCAGCCACGTACGCGACCAGCTATACGCTGGAACAGAGCCTCAACGGCGGTGCCTATGCGGCGATCTACAGCGGCGCGGCCACCAGTAACAGCTTCAGTGTGGGAGCGACGGGCAGCTATACCTATCGCGTGAAGGCCTGTAATGCGAACGGCTGCAGTGGTTATGTCACCAGTGGTGCGGTGGCGGTGACGATCCCGCCAACCAGCGCACCCGGTATCGGCGTGCCCAGTAGCAGCAATACCGGTAGCTATACGGTGAGCTGGAACGGTGTCGCCGGTGCAACGACCTATGTCCTGCAAGAGCAGGTCAACGGTGGCGGCTGGACGACGATTCAGAACGCCAATGTGGGGAGTTGGGCGGCGAGCGGAAAAGGCAACGGCACCTACGGATATCACGTGCAGGGGTGCAATGCCGGTGGCTGCGGGCCGTTCAGTACTGTCGGCACTACAGTTGTGTCGCTGATTCCGGCAACACCCACCGGGTTCGCTTTGACCCAAACCGGACCGAGCGATAAGCCGATACTGCACTTTTCGTGGAACGCCTCCAGTGGCGCCAGTACGTACAACCTTCAGTACCGGGATCCTGGCGGAAATCTTTCAACGATCTATAGCGGGTCTGCAACAACCTACTTCCAGTTGTTTTTAGTGACTGGAGCGGCCTCGTTTCACGTCCAGGCCTGCAATGCAAGCGGCTGCTCTGCTTATAGTTCATGGATAACCTGGCAGCTGGCATCCGGGGGTGGGGAATAAGTGCCGGTGTTGTCGTGACCGAGTGGTAGTGCTGGTTGGATCAATCGAAGGGTGAGATTATGGGTCGCGGATTAAGTCTTAAGTTGTTCTTGGTTGCACTTGTACTTGGACTAACTTCGATTGGCGCTGATGCGGGTAATACTGTCTATGTCTATACTGACCATCAAGGGACGCCTTTGGCTGAGGCGAATAGCCAAGGTGTAGTTACTGCCAGTTTTGACTATCGCCCTTATGGTGTCCAGGCGGCGGGCGTTAATGCCAATGGTCCTGGTTTTACAGGGCACGTAAATGACGCCGATGCTGGCTTCGTATATATGCAAGCTCGCTACTATGATCCGCAAGTGGGGCGTTTTTTAGGCGTTGACCCGATAGATAAGCAGCCTGTCAGTGGTCTTTATCAATTAAACCGGTATTCCTACACTCTGGACAATCCCGTAATTTATATTGATCCGGATGGGAGGCAAGAAATATTTTTTTCAAGTTCGCCTGTAGAGCCGAATGCCATGCTGAGGGCGGGTTTAAGGCCGACCCCCTTGTCTGAGGCCATAAGACAGGGTATACGAAATCCCATTCCTCGAACGGCAGCAGAAAAAGCGGCGGATCTTGCTAGAGAGGCGGGGCTAAAGCCGAGGCCGAGGCCGCAAGATCTGCGAGAGGGAAAACAAGAGCCTTGGATTCCGCAAGAGATAAAGGAGCATCCATTAAAACGTGTGGACGATTTTATCGATGTGCTAAAACTTATTGCTGAGCTTGTTAAGAATCTTCACGGTCATCCGGCGGTTACAGTGGGTCCTGATGTTCCCCCGCCAAGTAATCAACAGGATCCAAATGCTAGCCCAAATCGTAACAGTTCGCCGACTCCTTCACAGCAGCCTACGCCAGAACCTAGCCAGCAGAATAATTCGGTCAAAGGTGATGACTGTCCAGACTGCTGGGCATGAAATACTTTATTGAAAAATGGATGTGTTTAATTTTTCTTGTCATTCGCGCAGTTGCGAGAGGGCGTTTCGCCGAAAATCATGAGACTTGGAGCAAAGGTTTTGAAAGGTTCAAAGAAAGGCCGGGGGCAGTCTGTAGGACCTGTTTGCTCCTGTGGTATGCCGTTCAGGCGTTGAAGATGAGTGATCCTTATAAAGTTTCCACTGTTGCGGAGGCTATGACTAAATACGGGATGGCGTTTGAGTCCATGAGTACTAGTGAGGCATTTTATCAGTCCATGGCCTGGGTTGGATATGATAACTGTAGGTATCATGGATCTTCGCCATGCGCTGATCTTATTAAAAAATGGCGCGCAAACGGAGCTATTTCCATTAACGAAGTAGATGGAGTTACGTCAGAATCAAAGTTTCCGTGGATGCTGGATTTTATGAGAGGTTCAATTTTTGAAAGGGAAGAAAAATTCGATCTCGCGATAAAATTCTACAGATTGGCAAAAATGACTGTGCCACCTTGGTCTTCTGAGGCTAGAAGTGTTGTGGAGAAAATAAATTACTTATTGAATAACAATTAAAATATGAATGGGCATAGTGCTTTGGACGTGAGGCCACCGGTTTGGAGTGACAGAGCGATTTAGAGTTCAAACGATACTTAGCAGATATTTTTGGTGCAAGACGGCCCCTCTGCTGATGGGCCGGCGCGTCCTTGACTGATGCCGACGGCCTGTGACGAAGAGCAATGTCTTTATCACATGGATATCTTCAGGAGCTAGATGATATGTAAGGGCGTGCTGCACGACGTAGATGAGAGTCAAGCATTGCTGGATGTGGCGGACTCGGGATGACCTAGTCTCGATATATGAGTCAATAGCATAAAGACTATAAAGATTATTCAATTGAAGCATGGTGCGTGCCTATTTAGCATGATCAACCATTCTTCATGCAAGGCCTCGCTGTCATGCAGTACGCCACACGCCCCAAGCTGGCTGTCGAGCCCGCTCAGGAGCCGCTCGAAACCCTGACCGGGCCGTTGACCTTCCTGTTTGCGCTAGCCGTTGGCGTAATCATCGTGAATCTTTCGGCTGCACAGCCACTTACGGGGCCGGTGGGGCAGGCATTGCATCTACCGTCATCGTGGACCGGGTTGGTGGCGATGTTGCCGCAGTTGGGCTATGCGGTAGGCATGTTGTTTCTGGTGCCGCTAGCGGACCTGTTTGAGAACAGGCGTTTGACGGTGGTGACCTTGAGCTGTTGCGCGCTGATGCTTGGTCTGGCGGCGATTGCGCCAACCGCTCCGTGGTTCCTGTTTGCCGTGTGCATCGCTGGCGCAACGTCGTGCGCAATCCAGATTCTGGTGCCGCTGGCGGCGGCGATGGCGCATCCGGATCGTCGTGGCACGGCGGTCGGTAATGTAATGAGCGGGGTGATGATCGGCATTCTGTTGTCGCGGCCACTGGCGAGCACGGTGGCGGGGAGCTTTGGCTGGCGTTCGTTTTACGGTCTGCTGGCGGTGATGAATGCCGTGTTGGCTTTTGCCCTGTTTCGCTGGCTGCCGCAGCGGCATCCTGAGCGTGTCAGTTCGTATCGGGCCTTGATGGCCTCCTTGGTCACGCTGTGGAAGCGCGAGCCGGTGCTGCGCCGCTATTCGCTTTCTGCGGCGATCGGCATGAGTGCATTCACCGCGTTCTGGACGGCAGTGGGTTTGCGGTTGGTGCAGCAGCCGTTTGGACTGAGTGCGCATGGCGTGGCGCTGTTCGCGTTTGCGGGCGTGGCGGGAACGGTGGTTGCGCCTATTGCGGGGCGTATCGGTGACCGCGGTTACAGCGTGGCTGGGATGCCGGTTGCGCATGCGATCATGGTTCTGGGCGTGTTGGTTGCCGCGATGGCGGGAGCCGGCTGGTTTGGGTTTTCGCTTGATGCGCACCCGATGCTTGCATTGGGGGCGTTGGTGCTTGCGGCTATCGTTATCGATGCCGGGGCCATTGGCGATCAGACGCTTGGGCGGCGTGCGGTGAATATGTTGGATCCGGCAGCGCGCAGTCGATTGAATGGGTTGTTTGTCGGCGTATTTTTTGTGGGTGGTGGTGCGGGGGCGCTGGCCGCGGGCGCTGCCTGGGCGGCTGCGGGCTGGAGCGGGGTGTGCGTGCTTTGCCTTGTGCTGTGCGCGCTGGCGTTTGCGTTGGATATTGTTTCCCGGCGGGCTATGTTGGCCTCGCGGATTTAGAGCGGTTGCGAATGCACGATTGCGCTGTGGTTGGTCGCGTATCCGCTCAGGGCTCGATGTCGATCGGCCCACCAGGCGCTTCGCTGATCGCCAACACATGCATATCGGCTCGATAGCGGTCCACATGAAAGCCGTCCGACTGCCGCTTGGCCGTCCGCTTGGCCTGGGCAGCCAGGCTGGCGACGCTTTCGGCTTCGCTGGGGAAATCGTCGACGATGGCTACGGCGCCGACCGAGACGGTGGTCAGCGGAAAGAAGCGCAGGTTGCCGTGGCGGTCTTCGGCTTCGATCCCGCCGCGTAGCCGGTCGACATCGTCGAACAAGGTGGCGGCCATGGTGTTGAAGCGCTCGCGCATCTGCCGGCAGCGTTCTTCCCAATCGTTGCTCTGGAACAGCACGATGAAATCGTCGCCGCCGATATGCCCGACGAAGTCGCTGTCCTGGCGCAGGTCGCCGGTCAGGGCGCTGGCCAGCAGCCGGATCATTTCGTCGCCGCGGAAATAGCCGTAGTGATCGTTGAAGGGCTTGAAGAAGTCCAGGTCGAAATAGGTCGTCACGAACGGCCGTCGCGCCTGCAACAGGCGCTCGAGATGTTCGGTAACCGGGATATTGCCGGGCAGGAAGGTCAAGGGGTTGGCATAGCGCGCCGCTTCGACGCGAATTTCGGTGACTCGGCGCACCAGTGATTCGCCGGTGCCCAGGCCGAGATACATGCCGCCACGCGTGATGATGAAACCGTCGCTCAGATAACGCTGGTCTTCGCCGCGCAGGATGTCGGCCATGCTTTGCAGTGATTGTTCGGCATCGCAAAGCAGGGGCGCGTCGTTCATGAACGCGGTACAGACCTTGCGTGCGAACAACTCGCGCGCGAACGGCTGGGCCATCCGTTCGGTGAAATGGCGGCGATTGATGATGCCCACGGGCCTGCCTTGGTCGACCACGGCAATGGCGTGCAGACGCTCATGCAAGGAGAAGATCGCCGCCACGTGGTCGTTGTTCTGCGCCAGCGATACGGCCGGCGCTTCGATCAACAAGTGCTCCGCCTTGAGCGGGCGCGCGGTGACCGGGCCGCTTAAACTGGGTGGCACGACGACATCCGGATCAGTGACGGCATCGATGTATTGCCGGCTCACCTGGACGATCGGCACCGGCGCGGGACGAGCAATCAGAAAGCCTTGCGCATAGGGGATGCGAAGTTCGCGCAGCATGCGCAGGTCGTCAGCATCTTCGACACCTTCGCCGACCAGGTCCGCGCCGAGGGTTTCGGCCACGGTGCAAAGCGCACGCACGATGGCCAGCTTCTCCGCGCTGCGCGAAAGGCCGTTGATCAGGTAGCGGTCGATTTTTACCACCTCCGGATGAATCTCGTTCCACATCTCGAAGTTGGAATGGCCGTTACCGAAATCGTCCAGCGCGATGCGGATGCCGCTGGCGCGCAGGTAACCCAGGCTGTGCGCGAGCTTGGCCGCATCCTCGACGATGTCGCGTTCGGTCAGTTCGATGGTGACGCGGCTGAGGTCGAAGCCCGGCACGGTCAAGGCGTCGATCACGTCTTCGGGCCTGACGCCGGCTTGCAGGATGGCATGCGCGCTGAGGTTGATCAGCAGGCGACCACCAACGCCGGTTTGCGCAAACTGGTTGACGATGCAGCGCGCGGCGCCGAGTTCGAAATCGGCCAGGCGGCCACGCGCCCGCGCCAGGTCCAACAGATCGATCGGCGTCAGTGCCGTGCCGGCCAGGACGGAACGTATCAGCCCTTCGTGCGCCACGACCGCATGCGTTTCGATATGTACGACCGGCTGGAAATGGGCGGTCAGCGCATCGGACGCCAGCGCCTGGTCAAGCAGCGATCGTTCTCGCTCAGCGGCGTCGGACATGGCTTTGATCATCACAAGGCTGCTCTCGGAAAGCGCAGAACTGGCAGATTTCATCGGCGCTTCGGGCGGAAACTTGACGTCGGCGACCGGCCGACGTTGCAGCGCGACATGATGCGTCTGCTTATGTGGCAAACGGATGTCAAACGCCCAAGATTTCATGACAGTGCCGGCTACGACCCCTGCCAGAAGTCGTGTGTCCTCGGGTGCCGTTGCGGCCTATGATCGTTATGTTATAACGTTACTTATTAGCCGGAGCCGCCATGAAACTTGTCCTGTCGCTAACCGTCGGTCTGGTGCTGGCATCGGCCCTGGTGCCAGCTCCTGCCCAGACGGTGCGCCAGCAAGAAGCCCATGTGCACGGCACGACGACGGTGGATGTCGGGCTGGACGCGACGGTGCTGCAAGTCGTGCTGGATGCCCCAGCCATCAACATGCTCGGTTTCGAACACCCGCCGCACGATGGGCAGCAGAGCAAGCAGGTGGCCGATGTTCTCGCCGCCATGCGCGATCCAGCGCCCTGGTTGATTCCGGCGAGCGCGGCTGCCTGCGTGCTGACCCATAGCAGCGTGCAGGCGCGCGGGCTCGATCCAGCCGTGGTCACGCAAGGTCATGCGGATATCGATGCACGCTACGACTATCGCTGCACCCAGCCGGATCGGCTGGACCATATCGATATCCACCTGGCCGATCGTTACCCCGCGACGCATCGCCTTGTGGTCAATATCGTGTTGCCGCAAAAACAGGATCGGCAAGAGCTGGGGCAGGGCGAATACCGCGTGATGTTGGCACCGTGATTCCGTGGGGTGACGCGATGTTGCTGAGTTGCCTCGATCTGCGCTTTGGCTGGGACAAGAGCGATGTCATTGCCTTGTCGCGCTTCGAGGTCGCGCGCGGCGAGCGCGTTTTCGTCTGCGGTCCGAGCGGCAGTGGCAAAAGTACGTTGCTCAGTCTGCTGGCCGGAATTGCCGTACCGCGCGCAGGCCACGTGCGCGTCGAAGATACGGTGTTGTCCAGCTTGCCGGCTGCGGCACGCGATCGGTTTCGCGCCGATCATATCGGTTACATCTTTCAACAATTCAATCTGCTGCCGTATCTGGGCGTGCTCGACAACGTATTGCTGAGCTGCGCATTTTCGCCGCGACGCGAACAGCGTGCCGGCGGGCACGTGACCGCTCGCCTGGAAGCCATGCGTCTGCTCGCGGCGTTGGGCCTGGATGAAACGAGCCTGCGCAAACGCCGGGTGACCGAGCTGAGTGTGGGACAGCAGCAACGCGTCGCCGCCGCGCGTGCCTTGATCGGCAGTCCGGAGCTGATCATCGCCGACGAACCTACCTCGGCCCTGGACACCGATGCGCGCGATATCTTTCTTCGCCTGCTGCTCGCTGAATGCGAACGCGCCAGTAGCAGTCTGGTGTTCGTCAGTCACGACATGGCGCTCGCCCGCCATTTCGATCGGGTGATCAAGTTGAGCGCCCGCGCCATGCAACGGGAGCCGGCATGATGAGAGCCTTGGGCCTTGCGCTACGTAGTTTGCGGCAGCGGCGTGTCGCCGCGGTGCTTACGGTGGTCACTATCGCCTTGAGCGTATGGCTGCTACTGGGTGTCGAGCGATTGCGCCAGGATGCGCGCAGCAGTTTTGCCAGCACCGTATCGCGTACCGACTTGATCGTGGGCGCGCGTTCGGGGCCGGTGAACCTGTTGTTGTACTCGGTGTTCCATCTGGGCGATGCCACCAACAACGTGTCCTGGCAGAGCTACAAGGAAATCGCCGCGCTGCCCGAGGTTCGCTGGACCGTACCGATTTCCCTGGGCGATTCGCACCGCGGCTTTCGTGTCATGGGGACCACGGCGGAGTTTTTTCAACGCTATCGGTATGGCAGTGATCATGAGCTCGCGTTCGAGCAAGGCCACGCCTTTGGCGATCTTTACGATGCGGTCATCGGCGCTCAGGTAGCGCGCCAGTTGAATTACCACGTTGGGCAATCGCTGGTGATCGCTCACGGCTTCGGCGGGATGCGGCAGATGCTGCATGCCGATAAGCCCTTTCGCGTGGCTGGCGTGCTCGCGCCGACCGGTACACCGGTCGATGCGAGCGTCATCGTGAGCCTGCAGGCCATCGAAGCGATTCACGTCGACTGGCAGTCGGGCATGCGTCTTCCGGGGCAGGCGGTCAGCGCGGATCAGGCGCGTGGCATGGACCTGACGCCGACGTCGATCACGGCATTCCTGGTCGGACTCAACTCACGGCTTTCGTCGTTCGCGGTACAACGCGCGGTCAACGAATACACCCAGGAACCCTTGCAGGCGATCTTGCCCGGCGTCGCGCTCAGCCAGCTCTGGGGCCTCGTCGGTGCTGCCGAGGGCGCATTGCGTGCGATCAGTGCGATGGTCGTGCTGGTCGGCTTGTGCGGCATGCTGACCGCACTGTTGACGACGCTCAACGAACGTCGACGGGAAATGGCGATCCTGCGTGCGGTCGGCGCTTCGGCAAGAACGGTATTTCTGCTGCTGGTGCTCGAAGCAGGGCTGCTTGCAGTGGCGGGAATTGTGCTGGGTGTGGCGCTCATGTACGTAACGCTGTTCGTCCTGCACGGTTTTCTTGCCGCTCAACTCGGACTCAACCTGAGCCTTGGGTTTCCTGGCGCCAACGAATGGCTGTTGATCGCTGCCGTGATCGCCGCGGCACTGCTTGCCGGTTGCCTCCCTGCGTGGATTGCCTATCGCCGTTCGCTTGCCGACGGTTTGCAGGTGCACTTGTGAGGAAGCTTGTTCTCATTGCGATCGTTGCGCTGGTCGGATGTGCCCGCCAGTCCGGCGACGAAGCAGGTCCCGCTACTGCGGGAACCAGTGCGCAAGCGATATTGGCGCGTGCCGAAGCGAGCGCGCAAGCCGGCCGCCAGCAGCGTGCCAAGGCCATCGCCGATGGCACGCTGGCAGCACAGGCGGTGGCTGCCTCGCGAGGCATCGAGCCGTCTGATGGGCTGGCTCCAGGCACGCTTGGCGATGCGGATGACGACGGTTACGCCGAGCTGGAATGGACACGGATGATGCCCAAGGAAGACTACGACCAGCTGCAGCATGCGCCGCCGGTCGTGCATATCGGCAACAAGCAGGGCAAGCAGATCGGCACGTTGCACACGATCCCCGCACTGGCTGGTCGAAAGGTTCGGCTGTCCGGCTATGTCGTGCCGCTCGCTTCGGACGATCAGAACCGCATGACCGAGTTCTTTTTCGTGCCGTTCTATGGCGCCTGCATCCACGTGCCGCCACCGCCGCCGAACATGATGGTGCACGTAGTGCTCGCACATGGCATCGATCCGCCGCAGCTATGGGACCCGTATTGGCTGCGCGGCGTGCTGCGTATCGAGACCACCAGCAACAGCATGGCCGCATCTGCCTATGACATGCAGCAGGCGGCCTTGCTTCCCTATAACGAAGATCACGCCAAGGATCTGCGCCACGCGTTCGAGTGATATGTGCGCGCTGTTCCGTCCACCCTGCCCAACAGGTCAACGATCATGTCCGACCGCCTTCCCGTTACCGTACTTTCCGGCTTTTTAGGTGCCGGCAAGACGACGCTCTTGAACCATTTGCTGCTCAACCGCGAAGGGCGTCGCCTCGCGGTGATCGTCAACGATATGAGCGAGGTCAATATCGACGCGGACCTGGTGCGCGAGAGCGGCTTTACGCTGACGCGCACCGACGAGCGCCTGGTCGAGTTCAGCAACGGCTGCATCTGCTGTACCTTGCGGGACGATCTGATGCGAGAGGTACGACGGCTCGCCGAAGAAGGCAGTTTCGACTATCTGCTGATTGAATCGACCGGCATATCCGAGCCGATGCCGGTCGCTGCAACGTTCCATGTTCGCGACGAGGCCGGTTTCAGCCTTTCTGACGTGGCGCGGCTGGACACCATGGTCACGGTGGTGGACGGCCGCAGCTTCGTCAACGATTTCTGTTCCAGTGACATGCTGGTGGCGCGCGGCGAAACGGCAGGCGAGGACGATCAGCGTGCGCTGGTGCATTTGTTGACCGACCAGATCGAGTTTGCCGATGTCATCGTGATCAACAAATGCGACACCTTGGGCGAGGCACCGTTGGCACAGCTTCGTCGCTTGTTACGCGCGCTCAACCGCAACGCGCGTTTGATCGAGGCCGAGTATGGCCGCGTACCGCTCGACAGCGTGCTCGATACCCACGCATTCGATCACGAGCAAGCCAAGCTCGCGCCCGGTTGGGTACAGGAGCTGATGGGGCAGCATCTGCCGGAAACGGAGGCGTATGGCATCACCAGTTTCGTCTATACGAGCCGGCGTCCCTTTCACCCGGCACGTTTGCAGGATCTGCTCACGGGGGGCATTCCGGGCGTGCTGCGCGCCAAGGGCTTTTTCTGGTTGGCCAGCCGCATGGATTGGGTTGGCGAACTGATCGTTGCCGGTGGCGCTACCGAAACCAAACCCGCAGGGCTTTGGTGGGCAAGCCGGCATCGAAGCCGCCGCACCGGACAGCCGTTCAGCACGGCGGATATCGGCGTGCCGCCGCCGGGGCCGGCCGAGCTAGCCGATGCCGAACAACGCGAGGCGCTGCGTGCCACCTGGGATCCAACTTACGGCGATCGCCGTCAGGAATTGGTGCTGATCGGCATCGACCTGCCCGAGAGCGAGATCCGTGCGGCACTCAACCGCTGTCTGTTACGCGATCATGAGCTGATGGTCGGGCCGTTGGCCTGGTCGATGTTGCTCGATCCCTTTCCGCATTGGGAATTGCCTGCACGGCGTGCTTCGTAGCCCACGATGAGGAGGCGCTGGCTGTTCGGTGGCCTCGTCCTGGCGGCAGTGCTGGCGGGCATGGCCTGGTGGCGGGCAGAGCGGGGGCCGGATGTCCATCAGACGCTTGTCGTTGTTCGGACCGAACAGCACCGTGTCGATGCCGGGGCATGGTTGTCGCCAGATAACCGCGGCACCGCCGCTCGGCAACTCGATGCGCATGACGGTTTCGAACGCGACCTGCTGTTCCTGTTCAATAGCAGCCTCTACGGTAGATGCCATCCCGAGCACGCGCATGACATCGGGCGAATGGCGGTTGCGGCACGCTTGCCTGTGCTCGATGCCATGGCACCGCTCTGGCATCGGGATCCATCGTTGCGTGATGAGCTCTACCGCATGATCCGGTCGGTCGTTGCCGCAGCCGACTGCGATCGGCCGTTGTCGCTGGTCATAGGAAACTATGCGACCACGCTGCAGCCGGCGCGTTACGCGGCATTCTTTCCCGATAGTTATTTCGATCCGGGTCTTTCCGCGCCGCCTGATGAATTTGCCGGTCGGAGCCTGGCAGAGCGTGTGGCTGATTCCTGTACTGCGGTCGGTTATGCGGTTTTACCCCTAGGTGGCGATCGGTCCTGGGTATGCTTGGGCGCCAGAGCTTCCATGCGTCGTCACGTGATTGCCGATCTGTGCGGTTCGATCTCTGGTCGAGCGACGCCCGATGCACCTGCTTTGGCTCGGTTGATCGATACATCATTGCAGGTTTTGCCACCTGCTTGTCGTTAATGCACGCTTCGCATCGCTTCTTGCGCCCCCTCACCCCAACCCTCTCCCCTGGCTTTGCCCGGGGAGAGGGTTGGGGTGAGGGGGCTCTTGTGTTCGATAGCGCCACGCCGAATAACCCGCGATCAGGGATGATTGATTTTTTCCCACAGGCGAGCGACCTTGCCCAGATAGAGCCGGGAGGCACGCGATGAAACTGGTGACATGCGAACACGACGAGCAGGTATGGGTTGCCGAATGGAATCCTGAGCAAAAGACCGTTCGTCCTCTGCGCTTCGCCGATGGCGAACCCGTGCATAGCATGATCGGTCTGATCCAGGCGCATCTGGCAGGTCACGATCATTGGCAACGTGGCGAAGAGATCGCAGTCGGGCAGGTCGCACTACTTGCGCCGATTCCTCGCCCCGCAAGAAATATCTTTTGCGTAGGCAAGAATTATCGCGCCCACGCCGAAGAGTTCACGCGCAGCGGTTTCGATGCCGGCCAGCAAGCGAGCGATGCCATTCCCACGGCGCCGATATTTTTCACCAAGCCACCCGAAACCGTCATTGCCCATGGCGAGGCCATCTGGGATGCCCAGGGCGTCACCGACGCGCTGGACTACGAAGCCGAGCTGGCGGTGGTGATCGGCCAGGGTGGCCGAGGTATCCGTAAAGCCGATGCGATGAAGCATGTTTTCGGCTACACGATCATTAACGACGTTACCGCACGTGACTGGCAGAAGCGCCACCAGCAGTGGTTTCTCGGCAAATCTTTCGACACGTTCGCGCCGATGGGGCCAGCACTGGTTACGGCCGATGAGATTGACGGGCAAAGCCTCGACCTGCGTTGCTACGTCAATGGGCAACTACGGCAGAGTGCGAATACGCGCGATCTGATTTTCGATATCCCGACACTTATCGATACCCTGTCTGCTGGCATCACGCTATATCCGGGTGACGTCATTGCGACAGGCACGCCAGAGGGTGTTGGTGTGGGTTTCAAGCCACCCCGGTTTCTGCATCGTGGCGACGTGGTGCGGATCGAGATCGAAGGTATCGGGATACTGGAGAATCCGGTCGGCTAGGTGTTGGCCGCTGATGCCATCGGCTGTCTGACCATCGCACGCGCAGATTCCAGCGCCTCGATCAGGCTCTTGCGACCATAGGGTTTCATCAGGAACAGCGCGCGCTCCAATTGGCCGCGTCGGCCTGAGAACGCTTCCGGGTCGCCGGAAACGATGATGAAAGACCCAGTCCAGCCTTTGGCGGCGATCGCTTCGGCGACACGCATGCCATCTACGCCGTTACCAAGATTGACATCGGCCAGCACAACATCGATGTCGTCGTTTTCGGCAATCAGCTGCATCGCCGTCGCTGACGTTTGAGCAACATGATGCGGGTAGCCGTAGGCATTGAGCATTGCCGTAGTGACGTCCAGGATGGTCAGTTCATCGTCGATAACAAGGATCGAACTCATGGGCGGGTATCCGGGATAAACGTCAGTGACTTAATCTACATTGACGAGATATTCATGATGATTTTGTGAAGCGCCTGTTGCCCTTGAAGCCTCGGCCATCACAAGCTCATCACCCTGCCTGCGTTGCACTCCTAATGTAATCAGCGCGTTGAGGTAAACGTGGAAACCGTTTTATTGGTCGAAGACGATATCGACGTCATGGACGTCACGAGCCTGCTGCTTGAGGACGCTGGATATGTCGTGCTGCAGGCAAAGAATGCGAGCCAGGCTTTGCGTCTGGCCGAAGAGCATCCGGACATCGGCGCGGTGTTTACGGACGTGAACCTGCGTGATGGGTTGAATGGTATTGAACTGGCCTATGAATTGCGGGCCAGGGGGAATTGGGCATCGGTGGTGGTGGTATCGGGCGATCTGGGTTGGGCCGATACACCGCTCAAGGAAGACATGCGGTTTCTTTCCAAGCCTTACGGCCGCAAGACGCTACTGGCCGTCGTTCACGAGGCGTGTGCGCGAACGCTAACCCATCAGAGACTGTGATGGCCCCTATCGATGACAACCTGTTGAGGTTGCTACCAGGCTCGGACCTGCAAACGGAGCCTGGCGGTGGTTTGTCGAGCGCCGGCTATGAGTTGCTGGTGCAGTCGGTGGTCGACTATGCGATTTACATGCTGGATCCGAACGGATTCATCACCAGTTGGAACAATGGCGCGCGTCAGATCAAGGGCTACGAAGCGTCGGAAGTGCTTGGCAGGCATTTTTCGATGTTCTATACCGAGGAAGACCGGTTGTACGGCGCTCCTGCCAAGGCACTGTTGATAGCCAGGGAGACCGGGCGATTCAACGGCGAGGCATGGCGTGTTCGCCGGGACGGCAGCAACTTTCGCGCACTGGTGGCGATCGATGCGATTCGCGATCCAGAGGGCGAACTGATCGGTTTTGCCAAGATAACCCGCGATGTCACCGAACGCTGGGAAGCGCAGGCCCAATTGGAAGAAAGCGAGCGACGCTATCGGCTTTTTGTCGAGGGTGTGCCGGGCCATGCGCTGTGCATGCTCGACAACGACGGGCGCATCCGCGACTGGAACCCGGGTGTCAAACGCCTTACCGGCTATGACGCCAAGGATATTATGGGCGCGTCGCTGACGATGCTTTTCCCGCCCGATGAACTGTCCCGTACGGATATCGACCGGGCGCTGAGCACCGCCGCGACCGTCGGAAACTACGAGGCGGATCATTGGAACGTGCGTAAAGATGGCTCCCGCTTCCTGGCCCACGTACATTTGCGGTCATTGCGCGATGAGGTGGGGGTGTTGCACGGCTGTGCCTGCATCATGCAGGACATCAGCGAACAGCGTGCTACTGAAACGGAGCTGGAGGAAACACGAGCGCAACTGTTTCAAGCACAGAAACTGGACGCGCTAGGCCAGCTCACGGGCGGCGTCGCGCACGATTTCAACAATATTCTGCAGGCGCTTACCAGCGGCCTGGATATTGCGCAGATGCGCCTTCAACGCGGGCAAACCGACGCTGCCAGCGAGCAGATCGACAAGGCTATGCGTTCGATAGAGCGTGCGATGCACCTTACGCGTAGGCTGTTGGCTTTTGCGCGTCGCCAGCCGCTGATGCCCAGCTGTGTGGATGTCGGCCAACTCGTGCAATCGATGACGGAGCTGCTCGAGCGGACAGTTGGCAAGCGTGTCCAGATCGCGATCCAGTTGGCGGACGTGCCGCTTTATGTCATGTGCGATGGCAACCAGCTCGAAACGGCCCTGCTCAACCTTGCCATCAATGGCCGGGATGCCATGCCCGATGGCGGTACCCTGCGGATATCGACCGAACTGGACAGGAGCGGCGCCAAGGGGCAGGCTTATGTCATGCTGGTGGTCGAGGACAACGGTATCGGCATGTCCCGTGAGATGGCTGCGCGGGCCTTCGATCCGTTTTTCACCACCAAACCGCAGGGGCAGGGCACGGGGCTGGGGCTTTCGATCATCCATGGCTTTGTGAAACAGTCTCAAGGTGTGGTAAGACTCCGGTCCAGGCTGGGGATAGGGACGCGCGTGGAGTTGTGTCTGCCCAGTTGCAAGCCAACCGAATCGTGAGTTTGACGTTTTTAGAAAGGCGTTTTGTAGAAGAGCTTGTTGATGGTCACTGCGCATCGATTTTCAGCGCATGGGGTCAGGGTGTAACGCAGTCGCAGCTTCCTACTGCGATGACGTGCAACCTACCGGAGGATTGGAAATGAGCGATCAGAAACGCAATACGGGCGGAATGAACGATCAGCGGCAACAGAAAAACGCCCAGCCGCATCAGGATAAACAGCACAGCAAGAACGCTGGCCCGCGTGACAACCAGCCGCAGCCGCAGCCGCAGCAGGGGCGTCCTAGCGACCAGAGTGAGAAGAATCGGGGTCAATGATCTCGTTTAGCGGCGCCGCGGCCGATAACAGTCGCGGCGCCTCCGCGTATGTTGCGCACGTACCACAGGAGAACTTCATGAATCGTCTTACCCTTTGTATCGTGACCGCAGGTGTCGCTCTGGCTCTGGGTGGTTGCCAGAAGCACGATAGCGACCAGGTGCAACCGGGAGCCGGTCAATCATCCACGGCAGCGACACCGCCGGCGGCTGCCCCGACCTCTTCGACCACCGCCATGACGCCCGCTGCACCGGCAAGCACGCCGGCACCGGCAGCAGCCCCGGCAGCGGCCAGCACCGCCGCTGGCGCCGCTCCGGCTTCGTCGGGTACGGCCGGACACTGAGCAGACCGTTTAGCCGCAGTGCGTCCGCGCACTGCGGCTAACTGTCGGCGGCCACCCATGTCGGCACATGAAGGGCATGCATAAGCTCATGCCCAGATGTCCTTTTACCTGTTTCCCATGCCAGCGGTACTTTGTGACGTGAAGCCGTAAAGACGTCCAAAGGTGGCAAAGTGAACGCGGTTCCCTGGCCCGATCCGGCCACATCGATCCTCGACGAAGACAAGCGGGCCCTGTTGTATGAGCTCGTCATCGGCCTGAGCCCGGCTCAGCTCTACGCTGTCGCTGCCTACAGCGCCAGCCTGGCAGAACAGCGGCCGGGGACGGCACGCAGCCTGGCGGTAGTCGCGCCGACGAGCAAACCTGTTATTACCGTGCTTTATGGCAGCCAGACCGGCAACGCGCGGAGGCAGGCGGAGCAGTTGGTGCGCAGGTTCGAGGGCGAGGGCCTGCATGCGCGACTCGTTCGTGCCGATGCCTACCCGCAGCGCGAGCTCGCCCAGGAACGTCACCTTTATGTCGTCATAAGCACGCAAGGCGACGGCGAGCCGCCGGATGATGCGCGGGCCTTGTTCGAGTTCCTTTTCAGCAAGCGCGCACCGAAGCTGCCCCAGCTGGCCTTTGCCGTACTCGGACTGGGCGATTCGAGCTACCCGCAGTTCTGCGTGATCGGGCGGCAGCTCGATGCGCGACTGGCCGAATTGGGTGGGCATCGCCTCGTAGCAGCAGGTGAGGCGGATCTGGATATCGAGACCATCGCCGACCCCTGGTCGGACAGCGTTGTCGCGCTGACACGGGAGAGTCTGGGTCCTGCCGCTCAGGCGCCGGCCACCGTACGGGCTGTGCCCCGGGCGGCGCCCACGCAGCATTCGCGCGACAACCCGTTCATGGCGACCGTATTGGCCAACCAACGGATCGTGGCGCGCGACAGCGAGCGGGAAGTGCGCCATGTCGAGATTTCGCTGGCAGGGTCCGGTCTGCAGTATCTGCCGGGCGACTCACTGGGTATCTGGCCGGTTCATTCGCCGGCCCAGGTGACTCAGTGGCTGGAAACCTTGGGCCTGGACGGCGACGCCGAAGCCACCCGGGCGGGCCGTAGCCTGCCGCTGTCGCAATGGCTGGCGACCGAGCTCGAATTGACCCGGCCGAGCCGGCCATTCGTGGCGGCGCTCGCCGCGGGTGACGACACGCTCGCGCAGGTGCTCAAACCGGAACACAGCGCAGCGTTGAGCGCACTGTTGAGGGCATATCGCCCGATCGACCTGCTGCGTCGCCATCGCCCGTCGTGGAGCGCACAGCAACTGGTCGACGCCCTGCGACCACAATCGCCGCGGCTCTACTCGCTTGCATCGAGTCCGCTGGCCGTGGGCGAGGAGGAGGCGCATCTCACGGTTACCGTGCTCGACTACCTGGCGCATGGCACACAGCACCGCGGTGCCGCTTCCGGCTATCTGGCCGACGGCGGCGAGGATGTGCAGCCGCGGGTCTTTATCGAATCCAACGATCGCTTCCGCCTGCCGGCATCAGGTGAGCGCGACATCATCATGATCGGGCCCGGCACCGGCGTGGCGCCATTTCGTGCCTTCGTCCAGGAACGGCGCGAAACGGCCTCTGTCGGGCGCAACTGGTTGTTCTTCGGCAACCGGTATTTCCAGCGCGATTTCCTCTATCAAACCGAGTGGCAGGCGGAGCTCAAGCGCGGGACGCTGCACAGACTCGATCTTGCCTTCTCGCGAGACCAGGCCGAAAAGATTTACGTGCAGCATCGATTGCGCGAGCAAGGGCGGGTCGTCTATGCCTGGTTGAGCGAAGGAGCGCATCTGTATGTGTGCGGCGATGCCGAGGCGATGGCCAAGGACGTTCATGCTGCGCTGATCGATATTGCCGTTGCGCATGGCGGCCATAGCCGGGAGCGGGCGCAAGCGTGGCTCGACGAACTCTTGCAGCAGGGGCGCTATGCGCGTGATGTGTATTGATGGGAAGACGGGACGGTCGCGACTGAAGTCGCTCCTACAAGATAGCGAGGCTTTCGCAAGTTTGTAGGAGCGACTTCAGTCGCGACCGCAGCGTCCCACGATAACCGGCTTTCCGAGATATCCCGATATGAGCAGCTACCCATCCGACTTCGAGCGCGTCAAAGGCGAAAGCCGCAATCTGCGCGGCACGATCGCCGAAAGCCTGCGCGATCCGGTCACCGGCGCTATCGCCGACGACGACACCAAGCTAATCAAGTTTCACGGCAGCTACCAGCAGGACGACCGCGATCTTCGCGAGGAACGTCGTCGCCAGAAACTGGAACCCGCCTACAGTTTCATGCTGCGCGCCCGTTTGCCGGGTGGTGTGGTGACGCCAGCCCAATGGCTGACCTTCGATGCGCTGGCGCGCGACTACGCCAATGGGAGCCTGCGCATCACCAGTCGGCAGACGTTTCAGTGGCACGGCATCATCAAGCGCAACCTCAAGGCCACGATCGCCGCGATCGATCGCGCGATGGCCACCACGATCGCGGCATGTGGCGATATCGCACGTAATGTCGTCAGCACCGCGCAGCCGATCGAGCCTGCCGCCCATACATTGGCTTATAGCTGGGCTGCACGCTTGTCCGAGCATCTGGAGCCGAAGACGCGCGCCTATCATGAGATCTGGCTGGATGGCGAACCGCTGCAAGGGCCGGTCGAACACGAACCGCTGTATGGCCCGACCTATCTGCCGCGCAAGTTCAAGATCGGCATCGCCATCCCGCCGCTCAACGATGTGGACGTGTTTTCGCAAGATTTGGGCATCATCGCGATCATCGAGCACGGCGAGCTGCTTGGTTTCAATATCGCCATTGGCGGCGGCATGGGGGCCACGCATGGCGACCCGAGCACCTATCCGCGCCTGGGTGATGTGATCGGTTTCGTCGTACCCGAGCAATTGCTGGCGGTTGCCGAAGCGGTGATCGCCGTACAGCGCGATTGGGGCGATCGTGTGGAGCGCAAGCACGCCCGCCTGAAGTACACCATCGATCATCACGGCTTGCCGGCATTCAAGGCCGAAGTGGAATCGCGTCTTGGCTTCGCCCTTGCACCGACGCGCCCTTATCGGTTCGACCACAATGGCGATCGCTTCGGTTGGGCGCAGGGGCATGACGGGCGCTGGCATCTCACCTTGCATATCGATTCCGGCCGGCTGGCCGATGTCGGCACGCAACGTTGGTTGAGCGGACTGCGCGAGCTGGCACAGATCCATGCCGGCGATTTCCGCCTGACCTGCAATCAGAATCTAATTGTCGCCGGTGTCGCTGCCGATCAGCGCGATCGCATCGATGCGATCGTCGCCGATCATGAGCTGGATACCTATCGACGGCACAGCGCCGTGCGCCTGCATGCCCTGGCCTGTGTGGCCTTGCCGACCTGCGGTCTGGCGATGGCCGAGGCTGAGCGATACCTGCCCGATTTCGTCACGCGCCTGGACGCACTACTCGATCGCTATGCGCTGCGCAACGTGCCGATCCATCTGCGCCTGTCGGGTTGCCCCAATGGCTGTTCGCGCCCCTATCTGGGCGAGATTGCCCTGGTCGGTCGCGCGCCGGGACGTTATGACCTGCGCCTAGGCGCGGATATTCGCGGACAGCGGCTCAATCGAATCTATCGCGTCAACGTCGATGAGGCTGCCATTTTCGATGCGCTCGATCCTTTACTGGCTAACTACGCCAAGGAGCGCAGTGCGCACGAGGATTTCGGCGACTTTCTGCACCGTACTGGCGTGTTGCTCGACGCCGTCGTGGCCTGAACGGATGTCAGGCCGCGGCAACGCCATCATCGGCAAGCTGGCGCTCGCGCCAGTGCGGCACGGCAACGCCTTCGGCGATATGCGTTCCGGCCGCCATCGCGCGCGTGATGTCGCGGCGATCGAGATGCGGCGCGAAGCGCTCGATGAACTCCAGTACATATTCGCGCAGTACGCTTTCCCGTCGCAACACGATCCAGGTGGTGCAGCGGGCGAACAGGTGATCCGCCGGAAGCGCGCGCAAATCGCCGGTATCGCGCGGCAGCAAGGCCATTTCGGCGAGTATGCCGATGCCCAGGCCCGCACGGACATAAGTCTTGATCAAATCGGCATCGCCGGCGGTAATCGCGATCTGTGGCAGCAGGCCGGCGGCATCGAAGGCGCGGCGTAGCGAGGATTCGGGCTTTTGCGACGAGTCGTAGCTGATCAGCGGCTGGGCGGCGAGGTCGTCCAGGCTCAATTCCCGTGGCAGCTTGGCCAGCGCATGCGTATCGGGTGCCAACACCACCCGGTTCCAGCGATAAGCGGGCAGGGCGATACCGGCCGGCGGCGGTGTGCCGGAAGTGCTGACGATGGCCATATCGACCTGACCGCCATCGAGCAGCGCCAGCGCATCGTTTTCGCGACCGGGCTGCAAATGCACGCTGACTTGCGGATAGATGCGGCTGAGCGCAGCGATGGCATCGGTCAGGACAAAGCGCGCCTGCGTATGCGTGGTGGCAATACGCAGATCGCCGCGTGCCTCGTTGCGAAGGTTGGCAGCGATCGAGCGAATATTGGCCGCCTCGGCCAGGATGGTGCGTGCGCGCTCCAGCACGTGCCCACCGGCATGCGTGATGGTTTCCAGGCTTTTGCCCTTGCGGGTGAAGAGCTGAAAACCCAGCTCGTCTTCGAGTTGTTTCAGTTGTTTGCTGAGCCCCGGCTGGGTCGCGTGGACGCGTTCGGCGGCTAGCGTGATGTTCAGGCCGGCATCAGCGATGGCGACCAGAAAGCGGAGTTGAGTAAGAGTCATGAAAAGCTCGCGGCAAAGGATTCGGGACGTGGGTGCGGCCAATGGCTGGGCACATACATCGCCACGCGCCTTTCGGCCTGGCTTGCATGCGCAAACCGGGGCGGGAACCAGCGGGCAGGGCGGAATCGTCTTTCATGAACAGACGTCTATACATCCATTTAATGCTTCAGTCAAATTTTTCCGGGCATCTCATAACGCCGAGCTATATGGCTTTCTTGACAAATCATTTTGATCTACCGGGCCGGCTTTGTAGCTTGCATGGGAGTTCCCAGGCCCAGAGATGCCTCCGCCGTCATGAAGCTTTACCCCCTGTTCGCGGATCTTCGTGGGCGCGCTGTCCTGGTCGTGGGCGGAGGCGTGGTCGCCGAACGCAAGGTGGCCGCTCTGTTGGAGGCGCAAGCGTTGGTTCGCGTTGCGGCACCGGTACTCAGTTCGGTACTGACGGCATGGGCCGATGCCGGGCGCATCGCCGTCAATCGAGGTCGCTTTGTCGACACCTTGATGGACGACGTGTGGCTGGTCATCGCCGCCACCTCGGACAAGACGCTCAACGCCCGCATCGCAGCCCTGGGTGAGACCCGGCGGATCTTCGTCAATGTGGTCGATGACGCGTCGCTGTCCCATTTTCATGTGCCGGCGGTGATCGACCGTTCGCCGGTGACGGTGGCCATCTCCAGCGGCGGCGAGGCGCCCATGCTGGCGCGCTTGCTGCGCGAGCGGCTGGAGGTATGGCTCGACCATGCCTGGGGTCCGTTTGCTGCCTTGCTTGGCCGTACGCGCGATGCGATTCGTGCGCGGTATAGGGATCCAGCGGCGCGCAGGCGATTTTACGAGCGAGTGCTCAGCGGCCCCGTGCTGGATCGTCTTCGCGCGGGGCGCTCCCATGAGGCCGAGCAGTGGATTGACGAAGCACTGAGCGGCCAGCCGCCGTCCGCGGCAGGTGAAGTGATCCTGGTCGGTGCCGGGCCGGGCGATCCGGGCCTGTTGACGCTGCGCGGCCTGCGCGCGCTCAACGAAGCGGATGTCATTCTGCATGATCGATTGGTCAGCGACGAGGTATTGGCACTGGCTCGCCGGGATGCCGAGCGGATCGAGGTCGGCAAGGAGGCTGGCAACCATCACGCGACCCAGGACACCATTCATGCACTGATGCTGCGCCATGCGCGCGAAGGCAAGCGCGTCGTGCGATTGAAAGGCGGCGATCCGTTCGTGTTCGGACGGGGCGGCGAAGAGCTGGAGATGCTGCGCGAACACGGCATCGCCTATCAGGTTGTTCCGGGTATTACCGCGGCACTGGCTTGTGCCGCTTATGCCGGCATTCCCTTGACCCACCGCCACTATGCGTCCTCCGCACGCCTGGTCACCGCGCACAGTCAGTTGTCGAACGATGCGCTCGACTGGCGGGCGCTGGCGCAGGAGCGGCAAACCTTGGCGGTCTATATGGGGGTGAGTGAACTCAAGAACCTTCAGACACGCCTGATCGAGCATGGTCGCGCCGGTCATACGCCTTTTGCGCTAGTGGAAAATGGCTCGCGCAAGGCGCAACGTGTAGTGATCGGTACACTCGATCAGCTCGATCAGCGCGCCCGCGACTATGCGGTACGTTCCCCCGCGCTGCTGATTCTGGGCGAGGTCGCCGCGCTGGCCGAACGTCTGGCCTGGTTTGGCGATGCGCCACTTGGCGCCGAAACAGCCGATTCACCGCGGCGCAACGACACGACGGTAGTATCGTTGGCCGCTCAAGCCTGATTTCTCCCCGCGTTCTTTACGGAAAAGAAGACATCTCATGATCTATGAAAGCATTGTCGACACGATCGGTAATACGCCTATTGTCAAGTTGCATCGCCTGACTCCCAAGCATGTGCAGCTTTACGTCAAGGTCGAGGCCTTCAACCCGGCCGGATCGGTCAAGGATCGCCTGGCGTTGGCGATCATTCTCGATGCGGAAAAAACCGGTGCGCTCAAGCCCGGCCAGACCGTGGTCGAGGCTACCTCGGGCAATACCGGCGTCGCGCTCGCTGCGGTATGCGCTGCGCGCGGCTATCCCTTCGTGGCTGTCATGTCCGAAACTTTTTCGATCGAGCGACGCAAGCTGATCCGCGCTTACGGCGGCAAGGTGGTGCTGACGCCGGCCGCAGCACGCGGTTCGGGCATGGTCAAGAAGGCCGAAGAGCTGGCTGCGGAGCACGGCTGGTTCCTCGCGCGTCAGTTCGAGAATCCGGCCAATCCGGCGTATCACCGCAGCACCACGGCCGCGGAAATTCTGCGCGATTTTGCTGGCCGCCGGCTGGACTACTTCGTCACCGGCTGGGGTACCGGCGGCACGCTGACCGGCGTGGGCGAGGTGTTGAAAGTCGCGCGCCCGGAAGTGCGCATCATTGCCAGCGAGCCTGCCGGTGCTGCGTTGCTGACGGGTAAGGAATGGCAGCCGCACAAGATCCAGGGTTGGACGCCGGACTTCGTGCCCGCCGTGCTCAATCGCAGCGTTGCCGATGCCGTGTTGCCGGTCGACGATGTCGTCGCTCGCGATACGGCCCAGCGTCTGGCCAAGGAGGAGGGCATCTTTGTGGGGCTGTCATCGGGTGCTACCGTGGCTGCGGCCCTGCTGGCGGCCAAGGATGCGCCTGAAGGCTCGGTCCTGCTTGCCATGTTGCCCGACACGGGTGAGCGCTATCTCTCGACCTTCCTGTTCGAAGGCGTGAACGAAGGCAGCGACGAGATTTGACGTCGCGGCGGCACGACGGCGACAACCGTCGTCGTGCGTTGCCGGTGGCAGCGTGCACGTTTCTTTCTCGTCATGATGACCGTTGATGGCCAACACTCGATTCCACAGCAATCGATGTCGGCCACGGAGACAAGTCATGACGAACCCTATACGCGCCCATAACACGGACGCCGATGCCAAGCGTCGGGCGGCAGAGAAGGCCGCCGATGACGGTAAGAAGCAGCACAATGCCGCTCCCGGCAAGCCGAAGAACGCGCCTGAGCGCGTTCCAGGCCAGAACATTCCTGTGGAAAAGCGCGAGCAGCCACAGCGTTAAGCACGGCGCTATGCCGGCTCGACGCATAGGAGACGGAGGTTCTTAAAACCAGTTACTGGCGCCCGCTACCCCATGCGCCATCGGACGGCCGAACACGAAACGCCGCGCTGATGCGCGGCCCTACCGCCTCGCGCGTCTTGGGAATGCCATGGTCGTAGTGGAACTGGCACGTCCAATCCATCGTCAGTACATCGCCTGCGCGTAGATCCAGCACGATACGGCGATGCGGCGCGTGCTTGCCGCGTATCACCATTTGCCGAGTAGCCCCAAGCGACAGCAGTACGATCGGCATGTCAGGGACCAGCTGGGCGACCTTGTCGTTGTGTGGCGCGACGCTATCGTTGCCGTCTCGATAGAGATTCAGACCGATGCTGTTGAAAGGCGCATCTTCGTAACGTCGAACTAGAGCCAGAGCGTCGAGCAAGCAACCCGGCAGTTCCGGATCGTTGAGCGAGCGATGGGCAAGCAGGCGCGGTACGTCCACCTCGCGGTCGTACATGAGGCGTCGATCCGCATGCCAGGCAACGTTCGCGTGCAGCTCGTCAAACCAGCGGGCAGCCGTTGTCGCGTCGACCGCATTGGCGATATGAACGACTCGTCCAGAAGCGTCGTCGATCAGGACCTCGCCCTGTCCCTGCGAGGCAAAAAGCGATAGCTGATTCATCTCATCGGGCGGCGTTGTGCCGACTTTCACAGGGTCTGAGCGAATGAGATTGGGCGGCCGTGGCTGATTTCAATGTACCCGGGCACAGCCCGTCAGGACGACTGTTTGCCAGGCTTCTTTTTGGGGTTGTTCTGCGGTTCGTGCGGCGTTTTTTCGTTAGGCATCCGCTGCCCTTTCTTCGGGGTCGGCTGCGGCTCGGGATAGCCCGACGTACCCGGTGGCTGGCGGGGCTTTTCGTTGCTCATGGACGGTCCTCCTGCCAGACCTTATGTATAAGGCATTGCTTCTGTTTCTGATAACGTCATCATCGCGAGGCGACTGTCAACGAGGCGGCAAAACCCGTGTTGATCGATGGCTGTCCGTGATCGTAGGGTGACGTCGATGTTGTTTCTTGGCTAGTCGAGGTGAATAGCATGCCTGCTTCGATCAAAACCACGTGTTGCATCGCCGGTGGCGGCCCTGCGGGGATGATGCTGGGCTACTTGCTTGCCCGGGGCGGCGTGCAAACCGTCGTACTCGAAAAACATCAGGATTTTTTGCGCGACTTTCGTGGCGATACGGTGCATCCTTCGACGCTGGAAGTCATGCACGAGCTCGGGCTTCTCGATGCCCTTTTGAAGGTGCCGCATCAAAAACTGGAACGCATATCGGGCTGGTTCGGCCCGAACAAGATCGACATCGCGGATTTCACCAACCTGAAAGTCAGGTGTCCGTATATCGCCTTTATGCCGCAGTGGGATTTCCTTAATTTTCTCGCGGCCGAAGGGCGGCGATTTCCGCATCTGCAAGTGTTCATGAAAGCAGAGGCGATGGAGTTGATCCGCGAACAGGGGCGCGTTGTCGGTGTGCGGGCGCAAACGGAGCAGGGGATGACGGAAATCCGTGCCGATCTGACAGTGGCGGCCGATGGGCGTCATTCGCGGCTGCGTGAGTTGGCGGGGCTGGAGTTGCATGACAGAGGCGCGCCGATCGACGTGCTCTGGTTCCGGGTCAAGCGCGATAGCAGTCGATTCGATCAGACCTTCACTCATGTCGGCGAAGGCAAGATCATGATCACGCTGGACCGCGGTGATTATTGGCAATGCGCGTATGTGATTCCCAAAGGCGGTGCCGAGCAGACCCGGCAGCGCGGCCTGGAGGCGTTTCGCGCCGATATTGCCTCGATTGCCGAGGAGCTCGCGCCGCATATGCATGAGATCGAAAGCTGGGACGACGTCAAACTGCTCGAGGTCAAGGTGAACCGGTTGGAGCAGTGGAGCATGCCCGGATTCCTTTGCATTGGCGATGCCGCCCATGCGATGTCACCGGTAGGCGGCGTGGGTGTCAACCTGGCTGTTCAGGACGCAGTGGCCACGGCGAATTTGCTTGGCGAAGCGTTACGACAGGGGCGTCTTACTGATGACGACCTGCTCAAGGTGCAGCACCGTCGATTGTTTCCCACGCGCACGACGCAGGCGTTTCAGGTGGCCGTGCAAAATCGCATTCTCGATCCGGTGCTGAGCGGCAGCAATGCCGAATTGGAACCGCCGCTGCCGCTGCGCCTGCTAAGCCGTCACCGCTGGTTGCGAGGTATGGCGGCGCGTGCGGTGGGCATGGGCGTACGTCCCGAGCATGTGTTGTGGCCAGCCGGGTTGAACCCGAGATAGAGTATTTCTGGTAGCGGATACCGGAAAATGGACTCCAACAAACTAGTGAATTTTTATGGATATGTACGAAAAAGTTGAGATTTGGAGAAGGCGAGAAAAGGACCTCGTGAGGTATGTTTGCCTTAAGTCGCTTGATATGGATAAGTATGCGGTGCTTAAGGCCGATTTTTTTAGGTCGTCGAGCAAGGCTGCTGATTTTGATGATTCTGAAAAGCAATTCATCGATTTGATGATTGAGCAGTCGCCTGCTGAGCGTTGCAGCTGGTTTGATAGCGTTCTAGAGGCGGTGAGTGCGCATGACAAGTATTTTGGAAATGAATGAGGATTTTTTCATCGCGATGCCATGGTTAATTTGAAGTGGGGTTGTTGATTTAAGTAGTGGCGCAACATCACATGTCCTTGGCCGCCGATGTCAGTACAGCCTCCAGCGCGAGCGTGGCCTTCGACACGCTCGCCGGACGATCGATGACATAGTCGAGTTCCCCCAGTTCCGGCAGCACGCCTTCCAGGCGCATCAGGCCCTCAGGAATCACGTAGGCTCCAAACGCGCTCACACCAAGTCCCGCCATTACCGCCGCCTTGAGCACCACGATGCTGCTGCTGACAATAGCGACTCGATACGGCCGGTTGGCCGTCTTGAGCGTTTCGAAAATCCGTGTACGCGTGACACTGGGCTCGGGATGCAGTGCCAACGGCAGCACCGTTTCTTCTCCGGTCAATGGCGAACGCGGCCCGGCGCACCAATAGAGCGGCTCGCTGCGGATCATGCGGCCGCGCTGGCTGCCGCTCAGGCGCTTGGCAAATACCAGGTCGTATCGACCTTCGTCGAGTTCGCGGAACAGGTCGCCGCTCATGCCGGTAGTGATCGCCAGTTCGACACCCGGGTTGCGTTGCACAAAATCCGCCAGTGCAACGGTCAGACCGCTGGACGCAAAATCCTCCGAAAGTCCCAGTCGCACCACACCATCGAGTACCGGGCCGCAGAGTGACGTGACTGCTTCGTCCATCAAATTCAGGATGCGCTCGGCATAGCGATAAAGGGCTTCGCCATGTGCTGACAGGCGCACATTGCGCGTATCGCGCTCGAACAACGGCTGGCCCAGAACATCCTCCAGCCGGCGGATATGTTGGCTGACGGTGGACTGCGAAAGATTCACGCGTTCGGACGCGGTGGTGAAACTGCCATTTTGTGCGACAGCAACAAAACTTCGCAGAAGTTCGGGCGGCAGTGAACGCATCGGATTTGCCTCTGAATGGCTGTCGATAATTTCATAAATACCGTCCGGCGTCAGGTCTACCATGACGCCGGTACTGACGAGACGGAGAATCTGTGATGACGGCTTGGGATACGGCGAGACGCGCACGGGATGCCAGATGGCAGGCCGGAGCCCGTTATGCCCAGGGCAAGCGGGTGGACGCGCGTGATGCGACTGCCTTGCTGGAGGCTGTACTGCAACCCGGCGACCGGGTCTGCCTGGAGGGCGACAACCAGAAGCAGGCTGACGTGCTGGCCGCAGCACTGGCTGCCGTGGACAAGGCCAAGGTTCATCACCTGCATATGGTGCAGTCGGGCATCGTATTGCCCGAACACCTCGATGTGTTCGAAAGCGGTGTGGCCACCCGGTTGGATTATTCCTATTCCGGACCGCAGTCGCAGCGCATCGCCAAATTGTTGTTCGCCGGCAAGATCGAGCTGGGCGCGGTGCACACTTATCTGGAACTGTTCGCGCGCTACTTTATCGACCTGACCCCGCAGGTTGCCTTGATTGCCGCGGTCAGCGCCGATCGCGACGGCAATCTCTATACCGGCCCGAACACCGAAGATACGCCCACCGTGGTCGAGGCCACCGCGTTCAAGGACGGCATCGTGATTGCGCAGGTCAACGAGATCGTCGACAAGGTGCCGCGCGTCGACATTCCTGGCGACCGCGTGCATTTTGTCGTCGAGGCCGGCAAGCCGTTCTATGTCGAGCCCTTGTTCACGCGCGATCCGGCGGCGATCACCGAAACGCAGATCCTTACCGCGATGCTTGCGATCAAGGGCATCTATGCGCCGTATGGCGTGGCGCGGCTCAATCACGGCATCGGCTTCAACACCGCGGCGATCGAGTTGCTGTTGCCCACGTATGGCGAAAAGCTTGGCCTGAAAGGCAAGGTCGCCAGCCATTGGGCGCTCAATCCGCATCCGACCCTGATCCCGGCGATCGAGTCGGGCTGGGTCAAGCAGATTCACAGTTTCGGTTCCGAAGTCGGCATGGACGAATACATTCGTGCACGCTCGGACATCTACTTTACGGGGGCCGATGGCTCGCTGCGCTCGAACCGCGCATTTAGCCAGGTCGCGGGCCTGTATGCCTGCGACATGTTTATCGGCTCGACCTTGCAGATCGATCTGCAGGGGAACTCATCGACGGTGACGACCGATCGCGTCGCCGGCTTCGGTGGGGCGCCGAACATGGGTAGCGATGCACGTGGTCGCCGCCATCCCAGTGAGCCCTGGTTGAAGGCCGGACTGGAGGCCGACCCCGACAGCCCGGCAGCCATGCGACGCGGTCGCAAGCTGGTCGTGCAGATCGGCGAGACCTTCGGCGACAAGAATGTGCCGATGTTCGTCGAGCAGTTGGATGCCCTGGCCCTCGGCGAGAAGCTCAAGCTCGATCTTGCTCCGGTGATGGTCTACAGCGACGACGTAACCCATATCGTTACCGAGGAAGGTATCGCCAACCTGCTGCTATGCCGCGACAAGGACGAGCGCGAACATGCGATTCGTGGTGTGGCCGGCTACACCGATGTCGGTCGTGGACGCGATGCCGGCATGGTGCAACGTTTGCGCGAGCGTGGCGTGATCCGACGGCCTGAAGATCTCGGAATCGATCCGCTCGATGCCGACCGCCGCATGCTCGCAGCCCGTTCGATCAAAGACCTGGTGCGCTGGTCGGGCGGCCTGTATGCACCGCCGTCCAAGTTTCGCAATTGGTAAGGAGACGAGACGATGGAACACCTGAACTACCGTCACACCACCCGACGCCGCGCTGCCGGTAGCAGCAAGCTCGCTATCGTGGGCGTGGTCGCCTCCGGCAATCTCGAGGTGCTGGCCGAGCGCGTACTGCCGGACAACGAGTGCGAAGTGGATATCAACACCGCGGCCGAAGGTTTCGGCGAGGTATGGAAGGCCGTGGTTGCCGATTTCGTCGAGCGACGCGCCAGCGGTGGCGTGCGGCTCTCCGTCAACGACGGTGGTGCGCGACCGGACATGGTGGCCTTGCGACTGGCGCAGGCAGTACGCGCCCTGGAAGGAGAGTCGGCATGAGTGCGAGCAAGATCGATGTGCAGGCAGATAACGCCTTGCTGTCGCCCAGTTGGTATGAAGCCTCCGCACGCCAGCGCGTCGATGGATTGCTCGATGCGGGCAGTTTTGACGAATTCATCGGCCCGGCAGTGCGCGAAACCAGCCCGCATTTGCCGCTGTTCGATCTGCCGCAGCAATTCGATGACGGCATGATCGTGGGGCGTGGTCGCCTAGGCGGAAAGACGGTATTTGTCGCGGCGCAGGAGGGGCGCTTCATGGGCGGCTCGTTCGGCGAGGTGCATGGGGCCAAGTTGACCGGCCTGCTGCGAGCCGCGCGGGACATCGGTTCGGTACCTGTACTGGTGTTGTTCGATACCGGCGGCGTGCGCTTGCAGGAGGCCAATGCCGGCGAGCTGGCGATTGCCGAAATCATGCGCGCGGTGATCGAAGCGCGTCTGGCCGGCGTGCCGGTCCTTGGCCTGATCGGTGGCCGGGCCGGCTGTTATGGCGGTGGCGGTCTCATCGCTGCTTGCTGTTCGGCGCTGGCCGTGTCGGAGCAGGGACGTATCAGTGTCTCCGGGCCGGAAGTGATCGAAACCAACCGCGGTGTCGAGGAGTTCGACTCCAAGGACCGTGCCCTGGTATGGCGCACGATGGGCGGCAAGCACCGTCGCCTGATCGGTGGCGCCGATCGTTTTGTCGACGACAGCATGGCGAGTTTTCGTGCGGCTGCTTCCGCGTTGCTGACCCACGTGCCGGCAATGCAGCTGGCAACCCTGGTAGCCGAACAGCAGCGTCTTGAGCAACGGCTGCAACGTTTCGGTAGCAGCGAGGACGCGGTCGATCTGTGGCGGACCCTGGGTATCGCCGAGCCGGCACAGGTTCCTGGCATGGCTTATGACGACTTTGTCGAACTCGTCGCCTCGTTGAAGGAGCCGCATCATGACGCCCGATAAGATTCTCGCTTCCGTATTTCCCGAAGGTCATGCGGTGACGCGTGACGGTGGATTGATGCTCGGCCATGGAAACTTCGGTGGCCGCAAGATCGAAGTGATCGGTGTCGCCGATCGCACCGCGCTCGGTGTCGATGAGGCGGCCCGCTTGTCGCAGTACGTGCTTGAGGTCATTGAGCGCGGCGGAGATGCACCGATTCTTGTGTTGATCGACAGCGACAGTCAGCGCATGAGCAAGCGCGACGAGCTGCTTGGACTCAACGAGTTTCTCGCGCATCTGGCCAAAAGCCTGATTCTTGCCGATACGCTGGGTCACCCCACGATCGGCCTGCTGTATGGCTACACGGCGGCAGGGGCATTTATCGCCACCGCCCTGGCTACGCGCGCGTTGCTGGCCCTGCCGGGAGCCGAGCCCGCAGTCATGGATCTTCCGTCCATGTCGCGGGTCACCAAACTGTCGCTCGATGTGTTGCAGGAGAAGTCCAAGACCACGCCGGTATTTGCACCGGGCCTGGCCAACCTCACGCAGACCGGTGCTGTTGCCAGGACGCTCGACCCCAACGGATCGCTGGCCGAACAGTTGTCGGGCTTGCTCGCCGGGCTTTCCGATACGCGCGATACACGCGATCGACTCGGCAAGGAACGCCAGGGCCGGCCGAAAGCCGCGGACATTGCCGAGCGCGTCTATGCATTGGCACGCGCTTCGGTCTGACGCGCCGCTTCAACGGCATCAGCTGGTTCGGCTCAAGCCGGCCAGCTGGAGCGAGCTGCTGCATGCGCGTAGCGACCTGGCCGGCGAGGCGTTGCTGCAGGGTTGGGCCGACTGCGGCTGGCCCTTGATCGCACGCCGCCCACTGCCTGGTGAGGCGGGAGGATATGCCTTGGGCTTGCCGCTGCCGCCAGCGGCAGGCAAGCGTCGTATCGCGGTGAACGCACGGCACGAGGATATCGATGCCGTGTCGTCCCTGCCGTATCTGCAGGAGACGATCCATAGTGCGCCGGCAGCGTGGGCAAGCAGCATGGATCGCTTGACGATGCTCGCCGCGCGGCATGCTATCGAGGCGCGGGTTTTCGGAAGCCTTGCCTGGCAATGGCTGACCGGGCTGACATATCTCTCGCCAGGTTCCGATCTCGATGTCATCTGGACCTTGCCGCCGCCTGGACATATCGCCCCGTTGCTTGCCGAACTGGCCGAGATCGAAACCCTGGCGCCCATGCGACTGGATGGCGAACTGATTCGCGCCGATGGATCGGGCGTCAATTGGCGCGAGCTATATGCCGGGTCGAAAGAGCTCGCACTGAAAACGCCTGTCGATGTGCAGCTATGTTCGTATGAGGCGTTTGTCGCATGAACGAAGCTCTCGCCGCTTCCGTGTCAAACGTGTCCGGAACGGCGAGCGTCGCGACGGTCGAGTCATATGCCAAGTACATCGGCCAGCTCGCCGAGCAATGCCTGCGACTGGAGGTGCAGACGTGGCCCAAGCCGGGTCTGGTCAGCCATGTCGACAACGGTAGCCATACCGACATGGACGCGATCACGTTTTCCCGTAGCGCCGAGGCGTTACGTCCTTTCTTTGCTGAGCTTGCCGAAGCCGGTGCCCAAGGCGCGGCGATGAGCACGTTACGAAAGATCGGCCTGCGCGCTGAGCGCGCCATGCTTCAGGCCACGGGCGGTATCAATACCCATCGCGGCGCGATCTTCGGACTGGGCCTGCTGAGCGCCGCTGCCGGGTGGCGCAACGCTCATCCTGGCGATCGCACATCGAGCCTCGGCGAAATCGTCGCGCGGTACTGGGGCGATGACATTCTCGGTGGTCCGCGCTTGACGACGAGCCATGGTGAAACCGCGCATCGTCGCTATGGCGCAGGTGGCGCGCGGCAGGAAGCGGCAGATGGGTTTCCAAGCATTTATAACGTCGGCCTGCGTGCACTGGAAGCCGCTCGGGACATCGCGAGCGGCGAGGCGGAAGCCGCTCGCGTACACGCCTGCTTCGCGCTGATTGCCGCCGTGGAAGACACCAATTTATTGCATCGCGGCGGCATCGCGGGGCTGCGCTTCGCGCGGCAGGCGACGCGTGCATTTTTACGACGGGGTGGGGTGGGGCAGGCGGAATGGCGGCGTCATGCCGAAGCGATCCATCGCGCCTTTGTGGAACGTCGACTCAGTCCGGGCGGGGCAGCGGATCTCCTGGCGATGAGTCTTTTCGTAAGCGCGCTCGGGAGGGACGGGTGATTTCAATTATTTTGGCGGCGCTGGTGCCGATCTTCTTTGTATTGCTGCTGGGGTATTCGGCCGGCAAATGGCGGGTGGTCGACAACAAGAACGTCGCCCAGCTCAATGCCGTGGTGATGCGATACGCAATTCCCGCATCGTTGTTCGCGGCAACCGCGACCACGCCGCGCCAGGCCATGCTTGCCCAGTGGCCGATCGTGGTGATTCTTGGCGGCGCGATGATGGTGGTCTATCCGCTGTGGTTTTTCCTGCAGCGGAACGTGTTGAAACGTTCCTTGGCCGAATCGGCGGTACAGACTCTGTCGGTCTCCTTGCCCAACTATGCGGCGGCCGGCTTGCCGGTGGTGGCGGCCTTGCTGGGACCAAACCAGATTGTGCCGGTAGCGGTGGCCATTGCCACCGGCGCGCTGTTGCCTTCGCCGATCACGTTGGCGTTGCTGGAACTGTCCGCCGCCAAGAGCGGCACACAGGGCGGTCATGGTCAGGGGCCGATAAGGCACGCGATCACGCATGCCTTGACCCGACCCATTGTGCTGGCACCGATCGCCGGCACGCTTTGCTCCTTGCTCGGGCTTGAGTTGCCTGCGGTGGCGATAGCCTCGTTTCGCCTGATCGGTCAGGCCGCGGGCGGCATGGCACTGTTCGTGACCGGTCTGATTCTTTCCGCACAACAGTTCCGCCTGCGCTGGAATGTGGTGCTGGCTGCTGTGACGACCAACATCTTGCAACCGCTGATCGCATTCGGTATCGCCAGCCTGCTGACGGCACCCAGGGAGATCCTGCAAGTGGCGGTACTGATGGCGGCCCTGCCATCGGGTTTCTTTGGCATCCTGTTCGGATCCAGCTATGGGCACAGTTCCGAAGATGCCGGTTCGGCGGTGATTGCCAGTACATTGGCAAGCATGTTCACGCTGGCCGTGGCGATCGCCTGGCTTTACGGATAACGGAGTGCACGATCCATGACGCTGGCCATTCTCTGTTCCGGCCAGGGCGCACAGCACGCTGGCATGTTCGAGCTCACCGGCAATGCACCGGCTGCCGCGTCGTTGTTCGAACGTGCCGGGGCATTGCTCGGACATGACCCGCGCCGTCTGGTGCGCGAGGCGGCGAGTGACGTGCTTTTCGAAAACCGTACCGCGCAGTTGCTCTGCAGTTTGCAGGCGTTGGCAGCGGATGCCTTGCTCGCCGATGTGTTGCCGAAACGTCGCTGTGTTGCCGGTTACAGCGTGGGCGAGGTAGCAGCCTGGGGCGTTGCCGGTTTGATTGAACCCGTAACGACGCTCGAACTGGTGGCCGCGCGAGCCGATGCGATGAATGCGGCCAATCATGGGCAGCAGGGCATGTTGTTCGTGCGCGGTTTAGCGCGTGATGTCGTTGAGCAGTTATGCGAGGGGTTGGATGCGGCGATCGCCATCGCCAATCCTGGCGACGCCTGGGTTATCGGCGGCTTGCAGTCTGCTTTGGATGTCGTTGCGGTAAAGGCCAAGGCGTTCGGTGCATTGCGGGTCGTGCCGGTGCACGTGGCGGTAGCGTCGCATACGTACCTGCTGGCCGAGGCGTCTGTGTCGTTTCGCGATGCACTCGCTGCTACGTCGATAGCGCGCGCACCCAAGCCGGGTATTCGATTGCTGAGCGGGCTGGATGCTGCGTCGGTATTGAATGTCGACGAAGGCGTGCAGAAACTTGCGCGGCAGATATCCGAACCGATCGATTGGGCGGGTTGTCTGGCGGCTTGCGTCGAAGCTGGTGCGGTTGCGTTTCTGGAGCTGGGGCCGGGGCGTGCGTTGGCGGAGATGGCTGCCGGGGCGTATCCGGGGATACCTTCGCGCAGCCTGGATGAATTCCATTCGTTGGCTGGTTTAACGACGTGGTTGTCGCGGGTTTGATCGGGAGCGGCAGGAGCGCCCCCTCACCCCAGCCCTCTCCCCCGGCAAAGCCAGGGGAGAGGGAGCGATTGAGGTAGGCTTCATTGCTTCGTTCTTGCGTAACCTGGCTCCCTCTCCCCTGGCTTCGCCGGGGGAGAGGGTTGGGGTGAGGGGGGCTCTTCAACCCTTCAACTTGCGCCCCAAAAAATCCCGCATATACCCCGCAATCTCGACCGAATGCGTCTCCAACGCAAAATGCCCCGCATCCAGCAAGTGAATTTCCGCATCGGGAATATCGCGCCGATACGCCTCCGCACCCGGCGGGATAAAGAACGGATCGTTCTTGCCCCATACCGCGAGAAGCGGCGGACGATGACTGCGGAAATACGCCTGGAACTCCGGATAGCGCGCCACATTGCTGCGGTAATCCAGGATCAGGTCCAACTGGATATCGTCCGCGCCCGGGCGCGCCATATAGCCGATATCCAAGGTATAGCCATCCGGCGACACGCGCCCGGCCGGCGCACCGTGCAGGTATTGCAGATCGCGAATCACCTGCGGCGACAAGGCGTCACGGCAGGCTTCGCGATGAGCCGCCGTCGGCTCGCGCCAATACGTCTGCCAGCTACCCCAGTTCTCACTGAAGCCATCCAGATAGGCATTGCCGTTCTGGCTGATGATCGCCGTGACGCGTTCGGGATGCGCAAGCGCCAGGCGCAGCCCGGTCGGTGCGCCGTAATCGAAGATATACAGCGCATAGCGTTGCAAGCCGATGGCATCGACGAACTGGCCGATGACGCGTGCGAGTTCGTCGAAGCTGTAGTTGAACGTTCCGCGCGGCGGCGCCTTGGTCTGGCCGAAGCCGGGCAGGTCGGGAGCGATCACGCGATAGTTCTGCGACAGCTGCGGGATCAGATCGCGAAACATATGGCTGGAGGTAGGAAAGCCATGCAACAGCAGGATCACCGGTGCGTCAGCCGGGCCGGCCTCGCGATAGAACACCTCGACATCGCCGACCTTTTGCGTGCGAAAGAACACCGGCTGGGGAGTGGCCGAGACAGGCGCGCCAGATGCGTGTTTCCTTGGGGCTGCCATCGAGCTGGTGGCCAGCGCAGCCGTTCCTATCGCCGTGGCGAGGATCGCTTTGCGGCGCGTTTTGTCGACAATTTCATTATGAATATCATTCGATTGCATGACTTATCTCCCGTGCTTTGTCATATCGGGCGCACTTGAGCCGTCATGCGCCATCCTGTAAAATACTAACTACCGATCGGTAGGATATGACTGCCAGCTTATGAAAACAAGTCTCGACACCATCATCAGCGAGGCCCGCGAGCTCTTTCGCGACCATGGCTATGCCGGCGCGTCCATGCAGGACCTGGCCACGCGGGTCGGCATCAAGAAGCCCAGCCTCTACACCCGCTTTCCTACCAAGGAGTCGCTGGTGCCCGAGGTGCTGGCCTTGACCACGCGCGAAACCTTCGACGATTTGCCGGATGCGTCGGCGCCGTGGATGGAACGCTATGAGACGGTGCTGCGGCGCATTGCCGATACCCTGAGCGATCGCACCCGTTGTGTGGGTCTGCATCTGGCGTATGGGATCAACGACGAAACACCGGAAGCAGCCGATGCGGTGCGGGCGTTTTTCCGCGAGCAGCGCGATGGCATCGCGCGGATACTCATGCCGGCGTTTGCCAAGGACACCGCCCACGCCATGGCGACCGACGCATTGACGCGTCTGGAGGGCGCCACTTTGTGGGCGGTGATCGACGGCGATACGCAGCCCATGCAACGTGCAGTCGACGCGTTGCTGGCCGATGCCAGGGCGCACGGCAAGGCGTAACCATCATCCGGATATCGCCATCGTTGCGATATAGTCGGCCGCTCGTTACGTCCTCTCGGAGAAGCTCCATGGCGCGCATGCGTTTGAAGTGGTCGGTCGGTCTGCTGTCGTTGCTTGCGCTGGGCTCGGCCGGGATCGCGCATGCCGATGACCTGGTGGTATCGGCGGCATCCAGCCTGACCAATGCCTTTCAAAGTGTCGCCAAGGCCTACGAGGCCAAGCACCCGGGCACGCATGTGGTGCTCAATTTCGCTGCCTCCGACGTGTTGCTGCAGCAGATCGCCAATGGCGCGCCGGCCGACGTGTTCGCCTCGGCCGACCAGACGGCGATGGACAAGGCCGAGTCCAAGAACGTGCTGCTCAAGGGCTCGCGCAAGAACTTCGCCGCCAATCAGCTGGTGTTGATAGCGCCGCTGGCCAGCAACTTGAAGGTCTCCAGCCTGCGCGATCTCACGCAGCCCGCCATCAAGCGGATTGCCGCCGGTGATCCGGCCTCGGTGCCGGTCGGCCGCTACACCAAGGGCGCGCTGGAAGCACAGGGTTTGTGGGACGGTCTCTCGGCCAAGACCGTGCTGGCGCAGAACGTTCGCCAGAGCCTGGACTATGTAGCGCGCGATGAGGTCGATGCCGGTTTCGTCTTCGCCACCGATGCGGCGGTCGCCACGGACAAGGTCAAAGTGATCATGACGGTGCCGACGACGACACCCATCAGCTACCCGATGGCGGTGATCGCGCAGTCCAAACATCAAGCCGAAGCGCAGGCGTTCGAATCCTATGTGCTGTCCAGCGAGGGCCAGGCGGTACTGGCGCAATACGGGTTTCTGAAGCCCTGATTCCCATCATGGATATCTGGGCGCCGCTGCTGTTGTCGCTCAAGGTCGCGTTGTGGGCGACCGGCTTGAATCTTCTGCTCGGCACCGCGGTAGCTTACGGCTTGTCGCGCTGGCGTTCGCCGATCGCCGCGCTGGTCGATTCCTTGCTGACCTTGCCGCTGGTGTTGCCGCCCACGGTACTGGGCTACTACCTGCTGGTGATCCTGGGACGCCACGGCGTGCTCGGTGCGTGGCTGGAGCGTTGGAACATCAATCCCGTGTTTACCTGGCAGGGCGCGGTCATCGCCTCGACTCTGGTGGCGTTTCCGATGATCCAGAAGGCCGCGCGTGCGGCGTTTGAAGATGTCGATCCGCACCTGGAAGGCGCTGCGCGTGTCTTGGGGTTGCCGGAGTGGTCGGTGTTTTTCCGCGTGTCGCTGCCGCTGGCGGCCAGGGGCATCACCGCCGGTGCCTTGCTGGCGTTTGCGCGTGCACTGGGTGAGTTCGGCGCCACCTTGATGATTGCCGGCAATCTGCCCGGTCGTACGCAGACCTTGTCGGTGGCGATCTATGCCGCAGTGCAGGCTGGCGACGACGCAGGCGCCAATACCATGGTCATCGTGGCGTCGATCACCTGCGTCGTCGCCTTGTTGATTGCCGGACGCCTGGCTCCCCAGCATAGCCAACGGCGGTCTGAACGATGAGTGTCGATATCGCCATTCACCGCATCATGAACGACGCGCAGCGTCGATTCGAACTGGATGTGGCGTTTCGTTCGGACCGGCGTCGCATCGTGCTTTACGGTCCGTCCGGTGCGGGCAAGAGCCTGACCTTGCGTGCCATCGCCGGGCTGCTGAAACCGGACCGTGGACACATCGTGGTGAACGGACGCTCCCTGTTCGATGCCGCGCGGCCGCTGAATCTGCCGACGCAGTATCGAAAGGTCGGCTATCTGTTCCAGGACTATGCGTTGTTTCCGCATCTTACGGTGGCGCAGAACGTGGCGTTCGGCGTGCAACGCGGCATGTTCAATCCACGCCGGCATGGGGATGTGCCGGCGCCGGCCTTGCGCTGGCTGCAGGCATTCGAGCTGGAGCAGATTGCAGGTAACTATCCCGCGCAGATTTCCGGCGGTCAGAAACAACGCGTGGCCCTCGCTCGTGCACTGGCTGCCGAACCGGACATCTTGCTGCTGGACGAGCCGTTTTCGGCGCTCGATCCGGCGCTGAAAAGCCGCATGCGCAACGAGCTGACCATGGTGCAGGCGCAGCTCGATCTGCAGATGCTGGTAATTACCCACGATCCCGCCGATGCTGAGGCGCTCGGCCAGCATGTATTCGAGATCCATGAAGGTCGCGTACGCAGCGAGTCGAACGTCTCAGCGTAGAAGGTGGGCCAGATCGTCCGGTGTGTCGATATCTATGGCGGCGTGAGGCATGGGCAGGGCGCGAACGCGTTCGGCGTGGCGTTGCAACAGGACACGTGCGCCCTGCGGGCCGGACAGTTTCATCAGGGCATCGATATCGCCGCGAGGAAACAGGCAAGGAGGCCCGAGCACACCGGCGAAGCTCGCCGCGATGATGAACTCCGGATCCAGGCGATGTGCGTCGATAAGCAGTTGCAGATCGTAGGCGTCGATCAGCGCCTGATCGGCGAGGCACAGCATGACGGCAGATAGACCAGGATGTTGCTGTGTCAGCTGTTGCACACCCAGTGCGATCGAACCGCCCAGACCTTCGTGCCATTGCGGATTGAACGCAAGCGACACATCCAGGCCATCGAGCAGGGGCTCGATCGCATCGCGATGCGCGCCGAGCACCACGGTGACGGTCGCGCCGGTCTGAACAGCTTCTCTGGCCACGCGATGCACCAGCGGCACACCATCGATCAGCGTGGCTTGCTTGGCCGAGCCGAAGCGGCTTGCTTCGCCGGCCGCCAGCAACACGATGCCGATCTCGCTCATGAGTGGATCGGACCGCTGGTGACGCTCAGTCGTCGGCCTTCGCGCGCGTTGAACGTGGCGACGATCTCGGCGAGCACGGCCAGTGCGATTTCCTGTGGCGTGTCCGAACCGATATCGAGCCCCGCCGGTACGTGCAACTGATCGAACTGCCCGTCGAGCGCGTGGTTCATTCGTCGGGCACGGTCGCGCGAGCCGATGGCACCGACATAAGCCGGAGAGCTGTCGCCCAGGGCGTTGAGGTATTCCACGTCGAGTTCGTAGCGATGCGTCATCACGACGACCGCGGTGAACTCGTCCGGTTTCAACAGCTCGCAAACCGTGCTTGGGGTAGCAACGCGCGCCACGACCTTTGCCGGTAAGGCCGTGGCGAGCAGTCGTTCGGCGTGGCTATCTACGACGGTCACCTGCCAGCCCAGCGTCAATGCCAGGTCGACCATGGCGCGTGCACCCACGTTGGCGCCGATCAAGGCCAGTGCCGGTCGCGGATGCAGTCTTTCGAACAGGGCAGTTACCGCACCGCGTGGGGTGGCCAGTTCCTGGCGTTCGACACAGGCGGAAAGGGCGCTCATGGGCTGGTCGAGCAACGAACTCAGCGCTTCGTCGCCGATATCGTCGAAAAGCGTGCGATGCGTGTCGTCGATTCTTCGGCGCGGGCGTGCCTGGACCGTGCCGTCATGGGAGAAAACCGTGGCCATGCTGCCAAGACGTCGCTCGCCGAGACAGTATTCCAAGGCCTCGAGATAAGCGATGTCCCGATCGCCAAGTACCGGTTCGATCAATACATCCAGCTCGCCGCCACAACCCATTTCGATCAGCACGTCGTAGTTGGCATCGCGGTTGTAATGCACCAACTGGGTCTGGCCGGTGGCGATGACTTCGTTGGCACGAAAGACGATATCGCGTTGCGGACAACCGCCGGCCAGCTCGCAGACGATGCGGCCGTCGCCGCGCACCAGCATGCTGGTACCGGCACGGCGGAAGGTGGAGCCGTGCGTATAGGTAATCGTCGCCAGCGCCGCGCCACCTGCGAAGCCGTCGCGTTGAAGTTCGCGCAGCGCGTCGATCAGCGCCTGCAGCTCCTGTGGCGAGTTCATGGTGTCGTGGCTGCGGCATCCATATGCATGCCGGTCCAGCCGCCGCGCAGGGAATAGACATTGGTATAGCCTTGTTCGCGCAGGCGCTCGGCGGCGTAGCGGCTACGCGCGCCGCGCGCGCAAATCAGCAGCCAGTGGCTGTTGGCGAAACTTGCCGCGTGGTCGAGCACTTCACCGGAGGGAATCCACAGCGCCTGGGTTTGAAGCGGATCGGCTTCGATCTCGTCGCGTTCGCGCAGGTCGACCAGTTGATAACCCGCCAGCACGGCGGCCTGCAGGCTTGGAAAATCCCGCTCCAGTGCTTCGTTCGATCGGCGCGCCGACAGACCTAGCTCGGATTCGGCATGACAGTCGTGCTCGGCGCGGCGGGTGCGAATGCGGCGCATCTCCAGATCGGTCAAGTCGACCAGCACCAGGTCGTTGGCCAGTTTGCCGGGCAGATCGAGCAGAAGCTTCAAGGCCTCATTGGCTTGCAGCGTGCCGAGCACGCCCGGTGCCGGCCCCAATACACCTGATATTTCACAACTGCCCAGTTGTGCCGGGTCGGGTTCCTGCGGCCAGAGGCAGCGCATGCACGGCGTGGCCTGATCCGGACGATAGACATGCAGCTGGCCTTCGTATTGATACACGCTGGCGAAGATCACCGGTTTGCCGGTGACGACCGCCGCATCGCTGCAAAGATAGCGGCTGCGCATATCGTCGGTGCATTCGAGGATCAGATCGTAGGACGCAAACAGCGGCACGATCTCTTCGGCGGTCAAGGCGTGATCGATGCAGGCGACATCGACGCTGGGATTGAGCGCGCGGATACGCCGCGCCGCCAGCAGCACCTTGGATTGGCCGATGTCCGCCGCGTCGTACAAGGTCTGCCGATGCAGGTTGCTCGCTTCCAATACGTCGCTGTCGACGATGCCGATATGGCCCACGCCGGCACCGGCCAGGTAGGCGAGCACCGGGCAGCCGAGACCGCCGGCACCGATGACCAGCACCCGGCTTGCCGCCAGCCTGGCCTGGCCCTCCGGCCCGACCGCGGCCAGTCGCGTCTGGCGCGAATAATCGGGTACGAAGCCGTCGTTGCTCACGAAGCTTTCCTCAACCGTTGCAGGATGTCTTCGCGTTCGCCGGGTGAATTGGCGTTGTCCAGCGCCTGTGGATCGACCGGGGCGATCAGTTTCGTATCGATCGCGATCAGGCCCTTGCGCGGGCAAACCCGTCCGGTCGCAACGCTCGCGGCCAGAGCGTCGATCGCCGACGGTTCCCAGATCGCACAAAGCGGTTCGGGCAGGCCGTCGTGCGCGCTGGTAAACGCAGTCGCATCGCGTGAAACATCGCGAGCGGCAAGCAGCGCATGCAAGGTCGCGCTATTGAGCAAGGGCAGGTCGCAGGCAAGCACCAGCCACGCGGCATCCGGGTGAGCCGCATGTGCAGCAAGGATGCCGGCGGCTGGCCCGATATCGGCAAGCTGGTCGACGATCTGCGGCAGGCTGCGACGCGTTTCTTCATTGCGCTGATCCTCGCGCACCGACACATAAGCCTGCTCGACTACGGTTTCCAGCAGGCGATACGCAGTCAGCAGTTGCGGCTGGTCGCCATAGTTCAGCAAGGCCTTGTCCTGGCCCATGCGTCGACTGGCGCCGCCGGTCAGCAACAGACCATAGAGTGGACGAACCGGGGTATTCATGGCGTGGGCTCCGTAAGATCGATATCGCGCTTGCCGCCGCTCTTGCTCAGCAGACGCACGTCGCCGATCACCATGGCGTGCGACATCGCCTTGCACATGTCGTAGATGGTCAGCGCGGCGATGCTGGCGCCGGTCAGCGCCTCCATCTCCACGCCGGTGGTGCCGCGGCAGGCCACTTCGCACTCGATCACCGCGTCATCGCCTTCGATATGGATGTCGAGGTTGCAGCGTTCAATGGCCAGCGGATGGCAAAGCGGGATCAGTTGCGGGGTGGCCTTTGCGCCCATGACACCGGCAATCTGGGCGACCGTGATTACCGCGCCCTTGGGCGTGACATAGCCGGCATCGCGCAAGGCGGCGGCGACATCGGCAGGGAAGCTGACCCGCGCCTGCGCGCGGGCAACGCGCCGCGTGATGGCCTTGTCGCCCACATCGACCATGCGTGGCTGTTGATTTTCGTCGACGTGCGAAAGCATCTTTAAGTCACTCCTGCATGAACAGCGGCGCGCCGGTCATGACCATGCGCGAAAGGGCGCCGTAAAACCCGCTTCGAACGGCGACGCATTCGGTGGTAGCTCGATAATGCCATCCGTGCGCACCAGCGAAGCGAAATCACCGGACGTCGCCGACGGTACGGGTTGCGCCATCAGGCGGCCATCGTCACCGTCTTCGAGTGCGACGGGAATGAAGCAGGTAAGGCTGGCATGGGTGGTCAGCGGCGCGGCGAGGGTTACCGCGCGTGGCCGCGATGCCGGCATGCCGCTGGCGGCGCGCAATGCGGGTAGCACGTAGCGCAGCGTGCATACGAGCGCGGAGACGGGATTACCGGGCAGGGCAAAGACCGGTTTGTCGCCCGGGGCGATGCCGAACCACATCGGTTTTCCGGGCCGTTGCGCGATCTTGTGGAAGACTTGTTTGACACCCAGTGTTTCCAGCGCACTCGGGATGTAATCGCGCTGCCCCATCGAGACGCCGCCGCACAGCACGATCACGTCACGGTGTCGCAGCAGCTCGTCGAGCAAACCCAGGATGCGTTTACGCTCATCGGTGACGTGATGCACCGACACCTCGCCAAAATGGGCATCGCGCAGTGCCGCGGCGATGGCATGGTCGTTGGAGCGTCGGATCTGCCAAGGTTCCGGTTGCGCATCGATGTCGACCAGTTCGTCGCCGGTCGACACGACGGCAATGGCGGGCAGGCGGGAAACCTCGACATCGGCGATACCATTGGTAGCCAGCACGGCGATTTCCGGTGCGCGCAGCATCCGCCCCGGCGACAACAGCAGATCGCCTTCGCGGCAGTCCGAGCCGCGGCGATGCACGAACTGTCCCACGGCGTTTACCGCGCCGGCCGTCAGGTTGGCGTAGCCTTCCGACTTGCGCAGGCTTTCGACCGGCACCACCGTATCGGCGCCTTGCGGCAACATGGCGCCGGTCATCACTTCCAGGCAGTCGCCCGTCGTCGCGAGGGTCATGGCGGTCTCGCCGGCCAGCTGAGTGCCGGCGATGCGATAGCGCGCAAGCGACACTTCGTGGCGGATGGCGATGCCGTCCATCATGACGCGGTCGAAGGGCGGTTGATCGCGATCGGCACGGATGTCCTGGCGTAATACGCGGCCTTGCGCCAGCGCCAGCGGAATGCGCTCGGTGGCAAAACGCGGCATATGCGCTTCGATCAAGGCCTCGGCGGCCGCCACGCTGATCGGTCCCTCCACGTATCGACTCCGGACTTGAAACGGGCTGGCAGTTTAGCGCGGCTGGAAGGGAGTTTCGAAAACATCTCCTATTCGTCATCCCGGCGCAGGCCGGGACCCAGTGGCTCCAGTGGTCGGTCTTCGCAAATGCGTTCGGGCTCTGACACGACAACCTACCACTAACGTCACTGGATCCCGACCTGCGCCGGGATGACGGATAGGAGGCGTTTCTACACGCCGCCTTTACATCTGAGCATGGCACGCAACACAAACAAGCCACTTAAAGATCAAGTTAGTTTTTTTGTGCTCAAGCGAGTGCTTTAATGGCCCATTAGCGGAGGGTCCTCGGCCTAATGCCTCTCAGGGATTGAGACCGAATCAAACTGGGAGATATCTATGTTGTCCTTGTCCGTCAATGGTCAGTCGCACCAGGTCGACGTTCCGCCCGACATGCCGCTGCTATGGGTATTGCGCGACGTCATCGGGCTTACCGGGACCAAGTTCGGCTGCGGGATTGCGCAGTGCGGCGCCTGCACCGTTCATCTGGATGGCCAGCCGGTACGTTCTTGCGTATTGCCGGTCGGCTCGATCGGTAGCAAGGCCATCACCACCATCGAAGCGGTGGGCAACACGCCCAATGGCGCCAAAGTGCAGCAGGCCTGGCTCGAGGTCGACGTCGTGCAATGCGGTTACTGCCAATCGGGCCAGATCATGTCGGCGACGGCCTTGCTCAATCGCACCGCCAATCCCAGCGATGCGGATATCGATGCGGCCATGTCCGGCAATATTTGCCGCTGCGGTACCTACGTGCGCATCCGTGCGGCGATCAAGCAGGCTGCTACCGGCAAGCTCGATATCCTGCAGACCATCGTGACCGCACCGCAAGGAGCCGCGTCATGAGCAACGACACGCAACATCTGCCGACCGATGAGTCGATCGACATCAGCCGTCGTCGCGCGCTCCAGCACACCGGCCTGGCCATTGCCTTCCTGTGGCTGGGCGGCAGCGGCATCGCATCGGCCAGTATCAGTGCGCGTCGCCAGCCGGGCGATGCGGAGGCCGCAGCGGCCGATGGCAACCCGCCGTTCGCGCCCAATGCCTTTATCCGCATCGACACCGACGGCAGCATTCGCCTGGTCATGCCCTCGGTGGAGATGGGGCAGGCGATCTATACCGGCATGAGCATGATGATCGCCGAAGAACTCGGCGTCGGCCTGGATCAGATCAAGGTCGAAGCCTCGCCGCCCAGCGATCAGCTCTATGGCATTCCCGCGCTTGGCGGACAGATTACCGGCGGCTCCACCAGCACGCGCGCTACCTGGCCGGTATTGCGCGAGGCTGGTGCGGTGGCGCGAACCCTGCTGGTCAGCGCGGCGGCGACACAGTGGCAGGTCGATCCGTCGACCTGCTCGGTCGATCGCGGCGCCGTGCATCATCAGGCATCCGGTCGCAGCGCCAGTTATGGCTCGCTGGCCACGGCGGCCGGCAAGCTGCCGCTGCCTGACAAGGTGCAACTGAAAGATCCCAAGGATTTCACCCTGATCGGCAAGCCGCTGCGTCGCGTCGACTCGGCCGACAAGGTGAAAGGCGCGACCCAGTTCGGTATCGACGTGCGGCTGCCTGGCATGAAAGTCGCCGCGGTCAAGGCATGCCCGACATTGAACGGAAAGTTCGTCTCCGTCGACGACAAGCCGGCGCGCGCGATTCCCGGTGTGGTCGACGTCATTCATACCGAAGATTCCGTCGCGGTCATCGGTGATCACTTCTGGGCCGCCAAGCGCGGTCTGGAAGCGCTGGACATCCAGTGGAATCTGGGTGAGAACGCCAAGCTCACCACGCAGCAGTTGCGCGATGCACTGGCCGACAGCGCGCAGAACGGCAAGTCCATCGTCGCCAAGGAAGTCGGCAAGCGGCCCGAAGGCGGTACGACCGTCGCCTCGACCTATCAGCTGCCGATGCTCGCTCACGCCACCATGGAGCCACTCAATACGACGGTGTTCGTGACCTCGGACAAGTGCGAAATCTGGGTAGGCACACAGGTGCCGATGCGCGTGGTCGATGTGGCCGCCAAGATCACCGGTCTTGCCGCCGACAAGGTCGTCGTGCACAACCAATATCTGGGCGGCGGTTTCGGCCGACGCCTGGAAACCGATTCGGTCGAGCAGGCCGTGGCGATCGCCAAGCAGGTGTCCTATCCGGTTAAGGTGATCTGGACACGCGAAGAAGATATCCGGCATGACCGCGTGCGCCCGATGTATCACGATCTGCTGACGGCGGTGGTCGATGCCGACGGCAAGCCTTTGTGGTTCGGTGATCGCACCAGCGGCGGTACCGTGCTTGGTCGTTGGGCGCCTGGTGCGATGGGCAAGAATGGCCTCGACAGCGACGCTGTCGAATGTCTGGTGGAAACGCCTTACGACATTCCAAATACAAAGATCGAATGGATCCGCCACGATATGCCGCCCGGTCTTGTCGTCGGCTGGTGGCGTGGGGTCGGGCCTACGCACAATCTGTTTTCGTTCGAAAGCTTTATCGACGAGCTGGCGCACAAGGCTGGCAAGGACCCGTTGGCCTATCGCCAATCCTTGCTGCAGAAGAATCCGCGCAGTCTGAAAGTGCTCAATACGGCTGCCGAAAAAATCGGCTGGGGCAGCCAACCGTTGCCCGCGCGCGTGGGTCGCGGGATCGCATTGGGCGAACCGTTCGGCAGCCGTGTCTGCGCAATCGTGGAGGCGGAGGTCACGCCGCAAGGCGAAGTGGTCATGCGCAAGGCGGTGGTGGCTTTGGACTGCGGTATCGCGATCAATATCAGTTCGATCGAGGCCCAGGTTCAGGGTGGCCTGCTGTTTGGCCTGAGCGCGGCGCTGTATAGCGAAATCACGCTCAAGAATGGAGCGATCGAGCAAAGCAACTTCCACGACTATCGCAATCTGCGCATCAACCAGACGCCGGTCGTCGAAGTGCATCGGATCGAGAACGACGAAGCGCCGGGTGGGCTCGGCGAGGTCGGCACGGCGATCGCCGCGCCGGCGTTGGCGAACGCGATTTTTGCGGCAACCGGCGTGCGTCTCTACAAGCTTCCGGTCGATCGCACGCTGCTGGTGCAGAGTGGCGATGCCATGCAGCACGTCGTGTCATTGGAATCTGGCAAGGGGAGGGACGTGGCATGAAACGTTTCTTTCTGATCATCGTCCTGCTCATCGTTATCGGCGGCGTGGCCTATGTCTTGCTCAACCGCACCGACCCCGCCGAAGGTGCGGCGCCCGTCATTGTCGGTGCGCCATCCGGTTCCGATCCAATAGCGCGTGGCGAGTACCTGGCCAAGGCGGCCGATTGCACTGCCTGCCACACGGTGCCTGGTTCCGATAAGCCTTTCGCCGGTGGCGTGGCCTTCAAGTTGCCGTTCGGCACGATTTATTCGAGCAATATCACGGCCGACGAGGCGACCGGCATCGGTAGCTGGAGCGACGACGACTTCGTGCGCGCGGTGCGCGAAGGCGTGCGCAAGGACGGCGCGCATCTGTATCCGGCATTTCCGTATACCTCTTATACGCAGCTGAGCCGTGGCGACGTGCTGGCGATCAAGGCCTACTTGTTCAGCCTGCCAAAGATTCACCAGGAAGATCGCGCCAACGAACTCGGTTTCCCGTTCAATCAGCGCTGGGCGATGGGTTTCTGGAACGCAGGGTTCTTCAAGAGCCAGCGCTTCGTTGCCGATACATCGAAGTCGCCGCAATGGAATAGCGGCGCGTATCTGGCCAATGCGCTGGGTCATTGTGCGGAATGTCATACGCCGCGCAACTTTGCCTTTGGATTGAAGAACGGCAGCGCATTGTCCGGCGAATCGCTGCAGGGCTGGCGTGCCTATGACATCACCTCCGACCCCGATCATGGCGTCGGTGCATGGAGCGAAGCGGAGCTGGCGAGCTATCTCAGCACCGGTCATGCGCAGGGGCGTGGTTCGGCGTCCGGTCCGATGGGCGAGGCGATCGAGAACAGCCTGCAGTATTTGAAGCCGGAAGACACCGCCGCTCTGGTGACCTATCTGCGCGGCGTGCCGGCGAACTCCGGCAAGGACCCGATCAGCGTCGACGCCAAGGCGGCGCCCGCACTCGCATCCACCGACGCGGCGCCCGGCGGCGACTCCGCCGATAGCCAGCACCTGGGCATGCAGCTGTTCGAAGGCGCATGCGCGAGTTGTCACCAGTGGAACGGCAAGGGCCAGCAGACCAGCTACGCCTCGCTATTGGGCACGCGTGGCGTCAACGATCCGGCCGGAACCAACGTCACCCAGGTGATCCTCAACGGTTCCAAATTGCGCATTGGCGATCAGGATGTCTTCATGCCCGCTTTCGGCAAGGCGTATTCGGATACGGAAGTCGCGGCGCTGGCGAACTACGTGATTTCGCATTTTGGCGCCAAGACAGGAACCGTGACGCCTGCCGAGGTGGCTCGGCGGCGGGCTATATGAAGCGGATACTTGTTGCTTTGTCTTTGCTTTGGACGGCCGCGGCGGTTGCGACCAATGCCCCGGTCCAGCACATCAACCCGCCGGCATTGAGTACGCCCCACGGGTATTCGCACGTGGTCGTCGTGCGCAGTGGCCGAACGGTTTATGTGGCTGGGCAGGTGCCGCTTGATCGGAATGGGGCGCTTGTGGGGGCGGGAGATCTGGCCGCCCAGGCTCGGCAGGTATTTGAAAATATGAAGGCCGCGTTGAGTGCGGTTGGTGCGAGCTATGCGGATGTGGTCGACATGACGACCTATCTTACGGACGTGTCGCAGATCGATGCGTATCGAAAAGTGCGCGATCAATATATGTCGGCGCCATTGCCTGCGGCGAGTCTCGTCGAGGTGAAGAGTCTGTTTCGCAAGGATGTGATGATCGAGGTTAGTGCCGTGGCGGTCGTGCAGTAGGCTCGCTTCGCATCGCCTCTTGCGCCCCCTCACCCCAACCCTCTCCCCCGGCAGAGCCAGGGGAGAGGGGGCGCATTGAGGCAAGCTTTCAAGGCTACGCGCTTTTGCTCCCTCTCCCCTGGCTCTGCCGGGGGAGAGGGCTGGGGTGAGGGGGGGTCTCAAATACTCAACCCCCGGTATGACTCCGCGTCACCTCAAAAAGAAACCACATCCGACGTTCCGACTCGTCGATCCAGTTCTCGATCAGGCTGGCGGTCGCAACGTCCTTATGCTCGTCGCACAAGTCGTGCACCTTGCGCAGATAGCCGGTCAACGTCTTGTTGTCTTCGCGCAGCTCGGCAAGCATGTCTTCGGGCTGTACATACTCGGCATCGTTGTCCGATAGGCGCTGATGTTTCGCGATGCTGCCGATCGAGGTAAGGGTGCGGCCGCCGATCTTGCGCACGCGCTCGGCGATGTCGTCGGTCATCGCAAAGATCTGCGAAGCCTGATCGTCCAGCAGGAGGTGGTAGTCACGGAAATGGGGGCCGCTCATATGCCAATGAAAATTCTTGGTCTTCAGGTACAGGGCAAACACATCGGCGAGGGCGACGTTCAAGGCGGCGCTCAGGTCACGGGTCGCCTTGGCGGACAGATCGGTCGGCGTGGCTAGCGGCGCGTTGCGGCGCTTCTGCAGTTGCTGTTCGCGTTTCACATCGTTCTTGCTCATGGTCAGCTCCGACGGGGTGGGTTTATCGCTTAAGGTACCACCGTCGGAGCGGTTCGGATCAGTGATTGCGTGGCGCTTCGTAGTGCTGGTCGACCTCGAGCGCCTTCGCATAGGGGCCGTTCCAATCCCGCTCGAAAATCTGGGTCAGCGTCTTCGCGGGTGCCTCGCCCTGCACAAAGATCGATGCATCCACCGTATTGTTGAAATAACTCCATTCCCAGTTGCCCGTGCCGATATAGACGCTACGGTCATCGGCCACCGCATACTTGGCATGTTCTACGCGTGCGTAGGGGATAAAGCCTTGCGGAGAGGGTGGCAACTGGGTGAATTTGATCGCCACGTTGGGCAGTACGGCAAGGCTTTTCAAATACGACTGCATGGGTTCGTGCAAGGCCCAGTCCGCCACGATGATATGCACCTGCACACCACGCGCCGCGGCATTGCGTAATGCGGTATCCACCTCCGCCCACCAGCCCTTCGGTCCGTACTGACGAATCGCCGACAGCGTCATGACCTGGATGCGCAGCATGTGTTGGCTCTGGTCGATCATCCGCACCAGCGCCGGCTGCTCGGCAGTCAACGCGTAGGGTGTGAGCGAGGGCGGGCTGAATGCGGGGAACGCGGTCAGCACCGTGCCGCCATCGCCATGCAGGATGACTGGGTTGTCGCTGGTGACGGGCGCGAAGGGTAGTGGCCTGGTCGCTTGTTCGGCGGCTTTGGGCAGGTCGGGCTTGCCGGCGACTTGCCAGTCAAAATCGAATGCCGCGCCGAATGTCTGCGCCAGACGTGGATTGGCGATGCGTGCGCCGATCTCGTGAATCTGGTCGATGGCGCGCCAATCCCAGTTCTGGCTGCCCACGAAGACGACGCTGTTGTCGACCACCATGTACTTGGCGTGTAGCACGCCGCCGGTCAGCTTTTCCACGGGGAGCTCGCGCACTTCGATCCCATCGATGCCGCGCAGGCGCGTTACGCTTTCCTGGTTGTCCTTGAGAAAGGTTTGGTCTACCAGCAGACGCAGCTTGACCCCGGCCTTTGCCTTGGCGATGAAGGCATCGACGACCGCGGCAAACTGGCTACCTGGTTTGTCGGAAATATAGAACGCCGCAATATCGACGCTCTGCTTGGCGCTGCCGATCATCTGCAGCCATACGGCCTGTGTCCGGGCAACCCCGGGCTCACCATAAACGCTCGCTTCGGGCACGCTTTCGACGATCTGAAAATCCGGCGCGGCCTGATCCGGCGCATGTCGCGCGGATAGCTGGGTGGCCGGGCTCAGAACGAGGCTCGTGAAGAGAAAGCCCAGGCCAATGGCCCGGCGTGTGCGTGTGAAATCGAAATAGTGCATGGCGATGGCCCCCTTGAGATGCTGTTATAACATAACAATCGCAAGGCAATGCGTCAGTGTTGTGACCAAGACGAAGTCCGGGATTCGTGACGCGAAAAAGTGACGTCACAAAAATAAAGCGCTCACCACGGCGCGCCCCAATTTCAAGGGAATTTGCCGATTTTCGTTACGCGGCGCTGTACTTTCTGCTTGAATATAGTGATGCGTCACAATATTATGCGGCCAACGACATAAGAAGGAATCGTGATGCGTGATGCAAAAGACCCCGGCACACTCGAATTGCGCTTTCGAGCGCGAGCGGGTCGTCCATCGTTGTTTGGCCGGCCGCTGACTCCGGCCGAGCGTGCAAGGCGTTATCGCCTGCGCAGGGCCGATCGCATGCGCATGGCCAGGCGCTCGCCGGAAAAGGCCAGCGATGTGAGCTTGCTGGACGAGCTGCGCGGCAGCATGGCCATGGGCCGCGCGCGCAATATCCATCGAATCATTCGAGAGATCGCCGCGCGCTACCCCCTTTAGGCAGGGGCAGCGTTGCGGAAACGGACATAAGATGTATCACCGTTGCCACGTCCCGGGGTTCGTATGATCTGCAAATCGTTTGTCACCGTCGCCGTCGTTATTGCTGCTGTTCTCGCGATGTCGCCCGTTCGGGCCGACACGAGCGAAGAGAAAGCCGTGCTGGTGCCGATCCAGGCGCTGTTCGACGGCATGGCCAAGTACGATCGCGATGCCATGCTTGCACCGGTGCAGCCCGAAGGGAGTGTGGCTTTACTACGTGACGGCAAGGTCGTGCGCATGACCCTGGGCGACTTTGCCAATCACATCAAGCCGGGCAAGGACAAGATCCAGGAGCGTATTCACGATCCGCTGATTCGTATCGATGGGGATATCGCCATGGTCTGGGCGCCTTACGAGTTTTTGATCAACGGGCAGGTCAAGCACTGCGGGACCGATGTGGTGAATCTCGTGCGGATCGAGGGGCGCTGGCTGATTGCGGGTATTGCCGATAACAGTCGGTCGAGTTGCTCGGCGGGGTAAGAGTGTTGTGGCGCGGCGGTCGCGACTGAGGTCGCGATCAGCCATGACGCAACGAATAACTCAACTCAGCTATTCAAGAAACAACGCAAGAAAAAATAGACGTCCGGATGTCCGTATACCCTCTGTAACAAGGGTGAAGCGCAGGCGGCATAGGCTAGCTTGCGCTATCGACGCCCTCTCATCGCGCGTGTTCCCCGGCACGCGCCGATTCGACATCCACCTTTTGCTTGTTCCCCATGTCCACAAAGAAACCTGAAGATCCGTCTCAGCTCCCGTCCGACACGCCCATCGATCCGAACCGACGTCGTCTCCTTGGTGGCATGGCGCTGGCTGGCGCGGCCATCGCAGCCGGTGGCGGCGAAGTGTTGGCGCATGCTGTCAAGCCGGCCGCACAAAGCCACGCGAGTGGCGACCTCGATGCGCAACTGCGCAAGCATGTCCAGCATGTGGTGGTGATCTACGCGGAGAATCGCAGCTTCAACAATCTGTTCGCCGATTTCCCTGGGCTGGAAAAGCCGCTTTCATCCTTGCAGCCCCACGAGTACGAACAGCGTGATCGCGACGGCACGTTGCTGAAGACATTGCCGCCGATCTGGGGTGGCATGGTGCCGTGGGAGCAGGTCGCCGATCATCGCAAGCATGTGATCAAGGAATCGGATATCACGGGATTGGCCAACGCGCCTTTCACCCTGAAAACAGCGGATGGCCAGCCGCTGCCGCATGGTCTGATCACGCGCGACTTGTGGCACTCGTTCTATCAGAACCAGTTGCAGATCAACGGCGGTAAGAACGACGGCTTTGTCGGTTGGGGCGATTCGGGCGCGATGGTGATGGGGCGCTATGGCGATACCCATATCAACCTGCGTCTGTGGCAGGTCGCCAAGCAGTACACGTTATGCGACAACTTCTTTATGGGCACGTTTGGCGGTTCGTTCCTGAATCACCAGTATCTTGTCGCTGCGCAGCCGGGGTTCTATCCCGATGCGGCCCAGAGTCCGGCCAAGATGCTGATCGCCGAGCTGGAAAGCGACGACCCGACCGACATTCACCTGAAACTGGCAGAGAATTCGCCGAAGAGTGCGATGGCCGGCATACCTCGTTTTGCCTCGCGCAGTGCATTGACGCCCGATTTCTTTGCGGTCAACACCATGAGTCCGCCGTATGCACCGACGTTCCCGTTGGACGCTGCGCATCCGGAACTCGCCGATGCCAAAAGCCCCAACCGGTTACCGCCGCAGAACCATGAGACCATCGGCGACAAATTGTCGGCCAAAGGTATCGACTGGGCCTGGTACGCCGGTGGCTGGCAGGATGCGCTGGATGGGCATGGCGACGGCGGCGAGAACGAGTTTCCACAGCGGCCGAATTTCCAGATGCATCACCAGCCGCTCAACTACTTCAGTCAGCTGGCTCCCGGCACCGAAGCGCGCAAGCGGCATCTGCGCGATGGCGGTACCGGCGACATCGCACGCAGCAATCACTTCATTGCAGACGCGCAAGCCGGCAAGCTGCCGCCGGTAGCGTTCTATAAACCCCAAGGTGATCTCAATATGCACGCCGGGTATTCCGACGTGCATGCCGGGGATCAGCATATTGCGCGTGTTCTCGATGCCTTGCAGCGTAGTCCGCAGTGGCAGTCGATGGTGGTGGTGATCACTTTCGACGAAAACGGTGGCTGGTGGGATCACGTGGCACCGCCCAAGGGCGATCGTTGGGGGCCGGGTTCGCGTGTGCCTGCCTTGGTCGTATCGCCTTTTGCCCGTCGTGGCTTCGTCGATCACACCGTTTACGACACCGGTTCGATCGCCCGCTTTATCACGCGTCGCTTTGGGCTGGACAAGCTGCCGGGCCTGGCGATGCGCGAAAAAGCGATGCTTGCCGCCGGCGGCGTAGCGCCGGGCGATCTCACGGCGGCGCTGCAGTTCGAGTCATAGCCCACCCGTATACGCAGTCTCGTTTGCTTCGCTCCGATGAAAGCGCAAACCCCATGGCCGATATCCGGCGCTGGATCAGCTTCTGGGTTTGCGCTTTTTCGCCGGAGCCGGTCGCGTAGACGGCGCCTTGTCCGCACGCGCCGAGCTTCGTTTCTTCAGGGTGGCGGCGTAGCGCTCCTCGCCCTCGACAAACTTGTCGTAGTAACGCACCACCATTTCGGCGACTTCGGCATTGATCATGTCGCCGTCGAGCTGTGGGTTATCGATCACCATTTCGGTGGCGGCATACATCACTTCGGTGGACAGGCGCATGGAGAAGCGCAGGTCTTCTTCGCGCGCATTGGGAAAACGATCGCGCAAGCCCTGGTAGCTGGTTTCCGATACCGACTCGTGCGAGTCGAGACGGATGTGACGCAAGGTCGGCACGGCGCGCAATGCGCGCATGATCCAGGCCGAACCCGGGAAGGCGAGGGTGGCGGCGTTGATCGCGGCCTGCATGTCGCGCAAGCCGCGCGTGGTCGCTTCACGCGAACCGTCATAGTCGAGCGCTTGTTCCTGCGCCAGCCACGCGCGATAGGCTTGGTTCTGACACTTCATCAGGCGCTCGCCAAGCTCTTTCAGAATGGCGTACTTGTTGGGGAAATAACGGTAGAGCGCCGGCGGCGACAGGCCCGCCTTTTCGCAGATCAGATTGGTCGACAGGCGCTCCACGCCGACTTCGCCAAGCAGATGCGAGGTGACGTCGAGAATCAATTCGAAGGTTTCGACCGAACGCTGTTGTACCGGCTGCTGCTTGGTATCCAGCGGAATTTTGGTCGTGCGCGCGCCGGGTCGCTTTCGGCGCATCGTGTCAGTCATGGGTCGCCCTTGAGGTCTGAGCTCCTGCGAACGTTCGTGTCGCAAAGAAGCCATCGCTGGAATCATACGGTTCTTTATGTCGGCTGGCGATGCGCAACATCTGCTGCATCGCGTCACGCGTCATCTGAGCGTCAACGCGTCGTCATCAAGTAACGGTAGTCTTAATTACTGTTTCCGTAGCACCCCTCACATCCAGGTCTCGCACACCCCATCGGGCTTGATCGAGCTGACCGGTGCGGGCGAGTGCGCGATCTTTACCCGCAGGAGTTTCGACGTTCATGCATCACGCAATACGTATGGGCCTGGGTTTGGCAGCCCTGGCCACTGCACTTGGCGCAGCCGCGCAAAACACCAGCAATCTTCAGGGTATTTCGGTATCGGCCGCGGTCGATGACCCCAACGCAGCGCCACCGGGCACTGCCGCCGCATTGGCGCCGGCGCAGGGAAACATGGCCGAGCTCGAGCCCCAATCGGTGTTGAATCGCAATTACATCCAGACGATCGCATCGCCCAAAGACGATTACCTCGCCGTACTCGAACTGACACCATCGGCAGTCAACGCTTCGCCCAATGGCGCGGGTCTGTCCAGCAAGAGCGGCACCGTGCGCGGTTTCCAGGACGGTGAATACGACGTCACGTTCGATGGCATTCCGTTCGGCGATCCGGGTGCGTTCGGTCACGCGACGACTGCGTTTTTTCCGGCGCCGACACTCGATGCCGTCGTTGTCGACCGCGGTCCTGGTACGGCGAGCAACCTCGGTAACGCAACCTTCGGTGGCACCGTGGCGCTTTACTCCGCGCCGACCACCGACAAACCGTCAGGCCAGGTGTCGGCAATGTTCGGTAGTGGCAATACCTGGCAACTCGCCGGTACAGCCAATACCGGCACGATGAACAAGATCGGCACGGAAGCCTCGGTTAATTACACCCATCTCGAATCCGATGGCTTGCTCGATTTCGCCGGGTTGCGCCAGGACAACGTGCTGTTCAAGATCAAGCAGCCGCTGGGCGACAGCACTACGCTGACGCTGGTGGCCGACTACAACAAGGTGAAATGGAATACGTTCACCGCCCAGCCTACCAAGCAGACCGATCGCTTCGGCTTGGATTTCGGCGGTCTCAACAACGACCCGAATTCGCAGGGTTACTACAATTACAACATCGACGACCGCCACGCCGATTTCGAGTACCTGCAGCTGCATGGCGATTACGGCACCTGGCGCCTCGACAACAAGCTCTATACTTATGGTCTGCGCGACAGCGGCCCGGGCGGTGTGGACTTGCTCGGCAATACACCCAACAAGGCGTTACTGCCCAAGGGTGGCGTGCCAGGCGCGATCAATCACAGCATCTATCGCGCGTATGGCGACATGCTCAAGGCGGAGAAGGACGTCGGTAGCGGCTGGCTGGATAGCACCTTGCGCGCGGGCATCTGGGCGGAACGTACCTATCAGAACCAGGACCAGATCACGGTCGATCTGTCGACGATGACACCACGCGTATTGGCGGGTACGCCGAACGCCAACATCATCGACACCCGTCAGCACACCAATACCACGCAGAGTTATGTCGAGGTGGAGTGGCGGCCGATCGAGAACCTGAGCATCGTACCGGGTATCAAGCACATTGATTTTGACCGCACGCTGGAGGGTGTTTCGAACTTCCTGCCCGTGGGTGGCGCCGGGCATTTCAGTACCACGCTGGGAGCGGTCGCGTTCAACTATCGCTTCAGTCCGAACCTCGCCGGCTACGCGCAGTGGGCTGAAGGTTTCCAGGCGCCGAAGGTGAACATCCTGCAGGGCGATGGCAGCAACGTCGATCCGCAGCAGACCAAGAACTACCAGGCTGGCCTGGTGTGGAAAGACGCGCGCACCGTCGCGGATATCGATGTGTATTACATCGATTTTTCCAATCTCGTGAGCAGCGTGGAAGAGCCCATCGGTCCCGGCGGCTCGCTGATCTCCGTGTTCGTCAACCAGGGCGGCGTGATCTACAAGGGTATCGAGGGCGAGGTTACCCATCTTCTTGGCGATTCGGGGTTCAGCGTCACAGCGAACGGCAGCATCAATAGTGCCTATTCCAAAACTACGGGCCTGCAGATCGCCAACGCGCCCAATGCCACGGCCGATGCGGGTTTTATCTACGACAAAGGTCCGTTGTACGGTTCGTTCCTGATCAAATACGTGGGGACGCGTTTCACCGGCGTGGGCGAGACCAGCGGTGCGACGTACAACGCCAACACGCGTTTGCCGACCTACAACTATGCCAACTTGAACATCGGTTATCGATTCACGCCTGACCTGAGACTGCAACTGTCGACCAATAACCTGTTCGACCATCGCACGCCGATCCAGGGCAACGGAGCGACGACCAATCCGACGTTCTACTACCTGGCGGCGCGTAACTACACGCTGCAGATGACCTACACCTTCTGATACCTGTTACCGAAGAAGAGAAGCATTGATGAAACCTTTTGTTTCAAGCATGCGCCGCGCACTCGGGCTGGCGATCGCCTGTATGGCGATCGGCGCGCCGCTCATGGCACAGGCCGGTGAGCATGTCGCCGACGTCAATCCGTTTATCGGTGAAGACTGGTATGGCGAAGTCTTTGTGGGTGCGTCGGTGCCGTTCGGCATGGTCAAGCTGGGGCCGGACCTGCACGGTTACGGCAATCGCAAGGGCTTCCAGAGTACGGGTGAGGTGCGTGGTTTCACGCACCTGCACCTGAGCGGCGGTTCGGGCAAGTACGACAACATCCGCGTCGCGCCGAGTACGGGCGAATTGCAACCGACCGATATCCATTCGCCGCGCGGCGACGAGCAGGCCAGCCCGGGTTACTACGCGACGGACCTGACCCGGTATCGCGTCAAGGCCGAGCTGACGGCGACCCGCCGTACCGGTATGCATCGCTACACCTTCGCCGATGCCGGCGAGGCCCACATCACGATGGATCTCGATCTGCTGGGCAAGGGCACGGGGCCGGAAACGCAGCGCTTTCTGGGTGGCGAGATCAAAGTGGTCTCGCCCAATGAGATCGTAGGCGTGGGCCGTTATATCGGCGGCTGGAACGAAGGCGCCGAATACTACGTCTATTTCGACATGGTCACCGACACGCCGGCAAACGCAACGCGAACCTGGCTCGGCAAGCAGCTAAGCGATGCACAGCAGGCGCATAGCGACATCGACCAGCCGCTGGGCGCATCACTGGATTATCAGGTCAAGGCAGGGCAGGCGATCCAGGCCAAGGTTGGCATCTCCTTCGTCAGCGGAGCGCAAGCGCACCAGAACGTGGTGCAGGAGATCGCCGGCTGGAACTTCGATGCCGTACGTCAGGCCGCGGCGGCGCAATGGAATCAGGCGCTCGGTCGCATCGAGATTCAAGGCGCGAACGACGCGGAGCGTCGCGTGTTTTACACGGCGCTGTTCCATACGATGATGATGCCCTCCGACCACACCGGCGAAAATCCGAAATGGACGTCCAGCGAGCCGTACTACGACGATTTCCAGGCCATCTGGGATACGTTCCGAAGCCAGGGCCCGCTGCTGACCCTGATCGCGCCGGATCGCCAGCGTGACATCGTGCGCTCGCTGATCGATACCTATCGTCACGCCGGTTACATGCCCGATGCGCGCGTGGGCAACGACAATGGTCGCACGCAAGGCGGCAGCAATGCCGATGTGCTGGTCGCCGATGCTTACGTCAAGGGACTCAAGGGCATCGACTATGCCACGGCGTTCAAGGCGATGTTGAAAGACGCGACGGTGCCGCCGGCCGATGCGCGCAAGGAAGGGCGCGGCGGTCTGGACACCTATAACACCCTCGGTTATGTCGCCCAGCCTACCGAGCGTGCCGGTTCGCGCACGGTCGAATATGCGTACGACGATTTCACCATCGCGGAGCTGGCTTGCGGTCTGGGTCATGCCAAGGAGGCCAGGCTCTATACGCAGCATGCCGGCAACTGGGCCAACCTATGGGATGCGACTCAGGTACAGGAGGGCGTGAGTGGCTTCCTGCGGCCGCGTAACGCCGATGGCAGTTGGGCGCCGCAGTATCTCGTGCGACGCGGTACCTGGCCCGACTTCTACTACGAAGGTGATCTGTGGACCTATTCGCTGTATGCGCCGCAGGACATGCGCAAGCTGGTGGCGATGTCCGGCGGTAACGAGGCGTTCGTGAAGCGGCTCGATGCAACGTTCGACAACCTGCATTTCGACGTGACCAACGAGCCGGGCTTTCTGATTCCCGATCTTTATCTGTGGGCCGGCCGGCCGGATCGCGCTGTCGATCGCATCGTTACCTTTCTGCAGAAGGCCTTCAAGGATACGCGCGGCGGCATTCCGGGCAACGATGACTCAGGCGCGATGTCCAGCTGGTATGCCTTCCAGTCGATGGGTTTCTATCCGAGCCCGGGCCAGGATGTCTATCTGATCGGCACGCCTTCATTTCAGCACGTGGATATCGATCTGGGGCAGGGCAAGACCTTTACGATCGTGGCGGAGAACTTCACGCGTGATCGTGTGAACCGCTACGTGCAGTCGGCCACGCTCAATGGCGAGCCGCTGGGCAAGGCGTGGTTCCGGCATGGCGACATCGCCAACGGGGGAACCTTGACGCTGGTGATGGGGCCGAGTCCTTCGCGTTGGGGCACGACCACGCCGCCGCCTTCGATGTCCGACCCCGATTTTGCGCTGTGCAAGCACTGACGCTTGCCGCCCATCCCATTGCACAGGAACTCACCATGCTCATCTTGCGCCACGCTTCCTTGTGGTCGATCGTCGGCACGTTGCTTACGTTGTCCGCTTCTGCATTTGCCACCGATGATTCGGTGCGTATCAATCAAATCCAGGTTGTCGGTACGCACAACAGCTATCACGCGGGTTTCGCACCCAGTGCCACCAAGGTCATGTTGAAGGAGGCGCCGAAAGAATTCGCCGCCATCAACTACAGCCACCCGTCCTTGACGCGTCAGTTCGACGATGGCGTTCGCCAGATCGAGCTGGATGTGTTTTCCGACAGCAAGGGCGGCATGTATGTGGACCCGGCCATCGATCATATGGTCGACCTGAATGGCCTTCCGGATGATCCGCCGACGGCGCCGCCCGGTACGTGGGAAAAGCCCGGCTTCAAGGTGATGCATATCCAGGGTATCGATCAGCGCAGCGTATGCCAGCCTTTCACGGCCTGCCTCAGTGAAGTCCGTGCGTGGTCGAAGGCGCATCCCAAGCACGCGCCGTTGTTCATTCTGGTCGAGACCAAAGAGGAGCCGTTGAAGGTAAAGATTCCGACGGTAGACCCTGAGCGGTTTACGCCGGCTGTTTTCGATGCGCTCGATAAGGAAATTGCTTCGGTGTTTTCGGCAAGCGAGATCGTGACCCCGGATGACGTGCGCGGCAAATACGCCACGCTCGACGAAGCGGTGCGCAAGGGTGGCTGGCCGACCCTGGCCAAGGCGCGCGGCAAGGTCGTCTTCCTGCTCGACCAGCGCAAGATCGAAAGTGTCTATCTCGATGGGCATGATGCATTGCACGGCAGACTCGCGTTTACCAATGCCACGCCTGGCGCTCCCGATGCCGCGTTTACCGAGTGCAACGAATGCGGTGCGGATGAGATCAATGCTTTGGTACGTCGCGGTTATCTGGTGCGTGCGCGTGCCGACGATCCGGCGCAGGGGCAGGGTGTGCGTAACGATGGCACGCGTCGTGATGTGGTGTTGAGCAGCGGTGCGCAGATGATCAGTACCGATTATCCGGTGCGTGAGCCGTCGGAGCATGGGTATGAAGTCGGTCTGCCCGGTGGGGTTGCGGTGCATTGCAATCCTGTGTTGACGACGGCGGCGCAGTGCAAGGATGTGGGGTTGGAGATGTTGGGTACGAAGTAGCGTGCAGGCTCGCTTCGCATCGCCTCTTGTGCTCCCTCATCCCAATCCTCTCCCCCGGCGGAGCCAGGGGAGAGGGGGCTGACTGAGGCAAGTCTTCAACGCCACGCGCTTTTGCTCCCCCTCCCCTGGCTTGCCGGGGGAGAGGGTTGGGGTGAGGGGGCGCTCTGGACTATCCAAGCTCCTTGATCATGTCCACAAACGCTCGCAACCCGGCCGGTACCAGGCGATTACTCGGGTAATAAAGACATTCACCAGGAAACGGCGGCGTCCATTCGGTCAATATCGATTGCAACCGCCCACTTTCGATAGCCTCCTGCGCGGCATCGATAGACACATACGCGATGCCCAATCCCTGAATGGCTGCGTCGACCATGGCGCCCATATGGTCGAGCGTCATCGGGCCGGACACATCCAGTCGCAACTCCTGGTCGTAACGCTCGAACTCCCAGCGATAGATCTTGCCGCTCGGCAGTCGAAAGCGAATGCAGCGGTGCGCGGCCAGTTCATCGGGCGTCTTTGGCGTGCCGTGCGTAGCCAGATAACCCGGCGAAGCCACCGCCAGGAACTGTCCGTCGCGACCGAGCGGGATGGCGATCATATCCTGCGGTATCGCCTCGCTCAGCCGAATGCCCGCATCGAAGCCTTCGGCCACGATGTCGACCAGCTTGCCTTCGGTGACCATATCCAGATGCATTTCCGGATAGCGCGCGATAAATGCCGGAACCACCTTGACCATCAATCGACGCACGGACGATTCGTGCGCATTGATCCGCAGGCTGCCCGAAGGGCGGTCGCGAAACGTGCCGACATCGGCCAGCGCCAGATCGAGTTCGCTCAGTACCGGGGTCAGGCTGCGGAACAGCCGCGCGCCGGCCTCGGTCGGTGCCACGCTGCGCGTAGTGCGGTTGAACAGCCGCAGTCCCAGGCGCTCTTCCAGCGACCGCATCATATGGCTGAGGGTCGAGGGCGACATGCCCAGTTCGTCGGCCGCGATGCGAAAGCTGGCATGGCGGACGATCGCCGTGAAGGCGCCGAGTTCGGTCAGGCTGGGACGTTGATTCATGGGGAATGGCCACTAAGTCATGCCGATATTAGGCCATAGACCCAGCAATGTGCGCTCCCTATAGTTTCGCGGTTGTGTTCGCTCACTCTTAACCGCTAAGGAAATCACCATGCAGACCAAGGCTTTTGCCGCCCAGACGGCGACCACGCCGCTCGCGCTCACGACGATCGAACGGCGCGAACCCGGAGCCGCGGATGTGGCGATCGATATCCTCTATTGCGGCGTTTGCCATTCGGACCTGCACACCGCACGTGGCGAGTGGGGCGGCGTGCGTTTCCCGAGCGTGCCGGGGCATGAAATCGTTGGCCGCGTGACTCACGTTGGCAACCAGGTCTCCAAGTTCAAGGTGGGTGACATCGTCGGCGTCGGCTGCATGGTCGACAGCTGCCGCACCTGCGCCTCCTGCAACGATGGCCTGGAGCAGTATTGCCGCGGCCCGCATGGCTTCCAGGGCACGTACAACGGTTGGGTCGATGGCAGTGGCGAGAACACCTATGGCGGCTACTCCGCCGCCGTGGTGGTCGATCAGGCTTTCGTGCTGAAGATCAGCCATGCCGAAGCCGACTTGGCCGCGGTCGCGCCGCTGCTTTGCGCTGGCATCACCACGTGGTCGCCGCTGCGCCACTGGGACGTGGGCCCGGGCAAGAAAGTGGGCGTCGTCGGTATCGGTGGCCTGGGCCATATGGGTGTCAAGCTGGCGCGTGCGCTGGGTGCGCACGTGGTGGCGTTCACCACCTCGCCGTCGAAGGTGCAGGCGGCGCTCGACCTGGGTGCCCACGAAGTGGTTGTCTCGCGCAACGCCGATGAGATGGCCGCCCACGTCAACAGCTTCGACTTTATTCTCAATACCGTGGCCGTGTCGCACGATCTGGATGCCTTCACCAACCTGCTCAAGCGCGACGGCACCCTTACCCTGGTCGGCGCACCGTCGAGCCCGCATCCGTCACCGTCGGTGATGGGGCTGATTTTCGGTCGCAAGTCCATCGCCGGTTCGCTTATCGGCGGCATCGCCGAAACGCAGGAAATGCTTGATTTCTGCGCCAAGCATGGCATCACTTCCGATATCGAAATGATCGCGATGCAGGATATCGAGAACGCCTATGAGCGCATGTTGAAGAGCGATGTGAAGTACCGCTTCGTCATCGACATGGCAACGCTGTAAGCGCGGCTGACGGTTCATCCCGGACGGAGGCGATGCCTCCGTCCGGTGGTGCATTCAGGTCGATAGTCCGAAGGTGCCGAAATACGCGGTAATGGCACGCATGAAGTCATCGTCCTTGCGCGGCTGGACAATGCCGAGCTGGGTCCGAACGTGCTTCAGGGAAAACATGGCTAGCGCTCCAGACCGGCGCAGCAGTTCCGAATAGGTCTTGTCCGTCGCCACCACGGTTGGGTCGTCGGTCTGCTTGTACATGCGGTACAAAATGGACGCGCCTTGTACCAGGCCGTGAATGTTTCGCTCGTCGAATTTGAGCATTTGCGCCATGGCCGGACCGTTGGGGTTTCGAGGGTCCAGAATGGCCGCCGCAAAATCGCCGAACATGGCGAAGGTCATTTCGTCCAGGCGCTTTCGCTTGTACGTGGATTCGGCCTTGTCTTTCCTGGGTTCCCGCTCCGGGCGGCGCGGCAATTTATCTTGCGAAATGAATTGTTCGACTTCGTAATCCGTTGCGCCGGAAGGCGACCCGAAAAAGACCGCCCGCACGAATGTTTCCAGTTGCGCCCGGAACAGCGTGGCTATGGACGCTCCATGCACGCTGGCGTTGAGCCCGATCAGCTGGGCGGCGGATGCGCCATGATCGAGCGAGGTCAGGGTGAGCGCCAGCGAGAGCCCGGCGCGCGGCGATTCCGCAGGCGAACTCAAGCGTGCGACCGCCTCTCTGGTGGCGGTAATAAGGTTCAAGGTAGCAATGGCTTTGGCGTTAATAGGCGCCTCCTTTCGAGCCACCGCGTCTTTCTGTGCTCCATATTTCACGCTTGGCGTGAACGCTCTGCGCTCAGGACGTTTTCGACTTGTCGACGCCTTGGGCGGAACGGGTTTGAGCATGGGCATCATCGCGATTACCTCGGTAGCATTAGCCCCCTAGATTTCGAGTCATCACGTTCCACGTGAGAAAAGGAAACTGGGTTTGTTGCGACAGGCCCGGAGTGGCTTGCATGCTTGATGACGGAGCTGGCGCGTGGATGCGAGGTCTTCGTGAAATAGCCGCCATGTCATAGCTGCCATGACATGGCGGCTTCATCCCGACCTTCGCCCCGGGCGTAATCTAAGGTGGCTGAGGGCGCGGCATCTTTGCCGGAGCGGCGTTTTCCTATGCTGGAGCGCAAAAATGTCAACTGGAATGCCTATAATCGGTTGACGCCAGCAGCGGTCGCTTGCCGGCACACAGGACACATGGGGGGCCACTTGTCCGTATCCGTTTCGCCGCACGTTCTGGTGATCGACGATGTGCCCGAGGACATTCGTTCCTTGCTGCAGGCCTTGCGGGCGCAGCAGTGGCGGGTGAGTCTGGCCACCACCGGCGAGCAGGGTTACCAACGCGCGCAGTCGCTGGAGCCCGACCTGATCCTGCTGGACGTGCGCATGCCGGATATGGACGGCTTTGCGCTCTGTCGGCTGCTGCAGGAACTGCCGCGGGTGAGGCATACGCCGATTCTGTTCCTCACCTCTGCCAATGCGCCGACCGAACGTCTGGAAGGACTCAGCCATGGCGGCGTGGATTACATCCTCAAGACCTGCGACCCAGCCGAACTGATCGCCCGCGTGAAGATTCATCTGCGACTGGCCGAGCGCACCGCCGCGACACCACAGGATGAACAGGACGGCACCGCAGTAACGCACGATGAAGTGGTATTGCGTGCGGCGATGCGGCTGATCAGCGGACGGTTGGCGGAGCCTTTCACGCTCGAACAGATCGCGGCGGACGTGGGGACGTATGAAAAGCGGCTTTCAGCGATTTTCCGCCAACGCCTCGGCATGACCGTATTCGCATGGATCCGGGAAGAACGTCTGCGCAAGGGGCGTGCCCTGCTGGTCGAAACGACACTGGGCATGCAGGACATCGCCGAACAGGTGGGTTTTCGAAGCGCCAGCAATTTCACCACCGCTTTTCGTGAGCGCGTGGGCGTGACGCCAAGCCAGTACCGCCAGGCGGCACAGCAAGGTGCGGCATTGACGGAGCCGCCGTGAAGCAGCCGGAAAGTGTCTGCGCGCGTCACCGGTGGTCTGCGCGATTGGCCTTGCTCGTACTGTGCTGGCTGTTGCCGCTGGTTGTCGCGGCAACGCAATTGCCGCTGACTTTTTACGACCAGGCGAACGGACTGACTAGTCTTTCGGTGATTCGCCTGTTTCAGGACAGTAAAGGCTCCATTTGGGCCGGCACCGAAAAAGGTCTCTACCGATTCGACGGCGTGGGCTTCAATGCGATCGGTAGCGAGCTTGGTTTTCAGACGTCCGAGGTGATCAGTTTCGCCGAGGACACCAGCGGTCATTTTTGGGTGGCATCGCGGGCCGGTTTGCAGCGACGCGATCGCGATGGTCAGTTTCGCTGGGTGCGTCCGGACGGGAAATTGTTGATGGCCGATCGCGGCCAGACGCTGGCAGGGGACGAGCAAGGCGGCATGCTCGTGGTCAGCGGCCACCGCTTGTACCGCCTGATGCAGGATGCGTCGGGTGATTGGCGAGCGACACCCTTGTTCACCGACGCGCAGCTGCATACGGAGCGCGGGCTCGATCAGGTCGCCGCGGTATTTCACCATGCGGGAACCACCTGGTTCGGCTGCGGCGGCGAACTCTGTCGCCTGAGCGCCGGGCAGCTCACGCGCTACGGTCCCGAGCAAGGCATTCCATCCGATCGATGGCTTGGCTTTCTTGGCGCTCGCGATGGCAGCGTATGGGTGCGCGGCATCCACACGGTTCGCAGCCTGGCGACGGGTGCGAATCAGTTTGTCGCTCACGATATGCCTGGCGGGCACGCCGATGTCGCCGCGTCGAGCATCGACCTGATCGAGGATCGCGCCGGGCGCATCCTGACCCGAACGGACATGGGTATCGGACGCTGGGATGGCGCGCGCTGGGAATTGTTCGATACGGGTAACGGCCTTCCGGGTGTGGGCGTATCGTCCCTGCTAGCGGACCGGGATGGCATGGTGTGGTTGGGTACCTACGGTCGCGGCATTCTTTATTGGAGTAGCGCGGACGCGGTGGAGAACTGGACGGCTTCCCAAGGCGTGAGCGACAGCCTGATCTGGTCGATCGCACGCGCCGATGCCAGCAGCGTGTGGATCGCTGGCGAAACGGGCGGCGAAGTGGTTGCGCCTGCTGAGGGCCGCGCACACCGTTGGCCGCTGACAGTTGCGCCGCCGAACCAGGCACATGCGGTGCTGGTGGATGCGCAGGGAGCCATCTGGTATTTCCTGTTCGATGGGCGCGTGCTGCGTTACGAGCCCGCCAATGGACACACGACGTCCATGGCCGTGTTGCCCTATCTGGTGCGTGGCGCATACATCGACCACACCGGAAGCATCTGGGCGTACACGCTCGGTGGGCTATACGAGGTCGATAGCCATACCGGCCAACTGACACGCGCCGCGCCGGAACTGATTCCGCAAACCATGTGCTCGGACCTTGCCGAGGATGCCGATGGCCGGCTGTGGCTGGCGTGCAGCTCGGGACTGTTCCGCCGCAACAGCCATGGCTGGTCAAAGGTGAGCGTGCAGCCGGCGGAGGCGCTTGGCGGTTACGAAAACGTGGCTGTGACCCAGGACGGGCGACTCTGGTTGAGTTCGCTACAGCCGGGCCTGATGGAAGGTCACGTCACCGATGCCGATCATGTAGATGCTCCCGCCGTAGCCGATCCGCTGCTTGCCGATACGCGTTTTTATTTTCTGCGCGCGGATCGGCGTGGCCGTCTCTGGGCGGGCGGCGGTAATGGCGTGGACGTGTTTGACGGTCACGGCTGGTCGCGGCTTTCCTCCCGTGATGGCTTGCTTTGGGAAGAGGCCAATCATGGTGCCTTCTACGCCGACAACGACGGCACGGTGTGGATCGGCACGCCAGTGGGCCTGACACACATACTCAAGCCCGACCAGTTGCTGGCGCCGCGAAGCATCCATCCGCTGATTTTCTCGGCGCGTTATGGCGATCGCGAATTCGGAGCGCAGTCGCCGACGTTGGCCTTCGAGCATGCCGGTGCGCTGGTATTGCGCTTTGGCGTACTGGGCAACAGTGCGGGCAATCCAGTGCATTTCCGTTATCGCCTTTCAGGCGTCGACCGCGATTGGGTAGAGACGGCCCAGCGCGAAGTGCGTTACGCGTCGCTGCCTTCGGGGAGTTACCACTTCGAGCTGCAGGCGGTGGATATCAACCGACGTAGCGCGTCGGGCACGGTGGCGCTTTCCTTCGAGATCGCGCCGCCGTGGTGGAATACACCGTGGGCCTATCTGGGCACGGTGTTGCTCGCCTTGGTGTTGATCGCACTCGCATGGCGCTGGCGCACCAGTCTGCTGATCGCTCATGCAAAGCGTCTGGAGCGCCTCGTCGCCGATCGCACCTCCGAGCTACAACAATCTCTGCGTTCGCGCAGCATGCTGCTCGCCCATATCAGTCACGATCTGCGTTCGCCGCTGGGCGCCATTCTCGATGGTGTACGGCAATGGCGCATGGGGCAGGGAGAGCGCGACCATCCGCATGAGATCGAGCGGCATGTGCGCCAACAGATGGCCCTGATCGATGAACTGCTCGAGTTCTCGCGTGGTGAACTGATCGAGCTCGAATTGATGCCGGCACCCGGCTATCTGCATAGCTTTCTTCAGCAGTTGGAGGAGGACGCTACGCTATTGGCGGAACGACAGCGCAACCGCCTGGAATACAACATCGACGTGCATCTGCCGCCTGTAGTGACGGCGGATTTTCCCCGCCTGCGTCAAATACTGCTGAATCTGTTGGGCAATGCGGCAAAGTTCACTCACGACGGTGTCATACGCTTTGGGGTCACGACCATGCCTGCGGGACATGGCGGGATCGGCTTGCGCTTTGTGGTTGAAGACACCGGCATTGGCCTTGAACCGGGTGCTGTGGAACGGCTTTCTCAGCCGTTTGTCCGCGGCGACAACGCCAGCGGCCAACAGGGCAGCGGCCTTGGTCTGGCCATCGTGGCGCAACTGCTCCAACGGATGGGTAGCCGTCTTGACGTCCAGTCCGTGGCGTCCGGTGGTAGCCGGTTCGAGTTCGAACTGGATCTGGCCAGCGCCGAGGAAGCGGATATCGAGCCGGTGCTGGAAAGCGGTGGCGATCTTGACGAGTTCGACGGGAAAGGGCGCAAGATTCTGGTGATCGAGGACATGCCGGACTTTCGCGCACTACTCTGCGATCTGCTGAACGGATGCGGCTTCATCAGCGTTCCGGTGGCCGAAGGCGGAGATGCCGTGGCAATCATGAGGCACGAGACGCCTGACCTGATCCTTCTGGGACAAGCCGGCAAGGCCGGCTGGCAGCTGTTGGAGGCGGTGCGCGGTGCGCATCCGCACATTCCGATACTTCTCTACGCATCAGTGCCGCCTGGCCGGCCAACGACCGTGCCCGCGCGGCTGATATTCGACCATGTGTTGCTTAAGCCATCAAACGCCAGTGAACTGCTTGTGCGGATCTTGCACTTGATGGATAACGCGAAGAAGGCGGAGGCCCCCGGGGTTTCGGTCACGCCAGCTTGAATCCCGAAACCATGTGCTCCAGTTGTCCGGCCTGCTCCTGCAGTGCCTTGGCGGCGGCCGTGGCCTCTTCGACCAAAGCAGCATTTTGCTGAGTCATCGCGTCGAGCTGAGACACGGCATGATTGATCTGGTCGATGCCCATGCTTTGTTCTTCGCTTGCGGTCACGATCTCGCTCATCGACGTGGCCATATGACTCACGCGCGTCTGCAGTTCGGCGATCAGGTCGCCCACTTCCTGTACTGCACCAGCGCCCGCTTCGATACGTTCGGAGGATTCGTCGATCAGACGGTGGATATCCTTTGACGCTGCGCCCGAGCGCTGTGCGAGCAGTCGCACTTCATTGGCGACTACCGCAAACCCCCTGCCGTGGTTGCCGGCACGTGCGGCTTCAACCGAAGCGTTGAGTGAAAGCAGGTTGGTCTGGAACGCAATGCCATCCATCATGGCAGTGATTTCGGCGACGTGATAGGACGAATCGCGAATGTCCTGCATGGTCTGCATCACGTGCCTGGCGTTTTCATCGTTGCGAGCGGTGAGAGCCGCGACCTGACCGGCGATACCGTTGGCATGGCGTGCGTGATCGGCATTCTGCCTGACGGTGATGGAGAGTTGCTCCATCGATGCGGCTGTTTCCTCCAATGATGCTGCTTGCTCTTCCGTGCGCGCCGACAAATCGAGATTGCCCCCGGAGATCTGACGTGAAGCGGTCGCGATGGCTATGGCGCTCTGCTGCACCTCGAGCAACATACCTTGCAAACGCGCGATAAAGCGGTTGAAGCTGTCGACAATGGCATTGAATTCGATGCCGCGGCCCTGCGCCAAGCGGCGGGTCAGGTCGGCTTCGCCGCTGGACAGTTCGTCGATGTTTGTCTTGAGCAGGGCGAACTGGCGCATCAATAGGTCGATGCCGTACAGCATGACCAGCAGCAGAATGACTGCGAACGGCAATTGCACCATGGCCAGCCGATGCAGGATGCGTTCGCTGCTTGCGGTCAATGTCGTGGTGGGCAATGCGGTGGCGACATACCAGGGGCTGTCTTTGATCGGTTGTATGAACAGCGTGTAATCCTTGCCGCCTGACCGATAGCTGCTTTCGAATTCACGATCCGACGTAAGCCGATGCAATAGCTTGTCGATCGCTTCTGCCATCGGTAGCTGACTGCCTAGCGTGGAAACGTTCTTCAGTACGATGTCCTGCTTGAATAGACTGCTATTGCTGACGATCGTGCCATCACCCTCGAGGACAAGAATCTGCCCGCCGATATGTTCCTCGGCCTTTGCGACCAGGGTATTGAAGAAGCCTAGCGTGAGGTCGATGGTGGATACGCCCCAAAGCTTGCCGTTACGGTAGATCGCCATGGCGCAATTGGTACGTGGCTGCGGGCTGGCGTCGTCCTGGTAGGCTGCGGCCCAGATGCATTGGCCCTGTGGGGCGACCTGGCCGGCCACGTGCCAGGGTTGCTCCCAGTATTTGAGCGCTTCGGACGTGTTCCAGTGCGTATTCAAGGCGAACCTGCTGTCGTCGCCTCGGGCATAAAAGGTGCTGTCTCGTTCCTTGTTCGCTTCGCGTTGGAACGGCAGTGGCCATATGCCGCCTCCGAACACATGAGGATCGCCATATTGATCGAGAATGCCCGGCAGCAGTCTGTCGACATCCGGGTTTCCCAGCAGAACCGCTGATTGGCTGATCGCGCGTGACTGCGACTGGATCTGAGTCATCTTGCGAGTGATTTCGACGCCGATAGCGTCGACCCGGTTATTGACGACGACGCTTTCCAGTTGCTTGAGATCCGGAGCTACACGCAGGCGTATCACGGCAATCGTGGCCGCGGTGAGCAGCAGCAAAAAGGTGGCGATACCCAGCCCGTATCGGGCCCTGGTCGATGTGAACACTTCCATGAGATTGTCGCTTGCGGTTGTCCTTGTCCTAACCGGGTTATCGGTAAGTTCTTTCAAGTCTTGAATCAGGCCTTTCCAGACGACGCTTGTTCATGAGTCGGGACACTCCCCGGCCTCGCCGTTGTCAGGCATCGAAAGCTGCGTTGCGAGAAAGCGTCCGTTGATGGAGGCCAGGGAAGGGCAGGCTGGAAAGGTCGCCAGGCGTACGAACTTTCGGCCATTCAGGCATTGACTCTGCCGCGTTGCACCAAGACAATATGCGGGCCGTCCGGCGCGCTGCGCCCTCGGCATTCCTGCCCGACCAAACCAAGGCATATGGACGTTTACCCTAGTCGCAACGTCGACATCCGCGAGCATCGGGTGCCGGCATTGCATAACAAGCTGATTGTCTGCGGCGACCGCCTGCGGTCGGCTGGCGCTTTCCTGGACTAGGGAAGACCGGCCCACTCCTGACGGTTGCCACAGGCACCGTTACAAGGAGATGGGCCATGAGGCTCCTTCGTGGTTTTTTTCGTTTGCGCACCGCAGGCCAGTTCCTGTCGGGCCGTCGTGACGCATCCCGCCGTTCCTGGTCGATTACCGTGCCCGAACCGTTGGTAAAGCCGGTGCAGCCGGCCACACCGCGGCACGACCATGCCGTGCCGCAAGCGCGCGCTCACATGCAGCTGATATCCAGCCACTGATTCGCCACCTGTTTCATCGCATTCCCGGAAGCGAATCATGACCAAGCAGTCCTCCCACGTCGCCGCGGACAAGGCGACCGGCAAAGGTGCGCCAGCGCCGGTGCGCATCGCCGTTGCGCTCGAAGCGTTCCGGCATAACGAGGCGTTGCTCGCTGCGCTGGACACCAGCGCGGCTGGCCTCAATGAAGAGCAGATTGCCAGTCGCCTGGATCGCGATGGCGTAAACGAGGTCTCGCACGAGAAGCCGCCGCATTGGGGGCTTCAACTGCTGCATGCGTTCAAGAACCCGTTCATCGTGGTGCTGCTGGTGCTCGCTGGCGTGCAGCTGGCGACCGATCACACCAATCTGACCGGCCCGACCATCATCTCGGCGATGGTCTGCATCAGCGTGTTCCTCAGCTTTACCCAGGAATACCGTTCGTCGAAGGCCGCCGAGAAGTTGAAGGCGATGGTGCGCAATACCGCAACGGTGACGCGCCGTGCCTCGGACGGGCATAGCGAACGTATCGAAGTGCCGGTCGCCGAACTCGTTGCCGGCGATATCGTGCATCTGGCCGCCGGCGACATGGTGCCCGCCGACCTGCGTCTGCTGAGCGCGAAAGACCTGTTCATCAGCCAGGCCATCCTGACCGGCGAATCGCTGCCGGTAGAGAAAGCGGCGCCGGCGCGTGGCGACAAGGACATTTCTGGCGAACGGCCATCCGACGCGGCCGACAATCCGCTGGATCTCGCCACCGTCTGCTACATGGGCACCAACGTGGTGAGCGGCACGGCTACAGCAGTCGTGGTAGCTACCGGCCCGCGCAGCTATCTGGGTTCGCTGGCGCGCACCGTCGTCGGCCAACGCGTGCAGACCAGCTTCGACCGCGGCGTGAAGAGCGTGAGCTGGCTGCTGATCCGCTTCATGGCGGTGATGGTGCCGATCGTCTTCGTCATCAATGGCCTGGACAAGCACGACTGGCTGCAGGCGTTCCTGTTCGCGCTATCGGTGGCGGTCGGCCTGACGCCCGAGATGCTGCCGTTGATCGTCACCGCGAACCTGGCCAAGGGTGCCATCGCGATGTCGCGCCGCAAGGTCGTGGTCAAGCGCCTCAACGCGATCCAGAACTTTGGCGCGATGGACGTGCTGTGCACCGACAAGACCGGCACACTCACGCTGGACAAGATCGTGCTGGAGCGCCACCTCGACCTGCACGGCGAGGATTCGCAGGAAGCACTGGAATACGGCTACCTCAACAGCCGCTTCCAGACCGGCCTGAAGAACCTGATGGACAAGGCGGTACTGGAGCACCGCGACCTCGAGCCGACCGCTGCGCGTTATCACATCGTCGACGAGATTCCGTTCGACTTTCAGCGTCGCCGTATGTCGGTGGTGGTGACCAACGGCGACGGCAGCGAGTTGCTGGTGTGCAAGGGCGCGGTCGAGGAAATGCTGTCGATCTGTGCGTACGCCAAGGCGGGTGATGACATCCTGCCGATGACCGACGCGCAGCGCGACAGCATCAAGGCAATGACCCGGCACCTCAACGAGGATGGCCTGCGCGTGTTGGTGGTGGCGATCAAGCGTCAGCCGCCGGCCGGTGGCCGCCCCTATGGCGTGGCCGACGAAAAGGACATGATCGCGGTGGGCTGCCTGGCCTTCCTCGATCCGCCCAAGGATACCGCCGGCAAGGCCATCGCCGCTCTGCACCATCACGGTGTAGAGGTGAAGGTGATCACCGGCGACAACGAAGCGGTGACGCGCAAGATCTGCCGTGAAGTCGGCCTGGACGTAGAGCATTCGGCCCAGGGCAAGCATATCGAGCCGCTGGACGATGCTGCGCTGGACGAGCTGGTCGCGCGCACCACGGTGTTCGCGAAGATGTCGCCGTTGCAAAAGGCGCGCGTGGTCAAGTCGCTGCAGCGCCAGGGCCACACCGTCGGCTTTCTCGGTGACGGCATCAACGATGCACCGGCATTGCGCGAAGCGGACGTGGGGATCTCGGTAGATACCGCCACCGATATCGCCAAGGAGTCGGCCGATATCATCTTGCTCGAAAAGAACCTGATGGTGCTGGAAGAAGGCGTGATCGAAGGGCGTATCACCTTCGGCAACATCATCAAGTACATCAAGATGACCGCCAGCTCCAACTTCGGCAACATGTTCTCAGTGCTGGTGGCGAGTGCGTTCCTGCCGTTCCTGCCGATGCTGCCGCTACAACTGCTGGTGCTGGACTTGCTGTATCACACCTCGCAATTGTCGATTCCGTTCGATCGCATGGACGACGAATACCTGCGCAAGCCGCGCAAGTGGGATGCCAGTGATATCGGTCGCTTCATGGTGTGGATCGGCCCGGTCAGCTCGATTTTCGATATCACGACGTATTGGCTGTTGTGGCACGTGTTCGGCGCGAACTCGCCCGAGCATCAGTCGTTCTTCCAGACCGGCTGGTTTGTCGAGAGCCTGCTGACCCAGACCTTGATCGTGCACATGATCCGCACGCGCAAGATCCCGTTCCTGCAAAGCATCGCCGCCGCACCGGTCCTGGCATTGACCGTTGCCGCCATCCTGGTCGGCATGGTGTTGCCATTTACCGGGCTCGGGGCGAAGTTCGGGATGGTTCCCTTGCCGGCGGTGTACTTCGCCTGGGTGGGGGTGACTGTGCTCACCTATTGCGTGCTGACACAGGTCATGAAGTTGATCTATATCCGTCGCTACGGGCGTTGGCTCTGAGGACTGCGTAGAGTTCGACGCGACGACCGCGTGCACGGTCGTCGTGTGATGGGACGGTCGCGACTGAAGTCGCTCCTACAAAACTGGCCAAACATCGCTATCTTGTAGGAGCGACTTCAGTCGCGACCATGCGTCACGGATGGAACCGTTCCCGCCAGCCCAGTGGCTTTCGTACCTCACTCAAGGAGCACCGACATGAAAGGAACCTTCGCTCTGCTCGATATCGCAGGCTATGTCGCGCTGCTCCTGTGGGGTACGCACATGGTCACCAGTGGCGTGTTGCGTGGCTACGGCAGCGTGTTGCGCCGTTGGCTGGAACGTTATCTCAGCCATCGCCCAGCGGCATTCGCCTTTGGCATCTGCATCACCGCGCTGCTGCAGAGCAGTACCGCCGCCGGGCTGATGGCCGCCTCGTTCGCGGCCAACGGCTTTCTTGGGCTGGCGCCAGGCCTCGCAGTCATGCTCGGTGCTAACGTCGGCACGACGCTGATCGTGCAGGTGATGTCGTTTGATATCTCCGTAGTAGCGCCGGTGCTGATTCTGCTTGGCTTTGTCATTCATCGCCGCACCGATGACGCGCGTTATGAGAATCTGGGGCGCGTAGCGATCGGGCTGGGCCTGATGCTGCTTTCGCTGCATCTGCTGGTGGCCTCATTGGCACCGATGGAGAACGCACAAGTCTTGCGTGCGGTTGTGTTGAGCCTGGCCTCCGAGCCGGTGCTGGCCGTGCTGGTAGCGGCACTGTTGACCTGGCTGTTTCATTCCAGCGTTGCCATGGTGCTGCTGATCGCCTCGTTGGCCAACGCTGGCGTGGTAGATGCGACCGGTGCGCTGGCGCTTGTGCTTGGCGCCAATCTTGGTGGCACCTTGCCGGCATTGCTCGAAGCGCATACCCCGATAGCGCGTCGCCTGCCGTTGGGTAACCTGCTGGTGCGCGCAGTCGGCTGCATCATCTGCTTGCCGTTGCTGCATCCGTTGACGCAGTGGCTGGCGCCGCTTGGCGCATCGCCGGCTCGCATGGCGGTGAATTTCCATACCGCGTTCAACCTCGGTCTGGCCGTATTGTTCATTCTCCCGGTCGAGCGCATGGCGCAACTGCTGGTGCGTGTGTTGCCCGACCCGCCGCGCCCGGAGGACCCGGGGGTGCCGCAGTATCTCGACGAAGGCGCGCTGGAATCGGCGAACGTGGCCTTGGCCAATGCCGCCCGCGAGTCGATGCGCATGGCCGACATGGTCGAAGGCATGTTGAAAGGGCTGGTGGAAGTTTTCGGCAAGGATGACCGCGCACGCGCCGCGGCGATCAGCCGTATGGATCCGTGGCTCGACCGTCTTGGCATGGCCATTCGCGAATATCTCGCGGACCTGGGTGCGGAAGCCTTGAATGAAGAGGATGGCGAGCGTAGCCAGGAAATCCTTGCCTTTGTCATCAACATCGAACATATCGGCGATATCACCGCCAACAACCTGATGGAGTTCGCCGCCAAGAAGGCCGAACGCGGTCAGGATTTCTCGGCCGACGACATCCAGGACCTGGCCGCTATGCACCATCTTGTGATGGAAAGCTTGCGGCTCGGGCTCACTGTGTTCCTGCGCGGCGATCTCCGTGCGGCGCAGCAGCTGGTGGCGCGCAAGGAAATGCTGTGGCGGTTGGAGAACGACGCGTCGGAGCGGCATATCCGGGCGTTGCGCGAGCGTCGCGATGGCGGCGGCGGAGATGTTTATCTACGCATTCTGCGCGACCTCAAACGTGTTCACTCGCACCTGGCGGCACTCGCCTATCTGCCGCTGGAGCGTGCAGGCCTGTTGCAGGCTCGCCTGGTGCGCGAACCCGTGGCGCCATCGGCGACCCACTGAAGCGTTCCAACATATCGTTCATGCAGCGCCTCGCGGTTGCGCTGCATGAACGACGACTTCGGACTAGTACTGATACTGGAACGTCACCCCGATCGTACGTGGCTGATTGATCGCAACGCGCCGCGTGGTCGGCAGGTCGGCGGAAATGGCCACTGGCAGATCGGTTTCGCCGCGCTTGTCGAACAGATTGGTCGCATAGAGCGAGACGTCGATGCCGTTATGTCCTTCGATGCCCAGACGGACGTTGGTCGTGGCAAAGCCGCCGCGGCGATAGAACGGGCTGGTCCGGTCGTACAGGAAGGTTTCGTTGCCTACATAGCTGATATCGGCGCGCACGAAGCCGTCGTACTCGTTGTTCACGCTGTGCCGGTATTCGGCCGAGGTCGATGCCGACAGGCGCGGTACATTGGGCAGGCGGTCACCATCCTTGGCCGATGTGCCGGGCACGTCGTTCTTGAGGTGGGCGTCCGTGTATCCAACACCGGCACTGAGGGTCAGCGCACGCACCGGCATGTAACGCACTTCCAGTTCGCCGCCCTCGCTCACTGCGTTACCGAAGTTCGCGGTGATGTTGTAGCCGCAGCTCAGCACGATCTGCTGTTGCACCTTGCTCCAGTCGATGTGGTAGACCGAAGCATCGACAGTCAGTCGATTGTCGAGCCAGGCGGTCTTCATGCCCAGCTCGTAGTTCCATAAATAATCCGGGCCATACTTGTTGAGCTGCGACTGACTCAGGCCCAGGCCCTCGACTTCCGTACCGCAAAGCGCCGCCGGTGCCGGATTGTTCGGACCGCCCGGACGGTAGCCTTGCGAAGCCGTGGCATAGATCATCTTGTCCGGGGTCAACTGGTACTGAAGGGTGTATTTCGGCGTGCTGCCGTAATCCTTCGAGCTGCTGTTCACGCTGCTGTAGCCGCCGTTGAACAGGCCATCTCCGGTCTGTGCGAACGACTGCTTTACCTCGAAGGCGCGCAAGCCGACGCTGCCTTTGAGCTTGTCGGTGAAGTTATAGGAAATTTCACCAAACACGGCGTATTCGTCGAGCGTGGCATGGCGTGTACCGGCATAGATCGTCGAATACGCGGGGAACGGCGTATTGAAGGTCTCGTTGAAGCCGGCCGGGTAGGGGATGGACGAAGCCAGCGGCGCGTTCACATCATGGTAGAACGCACCGACAATCGCCTGAAATGGTCCGTCGAAGTTGCTGGTGGCACGAATCTCCTGCGTGAACTCCTTGTTCTTGTAGTCGCCATACATGGTGACCGGATACACGGTCGGCAGGCCAAAGAAGTAATTGACCACCTTGGAGCTGTCGTCACGCAAGCTCACGTTACGAGTGAAGTAAGAGGTCGACGACATCAGCTCGAAGCTGTCGAACTGCTTGTGGATGGCCAGATTGGAGATGGTCGACTTCTGCGTGTTCGCTTCGTTGACGTCGCGCACCTGATAGGCATCTTCCAGGCTGCCTGGAATCTTGTCGTAGGTGAATGGCGAACCCAGCCGCGAATACTGGTAGATAAAACTGGGCGTGATGGTCAACGAGTCGTCCGGCTTGATCAGCAATGCGACACGCGTGCCATACGTTTTATAGGTGTTGACGTTGTCCTGCTTCGGGCTGTTCGGGTCGGCCGCGAGATAGTTCTTCGGATCGATGCGATAGCGGTCGATATAGCCGTCGTCGTCGCGGTAGTAGGCCGACACGCGCAGCCCCACCTTGCCCTGAATCAACGGGATATTCAGGATGCCGTTGACGTTCGCGTTGGGGCCGCCGTGATACGTACCCGACACATCGGTCTTGATGCGCGCCTCGGTATTGTCGGCATCGGGTTGGTTGGTCACGTATTTGATCGTGCCACCCATCGAGCTGGAGCCGTAGATGGTGCCTTGCGGGCCGCGCAGCACTTCCACGCGCTCGATGTCGAAAACCGACGGATCGATCACGCCGCGAGTCGAGAGCAGGGCGGCGTTGCTGGACGCGGCGATCGGCACGTCATCGAGGTAGTAGCCCACCGTCGCCGCCGATCCGGCGCTGGAAGAAATGCCACGGATAATCAGATTGTTTTCGCCTGGGCCGGATGAGGCCACGTTCAAGGCTGGCGCGATGCGAGAGAGATCCGACAAGCTTGTAATACCCTGACGTTCGAGCTGCTCGCCGGTGTACGCCGTCATGCTGATCGGCACCTTTTGGATGTCCTGCTCGCGCTTGGCTGCCGTCACCACGATGCCTTGCAAGGTGGTTGCGTCCTTCGTGCTGGCCGATGCCTTTTCGATCGCGGCAGGCAACGCCTTTTTCTTGCCCACGTCGCTGGTGGACGCGTCTTGCCCGCGGGCCACGTTCGCTATGGGCGCCGTGGCGATGATGGCTGTGCAAAACAGCACACCCTTTAGATGCTTGTTCATTGGTTATCCCCGGCAGTCTGACTAGCAAATCGAAGCGTTCGTGTGCCTTGAGCCTGCTTGTAACCGCGTCTGTCCCAGGCAGGGCGACGCGATCGTGAGTGTGGCCTTCCGTGGGTTTCCGGCTCGTGCCGAAATGCAAGGCATGCAGCACCGCCCGACGTTCCGGCAACGGCCTTGTTTCTTGGATAACTCCCCATTCCGGAAACGTCTTTCCGGAAGTGCGTCCGCGATCGGTCGCGAGCCGATGGCTTTGCACGATTTTGATCAGATCAAAATATTTTGATGCCGTCAAGGAATTCAAGCTAGGATGACGCCGGGGAAAAGCTGTACCCGGATTCGCTCGTCCGGACGTTGCAGCCAGACGCATGAAAGATTTGACCTGATGCGAGGGGAGCATGCCTTCCATGTTGACGACGCAGCACACCTGCAGGTCCCGTGGATCGTCAGCGTTGCCATGTTCGCTTCGTTATCGACCGTTGGCTTTCCATCCTGTTATCGAGAGGCGTCATGAAAACGACTTCGCTACTGTTTTGCAGCCTCGCTGCGCTGTCCGTCAGTTCGCCCGTGCTCGCTGAAACATCGGCTGCCGCGGTACGCGCGTCGATCGAGACGGCGCTTAACCAGAGTGCCGCCGCATGGACGGCCGGCGACCTGGCGAAGTTCATGCAGGTTTACGAAAAATCGCCGAGCATTCGCTACATGGGTTCCAGCGGTATTGTCGTGGGCTACGACGCAATCCAGTCGATGTATGCGGCACGCTTCGGCAAGGGTCCCAGCATGGGCAAGCTCAGCCTGGAGCTGGTCGATGTGCAGCAGGTCGGGCCGCAATACGCTTTCGTCGTGGGGCGCTATCACCTGCAGCAAGACAATGGCGCTACCGTTTCCGGCGTCACGTCGCTGCTGTTCCACAAAGTAGGAACACAGTGGTTGATCGTCGCCGACCATAGTTCCTGATCATGGCTGCAGCGACGTCCGCCGCCGGCAAGTCTGGCGTGCTCAGCATCGGGACTGCGATACGCGATCGTCGACGCGGGCTCGGCCTGACCCTGCAGGGTCTGGCCAGCGAATCGGGTTTGTCGGTACCGTTTCTGTCGCAGGTCGAGCGCAATCTTGCGTCGCCATCGCTTTTATCGCTGGAAGCCATTGCACAGGCGTTGGGCGTGGACGTCGACTACTTCGTCGGCGTTCCGTCGCCTGGGCAGATCGTGTGTCGCGCCAATGAGCACGAACGCATCGATCTGCATTCCCCGGTGGTCTATGAGCGGCTGAGTGGGCGTCATGCCGAGCGCAAGATGGAGGCGCTACGGCTGATCGTGCCGCCGGGTCTTGCCGCGCCGACCGTTCATCGCGAGGGGGAGGGCTTTTGGTACATCCTCAGCGGTGAGTTGGAGATGTGCGTGGGTAAAAAGAAGTTTGTGCTGAAGGCCGGCGATAGCGCCCACTTCGACCAGCGTCACCCTTACAACATACGCAATCCGGGTAAGGTGGAAGTACGCATGATCTGGGTGGGTACGCCGGCTATTTTCAGGGACTGATGGGAACTTCGAATAACCTCAGTTTTTCTATCGTCATCCCGGCGCAGGCCGGGATCCATTCCTCAGTCGACGCTTGTCAGGCAGGCTACGGCAAGCATCTGCGCTGAGGAATGGATTCCGGCCTGCGCCGGAATGACGAATAGGAGGTTATTCGAGGTTCCCTGATACGCCGTATCACTCACTCGACGATGGCGTCTGACCATGCGCCAACAGATGAGAAACCTCTTCGGCAGCCTTGATGAGCAGTCGCGTAGTGGTCGCCATATTCACGGATGACCCGCGGCGTTCGATGAAAGGAATGGTCATCGCGCAGACGGCATGATCGTGCTCAATCACCGGTACTGAAAGGTCGGTCACGCCGTCGACCACCTGGCTCGGTATCGTCGCGACGCCCGCATCGCGAATGTCGCGAATAGCCGTCTCGATGGGCAGGCGTCGCAGATTCGGCTCATGCGCAATCATGGTCTGGAACCAGCGCTCGCGTGTTTCATTGTCCTGCCATGCCAGCAGGACGTAGCCCGATGCGGAGTGCGATATCGGACGGCGATGGCCGACGCGCACCACCAGGCCGATCTCGCCCGGCGGGTCGACACGGGCGATCACTACGATCTGTTCCTGCGAGGGCACCACCAGATGGCACGATTGGTCGATCTCTTCGGCGAGTCGGTGCATCACCGGCAGCGCCGTCTCGACCAGACTCTTGACCGGGGGTTGTTCCATGCCGAGGCGAAACAGGCGCGGCGTGATCGAATAAGCGCCCTCACCATCCGGGCGGCTGATGTAATCGCGTTCTTCCAGCACCTGGAGCATGCGAAAGATTTCGCCGCGCGAGCGACCCACGCCTTCGGATATCTCGGCGATCGTCAGTGGCGCGACCGCCTTGGCGAGCAGTTCGAGAATGTCGAGTCCCTTGTCGAGGGCGGGGGCGCGGTATTTGGGTGACTCGGCAGCCATATCGGTCCGTGGCATCGAAAAGAAGAAAGTTGCGCGGAGTTTAGCGGGGGATTCGGCTTGTACCGAACCGGGTTACGGTTATGCTGCAACGCAGCTTGTTATGCAGGTGAATAGTAAGTTCATATTTGCACATTATCCAGCCCTTGTCCCGGGGCGGTCCGCTCCACAAAAAGCGTCTGGAGGAGGTCATACACATGCACCCGCAAGGTTCGCCGACCCAGGCGCTCGATGCCTCCCAGGGGCGCACGCCTTGGTTTCCCCTGGCGTTGATCGTAAGCCTTTTCTTTTTATGGGGTGTGGCGAACAACCTCAACGACGTGCTGGTGACGCAGTTCAAGAAGGCGTTTACGTTATCGGACTTTCAGGCGGCGCTGGTACAGAGCGCGTTCTATCTCGGCTATTTCGTTGTCGCGTTGCCTGCGGGCATCTACATGCGCCGGTTCGGCTACAAATCGGCCGTGGTTTTCGGCCTGGCGCTTTATGGTCTGGGTGCGTTGTTGTTCTGGCCTGCTGCAGCGTCGGCCACGTACGGCGTGTTTCTCGCCGCACTGTTCGTCATCGCCTCGGGCCTGGCCTTTCTGGAGACCTCGGCCAACCCTTATGTGACGCTGCTGGGGCCGGCATCGTCGGCCGCGGCGCGGCTGAATCTCGCGCAGGCATTCAATCCCCTGGGATCGATTACCGGCGTGCTGATCGGCCAGCATTTCATTTTCACCGGGGTCGAGCACTCGACGGCGGAGCTGGCGGCGATGGATGCGGCCACCCACGCCGCGTTCGTCAAGAGCGAGGCGGCGGCAGTACAGCTGCCGTACCTGGTAATCGGGATCAGCGTTATCGCATGGGGCATCCTGATCTTGCTGACCCGCTTTCCGCGCGCCGCGGCCGCTGCCAGCGATGGCGGGACGGCCAGGCACGGCGTGCTGAGAGACCTGTTGCGCGATGGCCGTTTTCTGGGAGCCGTTGCCGCGCAGTTTTTCTATGTGGGTGCGCAGGTTGCCGTCTTCAGTTACATGATCCGCTATGCGCAATCGACGATGCCCGGCACGGCCGATAAAGTGGCGGCCAACTTCGTCACCGCCGGGCTGGTCTGTTTCATGATCGGCCGATTTGCCGGCGCGGGTCTTATGAAGTATGTGAAACCGGCACGGGTTCTGGCGGTTTTTGCGCTGATCAACGTGCTGCTGTCCGTTTTTGCCGCTTTTGTACCGGGCAAATCGGGCATGTACGCCTTGGTGGCGTCCAGCCTTTTCATGTCGGTGATGTATCCGACCATTTTTGCGCTGGGTGTCGAGGGACGCAGCGATGACGAGCGCAAGTTCGGCGCGTCGCTGCTGGTGATGTCCATCATCGGCGGCGCCGTGCTGACAGCGGCGATGGGCGCTGCCTCGGACTACGCAGGCATCGCGCATGCGATGCTCGTTCCCGCCGTGTGCTTCGTCGCGATCTTTCTGTTCGCTCGTCAGCATTGGAGCCGGATCGGCGTGGAGGCCACCGCATGACCTGGCACTGCCTGGCGTTGGACTTGCGCGACGATCCACAGCTGATCGCCGAGTACGAACGCTGGCACCGCAGCGATCGTATCTGGCCCGAAGTGGTGGCATCGATTCGCGATGCCGGCATTCTCGATATGCAGATCTTTCGCACCGGCAACCGGCTGGTCATGCTTATGCGCGTGGCCCCAACGTTCGATGCGAGCGCCAAGGCCGCGGCAGATGCTGCCAGCGAACGCGTGCAGGCCTGGGAAGCCCTGATGTCCACGTTCCAGCAACCGTTGCCGTGGGCCGCGGCAGGGCAGAAATGGGTGCCCATGCAACGGATCTTCGATCTGGCCGAATGCGCTGACTGATCAGGTGCGACGCCAGAGGATATCGGGCGAGATGTGCGCAGCATCGCGCTGGCCGGTCAGTGCCATGGTGACGCTGAGTTCGCGACGTATCAGCTCGATCGCTTGCGCAACCCCGCCTTGGCCGCCTGCGCCAAGGCCGTAGAGGAAAGCCTTGCCGATAAGCCCGGCGCGCGCGCCGAGTGCCAAGGCCTTGAGCAGATCCTGGCCACTGGTGATACCGCTGTCGAACAGCACTTCGGTACGCCCATCGACGGCTTCGACGATAGACGCAAGCACATCGATCGAGCCGGGTGCGCCATCGAGCTGACGACCGCCATGGTTCGATACGACGATCGCATCGACGCCGTGTGCGGCCGCCAGTCGTGCGTCTTCAGGATCGAGGATGCCCTTGATGATGAGCTTCCCCGGCCAGAGTTCGCGAATCCACGCCAGGTCGTCCCAGTTGAGCGTCGGATCGAACTGATTGGCGATCCATTGGGCGAGCGTCGTCAGGCTGTCGGCGCCGCCGATGCGCCCCTCCAGATTGCCGAACGAACGACTCGGAGCCTGCAGCACATGCCATGCCCAACGCGGCTTGCTGGCAATATCGAACAGGTTGCGCAGGGTAATCTTCGGGGGCACCGAGAGACCGTTCTTGATCTCACGGTGGCGTTGGCCCTGTACGGTGAGGTCGGCGGTCAGCATTAGCGCAGAACAGTCGGCCGCGCGGGCGCGCTGGATCAGTTCGCGGGTAAAGCCGCGATCGCGCATGACGTAAACCTGGAACCAGAACGGCGTATCGCTGGCCGCATGCACCTGCTCGATCGAGCAGATCGACATGGTGCTCAGACAGAACGGAATGCCTGCCTGAGCCGCTGCGCGCGCGCCGTGGATCTCACCGCTGCCGTGTTGCAGCCCGGTCAGACCGGTCGGCGCGATGGCCAGCGGCATGCTTGCCGGCGAGCCGATAATCGTCGTCGCCAGCGACCGGTTGTCGACATCCTGCATCACGCGCTGCCGTAGCTGCAGACGATCCAGTGCACGCCGGTTTTCGTGCAGCGTCGTTTCGTCGTACGAGCCGCGATCGGCATATTCGAAGAATGCCCGTGGCACGCGTCGGCGGGCGAGCGCACGCAGGTCGGCGATATTCGTCACGGGCGTCTTCATGGGCTCAGCCTGCTTCTGCCAGCGCGGTGTTCTTCCACACGATGCCGTTGGGGAACAGATGATCGCTTATCGAGGCATCGTGCATACGGGCGGAAAACCCTGGCGTCGTGGGCGCGAGATAGCGACCGTCGACGATCCTGACCGGATCGACGAAATGCTCGTGCAGATGGTCCACGAATTCGATCGCGCGATCGTCTTTCTTGCCGGTGATGGCAACGAAGTCCGCCATCGCCAGATGCTGCACCAGTTCGCAAAGCCCGACGCCGCCCGCGTGCGGAAATACGCGCACGCCGAAATGCGCCGCCAGCAACAGGATGGCGAGATTCTCGTTGACGCCGCCGACGCGCGCCGCATCGATCTGGATCAGATCGACCGCGCCCGCCTGGAGCAATTGCTTGAACAGGACGCGGTTCTGTCCGTGCTCGCCGGTAGAGATCGGAATAGGCGATACGCCTCGCCGGATAGCGGCATGGCCGAGCACGTCATCGGGATTGGTGGGCTCTTCGACCCAGGCCAGACCGACGTCCTTGAGCGGCTGCAACCAGTCGATGGCCGCCTGGACGTCCCAGCGCTGGTTGGCATCGACGGCGATCGCAATGTCCGGCCCCACGGTTTCGCGCGCGAGGTGACAGCGACGAATATCGTCCTGCAGGTTCAGTCCCACCTTGAGCTTGATGGTGCGAAAACCGTCTTCGACCGCTTTGCGAGCGAGCCGCTGCATCTTTTCGTCCGAGTAGCCAAGCCAGCCGGGCGAGGTGGTGTAGGCCGGATAGCCTTCGGCTTCGAGCTGCGCGATACGCGCCTGTTTATGCGGCTCGGCCTCGCGCAGTATCGCCAGCGCCTGCTCGGGCGTGAGCGCGTCGGTGAGGTAGCGAAAGTCGATCTGTTCGACCAACTGCTCGGGCGACATGTCGGCAATGAATCGCCACATGGGTTTGTTCGCCATGCGTGCGGCCAGATCCCAGGCGGCATTGATCACCGCACCGATGGCCATGTGCATGACGCCTTTTTCAGGGCCAAGCCAGCGCAACTGCGAATCGCCGGTGAGCTGGCGGGCGAATGCGCCAAGATCGCCGACGATCTCATTCACCGGCCGGCCCACCACCATGGGCGCGAGCGCAGCCAGGGCTGTGGTCTGTATGTCGTTGCCGCGGCCGATGGTGAACACCAGTCCGTAGCCGGCGAGTTTATCGGGGCTATCGGTCTTGAGTACGACGTAGGCCGCGGAATAGTCCGGATCCGGGTTCATGGCATCCGAGCCATCGTGCGCTAACGACGTCGGAAAACGCACGTCGAAAGTTTCCAGGGCGATAATTTTCACCATCGTGACCGGCCTCCTGTGCCGGAAACCAAAAAGCTGGAGATAACCAAGATGCTCAAATCGTCGAGTTGGGATGGGCGATGACGTCTTGCCGCTGGCGCCCCAGGCCTTCGATACCTAGTTCGATCACATCGCCGGGCTTCAAATAGGTCGGCGGTTTCAGACCGAGGCCGACGCCTGCCGGCGTTCCCGTACTGATGACGTCGCCAGGCATGAGGGTCATGTAGCGACTGATGTAGCTGACCAGGTGCGCGACACCGAAAACCATCGTGCGCGTATTGCCGTTCTGGTAGCGATGCCCGTTGACCTCCAGCCAGAGCGAGAGGTTCTGCGGATCGGCTACTTCATCGGTGGTTACCAGCCAGGGACCGATCGGGCCGAACGTATCGCAACTCTTGCCCTTGACCCATTGCCCGCCGTGTTCGAGTTGAAACTCGCGCTCGGAGAGATCGTTGATGACTGCATAGCCGGCAACGTAGTTCAGCGCCTTGTCGATGGAGACGTCGCGGGTCACTTCGCCGATGATGACGCCCAGTTCGACCTCCCAGTCGGTTTTCACCGAGCCGCGCGGAATGACCACGGTATCGTTGGCTCCGCCGATGGCCGTGGTGGCTTTCATGAAAAGCACCGGCTGCTCGGGCACCGGTGCCTGGGTTTCCGCCGCATGATCGGCATAGTTCATGCCCACGCAGATCATCTTGCCGACGTGCGCTACCGGCGTGCCGTAGCGCGGCGTGCCTTCCACGCGTGGGAGGGTGGCCGGATCGATCGCGGCCAGTCGGCGTAAGCCGTCGTTTGCCAGTACGTCGGCAGTGATGTCGCTGACGTGCCCGGACAGGTCGCGCAGCGTTCCTTCGTGATCGATCATGCCTGGCTTTTCGGCGCCGGCTTTTCCGTAACGACACAATTTCATGACATGGCTTCCATCAGTTCGACCAGCCGCCATCCACGACGTGGATCGTGCCGGTGGTAAATGACGACTCGTCGGAGGCGAGGTAGAGGGCGAGGGCGGCGATTTCGGTGGGGTCGCCCAGGCGACCCATCGGTTGCCGCGATGTAAAGCCCTGCCATGCGGCTTCTTCGTCGCCACCCAGGGCGCGTACGCGTTCGGCCAGCGAGGGCGTTTTTACCGTGCCGGGGCAGATCGCGTTGCAACGGATACCGCGCGCGACGTAGTCGGCGGCAATCGAGCGGGTCAGGCCGATGACGGCGGCCTTGGTCGTGCCGTAGGCAAAGCGATTGGGCACGCCCTTGATGCTCGACGCGACCGACGACATGTTGACGATGCTGCCCGCACCACGTTGCAGCATGCCAGGCAACACCGCGCGACAGAGGTGGAACATGCTGTCGACATTGATGCTGAAGGAGCGCCGCCAGCTTGCTGCATCGGTATCCAGAATGGTACCGGCGTGGACATAGCCCGCGCAGTTGAACAACACGTCGACGCGATCGAGCGAGCCGACCAGTGCATCGATGGCCGCAGGATCGGTGACATCGAGTGCATGGGGGACAATCGCATCATGCTCGGCGGCCAGGGTCGACAGACTGCCGGCATCGATGTCCGTCGCGAACACGGTGGCGCCGGCATGGGCGAAGGCGAGGGCAGTAGCTCGGCCAATGCCCGCGCCGGCGGCGGTCACCAGGGCGTATTTACCGGCAAGACGGCCGCTCATGCGACCGCTCCGCTGACGCATGGAGCAAGGGATCGGCAGTGCATATTCATGACAGGTTTCCCGATACGTCGTTTGCCGGTAGGCGTCCGGCGAGTGAGTAGATGGTCGCGGCGTTGCCGCCGAATACCGCCGCTTCGTGGCGCGCGGCAAAGCGTTGGGTCAAGTTGTGCGCGCGGTCTTTCCATTGCTGGTAAGAGGCGTGCGTCGTCAGTACCGGCCAATCGCTGCCCCAGATCACACGCTCGCCGCCGAAGCTCTCGAATATGTGCGCGGCGTAGGGTTCGATGGCGGAGCCATCTTCGTCAGCACCGGTCAGCGTCAGCAGGCCGGAGAACTTGCAGGCAACATCAGGCAGCTGCGCGATGCGCGCGATAGCGCCGGACCAGGCGGCGAAGTGTCGGCCGGCAATGTTCGGCTTGGCAGCGTGGTCGACAACGGTAAGCAACCCGGGATGTCTGGTCAGACGCTGTGACAGCGCGCGAAGGTGCCGCTCATCGACCAGTGCATCAAAGACAAGGTGGTGATCGCGCAGGCAGTCGAAAGCGCGATCCAGCGATGGCCTGGCCAGCCATTCGGTATCGGGGATGTCCTGGACCATCGGTCGAATGCCGCACAGGAGGCCCTGACCTTGCGCTGCGAGCCAGGCGATGCGCTCGGACGCATCGTCCGATGCCATGTCGACCCATCCGACAACGCCGAGCACACCTTGGGTACGCCGGGCGAGGTCGAACAGACAAAGTGTTTCGCGTTCGTCGGGCGCCGCCTGCACAAGAATGCAGGCATCCGACGAGTTCAAGTCGCCCGGCAGAAAGGCGCGTTGCAGCGTGGCCGGCGCATGTGCCAGCCAGCCATATTCGAGTCGCGATGGATCCCAGTAGTGGCGATGCGCGTCAATGATCACGGTGTCGGCACCTCGGGCGTGAGCAGACCTTCGTCTTTCAGCGCCTTCCATGTCGCGGCGGGCACGGCTGCACGCATTCGATCGAGCGCGCTGTCGACCTCGGCGATGGAACGCAGCCCGCACACCACGCTGGCGACTGCCGGATGGGCCGCGGGGAATTGCAGTGCGGCCGCGCCGACCTGTGTCCCTGTATGACGGCACACGTCATAAAAGCGTTGCGCGCGCGCTTTGACTTCGGGCGTTGCCGGGACATAGTCATACGTATCTCCCGGACCGTTCTCCGAACCGAGCAGGCCGGAGTTGTACGGGCCGGCGATCAGCACGGCGACGTCGTCGGCCTCGGCGCGTGCCATGACGGCACGGCTGTGGTCCTGTTCGAAGAGGGTGTAGCGGCCCGCCAGCATGATGGCGTCGAGCGGGAAGCGTTGCATGATTTCAAGGCAGATGGCTTCCTCGTTGACGCCGATGCCGATGGCGCCAACGACACCCTGGTCGCGCAGTTCGGCCATGGCCGGCAACGCCTCGTCCAGGGCTTGCGCAAGTACATCCGCGTGCCGCGCGCCATGCGTCAGGGCGCCGATGTCGTGCAGCAGCAGAATATCGATGCGATCCGTGCGTAGTCGCCGGATGCTGGTTTCCAGACTGCGTAGCACGCCGTCACGGCTGTAATCGAAATGAACGCGTTGTCCATCGACGGCAAAGCCATCGCTGCGATCGCGGCGACCTGCATCGACATCGATCAGGCGTCCCACCTTGGTGGAGAGCGTATAGGTACTGCGTTCCACGCCCTGGAGTGCGGCGCCGATCCGGGTCTCGCTCAGGCCGTAGCCGTAGTAGGGCGCGGTGTCGAAGTGCCGGATGCCGCCATGCCAGGCATGGGCGATGGCCGCCAGTGCGCCGGTCTCGTCCACGTTCGCGTAGAGGTTTCCGACCGGGGCGCCACCAAACGCGAGGGACGACAGCCCGAGGCCTCGCCTTGGCGACGGTTTCGTCTGGTCCTGACCTTCTGGCTGCAGCGACATCAATGCTCCCGAGTTTTGTCCTGCGGACAAAAAATGACCGCTATGGGTCAGGCGGTCCGTGGCCGCCGTCGCACCCCTAAGCAATGATACTCGCTGTACAGGTATGAAAACCACGTTTACATATGAGCAACGATATGCTGCGTCGCAGCACAGTAATAGAGCCTTTTATACGGCCTATTGCGTACAATGCAACACCAGTGAATAATGAATTCGCCAATGAACAGTTGGCGCCGGGATGCTCATGGCACGGGGGTGCTAGCGATGACAACGTTGTCGGATGTGGAGTGGGGTCCAGTGCAAATCGATCGATCGCTGGAAGGTGCAGCACACGTTCCGGTCCTGACCGGAGATCGGCGCCAACGCGTGGATTCGCTTTTCCTGGCCGTCGACCTGGGTGGTACGCATGCGCGCGTGGGGCTTGTCGCGGCCGGCGATGCGGCGGAGCCACCCGTCATTCTTGCGTATGAGACATATCGTTGTGTGGCGTATCCATCACTGAGCGACATCCTGTCCAGCTTTCGTCGCACTCATCATGTTCACTCGTGCGCCCTGGTGCTCGCCTGCGCCGGCTATATGGAGCAGGGGGCCGTCATCAACGACAACCTTGCCTGGCCGGTGATCCCGGAAATACTTCGGATAGAGGGCGGTTTCACCACGGTGGCGGTGCTCAACGACTTTGAAGCGTTTGCGCATGCCATCGGCCATATCGATCGCCAACACATGACGATGATTGCCGAAGGTATCTCCGACCCGCATGGCCCTATCGCCGTGGTCGGTCCAGGTACCGGCCTTGGCGCGGCGTTGTGGTTACCGGGAACGCCGGTGCGGGTACTGCATAGCGAGGCGGGGCAGATGGAACTCGCTGCCCGGCCGGGCGTGGAGCAGGCCATTCGTGCCGAGCTTGGCCCGGAGGATGGCTATGTAGCCTACGAGCACGTACTGAGCGGTCCGGGTCTGCTTCGACTTTATCGCGCGCTTGGCGTGGTGCGTGGATGTTCCACCCCCTTGTCCGACCCGAGCGCGATCAGCGCGGCGGCACTCGCGGGCACGGACCCTTTCGCCGTGGAAGCGGTGGATTTTTTCTGCCGTTGGCTCGGCGCATTTTGCGGCGACGTTGCCGTGGCGTTCGGTGCCAGTGGTGGCGTTTGCCTGGCCGGCGGATTTCTCGCGCAGCTGGCGAGCGTGCTGCGGGCCGGATCCTTTATGGAACGGTTTCTGGACAAGGGCGTGATGCGCTCGTTTCTGATGAACACGCCGGTATTCGTCGTCGAACACGGACAGCTAGGGGTTCTGGGCGCCGCGACCTGGCAATCGCACAAGTGATGCGTTGTCCGCCCATGACAGAGGTACAAGCTTTGTTGCTCCACCCGGCGCAAACAGACGTGTTTTGCGCCGGTTTTTTTTCAGGCACCGTTATTTTTACCCGGCGAAATGCGCGCAGGTGATACAACCGGCGACTATGGCTTCTCGAACATCCGTCCTTTGAGCATCGGCAGCACCTAACTCCCTCCAAGCCAGGATATTCAAACGTGATGCGACGAACTCTTGCTTGTGCTGCTCTCACAGTGAGCTCGTTGCTCGGCGGTTTGGCGATGGCCCAGTCGGCGACTGCGCCGACCGCCGACAAGCTATCTCCCGCGGCACAGGATGCCGCTTGGCAGCAGGCAAGCGCCAAGTTCGCGCCGCAACGCAAGGCGATTCTCGAGCGCGTGGCGCAAGGTGCCGGTCAGGGTCCCTTCCGAAGCGACTGGACATCGTTGCAGCAATATCGCTCGCCTGCGTGGTACGACGATGCCAAGTTCGGCATCTTTATCCATTGGGGCGTCTATTCCGTGCCCGCGTTCGGCAGCGAGTGGTATTCGCGCAATATGTATCAACAAGGGACCAAGGAGTTCGCCCATCATGTGGCGACCTATGGCCCGCAGTCGACCTTCGGCTACAAGGACCTCGTTCCGCTGTTCAAGGCCGAGCACTTCGACCCCAATGCGTGGGCGCAACTATTTCACGATGCGGGCGCTCGCTACGTCGTGCCGGTTGCCGAGCACCATGACGGGTTCGCCATGTACGACTCCGCGCTGTCGGACTGGACGGCGGTGAAGAAAGGCCCGCACCGCGATGTCATCGGGCAGCTGGAAAAAGCGGTGCGCGCGCAGGGCATGCGTTTCGGCGTCTCGTCCCATCGCGCCGAGCACGACTGGTTCTTCGACGGCGGCCGCCGCTTCGACTCGGACGTGAACGATCCGCGCAATGCCGAACTCTATGGCCCTGCGGTGGCCCATCTGAGCAAGGATGATCAGAACCTGGCAGCGGACTGGACCTACGTTTCGCAAGCATGGCTGGACGATTGGCTGGCACGCACCGCGGAGCTGATCGACGACTACCACCCGGACATCATCTATTTCGACTGGTGGATCGGGCACCCGACCTTCCGCAACACCTTGCCGACCTTGCTTTCGTATTACTACAACGAAGGGGCAAAGCGTGACGGCGTGGTGGTCAACTACAAGCTTGGCGATTTTCCGGAAGGCGCGGGTACGCTCGATATCGAACGCGGCCAGCTTCCAGGCATCCATCCGACGCACTGGCAGACCGATACCTCGATCAGCAACGAATCGTGGGGATATATCGATCACGATACGTACAAGTCGCCGACCTTCATCATTCATCTGCTGGTCGACGTGGTCAGCAAGAACGGCAATCTGATGCTCAATGTCGGGCCGCGCGCCGACGGTACGATCCCGCAGGCCGCGCAGGATACGTTGAAAAGCATTGGACGCTGGTTGAAGGTCAATGGCGAGGCGATCTACGGCAGCAAGCCGTGGCGTACCTATGGCGAGGGGCCGACCGAAGTCGCGAGCGGGACCTTCCAGGACACCAAGACCAAGGCTTATACGCCGCAGGATTTCCGCTTCACGACCGGCAACGGCAAGCTCTACGCGATCGAGCTGGGTTGGCCGATGACTGCTGCGGCGACGATTCACTCGATCAAGCCGGCCGACAAGGTGACGCGCATCGAGCTCGTGGGCGACGGCAGCGTCGTTCCCTTTACCCAGGACGCGAAAGGCCTGCACCTGCGTCTCCCTGCTCACCCCGTCGGGACGGATGCCTATGTCTATCGCATCACGCTGTCCTCGCCGACCTCGCTCAAGGCCGCTCCATGAAACGATGTCTTTTGATGCTGATTGCCTGCTTGGGCATGTTGCCGTTCGGCGTGTTCGCGAAAGCACCGAGCGCGCTCTTCTACATGATCGAGACGCAGAAATCGATCAATTCGTTCGAGGCGCACATCGATAAAATCGACGTGCTCGTTCCGACCTGGTTCGGCGTGGACGAGAACGGGCTGGTTTCCGGCGCGCCCAATACGTATGTGCTGGGTCTGGCCAAGGCGCATCGCCTGCCGGTCATGCCGATCATTTCGGCCGGTGGCGATCGCAAGAAGTTCCACGACCTGCTCGCCAGCGAAACGGCCAAGAAGACGATGATCGACGGCATGATCTTGCAGGCCAAGCTGTACGGCTTCATCGGCTTCCAGTTCGACTTCGAGAATATCGCGTGGACCGATCGCGATGCCTTGACGCTGATGACACGCCAGACGGCCGAGGCGCTACATAAGCACGGTCTGAAACTTTCGATGGCGGTGGTGCCCAATGCGCCGGGTTATGCAGGGCGGGGGCCGTTCGGCAAATGGATGTGGGAATACTGGCGTGGTGCCTATGATCTCAAGGCGCTTGGCCAGGTGCTCGACCTGGTTTGCCTGATGACCTATGACCAGCACACGCGTTGGACCACGCCGGGCCCGGTGGCGGGCATGCCATGGGTGATGGAGAACCTGGAGTACGCGCTCAAGGTCGTGCCCAAGGAAAAGCTTTCGCTCGGCATCGGCCTGTATGGCTATCACTGGTTTACCGGCAACCCGGTGCGCGAGGACGGCAAGGAAAGTTCGAATATTTCGGCCAACTATATCGACGCCGATGAATCCTTTCCGCTGGCCAAGCAGTTCAACGTCACCATGCAGTGGGACCTGGTCGAACACGAATCGTGGTTCTACTTCTACCGCGACCAGATGCGCGAATGGGTGTTTTTGCCAGACGCACGCGCTTTTCGCGATCGCTATGACGTAGTCAAGCAGTATGACCTGCAGGGGTTCTGCGCCTGGGTGCTCGGCGCGGAGGATCCGAAAGTCTGGGAGGCTTTGCCCGATGCGGTCAGGTAGCTCTCGTATGCCGGCAACGCGGGCAGTGATCATGGCCTGCCTGTTGGCTCTGGGCGGGAGTGCATACGCTGCGCTCCCACCGTTGATTCCTCAGCCCGCCCAAGTTCGTGTGGGGCAGGGCAGCTATGTCGTCGACTCGACCACGACGATTCATATCGCGCCAGACGATACGGCTGCTGCAGACGCGGCGCATTACCTTGCCGATCTGTTGGCGCGCACGCGAGGCTTGCGGCTTGCCATTCGCGAGGATGCGACATCGGCGAGCCATGGCGGCATCGTATTGCGCAGTGACGCTCATGCGGCGGTTACGCAAGCGGAAGGTTATGTCCTCGATGTCGATGCCGATGGGGTACGTATTGTTTCGCGCGATGCCGCCGGACTCTTCTACGGGGCGATCAGCGCGTGGCAATTGCTGACGCCCGATACCGCCAAAGGCGCCGTGTCCTTACCCCTGCTGCATGTGGCGGACTGGCCACGCTTTGCCTGGCGCGGGCTCATGCTCGACTCCGCGCGCCATTTTCAGTCGCCGGACGATATCAAGGTCGTCCTCGATGCCATGGCACAGCACAAGCTCAACGTCTTTCATTGGCATCTCACTGACGACCAGGGATGGCGCCTGCAGATCCGACGCTATCCCAAGCTGACCGAGATCGGCGCCTGGCGTAAACCTCCGGGACCGCTCAGCGAGTCCGCGGCGGCGACCTATGGCGGTTACTACACGCAGGCACAGGTGCGCGATGTCGTCGCATACGCCGCGGCTCGACACATTACGGTCGTTCCGGAAATCGACATGCCCGGGCACGCCCAGGCGGCGGTTGCGGCGTATCCCGACATCGGCGTGACCGGCGAGCGCCCCGCGGTTTCCATCGACTGGGGTGTCAACCCGTATCTGTTCAACGTCGACGAACATACGATCACCTTCCTGCACAACGTGCTGGACGAAGTCATGGAGCTTTTCCCATCGACCTTCATCCACGTCGGCGGTGACGAGGCGATCAAGGATCAATGGCAAGCCTCGCCGGCGGTGCAGGCGCGCATGCGGGCGCTGGGCATCAAGGACGAGAAGGCGCTGCAAACCTGGTTTATCGAGCGCATGGGTGTTTATCTCACCCAGCATGGCCGGCGTCTGATCGGTTGGGACGAAATTCTCGAAGGTGGCCTGCCGCCCTCGGCTTCCGTGATGTCATGGCGCGGCATCCAGGGCGCCATCGATGCGGCACGTATGGGGCATGACGTCGTGTTGTCGCCGGCGCCCACCCTTTACTTCGACAATCTGCAGAGCCATCGCAGCGACGAGCCGTCAGGCCGGCTAGGGGTTCAACGCCTGGCCGACGTCTATAAATTCGAAGCGATGCCGCCGCAGATTCCCGCGGAACAGTCCAAACATGTTCTCGGTGCGCAGGCGAATGTGTGGACGGAGTACCTGACCGCGCCCTGGCAGATTCAGCACGCGGTGTTTCCGCGCATGGACGCACTCGCCGAGGCGGTGTGGACGCCGTTGGGGGAGCGCGACTTTGGCAGTTTTGTCGAACGTCTTCCGGCGCAGTTCGGCCGTTACCGCCTGTTAGGTCTTCGCTACGCCGATAGCGCGTTCGCCGTGGACATCGAAGGGCAGGCCGATGCATCGTCGAACGACAAGGTGCGTGTCACGTTGTCCACGCAGACGCCGGTAGCCACGCTTCGGTACACCACGGACGGTTCCACGCCCGGGCCTGCTTCGCCGGACTATCGTCAGCCTGTCGATCTGCCTTTGCCCGTCACCGTTACGGCAATACCGTTTACCGCCGATGGGAAGCCGTTGGCCGAGGCGCGTACGCAACGTATCGACAGGAGCAGTCTGGCGAGTTTCGATAGCGCGCATCTTGCGGGCTGTCCCCATGGCGATCTGGGCTTGCGGGTGCCGCTATTGCCCGATGCGACCGCGCCCGCGCCCGTCTATAACGTCGATGTGATGAATGCCTGCTGGCAGGTACGCAAGGTGCGTCTGGACGGCATCGCATCGGTTGTCATCGATGGAGCGTGGCTCGCCCGCAACTACGGCTTGGCGCACGATGCGGTCAAGGTCGTTTCCCGTGCCTCGCGGACGGCGAATGGAGAGTTCGAGATCCATCTGGACCGTTGCGATGGTCCGTTACTGGCCTCGCTGCCCTTGCCTGGGAAGGCGGAGCCGGGAACACCATTTCGGGCGAGCGCGGCCTTGTCCGGCCGCGCAGGTGTGCATGATCTTTGCGTACTCTCGACCGCGCCGATTCGTGGCGCGTTGGCGGCGCCGGGTCGGATATCTTTCGGTCCCCATCCGACATCGCCCGAGACCCCCTGATGAGCAAAAGGGCGCGCCACAAGATCGGTTCATACGCATCGATACTCGGCACGATGCTGCTATCGATGCTATGCGCAACGGCGACGGCGACCACAACGGATGATGCCGACCAGAAGGCTGCGCACCTCGTGGCGCAGATGACGCCGGACGAAAAAATAGCGCAGCTGCAGAGCACGGCTCCTGCCATTCCGCGGCTGCATATACCAGCCTATGACTGGTGGAGCGAAGGGCTGCATGGACTGGCGCGCCACGGTTACGCCACGGTCTTTCCGCAGGCGATCGGGTTGGCGGCCAGCTGGGATACGGATCTGTTGCATGCCGTTGGCGATGTCATCGCGACGCAGGCGCGAGCCAAGTTCGTCGCCACCGGCATGCACGAGGACCATGCCCGCTACAACGGCCTGACGATCTGGTCGCCCAACATCAATATCTTTCGCGATCCGCGCTGGGGGCGAGGCCAGGAGACGTACGGAGAAGACCCACGCCTGACCGCAGAGCTTGCCAAGGCCTTTATCGGTGGCCTGCAAGGTGGCGATCCCGAGCATCCGACAGTCATTGCGACACCAAAACACTTCGCCGTGCACAGCGGGCCAGAGCCCGGACGCCACGGCTTCGACGTCGACGTTTCGCCGCACGATCTGGAAGACACCTACCTGCCGGCCTTTCGTGCCGCCGTTGTCGATGCACACGCCGGGTCGATCATGTGTGCCTACAACGCCATTCAAGGGACACCGGTGTGTGCCTTGCCTTGGCTGCTTGGGCAGCGGCTACGCAACGACTGGGGTTTCCGTGGTTATGTCGTTTCCGACTGCGATGCGGTAGACGACATGACGGCGTTTCATCACTTCCGTCAAGACAATGCCGGATCGGCAGCCAGCGCCCTGCGTGCCGGTACCGATCTCAATTGTGGCGTGGCCTATGCCGGGCTGCGTGCGGCATTGGCCGATGGCCGGGTCGACGAACACGATATCGACACCGCGGTCACCCGGTTGTTTGCCGCGCGATATCGCCTGGGTTTGTTCGATAGCCGTTCGACGGCGTCACACGACAATGAGGCGAATGATCGTTCTCTCGCTCTGCGTGCCGCCAGGGAAGCGATGGTCCTGCTGAAGAACGAGCGAAACACGCTTCCCTTGAAGCCAGGCAGCCGGCTCGCCGTGATCGGGCCCAATGCCGACTCGCTGGCCATACTGGAAGCCAACTATCACGGTACGGCACGCTCGCCCGTGACACCGCTGGCCGGATTGCGGGCTCAGTTTGGCGAAGCGAATATCCGCTACGCGCAAGGATCGTCGCTTGCGCAAGGCGTGCCCGTGCCGATTCCGGCGACTGCATTGCGAACCGGCCGGCGCGATGGCGAGGCTGGTCTGAAGGGCGAGTATTTTCGTCGCAGCGACATGTCCGGCAAGCCATCGGTTACGCGTATCGATGCCACGGTGGATAGGGACGTCGACCATGTCGCGCCGCTGCCGTCGTTGGATGTCGACGACTATGCGGCGCGCTGGACTGGTCAGCTGATTCCGCCGGGGCCAGGAGACTACACGCTCGTCGCGCATGTCGACCGTTGCTTCGACTGCCACGGGCACGATCCGGTGCGTCTCTATCTGGACGATCGGCTTGTTGCCTCCACCGATGGCAACGATCAACCGCCAGCCGCCGTCGTGCATATCGACAATACGCGGCCACACCCGATTCGGCTGGAGTGGCAGCACAGCGGGCAAGATCAAGGGATCCACTTGCAATGGATCGCGCCAGCGGATGCGCAGCTGGCGGAGGCTCGCGACGCGGTCGACGGCGCGGATGCCGTTGTTGCCTTTGTGGGATTGTCGCCCGATCTCGAAGGCGAGGAGCTCAAGGTCGACGTTCCAGGCTTTCTGGGTGGCGACCGCACGGACATCGGCTTGCCTGCGACCCAGCAGCGTCTGCTCGAGACGGTAGCCGCCAGCGGCAAGCCGGTGATTGTCGTTCTGATGAGCGGCAGTGCAGTGGCGATGAACTGGGCCAAGGAACATGCTGACGCGATCCTGGTGGCCTGGTATCCGGGCGAGCAGGGCGGCACGGCGATAGCGCAGACCCTGGCCGGCACGATGAATCCCGGCGGGCGTCTGCCCGTGACGTTCTATCGTGATGCGGGCGACCTGCCGCCCTTCGTCGACTACGGCATGAAAGGGCGGACATATCGCTACTTCAGCGGCGACCCGCTTTACGCCTTCGGCGACGGCATGAGTTTCACCACGTTCAACTATGGCGCGCCGACATTGTCGAGCACGCAGATCAAGGCGGGTGACTCGCTGGATATAGACGTCCGGCTGCGCAATGCCGGTTCGCGCGATGGCGATGAGGTGGTGCAGGTTTATCTGGCGTATCCCGATGCGCCCGATGCGCCGCGCCGTGCGCTGGTGGCTTTTCAGCGCGTGGGATTGGCTGCGGGCCGGGATCGCATGGTGCATTTTCATCTCGATCCGCGAGCGCTGAGCCTGGTCGATGCCGATGGCGTGCGCGCGGTGCGGGCGGGCCGCTATCAACTTTTTATCGGTGGCAAACAGCCGGAGGCGGCGCAGGTGCCGGAGACCTTCACGATCGCCGGGCATGCCGATCTGCCCCGCTGAACTCAGGCACTTCAAAATCAAGGACTTCAGACTAAGGGGCGTTGCATGGTGACACGACGACGGTTTCTGCAGGCCGCCATGGCCGGAACATTGCTCGCACGTGCGGAGCTTGGCGGTACGGCCTTAGCCAAGAGAGGCGCTGGCAAGCGTGCGACTGCGATGCCACTGGCGCCATCGCAGTACGTCGATGTGTTCATCGGCACCGGTGGGCACGGTCATACCTATCCCGGCGCGGCGCTGCCGTTCGGCATGGTCCAGCTGGGTCCGGATACCTATAACGCGGTATGGGATTCCTGCTCGGGGTATCACGCCAGCGACAGCTCGATCATGGGGTTCTCGCACACCCACCTCTCGGGGACCGGCATTGGCGACATGCTGGATGTGCTGGTCATGCCGCGTACGGGCCCGGTGCAGCTGAGTCCTGGTTCGCTCGAACACCCGGAGAGCGGCTATCGATCGCGCTATCAGTCGCAGTCCGCGGAGCCGGGTTACTACCGGGTGTTGCTCAGTGACACCGACATCACCGCCGAACTGACCGCAAGCCTTCGCGCGGGCATACATCGCTATACGTTCGGCAGCGATGCGCCCGGTCATGTGCTGATCGATTTTGCGCACGGCATGCAGGACAAGCCGGGCGTGCCGACCCGAGTCACCGACGCCAGTCTCGCGCTGGCAGGTAACGACACGCTGGTGGGCGGACGGCGTGTCCATCAGTGGGCTGATGGGCGCTATGTTTATTTCGCGATGAAACTATCACGACCATTCGCCGACGCGACGCTGTATAGCGACGATGCGGCGGCCGGTGGGACACGCATCGAGGGTGCACATTTGAAAGCGGTCCTGCGCTATCCCGATGCCCATGCCGAGCCGCTGTTGATCAAGGTCGGGTTGTCGGCGGTGGATATCGATGGCGCTTTGCGCAATCTCGAGCAGGAGATGCCGGGCTGGGATTTCGATGGCTATCGTGCACGCGCGGCGGAGGCATGGAATACCGAGTTGTCGCGTGTGCATGTCGAAACGACGAACACGGCGGCCAAGCGCATTTTCTATACGTCGCTGTACCACAGCCTGCTGGCGCCCACCCTGTTCGACGATGTCGATGGGCGTTACCGCGGCATGGATCTCGATGTGCATCGCCTGCCCGAAGGCTCGCACAACTACAGCACCTATTCGCTGTGGGATACATATCGCGCGCTGCACCCCATGTTGACCTTGCTGCAGCCTGCGCGCGTACCGGATCTGGTGTCCGGCTTGATCCGCATGGGCGAAGAAAGCCCTAATGGTGTGCCGGTATGGCCGTTGCAGGGTGTGGAAACGGGCTGCATGACGGGCTATCACTCGGCGGTCGTCGTGGCCGAAGCCTGCGTGAAGGGATTGGGCGGCCCTGAGATTGCCAAGGCGTGGCCGCTGTTTCGTCAGCGTGCCATGGATGACGACTATCGTGGCCTTGCGAAGTACCGCGCAATGGGGTTCATTCCCAGCGATCAGGTGGATGAGGCCGCCAGCAAGACGCTCGAGTATGCCTATGACGACTGGGCGGTTGCCGCGATAGCGGCGGCTACGGGCGCTACCTCCGAAGCCATGGCGTTGCGTCGACGGTCGCAGAACTACCGGCATCTTTTCGACAAGGCGACGCAGTTCATACGTCCTCGATTGGCCAATGGCGAATGGGCGGAGCCGTTCGATCCGCGCGGCATGGGGCACAGTTCGCGCTGGCGCGACTTCACCGAAAGCAATGCCTGGCAGGCTACGTTTCTCAATCAGCATGACGTCACCGGCTATATCCGGATGTTCGGTGGTGACGAAGCGTTCGAGGCGCGGCTCGATGAGCTGTTCAACACGAGCTCCGAGCTGCCGCCGGATGCGCCGCCGGATATCGCGGGATTGGTCGGGCAGTATGCGCACGGCAATGAGCCCAGCCATCACATTGCCTACCTTTACGCGTACGTCGGCGCGCATCACAAGACGCAGGCGCGCGTTCGCCGTCTGCTGGAGGGTCAATACCACGCCGCGCCCGATGGTTTAGCCGGTAACGAGGATTGCGGCCAGATGAGCGCGTGGTATGTCATGAGCGCGCTGGGCATCTACGCGGTCGATCCCGTGGGCGGCAACTATGTCTTCGGCAGCCCGCTCTTTGACGATGTCACGATCGATGCGGGCAGCGGACAACTCTTGCGCATACAGGCGCTGAATAATGGGCCTGGCAAGCCTTATATTCAGTCGATCACCTGGCAGGGACGGCCCTGGACCCGCAGCTGGATTCCCCATGGCGAACTCGCACGGGGCGGGCATCTGGTTTTCACCATGGGGGCCAAGCCCAATCTCGACTTCGGGCGATCGCACGACGATCGCCCGCGCGCCGACATCGATACCTCGTTAGCGTGACGGTCGGGCTTCGACGTTGAATACCTGGAACTCCCGGATCGCCGCCTCGCCAACGCTGGACAGGATATTCAGCCGCACGCGCTGGGCGGTGACTTTCGGGAAGGTGTCGATCTTCATGTGCCCGATGGCTTCCGCGCCAGCCACGGCCCGCCAAGCCTTGCCGTCGAAAATCTCGATCGCATACTTGCGAACGTGCTGTCCGTCATCGAGCCATTCCATGCTCAGCACGCGGTCGAAGGTGACGGCGTGACCGAAGTCCACTTCGATCGTGGCGTGTCGCGATCCGGCGGGCGCCGACCAGAACGTATCCTTGTTGCCGTCGAGCGCGGCTTCGGTATTGTCGTCGGTGGCGACATGATGGCGAGCGAGGTTATGCGCGTCGCCGTAACGCTCCTGCAACGCCTTGCCGAATGCCTCCAGCCGGGCGACATCGGCATCTGGCAGACGTCCGTGACGATCCGGCGCGATACCGAGCATCAACTGGCCGCCGCGCCCCACGCTGTTTTCCCAGGTATCGACCAGCTTGTCGACGCTCTTGAGCGTGCCTTCGTCGTTGGGGTGCCAGAACCAGTGCAGATCGTGCAACGGCGTGTCGACCTCCACCGGCCGCCAGCGCAGGTAGCCATGGCGATCGAGCACATTCCAGTTTTCGCCGCGGATGTAGCCGTCCTCCTGGCCCACCCAGCGAATATCGCCGTACTCGAGAAGGCCCGCGTCGGCGAACACCATCGTGTTGGGTTGATACGTGCGCAGGGTTTCGAGGTAGCGGGTGAAGTTGTAGACGTGTCCGGCGCTGCCTGCGCCGTCCAGCCACCACTCGACCAGCGGGCCGTAGTGCTGCGTCAGCTCCTCCATCTGCGCCATGTAGTAGGCGTCGTAACCTTCGGGTTGTACAGCGTAGCGCGGCTCATGCCTGTCCCAGGGCGAAAGATACACGCCGAACTCCAGGCCCTCGGCGCGAGCTGCATCGGCGGCCATGCGAACCACATCACCCTTGCCCTGCATCCAGGGGCTGTTCTTGACCGAGTAATTGCTCCCGGCGGTGGGGAAAAGCGCGAAGCCATCGTGATGCTTGGCCACCATGACCATATAGCGGGCGCCGGCGGCGCGACTTGCACGCGCCCACTGCGCGGGGTCCACATGGTCCGGATTGAACACCTTGGGGTCGGCGGTGCCGTCTCCCCACTCGCGATCGAGAAAGGTGTTGGTGCCGAAATGCACGATGACGCCGAACTCGAGGTCCTGCCAGTGGGTTTGCTGCGGCGACGGCTTGATGTCCGCCGAGCTCTGACCAAAAACGGCACTGGAAAAAAGCGCACAAGCCAGTGCCGCGCCGAGGATGGTTCGAGCTACTCGTTTCATGCGTTCCCTTCCAAAGAATTACAAATAGACGTAAAGATGGCCAAAATGAAAATACATTAAAGGGCAGCGTCCGTGGCCATGTCAATGCATTTTTCGATCTATATTCCGGCGATAAAACGGTGTATTCGCCTGGGTTTCATGCTGCTTGCCGCGGTGTCGATTTCGGCCGTCGGCGGCAACGCCTCGCCTATCGTCGCGAGCGAGTTTATCGCCGATCCCGCGCCCACCGCACAAAGTCATGCGGGCACGATTGTGGAAACGAAGCAGGGGCTTGTTGCTGCCTGGTTCGGCGGCAAGCAGGAGCGCGATCCGAGCGTCGGCATCTGGGTTGCGCGGCATATCGCGGGACGTTGGTCGTCGCCACGCGAAGTCGCTAACGGACGTCAAGCGGACGGTTCGCGGCTACCGACGTGGAACCCGGTACTTTTTCAATCCGCCACCGGCACGCTCATGCTCTTCTACAAGGTCGGTCCGGACCCGGAGCATTGGTGGGGCATGGTCATGACGTCCGACGATGTCGGCGCGCATTGGTCGCAGCCGTGGCGTTTGCCACCGGGAATACTCGGTCCGACCAAGAACAAGCCGATCCAGCTGGCCGATGGGAGTATCGTCAGCCCGTCGAGTACGGAGCACGGCGGCTGGCATATTCATGTCGAGCGTTCCAGCGACGATGGCAAGACATGGTCGACCAGTGGCGACGTACCGTCTCATGGCATCGACGCCATTCAACCGAGCCTGCTCGTTCGGCCGCATGGCGATATCGAGGCGATTGGACGGACCCGCCAGGGCAAGCTCTTTCAGAGCCTGTCGTCGGATGGTGGGCGTCATTGGTCGCCACTACGCCTGCTGGATATAGACAACCCCAATGCCGGTATCGATGCGGTGTCGCTTGCCGACGGTCGTTATCTGCTGGTCTATAACCCCGACTTGCCCGGCCGACAATGGTGGGATGGCCGCGGCACATTGGCGATTGCCGTGAGCGAAGACGGCATGCGATGGCGCAGGGTGCTCACGCTCGAAGATAAGCCAGGCAACGAGTACTCCTATCCCGCAGTTATTCAAACCCGAGATGGCTTGGTCCATGTTCTCTATACGTGGGAGCGAAAACGGATGCGATATGTGGTTATCGATCCGGAAAGGCTCATCCCGAGCGAACCTTAAAAGCCTCAGCTCCCGTCGTCACCCCGGCGCACGCGAAAGCCGCAAATCGAAGCCACTGGATCCCGGCCTGCGCAGGGATGACGAGCAGGAAGATCTTTGAAGTAAGCGCAACGTCGACGACACGACCCAGCCGCCAATGCTCGCGTGTGACACTGATGTTTCAGTGCATGACTTGTCGTCGGGGCGACCTCCGCGCGCTATGGTATGGCGTCATACTCACCTTGACGATCGCATGTCGCCAGGTATTCACGAGAGGCGTTGGATGAGCATTTCACCGCGTTGCCTATCGCGGCTATGTCTGGGCGTGGCGTTGTCGTTCACAGCCCTTTCCGGCCAAGCGTTCGACGCCACGGCCCTTCCGAAGCTGGAAACAGGCATCGACCGCTCAAACATGAGCACCGAATGGACGCTTTCGCCGCCCGCCGAGCCGAATGTCTATCCTTTCAATGGGCCGTACAACGGCAACGGTGTTTTCGAGGCACGACGAATCGCCGTATTCGATGGCATAGCCAAGCTTCATCCACAATGGTTTCGGGATGGGTTTGGCGGGGATACGCCGCAGGATATTCAGTTGTTCGTCGACATGGTTCGACAAATGCATGCTCGTGGCATCAAGGTACTTGCCGTTGTCGGGGCCAGTGCAAGCGACTTCGACCCCAAAGATCACCTAAGCCCCGCGGCAAGTGGCTGCCAGTGGGGTACGTTTCCGCTAAGCAAGATCGACCTGTCCAAATTCGAGCAGCACCTGCGCGCGCATCTTGAAGCGGTCAAGCAAGCGGGCGAGTCTGTCGACGCCTTCGAGATCGGCAACGAACTCGACCTCTACTGCAACGACGCGGACATGCCCAAGACATCGGAATTTGCGGCGCACCAGTGGAAGTGGTTTCTGACCGCCGAACAGGTACACACTTTTGCCGCAGGCTATGCCCCGTTTCTGGCTACCTTCGCCAGGGTGGCCAGGGAATACTTTCCGCATACCAGGCTCATCACCTTCGGTATGTCCAACCCGAGCGGCAACTCGGCCCCGCTTATCGCTGCCTTGGCAAATTTCAAGGATAAAACGGGAAAGTCATTCGACTACACCAGCCTGGTCGACGGGTATGGCACGCACATCTATCCATCATCCGATACGACCCTCGGCATGGTTACCCAGGCAACGGCACAACTGACCAGCCAGGCGGCCACCTTTCCGCATGGCCGGCAAAAAGCCATATGGATTACCGAGTGGAATGAGGCGGCCTCTGCGTTCTGGTCGAGCCATCGGTGGTATTTCCAGCCGGCAAAGCGCGGTAACGCGACGCTCGATCTCAACAAGGCCGATCCCGAGCATCGTTTTGGGCCGATGACGCGAGCTGAGGTGATCGAGGCATTTCAGAATCAGGTCGTTCAGCATCTTCGTTCGATGCCAAGCCCAATCAATATCGGCTATCTGCTGTATTACTCCTATGATTCCGCCGGAAAATCGCCCATGTGCGATGCCACGACCTTCAATATCAGCCGAGGCATCAAAGGCACCTGTTTCAACGGTGTGATCGACCCCGTAACAGGAAAGTTATTACCAGATGTGGCTGCTGCTTTGAGTCAGGGGCGTTAATCACCGGCGTGGTCATCTCTACGGCTTGGGCAGCCACTCAGCGTTCCACTGCGAGATAGGAGCGAGTTCAGTTACGCGGCTGCCTTGGCGAGTACGCGCAGCACCGCTTCGAGCGATGTCTCGCCCTTCACGACGGCGTCGTCGGCACCCTCGAATGCGATCCAGCCTTCGTTGAAGCCGTCGAGCATGCGTATGCGTGGCTGCGGATTCTTCATGCCCTGCGCCGTGAACAGTTCGGCCCAAGTGTCGCGCGGCACGATCTGCGCCGTCACCGGTCGATCGAGTACCTTGGAAAAAGCCGCTGCCGCATCATTGGGCGAAACGCGTTGGCTGGCTTCGAGCTCGACGATGCGATGACCTTTCCAGTCCTGTTGGAGCAGGCTGGCGGCAACACGACCTACGTCGGCTGTCGCGATCATCGGTACGGGCTTGTCCAGCGGCTGCAGGAAACTCGCGATGACTCCCTCGGCGCGCGCCTGTTCCACGTCCCAGGCAAAGTTCTCCATGAACCAGGCGGGACGGAGGAAGGTAACCGGGACGGTCGACTTCGACAGCGCCTGTTCCATCAGCGTGCGCTGTGTGAGCAGATTTGTCTGCGTTGCCTGCGCGCCTATCGTCGACAGGCAGACCACCTTGCGCGGCTTTGCCCATTCGATCGCGGTCATCACGGTATCGATAACCGCACGTGCCTCGGGGAAGTCCGGCTCCGGATCGAACTCCGATGGCGGCAGGATGAATACGCCTTCGGCCCCTTCGAATGCGGCGGCCAGCGCGGATGCGTCGTTCATGCTGGCGAGTGCGATCTCGCAGCCGAGGGCTTCCCATTCGCGTGCCTTGTCGAGATTGCGCAAGACGGCGCGGACGGGTTGGCCGATAGCGAGCAGGGTGCGCGCAAGCGCACCGCCTACCTGTCCGGTAATACCTGTGATCGCATACATAAGCGTTTTCCTTCTATCTGTGACTGGTTGCCGCCGCCACGCTGGTGCCTTAGCAGAAGGCGGATGAGCTTCGAGCAAAACTTCTGTGCGGGGACTATCTTCCTGACCGGCTCATGCTTCAATATCGCTTATGGTCTTTCAGTCGTGATTTTTAGTCAGGAATTGCCATGGCGATCGATAGCAAGCTTTTCTCCGATCTTTCCGTGCTGTTCGCGGTGGTAGAGGCGGGCACCATTGCGCGCGCGGCCGAAGCGCTGGGGGTGTCTCCTTCGGGTGTGAGCCGCATGCTGGCGCGCCTGGAGCAACGCGTAGGTGCGCGTCTGCTCGCGCGCACGACACGTACGCTTTCGTTGACCGACGAGGGGCGGCGCTTCTACGAACAGGTTGGACCGCACCTTGCCGGTATCCAGGAAGCCGCGATCGAGGCTGCCGGTTCGGCGAGCAAGGTTCGAGGGAAGCTACGCGTCAATATCGACCCGTATTTTTCCCGGATCGTGCTGGCGAAGCATCTGGCGAAATTCCTCTCGCGCTACCCGGAGTTGTTTGTCGAACTGATCATGCGCGATTCGGTGGGTGATCTGGTGGCAGATGGCTTCGATCTCGCGCTGCGCTTCGGCGAGCCGCCGGTAGGGTCGTTTGTTGCACGCAAGCTCACTGAAACGCGCGTTATCACGGTTGCCTCGCCTGCCTATATCAAGGCGCACGGCAAGCCTGCGCATCCGAGGGACATCGAAAAACGAGACTGCATCGACTTCTACGACGCGGCGAACGGTAAACCCTACCCATGGGAGATGCAGCGCAAGAAAGAGGTACTGACGCTGCGTGTGAAAGGGCGGTTGCTGACGTCGGACTCGGGCACGCTGCTGGCGGCTTGCGAAGCTGGTTTCGGCATCGCGCAGGTGATGGAGATCGGTTGTGAGCAGTTGTTGCGCAGCGGCCGGCTGATCGAACTGTTTCCAGGCTGGTCGGACGAACGTTTTCCGCTGTATGCGATCTTTCCGTCACGTCTGCACCGTGCGGCGAAGGTCCGTGCGTTTATCGATTTTGTCAGCGACATTCTGAATGTCGATGCTGCGTAGTGTTGTGCAGGTGCGACTCCAGCCGCGGATTGTTGCAGCTAACGCCACTCCTGATCTGATGCATTCTTGCATCTTGCGGAAAAGTGGCTGCCGGACAACGGCTATTCATTACTTGCCTGTACAAGCGCAGCATCTGCTCGAAGTTTGACTTTATGGCATCAGCCGTTTGGTGATGCTTGCGTTTTTACAGATTATTTCAAGGCGATATCCGCCCTTGTGAGGTGAGTAATGGCGAATGGTTATTGGGTCATGACATTTCGATCGGTTTCAGACCAGGCTGGTATCGACAGATACGCAGCGGCGGCTGGACCGGTGATCCGGGAACTAGGGGGCAGGGTGCTTGCAGTGGGTGTGCCAGGTTTCACCTATGAGTCCGGCATGGCGCAGCGCGTAGCGATTGTCGAGTTCGACAGTCTCGAAGCTGCCGACGTCGCTTATCGCAACCCCGAGTATCAGGCAGCGGTGCAGTACCTTGTGGGAGCTGCGGAGCGCGATGTTCGGATCGTTGAGGGTGTATAAAGAGAATCCGCTGAAGTCACCGCGGTCAGGATGCTATGGAGCAACAAGATCGACATGACCGAGCTCGCCGGCTTCATAGGCGCGGATGCGATCGATGAGTTCCGCCTGGGTGTTCATGACGAAGGGGCCATGCTTGGCGATGGGTTCCCGCAGTGCGGGGCCTGAAAGCAAGGCAATATGGGTACCTGTGCCGTCCCCTGCGAGTTCCAGTTCGGCGGCTCCGGATACGGCCAAGGCTTGGCCCGTCGTCAGCGTACGGTGGCCCGTCTGATCGATGACATGCAATGTGCCTTGCACGACGAGGATCGTCGCGTGCCAGTCTTCCGGCACCGTGTGACTGATCTTCGCTCGGTGCTCCAGAAAGCCGTCGAGCAGCAGGAACGGCGTCGGTAGCGTAACGGGCGACGAGAACCCTTGCCACTGACCTGCGACTACGCGGACTCTTGTTCCGGGTGCTTCGTAGGCAGGGACGTCGGCAGCATCCAGGCGCACTGCATACGGCTCGCAGAACTTCAGGCGCGCGGGCAGATTGACGAAAATCTGCAGCGCATGAACGTGGTCGCCTTTTCCCTCGGGCTGTTCCGTATGAACGGCCCCGCGTCCGGCGACAAACCAGTGCAGGTCGCCGGGCCTGATCGGTCCGTGATTACCCAGGGAGTCGTAATTGACATGGGGTCCGGTGGAGTCCTCGAACATATAGGTCACCGCCGAGATACCCGCGTGCGGATGTGGCGCGAATGTCGGCGAGGTCATATGGAAGTGATCGACCATCACGACGGGATCCAATAGCCCGTCGAACATCGATTCGTTGAAATGTTTGGCCTCGAAACCATCGCCGATGCGCATGTCGTGACTGTCGACGATGCGCAAGGCAGGGAGTTGGGAATGCATGATGGATATCCTGGTAACAGGTGGCTTGGTCGGCGGTGCCGGTACCGCCATACGATCGAAGATCACTTGCCGCGCTTGGCGGCCTCCAACTGGCCCACCAGGGTGGCAAATGGAATATCCAGTGCACCGTAGACGGCGCCAGCTTGCGGATCGGCATTGTCCTTGAGCATTTCGACAGCCGCGCCGGCGTAGTCGGTCAAGGGAATATCGGCTCGCGCCAAGCGTTCGATGCCTGCCGTGCGCTTGGCTTCGTTGAAGGTTCCGGATGCATCGAGCACGACGCGTGTGTCGTAGCCTTCAGCCTTGGCGGAGAGCGCGGGCAGCGTAGCGCAGACTTCCAGCGACGTGCCTGCGATCAGCAACTGCTTGCGGCCGGTCTTCTTGATCGCCGCCACCACGTTCGGATCGTCCCAGGCGTTGATGGACGTACGACTGATGACGGTCACGCCGGGTAGCGCATCGGTGAGCTCGGGAATGGTCGGGCCCCACATGCCGTCGGGCATGGTGGCGGTCACGATGACGGGAACGCCCATCGCGCGTGCGGCCTTGGCCAGCGCCACGACGTTGTGCTTCAGATCGGCCACGGGCATATCGCGTATGCCGGTCAGCAAGCCGATCTGGTGATCGACCAGCAGCAGGACGGTATCGTTGCGGGAGAGCGTGCGCAGGTTGTTGTCGACCGTGCGGGTGGCGCTCACGGATGGCGCGGCCATAGCGGTACTGGTGGTGACGCTGCCGCTGAGTGCGAACAGCATGGCGAACGTGGCGGCCAGCGGTTTGAGTGAAGAAGAACGGTTCATGATGTGGCTCCTCGGGAATCCGGAAGCGCGAATGCGCTCTCGATGGAGGCGCAGGTTAGACACTGGCGGCACGTCGATTAAGCCGGGACAGTGAAAAGGATTGTTACGCCAGCGAAACAATCGCCGGCGCCAAGCTAGCGGCCGGCCGCGCCTTCGACGATCGCCGGCACGCGTTCCACCAGATAGTCGGCCAGCAGACGGACGGCTGGCATCAGTCCCTTCGATGCGGGCAGGATCAGGCTGAGGGTTCGGCGGGAGACTTCCCAGCCGGGAAGCACGCGAATCAGGCTGCCCTGGGCCAGTTCGTCGAGACAGGCGTCAAGCGGCAGGATGGCCACGCCTTGTCCCGCGACAGCAGCTGCCTTGAGCAGGAAGATATCGTCCGAGCCCAGCCGGTGCCGAAGCAGGACGGTGGATTGTTGATTGTCCGGCCCGTGCAGCGTCCAGGTGGATGGGCCATTGCGCGTATCCATATGCAACCCGTCGAGGCCGTGGATATCGTCGAGGCTCGATATCGAACGGTTGCCGATGTAGGCAGGGCTGGCGACCAGTGCGATCTGCAGTGTCGCCAGTCGACGCGCGATCAGCGACGAATCGGTAAGTTCGCCTTCGTGCGATCGCAGGCCCATGTCGAAACCTTCGGCAATCAGATCCACGTAGCGGCTGCTCGCTACGACATCGACGCTGACGCCGGGGTGGTGCTCCATGAACTGGACGATCAACGGTGTCAGCAGCGAACGGAGCATGCCTTGGGGACACGTCATCCGGATGCGGCCGGTGGGCACGCCCATCAGGCTGCGTAGATGCCCTTCGGCGAGCTCTGCCTGCTGTACCGCGATACGTGCGTAGTGATAGAGCTTTTCGCCGGCCTCGGTCAGCGCAAAGCGGCGCGTCGTGCGGTCGATCAGGCGCAGGCCCAGCTGATCTTCCAGCGCCTTCAGTCGCCGGCTCAGCGTGCCTTTGGGAATACCGATGGCATCGGCCGCCGCGGTGAAGCTGCCGCGTTCGGCCAGTGTGGCGAAATAGTAAAGATCATTGAGATCGATCATTCGTCACCATCGCCGTTACTCCGGGTCGCAACCGGGAAGCCGGGGCTCGACGCACGCGCCTTTACCCACAACCCGAACTGCTTCATGACCTCGACAACAGGTTCGAGGCGCCTGCCATCGGCAGTGAGCTCATACTCCACCTTGACGGGCACGGTAGGAAACACGGTGCGCTTCAGAAGACCGGCTTCTTCCAGTGCTCGCAGATCAAGAGTCAACATCCGCTGGGAAATTGCCGGGATGTCCCGTCGAAGGTCATTGAATCGTTTCGGCCCATCGATCAGATACGAGACCAGCAGCAAGCGCCAGCGACCACCCAGCAAGCGCATGGCCTCTTCGACGGAGCAGCCGGATACATTGTCTTTCAAGGCAGGGCTCCCTGTGAGCGGCACAAGTATAATTTGTGTACCTAGCTAACAATAGTGTGCCTTCTTCTTTTTTTATACCTGCGATCTAGACTGCACAGAGTCGCTTTCGCCATGGAAGCCGTGGTGCATTCTGTTTTCTGGAGATCGTAATGAAGCTTCACTACATGCCGGCCGCGTGTTCGCTTTCCCCTCATATCGTGCTCAATGAGCTGGGTATCGACGTGACACTGGTCAAGATGGACCACAAGCAACACACGACCGAGTCGGGAGACGACTACTATCGGCTCAATGCCTTGGGCTATGTCCCGCTCCTCGAGCTCGACGACGGCACGACCCTGCGCGAGGGGCCTGTCATCGTGCAATACCTGGCCGATCGAAAGCCCGAGCTGGGCCTAGCGCCGGTCAACGGCAGCATGGAACGCTACCGCCTGCAGGAGTGGTTGAACTTCCTGACTTCCGAAATCCACAAGGGCTTTATCCCGCTCCTCTACGCGGTGCTTGCAGGCAAGTATGTGGACACCGCCAGGCCCAAGCTGGAGAAGCGCTTCGGCTGGATCGATGAGCAGTTGGCCGATCGCCCGTATCTGATGGGTGACACCTTCACTGTCGCCGATGCCTATTTATTCGCCCTGACCGGTTGGGGGCAGGCGTCGTGGCTGAAGTCTTATTACAAGGCGGATATCCACTTTGATGGGCTGCAACATCTGAAGGCATGGTATGAGCGCGTTCGCGAGCGCCCGTCCGTGCAGAAGGCGCTCGCTGCCGAGGGGCTTCAGTAATTGAAGATGTTTAGGGAGTGGCCCATCTCCAGGAGATCAGTCGACCTTACATGATGGACGCAAGGCAAAGCCCATATAGGAAATGGAGAGATCGCTGCTCTGCTTGAGTTTGATCCGTGCGCCCAGTTCGGCAAAGCTCATCCTTCCCAGTTTGTTCCGGATCAGCGCACTCAGAGCAATCAATGGGTTCATTGCGGGCGAGAGCCCGGCGAGCTCGAATTCCGGCATGCCGTGGCGGTCCAGGAGATGAGTCAGTTCCTGCGGCCGGATGAATTTCTCCCAGACATGGACATCGCGTGGAATGAGTCGGGTCAGACGCCAGTCCTGCGCGAATTTGATCGCGACAAGCTTGCTTCTGAAGGTGCGATTGATGGTGTCGAAGAAGAAAACACCGCCGGGTTTGAGCACGCGGGATATCTCGCGCACAACGGCATCGGGACTATCGACGTGCTCGAGTACATCGCAGCAGCAAACGACGTCGAATGTCCCGGACTCGAAGTCCAGCCGATCGGCGCTGCCTTCGAGATAGCGGATGGACAAGCCCGATGCCTCCGCATGCCGGCGAGCCGCCATCAGCGTCGGTGCCGACAGATCGATGCCGGTAACGTCACAGCCCATACCGGCAAACTGTTCCGACAAGAGTCCTCCGCCACACCCGACATCAAGAACGCGCAGTTCATGGGGGTCTCGATGCAGGCGCTCGATCAGCACCTTGCGGAAGTACGCAGACCGTGGCGGATTGACCGAAGTGCGCAGCAAGGACATGAAGCCGTCTTCATCCCACCACGTGGCGGAGATGCGGTCGTAGATCGTGTTGTCTATGTCCTGCATGACGATTCCTTTGGATGAGTCGATGTTGCGCTTCGTCCTGGCCGTCGCCGCCAGAGCTTCATCTGTGGCATTTATCTGTATAACTAATTAGCTATTTAGTTAAATATTGATGTATCATATCCCACAGAACAGGTTCTTTCCATCGTTTTGCAAGGGAGGCGCTCATGAGCACATCTGTCGGAACAGGGGATGTCTGGCTGGTCTATGACGGCGAATGCCCTGTCTGTAAGACCTATTGCATGCATGCCCGTATTCGCGACGCCGTGGGGCGGCTGCACTTGGTGGATGCGCGCCAGCCTGGTGTGTTGATGGACGAGATCACCGCCGCTGGGCTCGATATCGATCAGGGCATGGTCGTCAAATTCGAAGGTATCCTGTACTACGGCCCCGAGGCCGTCCGTATCCTGACACTACTCAGCACGCCCTCCGGGTTCTTCAATCGCCTCAACTACTGGCTTTTCGGCAGCGCCCGGCGAGCTCGAGTCTTCTACCCGATCGGCAAGGCGATCCGGAATCTGATCCTCAAGCTGCTTGGGATTCGTTACATCGAGAACCTTTCCCAGTCCAAGCAGGAGCAGCGCGCATGAATGCGACAGGGGATGCCAGTGCCGTCATGGGATGGTTTGGAGAGGGATTCGGTGCTCTCCACCCGCTTCTTCAGGCGCTGCATGAGCGCGACAGCGAGCTGAGTGGCCCGGTGACGCTGTGCTTTGGTCGAGGTGCGGCCGGTGCGTTCGGCCGGCATATGGCGCGCAAGCTCCGCATGCCGGTAGTCGCGGGCCAGCATCATATGAATGTAACGATCCGCCATGATGCGACGAGCCTGGAATGGCATCGCTGCTTTGACGGCACGCATCATCTTCACTCGAGCTTTGTTCCCAGCGGCCATTGGCCGACCGGTCACTGGATCGAGAAGACCGGTGCGCTGGAGTTGCTGATGACAGTCGACGTCATTGAGGGCGGCTGGTATTGGCGTCTCATCGCTGCGCGTTTTCACGGCATCCGCGTGCCTCTGTGGTTGATTCCTCGTTCAACGGGATACAAACGCATAGAGGAAGGCGCATATCGCTTCCATGTCGCATTTTCGTTGCCGGTGTTGGGCGAAGTGATCTGCTACAGCGGAGTCCTGCAACCAGGCCGTCAAGGATAGAGTTGCGAACAGCCTGAAAGCGGCCGGGCAGGGCGCCCGGCCGCGCTATCTTATCGGCGAGCAGCCTGCGGCTCTGGCTGTTGCGGTGCCGGCTGTTGCTGCTGGTTTTGCGCGTTTGCCGCCTGCTGATTCTGTTGCGGGAGCTTCTGGAATTCGGCGCTGCTTTGTTCCAATGGCTTGGCAACGGCCTGTGCGACGTTCACTTCGGCCATCTGCTTGAGTGGCGAGTTAAGGTCGCCTTGTACGGCAAACGCACGCTTGCCATCGTCGCTCAGAATGACGTGGTCGATGCGTGTCAGGCCTTCGGCACGAGCCGCCGTCGCCAGCGAGCCGGCGAAGTTGTGGGTGATCGTGTCCGAGGCGCGGCCGCGTTCGGCATCGATGGCCTGGACATTCTTCAATGCCTGGTTGTACATCGGGTTGCCCGGGTTGCGGCTATCGGACAAGCTGGCATGGGGCGGCTGCGCGGCCTTGTGCACGGCGTCGAGTGTCTTCGCGCCAGCGATGCCATCGGCCGTCATGTGATGCTCGCGCTGGAATTTTTCGACCGCGGCTTTGGTGCCTGCGCCGTAGTCGCCGTCAGCTTTCAACGGATGACCCTTCGCGTCCGTAACGCCCAGCTTGATGAGCTCGTTTTGCAGGGTCTTGACGTTTTCGCCGTGCGAGCCTTCGCGCAAGGTGCCGTGACCGCCCGGCGCCGTATGCGCGCGCCCACCCTGATGGATCGCCTTGAGGGCGTCCTTGATGTCCGGGTCGTTGGCCGACTTGGCCGGGTTGAAATTCGGGTCGCCTACCTTGGTATGCGCGCGATCGAGCGCGGCCGCCTTCTGCGGATCCTTATAGGCATTCTTATATTCCTCGGCCAGGGCGGCAGCCTTCGGGCCGTCGTAGTACGAGTACTTTTCCTTGATCTTGTTGGCTTCCGCCAGCACGGCGTTATAGTCGCCGCCGTCTTTCAGCACCTTCTCGAACTTTGCGACCTGCGACGGGATCTGATTCTCCGTCTTCGCCAGGATGGCGACGGTTTCCAGGCGGCGATCTTCCGGAATGTTCTTGCCGTACTTGTCCAGGATATCCATGGACGACTGGGTCGCATTCTTGATCTGCGGGTAGTCGATGTTCTTATGGATCCACTTCTGGCCGTCTTCGGAGGACGCCCACGCGTTGATGCTGTTGCGCGTGTCCTTGTCGATAAAGGCGAGGGTGTTGCGGCCGTGCTCGCCGTTGCCGTGGCTCAGCAAATCGGCACGCAGCGTCGCCTTGTCATCGGTGAATTTCAGGTTGTTGTCTTTCGCGTATTTTGCAGCCTGGTCGATGATGGCATCCACATAAGTGCTCTCACCGGGCTTCGGCTTGGCGCCGTCGGCCGAACCCAGCGCCCAGGTGCCGCGTTTGCCGAGATCGACCTGGATGGTGCCAAGCGAATAACCACTGTCCGCGACAATCTTCTTCGCGTCGCCCCAGCCGGGATCGGACGTGCCTGAGGTGACGCCGGCGATGGACAGATGATAGGAAGACGGACCGCCTTCAGTACCGCGCCCCACGACAAAGTAGGTGGCACCGGCGAGCGAGTTGATATCGTGTGTATCAAGACCGGACATGACATTCCTCCGTGAAGTGCGGATAGGTTATTGGTCGTTCGCGATGGATAGATATTTGTCCAGGGTATTGGCGCGTTCGCAGAGACGGAAAATCTCGTTCTGCGTTACCTGGAGGTCGGCGACGGTCTCATCGCCGTAGAGCGCAGCTTCAAGATTGCCGCTCTTGTTGTGGAAATCCAGCCATGCGCGTTCCGCACTGACCAAGCCATCCTTTGCCTTGCCGTTGAGCTTGGCGAGCAGGGCTTTATAAGTCGTGTTGAGCCGGGTGTCCTGTGCCTTTTTCTCGGCGGACAGGCAGGCGCTGGTGGCCACGGTATCCGAGCCGGCCTTGTCGATACATGTATAGAAGCTGGCGTTAATGCCGCTAGGCGCCTGACGCTTGATAACCTGGCTGGTGCTGTCTGCGGCCATGGCCCCGGTGCCACAGGCGAGGAGGGCGAGGCTTATAGCGATCGTTTTAATCGTTTGCATGAATGGAGTTCCTGATCCTGCCGTGCTTTGCGGCCTTATATCCTATCGGGGCGTAGCTCGTCGCAGTGAGACGCCCAGCAAACGACATCATATTGGAATATTTCGAAGCTCAAAAGGGTGGCGCGTCTTGTCATCACCCCGCAGTAGCCGGAAACGAGCAATGAATCACTTCAAGCGAGCCTGATTTTTCTGGTACATCCCAAAATTGGGTTTCTGGTTCTTTTGTATGTGCCTGAACCGGGCGCAGGATCATCCTTTTCACGAGGAATGCCCATGAAGACAAGGTTTCTTTTTTCCACTCTGCTGGCTACCACCGCGCTGCTATCAGCGGCGGCAAGTGCGCACACGCCGGATGGCACGGTCACGCCCAACTTTTCGCATTCCATCACCAATATCCCCGGCAAGTCCCTCGTTGCCGTCGAAGTGGCGTATCCGCCTGGAGGCGCGTCGCTGCCGCATAGCCACGCAAAGTCGGCTTTCATCTATGCCTATGTCGTATCGGGCGCAATCGAAAGCCAGGTGGATAACCAGCCTGCACGCATTTACACAGCCGGCCAGGCTTTCTACGAAGAACCCGGCGCCCATCATCGGATCAGCCGCAACGCAAGCAAGAGCGAGCCGGCCAAGTTGCTCGCCGTGTTTGTCGTCGACACCGGCGATACCCCGCTGACGACGCCGCAGAAATAGGTTTTCGACTAGAGCAACCATGCCATCCACTATCCTGGGGATACGCATCCCCGACAGCGTGATCGCCCGCGAGGCGACACAACTCCTCCGGGACACGGCAAGCGACATCTTGTTTCAGCACTCGATGCGGGTCTACCTTTGGGGTGCGCTGAGTGCGCAGCGCAAAGGCATAGTCTTCGATCCGGAGTTGCTCTATGCCGGAGCGATGTTTCATGACTTCGGTCTTACAGAAGACTTCCATGGAAGTTCGCTGCGTTTCGAAGTGGATGGAGCCAACGCCGCGCGCGACTTCTTGAAGCGTCACGGCATTCCGGAAGGGGACATTCAAAAGGTATGGACGGCCATCGCGGTCCACACGACACCTGGAGTCCCCGAATTCCTGCACGCGGAGGCGGCACTGCTTCATCTGGCTGCAGGCATGGACGTAGCGGGCCGCTCGTACGATCAGTTTACGGAGGAGGAGCATGAAGCCGTGGTGGCAGCCCATCCTCGCGGCGAGGGTTTCAAGCAGCGCATCATCGATGCCTTTCATGAGGGTTTGAAGGATCGTCCTGCGACTACGTTTGGCACCTTCAACGACGACTTCATTGCGTTCAGGGAGCCTGGGTTTCAGAGGGTGAATATCTGCAGCATCATTTTGAGTTCGCCCTGGGCGCATTAGCTCCGTCAGGAGCGCGCCATCGCTTCGTTCAGTCGCTCGAATAGAAAGTCACTGAAGACCGCACCCAGAACGGCCGTCACACGGACTGAGGTTTGCCGATTGGGCCAAAGCTGACTTTGTGACCGGCGCCGACGGTTTGAAGACGCACCTATCCAAACGGAGGCAGCGGGTACGTCGCTGATCGGTAGTCACGAGATCGACATGTTGTCGAGCAGGATATTCATGCTCGATGACATGGCTTCGGTACGTGTCGAGACCGCCGAAATCCACGCAACGAAAAAACAAAGATCGCGTCATATGAATGAGGTGAAGCTCGTTCACGACGGTGAAATTCAAGTGAAGGCACTGAGAAGCCGGCTGTGCCTTCCGTTGTAAAAGTGCCAAAAAACAGCCGAAATCAGGGCCGCTTCACTGCTGCAAGCATCGTTTGACCTTTCAACATATCGAGCATCGCCATAACGGAAGCTGTATGGCGATGCGCGAAGATCAAACTGTGGATTGAGTTCCGCAATACCATCCAGTCTTCGTCTAGGATGGCCTAGATGTGAACCGGCAATGCAAGATCGACGAAACAGGGGATGTCGAGATTCACGCTGTCCATGCGGACTCCACATCCTATTTGTAGAAGTTAGGCGATCGTTGTGTTCCGAAGTATCTTGCTCGTTTGTGTGGGCAATATCTGCCGCAGCCCCACGGCAGAATATTTGCTACGAAATCGACTGACCGATAGCGATGCAGGCGTGTCCAGCGCAGGCTTGGGTGCGCTCGGCGATCGCCCCATGGATGTCACGGCGGCGCAGTTGCTGCGTGAACATGGCATCGACGCCAGTGCGCATCGTGGCAAGCAGCTCAGTCCGGACATGCTGCGGCAGGCCGAGCTGGTGCTGGTCATGGAGAAGGCGCACGCGGCAAACATCGCCCGCAGTACGCCGGAGGTTAGCGGAAAGGTGTTCCTGCTGGGCAAGTGGCAGGACGAACGGGACATTCCGGATCCGTACGGTCAACAGCGACCTGCATTCGAGCATGTCTATCGGCTGATCGATCAGGGCGTATCGAGCTGGCTGCCGTATCTATGAGTGCCCGCTCGTATCTCGAAGCGATTCGCATCGATCTGCCATGCGGATCAATCGATAGAGCGCGAGCTGCACATTGCAGCGAGCCTGCTTTCGTTGTTCAGCAAGCAATGACGCGCTACTTAGGATCCAACCCGAGCCGCTCACGGCGCGATGCTGTCGCTCGCTCGTGGATGGACTGCGCGCATTCATTTGTATGCAGGCAGGCTTCGGTGCTGGCAATGCATGGATGGCGGGCTGATCTCAAATCCCCTTCCTCTTCAAAAGCTCTCTATGTCAAATATCAGTAACGCTGCACCAGAGAACGATGAGATCGACCTGGGTGCCATGCTTGGCACGCTGGTGGATAACAAATGGTTGATCCTGATCATCACCGGGTTGTTCATGCTCTGCAGCGTGGCTTATGCACTGTTGGCAACGCCGATCTACCAGGCCGATGCGCTCGTGCAGGTCGAGCAGAAAGTGCCGGATCTTCCGGGTCTCAGTGCGCTGTCGCAGACCCTGGGGGCTTCCAATTCGGAGGCGACCACCGAAATCGCCCTGATCACCTCGCGTGCCGTGATTGGCCATGCGGTGGACGATCTCAAGCTGGATATCGTGGTTGAGCCACGCCATTTTCCGATGTTCGGTGGCGGCGTAGCGCGGCGCTATCGGAACGCCCATCCAGGCGAGTTGGCCAGTCCGTGGCTGGGTCTGAGCAGCTATGACTGGGGTGGCGCGCAACTGGAGTTGCAGCAGATCGATCTGCGCAACGATCTGCTCGGCAAGCGTCTGATGCTGGTTGCCGGGGACACGGGCAGCTACCGTTTGCTGGACGACAAAGGCCAGCCCTTGCTCGAAGGGGTGGTTGGAAAGGTGGCGAGCGAACGCGGCGTGACCATGCTGGTGTCGACCTTGCGTGCGAATCCCGGGACTCGCTTCGATGTGCAGCGCAACCGCGCGCTTACCACGATCAACGCGTTGCAGCAGGCGATCAAGGCGACCGAGCAGGGCAAGGACTCGGGCATCATCGGGCTGTCCTATGACAATGCCAGCCCGATCATGGCCACCGCGCTGCTCGATCAAGTGTGCTTGTGGTACGTGCGTCAGAATGTCGAGTGGAATGCCGCCGAGGCAGCCAAGAGCCTGGAGTTCGTGCAGGAGCAGTTGCCCAAGGTGAGGGCCGAAACCGACCGGGCGCAGGCCGCCTTGAATGCGTACCAGATCAAGGCGCACTCGGTGGATATCACCATGCAGACCAAGAGTCTGCTGGATCAGAGCGTCACCATCGGCAGCAGTATTCAGCAACTGCAGATGCAAAAAGCGGACATCGATCGCCGTTTCACGCCGGATCACCCGGCCTACAAGGCGCTGATGCAGCAGATCAGCGATATGCAGGCGCAGAAAGCCGCGGTGGAGAAGCAGGTCGGCGATCTGCCGGACACCCAGCAGCAACTACTCAAACTCACCCGCGACGTCGAGGTCAGTAACCAGACCTATACCGGACTGGTCAGCCAGGAGCAGCAGCTGGACATCGCGCGAGCCGGCAAGGTTGGCAATGTGCATATCGTCGACAAGGCGGCGGTGGATGTCACTCATCCGGTCAAGCCCAAGCGCGCGATAGTGAGCATCGGCGGCACGTTGCTGGGCGTGTTCCTGTCGGTTTGCATTGTGCTCGTGCGGCAGATGCTCAACCGTGGCGTGGAAGACCCTTCCGTCATCGAGCAGTTGGGACTGCCGGTGTATGCCTCGATTCCGATCAGCAGCATCGAGCGTGCGGTGATGGCCGATGGCCATCGGCGGCGTACTGAAGGCCAGCCCCATCTGTTGGCAGTCAACGAGCCGGCCGATCTGGCCACCGAGGCGATACGCAGCCTGCGCACCAGCCTGCATTTCGCACGGCTAGAGGCCAAGAACAATGTGCTGATGATTTCCGGCGCCAGTCCGGGGGCGGGCAAGACGTTCATCTCGTCCAATCTTGCCGCGGTGATCGCCCAGGCCGGCCAGCGCGTGCTTTTGATCGATGGCGACATGCGCAAGGGTACGTTGCACAAGGTCATGGGCGGCCCACACGAAAAGGGATTGTCCGATCTGATTGCCGGGAGCATCGAGCTGGCTACGGCGATCCGGTCTGTGCCGTCGCTACCGAACCTGCACTACATCTCGGGTGGCAAGGTTCCGCCAAACCCGTCCGAGTTGCTGATGAATGAGCGCTTCACCGATTTGTTGACGAAAGTGATGCCCTTGTACGACCTCGTCATCGTCGATACGCCGCCCATCCTTGCTGTCACCGATGCGGCGATCATCGGCCATCTGGCGGGCACCAGCTTGTTGGTGGTGCGGTTCGGTCTCAATCAAGCTCGCGAAATTGCCCTGGCCAGGCAGCGATTCGTGCAGAACGGCGTGGATATCAAGGGGGCTGTATTCAATGCCGTGCAAAAGCGAAGTAGTGGCTACTACTCGTATGGCTATTATGAATACAAGGCTGCGACATAGGTTCACAAAGTTGTCAAAGCCGTCGAATATAATTGGACGTCTTAACGTCTAAACCGTGATGAACGTCTCGAATGCTTGAAAGCATATGGAATTTGTATAAGCGCTTCAGCGAGCAGTAAAGAAGAGCTTGTAATCATCAATGGGCTTGGATGCCATGACCGGACCAGTGAGCTTTTGTGCACGATCCGAAGCGAGCCGATAAAGGCCGGATTTCGAGTCGCAACTACTCTGGAAAATTGGCATGCAGAAAGTGGATAGCGCCAGGATCGCCATCATCGGCCTCGGTTATGTCGGGTTGCCGTTGGCGGTGGAATTTGGAAAGAAATACGATACGATCGGCTTCGACATCCGCGCCGCGCGCGTGGATGAGTTGCGAGCGGGCCGCGACAGCACGCTCGAGGTCGATGCGGCTGAGCTGGCCGAAGCCCACCGCCTGAGCTTCAGTGCGGAGCTGGACGCGATCCGTGCCTGCACGGTGTATATCGTTACCGTTCCCACGCCGATCGACGTGTTCAAGCGGCCGGATCTCACGCCCTTGATCAAGGCTAGCGAGAGTCTGGGCAAGGTGCTCAAGCGCGGTGATGTGGTGGTGTACGAGTCCACCGTGTATCCCGGTTGTACCGAAGAAGTCTGTATCCCTATCCTGGAACGAATCTCCGGCCTGGTCTTCAATCAGGATTTCTTTGCCGGCTACAGTCCCGAGCGGATCAATCCCGGCGACAAGCAGCATCGCGTGACGTCCATCCTCAAGGTGACCTCCGGCTCCACGCCGGCAGTGGCCGACTTCGTGGATGCGCTGTACGCCAGCATCATTACCGCAGGCACGCACAAGGCCAGCAGCATCAAGGTGGCCGAGGCGGCCAAGGTGATCGAGAACACCCAGCGTGATCTCAACATCGCCCTGGTCAACGATCTGGCGATTCTGTTCAACAGGCTGGGTATCGACACGCTGGAAGTGTTGCAGGCCGCCGGCACGAAATGGAACTTCCTGCCATTCCGACCGGGTCTGGTCGGCGGTCATTGCATCAGCGTGGATCCTTACTACCTCACGCATAAAGCGCAGGAAGTCGGCCACCACCCCGATGTGATCCTGGCTGGCCGTCGCACCAATGACAGCATGGGTCCGTACATTGCCAGCGAGGCCGTGCGCCTGATGGTGCGCAAGGGCATCAATCCGGTACGCGCGCGCATCCTGCTGCTGGGCCTGGCGTTCAAGGAAAACTGCCCCGATCTGCGCAATACCCGCGTCGTGGATATCGTGCACGCACTGCGTGGCTACAGTGTCGACGTAGACGTCTACGATCCGTGGGTGGATGCGGCCGAGGCCGAGCATGAGTACGCGTTGACGCCGATCAGCGAACCCAAGCATGGCGATTACGACGCCATTGTCGTAGCCGTGGGTCACCATCAGTTCGTCACGCTGGGTGCGGAGGGCATCCGCGCCTTCGGTAAACCGACGTCGGTGGTCTACGACGTGAAATATGTGCTTCCGCGCGATGCGGTGGACGGAAGGCTGTGAACATGAAGGTGCTGGTTACCGGTACGGCCGGCTTTATCGGCTCGCATGTCGCCATGCATCTGCTCGATCGTGGCGATGAGGTGATCGGTTTCGACAATCTGAGCGACTACTACGACGTCAACCTCAAGCGGGCTCGGCTCGCCCGCTTCATAGATCGCCCAGGTTATACCCACATACACGGGGACTTGGCCGATCGTGCGGCCGTGGAAGCGGTATTTGCCGAGCACAAGCCACAGCGGGTGATCAATCTGGCCGCACAGGCCGGCGTGCGCTATGCGGCGCAGAATCCGCATGTGTACATCGCCAGCAACGTGACCGGTTTTCTGCACATTCTGGAAGGCTGCCGTCATCACGGTGTGGAGCACCTTGTGTTTGCATCCACCAGCTCGGTCTACGGCGCGAATACTTCGATGCCGTTCTCCGAACACCAGTCCGCCGAGCATCCGTTGACCTTGTACGCGGCGACCAAGAAGGCGAATGAACAGATGGCGCACAGCTATGCGCATCTGTACGGCATTCCATGCACGGGTTTGCGCTTTTTCACCGTCTACGGTCCGTGGGGGCGGCCGGACATGGCGCTGTTCCTGTTTACCAAGGCGATCCTGGCCGGCGAGCCGATCAAGGTCTTCAACCACGGTCATCACAAGCGCAGCTTCACCTATATCGACGATATCGTCGAAGGCGTGGTGCGCACGTTGGACAACGTGCCTGGTTCGGATCCCTCATGGCGCAGCGATGCGCCCGATCCGGCCAGCAGCAACGCGCCGTATCGCCTCTACAACATCGGCAACGAACGTCCAGTCGAGCTATTGCGCTACATCGAAGTGCTTGAGCAGTGCCTCGGATGCAAGGCGATCATGGAAATGTTGCCGTTGCAGGCAGGCGACGTACCCGATACCGAGGCTGATGTATCCGGTCTGATCGAGGCCGTCGGCTACCGTCCCCAGGTGTCGGTGGAAGAGGGCGTACGCCAGTTTGTTCGCTGGTACCTGATGACCTATCCGTCTGCCTTGTCCCCTTCGATCCCCGGAGCCGTTCCAGCATGAAGAATTTTGCCCTGATCGGCGCCGCCGGCTATATCGCGCCACGTCATATGCAGGCGATCAAGGACACTGGCCATCAGCTGGTGGCCGCTTATGATCCGAATGACTCGGTCGGCATCATCGACAGCCATTTCCCGGAGGCCGATTTCTTTACCGAGTTCGAGCGCTTCGATCGTCATGTCGACAAGCTGCGTCGCCACAATCACAGTCACCGGCTCGACTACATCTCGATATGTTCGCCCAACTATCTGCATGACTCGCATATGCGCTTCGCCTTGCGTTCCGGTACCGACGCAATCTGCGAAAAGCCGCTGGTGCTCAATCCGTGGAACATCGACGGCCTGAAGGAAATCGAGCGCGACAGCGGTCACAAAGTCAGTACCATTCTGCAACTGCGCGTGCATCCGGCGATCATCGCGTTACGCGAGCAGGTGCAGCGCGGCAAGCACGACAAGAAGTACGAGGTGGACCTGACCTATATCACCTCGCGCGGTCACTGGTATCTGCAGTCCTGGAAGGGCGATGCCAAGAAGTCCGGTGGCATTGCCACGAATATCGGCGTGCATTTCTTCGACATGCTGCATTTCATTTTTGGCGAGCTGCAGGACAACGTGGTTCATTACTCGTCCGAGACCAAGGCGGCCGGCTACCTGGAATACGAACACGCCAGGGCGCGCTGGTTCTTGTCGGTGGACGTGGAGGACGTGCCGGACGAACAGCGTGCCGCAGGTCAGCGCACCTATCGTTCGATCACCGTGGATGGCAAGGAGATCGAGTTCTCCGGCGGCTTCACTGATTTGCATACGCGCAGCTACCAGGAAATCCTCGCTGGGCGCGGCTACGGCCTGGAAGCCAATCGTACGGCTATCACGACGGTTGCAACGATCCGCAATGCGCAGCCGTTGGGTTTGCAGGGTGACTACCATCCTTTTCTTAACCGGGATTCGATAGGAGTTTGATGTCATGAGTTTCTATCAGCATTCCAGTGCGATCGTCGATGAAGGTGCCCAGATCGGAGAAGGCTCACGTGTCTGGCATTTCGTGCATGTCTGCGCGGGCGCACGCATCGGCAAGGGCGTATCGCTTGGCCAGAATGTGTTCGTCGGTAACAAGGTCAGTATCGGCGACCACTGCAAGATTCAAAACAACGTGTCGGTCTACGACAACGTGACGCTGGAAGAGGGCGTGTTCTGCGGCCCGAGCATGGTTTTTACCAATGTCTACAACCCGCGCTCCCTGGTGGAGCGCAAGGACGAATATCGCGACACGTTAGTGAAACGAGGCGCCACGCTTGGGGCCAACTGTACGATCGTCTGCGGCGTGACCATCGGTGAATTCGCCTTCATCGGTGCCGGCGCCGTGATCAACAAAGATGTGCCGGCCTATGCACTGATGGTGGGTGTGCCGGCACGCCAGATCGGCTGGATGAGCGAATTCGGCGAACAACTCGACCTGCCGCTGACCGGCAATGGTGAAACGCTATGTCCGACTACAGGCCTGCTGTACCAGCTGCAAGATGGGCAGTGCCGTTGCGTGAAAAGATAGCGCGTCTCCGCCAGAGTGGGCTGATCCGCTCGATCACCTTGCTGGTTGGAGGCACCGCGTTCGCGCAGGCGCTGATGGTACTGGTATTGCCGGTACTGACACGGCTGTATTCGCCGCAGGATTTCAGTGTGCTGGCGGTCTATGCATCGCTGCTTGGCATCATTTCGGTGGCCGCCTGTTTGCGCCTGGATATCGCCATACCCATGCCCGAGATCGATGGCGACGCGGCCAATCTGCTGGCCTTGGCGCTCGGCTTTTGCCTGTTGGTGTCGGTGGTGACAGCCTTGCCGATTCTGTTGGCGCCCGCTGCGATCGCCCGGTTGCTGCACCAGCCGGGATTGCAGCCTTATTTGTGGCTGTTGCCGATCGGCGTGTTGCTGGCGGGGACTTATAGCGCATTGCAGTATTGGGCCACGCGGAAAAAAATCTTCGGCACCATCGCCAAGACCCGGATGACGCAGGCGATCGGCGGCGCGGGCGCACAGCTCGGTATGGGCTGGCTGGGCCTGGCGCCTTCCGGTTTGCTGGTGGGGCAGGCGATCAGCAGCGGTGCCGGCGTGGTCGGCCTGGGGCGGCGCATATTGACTGTGGATCGTGCGGCGCTGAATGACGTGAGCCGCTCCAACATGCGGCGGCTGTTTCACGAGTACGATCGCTTCCCCAAGTATTCGACCTTCGAGGCATTGGCCAATACCGGCGGCATTCAATTGCCGGTCATTCTGATCGCTGCACTGGCGATCGGACCGGAAGCCGGTTTCCTGATGCTGGGTATGCGTGTGATCCAGGTGCCGATGAATCTGATCGGCAATGCCGTCTCTCAAGTCTATCTGGCGCATGCGCCGGAAGAATATCGCGCCGGTACGCTGGGCAAGTTCACCGCAGGCATTCTCGGTGGATTGATGAAGACGGGCGTTGGTCCGCTGCTGTTTGCCGCCCTGGTGGCACCGCAGGCCTTCGCGCTCATCTTTGGCGAGAAATGGCAGCGAGCCGGCGTCCTGGTCGCATGGATGACGCCGTGGTTTGTCGCGCAGCTGATGTCGTCGCCGGTATCCATGGTCATGCATGTGCGCAATCGCCAGCGCGGCATGATGATCCTGACCATCGCTGGCCTGTGCTTGCGCGTCGGAGCGATCGGTGCCGCGGCTGCCCTCCTGCCTGGCCGCCTTTCTGAAATGTATGCGGTCTCCGGCGCGGTGTTTTATCTGGCGTGCTTTTTCGTCTTTTCCCATCTGGCGGGATTGCGACTGCAGGATTATCGACTGTTGCTGAAGTCGGGCTTCAACTTCGTGGCGCTTTGGGTGCTTCTGGGGTTGCTGGCGCGTTACGCGTTGGGGAGATTCGTCTGATGGAGCCGCTTAGATGATCAAGCGTGTGCTCATGCGAACGGGTTTCCTGATCAAGCCGGTGACGAAGCTGGTGTTGTCGCTTTTTTTCCAGCGGAAGTACCTGCAAGGTCGGCATTTCGATGCCAGCTATGGCGGGTACTTCTGGGCGGTGCGCTCGGTATGGCAGAAAAACATTCTTCGTCTGGCACGTCCATTGCCCTGGCCCAGCGGTTTGACTTGTTATGTGTCCAATCCGGACAACCTGGTATTCCATCCGGACGATATCAATAACTTCCAATCACCCGGAATTTACCTGCAGAACTTCAAGGGCACCATCCATATCGGCCGCGGGACTTATATCGCGCCGAACGTCGGCATCATCACCGCGAATCATCGTCTGGATGCATTGGACGAGCACGAAGACGGTCAGGACGTGGTGATCGGGGAGAAGTGTTGGATCGGCATGAACGCGGTGATTCTTCCCGGCGTGATCCTAGGCAACAGAACCGTGGTGGCCGCGGGCGCGGTAGTTACTCGCAGCTTTCCGCAGGGCCGATGCGTCATCGGCGGTACGCCGGCAAAAATTCTCAAAGAGATCGAATATGCAGTTCATTGATCTGAAGACGCAACAGCAGGCGATCAAGCCGGAACTCGACCGCAGGATCGCCGAGGTACTTGCGCACGGCCAGTACATCATGGGTCCGGAAGTTGCCGAGCTTGAGCAGACTCTGGCGAACTTTGTCGGGGTGAAGCACTGCGTCACCGTCGCCAGCGGCACCGAGGCGTTGCTTATTTCGTTGATGGCGTTGGGGGTGGGGCCGGGTGACGAGGTCATCACCAGCCCATTCACGTTCGCCGCCAGTGCCGAGGTCATTGCACTGCTTGGCGCCAGGCCCGTATTCGTGGATGTCGAGCCGCACACCGGCAATATCGATGCCCGCTTGATTGCAGAACGCATTGGCGACCGAACCCGCGCAATCATGCCGATCAGCCTGTATGGGCAGTTGGCGGATATGGAGGCCATCTGCGCCGTCGCGGCCGACCACGGCCATATCCCGGTGATCGAGGACGGTGCGCAAAGCTTTGGCGCGCAGCGCAACGGCAAACGCAGCTGCGGGATGTCTACCATCGGCTGCAGCAGCTTCTTTCCCAGCAAACCACTGGGCTGTTACGGCGACGGCGGCGCATTGTTTACCGATGACGACACGCTGGCGCAGGCGGCGCGAGAGATCCGGGTCCATGGGCAGAGCAAGCGCTACGTGCATACGCGCATTGGCCTGGGCGGACGGATGGATACGCTGCAATGCGCGATCGTTCTGGCGAAGTGGCCACGATTTGCCTGGGAGGTAGAGCAGCGGCACGCATTAGGCGCGGAATACACGCGACAACTCGCCGAGGTTGCGCATGCCGTACCGGTAAGCAGCGACGAGGTCGGTCTTCCGTTAAGCGGATTGCGTACGTTGGCGCTGGCACCCGGCAACCGTTCAGTGTACGCGCAATACACCGCATTGGTGCCTCATCGCGATGTTGTGCAAGGCGAACTGAAGAGCGCAGGCATTCCTACAGCTGTGCACTATCCGATACCGCTGAACGAGCAGCCGGCGTATCGGTCGTTCGACGCCGATGCCAGGACGCCCGTGGCCAGCTGGTTGGCCGAACACGTTATCAGCCTGCCGATGGGCCCGGATCTGTCGTGGGACGATCAGCGCCAGGTTGTCGGGCTGCTGTCCGAAGTGCTTGCCGGAGTGAGCGTATGAAGATCGTAACCGTCGTCGGCGCCAGGCCACAGTTCATCAAGGCCGCCGTTGTCTCGCGTGCGCTTGCCGGGCACCGCCAGCATGTAAAGGAGGTCCTGGTGCATACCGGTCAGCACTACGACGCCAACATGTCGGATGTGTTTTTCAATGAGCTGGATATCCCAAGACCGGCCTACCATCTGGGTATCGGCGGCGGGCCGCATGGTCAGAACACCGGGCGCATGATCGAAAGCATCGAAATCGTGCTGCTATCGGAAAAGCCCGATTGGATGCTGGTCTATGGCGACACTGACAGCACGCTCGCCGGCGCACTGGCAGCGAGCAAGCTTCATATACCGGTCGCCCATGTCGAAGCGGGATTGCGTTCGTACAACCGGCGCATGCCCGAAGAGATCAATCGGGTACTGACCGATCACCTGGCCAGTCTGCTGCTGGTTCCCAGTGAGGGCGCAAAGGACAATCTACGCAGCGAGGGCATTATCGGTTCCAAGGTGCGCGTGGCAGGCGATGTGATGTATGACGCCGCATTGTATTACCGGGAAAAGGCCAGGCGGCCGGCGACCGAGGCACTGGATGCGCTTGGCGACAATGGTTTTGCGTTGTGCACCATTCACCGCGCCGAGAACACCGATGATAACGGCAGATTGCAAGGCATTCTGACGGGTCTGGCCGCGTTGCCCACGGCAGTGATCCTTCCGCTGCATCCCCGTACGCGGTCGCGCATGGCAGCGGCGGGCATCCATTTTCCCGACAATGTTCGGGTGATCGACCCGGTCGGTTATCTCGAGATGGTCTGGTTGGAAGCGAATTGCCGGATGGTACTGACCGATTCCGGCGGCGTGCAGAAAGAGGCTTATTTTCATGGCAAGCCCTGTATCACCCTGCGTGACGAGACCGAGTGGGTGGAGCTGGTCGAGATAGGCGCCAATCGCATCGTGGGCACGTCGTCCGTGGCCATCGGGCAGGCGTATGAGCAGATGCTGGCATGCGAGATTTCCGGGGCGGTGCAGCCTTACGGGAAAGGCCACGCCGCGGATCTCGTTATCGAAGCGCTTCTGGAAGGCCATCCGGTAAAGAGCGGTGCCAGGACGGCAGTCAGCGTTGACGACTGATACGTCGAGGATGCCATGTTGAACAAGACCGACCCCAAGAAAATCAACCTGTTCGTGTTTGCCACGCATCACACGGCCAACAACATCGCGTCGCAGCGATTCAAGGGCCTGTTGAAGTATCTGGATTTCCAGAAGTACCGGGTCTTCATCTTTTCGCGCACGACTGGCCAGGATGCCGTTGAGACAAACATGCCGGTCGGAGGCGATGAAGCTTTCAACGACATCAACGTGATGAATTTTCGCGGGCATTGCGTCGGCTCGGAGTCGTCGGCGACCAGCTCGTTATTGTCGTTGCTGTCGGCTTTTGCGTCGCCCACGCCATTTTTGGCGGCGGCGACCAATCGTGTGCTCGGACGCAGTAGCGATACCTGGCTGATCAACGCGCTGGAAGCGGCCGATGCGTTATGCCGTGCGCGCCTTGCCGAAGGCGAGGCTTGCGTCGTTATCGGTACCTATTCGCCCATCGACGCGCTGGTTGCTGCCCGTTGCCTGTCGGCAAAGCATCGCATCCCTTGCCTGCAGGATTTCAGGGACGGCCTGACCTTCGAGGCGCTGGGGCGGCAGGGCAGGCTCAGTGCGCTGTTGCGCCAACTGGTCGAGAGCCGGGTTGTTACGGCATCTGGCCTGGTGACGACGGTGAGCCGCGCGCTGGTGAGCGATTTCGAACGGCGTTACCCGAAGAAAAAGGTCGGGCTGATGCCCAATGGCTACGATCCGGATGACTTCTCCGTGCAGGATGGCGACAGCCGCGCCGTAGCTGCTCAATTGATGGCGCAGCATGTGCCGTCTGGGAAGCGCTTGATCGGTCATTTCGGTCGGATCAGCGCGAGCGACCATAGTCGCATCGGCAGTCTGGAATGCTTCGTACGTGCAATGAATGCGAGTGCGGAGGCACGCCAGCATGCGCATGCCTTGTTTGTTGGAGAGCTGACTCCCATCGAGCGCGAAATCATCTCGCGCCTGGAATGCACATACAGCACGGTCGACTCGGTGCCGCGTCCAGTCGCCTTGAATCTGATGATGCAATGCCAGCAACTTCTATTGATTACCGGCGACGGTGTCGGTTGCGCCACCGGGAAGCTGTTCGAGTACCTGGCCGCCGGACCGGAGGTGATCTGTTTTTCCGGCGTCGAAAACGAGGCCTCTCATATTCTTTCCGAAACCGGGGCGGGTGCTACGGTGCTGACGACTGACGAGACCAGGGCGCCGGCAATGCTGGATCGCCTGTTTGGCGTCGCGTCGGGCAGCGCCAAACAACGCGGTATCGGTGTTTACAGCAAGGTCGAACAGGTCCGCCAGTTCGATCGTTGGCTAAGCGGCATGGTCGCGTGATGCATACGCGATCGGCCAGGTTGATGCCGTCGAAGCTAGTCGCGCCTGTTGAGCCAGGTGTGGAGCGGAAGGTGGCGACCATGCCATTCGGATGGAGCCGCTTATGAGCTCCGTTCAACTCTCGACACCGGTAGCCATGCCGCGATTGCTCAGCCCGTGGCAACGGATACTGACCACGCGCACTCTGTTCATGTGCGCCGCCACGCTGTTGCTATTCCTGTCTGTGGTGATTCCCAATTCGCTGCAGCTACCGACGGCCGGCATGTTGGCGGTCTGCTTTTTATTTTCCCTGCATGGTTTCCGGGTGGTTCCGGGGCTCAAGACGATCTTTCTGTTCTATGCATGCTCGGTGATGGTCACGCTGATCTACATCGCCGTCGGCTATCTGAATGACGCGCCATGGATCGCTGCCGCACAGGTCGTGGCGATCTACATCGTCTCGCCACTCTTGTGGGTTTTCGTCTCGGCCCATCTGATCCTCACGCTCGGCACCGAACGGCTTATCCATTGGTTCGTCTGGCTGGCGATTTTGTGCTGTATCAGCGTGGCGATCTATTTCGTGCTGTATCACATCGGCGGTGCGGCGGCGGTATCGTTCTTCACCGAAGCGGCCAACGTGAACAATAGCGACGGCTACTCCGCCGCCGTGATGCATGTCTACGGTTCGCTGATCTTTCTATGTGGCGGATTCTTCAGCTCGCCCGAGCTGATCCGCAACAAGTTGCTGCGCCTGATCGTGCTGGCTGCGCTGCTCATATGCATTATCACTTCCGGACGATCGGCGCTAATCCTGTCCGTGCCCATCGGCCTGTTGCTTGGACTGATGCTTACGCCGCGCACCAGCGAGTATCGGCGCCGTCGTTCGCTGCTGACTCAGGTCATCAAATATGGGTTGCCGATGCTGTTGGCTGGCGGGCTTGCGATTTTCGCCCTGGGCGAACTGGCGAATATCCATCTGTCGGTCATTTTCAATAATTTTGCCGACAAGCTGGCGTCCGGTGGTGGCAGCGCCCGTTCGGGGCAGGCCTATGCCTTGTATCAAGGCATCCTCGATAGCGGCGGTGTCGGCGTGGGGCATGGCATCGGTGTTTCGTATATACGCAGCACCGATTACCCATGGCGCTATGAACTTGTCTGGCTGGCCACCTTGCTTCGGGTTGGCATCGTGGGTGCGCTTGTTTATGCGTCACTGTTCTTCTGGTACATCGCCCGTGTGATAAAGGCGGCCATCCTGCGTCACCTCACTCCGGGCATGAAGTTCATGTTCTGCGGATTTGTCGCGGCCTTCGTCGCGTCCAACACCAATCCGTACATCGAAGCCTTCACGTTCCAATGGATGTACGTGCTTCCGGTGGTGGGGTTCTTCATCGACCACGCAGCCATGCGCAAGAGTGCATCGACATGAGGCGGCTCAAAGTTATTCTGTTTTCCAAATACTCACGGATGGGCGCCAGTTCGCGCTTGCGCAGCATGCAGTATCTGCCGCTGCTGGCCGAGCAAGGTATCGATATCGAAGTATGCGAGCTGTTCCCAGACGCCTATCTGCAGGCCAGATACGGCGGGAGTGCATTTTCTGCGAAGAAGCACGTGTGGAAGTACTACTGGCGCCGTATGGTTCAATTGCTTCGCGCGCCGTCTGGCAGCGTGCTGTGGATCGAGGCCGAGCTGTTTCCCTACCTGCCTTACTGGCTGGAATCCATGCTTCGCCGATCCGCCGCGCCGTTCGTGGCCGAATACGACGATGCCTTGTTCCACAATTACGATCTGTCATCGAGTTCGCTCGTAAGGCGCATTCTTGGCAAGAAAATCGATCGGGTCATGCGGCACGCATCATGCGTCATCGCGGGTAACGGCTATCTTGCCGCACGTGCGAATCAGGCCAGGGCCACGCGGGTTGAGCGTATTCCCACGGTCGTGGACCACCGGCGCTATACGAAGGTGACCCATGGCGAAAGGGAACAAACGGTGATCGGCTGGGTGGGTTCTCCAGCCACCCAGAAATACCTGCTCGATATTCGGCATGCACTGGCCCAGGTCTGCGCGAAGCACAACGCGCGCCTGCTGCTGGTCGGTGCCAACGCGCAGATGGTCGACGCACTGGCCGGCATTCCGGTGGAGCGGGTGGAATGGTCCGAAGACACCGAGGCAGCGACTATCGCGCGCATGGACATCGGCATCATGCCGCTGGTCGATGGCCCCTGGGAGCGCGGCAAGTGCGGCTACAAGCTGATCCAGTACATGGCCAGCGGTTTGCCGGTAGTGGCCTCGCCGGTAGGTGTGAACGTGGACATCGTACGGCAAGGCGAAAACGGCTATCTCGCGGCCGACGATGCTGCCTGGGCGGATGCGCTGCAGCGGCTTGTAGGCGACGCATCCTTGCGGCAACGCATGGGCAGCGCAGGCCGCGAGCAGGTCGAGCGCGAGTACAGCCTTGCGGCCCAAGCGCCGCGCCTGGCTGCCGTGCTGCGTAGCCTGTTGCAATCCGATAGCGCGCCGACCGGCACGGCATCACCCAGGGTAGAGCAGTTCGATATGGAGCGACGCTGATGTGCGGCATGACCGGTTTTTGGCGGCCGCGCGGCGGCGTTACACAGGAAGCGATGAGGCGGCAGGTCGAGCTCATGTGCGAACGCCTGGTGCATCGTGGTCCGGACGACGATGGATCGTGGTGCGATGAAGCCCGAGGTATCGCGTTGGCTCAACGTCGTCTGGCTATCCAGGATCTTTCGCCAGCCGGACATCAACCCATGCACTCCGTGGGGGATGCAGGTGGTGGGCGCTACGTGATGGTGTTCAACGGCGAGATCTACAACCACCTCGATCTGCGCGAGCGCCTGGCGACGGAAGGCCATGCGCCACCCTGGCGTGGGCATTCCGACACCGAGACGATGATGGCCTGCTTCGTCGCGTGGGGTATCGAACGCACCTTGCAGGCCACGGTCGGCATGTTTGCGATCGCCTTGTGGGACCGTCAGGACAAGGCGCTGACATTGGCTCGCGACCGGCTCGGCGAGAAGCCGCTGTACTACGGTTGGCAGGGCGACACCTTGTTGTTCGGCTCCGAACTCAAGGCGTTGCGCGCGCACGAGACATTTCGAAGCGATATTGACCGCGATGCATTGGCCCTGTTGCTTCGACACAACTGCATCCCGGCGCCGTACAGCATCTATCGGAATATCCGCAAGCTTCAGCCCGGACATTGGCTGCGTATACCGCTAGCCGACGACATGTCGATCGGCGATGTCGATGCGGTGCCTTATTGGCGCTTTAACGACGCGGTGCAGACGGGCCTGGCCGATCCTTTTAGCGGGTCGGAAACCGAGGCCGTCGACACGCTCGAAGCGCAGCTGACCCGCAGCATTCAGGCACAGATGTTGTCCGATGTGCCGCTCGGTGCCTTTCTCAGTGGCGGCATCGACAGCAGCACCGTGGTTGCGTTGATGCAGGCGCATAGCAGCCGGCCGGTGAAGACATTCACCATTGGCCTGGACGAGGGCGGCTACGACGAGGCCGTGCACGCCAAGGCGGTCGCCCGCCATCTGGGGACCGAACATACCGAGCTATACATCCGTCCCGAGGATGCGCTGGCCGTCATTCCGCGTTTGCCATCGATGTACTGCGAGCCATTCAGCGACAGCTCGCAGATTCCCACCTTCCTGGTCAGCCAGCTCGCGCGACAGCATGTCACCGTGGCACTGAGCGGCGATGCCGGTGACGAGCTGTTCGGTGGTTATAACCGGTACCTCTCGGCGCGCAAAGTGTGGGGCCGTATGCAGCAGATGCCGCTGTTGGCGCGCCGGGCGGCTGCCAGTGGCTTGCGTGCACTGTCGCCGGCAGCCTGGGACAAATTGTTCGAAAGCACGAAGTTCCTGTTGCCCAAGCGCATGCATCTGGCCACGCCGGGCGACAAGGCGCAGAAGCTGGCCGCCGTGCTGACGCTGTCGGGTGGCCAGGCGTTCTATCGTCAGCTGACCAGTCATTGGAGCGATCCCGGCAGCGTCGTCATCGGCGCACAGGAGCCGCCGACGTTGCTGACGGATCTGCGCGCATGGCCACAGACAGATGGTCTCGAGCACTGGATGATGGCGATGGACGCGCAAACATACATGACCGACGACATTCTGGTGAAAGTCGATCGCGCCGCGATGGCGAATAGTCTGGAAACGCGCGTCCCTTTGCTGGATCACCGGGTGGTCGAACTGGCCTGGCGCATGCCGCTCGGTTTGAAGATTCGCGATGGGCAAGGCAAATGGCTATTGCGCCAGGTGCTGTACCGGCATGTGCCGAAGGAATTGATCGAGCGGCCGAAGATGGGCTTCGGCATCCCATTGGATAGTTGGCTGCGTGGGCCGCTGCGCGATTGGGCGGAAAACCTGCTTGGCGAAGATCGCTTGCGGCGCGAAGGGTATCTGCAGCCAGCGCCGATCCGTCGATTGTGGGACGAGCACTTAAGCGGCAAGCGCAATTGGCAGCATCACTTGTGGACCATCCTGATGTTCCAGGCATGGCTGGGCGAACAGACGTAACACGATTCAGATTTCGGCATGCCGTTGGGGGACGGCGTACAACCTAGAGCTTTAGCGAGTTGTTTGAATGACCTTCCTCCTCATTGCCAGCTTCCCTGATTCGATCCTACATTTTCGTGGGCCGCTGCTGGATGCATTGCTTGCGCGCGGGCTGAGCGTGCATGTGGCAGCGCCGGGATTGGATGCGGGAAGCCAGTGGTATGAGCCACTACGGACACGCGGTATCACGGTGCACGACATCCCGTTGCGCCGCACCGGCATGAACCCCTTGGCGGATCTGCGCACGCTGATCGATCTATGGCGTCTGATGCGCAAGATTCGCCCCGACTATGTGCTGGCCTATACCATCAAACCGGTGATCTATGGCTCGCTCGCAGCGACGTTTGCCGGGGTGCCCCGGCGTTATGCACTGATCACGGGGTTGGGCTACGCGTTCCAGGGCGATGGTGGCCAGAGTCGTGGCCTGTGGCGAGTATTGGCCAGAAGCCTGTATCGGCTTGCCCTTCGTCGCGTAAATAAGGCGCTGTTCCAGAATCCGGACGACGAGGCGCTATTTCGCACGCTGGACATCTTGCCCGCGACGACTTCGTCTTTTGTCGTCAACGGCTCGGGCGTAGATGTGGCGGCGTATGCCGTGGTGCCGTTGCCGGCGTCGCCACGTTTCCTGCTCATCGCGCGCCTGCTGGGTGACAAGGGCGTACGCGAATATGCCGAAGCGGCTCGGCACATTCGCAGCAAGTATCCGCACATTGCCTTCACCTTGGTCGGCTGGATCGACGAGAACCCGGATGCCATCGCACAACACGAACTGGATGGCTGGTTGGCCGATGGCGTGGTCGAGTACGCCGGTCGTCTAAGCGATGTGCGACCGGCGATTGCCGCCAGTAGCGTCTACGTACTCCCGTCCTATCGCGAAGGCACGCCGCGCACGGTGCTGGAAGCCATGGCGATGGGGCGCGCTGTCATCACCACGGATGCGCCCGGTTGTCGCGAAACGGTCGTCGATGGCGACAACGGTTTTCTGGTGCCGGTGAAGTCGGTGAGTGGGTTAGTTGCAGCGATGCAACAGTTCATCGACGACCCCGCGCTGGCCGGACGCATGGGCGGGCGCTCGCGCGCGATCGCCGAAACCAAGTACGACGTGCACAAGGTCAATCAATCCATGCTCGAACAAATGGGAGTCGCATGAATATCTCGACGCCAAAAAGCACCGCGCCAGCAGCATTGTCGGCGAACGCGCGTTTCGATGCTGTCATCGATATGGTTCGAAGCATCTATGGCGAAGGTCCGGTCGCGCTGCATCGTCCCGTGTTCGAGGGTAACGAGAAACGTTACCTGATCGATTGCATCGATTCGAACTTCGTATCCTCGGTGGGCGCCAAGGTAGTGGAGTTCGAGCAGCAGCTCGCCGCGTTCACCGGGGCTAGGTATGCAGTGGCGACAGTCAACGGTACGGCGGCATTGCACGTGGCGTTGCAGCTGGCCGGTGTAGAGCGCGATTGCGAGGTGATCAGCCAGGCCTTGACCTTTATTGCCACCTGCAATGCGATTGCCTACTGTGGCGCGCACCCGGTATTCGTGGACGTGGAGCGCGAGACTCTGGGGATGAGTCCGGGTGCCTTGCGGGCATTCCTGTCGACGCACGTGGAGCGCAGGGGAGGGCAGGCGTTCAATCGGGGAACCGCCAGGCGCATCGCTGCCTGTCTGCCTATGCATAGCTTCGGTCATCCTTGCCGGATCGAAGAGATCGTTGCGTTATGCGACGAGTACGGCATTCCGGTAGTCGAGGATGCCGCCGAGTCGTTGGGCAGCTATCGCGGCGGTCGTCATACCGGCAGATTCGGCAAGCTTGCCACGCTCAGTTTCAACGGTAACAAGGTGATCACCACCGGCGCCGGCGGCATGATCCTGACCGATGACGATGCGCTCGCGACGCGGGCAAAGCACATCACCACGACAGCCAAGATTCCGCACCCTTACGAATTCGTTCACGACGAGACCGGTTACAACTACCGGTTACCGAATCTCAATGCGGCACTTGGCTGCGCGCAGATGGAACGGCTACCCGAGTTCCTTCGTATCAAGGAAGAGATCGCTACTCGTTATGCTGCATTCTTCGATGCGAACGGCATGCGTTTTATGAAGCCGCCAGCCGGAGCTGTGTCCAATCACTGGCTCAATGTATTGCTGCTCGACTCGCTTGCCGAGCGCGATGCCTTTCTCGAGTACAGCAATAGCCGTGGTGTGATGACCCGTCCGATCTGGCGATTGATGACGCGCCTGGACATGTACCGGCACTGCCAGCACGACGGGTTGGAAAACTCCCGCTGGCTGGAAGATCGCGTGGTCAATATTCCATCCAGCGTTCCGGACCATGCCTTACAGAACTTGACCTTGCAGGTACCCAAGCCATGAACGTGCTGCAAATGATTGGCCGCGATCGGCCGCTATTCGACGTGGACGTGCAACGTGAAGAACAGGATCTCTCGGCGAAAGTTGCTTCGAGCCGCTTTCTGGTGATCGGTGGCGCCGGTTCGATCGGCCAGGCGGTGACCCGCGAGATCTTCAAGCGGCGGCCGAAGGCGCTGCACGTGGTGGATATCAGTGAAAACAACATGGTCGAGCTGGTGCGCGATATTCGCAGCACGCTTGGTTATATCGATGGTGACTTTCGCACTTTTGCGATCGACTGCGGTGGGCGCGAGTATGAGGCGCTGATGCAGGCAGAACGAGGCTACGACTATGTGCTCAATCTGTCCGCGCTCAAGCATGTCCGCAGCGAGAAAGACCCGTTCACCTTGATGCGGCTGATCGAAGTCAATGTATTGAATACGATCAAGACCATTGAGCTGGCACGCGCGCGTGGAGCGAAGAAATACTTCTGCGTTTCCACCGATAAGGCCGCCAATCCGGTCAACATGATGGGTGCGAGCAAACGCATCATGGAGATGTTCCTGATGCAGGCCAGCGCCAAGCTGCCAATCTCGACCGCGCGCTTTGCCAATGTAGCGTTTTCCGACGGTTCGCTGCTGCACGGATTCAATCAGCGCTTCACCAAGCGTCAGCCAATCTCGGCACCAAACGACGTGAGGCGTTACTTCGTCACGCCACAGGAGTCGGGCGAGCTTTGCCTGATGTCTTGCCTGCTGGGCGACAACCGCGACATTTTCTTTCCGAAGTTGAGCGAAAGCCTGGACTTGACCCGATTCTCCGATATCGCAGTGCGTTACCTGGAAAGTCTTGGCTATGAAGCGTATCCGTGCGCCAGCGAAGATGAGGCGCGCGATCGTGCTACGGAACTGATCGGTCAGCGCAAGTGGCCATGCTATTTCTTCTCAAGCGATACCACCGGCGAGAAAGATTTCGAAGAGTTCTTCACCGATGCCGAGACATTGAATATGCAGCGCTTCGAAAGCATCGGCATCATCAAGAATGCGCCCGACCACGACGCCAGCCGGCTTAGCCATTTTCTAGAAGCCATACGTTCCATTCGCAGCGGATCGGCCTGGCAGAAGGGTGAGATCGTCGACCTGTTCAATCACATGATCCCGGATTTCGCACACAAGGAAACCGGCAAATACCTCGATGGCAGGATGTAATCATGCAACGTCTATTCGATGTGATTTTCTCTGGGCTTGCGCTATTGCTACTGTCGCCTCTGCTGGTCCCACTGATGATTCTGTTGCGCCTTACCGGCGAGGGAGAGATCTTCTTTGTGCAGCAAAGGGTAGGTTTGAACGGTCAGCCGTTTGGCTTGCTCAAGCTCGCTACCATGCTGAAGAACAGCCCGAACATCGGCACTGGTACGGTGACGGTGAAGGGTGACCCGCGCGTACTGCCGGTCGGTAAGTTCTTGCGCAAGACCAAGCTCAACGAGCTACCGCAGCTGATCAATATTCTCAAAGGCGACATGAGCCTTATCGGGCCGCGGCCGCAGACACAGCGTTGCTTTGATGCCTTTTCGAAAGTGGTGCAGGCGCAGATCGTAAAGGTGCGGCCAGGCTTGTCCGGGATCGGGTCGATTGTGTTCCGCGATGAGGAAAACCTGTTGCATGGGCATGAGCAGCAAGAGCGCTATTACGACGTGGTCATCGCGCCGTATAAGGGAGCTCTTGAGGAATGGTATGTCGCTAACCAGGGTTTGCGCACCTATTTCCTGCTGATCGTGCTTACTGTCTGGGTCGTGTTGCTGCCGAAGTCGACGGTGGTGTGGAGGGTTTTCGGGAACTTGCCGTCACCGCCGCTTGAGTTGGCCGCGGCGTTCGGGATCTGATGCGGTCAGGTATGCCATGAGCAAGCGTGAATTCTATCGCCAGGTGGCGCAGTTACATATCGCCAATATCGACCAGGGTTTTCTTTCGACGCTTGGTGTTGGCTTCGTGTCGTTGCTTTATCAAGTGATCGATGAAGGTGACGACAGCGTGCTGCTGACGGTAGAACGCGACGACAGGGTGGTTGGTTTCGTGGCGGGTGGCATGGGTATGGGGTCGATCTATCGCCGTATGTTCTACCATACGCCGCGCTTGGCGTTGGCGTTGCTGCCTTCGTTGTTTTTCCCCCGGCGGATCTGGCGCATGCTCGAAATCCTGCGCTATAGCCGGGGCAGCGACCAATCGCCATCCTGGCCGCGTGCCGAACTGTTAAGTATCGCGCTCGATCCTGCGTGCCGGGGCCAGCATCTGGCCGAGACGCTCTATCGACGATTGACAGAATTCTTCGAAAGCCGCGGCAACACGGAGTTCAAGATCGTCGTGGGCGCCGCGTTGGCACCCGCGCACAGGTTCTACCTGCGGATGGGCGCCGAGCCCGTTGCGCAGACCGAGGTGCATCAAGGTGAGCATTCGACGATATACCGCCAGTGTCTGTCGCGGACGGTAACATCGTAAGACTGATAAACGTTTCGGCTGGAAGTTATGCGCTTCACAGAGCCGGAAGGAGCGGAACGACATGCAGAAAGAAGTAAGCGTGCTGGATTTCCTGCCGAAGGCCGAGCATGCAGCGATCAGTGCCGGCACCAGCAAATACGATTGCACCAGCGGCATCCAGGCGGCAATCAATGCGGCGGGCAAGGTGTTCGTGCCGTCCGGAGTCTATCTCAGCAAGCAACTGAACCTGAAGTCGGACCTGGAATTCTATGGCGCGGGCCCGTCAAGCGAGATCAGAGCCTACGACGCTACGTTGGCCTGCCAGTATCTGCTCGCCACTCATGTGGGCAGCGGCGGGACCAGCAATGCCGCGGACAATATGCGCAACGTATCGGTCCATCATCTCAAGCTCAATGGAAGGGTGGCCGAGTTCGGTTATCAGCCGTTCTACTATCTGCTTGCGGTGAATGCCACTTCGGATATGACGGTTCAGAACGTATCGTTCTATGGTTTTCGTGGTGATGGCATGTATGTTGGTTCGGGTACGCTGCATCAGACCCAGCGCTACAACCAGCGCGTCAATGTGCATGATTGCCTGTTCGATGGTGCGGTAAAGAATAACCGCAACGGCCTGTCCGTGATCGATTGCGACGGGCTGACGGTAGCCAACTGCATCTTCCAGAATATCGGCAACGCCAAGCTTTCCGCTTCGGTTGGCGGCATTGATTTCGAACCGGACCACGATTGGAGCGTTTACCGAAATATTGCGATCCGTAATTGCACGTTCCGTAACATCGATTCGGTGAACACGGCGGGCATTACGTTTCACAACATCTATCAGACCAGTCACAACATGCATGACTGGCTGGTCAGTGACTGTCAGTTCGATCGCTGCTATTGGGGCATCGCCTGCGCCTCCAAACCGAAGACTGCGGCCGATCCTGTAGACAATCTCTCCGTCCTGAACTGCCATTTCTTGAATGTCGTCCGCACCGGTGTGGCTATCAATGGCCTCAATGGTACGCAGATCAGCGGCTGCGTGTTCGAGCAATCTCCGCCCGGATCAGGGGCGGGGGGCGATGCGATCCGAGTTGGTAGTACGGCGTCAGCTACTAGCGCCAACGCGATCAACGCGGTGATTACCGGCAATACCTTCAGCGGCATTCGTCCGCAACTCGGCGCCATTGGTGTCCTTGGTGTGCATGGCCTGGTGTGCGCCGGGAATATCTTCAAGGATATCTATGGCACCTGTATCGGCTTTTCCGTGGAAGAGGCCGCTGACACCGCAGGGCACATCGGCGTCGTAGTCATTTCGGGGAACACCGTTACGCATACCGCGCACCTCTCGGGAAGTCCGGCCGCCAATACCATTTTTCTGGGCGCGGGCCAGGGCATGCGCGTAGGTAGCGGCAATTTACAGCTGGACTCGAGCAGCTTCGAGTACGACAACAAGCTCGATGTCGGTATTCGCCGTGCGGCGAACGGCACGTCGATTCAGTTCAACGGCCGCGTTGGACAGTGAGCCGGTACGATGCTCTCAGGCTCTGCCGCTCAGAACGTAAACAGCCAGACCGATATATTCGTGCAGGATATGGTGGTTGAGCCAGAGTACGGCGCGTTGCGGCCACCATTTATCGGTTGCGAGGAGCGGTTTGGCGGCGGGGCTTGTCCGCGCTGATGCGGGTATCACCTCGAGGCCTTGCTTTCTGAAACTCGCTATCGCTCTTGGCATATGCATCGGCGAGGTCACCAGCAAAATTCGCCGCAGTTTCTCATCGGCCAGCATATGCGAAGAATACAGGGCATTCTCGTAGGTATTGCTGCTACGACCTTCAATGCGCAGTGCGGACGGTGGCACTCCCTGTTGTTCGAGCATCGCAGCCATCCGCTGTGCGCCGCCCGACCCGCCAGAGAGCAGAATGATCGGGGCCTTGCCTGCCTTGTAGAGCAAATAGCCAAAGCCGACGCGAGTTGTTGCCATCGGGCCTTCTTCGTCGCTCCAATCCTGTTGCTCGCTGAGTGGACTGTCCCCGCCGATGACAACGATCGCATCTACTTTGGGATAGGTCGCTGCGTCGCGTGGAGGGTATTGACGCTCCAGGCTGCCAGTTAGCCATGTTGTGGAAACTGGCGTAGCGCAAGCAACAAGCCATAAAAGTCCCGCCGCCAAAAAGGCGATTCCTGTCTTATGCCGTCGATTTATCCAGAGCAATAGACCAATGATGGCGAGCAATAGTGTCTGCGAAGTGGGATAGCACAGATCATAAAAATACGAAGAGGTATCCATGCTACGGCGATTTCGCTGGTTGCTCTGGCATATTCACAGAGCCAGTTTTAATATGAATATTAATTATATAGACTGCGCGGAAACACGGGTTTCTATATGTGAAACGTGAATTTCAGTTAGCCCTGCGTACAGCGGCTAGCGAAGCGCGATCAGTTTGCATATTCCAGATACGAGCCATGGTGATGGTATAGACCACCGTCATGCCGCCAAACACGATGAAATTGGCACCAGGGCCTAAGCGGTGCATGAGATGGCCTAGAAGAATAAGGCCGCCCGAAAGGACTAACAAAGCCACCAGGGTGCTGCGTGGTCCGAGGCCTGCACGCATCAGAATATGATGAATATGGCCTCGGTCAGGCTTGAATGGGGACTTGCCCTCGCGCATACGTCGATACATGACCGCAAAGGTATCGAAGACGGGCAGTGCCACGCACCACAACACATCACTGGATGACAGGGTTGGCTGCGAGCCCTGGCTCAGTTCGATCAAGGTCCAGGCCAGGAGATAGCCCAGTACCATGCTGCCGGCATCGCCCATGAAGATCTTGCGCCCAAACATGCCGAGGTTCGCGAGCATGAACGGCAATATGGCGACGGCCAGCAGGGTCACGATCGTCACGACGCCCTGCGGCTTGGCGTGGTCGCCGACCTGGCTGTTGAACAGAAGGATGCTGCCGATGCTCATCAGGCCGAGTCCGCCGGCCAGGCCATCGATGCCATCCATCATGTTGAAGGCGTTCAGCAGGCCAATCACCGCAATCACGGTCAACGGGATGCCCAGCCAGCCCAATTCCAGTTCGATGCCAAGGACATGTCCCAGTCGGTGCACATAGATACCGGTGGTGGCGATCATGGTCAGTATCGCCGCCGCCTGTACGACCAGGCGCGAGCGTACGCTCAGATCGTTCCGGTCATCCAGCGCGCCCAGAAACACCATGACGGCCGCTGTGCCGAGCAACATCCAGGAGAAGTGCCCGAAATGCCCATAGCAGATGGCGCCAACTGACAGGCCGAGGAAGATCGAAAGGCCGCCGATCAACGGAACGCTTCCGATGTGCTGCTTGCGACCGCTGGGGCGATCGATCAAGCCCAACTGCTCGGCAAATTTACGAAGTGCCGCTATCGCGAGGACCGTGATGAACAAAGTCACGGTGCAGATAGGGATCATGCTTGCATCTAACATTGGGTAGACCAGATTGCTTAGTTACCCCCTGATTTGGCAACAAGCGAGTCATAAATTTCTGGTTTACGAAATGAAATTATGAAGGTGACATGACATCACATGCATGTTGTGTATATCTGGCGAGGCGGTATACGCCTTCAATTTTTCTAGTGTGCCGAACGATACTACAAGTGTCTGCTGATAAAGTCACACTATGGGCATCGCTGCGATATCGAGTGATGAGATGCTCGCGCAACTGTTCAACGATGAGCCTGTTTTCACATGTTTAGCGAAGCCAAATTTTGCATCACTGATGAACTTTGTCGTTTGCGAAAATTCAATGAACAAGCAATGAAGATTCCGTCTATGCTGAACAAGAAACGATGATGGTTACTGTTGAATTTAAGAATCTTAATGACGGTTCAGTTGCGTGATGATCTGGCGCACATAAACACGCATCTATTCGATCAGAGTGTGTGCATCGCAGTCTTGGTCTGCTAGGCTGCAGTGGATTCGATTTTCCTGAATGCAGATATCGAGGAAAGACCATGAAGATTCTTGTGATAGGAGCTTTCTCGCTAGCTTTGGTTGGGCAGGCATTCGCACAGGCTGCCGCACCAAGTCCTTCACAGGCACCAGCCGGTCAAGCTCCGGCATCGCCAGCGAATCAAGCACCGGTGCAACCAGCACTGGCCACGCCGGCTCAAGCGAGTGCCGCAGCGCACGGTAGTTTGAGGAAGCCGGCAGTCGGGCCCGGTGCGGCGGCAGCAGCTGTTGCGGCAGGTACCGCAGGTACGGGAACCGGCACAGGTACGGGAACCGGTACCGGAACTAGTGGAACCACAGGCACGCACTAGTTGAAGTTTTTTTTGCGTAGACCCTGTCGTCTGAAGGGTCTTTGCGCATGGCCGGCAGTCGTGCGCGGCTTGGATACAACAATCGATCACCATTGGTAGGGGCCTGGGTGGAAGATCACGTCGCTGCTGCGGCAGCGGCTGTGTTGGTTAAGTAAAGGTTCCTCACGTGAAGAAAAATCTGCGGGCTTTGGCCGTCGCAATCACCGCATTGGCCCTGCATGCCTGCGTTCTGGCGCCCGGCCAACACATGAGTACGGTCGGGCTTACGCGTCAGGGCTCGGTGGAAGCGGCTCGCTATCAGTTGGTTCCTATCACACCCAAGCTGCTTGCCATGGACAAGGCGACGGCGGTATCCGCTGCGATTCCGCCAGAGCTGCTTGCGTTTCAGCCTGGGAGCTATCGTATCGGCGCGGGCGATTCGCTCTACATCACGGTATGGGAGCATCCGGAGCTGACCTCGCCGGCTGGGCCGCAACAGCAGCCAAGTGCGAATGGCCGTCTCGTGCGCACCGATGGCACCTTGTTCTATCCCTATGTGGGCCTGCTCAAAGCAGAGGGCATGACCATCGAGGAACTGCGTGCCGCGATCACCGAGAAGTTGGCCAAGTATGTAGAAAAGCCGCAGGTCGATCTCAGTGTGATCAGTTATGGCAGTCAGCGCATCACGCTGCGCGGCGCATTCATGAAGACCGAGCCGCAGCCGATCACGGTAACGCCCTTGTCGTTGTCGCAGGCCATCGGTCTGGCACAGGTCAATACGGATCAGGCCGACCTTTCTGGGCTGGTGTTGACGCGCGACGGTCACGAGTATCACCTGGATATGGACACACTCAGTCGCGAGCCGCATGGGCTCGACAGTGTCTGGCTCAAGGCTGGCGATCAGATTTTCCTGCCTTATAACGATCGCAAGGAAGTTTATGTCGTGGGTGAGGTCGTTCGTCCGATGGCGATTCCTTTCAAGACTGCCGATCTGACATTGAGCCAGGCTCTTGGTCGCGCGGGCGGCCTCAACGAAGTCACATCCAAGGGCAACGCGGTCTACGTGATCCGCGGTGTCGAGGATATGGAAAAATCGCCGGCCATGATCTACCAGCTGCGCGCCGAATCGCCGACGGCGTTTGCCTTGGCGTCACAATTTTCGGTGCGCCCCGGTGACGTTGTGTTCGTAGGTCCGGCCGACATCACGCGTTGGAACCGCTTCCTGCAGCAGTTGCTGCCGTTGTCGGGAGTGATCAGCAACTTGTCCACCGCCAAGACCAATTTCCTGGATACCACTAATTGATGCGTGCTGTGGGTGGGTTGTGAACAAACCTTCGCCATCCCTGTGCATTCGACTGAGCCTGTTCATGGCGATCGTGTTGTCGGGTGGCTGCACGACGGTTTCGATGGGCAGTGTCGACGCGTTGAAGCAAGCGGTCGATCGTCGCGCCGACGTTCATCCGACCGCGGCATCGGTCGCCGCGCAGCCTTATTTCCAGTTGCAGGTATCGAGTCATGATGGCGAGGCCGTCATGGTGCTCGCCAGCGTGCAGGGTGCAAGACTCGGTTGGTACGGTGCGAACGGGCAGGCGGTTTTTTTGAGCCACGGATTGCTGGTAAAGACCCTTGGGCTGACCCAGAACCTGGATGCCGTGTTGTTGCCGCAGGTGGATCCCTTCGCTGCCGGCCTGCAGCATCTGCAGCAGCCGATAAGCTACACACGTGTGATGGATTGGTCGCCGGGGTACCGCTATGGCGTGCAGGCGCAGGCGCGGCTGTCTCCCAAGGCGATGGAGAATGTCGAGATTCTCGGTACGGTGCATCACTTGCGCCGCATAGATGAGCGAGTGCGATCGGCGGAAGCGGGCTTTGATGTAGTGAATCATTACTGGGTTGATCCGGCCGACGGATTCATCTGGAAAAGCCGCCAGTACGCAGCGCCCGGCCTATCGCTCGAGCTGATTCAGTTGCGGCCATATCGAGAAACTGCGCCATGAGATGCCTGCTCCGTGCCGGCTGCCTGCTGATATCGCTGTGCGTGTCGCAGTTGTCGTCGGCACAGGTGACTGTGACAGGTGCCGTGGCACGGCCAGGCACCTATCCGCTGGCTGAGATGCCACGACTGGCCGATGTTACCAAGCTCGCGCAGGTCGATCCCGAAGCCTATGTGCTGGGAGCATCGTGGTCGCAGCGTTCGCAGTTGTTGTCGCAGCGGCGCGAGCAGGCAGGGCTGTTGTACGAACTGGAAGTGATACGACAACAGGCTGCCGCTGCGGGCGACGATGCCATGCTCGCGGCCAGCCGCTCCTTGCGCGATTGGTTGCAAAGCCTGCCGCTGACTGGTCGCCGGTTGGTGCGTACGCTCGATCCCGCGCAGCTGGCGATCAGCGATGCCGATAATTTTCCGCTCGACGATGGCGATCAGCTGAACTATCCGAAACGCCCGACGAGCGTGCGCGTAGTGGGTGCTGTCGCGCATCCTTGTACTTTGCCGCAAGTCGGATTGAAGGCGGCACGCGACTATCTGGCAGATTGCGCGCCGTCATCGGCAGCGGATAAGGAACTGTTGTATGTGATTCAGCCGGATGGACAAGTCTCCGAGCTGGGTATCGCGCTGTGGAATCGCAGCCCGCCGATGGTGTTGGCGCCCGGTGCGATTATTTATGTGCCACTGGATCGACATGTCATTCGCTCAGCCGCGGACGACGTCTTCAATCATGAAGTGGCTAATTTTCTGGCGACCCAGCCGGCAAGCGATACCGAGGTGCCGAAGTGAACGGGAGGGTTGGCCATCCTGGCGTTGGCCCTTTTGTTCTTCTGCGCCGCGGCATGTGGCCCGTGGGTTTGCTGCTTGCCGCATCGTTGAGCAGGGCCCTGCATGCGCAGGACGCTCCGGGTTATACGCATAACGATTTCGGTGGCATCGGTTTGTTGCAGACGCCGACCGCGCGCATGGCTGACGATGGCGAAATCAGTTTCACCGCCACTCGCGTCTACCCCTTTTCGCAGTACAACCTCATGCTGCAACCGTTGCCGTGGATGGAAACGACATTCCGGTACACCAACGTCAGCAACGAACTGTATGGTCCGGTCTCGCTGAGCGGGCATCAAAAACTCAAGGACAAATCGATCGACCTGAAGGTGCATTTGTGGCGCGAATCACGCTACTTGCCGGATGTTTCGATCGGTGGTCGCGATATCGCTGGTACCGGCTTGTTCAGCGGCGAGTTCCTGGTTGCCACCAAACGTCTCGGGCCGCTCGACCTGAGCCTGGGTCTGGGTTGGGGCAATGTCGGCGGACGCGGCAACCTGGCCAATCCGTTCGGTTTTATCTACAGCGGATTCAAGCAGCGCGCCGGCAACACCAACCAGCAAGGTGGTGAGTTCAACGTCTTTAACTACTTTCGTGGGCCGACGGCGCTGTTCGGCGGCGTGGAATACCAGACGCCGCTGGATTGGTTGCGCTTCAAATTGGAACTGGACGGCAACAATTACCAGCACGAAGCGCACAACAACAATTTGGAGCAACGCACGCCGTTCAATGCCGCGGCGCTGTTCCGGATCAACCGCAATGTGGATTTCTCGGTCGGCTACGAGCGTGGCACCACGGTGATGGCGACATTGAGCCTCCACGCCAACCTGGCTGAACACAAGCCGCCGGAGAAAACGATGGACCCTCCGCCGGAACCCTTGCGCTCGCTGCCTTCGGTAGCGCCCAAGCAGGCGACAGCCGCTACCGCTGTTCCAGCGTCAATGCCGCCGGAAAAAGTCGATTGGCCCGAGTTGATTCGCGCGCTCAACGACAATGCCGGTATTTCCGTTCGCAGTATTAGCCGGCGCGGTTCGGATCTGGTGATTCATGGCGAGCAGCAGAGGTATTTCTATTCGGCTGAGGCGCTTGGGCGAGTCTCGCGCATTCTGGACAATCGCCTGGACGGCAGTTTCGACTGGTTTACCCTGTCCAGCGAAAGCTACGGCATGCCGATGGTCGAGTACACGCTGCACCGGCCGCGCTTCGTCGATCTGATCGATCACAAGATCGACTCGACCGCGTTCAAGCGCAGCATCGAGCAGGATGCGCCGATTCCACAGCCGGAGCAGACACTGTATTCGGCGACACCCAAGAAATTCGATGCCGGCGTGGCCCTTGCCTATAAGCAGAGTCTGGGCGGGCCCAATGCGTTTGTGCTCTATCAGTTCACAGCCGATGGTAGCGCCAGCTACCACTTCACCCCGAACCTGTGGTGGGACGGTCTGGTCAGCGTCAACCTGCTCAACAATTACGACAAGTTCACCTATACGGCACCGAGCTTGCTGCCACGCGTGCGCACCAATATTCGCGAGTACCTGACCAGCTCGGATATCACCATGCCCAACTTCCAGCTCACGGGTACGCGACGGCTGGGCAACGACCTGTTTGGCATGGCTTATGGCGGCATGCTGGAGAGCATGTACGCGGGCGTTGGCGGCGAAGTGCTCTATCGGCCTTTCGGTGACCGCTGGGCGATCGGCACGGATGTTAACTGGGTACGACAGCGCGGCTTTAGACAGGACTTCGCGTTGCGGTCGTATCACATCATCACCGGGCAGACCACGCTTTACATGGACACCCGATTCCATGATGTCACCGTTGCGTTGAGTGCTGGGCGCTATCTCGCCGGCGACGTGGGCATGACGTTGGATGTTTCGCGCCAGTTCGCCAACGGCACCAAGATGGGAGCCTATGCGACGTTGACCAACAAGTCGGGTCAGGCTACGGGCGAAGGCAGTTTCGACAAGGGTATCTACTTCTCGATCCCGTTCGATCTGATGCTGCCGCGATCCAGCCGCACTTCGGCTAGCTTCATGTGGGAGCCGCTGTTGCGCGATGGCGGCGCACGCCTCAATCGACGCTACACCCTGTACAACATGACTAGCGATCGCGACGGCGATCTGTTCGATAACAACGTGGATAAGGTTGTCGAGTAACTTGGGCTCGGTGTGACGATAACAGCGCTCACACAATAGGTACCTGATTGACGTTGTTCTTTGGGTCCATCCAGAACGCCTCGTTGGCGAAGCGCCCGAAGATCTCCCGCGGCAGAACCGGCTGGCGCTCGATCGACTCCACCTTTGGTCGAACGGAATGCAGGCCAGGCATGCCGACGCGGGCATCGAACTCGTCCGCGTTGTATTCGATGTGGTCGAAGTCGTGCTCGAACCAGGGCTCGCCGAGAAACTGGTAGACCGCGCGTACGGCCGCGGCCGGATCGCGTACCAGGCTTTCGTAGGTCAGCAACAGCAGATGGTCTCGTGCGTATTCGCCGTAAAAGGCGTCTTTGCTCGCCTGGTAGGCAAAGCCCACCATGCCCCGTGGATCGGTCAGGGCCTCAATGCGGGAGTACACGGTGGTGTTCGTGTCGAAGCGGAACACCTTGCTGACGCTGACCGGTTGCCGACGCACCAGGCGCTCCATGCTGTCGAGCACCCATGCCAGCTGGCGCACGCATGCAATGACCTTCACCCCGGGGAACAGCGTGTTGAGCAACTGCATTCGGCTGCACCACAGCCGGCTTGTGTCGAACACCACGCCGACGTCAGTCTCTACGGAGTAGAAGTTCTCCACCAGACCGCGCAATAGCGCGACGCGCTGTTCGTCGGAGACATCGAACGAAAAGTCATTCTTGCTGCTCGCCTCGGCAATCACCACGCCCATGATGTCCGCAAGCGGACTGGTCATGCCCGCACGGAAGCGCGGATTCTGATTGAGGATCGCGGCCAGAAGTGTGGTGCCGGCGCGCGGCAGCCCGGAAATGAAGTGGAACTTCCGTGGCGGGTGGCTGGCGTCTGGCATCTGTGTTTCCTCTGGGTTAACTGGCATGGCTACGATAGCGCGCCTTTCAGGGCGCGGGTGCCGTCGAAGCACGCATACGCATTTCATAGCCGACTTCCACCATGCGCGCTTCGCCTTTGCCAAGCACGCGAAGCAGCAGCTCTTCGGTGGCGCGCTTGCCCATCTCGTGCACAGGCTGGTGGACGGTGGTGAGCGGCGGCCACACCTGGGTGGCGATCGTGGTGTCGTCGAAACCGCAGATGGACATATCGCCTGGAACCGACACGCCTGCCTCCGCGGCTGCCCAGATCGCGCCGACGGCCATATCGTCGTCCGCCGCGAAAATGGCGGTCGGCCGTTGTTTCAGTGCGAGCAACTGGCGGGCTGCGGCCACGCCGGACTCGAAAGAAAAGTGGCCTTGCACCATATAGGCGGGGTTTTCCTTCAGCCCTGCGCGTTTCAAGCCATCGCGAAAGCCGGCGAGACGCCAGATGCCGGCGCCGTGCTTGGGCGGGCCAATGATGTGGGCGATGCGGCGATGGCCCAGTGCTACGAGGTGGTCCACCATCGCTGCTGCGGCTTCACGCTCGCGGAGGATGACGCCGATGCAGCCCTTGGACTGGCGTGGCGCGATCGAGGCAAACGGAAGGTCGTTCTTGCGTAAATGATCGAGCAGCTTCGGATGGTCGGTGATGGGTGGCGTAAGGATCAGCCCATCGGGCCGGTGTCGCCACAGGATGCTCTCGACGCGTTCGACGAAGTCCGGCGCTGTCGAGACAAGCGGCTGCACCATCATGCTGTATTGCGCCGCTTCGCAGGCCTCCAGCACGCCTGCCTGGACTTCCATGATATAGCTCGGCGACAAGTTGTCGTAGAGCAGGCCGATCATGAAGGAGCGGTTTGTTGCCAGGCTGCGCGCCGAGGTGAGTGGGCGGTAATTGAGTTGCGCAACGGCCGCAAGCACGCGGTCGCGCACCTCGTCGCGCACGTTCGGTTCGTTGTTCAGTACGCGCGATACGGTCTTTTTCGACGTGTCGGAGGTGCGGGCGACATCGTTGATGGTCACACGTGACATGGAAGCCTTTGCGCCTTCAATGATCGGTTCCCTGCGAGGTGCCAGCCGGAACGCTTTGGGTCGGGACGTTCCATCCATTGACTTCGACCACCGGTGCTGCCGTTCCTTGCGCTGCGTATCGCGCGGTCAGGACTATCGACTCGCCAGGCCAAAGTGTGACGTCATTGTCATTCCAGCGTATCGGCAACGCAAGATCGCCCTGCGCGCCGCGCCGGATCGACACATGCTGGAAGAGCGCCACGGTCCTGGACGCGTCGGGCACCGACAGGGTCACGGTAGTGACGTCCTCGTTGCCCTCGTGCCGCGTCGTGGCCTTGATCTCGCTTATGGCGGCCGGCAGTGTTTTCAGCGCGGTCAGATCCGCGTATTGCGTTGACGGTGTGAGATACCAGTTCGACTTGGCCCAGTCGAGCTTGTCCTGCCGGGTGGATAGCCAATAGACGTTGCGACTGATCGGCTTGCCGTCGGATGCGGTGAGATCGAGCTCGATGAAGTAGGTGGCGGACAGGTCGGCGATGGTCGGCAGCGTTGCCAGCTGCCGGGTGTGGTTTCCTGTCAGATCGATGTTCGGCAGGCGCTTCTCGTAAAGTACGCTGCCATCCAGCTTGCGCACGCGGATGTTCGCCTGCAAGCCATGGACATCGTCGAGCCCATGGTTCACCAGCACGATGCCGTTGGAATCATACGAATACTGGATGTGCACCAGCTCGTTGGCCTTCTTGGCACCAAAATACGCCCCGGCGGGGTTCATGTAGTAGTCGTACAGATGCCAGTGCAGCGAGGGCCACGCATTGTTGAGCATCCAGTAGATCACGCCGGTCGCCGGCTTGGCGGCATCCATGTGTGCGTTGAATGCCTCGAACTGCGCACGGACGTTGTCGTAGTTGTCGAGCTGGGCCTTGGCGACATAGTCGGCAAGGCTCGTGGGCGCGCCGTAGCGTGCGGCGAGCGCCTTGTCGAATGGCGTCAGCACGGCAAAGGTCGACCAATCCGCGGATGCGTGGAATTGCCTGGCCTCCGGGTATTTCCACAAGGCCTCCTGCTCTTGCGGCGACAGCATGCGCTGCACATCTTCCAGGCGTGGAATATCCGCACCTGCACTGACTTCCGAATCGAAGCCGAACGCGCCGCCAAGCTTGTCGGCGTACCAGTAGGACGGCGGGATCCAGTCGTACGGACCATCCATCTTCAGTCCGGAGGGGCCGACTTCGGCGGTGCCCTTGGGAACGGCGGCCGAGATGATCGGCAGCGGCCAGTCAGCAGCGCGCAGCGTATCGAAGTACATCTTCGCGATAGCCGGCGGAGGCGCATTGTCGCTGCCGATCAGGAAGCCGATCACCGAAGGGTGATTGCGCAGCAGGCGCGCTTCGCTGGCCATAGAGTCTTCGGCCACTTTCATATCTGCGGCGCTCCAGGGTGCACCACCGGTCTTGGCGGCCGACTCCCATTTGTCGCAGCACTCCCAGCCTGCCAGTATCAGAATGCCGCTGCGGTCGGCCAGATCGTAGAAGCGCTGATTCTCCAGCTTGCCTTCGCTGCGGATCGCATTGAGGCCAAGGTTGAGGACGTAGCTGAACTCGGCGTCCATGCGCGCGGGATCATCGCGCAGAAACATGTCTGGTGCCCAGCCGCCGCCGCGAATCAGCAAGGGTTTCCCGTTGATGAAGAACTGGCGATAGCCCTGTTTCGTCAGGTTCGAACTGACGCTGCGTATGCCGAATGTCGCGAGGGCCCGGTCGGAGGTTGCGCCATCAACTGCGGCTGTCAGCTCGAGTTGGTACAACGGATGTTCGCCCATGCCCACCGGCCACCAGATTTTCGGATGATCCAGTGCGAGGGCAGGGGTCGTTTTAGGCGAGAACGAAACGACCTGCGTTTGTCCGGGTGCGAGATGGACGGTCTGTTTTATGGAAACGCCAGCCACCGTGCCGTCGATCGCCGCATCATGCGCCACCGTGTCGAGGTTCCTTGCAGTCACCTTGACGTCCAGTGCGGCGTGCGCGAGATCGGGCAGCGACAACGTTGAAACCACCTGTGGAAAGCTCAACTCGACAGGCCCGGTCTGCACGATATCCACGCCGCGCCATGGGCCCATATTGTTGTCCGGAGGCGTGGGGTTCCAGTCCACCCAGCCGATCGACAGGCTAGCTCTTGGGTCGGCCGGATGCACTTGCATGGCAAGGACGTTGTCGCCCGTGTGCACCCAACGCGTCACATCGAGCTCGCGCACGGGATAGGCTCCGGCGACCTCGCCGTGGTCGGCGACAAGATGCCCGTTTACCCACACGTCGGCGCTCGCGATCATGCCGTTGGCGCGCAGCAGCGTATGTCCTCCGGTCGTAGCCTTCGGCAGCATGAATTGGGTTCGGTACCACCACGGTGTCACGAAAAGAGTGCCGCTGGAATCGGGCACCTGCACTGCGCGCAGGTTGTCACTGTAGAACACGTCGTTCTTGTACGTGCCGTTTTCCAACAAGCCGGCCATGACGGTTGCCTTGCCACTCGCCGGATACCAGCCTTCGGTGGCATAGCCCGGCGCGGAAATCTCGGCGCCGGGCTGCTGCGTCTTCGCGCTGTCCTGGATATGCCAATGAGCGATGGGAGTCACTGTGCCGGCACCGACGGCTACCTGGGTGGGCGTGTAGGTCGTTTGCGCGTGTGCAGCCGATATGGCCATCGCGGCCATCATCCAGAATGCGCACCTGGTTGGAGTTTGCATGGCGTTACGGTTTCCCAAGATAGGTTTCGCGTACTTCGACGGGCGCGAACGGCCAGGACTGGTTGAGCCTGGCCCAGATGGCAAACACCACCAGGCCGGCGACAATCCAGATGCCCGACAGAATCAGCGACGACGTCGAGGCGGATACATACACATAGACCCAACCCAACAGCGCGATGACGCATGGCACCGGGTAAAGCCACTGCTTGTACGGTCGCTCGAGATTCGGTTGGCGCTTGCGCAGCACGACCAATGCTGCGATCTGCGCAATGGACTGCACGATGATGGTCGCCGTCAGCAGCATGTTGATGACTTCGGTGAGGTCGAAGAACGTGCCGATGGCCGTCACGACGCCCATAGTGAGCAGCGCTATATGTGGAAAGCGGTGTTTCGCGTGCAGGCGTCCAAAGATGGACAGGAATACCTTGTCCTGCGCTGCCTGGAATGGCACGCGCGAGCCGCCCAGCAGGCCGGTGAACACCGAGGCGAACGCGGTCACGATGATGAGGACGGTCATGATGGCCGCTGCCAGATGCCCCCAGCTACGCTCCACTACCAGCGAAGCCACCGACTTGGACTGGGCAATCTCCTGCCATGGCGCCACCCCAAGCACGCTGATGTTGAGTAACAGGTACACAAACATCATCGCGATCACCGAGATGATGATGGAACCAGGCATGGTCCGCCCCGGATCACGCAGCTCGTCGCCGATATAGGCGGTGGTGTTGTAGCCGAGATAGTCGTAGATGCCGATGATCAGCCCCGCGCCAAGCCCGACGAAGAAGTGGCTGCCGAACGTATCGGCCGGATAGCTAAAGGCGAAGCTCGCATTGAAATGCGAGAAGCCGGCCGCCGCCACGCCGATAACGGAGATCAACATGATGACCCACAGCGCGACCGTGATCGAGCGAACCGATTCGATGCGACGGTACAGGAGCCAGGTAACGATGGCGGTCGCCACCACGCTGACCAGATGTATCGGCCACCAGCCCAGATTAGGGAAGAAGAATCCCAGGTACTCCACCATGCCGATTATGCCCGTGGACATCAGCAAGGGAATCGCCAGCAGCATTGTCCAGATGAACAGGAACGGCATCAGTTTGCCGGTGCGGTATTGGAAAGCCTCACGCAGGTAGACATAGGTACCTCCGGAACCGGGCATCGCCGCTCCCAGTTCGGCCCAGACCAGACCGTCGGCCATGGCCAGGATGGCGCCGGCAACCCAGCCGATGATCGCCTGCGGGCCACCCATCGCGGCGACCATGATCGGAATGGTGATGAACGGTCCGATACCGCACATCTGGGTCATGTTGATTGCGGTTCCCGAGAACACCCCGATGGAACGGTGCAGGGCGCTGTCGTGAACGGGCGGTGGCGCGCTGGAATCTTGCATGCTTACCTTGTCGTGTTGGTTTGCGAATGGCGTGCTAATGGCTGCCGGATAACCTCAGTTTCCATCGTCGCCCCGGCGAAGGCCGGGGCCCAGTGTCTTCAGCACATTGAAGCGTAAGGCACTGGATCCCGGCCTTCGCCGGGATGACGAGTAGGAGGGGCTAATCGATACCCCGGGAAACGCTCCGATTACCACTGCCCACGCACCCCCACCATGAACATACGCTCGGAGAACGTCGAGTGCGCGGGCTGGTCAGGCCAAACCAGGTAGTAACGCTGATACTCGTTGGTAAGGTTGGTACCGTCCACGAACACCTCCGCGTACTTGCTGAACTTGTACGAGATCGACGCGTCGAGATACTTCTGTGGCGCTTCGTACATCTCCATCCCCGTAATGCCACCCACGCTATCCATCACTGCTCGCCGCGAACGGTAGTTGTACGCGACGCGTGCCTGGAAGTGATCGTCCTGATACCACAGGATGAAATTGCCGGACTTGGTGGAGTTGTCCTGGAACGGGATCTCTTTGCCGGCCAGGTCCTTTTCGCCCGAGTTGCTTGGTGCATAGGTGGCGTTTATCTCCATACCCGTCTTGGACAGAATGCCGGGAAGGAAGGTAAAGCCCTGGCGATAGTCGAACTCCGCGCCGTGAATGCTGTTGCCGGTGCCCTGCACGGGCTGGGTGATCACGATGCAATGATCGCGTACCACGCCGTCCTCGTCGGGCAGGGTACAGTTGGTTACGCTACCGTTCTTGATGAAGCTGTCCACGTTGATGCGGAACAGCGCGAGGCTGAGCATGCTGGTGGGGTTGATGTAGTACTCCAGCGATGCGCCGTAATTGGTAGAGCGCCATGGGTTAAGGTTCGGGTTACCGGTCGACGTGCCATCGGCGACGCGGAAGATCGGCCCGTTTGGCGTCTCGGCCAGCGAGTAGTTCAGCTGCAAACCGCCACCCCAGGTGCTCAGGTCGAGTGGCATCATGTTCTTGGAATAGGCCAGTCGAAACTTCAGGCTGTCGGTGAGATCCAGCGAGAAGTTGGCCGATGGCAGGACGTCCTGATAACTGCGTTTGGTAACGTCCGTACCGACATCGGCCGGCTCATCGCCGTACGCTCCCGGATCGCCACTCAAATGCTGGGTCACGTTCAGATGCGTACGGATCAGCCGCACGCCAATATTGCCGCTATAGGGCATGTCACCGATATCGCCCTTGAAATCACCCTGCAGATAACCGGTCAGTTCCTTCAACCGTACCGACCATGTCGTGCCCGGTTCGGCCACCTTTTGAGTATCGGGATAGAGTGATTTCCAGAACGAAATCGGATCGATCATCGCCGAGGGATTGATCGCCCAGAAGTTGATGCCCGAGCCGAGCAGGTTGTTGTACTGCTTCCAGTTGCCTGAAAGCGGCGCGGCAGCGTTAGGCAGCGAAATCGCCGACTGCGGGCCTGCACGGAAATAACCCAGATCGTTGCCCGCGGTACACGCGCCGCTGTTCAGGACCACGTCGGCACCGACATAGCGCACCAGGCATCCGTTCGGATCGCTTGCACCCATGCCGGCATAGACAGGAGTTTCCAGAGTCCAGCCATTGTTGTCCGCGCCGCGGATGCTGTTGCGCACGCCAAACTCAAGCTTGAACCCATCCTGGAAGTCGTAGGTACCGTCGAACCGCAATGCATTCAACGCCACCTTGCGGTCGTAGTCGCCCGAGGATTCCAGTGTCTTCATCGTCCAGGCGTTGGGATTGGCGAAATCGGCAGCCAGCGAGGCTGGCATGTCGACCTTGATATAGCGGCCACCGAAGTTCGCAATGATCGGCACCGTGTTCTGCGGAATGCCGTTGGCATTGAATACGCGATTGCCGCCCAGCTGCGCCGGATAAACGAAGGTGCCGGGCGGTACTGCGTCATCAGGTACGCCGTCCTTGAGCACGTTGGGCCACAATGCGCCGTCAGAGTCGGAAATATTGACGTCAGTTTCCTGGTTCGACTGCGATGCGGTGTCATGAATACCGCGCAGGCTGGCCGTGAATGCGCCGCCGTCGTCGTAATCCAGCTGAAGATTGAAGTTCTTCGCTACCGAGCTTTTCTGGACAATCTGCGAATACGACTCCACGTCGCCGGGCCACTTCTCGTACACCTGCGAGGTGTATATCTGCGAACCCTCCCAGCCCGGCTCGGGCGTGCCATAAGAGCCTAGGGCCGGACTGCCGGTATTGCGCGATTGCAGCGGCACATAGGTTGCGCCCTGCCAGTTGGTGGAGTTGAACTGGATGCCGACGTTACGATCGTACTGACGCTGCTGCGAGTAGAAGTAGTCGCTGGTCAGGCTGAAGCCGCTACCCAGATCCATCTGGAACGAGGCATTGCCGGATTTGCGCTTGCGTTGGGTAATGATATCGTTGAGGTTGATGTCCTGGCTGCCCATGAAGACGCCGTTGGACTTGCCGTCGCCATTGACGTCCACGCTGCCATCGGCGTTCTGCACGATCTTCGACGGGATAGGCGCGCCGTTCCACGGTGTCAGGAAGCCGTTGTAGCCGCCGGCACTCGCCGCATTCTCGCCATTGAGCACGACACCGTACTGGTCGAGGCCTTCGGTAGCATTCATGCGCCGGGTATTGGAGAAATCGGCGGCGATCAGCAGCCCCCAATGACCGTTGTCGTTATACGAAATAAGGCCATTGCCTTCGGGCCCCCAATGGTTGGTGGTGGTGCCACGCTCGCCATTGGCCGAATAGCTGTAAGTAAAGCCACTGGGGAGATCCCACGGGCGATAGGTATGCAGGTCGATGGCGCCGCTGATGCCGCTGTCGGTCTCATTGGCGGTGGACGATTTGACCACGTCCACGCCATGGAACAGCGTAGACGGCAACATGGTGAAGTCGGGTTGCTGCGCGTCGATCTGGTCTGCCGTGATGAACACTTCGCCGTTCAACATGGTGCCGACCTGGGGCAGGCCGCGGACGTCGACGGAGGTGCCCACGCCGGCATCGCGGTTGATCTGCACGCCAGTGACACGTTGCAGCGAGTCGGTGATGGTGGTGTCGGGCAGGGCGCCGATGTTTTCGGCGGTGATGCTGTCCTGAATCTTTGGCGCATCGCGCTTCAGGTCGATGGCGCGCATCTGCGACGCACGCACGCCGGAGACCGCCACGGTCGACAGCGTGACCGCCTTCTTCTCGGCGTCGGCGTCGGCTTTCTTGGTATCGGTCGGTGGTGACGCAGGTGCCGGTGTAGTTTGTGCCGTTGCCTGGCCGTCCGCCTGGACATCGAAAAATGTCGACGCTCTAGCCGATGTCGACATGACGGCCAAGAGCGACGCGGTAATGGCAAATGACAAAGGACGCTTGCGAAGTACGGTGGACATGGGCTTTAACCTCGTTGGTGTTGCCTGTCGAACCTCAGGTGCTCCGTGGTATTTCAAAAAAACGTACGGCTCGGCGGTGCCTGCGAGTGCGCACGCCGTTGTGATGCAATCTCTCGTTTTCTCCCCAGGCCTTGGCTTCGCGAGCCAAGGCCGTCTTACTCCGGTGCTGCTGCACGAGGCCCAGGCCCCGTGTATTGCTTATTTCGAAAACGCCATGCGCGCCAACGCCCATTGGCCATCGCGCGGATCGCCGGTAGCGAAGACGCACACATTGCGAACGCCGGTCCCCACCGGCGCGGCAACATTTGCTTCAAGATGGATCTGACCTTTTTTCTGCGCTGCAGTCGCCAGCGGCACGCTGGCAAGCAGCGGCCCTGTGCAAGAATCGGCATGAATCTCGAACTCGCCGGCGGCGCTGCCCTTCGGACGCACCACGGCATCCCTGGCTTCATCGCCAAAGCGCCAGGTCATACGCTCGACCGTCATCGCAACATGCTTGATGCCGGCCAGCGACACCTCTGGCCACAGCCAGCATGCATTGCCGATATCCACCGAATGCACTGGCCTCGATGCCTGCGCCTGGCTGCTGCCATCCAGACGCGTCGGCGGCTGCTTGGAGCAGGTTGCAAACGCATGGCTGTCACGGCTCAGCAAGGTCGTTTCATCCAGCGTCTGCGTACGTGGCGCGGCGAGTTCGAAACCGTCCGGCGCAAAGGTCGCGGCGCGCAGGGTCGTATGGCGCGGCAGCGTGAGCGGTTGGGCATAGGACGCGGATTGGTTAGTCGGCGCGGATCCATCCGTCGTGTATCGAATCGTCCCGAATCCGACCTGATTGGAAAGCTCGATCCGGAAACTATCGTTCGCCGCGGCGGTTACTTGAAAAACCGGTGCGAACGCACTGTCCGCATAGCCGATGCCCAGTGCGCGGTAACGCGCCAGTTCGGCCGGCATGCGTTGCAGGAAATTATTCCAGTCGCGAGCGTTTGCGGGTGACCAGCCAAGTTCGGACAGTGCCGCGATGCGTGGAAATACCGCGTGCTGGTCATGCGCAAAGGTGCGCATCTGCTCGGTCCAGAGGCCCGCCTGCACGCCAATGATGTGCTTGGCTTCGGTGGCGCTTGCACCGTCCGGGATGACGATCGTGTCATAGGCTTGCCGCAGCGTTGCCGCGGGCGGCGGTCCTGCCCATTCGTCAGGCAGGTCGGACTGGTAGTGGTCGAAATAAAGCGATTCCTGCGGTGTCATGACCACGTCGTGGCCTTGGTGAAGAGCCGCGAGCGCGACACGTTCGTTGTCGTCGCCGTGCCAGGACATCACCACTTGCGATGCCGGAAGCGTCGCGCCGGCGACCAGCTCATCGTCCCAACCCACGGGCCGGCGTCCGTGCTTGATCAGATACGCGGTGACTTCGTTGGTGAACCAGCTCTGCAACTGGTCCATGTTCGCCAGGCCCAGCTTGTGCATCTGCGCGCGCACTTCCGGCGATGCATTCCACTGCTGCTTGTCGGCCTCGTCGCCGCCGATCGAGATGTATTGCGACGGGAATAGCCGCATGATCTCATCGAGCACATCGTCAACGAACTGCAAGGTCTTTTCGTTGGGCTTGAGCAACCACGGGCTGACGCCCCAGTTGGTCCACACATCCGGTCGCTTGCCGGTAACGCCCAGCCATGGATAGGCGGCGATGGCTGCCTGGGAATGTCCGGGAATATCGAATTCCGGAACCACCTCGACATAGCGTTCGGCGGCATAGCGCACGATCTCACGTGCGTCGGCTTCCGTGTAAAAGCCGCAATAAGGGTGATCGCCAGAGCCGGTCAGTTCGCTGTCCAAACCTACCGCTTCGCGGCATGCCCCGATTTTCGTGAGCAGGGGATACTTGGGGATGGCCAGACGCCAGCCCTGGTCTTCGGTCAGGTGCCAGAGCAGCACGTTCAACTTGTTGAACGACATCCAGTCGATCAGCTTCTTGATCTCGGCCACGCTCTGGTAGTGCCGTCCGGAGTCGAGCAGCAGTGCACGCCACGCGAAACGCGGATGATCGTCGATGACGCCATGGGCAACTGCGACCGGGGCGCCACGCGTCCATCCGGGTGGCGTCAGCAATTGCCACAGGGTGACGCTGCCATAGAACGCGCCGCGCGGCGTGCGTGCCGTGACCAGGATGCCGTTGTTATCTATCGTGATGCGATAGCCGGCGTCATCGGCGATGTCGGCCTTGGGGTTCACATCGAACGTGATCGCGGGATGCGCCGCACCCGTCGTCGCCGCGTTCAGGCGCAATCCGTTGGTATCGGCGACACGTTGCATAAACTGCTGCGCGATGGACTGCACTTGCTGGCTATCGGCGCCATGCACCGAGACCACCGCGCCATCCGCGATATCGACCGCGCCCGATCCGGCCGGGCTCGCCTTTGCCGGCTGCGGAAGTAACGACCAGTTGGGAACCGCTGGGGCTGCCATGACCGTGCACGTAGCCGCGAGCCAGGTGATGATCAGGCGGTAAAGAAATCTCGATGGCGCGATGCGGCTCATGCGCCCAATCCATTTGCGATGGCATGGCCAAGTGCTCCCGCTCCCGGCATGCCATCCTTGAGGAACCACAGCGCCGCCCCCTGCACACCGTGGCGGCCGTGTTCCGTTACCCGCACCGGTATTTGAGAGAGCAGCGTGCGCGCGCTGCGCCCGTGCAGGAATCGCTCCTCGAAGGCGCTGCGCTTTAGCAGTTCGAAGATGGACGACAGAAACCCACCGGCCAGATACACGCCGCCCGTAGCCATGAAGCTCATCGCGAGGTTGCCGGCAAAGCTTCCCAACGAGGCGCAGAAAATCTCCACGGCCTCTACAGCATAGGCGTCGCCACGTGCGACGGCCGCCATGGTGACCGATTCGGGTGTCGCCATCAGAGGTGTTTTTTCGTCCAGCGCACACAGAGCCGTATAGATGGTCAGCAGACCGGGCCCCGACACGATGCGTTCGAACTCCACGTAGCCACCATGGGGCGCCAGATGTGCGAGAACCTCGCGCTCACGCACCGAGTTCGGCGCGAAATCCATTTGGCCCGCCTCTGTCGCCAGTACGAAGCCGCCGGCAGGGCCGGGGAAGTGCACCGCCGCACCAAGACCGGTGCCTGGCCCAATCACCAGAGTCGGGCCGCTGGCATGCGTGTCCGGCCCGCACAGATGGCGACCATCGTCGGCAAGGGCGCCGTCGAGTGCGTAGGCCAGTGCTTCGAAGTCGTTGAGTACGGCAACCTCGTCTAGGCCGAGCGTCTGACGCAACTGCGCCAGGTCGATGGGCCAGGCGAGATTGTCGTTGACGACGTCGTTGCCCACGATCTGGCCGGCACAGGCCAGCACGCAATGCTTCACTGGGGTCCGCACGTCGGAGTCGACAAAGGCTTGCAGCAGGTCCGACAGCGTCGGGAACGCCGCGCACAGGTAGACGCGATAGGCGAGTGTCTCCACCTCGCGTCCCCCCTCGCGCGGGGCGCGCATCAACGCCACACGCCCATGCGTGCCGCCAATATCGGCCGCCAGAAACAGCATCACCGGTCTCCCCGCCAGTCGATCCGAGTCGTCAATTCCCACGTCCAGCGCCCCCCGGCATTGGAACGGGTATCAGGGTGTAACGTAATTGACACCGGTGTCAAGCGGTGGCGCAGCATGTAGGAAAAATGCCTAGGGGTGGGCGACACCGGTGTATGGGGACATCCAAAAACCTTTCCTGACTCGTCATTCCGGCGCAGGCCGGAACCCAGTGACGTTGTGAACGGTTATCGCGAGAGCCCACAAAAGTCAGCTCTATCGCGAAAACTGAAAGCCGATGCCACTGGGTCCCGGCCTACGCCGGGATGGCGAGAATCAGGACTGAAGTTATTCAAGGCTCCCACATGGCGCGAAGAGGGACGCACGATCCCGATGGCGTCTTGATACGGCCTTGATATCGCCGATACCGATCTCCGTGCCGTCTTGAAACGAGCCAGCCTACGCTTGGCGCCTCGTCATTCGAAGAGGTATGTCGCCATGCGTCAGGTCGATGCCAAGCGAGCGCCATCATGGTCGTGATCGGTTGCGTGCTGCTGTTTGCGTTGTTCGCCTATCTGCTCTACGCGCTCATCAAGCCCGAGCGGTTCTGAATCCATCCATCGAGGTATTCCATGTACGACATCGTCTTTGTAGCGGTGGCGGCGTTGTTCTTTGCCGTCACTGTCTCTTTCGTCATTGCCCTGGACCGGATCTGAACTTCCATGGTTATCGATATCGCCCAATTTGCGCTGCTTCTCGTGCTGATGGCCGGCCTGGTCGTCGTGGCCGGACGCTGGCTGACGCGCATTCTCACTACGCAAGGTCACTGGCTGCCCGAGCGCATCGGCTACCGGCTGCTTGGCGTGGATTCCAACGCCGGCATGGACTGGAAGGCGTATGGCCTGGCACTGGTGCTGAGCAACGCCGCCATGATGCTGCTGGGATATCTGATCCTGCGCCTGCAGGCATGGTTTCCGTTCGACGCGCTGCATCGTCAGGCGCAGACGCCTGACCTGGCCTTCAACACAGCGGCATCGTTCATTACCAACACCAATTGGCAGTCCTATTCCGGCGAGTCAAGTTTGTCGAACTTTTCGCAGATGGCGGTCGTCACGTTTCTGATGATGGTAAGCGCGGCCTCTGGTATCGCTGGGTGCGCCGCGTTCATCCGTGGCCTGGCCCAACGCGAGTCTCGGAATGTAGGTAACTATTGGGCCGATTTCAGCCGCATCGTCTGGCGCCTGCTGTTGCCGATCTGTCTGCTGCTGTCGGTTGTATATGTCTGGCAAGGCATGCCGCAGACGTTGTCGAGCAGCGCCAATGCCACGACGTTGGAAGGCGCTACGCAGCATATCGTGGTGGGTCCGGTGGCCAGCCTGGAAGCGATCAAGCACATCGGCACCAATGGTGGCGGCTTCTACGGTGCAAATGCAGCCCATCCGTTTGAGAACCCGTCGCCGCTGACCAACCTGTTGCACATGTTGGCGATGTTCCTGATTCCTTCGGCGCTGACCTACGCCTTCGGTCGCATGCTTTCGCGCCGCGCCCAAGGCTGGGCGTTTCTTGCCGCGTTCATGGTGATGTTCGTGGGCTTCCTGGCAGTGGAATATCCGGCCGAGCGTAGTGGTACGCCGATGTTCGCGAGCCTGGCTGTCGACCAGACGCCAAGCACGCTTCAACCAGGCGGCAACATGGAGGGCAAGGAAATGCGCTTCGGTATCGCACAGACCAGCGTCTTCGTCGCCGTGACCACGGCCGCCACCACCGGCTCGGTGAACGCGATGCACGACTCGCTCACCCCAGTGGGCGGCATGGTGCCGTTGTTCCTGATGATGCTTAACGATGTCTTTGGCGGTGTCGGCGTCGGCTTTATCAATCTCGTGTCGTTCGCCATCCTCACGGTGTTCCTCGTCGGGATGATGATTGGGCGCACACCGGAGTTTCTCGGCAAGAAGGTCGAAGCGCGCGAGATGAAGCTGGTAATGCTCGCGCTGCTTGCGCATCCATTGTGCATTCTTGGGTTCACGGCATTGGCCGCGCTGTGGCCCGGGGCATCATCCAGCCTCGCCAACGCCGGTCCCCATGGTTTCAGCGAACTGATCTATACCTATACCTCGGGCACCGCCAACAACGGCTCGGCCTTTGCCGGTCTGAACGCAAACACGCCGTTCTACAACACGACCATCGGCCTGGCCATGTTGCTGGGACGTTATTTCACCTTGCTGCCCATGCTGGCGGTGGCCGGCTCGCTGGCTGCAAAGCGCTCGGTACCGGAAAGCGCAGGCACGCTGCCGACGGCGACGCCGCTGTTCACGATGCTGTTGATCTTCGTCATCGTCGTCGTGGGCGGCCTTACGTTCCTGCCAGCGCTGGCCCTCGGACCGATCGTCGAGCATCTCGCCATGGCTGCGGGTCAGTTTTTCTGAGGCAAATGACTATGAACTCTGCTCTTGTTCGTCCCGTTCTCGTTCGTCCCGTCCTCGTTTCGGCGGTATTGTTCATGGCGGTGACCGGCATCGCTTATCCCTTGGCCAGCACCGGCATCGCGTCCGTTCTCTTTCCGCATCAGGCGGCAGGTAGCCTGGTGCACCAGGGTGAAGCCGTGGTGGGTTCGGCGATGCTGGGCCAGGATTTCCACGCGCCGCGTTATTTCCATCCGCGCCCCAGCGCCACCAGTGACCAGCCTTATAACGCCGCATCGAGCGGAGCCAGCAACCTCGGCCCCACGAGCGCAAAGCTACGTGACGCCGTGGGCGAACGTGCGGTCGCATTCCGCAAGGAAAACGGGCTGGCCGATGGCATGCCGGTGCCGGTCGATGCGGTAACTGCCTCGGGTTCGGGCCTCGATCCCGATATCAGCCTGGCCAACGCGCATGCGCAGGCCGAGCGCGTGGCCAAGGAGCGGCACCTGTCGGTGGACGAGATCAACGCGCTGATCGATCGTCAAGCACAGGGGCGCCAGCTGGGCCTGCTGGGCGAGCCGCGCGTCAATGTCCTCGCGCTGAACCTTTCGCTTGATCGCGCACGCTGATCGGGATACTTCCATGAGCACTCCACAAATCTCCATGTCAAAAACCGCTGAAAATCCTACCGCGATCGAATCGCCCGGGTTCGGTGCCATCGTTCTTGACGCGTTCGCCAAGCTGGCTCCGGCCACGCAATGGAAGAACCCGGTCATGTTTGTCGTCTACCTCGGCAGCATTCTCACCACACTACTTGGCGTACAAGCGCTGCGCGGTCATGCGGATGCTCCGGCGGGTTTCGTGTTCGCCGTGGCTGGCTGGCTGTGGTTCACGGTGCTGTTCGCCAACGCTGCCGAAGCGCTCGCCGAAGGACGGGGCAAGGCACAGGCGCAAGCACTGCGCGCTGCTAAGAAGCGGGTACACGCCAAGGTATTGCGCGAACCGCGTTACAACAGCACCTGGCATATCGCCAACAGCGACGAGCTCGTTGCCGGTACCTACGTGCTGGTGCAGGCGGGTGACACCATTCCTGCTGACGGCGAAGTGGTGGAAGGCGTTGCATCGATCGACGAATCGGCCGTCACGGGTGAATCCGCGCCCGTGGTTCGTGAATCGGGCGGCGACTTTTCGTCGGTGACCGGCGGCACGCGCGTGTTGTCGGACTGGATCATCGTCCGCGTCACCGCCAATCCAGGTGAAGCGTTCCTTGATCGCATGATCGCCATGGTCGAGGGCGCGCGCCGGGGAAAGACGCCGAATGAGATCGCCCTGACCATTCTGCTGGTGGCGCTGACTGCCATCTTCCTGATGGTCTGTGCCAGCCTGCTGCCGTTCTCGGTGCTCAGCGTGGCGTTGAGTGGCCACGGCAGCGTAGTCAGCGTAACCGTGCTGGTGGCGCTGCTGGTGTGTCTGATTCCCACCACCATCGGCGCGCTGCTCTCGGCTATCGGCATTGCGGGTATGAGCCGCATGCTGAAGGCCAACGTCATTGCCATTTCTGGTCGCGCCATCGAGGCCGCCGGCGACGTGGACGTGCTGCTGCTGGACAAGACCGGTACCATCACGCTGGGCAACCGTCAGGCGCACGCCTTTCATCCCGCCAGCGGCGTGACCGAAGCCGCCTTGGCGGAAGCCGCGCGCTACGCATCGCTGGCGGACGAAACACCCGAAGGTCGCTCCATCGTCACATTGGCACACGTGATACTGGGCAGTGATGAGCCGGGCCTTCCCGAGAATAGCGTGGCGGTACCGTTTACCGCGCGCACCCGCATGAGCGGCATCGACATGAGCGATCGCTGCATCCGCAAGGGCGCTGCATCTGCCGTGAGCGCGTACGTGGAAACCTTGGGCGGGGCGTTTACCGCCGATATCGAGCGTACGGTCGAGGTCATCTCGCGCCGTGGCGCCACACCGCTGGTCGTTGCCGATCGTCGTCGTGTGCTTGGCGTCGTGGAATTGAAGGACATCATCAAAGACGGCATCAAGACGCAGTTCGCCGAACTGCGGCGCATGGGCATCGCTACGGTGATGATCACCGGTGACAACCGCCTGACGGCTGCCGCCATCGCGGCGGAGGCCGGCGTGGATGATTTCCTGGCCGAAGCCACGCCCGAAGACAAGCTGGCGCTTATCCGTCGCTACCAGGGCGAGGGACACCTGGTGGCCATGACCGGTGACGGCACCAACGATGCGCCTGCGCTGGCTCAGGCAGACGTGGCGGTGGCGATGAACAGCGGCACCCAGGCAGCGAAAGAGGCCGGCAACATGGTCGATCTGGATTCGAATCCGACCAAGCTGCTGCGCGTGGTGGAGGTCGGCAAGCAGATGATCATGACGCGTGGTGCGCTGACGACTTTCAGCGTTGCCAACGATCTGGCGAAATATTTCGCGATCGTGCCGGCGGCGTTCGTGGCGACGTATCCGTCACTGGACGCGCTGAATATCATGCGCCTGCACTCGCCGGCGTCGGCCATACTCTCGGCGGTCATCTTCAACGCGTTGATCATCGTCGCACTGATTCCGTTAGCCCTGCGCGGCGTGCGTTATCGCCCGGCCCCGGCGAAAGACCTGCTCACGCGCAATCTGCTCGTTTATGGGGTGGGCGGCATCATCGCCCCCTTCGTCGGCATCAAGCTGATCGATCTGCTGCTTACCCCTCTGATGTGATTGCGAGTGCTCTTGCCGATAGCCGCTCCCGCGAGGGGCGGCTATCATGGCCAATGATGATCCCGCACCCCGCACAGGTACCATCGCGTCCGTTTCGATATCGCGTGCTGGCCTACGCCGTGGCCGCTTGTGCCACGACCACCGGCATCGCGGCCATGCTGTTGCGCGTTTTCGACTTGTCGAACGTGGTCATGGTGTTCCTGCTCACGGTGATGCTGGTAGCCCTGCGCTGGGGCCGTGCCGCCGGTGCCCTGGCCGCCATCGTGGCCGTGGGCAGTTTCGATTTTTTCTTCGTGCCGCCGGTGTGGTCGTTCCACGTTTCCGATACGCAGTACCTGTTCACGTTCTTGCTGATGCTGGTGGTGGCCCTGGTGACCGGCCAGCTGGCTGCGCGTCTGCGCGCCGAGGCCGTAGGCGCCGCTGCCGGCGAGCGCCGGGCAAACGCGTTGGCGGCCGTGGCCACCGATCTATCCGTCGCCGTGCGCAATGAGGACATCGCCGACGTGTGCGCTGCGCGTATCGGTCCATTGTTCGATGGCAAGGCCACGCTGCTGCTGCCTGGTCGTGATGAGCGCATGGCACTCGATGGAATCGGTGATCGAGGTATCGCCCAATGGGTGCTTGAAGAAGGACGCCCCGCGGGGCGGGGCACCGAAACCTTGCCAGCGAACGATGCGATCTATCTGCCACTGACGACACCGCTACGCACGCGCGGTGTGCTTATGCTCGAGCGTAGTGCCGCCCAGCCGCTGAATGTGGAGCAGGTCGGCCTGTTGCGAGCGTTTCAGTCGCTAATCGCACTGGCGATCGAGCGTGTGCATTTCGTCGAGGTCGCGCACGAGACCCAGTTGCGCATGGAAGGCGAGCGTTTGCGCAATGCGCTGTTGTCTGCGGTTTCGCACGACTTGCGCACGCCATTGACGGCGATCCGCGGCATGGCCGGCATGCTGGACGAGAGCGACGTGGCGCAGGCCATCATGAACCAGGCCGACCGTATGCAACGGCAGGTGGCGAACCTGCTGGATGCCGCGCGCCTGCAAGGCGAAGGCGTGCGCCTGGACTTGCAATGGCATGCCCTGGACGAACTTGTCGGCTCCGCGCTGGCCTCAACAGACCTTGGCGCGCGACACGTCGTGCTCGATATCTCGCCCGAGATCCCTTTGGTCGAACTGGATGCCACCTTGTTTGAGCGCGTGTTGGTGAACCTCTTCGACAACGCCACGAAGTACACGCCCGACGATGCCACGCTGTCTATCCGCGGCGATCGCACCGGCACGCACGTGATCCTTCGTGTCGAAGACGACGGCCCGGGTTTTCCGGTGGGCGTCGACACCCATGTGCTGTTCGCCGAGTTTGTCCGCGGCGCGCGCGAATCGGCCGTCCCCGGTGTGGGTCTAGGCCTGGCATTGTCGCGACGTATCGTCGAGGCGCATGGTGGCGGCATTTCGGCATCGCGGCGCGAACCGCATGGTGCGCGTTTCGAAATCATCCTGCCGGCTGGTGAGCCGCCGACGATCGATCTGGAAGATCCCGCATGAGCAAGCCACGTATTCTGGTGGTGGAAGACGAAGCGGACATCCGCCGCTTTCTTCGCCTCGCCCTGGAGCGCGAGGAGATGACCGTGTTCGAGGCCGGTGACGCGCTGCGAGCGCGTATCGATGCCGCCAGCCGCCAGCCCGATCTGATCGTGCTGGATCTCGGCTTGCCCGACGATGATGGCAAGGCGGTAATTCGCGACGTGCGCGGATGGTCGTCGGCGCCGATCATCGTGTTGTCCGCTCGCGACAGTGAAGCAGAAAAAGTGGCTGCACTGGAAGCGGGTGCGGACGACTACCTTGTCAAGCCTTTCGGCGTACCGGAACTGGTGGCGCGCGTGCGCGCGCAATTGCGCCGTGCCAGTCTCGCGGGCGATCGAAGCCAGGCCAGCGCGCGCGTGCGTTTCGGCGATATCGAGGTAAACCTTGCCACGCACGAAGTGTGGCGACGCGGCGAAGAGGTACACCTCACGCCCATCGAATTTCGTCTACTGGCGGCACTGGTGCGCGGACAGGGCAGGGTATTGACCCATCGTCAGTTGTTGATCGACGTGTGGGGGCCTGGTTACGCCACACGCGCGCACTACGTGCGCGTTTATATGGCCAACCTGAGGCTCAAGCTGGAAGACCAGCCCGCGCGTCCGCGCCACCTAGTGACTGAATTGCAGGTGGGATATCGGCTGGCGGGTATCGCCGAACCGTCTTGATGGCGCCTTGATACCGCTTCAAGGAATACGGCGCCGTCCATAGACGCCGGTGCCTAGCATGCATGGTCATCCTTGATCCAAAGGCTTGACCATGAACCTTCGTTCCATCGCTGTTCTGCACCTTGCATTGCTCGCCGCCGTATCGACATTCGCTGCCCGCGCCGACGACGCGCCACCGATCTGTACCGACCGTCCGACCAAGGCCAACGCCCCCTGCACAGTGCCCGAGGGCATGTGGCAGTTGGAAACGGATATCGGTAACGCTACTCACGATGCGCACGATGGCGGCAGCACCGACACGCTGTACTTCCTCAATCCGTATCTCAAGTACGGCATCACTAGCCGCACCGACATCGAAGTGAATTGGGCCCCCGCTATACGTCTGCGCACGAAGGCCGATGGGCAGCGCACGACCACGAACGGAGCCGGCGATCTCTACGTGCGGGTGAAGACAAGTCTCTACAGCGGAGATGTGTTCAGCGCTTCGATCATTCCCTTCGTCAAAGCGCCCACGGCATCGCACGGCATCGGCAACGATCGCTGGGAAGGTGGCATCGCACTGCCCATGAGTGCGGTCGTCGGTGGCGGATTCACCTTGACCGTTGGACCGGAGCTTGACGCACTGGCCGATGCGGACGGGCGCGGCCGCCACCTTTCCGTGACCAACCTGATCAACATTGCCCATCCGCTGACCAGCAAGCTGTCCATGGCCTTGGAGTACTGGCGTCAGGACAATCGCGACCCCTCCGGTCACGTGAAGCAAGAGTCAGGTGATATCGCCTTCATTTATGTGGTCAACCCGAACCTCCAGTTGGACCTGGGAGCCAACATGGGGTTGAACAATGTGACACCGGACCGGCAGATGTACCTGGGTCTGTCGTATCGTTGGTAGCACTCCTTACGTTGCTTCCTTTCTCGCCGCGGCATTCGCTGTGGCGAGAAGTTCGTGCAAGCGTCAATGATTGTTGTGGCGCAACATCGACGCCAGTCATATCGTTTTGCAATGACTGAAATATGCCCGGGGTGGATTTAATGATGTGTGGTGGCCGGCTAGGCTCAGCTCACCCCATCCCCGAATCAAGGCGTTCCCATGCATCGATACGGCACGATTCTCGCGCTTTGTGGATTGGCGCTGGCATTGCCTTGCCATGTCCACGCCGATACAAACGCCTTTGAAAAGTCCGTACAACGCTCTGATTTATCTAATGAAAATTCAGGCGTCGTGGCAGGTCGTGTGCCGGCCTGGCTGGTCGGCACCTGGGTGTTGATCCGTTGCGACAATGTCTATCCGGATGGCCGTCTGGTAGAGCTCTATGGATCGAATCCCCAGGGGCTGTGGTTCATCGACGCCCAGGGCCATTACATGATGCAGATGGTTCGGGCCGAGCGGGAGCCATTCGCCACCAACGACAAATCCAAGGGCACGCCCGATGAATACCGCGCGGCATCGTTGGGCTCAAATGCGCATTACGGGTGGGTAAGTGTCGATGGCGCCCAGCTGCGCACGCACATCACGCATGCGTCCTATCCGAGCTGGGATAACAGGGACGGCAAGACGACATTCGTCCTCCAGGGTGACTTGCTGACTTATTCCGTGGATAAGCCGAGCAGTGGCTCGGCTGAAGGCGCTCGCGGCGTAGTGGTTTGGCGCCGCGTGGCCATTTGAACGCATGACTTGAACGGTACGACCACCCCAGTTCTTTCTTTCGGAGCAATACGATCCATGAACAAGTTCCTGATGTGCAGCGTGCTCTTGCTTGGAACAGCGACGTTGGCCCATGCCGACATGCAAGGGTTGCCAGCGTATGTGTCGGTGGCAGTGGCCGATCATTCGCGGCCGGAGTCCGATACCAAACGCGACACGGATCGCAAGCCCGCTGAACTGGTCGCCTTTGCAGGCATCAAACCCGGTGACAAGGTGGCCGACGTGATGCCGGGTGGAGGCTACTTCACACGAATCTTCAGCAAGGTCGTCGGCCCCCAGGGCCATGTCTATGCCGTCGTACCGTCGAGTCTGGCGGCCGGTGCTCCGAAGAAGGTCGACGATATCAAGGCTCTGATCGCCGATCCCGCATACGGCAATACAACCCTCGTCATTCGTCCTTACGATCAACTGGGTGCGGACGAGCCGCTCGACGTCATCTGGACCGCGCAGAATTATCACGACGTCTATGGTGGCGTCAGTGTCTTTGCGGTGGCTGGCGAAAGCGGCCCCGACGTAACGGAGAAAATGGATCGCGCAGCTTTCAAGGCGTTGAAGCTCGGTGGGGTCTATATGGTTATCGACCACGTTGCCAAGGCGGGCTCTGACGCGCAGGTCTCAAAGACCCTCCACCGGATGGACCCGGATCAGGTGATTGCGCAGGCAAAGGCGGCAGGGTTTGTGCTGGAGGCCCGAAGCGACCTGCTTGGCAACGCACAGGACGCGCATGAAAAGATTATATTTGCCCCGGAAATCCGCGGGCATACCGATCAGTTCGTGCTGAAATTTCGCAAGCCGAAGGCTTCGAGTTGAGGCAAGGCGGGAATGCTCCGGCAAACGTATCCCTGACGCATCCGAACGTGCCAGGCGCATTCCTCTGCCAAAGAAACCCACCATGAAGAAGCTCGATCTCGAGGCGGTCAAGGCATTCGTGCTGACTGCCGACCTGCAGAGTTTTACACGCGCCGCCGAAGCGCTCGACAGCACGCAGTCTGCCGTCAGCACCAAGTTGCGGCGCCTGGAGGAACATCTGGGGCGACGTCTGCTCGAGCGCACGCCGAGGCAGGTGCGTCTGTCTGCCGAAGGGGCGGCGTTTCTTGTCGCCGCACGTGAGCTGGTAGGTGCGCACGATCGGGCCATTGCCTCGTTTGATGTGGAGCAACGGCGCCTGATTATCGGCATCAGTCACCAACTGATCGGTGGCGAACTGCCTGTTCTGCTGCGGCGTATGAACGAACACGATCCGAACCTGGTGATCGAGCTACGCGTGGCAGGGTCGCGCGAGGTCAGTCAGGCCTACGAAGCGGGAGCGCTGGACGCAGCGTTGGTGCTTCAGCCCGCCGAACAACGGCGCCAGGGCGAGGTGCTGTTCACCGAATCGTTCGCCTGGGTGGCTGCGGTCGATTGGGAGTTGCGAGCGGGGCAGCCGTTGCCGCTGTCCACGCAAGGCGAGTCGTGCAGCATTCGGGCGGGAGCGGTGAATGCGCTCGATCAGGCAGGCATTGCCTGGACCGAGGTCTTCGTGGGCAAGGGGTCGTCTGTCGTGGGTGCGGCCGCTTCGGCGGGACTGGCTGTCGCGGTATTGGCGCGACGAGCGGCACCCGCAGGCACGATCGATATCGGTCCGGCACTGTCGTTGCCACCGTTACCGACCCAGGAAGCCGTGATGTATACGGCCCTCAATGATCGTCGTTCGCGCAATGCATTACACACGCTGGGAATCGCTTTCAAGAGTTTGACCCAGGTCTGACAAAGTCGATTTGCACGAGGATACGTGGGCGGTTTGCAGCCCGCGTGGGACGCGTGCGGCCAACGATTCGAGCGTACATCACGGGACGGGGATACGATGAAAATAGAACGATGGTCGATGATGGCTCTCTTGCTGGGCTCCGTCGTTTGCGGAGTTTCGGCGCAGCCCGTCGATGTATCGACGCGTTTGAAGGCGCTCGATGCATTGCTGGCAGAGCAGTGGGAGCACCAGCTGGAAGCCAATCCCGAGTCGGCTACGGTGCTTGGGGACCTTCGCTACAACAATAGATGGACGGATGCCTCGCTGGCGCATGTGCAGAGCGAGCGCAAAGTCACGGAAGACTTCCTCAAGCGTTTCGATGCCATCGATATCACGGGCTTTCCGGATGAGTCGAAGCTTAGCCAGAAGCTGATGGTGCGTCAGCTCAAGGAGGATCTGCGCAGCGTCGATCTGAAGTTGTACGAAATGCCGCTGGATCAGATGAGTGGCGTGCAGGTTCAGCTACCCAGCCTTATAAGCTCGATGCCCTTCAACACGACCAGGCAGTACGAGGACTATCTTGCTCGCCTGAAGGCGATACCGGTTGTGTTTGAGCAGACCATCGAGACGGCACGACAAGGCCTGAAGGATGGCCTGATGCCTCCGAAGTTCGTGTTGGAAAAGGTGCTGACACAGATCGATAGCATCGCCAAGCCCGCCGGCGAGGACAATACGTTCGCCGGCCCGTTGAAACAGTTTCCTGACAGCGTGTCGCCGCAGGATCGCAAGCGTCTGCATGACGCCATCATCGCGGCCATCGACAACGATGTGCGACCGGCATACTTAAAACTGGGCAAGTTCGTCGCGCAAGAGTACGCCCCGCATGGACGAAGCGAGCCCGGCATCTGGCAGCTGCCCCATGGGGATGTCATCTATCGTTTCCGCATCGAACAGCAGACGACAACGACGGCAAGTCCGGAGAGCATCTATCGACTCGGTCTGGCGGAGGTTGCGCGTATCGAGGGGGACATGACGGTGATCGCCAGGTCCCTGGGTTATCAGGATCTGGCCAGTTTTAGAAATGCGCTCAAGAACGATCCCAAGATGCATCCCCGTTCGCCCGAGGATCTACTCGATCGGTATCGCGTATACATTGCGGGCATGGAGCCGGCGCTGCCCAAGTGGTTCGATTTGCTGCCTGAAACGAAGCTCAAGGTCGTGCCGTTCGAGAGTTATCGCGAAAAGCAGTCGCCGCCTGCCTCGTATCAACAGGGGACGCCGGATGGTTCGCGGCCTGCGCAGCTCTATGTGAATACGGGTGACTTCACCCATCGCACGACGATGGAGATCGAATCCATTGCCTACCACGAGGGTATCCCAGGGCATCATCTGCAGTTCTCGATCGCGCAGACATTGCCGGGTTTGCCGCCGTTCCGCCAGCAGGTGGCCTATACCGCTTACATCGAGGGCTGGGCACTGTATGTCGAGGGCCTCGGCAAAGAGATGGGATTTTACAAAGACCCCTTGTCCGACTATGGCCGGCTCTCTGGCGAACTGCTGCGTGCCGACCGTCTGGTGGTGGATACCGGGGTGCACTACAAGCATTGGACACGTCAGCAAATGGTGGATTACCTCCACGCCCATTCCGGTCAGGACGAACCGGATATTCAGGCCGAGACGGATCGATACATCACTTGGCCCGGTCAGGCACTCGCCTATAAGGTCGGCCAGTTGAAGATGGTCGAGTTGCGCGAGCGGGCGCGGAAATCGCTCGGCGATCGTTTCGATATTCGCTCGTTCCACGATCAGATTCTCGGTAGCGGTGCCTTGCCGCTGGATGTACTTGAAGAGCGCGTCGATGCCTGGATTGCGTTGGTGAAAAGCAGCGCAGCTGGGGCACATCCGGTGGGGCGGGCTTCGTAGCACTGATCTATTGAAACCTCAAGAAACCCCTTCTATTCGTCATTCCGGCGCAGGCCGGAACCCAGTGGCTTTGTGATGGGTTGTCGCGAGCACATGCAAAGCCGGCTTTATCGCAACAACTGAAAACCGATGCCACTGGGTCCCGGCCTGCGCCGGGATGACGAGAATCAAAACTGAGGTTATTCGAGGCTCCCTTCAGTCGTGACAAGTCGCGACGGAATCGTATGTCGTGTTTGAAGCCTCTCCTGCAACGATTGCCTTTTCCGCCACAACGCCGAACGGTCATTTCTATGCACTGGAAAAAGAGCATATACATCACCACCGCCCTGGCCGCGGTCATCATCGGCATCCGTTTCATGGGCGGCGACCGATCGGCCAGCAAGGTGGCTCCTGCGGCGGACAATGGTGTACCCGTCAAGATCGCTGTCGCCACGCTCGACGACATCGATCTTTCATTGACCGTGGTCGCCCGTACGGAGGCCTGGTCGACAGTGAACGTTCGCGCCCGCGTCTCCGGCCAACTTGAATCGCTGGGATTTAAGCCGGGTGCGAAAGTACACAAGGGTGAGTTGCTGGCGCAGATCGATCCGTTGCCGTTCAAGGCACAGATCGACCAGGCGCGTGCGAATGTAGCCAGCGACCAGGCGAAGCTCGACAAAGCGCAGGCCGATCTACAGCGTTACGCGCAGGTTCTGGCCAAGGGTTTCGTATCGCGTACCGACTACGATACCTACAAGGCGAACGTGGAGGTCAGCCATGCCAGCCTTCAAGGTAGTATCGCCGCGCTGGAGCTGGCTCGGCTTCAGCTGAGTTACGTGCATATCGTGGCGCCGTTCGATGGCGTTACCGGCCTGCCACAGGTATGGCCTGGCGCCCAGGTGAGCGCCAACGCGACCGACATCGTCGTTCTGAATCAGATCGAACCGATCCGGGTGACATTCAGCCTCCCCGAAGGGAGCCTGGATGCAGTCCGCCAAGCCCAGGCGCAAAGCAGTGTCCCCATACAGGCACAACTGCCCGGCGACGGGAGTGTGGCATTGCAAGGAACGTTGGATTTCATCGACAACACGGTAGATCCAACGACCGGCACGATCGTGCTCAAGGGCCGTTTCGAGAATGGCGATGACCGCCTCACTCCGGGCCAGTTCCTGCAGGTAAAGCTGCCCACCCGTCGACTCAATCATGTGGTGAGCGTGCCGGCATCCGCGCTGCAGAGCTCAGACAAGGGTGATTTTGTGTTTGTGGTGGGCGTCGACGGTAAAGCGCATCAACGCTATCTGGCCGCCGGCCCGGGCAGTGCAGGGCGAATCATCGTCAACAAAGGCTTGCAGGCTGGCGAACGCGTGGTGACGGACGGTCAATTGCTATTGACCGATGGTACTGCCGTGCACGCGTCGGGCGGCGTATGAGATCGCACCTGTGAATCTATCGGAACTGTGCATTCGTCGCCCCGTTATGACGACGCTGCTGATGGCGGTGCTGGTGATCTTCGGCATCGTTGCTTATCCCAGGTTGGCGGTAAGCGAGCTGCCGAACGTTGATTACCCCACCATTCGCATCAGTGCGAGCTTGCCGGGCGCAGCACCCGAGACCATGGCTTCGGCGGTAGCGACGCCGTTGGAATCGCAGCTCTCGACGATCAGTGGGGTGAGTTCGATGAACTCGTCCAGTTCATTGGGGACCTCGACCATTACGCTTACCTTCGAGCTGGGCCGCAATATCGACGCCGCCGCCCAGGACGTGCAGTCGGCGCTTTCCGCAGCGCAATTGCAGCTACCCAAGGACATGCCCGCGCCGCCGGTCTTTCGAAAGGTGAACCCCGCTGCCGCACCGGTGCTGCTCCTGGCCATGACCTCGTCCACGCTGCCGCCGGCACAATTGGATGAGTACGCGGAGACTCGATTGGCGCAGCGGCTGTCCACGATCGACGGCGTTGCCGAGGTGCACGTTTATGGCTCGGCCAAATACGCCGTGCGCATCAGTGTCGATCCCGACCGGTTGGCGCTTGCAGGTATTGGCCTTGACCAGGTGCAGAAGGCCGTTGCGGATGCCAATGTGAACCAGGCTACCGGGACGCTCTACGGTGACAGTCGGCAGTTTGTCGTGCGAAACGACGGCCAGCTTCTGCGCGCGGCGCCGTATAACGATGTCGTGGTGGCTTATCGCAACGGGGCGCCCGTGCGTCTGGGAGATATCGGCGAAGCCAGGGACAGCGTGCAGAACGACCAATTGGCGAGCTGGTATAACCACGATCGCTCGGTGCTGCTTGCCATCCAGCGCCAGCCGGGTGCCAATACCGTCGATATGATCGAGCATATCAAGGCAGTGCTTCCCGGCTTTATCGCAAGCCTGCCGCCGTCCGCGAAACTGTCCGTGCTTTACGATCGATCGCAAACCATTCGAGCTTCCGTAGCTGATGTGCAGTTCACGCTGCTGTTGGCCGGCATGCTCGTCGTGCTTGTGATCTACCTGTTTCTCGGTAACCTCTCGGCAACATTGATTGCCGCTGCCGTTTTGCCGATTTCCATCGCGGGCAGCATTGGTGCGATGTATGTACTTGACTACAGCCTGGACAACCTCACGCTGTTGGCACTGACGCTGGCCGTTGGTTTTGTAGTCGACGACACCATCGTGATGCTCGAAAACATCGTGCGTCATATCGAGGCCGGCTTGACACCGTATGACGCCTCCATCAAGGGTGCGCGCGATATTGGCTTTACGATATTTTCGATGACCTTGTCATTGATCGCGGTATTTATCCCGGTGATGTTCATGGAGGGGATTGTCGGACGCCTGTTTCACGAGTTTGCGGTAACCATCAGCGTAGCGATTCTGATCTCAGGTCTGGTCGCCATGACGCTGACCCCTATGTTATGCAGCCGGTTCATCAGGGCGCATTCGCCGGAGCATGGTCACCGATGGATCGTGGCGTTCGATCGTGGTTTTGCCGCCATGCGGGAGGCATATATCCGCAGCTTGAACTGGTGCCTTGCGCGGCCACGATGGGTGCTGGGCATGTTTGCTTTGAGCCTGCTCTGTACGGCATGGTTGTTTTACGACGTTCCCAAGGACTTCATCCCCGCCGGCGACAGCGGTCAGCTGCGTGTGGTGACGGAAGGCCCGCAGGATGTCTCCTTCGGCGGGATGGTGACACGCCAGCAGCAGCTGGCCGAGATCGCAGGCAACGATCCGAACATCGACGCCTATATGTCATCCATCGAAGCGGGAGGGTCGACGATCAACGATGGCGACATATTGTTGAGGTTGAAGCCGGCCAGCGAGCGCAAACTTACGCCGGAAGAGGTCATTCAGGAGCTGCGACCAAAGTTTGCCAAAGTGGTTGGCATGCGCGCTTACATCATCAATCCGCCGCTGATTCAAATCGGAGGCCTGCGTTCCAAGTCGCAATACCAGTACACGCTGCAATCGCTCGATCTCAACACGCTGTATGCGTGGTCCAGTAAAGTGACGGCCGCCTTTGCGGCGTTGCCCGGTTTTCAGGATGTTGCCAACGACTTGAACCTCAACAGCGCGGCCGTAGCGGTCGAGGTGGACCGTTCCAAGCTGGGGCCGCTGGGCTTGACCATGGCGCAGGTACAGTCAGCCCTGGGGGCTTCGTTCGGGCAGAACCAGATATCCACCATTTACGGCACGGCCACCCAGTACTGGGTGGTGATGGAGGTCGAGCGCAAGCTGCAAAACGACCCGTCCGTACTGTCGAAGATCTACGTCACCTCAAACAATGGCAAGTTGATTCCATTGAGTACGTTGGCCAGCTTTGTGCGCAAGGCGCAGGTGCTTACGGTCAACCATCAAGGTGAATTGCCCGCGGTGACCGTTTCCTTCGGCCTGGCACCAGGCGTCAGCTTGAGCGATGCCGTGAAAGCCATTCACGGCGCGCTGGATCATATTGGCTTGCCCGCGAGCGTCGGCGGCAGTTTTCAGGGGACGGCCCAGGCGTTTCAGCAGTCTATGCAGGGTATGGGTTTGCTATTGCTGCTGGCCGTGCTGGTTATCTACGTGGTACTGGGCATTCTCTATGAGAACTTTATTCATCCGTTGACTATTCTCTCGGGCCTACCCGCGGCGGCGGTCGGCGCGTTGCTGACGCTTCTGCTGTTTCATAAGCCGCTCGACTTGTTCGGCTTTGTCGGTATCGTGATGTTGATCGGTATCGTGAAGAAGAATGCGATCATGATGATCGACTTCGCGCTGGTTCGTCAGCGCGAGGGAGGACTGTCATCGGCTGATGCGATTGTCGAAGCCTGCGCGGCGCGCTTCCGGCCCATCATGATGACAACGATGGCGGCGTTTGCCGGCACCTTGCCTATTGCAGTGGGCGCCGGTGCGGGGGCGGAATCGCGGAGGCCTTTGGGGTTGGCCGTAGTCGGCGGTCTGCTTGTCTCGCAGGTACTCACCTTGTATCTCACGCCGGTCATCCACCTGTATCTCGATCGCATACAGCAGCGTTTTCGTGCAGGCGCCTTACGTCGCGATGTCCCCCGTCCCGGTGTCTCCGCCCTCGAATAATTGAGGGCGGAGACATCGATAGCGCTATTGGACGATATTTGCCGTGACGTGATAAACGCGCCCACCCCAACCATCGTTGGGGAAGGAGTCGGACACCTTTAGGTAAACCGGCTTCGCCCCATTCGTGGCGGCGCCAAGGTACGGTGTCAGGTCGATGCTGCGGTCGGCTTTGTTCGAACCGTCGGTGACGGGCTGGTTCTCCTGCAGCACGGTCGTCCAGTGTGCGTTGTCGGTGCTGACCTGCACCAGGAATTCGGCGTCGATGGTCAGGGTGACTTGCGCCGAGGTGGTGTCGGCGGGGAAGGGGAACCGATAGGTGAAGTGCGCATTGCCGTCGGCGAAACGGTTCTGCACACCGTTGCTTTGCGAGCCATCGGGATCGAACAGCCACGGAGTTTCGTTGACGGTCCCCGTATCGAAGTCGATCTTGTGCGCGACCAGCACGTCAGCCTGAGTAGTGAAATGCAGTCCTGCTGCCATCAGGTTCGCGGTGACCACGTGGTGTCCATCCGTCGCCAGGCTTGGCACGGCGACGCTCAGCGGAATGGTGTCGCTGACCGGCGTCGCGTTGCCGTGCGGCTGCAGGCGCACCAAGGTGGCTCGCGGTGAGACGCTCCATCCAGCGGGTGCATCGATGGAGGCGAGCGCTTGCAGCGGGAAGAATCCGGTGGCTGATACGCCGAGATCGATAGCGATCGTTGTGATGCCCGACGCGGCCGGCATGATCACCGGTTGCGCCGGCGACATGGTCGCGGCCAGCGACTCCAGCGGTGTCCTGGTGGGTATGTCGCCAATCAAGGCGCTGAGCGCGCTGGCCTGGGTGCGCCAGTCGAACACATTGGGGTGATCGTCGGTGGTGGCACCGGACCAGCGCGTGCCGAGTCGGCCGGCGGCGTCGCGATCGTTGCTCCAGATGCTCTCGGCTTGCTGATCGAGGAACGCTGCGTACTGACGATCGTGAGTGGTATCGACAAGGTCGGTCCAGTAGCGCATGAAGATGCCCTTGAACTGCTTGCCGTTGTCGTCGCAGGTCTGGTCCGTGGCATCACAGGTTTCGGTCAGGACGCCATCGGTGACCAAGGCGCTCGAACTCATGGCGGCATCGGCCAATCGTTGCACGCTCGCCAGGATGTGCGGATCCCTGGTGGCACGCCACAATTCCAGGCCGGCGCCTATCGCCATGCCCTGGTTGTAGGTCCATACGTTCTGGCCGTTGTTGGTGCAGGTATCGGTGAGGCCGTCGTTGACCAGGCCGTTGGCGTTGATCATGCCGCTGCCCTGAAACCAGTCCCATGCGGTGCGCGAGCGAGCCAGCCACAGCGTGTCGCCAGGTATCCGGTTGTGCAGCTCGGCGGTGAGCCGGATCCACAAGCCGTTGGTGACGGCGTTCTTGTACGTGCGCTCGGCGTTCCACCAGACACCGCCGCCGCAGGTGCTGGTGTCCCAGTAGCCATTGACGTAGTTGGCGATGGTGACTGCCATCGCCAGGTACTTCGGGTCTCTGGTCAGGTCATAGGCCTGCAGCCAGGTCAGGCCCCACCATTCGGTGTCGTCGATGGCCCGGCTGGTGAAGTTGCCCAGCAGAGGGTCGCCCGACAATACGCCGGCAGGAAACACGCCTTTGTCTTTTTCGAACGTGTTGTTCAACTGGGCGAGATAGCGGCGATCGCCAGTGCGTTGCATGTAGTCGCCAATGGTTTGCAGGGCGACGGCCGAGTTCCACCAGCTGGACGGAAACCAGGCCTTGTCCGGGGCGTAGGAACTCATCAATACGTCCGCTGCTACCCGGGCACGTGCGACGGCTGTCGGACCATCGATTCGTGAACTGGCTGCTTGATCGGCCGCTGCTGCAGGAAAGGCGGCAACCAGGGCCGCCAGGCTGGCTGCGGCCAGCAGTGTTTTCATTCGTATGCGTATTGCTTCGAGATTCATGATCGGAAGCGCTCCTCACAGATACCCACGAAGGGGAGGGAGGTCATATCTCTCCCACTATTCCAAGACCGGACCGTGGGCGGTGATCCGGCTCGAAAACGTGCAGGCATGGAGCCGTCTAGATGGCCATGTCTTGTCTAAATGCATCCGCAAACACGCCCAGCAGCACGCACTGCCGCGTGGCTTGTGCTCCCCTGCGGACCTGCGTGATTCCCGGGTTTAGATCGATCTAAATTAAATCTCAAAAAAAAGGCCAATGACCCGATGGACGCAATGTCCGAATGCTGAGCGATCAATGCCTGTGACCCACTGTAACCCGCTTTTGCGGTGTGATGCTTGCTGCATCGCAGAAGGGCTCAATGAGAGTGGGAATAGGGAGGAGCTGTGTCGTGTGAGGTGCGTATACGTTTGCTTGAGTGACGCGTACTCGAAACGTCCATTAAATATACGGTGTTCCTGCTAGCGCAACGTTGACGCCAGCGAAGCCGCGTTCCATCACACGCTCAAACGCCAGCTTGGGTTTCCGGCCTTTACGAAAGTCGGCAAGCGCCTCGCCATACGCTACCACCAAGGTGCCCATGAGCATGGTCGCTGCAAGGCGTGCATCGGAATCCGGCGTCGGCCTTTCGACAGCGTCGGCAAGCATGTCAGCGAGATCGTCGGCGAGTGTTCCCTGCAGTTCGCGTGCGCGAATCGTAAGCGCCGGGCTTTGTGCGACCGTTCGCCAAAACTGGACCGGTCGCTCGGACATTCTGAAGAGTGGATGATCCTCTCTCAGCAACGTAAGCATCAGCGCCTCAAACGCATGCACCGGAGATTGCTTGCCACGTTCGGCCAGGGATCGCCGAACCAGATCGCGCAATTCGTCTTCGCGATCGAACACCAGGTCTTCCTTGCGAGGGAAGTAATTGAACACCGTCTTTCGCGCTACCTCGGCTTCACGCGCGATGTCGTCAACCGAGACGTTTTCAAAGCCTCGTTCGACAAAAAGGTGAGTGGCGATGTTCGAGATACGTTGCCGGGTCTCCGCTTTCTTGCGGGAGCGGAGGCCGTCCTGGGGAGGGTCGCTGCGGGTCATGGCATTTATTTTACACTGAGTGTAAGATTTTCACTAGAGTGGCGATGACCCCAACGCCCGACCCATCGAGAAGACATCCCCATGATCCATGACGTCATCATTGCCGGTGCCGGCCCGGTCGGCCTGTTTCTCGCATGCGAACTGCGTCTTGCCGGCCTGTCCGTTCTGGTGCTGGAGAAATCCTCAGACCCCCGAACGCCCCTGAAACGCTTGCCCTTTGGCATGCGTGGTTTGTCGATACCCACCATGGAAGCCCTCTATCGCCGTGGTCTGCTGGGCGATATCGCTTCATCGTCACCGTCGAAAGAGGGGGCGGCCCGTAGTGGGGGCGCGCATTGGATGAACCAGTCACGCGGCCCTGGTGGCCATTTCGCGGGGATCCAGTTTTTTCAGGATGCTGTAAACGAGTCGGCATGGCCCTATCGCTTGCCCAATCCGGCTGGCTCGACGATGGTCGTCGAGCTGGAGTCGTTCGAATCCGTGCTTGCCCATCATGCAGCCCGATTGGGGGCGGACATCCGACGCGGCGTGAGCGTCGAACGTTTGGAATCATCGAATGACGAGGTCACCGTTTTCACCGGCGAAGACACCTTCCAGGCACGTTGGCTTGTGGGCTGCGATGGCGGTCGCAGCGCAGTTCGCAAGGCTGGCGGCTTCGCGTTTACGGGGACTGACCCTGAGTTCACTGGTTACTCCGTGGACGTAGAGCTGGCTGAGCCGCACCCGTTGCAACCCGGCCGCCATTACACCGAGAGCGGCATGTACACCTTTGCATCGCCTGGGACGATTGCGATGGTCGAGTTCGATGGCGGCGCCAGTCATCGCATCGCGCCCATCACGCTCGAGCATGTGCAGGCGGTATTGCGCCGGGTCTCGGGTAGCGAGGTCGTAGTTTCCGCGCTGAAGCTTGCCACCACCTGGACCGACCGGGCCTACCAGGTCAGCGCCTACCGCAAGGGTCGCGTACTGCTTGCCGGCGATGCAGCCCATATTCATTCACCGCTGGGTGGTCAGGGTCTCAATCTGGGGCTGGGCGATGCGATGAATCTTGGCTGGAAACTCGCTGCCGTCGTGCATGGCGACGCGCCCGAGAGCTTGCTCGATACCTATCAAGACGAACGCCAGCCGGTCGGGGCCAGTATCCTCGATTGGTCACGCGCGCAGGTCGCCATCGTACGGCCGGGTAAGAGCTCGCGTGCACTCGGAGCGATCATTCGCGACCTGATAGATACGCGCGATGGCGCGACCTATTTTGCCGAGCGCGTATGGGGCATATCGCTGCGCTACGACCTAGGCGCTTCGCTTCCTCTGATTGGACGAAGCGTCCCCGATTTCGAGTTCTCCGATGGAGCGAGAGTGGGCGAATTACTTCGGACAGGAAACGGCCTGCTCATTGATTTCGAGGCGAGCGCAGCACTGAGAGAGCTGTCGGCGCGGTGGAGCAGGGGAGTCGCGTATATTGCCGGTGACGCAAAAGACCGACTGGGCCTGACGGCCATCCTTGTGCGGCCCGATGGCATCGTCGCTTGGGCCACTGATGCCGCGCCAGAACTTGATGAGGCTGCGAATGCCATGGCGCGATGGTTTGGCGCCCATTGATTGATCGAGCCACATTCCGGCGCTGCTAGTTCGTCGGCACCGAGGCAGGATGGGGGACGATGTTGTAGTTCACACGAAAGAGGTTGTGCGGGTCATATTGTTTTTTAACTTGCCCAAGTCGGGCGTACTTCTCTGGCCCGCCAAAAGCTTCAACCACTCGATTCATCATGTCGGTCATCCCACTTCATGCCAAGGGTTGACTTGCAACAGACATAAAGCGAGGCGTGTACTCCTTCGGCAGCTTTGTACGATCGACTACGTACAGTATTCCGCGGCCAGAAGTACACGGTCAAAACTCCCCATCTTCAAATCGGTGTGTTGCAAAGAAGAGAGCGACTTCAGCCGCCTCAGTTCCGGATGGTCGGTTGCCAAGAGGAAACCTCCATGCCCCGGCAGAGGCATGGATCGGCAACATGGGTGCCATCTCGGCAAGCCATCCCGAAACTCACTCCATCGCAGCGATGAGGCTGCGCGGCCGCATATCCGTCCAGCTTTCCTCTACGTAGGCGAGGCAGGCCTGTCGGCTTTCCGGACCGAACCTGATATCCCAGCCGGCGGGAACAGCAGCGAAATGCGGCCAAAGCGAATGCTGGCCTTCTTCGTTCGCCAGTACGAGGAAACGGCCTTCGTTATCGTCGAATGGATGGGTCATGACAGTGTCCTTATCAATGAAGTGGCACAAAGATAAACGCAGATGGAAGGCATCGGTCGGTCAGGCACCAGCGAGCAGCGCCTCCGCCTGCTGGCGACCGTGTGCATCCCCGGGCGCCCTTTTCGCCATGGGCGCCGTTCCGCTCGGCGGCAGAATGAAGGTGCGGCAGCCCAGCAATCTTTCGGCGTGGTGGCCCGCGTCCCGGCTGCGTTGAATCAATGTGTCCGACTCGACAATCTGTTTGCTCGATGCGGTCAGCTCAAGCCCCGCAACGAATCGCAGCCAGGGCTCTTGTCCCATGGCGTACACATAGATGTGGTTGCAACCGAACTCTTCCACGATGGCCCAGGCATGCTCGCAGTCCGAGCCGGATAGACGGCGAGACTCGTCGTCCTTGCGCGTTACCTTATTGCCGAGGTACGGGCCGTACAACCACGATAGCGGTGCGCCATCGCATTCCATGCCGATAAACAGGTGGTCCACGTGCCCTGTACGCGCACGGATGCGGCGATAAAGCATGCGGTCCTTACAGTCCGAGTCCGCAAGAAACAACAGCCTGCGCCCTTTCAGTTCGACGAACAGGCCATGTTTGCTGGCGATGCTGAGGTCGGCGTGTTCGCCGTAGAAAGGCAGGCTATAAAGGTGCCCGTCGGCCAGGTCGAGATGATCCATCGGATCCATCACGACGACGTTGCGGTGTCCCATCGCCTCGAGCGCGAGTTTCATCGAAGGGTCCGCGAAACTATGGGGGTTATTGCGCGGCACCAGAATCTTGCCGATTCTTTTGCGCAACTGCAGTAACACCTCGATGCTGAAATGATCCTGGTGATTGTGTGTCAGGAACACATAGTCGATATAGTCGGGAAGATCATGAAACGTCAGGCGTCCCTCGGTGTCGTCCCGATCCCAGGTCAGAAACGGGTCGATCAGAATCGAGGTCCGGTCGGTCTGCAGCAGCACACAGGCGTGACCGAAGTAGCGCAGGCGAACCTCGTCCGCGGCATAGCCCGGTTCATTACGCTGCGGCGGCTGGTCGCTGAAGTAAGCCCGTAAACGATCGCGCTCGGCGCCTTGTGCCACGTTCAGTGCAGTAGCTATCGCAGCGAAAGAGACGGGTTCTATTCGGCTTTGCGCGATAAGATCGTAGGCTGGGCTGTTAAACGAGAGCGGCAGGATCATTCTGTCGTCATTGGGCAAGCGTGGCGTGTTCAGAAAGAAATTTCGCCGCTCGTCGCGCACGCGCGAAAACGCAACCTGCTGAGGTGCGCTATGCGTGGTCGGATCGTCGATCATCAGCTCTTCCAGAACGCGCAGGGTCGGGCGATTGCTCAGGTCATAGGTGGCCTCGACCAGGCCCGCCAGACTTGGCGGAAGGTCGTTGTAGAGCCCGTCCAGGCTGTAGCCGGCTGAGGATTGCTGTACACCGCGGTCGAACTTGAGCAGATCCTCCGCGAACTCGAGCAACGGCCGACCTTCATCGAGCATGCGTTGCTGCAACGCGCGAACGGCAACGACATCGTCGCGCTTGAGCTCGAGGAACGAGCCGCCAAGCATTTTCGGATTCTTCGATGCCGCTTCATGTACCGCTGGATTGGCGATGAACGACTTGAGCATCGGCAGATAACGGTTGACCAGGTTAAGCGCCAAGGGAACGGGCGAGACCAGGTGGCTCCATGCATACCAGTTGAACACGAGGGGTTCGAGTTTGGTATCGCCGGCAAGGTAGACATTGTCGTTGTCGGTCGTGCTCATACGTTCTCCGTGAAGTCGCTATGGCCGATCCCTATCCGGACGGCTGGTCGAAGGTGGTTGGTAAACGTTGCCTGGCGCCGCATGCTCATGGCGTGAGATAGCGATCAAGCAGGTTGCCGATCTCCGCCCGGTGGGCACTGTCGAGCAAGCTGAAATGATCGGTGGCAAATTCGTGTACCCGAAGGGCTCCGGTGATGTGCTCCTCCCACGGAGCAACCGAGGGAAGCGACATGTTGCGCGTCGGTTCCGTGGCGCGGACAAAGATCAGATCGCCATCGAACGTGCGCGGCTTGAACGTGCTCGCCAGTGCGTAGCTGTTTTCCAGCGCGCCCATCAGCTGGTCGACAGCGGTCTCGGCGCCGGCACGTTGCAACCAGCGCACAAGATGATCTGGCGCCGGTGCGCGATCCATGGCGTCGTTGGCAGCGACCGGTTCTGGTAGCGCATCCACCGGATAGGAGTCCAGCAGCACCAGCAGTTCGACGTGCTGGCCCTCGGCCTGCAGCCGAGTGGCCACGGCGTGAGCGAGCAGCCCGCCGATGGACCAGCCAAGCAGGCGATACGGACCTTCCGGTTGAATCGCCCGGATCCGGGCCAGGTGGCCATGAGCGATGTCCTCGACCGTCTCCGCAGCGGTGTCCACAGGTGTTTCCAATCCGTAGATCGGGCAATCGCTGCGGACATGGGCGACAAGGCCGGCGTAGCACCAGGCGACATTTCCGGCGGGCGGCAGGCAGAACAGCGGCGCATCCGTGCCCTTTACGCGCAATGGAAGCACCGAAGGCAGCGGTTGTGCATGCGCGTGTTTTTCGGTCAGTACGTGTGCCAGTGTCGCCACGGTCGGGTGGCCATAGAGCGCGCCGATCGGCAGGCGTGTTCCGAAGGTGGCGTTTATCCGCGCTACCAGCCGGATGGCCAGTAGCGAGTCGCCGCCCAGCTCAAAGAAACTGTCTTCGATGCCTATCGCGCCGGCCTCAAGTACCTCGGCAAAAAGTATCGCAAGCATGTCTTCCGCGGGTGTGCGAGGCGCCTGCGCGGAGGTGGTTTCGAAGTGTGGCGCTGGCAGTGCGCGTGCATCGAGCTTGCCATTGACCGTCAAGGGCAAGGAGGGCAACGAAACGACGGCTGCGGGAACCATGTAGTCCGGTAACACGCGTGCCAACTCGCGCCGGAGCGCGGCCGGATCCAGCTGCCCTGACGAGGGCACCACATAGGCAACAAGGTGTCGCCCCGTTGCTGTCCCTCGCACGACGACTGCTGCGGCCTGGACGTGCTCCAGGCGCTTGAGCGCGGCCTCGATCTCACCGGGCTCGATGCGGAATCCACGAATCTTTATCTGTTGATCGGATCGACCGACAAACTCGAGTTGTCCCTGTGCGTTCCATTGCACCCGGTCGCCGGTTCGGTACATGCGTTCACCGGGCGCGCCGAACGGGTGTGCGACAAAGCGTTCGGCACTCAAGGACGGGCGGCCGAGATAGCCCCGGGCCAGGCCAGGACTGGCGACATAAAGCTCTCCCACCACGCCCGGCGGCACCGGGCGCAGCAGGTCGTCGAGTACATGCAGGACCGCGCCATCGACGGGGCGGCCGATCGGCGCCGTGGCGGCGATCAGCGGGTCGCTGATACTCGCGCAAATGGTGATCTCGGTAGGCCCATACGCGTTGAACATGCGTCGGCCTGACGCATATCGCGTCACTACGTCCGGTGGACATGCCTCGCCACCCACGATCAACGTCACCGGCAGCCCTGGCGAGGCCGGATCTATCGTTTGCAGGGCGGATGGCGAGATCAACGCGTGGGTTATCCGCTGCTGTTGGCAAAACTGGGCCAGATCCTCGCCAAGCAACGGGCCGGCCGGGGGCACGACCAGGCATGCGCCCGAGGCGAGCGCCATAAGCATTTCCATCACCGATGCATCGAAACTCAACGACGCCAGCTGCGCCACGCGCGCGCCGCGGTCAAGCGTGAATCGGTCCGTCATGCTGCGGGCGAGGCTGGCGATACCCCGATGTGTGACCGTCACCCCTTTGGGCTTGCCGGTCGAGCCGGACGTATAGATCACATACGCGGGATGTTCGGCACGGGGCGATGCGATCGATATCGCGTCGTTCGTGTGCGCCTGATCGGCCGCACTGTCATTCATGTCGATAATGGGAATGGATGCGGGCCATGCCTGAGCGATCGTCTGGTGGGTGAGAATGCACGCCGGCTTGGCGTCATCCAGAATGAAGGCAATGCGATCGGCGGGATAGGCAAGGTCCAGTGGAACGAAGGCGGCGCCAGCCATCATGACAGCCAGTTCCGCCACGACGGCTTCAGCCGAGCGCGGCAACGCGATGGCTACCAGGCTCTCCGGCCCGACACCCGCGGCGTGCAGGCGCGATGCCAGAGCACGGGCGCGTCCATCGAGCGTCGCATAGTCGAGCTCCACGGATGCATCGCATACCGCCGGTGCCATCGGTGATGCGTCGCGCTGCCGGTCGAACCATTGCAACGGCGGCGTGTTGTCTGCATCGCGTACGGCGCGCCACGACTGCAAGGTCTTCCGCTCCTGGGCTGTGAGCAGGTCGATACTTGGCAGTGCCCCATGCGCATCGGCAGCCATCGATGCGAGCATGCTGGCGTAGACATCGGCATAGCGGGCCAGGGTGTTGCCGTCGTAAAGCGAGGCATGTCCGGTGATCCACCCGGCCACGCCGTCGCCATCGGGCCGGAAGTTCACCTGCAGGCCGAAGCTGTTGCTGCCGCCGCCACCCTGCGCGGCCATGCGGCTGCCCAACTCGCCCAGGTCGTCATACGCGTGAAAGTGGGTGTAATTGAAAACCACATGCAGCGCTTCGTGCAGGCCCGCTTCCTTGAGAATCAACGGCAACGGAAAGCGCCGATGTGGCATGAGATCGCGTTCCAGTTCCACGGTTCGGCGGACCGCCGATGCCCAATCGGGACCGTCCAGTCGCAGTCGCAGTGGCACCGAATTGAGGAACAGGCCAATCATTTTTTCGCCATCAGGCACCTCCGGACGACCGTTGGTGACCAATGCCGTCGCGACATCTCGCGTCCCGCATATGACGCCCAAAGCCGCCATATGCGCTGCCAGCAACACCGATTTCAGCGGCGCACCCAATCGTGCGGCCAGCGCAACCAACGCGACGCCCGTGTCCCGCGGCACGGCAATCGGTGCGACGGCTGGGCCGGACGACATGGACGCCCAGGCGGCACGAAGTGGGGGGTGAGCATCCAGTCCGCGCAGTGCTTCGCCCCAGAACGCGCGACTTTGCTCGGACGCAATCGCCGAACGCTCCAGGCGAATATAGTCGCGATAGGAAACGGCAAGCGGTTCGGCCGGAATCGTTCTGCCCTCGATATGGGCTTCGTAGCGCTGCAGCAGCTCCGTCACGAGGCAACCGTCGCTCCAGCCATCCATGATCGCGTGATGGCAACTGATGGCCAGGTGAAAGCGTTCATCGGCAAGAAGATGAACGTGTATACGCATCAAGGGAGCTTTGCGCTTGTCGAAACCACCGCGCTCGTCGTGGCGAAACCACGCCGAAAGCGCTTCATCCTGCTCGATACGTGAACGTCCGCGTAGATCGCCAAGGGTCAGCGGTAAGGTCACCTGGCGGTAAACCAGTTGCAGCGGTTCGCCGAAGGATTCCAGATCGAATCCGGTTCGCAGCAACTCGTGTCGTTTCGTCAGATCGCTCAGAGTGTGTTCAAGCGCGCGCTCGTCATAAGCCATCTCGACCACGAAACCCATCGAGGCGTGGTAGAGCGTCGTGGCTTCCTCGAAGTCGCTATGGAAGAACATGCCCAGCTGTAGATGGCTGAGCGGGTAGGCGTCGATAACGCCTTCGGGCAGCCGCGGCAGGAAGCGGTCGCAGGTATCGTCGGTGACGGAGGTCGAGTCCGATGCCGCATCGATCGTCACCACCAGCGCCAGTGCCGCGACGGTCTGGTGATCGAACAAGGTAGCGAGCTCGAAACCGATGCCCCGCACAAAGGCCTGTGCCTTGAGTTGTAGCGCCAGTATCGAGTCCCCGCCGAGATCAAAGAAGCTGTCGTCGATGCCGATTCGCGGCAAGCCGAGCACGCCCATGAACAGTTCCGCCAGCTGCCGCTCGATCACGTTGCGCGGCTCGCGGCGATCGCTTGTGTCGAAACGCGGTGCTGGCAGCGCCTTGCGATCGAGTTTGCCGGTCGGCGATACGGGTAGTGCATCGAGCGGTATGACCGCCGCGGGGATCATGTAATCGGGAAGTTGCTCACCAAGCGACTGACGAAGCGCGGAGGCATCGATAGGGTGACCGTGCGCGGCAACGACATAGGCCACGAGCTGACGATGGCCGGGCGTATCCTCGCGGACAACCGCGACCGCATTCTGCACGCCAAGGTGCGTCAGGAGCGCTGCCTCGACTTCGCCAAGCTCGATACGGAAGCCGCGCAGCTTGACTTGCTGGTCCGCGCGTCCGAGGAAATCGAGCTGACCGTTGGCGAGCCAGCGTGCGCGATCGCCACTGCGATACATGCGCTCGCCGGGTGCACCAAAGGGATTCGCGACGAACCTGTCGGCAGTAAGGTCGGGGCGATTGACATAACCACGGGCCAGCCCGGGACCGGCGATATACAACTCGCCAGGTACGCCGATCAGTGCAGGATTCAAATGCTCGTCGAGCACGTAGACTCGAAAGTTGCGAATGGGGCGGCCGATCGGCGTGCGTCCGCTACCGGGAAGGCTTGGTGCAATAGTCGCGCAGACGGTTGTTTCGGTAGGGCCGTAGGCATTGAACATCGCCACGCGCGGCACCCAGCGATCGATCAGTGTGGGCGGGCAGGCTTCACCCGCCGTCACCAGCACGAAGCCCTCCGGTAACGAGGCTTCCGGCATCAAGGCGAGCGCCGAGGGTGGCAGCGTTGCATGCGTCACACCGTGCCTGGCGATAAGTGCGGCCAGCGGACCGCCGGGCAGCATCGCTTCGGAGGGAGCGAGCACAAGGCAGGCGCCGCTCAGGATGCCCATGCAGGTTTCCCAGAAGGCCGCGTCGAAACTGGCGGACGCGAACTGAAGAATCCGCGAGGACACACCGACCTCAAGCGTCTCTATCTGCTCGCATACAAGATTGCCGACACCACGATGCGTGACGGCCACACCCTTGGGGCGGCCTGTCGAGCCTGATGTGTAAATCACGTAGGCCAGATGATCCGGGCATGTCGCAGCCTCCGGGGGCGTGCCCTCGTGCGCGGCAATGTCGTCGGCGTCGGCATCGAGCAGCACCAGGCTTCCCCAGTGCGACGGCAGGCAATCGACCAGCGCACCGACGGTAATGAGCACCGGTGCCATGGTGTCTTCAAGAATGAAGGCCAGGCGGTCGGCGGGATAGTCCGGATCGAGCGGAACATAGGCGCCACCTGCCTTGGCCACAGCAAGGATGGCCACGATCAGGTCCAGCGAGCGCGGCAGGCAAATGGCTACGCACACTTCCGGGCCGACGCCGAGACCTTGCAGATGGTGACCCAGCCGATTGGCTTGTTCATCCAGTTCCCGATAGGTCAACGATGTATCGCCAAAAGCGAGGGCACACGCATCGGGGCGCTCGTGGACATGACGCGCGAATTGCCCGCCCAGCGTTGCATTGTCGATAGTGGGGGCTGTGGCACTGACGTTGGCTCGTGCTGGTGTATTCCATAGCTCCACGGTCTGCCTGCGCTCCTGCGCATCGGCCAGATCGATCGCGGCGATGCACTGATCCGGATCGTCCGCGACGGCATCGAGCAGCCGGCCAAGACGTTCGCCGATCGTGACAACGGTCGCCCGATCGAACAGATCGAAGGTAAATTCCAGCAGGCAATCCAATCCGTCGGGTGAACCTTGGGCCGTACGTCGCTCGTTGAAATTGAAGCCCAGATCGCAGCGCGAACCCTCGCCGTCGAGGACGCGAAGGCGAGTATCGATCTGCTCGAAACCAAGCTCGTTTTCGCCGCCCATGCCAAGCATCAGCTTGACCTGGAAAAGCGGGTGATAGGCCGCCGAACGGGATGGATTGAGCAACTCGACCAGCCGTTCGAACGGCACATCCTTGTGCGCATAAGCGGCAAGGTCGACGTCGCGCACCCGCTCGAGCAATTGGCGAAACGTCGGATTTCCTGACGTATCGGCACGCAATACCAGTACATTGGTGAAGCAGCCGATCAGGTCGTTGAGGGCTTCATCGCCGCGCCCGGCAAACGGGCTGCCCAACGGAATGTCCTCACCGGCGCCCAGGCGCGTCATCAAGCTGGCGACTGCGGCATGCAACACCATGAAAAGCGTGCATTGCCGCTGCCTGGCCAGGGCATCGAGTCGACCATGCGTGGCTGCATTCACATGAAAACTCACGCTGCCGCCACGGCGCCCGGGCAGGGGCGGCCTTGGTCGGTCTGCAGGTAGGTCGAGCACATCGGGGAGATCGGACAGCGCATTTTTCCAGTACGCGATGTGTTGCGAGATGTCGCTGTGCGGATCCGATTCTTCCGCCATCCATTCCTGCTGCCATAACGCATAGTCCGCATACTGCACCGGCAACGGCTCCCATGTCGGAGCGGCCTGCTTGCGGCGAGCGTTGTAGGCCATGGTCAGATCGCGTACCAGCGGGGCGAACGACCAACCATCGCTGGCGATATGGTGCATCACCAATACCAGGGTATGGCGCTCGGCGGCATGGCGATACAAGGTTGCGCGCAGTGGAATTTCGTGGGCGAGTTCGAAACGGTATGCCGCCGCCTGTGCAAGCTCGTGTTCGAACGACGATTCGTCGACCTCGACGGTATAAAAGGGGACGTCGAGGTTATCGATAGCCTGTATGTGCTGCGTGGGTGAGCCATCGACTTCTGCGATGACGGTGCGCAGCACTTCATGGCGTGCGACCAGATCGCGCAGCGCCGCGCGGAGGGCGTCGACATGCAATGGACCGTCGAGATCCAGTGCAAAAGGAATGTTGAAGGTTGCGCTTGGTCCTTCAAGCTTGTTGACGAACCAGAGGCCTTTTTGAGCGAATGACAAGGGAATCATGACGGCCTCACTGGGAACGCATGGGACGAAGAGGTTTACGTGTCGACGGTCGCGCGCTGCTAAGGCGTTGGGCAAGCTGGGCGATCGTGGGAGCTTCGAAAAGTGTGCTCACTGGCAGCTCGAGTCCGAGCACGCTGCGAATCCTTCCCAGCAGACGCATCGCCAGCAGCGAATGACCCCCCAGGTCGAAAAAGCCATCATCGATGCCGATGTGTTCGCGCTCGAACAGCTCACAGAACATCGCTGCCAAGGCGATTTCTTCTTTCGATACCGGCGGACGATAGGCGCTTGTCGTGTACTCAGGATCCGGCAACGCCCTGCGATCGAGTTTGCCGTTGGCGGTGAGCGGGAAGGCGGTCATGCCGACATAGGCGGCGGGGATCATGTAGTCGGGCAGGCGGGTCGCCAGATGCGCGCGCAGCTCGAGCGCCAGATCGGCGAACTCGCCCTGCGTGACCACATAGGCGACCAGCCGCTTATCGCTGCTGCCATCCTGGCGTACCAGTACGGCCACCTCGCGCACTGCCGGATGCTCGGCCAGTCGCGCTTCGATCTCGCCCGGCTCGATGCGGTAGCCGCGGATCTTCACCTGCTGGTCGTTGCGTCCCAGGAACACCAGGTGACCGTCGGGCAGGTAGCGGCCGAGATCGCCGGTGCGATACATCCGCGCATCCGCTACCTGGACGAACGGGTCGGGCAGGAAGCGCTCGGCGGTGAGCTGCGGACGGTGGAGATAACCCAGCGCCACGCCGTCGCCGCCGATATAGATCTCGCCGACCGCCCCCAAGGGCACCGGTTGGCCCTGCGCATCGAGCAGGTAGATGCGCGCATTGCCGATCGGCCGGCCGATCGGAATGCCGTGCGCTTCGCGCGGATGGCCTTCCAGGGTATAGGTGGTGGCAAAGGTGGTGGTTTCGGTCGGGCCGTAGCCATTGAGCAGGCGCTGCGGTCGCGGCCCTTGCAGCACCCGCGCCATGATCGCCGGATCGAGCGCATCGCCACCGACGATCAAGGTCTTCAACTGCGGTAGGACCGGCGTCAATGCCTCGGCGAGCTGGTTGAACAGCGCCACGGTCAGCCACAACGTATTGACCGCGCTCTGGAGCAGGGTGTCGATGAAGAGCGGTGTGGCGAGCAGGGTGGCTGCATCGATCACCACCAGCGTGCCGCCATTGAGCAAGGGCGCCCACACTTCCAGCGTGGCGGCATCGAAGGCCGGGTTGGCGGCGAAGGCGACGCGATCGTCAGGGCCGATCGCGGCATAGCCGTTGTTGCGCACCAGGCGATTGATGGCCCGATGGGGCACCAGCACGCCCTTGGGCAGGCCGGTCGAACCGGAGGTGTACATCACGTAGGCGACCGCGTCGGCGGCGCTGTGGATCGAGGGGTTGTCGCTGCGCGTCTGACCGGTCAGCAGCGAGGGGATGTCCAGCACCTGGACGGAAGTCGGCGCGACGTGGCCGGCCGGTGCCAGGAGCCAGGTTACGCCGGCATCGTCGAGCATCCAGGCTTGCCGTGCGGCGGGTAAGGCCGGATCGATCGGCACATAGGCCGCGCCGGCCTTGAGGATCGCCAGCTGTGCAACGACCAGGGCCGTACTGCGCTCCAGTGCGGTGGCAACCAGGCTGCCTGCATGCACGCCGTGCGCGATCAGCTGATGGGCGAGGCGATTGGCCTGCGCATTGAGGTCGGCGTAGCTCAGCGATTGCATGCCGTCGATCAGAGCGATCGCGTCGGGAGTTAGCCGCACCTGTGCTTCGAACAGGGCATGCACGCTCGTCTCGCGTGGGTACTGCGCCGCTGTCGCGTTGAAGGTCTCAAGCAGCTGCTTGCGTTCGGACTCGTCGCACAGGTCGATCCTGTCGAACGGCTGCGCGATATCGGTGACCATCGCTTCGAGCGCGCGCAACAGATAATCGCGATGACGCTCCATCATGGGCTGATCAAACAGTGCAGCGGCATAGTTGAATTCGCCGGCGATATTCGCTTCGTCCTCGCCAAGATAGAGTTCGATGTCGTATTTGGCGTGGCTGAGTGCCGGCGCGATGGCTTCCACGTGGAGGCCGGGCAGGTCCAGCGTGCCTCGATCGTTGCTCTGCCAGGTAAACAGCACCTGGAACAACGGCGTGTGATCCAGACGGCGCGGCGGGTTGACGATATCCACAATCTGCTCAAACGGCAGGTCCTGGTTGACCTGCGCGTCCAGCGCGCCCTGGCGAATACGTTGCAATAGTTCGACGACCGGTGGCGAACCGGCCAGATCAATGCGCATCGGCAACGTGTTGACGAAAAAGCCGATCAGCGGCTCGATCTCGCGCCGTCCACGATTGGCCGTCGGGCAGCCGATAATCAGATCGGTTTGCCCGGACAGGCGACTCAGCACCGTTGACCACGCAGTCAGCACCACCATGAAAAGTGTGGCGCCGTGTTGCCGGGCAATGCGGCGCAGACCCTGGGTCAACGCGGGAGAAAGTTGCAGTGGCAAGCGCGCTGCGGAAAAGTCCTGTCGCGCCGGTCGCGGCCGATCGGTCGGCAACGTCAGCAGTGTCGGCGCATCCGCCAGCCAGGATTGCCAGAACGCGCGCTGTGCATCGAGACGCTCGCCCTTGAGCCATCGCGTCTGCCAGGCGGCATAGTCGGGATACTGAATCGCCAGTGGCGGCAGTGGATCGTCCTGTTCGCCGACGAAGGCGCGATAAAGCGAGGTCAATTCATTCAACAAGATCCCCATCGACCAGCCATCGGAGACGATGTGATGCTGGGTGAGCAAGAGCACGTGCTCGTTGCCAGGCATCCGCACCACACAGGCACGGATGAGCGCATCGTGCGCCAGATCGAACGGGCATGCAGCCTCGTCTGCGGCAAGCCGGTGCATGGCCAGCTCGGCGTCGTGATGCGAGCTCAGGTCGATGTATTGCCAGGGCATGCCCGCACCGACGGGCAGCAGAACGACAGACGGTTCGCCATCGACGACAGGGAAAGTGGTTCGCAAACCTTCATGGCGTTCGAGCAGGCGATCCAGACTGCGCCGCAACGCATCGACATTCAGCGCCCCGCGCAGCCGCAGCGCGACGGGGATGTGATAGGTCGCGCTGACCCCCTCAAGCTGAGACAGAAACCATAGCCTTTGCTGGGCAAACGACAAGGGCAACGCATCATCGCGTGGTACCGGCTCGATCGGGGCGTCGACACTCCGGCGCGTCGACTGGCGGGTCAGCAACACCTGGTCGGCCAGGCCAGACAAGGTGGGATGGCTGAATAACGCGGCGAGTGCGAGATCGATACCGAAAGCTTGTGAGATGCTGCCGAGCAGGCGAATGGCCAGCAGCGAGTGGCCGCCCAGGTCGAAGAAATGATCGTTACGACCGACACGTGGGACACTCAGCAGCTCCTGCCAGATGCCGGCCAGGGTTGTCTCGATCTCGCCCTTCGGTGCCACATATTCGCGTTGCGCGAGCGCGGTGGCACCAGGATCCGGCAATGCCCTGCGATCGAGTTTGCCGTTGGCGGTGAGCGGGAAGGCGATCATGCCGACATAGGCGGCGGGGATCATGTAGTCGGGCAGGCGGGTCGCCAGATGCGCGCGTAGATCGAGCGCCAGATCGGCGAACTCGCCCTGCGTGACCACATAGGCGACCAGCCGCTTATCGCTGCCGCCATCCTGGCGTACCAGTACGGCCACCTCGCGCACTGCCGGATGCTCGGCCAGTCGCGCTTCGATCTCGCCCGGCTCGATGCGGTAGCCGCGGATCTTCACCTGCTGGTCGTTGCGTCCCAGGAACACCAGGTGACCGTCGGGCAGGTAGCGGCCGAGATCGCCGGTGCGATACATCCGCGCATCCGCTACCTGGACGAACGGGTCGGGCAGGAAGCGCTCGGCGGTGAGCTGCGGACGGTGGAGATAACCCAGCGCCACGCCGTCGCCGCCGATATAGATCTCGCCGACCGCCCCCAAGGGCACCGGTTGGCCCTGCGTATCGAGCAGGTAGATGCGCGCATTGCCGATCGGCCGGCCGATCGGAATGCCGTGCGCTTCGCGCGGATGGCCTTCCAGGGTATAGGTGGTGGCAAAGGTGGTGGTTTCGGTCGGGCCGTAGCCATTGAGCAGGCGCTGCGGTCGCGGCCCTTGCAGCACCCGCGCCATGATCGCCGGATCGAGCGCATCGCCACCGACGATCAAGGTCTTCAACTGCGGTAGGACCGGCGTCAATGCCTCGGCGAGCTGGTTGAACAGCGCCACGGTCAGCCACAACGTATTGACCGCGCTCTGGAGCAGGGTGTCGATGAAGAGCGGTGTGGCGAGCAGGGTGGCTGCATCGATCACCACCAGCGTGCCGCCATTGAGCAAGGGCGCCCACACTTCCAGCGTGGCGGCATCGAAGGCCGGGTTGGCGGCGAAGGCGACGCGATCGTCAGGGCCGATCGCGGCATAGCCGTTGTTGCGCACCAGGCGATTGATGGCCCGATGGGGCACCAGCACGCCCTTGGGCAGGCCGGTCGAACCGGAGGTGTACATCACGTAGGCGACCGCGTCGGCGGCGCTGTGGATCGAGGGGTTGTCGCTGCGCGTCTGACCGGTCAGCAGCGAGGGGATGTCCAGCACCTGGACGGAAGTCGGCGCGACGTGGCCGGCCGGTGCCAGGAGCCAGGTTACGCCGGCATCGTCGAGCATCCAGGCTTGCCGTGCGGCGGGTAAGGCCGGATCGATCGGCACATAGGCCGCGCCGGCCTTGAGGATCGCCAGCTGTGCAACGACCAGGGCCGTGCTGCGCTCCAGTGCGGTGGCAACCAGGCTGCCTGCATGCACGCCGTGCGCGATCAGCTGGTGGGCGAGGCGATTGGCCTGCGCATTGAGGTCGGCGTAGCTCAGCGATTGCGTGCCGTCGATCAGAGCGATCGCGTCAGGAGTTAGCCGCACCTGCTCTTCGAACAGGGCATGCACGCTCGTCTCACGTGGGTACTGCGCCGCTGTCGCGTTGAACGTTTCGAGTAGTTGCTGCCGTTCGGCGGGCGGCAGAATCGTCAGCTCATGCAATGCCGTCGTTGGCGCGCGTTCCAGTGCGTCGACAAGACTGGCAAGCGATTGCCGCACATAGCCGCAAATTCGTTCCGGACTCAACGGCGCGACGACCTGCGCCGTGATGCCCAGTGCGTTACCGCTGTCCTCCACCGAGATGACGAGGGGATAGTTGGTGCGCTCCTGACCACCCAGCACTTGGATGCCCGAATCGTTATCCGGGGAGCCGACGCTGTCTTCGGGCATCGCAGCGTTGTGGCGATAGTTGATCAGCGAACTGAATAGCGGCGAGAGCGCGGCCACGCCGCTGCAACGTTGAGCCAATGACAACGGGGCGTGCTCGTGGATCAGCAATTGCGCCAAGGCTTCGTGCGTTCGTTGCACGCCGGTCCGCACATCCGCCTGACCGAGGCTGAGGCGCAGCGGCAAGGTATTGATAAAAAGCCCCATCGCCGTATCGACGCCGACTCCGGCCTGCATGCGCCCAAACAGCACGGTGCCGAAAACCACGTCGCTGCGGTCGCTGGTGCGAGCCACGACCAGCCCCCACGCCAGGTGACACATGCTGGCGACGCTCACGCCAAGACGCCGCGCCTGTGCGCGCACGCGAAGATTAAGCGAATCGGGGAGCATCAGTGTCGTTTCGCTGACATGATGGCCACCGCGATACACATCGCCGATCCCGAAGGGAAGGGTCGAGCTATCGATATCGCCAAGCGTGCTGCGGAAAAATACCTCGTGCTCGCTCTCGGAGACGCCGTGACGGGCGCGCGCGACAAAATGTCGGAACGGCTGTGGCGCGTCAAGAAGATGGGCGCTGTCGGACAGAAACGCCCTCGCCTCGGCATTCATGATCTCGAGTGTGGAGTGGTCGCCGATGAGATGATGGAGCCGTTGTATCAGCAGCCAACGATCATGGGCGGCATCGAAAGCTACAGCGAAACTCAATAGTGGCGGCCGGGCAAGATCGATTCGATGGTGTCGCGGGTCGAAACGCTCAGACAGCTGCGACAAGACATCCCCGTCGCTCGTACTGAGGGAAAGTTCGGTCATGCTCAGGCGTGCTGCCCGCAATACGAACTGGACCGGTGTCGCTATGCCTTTCCAGACGAATCCCGTGCGAAGGATATCGTGACGCTCCACGACCGACTGAATCGCAGCCAGATAGTCGTCGAGCAGCGTGCGGTTGGCAAAGGCGAGGCTGACAACGGACAGATACGGATCGCCATCGTCAGCCATCATATGGTGGAACAGCATGCCCTCCTGCAGCGGTGCCAACGCATAGATATCCTGGATGTTACCGACGCCACCCGGCGCAGCAGCGACTACCGCATCGATATCCGCCTGCGACAACTCGACCAGTGTGAGCATGTCCGGCGTTATACGTTCGCAGCCGGAGGGAATGAGGTTCGGCGCAACGGTGGCGGTGTCGCGCGCGCTGCCGATAGCGCCCATTCCCAGGCCCTGGATATGCTCGATCAGCTGAGCCTTGCATTCGCGTAGCAGCTGCTGGAGCTCGGTTGTCACGGCACCTTTGGGCGCCTTGATAACTAGCGAATCGCCATCGAGCGCGACGGATACGTCTCGCTCTTGGAGCGTTTTCAGGAGCAGGTCGATATTCAAAGCCGGAACTCCACCATTTCCACCAGATTGTCCGCGAGCGATGCAAGCGTAGGTGCCGCGAACACCGCGCTGATTTCAACGTCCATGCCCATCTGTCTTATGCGCTCCATCATTCGCACGATCAGCAGCGAGTGACCGCCCAGTTTGAAGAAATTATCCTGTCTGCCTACACGTTCCACGCCGAGCAATTCGCTCCATAGCGCGGCCAGCGCTTGCTCGATGTCGCCGTGCGGCGCTTCGTACTGGCTGTGCGCATACGCCAGCTCGTCCGGATCGGGCAGGGCCGAGCGATCGATCTTGCCGTTGGGCGATAGCGGTAGCGCGGATACGGACACGAACGCGGAAGGAATCATGTATTCGGGCAACCGTGACGTCAGATGACGCTGCAGGTGCGCCGCGCGCTCCGGATCGGCCACGGTGGCAGTGACGACCCAGGCGACCAGACGTTTTCCTCCTTGGCCATCGTCCCGTGCCAGCACCAGGGCGTCATGAACGTCCTCGTGCGTGCACAAGGCCTTTTCGATTTCGGCAGGCTCGATACGGAAGCCACGTATCTTCACTTGCTCGTCGTTGCGGCCTTCGAAGATGAGGCTGCCATCCGACCGGTAGCGCGCCAGATCGCCGGTGCGATACATGCGCGCACCGGGTTCGGCGAATGGGTCGGGAAGGAAGCGCTCGCCGCTCAGCTCTGGCTGCCCCAGATAACCCCGGGCAACGCCTTCGCCGCCGATATGAATTTCGCCGATGGCGCCCAGCGGCGCCGGAAGCCCCGACTCATCCAGCAGGTAGACGCGCGTATGTGATACAGGCCGCCCAATCGGAACCGATGCGCCGCCGTCTTCGGGTCTGCAACGCCATGCGGTTGCCCATACGGATGCCTCGGTCGGACCGTATTCATTGAACAAGCTAGCCTGCGGCAGCACGGCGGCAAGCGCCGCTGGCAGCGAGGGTGGGCATGCTTCACCGGCGACAATGATCTCGCGCAACCGGGCGTGATGCTGCGGCGACAGCGACTCCAGCAGCAGGCTGGCAAGCGAGGGCACGCACAGCAGGCGCGTGATACGTGCATCGGCGAGCGTCTGCGCAATGGCGCGGCGATCGTGGGCTTCGTCGCGCGCACTGAAGTACAGGCATCCGCCTTCGGTCAGCGTACCAAACAGGCCGGCGACGGAGCTGTCGAACGCGATCGACGAAAGCAACAGAAAGCGCGTATCGGCGGATGTGCCGTAGTAAGCGTGGCGGGCGCGTGTCGACGCGACGAGCTGGCGATGTTCGACCATCACGCCCTTGGGAGTGCCGGTCGAGCCGGATGTATAGATCACATAAGCAAGATCATCCGGTTTTACCAGGGTGGACGGCAGCCTGTCAGCCGATTGTGCAGCCCACACCGGCGACGATGCATCCATGTCGACCGTCGGGATATCGCCGGTAGGTTGCCCTGCCAGGGATTGACGGCCAGCTGCGTCGGTAAGAAGAAGACGTGGCTGCGCATCGACCAGGATGTAGGCGAGGCGTTCAGCGGGATAGGCCGGATCAAGTGGAACGTACGCGCCACCCGCTTTCAGTGTCGCAAGGATGGCGACGGCGAGATTCACGCCGCGGTCTAGGCAGATCGCCACACGACTGCCTGGCTGCACGCCGCGTTCCACAAGAACGCGTGCAAGCTGATTGGCCTGGCGGTCGAGCGTGGCATAGTCGAGGCTGTGTCGTGCATCGGCGACGGCTGGGGCGGTCGGAGATTGCGCGGCTCTCGCCTCGATCATGTGGTGTATGCCGCATTCGACCGGACCGACCGGCGCGTTGGCGTTGAATGTCTCGAGCAGGCGAGTCCGCTCCGACGCGGGCAGCAGATCGATGGCACGCCATGGGGTGTCCGCGTCGCCCGCAAAGGCCTTGAGCGCGGCAAGCAGATAATCGCGGTGACGCACGATTGTCGTCTCATCGAATAACGCCGTGGCGTAGTGAAGCCCGCCTTCGATGACGTCGCCTTCGAAACCCAGGTTCAACTCGATATCGAATTTGACCCAATCCACACCCAGTGGCTCGGGTGCAATGGCGAGATCGGCCAGGCTAAGGTCGACCGTCTCGTTGTTCTGCCACGCGAATACCGCCTGAAAGATCGGCGCATGATCCAGGCGACGCGGTGGATTGACCGCCTCCACGACCTGTTCGAACGGCAGCTCCCGATGGTCCTGTGCCGCAAGTGCGGTTTGGCGAACCACGTCGAGCCACTCGCGGATGGTATGTGCACCGGAAAGGTCCAGGCGCAGCGCAAGCGTATTGACGAAGAAGCCGATCAGGTTCTCGATGGCTGCATGCTGCCGGTTCGCCGACGGCGTGCCGATCACGATATCCGTCTGAGCCGACAGGCGGGACAGCACCACCGACCACGCGGCCAGGACGACCATGAACATGGTCGCGCCATGCCGGTCGCATGATGCCCGCAAGGCATGCGTCAGCGCCGCATCGATGTGCACCGGCACCATGCCGCCGGCGAACGACTGGCGCGGCGGGCGAGGCCTGTCCGTGGGCAGGGTCAATAAAAGCGGGGCATCGGCCAGCTGAGTGCGCCAGTAATCGATTTGCGCGTTCAGCCGCTCGCCTGATAGCCGCTCGCGCTGCCACGCGGCGTAGTCGGCGTATTGCACGCCCAGTGGCGGCAGTGGGTTGCTTTCCTCGCGGGCGTAAGCCGCGTAGAGCGCGTTGATCTCGCGCACCAGGATGGCGGTCGACCAGCCATCGGAGATGATGTGATGCTGGGTTATCTGCAGCACATGATCGTCGCTATCGAGGGTAATCAATTGGGCACGGATCAACGGCCCCTTGGACATATCGAAGGGTGCCAGTGCACCCGCGCGCACGAGCTCCCGTGCGCGTGTTTCAACATCGTCTTCTCCATGCAGGTTCACATGCTGCAGACCGATACCCTGGCTGGCCGGCAGAAAATCGACGAACGGCTTTCCGTCCTCCGTGCCAAATACGCTGCGCAATGCCTCGTGGCGATCGAACAGTGTATCGAGAGTGCGCGCCAGCGCGTCTTGCCGCAGCTTGCCGCGCAGGCGTAGCGCGAACGGCATGTGGTAGTTGGCGTTATCCGAATCGAGCTGGGCGAGGAACCAAAGGCGCGCCTGCGCGAACGATGGCCATCGGCGCTGTGCTTGCCCGGCCGATGGAATGTGTCCGTCCATTCTGCGGATGTCGCCAGTCCCGCCGGCCGCGATCAAGGCAGCCATTTCCGCCAGCGAAGGATGGGCGAACAGCTTCGACAAGGGCAGTTCCACACCGAACGTCTGCACTATGCGACCCAGCAGGCGCATGGCCAGGAGCGAGTGACCTCCCAGCGCAAAGAATCGATCGAAGCGACCGACCTGATCCACGTGCAGCAACGACTGCCAGATGGCTGCGAGTGCGTGTTCCGTCTCGCTTTGTGGTGGGACGTAATCCTGTTTCGCCAGTGCGGCATCGTCCGGTGCAGGTAGCGCCTTGCGGTCGATTTTTCCGTTGGGGGTAAGCGGAAACACGTCAAGCACCACGAAGGCCGACGGCACCATGTAGTCGGGCAGGCGGGTCGACACGTAGTGACGAAGCTGCAAGGCCAGGTCCGATGGCGCGGCGTCTTTCGTGATGAGATAGGCCACCAGTCGTTTCTCGGCGCCGCCATCCGCACGCGCCATCACCAACGCTTCGCGTATGTGGGAATGACTGCCCAGATGAGCTTCGATTTCGCCAGGTTCGATGCGATAGCCGCGAATCTTGACCTGCTGGTCGTTGCGCCCCAGGAACAGCAGCCGCCCGTCCGGCAGATACATCGCCAGGTCGCCGGTACGGTACATCCGCGCATCCGCTGCCTCGACGAACGGATCGTGCAGAAAGCGTTCGGCGGTCAGCTCTTCGCGATTGAGATAGCCCAGCGCAACGCCATCGCCACCGACGTACAACTCACCGGGTACACCGTACGGCACGGGCGCACCGGACGCATCGAGCAGATAGATTTTCGTATTGGCGATCGGGCGCCCGATGGGCAGGCGCTGCGCATCGGCGTCATCGATGGTGAGTCGGCAGGTAGTGGCGAACGTGGTGCTTTCGGTCGGGCCGTAGCAATGCACCAGCCGCAACGACGGGTGCGCACTCAAGACGCGGGAAACCGCAGCAACGTCGACTGCATCGCCTCCGACCAGCATGAGTCGCAAGCCGCGTATCGCATCGTCGAGCTGATCGACGACCTGTGCGAACAGGCCGGCGGTGAGATGCAGCACGTTGACGTTCTGCGCGAGCAGTATGTCGCGCAAACCGTCCAGGCTCAGCAGGGTCTCGTGCGATACCACCACGATCCGCGCGCCATGCAGCAGTGGCGCCCATACTTCGAGTGTGCTGATATCGAAGGCTACGTTACCCAGCCAGGCCATGCGATCGTTCTCGTCCAGGTCGGCATGACCGGGGTCGAACACCAGCCGGTTGATCGCGCGATGCGGCACCAGTACACCCTTGGGCAACCCGGTCGAACCGGACGTGTACATCACGTAAGCCGCCGTGTCGGCAGAAACGTCCTGACGTGGGTTGTCAGTCAGGCTGTCACCGTGCAGCAACTCGTCCATGCCCAGGACCTGCGCCGAAACGGCCGGTGCGACATGTCGCGATGGTGCCAGCATCCACGCTACGCCGGCATCCTCGACAATCCATGCCTGGCGAGCCGCCGGTGCACCCGGATCGATCGGGACATAGGCCGCGCCAGTCTTCAGTATCGCCAATTGCGCGATCACCAGGTCGGCGCCGCGATCGAGCCATGTTGCGACGAAATTGCCTGTGCCAATGCCACGGGCCATCAGCTGATGCGCAAGCCGATTGGCGCAGGTGTTGAGATGGGCATAGGTCATCGACCTGCCTGCATCGACCAGGGCAATGGCATCTGGGCGGCGCTGCACCTGTGCTTCGAACAACGCATGGATCGGCGTGGTGCGCGGATAGCGGCGATCCGTGTCATTCAAGCCCCGGGTGAGCGTGACTAACTCTTCCGCTGGCAGGATGTCCAGTGCACCGACCGGAAGGTCCGGTTGGCGATCCAACGCGAACGCCAGGCTTTCCAGCGCGCATTGCATATAGCCGCATAGACGCTCGACGTCGATCGGCTCGACCGCCTGGGCCGTAAGCCCCAGGCCATGGCCGATGTCTTCCACGGACATGGCGATCGGATAGTTGGTACGCTCTTCGATGCTCAGCCACTCGATGCCGGCCCAGCGCTCACGCTCATCGGTAGGGTCGGTCAGGACACTGCTGTGCCGGTAATTCAGCATCGTGCTGAACAACGGCGTGGGCGCCGCCACGCCACTGCATCGCTGCGCTAGAGCCAGCGATGCATGTTCGTGATCGAGCAGCTCGGCAAGACGTTGCTGCGTGCGTCGCGCACTCTCCACCACCGGCGTGTCGCCCATGTCCAGGCGCAAGGGCAGGGTGTTGACGAACAGTCCCATGGCCCGATCCGCACCCGCGCCGGCATTCATGCGTCCGAACAGTACCGTGCCGAAGACCACGCTATCGCGCCCGCTGGTGCGTGCGACTACCTGTCCCCAGGCAAGATGGCAAAGGCTCGCCAGACTCAGGCCCAGCCGCTTGGCCTGCTCGCGAAGACGGTCGTTGAGCGTCTGCGGCAGCATGCGATGCGATTCCCTGACCCGGGTGCCATCGCGATGTGCATCGCCGATACCGAACGGCAAGGTCGGCTCGTCGATATCGCCGAGCGCGTCGCGGAAGAAACGTTCGTGTTCGTCATCGGACAGGCCCAGTCGTGCCTGCGCCACCATATGCCGGAACGGCTGCGGTGGCGGCAACGAAGGCTCGGCCTCGCCGAGGAAGGACTGCACCTCGCCGAGCATGGTCTCCATGGTGGAGTGATCGCCGATGAGGTGATGCAGTAGCTGCACCAATAGCCAGCGATCCTGCCTGGCATCGTGGGCCATGATGAAACGCAGCAAAGGCGCGTTGCCCAGATCGATGCGATGGTGGCGCGGATCGTAGCGTCGCAATAGCTGTTCGCTGATCGAGCCATCTGCCGGGTCGAGCGTCACCATCTCCACCGACAGTGGTGCATGACGCAGCACGACCTGCGCGGCGTGAGACAAGCCTTCCCACACAAACGCCGTACGCAGGATATCGTGACGATCGACGACACGCTGGAAGGCAGCAAGATAACGATCGAGCAACGCGCGTTCCTTGAAGGCGAGCTGGCCGATCAGTAGATAAGGGTCGCCCTCAGTGGCGAGCATATGATGGAACAGGATGCCTTCCTGCAGCGGTGCGAGTGCATAGATATCCTGCACATTGGCGAGTCCGCCGGGCACGCGTGCGAGTATTGCATCGATGTCGGCCTGGGTCAGGTCGATCAGCGGCAACAGCTCGGGCGTGAGCGCCGTGAGCGCTGGGGTAATGCGATTGGGCGGGACCACCACCTCGCGATGACTGCCCAGCGTGGTGGCCAGGTCAGCCAATACCGGCGTGGCAAACAGTGCGCGGATGCTCGTGCCCAGCCCCTGCCGACGCAGCCGCTCCATCAACTGCACGGCCAGCAACGAGTGACCGCCCAGTTCGAAGAAGTGGTCGTAACGACCGATGCGTTCGATCCCGAGCAGGTCCTGCCACAGGCCGGCCAAGGTGGTTTCGATCTCGCCGATCGGCGCTTCGTAGCCCTGACGCGCAAACGCCATGCCATCGGGAGCCGGCAAGGCCTTCTGATCGAGCTTGCCGTTGGGCGTGAGCGGGAACGCTGCCAGGGTGACGTAGGCCGCCGGCAACATGTAGTCGGGCAAACGAGTGGCCAGGTGCGTGCGCAGGGCCAGCGCCAGATCCGTCGGCGCGTCGGCGTGCGGCACCACATACGCGATCAGGCGCTTGTCGCTACCGTCCTGGCGCGCCACCACGACGACTTCGCGCACCGCCGCCTGCTCGCGCAGACGTGCCTCGATCTCGCCCAGTTCGATGCGGAAGCCACGGATCTTCACCTGCTGGTCGTTGCGGCCCAGGTACAGCAACTGGCCATCGGGCAGGTAACGCCCCAGGTCGCCGGTGCGATACATGCGTGCCTCGGGCGTACCGACAAACGGATCGGCCAGGAAGCGCTCGGCATTGAGCTCGGGGCGATGTAAATAACCGCGTGCCACACCGGCACCGCCCACATACAGCTCGCCCACCGCACCCAGCGGCACCGGCTGGCGATGCGCATCGAGCAGGTACAGGCGCAAGTCCGCCAGGCGTTCGCCGATCGGACTGCCACTGCGACCGATGTCGGCACGCGACATCGGTCGATAGGTCACATGCACCGTGGTCTCGGTGATGCCGTACATGTTGACCAGTTGCGGGGTCTCGTCGCCACGCCGGGCATACCAGGGGGCGAGCATGGCCGGTTCCAGCGCTTCGCCGCCGAAGATCACATAACGCAACCGATCCGGTCGCGGGTCCTGTCCCTGTGCGTCGATGAAGGCCTTGAACGCACTCGGTGTCTGATTGAGCACCGTGACACCTTGTTCGCAGACCAGGCGATGAAACTCGGGCATGGAGCGCACGACATCATGCGGCACCACCACCAGACGACCGCCGTAGCGCAACGCACCCCACAGCTCCCACACCGAGAAGTCGAAGGCGAAGGAATGGAACAGGCACCACACATCGTGCGCGTCGAAGCCATAGACCGCGTGCGTGCTCTCGAACAGGCGCGCCACCTGCGCGTGCTCGACCATCACACCCTTGGGCTTGCCGGTCGAGCCGGAGGTGTAGATCACATAGGCCAGATGCGCCGCGGTGAGACCGGCGATCCGTGGATCGCGGTCGGAGCGATCGGCCCATGCGGAGTGCTCGTGCAGGTCAAGCACCACCGCCGGTCGCGGTGCGTCACCCAGGGCAGACAGGCCATCGGCATCGGCTAGCAGCAAGGTGGGTGCGGCATCGTCCAGGATCAGCGCGAGGCGCTCGGACGAATAGGCCGGGTCCAGCGGCACATAGCCGCCGCCGGCCTTGAGGATGGCCAGCAAGCCGATCACCATGTCGACGCCGCGCTCGGCGCATAGCGCCACGCGGTCGTCCGGTTGCACGCCGTGGGCGATCAGGTGATGGGCCAGTCGATTGGCGGCGCGATTGAGTGTGTCGTAGCTGAGCTCACGCGCGCCGCAGACCAGGGCGATCGCCTCCGGGTGTTGCCGTGCCTGCGCTTCGAAAGCGTGATGCAGGCATTGCGTGGGGTAGACCGGCGACGTGCCGCCGTTGAAGTGCTCAAGCAGCAGGTGTCGCTCGGCGACCGGCAACACGTCCAGCTCGCGTACGGGCAGGCGCGGCGTTTCCTCCAGCGCGTGCAACAGGCTTTCGAGCGCGCGCTGCATATAGCCACAGACCTGCTCAGCCGATACAGCCTCGACGACCTGCGTGGTCAGGCCGAGGGCATGGCCGAAATCTTCGACGCAAAGTGTCAACGGATAACTGGTGCGTTCTTCCAGAGTCAGCCATTCGAAACCGGCCGCAGCCGCTGTCGACGCTTCACCTTCGAAGGCCATCTTGTTATGGCGATAATTGAGCAAGGCGCTGAATAGCGGCGCGGGCGCGGCAACGCCGCTGCAGCGCTGCGCGAGAGAGAGCGGTGCATGCTCGTGATCGAGCAGGCCGGCAAGGCGATGCTGCGTTTCCCGCACACTGTCCTCGACGGCTGTACCGTCGATATCGACACGTAGCGGCAGGGTATTGATGAATAAACCCATGGCACGATCGGCGCCCGCGCCGGCGTTCATGCGACCGAACAACACGGTGCCGAAGACGACGTGTTCGCGGCCGCTGGTGCGGGCGACGACGTTCGCAAAGGCGAGGTGACACAGGCTGGCGAGGCTCGCGCCAAGCCGCCTGGCCTGCTCGCGCAGGCGGTCGTTGAGCGACTGCGGCAACATGACGTGGTATTCGTTGACCCGCGTTCCATCCAGATGGACATCACTGAGTCCGAATGGCAGTGTCGGTTCGTCGATGTCACCCAGGGCATCGCGAAAGAAACGCTCGTATTCGTCGGAGGCCGAGCCCAGGCGTGCCTGCGCCACCATCTGCCTGAAGGGCTGCGAAGGCGCCGGCTCGTTGGTCGGCGTGTCGATCATGTTGCGTACTTCTTCGAGCATCACCTCGAAGGTGGAATGATCGCCGATCAGGTGGTGGAGCAACTGCAGCAGGATCCAACGATCGTTTTCTTTATCGCGCGCAATCACGAAGCGCAGCAAAGGCGCCTCGCCGAGGTCAATCCGGTGATGCCGCGGATCGTAGCGGTGTTGCAACTGCTCGGTGATCGGTCCGTTCGCCGGGTCGAGATCCAGTGATTCGATCGACAGCGGCGCATGACGAAGCACGACCTGGGCGGCATGAGAGAGGCCTTCCCAGATAAACGCCGTGCGCAGGATATCGTGGCGATCGACGACCCGTTGAAAGACCGAGAGATAGCGGTCGAGCAGTGTGCGGTCGGCAAACGCGAGCTGGCCGATCAACAGATAGGGGTCACCCTCGCTGGCCAGCAAATGGTGGAACAGGATGCCCTCCTGCAGCGGTGCCAGGGCATAGATGTCCTGCACATTCGCCAAGCCACCCGGGACTCGCGCGAGCAGCATGTCGATATCGGCCTGGGTCAGGTCGATCAGCGGCAGGAGTTCGGGTGTGAGCGCGGTGAGATCGGGCGTAATGCGGTTATCGGGAACGGTCGCTTCGCGGTGACTGCCGAGGGTCTTGGCCAGTTCGGCCAGCACGGGCGTAGCGAACAGTGCGCGAATGCCCGTACCCAGGCCGAGGCGACGCAGCCGTTCCATCAATTGCACGGCCAGTAGCGAGTGGCCGCCCAGTTCGAAGAAATGATCGTTACGACCAACGCGTGGGACACCGAGCAGCTCCTGCCAGATGCCGGCCAGGGTTGCCTCGATCTCGCCCTTCGGTGGCACGTATTCGCGTTGCGCGAGCGCGGTGGCACCAGGATCCGGCAATGCCCTGCGATCGAGTTTGCCGTTGGCGGTGAGCGGGAAGGCGATCATGCCGACATAGGCGGCGGGGATCATATAGTCGGGCAGGCGGGTCGCCAGATGCGCGCGTAGATCGAGCGCCAGATCGGCGAACTCGCCCTGCGTGACCACATAGGCGACCAGCCGCTTATCGCTGCTGCCATCCTGGCGTACCAGTACGGCCACCTCGCGCACTGCCGGATGCTCGGCCAGTCGCGCTTCGATCTCGCCCGGCTCGATGCGGTAGCCGCGGATCTTCACCTGCTGGTCGTTGCGTCCCAGGAACACCAGGTGACCGTCGGGCAGGTAGCGGCCGAGATCGCCGGTGCGATACATCCGCGCATCCGCTACCTGGACGAACGGGTCGGGCAGGAAGCGCTCGGCGGTGAGCTGCGGACGGTGGAGATAACCCAGCGCCACGCCGTCGCCGCCGATATAGATCTCGCCGACCGCCCCCAAGGGCACCGGTTGGCCCTGCGTATCGAGCAGGTAGATGCGCGCATTGCCGATCGGCCGGCCGATCGGAATGCCGTGCGCTTCGCGCGGATGGCCTTCCAGGGTATAGGTGGTGGCAAAGGTGGTGGTTTCGGTCGGGCCGTAGCCATTGAGCAGGCGCTGCGGTCGCGGCCCTTGCAGCACCCGCGCCATGATCGCCGGATCGAGCGCATCGCCACCGACGATCAAGGTCTTCAACTGCGGTAGGACCGGCGTCAATGCCTCGGCGAGCTGGTTGAACAGCGCCACGGTCAGCCACAACGTATTGACCGCGCTCTGGAGCAGGGTGTCGATGAAGAGCGGTGTGGCGAGCAGGGTGGCTGCATCGATCACCACCAGCGTGCCGCCATTGAGCAAGGGCGCCCACACTTCCAGCGTGGCGGCATCGAAGGCCGGGTTGGCGGCGAAGGCGACGCGATCGTCAGGGCCGATCGCGGCATAGCCGTTGTTGCGCACCAGGCGATTGATGGCCCGATGGGGCACCAGCACGCCCTTGGGCAGGCCGGTCGAACCGGAGGTGTACATCACGTAGGCGACCGCGTCGGCGGCGCTGTGGATCGAGGGGTTGTCGCTGCGCGTCTGACCGGTCAGCAGCGAGGGGATGTCCAGCACCTGGACGGAAGTCGGCGCGACGTGGCCGGCCGGTGCCAGGAGCCAGGTTACGCCGGCATCGTCGAGCATCCAGGCTTGCCGTGCGGCGGGTAAGGCCGGATCGATCGGCACATAGGCCGCGCCGGCCTTGAGGATCGCCAGCTGTGCAACGACCAGGGCCGTGCTGCGCTCCAGTGCGGTGGCAACCAGGCTGCCTGCATGCACGCCGTGCGCGATCAGCTGGTGGGCGAGGCGATTGGCCTGCGCATTGAGGTCGGCGTAGCTCAGCGATTGCGTGCCGTCGATCAGAGCGATCGCGTCAGGAGTTAGCCGCACCTGCTCTTCGAACAGGGCATGCACGCTCGTCTCACGTGGGTACTGCGCCGCTGTCGCGTTGAACGTTTCGAGTAGTTGCTGCCGCTCGGTCGACGGCAGGATATCGAGCCCGCGCAAGGGGGCGAGAGGGTTCGATTCAAGTGCGTCGAGCAGACTTTCGAGTGCGCGCTGCATGTAGTCGCACAAGCGTTCGGGATCGAGTGGCTCGACGACCTGCGCGGTCAGGCCGAGCGCATCACCCATATCCTCCACGCATAGCGTCACCGGGTAATTGGTACGTTCGCCGGAACCGAGCTGGCCGATCTGGTCCCACGCGTTGCCCAGCTGCTCATCCTCGGCCTGGCTTTCCTGGTGACGGTAGTTGAGCAATGCGCCAAAGAGCGGCGCGGAGGCGGCCACGCCACTGCATCGTTGCGCAAGCGACAGCGATGCGTGCTCGTGACGTAGCAGGTCGGCAAGGCCCTGCTGCGTGCGTCGTAACGCGGCCTCGATGCCGGTGTCATCAACATCCACACGCAATGGCAACGTATTGATGAAAAGGCCCATGGCGCGATCGGCACCTTCGGCATTCATGCGCCCGAACAAAACGGTACCGAAAACCACGTTGCTGCGGCCGCTGGTCCGTGCGACCACGCCGGCGAACGCCAGATGGCAGAGGCTGGCCAGGCTTACGCCAAGTCGCTTCGTGCGTGAGCGCAAGCGTTCATTGAGTGCTTGCGGCAGCAGGCGGTGGCAACTGTTGATCTGCGCACCGTCCAGATGCACGTCGCTCAAGCCGAACGGCAAGGTCGGCTCGTCGATATCGCCGAGCGCGGCAGCAAAGAAGCGCTCGTGCTCGGCTGGCGTAACGCCGAATCGCACCTGCGCGATCAGGTTTCGGAACGGTTGCGGTGGCAGCAATTCGCCCGCGTGACCATGCAATATGGCGTGTACTTCGCCGTAAAGCAGCCGCAGCGACGAAACATCGTCGACCAAGTGATGCTGAAGCTGAATCAAAATCCAGCGATGGTTTTCGTCGTCGCGCGCAATGACGAAGCGTAATAACGGCGCCTCGCCCAGATCGATGCGATGGTGGCGCGGATCGTAACGTCGTTCCAGTTGCTCGAGGATCGGGCCGTCCGCCGGATCGAGTTCCAAGTTTTCCACCGACAGCGGTGCATGGCGCAGCACGACCTGCGCGGCGTGAGACAAGCCTTCCCACATAAACGCCGTACGCATGATGTCGTGACGATCGACGACGTGTTGAACAGCGTCTAGATAGCGATCGAGCCGATCGCGGTCGGCGAATGTAAGTTGGATCGCCTGCAGATAGGGATCGCCTACGGTGGCGAGCATATGATGGAACAGGATGCCTTCCTGCAGCGGTGCGAGTGCGTAGATGTCCTGCACATTGGCGAGTCCGCCGGGCACGCGTGCGAGTACCGCATCGATGTCGGCCTGGGTCAGGTCGATCAGCGGCAACAGCTCGGGTGTGAGCGCCGTGAGCGCTGGGGTAATGCGATTGGGCGGGACCACCACCTCGCGATGACTGCCCAGCGTGGTGGCCAGGTCAGCCAATACCGGCGTGGCAAACAGTGCGCGGATGCTCGTGCCCAGCCCCTGCCGACGCAGCCGCTCCATCAACTGCACGGCCAGCAACGAGTGACCGCCCAGTTCGAAGAAGTGGTCGTAACGACCGATGCGTTCGATCCCGAGCAGGTCCTGCCACAGGCCGGCCAAGGTGGTTTCGATCTCGCCGATCGGCGCTTCGTAGCCCTGACGCGCAAACGCCATGCCATCGGGAGCCGGCAAGGCCTTCTGATCGAGCTTGCCGTTGGGCGTGAGCGGGAACGCTGCCAGGGTGACGTAGGCCGCCGGCAACATGTAGTCGGGCAAACGAGTGGCCAGGTGCGTGCGCAGGGCCAGCGCCAGATCCGTCGGCGCGTCGGCGTGCGGCACCACATACGCGATCAGGCGCTTGTCGCTACCGTCCTGGCGCGCCACCACGACGACTTCGCGCACCGCCGCCTGCTCGCGCAGACGTGCCTCGATCTCGCCCAGTTCGATGCGGAAGCCACGGATCTTCACCTGCTGGTCGTTGCGGCCCAGGTACAGCAACTGGCCATCGGGCAGGTAACGCCCCAGGTCGCCGGTGCGATACATGCGTGCCTCGGGCGTACCGACAAACGGATCGGCCAGGAAGCGCTCGGCATTGAGCTCGGGGCGATGTAAATAACCGCGTGCCACACCGGCACCGCCCACATACAGCTCGCCCACCGCACCCAGCGGCACCGGCTGGCGATGCGCATCGAGCAGGTACAGGCGCAAGTCCGCCAGGCGTTCGCCGATCGGACTGCCACTGCGACCGATGTCGGCACGCGACATCGGTCGATAGGTCACATGCACCGTGGTCTCGGTGATGCCGTACATGTTGACCAGTTGCGGGGTCTCGTCGCCACGCCGGGCATACCAGGGGGCGAGCATGGCCGGTTCCAGCGCTTCGCCGCCGAAGATCACATAACGCAACCGATCCGGTCGCGGGTCCTGTCCCTGTGCGTCGATGAAGGCCTTGAACGCACTCGGTGTCTGATTGAGCACCGTGACACCTTGTTCGCAGACCAGGCGATGAAACTCGGGCATGGAGCGCACGACATCATGCGGCACCACCACCAGACGACCGCCGTAGCGCAACGCACCCCACAGCTCCCACACCGAGAAGTCGAAGGCGAAGGAATGGAACAGGCACCACACATCGTGCGCGTCGAAGCCATAGACCGCGTGCGTGCTCTCGAACAGGCGCGCCACCTGCGCGTGCTCGACCATCACACCCTTGGGCTTGCCGGTCGAGCCGGAGGTGTAGATCACATAGGCCAGATGCGCCGCGGTGAGACCGGCGATCCGTGGATCGCGGTCGGAGCGATCGGCCCATGCGGAGTGCTCGTGCAGGTCAAGCACCACCGCCGGTCGCGGTGCGTCACCCAGGGCAGACAGGCCATCGGCATCGGCTAGCAGCAAGGTGGGTGCGGCATCGTCCAGGATCAGCGCGAGGCGCTCGGACGAATAGGCCGGGTCCAGCGGCACATAGCCGCCGCCGGCCTTGAGGATGGCCAGCAGGCCGATCACCATGTCGACGCCGCGCTCGACGCACAGCGCCACGCGGTCGTCCGGTTGCACGCCGTGGGCGATCAGGTGATGGGCCAGTCGATTGGCGGCGCGATTGAGTGTGTCGTAGCTGAGCTCACGCGCACCGCAGACCAGGGCGATCGCCTCCGGGTGCTGCCGTGCCTGCGCTTCGAAAGCGTGATGCAGGCATTGCGTGGGGTAGACCGGCGACGTGCCGCCGTTGAAGTGTTCAAGCAGCAGGTGTCGCTCGGCATCGCCAAGCAGATTGACGGCCGTCACGTCGCGCGCCGCATCGGCGACCATGGCTTCGAGCATGCGGAGCAGATAATCGCGATGCCGCACGATCGACGCTTCGTCGAACAGCGCAGTAGCGAAACTGAAGCCGCCTTCAATACCGCCGTCGACTTCGCTCAATGTCAGCTCGAGGTCGAACTTCACCAGATCCGCTGGCAAGGGCTGCTGGCCTGCACGCAGGCCATTGAAGTCGAGCACGCCCTCGTCGTTGTTTTGCCAGGCGAACATGACCTGGAAAAGCGGCGTGTGATCGAGGCGTCGCGGGGGTTGCGCAATCTCTACGACTTGCTCGAACGGCAAGTCCTGGTGCGCTTGTGCCCCCAGGGCCATATCGCGAACGCGCCCGACCAGATCGGCCACGCTCGGCGCACCTGACAGGTCAATGCGCAAGGCCAGCGTATTGACGAAGAAGCCGATCAGCGATTCGACTTCTCGCCGATTGCGGTTCGCCGTCGGCGTGCCGATGACTAGATCGTCCTGCCCGCTGAGCCGGGCGAGCACGGCGGCCCATCCAGCCAGCATGGTCATGTAGAGCGTCGCCCCGTGCTGCTGTCCGAGGCGTTTGAGCGCCTGGGTCAGCGATGCATCCAGCGACATCGGCACCCAGGCGGCGGCATAAGACTGTTCGGCTGGGCGCGGGCGATCGGTTGGCAAAGCCAGCAGCGTCGGCGCACCATCGAGTGTGCGGCGCCAATAGTCTGCCTGCGCGCGCAAGCGTTCACCGGAAAGCCACTTTCTTTGCCATGCCGCATAGTCCGGATACTGGATCCCAAGCCCTGGCAGTGGATCGGGGCGGTTTTCCGAAAACGCGTTGTAGAGTGCCGTAAGCTCGCGCACGATGATGCCGATGGACCAGCCATCGGAAACGACGTGGTGCTGGTTGAGCGCGAACACGTGCTCGTCGTCGGCAAGGCGGATCAGGCTCGCTCGAATCAGCGGACCGGACGCAAGATCAAACGGGGCATGCACCTCATCGTCGAGCAGCGCGAGCAGGGCCAGCTCGGCGTCGGCGCGCCCCCTGAGGTCGTGTTCGCGCAGCGGCATGCCTTGGTTCGCGGCGAGCAACTGCACATGCGGTACGCCATCGTGAGCGCCAAAGATCGTGCGCAGCGCCTCATGACGGGCGAACAGGCGGTCCAGCGCGGCGCGCAAGGCAGGCGCCCGCAGTGTTCCGCGCAGACGCAAGGCGATCGGAATATGGTAGGTCCCGCTGACACCATCCATCTGTGCCAGAAACCACAGCCGCTGCTGCGCGAACGACAAGGCGAGCGTGCCTTGTCGTTCGACCGTCGGAATCGCCGGCAACGTATCGCCCCGATCCTGGCATGCGGCAACGCCTTCCACGAAGTCACGCAGAACCGGTTTTTCAAACAGCAGGGACAGGGGGATGGCGATGCCGTAGGCCTTGGCCAGTCGGCTGGTTACGCGCGCGGCCAGCAGCGAGTGTCCGCCCAGTTCGAAGAAATGGTCGTTCCGGCCGGCACGCTCGACACCAAGTAACTCTTGCCACAAGCCTGCGGCCATGGCTTCCTTGTCGCCGATGGGTGCTTCGTGTTGCTTGCGCACGAGCGAGCTTTCATCGGGTGCGGGCAGAGCGCGGCGGTCGAGTTTTCCGTTGACGGTGAGCGGCAGGCTATCGAGAGCGACGAATGCCGACGGCAGCATATAGTCCGGCAACCGTGCCGCCAGATGCGTGCGCAGTGTCGCAGCCAAATCGCCCAGATCGCTCGATGCGCCATGCCGTGACGGCACCACATAGGCAACCAGGCGGCGCTCGCCGGGCGTGTCCTCGCGCACGACGATCGCCCCCTCGGTGAGGGCGGGATGCTCCAGCAGGCGATTCTGGATCTCGTTCAATTCGATGCGAAAGCCACGCAACTTGATCTGATCGTCGTTGCGTCCGACGAATACAAGATTGCCGTCGGCAAGAAACCGCACAAGGTCGCCCGTGCGATACATGCACGCATCAGGGCCTGGCTCGAAGGGATCGGGCAGGAACCGCTCCAGGGTGAGCTCAGGGCGATTGAGATAGCCATGCGCGACGCCGTCGCCGCCGATATACAACTCGCCGACGGTGCCTCTGGGCACCAGTTGCCGATGCGCATCGAGCACATAGACACGCGCATTGGCGATGGGTCGTCCGATCGGCGTCTCCGCGGTCCAGTCCCGCGGGTTCGCTGGCAGCGCATAGGCGGTCGCGACATGCGTTTCGGTCGGGCCATAGTGATTGTGCAGGCGTCTTGATGACACCTGACCGATCCAAGCTCGCAACGCGCCGCCGCATTGCAATGCCTCGCCGGCCTGGGCGATGTTTGTCAACGCAGGCAGGCTCGTAGCCGCTTCAGTAGCGGCTTCGCGAACAGCATCGATGACCAGGTTGGGAGCATAGAGCTCGTCCACTTCCTTGGCCTCCAGCCATTGGACCAGACGTGCGGGATCGCGGCGGGTATCTTCATCGGGAACGATCAGCGCCTTTCCGTGCAACAGTGCGGCGAAGATTTCCTGTGCCGAAACATCGAAGCCCAGTGCCGTGAACTGGGCAACGCGGCCATCGACGCACCCAGGAATCTGACGATGGTGCCAGGACAGCAGATTGACGAGCGCCTGATGCGGCATCTGCACGCCCTTGGGCACGCCCGTCGATCCCGAGGTATAGAGAACATAGGCGGGTTGGCGTGCATGGGTTCCCCGGGCAGCGTGCGCCGGGTCGGTCGTTGGCCCATCGATCCACGCCGATGGCAGCTCGAGATCGATGACGCCATAGGCGTCGAGGCCACCGGCGCCGATCGCCTCGCGCCCCTTGCTGTCGACAATAATCAGGGTCGGTTGCGCATCGTCCAGGATCCGCAGGAGACGCTCGCTGGGATAGGCCGTATCGAGCGGAATGTAATATCCGCCAGCCTTGAGGATCGCCAACACGCCGACGATCGCCTGTCCGCCGCGACGCACGCACAGCGCTACGCCACGATGCGGGGATACACCTTGCGCGATCAGGTGATGAGCGAGTCGATTGGCACGGGCGTTGAGTTCGGCATAGGTCAGCTGGCCATCGTCAGCGTCGATCGCCAGTGCGCGCGGGCGACGTTGCGCCTGCGCTTCGAACAACTGATGCAGGCATAGGTCGCGCGGATAGTCCGCAGCGGTGTCGTTGAATGCCTGCAGGAGCAGGCAACGCTCGCTTTCATCCAGAATGTCGATCGTCGCCAGCGGGCGCGCGGTATCGGCGATCATGGCGCGCAACAGGGTGCACAGATACCCCACATGGCGTTCGATCGTCTCCCGATCGAACAGGGCGGTCGCGTAGCGCAGCGAGCCTTCGATGGCCTCTTCATGCTCGGACAGGTCGAGCTCCAGCATGAAGCGGACATTGCCTGCCGGTAATTCAATGGTTTCGATCTGCACGCCTTGCGAATGCATTGCACCGCGCTGGCTTGCCTGCCAGATGAACATGGCCTGGAACAACGGAGTCTGGTCGAGACGACGTAACGGCCTGGCCAGTTCCACGACCTGTTCGAACGGCAGGTCCTGATGATCCTGCGCCTCCAGCGTCGTCTTGCGTACGCGAGCCAGCGTCTGTGCAACGCTGGGATCGCCCGATAGATCGATGCGCATCGCCAGCGTGTTGACGAAAAAGCCGACCAGGCCCTCGATGTCGCGCCGATTGCGATTGGCGACCGGGCTGCCTATGACGATGTCGTTCTGTCCACTGAGCCGCGCAAGTACGCTGGCCCACGCCGTCATCAACGTCATGTACAAGGTCGTGCCGTGCTCACGACCCAGGCGCTTGAGCTGCCGGGTGATCGTCGCGTCCAGATAGACAGGCACGCTGTCGCCCTCGAAAGTCGCGTGCGGCGGCCGTGGGCGATCGGTGGGCAAGGTCAGCAGGGTCGGCGCATCGGCGAGCGCCTGCCGCCAGAACGTCGCCTGGCCTGCCATTCGCTCGGTTTGCATGCCCTCTCGCTGCCATGCGGAGTAGTCCGGGTATTGCACTTCCAGCGGCAGTAGCGCAGGTGCCTGTCCTTCGGCAAACGCTGCATACAGCGCACTCAATTCACGCGTGATGATGCCGATCGACCAACCGTCGGAAACGATGTGATGATGGGTAAGCAAGAGCACATGCTGCTGCTCGTCCAGGCGCAGCAGCTGCGCGCGGATAAGTGGGCCGACGGCGAGGTCGAACGGCGTACGCGCTTCGCGCTGCGCCATGACCGAGCATTCGGCGTGCGGATCGCGTGCTCCGGCCAGATCGATGTCCTGCCAGGGCATCCGGGTATCGGCTGGCATGATCTGGCAACGCGGCTCGCCATCGCGGGCAAAAAACACAGTACGCAAGCCCTCGTGCCTGGCCAGCAACGCATTGAGCGCCTGCCGTAGCGCTGTCTTGTCGAGAGCGCCGGAAAGACGCACGGCGAGCGGCATGTTGTAGGTGACATTGACGCCGTCGAGCTGCGACAAAAGCCAAAGTCGCTGTTGCGCGAACGACAGCGGCAAATCGCCTTCGCGAGAAACAATGGCGATCCGGTCGTTCGATGTCTTGCGCCCGGCGACACCTCGCGCCTTGGCCAATTGGCGAAGCCTTTCGATCGCCAGCGCATCCAGGCCGTCGAACGGGGACGTCTTGTCGGTCATGGCGCGCTCTCGTTTGCGAATGCAAGTTCGTTGAGTTGGTCGGGGTCGAACTCCTGTGCGAGTACCGCGAGCAGGACGTGACGTGAAAGCTGCTCCAACACCGGAAACCGAAAGATCGATGAGTGTTCCAGGCGCAGGCCCAGCTCGGTTTCGATGCGGCCGAGCATCTGCACGGCAAGCAGCGAATGACCGCCCAGGTCGAAGAAATCGTCATGGCGACCGACCGATTCGATACCAAGCAGCTCGCTCCAGATGTCGGCGAGCAATGTTTCGGTTTCACCCTGGGGCGCTACATAGGCACTGCGCTCCACCGCGTCGTCGTCCGGGGCAGGCAATGCGGCACGGTCCAGCTTGCCGTTGGGCGTCAGTGGCCATGCCTGCAACGCAACAAAGGCGCCAGGCAGCATGTATGCGGGCAGGGTGCGCGCGAGATGCGATTTCAGAACGGTCGCAGGCTCGTCCAGTGCGATGCCATCGCGACCGAGGATATAGGCCACCAGGCGTGGATCATCGCGATCGTTGCGCACTACAACCACGGCATCGCGAACAGCCGGATGCTCGCGCAGCCGCACTTCGATCTCTCCCGGTTCGATGCGATAGCCGCGCACTTTGATCTGGTGATCGTTGCGTCCGAGAAATTCCAGATCGCCATCGGGGAGATAGCGTGCCAGGTCCCCCGTGCGATACATGCGCGCCCCCATCGACGCATGGAAAGGGTCGCGAACGAAGCGCGTGGCTGTCTGTTCGGCCAGATGGTGATAACCGCGTGCCACCCCTTCGCCGCCGATATACAGCTCGCCCACCGCGCCACGTGGCACCGGCGCACCATGGGCGTCGAGCAGGTAGATCTTCGTATTGGCAATCGGCCGGCCAATGCCGAGGTTTGCCGAGGACGCGGAAGCGGGCACGCGTACGCGTCCCGCCGTCGACCAGATCGTCGTTTCGGTGGGCCCGTAGAGGTTCCACACCTCATCGAAGCGCTCGCATAGATTCGCTGCCAGGGCCGTGCTCAGCGCTTCGCCGCCACACCATGCACGCAACCCGGCCGGAGGCTCTTCTCCGGATGCGTCGAGCAACGCTCGCCATCCGGCCGGCGTGGCCTGCATGACAGTGATCTGCTGCGCGTGCAGCAGGCGACGCAGACGCGTCGGGTCGGCAACCTCGTCACGACTGGCCAGCACCAGCTGTGCCCCGTTCGATAGTGGAAGGTAGATCTCCAAACCCGCGATATCGAAGGACATGCTGGTGACGGCCAGCAGTCGATCGGTCGCCGCCAGGCCCGGCGCATCGCTCATGGCGCACAGGAAGTTCACCACGGTGCGATGTTCGACCATCACACCCTTGGGCCGTCCGGTGCTTCCCGAGGTGTAGATGACATAGGCCAGATCGCTCGAGCTCAGGCCGGGCACGATCGGATCTGAATCGCCACTGGTCGGGTCGACGCCTTCTTCCTGCCATGCCCTCAGGTCGAGCACCGGGCGCCTGGAAAGCGCGCTTGTTTTCAACGCATCGCTGCCTGCGCCATCGCAGATCACCAGAACCGGCGAGGCATCATCGAGGACATGTGCGAGACGATCGCTCGGGTAAGCAGGGTCCAGCGGCACATAGGCGCCACCGGCCTTCAGGATCGCCAGCAGTCCGACAACCATGTACGGGCCGCGCGCGACGCACAGGCCCACGCGCTCGCCGGGACGCACGCCCAGCTCGATACAGCGATGCGCGAGTCGGTTGGCCTGCGCATTGAGTTGGGCGTAGGACCACCGTTGCGATTCAAAAATCAATGCAGTGGCGTGCGGGCGACTTGCGGCCTGTTGCTCAAACAACTGATGGATGCACGTTGTGCGTGGATAGTCGACATCGGTGTGATTGACTGCGTCCAGCAGGTATTCGCGCTCGGCGCTGCCGAGCATGTCGATACGCTCCACGACATCGTTCGCGTTCTCGGCCATGGCACGAAGCACGCGCACGAGGTAATCGGTATATCGTTCGGCGGTGCCGAGGTCGAACAAGGCTGTGGCGTAGCTGAGTCCGCCTTCGATGCGGCCGTCGCGCTCGCCCAGGCTCAACTCCAGATCGACATTGACGGTATGCACCGGCAATGGCAACACCTGTGCATGCAAGCCCGGCAGCGCCGCGGACAGGTCGTCATGACTATGCCAGGCAAAGAGCACCTGGAACAACGGCGCGTGCTCCAGGCGACGCGGCGGCTTGGCGATTTCGACGACCTGCTCGAAGGGCAGATCCTGGTGCGACTGCGCGTCCAGCACGCGTTGCTTGACGCGTCCGAGCAGGTCGGTCGTGGTCGGCTCGCCCGAGAGATCGATGCGCATGGCAAGCGTGTTGACGAAGAAGCCGATCAGGGGCTCGATCTCCTGCCGGCTTCGATGAGCCACCGGCGTACCGATCACCAGATCCTGCTGACCACTGAGCCGGGACAGCACGATGCTCCACGCTGCCAGTACGGTCATGAACAACGTGCAGTCATGTTGCCTGCTCAAGCGCTTGAGTTGTTCGGTCAGCGCCGCGTCCAGGCGTATGGGCAGCTCGGCACCATCGAACGATTGCCGTGGCGGTCGCGGCCGATCCGTGGGCACGGTGAGTAGTACCGGCGACTCGGACAGGGCGCGCCGCCAGTAGTTGGCGTGATCGCGCAGGCGTTCGCCCGAGAGCCAGTCGCGCTGCCAGGCGGCGTAGTCGGGATACTGAATCGTCAGTGGCGGCAACGGATCGGCCTGCGCTCTGGCGAACGCCGCGTAGAGCGCGCCGAGTTCGCGCATCTGCACGCCCAGCGACCACCCGTCCGAGACGATGTGATGCTGAGTGAGCAGCAAAACATGATCGTCATCGCCCAGGCGTACCAGGCAGGCACGTAGCAGCGGGCCCAGCGTGAGATCGAACGGCGCGCGAGCCTCCTCCTCCATCAGTCTTGCGAGGGTCTTGTCCGGATCGGGTGACTGGCGCAAGTCGTGCTGTGTCCATGGCACGCCATCGCCTGGGGCGAGTAACCGCGCACGCGGTTCGCCGCCGACGGTGACAAATACGCTACGCAACGCTTCGTGGCGGTCGAACAGCCGGTCGAGGCTGTGGCGTAGCGCGGACGCGTCAAGCGTGCCGTGCAACCGCACGCCAAAGGGGATGTGATACGTGGCGCTGACATCTTCGAGCTGGGACAGAAACCATAGGCGCTGTTGTGCGAACGACAGTGGCAGATCGAGGGTGCGCGCGATCGGCACGATGGGTGCGATCGACATCGCAGGCCTGGATGCCTGCTGGGACATATCCCGCTGCAGGGCAGCCGCCATCGCATGCAGGCTGGGGTGGGCAAACAGCGTCGAAAGCGACCACGGCGCACCGAGAGACTGTTCGATGCGACTGAGCAGGCGCACGGCCACCAGCGAATGGCCGCCCAACTCGAAGAAGTGATCGTGGCGTCCGACGCGTCCAACGCCCAATAGTTCTTGCCATAACGTCGCCAGCAGCGTTTCCGTATCGCCTTCGGGCGGCTCATAGCCGCGCAGGCCGAAAGCGCTGTCATCCGGTGCGGGTAGCGCCTTGCGATCGAGCTTGCCATTGGGCGTTAGCGGAAAGGCCGGCAGTGCCATGAAGGCGGCGGGAATCATGTACTCAGGCAGCAGCGTCGCCAGATGCGTGCGCAGCACGACAGCAAGCTCGTCGGTCGATTCGGCGTCGGCGACCACGTAGGCAACCAGGCGCTTGTTGCCGCCATCCTGGCGCACCAGCACGGCCGCATCGCGTATCCACGGATGATCGACCAGCCGCGCTTCGATCTCGCCCGGCTCGATGCGGTAACCGCGAATCTTTACCTGATGATCCACGCGTCCGATAAAGACCAGGTTGCCATCGGGCAGGTAGCGCGCCAGATCGCCGGTGCGATACATCCGCGCATCGGCCGCCTCGACGAACGGGTCAGGCAGGAAGCGCTCGGCGGTGAGCTCCGGGCGGTGGAGATAACCCAGCGCCACGCCGTCGCCGCCGATATAGATCTCGCCGACCGCCCCCAAGGGTACCGGTTGGCGATGCGCGTCCAACAGGTAGGCGCGGGTGTTGCCGATGGGTCTGCCCATCGGCAGGTTGTCGTGTCCGCGCCAGGCTGGGGTGATCTCGCAGGTCAACGCGTAGGTCGTGGTTTCGGTCGGGCCATAGCAATGAATCAGATGCTGCGGGCCACCTTCGGCCAGCACACGCCAGAACGCGGCCGGGTCATTGCGCTCGCCACCGCACAACAGGTACTTCAGCCGCGCCAGGGCCTTGGGAATGGCTTGCGCGTAAAGGTTGAACAAGGCGGTGGTGAGAAACAGTGCAGTCACGCCGTAGCGTTCCAGCGCCCGATCCAGGCGCGCGGCATCGAGCACGGTATCGCCATCGAGGATGGCAAGGCGTCCGCCGTGCAGCAGGGCGCCCCATACCTCCATCGTGCCGGCATCGAAGGCCGGGTTGGCGGCAAACGCCACGCAGTCGCTGGCGTCGAAGTCGGCATAGCGATTGGCAAACAACAGACGCGCGATCGCGCGGTGCGGCGTCAGCACACCCTTGGGCGTGCCGGTCGAGCCGGAGGTGTACATCACGTAGGCGATCGCATCCGATCCCATCGCCACGACCGGATCGGTCTCATGCAGCGTTTCTCCGATGAGTGTTCCCAGGTCGAGCACCGGTACAGTCAGCGACGACGGCACGTCGGTCACGCGATCGGTCACCAGCACACATGCACGACTGTCCTCGACCACCCAGGCCTGGCGCGATGGCGGTATCTGGCGGTCGATCGGCACGTAGGTGCCGCCGGCCTTGAGCACGGCCAGTTCGGCGATCACCAGGGCTGCGCTGCGATCCAGCAGCAGGGCGACGCTGTCGCCAGCACGCACGCCCAGCGCGATCAGGCGGTGCGCGAGCCGATTGGCCTGGATATTGAGCTGTGTGTAGCTGAGCGTGTGCTCTTGCTCGATCAACGCGACGGCGTCGGGCGTGCGTCGCACCTGATCCTCGAACAGATGCTGCACACAACGATCGTGCGGGTAGGGCGCCGCCGTGCGGTTCCACTCATGCAGCAGCCGTTGCCGCTCGGCGTCGTCGATCAAGGCGATCGCGGACACCGGCTGCTCAATGTCCGCGACGATCGCGCGCAGCATCTGCTCGAGATACGCGGTGTGCCGCTCGACCGTCGCAGGGTCAAAGAGCGCACAGGCATACGCCAGATCGCCGACAATTCTTTCGCCGGCCTCATGCAGGCTCAGCTCCAGGTCAAAGCGCACCCGTTCAAAGGGCACCGGCAGCAGATCAACGTCCAGGCCATCCAGTGCAAGCTCACCTTCTTCGTAGCTCTGCCAAGCGAACACCACCTGGCAGAGCGGTGCATGGCTGGCATGGCGAGGCGCCTGCGCGATATCCACGACCTGCTCGAACGGCAGGTCTTGATGATCTTGCGCGCGCAACGCGACATGGCGCACCCGAGCCAGCAGTTCGCGCACGCTTGGCTCGCCCGATAAATCCATTCGTAGCGCAACGGTATTGACGAAAAAGCCGATCAGCGTTTCGATCTCGGCGCGGTTGCGGCTTGCGGTCACCGCACCGACCATAAGATCGTCCTGGCGCGATAGCCGTGCCAGTACCGCGGACCAGGCAGCCATCAACAGCATGAATACGGTGACGCCTTGCTGACGGGCAACCCGCCGGATCTGCCGCGTGAGCTCGGCGTCGAGCACGATCGGCTGCGTACCGCCTTTCGAGTTGAAACGGCGCGGGCGCGGGCGATCCGTGGGAAGCGCAAGCACGGTCGGCGCGACGGCAAGTGCGGTACGCCAATAGTCAGCCTGCAACCGCTGCCGCTCACCGACAAGCCAGTTGCGCTGCCATACAGCGTAATCGGGATACTGAATCCCCAGTGGCGCCAACGGGTCGGGCTCACCCTTGTCGAACGCGGCATACAGCGCCTGCAACTCGCCAATCAGATGTGCCGTCGACCATCCATCGGACACGATGTGATGTTGCGTCAGCGACAACACGTGGTCGTGTTCGGCCAAACGGAATAGCCGGGCTCGGATCAGCGGGCCGGTTGCCAGATCGAAGCGTGCATGAGCCTCGTCGCGCAAGCGCATATCCAGCTGCCGCTCCGGCGCACTGTCGCTACGAAGGTCGTGCTCGCTGCAGGGCAGCCCATGGTCGGCTGGCAGCAATTCCACGTAAGGCTCACCGTCGATGGACGGGAAACGACTGCGCAAGCTTTCGTGACGTGCGAACAGGCGATCCAACGCAGTGCGCAGTGCCGCAACGTTCAGTGCACCACGTAGCCGCCATGCCGCAGGCATGTGATAGGCCGCGTCCAGCTCGTCCAGCTGCCCGAGAAACCACAGACGCTGCTGCGCGAAGGACAGCGGCAGACGCCCCTGGCGTGACGCCGGCTCGATATTGCCACCCGCATCGACACCTTGGTGATCGGCCACGGACTCAACGATGGCCTGTGCCAGTTCGGCGAGTGTCGGATGTTCAAACAGCGTGCTTTGCGGCAGATCGACACCGAACTGCCGGCGCAGGCGGCTCAGCATCAGCACCGCGCGGAGCGAATGTCCCCCCAACTGGAAGAAATGATCGTGGCGGCCGACCCGCTCGATCCCGAGCAGTGACCGCCAAAGTGCGGCCAGTTCTCTTTCGATGTCGTTGCGCGGCGGCTCATAGGCGCGCGCGGTATAAGCCTGACTGTCCGGTACCGGCAGATGGCGACGGTCGACCTTGCCATTGGGCGTCAAGGGCAGGCGATCGAGCCTGATAAATGCTTCGGGCAGCAGATGGGACGGTACCCGCTGGCGAAGCCAGTCTTGCAGCTGTGCTTGCCACGCCTCTCGATCCGTATCGGCCTCGAGGCAGGCGTCGGGCGAGGGCACAACGTAGGCCACCAACCGGCGGTCGCCCATGACATCAAGCGGTGCACCGGCCAGGCAGGCTTCGATCTGAGGATGCTCGCCGAGCACCGCTTCGATCTCGCCCAGTTCGATACGCATGCCGCGAATCTTCACCTGGAAATCGATGCGGCCGAGCAGTTCGACCGTGCCATCGGGGCCGTACTTGGCCAGGTCGCCGGTTCGATAAAGGCGTTCGCCAGGAAAGCTGGGCCACGGGTGCGCAATAAACTTCTGCGCGGTGAGTGCCGGCCGGTTCATATAGCCCGCACCGATGCCGACGCCACCGAGGTGAAGCTCGCCCGGAACGCCAATGGGTGCGATCTGGAAATGCGCGTCGAGAATCAGTGCCGACTGGTTGGCGAGCGGTTTGCCGTAGGGGATGCTCACCCAGGCCGGGTCGACCGTATCGACCGGATAGAAGACCGAATCGATCGACAGCTCGGTCGCACCGCCGGCGGTAACGAACCAGAGCGACGGGAAAGCGGCGCGGGCGCGCGCCGGCTGGCCGAGTGGGATCCAGTCGCCACCCAGAAGAGCGACGCGCAGGGTGTCGCGGTCGTAGTCGCGCTCGCTGGCCGCATCGAGCAGGGCATCCATCAGCGCCGGTGCGGAGTGCCAGAACGTGACCGATCTCTCGTGCATCACGTCGAGCCAGTGATCCGGGTCCTTCAGGCGGTCGAGCGAGGGAAAGACGATGCAGCCGCCTGCGCGAAACATGCAGAAAATGTTGCACACCGAAATATCGAAACTCAGCGACGAAACGCATAGCACGCGGTCGACCTCGGTGAGTGCGAGCCTGCGGCAGTAGTCTTCGATGTTGTTGACGCGTCCGCGATGATTCAGAAGCACGCATTTGGGTTGCCCGGTGGAGCCGGACGTATAGATCGCGTAGGCAAAAGCGTCGGCCGGCACTCGAAATGGCAGCGCATCGCTGGAGTGGCGCGCGACGGCCGCCCAGTCGTCGTCAAGCGCGACACGCGCCAATGCCAGCCCTGCGACCGCTGCCGCGGCCTTGCCCCATGTCAGCAACGCACTGAGCCTGGCGTCCTCAGCCATGTACTCGATGCGACTGGACGGGTAGCCGGGATCGATCGGCACGTAGGCGGCTCCCGCCTTCATGATGCCCAGCATGCCAACCACGGTAGCGGCCGATTTCTCCGTGCACAGGCCGACCTGATCGCCCGGCTTTACGCCGATGCCGATGAGGTGCCTGGCGAGCTGATTGGCGCGCTTGTCCAGTTCGCCGTAAGTGAGTTCACCATCGTCGCCAACGACGGCCAGGCGTTCGGGGTGCGTCGCCGCCTGTCGTTCCACCAGGCCATGCAAGGTGACAACCTCGTCGAATGTCTCGGCGGTATCGTTCCATTCGGCAAGCGCACGCGTTGCATAGCGACCGGACACTACCGGCAGCGCATGCAACAGGCTGTCGGGCTGGGCCGGCAGCACTTCGCACAGCATGCGGAACTGTTCGAGCATTTCACTGGCCAAGCCCGTGCTTATCAACCCATCGCGATAGCGCAACGACAACGTAGGCGGCTGTGCCTGGCTGATCGATACGACGACGGAGGCGTTTGCCTCGTTCGTCTGCACATGGGCGGCGTCACCGAAATACACGACGGTGTCGAACAGCGGCGTGGCCGCATCCAGATTCGCCAGCTCATGCAGGCGCGAAAGTGGCGTGGATGCGTGCCCCGATACTTGCACCACGCCTTTTGCCACCGCGGCCAAAAATGCTGCGGCATCCTGCGCCGGGTCGACACGAACACGCAGCGGGCGATCCCCGTTGATGCCGAACACCACGTCGCTGTCGCCCGCATAGGTGGCGAGCAGTCGTGCCCAGGCGGCATACGCAATACACGCCAGATCCCCACCATCTCCACGACGAGGCGATTCCCATGTGGCAGTGACGGCAGCGAAGCCATTCGTCGAAAGCGACGCTCGGTGGCTGCCCCCGATCCGCGTCGTGGTCATCACGTTTGCAAGATAGTCGCGCCAGAAATGCTCTTCCGCGATCGACTTTGCTGCGAGGCTGTCGTCAGCCAGGGTGGAATCGTGCACGATGACCTTCCTTGTTGCGGATCTGAACTTCGGCGTTGCGTCGGCCAATGGCGATGTTGCCCATGGCTTCGTAGAGCGGCGATCTCAACGGGCGAGCGCGACTTCCTCTGCCTGATGGCTTTCAATCGCGTCGCCATGGCGTTGCGGCAAGGCGTCGTATGGCATCGGATAGGCGCGGCAAAGTTCGCGCACGCTGCCGTTGACCTGATGACGCAGGCTTTCGTCCAGCTCGAAACCGCCCTGATCGCTGCGCGTGTGCCTGAGCACCGTATCGATCAGTTCGATCGCCAGGTGCATCTGTTCCTTGCCCATGCCGCGAAGGGACGCGGTATTGCTTCCCAGGCGCAGGCCACTGGCCGTGGCCGCGCCACGGAAGTCGCCGGGAATCTTGTTTTTGTTCACCAGGATGCCGCAGTGTTCCAGTGCACGCGTGGCAACCTCGCCGTTAAGGCCAGCCGGCAAGCGAAACAATACGATGTGGTTATCCGTGCCGCCGCCGATCACTTCATAGCCCCGCAGCTGCAGTTCGTGCGCCAGCGTGGCGGCGTTCGATTTGATGCGATGGGCCAGTTCGCGGAAGGACGGCTCCAGCAGGCGTCCCATGGCGCGCGCCTTTGCCGCAATGGTGTGCACCTCGGGAGAGCCCTGCATCAACGGGAACACCGCGCTCTGAATGATCTGCGACAGCGTCTTGCTGCCATCGGGCCCTTTCGATTCGGCATCCCGGCCGATCAGGATCAGTGCACCGCGCGGACCGAAAAGCTGCTTGAAGGTGCAGGTGGTGGTGAAATGGGCTGCATTGATCGGGCTAGGGTGCACGCCTGCGGCAACCAGACCTGCGATATGCGTGATATCGGCAAGGACATAGGCGCCGACCTCGTCTGCGACGGCACGGATGCGATCGAAATCGATGACACGCGAATAGGACGTCGTACCGCAGATGATCAATTTCGGCCGATGCGCCAGAGCCTGTTCGCGCAGCTGGCCATAGTCGATCAATCCTTTCGAATCCAGGCCGTAGCCCACTGCTTTATACAGCTTGCCGCTGAGATTGGCGGGCGATCCGTGCGTCAGATGGCCACCTTGATCGAGCGACATGCCCAGGATGGTATCCCCGGGCGATAGCAGGGACTGCATGACCGTGTGGTTCGCAAAGCTCGCGCAATGGGGCTGCACGTTCACGTATTGCGCACCGAAGACTTTCTTCGCACGGTCGATCGCCAGTTGCTCGGCCATGTCGACGAAGCGGCAGCCGGCGTGATATCGCTTTCCTGGATAACCTTCGGCGGTGACGTTGACGATGGTCGCTCCAACGGTAGCCAGCACCGATGCATCGGTTCCACCACTGGAGGCAATCAGCGACAAGGACTCCGACTGCCGCTCGTGTTCTCTCTCAAGAATATCGAACAACTCCGGGTCTTCGTGACGAAGCGTCTGGATGCCCTTGGCCAAATAACGCTCGATGTGACTCTGCTTCATGTAATCCCTCATGTAGTCAGGTACGTTTTGATTTATCCGGTATGCTCATGCCGGATATGCGCGATGTCTGTGCGGCTCTTGTGAGGCGAAAAGGCGAGCTATTCGGTCGCCGCTTCCGGTATTCGCTTCCCCGTTCCGTGCTCGGGCGCGGCATGTTTTTCCACTCGGCGCACAATGAACCGAGACAGCGCGGCAACGCCTGCGCGAATGCGATCGGGGCTTTCCGCACTGAATGCAAGACGAATGCGCCGGTTCTGTGTCTGGTCGAAGGCAAAAAAAGCCATCGGCAGCACAATGACGCCATCGCGTGTGGCGCAATCGGCGACCGCCTCCGCGTCGAAGCTTATCGGTACATCCAGGCTCAGGAAAAAACCGCCCTGCGGCTTGTTCCAGTGCACGGGAAAGCCTGCCGGTGAAAAGCTCTGATCCAGTTGTGCGAGCATCGTGTCTCGGCTGTGTCGATACGCGTCCAAGGTGGGGCCAAGCCATGAACGGAGACTGCAATCGCGCTCGATAAGCAGGCCGCCAACGATCGCCTGGCATAGTTGGCTGGTGTTGACCGTAACGAAACTCTTGCGCTCCGCAATGCCATTGAACAGCGATACTCGTGCAGCACGATCGCCGAACAGGGTCTCCGGAAGCGTGGCGGCGCCCACGCGTAGCGCCGGCGCAATGGTCTTCGAATAGGTCGACAGGTAGATTACGCAACCGGCCGTATCGAGTGAGGCCATGGCGGGTACCATGCTGCCTTCGTAACGGAACATGCCGTAGGGATTGTCTTCAAGCACAACAATGCGGTGACGTTCACACGCGGCCAGTATGGCCAGGCGCTCTTGGACAGGGATGACCTCGCCGGTTGGATTGTCAAAGTCCGGAATGAGATAGACGACTCTTGCGCGTCGCCCGTCTGCCGCCAGTTCCTCGACCGCCTTTTCAATCTGTGCGTCGATGCCCTCGACCGAGCCATCGAGCGGATACAGCGCGACCGACGTGGCTGCCGCCGCACCCGTGATGCCGATGTAAGTCGGGTTACGCACCAGCACGACATCATTCGCTTGCGGGCACAGCTCCGGGAGACACAGTGCCAGTGCCTCCTGGCATCCCGCCGTAACGATCGTGCGATGGGCACCGGCATTTACGCCGTCGTCGTTGGCGATCTGCCTGGAAACAAGCTCATGCACCAAGCCCGCTGTGCGGCCGTACTGCAGCACGCTCGACAACGGAGCAGTGCCGAGAAACCTCGAAAGCCAGCGATTCAAGGACTCCGTGCTCGTCCCATCGAACAAGCGGTCTCCTGGCCGTCCTGCAGCCAGCGAGACGGCCGTCGGATACGACTCGGCAACTTCGTTCAAAAAGTTCATGACAGAGGCGTTATTTGGCGCTGCCATTATTTCCCCCCTGGATACTCCCAAGCTCCTACAGCCCTTCCTTCGTTGCCCCCCGGCAAGTTCGGAAACTGGCTCCCGACTTTCAGTACTTGTTGCCTTGCTCCAATTGATCGAACAGCGCTTGAACGTTGCTGTCCAGAAACCCTTCTTCGCCTTCGCGACGTATGAGTTCGAAGCTCATGCCCGTGTTCTGGCATCGCGTCGTGAAGGATTGAGTCAGCCCGGCGCCTCGAATGATATTGGTGTCGAAATTCATCCCGCGATCGCGCAGTGTCTCGACCGTCTGCTCGACGTCGTCCACCTCGAAGGCGATATGCGCCACTCCAACACCGAAATTTTCAATCAATTGAGATACCTGAGATTGAGGCTCGGTGCCTTGGCAGAGCACGAACCGCATTCCATTGGCCTCCATTTCCGCGGAGATCATTCCGGTCCGGGCGCCGCGGATCTGCCTGCGGCCTTTCAATTCGAAACCGAGAACGTTCTCAAAGAAATGCACTGCTTCATCAAGGTTGCCCACTGCTAAGGCTATGTGATCGATGCGTCTATAAGGGGCTTTGGCACTGGCCCCGGACGGCAACTCGCTTTGCTCTGTATCAACTGGAGACTCGCCGGATATAACAACGTCACGATCCATGACTACCTCTTAGATTGCCCATCTTGGCAGAGAAGATCCATCGCAAAAATACGCAGATAATTGCGATAAAACGAGGAGATATCGACAACTCGGCCACTGACACTACCGAAGTAAATCAGTCGTAGCAAGCAGGCCATTTACATCAAGCCATGAGATGGCTGGCATTTCCCCCACACCAAAATTACGTGATGACATGGTGAAAGGGCCGTGAAATCGCTTCAGCTATCCTGATAATCATGGCCAAGCCAGCAACCCGACAAGCCGGGCTGAAAAGAAGCGTAGAGATGCTCTGTTACATCTTGAATAAGATGAAATCGCGGGGGACTGTCACGACGTGAAATGAGTGATATTCATGGAAGCGCATCTGCGGTAATCCATGGGGGCCGCGTCCGCTGAAATCGTTTTCAGTTGCGTGAAAATCGAAATTTATGCGACGGACATCGCAAAAAGAAAGAGATGCGCTGTATTGGATCTCAATAGGCGACGGGCAGGGCAAAGCTGTGATCGGCTTCACCTTTTTTGTGACGGCGAATTCAGCGGATTCCCGATGTCCTATGACGGCAGCGATTCAACCATCGAGGGCAGGGGCGCCGGTGCGATGTGGAGATGTTCGCGGCTGAGCTCGGCCAGCGAACGACAGCCAACCTGTGCGAGTGTGTCGTCAAGTTGCTCGCGCAGCAGCCCAATGACCTCGTCGACGCCACGCTCGCCACGAGCGGCAAGCCCATAAAGCGCCGCGCGCCCCACCAGTACCAGGTCTGCGCCTAGTGCAATAGCCTTGGCGATATCGCTTCCGCGCCGAAAGCCGCTGTCGATCAGCACTGCCGCGCGCGTGGCGGCGCGCACATCGGCCAATACTTCGATGGGGGCAAGACATTCATCGAGCTGGCGGCCACCGTGGTTGGAAAGCACAACGCCATCGGTGCCGTATCGCATGCATCGCACCGCATCGGCGGCCGAAAGGATGCCCTTTACCAGCAGCTGATGCGGCCACACATCGCGTAACCAGGCTAGCCCGTCCCAGTCGAAGGTCGCGTCCATGTTCCGGCTGAGCAGTGCCGCCTGCACATCCAGGTCGTCCGCTGCCACTTCGGTGAAATTGGCCAGCCGGGGCAGGCCGCGTCGCATGGCCGAGATGGTCCAGCGGGGGTGGGTAAGCCCATCCCATAGCGCACCGGGTGTCATGCTCAGCGGCAGCCTGAAACGATTGCGCAAATCTCTTTCACGGATGCCGTTCTTGACTACGTCGACCGTAAGAATAAGGGTCGTATAGCCGGCGGCCAGTGCGCGTCGCACCAGTTGTTCGGCCAGTCGACGATGCACCACATAAAGCTGAAACCACAGCTCACCATCGACCTGCCGGGCCACGTCCTCGATACTCGACGAAGCCGCGGTTGATAACACGAACGGCAGCCCGTTCCGGGCTGCAGCTCTGGCTAATGCAAGATCCCCTTCGGGCCAAAAAAGACCATTAAGACCCATGGGGGCAATCGCCAGCGGCATGGGCAGCCGTTTGTGAAATATGGGGTGGGATAGATCGCGTGCACTGACATCCAGTAGTCGCTTCGGCCTGAAGCGAATACGCGCCAGGGCAGCACGGTTATGTGCCATGCCGCTCTCGCTTCCCGCACCACCCTCGAGATAGTCAAATACCCTACGTGGGAGTCGTCGCCTTGCCGCCAAGCGATAATCGTCCACATTGATCAGCAAGCTCATCGAATCAATTCCCTGATGCCGGCTTTGGCGTTGTCTGAATGCCCCGAGTCCATCGCTAAGGATGCGGCAGGGCTCGAAATTAAATCATTTACCGACTGCGCACAATCAAGAAGATGACTAATTCTGCTTGAGTAGGTTTTCTATCAAGGCAGCAAAATAGCTTTCTTCTGTTGTGATCCAGATGGGAGCCTCGATTGGGCCCATAAACTCGACTGAGGCTCTCTTCAAGCAGTCGAATCGCAGGCTGCCATCATGTTGGATGGCGATCTGGGCGCTTCACGTGAATGGTGCAGAGATCACCAACGATGCACCGACACACCAGGCCACCATGATCAATACAGGCCATCGTGCCCAGGCGATGCCCGCAAAAGCGATCGCGGCAACCGCGATGTCTTGGCGGCTGCGCATCGCACCCACCCATACGGGGTTATAGAACGCAGAGGCCAGTAGCCCTACGACGATCGCGTTGACGCCGGCGAGCATGCTCGCGACCCATGCCTTCGAGGCCAGCGAACGCCAATAGGGCAGTACGCCTGAGATCAGGAGCAAGCCTGGCAAAAAAATCATCAGAACGCTTACCGTCGCGCCCAGCCATCCTCCCGCGCCACTATAGATCTGCTTGCCCAGGAAAGCCGACAACGTGAACATCGGGCCTGGCATGGCTTGCGCTGCTCCGTAGCCAGAAAGAAAAGCGTCCGGCATAACCCAGCCAGGATCGACCACGGCCTGTTTGAGCAAAGGAAGAACTACATGCCCGCCGCCAAAGACGAGCGCTCCGGTCCGATAGAAAGCACTCGCGACCTGGCCCAAGCGGGGTAGGTCAGGCGCCGCCGTGATCGCGATAGTCAGTAGAGCGCCATACAAAACCAGAAGCCAGGCTCCTGCCTTCGGGCCATAGCGAAGCGAGAATGTTTCTCCTTGCCTTCCATTGAGATCACGGCAGGCCCACAGACCCAGTGCGGCGCCACAGGCAACGATCAGCAGTTGAGTCCACGCACTGGTATTGAGGATGCTCGCGGCAGTCGCGGCGACGGCAAGAAGTGCGCGTGGCCAATCGGGACAAAGTTTGCGTGCCATGGCCATTACGCCTTGCGCAACGATGGCCACGGCGACCAACTTGAGCCCGTGAACAACGCTCTGTCCCCATGGGCTGGCCAAGTGGTTGCTCCACAGGGCAAAGGCGAACATGAGCAGTGCGGACGGCAAGGTGAAGGCCAGGAAGGCTGCAATCGCGCCAGGCCAACCCGCACGCAGCAACCCAATCGAAAACCCAAGTTGGCTGCTGGCAGGCCCAGGCAGGAACTGGCACAAGGCAAGCAATTGCCCGAAGTGTTCTTCGTCCAGCCAGCGACGCCGATCCACAAACTCACGACGGAAATAGCCCACATGAGCCACGGGCCCACCAAACGATGTCAGCCCAAGCCGAAGAAAAATCCGACCGACCTCCAGAGGATGGCGTGCTTCGTCAGGAGGCGGCGGCGTAGTAGTGGGCAAGTCCATGGGTATGCGAAGAGGCCATACAGCAAGAGTGCCGGGATCGTATGGGGTCTCTCGACCGGACGTCTTTGCGCGGATTGAAAAAAAATTCAATTAAATCATATATGTTGGGTTGCTTATTGACCTTTAAAAACCGGACTCGCGGCTAGAGGGCGAATTTTTGCGGGGAATATTTCCGGAATCGTCAAGAATTCCGGCCTATTGGTTCATTGGCTAATAACAAGAGGGGATGTACCTTACTCATAGCGCAGCAGTACCCTTTTTGGAGGGGCTCCGCTCAAAAAACTAAGCAAGGTGATTCGGGATGCCAAGACCGATTACCTCCACTCTGCCGGTCTTAAGTTGTCGACCGGGTGCTAGGGTGCTCTTTCGAAACCGACCATGCGTGATCGAGCGCATTGAGTCGTTCGAGCGCGTTGTGATTACAGACGAGCTAAGTGATGAGGTGATCCCAGTGTCACCTACGTCGCTAAAGCTTCGACTTGGGGACGGTGCATCCGAGCGGACTCCTCTTAAGGTCGAAGAGAAGGAGATCCTGATTGCTTCTCACAGGGCGTCAGCTCTGATGCCGTTTGCGCTCTCGGGCGAACCAATTCATCTAGAAGAAATGCGCAAACTAGAGCTTGCCCTTGGACTTCATCGGACGCAGATTTATCGATGCATTTCCCTGCTGCGACAGTCGCCATGCCCCATGGCATTAGTAAGAGGGGCGCGAGGCGCAAAGCGTGGCAGGTTGAAGCTTGATGCAGAAGTTGAGCGAATCGTAGCGCGTGAAATTAGAGTCGCATCCAGATCTGGAAATGTGCTTCAGCTGGAAACCATTAGAGATAGGATTGATGTCGCTTGTGATGATATAGGCAAGAAATGCCCATGCCTAAAAACTATTAGAGCTCGTATCGCTGATAAGCGCTACGAGATTCTCTTGCGAAAAAAGCTTGGCAGGAGGCGAGCCATTGAGCGAACAAAGGCATTTCCAGGAAAAATATCGACAAACGGAGCCTTGGCGATGGTTGAAATCGATCATTCTCCTTTGGATATCATTCTTGTTAGTTCAGAAACAAGAAAGCCGATTGGTCGTGCACATTTGACGATAGTGATTGATACTCATACACGTGTCATTCTTGGCTTTCATTTGGGTCTTGATGATCCGCAGGTGCTCTCTGTTGCACTTGCGTTGGTACATGCAATCCTGCCAAAAGATGCGTGGTTGGCAGAGCATGGTTTATCTGAACTCGAGTGGCCCATGTATGGTCTGATGCGTGCCGTAAGATTGGATGGTGGTGCGGAGTTTAAATCGTTAGCATTTAAGAATGCCTGTAAGAAATGGGGCGTCGAAATTAGCTATCGAAATAAGAAGGAAGATGGCGCAATCGTCGAGCGGGTAATAGGAACGATTCAAACACGAGCCTCGCAGGAGCCTGGCGCAACGGGTAGCGACCCAAAGAAAAGGCGGCGAGAAAGAGCGCCTTCTGAAGATGCACAAATGACACTCTTTGAGGCAAATAGATGGCTCGGAAGAGAGGTTGCTCAGCGATATCACTATCGCAGGCACGAGGGTATTGGCATGTCACCTCATCAGAGCTGGGTTGCCGAGCATACTTGCACTAGTGGTATAACACTGCCTGCCATAGTTACGGATGCAAAAAGCTTACTCCTTTCGTTCCTTCCTGAGATTAAGCGTGTTATCGGGCATGACGGTATTCATGCTTTTAACGAACGCTATTTTAATCATGAGATTGCGCGATTTATCAAGCCTGGCGTAAAAAGAACAATTAAATATGACGCTAGGGCGATGGGCCTAATCTATGTTGACTGTGATACAGGATCGTACATTGAGGTTCCATATGCAGATCTGAGTAAGCCAAATTTGCCAAAGTTCGAGCTAGACCACTTGAAGCGGGAGAAGAGGCGCCAGTTTCCGAGCGAGTTTGATGGGCAGTCAAACCGTCGCTTCCTAAGGTCGCAAGATGCAGAGAGGAGGTCGGCTCACACGGCGACAAAGGAGGCGCGCCGTCAGGAGCGCCTTTTGCAAGGGCGGAAGGTAGCTTCCGGCGGGGCGTCAGATGACCGCCATCTGGAGGCTTTGGCCAATTCGCAAGAGGATGTAGTACAGGCTATTGATTACTCGCGCCCTGCCAAAGTTAGCTCAGATGGTGACATATGAATGCACTGAGCCACCTTGATCCTAGAATACACAAAATGATGGAAAGATCTAGCGAAGAGCGGGTGGGGTATATCATGGCCGAAAAATTCGTGCCCTATCCTTTAGCTGTATATCTTATAGACGAAGTGAAGAGCATCCTTTCTCAGGACGCGGCTGATAGATACAAGTGCATGTTGATCTATGCTGCGCCGGGCGGCGGCAAGACAATGATACTTAATGAATGTCGCCGGGTTTTTGCGAATAAGCGAATTCGGTTTAATGCGGATCTTTCGAGCGGAAAGGATCCTTTCGTTCTTGTTTCATTGCCACCTATTTCCGATTTGAGGGTCATGTATTTCCGAATACTTGATATTTTACATATTCCATATGCCCAAAATGACAAGATTGGTCCATTGCATGAGCAGGTCTGTAGAGCTCTGCATAATGCAGGAACAAGGATTCTTGGAATAGACGAGATTCACAATATCTTGCTTGCCAAGAAGGACCTTGAGGCGTGCATGGCGGCAATTAGAGATCTAGCGAATCTTCCACTAAGCTTGTTGTGCGCAGGCACGCTTGCGGCGCGACATTGCATTGCGGCTGACGAGCAGTTGAGAGTGCGTTTTCGTTGTCATGAGCTTCTTGCATGGCAAATAAGTGAGAATACGCGAAATTTTCTTGCAACCTTGGAGGCCCGTCTGCCGTTAGAGAAGCCTTCGCATTTGTCTGGCTCAGAAATGATGCCGCTAATTATTAGATTATCCCAGGGACACATAGGAACCATGGTTGTCGCTGTGCGTGAGGCCGCTCGCGATGCGGTTAGGAGTGGCGAGGAGGTAATATCCGAAAAAGGCATTAAGTTATCGGTAGAGCGTGTTCTTTCGCAGCGCCTCAAGGTTGCCTAGTTTGCGTAAATTTTCCGCTAGCAATGACTTTCGCGCACCCAGAGGTGGGGAGACGCTTTCATCATACCTTGCGGCTTGGCGTGGCTATTTCCACGTACGTCGTCAAGCACTTGATGAGGCGATAGCAAGGGTCGATCCAACGGTTGTCATTGCGCTATCGCGTGACCCTGACTATCCCAATCATCCGGGATGGTCGCAAACATTGGCCGGGGTTACCAATCTGAGTGCGAGCGTGCTCGAAGAGCTCGCGCAGTTGTGGGGTCCTTGGCCATTGCTTCCTGAGGCTCGAACAAATGCGTGTTTGGGTTGTCTAGAGTTGGCTGGCTACGTCACAAATCAAGTTGCGCAGAAATTCTGGACATACAGCACTATGACCCAGTGCTTATGCTGCGGCTTGCCTTTCGTAGAGGTGCCTGCAGTGGGGTGGGGGTGGGCAGATATCCCCAGGGAAGTTCGGCGTCAACGCTATATGCTTATGGAACATCCGGGAGTGGCGCGTGTCGGGTTAGAGCAGGAGTGGGCAAAAGTTGGGGAAGGGCTTAAGACGGCCTCATACTTTGCTGAACTGAGCTGTTGGGCGACATGTGCTCCCAATCGGAAGTACATGGACTATCTGGGGTGTCAGCCGCATGAGACTGCGCTCGTTTGGGAGAACATGCTAACTCTACTATGCGCATCCTGGCAGCCTTTTGCCGCTCCTTCGGTCGCAATGCACGGAATTCCTTGCTCTCTTTGGAGTGAGCATTCAACGGCTAAGTTTGGGGGAGCAAACATGGGGATTTTGCAGGGTAAGCCGACAATGGAGCTGTTTCGTTCTATCGCGAATCCTGCAGAGCGGCGTAGTTGCATACTTATTGCCTTGGATGCAATTCGCCATGATTACCTGCAGAAGATATATCCTCGCCCGGAGTATCCGCGCTTTGGATCCCAGCTTGGCTGGCTTCCTGTTGTGGCATCAATGCCAGAGCTTGCTTGGGATTGGCTGATCGAGCGTGCGCAGTACTGGCCACCTCCCTGGGCTGTCACCATAAGTGGCTGGGAGCAGGTTCGGTGTAAAACAAAGTCAGCCCGAGAGCGCGGCGCTCGCAAGCGTTGGTTGCGATAGCTTCCAACACCTGTGATTTCAAACTATAGCAGAAAGCCTATGATGGATCAGCGCTTGTCGCGCTACGTGCTTTCAGAATCCTTGCCTCGCCGGTGCCTGCGATTTTTGAACGCATCAACATATCGGTCAATAAATTCAGACATGGCGCCGCGATAGCGGAGCGCTTCAGCGCTTAGAGAAAGCCCAAGTTCTCGGGTGATAGCCGTCGCGTAGAGGATCTGAGCTTCAGTGGGAGGCTTAAGGTCGGGATCCAGACATTCGGTCAAGCTGTTTGCAAAACAGTTGGCTAGTCGTTCCCTTAGGATTTCTGTTCCGCCGGCATGGATTGCGCGGTCAAACTGTAATTGCCAAGCCTCCCGGACGCTCTCATCCAATGGGATAGGGATGCCACCCTCGTCATCAAGTATGAGTTGCAGAGGCATGCTGGAACGCCTTGTCCGGTAACCATACGGGCTTGCGTTGGATACTACGAAACTCGTAGTATCCAACGCAAGGCAAAGTTACGAATCTCGTAGGGGCTACCTACCGGGTTCGTGCCATGCCCCGCAAGACCGACATTCAGGTGATCTTTCAACGCCGCCTCAAAGAGGCGCGCGAGCGACGATCACTGTCCCAAAAACAGCTTGGTATTCAAGCAGGATTGGACCCCTTCGTGGCTAGCGCGCGTATCAATCGCTATGAACTGGGCGTGCACCAGCCCGATTTGGCGACCGTTCAACGGCTAGCTGACGTGCTGAAGGTGCCTACGGCTTACCTCTTTGCGGAGGATGAGCGCTTGGCGCGCATGATTCTGGCCTTTGATGACCTATCGGCTGCGGAGAAAGATCAGCTACTTAAGAAGATCGAGTCACGATAGTCGGCGCTGGTTATCGGAAGAGGCGAGGGCAAAGGCGTGGAGGACTTCCTAGGCGTCTTACTAGAGCAGGCAGGCTCAGGGAGTGTAGCCGAGGCCGCTTTTCTGGAGGCGTTGGCGAACCAGTCGATCCTGGTCATTCTCCGGCAGCCGCCGGGGGAGGGCGACGCTGCGCCCCAGAAGAATCTCGTTCAATGGCAGCGCGCCGACGGCACGTTCTTAGTGCCGCTGTTTACGGAGACATCGCACGTAACTGGATCCCTACCTGCCCCAGCGAAGTTAGTCCGTGTCCAGATGCGGTTGCTCTTGAGCGTTGCGGGCGTGCATTCCTATGTGATCAACCCTCTATCACCAGTCTCTTGGACGTTAACCGAGAAACATCTAACGGTGATAAGGGCGGCCATTGCTGCAAGAGGGCTGTCGTACGAGAGTCCCTCGCGCGAGCAGCCCTGGGCATTCGAATCAGTGGGCGACGAGTGGTTTCCCGTAGCTCGTGTTTTGGCCAATTGGTTTACGACCAGTGGACGCATTGACGCGGCATACCTGTATCGGGTGAGGCGACTGCGTACCACTCAGTCACCTCAAGTCGTTCTGGCGATCGAGGAATCCGCAAATCCTGCCTTGGCCTCAACGCTCACGGAAATTGCGGCGCAGGCTGGCGCGCCCACGGCCGAATTTGTGGTTCGCTTTCTGCGTGACGAGCCGTCACATCGGGCAGGGATCGACGCACTCCGTCTTGAGCCGTTTTATCGCCGTCCGGCCTCAGATTAAGCATTGCACCTAGCCATTGCGCCCTGATTTTCTAAGGCGGAGTGCGCCGCATACCAACTTGCTATGCCTGCCAGGAGGGCGTAGCGTCGGCGTGTCGCCGCAAGCGCATCGATATCCCATGCCTACTGAAACTCACCACGGGAGGCCGGGCTCGGCCACTCCTGTGGCTGAGTATGTGCGGATGTCCACCGACAAGCAGGACACCTCGGTGGCGAACCAACAAACCGCCATTGCCGCCTACGCCAGTGCCCACCACATGGTCGTGGCGCAAAGCTATGTGGATGAAGGACTTAGCGGACTGGACCTGGAAGGCCGCCCCGCGCTTCAGCGTCTCTTGGATCACGCGCAAATGCATTGCACAGGATGCACTGCCATCCTCGTCCTGGACGTCAGTCGCTGGGGGCGCTTTCAGAACGTGGATGAGTCCGCCTTCTACGAGTTCCTCTGCACCCAACACGGTCTACGCGTCATCTATGTCGCCGAGCCATTTACAGGAGGCGAAGGGCCACTGCACGCGGTCCTCAAAAGCCTGAAGCGGTCGATGGCCGCAGAATACAGTCGTGAGCTGTCGGCCAAGGTCTTTGCCGGCCAAGCCCGATTGGTTTGCGCGGGCTTCACCATGGGTGGTCCCGCCGCCTATGGGTTGAGTCGGATGCTGGTCGACGCTTCGGGTAAGCCTCGATGTATCTTGAAGCCAGGTGAACGTAAAAGCATCGCCACGGACCGCGTTCGCCTGGTGCTCGGGTCGCGTGATGAGGTGGCCGTCGTACGCTGGATGTTTAAGCAGTCTGCCGCCGGCGTCAGCATGAATGACATCGCAAAGCAGCTCAACCAGAAAGGGAAGCGCCCCGCGAGAGGGGGAGCGTCTTGGAGCGCATCCACGATTCGAGGCATGCTTGATGACGAGCGCTACCTGAGAGGGGAGCGGCCCCTGGACTATTTGATTCTTCCGGCCGTCAGCGCGAAAACCTGGCCGGATGTGATTCAGAACAGTCCCGATGCGGGTGCTCGCTTCTATCTGTTCGATTCGCTTCGCGTCCTTCGCGAATTGGCTGCCCTCTCCATGGGAGTGCCGGATCATGCATGCGACAGATTAAGAGACGCTGGATACGCGAACAGCAGATGATCGCGTCCCTCGATATGGTCTACCACCTTTGCGCGCGTCATTGTCGCTCCATCACAGCAGCCTGCCTACGCCCGCGTGGCGATCCGGTTTATGAGGATGTTTTGGAACGTGATGGATATCGGTTATCTACGGTCGCTACAAAGCTTCTTGAAGAGCCTGCGCACGCTCAAGGTACCTCGATGCTACGCCTTGCGGTAACCCGTCGATTGCTGCTTCAAGTGATGGATCGTACCGGCGCAACCAGTATGGCTCGCATGAAGCACGGTAACGGCCGTCATCTGTCGGCATCTCTTATGGGATTCGACAAGTAATCGTCCGACTTGAAGGGTCTGCGCATTCGCTCGGTGGCGAAATCGACAAACGCGCGAAGCTTCGGCAGTGACTGACTTCGACTCGGATAGTAAAGGGAAAGACCGGGAACCTCTTCACAATAGGGTTCGAGCACGGTCTGCAGATCGCCACATTCAAGATGAGACATCACAATGGAGTGTGGCAACTGGAAGAGTCCCACACCTCTCAGCGCTGAGCGAACGCAGCTCTCGATGTCGTTAATCACCAGAGGCCCCGCTACGCCCACCGTGATGCGTTTACCATCGACGACAAATTGCCAATGATCGAGCGCGCGCACGGATTGGCGAAGCAGGATGCAACGAAAGTTCTGCAGATCATACGGAGATGCCGGCTGGCCATGCTCCCTAAGAAACGCCGGGGCGCCGACGACAACGAAGCGCTCCGGTGGCGTCAGCCATTTCGCGACCATGTCGATCTGGACGAAGTTTCCCAATCGTATTCCCGCGTCGAATCCTTCTTCGACGATGTCAATAGGATGGTCGTCACCTACCAGCTCGAGTTCAATATTTGGGTGAGCGTCGAGAAAGTCCGGCAGCAAGCGATTGACCAGCAGCGGCACGATCGGCCTGGGCATATTGATGCGCAGTCGGCCGGTGATCTCGCCACCCAAGCCGCTCGCGGCGTCTAATCCTGCGCTGAGCATGTCGACCGCAGGGCGTGCATGGGCAAGCAGGCGTTCGCCCGCTTCGGTCAGCCTGACGCTTCGTGTTGTACGGGAGAAGAGCGGCGCGCCAACCCTCTCTTCCAGACTGCGTATGGCCTGGCTGACCGCAGAGGGCGTGACGCCGAGGTGCCGGGCCGCAGCGCGAAATCCTCGGTATTCCGCAACCGTTAGAAACATGACCAACCCATCCAGGTGGGTTCGAGCGATTGTTAAGTTCATCTACACGGCCCGTTCCGAATACGCATCATATTCGAATAATAGCGCACGGGGTACCGTGGATCGTCGAAACCGATTGAGGCGAACGCACATGTTCTTGGTCATGGGAATTACGGGAAAAGTTGGCGGCGCAGCGGCAACCCACTTGCTTGCGCAAGACAGGAAGGTGCGCGCGCTGGTTCGTGACCGCGCAAAGGCTGCAAGCTGGGCCGACCAAGGCGTCGAGCTGGTTGACGGCGACTGGAACGATGCGGCATCCATCAAGCGGGCACTCAGGGGCGTCGACGGCGCGTTTGTCATGTTGCCTCCCATCTGGGCCCCCTCGCCGGATTTCAGGGAAGCTAGGGGCGTCATCGCGAACTATGTGGAGGCGCTCAGCCAAGTGCCGGTGCCGCGGGTCGTCGCGCTTTCGTCGATGGGCGCAAACAGAACGAGCGACATGGGGCTGATCACGGCGCTGTCGCTTCTGGAGCAGGCGTTTCGCGACCTGACCTTGCCGATCGCTTTTGCGCGAGCCGGCGGATTCTTCGAAAACTTCCTTTACGGCTTGCACGTCGCCCAGGGAGGCACGTTGCCCGTCTTCAACGATCCGACCCATCGGAGATCGACCATGGTTGCGACCAACGACATCGGCGGCGAGATCGCATCGCTTCTGAGCGGACCGGCGTGGTTGGGTCATCGGATCATCGAACTCGGCTCAATGGTGAGCGCAGATGAAGTGGCGGCGCAACTAGGCGAAGTGATGCAGCGCGACGTCAAGGCCGTTGCCGTCCCGCGGGCAAACTGGCCGGATACATTCGAGCAGTTCGGCATTCCGAAGGGCAAGTCTGCACCGGCCGAAACCATGTATGAGGCCGTCAACGCCGGAGGGATGGACCTCGGGGGCGTGGGTACGGAGCACGTCCCCGGTGCAACGTCTGCTCGCGATGTTTTCGCGGCGGCTCAGAAGATCGTTAGATCCTAGGACCGCGGATCCCGACAGGAAGGCCGAAAGTGCCCATTGTCTTGGGGAGTGCGGAGTCCATATCGAACAAAGATCGAGATCGAATATGAAAATTCTTGTTTTGGGTGCGACGGGTGGAACCGGACGGCTAATTGTCCGCGACTCCCTGGAGAAAGGGCATTCGGTCGTGGCGCTGGTTCGCTCGACCGTAGGGGCCGATCTGCCGGGAGCAGAATTGATCGAGGGCGATGCCCGCAATGAGATAATTCTCAAGCGCGCCCTGGACGGCTGTGATGTCGTCATCAGCGCATTAGGCACCGGCATGGGCCTCCGCAAGGTCAGTCTTCTGGCCGAAGCGACACGTGCGTTGATTCTGGCGATGACGCGAAGCGGCGTACACCGCCTGATCTGCATCTCCGCTCTGGGCGTGGGAGACAGCCGCGGCCATGGTGGCTTCGTCTTCGACCGATTCTTTCAGCCTCTGTTGCTTAGCCAAGCTTACAAGGACAAGGAACGCCAGGAAGCCGCGATCCGTGCCAGCTCACTCGATTGGGTCATCGTCCGGCCCGGCATGCTCACCAACGACCCTTCTCGCGGAAGCATCAGAGCTATCGTCGACCTCGCCGGCGTCAAGGGCGGAAAAATCTCTCGTGGCGATGTCGCCCGGTTCGTGGTGGAGCAACTGGCGACGAACACCTGGTTGAAACAGACACCCTTACTCCTGTGGTGAGTATTAAAGGCCAGACAAATGCCAAAGATCTCCTGGCGGCAAGCTTTACCGTTCGTCCTCGCTACTTTCTTCGTTGTCGGTTCCCTGATCAACATCATCGCTCCAGGATCGATCTATGAGGAATACCTGAAATGGGGATATCCGCCCTGGTTCCATTTCTTCACCGGAACGATGGAACTCACTGCCGCCATTCTTCTTTTTCGGAAAGCGACGCGCCTGTCGGGTGCGTTGCTCGGGGGCACCGTCATGTTTGCCGCACTCGCGACCGTCGTCATCCGCGGCGAATACGCGCACGCCGTGCCGCCACTCGCCGCGGCGACGTTATCACTTGTCGTTGGCTGGATAAGTGCCAAGCAGGAGGAGTAATGCATGTCAACGATACACAGGCGTGAAGGTCGAGCAATAGCGTTCTACGAGCCACGAAGTGCGTTATTCCTCGCTGCCATCATCGGGCTTACACAGCCCGTACTTGCGCTCGAATTGAATCCTATCCCCTTGACGCCGCAGCAATGGCAAGCGAACGGAGATGTGTCGTTTCAGCGCGATCCGGCCAGGCAGGATGTGCTCGTCGTCAACAAGGGCTATGCAGAGCTGAAGAACACTGACTTCAGCAACGGCACGATTGAGTTCGACACAAAATTTGTCGGCGAACGGATTGCCGGCATCACCTTCCGCCAGCACGACGACCAAGCAGACGCGTTGTATTTTCGACCTAGCGCGGACTGTGCTGCCTCGGACGAATGCATCCAGTACATGCCTACCGCGCATCATGTGTTCGAGTGGGACTTGTATGGGCAGTAAGGGCACCGATGAAACGTATCACTCCAAACCATCTCGCCTCTCAACCGTGGCGCAACGCACTCATTTTTTTTCTATGGCTGCCTGCGTTCTCTCCTGCTGTATGTCAAGCGTTTTCAGGGGGGCAAAGGAATGACCTTGATTCGCGCCTTGCTGAGCAGAACGCTCTCTTTGCCCGATATGACAAGGGCGAGAAAGAACGCGACATCGACAGCTTTCCTGACCGATCATTGCGATCCATTGCAAGAGAGCATCAAGAAAACGAAAGTCTACGGAAGCGACTTGCGGCCATTTCGACCGACGGCTTCGCAGAACAGGACCTGCTGTCACACGAAGTACTTCTGCGTGAGCTTGACCAAGAGAGCCGCGATTATGATCTGAAGCTCTATGAGCTTCCGCTCGCACAGGGGGAGGGCATCTATCAAAGCCTGACCGAGCTTGCCGCCGGCGACTTTCAGTCAACCGCGGACTACAGCGACTATCTGAAAAATCTAAGGGACATTCCCCGCGTATTGCGACAGACAGAAGATCTCGCAAGGTTAGGCATCAAAGATGACGTGCTTCCGGCGCGTTACCTGTTGGAGAAAGTGGTCGCGGCTTGCGACGCCATTATTGAAGAAGATCCCTTTCTCAAGCCGATCAATACATTTCCCGCGTCGATTTCGTCGCATGACCGGGATCGTATGACTGCACAGGTCACTGAAGTCGTGAACGATGAAGTCATTCCAGCCTATAAACGTTTCCGGGATTTCGTGAAAAGTGATTACGCTCCGCATGCCCGCAGCGGCATTGGTCTGAGCAGTCTTCCCCGCGGGGCTGAGATGTATCAGAACGCGATCCGCGAACAAACGACGACCAACATGACGCCCGAGGAAATTCACAACCTGGGTTTGCGAGAGGTCGCGCGAATTGAGGGGCTGTTGCAGGATGTCGCTCATCGAGCCGGATATGCCAGTCTCGCCAGCTATCGCGCTGTATTGAAGGCCGATCCAAAGTATCGACCTTCCTCTCCAGAACAGATTGTGGATGATTTCCGTCACTACGTGAGCGCGATGGAGCCTCACCTCCCGGAGCTCTTCGAGGAGTATCCCAAGACGCTGCTTACCGTGGAAGCCGGGTCTCTCACGGATCCGAGTTTCGGAACGCACATCGTGGTTGGACCAGCGGATGGCAGCAAGCCCGGTCGCGTTATCGTCGCTGTAGCCAACTTCTCACAACGAAGCCTTATCAGCGACGAGACGCAGGCTTATCACGAGGGCGTCCCTGGCCATGAGCTACAGGTCACCATTCAGCAGCGTCTTAAAGGATTGCCTAAGTTTCGTTCGGATATTCTAAACACGGCGTATGTCGAGGGCTGGGCGGTTTACGCAGAGGCTCTGGGTAAGGAAATAGGCCTCTTTCAAGACCCCGCCTCGGATTATGGACGTCTTAATCTTGAGCTCATGCGGGCTGTTCGCCTGGTTGTAGATACAGGGATCAACTCGTACGGATGGACTCGGGCACAAGCGGTCTCTTACTTTCGCGAGAGCGGTGCGGCAGACGAACCCTCTTTGCAAGCGGAAATCGACCGATACGTGAACTGGCCGGCGCAAAGCCTGGGATACAAGATCGGGCAACTGAAGTTCATCGAACTCAGGGAACGTGCCCGAAGCAAGCTAGGCCCAAACTTTGATATCAGAAAGTATCACGAGGAAGTGCTGTCCGCTGGCAGCCTGCCCTTGGATCTACTTGAGGGGCGGGTCGATCGCTGGATTGAGCGGCAGGACAGCCTGGACGCGCATCGCGCGCATAGCTGATCATCCCATGATGCCTATCCTCTTCCCGAAGCCAGTCCGTGTCTTGTCGTTCGCTTTCGCCGCGATCGGGCTGTTCGCTCCTGCCAGGCCGACCTGGTCCGCCACCTTGCCGACGTCCGGCTCTCCCGGGCTGAAGGCACAGTTAAGGAGGAACGACGAACGGCTCCTCACGGCGGTTCACCGAGGCGATCGCCAGACATGGGCGGAGCTCACAACGCTGGACTTCATGTACGTTGAGGAGGGGCAGGTCAGCCGGCGTGAGCCATTCCTGGCTGAGCTTGAAGAAGACGGTCTCGACGCGCTCGTCATAACGAATTACGAGGTGCAACTCCTGGGCGACACGGCGCAGGTCTTTCACGAGGATGTCGTTCCGCAGCGGCCGGGGGTCGTATCCACCAAAAGTGCACGCCTGCTGATGACGGAGACATGGCAGCGTGTCGATGGGAAGTGGTTGCTCCGCATCGTTCACACGGATCGGATCCGTGTGCCGCCTCCTCCTGTCGAGCTTTCTTCGGCGAAGCTCGACGAACTTGCGGGAACGTATCGTAGCCAGAGCGATACATACGTTATTCGTCGGCACGACAACCGTCTTGTGGGCGCCAAAGCGGGGAAATCCACTATAGACCTGAAGGTCGAGGCGGCCGATGTCCTCTTCGTTCCCGACGACGTCTATCTGCGAAAGGTCTTTCAGCGCGATGCCCATGGACGTATCACTGGGTTCATCGATCGGCGGGAGAACACCGACCGTCTTTGGACACGGACCGGCCCTTAACGCACGAGTTACAGCGGGCAATCGAACTAACCTCAGGGAAAATCATGCTTTTGCTCATCAAGCAGGTGGGGTGGTTTCTCCTCTGCGCTGGTTTAGTGGTCCTGGCACTGTCTACCTTGACGGCGGGAACTGCGGTCGCGCAGGTCGGATCGGGGCCGACTGCCGCACCAATGCCACCAGCGCTACCCACCCCGCTGGACAGACCGTTCCGCGGCACGATCGAGTTGACCGTCAACGCCACCGATACTGATCACCAGATCTTCTCCATCCGCGAGACGATTCCCGTCCAAGCGACCGGCGATGTTGTCCTGCTCTACCCCGAATGGGAAACGGCCAGCCATGCACCTACCGCCACGGTTGCAGAACTGGCAGGCTTAGTAGTGCTCATCGATGGCAAGCCATCGGATTGGAGACGCGATCCGGTGGACATGCACGCCTTTCACGTCGACGTGCCCGAGGGCGCGAGCTCGATCATGCTGGACTTCCAATTCCTTGTGCCTGCTCAGGCGCACCTGTTGCGGCCGGACATGGTGATTGTTCCCTGGCAACGCCTGTTGCTTTATCCCGCAGGTTGGTACGTGCGGGACATCCCCGTGGCCGCGACGCTCGCGCTCCCCCATGGGCTAGCGCCTTTCACGGCGTTAACCTTCCATGCTATCGACGACGGAAAGCTGGACTTTCAGCCCGTGGCGCTGGATCAGTTGGTCGACGCACCCCTCTATGCCGGGCGATACACGCGCCGGATCACGTTGAACGGAGGTACGGCCAAGCCGGTGGCACTGGATCTGCTGGCTGACGCAAAAGAAGACCTTGCGATCACTCAACCAGAGATCGACCGCATCAAAGCGCTCATCGCCCAGGGTCTCAAGACCTTCGGCATGGCGCCATATCGCCACTACGATGCAATCGTCACCCTGAGCGATGTCTTGTCGCCTGACGGAAGCGGCGGCGGAGTCGAGCATCTTGAAGAGGGAGAAAACAATCTCCCGGCCACATACTTCACCGACACTTCGAAACAACTCAATAACCTCGACCTGATCGCGCACGAATTTGTGCATGCGTGGAACGGCCGGTGGCGACAACCGGCTGACTTGTGGTCCCCCACCTTCAATCGGCCAGTCGGTGGGTCGCTGCTGTGGGTATATGAAGGGCAAAGCGAATTCTGGGGACGTGTGCTGGCCGCGCGCGCGGCGCTGCGCGATCGCCAGCAGACTCTCGACAAACTCGCTATGGATGCAGCCACGGTCGCCAACCGCACCGGCCGACGCTGGAAGGACCTGCAAGACAGCACGAATGACGCTGTCTTTATGGCGAAGCACCGCATCGTGTCGCCCGACTGGCAACGCCGCGAGGACTATTACCCGGAAGGGGTGCTGCTCTGGCTGGATGTGGATGCACGTCTTCGCCAAGTGAGCCATGGCGAACGCGACATCGACGACTTCGCGCGCGTCTTTTTCGTCAAAGACAGCACGCAATCCACGCGGACCTATACCTTCGAGGATGTCCGTGATGCGCTGAACAAGTTAGCCCCGGATGACTGGGCAGCGTTCCTCAATCAGCATCTTCACAACCATAGCGCGGACGACGCGATCGCCGGCTTGGCCCGCGCAGGCTGGACGCTTGTCTACACCGATACGCCCACGGAAACTTTCCGCCAGAACGAGGAAGATGCCGGCGCCATCAATCTCGACTATTCGATCGGTCTACAGATCGATGCGAAGGGAGCGATTCAATCGGTTCGATGGGACAGTCCAGCATTCCGGGCCGGTTTGTCGCCTGGTTTACACGTGATCGAGGTGGAAGGGCAGCCGTTTTCGACCCGCACACTATTGGCAGCAGTCCAGTCATCTGCATTAAAACCACTAAGCATCCGTGTCGACATTAACGGGAGCAAGCGGGTCGTCAATATCGACTACCGTGGGGGGCTGCGCTATCCCCATCTAGAGCGCATCGCGGGCACACCCGACCGGCTGTCCGCACTGCTCGACGCCCGCTAACCCTATCGCCCCACCTTATCCGGACGCCTGGATTCAAAACGTTTTTGCCGGCCACGGTGGCTTCATCACTTCACTGCCCCAGGGTAAAAGCATCTCTCAGCCTCACGCAGAGGCGTTCCCTAAGGTCTCTGGACCGACGCTATCCATATGGCTGTTTATGATGTTCAGGAGTAACGCGGACAGGTGGTCGATTGCCGCGTCGCCACGATGTGACGAACGGACGAGATGAAGGGGCACCGCATTTAGGTCTGGAAGGCCAAAAGCACCATCGAGGCAAGCTATCTCGTCGGGTACGTGAATCGCCGTGCGCGCGACTAGGCCGAGCCCTGCTTTTGCCGCGGCCCAGACTGCCGACACACTGCTGCCCGACAATGCGATACGCCAGTTTGTCCCCGCACGGTCGAGGGCATCAATGGCTCGTTGGCGGAACATACAAGGTTGCTCGAGCACAAGCAGAGGCAACGCTTCGCGTTCGGGCAACTGCCATGTAGCGTGCGCATACCAGTGCACTGGAAGCGTAGTGATCAGTTGGCTGCCCATTCCACCGTTGTCACCGAAGGTCAGGGCGAGATCCAGAGCGCCGTCTCGGAGAAGTTGCAGCAGGCGACCGCTTTGCTCGACCAAGATTTCAAGCTGCACCTTCGGATGCGCCGACGTGAACAGCGCCAGCGTCTGCGGCAGCCAACTGTCGGCAAAGTCCTGGGGAACGCCCAAACAAATTTTCCCGTGAAGTCCCGTTCCACGGACGGCCAGAACGGCCTCGTCATTCAGTTCCAGCATCCTTCGAGCAAAACTAACCAACATTTCGCCTTCGCCGGTTAGCCCCTGACGCCGACCAATTTTTCGAAACAGTGGTTTTCCCAGTCGCTCTTCCAGGGCTCGCAACTGAAGGCTGACGGTGGATGGTGATAGGTGAAGAACCTCGGCGGCTTTGCCGAAACCGTCAAGGTCCACCGCCGCGACAAGCGTGCGCAGGCTGGTCAGATCGAGAATCATCGTTTAGCAAACCTCATCAATGACTTTAAAACCGCTCGCTTTTGTGAGGCGAGGTAACCGTCCAGACTCCCGCGACTGTTTGACGGTTGCGGAGACTATTATGTTGTTAATGCAGTACCGGTTCGACCTAGAAGACGACCATGACATGAAGGCCCTGCGTGAACGGGTTTCAGTCATCGGTTCCGGATTCAACTCGCTCTCCGGCTTAGTCCAAAAGGCGTTTCTCGTCTCGAGCCGCGCAAACGGCCGTCCCAATCGCTATGCGCCATTCTATGTCTGGCAGGACGAGCAAGCGATGCGTGCATTCCTCCTCTCGGACGCGTTCGCCCGGGTCTGCGCCAAGTATGGTCGCCCCAGGGTACGTGCATGGATGACTGACAACGGGGGGTGTCTCCCAAATGCCGGGGCAAGCGACTCAGGAGTTCATCTCCATCAAACCTTCCGCTGACCTCAACGCCCTGGTGTCTGAAGAGCGGGCCAAGGCAGATGCCGCAGGACGTGATGGGGAGCTGCACTCGATCCATATCGGACTCGATACAACGATGTGGCAGCTGGTCCGTACCTGTTTCTGGCTACAGCCGCCGGGCACGACACATGGCATTGACGCCTACGACCTCGAATACCTCGCTTTTCCTCACAGAGAGTGCCCCGGCGCATGAAGTCCATCCCCACATACGAGTCTGATTGCTCCGGCGGTGTCGACTGTCACCATGGAGAACATGCGTGAAATGCTTGATGACAACGATGGCGCTGGCGGCGTCACTGGTCGCGGCCGGCCGCGTGGCTGCAAACGAGGTGCCCGGTGGTTGGCCGCTTCCGCAGGCGACGCCGGCACCCGTGTCGATCGCGTCCCCGAAGGATGTCGCCTATCCCGGCACCCTTCGCGTCGAAGTGGACGCCACTGACGCCATGCGTGGCATCCACCGCATCCATGAAACCATTCCCGTACGCGGAATGAAGCAGCTGACGCTGCTGTTCCCCCAATGGGTCCCGGGCGACCCGGTGCCCCCTAACGTACTCGACCAGGTCGCAGGGCTCGTGTTCACTCTGGGCGGGAAGCGCCTGCCATGGCGGCGCGATCCTTTAGAACAAGCTGCATTCCATGTCGATTTGCCACAGGGGGCACAGGAGTTGGACGTCGATTTTGAGTTCCTCTTCCCCGCCAGTGGTGCGATCGGACCGGTGTTGTCAACACCGACGATGGTGGATCTGCAGTGGCAGAGCCATGTGCTCTATCCGGCCGGCTATTACTCGCGCCGCATCCAGGTCGACCCAACCGTGACGCTGCCACATGACTGGCTGTTCGCTTCGTCGCTCGACGGCGCCACTCGCGTCGGCGATACCGTGCGGTTCTCTCCCGTGTCGCTCGATGTGCTCGTGGATTCTCCCGTGATGGCAGCGCGCTGGATGCGGCAGTACGTCCTCAGTGACGACCCGGTGCCGGTACGACTGGACGTCGCGGCCGATACGGAGTCCGGCCTCTTCGTGCCGCCCGAGGCTCTCGGCAAGTATCGTCGCGAGATCGCACAAGCCTATAAATTATTTGGCGGCCAACACTACGATCATTACGACATGCTGGTCTGGCTGGCGAACGACTTCGGCCCGGCCTACTTCGAGCAGAGTCGCTCAGGAGAGAACGGCTTTCCTGCTGCGTTCTTCACTGACCCGGCGCGCTATGGTCGATCGCTTGGTACCCCGTTTCACGGCTTCGTCCATGCGTGGAATGGCATCTTCCGCGTTCCTGCGACGATGTGGACGGCGAACCTGAATGTCCCACCTCAGGACTCGCTGCTCTGGGTGTTCGAAGGCTTGACGATGTACTGGAATGGCGTGCTCGACGCACGGTCGGGCGTCGAAAGCCGGGAGGATGCGCTCAGGAGCTGGGAGTCCACGGCATCGGCCTATGCAAACCGGCCTGGACTGCAGTGGCGATCGTTGCAGGACGCGTCCGAGCAGGTGCTCATCCAGCATGGCAACAGCATCATCTATCCGGAGGGGCGCCTTCAGCCTTGGCCAGATTGGCAACTCAATACCCTCGACGCATATATGCAGGGCCAGTTGATCTGGCTGGACATCGACACGCTGATTCGCGAACGCACCAATGGCCGCAAATCGTTGGATGACTTCGCGCGTGGCTTCTTCGGGATCCGCAACGGTAGTCGGGTCCCTGCGCCTTACACGTTCGAGGACCTCGTCGCGGCCCTAAACGCCGTCACGCCGTACGATTGGGCAACCTACCTGCGCGCGCGAGTAGACAGCGTCGGCATCAACACGGATCTCGACGGCATCGCACGCGCCGGCTACCGGCTGACTTGGAACGACCAACCATCAGGCGCCCAGCAGGCCAGAGAAACCAAGAGCGGCGGTGCCAGCCTCAGCTTCTCAGTGGGCGTCGATCTGAACAAGGACGGCGAGGTGACCAGCGTCGTCTGGGGCAGCCCAGCTTGGCGCGCAGGCTTGGTCATCGGCGCGAAGGTCCTCGCGGTCGACGGCCAGCTCTATCAAGCATCCGTGATCAAGTCGGCAATTTCGGCGTCGCGCATCGATCGTCCGATCGAACTACGAGTCGCACGAGGCCAGACAGAGCACTCGCTTTCGCTAACGTGGGAGGGCGGTTTGCGCTATCCACATCTGGAACGGGTGCCAGGAACACCGAACTTGCTCGACGACATCCTTCAGCCCAGGCCGTGAAGCAGTCGACACGTGGACAGACGGCGAGCTTCAAGCCGGATGATCGCCAGACAGTGCTGCCGCGACGGAGGGCATCGAGCTGCGGGTGCCGCATCGCGGGAAGCGGTTTCTGTGTTCGGGTCGAATAGGGCGCACGAGTAGCTCACCAGCGGAAGAATCGCGGCAACCGTGATGTGCGCCTCGCAATCACTTTGATGAGTGGAGATCAAGATATGAAATTTCGACCATGGCAAAAGTCCGCGCGGCGGGTCCGGTCGCGTGCCGCGCTGGTGACCGGTCTGTGCCTCATGACGGCAATCGTCCACGCGGCTCCTTCAGAAGAGCCGGCGTGGCGCCAGACAGTGCGCGCGTTCGCAGCGAGCCACTTCAAGAATCCCGCCTGGGGACTTTCGCATTCCGAGCGCGACTACGAGTTGGCCATTCAACTGGCCGCATCTGATCATGTCGCGCTCGACGACGATGTGCTTTTCGCTGCGGCGTACCTGCACGACATGGCTGCTTTCAAGCCCTGGGAGGTTGAGGGAAAAGACCACAGTGATGTTGGCGCGGTTTCGATCGACACCGTCCTGAAAGGCACCAGTTTTCCGGTCGACAGGCTGGAGGCGGTCCGCGGTGCGATCCGGACGCACATGTATTACCGCGCGCCTGTTGGCCCCGAAGCGACCTACCTTCACGATGCCGATGCGCTCGACTGGCTTGGAGCGATCGGCATCGCCAGAGTGCTGGCGCTCGCTGATACGCACGGCCAAAGTCCGACCGTTCCCGACGAGGTCGCGCTGGTCGAGAAAAACATGAAGGTCGTGCCTCCGCACATTGTCTCGTCGGCTGGTCGTTCGCAAATCGCAGCGAGAATCGCAGAGGGTGCCGAATTCTTGAAAGAATTACGTAGCGAGTCTGATGACCTTCGTTCGCTCTAGGCCGGAACCGATGAAAACGTTTAAAAAAAGTAGTCAAACAATGTTGCGTCATAGCAACTGGCTGTTTGATTTACCCTGCGAATAACACAACCGCTTACGCTCAAGCCGTTGATGCGCCTTCAGAGGTGAATAAAGTGCTTTACGCATACGATACATCGTTGCTGAGGGCGGTTCACCGAGGCGATCCAGATACATGGGAACGTCTTACCACGTCCGACTTCATGTATGTCGAGGAAGGGGTAGTCACTCGTCGAGAGCAATTCCTAAGCGAACTTGAAGATGACGGTGCGACGCCGCTCATTATTCGTAACTACGAGGTCAAAATCATCGGTGATACGGCACAAGTCTTTCATCGGGACGATGTACCGCAACGGCCTGGAAGCTTCGATGAAATCCCTTCACATCTGCTCATGACTGAGACTTGGCAGCGAATTCACGGCGAATGGAAGCTTCGTGTGGTGCATGCCGATCGCATTCGCGTGAATCCTAAGCCCGTTTCGCTCTCTTCATCACAAATCGACGAGCTGGCGGGAACCTATCGGAGTTCCGACAAAACGTACATCATTCGACGACTTGGTAATCGCGTTCTTGGAGGACAGTATGGCCAGACTCTCACAGAATTGATGGCTGAAACGCGCGATGTACTTTTTCAGCACGACGACGTATACCTGCGCCGGGTTTTTCAGCGTAGTGAAAGCGGGAAAGTCACTGGATTTATCGATAGAAGGGAGACTGACGGCCGTTTATGGAAACGTGTTGTTTCCAATTGATCTTTGTCCCGGCGGACCAAACGGCCTGAATCATTAATTTCGTGGGCAACGGCATTGCGGCGTTAGCTCGAGACGTATGTTCCCTGGCATCCGAGCGATAAAGTCGCCTGAAGATGAAGTCTTCGCCCTGGGGCTCCCTCCCGTTCGAGTGGCATGGCGCGCATCGATCCGCTACTCGTTGAGGACGGGCATTGAGCATCTCTGGCTGCAAGCGGCCACGAGCGGACGCTCGCGATCGATAGCTTTGGAGAGTTCGGTGATCAAGGCTTGATGGCAGGCCAACTTGTGGAAGACAGCGCAGCGACTGCAGAGCAATTTGCGCGGCGAGGCCGGTTTGGCCTCGCGCAACATGGTCGCCAAGCTTCCCACCCCGGTGCCATCGGCCATGGGGATAAGGCCATCGGCGGCCGGCTGCTGTCCTGTCACCCACGCCTAGGTCGTGGAAGTTCAGGGATGGCAGCGCGCCCTCAACGGGGTTTGCGGAAGCGGTAAATGATCCGGTCAGTCTTTCCGCGGACCGCCGGATCGAGCGACAGCTTCGAATGATCGTCGGCGGGGTTGCGCAGCAGATCGGACTCGGCTTCGAGCTTAAACCCCGCACGCTCGAAGTCCGCGCGGAGCACCGCTGGATCGATGCGGTGGAGCTTTCTGACGACCGCGCGTGTGTCGCCGCCGGGTGCGGCGACGTGATCAACGACGCCGACAATCCCGCCTGGCTTGGTCGCCGCGAAGATTTTGGCGAGGAACGCGTGCGGGTCCATCCGTGGAAACTGGAACTGTTCGTTCTCCCAATAGGTGTCGTGATAGACGAGGTGCATCAGCACAAAGTCGAAGCTCGCGGGGTCGAGCGTCAGATCGGCGGCGGTGCTCGAGATCAGGTGGACGTTGGGAACGCGCGAGACCAGGCCGGCAAAGTTTTGCTTGCCTGCATCGTCGAGCAGATTGGCCGGCTCCCACGCGACCACGGCACCCTTGGGACCGACCGCGCGGCCCATGATCTCGGCATAGTAGCCAACGCGCGTGAACGGGGCCGCGGTCCCTGTGAACAGGTCGAGCGCGCGGTCGCCCTGTTCAAGCCCCAGAAACTTCAGCACCTCGACGGGCTTGCGGCTTTCGTCGAGTGCGACCGCCTGGACCGGTCTCCCGGGAGCAGCGACGGCCGCCCGAACATCGGCGGGAGCGGTTTGGGCTGTCGCCATCGGCAATGGCGCGGCGACTATAAGCCAAAGCAGGAGTGGTTTCAGATTGAGCATTTGGTTTTCTCCGATGGCGGCGGTCACTGGATGACGAAAGCGCCCACCGTCTCAGTACGGTATCGTGACCTTGCAGATCTTCCCGGGCTTGACCACGCGGTCGGTTCGCCCGGCTTTTCACCCGCCGCGATTCCTTTCTGGACGCTAACGAATGGCAACTCTCGGCTGAACCCGCCGTTCGACGAGGCCGCTAGCGCGTGCACGGCAGCGCCGCGGTGAAGGCTCGCCGTCCGCTCGCCAGCTATGCATACTCCATCGTGTCGAGGTGCCGCCGCGACGTCTGGGCGTCCCAATACCTGCGCCGACACGAACCGCTGCCCCGCCGCGGCGTGCGCCGCCGCCAGCCTGCCCGTAAGGTACACGCTGACCGAGCTGCACGAGACATGGAGCAGGTCGGAACCTGCCGCGAGCAATCCGCCATCCCCGAACACAACCGCCTCGACAGCAGCGTCATCGGCGAGCATCGTCATGACGGTACCAGCCTGAGCAGCCGCGGCAAGGTCGGCGGCGACCTTCGCGCCCCGTTCGGCGAAGGGCTCGGCATTGGTCCGGTCCCGGTTCCAGACGGTAACTTGGTGGCGGGCCGCCACGAGATTGGCGGCAATACCCGAGCCCATTTTCCCGAGTTCGATGAACCCTAGTTCCATGTCCATCTCCTTATGCGTCGACCAGATTGGCAACGTGCGCGACCAGGCCGGTTTGGCCCGGCGCAACATGGTCGGCCATGGTGTGGCGATGGGGGAAGTCGCCGCCGTTTTGCGAACGGAAGGGAATTGGCTTGTCAATGAATAGCCCGGCAAGACGCAAACGCCATGCTGCCTTGATCGCGTCCACTTCCTCCGCCGTGGTGACGTGACCCGCGCCATAGACCGCGTGTGTCGGGAGCACATCCATGCCGGGGTAGAACAGCGCGCCGTGGGTGAGCGGAAAGAGGAGTTGATCGATCGGGCCGTTGATGCCGCGCGGACCATAGTCCGTAGCCGGTCCGCCCGCCATAACATTTACCAACGCCCGCTTGCCCTTCAGGATGCCGTCGCCAAAGCGATATTCGTTGGTGCCGTTCTTGTACCCGTAGGCGAAGCCAAACGCATAGACACGATCGATCCAGCCTTTAAGGATGGCCGGCAAGCCATACCACCAGAGCGGAAACTGCAGGATCACCGCATCGACAGCCAGCAGCTTCGCCTGCTCCGCGGCTACGTCCGCTGTCTGCTGACCGGTTGCATAGGCATGACCTGATTCCATGATGTACGAAAGCCGCTCAGGATTAGTCCTGCTCGGAAAGTCGTCTGCATCGAAGACGGCCTTCCAGCGCATGCCATAGAGGTCAGACAGAATGACTTCGTGCCCTTGAGCGGTAAGGGCTTCAATCGAGACATCGACCAGTTGGCGCGTCAGCGAGGTCGGCTCCGGGTGGGCGTAGACGATGAGAATTTTTTTGGCCACGGTGCGGCTCTCCAAGCGGTTTGCAATGTCTGCATCGTGGCCTTTGTTGCAGCATATGTGAAATCGATTGTGTTCTGCCTTACTATCCACGCCATGGATAATGGGCGCCTCGATCTCAATTTGCTGCTGACTCTTGAAGCCCTTCTGGCCGAGCGGAATGTGACAAAGGCGGCCGCGCGACTTCACCTCAGTCAGCCAGCAGTGAGCGCACAGTTGAGCCGCCTTCGGGAGGTGTTCGACGACCCCCTGCTTATCCCGGCCCACCGCGGGATGACGCCTACGGCCAAGGCGCTCGACCTACTCGGCCCGCTACGAGAAGCGCTAGATCAACTGCGAATTACCTTCCGTTCCCACAAAGACTTCTCGCCTTCGCGGGACAATCTGACAGTCACGGTTGCGTGCACGGACTACGTGCAGGCTGCGGTCCTGATGCCGTTCGCGGTGGCGTTGAGGGAGCGCGCGCCTGGGGTGCGCCTCGCCATTCGCCATTTGGACCCAGCGTCGATGGAGCAACACCTAAGTCGCGGCGAGATCGACTTGGCTATCGCCACGCCCGACCCCAGTCACGCGCATCTGCGAACCTGCCACCTATTCACGGAGACCTACGTCCTCATTGGTCGACGAGATCATCCATGTCTCAGGTCCGGGCTTACGGCCGAAGAGTTCGTGAAACTTGACCATGTAATTGTGTCACCGTCGGGCGGCGCCTTCACGACGCCGATCGACGAGGCGCTGGCAGCGCTTGGGCTTAGACGCCAAGTCGTTATGTCAGCAGCGTCCTTCCTCTTCGTCCCCGAGATCGTTTCATCTAGTGATCTTGTCGCCCTTGTGCCGAGGCGGCAACTACGAAGCCAGGCGGACCGACTCGTCTTGGTCGATATCCCTTGGCTTTCGGAGCAGTTCGACATCAGCTTGATTTGGCACGAACGCAGCCATGGACACGCTGGCCATCGCTGGATTCGGGATCTGTTTGTCGAGGTCGCTGCTGACGAAGGCAGGAAAGGGAACTAGCTCGCGAGCGAGGAGTGGCAACGTGGTCGCCTAAACTCCGGCAGCAAGCTAGTTGATACGAGCTGCCACTTTCCTGTGCTTTCCAATCGGTGTAAACCCGGGTCAGAGTGCACTTGGAGCGCTCTTCTCCGGAAGAAAGTAGTCCTGGAGCAGCACGATTAGCCCGTGTTATCGGGGGTAGGACACACAGGCACTCGGACTCTGTAGTTTAAATATCGGTTGTTGCCGGAATCGGGGCGCGCCACTTGGCGACATACGCCATCCTCAATGATCCCATCGGCGCTTCTTACCCGAGCGAAGCCACAATGGTTATAAGAGCAGGTCGTATCGCGAGATATATTCCCGCCGACATATATCTCAACTAAGTAATACACTGATCCAGGCCGTGCAAAGTCGCGGACGCACGCAGTAGGATGAGTATGATCAGGCCGTGGGGCGCTGAAGTCAGTTACTTGGGGGGGCGTATGGTTCATCGATCCGTCGCCGAATTCGAGCACATCGTCGTCACCGTCCACGGTATTCGAACCTTTGGGCAGTGGCAGCAACGTCTTAGCAAATTGATTAGAAAGCAAGACGGCAATATACGATGCCAAGCGTTTGTTTATGGGTATTTTTCGATATTTGCATTCCTCGTGCCACCACTGCGATGGCTTGTGACGAGGAGGTTTCGACGGCACCTCGAACAACTCTCTCTGAATCACCCGGAAGCTCGGATTGACCTAGTCGGCCACAGCTTTGGCACGCACCTAATCGGCTGGTCTCTTTGGGGGTTACGCCTGAATAAGGATCGCAGATTTGGAACGATCATCCTTGCGGGCAGTGTCTTGAAGCCTGGTTTTCCGTGGCACGAGTTGATTGCAACCGGGACCGTCAAGAACGTCATCAATGATTGCGGGATTAATGACTGGGTGTTGGTTATCAATCAGCTCGTGGTCCTGTTTACGGGCATGGCCGGCAGAGTCGGTTTCTCAGGACTGACCAGTGAAGTGTTCGTTAATCGATTCTTTGAGGGTGGGCACAGCCACTATTTCGTAAACAAGAGAGGAGAAGCGACCGATCAGTTCATGATTGACAACTGGCTTCCCGTTTTGGCTGGTGGTCGGGAAGCCGACGCGATCGACCAGCGGAGGCGCCTGACCTTCTCTGGCGGTCTTCTGGCAACCGTACTGCAGAACACTGAGCCCCTGAAACTCACCTTATACGCGATCATATTTGCGGCACCGGCTTCAGTCTATTTCTCGCTATACACGCAGAGCAAAAAGGACGAGGTTGAACTACGAAGATCTCTGATTGAGGTTAAAAAAGAACGAGAGCACGCCATTGCGGAAACCGCCAGGGCCGAACAATCGCGAAGATCGACGCTTCGAACCCTGGAATGGGCCGTGAATCAATTCACCGAGGTCAAATTTGATAGCGACGAAGTCTCTGAAGAAGCCTCTGTCTTGATCGCTGGCTTGAAACAGCGATTAGACGAAGCACACTTTTCGGGTCAAATTCGGCTTGAAGGACACGTTGGGCTTTGGTGCACGGAACCAGGGAACTACAAGGTTCCCAGACTAGCACGCCCTAATCTTTCAATTCAGAAGTGTGGCGATGACGGAGGAGCAACTCGCGAATTCGCGCTAGGCCATGGCGAAAGAATGGCGAATGCCGTGTCCTCACTGATGCAGTCCGACGGGCTCGCCGCAAAGACCGTAAATGTAATTAGTTACGGCAAGGAGAAGCCACGGAAAAAGTATCCATGTTCGACTTCGGGGGATGAATGGAAGACGTGTAAGGCTACGGCTGGCGAGTGGAACAAGGCCGCACAGGCAAACAACTATGTCGAAGTGCTGATTCTGGACGGAAGTGACGTAAAAAGGTGACGCGTGACCGGCAGTTTTACTGTTGGCGCGACAACTCGATACAACCGCACGTTGACTGGTCTCGATGACGACGCGTGACCCGCATGCTGCCGCTCGATTCGGAGTTTCGTGCGGAAGGTTCAAAGTAGACGTTTTGCAGGGCTTGCCTGAACATTCGCACCTGGCCGACAGCGAGCATTTGGTCGGGGTGATTAGTTAGCGTCATCGGGGGCGAGGGTGCCGGATCTGCTCGCTCCACACATGCTCCGGTTGGACTGCATCCACGAACTCAGTGACATGTAAGCGTTGAGTTGATTCCCGAAAGCGCCGGGGCGAGCCCTGGCGCTTTCATTCAGTGTGGCCGTTCAGCTGCACCGACTTTGAGCCTCACCTAGGACTGGATCGTCGCATCGAATAACGGCCCGGGTTGGAGAGCGCGCTGAGCTCGGCAGGTGCATCCACGCTGATCCATTTCTTAGTACCCAGTTTCCAGATCGTATCGACGGTCAAGAGGAACGCGTGCTCCTCCTCCTCACTCAGACCAACGAGCTCCCGGAAGTCGCACCGGTGACCGCGGCGCAGATTTTCCTTGCAGTGGTCATATATGCCACTTTGACGTTCCAAGAATCGCCTGCCGCAGCAGTCAGGGCTTCCACGCGTTTGGCGTAGGTTTCAACACCAATGTTCCAAAAAGGTACGGGCGACCAGAATGATCGCCCCCCCCTTTGTGCCCCCCAGGAACTGCACCCCGGGAAGCAGGCCCACCATGGGCATTTCTTCGATCACGGGAACGATCGGGGTGTCCCGGTCGCCATCCCAGATCACTGGAAAATCATGGATGCGAGGACGAGGCGTAGGGCGCTGATCGACGTTACGCGAATCCATGGCCCGAAAGACGGAATAAGCTCCATAGCGACGATCCCCAGGCATGTCCGGATGATCATAGAGACACTGAAAAAAGGACGAATACTGCTACACGGCGCTGCTTCGCTGGAGAACAGAGGGCCAACTTCGTGCGGATGAGCGGTCGGCGCATCCGGGTTCATCGCCCGCTTACCGCACCCCCCGGGGGGCGGTAGCTGTGCTCGACCAATCGGCAGACTTAGCCTGGCGTCCATCCCGCCGTTACACTGGGAACACAGATAGTGAAGGGGAGGGGGGATGCGAGCAGGAATGAAGGTCCTTGACTGGGCCGGGGCGTTCTTGGCGGGCTCGGCGCATGCCGGATGCAGTCCGGTGGCAGGCACCTGCAATACCACTAAGTTCATGGACGACATGGTCGGTGAAGTCGCTTCTTTCGACCCGGCCACAATGGCGTTTTATACAGAGCAATGACTTCACTACCCCTCTCGGACTGGATCAACGCTGCGTCCGCACCTCGCGGCGATGGTGTTTATTTTCTTGGTGCCTTCGATCGGCGTATCACCTTCTATTCCCAACAGGTGCGTGGGCTTCGCCTTGCGCATGCACTAGAAGCACACGCTTTCACTGCCAAAACGAACAAAATTGCCGTCGTTGGCGCCGGGGCCGCTGGATTGAGCTTCGCGCTCTCTGCGGCCCTACTCGGGTATGACGTCACATTGTACGATCCGGCAAATAACGCGCTTCAGCTTCAAAGTGCATCTTCACGCCTGCTGCATCCGCATATTTATGAGTGGCCAGACATTGGGTCGCTGAACGACCGGGCCGGCCTGCCGGTCTTGGATTGGAAATCCGATACGGGCGGATCCGTAAGCGGTAAGCTTCAAAACGACTTCGCGTCGGCTCTAACAAGGCTCCCACGCCTTCACTTCCATACCGAGCGCAAGCTCAGCTCTATGGAGAAAGAGGGCGCAGATTGGCGCCTTACGTTCGATCACAAGGGCACGGAGGAAAAGCGGAGATTCCAGAAGGTGATCCTCGCGATGGGATTCGGCGAGGAGTTCCCATGCGGTGACGCTGAGCCTGTCGCCTACTGGAAGCCGAGCGGAACAGGAACGAACGCGATCGAGCCGCATAGCGGTGCGAACTATCTTGTCAGCGGTAACGGGGATGGTGGTCTGACGGACACACTTTCACTCCTAGTCCAAGATTTCGAGCATGTTTCGTTCACGCACGCTTTCCTGTCGCACATCTCTTCGAATGCGTTGCGCGATGCGGCGCTCAATGCTGTTAACGCCGCGTCATTGAGTGACGACCTCGAGGCTGAATTTCACACCTTCCTTCGCCCTATCATCGACGAATATGGTGTCATTGACGCACTAAGGCGACAGCTACGGAAGGATCGTAGCCTGACCATCAACAGCGACGGACCATTGTTCGCCTTGGGCAAGGCGTCACTTCTCAATCAGTGCATGGTCTTTGCAACGCTCGAAGCGGCGAAGCTCGAAGCGGTAGGCGTGAACCATAGCAGCGGCCGCGTCACCAATGTCAAAAAGACGGCAAACGGTTTCTCGGTCACCGGGCCACAGATGAATGGCCATCCTCTTTTGGCGGATTTCGATCATGTGATTTTGCGGCACGGTCCTGATCGAGCGGCGCGCTACGCCCCCGCGAAGGCGTCCTTCGACCTATACGAGGCACATATCAAGCCGCTGCTCGAGTCCACCCCATCGCTCGCCGACCCGCCGATGCTGGACCCACAGCTGTACGATCGGTTCGAAGATCTCAAGATCGAGCAACTTGTTGATACGGCTTCGCAGGTTGGCTTACGCCAACAGCAGCAACAAGATCGATCACGTATCGTCCTTGAGATCGATGCGGCCGCACATCTTCTGGTAGAGCGAGGGTATATTTCCCTGCTTGATGTGGCCGATCAATGCGAGAGATTGACGGCGCTCGTGACGATCCATCTTGCCCTGCCGCCAAGCGCGGTGCCCGACCAGTTTGCATTTTTGCGCTTGAGCCAGGCCAGCAATGGTCGCATCCAACTGACGACGGTCGCCGACCATGCCTCCGCATGGGCAATGATCGCACCGGCGGTCGCCGTGGCATCGACCGGTGACCCTCGATACCGCGGCAAAGTGCTCGATCTGAGCTTCCTACAGGACAAGCTCGACGCCTGCTTTCTGCGTCTTCTCGACAAGTCGCTCGGGGCAATCATCTCGAGCGGGACTTGCACCAAGTTGGAAAAGATCGATGGATCTATCTGCAGCGCGGTGTCCCACACTTGGGGACACTGGACGACCACGCTTCAGGGGGCGACTGAACTTCGTTTCGATTTTCTCAGATGGTTGGCTAATATCGAACAGGGGGCAAAATCGCCGTGGAGTGGCGATCACGCGCAACTGCCGCACATGGCTGCCGCCCTGCTGTTGGTTCTTGCCGCCCATCTGGAGGAGCCGCTCACACCAGCGTCGATCGAGCGCGGCAATTTGACTTTCTCAGGAAATGCCGAGGCACTGGGCTCAGGCTGCGATACCGTCGAAAGTGGGCCGCTTACGATATGGGACCGCCCCGACCAATGGGACGTCGATGCCCTCATCCTATCCGCAAGTGCCGAGGTAGAAGTCTATTCGCCTGATGACACCCTTCTCAATGCGGGGGCCATTGGATTAGGGATGCGTAGTGCGCGACGAGTGCGACCGGCGATCATTCGCAACGACCGCGCTTGGCGCCAAAAGCTCAATGGCCCACTTGCAACTTGGAAACAAGCCGTGAAACAAGAATTCGAGGGATGGCGCCAGCGTATCCAGGACCTGGAAGACGAGGTGTCGAAATGACCTCGGCAATGTTCAGCGAGCGACTCCGTGCGTCCGCAGCGGCCTTAGACTGGCAAACATCCGCAGTGGACACTTTCACTGCGCGACAGTTTCGAGGGCATGTGGACGCGACCGAGAAGAGTTTGCCCAAGGATGCCATCGGATTGCGCTTGGGCGACTACCCTGTCCTGATCGCCTCCATCGAGCTTGGCGATCTCGACGACATACGTGCATCTCTCCGCAGCCTCCACACCCAAATGGTGATAGCCCGCTCCTACATGACCGCCGAGGAGGTCATCAACGCGCATATAATGCTAATTGCACTGCCTCCTGATCCGCTACGGGACTGGCGCGCTGCGCTCGACCTGGCTGAACGCGATGAGAATGTTTGCCGAAAATTGATCTGGATCCCTAACCCGGACGACCTCGACCAAAGCTATGCGTTATTCGTTGCCAGGACTTTCCTTGCCACGCCGTGGAAGAGTGCGCCGAGCTTCCAGAGTGCTCCTCTTGACCGTAATCAGGGACTGGTCCTGCGCACGCTAGAAAAGCATGGTCTGTCTCAGGAGACGGCGGCTCAGTGGGTCGGCCTCGCAAACCAAATCCATGACGATCCCGATAATTTGGTCGCAGCCCTTACGACGTCGCGAGAGCCATCATGATGGACGACAGCCTCTACCTTGCCAACATCCGTCTCAAGCAATTTCGGAGCTTTGCGGAGCTCAACATTGACTTGCCGGCAGAGCCGTCTGTTCTCATTGTTCATGGCAGCAATGGCCTCGGAAAATCGTCGCTCTTCGACGCGCTCGAATGGACATTGACCGACAAGATTGATCATTTTCGCGATGTTAATGGCGTAAAGAAAGTCGGCAAATATCTCTGTCGCTGGCGCAATGGAGATGGCGGCCCGACGAGCGCAGCCATGACGTTCTCCGACGGCAGCTCGATAGAACGGATGCTGTCTTCTGCCGAGGCGACGAATTCTGTACGCGGTGGGAATATCGAAAATATCGGCGCTTTCCTTAAAGCGCCAGCCTGGGATCATACGATTCAGTCCTTGCAGCATTATCTTTTGCTCACGCATTTCTTGGGCCAATCGACACTGTCGCGTCTCACTCATAGGACAGCGGCCGAGCGCTTCGAAATGCTCAAGGAAGCCGCGCAAAGTCGGGAGATCGAAGAGCTCGCCATCGCTCTGCACGGAAAAGGCAATACGATAGCTTCCAGGGCATTCTCCCGACGCATCGATCAGCTCGAAAAAGAAGTTGATCGGCTTGATGAGCTCCTCGCGCAGGAGGCTGAACTTTGGAAAGGGGCCCAGGCGCAAGGCGCGCTCGATCCTGTGAGCACAGCCACCCTTGGTCGATCACTGCTGATTGAGATCGAGGCTGCGCGTACGGAATTCACGCTAGGACCGATCTTTCAGCAAGCAACTGCCGCGATTGAACTCGGCGAGCTTACCGCGATATGGAATGATGCCCGGGCCCAGGTTCGCAATAGGGAGGCACAATTGCGCCGAGCAGAGCAGCTTGTCGAGGAGTCTGGACGCCGTACAAGGTTACTGGTCGAGGCCGATGCGGCGTTCGAAGAAACTCAGACCGAGCAGATCCGACTGGCCGCGCGATCGCAGGAGTTAGCGGCGACTCGTATTCCACAGCAGGAGGTCGCGACGCGGGCGCTAGAGATGCAGGTCACTGCTGCTGCTCGCTTCAATTCGCTCAGTTCGCTGCGTGCCGCCGTCGAACAATATCGCGAGCAACATAATGCGGTAGCGGAAGCTATGGCAAGGGCTGAGGCGGCAGATGCGGCCCTTATCGGATTCGAGAGGGGGACATTGATGCTCGACCGGCGCGGCGCGATCGTCGCGAGGCTTCGAGTGGATTCCGACCGCATCACCAGAGAACTCGTCGACGCAAACCGGCAACGGGATCAGTGCAAGCAGTGGCTTGATCGCGCTGAAGAACTGGACCAGCTGCGCCGCGCCCTCAATCGTGATCGTGACGCCTCTCCCGACATCGACCGGAATATCCGCGAGCTGGAGATCTCCGAACAAAGCGCACGGTCAAGGGAAATCAGCCAGAGACAGGTGCTTCATCAGCTGCAACAGGTTACGGGGGCGATATCGCAGGCGGTAACGACAATTGCGACTCATCTCCCGGAGGACGTGTGTCATTGCCCGGTCTGCGCGACTCATTTCGATCAGCCATCCCTATTGCGCGAACGAGCATCAGGTGCGGCAGAACGCCTGGCGCCACTCCTCGTGGCACAGGAGCAGCACGTTGTCCGCGCCACCGAAGAACGCGAAGCATTGACAGAGGAACTAGCCGAGCAGCGCGCCGTACTCGCTCGGATTAGTGACACTGAGAAGAAGGTCGTCGCCGAAGCTGCTGTGAATGCCGATCTTGCCGCCGTCTTAGGAGTAGCGGACGTGCTTGACGTCTCCGCGGTGACGCGACTGCGCGATGAGGCATTGCAGTCCGCCAATCGCCTGTCATGGCGCTTCCGACGCCTAGAACATTGGCGGCAACGCCTAAACGATGTTTCCGGTACACCGCTTGCCCAGGCACTAACCGGAGCGATCAAACGCCGGGGCGACCTTGTCCGTGCCAAGGAATCTTCCGACCGGCATGCAGGTCTCGCACGCCAGGCCGCCGAGGCGGCTCTGGCCAACGTCATCGCGCAAGAAGGGATGCTGGGATTGGACTCCGGAACGGCAGATCACGATCATCAGGACGCTTATATCGCCGGAGAAACCGCGCTCGCTCAGGCCAAAGCAGCGGCAGATCAGGCTATCAAAACGCTGACTGAGACTGACGCAGCGCTATCGGAAGCAAGGGCAAAGGATGCAAGTCTCACGGCGCGTATGGCAGACCTAACTCTTCGCATAGCAGACTACCGCAGAGCGTTTGACGAAGACCGACGTGCGTGGGGCGAGCTCGGCTTCACTGGGACACAGCCCAATCAGGTCGAGGCGAATGGCGGCAAGGCCGCTCTCGTACGTGCAATCGAGCGTCTGGACCGTGCAAAAGACATATTGCAGCAGCTCACCGATAGCGCAGCTGCATGGGCGCGGCAGGAAAGCCATCGCTCGGCTCTTGAGCGCTTACGCGAAGCAATCGACGGCGCCCCGAACAGCGATCGCGACCAAATCCGCACGGCGGCTGAGACTGTCGCCGGCACGCGTCGCCGGCTGAAGGAGGCGACGACGGAAACCAAGGCCATCGCGCGCGCGGCCAGTGCAGATATTTTAGACCAAGTAGCGGACTTCAACGCAGCCTATATCGAGCCGCTCGACGATCTGATGAAGCAGATTAATCTTGCGATCTTGTGCGACCCACGAATTGGTATCGACCTACAGGTAAAGAACAAGAAAATCGAGCAGGTTGCTTACAAGACAGGCGAAGTCCCTGAGGGAATAGGTGATATCGATCCCGCTCTTGTCCATAGCGAGGGGCAAATGGCCGCGCTTGGAGTTAGCATGCTTGCGGCGGCGAGCCTCACTTATCCTTGGTCACGCTGGCGCGCGCTGATTCTCGACGACCCCCTGCAGCATAATGATGCCATTCACGCGTCGGCCTTCGCTGACCTGATGGGCAACATCGTCCGGGATCGCCGCTATCAATTGCTGCTCTCGACACATGATGTCGCGCAGGCGGAGTTCCTCAGGCGCAAGTTCGATTCGCGCGGCATTCCATGTTCCCTGCTCAACCTTTTAGGTACCGGTCGGGAGGGAGTCGAATGGAAGCTGCACTCGCCACGCACTGCAATTCCGCATGCCGCTGCCGGATAGCAGTTCGCCACTGTCCAACATTTGTCAAAGATGGCCGAGCTGTCATCGTAATCGACAACCAGTAGGCCCTACGAATCAAGGAGTCGTGCTGCCGGATTGCCCGCAGCTCCTCCGGACTGAAAGTACCCCATGACACTTGATACGGCACGGTGTTCGGTCATCGCCATGATCGCCGGCAACGGCACGCCCCGGCGGCTCGCCTCAGTCACAAAGCCCGAGCGCAGACTGTGTCCACCAAAGTCACCCTCAAGCCCCGCCAACTTGGCGCGCCGCTGGACGATTTCGCCAACAGCGGCCGGTGACAGGGCAGGGCCGACCCGGAGTTTCCACAGCCGCCGAAAGATCGCCCCCTCGGTGATCCCGGCGGCACCCAGCCAGGCTTCCAGCGCCGCGGCTGCCCGATCGAGCACCGGCTTGTCCGGCGTCGAAGTGGCGGTAACGCCGCCTTGCTGGGTCTTGCTGTGCTCGAGGCGATAGATATACGCCTGCGGCCCGATCCGGCGCAGGTCGCGCAGATCGGCGGCGGCGATCTCGCTGCGCCGACGGCCGCCACTGGCGAAGCCGAAGCAAAGCAGGGCGCAATCGCGCAGGCCTTCCAGGCTGTCGTCGCAGGTGGCGAGCATCGCCTCAAGCTCGGCCAGGGTGATCGCGGTCTTCTTGTGTGGCCGCTCGCCGCGCTTGACCGCCGCCCGGCCCGCGCGGCTGAGCACTGTGCGGATCGCCGGCTGCTCGCACGGGTTCGGCAGCTGCTTAAGCCGGTGGGCGGTGGACAGCACCGCGACCCGATGGCGCACGGTGGCCAGGGTCCACGGGCCCGGCTTGGCCTTAAGCCCCGCGGCGACAAGCGCCTGGTCGACGGCCGGCGGCAGTTCCCAGGCCAGCTCGCCCTCGGCTGAGCGCCGCACCAGATGGTCGACCACAAACTGCAGCACGGCGGCTTCCGGCACCGGGAGCGCCAGTTCGATGGCGTAGCGGGCCGCGTGCCAGCCGGCCCAGTAGCGCAGGGCACTGGCGTAGCTGCGCGTGGTGTTGGCGGCCGCGGCCTCGGCGAGCAGTTCGCGCACCGCATCGGCCGCTTGCTGGGCCAACTGGATTGGCAGCGCCAAGCTGGAAGCGGGGTGGGCGAGGGGGGAAATCGTGGAAATATCTTTCATAATATGTAATGTATAATACGAAATAGGGTGTCTATCCACGATAATCATCACTTATCGCGAGTACGTCAAGGTAAGGGCAGGGCACTGATCAAGGGGACCGAGGTATGGCACGAGGCATCACTCAGGAGCAGGTCAATAGGGCCGCTGACGCCTTATTGACCGCCGGCGAGAATCCGACCGTGGAAAAGATTCGCGCAGCATTGGGGACCGGTTCACCGAACACTGTTACGCGCATGCTCGATACTTGGCGCGTCAACCTCGGCGAACGGTTGCATCGTCTTCAGTCGCTGCCCGGAATCCCGGCTGACGTGGGGCAGGCGATGGCCGAGCTGTGGCGTGTCGCGGTCGAGCATGCCGACCTTCTCCTCCAAGCACGGCTGAGTGACGATCGTGCCGCACTGACCGCCGCCGAAGCGCGTCTCGCGGATGAGCGCACTCGCTGGGCCGCCACCCTGGCTGAGGCCGAAATGGCGGTTGCCCAAGCGCAAGCGCGCCGGGAGCTGGTCGAACATGCGTGCGCCACATTGGATGGCCAATTACGGGACAGCCATGCCTTACGCGATGACGTGCTTCAACAACGTGATCGCGTACAGGCAATAACGGATCAGCAGCGCGCGGAGATCGAAGCACTACGTGCCGAGCAAGCCTTGCTGGGCACGGCCATGCGCATCGAACGCGAACAGCATACTGCGCATATGCGTGACGCAGAGAATCGCGCTCATCAGGAAGTGGACCGTGCACGCCAGGAAACCAAGTTGCTTCCCGGTCGTGCTGCTGCACTGGAAGCAGCACTCTCCCAGCAGAAGGTAGTCAAAGCATCATCCAAGGCGAGCAAAGCCAAATCACCAGCACGACCAAAGGCAACGGAACGGCGCAAGAAGTAGCCCCGGTCCTCGTGGCAGCAGGGAAGGGAGCAAAACTCGAGGGCCAAAGGATGCGTCTTAAATTAATATCTGCCTTGCTTTCGGAGCACTAAGACCAATGTCTCGACAACTCTTTTATTCCTCCCTCGCGAGGAACATGACCCAGGCAGCGCAATGAGCCAGCCGTTCGTATCCATGATCTCTTTTGATCTGAGTGAAAACCTTCGGCGTGAGGTTGTCAGGTTTGTTCGTATAAAACACGAAATTGACGACTGGGCACATTACGGAAAGCATCGATGGGCGATTCCAGAAGGACTTATTCGGGAAACCTCCAGCAACCCGTGGGACTTTGTACGAACACTGATCCCTTTTATTGGCAGGTCGGATTCGCAGGGCATGTCTGCATGGGTGCCGACTGAACTGGTGATCGGAGACAGTCACAACTGGCGATTTGAGCATCTGAATGCGACTGACCGAGAACATCGTCGTGAGATTGTGATGCATCCTGATCGCGCTGTTTACGGTGATCATGCGGGTGCAGAGTACGTTTTGATTAGTGGCCTCGGCATCGTTGCTAGTCACGAAGGGAAAAATCGTGTGAGGTTTCTCGCTGCCATGGGGGAGGAATTCATACCGGCATTTGTAACGAAGTGCGACTATCCAGCAGCAGAGCGCATCCGCACATATGAAATCGAATTCGGAGATCGAGAGGAAGTATGGGCGATCCTTGATGATCGATATTTACATCGGTTGAGTGCTCCTGGCTTGGTACTGCCGCTGTTACAAGCATACGGGGTACGCCATTCAAGAAGCTGGCCCGGAGAAATGCCAAAGCCCAGAGAAGTAATGGGTTATATGGATACCATGCAGGCGCAAACTTCTGAGCGGCTCGCTCACAGACCATTGGATCTGGAGGATGTCCGCCGCGAGCAACTCGTGGAAGAAACAGGAACGGATCGTGTATCCGTGGTTTTCACGGAAATTGCCACAATCCATATTGACTTAAGAACAATGGCGTATGCCCTCGGAACGATCGTGGTTTGTATCCTGGCTATCGGTCTGATCCCCTCGCTCCGGGCGTCTGGAATTATTGGTTTTCTTGTAGGGATTACTTGTTGCCAGGCGATCTTCGTATATATGCCGGTGTTCAAGGCAAGGCGCTGCGATTTATTCGACTGGCCTCAGCGCCGGCATCATCTACGCTCGCGGAAGTTGCCCTGAAAGACCGGAACCTCAAACCGTTGGCAGAGTGCTATTGATCGAGATGATCTAGCGTTGGAAGTTAGGAGCCATTGGCCAATTCGGTCATTGGCTTCCAATCGTTCATTCAATGCGGCTCATTCCGGCAATTCAGTGCCGGGCGAGATTTTCAGCAGCAGCATGGCTAGAACGATATTTGACATAATATACATTATGCGCAATTTAGGCGCGTCCGCCGCCGGGCTGGCATGGCCCTCGCATGGCTGCGTTCCTTGACTGCGACAGCCGAGTTTGTGCCGTTGCGGCATGTAGGCTGCGCCATTTCGACACCTAGAACTGGGCCATCACCTCTAAACGCACCGAAGACTGTGCCATTGCACGGCAACCCCGGGCTTCTACGCTGGCCCAGTCTTTGGTGCGTTTTGATGAAGCCCCCTATATTTGCCATCGGCGCATGTAGCTCGTGATTCTTTGGCGGCATTACGGCGCCACAGACACCGTACACTTCATTCTATGACCCATGCACCCAGTATCAGCGCAGCAATCGTGTACCGCGACAGCCTGCTTGAGAAGGCTCGTGCTGAAGCATGGCCTACCTCGGAGATGGCCGGTCGCCGGCTTGGTGCCCCCGCCGCCTCGGCATGCAAAGAGCTGGCTGCAAAAGAGCGCGCCCTTGGGCGGTTGCTGGGTGTCTGGTCTGCATCTGACCGGACGTTCTATCACCCGCCGTTCCAGTTTGCTTCCGATGGATCGGTTCATCCGCGCTTTTCGGAATTGCTAAAAGCACTGAGCCAAATCCCATCGCTCACCCATTCGGCAGACCCCGGGGGCTGGGAACGCCTCGGGTGGATGTATGAGCTCCGGGGCTCACTCAGTGAACTATCCCTGGCGGAGGCGGCCTCTTCCTCGGGTATCGCAGAGCGAGAAGGTCAGTTAGATACAAGAGCTCGAACACCGGCGGAAGTTTTCCCGATTGCTCCCGAAGCTGTTGTTGCGCTGGCGGTAAGCGATGCTGCGTGGGTGTTGGATCTGGAATAGCAGCGGCAGCAAGCGCCGCAATCGCATCAGTTGCGTAAAGCCATAGACGGCGCTGACGGCTCCTCCAATCAGCATCAATTGATCCGGCAGTGCGGGCCAGGCGAGTGTTGGGCTGATCTGGCGCTATTATGCGAAATAGATCGTATAAATTACTGATATATATGCATATATATATCATTTTTATATAGCCAATAATGGCACTTATTCGCTATCATGGGTCATCGGCGCCGCCTTGCGCGCCCCGGGATGCCCATCGTGACCGAGCCGACCACCCTTCCCCTTCGTGTCGTCGATGCACTGCAGGACCTGACCGCGGTGCCGGCCATTGCGCCCAACATCCACGCGCCGCGACCGGCGCTGGCCGCGTCCGTCGAAGCGGTACTCGAACGACTCGCCAGCTGGTCCGCGGACTTTGCGGAAGGTAGTGCGCCGGCGACGGTGAAGGCGGTGCGTTCGGACTGGACGCAGTACCTGGCCTGGTGCGAAGCCACGGGTGCCACACCCCTGCCCGCTTCCGTCGCGCAACTGGAAACGTTTCTGTCCGCGGCGATCGGCAAGGGGCGCAAGCGCGCCACGGTGGATCGCTATCTGTACACGGTGGGCCTGGTGCATATCGCCGCGGGCTTGCCGAGTCCGTCGAAGGATCCGGACTGGCCCGTCAAATGGAAGAAGCTGATCCGTCGCCTGAAAACGACCGGTGGACACGCACGCAAGCAGGCCGGTGAACTCGACATGGCGGGCATCGAGACCATCCTCGCGTCGTTGGGTGACAGCCCGCGCGATCTACGCGATGCGGCGTTGCTGTCGATGGCGTCCGATACGCTGTGTCGCGAATCGGAACTGGTGGGCATTTGGGTCGAGCACTTGCACCACAACCGGCGCCGCAACACCTGGTCGTTGCATGTGCCGTTCTCCAAGACCAACCAAGACGGCGCGGCACCGGATTATCGCTTTGTGAGTCTGGAGACGATCGCGCGCGTGCGCGCCTGGCAGGCCGCCGCCAACATCACGGAAGGCCCCCTCTTCCGCCCGACTGGCGGGCGACCCAAGGTAAACGGCACATCTATCGATTCGCTGTTGCCACAGGAGGTGGCGCGCATTTTTCGGCGGCGTGCAAAGGTCGCTGGACTGGAAAATGCCGGAGTCATTAGCGGGCATTCGGCGCGCATTGGTTCGGCGAATGACTTGGCGGAGCACGGGGCGACCGGGACACAAATCCAACAGGCCGGCGGATGGAAGACTGATCGGATGGTCACGTACTACACCCGACGATCCACTGCCGGCGTCAACGCCATGGCAGATCTTCGTTCGCGCCGTGCTGCGCTGTCCCCTGAGGATTCCTCCGGGCCTGGTCGCAACGATTGATTTCGCCCTGAAGCCCTTAGCGCAATCCGCGTGCAATGGCATGCAGGCGCGCCAATGTGCGTCCCAGCGGCACCCTCAGTGTCTGGTGTGCGTCCGTGATCCCTCCGACGAACTGCAAGATCTGAGTTGCCTCCTTGCTGTTCGCCTTGCCAACCACAGGCTCCAGAAACTGAGCGATTGCCGCCCCCCAGTCATCCCACTGACAGTGCACTCCGCACGCGGTAATGCCAGCGTAGAGCCGCAATCCCATGTCGAGTTCCTTTCTGCTGGAAAGGAACTCGTGAAACGCCGCTTTCATCGATGCGCGACGTGAATAGGTCACGAGGTGCGATAGGCGAAGGCACAGCGGATTCCACAGCTCCCGCTCATCCGCAGACACATCCAGGGCGACCAGTTCCCGCATTGCCACTTCAAACTCATCCCATATGCCGTCTGGAACTTTCCCCAGAAACGCCAGATGGGCTGAGGCGACCAGTCGACGATAGGCGGGTAGCTCCGCACTATTGAGCGTGGCTCGTAATTCCTCGAGCAGCGCACTGAGTAATTCTGGCGGTTCGACCGCCCCCTCCAGTGGCCCTGGCAACACACTAAAGAAAATCATCCGACGGGATTGGAGGGAACCCTCATGCTCACCAAACAGGATCTCTTTGAGCCTCCCCGAGCACTGCTCCCTATACCCTTCCAAAGGCGTAAGCACGCGACCGATTAGCTCTTGTTCAAGTTGCCCTGAGACGAACATAAAGCTATTCCAGCGCGGCTCCGTCACCAAGTCAGGCAGTGTCGCCGACTGGAATTGCGAAGCCGCTTGCTCACCCCACTGGCTCAACAGTGCCGAATCCAGGCCTGTCGAGAGGGCACATCGCTCAATGAGTGCCGCATGAGAAAAACTGATGTAACGACGCCAGAAAGGTGGGTAGCCTGCAAGCAGTCCGGAGCAATGCAGCACCTGATCGACCGCCGATCCAAGCGCAATGGTTAGTCGCAGTCGCCCGCCCTCCTGCCGCGTAGCCGAGGCAAAGGTCTCGACCACGTTGGTTAGAGGGTCGAGCAAATCCGTAAATGCATCATCTCGGGAAACTACAGCTTCAATGAGTCCCGTGAGCGACCATAGGTCTGCGACCGGAAGGAGTCGATCTATGAGATCGCGCACTTCCGCAGCGCTCAAGCCCTGGATTCCAGTAATGGGGGCCAGCCGGGGATGCGAAGACCACAAGAGCGCGTGGGATAGATCCTGCACGCTCGAAACGGGCCGCGCATCTACTTCCGACACAAACTCATCGAGCGTCCGCGCCTGGCCAATTGGCATGCCGAGGCGGGACCAATACCGAGGGGACAGTGGAATGAGCATAGGCGTGCTTGCCCCGCCCTGCGAAAACGCACTCTCGATCGCGCGGCTCATGCCAAGCACGGAGTCCCTTAGATCATTGTCCAATTCGCGAAAGCGCGAGGGCTCCAAGGGGGCGACTTGCACCGATGAAAACCACTCCGAGAGCTGCGCTTCACTCAATGCATGGTCGCTCGCCAATTCCTTTAAATAGCTCAATCGCACACTGGGGTCCGCTGCAACCAGGGCGGCGTGCTGTATGCGCACACGGCGCTCCGAGGCCGCATCGGTGCATTCGACGTCATAGCTTGAGATGCGCGTGACAGACCATTGCATCCCTTCGCCATCACGGATATTGATCGCCCCCGAATCACCAAGAAAGGTGTGTGCTGCCGCCTCATAAAGATGCGCGATATCAAATGTCGGCTCCCCTGCAACGTGAGCGATCACTTGAGCTGAACGGGTCAAGCCGAGCTTCTGGAGAAGCTGGTCGTCGTCGAACAGTTGTTCGCGAATAGTTTCCGGGAATTCATTAACAAATTGAGTGAATAAATGACCGGCCGCAGCCTTGAGTTTGTCGGGTGGAAAGTTCGGGTCTCGCTCGGCTATGTAGGCGTCCAGGCCATGAAAATGAAGCTTCAAACTGACACATACGATTTCAAGCACCCGAGGACGGGACTCCTGAAGTGGAGCCAGCATGGCGGTGTCCAGCCATGCGTTGTACTGCTCGCGTGATGATGCGGGGACCTCTCTGTTGAGCAAGAGCCGCCCGATGACGATCGCGTCAATTTGATCCATCCGATCCCCAGTCCATTCGCCGGGCATCTGAGCCAGGAAACCATCCCAGCTTGTAAGCGTGAGCAATAGGTCCGCTTTGGCGGGTGTTGCCGTGTCGTTGGGTGCCGTGCTCCACAGTGTGGTAATCGCAGAAGTCACCGTATCCAGGGTCGATAGCATCCAGTTGGCATCCAAGGGAAACCGGAAAACATTCGACGCCTGGGCTAGCAAGTAGTTTTCCCGAATGGCTCGGATACTCGACGACTCAACGAGTTGATCGCCGCGAAGCACGGTTCCATCGAGGGCGCGATCGAGCTCGTCTTCCACGACCGGAATGAATACGTAGCCACTACGCCGAAGTTCGTTTCGAATACCGATGTATTCGGAAGCATCCAAGGCGTCACGGCATTTCAGTGCCTCGATCACATCCAGTGAGGAAATAAAGGCAACGGTGCGTCCATCGGGATAGGAGAAATGACCATATCGGTTGGCGGCGCGATCATCAACAACAATGGCCTCGACCTTTGCTTCTGGCTCCAGAGCCTGGAGCATGAGGAATCTGCGAGTTTCAGCACTGCTCTCGGGCGGTGCTTCTTCGGCGGGCCTCCAAAGAAATTGGACCTTTCCGGCTTTTTGTCCCTCAACCAAGAATCGTCGAATTTCTTCCAGCGCTTCTTCCAGCTTTTCTTCCGAATCGGCCTGCTGTGACAGCGCAAGCGCTTCACGTTGCGTCTCCGGGTGGATCCGCAAGCGAAACATCTCTCCTGCACTTTCCCAGAGACCTAGCGTGTGCAGGTGGGCGACGGAGACATCATCCAAGTACAACAAAGCCCCAGGGGCAATCGATTGATCAAATGGCCAGCCAGTGTCGTGCCCGCGTAGGAAATGGCTGCTTCGTTCACGCTGGCGATCATCAAGCAGGCTGCTTTGAGCGAGCGCAGCAACGAGTTCGTGTAAGCTCCGGAGTACCGAGGCGTGCGCTGACAGATCTGCTTCTGCGTGGCCCAATGAGCCCATCAAGTGCACTGGCGCAACTCGAATTACGTAAGCGTCGGTCCCCGTTGACCGATCGACCTCTGCGGCGTGGATTAAGTCGGCGAGCTCACTACCTACGGCTGCAACCAAGGAGTGAGATGCTCGCCCGTCAATCTGCGCCAGATGGACCGCCTGGGCTGCGATACGGTTGAGCAACTGTTTGGCGTCAAAAATGCGACTGGGCTGATGAAACTTGATCTCGCGTTGCTCCTCGAAGAGCCACGCACCGATCATGTGGGGAACCCATATTGCGTCAAAGGAACTCAGTACCTTGGGAAGCAATCCCAAGTAGGCCAGAGTAAGGAAAGCCGTCTGGTCGATCGCGATCTTGTCAGGCACTTGTTGGGGGTCTGGCTTACGTGCGCCCGCAAAACAGCCTACAGGTTGCCGTTTGGCGAAACTTGACTCGCGCCGATTGGCTAGTGCCGTTCCAAGCACGATCGACGTAAGGGGGCGACTTAACTGTTGCGCCACAAGGCCCAGGTAAATCTCACCCTTGGCTAGTCCTTCATTTAACGCGTTGACGCGTTGATGCCATTCGGGGGCCATTGCGATCAAGTCTTCCAGGCTCTTGGCCTGCACTGGTCCCTCTGGTCCGGAAAGTTCGATCGCGCGTTGCATCCAGCGCGCGGCGCTGGATTCATTTTCCCATCGCCCGTTAACGGCAAGGGTGTAACAGCCAAGCATGACGCCGACATCATTCTCACTCTTTGTCGCCGCGGCGTAGGTCAGGCGCTTAGCCGCCGGGAGTCGACCCAGTGCGACCGCCAGATTCGCGAACATGAGCTGCTCGGTGGCGGGCATCTGGTCATCCAGGAGGGCATTTTCGAGCATCACGCCCAGCGCATCCCAATCACCGGACAGCACCGCCACCTGGACCTGCAATGTGGCCGGATTCACGACGACATTCGGATGCTCAGCAACGATGTTCTTTAGATCCTGCCAGCGACCATGGAGGAACAGTGCCTGGAGGTAATCCCCCAGCAGTTGATTCGACTGATTTCGATAGGTGTCCTGGTCCTCAAGGAATCGCTCGATGGACCGCCAGTCACCCTGCTCTTTCAGTAAGGCGACTACCGCCTCCGCATCGGCTACGTTGTGAGTGTGCGCAAAGAGCTCTGTCGCCGCCTTCAAGGCGGCGGCTGGCCGCCTCAGCTTCTGATAGAGAGCCAATCGATTGCGGAGATTGGCAATTGGGTCGCCATCCGTTCCTTCAAGTACGTCGATCTCGGCCCGTTCGGCATCCGCAATCTCACCGATTTCGATCTGTAACCTTGTAGCCAATGGGCCGGAGATGGCGCTCGCACGCTCCAGTGCCTCCTTAGCGGCCTCTATCCGGCCGGCCCCGGCCAGTGCCTGTATTTCCAAGTATTCGAGAGACGCCGTCGTAAAATGCGGCGTCAGCGCGTCGCGAATGACTCCCAGATTATCGACCCATTCGGCAGGCGGCATGGCGATCGCGAGTGCGAGCCTGGCTCGAGCGTCCAGGAAATTGATCGAGCCGTATCGGGCACTGCGCTGGTCGATCTCCTCTGCTTCCCGTGCAATGTCGAGAGGTAGGCGCGCCATGAGCACAAGTGGAATCCAGCGCGAATTGTGCCCAGACGACTCCCATGCGGCGGCAAGCTCAAGCGTGGCCTCGACTCTCGTTTGCTGATCGCTCAATCGCAGCCAAAGGCTGTACTCGACGGCGGCATCTTGTTGATGCGGAATGTCCAAGCTGCCCGCCGCGTCCGCAAAACGCTGAAAGAGGTCAGCAGACCGTTGCCGCGCCAACAAGGCGCTCGCATCGGCGCGTAGCGGCACATCGCGCGTCAACGGTACGCCGTCCAGGGCGAGACTCTGCAGTGGGTCGGAGATGCTATTGGCCAGTAAGGTAATGGCCGTTCCCCAGTAAAGTGCGGGATATTGTTCGAAGGCCTGTTCGGGGATCATGCCCGCCCAGTCGGTAGCATCGGTCCATTGTTGCCGCTGCAAGTAGTCCCATAGCACCATGAAGTTGCCATCAGGATCAAAATCAGTCGGCTGTAAGTTGGCCCGCTGGAGCCACTCAAATGGATTGACGTCCGCTCGTCGATGGATGAGGTAACGAATGGTGTTGGCGGCCGGATCGGTCCGATGCAGGATGGATTGCAGCGCGGCTTCCGAGTCGGTCTTCCCAAGCAAGAGCGCCTGCACGAGCTCAGTGTTGTCGGAGCCACCGAGCGAGATGGCTTCAAGGAGGTAGCGCCTGGCCGCATCCGCATCGAGCTCAGTCATGAGCCTGGCGCACCAGCTCAAGACTAGACTTCGTAGCGATGGTGCAACCAGGGCAAAGGGCCCGTCCTCGCGCACATCTGCCGCCAACTGATGTGTGGCGGTCTGCAGACCATCCCCTAAAAAAACTCGCGATTTGCGAAGTTTCGTCAATCGAAGCTCAATTTCACGGTTGAGCGGCCCAACGTGCGCGGTGCGAGCGAGTGTGGCATCGCGTTTCAATTGTTGATATTCCGCAGCCGGAATGGTCCTCGCTACGGCGGGCTTAAGGAGTAGCGCCAGTTGGGTGCGAGTGAGTCGGCGCAGGGCCTTTTCAGGATTGAAGGATGTGCGAGTGACTGCGTCGATTACCATGGCAGTCAACGCCGTACCATCCGTCCACGGCTGGCCAAGCTCATCGTGGGCAAAGGCCGCAATCCGATCGGATAGTTCGGCCTGCAATAGAGGCGATCCTGGCTCGTTGGTAGCCCACGCGATGGCGTTAATCAGTCCTTCAGTAATTTCCGCCACCGAGGTGCGCGCAAGGTAGCGGCCCAGCGAGCTGTCCGGTGCTGCCAGTCGACGAAGAACGTCGATCAAGGGCACAGCATCCGCGCCTCGCTGGACGTCACCCCAGTAGCGCAATCCGCTCTCATCCGCGGGACGGTCCTCGGGATGTTTTTCGGAAATGATGCCGGCCGTGGTCCGATAAACGAAGGACAAGCGATTGCCGGGGTTCTTTTCGATAAGGTCTACGGCTCGCTGCAGGAAGGGCAGCGCGCTGACCAAACTCAGTCCGGCCGCGACATCCCGAACCTGATGGACTTCCGTCCGACTGGGCGAAGCTACCGCCAAATCTTCGGCTACTTCAACAAAGAGTACCTGATCGCTGCGAAGGCCAACCCAGGCAAGCGCAGTGACAACATCCTGGTAGTAATAGCCGCGCTTGCTCGCGGACGCATCGGTGCCTGGGATACCTTCAGGCGGCCTCAAGCTCGGCATGGACTGGCTCCGGAGATGAGTTGAACTTGAATGAGGCCCTCAGCTCGGCGTAAACCGCCTGCGCGCCTTTTGCCGTGGCTGGCAGATACAGGCGCTGCGCACCGGAGAATCCCGTGGCGCGGCCAGACTGCCGTTCAACAATTACCGGGGCATCAAACTTCTCGAACTGGCTCTTCAAGAACGCCAGCACCTTGTCTACCGCTGCCAGCGCCTCGCCTTCCGACTGGAGCAAGGCGCCCGTGATGGGATCTACCGCTCGCCACCCCGGTAGAAGTCTCGCCAGGACGTCGTGGCCAAGTGGGGTCAGTGAGTAATAGCGCGACGCTCCCTTACGCACGGATTCCACCAATCCGCCAGCCTCAAATTTTTGAATAGTTCGATTGAAGTTCCCGCGATTAGCGCCGATTTTGTCGGCAAGATCGCCTTGGCTCGCCGGCGTAGACAGGCGATTCAAAACAGCGATCTGATGCAGTGCCCTCAACCCTTGCGCTGACTGCCGCACCAGGTGGACGGCGTCGCTCAGTTGACTTCGCTGAGCGGCGGTGCTGAGAAGCGTCATGAAGGACGTGGCAACGCCCAGCTCGAAAGACGCTACGTGGATCGATTCGCCGGCGTCTCGAAGCTGGTCACGAATAGCAGATCGGGCCTTTCTCGCCTTCAGCACGAGATCGTCCAAGGCCGCCGCCTGGGGTCGGCTTAATACTCGAAGCGTGGGTTCGAGGAGCGTAGCGAGTGTCTGCGAACGGGGTTGCATAGCGCATGCTACCTCACAATTGTCTACAATTGTACGCTACTACATGGCACGATCAAGAACGCCCAGCCACGCGATTGGAAGCCCCTGCTCGTCCTTAAGGGCCTCCCAGCGAGGCACCGTCCGCGGAGAGGCCCGGACTTCGCTGTACTGCCAGTGGTCTGACCGATGGGCGGCATCCAACAGTGCGCCCGAATTTGCCACCACGCTGGTGGCGCCGGGATGACGGACGTAATGCATGGCAGCATCGTTGATCCAGCCTTGGGCGGGGGGCGCCGGGCGCGGGCCGGACATCACTGGCACCCACAGTGCAGTGATGTCAATGTCCGCCAAGGTTGCTCGATGCGGGCGATCCTGAATGAAATCCTCGCACGTCAGAACGACAACGCGCATTGCGGCCGAGAGGTCCGCCACCACAATTGTCCGGGGCTCTACCGCGATCTGCTCGTCCCGATCCTGGACATCATCCTTGCCGAGTGGGTGCCCGGCCCGGCCCTGCTCGTCGGCGGTGAAGCGATAGGCATGAAGCTTGTCCTGGGTCCATAGCTCGACGCCATCGGAATCCAAGAGGACCGCGCGGTTACGGGGGTGGCCATACTCATCCTGGGCCATATAGGTCCCCGCGAGGACCATGGCGGGGGGCGTTAAGCCCTGCCCCTGCATGCGGCCAAGGTGGCCTGCGATTGCGGCCACCAGCCGCGGCCCCGACACGAGCTCAGGCAATAGCACAAGGTCTGCGCCTTGCTCCGCTAGCCAGTTCAGGGCCAGGCACACACGGCTCGCCACCAGATCCGCCGGCTCGGTCTCGGCGATCGAGTAGCGATCTTCCCCAACCTTCGACCAGACAAGCTCCCCGGCCGAATGAATGGCGGGGATGATACCGATGCGCCTGAATTCACCGCCCTCGGAAGCCAGGGTGTCGAACAGTGGCTGATAGTCGAGCGAAAGATTCGGGCCAGTTCGCACTACCGTCAGGAAATCCAACAACTCCGACAGACTCGACTGGCCGCGCACCTCAGGGAACATGTGACGCGAGGGGCGCGGAAATACGTTCAGGTCTCCGTGCCGCATGAGGGGCTCTCCCCGCCAAAGGCGGGACCGCAAGCGAGCCAGTCCGGGACTGTCATCGGACGAAAGCGTGTCGGCTGAGTGCACGCCCAGAAAGGCGCTATCAAGGGTGCGGAGGGTCAGAACTAGGTCTCTGGAGTTCTCCGCTGACATCCGCCCTGCGGCAGCCACCGCATTAAGGACCTCACCCACGCCACAAAGCTCCAGCAAGCCCGCAACCGGAGTTTCATCGTCGATGGAGCGTCGAAGGGCATCCTTCCAGGCGTGTATATGCCGGTCCGAACTGACCCCTGTGACCGATCTGTGGCCCAAGGGGGCCCAGCCAAAGCGCCCATTGGGGGACTCGTCTAAAAACGCGTATAGCAATACAAAGGCGCGTTCAGCGGTTGCGCCCCGATCGAACTCTTCACGCAGCGCCACCGCAGCTTCGGCTAGCGGCACGTGAAACCCCTGACAATTAGGCTGATTCTCGCCATTTCCGTATCTGCGCAGAAGGAAAGTGAACGCTCGATCTATTCCACGATCAGTGATTCGACCTTCGGGACATGCTTATCGCCAGTGGCAAAAATGTCCACCCCTCCAGACTGCGGGTCGCCACCTTATCCCTCGGCAGCCTCCTTAGCTGGCAAAAGGGTTTGCCAGCGGATGGGCACGCGGGCATCGACGGATTCCTCCAGCGCAAGCATTCCCTCCATGCTGGGGTGATCCTCAACGGCTAGAGCGACGAGAGCCAAACAAGCATGCATATCCCCCGCACATCGAAATCGCTCCGCCAAATCCAGCGTTATCGCGACTTCGAATACCGCGGGGAGCCGCAGACCTTTGGCGCGCGACCGACGAACGAGATAGTCCTGCAGGGTTTTCTCGTGGACGGCCAGCGGCCAGGTAGGCAACCGATCGGTAAGCGCGTGTGCAACAAGAGACTCTGCGCCTGGCGACCCGAGTTCCTCCCGGATGAATCTAGTCATGACCGGTGAGGTCGGCGCTCGATGCTCCTCTGGCACGCAATGATTGAACAGTAAATGCAGGGCCAGATACGGAAGGCGCTGTGCCCTCTTTAGGCTGGGCGCCACCGCGCTCGCTGCGGCAAGCACTGGGCGAAGATCCGTCACGACGGCGTTCGGCAGACCCAGCAGGCACTCGGCCAGTTGCGATAGGAAACCCTCGAATCTATCGCGACCTTGCGATGAAAGATCCCCTTTCGCCTCGCCGACCCAGTACTGCGGCGCTAAGCGCATTTGAATGATGCCGCTGCGCTCCCCATGATAGCTGTAGGGCTCCGTTTCGAGCGTCGGCTGGCGCATCACAAATTCAATGATGACGTCGCGCATGAGGCGCGATAGCCCCTGAAGTGTGAGGTGCGTTGAGCGGTCAACGAGCGTGGCCTCACCAAACGCGTGCCCCAGCGTCACAACAGCTGGCAGGCGCTGCAGTTGATGGACATATTTCGAGCGCGCCTGATAGGCATTGCGCAGCGCCTCATTCAACTCCCCGCGCCCCAGGCGAGGGCCGTCGGCCGAAATTGGTGCGCGAAAGTACGCCGGCGTTATGTTTGCAGTGACAAATTCACGAAAGCGCCGAGCCAGCGCCACGTGCTCCGCCTTGAGGATCGCATTTCGAACCTTCAGCGCCAACGCCTCGTCAGCCCCCGTCAGCGCTTCGTCGACCGCCAGACGCTTGCCTTCGTCTACGGACTCCCAGTCACTTTCGTGGCCATCGAAGTCCTGCGCCAGCGACTCAACGGATGCCACGAGCAGCGTGTAGGCCAACTCAAGGTCGTCGCCCACACGATGCATGGCGTTGACATAAGTCCGGAGCGAACGCATCACGCCAAGAAAGGTTCGTCGCGGCAAGGCAAGAAGCTTCTCCGTGAATTGGGCTAGAAACCTCAATTCATCGGGCCGGCACCAGACCTCGTGATCAAAGAAGCGTCGAACGAGCTTTTGCGGAGCGACGCTTGTATTCACCCCGCGTTGATCGCTGGCCAGCCGGCGCGCCAGATCAATGTCAGGTGTGCACAGGCAGTTCAATGCGAATGACACCACGACTGCATAGTCTCGAAGATAGGGCCCCACGCCAGAGGAGATGAGCGTGCCCGCCCCTTCGTCATCTCCCTCCATGGACTCTGTGAACTCATATATCACCACGTTCGGGCGGACAGATTGGAGGGATGAAGGAAGCAAGCGACCAGCGACTGCCTCCAGGTCAAGTTCGTCAGAGATCACGGCATTGGTGTAGAGCGCGCCGCGCAGGCGGTTCTGGCGGCCCACTGGCGTAGAAAACAAGCGGCCCGTGGCGATCTGCAGCATGGATCTATCCTTCAGCAAGGGTTAGCAAGGTTTTCGCTGCACCCGGTTCAAGCCGGTCGGCCCACTCAAATCCCGGGCATGCTCATCTGACGCGCTGGCCGGGCAGCTCTGGTGCGCCATGATCATGGCCAGCACCAGCCCTTCGTGAAATTAGGTTCATTGCGAATCCTTATTCTTTGGTCGCCGAGGCCTGTTGGTCTTTGCTGCAGACACTTTACCCGTTGCACGGTTTGGGCTGGTCGCTTGTGCGCGCCGCCACCGACTGACGGCCGCCTCGAGGGCGGCCACCTGCCCGGCCTGATGGGCGGCCGCCTGTTCGGCTGACCGTGCGGCCGCCCGCAGGGCGTCACACTGCGCCATGAGCTTTGCAACCTGCTTTTCGTGCTCACGTTGCGTCCGCTCCTGTTGCTGCCTGAGCGCCTTGATCTCCAGGCGAGCCTGATCCACCTGCTGATGCGCGCGGTCTTCCACTGAGCGGATGTGCGCTTGCGCGGCCGCATGGTCCGCCCGCAGCGCATCAAGCTCCGCTTCCCGGCGCCCGACATGGATCTGCAGGTGATCGCGCTGTTGTCGCGCATCGGTGACTTCGGTGGTGAGGCGGTCGACCAGGCCTTGGCGTTCGGCGAGTTGAAGCTCGCCCTGAGTCAGCTTGTTGGCGCCTTCGGCGAGATCGGCTTGCGCTTCGGCGAGCGCGATTTCCCACAGCTTGCGCTCCTGCGTCAGCGACGTTTGCTCGGCGAACAGGCGGTTGTGCTCCTCCCGAAGTGCGACCTGCGCGGTCGTGTCAGCGTGCGCGAGCGCCAGGCGCCAGGCTTCCGCGAATGCCTGCGCCACCTCGCCCGGTAACTCCGGCAACAACGCATGGCCCTTTAGGCGTTGTGCTAGGTGCTCCCACCACTGCTCCAGCAGCTGACCCACACGAGCCGGACTGCCGCGGCCGAGCTCCGTACGCACGCGCTCCACGGTCGGCCGTTCGCCCCGGGCCAGCACGGCATCCGCGGCGGCCCACACCTCGTGTTCCGGCACTCCATTGGCCATGCCCTGCCCCTTGCGTCGATTAGGTCTGATAATGGCAGTTTATCTGACCTTATCGGCAAAAATCTGTATTTTTTATACGGTGTACATAATGAATTATAGGCCTTTGACGCTCACCGAGGCGATCCCGCCGCTGGACCTGGCTACGCTGGACGCCGCCGCGGCTTTCGTGTCCGCCGGCACCGCGGCGAACACCGTGCGAAGCTACCGGCCTCACCGGCGACCATGTCGCGCGGATGGTGTAGCGTCGCGCGACCCTCACCGGGCGGGACGGCGATTGGGCCGCGCATAGCTTGCGCTCGGGCTTCGTTACCGAGGCGGGTCGGCAAGGCGCACCGCTCGGCGAGGTCATGGCAATGACCGAGCACCGCGGCGTTGGCACCGTAATGGACTATTTCCAGGCGGGCAGCTTGTTGACCAGTCGCGCCAGCACCCTCCTCCCCGTCTCGTCCGGGATCGCCTCTTCTACCCCGATAACACTGACTAATCAATCGGGCACGGATTCCGACAGCGCTCACGAACAAGTCCGCCTTGGCGCCAAGGCGAACTTGTCGCTTTTACTCGTCGTAGCTTTTCCTGTTACCAACGCATGCGGAAACCAAGCGTGCCGTTCATCCGCAATCGTTATCACTCCGGCTTTAAACGGGGGCGTTTATAGTGCAAGCACCATCGAGAGCCCTTACATCTGCGAACGATATCGAGAAAGCCAAGCGCGGATCCCACGCTCCTCTCGCTGGACCGTACACCCGTATCGCGGAAGCGTTTCAACCCGCCATGGCCGCGGGCGAGATATGCACTTCGTGCGGTACGGTCCGTAGCAGACATATTCTTGTGCAGGACCCGATAACCAAGTCCCAATTTCAACGTCCATGAGCATTTGTGCCTTAAAAGTGGCAACTAATTGTTTCTAAATGCTAGCAGTGTTACGACTTAGTTAGCAGGCGTGCGACACCACGAATCCAGCATGCGGGTGGTCGTATTTAGCGCCCTGCTCGATCGGTTCGACGAATATTGCGGTGCGAAGATAGCTTGAATTCGAGGTAACATAGATACTTCAATCTACTTGTCTCAAAGATCATTTCAACAGAGGACATTTGGTCCTGGCCTGCGATGGATATCCATAATTATTCATCGCGGATCGCTGCAATTGGATCGAGATCAGCCGCTTGGCGCGCCGGGTAAACCGAAAAAGCGAGGCCAATGCCTACGCACAAGACAACCGAGACGGCGATCGGAAGAATCGACCAGGCCACTTGCCAGCCCGCGAACGCTGCAATGAGATACGCAAGCAACACGCCAAATACCAAGCCGATCACCGCGCCTGCGGTGCAAATCACGGTAGCCTCGCGCAGAAAGCGTGCGATTATGTCGCTGCGCCTCGCCCCCAAGGCGCGCAGCAAACCGATTTCGCGTCGACGCTCGAGTATGTTTGCAAGCATGATGTTCATGATGCCGATACCGCCGACAAGCAAGCTGACACCGGCGATCGCCCCCATCACTATGCTGAAAATGTGCTGGATTTTTTGATTCTGCTGATAGAGCTGCTGCGGTACGATCAAGCTGTAGTCAGTTATGCCTGCATGTCGCTGGTCAAGCACACGATTGAGTACACGAGCCGCCGCGGGAAGTTCATCGGGGTCGCTAATGTTAAGGATAATGCGGTCGGCATCGTCCTCCATCGGTTGAAAACGAAACCGCCAAGCACTTTGCAGGGGGATATATATGCGATTGCTCTCCACACCCAGGGATACCCCTTCAAATTTATCCTTGCTCAAATCGCGGTCTGCAAGTACGCCGACGACACGCAGCCAGACATGGTTGATCTTAATCGGCTTACCTAATGCGTGACCTTCCGGAAACAAAGCGCGCGCAGCGCCATCACCGAGAACAGCCACTGCGGCGATGGTTTCGTCGTCGTCGGCACTCAGCGCTCGCCCTTGCGCAACATGGAGGCCGGCCAGGTCAAAATAATCGGGACTGACAGCACTGGCCTGGGCATCGCTTGTCCCTTCGTCGCTGAATACCGCGTATGTGCGGATGCGCTTTTCCGCCGCAAAACCGGTAGCACCGGGAACCACGGCACGCGCAGCGCGCGCATCGTCGACGCTCAACCCGAGACTGCGCGCACGCGTTTCCTTCAAAGTTTCCGGATCTTGAGCCTTGTGCTCCACGATGAGATTGTGCAGCCCGAGGCTCTCGACTAGCCGCAACGCTTCACGTCGGCTTCCCTCGGTTACGCCTTGCATTGCGACAATAGCGCCAACGCCAAAGACCAGGCCAAGTAAAGTAAGCAGCGTACGCAGCTTGCGACGCGCGAGTTCGTCGACGGCCTCACGCCAGCGTAAGCGCGTATTTGCGTTCACGTTCATGGTGCCGATTTACTCGCGGGTTTGGACCTACTTGAGCTGGCCGGCGCGGTCAACACGACGCTCTCGCCAGGATTCAACCCCGAAAGGATTTGGGTGCGGCTTGGTCCGCGCACGCCGACCTGCACGGTGCGCGCAACGATTGCACCGCGCTCGCTGACCTCCACTTGCGTTTCCCCTTCCGCGTCGTAGAGCGCAATGTTCGGCACGGTGATTGCGCTTGGGGCGTCTAGAATGACGACTGTCGCGGCGAACCTTTGGCCGGGCAACCAACCGTACTTCTTTGCGGCGTCGACGGGAACCGGTAGTTTCATGGTCAGATAGTTAACCGGTGACTCGCCCGCCAGCCGCGTCGCGGCCGCGGCTACCCAGGAGATTCTCGACACCGCTTTCTGTTGCGGTTTGCCCAGTTGCGAGAGTTCGACCTTCATGCCTTCCAGAATTCCTTGCGCCTCGATCTGCGGCAAGCTCAGTTCCACTTCCATCGCTCGGATGTCAGGTAGGGTCGCGAAGTTGTTGCCCGCCCACATGCTTGCCCCGGCGCGCGGCTTCTGTCCGGACCAATCCGCCTCGAGCACAACGAGGCCTGCATGTGGTGCGCGAATCTCGAGTGCAGCCAGATCGTTACTCAGCTCTTTCGCCCGCCCTTCAAAGGTAGCGCGTCGCACATCGATCGGGGCGATTTCGGCGCGCTCGCGAACCGCAAAAAGCCCTCTCTGCCAAGCGAGTGTGGTCTTCTTCTGTTCCAGGAAATTCTGATCCTGTATCGCGTCGAGTACGGTGTTGCGCGCAACGGCCAGACCACCAGCGTTCGCGTAGCGCCGAGCAATCGCAAGCGAGCTGTCCACTTGCAATGAACTCAATTCGAGTTGATCCCACTTGCTCTCGAGCTCGATCTTCTTGGCATCGTACGTAAGCGTATTACGTTGCAGCTCGAGCAATGTCGCAGCCAATTGGCGTTTGCTCTGCTCGTCCGAAAAGCGCGCGATCAAGTCGCCCTCTCGTACCACGCTGCCGTCTTCCACTATCCAGTCGATCCGTCGCTGAGACCATTGTGCGCCCGGGACGACAAGCGGTGTCGCTTGCACGGCGCGCAAGCTACCCTCGCCGTGCAGCACGAAGGTCGCGGAAGCCCGCTCGACGCGTTCCACCACCAATGCGCCGTCGTCCGAGCTGGCACAAGCACCTAGTGCTAACGCAAATACAACGAGCCAGAGACTGCGCATTATGGTGTCGGTGTCGATGATTCAACGACATGCGGCTGGATCTCGACCCCCACCGGTTGGTCGGGTTTCAGCACCATCTTCGTTGGTGCAAGCGAGATGCGCAGATCGACAACAGGCACGGGGTCGACACTCGATTTGCTGTGCACGGCGAGGCCAATGTCCTCGATGTGGCCCATCGCGCTCTGCCCGGAACCGCCCTCCAGGGTCACGATTACCGCATCACCCTGCCGTACACGTGAAAGGTCGCGCTCCGTCAGTGTTGCATGCACGGCAAGGGCGGACATATCCGGAATTTGACCGACGGATTGACCGTTCCATATCTGCGATCCCACATCGAACTTCTCGCCGTTCCAGTTCGCGCCGCGCTGAAAAACGCCGTCGCGCTGCGCAGTGACGTTGAGATTGACGACGATAGCCTGCAACCGCGCGATATCGTTATCGAGCCGCATGACAGCTGCGTCGATGAGATGCTGTTCCGCGGCGCGCTCCGCTGTTGCAGCCTGCTCGCGCCGGGCAATCACGGAAAAACGTTGTTCGACGCGTCCGCGCTCGATCCAAAGCTTTTTGTATACTATGCCGGGCATGGCAGCCTCAGGCAGGTTCGCTTTTCTCTGTGCCTTGATCACTTCTGCTTGAGCTGAAGCGGTGGCCAGCGCTTCGTTGCGCGCCCTTTCGGCGAGATCGAGGCGAATTCTTTCCTGTTCGCGGCGCTTTTCCTCAAGTTCGCCTTGTCGGGACACCAGTCTCTTCATCACGTCGCGGCCATCGTAGGAGAGGATGGGATCGCCCCGTTTGACCAGTTGTCCGTCGCTCGCTATCTGCGTGATCGTCAATGGCCAGAGATCTTCGACAAAAGGCGGCAAAACGGTGCCTCTGTCCAGCGCATAGAGTTCTCCATCGGCGTGTATGGTCTTGGGACTGTCGTCCATTCTGGAAACCGCGCTTGTGGTCTCATTGGTTTTCGAGCTGTCGACGCGAACGCTCATGCCCGGCCTTAGTGGCAACTTGCTCGCATCGAGCCCTATGTCCACCGTGAAATAGCGGCCGTCACCCCATTCGGACCGTGTTTGCGGCGCGCCGGATATGGATGTGAGCAACCCGCTCGCGTCGACACGCGGCAAGGCATCGAAATGAAGATGCAGTCTCTGCCCTACCGCTAGTTCCGCACGGTCCGATTCAATCACGTAAGCACGCACCTGCATTGTTCCGGCACCAACGATCTCGCCGATTTGTTGCCCCGGAAAACTAGACGATCCTTCCTCAAAACGACTGCCGTTGCCGAGCCGTGAGCTGAACTCATGGATAAAAACACCGGCCCGTGTGGCGTGAACTTCGGCCGCATCGACTTCGGCTTGGTCGTGGTCGCGCTGTACGCGATACTCTTCAAGCTCGAGTTTCCCATCGTTTTGCCGGCGATCTACGGCTTCGCGTGCATTCGCTTGTTGCTGCTGCTTCAGTTCGAGATCGCGATTCGCGCGCGTGAGTTCGGCCTGATAACGATCATAATCCAGTCCGGACAACAGCGATTTTGGTAGCCCCGCGTCAACTTTCGCAGCATCGAAAGCGGCTCGCGCATCGATCGTGGCCAGCTCGGCGTCAAACTCTTTGAGTCGAAGTTCGGCAACCTCTTTGACGATTTTAGCCTTGAGCTCATCGATCGTTTCATCGAGCTTGCGTATTTCAGCCGCAGGCGCGGCCGCATCAATGCGCAACAGGACATCGCCGGGTTTCACCACAGTGCCGTCGGGCAAAAAATAACGCAGCACGACGGGCGAAGAGCTAGACAGAGGCGCGAAGATTGGTTGCGCCTCACTTGCGCGCACCTCACCCGTAAAGATCACAGCGTGCGCCTGTATCGCCACAAAACCCAGCGCGAAAGTAAAGCCCTTCCCGAGCGTAAGCGCCTGCGCTCGGGAAAAGCAGAGGCGCTGCTCAAGCGGCATGATCGAGCTCAATCTTACCATCGCGCAGATGTATTCTGCGTTGCGCGCGTGCGGCAACGTCAGCATCGTGCGTCACGAGGACAATGGTTTGGCCTAGCTCGTGTACCTCTTCGAATAGGGTCAATACGTCGGCAGCGCTTTTCGAATCGAGATTCCCGGTTGGTTCGTCGGCCAGCAGGAGTGCTGGCTGCATCAGCAGCGCACGCGCGATCGCTACGCGTTGCATTTGCCCGCCGGACAATTGATTAGGCCGATGCCCTAGCCGCTCTATCAAGCCCATGCGTTCGAGCAATACTCGCGCCCGCCCCTCGAGATCAAGTGCCGGCTTACGTAGAAATCGACCCGGTAGCAGTACATTTTCGAGCACCGTCAGCCTTGCGAGCAACTGGAACGACTGGAATACGAAGCCGATGCGTCTATTGCGAAAATCACTGGCTTGTTCGTCGTCGAACGTCGATATATCCGTGCCTTCGAGACAATAGCGGCCTGAGGTCGGGCTATCGAGGCGGCCCAAGATGTTCAATAACGTAGACTTGCCTGACCCGGACGGCCCGACGATGGCAACGAACTGCCCGGCCGGAATGTAAAAACTGACTTCACCAAGCGCCTGTATTGTCTGCCCGCCAACTTTATAATGGCGCGTGACACGTTCCAAGTTGACCATGCGATTTGTCGCCCGATTGAAGGTAGTAATTCTACCCGCTCACGACTCCAGGTGAGTGGCTGGTTCGATCGTCAAGTTTTCCGAGCTGTATCGGTATGCGGACAGTGCAAAAGGTGCAGAGATCGACTGGCACAGCGGAAATGATGGAACCAAACAGAAGTCCTCCTGCAGCAGCCCGGCGCTGGGCGGTGCAACTGGACGCTACAAATACTCATCGACTAGATTGACGATATCGTCACAGAAGGACCTGCCCCGTACCGATAGAGAATATCGACCGACTTCTCGCGGGGCAAGGCCTCGCGAGAAAACTCCGCTTGTATCTTGCGCTGTTGCCGACGCTTGGGGTCCCAATAGCAACGACTGAGGACGAGATAGTTGACGTCGCCGCTGATCTCGATGGCTTCGCCGTCCCAGTGGCTGACGAACGGGTGTGCTCTGAGCAGGCGGAAAAATTCGGTCAGCGGGACCGCCGGCGAATTTTCTTGCTCCAAATCGATAAGCTTACTCACCGTTCGCCGCGTCAGTCGCTCGGAGTAGCTAGAATAGTCCACGTGTTCCGGCACGCCCGCTCGCGCGTCGTCGAATCCGACGTAGACGACGGGGGCGTTGGCGCTGAGAAACGTCGCGAATACGTGCATAACGACGGTGGCGGCTAAGCTTCGCGGCGTACCGTTGAAGACCGGCTTGAAAAACTTGTCGTGGTCGACCACCGCCGGGATGAGTTGCCTTAGATCAACACCCCATCGTGTCCGCTCACGCTGCAGGCGCTGAACGATCGAAATGAAACTGTTTTCGCGGATAAAAATGTCTTGTGCGGCGACGGCGAGCGGGAAGTCAAAAAGGTATACCCTGCCCTTCTCACGTTCGCTTACGAATGCGGCAAAACACAAATCGCGGTAGGTCGTCGACCACCATTCCAAAAGAACCCAGGCATCTGCGCTGCCATCGCTTGGCTCGATTATCGAAGTCAGCGCTGTTATCGGCAGGTGCTTCGCCATATCGATCCGGCGTGCGCGTACTCCCGCTAGATTCTCCAGCCAGTTAGTTCGGGATCGAACGACTTCGATCGTCTGCGTATCGTAAAGATTAGGTCGCGGAAGATCGTATGGACACGAACTTTGGCAACTTACGAGGGCTTTCGCGAATGCCTCGGGGCTTAGATCATCGCGATCCATTTTCTCGTCGAAGGCGCCGCTCCATGGTTGGACAAGCATGGATTCGGTATTCCCAAGCGAAGCCTGGGTTTTGCCGGTCTTTACCGAAGGGACTCGTTGATGCTGGCGATTTGCTGAGAATCGGCTGATCTGCGGCAGGTATCCTAGTGTTGCGTAAACGGTGTCCTGTATCATTTCGATGCGCGATCGTTTGCACTCCTGGGCTAGTTCGCGGTATTCCAGCTCGGTGCCGAGCAGCGGATCTACACCTTCGTCACCGCTAACCCAATAGCCGTGCGTATTGACGTGCGGGACCAGCTCGCCGTCATCGTATTCTTCCAAATATACGTTAAGCGATTGCTTGTCCACGACTCCAAGCAGCAAGGCGTCGAAGCCATTGGCCCGGAGATGACGAAGCTGGCAGGTCAGGTGGGCGAGGATGGATTTGTCCGCGGACGGCTTGACGAGCCTCGGTAGCACCAGCAACGTCGGCCCCCTGTACGGGTGTGATTCTTGGCTGACCGGGAATCGGCGGTACGATGGATCAGACAATATCCGTGCATAAGCGTCGGCTATTTCGCTTTCTGCTTCGCGTACTTGTTCCGCGTTTCTTGCGGACGTCGAGCGGTCACATCTGCGCGACGCAGCTTTGTTTTCGACGTATTCGACCAACTCCTGTTCGCTTAGCGTCAAATTCTCGCGAACCAAGCCGTGATCGCAATCGTCTTCACGGATTCGCAGAGGGCCCCAGTAAAGAACTACGCAAGGCCCCGCGAAATAGCCACGCAATGCACGCGGATCCGGCAGTAGAGATTCGCAGGCAACTATTAATCGAGTCGTCTCTACTTGCCCAGCACTCTTCGCTGTGCGTTCGACATACAGACGCCCCGGGTTGAATTGGACATGCCCAGTGACCTGTATACCCCCACGTAGCAATAGGACCGCGTGTCGGATGACCTGACGAAGGCGACGATCGTCAGGCAATTCGCCAGCATTCGCGGCATGCGCACTTGATAGTATATCTTCGAGCCGTTCGCATACGGATTTGACATCCTGGGCTCCAGAAGAAGCAAGCTCTCTTACGCCAGCTGCTACGTCGCATTGGCTGGCTAACGGAAGGGTCATTTTCTTTCCAGGAGCCGCTGGTAAAGCGACTGTACCTTATGCGCTGTCTTTTCCCAACTCAGCGTGCCGGCTTCCGCTCGAACCTTTTGGCTTACCTCGGCATGTGCTCCACGATCGCTCAAAAGTTCAATTACGGCGCGGCTAATCGCGGCGGAATTCGCGGGCTCAATGCGCGGCGCGCTCGTCAGGATTTCCGCGACTCCTGAATTGCTCGAAATCACCGCCGGAATCCCAATCGAAGCGGCCTCAATGGCTACCAGGCCGAACGGTTCCGAGATAGAAGGCATTACCAAGATGTCGCTACTCTCCAAAACCTGCCGCACTTCGGAGAATCCTAAAAATCCGACGAACGAGAAATGCTGAATCAGCTGCAGAGCGCGGACCAATGAGCGCAAAACCGCCATCTCTTCCCCGTCGCCAACGACCACGAATCGAGTCGCCGGAAATCTCTGCAGGATTTCCGTTGCCGATTCCACGAAATACTCGGCGCCTTTTTGGTAGGTCAAGCGCCCGATAAAAACCACCGTCTTGGCTTCGTCCTGTTTTCGCTCGCGCCGAACCGATGTATCATTGGCGATCGCTCCGTTATAGATCACTTCCAATTTCGCGGAATCGCAGCCGTATTTTTCAGCAACGGTCGCTCGCGTATACTGACTTACGGCAACTACCGACTGCGCGCTGTCGATCCCGAGCTTTTCGATCCGACAAATATTTTTGTCAGGGGTGGCCGACCGGTCGTGCTCGGTGGAATGTACATGCGCAATCAAGGGAACGTCCAGGCGCTCTTTTATTCGTACTGCCGCACCAAACGTCAACCAATCGTGCGCATGTATAAGATCAAAATGTTTGCGTGACTTACGCACGAGTTTCTCGCATGCGTCCGCATAAGCGGTCGAGCAAGCGTCGTTTGCGCCATAAGCGCTGGCGGTCGGAAGGAGGCGGGAGTGGCGAAAGCTGGAGTGACGAGCTTGCTCGTCCAGGTCCATCGCGATCACTTCGACGCCCTTATAGGCAGGATAAGCCTCATTTCGGCCAGGAAGTCCCGGCAGCACGAAAGTGATGTGGAGAGGCTCATAACATCCCAAATGGGCCAATAGTTCTCCACAAGCCCGCCCTAACCCGCCGCTGATCCTGGGTGGTAGTTCCCATCCAAGCATGAGAATGCGCATGGTCTCGGCCTCGCACGGGGAAATCAAATCGTCATCGACTATAGGCTCCGTTGGACGGCGCGGAGCGTAGCCTGTACGAACCAAGGTCGACCCATTGCCTGATTTTTTTGAATGCTCTGAATCGGCCATTTTGACTGGAATCTGCCCCGCTTAGAGATTTATGCTTCGTATGCTCGCACACAAGTATTGGCCCTCGAACAAGGAATCTTCGCTCTCTTCGCCTGCTTTCCGAGCATGGCCTGCGGCAAAGATCTGCGCGTGCACAAACGACACGTACTTCGGGGCCGGTATGCTCTATTAGATGAGCACCCCGCCGCTACGGACGGCTGACGCTCGGTCGATCTGGCCCATCAAACGCAGGCGCGATAAGGGTCGCCGACTCCTTTCCATAGAAAAACAAGATCTGGTCTATGAGCTCGTCTTGCTTGGCCGTGTGCCGATAGATTCCGGGAGGGAAATATCCCGCTTTCATGCGGGCGATTCTTGCAGTCCCGCCGAAGATTTGACCGGGCATCACTTGGGGAATGGTTACGTTAGAGCCCGCAGAATGTACGCTCTCCCAGATTACGCCGCCAGAGGCGATGTACGCGGGATAGCTACGGTAGTCATGCCACAACTTGGGTATCGCAACAGATAGCGGAATCAGTATCGACGTAAGCAATGCCAGGCCTGCCAATCGCGTTGCCGCTGCGGGCTTGCGAGTCGCGAGATATGACGCAACGGAGCCAATAGCTATTAGTATGTAGACTTGACGAACAGTGTCGTGGCGCTCACAGCAGACCACGCCGAATTGATAGAGTGAGGCTACCAGAGTTAAAGCTGACGTGATCAATAGCGATGCAGCTAATGCCAGCCGCATGGCCTGCGCATCTCTATCGATCGATTGAGCTTTCGGCTTGGTCGAGAGCGCCAAGTAAACTCCGAAGAAAAATAGAACCTTCGAAAACAAGGAAAATGCGCTCGACTGCAAAGCCGCGAGTCCGTCGACGCTCGCAGCCAACTGAGCAAAAAAGTAGTCAAAGAGCGCGCGAAAAGCTCCCACAGGATTGTGTCCGACCGAAGCATCCCCAAAAATTTCGCGAGTGGTTGTGGCGCGCCCCCGCAGCGCGAGATAAATTACGGCTAGTGCGACGAGTAAAGGCAACGCGAATGACAAAATCGCCTTAGTGCTTCGTTGCCTGAATATGAAAATAGCCATCGAAGCATAAACGGCCGTGAACATCGCTCCGACCTCGCTGCTGGCTGCAGACACGACGAGCGCGACGGCAATCCAGAGCTTGCCATTTCCGCGCTCAATGCGCCCTCCCCAGTCCAAGGCTAGTATTGCGAGAGCAGCAATAACGGTCGGGAGATATGCTGCGACCCCTGCTGGCCAGTAAAACACCTCGGCCACCTCATGGCCCAGAAGCAGCATGGCGAGCGTTGCTGCCACCGCGAGCCTAGCTGGCCGACTTCTCCATGTCGGAATGAGCGGCACGGTTACCAGTGCGATCCAAAACAGCGAAACAAAGGGAACTACCAGCGGTGATTTGAAGAAGTCTATTGCACGGCAATAGAAATACAGCAGCAACTCCGATAGCGGCCTTGGGCTAAAATTAAAGATCCTGTATATGGTTGCGCTGAAACCACGGCTATGCAGGTCGTTCAAAAGATAAAATTCGTCGAGCCAGGGCCCTAGCGGGATCAGTCCGGCAAACAAAAGAAGTATGACAAAAGCCCCCGCCACGACTAAGCGGTTTGTGGCTCTTTCCACTGAGATGACGTGCATCGTGCAGTTCCCCCAGAGCGCTTGAACTCCATGCCAGGGATCTGATCGTACACGGTGGAAACTTCGACGTCGATGGTCGCAACAGGCATACGGTAGACCCGTCGTTTGGTCTGCGAACTCTACCGCGTTTTCCCCATGTTCGGCGAACGAAGGCAATGTCGAAGTATTTCGCGGCGGTGGTAAAACGAACGGCATGTATGGTTGAGGAAGCAGCGGGCGACGATGACTCTCCGCATTGCCGAGACGTTGCTGCGCTGAGCGCGGAAGGGCTAGCGCACCTAGCACGGGCGATCCAGGGCGGCTAGCGTGCAGGAACCGGCAGCCGTGCCAGACAAGCAAGATCTTGCGCATTTCACTGGGCTATTTTGCTTGAGCGGATCTTCGATGGCGCGCGGTCGAGCCGTGATGCGGAACTGTGAGATCGTTCAACGTTTTGGAGCAAGAGTTGCGCAAGTACCGCTCGGCGCAGCGTGTTCGATCCGCCACTTCGAACGCGTCAGTCGGCGCTCGTGGCCAAGCCTGGAAGCGATCGAACTGCCGACTTTGGCTTGGACCAATCGATTCACTCACTACTCCTGGTGGTGGCAGAAGCGATATATCATCAGTACGGTATGTGCCGATGGGAGCTTGAGCCACACCCAACAGCCTTCGGTGCTGAATGGGACGGGGCAGCCGGAGGGGACTTCGCGGCTGGCCGCGTTCATTGCCGAGCCGTAGCCGAATCAAACAATTGGGCCTGCAGGTGGACACGCTTAATCATGGTATTCAACTTTCTCCTCAAGCAATCGTGGAAATTGGTGCTGATCGCTACTTTCAGCGGGCTGGTAAGCGGAATCAGCGGCGCATTGCTCATTCTTGCCATAGGCAGGGGGTTACAGGCCCCCGCAACTTCCACCGGCGCAATCGAATTTGCGGCCCTATGCGCGGTTGCACTGGTCTCGCGTTTTGCGTCTGATCTCGCGTTGCTGCACCTGACCCAAACGGCAATCATGCAGTTGCGCGTTGATTTAAGTCAAAAAATGCTCGCAACGCCGCTGCCTACGCTGGAGCGCATAGGTAGAGCCGAACTCATGGTCATTTTGACAGGCGACGTCGGCACGCTCGCCAGTACGCTTCAAGCAGTTCCGACCGGCTTATGCGATGCGCTTCTGATCGTCTCGTGTTTCGTCTACATGATTGTTCAGTCTTGGCAGTTGTTCATATTTCTCTTGCTTGCGCTCGCGGTCGGCATCGTCACGTACTTGCTGGCCGAGCGAAGACCGGCCGCGCTGAACAAGAAATTGCGCGAACAGACTGACATCGTGTTCCGGCACTTCCGCAGCCTCATTGAGGGCACGCGAGAGCTCAAACTCAACTCTCGGCGCGGCGCACGTTTTGTTGCGCAAGAGATAGAGGGTGCTGCCGGAAATTTCCGCCAGACGTCCATACGGACCATGGCGGGATATTCATTGGCGAGCAATTTCGGTAACACCCTTTACTACTTGATTATCGGCAGCCTGTTATTCGCCCTGCCGTTATGGTCATCTCAGTCGCACAAGATTCTCAACGACTTTGTGCTGATACTACTCTATCTGCTCGGCCCTATCGCACACTTAATCAGCTTGATTCCCTCCATCCGTCAGTCCGGGATATCTCTCAGGAAGATCAGGCAACTGGGCGACGAACTTTCCACCTACGGCGGGGCAAGCCCGAGCGCCGTCCAGTCATACGCTACTGCTAACAGCGTCGAACTGCGTGGCGTTTTCCGTCACAATGAAGATTCATCGGACGGACGGCGATTCTCATTGGGGCCGATCGATCTCAACGTGCGGGCGGGTGAAATTCTTTTTATCGTGGGAGGCAACGGCAGCGGCAAAACCACATTGGCGATGCTATTACTGCTCTTATACACCCCTGATGCCGGAGAGATCTTGCTAAACGGACGCGTCGTTGACAAACACAACATCCCGTTCTATCAGTCGCACTTTAGCGTGGTGTTTTCCGACTTCCATCTCTTCGAGCGAATAACGTGTGATGAATCGGAAGATGTTTTCAAGCGCGTTCAGCAGCATTTGGAAAGATTCGAGCTTGATGACGTCACGATCCGTGAAGGCAAGTTTTCGACACTCGATCTTTCAAGCGGGCAGAAGAGGCGGCTCGCCCTCATATCTGCTTTGGCAGACGATCGGCCCATACTGCTTTTCGACGAGTGGGCATCGGATCAGGATCCGATATTCAAAAACATTTTCTATACCGAACTCTTGCCAGAAATGAAAAAAAAAGGAAAAACCATTATCGTAATCACACATGACGATCGATATTTTCACGTGGCCGACCAAGTCGTGAAATTGGAGGACGGTCAGCGGACTGATACGTGAACAGGTCGTCCGAAGCAACACGCATACTGCTCCAGAATGAACCCCGCTGAGGCCCCATGTCCAAATCGGATCGACTTCCATTTCAAGATATCGAGTTTGCGCTCGCTAAGTGCAATTTCAACGGCAAGTCGCGCTCTTTGCCGTTCAATGAAGACGTCCCGTACAAGACCTATCTCGAGACCGCTTACGCGCTCGGCATCGTGAGCACCAGATTCGATGTCAGGAACCTGCTTTGCACCTCGTATGTCAATTTGGCAGCAACGCCGCCTCAATTGATGCGCCCCGGCGCGTGTCCACTATATATTCTGCCTTGGAATACGATACGACGATTCTCGGTACTCGGATATTTCCAGACATCGAAGCCCGATTTTGAACTTAAGACGGTCTCTTGCCAATCTCTGATCGAATGGATCATCGAGGCGTTGTGTGGCGGTTGCTATGTCTATGCCACGGTGAACGAGCGCTTCGTCCCAGAAACTTCGTCGCATGCGAAGGGTGTTGATTACACGCACCCCTGCCTTTTGACGGCCTGCGACAGCGAACGCAGGCTTCTGAAAGGTTACACCTATCGGGCGGATGGCTCGTTTGGCGCGATCTCCTTGCCGTTTGCCGATATGGCTGCCGGATTCTTGCTGCGCGGCGACAGAGACAAAATGCTGGACTCGCATTTTTTTGAACCGGCGCTTTTCAAAATCGCACTCCGGAACGACAGCGCTCCAATGGGCAATTTCGATGCCAGACCCATCGCTGAGGCTCTGCAGGACTACGCCCTGTGCCAAGCGCCGAGGGCTTGGAAAGGTGGCGAAGACATCTATGGATTGGCTGCGGTACAACATGTCGTGGCGGACGTATCCGAATCCGTTCGGCTATCGCGGGCCGTCGATCTACGTGCAACGCGCGCACTCATGGAACACCGGGAAATCATGCGCGGAAACATTCGTTACATAGGTGACAACGTGTATGTGCATGGTCTAAGCAAGATGCAGAGCGCATATCAGGCGGTGGCAACATGGGCAAAAAACCTGCATCTCCTATGCTACGACCACTCGCTGTCGAGGTGGAATCTTGCTGATGACAGAGAGCGTCTTTCCCAGCATTTCGCCGAGGCGGAGCGCATGTCGGCGTTGGAGCGCGACACCGTGGCCAGCCTCATTGAATCGCTGCATCAATAGTCATCTTATCGGCGCGATCATGAGTCCGAAGCCTTTACTTTTATCCCCACACCCAATCCGAGTCGCCCCGGATACGGACGAAGCTGGTACGGGCCGGTATGCTCGAAGCCGCAGCTCGATTGCAAACCCTTCTTAGGACCTTTGAAGCCGCAATGAGTTCATCACTGTTTGTGCAAGAAGGTGATTCGTCGCGCGCGGCCGTTCGCTTGTTCTGCTTTCCCTATGCGGGTGGCAATTCGAGCATCTATCGGGGCTGGCAGGCCGAATTGGGCTCGCGCATCGAGGTCGTCGCCGCGGAGCTGCCTGGCCGAGGTGTGCTCCGCCACGATCAACCCTATTATCGGCTGGATGCGCTGGTCGACGACTTCATGGAGCAAATTCGCCCGCTGTTGGATCGCCCCTGCGTCTTTTTCGGCCACAGCAATGGTGCGCTAATGTGTTATGCACTGACGCTCGCGCTTCGCAGGCATGGCTGCCGCCTGCCGTCACATCTCATCTTATCGGCGAAAAAACCGCCGCATCTGGACAAGGAGAAGTTGCATAGCATGACGTCCGAGGCGCTCATCGAAAGGCTGAGGGCTTTGAACGGCACGCCGCCTGAGGTGCTGGACAATCCAGAGATGATGGAACTTGTCCTGCCCCTACTGCGTGCAGACTTTTCTTTGAGCGAAACTTTTGAATGCCCGGACGAAGCGCCCTTGTCCTGCGGTGCGACGCTTGTCGGTGGTTCAGCTGATGCGGAGGCTAGCATCGGAGAACTGTCGCAGTGGCAGCGCTACTTGCCAAATGCAGGTACGCCGATCGTCTTGCAAGGGGATCATTTCTTCGTGCATACACGACGAAGCGACTTGCTGGAACTGGTCCGCAACGCACTAAAGCCGTATTTTTCCAATCAGCTTGGGCGAGCAGGCTCGCTCCCATCCGCGTGAGGCGAGGCCGTGGCTACTACGACTCCGGCAAATAGCGAGATTCAGCCGCCGCCTTTTGAACCTCGATATCCGACATGTTTTCGATCCCTTGCCGCACCAGTCCTTCCACTCGTTCAGCAAGCGCGGCGATGGTGGGAAAATCGAACAAGTCGCGCAGAGGCATGTCGATTTCGAACGCATGGCGGACACGATACACAACCTGCGTCGCGAGCAGCGAGTGACCGCCTAGCTCGAAGAAATCGTCGTGTCTTCCGACTGGCGAGATACCAAAAAGTTCTTGCCAAATCCGCACGAGCGCGTGCTCCACGTCGTTGGTGGACGCTTGGTAATCCATCGTCAGCGCGGGCCGCACCACCTCTGGGGATGTGGCCGGCACCCCCACTATCGGAGTGGTCGAGCCAAAGGCGAAAGCGTGGAACTCGACGGGGCTGACAATAATCTGCGGATGTCCAGCCAAAAGCAGGCGAGAAAAAAGCTCGGGCCCATCGGTTGGAGAAATGGCGCTGAGCAAATACTGCTGACGCTGCTTCTCCATGGAAGCCGGCAGATTTTCCATGAGGCGCGCGGCCATGCCTACGGATTGCCAAGCGTCCCAATTTACCGATATCACATTGACGCCCGCTGCTTGCTGCTGGTTTGCATAGGCATCTAGGAAAGCGTTCGCAGCAATGTAGCCGGCATGCCCAAGGACAGGAATTATCGTGCTGATGGACGAGCACAGCAGGAAGAAGTCCAGTCGATCAGCGGTCAATGCGGCGCTTAGGAGTTTGGTGCCCGCAAGTTTTGGCGCCAACTGCATTTCGACAAATGCCTTGACGTCGGAACCGGACGGTATTGCCCCGGATACGCCCGCGGCATGGAATATCCCGTGTACCGAGAGTCCTTCGGCGCGCAGCGCATCCGCCAGGCGAGTGACATCCGCTGCCACAGCCACGTCCGCCGCCACGTATCGCACCTGCGCTCCGCGTTCACGCAGGGCTTGGATCTGCGTCAGCTTTCGCAGTAGTGCTTCGTCTGCTTGTGCATCCGCCATGTACCTCGGCCAGTCCACTTCTGCCGGCAGCGGCGTGCGCCCAACCAAGACCAGCTGCACGCCCCGCGCGGTCGATGCCACATACTCGGCAAAGCACTGGCCAATTCCGCCAAGTCCTCCCGTGATCAGATAAACCCCGTTGTCGCGAAGCACCGGTACCTCGCTGCGCTCCAGGGTCACCGCCTCGTACCCATGCTCCCACCGATAGCTCCCGCGGTAGGCCACTCGCGCCGCCCCGTCGTCGCGGCATATTTCGCGCACCAACCGCGAGCTCTGTTTTTCGCTCAGTGAGTAATCTTTCTCGATCTCCACGTCGATGTGCCGACACCGGATCTGCGGTTGTTCCAACGGCACCACTTGGCACGGCCCAAGTATCGTCGCCTTTTCCGCGTACAGCTTTTCCTGTCCGGTCACCGCATGCACACCGTTGCTCACCACGGTCAGCTGTGTCCGCTGCACGATTCCCAGTTTCTGGTAGGCCGCACATAGCGCATACACGCTGTGCACGCCATCGTCCAGGGACACCTCTACCGGCCCTTCGCCAGGTGTCAAACTCAATAAGTGGGTGATCCGGTCCGGCAAGCGGCCCTGCGATTGCAATGACTGCAACAATTGTTCGTAATGTGAGGCATTTCTCGGGTCCAGTCGCCAGTTGTTCGTCCCGCTCTGCTCGAACAGCTCACCCGGCTCAACCATCAGCACGTCCGTTTCCCATGCCTTCAGTTGCGTCACAAAATGCTGATCCAGACCGTACCGGTCGGTTAGCACGAGATGGCGTTTCCGCTCCGGTTCGCCGCGGCGGGCACCTTCCGTGCGCTTCCAGCTCGGCGCATAAAACCAATTATCGATGCCCTCACCTCGCCTTTCGGGCGCGGCGCTGGCTACCTTCCGATCGGCCGTCGCCCCCTCGATCCAATAGCGCTGCCTTTCGAACACGTAGCTCGGCAGCGGAATACGCCGCCGCCGCTCCTGTCCGTAGGTCTGCTTCCAATCCACCTCTACGCCGCTCTCCCACAAGGCAGCGATCGCCTCCCACCAACTTTCCTGGGCACTCGACCCGCTGCGCGCCGAGGGCAACACGCCAAACGCTTTCACATCCGGCTTCTGCTGCCGCGCCAATACCGTCAGCGCCGTCCCCGGACCCACTTCCAGCAACACCCGGTTCTCGCCTTCCAACAACTTCGACAGACCCGCACTGAACTGCACCGGTTCGCGTATATGCGATACCCAGTAACCTGCCTCGCACGCCTCGGCTGCCGTGATCCAATCGCCACTCACGTTCGACAGGTACGGACGCTGCGGTGCCTTCAGCTCCATTCCCTTCAGACAGTCGGCGAACGACGCCAACATCGGGTCCATCAGGCCCGAGTGAAACCCATGCGATGTCTGCAGTCGCTGGTGCACCAAGCCCGCATCCTTCAATCGGCGCTCCAGCTCACCCACAGACGTCTCGCTCGCCGACACCGTACACAACTGCGGTGCATTCAACCCCGACAACCACATCTCCTCGCCCAGCAGTGGCTTCAACTGCGTCGGCGTTGCTTGCACCCACAGCATCACCCCGCCTGGCAGCGATTCCATCAGCTGCCCACGCCGGCACACCACATACAAGGCCTCTTCCAGGCTCATTACCCCCGACAGGCAGGCCGCCACATATTCACCGACGCTGTGGCCAATCATGGCCGCCGGCTCGATCCCCATCGATGCCAGTTGTTTCGCCAATGCATATTCCACTGCGAACAACGCCGGCTGCGCATAGCATGTCCGCCGTAGCTGCTCTTGCGCTTGCGTCTCGTCTCCCGCCGCCGGAAACAAAATTTGCCGCAGCCCCTCTCCCTGCCAGCGACCCAACTGCTCAAGACACCGGTCCAATTCTTCTCGAAATACGTCCTCGTGCGCGTACAGCTCGCGCCCCATGTTCACCATCTGACTACCCTGCCCCGGAAACAGGAACACCACTTCCGACGGGCCTTTCACCGCCGTCGCCGCCTCTAACGCCCGCGACTCCAGCGCGTCCGCCGCTTGCCCCCCCGTGCGGCAAACCACGGCGCGTCGCAGTGCGAAATGCTTTCGCCCCACTTGACTCGTGTACGCCGCATCCGCCAAATCTGCCTGCGTCGTTCGCAAATACTTCGACAGCTTCCCGCTCATTCCTTCCAGCGAGCCCGCCGTGCGTGCCGACAACAACACAACGTGTACCGGCCGTTCACTCGCTTCGCTCGCTTCCTGCAACGACTCTTCCACGATCACATGTGCATTTGTTCCGCCAATGCCGAACGAACTCACGCCCGCACGGCGCGGCCCGGTGTCCACCTCCCACGCCCGAAGGGTCGCGTTCACTTCGAACGGGCTGTTTGCAAAGTCGATGTGTGGATTGGCCGACTCGTAATGCAGCGTTGGCGGAATCTGCCGATGCTTGAGCGAAAGCACCGTCTTGATCAGGCCCGCCACCCCCGCTGCCGTGTTCAAATGTCCGATGTTCGTCTTCACCGAACCCAGCGCGCAACGCGCCTTGCGCGACCCAGTTCCCGACAATGCGAATGCATTTTCCAACGCCCAAACTTCCATTGGGTCGCCCACTATAGTGCCCGTTCCATGGGTCTCAATGTAGGAAATCTCTGCAGAAGATATCCCCGCTGCGACTAATGCATCGCGCACCACGGCCGCCTGGCCTTGAACACTAGGTGCGGCAAAGCCCTGCTTGTCCGAGCCATCGTTGTTGATGGCCGCGCCACGGATGACGGCGTGAATGGTATCGCCGTCCCGCTGAGCGTGAGCTAGCTGCTTGAGCACAATCAGCCCTAGCCCGTCGCCGAATATGGTTCCGTTGCCTTGAGCATCGAAGCTGCGACAATGACCATCGCGCGACATGACTCCGCCGTCGGTGTACAAGTAACCCCGCTCTGTGAGCAGGTTGATGCACACGCCCCCTGCAAGCACCATGTCGCAGCCTCCCTGCAGAAGGCTGCGACATGCAAGATAGATGGCAACCAAGGACGTTGAACAAGCACTCTGCACCGTGACGGCTGGACCGTCCAAGTTCAGATGGTACGCAATGCGGCTGCAGAGAAAGTCCTTGCCATTCGCCAAAGCCAGCTGGAACCCGCTGTTGGCGAGCGCCATGCGTGAGTTGTGAAACAGATTCTCCAGAAAATAGCTGCTATCTGCCGCTCCAGCAAAAATGCCCGTATGAAAACCACCATGGTTTCCTGGCGCATAGCCTGCGTGCTCCATAGCCTCCCATGCTATCTCGAGCATGAGCCGGTGTTGGGGGTCCATGATCGATGCCTCATGGGAGCTCAAGCTAAAAAAGGCGGCATCGAATTGCTCGATGTCGGCAAGCATCGGCGCGGCCTTTACATAGTCCTTATCGTGCAGAACGGCGGGGTCGATGCCGGCGGCAAGCAGCTCAGCATCGGTAAATCGTCGAATCGATTCCACCCCGGCGCACAGCTTTTGCCAAAATTCATCGATGTTGCGGCTTCCCGGAAACCGACCCGCCATCCCAATGATAGCGATCGGCGCATCCGCACCTAGGGCTGAGCCACTTTCGAATGCGTTTGTCATGAAAGAATCATCGCAAGCTCGAATTTAAAGGGACAGACCAACAGGCATCGCAACCTGATAGGTCAGCATACGCAGTCAAACGGGTGAGGCTCGCCGTTGCTAACGAGCAACGGATTCTCCGTCCGTGCCCACAAGCGGCTCGACGCTCGCACGGGGCGTCTCCTGCTGTGGCTCAACCCCCGCAACTGATGACAGGCCGCCTGCCGAGAGCCGGTCGATAAACCAAGACAGTTTTTCGATGGTCGGGTATTGGAACAAGTCCACAATCTGCAGGTGTATTCCCAGGCGCGCACACAAAATGGCGTGAAGCTGCAGCAGAAGCAATGAATGGCCACCTAGTTCGAAAAAGTTTTGATGGATACCCACATCCTCGACCTTGAGCACTTCCATCCAGGCCGAAGACAGCAACCGCTGAGTTGGAGTACAGGGTTCACTCGGCGTTTTAGTGACTCTCTTCCCGGGACGCGGCAAAGCGGTGCGATCGAGTTTGCCGTTCGCAGTCAGAGGAAAACGATCAATCATGACAATATGTCCCGGCAACATGTGCTCGGGCAACATTGAACTTAGCGCTTGGCGCAAATCGTGTTCCGACTTCGAAGTTGATGCAGACATTCGGACATAAGCCACCAGTTGCTTGTCGTCGCCAGACTCGTCGAGTACGGTGACTGCTGCCTCGGAAACTTCGACAATGCGAGCGAGCGCCATTTCGATCTCTCCGAGCTCGATGCGAAAACCGCGCAACTTCACCTGAAAATCGGTGCGCCCACAATATTCGAGTACGCCGTCGGCGCCATAACGCGCAAGATCGCCCGTTCGATACAGCCGCATGCCAGGAAGATCTCCAAGGCGATCTTCGACGAACCGTTCCTCAGTCAACTGCGGACGTTTCAGATAGCCACGAGCCACCTGTATTCCGCCGATATAGAGCTCCCCAACGACGCCGATTGGTGCCGGCTGCCCGAATCTGTCTAAAACGTAGATCTGCGTGTTCGCGATCGATCGACCGATGGGTACCGAGCCGTGCTGTTCGTCCGGCTGACAATGCCAGTACGTGACGTCGACCGCGGCCTCGGTTGGGCCGTACAAATTGTGCAGGGAGGTTCGCGGTAACTCGCCATGGAATCTTATCTGCAAGGTTCGCGGCAAGGCCTCTCCGCTGCACAATACATGGCGAAGCGTGCCGCAGGCACGCATATCCCCATAGTTAAGGAACGCATGCAGCATTGGCGGCACGAAGTGCACTACCGTGATCGAGCGCTGCGCGATGATGGAGCTCAGGTAGTGAGGGTCTTTATGCCCACGGGGACTTGCCAGAACCAAGCGCGCGCCGGACAGCAGCGGGAGAAAGAATTCCCACACCGACACGTCGAAGGAAAATGGGGTTTTCTGCAAAACGCGATCCGTAGGTGTTAGTGCGAACTGCTGCTGCGCCCATAGCAAGCGGTTGACCACGCCGTCATGCTGATTCATCACTCCTTTGGGCTGGCCGGTTGAGCCGGAGGTGTATATGATGTAAGCCAGGTTTTGCGCGTGGATGCCCAGTGCATGCGAATCCGGATCATGCTGTGCAATGCCAGTAAATGCCGTGTCGTCGGCATCGACCACGACCCAGCCGCTCATACTCCGCAGCTCGGACGTTTGGCGCCTCGTCGGCTCATGAGCAAGCATCAACGCAGGCTCGCTGTCATCCAACATGAACTGTAGGCGTTCGATCGGATAGTCCGGGTCCAAAGGCACATAAGCCGCCCCTGCTTTCAGCACAGCAATGAGTCCCACCACCATCTCAGTGCTGCGCTCCATACAAATAGCCACGCGATCACCAGGCCTGATTCCCTGCTCGATCAAATGGTGCGCCAGCCGATTTGCTCTGCGATTCGTTTCCGCGTAGGTAAGTTCAAGGCCTTCAAACTCGAGCGCAATGGCATCGGGATGACGCGCCGCATACCGTTCGAATAGTTGGTGGATTGTTACATCTTGCGGAAACCGTTGGCGTGTCGCGTTGAAATCTCGTAGCAATTTCCGTTGTTCGCTGTCGCTTAACAATTTCAATCGACCGATCGGATGTCGCGGCGACGCGACGATCGAAGACAACAAGATGACGAAATTATCCATCATTCTCGCGGCCGTTTCCCGCTCGAAGAGATCGATGTTGTATTCAAGGCAACATAACAGCCCATCATCGATTTCCATGATGTCCAAGGTAAGGTCGTGCTTGGCAACAAAGCGCTCGCCAATCTCGACCTCGATATCCAGATCCCCGATCCGCAAATCATCGGAGTAAGCGTTCTGAAGCACGAGCATTACCTGATACAAAGGCGAAAACGAAACGTTGCGCTCCAGCTTGAGGCCGTCCACCAAGCGCTCGAAAGGCAGGTCTTGGTGCTCGTAAGCGTCCAGCGCATGCTTGCGCACTTGCCTCAAAAGCTCGCTGAAATCGACCTCCCAGTCGACTTGCGTCCGAAGCACCAGAGTATTGACGAAGAATCCTATGAGCGGAGCGCTGCCCGCGTTGTTTCGGTTCGCCACAGGCGTGCCGATGCAAATGTCTTCTTGCCCCGAGTAGCGCGATAGGAACACGCTAAATGCAGCTGCCAAAACCATGAATAGCGTCGCCTGATTCTCGCGCGCAAGGCCCTTGAGCTTCTGGCAAATAACCGGATCAACCGAAAACCGGTATTCCTCTCCGTTGTGGGTTTGAATCGGCGGCCGCGGCCGATCCAGCGGCAAGGAAAGCAATTGGGGTGCGTTGCCCAGACGCTCTTTCCAGTATCCCAACTGCCGTGTTGTTACTTCGCCGTCGAGCCACCGCCGTTCCCACAGCGCATAATCGGCATATTGTGCGGAGAGTTCAGGTAACGGCGATGCCTCGCCGCGCGTGAAAGCTTCATACAGAATTCCGAGTTCGCGTATCAAAATACCCTGCGACCAGGCATCGTAGGCAATGTGGTGAATGGTGAACAGAAGTACGTGTTCAAGAGGAGAGATGCTCAGTAGCAGCAAGCGCAGAAGCGGACCTGTCGTCAGATCGAAGCGCAGGCTCGCCTGCTCGTGGCGCAGCAGTGAAACGCGCGCTCGCTGCTCTGTTTCCGACATGCCGTCCAAATCGACGACGGGCAGCGGAATATCGATGTGCGCGTGGGCTACTTGTCGCGGCACTCCGTTCTTCATTTCAAAGACTGTGCGCAGCATTTCGTGCCGCCGCACCACTTCGTTCAAACTCCGTCGCAGGGCATTCACGTCTAGCGCTCCGCGCATGCGGATCGACTGGGAAATGTTGTAATGTGTTTGCCCAGACTCGAACTGGTCGATGAACCACAAGCGCTGCTGTCCGAACGACAGCGGGGCTCCTTCCTCTGCATTCGTCAGCCGCGCCGAAGCCATCGCAGTGTTCTGCTTACCGAGCGCGCCCTTGAGCCGCTTAGCCAGCAGAGCCTCCTTTTCCGGAGAGAGTCCTTGGCCTGTCGTCATGCTGCTGTACCGGCGTTCAATTCATCTACCAACCGCTGTGCCTCGAGATCGGACATATTTTCGATCTCCAATCGCACCACTTCCTCCACCCGTTCAGCGAGCGCTGCGATGGTCGGAAGCTCGAACAGGTCACGCAGAGGCATGTCGATTTCGAACGCGTTGCGAACTCGGTAGACGACTTGCGTCGCGAGCAGCGAGTGGCCGCCGAGTTCGAAAAAGTCGTCGTTTCTGCCGATGTGTTCGATGCCGAACAGATCCTGCCAAATCTCCGCGAGAGCGTGTTCCACATCATTCGCCGGCTCCTGGTAGACGGTCTTCAGCAGGGGCCGCGCACCCGAAATATTTGTGCCATTTGGGTTGTCGCTGTTTTGGGTGGCGATGGCTTTGTTTAGCGCTTTGGTTCCGATTCTCACCGATTCGAGATCGACTGGAGTAATGATTACTTGCGGAAGGGGGCCGGAATTCAATATGCGCTCGAACAAGGCCGGTGCATCGTTCGGCCCGATGCACTGCGAGAGATAGATCAACTGCTGCTCACGCAGATCCGCCGGCAAGCGCATTGCGTGGTCAACGGCCATGCCCACGCCTTGCCAGGTGCTCCAATTCACAACTGTCGCATTGACGCCACGGCTGCGTAGCTCGAAGGACACTGTATCCAGGAAGCTGTTGGCTGCACTGTACGCGGAGTGACCAATAATAGGCGCTACTGTACTCATCGATGAGCACAGCAGCACAAAGTCAAGCGGTAGGGGGTCTATTGCTTGCAACAACAAGCGGGTTCCCACGACTTTGGGCGCCATCATTACGTTCATGCCACGTTCGTCGTTAGCTTCTCCAGGCGCCGCCCCGGATACGCCCGCGGCATGGAATATCCCGTGTACCGAGAGTCCTTCGGCGCGCAGCGCATCCGCCAGGCGAGTGACATCCGCTGCCACAGCCACGTCCGCCGCCACGTATCGCACCTGCGCTCCGCGTTCACGCAGGGCTTGGATCTGCGTCAGCTTTCGCAGTAGTGCTTCGTCTGCTTGTGCATCCGCCATGTACCTCGGCCAGTCCACTTCTGCCGGCAGCGGCGTGCGCCCAACCAAGACCAGCTGCACGCCCCGCGCGGTCGATGCCACATACTCGGCAAAGCACTGGCCAATTCCGCCAAGTCCTCCCGTGATCAGATAAACCCCGTTGTCGCGAAGCACCGGTACCTCGCTGCGCTCCAGGGTCACCGCCTCGTACCCATGCTCCCACCGATAGCTCCCGCGGTAGGCCACTCGCGCCGCCCCGTCGTCGCGGCATATTTCGCGCACCAACCGCGAGCTCTGTTTTTCGCTCAGTGAGTAATCTTTCTCGATCTCCACGTCGATGTGCCGACACCGGATCTGCGGTTGTTCCAACGGCACCACTTGGCACGGCCCAAGTATCGTCGCCTTTTCCGCGTACAGCTTTTCCTGTCCGGTCACCGCATGCACACCGTTGCTCACCACGGTCAGCTGTGTCCGCTGCACGATTCCCAGTTTCTGGTAGGCCGCACATAGCGCATACACGCTGTGCACGCCATCGTCCAGGGACACCTCTACCGGCCCTTCGCCAGGTGTCAAACTCAATAAGTGGGTGATCCGGTCCGGCAAGCGGCCCTGCGATTGCAATGACTGCAACAATTGTTCGTAATGTGAGGCATTTCTCGGGTCCAGTCGCCAGTTGTTCGTCCCGCTCTGCTCGAACAGCTCACCCGGCTCAACCATCAGCACGTCCGTTTCCCATGCCTTCAGTTGCGTCACAAAATGCTGATCCAGACCGTACCGGTCGGTTAGCACGAGATGGCGTTTCCGCTCCGGTTCGCCGCGGCGGGCACCTTCCGTGCGCTTCCAGCTCGGCGCATAAAACCAATTATCGATGCCCTCACCTCGCCTTTCGGGCGCGGCGCTGGCTACCTTCCGATCGGCCGTCGCCCCCTCGATCCAATAGCGCTGCCTTTCGAACACGTAGCTCGGCAGCGGAATACGCCGCCGCCGCTCCTGTCCGTAGGTCTGCTTCCAATCCACCTCTACGCCGCTCTCCCACAAGGCAGCGATCGCCTCCCACCAACTTTCCTGGGCACTCGACCCGCTGCGCGCCGAGGGCAACACGCCAAACGCTTTCACATCCGGCTTCTGCTGCCGCGCCAATACCGTCAGCGCCGTCCCCGGACCCACTTCCAGCAACACCCGGTTCTCGCCTTCCAACAACTTCGACAGACCCGCACTGAACTGCACCGGTTCGCGTATATGCGATACCCAGTAACCTGCCTCGCACGCCTCGGCTGCCGTGATCCAATCGCCACTCACGTTCGACAGGTACGGACGCTGCGGTGCCTTCAGCTCCATTCCCTTCAGACAGTCGGCGAACGACGCCAACATCGGGTCCATCAGGCCCGAGTGAAACCCATGCGATGTCTGCAGTCGCTGGTGCACCAAGCCCGCATCCTTCAATCGGCGCTCCAGCTCACCCACAGACGTCTCGCTCGCCGACACCGTACACAACTGCGGTGCATTCAACCCCGACAACCACATCTCCTCGCCCAGCAGTGGCTTCAACTGCGTCGGCGTTGCTTGCACCCACAGCATCACCCCGCCTGGCAGCGATTCCATCAGCTGCCCACGCCGGCACACCACATACAAGGCCTCTTCCAGGCTCATTACCCCCGACAGGCAGGCCGCCACATATTCACCGACGCTGTGGCCAATCATGGCCGCCGGCTCGATCCCCATCGATGCCAGTTGTTTCGCCAATGCATATTCCACTGCGAACAACGCCGGCTGCGCATAGCATGTCCGCCGTAGCTGCTCTTGCGCTTGCGTCTCGTCTCCCGCCGCCGGAAACAAAATTTGCCGCAGCCCCTCTCCCTGCCAGCGACCCAACTGCTCAAGACACCGGTCCAATTCTTCTCGAAATACGTCCTCGTGCGCGTACAGCTCGCGCCCCATGTTCACCATCTGACTACCCTGCCCCGGAAACAGGAACACCACTTCCGACGGGCCTTTCACCGCCGTCGCCGCCTCTAACGCCCGCGACTCCAGCGCGTCCGCCGCTTGCCCCCCCGTGCGGCAAACCACGGCGCGTCGCAGTGCGAAATGCTTTCGCCCCACTTGACTCGTGTACGCCGCATCCGCCAAATCTGCCTGCGTCGTTCGCAAATACTTCGACAGCTTCCCGCTCATTCCTTCCAGCGAGCCCGCCGTGCGTGCCGACAACAACACAACGTGTACCGGCCGTTCACTCGCTTCGCTCGCTTCCTGCAACGACTCTTCCACGATCACATGTGCATTTGTTCCGCCAATGCCGAACGAACTCACGCCCGCACGGCGCGGCCCGGTGTCCACCTCCCACGCCCGAAGGGTCGCGTTCACTTCGAACGGGCTGTTTGCAAAGTCGATGTGTGGATTGGCCGACTCGTAATGCAGCGTTGGCGGAATCTGCCGATGCTTGAGCGAAAGCACCGTCTTGATCAGGCCCGCCACCCCCGCTGCCGTGTTCAAATGTCCGATGTTCGTCTTCACCGAACCCAGCGCGCAACGCGCCTTGCGCGACCCAGCTCCCGACAATGCGAATGCATTTTCCAACGCCCGCACTTCGATCGGATCGCCAAGTACGGTTCCGGTGCCATGCGCCTCTACATAAGAGATTGCGTCCGCGGATAGTCCTGCCGCTCGTAGTGCTTCTTGAATGACGGCAACTTGGCCGTTGACACTGGGCGCAGTGAAGCCAATCTTGTCCAGGCCATCATTGTTCGTGGCGGAGCCACAGATGACGGCGTGCACAGTATCGCCATCCCGCAATGCAGAGGAGAGGCACTTCAATACGACTACTCCCAATCCATCCCCTCCCACCGTGCCGGAGGCGCGTCGATCGAATGCCCTACAATACCCGTCTCTGGAAGTAACACCGCCCTCGACGTACCGGTAACCTTGAGGCTTCAGGGCTGTCACCGATACCCCCCCGGCCAGCGCCATCTCGCATTCACCGTTGCGAATGCTCTGGCAAGCCATATGCACGGCAACCAAAGAAGTCGAACACGCCGTCTGCACCGATACGGCTGGTCCGGTGAGATTGAGATGGTAGGCGACCCGAGTGCAGAGGAAATCTTTTTCGTTGCCCACAAGCATCTGCATCGCTGCGGCGGACATGTCTGCTTGCGACTCGCCCAGGAGGTTGCCTAGGAAATAACCGTTCGTTGCGACGCCTGCGAAAACTCCAATAGCAGAAGCTTCGGCGGTCGGCGCATAACCCGCACTTTCCAGCGCCTCCCAAGCCGCTTCGAGAAATAGCCGATGCTGCGGGTCGGTTAAGGCAGCCTCGCGCGGGGTTATGCCGAAGAAAGATGCATCGAAGAGGTCCGAATCGCGGACTGTTGCCGCGCGCTTAATGTAGTTCTTGTCGGCCAGTGTCTTCGCGTCGACACCCGCGGCTGACAATTCTTCATCGTCGAGATGGCGAATCATGTCTAAGCCGGCGCAAAGATTTGTCCAAAAGGCATCGACATCGTCACACCCAGGAAATCTTCCCGCCATGCCGATGACCGCAATTTGATCAACCGACCGTTGTCCGACCATATCACTGATCCTCATCAAATTGGCGGCGCGCCTGCGGCTTGCCAGAACTCGACCCTAGTCTTGATCGCCAAGAGCGAGCATCTTCAACTACTGCCATACGTCTTCAATCAAGTCAGTCTAACTAACTCTCCATCATCGGCTCCACTGGAGTGCGCGATCCACTGCGGACAATACGTGTGTCATTCCGATCAGCCCCATCGAATCCTAGGACAGTTTGACCGATACGTCAGCAATTTGCCGCGAAGGAACTTGCCCCTCGCCGACACAGTGAAGCCTCACTGATCGTACTGACGTAGCGCCTTGAGCAGCAGCCCATGCGAGAACGCTCAGCGCGCGCAAAGATCACGTCGCCACACGGTTCGCAGCGAGAGCATGTGCTCGGCCATAGTCGCTACGTAAGTGCGTCAGAGAAGTTCGCCTTCTTCTTCGGTTTACAGAACATCGTCGTCACCGCCCCGCACTCGGCGCTTCGCACTCCATCACATCTCGCTCTGTACGGCGTGCCGGTCCAGGTTTGATCTCCGCCGAGCACGCTGGCGCGGCATTGGCGCTCTCCCAAACGCTGTCCACAAGCCTCATCTTCCAGGCTGGGCAGTAGTACGTAATTTCTTCCGTTTGACCGCACGCTATGGCACCCGTCGACAGCGCTTAGAGGCGCTAAGAAGCCATAGTCACTCCCCCGCGCGACCTTCGGCGGCCGCGCGTACGCTCAGGCTTTTCGTCACCTCGTGTACCGATGATCATGCCATCGAATCGGCAAGGCGAGTCTAGTCGGAAGTCGAATGGTCACATCGAAGATGTGTCGCGCCGGTTAGCTGGTCAGCATAGAATTGTGACGGGAGACACGGTACCGATAGTAAATCCGCCAATGGCAACGGAGGCGCGAACGACGTCATAGTGCCCGCGCTCACGCGACTCAGAGCGCGATAGCGCTTGAGCTTTGGTATCAATACTGTTGAATGAACTCGGCCATCGACAAGCTTTCTGTAATTGCACGAAGTTGATCGCCATGATGGCATCCGCGAACGAAGGCAGCGTGATCTTCGCCGCTGCACGTCTCAGAATCGCACGTTCGCGGCTAGAGCTACGGAGTAATCAGCAAACCCCATGCTACAGTACTAAAGCGAAATCGAGCGATCAAGGTACGGAAGGCCTTCAACGGCGCTGTTAACCGATCCTCACGGCAGCAACCTGTCCAGCGAAGAGACTTACACTTTGTATACCCGTACATACATAAGCTCGGCCGCGAATCACACCCCTCTTTTTCGTTCCTCGGTTGGCAGTTTGCCTGTGGACAGTGCGCAATTAATTGCGAACCGCGGCAGGAATGTGCGCCTGAAGCAGAGGCGGTGGTATAGCCGAGTGATCCCTCCGAAAACGAATGCTGGCGCGATCGACATGAAGACGAACCCACAAATAGTTTCGCGCCGCGCGCTGAAATCGTTTTGTTCAGATGATCGCTAATCCGAATGCAGGGCAAATATCGATGAATGGCGGCGACAACAAGGCTTTGGTCCGCAAGGCTATTGCGGCGCTTGGAATTGTCTTTGGCGACATTGGCACCAGCCCTCTATATACCATCCGGAACACCTTTGGTGGCACCAATCTTGCCATCTCCGAGGCGAACGTGTTCGGAGTGCTATCTCTCGTATTCTGGCTGCTGGTACTCGTTGTCTCGGTTAAATATATTGTCTTCATCATGCGCGCCGACAATAGGGGCGAAGGCGGCATTTTAGCTCTAATGGCGCTCGCTCAACGGGGCGTTCGCGGCAACAACCGAATGCATCACATTGTCGTCGTGCTAGGCCTGCTCGGTGCGTCGCTGTTTTACGGTGACGGTGTAATAACGCCAGCGATGTCCGTACTCGGCGCGGTCGAAGGCATTAAAGTGGCAGCGCCCTCACTGGGCCATTTCGTAGTCCCAGTTTCCGTCGCTATCCTGCTCACTTTGTTTCTTATCCAGAACCGCGGTAGCGGCAAGGTCGGCTCAATATTCGGACCCACGATGTTGCTATGGTTTGTCACCATAGCCATTCTTGGCGCCAAGGAGCTGATCGCCATGCCGCATGTGCTGATGGCTCTGAATCCATACTACGGTGTCGCGTTCTTTCTAAAGAATGGTCTTCATGGCTTTCTCGCTCTCGGTGGCGTCGTGCTTGCGATTACTGGCGGCGAGGCGCTGTACGCTGATATGGGCCATTTTGGCAAGCAGCCAATACGGGCAGCATGGTTCGGCCTGGCTTCGTTTGCCCTTGTGCTGAACTATTTTGGTCAAGGCGCATTGTTGCTAAACAACCCCGAAGCGATAGCCAACCCGTTCTATTTTCTGGTGCCGAATGCGTTGCGGATCCCCATGCTGGTGCTGGCAACGAGCGCCGCCATCATTGCCTCTCAGGCGGTGATCTCCGGAGCATTCTCGATGACGCGCGAGGCTATCCAACTCGGCTTTGCGCCGCGCATGGAAGTCAAGCACACGTCACGCGAAACACGAGGCGATATCTACCTACCCGCAGTCAATCGCACATTGCTGGTTTTCGTCATAGCGGCCGTCCTGGGTTTTCGCAGCTCGGAGAATCTCGGCACCGCCTATGGCATTGCCGTAACCGGCACAATGCTGATAACCACGCTGCTCGCCCTGATCGTCGAGCGCCGCTTATGGCAATGGAACCGCACTTTGGTTATCGCCGTCGGACTGTTATTCATCTCCATTGATCTGTCACTGCTAGGGGCAAACGCGTTCAAGATTGCCGAAGGCGGTTGGTTCCCCCTGGTCCTTGGCCTGGGATCCTTCCTCATCTTGAGCACATGGCGCAGAGGGCGCGAACTCTTGCTGCGCGAATTGAAGCAATCGGGCCTGGCGCTTGAGCCATTCATCGAGAGCGTTGTCGCGCATCCGCCGCCGCACGTGCCGGGAACGGCTATCTTCCTCACGGCTAACCCTAGCAATGTGCCAAATGCATTGCTGCACAACCTCAAGCACAACAAGGTACTCCACGAGCGCAACATTCTTCTGACTGTGGAGTCGCTGGATACGCCATTAGCGGAACACGGTGAGCGTGCCGAAATCACTGCGCTCGGACACAAATTCTATCGCGTAGTACTGCGCTTTGGCTTCTCTGAGGAGCCAAATATCCCTCAAGCCTTGCAGAACTGCAGAACGAAGGATCTGAATTTCGACATGATGGATACGACTTTCTTCCTGAGTCGCGAGACCGTCGTATCGGCCCGTCGCCACGGCATGTCACTGTGGCGCGACAAGCTGTTCTCCTTCCTTGCCCGAAACGCGAGTCCCGCCACGACCTTCTTCTGCATTCCTGGAAACCGCATGATTGTGCTGGGCGCGCAAGTGGAGATCTAAGTATGCCAGTCACAAGTTGCAGAACCAGGTTACGTTTTCAACGTCTTCTCCAAGCCAGCCGTGCGGCGGGCGCATTTTACCGTTACCGACCGGACCAACGATCCGCACCGAGTTTGTCAGAGGCAGTTCTGTCGGTGGACTCCTCGTGCCTGTGTCGAGGTTGACATCACCGGTGCGTTAGTACAGCTTTCACGATTGAGCCGCTCACTCGCCATATTGCCGGTGGTGGCCACGATCAGAGTGGAGATCGACCGTTTCGCGCAGCGCCTCTTCCGAGGATGAGATTAACAGAATGGCTATCTATAGACTCGAAGCCGCAGCTGCAATCTTTGCGCCGTTTGATAGCGTCAGATAGTGCGACCAAACTCAGGGAGTTCTTCATGTCTTTGATCGAAAGATTTTTTACAGGAACAACGCTGCAGGAATTTCTTTCACGCTACTGGCTTCACGAATCGCTTTACGTGAGCGCGTCGCTTTCTCGCCTGCCGGAGATTGCCGAAAACCCGTTGTTTCTCTCGCCGGCCGATGCGCTACACATGAAGTGCGGCGAATACCGCGTGGACAAGCCGGACCAGAATGGTAAAAACCTCGTATCACAAGCATTCGGGGCTTCCCAGGAAGAAGCTTTAATCTCGCTGCGTCAAGGCCGCACGGTGTACATGGGCGGCCTATCGGAAGAGCCTCTCCCGCAGTTTGCCAACGCGCTTGACACGGAGCTCGACCTGCCTGTGGTGCTCCCTGCTCCGGTGCTTGAGCGCTTTTGGCTCGCATTCGCCGCCAAACCCTCATATGGGCTGCGGTGGCATTGGGATAGGCATCACTTATTCATACTTCAAGTTGCGGGCAGGAAAAGCTTCCGTATCGCGAAGAACCAATACTTCGACCGACCGACCGTTCCACCCACCGGCTACGACAGTTGGCGCAAGGGGATGGATCCTTCACTATGCGGCGCGTTGGGGCTCACGAGTATTCCAGCGTCGCAAGTGCCGCACACCTATACGGAGCTTGAATTGTCAGCGGGCGATTGCCTATTCCTCCCGGCCGGAACGTGGCACTCCGCAGCGACCATCGAAGACTCCCTCCACTTGGCATACGCCGTCAAGGTACCCACACTTCCCGAATTTCTGCTGCAGAGTCTGACGCTCCTGCATGAAACGTATGCAGCGCGCTTCCATGTCCCGATCGCGTCGTCGAAAGACTTGATGAGCCTATGCGACAGTGGCGATGCGAGCAACGGGCCGCTTCACAGCGCGCGGCGCGCATGGTTCGCCTGTATGGAACAGGCGACGGGAGTATTCGCTCAGGGAGGCGATTTTGGGGCCTTTATGCGCCATATAACTTCCGAAGTCGCGCGCGGCACATTCTCGATGGAAGGAAGGGAATAAGGCAGCTTTCGAGGTACCGCCTCGCAAGATAACTTGCTAAGTGGTGACACATGTTCTGTACACGCGGCGTCATGGTGATTCGACAGTGAAAATTCTTTCGTTCAAGGCGGGGCATGATGGACATATCGTTTATGTTCGCGACTCAGAACTTATATTTTCGTTCGAAGCCGAGAAGGACAGTAAAGCCAGGTATGCGGGACTGTCACCGGAGCATTATCTTCGCGCATTCGAGTACGTGCCGGACTTCCCCGACGTTGTAGCTCTCTCGGGTTGGTTCGAGGGTCCGGGAGACGTTCGAACCAGCGTTGGCAGCGGGTACTACGGGATAGATGCGGTCAGTAGCACAGATCAAACGTTTCTTGGGAGAAAGATCAAGACCTTCTCCTCCTCCCACGAGCGCGCGCATGTCATGTGCAGCTACGGACTTTCGCCCTGGCCTCAAGGCCAGCCGTGCTACGCCTTGGTTTACGAGGGAAACATCGGCGCTTTTTACTACGTCGATTCCGAGGTTCGTATCCACAAGATTGGCGACGTGCTCTCCTACCCTGGCCGACGATATGCATTTCTCTATGCACTTGCCGATCCAAAGTATGCGCCCGATCGTACCACGCTCCGCGCAGAGGATCCCGGAAAATTGATGGCGTTGGCGGCATATGGAAGAGCCGGCACGGCCAGTCCGCAGCAGCGGGAATTGATTGACATCGTTCTGAATGCAGATGTGGAGTCGATTCCGAATCCGAAGGCTCATCTGTCTAATAGCCCCTATTTCAATATCGGGGTCGAGTCGCAAGAGTTCAAAGATCTTGCGCGAGTGCACTCCGAGGAAATACTTCGGAGATTCATGGACTACGCAAAGGAAAATCTCCAGACCGGGCTGCCGCTACTGATTTCAGGAGGATGCGGTCTGAACTGCGACTGGAACAGTGCATGGCGTTCCAGCGGTCAGTTTTCCGATGTATTCGTCCCGCCTTGCACCAACGACATGGGTGCGGGCATTGGCACTGCGATTGACGCGATGCATTTCTATTCAGGCGAGGCAAAGCTCCGGTGGAATGTCTATGCCGGGGAGGAATTTCTGTTCGATGATGCCGATCTAAGCGCCTTCGAGGCCACGCCTCTCGATTATCAGCACATCGCCAAGTGCCTCCATAATGGCGACGTACTGGCTTGGGTGCAGGGGCGATGCGAAATCGGGCCGCGCGCGTTGGGAAATAGATCGCTATTGGCATCGGCTTCGTCGGCAGACATGCGTATACGCCTCAATAGAATCAAAAATCGAGAGATGTTTCGGCCGATAGCGCCTGTTTGCCTGGAGGAGGACCTGAGCAAGCTCTTTAGTCCCGCCACTGCCAGCCCGTACATGCTGTTTTTCCAAGAAGTCCTGTCCGACACTATCCCGGCCGTAACGCATGTCGATGGCACGGCGCGCTCGCAATCGGTAACCGAGGAACAAAATCCAGCGCTACACCGCCTGCTTAGCGAATTCAAAACCATCAGCGGCCTGGGCGTTTTGTGCAACACGTCGTTGAACTTCTCGGGCGCGGGGTTCATCAATCGGCTTTCCGATCTCGTACGCTATGTTTACGAGCATGACATTGACGGATTTGTCGTCGCATCGACTTTCTATCGACGGAGGCTGCCCCGTAAGCTCTGACACCGGGATAGACGTTTTTTGCCGTTGTGGCGCAAAGTGCCCGCAGGGATAAGAAGATGGGCGCCGAGCGGCAACGTTGAGAGGCGGTTCGAGGCAGCGAAACTACATCAGATCAATACGGAAGCGCTTACATGGCTATTGATGACAACTTGTCTTCGGTCAAGCGTTCGCTGCTTGCGCAGCGGTTGAAAGGCTCTTCAATCCAAGTGGAGGGCCGCCAAATTCCGAATAGCTCTAAGAATGACAACGAGCCGCTGCCGCTGTCATTTGCCCAAGCGCGTTTGTGGTTTCTTCATCAACTCGATCCGGAACAGACGAGTTACAACATCTCAAAATTGCTTCGTTTAACGGGACCTTTCGATGCGCAAGCATTTCGACGCAGCCTCCAAGAGGTAGCGCGGCGACATGAGGTACTTCGCACGGTATTCGGTATGCAGGATGGCGTGCCGTGGCAGAAAGTTTGCACGAATTTCGATCTGCCGATGCCGATCGTGGACTTGGAAAATATCCCGTCGGCGCAACAGAAGAAACAACTGAATGCGCAGGCTCGGCAGCAAGCGGACGCACCGTTCGATTTATCGACCGGCCCAATGCTCCGGGTGCTACTGTTTCGTCTATCCTGCGAAGAGCACATCATCCATTTCACTATCCATCACATCGTATACGACGCCTGGTCCGAAGGACTTCTCGTAGCGGAGCTTGGTGCCTTGTACGAGGCATTTGCCCGCCATGAACCTTCGCCGTTGTCGGATTTGCCGATTCAATATGCTGATTTCGCGATTTGGCAACGCAAGGGTGCAAACACCGAAGCCTCGGCCAAACTGCTTGATTACTGGCGACGTCGATTGGACGGCGCCTCGCCCGCGCTTGCGTTGACAACCAACAAAAGACGCACATCCAAGTCCACCCACGCGGGTGCGGCGCAGGATTTTGTGATCCCTCGCGAGATTTCTTCAGCGTTATTGAAGATAGGCAAAACTCGTAAAGCATCGACATTCATGCTTTTGATGGCGGCGTTTTGCGTTTTTTTGTCGCGCATGAGCCGTCAAAGCGACATCTGTATCGGAACTCCGATCGCGAACCGCAATCCGGCCGAAGTGCGGCCGTTGATCGGATTCTTCCTTAATACATTGGTCATCCGCACATCCGTAGACCATCGACAGAGCTTCGTGTCGCTCTTGGATCAGGTCAGGGATAGCGTGCTGGACGACTTCGCTCACGAAGCCATGCCATTCGAACAATTGGTCGAATCGCGAATCAAGAGGTATCAGAGTGATACCTCTCCGCTATTCCAGGCCATGCTCGTTCTGCAGAATGCGCCGTCTGGAAAATTGGTACTACCAAGCTTGACGATCGAATCGCTAGCGCAAGAGACCACCAAAGCGAAATTCGATCTGACGTTGTACTGCGTTGAATCAGAAGGTCAGTTACTCGGTTCGTTCGAGTACAGTACCGAACTATTCGAGCGCGAAACGATCACGCGAATGATCAAACAATTTATTCAATTGTTGACTTCGATTGCAGCCAGACCAGATCTGCCAATCGGTCGCCTTGCCTTTCTGGACGAATTGGACAGGAAAACCCTGCTCAAGAGCTTCAATGCGACAGCGTTGCCGTACACGCAAGATCTTCTACTTCACGAAATGTTCGAGCAGCAGGTTAAGCGAACGCCGCGGGCTATTGCGCTGGTATGCAACGGCGAGCACATAAGCTTCGACGCGCTGAACCGCAAGGCTAACCGCCTGGCCCATCGTCTCTTGCAGCTGAATGTCGCTCCCGACGATCGCGTAGCCGTATGCATGGAGCGCAGCGAGGCTATGGTGGTCGCTCTGCTTGCTGTGCTTAAGGCTGGAGCCGCCTATGTTCCGTTGGACCCGGACCATCCTCCTGCGCGGCTTAGGTTTCTACTCAAGGATTGCAGCCCGCTCGCCATCCTGCTTCATCTCGCGACCAAATCGTTGGTAGTTCCCGCGCTCGATCCAGCGATTGCAATTCTCGATGTCGAACAGGATGATTTTAGTGAGCAATGCGAACACGACCCGGATGCGCGCGCCCGCGGGCTGATGCCGCATCATCTCGCTTATGTGATTTACACCTCAGGCTCGACCGGCCAGCCCAAGGGAGTAATGAATCAACACGATGGCGTTGTCAATCGACTGCTGTGGGCGCGTGCGGAATTCAATTTATCCACCAGCGATCGGGTTCTGCAAAAGACCCCGTTTGGCTTCGATGTTTCCGTCTGGGAGTTCTTCCTCACCTTGTCGGTCGGCGCACGCCTAGTCATGGCGCGTCCTGGGGGGCATCAGGATCCTCTTTACCTGGCACGTGTCATCGAACAGGAGCAAATTACCCACATCCACTTCGTCCCCTCTATGTTGCAGACCTTTCTGCAATATCTTGCTCCCAACGCGTGCAAACCATTGCTTCAGGTGCTCTGTAGCGGTGAGGCGCTGACGCCCTCGCTTCAAGACCATTTCTTAAGCAAACTGCCGGCCGTCGCCCTACACAACCTGTATGGCCCGACGGAGGCTGCCATCGACGTAACTCACTGGGCCTGTCGAGCGGCGCCGAACGAAGCGGCAGTCCCTATAGGCAGGCCGATAGCCAACACTCAGATATATATCCTTGATGAGTTCCTTGAGCCGGCACCGATCGGCATGATTGGGGAGCTATACATAGGCGGGATTCAAGTCGCTCGTGGCTATCTCAACCGCGCCGAACTCACCGCCGAGCGCTTCGTGCGAAACCCATTTGGCGAGAGCCCGCACGAGAGGATGTATCGGACCGGCGACCTTGCGCGCTTTCGCCCCGATGGCGCCATCGAATATTGTGGGCGCAACGATTCACAAATAAAGCTGCACGGAATTCGCGTCGAACTGGGCGAAATCGAGTCGGCTTTGACCCGGGTCGCCGGTGTATGCAACACCGCGGTTGTGCTGCACGAGCAAGCCGATCGAGGCGCACGATTGGTCGCCTATGTGCAGCCGCAGCCCGGATATGAGCTGACGTCAATCGGTCTGCGGCAGATCCTTGCAGACGTCCTTCCGGAATATATGGTGCCTTCGCAATTCGTCGTCGTTGAGTCCTTCCCCACGACGACCAACGGGAAGCTGGACAGGGCTGCATTGCCCACACCAGATGAACTCCGCACCTCGCGAGAATACGTCGCGCCTGCCACGTCGCTTCAATGGCAGCTGGCTGATATTTGGCAAAAGGTTCTCTCGGTCGAGCGCGTGGGTATGAGCGATGACTTCTTCGAACTCGGTGGACACTCGTTATCTGCCATCCAGGTTGTCGCGCGCACTGAGGGCCTACTCGGTCGCCAAGTCCCGCTGCGCCTCCTTTTCGATGCTCCGACGATCGAACGATTCCTGGCCCGTTTGGAGCAGGCGCCGCCGAGCGACTATGATCGTCTTTCTCCAAGTGCGGCAGGAGAACCGCAAGGAGAAAAGCTGGTGTTGTCTTATGCGCAGCAACGACTCTGGTTCATTGATCAACTGAACCCGGGAAGCGCCGCTTACAACATGCCGCTGGCAGTTCGCATTCGCGGTGAATTGAACACCGTAGCGCTAGAGTCCGCTTTTCAACAAATCGTGGAAAGGCACGAGATCCTTCGCGCATCGTTTCTGAGCGTGGATGGAAACCCGTATCTGGACATCGCCACGCAAGTCGACGTGAAGATCGAACGGAGCGATCTTCGTTACCTTGATCTGTCTCAGCGCGAAGCGATCATACGCACCCTGATTCAACAGGATGGACAGAAAGCTTTCGATCTAACCCAGGCGCCATTGCTGCGGCTCAATCTTCTGCGCACGGACGACCAAGAACACGTTTTGATGCTGACCATGCATCATATCGTTTGCGACGGCCAGTCCTTAGGGATATTGTCCGCCGAGTTGAGCCAGATGTACCTGTCGTTCTGTCACGGCGTCCTTCCCTCTCTCCCCGCGTTGCCAATTCGATACGTCGATTTCTCGCGCTGGCAAAGACAACGAGCGGAAAGCAACGAGATTCGTCGCCAGCTCGGCTACTGGACAAAGCAGCTCAGTGGCGCGTCCCAACACGTTTACCTGCCCTTCGATCGAATTCGGCCTTTGATGCCGAGCTATCGCGGTGCGACGTTCTTCTTCCAACTTGACCGGGCTACCGTCGACGCGTTGAACGGTGCGGGTGTCAAGGCTCATTGCACGCCTTTCATGCAGCTTCTGGCCGTCTTCGGCGTGCTGCTAGCCCGCTACAGCGGACAACGAGACATTTGCATCGGCACCCCGATCACGCAGCGCAGCAGTACGGAAGTGGAAGGCCTGATAGGCCTGTTCCTCAACACACTAGTCATGCGATTAGAAATCGACGGCGACCAGACGTTCGCTCAACTTCTGGAGCAAGTGCGGGCCACGGCTCTGGATGCTTACGCCCATCCGGACCTCCCGTTTGAACAACTGCTCGACGTGTTACGGCCAGAGCGGGGGTCGACCAATTTCTTCAATGTCTTGTTCGTGCTGCAAAACCAGCCAAACGCAGCGCCCGAAACCATTCCAGGCCTTCTGCTCGAACCAATAAGCGAATTGCTGCCAAACGCGAAGTTCGACCTGACTCTAACGATCACGGAGGCAGCCCATAGCTTCGGATGCGTGATCGAATACAGCACTGATCTGTTCGACTCATCGACGATCGAGCGTATGGCGGGGCATTTCAAGCGACTCGCCGCGGAGCTTGCCAATCGGCCGCAGAACCCCATGTGTTCACTGAATATGCTCGACGAGCAAGAACAGGCGTGGCTGCTGTACGAGGTAAATGCGACCCACGTTGACTATCCGCCGCAACAACAAATCCAGCACCTGTTTGAACGCCACGCCGCAGCCACCCCCGGCGCTTGCGCGCTCCGATTTGGTGATGAGACGTTGAGCTACGGTGAACTGAACAAGCGCTCAAACTATATTGCTCATCAATTGCTTCGTCTTGGCATTGAGCCCGACGACCGTGTTGCCGTGTGCCTGGAGCGTGGATTCAACCCCATTGTCGCAGTTTTGGCCGTACTGAAAGCGGGCGCCTGCTACGTAGCCATTGATCCGGCTTCACCGGTCGAACGGATGGCGTTCTTCATTGAAGACAGCCGTCCGCGCGCTTTGCTCGTGGAGTCGTCGCGCGCCGGCATTCCCATCCAGGAACACGTTCGCATCTTGCGACTTAACGAAAATTTCGATTGGTCAGGACTGTCCGAAGAAGCAACTGGGAACCCAGATATAGAGCAGTCGTCCGCTAACCTGGCTTATTTGGGCTATACCTCTGGCTCGTCCGGCACGCCGAAAGCCGCCATGATCGAACATGGCAATGTCCTCAACCTTATCCATTCGCACATCGAACGTTGCGACCTAAATGCTGCAGACCGGGTTCTTCAGTTTGCAGCGCTGTCTTTTGACGGGGCCGTGGAAGAAATATTTCCCACCTTGTCAGTCGGGGCTACATTGGTGCTCCGTCCCACACATCTTTCGGCCCCCGACACGGAGTTCTTCGACTATTTGCACAAGGAACGTGTAACCGTCGCCGACTTGCCCACAGCGTTCTGGCACGCTTGGGTGGAGCAGCTCGATGAGGTTTCCGCGGACACTTGCAAGAGCTTGCGGCTGGTGATCGTGGGCGGCGAAAAAGCCGAATGGCTACGCTGGAAAGTCTGGGCGCGACACGAGAATGCGCCGCGCTGCGACTGGATCAATACTTATGGCCCCACCGAAACCACGGTCGTAGCCACTAGCATTCGCCTGTGTCCAGACGAATTCGGAGCGCGCGATTCCGTGTAGCCGAGGCAATGGCATATGTGCCTCATTCCACGGCAACCGCAGCGAACCTAAGACTAGGGAAATTGCACCTGCCATCGAACGTCGGTGGGCAAGGGACACGCGCGCACGCGATCAAGTTCCAGCACCACGGCCTCGGTCGATGCGCGCTCGACGAAGCCGGCCATGCCCAGTGTCATGGCCATGATGCGATTTCGTTCATTCGGAACGTAGTTGGCTTCCAGGTGCACGTCATGCTCGAGTGCAAGCTGGGAAAGCATGGCGAGTAATGCGCCTCCCACACCTCGCGCAATGACGCGGCAGGAGACAAGCATTAACTCGATCACCCATACCGTGTCCGTCTTGTTGATAACAAACATTGCCACACTGCCGAGCGAACCGAATCTATCCGCGTAGCCGCCCACAAGTATCCATTTTTCGCGGGTCAGCAGGTACCGCTCCAATAACTCCCGTTCGAAGTAGCGGCCCGACGTATTCATTTGATTGGTGCGGGCGATCAGCTCCTGCAGCCGATCAAGGTCGTCCAGCTCGGCGTGGCGCAAGGACAGCAACATATCCAGGCTTCGTCTAAATTCTGCTTCATGGCCTGTGTGGGCCTCTTCGGCATGCTGACGAAGGAGATTGGATTTGTAGTAGGCGCGCCGCGAACGCGCGTCCGCGCTGAACTCGGTGAGCGGACGATCGGCGATCGATTCCAGCAAAGAGAGGTCTGCCGCATCTATGCAGTGGACGGCGGGAAACGCATGCTGCACCTCGGCGCGCTCATACGGATCGTCATCGACAAATAGGATGGAATTCAATCCAATATCGAGTTTCGCGGCTATGTCGCGAATCGAATTCGACTTGTCTTCAAAGGTAATGTGCGGATGAAAAAAAATGTCGTCCGCAAAGAGTTCGGCGATTTTTTGGCTTGCCAGACTCGCCTCACCCCGGCTGGCTATGGATTGCAGGATGCCGCGCTCGTCCAACGCATGGATGAGGCGGATCACGTTCGCCTTGGGCTTGACCGAGTCGGACTCGAGTAACACGCCTTCCCACAACGTGTTGTCCAAGTCCCATACGACGCACTTGTACACATTAGGTTTCGCAGCACTCATGCCAAAAGGTTCCCATTACGTCTTCAAGCACTTCGTTCGTGCCTTCGATGATCTCGAGTACTTTCGCATCGCGAAAGAATCTCGCCACCGGTGTGGCGCTAGAACAGCCCAATGCGCCCAAGGCTTCCACAGCGTTTCTCGTGGACGCCGCTGCGGCCTTGGCGCAGGCATACTTTGCCAACATACCGGCGCCGACCGACTCAGGACTGCGACAGTCCCTAAGCTCCGCAGCATGCTTGCAAAGCAATTCACTCGAACGTAGATTCACCATCATCTCAGCCATCAGTCGGCGTACGAGCTGATGATCGATGCGTCTTCGCCCGCTTGCGTCAGGCCGGAACATGAACTCCCGAACGATACGATAGCATTGTGCCTGGATGCCCGTAGCTCCCCATGCGGTGACGAAGCGTCCCAGGTCCAAACCCGTGCCCACCATCGCCAGCAATCCACTGCCGATCGGACCGACGACGGCTTCCGGCGAAACCGGCACATCCCGAAACTCGACTTCTGCCACCATCGCCCCGCGCAACCCGAGTAAATCGTGTATAGGGCGTATTGTTATGCACGGATTAGGCAGTTCTACGAGAAATGCCGTCGGTTGACCGTCCACGCATGCCGCCACAAGTATGGCATCGGCGATCCGTGCGCCGGTAATCCATCGCTTTTTGGCGCTCAAGCGAAATCCGGGGCCATCGGCCACCGCACTGGCACAGATCCGCTCCGGATTTGCGCCCGCATCTTCCTCCGAAAGCGCAAAAGCCGCCAGAGCGGTTCCGTCGGCGAACCGTCGTTGCCAGCGACTATTTTGACTTGGCGTCCCCCATCGGCAGAGTACTTCGACGACCAGCTGATGCGCCGTTACTATGGCGCGCGTGGAGGTGCAGCGCCGGCCGAGTTCGTAGTGTAAACGGCCGATTTGACTTGCCCCCCAATCGAAACCGCCGTGTTCTTTCGGCACAGTCGCCCCAAGCAAGCCACTGCGGCGCAAGTGATGCACCAAGCCTGGCGCGAGGGCCTGCTCCGAGTCGGCAGCGCCTGACGCTGCTTCGATTTCGTTCAACAGATCAATCCAGTCCGCTGGAAACATAGAAGTCTTTCCTTAGCCCATCTTCCGAGAGGGATTTTCTTGAGTCGTTGCCAAGAATGCAGCTTGACCCAACCCCTCGTAACGCGCGATATCGGAAATATCCATCTGCATATCGAATTGCGCTTCGGAGAGTATCCGTCGCCAAATAGGTATGGAGAGAAATGGCCCGGGCTGCGCGCATCGAAAATCCGTGCAGCTCAAATAGCCTTCCAAAGGCCCCATGGCAATGAGGTGCCACGGCTCATTGTACAGCGCCTCCATCAGCAACAGAGCGCCATCAGGCGCAAGCAGAGGTTTAAGCCGCTGCAACGCTCCCGCAACCGACTTCGCGCAATGCAAAGCGTTCGCTCCTACGATGAGGTCGAACGGACCTCGACCCTGGAACTGCCCGGCTAGATCTACGGCATCCAAATCCAGCAGCTCGCATGTGATGTGCGGAAACCTATCGCGGATCTCAGGAAAAAAGCTAATAGAAATATCGCTAAAAATATACTCAGTGCCGGCCGGAAGTTGCGGTATCAGCTTCTCCGTCGCCACCCCCAAGCCGCCGCCGATCTCGAGCACGCGTAACGGCCGATCGGCATTTCGGCTGGCGAATGCGGCGCCTAGTTCACTCAGGCAGTCGAGCACCTTCGCCGCTTCTGGCATGTGGCGGTAGGCCATGGACGCGTAGGACTGATCGTCGCCTTCGAACAGGATCTCCAATGCCGAATCGAATCCTTGAACGATCCGATCCATCTTCTTTCCCAATTGAATGACGCAAGAAATCAGCGCCTCGTAGGCGGGTTCGTCGGTCATGCCGCGCAATCGCGCTTCCAATGCCTGCAATTCAGAGTCGATGCGCTCGTGGCTTATTGACGAAAGTCTGGAATCGTCGTCCACGATTTCCTTAAAGTATTGAAACAAGCGTTCATGCTTGGGCAAGACCGCCTCGGGTGCTTCGACATTGCAGCATGTACGAGCCATGATCAGTCGCGCGGCTGCATTTAGCACGGGCGTCAGGTCGGCCAGGCGCGCCCCGCCTGCAGCCTTTCGCCCCGATTCCGAATTCTGCAACGCGGAGACAATCGCGCTTTCCCCTTGCGTCGCCAATTGTTCCGACAAGGCTCGAGCGAACCGGCGAGGCGTTGCCTTTTCCATGAACAGGGTCATCGGCAGACGCACGCCCCAGCGCTTGCGAACCGCCCCCGTGATACGAACCGCCAACAGGGAATCGCCTCCCAGTTCGAAGAACTCATCGTCCGGATCGACAGGCCGTCCCATCATCTCCGTCCAGAGGCCGACGACGAGGTCGTCGAGCGAATTCTTCACGGCAGCTTTAACCGATGATTGATCTCCGCCCGTGCGTATCGAAGGCGCACTGCGCTTGCCGTGCTTTGCGGCACTCAAGCGTTTGACGAAGTCCCCCTTCATGCATAGCACGTGCCCTTGCTGCCCATGTACCAACAGGCTATCCAACAATTCCAGCGCCTCGTCGACGTTGAAAAAATGCTCTCCCAAAGCAAACGCGTCTGCATTATTTCCTGCCCATTTCCACCCATCCCAGCCCAAACTCAGCCACGCGGATCCAGCGCGCGTCCGACTTTGAGCCAATCCGTCTGCAAGGGCACAAGAAGCCGCGTAGCCATAGAGGCCCCGGCCTCCCAGGATCGACGCCGTGCTGGAGAACACGACTTTGAAATCCGGACCATCGGATCCGAACAGCGTGTCGAGCACGGCCATGCCCTGGCAGCGTGTCGCCAATTGTTGATCGATATGTGACGACGACAGCTCTCCTATGGTCGCCACCTCCATCGTCAATCCGGCCAAGTGGAAGATGCCATTGATCTCCGTGACGCCGATTCCAGCCCGGGCAAGACCGCGACTTAACGAATCGGCGTCGCAAACGTCGGCGGCGATCCTTACTATGCCGGAATTGGCCGCAGCGTTGTCCCCTGTGTGGGCCGCCTCTTCAATCGACCTCCCCACCACGATCACGCGCGCACCATAGGTCTCGCGAAGGTGAGCAACAATAGGCGCTCCAAGCATCCCGCCGCCGCCGGTGATCAAGTACGTTGCATCGTTCCTCAACAACGGATGCGCCACGGGTGAGACGATGAGAGGACAAGCTGTACGTTCAAGAAGCTGCCCTTTACGCCACGCGTAAATGCCGCCCATGTCCGGCAGCAGGCGCAGCACGCGCTCCAGTGAATGCCGGTCGCCGCCGAGATCGAGAAACGAGTACGACAGTGCCGGGCATTCTTGCTCGAGCACCAACGTGCATGCCGCAAGCATTTGACCAATGGGACGTCCGGTATCGTTTCGGTCGATCCAAAAGGCTTGATTCGCTACGACGACGAATCGCTTCGCACGCAGCTGCTCCGCTGCTCGTGCGACGCATACGAGAGCACTGGATAGCTGACCTGCTGCGCGGAAGTCATATTTGTCGTAGTCGACTGCATCGAAGTGAAGCACGATATGCCGACTCGAAAATGATTCGAGCAAGGCAGCCAGCTCTTCAGTGGCCGCGGCGGGAATGGTCTGCTGCCCTGCGATGAAGGAATTCGACCCCAGATCAAACCAGACCGCAATATCGTGAGAATTCGAAAGATCGCCCTTTCCCGTCATGTGAATGCGTAGGCAATCGACGTCGCGCGAGCCACGCTGCTGCGAGATGCACGGCTCCCAACCGATCGTGTACGTGCTCGACCGCGAAACACCGACAGACGTGGATCGTGGTGCAGATATCCAGTAGCTTTGGCGTTGGAAAGGATACGTCGGCAACCAGACCCTACGCGGTGTTTGCTGTTTCGCATCGTGATAGCGGCGCCAATCGACCTCCGCACCGTGTGTCCACAGGCGCGCGAGTCCTTTTAGCATATGTTGCTCGCATGCGCCTCCTTCCGGGTCGGCACAGCGCAACGCCGTTACCTGCCCTTGAGCATGAAGGGCGCCAGCGCTGCGCTTGGCAATCGCCGTCAAATCGCCGCCCATCCCGAACTCGATCAGAGTTGTTGGCCCTCGCAAAAATTGATTGTCGAGCAAATTGCGGTACTGAATACATTCGACCAAGTGCCGCATCCAGTAAGCGGCTGAGGAGGCCTGTTCACCTGCATCGGGAAGGCCAAGCAGTCCGGAATCGAAGCGCGCCGTACCCCGGTTCCATTGCACGCCGCCCAGGACAGCCTGGAAGGCAGGCAGCGCAGCAGTCGCGAGCCGCGTATGAAAAGCGCCATTTCCGTCCAGGGGTTTGATCGCTATGTCACGCGCCGCAGCATCCTTGGAAAAACGCTGCAGACTTTGGGCCTGTCCGCCGACCACGCAAAACCCAGGACCGGCGTCTATCGCCACGAATAGGTCATCGGACAGAAATGGGGCGATGGCTTCGGCATCTTCCGAAACGGCCAGCAGGGAGCCGTAAGAGACATCGCTCGCCAGCAGAGCCGCGCGCGCCAAAACCAAACGCAACGCGTCTTCCAGGCTAAAAATCCCAGCCATCACTGCTGCTGCAAATTCACCCAGACTGTATCCGCACCATGCGTCGACTTTTAGCCCCCACGCCACAAACTGCCGCGCCATCGCCACCGACCAGACACAGAGTGCCGCATGTCTAACGGCAAGCGAGAATGGATTCGGTGGCTGTGGGGACATCAGGAAGATGCCACCGGCCATGGGCTGCTCGCTCAGCGCGTGACTGAGTTCAAGCGCGAACTCGGCGCCTTGTTCTCTTTCCGTCCATGCAAGACAGTCATCCACAACACGTAGCAGTTCGGAACAACCAGTCATCGCTACTCGATCGAATCTTGGAATCTCGCCGAGCCCTGGAAATTGTCCAATGACAAGACGAGGCAGCCCTGGAGAGCGGCCGCGCGTTGCGTCGCGCAACTGTGCAACAAGATCCGGCCCATTCCGTTCGACAACGACCGCCCGCCGCACGGACCAATCTGGGCGGCAAGCAGCAAGGGCAAAGGCAACGTCGTGCAGCGACTGCGTCGAATGCGTCTGCAGATGCGTGGCAATTCTATCGCCGAGTGCGTTAGCCGCCGCTTCCTCACGGGCGCTCCAGGCAAGCAATTCGAAGTCCGAAGATGCAGATCTTGTGCGCGGCGAATCTACGTGCCGGGCGAGGATGAAGTGCACATTGTGTCCGCCCAAACCCATTGAGTTGAGGCCGACTTTCGGCACGCCGCCCTCTGGCGCAACCAGTGCCTCCTCGCTGCGAACCACTCGCAACTGCGCAGCGTCGCCCTCCAGTTCTTGCAGAGACTGGCGGCAATTGATGGACGGCGGTATACGACCGTGATATGCAATAAGCGCGGCCTTGATCAGCCCGGCGACACCCGAAGCGACATCGAGATGGCCGATGTTGGATTTCACGGAGCCGATCCAACACGGGGCGGTGCGGCGCGCATTGGCGTATGTCGCCAGCAGGCCACGGACTTCAGTGCGGTCACCCAGACGAGTGCCGCTTCCGTGGGCCTCGATATAGCCCACCTCCTCCGCTCGCGTGCGAGCCACGGTGAGAGCCTCCCTGGCGGCCCGTGCAACGCCCTCGGCGGTCGGTGCTGTCATGCCCGCTCGTGCCCCGCCGTCGTTCGTCATCGCTGAACCCAGCACGACAGCGTGGATTGGATCGCCGTCGTTGATGGCGTCTTCGAGTCGCTTCAACAGCACCACCCCCGCCCCAGCGGAAGGCACCGTGCCGCTAGCATCCCGATCAAAGCTTCGCACATTTCCGTCTGACGAAAAAATGAGATTGGGTTCGTAGTAGTATCCGTCCCCTCGGCTGACATCGATCGCAGCCCCGCCGGCTAACGCCATGTCGCATTCGCCCAACAGAAGAGACTGGACGGCGAAATGAACCGCAGCCAGCGAACTGGCGCATGCTGCCTGCACCATGACAGCCGGACCTTTCAGATCGAGTTTGTAGGCAACTCGCGCCGCGAAGAAATCCCGATCGTTTGCCAGCAGCAACTCGAGCCGCTCGCCATCCTTCGCATGGGCATGCGTAGGATAGACATTGTCAGCCAGATAGGTGGAAAACCCGGCGGACGCGTAGACGCCGATACGCTTGCGGTCACGACTCTGGAGATGCCCGGCGGACTCGAGAGCTTCCCAGGCGCATTCGAGAAAAAAGCGCTGCTGCGGGTCGATGAGCTCAGCCTCGCTCGGGCGGAACTCGAAAAAAGCGGCGTCGAATGCGTCGATATCGCGGAGTTTTCCACAAACGTCAACAAACCGGTCCTCCTCGCCGCTGGAACTGTCTTGCAAGCCCGGGCCGCGCGTGAGGCAATCGCGTCCTGCCAGCAGCAAATGCCAGTATTCTTCCAGGGTTTCGGCTTGCGGGGCTCGCAAGGCCATCCCAATGATGGCTATAGCTTCGTCGTTCATTGATTTGATTCTTCGTCAGTGCGCCGCCGCCGCATAGCCGTCGTGCTGACGGGGCGGCGATTTTCCAATATGGAATGGTTCGATCCTTGCAATCGCTGCGCGAGATGCGCCACGCCGCCGGTATGCAGCAAATCGAGGACGTCTATCGATAATCCGGTCCGTTGGGACACGGCGCGCTGCAGCCTTACCAATTGCAGCGAAGTGCCTCCATAATCGAAGAAACTGGTATGGATGTCATCGACAGCGCGCCCGAGCACCTCTTGCCAAGCCGCTGCGATTTGTATTTGCAAAGCGTCGCCCAACGCCGGCAAAACAGTGGCGCGAGGTGCATGTCGTCTCATGTCTTCCGCGATTGACACAACGCAGGCTTTGCCGCTGCCATTGAGCGGTAGATGGTCGAACCATTTCAGGCGCACCGGTATGGCGTGTGCTGGAACGCCCTTGGCCAGCAATTGCCGGCGCAAATCGATGTCCGTCGCGTTTGCCTCATCCCCCGACGTCGCAACTAGCGCGGCCCAGATTTCCTGCTCTCCCTCATCTCCGGCAAGTGCAAACGCGAACGCTTGGCGTACGCCGGAAAGGTCGAGCAAGTGCGCCTCGACTTCCGCCAATTCCAATCGATGCCCTTTTATCTTGATCTGCCGATCGAGTCGCCCCCTGAACTCCAACGTGCCGTCGGCGTTCATTCGAGCTCTGTCGCCAGTACGATAGAACTTTTGTCCTTGCGCCTGTCCCGGCAACGAAACGAAACGTTGGGATGTGAGTTCCGGATCCCCGAAATAACCGTCCGCAAGGCCGCTACCACCAATGAAAAGATCGCCATCGTCGCCGCGAATGGTGGGTTGCAATTCGTGGTCCAGAAGCAACAGTATCGTGTTGGGAAGCGGCCTTCCTATTGGAGCCGATCCCGTTGCGGGCGCAACGCCTGAGGAACTGATTTTTTGCACTACGGAAAACACGGCTGTCTCCGTCGGCCCGTATCCGTTCCATAGATGTTCTCCACGACGCAGAAGCTGTGACGCCAGATTCCAGTCCAGGCGCTCTCCACCGCTGATCATGCGCAAGCCGACGTTGCCTTGCCATTGCGACGCCACCAGGTTGCTGTACCACGATGGCGTGCCCTGAACCACGGTGATGCCGTTGCTTCGTATTGCCGCATCGAACCGCTCGCCATTCATCGAATCCTCCTTGCCAAGCAACACTGTTTTTGCGCCAATCATCAAAGGCAGCCATATTTCAAGTGCAGCCATGTCGAATCCGATAGATGTCGTCGCCGCGAACGCATCGGCTGAGTTCAATTCCAATTCCGCCTGCATGGCGTACAGCAAGTTCGATAGGCCTGCAGAGGTCACGTCCACGCACTTTGGCCGCCCGGTGGTACCGGAGGTGAATATGCGATAGGCGATGCGAGGCCCTGCGCGTTCCGGGGCGGCGGCCCTCTCCAGTTGAGACAGGAACGCTTCGTCGACGGTCATCACGGAGGCGCTGGCGCTGACGAGCTGTTCAACTCTTGATGCAGGCAAGGTGTCGGGGACTGGCGCGTAGAAGCAGCCGGCGCGCCAAATACCTAATAGCGCAGCAACCATATCGAAGTTGCGCTCAAGCTGTAGCGCGACACACGCATTGTCGACCACACCAAGGTTTCGCAATTTTGCGGCAATAGCGGCACTTCTTTGATCGAGCTCCCTGTATGAATGCGCTCCGGAACAATCAATGACCGCGACACTGTCGGGATGTTCGAGCGCGCAGCGAACCACGCTCGAAGGCAAGTCGTTCCAGGGCGAAGACTCCGCTTTGCCGAATAGTGGCTCGGTGCGCGCGAGTGCACCGTATACGACGTGATCAGGCGAATTGGCTACGGCGATGGCCACTTCGGCGTAATTTCGCGCCACATCCTCAATGACTTGTTGCGAAACCAGTTCCACCCTGTATTCCAACTTCACCAGTACCTGGGCTGGAGTGCACACGACATCGCAGCGGAGATCGAAAGGCAACTCCGGAATCGCCGTCGACAGCGATTCGGCCGATACCCCGGCAAATGAAAACGTTTCGCCCGAGGTTCCGAAAATCAAAGCCGCATGCCCAGACGAGTCGGCTCGGTGAGTCATGAACAGTGTTTCGAAAAGAGGTAAGACGCCGGCTCTGCGTGTGGGACGAAGGTATTCAACGAGACGCGAAAACGGGTAAGCGCGACAATCGCTCATGTCGGCCACGAGGGCCCTGATCTGCGCGATGAGCCCAGATACGCTCATCTCCGGCTGGAGTCGAGCACGAACAGGCGTTAGGTTTGCGTAATTGTCCACCGTTGCATAGTCAGCTTCTTCCTCCCTGCAATCCGCGGCGCAACCGACCACCAAATCATGTTCACCGGTGGTTCGCGCCAGGGCAACAAAGAAAAGAGCAAGCAGAACGACGTATTCAGTCGTGTGAAACTGGCGGCATATCTCGGGCAGCGATCGATGCAATGCATCGGGAAGGACTAGTGTGAGCGACGCTCCAGCAGCAGCGAGCGATTCGCGCGGCTTTCCGTGCAAATCCAGGTACGGAAGCGGCTCGAGCAAGTGTCGTTTGAAAGTGGCTTCCGCGTGCAGCCTTCGAGCACCTGATAGCCATTGAATCTCCCGTCGCGCCTGCGCGCCTAAAGCTCCGGCTGGAATTGCACAAACGCTGCCGCCGAACGCGGGCGCGATCGCCCGGAGCAGCAACTCGACCGATTGCTGGTCGCTGACCAAGTGGTGTGCACGGACAAAGACAGCTGTCTTGCCAGGCAACCACAGCAGAGCGACTTCGACCAACGGCGCCGACGACACGTCCCACGGCTCGGCACAACGTTGTGCGACCCAGTCGACCGCTTGCTCCATGCGCTGGAAGTCCTGCTCGAGTACAAGCGGTTGTTCATCGCAGCGCATCTGCCACTGTGCTGAATCTGACAGCTCGAAGCGCGCGCGCGCCGCATCGACCGAAGAAAGCAGACGCTCAACATGCAGCCGCACGTCGTGGCAATTAGGGTTCGATGGAAACACCAGCGTTCTTGCAATCGTATGCCGGCTCGATAACGGATGCGCTTGATGAAGCAGTAGCAGTGCCTGTTGCCCTTCGGATATATCGTATGATCGTCGTTGGTTTTGCGCAGGCGGAACCGGAACCGGAACCAGCGCATCAGCGATTTGCCAGAGGGTCGCATCGTTATAAAGAAGCTGGCTTGGAAATACAAGGCCTGCTTTCCCTCGAAGCAGAGCGGATAGTCGGCTGGCTCCTAATGAATCGAGCCCTAAAGCCGTTAGGTGAGACTGCCAGTCGCCAATCGTCAAATCACGACCAAGGATCAACGCCAGCACGGTCTCAAAATCCTCCCGTGCTCCGACTTTCTGCGCCGTTCTCGGTGCGGCCACGTGATGTTCAAATAGCGTGGAAAGCTTGTGCTCAAGAAAAAGCTGCTTGCATAGCATCCGCTGAATTTTGCCGCTCGTAGTGCGTGGCAGCGATCGATGGTAAACAGCAACGACGCTGAATAGGCCAATATCAAAATCCTCGGCTACCTTCCGCCGGATAAAGTCGGCCATCGCCTCCAGCGCTTCCTGCTTCGTGTGACGATGCACTTCGATCACAAGCACGACCTGTTCTTCCCCCTCTACCTCGACCGAGAACGCGGCGCTTGCCTGGGGCCGGTGGGGTTCTTTTACTTCGAAAACTGCGTGTTCTAGGTCCGTCGGGTACAAGTTGCGTCCGCGAACGATCATCATTTCCTTAGTGCGGCCACAGATGGTGAGTTGCCCGTCCGCGAAATACCCCAAATCTCCAGTGCGCAGAAGCGGCCCGAGCGAATCAACAAGCATCGTGTCGGTGTCGGCATCCGCCCCCCAATAGCCGACAGTTACCGACGGCCCACCGACACATATCTCACCGATGCGGCCAGGCTCATCGAACAATGTGCCACTGATGGAATCGAACAGCCTTATACGGGCTGGCGACACCGGCGCGCCCAGTCCGACACGGCTCTTGCCATCCGGACCGGCAGCAAGCTGAAAAGGTTCTTGTCTGCCGACGGCGCTTACGATCAAAGTGGCTTCCGCCAGCCCATAACATGGCTTGAATGCTTCCATGCGAAAGCCGTGGCCACTGTAACGATCCGAAAATAGCCGCATCGTCTCCAGGCTGACCGTTTCGGCTCCGTTGAACGCGACAGACCAGTTGGACAGGTCCACTCCGTCGAGCCGGGTGGCATCATAAGAACGCGCGCATAGCTCAAAGGAAAAGTTCGGGCCGCCGGCGGTCGTGGCTCGATAGCGGGAGATCGCCATGATCCAAAACAACGGGTCGCGAACGAATGTCATTGGCGACATAAATGTACTTGTTATCCCGCAGAACAGCGGGTGCATGATCATGCCTACCAGCCCCATATCGTGATGCAAAGGCAGCCAGCCGAGCCATGAACTTGAGGCATCTTGTGCGAAGACGTCCTGGATCATCCGAGCATTCGCGAGCAAGTTCGCATGCCCGACGATGACGCCTTTGGGACGCCGCGTGGAACCCGACGTGTACTGAAGATAGGCGATCGGGTTTTGTCGTGCCGAGCCAGGCCGCTCTCCGGGATAGGCGCTTTCGCGCACACCGGGATAAACACGTACCGCTCGCACACACTCAAGATCACCAAGCGCAGCCATATCAGCGGGAGAATCGACGACCACTGCGGCTGCATCGCAAGCGACGAGCATCTCGACAAAGCGCGCACGCATGCGCGCTCTGGGGGCCATGTAAGGCACCGCAACGGCACCTGCAAAGAAACAGCCTAGAATAGCCACCACATAGTCGATGCCTGAACTGCAAGCAATGATGACGCGTTCGTGCGACATCTCATCCAACAACAATCTTTTGCCGAAGCTACGAAAGCGCTCGCACAGCTCGGTATAAGTTATTTCGTCCGCAGCCGCGTCTGGATCTTTCAGAAACCGTAAGGCGATGGCGTCGGGCTGACGCTGTTCGTGCCGCTCGATGGCGTCAAGCAACGTCAACATCAATATTTCCTCGCTAAGAGATCGATTTTGCCGGATGTAGCATCTTCAAGCATCGTTCGGCAGACGGCCACTTCGTCTATCGCAGTGGCGAGTGTGCAGATAGCGTCGGCGCCAACATCGACTGCGAAAAGGCTTGCGGCAGGCATCGGATTTTCGCAACACCTTACTCGACCTTGCCGATAGCCCTTTTTCCATTCCACCTGGATACGGCTCGGATCGATCGACAATCCCGTACCAATGAGCTTCATAAAGGCTTCTTTAGCGGTCCAGTAGGCGAAAAATGCCCGTCCGCGCTGTGCCGGCAGCTCTCGCACCAAGGCCGCGCGTTCGTCACTGGTCAAGACAATGGGCGCAAGTTCGGCGTAGATACGCTCGCCATCCTCGTCTCTCTCGATGTCGATGCCGACATTGGTCGATGTGGACAAAGCAATCACGGCTGCGTTTTGGCAATGCGCTACGTTGAAATCGAGGATACCTGAGGGATTCGCCAAAAAGGGCCTCCCTTGCTCTCCGTAGTCGATGCGGACATCGTCTGCCGCGATCCCCGCGCTGCTGCCGAGCAGCCGCCGCAGCGCGGTTCGGCATACCGCGAACCGGCGCCCATGAAGCGGAGAAACAAACGCGTGCATCTTCGTCGATTCTCGCTCGTCCAAAAGGATGCCGCTAGCGTCGTTCGAAAGAGCCGCCGCATCGAGGTCCAAGGAGCAAATCCAGACGACCGGCGTGGGCGCAGCCGAAGCTTGGGAATGCATTTCCGTGAACCTCGATACTGCGTTCGGGTGTGCCATCGACGACCGCAACCCGAGCCTAAAGCCGGAGCTCGGTGTTCGCTGCACCCGGCAGCCGATGTCGGTGTAACAAAGCATCCGCCCAGCCCTGCGGTGTCGGGTTTTCGAGCAGATCCCGCAGCGGCGCCGAAAAGCCCAAAATCCGAGACGCTCGTCCTGACGCGCGGACAGCATGCACGGAATCGCCTCCTGAACGGAAAAAGTTCGTATCGGCTTTCATCTCGGCTCCACCCAGTACTTCGCTTAAAATACCGGCAAGAACATCCCGCAGCCGTTCGATCTCGCCGAACGCTGGCGCATTAGTTCTGCTGAGATTTGCTTGCTCCCCCTGCGTCTCTGCTTCGACCGCCGGTGTTTCGTCGTGCTCCGCTGCAGTGGCTCCGCCTACGATAGTGTGCAGATAGACGTGTCCATCGGCCGCGCCGACCGCATTATTCCATCCATGCGGAGCGGGCCACCCAACCTGACACATTCCTATTCCGTATTGAGGCGCCCAGGTCTCGAGGGTCTGGGCGATAAGCCCGGCTTCGATCAACGCGAAATCACGGGAACGCTCGCCATAGATCGGCTCGATTGCGTCCATGCAAGCGACTAGCATGATGGCGAATCCGTCTTTCAGTGCTGACGCGGATGGAAATTCGCAGGCCTCGCCGGTGCGATTGAGGGCATGACGATCCGGATTGTAGTAGTAAGTTCCCGCGTCCAGCCCTTCCACGTTACCGTGCTGGAGCGACACATATATCTGGACCGGATAGAGACTGCCTGCCGAACCGTAAGCACGTTTCGGAACGAAACGGTCCGCATGTGGAACATCGGCGAGGCAATCCAAAAGCGCGCCAAACGCTTCCTGAGAAATCGCTCTCTGGTAAAAACTCTTGCTCGAGTTTCGTTGCAAAGCGAGCCGTTGCGCTCGTTTCTCGCTCGGCAATGTGATCTCGAAGTCCATGCCGCGCCTGAGCGCTGGCCGGCTGCGATACATGCTCATATAGTCCGATGCCGGGTTCGTGGCGGGCGTTTGCTCCTTTCCTCCGAGTAAGGGGACCTTCGATACCCACGCACCCTCACTGCCTTCGGCGAGGGCTTCGATGGCGGCGACATAGCTGTTGAACAAGGTGTGAATCGCATCATAATCGAACAGGTCGCTGCGAAAATCCCAGGTGACGACGAGCGCGCCCGCTTCCTCGCTTACTTGATGATCGAGCCAAACCTGTGGAGTTTGCGAGAGAGAGAAAATCTCCTTCGCGGGAAAGTCGGAAACTGAGCCGTCTGACTCGCTTATATCGAGGGTGCTCGTGAAAACTACCGGCGCTGTGATCGCCCTGTGTGATGCGGCCATGCGTATCACCTCAATGGCAGAAAGGTCAGCATGCTCCATTATTTCGAAAAGTGAAGACTGGATGACTTTTGCATTGGCAAGAAAATCATTGCGATCCTGCCACGCACACGGCAGCAGCATCAACGAAGTGAAATCTCCCACCAGATGACGAATATCGGGATGCACATCGTCGCGATCGAAAAAGGTCGCGCTTAGCAGGAAGCGCTCGTCTGCGCCGCCACGTCTCAGGACGGCGCAGAAAGCGGACAATAGGGTACAGACCGCCGTAAGGCCGTTATCTGCAGCGCGCGACCGCAGCGAGGACCATGAAGCATTGGAAAATATGTGTCTACAGCGCTGAAACTTGCGCGCCGATTGCACCTCGTCGCGGCGAGCCCGGAGGCTCGGAGCAGCAGGCAGATCGCCGAGTTTGTGCCTCCAGAACTGCCTGCTGCATTCGCGCTTTGCGGAATGTGCGTGGGCTTCGCGCCATAAGACCCAATCTTTGAAGCTTGCGCTCAGCGTCGGCAATATTCGATTCGGTGCGTGATACAGCTGCGCAAACTCGCGCATCAGTATCTGCATGCTCCACGCATCTCCAATCAGCAGATCCATGCTTATGTGCCAACGCGTCCCGACGTCGTCGCGGCTGACCGCGAATTCGAACAGAGGCCACACGCCGGGATCCAAGACTTGATGAGACAACCTTTGACGGAGTTGGTCGCGGCGCGATGCGACCATATCGCCGTTCTCCCCTCGCAGATCGACTATGGCAATTTCAATATTCGGCACGGAGCCCAGAACCCGCTGCCTTGCATCCTCGGTGAACACGGTGCGCAACGCAGGATGTCTCTGCACCAATGCATTCCACGCCCGCTGACAACGGTCGACATCGAGATCGGGAACTTCGAGTTCTAGATAAATATGCGGTGCGAGCCCGCCAAGATCCAAATCGTTCCGTCGACCGAGCCAGTAGGCTTGCTGCAGTGGCAGCATGGGAAATTCCTCATCCAGCGACGTACCGCAGACGAAGACGCTTTCCTCGACGGACGTGCCGGAACCCTGTTTTCTCCAGATAAGCTCGGCCAAAGCGACCACACGCGTATCGGCGACCACTTCGCGCAGCGCACAGTCGACATCGAAGCGTTCGCGAAGGCGTCGATGAAGGCGTATCAGTTGTATGGAGGTACCGCCCAATCTGAAGAAATCGTCCTCCAGGCATGGAAAGCAACAGCCGAGGATTTCCGCAACGGCCTCGCACACTCCGCGCTGTGTCTCGGTGAGGGCCTCGCTTTTTGGTGCCGCAAGCTCATCCGGCTGGGGCAAGGCGTCCCTGTCTACCTTGCCATTGGAAGATAAGGGAATTTCTTCCACGCACAAAATGCGATGGGGGATCAAGTAGGACGGCAGTTGTTGCCTGAGTCGCGCCAATTGCTCCTGTTCGTTGAAGAGAGAGTCGGGCGACGAGGCAACATAGGCGACGATGCGCTTGTCCCGCACGACGACACAACTAGCCTGGATGTCTTCATACGCTTCCAGAGCCGTTTCGATTTCTTTCAGCTCTATCCGGAACCCGTTTATTTTAACCTGTCCATCTTCGCGACCTAGTAGTTCAATTGTTCCGCCTGGCATGCGCCGGCCGAGGTCTCCAGTGCGATAGAGCCGAATGCCATGGCTGTCCACAACGAAGCGGTCCTCTGTTTGCGCTTCATCGCGCCAATAGCCGTTGGCCAGGCCATGTCCGCCAATGCAGATCTCCCCCGTCACCCAGTCGGGCAACCGCAATAGCTCATCGTCGTAGACATCGATCGTCTGCCCACCGAGTGCCTTGCCGTAAGGGATGCTGGTCCACGATGGGTCCACTTGGTCGATCCCATGGTAGACCGACCATATAGCTGCTTCGGTGGCTCCACCGAGACTCACAACACGCACGCCCTCAAAGAGGGCCTCGATGCGCGAAGGTAGCGTGGTCGGAATCCAGTCGCCGCTCAAAAGCACCAGGCGCAAGGAACGGGGCGCAATGGCATTGGAAGTTTCCAGATATTCCACCAGCATGAGCATTAGCGCCGGAACCGTATTCCATACGGTGACGTTTGCGTGCTCCATCAAAGCCACCCACGCTTGCGGATCGCGTAAGTCGTCCGCTCCGGGCAGCACGACGGCACCGCCGACCGCGACCAAGCCGAAGATGTCATATACGGAAAGATCGAAACTCAAGGAGGAAATCGACAATACGCGATCGGTTTCAGTCACGCCGAAGCGGCGATTGATATCCACGATGGTATTGTGCACGGCGCCTTGCCGCATCGCGACGCCTTTAGGCTGTCCGGTGGATCCCGAAGTAAAAATGACATAAGCCAGATCATCGACCGTGCGTGATTCCCCCAGGCCGCCGGCGCGCGCATCATCGTTGCCGGGAATCGTTATGCACCTGCATTCGGGTGGGAGCAAACCCTCGCCGCTCCAGGCGGACTGGGTCAAGGCCATGTTGATGTCGCATCTGGCAAACAGCTGATGCACACGAGCGATCGGCAGATCGGGAGAAATAGGAACGTATACGAGCCCCGCCTGCGTCGTCGCAAGCGTCGCGACCACCTGTTCCCATCCCTTATGCATTACGACAGCGACTCGATCGCCTTTTTTTGCGCCGGCGGCCAAGAGCGCCGCGGCCGTCGACACGGCATAGCGTGCGACCTGGGCATGCGAAAGCGTTAGTTCCGGCGTGACAACCGCGATTCGATCACCGAAGTGCGCCGGAGGGTATATAGGCAGCAATCCTTCGGCAGCCGGTTGATCCAAGGTTGACGGCTCGGTCGATGGCCGGCTCGACTCCCATCCCGTGCCTCGGGCCAAGGCTTCCAGACGCTCGCAGTGATGAGAGAACATCTCTTCCAGCAGACCTTCCGGCCATAGCCCTTCAACCGCATCCCAGCAAAGCAGAACCCCTTCGGCGGTTTCCACTACCTGATGGTCAATCCATACCTGCGGCGTTTGGGTGATTCCGCCGACCAACACCCAGTCCTCAACAGAGGCCGTCTTGCCCAATAGACTGGTAAAGACTACCGGGAGTCCGCGGACCCTATCGTCTTGTTCGCGGTTCAGCTGCTGGCGCAGCGACATCGTCGAGGTTGATCCGAAGTTCGACAGATCCGTCCAGAGCGTCTTCTGCAGCGTTTCGGCTTGCTCGCTAAAGGTCGATTGCCCAGCCACTTCGACGCAAAAGGGCAGCAGACCGGTAAAGTCCCCTACGATGTGGTTGATTTGCGGGTGCCACTCCGGACGTTGAAAAGTAGTGACGCCCAAAACGAAGGCTTTGTGGCGAGACCATGCCGCTAAAGTCAGGCAGTACGAAGCCAGGAAGACGGCTGTCGGGCTTAGGTTCCGCTGGGTCGCCTGTGCCTTTAGATTCTGCCAGCCAATCCGATCGAGCATGGTCTGCAAACGACGAAACGTCGGGCGATCCAATTCCGATGGATGGCATGCGAGTGGCAAACCAGGCGGCCCGGAAGCCCCCCTCAATCGCTGCTGCCAGTAGCTATCGGATAGATCGCTTCCGCGACTGCGCAACCGGCTCAGGCGCGTACAGTAATCGCGAAATGAATACCGTAGAACCGGTAAAAGATGCTCATACCCGCGATAGCATTGCAGCAGTTCGGAAAAAATGAGTTGTATGCTGTCGCCATCGGCTGCAAGAACATTGAATTCGGCATGAAACCGCCAACGACCCTGCGGGGTGGTTGAAAATCCACACTGAAACAGCGGCCAGGTACCGGCGTCGTGCTTTTTCTGCGAGAAGCGCTCGACAACCGCCCGCTCTTCGATTTGCCCGAATCGCTCGATGCGGACAGGCGGCACGGTCTCAAGAACGTGTTGGCCAAGCTCTAGCGAAAAAATGCTGCGCAACGCTGCATGCCTGGCGACGACGGCGTTCCATGCTTTCTCGAACCGATCGGCATCAATGTCACCGACATCGAAGACGAAGTAGGCGAGACAAGGGATATTGCCGATGTGGTAAGAGTCTGATTGGCCCACCAAGTAGGCTTCTTGCATGGAACTGAGGGGAAACCACGCGTCGACGTCTATCGGAAGGGCCAGACTGGCTGTGCCCGGACTCTCTTTCTCCGACGCGTGTGCGGCCATTGGCTTGTTATCCGTACCTATGTGCTTCATACCGCGCACCATTCAGGCCTGACGCGCTGCGAGACGGCGCCCTTTTTTTTCAGCCGCACTTGGCATGCGGAATCGATGGATGTCTGCAAGCTCTCGAACAGGGCAAGGACCTCCTCGTAGTGCTCGCGAATGTACGGGCGTTCCCACGCACTTGTAACGACAAGTACCGATCCGCGCTTTGGATCGATCAGGATAAACTGCCCATACATTCCCATCGCTACGACCGTTAGATCGGGAGATCGCCGCAGCCACCATTGATAGCCGTAGCCTAAATCGGCGCCAGGAACGATGCCCCTTCCGGCAGATAAATTGCCGAATTCGGCAAATTGCCGCTGTGGCGTAATGGCATCCCTTATCCAAGCGCGGGAAACAATGCCCCCGTCCTCTCGCTTCTTTTCTGCATCGGCAAAGACCATTCCAAACCGTGCGAGATCTCGCGCGCGTGCGGAGAATCCTCCCGCACTGACTTCTCGCCCGTCCGGTGCGTCCAATACCCAGTACGCGTCCGCCTCCGCCCCTACCCTTGACCAAAGCTCCTGCGAAGCAAAATCCGCTAAATGCTCATGGGTGGCGCTTTCCAATACCGCTCCCAACACTTCGGTATCAGCGCTGGAGTATCGAAATACCGTTCCAGCGGGTCGCTCACTCCCGAACGAACGAACGTACTCGTATAACCCACCTTGGTTTCGGTTCACCAGGCCGAAGAACTTAGCGATACTAGAATTCGGATCGTCGTAGTTCTCGTTGAACGACGTACCCGACGCCATCATCATCAGATCGCGAATGCGCACGTCGCGATAGGCGGTATCGGCGAGATCTTTTTTATACGCGTCGACCCGATCATCCACGCTTCCGATCAAATGCCGGTCTATGGCGACTCCAACAAGCGTGGAGACTATGGATTTGGTGATGGAAAACGTCAAAAAACTGGTTTCCTCGTTTGCCCCGCCCGCGTAGCGTTCGAGCAACAAGGTATTGTTGGAAGCGAACACAACAGCTTTCGCGCGAGTTCGGCGCATGAACTCGTCAATCGATCTGGGTTGCCCTGCAAAGGTGTACCGAAGCGCCGCAGAGATATCGGCGTGCCGAAATTCTCTCGCCAGCTTTGCGCTGTGTGCGACGGTACGCACCGGAAATACTTCTTGAATGTGCTGGAAGGAGCAATCGGCATACTCGCTCCTCATCCATGTGTTTTTATCGCCGACCTGGCAGTCGCTCGACGAGGCGAATGCATACTGTGCGCTGCAAGTAGTAAGCAAAACAGCGAATATACGTCCAAACGAAACAGCATTCATGCAGTTTCCTTTCTATAGAGCGCATTACTGCGTCTAGGAAGCTAGCTTCCGGCCTTTACTTCGGGCAAATGAGAGTTCACCAATGCGGCGATTTTTCCGACCGTCTCAAAGTTTTCGCGTCGAAGTTCGCTATTTGCTACTTTGATCGACCATCGCTTCTCGATAAAAAGCAGCAACTGCATGGCGACAAGCGAGGTGATCGTGCCTATGCGAAAGATGTCCTCGTCTCTGCCCGGAGGAGCTCCGAAGTTGTAACGTTTGAGATAGTGAGCGACCTCTTCCTCAATCTGGTCAGTCATATTCGTAGAAGCCTTTTCCTGATTTTTGTCCAAACAAGCCCTTATCGACCATTTCGACGAGCAGTTGGGCCGGTTTGAATTTCTCCTGGCCGAACGCCTTGAACAGAGCGTCCAAAGAGAACAAAACCGTATCCAGCCCGATAAGATCGGCCGTGGCCAGGGGGCCAGCCTTCCAGCCGAAGCAATGAAAGAAAAGCTGATCAATTGTCGACACATCGGCTACGCAGTCTTGCAAACAGAGTATGGCCTCATTCACCGTCAGCATGTAGATCCGGTTGGACACGTAGCCCGGCATGTCGCCAACGTGCAGCGCTCGCTTTCCCATGAAAGCGAGCAATCTCTCCGCCTCGTTACGAGTTGTTGTCGATGTGTTCTCGCCGGCCACGACTTCCGCGTACGCTATCAAAGCTACCGGATTCATAAAATGAATGCCGATCACGCGCTCGGCTCGCCCCGTCCACGACGCCACCTCACTGATCTTAAAGGTCGAGGAGTTCACGACAAATATTGTCGCTGGCCTGCACGCCGCGTCGAGCTCTCGGTATAGCGACCTCTTTTCCTCGGCGCGCTCGACGATATTCTCGATCACAAGGCTCGATGCGCTCAGGTCGCCGATGTCTCCCGAGACGCGGATGCGCAGCGCGGCGTATTGATCCTGGGGCACACCTTGCATCAATGCACGCATTCGAATCAATGCCTGAATTTCATCTCCACAGCGCTCAAGCACGTGCTTGTCGGAGTCGTAAAGAATCACCTCCGCGCCGCGCGCGGCAAGCTCCGCCGCGATGGCCCTGCCCATGACGCCAGCACCTGCAACTCCGATATGGGTTTGCACTGCATGACTGACGTCGCGACGGTCGTTCGGCTTTTGCGAAGATGTCGCGCTGTAGCTTACTTGCATGGGACGGAATCACCTTATTCGCAATGTGGAATGTCGGGCTTCTACGAACTGGCAAGAGTAGCTTCGGGTCGGAGAATTGGCACTGTTGCTGTCACGAGACGCGTGCCTTGGCCCCTACAAGAGCAACCGAAGGCGGCACACGAGATCCCGACAGCGCAAACAGCGCAACATCCTACGACAACACGCTAGTACAGACGAAGCAGTTTATACACAGCAGCGTTGATCTGCCAACGCTGCTAATCGAGCTTGCGAGCGGCGCGGGAATCGCACGCCCCCGGTCGCGCCGCATTGGATCTACGGTGTGCGCGGTCCGAAGCGAATGCGCCGCCTTTCCCGTTATAGTATTTTTCAACTCGGCCGCCGAGGGTTGTGTGCGCATCCGCACAGATCGGCAGCCATCCTGAGCGCGACTCTTGGAAAACCGACATATGGCGATCCTTCGCCTTCCTTCGCCTTGTGCCATCCGTTGGAAAACTTGTTCGATGAAGCCAGTAAAGTTTTGCCGCCAAACGGCTCGAATATTTCAATTCTCACAGGGAGCTAAGTTTTCCATCGTCGGCACAACGCACCGCGCAACGACCTTCAATCTCGTCAAGTCCTTTTTTCTGATTCTCGCGCTGTCTGTGGCATCGCCGATCGTCGCGCAAACCTGCACGTCGATCGGCCCGGTCACGTCGAAGGATACGATCTACCAGCTGCTAACGGACCGCTTCTACAATGGCGATACCCGAAACGATGTACCCGCAGGATTTGATGCCGCGCTCTTCGACGGCTCTGGCAAGGATCTAAAGCTTTATGAGGGCGGTGATTGGGCCGGCCTGTCGCAGCATATTTCTTACCTTAAGGATATGGGGGTCACGGCAGTATGGATTTCTGCGCCGTACTCGAACCGCGACACCGAGATTGACGACTACCTAGCCGATGGCCAGGTCAACCGCTGGACCAGTTATCACGGCTACCACGTTCACGATTACTTCGTGACGAATCGCCATTTCGGATCCATGGCTGAGTTCGATTCGCTCTGCAAAGCGCTGCATCGGAATGGCATCAAATTGATTATCGATTTCGTTGCCAATCATACCAGTAGGCGAAACAATCCCACCCTCCCATCCTCGCCGGCTGAGGACGGAAAGCTTTGGGAGCCTAACAAAAATTCAAAGGGAGAATATATGTTCGACTCCCGTGGAGAGCCGGTCGTTGTGAACGGAAAATTTGAAACCTTGCTCGCCGACCCAAACGCAGGCAGCAGTTGGTTTCATCAATTCGGCGACCGCGGAAGCGATGCGTCGCCCTTCGGCTTCCGCTACAAAGAGCACGGCTCTCTCGCGGATTTCTCACATGAGAATAGCGAGGTGGTGGCGTATTTAGAAAAAGCGGCTCTATTCTGGAAAGCCAAGGGAATCGACGGCATCCGGCACGACGCTACCAGGCACATGAATCCTGCTTTCGTCAAAGGTTTGCGGGATACGATCGACTCTTCTGCCGGAGGGCCGATCAGTCAGTTCGGCGAATTTTTCATTGCCCGCCCGGATCCTCTGTACGACGAATATCGGTCTTTCCCCGATCGCACAGGCGTCAACAATCTGGATTTTGAGTACTTTGGCGCCGCCACTCATGCGTTTGGCGATTTTTCGGAAACCATGGCCGACTTCGGCAAAATGATGTTGCAGACCCAAAGCGACTACGGCGCACCCAACCAGGCCGTGCCGTTCTTGGAAAACCACGACGTCACGCGCTTCCGCAACATTCAATCGAACGATAAAACATACCACGCGGCGCTGGCGACACTGCTGACCTCGCGCGGTATTCCCATCGTCTACTATGGTTCGGAGCAGTATCTGTCCGGTGATGGGCGCGGCTATTTCCAGACCGCCGTTGCAGCGAGCGAGGATACGACGGCTTTCAAAATCATAGCTAAGCTCTCGGCGCTCCGTAGAAAGAATGACGCAATCCCCTTCGGCACGACCAGCGTCATCTACAGCACCAACGATGTCCTGGTTTTCCAAAGAAAATTCTATGACAAGCAGGTAATCGTCGCAACGAACCGGGAGCCGACGACGCCTTACGTGGTCCCAGCGATGGATACGTCGCTCCCCGCGGGGGTTTATCCGGACGTGTTGAGCGGCCTGCTTTCATGCGGCTCGGCGACAGTCCGGAGGGTTGGCAGCAAGACGCAAATTTCAACATTTGTTCTCGCTGGCGGGCAGACTTGTGTCTGGTCCTACAATCCATCTCTTGGAACCGTACTGCCCCGCCTGGGTGACATCATGCCGACTATGGGTAGAGCGGGAAACATCATCCATATCTTTGGGCGAGGTCTGGGGGGCAAGGTCACAGTGAGGTTCGGCTCGGCCCCAGCAGTCGTCGTTTCCAATACCGACGAACACATCGTGGTGACGGCGCCTCCGGGAGTCACTGGCCCCACCAGCGTAACGGTTACGAAAGACGATGGCACCAGTAATGGCCTGTTCTATACGATGCTCTCCGGAAAGCAAAATCAGGTCATCTTTCACGCCGATGTGCCGCTGAAGCCGCAGGAGAATGTCTACATCGTGGGAGATATTGCCGAGCTGGGCGGCTGGGACCCTAATAAGGCTACTGAGGCCATGCTTGGCCCCCATGCCCCGAGCCGATTTCTTCCCGTCAGTGTTCCGCAAAACACCCGATTCGAATTTAAGTTCATCAAGAAAGATGCAAACAACCGTGTCGCTTGGGAAGTAGGCGAAGCCCACGTTTTTACCTCCGCGCCGGGTCCTTCGGCGGTAATCGACACCACAACCTACCATCCCGTGTTCCATTGACCTCGTACAATCACCGCCCTCCGTACCGCTTAAATCCTGGGCGTGGACACCGCGCCGTCCTCCAGCATGGAGGAAATTTCGCTCGCCATGATGGACAGACGGGAGTGGATGATTAATGCGGAAAGCGCAACCGAAACCCCAAACTTTGCTCGTATGCAACTAAGTAGACGCACGGCAAGAAGCGAGTGGCCCCCTAGTTGAAAAAAATCATCTTCGCGACCGATCTGATTCACTCCGAGCAATTCTGCCCAAATCGATGCCAAGCCTTCTTCGACCTCCCCTTCGGGCGAGGAAAAGGGGCGCTCGATCAACATACTTTCAGTGGGTGTGTGCAACGCGCCACGGTCGACTTTTCCGCTACTGGTCATCGGAATTTCGTCCAGCCGCACGTAAACCGAGGGTATCATGTATTCCGGCAAACGGTTCGCGAGGAACTCGCGAAAGGTCGTCACCAGGTCGTTCGAACCGTAGTTGAATTCCGGTGCAATGACGACGTAAGCGATCAGTTTTTTGTAATCCGTGGCATTTTCGCGCGCCAAAACAATGGCCTCGCAAATAGCAGGATGCGTCGTTAAACTGGCTTCGATCTCTCCCGGCTCGACACGATATCCGCGAATCTTAACCTGCTGATCAACGCGCCCCTTAAATTCAAGGTTACCGTCGGGCAGTATCCGCGCAAGATCACCCGTGCGATACATGCGGGCGCCGACTTGAGGGCTGAACGGATCAGGCATAAACCGCTCCTCGGTCAAATCGGCTCGATTGAAATAACCTCGCGCCACGCCTGAGCCGGCGATATAGATCTCGCCCACCACGCCCCTGGGCACCAATTGACGGTGAGCATCCAGAATATAAATCTGCACATTGGCAATGGGACGGCCAATGGGTACGACGTTTTCATTCCGTTTGCTCATGTTTGTTAAGACCTGGACGGATCAATAATCAGCCGACTGCCTGCGATCGTCCGGCATGCCGCGTGCCCGAGGGCGCCGAAACAGCGCGATCCCACTCAACGAAATAAGTATGGGCGACAAGCACCATAACAGCAGGAATGGCAGAATGAAGCTGACTTGGGATAGTGACCGGTAATTCGCGGCCAACGTTAGCAAAAGAACGGAGCTGCCCCCTATCGCCACGGTCATCGATAGAGTGCGGGCATTCGCTAAATTGCTGGATGGAGTCCATTCCAGGATTCTCTTCCGCGTAAAATATACCCGGAAAGTACTTCTAAAAATCGCATCGAGACTGATCAAGGCGGATATCGGAAGAGTGGCAAGGTAGAGCAGCACTTGCACCATATCCGCGAGGAAAATTTGAATCTGCAACCGTGCAGCAGTTTTCCGTCGATCGCCGCGCTCCTTCATCGCAAGCACCGAAAAAGCGAAATCGAAGGTGACCGCAAAGATTGCACTCCCGATGAAGCAGGCGGACCACGCCCAGGGATCTGACGCAATGCACCACCCGGCCACGAGTAGCAAGAGGGTTGCCACGGAACTCAGGTTGCGCCGGACGTTCTCGAAAATTCTCCATCGGGAGAAGCTCGTCAAACGGCACCGCTTTCTTTTGTCCAATTGATAAAACAAGCAATGGTGGGACATCACATACCAGAGCATGGTTTGCCAGTCCCCCCGCATCCACCGGTGCCATGTGCGAGAGCTGTCCAGGAAATTTTTAGATGGCGGCTCAATCAGTGAAACATCTTGCACATAGCTTGTCTTACCGAGAGCGCCTTCGATCAGGTCATGACTCAAAATGAGGTTTTCCTGCAATAAGCCTAGATTGCTTAGGAAAAATGCCTCCACGGAATACAGGCCCTTCCCCATGAAGACGCCCTCTCCAATGAGGTTGTTGACGTTACCCCGCACATCCGGAGTGCGGTGCGAGGAACGAAGTAGCGCGTTCAGCCCATACAGAGAGGTTGGCTCATCTCCGTTCAAGAAACACAGGCGCGGCTGCAAAAACGTATATCCGGAAACAACGCTACGATGAATCGGATCGATCACCGGCGCGTTGAATGGATGTTCGATGATCTGAACGAGCGATTTTATCACGCCACGTTCTATGCCAGTATCGAAGTCGAGCGTAAAAACGTACTTTATCGAACGCAACCACGATGCGTCGTGACTAAAAATGAAGCGCGATTTTGTAGGTTGACCTAAGATCGTGCGATTCAGCTCCTCCAGCTTGCCGCGCTTACGCTCCCATCCCATCCATGTTTGCTCGAGCGCATTCCACGTTCGACTGCGGTGCATCACGAGGAATCTTTGCGCGCCAGAGCAAACATGCTTTGAGTTCAAGGCTTCCACGCGCTCCACCAGAAGCTGAACCATCCTATTTTCGTCATCCCGGGCTTGGGTTGCCGAGTCAGAGAAATCGCTAAGGATGCAATACCGAATATTGGGCTCGCGATCCAACAGATAGTGACCCTCAATTTTTTTCAACAATTCATCGAAGTTGTTCTTAGTTAAAATGACTGGGATGACCAAAAGCGTCATCGCGCGCGCGGGAATTCCCTCCGAGAAATCGATGCGAAACGGGGCGGCGTAGGAAAATGCGTTCTGGACGATCGTGTCCACGAAAGAGACCGAGGTTTCAAAGAATGCCACCGCGCATAAGCTAAGGAGCAGTCCGTCATTCCAGAGGGTAAGCGGGAATAAGCGCCATCGATCGCACATATAAATGAATGATGCTGCGAACAACGTGCAGACAACGGTCAGCAACAGAAAATAAAATGAGCTCGGAGAATGGCGCACAGTAAGCGCAAGCCACTCCCGAAATGGCATGCGCACGCCCAAGGTTTTGAAGAGGTTCTTCAGTCCGCTGCGGAAAAGATAAAACCCGACGTGGCACTGTGCGTTGCAGTCTACATGTTGCTCAGCATGTGCGGCCTTGGACAGTTCGACAGCGGCATTGGCTACATCGATCGCCGAAACACCGGTGACGTCGGAAATTGCCAGAACACGTCGCGCGTAGCAGGCCTTGCTGTCGTGATCCATCGTCGAATACACGCCCGATTGGTCCCGCGACAGTCGCTCGTGCAACAAGTCCAATGCCATATGTTTTTGCCGCTTGTGGTGGCTATTAAGAGACGCCTACGTCGGTTTCTTGCATCGTCGCAAATCGCTTTGGAATATGCAACGCGCGCAAGGAGCCTGTGCGGCTATCGCGATTTTCCGCGTGTTGTATCAGTGCCGACGTTGTGCGACGTCTTCAGTTGCCATGTCAATTTGGCACTCTGAGCGCCCGCACTAAGATCAGGTTCTCGTTTCGCGATGTCGCTATGGTGTAAGGCTGGCGCGTCTGCCTTGAATGTAGACAGGCGAACGCGGCGCCAGTCCGCTAGCCTTTCTCATGCCTGCGCACCTTGCCCGACGGCGATCCGCCGCGAAGTTTCTTACGAGCCGTGGTACGTCCAGTTCGGCACATGCTACTGGAAGCGGCCAAGGCCACGGTGCACGTAGGTACGCAACCGGAGCCATTCGTGCTGCAGACGGCGTTATTGGATTACCTAGGCGCTCTCTTGGACGGTTGGCGTTGGCGTGACTCGCGCACTCGTCGTCGCCTGCCGCCCTTATCGATACGGCCGCTCGGGACTGGCGTGGAGACGCGGCGCTTGGCGCCTAGAGATTGTGACCGCATTGCGCCTGATATGAATCCCTCTGGATGGAATAGCTACCCAGACGTGTCGCCTTGGACGACTACTTTCTCGTGGTTGTTCTAGAACCCTCCCATTCCAATGGGTAACCCGCTGCAAACAAAAGCGCTTGTAAGGTCACTCTGAGGGTGGCTAGTCTCTTCCAATCGATCAGTGGGAAGAACCAACATGGCTCGCCGAGGAATGATCACTTACAGCGCGACAACGGGCTCCAATCGCCCTCCTACTGCCATTTACTATTTGGCAAAGCCCTCAGATGTCATGGCGTTCTACCTCTTCGACGAGCCTGAAGAAGGTCAGGACAACCCTTGGACGCTTATCGACCAGTTGGATCGGACCAAGCTTCTGAGCGCCGGAAATAAAGGCACCGCGAAGCTCTTGGCTAAGCGGCTTGCCTTCACCCACTTCGTCTACGTACGCGTCTAAGTCGAGCGAAAGGGCCGCATTCTGCATGAGCCGACGCAACCAGCGCAATTCCCCAATCGTGCCTGACCAAGCCAAAAAGAATCAAGAAGAACATGCTGAGCAGCGCTGGATAGGCTTCCTCAATTCCAACTTCGGCTTGCTTGGGTTTCCGCTCGGCCTTGCTTGCCTAACGACCAAGACGCCCTGGATCAATGCATTGCTGGCCCTGCTCTTTATCGTAGTGCTTCGGTTTAATGGGCGACGCCTCCTTCCGGAGCACTTCCGGTCTGGGCACCATCGAAAGACTCATTCGACGTGGAAACACAGCCTGAAGTTTTGGGCGGGCACATTGCCTGCAGTCTTCGGCTATGTCTATCTCTGCTTCATTGGTTTTGGGCAACTGTTGGTCACCTCCTTCAAGGCGAATCATGTCGCGCCGTGGTTCGTCTGGCTCGTGGAGCACTATATCGGCGCGCCGCCGTAAGAAGCCACTTTCATTTTAGAGGCCCATCGAACGCCTCTGGCGTTACCTTTAGTTTGAACTTGGACGGCGATAGAATGGCTGAAGACAGAGTCCATCGATCCCTGCCCGATGTGAAGGCTCGTCTGGGAGAAAGCGAGCCATAAATGCTGTTGTCGGCGCGCTGGCTTGCGCCGCTATTTCCATGAGTATTGAGGCCAACGGTGGATCCGCAGATTCCTCGATCCCCAACACGGCTTGGGGTGGCTGGGATATCCTTTTCAATCATGTCTAATATTTCTCTTAATGCAGCACGACCTTTCCATCACCCGGCAGTCCGTCCACTTCCCTGCCGGATATCGATCCGGCGAGAGCACCGAGGATTATCAGGCGCGGCTAGCGCAGCAACTGTTTCAGTTCTCCGATCCCTTGCTGGCTGCGCTGTTCCAGCATCAGTCGGAGGTCGAGGGCATGCAGATCATCGGAACCACTCAGACCAAGCACTCCGGCAGCCATATGCTGTTGACCCTGCTGGTGCGCCGCGCGTTGAACCTCTATCGTTTACCCTTCCGTGAGGACCGTTGTTATGCCGAGTCGATGCGCGGCGTGGCCCACCGCCAGTTTCTGGAAATCAACCAAGTCCTCACGCCCCGTCGCATCGAGGACATGACCCGAGAGGTCGCCGACCTGTTTGCGCATACTCAATGTGCGTTGGCCGCCGCTGGACTGAGCCAGGTACGCCTGCGGCGGAGCCTTAATGAGCCAGAACCCTCCGACATCGCATATGGCCAGCGTGAACCGCAGCTTCTTTATGGCCTGGTGCTGGCCTCTCGCCGTCTGGGTCGACCGCATATCGAATTGGAAATGGACACACTCAATAGCTTCAGCGATGACGGCGGCTACGAGGCGCGCCCAATCACCTTGACACTCGACATTCCGGCCTGTGATGTCTTGTATTGCGCCAACCTTTTGGGCACTGCGAGCGATCTATCCGTGCGACGAGCCGATGTGGAGAGCGGTGAGTGGGTGGTCATTAACCGCGCGATCGACGGAGTGGTGACGATTCCGTTGACCGCCGTGCGCGTCAGGGATCGCGATCTGGAACCTTACGAAAATTACGATGACAACGCGTATTGCGAAGACGTGCTGCGTCGCTATAGTCGCACCTATCTTCGCTCTTCGGCGGTAGCGGACACCCGTACCTTCCGAGGTACCAGCTTCAGGCGAAAGAAGTCGGCCGGGCCATGGCGTTCGTTGATGGCGCGGCTGCTGAGACGGTAGCTGGAAGTCATGGCGATTGGTCATGCCCCAGTGTATGCAGCCCAAGGCATTCGTCTGGACCTTCACAAAGAGCCCGGCAAATTGGCCGTCACCGCGCATTGATAGCGTCTAATGACACCGGCATCCTGAAGGCCGCGTGCGTAGTTCGCAGGCGGCAGGAGCGTAAAGACCGCGCACAAGGCGAGACGCCACTTCTCCGGGGTCGACGACTGTCGCCCTAAGCTGGACGCCTAACCTTTCGGCCACGGGGCGAACGACGTAAGAGCTCTGCTCATTTGCGGGTTCGCGATATTCGTTCGTGATGGAATAACGATCGCTAATCGCGCCTGGATTCGCCTGGACAACGACCAAGGAAAGGACTCTTCTGCCCTCATTGCGACAGAATCGCTGCCCACAATGCACATTGTGTCAGCACTTATGCCTGCAGGACTCGCAGCGTGTTGAACACCACCCCTTCATGACGAGTGCTCCGGGCGCGCCACACACCTCACAAATCGTTGCAGACTCCTGTTCCGCTGCATCGATGAGCAAGAAAACTTCCTCGTCCCCGCCATCGACATAGAACCGTAGCGTGCCGAACTTCTCCTTGACCTGCGTAGCAACGATATCCAGCCCCATGGACTTGGCATGCATGGAGACCGCCTGACTAAGACGATAGATCAAGTCCATCCAGCCATCGCCACACTCCAAGCCCCACGGATCGATTAGCGTAGGACTGTGCTGGCAAAGGAGATCAATCCTTTGCGATCGGTATAACTGAGGGAAGTCAAACTGTAGTAGTCGGGAATTTTCAGTATTCATACGGGCACCTAAGAATTGGTGCCCCCGGCAGGACTCGAACCTGCATGCATGGCTTATCTGGCCACTACCTTCATCCGGGTATAAGCCGGACGCCTAACCTCTCGGCCACGGGGGCGAACAACGCAAGAGCTTTACTCAATTGCGAGTTCGCGATATTCGTACGTGATGGAACGGAGGGCGGGCCATGGCGGGATCTTATCAGTCAAATCGGTCGCTTGGGTGAATGTTTATGGGATCTGATGACCGAACTGCTCGAACCGTGCGGACGTCGATCTGCGCGACTTCATCATAAGCATTCATCAACTGCGGTGCCGCTTTTGCGAAACCAGCTGGTATCACTGAGCAACTCGAACAACAGCATCAGTGGCCGCGTTAGTGACGACTGGAGAGCTTCCGCCCCCTTCCCTTCGGCGCTACGCGGCGACGAAGAAACTCCTGGAAAACCGCGACAGGGGAATGACCCAGAGCCTCACATAGCTCGACGAACTCGACCGCGTCAATGCGACGCTCGCCCCGTTCGACCTTCGATACGAAAGTTTGGGTATTTTCGAGATTCTCGGCCAGCGAAGTTTGGGTGATGCCGGCCTTCTCCCGCAACTCGCGAAGCAGGGTCAGCAGGAGCTGGTAGTCATGATGGTGTGTCGAGCGGGCCATAAGCTTGCCGGTAGTCCGCTTGGCAAGCTAAAGTCCTGTTTTGAATAGTCCAAAATCGGCTTTTCAATAACTTCAGATGCGGCAAGGTTCCCAATGAAGCCAAACAAGACCGATGCGCGCGCGCCAGAAGAAGATGGTATTGCGCCGATCTCCTGGGATGCCGCCGAAGCGCTGACCTGGGTGAGCTACGGCGTCTTTCGGCATGTCAAAGTTCACACCCAACCCGACGAATCGGAACTCATGGATTGGTGGAGCCACATCTTGGCCGCTCAGGTGGCCATAGGCGCCTTGGTCACAGAGTGCGAAAGCATTCTTCGTGACGGCCTAACCGAGGCCGCGGAACTGCGCCTAGGATTAGCGCTTTCCAGAATGGATCCATCGGGCCTGGTTGTGCCGCGCGATATAGCTGGATAGGTCAAGCCGAACTACGCGATTGGACGGCCAGTTGACAGGCCGGTAATGATGAGCACCTTTTCTCGCTCCGCTTGGCGGAGACGGCCAGCTCTCGCCGCGATTGAGCAGCGACAGGACGCCGCATAGGGGGGCGAGTACTTACTCACGCGCGCCACTTTCGCGTGCTCGCTCGGCTTCGCGTGGCATGAAATGGTATGACATGACGTCATGTCACATGATGTCATACCACTTTGATCCTAAACGATTTTATCCTTGACTTGACGTCACGCGACCACTAGGTTACGGACGTATCTGCGATCTGTGCGCGGACAGCCCTTCGTGCAGTCCACTTTCCACCGATCAGCATCGCCAGCGATCATTAACTTGATCGGTCGGCATGGCACTGCTTGCGCGGCAAACAACGCCCGACAAGTTCGGCGCCTTGAGCGCCGGAATACCTGCAACCCTGACACGGAAAGCGCCGACCAAGAAATCCAGCCAATCAACGCAACTTATGCAAACCCCAAAGACGCAAAACCCCCGAATCCAGAGGAATCAGGGGTAACGTTTAGACAGCTACTTGGCGGTAGTGTCGATACGTTACGCGTCTCCCCCTTCGCTCGTCAAGTGGTCAGCAATCAAAGCTGACCCAGCGGACGCACTTGCCTGCAGACAGGCGGCCCGTTTGCCACAGCCGGAGACGTTATATGACTCTTTCGACCTAGCTTTCACGCTGACTCCCGCGTTCAGCGCACTTGATCTACGGCATCGTCGCTAGCAGTCGCGTTTCAGCAATCAGGCATCACTTGAACGCGTGAGCGTTGAAGTGTGATCGGCGCGGCCAACAGGTCACGCCGATCAATTCGACCGCGAAACCCGGCTCTGGACTTCCTTTGGGCACTTCCGGCATGGCCGGACGTCTGCCCGCGCGCTTCTGTGCCACTGAACGCCTCACATCACGACACACATTGCATCTCGCTCCGTCTAGGGCGGGCGAACGTGTGTCGTCATCTCACAACTAAGGAATCGTCAATGAACATCACGCATCGCCCTTTCCATCCACGCCCGCTGACCAAGTCGGAACTCGATCGCAGCGACGTATTCATGACAACACACCCTCGCTCCGGCGATCTGGTAACACTCGTGGATCCCATACGACTCGCACAATGGCTATTGCTGATCTTTAATCGCCAATACCGTGATTGTGTTGAACGTCCGCGCCAACTGTCACTCCATCACGACAAGACCGTCGAACTCGATTTTTGGACACTTCACAACGATGGTTCTGAGATGTTCTGGGTACTGGTGCCTGAGAAGGACTGTCAGCGCGGACCCTCTGGACGCGCTCATAGGGACGCAACGCTATGGTCGCAAGCCGCCTTAGGTGCAGGTATACCAATCACCTTCATCTACGAGAGCGAGATTCTTCACCAGGGGCCAAAGATCGCGAACTATTTTCGTCTCCTTCCTCACGCTCAGGCAGCGCGTCACCTTCCCGACATCACCCTCTTAAGGGGGCGCATATCGGAGGTGTTTTCGCACCTGCCGATACCACTCACATTCGAGCAGGTCGAGAATAGTCTTCAGGATCTCGATAATGCAGCCGTTCGTGCCACGTTGTCTGGCCTCATCTGTGAGGGTCAGCTGACCTTTGAAGAAGACCTGCCCTTGAGCGATCGCACGCTGCTGACGTGGGGGGCGCAGGCATGAGCAATTCATTGACCTACGCAGACGTGCTCGCGGCCAGCCATTGGATCAGGCCGGATGCACGACTCGTTCCTGAAGAGCATCGTCACAACTTCATTCGACGTTGCGCTGCCTTGGCCACCTACATTCAAGGCGCAAGCGTTCGCAGCTCCTGCAGAGCTCACAACGTCAACCGCGAAACGCTCCGCTCCATCGTCGATAAGGCGTTTCGCCTTGGATCAGATGGCCGTCAGGCGGGGTATCGCGCTTGCCTGCCCTATAGCGTACGCACCGTGCGCAACAAAGAGCCTGACACTCCAGTGGCGGGCAATTCTCATTCGCTGGATCAGCTGTTCGGGGCCCATCCTGACATTCAAAAAAAGCTGGATAACTACAAGGGCGCCTTACCGGAAGGCCGACTTCCGCCGGACTTTGTCCGTTTAATTGGCTCCATCCGTCAAGTCCTTATTGAACGAAAGTGTCAGTCGCGCTGGCCATTAAACACCCGAGATCGGGGTCGGCGCGTGTTCTCGAGATATCTCAAACGCAAGCGGCGTCAGGCAATCGTCGACGGTGCGCCAAGTGCGCCATCGCCGGAGATTCGGCCGGTTTCTCGTCTTGATGAGCTCTTTTCACTGCGCCCGTTTGATCGCGTGGAATTTGATGCCCACCGGATGGATGTCAACTGGCGACTTCTCATACCCAACGCTCGCGGCGACATGGTCGCCATGCCGATCAGTGCCATCTGGATCCTAGCCATCATCGAAGTAGTTTCTACGGCAGTTGTTGGTTGGAAGATCGTCATTGGGCGGTCCTATAGCGCACTAGATGTCGCTCAGTGCTTCGCTACCGCCATGCGCCCCTGGGAGCCCCGCCTTCTCACTGTGCCAGGCCTTCAATACGTGCCAGCCGCCTCGATGCCATCGAACTTGGACATGACGACTCCACCTCCCATGGGACGACTTACAGCTATGGATAACGCCAAGGCCCACAAGGCCAAGATGCCGCTCGATGCGTGGCTCAATGCGCACTACGGTGTCCTGAATTTCGGCCTCCCGCACGTTCCCGAAGCACGCCCCCACATCGAGCAGTTCTTCCATCGACTCGAACTGGGGGCATTGCGCCTACTTCCGGGTGGCTTCAAGCCGCATCGCATCAATCAACCTGCGATCTCGACATCTGCCTGGTCGAGCAACGATCACCCGGTACACATTCAGGCGCTGGAAGACCTGTTGGATGTCGTGATCACCGGGCACAACGTGTCACCGTTACCGGCACGACAGAACCGTACGCCGATCGAGATTCTGTCCAATTACCAGGAGAGTGCCGACTATTGGATCGCACCTCTCTATAACGAAGGCAATGCCAAGGCGCTTACCACCACCTGCCATCGGGTCACGATGAAGGGGAGTAAGAGCAGCAATAAGCCTGTTCGCGTCCAATTCCTGCAAGTGGACTATCGGCATCCAGATTTGGACAAGGCCTGGGAGATGGTTGGCCAAAGCTACCAGGCGATGATCGATTATGAAGATCTCAGGACTATCACTCTTATTGACGACTCTCTCCGTCCCGTGAGAACGCTCTATGCGGCAGACCCTTGGCGCAGGCATCGACATGACATCACTACACGCCGTCGAATTCTCGCCCTCAGCCGCAGCGGAGAGTTGGAAATCCGAGGCGCCGATAGCGCAGTAGCCGCCTACGCGGCATTCACATTGGCCCAAGCTGGACAGAGCACCGCTGCCGCGGACCAAGCTGCGCGCTTGATGCAGCTCGCCTATGGAGACGATGACGCCGGCATCGATGTCGAGGATGACACGCAGCTGCCCGAGTCTGCGGTCGTTGTGCCCACAAGCACACGTGCCTTCCCAGTCAAGGGTTCGGTCTCCTTCACTGAGGTGGAGGAAATCCCATGATCGCTCACCCTATGTTGAGAGACGCGCGCCCACTGATTGCAACCCGATGCATCGAAGGTCTCGCCGAAGCCATCAAAATTGCCATCGAAGATGGTCATCAGGGCATACAGGTCCAAGGGCGTTCCCGCGACGGAAAGACCAAGGCGGCGATCTATCTCCAAACGCACCCATCGTGGCTCGACGATTCCGCCTACATTTTTCGCATCACAATGCCACGGAGAAGCAATCACTCTGATACTGCCTTTTACAAGACCATCCAGTCTGAGCTCGGACTGAGCCAACATTCTCACTCTGGCTCAGTTAACCGCATCCGCCAAATCTCCGATCGCATCATTGCCGGCTGTTTGGGTCAAGAAAGCACACAAGCAGTCCTCTTTGTCGACGAGGCGCAGCAGCTGTCCGACGATGACTTTGAGTATCTCACCAACATCGACAATGCCGTCACTGACGGCGGCTTTCGTCTCTTCTGCGTATTCATTCATCAATCGGACGACACCAAGGCCGAGAAGAGAAAAAAGCGGTCATCTCTAGTAAACAACCTGCCGCCGCACGTGATTGGCCGCTTCTTTATGGCTTCTCACACTTTCTCTGGATTGCGCGGCGCCGCCGATATTTCTCATGCGCTTGATCAATACGACAGCCGTCTGCGTTTTGAAGGCAAGACATTTACGGAGTTCTTTGCCGGTCAGGCCTTCGCTAGCGGCTGGCGTCTCGCCTCACATGCCAATGACTTCGTAAGCGCGATTTCCGCCATTCGAAAGCGGAGCAACTTGAAGGGCTCAGGAGATCTTGCAATGAAAATTTTTGACGTTGTCTGCTATCGGCTCCTTGTGCGCGTCGCTGCGGAGACTCCTAATTTTGCAGGTCTGAGTAAGGAGTTGATCGAAAAGGTAATACTTGACTCCGGATATCTCCTTCTTGAAGTAGCACGCCAAAGGCAGGCTGCCGCATGAGCGACCTGAATCCTTCTTCGCTGATCGGTGGTGACCTCAAAGGCATGGCCGGATTGTCCGCTTTTGGGCGAATCTATCGCCTGTCACGGCTGAACAGCCTGTTGCCATGGCAGGCCATCGATGTTCTTGGCGTACCTGAAACCGTTCTTTACCACCTCAAGCACCATAAGTTGTTCGTCTGGCCGAATGGCCCTGCATGGGACGACCTTCCCATAGATGAGAGCACACTCATCTGTCCGACTGCCGAAGACTTTATGCTGTGCATGTCGAGCGAAGGCTTCGAGGTTGATCCGCGTATCCGCGGATGCGCCACCTGCCTGAAATCAGGGTTTCACTCGCTACTGCATCAACTACCTTGGATCGAAGTCTGTCCTTGGCATCACGAAACCCTCTCGTTCAATTGTCGTTGTGGGCGCCGCCTATTCTGGGGAAGCGGCTTTCGAAGTCGCCCGCTATTGCTATGCGAGTGTGGGCATGACCATTACGATCGATTTGCAGCCCTTGGTAGCCTAACAACTTGGCCGGAGCAAGAAGTCATTAGTGCCATACGGCGTCACAGCCTGTCAGAACGAGCAGCCTCCTCCAAGGCTCTACTAATCACGGATGGTGAGCTATCGACAGATCAAGCAATGGCTGCCGCGCGAGGTCTAGCCTTTCCCAAGCATTTCCTATGGGAAACTGAGGTCATCGCCACAGAAACATATGAAGACCATGATGCTCTGTGCGAACTGGTGAGAGGCTGGGACGCTCTGGTTGACCCTTCCCCCTACACTTCGGTTCGTCTCCACCCCGACGATACGGAGCGCCTAGGAATCTTCTCCATCCAGCTTTTCGAGTGCGTCCAGTTGGCCACTAATGGTGCATCGTCTGAACCATTTGAACGGTTTGGTGAAAAGCTCCGTTACAAGCACAAGGAGACCAACAAGATCGATCGGGTGAACACCGCCGAGATGTCCTATCGCGACATTGCGTTGGGCCACGAGCTCATTGGGCGGTTTCTGGACGCGCATGCACCGGCTCAGGAGAGAGACGCGGCTGACTGGACGACCTGGACTAGCCGGTCAAGTCGAATGGAAACAGCCATCATCCAAGCTGAAGGGGCAGCGCTGCCGCTACTGGCCCGCACCTTATCGGCCATATCAGCGCATGCCTTGATGGAGCAATGGATATACCACGCCTGGCGAGCGTACTCGGAGGAAGAGGGATGGTTGATATTGAAGTGCTTCGGGCACCCGATCGTCCTGATGGAGGGAAGCAATCCTTCCGTCACCAAGGTAGTTCGGTTACTTGCATTACCAGAGTTTAAAGACCCTAAGCCCGAGCAGGCATGGAACTATAGGCGGCCAACATTCCGTGTTGGAGGAGTGCAGTCACGGTATGTTTGGTCCGAATAGGGACTGCGCAGCATTGCTACCAGCGGAGAAGTATTTTTCTCCGCTGGCGTAACTGCACTTTGGCAAGCTGAAATCGCGCGGGAGGCGGCAGTTGCTCCGCGCCCTCATTGGCGTTGCAACTGAGCCTCCCCTTCTTCCCCGAACCTTTCTCCTTTGTGCGAGCTCCCGCCGATTGTTCACACCCATCACCTCTTTAGCTTAGGCGTTGCCGGCCGGAGCAATCGGTTACCCTCTCCTTCCATGGGGCGTCTGTGGGCCACAGAGATAGGCGCCCTCGATAACTCAACCCGATCGATGGGGATCTCCAACGGTTTGCCCCAGGGCTGGCGTCACACCACTCATGCTCAGCCGACGGCATAAAGGTTGAGGCAGTTTCGCGTCAATGGCACGATTCTAGGTGCCGAATTCCCATCCGGCACAATTCTTCAGGCACTTTGAAAAAATAGCTCAATCCTTGAAGTCGTTTCCGCGCAAGCTAGTGCACGCATTCCAGCCGCCAGTTGACGAAAAAACAATAAGTTGCGCTGGCTCAAACTTAGATGTCAAAGTCATCGCTCTGCTCAGGATGACGCCACTCCCAAGGCCTGGCTGCCAGATCGTTGCGCCTATGCGTGGATACTTATGCGGATCAAAACTTTCGGTTTCCGACAATGGCCGCAGCTCTTCTGGACGGAACGTCGCTGGTGCTGGTGTGCCTGCCAGAATGCGTTTCTTTGCGGTTTGTCCCGTGTAGATGCCCAGAATCCCATTCTCAGCGGATTCCTCAGCAGCTAACGCTTTCACCCGGTCACGCGCCAACTTCCAGGCGCTTTCCGCGGCCGGATTCGAAATCCATATCCGATTGGTCTCTGAGAACAGAACTTGGTTCTTGAAGCTTTCCGAGTCATATAACGTGTCTCTAGCAATATTGAAGAGATCGATTTCGATCATCCGATATCCGCCTCGGCGAACTGCAGCCGCCTTGGTGTCGTTCACGGCATGAGTCACTCGAATTTCGATCAGAAGCTCGCCCTGCTCGTCTCTCGCAATAATATCCGGGCGAAATTGCCCGAGGCTCGATTCGAGTCGGATGTCACATAGATCGACCGTTCCGGCTGGCCAAACGATCTTTTCTCCCGTGATCAGCCGGCCCATAGCGGTTTGAGCGACAGGTGGATTCGGAAAACCTGTCAGCCCGTCCCAAGCTGGAAGAAGTATCCTGGAATTCTCATTTATCAATTGCTTAGCGTATATATGTATATATGATTCTAGGCTTGAAATACAGCCGTTGCTTGCTCTATGAGAAAAGTGTGGCCGCCTCTTCCCATGCCCGTGCTTTGCCACAACGGGCGCCTTGCAGTTGGGGCAGATGCAACCACATGCGTCGCCATTTTCGACTTCGAGCGGCGCCCATAGCCGCTCGTTCCGGAGCCCAAAGGGTATGCGCCGGTCATTCCGGCTTCTTTCTGATTGGCACATCGTCGTCTCTCCCACACACTTGAGGTGGAAAACACGATCGGGGGAAGGTCATGGACGAAAACAGGGATAAACCGGCCGAAACCGGCCATTCGCACCTTTGGGCAGCCAGGTTGCTTGTCGATTGGCTTGAGCGAGAAGGCGGAAATAATAAGTCCAGACGGGCACTTGCCGTTCTGGCAAGCATGACAGTGGCCGAACTCGGTGCCTCCCGCAGCCCTCCGATAAGCGAAGTGGAACAGCTCTCGAATAACTACTTCGATAGGTATGGCGGCAGCCGTGGCGACACGGCCGCCGGCAGATGGTTGCGCCGGAGCGAAATTGAGCGCTGGTGGCAGTCGAGAGAATCGTCCATCGAACAATGGTTCCGGGCGGCTGGATCGCCTTGGATTCCAGCTATCACCGTGGCCGATGGTGGCGGTCGAGGCAATTCAACCGAATATAGTTTTCGGTTTGATGATATGCCTGAGTTTCGCGATGAATTCGCAGACCAATCCTTGCAGTCGCCTGATGCTGGCTCCGCAGATATAAATGCCATTGTCTATACCCGCGAACCGGCTGAACCCGCCTTCTGGTTGGGTTGGTTGCTGAAACACCCCTTCCCCACACTGTCGTGGCGGGGATTCGTGCTTATCGTGACTCTCGGGATCGTTATGGTGACGACCCTCTTTTTATGGTTCGCGCTCGCTTTCGTATTACTCACTAAGCAACCAGCGTTGGTCCGAATTAGTGCATTGATTGCCTTCTATGCAGTCATCGCATCGGCGGGTTGGTGGAGTATGCGACCATTTTGGGAGCTGCCCTTAGAACGCATAACTGCAGCGTCTGATCTAATACTCAGCATGAGACAAATATACGCGCAGTTACGCCTTACGCGTGAAAAGGGTGGCAAAGATGTGCGTGGCTGGCTCAGCCTTGAGCGCCATTGGTCCACCTGCCCTGTTTGCTCGGGAACGATTGAAATACGCTCGGGTAAGGCAGCCTACCCTGGCCGCCTGGTTGGCCGAGGTTCGGAGAATCCGCGCGAACACGTATACAGCTTCGATGCGGTGACATTGACTGGGCGGTTGCTTGTTCCAAGGTGAGGTTGGTCGATGGCCCAATAATGTTTCTGACCCCTTATTTCACGACACCACCTATCGACAAGGACTGTACATGAGTATCGACGTGGGCGCGATTTACGACAAGCACCTCAATCTGCTGATTGGCTCAGGCGCGTCCTTTGGGCTGCTCCCCACCTTGGCGCTAAAGGTCACCCGGGCTGATAACAGCTCGCATACAATTGAGACTTTGGCCACGCAGTATGAGCAAGCCAAAGATAAGCAACGCCTCACGGCCTTGTTTATGCACTACTACCAGACCTGCATTCTGCCAGCACAGACGATGCCGTTTGACGCCCTCCGTAAGGACGCCGACCGTGCACCAATCCTTGCCCAGTACGAGCAGTTAGTCAGAACGCTTCTGTCGATGGTTCAGCGTCGACATGGGATCGACAAACGCTGCAACATCTTCACAACCAATTACGACGGCTGCTTGCCACATGCCGCGAATCACGTCATGTCATCTGGCGGCCAGGACTTTGTAGTCAACGATGGCAGCCGCGGCTTTTTTCAACGGGTGGTCGAAGCACGTAACTACAACACCTACTTCTTCCGTACCGGCATCTTCGAGCGCCGCCAACAGGCAGTGCCACAGCTAAATCTGATCAACTTGCATGGCTCGGTGTATTGGTCCCGGAGCGACGAGCGGGTCATGGTCTCCTACGAAAGCCGTACCGCGGACGGCAGTTTTCTAGATGAGGCTATGTGCAAGGCGGTAGCACCGTTTTTGCAAGCCCTGGCTGAGGGTGGCAAGGATGATGAACTACCGAAAGTCGACCTGACCGACGCGCAGATTTCGACATTTTGGGATAAATACGGGACGCTGCCCATCGTCAACCCGACCAAATGGAAGTTCCATGAGACGGTGTTCGAAGAGCACTACTATCAGATGCTTCGCCTGCTGAGCTTCGAACTGGAGCGGGAGAACGCCGTTTTAATCACGTTTGGCTTTTCCTTCGCAGACGAGCACATCCTCAATCTGGTCAAACGGTCCTTGTCCAATCCCAAACTGATGGTGTTCATCGCCTGCTTCAACGAGCCGGAGCGGGTGCGCTTGGTCAAGGTGTTTGCCGGCTATGACAATGTCGCCTGCGTAACGGCCGCGGAGGGCAACCTCGACTTTGCGGCCTTCAACGCCATGCTCACCACGGGTGGCACGCTCTTACCTGCTGGGCCGGTGGTCGGAGCCAACGCATGATCCGTGTGGGCGAGGTCATTGCGGTGGCCGGCACGAAAGTCACCTTGCGGATTGACGAGGCTTCGAGCAAGGACGTTCTGTTTTACAAGGGGCAACGTCTTAAGGGAATTTCCATCCGCGAATATCTCTCCATCACGCGTGGCTTTCGAGACATCATCTGCGTTGTCGAAGGCGAGTTCCTAGACGAGCGCCGAATAGAAACCGATGGGGTACGCACCGAGTATGTGCGTCGGGTGGAGGCGCGGCCAATCGGCTACTTCGAGAATTATCGATTTCATCACGGGATAAAATTCCTGCCAATGATCCTGGACGAAGCTCACCTATTGTCGGACGATCGCATCGCGCAGATCTTCGACCGCTCTGGGCACGTTCCTGGCGTGAGGATCGGCACCCTGCAAAAGGAAGGCCTTCCGGTTGCTCTGCCTTTCACGCGGATATTCAATAGTCACATTGGTATTTTCGGCAATACTGGAAGTGGCAAGTCCAATACCCTGGCGAAGCTCTTCACCGCTCTCTTCGAGCGCAATCCGCCAGGGTTGGCGGAGCGCAGTCGGTTCGTACTCATCGACTTCAACGGCGAATACACTCAGGGGCAGCTGGTAGATGCGGAACGTAAGCGCGTCCTGGATCTGTCGACGGGTCGCGCGGACGGCGACAAAATCACTCTGTCAGACGACGAATTCTGGGACGTGGAGACGCTCGCATTGCTCTTCCAGGCGACCCAACACACTCAGCGACCGTTTCTTGGGCGTGTCGTAGACGGACGGAATCGCTTCGCGAACCACCCGGAATCATTGACACGTTATTTCCGATCGGTAATCACGAAGGCTTTCACCATGGCCAGGCCGCGACCCGAACTCCTTGACCGCGCGCGCTTTCTATCGCGGCAGTTAGGCTTCGATGAGCTTACGGGCGCCCTCGACGATGTCCATTGGCACGGCAACGCCAATCATTTCTATATTCCCGGCTCTAATACCTGGTTCGCTGATGAAGGGGCCTACGCCCGCACTCTCGGACATGTCGTGGAAAGACAAGACCTCGAAGGCTTGAGTAGCTTTGATGAACTCTCGGTCCGCTGTCAATTGGGCCTTATGCGCGATGTAGGCTCTGGACAGGTGCAGCTTGATCACATTCTCCCCTTGATGAAGCGCATGGAAAGTGCTATCGGAATGCTCCGAAAGGTTATTAATGTCGGCGTGGAGGACGTGGATCGTCAGCGCATGGTCACCGTTATTTCGCTCAAACGCTGCAATACAGACGCGAAGAAGATCATTCCAATCCTGGTAGCGCGGCACTGCTATCAGCAGCATCGAAGCATGGTAGCCTCGCCACCCGACAGAACCCTTCATCTCATTGTAGATGAGGCTCACAATATCCTCTCCGAGATGTCGGCGCGTGAAGCCGAGGCTTGGAAGGACTACCGACTGGAATTGTTTGAGGAGATCATCAAGGAAGGGCGCAAGTTTGGCGTCTTCCTGACGGTCGCCAGCCAGCGCCCGGCTGATATCTCGCCCACAATCGTCTCCCAGATCCACAATTTTCTCATTCATCGCCTCATCAATGATCGTGACCTCTTCCTGATCGACAACACGATTTCGACACTGGATCCAATTTCACGTGCGCTTATTCCTAATCTGACGCAAGGATGTTGCGTCGTGACCGGCACTGCTTTCGATTTACCTATGGTGATCCAAGTAGATATTTTGGAATTGCAAAAGCAGCCAGATAGCGGTGACATCGATCTGGAGGCGTTGTGGCGCGCCCGCCCTAATGAGTGACCAACGAGCTTAAAGGGGACTGGGGTAATTAAGAAGATTTAATTACCCCCATCCCAGATTTCGATGAAGAAGGTTTAATTATCCCGTCCTAGATTTCGATGGTGTTTTCGTTGCCGACTTCGCTTTTCGCGCCCTGGGGGCATGCGGGTCGCTGGTCGCTGGGCCAGTGAGCGGATGCCGGTCCGCTATGCTGAGCGCGTGCCTGCGCGAGACGCTAGTGAAGATCAGTTTGCCAAGTTGGCGGCCATGGAGCGCCATCGTAGTGGCGCCCTGTGCTCCGCCGGCCGTCGTCCAAATTGATGGCAGTGCCCCCAGGTCAGTGTCCGGGGTCAGCAAATCTCCGCTTCTGCGAGCTTCGGTAAAAGGTGTGCTAAATAGGCTGCGCTGGTATACGAAGCATATGCCTGCCAGTTATCGGATTTTTCTGAGTCGGCAAAATCGCACACGGATTTGATGACTAACGGAGTGGTGCCGCACAGATCCGCCGCCGCCATCACCGCATATGCCTCCATTTCTACGGCGACAACCTCACGATGTCCTTCCACGATCGGGCCCACCGAACGATCATCTGCGAGAACGGACGCGCCCGATGCCATTGGCCCCAAATGAACAGCAAGCTGTCCCTCCGGAACTTTGCCTGCCCACCCGCCCCGTACTCCGGCGCATAGCGCTGGATCTCTACCGGCCGCCTGGATGAGTGCCGCTATATTCTGCTTCAGCCCGCTCTGGTAAGGGGCTGCTCGAAATACAGAGAGCTCATCGGCGCTGAGGGCTTGCTTGCCACTTCCCCAATCCCAGGTTGGATCAGCAACTATGATGTCGCCTAGAGCCACTTTCCCGCGGATGCCGGCACAGATCCCGACCATGACAAGCAATTTTGGCTTAAAGATATGCGCCATCTTCGCGGCGAGAGCAGCGGACAGTGGCATCCCCTTCCTAGGAGCGCATGCGGCCACAACGCTGATATCGCGCCCGTTCGCCTTAAGCGTGCCCATGTAATACGGTGTGGGGTCACCGCCAAGCGAGTAATTGGACCAGCCGAACGCCAATTTGAGCACGGCATCCAACTCTGGGCTGCTAAGTGCGGTTATGATCGCTACGTCCACGCGCGGGGCTTGGTGCCGTTTTTTGCGTGCGATGATATATCCAACGCGGCCTGCAAGAACATCAATCCAAGCATTTGCCGACTCCCTGTAGAAACTTACTGTCGCGCCGCGCTGCGACGCTTCTACGACGGCCTCTTCCTCCAGCTCTTCACGCGCCGTAACGAAGACGACCTCGTCGGGGAGATTGACTTTCGGATCAACCTTCAGCATATCGAAGAGGTCGAATCCGGCTTTGGCGCTTGGCGCGCTGCTGACGCTAGCCGGCAGGTTCACATCAATCAATGCTATATCAAAGCGCGTTTCCCTCATACGTAGCCGAGCATCCTGCGCATTGGTTACGTGAGCAACATCAAAGTCATCGCTGAAACGCTGAGCAAGCAATCGAGCAATGTCCCTTACCTTCTCGATCTCGTCGTCAACGATAATTAACCGGACCTTGCTCAACGGCTTATTCCTTTCAGAAGTTGTTCTAGACCCGTCTTCCATGCATCTTCTGCCTGACTGTAATAGACGTGTCCCACATAAAAGTCGGAGAAGCTCTCCATCATCTCGGCATGTAGATTGTCTATCGAGACACGCCCTGCTCCCTCGCCGAAACCATCAAACATAGTTACAACAATCGTTGGCACCTTACGTTGCCGCATCTTCATCTGCGTGAGCAGGTCGCGGCCGGCAAAATTCTCCTGCGCTCCCCCTGAGGGCTCCCTCTCACTTACGTCAAAATTGGGCATACTCATGTCGAGAAGTACCACGTCGTACTCCACTGTACGGTGGCACAAAGCCTTAAGCGCTGAATTGAAGGAGCGTGCCTCATCGACCTGAACGTTAGGGATCGACCTAATCACGAAATCTCGAATCTCTCCTGCTTTATCGATATCGTCTTCAACGAGCAGGATCTTCATCACGGCCTCCAATATCGTACGACATGTGAATGAAAAACTTACGGTCTGGCGAGAATCCGAAATCTAGAGCAGGAGATTCGTAGAACGGCGAATTGATTGAGCGCCACAGTTTATGTAGACCACTCCCGCCTTCTATTTGAGCCAGACGGCGGGAGTCGGTTCGATTGAGGCCGTCACGTATTGCCTCGACCTTCATGTTCTGCGCTTCAGACGGAACAAATGGTCCCAGTGAACTTTCTACACGCACTGAGTAGCGGCGGGGAGCGAGGTCAAAAGTGATAGTGATCTCTAGATCGGCACCATTCAAACCGGAATGTTCCATTGCGTTCGAAAGGATCACGTAAAACGCATCTACCATGCCGTCCAAAGTACGTCCAGGCATCAGGATTTCGCGGTCATACGGCGCGATGACGAGCTGAGGAACGATAGAGGACGCCGACGCCGTTTTTGTAATCATGTTCAGCGCGATATCGACAGGGAGACCTGCCTGGTAATCTTGCCTGTCGTAAACTTGGCTGCGCTTGAACCAGGAAGATATCTCATCAAGGCGGAGCCTTAGCTGTGTCTTTGCCCTCGCAATGCTGTTGCGCAGGTCGCTTACTGGAGTGCAGTAGGTCAGCCCATATATGTCGTCAGTTAACCTATCGAAGAGCGCCATAAAGCGCGGCCGTATGCTCTGATCCAAGAACTGCCTTACACCGAGCAGATTCTCGTCGGTCTTTTCCCAGAGATTGTCGATGCAGACATCGATGAATTCATCGATAGTGCGCGACCGAACTGCATAGCGCTGCATGAAACGACGTTCCAGGTTCGACGAACGGTATATAAATGCTGCTTTCGCATCCTGCTTGACATCCTTGACACCATGAGAGATCACAATCTGGAGATAGTCGTCCCGCAACTCGTGAACGATCGAATCAAAATCCGCGGCGAACGCGGCAAGCGAACCCGCCACAAGTTCGACCACGGCGGCATCCTGACCTTCAAGGCGATCATCCCAGTACTGATTTCTCTTGTAAGCCAGACCGGTGTCATCTTTGCTGGTAATCAGTCGTTCGTCTGCGAGGGGTTTGCGCAGCGTGTTCTTGAGCACCCCGTGTCGGACGCGCGTGCTGAGATAGGCGTTTAGACCATGATCGCCCCGCAAGAATTCTTGCGTTACTTCCGTAAAAATCGGATCAAACTGGGTATCGGTTTCGGTTTCGATCTCATCTAAGAGGTGCAAGTTCGACAACGCTTTACTCAGGGAAACATTCTCCGTCACCGTTAGGTCGTAGAGAACGTCTGCAATCTGCTCCACCACCGCTTGCGAAGGGTCATTGCGCCCGACCGAGTTCGCTTTGTAACGAGAGTATTGGCCGCCGATCTTCGCCTTCAGTCCGCGCTTTATAGCGGCAATATCGACGTAGACCTTGCTCTGCTCGAGGAGCGAGGTTCCTTTAGCGATCTCCCGCTGTTTCACCCGATCGCGAATCTCTTCCAGGTAGCGGCTCGCATTGTTGGCGTCAACGGAGGCAAGCTGCCTACAGACGTCGATACGCGCCTCTTCAATCTCCTGGGTACCGTCATAGAGCAAGGTTTGGCGCATGACCTCGGGCGTCCAAACTCGGTCCAGATATAAGATCGCTCTTCCGGTATCAGCTTCGCCAAGTTTGTCGGTAAGGTCAGCGGGGGCACGAATAGAGTACAGATCTTGGTAGCGCTCGAAGGCGAAGCGAAGCTCGGCCAATCGACCATCAGAGGAAAAGGCGTTGTACAGCTCCAGTGCAATTGGTACGTCAATCGTGTCAGGCCACGCTTCTGCGTCTGATAGACCAGCCACGACCAGATCAAGTGGCAACGAGGTGGGTGCTTCCGGATTGTCGAGGTAAGCATCAGTCAACAACGAGAGTGCGGACTTAGTGCTTCCGCGCTTGGCCTCAACCATCGCAAGGGCAGCTAATACACGGTAACGCCCGCCGGGTGGGGATATAGAAAGCAGCTCGTCGAGCACGGCCCATGCTGCAGCCGTGTTTCCCGCGCTGAGGTGGTAACGGCCAAGGTAAGAAAGCCGGCGTTTTCCGTTGATTAGAGGGGGACTATTTATCGTCTCTGTCCCGAAATAAAGCAATTCGATTGCAGGAGCCGTGTGTACGTAGCCGCTCTCGGTGAGGAGCTGCTGCCGGACCATGTTTCTAACGGCTGGTTTCGCGCACGCGAGCGTCAGTGGCGAGATGTACGGATCAAAAACTGCTAGTTGGCGCATCTGACTGGCCAGCGGAGATGCAGTTTCCTGTTGCAAACAAAGCATTACCGCTGCGCGGAGATATAGCGCCCAGGACTGGCCATAGTGGCTATCTACGCTAGAAAAAACAGACGTCGCCTCGCCATAGGCAGACTCGCTCAGCCTAAGGACATCAATGAGACTCTTGCACAATGTCTCGAGTCCTTGCGGCAGAACAGGAACGGCGGCATGCGAGCGGATGACTGCGCGCGCAAGTAAAGTCAATACAGCGGCGTCGGTCGGATCGACGCTGGAAAGATGCGAGGCCGCAAGGCTAACGGCTGCGTGATAATTTCCCTGGAAATATGCCTCGAACGGCCCCGAGCGGCCTTTTAGGCTCGCGTATATGTCGCGGCCAACATTGCATCCAAACGCGAGGGCCATCGGCCTCAGGCGACGGTCCTCCACCCGTTTTATAAGTACAGACACGGGCTTCTGCAAGGTAGCGGACACCCGCTCCGGAAGTCCTTCAGCGCTAGCCATATTCTGGAGGCTGACAATCAATGCCTCGTAGTGATCGATAAGGCTTCCCTGCGCTTCGTAATTAAGCACGGCGGCGAGTTCGGTGGGACCAGCGGCATAGACATCGAAAAGCCTGGAAATAGCGTAGATTCGGAAACTTTCCGTGGACTTGTCGAGGCTGGCGTTGATTTCCTCTTTGAGGAAGGTCTTCGGCCCACGACTCTCTGCTCGTCGAGCTAAATAGTGCAGTAGAAAAGCAGTTATTGAGTTGGGCTCGGCGTCTTTCAAGGCGTCTTGAGCTACTTGCTTCTGCTCCGCGGGCGCGTTATCTCCAAGGATCATCCAAGATTGAACTAGCCAGAGGGAAACGCCCATTTGACTTTGATGCGCGACAAGAAGGGACGCGGCATCGTCAAATGCACCAAATAAGAGCTTTGCTTCGAAAGCTTCCCTGACTCTCAGATAGGAGCTCAGTTCGTTTCCATACTGGCAACACCGACATATTGCCCAGATGATCTCTTTCAGTGCGCTAAGAGGGGCGCCAATAGGCAGTTCTCGGAACATTTCGCTATACCGTTTCGGAAATGGAACGCCGTGCAATATCTCCAATTGTCGCGGTACAGTGATCATCTTTGTGAAGTTCGCAAACAGCTCCAATGGCGTGCTGTTTGCCCGGAGCAGATATAGCGAGTTCAGTGCCAATTTTCCACCGAAGCGGATTGCTCCAACCGCGCGGTGCATCGAGTGTTTGCGCTTGCCTACTCGTCCCATACTCGCCCCTGTAACAAGTTTTTCTTAAAAAACGATGCCAGCGAATGGCAAGCTGTGCACTTGGCATCCTTGCGGGCCTCACCAACCCTTCCAAATCTTTTCTGAGGCGGCACCAGTATATAACCCCGGAACCCGACATAGTCCGCCAACGATGGTGTAGCTATCCGGTTAAAGATGCCGCCGTCCGCTTAAATCGGCCATGACCGCTTCAGTGTGTTGTAGGACGGCCGGAGTGCCAGGCAGGTCATATACTTACACGGTTCTCGTTGTTCCACGGATTCGACACTAAAAGCCGTCAGGTATTTCAACCTGGAGTGAAAGAGACAGGGCCCCGCCTGGCTCAATTGTCCACCGACAAGGTCGCTATCTTTTTCGCTTACAGGAGCAGAGATGCCACCGTCGTTGCGCCATGTCCCTGAAAGCGTGGGCGCGGCGAAGGTCCGGCTTCGGCCGGCCAAGTTTGGGACACCCACTATTCGGCAGCGTTGTTGGCCTGCCCTGCTCCCAGGGACTGGAGCTGAGGCGGGATACTCATTATTCAATGGAATACATGAGTCCTGTTCGTCCTCCCTCCCCCAGTCCGATGGCGCTGAATCGCTCGCCGGTTCGTGCGGCTGGCAGCGCTTAGTGATCGAGATTGTGGGTGTCCAGAACTCATGCCGATTCAGCCAGTCCGACATTCGTGCGGCGAGCTAATCAACCGATTGCGAGGGCGTCCAGTGAGAGTTGATCTCACTGAAAGCCCTCCTATCGTCAAGAACCGTGCATCGCCACCCAGTCAGTAATCATTTTCAGGGCAATCGGCGACATGGTTTCCTCAATGCTGGCCGATTCCGCTGGCGTCCCGATGTTGGCCGTCTGAAACATGTGGTTGATGTTCGGGAGTTCGACAATCGTCGCACCTGGATTGTCCTTCAGAGCCGCCTTGATGGCAGGCAGATTGTCTTCGGGTGGTACGAAGAGATCGCGGCTGCCATCGAGGACAAGGACCGGCACCCGGAGGGCGCGAAGGGTCGGAATGGGATCGTAGTTGAAGGCCTGCCGCGCCCAGGGGCCGGTGACCTGATGGGCAAGCGTGTCCGCATTTTCGGGTCGGATGAGCTTATCGATAACTCCTTGCGCAATGTCCGCCTTGGCCACTGACAACGCTGCGGCGCTGCCGGTCGCGGTCGCAAGGTCGGCATAGAGCTTGTTGAAAAAAGCGCTTCGCTTTGCAATCTGCTCTTCGGGAACACCGGATGCCCTGGCAATCCGGGCGTCCTGTACATTCAAAAGTCGGCCGATGCGCATGCCCGGACCGGCCATAAGTACAGCGAATCGCGCTGCCGGATTGCGAACGGCGATCATGGGGGCGATGGCACCGCCCTCCGAGTGGCCGATAAGGCCGATATGCTTCGCCTCGATCTCAGGGCGCGACATAAGAAAGGTCATGGCCGCTTCGGCATCGGAGGCAAAGTCGGGGATCGTCGCCGTGACAAAGTCACCACCCGAACCACCAACACCTCGTTTGTCATAGCGCAACACGGCTATGCCGCGACGATTGAGAGCATCGGCGAGGACAACGAACAGTTTGTGGCCGAAACTGTTTTCGTCACGCGTTCCCGGCCCAGTCCCGCCGATCAGCACGACGGCCGGAAAGGGACCGGTACCGTCGGGCACGCTGAGCGTGCCGGCCAGCCTTATCCCCGCCGATGCGTTGTCGAAGGTGACCTCCTGTTGCCGGTAAGAGCGGGTGCCGGCGGCAATGGCTTCTTCCTGTGGACGCTTTGGAGGTGCGGCATCCGACGTCTGGCCAGTCATCCGGGTCAGGGATAGCGACATGATGACGCCCTGTGTCCACGTCCCGATCCAGCCCTTTTTGCCGGCGTCCCAGTGTCCCGTATAGGTGGCACTGATCTTTGGGATGGTGAAGCTCAAATGGTCGGCATCGGTTACGACATCATCGGCGGGCAGAACAACGCTTCCCTGATCGAGACTTTCAAGCGCCGCCTTGTAGTGGCCTGCCCCCTCTTTGGTTACGTGCACCACGATGTGGTACTGACCAGCCAGGAGGCCACCCCAATCACCTGCTGCGTCTTCGGCCGAAACCGCGCCGACCGTTAGAGCCAACAGCCCCCCGACGGCAAGCAGGTGTTTTGCCACCGATCGTTTCGTCCCATGCGTGTTCAAGGTCATACCCCTCTGCAAGAACGCCGGGTTGGCGTCAGAATGGTAGTCGAGGGCCAGACACGGGTCTTACAGCACGGGCTGCGATTTTTTTTATTGCCTGCCTTGTAAGAAGATTCCCGTTCAAGCGACTAAGGCCCCCAAAGGGATGGGATACCAACGCCGTGTTGAGCCTCGAAGAAATCGTCGATAAGCACGCCGGCATGGTCCGCCGCATTGCGACGGTCTATGAGCGCCATCCCGACCGGATCGACGATCTCGTGCAGGAAGTCTGGCTGGCGGTCTGGCAGGCGCTACCTCGCCTGGACAATCCGTCGATGCTCAAACCCTATATCGCCCGTATCACCCAGAACATTTGTGTCACCCATGTGCGTCGCGCACTCGTACGCAAGGACGAACCCCTGGGTGACGGCATTGCGGATATGTCCATGCCTGTCGACGAGGCCACCGATCACGCCAGGCAACTGGCGCGCCTGACCGAGGTGATACGTCAATTGCCAGAGCCTTTAAAGGCCGTCGCCGGCCTCTATCTCGAGGAGATACCGATCAAGGAGATCGCAACGATCCTCGGCATCAGTGAAAGCAACACGTCGGTGCGACTGCATCGCGCCAAAACTTTCATCCGGCTGAACTTCGGAGCCTGGACATGAGCGAACCATCGCAAACCGATCCTTTCGCCACGCTTTGGCAATCCGCGCCCAAACCGGACACCGGGCAGCTCCTGCGAGACCTGCAGCGGCTGCAGAAAGCGCAGCGGTGGCACAGCCGAATCCTCACTATCATTCTCTGTGGCATTGCATTGTTTTTTATTTTCGAGGAGGCCACCGGACGATCCGGTACCCACGGGCTCATCAGCGCGTTGTGGATCGCCTTCGTTGCCGGTGCGATCGGATATCAGCGCGTGCGCTGCCGCTCCGTGGATCCGCTCGATCTCGATACGGTCAGCCTTCTCAAGCGCATGGTCACCCGGGCAAAGCGGGGACTCTTCCAGGCGCGCTGTCTTTACCTGGGAACTCCCCTGGGTGCAGTGACGGGTGCAGCTCTGACGAGGGTTCTGGCACCAGGGGCGGCGCCGAGTGAGCATATGGCCCAATCCAATCTGACGCTGATGCAAACGATCGTCGGTCTGATAGCCCTGGTCGCCATGATCATCTCGGGACTCGTGCTGGCGCGCACCAGACAGCGCCAACTGCTGGAGCTCACCGGAAAACTGAAGTCACTGGAAGAAAGTCTGTAAGAAATCCCACGTAGCCGCGACTTTGGTTCCGACGGATCAAGATCAACACAGGTCGATCCGGCATCCACACTTGGAGGAACCCATGTCGAACGCACGCATCGCATCCATTCTTTTCGGTCTTGTCGCCGCCTGTGCTCTGATCGCCCTGGCCTGGTATCAGGCACATGGTGACCGCATGATTCTGTCGATATCCGGCGCTATCGCCATCGTAGTGATGGTGCTTGCGCTGATACGTTTCATACCTGCACTGATTCGCTGTATGTCCACCAAGGGGAGCTGCGCTGTACGCCACGACAGGATCAGGTGATGGGAATCCTGCAGCGTGCGAACGCCGATACCCAGCCCTTTATGTCCGCATTGGGTTGCGGCCGCCGTCGGAAGCGGACCTTTGTTTACGGCGGAAGATAGCTCCTTCTCTACCCCTGACAACTAGCCCTAATCACCCTACCCTGCTCTGCGCATCGCGTTTAGGACGCCTAGGAGAAACCAACCTCCGCAGAGTCCAGAAAGATGCGATCAAATTGGCGAGAAAATCGGCGCCGTAAATGTTAGAGAGAAATCACTCGTTGCGACATGTGCAGCTAGCACCCTTGCGCCCCACTCACGGGTGCGGGAGGATTATGTATTGTCACAAGCAGCACGTTCCAAGAAATTGCGACTGCATGTGAACTTACGCAACTATCGAGGTCGGATATGCACCGTCTCAATCGCTGGTTAATCGCGATATGCGCGTTCACACTGATTACGTTTGCATTTGAAACCGAAGCCTCAGCGAAAGGACGTGGCGATAAAACGGAAGGCAATACCCAAGTGATCGTTCCTGTAGAACTACCTGCGCAGGCGACGCCGAGCGTTGGTACCGACCAGTGGAACGTAACGGGTGAACTGTTCAATCCTTCGAGCGGCTTCTATGTGAACGTGGCGCAGAGACAGATCGGATCGAACAATCCTCCGTGCCCACATTGCGAACCCAACCTTGAGTTTCAGTACACGAAATCCGACGCCGCTCCATTGCCTGGTTCGCCAGTTAACCTCTATGGACGTGTCTCCTGGCATACGCTCGAGCCGCTGCAAGGTCGCTACGATTTCTCGACGATCGACCACGTGCTTGAACCGTGCGCATCTTCAACGCAAACGACACCATGCCTCAAGCGAGGCATGACATTCGGCTTTCGCGTGATGGCGTTCAATCCGCAACATAATCTCGATACGAACATCAGCACGGGCGCGGACGGTTACCCGATTTACAGCGATTCGCCGGCCTACCTGATGAAGGATGGCGCTGGCAAAGCCCACGGCTGGCTACTACCGCTCGACCCCAATGATCTCACGCAAGGTCACTATTTCATTCCTGATTGGAACGATCCGTTCGTTATCCAGCGTGTCACCGAGCTGATGAAGGCACTTGGGCATCGTTATGATGATGATCCTCGAATCGGCACTATCGATATCGGCCTCTATGGAAGCTGGGGGGAATGGCATACCGCGGGGTTGCCCGATACGTCCGACTACAAGTTTGGCAAGATTCCCTACGCCCCGACTGATGCCGGCTTCGACCTCAATCAGGCCGCTTATCTGACCAATAACGGTGTGATGGGTGCCTATGCGGTCGGTAGCGAAGCATCGAAAACGGCCATCATTTGGGCGCACGTTCATGCGTTCTCAAAGAAGCAACTGGTAATGTTGACCGACGACGCCGATAGTCTTTGCACCGCGATGCGCATACACGGCGACAATCTGCCCATCGGCCTGCGTCGCGACAGCCTGGGTTCCTATTCGGGTTGGAGCGCAGGGTTTCCGCTGCATTCGATCTGCACGGCGGCGGACGGACAAGACCTCGTCGCGGAACGCTGGAAGCTCGCGCCGTTTATTGCGGAGCCGTTCGGCAACGGCAGCTCACCCACCTTCCCATGCCAGACATTCGAGAGCGACCCCACAACGGGCCAGCTTGCGATTGTTGAACAAGTGTCGCAATACCATATCGCAGCCATTAAAAACGCGAGCTATTGCGCCGGGACCTGGTCGGCGCTGACGCAGGCGGAACAAGGGGCGGTGTGGACAGCCGGCCTCACGGCAGGGTCCCGTTATCTACCCGCAAAGATCACGTTATCCGCTGGTCAAATGGAACCGGGGCGTCGCGTGCTCTCCATGCAGACCGAGTGGAGCAACGCAGGCGCGACACCAACTTATGCGCATTGGCGGGTCGAGTTCCGGTTGCGCGCGGCGAGCACCGCACAGGCCACGCTTTGGAATCGACCATCGGTTTCCTTGGATTCCGAAGTTGATCTGCGCAAGGTGTTGCCGGGCAGCAACTACACGTTCGACGATTCGTTTAAGCTTCCCCCAGATACGCAGGCTGGAACGTATGAGCTCGACGTCCGGGTCGTTGATGAAAATCACTACCTGGAACCCATGCAGCTCGCGCTCGCTAGCCAAGCAGAAGACGGTTTTTATCAGCTAGGGACGGTGGAGATTCCTCCATCGAGATGAGTCGCTTGCCATGGAAATTCATTCTCGGCGGATTGCTCAGCTGGAGGGTAGTTGCCTGGAGTACCGTCCTATTTTCAACATATCCGAGCTTAGAGCTTAAGGGGACGGGGGTAATTAAGAAGATTTAATTACCCCCGTTCCAGATTTCTGGCCCAGATTTCTGGCCCGCCCTGAATAGTTCACAGGCCGCCAGCGGCTCCGGCGGCGCGACAATACTGGACTAGATCACCCGCTGGCGTCGGGCTAAAACGGCCCCTGCACCCAGAACAAGCAATATAGTGAGCGCCATTCCGCAACCAAATTCCGTCGTGATGTAAGGGGCGGTGCCCGTGCGTGCGGTCATGGCGTCGAGCACGCCCTGGACGAGGGTGTTGTGGGTGGCATGCAACAACACGCAGGGCCAGATGCTGCCCGATGCCATGCGCAGCCAGGTCATCAGGAACGCCATTCCGATGACCATCACAGTGAAACACGCCACGGCATACGCTGGTTGTGTGCCCGCGTTGTAGTCAGCGCCTAGCAAGACCGGGTAATGCCAAACCGCCCAGATTAGTCCGCTGATCAGGCTGGTCTTGACCAGGCCAAGGCGCTCATAGAGGCGAGGAACCAAGAAGCCTCGCCAGCCCAATTCCTCTCCCAGTGCCCAGGCCATGGTCCCGATCACGATGAAGATCATGGTGGATGGGATGCCAAAGAGTGCTGCGAAAGCGTTGGTGTGTTGGCTGATGTGAAAGGTGCTGGCGAAAGGAGCCGCGAACTGTCCCCATTGAAACGCATTTGGAACCATCATCCAGGTCAGCAGATAGACAGGGATGGCATACAGCCAGGCGAAGCCATAGCCCCATGCGGTGAAGACACGTTTGGGCCAGGCCCAACCTAGCGAGCGCACGTTGACCCCGCACATCAGGCACGTGACCAACGCAGCAGCGGCCGGACACCACATGACGATGCGGGACATCATCGGCGGTTCGGCCTTCAAATAGATCTCGAAGAGAGACACCGGTGTGGTGAACACCACGAGCCAAAACAAGAACCAGTAAATCTCACGCAGTCGATACGATGTATTCAAAGAAAGACGGCCTCAGACGCCTGGAATCGACGCCACATCGATTAGAAACAGTAACTCCGCCGAAGCCTGCGATCTCTGTAGCGAATGACCGCAGTTGGACCGATATGGTGACATGCCTCGGACGCCTCACGGCCATCCCGATGGGCTGAAGTCCGACGAGGTGATGGCGGCAACGCAAGGTCACCGCTTTGCCGTGCATCGAGCCAATTTGCTAAAGCGCCCCACTCTTGGATAGCGCACAAACAGCATGCCTGTGAGTGGCGATCTGATTCGACGCTGCCAATCTACTAGTAGGTAGCTAAATTGTCAACGCAAGGCGCGACGACCGCCTGGACTGTCGCGGCTTGCGATGCATCAGTGTTTGGGCACCAGTTCACCGATAACTTTGCCGGACCCATCGAGCATCTGAAGCGATGGCGTGCCGTCCGGCGCCACTTTCATCTCGATACGCGGGTGTCCTTGTGCGTCGCTGAGCGCCAGTGCCACGCTGTTGTCACCATTGCGTCCGAGTTTCATTCGCGTCGTCGGGCCGCCGTGTGCATCGAAGAAGGCCTTCATCTTGGCTTGTTGTTCCGCTTTCGGGAGGCTCTTGATGCTGTCCATCAATTGGACTTCCTCGAGAATCGAGTAGTCCGGATAGTCGTTGAATCGAATGGACGCGTTGCGGCTATTGCCGTCTTGTTCGGAACCCATGGCCAATGTTTGATCCTGCTCGTATGCATCGAAGGAGAGGTGGCCATACGAACGCTTGGTGCCTTCCTTGCTCTTTTCGCCACCGAATATCAGACCGCCGTTTTCCGAGCCCTCATCGTTGTAGAAGAGCATCCCGGCGACTTTTCGGTTCGGATGCGGGTATTCTCTGCCTTTGATGATAATGCCCGGCTCCTTGTCGGCATTGGAAATCACCAGCCGCAGCGTACCGTCGGGCTCGCGTACGTTGATGCGCTGGACGTCCAATTGTTCTAGCGACATTGAGCGCGGCGGTATCACAAATCCGCTCAGCACCGTTACAGCGAAGACGGCGGTCAGCACGCCGGAATAGATCATTAGGAAACGTTGTCCAACGGGCTTCATCGATCTTGCTCCTCGATTAGATAGATGGTTTCCAGGGCATAACGCTCGAAGTACCGAACACGAAATATGGATGGGTGCCCGAATGTAACGCTCCGAAGCCCTTGGCGATGGGATGAATCGCACTCTTCCTTTTAGTCGATCGCTCGCCGGCCATTGGAGCAGGTGATGAACTGGGTCCGCCTTAATCAGCGGACCATAGAGAGTCCGCATGGAGTGTTCGACGCCCGAACAAAGACTGGCCAAGGCATATTTCTAGCGCGCCGTCATACAACCCGAAGCTCTTGCGTGGCTTTCGCAATGTCTTTGGAAGGCGGCAGGCCAAACAGGCGCGCGTATTCCCGGCTGAACTGATTTGGGCTTTCGTAGCCAACGCCGAAGGCAATGGATGTCGCGCTTCCCTGACCGCTGATCAATTGTGACCGCGCATGCAGGAGCCTCACTCGTTTCTGATACTGAAGCGGGCTCAGTGCCGTTACTGCCTTGAAATGACGATGGAAGGCGGACACGCTCAAGGCTGCCATCTCGGCCAATGCTTCCACCTTGATCTGTTGCGCAAAGTTCCGACGGATCCAGTCGATTGCAACGCTGATGCGAGAGAGAGCTGTATCCGGTGATGCGATGTCTCGCAGCATCCAACCTAGCGGCCCCTGAAGCACCCGGAACAAGATCTCGCGCTCATAGACGGGAGATAGAACCGCAATCTCGTCCGGTCGTTCCATTAGCCTGAGCATTCGAATCCACGCGTCGAGAAGCTCCGCGGTAACCGGTGCGACCGAGAACCCCGACCCGAACAGAGCGTTGGATATCTGCTCCGGTAAGTCGCGGATAAGTCCCGCGACAATCGTGGGGTCAAGACTCAGGCTGACTGCCAGATACGGCTCGCCCGTCGTGGATGGATGGACCGACCCGACGGCTGGAAGATCCACGGACATGACGAAGTAGGTGGCAGGGTCATAGTGGAGGGTCCTGTTCCCGACCGTCATCTTTTTAGATCCCGTCAGGATTAGGTTGATCATCGGATCGTAAACGGCGGCGAGCTGGTGCTCCGGGATCTCGCCCTGAACCATGGCGACCCGGGGAATACCCGTCTCAGTACGCCTATTCTCGGCCTTAGAGGCAAGCGCCCTCAGATCTTGCAGTTGCTGTTCCATGATCCGACGCTGACAGAGGGGGCCTCGGCATGCAAGGCAGAAAGCAGAAATAGGCAAGCTTTAAGGAGAATTGGGTGAGTGCCGGGCGGTCGATGGTCGTAGCCTCATCTCACACTAGACACACACAGCAGAGACACATGAAGATCGTCATCGTGACCGGAAGTAGCCGAGGCATTGGAGCCAGCACCGCTCTCGAATGTGCCAAGCGCGGCATGGGTGTAGTTGTCACCTACAACGAGAATCCAGCGAAGGCCGAAGATGTCGTGAAGGCCATCACCGAGATTGGTGGAGCGGCTGTCGCTCTGAAGCTCGACGTCGGCAACTTCAGCTCATTTCCTGATTTTCGCGAGGCGGTTTCCACACAGCTTAGCGCCGTCTGGGGAAGAAAGACCTTTAATTTCCTGGTCAACAACGCTGGCTACGGGCTCTACGCTCCGATATCAACGGTCACCGAAGAGCAGTTCGACGGCCTGTTCAGCGTCCACCTCAAGGGTCCGTTCTTTCTGACGCAGACGCTCCTCCCGCTGATGGAAGACGGTGGACATATCGTCAACGTCACCAGCGCGACCAGCCGCGTCGCTACGGCGGGTGTTGCTCCCTACGCCTCCTTCAAGGGCGGCCTCGAAGTTCTGACACGCTACATGGCCAAGGAATTCGGTGCGCGCCAGATCAGGGCGAACTCCATCGCTCCGGGTGCCATCCGCACAGAACTGGGTGGCGGACTGAGCAATGAATTCGAAGCCATGCTTGCAGCTCAGACAGCGCTCGGGCGAGTCGGCGAATCCGAAGAGATCGGTGGCGTCATCTCGAGCCTGCTCTCCGAGGAAAACCGCTGGATCAACGCCCAGAACATTGAAGTGGCGGGTGGCTACATCATCTGAATAACGAAGGAGCACGCATCATGCTCGACCACGTCTTCATATCGGTCAGCGACATAGATCGCTCGATTGCCTTCTACGAGAAGGCGCTTGAACCGCTCGGCATCGTCCATGCGGTCGACTACGACGGCAAGAACGGCCCTCCTGGCCATCCTGATCTCAAGGGTTTTGGCGCGAACGGTCGCGTGTTCTTCTGGCTGCGGGAAGGTGTGGTCGAAGGCCGCGCCGCTCATGTCGGCTTCGTCGCTGACGACAGAAGCGAAGTCGATGCCGCCTTCGCTGCGGCCATGGCGGCAGGCGCGTCAGAAGTTCATCCGCCGGGACCACAGCTTCACTATGACCCTCGCTATTACGCGGCGCAGGTCCGCGATCCCGACGGATACAGCCTCGAGTTCACCTACAAGAGTTGGCAGCACTGATATGACGAAACTGATGATTTATGGCGCGGGTGGTTACACCGGCCGCATGGCTTCTGCTAACGCCAAAGCGCACGGACTTGAGTTCGTCATCGCCGGCAGGGTGCAGGACGAAACCAAGCTCAAATCTCTTGCCGAAGAGCTAGGCGTGGAATACCGACTGTTCGCGGTCGATGATCGCACTACCACGGTGAATTCGCTGGTTGATATCGGCGTGTTACTCAACTGCGCCGGCCCCTTCATGCGGACCGCCGAGCCGCTGATGCGCGCGTGTCTCGCCGCAGCGGTTCATTATCTCGACATTGCGGCCGAGATAGACGGCTACCGACTCGCCGAGACCTTGGATCAGGAGGCGCAGGCTGCAGGTGTGATGCTGCTGCCTGGTAGTGGCGGCAGCGTGGCAATGCTTGGATCGCTGGCCGGGCACGCGGCGAAACGCGTTACGAGGCCCGCCAAGCTAAGCATCGCGTTGCACGTCGCTGGCGGTTTCTCACGAGGGTCGGCAGTGAGCGCGGCCGAGAATTTGGCGACAGAAACGCTCCACCGTGTCGACGGTGTGCTGGTCAGTCGCAGTGCCGAGGAGGTGCGCGCGTTCGACTTCGGCAATGGGCCGGCAACATCCTTCCCGGTGACGCTGCCAGATCTCATCACGATCTGGCGTGCCACGAACATCCCCAACATCGAGACTTTCGTGCATGTCTCGGAGGGCGCCTTTCCCGAAGGCGATCTTGCTGCAATGCCCGATGGCCCCACTCTCGAACAACGCGAAGCCAACCGCTACCGTGCGGCCGTCGAAATCACGGACAAGGATGGCGCCGTCGCTCGCTCAATTCTCGACACCGTGAACGGTTACACCTTTACGACCATCGCGGCGGTCGAAGCTGCGCGGCGTGTCGTAGGCGGCGAGGTTCGGCCAGGTTTCCAAACCCCGGCCATACTGTTCGGCGACCGCTTCGCCGAGACGATTGCCGACACCACCATCGTCGATGTGTAAGGAGCAGCCGATGCAGAAGGTCGTCGATACATTTATCCAGACTGCCAATGCTTTTGACGTTGAGGGCGCTTTAGCACTATTCACGCCTGATGCGGTCATCGACGACGTTTCGGTTGGCGACGGCTTTGTCGGCACCGAGGGTATTCGCTTTTACCTCGAGCAGTTCTTCGTTGGTTATAACACCGTCAGCAAGCTTCTGTCGCTCGATAAACGGGACAGCTTCAATGCGACTGCCCGCCTTGATTTCAGAGGCGATTTCGGCCGCGAGATCGGGATTCTCAAGATTACGGTCGATTCAGGCGGCCTGATCGAACGCATCGACGCAGATCTCGAATAGCTGCACCGTAGTCGGCGGCTCCTTCGGCGGGGTGTGCGGTGTTTTGCTGTCCCCGAAGAAGCGCCGATTTGTCGCCTCGGCCATCAACATGATGAAGGCGAGGCCTAGGCGTCAAAGGCGGAGCGGTAATCGCGCACGAACTGCGCCAGGGAGCCTGGCTTGCGCCGCAGAATCCGCGCGACCGTGGCACTCGACTGGTCGCCCGGAACCTCGGCGTCGGCCGCCGCGACGCCGAACGCCTCGACCAGCCAGCCCGGCAGCCCGAACTTCTTCAGGTTCTCGATGAAGTCCGGCGCCGACACGTCGAGGTATTTGACCGGTCGGCCGAGCACCTCGGAAAAAACTAACGCCTGGGCGTGGCCGTCCAGTAGTTCCGGGCCATTGAGGTCATAGGTCTGGCCGCTATGTCCCGGCTCGGTGAGAGCAGCGACGGCGACTGCGGCAACGTCACGGGCATCGAGCAAAGCGATTTTCTTGGCGGCAGGCCCCATTGTGAAAGCTCCCTGCTTGATCGGGTCCGCGCTGCCAAAGAGGTTCTGCATGAAGAAGTTTCCGCGCAGGATCGTATAGGGAATGCCACTGTTCTTGATCTGGCGCTCGGCTTCCGTGTTCCACACGCCGAAGCCGACAGTGTGGTGCTCTGCGATTTTGCCGGACAGTTTAACGACGCGGCCGACGCCGACCTTTCTGGCCTCGGCAAGAAGCCGCTCTTCCTGCCGGGCCGCGTAGGGCGAGCCCGGTGTGACGAGGAAGAGCGTGTCGATCCCCTTGAACGCGGCGGCGATGGTCTCCGGATTCTCAAAGTCGAGGACTACGCCCTCGATGCCGCGTGGTTGAGGCGCGGCTGCCTTGTCTTGGCTGTGGAATCCGGCGCGCGCCGCCACGCCTTTGTCAGAAAGCTGCTTGGCGACATGCTGGCCAACTTTGCCGCCCGCGGCCGTAATCAGGATGTGGGGAGTTTCGTTTGTCATGATCGTGTTCTTTTGCCTTTTGGGGGTCGTTGAAAATTGCCTTGCTTCGAATGCCGGCGTTATTTGCCGGCGGCGAGCACCGACTTGCGGAGCACGTAGGGCACCGAGTTCGAGCTGCCAGCGACCTTTACGGTCTCGGCCATGAGCGTTTTGATCTTGGCGTTTTCGCGCGCGGCCATGACCGCTTCGCGGCTTTCCCACTGGCCGTAATTGACGATCTGCGTGCGATCGAGGCTCAGATGGAAGTTAAAGGACAGGAAGCCCGGCACATGGCAAACGGTCTCCTCCGCGGAATGCACAAGATAGGTCAGCACCTCCTCGGCGCGCTCGGGGGTGACTGTGTAGGTGTTGATCGTTGTGAGGTGGCCGGAGTTGGGGTCGATAGTCGTGAGGCCTGTTTTGGGGGCTGCGGTGCTGGTGTTGTTTTTCATGTGGTACCTCCTAATTAACTTAACTATACGTTTCGTAAATATAGAAGTCAAAACTTTCCTTTACGTCCTGTTCTGATAAAGTGCAGCAATGAAAACAAATCGGCCTGCGCGAACCCGGTTGGGTCGCCCGCCTGGCGCCGCGGCGGAGTCACATGCGGCGATCATGGACGCCGTTTTTGCGCTGCTGCAGGAGGGTCCAGCCAAGGACCTGACAATGGAGGCGGTAGCTAAGAGAGCCGGTGTCGGTAAGCCCACGCTCTATAAGTGGTGGCCTTCAAAGGCTGCGCTCATCATGGCCATGTTCCATGAGCGGATTGCCGTCGCGGTGAAGGCTCCCGCGTCCGCCGCGACGGCGGAAGATGCGCTTCGGACCACGATGCGCCGCTTGATAACGGGGCTCAACGGCCTCTTTGGAAAGGTTCTGGCCGATCTGATCGCGGAGGGCCAGGGCGACCCTGCCCTTCTGCGGGATCTGTTTGAAGATCACATCAAGGCTCGGCAGGTGGCCGATATCGCCGAGATCGAGCGCGCACAAGCGACAGGCGAGTTTACGGCCGCAGTCAATCCGACTCACCTGATCGACATGCTTTTCGGCTCGCTGATTTACAGGCGTCTGCTGGGCCTGCCTCTGACTCAACAATACGGGACCGCGCTGATCGACGCGGCCCTGCGAGGCGCCTGGCCTCGCGGCTGAGCGGGTCGTCAGCTGGCGCGCAACTACTGCTTCGCGCCCAATGTGAGGAACGGTGCGTCGCGATATCAATGGGGATAGACTCGATAACGATCACTTCCAGATATCCCGTCCTAAGTTCGGAAGCTAAATGCGCTTCGGTATGGCCTCCGCGAAAAAATCGGTAACTCGTCGCACGCGTGCCGGTACAAACCGGCGTCTTGGCCAGATGAGGCTTATGTCTCGGGTGTCGCCCATAAATTCATCGAGAACGGTGATGATGTCTGGATGCCGGAGATCATCGGCAAGAGAGAGCTTGGCAAACCGGCCGATTCCCACGCCAGCAAGAACACCAGCACGGATCGTTTCGACACTGTTGGACGTGAGATTCCCGCGGACGGGCACGCTAAATTGACCTTCTGGTCCTATAAAAGACCATTGCGCCGACTCCGCCAAGCCGCGATAGAGAAGGCAATTGTGATCGACGAGCTCGGCGGGGGTCTTTGGCATTCCGTGCCGCTCGAAGTAGCGACGAGAACCGACGCATACGAGCGGCGTATTGGCCACGCGCCTGGCGATCGCGTCAGGATCGTTGATGGCCCCTACCCTGATCGCCAGATCAATTCCATCTTCCACCATGTCTCGCACGAAGTCCGAAAGAACGAGATCGACCTGAAGGCCGGGGTTGAGCGATAACAGGTCGGGGATAAGCGGCAAGATATGAAGACGGCCGAAAGTACCCGATGCAGCGATCCTGATCAGACCGGAGACATTACCCGTGCTGCTGGTCATTTCGTTGTCAGCGTCATCCATCTCGTCAAGCAACGGCTTTGCCCGGTCGTAGTATCTCTGCCCTTGATCCGTCAGGGTCACGCTGCGCGTACTTCGGTTAAATAACGCCACCCCGAGGCGTTTCTCGAGCGCGCCGATAGCCTTGCTGATGGTCGATTGTGAGTCGCCGGTTCGACGCGCGGCGGCGGTAAAACCGCCTGCTTCAACCACGGCGATGAAGGCGTTTAGTTCGTGGAATCGATCCATACTAATTCCCCCTTGGAATTAATATTATGGAAATTCAGGTCATTATCAGTGGTTCTGACATCACCCACAATCCAGTTTTCTCCACATGTGAAGGACTGGTGTCATGCATATCGATCTCACTGGCCGCAAGGCCGTCGTTACCGGATCAACGGCGGGTATTGGCCGAGCCATTGCAGAGGGGTTGGGGCGCGCCGGCGCCGCGGTGGTGATCAACGGCCGCACAGAGAAGCGCGTCTCCGCGGCGCTTCGGGAGCTTCGCGAACTCTTGCCAAAGACGGAATTTACCGGCGTCATCGCAGATCTTGCGACGCCGGAAGGCGCAGCGGAATTGTTCGCTCAGGTGCCGGATGCGGACATTCTCGTCAACAATGTGGGTACTGGCCGTCCGAAGTCCTTCTTCGATATTGAGGACAGCGAGTGGATCGATCTCTTCGAACTTAACGTCATGAGCGGCATTCGCGCCTCCCGCCACTATGTGCCGAACATGACGAAGCGCGGCTGGGGGCGCGTCGTCTTCATCAGCAGCGAGTCCGCGCTTGCCATCCCTGCGGACATGATCGACTACGCCACGACCAAGACCGCTCAGCTCGCCATTGCGAGGGGCTTGGCTGAGGTGGTCGGCGGAACGGGCGTCACCGTTAATTCGGTTCTCCCTGGTCCGACGAATTCGGAGATCATGGGTGGTTGGGCACAGGCGAACGCCGATGCGCAAGGCATTACACGTGAGGAAGCCGAGCAGCAGTTCCTGAAAACGCATCGCCCGACCACGCTCCTCAATCGCTTCGCGACAACCGAAGAAGTCGCCAATCTGGTCGTCTATGTCTGCTCGGAGCAGGCATCGGCGACAACAGGTACTTCCTTGCGTGTCGACGGCGGCGTCGTTCGGACAATTGCATAGGGCGTAAAAAGGGGTCTGCAATATGGCCAGAGCGCCCCACCAGGCATTCGCTGCGTACACTTTGGACTGAGGCACCTGGCATGTCGAAACCTGTCTTCCCTGCTATCTTCGCCAGGTGAAACCGACGGAAGCGTCCGCAAAATGGCTCACGACTACTGGATAGGTTGCCCATGAGTGTCACCAGTCCCGCTGATCGTGATGAGCTGAACAAGCTGTTGCAGCAGGTCGGCCGCAGCGATCAGAAGGCGTTTGCCGAGCTCTACAAGCGCACCTCGTCCAAACTCTTCGGTGTGTGCCTGCGCATGTTGCACGACCGTGGCGAAGCTGAAGAGGTCTTGCAGGAAACCTTCACCACGGTGTGGCGTCGTGCCGCCAGCTTCGACTCGGCGAAGGCCAGCGCGATCACCTGGCTGGTCACGCTGTCACGTAACAAGGCGATCGACCGGCTGCGCCAGTCTCGGGAGGAGTTGCTGGATGACCCGTCGAAACTGGACGAGGCTGTCGACGAGCAGCCCACGCCGGCGGCCGGCGCGGAAACCAGCCAGGAATATCAGCGGCTGCAACGGTGTCTGGATGAGCTGGAGCCGCAGCAGCAGAATTCGGTGCGTGAAGCCTTTTTCACCGGAGCTACGTATAACGAATTGGCGGCGCGCTGCAAGGTGCCGCTGGGAACCATGAAAAGCTGGATCCGCCGCAGCCTGATGCAACTCCGCACGTGCCTGGATCAATGAATACGCCCCTCGAAGACGGCAACAACCTGCGTTACGCCGAGTACGTGCTTGGCGTGCTCGACGCCGATGCGCGCGCTGACGTGGCACGTGAGGTTCTGGATTCGGGCGAGGCTGCGACCGCGGTAGCCTTGTGGCAGCGTCGCCTGATGCCTCTGGCCGACACGATCGGTGACGTTGCACCGCCCGCTTATGTGTGGGCGCGAATTCACGACGCACTGCAACTGGAGACGCCGGCGCCGATCACGCCACGCAAGGGCCTGTGGGACAATCTGCAGTGGTGGCGCTGGCTCGGCATCGGCGCCAGTGCGGTGGCCGTGGCATTGCTCGTCGTGGTCTCCTTGCCACGATTTGCGCCGCCCCCTGCCGTGGTCAACGCCGGCTATATGGCGTCAACCATCCAGCAGGACAACGGCTCCACCGGTTGGACCGCCACGATGGATCTGCAGCACGCCCGCATGGTGGTGGTGCCCGCGACGCCAGTGGCCTTCGAGCAAGGGCGTGCGCCCGAGCTTTGGCTGATCCCAGCGGGTGGCAAGCCCATCTCGGTAGGCATGATCGAGCGCGACAAGCCCACGACGCTGGCACTCGATCCGACGCTGCTGGCCCAACTGGGCCCAACGGCCATCCTTGCCGTGTCCGTTGAGCCGATCGGTGGCTCGCCAACAGGTCAACCCACCGGTGCGGTGATCGGCAAGGGTGCGATCGGAGCCGCGCCCAGCGCTGGCGGCAAGGTCGCCGCAACCGGCAACGGCCAGGCGGATCACACGCGGGTTTGATCGATCCCATTCCGGGCCGTGCATCCGCACTGCCATCAGGTCCGTATCTGTCTATGACACGCAGACAGGTACGGCCCCATGACACGTTCCAGATCGCCCCTGATATCGCCTCCCGTCGGGATAGAGCCGTCGGCTGAACGCCGCTCCTGGCTGATTCGCACGATACGTCGCTGGTTCGATACCGGCGTGACGGTCGAGGTGGACGACAGTCGCGAGGATCGCATCGACTGGCTGCGCGCCGCACCCTTCGTAGCAATGCATCTGGCCTGCCTGGGTGTGATCTGGGTGGGGGTTTCGCCCTTCGCTCTGCTCGTGGCCGGTTCGCTGTATGTCGTGCGCATGTTCGCGCTGACTGCGTTCTATCACCGCTATTTCTCGCATCGTACGTTCCAGACCTCGCGCAAGGTGCAGTTCGTGTTTGCGCTGATCGGCGCGGCCTGCGTACAGCGTGGGCCGCTGTGGTGGGCGGCGCATCATCGTCACCATCATCGCGTGACCGATACGACGGCCGATCCGCACTCGCCGAACGTTCACGGCTTTCTGTGGAGTCATGTCGGCTGGTTTCTGACGCCGCGCAACTTTCGCACCGACTTGTCGCGCGTGCCAGACCTGGCGGCATACCCGGAGCTGTGCTGGCTCGATCGCTACGACATCGCCATTCCGGTGGTGTTGGCGGTCATTCTGTATGTGCTCGGGGTGCTTTTGCATCACATCGCGCCATCGCTGGGCACCAGCGGCGGGCAGTTGCTGATCTGGGGCTTTTTTGTCTCCACCACCCTGCTCTTCCATGCCACCGTGACGATCAACTCGTTGGCGCATCGCTTCGGCAAGCGCCGCTTCGACACGAAGGACGATAGCCGCAACAACCTCTGGTTGGCGCTGCTCACATTCGGCGAAGGCTGGCACAACAACCACCACTTCTTCCCCGGCTCCAGCCGACAGGGTTTTCGCTGGTGGGAGGTGGATGTCACCTGGTACGGATTGAAGCTGATGTCGGCGCTAGGCCTGGTGCGCGGGTTGAAGCCGGTACCTGCCTGGGTACTGACCCGGGCACGGAACTGAGCCATGCGCATCGCTGTAATAGGGTCGGGTATCTCGGGGCTGGCATCGTCCTGGCTGCTGTCATCCCAGCATGACGTCACGTTATTCGAGGCCGGCAACTACCTCGGCGGCCACACGCATACTCATGACGTGGCCCAGCAAGGTCGCCGCTATCGAATCGACAGCGGTTTCATCGTGCACAACCCGAGCCATTATCCGCTGCTCACTCGCATGTTTGATCAACTCGGCGTGGCATCAAAACCCACCACCATGAGTTTTTCGGTGCATAGCGAAGCCAGCGGGCTCGAATACAACGCGACCACGCTCGATACGCTGTTCTGCCAGCGACGCAATCTGTGCTCGCCGCGTTTCATCGGCATGGTGCGCGATTTGATGCGGTTCTATCGCGAGGCTACCGCTCTGCTCGACCTGCCCGGAGAAGGCCCTACCCTGGGCGACTATCTCCTGGAACACGGCTACGGCGCCGCTTTTCGCGACGAGCACCTGGTGCCGATGGCGTCGGCGCTATGGTCGTCACCGGCCACGCAAATCCTCGGTTTTCCGGCGCGTTATCTGGTGCAGTTCATGGCCAACCACCAGATGCTGCAGATCAACGACCGTCCGCAGTGGCGCGTGGTGAGCGGTGGCTCGTCCAGCTATGTGCACGCACTGCGCGAGCGTTGGTCGGTGCGCGAACGCCTGCAGTGCGCCGTTCGCTCGATTCGCCGGCTCGCCACGGGTGTCGAGATTACCAGCCCCGCCGGCGTCGAACATTTCGACCACGTCGTACTGGCTTGCCACAGCGATCAGGCATTGGCCTTGCTCGTTGACGCCGATGAACGCGAGGCAGCCATTCTCGCCGCGATGCCGTATCAGGCCAACGACACTGTGCTGCATACCGATGCCAGCGTGCTGCCGAAGCGACGCAAGGCGTGGGCGGCATGGAACGCGTGGTTGCCGCGCGACGCCAACGAGGCATGCACGGTCAGCTACTGCATGAACCTGCTGCAGGGCATCGAGTCGCCGGAGCCTTTTGTGGTGACGCTCAATCGCAGCGCCGCGATCGATCCAGACAAGATCCTTGCCCGCATGCAGTATCACCATCCGGTCTACAACCACGCGGCCGTACTGGCCCAGGCGCGCAAACCCGAGATCCAAGGCCGTCGCCGCACATGGTTCGCTGGTGCTTACTGGGGCTGGGGTTTTCATGAGGACGGCATGCGCAGCGCCGTCGAGGTCGCGGCGACGCTGGGCGTGAGATGGTCGCCAGACGCGGCGCCTCCCCCGGTTGCCGAATCACGTGCAAAGAGGGTTCCCGCATGAATGCCCAAGCGTGCAGCCCGCTGGCAAGCGCCGTGTACGAAGGCGTGGTGCGCCATCGCCGACTGGCGCCGCGCCCTCATGCTTTTGAATACCGGATGGCCCAGCTCTACCTGGACCTGGACGAAGTCGATCAGGTGTTCACGCACCGCTGGTTGTGGTCGAACGAACGCAGCAATCTCGCGCAGTTTCGGCGCAAGGACTATCTCGGCCCGGCCGAGCTGCCATTGGCCGAGGCCGTGCGCCAACGCGTCGAGCTAGCCACCGGCCATCGTCCAGTAGGGCCGATTCGTCTATTGACGCATCTGCGTTATGGCGGACTGGTGTTCAACCCCGTCAGCTTCTACTACTGCTACGCCGACGATGGGGTGACCCTGGTCTGTATCGTGGCGGAGATCACCAACACGCCCTGGAAAGAGCGTCACGCCTATGTGCTGCCCATCGAGACCGCACAAGCGCGGGGGGCGGCGCTGCACTGGGCCTTTCCCAAGACCTTTCATGTGTCGCCATTCATGCCGATGGCGCGCCAGTACGACTGGAGCTTTACCGTGCCGAACGACCACCTGCGCGTGCACATGGACGTGCTGCGCGATGGTGAGCGCGAGTTTGACGCCACCCTCGTCCTGCAACGCAAACCCTTGAACGGCGCATCGCTCGCCCGCGTGCTTTGGCGCTACCCGCTCATGACGGCACAGGTCGTCGGCGCCATTCACTGGCAAGCGCTGCGGCTATGGCTCAAGCGCAACCCTGTCCACGATCACCCCGCCCTTTCCTGATATCTCGAGGTTTTCCATGAACGACATCGCCAGGACTGCCGACCATGAAGGCCCGGAGATCGGCAGCGTCGATCGCTTTCTGCGCCGGCAACTGCTTCACCAATTGAGCCAGCTGCGGCACGGAAGATTGCTGCTGACTGGCGATGGCGAGCAACTTCAATTCGGCGACGCCACAGCCGACCTGCAAGTTCACCTGGATGTGCTGGATCCAGCCTTCTACCGTGCTGTCGCGAGCAACGGCAGCGTCGGCGCCGGTGAAGCTTATATGGATGATCTGTGGCGTTGCGACAATCTGGTTGGTCTGGTGCAGTTGCTGGTCCGTAACCGCGACATGCTCGACGGCATGGAAAGCGGCCTGGCGCGCCTTGGCGGCATGGCGATGCGCGGTTGGCACGCGCTACGCCGCAATACGCGCGATGGCAGTCGCCGCAATATCGCCGCGCACTACGACCTGGGCAATGATTTCTTCCGGCTGTTCCTGTCGCAGGACTTGATGTACTCGTCCGCGATCTGGGCAGAGGCATCGGACACGCTCGATACCGCTTCCACGCGCAAGCTCGAACGCATCTGCCAGAAGCTGGACCTCAAACCGACCGACCGGGTGATCGAAATCGGCACCGGCTGGGGAGGCTTTGCCTTGTATGCCGCGCAGCACTACGGGTGTCATGTCACCACCACCACGATTTCGCGCGAACAGCACGCGCTGGCCAGTGAACGCGTGGCGGCGGCCGGCCTGGGCGATCGCATCAGCCTGCTGCTTGAGGATTACCGCGACCTGCAAGGCCAGTACGACAAGCTGGTCTCGATCGAGATGGTCGAGGCGATCGGCGCGGCGTATCTGGATGTCTATTTCGAGAAGGTTGGCCGCTTGCTGAAGCCCGACGGCCTGGCGTTGCTGCAGGCGATCACCATCGAGGATCACCGCTACGCACAGGCGCTGGGTTCGGTCGACTTCATCAAGCGCCATGTGTTTCCCGGCAGCTTCATTCCATCGATTCATTCGCTCATGGCGGCAAAAACCCGCAGCAGCGACTTGGCCCTGGTCCAGCTGGAAGATTTCGGCCACTCATACGCGCTGACCTTGAAAGCCTGGCGCGAACGCTTCATGGCGCGCCTGCCGCAGGTGCGTGCACAAGGTTTCGACGAACGTTTCATTCGCATGTGGGAGTTTTACCTCGCCTACTGCGAGGGCGGCTTTCGTGAGCGCTCGATCGGCGTGTCGCACTTGCTGCTGGCCAAGCCCGGATATCGCGACGCGACGTTGCTACCGACGCTCGATCCGGCCAGAAGGATGCCTGCATGAGATTCTGGGCCAGCCTCATCGGCTATCAGTTGGTCTGGTTCGCCGCCGTTATCGGCGCCGGCCATGGGCTGGCGTGGCCGGGAGTCGTCGGCATGCTGCTCTATGCCGCGTGCCAGCTGACGGCTGCGCGTCACTATAAAGCCGATTTGTCATTGATGGCGGCGGCCGTGGCGCTGGGGTTGCTGGTCGATGGCGGACTGATTCGCACGGGGTTGGCGAACTATGCCGCAGCGTGGCCGTCGGCCGCGTGGGCCCCGGCATGGATACTGGCGCTGTGGGCCACGTTCGCGTTGACCTTCACTCAATCGCTGCGCTGGCTGCAGGGACGTCTTCATGTCGCCGCCCTGCTCGGCGCCATCGGTGGTCCGTTGGCCTATCTGGGAGCGTCGCGCGGCTGGCAGGTGGTGCGCTTTGCCGATCCCCCGTGGCGCGCGCTGTTGTGGCTCGGCATCGGCTGGGCGCTGGCGACGCCGATATTGGCGTGGCTAGCCGGCCGCTGGTCGAACGATGCGACGCCGACATCGATCGCTTTGCGCGGAAAAACATCATGAACCCATGGATTCAGCTGGCGCTGCTGTGGCTGCTTGCCGCCGTGATGATGAGCCTGGGCTGGCTGTGGCAACGCGCACACGCCAATGCCGGCATCGTCGATGCGCTATGGGCCGGCGGCCTGGGTGGTAGCGCGGTGTTGTTCGCCGCGTTTGGTGACGGCGCGCCATGGCCACGCGTAGCCGTCGCCGTGCTTGGCGGCCTCTGGGGTATGCGACTCGCCATGCATCTGTGGAAGCGGGTCCGTGGCGAGCCTGAGGATGGCCGCTATCAGAATCTGCGAGCGCACTGGCAAGGAAGCCAGCTTAAGTTTTTTCTGTTCTTCCAGTTCCAGGCGCTGCTGATCGTGCTGTTCTCGTTGCCGTTCCTGGCGGTAGCACGCAACCCGCATGGGTTCGGTCCTTGGCTGCTGGCTGGGTTGGCGATCTGGCTGGTGAGCGTGATGGGCGAATCGATCGCCGATCGGCAACTGGCGCGATTCCGTGCGGATCGTACGCATCGCGGCCGGACCTGCCGGGATGGCCTATGGCGCTACTCGCGTCATCCGAATTATTTCTTCGAATGGATTCACTGGTTCGCTTATGTCTGCCTGGCCGTCGGCTCTCCGATCGCATGGCTGGCCTGGGCTGGACCGCTGACGATGTACGTCTTCCTGCGCTGGGTCAGCGGTATTCCATACACCGAGAAGCAGGCGCTGCGCAGCCGCGGCGACGACTATCGCGCCTATCAACAGAGCACCTCCATGCTGATTCCCTGGTTTCCGAAAAGGAGCGCCTCATGAATACTGCCGTCACGGCTTTCGACGAACGGTCACAGGATGGCCCTGCCGCTGGACTGCTCGGTCTGGCCGAGCGAGGCCTCCTGCCCGATGCCTTATTGCGGCAAGGCATTCGCCACCTGTGCGCACAGCGCCTGCGCGAGGAAAGCGCCGATGGCTTGGAAGCGCAAGCGGCGCGCTTTGCCGAACGCATCGACATGCTACGGCATAGCGCGGTGGCGATTCACACCGACGTCGCCAACGCCCAGCATTACGAACTGCCACCAGCTTTCTTCGAGCTTTGTCTTGGCAAACGCCTGAAGTACTCCGGTTGCTACTACCCGCGCGGCGACGAATCATTGGATCAGGCCGAAGAGGCCATGCTTGCCCTTTATGGCGAACGTGCCGAACTGGCCGATGGCCAGACCATCCTGGAGCTCGGCTGCGGATGGGGCTCGCTTACGCTGTGGATGGCCGAGCGCTATCCGAGCGCGAAGATCGTCGCCGTTTCAAATTCGAACCAGCAACGCCAGCATATCGAGGTGCAATGTCGTCAGCTTGGGCTGTCCAACGTGAGCGTGATCACCCAGGACGTCAACAGGCTCGAGCTCGACGCGGAGCGGTTCGATCGCTGCGTCTCGATCGAGATGTTCGAGCATATGCGCAACTACGACATCCTGTTGGGCCGTATCGCCCGCTGGCTGCGTCCAGGCGGCAAGCTGTTCGTGCACATCTTCGCGCACAAAGCCCTTATGTATCCGTTCGAGACCACCGGGAAGGACGACTGGATGGGACGGCACTTCTTTACCGGCGGCTTGATGCCGGCAGCCGACACCCTGTTGTGGTTCCAACGGGATTTGAAGATCGAGCATCGCTGGCTTGTCGACGGCACGCATTACCAGCGCAGCGCCAATCACTGGCTGGCCAATCAGGACCGGCACAAGGATCAGGTGATGGCCGTTCTCACCGCGGCCTACGGACACAAGGCTGCGGCGCTATGGTTCCAGCGCTGGCGCATGTTCTGGATGTCCTGTGCGGAGTTGTTCGGTTACGCCCATGGCCAGGAATGGCTGGTAGCGCACTACCTGTTTGCGCGGCCGTGACCGCTCACGACGGCACCCCATCATTTCGGAGCCATCCTATGAACTTGCCGAAAAAAATGTTGCTGGCCTGCGGCATCGTTCTCGTCTGCGCCTGCGTTCATGCCGGCAGCCTGCCGCCGATCAAGCCTGTCGAGCATGTCGACCTCCCCCGCTTCATGGGCGACTGGTATGTCATTGCGACCATCCCCACTCGTTTCGAAAAGAATGCCTATAACGCAGTCGAAACCTATAAAGCGCAACCGGATGGCAATATCTATACCGCGTTTCGCTTCAACAACGGTTCGTACGAGGGCCCGGTGAAGGCCATCCATTCCACGGCCTTCGTCAAAGCGGGCAGCGGCAATGCGGTATGGGGTGTACAGGTGTTCTGGCCGGTCAAGGCGCAATACATCGTGGCGTACTTGAAAGAGGACTACAGCCAGACCATCGTCGCTCGAGACGCCCGGGATTACACCTGGGTCATGGCGCGCACACCGACGATTTCCCAAGCTGACTACGACGCGTTGATGGTGCGCGTCGTGCAGCTGGGTTATTCGCTTCAGGACGTGCGCAAGGTTCCGCAGCAGCGGCCTGATGCTCAACACCCGGAAATGTAAGATCCCCATCCCACACGGATGCTCGGCCTCGTTGTCGCCGTTTCAGCCATGGTCTGCTTGCCAGGGAGCGATATTGCCCGAGGTTTTACATTGCGAGCGTCACGCTTGCACTCGGTAGCCAGCACTGATCGAGCACGCTAGGTATTTGGACAAAGCTCTTAAATGGAAGCCTCTGTCTGATTGCGAGTATCGCGCCGCATCGCTTGAGGTGATCTTCCGTATGCTCGCAAGAAGGCACGCCGCATTCGCTCACGATCGCCAAAGCCGGTCTGGTTGGCGATCGTCTCGATGGGATGTCGCCCTTCCTCCATCATCAGCTTCGCTGCTTCAAGGCGGAGCCGTTCAACAGCACGTGCCGGCGACTCACCCGTTTCCTCGCGGAACGCACGACTGAACTGCCGGGTGCTCAGACTTGCCACCTGGGCGAGTTGCTCGACCGACAAATCGGCTTGCAAGTTATCACGCGCCCATGTCAGTGCGGTCTGGATACGATCCGATTTTGGTTCCATCTCGAGCAACGCCGAAAACTGTGGCTGACCGCCGCCCCGGCGGTGATAGATAACTAGCTTCTTCGATACCGCCAGTGCAATGTCTGCGCCGCAGTCGCGCTCCACCATGGCTAACGCCAAATCCAGAGCCGCGGTGCCGCCAGCCGATGTCCAGATGGGGCCATCGACGATGAAGATGCGGTCTTGCTCCATTTTGGACGCCGGATAGAGATTCTGGAGCTTTAACGAGTATGTCCAATGCGTAGTCACCCGCCGCCCGTCGAGAAGCCCGGCCTGCCCAAGGACAAATGCTCCAGTGCAAGCACTTGCAACGCGTCGCGAAGCCTCCGCGGCGCGCTGCAGGAAAGTGATGAGTCCGGACGACTGGCTAGTACCACGGTTATCGCCTGGCACAAGTACCGTGTCGATTGGCTCGTCATCGAACGGCTCCGAATCCAGCGAAAATCCAGCAGACGAGAGTACCGGTCCACCGTTCTCAGAGAGCATTCGAATCCTATACCGAGGCTCGGGCAAGCACAGATTGGCGAACTCGAACACCGTCGACGGCGACAGATCGAGGAGCTGAAAACCTGGATAGAGAACGATTCCAATACATTGCATGGCACTGCTCCGGCATGGCCCAAAAGGGTGGTTCTGCGTCGTTGTCCCCTTGATGAGGGCCTCCTAACCTCTCTTCAACGCCGGCATCGGGTCGGAATGAGGAAGTTAGTTATGACTACGAAAACACATGGCGGAACAGCGCTAGTCACGGGAGCCTCGACGGGCATTGGCTCAGTCTACGCCGATCGTCTGGCTCGCCGCGGCTACGACCTGATTCTGGTCGCTCGCAACAAAACCAAGCTCGATGCCGTCGCATCGCGCATCACCAAAGAGACTGGCCGCAGCGTTGAAGTTGTCGCCGCCGATTTGAACGACTTCACCGATTTGGCTCGTGTCGAGAATATTCTTCGTGCCGACGCCAGCATTACGCTACTGGTCAACAGTGCAGGCCTCGGCGCCGTGACACCACTGCTCGACTCGCCCGTCGACAAGATGGATGCGATGGTCACGCTCAATGTGGTCAGCCTGACGCGTTTGACTCAAGCGGTGATCCCGGCGTTTGCCGCTCGCAAGAAGGGCACTATCATCAACATCGGAAGCATCGTTGGCATGTATCCAGAACTGCTGAACGGCATATATGGTGCAACAAAGGCCTACGTGCAAGCGTACACCCAATCGTTGCATCACGAACTAAAGGACAAGGGCATCACCGTTCAGGTGGTCGCCCCGGGTGCCACTGCAACTCCGTTTTGGGACCTGGCTGGCTCACCTGTCGAGAACTTCCCACCGGAGATCGTCATGACCACAGAGAATCTCGTCGACGCCGCTCTTGCCGGCCTCGACCTGGGTGAAGTGGTGACGGTGCCGTCGCTGCCGAACGTCGCAGACTGGAAAGCCTACGAGGATGCTCGTGTGGCCATGTTCCCGAATCTCTCGAAGAAATCCCCTGCCCCGCGTTACGGCATCGCTTGATCCGCCAATGCCTGAGGCGCGATTAAGGTCGACGCGCTGCAGGCACACCATCTTCCAATCACGCATGGCAGTTGAGTTGACCCAGCCGGCTGCCATGCCCCGCAACTTTTTGCCCACGCCCTTCACGCCGACCCGTTCCCCACGTACGTGATCGGCATGCGCGCACGCGCATCTGGAGCACTTATGAATTCGCATCCCATTTCTCTTAGAGCGCGGGGCGTTCTAGCCATCGCGCTGATTACTCCGGCCTGGTCTGTCATGACGGCCGCTGCTCCCGTTCCGGTCTCCGCCCCGCCTTCTACATACACGCACCAAAGTGCGCCAACGCTGTACGTCGATGTTGACGGTGCCCGAATTGCCTACCGTCGTTTCGGCCATCCGGGTGGCGAGCCCCTGGTCTTCTTCCAACATTTCGCGGGCAACCTCGACAACTGGGATCCGAAGATCATCGACGGCCTCGCCGCGCAACGCGAAGTCATCCTGTTCGATAACGCGGGAGTCGCAGGCTCGACCGGACAGGTCCGCACAACGATCGAAGACACCGCCAAGGTCGGCATCGATTTTCTCGATGCCCTTGGCGTTAAAAAGGCGGACCTTTTTGGATTGTCGATGGGCAGCTTTGTAGCCCAGGAGATCGCGGTAGAGCGGCCTGACCTTGTGCGTCGACTGATCCTGGTCGGATCCGGCCCGCGCGGCGGCATCGGTATGGCAACGCTGACTCCCGAGTTTCAGGCCAAGCTGGCCAAGAAGCGGGCGGTGCCTGACGAGCTGCTGGTCGATGTGTTCTTTACCAACAGCGAGAAGAGTCAGGTAGCTGGTCGTGCCTTCCTGGCGCGCGTTCGCGCCAGGTCGGTGAACCGCGACCGAGACGTCAGTGACAAAGTCGCGCCTGCCCAAGCAGCCGCCATCGTTGAATGGGGAGCGCCCGATGCACATCCGTTTGACTACTTGAAGGCTATTCGCCAGCCGGTACTCGTCGTTGGCGGCAGTGATGACCTGGTGTTTTACACCGTCAACTCATTCAACCTCGCCCAGCATCTGGCCAACGCGACGCTGATTGTGTTCGCAGATTCTGCGCACGGATCTTTGTATCAGTACCCTGACCTGTTTCTGCAGAACGCAACATCGTTTCTCAATAACCAGTGACACATTGAACGGCCTCGTCCAACCAGGCGAGCAGTTCAGTAGTCGCGATGTTGAGTGCCCAGCATCTCCGGTTTATCCGGACCCCTAAAGCAATTGCCCTTCAGCAAGGCTGAGGGCGCGATGGGTAGGGTTTGCGTGCCCTACTCCACCGCGATGACTGCCAACGCGTATCGCAACAATCTTCTGCATCCTTCGGTTCCACTATTTACCCTCAAGCCATGGATCGAACGAGGTCGCGTCAAGCTCGCCTGCTTCGATCTCTGCCTTGAGTCCCTGCTGTACGAGTTGATGCGCGTACGCGCCGCCTTGCACTTCTTCATCGATATACTGCGCTGGCGCCTCGAAGGTCAGGTGCTCTATCACCTGGGTCTGTCCCTGCCCGATAGCCGTAAAAACGATGTGCTGGTGCGTGATGACGCCGGGCGCGTCGTAGGTGTCCGCATCGTAGTAGAACTCGTCGCTGTGGAATCGCTGCCGCGAAATCGTTTGCCCGTTATAAATCGTGCCATCGGGCATCGGAATATTTTCGAGTGCCACAAAGTCAAACGTTTCGACATTGCCATGCTGGTGATGGTTTATAGGAATGATTCCACTCAAATAAGGATGAAGACCGGTCGCCGTGTAAACGTTGGCATAGATGGCATATACCTTATCGATGGGGCGATTGATGACGATGCGAAGGTCCACGGATTGCACGACAACACCGCGTTGCGATAAAGGAATAGCCTCTTCAGCCTCGTACGCCGCCCAGTTCGTTTTCCATAGCTGGATGTACTGGGCATAGGTCGTTTGAGCATATGCGCCGGTTACGGCAGTCATCGATGTTGCAAACACAAGGACACTCAGTGCTCGGACGAAGAACGTTTTCACAATTAACCTCCTGGCGTCATGAAAAAACCTGGAATGCCTCGATCAACTCTTCGTAACTCGCCTTTAGTCAAATCTCAGGTGATGCCTGACTGAGCCCCTGACGAAGCAAGCATCGCTTCGTCAGGGGCTCCCTGTTGTGCCTTTCAGAAGCTGGTGGGATACCAGTCGGGTACCTGCCGGAAAACGAGTTTCTGGGCAGTGTCATTCTTGTCGCATGTCCACAGCTTCATGCGGGTGCCATTGGCGGGCGAGTTTCCATACACGTCCATGCAAAATTTCCGGTCCTGGTCGCGGCTTGCCATCAGGCCATCGGGGGTGATGTACCATTTTTCCGACCTTCCCCCATCGCAGTCCCACAGATTCATCTCCTTGTTCTGCCCCGCAGTGCCGCCCTTGATGTCCAGGCAATATTTATTGTTGCCCTTTGGCCTTAGCTGCCCTTCGGCGGTATACACAAACTGCTGATTATTGGCGCCGTTGCCACAAGTCCACTGGACGATGGATTTGCCGTTCCCATACGAACCGCCCTCCACGTCGACACAGCCCCTTTGCTGGCTGGTCACGGTGGGCATCATGAAGTAGCCAGGCAGGCTGCGCCGAACACCTACAAACGGAATGCTGTTGATCCAGTCAGGCCGGTAGTAAGTCGTGCTGGACAGGCTCTCGCTTAAGTCCATGCCCAATGCGCCAACGCCATGCGCGACGCCGATATAGGCGTAGGCATAGTCCGTATTGGTGAAATCGCCGGAATGATCCCATAGATGTAACAGCTGGCGATATTCAGCCGACCGATTGAGCACCTGCTCATCGTGGTCGCCAGCCTTCACATTGGCGCAGAAAAAATAACCGGAGTCGGCGGCACTCATCCCGTCGATCTGGGCCGTAATCTCTCCAGGGTCACCGGCATCGACATCCGGACAGAAAAACGTGTTCTGGCTCTTGCCGTGATCCGAAAGCCACTTACGCCCACCGTTCATGTTCTGGTTGACGGATCCAATGTGCCCACCCGTCAGCAGTACGATGACTTTGTTGCCGAGCGCGCTGATGGCTGGAAAGCCGCGACTTTTCAGTTTCAGGCGAGGCGAAGCGCCAGGCGCGCTGTTGATGTAACTCATAAGTTCGGCATAGGTGTAGCGATTGGCCGCTGGAATCGCCTTGCCGATGTACTCATCCAGCATGCCGACCTCGTCGCTCTTCCAGGCGCTGGCTGGATCCCAGCTGGCCTTCATGTCCACAAAAACAAGCAGCGGCGTCGTATCACCAGGATGGCTTGCCTTCCATGCAAGAATTACATCCAGGCAATCCTTCAAGCGGGTTTGCTGGGCGTTCCCGCAATTGGCTTTCATGGGATTCAAGTCGTGGGCTACAAACGGGCCGGCAGCCTCGTTTTCCCAATTGCCTCGATCAATCACGTCGATTTCGACAGCGCGATAGCCCGCATTGAGCCATCCACTGAAGTCCTTGCCATGCATGTAGGTATTGTGCGGCTGCAAATAATAAAGCTGATCAACCCGCGTTGAAGGTGTGGGCTGTGCAACTTTCAAGGGTGGTACAAAAGTCGTTTGAGCTACTGCTGGCACTGCAAGCAGCACACCTAGGATCGCGGCTAATCGTGATGCGATGCGGGCAATATGAGTAATGCTTTCCATGGCCCCTCCCTGACTTAGTTATTTCATCCTCCACAGCAAGGGGTATGTATGGATATTTCCCCTGGCATGGATCTGGTGGCACTCGTGGCGGCCGCCCATGGCGCTGCCATGGCGAGAGGCGACAAGTGGAGATCACAACGAACGCAGCTTAGGCACCACGGCCATGGGTTCTGGATCAGCATCGAACAGGCCGTGATGCGGATTATTGGAACGTCATCTACCGTCCACGCGGCGTGAAGACCTCTTAAGAAGACGGGGAGCTAAGAAGATTTAATTACCTCCGTACCAAATGTCGCGTGCGAGAAAAATAGGCACCCATTTTGGGCACCCACTAACAGACACCGCTGCATTGTTCGCTCCGGCGACACCCGTCGCGCTGACTGAACACGCGCAAGTACTGCTCTGTTTTAAAGCCATAGTGCTGCGCAAGCGATATAAAGCGCCAGTTTGAAAACCCACTATCCAACGCCAGTGCATGGGTCGCTGCTGGTGCGGTTAGCAATGTTGAGTGATCGAGATAGTGGATGTCCCAGACTTCCTTCAATTAGGGCCCGCGTCGATCCTGGCCGGCATCTCTCCCATAGCCTATCTTTCGGCTTATCTTAAAGCTCATTCTGAATCATTGATTTGAACTGACCAATCGCTTGGGCACACCACAGGCTTTTTTAATGATGTAGGCCAGCCGACCGGCTGGCCATCCCCGTGCTGTTCGTTTGCCTTTCGGGGTACATAGCACACCCCCTCGACATCCGCATCAGCAAGATCAGCCCCGGTGAAATCTGCATCAGTTACTCGCGATCGCCTTAAGTTAGCGCTGATGAGAATCGCGCCCTTGAAGTTGGCGTCAGATAGATCAGACCCAGGAATTTTCGCCTTAGACAGTTTCGCCTTCGAAAAGTCTGTCCACTTTGCATAGATTCCATGCAGCTTGGCCTCTCCAAGATTTGCGCCTCGAAATGTCGCGCCGTCTAACGTGCTCCGATCCAGATCAATTTGAAAGAGCTCTGTATCATCGAGCGTGGCGAGAGTGAAGTTAGACATCCAAAAGTGACCATTGTCGATGACAGCACCTGCTGCTCGAAGACCGCCGAACTCCGAACAAGGCATCCCAATTCCATTTAACGAGGCATGTTGACTCACGAGAAACTCGACTGCGTCAATCTGTCCAGAGTTTGTATGGTACTTGGGAACCTCAGTTTCGCCCTGCCCGTCACATCGAACTTGACGAACATGTTCGTTGATAATGGACCACGCCTTCTGTCGTTGCTCGAAGCTTCGCACCTTGGACTCAATGGAATATGTCCAAGTGGTCCAAAGGAAGCCAAAGACGGTGGCGACGATGCCGATGATCTTAGTCCAGCGTTCTAATTTATCTAGGCGTCCAGGTTGATATTTACGCCTACGGTATTTCGCATGGCGATTAGTGAGATCGGTAGCACCCGCGGAATCTAGCTTTGCCATAACCCCTCCCCTTGACGATCGGTGATTGACAACAGTTTTTGACATCAACTATCTGATGAGCGGCAGTATCGGAACATCCACGATCTATGCCTTGTCCGTCCACGGGCGTCTCGGATGCCTGTCTGGATAACCTGGCGAAAGTGCACCGGCTGCGAGCCGATTCATGGGCGCCCCAAATTTCCACGAATTTCTCACCAGGATTGAGAGGAGCCATCACACCCAAATGGCGTTCAAGACATTAGGATATTCAGGGTCACTCGGACGTAAGGAAACACGCAAATGAAGAAGTTGGTCAACGGGTTCTTGCTTGGGACTCTGCTGATAAGCGCCGCCCACGCACAAACCAACGCAGGCGATCAGAAATCCGATCCCGACCTTCCTTTCAACATGACGAAAGTAGCCAGCTTCGATCTGCCTTGGCGCATCGCGTTCCTGCCCGATGGCCGCATGCTGGTAACCGAGAAGGTCGGTCGCTTGGATCTGGTGACCCCGCAGGGCGCCAAGACCGAGATCAAGGGTGTGCCGGCGAGCTACGTCGAAGGTCAGAACGGCATGCTGGGCGTCTTCCTTTCACCCCATTACGCCCGTGACCACAGTGTGTACCTCACCTATGTCGCACCCGGTGACTATGGCGGCGGCCTGGTCATGGGCCGGGGTCGACTCGTGCTGGATGGCGATCAGCCGCGATTGGACGGCTTCGAGGTGCTATGGCGCCAGATGCCCACGGGCAAAGGCGGCCAGGCCGGCGCGCAGATCGCCTTTTCGCCAGACGGCAAGTACCTCTTTCTTACCGTGGGCGATCGTCAGCGCTTCACGCCCGCGCAGGACCCCGATCAACCGGTGGGCAAGATTCTGCGGCTGACCTTGGATGGCAAACCCGCGCCGGGCAATCCGTGGGCGGGAAAAGTCGGTGCTCGTACCATTCCGTTGATCGATCCGGCGAAAGATACGGAGGCCGCGAAAACGGCGCCCGTCGTCAGCACCTATACGTTCCCCGGCCCCAACCTTACGCCGGCCGAAACCTGGTCCGTCGGTCACCGCACGCCTTACGGCCTTGCCTTTGGTCCTGACGGCCGACTGTGGGAGCTTGAGCACGGTCCTCGCGGCGGCGACGAACTGAACCTGATCGAGCGTGGCAAGAACTACGGTTGGCCGCTGGTTTCGTATGGCATGAACTACAACGGCGTTCCGATTCCCAGCCCCGATACGCGGCCCGATCTCGTCAAGCCTGTGATCTATTGGGTACCGGTGATCGCGCCGGGTAATCTCATGTTCTACAAGGGCAGCCTGTTCCCGCATTGGAAAGGCAGCGCCTTGCTCAGTGGCCTTGTCAGCGAGGGAATCATTCGTGTCACCTTTGACGGCAAGGGCGGCGCCACCGCGGCCCAGCGTTGGAGTGTCGGCAAACGTGTCCGCGATATCGAAGAAGCGCCGGATGGTTCGCTTTGGCTATTGGAAGACAATGCCCCCGGTGGCTTGTTCCACCTCACGCCGAAATAATCCGGCCCTACCCTAGGGCTCTGAAACTCAAGCGGGACACCCACGATTCTATGGAACATGGGTGTCTCGTTTTTCCTCGCCGCTTTTCCTTGGACATCGAAGGGCACGCGCAAACGCTGATAGCTCAGTGAGCGCTTCGCACCCCTAACCTGCCTTCTTCAATGCCGCTCCGAGGAAACGTTCGACGATATCCGGCAGCATCGGGTCGACGGCGAGCGTGTAGTGCGTAGTGTTCGGCAAGATGGCGAGCTCGTTTGCCGGACGCAGGGAGCCATCGATCCCGGCATCGCGCTGGCCGCCGCCCAATGCCTTCCAGAACTCGATCATGTGCTCGGGCCGGATGGCGTCAGCGTCGGCAAAGATCAGCAGTGTGCGTGCCTGAAGCTTGGCGACATCGGCGCTCCAGTCGAAGGGGCGTTTGGTCATGTCGCCGACCTTCCTGAAGAGGTTGGTCCAATCGACATCGGGATAGGCCTGCCCTAATGGCGATGCCTTGACGCCGGGGCCGATCGTGGCAGCGTTGGCCTCCAACTGTTTGAAGGCGGCCACTGCCTCTGGATAAAAGCCGTCCTGCTTCATTGCCGCAGATACGAGCACCAGCCTGTCGACCACGCCCGGATGGCGGATAGCGGTCTGCAGTGCGACGCTACCGCCAAGCGAATAGCCCATGACGTCGGCTTTCTGGAGGTTCAGATGGCCGATCAGCGCGGCTATGTCATCGCCCATCGTTTCACTGCGCAGAGGCCTGTCAGTGTCTGGCGTGCGCCCATGGGCCTGGAGATGGACGGCGATCACCTGCCGTCCCTTGGCCAGTTTGGCCAGATTGCTCCCGAAGCTGCCTGGGTCGATGCCGCCGTGGAGAAGAATGAGCGGCTTGCCGGCGCCATGCACGCTGTAAAAGAGATGCTGGCCGTTGACGTCGGCAAAATGCTCGTTGGATACGGCGAGCGTCTTCTTGGCTTGAACGGGAAGGATCGCAGTCAGCACGGCGGTCGCCATGACAGTCTTCAGGAAATCACGTCTGAGCATATCGTCCTCACGTGCTGCCGAATGAGTCAGTGCAGCGGCGATCCGCCGGTGGCTGCGGTGTGGTCACGATCTATCAGCGAGCAACTCGTCCAGCTGCGCGAACTGTTCGGGCAGGCCTTCCGCCGAACCGGCAAGAGCTTCTTCGAGGGCTGCTGTCGTGGGGTAGAGTTCGTGCAGCGTGACCAGCGTTTTGCCGGCCTGTTCTTCGAACGTTACCGTAGTCACGGCGCCTTGATCGCTTTCCTCGTTCGTCCATACGAGGCGCTTGTTCGGCGTTACTTCTTTATACGTACCGAAGAACGCCATCGGCTGATCGAAGGCCGGATGACTGAACACAAGACGATACGTACCTCCGGCACGAACATCCATGTCGCACGAGACCAGCGACATGCCCGCGGACTTCGGCACCCACCAGAGCTTGAACAAATCGGGGTTGCTCCACGCCTCGAAGACGATGTGCGCTGAGGCATCGAACGTTCGCGTTACGACGAGTTCGTAATCGGATTTGCGTTTCACGGCGGTGCGGTTCATGGCGGCGGGGCTACCTTCTTTTACGTTGGTCATCTGCCTTCTCCTTGCTTTTCAAGTGTTCGACAAGTTTGTCCAGCGCATCGAAGCGCGCGCTCCAGAGCTGGCGGTGCTGTTCGATCCAGGCGGCCTCTTCTTCCAACCGGCGCTGTCCTAGCTTGCAGGTTCGTACGCGCCCAACCTTTTCCGTAGCCACGAGCCCTGCCTGCTCCAAAACGTTGATGTGCTTCTTCATGCCCGTGAGGGTCATGTGAAACCGTTGGGCGAGGTCGGTGATCGAGGCGTCTGAATCTCCAAGCTGCTCCAGTACGCCGCGTCGGGTGACATCGGAGAGCGCAGCGAACGTGGCGTCGAGGCGGGCTTGATAGTGAACCATGTGGTTCACTGTACGGCGCGTCTGGGTGATTTGCAAGCGGATGACTTCAAGGGCCCCGCGCTCGAAAACTTGACGCTATCACTGGTAAGAAATTAGAGTGAGCACTCACTTTATTTTTGATGCTCATGGACCCCTCCTTCGGAAATGCTTCCCGTCGCCGATTCTTGAAGCTCGGCCTGACCGGTGGCCTGCTGCTCACGGCTGCCCCGCTCGCGCGGCTGGCGGGCTTCGGAGTGCACAGTCCATCCAAGCTACCTGTCCGGTTTTCGACCCCACTCCCCATTCCACCCGTGCTGGAACCGTTCCGAGTCGACGAGACCGGCGTCCATTACGCGCTGGAGCAACGCGAGGACGTGGCCCATCTCTTTCCAGGTCAAGCGACCCGGATATGGGGCTATAACGGTTTGTTTCCCGGGCCTACCATCCGTGCCCGGCGTGGCGTTCCGGCGCATGTGCATCACACCAACCACTTGAGCACCCCAACGGTCGTGCATTTGCATGGCGGGCGCACGCCAGCCGATTCGGACGGATTCCCTAATGACTTTGTCATCCCCCGTGGCTTTTCGGCGGCTGATTTCCCTATTTGCGGCACCAGCAATCCGGACAGCCTGAAGAAGCTGCAGGATTTCGCCAGCAGCGCCACCTATACCTATCCGAACGATCAACGTGCAGCGACGCTCTGGTATCACGACCACGCGATGGGTGGCACCGGCAAAAACGTCTACATGGGTCTGGCGGGCTTTTACCTGATCGATGACGAGGAAGCGTCCGCACTGCAGTTGCCCGCCGGAGCGTTCGATGTCCCATTGATGATTTGCACCAGGCAATTCGACGATGCGGGGCAACTGGTCTATGCCGACCATGGCAAGCGCGGCGCGAGCGGCGACACGGTGCTGGTCAATGGCGCACCGTGGCCCGTGTTCCGCGTCGAACGGCGGCGCTATCGCTTCCGCCTGCTCAATGCCTGTAACGCTACCACCCTGACGCTGGCACTCAGCGAAGGCTCGATGACACTTATCGCCACCGATGGCGGCCTGGTGGAGCAACCGTTATCCCTCGACACACTGCCGCTTGCTATGGCGGAGCGCGCCGACGTAGTGATCGATTTCTCACGTTATCCGGCCGGGCAACAGGTGATGCTGCACAATCGGGAAGCACTCGGTACGCTTGGTGACATTCTGCGTTTCGAGGTGACTGAGGCCACCGGAACGGACGACTCCGCCGTGCCGGCGAAACTGACTGCCATCGCGCCGTTGACGCCGCCCAAGGGCGCTCGCGAGCGCAGCTTTGTCTTCGGTGCCAGACCCGAGTTTGTGTTGCGGGTGCCGCCTATCTATTGGTCCATCAATGGTCAGCGGTTCGATCCCGAACGAGTCGACGCCGATCCCGTACTGGGCGACGTGGAAGTGTGGCGATTCATCTATGCCAGGACGATGTTCCCTACGTCGGTCCATCCGGCCCATATTCACGCGGTCCAGTTCCAGATCCTTACTCGCAACGGTGAACCACCTGCGCCACATGAACGCGGCTGGAAAGACACCGTGCGTCTGGTTGAAGGAGACGACGTTCGGGTAGCGGTGCGTTTCGATGCTTATCCGGGGCGCTACCTGCTTCATTGCCACAACCTGGAGCACGAGGACCACGACATGATGGCGCGCTTCGACATCCGCCCCGCGGCTCAGAACCCGGTTTAATCGAGGAAACATTTATGCGGGTCATCATCATCGGTGCGGGCATCGGCGGCCTGTGCCTCGCCCAGGGTCTTCGACGTTCAGGCGTCGAGGCGGTCGTGTTCGAACGCGCCGCTTCTGCGCAGGCGCAGGTCAGAGGCTACGGCATCCATCTGGACCATCACGGCATGACAGCTCTCAAGGCTTGCCTGCCGAAGGCGATTTTTTCCGAGCTCGATCGCGCAGCGAGTTACGCGGGTACGGTCGCACGTTTTTTTGATCGACGCCTTCGTTTCCTGGCGTCCACAAGCGAACGGGCACCCGACGGAATGGGTGGTCACACCCTATCCCAGCGCCGCGGCATCGGGCGAGCATTGCTCAACCGCTTGCTGCTCTCCGATTTGCCCGATGTGCAATGGAACAAGACGTTTCAACGATATGCAGTCGGTGCAGATGGCCGGGTCACCGCGTATTTTTCAGACGGTAGCTCGGAGACCGGTGATCTCCTCGTCGGTGCCGATGGCAGCAACTCGCGCGTGCGCCAGCAGTATCTCCCCCATATCGAGCGGATGAGCGTGGGCGTCACCGCTATCGCCGGGCGCTACGTGCTCTCGCCGGAACGCAACGACACATTGCCGGCAACGCTGGTGGACGGAGCACCTAATATGCTCGTGCCCTCCTCGCCTGACTGGCTGTTCTTTTCCGCGTGGCTCACGCCGAAGGACGCTTCGAGCGACGAGCCACCAAGTAACGCCCGCGATTATGTCGTCTGGGCATACGTGGCAAATGCACGCGCACTGCCGGCCCATCTTGATGCAATGAATGACGCGGCATTACAGGAAATGGTGCTGAAGCGTACGGTAGGCTGGTCCGATCAGGTACGTACCCTCATACGGGACGCCGAGCCTGGTTCGCTATCGGTTATTCCGCTGAAAAGTATGCCGCACCTCGAACCCTGGCCCGCATCTTCAGTCACTTTGCTCGGCGATGCCATTCACAACATGACGCCTATGGCCGGCATTGGTGCAAATACAGCCTTGCGTGATGCGGCTAACCTGGTGCAATGCCTGTCGGCGGTGATTCGTGGCGAAGCATCACTGAAGGATGAGGTCGCTCGTTACGAAGAGCGCATGCGCAGCTATGCAAATCCCGCCGTATTGAAATCACTTGGTAACGCGCAACGCGCGGGCTCGGGGCATCGCTTAGGCCGCATGATATTTCGCACTTTACTGCGACTCTCCGGGAGATTGCCCTGGGTCGAGCATCGACTGTTCCACGGGGAGGATCATTGACGTTCCGCTTCGCGGGCGCGTCCGTATAGCGGAAAAGCAGCGGTTAACGTTTTGTGCGGGATGCTTTCGTTTTTTCTGCCGCCTTGGCCGTTTTCGTTTTGACAGCAGTATTTTTGCCCGATGGGCCGGCAACTTTCCTGGACATCGTCGGAGTGGCGCGATCGTGATTCACACCAAGCCCTGCGATCTGGCCGGCGACCAGGCGTTGTGCAAATGCTTTGGCGGACATGTCCGGAAAGATCGACATCCCGGTAGACCGCGTGGAGAACACCCATTGGAAACATGGCGCCATCAGCGCAAATGCTGCGAGTGAAGGATCTATTGCTGCATTGATTCGCCCAAGTGCCTGCTCGTTCTCAAGATAGTGAGCAATGGCACGAATCATGTGCTGAGGCCCTCCTTTGCGCAGGTCCACGGCTTCATGATGGCGCGCCAGAAGCTCGGCATCGGCAAACACCGAAAGAATGACCGGAAGCACATCGTCGTAGAACGTGATCACGCCACCGGCAATCTCAACAAGATTCCGCTCAACGGTCTTTGTGCCCGCTTCAGGAATAGTGAGCAGAAACTTGGGTGCTCGCTCCAGGATAACCGCCAGGACCAGATCGTCTTTACGGGCAAAATGATTAAACAGCGTGCCTTCCGCCAACCCGGCTGCTTTGGCGATGTCCTTGGTCGTCAGGCGGGCAACACCGCGCGTACGAAGCAGATCTTCCGTGGCAGCGAGGATGCGCTGCCGAGTGTTGGCGGCCATGGCGATTTCCGGTAAACCCAACGGCACGTTAGGGAGGTCCGCGTCGATCGTCAACTGTCGTTCCCAGATTCGACTAGGGGATATGCAAGTGGCCCCAAGCGTGTTGCTCGTCATTGCCGTAGCCGGCAGACTGCCCTGCACTCACGCACAGCCGTTGCCCGGTCCAAAGGAATCTCGACGTGGAATGGAGCGATCTTCGTATCTTTCTTGCCGTCGCCCGCCGGGGCTCGCTAGGGGCCGCTGCTCGTGCCATGGATCTTAGCCATCCTACTGTCGGTCGGCGGATGCGTGCGTTGGAACAGGACGTGGGTCAGCCGCTTTTCCAGCGGCACAACAACGGGGTACTCCTTACCGAAGCCGGATCCACGGTGTTTCAGCTCGCGGAAGAGATGGAGATATCCGCACTGACCATCCAGCGTCGATTGGCTGGCGAAGACAGCAGACCTGCGGGGCCGTTACGCATCTCCTCGGCAGACTGGTTTGCAACCTACGTCTTGCCACCTGTCATTGAAACGCTACTACGCGATTACCCTGGCGTGCTGCCAGAGCTCATGGTCAGTTCCCGGCGATACGATCTTTCGCGCCGAGAGGCGGACGTGGTGTTCCGGGTGGTGCCCTTCGAGGAGCCAGGCGTAGTCCAATGTCGGCTCCTGCGTGTCGCCTACGGTCTGTATGCCAGGGATGGTTCGGCGCTCCCCATTCGCGGCGATGGTAAGGAGTCGCGCCTGTTACTCATGGATACGGCAACGCATAGCTATCCGGAAGTTGAATGGCTCCGAGATATCTTGCCGAATGCACACCCGGCCGTCATTGCCAATCACCGCGCCTTGCAAGCACGGTTGTGTCAGCAAGGCATGGGGTTGGCCGTGCTGCCCCGTGTGGTTGGCGACGCGACGATCGGACTGATGCACATTGATCTGGGCGAAGCGCCGCCCTCCCGGCACATCTGGATGGGCTACCACGAGGACATGCGTGGCATGGACAGGATCCGGGCAATCGCGGATATCGCTAAACGTCTGCTCGGTAACGCCGATGATGCGGAGCCCGAACAATAGTGAAGGGGTGACGAACGTTCATGTCAGTGTGCACCTGAGCCTGTAACCGCCAGGCTAGAGCTCCCTTTGCTTCTGAGCCTTGACGATGTGCGACGACAGCCTGTCCGTGTCTCTGCCCCCCGTTCCTGAAAGCCCCCCGGCATCCGCCGAGGCAGGCTTTCATCGCTTCCATATCGGAAGGATGACAATCACGGCATTGTGTGACGGTCACTTCCCGCTATATGCCCAAGACATATTGCGCAGTGGCGAGTCACCACTCGACAAGCTCTTGATGGAAGCTCGTCTGGGCAATGTCGTGCCCAGTCATGTCAACGCGTTTCTGATTGAGGATGGCCAGCACCGCATTCTCATCGATACCGGCGCGGGCGAGCTTCAGGATGCAACGTTGGGCCGACTGGGAGCGAGCCTGATATCGGCGGGCCATCAACCAGCCGACGTCGATATCTTGCTGGTGACGCATCTTCATGCCGACCACATCGGCGGCCTGACCCGGCATGGCGAGGCGGTATTTCCGCGCGCTGTCGTCTATGTGCCGCATGAGGAGGCAGCGTTCTGGCTGGAAGCATCCGATCGCGATATTGTCGACCCCAGCGTGCGGGCGACGTTCGACCATGCTCACCGGATGCTGGCGCCTTATGTCGCTGACGGACGCTGTCGCTGGTTCGGCTCGGAGACCTCCTGGTACGGATGTCTCACGCCAGAATGGCTGCCAGGCCACACCCGTGGCCATACCGGATACCGTCTGCAAACAGGCGAACGGGATATCGTGTTCTGCGGCGACCTTTTCCACGTGGCCGCCGTACAACTTGCCGAGCCCGAGGTGACCGTCTGTTACGACAGCGAGCCGATGCAGGCGAAAGCGACAAGGCAAGCCTTTCTGGCAGAGGCCTGTCGCCGGGGAGACATCGTAGGCGCAGCTCACGCGCCGTTCCCCGGGCTCGGACATATTCACAAGAGCGCACGGGGATACGTATGGCATCCCGTGGGCTAATCCTTGCCGGTGATGCGGCAACGTTCCCTGCCACCTAGCGCGCTGCCCGCTCGCCCCGTGAGCCTCAAGTTACGTACGGATTGCTAGTGTTTTATCGCTTCTTACCCTTCTCCCGACCGGGCTTTGCGCGCGTCGGACGACTCATCATGTATTCCGGAGATTCCGGTATGGCTCGGTTTTTTTAAAACCCTAACCTATGTCCACCGCAACACACCGACCTAACCGACTCGAACTTCACTACAGGAATCTCTCTCATGAAACTCGTTCTCGCCGCTCTCATCTCCTCCGCTCTCGCCTTCGGCACCAACGCCATGGCCGCCGAAAAGCCGCCGATCGTGCTGGTCCACGGCGCATTCGAAAATGCCTCGGTCTGGGGCCATGTGACCGCCAAGCTTCAAGCCGACGGTTATAAGGTCGTAGAGGTCAATCTGCCGGGCCGCCCGGGGAATCCCGCCGCACCGGACAAAGTCAGCCTGAGCCTGTATGGCGACACTGTCGTCGGTGCGCTGACGAAGCTCAACCGTCCCGCGGTGGTCGTGGGCCACAGCTTTGGCGGTATCGTGATCGCCGACGCGGCTGAAAAGGCGCCGGCGAAGGTCAAGACGCTCGTGTTCACGGCTGCCTACTTGCCGCACGATGGCGACTCGCTGGTGTCGATGGCGAATAAAGACGCCGATGCCAAGATTGGTCCCCACCTGCAGATCAAGAAGGAACAGGGCATCGCCTCGATCGAGTACTCGGCGCGCGCGGATCTGTTCGCCAACGGCGCTCCCGAAGGCCTGCGCAAAGCAATCCCCGACTTGATCCTGGACGAGCCGCTCGCCCCGTTGGCCACGCCTGTGCACGTCACGGCTGGCAAGTTCGGCAAGGTCGACAAGGTCTATATCCATACCGCCAATGACCAGGTGATCAGCCCGTCCTTCCAGGCGCAGATGGTCGCCAGCACACCGGTGCGCCGCGAGTTCACCGTGCAGACCGGCCACACGCCGTTCCTGACGGCACCCGATGAGCTGGCCGCGGATATCGAAGCCGCCGCCACCCGTTGATACCGTCGATCCACTCGCGCGTACGGGGCGGTAAACGCATCGCCCCGTACGTGCACTCATTTTGCAGATCTCGCAGGAGTCGCTCATGTCTCACAATATTGAACACAAGCCTTTCAATGGCGTGCGTATCGAAGTTACCACCTCGACCGGTTTTGACGAGGTACTGAACCGCCTTCGTTCCCTGATGGGACGCGTCAGCACGTCGGAGATCGTGGCTCTGGCGCAAACGGACATCTCTGAAGCGGAATTCGTCCGTACCGTGCAAGAGCGGTTCGAAGGAGAAAGCGGGTTCATGCTATTTGCCGAGATCGATCACGGCGGCTGGCTATCTAAATTCCAGATCCAGCGGCGCACGGTTCGTTGGATTCTTGGCAACCCGGTGATCGCCGTCACGATGATTCGGCATGACATCACCGCTGGTCTTTTCGCGCCCGTCGAGATTCTGGTCACGGAAGCCGAGGACGGTCAGGGTACGATGGTGACGTACGTGCGTCCCTCTTCGCTGATGGTGATCGAGGAGAATCCGCCACTCCTTGCCATGGCGACGCTGCTGGATGCCAAATTCGACGCTCTCATTGCTAGCGCTACCCGTTCCTAAGCAACTAAGCGAGCCTCGAATAACCTCAGTTTTTATGTCTCGTCATTCCGGCGCAGGCCGGAATCTAGTGGCTCTGCATTCGGTTATCGCGAAAGTCTGCAAGCGTCTGCTCTATCGCGAAAACTGAAAACTGATGCCACTGGGTTCCGGCCTGCGCCGGAATGACGAGTTAGGAGAGGTTTTTTTTGAGATCCGCCGAAATCGGAAAGCGTTTGAGCAAAAATACTGCCGGGCTGATGCACGGTCAAACTGCAGTCGTCTGAATCTTCGCCTCGCTGGGCGCGTATCCGAAGTGGCTCTTAAACGCCCGGCTAAAGGCAGCATCGGAGGCGTAGCCTGTTTTGTACGCCGCCTCTGTCACCTTGAGCCCGCCACTGCGAAGCATGTCCGCAGCGATGGTCAGGCGCCACCGGGAAAGGTAACGCAGCGGCGGCTCGCCGACGGCTGCGGTAAAGCGTTCGGCAAAGATCGAACGCGACATCGCCGCTACGGAGGCAAGCATCTCGACCGTCCACCGTTTGAACGGGTCTGCGTGCATCGCTGCGAGCGCACGTCCGATCCGTTCCTCGGCCAGCCCCCCAAGCCATCCTACGCGGTTCGCTTCGCTGGCCGCCCAACTGCGCAGTGTTCGGATAACGAGCAGATCGATCAGCCGGGAGATCATCAGCGACGATCCTGGATCGGGCCGCTGCGCTTCGTCGACGAGAAAGTGCGAGATAGCCGCAAGCCATGCCGGCGCACCTGCATCTCCCTTCGGGATGTGGATCAAGGCAGGAAGCGCCGACATGACCGCAGGCAGCGGGCTGCCCTCGAAACTGAAAAAGCCACAAACCAATTGGCTTGTCGGCCCCTCCCCGCCATGGCGGAGAATGAGCTTGTCGCGATCGAAGTGATCGGGAGCAATGGCGTCAACGTTATCGATCGGCGAGCCCGCCGCATCCGTAATGGTGTGACCTTTCCCGAGCGGCAAAAGCACCAGATCGCCGGCGTTGATCCACAGAGGCGGATGCCCGGTGGGTGTCACCCAGGCTCCGCCAACCTCCACGAAACAAAAATGCGCGGGTCCCGCCGGAAAGCGCAATCCCCAGGGCTGGCTCAGACGCGTCGTGTAGACGAGGTCCCCGCGCAGCCTGATCAGGGTGAGCACCTGCGAAAGCACATCGGTACGCGCTGCGGACATTCCGAAATCGGCGGTCATGTCGGACGATCCATCATGTAAACGGGAGGCCATGATATATCTCATCGTCGGTGCTCTGACTACTATTTTCTCACGGCATTGAGCCGCTTACTCACACTAAAGAGAGGATAATCGTCATGAGCCACGCAAATTCAGTTGAAACGAACAACAACGGCAACATTGCAGAAAAGCCGGCCGTCATTCTGGTGCACGGCGCCTTCTCCGATGGCCAGGTCTGGGGCTACGTCGCCGGAAACCTTCGCGCTGCAGGTCACCCTGTCGTCACTGTCGACCTGCCCGGCCGTCCGGGCTCGCCCATGGCCGCCGACCAGGTCAGTCTCGACCTGTATCGCGATACGGTTGTCCAGGCTTTGAACAATGTTTCGGGCCCAGCGATTCTGGTGGGCCACAGCTTTGCCGGCATCGTTATCGCTGCCGCGGCCGAACAGGTACCAGAGAAGATCAAGACTCTGGTGTTTACCGCCGCCTATCTGCCGCAGGATGGTGATTCTCTGCTGTTGCTGGCCCAACAGGACCATGACGCCAAGATCGGCCAGCATCTGACGATTGATAAAGAGCGCGGGATGGCCGTGGTGGAATACGCGGCACGCGCGGAACTCTTTGCCAATGACGGCCCCGCTCCGCTGAAGGCAAAACTGCCTGATCTCATCCTTGACGAACCGGCAGCACCGCTGGTTACCCCCGTCCGCGTGACTGCCGAACGGTTTGGCCAGGTCGACAAGATCTATGTGTCCACTCAAGTGGATCAGGTCATCAGTCCCGCTTTCCAGGCCCAGATGATCTCGCGCACTCCGGTGCGAAAGGTCGTCTCGCTCCAGACCGGTCACCTGCCCTTTCTGACGAACATCGAAGGCATGGTGCAGGCGATCGAGAACGTTGCGGCCTGAAGCTTGCGCATTCGATGGAATACCGCGGCGGGATTACGCTCAAAGGGTTTCCCGCCGCGAGTTTTACTTCGAAGCATCTGCTAGCCGGCGTGCAGTCTCGTAGGCTGCGTCATGGCCCGTGTTCCAGTCTTCAAACCTGAGCGGTACGACAATATCCGGCTGCAGGCTCGTCACCCTGACTGGATAAAACCAGTTGAGCCAAAAACATTCGCGCCAGTTTTCGCAAGGGTATTGGTAGTCGTGTTTCGCCGTTTGCGGATAGACGCACACCATTAGATTCGGCAAGCAGGCTTTGTTGCCTTCAGAAAAAAAGGACAAACGGTCGCCCACTGGTTCACCAATGATGGTGACCCGGTCGCCGCCAGCGTCTTTGACGAACGCGGCAGTTGTGATGGCGGCGGAAAAAGTCTGCGAATTGGTGAGTACGAATAGGCGACCGCCTGGCGCGAGCAAGTTCGGCAGCATGTGCGTGAAGTGCCAGACGTTGGTGTAATCGCCACCATCATCGCCGCGCAAGTCGAGGATCACGGCGCAAGGCGGGTTTGCGCGAAGCGTTGCTTCCGTTGCGGCGAGAAATGGCGCAATGCGATAGCTTCCGACGTCTCCGATACTCTGCAGCCGCACCACCTTGGCGCAGCTACCCGTGGCCGGAAATATCCGGAAAGGATTCTCAAAATCCAGCCATGTTTCCGGCAGTTCGGCGGATTGGGGATGGTAAGCGCTCCAGTCTTGCTCGACGCCCTTGCTCGGTTCGGGCGACAACCAACGTCCGCTCGAAGGAATGCTGTCGCCTCTTTGCATCGAGTAAGCATCTAGCCGACGCGTCACCGTTCGACCATCGGACAGTACGACAATCCAGGTCGAAGCCTTGGCGTCGGTAGCAATGCCCAAACCGTAGAGCAAGCCCTGTACGACGATATATCTTGTGTCGTTTTCCCGACGAAAACCCTCTACGCCGCCGCGAAGCGTGTCCAGCTGAAGCAATATCTGATCGATCGGATGCCCGTCGATGCTTACCACGCGCCCGCCAAGCATCTCGCGATAGGCTGCCGCCGCCCGAGTGACGTAGAAACCTTCCGCAAAGCGCGTCACTCTTAGCGGAACGATCAGCGTGCCCTGATCGGTCGTTGCATCCATCCGAGAATGACCATTGTCGGCCAGCGCCATCACTTGCATCAGCGCTACGTGCAACATGGGTGACGGCAGCGCATTCGGCAGCGCTCGGAGAGCGGCGATACGTGCTTCCGCCGTTTTGCGTTCGTCCGGCGAAAAAGCACGATCGCGCGCTATCACTTTGGCGAAATAGTCGACATCTTGCTGCTGGGCCTCAAGTGGCGATGTCGGCGTCGAATAGCTAGCGCTTGGCGCTGCGCGATGGAAATTGAAGTGGAATGCAAGGATCAATCCGCCCCATATCACAATGAGGGCCAAGGCCACGCTTGCGAGAACGAGAACCACTCGTCGAAGGATTGCGCGCACTGATCACCCGTTTGTCCAGCCCATGACGCTCAGCAGCAGAGATAGCTTGCATCGGGAGCCTGATAAGCCAGTAGTGCCGCAAGTCACGCGAACCTCGACTAAGAGTGATTGACGAACTCATCTGGCAGATGCAGCCCTGTCCCCCTCTGGCCGGATGCGCTGCATATGTTCGTGGCACAGCTGTTCGACCAGCGCACGATGATCTGGCAGGTCGTGGAGTGCACGAGTAGCCGCCTGCTGGATCATCGCGAACTCCTGGCGCGCCGCTTCCATGTGCGGATAGGCGCTGCGCATGGATTCAAGATCGGTCCGGAACTCCATGCCGTACAGAATGTACTGCCAGCTGGCGGTCATGAACATTTCCAGGTCGCCAACGAAATCCAATCGATGTGGTGGGCGCTGCGTCCACTTCGCGAGCTTCTCTTGCAGGGTTTGCGGGATGCTGGCGACGTCGGCGTTGTCGATCCAGAACTGCGAATCACGGCGCTGGCTCAGGCAGTAGTGCATCTTGATGAAGTCGATGATGCGGTCGTAGCGTGCAACCATCATCTCGTTGAAATGACGCGCCGTACTTTCCATGGCGTCGGTGTCGCTGGGCAACAGATGCGTGAGCAGGTAGGTCGCCAGCTCGATCAGCGCGATGCCGGTGGATTCCAACGGCTCGACGAAGCCGCCGGCCAGTCCCACCGCCACGCAGTTCTTGCGCCAGTGCTCGGGGCGATATCCCGTCTCGAACTTGATGTGCATGGCCTTCAGGCCTTCGCCGGCACGGCCCAGATAACGCCGGAAGACTTCTTCGGCACGATCGTCGGTGGTGTGCCGCGATGAATACACATAGCCGGTACCACGCCGCTTCTGCAAACCGATGTCCCAGATCCAGCCGGCCTCCTGGGCGGTGGAGATGGTGTACGACGGGATCGGTGTATTGGGTGTTTCGTACGGCACCTGCATGGCCACCGCGCGATCGGCGAACAGCACGTCCGCACGGCTGCGGAAGGGTGATTGCATCACGTTGCCGATCAGCATGCCGCGCAGCCCGGTGCAGTCCACGTAGAGATCGGCGGTGAGTTCGCCCGCCTCCTTCGTCACCACACGCGCGATGGCGCCGTGTTCGTCCAGCTCCGTGCGCTCCACCGTCGCCACATGCCGAACCACGCCGAGCGCCTGCTGGCCGTGCTCGGCAAGCAGGCGCGCGAAGCAGGCGGCATCGAAGTGGAAGGCGTGATTCATCGGCCCCTGATAGTCGGCATCTCTTGCACGCTTGGGCGCGCGCGAGTGATCGGCCAGTGTGCTCTGCATCGACACAGCATCCGCGAACGGCATGCCCTCCGGTGCGGCGCCGAGCAGCCAGTACGGCAACAGCTCCGGGCCACCCGGACGCTGACTGGGTGCATTGAATGGATGAAAGAAGTGATCCGCTCCGGGCGTTCCTTGCGGCCGTACCCAGTGGCGATAGTGGATGCCCTGTTTATACGTTGCGGTGGCGCCGACCAGAAAGCGGCGCTCGTCGAGGCCGATGGCCGACAGCGTGCCGCGAATGGAGGGAAACGTGGCTTCGCCCACACCAAGCAGGCCGATATCTGGCGATTCCACCAGATGCACCTGCACGCTCCGGGGATCGACCGCGTTGACCGCTTTGGCCAGATAGCACGCCGCCAGCCAACCGGCGGTGCCGCCACCCACGATCAATACCTTCTTCAGACGCGCCATGGTGTCCCCGCCGGTACTGCATGATGAAAGAAAGAATTGCCGGCCCCGCCCCACGCGGACCCGGCAAAGAGCCGTTCAAAGGGAGGATCGGCGGCGCCCACCCAGAGCGTCGCCGGCAGAACGGCAAACCTCAGGCGGCACGTGCGTCATGGCGGCCGCCGTGCATCACCTCAGAACCACACGCCGAGTTGAACGCCATAAGTACGCGGGGCGAGATACTGCGACACGTACTGCAGCGAGCCATCGGACATCAGGAAACGGCCGGCACTGGTGCGGATCTTGTCATCGGACACGTTCTGCACGTATGCGTTGACCCACCACTTGTCGCCCGGCTCGGTGTAACGCAGCGACAGGTCGCCGCGCGTGTACGCCTTCTGCTGGTCACCCGAATCCAGGTTGAAGTAACTCAGCCACTGCGTGCTCTGGTACTGCACGCTGATGCGCGGCGTGAGGCGTCCACCGTTGGAAAGGTGAAAGTCGTGCTCGTAGATGCCGGTGAGCGACACGTTCGGCGCATGCGGCAGATCGTTGCCGGTAACGTTCATGCAATTGGCAAGGTTGGACTGCGGCGGGCATGCCGGCAGGCCCTGGTAGTCGTTGGAACCGGCGTAGATCAGCTTGCCGAGTTCCTTCTTCGGAATGGCCGAGAAGATCAGGTTGAGGCGATCGTCCTTCTGCTGATAGGCCAGCTCCGATTCGATGCCGAGCACCTTGGTGCTGCCGCCCACGTTGGAGAAGCCCAGGCCGTGGTTGCCGTCCGGATAGACGATGGGCGCGGAGAGCTGGAAGTTCTTGAAGTCTTCGTAATAGATGGCCGAGTTCCACGTCATGTGGCCATCGAGGAAGGAGAACTTGCTGCCGATTTCATAGTTGGTCAGCGTCTCGGGCTTGTACAGCGTGCCCGCGTCCTGCGTGCCACCCGACTTGTAGCCGGTGGACACGCTGGCGTAGACCATGCCGTTTTCGCCAACGTCGGTATCCAGGCGCAGCAGCCAGGTCGGCTTGCTCTTGCTGTACTTGGCGGTGTTCCGCTGCGAGATGCTGAAGCCGTTCGACGGATCCGGATACACGCCCGGAGAGATCGGCACCTGCGGAACAGTCGGGTCGTAGTCCCAACCCCAGTTGATGCCGCCCTTGTTCTCCTTGTCGTCATGCGACCAGCGCGCGCCACCCGTGAGGCGCCAGTGATCGCTGAGATGCCAGGTGGCCTGACCGAACAACGCGTACGACTCCACCGTTTCCTTCGGCTGGATAAAGGAACCCTGCCAGTTCACGGTGCCGTAGCGCGTACCGTTCATGATGGGGATGTCGAAGCGGATGTTGTTGTCTTCGTAGGCGTAGTACGCGCCGACGATCCAGTCCACGGTCTGCTGCCCGCTGGACTTCAGGTCCACTTCCTGGCTCCAGCTTTCGTAGTTGGAATAGTTGGTGCGGTCGTCCTGATAGACGCCATTGGTGGTGAAGCTGGTGGGTACGCTGACGCCGACGTCCTGGTCGAAGTCGCTCTTGCCGGAGTAACGGTTGTAGCCGGCGATATAGCTGAGCTGCATGCCATCGTTGATGTTCCAGTCGATGCGGCTGCGCACCGTCTTGGACGTACGGTCCAGGTACGGTGCGGTGTCGATCAGCGCGGACCAGAAATCCTGCCCCTGTCGCGGCGTCTGCATCAGGCTGAGGCTGGGCGTGCCGCGATCGGCGAAGTACTCGTACGACAGGTTCCACTTGAACGCATCGCTGGGCTGCCACAGCGCACTGACGCGCGCGGCGGACTGATCCTGCGCGTTGTACTTGTTGCCACCCTGCACGTACTGACTGGGATCGATCGGCTTGAAGTTGGCCAGCGTACCGCCGGAAGCGAGATACGCCTGCTGCTGTTGCGCCACGGTGGGCAGTTCGCTCGACGGATTCTGGTAATCGACGTAGCCATCGTGTTGTTCGTGCACCACGGCAACGCGCATGGCGAAGGTGTTGCTGATGGGCAGGTTGAACGCGGCGCGTGCGCCGATCAGGTTGTAGTTGCCCGCTTCAACCTGCGCATTGCCGTAGAAGCCCGCGCCGATTTCCGGTTTGGCCGTCTGGAAGCTGATGGCGCCGGCGGTGGAGTTGCGACCCCAAAGCGTGCCCTGCGGACCGCGCAGCGTTTCGACACCATCCATGTCCAGCAACAGGCCCGATGCGGCCTCGGCGCGAGGCGCATACACGCCGTCGACGAAGGTCGCGACTTCGGGATCGGCGTACTCGGTCTTGGCGCTGTCGTTGCCGATACCGCGCATGGTCAGCGTCACCACACCATGATCGCCCTCCGACGTACCTTGCAGACCTGGTACCAGTTTGGTCAGGTCCTGCACGGTCATCACGCGCTCCTTATCGAGCGTGTCCGCCGAGATCGCCGTAACTGCCACCGGCGTTTTCTGAAGCGGCGTCTCGCGCTTGGTTGCGCTAACCGAGATGGCATCCAGATTCTTTACTTTCTTGTCGGCGCCTGCCGGATTCTGGGATGACGGGTTTTGCGCTGTCGCGTCCTGATCGGCTGCAAGCAACGTACCCGGTGCAAGCACGAGTGACATGGCGACATACAACAGCTTGTGATGCAGATTCATCTGGCTCTCCCCTCTAAATCGTTCGGATCAGTGTTGTCTGCCGCACAAACGGCCATGACAAAGGTTTCCCAACTCCCCAACCGGCACGTCATTTATCCCGAAATGACAGCGCTGTCATTTCGGGATAATAAAGCGCCACCCCAATGAATGCTTGCCGCATGGCAGCAAGTGATCGAGACAAAGCAAATAGACGCCCTGGCGCCCAATCTCACGGAGACGCGAGCCAGCTGTTAAGGCGTAACCGATGGCCAAGCCGCGCTGGCGCAACGATCCCGTCGATATCGCGAAACCGGCCAACATCAGCAACATAACCATTACGGGTAGCGACTCGACATTCATGGCTTGTCCCCCTGCGTCGCGCATGTCAGCGTCCGGTCCGCTACCGTGCCGAGCGACACCTCGGACACAGCGATCCGATCGCCGGAATGACTGGACCATTCGAAGGGCCGGTCCAACCTGCCCATGCTGGCGCCGGCGTCACGGAAACATTTCAACGGAATGCCCAGACGCAGCCACTGCCCCTGAGGCAGCTCAGCGAGCTGTCGCCCCACCGGTACCTGAGCACCACAACCGACACCACAGCCGACACCGATCATCGCAGCACTCCCTGGCGACACTGTGTCGATCCTCAACGTGGTTACCAGCAACACATCGCCGTTGGTTTCGCGTTCCACATCGAGTGGCGTTGGCGCCACCAGCTCGACACCTGCGGCGCCGGTGCCAGACCAGCTCAGGCTGCGCGCGTCTTCCTGTGCCTTGTAGTCGAGCGCGCTGATGCGCAGGCTACCGTCTGGCGTGGCGGCCGGTACGGCGTCGACATTCATCGCTGCGCCGTTTGCGCCGGTCAGGCGCACCACGAAACCTTGTGCCGGTTTGCCGCGAGTGAAGTAGACGCCGGCCTGTGCGGCATTTAATGCGATCCCTGCATCCTCGGACAAAGGAGCGGTAGTGCCACGATCGGCATAGGTCAGGCCGAAGCCGTAGGGAAACTGCAGATGCTCGCCTCGTGCGACTGCGGCGACGGGTACTTGTGCTGCGCTGAGCGGCCACGCATACGCCAGCTTGCCGTGAAAGTCATACGCTATACGACCGTCACGGGTACGCAGCAGCACGTCGGCAATACCCTCGCCTTCGCTACCCGGGAGCCACGCCACCACAAAGGCATCAGCGGCGTTGATCTCGCGATTCATCCATAGCGGCCGTCCAGTCAGGAATACCGCAACTACGGGCACGCCCTGCCCGCGGAGCCGCCGAAGCAGGTCAAGATCGTGATCGTTGCCCGGCCGGTAGGCCAGGTTCGGCAGGTCTCCCTGGAATTCGGCGTAGGGATCTTCGCCGAACACGACGATGGCCACATCGGGTTTCTGCTTGTAGTCGCCTTCCACCGACAGCTCGGCGCTGCCGCCAGCTGCCTGCACCTGCGCCTGGAGGCCGGCCCAGATGGAGGTGGCTCCGGGGAAATTTGCATTGGTCAGGCCCGTGCCCTGCCAGGTCAGTGTCCAGCCGCCGTTCTGCTTGGAGATGTTGTCGGCACCGTTACCGGCAACCAGAACATGCTTGCGCGGATCGATCGGCAGCACGCCCTGGCTGTTCTTCAGCAGCACCAGCGACTCACGTACTGCTCGACGCGCCAGCGCACGATGCGTAGGACTTCCGATCACCTGCGCCGACCGGGCCACCAGCGGGTTGGTCGATGGCGCCCCGGTCTCGAACATGCCCAAGCGCATCTTTACCCGCAGGATGCGCATCACCGCATCGTCGACGCGACTCATCGGAATCACTCCGGCCTTCACCTCGGCCAACGTGTTCTTGTACAGACCTTTCCAGGAATCGGGCGCTTCGAGCATATCCAACCCGGCGTTGTACGCCGCTGCGCAATCCTCGCTGGTGCAGCCAGGCACCTGGCCATGCGCGTTCCAGTCGCCCAACACGATCCCGTCGAAACCCATGTGCTCTTTCAGCACACCGGTGATCAGTGCCTTGTTGCCGGCCATCTTCACCCCGTTCCAACTGGAGAACGAGACCATTACCACCTGCACGCCGGCCTTGATCGCAGGCGGATAGCCGGCTGCGTGCACGTCGCGCAGCGTCGCCTCGCTGATCTGGGCGTCGCCCTGGTCCTTGCCGTCGTGGGTGCCCCCGTCGCCGACGAAATGCTTGGCGGTAGCGATCACATGCTCGGCGTCCAGGAACTGCGCTGTACCCGGCTTGCCCTCCAGACCGCCGATCATGGCGGCGGCGTATTGCGCTACCAGCGCCGGATTCTGCGAATAACCTTCGTAGGAGCGACCCCAGCGCACATCTTGCGGCACGGTGAGCGTGGGCGCGAACGTCCAGCTGATACCGCTGGCACGCAGTTCTTGCGCGGTGGCCTCGCCAATATCGTGGATCAGCTGCGGATCGCGCGTAGCACCCAATGCGGAGTTCTGCGGGAACAGTGTGCTGCCGACGAGGTTGTTATGGCCATGCACGGCATCGATGCCAAACAGCACCGGGATCGCCAAGCCACCCTTCGAGGTATCCATCGACGCGCGGTAAAACGCGTCGGATAGCGCCTGCCACTGCGATGCCACGGGGTATGGCTGTCCGGGCGGCTTGGAATTGCCGCCGGCCAGAATCGAGCCCAGGTGGTACTCGCGTACATCGTCCGGCGTCACGTACTTGATGTCGGCCTGGATCATCTGGCCGACCTTGTCCGCCACCGACATCTTCTTCAGCAAAGCCTGCACCCGTGACTCGATCGCCGGGTCAGCCGGCAGCGGCGAGCCGCCTTTGGGCCACTGTTCGGGGTGAACGACGGTCGCGTCGCCGGCCATGGCAGGGACGGCCATCAGCAGTGCGCCGACTAACGGCAGGCTTATGGAAACGCTTCGCGGGAACGAGCTCAATGACTGCAGCAATGGCACGGCAAAGCCCTAGGGTGGCGTACCGGCGGTACGCGTCGAGCCGCATGGTGGCAGGAATGACAGCGCTGTCAATTTGCTCTGCAACATGACCCGGGACGATTCAGCCGAGCGGGAGACCTTAAGGTACGGCGGCCGTGGAGCCGCGGATCTGCAGGGAGAAAGGCACCTGCACCAGTCGGCCGGGGCCATGGCCGCGCAATACGCTTAGCAGTTGTTCGGCCGCAAGCTTGCCCATCTCACGACTAGGCTGCTGGACGGTGGTGAGCGCCGGCCACAGCTGTCGCGACAGCGGCGTATCGTCGAAGCCGCAGACCGACAGATCATGCGGCACCTTCAAACCGTACTCGCCCGCCGCCCACATGACGCCGGTGGCCATGTCGTCGTTGGCAGCGAACACCGCCGTCGGACGCTTGGCCAGCGAAAACAGTTGCCGCGCCGCTTCCACGCCAGAGCCGAAAGTAAAAGCGCCCTGCACTACCAGCGCTGGATCCTCGGGGATAACCGCTGCAGCCATGGCGTCGCGATAACCGGCCAGTCGCCAGCGGCTGGCGCCATGGTCGGCAATGCCGATCACATGAGCGATCCGCCGATGGCCCAGCTCCAGCAGGTGCTCCATGATCGCCCGCGCAGCCCGCTGCTCGTCCATCGTTACACCGATGGTTTTGCCGTGCCGTAGCGGCGACACGCTGGCGTAAGGCACATCGCGCTCGCGCAGGCGTTTCAGCAGCGGCGCATAGTCGGTGATCGGTGGCGTCAGCACGACGCCGTCGGGGTGGTGATCGGAAATCAGCGCATCGAAGCGGCGGATGAAATCGCGGTCACGCATGCGCAGCGGCCGTACCATCATGCTGTAGCGATGCGCATCGCAGGCCTCGAGCACACCATCCTGGATCTCGGCCAGATAGGTCGAGGCCGGGTTGTCGTTGTTGTCGTACAGCATCGCCACCAGGAACGAGCGATTGCCCGCCAGGCTGCGCGCCGACGGATGCGGGCGATAGTCCATCGCCTCCATGGCTGCGCGCACGCGCTGACGCGTGGCGTCGGTCACGTTGGCCTCGTCATTGAGCACGCGCGACACCGTCTTGGGCGATACGCCCGCTGCGCGCGCCACATCTTCGAGGCGTACCCGCATGGATTCTCCGCTGTCATCACACTGTCGATTGACTATGCCGCCAGAGCCCTCCGCTTTACAAGGACGATCGGCGTTGCGGTGAATACTTGCGCAGGCGCCGGTTACCGTGCGGCGGCCTTGCGTACCATGCAAGCCCGTCCCTGGCAACAAAAGGTGTCGATGCTGCGGTCGCAGCATGCGGGATGCGTTACGCCATGACATAACTGCTGCTGGAGGGAGGCATCCATGACGAATTCGACCACCGCGCGGACCCCACGCTGCGCGCGATACGGCGCCACCTATGACAAAGGGTAGGCTCCGATGACACAGAAATCCGCACTGTCGTTCTGGCAGATATGGAACATGTGCTTCGGCTTTCTTGGCCTCCACTTCGGCTTTGCATTGCAGAACGCGAACGTCAGCCGGATCTTTCAGACACTGGGTGCGGACGTAAACGACATCCCGGCTCTATGGATCGCTGCGCCGCTGACGGGGTTGATCGTGCAACCGATCATTGGCCACTACTCCGACCGCACTTGGAACCGCCTGGGCCGGCGGCGGCCGTACTTTCTGTTCGGCGCGGTGTTCGCCTCGCTGGCGCTCCTATGGATGCCGAATGTACCAGCGTTGTGGATGGCTGCCGGCCTGCTGTGGATTCTGGACGCGTCGATCAACGTGTCGATGGAGCCATTCCGCGCGCTGGTCGGCGATCAACTGCCCACCCAACAGCGACCCGCCGGTTATGCGATGCAGAGTTTCTTCATCGGTGCCGGTGCCGTGATCGCCTCGATGCTCCCATGGGTCTTGGCCCGGTTCGGCGTGGCCAACGTAGCGGCGAACGGGGGCATCCCCGATACGGTGAAGTACGCGTTCTATGGCGGCGGCGCAGTACTGCTGGGCGCGGTGCTTTGGACCATCGTAACCACGCGTGAATACCCGCCTGCACAGCTGCAATCGTTCAACGACAACGTGCCCGATGGACCGGCGGCGGACGTGTCGCGCGCGTGGCAACCGGGTTTGCTACTGCTGCTGGTCGGCATGGCGGTATTGTTCGCGATCAGGTACTTCTCACTGGAAAAAGAGGTTTACCTGCTGGCCAGCGGCCTGATCGCGTTCGGCCTGCTACTCACATGGCTGAGCCACACCCGTAGCCACGGAATGCTACGCGACGTGATGGGTGATCTCTATGGCATGCCCATCTCGATGCGTCGCCTGGCCGGCGTGCAGCTGTTCTCCTGGTTCGCGTTGTTCGCGATGTGGATATATACCACCGCCGGCGTGACGCAGACGATTTACGCCACCACCGATACCGGCTCATCCGCCTACAACGAAGGCGCCAACTGGGTCGGCGTGTTGTTTGCCGCGTACAACGGGTTTGGCGCGCTGGCCGCGGTGGTTATCCCGCTGATGGTGCGCCGATGGGGCCTGCGCATCAGTCACGTCATGAACTTGTGCCTTGGCGGAGCCGGCCTGCTGTCGTTCCTCTACATCCGCGATCCGCACTGGCTGCTCGCGTCGATGGTAGGCGTCGGCTTTGCGTGGGCTTCGATTCTGTCACTGCCTTATGCGCTGCTTTCCGACAGCCTGCCCACGGCGAAGATGGGCGTCTACATGGGCATCTTCAATTTCTTTATCGTGATCCCGCAATTGCTTGCTGCCAGTGTGCTCGGCCTATTGCTGCGCCTGTGTTTTCACAACCAGCCCATCTGGGCGTTGGGCCTCGGTGGCGCGAGTCTGCTCGCGGCGGGACTTTGCACTCTGCGTGTAGCCGAGCCCGAAGGCGCCTGACCAGGCACGTTTGCGTCACTAATCACCATCTGACAGCTGGCGCAGATACCCACCAAGCATTTGGAACGCCCCATCAACCATCCGTTTTACGTCAGCGCCATGCCGAATCTTGTATAGCAAATTCGGCTCTGCGGTCACAAAAGCTCCCCACTCATCGGTGGTATCGAAGCGGTTGCCACAGCCAACCCATAGCGGAAATGGCTTTCGCTGGAGCATGACGCACCAACCCCAGTCTTCACCCAGCACTTTGGCACCCTGGAAGACCTCGCCTTCTGAAAATTTCCAGGCCAGCCAGTTCGCCATTGATTTCCCGAATCGACCTGGATTGGTCGCTTCATCCTCCCCGGGCTCTATGTCAAAGAAATCCGTCTTAATCCAAATCTGTGGTGATGATGTCATTCTATAAATGCTCAGCTTTGATATTGATGCCGCGCCGATACAGAACCAATTCAGTGGCTTTTCTTCAACCGCCAAGCGTTCCAATATTCTATAGCCGTCACCACAGAGAAAAATGCAGAGATGCACGTAAGCACCTTAGCCGCCGGGTAGAACTTAAATACAAACAGAACCACACACAGCACCACAAGGAATCCCACCAATCTGAGCCCGCTCCTGACACGGATATCAGATTGTCTAATGCGTTCTTCTCTCTTCATATCCGTCAACCGCGCTTTATACAATCGTGTAGAGCCGAGGCCCAAAGGCTTTCTACGCACTTCGCCTACCAATCAAGCTCTCTCTCGAGTCAACTCGTATCAGGCGTTAAGAGTAAGCTGACCATCGCCCGAGACAACGACCGCAGGCGCCTCCGCACGAGTGTCCGCCACGACCTGGTTGCGACCGCCCTCTTTCGCCCGGTAAAGCGCCGCGTCGGCATCAACCAGCAACACGCGCAGCATATAGCTCGAACTGCTGGCGCAGGCGAGCCCCAGACTGGCAGTCACCGTGACGGTGACCTGAGAATCCAGCGTCACCGGCGTAGTGGCCAAGGTATGGCGGATGCGATTGGCCACCTCCAATCCCTGGTTGCACGAACAGCCAGTCATCAGGATGCCGAACTCCTCGCCGCCGAGGCGACCGAGCAGATCGGTGGAACGCAATTCGTCGCCTATGATCGTCGCGGCAGAACGTAATACCTGGTCGCCGGCGGCATGTCCGTGCGTGTCGTTGATCCGCTTGAAATGATCCAGGTCCAGCACAACCAGACAGGCGTCGGTCCCTGCCTTGTGCAGCCGCCGCAGCGTGCGCCCCGCTTCGACGAAAAAGTGTTCGCGGTTGTACGCCCCGGTCAAGCCGTCGTGCCGCGCCATCCAGCGGAAACGTCGCCAGGAACGCCACAGCCACAGCAGCGCCAGAACGAAAAAGGCGATCACCGTCAGCAGCAGCGCATTGAACAACTCGCTGCTTTTATGTGCCTGGCTCGCCAGAGCCTGGCTAAGCTGCAGGATCCTGTTCTCCTTGCTCAGCGCATCCAGCTTCATCTTCTCGGACAGCACCTGCTGCCTGACCGTCTGGTAGGCCAAGGCGATGGCCCGGGCGTTGTCCAAGGCGGCGGTTTTCTGGGCGTCGTACTTCTCGTAATAGTTGAGCGCGGCGGTATCGTGGCCCTCTTTCTTTTCCGCCTTATAGAGCACCTCATAGGCGGCCCGCAGTGTCCACAGCGGACTGTCCGGTCCTGTGATGGCAATGCTGTCCAGGGCGAACTTTCGTGCATTGGCCCCGTCGCCGAGGCTGAGGTAAGCCTGCGCCTCGGTGACAGGCAACGAGGCCAGATAGGGTGTGTACCCGGTAGCCTGAATCTCGGGGGCGATGCTGCGTAACAAGGCGATGGCTTGATCGGCATGGCCTTCGTCAATCATGGCGCTGGCCAGATCCAGGCGCACCGCAACAGCTTGACGCAGCTCCCCCGCTGCAAGGCATGCGTTGACCGCAGCCTGAAAGGCAGGATGGGTCGAGGACAATTTACCCGCATAGAGCAGGGACTGCGTTTCAAATGACCTGGCGTGACACTGGCCTTTATCCGAAGGAAGCAACCCCTTCATCTGCCGGGCATAGTCCAGCGCAAGGTCGTATTGCCCCACAGCTTCCTGGTTCAACATACGGATGACTTCATCCATGCCTTCCAGGCGAGCCTGCGGATCAACGCTCTTGGGCAGCTCGGCCATCAAGGTGTTGGCCAGCGCATAGGCACTCACATAGTCCCGGCTGAAGAACTTGCCTCGGATCAACGCCGCCGTGGCGCGAACGGAGAGGGACTGATCGCCTGAGTGATCGATGATGTCGTGGAGGGTCGGCTCGACTTTCGCATAGTCACCGTCGGACACGGGCAGACGTGTATCAAGCAGTCGCAAATGCCAGCGCTGTGTGGCGCTCAACTGATCTTCGCGCTGATGAAGCTGCGCCAGAATGTGTCGGAAACGGAAAGTATCATCTGGCCACGCATCATCAGCCTGGGTGAACCATGCCGCGACCGGCGCGGCATCTGTCGATGCGCCGCTTGCCTTTGCCGTGCACAGCAGGAACACCGCCATTGCGGCGGCGCCTGCCAGACAAGACAACACTCGACGGGCCATCGAATAACTAGCCGGTCATGACTTGCGCTCCGGAGGCTGATGCGTTTCATCCGCTTCGCCGCCCTCGCGCCGTGGCTCGTTTTGCGTATCGTCTTCGTCGGGCTCGCACCCTCCGGTATTGTGGTTGACGCGCACCGGCGGACGATTGTTTCCAAGCTCCTCCTCGAGACGACTCTTGTCGCCAGATGCCGCGGCCACTTTAAGCCCCTCACTGGCATTCAGTGCATCAAGCGCCTGCGCCAGGTCTTCCTGAGATGCGTGACGCAACGACGCATCCTGCCCGATAAGTTCCAGCAGCTCGATCGTCTTGGACATGTTTACCCCCTGCTTCTTTTGTGGATGAATCGTTCACCCTGCGGGACACGATGGAATGCCTCTCCAGGGTGATCACGCTGTATGCAGACAGGCGCACAGCTCCGAATTTCATCGCAGCTCGGCGCCCCCAACGCCACTATGCAGCCTACCACCGATCGGCAAGCCACACGATGACTCCGGGCGGCCCTGCTGGCCCTAGGCCGGCGACTCTGTGCCCCGATCCAGCACGGCCAGCCGCTCGCGTACTGCATGATTGGCGCGCAGCGGCGCAGCCGGGCGCAGAACGACGGTTTCGTCGCTGCCCACCTCCGTTGCTGGCAGATCCCGCAAGGCCACGTGGCGAATACGCGGCTGCTCGACCGGCAACGTGGCTCCGCGGTAAATGATGACCTCGTGGTCTAGCGGGTAATCCCGGCTTAGCACGTCCACCAGCACCTGCCGGTACTCGGGTCCGGTGGAAAAACGCGCCATCGAGCGGTCGCCGACCAGGCCCACCTGCCACAGCACCAGACAGGCGCCAGGGTTGATAGGTGTCTCGTAGAACAGCAACTGGCTGGCCTCGTAATGCTGGCAGCCAAGGCGTCCCGGGTCGATGCCGAGGTCCGCATACAGGCAGTCCTCGGCGGAGATGCCAGGCTCCATATGGGCCCGGAAACCTTCCGTGCGAGCCAGCCTGATCACTTCATGCGGCGACCAGGCAAAGATGCCGGGATGGCCGTAGAACACGGCACAGACCCGTTTGCCCGCCCGTACCTCGGCCATCATCACCTCGACCCATTCGCGATAGGTGACTGCGCGCGACTTGCCATTCTTGCCGTCGCCGTAATACGGCTGCAGGCTGCGCACGTCGGGGTGCATGTGCTCCAGCCACAGCTCGACAATAGCGTCGGAAAGTGCCGCGAACACCACCTCCGCCCCCTGGATATGGCTGCGCGCCAACGGCGAGAGATGCGACCCCAGGGTCATGCCCAACCCCACGCACACGATGCTGCCGCGTGGCTCCGCGTCTGCGGGCTTGGTCGGTAATACAGATGTCATAGTAGATATCCAGGAAATTTAAGGAATAGCGCCAGCATCCGCGCGCCGAAACTCCTTTTCGGCGTTGGCAAGTGGCAAATATACAGTTTCGCGGGCTCGCGTCGCAGCTGCCTGGTTTTTCATCACTCTTTACGGTCCGCCGCGAGTTAAGGGCCAGATTTATTTGCTTATGCAACGGCATGCAAGAAAAAAACAAACCCGATCGCCCGGCCTGTATTCCCGTTGACGGGTAGCCAAAGCACGCCACAGAATTCGGAGCACGGCCCACTATGGGGTCTATTCGCAGTCAGGTTTTATGAAGAATGCTCCACCCGGATACGAGTGTCCCTTCTGCGGCATTGCTGAAACGCTTCCCTCGCCTGCTCCAGAATCAGCCGTTGTCCTGGTGGATGCCAACGTGTTCGCTTTGGTTCCGACGCACCACTACGCTGGAATAAAAGGCAATTGCCTGGTGGTGCCTCGGGGCCACTATGAGAACGTGCTGGACATCCCGGACAACCTTGGCAGCGACTTCTTTCGTGCAACGCGCCGACTGGCACAGGCTATGCGGAATGCTTTCGGGTGTGAGGGAATCTCCACGCGCCAACACAACGGCCCAGCCGGCAACCAGGATGTGTGGCACTACCATCTTCATGTATTTCCTCGTTACCCAAACGACGGACTGTATGGGGGGCAGAAAGTGCCATACACCACTGAGGAGCGTATTGAGTTGGCGGCCAGTCTCCGGACTGCGTTGCGGTAGCGCATACCGTCTGATGTCAGAAAATTTTCCACCAAGGGCGTTTTGGGGCTTTGGTTTTGGCCGCAGCATCCGCTTGAGCGGCGTCTTCTTGCACTACCAGCTCACCATCCGCCCCGTACTCCTCGCCATCATCTCCAAGGACGCGCGCGCCAAGTGCTTGGGCAATCTCAAACATCTTCTGGCGGATTTCTTCATCTGGGTTCTTGGCAATTATTCCGGCTGATCCAGGGTAAAGCCATGCCATGTTGCCGTTGACGCCGTGTCCAGAGTAAGCGATCCAGACAGCAAGCCCTTCGTGTTCGACTCGAAGAACGTCTCCATTTCCGGAGGTTGCTTCCGCATAGCCGTCTAGACGCATGTCAGGGTCAGAAGATAGGTAGGCCTTCCAATCCTCTAAGGAGATATTTGGCCCGTCGTTGTCGAGCCACTCCTTCTTGCGGGTGATATGAATTTCGTAGCCCATGACATCTTCCTTGAAAGCCAATCACAAACTTCGGGGCCAGGGGATGGTTAAGAGGATCTAATTGCCTCCGTCCCGACAGCTCCGAGTCCCATCAACCGCCGTATTGCTTTGGGATTGGCAGACCGGGGCGCTCGCCTTGCCAATAGATCGTCACTACCCACCAGCGGTGACCGTCGAACAACAATTGAAAGCTGTTGATACCACGCTGGAATGGCTCGGCATCTTTCGTATGGCGCGATTCGTACGTGCTGAACACCTGGGCGATGTTGCCGTAACGGTCTTCGGCGCGGTGTGCCTCGCGTTCGAAGAAGCCGTCCTTTTTCAGCAAAGGGGCGCCCAATCGGATGTAATCCTCCACGCTCATCACATGTGCCGTGGTGAGGCCATCCTCGCCGGTATGCGCGGAAATCAAGCGTGCGCCCGGCACAAATAGCGAGCGCATGCGATTCCAGTCGCGGTTCTGCCCTTTGGGGCCCGAAATCACGTCGTAGACGGCGTCGATGATGGCGCTCATCGACGCCACGTCCGCGGGGCGTGCGGCCGGGATTTCTGTCCCGCTCGTGGCGGTTTGAGAGGATGCCGGAGCGCTTTGCGCGGCGGCAGACTGCAGCGGCACCCCGGCGAGCGCCAGGGCGCAAAACATCGTCAACTTGCGAAGCGATAAAAGGTCCATGGCGTGCCCTCAGTAGTAAAGGTAGCGCTTCCCAACGTCGAAGCGGTGGGAACTATCCGAAAGTTTGACGCCCCGCTGGCAGCTTGGACTTAGTGGCGTAACGCGGGCAATCCAGGTGCGCTCAAATTTCACGATAAGGAGCTTGGCAAGCGCGGGCAAGTGCGCTTCGTCATGCCGATACAGCTGGTTTGAAATCAATCGGCGCCATTGATACTGCGCGCTACCGCTTCGGCCACACGAATGCCATCGACCGCGGCGGAAAGGATGCCGCCTGCGTAACCGGCGCCCTCGCCGGCGGGAAACAAGCCGTGTGTGTTGAGGCTCTGGTAATCGTCGTTGCGGCGGATGCGCACCGGCGATGAGGTGCGGGTCTCTACGCCGGTGAGCAATGCGTCGTGCATGGCGAAGCCCTTGATCTGGCGATCGAATGCCGGGAGGGCTTCGCGGATGGCGTCGATGGCGTACTCCGGCAGGGCCGGCGCGAGATCGGTCAAATGCACGCCAGGCTTGTACGAAGGCTGCACGCTGCCCAATTCGGAGGAAGCCCTGCCTTTGATGAAATCGCCCACCAGTTGGCCCGGCGCGCTGTAATCGCGACCGCCCAGTTCATACGCGCGTGATTCAAGGGCGCGCTGCAAAGCGATGCCGGCCAGCGGGCTGCCGCTGTCGTCGAAAGCGGCAAAGTCCTTCGGCTCGATACCCACCACGATGGCCGCATTCGCGTTGCGTTCGTTGCGCGAATACTGGCTCATGCCGTTGGTCACTACGCGCTCCGGCTCGGATGCTGCAGCGACCACGGTGCCACCCGGGCACATGCAAAAGCTGTAGACCGAGCGACCATTCTTGCAATGGTGCACCAGCTTGTAATCGGCAGCGCCGAGCAAGGCATGCCCCGCCTGCGAACCAAAACGCGCCTGGTCGATGATCGACTGCGGATGCTCCACGCGAAAACCGATGGAGAACGGTTTCGCCTCCATGTACACACCGCGGTCGTGCAGCATGAAGAACGTGTCGCGCGCGCTATGCCCGACGGCGAGGACGACATGATCGCTCAGCAGCTGTTCGCCGCTGGCCAGCACCACGCCGCGGATCTGGCGTGAACCATCGGTGGCGGTGTCGACCAACACGTCGTCAACGCGTTGGGTGAAGCGAATCTCGCCCCCCAGCGCCTGGATGGTCTCGCGCATGTTTTCCACCATCGTCACCAATCGAAAGGTGCCGATGTGCGGCTTGCTGACGTAGAGGATTTCCTCCGGCGCGCCGGCTTTCACGAACTCGGTGAGCACCTTGCGGCCATGATGGTGCGGATCGGAGATCTGGCTATGCAGCTTGCCGTCGGAGAACGTGCCTGCGCCACCTTCGCCGAACTGCACGTTCGACTCGGGTTCCAGCTTGCGCTTGCGCCACAGGCCCCAGGTGTCGACGGTGCGCTCGCGCACCGCCTTGCCGCGGTCGAGAATGATCGGCCGGTAACCCATCTGCGCGAGCAACAGGCCAGCGAACAGGCCGCACGGTCCAAGGCCGATCACGATGGGGCGCTGTTTGAGGTCGGCCGGCGCTTGCGCCACGAATCGATAGCTGGTGTCCGGAGAGGGCTGCACGTGCTTGTCATCGGCGTGCCGCTTGAGCAGGCCAGCTTCGTCCGCCACTTCCACGTCCAGCGTATAGATCAGCTGGATGTTGCCGCGCTTGCGCGCGTCGTAGCCGCGGCGGAACACCGAGAAGCCCAGCACACCGCTTTTGCCCAACCCCAGCTTGGCGCGGATGGCTGCCTCGACGGCACCTTCGGCGTGATCGAGCGGGAGCTTGATGTCGGTGAGTCGGATCATGCGAGAGGTCGGCCAGACGGTGTGGCCGAGTATTTTCGCATGTCTGGGCAGTCGAGGGCTTGCAAGCCCCCCGCCTTGAGGGAACGGCCCGGTACGTTCAGTGCGAACCCGCGCTGGAGGAAGCCGCTGGTGCGGACGACTCGGTGGCGGCGCGCTTGGGCGTGTCGGCTGGACACCAGCTCTTGAGCCGCTTGCCCGCACGGTACAGATCGATGCATTCACGCATTTCGGCCTGGAACGCCAGGTCAGGCGTGTTTATCGGGCAGCCCTGCGACAGCGACTTGCCATCGTTGTACTCGGCGATGCAGGTAGACAGTGGCATCGTGACCGGAGGTGGGTCACCGACCAGCGATGCGGGCGGTAGATTGAGGCGCTCGTCATGATTCTTGCGCGACGGCGGCAAGGGAGGCGTGCCGCACAGCAGGTCGGCAGCCGTACTGTGCTTGGTGGGATCGCAGATGCTTTTGGTGATCGCCTTGATCGCGTTATCTATGTGACGCCCCGCCGCGCCGCCCGCCGTTTCGTTCGGCGGCGGGAAATACTTATCGAAACGGGTGGGATTGACGGGTGGCCGGCTGCTGTCGTGCTGCATGATCTGATGATCGTCTGCGGACTGGGTCGGCTTGGCCTCCGCACCTGCAGTTACCGAGGCACCCGTCGACACAGGCGGTAGTCGTAAGTTGAGGGAGGCCGGTGTCGCCGTAGAGGCTGCCGGCGCAGGTGTCGCCCCATGATCCTGCACGACCATCGCATCACGGCGCGGCTTCTCGTGCGGCACAGGCCGAGCGCGTGGAGGCGCTGCCTGCTGTGGTGGTATCAGCGCAGGCGGCGCGGGCGGCGGCGCGGCACGCCGCGTGCTGGCGCCATCCAGTAGCCGCACGATCAGCACCGGGTCGCTATTGGCAGGTGCTATCGGCTGGATCGCAGACCACAGCATCAGCGCGAACGCCACGTGTAGTGCCAGTACCACAGCAAGCACGAACACCCGCGCCTGACGCGGCAGCGTCAGCTGTCGCCAATGCCTGTGACCCAAGGTTTGATGTCGGCCCTGCCCGGAATGTTCGATGACACAGCCTCATTCAAGCCCATTACCCGCGCAAAAAATTACGCCTATCGTCATGCGCGTGTAGCGGCCGACGGCGGTAGACAGGTTCTTTCATCAAGGGTTCCCTTGAAATGGCGGGATGTCCGAAAGGTATGGATCGGCATACCATGAACATGCATCCCCAGCCGGGAAGAATCGCCATGTCCACCCTGATCAAAATCCTCGCCTTGAGTGTCGCAGCCCTCGCCGTTTCCACCAGCGCCTTGGCTGCAGGCAAGGACGACCCCGCCGCCGAGTTGGCCAAGTTGCTGGAGGGCCGAGTGGCCGGACCTCCCGTGAACTGCATCAGCCTGTCCCAGGCGCAAGGTACCCGGGTGATCGACCGCACGGCCATCGTGTACGACTTCGGGACGACGATCTACGTCAATTACCCCAGGGGTAGTGCCGACGCCTTATCCAGCGACGATATCCTGCTGACGAAAACCTTCAGCACGCAGCTGTGCAAGATGGATATCGTGCGCATGGTCGATCGGACCGGGCACTTCCCGAAGAGCTTCGTGAGCCTCGGACAGTTCATTCCCTATAAGCGGTCCGCCGGGGCGAAGTGATAACAACGGCTCAAGCTTCAGGCTGTGCCAGCGGAAACTTCCATCTGCCGTCCAGAATTTTCGTCTGCGGGCGGAACAACCGCACCGTATAATTCCAACCCTTGATGATCGGCAGGCAATTGGGAATTTTTCCATCGCACCCGCCGAATTGAATAGGGATCGCCCCATCGGGATTTTTCACTGCCGTGAGGCTATTGAGGGCATAGGCCTCATAGGGGTTGGGCTGGAGATAGCCGTCTTCGTTGTATACCGTCAGTGACCAGAAACCATCGACGGGGACATCCTTGACCGTCAGCTTGTAAATGGTGTTGCCATCATTGCGCGTCGGTGTGATCGGCAAATAGAGGGCATCTTTTTCGGGATAGCCGCCCCATAGCATGGCGGTTCCAATCAGATGTTTCACGGGATCCACTTGATGTTCGTCAGCGCCGAACATGTGCCGCGTGTCGGAGATCGTAGAGCCCAATTGCAAGAGCGCTGCCTGCACTTTTTTAAGGCTCGCCATATCCCACAGAGGGACATCGAAGTTGCCAGGACTTTTCTGGCTGAGCTTGATCGCATCCTGTAAAGCATGGACCTGCCTGACATCGTCCTTGTCCGAGAAATTGACCAGGAAACGGACCACGGCGATCGCATAACGGGTGCCGATTGCCGCCCGGGTCAAGGTATAGGTTCCCCTGCTGTAATACGTGGCCCGGGTGTACTGGTCTTGATTGACGACCTGCATTCCCATGAATCGATGGCCGGCGTCAGGCAGCGTAATGGTTGCCGGGCCGGCATCGAGGTCGATGATCGCGAATGAATACAAAGTGTCGCGATTGGGCCGGACGATGCCTCCCTGAGCGGGCGGGGCAAGCTCGCGGCCATGCCGGAAGGTACCAAAGCCTCCGCTTTTGACCACACCCTCAAAATTGACGTCCGTCTGAGCGCGGTTGTAGTTCTCGATAGTGACGGGAACGGTTTGAGAGGCGGCTGTTTGTATAGAGGCTGTCGCGCTCATTGCCGCCAGCGACAGGATGGCCAAGGCTCTCGCATTTGTCTTCTTCATGGTGTTCCCGCAGCAAACTGGCTATATCAGTCAGGCACTGTAGGCCAATCAAATATGTGGAATGAAGGCGTAAAAATGGCAACTGGCCTATCATATTTGATAGGCTTGGTGGATGGATTTAAACGCCATCCGGATGTTTGTCGCCGTTGTGCAGGCTGGCAGTCTTTCCACGGCCGCTGCCCGCCTGGGAACACCACTCCCCACGCTGAGCCGCCGGATCCGCGATCTGGAGCGGCAACTCAACGTGCAGTTGCTGGAGCGCTCAGCGCGTGGCACCAAGCTTACCGATGCGGGCACCCGCCTCTACGAGCATGCCAGCCGCGGTATCGAAGCGCTGCTGGAAGCCAAGCAAGCCGTAACCAGCGACCAGGCACGCTTGAAGGGGCACCTGAGGCTATCGTTACCTACGTCGTTCGAGCCGTGGTGGGACTTGTTGGCTGCTTTCCAGGAGCGGTATCCGGATATCCAGGTTCACGTCTACGCCACCGAGCGACGCGTTGATCTCATTGAGGACGGTATCGATGTTGCTCTTCGTGTCGACGCGATCATTCACCAAGGCATGGTGGCGCGGCATGTTCTGTCGTATCGCCACATTCTCGTGGCCAGTCCGAAGCTGATCGAGCGTTTAGGCATGCCGGCGACGCCCGACGAGCTTCAACGCTTTCCATGCGCTGTCTGGTCACCGCGTGTTGACGTCATAGCCACGTGGGCTTTGGGCGAGCAGATGGTTGTGCCCAAGGCGGTATTGTCTGTTAACGACTATCGACACCTTTACACCTGCGCAGTCGATGGTCACGTTGTTACCGAGCTGCCGCCGTTCATGGTACGGATAGCCATCAAGGAAAAGCGCCTGGTGCCGCTGCTGCCGCAATGTCCGCTGCCTGAGCAGCCGATCCATTTGCTTTATCCACGCCACCGGCACCCATCGGCGATCGTCCGAACCTATCTGAGCTTCTGTCAGGAGCACGTGCCGCAGGTTTTGGATGCTTGCGATATCGCTGTGCGGCGGGATGAACGTATTGGGTGATTTGTATTTATTGAATTGCCAGGGAGCAGTCGGCGATGTGTATAGAGTCAATGAAAGCACGCAGCGCGAAATAAATTCTCCCATAGTGCGAACGAAAGCATTTTCGCCGGAAAATCGACACTTGCGAAATAGTCATACAATATGTTTGCATGCGTATTCGTGCCACCACGAAGAGGCAAAAGATCATGCAACGCACTGTCTGGATAAGTACGATGCTTTATCTCGCAACGCTGGCAACGAGTGCGCATTCAGCCACGGATGCCAAACGTGAAACATTCGGCACGATGCCTGATGGCGCGCGCGTTGACGCCGTCGTACTTACCAATGCGCATGGCGCGACCGCTCGAGTCATTTCATTGGGCGCCACGTTGCAGTCGTTGATGGTGCCGGACCGCCAAGGCAAGTTCGCCAATATCGTGCTGGGCTACGGCGCGCTCGATGGCTACGTCAAGAAGTCGCAGTATTTCGGCGCCACGGTCGGGCGTTACGCGAACCGTATCGCCAAGGGCCATTTCACGTTCAACGGTCAGGCTTACGATGTACCTATCAATGATGGCCCCAATTCGTTGCACGGAGGTACCAAGGGCTTCGACAAAGTCCTCTGGACCATTGGTGAGGTGAAACACGACGTCAATGCAGCCAGTGTCACGCTGACTTATGTCAGCCCCGATGGCAATATGGGCTATCCCGGCAAGCTGACCGTCAAGGCGACCTATACGCTGGACGGAGACAATCGCCTGTCCATCGACTATCGCGCCACGACGGACCGCCCTACCCTCGTCAATCTGAGCAACCACGCGTACTGGAACCTGTCGGGTGAAGGCTCCGGCAGCGTGATGGACCAGCGCCTCACGATTGCCGCCGATGCCTACCTGCCGATCGACGCCACCTCGATTCCAACAGGCGAAATACGCAGCGTCACAGGCACGGTATTCGACTTCCGCCAAGCCAAGCCGATCGGTCGAGATATCCGTGACGGCAGCGAAATCCAATTGCTCAATGGCCGTGGCTACGACCACAACTGGGTCATCAGCCGCACGATGGCATCCGAGCCACGCGTTGTCGCACGCGTGTCCGATCCTGCGTCCGGTCGCGTGCTTACGCTCAAGTCCGCGCAACCGGGCCTACAGTTTTATTCGGGCAATTTCCTCGACGGCACGACCGTCGGCACAGGCGGCCACGTGTACCGCGAAGGCGATGCCTTTGTGCTCGAACCGCAGCTTTATCCGGACACACCCAATCAACCTGCTTTTGGTAGTGCGCGCCTGGATCCGGGCCATGAGTATCGCAACTTGATCGTTTACGAATTCACTACTGAGCCCGGAGGCACCTCCGGTCGATGAAGCTCATTCTGGCGCGGGACTCGGCGCCAGATGAGTGGCTGATGGCCTTGCCCTCGCAACTACCACCTACATACTATCGACGCATCGCCGATACCCTTGCAGCCTATCGGCACTATCTGGCTTCCGGACCTGACGATGGGGAGATCAAGGCTCGTGTGGCATATTTGAGCGCGCCTTAGCTCATCAATGAATCACGTCACTAATCTGCTGTCAATGGCTCCCCTTGTTGGGGGATTCGTAGCGCTTTATCTGATATCGCGCCGCGAATCCTCGGCGCCGGGATTGACGGTTGAGGCCAGCGAACACGCAGTTCAAGTCTTTCAATACCCGCGAGGGATACTGAAAGCTATTCTTGCGTCCGCGATCATCTTGCCTTTGGTCTTCTTTCTGTTACCGGATGAAGCGGTGCAAGATGCAAGGCCATTATTCAATTTTGCTGCCGTAGTCTTGGGCGGTCTGCTGCTCTACGCATGGGTGTACTTGCATCAATATCGGATCGTTGTCGAGCCAGACATGATCAAATATGGCGCCTTTTTCCTGACCTCTGTTGACCTGAGAAAGGTCACATCAATTAAATATTTTTGGGTTGGAAATGGCATCAATCTCAAACTTTTCGACAACAATAAGCGGATCGCCATCTTCGAGGGAGGTGTCGAAAATTTCGACGGCTTTGCTAAAGCTGTAAGACGACGCTTGCCTGATACGATCCATGCCGAGGCTGTCGGGAAAGCATCTTTCTAGTGACATTCTTGCCGCATACATTTTGCCAATCATCCCGCTCCCTTCAATCGTGGCCTCCTCACCTGGATTCGGCCACCAGTGGAAATCAAGTCAATCCAGTAAACATCGGCACTAATAGTCAAACTTGATTTGGCTGCCATCATAATAAACCTGCCCCGTGCAGCCATGCCGATGCCACCGACAGCGCCCGCATCAGTGATCATGCATATCCGCCGGCGTTCCGTCGGACCAATGGGGTGCCGGGACCAGGAAGACAAGAATCGGCGGCAGTCCTTTCATTTGAGTGGGCTCTGTCGAAGTTACGAACCAGTAAGGGCTCGACATGACCGGTGAGCCTTCGGCCCCGGAACCCCAATCGTTGGCGTCTTTGACCTGCGTGTCGAACATCAGATGAGGCATGTTGTGGCCTCCCTGGTCAGTCAGATACGACGACTTCGACATCATGTAATCCATGGCGCCGTCTTCGAGCTCCGGCAATTGCTTGCTTTCGTACGCAGCCTTGACGGCTGCCAGCATTTCCGTCTTGGAGCGACCCGCCATCGCCATCTTGGCGCGCAGATAAAAGATGGGCACCAGCGAGCGTGCGGCTTGAGGGTTCAGGCAGTCGGCCGCCCTTATTTTCGGGTTCCAGAATTCAGGCCAGTCAAACGGCCCCGTCCAGCTTCTGGCCACGATGCAGACAAACCCGTTCTTGCCTTTGACCGCGGTCTCGTAACCCTTGCGTCCCAGAACCAGGATCGTGGCATCGCGGGAAATGGATTCCGGCGCGGCACTGCGCGCCAGGGCTATCTCCGCGGCTTGATCGGCCATGAGGTATTGGTCGAGCGGGGCCATCTTCGGATAGGGTGTGGCGACATCCTGGGCCATCGTCTGGTGCGCCGTCCCTAGTCCGATAAGCAGGACGACGTACTTCATCAAGAAAGCGCCAATCTTGTTCTTACGCACGGTCCTTTCCTCCAGTTAGCTATTTCACGCAAAGAGTGAGGCCGGATGCCCAGCCCTCTCTGTAGTGACGAACGGCAATGTCGGATTTCGACAAGCCGCGCGGAAAAATTTCGGATCTTTCCAACCCAGGTAGACGTGCTCGCGGCACCGTGGCCCACTACACCGGATTGGCGAGCCATGCTTTCCTGGATCGACAGGTATCCATGGCGCGCTGGTAGCCCTCGCGTGCGCTCACGCGAGCCATATAGGACCGCTCCACCTCACCGAACGTCACGCCGCCACATGTTTGCGCCAACTCCAAGGCGTAGGTCACCGAGATGTCGGCAGCAGTGAACGTCTCGCCGGCAAGATAGGGTGTACGTGCAAGCTGGCGTGTCACTAAGGTCAGCCGGCTTTCGAAAACGCTCAGCGCCTGCCCGGCGCTCCAGTTCCCGCGTTCGGATTCCGGTGCAAAAAGGCGCGATCCCACGACGAAGTAGATGGAGGCCGCAAGGCCGGCTTCCCCGAGGTGGAGGAACTGCTGATAAAGGGGGAACGCGGCATCCTGGGGGCCAGGTGCGAGCGGCGTCGGCCCGTAGCGAGCCATCAGGTATTCCATGATCGCGATGGACTCAACCATCGTGACGTCGCCGTCCTGGATCGCCGGAATGAAGCCGGCCGGATTGATCGCAAGAAACTCCGAGTCTTTCTCGACACCGGCCAGAAGATCTACCGGCCTCAACCGGTATGCGACCCCCATTTCCTCCAGGAGCCAAATGACTCGGAAACCTCTTCCTTCGCCAAAAACGGTGATCATGTTTGATCCTTTTGAGATTCGGCCTTATCGCCCTTTACCGGAAAGACGAATGGGCGTTCCCAGAATCGACATGGTCGACAGGATTTTTAGCTCAGCGACGGCGATGCCTTTCGTAAGAAAACCTGAGCTGCGGGCCGCTGACCTCCGTCCAGTCGGAAGACGACATCAATTCGAAGCTGGATCGGTAAATGTCGATGTGGGCAATGCCGCGCTCACAGCAGCCAACAAGATGTTTGCGCTCTCCATAACCCACTCCCTGTAGTGGTCCTCGGCCGCGATTCTCTCCTCGTCGGCCTTGGCCAGCGCATCAGTAGCCCAAAGCTCTCGTACCCGACCGACCGGAAATCTATCCGTTTCAGAATCGACGCCAACGAATGGCCGGAAAAGTTCTTCGTTCAGTCCGTGATTCGACCAACCCCATTGGACAACCTCCCTGACACCCTCAGTCAGGCAGACGTTGCCTGCCAAAAGATCTTCAAGAGCCTGCTTGACGTGCCTCAGGACCACGGTGTTCGAATAGCCGACTTCCATATATCTCCATATGCATGTTCAACAGCAAGGCTCGTCTTGAGTCGGACGCAGACGCTCTCAATTCAATCCAACGATGATTCAAGCCTGGAAATTTCGCGCCGAAGCTGCTCGATTCGAGATTTAATGTATACGCTCCGCTGGCTTGCCTGTATCGACGTCATCAGCGGAGACAAATAGTCGCAAATGGCATCGTGGCCGCCCAGCCGAGCCGTTGTAAATGGCAGGTCGCCTTCGGACTGAGCGAAGAGGTCTGCGCCGTGGGCAACGAGAAGCTCGACAACAGCGATGTGACCTGCCATGCAAGCAATGTGCAGGGGCGTGTAACCTCGTTCACCAAACTGATCAATGTTGATGCCCGCATTGATCAACGTTTTGGCAGCCTCTACGTCACCCCACAGGCATACGCAATGCAGCGCGTTGTCTCCCATGACGTTAGTCGCATTTACGTCCACGAGCTCGACACATGCAAAGTCAGCGGTCGAGGCGACCCTGTCCAAAATCAGTCGCAGTTGGCTGTCCATTACTAGTCCTTCGGGCTATTTTGGCCTGCAGAATTGCCGGCCTTGAGTCGAAAACGGAGCCTTCATAAGGCCAGTTATCTGACCTTAACTACGATCAACTCTGGGCCACCGGCTAGGCTTGGCAGCCTGTCGGTCAAGTGTGCGTGGTCAAAGCCATCACCCTCCATTTCGGAGGCCAACTCAGCGAGGACCTTTGCGATAGCTCTCAGTTCGCCCGGGCTAGCTAAGATGCTTGCCTCAGAGAGTTGGATGGGTGTCTTCTGTTCGTCATTCCCCTCCTCGTAACCAAACAGTTTCATGCCAGTCTCCTTCTTTGATTCTCGTACTTATGAACTGTCCACTTTGAGTCGAAGGTGCACCTTCGTCGCCGTAGCTATGCCCTTTAACGACTCAAGAGTCCAAGCGTTTCACTTGAGCTCAAACGAAGTGCGAAGCGGCACACTGGCTTGGCGAACATTGTCCTTGAGCAACACGCGCAACACCCATGTACCTGATGGATCGCCGGAATCGCCAGTCCACCCTATAACCGCTGGCGATAGGAAAGTATGAGTTGCGGGTTCGTTGATAACGCCCTTGAAACAGGACATGCCGAGCTGATGAAACGTTGCTTTTCCATCGGGCCGAAGCACATCGATATCGCACGTGATATCCGCGGTGCTGCCTTCCTTTAAAAGAGGATTAGCGAAGAAGATCAGGAAAAAGACCTGTTGCCCTCTCGGAATAGCTTTTGCCACAGTAAAATGAGGGATGGTGTCGGATGGCGTTTGCCATTTGGCCTGCCAATCCGCGTCCGGCGTGACCAGCAGCCTGCCGCCAAATCCCTTGATGGACCTCTGGGAGTCGGAATCGGGCACCGGATGTCCATGCTCGTCCCTCCACCCTTCCTGGCAAAACGCTGGCAAAGACAGCAAGGTCATCAGTAGCAAGCTCAGTCGCTTTGGCATGGATCCTCCATTGAGTTGGCAAGCGATGCCAGTGTTCCGGCGTTCCCCTGTGGCGTCAACACGTGTGAAGATGGCCGTTTGGAGTCGACGCGGACTAACGCCATATCAGCTGCTAGCTTCGCGTAAAGGCATAGAGAGCAAAACACCAGCAGTAAACTCCCGCACCTATTTCTGTATGTAATACATAGGCAAAGATGAGGGTTCCCGCGATCCACCCAAGCCAGTACTTTGCGACAGATGCCCAGCCAAGCTGGTTGTGACGGAACGCCGTGAAGAAGGCCATTCCGATGCAGCCAAGAATAAAATTCACCCATCCCCCTAAGTGGCGTCAGATTTCGGGCTCGTGACAGACCGCTTTAATGTTGCGTCCGTCCGGACCCACGACGAAAGCTGCTAAGAAAAAAGCCTTGCTCGCTTCGTAGCCGCTGACTCCGAATACGACATGGTCAAACATGAGTTCTCCTGAAAGGTGTTCGAGCCGCGACTTCCGTTTGACACCCGCTGCGGGTCGAACGCGAATCTTCCTAATCTGACTCGGGACAGTGCGGAAACTCGATATATGGAGCCGGAACATGGTCGGTAAGCCAAACGCCGTTCTTGGACTGATAGAAAACACACCCGCTGTGCCACATGTCCTCGGCCAAAATCGTAAGGACAACGGGTGGTCCATGACGAGCTCCGACCGCGTTCGCCGTGTCCGCATCTTGCGATAGATGGACATGATGCCTCGCGCCTTTTATCAGCCCCGATTGACGGATCGAGGGCAGGAAGCGCGTCGCTGTGCCGTGATAGAGAACGGCCGGTGGCTGGAGGGGCGCAAGTTCAAGATCTACCTCGACGGAATGCCCTTGGTTTGCCCGAATTTTTTGCCCGGACGAATCGAGCGTGAAGCGTTGCTTCTCGCTATTTCTGACAATAACCAGAATATCGTCGGCAGTTATGTCGTGGCCGCTTGCATTGGCGAGCCGAACAAGCTCCTGCAAGTCTGCCCACCCATTTGCGTCGAGGCTTAGCCCAATCAACGCAGGCTGATGTCTAAGCACCAGGCTAAGGAATTTGCTTTTGGAGACAAGGGCTTTGTCCATGTGCTCTAGCTTCCTCCTCAACGGTCATTGGGCTGCACCGCCCTCAATGATATCGGCTGAAGCGCTCGCCCCATACTGTCTCCTCCCGCGCGACGAAGGAAAATGGCACCATGGCGAGGCCGTTTCACCGCTTCGGGAAGACCAAGTATGTTCAACGCATCTCTGCATTCACGCCGTATCGCTCTAGGCCTGGCCATGGCTCTGGTTTCTGCGCCAATGCTGGCTTCGGATGCGGCGCCGAGCGCTGACATCGTCACCGGGCGCCTGTCGGGTATCCACGATGCCAAGACCGGTTTGAACGAGTTCAAAGGCATTCCCTACGCTGCGCCGCCCATTGGATCGCTGCGCTGGAAGCCACCGCAATCGGTCGTTGCATGGAAGGATGTACGCAAAGCCGACCGTTTCGGCCCGCGATGCATGCAGCGTCCCATCTTCAGCGACATGGTGTTCCGCTCCGACGGCATGAGCGAAGACTGCTTGTATCTCAATGTCTGGACACCCGCAGATGCTCCGAACAAGAAGCTGCCAGTGCTGGTGTATTTCTACGGCGGCGGTTTCATCGGCGGCGATGGATCGGAGCCGCGCTACGACGGTGCCAGCCTGGCGCAGCACGGGATCGTGACGGTTACGGTCAATTACCGGCTGGATGTCTTCGGCTTCCTGGCCTCCCCCGCCCTGGCGGCCGAATCTCCCGAGCATGCTGCCGGTAACTACGGCTTGCTCGACCAACACGCGGCGCTTGAGTGGGTGAAGCGCAACATCGCCGCGTTCGGTGGCGATCCGGATCAGGTCACCATCGGTGGCGAATCCGCCGGCTCCATGTCCGTGTCGGCGCAGATGGCTTCGCCACTCTCCAAGGGGCTGATCCGCCGGGCCATCGGCGAAAGCGGCGCCATGCTCGGCAACCTCAATCCGACACCGCTTGCCCAGACCATGCGTGAAGGCGAGGCCTTCGAACGTCGCGTCGGTGCGCGCTCGCTGGATCAGCTTCGTGCGATGAGTGCACAGGCGCTGCTGGATGCCGCGGGCCAAAAAGACGTGCCCGAGTTCAGACCCACGATCGACGGCTATTTTCTCCCTCGCCCGCCCAAGGACATCTACGAGGCCGGCGAGCAGGCGCATATTCCCTTGCTGCTCGGCGCAAACTCGCAAGAAGGCAGCTACGTCAGCCTGTTCGAGGGTCAGCCGCCGAACCAGGCCAATTATCGCGCGGCCGTGCAGAAGCGTTTTGGCGAACATGCGGCCGAAGCCCTCAAGCTCTATCCGGGCGAGACCGACGCCGACATCAAGACGTCCGGTACGGCGCTCGCGGGCGATGACTTCATCGCCTTCTCAACGTGGCAATGGATGCGCATGCATCGCCAAACCGGTCGCGCGCCGGTGTACTACTACTATTTCACGCAGGCACGTCCGTCCAAGCGCGAAGGTAACGCCGGCCCGGATGCCGGCGCCGTGCACAGCGGCGAGATCGAATACGCGTTGGGCAATCTGTCGGGCAACGCAGTCTATGCCTGGACAACGACCGACCGTCACGTCTCGGAAGTGATGCAGGGCTACTGGGCTCGCTTCATCCAGACGGGCGATCCGAATGGTCCAGGCCTGCCGCACTGGCCAGCGGCAGCGAACAAGGACGGCGGTCTGTTGCGTCAGGTCATCGGCACGGATACGCACACCATGATCGATCGCAATGCAGCGCGTTATCAGTTTCTGATGGGCGTCGAGGGCACTAAAGTTCTGTGAAAATCGTTACGTAAAGTCAGGGCCGGGCGTCCACCAAAGCGAAGGAACGATTCCTTCCATCGCAACCTGCTATCAGGCCGCCCTCACATAGCGCACATGCGTGGCGGTTGATCCCTCAAGAACCCTCTCGATGCGAAATTGCGGCGCGGGCTCGTGCAGGTTCTCGAACAGGCGTCGTCCACCGCCGAACAATACAGGTGCCAGGGCGATTTCCAGTTCGTCGACAGCGCCCAGGTTGAGGTACTGCTGGATCGCCTCCGCGCCACCCGAGATGCGGATGTCACGATCGCCTGCGGATTCCCTAGCCAGCTCCAGCGCACGCTCCGGCCCCTCATTGATGAAGTAAAACGTCGTCCCGCCGGAGCGCTCCCAGGGGTCGCGTTTCTCATGAGTAAGGACGTAAACCGGGGTGTGAAACGGGGCGTCCTCCGGCCAGGAGCTCTCGCCCTGGTCGAACATCCGCTTGCCCATGATGTTGGCGCCGCAACGCTCGTTGGTGCTGCGAAGCAGGTCGTTCACCGGGCCTGTCTCACCTCCGGGTCCGAGCTTGAGGAGGTTCTCGCGAAAGTACTGTTGATTGAGGATCCAGGCCATCATCGCACCCCACTTGGCACCCCAGTTCTTGTACTCGGGCTTGCCCATGGTCATGCCTTCCGGTGCCATGTAGCCATCGAGGCTGAGTCCGATGTTGACGAATACCTTGCTCATGATGCTCCTCCGTATGTTCGAATGTCGGCCTGATGCTGGCATCAGGCGGCTGCGAAGCCATCCGCCTCGAACGAGTTGTCAGGTAGCATAATGACGAATGGGTATCTCCAGAATCGACATCGCCGGCTGAACTTTAGCCCGGCGACGGAGATGTCTTGGAGCCGACGTCAGGAACGGCCGGTGCGGGAGATGGCAGGCGGCCAACCGCAAACATCTGCCAAGTAAGCGATGATCCTCGACCCCATGTCTCGCGGTGACCGCGACACACGGGGTCGAACAGACGATTCAGATCCGGAACGTCACGGATTTTGTTCCGAACGGCGTATAGCCATCATCGAAGAAGTACCAGGCGTCATATCGACCCGATGGCAACGCGCCACCGGTGGCTGCTGACAGCGTCACTGAACCCACGCCGCGTGGCGCGCAGACCCAACGCAGAAGATTGGCTTTCGAGGGAGTCGCCCCTGCCGGAAACACGCCGAGCCAATTCTTGGGACTATGACGCCACGGCGGCGTCGCGTAGTCGAAGCGCAGCGTCTCGTAAGTACTCCCGTGAATGGCGAACGACGGCCGGAACAGTCGATCATTGCCGATGGCCGGGTCGGTCATCGGCTCGCGAAGCCGATGCTGGACGCAACCGGCCACTCGCCTGAAGTAGGCGGCATCGCCAGCCACTCGAATACTGGCGTCGTACCAACCCGCACTGCCCTGCCATTCGATCGTTCGCTCGCTTCCGGCATCTACCCGAATCTGGAGCGGTTCGTTCTCGTAGTACGCGTTGTCGGTCAACTGAAAAATACACGCGCTCAAGCTTGCCCGGTTGTCCAGCTTGATAAGCAGATTGCCGCGCAACGCATGCTGCGAAGTGATGACTTCAGGGGCCTGGCCCGATTGCACCATCCCATTCACATCGCCGCGGAACTCGCGCACGAAGCCGTTGGGGCCGAATACGGACCAGTCGTAGACACCCTTGTCGCCAACCGACATGGGAGGCTTGGTCAGCAGTGATTTACCCGCTTCGACGGTGTAGTGATAAGGCTCCTGGGTGCTCGACATCGGGTCACGATATGCGATGAAGGCGACGCCGGTCGTTCCTGTGTTGGTGAAGCGAACCGAAAGGTGATCTAAGTCGACCTGAGCGGCGGCGGAAAAGGCATAGCCCAGACGACACGCCGACCGCATCTTTGGAGCCTGCAGCGGAAACGCCTGCGGGTTGGGCACGGCAGCCTGGGCGGTACCGTTCTTGAACGTCGTGCTTGTGTCGATCGGCCGCAGTTGGCTCGGCCTGAAATCAAGGGCCTCGGTAAGGTCGCCGCAGACCGACCGGCGCCAGTCCGAGATAGCCTGGCATTGCGTGCTTCCGCGTGCCGCGCTTTCGGTCCCGAGCGCCTTGGCGATCGACCATTGCTCCAGAAACTGCAGCACGGACGTGTGATCGCACAGCTGCGAGTAGACCTTTCCGCCTGCGGTCCACGGAGAGATGATCAGCATGGGCACTCGCGGCCCCAGCCCGACGGGAACCGACGCATAGTTTTCCGCTGAGCCAGCATCGGCCAAGGTCATTTCGCCGTAATGGGGACTGATGGCGGGAATCGGCGGAGGAACATGGTCGAAGTAACCGTCGTTCTCGTCGTACATAAGCATGAAGACGGTCTTGCGGAAAACCTCCGGATGATCGTTTACCAGGACGCTGAGCAACCGGGCGGTGAACGACTCACCATCTCCGGGCGAGGAGCTTGGATGCTCGCAAAACTGCGCCGGCGCCACGATCCATGAAACGCGTGGCAGTCCGGATTTCACCGTGCCCAACGCGGGGTTATCGGGCTCCATACCGGCTGCAACGTCCTTGGCAAACTCGGCGATGATGGCATCACCGGTCTTTGCCGCATTGGCGGCGAATACACGCCCACGCTGATACAGCGACTGAAAATAGGGATCTTCGGATTGATTGATCGGCTTGCCGCTGTTGTCGATCCGGAAATTTTTGAAGTACTGAAGGTAGTTGTCACCGTAGTTGTCGTACTCCTGGTAGACCTTCCAGGTGATGCGATTGTCCGTCAAGGTTTCTGCGTAGGTCTTCCAATCCGCGATGCCGGCGTTGACGGCCGCGTCTCTTGCCTGGGGCGTCTGCCCATACATGGCGGGCGTGATGTCCGTGTTGATATCGCACTGAATATCGGAGACGTAACCGCAGCTACCGTAGTTGTCCGGGAAATTCATGGGCGGTGGAACCGTTCCCGACCATAGACAGAATCGGTTGGGGTCCGTCGCTGCGAAGATGGAACAGTGGTAGGCATCGCAGACGGTGAAGGCATTGGCGAGCTGGTAATAGAACGGCAGGTCTTCGGCGTTGAGGCAGCCCATCGATTGCCTGCTCTTCAAAGGCACCCAGGTATCCCAGTTGCGCCACGTATCTTGCGAAGCCTTCCAGCTATGGTCCAGATCCGTCATGTACTGGTACTGCACATTGCCTGGCTGGTTGAGCCTGAAAGGCAGCACGTAATGGGCGGACTGCGCCGCGCGATCGGTGTCGTACCAGCCGGAGGGCGACGTCCAGCTGGCATAGGGCACGTGCGCGCTGAAACCTCTTGAGCCGGGATTCAAGCCTTCCGGTTGATACCAGACATAGTTTCCACTGGGCATCGGCACAGGCCGTGGGTCGCCGTAACCACGAACACCGGGAAGCATGCCGAAGTAGTGGTCGAACGACCTGTTTTCCTGCATGAAGATGATGACGTGTTCAACGTCCGCCAGGCTTGGATTGCCGGTGGGATTGTGTGGCTCGATGGCCAGCGCCTTTTCGATGAGGCCCGGCCACGCCGATAGCGCAGCCAACCCGCCCGCCGTTCCTGCAGTCATTTTCAAGAAGCGTCGGCGCTTGAGGTCGTCAATCTCGCTCATGAGGTCTTCCGGGTGGTTAACAGATGTTGTTGATCTGCAAGTTCACTCCGAATTTGTTGCACGCGGACTTCAACGAGGCGCCATCACCTCGCCGCAGTTCACAATTTGCGAGATTGGCCAGCGCTTATGCATCAGGCTGCGCTACTGCCTTGCGAGATGTCTTCGACGACATCGAAGTCTTCCACCATCGAACCTGTCGCCACAGCCATCCCGATGAGGTCAGCCACGAGCCTTCGAAATGCCTCTTCGTGAGGCCGGCAAGTGTCTTATTATTCGGTGCAGCCCACGTTGAAGGAATAAACCATGTTTTCCGGCTTGAGTGCCTTTCCACTGACTCCCTTGAACGAAACGGGCATCGACGAGACCACGTTTGTCCACCTGATCGAGCGCCTCGCCAGCTCTGGGGTCGATTCCATCGGCGCCCTGGGCTCGACGGGCAGCTATGCCTATCTCACGCGACAAGAGCGGCTGCGCGTCGCGCAACTTGCCGTCCAGCACGCGGGAGATGTTCCTGTGATCGTCGGCATCGGCGCGCTGCGCACGCGTGACGTACTGGAACTGGCACAGGATGCACAGAAGGTGGGCGTGCGCGGCGTGCTGCTGGCCCCCATGTCCTATCAAAAGTTATCCGAGGATGAAGTCTTCGGCCTTTTTGACGCCGTGACGCGTTCTCTGTCCGTGCCACTATGCGTATACGACAACCCGACTACCACGCATTTCGAATTCAGCGATGAATTGCATGGCAGGATCGCGCAGCTCCCCCATGTCGCCTCGATCAAGATTCCAGGCGTACCCGCCGACCTCGACGCAGCACGCTCGCGCGTTGAACGGTTGCGCGCCCTGATCCCCGCGCATGTGACGATCGGCGTCAGCGGCGACGCATTCGCTGCCACCGGCCTGAACGCGGGATGTGACGCCTGGTATTCGGTGATCGGAGGTCTGTTCCCGCAGATCGCCCTGGCGATTACGCGCAGCGCCCAAGCAGGGAACGTGCAGGAAGCCGAACGACTGTCCCAGCGGCTCGCGCCTCTGTGGGCGCTGTTCCTTCAATACGGTGGCTTGCGCGTTATCGCTACAGCCGCCGAACTTCGCGGGCTGGCTGCCAGCAGCCTGCCCTTGCCGGTCAAACCGCTCCAGGGGGATGTGAAGCAACGCCTCCACGCCATTCTCGATGAACTGGAGCTGGCCTGAGACGGCTGTAAAACATGTCGTCGCTCACGCGATGACGATGCCCGGCGGCAGTGCCATCGCTACTGTGGCCGGCTATGACCTCCCCTTTGGAATGATCCCACCATGTCTGTGTCTTATACCCATCGCCTCGCGATCGCCACTTCCATAGCCGAGCCTGGCATCCACCCGGATGACAAGCACCTCGTCGCGTCACTGAAAGGTTTCGGCGTCCAGACGATGGCTTGCATCTGGAATGATCCAGCCGTGGATTGGACCGCATTCGACGCTGTGCTGATACGTTCGATCTGGGACTACTTCAAGCATTACGCCAGCTTCAAGCAATGGCTGGCTCAGCTGCCCGTGCCGACGATCAACAACAAGGAGCTGCTGCTCTGGAATAGCGATAAACGTTACCTGATCGAGTTGGAAAAACACGGGGTTCCGATTATTCCCACACAAGTCGTGTCGGCATCGCAGTTGCAGAACACCTTGGCGGCCATGCCTGCTCGTGAAGTGGTGATCAAGCCAACAGTAAGCGGTACGGCATGGCACACGGTGCGCGGCGTGGCCGGCGAGACGGAGTTTGATCAGGCTGTCGCGCGGCTTCCGTTAGAGCTCGATTACCTGGTGCAGCCCTACCTGCCAGAAGTCGCCAGCGATGGGGAATGGTCCTTGCTGTTTTTCGGTGGGGAATACAGTCACGCCGTCATCAAGCGACCCAAGGCTGGCGATTATCGTGTACAGAGCGATTACGGCGGTGTCGCCCAGGCAGCCGAACCCAGTGCGAGCCTTCTTGCCAGCGCGGCTCGTGTTCTGGAGGCCGCGGCGGCGATCGGCCACGCTGACGGAGCCTATGCACGGATAGACGGGATTGTCTCTGAAGGACGTTTCTTGCTGATGGAGCTGGAAATGATCGAGCCCTTCCTGCATCTCGGACACAGAGCGGACGCGTCAGAACGCTTTGCTGCCCATTTGTTCAAGCGATTGTCGGGCTCGGCAAGCCATGCCGGTCACGCGGTCTGGCAGGCCCCTTAGGGGCCTGCCCTTCCCTATTTTATTCAGCAGCGAAAACGCCGCCGAGGCGCACGCAATCTGTGGGATTACTTTTGTTCGGCCCCAAGCTTCTCGCTCACGCCACCGTTGAAAGGCGTGGGGTCGCTGGTGACAAGGCAGTTGTAATCCTTGCCCTCATTGAGAACCAGTACTGACGACTTGGCTCCCTTGAAGTCGAGTCCAATAGAAAACAGCACGTAGTTGTTCGGCAATGCCGGCGGGCGAAATGCGCCGAAAGCATACTGACCCGCGATACCAAGCGGCGACAGCTTGATGGAGAGCTGAATGGGTTTCGTGGCCTGCGGAGACGGCAATGACGATGTTGCTGTCATGAGCATCGTCTGTGCATCGATGGAGTACTGCGTCGTGACGGTAACGCCAAGATACCGAGAGCCCGGCGCCGATACCTGTTTGCGGCAGGCAGCATTGTCTTCCGGTTTGTTGTCGGGCTGACCTGTCTGCAAGGTTGCAAAGACATGGGTCAGCCGGGCCGATGCTTTTCCTTGCACGGGTGCCGCCAAAGTGGCGGCGCTATAAGACAAGGCGGCGAACGAGGACACGCCGCACGCTAGAAAATAAGCCAGACGATTAACGCGCATATTGACTCCTCCATTATTGATTGAGATACATCTAAGGCACTCAACGAGCGCTATTCGTGAGAACGCATGGGCCATCATGCAAAAAGAGTGCAGCATTTGTCGGCAGCCAAACTGTCGTCTGACTAGTCGAAAAAGTGCAATCAGACTCGCTGAAGCGAGGCCTTGGAGTTAAATAAATCTATCGCCACGCCAAAGCACGCCGAAAGCTCAAGCGGCTGATACTTCTTGTGCGGCACAAACCCCTTTCCGGCCGAGCAGGCCTAATATCTGAATTCCCCGATAGCTATATGAAGCTATCACGCATTTGTGTAGAAATGGCGTGAATATGGGTATGATTACCCTACCTAATGGGGATCGAATGGCTACCAGAGGCTGGAATGCCTCCGGACGAGCAAAATATTGGGGTTTCCATCTATTCGTGTACAAGGCCGGCTCGGTTTACAGCCATCCGAGGGAGCTTGTGATGTCAAACGCCATCAAGGATGGAAAGTATGCCGCGTTTGCGCAGCCATTTTGTCTGATATATCAAACGATATAAGAAGTTTTCCTAGGTTATTGAGAGCCGGGGCTTATGCGCCACTTTCCCCGGCCTTTGGTATCACTTCAAAGCCAGAAAAGGAGCATTCCGCGATGACAACGTCGGCTTCAACCGAACACTCGGCAGTTCAGCCCAGGCTGACTGCCGATCAGGCCCTGCAACGATTGATTGACCTGTTGCGTGACAGCAAAAGCATTAATGATTTCACCCCCGAATTCATTGGCAAGGGCATGGGCGTCGACATCAAGGTCGTTGATGCCGATACCTATGGCTTCGGCGAAAAACTCGATGCCGACTGGGGTTGGGGCATCCAGCGCCAGAACGTAGCCTCGCTCGGGCCGCGCGTGGACTTCGGTTTTAGCGCCAAGCCCGGCACCGAGCCGGCGGCTACCGCGATCTGCGGGATCGACGCGGCTAGATTCGGCTCGGAGCTGGAATCCATAGGCTTTACACGCACGCCTGCTTATGCCGCACGTGGCCGCATCGCGCATTTTAACTTCGACCGCGACAGTCTCCATGTGGAGGTTCTTCCGCAAGCCGAGTTTCCGCAAAACAGAAGCGACGGCGAAAACCGCGCTTGCGTGAAAACGGTTCTCATCCGCTGACTGCTAAGGAGAGCGACATGCCTTTACATGAAGATGCTCAAAGACTTGTTGATGAGTTTGGCCGTCAGCCCGGGGTTAGCGCGACCCAGCTGCAGAACCTGCAACAGGCCATCAATGCCTCGCCCGCATTAATCGACGAAATCAATCAGGCGGTTGCCGGCGGTCATCTCACGCATATCATGCCGGAGACCGATCCGCATATGGGCGGCTCGTTCAACCCGGACAACAAGACGATGAACTTACAGCTTGGCAGCCTGACCCCGGCTGCGGGGCGACCGTTCGAGTCCGGCGAAGTCACGTTCGTGCTCGGCCATGAGTTGCAACATAGTCTCAACGGGCCAACTATCGAACCGGCGGAAGCGAAATTCAGTCGCGACGTGGAGGCCATCGCCAGGTCGCCTGGACCCAATCATGACTACACCGCAGCGGTTCAGGAGGTTGTCGCAGCCAATCGCCGTGATGAAGCCGGCGCGGAAATTTCCGGCTGGAATGCCATCGCCAGCGCAGCTCGCCAAGATGCCACTGCGCAGGGCAAGCCATTGACATTGGAGGCAATCTATAACCGCAGCCCCGAGCGTATGCAAGACTTTATTGACGTCGATCGCACCCAGGTCCCGAACACCTATGCGATCAAACCCAACCTTGCGTTGCGGCCCGATATGAGCATGGAAATGTCGGCGCACAACATCGAGGGCATGGGCAAGAACTTCTTCGATCAACCCAGGCCGCACCCCTTTGGCCTGGGCCAGGGCGGCAATGCGGACTACCAGAATTATTACGGCGCCGTTGCCCTGGGCGAGGCAGCGCAAAACGAACGATTCCACAATCCGCCGCAGGCGGGCGTAGCGCAACCCATCATGCAAGTAAACATGCATACGTTGCGAATGAACCCGCAGACTGTGCAAGACGTCGGCATGTACTTGGGCAATGACCACACACCGGTTCCGTATCAGGACACCGGCACGCAGCCGCCGACAGCACGCCAGTTCACGCACACGACCGCCGATCAGGCGCTTTCACCGCTGACTCGCAGCACTGCTGCCGCCGATCCGCAACTCAATGAGCCGACCCATCCCAACAACGCATTGTTCAACCGGGCTCGGGATGCGGTGTATCACATGGACGCGCAGGAGCATCGCGCATCGGACCGTCTCAGCGATAACCTGGCTGGCGCGATCACGGTGGAGGCGGCAAAGAAAGGCATGACGGATGTGCACAGCGTGCATCTGAGCGACGACAAGTCCAAGGTCTACGCGGTGCAGGGTGACCCGAATTCGCCGCTCAAGCAGATGGCGGAAGTAAGCACCGTACAAGCGGTCAACACGTCGATCGCGCAGAGCACGAATGCGATCAATCAGGTCACACAGCAACATGCTGCACAAGGCCAGTCGCCATCGCAACAACAGAACCAGCAGGCGACGCAGCCCGAAGCGCAGCAGGCTTCGGGCGGTATGCATCATTGATGGTGGCCGGCACGACTGGCTGATCTGTCCAGTCGTGCCGAGCCTTGCTATTGCAGAGTTGGAGAGGTGTCAAGCGAAAATTAAACCTTGATCGCGGTAAATCCTGACGATTGCACCCAACAGTTTCAACCCATCCAATAAGGGGGAATGGATATGAAGACTGTAATGCGTGGTTTCTTTGGAGTAACGATTGCTGTATTGGTTCTCGGCGGATGTGCAACGACCGCGAAATGGCCTTGGATGGTTAAAAGCGGCAACAATGCGTCGCCTTGCGCTTCCGGGACATGCACACCCGCAGATGCCGTCTCCGCTCTCTCTGCTGCAAGTGCATTCTGTAGGCAAGTCCAGAATTATTACGAAGCTAGTGGCACCATAACGAGCAGGTGGAAATTAGCGACAGCGATCACAGGGACATTGGCCGGCGCGGTAGCTGCTCCCATCGCAAAAGGTTCTGGCAAGAACGCGTGGGCGGGATTATCAGGTTCGGCCAATGGTCTACAGCAAGAAATGGAGGACGCGTTCTCGTCCGTTCTCAACGCAAAACGCCGAGCTGCTGTTACGAAAGTCTATCTGGATACCATCAGCTCGTACGATGCGAACAATGCCCCGGATATAAATGTAGCCGTTTCCGTGAGCATGGCGGCTAAATGCGCCATGGCACCCGCGCAGGTAGATGCAGATGGGCTCGCTCAGTTGATGAAACCGAGCGACTCCTCTAACGGCACCGAACAGAACATCAAGACCTCCACACCTCAGCAGCAACCTGCTGCCTCCAGGCCCACAACCGAGAAGGTGCCAGGTGCGGGGGTTGCGGTGCCCAGTTCATCTACTGCTCCCAAACCCCCCGCTACGGACGTGCAACTGATCGCTCCGCCACCCGTGCCGTCCGTTAAATAGTCGAGCAGCGGCTGCCCGCCAGCGCCCTCTGATTAACTGGCATTTACGAGTTCTATCGATCTCCCTGCCCGCCGACTACTTGAACCTCGCAAGCCATTGCAACAAGGCTTGCGAGAGTTCCGTTCGCTTGTCGGAATACGCATGGTCGGTTGCCAGATGAAGCGTCGTCACCCGCGCATCGCCGGCCTGGCGAAGCGCGGCGGCGAAGGCGTCGTCGACAGGTGCCAGTCCATCGTCCGAGGTCATGACGAATACCGGTCGATCCTTGATCGATCCAGCCTTTGAGCGAAATGCCCAGGCGGAAGCATGGTCCGACAGTTCCTGCGCCAAACCATCCGGCGTGCATCCGCTGAGCGGCGCCATGCCTTCATTGGCCAGCAGCGCACTCATTTTCTTTATCCCGGCTGCCTGCGAGTCCTGCGTCTGCATCTGGCTCAACATCCCGGCCATATCGGCTCCAGAGATCATCGCGATGCCTTTGATGGCAGGGTCGGCGGACGCGGCCTGGACGGCCATGAATCCACCCATGCTGTGACCTACCAGCACGATCCTGGAAGGATCCAATCGCAGCCGCTTGGCGTTTTCGGGCTTGCGCAGATAGGCGATGACCGCCGCCACGTCATCGATACCGTGCGAGAAGGAGAAATCCCCGGATGAACCCCATGACCCGCGATAGTTGAAATAGAGAACGTCCCACCCTGCCCGCCGCATATCCTGCGCAAGATCCAGGTTTCGCTCGTTTCCCGGAAAGCCGTGCAACAAAATCACGGTCGGATGTGGCCCGACACCCGCCGCCACATAGACCAGCGCATTCATCGGCGATCCATTGCTGGGAATCTGCATGGTCTCCATCGATGCCTTTGTCTCGCCTTGCAGCCTCGCTGCCGGCTCGACCTTGGATGGCGTGTCGTCAACCATGGCACCGTCATGGGCATGAGCGGTAGAGAACGCTATGCACAGCAACAGATATGCCGCGAACCATGCGGACTTCACGCAGACATTCATCTTGTCTCCTGGAGTGAGATGCTCAGAACCGATAAAGCGGCCAGACCGAACTCTAGGGGGAAAGCACCTTGTCGGGGAAGTCGTTCCGTGTCCTGTGCAAAAAGAGTGGCGATCGACGCCCTGGCTGACGTCCTTAGTGAAATAGTGAAAAGGGACGCAATTTCAGAAATTGATAAATCAAGCTATTTTCTTAAATTACAATAGTGTATATCGCGAATATGCTGTCATTAGTGCAGGGAATATGTCGTATGACATGTAGCGGCGCTTCGACGCCAGCCTGACATTGCATGCTGGACATTTAGGTAAATGTGGGGATGGGCCTGGGGAATGACCGTGCTTCGGTCATAGGCATTCAAGCCTTTGCAGCCTGAGAATTTGGACGAAAACAGCTGGCTGCCGATGTCGCTATTTCACATGGTTGAAGTAGGGAAGCTATGGCCAGCAGCAACGACTCAGATGCGGAACATCTCGATCGGCACGTAGCTGCCATGCGTCGTTTGGGCGAGTTGCCCGGCGTCGTACAGGTCGGTTTTGGCCTGAAAGAAGCCCGTGGGGAAGTTTTACCCGTATGGGCGTATCGGGTTTACGTGCGCCGGAAGCGGCCTCGCGACGAATTATCCAGCGAGGAAATAATCCCCGCGGAAATCGACGGCATAAAGACCGACGTGCATGTGTATACACATGTCCAGCATCACACCAAGACGCCCTCTATCGCCCCAGGCGACGAAATCCAGCGCTGGCTACCCAATAACCCGCAAGATGCCGGAACGCTGGGACTGATTGTTCGCAAGGGCGGCGCCCGCCACATCCTTACGTGTCACCACGTACTCATCGACAGCTCGTTGCTGCTCAGCGGCAACGCGGATGTCTACGATCCGCATCGCAAGAGCTGCGCCGGTATCCAATGCAACAACCCTGTAGCGGCGATCATTCCCAACCAGGGCATGCGCCAGAACTACACCTACGCAGCGGACAGCAAAATTTACTGGGTCGATGCCACGATCGCCACGGTCAATGCGGGGATCGACTCAAATAACGCCATCCCAGGCATTGGAGCGCTCGATCAGGGGATTCGCGATCTCTCTACCGAGCCCCTGAGTGGCAGTGCGCCAACGAGTATCGTCACGGTGCAAAAAGTGGGGCGAAGCACCGGCTTCACTCAGGGTGTGGTGGTTCAATTGTTCTCAGTCATATCGGGCGATACGGTATGGGATATCCGCATCAAACCCTCGCCGGGCTATGCCTATAGCGCGAACTTCGAGCTTGCCGCGGGGGTCGACCCGACTCTCATTATCGATGTGTACAACAGCGATACCAATTTGGGCGTTACCGCAACGCTGGATACCTCATCGGGAAAGAACGTCATCAGGCTGAGCGGTCATGTGTTCTCGCTTCCTGGCGACTCCGGCGCGATCGTGGTGGACAACCAGCGAAAAATCGTCGGCCTGCTGCACGCCGGCTCGGTGGTACCCGACGTAAACGTGATGCAGGATGGGAGCATTCAGACTGTCCCCCTGGAAACAGGCAATACCTACGCGGCTTTTATCAACCCTTGCCTGGTTGCCATGGGCATGGACCTGGCAACGGCAGTGGTGCAGCCCGGCTCGCCCTCGGCGGGCGCGGTCGTGGAAGGCGAACTGCCGCTCGCCGCGCGCGAGCGCGATTGGCATGCAACGCCGCAACGTATCCTTGGCGAAGTGGAGCGACTGGCGGAGCGCTCGCAGACCGGTCGGCGCATGCTTGGCTTGGTGCAGCAGCACTATCCGCAGATCGCGCGCCTCGTGCACCACCGCCGACGAGTGAAGGTGACGTGGCATCGCAATCGCGGCCCTGCCTTCGCCAACCGGCTGTTGCATGCGCTTGGCGAGCAACAGGGCACGTTTCCCGAGGAGATCGGCGATGTGCATCTGTGCGATGCGCTCGAGCGCTTTCGCGCCGTCCTGATGATCGAGGGCGACGACGCGCTTCGCGCATCGCTGGAACGGGATGGCGACCTGATCGTCGACCTGGCCAGGAAGGCAAGAAGCCTGCCCGAGCTCCTCAAACTTATCGAGGGGGAGCCGTAGCCATGCTTCCCATCGTCAATGCGCGTGGCGTTCCCGGTTGTGCCGGAGCATTGGCTCGCGGGGCGGACGGGGCGCGCTACCTGGTGAGTTGCTATCACGTGCTGTATGGACACGGCGCTACCTCGGGCGATCCCGTGTTCGCGATGGACGAGTCAACGGGACGGCGGCGTTATGTCGAGCTTGGCTGTACCGTCCGTGGTTTCATCGGGCATGTCGATGGAGGGAATGTCGATGGACAGACGCACGCCTCCTTCGTCGATTGCGCCATCGTCACCCTCGACAAGGCGACGGAGCTCCCGCCTGTACTGCGCGACACGCTTCACGCCATGGCTTGCCCCGACGGCGTGGGCCATGCGGAACGTGGCTCCCGAGCTTTCAAGGACGGCTGGATCAGCGGTCGCACCGAAGGCGTCGTGGTCGATACGGCGCACTACGAACGCCCCTTTTTCGAAGACGGTCAGCGCGACTCACCAGGGCAGATTCTGATCCAGTCGCTCGAAGACGAACGCGCCTTCTCGGTAGCGGGGGAATCGGGCAGCGCCGTGTTCGACGAGCGCCGTCGGCTTGTCGGTTTCCTGTGGGCATGCAACGCCGCCGGCGAAAGCATTGCCTTCCCTGCACAGGCTGCACTGCGCCAATTGGGTGTGACGGTCGAATCGACATACGGGAGAGGCGGCGATGAGCGATGACCCGAACACCGTTCACAAGCCAGGCGACGTCATCGGCAACCCGTCTGCGTCCGATGACAGCGACTCCGGATCGCTAGGCTGCTTTGCCCGCAACCGGGCCGATGGCTCGGCCGTGTTGCTCAGTTGTGCGCATGTCCTGTTCGCCAACATCACCGATGGCAACGCATTGGCGATCTATTCGCCCGCATCGCACTCCACCTGCTGCACCCATCGTCAGATCGCCTCCACGCTCAGGTCGTGGGAAGAAGGTTTCGGCCCACTCAACAACGCCGGGCAGGCCAGTGCGGTAAGCATGACGGCAGCCGGCGATCCCACCACCTATAACGGCTGGGAGACGGATGCCGCGATCGCGCAGCTCCAGCCCAACGTGCTTTACAGCAACGAGTTACCGGGCGGCCTGGGCATGATCACCGGCGTACCATCCAGCGGCATCGGTGTGCCGGCGGGGCCGGCGTGGGGAACGCCATGGACCGATGCCCAGGTAGTTCGCTTCTTCAGCCCACTCACCGGCAGGGTGCATTACGGCACTCTGGTGCCACCCGATCATCCAGGCACTTATACCAGCGGCGGCAGCGGTGCGGTCGACCCGTTGCGGTGGCCCTATCCCGCACACGATTCGAGCGACACCGCCAGCAATGCGCGAGCCACCATCGGCGCCCTGCTGGCCCTGCCTCGTCCCGGTCCCGGGGAAACCTACGCCGACTACAGATCGCGACCGCTGCTGTTCGGACAGCCCGGCGATTCAGGCAGCGTGGTGGTCAACAACGCCATGCAGGTCATCGGCATACTCGTTCGCTCCGGCCCGCACCCCCGCGGGCTCGATGATCCCGCCTATTTCGCGGCCTGGCAGCAGACGGAATGGATCGCAGCGAACAGCATCGGATGGATCGTGCCCATCCAGCTGGTGCTCAATCGGCTCAATATCGAGATCCCGGCCAGCTACGCGCAAACGACCATGCCGTCGACCAGTGCCGTCGCTTTCGGCGTGCCGACGCTGGAGACGGCCGCCGAGTATCGACTGGAACGTGGCCGTCAACGTATCGCCGATGCGCTTCGTACCTCGCGCATGGGCAAGTTGCTGCTCGGCAAGATTGGACAGCATCGCGTCGAGGCGCGCCGCATTGTCCTGGGTAATCGACGCGCGCAAGTGGTCTGGCAACGTCACCAGGGGCCGTCGTTCATACGCCATTGCGTGGAAAACATGCGGGATTCCACGCATCCCATTCCCACGTCCATCAACGGTGTAGCAAGAACGGATTTCGTCCAGGCCGTTGCCACCATGCTTGCGCGGTATGGCAGTCCATCGTTGGCACGCGACGCGGCAAGGTTCGAGCGAATCATCACCGTGCATGGCATGGACGTCACCACGCTCGACGAAGTACCCACGATCCTAGCTGGCCTGCGTCGTTCACGCGGCACCGATCAGGGCATGCCGTCATGAGCGACTCACAAGGCACCGTCGCCCTCATCCTTGGGGAGATCCACAAAGTCTTCTCACCGCTCGCGGCGGGCCTTCGTCCCGAAGCGGCACCGGGCTTCTTTGCATCGCTAGGTGTCGGCATGACGCCAGCGCAGGTCTCCGCGTTGGCGTCCGCCTTCTCCACCACCCTCAACGACATGGAGAATTTCGTCAGCGTTGTGCAGGAGTTGGTCCAGGCAAGCGATGCCTCCACGGAGATCGAGAAAGGCGTCGAAACCGCGGTCAAGCTCGCACGCGTCATCGCCGACATTCCGCCCTTGATGAGCGCGCTCGGCAGCCTTCCCGGAGTGACTCCGGCGGTGATCGACGCCCTGCCCGATCGCCTGTTCTCGCTGTTGCTGGCCGACTACCTTGGCCGTAGCCGCGGGCTCAACGAGGTGCTGGAGTTCACCGGCATCCTCGAGCGAGAAGATTTCAACCTCGACTCCACCGATCCGACCAAGCCGTTCTACACCATCAACACATTCCACTTCGATCGCGTGGGAGGCTGGCTCAGCAACCCCACCCAGCAGCTTCAGTCACTGTACGACTGGGGTAGTGCCGCGTTCGACGGAAAAAAGTTATTGCAGGCGCTGGACACCTTTTTTGCCATGCTCGGCCTGCCGGTCAGTTACGACGACTCGGGGGCAACGCCGACGCTCGACCTGATCGGTATCGAGGTGGTGCCCAAGACCACCGTGACGCCCAAGGGGCTGGCCATCACGCTGAAGGACAAGTCGGCGCAGTCGACGCTGTCCTTCGACGGCGTCGACTGGACGGTCACGCTGACGCTGGAGTTTGGCGTACTCGCCGGCACCGAGATCGTGGTGCAGCCCGACGGCAACATCACCGTGACGCCGCCGGGCGCAGCTAGCGTTTCGGGCAAGAGCACGATCGCGGTGGTCAAGCAAAGCGATGCATCCAATCCCATCGTGCTGCTTGGACAGCCCGGCAGCAGCCGGCTGGAAGTGCAGAAGCTCGAACTGGACCTGGGCGCGGGTTTCACCTGGAACGCCGGCAAGGCCAGCGGCAGCTTCAGTATTGGAGGCGCGTTGGGTGGCGGCAAACTGGTCATTGGCATGGATCAGGCCGACGGCTTCATCGGTACGCTGCTGTCGGGCGTGCATGTGGAATCGGATTTCGATCTCGGCTTTGGTTACTCCACCGATCATGGTTTCTATTTCGTCGGTGCCGGCTCGCTGGAGATCCAGATGCCGATGCATCTCGACCTCGGTCCTGTCGAGATCAGCGCACTCACCTTCTCGGTGGGCATCAAGGGCCAGCAGTTCCCGGTGGGATTGGCGGTCGATCTCAATGCCTCGCTGGGCCCCTTGCAAGCGGTGGTCCAGCAGGTGGGCATCGAGATCGATTTTGCACTGAAGAACGATCGCAGCGGCAATGCCGGCCCGATCGATGTCAGTGTCGGCTTCAAACCGCCCAAGGGTGCCGGCCTGAGCATCAATACCGGCCTGGTGACCGGCGGCGGCTACCTGTCGTTCGATCCGGACAAGGGCGAGTACTCCGGCGTGGCGCAACTGTCGATCGCCGAGATCGTAACGGTGACCGCGGTATCGCTGATCACGACCAAGATGCCCGATGGTTCCAGCGGGTTCTCGCTGCTGTTGATCATCACCACCGACTTTCCGCCGTTGCAACTGGGCTTCGGTTTTACGCTCAATGCGGTCGGCGGCCTGCTCGGCTTGAACCGCTCCGTGCTGCTCGACGTGCTGCGCGATGGCGTACGCACCGGCGCAGTCGACAGCATCATGTTTCCCACCGACGTCATCGCCAATGCGCCGCGCATCATCAGCGACCTGAAGGCGGTCTTTCCGCCACAGAACGGCACCTTCCTTGTGGGCCCCATGGCGAAGTTCGGCTGGGGCACGCCATCGCTGATCACGCTCTCCCTCGGCGTCATACTGGAGATCCCACCGGGGAACATCGCCATTCTTGGCGTGCTCAAGGTGGCGTTGCCCGATGCGGATCTTGCGCTGATCCAGATCCAGGTGAACTTCGTCGGCACCCTGGACGTCACGCAGCAGCTGATCGCGTTCGACGCGAGCCTGTACGACTCGCACGTGCTCTTCATGACGCTGGAAGGCGATATGGCGGTTCGCCTGAAGTGGGGCGACAACGCCGGCTTCGTGCTGTCCGTGGGCGGTTTCCATCCCTCGTTCACGCCGCTGCCCGGGCTCAACCTGCCGGCGACGATGAAGCGGCTGAGCATCAGCATCCTCGATTACGACTGGGCGAAGATCAAGGTCGACTGCTATTTCGCCGTCACCTCGAACACCGTGCAATTCGGTGCGCACCTGTACCTGTTCTTTGGCGTAGACGACGCCAACATCTCCGGCCAGCTCGGTCTCGATGTGCTGTTCCAGTTCTCGCCGTTCTACTTCGTGGCGCTGATCACCGGCTCGCTGGGCATTTCCGTGTTCGGCTACGACCTGCTCAGCATCGACTTGCGCTTTCAGCTGTCCGGCCCATCGCCGTGGCGTGCCAATGGCACCGGCAGCATTTCGATCCTGTTCTTCAGCTGCGACGTGAGTTTCGACGTGACCTGGGGCGATGCGAAGGACACATCGCTGCCGCCCGTGGATGTCATGCCGATCTTTCTGGGCGAGCTCAACAAGCAGGAAAACTGGCGTGCACTGCCGCCGCCGTCGAGCAATCTGCTGGTGTCGCTGCGCCAGCTCGATCCCTCCCTGCTGATCCTGCATCCGTTCGGCGCGCTGACGGTATCCCAGCGCGCCCTGCCCTTGCACCTGAAGCTGGACAAGATAGGCAACCAGAAGCCCGACGACGTCGACCAGGTCGATATCTCCGGTGCCAACAGCGGGCCGGTCAGCCTTTCCGTGAGCGATGCCAACGAGCAGTTCGCCATCGCCCAGTTCCAGGACATGTCCGATGCGGAAAAGCTCTCGCGTCCGTCGTACCAACCCATCAAGGGCGGTGTGACCATCGGTGCGAATACGGCGATCCAGTCCAGCAAGATGACCCGCCGTACCATCGACTACGACATCACCATCATTGACAGGCAGCCACGCAAGCCGCTTGCGCTCGGCGCGCTCTATCGCGCGAGCAGTGTGTTATTCCACCCCTTCCTGAGCGGCTCCACCGTGGCGCGTTCGTCGCTGTCGCAGCAGACGAAATCTCAGCTTCGGCCCTACGCCGACATGATTGCGGTAGGAGCGGAAAGCTTTACGGTCAGCAACCTTCAAGACAACACGCCGCTCGACGCCAGCTCGACCTTCGGCAGCGAAGCGGCGGCGCGACAGTACATGCAGGAACGTCTCGCGGCCACACCCTCATTGGCCGGCGCCATTCACGTACTGCCCGCCTGCGAGGTAAATGCGCCGTGAGCGACCCGACCTATTCCTTCCTGCCGTGGTTACGCAGCGGCGTCGCCAACAGCATCACGCAGGCGGACGGTGACGCCAGCATCATGGTGCGCGCGACCATTCCCGTCGACCTGACATTGAGCGGCACTCAGCTGGATGGAAGCACTACGACGCAGACGGTTCATCGCGATGTGAGCCTGTACGGTCCCGGCGATATCGTCGGCATCGAAGGCAGGGCGATCGTCAAGGTCGACCCGCGCGACTACATCACCAACTTCGAGCCCAACTATCTCGCCTACGTGGAGTTTTACGACGAGGATTTCCCCTGGCGGTACACGCCCGCGGCCGCCGATGTCGGCAAGAGCCGGTTGCGGCCCTGGATCATGCTGGTCGTGCTGAAGGAAACCGAGTTCACTGACGGCAAGGACATCTCGGGCAAACCGCTGGGATACATCGAACTGGCATCCGGCGTGGACGGCAGCAGTGTCTTCCCCGCGCCGTCCGAACTGTGGGCATGGGCACACGTACACGCGAACGTCGACCTGTCCAATCAGGGTGACGAAGCGATCGGCGGCGTGCTCGACAAGCTGACCCAGACCATCGCTTCCAATGCGGACCTCGCCTATTCGCGGCTCCTTTGTCCACGACGCCTCGAGCCCGATACGGCCTACCACGCCTTCGTCATTCCGGTGTTCGAGAGCGGCCGCCTGGCAGGTTTGGGCGCTGACATCCCTGGTACGACCGTGGCGACCGCCTCGTCCTGGGACAATCACCAGGCGCAGTTTCCCTACTACTACCGCTGGTATTTCAAGACCGGCGATTTCGGCGATTTCGAATACCTGGTCAAACTCCTGCAGCCGCGCCCGGTCGACAGCCGCGTGGGGGTGCGCGACATAGACGTCATTCATCCCGGCGCCAATCTGCCGCCCATCGACACGCCGGCGACATTGGGTGGCGTGCTGAAACTTGGCGGCGCCCTGCGCGCGCCGTTCGCCACGCTGCCGCCGCAGGACCAGGCCCAGGTCACCCAGTACGATCAATGGGACCAACCTTTCCCGCATCCCTTCGAAACCGCGATGGCCGACCGCATCAATCTCGCGGACGACTACACGCGCGACGCAGCTTCCGCGGTCAATCCCGATGGCGATCCCGACCCTGTCATCACCTCGCCGCTCTACGGTCGCTGGCCTGCGCTGGTCAAGCGCGTTCTGAAGGCGAGCGACGGCAGCACTTTGCCGAATGATCAGAACTGGATTCACCGGCTGAACCTGGATCCCCGTTTTCGCGTAGCGGCCGGCTTCGGCACCGATGTGGTCCAGGCCAACGACCAGAGCTATATGGCCGCCGCGTGGCAGCAGGTCGGCGACGTACTCGCCGCCAACGAAAAACTGCGCTTCGCACAATTCGCCATGGCGGCCTCCGCCGGCCTCTACGATCGGCACATCACGACGTTGACGCCCGAGCGACAGTTCCTGCTCACCGCGCCCGTCCATGCGCGGGTCATGGGCAGTCCGACCACGGTAAGCGCCCTGGTGCGCGCCAGCGTGTTGCCGCCCGTGCTCACTTCCGGTGTGTATCGACGGATCACCCGGCAAGGCACGGCACTGATGAATCGTCTGGCGCTGGCGTCGACGGCCCCAGCCGCCATCGTCACTGGTGTCAACGCCGGACAGTGGTTGACCGCGCCACCCAAGATCGCGCCGACCGGAGCGATCGGCATCGGCGATGCCGTCGCTGCGGTCACGCCGTCCAACGAGCCATCGTGGATAGCGCAGCTGCTTGCACAATATCCGTGGCTGCGATTCCTGCCGCTGCTGATTTTGCTGATTGCATTGCTGCTTGCCTTGGGACTTGGCATCGTCGCTCTGGTGGCGGTGGCCGTGCTGCTCGGCGCCCCGCTGGTGATGCTCTTCAAGACCCTGAGCCAGTGGGCTCAAGCCGGTCAGGTGGTGACGTCCATCCAGGAAGAGCAGCAGACACCCGCATCGGTCGATGCGCTGCCGACCGTGCCGAACTTCGTCATTACCGAGCCGGGCACCAGTTTCACGCCGCAATCGGGCACGACGGACAGCATCGAAGCGACGAACTTCAAGCAGGGGCTGCGTGACGCCTACACCTACACGTCCATCCAGTTTCCGGTAGCGCCACGACCGCAACTGGACCTTGCCGCTCTTTCCTCGAAGGTGGTCACCGCGCTCAACCCGAGGATCGCCATTCCAAAACGCATCAAGCAGATCGTCTACCTGCCGTCCTGGCTGCTCGACAACATGGTCGAAGACTTCACGCCGGTGATGGCCTATCCGGTATTCGACCTGCCGATGTACAAGCCGCTCAGCAACCTCTCCATCGAATACTTTCTGCCGAATATCAACCTTATTCCAAACAACAGTTTGACGTTGCTGGAGACCAACCAGCGTTTCATCGAGGCCTATATGGTGGGTCTCAATCACGAGATGGCGCGGGAACTGCTGTGGAACGAATACCCCACCGACCAGCGCGGCAGTTATTTCCGCCAGTTCTGGGATGTGAGCCTGCAACTGCCGCCCAATCCCACGCCGGCCGACAAGGAAGCGCTGCGCGACATTCCCGAGTTGCACAAATGGTCGTTGCATTCGCAACTGGGCGATCACAACCTGCGCGAGCAGAACGGGGCCGCCGCACTGCTGGTGCTGGTGGTGCGAGGCGAATTGCTCAAACGTTATCCGACCGCGGTCATCTACGCGCAGAAAGCGCAATGGCAAACCAAGAACGGCAAGGTGGACACGAGCGAAGACCGCGCACTGGTGGAGCTTTCCCAGGCCGAGGAAGACAGCGACAAGCCGCCCGAATCCAAGGTGAGACTGCCGCTGTTCGAGGCGAAGGTCGACCCCGATATTTACCTGATCGGTTTCGACCTCACCGCCGAGGAAGCCAAGGGCGGGACACAGCCGACCGATGACGCAGGATGGTTTTTCGTGATCAAGGAGCGGCCCGGCGAGCCTCGGTTCGGCATGCAGGACGTTCCCGCCGGCAGCGGCAAACCTCCGCTGGTGAAGTGGAATGACCTGGCCTGGGTAGATACCGACGTCGTGCCCGGTGGAGTCATTCAACTCAACAAGACCATTTCACTGCTGCCACCGGTCGTGCCCACGCCGCCCGATCCGCAAAACCAGTCCGACCCTGCCGATGCACAGGCGAAATGGAACCCCTCCACCGACGCGGCCGAACTTGCCTACATCCTCTATCGGGTGCCGGTGCTGGTGGCCGTCCACGCCTCACGGATGCTGCCGTCATGACATTCACGGACCTTCAGGCCCAGCTGGCTCAGGCCAGGGCGCAAGGCGACGCAGCGCTCACGTCGCTGATGTCGCAGCGCGAACAGCTAAGGTCGGTGCAGCAACAGATCGCCACACTCAAGCGACTGGACAACGGAACCGGACAGGCGCACGAACAACTGCTCCGTTTGCAGGCACAAGCCGACACACTTTCGACGCAGCTGGGCCAGGCGCGCCAGGATGCCTCTCAGCTGCGTGCCAGTGCCGTCGGACTGCTCGGTCAACTCGCGGCACTGGAGCCTCCGCAGCAACAGATCGAGCAACTTGTCGACACGGTGCCGATTCTGCTCTTTCCGGTACGCATCGAAACACGCTTTCAGGTGGCGTCCCAACAGGTCCGCGGCAGTTCCTCCCAACTATGGGTTCGTATTTACCCGGACGATTGCCAGATCGACACGTTCGAGTCGATGCTAAGCGCTACCGAGGTGACTAACGCCACGGCGTTCTGGATCGCCATGTGGCGCGCCGGCAACATCGAGGCGCAGGAGCGCGGCGCATGGAGCACCCTGGTCAGCAGCTCGGGCTCGGGCCGGGCCGCCTATGTGATCCAGCAATTTGCGCCCATCAACGCTGCCGCCAAGCCGACCAAGACCAACCCGCAGGATGTCGTCCTGGTGATCGTGCCGCAGATCACCGTGAGCGCGGCCGAGCAAACCGCCGCCTTTGCTTACTGGATTGCAGTGTGGAGCGCGGATGGTGCGACAGCACCGATCCAGAATGCCTTGACCGCGCTTCAGGCAGCGGTTGGCAACGCAAGGGCCGATCAACTGATCGCCGGCTTCGCGCCCGATCCCAACGGATGGGATCCGCCTACCGGTTACACGCGCGCCCAGGTCAACGCGACCTGCGCTGTGCTGGAGTTGCCCGCATCCCCCGTCACGAAAACGGCGTCATGGACGCAGGCGGCAAAAGCCTTTGCACTGCCCGATCGCTTCGCCGTGCTGGCGTTCAACCAGGGCGTGCAGGTCAAGAACGTGATCGGCAATCCCATTCCCGATGGTCTGGCTACGACGCCCGATCCTTCGCTGCCATCGGGCGACCAGATCACGGTGACCGATGACGATGTGCAGTTCAACGACGATCTGCGCTGGATCGCCGATTTCGATCATGCCGTTGCTGTCGGCATGGGCATCAAGATCGACCTCACCACGGAAGAAGCCGTCAACGGATTCGATCGGCTGCTCGTCGTCGGCATGCGCTTCTCGTCGGATCAGAAAGAGGGCCAGTCGCTGCTGCAAACGTTGATCACCCACCAATGCGCAAGCAAGGGCGGCTACAGCCTGGTCCCGCAGGGCAGCCCTACCAACAACACCGATGGACAGGGCGCCGCCTATTCCTGGGTCGACGATCCCGATGCCGCCTACGACACGCTGTTCAAGGGTAAGGACGAGTACGCCGACAGTACCGACCCCTTGCAACGCAGCGATGGCGAGTGGTTCGCCAAGGCGCTGGGCATCGATGATGCGATCGTCAAGCGTATTCCCAATGCAGGCGGTTTCGATCAGGCCGAAGCGCGGGCCATGAACGTTGCGCTATGGAACGGCACGCTTGGCTATATGTTCGAGGAAATGCTTTCGCCAGTGTTTTCGAAAGCCGACGTAGCGTCGACGCGCCAGTTCTTTACCCGCTACGTCTCGGGACGGGGCGCGCTACCGGCCTTTCGGGTCGGCAAGCAGCCTTATGGGTTGTTGCCGGCCATGACGTTCGCCAACTATCACGGCCCGACCGGGCGGGCCGCGGCCGGCCTGCTGGCCGCGCCATGGTCCAGCTACCTGCAGCGATTGCACACGCTGCTGCTGCGTCTGGATGGCGAATGGAAGACGCTGTCCGCGAATGTTGCCCATATCGGTCAGAGTGGCGACCCGCACCAGTTGTTGCTCGACATCATCGGCCTGAACTCGGGTTCGGTCGAATATCACCAGCGCTACGCCGAGAGTTTCGACCAGCTCTACAACAAGCTCGTGCTTGAACTGGGACAGTTCTTCGGCGGGCTGCTTGCCCAATGGTTGCAGCAGCGCGGTGAGGCATTGCTCACCCAACTCGGAGCCGATCCGACCCTCAAGCCCGCCATCCTGCAGAAGTTCTTCTACGGGCAGAGCGCCCAACTCACCGGTCCTGTCGTCGACGATGTTCCCTTGTCCGAGAGCACGCCCGTTCGCGCCTATACGGCGGACAACAAGAACTACATCCAATGGCTGGCGGGTGCGTCCCTTGACGTTATTCGCCGTCAGGACTTCGGTGGCAACGCGCCACCCAACGCCCTGCTCTATCTGATGCTGCGCCATTCGATGATGCTCTCGCAGTGGGATACCGGCGTGCGTTTCCTGGAATCGCACGGCCTGGCCAGTGCGAACGCACGGCTCGAACCGGCATTCATCAACGTGCAGACCGCAGCCAACACAGGCGAGAGCAAGTTCAATCAGTTGTATCAGCCACAGCCTGCGATTACCGGCGGCGCAGCGGCGACGCTGGCCGACTACGTGCTGTTGCCCGCCATCCTGCACAGTGCGGCCGAAGCAGAAGATTTGAACGAAGTCGTGGCTGCCCTGGGCCGACTTGCCGGACTGCCTACGGCACGTTTGGAGCGGCTATTTACCGAGCACATCGATTGCTGCAGCTATCGCCTCGATGCCTGGAAAGCGGGTCTGGTCGCCACGCGTCTGGAAGAGATGAGAGCACCCGGCAACGCGAGTGCGTCCGACCAAGGTATCTACCTCGGCGCTTTCGGATGGCTAGAAGATGTGCGCCCGCGCGCTGCAGCGCTGGAGGCCGTGCGACTGGAAGGCGACAACCAGAAGGTGTTCCAGCGGCCCGGCGATGCGCCGCTCAAGTACGACATCGCCAATGCCGGCTTCATCCACGCACCGTCATTGAACCAGGCGGCGACGGCGGCGATCCTGAAGAACGCCTATCGCGTCAACGCGTCCCCCGCCCATCCCGACACTATGGCGGTGAACCTCACGTCGGAACGTGTTCGGCAGGCGCAGACCATTCTGGAAGGCATGCGCAACGGTCAGACGTTGCCGGCCCTGCTCGGCTATCGCTTCGAGCGTGGCTTGCACGACGATTACCGGCAGGCGGAGGTCGACAAGTTCATCTACCCGCTTCGTCAGGCCTTCCCGTTGGCAGCCAACAAGCTCAAGAGCACGCAGACCGACGGCACGGTGGACATCAGCCTGATCGACGCCGACAACGTGATCGATGGGCAGGCCCTGATCAATCGCACCCAAACGGCAGGCAACGCGACCTACCCATTCGGGCTGACGATCGGCAGCGGCCCGGGCCAGGTGCCCGCCGCGACATCCACGGAACAGGATGTCATCAACGCACAGGTCGATGCGCTGCGTGATCTGTATGACGCGTTGGGCGACATGGTCATGGCCGAGAGCGTGTATCAGGTCGTGCTGGGCAACTTCGAGCGTTCCGCTGCGGTGAGCAAGTCGCTCAGCTCGGGCGCGCAGCCACCGGATATTCAGGTGGTCGACACACCACGCAGCGGCGTATCGCTGACGCATCGGGTGGCGCTGCATCTCGATCCGACGGTAAACCCGGCCACGTCTCCCAGCAGCGTGCCGATGACGCCGCGCGCTACCGCCGAAGCGCCGCTCAACGCGTGGCTTGCGACCAACATGCCGCCACCTGCCTCGGTGGTGGTCAGCGTCAGCTACAGCACGCCCGCACTCTCCGCACCCAAAACCGTGGTGCTCACACAAGCCGATCTCGGGCTGCAGCCGATCGACTTGCTCTACGTCGCCAACCTCGACCTGGATCAGGCAATGGGCGAACTGGACGACCGCATCGTCCAGGCAGTGCGCTATGGCAGCGACGGGCATCCTGATATGGACGTCTCCATCCAGTATCTGACCCCGGTGCCCGGCAAGACCACCTTCTTCGAATTGGCGGCGATGGTGCGTAGCCTACGCAAGATCATCCTGCAAAGTCGCACCATCGGCCCGACCGACATGACGATGCCGCTGGAGGCAAAGTCCACGGAAGCGATCTGGGACGACGCGGAACTCGCCTCTCGCGTCGATACCGCCATCGCGGCGCTCACCGTACGGCGCGATGCACTCGTCGCCCTGCAAGCCGACGCGTCCGCACTGGACGACTACGCGCACCTGGTGACCGACGAGTTGCTGCGCTGCGCCCTGCACGGTATCGCCCAGGCCGGCACCGGCCAGATGCATGGCGACATGCGCTCCATCTACGACGCCATCACCGTCAAGCTCAATGCCGTGGTCACCCGCTGGCAAGGCAAGAGCAGCGACTTTGCCGCGCTGATGGCTACCTGGCCCTCACTGGCTACCGACCCGGAACGCTTCGCCCTGCTCAAGCAGGCCGAGCGCCTGATCATGTCCAACACCACCGCCACACCACCGGCGGACCCCAATGTCTATAAGGCAACGATCGACGCCGACAAGACGCAGTTCGACCTGCACCTGTCTGCATTGCAGGTGGTGCTCGCCTTCAACGGCGCGCGGCTGGTCGACTACGCCAATGCCGTGACGGCGCTCGAGCCGACAGTCGCGCAACATGACGCCACACCGCTGGACATCAGCGACCAGCAGGCAGCCATCACCAACCTGCGCGTAACCATCGTGTCGCGCATCACCGCCGTGGCCAAGGATCTGACCACGCGCATTACTGCCGCCACCACCATTGTCGGCAACCCGCCGACGGACTCGTCGCAATCGCGCGTGCAGCAGCTGCTGGCCGCGGCCAAGCAGGTACTCGGCGACGAAGCCCAGATTGTCCCGCGCTTCGTGTTGTCCGATGCGCATGGCACTGAGTTCAACAACGCCTGGACCGGCTCGTCCTCGCTGCTGACCGATGTGCTCGCCAAGGGGCGCCAATTCCCGGTAGACGACTGGCTGTACGGCGTGGCGCGCGTGCGCAGCAAACTGGGTGCGTGGGAAAATCTCGCGGTGCTGAGCGAGGCGTTTGGGGCTGCCGCCCCGGCGCTGGTCCCGCTCCAGCTCCCGTTCACCGCAGACGATCGCTGGATGGCCTTGGAATTCGATGCCGTCGCGGCCGGCCAGGGCGACCATCTGCTGTATACGGCGCACTTTGCCGCCCCCTTCGATCCGGGCGCCGATCAATGTGGCCTGCTTATCGACGAGTGGCTGGAGCTGGTGCCGGCAAGTGACGTGTTGTCCGGGCTCACCTTCCATTTCGAGCGACCGAACTCGCAGCCGCCCCAGGCTGCCCTGCTCGTGCTGCCATCGGTGCTGCGCGGCCACTGGCAATGGGACGACCTGGTCGGCGCGCTCAACGACACGCTCGATGCCGCCAAGGCGAGAGCGGTCGAGCCTGCGCAGATCGACACGACAGACTATGCGTCGTTCCTGCCAGCAACAATGATGGCGGTGACGCTGTACCAGATCACGATCGCCACCAATCTCGCGCTCAACAACAATATCTACGCGCGCATGGGGAGCTGACGATGACCATTCCGGAGAAATACACGGTCGCGAATCTGACCCAGGCATTGGCGCAGCGGCTGTATCCCACGGTCACGGTATGGAATCGCCTCGAGGGCCGGCCACGCACTTCCAACTTCGATCGCGCGCTCAAAGCCGAAGTGCGCGATGCGCTCTGGATGCTTACCAAGCAATGGCAGATCGGCGAATTTCGCGCCGACGATGCCGGCTCGCCGGTCTCGGCAAAAGTGCGGATGCGAACCTCTCCCGTCACGAAATACCAGGCGGCGGGCGGCACCGCCGAGGCCTATGACGGCAGCCTCCCCATGGAGGCGCGAACCGAGCAGCTTCCCATCGCCTTGCAGTGGGACAGCAAGGCGATGCGATTGGACTTGCGTGCGCAGTTGGGCCGTCAGTGGCGCAAGCTGCTGGACGGCGCAGGACTTTCGACGTACACGCCACAATACCTTGCACGCTATCCCTTCCAGTTGCCCACGCAGGACACGCTTGGCGACTATGTCTACGCCCATCGCCAGGGCTGGCAGCAATACGCCGCACTGGCGGGGCGCTGCATCGATGGCGGCAACCTGTATGTCTACCTGACAGCCAATCCGGCCCAGCACGCGTCCGACGGCGTGACGTTGTCGTCGCCCGGCGACCAGTCCGCGCTGGACAATCTTGGTGCGCAGTTCGTCGCCTGGTACCACGCACAGTATCTGCAGGAAACCGGCCAGAGCGCGTGGCAGCCCGATTACCTTGAATATCAGCTCGCCTGCTCCGCCACACAGGCTGGCCAGGAAGTCGTGCTTGCAGCCAGCGAGTACGCGCAAGGTCATCTCGACTGGTACGCGTTCGATCGCTCCACACCCGCGGGCGGACTGGGGCAAGTGACACCCGCGCCGACTGCCGTCGAACAGGTGAGTGTCACACCCTTTATTCCCACACCGGTCACCTTCCAGGGCATGCCCGATCCGCGCTGGTGGGCACTGGAAGATCGCAAGACCGATTTCGGCAGCGTGTCGCCATCCACCACCGATGTGGCTCAGTTGCTGCTGATGGAGTTCGGCCTGATCTACGCCAACGACTGGTTCATGCTGCCGTGCCGGCTGCCCGTCGGTGAGCTTGCGCGCATCGAGGGCCTGACGGTGACGAATGTGTTCGGCGAGCGGTTCTGGATCATCACCGCCGGCACGGGAAGCCAGGACAACTGGCATCGCTGGTCGATGTTCCAGCTCAGCTCGGCGCCACCCGCGCAAGGCATGGCCGATACGAGTCTGCTGATTCCTCCGTCGACGGCGACCACCTTCGACGGCGATCCCATGGAGATGGTCGAGTTCGCTCGGGACGAAGTAGCCAACATGGTCTGGGCGATCGAGCGGACCATTCCCGCCGTTGCCGGACAAGGGCGCTCGGGCAAAGACGAGGCGCGTGAGACGTTGCTCTACCAGCAACAGTTGATCACTACCGCCGCACCACCACCTGCGGCCTATGCGGCGCCGATTGCCTATCGCGCGATGAGCAGCGTGCCCGAGCATTGGATTCCATTCGCACCCGTGCATGTGGACGGCTCCAACCGGCAGATCCAGCTTCAACGCAGCCGCATGCTGCGGATCATCGATGGCGATCCGAACCCGCCGGTCAAAATACCGCCGCGCACCACGCTCGTGCGGCAAGGGCTGGATGTCACGCCACCGCAGCCCTACTTTGTGCATGAAGAGGAAGTCCCACGGGCTGGCGCCATCCTGACAGAACGTTTCCGGCGGACACGCTGGAACGGCGGCACGACCTATGTCTGGCTCGGCGTACGCAAGCAGACCGGCCGCGGCGAGGAAACCAGCGGACTAGCCTTTGATAGTCTGGTGTCGGTCACGCCACAAAATGCCGGCCCATAAAAGCTGATGATTGGATTCAGACAAGCAAATATTTTCATTGTGGGAGTGCCTTCAGGGAACCTCGAATAACCCTTTCTACTCGTCATTCCGGCGCAGGCCGGAACCCAGTGGCTTTGTGAACGGTTATCGCGAGAGCGTGCAAAAGTCAGCTCTATCGCGAAAACTGAAAACCGATGCCACTGGGTTCCGGCCTGCGCCGGAATGACGATAGGAAGACTGAGGTTATTCGAGGCTCCCTTTGATCGCGACCGCCGTACATCACGACGAGTATTTGTCGTGACTGAAGTCGCTCCTACAAGATAGGCTGTCGTTCGCGGTTTAGTGTCGAGAGCTTTATACCCGGATCATGAAACGCGTTGTCATCCACATCCAAGCGGGCCCCGGATTGACCTGGCGAAGTCGCCTCATGGGCGTTGCCTTGGCGGGCATCATTCTCTCGATATTTCTGTTGTTGATGCTGGGTATCTGGATCGCGTTGGCCGTGGCTGCCACTTTGGCGATTCTGGTTGGGCTCACCCGGGCGTTTTTTCCGTCCGCCCTCGGCGGGCTCCGTTTCCCTCGCCGGACGTCGCCCTCCATGGGCACGCACACGTCCGCGCCGGCCAGCACCCCGTCATTGGAGACGCACGGCCATAGCCGATCGCCTGACGGCGATTCGTCGCCCCCGCGGGAATAAATGTTGATCCTGGATGGTATTGCCTCTCGTGAGCACTCCTTTCGTGCCCCGCTTCAGAGGTTTCCATCATGTCCGTATCTGTACAAGCGTCATACGCCGTTCCAATGTCACAGCCAGCGTCTTACACAAAGGTCGCCATCGCCATACATTGGCTGATTGCGCTGCTGATTTTTCTTAACGTCGGGCTCGGCATCTTTATGGAGAGCTTTCCAAAGAGCGCTCCAGGCCATGACGCGGTACTGTTCTATCACGCCTCGATTGGCAGTCTGATTTTCATGCTGGCCGTGCTTCGTCTGCTGTGGCGAATCACTCATAAGCCACCCGCACTTCCAGCAAGCATTCCATCGTGGCAGCAAACGGTTGCGCATGCCCTGCACTGGTTACTGTATTCGTTGATGTTTCTCGTGCCTATTACCGGCTATCTGCATCGCATGGCGGGCGGGCATCCGGTGAGTTTCTTCGGGATCGGCTTCCTGCCCGTTGTGCTGGGCAAGAACGAGCCCTTGCGCTTGCTCACCGATACCCTGCATGTGTGCCTGGTCTGGGTCTTTTGCATTCTCGTGGTCGGCCATATAGGTGCCGCTCTGAAACACAGGCTTATCGATCGCGATGGCGTTCTCCAGCGCATGTTGCGCGCATAAGGCGCTATGGACCGACAGGGCTGCTACCGACCGGGTTTGAGATAGATGAAACGGGAACCGGCGCGCATGAAAATCGCACCGGCCAGAAAAGCGATGCCCAGTCCGCCGGCCCAGAAGGTAGCGCCCCACAGCGCGCCGAAGCTATCGACCGTTGCCGTCAGTTTCGGCAACGAAGGATCGTACAAGACCTGCACTTCCTGTCCGGCCTGAAGGCAGACCGCACCATTTTGGGGGTAGTCGACCGCCGCATCGGCTGCAGTTTCAAAGTGAATCTCGACATGGGCGCAACCGTGGTTCTGGCGCGTGACCTTTCCTGTGGCGTGGCTTGCCGTGTGGATGAATCGCCAGGTATGCAGACCGGTGAAACCGCAGGCAACGAGGAAAATCGCGCCAACACAACCGAAGAAAAGTAGGTAGCCGGGAGTGGCCTTCATGACTGCGTTCCGTGGAAATCAGGGCGGTTAGTGGCCAGTGAAGAGTGGCATAAGGTGGCATGACGGCAGGCGCAGTTATCAGCCTTCCCGTTTGCAGGCATCGATCGGGTATTCGCAGCGCAGCTGGTCGGGTTGCGCGCCGGGCGAGGTCGCATCCATGTATTCGGTGGGCACGTTCCATACAGCCAATTTACGGCGCGAGGGAGCGCCCTCTTCTTCCAGGTAGAGCCAAAGCTTGTCGCCTTTCCAGCTGAATGCCGCGGCGGTCAATGCGTAGCCTTGTGGCGGCAGCAGATTCACCAGAGGCTTGCCCGTCTTCATATCGAATACGGTGATCGGAACACCGGCCGACGTGCTCCCGATGGCCAACAAGCGTCCATGAGCGGTGCGCGCGGCGCCGGCCATATAGGAAACGCCACGGGTACGCCAATCGCCACGGGATTGTCCAGTCGACAGGTCGATCACGCGCAACACAGGACCTTCGCCGGTCGGCAAATTTGCCAAGGCGATGGCCCATCCCGCGTCACGGCTGCCGAAGAAGGCGCTGTCGATCGAGGTCGTGACATTGGCGACCACCTTGCCTGTGCGCGGAGATACGCCGTAAGCGTCGCGGTCTGTCCACCAGAACAGGCCGTCGTTGAAATGAACGGTCGGACTCCAGAGCCAGGGCAAGGCGTGCTCCAGGCTGTCGGAGACATCGCGGCGTAGCTCGCTGTTCCATGCCGTGCTTTTCAGTTCACCCGGCTGGCCGGAGGTGACGTAAAACTTGCCGCCGATAAGCAACGCTACGCTGCCGTCAGGCGTGAGTGTCCAGTTATCCAGGAGCTGGTCGGCACCCAGCATGGGCAACGGTGTCGATGTGGCCTTGTTTTGCCCAGGCGACCAGGCGATAAGCCGCGTCGTTTGCCCATCGTCCTTGAACCCCCAGACAACGCCATGGGCATCTACTCTTGGGCCGGCCCGGCCGACATAACTTGGCGGTTCATCGGCATGCACTACCGCATCGTTTTGCACGACATAACGACGCGACTGATGACCAGCGGCCAATACGCTGCCATCGGGCAAAGGTAACAATCGCCAGGCGTCGTTGTCGTAACGTCGCAGGTCTTCTTCATCAGCGGGTAGATCGTAGACCGTCAAGCTTCCGTTCGGCGCGGTTGCCGTGTCGCGAACCTCATCGGATTTCTGCCGGCTGGGTAAGTCACGAATCAGCACATGCATACGTGCATCGGCGTCGCTTTCGCCAAGGGCATGCAGGGTCGTGGCGACGGCATGCAGGCGGTTATCGAGATCCGTGTCGATGTATTGGACGGCGTCCTCCTTGCGATCGATGCCTGGCGACGGAAAACAGGTCACGCCGGTCATGCAGCCGAAAAGGTGCAGCTGATGCCGGGCAATCGACTTGCTGCCGGTAAACCACACCAGTGTCATGGGCGTCCGGTTGAACATCGGCGACACATCCATGACACCGCCCTGCTGGTCATAGCGCGCAAACCGGTCGAGGCGCGTGCTGCCGAACCGCCAACGCTCGATCTGCTGGGCGAAGAAAGGCAGGTTCTTCAGACTATCGCGCTCGAACTCATTCTGGCCGGCGAGGGCCTTTTCAAAATGCGCCCTCTCTTCAGCGGTCAATACGCCTTGTGATAACGCATTGTCCATCAGAGGGGCGGTCTTTGCCGCAGCCTCATGCTGAAGTGCCGACGCAACCTCGGGACGGTTGCGCATGCTGATGTCCACCCAGGCCGAATCCATGCTCCACAACGGTGCACTGTCGTCGTTCCATTGGTAGTCGTCAGCTTGCAAGCTGCTTTTGAGTGCATCGCGCACCTGCGCCGATGGCGCGGGTATCAGGTAATAATTAACCTGCTGAACCATTTCATCATGGCTGCGCTGAAGATAAATGAGCGTGTGTACATGGCTGCTTGGATTTGGCGTCAATTGCCTTGCTACATGTGCGTAGCGTCCAAACGATACCGCGACCACCAGTAAGACGGCCATGCTTATAAGAAAGATCTTGCTGGTCAGCGCTCTACGAAACACGCCTGGCTTCCCGCCTCTGGCCACGTCGGTCTTCCCTGTTTAGTTGTTGGGTGAATTATTGCGCGGCACGCTTATCCGATCGCATCCTATACCCATGTCGCAAAAGCGGCCAGTTGCCGAAGGCGGCGGCACTGAATTCCCCGAATCTGCAAGGCGAATTGAGAACTGCGCCATAAAGGGTAAAGCCTGGCGTTGGCCTGCGTCATCGCGATGTAACGGGGCCGTCCATCACGCGGCGTTATCGTTGCATGCGGAAAATGTTCGCGGTAGCGTCACACGGTCCCTCTTTTCGCTTCAGGAGATCTTATGAAACTCGGCATGATTGGCCTCGGCCGCATGGGTTCCAATATGGCTCAGCGCATCGCGCTCGGCGGGCATCAGGTGGTGGGTTTCGACCTCAATCCGCAGGCGCGCAAGGAGCTGGAAGCCAAGGGCGCGGCATCCGCCGATTCGCTGGCCGCGCTGGTAGCGGCCCTGCCCGCCCCGCGCACGCTGTGGCTGATGGTGCCGGCGGGGGATATCACCGATAACACCCTCAAGGATCTTCTATCGCTGTTGGCTGCCGGCGACACGGTTATCGATGGCGGCAATTCGAACTACAAGGACACGGTGCGCCGGGCGCGGATATTTGCCGAAAAGCAGATGGACTATATCGACTGCGGCACCAGCGGCGGTATATGGGGCCTGACCGAAGGCTATAGCCTGATGATTGGTGGCGAGAAGGCGGCTGTCGAGCGTGCGCGGCCGCTCTTTGAGGCGCTCGCACCCGCCAAGGATCAGGGCTGGGGACATGTGGGTCCGGTGGGGTCCGGCCACTTCACCAAGATGATTCACAACGGCATCGAGTACGGCATGATGCAGGCTTACGCCGAAGGCTTTTCCATTCTCAAGCACAAAAGCGAGTTTGCGCTCGATCTGCATCAAGTGGCCGAGATATGGCGCACCGGCAGCGTGGTGCGCTCGTGGCTGCTGGATCTGACCTCCGATGCGCTTGGGAAGAACCCGAACATGAGCGGCATTGCGCCTTATGTAGTCGATTCGGGCGAGGGGCGATGGACGGTGGATGAGGCGATTGCGCTCAATGTACCTGCACCGATAATTACGCAATCGTTGATCGAACGGCTGCGGTCGCGCGACGACGATTCGTTTACCGACAAGTTGCTGTCGGCGATGCGTAACGAATTTGGTGGGCATGCGATCAAAAGTGAATGATTTGTGCCGCCCGTAACCTGGGGCCTTGCGCTTTGACGTATTGAACACGCTGGGCCCCGGCCTTCACTGGGGCGCCGGGAAATGCTGAGGCTGTTTCAGATACGGCGTTCCGCAAGCCGTCTTGTCGCGCGAAAGTGAAACAGGACGGCAAGCAGGGGGATGGCGACTGAAAGCGCGTACTGGCTTCGCGACACGCCGACGCCGAAAGGAAACCATATCCCGGGCACGCCGATCGTATTGATCTCCTCGGCGAACATGGCGACACCGGTGGTGAGCATGGTTATCAACGCAAACGTGCGCCCGCGTCCGTGCCTGACGATATGCCATGCCACCCAGACAAACAGCGCAAGCAGCGCCAGGCGGCTGGCCACCCGGACGATCTCAACGTGCTGTCCGACGAGGGCGGCGATCGCTGCAAGGACGGCAAGAGCCATCGCAAAGCGATCGATCCGACGATCGGGCGGAGACACCCAGCTGTTCCAGGCGATAACCCAGGTGCCGAGAGTAAGCGGCCCGAGCACGACCGATCTGACGACATCGTATGTTTTCAGGCTTTCGATCTCCGTCCAGGCAGATACCGCCTGATTGAAGCGAAGTAAAGCGATGGAGATCAGGGCCAGGGCAACCCTGGTCCAAAATCGATCCGGCAGACTGATGCTTCGTAGCGACAAGGCATACAAGGCCAGGCCCACCAGGAACACCGGCTCGATCACCTCGACAACGTAGCCCCAGAAGGTCTGCCACCACTGCGTGAGCAGGCGTGCATGGCCTGCATTCGATTCGGCCAGGATCGGAGCAACGTGCACCCCGCCGGCTTCACTCGCACTGACGTTACTTTGCTGCAGGTAGACGTGAATGGCGACAACCGCATCGCCAGAAGATGCAGATTCGGGCAACTTATAAAGAACGGGATGCGTTGAAAACGCTCGTGGAGGATCGGCGCTGAAGTCGCCAACCCCACCGATCTTTTTGCCGTTCCAGAAAATCTCATACGCGTCATCGACAAGCGTTGGACCGATCAGTACCGGCTGCGCTCCCTCCGGCACGCTCCAGTGGAGGCGCATCCGGTACCAGGCATGGCCCCATCGGCCGGCGTGTCCGTGCGCCGTCCAGCCGGGGACATAGTTCGATAAACCGACGTCGCCATCATGCGCACCGGCCAGTGGCGTCAGATCGATCCGCTCCCAGCTACGGTCGTCAAACTGTGGCATTGCCCATTGCGGATCGTTGCCAAAACTGAATTGCCATGGACCGGTCAGGGACACCTCTGCTGACGCCAACCTTACATCGGTGGCTGCTTGCGCCAACGGTGGCCAGTGCAGAACGAGCGCCAATCCAAGCAGCCCGAGGAACGCGCTCGCTAGCTTCATGTACATGGCCCATCGCAGCAGAAGCTGGGGTTATATCGACGTTCCAACGAGCACGCAAGATGCTACGACGCCCTGCTATTGAGCCGTCGCCATGGGGATTCTCTAAGATAGGAGCACCATGCATGCATTCGACTAGAACTCCCAACCATGCGTTGCCTACTGATCGAGGATGACATCCCCACCGCCGAACTGATTCGGGAAGGCCTGTGCCAGGCCGGCCATCAGGTCGAGCTATGCCATGACGGCCATGACGGGCTCGCGCGCGTCAGCGACGAGCTGTGGGACCTGGTTGTGCTGGACCGTATGCTGCCCGGCGGCCTGGACGGTCTCGATATTCTCGCGTCGATGCGCTTGCGCGAAGATCGCACGCCGGTATTGGTACTGAGCGCCTTGAGCAGCCTCGACGAACGCGTCCGCGGATTGCGCAGCGGCGGCGACGATTACCTCACCAAACCCTTCGCGCTGGACGAGCTACTCGCGCGTATCGAGGCGCTGGCGCGGCGTGCCGGTCAGCGCGCCGAGCCCGAGCAGCTTGACGTGGGCGACCTCACCCTGGAGCCACGCACGCGACGGGTGTTTCGAGACGGTCGCCCGATCCTGCTGCAACCGCGCGAATATCAGCTGCTCGAATACCTGGTACGCCATCGCGACGAGGTGGTCACGCGCAAGATGCTGCTGTCGGCGGTCTGGGGCTATCACTTCGATCCGGAAACCAATGTGATCGACGTGCAGATGAGCCGCCTGCGCAACAAGATCGACAAGGACGGTGTGCCGCCATTGATCCGCACCGTCCGCGGCGTGGGCTTCACCATCGGCGCGCCCGCGCAGGATGGCGATGATGTCGACGGCTAGCTTCCGCCATTCGGTGGTGTTCCGCATGGCGGCAGGCTACGGCCTGTTGCTGCTGTTGTCGGTGGCGGCGATCTCCGCAGTGTTCTATGTCGCCACGGCGGGGCTGCTTCGCCGCAATATCGACGAGCAGCTGCGCAGTACGTCACGCCATCTATTGCAGGTGAAGCAGCAGGATGCCGACGCGCTGGTGCGTGAAATCCACGGCCTGCTTACCGACAACCAGGACAGCGATACCGAGATCTACCTGTTGTTGGATGGCAGTGGCCACAAGCTGATCGGCAACCTCACGGCGTGGCCATCCGCCGCCATCGCTACCAATGGCTTGCGCCAGTTGGACGTAGAACGTCTGGGACGCTACTCGGCAAGCCGCTTGCTCGCGCATCGCTTCGCCGACGGCAGCGTGCTGCTGGTGGGGCGCGACATGCGCGATGTGTTCGAGCTGGAGCACATGATCCTGGTCGCGCTGAGCCTGGGCGGTGTGTTGGCCGTGTTACTGGCCGGGGGCGGCGCCATGCTGTTTCGTTCGCAATTGCAGCGTCAGCTCAAAGTCATCCATCGCACCACCACCGAGATCGCCGCCGGGCGCCTGGATCGCCGTGTCGCCATGGGACGTTCACGTGACGAGTTCGCGGTGGTGGCGCACGACATCAATGACATGCTCGATGAGATCGAGCGACTGATGGATACCTCGCGCAATGTCTCCAATGCGATCGCACACGACCTTCGTACGCCGCTTGGCCGGGTGCGCGGCGCGTTGGAACAGGCCTTGCGCTCACCGCAGCGCAATGAGCGTCTGCCGGATGGTGCGCAATACGCCATCGACGAAATCGACAGCCTGATCACCGTGCTCGACAAGTTGCTGCAGATCGCCGAGGCCGAATCGGGCGTGCGCCGCGGGAGCTTCGAACCGCTTGTCTTGCGCAACCTGGTCGAGGATATGGTGGAACTCTACCAACCCGCCGCCGAATCGGTGGCGATCAGCCTGGACGGCATCGTGGATGGCGAGCCATCGGTATTGGCCGACCGCCATTTGTTGGCGGGTGTACTGGCCAACCTGCTGGACAATGCCCTCAAATACGCCGGCAAAGATGCGAGCATCACCGTGCATGCCGCTCGACATGGCGAACAGGTACAGATCAGCGTGCAAGACACCGGCCCCGGTATTCCCGAGTCAGCGCTTGCTCGCGCCACCGAGCGGTTCTTCCGCGTCGACACCAGCCGCCATCAGCGAGGCAACGGACTGGGCCTGAGCATCGTGGCTGCGGTCGTGGCGTTGCATCGCGGGCAGCTCACGCTGACCAATACCTCACCCGGCCTCAACGTCACCATCACCCTGCCCGCCACGCCCCTTTCCAAACCGTAACTGTTGCCATCGCGGGTGCAAGGCTAGAGTTCCGACATGTCTTCGGCGCGCCTCCTGCGTCGCTCAACATGGCAACAGATACATGAAGAAGCATCAAGGACGGCTGGCAGCGGTCGGTTACGCGCTGGCGGCCGTCATCCTGATACTGGCCGAGCATGCAGTGACCGACAAGGTAAAGGCCGCGCCCCACCCCAGCGCTCCTGCAGATACCCAGACCGTCGCGATCAACGCCGAACAGGCCAAACAGGTTCGCCTGGCCGATGTCACTCAGCGCGACTTTGCCCCACATGTCGATGCCGTGGGCTATGTGGATTTCAACCAGGACCAACTGGCCCAGGTGAGTTCGCCCTATGCCGGCCGCGTGCGCGATGTATTTGCCAAGGCCGGTGACACGGTAAGTCGCGGCCAGGCTCTGTTCTCTCTGGATAGCCCCGACCTGACCCAGGCCGAAGCCTCGCTGGTGAGTGCTGCCGCCGCGCGCGCGCAAACCACGGCGGCCCTTGAACGAGCCAGAAGCATGGCGCAGGTACAGGCCAACGCGCCGCGCGATCTCGAGCAGGCGGTAGCCGATCAGCAGACTGCTGAAGGCAACTATCAGGCGGCTCGCCGTGCGCTACGTATCTTCAGCAAAAGCGATGCACAGATCGATCGCATCGCGGCCACACGACGCGTCGATGGCGAGTTGCGCATCGACAGTCCGGTCGCCGGCCAGGTGACTTCGCGCAACGTCGCTCCCGGTGACCTCGTGCAACCGGGCAATGGCCCTGCGCCCTTCGGCGTGGGGGACTCGAACAGCTTGTGGCTGGTCGCGAACGTGGTCGAGGCCGACGCACCCCAGGTGCATGTTGGCGAGCCGTTGTTCGCCTCGTTACCTGCATTGCCGGGACAACCCATCGAAGCGCAGGTGGATTATGTCGGCAGCACTTCGGACGCGGCGACGCACCGTGTGACGCTACGCGCCGTGCTGCATTCGCCACCGGCTGGCCTGCGTCCGCAGATGCTGGCCAACTACAGCATCGTCACCGGGGCGCCAACGCGTCACGATGCCCTGCCCGCGGATGCGGTCGTGCGCGAAGGCAGTGGCTCGATGGTGATATTCACCACCTCCGATGGCCTGCATTTCACTCGCCATCCGGTGCAATTGGGTACGCCGCAAGACGGCTATTACCCGGTGCTGTCCGAACTGCAGCCCCACCTCCGCATCGCCACGGAAGGCGCGCTGTTCCTCAGCAACGCGCTGGCGCTGCAGTCGCAGTGAGCCCGTCCGCACTATTATTCCATTGCAGGGATTGATCCGTGTTCAAAGGCCTCGTCGCGTTCGCGCTGACACGTCGCGCCATCGTGCTGATGACGCTTGGCGCATTCGTTATCGCCGGGCTGGCCGCGTACGCCAGGCTCAATATCGAGGCTTATCCCAATCCAGCGCCGGTGATCCTGGAGATCACCGCACAGGCCCCCGGCCTGTCCGCCGAGGAAATGGAACGCAGCTATACGCGTCCGATGGAAGTAGGCCTCGCCACCACGCCCGGTGTGGAGAGCATCCGCTCCACGTCGTTCTATGGCCTATCGTTCGTGCGCGTCACATTCAAGTACGGCACCGACTATTACTTCGATTACACCCAGGCCGCGCTGTCGCTGCAGCAGAACGTCAGCCTGCCTAATAACGTGCAACCACAGATCCAGGCATCCAGCCTGGTGGGCGAGGTCTTCCGTTATCAACTGGTGGGCCCACCCTCGATGAGCCTCACCGAGCTGCGCACGCTGCAGGACTGGGTGGTGACGCGTCGCCTGTTGTCGGTGCACGGCATCGCGCAGGTAGTGACCTGGGGCGGCACCACCAAGGAATACGACGTCGAAGCCGACCTCACCAAACTGCAGGGGTACGGCATCACCCTGCCGCAGCTCGTGGCCGCCATCGGTAACGCCAACAGCAATGTGGGCGGACGCACGATCAACATCGGCCAGCAGTCGGTGAATATCCGCGGGATCGGGCTGATCAAGGACGTCGGCGACATCGGCAATATCGTGCTCAACCAGTCCAATGGCACGCCGGTGCTGGTGAAAGACATCGCGAAAGTGAGCATCGGCGCGGTCCCGCGCCTGGGTCGCGCCGGCCGCGACCAGCAGGACGACGTGGTTACCGGCATCGTGGTGATGAACCGCACGCTGCAGACCAACGAAGTGGTCGCCGCCGTAAAGGACGAAGTAGCCAGGCTCAACAGCGACGGCACCCTGCCGCCTGGTGTGAAGCTGGTGCCGATCTACGACCGCTCCACCCTGGTCTCGGTCACCACGCATACAGTGTTGCACAACCTGATCTTCGGCTGCCTGCTGGTGTTTCTGATCCAGTGGATTTTCCTCGGCGACCTGCGCAGCGCTATCATCGTCAGTGCCAATATCCCGGTGGCACTGTTCTTCAGCATCATCATCCTGGTGTTGATGGGAGATTCGGCCAATCTCCTATCCCTGGGCGCGGTCGACTTCGGCATCATCGTCGACTCGGCGGTGATCCTGATCGAGAACATCTTTCGCAACTTCCAGAAGAGCGCCGCACAACGCCAGGATCTGTTGCACGAGGCCGCGCAGAGCGAGCTTGGCACCTATATGCGCGAGGACGCCGGCCACGCCTGGACCGAACGTCTGCGCTTGCTGTACATCAGCGCCATGCAGGTGGACCGCGCGGTGCTGTTTTCCTCGGCGATCACGGTCGCCGCCTTTATTCCGCTGTTCACCATGCAAGGTGTGGAAGGGCAGATCTTCAACCCGATGGCGCGCACGTATGCCTACGCGTTGTCTGGCGCGCTGATCGCCACCTTTACCATTTCGCCGGTACTGGCCTCGTTGCTGTTGCCCAAGCATGTCGAGGAGACCGAGACGCTGTTCGTGCGTGCGATCCGTCGCGTGTACACGCCGGTGCTGCACTGGGCACTCGTACGCCGCCGCACCACCGTGGCACTCGGCGTGGGTTTTCTGCTGGTCGCCGGTCTGTTGCTGACGCGCGTGGGCACGGAGTTCCTGCCGGCGCTGGAAGAAGGCAATCTGTGGATTCGCGCTTCGATGCCAACCACCATCTCGCTGGAAGCGGGCGAGGACAAGGTGAGCCAGATGCGCCGGATTTTGCTGCACCATCCGGAGGTCGTCACGGTGGTATCGCAGCACGGCCGTCCCGATGACGGTAGCGATGCCTCGGGCTTCTACAACGTGGAGTTGTTCGTTCCACTGAAACCGCAGGACGAATGGCCCAGCGGCCATACCAAGCCCGGGCTGGTAGCGCAGCTGCAGCAGGAGTTCGGCGACGCCTTCCCCGGCGTTGAATTCAACTACTCGCAGTACATCCAGGACAACATCGAGGAAGGCCTGTCCGGCGTAAAGGGCGCGAACTCGGTCAAGGTCGTCGGTCCGGAGTTACCGGAACTCGAACGACTGGCCGACCAGGTGATGCATGAGATGCGCAAGGTCCGCGGCGTGCAGGACCTTGGCGTGTTCCACGTGCTTGGCCAGCCCAATCTCAATATCACAGTGGACCGGGCCAAGGCGGCCCGCTATGGCCTCAACGCGGGCGACATCAACACCGTGGTACAGGCGGCCGCTGGCGGCACCGAAGCTACCACCGTGCAGGAGGGCGAACGCCAGTTCTCGCTGGTGGTACGCCTGGCGCCGCAGTTCCGCTCCAGCGTGGAGGCGATCGGCAATATCCAGGTGAGCTACCCCTTGCCCAATGGCGGCAACGGTTATGTGCCATTGCGTGATGTGGCGGAAATCTCGCTGGATACCGGCGCGTCCTACATCTACCACGAGCGTAACGAGCGCTTCGTGCCGGTGAAATTCAGCGTGCGCGGCCGCGATCTGGGAAGCACCGTGGCTGAGGCGCAGAAACGCATCGCCGAGCATGTGATCCTGCCCAGCGGCTATCACCTGGCATGGTCTGGCGAATTCGAAGATCTGCAACAGGCCAAGCAACGTCTGGCCATCGTGCTGCCGATTGCGATGGGCTTGATCCTCGCCCTGCTGTTTGCGCTGTTCAACTCGCTGCGCGACAGTCTGCTGACACTGGCGGCCATTCCGTTCTCCATCGCCGGCGGCATCATTGCGCTCTACCTTTCCGGGCTGGATCTGAGCGTATCGGCGGCGATCGGCTTCGTGTCGCTGTTTGGCGTGTCAGTGATGAACGGCATCCTGGTCATCACGTATTTCAACCATCTGATCCTGGGTGGGCATACGCCGCTGGACGCCATGACCCAGGCCGCCGAACAGCGCATGCGCCCGATGCTGATGACGGCGCTGTCCGCCTGCATTGGCCTGTTGCCTGCGGCGCTGTCCTCGGGCATCGGCAGCCAGGTGCAACGCCCGCTGGCGACGGTGGTCGTTGGCGGCATGTTGATTGGACCGGTGATGCTGCTGGTGGTGGCGCCCGCGCTGCAGGTGCTGGTGGTGGAATGGTCGAACAAACGCAAGCAACGACGCGCCAGTGGAGGTACGCCATGAAGCGCTCACTGGTTTCCCGTTTGCGCCTGGCGTGGGTGACGACACTCCTCGCAGGTTGTGCCGGGTGCGCCGTCGGCCCCAACTATCAGCGTCCCGCCACGCCCTCGCCGACGCAATTCACGCGCACGCCGATGACCACCATCGCAGGCGGCAATGCTTCCAGACCTCAGCAACTCGTCGCGGGCCAGATCATTGCAGCGACCTGGTGGCAGGTGTTCGGTTCCGACACGCTGAACGAACGAATACAGCGTGCGCTAGCCCGCAACCCGGACATCGACGCCGCCACCGCGGCACTGCGCCAGGCGCAGGAGAACATCGCAGCCCAACGCGCCAGCTTCTTCCCCTCGGCACAGGTGAGCTATGCACCGGCACGCCAACGTGACGCCGTGGGCACGCTCTCGCCCACGCTGACGTCCAATGCGACGTACTACACGCTGCACACCGCGCAGTTGAATATCGGCTATGCGCCGGATGTCTTTGGGCTCAATCGCCGCTCGGTGGAATCGCTGCAGGCCCAGGCCGATAACCAACGTTTCCAGCTCGAGGCGGCGCAGCTGAGTCTGGCGTCCAATGTGGCGAACGCCGCGATCCAGGAGGCGTCGCTGCGCGCGCAGATCGAAGCCACCGAGGCGGTGATCGCCGCACAGACGCGTGCGCTGGCGATCCTGCACGACCAGTCCCGACTCGGCTATGCCTCGGCGCTCGACGTTGCAGCCCAGGAAAGCGCACTGGCCCAGGCCAGGCAGGCTTTGCCGGGGCTGCAGAAGCAACTGGAACAGAATCGCGACCTGCTGGCGGTATTGTGCGGCGACACACCGGACCAGGCGGGCGCGCCGCAGTTCGATCTGGAGCACTTCACGCTGCCGGCGACGCTGCCGCTCAGCCTGCCTTCGCAGTTGGTGGAGCAGCGCCCGGACGTGCGTGCGGCCGAAGAGAACGTCCATTCGGCCAGCGCCCAGGTCGGCGTGGCGCTGGCCAATCGCTTGCCGCAGTTCACGCTCTCGGGCACCTATGGCGGCAGCTCCACCTCGTTCGCTCGCATGTTCAGCGACGACAACGTGTTCTGGACGTTGGCCGGAAGCGTCACCCAGAGCGTGATCGATTTCGGTGCGCTCCGGCACAAGCAGCGCGCCGCCGAAGCGGCATTGCAGCAGTCCGCCGCGCAGTATCGCGGTGTCGTATTGGGTGCCTTCCAGAACGTGGCCGATGTACTGCACGCCATCGACACCGATGCCAGCGCCTATGCCGCGGCCGATGACGCCGAGCGCGCGGCAGCCCATACGCTCGATCTCACACAAAAACAGCAGCAGATGGGTTACGTCGGCGCGCTTGGCTTGATCAACGCGCAGCAGGCCTATCAGCAGGCGCGTATGAGCCGTATACAGGCCCAGGCCAATCGATTGGCCGATACGGCAGCACTGTTTCAAGCACTGGGCGGCGGCTGGTGGAACAAGGGCGATACACCTTTGCCTGCAACCGGCGCGCACCTGGCAACCTTCTCTTCGGTGAGTAAATAAGATGTTGCGCCGAGTAGCCGCCCTCATGTTCATCCTGCTGGGCGGGTGCGCCGATACCCGTCCCGTCGTCGAACCCGCCTCAAGCTTCGACGTTCAAGCGTTGGGTCAAGGCATGGCCACTGGCGCGTCGACCATCATCGGCCAAGCCTCATGGGTCACCGAAAAAGGCATCAAGCATGACGCCATGAATGAAACGGTCACCTTGGTGCCAAGCACACCTTATGTCGCGGAGTGCGCACGCATCGTGCTGGACGCGACATCGCATTGTGCGGATAGGCTCAAGCCATATTTGCGATCGACCAGGACCGATGCAGAGGGTCACTTTGTTTTCGGAGGCTTACATCCAGGGACGTACTTTTTAACGACCCGTGTTTGCTGGGCCGGTGGACGCAGGAGACTGCGTCCTTGCCAGGCTGTTCAGGGCGAAGCTGTCATACAGCGTGACGGGCAAACCGTTGAGGTCTCCTTATAGCGCCCTGGTTTCTACAGGAGCGACTTTAGTCGCGACATGCGCGCTCACCGCAGATCGTTGCCACGACTGACATCACTCCTACAAGCCAAGAGGCCTGATTTCTTCCCGGCATGATTGACCGAAGGCCTTTAGCAGCTGTCTTCAGCGGTTACATTTCCATGGTAGGCCTTCGCTCGCCGCAACCGTCTCACTAAAGGCAGACCAGGCCAGTAGCGTGCAAAGCGTTTTTGGCCCAGAGGCGTCATGCGATGTCAAACAGGGGAAGGTTCGCTTGGAACTTGCGTTCTTTGACGATGTTGGCTGCCATTCGGACCGGCTCCCTGCGCCGTCCATTGGCACCTGCATCCGTACCGTCAGCGACCTGCCAAGGCGCTGCCCTTGTCTTGCCGGCGGTCACCACCTCCCGCGTCGATCATTTCGTCTGTCTGCACCACCACCCTCAGAAGACATCACTCCCGGCCACCCTGCGGCGCGGAGCGAGGCTCTTTCCATCACCTTGCTGGAGAATTCGCATGACAAGAGGACACCTGAGTCTGTACGCGTGTATCGCCGCGGCTATCGCGGCCCTGCCCGTGGCAGCCTTTGCGCAGACGGCAACGACCGACGACGCCACGCTTGCCGGCCTCAACACGGCCGAAGCGCCGCGTGTGACGCAAACAGTCAATAACAATGCCGTGTCACCCATCCAGAACACGCATTTGTCCGCGGTCAATGCGATGACCTCGCAAGGTGCGGTGACCGATTCGACGCCCCTGAACCACATGCAGCTGGTACTGCGCCCCAGTGATCGTCGCCGCGTTGCGCTCGAGACGCTCATTGCCGCGCAGCACGACCCCCATTCGCCGTTCTTTCACCACTGGCTGACGCCGCGACAGTACGGCAAGTATTTTGGCGCGCTCGACACCGATGTCGCCGCCACCGTTGCCTGGTTGAAAGCCAATGGCTTTACCGTCAACGGTACTTACGCGAACAACACCCAGATCGACTTCAGCGGCAACGCCGGCCAGGTGAAAAGCGCGTTCCATACGCAACTTAATCACTACATCGACTTCAACAAGGAAAGCCATATCGCCAACGCTGGCGATATCAGCGTGCCATCGGCGCTGCAGGCCGTGGTGGCAGGCGTGGCTGGCTTGACCGATTTCCATCCGAAGGCCATGCATGTGCCGACCAAGGTGGCACAGTTCGATCCGGCAACGCAGCGCTTCAAGATTCAAGCCGATAACGCCAGCAGCCACGCATCCACGGCCGCCAAACCTGCGGTGAAAACCGACGCGATCACCTTTACCAACGGCGCACGCGGCCTAGTGCCCTACGATCTGGCCAAGATGTATGGCGCCGATACGTTGCACGCGCAAGGTATCACCGGAAAGAACGTCACTATCGCGGTGGTCGAGGATAACTCGATGGTGCCCGCCGACTGGACCAATTTCGTCAGTCAGTTCAGCCTCGGCGGTTACGGCGGCAGCTTCTCGCAGATCCAGCCACAGGCGACCGGCTTCACCAATTGCATCGATCCGACTATTGCCCACCCAGGCGAGGACGACGGCGAGACCCTGCTCGACGCCGAATGGTCCACGGCCATGGCGCCCGGTGCACATATCGTCGTTGCGAGCTGCGATGACTCCAACAGCAATAACTTCTTCGGTGGCGTAACCACCGCCGCCACCAACCTGGTCAATGGCGACGACCGGCCTAACATCATCAGCGCAAGCTATGGTTTTGGCGAGACCAATGTCGATGCCGCGAGCAAGGTTGCCATCGATCTGCTCTGGGCACAGGCCGATGCGGAAGGCATTTCCGTGTTCGTGTCCACCGGCGATTCGGGCTCCAACCCGAGCTTCAACGCGGGATCCATCTTCAATCTGCCGATCAATGGCGAAGGCATCAGTGCCAACGCCCTTGCTACCTCGCCGAATGTCACCGCCGTTGGCGGCACGGACACCGCCGATGTGCTCGACGGCACCAGCAGCAAGTACTTCAGCACGAAGTTGAACTCGGCCTATGGCTCGGTGCTTTCCTATATTCCGGAAATCCCCTGGAACCAGTCCTGCGCCAACCCGGTGGCGGCACAGGCCAACGGCTTCAAGAGCCCGCTCGATTTCTGCAAAGCTGTACTCGCAACCGACCCCAATGGACTGACGCTGACCTCCGAAAGCGGCAGCGGCGGCCCCTCCTCGGTCGATCGCAAGCCGTTCTGGCAGCGGCTGGTGCGTGGCGCGGCTAACGACAACTCGCGAGATCTGCCGGACGTGTCGCTGTTTGCCGGCTCCTATGGCGGAGACACCTGGGTGATCGTGTGTAACGCCGCCTTCCCCTGCAATCCTGGCTTTACCGGCTCCATCTCGATCAGCGGTGGTACGTCGCTGGCCTCGCCGATGTTTGCCGGCATTCAGGCGCTGGTGGACCAGGGCCTGAGCCGCCATGGCCAGATCGAGAACCAGGGCAATGCCGCGCCGACGCTGTATGCGCTGGCTTCCGAAGAGTATGGCCTGCCGTTTGGTTATTCGCCGAGCAGCCTGGACGCGTGCAACTCGGACAACGGCGCCAAGGGCACCGGACATTGCGTGTTCCATAACGTAACGCGCGGTGGTATCTCCACCCAGTGCATCCAGCAGTTGCCGGACACGGTAACGCCGGACTGCTATTTCTACGCCACCATTACCGACTACGAGCTCGATGTGGAAGGCTTCCTGGTTCCGGCAGGCTCCGTCCAGCTCGGCCTGACTTCGACCAGCACGTCACGCTATGCCCCGGCGTACCAGGCGCAGCGTGGCTGGAGCTTTGCCGCCGGCCTGGGTTCGGTCAATGCCGGCAACCTGCTCTCGGCATGGAAGTCGTTCAATCGTTCGTGGTGGTGAGTGAGCCAGTGAAACTCGATTGATCTCGGTTTCTCCTATCGTCGTCCCGGCGCAGGCCGGGACTCAGTGGCACCGGTTTTCGCGTCAGCGCCAGTTCTTGGTGACTATTGCGACAACCGGCTGCAAAGCCACTGGATCCCGGCCTGCGCCGGGATGACGGGTAGGAGGGGTCTTGGACGTAGATTCAGTTCAGCGCTCTTCCTGTGCCAAGCGCTTGAATTTGAGCCCGCCTCAAAGCTGCTTCGACTTGAAAAATGGTTGGCTCTACAAGGGGCTGATTTCAACGCCGAGGTCAGATAGGGCGATGTAATGCCACTCTGCGAAGCCGTGCTCCACGAACGCTTCCTTCGCGGCTCGATCCGGCACCACGATCGTCACTTCTTTTGGGGAAATCGATAACGCTTCTGTCTTGATACGCCACTCGCGCTCCCATGTGTGATCAATGTTGTATTCGTCGGAGAGCCAGAACCTCACATGCCTGTACTGCATGTCTTCAGGAAGTTTGGCGTAATCGGGATCAGGCCCGTAAATTGCCGGCCGACCTCCTTGCTTGAATAGCCATTTTTTGTCTACCAGCACGCCATACGGCTGATATTTGAAGCCGCTCGGATCTTTACTAGCCAGAATCTGAGAGAGCTTGCCAATAGGTGCTTCGGAGAAGCACACACATATATGCTTCCCCTTGATAAACCCGCTGCCGCCACGCAGAGACTTTTCCTTGAGAATGTTGACAAGATTCTTTGCCGCCTCACCGCGGTGCTTTGCTGGATCGTCACTACTGCCTTTGCTCAAGTGAACAAGTTTGTTTCCGATATCGTCGCGCATTGCTATAAGAATCCAACAAAAGTGAGTGCCAGGTCCTAAGCGTGAATGGTTCGCCCTGGATTTGAAGCCGGCCCTCTCCCTGGCTTTACCAGGGAGAGGGCCGAGGGGACAGGAAACCCATCCCCCACAACTTGCTTAACAAGAGTCAGAGCCCAAGGCTTACTTCTTTTCCTGCAAGTACTTCACCACCTTGTTGATGATCACCGGCGCAAGCGTGCCGGCCGTATCCGGCGCGGGATCGGGTCCACCGGCCAGGATGAAGCTGAAGTCGGCACCGCCATGCTGCGCATTGCCATGGCAACCCATGCAGCCGCCCATGTTGTACGCCGAACCCTGGTAGGCCACGTTCTTGAACGGCTTGCCGTCTGCCGTGAAGTCAGTGATGGTGTTGGATAGCGTGCCGCCCTTGTTGCCGGGGAGCTCGGGTGAGTACGGGTAGAACTGGCCGCTGAACACCTGCAGGTCGTAGTCAGTCTCGATGGTGCTGTTGGCCTGATAGTACGTAGACGCATCCGGCTTGTCGTACGTCACGCCAGCCGTCGGCTTGTCGATCGGCTTGGCTTGCACGCTGACCAGCTTGTAGTACGCCCACGGCGACTTCGGATCCTTGGGGAAATTTTTCTCCAGGTATGTCTTGATGGCCGCATGAGCTTCCTTGTTGACCGCAATGACTTCATCGGCGATCAAATGCTCGCGTTTCTCCACTTTGATCGTGCCAGTGACCAGGCCAGTATTGGGAACATTGGCGAAATGAAGCTGCGTCTGCGTCTCCCCGAGCTCGCCCTCGGTGAAGATGAAGGACTGCCCGCTATTGGCGGTCGCGTTGACGGACTGTATATCGGGCCTCAGCGGATGCGTTGCACTGCCGGTGTAGTTTCCATCTGCGTCTTCCACCGGCTTGCCGTTCGGGTCCAGGATGTTGTCGGCTTGTTCGAACGTGGCAAAAATAAAGTACGGCGCCGAAGGCGTCTTCTGGATGATATGCAGGCCCACCAGGGCGAGCGTATCGTCGACAGGTGCGATGCCGGTGGGCACGGCCGAATCATTGACGTAATAGCGTACTGTCGTCGTATAGAACCGGCTGGCGTCTTCCTTTGGCCCCAGCTTTCGCCAGGCGGCCTTAACTTCGATCGTGCCGTAAGGGAAGCTCACCAGATCCTTCGCACCGGGCGTGGGATCGGTATGTGTTTTCTGGATCTGCTTGGCCGTGTTGCTCTGGGGAGTGGCCAGGTTGGCCGGCAACCACCAGCCTTTCGGGCAGACGTAGTCAAAGTCCGTGCGATTGGCCTTGGCCATGAACAGGATCTGCGTGCCCAACGGAAGGGCTGCCCCCGTGGCCGCGCCTGCGAAGATGTGATCCAGGCCAATCTGGCTGTTCTCGTCCAGGTTGATCCAGGGCGGCGTGCCTGTCGATGACAATCCGTTCGCATAGTTATATTGCGGTGCGACGTCATAATTGCAGGTATAGGTGTTACCGCCCAGGTTCTTGGTCGCGCCTGGTGGCAAGCCCGCTCCTGGAAATATCTCCACCTTGCCGCGGAAGGTGTGCCATACCAGCGGCCCCTTATAACCAGGATCACCAAACTTCACATGGGTGTCCGGCGTGTCGCGGGTGTTGGCGCCCCCGGTTTGTTTGACCGCGGCCCAGTTCAAGGCGATGAACTCTTGCCAGGCAAAACGTGCGGCATCCGTAAGCGAGGCGTTACCGGCGCCGCCCTTGATATCGCTTGGCACGGTCGAGCTGATTTCGATGGATGGGTGTGTTGGAGTCGGTTTCTCGGCCGCCGACACCGAGCCGATCAAACAGGACGCCATAGCGATACTTATCGTGGAAAGCCTGACGCCGAAGCGTGTCTTCATGGTGGATCCCCCTTGAGTTAATGAACATCTTGCGATGGACACGTACATTGCTACGACGCCCTGGATCGAGCCCCGTATTTACTGCAATGAAAACCCGTCCCCTCAGGTCCGGGCGTAGAGATACCTAGGCTTTATTTATCGGCGATGCCGATATGAAATGAAGCCACTTTTGCAAATATGGGAACCAATCCGCATTACGGAATGCCTCGGTACGGCTGCGGAGTGCATAAGAACGCTCGGCAACGGCTGTCGAGTAAATGCGAACATATATTCCACTGCCCCAGCTCCTTTTGCGGTGAACCGGAATCTAGCCAATTAATCAGGCATTTTCAATTGGAAAAATGCGAGGACTTATAAGTGCCGTTAATGCGCAATTATGGACGTAATACGGCACCTTGGCGGTTATCAAGCACCGACTGCCAATTCACTTAAAACCGTCGACATCCGAGTTTCCCAGGACCCGGTCAGTAACCGATATGCCACTCCGCCTGCATGAAGTTCTCGCACATACCATTCGTGCTGCCAACGCCTGAATGCTTCGTCGCGGCGCGTACCGTCCTGCACGAATGGGACATCGGGGGCGCATAGAAACACGCGATCGTACGTGCGTCTTGCAAGCACATTCAGCTCCTCGGAAACCTCTCCAAAAAGCGCCTGTGAATAGAGCGCGGTGGTCAATGGCGTCGTGTCGCAAAACAGATATTGGACAGCCGTCGGCGCAAGCGAATCCTCTCGCGCCATTTGGGTCTGGGCGATATGGATCATGTCATTCTTTATCAGGACGCCCTGCTTTGCCTCCCAAAGCTCGCGGCCGTATTCGGCGGCATGAACGGTTTGCAGTCGCGATGCCAGCTGTTGGGCCAACACGGACTTACCCGTGGACTCCCCGCCCAGGAACGCAACGCGCCTGATGAAATCCTTGTAGACCCCGGGCGCGAGGTGACGGCGCAATCCGTGGATGTCGGCACGTAAGGCCGTTCCTGAAACCGGAACAGCATGGCGCTCGGCATCCACCATCACGTGGCGCACTGCTGGCCCGCCGTCAGCCTGCTGTTCCCGCGATAGCACTGCCGCGAATCCCTCGCCATAGGCTTCGCTGGTGAACACGACATCCACCGTCGTCTCCAGCAGATGTTTCAGCAGCCATGCCACAAACTGTCGATGCGTATCATCGGATGCCGAATTGTCGGGTACGACCGTGACGGGCAAGCTCCGTTGGCGGCACTCGGCAGCCAGGCGCATGTCATCCAGCACCAGACGTGTTGCCTCGGGATACAGATCAGCCAGCCAGCGCTCCCGCCGTGCCGGCTCGCAGCCTGGCAGCTCGGGCTTGGTGTAACTAAGGATGATCAGGCGCTCGCATTCATGCTGTGCGCGTTCAAGCAGATACTGATGGCCGCGATGCAATGGGCAGAACTTGCCTACTATCAGGCCATGGCCGAACGTCTTCATGCGATGGCATCTGCCGTGCGGTACAGCCGTAGCCAGTGACGCCATGCCACCAGCGCATTGACCCAATACGCCGCATACAGCACTGCCGTGACGGTCAGGCCACGCGACGCGTAGAGCGGTACGGCAATCGTGTTGACCAATAACCACGCCGGCCAGTTTTCGATACGGCGACGCATCAGCAACAGCTGCGCCAGTACCGAGATCGCCAGCACGGACGAATCGGCGAAGGGTGCATAGGCATCGGTGAAGCGATGCAGCAGCGCGCCATAACCGCACGTAGCCACTACCGCAGCTGCCGACAGCCAGAGCAGCACAGGCGTCGATGTGCGGCGGATCGCCCCATCGCCCTGCCCGCCCTTGTTCATCCACCGCCACCAGCCCACCGCGCTGGCAGCGACGAAAAAGATTTGCAGCACCACATCGGCGTACAAGCGTGCGCCCCAGAACAAGAAGGCGAACAACGTGCAGCCGACCATGCCCGTCCACCAGGTATGTACGCTGTTACGCCCGGCCAACAGGATCGACAAGGTGGCCAGCGCATTGGCCGCACCTTCCAGCAACGTCATCGGGTCAATCCTTCCGGCAGATCGGTGGTGTATTGCAATGTCTTGTCTTCGCCGTCCAACAGAGCAACAGCTACCTCGCCGCCATGTAACGCCATGGCGACGCGAGCCGCCGCGTCCTGTGCGTAGCCACGCTCCGCATCGGCCAGTCGCAACGTCACGCGGCCATCGACGGCCTGATGTACCGAATAACGCGAAAGAGGCAGCGCCGCCAGTGCATGGGTCAGGTCGATATTGTTGATCCATGCCCCCGACGCTGTGCGATAGCGCACCGGCTGGCGTCCCTGCAGATGCGAGATCGCCGGGCCGTCCCGGGTAGACAGCAATGCGCCATGGTCGCCCGTGCGATAGCGCAACAAAGGCAGGCAGAAGTTGAAGCCACCAGTCAGCGTGATTTCGCCCGAGACTCCGGGCGGGACGGGTTGCCCCGATGCGTCAAGTATCTCCACATACATGCCTGGCTGCAGTAGCAAATGGCCGCCGAGTGTCGTGTCATATACGCCCAGCGGGCCGGCTTCATTCATCGAATAGACGTCCAGCACCGGGCACCCGAAGCGATCGGCGAGCTGGCTGCGCAGTGAAGGCGAAAGCGCCATCGAGACCGACAGCATCGCGCGTGGCCGGTGCTGCACCGTCAGCCTGAGCAATTCGGTGAACGAGATAGGATCGCCAGCGATAAGTTCAGGCTGCATGGCGTCGATATAGCGTGCGCGATCGCCCGCATCGCGCCAGTCGTCCGGGTGAAGATTGATCTTGGCCAACCCCGATTCGTCCATGCTGGGCGTGACCGAGACGTAGGTAAAGCACTTGCGCTGCATCCCCAGCAGCATCACGCCGACCTCGCCGCGACCATGGTGCAGCTCGATGCCGGCACGCCGCAGCGCTCGCTTGTGGTAAGCCAGATAGCGTCCCGCCACGAGCGGATGCGATGGCAGCACGAGCGGGTGACCCGTGGTACCGGTGGTGCGGAAGTTGATCATGCGATCGAGCGTCACCGAATCCGGTACGAAGCGCGCGATGTCCTCGGCCAGGTCGCCGCGATCCACCGTGGCGATATCGTGAAACGGCGGCGGCGCGCCCTTGCCGCGATAGTACGGCACATCGTCGTATACCCGCGTCACGAAGGCCGCAAGCCATGGCGGCAGCGTGTCCGGTGACCATTCGAACGGCGCCTGCGCGATCTCGCGCTCATACTCGCGCAGTTCTGCCACTTCTTCGGCGAGCACACGGTTGCCGCTGCGGTTACGAAATAGCGGCGCGCTGGGATGCTCGGTCAACTGCCGAAGCATGGCGCGCCCCGCGTCGGTCAAGGTGGGGTAGCGTTCGGCATCGGTGGGCTCCCGGTTCACTCGCGCGACCACTTGTCGGCCGACTCCTCGGCAGCCTTGCGTGCGAGCGCCTCGCGGATAGCACGCGCCCGCTCCTCGGCGGCACGGCTTGCCTCCAGTAGGCGGCGACGCTCCACGCCACTGACGCTGGCCAGCCGATCGGACGCCTGGTTGGCGGTTTCGCCAGCCGGCAACAACGCCAATCGCGCTAGCGCCGTGCGCGCCAGTTCCTCACGGCGCTCGGGTTCGAACACGTAACGCGAGGCATCGGCTTCGGCCGCCAGCGCTGGTATCGCATCGGCAAACAACGAAGGCATGGCCACCAGCTCGGCAGCCGTCTCGCTCCAGCTTTCGTCGGCCAGCAGCCACGCCAGCACCGCGGACAGGGTCAGCTGGTTGGCGGTCACGCCTGGGAGATCGCCCGATAGCGTAGCAAGCAAGGCCGGCGGCACCGGCTGGCCATGCATCGCGAACATGTCGTTGACGACAGCGGCAACGTGCACGCGCCCTTCTCCGCCGCGACGTGGGGGATCGAGGAAATCGGGCGGGACGTCCACGAGACGACGCAGCAAGGGTTCGAGTGAAGGACCGGTCCGCATGCTCATGTTCCGAACTTGGCAAATACCTGGGTGGAGGGGCAATCGCCGCAGACAGCGGCGGGCACCGCACGGCGGCGCTCGGCCAGGCGCGAGCGTAGTTGCGCGACATCCTGCACGGTGCGCACCTCATGTGTGGGAAGGTTGTGGACGTCGAGCGTGAAACTGCACGAGGCAATCTGTCCGTGCTCATCAATAAAGATCGTCGGACGGCGCGACTCGCAATTTTCCACCGCCATCGCGCGGCCAGACGCGGTTGCCGCGAATCTGGCCAGGTACGCATCGTTCGCACACAGACGTACACCGCGTGCTGCCATGCGGGTTACCAGGGATGGCATCAAGGTGCGCAACTGCGCCACATCGGAAAGATGCAGCGCCTGGGAGGGATAGAACTCTGGACGGTCGCGGCCGCCCAGCTGGTTGAAGGTGATCTCATCCACACGCCATTCCGCCAGTCGGTCGCACAGTTCGGCGAATGTCGGCAACGTATCGCGCATCAGCACGACATTTGCACGTAACCGCAACGTATCGCTTGCTTCACGCAGCCGCCGCACACCCGCGTCCAATTTCGCCCAGCCATCGTGCCACCCTCGCAGCCGCTCGTGCATGCCGCCTGGCGCATCGACGCTGACCGTCACTTCGTCGAATGCGGCGGCAACGGCTGCCGCCACGCCGCTCCGACACAATGTGGTGCCGTTGGTGGTGACGCTGACGCGCACGCCATGCTGTTCGCGCAGCCGTTGCGACAGGTCCAGCACGCCCGGCCAAAGCATCGGCTCACCGCCCAGCCAGCTCAGCAGAACATCGTCGCCGCTGGCCTGTCGGTATGCACCCAGCAGCGTGGCGAAGCGCTCCACTTCGGCGGGATCCACATGCACTCGATCCATCGGCACGCGACGATCATAAGCACAGAAGCCGCAAGCGAGATTGCACAGCGTGGTAATGCGCCATAGCACGATCATGCACGCGCCTTGGGCGCCGAGCCGTAATGACGTTGGCTGAAGTCGCGCGCAAAGGCCAGCAGTTGCTCCATGTCGCGAACGACATGAATGGCCCAGCCTTCCGAGCGGGCGCGCAGCAGGTCAATGACCCAGGCAGTCTTGCCCGCATCGGCAAGGCGCTCGGGCAGCGGCTGGTAGAGATTCAACGCCATGGTGCCGCCGGCGCGCCCCACGCGTAGCGCGTTCGCGGCGACATTCCAGCCACTGTTGCCGCGTTCGTCGTTGGCAAACATCGTCGTGATGCCATCGTCGGACAGATGCAGGATGTGCACGGCACGGTCGTGCGGCGTGCGCGCCGCATACGTGTCACGCAGACGATGGATGGGAAACGCGGTGGCTCCGCCGAAGAATCCGGTAAGCACGCGAAGGATCGCGTCCTCCGATCGCACGAAGCCTTCGGTGTGAAGCTCCTGCTGCTTACCGCTCCACAATGTCACCTGCACACGCGAGCCCACGCGCAGCGCAGACAGTGCGATCACGGCACCCGCCAGGGCCAGGTACGAGGTATGTGTCTGTGGATTGGGCATCGAGCCGGAGCTGTCGACATAGAGGTCCAGGTCGACGGGCTCGCTAGCGGGCTCGCGCCCAGGCGCCAGGCCATAAGTGCGTTGTACGGTGGTCAGCCCTGGAATGACTCGCGGCGACTGCAGCACGGTCTGCATCCAGTCGAGCGCATCGAGTGGGTCGCCCAGCTCCCATGGCTCCAGGCCTTCCATCTGCGGCTCCATCGCTTGCGGTTGGGGCCGGGTGGGAAAGCGGATGAGGTGCGGTAGTGCACGCTCGCGGTAATAGCGCACGGCAATATCGTGATCGCTGAGGTTCAGCCCGGCCGCGCGCAGGATCTCACCGTACTCGAATGGTTCGCGTGCCTGCGCACCGGTGTTGGAATGCCTGGATGTGGATGTATCCGGCAACGCCTGATCTTCGCCGGGGGACTCCTGCGGCTTTTCACCGGTAATACGCGGATCCAAGGCGGGATGCAGCACGGGCGTGAGTTCATCGTCGTCGATGCGATCCAGCCCCACCGGTTGGCTGCCCTGCGCCGCGTGGCGCGTATCCATCAGCGCGTCTACACGCGGGTCACTCACCGATTGCACCAGATAGGGCAGCAGCAGCGCCGCGAAGCGAGTGGCGCCATCGAGCCAGTCACCGGCATAGGCACGAACCACGCGCGCGCCCAGCCACGCATCACCCCTCATCGCGTCGTCATCGACGGGGCCGCCAAGCGTACCCGAACCTTGTTGCCACAGTTGCTCGTAAATGCCCATGTAGAGCATCCACATCGGCGTGGTGGCCGCACTGTTCCGATGCTCGGCAATGCGGCGATAGATATCGGCCATGCGCAGGCCGCACTGGCGTTGCAGCCTGTCGTTAATCAGCAGGTCGGCGTAGAGGTTGGCGACCATCGGCGCGTGCGCTTCGAGCGTTGGCAGCGCACGGCGGATACGTGCCACCAGTCGGGCGTGATCCGTCGCCGTGGCAGGAGCCAATACATGGTGGCCTATTTCATGCGCGAGGATTTCCAGCGCGTAGTCGGCCAGGTCCAGCCGCGCAATTTCTTCAAGGTCGATCACCACGCGCTGGTCGACCAGCCGAATCATGGCGAAGCTACCGGACAGCCCTTCCTTCGAAGCTTCGGCCTGCGTACGACACAGCCGTGGATCCTGCAGCCGCGTAAAGCGACTCCACGCGGCAAGCGCCGCCGGCCACGCGTCACGCCATGGCGCCAGGACATCGTCGACGGGTAAAGGCTCGCTCACGCGCGCACCGGCAGCACGCGCAGGGTATGTGTCCATGGCGAGAAAAGCGCTGCGCTATCGACACCCATGGCAGCTTTCGCTGCATCGCCTGGCAGGCGAACGGCGATCTCCCGCCCTTGCACATTCACGCCCGTAGGCGTGACTGAAACGTTGATGGTGCCCGCATCGGCACCGGCAAACTCTCCGGCTGTCGCAGGCAGGACCACCGCGCCAAACGCGTCGCTGATCACCAGAAAATGGCGTTCTCCGCTCTGCACGAGAAAGCCGTCGGTGCAGGCGCGCGCTACCGGCGGCGTGGCGAACGGACCACCGAAGCCAGTGAAGCCCCCGACTGTTTGCCCTTGTGCCTCGATGCCATCGATAGGGCGCCACCAGCGATCGGCGCGCAGGCGGGCCTCCAAATCGGACCATGATTGGTTCGGCGCACCCATGGCAGCGGCTGCCAGCGCGGGATCGATCGCTGCGGCCTGCTCCAATGCGGCCTGTCGCAGGTGCGCCATGCCCGCGCGCCAGGCACAGAGTGCGCCGACGCTGCGTAGTTCCTGCAGTTTTTGGCAACGCGGTGTCAGCGCAGCCATATCGGCGATCCATGCGTCGACTCGCACGCCGGGCACGCCGCACAGACGTACGACGGCATTGGTCACGGTGCCTAATGCATCAGCCGGAGACTGCACCAGCAACGGCGTCATGGGCGATGCCAACTGCTGCCATGCGCGATCCACCCACGGCGAGCGCGCCGCCGGTCCGGCCAGACCTTGTGCCACCAGCCCCAAGCCAATCTCAAAGGCAACCTCGACGACCGCGACCGTTGCCTGTTCGTCTACCTTGCCAATCGCCCGGCAGAGGGGATCGAGCGTGTCGGTAACAAAACCGCTGAATGCCGCCATGTCGAGCTGGGGCGCGCGATGGCGGGCTTCGGCCACGCGCTGATTGAACAGCGGGCGCCGGGCGGCCAGCACATTCGCCAGAAGGGGCGACACCATCTCAGCGCGCCTGCTGCCAATGCAGGTAATTGGTATAGCGCTGATGAAGGTATTTGAGCTTGAGCAGGTCGTCGTAGAGGTGCCCATACAGCTTGCGGCCCTTGACGCGCTCCTCGATCAGCCGCTCGATGCGCACGATCCGCGCGCGCGTCTCGCGTTCGCTCAAGCCGTCCAGGCCGTTGGCGAACTGCTCGGACAACTCACCCACCGGATCGTTGCGGTCAAGGTCGAGGCGATCGTATTCCGCACTGGAGGCGTCAAACAGCCAGCGCAGCCAGCTGAGCCTGTCGGTACGGTATGCCGCGTTTTCCGGCAAGGCGAAGAACGGCGCATCCAGATCCGGCTGCAACTTGTCGTTGAGCACGAACGGCAGCACCTGCCGAACGTCGTCCAGCGACACGGCGGCATTGCCGCGGAAGTACGCCAACGCCTTGGCAAAGACCAGCAGCGTCATCAAATTGCGTACCGACAGGCCGTTGAGGGTCTGGCAGCCCAGGTCCTTCATGCGGTCGCGGCCGCTGTCTGCGGCCACGACCTGTGCCCAGTCGATGCCGGCCAGGCGCACCGTATCCTTGGTCAGGTACTCGAACTGCGCGCCGGCGCCCTCCATCAGCTCGAACTGGCTGCAGAAGAATTCGATGCGGCGGCGCACGTCGTGCGGCACACCCACCGCACGGATCTCCTCCGCCATGCGGTCGGTTTCCGCCTCGGTGAAGATGATGTCGCGCGGCATCACCTCTTCCGGACGAATGTTTTCCTCGATGCGCAACAGCATGTCGTCGAGGAAGCGCGGGTTGAACGCGAGCGCCTGCACGACCACATCAATGCGGTCGCGCAAGGCCTCGATCACCTGATAGGTGCCGCCGCCGCGATCGTCATTGGCGGTGAGATACCACGCCGATTCCGGGCACTCGTAGACGTGGTTGAGGACCTCCGCATAGTTGTCGCCCATGACGGTGAGCAACGCGCTCTGCGTGCGCGTGGGAATGCGGTTGTATTCGTCGATGATCTTCACCCGCATCGACAGCCATTTGCGCCAGGCGATGCGGATATCCCCCATGTCCTGCGCGGCGACCAGATCTGCCGGCAGCGGGTTGCCCAGCAGGTCGGCGATGGTCATCTGCGGATGGCCGTGCTGCATGGCGCGCCGCACCTCGCGCACGGGATAGCCGGCCAGCACGCCCATCAGGATGGCGCTGGCCGTCTTGCCGCGGCCGGGCCCACCCACGATCAGGCACTTTCGCCGTGTGGCGAAGGTCAGCAGCGGCAACAGCACATAGCTGGAGTAGCTCTGCGCGGAAGGCAACACCAGCTTGCGATGCGTGTCACCCACCGAAAACGACGCCGAGGGACCGTCGTGGTATTCGATGTCGTAGTGGGGGCTGATGATCGCGTTATTGACGATCCAGAAATAGGCCTGGCGCAGCTTTTCATCGAGACGGACGGCGGGCTGCTCGGCATCGGTGGAGAGCTGCACCGGTCCCTCGTACAGCTCGGCCACATCGAACGTTCGTGGCGCCTGTTCGGCGCGGGGATTGGTGGGCGCCCGCGATACCCGCTGAAACAGATTGAAAGGCGACACACGATCCTCCGGTCGATAATCCTTCCCATGATTCTAGAGGGCCCCGGGATGCTTGTAACGGTCCTAAAAAAACCTTTCCCGCCCGTCGTCGCGCCAAAGCCGGGATCCGGTGCCTCGCGCTGCAACGAGCTAAAGACGCTGGGCCCCGGCCTTCGCCGGGGCGACGATGAAAACTGAAGTGAGTTGAAGCATCGATCAACCGCGACGCACAAGTCGCAGGAAGTTTCGAGCAAGCGGACATTATTGGCGGCCCAAATCTCGGCTTTGGCACGCATACTCGATATGCTAGAGAGGCCCATACTGCTTTGATGATCGTGGCTTTAGTCCATAACATGCCCCAGATGCCCCGTGCGGACATCACCCCCAGTTTCATGACCGGCAGCATTGCCAGGCAGACATCGGAGTATCGATGCTGACGGCGCTTCTTTTTGCCGCCTCGCTGCTTGGCAACCCCACGCCGCCGACCGAGGCACCCCGGGCGCCCACGCCACAGTTTCGCCGCTTCGGTACCGCGGAGGGGTTGCCCGATCCGACCATCAGCGCGCTGCTGCAGGATCGCGACGGTTACATCTGGGTGGCGACCGGCTCCGCGCTTGCACGCTATGACGGCGTGGAGTTCAAGACCTGGCCGCACCGGGCCGGCGATCCCTACGCTGCTCCGTCGGACCGCGTACGTGCCCTGCTGGTCGACTCGCAGGGGCAATTATGGGGCGGCGGCGACGATGGCCTGGTGCATTATGACGCCGCCCGCGACCGCTTCATGCATTGGCGCCATGACGACAAGGCGCCGGGCAGCCTCGGCGGGAACCAGATTGATGCGCTCGCGCAAGATCACGACGGCACCCTGTGGATTGGCTTAAGCGACGGCGGCCTGGAACATATGCTGGGCGCGGAGCGCTTCGAACATATCCGCCATGACCCGGCTAACGCGCGCAGTCTGAGCAACGACGACGTACACGTGCTGCTGGCTGCGCCGAATGGCCATCTATGGGTCGGCACCGGCGCTGGCCTGGATCGGCGCGAAAGCGATGGCGGCTTCAGTCACGTACGTTTCGAAGAACTCGATCGCCAACCGGTGGCCTCGCCGCTGGTGTTCGCCCTGGCTGAAGATGGCAATGCCCTGCTGGTCGGCACCGTGCGCGGCCTCTTCCGTCTGGCCGCCGATGGCGTCGCTCGCCGCGTGCCGCTGGAAGGCGTAACGCCCGCGCCGATTACCTCGATCGCACTCGATGGCATGGGCCGCTTGTGGCTGGGCACCACCAACGGCCAGGTGCTGCGTGATCGCGACGGGCGCCTTTTCCACTTCGGCGCCGATCAACTCCTGCCCTATGCGTTGCCTGGCCAGATCGTGCTGCGCCTGCTGCATGATCGTGAAGGCGGCCTATGGCTGGGCACCGAGAACGGCCTGGCCTATCTCGCGCCGGACTGGAATAACTTCACGCGCGGTATTCATCGGCCAGACGATCCGGCCAGCCTCAGTCCCGGCACCTTTACCGCGGTCGCCGCGGCAACGGACGGCGCGTTATGGATCGGCAGCCAGGACGGTGTGATCGACAGGCTCGATCCGGCCACGCAGATCGTGGAGCCCGCCGCGGTACGGTTGCCCGGTGCACACCACAACAGCGTCTATGGCATGGCAGCGGATGCGCACGGGCGGTTATGGATCAATGCGGCAAATGGCAGTTTCCGCTACAGCCAGGGCCATCTCGAGCCTATTGCCGTCACCGCGCCGGCGTACAACGTAGAACTGGACGAGAACGGTACGGCCTACATGGGCCTGGTACCCAGCGGTTTATGTGCCGTGACCGCCGATAGCACGCATTGCGAACCATTGACCTTCGCCAACGCCGAACTGGCCGAGGCTTCCAGTAACGATATGCGCTGGCATGACCGTGCTTTGTGGGTCGCTACGGACAAAGGCATGCTGCGCTGGGAGCCAGGCCAACCGGTGAGCTACGTGGAAGGAGTGGAGCGGCGTTTCGTGCGCGCGCTGGACCTGCGTGATGACGAATTATGGATAGCCGATGCCGATAGCCTGTCGGTCTATCGCTGGCAGAAAGGCCATGCGACACGTCTGGCGCGCTATCCCCTCGACGATCAGCGCACGATCAACAGCGTGATGAGCCTGCGCGTGGACGGCGCCGGCCGCGCGTGGCTGTTCACCCGCAGCGGACTTTGGCTATACGACCCGGCCGATCGCAGCCTGCACGGCTTCGGTCTGCAAAACGGTCTCGTAGACACCTACTTTGGCAGCAATGCGATCGCCCGCCTGCCGGATGGGACACTTTACGCGCCTTCCAAGAACGGTATCGTCGGTTTTCAGCCGGAAGCCATTCAACCGGATCAACGGCGGCCGGAAGTGCGACTGAGCGCGCTACGTGTGCGCGGCCCCGATGGCATGCGCGAGTTCGTCCCCGGCAATAGCGCTGTGACGTTGGCCTGGAATGATCGCGACTTCGCCATCGTGGCGCGCGCGCTGTCCTTCATGGCGCCGGAGCGAAATACCTATCGCTTTCGCCTGGATAGTGTCGACAACAACTGGGTCGATACCGGCCGCCGTGGCGATCGCACCTTTACCCAGTTGCCCAGTGGCGATTTCACCTTGCACGTGCAAGCCGCCGGGCCCGATGGTGCATGGGGCGAGCTGGCGACACCGCTGCGCGTGCACGTGGATAATCCGCCGTGGCTGCGCTGGTGGGCCTGGCTTGTTTATACCTTGCTTCTGGCGTTGCTCTTCATGGCCCTGCTCCATGCCATGCGCCGTCGCCAATCGCAGCGTCATCGCCTGGAATTGATCACGCAGGAACATCATCTGGCCAATGCCGCAAGCCAGGCAAAGACCGAGTTCCTGGCCCAGCTCGGCCACGAGATCCGCACGCCGATGACCGGCGTGCTGGGCATGGCCGAACTTCTGCAAAGCCGGCCGCTTGCCGACGTCGAGCAGCGCTATGTGCAGGCGATCCGCAACTCCGGCGAAGTTCTTCTCACGCTGGTCAACGATGCGCTCGATCTGGCGCGCATCGAGGCCGGCCACTTGCATCTGGCACCTGCTCCTTTCGATCCACGCGCCTTGATCCAGGACGTGGCCGAGTTGCAGCGGGCCAAGGCCATGGCCAAGGGGCTGGATGTGCGCGTGGATATCGCCACCGACGTGCCGGCCTATGTGCTGGGCGATGCCGTGCGTATCCGGCAGGTCCTGCTCAATCTTGCTGGCAACGCCGTCAAGTTCACCGAGCATGGCGAAGTTCGACTGGCGCTGGCGAACGAAGCCGATGGGCTGCGTTTCACTGTCAGCGATACCGGCCCGGGGATCACGCCGGCCGACCAGGCCAAACTATTTCAGCGCTACCAGCAATTGGACAGTCCGCAGCGCGGCTCGGGCAGCGGGTTGGGTCTGGCGATTTGCCGTGAGCTGGTGACGTTGATGGGCGGTGCCATCACGTTGGAATCGACACCCGGTTCGAGCAGCACATTCCATGTACTGCTGCCCTTGCCTGCCGTGCCCGCCTTCATTGAACACCCACACTCGATCAGCAGCAAGGAAGGCCCGCGCTGGCACCTGCTACTGCTGGAGGACGAGCCTACTGTCGCCGCCGTCATCGTTGGTCTGCTGGAGGTGCAAGGACACACGGTCGGACACGCGCCCAACGCGTTGCGCGCATTGGAGATGCTGGAGCACCAGCGCTTCGACGCGGCGCTGGTCGATCTGGATCTGCCCGGCCTGGACGGCCTGCAATGGGCACGGTTGGTGCGCTCGCGTGAAGGCTACACCACGATGCCGATGATCGCCATTACGGCGCGTGTCGGGGGTGACGAGGAAAGTCGCGCCTATGCCGCCGGCATGGGTGGCTTCCTGCGCAAACCGTTGCATGGCGAACAACTGGCTCAGGCGCTGGCAGCCACTCTCAACCCTCCTGATCCTGCGTAAGCGACTTCAGTCACGACAAGCCCTGACGCAACCGTGGGTCGCGACTAAATCGCTCCACAAACTTGGAGAGCTTCCTGCTCGTGCTGGCACCTCATTAAATACTTCCAGCTACTTAGGCACTGCTGATGGAGGCTTCGCTGCTGAGAGCGAGACATCCTGGACATTGAAGTTATTGTCATCGGAGGTGCATATCTTGTCCGGAGTGCAGTCGATCGTTGCGCTAGCCTTGACAGCTCCACCTTGTATGACCTCGCCTGAGCTACGAAGTAGAGTGAAGGTGAAGATAGCATCCGCGGAGTAACGAAGGTGGTCACTCCGCCATTTGGATGTGCTGACATCACCATTTGCACCAAAGCTTGCCGCGTCTACCAGGAGCATTGCAGCGCCATTCGCGGCCGGAACTTTGGCAATTTGAACAATGGCCTGCTGATAAGGAGATAAAGAGCCTCCCTCTGGCACCTTGTTATATTGGTCAACGATTGACTGTCCCGAGATAACGCGTTCCTGGTATGCCTTCAAGAGATCGACGAGCGACTTATTCGCCTTATCCGACCCACCCTCTGCCTTGATTTCTTCATTTGCCGCATCAATTACTATAGAGGACGCTGCGATATCATTGCTCAAATTTGCAAATGAGTCGGAAAAATCATTTTTTGAAAGTGCGTCTTTATAAGTCGGATAGTGAAGCTTGGTGGCAACATCATGCACTGACGCCAGCCCGGCGATGATTGAAGTGGTTTTCGCGGTGATCTGCAGGGAAGTAAGTGCATTATCTGATTTGAAGGCCGCAGCCAACGCTTGCACGGCGCTGACCGCAGCGGGCAAAGCCAACACAGCCGCGACACTGTTCGCATGAACAACCCCGCCTCCTACTCCTCCCTTCTTGGCTTGTGCCACGGCGTCGATTAAAGCGACTCCGGTTACTTCAATAGAGTTGGAGGCCGCCTGAAGCCACTTTGTTGTGGCCGCGATCTGGAGCTGGCTGGCAATGTCCGCATCGGAGACGACATAGAGCTGGGTGATATCTACATTTTTCACCTCAGACGAAATGTTTTTTCCTATATTGATAGAGGCTCTGGTCAACAGTTCCTGGGCTAAAGCTTGCCCGACATGGTCGGATGCGGCCGGCGTGGTGATGGTCCCCTCCAGATGCGGAATAGCTTGGAATGCGGCTACGACCGTTGAGAGCTCGGATGTTTTCGCATCGCGACTAAGATTGGCCACAACTTGCGACTCATAGCTCAAGCAGGACGTTCGGAGCGATTGTTTCTTGGCCCTGTCCGGATCAGATTCACCATCGACGTCCTTGAGCTTGTCACTGGAACAAATATCGCTATAGGAGGGCACGGCCGGCGAAGCCGAAGCATTGGTGTCGGCGGCAGTGGCGACATTTGAAAAAGCCACCGCCATAGCCACGACTAGCGTTAAAGTCAATGTTTTACCTGAGCTCGCGTATACCTGCTCCATGAACAGCTCCTTGAGTTAGGCGGACATGATTTAATGAGCAAACACATTCACTGGCGGTAGAACCACCTGCGGTTGCCACACTGATAATCTGATTCCCCAAAAAAAATCCTACGCTACAAGCAGACTCCACAGTATCTACCAAATGGCCTAGATATCATCACGTCCACAGGTATAACAGGCATCTAACTACGGCTTACATATACGATTTTGGCAGCATGCGTGATTGCTTCTATCTCGAATGAATTTCCATAAACTCATTCCAGCGATTTAAATGGAAACACCATGGATTGCTCTGCTACAGACGGAAGCCGCCTCGCTAGCTCGGCGTGCAGAAAATCGACAAACCGGCGTACACGCGGTGGCTGAAACACGTTCGGGTGGTACATCGCATGGATGGGTGTGGGTGCTGACCATGCGGGCGCGTTGACGAGCATCAACCGGCCTTCGCGTACATCCGACATCACCGCCCAAAGCTGACGATAAGCAAAGCCGCGACCGAGCACAGCCCAGGTACGTATGACTTCGCTGTCGGTGCTCTCGTGATATCGCCGGACCCGCACGACGTCTTCCCCGAGACGCCACTCATTTCGAGGCCCGGCGTTCGTGGTGAGTACCAGTGACGGCAGTTCAGCGAGGTCCTCGGGATGCTTCGGTATGCCATGGGTCTCGATGCACGTGGGCGAAGCGCAGACCACGCGCCAGCTATCGGCAAGATGACGCGCCACCAGGTCGCTGTTCTCCAATGGGCCGACGCGGATAGCCACGTCGATATCATCCGGCACGAAACGCGAGAGCGAATCCGACAGTGTCAGAACAATGCGCACATCCGGGTGCAGGTCCATGAAACGATCCAGGATGTAGACCAGCAGGTTGCGTCCCAGATCCGAAGGCGCCGATATGCGCAGCGTGCCGCTTACAGCATCGGTGCCGCTGCGAACCACACGCTCGGCTTCTTTCATGGTCTCGATGGCGATCCGACAGGACGCGATATAGCTGCGCCCTTCATCGGTCAGGCGCAATTGCCGGGTCGTACGTTCGAAGAGCCGCGCGCCGAGCATGGCCTCGATTCGTTGCAGACAGGCGCTGGCTGCAGCAGGCGAGAGCCCTGCCCGTCGACCGGCAGCCGACAGGCTGCTCAGATCGGCCGCATCGACAAGGAGTTGCATGTCGCTAAGGCGGTTCATGAAGTCACGGCTGCGGAAGGGCCAGAAGGCATAATCTTCAAATAAGATTTGAAGGTCAATAAATATACAGGCCTATTATCAATATAAGACGCGCAGGTGACGATGCCCTCACCCCAACCCACCCGAGGTTTCGACATGTCACGCGCCAAACTCTTGTTGCTTGCCTCCCTGCTTGCCCCACTGGCTGCTTCGCCCGTCCTGGCCGCCACCCCGGCCCAGGCTGGGGCGATGAAACACAGGGATGCTGCCGGCGACCACATGATGGTGCCGAAGGAACTGATCGGAGCCTGGACCCTGGTCCGCTGCGACAACGTCTATCCGGACGGGCATCGCGTGGAGCTCTATGGCCCTAACCCGGAGGGTATGTGGCTTATCGATGCACAGGGCGACTACATGATGCAGATCGTGCGGGCAAAGCGTATGCCCTTCGCCGTAAACGACAAATCCAAAGGGACCCCGGACGAGTACCGTGCCGCATCGATGGACAGCAATGCCCACTTCGGCCACGTCAGTGCCAACGGTACCGTCATGCACAGCCAGATCCTGCACGCATCGTTCCCAAACTGGGACGGTAAGGGCGGCGACACGAATTACACCATTACCGACGATGAATTGACCTATACCGTGGCCAAGCCGTCCAGCGGAGCAGCTGAAGGAGCACACGGCGAGGTCGTATGGCGGCGCGTTCGCTCATAGCGATGTCCCTCCCGACGAATGCATGTCGATGCGGTAACCACCCGCATCGGCGTGCGCTCGGTCTTTCGCTATTTTCCGCATTGATCATGGGGACAGCATGGAACGCTGTCTGTAGCACAAAAACGCTACACGCGCTCTCGCCTATTGAGTTGCACAATGATGCTCTTTAGGGATCACGGACTCCTCATGGATTCACCGACCATCGGCCAGCCACCGCCCTTGATCCACGTTGCCATCGTGGAAGATGACCTGGGCTTCAGCCGTGCGCTGGCTGAGGCGATAGCGAGTGCGCAGGATATTCGGCTTGCCGGCACCGCTGGTACCCGCGCTGAAGGGTTGAGCCTGTTGCAGGGCGAGCCCACTGATGTGCTGCTGGTGGATCTGGGTTTGCCCGATGGCTCCGGTATCGACGTCATCAAGGCCGCCGTGCGGCTGTGGCCCAGCTGCAGCGTCATGGTCAGTACCAACTTCGGCGATGAGGTCCACGTCATCCGCTCGATCGAGGCGGGTGCATCGGGTTATCTGCTGAAGGACAGCACCCCCGCCAGGATCGTCGACGAAATTCGCAGCGTGGCCAGCGGCGGCAGCCCGATCAGCCCCATCATTGCGCGGCAGGTGCTCGCCCGATTCCGGCAGATCAAGACCGGGGATGCAGCTCGAACGACCGCGCCGGAGGAAACACAGTTGCTGCTGTCGGCACGCGAGAAAGAAGTGTTGGAGCTGATCACCAAAGGCTTTACGGCCAATGAAATCGCCAAGCTGATGTCCTTGTCGCCCTTTACTGTGCGAAGCTTTGTGAGGCGCATTTACAGCAAGTTGAACGTGACATCCAAGGCGGAAGCAATCTATGAGGCCAGAAACCAGGGGATTCTGGACGGCTAGTTCGGCTCGAACATCGACATCGGGTGAAGCTGCCATCGAAAGGAAGCCTCATCGCCTTTTAAAATACTTTCCCGCCGCCGCACTTATTTTCTCGATAGCCATGCTGGCTGCGGTAGGCGCACTCCTCTCCCTGGCGGTTAGCGGCATCCAGCGATCTGGCGAGAGTCTGCACCTGACGCACGCCAGTTGGCAGGAAGTGGAAACGCCCGGCTTCAGTACAGCGCCTGTCTCATTGGACAGCCGCGGCTTGCCGGATGCGTGGCATGACACGGCGCTACCCCTTGCCATGCACCCGGTCTCGCAAGCCGAGGGTGCCAAGGCCGGCGCGGCCCGCATCACCTGGGTCAGAGTGCCCGTGGACGGACAGCCGTCTACAACAAAGTCGCTGTCGTTGTATGGCGCGCGCCTCAAGACCGACGGCCCCATCGACATCTATATCAACGGCAAGCTGATGTATCGGGGGCAGCAACGCGGCCAGCAATGGAGCAGCTTGTTCACCCCGTTGTGGGTAGGGTCGGAGCCAGGCATGGGCGACGTGCCGATGCGGGAAATTCTGATCAGGCTTGAACACACACCGCAATACGCGGTCGCCGTGTCCTCGTTGTGGCTGGGCCCTGCCGATGCCTTGCGCGGCCGTTATGAGATCCGGCAGTGGTTGCAGCGTGGATTGCCGGCCATGTTGAACGCGGCATTTTTGGCGGTGGGCGTCTTTGCCCTGTTCGTGTGGTTCAGACGTCGCCATGAAACGGGCTATCTGCTGTTCTTCAACCTGTCCGCTATCGCCTTTGTCGCACACCTGCACTATTACGTGGATTTGCCGATTGCCCAGGACTGGTTCGGCTGGCTCGTGCTCAATTCCATATGCTGGGGACTCACGGCAGTACATTTCTTTTTGCGGCATCTGCACCGTCACCCGCTGCGCTGGCTCAGTCGAGCCATGGTGGCGGCGACCGTGCTGATTGGCGTCGCCACCCTGCCGCTCCCCTGGGCCTTGTCCGGTACGGCACCGGTCCTGGCGGCGATCTACGCAATCGAATTGTTGATGGCCATGGTGGTGGGCATCGTGGGCGGCGTCAGTACCTGGCGTGCCTCGCGGGAGGGACGCCTGGTAGTCGTGGCGATCGCCGTCTGCGTCCTGCTCGGCATGTCCGACTGGATGTTGCACAACAACGTCGTCGGTCCGGAAGGCTGGTTCCTGGGTGCGTACACCAATGGCGTCACCTTCGTCTTCTTTGGCTTGCTGATGTATCGACGTTATGTGAGTGCTATCGAAGAAGTGGAACGAATCAACGCCAGCCTCGCCGAACGACTACGCCTGCGTGAGATCGAACTGGAACAAAGCCATCAGCGGCTGCGCGAGATCGAACAGCGCCAGCTGCTGAGCGACGAACGCCAGCGTCTGATGCAGGACATGCACGATGGGCTCGGCTCCAGTCTGATCAGCGCCATTCGCTCGGTGGAGCAAGGCCGCATGAGCGATACCGAGGTATCGCAAATACTCAAGGACTGCATGGATGACCTGAAGCTGGCGATCGACTCGATGGAACCGGTCGAAGCCGATCTCCTACTATTGCTGGCCACCCTGCGTTTCCGATTGGAACCCCGCATGGAGGGCGCCAATGTTGCATTGATCTGGGACATCAAGGAACTGCCCCCACTGGCCTGGCTGGACCCGTCAAGCGCGCTGAACATCCTTCGTATCGTCCAGGAAAGCGTGGCCAACACATTGCGCCACACGCGCGCCACCATCATCAGGATGACCACCGCCGTCGAGGGGGCCGGCGTACAGATCGCCATTGAAGACAACGGTCAGGGCTTCGATGTTGCGACCGCCCTTCGGCGAAGTAACGGACGTGGCCTGCAGAATCAGCAGCGTCGTGCACAGTCGATCGACGGGCGGGTTACGTGGCTTTCGGGAGAAACGGGCACGCGATTTACGCTGTGGCTGCCGCTGGAACGCAGAAGTTAGCGTCGCTTATCAGCTCACCTGCCGAGCAAGCCGCTCCAGCCAGAGAAATGACACCAGCACCGCCGTGGGCACGGGTTCACGCGTGGTGGCTACCCGATCCAGCAATTCGAGTGCCGCCTTGGGCTGAACCATACCCAGGTCGGCCAAAACGCATTCGCGCAGTTGCGCGGCAATAGCGCTGGCATGCCGGGCAATCACATCGGGAAGCACATGCGCGAAGCTTTCCTTGACGTAACCCTGCGAGAAGATTTCCTCACCCAGATGACTGCGCAGGTATTGCCTCATGACTTCCCTGCCCTGGCGATGCTCTGTCGGCAATCGATGGCAGAAGGTCACAAGATTGGGGCTGCTCAGTGGATTGATCGGCCAGAAACCGTGCCGGAGCATATCGGGAGTGCGCGATGCATGCGCCAGTAGCACGCTCGCTGGCACGGGGCTGGCCGGAGCTTCGAAATGATGCAGGCTGTTTGCAGCGTTCCATGCGCGTGGCGTGAGTAGTTGCTCGACGTAGTGCGGCGTTTCGCTTTGCCACGCTTCGACATGCGCTGCCTGTGTTTCATCCAGGTAATACGGAAACAGTTCGTCGCCACCGATGCCAGTGAAGAGCGTGTCGCATCCCCGTGCCCTCGACTGTGCCCAGAGCGCCATGGAAGGTTCGAGGTAGTACTCCCAATAGAGTCTGGGTGTTTGGCCGGGCGCAGGCCGTACATCGGCAGCCGGCGGATAATCGGCCATCTCCACGGTGTAATCGCGCAGGCCAAGCCGGTTTGCGATCCGTTGACGGCGCTGCTCCTGACTTTGGCGCGTATCTCCGTCCAGAAGAATGCCCAGGCTTTCTACTCCTTCACGCGATTCGGCCAAGGCGCAGGCCACCGTGGCCGAGTCCATGCCGCCGCTCAGCTCCGCCGCCACCTGCCCTTTTCCCTTGGGTCGCATGGACACGATGCGTTGCAGATGCTCGCCGAACGCCGCCATGGCGTCGCGGCCTTTCGGCAGGGGCGATGGAGCCGTCTCTTCTACCGGCGACGGATACCGGTAACTGACCTTGCCCGGTTCGACATAGAGCAAGCCACGCTCGGTAAGCAGCGTGACACCGACGCTGAGTTGGCGCGCCGCATAGATCGAATGAAGCGCAAGGCGATGGCTTGCCATCTCTACGTCGATGGCCAAAGGCCCAACCAGCAGATCGCCCGGATCCCAGGAGAGCATGACCTGATCGCCGAAGGTTCGAAAATACAGCGGCACGGTGCCGAAAACGCCTGCCCGCACCTTCATCCGACATCCCGCCTGTGCGACCTCGATCATGACGTAGTCGAGTGGCCAGAGCAGGCATTCCTGATAAAGGCGATTGAACGTCTCGATATCGACGTCTCGCTTTGCGGCCAATGCGTCGGGCGCTCTGGATGCGAGGCGCTCCCGAACCGCCATAAACCATTGGCCATCCGTGCGCACAAAAAGTACTTCGAGCATTCGATGCGGGAAGGGAGTGATCTGGCTTTCGCCCACCATGATCGAGTCATTTATCCAATCCGCATTCAGCGCGAGATCGGACAGCGTGATAGTGGCCTTGAGCATGATCGATTTCCGCACGCAAAAAAGGTCGCCTCGCGAAAGAGGCGACCCTGGTATTCACGGCAAACCAGATAATGGCTTGTCGGCATCTCTTCCAGCCCTGAGCGCGACAATCAGGGGCCGTGCCCTGCAATATCGCCAGGAATGGGAAGTTTCCAGGTCTGCTTTTTAGTCTTTACATGCCGCGACATCGGCGCTTCTACTTGAACATCGAAATGATTGATTTCACTCACGCTCTCTTCTTGCATGACAACGTCTTGCTGTTCCATAAGAGTATCCGTTGAGTTGGCCGCCAGGTGCGGCATTTCCGACGCTAGCACAGCCGTGAGGCTGGCAAACGAATCACAGATCACTATTGGCTAGATGTCCGACCACAATTTATTGCGCCCCTCCTAATCTCCTACCACAATTTATTGCGCCCCTCCTATCGTCATCCCGGCGCAGGCCGGGATGACGATAGGAAGAACTGAAGACATCCTGGTTAATGAAGCTCTCGCACGCACCGTTCAAGCCAGAGAAACGATGTAAATGCGGTGGTGGGTGCAGAAGCCTTCGTGGCTGCCACCAGTTCGAGCAAGCTCAGTGCGGCGCGCTGATCCACCAAACCAAGATCCGCTAACGCGCAATCGCCCAGCTGCGCTGCAAGTGACGAAGCGTGATGAGAAATCAGCTCCGGGAAAACCCCGGCGAAGGTTTCCTTGGTGTAGTTACTTGGAAACACCTCGTCGCCCAAGTGCGCTTGCAGATATTGCCGGATGAGCTCTCTGCCCTGTCGATGTTCGCGGGGCAGTCGATGACAGAAGGCGATGAGGCCAGGGTCGCTCAGCGGATTGACCGGCCACAACCCGTGCCGCACTAGATCAGGAGCACGGCAGGCATGTGCCAGCAGCGCTGTGGAGGAGACGGGACTGGGTGGCGCGTCGAAGCTGCGAAGGCTGGTGGCAGCGCTCCGCGCATGGGGCGTGAGCAATTGCATGGCGTAATGCCTGACTTCGTGCTCCCTTCCCGTCGTACTCGGATCCTGCTTCTGTACTTCGTCGAGATAGCTCGGAAACAGCTCGTCTCCACCGATGCCGGTGAAGAGGACGTCGTGTCCTTGCACACGCGCCTTGCTCCATAGCGCCGAACAGGCTTCCAGGTAGTATTCACGTGACAGGCTTTTTGACAGGACTGGGCGTTGGATATCGAGATCGGGCGGAAAGGCCGTCATCTCCACGGTATCGTCGAACAGGCCCAGTCGCTTCGCAATCTGCTCCCGGCGCTGAACTTGCGGTTGGCGAACGTGGCCATCCAACAAGATCCCCCTGCTTGCCACCGGCCCGTGGCGTTTCGCCAAGGCACAGGCCACGCTGGCCGAATCCATGCCGCCGCTCAGCTCCAGCGATATTCGATTCGCCGCCATCGGCCTGACCGACACGGCTCGCTGCAGGAGTTCGTCAAACATCGACAGCGCATCGCGTCCTGCGGGTAACGGCATGGGAGAAGTCTCCGCCGCTGGCGTGGGATACCGATAACTTGCCCTGCCCGGCTCCACCTCAAACGAAGCACGCTCGGTCAGCAACTGAATGCCCACACCCAGCTGTCGCGCCGAATAGACCGTGTTCATCGCAAGACGATGGCTGGCGATCTCCGCATCGATCGCTAAAGGCTCGGTGGCCAGATCCGTAACGTCCCAAGAGAGTTTGACGCTGTTCTGAGTGGCGCGACAGTAAAGTGGTAACGAGCCAAACACACCGGCACGCACTTTCATTCGGCAGCCCATCTGCGCGGCCTCGATCATGACGTAGTCGAGGGGCCACAGAAGGCATTGTCGATAAAGCCTTTGAAATTCCTCGTTGTCGACATCGCGCGCCGCAGCAGCTGCATCTGCCGATGCTGTGCGCTCCCGCACTATGGCGAACCATTGGCCTTTCGTCCGTACCAGCCATGCCTCAAGACTCGGATGCGCATGAGGCGTGATTCGACTGTCTCCCAACACGATGGCGTCATCCCGCCACTGCGGGTCATGCGATAGATCCGGTAAAGCGATATCGGCCTTGAGCATGCTGGGTTCTTATCCATAAAGAAGCCGTCTCCGATGAAGGAGGCGGCTTGAGTATTACCAAAGAACGAGATCAGGTTTCGCGATTGCGTCGCTTAACCGCCACCGCCATGGATGGTACCGGCGCGGCCGATATCACCGTCGTCGTCGATCTTGGGTGCGCGCTTTCCCGTCGCAGCCAGATTACGCAGCGGTCCGTCCAATTCAACGCCGAAAGGATTGATTTCGTTCTGAAACTCTTCGTGCATCACAACATCGAGCTGATTCATGAGGGCACTCCGATTGAGATAAATGGGCCACCCCTATGGCGGCCTCCAGAACCTATCATGATTTACCGTTTCAAAATGCCACCAAATGGGTCGAATGCATTTACTATGAAACAGCGCACATTTTCAGAAAACCTGCCTTTCAGTGTGCTAATCACGTACAGCAATATTTTCTACCCGTTTGAAATAGCGATATTTTATTTCCTAAGAACCTTAGATAATTTGGAAACATGCCCCATGTATCCGTAACAGAAATCATGGGGCCCGCCTCTAATTTGCAGCCAGAGTGCCGCTACACGTCGCGAAGCGTCTGAAAGTACGCCGCAATATCCTCGGGAAAGTCATAACGTTCTTCAGGAACGGGCGAACCCGCATCGATCAAGGCTTTCGCGCAAGCCAGCCAATCGCCGCCAGGCGTTGTTTCCGCGATCGAGGCGAAACTGAGAGTGCCGTAGACATTGTCGTTATAGCCGTGGCGCTCGTCATAGCTCGCGCCATGCGCGAGCAAGAATGCGGCCAATGCAGCATTGCCTCGAAACACGGCCTGATTGAGAGCGCTGCCGTCGATGTCACCACCGCGCGTCGTAATCGGCCACCCTGCCTCCACCATTACCCTCACGGCGTCATCGCAGCCGGCGGCAGCCAGGTCAGGGAGCATACGCAGGGCCCGGGATGAAAGTTTGCCGATCACATCGGGTTCGGCAGCCAATATGGCCTGCACCACCGCACGGTCAGCACGCGCACAGGCGTTGAGGAATGCGTCGCCCGGGCGATGATCCGCGACTGCCCCAGCTCGCAATAGACGCTCGGTTACCTCGGTGAGCCCCAAGCAATGGGCAAGGCGATAAGCACTGACGCCATGGTGCGTACTTGCCGAAGGGTTGGCGCCGGCGTCGAGCAGGATTCCGATGATGTCGGGCGAGCGTCGACGATGGATTGCATGCAGCAAAGGAAACCCATGGGCGCCGTCTTCATTGGGATCGCCACCGTGAGCAAGCAGCAGGCGCAGCGTCTCCGGTCGCTCCATATCCAACGCGCGAAACAGCGCGTTGCAGCCGGTGACATGAGCTCCAGCATCCAACAACAGCTTGGTCAACGTGCTATCAGCGGCTTCAGTGGCGTGGTACAGAGACTCGTTATCGTTGGGGTTGGCACCAGCTGCCAGCAATGCGCGTGTGATCACGACATCGTGGTTGCGACCGGCAGCGCCATATAAAGCGCTGAGTGGATCGCCGGGGAGCTGCGGGTCGATCCAGACCGCGTTGGGATCCGCTCCCGCATCGAGCAGCAGCTCGACACAAGTGCGGATGCCTGGTGCATATCCCGGTAGCGCAATCAGTCCGGAAAAAGTTGCACAAACCAATGGCGTCATTGCGTTGTCCGCATGGGCCGTTCTGGCCCAATCCGGATCGGCGGCGATGGCTGCCTTCACCGTGGCGACGTCGCCGACGGCGCAAGCGAGCACCGCATTGCCGGCCAGTACATCCGGATGATCGTGTAGCAGGCGTTCGGCGAGTCGTGGCTTGGCCACCTGATAGCCGTAGCCAAAGGTCCAGAGCTGCCATTGATGTCGTCGTGTCGCCGCATCGGCTGTCGCCGCGGCAAGCGCCACATACTCCTTCAACTGCATCCACGAGGCAAAGCCGTACTCGCGGGCGATGCACGATTGCGCGTCGTGCAGACGCAGGTCCATCTGGGCAATGGCTTCGTGATTGAAGTTGGCGGCAACAGGCAACGCGACACGGATGCGTTCGAGCGCGTCACGGTCCTTGAGACGAAAACCGTCAAGCAGGACCTTGGCCTGTTTCTTCAAATGGTCAAGATGCGGACGAGCGGGCAATACTTTCATGACAACCTCCATGCATGGTATGCCGAAGGTCCGCAAGCCCGGCTGCACAAAGGTTGGGTGATGGCAAGCAATGACAGGTGGGTTGAACCCTTTCCGCGGACCCGGTGGCGGCCATGCAACGCCGTGGCGGAGCGTAGCACAGGCCCCTGAGCCGGACAAAAGGACTTCAAAGCCCGCTGCCATGGGAGGGGCGATGTGCCTGTCCTTCCATTTTTCCATCGATTTCGTACACGGACGATCAATCGCGTACAAGCCGGAGGCACCGCGGCCACACTAACGTCAGTCGTTGTGCGTACGGCACTTTCTCTGAATCGCTTCACTACGTGAGAGACCCACGTGATCATCGCGAACGTTGACGACTATCGCAAACAATGCGAAGCGAGACTGCCCCCATTTCTGTACGACTACATCAGCGGAGGCTCCTATCAGGAGAACACGCTGCGCGCGAATATGGCCGAGCTGCAAGCTACGCTGTTGCGCCAACGCGTCATGGTAGACGGGTCGCATCTGAACCTGTCGATCGACTTGTGGGATCAAACCATGTCGATGCCCATCGTTCTCGGACATGTCGGCATGGCCGGTATGTATTCGAGCCGCGGCGAAGTCAAGGCCGCCAATGCGGCGAAGGCGGCCGGCGTTCCCTTTACGTTGTCGACCATGGGCGTGTGCGATGTGAACGAGGTCGCGCAAAAGACAGGCGTACCGCCCTGGTTTCAGCTCTATATGCTCAAAGATCGCGGCTTCGTCAAAAGCGTGATCGAACGATCCGTTTCTGCCGGCTCCAAGGTACTGGTATTCACTGTCGATCTTGCGACCCCTGGGCGACGTTACAGTGAAGTACACGACGGCATGGAGAAAGATCCGACGCTGCTGGGAATGTTGGGATTCGTCGCGCAAGGCGCAACGCATCCTCGCTGGGCTCTCGATATCGTCACGAAAGGTCGGCCGCTGAAGTTCGGCACGGTGGCCGAAGCCATGCCCAAGGGCGTACCGTACGGGAAATTCGTACACGACAATTTTGATGCGTCGGCGACCTGGAAAGACATCGAGTGGATACGCTCGATCTTTCCGGGAAAGATTATCTTGAAAGGTATTCTCGATCCCGAGGATGCCAGGCGCGCGATACAGACGAATATCGACGGGATCGTGGTATCAAACCACGGTGGCCGGCAGCTCGATAGCGTGACATCGACGATTCGTGCCTTGCCGAAAGTTGTTCATGCTGTTCAAGGCAGGATTCCGGTGTTCATGGACGGCGGCATCCGTTCGGGCCTGGATGTATTGAAGGCGCTGGCACTTGGCGCCAAGGCGTGCTTTTTGGGACGAGCGTGGGCCTACGCGCTGGGAGCCGCTGGCGAACCCGGAGTGCGCGATATGTTGGATATCCTCAAAGAGGAGCTCAGGGTCGGCATGATTCTGACCGGCTGTAGCGACGTCAACCGAGCTTCACCGGACTTGTTGCTCGAGGATTGACACGCGCCACGAACGTCAACCCTCGATGCGTCAGCGGCTCAGCCACCGACATCAGACTCGATCAAAGAAATCGACTCGCCCGGAATCAAGGTGGTAATAGGCGCCAATCACCTTGAGGCGCTTTTCTTGCTGCGGTCGTAACATGATCGGATCGCTCTCCTTGCGCAACACCTCGACGACACGACGCACATTCTGTTTTACGGCGTTCTCGAGCGGATCGCCCGGCTGCAAGCGGGCTTCAAGTACCGCCGGAATAATCGGTTCGATCATATTGTCGATAGCGCCTGGGAATCGCGCGTTCTTCTCGACAACCGACATGGCGGCCTTGACCGCGCCGCAGGCTTCGTGACCGAGAACGACAACGAGCGGCACGCCAAGCTCGGCCACCGCATATTCGATCGAGCCCATGGCAACCGTATCGACGGTATTGCCTGCATTGCGAATAATAAACAGCTCACCCAGGCCACGCCCGAAGAGTAGCTCCGGGGGTACCCGGCTGTCGGAACACGTAACGTAGGCACAGAAAGGCGCCTGTCCCGCGGCTAACGACAACCTCCGTGCGGCGCTCAGATCCGGTACGCGCAGTTCGTCGCGCAAGAAGGCATTGTTTCCTTCAATGAGCAAGGCCAGCGCCTCGTCCGGCGTCAAGGTCGATTTTCCGTCTTTGGTCGGTGCAGGTTTGACGACAGACGCTGGAGCTACTTTGGCAAGGCTCGATGAGGCGAACAGAGCACCGGCGCCCAGTGCGGCTCCGTTGATAAAGTTGCGGCGAGTGAATTTCAAGGCGAGGCTTCCCGTATTCAGATAAAGCGCGCAATGGCCTGCATTCACGCGCAAATATTATGCATGGCCTCGATGCCCCCGCCCTGTCACGAGCGTGCCATCCGCATGGCCTCCTCGCCCCTGGACAAGGCTATCGGTATGGACTAGCCCCGTACCGCAAGGAACACGACGGGGAGCGCGCGGAGCAGCTAGGATGCCTAGCCATAAGCACCCGCCCGAGTCTTTCCGAGCCAGGCCGGATTCCTGATCGGGAAAATCCGCAACATGACATGGCGCCATGGCGAAAACGAAGACGACCACCTATAGCTTCGGTGAGTTTGAACTCAAGCCGCTATCGCGCGAGCTGAAGCGCAAGGGCGAGTTGATCGAACTCACGGCAAGTGCGTTCGACTGCCTGGTCTACCTGGTGGAGCACAGGGAACGTCCGGTGGGCAGGGACGAGCTGATTGCCGCCGTCTGGGGAAGTGCCGACGTCAGTGAAAATCTGTTGGCGCAGACTATTGTCCGCTTACGCCGCACCTTTGACGACGATGCCAATGCACAGCGCTATATCAAGACGCTGCCGCGTGTCGGTTACCGCTGGGTGCCAGACACCTCAATCGCCTCCCCTGTCGCCGAGCTACATCCGAGCGCAACTTCGGAGATCGGCAACACCCCACCGCAGGTTTCGCGACGTGCCTGGTTAAAGCCTTCGCTGTGGGCGGCCTTTCTGGTTCTGCTTGTTGGTGCTGCAGGGTATTGGCATTGGCGAACCCGTAGTCGCCCCCTCCTTTCGGCGAACCAAGGCACCACCGTGGTACTCCCCGCCGAGGTAGACGCCTCCGGGGATTGGGCATGGCTTCGGCTGGGCCTCATGGATCTGATCGCGGGCGATTTGCGTGAAGCAAAGATCCCCGTCGAGAGCAGCCAAACGGTACTGAACCTGCTCGACCAGGCCGATAAGGACGATGGCACACGATTTGCCTCGTTCGCTGTGGTCATCCGGCCCCGCGTCACGCTGGTTGACAATATCTGGCACGTCCATCTACAAGCCGATGCCCCTGATGGCCGCGCATGGCGGGCAGATGCCTCGTCCGATAACGTATTGAAAGCCGTTCGTTCGGCAAACGCTTTTCTTCTTGCCCAGATGGGAGACGCACGCACCGGCACGCAAACCACAGGCGATACCGTGGAGCAGTACCTGTTACGGATGGACGCGGCGTCCTACGCCGGATCCGGCGACATCGAACGGGAACTCATAGACAAGGCACCCAAGGAAGTTCGAGAAACGCTCGAATTCGCCTATGCGAAGGCGTCGTTCTTTTGCGATCAGGGAGACTACGAGAATTGCAAGCGTGAGCTCGACGAACTGTTGAAGCGCGTGCCCGCCGATACACAACCCGTGCTTCGTGGCAGAGTGCTGACGCAGTATTGGTATGTTTATTCTCGCGAACACAAGTATGCCGAAGGCGATGCCGTCTTGAGCGAAGCCGTGCGCCTGCTGCAGAAGCAAAACAACACTGCCTATCTTGCGTACGCCTATGCCCAGCGTGCCGAGCTCCAAATGGTGGATAACAAGCTGGATCAGGCAGAGTCGGACTTTGGCCTTGCCCGCATCAACTACACGCTAGCCGGCAATACGGCTGGAGCGCTTGGCATAGACGAGTCGTTGGCCGAGCTGGCCATGCAACGCGGCCGCCTGACGCAAGCTCTCCCGACGATACAGCGCGCCTACGAGCAATACCAACGCATGGGCATGCGGCAGTTCTTGCCGGGCTTGCTGGTGGATCAGGCCGTATCGCAAAAGCTGTTGTTGCTGCATGCCGATCAACTCGCCACGACAGAGCGCTATTGGCCGCTCGATCAAAAGCACTGGAGTTTCACCGAAAAAGTGATGCTTCACATTCTTGTGTTCCAGCGCGCGGCCGCGTTGGCCGATAACGGTCGTACCACCGAGGCAAGCAAGCTGCTGGAACAGTTGCTGATACAGATCAAGCTGGATCCCGATGGTGAGCCCGGCTTGCAAGGCACCACTTATGTGCTATTGGCCAAGCTTGCCTTGCAACGCGGCGAAATTCCTGCGGCGCAGTCATGGATATCCAAAGCTCTTTCGGGGCGGTTGTTGGAGATGGATGGCGACAAACGTGATTACGCCGACGCCTGGCTCGTTAACGTGATGATTGCGCAGCGCGCCGGCCACCCCAAAGCGCTTGAGCAAGTTGCCACCGCCATGCAGGCTTGGGCAGCTGGCCTGCCGGCCCAGGATGAATGGATCAGCATTCAGCTCTTGCGCGGGCGGGCCATCGAAGCCCAGGCCAAAGGCCACCGTAGTGATGCATTGGACCAGCTGAAGCTCGCCATGAATCAGGCGAATCAACTGGGCATACCGGAACTGATTGTCGATGTTGGCCTGGCTTACACATTGGCCCTGCTGGAAGACGGCAAGGTCGATGAAGCGGTAGCTATCGGTGGGCAGCTCTCGGTATGGGATCAACAGGATTGGCGTGCAGCCTGGGCGCAAGCGTGCATCTATCGCGCCATGGGCCGGCTGGAGTCGTCGGAGCCATATCAGCGCAAAGCGCACGAGCTCGCCGGAGATCGTCTGCTGACAACGGACCCCGTCGCAATCGGCCACTGAAGTTCGCATCGAACAGACGATCTTGGCCTACCAGGCCGATCATATGGCCCATACGGAACTCGATACCGACCCACCCGTCGGCCAAACTGGCGTGGCCGATGGGCGGATGTTGCGATTGCCCCCCGCAACAATACGGACGCTGCCCCTTTGCCGCCGCCTCCCTCAGGGCGGCGTTTTTATTTGTAGCGACGTCGCCCAGAACGACGCGAATCCTCTTTTGCTTTACTGATGCTACGAAGCTTGTCTTCGTAAGCCTTCCAACTGGGGCTGTCGTTGTTCGAGCCTTCAAGCTTACCCCGCGCCTCCGATACAAAAAAACGCATCAGCGGTGTCGGTGGCCAAATGAACTCGTTTTCATCACCCTCACCTTCCGCCTCACTCATGCTGATTGTCGTCAATGATTACTTTGAGAAATTCTCTATCGCACAAATGAAACCAGGCAATCCATGTCATTTGGGGCCAATCGAATCGTTTGCATCACTTTTGTTTTCAGCACGCGAAACTGTGCGTTCATCACGCAAAGAAACTGTGACGCGATAACTTCCGCGACGCGTGCAACTGACCAGATAATGTTTCGACATGTTGGCGCGAACGCACATCAGGCGATTCATCGTTTGCCCAAACATCTGAAGCCTGCTGAGAACAATAAAACGGTTCGCGTTATGCGAGCCTGCCATCGATTGCGCGGAATACGACGTATCAACCGGGGACAACGTGACTGCAACGATCAAGCTGGCCAGCGTCGAACGCCGGCACCTCTACCAAGCATCGCCCGAGCTGTTTGAGCGACTTTCCGAAGCAAGGCGCGCCTCTATTGTCGAAAACCACGTCGCCGCCTTACAGGCAGAGCGACTTACTTCCGGACGTCGGTATCGGGTGCTCTGCGCTTCCATCTCTGCCGTGCTCGGCATGGCGTCGATGCCGAGGGTGTCCCTGGCTCACGACTACGACCAGATCATTACCGGCGTGCCGAGCGCGGACACTCAATACGCTCCACAGCTGGACACCCATGGAAATCTGACCTATCGATTTCAGAGCGGCGACCATGTTTCGACCTCGACAAACAAGGTCGAGAACATCACAGCAGTAAGTCTCGTTGGTGTCTCGACCCCAATCGTGTTTCAGGTCGATAACAATGGCCTGGGCAACCTGAGCGTATCCACGCAACGCGCCGCCGCCGGGTCCTGGGGCACGGCATTCGGCGTGGATGTCGAACAAAGCACGCTCACCGTCAATGGCAACGCGTCGGTGTATGCCCAATCCGATGATGCCGTTCCCAACAGTTCCTCCATTGGCCTGTGGGTCTATCAGGGCACGGCGACATTCAACGGCGACACGATCGTCACGACCTATACGCCCGGCTACTCGCAGGGCATCTGGGCTTACCAGGGCGCCGTGACGTTCAATGGCACAACCACGGTCAAAGCCCAGGCCCGAGGATCGAGCACATCGGGCATCTACAACTCCGGCGGCGGTAGCGGGAGCATGGTGTTCAATGGCGACCTGAACGTCTCGGCCGAAGGCATCTATCCCAGCGACAATGTCCACGGCATCTACAACGACAACGGCAACACCAGGCTAACAGTCAACGGCAACCTGAGCCTGTCCGCCGTGTCCAATGGCTCCACCGTCTTCGGCGTTCGAAATCAGGGGCGCATGACTGTCACAGGCGATTCGTCGATCACCGCGACCGGACCTCGCTCGGCTTTTGGCATTGCCAATACGTACCGCACGGCTTCGATGTACTTCGGTGGCGACGTGACCATCAAGGTGATCAATGGCACCGGTTACACGCCCTTTGGGCTACCCGCGGCGATCAGCAGCACTTACGGACTCGGATCGTCGATCACCTTCGCCAAGAGCGTTTCGGCCATCATCGACGCGACGACCGAAACCTACGGCATCAACAATACCGGTATCGTCAACTTCAACGATGCCCAGGCGCCGGTCATCATCCAGGCTCATTCGAGCTGTGCATCGTGCAACGTATTTGCGCTGAGCCAGGGAGGCGGGCAAATCAAGTTCGCCGGCGGCTTGCAGGCAAGCGCGACAACCGACGGCAGCGGCGGCAGCTTTGCGGTTGCCAACTGGGCGCAGAGCGGCGCTGATGCGCTGGTCGATGTGAACGCATCGGGGAGTGGCCGTGTGTCTTTGACCGGCGACATCGCCGACATCAATCTCAACGCCGGCAATACCGCCACTACCCGCGTGCTACTGAACACGCCGGACTCGTATTTCAAGGGCCGCGTTTTGTCTTTTGCCGATGCTGGCCTGAGTACCGACACGACCACCTATGGCACGGGCATCACCGCGCTGACGTTCTCGAATGGAGCAAGCTGGATCCCCACCGGAACCGGCACGATCAAGAACGATTTCGGTGCCGGGCAGCTGACCCTGGGGAGCGACGGCGGCATCGACATGGCCTCGAACTGGGGCACGTTCACCCATGGGTCGATTCCAACCTACGCGTTTCGTACGCTGGTAGTAGATAGCTCCGCAAGCGCTGGCGCCACGGTGAATCTGAGCGACGGCACAACGTTTACGTTGCTCAGCGACGTGCGCAAAGGCGTAGCCGATGATGTGGTGTTCGGCCCCGGCATTTCGGCTTTCCATGTGTCCGGCACACCCAGGGTGAAGATCGCCTATGACCCGGCGCTGGACGACACCAGCTGGGTCAATCCTTCGAATCTCAAGACGGGCGTGGTGATCCCTGCCTCCTCCCCCATCACGATCCTCGATGCGCGCCAGGTGCCGAACGCGAAAGCCCTCTTCAACACGGTTCAAGGTGTAGCCGGCCAGTGGTCGGGCACTTATGAGAATGCGCTGGTCCAGTTCTCCTACGTGCCGCAAGTCGCCTTGAGCACGGATCACGGCAGCGTGCTTCTGACAGGTATTCAGATTGTCGGCGATGGGCAAGCCGGTACAGGGACAAACAGCGGTGGCTCGGGTAACGCGCCAGGAAATGGTTCTGGAACTGGCGGCTCCGGAGGCGGCACGGCAGTTAACCAGGGGTCGGGTTCTCAGAACCCGACGGGCGACATCAAACTGCCTGTTCTTCGTCCAGCCAGCGGCATTCTTGCCGCAGGGGATGCGGCTACGGCATCGGCCAATCTCTGGTTCACCGATGACCAGGCGACCTCGCGTCGCGCTGAATCCTTTCGCGGGGAACCCGACGCGCAGACCTCCGGCGTGTGGGTGGATGGATCGGGCGGCGACTTCCAGGGCGATACCCCCTACGGGCGAAACTATCGGCAACACTGGACAACGGAGAATCTCGGCGCGGATACGCAGTCGGTCGTCGATGCAGGACGAAATCTCTTGGGCGTTATTTATGCTCATTCCGAATCGGACGATCGGATATCGCAGGGGCGCGCACGCCTGCGTAGCCAATCCTTGGGGCTTTACGACACATGGCTCTCTGCCAGGGGCTATTTTCTGGACGCGAAAATCCGCATCGGCCGCATCCATTCGACGTATCGATCACTCGATTCCAACCATGAAGCCACCGGTGGCGAAACCCGTTCGACAGCTGCCGACGTTGCCTTGACCACAGGATGGCATTTTGAAGGTTCTCGCGGTGGCTACGTCGAGCCTCAGTTGCAAGTGGCATACGGAACGCTGTCCGGTGCCGATTACACGGCCGTCGATGGTGTCCGTATCGACAGGGCTCGATTGAAGTCGCTCACGTCTCGTGCCGGGGTATGGTTCGGCAAGAGCGCCCGGCTGTCGCCAAAGCTGGCAGTGAACATCTACAGTCGTGTGTCTGTGCTGCATACCATCGGAAACGGCGCGCAGATCGAGGCTTCCTATGATGGCGGTACCGTGCCGCTCGCTTTGCCAGGCAGGCGTGCCACGGCATCGGAAATTGCACTCGGAAGTCGCGTGGACATATCCTCGCGAATGAGCCTCTTTGTAGAAGCGACACGCACTTCCGACAACACGCTTGGCGGCGGCTGGCGTGGAGCGGGCGGGATTCGCTTCGCGCTCTAGGTTGTGCCGCGAAACCTTCTTACCAGGTGACGGCAGCACCCACGCTGGCTGCCGCATCACCGCGGGTATTGCTGGCCAGGTTCAACTTGTAAACCCAGCGCCCGCTTTCGGAGATGGTCGACACGCCGATAGCCATGCCGGCCTGTCCATGGAAGGACCCAAACGCGACGGCGGCGGCATTCTGGTTGGGTTGATAGGCCTGGGGTAGACCCGCCATGGCAATGGCCGCAGCGGCGCCCGCGTTGGCGCGGGCACCTACGGTACTGATGTTCTGGTTGATGGCCTGGATCTGCCGATCCGTATAATTCTTTGCCCAGTTTTGAACCGTCTGGATATCTGCGTTCAATTGCCCGAGATTGACGGCATCCCCGGCCGATGTGCCATTGGCGACATGATGGATCTGTGCCCCGGCACCATCCACTCCCAGGGTAATGTTGCCGTAGTCCACGCTTCCGTCGCTTTGGCGATCGTATTGCACGCCACCGGCCTGAACAGCGTTGAGTTGCCCTACGTTGACGGCGTCACTGCTGTCCGTTCCCGCCGCGACATGGGTAATGCGACGTTGTTGCGTGGAAGATCCGACCGACACGACATTCGACTGGCCGTCGTCGCTGGACCCGGCCCCCAGGGCGACCGAATGGACACCACTCGCGCTCGTGTTCGCGCCGACGGCAACACTTCCCTTCCCTGCTGCCGTAGCGCCGCCGCCCTGTGCGAGGCTCTGGTCACCGCTGGCATCCGCACGCGGACCTGCCGCCATCGCGTCCACGCCGGTTGCGACGCTGGCCGCGCCCGTCGCATTCACCTGAAAATACTTGTTGGGCGCACCACCGTTGGTGATGTTTTGTACGGTGTTGCTTAGCTGATCCAGCACGCCCTGCACCGAGGTGTAGGACGCACCGCCATAGCTCAACGAGGTACTGAGTGTTCCGGTCACGCTGTTGTAGCTGCTTGCTCCGCCGAGCCCGACCGCTACACGATTGCCCAAACTGGACACCTGGCCTCCCAACGCATTGATGACTGCGTTGGACGCAGAGAGCTGGCTGCCATTGACCGCATCGGTGCTCGTCGCTGTGATACGGCCAGCTGCAACGTTGGTGATCGTGCGCTCATTACCCGCATTTCCCACGCTGATCGTGGATGTGGGCGTGATGCCAGCGAATCGAAACGTAGCACCGTCGATGCTGACGCCCGTGGTGGCAACGGCTACCGCTGTTACTGAGCCCGAGCCAAGCGCTACCGCGTTGGCTTGCGTTGCCGACGAGCCAGCGCCCATGGCAATACCGCTCTGCTGCGTGGCCATCGCGGAGGTTCCAAGGGCAATGGAGTCGCGACCTGACGCTTTCACGCCGCCGCGCCAGTTGTCGCCGATGGCGATGGCGCCGGCCGTTGCCTGCGCGCCGCCGCCGATCGCGACCGCCATGTTGACGCTCGATCCATCACCAGAAGCGAACGCATTCGGTCCGATTGCAACGTCGTAGGGATTCTTGGCCACCGCGCCATCGCCTAGCGCAATCTTGCTCTGGGCATGGGCAGACAACGCATGAGCGAGAAGGCACAGCGCCGCACCGGCCATAAGCAGGCGACCACGTTTACTCGCTACCAGAAACCTGTGCATCGTTTCGCCCCCATTTCCAATCCAACAACACTTCAGGGGCATCCTAGGATCGAGATGTCACCGCCGGTCAGAGGGAGACAGCACCCAATATCTGTCTCCTCAGGCCAATCTGGGTGATGAGCTTCACACTACACGCACTGATCCTACGTTCGTTGAAAATACGGCGCTCACCAAATGACGCGGCGGCTACGCGGTCCAGGGAATCCATTCGGAAAGTGAACCGTAAACAAGCTTCGTCAAAGTAAGCTTGGCCGGAGCCCTGGTCAGGGCTACCTTGAGGACAAGCGATTGACCTGTAGAAGCGATGCCAGCTAGCGTGCTGCTCACGAACAGCCGTAGACACCTCCAGGCTGATACCCAACAAGAGCCAAGGCTCCGTTGCGGTTATCAGATGAATCTGCAACGTTGGTAGTCAATATGGCGAACACGAAGATGACCGTTTACCGCTTCGGTGAGTTCGAACTCACCCCACGTGCGCGCGAACTCAAGCGCAACGGGGACGTGATCGACCTCACCGCCAGCGTGTTCGATTGCCTGGTCTATCTGGTCGAGCATCGCGAACGCCCCGTGGGCAGGGACGAGTTGATCGCAGCGGTCTGGGCCACCACGAGCGTCAGCGAAAATCTGGTCGCTCAGGCGATCGCCCGGCTCCGTCGCGCCCTTGGAGACGATGCAAACGAGCCGCGCTGCATCAAGACATTGCCGCGCATCGGCTATCGCTGGATGATGGAAACATCCGTCGTCTCTGCAGGCGACGATCCGGTGACTGCGCCCAATGACCGCACGCCGATCGCTACCAGCGACAGTTCACCGCCCGTTGTACCGTTCTGGTTACGCCGTTGGCGATGGATAGCAACACTGCTGATGCTTATTGCAACGGCCGGCGCTGGGTTGTGGTGGATAAGCAAGCCCGCTCCTGTCGCGTTCAACCCAGGCACAACCGCTGTTCTCCCTGCACGGATCAATGCGCCGGAAGAATGGTCGTGGTTACGCCTCGGTCTCATGGACCTGATCGCTGGCGACATGCGGGAAGCCAAGATTCCCGTCGAAAACAGCCAGACCGTGCTCAATCTGCTCGGTCAAGGCAACGAAGACACCGCCCGGTTTTCCTCTTACGCGCTGGTTATCCATCCGCAAGTCGCCCTGTCCGAGAACCGCTGGCACGTCGAGCTTGAAGTCACCGCAGCCAACGGACGCACGCTGCATGCGGAGTCGACGTCCGACAACGTGATGAAAGCGGCGCATTCAGCGAGCGCCTTTCTGCTTGCCCAGATGGGGACATCGGCGCTTGGCAGCGTCAAGTCCACCGACGAAAAGGCGCAATACCTGCTGCGTATGGATGCCGCCTCGGATGCAGGCTCCATGAACGTCCTGCGCGAACTGATCGACAAGGCGCCTCCCGACCTTCGCCAGACGCTCGAGTTTTCCTTCATCGAAGCGACGTTCTATTGCGATCAAGGTGAATACGATCCCTGCAAGAAGCAGCTAACGGATCTATTGCAGCGACTGCCCGCCGATAAGGAACCCATCCTTCGTGGCCAAGTGCTCAGCCACCTTTGGTACGTCTATTTTCGCGAGCACAAATATGCTGAAGGCATTGCAGCGCTCAGCGAGGCGATACAGCTGTTTCAGACCCACAACAGCAGAGGCCACCTGGCCTACGCCTATGCCGAACGCGCCGGACTGCTGGTCATGATAGGCAAATTCGACCAGGCCGAGTCGGACTATGGTCTTGCACGCATCAACTACGCATGGGTCGGCGACACTGCTGGGGCGCTGGGCATGGATGCGGCGTTAGCCGATCTGGACATGCGGCGCGGCCATTTTGCCCAAGCCCTGCCGACGATCGAACATGCTTACGAGCAATACCAGCGGATGGGCATGCGCCAATACTTGCCTGGGCTGCTCTACGATCTCGTCATCTCGCAGAAAATGCTCCTGCAACACCCCGATGCACTGGCCACGACGGAGCGCTATTGGCCCATCGATCAAAAACAATGGGAATTCATGGAGGAAATGACCCGCCACCTCCTCACGTTCCAGCGAGCTGCCGCATTGGCGGGGAGTGGCCGTAGCATGGAGGGCAGCAAGTTGCTGGAGCAACTGCTTGCGCAAATCAAACTCGACCCGCACGGCGAGCCGGGCCTGCAAGCGACGGTTTACGTGTTACTGGCCAAGCTCGCCTTGCAACGAGGCGAGACGAAGGTGGCTCAGGCCTGGATCTCTCAAGCCCTCTCAGGAGGGCTGCTGGAATGGGACAGCAACAAACACGATCATGCGGACGCGAGGCTCACTCAAGTACTGATCGCGCAGCAAGCCAACGATGCAACCCAGATCAGGCTAGTCGCCGCCGCCATGCAGACCTGGGCGAACCAGTTGCCCGCATCCGATCAGGATGAATGGGTCGCCATCCTGTTGCTTCGGGCGCAAGCCGTTCAGGCGAATGCCGAAGGGCATCGCGAGCAGGCGCTCGATCAATTGAAGCTCGCCATGAGCAAGGCCAGTCATCTTGGCGTGCCCGAGCTGATGGTCGACGTCGGCCTGGCTTATACGTTGAGCCTGCTTGAAGACGGCAAGATCAATGAGGCCACCGCCATCAGCGGTCGACTCTCGACCTGGGAGCAACTCGATTGGCGTGCCGCATGGGCGCAAGCATGTCTCTATCGAACGTTGGGAAGCATGGATGCCTGGAAGCAACACCAGCGCAAAGCGACCGAGCTGGCTGGAGACCGCGTGCTTCCAACCTGCACGTCGACAGCCGCTCAATGATGACTCGACATACCGGTTATCAAGAATGATCTAAAGCGACGTGCCGCTCAACGTCTTTGACATCCTCCGGGTCGTATGGCTCGAAGGATAGGCCGTCCGATCTCCACGATCGCCTCCCGTTTGACGTCGACCTCTCGCGCGTTGCTTCGGCCGGACGTCTCGTTTTTTCCGCTGTGGCCCATAAAGACTATCTACAGGCCCGTAGAGACAGCCTCCCCTTATCCGATTAACCATAGGATGTCCGGAACTGGCCGGACCGGGCACGACCGATATCCCTCAGCTCCATCGCAAGATCTTTCAAACTAACCAAATGGTAAGGATTTTCCAGCAGGTATCCAGCTCCGCCCACTGCGGGACTTAGCTAAAGTGCGGCCAAGGGGCTTCGCTGCTTTCTAAGCCCTGTGGAGCAAGGAACGCATCGACATATCGTTTCAGGCCCCGACAGATTCGGGTATCTCCGGAGCACGCCAGACCAAGCACGACCGATAGGCAAGCACAGGCCTGAACAGGCTGCGCCTTCTACAGAAAAGCAGGGGACATTATGAGTAAGCATCCATCGCTCCGTCGCGCGGCGGGCTTTACGCTGCTTGAGCTGATGATTGTGGTGGGAATCATTGCGATCCTTTCCGCGATCGCCATACCGGTCTATACCGAATACGTCATCCGCAGCAAGCTTACCGATGCTACCAATGCGCTTTCCGCGTACCGGGTGAGCATGGAGCAGTACTACCAGGACAACCGCACCTATACCAGCGGTGGTACCTGTGGCGTTGCCTCTCCGACACTCAACTATTTCACGCTGAACTGCGCGCCGGCAGCGAGCTCCACATCCGGGTACACCGCCAAGGCCGTAGGCATCGCGGGTACACAGGTCGCCGGCTTCACCTACAGCATCGATAACTTCAATAACCGACAAACGCTGAGCACAGCCACGGGCTGGGGCGGCACGAATACGGCGTGCTGGATCATGCGCAAAGGCGGAGGCTGCTAGTGAACCGCCAGACGCACAGCACCCCGGGGTTTTCCCTGGTCGAATTGCTGGTCTCCATAGCGGTGTTCGGAATATTGGCGCTGATTGGCATACCCAGCTACCAGACCTGGATTCGCAATTCGCGCATCCGTACCGCCGCGGAGTCGATTCAAAACGGTTTGCGCATTGCGCGCAGCGAGGCTTCCCAGCGCGGCGCCAATGTGCGTTTCGAATTCAGTTCCGCCAGCGGTACCGGTGCGGATTGGAAGGTGTGTGCATTGGGCACAGCAACGACATGCAGCGGTGCCGGCACCGCCGTGATCCAAAGCTATAGCAGCAACGAAGGCGCGGCCGATGTACGGGTGGGTGCCGACACCGCGATCGGCTCCTACACGACGGCGCTGACCAGTGGCGCCGGCGCAGGCACGGGCGTCACGTTCACCGCGCTTGGTCGCCCATCGGCGTATGGCACCAGTTCCATCATCCGTATCGATACGAGCAACACCCAGACCAACCAAAGGCGTCTGGTGATAACTCTGTCTTCCGGCGGTTTGACGCGCATGTGCGATCCGCAACTTGCTCTCACCGTCAGCCCGCAGGGGTGCCAGTAGCGCCATGCATAACATGTCCTTGAAACCCGGTCGACGCACGCCACGCTCACAACGGGGCGTTGTTCTCCTCGACGCCATCGTTGCGATCCTGCTTTTCTCGGTGGGTATTGTCGGCATGGTTGCGCTTCAAGGTGCGGCGACCAAGCTGGCGGGCGACGCCAAGCTGCGTACCGACGCGGCGATGGCGGCCGATCAGGTCATCGCGCAGATGTGGGTATCCGACCCCACTCAGCTGGCTGCGTATTTCCAGAGTCCGGGCGGTGCCGGCTACAAGGCGTGGGCCGCTACGGTAACCAACGTAACGGCACATCAGGGCTTGCCCGGTGCAGCCGGCCACCCGCCCACCATCAACGTCACGACCGATCCCAATGGCGGCAATGCCGTCACCGTTTCCGTGTTCTGGCAGGCCGCAAGCGACACCGGTACCCATCAATATGTCACCTCTACGCACATCGCTCACTGATGCCACGCGCATGATGCGTGTCAAGGCAAACGCCCCCTCATGGCGGCGGCAGCGAGGTTTCTCGTTGATCGAACTGATGGTCGGTCTGACCGTGAGCCTGATATGCACCATCGCCATGATGTCGGCCTTTGCATTGTTTGAACAGCAGAAGCGCACGACCACCAGCGGCGACGATGCCCAGCAAAATGGCAGCTATTCGCTGTACGAGCTCGAGCGACAGATACGTACGGCAGGCTCGGGACTTACCCAGGGCTTTAACTACGGTCTGTGGGGCTGCGCGATGACCGCGTATACCGGTAGCACGCAGCGCATCCCCAAGGCGGCGACAGCTCCGACGCCGTTCTCCACTTGGCCCGGCTTGTCGCCGGCCACGCCCGTGCCGATGCGCGCCATACCGGTACTCATTACCGATGGCGGCGTCGATGGCTCAGGCAATGCCCTCCCCGACACCATCGCAGTTGTGGGTGGCAACCCCGCAGGCACGGTGTTCAAAAGCAAGGTCACCAGCACACCCGCTTCTACCACGGTCGTGCTCGACAACTCGCTGGGTATCTACGCGGGGGACTACATGCTGGCCACGACCACCGTGGGCAACTGCGTGCTTGGCCAGGTCAGCACCAATACAGCCGCCACCAACACGCTTGGTTTGTCTGCGGCCTCCGTGCCTTCCACCGGCTTCAACGGTGCCGGCTACCTCTTCGATCTGGGCGCCCAGCCCAACTTCAGCCTGTACGGCGTCAATACCACCACCGCTCAGTTGACGACATTCGACATGCTGCAGCTCACCACGGGCCCGACAGCCGGCACAGTGCTGCCGGTCGCCGATGGCATCGTGCAGATCAAGGCACTCTACGGTGTGGACGACGGCGCCAGCAACGCCGCTATTCCAGGTAGCGGCACGCTCGGCGATGACATCATCGACGAATGGGTCAAGGCCGTCGGTGGCACCTGGTCCAGCGCATCGATTCTCGCCAGCCAGACAACCGCAGCCCAGGCCGTGCAGCAGATCAAGGCGATTCGCCTTGTCGTGGTGGCGCGCAGCCAGCTGCCAGAGAAATCGACCGATTACACCGGCCCAACGCAGATGACGCTTTTCTCCGATCTTCCAGCAGCGCTGCAATCGAAGATCAACCTGAATCCGCAATACCGCTACAAGGTCTACGACACCACGATTCCGATCCGCAATGCCGTTATCACCCGCCGGTACTGAGGATGTCACTATGACGCATCGAGTCCTTATGACACCCACCCGCTTCGTTCCACGTAGCCAGCGCGGTGTGATCTCCACGCTATTGGCCATCATTGTCTTGCTGGCCACGCTTCTGGCCGCACTTGCGCTCATGCGCTCGATCGACACCAGCAATACAGTGGCAGGCACGCTCGCTTTCCGGCAGAGCGTCTCGCAAGAAGCCGAACTCGCTTACCAAAAAGCTGTATCCGATCAATTTCTATACGCTAACGGCGTGGGCATAGGCGAAGCCGACAATACCGGCATCGGTTATTACGCATCTATCCAGCCGGTGGATTCGCGTGGCATCCCGGTAGGCCTGACCAATGGTTCGCAAGGGACGCAGCTGGCCAACAGCGCGGCCGTGGTCGACAAGGTCTACTACATGATCGAGCGCCTGTGTCCCACCAGTGGGCCGCCGCTGATCGTTGCTCCAAACCAATGCCTCGTTCCCGCAGCAACGGTGACCGGCGGATCATCCACGGGGAATCAAGGTGGGTTCACCGTCGCCGCGTCGGCCGGCTACCGGCTGACGGTGCGCGTCGATGGCCCGAGAAACGCACAAAGCTATATTCAAACTGTCCTGCGCTGACCGTACGCGCGAGCGGCTGCCATTGAAGCTCCATTGAAAACGGGTGGCTCCCGCTACCCCGGCAAAACATCGAATGCATGTACCACGCGGCAGCGCTTACCAGTGCATGCCTTGAGATCTTTTAACGTACCGAGAACTGCCATGCGCAAGACTCAACGCCCATTCTCCATCCAGCGTCGCGGAGCGATGCTGCTGGCCCTCGCACTGACACTGGTTCCCGGTCTCTCGTCGGCCGCAACTACCACGCTGTCGGACGTGCCGGTCGGTACAGCATCGAACGTTCCAGCCAATCTGATGCTCGCGTTGTCGGTGGAATACCCGACCGGTACCGTAGCGGCGTACAAGGACGCTTCCGGCTACAAGTACAGCACCACCAGCCCTTATCTGGGCTATTTTGATAATGGAAAGTGCTACGACTACATTACCGATGCCTCCAATAGCAACGCGCAGTACTTCAAGCCCGTAGGCTCGGTGTCCAGTAACGGCAGCTGCGTCGACTCCAAGAACAAAAGCCATTGGAGCGGCAGCATGTTGAATTGGGCCACCATGACGGCTCTGGACGAGTTTCGCCAAAGCCTGACCGGTGGCAACCGCTCGATCGACACCACCTCGACTACCGTACTGCTGCGTTCCAATCTGAACTCGCAAAGTTCGACCGGCAACATGCCCGATCGTCATGTCTATGCCAAAGGCAATGTTGCGCCCAGCACCGTGATCGGAGACACGACCTATAGTGGCCTGAGCGACGTCTACATCCGCTCGGCCGGGCAAGGCTCGAACTTCCTCATATCCGACAACAGCGGCTTTTCGACCGGCAATATCGGCAGCTCGAACAATCCGAAGAATGGCAACGTTACGACCTACAGCGTAGCCGTGCAGGCTTGCGTCACTGGCATGCTCGAGGCGAACTGCAACTCGGCACACGCTTCCACCGACTACACCAATGCGGGCGTTTACAACAAACCCGATGGCCTTATCCAGCAAAACTACACGCGCATTCGCGTGGGTGCGGCGGGCTACGTGTTTGCATCGGGCGACCGCGCTGCCAACGGCCTGGTGCGCGCCTTGCTCCGTGACAACGGACCGACGACCTACAACGGTAACGGCGCTCGACAAACCAACACCCAGTCCGAATGGGATGCGAAGACGGGTATTTTCGCCGCCAACCCGTATCCCACTGATACGGCCAAGACACCCGGCGCCACCACACCGACGCAAACGGGTGCTATCAACTATCTCAATAAATTTGGCTATGCGAACGGTTACGAGACGTATGACACGCTAGCCGATCTTTATTGGGCATCGCTGGCCTACCTGATGAAGGTACAGCTCGACGCGGGATACACCAGCGGCATGAGCGCCAGCGGCACCCTCGATACGAATTTTCCGGCTTTCTCCGGTACCGATCTGAATGACCCGGTGCAGTACACGTGCCAGGCCAACGCCATCGTTACCATCGGTGACTCGCACACGTGGTACGACACGCGCGTTCCAAGTTCCGGTGGTCCCACGCCCAATACATCGACCCGCGCGCCGTTGACGCCTGTCAACGGCGCCGATGCGGCCAAATACGTTACTGCGTTGGGCAATCTGCCCTTGATCGAAGGCGCCAGCTCGCCCAAGACGATGGCGTCGCTGTTCGGTTCGGGGACGTCGCTTGGCAGCAAGTTCGAACCCAATGGCACGAGCAACGCCACCTATAACATGGCCGGCCTCGCTTATTTTGCACACACGCAGGATATCCGCCCCGACCAGGCAGGCAAGCAAACGGTGGATACGTACACCGTCGATGTATTGGAACCGGGCCCTTACGACGGCACCTCAGGCAAGGAGATCTACAACCCTGCCGGCTTCAATACCGGTGGCGGCGCCGCCGGTCCAAACATGTATTGGCTGGCGGCGAAATACGGCGGCTTCAACGACGTCAACGGCGATGGCATTCCAGCCAACTTCCTGACCTGGCATACCAATACCAGCACCGAAGCCGGCAAGGATCTGCGCCCGGACAACTACTTTCCCGGCAACCGTCCCGATCTGATCCAATCGGGCCTGTCACAGATTTTCAAGAAGGTGTCCACGACAGCGCAAAGCGCCGCCGGTCCAGGCGTCACGCTCAGCCGTGTCCTGACCAATGTACCGGCGAGCGCCTCGTCGGCACCTTACTATTCACCTGTCGCAGGCTTCCCCATCTATACCGTGAGCTACACCCCAACGGTGTGGACAGGCGATGTCACCGGTTATGTGGCGAGCGCGTCCATCCCGGGCTCGGTCAATCCGGTGACCGGCAGCGCGTCCTGGAGTGCGCAGACCAAGCTCGATGCACTGGTAAAGGCCCAAAATACCGCCAAGACCACCTATGGCTGGGATTCCGGGCGGCGCATCATGACCTACAACGGTACGAAAGGCGTCGCCTTCCGCTATAGCAGCCTGTCGTCTTCGCAGCAGACCGCGGTGGGCAGCGCCAACATGGTCAACTATCTCCGTGGCGATTCGAGCAACGAGAGCACGACCTACCGCACGCGCACTCATGTGCTGGGGGACGTGGTGCACTCCGAGGCAGTGCTCGTGCAAAACGCGTTGTCGCCTAAATACAGCGAGACCACTAATCCGGGTTACACCGCTTTTGCGACCAGCGTCGCCAGCCGCGCACCGGTGATCTATGCCGGTGCCAACGACGGCATGCTTCACGCGTTCGCCGGCGACTTTTCCGTGCCTGGCTCAAGCAACAGCTATGCAGGCGGTGGCAGCGAACTTTTTGCCTATGTTCCCAGCCTGACCATCGGCGGCCCCAACGGCACGCCGCTGATCGACGGCCTGCCCGCCCTGGGCAACTTGAACGGCGTATCCACCAACAGCTACAGCCACCATTTCTACGTGGACGAAACACCGCAGGTCGCGGACGTCGATTTCAACTACACGGCGCTTGTTATCCCCGCGGTACAGAGCACGGCAGCGTCGGCCAATTGGCACACCCTGCTTGTCGGCGGCCTGGGCAAGGGTGGCAAGGGCATCTACGCGCTCGATATCACCAATGTCCCCTCCGCTATCGATGCGAGCAGCAGTACTGCCACGACCGAAGGAACGCTCGCGACACAGAAAGTGCTGTGGGAATTTACCGCTGCCGATATGGGCTACTCGTATGGCGCGCCCATCATCGCCAAGACGCGCAAGTACGGCTGGGTGGTATTGGTGACCTCCGGCTACAACAACGCCAGCGGGAACGGCCATCTTTATGTGCTCAACGCCCAGACCGGCGCACTGCTCGAAACGCTCAGTACACCAACGAACGTCGGTTCGGCCGGCAACCCGAGTGGCCTTACTCAGGCAACGGCCTACACCAGGGATGTGAGCGACAACACCATCGAACAGGTGTACGCGGGCGACCTGCTCGGCAATGTGTGGCGTTTCGATCTGTCGGGTGCAACCTCAGCCGCCTACCCGGCACCGACCTTGCTCGCCCAGCTGACGGATGCATCGAACCAGCCCCAACCGGTGACCACGGCACCGCGCGTGGAACTGGACCTGACCTCCACCGGTCTGGGTACGCGCCGCTGGGTGTTTGTCGGCACGGGTAAGGCATTGGACGGCAGCGACCTGACGACCACCCAGCAGCAGACCATGTACGGGCTACGCGACGGCGATAGTGTCAACCCGTCCACGACGGGCCTGCCGATTACGCGCAACACGCCGACGTTGAATCAGATTACCGATCTGACCAAGGGTGCACCCGTCGCCGATACGGATGCCGGCTGGTACTACGACCTCACTGGTACCGCCGGCCAGAATGGCGCAACCGAGCGCATCGTCGTCAATCCCGACTCCGCGGCAGGTACCTACGTGATCTCGTGGGCCACCATGACACCGACCTCCGACCCTTGCACGCTTGCCGGCAGCATCTATTCGGTTGCCTTCGGCTCGGGACAGTCGGTGCTTGTCGACGGAGCAGGCAATATCATGAGCTCGGTCACCGCACTGTCCGCGCCGACCAAACTGGAACAGGTGCAGCTACCGGGTACCAACCAGGTGTCGCTGCTCTATGGCCAGGCGGGCCAGCTGCCACAGGTGGTAGGCATGCGCCAAAGCAATCCAAACGGCACGTTGCAACGCGTTAACTGGCGAGAAATCATCAACTAGTGCATAAACAAAAACCCGGCGAATGCCGGGTTTTTCTTATCTCAGGCAACACACAGACGCCTGCACCCTCGCCCGCGTCGCCGGCCTCAAGTGACAGCTAAACGACCTCGCCAACCATGGCCGCTGGCGAAGCGACCAGCGATCATCAACATCGCGCTTTATCCCGAAAAGGCATGTCACTCCGGCGCTCTTTCAATTCGCTGGCAATCAAAGCTCCCTTCGCCAAGAGCCGCAACGGTACGCGCCATACCCAAACGATATGCATGATTACTTCGCCACTTCTGGCGCACAAACTTCGAGAGACCGATTGCCGCGAGCGATCTGCGAAAACTCGCTTACCCAACTGTGCGCCAACCATCCGGAAGTAAGCCTGGCACTTATCGCCACGACCGATGCGCATGTCGTCGGCCACCGGTCCCATGCGGGCCTCGACGCTGCCCGCATCGCGGCCATGACGTCATCCATCATTGCCATCTGCGAATCGCTCTCGAACGAACTCGATGGCGGCGGTTGCCAGTCGGCATCGATTTCCATGGGCGAATACACCTTTGTGATTGCGCACATTCCCACGCCACAACAATCGCTGGCACTGGCTATCGGCGTGACGCACGACATTCTGCTGGCCCGCGCGCGGCGTCTGACGCTGGATTTTTCCGCCCGTATCGCCCGGTCGCTCGAATCACTCGACCCGCCTCCATCACAACCCTAGCCCGATTCTGGATCCTTACAGTTCCTTTGGAAGAGCCATGACCCAGTTCACTCTCGACTCACTGAAAATCCTGGACGGCTATGTAGCCAGCGCGCTTGTCGATGCCGACAGCGGTATGTTGATGGCGGGGCATAGCCAGGGAGATATCGACCTCGACCTGGCCGCTGCCGGTAACGCCGAAGTAGTTCGTGCCAAACGCCGGGTTACCGAATCGCTGCGTATCGAGAGCGCGATCGAAGACATCCTGATCAGTCTGGAACACCAATATCACCTGATCCGGCCACTCGAATCGAACAAGTCCGTTTTTCTCTACGTGATCATCGACCGTGGCCGATCGAATCTTGCGATGGCCCGGCATCACCTGAAGGCCTTCGAGAAGACCCTGGATTTTTCCTGAGGCCGTACCACGGATCGAACCGAGGGCTGTGCCGTGCACATACAGATAGACGTTGCGGGCGTTCCCGATGAACTCAGGCCACGGCTCTCGCTGGCTTGCGGCCTGCTCGCCGCCGAGCAGCTGCAGGTCGACATGCAGACATGGCAAGGGCGCAATTGCGACGTGCTTGTCGTGGATATGCAAAACGGATACGGACGCCTGGCTTACGAGGTGGCCAAGCGCAGAGGCCTGCTCGTACTCGGTTTTGGATTCGAGGGACACGACATCGGCACCCCGGGGCTCTGTCGCCTGGATCGGCAGGCACCGGTGGCTGCCATCGCCCGAGCGCTCAAGGGGATGTTGCTTCCTTTCACAGCGGTCGAGAAAAACGCCGTCACCGGGCTGCTCGATATCTGCATGCGTGAAACAGGGTGCCCCACGGACCTGCTCGCCAGGCAAGGCAACGTAGCGGTCATCCTGCGTCCGGCAGCGGGAAGAATCCATGCGCGTTCGGTGAGCGATCTGCTTGCGGCCGAAGCACGGCTCTTGAACATCGGCTGGTTCTGGAGCCTCACGGCCGATACCACGCGCAACGAAGCGAATTGGCACATCACGCGCAGCCTCGACAGTTTTCTCGTCATCGCCTGTCGGCGGTACCACGCCCGCCTGCCGCTCTTGGCGGACCGGACGTTTCGCCTGAAGCGATGGCCCGATATCGTGGCACTCGCGGACGATGTCGATTCGCTTCGCCTGGCGGCGCTGCTTCATCAGTCGCCATGGAGCGTACGCGAACTCGCCCAGCGGACCGGCATGGGCATCACCCTGGTCAATGCCTTCTGCTGGGCGGCCCTGGCGGGCGGCTCGATGACCAGCGACGAATCGCAAGTCGTGGCCCTGTCCACCCGAAGGATGTCGCAACCGGCGCCCTCCATCCTTCAACGCGTCGCGCGCCACTTTGGACTGAAGTTCGGGCATGAACACTATCGCGTCTGACGGCAGCATCAAGCTGCTTTTTACCGGCCCTGTCGGTGCCGGAAAGACCACGGCGATCCACGCCATCTCCGACTCGCCTCCTGTTTCGACCGATGTTCCATGGACGGAAGCCGATGGCGGAAGCAAAACAACCACAACCGTCGCCTTCGATTACAGCTCCATACGGCTCGATGACAGCGAGACACTGCATGTCTACGGTCTGCCCGGGCAACCCAGATTCAACTTCATGAGCGCGATCATCGGGCGTGGCGCGCTGGGTGCGATATTGCTCCTGGACGGATCTTCTCCCGACATCGCTGGCGACTGTGTCGAGCACGTCCGCCGGCTGGGTCAACTCTTCCCGGGGCTGGGCTTTGTCATCGGCGTAGTGAAGACCGATCTGTCGCCACATTTCTGCATTGGCATGCTGTATCAGGTGGTGCAGGAGATGGAATTGAGCGCGCCGATTTTCACCATCGATCCGCGGCATCGAGCACAAGTCATCCAGCTCGTCCGCGCCCTCCTGCTGCTTGTGGACTGAAGCCGCGTCGATGAGTGCGCGAAGTGGATCGACTTCGCTCCAGACGGCACGACAGCTTGGATCGATACTGGCTGGGCGACTCGCCGGTCCAGCGCCGGAACGCCCGGGTCAGGTTTGCCGCATCGGAGTACCCGCGACGCATGGCAATTTCATCGATGGTCATGCTGGTATTGAGTACGTCCCGCAGCACTTCGTTCTTTCTCGCATCGTCGATGAGCTGGCGAAAATTCACCCCGAGTCCATGCAGCTTGCGCTTGAGGGTGCGGCTCGACATGCACAAGGCCCGTGCTACCTCTTCGATGCCTGGATAGGTTTCGTCGGCCACCGGCATGAGATTCATGACGCGTGCGACCAGGCACTCGCCCTGCCCCCATTTGAAACGCAAGCTTTCGTATTGTGCCTTGGCCTGCCGCAAGGCAACGGGATTGGCCGTGACGATGACCGACGCAAGGTAGCTCGACGGAATGCGCACCAGGCACATGCGGGTGGCGTATCGGATTCTTGCAAGCCGGTCGCGATAGGCAGGGAAATAATCCGGCTGATCGTCCTTGAACCAGATCTCGATATCGGGCATGGGCAGTTGAGTCAGTTGCGGACCGAGCCTTGCCGTCATGGTGGCCAGGCGCTCCAGCGCGCATTGGCGCATCGGCGCACCTGGCGACAGGTCCTGGATGTGCAACTCCAGATAATCGCCCCGCTGCTGCGCGACCAGGCGAAACCCGGAGGTACGCAAGTCCTGATACCTGACCCAAAGCTCGAGGGCTTCGCCCAAGGTCTCGCAACTCATAAGACCAAAGCCGAGCAGCCCATGCCAGGTCAGCGTGCAGCTCAGGCCCAGCTCGAAGCCAATGCCCGGGTCGTCGGTCAGTCGCACTGCGTTGGCCAGCAACGCCGCATCCTGCTGGGTCGTCAGTCGAAGATCCCCCTCGAGCTGGGCGGCGCCGACTCCGGTGCCCCGAAGCAATGCCTCCGGGGTCAGCCCCCTGCGCTCCATCAGCTGGAGCAGGCCTACGGCGTACTCGGCCGAGACGTCGGCCCGAAACCAGTCACTCATATCGATCTGCACCTTGCGCATGACCTGGCGGCGGCTCCACAAGGCGTTGTGGAATTCGCTGAACGTCAGGCGAGCCGATGCTTCACGTCGCAGCGAAGATGCGCATGCGTTTTCCCTATGCGGGAGTTGTGGGAAATATATTTCCCCACAAATACAATCAATTAGATGCGAGCACCCTGAGGCCGGCAGGTCTGTTCAATGCACTTGGGCCGAGTGGAAGGCGAGGTCCAACACCCATGCATGCAGACGACATTCTTTCAGGCGCGGAACTCTTTCGAGCAGTCCGCATAGCGGCAACCCATGGTCATTTGAGGCCATTTACCTCAGCCGGCCTGAGAACCCTGCCCGATGCACCCTGTATCTGGCTCGAAATGACATGTCGGGCGGAGACATGTCGCTTTAATCTCTATGACAGAAATCCGTTGCTCTCTTGCACGATTCTGGCGATACGATTGCTGTACCGAAAGGTCGACGAGCCCACGGCCCGCCGGCCTTTTTTTTTGCCCATCCAACCTGATGCAGCCGGGATAGATGATCCGGCCAGCGCTGTACTTATTGCCCCTCGGGCGGTTGCCAGAGCTCCACCTTGTTGCCTTCCGGGTCGATGACCCAGGCAAATTTGCCGTACTCGGATTCGTCGACCTTTTCGAGCACGTTGCAGCCCTCTTCCCGCAGGACCTTGACCAGGGCAAGAAGGTCTTCCACCCGGTAATTGATCATGAAGGACGCGGTGCCGGGCTCAAACTGATCGCTACCCGAGGACCCGACCGACCATACGGTCGTTCCGCCAACCGGGTTGCCGTCACCGTCGTCCCAGGTGAACGCCGTGCCGCCCCAAGCCTGGACGTCGATGCCCAGGTGCTGCTTGTACCAGGCCCGCAATGCCGGGGCGTCTTTGGCCTTGAAGAAGATGCCGCCTATTCCCGTAACGCGCTTCATGAGATCTCCGAGATGAGGTAGTGGTGAGACGCCGTATTTCTCTACGCCCGACTAAAATACACCTGGGCGCTTTGGCGATCGATGCATCGCTGCTGCAGCCAGTCCAACCCTTGCTCCCGGAACTCCGACGGCGCAATACCGTAAGTCCGGTGGAAGGCACGACTGAAGTCCGAAGAGCTGCCGAAGCCCAGGCTGTGGGCGACCTCAGCCACCGGCGTCGCCGGAGAGCGTACCAACTGGTCGCTCGCTTCCTGTAAACGGCAATGCCGGATGTAGGCAAAAAGGCCACCGTCGTGTTCGAACATCCGGTACAGCGTGGGGCGCGACAGCGGGAACGCGCCGAGGATGGCCTCGGGAGAAAGCTCCCTTCGACGCAGATTCGCCTCGATGTAGTGCTTGATCTGAACATGCATCGCGGCACGCGCTGCGGCGCGCGCCCTGCTACCCAGGCGGCGCTGTTTCCCAAAGGCCGCCATCAGTAGATGAGCTGCCGTTCGCAGGCTGCTATCCATCTCCTCGCAAGTCATCGTGGGCAATTCATGACGCAGTATCGCCAGATGGCGCGGAAGCAGGCGAGCCAGCGGTGTGTCATAGCCGATGACCCGACCATGCAGGGACTCCGGATCGGAAATGACCGATTCAACGACATGGCGCGGAAGGAAGAAGGCCATGATGCGCGATCGCATCGGCCGCACCATGTGCATGGGCTGGCCCATATCGAGCGCCAGGATCCCCGGCGTGAACTGAGATGCCTTCTCACGGCGGGAAGGACCTGTCGTCGTTTCGACAATGCCTTCGACGGCAACGTGAAAAACGAAATCCCGCACGTTGTCGGTAGAAATACGTGCCGCGGTGCGGGCCTGCAATAACGGATCCGTGCGCACATCCAGATACACCAGATCCTTAAGTACGTAGGTGTCGATGTGTCCATCGAATCCCTTCGCTATCTGTGCCCGCGACAGCGGCACGTCAAGCGTCCTCCCTACATACTCGCTCCACGCGCGCATCTGCAAGCCGACAGGTTCGTTGGCCACGGTGAACGACCGGCGCAGTACCTGCGAGTGCGGGCCAGAGGCATCCGCCATCGACTCGGGGTACGCATAGCGTTGCTGCTGGCGAACAATGGCCTGCCTGACCGCGTCGGAGTAACCCCGGGTGGTATCTGCAATCATGGCCATGCATGGCGCCTTATCCAAGGTGAGGCAGCATGCCAAGGCGATGGTGCTGCCGCAAGCACCCATGATGCGTGCCGGTGCCGATCCGAAACAGGCAGAAAAGCATGCCTTCGGAAACTGGCAAGCCATGGCAATCTATGCAACGCTATTTCTTTTCAAGCGCAAGAAAAAACATGAGCGAAGCATTGACCTGCGGTGTGCATCATGTCGGCCTGGCCGTTCCCGACCTCGATGCCGCGATGGCTTTCTTTTGCGACACCCTTGGCTGGAAGGAGGTCGGCAGGAACGACAACTACCCCTCGGGTTTTGTGACCGACGGCAGCACCACGCTCACGCTTTGGCGTGTCGCCGATCCCGCCACGGCCATTGCATTCGATCGCCGCGCGAATATCGGCCTTCATCACCTGGCGCTCGCCGTTCCCGACGAAGCAGCGTTGTTTGCGCTATTCGATAAGGTCTCCAGGCATCCCGGCGTGACGATCGAGTTCCCGCCGGGCCCTGTGCGCCCCGGCATGGACAGAAAGCATTTTATCTGTGCCATGCCTGGAGGATTGCGCCTGGAATTTACTCCTCGCACCTGATAGATCGCGTATGGAAAAAAATACTTCCCATGAAATCCGCCACATCGGCACCGAGTGCGTATGGGTGTACGCGGAAAACGCTCCCGTTATTGCGCATGAACACGACGCTAGCACGCTGATCAGCCAGGCGTACGAATATCAGGCCAGCTGGCTGGCCTTGTCGGTGAATTCGTTGACTGAGGATTTTTTTCGACTCAGCACCGGCTTGGCCGGAGCCATCGTGCAAAAACTGGTCAACTATCGTCTGAAGCTTGCCATTGTGGGCGACGTCACACCGTGGGTGGAACGCAGCAACCCTTTTCGCGATCTGGTGCTCGAGGCCAACGGCGGAAACACCTTCTGGTTTGTCCCCAACCTTGAGGTACTTGAGCAGCGGTTGATTGCTCTGCATTGACCTGGCGTCGCGATGAATGGAGCTTCGAGCTGACTTGCAGCCACCTCGAGCTCCGCACCGTTAAACCTTGAGCGCGGTATCGACGATCTGCTGCGCTTCTTCCAGGATCGATTGCAGATGCGCCTCGTCCTTGAAGCTCTCCGCATAAATCTTGTAGATGTTTTCGGTGCCCGACGGACGCGCGGCGAACCAGCCGCTGGCGGACTCGACCTTGATGCCGCCGATCTTGGCGCCATTGCCTGGAGCGCTATCAAGGATACGTTCGATTTTTTCACCGACCAGTTCGGCGCTCTGCACCTGCTGCGGCGAAAGTTTCGCCAGTACCGCTTTTTGTGCAGGATCGGCGGGCGCGTCGACCCTTGAGGCGTACGGCGTTCCCAGTTCAAGCGCAAGCTCGCGATAGAGTTCTCCCGGATCGCGGCCTCGACGCGCAGCGATTTCGCCGGACAACAGCGCTGCCGCGATGCCGTCCTTGTCGGTCGACCACGGGGAACCGTCACGACTGAGGAACGATGCGCCTGCGCTTTCTTCGCCGCCAAAACCCAACGAGCCATCGAGCAGGCCGTCGACGTACCACTTGAAGCCAACGGGCACTTCATAAAGCCTGCGCGACAGTCGTTTGGCGACACGATCGATCAGCGCGGTGCTGACCAGGGTCTTGCCGATGGCGGCGTCCCTGGACCACTGCGGTCGGTGCTGAAACAGGTAATCGATCAGCACGGACAGGTAGTGATTGGGCATGAGCAGCCCACTGCTGCGCGTGACGATGCCATGCCGGTCATGATCGGTATCGCAGGCAAAGGCAACGTCGTATTGCGTCTTCAAACCGATCAATCGTTCCATGGCATAGGGCGACGAAGGATCGAGCCGGATCTTGCCGTCCCAATCCACCGTCATGAATCCAAACTGGGGATCGACGACTTCACTGACGACGGTCAGGTCGATCTTGTAGTGCTCGGCTATCCGGCCCCAATAGTGCACGCCGGCACCGCCAAGCGGATCGACACCCATATGAAGGCCCGCGCCACGCATGACATCGAAATCGACCACGTTGGCCAGGTCGGCAACATAGGTACCGAGATAATCGAACTCATAGATGGTGGCCGCATGGCGCGCCTGAGCGAAAGGCATCCGGCGCACGCCCTTGATGCCGTCTTCCAACAGCGCGTTGGCGCGGTTCTGTATCCATCCGGTAATATCGGTATCGGCCGGCCCGCCATTGGGCGGGTTGTATTTGAACCCGCCGTTATCGGGTGGGTTATGCGAAGGCGTGATGACGATGCCATCGGCCAACCCCGACGTACGCCCACGGTTGTACATCAGGATCGCATGCGAAATGGCGGGCGTCGGCGTGAATTCGCCGTTCAACGAAAGCATGACCTGCACACCGTTTGCGGCCAGTACTTCCACCGCACTTTCCAGCGCAGGCTGTGAAAGAGCATGGGTATCGATACCGATATACAGCGGGCCGTCGATACCCTTGGACGTGCGGTATTCGCAGATCGCCTGGCTGATGGCCAACACATGCCACTCATTGAAACTGCGATCGAACGACGAACCGCGATGACCCGAGGTGCCGAAAGCCACGCGCTGCGCCGGCACGCTGGGGTCCGGGCGTAAATCGACGTAGGCGGCAAGCAGTTTGGGGATATCGACCAGCAGGCTGGGTGGAGCCAACTTCCTTGCAAGCGGACTGATCACTACTCCCATGCAAACCACCTCTTCGCCGATGACAAGTCGATAAAGTGGGTAGTTTGCCTTATGGCGCGTTAAGAGTGGGCATGCGGCCAACCCGGATTCAGCCCAAGGCGGAAAATTTACGCGACCGCGCGATTTCGGCGTAGCCCCTTTACGCCCTCCGGATGCAGCATTCCGCATCCGCTCCGCGGAGCGATAACAAGCACGATACCGTGAGTATATTGATCGTTCATGGGCCGCACGCGGCCGGCAGCTCTTTCACACAGGATTTGCTACTTCAACTTCAGCAACAAGCTCATACGGCGGGTCGCTCGCTGAAGCTGTGCACTTGTGGTGATCTGCGGGACTTTGTTGTTCAAGTGTGTTCCATCAAGTCCCATACCACCGAATTCGTTCTGCTCGACCCAGGTGACCTGGCAACGCAGGCACACGCGCACCCGGAAGCCGGCCTGGCCGGTGCTCTCGATAAATTGGCAGCCCCCTATATCGAGGTCCACGAGAAATTCGGCGCGGAGCTGGAACGCGGCAGTCCTCATCATGCCAGGGTCGCTACCGTGATTATCAACGGCAATATCGGCAGCAGTTACCGGATAGGCCTCAGCATCGCGCTTCGTCAATTGAATACCGAGCGCCGGCTTCAAGGTGACCATCAATCGCATATGTGAATGATATGGCCTGGTCGCGACTGAAGTCGCTCCTACAAGCTAGCTGTGCCTGCCTGAGTTTGTAGGAGCGACTTCAGTTGCGACCCCACCCCATTCCATCACAGCATCATATTGTGCTCGCGTTCGCATTTCCCGCATCGGTCCTTGCACCGATGGCAACAGCATTCGCCATACGCGTGCAATCAAGAACCCGATCAAATTCGCGCATTTAGATCCCTCCGTGCTGCTTCGCACCAATCGTTTGGATGGCTATACGTCCATCCATGCACATTCATGCCTCGCTAGACACGCTCCCGCTCATCGTGTAAACCTACGAACGCCTATTTGGATCGAGACAAGTAGGCACTTGTGCGATCGAGGCACGGGGAGGGTGTGACCCAGGCCTGTAGCGAACCCGGTACCCACTTAGTGGCGTACCGCGGGTGCCTGTTGCCGGATTTTCGGCTCTCACTCCCCGGGGAATGCATGAACAACACCTGCTTTATTCGTACCACTGCGCTCACTCTTGCCATTGTTGCAGGCATCGGCACCCTGACAGTCGCCCATGCACAGTCGACTACCGGCAGCATCAACGGCAGCGTACCGGCCGGCGACAACCAGTCCGTCGTTGTCGAGAGCGGGACGGGCATTCGACGTGAAGTACCTGTCGATGCGCGAGGGCGCTATGCGGTGTCGCAGTTGCCGCTTGGCAGCTATACGGTCACGCTGATGCGCGATGGCAAGCCCGTCGATACGCGCAAGGATGTCGGCCTGCGCGTAGGACAAGGCACCGATGTGTCGTTTGCGGCACCCACGACAGCAACCCAAGGGGACGTCACGGCACTATCCGGTGTCACTGTCACGGGCAATGCCCTGCCCAGCATCGACGTCACCAGCGTCGATTCGCGCACCGTGATCACCTCACAACAATTGGCCAAGCTCCCCCTGGGACGCAATGCCGAGGCGATCGCGCGTCTGGCGCCTGGCGTGGTCAACAATGGCGGCAATTTCAAGAGCGACACGGGTCACTCCATCGCCAGTTTCGGCGGCGCCGCGTCCAACGAGAATGCGTACTACGTCAATGGCTTCAACACCACCGATCCGCTGAATGCCGAGGGCGGCCTGCAGTTGCCCTACGGCGCCATCGATCAGCAGGAGGTCTATACCGGCGGCTACAGCGCGAAGTATGGTCGTTCCGATGGTGGCGTCATCAGCCAGGTCGGCAAGCGTGGCAGCAACGATTGGCATTTTGGTGCTCAGATTCTATGGGAGCCCGAGTGGGCACGCGCCGACCAGACTGATCTGCACTACGCGCGCATCCCCGCTTCCGCTCCGGCTGGCAGCCTTTATCAGCCACGTAGCCAGAACGAACAATGGACCACGACCGTCAGCGCCTACGCGAGCGGCCCATTGATCAAGGACAAGCTGTTTTTCTTCGTCGCCGGTGAGTTTGAAAAGGTCGGCCAGCACAATGTGAACGAGGTCGGCAACAATACGCCGGCATCGACCATCGATTACCGCAGTCCGCGCTGGTACGCCAAACTGGACTGGAACATCAACGACAACAATATCTTTGAACTGACCGGTGCCGCGGACAAGCGCGAAGGCAGCGGAACGCGCTATAGCTACGATTACGCCGATCTCCATCGCACGGGCACCATCGGCCCCGTCGACAACACCAAGACCGGCGGCGACCTCTGGGTGGCCAAATACACCAGCTATATCACCGAGAATCTCACGCTGAGCGCGATGTACGGTGAGATGAACAGCAAGAACTACGATCAGCCGGGCGCATACGACCCCACGCTGGTTCGCGTCGACAGCTCGCAGAATGAAAATCCCGCACTTAACGGCGGCACGGCGATTCACAACAATCAGGTAGACGATATCAGCGACCCGCGTCGCGGCAACAAGTCGACCAACTTCCGCCTCGATCTGGAGTACAAGCTAGGCGACCACACGCTTTCGGCCGGTATCGACAATGTGAAGTCCAAGGTGATCGCCTTCGGCACGTCGAGCCCGGGCCCCGGCTATGTCTGGAGCTACGGTCAGCAGGCCGACCCCACCCAGCCTATTTCCGATGCGCCGGGCGTCAACTTCGTGCCTGGCACGGCCGGCTTTGCCAATGGTGCGGAAGGCTACTACGTCAGCCGCAACGTCGTCGGCAACCTGGTCAATGTACGTTCCGACCAGCGTGCGCAATACATCGAAGACAACTGGCAGGTCAGCGACCGGTGGTTGCTGTCGATCGGTCTGCGCAATGACCAGTTCACCGACTACAACCAGTTCGGCGCACCTTTCATCAAGCAGACCAAGCCGCAATGGGCGCCGCGATTGGGCGTGTCGTGGGACGTGAACGGCGACAGCAGCTTCAAGGTCTTTGCCAATGCAGGACGCTATTACCTGGGCTTGCCGCTGAATCCCGCCACGGGCGCAGCGGCCGGCTATATATCGACCCAGCAGTACTACACCTATGGCGGCATCGATCCGACCACGGGCGCACCGACGGGTTTGACTCAGATCAGCGAGCCGGTCTCGGCCAACAACTCCTACGGCATCCCGCCCGATCCACGCACGGTCGCGGCCAAGAACCTCAAGGCCGAGCATCAGGATGAATACATCCTCGGCTTCGATAAGTCTTTCGGCGATCACTGGGTCTATGGCGCCAAGGCAACCTATCGCAAGCTGCTGAGTGCTATCGACGACTTCTGCGACGTGTCGCTGATCAATGCCAAGGCCGCTGCGCTCGGCTACACCGTGGGATCCACCAATAGCTGTTATCTGGTCAATGGTGGCGCGGGCAATACCTTCACCCTGCTCGACCCGAGCGGCCATCCGTTCGAGGTACCGCTCAGCCGTGAAGAGATCGGCTTTCCCGAGCTCAAGCGTAACTACTACTCGTTGGAAATGTTCCTCGAACACAGCTTCGATGGCACCTGGTACGGCAAGCTCGACTACGTCTTTTCGCGCAGCTACGGCAATACCGAAGGCCAACAGCGAACCGATACACGCCAAGGCGGCGCCGCCGGTAGCGTGGATTGGGACAATCGCTACGTCATGGAATATTCCAACGGCCCGCAGGGCAACGACCATACACATGCCATCAAGGCCTATGGCTACTGGCAGTTCACGCCGGAATGGCAGGTCTCCGGCAATCTGCAGGCAATTTCAGGCGCGCCGGAAGTCTGCACCGGCTACTACGGGCCCGACCATACCGATCCGGTGTCGTACGGCAGTTCGTATCGCTGGTGCAACGGCATGCCCTCGCCTCCCGGCAGCCATGGGCGTCTACCTTGGACATTCCAACTCGATCTGGGGCTGACCTATCGTCCCGCATGGGCCGACTCGAGGCTGGCGTTCTCGGCGAACGTCTTCAATGTGCTCAACCAGCAGCGAGCCATCTTCCGCTACCCCGCAAGCGAGGGCCCGGCCAATACGCTCAACACGATCTACCGCGTACCGCTGTATACGCAAGACCCGCGTTACGCCCGATTCTCAGTGACGTACGATTTCTGATCAGGGCATGCGTCACGCGCGGTCTCCCGAATTGAGACCGCGCGTGGTTGTCGATCAAGCGATATCCATTATTCCTTGCGAGCGTAAGACCATTTGAAGCCGAGGCCTTCGATCCTGTCGTTACTGGCCCAGCCAAAGACGGTTTCGAATTGCGTCTCGCTGCCGATCGGCGGTTCGCTGCCCCAGGGCTTGCCGATGTCGCGTCGGCCGCCGCCAACGATGTGCCCTTTGTTGGTCACGAAGTAGAGCGAATACAACGGATCGCCAGGGCCACCATGGGTGCCGTATGCGGCGGCGATGAACTCGTCCTTGCCCAGGTTATGCGTTCGCTTGTTGCCCGACGCTGTATAGGCACCCCAGGTGCTCATGCCTCCCGAGCCACGCTTGATGTGAAGCCCAAGAACCCGGTCACCTGCCGTGTTGAGATTGATCCCGATCTCGGTGATCGGAATGTTCGATGCAACGACCTTCTCGCCATCGAATTCGGTGCCTCTTTTGGCGCCGAAGAGCCCCGACTTTGACGTGACGCGCACGGTCTTGGGCAACTCCTTCAACGCGGGATTGATATATCGCCAGACGAGCGCGGGACCAAACAACGCATCCAGCTCCGCATTGAACTCCTCCGTGACCTGGCGTTTGCGCTCCTCATAGACCTCCTTGCCTTCGGTGCGGCTACGCTCGAAATAACCCGTGTCGGCGACATAGCGAAACCCGTCGTAACGATCCTCGACCACGAAGACGTCATGGTGCGCCTGCCCATTGACGTAGGTCATTTGCTGGGACAGTTCGATGTATTTGAGGCGCCACTCCAGGGTCTTGGCGCGCGCCTTCTTTGCGCCATCGACATAAAGCGTCACGCGATCCTGCAGATCCTTGAGCAATCCCTCGGGATCGTCGGATTTCTTGCCGTACAGCTCTTCAAATTTATCGTAGCGCTCGCGCAATGCGGACAGATGCATCGTGCCCAGCGTGAGCAGGTGCGGAAGCGTTTTCTCTGGCGCGCGCTCGTCGAAATAATAAGGTTGCGAGGATTCGAGCTTCTGCAATACCGCCGTCATCCACGTACCTTTGTCTGCACCTCTTGTAGCTTTCGCATACTGCCTGAGGTTGTTCTTGATACCTTCCATGTCCTTGGCCAGGTTCTTCAGGTACTCCTCGTCGATCATCTGTCGGGCGACATTGCGCACGTAGTCGCGAATCTGATCGACCAGGGCTCCGTCGGTTTCCGGCCAGAACAGGCCGAGAAGAAACTTCACGCCGCCACCGGCCGTAGGGATCAGGTTGACCAGCGAAAGCACGGAATCGCGAATGGGATCCACACCACGAAGCACCGCTTCGCGCAGGGCGCGAGGCTCGATGGTTGGCCCGCATGGCACGAGCGAAAACTGGAAGTGTTTGCCGCCGTTCCATATCTGCTGCACCAGCGGTACCCCATACGCTGTCCCGGCTTCTTTCATGCAGAGAAACTTCTGGCTTTGCCGCGCTCCGATGTAGTACGCGCCATCACCCGCCGGCAGCAGCTCGAATTGCTGATTGGCCGAATAGTCGTGTCTGTCCCACTGGATGATGCCCACACCATCGGCGGTCGACTCGCCAGGCACATCGAAACTTCGTCCGCTGAATCGGGCCACGATGTTGTAGTACCGCCCGGTCTTGTGAAACTGGAACTGTTGATACTCCCCACCGACCCAATCGCCCTGCTGGATCGGCATGCCTCGTTCGGGCTTGTTGTGATGGACTTCGACAACCTTCCCGCTGTGTTTGGCGACGAGGCGGTAGTACTGCCCTGGTACGGGTTCAAATGACATGTGTTCCCCCTGGTTTGTGTTTGCTACGGTGTTACGCTAAAACAATCTCGGCACGCTCCAGCGGCAACCAGAGCGTGAAACGTGTTCCTCCCGGGCTCGAATGCCATGTCGTCTTGCCGCCGATGGCTTCGGCCCTGCGCCGCTGGTTATGCAAACCACGTCCGGTGGCAGAACCAAGTGCCTTTTCCACATCGAAGCCTTGCCCGTTGTCTTCGATGGATACCTGCACGCCGTCCGCTTCCAACGCAGTGCCGACACGAATCCGCGCAGCTTGGGTGTGATGAAGAATGTTGGAAAAGCTTTCCTGGACGATGCGCAAGATGTGCAGCGCGCTGGAGCGATCGAGCCAGTGAAGCGCAGGCAGTTCCCGCACTTCCCATAGCAACGTAATTCCCGCCCCTTCCAAACGCGGCCCCAGACGGAACCGCAGTGTGGCGAGCAGTAGCAGCAAATCCGCTTCGATCGGCTCCATCGAGTCGATGGTCAGCTTCAGGTCGTCCAGGCAGGTCTTGAGGATCTGCGAGAATTTCTGATCGCTCAAGCCCCCATGCTCGACCAGGCGAATGGCACTGATCAGCGACGAACCGACGCCGTCGTGCATATCCTGCATCAGTCTTTGCCGCTCGTCGCTGATCGCCCGCTGCGTTTCGGCTTCGCGCAATCGATGATGGGTCAGCTCAAGTTCCGTTTCACGGCTTTGCAAGCGTTGCGCCAGGCTGGCGTTGATCCGTTCCACTTCTCCGATCGCAGCTACATACCGGCGATACATGAGAATGCCGAAGGTGGCGAAGGTGATCGCATTGGTATAAGCGCCCAGATACCAGCCTTCCGGACTGATGACGTTGTTCTGCACCGCCCAGTCGGATACGCCCAGCAAGGTGCACAGGAACAGGCCCGCCGATACCAGCCGAGCCTCCTTGGAGTGACGCCCTGCCAGCACCCAGCCGGCGATACTGACCATGGCGCTGGTCAGCCCGGCGGCGGCATAGATCAAAGGCGTGACCTTGGGCGTGTTGGGCCAGACCGCCAGCGGGGGCAAGGTCAACAGGCCGACCAGTATGGTTGCGATCGTCATGCCAAGCGACACAACGCGCAGCGGCCGCCCATTCAGCCGGCAAATAAACAGATGCACCACCGTCACCAGCCACAACAGCGAATTGACTGTGAACCAGGCAAACCAGTCGTTGCCGATGGGGACGGCAACATAGAAATGAAGCCCGCGCAGAAACGATACGGTCGCCAGCACGAAGAAGTACACATAGCCCGTTTCATGACGGCGCTTGAACCATACAAAAAGCGCGAATACGCCAACGGCCATGAACGCGGCATTCAACATGCCCGGCAACTCCTGCTGCAGCCATTGGCGTACGTGATAACGCGGACGCAAGGCAGTGGCCTGCCCCAGCCATACCGATGACAACGCAACCTGGGTGTCCTGCGAATGCTCGAGACGAATGAAGATCTCCATTCCCCGTACCGTCGGCGAACCGTCTACCGGTTTATCCAGGGCCACCCATAGCGGCGTGCGGGTGCTGTTCCATAGCGGCCCCTCCTGCTGCGCTCGATGTACCAGGCGGCCATTGACGTATATGGCGATGGTCCCATCGGTTTTTACCCTCGCGCCGTACAAGGCCAAGGGACCGGACCCATCGGGTGTTTTAGGCGTTGTGAGCCTGAGCCACGTCACCTGAGTGGTATGCGTAGCCGCCCCTGCCTTGGCCTGGCGCAACAGGTCGATCGGCAGGGCCAGTGGCAACGTCACCGGTTTCCATGCATCGGGTAGATCGGTGTCGCGCCATTCCGCCGGAGGTGCGGTAAAGCCGGAGGCGTCCTGAACCTGCCAGTCGGCGTGCGTCAGATGCTGGGCGATATCGGGGGATGGATTATGTCTCAGGCCCGCATATCCCGTGAGCACAAATGCCAGCAATATCAAGGAAAATATAGCCACCACAATGGAAAAGGGCGGCACGGGCAGGCTTCTCATTTCCTGAGCATATCGCGAGTTTTGGAGCCCGTGACAAATGAATTCGATAATGTCGCGTGGCTGAAAATAAAGTGAGACGGAGGGTATAGCGACCCGCCCTTGCCGACTCAAGAGCGCACAAACGCGCCCTTGAGTCTCCACAGTTACGCAATCAAGGGTTTTGCCAAAAACCGCCTGTTGAATTGCCAAGAATATTGATCGAGTCGTAGTCCGTTTTTGTCAGATACTGACCCGTCGTGGTCGACCAGAGATGCGGCTCCTTGGTCGGGTATTCGGCAAGCAGCTTGTATCGCGAACCGATGGCGTAAAAACCCGAAGTGAACTCATGGCTGCCGCCCTTGGGCACATTGCCATAGCCGATCTGCCTGCCGAACGGCTCGTAGATGGTGATCCAGACATCCTGGTCGGTCATGTTGAATACTTTGAATCCAGCCATGTTTTTTCTCCTGTTGGCTTGTACCTGCTGACGCGACGAACGGTGACATTCGCCGCGGAATAAGCACCTTGCAGCCTGCGGCCGCGATCAGGGCCGGATCGGGTTGAGCGCGGTAAGATGCGCTTCGCCCGAAAGCGGCTTGTACACATAGAGCAGCGCCGGAAAGCTCGGCGACGGCAAGGAAGTGCTGGTGCCGGTGCAAAGAAAGCAGTAGTTCGTCCCTGCCACCACCTGGGTGGCAACGGCCAGAGGCACGTACTTCACGCCGACCAGGCCACCCAGGGCCTCGGTGAGCACGGCCTTGGCTTCAGCCGATACGTCGTAATTAAACTCGCCCCAACCACCAATGATCTGCGACATGGTTTTTACCCCCTGATGACGGCCGCAAGAGAGATGCCTGTAGCCATGCGACCAATAGCTGCAAGCGGGAAAACCGGTTAACCCGTTTCCCTGACCGGCAGAAATTTGATTTATAACCGTGGCATTGTCTGTAGAACAAAGGCGCTACAATTGGCAATGGAAATCCGCCGTATATTTATTGACTAATGGAAGCCGCGAGCATTGATTCAAATCCGCCCCTGATTAATATCGCGATCGTCGAGGACGACCCTGATTTTTGTCTGGCCATAAGCCAGGCAATAGGCGCCGCGGCGGATATGCGTCTGGCCAGACAGGCCAATACCCGCGCGCAAGGTCTGGCGATAGTGCAAGGACCACCGGTAGACGTGCTGTTGGTCGACCTGGGATTGCCCGATGGTTCGGGGATCGATGTCATCCGCGCGGCGGCATCGCAATGGCCAAGCTGCAGCATCCTGGTCAGCACCCATTTTGGCGACGAAACGCACGTCATGCGCTCGATCGAAGCCGGTGCCGCCGGCTATCTGCTCAAGGACAGCTCACCGGTCAGGATAGTCGAAGAAATTCGTAGCGTAGCCAGTGGCGGCAGCCCGATCAGTCCGATCATCGCGCGGCAGATTCTCGCTCGTTTTCGACAAGGCATGGCCAGCACCGGCGTTACGCCCGAGCCCACAGCCCCGCCTCACTTGTTATCGGGGCGCGAGAAAGAAGTGCTCGACCTCATTACCAAAGGTTTCACGGCACAGGAAATCGCCCGGCTCATGCAACTGTCGCATTTCACCGTGCGGTCGTTCGTGCGGCGCATCTATAGCAAGCTCAAGGTTACTTCCAAGGCTGAGGCGATTTACGAAGCCAGGACGCTTGGGCTGTTGCCGGATTGACATGAGCGATAGAGATACTCCGACTTTCAGGACCTGGAAACCCCGCTTGGGAGGAAAAGAGTCATGAACATCCGTCGATTCTCCTGGCTGATCCTGATGTCGCTATGGATGGCTCTATGGGGTTGTACATCGCAACCCGTTTCGCACGTTCAGTCATCCAGCACTCTTGCCAGGCGGGTGCATGCCAGCTCATCCCCCTCGCCCCTGTCTTCCGCGGACCACCCGGTCAACTGGTGGTTTGTCTTCAAGTTCAACGCCAAGGCGTTCCCATTGTGCGGAGCCGCCCAGCAGGAAACCTGCCCCTTCGGCGGCACGCCATCCACGCGCGACGTCGGCCAACAGTTCGTATTCGCCACCGACGACGAAAGCAGCCTGACAAAGGGCGCCACCTGCCTGGGACAAAGTGCCGATGATCCACTCGGCGCCACTTTCGGGCAGATATACACGGGCAAGTATTACTACGTCGTCTGGAACGACCAGTTCTACAACGATCCGCAGATACCTGGCTGCAACCAGGAGTGTTCGGCGCCCTGGGCGCATTCGAAGGGCATGGTGGCCTGGGACGACGACGGCAACGGGATACTTCTGCAGGTCACCACGCCATCGTGGCCCGGCTCGGGCAGCGCGGCCCAACCTCGGGCGGCCGGCAATACGCTGGGCTGCGTATCCAACGACAACAATATCAAGTTCAGCCAACATTTCTTCGCCCTGCGCCTGACCCACGACGATCTGGCCAAAGTCCTCAAGGCGCTGGGCAATGCCAGCGTCGCGACCAATCCGACCGATGCGCAGATCGTCTCCAACGGTGGCCCGACGGATATCCAGTCACTGGTGGCCGCGCTGGGCAAGAAGTCCACCAGCACCACCGTATCCAACGACATGTTGTCGAGCGGCGTGGAGATGATTTCCAAGCCGTCTGCCCTGCACGTGCCGCCATGGCAGATGGTCTCCGCCGTCCTGGGCGGGACCTCGCTGAAGGTAGCCAACTGGTGGGCGAATCCCGGGCAGATTCCGGATACCACGGCGTCGACGCCGATCGGCTGCTGGGATGCGAGCCTGGGTAAACCCGGCGCGGTGGTCAATGCCACCAGCGGCCAATGGGATGGCGTTCCGTTCGGCCTGGAAGGTGGCGCCAGCGACGATCACAATCACGCCAAGGTGGGTATAAGCACCGACAGCGGCAGTGACGAGGTTATTTTCGGCGACATGAACCAGGACGGCGCGCTCAGCGGCAACTGCAAGGCGTCGCAGAACGGCCGTGGCGGCCTCTTCTTTGTTGTTCACGACCAGGCGCTCAATCAGGGCCTGTCGGCGATGATGACCAGCCCCTGAGGCAACCTTTCACGGCCTGCCCGGCACTCACGCGGACGAGACGCTTGAGGTAGTCGACCGCATGCATGTTGGCGAGCAGTACCACGAATTCATTCAGACCTCGCCCCGGGACCAGGCGGTACGCGACAGGTTTCTGAAGATGGCGTTGGATCTGTTGCCCGAGGGTGCGGATGTACTCGATTTTGGCGCCGGCACCGGTATCGACGCCAAGACCTATGCTGCCCATGGTCATCTGACCTTCGTGTATGAGCCTTCGGCAGCGATGGGCGAGTATCTGGCGCAGCACTGCCGTGACGAAATCGCCCGCGAGACGGTCATTGCAACGGCTCCGCCGCTGACCTGCAAGGTGCAAGGGGTCACGGCGAACTTCGCGGTCCTCAACCATTTCGAGGATCACACCTCGCTCTTTGAAGATCTGTCGCACGTAGTGCACCAGGGCGGCTTCGTCCTGGCCAGCATGCTCAACCCTTATTATCTTGGCGATGTGCGCTACGGCTGGTGGCGGGCGAATCTCTTGAATCTGGTGCGCCATGGTCGCTATGCCATTTCGAGCGAAAGTCGCATCCATCGTTTTGCCCCGCGCGTAGTGGCTCGCGCCGCGGCCCCCTACTTCCGGCTGGAACGACTCAGCCCGCGAGGCTTGGGACTGGCCACCGACCTCTATATGTTCCTGCTGTTTCGGCGCGTCTGAGATGTGGAAGGACTGGATAAGGCCACTGGTTCGCCCCCTGCCGCAATGGTCGACAATCTCCGTGGCCCCGCCGCAACAGGCGGTCATCGCCACCTTGCATTGGGCTGGTAAATCGGCGGATGTCACCGCAGACCATACTGTCGCTTCGCTCAAGCCGCTGACGATCGCGACTAGCCTCGATGCAGGCGAACGTCCTGTACTTGAATATCGCGATCGCTCGACGGGACAAACGCTTGGCGTACTACGACTGGTGCGGGCGGCGTCAATTGCCGCAGAAGATACGCCGCTCGCGTTGTATCACGTCGCCAGCGGCTCACAGCGCTGTCTCGGCTGGCCACGACGCCCGTGGAACGCGTGGCTTCAGAGTCGCGCCATGTCGAAAAGCCGCGCGCCGCATCACCTGGCCATGGACGCTGCTGCGGTACAGCAGCTGATGATTGCCTATCTGTGTCCGCGGCCGGTCGTTCTTGTTTCCGTCGACGCGCCGGGGCACCGGAATATCTTTCCGATGGATCTGATCGGGCCACTGGAGCACAGCGGACTGTTTTCACTCGGACTGCGTAGCACCAACGTTTCCATGCCCGTCATGCGCGAGGCGCGCCGGGTAGCGCTGTCGGACATCCCGGCGACAATGAAGAAGGTCGTTTACCAGTTCAGCGAGCACCATAAACAGCCGCCCGCAGACTGGAATGCACTTCCGATGTCCGCACGGCTGTCGCGAGAGTTTGCCATTCCCGCGGTCGCGACGGCGTTGCGTATTCGGGAACTGAGCATCGTGCACAGCCAGGAGATCGGCTCGCACATGTTTTTCCTCGGCCGCGTCGTTTCCGACGAAAAACTGGCAGAAGGCGATCAACTGCACCACACAGCGGGCTTTCATCAAGCCTATCGGCGCCGGCAAGGCACACCGTTTGCCGAAGCCTGATCCCGGCCTTACGTCCCCCAGCATGTGAGCATGCTGGCAGTCAGTGCCTGGCGGTTTCGGAGCAGGTAAAAATGATCGCCCGCGAACGCGTGGCAACTGAAGGCCTCCGTTGCCCAACGCTCCCAGGCCTGAATCCTGTCGAGACTGATGTGGTTGTCGTCGATGCCTGCGTACGCCGTGATGGGAAGGCGCATCGGGCAGTCGCCCGATACGCTGTATTCGTCGATCAGATTGAAATCGGCGCGCAGGGTCGATAGCACGATCTGGCGAAGCTCGGGATGTTCGAGAACCTCCATGGGCGTGCCGCCAAAGCGTTCCAACAGTTGCAACAGCTCCGTGTCGCCAAGTCGCGCGCGCGATATCTGTCTGCGGCAAAGATGCGGCGCAGGCGATGCCGATACAAACAGGCGTTCCGGAACGGGCTGTCCGCGCTCGTGCAGCTGACGGGCCAATTCGAAACCGATCACGGCGCCAAGGCTGTGGCCAAAGAACGCAAAAGGCAGATCCAGCGGCAAGACTTGCACCAGCATGTCCACCAGGACACGCATGTCGGTCACCGGCTTTTCCTTGAAACGAGTCTCCCTTCCTGGGGTGGCTACGGCCAGCACCTCCGTATGCGGAGGAAAATCCTTGTGCCATTCCCGAAACAATGAGGGGCCACCGCCCGCATGGTGGAAGCACACCAGGCGACGTTGCACAGCAGTGCTTGGGCCAAAACGCCTGAACCAGCGCTCCGGCGATATCGTAGGGCTTTGCAAGCGCGCCTCCTTTTCGAACGTCATGGGGTCGCCGGCTGTGCCAGCACGATGCCATTCTGGCGCTTCCTTACCGCCAACCAGATACGCCAGAAGTACATAGCACCAATGGACGCCTCGAAGATCGAGCCGACGACCCAGCAGGTGGGCAGGAAGCTGGCGTTGCCCAGGTGCGTCGCGGTGATCGCATAGGTCACCGGAATGCTCAGTACCCACAGCAACACGATGCGGGTGCTGAACAGAAACCTCGTCAGGCCGAAACTTTCCAGCACCGCGCCTCCGGTCATGGAGAATGCAAAGGCGACCGTGTAGAGCCACAGCACGCGCGCGGTCGCGACGGATACCTGCCGGATCTCTTCGGGCTTGTCGGGCAATCCGAACGGGGTCAACAACAGCGTCGGCGTCACTATCTGGAAAAAGGCGATGATGGCGACATAGGTCAACTCGATCGCCATCGTAACGAAAAGAATTCTGGGTATCTGCGGATAGTCTTCCTGGCCAAGCGCATTTCCACACAACACGCTGCAACCAATGCCTAAGCCGATAAGCGGAACGCCGCCGATATAGTTGACGGTCAAATTGACGTTGTTGGCTGCAAGCCCGATCGTGCCCAGGCCGGCCACAATCCAGACGAATGCCGCGCTTCCAAGATTGGTGATACCCGCCGAACCGCCGATGGTAAAGCCCTTTCGTATGCGCGAGAAAAACTCGCTCCCGACCGAATCGCCACGCTTGAGTATCAGCCCTTTCAGATGGCCCCACACGTCTCTGGGCATGTAGGCCAGATAGCAACCCAGCATGACCAGCGTGCCGGACAAGGTTCCCAGGGCCGAACCGCGCATGCCGAGTTCGGGTAAGCCGTACTTGCCAAATACCAGGCCAATGATCATGACGATGGATACCAGCTGGCCGATCAGCCCGACGATCAAGGTCACTCGTGTTTTACCGATCCCGCTGAAATAGGACGAAAGCGCCATGTTCAACGTCATGACGCTGCCGAAGTAGGCCGACCAATAAAGAAACTGCGATTCCAGATGGGTAATTGCTGCGGGTCGGTTGCTCAGGAAGGGAATCAACTCGATAAGCGGTGCCATCACTAACAGGATGGTGGCGAGCCCGGCGCCAACCAGGATGCCTACCGCGGCCTGATACGCAGCCTGCCCCTGTCCTGACCGCCCGAACGCCTGCGCAACGCAGGACCTCGAAAAGCCTGCAAACCCGGTAAAGAAGGTAACGATCGCCATCGCGGTATGGATGGCCGGACCGGAGGCGACCAGGGTGTCGCTCGAATACCGCGCCAGGCAGATGCGATCGACGAGCATCATGATCAGGTTCCCGAGCATCGCCCCCATCAAGGGAAACGAGACATTCAGGACTTTCCTGGCTACCCGGAAATAGAGGCCGGCATCATTCGAGTTCAAGGCGATGTTCCTCGCGCTGCGGCGCCAGTACTAAACACGGGATTTCAACCGCACAGGCACCGCGCTGGGTCCCATGAAGAAATTCATGACCTGCAGGACCGGTGGCGCGCCGGTATCGAACTCCAATTCGAAGTTACGCATGATCATCGATACCACGACCTTGATCTCGGTCAGGGCCAGGAAGCGACCGGGGCACAGGCGTGCACCGCCACCGAACGGGAAAACCTTGCGCGAGGGATCGTCGTCCCGGTGCGGCTTCTGCTCGAAGATCCAACGCTCGGGCTGGAAGAGTTCGTGCTGCGGGAAGTGCGCGTCGTCCAGCCCGTCACCGAAGTTCGTCGGCACGAAGATCACCATGCCTTTCGGGATAAAGGTATCGAGGATGACGCTGTCGTTTTTGCTGATGAAGCCAAGGAAGGGTGTCGCCGACCTTAGCCGCTGGGTTTCGTTATGCACCGCATCCAGATAAGGGAGCTGCTTCATCTGTTCCCATTCGCGCGACAGCGGTGCATCGCCCAGAACCGCGTCGACTTCGGCCGTCAGCTTGGCGGCGGCGTCGGGATTTTTCGCCAGCATGTTGATCATCCAGGCGATGGAGTTGGCCGTGGTGTCGATACCGCCCACCACGCTTGCGATCGCGTTGCTGATGAGTTCCTGGTCGGTAAAGTCCGAATCGGGGTCTTCGCTCGCAACAATCATGGCCTCCAGCATGTTGGCCGGCTTGTCGCGCAGATGCGGTTGCTGCTTGAGGCGCTCGCGTGTGCTCGTGATAAATCCGAGCACCGTCTGCTCGACATCGGTTGCGGACTTGTCGGCCGCATGGTCTACCGGCAGCTTGAAGTGATGCCAGTAGGGGTATAGCGCGGTGCCCCGGCTGGCAAGACGCTCCAGCAGGTTATCCAGATTGTGCTGCAACTGGTTGTCGTCGTCATTGACCACGCCAAGGTCGTAACCCATGGCGATACCGACGATGATGTCGAGTGCCAGCGCCTTCAGGTCGCGACGCAGGTCGACGGGCTTCCCGCTCGCCAGGGCGGCCTTCCAGCGCTGAAGCATGCGCTCGGTCATATCTCCCATGGTGGGAAAGAAGTTGTGGATGACGTCGAAGCTCAAGCCGCCCATGACCAGCTTGCGCTGCTTGCGCCAGTCATCGCCCTCGGCGGTGAATACGCCGCCCACCTTCAGCTCGTTCATCCGTGCCCGAAGGCCCCGGTTGCGCTCGAAGCCGTCAGGGCGCTCTTTCAGCAAGCTGCTGATGGCCGCGCGGTCCGAGACGACGACGATCGGGATGCCGAACGCATTCAGGCGATAGATCGGCCCGAACTCGCGGATGAACTTCGCGAGCTTCAAATGCCATTGCTGCCCGCGCATCTGCAGCTGGTTGCCGAAGAACGGCAACCCCTTCGGGCCAGGCAGATCGTCGACCGTACGCGAATACTTCAGTTCGCCCACGTCTTCCACATCCAATTCAGAGGCTTCAGCGTTCGTGTTCATGATGGCTTTCCTAAAGTGCAAGAGTGAACTTATACAAGCGACAATTCCGCGCTCTGGGAACGACGTTTGAGCCGGCCTGAAATCTCGCGCGCCAGTATCTCGATGAGCGGCGGCTTTACGATCGACAGATGGCTGCCACCGATACTCGTCACCTCAAGACGCCCTCCCAGCACATCGCGCCACCCGAACGTCACGTCTTCGCCCTCGTTACGGTCGGCGGCAAAGAATGTCACGGTAACTGCCGCCGGTGGCGCCGTGTATTGCTCGGCCGCTTTGCCGCCAGCTCGGTAGACAGCCAGGATTCGCCGTACCAGCGGCATATCCAGATGTTCGGGCAGCAGTGCTTCGCGCTGGCATAGGGAGATCATGGCGTCGATATCCTTGCTGTCCGCCAGTTCGGTTAATTCACCGTAAGCGGAATGCTGCCGCATATCGCGGCCCACCGGGTACAGGTCGACAACCCAGTGCATCAATGCACTGCATTCGTCGAACTCGGCGACATTTGCCGCACGTAGCTGAGCTCGCAAATAGGGGCTGCTGCCCGTATCGATCATGCCGACGAAGTTGACGGTCTCCCCCATCGCAAGCAGCTGATGGGCGATCTCATACGCAATCATGCCCCCCAGCGACCAGCCGGCGATGAGATACGGGCCCGAGGCCTGCACCTGCCGCATGGCATCCAGATAAGTGCGCGCCATGTCGACGATGCTTGCCTGAGGCGTTTCGCCCGCGGCGATACCACTCGCTGCCAGGGCATACACCGGCTGATCGGCATCCAGATACCGTGCCAGGTCGAACGCATACTGGACCTCACCACCAATGGGGTGAATCAGGAACAGCGGCGTCGCGTGGCCGTGAGGCCGAATGGGCACCAGGTTCGGATGCCGTGACGGCGGCTTGCTTGCATCGACAAACGCCGCCAGTGCACCCAGCGTCGGATGGGTGAACAGATGACGCAACTCCAAATCGATACCCGCTCGCTTGCGCAACTGAGACACCAGCTGCACCGCCAGCAAGGAGTGTCCGCCGAGCCGGAAGAAATCATCGGACACGCTGATGTGCTTCACCTTCAGCACATCGATCCAGATGTCGGCGATGATCTGCTCGGTCGGTGTCCGCGGGGCGAGGTGGACGGCATCGCTTTGCGTCAGGTCCGGCACGGGAAGCGCCTTGCGATCCACCTTGCCGTTTACCGTAAGCGGCAATGCTTCCAGGATCACATAGCTGCTGGGCAGCATGTAGTCCGGTAGCCGTTGTGCCAGGCCGGTGCGATAGGCCGCTACCTGTCCGCGGCCCTGCGACGGCACCACGTACGCCACCAGTCGCTTCTCGCCCGGGATGTCTTCACGCAGCATCACCGTCGCTGCCTGCACGTCGGCCAGGGCTGCCAGCTGCTGCTCGATCTCGCCCAGCTCGATTCGGAAGCCACGCAGCTTGACCTGATCGTCGCCACGACCCAGGAACTCCAGCTCGCCATCGGCCCGGTAACGCACCAGATCGCCTGTGCGATAGAGACGCGCTCCGGATCTGTCCGTGAACGGATCAGCGACAAAACGCTCTTCGGTGAGCGATGCACGACCGAGGTAACCCAGCGCCACGCCATCGCCACCGATATACAGCTCGCCCACGCTGCCCATCGGCTGCAACTGCATGCCCTCGCCCAGCACATACAACTGGGTATTGCCGATCGCCCGTCCGATCGGTGCCGCGACACCCCCAAGTGTCTCCAGCACCGCCGCGTCCGAGAGCGACCAGATGCTGCAACCCACCGTCGCCTCGGTCGGGCCGTACTCGTTCACGAAGGTTGCCGCCGGCAGCAGTTCGCCCTTCCAGCGACGTAGCGTCGCCAGGGTGAGCTGCTCGCCACCGATCACGATGCAGTGAGCTGCATCGCCTGCCGCTTCGGCACGATCCATATAGGACAGCGCTTCCAGATGGGCCGGGGTGATCTTGAACAACCAGGGCGCGCCTGAGGCAAACAAGCGTGCCGACAATTGCGGCAAGGTTCGTTCGTCATCGGCCAGCAGCACCATCGGCTTGCCCACCATCAGCGGGGGCAGCAAGGTCGTGACCGTCGCATCGAAGCCCAGCGGTGAACTTACCACCGAGCCGACGATGTCTTCGCCCAGGTACTCGCGTACCGCGTGCCACACGTAGTTCGACAACGAGCCGTGGGCCACCATCACACCCTTGGGCTTGCCGGTAGAGCCGGAGGTGTAGAGCACGTAGGCCATGCGGGTGGCTGAGGTCTGATTGTCCAGATTGTCGTCCGCATAGCTGCGCAACATGCCTGCATCACCGTCCAGGCAGAACACCGGCGAGTTCGGCAAGCGATCTCGTAGATGTTGCTGCGTCAGGACCACGGCCGGTTTGGCATCATCCAGGATCGTGGCCAGCCGCTCCGGCGGATAGGCCGGATCCAGCGGCACATAGGCACCGCCCGCTTTCCATACGGCCAGCATGCCGACGATCATCGCCACCGAACGTTCGACGCACAGTCCCACCAGCACGTCCGGTCCCACACCCTGCTCACGCAGATGACGTGCCAGACGATTAGCCTGGGCATTGAGCTCCGCGTAACTCACTGACGCGTCCTCGACTATCACTGCCAACTGGTTTGGCGTCCGTGCTACCTGTGCTTCGAACAACTCATGCAGCGCGTGGACATGCGGGTACGCCATGTCGGTGGCGTTGAAGGTAGCGACCAGTTGATGGCGTTCGGCCTCGCCCAACATGGCTAACTGACCGACGGCACGTTCCGGCTCGGCCACAATGGCCTGCAACAACTGCGTAAAGTGACCGGCCATGCGTTCGATCGTGCGCGCATCGAACAGCTCGGTGCTGTATTCGAAGCTGCCGTGCAAGCCATCACGTTCCTCGGTCAAGGTCAGCGTGATATCGAACTTGGCCAGGGCACTTTCATGAGCCAGCAGGTTCATCGACAGGCCAGGCAGCGCCAGTTCGTCCATCGGCACGTTCTGCAGCACCAGCATCACCTGAAACAGCGGCGAATAACTCGTGTGGCGTTCCGGCTGCAAAGCTTCGACCAGTTGCTCGAACGGCACATCCTGGTGGGCGTAGGCATCCAGCGTGTGCTGTCGTACCTGTTGCAGCAGGCTATGGAAATCGAGCGACAGATCGACCTGGGTGCGCAATACCAGCGTGTTGACGAAGAAGCCGATCAGGTCTTCGACCTCGGCGCGGTTGCGATTGGCGATCGGCGTGCCGATGCAGATATCGCTCTGGCCCGAATAACGGGCCAGCAACACATTGAAGGCCGCGCATAGCGTCATGAACAGCGTGCTCTGGGTTCGCCGGCTCAGCGCCTGCAGACCCGATACCAGCGTCGCTGGCAACTCGAACGGCAACGTCGCACCAATATGGCTCGACTGCGCCGGGCGCGGCCGGTCGGTCGGCAAGGCCAACAGGCTGGGACTATCGGCGAGCTGCCGCTTCCAATAGCTCAGCTGTCGCTCCAGCACATCGCCTTGCAACCATTCGCGCTGCCACTGGGCGAAATCGGCGTACTGGATCGACAGCTCCGACAACGGCGATGGCCGGCCCTCGGTGAACGCCTGATACAGCGCAGCCATCTCTCGAACGACCACACCCATCGACCAACCGTCCGAGACGATATGGTGCATGGTCAACAACAGGACATGTTCTTCCGTGTCCAGCCGCAACAAGGCGCCGCGAATCAGCAGATCCGCCTCCAGGTCGAATCGCGTTTGCGCCTCCTCCATCGACAATCGTTGGGCCTCGACTGCTCGCTCCTTTACCGGCAAGTCCGACAGGTCGCTGATAGCCAGCGGCAAGTCCACGCAGGACATGACCACTTGCACTGGCGATCCATCGTCGTCGGCAAAACAGGTACGCAGCGCTTCATGGCGACGCAGAATCTCGTTGAGCGTGCGGGCCAGGGCAACCACATCGAGATGCCCCTTCAGGCGCAGCGCCACCGGGATGTTGTAGAGCGCGCTCTGGCGATCCAGTTGATCCAGGAACCACAGGCGCTGTTGGGCGAACGACAAGGCCAGCGGCCTATCGCGATTTGCCCGCTGCAGCGATGGCGCGCCGCCTCCAGCCTCGGCGTCGACCATCTTGCGCATCAACATCACGATGGACGGCGCGTCGAACAAGGCACGCAAGGGCAATTCGACCTGCAGCGCGCGCCGTATCCGCGACATCAACTGCGTCGCCAATAGCGAATGGCCGCCCAGCGCGAAGAAGTCGTCGTGGATGCCCACCTTGTCCAGCTTCAGAACCTCCGCCCAGATACCTGCCATGATTTCTTCGGCTGGCGTGCGCGGCGCGACATAACCTTCATCGCTTCGCGTCATGTCCGGGGCCGGCAACGCGCCACGATTGACCTTGCCGTTGGGTGTCAGCGGCATACGATCGAGCGTGATGAAATAGCTCGGCACCATGTACTCGGGGAGCGTCTGCGACAGTATCGTGCGCAAATGCGTCTCGTCCGGCAGGGGTTGCCCGTCATGCGCAACCAGATAGGCGACAAGCCGCTTGTCACCCGCGTTGTCCTCGCGCGCCAGCACCACCACTTCGCTGGCAAGGGTCTGCAAGGCAGCCTCGATCTCGCCCAACTCGATACGGAAGCCGCGAATCTTGACCTGGTGATCGATGCGTCCCAGATACTCGATCTGGCCATCCGCCCGATACTGAACCAGATCACCGGTGCGATACATCCGCGCGCCTGGCATGGCACTGAAGGGGTTGGGGACGAACTTCTCCGCCGTCAGTTCGGGCCGTTTCAGATAGCCACGGGCCAGCCCGTCACCGGCAATGAACAACTCACCGGCGACGCCCATCGGAACGGGCTCTCCTTGGGCGTCGAGAATATACGTCTGTGTATTGGCAATCGGACGACCGATCGACACCGGCGTGCTCGAACCCTTCTCCACCAGCGTAAAGGTCGAATACGTCGTGTCTTCCGACGGGCCATACAGGTTGTAGATTTTCTCGACCGATGCCTGCCGATAGAGCGACTGCACCAGCGTGTTGGACAACGCCTCGCCGGCCAGGTTGACGACCTTCACCGACGCAGGGAGCGTCTTGTTCCGACGCACTTCGGCCATTGCCGAGGGCACCGTGTTGATCAGGGTGACCGGCAACGTGTCCGCGCGCTCCGCGAAATCGAGAATATTATCGACCAGCCAGGACGAACCGCCCCGGCTCAAGGGGCCGAAGATCTCGAAGATGGAAAGGTCGAAACAGATCGACGTCGATGCCAGCACCTTGTCGAGGCTGTCGCCGTCGAACGTAGCCAGTGCCCAATGAATAAACGTGACAGCATTGCGATGCTGGATCGCCACACCTTTGGGCTTGCCGGTCGACCCGGACGTGTAGATCACGTAAGCCAGATGGTCGCCGACAGCGACAGCCGCAGGATTATCGTCGCGGCAGCCGGCCAATAGCGCAGCGTCTGCATCGATGCAGAACACCGTCATGCCTTCCACCGGAGGCAAATCCGATAACAGATGCTGCTGCGTCAGCAACACTCGCGGCTCGGCGTCGACCAACATGGTCGCGATTCGCCCGGCCGGATAAGCAGGATCCAGCGGCACATAAGCACCACCGGCCTTCAGCACGCCAAGCAGGCAAGCAATCAGATCAGGCGTACGCGTCATGCATACCCCCACGAGCACATCCGGCCCGACGCCCAGGCTTCGCAGGTGATGAGCCAGCTGATTGGCTCGCCGATTGAGTTCGGCATAGCTGAGCGCGACGCCGTTGTGCATCAGCGCCATGCTGTCCGGTGTACGTGCTACCTGTGCCTCGAACAACGCCTGGAGGGTCTGCGTACGGTTGGTCTCCGTGGAGATCGTCGCCGTGTCGTTCCACGCATGCAACAGCCGATCCCGTTCCGCCGTCGGCATGACTTTCAGGCTTTCAATAGACGCCTCCGGGCTGGACTCCAGCGCATCGGCCAGGTGTTCCAGCACCGTGTGCATGTATTGGCACACCCGTCGTGCGCGCTCGCCATCCGATATCTGAACGGCCAGGCCAAATCCATCACCGGCGTCGTCTACCGACATCATGCAGGGATAATTGGTGCGCTCCTTGACGTTGAGCAGCTGCATGCCCGGCAGTTCTTCGGTCAGGACCGAGTCCGCGCCGACGTTATGGCGGTAGTTGAACAACGACGAGAACAGCGGCGTGGGCGCCACCACGCCGCTTGCGCGCTGAGCCAGCGCCAGCGATGCATGTTCATGGCGCAGCAGCTGGGTCAGCAGCACATGCGTATCGCGCACGCCATCGAGCACGGACTTCGTGCCCGTCTGTATGCATACCGGCAACGTGTTGATGAAGATGCCCAGTACCCGATCCGAACCTTCGCCGCTTTGCATGCGACCGAACAGCACCGTACCGAACACCACATCCTGCCGCCCCGAAAGCTGCGACAGCACTTGCGCCCATGCCAGATGCATCAGGCTGGCTGCGCTCACGCCCAACTTGCGCGCCAACTGGCGCAAGCGACGTGCCAGCGTGGGATCGACCTGTTGTTGTGCTTCGGCGATATCCGCGCCGTCGCCCTGTACGTTCAACAGGCCGAAGGGTGCGGTTGGTTCGTCGACCTGCGCCAGCATCGAACGGAAGAACGACTCGTGCTCCGCCTGGCTTACGCCGGACTGGGCCTGGGCCACGAAGTTGCGGAACGGCAGCGGCTCAGGCAACGTGACTTCATGGCCGTGCAGGATAGTTCTGAGTTCGTCCATCAACAGCTTGAGCGACGTATTGTCGTCGATCAGATGGTGCAACATGATCTGCATCAACCAACGGCCGTGCGCCCCATCCTCGGCGACAAAGCACCTGAGCAAGGGAGCCTGACGTACATCGAGGCGATAGTTCAGCGGGTTGTAGCGTGCCCGCAATTGCGCGGCTACATCGTCGTCCTGCACCAGTTCGACTTCTTCGAGGATCAGCGGAGCTCGCCGCCAGACCACCTGCATCGGTTCGGCCAGCCCCTCCCACGCGATGGCAGTGCGGAAGGCATCGTGGCGGGCAATAACCGTTTCCAGCGCCGAAGCGAACGCATCCAGATGGCCACGCGTTTCGAACGCCCAGAGCATCTCCATCACGTACGCATCGCGCTCCTCGGCCATCAGATGATGGAAGAAGATGCCTTCCTGCGCCGGCGACAGCGGATAGATGTCCTTGATATTGGCAGCACCTCCCGGCACGCCCGCTTCGATGGCAGCAATGTCCGCACCATCCAGCGTCGCCAGAGTCACCATGTCTGGCGTGATATGCGCGCACTCTTGCGGAATGCCATTGGCGGGCACCACGATGTCGGCACCACCTTTTTGCGTAGCCAGCGCCAGCGCCGCCACCGTCGGCTCGACAAAGAAGGTACGGATATCGACCGAAAGATCCACGCGACGCATCCGCTGAATCAGGGCAATGGCGAGCAGCGAATGGCCGCCCAAAGCGAAGAAGTCGTCATGGACACCCACCTTGTCCAGCTTGAGAACCTCCGCCCAGATACCGGCAATAATTTCTTCCGTCGACGTGCGCGGTGCGACGTATTTCTCGTCGTTACGCACCGTGCCCGGAGCCGGTAGCGCCTTGCGGTCGGTCTTGCCATTGGCTGTCAACGGCATCCGTTCGAGCATCACGAAGTGGTTCGGCACCATGTACTCGGGTAGTGTCCTGCCCACGGTTGCGCGTAGCTGCGCTTCATCCGGCAACGTTTGCCCCGTCCGTGCGACCACATAGGCGACAAGTCGCTTGTCGCCAGGCTGGTCTTCGCGCGCCAGCACCACTACCTCGCTTACCGCGGGATGATCGGCGATGCGCGCTTCGATCTCGCCCAGCTCGATGCGAAAACCGCGAATCTTGACCTGTTCGTCGTTGCGCCCCAGGTATTCGATACTGCCATCGGCCAGCCAACGGCCGACATCGCCAGTCTTGTAGAGGCGCGCCTGCGGATCATCGACGAACGGATTGGCCATGAAACGTTCGGCCGTCAGTTCCGCCCGGTTAAGGTAACCCCGCGCCACACCGGCACCACCCACATACAACTCGCCGGCCACACCGAGCGGTACCGGTTCGCGATGGGTGTCCAGCACATAGATCTGCAGATCGGGAATCTGACGGCCGATCGGACTGGGACCGGCACGATGGGCATCGGCTGGCTCGATCGGCAGATACGTCACGTGCACCGTGGTTTCGGTGATGCCGTACATGTTGACCAGGCGCGTCGCTGCATTGGCCGGTCGTTCGTACCATGGTTTGAGCGTGCTCAGTTCGAGCGCTTCGCCGCCGAAGATGACGTAGCGCAAGTGATGTGTCCTGGCGCTGTCGCCTTGTGCTGCGATCAGCTGACGGAATGCACTGGGTGTCTGGTTGAGCACCGTGACACCTTGCGTGCATAACAGTTCGTAGAAGTCGGAAGGCGAGCGCGTTACGCCCTGTGGAACGACGACCAGTTTCCCGCCATAGGCCAGAGCGCCCCAGATCTCCCACACCGAGAAATCGAACGCATAGGAATGGAACAAGGTCCACACATCGTCCCCGCCGAAACCGTACCAGTGGTCCGTAGCGGAGAGCAGCCGTACCACATTGCCGTGCGCGACCATGACACCCTTGGGTTTACCGGTCGAACCCGAGGTGTAGATGATGTAAGCCAGGTGATGTGGTTGCAGCCCGAGGGCGGCGTTATCGAGATTGTTCGCATCCGCATGCGCCCACGCGCCGGCATCGTTGCGCAGATCGATTACGGGTGCGGTCGAGGTCTGCAGGATATCTTGCACGGACTGCTGCAGGTTTTCCTTGCCGTCGACGATCACCGCGACCGGCGCGCTATCGGTCAAGGCGTAGCTCAGACGCTCGGCCGGATAGGTTGGATCCAGCGGCACATAGGCGCCGCCGGCCTTCAAAACCCCCAGTAACCCAACGATCATCGCTACCGAACGTTCCACGCACAGGCCTACCAGCACATCCGGCCCTACGCCCCGTTGGCGCAGGTGACGTGCCAGGCGGTTGGCTTGCGCATTGAGTTCCGCGTAACTCAACGAGACATCCTCGTACGTTACCGCGATCCGATCCGGTGTCCGCGCTGCTTGTGCCTCGAACAACTCGTGCAGCATCTGCATACCAGGCTGGACGCCCGCTGAAACCATGCCGGTGTCGTTGAAGATATGGAGCAGCTGATGGCGCTCGGCGTCATCCAGCATCGGCAAACGGCCGACGGCACAGCCAGGGTCTGCCACAATCGCCTGCAGCAATCGGGTGAAGTGACCGGCCATACGCTCGATCGTATGCGCCTCGAACAGCTCGGTGCTGTACTCGAAACAGCCGAACAAGCCCTCCTCGCCCTCGGTCAAGGTCAGCGTCAGGTCGAACTTGGCCGTGGCGCCCTTGCTCTCCAGCATGGTCATCGACAGGCCAGGCATGGCCATCTCGCCCATGGGCATGTTCTGCAGCACCAGCATCACCTGGAACAGCGGCGTGTAACTGGTGTGCCGCTCCGGCTGCAAGACCTCGACCAGTTGCTCGAACGGTACATCCTGGTGGGCATAAGCATCCAGGGTGTGCTGTCGCACCTGCTGCAACAGGCCGTTGAAATCGAGCGAGAGATCGACTTGGGTACGCAACACCAGCGTATTGACGAAGAAGCCGATCAGGTCCTCGATGTCGGCACGGTTGCGATTGGCGATCGGCGTGCCGATGCAGATGTCGCTCTGCCCCGAATAGCGGGCCAGCAGCACATTGAACGCAGCGCACAGCGTCATGAATAGCGTGCTCTGCGTCTGCCGACCGAGTGCCTGCAGACTGGACACCAACGCCGCCGGCAATGCGAACGGCAACGTTGCGCCGATGTGACTCGACTGCACCGGTCGCGGTCGGTCCGTGGGCAAGGCCAGCAAACTTGGGCTATCGGCCAGTTGACGCTTCCAGTAGCTCAGTTGTCGCTCGAGCACCTCGCCACGGAGCCAATCGCGCTGCCAGTGCGCAAAGTCCGCGTACTGGATCGGCAGCTCCGGCAGCGGCAACGGCCGGCCCTCCATAAAGGCTCGATACAGGGCGACCATCTCCCGCGCTACGACGCCCATCGACCAGCCGTCCGAAACGATGTGATGCATCGTCAACAGCAACGTGTGATCAACCTCTGTCAACCGGATGAGGCTGGCACGGATCAAGGGACCAGTGACGAGATCGAAGGGTTTGACGGTTTCCTCTTGCACGCGAAGCTGCAGCTGCGCCTCTCGCTCCGCAGGCGGCGAGCCGCTGAGGTCGATAACCTTCAGCGCTAGTGGCAAGTCCGGATGGAAGCGTTGCACCGGCTCATCGTCCACGATCGCAAACACGGTGCGTAGCGCTTCATGGCGGCGCACGATCTCGTTGAGCGTGTAAGACAGCGCATCTACATCGAGGCGGCCGGTCAGATGAGCCGTCACCGGGATGTTGTATATCTCGCGCCGGGCTTCGTATTGGTCGAGGAACCATAGCCGCTGCTGGGCAAACGACAGGGGGAGCGGCGCATCCCGTCCTATAGGCCGGATTGCCGAAGGCATTTCCTGTACGACCGCCAGAGCCGGAGCGGCCCCTTTTATCGTTGCGGCAAGAGCTTCTACGGTCGGTGCATCGAAGATCGCGCTGACCGGCAGTTCGACGCCGAACTCGGTGTATATCCTGGACATCAACTGCGTTGCCAGCAAGGAATGCCCGCCTAGCTCGAAGAAGTCATCGTCCATCTCGATGGAGGGGCGTCCGAACAACTCCTGCCAGATAGCGACCATCCGTTGTTCTTGGCTGGCTTCCAGCGCCGGGGCTTGCTCCTTGGGCAAGGTATGCGCGGGTGGCACGACGGAAGCCGAGGCATGAGGTCGAGTCGATGACAGACCCGCGGCGACAAGCGTGTCCGGGGCATCCGGATAGGGAACATCGGTCCAGTAGCGCTCTCGTGCGAACGGATACGTCGGCAAGCTGACGCGACGGGGTCGGGCCATGCCGCCTGCCCCATACAAAGCATTCCAGTCGACGTTAAAGCCTCTTACCCACAGATCGAGCAATTTGCCGAACTTGCCCTTGGCGGCCCAGGCGTGGACGGCGTCGTTTATATCCTCGTCGCCCGAGAACAGCGCCATGGCTTGGCGCTTGGCCTTGCCTCGGTACACGCCTTCGACGTCGGTCTTGCCCTCGGCATAGGCACGAAGTTTGAGTCGCAGGTCGTCAAGCGATTCAACCAGCAAGCCCAGCCGCTCCTCCATCACTTCACGACCCACCTGCAGCGTGTAGGCCACATCGGCAAGCGCCAGGTCGACGGGAGGCGCGATGACCGACAACAAGCGTTGCACCTGCTCCTGCAGTCGATCGGAGTCGCGAGCCGACAGTACGACCATGGCCGGACCATGTGCCACCCGGCCCGCTTCGGTCGGCACAACATACTCTTCGATCACCAGATGAGCATTCGCCCCACCGGCGCCGAATGAAGAGACGCCCGCTATCCTCGGGTACTCACGTGCTTGACCGTCAATATTCACCATCGGGCGCGGCCAATCGGCCAGGCTCCGCTGCACGACAAAAGGTGTGTCGGCGAATGGGATGTTCGGGTTGAGCGCATCGGCGTGCAGGCTCGGCACCAGCGCGCGGTGCTTCATCTGCATCACGACCTTGCTGATCCCCACGAAGCCGCTCGCGCTCTCGCTGTGACCGATGTTGGACTTGGCCGAACCGATGGCGCAGAACTGCTTGTCCTGGGTCCAGTTTCGGAATGCCCGGGTCAAGCCGGCGATCTCGATCGGGTCGCCCATATGGCTACCGGTGCCTTGCGCCTCCACATAGCTGACCGCACGCGCATCGACACCTGCACGCTCCAACGCGTCGCTCACCAGTTGTGCCTGCATGTTCGGGTTGGGCGTCATGTAGCCATGCGACTTGCCGCCCGAATTGATCGCGCTGCCCTTGATCACGCCATAGATATGATCGCCATCGGCAACCGCGCGCTGCAGCGGCTTGAGCACAAGCGCACCCACGGCCTCGCTATCCACAAAGCCATCGGCATCGGCGGCAAATGGCTTGCATTGGTTGTCGCTCGACAACATGGTCAATGCCGACAGACCGATCATGTGATCCGGCGTAACGAGCAGATTTACCCCGCCGGCAATAGCCACTTCGCTGTCGCCGCTGCGCAGGCTTTCGATCGCCAGATGCACCGCCGTCAGCGACGACGAGCAGGCGGTATCGACCGCCATGCTGGGACCCTGGAAGTTGAGCAGATAGGAAATGCGGTTGGCGATCGACCAGAAGCGTACGCCGGTGGCGTAGCTCTCATTCAGGACGCCGACGAATGTGCCGATCTTTCTGCTCTGGCACAGGCCCTCCGGCGTATAGCCGGCGTCTTCGATACTCGCGTAGACCTCCTGCATGAACAGCCGTTCTTGCGGGCTGATCAGTCGCGCTTCGCCAGGCGTGATGTTGAAGAACAGTCGATCGAAGCAATCGGCGTCATCGAGCAGGCCGGCCCATTTGCTATAGGTCTTGCCGGGCTGCTGCTTCTGTTCGTCGAAAACCAGGCTGTTGTCCCAGCGTTCCAGTGGTACTTCGGAGACGCTGCTACGTCCCGCGACAAGGTTGTCCCAGAACTGATTGACGTCGGCAGCACCGGGGTAACGCCCGGAAAGCCCGATGATCGCGACGTCGAACCGTGTGGCGGCCGCAGGAGCACCTGCCTGCACCGCACCGGACCGTTTCCAACCGCGTGTGCGGCGGAGCTTCTGCGCCGGCACCGGTGCCGATACCGGCACTGAGGTCGCCGCCACCGTAACGGTGGCGGGAGATGCACTACGCACCACTTCCAACTGCGGTGCCAGCAATATCGCGTGTTCGCGCAGCAAGTAATCGACCAGGCCAGCCAATGTCGGATACTCGAAGAAGATCGTGGGCTTCAGTTCGAGTCGATATTGGCGATTCAGGGCGTTGCCGAATTCGGTCAGCGTGATGGAGTCGAAACCGTATTCCATCAAGGGCGTCTCGCCATCGATGTCCTCCGGTTTGACCTTGATCAGCGAAGAGACCGTCCCGACAAGTGCACGCTTGAGTTTCTCCGGCAGCGTCTGATCGGCCTGGCTTGTCGTCGCATCGCGCTGATCGACCGCGGCAACCGGCAATGCCGGGGCAGCCTCCTGCGGCTTGCCCAGCAGTACGTGACGGATGCGCGTGGCTTCACCGGCAACGACCACAAGCTGGTTCAACCCACTGGCCATCGCCTGTTTCAAGGCCCGTACGCCACTGTCGCTCGCCAAGGCCTGCATGCCCAATTGCTGAGCCAGCATGTCACGCGTGGCGGCATCCACCTGCATGCCACCCTCATCCCATAGCGGCCAGTTCACCGACAGCGTGCGCCCGTGACGCAGACCCTGCGCGACCAGATCGCTGCGATGGTGCGCGAAGGCGTCCATAAAAGCATTTGCCGCCGCATAGTCGGCCTGCCCCACATTGCCCAGGGCGCCAGCTATCGACGAAAAACAGATAAAGCAATCCAGCGCCATGTCACGGCTGGCTTCGTCGAGATTGAGGGTGCCGGTCACCTTGGCGCTCAGCACCTCGCGCAGCTGTTGCTGCGTTTTCTTGACGATAAAACCATCCCGGACCACGCCGGCACTGTGGATGATACCGTCCAGGCTCTCGAACTCTTCCGGAATGCTGCGTACCAGCTGCGTCAAGGCAGCCGCGTCGGTGACATCGACGGCGTGATAGCGCACGACGGCGCCGAGCGTTTCCAGTTGGCGAACATTGGCCTGGATGCGATCGTTCAGCGCAGAACGACCGGTCAGGATCAGCACAGGATTCCGAACCTGGCTTGCTATGTCGCGCGCAAAGATCAAGCCCAGGCCACCGGCGCCGCCCGTGATCAGGTAAACGCCCTGAGACTTCCACGGTGAGCGCGCTTCGCCCGCTTCCGTGTATTCAGCCCAGCCAGCAACCTGGCGCTCTCCATGGACGTAACGCACGTATTGCGCATCGCTACCGCGGTTTTCCAGCACTGCCTGGACGATGTTCTGACCTGCCTCGACACAGACAAGCTGACCGGTAATATTCGGATTTTCCAGCTGCGCGGTGCGCAACATGCCCGCCAGACCCTGCAGCATGTCTCGATCACGCACCACGACCTGCAGCAGCCGCTTTCCGGACTGCCCATTCAACATCTGCAGCTGTTCCAGCAGGACATTCGCCGCTGCACCAAAACGTCTGGCAACATCATTTTCAGCCGTCAACCGCACGCAAACTACGCCCGGTAATTGACGTTCCACATCATCGGCGTCCACACCCAGCAGCACGACATGCCGCACATAGCCAGGATCGGCTACTTCAGCGGCCGAAAGCGGATTCCACGCAGGGCGGAACAACAGTGTCTGGCTCAATGTATCGGCCGCGACCCTCGGTTCGGCGGGCCGCTGCGCGACAGCAGCCGTCATCGGCCTCAGGCTGAAGCGCCCGAAGCGCACGCACACCTTCCCATGCTCGTCGCAAAGATCGATATCGAGCTGCTGCACCGCGTCGCCCGATTTGCTGCCGGCGCTATGGCGCACCACGGCCCACATTGACGACGTGCACGGATGCAGCACATCCAAGGTACCCAGGGCGAACGGCAACATCGGCGTCAACTCGATCGCCGGGCCTATTTGTAGACCCAGCGTCGCTTGCAGCGCCGCATCCAGCAAACTCGGGTGCAATCCATAACCCTGCGTCGGAGCCGATTCGGGCAACACAATGCGAGCCAAAGCTTGAACCGGCCCGACAAGCAGGTCACTCAGCCCCTGGAACGTCGGGCCATAGCGCAGACCCATCTGCTCGAACAGTGCATAACACTGGGGACCATCCAGACGAGAAACGACACACTTCTCCCGTAGCGCAGCAAGGTCGTGCAGCGTAGAAACCACAGGATTGCCGTTCGCGATCACACCCTGGCTATGGATCACCGGCTCGCCATCTTCGCCGTCGCTATAAATCTCGAACGGCAGTTCACCGCTGTCTTCGGGATAGAGCGCGATATGAAGATCCAACCCGCTGCTGCCAACGATGATTGGACGTATCCAGGCGATGTCTCGCAGTTGCAGTCCGTTATCTTCGCCGAGCGCTTCGCGCGCCGCGCAACGCGCCATTTCCAGTTGGGCCACACCGGGCAGGATGTGTGCACCGCGTACCACGTGATCGGCCAGGAAAAACTCCTCACCGGTCAGATGCGTGCTGAAACGAAGCCCGGCCACATCGGAAGTGTTCCGGTGCAGCAGCGGGTGCAATGCCATGCCGGCAGCGGATGGGACAACCGCGCGCTCGTCGCCCGTCTGTATCCAGTAGCGTTCACGCGCGAACGGATAGGTCGGCAGACTTATGCGGTGCGGCCTGGCACTACCGTAGAGCTTCGCCCAATCGATCGACAGGCCCTTGACCCAGACATCGAGCAGCTTGCCAAGCTTGCCTTTCGCGATCCAGGTGTCGACCGCGGTGGCGATTTCCTCGTCGTCTGCAAAGGCGGACAATACTTCCCTGGTCCGTTTCGCTTGTCCCCGATACAGCTCATCAATCCCAGTTTCGCCTGCTACATAGGCACCGAGCTTTTCGCGCAGCTCCTCCAGCGAGCTCACCATCAATGCCAGGCGCTCGTCCATCGCCTCGCGACCTACCTGCAACGTATAGGCCAGGTCGTGCAGCCGCAGCGTAGCGTCTTCCTGTCGCGTGGCCAGGAACGTGCGCAGCCGATCCACTTGCTTGCGCAGTCGCTCCTCGCTGCGGGCCGACAGCAATACCAGCGCGGGGCCAGTGCTGAACGCGGCAGCTTGCAGCTGCGGCTCGTATTCTTCGATCACCACGTGCGCGTTCGCACCGCCCGCGCCGAACGAAGAAATGCCCGCGGTTCGTGGATAGGCCCGCTTCACGGCGCCCTGCTCCAGTATCGGTCGTTCCCATGGCGACAGTGTCTGCTGCACGACGAACGGCGTGGCCGCGAAATCGATATTCGGATTCAACACACTCGAATGCAGGCTCGGCGCGAGTTGTCGATGCTTCAACTGCAGCAGCACCTTCGTCACGCCCGCGATGCCGGCCGCGCTTTCGCAATGCCCGATATTTGACTTGGCCGAACCGATCGCACAGAACTGACGGTCCTGCGTCCACTGGCCGAACGCCTTGCTCAAGCCCGCGATTTCGATCGGATCACCGAGGCTGGTGCCAGTACCGTGCGCCTCGATATAGCTGATCGAGCGCGCATCCACGCCACCTTCGCGCAGCGCACGCTCGATCACCTGCGCCTGTGTGTTCGGATTCGGCACGGTGTAACCGTTGGTCTTACCACCATGGTTGATGGCGGTTGCCTTGATTACCCCGTAGATATGGTCGCCATCGGCGATGGCCTGCGAAAACGGCTTGAGCAGGACCGCACCCACGCCTTCGCCCGGCACGTAACCTTCGCCACCTTCGCCGAAACTCTCGCAGCGTCCCTTGCCGGAGATGAACTTGCCCTGGGCCAGCATCAGGTACTTGTTCGGATGAATCGACACGTTCACACCGCCGGCGATAGCCACGGCGCAGTTCCCACGTTGCAGACTCTGGCAGGCCAGGTGGATTGCCGTCAGTGACGAAGAGCACATAGTGTCCAGCGCCAGGCTGGGGCCGTTGAAATTGCAGTAGTACGAAATGCGGTTGGCGATGGACGCGGCAGTGTTGGACACCGACACATTCTGTCCGCGCGCCTGTGCCTGCGCTCCGTACAGTTGGTATTCCTCATACATCACACCGACGAACACGCCAACGCCGCGCTCCTCGGCCACGTTGTCCCGGGTATAGCCTGCGTCCTCCAGGGTGGCGTGCACGCATTCCAGGAACAGCCGCTCCTGCGGATCCATCAACTCCGCTTCGCGCGGAGATATGTTGAAGAACAGCGGGTCGAACTTGTCCACCTCATCCAGGAACCCGCCCCACTTGCTGTACGTCGTCCCCAGCTTGCTGCGATCGGCGTCGTAGTAACGGTGCCAATCCCACCGCTCCGGCGGGATCTCCGTGATGCTGTCCTTGCCTTCGCTCAGGTTTCGCCAGAACGTCTCCACATCCCCAGCCTGTGGATAGCGCCCCGCCAATCCGATGATCGCGATCGCATCCTGCGCAGGTTGCACATGACGCGATGCAAAGCGCGATCGGTTTTGGAGGATCGAGGTACCCCTCCTCTGGTTAACGGGTTTCGCCGCGGCTACCGGTGCGGCAACGATCGCCTTCTCGCCAAGCAGGTCGAGCAATATGGCCTGATGCTGCTTCAAAAAGTAATCGGACAGCGCTGCAAGCGTCTGGTATTCGAAGAACAAGGTCTTCGGCAGCGAGCCAAAATCCTTTTCCAGCTTGGCAGTCAGATCCATGATCATCACGGAATCGATGCCGTAAGTATCCAGCTGCGCGCTCGTATCGATCTTGTGTGCCGGCAATTTGAGCGTTGCCGACAAGGTGCGTGCCAGATGGCGTATGGTCTTTTCGCGCAGGTCTTCCGATGTCCGTTCCGTGTTATCGGTCTCGACGACAACGGTAGCGGGTGCCACCGGTGCATCCGCCATCGAAAGCGTCGCCTTGAGACGATGCAGCAAGCCTTCGACCACCAGAACCTGGGAGGAATCGCTCCTCAATGCCTGTGCCAGCGCCGCGGTGCCAGTGGCCGTGGGCAATGGTGCCATACCGATGTCCCGCAACAGATACGAGCGCGTGGCGTCGTCGACCTGCATGCCACCTTCGGCCCATAGCGGCCAATTGATCGACAGCGTGCGCCCCCGGCGTCGGCCCCGACCAACGAGGCCACTGCGGTAATGAGCAAACGCATCCATGAATGCATTGGCTGCCGCGTAGTCTGCCTGCCCCACATTGCCGATCGCGGCGGTAATGGAGGAGAAGACGATAAAGCAATCCAGCGCGATATCTGCACTCGCCCCGTCCAGGTTCAGCGTGCCGGCTACCTTCGCACTGAATACCTCATGCAACTGCTGCCGGGTCTTCTTGATCAGGAAGCTGTCACGCAGGACTCCGGCGCTGTGGATGATCCCGTCAAGGCTTTCGTACTCTTCCGGAAGGCTGTGCACCAGCTGAGTGATAGCCGCCTTGTCGGCGACGTCGACTGCGTGATAACGCACGACGGCGCCCAGGGTTTCCAGCTCGCGTACCTTGACCTGGATACGTTCGTCCATGACCGATCGCCCGGTCAGGATCAGCGTAACTCCCTTCGCCTGTCGCGCGATGTCGCGCGCGAAGATCAACCCCAAACCGCCTGCGCCGCCCGTAATCAGGTAGACCCCATGTGCCTTCCACGGTGCAACCGTCTGCGTCGCCTCCGGCAGCTCCGCCCAACCGCTGACCTGACGCATCCCATCGGCATAACGTATATGCACCGCAAGACTGTCGCGATTCTGCGCCAGCGCTTGCGCCACATCCTGACCCGTTTCGACCTCGATAAGCTGACCGACCAGACGCGGGTTCTCCACCTGCGCCGTACGCAGCATGCCGCCGAGGCCGGCTAGCAGAGCGCCTTCGCCCTCGCGCGGCACAACCAGCTGGATCAGATGTTGTCCAGGCTGGCTGTTCAAGCCCTGGAGGAGTTCCAGCAGCGTGACGGCTGCCGCTTCGTAGCCTTGCGAAGGATCACCGCCAAAAGGTAGACAAATCGCTTCCGGCATCTGCGCCTGCAAGCGATCCGCGTCGTCTGGATTCACACCGCACAGCAAGACTCGGTGCTGAGCGAACATGCGAACGGCAGCATCATTTGTGATGGGTTGCGTAAACCAAGACGGACTCACCAACAACGTCTGCAAGGCCTTGTCCGACCCGGTGACACCCGTCGTCAAACGCAGTTCGAGGCGATTGAAGCGCACACATACTGCCCCCTTGTCATCGCAAAGGTCGATATCGAACATTCGCGACGTACCGCCCATGATGTCGCCAGCGCTATGTTGCACAACTGCCCATGCGGGAGTACCAGGCGTCAACACCTGCAGCGATCCCAGCGTGGCAGGCAGCCACAGCGCATTCGCCTCATCGGCCGCCAGCATCAGCCCCAGCGTGGCCTGCAGCGCCGCGTCCAGCAGGCTGGGATGCAGAACGTAATCTTCTTGCGTCGCTTGAACAGCCGCCGGCAGTACGATCTTTGCCAGCGCATGCTGCGGGCTCGCGTGCAGCTCGCTCAAACCCTGAAAGCCGGGGCCATAGTCCAGGCCAAGGGTATCGAATGCGGCATAGCACTGCGCAGCGGCCATGGACGAGGTGCATTGCTCGCGCAAGGCAACAAGATCGTGCATTGTCTCGGCGACAGGCTGCGCATCATCAATGGCAACCACCGACCCCTGGCTGTAGATCACGCTATCGCCGTCTTCGGCATCACGATAGATTTCGAAACGGATCGAGCCGCCTTCTTGCGGCATCAGGGCAATATGCAGGTCAAGCCCGTCCGTATCCACGACCACCGGACGAAGCCAGGCGATGTCCAATAACTGCAGCGTGCATTCGTCTTCGATCGCTTCGCTCACGGCGCAACGCGCCATCTCCAGTTGCGCCACGCCGGGCAGGATGCGTGCGCCACGTACCACGTGATCGGCCAGGACAAATTCGTCGCCGCTGAAATGCGTGCTGAAGCGCTGCACCGAGAAGCTCGATGTGTTCCGATGCAGCAGCGGATGCAGCGTCTTGTCGATGCCCGATGCGCTGAGTGGACGATCGTTGCCGACCTGTATCCAATAGCGTTCGCGCGCGAACGGGTATGTCGGCAGGCTGATCCGGCGCGGCTTCGTCTCGCCATAAAGCTTTGTCCAATCGATCGACAGTCCCTTCACCCATAGATCGAGCAGCTTGCCCAGTTTGCCCTTGGCCATCCATGCATCGACGGCGGCGGTCATGTCCTCGTCGCCGGCCAGCGCACCGAGCGCCCCCTTTGTCTGCTTTACCTGGCCCCGATACAGTTCCTCGATACCCGTCTCGCCGGCGCCATAAGCACTCAGTTTCGTACGTAGTTCGGCCAGCGAGCCGACGACCAGGCCCAGCCGCTCCTCCATGGCCTCACGTCCTAGCTGGAGCGTGTAGGCGAGGTCCAACAAGTCGATAGCTGCATCCGAAGTGATGGCTTCAAGCAGCCGCTGTACTTGTTCGCGCAGCCGGTCTTCATCGCGAGCCGACAGCACGATCAGGGCCGGCCCCGGTATCGCCCGCGGTACGGTAGCTGCAACGTACTCCTCGATAACGACATGCGCATTGGCACCGCCCGCACCGAACGAGGAGATGCCTGCGATGCGCGTGCCATCTCGCGCCGGCCTCGGCCAGGGCGCGAGCTCCTGCTGCACCACAAAGGGGGTACCGGTAAAGTCGATGTTCGGATTGAGCACGCTCGAATGCAGGCTCGGTGCCAACTGGCCGTGCTTGAGCTGCAGCAGCACCTTGGTCACACCGGCAATGCCGGCAGCACTTTCGCAGTGGCCGATATTCGACTTGGCCGAACCGATCGCGCAGAACTGCTTGTCCTGCGTCCAGCCTCGAAACGCCTTGGACAATCCGGCAATCTCGATCGGATCGCCCAGGCTGGTGCCGGTGCCATGCGCTTCGATATAGCTGATCGAACGCGCGTCGACGCCCCCTTCGCGCAAGGCTCGCTCGATCACCTTGGCCTGAGCATTGGGATTCGGCACCGTGTAACCGTTGGTCTTGCCGCCATGATTGATCGCAGTGGCCTTGATCACCCCGTAGATATGGTCGCCATCGGCAATCGCTTGCGACAGCGGCTTAAGCAGCACTGCGCCCACACCTTCGCCCGGCACATAGCCTTCGCCACCTTCACCGAAACTCTCGCAGCGGCCCTTGCCGGAAATGAACTTGCCCTGGGCCAGCATCAGGTACTTGTTCGGATGCACCGACACATTCACGCCACCAGCGACCGCTACCGAGCAATCGCCACGTTGCAGACTCCGGCACGCCAGATGGATCGCCGTCAGCGACGACGAGCACATGGTGTCCAGCGCCAGGCTGGGGCCATTGAAATTGCAGAAGTACGAAATGCGATTCGCTACGGATGCAGCACTATTGAGCATCGCAAGGTTGTTCCCCCTAGCCTGCTCCTGCGCTCCGTAAAGCTGGTACTCCTCGTACATCACGCCCACAAACACGCCGACGCTACTGTCCTCGGCCACGTTTTCACGGGTATAGCCGGCGTCCTCCAGCGTGGCGTGCACGCACTCCAGGAACAGTCGTTCCTGCGGATCCATCAGCTCCGCTTCGCGTGGCGAGATATTGAAGAACAGCGGATCGAACAGGTCGACGCCGTCGATAAAGCCGCCCCACTTGCTGTACGTCTTGCCGGTCTTGCTGCGATCCGCGTCGTAGTAGAGCCCATGATCCCAGCGCTCGACGGGAATCTCGGTAATGCTGTCCTTACCCTGGCTCAGGTTGGCCCAGAACTGTTCGAGATTGGCGGCCTGCGGATAACGTCCCGCCACACCGATGATGGCAATCTCGCCGACGTCCTTGCCTGCCATCGGGCTGAAACGTTCGATATCGCCGAACTGGGCGCTCGCCTGTTGAAAGCCACGCTCGTTAGTGCCAAAGCGCGGGCGGCGTGAGGCTGACGTGGTAACGACCGGCACGTCCTGCTCGGAGGGCGATGCAGGTTCGGGCGCATCGTAAGGAGTATCACCGAGTACTTCGCTCAGGCGCGCACGGTGGTTTTCCATGAAATGGCCAGCCAACGCTGCAATCGTCTGATATTCGAACAGCAACGTCTTGGATAGAGGACCGAAGACTTCTTCCAGGGTTCGGGTCAGGTCCATCACGAGGATGGAGTCGATGCCGTAGGCCTCCATTTGCGCGCGTGCATCGATGCTATGAGCCGGACGCTTCAGTGCGCTCGACAGCAACCGAACGAAGTAACGTATCGCCTTTTCCTGCAGTTCGTCCGTCGGCGCGCTCGATGTGAGCGCTGCCCGTACCACCTCATCGCGCTGCGGCGAAACCGCTTGTACCGGCTCAGCAGATTCCTTTTGCCCCGCGGTGCGCGCACAAAACTCGCTCAGTCGAGCACAGACCACACCCGTGTCGTCGCATAGATCGATATCGAATTTCTGCAGAACATCAGCCGAGGTTGAACCGGTACTACGACGTATCACTGCCCACATGCTATCGACGCAAGGACTCAGGATATCCAGCGAGCCCAGTGCGAACGGCAACATGGACGTTGCCTCGTTCCAGTGGCCGGCATCATGAGCCTGAAAACCAATCGTCGCCTGCAGTGCCGCGTCGACGACGCTGTGATGAAGAACATAGCCCTCGTGGATAGGCTTGATTGCGTCAGGCAACGTAATCCGGGCCAGTGCCTGTCCTTGCCCGATGAAAAGTTCGCCCAAGCCACGATGCGCTGGGCCATAGTTCAAACCCATACGGTCGAACGCGGCATAGCATTCGGTCGCATACAAATGCGCTTGCGCACATTGCTGACGCATGACGTCGAGGTCGTGCGTTTCCCTGGCACCGGATGTCGTATCGATCAGGCGGACGACTGAGCCTTGACTATAAACCTGGGCTTCATCGCCATCCGCGTTGTCGTAGAGCTCGAAACTGTATTCGCCGGCACGTTCGGGGAACAGCGCGATATTCACATCTAGCGGTTCGGAACTGCCCACCACTGGACGAAGCCACACGATGTCTTTCAGGCGAAGCTGGCCGTTGGCGGCAATCGCATGGGCCGCCACGACACGTAGCATCTCCAGTTGCGCAGCGCCCGGCAGCGTAGGCACACCTTGCACCACGTGATCGGCGAGAAAGCTTTCCTTGCCGGTAAAGCGGCTGCTAAAGCGCAAGCCCGCCATCGTCGAGGTATTGCGATGCACCAGCGGATGTATTGCAGCCGGTGCCGACGCTGACAACCAGGGCTTGGCCTCGACCCAGTGCTTTTCCCTGATAAACGGATAGGTTGGCAACGCCAGCCGGCGATGCTTGCCCACCTCGTGCAGACTCGCTCCATCGATCGCCTGCCCGTCGACCCACGCCTGCGCGATGGCGTGCAGATTTCCATCGATCAGTGTCACGGGTTCGGTTTGAGCGAGCTTCTCCGCCGACAGCTCGCCGACGAAGACACCTTGCGCCTGCCCCGTCAGCCAGTCTTCCAGCTGCGCCTGCAACGCCTCGAACGAATCGACCACCAGGGCGAGGCGCGCCGCCATCGCCTGCCGCCCCACCTGAAGCGTATAGGCGAGATCAGCCAAGCTGGCATCACGCATCTCCGGCGAGGCGATGGCCACAAGCAACTGCTGCACCCGTTCGCGCAACACTGCCATCGTCTTGGCGGACAACACCACCAGAACCGACTCGGGTGCCGCTTCGCTTGGGGTGGCCTCGACGGGCTCGACATACTCCTCGATCACCACGTGCGAGTTCACGCCACCGAAACCGAACGAACTGATACCGGCACGGCGCGGCAGGGCTACGCCGCGGTCGTCGACCTTGGCCGGCCACGGTTGCGCCTTGTCGACAATGAAGAACGGGCTGTCGTCCAGCGCGATACGCGGATTGAGTTTCTGATAATGCACCAGCGGCGGAAACGCCTGATGCTTCATGCACAGGATCGTCTTGATCATGCCGGCCAGGCCGGCCACCGATTCGAGATGCCCGATATTGGTCTTGACGCTGGCGATACCGCAGGCCTGTTCGTTCAAGACTTCGCCGCGATCGGCCGCGACGCGAGCGAAGGCCAGCTTCAACCCCTCCACTTCGATCGGGTCGCCCTTGGGCGTGCCGGTACCGTGCGCCTCGACGTAACCGATACTGCTCACGGGCACATCGGCCTCACGCAAGGCCGCGGCAATCACGTTCGACTGTGCCAGCGAACCGGGATAGGTCACCGTGCGGGCACGGCCACCGTGATTGACCGCGGTGCCGCGTAGCACCGCGACGATCCGATCCTTGTCGCGGATCGCCGTGGCGAGCGGCTTGATCAGCACCATCGCCGCGCCTTCGCCGCGCACATAGCCATTAGCGCGCTCGTCGAAGGTCTTGCAGCTGCCGTCCGGCGACAGCATGCCGGTCTTGGAGAATGAAATGAAATGCGTGGGACTGCACAGCACGCTCACGCCACCGACCAGCGCCTGGTCGCATTCGCCACGACGGATGGCGTGGGCTGCCTTGTGCAGCGCGACCAACGAACTGGAGCACGCGGTATCGATCGGCAGGCTCGGGCCGTGCAAATTAAAGAAGTACGAGATGCGGTTGGGAATGAGTGCGGTGTGCGTGCCTGTGGAAACATGGCCTTCGATGGCATCGAGGGCGTGCCTCAGGTGGTCTTCGTAGTCGAAGTTGAATACGCCGATATAGACGCCAGTATTCGTGCCGCTAAGTACCTTGGGATCGTAGCCCGCATCTTCCATGCACGCCCATGCCTGCTCCAACATGATCCGCTGTTGCGGATCCATCACCTGGGCTTCGCGCGCCGAGATGCCGAAGAAGTCCGCGTCGAAATACTCCACGCCGTCGACAAAGCCGCCCCACTTGCTGACCGACTTGTTCGTATCGCGCCCGTCGGCCGAATAGAACGCGTCCTTGTCCCAGCGGTTTTCCGGCACCTCGCTGATGCTGGACAGGCCGTTGCACAAGTTTTCCCAGAATGCCGCGTAGTTGTCCGCGCCCGGGAAACGGCAGGCCATACCGACGATGGCGATATCGCCTCGATCGACACGGGGATCGCCAACCTCCTCACCAACGGCCTGCGACGGGATTTCCTGAGGCGGAATCTGACGGTCGTTCATGATCGTACCTATCCTGTGGTGTGTTCTTCGGACACTGCTTGCATCGATCTTGCGGTAGCCGGCTTTGTTCATCGGCCAAGAGGGCGAATCGGAGCGGAGCTATCGATTTTTCGACTTTTTCTTATGTGTGAGATCGTCGGTCTAGACATCGCCGCCTATTGCGTACACAGCTCCGTATCGTCGCCAGATGGAGACATGAGTTGGGGCGATTGAACCGGCGTATAGCCCGCACTTCAGTGACGTCGCTATCGCCGCGGCAAAAGACCTACATGCCGCCTCGCCGTTGCGAGCCGATTGTCTGCTTACTACATGGCAGAGATGATTCGTACCGCGCTCTGAATGCCGCGACGGAGGGGCTTGTGCCTGATAAAGGTGCGCAATGAAGAGCCTGACGGCTGCTTTCACCTTGTGCAGAAAAGAGCTTGCTATCGCCGATGACGGCGTAGCTGCGACTGCTGCGGGGGACGGCGGCGTTACGGCGGCTCAGTCGGATACGACGCGACTGTTCGCACTGCCGTTGTATACAGCGCGGCCGCCTGAAAGCTGCGGACGCATCAATCCCAGTGTTCTCCATGTACCCCTCGCCCTGAGTTGCCACCCGGCATCGCTCATCGCCTCGAAAGCAATGATTTCGTTATCTATCTGCCGTTGTACGGACCGACAAAAATGGCTCCGGTCACGTATGGAACCCGCAGATAGTTCCATGCCACAGCGAGTCCCCTTTCTCGCCGTCCCTATACTTCGAATAATGCGGGTCTATTTGTCAATAAGCAAAAACTTGCGATACATCGCAATATTTTGCCAACCCCTACTCAGAGGTTATTCCCTGCCACGACAGGCACCCGTGGCCGCATGCTTCGCTTACCCTCAAGTCCTGGCTTGTGCCAGCACGATCGCGTTCTGACGATGCTTTACCGCGAACCATATTCGCCAGAAATACAGTGCGCCAATGATCGCCTCGAAGGCCGAACCGATAACCCAGCTGGTTGGAAGGAAATCCGCATTACCAACATGCCGCATCGTCGTCATGTAGATTGTCGGGATGCTGAGTACCCACATCAGGATCAACCGCGTAACGAACAGAAACCTGGTCAAGCCGAAGGCTTCCAATACCGCCGAGCCCGTCATCGAAAATGCAAACGCCAGCGAATACGTCCAAAGTATCTGCGATGTGGCGATAGATGCCCGCCTTATCTCTTCTGGCTTGTCACTCAAGCCGAAAGGATCGAGTAGCAGGCCCGGCGTGGCTATCTGGAAGAACGAAATCACCACGACATATGTGAGCTCGATCGCCAGCGTTGCGAAGATTATCTTCGGTATCTGCGGATAATCGTTTTCGCCGAGCGCATTTCCGCATAACACGCTGCATCCGATACTCAGACCAATCAGCGGAATGATACCGATGTAATTCACCGTCAAGTTGACGTTGTTGGCTGCGAGGGCAATCGCTCCGAGCCCCGCAATGATCCAGATGAAGGCCGCATTCCCAAGATTGGAAAGGCCGGTGGATATACCCAGGTTGAAGCCTTTGATGATACGCGGAAGCACGTCCGTCAACGTGAGGCCGTTGCGCTTGAGTACCACGCCTTTCAAATTGCTCCAGACATCGCGTGGCACGTAGGCCAGATAGCAGACCAGAATCGCCAGGGTGCCGAGCAGGGTTCCGATGGCCGAGCCGCGCATGCCCAGTTCAGGCAAACCGAATTTGCCAAACACCAGACCGATCGTCATGAAGATCACTACCGCCTGACCGATCAGACCGGCGATCAACGTGATGCGCGTTTTACCGATGCCATTGAAATAGGAAGAGAACGCCATGTTCAAGGTCATGGCGCTACCAAAGTAGGCCGACCAGTAAAGGAACTGCGACTCCAGCCGGGTGACGGATGGCGGCCGGTGACTCAGGAAGGGAATCTGCTCGAGAAGCGGCGCCAACAACAATAAGATGACCGCGAAGGCGACACCGACCACGATGCCGATCGCCGCCTGGTAAGCCGCCTCGCCCTGCCCGGATCGTCCATACGCCTGTGCCACGCATGACCGCGAGAACCCGACTACGGCAGTGAAAAAGCCGACGATCGCCATCGCGGTATAAATCGCCGGACCGGAGGCAGCCAACGAGTCGATCGAATATCTCGCCAGGCAGATTCGGTCGACAAGCAGCATGATCATGTTGCCTACCATTGAACCCATCAACGGCATGGACACGTTCAAGATTTTTTTGGCTATTCGAAAATCGAAGCCAACGCTAGTGGGGTTCAATGCGATGTCCCATGAGATGCCACGGTTGTCAGGTGCGAAGCTTGATGCGGACCGGGAGAGCGCTGGGCCCCATAAAGAAGTTCATGATCTGCTCGACCGGAGGCGCCTTGGGGTCCAACTCCAATTCAAAATTGCGCATGATCATCGACACCACGACCTTGATTTCGGTCAGGGCGAGGAAACGACCGGGACAAAGACGCGAGCCGCCACCGAATGGAAAGATCTTGCGTGCGGGATCATCGTCTCTGGCCGGTTTGTGCTCGAAGATCCAGCGCTCCGGCTTGAATGCCTCGTTTTGCGGGAACTGATCCTCATCCAGGCCCTCGCCGATGGTCGATACGATGATCGCCGAGTCCTTCGGAATAAACGTATCGGCGACCACGCAGTCGGCGTTGCTGCCAAGCCCAATGAACGGCGCAACCGACCTTAGCCGCTGGGTCTCGTTGTGCGCAGCCTCCAGATACGGGAACTGCTTCATGAGCTCCCATTCACGCGCCAGCGGGGCGTCGCCCAGCACGGCATCGGCTTCTGCCGCCAATGCGGCCGCGGCCGCGGGGTTCTGCGACAGTAGATTGATCATCCAGGCAATCGTGTTGGCCGTCGTGTCTTCACCGCCGATTACGCTAAGGATGGCGTTGCTGACCAGCTCCTGGTCGGTGAAATCCGAATCGGGATTGTCGCTCGCCGCAATCATCGCCTCCAACATATTGCTCGGCTTTTGTTGCAGATGTGGCTGCTGTTTCATGCGCTCGCGCGCGTTCCGGATGAACGCCGTCACCGACTGCTCGACTTCAGCCGCGGACCTGTCGGCCGCGTGATCGACCGGCAACTTGAAGTAGCGCCAGTAAGGTAGCAGTGCCCCGTTACGGCTGCCCAGGCGCCTGAACAGATTATCGATATTGCGTTGCAACTGGTTGTCATCATCGTTGACCGCATCGATGTCATGCCCCATCGCAATGCCTACGATAATGTCCAACGCCAGCGCTTTCAGGTCGCGACGCAGATTGACCGGCTTGCCGTCAGCCAGCGCGGCCTTCCAGCGCAGCAGCATACGCTCGGTCATGAACACCATCGTGGGGAAGAAATTCCTGATGACCTCGGCGTTGAGCCCGCCCATCACCAGCTTGCGCTGCTTGCGCCACTCCTCACCCTCGGCGGTAATGACGCCGCTGATGTTCAGTTCGTTCATGACTGTCTTAAGACCTCGGCTACGTCTGAAGCTGTCGGGTCGCTCTCGTAGCAGGTTGTTGACAGATTCACGGTCGGACACGACGACAATCGGATAGCCCAGGACTGTCATACGAAAGATCGGGCCGAATTCCCGAATCCATTTCGCCAGTGTCAGGTGCAGCTGATGCCCACGCGTTTGCAGCAGGTTCCCCAGGAACGGCTGCCCCTTGGGGCCGGGCAAGTCTGCAATCGTACGCGTGTACTTGAGTTCTTCCGTGTTCTCCAGATCCGATTCAGGGACTAATGTATTTGAATCCATGATGGCTTTCCCGAATGTAAGTGTCGATATCAACCGTTTTGATGCCGGCTATTTTCCGGCAACCGATAGCTCGTCGTTTGGCACGTGATGCTTGAGCCTGCTCGACAATTCGCGTGCAAGCTTTTCAATGTAAGGCGGCTTCACGATCGATAGGTGGTTACCGCCGACAGTCACCACTTCAACGTGCGCTCCTGGCTGATCTCGCCAGCCCAAGGCGGGGTCTTCTCCCACGGCGCGATCCGTGGCGAAGAAAGTCAGCGTCGCCGCGACGGATGGCGCCTGATAAGCACAGGCTGCGTTTGCACCGGCTCGGTAGACCGCCAGTATCCGCCTCATCAGTTCCATGTCGAGTTGCGTGGGAAGCAAGGCATGATGTTGAGCCGCCGAAAGCATGGCATCGATGTCGTTGCTCTGGGCGAATGCGATCAGTTCGTCATATGCAGGATGTTGGCGTGCATCGGCCACGCCTGGGCGCTGATCGACAATCCAGTTCAACAACGCAGTGCACTCATTAATTTCCGCGACGTTTTGTGTTCGCCAATGAGCCTGCAAGAACGGAGCACTACCTGTATCGATCATGCCGACGAAGTTGACGGTCTCCCCCATCGCAAGCAGTTGATGAGCGATCTCATACGCAATCATGCCGCCCAGCGACCAGCCAGCGATGAGATATGGGCCCGAGGCCTGCACCTGCCGCATGGCATCCAGATAAGTGCGCGCCATGTCGACGATGCTTGCCTGAGGCGTTTCGCCCGCGGCGATACCACTCGCTGCCAGGGCATACACCGGCTGATCGGCATCCAGATACCGTGCCAGGTCGAACGCATACTGGACCTCACCACCAATGGGGTGAATCAGGAACAGTGGCGTCGCGTGGCCGTGAGACCGAATGGGAACCAGGTTCGGATGTCGAGACGGCGGCTTGCTTGCATCGACAAACGCCGCCAGTGCACCCAGCGTCGGATGAGTAAACAGATGACGCAACTCCAAATCGATGCCCGCTCGCTTGCGCAACTGAGACACCAGCTGCACCGCCAGCAAGGAGTGTCCGCCGAGCCGGAAGAAATCATCGGACACGCTGATCTGCTTCACCTTCAGCACATCGATCCAGATGTCGGCGATGATCTGCTCGGTCGGTGTCCGCGGGGCGAGGTGGACGGCATCGCTTTGCGTCAGGTCCGGCACGGGAAGCGCCTTGCGATCCACCTTGCCGTTTACCGTAAGCGGCAGCGCCTCCAGGATCACATAGCTGCTGGGCAGCATGTAGTCCGGTAGCCGTTGTGCCAGGCCGGTGCGATAGGCCGCTACCTGCCCGCGGTCCTGCGACGGCACCACATACGCCACCAGCCGCTTCTCGCCCGGGATGTCTTCGCGCAGCATCACCGTCGCTGCCTGCACGTCGGGCAAATTCGCCAGCTGCTGCTCGATCTCGCCCAGCTCGATCCGGAAGCCGCGCAGCTTGACCTGATCGTCGCCACGACCCAGGAACTCCAGCTCGCCATCGGCCCGGTAACGGACCAGATCGCCCGTGCGATAGAGACGCGCTCCAGGCTTGTCCGTGAACGGATCGGCGACAAAACGCTCTTCGGTGAGCGATGCACGACCGAGGTAACCCAGCGCCACACCATCGCCACCGATATACAGCTCGCCCACGCTGCCCATCGGCTGCAACTGCATGCCCTCGCCCAGCACATACAACTGGGTATTGCCGATCGCCCGTCCGATCGGTGCCGCGACACCCTCCAGTGTCTCCAGCACTGCCGCGTCCGAGAGCGGCCAGATGCTGCAGCCCACGGTCGCCTCGGTCGGGCCGTACTCGTTCACAAAGGTGGCCGCCGGCAGCAGTTCGCCCTTCCAGCGACGTAACGTCGCCAGGGTCAGCTGCTCGCCGCCGATCACAATGCAGTGAGCTGCATCGCCTGCCGCTTCGGCACGATCCATATAGGACAGCGCTTCCAGGTGGGCCGGGGTGATCTTGAACAACCAGGGCGCGCCCGAAGCGAACAACCTCTCTGATAGTTGCGGCAAGGTCCGCTCGTCATCGGCCAGCAATACCATCGGCTTGCCCACCATCAGCGGGGGCAGCAAGGTCGTGACCGTCGCATCGAAGCCCAGCGGGGAACTTACCACCGAGCCGACGATGTCTTCGCCGAGGTACTCACGCACGGCATGCCACACGTAATTCGACAGCGAGCCGTGGGCCACCATCACACCCTTGGGCTTGCCGGTAGAGCCGGAGGTGTAGAGCACGTAGGCCATGCGGGTGGCTGAGCTCTGATTGTCCAGATTGTCATCCGCATAGCTGTGCAACGTATCTTCATCACCGTCCAGGCAGAGCACCGTCGAACCCGATACCGTCGGCACGCGATCCCGCAGATGTTGCTGGGTCAGGACCACCGCCGGCTTGGCGTCATCCAGGATCGTGGCCAGCCGCTCCGGCGGATACGCCGGATCCAGCGGCACATACGCGCCGCCCGCCTTCCACACGCCAAGCATGCCGACGATCATCGCTACCGAACGTTCGACGCACAGCCCCACCAGCACGTCCGGTCCCACGCCCCGTTGACGCAGATGACGTGCCACGCGGTTGGCCTGGGCATTGAGTTCCGCGTAGCTCAATGACACGTCCTCGGCTATGACGGCTATCTCGTCGGGAGTCCGTGCCACCTGTACTTCGAACAGCTCATGCAGCGCGTGGACATGCGGGTACACAGTGTCGGTCGCGTTGAAGGTGGCGACCAGTTGATGGCGTTCGGCCTCGCCCAACATGGCCAACTGACCGACGGCGCGTTCCGGCTCGACCACAATCGCCTGCAGCAGTTGGGTGAAATGTCCCGCCATGTGTTCGATCGTGCGCGCATCGAACAGCTCGGTGCTGTATTCAAAGCTGCCATGCAGGCCGTCACGCTCTTCGGTCAAGGTCAACGTGATATCGAACTTGGCCATGGCACTTTCATGAGCCAGCAGGTTCATCGACAGGCCTGGCAAGGCCAGCTCGTCCATCGGCACGTTCTGCAGCACCAGCATCACCTGGAACAGTGGCGAATAACTGGTATGGCGTTCCGGCTGCAAGGCTTCGACCAGTTGCTCGAACGGCACATCCTGGTGCGCATAGGCATCCAGCGTGTGCTGTCGCACCTGTTGCAACAGGCTGTGGAAATTGAGCGAGAGATCGACCTGGGTACGCAATACCAGGGTATTGACGAAGAAGCCGATCAGGTCTTCGACCTCGGCCCGATTGCGATTGGCGATCGGCGTGCCGATGCAGATATCGCTCTGGCCGGAATAACGCGCCAGCAACACATTGAAGGCCGCGCATAGCGTCATGAACAGCGTGCTCTGCGTTCGATGCCCGAGCATCTGTAATTCCGACACCAGCGCCGCCGGCACCGTGAACGAACGGGTCGCACCAGCGCGACCTGGCAGCGATGAGCGTGGCCGGTCCGTCGGCAGGGCCAACAAGGCCGGGCTATCGGCCAACTGTTGCTTCCAGTAGCTCAACTGCCGTTCCAGCACACCACCGCTCAACCATGCCCGTTGCCAGTGGGCAAAGTCCGCATATTGGACCGGCAACTCAGGCAGCGGCGATGGCAGATCTTGCGCATAGGCGGTATAGATTGCTGCGATCTCGCGTACCAGCACGGCAAACGACCAGCCATCGGAGATGATGTGGTGCATCGTCAGAAGCAATAGATGCTCCTGCTCGTCCAATCGCAGCAAGGCACCGCGAATCAATAGATCCGTTTCCAGGTCGAAGGGCGTCTGCGCCTCGTCCATCGACAACCATCTCGCCCGCGTCACTCGTTCGCCGGGTGGCAACTCCCGCAAGTCGTTGATGGCCAACGGCAGGATCGTCGAAGGCATGACCACCTGTACGGGCGAATCATCGTGGTCGGCGAAGCGCGTACGCAGTGCTTCGTGGCGACGCACGATTTCGTTGAGTGCACGGGACAAAGCATCCACCTTCAGTTGCCCTTTCAGGCGAATCACCATGGGGATGTTATAGAGTGCGTTCTGGCGTTCCAGCTGATCCAGGAACCACAACCGCGCCTGGGCAAACGACAGCGCCAGCGGCCCGTGCCTGTCAATGGGTAGCAACGACGGCACACTGAGATCGACATCGCCCCCACGCACACTTAGCAGACCAGCAATCGTCGGTGCGTCGAACAGGGCACGCAAAGGTAGCTCGACCTGTAACGCTTGCCGTATCCGCGACATAAGCTGCGTCGCCAGCAGCGAATGGCCGCCCGACTCAAAGAAGTTGTCATGGATGCCGACCTTGTCGAGCTTGAGGACATCCGCCCAGATATCGGCCATGCATTGCTCGGCCGGTGTGCGTGGCGCGACATAACCCTCATCGCTTCGCGCCATGTCGGGAGCAGGTAGCGCGCTTCGATTGACCTTGCCATTGGGCGTCAACGGCATCTGCTCGAGTACCACGAAATGACGTGGCACCATGTAGTCGGGCAATGTCTGCGACAAAACCGCACGCAGCTGCGCCTCATGCGGCAATGGCCGCCCCTGGTGTGCCACGAGATAGGCAACCAATCGCTTGTCACCCGCGTTGTCCTCGCGCGCCAGCACCACCACTTCGCTGGCCAGGGTCTGCAACGCGGCCTCGATCTCGCCCAACTCGACGCGGAAGCCGCGAATCTTGACCTGGTGATCGATGCGTCCCAGATACTCGATCTGGCCGTCCGCCCGATACTGAACCAGGTCGCCGGTGCGATACATCCGCGCGCCTGGCATGGCACTGAAGGGGTTGGGGACGAACTTCTCCGCCGTCAGTTCGGGCCGTTTCAGATAGCCACGGGCCAGCCCGTCACCGGCAATGAACAACTCACCGGCGACGCCCATTGGAACGGGCTCTCCTTGGGCGTCGAGAATATACGTCTGTGTATTGGCAATCGGACGACCGATCGACACCGGCGTGCTCGAACCCTTCTCCACCAGCGTAAAGGTCGAATACGTCGTGTCTTCCGACGGGCCATACAGGTTGTAGATTTTCTCGACCGATGCCTGCCGATAGAGCGACTGCACCAGCGTGTTGGACAACGCCTCGCCGGCCAGGTTGACGACCTTCACCGACGCAGGGAGCGTCTTGTTCCGATGCACCTCAGCCATCGCCGAGGGCACCGTGTTGATCAGGGTGACCGGCAACGTGTCCGCACGCTCCGCGAAATCGAGAATATTATCGACCAGCCAGGACGAACCGCCCCGGCTCAAGGGGCCGAAGATCTCGAAGATGGAAAGGTCGAAACAGATCGACGTCGATGCCAGCACCTTGTCGAGGCTGTCGCCATCGAACGTAGCCAAAGCCCAATGAATGAACGTGACAGCATTGCGATGCTGGATCGCCACACCTTTGGGTTTGCCGGTCGATCCGGACGTGTAGATCACGTAAGCGAGGTCGCCAGGCCGACTGACGCCAGTCGGATCATCGTCGCGATAGGCACTCAGCAACGCAGCGTCTGCATCCATACAGAAAGTGGTCATGCCAGACACAGTCGGAAGACCTGACAGCAGATGCCGTTGCGTCAACAACACGGCGGGCTGAGCATCGACCAGCATGGTCGTGATGCGATCCAGGGGATAACCGGGGTCAAGCGGCACATAGGCACCGCCGGCCTTCAATACCCCAAGCATGCTCACGATCATCTCGGGCGTGCGGGTCATGCATATGCCGACCAGCACATCCGGACTTATGCCCTGCCCTCTGAGGTAATGTGCCAGCCGATTGGCTCGTCGATTGAGTTCGGCATAACTGAGCGCGCACCCTTCGTGCATCACTGCCACGCTATCGGGCGTGCGCGCCGTTTGTGCCTCGAACAACCCCTGGATCGCCTGCACTGCGGATGGCCATGCCACCGCGGTGTCGTTCCATTCGGACAACATGCGATGACGCTCGCTATCGCTGAGCATGACAAGGCTGCCAAGCGGGTCGGTCGGGTTGGACACGATGGCTTGCAGCAGACGCGTGAAATGAGCTGCGAGGCGCTCAATGGTGCCAGCGTCGAACAGATCGGTGTTGTATTCGAAATGCCCGTACAGGCCGTCCTTTGCCTCGGTCAACTCCAGTGTCAGATCGAATTTCGCGGTAGCGCTTTCGCTGGGAACCAGCTCCAGTTGCAGGCCGGGCAATGACAACCGGGTCATCGGCGCGTTCTGCAGGATCAGCATGACCTGAAACAACGGTGTGTAGCTGGGATGCCGCTCGGGTTGCAAGGCCTCGACGAGCTGCTCGAACGGCACGTCCTGGTGCGTATAGGCATCGAGCGTATGCGTTCGCACCTGCTCCAACAGCTCGTTAAACCCGAGATGCAGATCCACCTGGGTGCGCAGAACAAGCGTATTGACGAAGAAGCCGATCAAGCCTTCGACGTCGGAGCGATTGCGATTGGCGATCGGCGTGCCGATGCAAATATCGTCCTGCCCCGAGTAGCGGGCGAGCAGAACGTTGAATGCAGCGCACAAGGTCATGAACAAGGTGCTTTGCGCTTTTCTGCTCAACGTCTGCAGCTTGAGCGCAAGTTCCGGCGCAATGACGTACGGCAAAATCGCACCCGATTGCGTCTGTGCGGCGGGACGTGGGCGATCCGTGGGCAAGGCCAGTAACTTGGGACTGCCGGCCAGCTGCCGCCGCCAATAATCAAGCTGCCCGTCCATGAGATCGCCGCCTGAGCGCTGTTGCTGCGCATGGGCAAAGTCGACATAGCGCAGGGGCAGCGCCGGTAGCGACGAAGGCATGCCGAGCGCATGGCTGGCGTATAACGACGCCACCTCGCGCACGAGGATACCCAGCGACCAGCCGTCGGACACGATGTGGTGCATGGTCAACAACAGCAGATGTTCCTGCTCGGCCATTTGCAACAGACCACCCCGGACCAAGGGTCCGGTTTCCAGATCGAAGGCGCCGCGTGCCTGATCGAGCTTCAGCGACTGCGCCTTCGCTTCACGCTCCTGCGCTGTCAAAGCGCGCAGGTCATGGTGCTCGAGCACCCATTGCGCGCGTGATCGGATACGTTGCACAGGCAAGCCATCCGAACTCTCGAAGTAAGCGCGCAAGGCGTCATGCCGGCTTACGACGCCATTCAGAGCCTCCTGCAATGCCTCGCGATTCAACTTTCCGCTCAACCGGACCGCCAGTGGCATGTTGTATGCCGAGCTGCCGGTTTCCAGTTGATCCAGGAACCACAATCGTTGTTGCGCAAAGGACAGGGGGAAAGCTTCTTCTGACTCCGGAGTCGACGGCGATACTTCCGGTGTCCCGGCATCGGCCGGCGCGATCAATGCCGCCATATCCGCCAGTACAGGGGTCTCGAAGATAGTGCGCAGCGGCAGCCTGACCTCGAACACAGTTTCGATACGCGACATCAGCTGCGTCGCCAATAACGAATGGCCGCCCAGGGCAAAGAAGCCGTCGTGGATACCGACTTGAGCCACTTGCAACAGATCGACCCAGATCGCTGCCAGGGCTTGCTCAGTCGCGGTACGCGGCGCGACATAGATAGCCTCGTTCTGCACCATGTTCGGTGCGGGCAACGACTTGCGGTCGACCTTGCCGTTGGACGTCAACGGCATCGCATCGAGCGCGACGATGTACTCCGGCACCATATAGTCCGGCAGCGTCTGCAACAGCGTCGTCCGCAAGGCGCCAGTCTCGGGCAGAACCTGCCCGTCGTGCGCCACCAGGTACGCCACCAGCCGCTGGATGTTTCGCTCGTCCGGACGGGCCAGCACCACCACATCGCGCACCGCATCGAGCGCGGCCAGGGTCGATTCGATCTCGCCCAGTTCGATACGCAGACCACGTATCTTCACCTGATGATCGCTACGGCCCAGGTACTCGATCTGGCCATCCGGCAGATAGCGCGCCAGGTCGCCCGAACGGTACATGCGGGCGCCGGGGGTGGCACTGAAGGGGTTCGGGATAAAGCTCTGCGCGGTCAGGTCCGGACGATTGATATAGCCACGTGCCAAGCCGATGCCTGCGATAAACAGATGGCCCACCACACCGACCGGCACCGGGTTGAACGCTTCGTCCAGGATATGAATCTGGATATTGGCGATCGGTCGACCGATCGGCACGCAGTGAAGCGGGCTGTCTTTCTCGCACGGGTAGTACGTCACGTCGACCGACGCCTCGGTCGGACCGTACAGGTTGTGCAGCGCTACATGATCCCAGGTGGCAAAGAAGCGTTGTTGCAGCTCCAGCGGCAACGCCTGGCCGCTGCACATCACCTGGCGCAGCGACGCGCCGCAACCGGCCTTCGCTTCGTTGAGGAACACCTCCAGCATCGGTGGCACGAAGTGCAAGGTCGTGATGTGCTGCGCATCGATCAGCTCGGCCAGATAGGCCACATCCTGGTGACCCCCAGGCTTGGCCACCACCAGGGTCGCGCCTTCGATCAACGGCCAGAAGAACTCCCACACCGATACATCGAAACTGAAGGGCGTCTTCTGCAAGACCCGGTCGGACGCCGTCAGCGGATAGGCCTCCTGCATCCACTGCAGGCGATTGACGATGCCTTGCTGGTCGATGCCCACGCCTTTGGGCTTGCCGGTCGAGCCGGAGGTGTAGATCACATAGGCCAGGTTGGCCGGCTGCGTGTCGTGATCCAGGTTGCCGTCGTCGTAACCGGCCAGCGTATCGGCATCGCTATCGAGGCAGAACACCGGCAAGCCCGGCATCGCCGGAACGGTATCGCGCACGTGCTGTTGGGTCAGGATCGCCACCGGTCGCGCATCGGCCACGATGGTGGCCAGGCGATCGGACGGATAGCTCGGGTCCAGCGGCACATATGCCGCACCGGCTTTCAGAATGCCGTACAGGCCGACGATCATCTCGATCGAGCGCTCGGTGCACAGCCCTACCAGCGTGTCCGGACCGACACCCAGATGACGCAGATGGCGGGCCAGGCGATTGGCACGCGCATTGAGCTCGGCGTAACTGAGCGACACGCCGTCATACGTTACCGCTTCACGTAACGGGCTACGTACCACCTGGGCTTCGAACAGCTGGTGCAGCGTCTGGGTCTCGGCCTGGACGTTCGGATAGACCTTGGCCGTGTCGTTGAACCCATGCAGCACGTAATGACGTTCTTCGATTGGCATCACTTCAAGGCTGTCCAGCGATGCCATCGGATCGTCGTCAAGTGCCGCTATCAACTGCTCGATCGCCGCGTGAACATAGCCAGCCATTCGCTGCGCCTGTTCCTCACCGGGAATCTGAACGATCAGACCCATGGCATCGCCTGCGTCATCTACCGACAGCACGCAGGGATAGTTGGTGCGCTCCTTCATGCCGATCAATTGCATGCCGACCAGGTCATCCGAGCTGACAGCATCCGCGCCGACATTGTGGCGATAATTGAGCAATGCCGAAAACAGCGGCGTAGGCGCTGCGATCCCGCTTGCGCGCTGCGCCAATGCCAACGGCGCGTGCTCGTGGCGCAACAGTTTCGTCAGCAGTACGTGGGTATTGCGCACGCCATCGATCACGCGCTTGGGTCCGGTCTGTATGCATACCGGCAGCGTATTGATGAAAATGCCCAGCACCCTGTCTGCGCCCTCGCCGCTTTGCATGCGGCCAAACAGTACCGTGCCGAACACGACCTCTTGTCGGCCGGAAACGCGCGACAGCACTTGCGCCCACGCCAGATGCATCAGGCTGGCGACGCTTACGCCAAGCTTTCTGGCTTGCTGCCGCAGTCGCTGCGCCAGCGCCGGTTCGACCTGACGGTGCGCTTCGGCGATATCGATGCCGTCGCCCTGCACATCCAGCAAGCCAAACGGCGCGGTGGGTTCATCGATGTGCGCCAGCATCGTGCGGAAAAACGTTTCGTGCTCGGCCCGGCTCACGCCCGATCGTGCCTGGGCTACAAAATTGCGGTAGGGCAGCGGCTCGGACAAGCTCTGCCCTTGCCCGTCGAGGATGGCCTTGAGCTCTGTCGCCAGCAGCTTGAGCGAGGTGTTGTCGTCGATCAGGTGATGCAACATCACCTGCATCAGCCAACGACCTTGCATCTTGTCCTCGGCAACAAAGCCCCTGATCAGAGGGGCATGCCGAACGTCCAGGCGATAGTTCTGCGGGTTGTAACGCGCGCTCAGTTGCGCGGCCACGTCATCGCCCTGCTCCAGAATCGCATCCTCGATCATGAGCAGCGCACGTCGCCACACCACCTGCACCGGCTCGGCAAGCCCCTCCCACAAGACGGAGGTACGTAGCACATCGTGCCTGGCGATAACCGTTTCGAGCGCCGCGACGAAATGATCGAGATGGGCACGCGTGTCGAAGGCCAGCAGCATTTCCATCACATAGGCATCGCGTTCTTCCGCCATCAGGTGATGAAACAGAATGCCCTCCTGTGCCGGCGACAACGGATAGATGTCCTTGATATTGGGGGCACCGCCCGGCACGTTGTCGACGATCCGGGCAATGTCGTCAGCGCTCAGTTTGGTCAGGGTGACCATCTCGGGCGTGATCTGCACACACCCCTCGGGAATGCCGTTGGCAGGTACGACGACGTCGTTCCAGCCGTTGTTCGCCGCCAGAGCCAAAGCTGCGACGGTCGGCTCGACAAAGAACGTCTTGATATCTACCGACAGCTCGACGCGCCGCATCCGCTCGATAAGTGCAATGGCCAGTAGCGAGTGACCGCCCAACCGGAAGAAATCGTCGAATACGCCCACCTTGTCCAACTTCAGGACGTCGGCCCATATCTCCGCGATAACCTGCTCGATCGCGGTACGCGGCGCGACATAGATGGCCTCGTTCTGCACCATGTCCGGTGCGGGCAACGACTTGCGATCGACCTTGCCGTTGGACGTCAGCGGCATCGCATCGAGCGCGACGATGTACTCCGGCACCATATAGTCCGGCAGCGTCTGCAATAGCGTCGTACGCAGGGCCGCCGTCTCGGGCAGAACCTGCCCGTCGTGTGCCACCAGGTACGCCACCAGCCGCGGGATGTTTCGCTCGTCCGGACGGGCCAGCACCACCACATCGCGCACCGCATCGAGCGCGGCCAGGGTCGATTCGATCTCGCCCAGTTCGATACGCAAGCCACGTATCTTCACCTGATGGTCGCTACGGCCCAGGTAGTCGATCTGGCCATCCGGCAGATAGCGCGCCAGGTCGCCCGAACGGTACATGCGGGCGCCCGGGGTGGCACTGAAGGGGTTGGGGATAAAGCTCTGCGCGGTCAGGTCCGGACGATTGATATAGCCACGTGCCAAGCCGATGCCTGCGATAAACAGATGGCCCACCACACCGACCGGCACCGGGTTGAACGCTTCGTCCAGGATATGAATCTGGATATTGGCGATCGGTCGACCGATCGGCACGCAGTGAAGCGGGCTGTCTTTCTCGCACGGGTAGTACGTCACGTCGACCGACGCCTCGGTCGGACCGTACAGGTTGTGCAGCGCTACATGATCCCAGGTGGCAAAGAAGCGTTGTTGCAGCTCCAGCGGCAACGCCTGGCCGCTGCACATCACCTGGCGCAGCGACGCGCCGCAACCGGCCTTCGCTTCGTTGAGGAACACCTCCAGCATCGGTGGCACGAAGTGCAAGGTCGTGATGTGCTGCGCATCGATCAGCTCGGCCAGATAGGCCACATCCTGGTGACCCCCAGGCTTGGCCACCACCAGGGTCGCGCCTTCGATCAACGGCCAGAAGAACTCCCACACCGATACATCGAAACTGAAGGGCGTCTTCTGCAAGACCCGGTCGGACGCCGTCAGCGGATAGGCCTCCTGCATCCACTGCAGGCGATTGACGATGCCTTGCTGGTCGATGCCCACGCCTTTGGGCTTGCCGGTCGAGCCGGAGGTGTAGATCACATAGGCCAGGTTGGCCGGCTGCGTGTCGTGATCCAGGTTGCCGTCGTCGTAACCGGCCAGCGTATCGGCATCGCTATCGAGGCAGAACACCGGCAAGCCCGGCATCGCCGGAACGGTATCGCGCACGTGCTGTTGGGTCAGGATCGCCACCGGTCGCGCATCGGCCACGATGGTGGCCAGGCGATCGGACGGATAGCTCGGGTCCAGCGGCACATATGCCGCACCGGCTTTCAGAATGCCGTACAGGCCGACGATCATCTCGATCGAGCGCTCGGTGCACAGCCCTACCAGCGTGTCCGGACCGACACCCAGATGACGCAGATGGCGGGCCAGGCGATTGGCACGCGCATTGAGCTCGGCGTAACTGAGCGAGACGCCATCGTAGGTTACCGCTTCACGCGACGGGCTGCGTACCACCTGGGCTTCGAACAGCTGGTGCAGCGTCGGCGTCGCGGGCTGGACGTTCGGATAGACCTTGGCCGTGTCGTTGAACCCATGCAGCAAATATTGACGCTCGTCGGTGGATAGCATGGACAATTCACCGACAGCTTGTTCCGGCTCAGTCACAATCGCCTGCAGCAAATGCGTGAAATGCTCTGCCATGCGAGCGATCGTGTTTGCCTCGAACAACTCGGTGCTGTATTCGAAGCTTCCCTGCAAACCATCCCTGCCTTCGGTCAGGGTCAGGGTGATATCGAACTTGGCCGTCGCACTTTCGCTCTCCAGCAGCTTCATCGACAGACCAGGCAAGCTCAACTCGTCCATCGGCATGTTCTGCAATACCAGCATTACCTGAAACAACGGCGTATAGCTGGTGTGCCGCTCGGGCTGCAGCGCCTCGACCAGCTGCTCGAACGGCACGTCCTGATGGGCATAGGCCGCGAGCGTGTCTCGACGCACCTGTTGCAACAAGCTGTGGAAATCGCGCGTCAGGTCGACATGGGTACGCAGCACCAGCGTGTTCACGAAGAAGCCGATCAGGTTTTCGATTTCGCTACGATTGCGATTCGCAATCGGCGTGCCAATGCAGATATCGTCCTGCCCGGTATAACGAGCCAGCAGCACGCTGAAGGCTGCGTTCAAGGTCATGAACAGCGTACTTTGGGTCCGATGCCCAAGCGTCTGCAGATCAGCCACCAATGCCGCCGGGACCATGAACGACAGCGTTGCGCCACTGCGACTGGGCAATGACGGTCGCGGCCGGTCGGTGGGCAGGGCCAGCAAGGTTGGGCTACCGGCAAGCTGCTGCTTCCAATAACCCAGTTGCCGTTCCAGTACACCGCTGCCCAGCCATTGCCGCTGCCAATGGGCAAAGTCTGCGTATTGAATGGGCAGCTCGGGCAATGGCGAGGAACGCCCTTGCATAAAGGCCGGATACAAGGCGGCCACTTCACGAACCACCAACCCCATGGACCAGCCATCCGACACGATGTGATGAATGGTCAGAAGAAGGACATGCTCGTTATCGGCAAGGCGAAGCAAGCCGCAACGAATCAACGGACCGTTCGCGAGGTTGAAAGGCGCACGCGCCTCGTTCCAGAGATGCAGGCGCGCCTGTACCTCACGCTCCTCGGCGGCAAGGCCGCTCAGGTCGACGACATCAAGTAACAACGAGGAATCGGCCGCGATCACCTGTACCGGCTCGTCGCCGAATGTGGCAAAGGAGGTACGCAATGCCTCGTGACGACGCACGATGTCGTTGAGCGTACGGGACAGCGCATCTACATCGAGCCGCCCGGTCAGTCGCACGGCGGCAGGGATGTTATAGACCCAGGGCTGCGCTTCGTAATGATCGAGGAACCATAGGCGTTGCTGCGCAAACGACAGCGGCAGCGGCGCATTGCGCAGGATGGGCTGTATCGCCGATGGCGCGTTCCGTTCGCTCGCCATGACGGGCAACGCGGCGAGAGACTGGACTTTCCCGGTGAGCAACGCCACCGTCGGCGCCTCAAAGATGACATCGACCGCTATCTCGACACCAAATTCGGTACGTACCCGGGAGGCTAGCTGCGTTGCCAGCAAGGAGTGGCCACCGATATCGAAGAAATTGTCGTCCGCATCTATGGATGGACGGCCAAACAGGTCTTGCCAGATCCTGGTCATCACCTGCTCGGGATTGCCAGTTTCTGACGAAGCCGCTACCGGCGTTGTCGATGTGACCGAGGGGAAAGGCTCCGTCGATCGCGCCGAGAACCCCGCCTCGCTGAGCGCACCCGGATTATCCGGATAACGAACGTCGGTCCAATAACGCTCCCGCGCAAAGGGATAGGTGGGCAGACTGACGCGATTGGGGCGCCGGCCTTCGGCGCCATAGAGCATGTTCCAATCGAAAGTGAAGCCCTTGACCCATAGGTCCAGCAGTTTGCCGAACTTGCCTTTCGCAACCCAGGCCTGGATGGTCAGGCTCATATCCTCGTCGTCCGACAAGATCGACAAGGCGCTGCGCCTGGCCTGTCCGCGATACATGCCCTCTACTTCGGTATCACCGGCGATGGCAGCCAACTTGTGCCGCAAGTCGTCGAGCGAATCGACCAGCAGCGCGAGTCGCTCCTCCATGGCTTCACGCCCGATCTGCAAGGTGTAGGCGACGTCGGCCAGCGCCAGATCGCCGACACGTGCCGGCGCAATGGCATCCAGTAAGCGCCGCACTTGCTCTTGCAGCCGTTCCTTGTCGCGGGCCGACAGAACGATCACGGCCTGACCCGGGCCCGCACGCTCCGCGGCCTCGTCCACGTCGATGAACGGGATATATTCCTCGATCACCACATGGGCATTCGCCCCGCCCGCTCCGAACGAGGACACCCCGGCGATTCTCGGGATTTCCTGCAATTGTCCATCGCGTTCCAGCATCGGGCGCGGCCAAGGTGCCAAGGTCTGCTGCACCACAAATGGCGTATCGGCGAACTTGATATTCGGGTTGAGCGAGCCAGCATGCAGGCTCGGCGCCAAGGTCCGATGCTTCATCTGCATCAATACCTTGCTGATCGCCACGAAGCCGCTGGCACTCTCGCTGTGACCCACATTCGACTTGGCCGACCCGATAGCGCAGAACTGCTTGTCCGATGTCCAGTGTCGAAATGCCTTGGACAAGCCGGCGATCTCGATTGGATCGCCAAGGTTGCTGCCCGTGCCCTGCGCTTCCACATAGCTGACGGTGCGCGCGTCGACGCCTGCGCGTCGCAAGGCATCGCTTATCAGCTGCGCCTGCATGTTGGGGTTGGGCACCATGTAGCTGTGCGTCTTGCCACCCGAATTGACGGCACTCCCCTTGATAACGCCATAGATATGGTCGCCGTCCGCAACGGCCTGGTGCAGCGGTTTGAGCACGAGCGCGCCGACGGCTTCGCTGTCCACGAAACCGTCGCCGTCGGCGGCAAACGACTTGCATTGGTCGCCACTGGACAACATCGTCATCAACGACAGGTCGATCAGATGGGCAGGCGCGACAATCAGGTTCACGCCACCGGCAATGGCAACCTCGCTATCGCCGCTACGCAAGCTTTCAATGGCCAGATGCACCGCAGTCAACGACGAGGAGCAGGCGGTATCGATCGCCATGCTCGGCCCCTGGAAATCGAACAGGTAGGAGACGCGATTGGCGATCGACCAGAAACGCACGCCTGTCGGGTAATGTTCGTTCATGACGCCAACGAACAAGCCGACCTTTCTGCTCCGGCTCACATTTGCCGCGGTGTAGCCGGCGTCCTCGATGCTCGCGTGCACCTCCTGCATGAACAGCCGCTCTTGCGGACCAATCAGCTGCGCTTCGCGTGGCGTGATATTGAAAAACAGGCGATCGAAGCTGTCGACGTCATCGAGCAGGCCGGCCCAACGGGTATAGGTCTTGCCGGGCTGATGCTTTTGCGCGTCGAAGAACCGGCTGTTGTCCCAGCGCTCCGGTGGAATCTCCGAAATGCAGTTCCGTCCGGCTGCTAGGTTTTCCCAGAACTGGTCGACATTGGCCGCCCCCGGGTAGCGCCCTGACAGGCCGACGATGGCCACGTCGAAGGGCGGCGTCGGCGCCGGGGCTGCCGTCACCGTGGGGGCGACCCTGGAGACGGCACAGATTCGGGTTGCTCCCGGCGCGAGCACTGTCGCCCGCGATTGCTCTGGTTGCGACACGACAGGGGCCGCAACAGCAGGAGCAGCTGCACGCACAGCGGCTATGCCCATACCCGTCCAGCGCATCAGGGCTTCGGCTTCGGTCTGCATGAAATGCTCAACCAGGCTCTCGATCGTCTGGTGTTCGAAGAACAGTGTCGAGCCGATGCTGTCGACGCCAAGCGCAGCGCGCAATGCGTTAGTCAGCTCCAGGACGAGGATCGAGTCGATACCGTATTTCTCGAAATTGGTCCTGGCATCGATACTATCCGCCGGAAGCTTGGCGCTCTTACCGATCAGTTTCCTGAGTTGTTCAATGCTCTTCTCGCGCAGCAACTGACTGCCCTCCACGGCAGACTGGACGATCGCCACTGTCTGCTCCACTTGCTGGTGACCGGTTGTGGGCGTGCCTTCCAGTTCGGCCATATCCGCGTTCGTACGATCCTTATGCGTTCCGCGTATCGGGCGAGGATTGAAGCTGCGTACACTGAATTGCTTCATGCGCACACAGACAGCGCCGGTTGAATCGCATAGATCGATATCGAGCTTCTGCACGGCATCGCTGAAAGCCGTGCGATCGCTATACCGTACGACGGCCCACATCTCGTTCGTGCAACGGCCCAAGACGTCCAGCGTATCGAGCGCGAAGGGCAATGCCAGAGAGACCTCGCCCGCTCCGGGTCGCATCTGAAAGCCCAGGGATGCCTGTAATGCCGCATCGAGCAGGCTCGGATGCATGACATAGTGATTCAGCGACGAAGCCATCGCAGCAGGCAACGCAATCCTGGCAAGGACCATCCCCTCGCCGACAAATATGTCCTTCAGGCTACGGAAGCTCGGCCCGTAGTGCAGACCACTTTGCTCGAATACGGCATAGCACCGCTCTGCACTGAGATAAGACACGGTGCACTGCTCGCGCAATGCGGCCAGATCGTGGCGATCTTCAGCGTTTGCGGCCTCCGCTTGGGCGATGACATTTCCCTGCCCGTACACGGTATGCCCATCTTCACCGGCACTGTAGATTTCATAGCGCACCGTCCCATCGTGTTCGGGATAAAGCGTCACATGCATGGCGAGCCCGCCCGCCCCCACTGTCGCAGGTCGCGCCCATGCGACTTTGCTCAGCGACAGGCGGCCATCTCCTTGGATAGCTTCGCGTGCGGCATAGAGTGCCATCTCAAGCTGAGCGACTCCCGGCAGTACCGACGCCCCTTGCACACGGTGATCGGCGAGGAAAAATTCCCCACCATGGAAGCGGCTGCTGAAACGCTGGACTGCCAGGTCTGACGTATTGCGATGCACCAGCGGGTGAAGCGGCTGCATGCCGCCTTCCATGGAGCTGACGCGTGCCGGGGGCTCGTTGCCCGACACCCAGTGGTGCTCACGCGCAAACGGATAACTCGGGAGACTGATACGGCGTGGCTTGTCCTTGCGATAGAGCGCAAGCCAATCGATGTCATGCCCCTCGGCCCATAGGCCCAGTAGCGCGTCAATCTCGTTTCTCTCGATCGCTTGGACAATGGCAGCAGCCGTATCGCTGCCGGTCTTGTCGCGTCCTGCCTGTCCGCGATAAAGCGTGGCTACGTTACCGGCGAGAAAGCCGGCCAGCTTGTCGCGTAACACGTCGATCGAGTCGGCGACGAAACCCAGACGCTCTTCCATGGCCTCACGGCCGATTTGCAACGTATAGGCCAGATCGGCCAATGCCATCTCCGACGCCGCTTGCGGGGCCGACACTACACTCAGCAGTTGCTGCACCTGTTCATGCAAGCGTTCTTCGTTGCGCGCCGACAGCACCACCGCGACCGGCCCGGTGGTCGCTGAGGGTGCCGCCGCCGACGGAACATATTCCTCCAGCACGACGTGCGCATTCACGCCACCAAAGCCGAATGAGCTCACGCCGGCACGACGTGGCAGGGGTTGCCCGTGGGCATCGCGCGCCGCCGCCCATTCGCGCGCCGACTGCACCACATAAAAGGGGCTGCCCTTCAGATCGATATACGGATTGAGCGTATCGCTGTGCAGGCTCTTTACCAGCGTCCGGTGCTTCATCTGCAGCAGCACCTTGATGACGCCCGCCACGCCCGCAGCCAGCTCCAGATGACCGATATTGGTCTTGACCGAACCCAGGCCGCAATGGGGCGCCACGACCTCATCCGGCCCCGTGGCCGCGTAGAGCTCCTTGAACGCCGCCTTCAGGCCGTTGATTTCCACCGGATCGCCCAATGGCGTACCGGTACCGTGGGCTTCGATATACGTGACGGTCCGCGGATCGATGCCGGCCTGCTGATAGGCATGCCGAATGACCGCGGCCTGCGCTTTCGGATTGGGTGCGGTCAACGAATTGGCGCGTCCGCCATGATTCTCTGCGGTACCGCGTATCAGGCCGTAGATATGATCGCCGTCGCGCTCGGCGTGGGAGAGTTTCTTCAACACCAGCATCGCGACGCCTTCGCCGCGCACGTAGCCGTTGGCTTCGCTGGAGAACGTCTTGCAGCGACCGTCTTCGCTCAGCATGCCTGCCTTGCTGAAGCTGATATGCGCCTCGGGTGTCACGATAGTGTTAACACCACCGACGACAGAGAGCGACGACTCGCCGTTGTGAATTGCGGCCACACCGCGCTTCAACGCAATCAGCGAGCTGGAGCACGCTGTCTCTACCGGCTCGCTCGGCCCATGCCAATTGAACAGATAGCTGATGCGATTGGGGCCGACCGAAGGCACGCCACCGGTCGAGGCATACGCCTCGCCACCGCGATGAGCGTGGTTGAGCAAGGTGCCGTAGCCGGTCGCACCGGTGCCGACATAGATCGCCGTGTCGCTGCCCGACAACGCCTTCCCGGCATAGCCGGCATCCTCTAGCGCCTTCCAGACATGAATCATCATCAGACGCTGTTGCGGGTCCATCAACTCCGCTTCCTTCGGCGAGATGCCGAAGAACATCGGATCGAACTCGCCCACGCCTTCGATAAAGCCGCCCCATTTGATGTTGGTCTTGTTGTCCTCCTGCGTCGGGTCGCCATACCACGCACGCCAATCCCAGCGATCAGCCGGAATGTCGCTGATGCAATCCTTGCCCTCGTGCAGGTTGCGCCAGAAAGCGTCGATATCCCGCGCCTGCGGGAACTGGCCGCTCATGCCGATGATCGCAATGGGCTCGCTGATCGCCTGGCTACGACTTGCCAGCGACATGCTGAGCCTGCTTCGCACGCGAGCGCGCTCGAGCGCAGGCGCCTGCGACGTCGGAGCAACGTCTTTTACAGCAACCAGTTGCGGCGCCAATACTGCCCGATGTTCCCGTTCCAGATACTCGATCAGACCGTCGAGCGTCGGATATTCGAAGAAGATGGTTGGAGCGAGTTCAAGCTTGTACTGCTGGTTTATGGCATTACCGAACTCGGTCAGCGTGATCGAATCGAAACCATATTCACTCAAGGTGGTATCGCCGTCGATGTCCTCCGGCTTCACCTTGATCAAGGACGAAACGATAGCCACCAGGGCTTGTTTCAATGACTCCGGCAGGCCGCGTTCTACCGAAGACGGCTCCGGATACGTGGCAACAGTCTGCGGGGATTTACCCAACACAACCTGCCGGATGCGATCGGCGTCACCGGCGATCACCATCCGCTGGCTCTGCCCGCTCGCCATCGCCTGCCGTAACGCCAGCACACCATTGTCGCTGGCCAACGCGTGCATCCCCAGCTGCTGTACCAGCATCGCGCGTGTGGCCGCATCCACCTGCATGCCGCCCTCATCCCACAACGGCCAGTTCACCGACAGCGTGCGCCCATGACGCTGGCCCTGGGCGACCCGTTCGCTACGGTAATGTGCGAAGGCGTCCATAAAGGCATTCGCTGCCGCATAGTCCGCCTGCCCCACATTGCCCACCGCACCGGCAATCGATGAGAAGCAGATAAAGCAGTCCAGTGCCATGTCGCGACTGGCTTCGTCCAGATTCAACGTGCCGGCCACCTTCGCGCTCAGCACCTCATGCAATTGCTGTGGCGTCTTTTTCGCGATAAAGCTGTCGCGCACCACGCCGGCGCTATGGATGATGCCGTCCAGGCTTTCGAACTCCTCCGGAATGCCCCGCACCAGCTGAGTGAGTGCCGTCGCATCGCTGACGTCGACGGTGTGATAGCGCACGACCGCCCCGAGCGTTTCGAGCTCACGGATATGCGCTTGAATGCCTTCGTTCAACGGCGAGCGACCGGTAAGAATCAGCACAGCGTTCCTGGCCTGGCGCGCTATCTCGCGCGCAAAGATCAGCCCCAGGCCACCGGCGCCGCCGGTGATCAGATAGACACCCTGAGCCTTCCAAGGTGAGCCTGCAGCACCTACCTCCGTCTGCTCGGCCCAACCGGCAACCTGGCGTTCACCATCGACGTAACGCAGGTGCAGCGAACCGGCATCGCGGTTTTCAAGCAACGCCTGCGCCACGTTCTGATCGGCCTGGACGCGGATCATCTGACCGACAATGCGCGGATTTTCCAGCTGTGCCGTACGCAACATCCCGCTCAGCCCGGCCATGAGCTGACCTTCGCCGTACCCGGGTACGACGACCTGGATCAGATGCTTGCCGGGCTGTCCGTTGAGCAACTGGATCTGTTCCAGCAACGTGCCGGCTGCAGCTTCGTAGCTCCGGGCCACATCCTGGTCCGCATCAAGGGCTACGCAAGTCGTGCCAGGGAAACTCGCTCGCACGAGCTCGGCGGCCGCCGCATCCAAGCCGCACAACATCACCTGCTGGCGAGTGAAATCACTCGTCGTAAAACCACTGGATGCAGCTGGCTGCGTGCTCCATTGCGGTTGCAGCAGCAAGGTCTGGATCGCCTCGTTCGAGATGGCCGAGCGAGTTCCGGTCTGCGGTTCTTCCTGCGTGAGCCCAGTCGTCAGCGGCCTCAGGCTGAACTGCTTGAAACGCACGCATACCTTGCCGTGCTCATCGCATAGATCGATATCGAGCCGCTGCACCGCATCGCCTGCCTTGCTGCCAACACTGCGCTGCACGAGCGCCCACATGCTAGACGCGCACGGCGCCAGTATCTCCAGGGATCCCAGTGCAAAAGGCAGCATCAGGGTCGGCGATGCACTGCCCATCTGAAAGCCCCATGTCGCCTGCAGCGCGGCGTCGAGCAAGCTCGGGTGCAGCGTGTAACCGGTCGTGGGTGCCGCAGCCGGCAGCGCGATGCGTGCCAGGACCTGATCCTGTCCCACGAACAACTCGTTCAAACCCCGGAAGGCCGGGCCATAATGCAGGCCCATCTGCTCGAACGCCGTGTAGCAAGCTGGGGCATCCGAATGCGCCCGAGTGCATTGCTCACGCAGCGCAATCAGATCGCGCGTCAAGGCGGTATCCGAACCATCCACGGCGTGGATCAAGATTGCACCCTGGCTGTAAACCCGGATTTCGCCGTTCTCGCCTTCGCTATAGATTTCGAAATGGGCGCCTCCGGTTTCGTCGGGATGCAGTGCGATATGCAGCAACAGGCCGTCGCCACCGACCATGACAGGGCGCACCCACACCACATCCGTCAGTTCGATCCGCGCTGTTTCTCCAGCCACTTCGCTAGCCGCGCAGCGCGCCATTTCCAGTTGCGCCACGCCCGGCAGCACACGATCCCCTTGCACTACGTGGTCGGTCAAAAAGAACTCGTTGCCGCTCAAGCGGGTGCTGAAACGCAAACCCGCCATGTCCGACGTGTTCCGCTGCACCAGTGGATGCAGCGCTACATCCGCGCCGAAGGATGGCCTGGATTGAGTCGTTCCGGCTTGAATCCAGTAGCGCTCACGCGCAAAGGGATAGGTAGGCAAGCTGATGCGCCGCGGTTGGCTTGCCCCATACAGCCGCCGCCAATCGAATGCGAGACCTTTGACCCACAGGTCGAGCAACTTGCCAAACTTGCCCTTGGTAACCCATGCCCCGACCGCGGCGCCAATATCATCGTCACCCGCCAAAGCGTCCAGGGTCTCCTTGTTGCGCTTGACCCGGCCACGATAGAGATCGTCGACGATCGGCTCGCCCGTGGCATAAGCGCTCAACTTCTCGCGCAGTTCGGCCAGCGAGCCAACCACCAGGGCGAGTCGTTCTTCCATCGCTTCGCGCCCGACCTGCAGTGTGTAGGCAAGGTCGGCCAGATCGATGGCATTATCCGATGCGATGGCATCCAGCAGCTGCAGCACCTGCTCGCGGAGCCGGTCTTCATGGCGTGCCGACAGCACGATCAGGGCCGGCCCTGTCGCCAGCTGCGGCGCCGCGGGGGCAACATACTCCTCGATAACAATATGCGCGTTGGCACCACCCGCACCGAACGAGGAAATCCCGGCAATGCGTGCGCCTTCTCGCGATGGCCTTGGCCACGGTGCGAGCTCCTGCTGCACCACAAAGGGAGTCGCGGCAAAGTCGATGTTCGGATTGAGCACACTCGAATGCAGGCTCGGCGCTAACTGGCCGTGCTTGAGCTGCAACAGCACCTTGGTCACGCCGGCAATACCAGCCGCGCTCTCGCAATGGCCGATATTCGACTTGGCCGAACCGATCGCGCAGAACTGCGTGTCCTGCGTCCAGCCCCGAAACGCCTTGGACAATCCGGCAATCTCGATCGGATCGCCCAGGCTGGTGCCAGTGCCATGCGCTTCGATGTAACTGATCGAACGCGCGTCCACGCCACCCTCGCGCAAGGCTCGCTCGATCACCTTGGCCTGAGCATGGGGGTTCGGCACCGTGTAGCCGTTGGTCTTGCCGCCGTGGTTGATGGCGGTGGCCTTGATCACCCCGTAGATATGATCGCCATCGGCAATCGCTTGCGACAGCGGCTTAAGCAGCACTGCGCCCACACCTTCGCCCGGCACATAGCCTTCGCCACCTTCACCGAAACTCTCGCAGCGGCCCTTGCCGGAAATGAACTTGCCCTGGGCCAGCATCAGGTACTTGTTCGGATGCACCGACACGTTCACGCCACCGGCGACCGCCACGGTGCAGTCGCCGCGCTGCAGGCTTCGGCACGCCAGATGGATCGCCGTCAGCGACGACGAGCACATGGTATCCAGCGCCAGGCTGGGTCCATGGAAGTTGCAGAAATAGGAAATGCGATTGGCAATCGACGCAGGACTGCCGGCAATGGCGAGCTGCCTTCCTTGCGCCTGCTCCTGCGCCCCGTAGAGCTGGTACTCCTCATACATCACACCGACAAATACGCCAACGCCACCTTCTTCGGCCACGTTATCGCGGGTGTAGCCGGCATCCTCCAGCGTGGCATGCACGCACTCCAGGAACAGCCGCTCCTGCGGGTCCATCAGCTCCGCTTCGCGCGGCGAGATATTAAAGAACAGCGGATCGAACAGATCGACGCCGTCGATAAAACCGCCCCACTTGCTGTACGTCTTGCCGGTCTTGCTGCGATCGGCGTCATAGTAGAGCTCGTGGTCCCAACGTTCTGACGGAACCTCGGTAATACTGTCCTTGCCCTGGCTCAGGTTGGCCCAGAACTGTTCGAGATTGGCAGCCTGCGGATAACGCCCCGCCAAGCCAATAATCGCAATCTCACTGGCTCCTGAAGAGGCACGACGCAGATCAAAGCCCGAGCGACGGCGCAGGATCGACGCCGACACCACATCGTTATGTGGCCTTTCCACGGCAGTGGGCGTGACGCCGATGGATTTGTCGCCAAGCAGACTCACCAGTTCGGCATGATGACTTTGCAGGAAATAGTCGGCCAGCGACGCGATGCTTTGATACTCGTAGAACAACGTCTTCGATAATGCGCCGAATGTCTTTTCCAGCTTGATCGTCAGGTCCAATACCATGACGGAATCGATGCCATAGACCTCCAGCGGCACATTCGCATCGATTCTTTGTGCCGGCAACTTGAGCGTGCCCGACAACAGACGCACCAGGTGACGGACCGTCTTATCGCGCATGTCCTCGACGACCGGCGCCACATGCTCCGACGCGACAACAACGTTCGGTGATGTCGTCGGCTGCTCTTTCAACAGCGAGGTCTTCAATTGCTCCAGCTTGCCTTCGGCGACCAGCACCTGCGGCAGTCCGCTCGACAAGGCCTGCACCAATGCCGCGCAACCACTGGCATTGCGCAACGGCACCATGCCGATCTCGTCCAGCAAATACTGGCGCGTACTGGCCGGGACTTGCATGCCGCCTTCTTCCCACAGCGGCCAATTGATCGACAGCGTGCGTCCGCGACGCAAACCCTGGGACACAAGCGCGTCCCGGTAGTGCGCGAAGGCATCCATGAACCCGTTCGCCGCGGCGTAATCGGCCTGCCCTACGTTGCCGAGTGCACTGGCAACCGACGAGAAGCAAACAAAGCAATCGAGCGCCAGATCCTGACTCGCCTCATCCAGATGAAGCGTGCCGGCGACCTTGGCGCGCAATACCGCGTGCAGCTCTTCCGGGGTCTTCCTGATGATAAAGCTGTCGCGCAGGACGCCGGCGCTATGGACGATGCCCTGCAATCCACCGAATGTCCGGACAATGCTGCCAATCAATTGCATCACGGCATCGCGGTCGCTCACGTCGAGCTGACGGTACTGGACCGTCGCGCCCAGTGATTCAAGCTCGCTCAGCTTGATCTGCGTTGCTTGCGTCAACGCCGAGCGTCCCGTCAGGATCAGCGTTGCGCCTGTGGCGCACTGCGCGATCTCGCGCGCAAAGATCAAGCCCAGGCCACCGGCTCCGCCGGTAATCAGATATACACCGCGCGCTTTCCAAGGCGAGCCTGCGTCGCTCGAAGCGGCCAGTTCGGCCCAACCGCTTACCTGGCGATGGCCCTCCACGTAACGCACGTCCGACGCGCCCGTGTTCCGGTTCTCAAGTAGCGCCTGTACTGCGTCCTGGCCAGGCTCGATACGAACGAGCTGTCCGACAATGAGCGGATTTTCCAGCTGCGCCGTACGCAGCATGCCGCTCAGGCCTGCCATAAGCTGTGCGGTGCCCTGGTTCGGCACAAGCAGCTGGATCAGATGGCGTCCCGGTTGAGAGTTCAGTGCCTGAACCTGCTGCAGCAACTGATTGGCTGCCGATTCGTAGCATTGCGCCAGGTCCTGGTCCACGGCGAGCGTCAGGCAGGCAGCTCCCGGCATACGTTCCGTATCTATCGCATCGACGCCACACGACAGCACCAGATGCCCCGCATAGTCCACGGCGCGACCGTTCGCGGCAGGCAGGGCTTCCCACACGGGACTTGCCAGCAGGGTTTGCCAGGCGGTGGCGGGATCGACGATTGCCGTTGATGCTCTCAGTCCAAGCCGGGTAAAGCGCACACATACTGTGCCGGCTTCATCGCAAAGATCGATATCGAGCGATTGCAACGGATCGTCCGTTGCCTGGCTGGAGCCAGGGCGAACTATCGCCCACATGTTGGCGGCGCAAGGCGCGAGCACTTCCAGCGACGCCAGCGACACAGGTAGTAACAACGCAGGTTTGGCATCGTCAACCGTGCGCACCAAGCCAATGGAAGCCTGCAATGCGGCGTCCAGCAAGCTTGGATGCAATGCGTAACCTTCCATACGCATTGCAGCCGGCAGCGTGATTCGTGCGAGGACCTGATCCTGCCCCACGAATAGCTCGCTCAGGCCCTGGAAAGCCGGGCCATAATGCAAGCCGGACTGCTCGAACAACGCATAGCATTCCTCGGCACCCAGATGGGATTGGTTGCATTGCTGACGCAGGACGACAAGATCGTGTACCGCCGTCGTGTGCGGCTCACTATCTGCAAACGCCAGCAACGAGCCTTGACTGTAGATCAGATTCTCGTCTTCCGATGCCTCGCGATAGAGCTCGAAATGAATGTCGCCATCTTGTCCTGGTGCCAGCGCGATGTGCAGATCGAGCCCATCGGCACCGATCGTCACGGGCCGGACCCAGGCGATATCTTTGAACCGTAGTTCGCAATGCCCATCGATCGCCTCGCTGGCCGCGCGGTGCACCATCTCCAGTTGCGCGACGCCCGGCAGCAGGCGAACACCCCGCACGACGTGATCGGCGAAAAAGAACTCGTCGCCGCTGAAGCGGGAGCTGAAACGCTGCAACGAAAAGCTCGATGTATTGCGATGCAAAAGCGGATGAAGCGTGCCGCCAGATGCTGGGCCTGCCGCATGCGAAACGGATGCTTCTATCCAATAGCGCTCACGAGCAAACGGATACGTCGGCAGGCTGATGCGGCGGGGCCGATTGCCGCCATACAGTCGATGCCAATCGAACGTCAGACCCTTGACCCAAAGATCGATCAGCTTGCCGAGCTTGCCCTTGGTCACCCATGCCTCGGCCATCGCGGCCGTGTCTTCATCGCCGGCCAGGGCCGCGAGGGTCTCCTTGTTGCGCCGAACCTGTCCGCGATACACGTCCTCGATGCTTGTCTCGCCAGCGGCGTACGCATCCAGTTTCTCGCTCAACTCGGCCAGCGAGCCGACCATCAGGCCCAACCGCTCCTCCATGGCTTCGCGCCCGACCTGCAAGGTATAGGCCAGGTCGACCAGTGCGATCCCCGACTCGGCATGCGACGCAAGGAATGAGCGCAACGCATGCACCTGCTCACGCAAGCGATCCTCGTCACGGGCCGACAACACGACGGCAACGGGGTTGTTCGAGGCAACTGGCCTTGCTGTCGGCGCAATATATTCCTCGATCACGATATGTGCGTTGGCGCCGCCCGCACCAAACGAGGAGATGCCGGCAATGCGTGTGCTTTCTGGGGTCGGCTTCGGCCAGGGAGCAAGCTCCTGCTGCACCACAAAGGGGGTACCGGCAAAGTCGATGTTCGGATTGAGCACGCTCGAATGCAGGCTCGGCGCCAACTGGCCGTGCTTCATCTGCAGCAATACCTTGGTCACGCCGGCAATACCCGCTGCGCTTTCGCAGTGCCCGATATTCGACTTGGCCGAACCGATCGCGCAGAACTGCTTGTCTTGCGTCCACTGTCCAAATGCTTTGCTTAGCCCGGCAATCTCGATCGGGTCGCCCAGGCTGGTGCCGGTGCCATGGGCTTCGATATAGCTCACCGCCCGGGCGTCGATACCACCTTCGCGCAATGCGCGCTCGATCACCTTGGCCTGTGCGTTCGGGTTTGGCACCGTGTAGCCGTTGGTCTTGCCGCCATGATTGATCGCAGTGGCTTTGATCACCCCGTAGATATGGTCGCCATCGGCGATCGCCTGCGACAGCGGCTTGAGCAAGACCGCACCCACGCCCTCGCCGGGCACATAGCCCTCGCCGCCTTCGCCAAAACTCTCGCAGCGGCCCTTGCCGGAAATGAACTTGCCCTGGGCCAGCATCAGGTACTTGTTCGGATGCACCGACACATTCACGCCACCGGCGACCGCTACGGCGCAGCCGCCGCGTTGCAGGCTCTGGCACGCCAGGTGGATCGCCGTCAGCGACGACGAACACATGGTGTCCAAGGCCATGCTTGGGCCATTGAAATTGCAGAAGTACGACACGCGATTGGCGATCGATGCCGGATGGCCCGGTACGGCTAGCGCATGCCCTCTGGCCTGCTCCTGGGCGCCGTAAAGCTGGTATTCCTCATACATCACACCGACGAACACGCCGACGCTGCCCTCTTCGGCTACGTTATCGCGGGTGTAGCCGGCGTCCTCCAGCGTGGCGTGCACGCACTCCAGGAACAGTCGTTCCTGCGGATCCATCAGCTCCGCTTCGCGTGGCGAGATATTGAAGAACAGCGGATCGAACAGGTCGACGCCGTCGATAAAGCCGCCCCATTTGCCGTACGTCTTGCCCGGCCTGGTGCGGTCCTGATCGTAGTACAGCGTGTGATCCCAGCGCTCGGCGGGAATCTCGGTGATACTGTCCTTGCCCTCGCTCAGGTTGACCCAGAACTGTTCAAGATTGGCCGCCTGCGGGTATCGGCCTGCGACACCAATGATGGCGATCTCGCCGATGGCAGAGCCCGCATCTCCCTTGCGTTGATTGCGCGCCTCGTAACCCGAGCGACGGCTGTTCCCCGGGGTAACGGACTTGTCGATCCTAGTGACGGAAGGCACCGACACAGCCGCGGCGACAGCACGCTTCTCTCCCAGCACGGTCAACATGGCAGCGCGGTGATGCTGGAGAAAGTAGCCGCTCAGCGCAGCAATCGTCTGATACTCGAAGAACAATGTCTTAGGCAGCGGGCCGAACTGCTTTTCCAGCGTACGCGTGAGATCCAGCACCAGCAGGGAGTCGATACCGAAACTTTCCATTTGCGCCAGCGGATCGATCCGATGCGCAGGCAGCTTCAGCGTCGCCGACAACAGACGCACGAAATAACGAGTGGCCCTTTCTTCAATACCGTCCGAATCACGGCTCGCCACCGTCGCTTGCTCATCCGCCTGCGATAGCGACACACGCTGATGCATCGAATCAACCCGGCCAGCCGATTCCTCGGAATCCGCGTCATGGGCCACACCACCATTCGGCGGCGCGGCGGGAGACTTCAGGCCAAGGCCCTTGAATCGCAGGCACACCATGCCGTTGTCATCGCACAGGTCGATATCGGCCGTGCGCACCGCATCACTGCTTGCGCGGCCATGGCTGGGGCGAACAACCGCCCACATGTGGCTCGCGCAGGGCGCGAGCACATCCAGCGCATTCAGTGTGAAGGGCAACATCAACTTCACGTCGCCCGCAGACACGCCCATTTGTAAACCGATCGATGCTTGCAGCGCGGCATCGAGCAGGCTCGGATGCAGCACATAGCGATCTTTCGTCGCCTGCAACGAGAGCGGCAAGATGATGCGCGCCAATGCCAGCCGCTCGCCGACGAACAGCTCGCTCAAACCCTGGAATCCACTCCCATAACGCAATCCGAGCGCATTGAACGCTGCGTAGCACTGCTCGGCACTCCATGTCGCCTGCGTGCATTGTTCACGGAGTTCCGCCAGATCGTGCGTCGCCGGAGTGTCGTCGTCGATGGTTTCCGTCACTACGCCGTGACCGTGAACGATCTCACCATCCTCGGCTCTTGTATGGATTTGATAGCCGACATCGCCGTTCTCTTCCGGGAATAGCGAGACATGCAACTCCACGCCATCGCCGTCGACGACGACCGGACGTGTCCATACAATGTCCTTCAGATGCAGCTTACCGGCATCGTCGATTACTTCATTTACCGCGGCACGAGCCATTTCCAGCTGAGCGACGCCCGGCAACACACGGTTATCCAGCACCACATGATCGGCAAGGAAAAACTCGCCTCCATCAAAACGCGTACTGAAGCGTGGCCCGGACAGATTCGATGAATTGCGCTGAAGCAATGGGTGTAACGCCGTGGCACGCGATGGACTGTCCACGTCCGGTACCCAATAGCGTTCCCTGGCAAACGGATAGGTCGGCAAACTGATTCGGCGCAGCGTCTGGTTGGCATAAAGGCGGCGCCAATCGAACGTGTGCCCCTTTACCCACGCGTCGAGCAGCTTGTCCAGCGCGCCCTTCTCGAGCCAACTCTGGATGGTATGGGCCATCTCGTCATCGTCCGCGAATGCAGCCGTTGCGTCCCTGCGGCGCTTGACCTGACCACGATAGATATCGGGCGCATCACTATTTGCGAGACAACGCGTCAGCTTGTCGCGTAACACATCGATCGAGTCGGCGACGAAACCCAGACGCTCTTCCATGGCCTCACGGCCGATTTGCAACGTATAGGCCAGATCGGCCAATGCCATCTCCGACGCCGCTTGCGGGGCCGACACTACACTCAGCAGTTGCCGCACCTGTTCATGCAAGCGTTCTTCGTTGCGCGCCGACAGCACCACCGCGACCGGCCCGGTGGTCGCTGAGGGTGCCGCCGCCGACGGAACATATTCCTCCAGCACGACGTGCGCATTCACGCCACCAAAGCCGAATGAGCTCACGCCGGCACGACGTGGCAGGGGTTGCCCGTGGGCATCGCGCGCCGCCGCCCATTCGCGCGCCGACTGCACCACATAAAAGGGGCTGCCCTTCAGATCGATATACGGATTGAGCGTATCGCTGTGCAGGCTCTTTACCAGCGTCCGGTGCTTCATCTGCAACAGCACCTTGATGACGCCCGCCACGCCCGCAGCCAGCTCCAGATGACCGATATTGGTTTTGACCGAACCCAGGCCGCAATGGGGCGCCACGACCTCATCCGGCCCCGTGGCCGCGTAGAGCTCCTTGAACGCCGCCTTCAGGCCGTTGATTTCCACCGGATCGCCCAATGGCGTACCGGTACCGTGGGCTTCGATATACGTGACGGTCCGCGGATCGATGCCGGCCTGCTGATAGGCATGCCGAATGACTGCGGCCTGCGCTTTCGGATTGGGTGCGGTCAACGAATTGGCGCGTCCGCCATGATTCTCTGCGGTACCGCGTATCAGGCCGTAGATATGATCGCCGTCGCGCTCGGCGTGGGAGAGTTTCTTCAACACCAGCATCGCGACGCCTTCGCCGCGCACGTAACCGTTGGCTTCGCTGGAGAAGGTCTTGCAGCGTCCATCTTCGCTCAGCATGCCCGCCTTGTTGAAGCTGACATGCAGATCCGGGTTGACGATGGTGTTCACGCCGCCGGCAATGGCCATGCCGCAATCGCCTCGTTCGATGGCGAGTATGGCTCGCCGCAATGCGATCAAGGAACTCGAGCAGGCTGTTTCTACAGGCTCGCTGGGGCCGTGGAAATCGAGAAAATAACTCATCCGGTTGGGGCCTACCGAGGCCACGGCACCGGTCGAGGAATACCCTTCGATGGCCATCTGAGCACGACTGATCAAATGGCTATAACCGGTCGGCATCGTGCCGACGTAGATCGCCGTATCGCTACCCGATAGCGTCGACCCGGCGTAGCCGGCGTCTTCCAGCGCCTTCCAGATATGGATCATCATCAGGCGCTGTTGCGGGTCCATCAACTCCGCTTCCTTCGGTGAAATGCCGAAGAACATCGGGTCGAAGTCGCCCACGCCGTCGATGAAGCCGCCTTGTGTGATATTGGTCTTGTTGTCCTCCTGGGCGGGATCGCCGTACCAAGTACGCCAATCCCAGCGATCGTTCGGGATGTCGCTGATGCAATCCCTACCTTCGAGCAGGTTGCGCCAGAAGGCATCGATATCCCGTGCCTGCGGGAACTGCCCGCTCATGCCGATAATCGCGACCGGCTCACTGGTCACCGGCTCACGATGTGCCACCGCGGCGCTGAAACGTCCGCGTGCACGTTGCCGGATACGATCGAATGCCGGCGGCGTCACGGCGGGCGCCGCTTCAACAACCTTGACTGCGTCACTCTGCGTGGCAAATCGCGGAACGAGCACCGCCCGATGCTCGCTGGCCAGATAGCCCGTCAGACCATCCAGCGTCGGAAATTCGAAGAAGATGGTTGGAGCGAGTTCAAGCTTGTACTGATGGTTTATGGCATTACCGAACTCGGTCAACGTGATCGAATCGAAACCGTATTCGCTCAAGGCGGTATCGCCGTCGATGTCTTCCGGTTTCACCTTGATCAGGGCCGATACCATCCCTATCAATTCGCGCCTTAGCTGCTGTTGCAACGAGCGATCGCTCTGACCTGTTGTCGTTGCTTCTTCGTCGAAAGCTCTCCTCGGCGCGGCGGCGGCTGGCTTTGACTTGCCCAACATCGTTTGCCGGATACGCGCCGCGTCGCCGGCAATCACTACCCGCTGGCTCTGCCCGCTTGCCATCGCCTGCCGTAACGCCAGCACACCATTGTCGCTGGCCAACGCGTGCATCCCCAACTGCTGCACCAGCATCGCGCGTGTGGCCGCATCCACCTGCATGCCGCCCTCATCCCACAACGGCCAGTTCACCGACAGCGTGCGCCCATGACGCTGGCCCTGGGCGACCCGTTCGCTACGGTAATGTGCGAAGGCGTCCATAAAGGCATTCGCTGCCGCATAGTCCGCCTGCCCCACATTGCCCACCGCACCGGCAATCGATGAGAAGCAGATAAAGCAGTCCAGTGCCATGTCGCGACTGGCTTCGTCCAGATTCAACGTGCCGGCCACCTTCGCGCTCAGCACCTCATGCAATTGCTGTGGCGTCTTTTTCGCGATAAAGCTGTCGCGCACCACGCCGGCGCTATGGATGATGCCGTCCAGGCTTTCGAACTCCTCCGGAATGCCCCGCACCAGCTGAGTGAGTGCCGTCGCATCGCTGACGTCGACGGTGTGATAGCGCACGACCGCCCCGAGCGTTTCCAGTTCACGGATATGCGTCTGAATGCCTTCGTTCAACGGCGAGCGGCCGGTAAGAATCAGCACCGCGTTCCTGGCCTGGCGCGCTATCTCGCGCGCAAAGATCAGTCCCAGGCCACCGGCGCCGCCGGTGATCAGATAGACACCCTGAGCCTTCCAAGGTGAGCCCGCAGCACTCACCTCCGCCTGCTCGGCCCAGCCGGCGACCTGGCGTTCGCCACCGACGTAACGCAGGTGCAGCGAACCGGCATCGCGATTTTCAAGCAACGCCTGCGCCACGTTCTGATCGGCCTGAACGCGGATCACCTGACCGATGATGCGCGGATTTTCCAGTTGCGCCGTACGCAACATCCCGCTCAGTCCGGCCATAAGCTGACCTTCGCCATACCCGGGCACGACGACCTGGATCAGATGCTTGCCGGGCTGTCCGTTGAGCGACTGGATCTGTTCCAGCAACATCCTCGCGGCCGATTCAAAGCGCCGGGCAACAGCCTCACCGCCTCCAGGCGTCAGGTGGATGGCGTCCGGTAAATAGAGATCCAGGCCAAGCAGATCTACACCGCAAGTCAGCACGACATGCTGCTCGTAGCGGGTACCACCTGTATGCTCGACGACCGCAGGCGTCCATGTCGGGGACAGCTGCAACGTCTGAATCGGTGCAGCGCTTACTGCTGACTCTGCCGTTATTGCCCTCAGACTGAATTGCCTGAGCCGGATGCATGCCACACCACGCTCATCGCATAAATCGATATCGAGTCGTTGCACTGCATCGCCGGGTTTGCTGCCGGCACTGTGCCTCACCACCGCCCACATGGTGTTCGTATATGGCGCCAGCACCTCCAACTCGCCCAGGGCAAAGGGCAACATCGGCGCGATCTTGTTCAGATCGAACGGTGTGCTCATCTGTAAGCCCAACGTTGCCTGCAAGGCCGCATCCAGCAAACTGGGATGCAGCACGTAGTCACTTGTGGACACTGTGGCGGGCAGAGTGATACGTGCGAGTACCTGTTCGGTCCCAATAAACAGCTCGTTCAAGCCCTGGAACGCTGGGCCATAGTGCAGGCCCATCTGTTCGAACAAGGCATAACATTGCGCTGAGTCCAGATGGTCCGCCGTGTGCTGTTGGCGCAAGCTGGCGAGATCGTGCAGGGGCGCAGCAGGCACATGATCGGCAACAGCCGTCACCTTGCCCTGGCTATAGACCGCGATCTGGCTGTCTTCGGATTCGCGGTATATCTCGAAGTCGATCTCACCGTCGTCTTGTGGATTCAGAGCGATATGCAAATCGACCCCGTCGGCCCCAACAGTTACGGGCCGAATCCAGGCAATGTTCTTCAATTGAAGATGATGGCCTTCGCCGATCGCCTGGCCAACTGCATAGCGCGCCATTTCCAGTTGCGCTACGCCCGGGAGCACGCGAGCGCCTTGCACCACATGATCGGTTAAAAAGAACTCATCGCCGCTCAGGCTGGTGCTGAAGCGTAGACCTGCCACATCGGACGTGTTCCGATGCACCAACGGGTGCAAAAGAATAAGGGCACCAGGCGAACCCGCCGACTTTACCGGGCTCGCCGGTATCCAGTAGCGCTCACGTGCAAAGGGATAGGTCGGCAAACTGATCCTGCGTGGCCTGTTTGCCCCATAGAGGTGCTGCCAGTCGAACGTCAGGCCCTTGACCCACAGGTCGAGCAGTTTGCCGAACTTGCCCTTGGCCATCCATGTCTCGACGATGGTTTCCATATCGTCGTCGCCGGCCAGGGCAGCCAGGGTCTCTTTGTTGCGCTTGACCTGGCCACGATAGAGATCGTCGATGGTCGTCTCACCCGCGACATAGGCACTCAGTTTCGCGCGCAGTTCGGGCAAAGAACCAACCACCAGGCCTAGCCGCTCCTCCATGGCCTCGCGTCCAACCTGCAATGTGTAGGCAAGGTCACCCAGGTCGATGGTCGCGTCCGAGGCGATCGCGTCCAGTAGCTGCTGCGCCTGTTCGCGCAGTCGATCTTCATGACGTGCCGACAGCACGACCAAGACCGGTCCGCTTACCTCACGCGACACGGCGGGAGCGGCATACTCTTCGATAACGACATGCGCATTGGCGCCGCCTGCACCGAACGAGGAGATGCCAGCGATGCGTGCACTTTTTGGTGTCGCCCTCGGCCAGGGCGCGAGCTCCTGCTGCACCACAAAGGGGGTACCGGTAAAGTCGATGTTCGGATTGAGCACGCTCGAATGCAGGCTCGGCGCCAATTGGCCGTGCTTGAGCTGCAACAGCACCTTGGTAACGCCGGCAATACCGGCCGCGCTCTCGCAATGGCCGATATTCGACTTGGCCGAACCAATCGCGCAAAACTGCTTGTCCTGCGTCCAGCCTCGAAACGCCTTGGACAATCCGGCGATCTCGATCGGATCGCCCAGGCTGGTGCCGGTGCCATGCGCTTCGATGTAGCTGATCGAGCGCGCATCCACGCCACCCTCACGCAACGCACGCTCGATCACCTTGGCCTGTGCATTGGGGTTTGGGACCGTGTAACCGTTGGTCTTGCCGCCATGATTGATCGCGGTGGCCTTGATCACCCCGTAAATATGGTCGCCATCGTCTATCGCCTGCGACAGCGGCTTGAGCAAGACCGCACCCACGCCTTCGCCGGGCACATAGCCTTCGCCACCTTCGCCGAAACTCTCGCAGCGCCCCTTACCCGAAATGAACTTGCCCTGGGCCAGCATCAGGTACTTGTTCGGATGCACCGACACATTCACGCCACCGGCGACCGCTACGGAGCAATCGCCACGTTGCAGACTCCGGCACGCCAGATGGATCGCCGTCAGCGACGACGAGCACATGGTGTCCAGCGCCAGGCTGGGGCCATTGAAATTGCAGAAGTACGAAATGCGATTCGCTACGGATGCAGCACTATTGAGCATGGCAAGGTTGTTCCCCCTGGCCTGCTCCTGCGCTCCGTAAAGCTGGTATTCCTCGTACATCACGCCCACAAACACGCCGACGCTGCTGTCTTCGGCCACGTTTTCACGGGTGTAGCCGGCATCCTCCAGCGTGGCATGCACGCATTCCAGGAACAGCCGTTCCTGCGGATCCATCAGCTCCGCTTCGCGCGGCGAGATATTGAAGAACAGTGGATCGAACAGATCGACGCCGTCGATAAAACCACCCCACTTGCTGTACGTCTTGCCGGTCTTGCTGCGGTCCGCGTCGTAGTAGAGCCCATGATCCCAACGCTCGACGGGAATCTCGGTAATGCTGTCCCTGCCCTGGCTCAGGTTGGCCCAGAACTGTTCGAGATTGGCAGCTTGCGGATAACGCCCCGCCACACCGATGATGGCGATTTCGCCGACGTCCCTGCTCGCAACGGCTGCCCCATCGTCGAGCTGTCTCCCCGCTGCCGGAAAACTCGGTCGCCCCACGCCAAAGCGCGGGCGGCGCTCAGTAGCTGCGCCCGGAGCATCCGGTTCGCGCAATGGCTCCGCATCCGACGCATCGCTCAGTGTTTCGCCCAGCACCTCGCCCAAGCGCGTGCGATGGTTGTCCACGAAATGACCGGCCAGCGCCGCAATGGTCTGATATTCGAACAGCAGCGTCTTGGAAAGCGGTCCGAATATTTGTTCCAGGGTTCGGGTCAAGTCCATCACGAGAATGGAGTCGATGCCGTAGGCCTCCATTTGGGCACGTGCATCGATACTGTGCACCGGGCGCTTGAGCGTGCCAGCCAGTAGTCGGACGAAATAGCGTATGGCCTTTTCCTGCAGCTCGTCCGTCGCCGCACTCGATGGCGAATTGCCCTGGTCAGCCACAGTTCGGGCGGCTCTCGGCATCGCAGACAAGCTGGACTTGAATCGACTTATCGCGCCCTCGGCGATCAGCACTTGTGGCAGACCGCTCGACAAGGCTTGGGCCAGCGCTGTACACCCACTGGCGCTGCGCAGCGGAATCAATCCGGTCTGCTGCGTCATACTCAGGCGCGTCGCAGCATCGACCTGCATGCCGCCTTCTTCCCATAGCGGCCAGTTCACCGACAAGCTATGCCCGCTACGCTGTCCCTGCTTTGCCAGTTCCGCGCGATGGTGTGCAAACGCGTCCATGAACGCATTGGCCGCCGCATAGTCGGCCTGCCCTACATTGCCCAACGCCCCCGATGTGGACGAGAAGCAAACAAACCAATCCAGTGCCAGTTCCCGGCTGGCTTCATCGAGGTAAAGCGTGCCAGGCACCTTGGCATGCAGAACCTCGTGCAACTCTTCTGCACTCTTCTTAATGATGAAACTGTCGCGCAAGATACCCGCGCCATGGATGATGCCGTTCAGACCGCCGAAAGTTTGAGCGACATCGCGCACCAACTGCGCCACGGCATCACGATCGCCCACGTCGAGCTGGCGATACTGTGCGATTACTCCCAACGTCTCGAGTTCGCCGAGCCGGGTTTGCACGGCCGCCGTCAGCGGAGAGCGCCCCGTCAGAATCAGTGTTGCGCCCTTGGCCTGGCGCGCAACGTCGTGCGCGAAGATCAAGCCCAAGCCACCGGCACCACCGGTGATCAGGTAAATCCCACGATCCTTCCAGGCCAACGTGATATCGGGCGATGGCTGATGTTCGACCCAGCCGGCTACTTCGCGCCGACCATCGACGTAACGCACCTGGGCCGATGGGTCGTTGCGATTATCTCGCAGCGCCTTCACCACATCCTGGCCCGCTTCGACATGGATTACCTGGCCAATGACGCGAGGATTTTCCAGCCGCGCCGTACGCAGCATACCGCCAAGCCCCGCCATGACCTGTGCTTGGCCCAGGCTTGGAACGACGACCTGGATCAGGTGCTGCCCAGGCAGCTTGCTCAATAACTGAATCTGCTCAAGCAACGTAGCAGCGGCCGATGCGTAGCACCGCGCGAGCTCAACGCCCGTATCGATGGCAATGCACGTGGTCTCCGGCAAGCCGGACTGCAGGGCGAGTGAACCTTCGCGGATAGCCTCCGAGTCGCCGCACAGCAGCACGACGTGTTTCTCATAGCGTAGCGTTTCCGATGCAGTCACCGACTGACTCGTCCAATCAAGTCGCAGCAAGGCTGTTCGTATGGCTTCTTCAGACTCCTGATGCGCGGCTGTGCGCGCACAGAAATCACCTATGCGCGCGCGAACCACGCCTGCGTCAGTGCACAGGTAGATATCGAACTTCTGCAACGCATCGTCAGCGGTAGTGCCGCCGCTACGACGTATCACCACGCACATGCTCTCGGCGCAGGGGCCCATGATGTCAAGCGTGCCCAATGCAAACGGCAGCATCGACGACGCTTCGCCCCAACGGCCAGCGTCATACGCCTGAAAGGCGATCGTTGCCTGCAACGCCGCATCGATCATGCTGGGGTGAAGGACGTAGCCCTCCTGCATCGGCTTGACCACGTCAGGTAGCGTAATGCGCGCCAGTGCCTGACCTTGCCCGATGAAAAGTTCGCTCAGGCCACGATGCGCAGGCCCATAGTTCAAACCCATATGGTCGAACGCCGCATAACATGCCGGCGCGTCCAGCGATTGCGTGCATTGCGAACGTATCTCGACGAGATCGAGCGTCGATGCGGTCGTATCAGGCAGAAAAGCCGCCGAGCCCTCACTGTAGACGTGGCTCTCGTCGTAGAGCTCGAAGCTGTACGCGTTGTTTGCTTCCGGAAACAGGGCGAGGTGCAGATCGAGCGGCTCGGAGCCAACGACGACCGGTCGAAGCCACACGATGTCTTTCAGGCGAAGCTGGCCGTTGGCGGCAATCGCATGGGCTGCCACGACACGTAGCATCTCCAGTTGCGCAGCGCCCGGCAGCGTAGGCACACCTTGCACCACGTGATCGGCGAGAAAGCTTTCCTTGCCGGTAAAGCGGCTGCTAAAGCGCAAGCCCGCCATCGTCGAGGTATTGCGATGCACCAGCGGATGTATTGCAGCCGGTGCCGACGCTGACAACCAGGGCTTGGCCTCGACCCAGTGCTTTTCCCTGATAAACGGATAGGTTGGCAACGCCAGCCGGCGATGCTTGCCCACCTCGTGCAGACTCGCTCCATCGATCGCCTGCCCGTCGACCCACGCCTGCGCGATGGCGTGCAGATTTCCATCGATCAGTGTCACGGGTTCGGTTTGAGCGAGCTTCTCCGCCGACAGCTCGCCGACGAAGACACCTTGCGCCTGCCCCGTCAGCCAGTCTTCCAGCTGCGCCTGCAACGCCTCGAACGAATCGACCACCAGGGCGAGGCGCGCCGCCATCGCCTGCCGCCCCACCTGAAGCGTATAGGCGAGATCAGCCAAGCTGGCATCACGCATCTCCGGCGAGGCGATGGCCACAAGCAACTGCTGCACCCGTTCGCGCAACACTGCCATCGTCTTGGCGGACAACACCACCAGAACCGACTCGGGTGCCGCTTCGCTTGGGGTGGCCTCGACGGGCTCGACATACTCCTCGATCACCACGTGCGAGTTCACGCCACCGAAACCGAACGAACTGATACCGGCACGGCGCGGCAGGGCTACGCCGCGGTCGTCGACCTTGGCCGGCCACGGTTGCGCCTTGTCGACAATGAAGAACGGGCTGTCGTCCAGCGCGATACGCGGATTGAGTTTCTGATAATGCACCAGCGGCGGAAACGCCTGATGCTTCATGCACAGGATCGTCTTGATCATGCCGGCCAGGCCGGCCACCGATTCGAGATGCCCGATATTGGTCTTGACGCTGGCGATACCGCAGGCCTGTTCGTTCAAGACTTCGCCGCGATCGGCCGCGACGCGAGCGAAGGCCAGCTTCAACCCCTCCACTTCGATCGGGTCGCCCTTGGGCGTGCCGGTACCGTGCGCCTCGACGTAACCGATACTGCTCACGGGCACATCGGCCTCACGCAAGGCCGCGGCAATCACGTTCGACTGTGCCAGCGAACCGGGATAGGTCACCGTGCGGGCACGGCCACCGTGATTGACCGCGGTGCCGCGTAGCACCGCGACGATCCGATCCTTGTCGCGGATCGCCGTGGCGAGCGGCTTGATCAGCACCATCGCCGCGCCTTCGCCGCGCACATAGCCATTAGCGCGCTCGTCGAAGGTCTTGCAGCTGCCGTCCGGCGACAGCATGCCGGTCTTGGAGAATGAAATGAAATGCGTGGGACTGCACAGCACGCTCACGCCACCGACCAGCGCCTGGTCGCATTCGCCACGACGGATGGCGTGGGCTGCCTTGTGCAGCGCGACCAACGAACTGGAGCACGCGGTATCGATCGGCAGGCTCGGGCCGTGCAAATTAAAGAAGTACGAGATGCGGTTGGGAATGAGTGCGGTGTGCGTGCCTGTGGAAACATGGCCTTCGATGGCATCGAGGGCGTGCCTCAGGTGGTCTTCGTAGTCGAAGTTGAATACGCCGATATAGACGCCAGTATTCGTGCCGCTAAGTACCTTGGGATCGTAGCCCGCATCTTCCATGCACGCCCATGCCTGCTCCAACATGATCCGCTGTTGCGGATCCATCACCTGGGCTTCGCGCGCCGAGATGCCGAAGAAGTCCGCGTCGAAATACTCCACGCCGTCGACAAAGCCGCCCCACTTGCTGACCGACTTGTTCGTATCGCGCCCGTCGGCCGAATAGAACGCGTCCTTGTCCCAGCGGTTTTCCGGCACCTCGCTGATGCTGGACAGGCCGTTGCACAAGTTTTCCCAGAATGCCGCGTAATTGTCCGCACCCGGAAAACGGCAGGCCATGCCAACGATGGCGATATCGCCTCGATCGACGCGGGGATCGCCGCCCTCCTCACCAACGGCCTGCGACGGGATTTCCTGAGGCGGAGTCTGACGGTCGTTCATGATCGTGCCTATCCTGTGATGTGTTCTTCGGACATTGCTTGTATCGATCTTGCGGAAGCCAAACTTTTTCGCTCCGAGCCGTCGCCCGCTCGCACCTGTGAGCTCTTCAGGAAACCTTGAAAAATCGCCCTGTTCTTGTAAGAGCGGCTTTAACCGCGGCCCGCGTGTGCGTAACGGCCGGTAGCGGCTGAAGCCGCTCCTACAAAGATTGCAGCGTTGAAGTGGTTCGAGACGATCTTCAGTTACTGAAAAAACGAGCAAATGACCGCGTCAGGTGTTCCGCGGTCGCTTCCATGATCTTCACGGCGATATGGTCTACATGCCGTTGGGTCCACGGCTCCAACTCCGTGCCTTTCACCCACCGGTTGAACGAGCCCAGCGCCGGCCCGGTCTGAATCTGATAATTCACGCGATCATCCCCTTTACCTTCCATGGCGATACGCGTGCAGTAAGCGAAGTACCAGCGAAATACCAACGCCATCTTGTGCTTCGCATTAGCTTCCGCCTTGGCAACTTCATGCTCCAGGCTTACCGACCTGAAATAGTTCGCGGTCTCGTGCCAGATCTCTTCAAAGGTTTTCTTGAAGAACGTGCTTTCCAGCTGCTTTCGGGTACGGGCGGGAATGTCGTCCAGGCTGTCGTAATGGCGATACAGCGACAGCAGCTTGTTCGCGCGTGCCGGAAAGAACACGGACTTCTTCATGACCTGCACCTGGGCGCCGATTTCAAACATGTCGCCTGCCGGTGCATATTCGGTGTCCTGGATATCCATTTCCTGCAGCATGGATTTTCCATCCGCGCTCATGCCCGCTTCCACGGTGCATTGGTTGATCGAACCGGTGGCGACGAAATCGGCGCCCAGCAACAACGCCGCCGCAGCCGCCTCCGGTCCGCCGATGCCGCCCGCCAACCCCATGCATATCGGCTCCAGATAAGCGTGAGTCCGCTGCATGTCGTCACGAAGCTGCAGCATGGGCGGCAGCATCACCGCCGCTATGCCACCGTCCGTATGGCCACCAGAGTCGGCCTCCACGCATATGTCGTGGCTGACCGGGATCTTTTGCGACAGTTCGGCCTGCAGCGGCGTGATCAGCTGCCGCTCCAGCAACTTCTCCACGATCGCGATTGGCGGCGGACTCATGAACGCCTTGGCCACCTCCGGCCGCGACACTTTCGCCACGATACGATGGTCGCAAACGACATCGCCGTGTGCATCGGTACGCAGTCCCTGCAACCGAAACTTGATCAAGGCCGGCGTCATTTGCATGAAGGCGGCCGCTTCGATGTTCCGAATCCCATACTTGAGGTAGAGGTCGACTACAGCCTCTTCGTGCGCCGGATACTCGTAGTTCGCCAGCAAGTTCATGCCATACGGTTGACCCGCACTCAACTCGCCTTGAATACGGACGATGTTCGTCTCGATCTTGCTCGGTGAAAGCCCGCCCGCCCCGAAGAAACTCAGCAGGCCTGCCTTCGCCATCTTGATGACCAGTTCGGCGGAAGCCACGCCGCGATACATGGCACCGGCCATGTATGCGTACTTCAGGCCAAAGCGGCGGCGAAACACTTCACTACCAAGTGACGTCGCCTCGATCCGAAGCGGCACGCCATGGCCGGTGACCCGGCCTATGTCGCGAACCGCTTCGGCCACGCTCGCTTCGCGCTGGCCCACGTTCGTCACCGGTATGGATTCGTCGGATATCGCCTCATCCGTTTCCGAATCGCTCCAACGCCCGTCCACCGGAGCATCGTCGACGATCGCCGTCTCCTTGGCCTTTATCTCCAGCACCATTTTCGAAAGTACGCTTGCACCTATCTCCTGGAACTCGACCTCGCCGCGACCCATCACATAGCGAATCGAATCCACCCATTGGACCGGCGCCGCGATCTGGCTGGCCAAGGTCTCGGCGATTCGGGCGCGGTCGTACGGGCGAGCGGTAGCATTGGCGATCACCGTGATAGCCGGCGCGGCAAAGGTGAACTGCTTCAGGAACTGGGCAAACTCACGCTGCGCCGATTGCATATGACGGGAGTGAAAAGCCGCGCTGACGTTCAGCATCACGCAGCGCAGGTTTCTCTGCGCAAACAAGTCGGCCGCCACGGCGAGCACGTCTTTCTCACCGGCAATGACCGTTTGTGTTGGCGTGTTGAAGTTGGCAACGTCGATCTGGCCGAGTTTGTGCTCGTCGAGGATTGCCTTTATCTCGCTGGCCGATATCCCGAGTACCGCCGCCATGCCGCCGCCAGTGGCGGCACCCATCAGTTCACCCCGCTTTTTTACCAGGCGCAGTCCCGTCTCGAAGGAGAACACGCCGGCCGCGAGCAATGCGTTGTACTCGCCCAGGCTGTGGCCCGCGAGGAAATCAGGCTGCCAACGGGTTTCGGTCGCAGTATGCAGATCGCGCTGGTGGAGATAGTGCAACGCATTGACGGCGAACAGTGCCGGCTGAGTGTATTGGGTCTGCGAGAGCCGCCCCTGACTGTCTGCCAGGCAGAGTTCCTCGAGCGAATAACCGAGAATGTCGGAGGCCTCCTTGACCAGCTCGGGGAAGAGTGGGAAGAGATCCTTGCCCATTCCTTTGAACTGGGAGCCCTGGCCGGGAAAGATAATTGCCTTCATTGTGCGTGACTCCACGTTGCGCTCACTGCTTGCATGGTTGCCCTGCTGTCCTGGTGCTACCGGTGTTTCGGTTTGCTTTATTCCTGGCGTTGTCGTTCGGTGCAGCGTCGTCAACTCAAGCAACCGATCCATGTCGCCACCCAACGGCGACATGAGCTGATAGGTCTGGGAGGGCGAGTCGGCCGATAGCCCATACTTCAGAAAGGTCGCCATCGTTCCGCTTGGACCGACATCGATATAGCGGCAGCTTCCGCTCGACTCGATCAAGCCAATGGTTTGCTGAAAGAGGATCGGATCGCGCACGACCGACCAGAAATGCTCGCCCGGCATCGAGTGCAACAGCTTGCCGCTGGCACAACAAGCGATGGGAATATCGCCCTGCCGCGGTCGAAGCGTTTGAAGAAAGGTCTGGTACGGCTGCCTGCCCGCGTCGATCCAGCGCGAATGGAAGGCAAAGTCGATCGGCAGACGCTGAAACGCCATGCCTTGCCGGCGAAGATGAGCTTCGACTGCGGCGACGTTCGGCTGGGGTAACGAGAGCACCGTATGGGTGGCGAAATGGCTTGCTCCGAGTTCACATAGCGCGAGCAGCTCGGGGGTTAGGTAGCGTGTCGGCTCGCCCACTACTGCGATCATGCAACCCGGCTCGCAGTGGTTTTCCAGCGCGAGTGCCTGCTCGACCGCGGCCAGCAGCGCAGCGTCAGGATCCAGGCAACCGGCCACGGCCGCGGCGGCAAACGTCCCCAGGCTCGCGCCCACCACTATGTCAGGCCGGATGCCGCGATCGATCAGCGAAGTTGCCAGTGCATGTTCGACCATGAATATGGCGGCATGGCTGTGCAAAAGACGGTCGAAAGGAATGTCTCGAGTGCTCTTTTCCGCAAACAGCACGGCTAGTACGGATTCACCGCAGCGCTTTCGCACCACTCGGTCCGAATGCTCGATCGCGGCGCGAAAGCAATCGTCAAGCTCAAACAATTCCCGGCCCATCTGGAAATGCTGTGAACCCTGTCCCGAAAAAAGAAATACGTTTTTCACATTACGTGCACATATTGCCGAGCGTGACTCGACCTCAAACTCACGCAGCCCGTTAAAGCCGGGGCGAGTGAGGGAATGAGGGATATGGGGCAGACCGTACAAACAGCCTCCTGGAACGTACGCAATAGGACGGGTGATCTCGAAAATCGCGCACAAATGAGCCGGCCATGCTTATCTGGCAGGTCACCGCCCAGAAAGGATGACGTTGTTTTATTTCAGTTCGGCGCTTGCGAAGCTGGCTAATCGGCCTGCATCTGTTTGCGTAGCGAGAGCGGTCGCATATCCGTCCAGACCTCGCTGATAAATGCCAGGCAGCTCTCTTTTGAGCCTTGCTTGCCTACCTTCGTCCACCCGCTGGGCACGGCCTTGTTCAAAGGCCAGATGGAATACTGTTCCTCTTGATTGACAACCACTTCATACATCTCCTCCGACTGGCTCAAACTGCTGGACATGCATGCTCCTATGCAAAGACAAAGAGGGACATCGGCGCCGCTACCGATCGGCTGCCCGGTTATTCATCTTGAAGGGTGATTTGTATCGCGCCTCGCAAGGCTCGTCCCTGGAAAGAGACGGCGGCACCGTGCCACGGGCGTTGTAAAAGCGCCCGCTATCAAGATGGCGCAATCGGGAACGGCGCAGCTGCTCGCGCAGCCACCCACCCGGCGCGGCTGCCCGAAAGCCGCCAACGCATCGATACCTGTGTTCTCCATGTACCCTCGCCCTGAGTTCCCGACCCGGCCCCGCTCATTGCCTCGAAACGCAATGATCCAGCTATTTACCTTGCGCGTTGCATCGATCGACGGAACCAGCTGCGCAAGCCTGGGTATGACCCTGGCACACATAAATTCAATCGCTTCGAATCACTTACCGAACGCACACGGAATTCATTCCATGCCACGGCGAATCCCCGTTCTCGCCGTTCGCATACTTCGAATAATACGAGCCTGTTTGTCAATAAGTATGATCTTGCGTTAAGACGCAAGATCTTGCTTATTAGGCCAATCCTTAAATCTGTCACGGACTCGGCTGGCGTAATGAGCAGTGCTTCACTTTTTCCAATGACACTTTGTTTCGCGAAACTTGCGAAAATCCCACGTGCCGAATAGACGGGGGATCTTCGAACCCGTTTACCAAGCAAAATATGTGAGCACGACATCAGGCTCGATAAAACAAAAGCCGATCTCACAAACCTGTCCACAAACGAAAGCGTCGCATAGAGTCTCTGTCAGGCGCAGCCGAATAACTCCCTGCCGCAGATCGACCAGAAATACGGACGCGGCACTGAAATCGAAATATCGCCCCACCGCGTTGAATGCCGCTTTGAACAGACTTTCCTTTGCGGAAAATACAGCGGTAAGCAGGGCGCTAGTGGGCAATAAGTGGGTAAGCGTTTCCAGGTATCGACGCTCGATGGCGTCAACCGTCGTTGCCGATAGCGCAGCGGAAGCATCGGGGCCGGCGATATGCTCAAGGTCGATACCCACCCCCGAGCATTCGCCATGGCGTAAGGCCACGGCTGCCGCGTAGGCGTGCGTGTGCGAAATGCTGCCTATGACATCGACTGGCCACATCGGCTGGCGTGACGCACCGATACCAACCTCGAAGGCTGAAATGCCCAATGCATCGAGGGCCTGGCGCGCCGCCCATCGGCCGAAATAGAACTCCGCTTGACGCTTGTGAACGCTGCGCGCCACACCCGGTGGACAAGCAATGCCAGCGGCGGCGAAGGCTGTCGTCGAAAACTTCTCTATATCGAAGCCGCCTAGATAAACGTTCAGTTGAACACCCGCAGGCGTACTTACCGAGACACGGCGCATGTCATGCAAGGCGGCCGAATGGCCGTCAATCACCGGAGTACTGCCTGGAGGGGCTACGAGCTTCATTGAGTGGTCGAAACGAGGATGGAGGCCACGGGTCGACCTGAATGGATAGCGCGCCGAGCACGCAATATGGGCCATCCATGCATGCGAATCAATGCAGTGAATCCGATAATTCCGTCACATATTTCGCTGTTTTAGCTGAACGTCCGCGCCAAATCTGCTGCGCCGCAGGATGACAGCAAGATTTCGCTCCCCCATTCTCGCGCCGCAAGTTTGTGGGGACTTGCTGGTCCTTTAACCGCCCTGGGGAAAAATTGATGAGCCGTCGCCATTCGGCGCTGTCTACGCTTGCGCCTGCTTTCCGTTTACGTCCGTTGGCTGCCGCATGCGCCACGATGTCCATGTTCTTCTGGGGTGCCGGCGCGGTCTATGCGCAGGACCAACCCCAGGACAATTCGAAGCCTGCATCGACAGCACCGCCAGCGACCTCTACCAAGGACAAACGCCCGACCAATCCGGATTCGGTCAGCAACCTGGACACAATCACCGTGACCGGTATCCAGGCATCCATACAAAATGCACTGAAAGCGAAACAGAACTCCGACAATATCATCGAGGCGATATCTGCCGAAGACATCGGCAAGTTGCCCGACAGCAGCATCGCCGAGAGCCTGGCAAGGCTTTCCGGACTTGCGACCCAGCGTGTGGATGGACGAGCCAACCAGATTTCGATTCGCGGCCTGTCGCCGGATTTCACCGGCACCACCTTGAACGGGCGTGAGCAGGCGACCATCGGCGAAAACCGCGGCGTCGACTTCGATCAGTATCCGTCCGAACTGATCAGCGGTGCTGCCGTGTACAAGACGCCCGACGCGAGCCTGATCGGCCAGGGCCTTTCCGGCACCGTCGACCTGCACACGATCCGTCCGCTCGACCTGCCGCAACGCACGCTGGCAGCCAACCTGCGTGGCGAGAATGCGTCCAACGGGAGTCTCAATCACGGCTCGAATGTTGGCGACACCGGACACCGCGCCAGCTTTTCGTACATCGACCAGTTCTTCAATCACACCTTGGGTATTGCGGTAGGTTTCGCACAGCTCGATTCGCCGGTGCAGGAGAAACAGTACCAGGCATGGTGGTGGAGTCTGAATAACGGGCCGCAAGGTGCCGAGGGCAATTGGGGTGCGGCGCATACGCCAGGCCTGCCGGACAACGTGCTTTCTCAGGAGGGCGCACAGCTGCGCGCCAAGTCTGAGAACCAATTGCGCAACGGCCTGATGACGGTGATCGAATGGGCACCGAACGAGCACTATCACTCGACGCTGGATCTGTACTACTCCACGTTCAATCAGAAAACGTACTTGAACGGTGCGCAGTGGTCGAGCAGTCCCTATGACAACGTTTCTTATTCGAACGTGGGCGCCATGCCGGCGCAGCCCTATCCGATCGTCACTACCGGGCATATCGACGGACTGAAAGCGGTCCTGCAGAACGAGTACACCAAGGAAAAGGACAAGCTGTTTTCCGCCGGCTGGAATAACCAGTACGACTTCGGCAATGGCTGGGTGACCACCTCGGACCTCTCGTATTCAAGCGCCAAGCGGCGCCTGCACGATGCGTATCTGTTTGCCGGCCTGCCCGGTCAGGCGACCAGTTCCACCGATTTCGCCACGCCGCTCGATCAGGGCTTTCCCAACTTTCAGCCAGGCGTGAATTTCGGTGATCCGGCGACGGTCTTTCTCACCGACCCGAACGACTATGGCTACGACGGTCGCGAAGAATTCGATCGGCAGAAGGACACGATCAAGGCGATTCGATTGGAAGTGAGCCATCCGGCGGGATGGATTTTCAGCGACTTCAATCTCGGCCTGAACTACTCCGATCGACAGAAGACCAAGCAGGCCGATGTCTACTTTGCATGGTTGAACGGCAACGGCTCCACCGATAGCGCCTACCAGCCCGGCTTTGCCCTGCCGATCGATCCGTCGTTCCTTAGCGGCCATACCGACCTGAGCTATGGCGGCATTCCCGGTATCGTCAATTACGACGTGCTCGGCGCACTGTCCCACCAGTACTACCTTACCCAGCGCAATGGTCAGTCCGACTGGAGTCGCAACTATACGGTCGAAGAGAAGGTCCCCGTGGCCTACTTCAAGCTCAATATCGACACCAACATGGATGGCATACCGCTGCGCGGCAATATGGGCGTACAGGTAGTCCATACCGATCAGTCGTCCGATGCCTTGCAGACCAACGGCGACGCGCTCGTGGGCCGCATTTCCGGCGGGACTAGCTATACCAAGGTATTGCCCAGCCTCAACCTGGTCGCGGAAATCGCCGATAAGCAATATCTGCGCTTCGGCCTGGCCAAGACCATGGCGCGTGGCCGCATTGACGACGAGAAAGTCGCCACGTCGGCCAGCGTCGCCGTCATCACCGACGGCCCGGGTGCGGGACAAGCGCTGTGGTCCGGCTCGGGCGGCAATCCCAAGCTCAAGCCCTATATCGCCGTGGGCGCGGATCTGTCCTGGGAAAAATATTTCGGCACATCCAGCTACGTGGCTGCGGCCGTGTTCAACAAGAATCTGTTGAACTACATCTATAACCTGACCACACTCGATTACGACTTCTCGAACTACATCAACGACAACCCGACGTTGAAGCCATCGAGCAATATCGGCTCGTTCACGCGGCCGGAGAACAGCTCCGGCGGCAAGATGCAGGGACTGGAGTTATCGGGCGCGCTCGAAGGCGCCCTCATCACGCATGCGCTGGATGGCTTTGGCGTGCAGGCGAATTTCTCGCTGACCAATACAACGCTCCCGGTCAGCGCGGTATCGACCATTCCCGGAAGCCCGTCCACCCTGCCCGGCCTGTCGCGCAAGGTCGCCAACCTCGCCTTGTACTACGAAAAGTACGGCTGGTCGGTGCGCATTGCCGAACGTTATCGCTCGTCGTTTACCGGCGAGGCGGTCGCGCTGTTCGATCAGCTTGGCTATACCAAGATACTGGCCGACAAGCAGACCGACTTTCAGCTCGGATACGCCTTCGACCAAGGGCGCTGGAGCGGGCTGTCGATTCTGTTGCAGGTCAACAACCTGACCAATTCGCCGATGAAGACGGTGCAGATATCGGCGTTGCCGAACGGGGTGAGTATTACCCGCCCGCTCGAATACGACACCTATGGCCGTACGGTGATGTTCGGCGTCAACTACAAGCTCTGATGGTGTCGCACGTGTAAAACGAAGCCTTAAAACGTACCGGTTTGCGTCACGCCTATGGCCACGGCGCAAGCCACCGCTGCGACGGATGCCAGGTGCGACAGCCAGCTGGCTCGGGAGGTGTTGAAACCCGCCATATCGATTCTCCTCATAAAGTGGAGAAATTTTCCGGGAGTGCGGCCGCCAAATCCAATCGCTTGTTTGGATGCCGGGGATAGGCTTTCCCTATGCTCAGCCGGCGGCAAGCGCGGCCCGGACCTCTTTCTTGAAACGCAGTATCTCGTCACCCGAGATAAGGTTCTTGCCGATCAATTCGAGAATCTCCTCGACATCGCTGGATGCCTCGAACGCTTCCTCGCAGATGATGCCGGCGATCGGCCCCAGGTAGTTCAGTGCCACCCGTTCAATGATCTTTGCGGTGTGACCGCCCGAGGCCGCGCTGGCCGGTGGGCCGGCGGGCGCGCTGACGGCGGGGGGCGGCGCGGAACGCGGCTCTTGCGTACCGCCACCGCCAAGCCCTCTGGGCGGGCCCGACTCGAACCCGCCCAGCAGCCAGCTCTGGGCGGCCTGGCTCAGCGTGCTGCGGCCAGCGGCGTTGCTGCCCGGATCGGGCTGGAAACGACCACGCCCGCCTTGGGTGTTGGAGAGCAACTGCACGGCGTCATCGCCGCGCAGGCGGCTGTAGATGACGTCCTCGATCATGCCGCCGCGCATGCGGATCGTGCAGGAGTGGTTGTCCGTGGTGGCGATAAAGAAGAACCCGGAGGACTTCTTTATCGCCAACGCGTGCAACTCGCGCAAGATGTCGATCAGGCTTCGAGACTCATTGGCCATGCGGGTTCCTGCCTGCGACTGTCGTGTAGTGTCCTTTCACGGGCGGCTCAACGTTTACTCAAACGCTCCATCGCCAATCTTACGCTGTTGGAAAGGCGTGCGATGGCGCGGGCGAGCGTACCAATTTCATCCTTGAGGTTGACCTCGTCGATCGTGTTATCCCATTTGCCCAGGCTCAGTTCGTCGGCAACAGCGGTCAGGCGCTGCACCGGCTTGAGCACGCGGCTCCAGATCAATGCCGATTGCAGGCCCAGCAACAGCGCGCAGATAACCAGGCCAAAACCCGCGATCCACATCGACTGGCGATGAATCTGACCGTTGACGTCGCTCTTGGGATAGGCAGCGATCAGGGTGAAGCCCCACCCCGGCACGTCCTGCTTGCTGATCACCCAGTCGCGCGGATTCTGTTTGACGATGGTGTCCATCGCTTCAGGAGTCTGGGTGGCTCCCGTCTTGGAGTGGAAACGCAGTTTGCCCTTGCTGTCGAACAAGGCTACGAAGCCCGAATTGAGCACGCTGGACTGGCTGATGACGCGGTCGAGCGAATCCAGATCGGTCTTGTAACCCACGTACCAGATGCCGATCACGCTGCTGTTGCCCGCGTTGTAGATGGGCTCGTAACCGGTCACATAGGGGCTGCCAAGAATGTCCACCACACCGTAGAAATTGGTGTCCTTGCGAATATTGGCGATCACCGGACCGTTCGGGTCCAGCTGGGTACCCACGGCGCGGCTGCCATCGTCCTTCTTCACGTTCGTAGCGATACGCACGTAATCGTTGCCCGAACGCGAAAAGATCGTGGCCGTGCCTCCGGCGATCTGGGTCACTTGATCGACCAGCTCGAAATGATTGGCCTGGCGAGTCGATCCGAACTGCAGGTCGCTGGCCTGATGCCCGGCCACATCCACGTCAGGACCAGCACTCGGATTGCCCAGCCGGTCGCTCTCGGTGCGCAGCAGGCGCATGGAGCTTTTTACCTGGTCCAGCATGATCGATCGGGTCACCGCCAGCAGGCTCTGCAGCGCGGTGGTCTGGCGGCCGATCGATGCGTCGGCGTCGTCCCGGATCCGGCTTGCCTCGGTCGTAGCGAGAACGAAGGTAGAGGCGATGACGGCAATCAGCACCAAGGCCAATACCGGCAGCAGCAGGCGCACCCGCAGCGAGCGTTGAAACATGACTTTCCCCTGATTAAAAAAGCACCCACTTGAGTCTTGGCTCCCGCGACCTCTCATGCCAGGGCAAGTGGCCAGTCATCGGGAACGGCATGACGCGTCAGTTGCGCGTCTACTTGCAAGCATAACCGGCACTTGCACGGCTTCGACATGGTCTGCGGTCTTCAGCGCGACATGATGCCACTCATACGTATGAAATTGTGATGCGGCTCGCAAGGGATGCGCCATGCGCCTTTGGTCTTAAAACGTTTACATGGTCGCGTGCAAACGCAGTCGTCGAGTAGACACCCCTCCTCATTCGTCATCCCGGCGCAGGCCGGGACCCAGTGGCTTTGTGCTGGGTTATCGCGAGAACCATCAAGCACTCGCTCTATCGCAAAACCAGAAATCGAAGTCACTGGGTCCCGGCCTGCGCCGGGATGACGGCTAGGGAGGTCTTTCGAGGTTTCCGACGTTGCCCCGCAAGCAGATCATAGTGATAATTTACATCACATTATTATCATAATTCACTGTTTTTATTTATATTTAAATCAACCAGCCTCTGCTTCACCAAGACATCACCAAACCGAGAGAAGTATTGAAGCGGTGTCTTGCGTCAACGCGAGGGGTCCCATGGATAAGCCAGTTCCCGGTCGGCGTCATTTCCTGATCAGCACCGCCGTTGCGGCCGGTGCCGGCGTAGCAGGTTCACTCGGCGCGAAAGTCCATGATGGCGAACTCGGCGCGCCGCCGCGCACCTACAAAGGTGGCGTGCCCTGGACCGAGGGGCTGGCGGATCAACCGCCGGGGATCTCCGGCACCGACTTCAAGTTCTTCACGCCTGCCGAGCGCGTGTTTATCGAAGCGGCAGTCAGCCGTCTGATTCCCAACGACGAGGTTGGGCCGGGTGCCGTCGAAGCGAATGTACCGTTCTTTCTGGATCGGCAGCTGGCCGGGCCGTTTGGCCGCGGCGATCATTACTACCTGGGCGGACCGTGGCCCAAAGGCGCGCCGGAACAGGGCTATCAAAGCCGTTTCTCGCCGGCGCAGATGTATCGGGCGGCCATCGCGGCGATCGACAAATATGCGCACGCGAATTTCAACGGCGCGGACTTCGCGAAATTGTCCGACGACGATCGCGACAAGCTGCTGAAGGGCATGGAAAGCGGCTCCATCCAGCTGGAGGACGGCGTCGACGCCAAGACCTTTTTCGCCATGCTGCTGCAGAACACCAAGGAAGGTTATTTCTCCGACCCGATCTACGGCGGCAACAAGGATATGGCCGCCTGGAAAATGATCGGCTTCCCCGGCGCGCACTACGACTATCGCGAATGGGTGACGCGCCACGGCGAGCCGGTGCCCTTCCCGCCCGTGGGTTTCAAGGGCCGTCCTGGCTGGAATGGGGAGAGCTGAGCATGGCGACGACCTTGAAACCCGTCGATGCGGTGATCGTCGGCTTTGGCTGGACCGGCGCGATCATGGCGCAGCAACTGGCCGACGCGGGGCTTGAAGTGCTTGCGTTGGAACGCGGCCCCTGGCGCGACACGTCCACCGACTTCGCCACCGGTTTTGCGCAGGACGAACTGCGCTACATGTGGCGGCATCATCTGTTTCAGAACGTCTCCGACGACACCCTGACGGTCCGCAACAACACCAGCCAGACAGCCTTGCCGATGCGGCACCTGGGTTCGTTCCTGCTCGGCACGGGCGTCGGCAGCGGCGGCGTGCACTGGAACGGCCAGATCTGGCGTTTCCTGCCTTCGGACTTCCTGACCAAGAGTCACAACGAACAGCGCTACGGCAAGCAAGCGGTCACCGATTACGACCTGACCGTGCAGGACTGGGGCGTCACCTACGAAGAGCTCGAGCCCTTCTACAACCAGTTCGACGTACTGTGCGGAACCAGCGGCAAGGCCGGCAACCTCAACGGCACGATTCAACCCGGCGGCAATCCGTTCGAGGGCGCGCGTTCGGCCGAATATCCCACGCCGCCGATGCCGCAAACCTATGGGCCCACGCTGTTCGGCAAGGCCGCGACCGAGCTCGGACGGCATCCGTTTCCTCATCCCACCGGCAATCTTTCGCAGCCCTACGTCAATAACTTCGGCGCACAACTGGGCGCGTGTACCTACTGCGGCTTCTGCGAAAAGTTCGGTTGCGGCAACTACTCCAAGGCCAGCCCGCAGACGACTCTCCTGCCCTATGTGATGGCCAAGCCCAATTTCACCCTGCGCACCGAAACTGAAGTGCTGAAGGTGGAGCTGTCGCCCGATCGCAAGCACGCCACCGGCGTCACTTACGTCAACAGCGCGGGCGAAGAGTTCTTTCAGCCTGCGTCGATCGTGATCCTGTCGTCTTACATCCTGCAGAACGTGCGCCTGCTGTTGCTCTCGGGCATCGGCACACCGTACGACCCGCAGACGGGCCAGGGCGTGGTGGGTAAAAACTATGCCTACCAGACCATGTCGTCGGTGAACGTGTTCTTCGACGACAAGCTGATCAATCCTTTTATCGGCGCGGGTGCGCTCGCCACCGTGGTCGACGATTTCAATGGCGACAACTTCGATCACTCGGGGCTTGGCTTTATCGGCGGCGCCTATATCGCCGGCATGATCACCGGCGGGCGCCCGATCGAGATGATCTACACCCCGCAAGGCACGCCGGCCTGGGGCATGGCCTGGAAACATGCCGCGGCGAAAAATTACCTACGCTCCTTCAGCCTGAGCGTGCACGGCTCATGCATGAGCCATCGCGGCAACTATCTGGATCTGGACCCCACCTACCGCGACATTCATGGCCGGCCGATGTTGCGCATGACGTTCGACTTTACCGACAACGAACACAAGATGTCCGACTACCTCACGGATCGCGCCGCGGAAATCGCCAAAGCGATGAATCCGCGTGAGATCAAGCTCAATCGGCGTGTTGGCTCGTGGAGCGTCGTGCCCTACCAGACCACCCACAATACCGGCGGCGCCATCATGGGCGACAGTCCGGCCAGCAGTGTCGTCAATAAATACCTGCAGAGCTGGGACGTCTCGAATGTGTTCTCGATGGGTGCCGGTGCCTTTCCGCAAAACGCCGGCTACAACCCCACCGGTACCGTCGCCGCGCTGGCGTATTACTCGGCGCAGGCGATCGTGCAGCAATACCTGAAGAATCCCGGTCCACTGGTACAGGCGTAGTGCCATGCGCATACTGTTTCGTATCGTCGGAGTGTTGCTGGTGCTCGGCCTGATCGCCGGCGCGTTTGTCTCCTGGAGCATGAGCCGTGCTTCGAGCCTGCCGGCGACGCCGGTCACGTCGGTGGCCGCCGCCAGGATGCTGCTGGATCCGATCACCGATGGGCCCAACGCGGAACAACTACGACATGGACAGTATCTGGTGCGCATGGGCGATTGCCTTTCGTGCCACCTGCGCGCCGACGGCGAACCGTTTGCCGGCGGGCTGGGACTGAACACGCCCTTCGGCGTGATCTACTCCTCGAATATTTCATCCGATCCGAGTCACGGCATCGGCAACTGGACGCCCGATCAGTTCTACCGTGCCATGCACGATGGCATCGGCGGTCACGGCCAGCACCTGTATCCGGCCTTCCCTTATCCGTGGTTTCGCCATCTCAGTCGCGATGACGACGACGCCTTGCTCGCCTACCTGAAAACCACGCCGCCGGCGGCCTACGATCCGCCCGGCAATCAGTTGATCTTTCCGATGAATATCCGCGCGTCGGTATCCGTGTGGAATCTGCTGTCGCTTGGGCAAGCGCCCGCGGCGCAGCCGCCACAAGGCGCACCGCCCGAATGGAGTCATGGCGAAGCACTGGTACGCGGCCCGGGACATTGCAGTGCCTGCCATACGCCACGAAACCTGTTGGGCGCGGACAAGAAAAGCCACGACTTCCAGGGTGGTCTGCTGGACAACTTCGTGGCACCGGACCTTACCGGCAACATGCGCACGGGCCTGGGCCGATGGAGTATCGACGACATCACCGAATACCTGCGTACCGGACGCAATGCTCGCGCCGCGGCTGGCGGCCCGATGGGCGACGTCGTCACCTATTCGACTTCGTTGATCACGGATGAGGATCGACACGCCATTGCGGTGTATCTGAAGAGCCTGCCGGCCAGCGCGGATGTCGACGTGGCTGCACCCGATGCGGCGTCGATGAAGCGCGGTGCGGCGATCTTCTCCGACGCCTGCACGGCCTGCCATCTCGAAAATGCCGTCGGCCAGCCGGCGATCTTTCCCCCGCTGGGCAATAACGCGGTGGCGCAGCAGAACGATCCCACCAGCGTACTGCATATCATCCTGGCCGGAGTACGCGTCGGCCCATCGCCAACACGGCCATCGCCGCTGACCATGCCGAGCTTTGCGTGGAAGCTCACTGATCAGCAAGTAGCCGACGTGAGCACCTATTTGCGTAACAGTTGGGGCAATCGGGCGGCCGCGGTAAGCGCTTCGCAGGTGGCGAAGATGCGCGGCAAATTGCAGTTGGACAAGGAGCGGTTGACGGATAATTCGGGGGATCGTTAGTGCTTGCAATCTTTGTAGGAGCGACTTCAGGGAAGTTTTAAAAAAACCTCCCTATTCGTCATTCCGGCGAAGGCCGGAATCTACTCCTCAGCTCAGAGGCTTGCCACACAACGCCTGAAAAGCGACAACTGAGGAATGGATCCCGGCCTTCGCCGGGATGACGGTAAAAGCTGAGGTTATCCGCGGTTACCTTCTGTCGCGACAAGCCGTGATGTAACTGTGGAGTCGCGGCTAAAGCCGCTCCTACAAAACCAAGGAAGCCGCAGGGACTTCTGGGACAGGTACCGGCTTCGACACAAGCGCAAGCTGCAGCGCATCGACCCGACTGCAAGAGGCAACACCTTGACCCGGTTATTCGTGGCACTTGCCCTGATCGCATCCTGTCTTATCGCCATCAACACATCCGCGCAGGACGCCGCGCTCCGCAATGGTTTCGACATAGGCATCCCGGTACCTCCCACTCCCGTCCGCGTCGGCGACCATTGGCAGGTGAGCTATGAAATCCATCTCACCAATTTCTCCGCCGAACGGCTTACTGTCACAGGTTTCACCGTAAGCGATGCGCGTGATGGCCACACGATCACCGCGCTCTCGGGTCAACGCTTGATGGGCCATGCCACCCTTGTCGGCTCCACCACTCCCTTGAAGGGAAACCAGCTCGAGGTCGCACCCGGCCAACAAGCGGTGTTGTTCATGGATTTCACCGTGCCGATAAACGCAGCAGTCGCCACGATCCGACAACGTGTCGACTACACGGCGGCCGATGGCAGCGCCAACACGACGCAGATCGGCGACACGCCGCTGATGAGCAACGCCAAGCCTTCGCTGATTGCCCCTCCGCTTCGCGGCGGTCCATGGGTGGCGATCCACAATGCGGCATGGCCGCGCGGGCATCGCCGCGTGTTCTACACGGTCGCCGGCCACGCAAGACTGCCGGGACGGTTCGCGGTCGATTGGGTCAAGCTTGACGGCAACGGCCGCATGACCAAGGGCGATCCCGACGTCATCGCGCAAGCCTACGGTTACGGCGATGACGTACTGGCAGTGGCCGATGCAACGGTTGCCGCGGTGCGCGATGGTATGGACGAGCCCGCGCGCATCTCGCAACGCACGACGCATCAACCTGCCGACGATGCCGGCAACTATGTCGCGCTAAAGCTACCCGACGGCCGTTTCGCCTTTTACGAACACCTGAAAAAAGGCAGCGTCAAAGTCGCGGTTGGCGACAAGGTCGCCACCGGCGATGTCATCGGATCATTGGGGTTTTCCGGGGAATCCACCGGGCCGCATCTGCACTTTCACGTGGCAAACGGCAACTCGCCTCTCGATGCAGAAGGCCTGCCCTTCGAGATCCGTCGATTCCACGTGTTGGGCAGCTATCCGGATATCGCCAAGCTTGGAACGCCCTGGGTGCCATTAGCAGCGAGCGAGACCGCGAGCCGGCTTGCCGAATGGCCGGATGCCAGCGCGGTGCTGACCTTTGACCCGTAGTCGACAACGAGCGGTCGACAACGAGCGCCGGGGGCGCATATAGACTAAATTCCTCGACAGGCATCAAGGGACTATCTATGCGCGGTCTGGATTTCAGTTCCTGGCAGGCTCTGTTCTCGACCTTGTTCGGTCTGGCCCTGATTACCTTGATCATGGTTGGCGTACGTCTGGTCGTGATGCAGACGGTGCAGCAACGACGCGAACGCGAAAATCGTCAGATCAACGAGCGCCTGCGCACCCTGATCGCCGCCTACAAGACGCTCGGCGGCTCGTTCACCGGCGACTTGGCGGTCGACCCATCGCATCTGCGCGATCTGCGGCGTAAGGCCGAGATAGAGGCAGTGCACGCAAACGAAGCGATGGAGGCGGCGGCGCTCGACGATGGCAGACATAACTCCGATCGCGCACGCCGGATTCGCGATGCCGTAGAGGCCGCACTCTCCGACATCATTCTGCTAGGCACCGAGGAACAAGTGCAGTTGGCCGCCAAGGCGGCTACCGAGCTTGCCGCCGGGCGCCCTGCGCATACCGACAGACTCGTTATCTCGCTACGTGACTTTATTCGCCAGGTGCTGGACCTGGAACCGGTGCCGAGCCACCTTTCCATTCCTGCGCAAGGCCCAGCCCGACCCTCAGCGTCACGTGGAGCCGGCAAAGGCGAAGGCGGCGGCAATCAGGGCGGTGGCAAAGGTATGGGCGGTGGCGCGGCCGGCGGCGGTGGCATGGGCATGGGTGGCCTGTCCACCGATGAGGATTCGAGCCACCACCGTTAGGCCATGGCCGTCGCGTCATCGTAGGGCCACTCGGTTTGTCACATTCGCCACCCAAAGTCGCTCGGTAAAGCGACTGCAAGGGGATGTATGTGCAACGCCGGGGGCGCCATCTCAGGCGGGCCACTTATGGGCTGTTGAGCCTCGCGCTTGGCGTGATCGGCCAGCCTTCCTTTGCCGCTGGCGGCAGCTACCTGGTCGACGATGCCTCGATCACCACGCCAGGGCGATGCCAGCTGGAAAGCTGGCTACAGACGTTTTCGTCTGGCGCGAGCTTGCTCGAAGCAGCGCCCGCCTGCAGTACCGGGCCTGTCGAATGGTCTGCCGCGCTGGGAGTTCAACGGAACCCTCATGCAAGCCTGGTCAGCCCGGCGATCAAATGGCAGCTGCGCAATGGCGATGCGGGCGATCGTTGGGGTATCGCGGTCGACGTCGGTGCGACCCATGCGCAAGGGCATTGGGATAACGAGATCGCATACGCTTCGTTCTCGCGCATCCTCGAAAGTGATCAGCGCTGGGCCGTGAATTTCAATACCGGCATGATGCGTACGCCAGGACATGCGTCGCATCTTTTGATCGGTCAGGAAGCCGAATACACCCTGTCGCCGCGCATCACGCTATTGGCCGAACATTTGTGGCCCATCAACGGCCGCAACGAAGAGCAGTTCGGCGGCCGTTACATTTTCGGCAACGACAGCGTCGACCTGATCGCCGGCATGTCGGGGCCCGACCATTGGCTAACGGTCGGGCTCAATCTCGCGTTCTAGGACCTGTTAACGCTATTTACGTGGCCCGCGCCGGGATCTGTTTGCCCGTCAGCCAAGGAAGAGCGAGCGAGTGTACGTCCGTACACGACCGAGGGATGACGCCGGCTGGCGGGCAAACAGACCGGGCCCTTCGGATTGCTGCCGAGTGGCCGCCAGCCGGCAGCCCACGGCTTGACCTGGCAATGAGCCAGGCGCGGCGCCGCACGCTACCACCTGACGACCACTCGACAGCAACGCGGGCTACGTAAATAGCGTTAACAGGCCCTAGAGCTTTTGCGCGGGCAGCTCCAGCGCGACGGGCTGACCAAGCTCTTCGGCGGAGCGTCCATCGACAAACGCGTAAGACCCGCCGCGCACGACCCAGCGATGTTGCGCCGGATCGAAGTCCGCCAGCAAACGGGACTCCAGCGGGATGCTTACATTGCGTTGCTCACCCGGTTGCAGGAAGACCTTGGCGTAACCGCACAAGCGACGCACTTTGCCACCTGGGACCTGCACGTAAATCTGGGCGACATCCGCGCCGGCATGCTTGCCGGTGTTTTTTATCTGCACAGTGGCCTGGACACGGCCGTCGCGCGTGACGACTTTCAGATCGCCGTGCTGAAAGCGCGTATAGGACAGCCCATAGCCAAAGGCGAACAGTGGCTGGATACCGCGCGCCTGATACCAGCGGTAACCGATGTTGGCCCCTTCGATGTTGTAGTCGACCGATGCGGGAGGCGTGCCGCCGGTGGCGCCGGGTAGATCGGCGCGCGGAAGCTGCGATAGGTCGCGCGGCCAACTGAAAGGCAGGCGCCCTGACGGATTGACCTTGCCGAACAGCAAGTGGGCGATAGCTTCGCCACCATCACCACCGGGATACCAGGTTTCCAACACTGCCGCCGTTTGATTCAACCAGGGCATCGCCACCGGGCCGCCATTCTCCAGCACGACGATGGTATGCGGGTTGGCTTTCGCCACGGCCGCCACCAGCGCGTCCTGCCCGTCGGGCAAACTCAGATCGGGCGCATCGACCGATTCGGTCGCCCACTTCTGCACAAAAACGACAGCAACCTGCGCATGGCTGGCAAGCTCCGCCGCTGCGGCTACATCCTTGCCTTCAGCAAACTGCACGTCGGCTGATGGTGCCGCAGTGCGGATGGCTTTCAACGGCGCGAACGGGTGATACATCACGGGACCGGGCCAATCGGTGGGCGCCAATCCGGGCACGGCGTTGCCGCCCTTGCCCGTCACTACCGACGAACCACCACCGGCCAATACGCCCTTGTCGGCATGAGCCCCGATGACCGCCACCGACTTGAGGCTTGTCGCATTCAGCGGTAACAGCTCGCCTTCGTTACGCAGCAGGACGGCACCGGCCTCCAACGTCGAACGCGATACCGCCAGGTCGGCCTTCTCGTCGATCGCTTTTTTCTGCTGAGGCTGATCGAACAAACCCGCCGCAAACATGCTGCGCAAAATGCGTTGAACCATATCGTCCAAGCGCTGCTGCTTTACTTCGCCCTTGGCCAAGGCCTGCCGCAACGAAGCGTCGAAATAAACTTCCTGGTCGAATGTCTCGCCTGCCGATTCCTGGTCCAGGCCTGCGTTGACGGCCTTGGCAGCGCTATGTACACCGCCCCAGTCGGACATCACGAACCCCGGATAATGCCAGTCGCGCTTGAGCACCTGGTTCATCAGATAGTCGTTTTCGCAAGCCCAGTCGCCATTGATCTTGTTGTATGAGCACATCACCGAACCAGGCTTGCCGCGCTCGATGGCCAGCTCGAACGCCAGCAGATCGGATTCGCGCATGGCCTGTTCGTTCAACTGCGCATTGATGGTGTTGCGCCCGGTTTCCTGATCGTTGACCGCGTAGTGCTTGATGGTCGAGATGATCCGTTGGCTCTGTATGCCCTTGATGGCCTCGCCGACGATCGTGCCGGCCAGCAATGGATCTTCGCCGGCATATTCGAAGTTGCGCCCATTGCGCGGCTCGCGCATCAGATTGACGCCGCCAGCAAGCAGAATATTGAAGCCCTTGCTATGCGCTTCCGCGCCGATCATCGCGCCGCCACGGTAAGCAACTTGCGGATCCCAGCTGGCTGCAGTCACCGGGCCGGCAGGAAGCGGCGTTGCGGTATCGCCGGGACGAAACTTGTCGGAATTGGCAACGCCTAATCCGGCGTCGCTCTCCTGCAGCGCAGGAATGCCCAGTCGCGCAATGGCTGGAACATAGCCGGCCGAACCGATAGCGCCCGGTGGCACTGGCTTGTCGCCAGGTTTGGGCCGTGCAGCGTAATAGCTGCGGATCAAATGAAATTTTTCGTCCTGGGTCAGCTGGGCTGCGAGCCGCGTGGCACGCACGTCAGGGGATAGTCGTGCATCTTTCCAGGGCTGGCCCGTTGTGGCTTGCGCATGCGCCATGACCGCGCACGCGCCAAGGCTTATCGCCAATGCATATCGCAACATCGTCATACCTGCCTGGCCTTTCATTGGATCTCCGGGGCGTTTGCTTCTTGGCGAAACACGATAGCCGACATGTAGCGCAACGGGGAAATCGTGTACCGCAACGGCCGCGATCTTCAAAAACTTGACAGCCTCAAGGCAATCTCATGTCGTCCTGTTGACGCAGTGCAACATATGTCATAGCCTGAATTTGCAGCCCGTTTTTAGGGAAGTTGTTGCGCTGCATGAACAGGTTAAGGACATGCCATCCATGAGAGGAATTTCTATAGCTCTAACTGTCTGATCTGGGGAGACACAATGAAAGACCGACTTTTGCGACGCCCGCTCGCAGCCGCGTTGCTGCCTTTGCTCGGCCTGAATTTAGCCCTGGCCACCTCGGTGGCATGGGCCGAAGACACTGCCGATCCCGCTACGCCCGAAAAAGCCAAACAGTTACAACAAGTCGTCGTTACCGGCACCCGTGCTACCGATCGCACCGCTGCCGAGTCTCTCTCTCCCATCGACGTGCTCACTCCCGCGGATCTCACCGCAAGCGGTAGCACCGATCTGGCCAGCGCATTGAACACTCTGCTGCCTTCGCTGGATTTCCCCCGACCTGCCATCAACGACGGAAACGATGCGATCCGTCCGGCGACCTTGCGTGGCCTGTCGCCCGACCAGGTGCTGGTTCTGGTCGATGGCAAGCGTTATCACACGACCAGCCTGGTCAATTACAACTCCTCCGTGGGACGCGGATCGGCACCGGTCGATCTGAATTCGATCCCGATCTCCGCCATCGATCACATCGAAGTGCTGCGCGACGGTGCGGCCGCACAGTACGGCTCCGATGCCATTGCCGGCGTCATCAACGTGGTGCTCAAGCACGGCAGCGTGGAGGGCGGCAACAGTATCACCGTCAACGGCGGCATCATGGACAAAGGGGACGGTGCGCAAAATGGCGTGCAGGGATCGGTCGGCATTCCGCTGGGTGGCACCGGCGACAACGCACCGGGCTGGGCCCGACTGGCCTGGAACTACCAGAATGCGATGAACACCAATCGTGCCGAGAACAAGGACATCTCGACCACGATTGCCGGTGCGCCCAACCCCAGCGGCATTCCCTATGAACGTTATGGCGACCCGGCCGTAAAGACCTATCAGACCTTGCTCAATTTCGGTTATCAGATCACGCCGAATATCGAGCTGTATGGCTATCTCAATGGCAGCAAGCGCGATGTCACATCGAATGGCTACTACCGCGCATTCGACTCGGCTCGCAATGTAGTGCAGATCTATCCCAACGGCTTCCTGCCGCAGATCGTCAATCACAGCAACGATATCGCCACGGTACTGGGCATCAAGGGCAATACCGATGGCGGCTGGCATTGGGACCTGTCGGCGGACTATGGCGAGAACAACCTAGATTTCGATATCCAGAACACCGTCAACGTCAATCTGTACAACACGCTGGGCTACTCGCCGACCTATTTCAATGCCGGCACGTTTCGAAACAAGCAAGGCGTGGTCAATCTCGACCTCAGCAAGGATTTCCATTGGGGCTTTCTGCCCAATCCGGTCACGGTCGCCTTCGGCGGGGAATATCGTAAAGAGACCTACGTCATTGATTCGGGAGACCCCGACTCGTATTTTTTCTCTCCCACCACGCTCATTCCCGGCACCACCACGCCGTATGCAGGTGGCTCGCAGGTATATCCGGGACTGACACCGAGCGTAGCCGGCAGCTTTGGCAGGCATAGCGAAGCGGCCTATCTTGACCTGGAAACGGATCTCACCAGCAAGCTGTCGGCCGGCGTGGCCGCACGTTACGAGGACTATAGCGACGCGGGCGCAACACGATCGGGCAAGATCTCGCTGCGCTATCAGTTCACCGATAGTTTCGCGCTACGTGGCACGGTGTCGAACGGTTTTCGCGCACCATCATTAGCGCAACAGAATTACGAATCGGTCGTAACGCTGATCCAGAATGGTCAGCTTGCGCAGATCGGTACCTTCCGCACCTCGGACCCGGCCGCCATCGCGCTCGGTGCCAAACCGCTCAAACCGGAGAAATCGACCAACTACGGCCTGGGCGCCGTCTGGCAACCGCTCGACAACTTCAATGCGACGCTCGACCTTTATCAGATACGCATCGGCAATCAGATTCTCTATTCCGATCAGATCGCCGTGACGCCCACGCTGACCAGCCAGGTCACCGGTGCGCAGTTCTTCGTCAACGGTGCCAGCACGCGCACTCGCGGCGCCGACCTGATTACCAGCTATCGCCTGGACTTCAACGACTACGGCAAAGTCAATCTGACCTTCAGCGGCAACTACAACAATACCAAGGTGCTCAGCGTATCCACGCCGGCGTTCGGCCGGGCCAGCGAAGGCCTGCTTACCGACGCCACGCCACATACGAAATACGTATTCGGCGGTGACTGGCTGATTCACGATTTCGACCTGCACGCGAATCTTACCCGCTACGGTTCGGTGACCCGCCGCGGCGACTTGAGCGATGGCAGCGAGGATCAAACTTTCGCCGCACGTTGGCTACTGGATATGGCGGCGAGCTACAACTTCCGCGACTGGTCGTTCACCGTGGGCGGCGACAACCTCACCAATCAATACCCGACCAAGGCCGCACTCAATAACGTCTATGAAGACCGCGCGGATGGCTTGCAGTACTCCGCGTTGTCGCCGTTCGGATTCAACGGGCGCTATTGGTACGGCAAGGTGACGTATCACTTCTGATGGGCCGAACTGTCTCGTTTCGGCTCAGGCCGAAACGAGGCTTGGCTCGCGTATTCGCCTTGACTCGGCTGGGGTATTCGATGGAAGACGATGGCTGTAAATTTTCAATGAAACGGCGCGATCTATTGCGCATGATCGGCCTCACCGCGGGCACGGCGGCGATGTATCAGGCGATGAGCAGCCTGGGGTTCGCCGCCGAATCCACGTTCAAGCAATCGCCGCCCTTGCAAGGCGCTCCAAAGGGAGCATCGGTGCTGATTCTTGGCGCAGGCATTGCCGGCATGGTGGCGGCCTATGAGCTGCGCCAGGCCGGTTACAAAGTACAGGTACTGGAATACAACCATCGCCCCGGCGGGCGTAACTGGTCGCTACGCGGCGGCGATACGTTTACCGAGCTGGGCGGATTCACCCAGCAATGCCAATTCGATCCCGGCCTGTACATCAACCCGGGGCCCTGGCGCCTGCCCTATCACCACCACGGCATCCTCAGCTACTGCAAGAAACTCGGCGTGCCGCTGGAAGCCTATGTGCAGGTCAATCACAACGCCTACCTGCACAGCGCCAAGGCTTTTGGAGGAAAGCCGCAGCGCTATCGCACCATCAATGCCGATTATCGCGGGCATGTAGCCGAGTTGCTGGCCAAGACCACGCAGCAAGGCAAGCTGGATGCGCAGGTCAGCAAGGAGGACCAGGAACTGCTGCTCGAATCCCTGCGTGAGTGGGGCGCGCTCGATAAGAATCTCGGCTACGTGCGTGGAACGACCAGCAGCGATCGGCGCGGCTATGAGCAAGATCCCGGTGGCGGCTTGGCGGCTAAACCGGTTCCTTCCGAACCGTTAAGCGCAAAGGATGTCCTCGGTTCACGCTTATGGGCCAACCTGGCGGCGGGTGAAATCTATGAATTTCAGACCACCTTGTTTCAGCCCGTCGGCGGCATGGGCCGCATCGGCGAGGCGTTTGGGCGCGAGCTGAAGGGGCTTATTCGCTACAACGCCAAAGTGACCTCGATTCAACAGGACAACCACGGCGTCAACGTCACCTATGAAGACACGACAGCGCCAGGCCATACGCATGTTGCGCGCGGCGACTGGTGCCTGTGCACGATCCCGTTATCCATACTCAGCCAGTTACCGATCAACGTCAGCCAGGCCATGTCCGATGCCATCGCCGCCGTACCTTACGCTGCCGCGGTAAAGATCGGCCTGCAGTTCAAGCGCCGGTTCTGGGAAGAAGACGAGCATATCTATGGCGGCATCAGCTACACCGATCTGCCGATCAGCAACATCAGCTATCCCAGTACAGGCTTTCATAGCAGCGGCAAGGGCGTGCTGCTGGGCGCCTACATCTGGGGTCTCAATGCCTTCGAATTTACCGCGATGACACCCGAGCAACGGATACGCAAAGCGGTGGAATACGGCAACCAGATTCATCCGCAATATTCCAGGGAATTCGAGTCCGGCGTGGCGGTTGGCTGGCACCGCTCCCCTTTCACGATGGGGTGTTTCGGTGTGTGGTCGGAAGAGGCGCGCAGCCAGCACTACGACAATCTCTGCCAGATCGATGGACGTATTGCGCTTGCCGGAGAGCATGCGTCTTATCTGCCCGCGTGGCAGGAAGGTGCAGTCACGTCGGCGATCGACGCGATCGGCCGCATTCATCAGCGTGCTATCGCGGGGGCCAGGGCATGAGCAGCAAGACAACCAAAACATTGCCACGGATATTTTGCGGCGCTTTCCTGTGGTGTTGTCTGCTGCCGGCACACGCTCAGTCATCCGACAACGCGTCCTATTTGCGCACCACATTCAGTTCGGCCAACGGCGAAGTCGTCTTTCGCAGCATCTGCCAGGGTTGCCACATGCCCGATGCCAAGGGGGCAAAGGGCGCCGGCACGTATCCCGCCCTGACCGACAACCCGAGACTCGCCTCGCCTAACTATATGGCAGCCGTGATCTTGAATGGCCGCCGCGATATGCCATCGTTTGCCCCCAAACCGGGCCCAAAGGATCGCTTCTTTGACGATGCGACGCTTACCGATGAACAGATTGCGGGGGTGATCAACTACATTCGAACGCACTTCGGCAATCGATACGATGATCGCATCAGTGCGCAAGAAGTCTCAGCCATGCATCCTTAGATATCTCCCATTCGTTACCTTCCCCTGGAGAAAACCTTTCATGTTTACGATCGGACGTGTTGTTCTGCTTGCTGCTTTTGCTACGGCCTCTTTGAACGCTCTCGCCGACGATGTCGTGCGTTACAAGATCCCCGATAGCACCTTCCCCATTTCCGCCGCCGTCGAAGTCCCAGCCGGCAAAGCGACGATCTACGTCAGTGGCAACGTGCCACCGGTCGTCGACCCGAAAGCCCCCAAGGACTCGGTGGCTGCCTATGGCGACACCAAGACGCAGACCATCGGCGTACTGACAGCCATCGACAAACAGCTCAAGAGCATGCATTTGAGCCTAAGCAATGTCGTGAAGATGCAGGTCTTTCTGGTCGGCAACGAAAGCCATGGTGGCCACATGGATTTCGCCGGCTTCATGGCCGGCTATACGCAGTTCTTCGGTACCAAGGAGCAACCCAATCTACCGGCACGTTCGGCCTTCCAGGTAGCCGCATTGGGCAACCCCGGCTATCGCGTGGAAATCGAGGTGATCGCGGTTCGCCCTTGAATCCAGATCGGAACACGCCTGCCATAGCAAAAACACTTACCATCCTACGCAGATCGGCCCCGGCAGTGCCGGGGCCGATCTATTGAACAAACTCAGGCGAGTCATACCTCGATCAGGTAGAAACGCTCAAGTCACCCAGCCTCAATCAAGCTTGTAATCGAACGTCAGGAACATCTCGCGACCGTTGTATTCGCTGGCGGTCTGGCCCGTCGTGACGAACTCGAAGCCACCGGCGTAATACGGGATCGTTGAGACCTTGTCGAAGATGTTGGACACGGTGAACTTCAGCGTGGTTTCCTTGTTGATCTGCCAGCCGACCGCAGTATTCCAGGTGATCCACACCGGCGTCCTGCCCTTGTACATGGTGTCGGCAACGTTGACCTGGTTGCCATCCTGAGTCACCTGGCAAATACCGGTACTGACCGATTCGCCGCCATTGGGCACCGTCACCATGCCCGGCTGGATGCCATTGGGTAGCACATCGCAACCACCGTAGTTCGGAGCGCGCATGCTGCCGTCGCGTACGCCGGAGACGGACACGTTCCAGTCGCCCTTGTTCCAGTCGGCGATCCACGTAACCCTGCTCGCCACGTTGTTATAACGGGTGTTCTGCAACGGATCAGACGCCAGCACGCGCTGCTTGTACGAGAGGTTGTTGGTGTAGTTGATGTTGGCGCGGAAATCACCGGCATTGTCGGTGTGGAACTTGTAGTCCAGCGACGCATCCACACCGCTCACATACAACGATGCCTCGTTGATCGGGCCGGACTGTACCGAAACGATCTGGCCAGACGCGTTGCGCTGAACCATCTGGGTCACCATCGCGCAATACGCCGAACCCGGTACGTGTGCCGTATAGGGCGACAGACCGGAGGTGCCATTCGGCTTCACGCCGGTAAGACAGCCGGCTTCGTCGTTCAGCACGGTGTTCTGGTCGAGGTACTGGATGGCGTTGTCCACGCCCATGTGCCAGTAGTCGGCCGAGAACGACAGACCCTGCACGCCCGGAACCTGCCACACGAAACCGTAGGTCCAGGAGTGACCGGTCTGCGGCAACAGCAGGCGGCTACCGTTGGTGTACAAGGTGTAGTACTGCGAGGGTGGGCGCTGTACCTGGCTGCACCAGGTGTTGTTGTTCTGGCCTTGCTTGATGGCGTTGATACATTGCAGGGGATCGATGAAATCACCGATCGGCGAGGTAGAGCCGGTCAGGTAGATGGCCTGCATGTCCGGCGCCTTGAAGTTGGTGCCGTAGCTGCCGCGCAGCAATAGACCGTCATACGGACGGTATTCGAGGCCGGTACCCCAGGTGCGGGCAATGTCAGCCTTGCTGGCGTCGTTGTACTTATCCAGGCGACCGGAGATGGTCCAGGTCAGCGAGTCGATCACCGGCACGCGGAACTCGGTGCCCAGCGAATAACGCTGGCGAGTGCCGCCACCGGTGAGATTCGCCCCGAACGGGTTCTGGAACGTGTTCGGGTCGGTACCGCGCGAGTCGGGCGAGAGCAGGAACCCGTTGTGCGCAGCTTCCAGTACCGCTGCCCAACCTACCGATTCGTCCACCCACGGGAACTTGAACAGGTCGCCGTTGATGCGGAACTGCGCCTGGTCCAGCCACGACGACGACGTGTTCTCGCCGTTGACGGCGAACTGGCTGTACTGCTGTGGCGTGATCGGGTTCCACCACTGCTGCCAGTTCATGTTGTAAATAGGCAAGCCATCGGCGGTGGTACCCAGCTGCTTGCCGAGGAAAAAGTTCTGCATGCCCTGGCTGTTGTACGCGGTGTAATCCTCGCGGACGATGTACTTCTGGGTGTTGAGGTTCAAATCCCAGTTGAACTTGCCGTCGAATATCGTGCCACGCACGCCCGCCTGCAGGTTCCAGTTCACCTCGCGATCATGGGTATTGGCCGACGTGCCCATTTCCTGCGCGGTCAACTGGCGGATCGCCTGGTTGATCACCTGCCCCGTCGCCTGGTCGTAGAACTGCCCGGTACCGAAGACGTTCAACTGGGTATTGGAGATACCCACGGTCTGATACAGGGCCGCCGAACCATAAAGCTGCAAGCCGTTCTTGAGGTCATACTCGCCGGCTATGAAACCGTTGTTGCTGCGGCTACCGGGAGTCAGCACCCAGTTCTGGAACAGCGCGGGCTGCGAACAGTAGAAGCCGTTGTCGGTCACGCTGGCGATCTGCGTGCCGTTGGCGGTAACGCTATGCGACTGGCTCAACTGCGAGTTGGTGAACTTGCCGCAGGTGCCCGTCGGCGGCGTGATGTACTGGCCGTTGCCGTTCATCGCGGAGAGGGCGACGGCGCCGGCCGCGTCATACTGGTAACCGAACATGCGGGAAGCCGGGCCCCAGGAGCCGTAGCCTGCATCGGACACCGAGTCCTGATACGGGCGATCCATACCCCACAACGCCGTGCGGTTGGACTTCTCCAGGTTGTAGATGACGTGCCAGTTGTCGCCGGACTTGCCACCAAAGAAGTTGATGTCGCCATAGGCGCGGCCACCGCGCGTAGCACCGCCGCCAGTGACCTGCAGTTCGTCACCCTGATAGTTCTTCTTCAGGATGACGTTGACCACACCCGCCACCGCATCCGAACCGTAAATCGACGAAGCGCCGGAGGCCAGGATTTCGACATGGTCGATCATGCCGGTGGGGATATTGTTGTAATTCTGGAAGTTGCTCTGCTTGTTCAACGGCTGCGGATAATCGACCACGCGATGCCCGTCGATCATCAGCAGGCTGAAGCCAGGGCCCAGGCTACGCAGGTTGACCGAGCGCGCATTGACCGAGCTCGAACCCCAAGCGGCCGGATCCGATGACTGCTGCCCCACCTGCGGCAGCGAATCGAGGAATTCCCACAGCGTGGTGAAGCCCTGCTGCTTGATCTGCTCGCCGGTGAGGCTAATCACGGGCGCCGGTCCCTCCACTTGCACGCGCGGGATCATCGAACCGGTGACCGTGACCTCCTTCAGCTCGACCGCCTTGTCCGGCTTGCTCGACGACTGCGCGTCCTGCTGCGTGGATGATTGATCGCTACCGGACGACGCCGACTGCGCGAACGCGTGTGGCGTGAAAAGCGCCAGCGCCAGAGAACTGGCCAGTACGCTATGTCGCAAAAAGATTTTGTTCATGGTTACCTCTCCCCGTGAAACTTTCAATGTTGTGATTGCTTTTAAAATCGCGTTCGTTCACCTGCACCGATCCGTTGTTGCTCTCCCCTGCACGGAACAGACGCTTCAAGCTTTCCTACTCGTGACAAAGCGGCGTAACGGCTTTATCGGTTTTTCTCCATGCCATCCGCTAGCGATGTCATCCCTGTTGTATTCGCTTCCTTCCCACGCGCATCCAGACCGATGCGATAGGCGTAGGCATGCACACCCGCCGGCTGTGCCGGCAGATCAAGATGAAGGCCATCGGGTTGCTGCTTGTAAGGCACCGGTTTGCCGGTTGCCAGCAAGGTCACCGCCGTCACTTTCAGCGTCGGCCCGATCGAACGAATCAGCGCATGTCCGGTCGCAGGCCAGCCCAGCTCGATCGCGTAGAGCTGATCGCCCTTGCGCGTGAAGCGGAAATCTTCCGCGGTATACGGCTTGGTCTTGGTGTCCGCCATGGTACCGGCAACGACCTGGGTCGGACCTTCGCCGAAACGTTGCCACGGTCGCGTTCCATAGATCGCTTCACCGTTGGCATGCAGCCATTGGCCGATCGCCTGCAGGATGTTTCGCGCCGGCTCGGGAATGCTGCCGTCGGCCTTGGGCCCGATGTTCAACAGCAGATCGCCGTTCTTGCTGACGACATCGGCAAGCAGTTGCACGATTTCGTCCGGCGTCTTGTAGGTGTCGCCTTCGGCGTAGCCCCACGAGTCCGGACTGATCGAGGTTTCGGTCTGCCAGGGTTGTTCGCGGATCTCCGCCGCCTGCCCACGCTCGATGTTCAAAGTGCCGGTGCCGGGACGCATATCGTCCAGCTTGTAGTCGAGCACCACGCCCTGCTGGCGGGCCGCGGCCTGGTTGTAATAGAACGCGGCGAAATCGGCCAACGCGCCACGGAAGCGCGGCTGCCCGATCCACCAGTCGAAATACATCAGGTCGGGGTGATAGTCCTGCACGATCTCGGCCGAGCGCGCCAGCCAATCGTCGAGGTAGGCATCGGACACGAGCGTCCAGTCGACCTCCCGGCCGTCTTCACCTTTGGTCGATTGCAGCGGGTGCGCCGGACCGTACAGCGCGGCATATCGCGGATCGTTGACGTCCGAGTCGAAGCGACGACCGTATTCGTAGAACCAGTCGTGTTCGGCACGATGCGACGACAAGCCAAGCTTCATGCCCTGCGCACGAATGGCCTTGGCCAGTTCGCCGATCACGTCGCGCTTGGGCCCCATCTTCACCGCGGTCCAGTCCGACAGTTTCGAGTCGTACATGGCAAACCCATCGTGGTGCTCGGCGACCGGCACCACGAAGCGCGCGCCCGCTTCGCGGAACAGGCTGGCCCACGCTTGCGGATCGAAGTGTTCGGCCTTGAAGCGAGGAATCAGATCCTTGTAGCCGACCTGCGGCATCGGGCCATACGTGTCCACCTGGTGCTGGTGATAGTTGGCGTACTCGCCGTCGCGCTCATACATGTGGCGCGGATACCACTCGCCCTTGTAGGCCGCTACCGAATACACGCCCCAGTGGATGAAGATGCCGAACTTGGCATCCCGATACCATTCGGGCGTGCTGTAGGCGGTCAGACTCTGCCAATCCGGCTGCATCGGCCCTTGCCAGGCCGTCGTCTGTACCTGCGCAAGAATGCTCTTGCGCGCTTCGTCGTACGGGCGGTTCGCGGCGACCCATTGCCGTTCGATCGTGGCCGCATCGGGTGGAGTAATCGTCTGTTGAGCAGCGGCCGCAGTCGCCGCGAGTCCGAGCGTGACGCCGACAATCAACGCAGTCCGGGCACAGGCCTTGCCGACTTCGCCCAAGCCACAGTCCACGTCTTTCATGCGCACAACCGTCGCGCAGGCCAGGTTGGCTGCACCGCTGTACCGCTACTTAGCTGTATCGAGCTCATGCTCTGCATACCCCGTCTTTCCCGGCCGCCGTGGTGCGCCCTTAGTTCGCTCGCCCCCGCGAGAGATCATTCATATACGAACTTAAAGTTCATATTTATCTTGAAAGGCACCTTATAGCCCGAATTTAAATCGATGCAAGTCGCATTGCAACAGGAATTCTGGAGAGGTCGCGCATAATGTCGCGTTCATTTGTAAACTCATACTTTATATATAAACATAAGGTAGGCCGAGCGCCCGGCTCTGAAGGGTCGGGTAATGTCCCCACTGAAGGTTTCGCCGTAGTAGGCCCATCAGGCCAGCGTGCGCGGTCCGCTGCCACGTCGATCCAAAAGCTTAGAATTCCGGTTTAGATCGAGGCAAGTCGCGTCGCAGCAGACAGCTTCACGAAAGCTTGAATTCACGAAAGCGCCGGTAGGGCTTACCTGGCGGCATGATCGCCGCGCGCCCCGCACCCAAAGCACCCATCTCACATCCGTCGATGCATTGATCAGCCGCGGCTATTGCCCGGCGCCACCGGCGGCAATATCCGCGCGTCGCTGAGCGCACGTTGCCGACGACCGGTTTGCTGGGTCTTTGTCGCCATCTGGTGCAGCGATTTGCCGTCAAGGTTTCGCGTATCCGAAGACACCGACGTGTTGACTGGTGGGGCAAACATCTGCCAGCCATGCACATCGCGACGAAAGCTTTCCATGGCCTTGTGTGGATCATTGCCATGCGTGCCCAGGTAGCTTCGAATCACCGGCGGCACCAATGGACTCAGCCGATCGTCCCCGTGCATGACCGCGCCGACTTCCCATTTCTTGCGCTCACGCTCCTCTTGGACGTGCGCTACCAGGCTATCGAAATGATGCGGTTGGCGCAGGTCGCCGGTGCCGGTCAGTGCGGCGTAGCGCGGGGTCGGCATAGCTGCCATATCGGCCTTGGCCAGATTCAGTTCGGTCGATGGGCTGGCCATATGCTTGATCGTGGCCAGCGAGCTCATCACCGCGATATCCCCGAAGCGATTGGGCGAGGCGACATCGGCCACGGTCGTATTAATGGCATGTTCGCGCGCATGGTCTCTTGTGTTGTGTTCGGACGTGCGCGCACCCTTGGTGCCACCGACAAGCTGGTCTTTGATCGCCGGTGTATGACCGGCAATAGGCTCCCAGCTTCCGGGTGCGGGAGCGCCGCCAGGGTGGGCGGTTCGCCACACCAGATCGGCGGTACGAGAGCGCGAACCAAAGATATCCTCCGCCTGTGGCGCCGTGATACCGGCCAAGTTCGCACGTTGCTTCAGAAGACGGGTGGCGACGTTTTCATCCAAACCTGTTCCGACAAACGTCGGCAAGGCTCCCGGGCGGCTGGTCAGCAGCGGCTTTGCCGTCACCCGGATAGCTGCGTTATAGGCGGCCGCCCCTGGATGTGTTATCCAATGAACCCACGGCGTCTGAAGCTGCTTGAGTTGTTGCTTGACCACCGGATTCAAACCCTTGCGAGCGAGACGCGCCATGCGCCGGTGCTGCTTGGGCGGCATTTTCCCCATCACGTAGCGCACGCTGTTGCGCGCGCTCATGAAGGCGCTTCTGACTGAAAGCTGATCTTTCGTCGACTTTGGCATGATGCATCGCTCGCCGGGGACTACTACAAGTGCTTGACGGTGAATTTGTCGAACCGTTCGGCCACGCCGTTACCGGCGTCGGTGTGAACGTGATAGTCGCGCTGTGTGGGTACGCCGGTTGCCGGGTGGAACGAATCGACGATCACAATGCTGCCTCGGCGCTTCAACGGTTTCTTTTCGCCGGTCGGCGTAGCATCCGCGATGAACCGGCCAATCCGATTTTCGACCGGCTTATGCGCACTGAGGTTGATGGTGCGGTGCTCGTTGATCAGATTCTGCTGGATGCTTGGCCCACCAAGAATGTCCGGCAATAAATGCGACTTGTTGTTGATCGCCGGCACAAACAGCGGATTGAGCACGCCGACGTTCGTCAGCACATCGCGTTTGGCGCCGGGGTTCCGACGACGCAGCGTACCGGAGACAAGCGCTCGCTTGATATTGCCCGCAAGGTTCTCCTGTCGATGACCAAAGCCCTGGGTACGCACCACGTTTGCCGCCGCCTTGAACGCCTGGTACTTGGCGCTGTCGCTGGTCGAGTGAGTAACACGCGCTCTCTTTACGCCATTATCCTTGACGTCGAAACGACTCCAATCGCTTTTTCGCGTTTTTTGCTTAGGCATGGTTCACCCCCAATTGGTTGATTCATGATGGATCGGCATCATGGGCAAGTAGATCGAAGACATCGATCCGGCCGCCGGATTTTAGAAATACCTCCTGATACAACTCGGCCGCATTGAGTTGGCCCCACGCCACGGCGCGTCGAATCAGATAAGGCACCGGACTGTGTGGCTCTACTTGCATGAGGTAGTCGCCGATCTCGGCCAGGACGCGATAGGCGTGCTCGCGATCGCCAAGCAGCCGGGCCAGCGGATTCGTCGCTTCGCCGGTGTCATCGACCTCATCAACATCTTCATGCATCGATTCGTCGATATCCTCCGCATACGTGGCCGCCACGGCAGGCACACGCTCCATGCCCTCGCCTCGCCGGGCCATTTCGCCACGCAGCGGCGCCTGGACCTTGGCGAGCATGTCGTCCAGCTTGTTCAGCGAGGGTGCGTCGTGACCGAGCCGTTCGCGCAGAAAACGTTCGAACGCAGCGATTGCCTCACGCCCCTGCTGAAGTTCCGCATATCGTTCGCGCAATGCCTGCGCGTTGCTCGCCGCCAGCAACTCGTGCAGATCGTCCAGCGTCGCCGCGTCCCGCGCTTCGTCCGGCAGATCGCCATGCACGGCGCGCAGGCGTTCGTAGTAATGCGCCAGCTCCCAGTGCGACCAGCTGGCCGCCCGGTCGCCGTCGTCGACCAGCGGCAGCAGCGACAAGGTGGTCAGCAGCTTTTCGTTGAGCCAACGCACGATATTGCAACGCGCGTCGAAGTCGCCGTTGTCGCCCTGTGGATGCAGCTCGTTCCACCATGTCTCGCACAGGCCGCGCAACAAGATGAAGCAAGGAGCGATGGCGGCGAAGCCACGCTGGTTCAACTCGGCCTCGAACAGCCATGAGGCAAATTGCAGATCCTTGCCGACCCCATCGAGCGCATTGACGATCAGCGATGATGTTTTCGGCCAGTTGGCGCGCTTGAGCTCGACTGCCCAGGAGCCCATCGGCAAGGTGGCGTCGTCGCTATGGCGCGCCTGCTCCACCATGCGGTAACTCATCGTTCCGCGCATCGGCAGGCCGGTCGGAAACGTGCCTTCCAATGGCGCCAACAAACGCGCCAACGGGATGCCGTGGTAACGCTGGAAATACCCGTCGTCGTCCGGCAAGACCGTCGTATCGTCGGGTGCCGTCGGCATCGCGAGGGCATGCAGGCTCATGGTTTCGATTCCTTCTCTGGCAGCGAGAGTCACCACAGGACGGGCGCCTCCCGCGGAAATGTGGGCGGTTCGAGCGATACGGGTGCCCTGGTGGCCGGGTCGACACCGGAAAACTTCACCGTGAGGTAGAAGTCGGCATTGCTGGTCGATGCCGCTCCCTTGCCTGTACCCGCTGGCGCGGTGTTGTCCAGTACCGGCACCTGGAATCGCAGCAGGCGCTGATTCGGATCCAGCGGGCTGATCGACGCCGGCGCGGCATGGGTATCGAGCCAACGCAGTACGGCCCATGCGCCACCGGCCTGGAACACTGCGTGATAGCCGCTCACGCTCAAGTCGCCTTGCGTACCATCGGGCAACGGCGTGTAGTGCGAGCGGTCGGCCCATTGCAGATCCAGGGTGGCCGGATCACCGAAGCTCCAACTGAGTGTCGTACTCGACCCTGGCCAGGTAACGGTCTGGTTGTCACCGGCTCGTACCGTCCAGCCGATCAGCTGGTTGCTTACCGGCGAATCGCCAGGCAACGCGCGGAAGCCGATATCCAGGTTGATCGGCGCGCTCTGCGGCGTCGCCGAAAGATTGCCAGCGAAAAACGCCTGCACGCCATCGAGCTGGGTGATGAACGCCTTCATCTGTGCGGCCTTGCTGCCTTTGGCGTTCGTCAGCCAGGTTTCGAGTTCCGGTTTTTCCTTGGCGTAATAGGCAAAGAACGCTTTGACGACCGCCGGCGAAACCTCGCGCGAATCGGCAGGCCCGAACGGATATCGCCCCGCGACCTGGCTGTTGAACAGCATGCCGATCCGCATGTAATGCAGATCCGAACCGGATTGGCCGTGCCCGACGCACGCGGCATGCGCGATTTTTTCCATCGCGGTACGGCGCATCGAAAACAGATCGTTTCCGGTCGCGGCCGATGCATAGCCGTTGAGCGTGGCATCGCAATTAGCGTAGCTCAGCGCGCCCAGCTGCTTGAGGAAAAAGTCGTTCAAGTGCGCCGTCTGCCCGGCCGGGTCGGCAAACTGCACCGCGCGATTGAGCTCGCTGATCGTATTGCCCCAGTACGTATCCGTCTGGGCGTTGACGCGCTGGCTGTTATTGACGCCCTGGGTCTGCTTGAGCAGGGTGACGAACGGCGCCGCGTAACGCGACAGCACCTGCACCCGCTGCAATTGCCGGTCGAGATACCCTTGCAGTACCGGCGTCGCGCCCAGATCGAACAAGAGAGCAGCGTCGTCCTCTCCGGGCTGTATCGCCGGATCGTAGAGATGGCTGGACGATGCCAGCGCCGACACGTCGAGCAACATGCTCGATCCATAGTTTTGCGCGCACTGCCCCACCTCGTCGGCCACCGTGCCCAGTCCCAGCTGACGCATGCGCTGCTGCGATTGCAGCAGCGGATCGAGCGCGGCAGCCAGGTTGGCGCTTTCGTCGGAAAGTTCGCGATCGAGCTGCGAACTCGCGTCCAGGCCGGTATCGATCGGTTCTACTTGCGCACGCTGGTTGCGCGCCAGACTGTCCTGCAGGGCAAGCTGCAGTTGAATGCGCGCGAGCCGGTCGTACAAGGGCTGCTTGGCCGCCGGGGTCAGCTGGCTGATCTTTTCCTGGCTCGCGAAAACCTGGTACTCGCGAAGCTGCGCCAACAGCTGATCGAACGTGCTGGGATTCCAGCCACCGGCAGCACCGTTGCAACTGTACGACTCGGGCGACTTGAGCTGCATGAAACCCACCTGGGCCAGCGCGCGCAGGCCACTGGCCTCGCCACTGAGTCCCGGGCTGATGCCCTCCAGCTCGTGATTAGTCGGATTGACCAGGAACAGCGCGCCGTACGGCGGCAGCGTTGCGCTGCGCAGTTCGTCGACCGCCGGTTGATAGCATGAGGTGCTGTCAAAGCGCGCCAGCGTATTGCGCAGACTGGGATCGTAGTGATGGTCGCGAATCAGATCCTCGATGCCCGGTGCAATCTCCGCGCCCATGCGGGTGCACGGATTGTCGGTGGGCGTGCTGTGCAGCCAGGCGATATGGACCCAATCGAGCCAGCCGTTGAAACTGCGCAAGGTATCGAGCAGCGGCGGCTTGCCCTCCTGCAACGAGGAGAGCAGCGGCACGCCCGCACCGGTACGCCGTAGCAGATCGCCCTGCGCCTGTGCCGCCATGCTGTCGAACTGCTTCACCATGTGCTCGCGTATTTCAGGCGTGACCGCGGGCGCGTTGGCATAGGTGGCCTCGAGCAGCGCATCGGCCAGGGGGCTGTCGTGCTTGAGCGTCTCCTCGGGCAACGGCTTGCCATACACGTAATCGGTCAGCGTGCCGAAATCCAGCAGCAGACGGCGCTCATCGATCATGCCCGGCTGCGCGATATTGGAAAAGCGCTGCAGGTTCTCCTCCAATACAGCCAGTTCACTGAGCTGATGCTTCAGCTGCTTCTGGTCGTTGGCGTAAGCCGCATCCGGTGTCGACAAGGATTCGGATATCTGCAGTGATGCTGCCGAAAGCGCATCGATTTTCTGCTGCAGCTTGCAAGCAAGCGACGGCATCACGACTTGCTGCAAGGCGTTGCCCGACAGCACGTCGGTAACCCCGTGATTGATGCGCCGGTCGACCCACGACAGCGGGATGGCGGTGTACCGCGTGCGCTCGTTCAGCGACGAAATCTGCCCGACCAGCTTGTAGATGCGTTCCTGATCCAGGCAACTGTGCTGGCTCAACGATTTGCTGTTGACGGAAATATTGAGCAAGGTATCGCGCAAGGTCTGCGCATGGTGATTGACCTGGGCCGCGCTCCACGGCAACGCAATCGCCAGTGCGATCGCGATGCCGATCAGGCTCAATTGCAGTCGGCGGATCAGACGATTGCGCGCAAGCAAGCCTTTCTGCGTACGTTGGGCCAGGCGCTGTTCGGCCAGCGCCTTGTCCTCGATCAGCCCGGCAGCGAAGGCGATGTCCTTGCGCGGCACGGCGCTCTTGGCGGCTGCGCTCGCACCGATGGCGCCAGTGAAGTAGACGCCACGGCAGAACGAACGGGTTTCGTAGACGTTAGGCTTGAACAATGCCTCGAGAAAGCTCAGAAGCGGCTTTTCCAGACTGCGCATATGCTGCGGGAACAGGAAAAAGTCGTCGACGTCCTTGATCTCGTCCTTGCTGGTCGCCGTGGCCAGCACCAGCGCGCGCATGCTCTCGATCAGCTTGTTGAATACCTTGGGCACCCATTCGGCCGGCAGGCCGTTGTCGTCGATGCTGGGACTGGACCAGCCGACGATTTCATTGCGCAGCCTTGCATCCTGCGCCTGCCAGAACGCATCGAATCCGACCAGGCTGTCGCACTGGCTGACGACCACATACACCGGCAAGGCATAGGCGAATGCGTCCTGCAGCTCATGCACGCGCGCATAGGCATAGCGTCCCAACGCCTGGCGTTCGGCTTCGGTCGCCGCCTGAAGACGTGCCGCGGAAATCACCCAGACGATGCCGTCGATCGCACGGTCCGGACGCAGGCTGTCGAGATCGGCAATGATCGCCGGCCAGCGCGGATCGGTCGCGGAGGTGGCGGGCGGTTCGCCCATCACGCGATCGGGATCGATCAGAATGCCTTTTTCGAGAAAGCGCCACTGCGTGTTCGGCGCGGCGGCATTGAGATAGGCCTCTTGCCGGGCATCTCGGCGCTGCGAGGCACGCAACATGTTGTCGGGCATCGACGCGGCGATGCTGCTCTTGCCGTCACCGGGGAATCCCATCAGCAACAGCCATGAGCTGCTGTACCGCCAGTCGCGGCGCGCGGTGACATATCGGAATGCGCGATCGATCACGGCATAACGCCGGCGCAGGTTGTCGCGCAGCAGGACCCAGCGACTCTGGCCGGCGCGATTCTGCGGCGGTCGCGCAGCGACCGGTTTCGAACGGGCGCGCCACATCAGCCACGCAATCAGCACGAAGGCGATCGCAGCCAGCACTACCGCAGCGGTAAACAGTGACGTCATCGCCCCCCCCGTCGAACGGGCGGCGCGTTAGCGCAGAACATGGCAACACCGCTCATTTCGCACCGCCGATCGCGTCGAGCAGCGACCAGGTCAGCAGCAGCCAGACGAGAGAGGACAACACCAGGTATCCGATCGCGCCATACGCAGCGCCACGCAACCAGGGCGCCAACGCGATGCGCGTATTGTCGCGATCGGACACGACGGTGTACTCATAAGCTTGCGGAAACGCGTGTGCCACGGCCGCGCCGAGTTTCTTGCCGCTCGCCAGTGGATAGAGCCGCGCACGACATTCGCGCAGCTTCGGGTTCTGGCGTCCTTCGTGGCTGCGATACATGCCCTGAAAGCCGAGCTGCAGGGCGAGCAGCAACACGGCGGCCAGATCGGCGTCCAGCGCGGTGCGTTCGCTAACGCCCATCAGGTCCTGGACGTAATCGAAAAAACGACGCCCGGCGATACGGGTCCGCTCGACGGCGTATTCCAGCAGGTACTCGGGCCAATGATCGGCACCCGGCCAGGACAGGTCCAGGATAAAGATCTCGTCGGCAAGCGCGACCATCACGTAGCGCGCGCGCCGATAGGCCTGCAGTTCGGCCTCGGTCGCCGCGGCGACGACATCGCGCGATTGACGGTCGAGCACCGCCAGCAGACGGCGCGATACGCGCTCGGCCAGCTGGTGCGGCTCGATCTGCTCATGCGGCTCGGCCGGTTGCAGCATCCGCGCGAGTTCTCCTTTTTGCGCGGCAAGCTTGATCCGCGCGACTTCCTCGTAGAAGGCGGAGAAGCGTGCCAGCAGGAAACTCGGGGCGGCATCGTTGGTGCTCATGGCTCAGCGCGTGGCCTCGCGCGGCAGATACAAGGTGATGGCCGCCGGCACGTTCTCGTCGGGTTCGCCCAAAATGACCAGCGTGTGGCCATCGGCAATCAACGGCCGCGTCACGCCGGTATCCACCTCGATGCTGCCGTTGCTTACCTCGTAGACGAAGGCGCCCGGGCGCAGGTTGAGCGCGGAGACCTGGGCCGGCGTCGCCGCACGCACCGTCGCACCGGGATAGCGACGGCGCACCAGCAGATAGATAAGCTCCTCCGCGGCGGTGCGTGCGCTGTCCAGCCATTGCGTGAGGCCTTGCACGTTCTGCCCTGCCCTCGGCCGCAGCTCGATCAGCAAGCTTGTCGTAGCGATGCCTTGCGGCAACGCGCAGCGGAAACCCGAGGCGCCGACGCGCTGGAATTCGAGTACGCGATAGTCCGCATTGAGGCGGGCCAACTGGTCGCGCACGTAACCGATCGCCAGCTGGAACTGCGGCAGGCAGTCGCTGTGGTCATAGGCTTTCATGGCCGGCGGCTGCGGTGCGCCCGAGGTCGCCGCCACACACCCCACCAGTTGTGCCAACGCCTGATACATCTGGCTGGGGTGATTCGTGCCCGCCTGCAGCATGACATCGAACGCCGGCAGCGCCATCACCAGATACCGCGCCGCATGCACCTGAGCACCGGTTTCGGCGTCATAGCGCGCCTGCCCCTGGTCGTCCAGGCGCACGCCCAGAAGCTCACGGTATTTTTGCCAGAGCGCCTCCGACAGCGTCGCCAACTGCCGCTGCAGCCCCGCATCGCCCTGGAAGGCCGAGGCGTCGGTACGCAACATCGGCGGGTGATAGCTGGTCAGATGCACGCCGCGCGCGTCGCCGAACAACTCCAGCAAGGGAAACGAACAGTAGCTCTTGGCCACCGAGGCGCCCGCCGCCAGGGTCATCTTAGGGCGCATGCGATCGACGACGATATCGTCCTTGCCGGTGTTTTCGTCCGCCTCCATGCTGCCGCGCTCGATCGTATAGCGCTGCATGTCGCCGATGTCGCTCGCTGCCCCCTTGCCGCGCACGGGAACACGCAGGTGCACCATGACGCGTGGCTGAGTGGTCCAGTCGTTCTTGGACAGATCGATCGACAGATCGAGCGGGGCGAAGTGCCCCGGATACTCGATCAGCAGGCCATCGGGCATGACGCAGCGCAGGCGTTGCAGCACCACCCTCCCCTTGACCAGTTCGGTCGGGTCGAGCGCCATGTCCAGCACACCCCAGCCAAACGGCTGGAGTATGGCCAGGCGCTGCTGCAGCAATTGATTCCAGTAGATATCGTTCTGCTGAAAGTGCTGCGGCGAAAGCAACATGCCTTCGGACCAGGAAACGGCCTCGGGCAGCGGCGGCAAGGTATCGACGACGGCGTTCATGGCTTGCCCTATTGCTCGGTCACTGTGATTTGAGTTGCGGCCAGCCACACCACGGCGTGCCGATACGCGGTGATGTCGCTGCGCGCCTGCCCGTCCTTGGCCTGGTAATTGGCGAAGCCGTAGACGGCGATCGCCTTGCCGGCCTTGCTGGGCAACGCCACCGGGTCGATCACCGTGGCCGGTGGAATCTGCAGCGATACGACATCGATGTTCTTACCCAGGCCGCTCAGCAAGGCCGTCTTCTGCGCAAACCAGTCCGGACCGCTCTTGGGCAGCATGGCGACACTGGTCGTGTCATAGACAAAGACGATATCGAGCATCGTCGCCGAATTGAGATTGGCGCCCGGTGGCGCCGCCACACGCACGCTGCTCAGACTCGTCGTCTTCTGGTGCCCGGGCAGCAGACTGGCAATCGTGCTGCAGCCAGAAAGCGCGACCAGCGCCAGCACGATGAATGCGATGCGGGCAAGGCCACGCATCAGCTGAGCACCACCACGGTGACCTGCGCCGGCGTCAGCGACACGCCGACCATATTCGGCAACAGGCCGTTCTGCCCCACGACGCCCAGCATGTGGGTGCACGGGATGCAGCCCATGAACACCTTGAAGCTGCCGAGCAACGAACGGAACGGCCCCATGAACAGATGCGACACCACACCGCCTTCCGCACCGGGCTGGTCGCCGTTGCTGATCGCACCGACCGTGACGAGATTCTCGGCCAGGCCACCGCCGACGATCACTTCGAACTGCGCGGGAATATCGGCGAACGACAAGGCGATATTCGGGAACGGCATCGGCGTGGGAATGCCCAACACCGGCACGAAGCACACGTCCGGAAAAGCGAGGTTCAGCACGCCAAGGTTGGTGTTGACGAACATGGCTCAACCCAGGCTGATGCGTTCGGCATCGATCTTGGCATCCTGCCGCGCAGTGATCATCGTCTGCTCGCCATGCAGGCGCAGCAGTTGCCGGGCGTTGAGCAGAAACTGCTCGACCTGACCAATGTAGCTGCGCGCGGTTTGTACCAGCGACTCCGACGCATTGGTAAAGATCTGCCGGGCATTGAGCGACAACGGCCCCTGCACCGCAGTCAGCTCGATCTCGTTACTGGCGCGCAAGGCAATGGTCTGGCTGGAGATATCCACGTTGGCCTGACGAATCGACACGCTGTCGGCACCGGGCACCGCCAGGGTGGCGCGACCGCCGTCTTCGCGCGAAAGCACGTGCAGCACAAAATGCTCGCCGCCAGCAGCACTGATCAGCAGCACGCGATCGCCGGCCTGCGGTGTCACCAGGCAGGACACCGCCTGACGAGCCGGCCGGCCGTCGTCCAGACGCCAGGAGTCGCCGCCAAGCGCTTCATGGATGACGGCTTCGAACCAATACGGTGCATGACGTGAAGGTTTGGCGCGATGGGCAGCGAACATCAGTGCATCTCCAGAGAAAGTGAGCGCGCCTCGGCAACCAGGCGTGCAGGTGACGTGCTGCGCAGGCGTCGACTTTGGGCGCCGTGCAGATCGACATCGACAAAACGGGTGTTGTGATGACTGCTATGGGCGAGGTTGGCGTGTTGCAGGCCGATGCCCTCGCCTTGGGCATGGTCGAAGCGCGCGTAGCGCAGATCGGCGCCGCCAAGCTCGACCTGTTGCAGGTGACTGTGATCCCAGACACTGCCGCCCGCATGCGCCTTGCGTAGCGAAACACGCTGCATCGATGCGGACTGAAACAGACTGCCCTCGCACAGAGCGGCATCGGCGTCGACATCGATCCATGTCGATTCCAGCAGCAAGGCGTTCCCCAGGTTTGCACCACGCAGGTTGCAGCGCTCGAATCGGGCCTGGCGGCAGTTGGCTTCGCGCAGATCGGCTCCGTGCAGGTCGACATCGACAAAGCTTGCCGTTTCGAGCATGCAACGCTGCAGACATAGTCCGCTCAAGTCCATGCCATCAAACCGTCCCGCGCGCAGCACCGATGCCTGCGCGACCAGCCCCCTCAGCCGGAGGCTGCGAAAGTCCACATCGGGCATCACCGTTTGCGACAGGACGGCATGCTCGAACACTGCACCGTCCAGCTGGCTTTGCGCGATGACGGCGCGATGCAGGTTGGCCTTGTTGAAGTCGATCCGGCGCATGTCCACTTGGGTGAACGCGCTCAAGGCGATACCACTCGCACCCCAGGCGGTATCGCATAGTGTTCCCTGAGTAATCGCCGTCTGATTCAGCGTGGCGCCTTCCCAGCGTGATTGGCCGAGTTGGCAACGAGTGAAGCTGCAGCTGTCGAGTGCGGCACCGCGAAAATCCGCTCCGCTCAAGTCGCAATCCACAAAAGCCACACCACTCAGGCGGCTCTGGCGCAGGCCGGCGCCGATCCAGGTGACCCGACTGGCAACAAGGTTGTCGATCTGCCGACCGCTACCGTCCAGCGCCCCCAGATCCACCGCATGTAGCGGCCGCCCCAGGCGTTGCAGATGCTCGATGTCGCTCCACTGGATCATCCGCGCAGACTCCGGCCCGGCTCGATGCGTACGCCATCGAGGCAGGCATGCTCGAACAGGGCTTCGGTGCATTCGGCTTGCACGAAGTTGGCGTCGCGCAGGTTGGCCAGGCGAAAATCCGCGCGCCGGCACATGGCCTGGAAGAAATCCGCCGATTCGGCGTGACACGAGGTGAGCACGCCGCCCATGAACAACGAGCGGTAGAACAGCGTGTGTTCGAGCATGGCGTGATTGAGCCGCGTACCGCTGAAATCGCATTCGCGGAACTCGCCTTCGCTCAGGTTGGCATCGACCAGCGTCGCATCGCGCCAGCTGCTATGACCGGCGTGCACACGCCGCAGATCGGCACGTGACCAGTCTGCGCCACCGCCGCCTTGGACACGGCTCAGCTCGGCGCCCGTCCACACGCTGTCGTTCAAACGGCATTCCATCAGTACGCTGCGGCTGAGTGCCGCTTCCTGCCAGTCGCTATTGAGGAAACTCGACCCGAGCGCGACCGTGCGCTGCCAGACCGAATGCGCCCAGCGGCTGCCGTCACCCTTGGCATGCAACAGGACGCAATCGCTCAAGGTGGCATGCTCCAGGTTGGCGTCGTCGAGCACGATGTTCGGCGCCACCCATTGTTCGAAGCGGGCGCCGGCCAGATCCGCGCCGCGCCAATCGGCTTCGGTGGCTTGCGTGCCGGTGAAGCGAGCGCCACGAAAAATCGCGCGGTGCGCCCGTGTGCGCGCCAGATTGGCGCCGTCGAAACACGCGGCCGCACAGTTGGCTTGATCCATGGTGGCGCCGGTCAAGGCGACGTCGCTGAGATCGGCACCGTCCAGCTGCGCACCACTCAGATCGGATGCCTCGAGTAAGGCCCCGCGCAAGTCCGCCCCCGAGAGCATGGCGCCGCGCAGGTTGGCGCCAGCCAGATCGCAGCCATGCAGCGAGCCGCCCTCACGCAGCCGCAACAAGATCCACTGCCCGATCGCCGCAGCGGCTTCCGGTGTCAGCGGCAAACCCGACGCGCTGGGCTGTGGTGCCGCCAGCCGGCCTCGTCGTTGCAGGTCCTGGACCTGCTCGATCGATATGCTCGGGACGCCGAACATCGCACCGAATTCGGCCAATGAAAGCCCTGGCTCGCCTTTGCCGTTCGCTCGTGCCAATGCCTGCTCGATCGTGGTTGCAGCCTGCGGTGCTACAGCCGGCAGCTCGGCTAACTGCTCAGCCGCTTCCTTGCGACGCGCCTGCGCTTGTTCGCTGGCCTGTGCACCCACCTGCTCGGCCGCATCGAGCAAGGCACCCAGGTCAAAATCCCCGCGCTTTATCGCCGCATTGCTAGGCACGGGTAACGGCGGCACCAGGCTTGCGACGGCCGGCGGTGCGGGCATGCCGCTGCTTGCCTCGAACTCGGCGGCAAGCCCGGCATCGCGCTCGGCCTGTGCAGCTTGTCGCTGCGTGACTTCTTCAAGCTCCTCCGCCTGGCGCGTAGCGCGCACACCGGCATCGGGCTCCGGCGTCAGCTGGGCCTCGTTGAAGACATGCCGTGCGGCAGTATCGCGATTGAGGCGCAGGGCAAGCACCTGGCCGTAGTGCGAGAGCGAACGCGGCGAATCGCCGGCGTGCTCGTACGCCACCATCAACGCTTCCACGTCCAGGGCGAGACTGTCTTCGACGTCGATCTCGCCACGATGAATCGCTATCCCGAGCTCCGCATCCGGGAAGAACCACACCGTATCGAATGCGAGCGCCACTTCTTCGACCGCATCGGCGGGATGGCCGGCACGATGCGTGAAGGCGCGCGGACGGAACTCCGGTAGCTGCCCTTCGATGACCGGCAATGTCGGATGCATGCCTTCGAGACGATAGCTTTCGCCACCTTCGAAAAAGCCGAGGATGCGCTGATCCAGCGGTGCCGCATTGAAGAACTCGCGATGCGTATCGTCGGCCAGCCCGGGATAAGGCTCGCTCTGCCAGCGTCGCCCATAGGTACCAATCCATTGACGGCGCGGCAGCCAGCCGACGTCGAGCTGCCCGAAACCGGCCGGCGCATAGCGGCGTCGATGCCCCCGTACCGGGCGATCGGGGTTCTCGATATTCGGCATGCGCCCTTGATTGCGGCCGAACAGTGCGGCAAACGGATTGGGATCGTAGCCGCAACCCTCGGGATTGCCCGGATGCCGTTGCCCGCCATACGCACGGCTCCAGCTCAACGGCATCTGCGTGAACGGCGACGGCTCGGTGATCCGGAAGAACGGCAGCATGCCGTACATCCATTCGCGATCGCCCAGCACACGCAATGACTTGTCGATCTTGCCCAGCTTCAATCGCACCAGTTGCTCGGTCGTTGCCAGGCCGTGCGCGGCGTATGCGCTCCCGGCAAGCAGCACCTCGCCACGCGCCTTGGGCATCAACTCATCGAGCGGCCGGCCTGACGGCAGGGCCGCCATCACCTTGCGCCATTGCAGGTTGTCGCGCAGCAGGCTGTCGACACGACCGCCCAGCGTGAAGAAACTCAAGGTCGCGACCAGTAGCCGGTGCCTGCCCTGCCAGCGGTAGGGGCGATGCATCAGACCCAGCGTCATTGGTTTGACGATCTTCATGCGCGCCTCATACGTAGATATAGATGGTCGGAATCGAGATACTCAGGCCGACGATTTCCATCGACAGGCGTGCGCCCGCGATCGTCAGCGACGCACCCGTTCCGGTAATGTCCACCGCGGTCGATGAGCCATGAATACCTACGCGCGTCTCGCTGCCGGTCACGCTGACATCGGTGGTATCGCCGGTGACCGAAATACTGCTGTTGCTGCCGGTCACGCTCAGCCGGGCGCTGCTGCCGACGACACTCAGGTCGTTGCTGCTGCCGGTCATGTTCATCTGCGACGACACGCCGGTGATCGACATGCCGGTGCTCAGGCCCGTGAGATTGGTCTGGATGCTGCTACCGGTCGCCGAGGTCATCTCGCTGCTGCCGGTGGCGGAGATCGACTGTGCGATACCGGTGACCGAGGTGCTGTCGCTCATGCCGGTGATCGATGCATCGGTGCGCACACCGGTCAGGCCGACTTGCGCGGCCAGCCCTGTCGTGGAGGTACCCATGCTCAAGCCGGTCGACGACACCGACGTCGTCATGCCGATCGTGTCGATCGAGCTGTTCATGCCGATCGTGTTGATATTGCTTTGCTGATTGGTAGTCGAATGGCCAACTACGATGTTCTGCGTCGACAGACGCGTGGCCGTGCCGGTGACGACGTCTTCGCCATAGGTGTCGCCATTGACCGTGGAATAACTGGTCGTTCCGCCCAGCGTGCTCTTGCTCCACACCTCCTTGGCTTCCTGTGTGCTGTAGGTGCTGCCGAACGAATCGGAGCGACTGAGCAGGCCGTTGGCACCGTTTTCGGAGGTGGAATAGCTGTAGCTGGCCCCTTGCGAGTAACTGGTATCGCGGTACTGGCCGCTTTCGTAGGTCGAGTTGACGATACCGACGGCGCGGTCCAGATCGTAGGCGGAGGTACGTCCAAAGCGGATGCTCTGCCCGTCGCCGTAGCTGGTCGAGTAATTGCTGCCCACATGCGTATTGGCGGTCCAGCCCGACGGCGTCACGACCAGGCTGCCGTTCGCCTGCACGATGTTCTGCACCTCAGGCAGCTCGGACTCGTCATTGGCGCGCGCCACCAGCACGGTCACGCCGATCTCGGGCACCGTCTGCATGCTTGCCGACAGCTTGATCCAGACCGGCGCGCTGGTGGCGCCCGGACTGGAAAACTGCACATACACGCCCTTGGCCATCAGGTTGGGCGGCGCCGCCTGGGTATCGCGCAGGCGACTCAGCTCCGGGTCGAAATTGCTTGGTTCGTAAAAGCGCCAGTCCGTTGGGCCCTGCCCTGCGACGTCGACGACTTTGGCGAGAATCGCGCCCTGCTGGGTATCGGCCACCGAGAACGGCGTAAGCATGGCGGCCGCATCGGTGGACTCGAAACTGTTGGTATAGCCACCGTCGGCGCTGGCCTTGTGCTGCACCTTGTTCAACACAAAAGCCTTGCCTTCGAGCGACGGCCGCACCGGCGAAGGATGCATGCCCTGCGCCACCTCGCCATTGAGCGTGAACTGGTAACCGATGCGAAATCCCGAGCAGGTGCTGCCGCCGGAGAGCTGCCGCGCGGAACCGGCCATGCTCGACGCCGTCGTGCGCACATACTCGCGCACGGTCGAACTGCTCATGCCGTACTGGTAGCTGCGATATTGATTGAACGGCAGTTCACCCGTATCGGCGGGGGTATACGAAGCGAAGGTCTGAAAGGTCGGCACCGGATCCTGGTCGGCGGCATTTTCCTGATGCGCGAACCGCCCGTTGACGCCGCTGCTGGTCAATGACTGCTGATAGCTGTACTGGAACACCACATCGTTCTGCTGCATGCCCAACTCGTCAAGCGAGGTGTGCGTGTAGCGCAAAGGTCGGTCGCCGAACGCCTTGGGATAGGCGGGTCGATTGGCGAACACCACGGTATGGCTGTTGCCTGTGTGCCTGAAGTAGTAATAGATGTGCGCCTTGGACATCATGCGGCGCAGGAATTCGAAATCGCTCTCGCCGGCCTGCAGCCAGTCCTGCACGCGCGCAATGGCGATGTTGTCTTCGCCGGATACCGCGTCCAGCGAGTAATCCAGATAATGCAGGCGCATCAGTTTGGCGATGACGTCGTGCACATTCATCTGCGCATGCACGCAGTACCGGTTGGTAAGCGTCATCTTCCACAATGCGGGCTTCATGCCGATGCGATAGACACCGGGCTCATCCATCGCGAATGAGGTCACCAGCCCGTTGTACAAGGTCATGTCCGGCGCCGAACCGCTGCGCAGTGCCTGCACGAACCGCGCCGAAGCATCCGGAGCGCCACCGTCATTGGGCAGATTCAAGCCCACGGTGACCGGCCGCCCGATGATGGCGTCGAAGTTGAGCGACCGCCCTTGCCGTGGCGAGGTGTTGCCGCGTAGCTGCAACTGGTAGTCGAACGGTTCGGAGATTGTCTCCTGCCCTTCGAACGACACCAGCCGAAACGTTTCATCGCCCAGCCACTGATTGCCGGCAAGCGCCACGGCGCAGTGCAGGTAGAGCAACGGCGAGTCGGCATTGCCCGCCTGCCCGATCGGCCTGATCGCGGTACGACCAACACTATCGGTCGGCAAGGCGCTCATGCGACCTCCTGCATGGCGTCGGCGCGGATGGTGAAACGCACATGGCGCGCCTGCGCCTGTTTTCCATCGAGCCAGGCGGTCTGCCCCAAACGCAGGCCATGGCTGCCGCCAAAACCGGCCAGACGACGCGGACGACCCAACCATGACGCCGGAACGTCATCGTCCTGCACCGCGATGTCGACGACGACGTCTACATGCCGGTCGAACAGGTAGTGCACCATCGCCGCGAGTCCGCGATAGCCATGACCGAAGCCGTTCTCGCGGGCGCCATTGTCAAGGTGTGCGCGATCGTCCAGCAGCACGCACAGGCGGGCATACGATACCGGCCCGATATGCAGCCCCACCGCGGCATGATTGACCCATACGCGCTGACCCAGCGGCGCGGTGTCCTTGAGGGTACGCTGACCCAACCGTGTTTGATCCCGCGGCTCGATATCGCGCCACGCGCCCAGCCACTCTTCGACCCGTACCTCTGCCTGCAGATAAATGCCGAGCACGATCTGCGCCTGCACCGCGCTCTTGCGACCATTGCCGACCAGGCCGGCCAGCGCCAGCAACGCACGCTTCGGAATCGGTATGCGACGCGCGAGGATCGCCGCGCCTTCCCCTTCGAAGGCGGTCAATCCCATCAGCGCCCCTACCGCATCGGCATAACCCGTGTACTCGGGGCGCGACGCGTCAAAGGCCGGCACACTGGCGGCCTTCAACTCATAACGCAGCGTGCTCAGGCGATGGTTGAAGATATCCAGGAACTCGGCCATCGCCGGATCGCGCTCGGCCAGGCGCTGCCTTATCCATTCGGCAAAGCTGTCCGGTAGCGGTCCCAGCACGCCTGACAACACGAAGTTCGACACGAACAGTTCGGTGCGATGGTCGGTGGCCGCACGGCGCCGCTCCATCCGTAGCCGTCCACCGGAGATCTCGCTGCCTGGAAATACCGACGACATCTCGCTGCGGAAACGCAGCTGCGCCGACACTTGGCGCGCGCCGCGCCGACGCCCCGCCACATCCGTGAGCGCCGGCCACGATTGCAGGCGCACCCACTGGAAGAAGTCGAAACTGGCCGGACGCGTACGCAGCCGGTTGTCTAGAGGTTCACCTGTGCGCCAGTCAGGGGTTGCCATGACTTGAGCTCTCCTCGGCGGTCGGAAGATTCGAGTATCAGTTCGACGACGGTATTGACCTCCGCATAAAGCGCCAGGAAGTGATGCAGCACGCTGCCGAACAACACCGCGCTGCCACCTTCGAAATGCCCAAGATCCACTTGCGCCCGCACTTGCAGGCAATCGACAAACCCACGCCACACTTCACGTCGCGGCATGCGCTTCTGAATGCGCCGGCTGCTGAGCGCACGCAGCCCGTCGATCTGCCGGTAACCGGTGAGACTGGCCGGCCCCACATGCAGACGCAGCATGTTCTTGAGCACCGGCGGACCACGATGCCCGTCAACCAGCGACAGATGATTCAGGCAAAGTTGCGACGCCAACGCCCAGGGCCGTTCGCCGACCATCTGGGGTGGCTGATTGGGCGTGGGCTTGCTGGCCACCTTGAGCGAGGTGACCGGGCCGGCACCCTCCAGGTACAGCACGCTGCCGACCAGCAGTTGCGACGGCAGGCGGCGATTGGTGCACAACGCGGTGCCGCCGATCATTTCCTCGGCCGGCTGTTGCACATTGAATTCCGGATCGAGGAAGGACACATAGGTTTCCGTGCCGTGCACCGCACCGGTCTGATTGACCTCGCGCCGGGTGGCATAGAAGTAATCCAGCTTGTCCATCTGCTGCAGATCGTCCAGCGAAAAATACGGCGCGATCGGACGGGGGCTGCGATCCGGGCGAATCGACACCAACTGTTCGAGGCTGTAGATCTCGCAATAACGATGGTTCTGCTCGTCGCCGATCAGGCGATATTCGTAGTGGCGCTGATCCAGCGCGAACGGCTCGATGCGCTGCGGAAACAGATTGATCAAGGGCAGACAATTGAGCCGCAGCAAGTGATGATCGTAGGCATTTTCCTTAGACGGCGGCACATCCAGCAGGAACAGCAGTTCGAACTGCGTGTCCAGGCCGGTCAGGTCGAGCCCGGCCACCTCGAAGAACAGAAACTTCTGCGGAAACGCAAAATACTCCTGCAGCAAACGATAGCCAGGGTGCGTCAAGGGATTGGTGCCCAGCACCGCCTCGTCCTGACCGAAACCGCACCATTGCAGCTGATCCGCGTCCAGGTAGCGCAGCTCGCCCGTATCGGGGATGCGCACCGCCATGCGCACCAGGTGCAGCGCAAGCGCGTCGTAGAGCGAATACGCCTGCTTGTTTTCCGCGTTGATGCAGAACCGCAACATCGGCATCTTCATCGCATGGATCGGCTCCTTGCCCAGCCGGGTCACGGTGGCGCGCACGATGGATGCGGTACGGGTGTCGGACGGATCCAGCGGATAGGCATTCGCCGCCATCACATCCAGATGCGTCACTTTCAGCGGCCACAGGGGTGTGGCATAGCAGGTACGGAACCTGCATCGCACCTGCTGGCCCAGGTCGTTGCTGGCGAGCGCATACACGTAACGGCCGCGCTCCAGGGTTGCTCCATGCGCGAAGTTGGCGCCATCCGGGCGCACCTCGACTTCGCCAATCATCATCGACGGCAGCGGCGCTTCAAGATGCGGATACAGCAGACCCAGCAGCGCATTGGGCAGCACCGCCTGATCGGTCTCCAACTGGTAGCGCAAGCGCCCGGCCAGCCAGGCGAATGACTGCATCAGCATTTCCACGTGCGGATCGCTGCTGCGCCCGCCGCTCAGTTCCAGCGCCTTGGCGATCGCCGGGTACGACGCGCCGAAGTCGACGGCCTCGTTTCGCAGCGACGTCAGCTCCTGTTCGAACCAGATTTTCAGGCGCGGCGAGTCGGCGTTCATGCCAGGTCGTCCGGACAAGGCAGCTCGAAGCGGAACACGATCGGCTCCTCGTCTTGCACCAGACCGCCATGAACGACCAGCGCATAGGGGCGCAATGCCTTGCCGGTCGACAGCCATTCCAATCGCGGCGTGTGCAGGCGCGGTTCGTAGCGTGCGATGGCGTCAAGCAGGCGTGCGCCGTAGCGCTCGTGATCGGACATGCCGATGCTGGTGTCGACAATGGGCGGCATGCCGAAATCGCAGATACGCGCACCACGTGTGCCGACATAGGGCCGGCACTCCACGATGCGCTGTATCTGCGCTGCCACTGCCGAGGCGAGATCGAACGGCGGCGCCAGTCCCATGCTGGTTTCCGTTCGATTGACCAGCCGCTCCATCAAGAACTGCACGTCACGCCCTCCCCATCGGAGCCGCCTTTGCTTGTTGCGATCAGCTGGTGAACTGTCCGATCGGACGATTGCGCGCGATACTCCAGCCGGACGCCAGGTTGCCGGAGGTGTTCATATCGGCTTCCTGCACGGTGTAGGTCCACAGCACTTCAGTGAAGTTGAGCTTGAACTGCTCGGTGGGCATATCGTCCGGATTGGACTGGAACTGGATTTCGCTGATGATCGCGTCGCGCAGTTCGATGGTGAGAATATTGGCGGTCTTTTCGCCGGAGTTTCGCGCGATATAGATCTTGGTCGGATTCTTGTCGCCCTTGCCCAGCGGCTGTGCGCGCAGGCAATACTCGTAGAATTTCACCGAGGTCTTGTCCACGTATTTCACGCAGGTGAATTCGGTGATGATCGGGCGGCCAGACGTACGCGCCGAGTTGCTGACATCGGTCGTGATCTGCTGCTTCATGCCCTGATGTACGGACACCAGCTCAAGACACTGGCCGAGCTTGAGCACTTCGTCGCGCCATACGTCGTCGATCAGGCTGCCACCGCCTTTCCAGCCGTTGGGTCCGCCGAAAATCGATGAATCGCCGGGTTGCAAGAGAATCAGGTCCATGTTCGCTCCTGGGTGTGATCTATGGGCTGTGCGTCGAGCGCATCAGCCCGCAGGCAGATCCGCCACCAGGCGAATCGAAGTGGTCAGTTCTTCCAGCTGGAAGTGCGGCTTGATGAACACGGTCGCTTTATACGAACCGGGCGACCCGGGCACGTCGGTCACGTTGATCTGCGCGGCGCGCAACGGATAGCTGGCCTTTACCTCTTGTGAGGCGTTGTCGTCCAGCAGGACGTATTGCGCGATCCAGGTATTGAGGTAGGCCTCGATATTGCCGCGGGTGAGGAAGGCGCCGATCTTCTTGCGCATGATCACCTTGATGTAATGCGCAAAGCGCGAGGCGGCCAGGATGTACGGCAGCATCGCCGACAGCTTGGCGTTCGCATTGGCCTCGTCGCTGATGTACTGGCGCGGCAGGTTGGTGGTCTGGCCGCCGAAGAACGCCGCCTGACCGGTGCCCTTGCAATTGCATAGTGCGATAAAGCCAAGATCGTTCAGTTCTTTTTCGCGGCGATCGGTGATCGACACTTCGGTCGGGCAGATCATGTTCACCAGATCGGCATCGTCGCGGTACGTGAATACCGGCAGGCCATCGACCAGGCCACCGCCTTCCACGCCGCGAATCGCCGCTGTCCAGTGATACAGGGCAAACGAATGCGTGATGCGCTCGGCCAGCGCATACGCCGCATTACCCCACAGGAACGCATTGTGATCGGGCCCCTGCTCGCCGTTGACGGTTTCTTCGTAACGCAGGCCTTCGGCCGGTCGCGAGTCCTTGCCGTACGGCAGGCGCAGCAGGATATGCGGCAGCGCCAAGGCGACGTAACGCGAATCTTCGCTATTGCGAAACTCCACCCACTGCGCCATTTCCGGCGACTCGAACAACTGCCCCAGATCGCGCGGTTTGGCCAGCTTGTCGAAACTGTCCAGACCGAACAGGCCCGGCGCCGCCGCCGCGATAAACGGTGCATGCGCGGACGCGGCGACCTTGGTCAGGTTGTTGAGCAGGGACATATGGTTGGGCGAATGATCGAACTCATAACCACCCAGCAGCAGGCTGTACGGCGAGCCGCCATAGGTGCCGAATTCGGCCTCGTAGATCATCTTGAAGATGCAGCTCTGATCGAAATCCGCCGCCTTCTCCAGTTCCTTGCGCAGCTCGTCCATGCCGGCATTGAACACACGCAGTTTCAACAGCCGGCCGCTTTCGGTGCGCGACACCACATAGAACAGGCCGCGCCAGGTCGCCTCGAGCTCCTGGAACGCGCGGGCGTGCAAAATCGCATCCAGCTGAAAGCCGATCTGAGTATCGATAGCGAGCGCACGTTCGTCGATCAGGCCACTGGAGCCCAATGCCACCTGGGTCAGTTCCTTGTTGCCCATCGGCACGATGATCTCGTTGGCAAAGCGGCCGCTCAGCCGGCGCGCCTTGGACAGCGGATCGATCGACAGGAAGGCCTGCTGGCGATCGGCGGCAAGCTGCGCCTGACGGGTATTGAGCTCGTCGGCCGCCGAAGCCTGTGCCTGCGTGGTGAGCGCGGTGGCATCGGCATCGTCCTTGGCTTTTTGCGCGGCAACCAGGGCGGTATTGGCCGCGGCAATATCCTGGTCGGTTTTCGCCTTGGCGGCAGCGTCCTTGGCTTTAGCCAGCGCCGCTGCGGCATCCGTCGCGGCTTTCTGCGCGTTGTCCCTGGCCGTGGCGGCTGTTGCCGCGGCTGTCTTGGCGTTGTCTGCCGCGGCAGCCGCAGCATCCGCCGCCTGCTTGGCCGCGGTGGCGGCCTGTGCGTTGCCTGCCATCTGTGCAGCGAGCAGGGTTACCAGGATGGTGGGCACATCGGCGCCTGTGGGCGATGCCGGCAGCGGATCGACCGGGCTGATGGCGACATTGACCCAGTCGCCAGGTGCCGTCGTCGAAAACTTGGTCTTCAGTGCCCCCATCGCATCCGCGTCGAGCGTGGAACGATCCAGCGCCGCGGCCAATGCGTCATTGCATTCGGCCATCGACTGCAGGGCACGCAAGTCTGCCCGCGCGTCATAGCGCTGCTTCAAGCTGGGCACAGCATTGACTACCGCCAGAGGCTCGAAGTCGGCCAGGCAGGAGAAGCCCAACGTACCGGCAAGGTTTCTGCCGCCGGTAATCGTATCGGGGATGCCGTTCAAGTTGATCATCGGCGTGCTGTCCGCCAGGATCTTGTCGAACGATTCCGCGTCGATATCGCGCATGCGCCGGTCTTTCAGCGCGGGTAACTCGCTCGCACTGAGCTCGCCGGACAGGTTGGCGAACATGCCGACGATAAATGCCAGCTCCACCTTTTCGCTCGAACCGCCGGTCTCGACGTCGTAGGTAATGCGTACGCGCGGCGGCCGCACACGCAATAGCTTTTGTTGAATGCTCTCGACAGTCATGAACGGGCCTCGTTGAGTAGGCGGCTGCAAGATTCTTCATTCGAACGCTGCCGCTCGCGTTACGAAGCAGCAGAATCAAGAGTCGTGCCAACTGGCAAAAACGTGGCAGTTGCAACGTTTGCCTTGGTTTTCGTTGCACCGGCGCATGGCGCGCCGTGTATTTTTTCTCACGGCGATAACCGTGGCATGGCATCGAGATGTATCGCATAAATGATTGACGATGCATCGGATGATCGCGACATCGCCTGCTTCAATCGCACCGTGTGGAATTTTTCACGCCGTGTAGAAAACAACGCAGCACACGCAAAAGACGCACGCATACTTCCAGCCATGCCGGAACGATGATTGAAAAAAAAAGCAGGCCGGACTATCGGCTAAGGGTTGCGGCGCAGGCGCCAGATTTCGCGCGTACCTATCCGGCGGCTTTCGATGTGTTGCTCCATTTCCAGCAGCTCGAGCGCGCTGGCAATGACATCGCGAGGCGCGTCGATACCCGATGGCCGCAGCCACCATTGCTGTATGCCTTCGATCGTATCGGCGCAGGCAGGTTGCGCAGCCAGGACGCGCGCAATGGCGTCGGCGACGTCACGCACGGAGTAGCCGTTCACGGCAATGGCTCGCTTCGATGCTTCATTCCGCCGAATCTTGCTCCTGCTCGGCGGTAGAAGCGACCCTGTATTTACTTACCAGTTTGCTGAAAGCGCTGCGGTCCTGCCCCGCGATGCGGGCGGCATGGGAAATATTGCCCCGCGCACGGGCCATGGCCGAGGTGACATAGCTGCGCTCGAAATCGGCGATCACCCGGGCTTTTGCCTGTTTGAAGGCTGCGTTGTACCGATCGATCGAGGGATTGGGCATCTGGCCGTCCTGCGGCAGTGCCGCATGAATCACCTCGCCTTCGCACATCAGGTATTCGCGCTGGATGAAATGCTCCAGCTCGCGGATATTGCCGGGCCAGCTATAGCGCGTAAGGGCCGCGGACAGCTCGGGATGGAAGCGCTTGGGTGCGGTCTGGCCCTGATACTCGCGGTTGAGGCGATCGAGAAATATCCTGGCCAGTTCGACCACATCGCTGCCGCGCTCACGCAACGGCGGCATGATCAGCGGCATCACCTTGAGCCGGTACAGCAGGTCGCGACGAAACTGCCGCGCCTTGACCAGTTCGTCCAGGTTGGCATTGCTTGCCGCAATCAACCGCACATTGGTCTGCCGGGTCTGGGTGCCACCGACGCGGCGATAGGTGCGGTCCTGCAGAAAGCGCAAAAGCGCCGCCTGGGCCTTGGCCGACAAGGTGTCGATTTCATCCAGGAATAGCGTTCCGCCTTCGGCTTCGCTGATTAAACCCGGCGCCGCCTGGCGCGCATCGGTAAATGCCCCACGCTCATGCCCGAATAACTCGCTTTCCACCAGCGATTCGGCCAGGGCGCCGCAATTGACCGGAATAAACGGTTGTGCCGCCCGAGCACTGAGATAATGGACCGCTCTTGCGCCCAGCTCTTTGCCGGTACCGGTTTCTCCGCCGATAAGCACCGTGACGTCGAATTTTGCAATTCGGCGAATCTGCGCTACTACATGAGCAAATTGTGGGGAGGAGCCAAGCAAGTTGGACTCCAACATATCGACCATGACGACCCCCTGAAAATGGGGGTGTTCGCCTCGACCGGACAACGGCATCCATTTGCCGCATATCCGAATCTATGGCATTGGCTTCCCCCAGGAGGGCGAATGTAGCGTTCACCGCATCGTTATCGCAATATGCCAGGACCAAGTAAATTCATGCGAAGCAGATAAGCATTTGAAAATGTGCGCAAGAGCTATTCGGTGTCATGATTATGACGCCGACACTCGTTTTCTTTGCGGGACGTCAAATTATGTTCGCCAAGTTCGGATTTACCCTGCTGGTTTTGCTGTTCGGAGCGCTGGCATTTACCGGCGGCATGATGGCGCCCGATAATTGGCGAGCACCGGTAACTGCCTTCGGCAACAAGCTGTTATCGATTAAAGCCCCAACCGCCCCACCCGGTCCCGCCGCCAAGGCACCACCGGCAAGCCATGCCTCCATTGCTGCAACCGCAGCAGCGCCACTGAAGATCGATTCCCTGTTGGTCACTACCGAGGTGGGCGCTGCAGCACCGGCCGCCGGACAACCGGCCTACGCGCTGCAATTGGGACAATTCGTTACCGATGATGAAGCCACCGAAGCCGAGCAACATGCTCAGGCCATCGGCTTGCCACTGACCCACCTGCAAGTCGTCGACGCCGACAAGGCGCCCTGGACGGTACTGGCCGCCGGGCGGTTTGCCACACAGGCGGAAGCAGAGAATGCCGCCGTACGCGTACAGGCCATGCTCAAGCTACCAAGCACCCCGGTGATCCGCCTGCCGCCACCCGCCAAGTCAGCGACCTGAAAACAGGCCTCGGCGTGCAACCGCTGGATCGCGCCAGCCGGCTTCGCCGCGCGTCTCGACAAAGCACACCTTGATCTGGGCGAAACCGATGCTGGTGAAAAATACCGTAGCGGTCGCATCGCCACGATCGGGCACCATGAACCAGAGTGCGTCACCCGATGCCAGGCCCCAACTGCTTACACGGTTCACCCACAGATCGGCCTGCCCGCGGTCGGTGACGATGGCCACCTTGACTCGGGCCTCTCCCATGGTCTGTGTCTGATAGATTCTTGCCATCGCGTCACTCGGGCTCAATGAATGCTTCGAAAAGCCTGCCAGTTTTTTGTAGGAGTGACTTCAGGGCACCTCTAAAAACCCTTCCTACTCGTCATCCCGGCGCAGGCCGGGATGACGATATGAAAAACTGCAGTTATTTTGAGGTGCCCTGAAGTCGCTCCTACAAAAACCAGGGCGTTATTCGTGTCAAGGCGACTCAGGATCTAGTGACTTGTGCACCGCCTGGATCACCGCAGCACCTTCACCCACGCCCGCCGCAACACGCTTGACCGATCCTGCACGTACATCACCGACCGCGAAAATACCTGCCTTGGATGTCGCGTATAGCGATGTCGCGGTCGGGCCACTGGCATCGACGCCGGTGCAAATGAAACCCTTGGCATCCAATTGCAGGCATCCGCCGAGCCAGTCTGTGTTCGGCTCCGCACCAACCATCACAAAAACATTCGCGACGGGCCGAGTGACCAGCTTCCCGCTGGGGCGATGTTTCCAGCTGACGCCACGCAGCCGGTCGTTGCCGTCGAAGGCGACGATGTCCGTTTCGGTATGCAGGCTGATCCGTGTCGATTGACGGATACGCTGTACGAGATAGTCGGACATGGTTGCGGCCAGCCCGGTACTGCGCACGAGGATATGCACATGGGCTGCGATGCGGGAGAGAAACATCGCGGCCTGGCCGGCCGAGTTGCCGCCGCCGACCACGACAACCTCCTCGTCGGTGCACAGCTGCCCTTCCATGGGTGTGGCGGCATAATGAATGCCCTGCCCTTCGTATCGATCGTAATCGGGCACATCGAGCTTGCGATAACGCGCGCCGGTGGCAACGATGATGGCGCGCGCCTGAATCGCCTGGCCGTCTTCCAGGTGCAGCCGATAAGGCCGCGCCGAGCAATCGATACCGACGACGTGGCGCGATATGGCCAGACGGGCACCAAATTTCTGCGCTTGTACTTGCGCTCGACCGGCTAATGCCTGGCCTGAAATGCCGGTGGGAAAACCCAGATAGTTTTCGATCTTCGATGAGGTGCCGGCCTGGCCGCCGGGTGCCATGCCTTCGATCACGATCGTATTGAGACCTTCCGAAGCCGCGTAGACCGCGGCAGCCAGACCCGATGGGCCGGCACCGACGACGGCGACGTCATGTACATGATCGGGTTCGATGGTTTCGGTCAGACCCAGGTTGTCGGCCAGCTCCGCAGTCGATGGATTCCTCAGCAGTTTATGATCCGGCGTAATGACCACCGGAAGCACGTCCGGCGTCAACTCGAAGCTGCGCATCCATTCGGTGGCGCCGCTCTCCGACTCGGTGTCGAGCAATCGGTGCGGATAACCGTTTCGAATCAGGAAGCGCTGCAGCCGCAGCGTATCGGCGCCATGCACTGGCCCGACGACGACCACACCACCGCTGCCCATGCGGATGAGACCGACGCGCCGCAGGATAAACGCGCGCATGATGATTTCGCCGATATCGGTCTCGGCGGCGATCAGGCGCGCGAAGTTTTGCCGCTTGATACGAATAAGCCGTGTCGGGACCACCGCCAGGCCGGAGACCAGAATGCGCCGCTGGTTGAGGTGATCCAGCTCGCCGCTGAACTGGTGCGCCGAATGCATCGCCACTGTGCGTGGCTGGCCATCGCTGCCCAGGTCGAAGATCTGGATGCTGCCTTCGAGCACGAAGAAAAAATCGACGACGCGCTGGCCTTGCTCGAACAGCAGCGTGCCGGCAGGCACGTTTTCCTCGCTGCCATACGTTGCGATGCGCTGCGCCATGTCGTCGTTGAGCCGGGGAAACCGCTGAGCGTCGCGTTCGTGCAGATCGCTGCCGTCTATCTCGGGTAACTCAGGCATGGGATAGGCGATCGGATCCGGCATGGAGAAACCCTGGAAATCGCGTCGGTGTTGACGCTGGTCTGGATAGCATATGTCAGTGCAACGCTCCAAGCACAATCCTCGTACCAACCAGCATCCAGTCGACAGCAGAAAGCCTGTAACAACCCCAGTTTTTCCTATCGTCATCCCGGCGCAGGCCGGGACCCAGTGGCTTCGATTTTCGGCTTTCGCGATAGAGCAGATGTTTGTTGGCTCTCGCGATAACCGGTCACAAAGTCACTGGGTCCCGGCCTGCGCCGGGATGACGAAGTAGGAAAGGTCTCTAGAGGTTTCCAAAGTCGATCGGCCGTTCGACCTACAGTCGTCCGTGATAGGGGAAACGCGAGCGCACCCTGTTAACGTCGCCCTGGCCGAACACGGGGGAAATACGATGGCCTGCTTGCTTGCCCCGCCCTCAGGTGCCACGGGCGACCGATGCCTTGCGTTTGCCGCCGCGGCGCCTGCGTTGTGCCTTGTATCCGAAACCCAACGACAAGGATGATCGTATGCGGCGCCTGGAAGACACCAAGCTTGCCATTGTCGGCCTCGGCTACGTCGGCCTGCCGCTCGCGGTGGAATTCGGCAAGCGTTACCAAACGGTCGGTTTCGATATCAACAAGAAGCGCATCGAGCAATTGCGCGCCGGCCATGACAGCACGCTGGAAGTCGATGCCGAGGAACTCGCCGATATCCCCCATTTGCGCTTCAGCGCCGAGCTGGACGATATCCGCGATTGCAACGTCTACATCGTCACTGTCCCTACCCCGATCGATCTCGCCAAGCGCCCCGACCTGACTCCCTTGGTCAGGGCCAGCGAAACGCTGGGCAAGGTGCTCAAGCCGGGTGACATCGTGGTGTACGAATCCACCGTGTATCCGGGCTGCACCGAAGAGGTCTGCGTGCCGATCCTCGAACGGGTATCGGGCCTGGTGTACAACCGCGACTTCTTTGCCGGCTATAGCCCCGAACGTATCAACCCCGGCGACAAACAACACCGGGTGACGACCATCCTCAAGGTCACGTCAGGCTCGACGCCGGAGACGGCTGATTTCGTCGACCGCCTCTATGGCTCGGTCATCGTCGCCGGAACGCACAAGGCCAGTTGCCTGAAAGTGGCCGAGGCGGCCAAGGTGATCGAAAACACCCAGCGCGATCTCAATATCGCCCTGGTCAACGACCTGGCCATCCTGTTCAACAAGCTCGGCATCGACACGCTCGACGTATTGCAGGCGGCGGGAACGAAATGGAATTTCCTGCCGTTCCGACCCGGGCTGGTCGGCGGCCATTGCATCGGCGTGGACCCGTACTACCTCACGCACAAGGCGCAGGAGGTCGGGCACCACCCGGACGTAATCCTGGCCGGCCGTCGCACCAATGACGGCATGGGCCCGTACATCGCCAGCGAAGTGATACGCCTGATGGTACGCAAGGGCATCAACCCGGTGCAGGCACGCATCCTGATACTGGGCCTGGCGTTCAAGGAGAACTGCCCGGACCTGCGCAATACCCGCGTGGTCGATATCGTGCATGCACTGCGCGCCTATAACGCCGCGGTCGATATCCACGATCCCTGGGTGAGTGCCGCCGAGGCCGAACACGAATATGCCATCACGCCAGTCGCCGAACCGGCCTCGGGCGGCTATGACGCCGTCATCGTCGCGGTCGGTCACCGGCAATTCGTCGCGATGGGTGCCGAGGGTGTGCGCCGCTTCGGCAAACCGTCGTCGATCGTCTACGACGTGAAATACGTACTGCCGCGCGACGCTGTCGACGGTCGTCTATGAACCGGCTCACCTTACGAGATCGCATGCCATGAAAGTGCTGGTTACCGGAACCGCGGGCTTTATCGGTTCGCACGTCGCCTTGCAATTGCTCAAGCGAGGCGACGAAGTGATCGGCCTGGACAATCTCAACGACTATTACGACGTCCGACTGAAAAAAGCCCGCCTGAGCCGCCTGATGCGACACGGCGGCTATACGCATGTGCATGCCGACCTGTCCAACCGGGCCGCAATGGAACAGGCCTTTTCCCGGCACCGGCCGCAGCGGGTGGTTCATCTGGCCGCTCAGGCCGGCGTACGTTACGCGGCGGAGAATCCACATGTCTATGTATCGAGCAACGTCACCGGCTTTCTGCATGTACTGGAAGGTTGTCGCCGCCACGGCGTAGAGCATCTGGTCTTTGCCTCGACCAGCTCGGTCTATGGTGCCAACGGTACGCTGCCGTTTTCCGAACACCAGTCCACCGAGCATCCGCTGACACTGTACGCCGCCTCGAAAAAAGCCAACGAGCAGATGGCGCACAGCTACGCCCATCTCTACGACATCCCATGCACGGGACTGCGCTTCTTCACGGTCTACGGCCCCTGGGGCCGCCCGGATATGGCGCTGTTTCTTTTCACCAAGGCGATTCTCGCCGGCGAACCCATCCGGGTTTTCAACTACGGCAAGCACCAGCGCAGCTTCACCTACGTCGACGATATCGCCGAAGGCGTGATTCGCGTACTCGATACCGTGCCAGTCAAGGACGCCGCGTGGAATGCCTATTTGCCCGACCCGCAAAGCAGCAGCGTCGCGCCCTATCGCATCTACAACATCGGCAACGAGCAGCCGGTGGCGTTGTTGCGTTACATCGAGGTGCTGGAAGCGTGCCTGGGACGCAAGGCGGAGATGGAATTGTTGCCGATGCAGGCCGGCGATGTGCCCGACACCGCCGCGAACATGACCTTGCTCAGGGATGCGGTCGGCTATGTCCCCAAGGTGCCGGTCGAAACCGGTGTGGCTCAATTCGTCCGCTGGTATCGGACCTATTACGAGACTCTGCAAGATGAACGCGTTGCATAACGTTCGTAGCGGCTGGAATGGCCAGCGTCATGGTTTGGAGGCGACATGATCATCGACTACCTGGATGGATCGTCGCCCGCCGACGTCGAAGCGGATCTCTGCATCATCGGCGCGGGGGCGGCTGGCATCGCGATTGCCCGCTCGTTTATCGGCACGTCGCTATCGGTCTGCCTGATCGAAGGCGGCGGCCTGGCGGGCGAGGAAAAAAGCCAGGCGCTGTATGAAGGAACGTCGATCGGCAACCCGCCGTTTGATCCGAGCGTGTCACGCATGCGCGTGTTTGGCGGCAGCTGCAATCTGTGGGGCGGCGGCTGCATCACGCTGAGCAAACACGATCTGGGGGAGCGCAACTGGGTGCCACACAGCGGCTGGCCGCTCTCTTACGACGAACTCGAACCCTACTACGCACGTGCACGAACGTATTGCCAGATCGATGCGCATGACTTCGCCGATGGGTCCTTCATCGGCCCCTTGCCGCGCCAACCCATTCCGTTCAGCGCGGACAAACTGGTCAACCAGATCTTCGCGCGCAGCCCGATTTTATTTGGTGCCGCTTACCGCGCCGAACTCGAGCAGGCCGAGAACATCAAGGTGCTGCTGCATGCCAACCTGATGGAGCTGGAAGCCGCGCCCGACGGTACGTCCGTGCGTCGCGCACGCATCGCCGCCCTGAGCGGGCGCACCGGCTTTGTCACGGCACGACACTATGTGCTTGCCTCCGGCGGCATCGAGAACGCTCGCCTGCTCCTGCTGTCGGACTCGGTGGTTCCCCAGGGGCTGGGCAACACGCGCGATCTGGTGGGCCGTTATTTTATGGATCATCCCAGCGGCAGCATCGGCCGGGTGGTGACCGATACGCCGGACCATCTCACGCGTCCGTACGATCGCAACCTGGGCAAGGGCCCCGCGCCGGTGTTTCCCGAAATCGGCCTGTCCGATCAGGCACAACGAGCCCATCGCCTGCTTAGCGGACGCGTGCATCCCTTCCCTGTCGAAGCGGACGTACCCAAGGGTATTCGTGCGTTGCGGGAGTTCAGGGCAGCCCTGCGGCCCTCGTCGCGCGATGAGAGCGCCGAGCTGGAGGCGCGGCTATGCGCGGCGATGAAAAATGGTCCTTCGCCAGGTGACGATGTCATCCCGGCCAAAGAGGGCGTCGGCAAGCTCGCATTGCGAGTCGGCCTGGGCGCCGGCGATATCGCCAAGGCGTTCGTGCGGAAGCTGGCCGACAAATCGGCGGTGAAAAGCAATCATGTGGAGCTGATCGGTTATTTCGAACAGGCGCCGAACCCGGACAGCCGGATTACCCTCAGCTCCGACGTCGATGCGCTCGGGCTGCGCAAGATCTGCGTCGACTGGCAGCTGACGCCGCTGGACAAGCACACCTACCGGACCGCGGCGGTCCTGTTCGGCAACGAACTGGCACAGGCATGCGGCGGACGTTATGAACCGGCGGCATGGGTAGGCGGTACCGGGGACGACATGCCCCAGGTTCACGGCACCGCGCATCACCTCGGCACGACACGAATGTCCGCCGATCCGAACCAAGGCGTGGTCGATCGCCATTGCCGTGTGCACGGCGTCGACAATCTTCATATCGCCGGCAGCTCGGTGTTTCCTACCGGCGGCTGGGCTTTCCCGACCTTCACCATCATTGCCCTGAGCCTGCGGCTGGCCGAAGACCTGCGCGACCTGCTGCTGGCCTATGGCACCTCCGGGATGCTTTGAGATACCCATGCCGAACGGACGCGCCAATTTCATCGCAGACGACTTCCTTCATACGGTGAAATGCGCCCTGGCGCGCGCGCAATTTTCCATGTTGTCGCCCGGTGCGGCGAGCGTGCTGCTGTTCGATAGCGCGCTGTGGGGGCTGCATACCGAATCGGCCGAAAGCCTGCTCGATGCGGGCGAACGTGCCAGGGCCGCACGGTTTCGATTCGAGCGCGATCGTGAGCCCTATGTCGTCGCCCATGCCCTATGGCGCGCCGCGCTTGGCATCTGCCTGGGCGTCGACGCCTGCGACGTTCCCCTCGGCAACACATCGGGCGGACAGCCTTATGTCTCGGGAACGCAGCTTGCCACCAGTCTCAGTCATAGCGGCAGCTGGGTAGCGATTGCCGTATGCGCGGCCGAAACCGTCGGTGTCGACATCGAGCGCTCGCCCTCGCACATGACGTTGACCGAGTTGATGCCGCGCTTCTGCACGACCGAGGAAATAGCCGAAGTATTGCCACTGCATCCGCTCTTGCGCGAATCGGCGCTGCTGTCGTTGTGGACACGCAAGGAGGCCTTGCTCAAGGCGTTCGGTACCGGGCTGAGCGAGGAGCCGTCGCGCATGAAGGCCACCACGACGGCACTGGTCCCGCCGCCCGCATCGGCCACCACTCGCATACCTTGCCGCGTACGCGATATCGGCCTGCCCGCCGGGCTTATCGGGGCATTGGCTGCGCCTTCGACCATTACTGCCTGCCGGCTGCATTGGCTTGATGAGATGCGGCTTCACTAAACAGCAAGAGCGGTGCTCGGTAATCTCTGAAAACATCTCCTATCCGTCATCCCGGCGCAGGCCGGGACCCAGTGGCTTTGTGGTCGGTCGTCGCGAGCGTGATCACGCATTCTGCTCTGACGCGAAAACGGAAAACCGAAGCCACTGGGTCCCGGCCTGCGCCGGGATGACGAGTAGGAGGTGATTCGAATTGATTTGAAGACACCCCTGTTACATCCCTGTAACGCCCATTCGGACTACGCAAAACCCACCGTCTGTCGTATCGCGGGCTGCGATACACCAGCGTAGCCTCAAGTTCTGCCCACGGAGTGGCAGTCAACTTGGGGGAATCCGAATGCTTCGTTTTCTACGAAGGCAGGCCGTACGCTGGCTCCTGCTGCTCGGATTTTGCGAGTCGCTCTTGCTGGCCGGCTCGTTGAGCCTGGCGATGTACCTGCGCTACTTCAATGCACCGGACGAGCTGGCCGAGTTCTCGCGCCATTTGCTGGAAAGGTCGCTGCTGTTTGCGCTGGTCATCATGTTGGGCATGGCGGCGCTGGGGCAGTATCAAACGCATATGCGCAGCAGCTGGTTTGGCCTCCTGGCCAGACAGGTGGTGGCGTTTGCGCTCGGCGGCGTGGGCCTGATCGTGGCGTACTACGTCGTGCCGCAAGCCTATGTCGGCCGTGGTGTGATGGGTATTGCGCTGTTGCTGGGCCTGGTCCTGGTCATGGCCTTCCGTTCGGTATTCATGCGGCTGGTGGAGATCGAGGCGCTCAAACGGCAGGTGCTGATCCTGGGCGCGGGGCAACGTGCCGCGCAGATCCACAATCGCATGCGTCGCCGTTCCGATCGACGCGGCTTTCGCATCGTCGGTTATGTGCCGTGCCCGAACGAAATAACCGTCGTACCCTCCGATCAGCTGCTGAACTTGAACGTTCCGCTGCCATCGCTGGTGCTGCGCCGGCAGGTCGACGAGATCGTCGTCGGTGTCGACGATCGTCGCGGCAGCCTGCCGATGGACGATCTGCTCGAATGTCGGCAACTGGGCGTGACCATTACCGAGCTCACCACGTTCTGCGAACGCGAATCGGGCCGCGTCCAGCTATCGTTGCTCGACCCCTCCTGGCTGGTCTTCTCCGGTGGCTTCAATGCCACGCCGCTGCGTCGGTTGAGCAAGCGTTGCTTCGATCTGGCCGCCGCCGTGGTGCTGATGGTGCTGACCTGGCCGTTGATGCTGGGGATGGTGCTTGCCATCCGCATGGAGTCGGGTGCCGGCCAACCCATTCTCTATCGCCAGGAACGCGTCGGCGAACGCGGCAGGACGTTCTGGCTGCTCAAGTTTCGCAGCATGCGCACCGATGCAGAGCTTGATGGCATAGCGCGCTGGGCCAGCAAGCATGACGACCGCGTCACGCGCGTGGGCCGCATCGCACGCAAACTGCGTTTCGATGAGTTGCCGCAATTGTGGAATGTACTCAAGGGCGAGATGAGCATCGTCGGACCGCGTCCCGAGCGCCCGCAGTTTGTCGCCGATCTCGAGCCGAAGATTCGCTATTACAACTTGCGCCATTGCCTGAAGCCCGGGCTGGCCGGCTGGGCGCAACTGAGTTACCCGTATGGCGCCTCCGAAGAAGACGCCGCCGAGAAACTCAAGTACGACCTGTTCTACGTCAAGAATCACAACCTGATGCTCGATCTGCTGATTCTCGTGCAGACGGTAGAAGTGGTGCTGTTTGGCCGCGGTGCGCGCTGAAACGTCGCCCTGGCCCGCTATGGCCGCCGGGTGGCGGCGCAAGGCCCGGTGCTCGGTGGAATACACACCGGGTCGAGGTCAAACGCGCCGCCTGGCGACCATAGCGGGCCCCGATGTCCGCCAAACACATGTAAGGCTTCAATGGTGGCTGGGGCGACCCGCAGGCGTCTTGAGCGATTGCAACGGCGAGCTATACCAGTCCACCACTTCGCCATTCTCGAAGCGGATCCAGGACGGACCGTATTCCCAGCGATCGTCCCGAATCAGGGTCGGCTCGCCCTCGATGGCACGCACGTTTTCCGATGACATGCCCAATGCAAGCGTTGATACGACGGGCTTTTCCGGCATCTCCGCCGTGCTTGGGGCGATGTATGGCGCGTGGCTCACTTCCGGCAAGAACGGCAGCGGGTCGGTGCACCAGAACAATGCCGCGGTCACGGACAGGGCGAACAAGATGGTGACCTTGGACGGTCCGCGTCTCGGTTCGCGCGTCGGTGTAAGCGTGGGAAGCGTCGATCGGAAGCTGGGCTCGGGCGTATTGGCCCGGATGTCCTCCGCCTGGGCGCCAGGCAGGCGTCCATGACGGCGCTGAAACTCCATCGCGGCACTGTATTGGGCGGTCAGCTGCTGCAGCTGATCGCCAACACGTGGCTGCCCATCGCCCGGGCGGTCCGGATGCAGTCGCGCCACATGGCGCCGGTACGCCCGCTTGAAATCCAGCAGGCAGCAACCCGGGCTCACGCCCAGCTCCCGATAGAGCTCAAGGAAATCGGTCTCGTTAGCCAAGCCATCCCCCTTGGTGCGCCATGCCATCGCCAGTCACGGCCCCGTCGGCTGCCGGGTGCGGCCACCCCCTGTGGGTGGTCGGTCCGGTCTTGCGGGAGGTCAAGATTGGCGCAACACGCGGCGGACCGCAAGCACATTTTTCGCTTGACTTGGTGTGACGCAGTTCTCACTATCAAACCATCAAAGGGGAGCGCTTCCATGGCCTGCTGTCGACGCCTTCGGGCTGACCGCCGCCTCGTCGAGATGGCGCTGGTGCTGCTTTTTGCGCCCCTGCTCCTGCTAGCCCGCCCCCTATCGGCACAGCCGACGGAGTCTCCATCCATGGGTTCGCCGATCATGGTCACCCCGGCCCTTGGCGGGCATACATTGCTGGCCCAGTCCGAGGGCCTTGGGGTCTCTCCCGCTACCACCGAACCGGTCGATACCCAGCGCAGCGGCAGCACGCTGATCGTCTTCAACGGCGGGTATTCGTCCAATGATGCCCGCCCGGTAGATAGCTATGCGAACCGCTGGAAACAGCTGGGCTCTACGGTTCCCTACGGCAATGGTTACGGTGACCGCTTCGACGTCAAGGCCTATATCGCGCTTGCGGCCAAAGGCGGCGCCAACCACACCGTCAGCTTCGCCAAGCCGGGCAATGCCGTCGGTGAGATGTCGGTTCCGTTTATCGAGATCAAGCAGGCCGGCGTTCTGAAAGATGTTGCCCAGAACTACGCACCTGCCGCCCTGACGCTGCGTAGCGGCACCGTCACAACCACCGGCCCGGCCACGCTTATAGCCATATGGTGGGGCGATGGCGGTGTCAAACGCATGACAGCCGTACCCAACAACGGTTTTACCGTGATCGACAGCTTTCTCAAGCTCCCCGACAACAGTGGCGTGCAGTGTGCCGTGGCATTCAAACAGGTGGATGCCGCCGGCACCTATGACGTGAGCTGGATAGGCGCGCCTATTCAGGGCGCCATCCTGTGGTTGTTCGCATTTCAGTCCGCGGATTGATTCGACGCAAGGCCTGCATTTGAAGGAGAACGACCATGCTGGGCACTTTTCTCTCGACAAAACGCTATGCCGATATCCTGGCGCGAGGGCGCTCGGAAACCGAGCCCTTGCTCACCCTGGAGCCGTCGATCCTGCGTGCCTATTACAACCGCCAACCGTTTCTGGTCGGCCACCGGCTGGTCGCGCACCCGTCCTTCTCTCTGCCCTCGCTGTTCGCGCTATGCCGTCGCATGCCCACGGAAAAGATTCTTTACCGGATCGGCAAGATTCCCGGCGATGCCGAACTCGACTCGTCCTATGACCGCTACAAGCGCGACCTGACGCTCGATGATGTGTTGAATCATTTCGAAGAGCGGCAGGCGTATATCTGCATCAACAACCCCGAACTCGACGCTTGGTACCGACCGGTCATCGAAGGTCTGCTTGGCGAAATCGCGGCAAAGACCGACCCGATCGACTCGGAAATCAGCTGGTACTCGACCTACGTCTTTATTTCTTCGCGCGATTCGGTCACGCCGTACCACATGGATCGCGAGATGAATTTTCTGTTGCAGATCCAGGGCACGAAAACCGTGCACCTCTGGGACCCGGCCGACCGCGAAATCATGTCCGACGAAGAGAAAGACCTGCTGTTGTCGCGAACCGGCGATCGCCCGACGTACAAGCCGTCGTTCGAGGCGAAAGCCATGACCTATCAGCTCAAGCCGGGGCTGGGCGTACACCATCCGTTTATCGCACCGCACCGCGTGCACACCGGTTCGGAACTGTCGATCTCGCTGGCGGTGACGTTTCGCACACGCCACTCGGATATCTGGACCGACGCCCATCGTTTCAACGCGCGTATGCGCCGGCTCGGGATGGAACCCGGTGCGGTGGGCCACAACTTTTTCGTGGACCGTGCTAAATCTGAGTTGGCGCGCATCGGCCAGCGCGTGCGGCGCAAACCGATAAAAACAGACTGAGCGAAAGCCAGCCAACGGCCACTGTTTCGCCAGCTTTGCCAAGTATGGCGACGGGGATAGGCCAAATGCCCTAGTCGACTATCGGCAAAACACGCCGATGGCTTCGACCTGTGCGAAATACCTGAAAAACAGCGGTCAAGTCATGCATTCGTCGCAAAGGTCTCGACCATAGAGTCTATGGAAGCGAGGTGGCATCGCACCCGACACTACACGTGTCCGCGTGATGCCAGAGAACCGAAGTCATGAATGCCAATGCGCGCCCACTTATCGATATCGATTGGGAAAATTTCGATCCGTGGCGCATCCAGTCGGTGACGCATGAGCTGTCCGATCACCCGCTGCTGCAGCCCGACCAGCTGGTCGCGCTGGGCAAGCGTCTGCAGGGCAGCACGCGCGTGTTTACGTTCAACAGCGATGCCAGTGCAGGCACCAACTTCGATGCGGTAAGCCGGCTTTATCCCAACCGCAAGCCGGTCGCCGAGACCCTGCAGCGCATCAGCGACGCCAAGGCATGGATGCTGCTGCGCCACGTGCAGGCCGACGAGACCTATCGCGAACTGATCGATCTGGCCTTCGATCCGATCCAGCCGTATATCGAGCGCAAGGATCCGGGCGTGTATTACCGCGCGGGGTGGATCTTCGTCGCCTCGCCGCACACGATCACGCCGTTTCATATCGACAGAAACCACGGGATCCTTCTGCAAGTCCGCGGGCACAAGAAAGTGTACGTATGGGACGCGGCCGATACCGACGTGGTCAGCGACCGTGCACGCGATTGCTTCCACGCACGCCATGAGCTGGACCTAGTGCAATGGAACGAGGCGTTTCGCGCTCGCGCGAAGGTGTTCGACCTGGGGCCGGGCATGGGGGTCTATATGCCACTCACCAGCCCGCATATGGTCGAAACCGACGACGAACCGTCGATCACCATCAGCCTGACCTACAGCACCCGGGCCACGCGCAAGAACGCGATGCAGCACGTGGTCAACGACCTGCTGCATCGCATCGGCCTGCAGACGCCGCCCGTGGGGAAACGGCGCCTGTTCGATCGCCTTACCTATACCGCGGCCTCGGCTCTGGTCGCGGCACACGGCACGGGAAGCCGTCCGCCGGCATGTCCGTCGCTTGCTCGTCGCAGCGCTTACGCGATAGCGGATTGATAACCCAATACCTCGAAAGAAAACCGAACAAGACAAACATCGCTGCCATCGTCTGTGGGGAGACTGCGAAAGCCTGATGAACGCGTGCATGGATACCAGCAAGGACGATGCCGGCCCGAGCCTGCGCTTGTTCGATGTGTTGCCGTCGCGAACCGGCACAGCTACCGAATGCATGCATCGCGAATACGTGCTCGGCACGGCAGACTTTTCGGGCCGGACGAATATCTCGACACTGCTGTGTGCCGTATTGGCCGCGGCCGAATCGCAGTTGACCGGCACCGATGCCGTTCTGGCCAGCCGTTTCGTAGCCGACCAGTTGCAACAGATTGTTGCCGATATGCCCCGAACAGGCGATCGCGCCACCTGGCTTCAGGCATTCGGGCAGCAGATCAATGATGCACCGGCCATCCCGCAGCCCGCCGCATGGGGCGCCGCGGATCATGGCGATGGCGACTTCTGTGCCTCGATCGCCAGCCGCTGGTATCTGGATATATCCGGACCGGCCCGGCTATGCGTCGATTTTCGAGCGCCGTTCAACGAGATCTCGATCGAACTCTTCGCCAGGAGCGTGCTACGCCTGCTGGACGCCGCGTGCGCCTCAGACGATGCAGCCATGGGGTCGCTGGACGTCATCGATCCCATCGAACGCGAACGCATGCTGCAATGGAACGCTACCGCCAAGCCACGGCGCGATAGCGACACCGTGCATGGCCTGTTTGCGGAGTGTGCCAAGCAATACCCGACGCGCACTGCCATCGAGGCTGGCGATGTCGTGCTGTCCTATGCCGAACTCGATGCACGTGCCGAGCGCGTTGCCGCGGGGCTGCTTGCCGCGGGCGTAACGCACGGGTCGCCGGTGGCGCTGCTGCTGGAGCGTTCGGCCGAGGCCATCGTCGCCCTGCTCGGCATCCTGAAGGCTGGCGGCGCCTATCTGCCGCTCGATCCCAGCTACCCGGCCGAGCGCCTCGCCTTCGTGATCGGCGATGCAGGCGCCACGCTGGTCATCGCCGGCGCGGATACCCAGGCGCTTGCGGGTGTCACCGTTCCGATCATGCCGCTCGAGCAGCTCGAACGGCAGGCTGCACCATCGGCGCAACCGACCCTGGGTAGCGATGCGCTGGCCTATGTCATGTACACCTCGGGATCCACCGGCACCCCCAAGGGTGCGGAAATCCTGCATCGGGCGATCATCCGATTGGTGCGCGATGTGGACTATGTGGACTTCGGCACACAGCCGCGCCTGTTGCATGCCGCGCCACTGGGATTCGATGCTTCGACACTGGAAATCTGGGGCGCGTTGCTCAATGGCGGATGCTGCGTCGTTCACGGCGAACGCATTCCCACCGGCTGCGGCCTGGCAAAAACCATCGACCGTCACCACGCACAGATCGCCTGGCTGACCGCAGCCTTGTTCAACGCCATTGTCGACGACGACGCCAGCAAGCTGCGCGGACTTTCCCAGTTGTTGATCGGTGGCGAAGCGCTTTCGCCTGCGCATGTGCGCAAGGCCTATGCGGCGCTGCCGGACACCCGCATCATCAACGGCTACGGTCCGACCGAATGCACCACGTTCGCCACGACCTATCCCATCCCACGCGACCTGGATGCCGATACGCATTCGATCCCGATCGGCCGACCGATCGCCGATACCACGCTGCATGTGCTCAATGCCCGCGGTGAGCCGGTACCGGTCGGTGTCATCGGTGAGTTGCATATCGGCGGCGCCGGCCTTGCGCGCGGTTATCTGGCGCGCCCGGAGCTGACCGCCGAGCGCTTCATCGCGCATCCCTCCGACGCAAGCGGCGAGCGGCTTTATCGCACCGGCGACCTGGTTCGCTGGCTCTCCGAAGGCGTGATCGAATTCATCGGCCGTGCCGATGGCCAGGTGAAAATTCGCGGCTACCGGATCGAGATCGGCGAAATCGAAGCCGCCTTGCAGCGCATCGACGGCGTACGCGCTGGCGCGGTGATGGTGCGCGAAGATCAACCCGGGCAGAAGCGCCTGGTCGCCTATTACGTGCTGGACGATACGACGCTCACCGCGAAGATCCTGCGTGAGCAACTGTCGAAGGCGCTGCCCGAGTTCATGGTGCCGGCGATCTATATGGGACTCGCGTCGTTGCCGATTACCACCAACGGCAAGCTCGATCGCCGCGCCTTGCCCGCGCCGGACAATCGCCGCCCCGAGCTGGTCGACGCCTACGTGACGCCCCAGGGTGTCGCGGAACAACGGCTGTGCGCCTTGTTTGCCGATGTGCTTGGCCTGGACCAGGTGGGGCGCAACGACCATTTCTTCGATCTTGGCGGCAATTCGCTGCTGGCCGTCAAAACCGTCGCTCGCATCCACCAGGAGCTGTCGACGCAGCCGACCATCGTCGACTTTTTTGGCACACCGACACCGGCGGACCTGGCGGCATTGATCGAAAGCGGCACCCACCGCAGCGCTCTGGCCGGGCGACTCGCTCGTGCCCAAACGCGCGAAGCGGCCGAACCCATCGCCATCATCGCCATGGCCGGGCGCTTCCCCGGCGCTTCGAGTGTCGAAGCGTTCTGGGACAACCTCTGTGCCGGCCGCGACTCGATCACGTTCTTTGCTGCCGATGAGATCGATCCGGGCGTTCCCGCCGAAGAACGCGCCGATCCGTCCTATGTCGCCGCACGTGGCGTGATCGACGGCGTAGAAGATTTCGACGCGGCGTTTTTTGGCATCTCGCCGCGCGAAGCCGAGCTTACCGATCCGCAGCAACGTATTTTTCTCGAACTGTGCTGGGAATGCCTGGAGCGTGGCGGTTATGTGCCGGATGCGCACGACGTGCCTGTCGGCGTATTCGGCGGCATGCACAACGCGACCTATTTCCAGCGGCACATCAGCACACGTCCCGACCTGGTCGAAAAGCTCGGCGCGTTTCCGGTGATGCTGGCCAATGAAAAAGATTATCTCGCCACGCGCGTCGCGCATCGGCTCAATCTGACCGGTCCGGCGATCAGCATGAATACCGCGTGCTCGACCTCGCTGGTGGCGATCAGCCAGGCCTTCGACGCCTTGCGCGCCGGCCGGTGCGATATGGCGCTGGCCGGCGGCGTAGCCATTACCTGCCCACCACGCAGCGGTTATCTGTATCAAGAGGGCTCGATGCTCTCGCCCGATGGCCATACGCGCAGTTTCGACGCGGACGCACAAGGCACGGTGTTCAGCGACGGCGCGGCGGTACTCCTGCTGAAACGATTGTCGGATGCGCAACGCGACGGCGATCCGATCTATGCGGTCATTCGCGGCGTGGCCGTCAACAACGACGGTGGAATCAAAGCGAGTTTCACCGCACCGAGCAGCGCCGGCCAGGCGGCAGTCGTCACCATGGCGCTCGACAACGCCGGTGTCGATGCGCGCTCGATCTCCTATATCGAGACGCACGGTACCGCCACGCCACTGGGCGATCCCATTGAAATCGAGGGTCTGACCCAGGCGTTCCGCCAAAGCACCGACGAGCTTGGCTTCTGCGCGCTAGGCTCGGTCAAGAGCAATGTCGGTCATCTGGTCATGGCGGCCGGCGCGGCCGGCGTGATCAAGACCGCGCTGTCGTTGCACGAGCGCACGCTGCCACCGTCGCTGCATCTGCGCGCGACCAATCCAAAGATCGATTTTGCGCATTCGCCCTTTACGGTGAATGCGAGCCTGCAACCCTGGCATGCCGAAACGGGTCCGCTTCGCGCCGGCGTCAGTTCGTTTGGCGTGGGTGGTACGAACGCCCATGTCGTGCTCGAAGAAGCACCCGCCGCCGAACCCTCCGATCCGGCCAACGGCGCACAGTTGCTGGTGCTTTCCGCACGCTACGCATCCGCGCTGGCAAACGCCGGGAAACAGCTTGCCGAGCATCTGACGGCCCATCCCGAGATCAATCTCGCCGATGTCGCCTGGACCTTGAGCAAGGGCCGCAAGGCCTTTACCCATCGCACCTGCGTGGTGGCCCAAAGCGTCGAGGACGCTGCCAACGGGCTTCGTGACGGGGCACTGGCCACCTGGACGGCGCAACAGCCCGCGCCTGCCATCGTCTTCATGTTTCCCGGCCAGGGTTCGCAATATGCCGGCATGGGCCGCGAGCTGTACGCCGCCGAACCGGCATTCCGCGATGCGTTCGACGCATGCGCGGCGATTCTGCGCGATGAACTCGGCTTCGACCTGCGCGAAAAGATGTTCGACGACGATGCCGACGCCTTGCGCGCGACCGCGCTGACGCAGCCGGCGACCTTTACGATCGAGTACGCGCTGGCCCGGCTATGGATGAGCGCCGGTATCCAGCCCGTTGCGATGATCGGCCATAGCATCGGCGAATTCGTCGCGGCGGTGCTCGCCGGCGTGATGAGCCTGGCCGATGGCGCCCGGCTGGTGGCACGGCGCGGGCGCATGATGCAGGCGTTGCCGAGTGGCTCGATGCTGTCGGTGCGACTGGACGGGGCGCAGCTTGCCGCGCGACTGCCGGCATCGCTGTCGCTGGCCGCGGAAAACTCGCCCAATGCCTGCGTGGTGTCTGGCGAGACTGATGCCGTCGATGCTTTCCGTGTCGAGCTGGAGCAGGCCGGCATCGCCTGCCGGCTGCTACAGACCTCGCACGCATTTCATTCGGCCATGATGGACCCGGTATTGAGTTCGTTCCGCCGGGAGGTCGAACAGATCGCCTTGTCACCGGCTGACATTCCCATCGTTTCGACCTTGACCGGCGAAGCCTTGAGCGATGCCGATGCGATATCGCCGGATTATTGGACCCGGCATCTGCGCGGCACCGTACGTTTCTCCACCGCGTTGCGCGCGCTGCTTGCCGATCCACAGCATGCCTTTGTCGAAGTGGGGCCGCGCGCGACGTTGAGCCTGCTCGCGCGGCAGCATCCGGAAGGCCGGGGCCGCATCGTGCTTACCTCGCTGACCGATACGCCTGCCAACGAGCGCACCGCGTGGCTGGGCGCCCTGGGCCAGCTCTGGTGCAACGGTGCCGCGGTCGCCGTCGACGCGCTGGACCAACGCTCACGCAAGCATCGCGTTCGTCTGCCGACGTATCCGTTCGAGCGTAAACGCCACTGGATCGAAGCCCGCCCGCTCGCCGTCGCGGCAGCCGCGGCACCCGCGGCAGTTGTATCCAACATCACCGTGCTGCCCTTGCCTGTCCACAGCGCACCGATCGAATCGCCACTTGCCCCCATGCCGGAGCCTGTATCCATGCCCGTACAAACCGCCGCTGCGAATACCGCATCCGCACGATCCGCGCGCCTGGTCGCGCAACTGACGGCATTGTTCGAGGACGTCGCCGGCAACGAGTTCGATGACGCGGATACCGATGCGAACTTTGTCGAGCTGGGCCTGGATTCGCTGGCGCTGACCCAGGTCGCGCTGCAGCTGCAGAAAACTTTCGCGCTGAAGATCACCTTCCGCGAGCTGATGGAATCGTGTTCATCCTTTGAGCGTCTCGCCATGCACATCGACCGCCTCTTGCCGCCCGACAGCCAGCCTGCCGCAGCCACACCAGCCGTACCGGCCCCCACAGCCACCGCGCCTACGAGCACGCAGCCGAGCATGATGCCTGCTGCAAGCGGCGGCCTGGTCCAGGATGTCATCCAGCAGCAGATGCTGATCATGCAGCAGCAACTGGCCTTGCTCGCCGCCGCTGGTGGCGCTGGTGTTCCTCCTGCGGCACCGGTTGCGGCAGCGCCTGTTGCTGCGCCCGCACCCCAGGCGGCTCCTTCGGTCACACCGACCATCGCGAAAGCGGCCACCGCCGAGCCGACCGGTTCCGACGAAGAGGCCGCGCTGGCACACACGACGTATGACGTCAAAAAGGCCTTCGGCGCGATCGCCCGCATTCACTCGACCTCGACCGAGCTGAGCACCCGCCAGCGCGCACGGCTGGACGTCTTCATGCGCCGCTATATCGAGCGTACCCGTCGGTCGAAGGAATATACCCAGCAACACCGCGATCACCTTGCCGACCCGCGCGTCGTCAACGGCTTCCGGCCGCTGCTGAAAGAAATGATCTACCAGATCGTGGTCGACCGGTCGAAGGGTTCCAAGGTATGGGATCTGGACGGCAACGAGTATGTCGATGCGCTCAACGGCTTTGGCATGAACCTGTTCGGCTGGCAGCCGGATTTTATCGTCGACGCCATTCGCCAGCAGATCGACGCCGGCTACGAAATCGGCCCGCAACACCCGCTGGCTGGCCACGTCGCCAAGCAGATCTGCGAGCTCACCGGGTTCGATCGTGCTGCACTGTGCAACACGGGTTCGGAGGCGGTGATGGGTACCGTGCGCATCGCGCGCACCATCACCGGTCGCGACACCCTGGTGATCTTCACCGGCTCTTATCACGGCATCTTCGACGAAGTGATCGTGCGCGGCACCAAGAAGCTGCGCTCGGTACCGGCCGCACCGGGGATCCTGCGCAATACCTCCGAGAACGTTCTGGTATTGGATTACGGCACGCCCGAATCCCTGGCGATCATCCGTGAGCGCGCCTCGTCGATCGCCGCCGTGCTGGTCGAACCGGTGCAGAGTCGCCGGCCCGACTTCCAGCCGCGCGAATTCCTTCAGGAGCTGCGCGCCATCACCAGCGACGCAGGCGCCTTGCTGATCTTCGACGAAGTCGTCACCGGCTTCCGTTCGCACCCTCGCGGCGCGCAAGCCGTGCTCGGCATCGATGCGGACCTCGCATCGTATGGCAAGGTCGTTGGCGGCGGTTTCCCCATCGGGGTGATCGCCGGCAAGCGCAAATACATGGATGCGCTGGACGGCGGCGGCTGGCAGTTCGGCGACGCCTCGATCCCCACCGTCGGCGTGACCTACTTTGCCGGCACTTTCGTTCGTCACCCGCTGGCATTGGCGGCAGCACATGCCGTGCTCAAGCATCTCAAGGCATCCGGCAGCGCATTGCAGGAGCGGCTGAATGCACGTACCTCTCTGCATGCCGACGATCTGAATGCGTTCTGCGCCGAACTGGGCGCACCGATCAAGATCACCAACTTCGCGTCCGTATGGAAGATCAACTTCCTCGAGGAGCACCCGCTGCAGGATCTGCTGTTCGCGATGATGCGTAGCCGCGGCATCCACATCCTCGATAACTTCCCCTGTTTCTTCACTACGGCGCATAGTGAGGCGGACTTCGTTGCGATCGGCAAGGCATTCAAGGACTCGGTGCTCGAGCTGCAGGAAGCGGAATTCCTGCCGCGGCGTCGCCAGGCGGAGGTACGCACGCTGGATGCCGACAAGCCGCCGGTGACCGGTGCGCGCCTGGGCAAGGATGCGGAGGGTAATCCGGCCTGGTTCGTGCCCAATCCGGATGCGCCCGGCAAGTTCATGAGGGTCAGCGCATGAATTCGGATCAGGTCATGGGAATCTCCACGGCTGTCGATTACGACCCGTTCGCCGATGCGCCTCTGGCCCGCGTGGTCGCTACCACCGAGCCGCAGCGCGAAATCTGGCTGGCCGCAAAACTGGAGCCTGAAGCATCGCTCGCCTATAACGAATCGGTGTCGCTGCATTTGTCCGGTGCGCTCGATGTCGCCGCCTTGCAGACCAGTCTGCAAGCGCTGGTCGATCGTCATGAAATACTGCGGGCGACGCTGAGCAAGGATGGCGAAGAGCTGCATATCGCCACCCAGCTCGAACTGCCCTGCCCGCTGCGCGACTTGTCCGCACTCGGCGAGGCGGCACGCGAAGCCGACATCGACGCAGCGCTCAACGAGGTCGTAACCGAGCCGTTCGATCTCGAGCATGGTCCGCTGGTACGCGCTCAACTGCTTCGCCTGGCGCCGGATCGGCATCTGCTGATCTTCACCGCGCACCACATCGTCTGCGATGGCTGGTCGTTCGGCGTCATCGTGCAGGACCTGGCCGCGCTGTACACCGAACAGTTGGGCCAGGGTCCCGGTCCGGCGGCGGCGGATTCCTATGTCGATTTCGCCCAGGAGCAGGTCTTGCTCGCCCAGACCGATGCGGGGCGCGAAGCGGAACACTACTGGCTGTCCCGTTTCGCCACTATTCCATCGGCGCTCGACTTGCCGACCGATCATCCGCGCCAGCGCCGCCGCACGTTCGCGTCGCAGCGTGAAGATCGCACGCTCGACGCTACCCTGGTCGCCGACATCAAGAAATTGGGCGCACGGCGCGGGGCGAGTTTCTACGCCACGTTGCTTGCCGCCTTCGGCGTGCTGCTGCAGCGACTGAGCGGTCAGGACGATGTCGTCATCGGCATCCCTTCCGCGGGACAGGCGGCCGGCGGTCATGATGCCCTGGTTGGCCATTGCGTCAACGTGCTGCCGTTGCATGCATCCATCGATACGCAGGCCAGCTTCGCCGCTGTATTGAACAGCGTTCGTGGCGATCTGCTCGACGCGTTCGAACACCAGCAATACACGCTCGGCAGTCTGCTGGCACGCCTGGCACTGCCGCGCGATCCCAGCCGCCTGCCCCTGGTCAGCGTGCTGTTCAATCTCGACCAGGCGCTGGATGAGCAAAGCGTGACGTTCCCCGGCCTGCAATTCCAGTTTGCGGCCAATGCACGCGTCTTCGAAAACTTCGAGCTGTTCGTCAATGCAGTGCAGGTCGACGGCGGCCTGCGTCTGGAATGCCAATACAACAGCGATCTGTTTCGCGGCGAAACGGTACAAGGCTGGCTCGATGCATACGAAACGCTGCTGCGCAGTGCGATTGCCGACCCCGATAAAGCCACGCAGGCGCTGGAGCTCTTGTCCGACACCGCACGGCAAGGACTGGAGGCGTTGCAGCCGCCGGTCACGCCCTATCCGGAGCAGCAGCTCGCCCACGAATATTTCGAACATCAGGTTGACAGGTCGCCGGCGCGCGCGGCTGTACGACATGGCGCCGTACAGCTGAGCTACGTCGATCTCGAGGCACGCGCGAATCGGCTCGCGCGCTGCCTGCGCGCGCGCGGCGTGGGTCATGGCGACCTGGTAGGCCTGTCACTCGCACGCGGCACGGATATGGTCGCCGCGGTCCTGGCCGTGCTCAAGGCCGGTGCAGGCTATGTGCCACTGGATCCGTGCTTCCCCTCCGACCGTCTTGCCTTCATGGCCGAGGATGCATCATTGGCCGCACTGATCGTCGACGACGCGGTGCCGGCAGCGTTTGCGTTCGATCCGTCGCACGTGCTTTCGCTCACCCGCGATGCCGATGACATCCAGGCCGCGGACGCAAGCCGGCTGTCGCGTAGCGAGACGGCAGCGACGCCCGATTCGCCCGCCTATGTGATCTTCACTTCGGGCTCGACCGGTCGCCCCAAGGGTGTGCGGGTTCCGCATCGCACGACGTCGAACTTCCTCACCAGCATGCAGCGGGTGCCCGGCATTGGCGCGGATGACCGCTTGCTCGCCGTGACCACGCTGTCCTTCGACATCGCCTTCATGGAGCTGATGCTGCCCTTGAGCGTCGGCGCCGAAGTGGTCATCGCCGATCGCGACGACGTTCGCGATGGCGCGGCGCTGCGCAAACTCGTGGAAAGCAGCCAGGCGACGATGATGCAGGCAACCCCTGCCGGCTGGCGCATCCTGGTCGAGTCCGGCTGGAACGGCCACGCAACGTTCCGTGCCGTCTCCGGCGGCGAACCGTTGCCGGTGGATCTGGCCGAAGCCCTGCTGCAACGCTGCGGCGAAGTCTGGAATGGCTACGGGCCGACCGAGACGACGGTGTATTCGACGTATTGGCGCGTAGCCGACCCGCGCGCCGGCATCTGCATCGGCACGCCGATCGCCAACACGCGCGTATACATTCTCAATGAGCAGCAGATGCCCTGCCCTCTGGGCGTACCCGGCGAAATCTATATCGGCGGCGCTGGTGTCACGCTGGGTTATCTCAATCGTCCCGAGCTGAACGCGGAACGCTTCCTGCCCGATGCATTCGCTACGGCAGGCGATGCGCGCATGTATCGCACCGGCGACCGCGGCCGCTGGCTCTATAACGGCATGCTGGAGCATCTGGGCCGTCTGGATTTTCAGGTCAAGGTGCGCGGCTATCGTATCGAGCTGGGCGAAATCGAATCCGTGCTTGCCGATGCGCCGACCGTGGCACGCGCCGTCGTGATGGCGCGCGAGGATCGTCCCGGCGACGTACGGCTGGTGGCCTATGTCGTACCGCGCGAAGGCGCTCGCTACGACGAGCAGGGCCTGCGCGCGCTGTTGCAGCAACGACTGCCCGACTACATGCTGCCGCAGCACCTGATCGAATTGGCGGCGATTCCGCTGCTGCCCAACGGGAAAATCGATCGCAAGGCCTTGCCCGCACCGTCGATCCAGTCCGTCGCCAGCTACGAGACCCGGTTGGCGCCGCGCAACGACGACGAGCGACGGGTCGCAGCAGCGATGGAAACCGTGCTCGCCCTCCCCGACCTGGACGTGCGCGACAACTTCTTTGCCCTGGGTGGCCATTCGCTGTTGGCAGCGCAGCTTACCGCGCGTCTCAATCGGGAATTCGGCATCACCTTGTCGTTCCGCACGCTGTTCGACGCACCGACCATCGCCGACCTGGCGGCGGCCATCGCGCAGCAGGTAGCCAGCGGCACGGCACCGGCGACGCAACCGATCGAACGACGCGCCCAGCAGGACCGGGCGCCGCTGTCGTTGATGCAACAACGTCTGTGGGCATTGGAGGAACTGCAACCGGGCCGGGTGACCTATAACGCGCCTTCGGCCCATCGCCTGCGCGGACATCTGGACGAAGCCGCATTTCAGCTTGCCATGCAAGCACTGATGCAGCGCCAGGCGATCATGCGCACGGCCTTTCGTCGCAACGGTGAACAGGTCGAGCAGATCGTGGAGCCGCACATCGAACTGCCGCTGTTCCCGGCCGAAGATCTTTCCGCGCTGCCCGACGCCGAGCGCGAAGCGGCCTTGATGCAACGGCTGCAAGTCTTGACCGACACGCCGTTCGACCTGACTCGCGCTCCGCTGTTCCGTGCGCGTATGTTCAAGCTGGCCGACGACGATCATGCGTTCTTTTTCATGCCGCACCACATCATCTGGGACGGCTGGTCGTTCGACATTCTTTATGCCGAACTGTCGCAGCTGTATCGCGCGTTCGTCGAAGGTGCCCCCTCGCCGCTATCGCCCTTGCCCGTCAGCTACGGCGACTTCGCCGCCTGGCATACCCAGTGGCTCGAAAGCCCGCAGTTCCAGACCCAGTTGGCGTTCTGGCGCGAGCGGCTGGCACAGATGGGCGATATCAAGGCCTTGCCGACCGACCAGCCACGGCGACCCGGCATGTCGGGCGTGGGTCGTACCGAGTGGATCCGCGTTTCCAAGGACGCCACCGAGGCGATGCACGACGTCGCCCGCCGCGCCGATGCCACGCTCAATATGACCCTGCTCTCGCTGTACTACGTACTGTTGAGCGGCATGGCCAGCCAGCGCGACCTGGTCGTCGGCACGCCGGTGCGTGGCCGCAACCAGACCGAAGTCGAATCGGTGATGGGTTATTTCAATAACCTGCTGCCGCTGCATATCAACGTGGACCCGGCACTGTCGTTCATCGATTTCGTGCAGCACGTCAAGCGCACCGCGATCGAGAGCTTCGGCCATCCGGACGTCCCGCTGGAATATCTCCAGCGCGAGCTGCGCATCGGTCACGGCAATGGCGCCGTGCTTTATCAAGCCTTGTTCTCCTTCCAGGATGCACGCCAGCGCATCGTGAACTGGGGTGGCCTGGCGCACGAGCAAATCCTGCTGTTCCAGAGCGGCGCTACCGAAGACCTGGGGCTGTGGTTCCTGGAAAGCACCAAGGGGATGGTCGGCGGTGTGACCTACAACGCCGATATTCTGCAAGGCGATACGGCAAGACTGCTGCGCGATCGCTATATCGCGATGATGGCGCGCGTCAGCGGCGATCCAACGCTGCCCATTACCGCGCTCCATGCGATCGGCGACGCCGAGCTGGAACAACTGCGCACCTGGAATGCCGGCACGGCCGAACTGCGCCTGCCCGCGTCGATTTCCGCCATGTTCGAACGGCAGGTCGACAGTGCACCGAACAGGACTGCGCTGACCTTCGGCAGTTGGGGCACAAGCTACGCCGAGATCGAGCATCGTGCCAACCGCATCGCGGCCTGCCTGCGTCGACGGAATGTCGTTGCCGGGAGCGTCGTCGGGCTGGGCGTAGAACCGGGAATCAACGGACTCGCCAGCATGCTGGGCGTCTGGAAAGCCGGCGGCGCCTGCGTCCTGCTGGACCCGTCCGATCCACCCGCGCGCTTGAAAGACATCGCACAGGACGCCGGTATCGAGGCACTCGTCGGTGAATCCACGCTGGCCACCACCATGAGCTGGTCGATGGTGCGGGGCCTCTGGCTGGACACCGACAACAACGAGATCATCGCCGCATCGGCCGAGCGACAGGTGGCTCCCGCTGACTTTACGGCAGACAGTGCCGCCTGGATTGTCTATGCGCTCGACGCAAAAGGTCTGCTGCGCGGTAGCGCAGTGACGCACCGGACCGTCGCGAACACCTTGCAAGGGATGCAGGACGTGCTCGTCCTGGCTGCCGCCGATCGCCTGTTCACTACCGCCTCGCCAGCCAGTGGCATCGCGGCGATGACATGTCTCCTGCCGCTTGCAGCAGGTGCCGAGCTCGTCCTGGCCAGCGAACGTGAAGCCAGGGACGGAACGGTACTCGCCCAGCTCGCGCAGGCAACGCAACCGGCCGCGATACTGCTGCCGCCGGAGCGTTGGCAAAGCATGTTGGCCGCGCAGTGGCCAGGGCAGACCGATACGAAGGCCGTATGCATCGGCGGCGCGCCATCACCGCAACTGGCGGTGCAATTGGCCGCCTGCTGCGCCGGCTTCTGGAATACCTTCGGCTCGGCCGATAGCGCCATCCTGGCCACCTGCGGTCGCGTCGAGCAACCAGCCGAAAGCCTGCATGGCGGTCGACCGCTTGCCAATACCGGCGCCTGGATCATGGACGAGCAGCAGCAGGCCTGTCCCATCGGCGCCATCGGCGAAATCGCATTGCGCGGCGAAGGACTGAGCCGCCCGTTTGGAACAAGAGCAACATCGTCGGCCGAACCGTCCGCTTCTACGTGGCTGCGGACCGGGTATCGCGGTCGCTGGCTGGTCAGTGGGCATCTGCAAGCGATGGGCCGCCTCGATCGACGCGTGAACATACAAGGGCAGGACATCGATCTGGCCGGCATCGAGGCGAAGCTGCTGGCACTCCCCGGCGTCGCCCAAGCCATCGCCGTGGTTCGCGCGCACCGCACGGATGGTCTGCATATCGACGCGTATGTGGTGCCACACGCCAACGCACTGCTGCATGCACAAACGCTTGGCGAACAACTTGCCGATGCATTGCCGGCCCGGGAGATGCCACGGCATCTTGTGGTGTTGCAGGAGCTGCCGCGACTGGCTGACGGCAACACGGACTCGGACGCACTGCCCGCTCCGCAGGAGGGTGCAAGCGATGAGCCCGTGGCATTGGCCATGCAGCCGAAGACGCCTAATGAAAAGCTGCTTGCGGGCATCTGGTGTCAACTGCTGGGTGTTGCCCAGGTGCGTACCAGCGACAACTTCTTCGATATCGGCGGCCATTCGCTGTTGGCGGTCGACATGGTGGCGCGCGTGCAACGTGAGCTTGGCGCAAGCCTGAACCTGCTCGATGTCGCCAACAGCACGCTGGGCACGCTGGCAGCGGAGCTTGCTCATGCACCGGCAAAAACCGAGCCGCCGGCCAAACACGGGCTGCGTCTGCGCAACCTGTTCGGGCGACGCTGATATGAACCTTTCGGTCCGGGGGGAGCCGATATGATGTCGCTGGCCGTCCTTGCCTGCTGGAGTTGCGCGGGTCTGCTCGCCCACGTTTTCGTCGGTTATCCCTTGTGGATGTGGCTGCTCGCGCACGTGCATCCACGCCCGGTGCACAAGCGCGGCATAACACCGACCGTGACGGTGATCATCGCCGTCCATGAAGGCAGCCGCTACATCAAGGCGAAGCTGAAAAGCCTGCACAACATGGACTATCCGCAGGACCTGATCGACATCATCGTTGCCTGCGACGGCTGCAACGATGCGACACCCGCATTGGCGCGCCATTTCGGCGGCAGCAATACCCGAGTGCTGCGATTCCCGATACGTCGCGGCAAGGCGGCCTGCCTGAACGACGCGGTGGCGCTCGCACGCGGCGACGTGCTGTTGATGACCGATGTTCGGCAGCGGCTGTCGCCGATGGCGCTGCGCGAACTGACGGCGAATCTGGCCGACCCGACAGTCGGTGCCGTGGGCGGTGAATTGCAGATGGAAAACGTCCGTTCCGGCTTCGCGCAGGGCGTGGACGCCTACTGGCGCTACGAAAAGCTGATCCGGCAATCGGAAAGCCGCTCAGGCTCCACCGTTGGCGTCAGCGGCGCGCTGTACGCCATCCGGCGCGAACTGTTCGAACCGCTGCCGCCGGGCACGGTGCTCGACGACGTGCTCGTTCCGATGCGTGTTGCCGCGACGGGACGTCGGGTGGTGTTCGAGCCGCGCGCCATTGCCTGGGACCAGCCTTCGCAACTTCCCGAGCAGGAGCGCAAGCGCAAGATCCGTACGCTCGCCGGCAACTATCAGTTGATCCAGCTCGCGCCGTGGCTGATCGATCCCTGGCGCAACCCGCTGTGGTTCCGCTTCGTGAGCCACAAGCTGCTGCGCCTGATGGCGCCATGGATGCTGCTGCTGTTCGCATTCAGCACCGCCGCGCTGGCGACGCGTCACCTGCCCTATCTATGGCTGCTGCTGTTGCTGCTTGCCGGCGCCTCGCTGGTCGTGGTCGGGCGCGTGCTGCCCAGGCTGTCGCGCTGGTTGCCGGTGCGCCTGGCCGTGGCCTTTTACTACCTCAATCTGTTCGCTGCACAGGCGTTGATCGCCTTTACCCGCAACCGAGGGCTTCATTTATGGTGAATGACATGGAAGGCGATGGCCGCGCATCCGGCATCCGCGGTCGACTGGGCGACCTTTGCTACAGCAGCGGTCTGTTGCATTCGCTGCAGCGCGTGCGCTCCTGGTGGCAGAAAGACCTGCGCATCCTGGCCTATCACCGGATCATGCCGATACCAGATCCGGCAACCTACGATTTCGACCTCGAGTTGATCAGCACCTCGCCCGAACGGTTCCGCGAGCAGATGCGTCTGTTGAAGCAGCGCTTTCAACCGGTACGCCTCACCGATGTCGCCGCTGCCCTGGAAGCCGGCGACCCGTTGCCACCCGATGCGGTGGCGGTGACCTTCGACGATGGCTACGACGACAACTACCGCATCGCCGCCCCCATCCTGACTGAGCTGGGCATTCCCGCCACGTTTTTTGTTTCCACCGGACATATCGACAGCGGCCGTCCCTTTTCCTACGACTGGCTCGTGCACATGTTGTTGCGCACGGGCTCGCCCAGCCTGCAGTTACCCGAGCTGGGCATCGACATGGCCATGCCGGCCGATCGCCAGGCTCGTCGGGATCTGGCCGGGCGCATCCTGCTTGAAATGAAAGATCTGAGCGCACTCGCGCAGTCGGCTCTGATCCAGCGTCTCGAAAACGATTGGCGCATGCCCAGCGACGTGACACCCGACGAGTGCCGACCGATGACCTGGCAGCAGCTGCGCGAGATGCGCGCCGCCGGGCTGGAAGTGGGCTCGCACGGCGTGCACCACCGCATGCTGGCCAAGCTGCCGGACGATGAGATGGAACGCGAAGTACGCGAATCGAAGGCCACGCTCGACCGCGAACTCGGAAGGATGCCTGGCTTGATGTCCTACCCGGTCGGCGGCGATCGCGCCTTCAACGATCGTGTCGTGCGCGCAACGCGCGACGCGGGCTTCGATCTGGCGTGCTGCTACATCTGCGGCACCAATCCCAGCCCGGCTTCGAATCGGTTCTCGCTTTACCGCTTGCCGGTGGAACGCATGATGGGCCTGGGCTGGTTCGCCACCATGCTGACCCTGCCCAGCCTGATGAGCTACCAGACGGTAAGCCGCGAACCGGCTGTGCAGAGCGAGGACGCATGTACCCCCTGATCCTGCTCTATCTGATATTGACCATCGTCCGCCCGCAGGACTACCTGCCGGGCCTGGAGAACGTGCCGCTGCTGCCGGTGGTGCTGGTGCTGTCGTTCCTGGCGTGGCTGGCATCGTCCGCCAAGACCTTCGCCGCACCGCAGTTCGTGCTGCTGCCGGCATTCCTCGTCGTCCTGATGATTTCCCAGCTGACCAACGGCTGGGCCGGCGGCATGAAGGACGAACTGATCAAGTTCGGGCCGACGGTCATCGCGTTCTATATCTTTGCCGCGGGCTGCACCACGCAGCGACGCGTCACCATCGGCATGGCTGTGTTTGTCCTTTGCTCGATGATCCTGGCATTGCACGGCGTCGAGCAGGCCAAGACCGGCATGGGCTGGACCGGCATACCGTTGAGTGAAGAAGGCCGCATTCAATACGTCGGCATCTTCAACGATCCGAACGACCTGGGCCTGCTGTTCGCCGCGACCTTGCCGATGGCGGTGTTTCTGAGCCGGCGCAGCGGCTTGCTCGGCCGATGGTTCTGGCTGGCCGGTGCGTTGCTCCTGCTGTACGGCACCTACCTGACCAATTCGCGCGGCGCCCTGCTCGCCGTCCTGGTCGTTGCCGGATGTTATGTCTGGTATCGCCGCGGCCTGTTCACCGCCAGCGTGTTGGGCGTGATCGGTCTGGCCTGCATGAAGATACTGTCCTCGCGCATGCAGGAACTGGATGCCGAAGAGGAGTCCGCCGCCGGACGTGTCGATGCATGGTATTCGGGCATCCACATGTTCATGTCTCACCCGACCTTTGGCGTCGGCGCCGGCAACTTCACCGAATACAACGAGCTCACCGCGCACAACTCGTTCGTGCTGGTACTGGCCGAGACGGGTTTCATCGGCTTTCTGCTGTGGCTGGCGTTCGTTGGCTACAGCTTCTGGATGGTGCTTGCCGTGGTGCGTCACAAGCCGGACCTGACCGATCCCGCGCTGGCAACGTCATGGCGGGCCGAACGCGCGATGGCGTTGACGCTGCTGCTCTCGCTCTGCGGTCTGTTCTGCGCGGCGTTCTTCCTGAGCCGCAGCTACATGATCGTGCTGTATCTGTTTGCCGCGATGGTCACCGGCTACTACATCGGCGCAAGACAGCGACATCCAGGCCTGCCTGATCTACGGCTGTCCGATAGCGGATGGCGCTGGGTACCGGCGGCGGCAGGTGGCGTCGCGGCCTTGTTTGTTCTGGTTGCCGTGCTGTTGCGCACGACATGACGATCATCGAATTTCCAGGGAGACCGATGCCATGAGTGGCTGGTACGAAACGACGTTCCGCAAAGCGCTTTACCCGGCCTACGAAAGTGGCTTGCGCGGGCGACGTACGCTGGCCTATCTCGACGACTATCAGCACGATCAATGGCTGAGCCCGGAACGGATCGCGGCCCTGCAATGGCAACGTCTCAAGCGCCTGCTCGAACATTGCTACAACGAGGTGCCGTATTACCGCAAGCGCTGGAGGGCACTGGACATCGCACCGGCCGATATCCACAACCTTGCCGACTATGCGCGTCTGCCGGTGCTGACCAAGGCCGATATTCGCGACCATTTCGACGACCTGAAAGCCGAGTCCCTGCGCGACAAGCTTCTCTACAAGGCCACGGGCGGCTCGACCGGCGAACCGCTGCGATTCGGCTATACGCGCGAAAGCAACGACCGGCGCGTTGCGGTGATGTGGCGCGGCTACGACTGGGCCGGCTCGCGCATGGGCCGCCGTACGTTGTATCTGTGGGGCGGATCCGTGGGGGAGCCCACTCGCGCGCATCAGCTGAAGGACCGCATGTACAACGCGCTGTTCGCGCGGCGTGTGCTGAATACCTTCCACATGACCGATGCCAATATGGCGCAGTACGCGGACGCGATCGATCAGTATCGACCCGAAATCATCGTTGCCTACGTCGGCCCCTTGCTGCGTCTCTCGCAATGGCTGATCGCCAACGGGCGCAAACCCTGGCAACCCCAGGCCATCATCGGCGGTGCCGAAGCGCTGCACGATTTTCAACGCACGATCATCGAGCAGGCCTTCGGCTGCCCCGCGTACAACACGTATGGCTGCCGCGAATTCATGCTTGTCGCCGCCGAGTGCGAGCAACACCGCGGGCTCCACATCAATGCCGATCATCTGGTGGTCGAGTTGCGCAAGTCCGGCGACACCCACGCGGAGTCGCAGGCCGGCGAAGTGATCATTACCGATCTCTTCAACTACGGCATGCCGTTCGTGCGCTACCTCAATGGCGACATGGCCACCGCGTCGGACGAACAATGCGCCTGCGGCCGCGGCTTGCCGATGCTGGCGCGCGTCGACGGCCGCGTACTCGACACTATTCGCACACCGGCCGGCCATGCCTTGCCGGGTGAATTCTTCCCGCACATGCTCAAGGACGTGCCTGGACTGGCTCGCTTTCAACTGGTGCAGCGCGAGCTGGACCGGCTCGACCTTACCATCGTGCGCGGCGATGGCTTCGACGAGAACTCGCTTGCCTATATCCGACGCGAAGTCGGCAAGGTTCTGGGCGATAGCGTCCAGCTGCAATGCCACTTTACCGACGACATTCCGTTGACGCGTAGCGGCAAGTTGCGCGTGACCGTGTCCGAGCTGGCGCCATGAACATCACACACTTCGTCGAGAATCTCGACCGTGGCGGCCTGGAGCGCATGGTGCTCGAACTGGTCAAGCTGCAACATCGGCAAGGCCATCGCTGCCAGGTCGTCTGCCTCTACGAACGCGGCTCACAGGCCCATGAGCTTCATGACCTGGGCATTCCAGTCACGGCTTGCGATAAACGACAAGGACTGGATCTGCGCGCGTTGGCGCGTGCGCGGCAGCTGATACGTAACCACGCTACCGAAGTGCTTCACACGCACAACGCGGTAGCGCATTACCAGGCGGTATGGGCGGCCTATGGGCTGGGCACGCGGCAGGTCATCAATACCCGGCACGGCATGGGCAGCAACCAACGCGCGGCCCGACGCGAATGGCTCTATCGCCGCGCCTTGGCGAGTACCGACACAGTCGTGGCAGTCTGCGAAGCGGCACGTGACGATGCGATCCGGCGCGGCATCGTACCGATGGCCAAGACGCGCGTCGTCCCGAACGGAATCCAGGTCGGCAGCTTCCAGGCGGCATCGAACACCATGCGCCGACGCCTGCAGGACCGACTCGGCCTGCCCGAGCAGACACAGCTGATCGGTAACGTGGGGCGCCTCAACTGGGCCAAGGACCAGGCCGGCCTTATCCGCTCCTTCCGCCGCGTCAATGACCAGCTCCCGGACACCGCGTTGTTGCTGGTCGGCGAAGGCGAACTTCGCAAGGACCTTGAAGTCAGGGCCGCCGAAGAAGGCGTCACCGATCGCGTGCATTTCCTCGGCGATCGCAATGACGTGCACGAGCTGCTGCAGGGCCTGGATCTGTTCGTGCTCTCGTCCGTGAGCGAAGGCTATTCGCTGGCCCTGCTCGAAGCAGGCGCCGCCGCGTTGCCGATCGTCGCCACCGACGTCGGCGGCAATAGAGAAATCATTCGCGACGGCAAGACCGGACGACTGGTACCCGCGGGCGACCCGATCGTGCTGGCCGACACCATGCTTTCGCTGTTGCGCAATCCATTCGAAGCACGTGCCCTGGGCAAGTCGGCGCGCAGTTGGGTCGAACAACACGGTTCATTGGACGCCATGGCCGGCAGCTATGCCCGGCTCTATCTAGGCTCGCCCGCATGAGCGACGCGATGAAGATCCTGGTACTCACCAACCTGTTCCCGACGCCGTGGGATCCCTTGCGCGGCGCATTCAATCGCCAGCAATTCGAGCGACTCGGGCAGCGCCATGAGGTCGACGTACTGGTCGCGGTGGATTTCCGTGAACGACTGCGGCGCGCGCCGGCTGCGGTGCACGTGCCGAATGTCCGCACCGATTACTTCACCTTCGTCTATCCGCCGGGCATCGGACGCTTCCTGCATGCCTTGTTCTGGCTGCTTTGCCTGCTCTGGCAACGCGGCCGCCGGCTGCGCGCAGCACACTACGATTGCATGCTGGTGAGCTGGGCCTATCCCGACGGCGCGGCGGTGAGCTGGCTGGCCCGTCGTCTGGGCATTCCGTGCGTGCTGAAAGTGCATGGCAGCGACCTGAATGTGCAGGCCCAATACGCGTTACGCCGTCCGCAGATTCGCTACGCACTGCATCACGCCGATGCGGTCGTGTCGGTCAGCCAGGCGCTGGCGGACAAGGCCATTGCGCTTGGCGCGGATCCATCCCGGGTGCATGTGCTCTACAACGGCGTCAACCAGGCATTGTTTGCACCGGGCTTGCGCAGTGAAGCGCGAGCCCGGCTGGGGCTCGCCACAACGACACCGCTATTGCTCTATGTCGGCAATCTCAAGGCAAGCAAGGGCTGCCTCGATCTGCTCGAAGCCTTTCCGGCGGTGCTTGCCCTGCATCCGGCAGCCCGGCTGATCTATGTGGGCAATGGCCCCGACCGTGATGCACTACGCGCACGCATCGTTGCGCTGGGCTGCCAGGCGCAGGTCGAACTTGCCGGCGCGGCGGCCCACGACGCATTGGGCGACTGGTTTCGCGCGGCGGATCTGTTGTGTCTGCCCAGCCACAACGAAGGTGTACCGAACGTCGTGCTCGAGGCCATGGCCTGCGGTACGCCGGTGGTGGCGACACGCGTGGGGGGCATTCCCGAGGTCGTTCCCGACTACGCCGGCATTCTTGTCCCGCCACACGATCCTGCAGCGCTGTCCGCAGCATTGATCGAAGCGAGCGGACGGCACTGGGATCCACGCAAGATTGCGCTGCACGCGGGCGGCTTTCGCTGGGAAGACAATGTAGACCGGCTGGAACGTGTGCTGCAGGAAGTCGTCGTACATGGCACCGCGGCATGGGAGGCCCGGGTATGAATATGCGGCCGAGAAAACAACAACTGCTCGGGTTGCTGCCCGATTCGCTGGTCATGACGCACGGCGCTCGCCAGGGAAGCACCCGCTATCTGACCTTCGATGACGGCCCCGATCCGGATTACACCCCGCCGTTGCTGGATCTGCTTGCCAAGCATGGCGTGCGTGCCAGCTTCTTTCTCGTTGGCGAAAAGATCGAGCGTCATCCGCGCCTGGTTCGGCGCATCGTCGATGAGGGTCATCTGGTCGGCAATCACTCTTACAGCCATTGGTCGTTCAAGAACATGACGACCGCCAAGAAGCTTCGTGAGATCCACAGCACCGATGCCTTGCTTCAGGCGTTCGATAGGCGCAAGCATCATCTTATGCGCCCACCGCACGGCTACGTCGGAGCCGACCTGCTGTGGCATTTCGCCAGGGAGCGTCGCAGCTTTGCCTATTGGTCGTACGACAGCCTCGACTATCAGGAACGCCCGACCGACGCCCTGATTGCGCAGTTGCGCAACTCGCCGCCGCGCGCCGGCGATATCGTCCTGATGCATGACGACAGCGATCGAGCCCGAGCGGCGTTGAGTGTCATGCTGCCCGAGTGGCTGATCGATGGCTATCTGTTCGACGTACTGCCGGGGGAGGCAGGATGAATATCATTTATCACCACCGCACGCGCGGCAGGCATGTCGAGGGAGTGCATATCCGTGGCGTGGTGCACGCGCTGCGTGAACTGAAACACGACGTAACGGTGATCTCGTTCCCGGGCGCCGACCCCGAGCACGAGCCAGCCATCGCCACAAGCGCGACCCGTCGCGGGCTGCTTGCCGCGATGGTCGCCGGCCTGCCGGGCGTCCTGTTCGAATTCCTGGAGATCGGTTACAACCTGGTTACCTTGCTGCGAATGAGTGCAGCAATCCGTCGCCTGCGTCCGCAGCTTATTTACGAGCGTTACTCGCTATTCCTGTTTGCGACGGTATGGCTCGCGCGGTGGCGGCGCATTCCCATCATCCTGGAAATCAACGACTCGGCCCTGGTCGAGCGCGTGCGCCCGTTACGACTGAAAGCGCTGGCACGCCGCATCGAAGGTTGGTGCATGCGTCAATGCACGGGCCTTGTGTTCATTTCCAGCTACTTCCGCGAACAGGCCGAAACGGCGTATGGCGACATAGCCCCTGCGGTGATTTCGCCCAATGCGGTCGACCTGGCCCGCTTCGATCCGTCGCGTTTCGACCATGCCGGCCTGCGTGCCGAACGCGGGCTGACCGGACGCATCGTCTGTGGCCATATCGGTGTGTTCGCACACTGGCATGGCGTCGATGCGTTTGTGGAAGCGATCGCCGCGCGTCTTGCCGAAGTACCGCAACTGGCCCTGGTCTTCGTCGGCGACGGGCGCACCCTGCCCGCCGTACGCACGCTGGTCGCCGAACGCGGGCTAGCCGATCGCGTGCTGTTGCCCGGCCGCGTCGCCCATGACGAGATCGCCAGTTGGATCGCCTGCATGGATTACGCTGTGCTGCCCAATTCGAACCGCTACGGCTCACCCATGAAACTGTTCGAGTTCATGGGCATGGGTGTGGCCGTCGTGGCACCCGATTACGCGCCGGTGGCCGAGGTCATCGGCGACGGCCATACCGGCTGGCTGTTCCCGCAAGGCGAAACGGCCACCTGCGTGCAGCGCGTACTCGACCTGGCCACGCAGGAAGAAGAACGCCGTCGCGTCGGCGCCGCGGCACGCGACTACATTGTGCGCGAACGCCAATGGCGCAACAACGCCGAGCAGCTGCTTGGGCTGCTGCCGGCCACGGAGTCACGCTGATGTGGACGATACTGATCGCGCTGGTTATCGCGTTTGTCGTACTCGTGATCGGCCTGTTGGCCTGGGCGATTCGTGCGCGAAACATGCAGATCTGGCTAGGCAGCTATCTGCGCCGACGCCGGCCGGCTCCGGCCAAAGGGCCGGTCCATGTGATGTTCTGCTTCGTCGACCACTTCGAACCGGCCTGGGGCAAGGTCGACCTGGAAACCCAGCGCGCACGCGTCGACCGCTGGTGCCGGGACTACCGGTCGCTGGCCTCCGCTCATCGCGATGCCGACGGCCGCCATCCTCAACACACGTTCTTCTATCCGGAAGAGGAATATCTCGAGGAACATCTGGACAAGGTAGCCGCGCTCTGCGCCGACGGTTATGGCGAGCTTGAGATCCACCTGCACCACGACAACGATACGGCGGAAAACTTTCGCGAAACCATTTCGCGTTTCAACGAGCTGCTGCACGAGCGTCACGGTGCCCTGCCGCGCGACCCGGTAACCGGACAGCTGCGCTTCGGCTTTATCCACGGCAACTGGTGCCTGGACAACTCACGCGCAGACGGGCGCTGGTGCGGCATCAACAATGAGCTGATCCTGCTGCGCGAGCTGGGCTGCTATGCCGACTTCACCCTGCCCTCGGCGCCCAGCGACACGCAGACGCGTACCATCAATTCGATCTACTACGCCACCGACGACCCGCTGCGACCGAAATCGCACAATACCGGCGTGCCGGTTCGCGTCGGCGGCAAACCATCGGGCGACCTGATGATCGTGCAGGGCCCGCTCGGACTGAACTGGCGCGAACGCCGGTTCGGCTTGATTCCCCGTATCGAGAATGCCGATGTGCGGCGGGCCTGCCCGCCCACGCCGGCTCGCGTGGATGCGTGGGTGCGCACAGGCATCCATGTCGAAGGACGGCCGGAGTGGATCTTTATCAAGGTGCACACGCATGGCACGCAGGAGCGGGATATGGACACCCTGCTCGGCGCCGCGGCGCACACCATGCACGATCACCTGGAGCGGGCGTACAACGACGGTTTAAATCACGTCCTGCATTACGTCACTTCGCGCGAGATGTACAACATCATCAAGGCCGCCGAAGCCGGTAAAGACGGCAACCCCAACGCCTGGCGGGATTTCGAGCTGCCGGTACCGTCAAAGGGGATGGCCTATGCGTAGCGTGCTGATCTGCCATGCCGGCGACGATTTCGACCGCGAAGGCCTTGCCGCATGGCTGGCGTCGTTTTCTCAGCTGGCCGGCGTCGTCGTACTGCAGGAAACCTCGGCGCAGAAACGCGCCCGCGTGCGCCGCGAAATCCGGCGGGTCGGCTGGATGCGGTTCCTTGACGTCGTGGCCATGCGGCTCTATCAGCGCTTGGCGCTTGCTACCCGCGACCGCCACTGGATGCAGTGGGCCTTGACGGCCATGCACAATCGCTACGGCTCGCCACCGCAGGTTCCCGTCATCGTTGCCAGCGACGTCAACGATGCCGACGTGATGGCCTTCCTGCGCAAGGCCAAGCCCGACTTCGTCCTTGCCCGCTGCAAGCAACTGATCAAGAAGAAGCTGATCAAACTGCCACGACTGGGCTGCTTTGTGCTGCACCCAGGGATATGCCCCGAATATCGCAACGCGCATGGTTGCTTCTGGGCGCTGGCGCAACGCGATCTCGACCGGGTCGGCATGACCCTGCTCAAGGTCGATGCCGGCGTCGATACCGGGCCCGTCTATGGCTATTACCGCTACTCGTTCGACGAGCGCCAGGAATCGCATGTGGTGATCCAGTACCGCGTCGTGATGGAAAACCTCGACGCCATCGCCACGCGACTCAAGGACATCGAGGCCGGCACCGCGAAACCGCTGGATACCAGCAACCGCGCCAGCGCCGCGTGGGGGCAACCCTGGCTGACGCGTTATCTACGCTGGCAACGCGACGCCATGCGAGTCCAGACCTCATGAGCTGCGCCACGCTGATGTATCACGATGTCGTCGTCCCTGGGGCGAGCGATGCGAGCGGGTTTCCCGGCCCGGCTGCCGCACACTACAAGCTCGATGTCACCGCGTTCGCCCGCCACCTCGCCGCGCTTGCACAATCGGGCCTGTCGTTCGACTCGGTCCTGACCGAGCCGATACCCGGCGCCGTTCGCTGTCTGCTCACTTTCGACGACGGCGGCGCCAGTGCCGCCGCGGTAGCTACCGTGCTGGCCGAGCACGGCATGATCGGGCATTTTTTCATCACCACGGCGCACATCGGCACACCCGGCTTTGTCACCTACAGCGACATACTCGCGCTACGCGCGGCCGGTCATGTCGTAGGCACCCATTCGCATACGCATCCGGCAGAGATGTCCAGGCTGTCGCCCACCGTTCTTGCCTCGGAGTGGCGCTTGAGTACTGATCGCCTGAGCCACTTGCTGGGCGAACCGGTCACCGTCGGTTCGGTACCGGGCGGATTTTATTCGACCGATGTGGCAAGAGCGGCAGCCGCCGCTGGCATCCGTTACCTGTTTACCTCCGAACCCTCCACAAGCACATGGCAAGTGGATGGCTGCACCGTATTGGGCCGATACGCGCTTTGGCAGGACTCACCGGCATCGCTGGCAGTCGCGCTTGCCCTGGGCAAGCAAGGCGCCCGGCAACTGCAATGGTTGGCGTGGAATGCGAAGAAGCCGCTGAAGCGCTGGGCTCGGCCGGTTTATCGTGTAGTGCGTGGGAGTTTGTTGAGGGCGCGTTGATGTGGGGATGGCTCGCTGCGCATCGCTGCCCCCTCACCCCAACCCTCTCCCCCGGCATAGCCAGGGGAGAGGGAGCAAGTAGCGCAAGTGCGAAACACTGAGGTCACCTCGGTCAAGCTCCCTCTCCCCTGGCTATGCCGGGGGAGAGGGTTGGGGTGAGGGGGGCTTTGCACTACGCATTGCCCTATGTACACGCCGATACAACCACCGCACAGGCCCAATCAACCCAAAACAAAGCCGCGGCAACACCCCACGAACCACATACAGCGACCCACATGCGGTTTGCCGATCAGCAAGCACCCGCTTGTACTGATTATCGCCATACCCAAAATCGATAACTTCCCCAGGATAACGATCAAGCAAATCCTGCACCGCCTGAAACACCAGCGCCGCCCCCACCCCCAGCGATGCGAACTCTTCGTCATATCCCGTATCGTCGAGCAAATAGCGCCCACCCAACCGATAACCATGCACATAAGCGATCGGACGCTCACCCAACATCAACATATGACCGATAACCTGCTCTCCTGTGGACAAATGCTGAAACAGGTTGCGTCGCGCGGGCAGCTCCCAATCGATCGCCTGCGCGGATGCATGCCAGCTACGTGCATAGACCTGGTTCATCAGCGCCGCGTATTCGTCGATCTGCTCCGGACGATCAAACAGGCGCAACTCAGCCTGATCGCCCAGCTTCTTGTACACATTGCGCAGCCGCCGCGTCAGATCATTGCGCCGTTTCGAACCGAGCGTAGCCAGGTACGCCGCCGATGAGCCTTGCGGTTGGATCACCCAGTTCAGTTGATCGAGCAGATTGGCTTGGACAGTGGCGAACGTCCGTTTACCTTGCGACAACGCGGCAGCAAATCGATTAGGCAGTTCCGTTTCCTGGATCCGCATGACACGCACCGAACGATCCCGCTGCAACACGTCGGCAATCATCCGCTCGACCAGTGAACGATCGTCGGGCAATGCCACGACGCCGGCACCCAGCAAACGCCATGTCCGGCCGCGGTAGATCGAAACCCGATACTTGCCCAGCGCCAGTTGGGCGCGGTGCTGCTCCACCAGGAAGGGCGCGTAACCAATCACCTGCCCCAGCCCGTTGCTGGCAACCACCAGATGCAGGGTCGCCTCCGAACCACGCCACGCCAACTCGAACGCCAGCCAATCGGGGTGCTGGACGATGCCCGAGGCAGCGCCCGTGGTTTCGGCCAGTCGCGCCAATTCGTCGCGCGATGCATGCAACGCCACGGTGGTGCCGATCACCGTACAGGACAAGCGCGCTTCCTGAGGCGTGGTCATGGCAGAGAGTTCGCAGGAGGCCGCTGCAGGTTGTTCAAGCCCCGCATCACCATTCGTCCTGGCGGACCGAGCCGGGCGGCGATCGAGGCCATCAAGCGGAAGTCGTCACTGCTCCAGTACCCTACCCACACGCTGCCCGGCGTGAAGATGGCGACGAACACGACGCTACCGAGCAGGAATCCGTAGTGCCCCGGTGTCCATGCCGTCACCAGCCAGGCAGCCCCCGTGGCCGCCGCTCCGACCACAAACAACTTTGCCATGGCCGCCACCGGCAGACCGTGGCTGGTGGCACGGCGCAGGTAATAAATCGCCAGGCCCAGCTCGGTCAGTCGCGTTGCCGCATAAGCGAGTACGGCACCCGGCAGGCCAAGCGGAGGCACCAGCAACAGCCCGAATACGGCATTGGCGACAAGCGAAACGACCGTCACGCGCACGCGATCGGCTTGCCGGTCCACCACGGTCTGGAAGGCGCCGATCCCGTTTCCTATAAGCAGCAAGCCAGCCAGGACCAGGAAGGACTCGATCGCCGGGATGGCATCGACATAGCGGTTGCCGTACATCAAGGTGACGATCTCAGGTGTCGTCACAAAGCCAAGCCCCGCGATGATCAAGCCGACAGCCCAATAGAAACGCGTGGCCTCGGCCAGGAAATACGCCGTACGGTCGTGGCCGTGCTCGCCGAACGATTTGGCCATGTAAGGCAGCAAGGTGCTGGTCAGTCCCACCGAGAAAAGCTGCACGGCGCCGCGCGTCAGTGTCACCGCGATAGCAAAGAAACCTACCGCCGTGGAACCGCTGAACGTATTGAGCAGGAACACCTCAAAAGTACCGGCCTTGAAGGAGCCCAGCAGTACCAGCATCGCCGTCAGTCGCAGATGCCGCGACAACCGCGCACGCATCTCCACGGGGATCGGACCGGCTTCATAAGGCTGACAGTAACGACGATAGGCAAATCGGTTGATCAGATTGAGCAGCAGCGACGCAATCGCAAACAGTGCGATGAATGCCAACAGCCCTGCATGTGCCAGCGTCGCCCCGATCACCAGCACGATACCGATGGCTCCCGCACCCACCACGGCTATCGCTTCGGGCTCAAAATGTTCCTGGCCTTTCTCGATGGCCACCAGCATGCCGTAGTTGGCCTTGGCCACCGTCGCGATGACGACCAGGCCGGTCACTGGCAAGAGGAAGCCCTCCCACTCGTCCGGCCTGACGATAAAGACGACCAGCAGAAAGATCGCCATCACGATCAGCGAGCTCAGATGCTGCACCTGACTCAGGCGATAGGCGATATGCGATGCAATAGAGGTTGCGCCGGAGCCGTCGGCTTCGGCGATAAACTTGGTCGACGATGTCGTCAGGGCGTGGTTGCTGCAGGTAATCAGCCAGCCGCACAACCATACGGTAAACGCGTAACGGCCGAAGTCGGCCGGTCCCAACGCTCGTGCAATCCAGATGCTGACGACCAGGCCGAGCGCGTATTCGATATAACTCGACACCGAAACGATGGTCACGCTACGCAGTACGGCCAGACGACGATTCATGGCGTAGCCCGCCGGGCTATCGTGAGCGCAGCGCCACTACCTGGCGGCTGGCGGATCAGCCATTGCGCGACACCGCTGCCGCGGTTGTTCCAGTTGAAGCGCCGCAAGGTATCGTCGGCAGCGGCGCAGGTCTTGTCGTAGGAGGCGGCCAGGGCATCGAAACGATGCTTCAGAGCGGCGCGTTGCGTCGGGTCGCGCTCGAAGTAATAGGCCGCGGCAATCGGCAATCCCAGCTCGACGTTATGCGCGTCGCTGTACCAGCCTTCCGATTCCTGGATACCGGTGATGGCCTTGTCGGTCGCATGCGCGGACGACCAGTACCAGGCGATCTGTCCTCCGGCACCGGAACAGGGATTGCGCCAATCATGCGGATGGACCAACCGTTCCTGCGCGATCCAACCATAACGTTCGAGATACCGGCCGAAGCCGGTAATCATTTCAGGGATGCGCGGATCGTCGGTCACCAACCATGCATGCCACAGTCCGTCGATAATATTCTCCGTCATCCACGGCGAGCTGCCACGCACGTCAGTGTCGGGATTCCAGCTATCGTTCTCGTGCAGGTTCCAACTGTTGCGCCACGAGCCGTCGTTGCCCAGCTGGTCCGGATTGTTGTGCTGATGATCGTAAAGCCAGCCGACGCGCTCGTTGATGCGTTCCAGATAGCGCTTGTCGCCGGTCAGCTCGTAGCCACTGACCGTTTCCAGCAAGCCAAGCCCGGCCAGCCGTTCGGTGAAATAGTCCGAAGCATGCCGATAAGGGCCGGCACGATTGTTCCAACCGCCGTTCTGCCAAAGCGTCATCATGTGGTCGACCGTGGCCGCATCGTGCTCACTGTCGTCGCCGGTCAGGGCCAGCGAAAGCAGGATCGGTTCCAGGTAGACATATTTCACGTCGCAAGGCTTGTCGCCATAGGTCCAGCCGCCGGCGCATTGCGGGCTGATAGGCAAGCCATCGCGACGGATGTATTTCATGTAGAAGCGATAGCTGAGATCGGCCGCCTGCAGATAGTCGAAACGACCGGTGCGTATATAAGCCTTGTAAAGCGTCGAGGGACGGTCGAACAGCCAGGCCGTCGGGTCGCTCGCCGGTAGCTTCTTCGCCCATTGGAACTGCGCGGCAACGTAGCCGGCATACGCTTCGTCGGACGCGGCCGGCAGTTGCGGGCCAGCCAGCAACGAGGCGCATAGCCAGCTCGGTGTCAACGTTGCCAGTACCGCCGGGGCGCGCAACCCTTGCCCGCTGTCGACCAGCCCATCTGCATAAGGCCAAGCGGCAAGATCACGCTGTCGCGGCTGACCGAGTGCAAAATAATAAGTAGGCGGCTTGGCGTCCAAGTGCGCACGAAACTGGGCGCGCACCGCACGGACGCTACCGTCCTTGGCATACCACAACAGTGTCGCCTGGACTGCCGCGGGCACTTCCATGCCCTTGTCGTCGAGGATGCGTACAAGGCGCGCATCGCGCAGCATGCCTGGCGGAAACGGAATGCCCACCGTCACCTGGACATCGGCATCCGTCCCAGCGTTTCTGTGCAACACCATGCTTTGCTCAAGCACCACGCCTGGCGGCAAGGACGCCGGCTTCGGTGCGCTTCCCTTGGCAAAGGCACCCGCAGCCATCGTCATGGCGACGATGCCGGCTAGCAGAATCAGTATCCTTGGCATACGACAACCATCGGCTAGGCCACCGACGTCAATGGCGATTTACGGGCGAGCTGCCACTCCCACATCAGCGCCGTGCGCACGATGAAGTCCAGATCGTCGTATTGCGGTTGCCAACCCAGCACCTGCTTGAGGCGCATGCTGCTGGCAATCAGTTTGGGCAAGTCCCCCGGACGGCGCGGCAGCTCGAGCACGTTCAACGGCTGCCCGCCGACGCGCTCCACGGCATCGATCACCTCGCGCACGCTGTAGCCGTGTCCATAACCGCAATTGAGCGTCAGCGAGTCGCCGCCGTCGCGCAGATGATCGAGGGCGCGCAGATGCGCCGAGGCCAGGTCGTCGACATGGATATAGTCGCGGATCCCCGTCCCATCGGGCGTGTCGTAGTCGGTACCGAACACCGATAGGCTTGCGCGCTTGCCGACCGCGTGCTCGCAGGCCACCTTGATAAGCAAGGTCGCCTGCGGCGTGGAATGCCCGATGCGCCCCTGCGGGTCGCAGCCAGCCACATTGAAGTAGCGCAGAATGACATGCCGCATGGCGCCGGTTGCGCAGTGATCGCGCAACATGGTTTCGGACATCAGCTTGGAGGTGCCGTATGGATTGATCGGCTGGGTCGGCGTGTCTTCGTCGGCAACGCCATCGGAGGTAAAGCCGTACACCGCGGCCGTGGACGAAAAAATGAACTTGCCCACGCCGGCCTCGGCGCAGCAGGCCAACAGATTACGGGTATTGCAGGTGTTGTTGCCATAGTACTTGAGCGGATCGCTTACCGATTCGGGCACCACGGTGTGCGCCGCGAAATGCAGGACGGCGTCGACCTGATGCTCGGCAATCACCCGGGAAACCAGCGAGGTATCGCCAACGTTGCCGACGACGAGCTCGGCACCGCGTACCGCTTCGCGAAAACCGGTGCTCAGGTTGTCGATCACGACGACACGGTCGCCACGCGCAACCAGCTGCTGCACCACATGGCTGCCTATATAGCCGGCGCCTCCGGTAACAAGAACCTTGTTCATGCTCGTGTACCCGCTTTAACGATAGGGAAGTTCTCTGCTATCCAGTGCTCGATGTTGTCGAGCAAGCGGTGGCGATCGCCGGTCAAGATATAGGTGTGGTCGCTTTCCCGCAGAAAACTGGTACTGACGTAGGGATGGCTCATGACGCTGCCAAAGCATTCGCGAAACTGGCGCGCGTGATTGAAGTAGTTGCTGATGCCACCGCTATAGATCAGACACAGCCGCATGCCGCGCTCGATCATGCCGGCCAGATCCGTGCGTACGACCGCCTGCGGCGAAGGTGCTACCGCGAAGACCGGCTCCGGACTGCGCGGTGCAGCAACCTGCTGGTTGCGGCTACGCGTAAGCGCATGACGCCAACGTTCCATATCGAACAGGCGCGGGACGTAGTGCCGCACGCGATAGCCAAAGGTGCGATACGCATAACCGTCGAGAAACACCACGCCGGCCACCTTGTTGTCGTTGCAGGCCACGCTGTGGGCGTTCTGCGCGCCGGAACAAAGACCAATCAAAACGAAACGATTGCAACCGGCCTGCTGCCCGAGCAGCGTCATGGCATCGTCAACATCGGCGCAAACCTGCTGCACTTTCGTCTGCGACTCGCCGCTGGAGCCGCTGTCGCCCAATGTGGATAAATCAAAACGCAGGGTTGGATAGCCCTGGGCATTGAGACGCCGGGTCATTTCCACGTGCAGGCGGAACGGACCGATGCGATGAACCAGGCCGGCATTGAGCACGATCACGCCGACGGCAGCTGACGCTTCGTCAGGCACCCCGGCGATACCGACCAGGTGCCTGGCGCGCCCAAAACGAAAGGCCTGCTCGCGTGTCATGCCGAGGCCCTCACATGGCTGGTCACGGTCTGAATGAGCGGATGCGACAAGATCGCCACCTCCAGACGATTCAGATCGTCCCAGGGCGCGGCCGGCTCCAGCCTCTTGACCGAGATATTGGTTACGCCGTTGTCAGGCAGCTCGCCGAGCGAGTCCAGTACCAGCGTGGGCACCGACGAGGTATCCAGCTGCAATTCGGTAATCTGGCCGCGCAAGCGCTCACTGGTCGCAAATCCCAACCATTGCTCGGCGACATCCGATGCCGAACGCGGACGTGTGAATCGTTGTCGGTCCTGCCGCAACGCCGACTGCATGGCATCAAGGCGCGACACGTAGCTTCCGCCATCGAACACCGGATCCCAGGCCACCAGGCCGGCGAAGCGAGCGGCGGGGGCCGCGGCGATGGCCATGCTGCCGCCCAGGCGCGCACCAAAGGCAATCACCCGGTCGGCGCCGCTACGCCTGCGCAATTCGTCGGCAGCGGTGGCGATATCCGCAACACAGCGATCCCAGTCGACATCCGCGCTCCCGCCAGCGGAATCGCCCGTACCGTAGTAGTCGAAACGTAGCGCGGCAATACCCTCGCCCGCCAAGGCATTGGCCAGCTGGCGATACAGCCGATGGCAGCGGATATGATCCTGACCCAACGGCGGACACAGCAGCACTGCGCGACGCGCGGGCCCACCGGTGGCATGAAAGAGTCCGAACAGCGCCGCGTCGTCGCCGAAGTAAAAGGGCAGCTCGACTTCTGGACTGGTAATCATCATCGCCGGTACACCACGCCAAAAAAAAGCTCGGTTTCGCGATAGCTCTGATCCACCGCGTTACTGTTTCGCCGCTGGCGGATCACCGATGCGTGCCAGCTCCAATGCGGTGTCCACTGGCTGTTCAAGTCGAGACCGAAACGCAGGGTTCGATCGGTGCGATTGAGCGTCTGGTATTCGAGCTTCTCGCCGGCGGCGAACGCCGAAAGCAGCAAGGTGGGCCGCAACCGATAGGTTGCATTGAGGCTACCGCCACGCCCCACCTGATCGAACGTCGGGTCGTTGAGGTAATGCAGCTTCCGATAGACAGGTGCGACCGAGAACGTCCAGCGCTCGGTGTTGAACGTATACGTCGCCTCCAGCAATCGCTGCAGATACACCTGCGAATCGATGACGGCGCTACCCGTGCTGATGCCGCTCCCAGTCACGGTGCCGCCACCGAGGTCGGTAATCGTGGTCTGCCCCGGCGTGAGCATCATGTCCTGTGCTGCATCCGCGTATTCGTAGGATCCGGACACCGTGAATCCCGTGCGCAAGGTCGGCTGCCAGCCCAGCGTCACGCGCGCCATCGGACTGGAATCGCTGGGCGCGTGATCGAAGCTCAGTTGCGACCAACCAATCAATATATCGGCGTTGAATTTCGCCAACTTGCTGGTGTAACGCAGAAAGCCTTCATTGCGCGTGTAATTCGGGCCGGCATCGGCACCGTTCTCAAAACTCACCCGCTGCGTTTCAACGTTGGCCGACAACTGGTCGGTGGGGCTGATATCGCGGAACAAACGAAACGCGGCAACACCACGCGATGAATTGAACTCGCTGACTTTCGACGCATAGCTATTGATGTAGCGAAGCTCGGCCTGGCCGCGCATGGCGTCGCCGAACTGCAGATGCAGTGTCGGACCCACCGAAAGCACGTTGGTCTGCTGCTGGTTGTCGGGCGCATTGCTCGCCAGCGAATCCACCGGCTGCACGGCCGCATAGTCTTCAACGGACAAGTCCAGCCGCTGCGGCAAGACCGTCCAGTTAGCCTGCCCCGCGAGCTGGGTCTGGGTCTGGTTGTCGAAGCGACTCCCCGGATAATCGCGATACTCGAGCGTACCGAGCACATTCGCCTGAAACGTGGAGCCTTGCTGCTGATAGGTAAAATTGAGCCCAGGAATGAGTACGTTCTGGCTGACCGGGTCGGTCGTGCTCAGCGCGATGTTGTCGCTATGTTCGATGCCCATATACAGCGAATAGTCGAACTTGCCCGCCCATACCGCGCCAGGGGCGGCGGCAAACACGAGCAAAAGAGCACGAGCAAGCGTAGTGGAAGCCGGCATCATCCTTTCCCGGTAGCTTTAGCGACGTGAAGTTGTGCATCGACAGCGTTGAAAACCGCTCTAGGGCGGCTGATTGAAAACCACTCCGGCGAGCTTGTCCGGCTCGAAATTGGCCACGGCCTGGCTGATCGATGCCGGTGTATCGCGGCCGTAACCGGCGACCACCACCACGAAATCGGCCAGGTCCGACAGAATGCGTGCATCGGGCGAGCCCTTGATGGCCGGCCCGTCGAGAAACAGATAGCGATCGGCGTAGCGACTGCGCAGCGAATCGATGGCTGTGCGCATCCGCGACGAAGAAAAATATTCGCCACCGTTTTCCCGTGCCCTGCCCGACGGAATCAGGCGCAGGCGCGGAATGCCGGTGGGATAGATGATCGATTCGATGCCGCGCGCCTGATGCTCCAGCAGATCGATCAGGCCGCCATTGACCGGCAGGACGCCCAGCTCCTTGTGCTGATTGGGATAGCGAAGATTGCAATCCACCAGCAGGCTGGTCTTGGTTTCGTCAAACGCAAAGGCCGCGGCGAGATTGCGCGCAACGAAGCTGCCACCGCAATGCGGACTGACCGAAACCACCAGCGTGACGAAGTTTTGCCGACCCGCCAGTTCAAGCAGACGCGTGCGAATGCCGCGAAACGCATCGGAGTGCCGGCGAGCCGACTCTTCGCGATGGATCATGCGACGCTCTTCAAGCTGCAGCGGAGCGAGCGCACCGGCCTGCTCGCTCATCAGCGCGATCGAGTGACTATGCGACGAGCGCGTCTCGATGCTGCTGGCCGCGGCCTCCAGCACATCGCTGATGTGATGGGAGAACATTTTCTCGCTGTCTTCGTTCTTCATATCTACCCCTTCATCCGGAGCCAGAACAGGGCCAGATAGATGGCGGCTACCCCGACGACTATCAGCAGCAGCATCGAATTGTTCAGCTGCTCGCGCCGGCGATCACGCGGTGTCGGATAGAATGGAATCGACGCCAGCACAGGCAAGCCCGTGGTGTGTTCGAGCTGCCAGGCCGAACGCACACGCGGATCGAAGCGAACCAGCGCAAACAGCAGGCCGAAAGGCACCGCCAGCGACATGGCAAGGCCTGCCACGCTGAAGTGCATGAAGCGCAGACCCGAGGGGGTCAGCGGCATCACCGCCGGGTTCTGGATCAGGAAGGTGAGACCACGCTGCTCGGCGTCCAGATTCATCGACACGCGAGCGTTTTCGCGGCGCTTGAGCAAGTCCTGGTAGACATCGCGATTGACGTTGTAATCACGTGTCAGTTCGGCAGTCACGTTTTCCGAATTGGCGATGCGCTTGCTGCGTTCCAGCTCGGCCTGCAACATCGACTCGCTGGCGCCGATCCGCGCTGCCGCACCGGCGGCGTCGCCGCGCGCGCCAGCGAGCTGAATCTTCAGCTGCTGATACAGCGGATTCATCTGCACGGCGTTGTCCAACGGCATCGGCGTGCCGGAGCGCTCGGCGCTCTGCTTGAGCTGTTCGGACTGCGCCAGCTGCTGGCGCAGATCCTGTATCTGATGCCGGAGGCGGATCACGTCCGGGTATTCGTCGGTATATGTCAGTAGCAAGGTGTCGAGCTGACTCTGCAGGCCGGCCAGCTGGGTCTGATAAAGACCACCGGTGGTCTGCACCGCATTGACTTCGGATTCGCCGTTCAATTGCGCAGCTAGTGCTGCTTGCTGCGATTGCTTCTCCATCATGTACATGCGCGTGCTTTCGATCTGCGTGCGCAACTGGCTGATCCGGGTATTGGTATCCGCCTCGCTGCCAGGCCGCGCGTCTGCATTGGCGTCGCGATAGATCTTCAGCTTGTCTTCGGCGTCGGTAAGCTTTTTACGATAGGTTTCCACCTGGCTGTTGATGAACTCATAAGCGTCGCGACTCTCGCGCTGCTTGGATGCCAGACTTTCGCTGATGAACAACTGGGCCAACTGCCGGGTGACGTCAAAGGCCCGCTTGGGATCGGAGTCGGAATAACTGATGGTGATCAGGTTGTCGCGCGAGGTCTGCACGATGGTGCGCGACTTGATGCCTTCGATAAGGCGGTCCTGCTCGACCGGCGTAGGGTTCGTCGCCATCCAGCCGCCGATGGCCAGTATTTCGCCCATCACCTTGCGACTGAAAATCACGTCACGCGCGATGCCCGCGCGGTTCTTGTTGGCGGTGGGCGATGCAGCCCCCTCCATCAACGGCGTGATGATGCTGCTTTCCTGCGCCAGAATGGTGGTGGACGCCTCGTATTTCTTCGGCCACAACAGGCCGGCGGCCAGCGCGACCAGAGCGATAACGGCAAACAGCAGCGCCAGTCCGACACGGCGCCTTCGCGCTTCGCTGATCAAGGCGGGCAACGCCCCGCCGAAAGGTACTAATTCCGCGCTCATGACATCCCCCTTGAATCCCTTTGAAACCGCTTCCGTGACATCAGAAAGCTCGCTGCGGCACCGTGATCACGTCACCGGGCTGCACCGGATAGTTATTGGCCAGGTCACCCTGTTGCAGAATCTTTTCCAGGCGCACCGCATATGACGTGGTGTTGTCGCCATCACTGCTCCTGCGATACAGCTCGGTGCGGTCGGGTGCGGCAAATTCCGTCGTACCGCCGGCCGCCAATACGGCATCGAGTACCGTCATGCCCTGGCGGTACGGAATCGAAATCGGGCTGCGCACGGCGCCGGTCACACGCACGCGCGATAGATATTCGTGGCTGCGTAGCGCAGTAAGAATCACGGCAACCTGCGGGTCACGTATGAACGATTGCAGCTTGTCCTTGATCTGACCGGAGACTTCTTCGGTGGTCTTGCCGCCGGCAACGACGTCGCCGATCAGCGGCACCGTAATCTTGCCGTCCGGGCGAACCGGCACGCTGACGCTCAGATCCGGGTTGTGCCACACGGTGATCTGCAACTGATCGTCGACACCGATCAAATAGGTATTGACCGCCTGCGCATCGCCTGCCGGTTTCGGTGGCGCACTGGTGCTTCCGCCCGTGGCACATGCGGTCAACACGGCGGCCAGACCTACGATCAAAAGGCTGCGCAAATTCTTCATTTGGGCTCACACCAATGTCTGAAACTGTGAACCACACTACACTAGTTGCTCTTGACGAAAACGATCGCAAACGATCTAGAAAGCTCAGCTAGCCGGCCTATGCCGTTGGTCGGATAGGGCAATGGCATGCTCCTTGCGAAACTCCGCAACGCCTTTTCGGCGACACGGATCCCATGGGTTTAGTCCAACAGCTCGGCCGCCTGACCCACCCCGCGCTACACACGGCGCTCCTGTTGGTCATCGGTATCTTTTTTATCTATCGGCGACGTTATGGCGCAGGCGCATCGGCGCTCGCATTGGGCGTGCTGTGGCTTGCGCTGTGCTCCGCACCGACATTCGCCACCTGGCTGCAACGCGGACTGGAGCGGCCGTATGCACAACGCGACGCATCGGGCTATCCGAAGGCCGATGCCATCGTCGTGCTGGGCGGCGGAAAGTTGTCCAACGATCCGGACTGGAACAGTGACGATCCCGACATGCAAGCGACCCGGCTTGGTTTTGGTTTGCAGCTTTTTCAGGATGGGCGTGCGGGAACCTTGCTTTTGTCAGGTTCCGACCAGGCATTGAAGATGGCGCACCGATTGCAACAGGCGGGCGTGCCGGACGCGGCGCTGATCGTCGAGGGTGCCAGCCGCAATACACATCAGAATGCGCTTTATTCGATCGCCATTCTGAAGCAACGGAAATTGCGGAATGTTCTGCTGGTGACGTCGGGTATTCATATGCCGCGTGCTGAAGCGAGCTTCGCGCGACAAGGTGTGGCGGTGATTCCTGCGCCTGCGCCGGACGAATATCAGGGGCCATCCAGTTCGTGGTGGCCACGGCGGGCTGCGCTGACGCTGAGTGCGCGATGTCTGCGGGAGTATCTTGGGATGTGGGTTTATAGGATGCGTGGGTGGGTTTGAGTTGATTCTGGCGCCGAGGGCTTAAAGCTTCCCCCCTCACCCCAACCCTCTCCCCCGGCAAAGCCAGGGGAGAGGGAGCTAACTGAGGAGAATCTCAGTGTTTCGCACTTGCGTAACCTGCCCCCTCTCCCCTGGCTTTGCTGGGGGAGAGGGTTGGGGTGAGGGGGCCGGGTACTCGCGGGAACCTCTCCTATCGCACAGGCTAAGGCTCCACGCTGATCCCCTGCGTCAATCGCTTGGCCAATCGTGGATTGCGCAGTTGCTCCAGCCACCATGCCAACGCCCTGCCCTCATGATCGCTATGCCACGCCACATAAAGCGTATTGGGTTCACGCTCCTCGGCAACACGCTTTTCGACAAGATCACCGCTACGGAGCAACGCAGATACGCGATGACGCGGCAGCCAGCCCACGCCCAAAGCCTCGCGTTGCGACAGGATCTTCGCGCGCATGCTCGGCACGGCCAAGGTAGCCTGACCGCCGAGTACGCCATAACCGCGGCCGTCGACACCGCGCGACGAATCGGCAACAACGACCGCCCGGTACGGCGTGAGCTGCTCCTGCTGCAGCGGCTCATTGACCTTGGCCAGCGGATGACGAGGCGATATGGCAAACACCCATTCGACGACACCCAACTCGAACCAACGCAGTCTGGGCATCGATGGGGGCTCGTTGGTGGCACCCACTACCAGATCGGCGCGTCCGTCGCGCAGCGCCTCCCACGTACCGCTAAGTACTTCGTGCGTCAGGCGCAAGGCAACGCCCGATTCCAGCGCATCGAAAGCACGCACCACCGGCAACAGGGTTTCGTACTCGAGAAGCTCGTCCGTCACGATCCACAGGCGGTCTTCCCAACCATGCGCCACCTGTTTCACGCGCCGGGTCAGGCGGGATACGTCCAACGACAAGCGTGCCGCCTCTTGCGCCAGCAATTGGCCGGCCGGGGTCAGTTGCAAGCGATAGCGCCGCCGATCGAACAGCAACGCGTCGAAGCGCGCCTCCAGCTGCCGCGCCGCATGCGAAACGGTCGAGGGCGCTTTTCCCAGTCGCGCGGCCGCACGGGTCAGGCTTCCACTGGCCTGAATGGCTTCCAGCAAGGCTAATTCGTCGTCGGACAACATATTCGAACCTTTCGAACGAGTACGTCGAAAGCATGGTACGGCAAACCAGCCACCATGGATCAACATGAGCACCAGTTCCAGACACATCCACCACGACGGAGTCCATCACCATGAATCGTTTCGAAGGCAAGACCGTACTCGTCACCGGCGGCAACAGCGGCATCGGCCTGGCTGCCGCAAAGGCGTATGCCGCCGAAGGCGCGCGCGTTGTCATTACCGGACGCGACGCTACATCCCTCGCACAAGCCCAGGCTGAACTGGGAGCCGCCTCGGTAGCCATCGGCAACGATGCCGCCTCCCTGCCCGCCGCCAGACAGCTGGCAAAAGAACTCACCGCGAAAGGCCTAACCCTCGATGCGGTGTTCATCAACGCCGGCGTAGCCAAGTTTGCGGCCTTTGCCGATGTCGACGAATCGCTGTGGGACCAATCGTTCGATGTGAACGTCAAGGGCGCGTATTTCCAGATCCAGGCGCTGCTGCCACTCCTCAACCAGGGCGCGTCGATCGTCATCAACGGCTCCATCAACGCGCATATCGGCATGCCGGCTTCTTCCGTGTATGCCGCAAGCAAGGCGGCGGTGATTTCGCTGGCCAAGACCTTGTCGGCCGAGCTGCTTCCTCGCGGCATACGCGTCAATGTGGTCAGCCCAGGGCCGATCCGCACGCCACTGCACAGCAAGCTGGGCATGGATGAAGCCACTGCTGCGCAGCTTCAGGCGCAAATCCCGGTCGGCCGCTTTGGCACCGCTGAAGAACTCGCCAGCACGATCCTGCATCTATCGGCCAGCGAGTCCGCCTTTATTGTCGGTACTGAAATTATTGTTGATGGCGGCATGAGCCAGCTATAGGGAACTTCGAATAACTACCTGGTCGTCATTCCGGCGTAGGCCGGAACCCAGTGGCGCATCACGGGGTTCCCGCGAAAAGCTCCGAACACGCTCGCGAAAACAGAGAACCGAAGCCACTGGGTCCCGGCCTACGCCGGGATGACGATAGGGAAAACTGAGGTTATTCGAGCTCCCTTATATGGCGTATCGATAGCGCAGAAAGAACTTGCGTGAAGCGTTCGTCAATATCTCGAGAGTCGCAAGCTTGCATAGAGCTTGCGACTTCTTTTTTTGAATATCGCAATCGATGATTCAAACGCCGAATATGATCGCCTCGTCACAATTTATCGGGTGACAAAAAAAACATGAGCATTAGATGGTGGGCATTTTCTATCGCGACTCGTCTATATCAAACGATGCCATTCAACTTCAGGCATCACGATTTTCGCAAGGATGCACGATGAGTTTTCCATAAGAGGTCAGATAGATAATCCCACCTACTGGAGAAACACGCTTATGAAGTTCGTCCCCTTTCGCAAGCCGAACGGCAAATCCAGCGTCGGCGCAATCGTTCCCGCCTTTATTTTCGCCAGCGCATTTATTTGCGGCTTCAACGCGCAGGCGGCCGATGCCGGCATTTACCGCGTCATGCGGACGCAGGTACCCGATGCCGTCAGTACCGGTCTGGCAGCACGCGTAAGCGATGCGCCAAGCACGCAGTCATTGAAACTCGCGCTGAATTTACCGCTGCGCAATGAAGCCGAACTCGACAGCCTGATTCAGTCGATCTACGATCCGAGCAGCCCGAATTATCATCATTATCTGACCTCGGAAGAATTCACCGCGCGTTTCGCACCCACTCAAGCCGATTATGACGCCGTCGTCGGCTGGGCCAAGGTGAATGGTTTCAATGTCACCAGCACGGTATCGAATCGCCGCCTGGTCGATGTTGAAGCGCCGGTCGATACGATCAACCGCGCATTGCACATCAAGCTCAGCAATTATCGGCATCCGACCGAGAACCGGAACTTCTTTGCACCCGATCGCGAACCAACCGTGGATCTGGGCGTGCCACTTCTGAAGATCACCGGCCTGACCAATGTCAGCCTGCCGCACAACCATATGCGTCGCGGTACGATCAGCCAGCAGATCAAGGCGCTGGCACATGCTGAAGGCTCTGGCCCGTCCGGCAACTACACGCCTACCGATATTCGTAAGGCCTATTACGGCTCCGGCTCGTTGAACGGCGCCGGCCAGGTCGTTGCGGTGTTCTCCTTCGAAGGTTACAAGGCCGCGGACCTGACGCTGTTCTACAGCCAGACCGGAACCCCCTCGACCGTACCGGTCAAGAATGTTCTGGTGAACGGCTTCAGCGGCACCTGCAATTCGCGCTGCGACGACGGCGAGCAGGTGCTGGATATCGGCAACGTCGTCGGCATGGCGCCGGGCCTCAAGCAGGTGCTGTTCTATGAAGGCGATAGCGCGACCGACGTGCTCAACCAGATGGCGACCGACAATACCGCCAAGGTGATCACCAGTTCCTGGGGCGGCGGTGACTTTGGCAGCGCGGACGATCCGATCTACAAGCAGTTCGCCACCCAGGGCCAGACCTATCTCAATGCCAGCGGTGACGACGGTGCCTACAACGCACAGACGTTCGACCCACCGTCACTGGACCCGAACATCCTGGATGTCGGCGGCACCTCGCTGACCACCAGCGGCGCGGGCGGCGCATGGGTCTCGGAGACCGGCTGGGGCGACACCTTCGAAGGGCTCTACGGTGCCAGCGGCGGCGGCTTCTACAAGCCGGCCGGCTATTCGATTCCGTCGTACCAGAGCACGGCCGGCGTGATCACCTCGACCAACAAGGGCTCGACCACGCTGCGCAACGATCCGGATATCTCGCTGGAAGCGGACTTCGACAACGTTACCGTCAGCCAGGGTTCGGTGGAAACCGGTGTGGCCGGAACCAGCTACGCCGCCCCGCGTTGGGCCGGCCTGCTTGCGCTGGCCAATCAGCAGTCGGTGGCCGCAGGCAATGGCACGGTCGGCTTCGTCAATCCGAAGCTTTACCAGCTGGCGCTGAGCTCCAGCTATCACAGCCTGTTCCATGACATCACCAGTGGCAGCAACAAGCCAGCCGCTGGTAGCGGCACGGGCTTCAAGGCCGTCGCCGGGTTCGATCTGGTGACCGGTTGGGGCAGCCCGATCGGACCGGCATTCATCAATGCCCTGGTCACGCCCTGAAACATCCGTAACACCTGCCGTGGAGGGCCGCCCCTGGGCGGCCCTTTCTTTTTCCCGCGTTGAAGTTCCCCAGCACCCTGCCGATAACCCATCTTGAGCCGGCACGAAGTCCCCATCCCCGGGGCTCCATACCGCACGGTGGAACCACCCAAGCGAGACAGGCATGCTGAATTCCGCACCGAATCTGGATTACCTCAAAGCCGCCTGGTCGGCTCTGGCCTGCATCAGCGGGCGCAACGCGGGGCAAAGCTATGAAGCCTCCGGGCTGACGCTTCAGCGCATCAATCACTCGACCATCGTGCACAAGGGCCAAGTGCAGGTGGCGACCATGCCCTTGCATTACACACGCAGCGAATTGCGGGTGGGCTTTCTTGGCCGCATCGAAAACGAGGTGCGCAAGGCGGTCTCGGAGCTCGACAGCGTGCTGTTCCACAGCCTCGATGTGCCGGACGGTCACCATCTGGTGATCGAGCTGGAAGAAAGCATGCGCTCATTGCGCCGTACGGGCGGCCGGATGCTGTCGATCTTCGTGCAGCCGGATCCCGACGTGGAGCACGAAACATTTTTCGTCGTGGAAATGCGCATTTTTCTGGATGCGCCGCGCGCCTGCCTGTTCGCCTATCGAGTGACGGCGCAAGGCGATGAAAAAATCGATCTGTTGGCCCAGGCACCCAAGCGCGCGCGCGTTCCCCGCGCGGCCAGCTACGCCGCGCTCGCACAACAGATGGCGGAAACTATCAATGCTGCGCTTTATCCCGAGACTGTCGCAGCAGGTTGAGATCGACCGCACTGGCCATCGCCTGCATACCCTGTGCATTGGGATGCAGATGATCACCGGAATCGTAGCTCGCGTTTAAAACCGCAGGATTCGACGGATCGCGCAACGCGCGATCGAAGTCCACTACCCCATCGAACTCGCCGCTCTCGCGGATCCAGCGATTGCCCGCTTGGCGAATCGCCTCACCGGCCTCGGTGTAATACCCGGCGCCTCGGTAAGGCAGCATGGTGCCACCGATAATGCGAATACCGGCCGCGTGTGCCTGCTTGATGAGTTCGCGGTAACCACCGATCAACTGTTCCGCCGTGAGTATGCTGCCACCGACACCGGCGTGGTTGCCGATATCGTTGATGCCCTCCATCAGGATCACGGTTCGTACCTGCGGCAAGGCAAGCGCGTCATGGCCAAACCGTTGGATTGCGCTGATGCCCTGACTGACAGGTGCATCGGTCAGGACGCGATTGCCGCCAATGCCGGCATCGACCACACCCACGTGGCGATGAGCCTTGGCCAGCCTGCGCGCGAGAAAATCAGGCCAGCGGGCGTAAGCGCTTTTCGGCGTGTCGTAGCCATCGGTAATCGAATCGCCAAACGCGACCACCGTACCCTCGCCATCCGAAGCGACATCGACGCCGGACAATACGTACCAGGATGTCTTCGAGGTTGTGTATGCGGATGCATCAACCTCGCCGGCGTGATTCTGCGAAGCGATATAGGTCGTATCGAAGGCATCGGAATGCCAGGACGTCGCACCGGTTTGCCCTGGCAGGTAGAGGCTGACCAACACGTTCTGCTCTGCCGCGACCTGCATCGGAATCGGATCGCTCCACAGCTCCTGGCCGGCAGGAATGGTGAAGCTGTCCGCGTGCGATACCGTCACCTTATGCATCGACCCGGTAACCGCCACGGCATCGCGCGCCTGCAGGGCGACCGTTACTTCGCCGATATTCAGCGGAGTGGCACCGCGCAGGTTCGACAAACGGATGCGCACTTGCGACCCGCCCACACTGGGATGCGCGACCATTCGCACGGTGTTGTCGTTGAAGGCGGCGCCACCGGCCGTCATGCTGGGGGCCCAGACCGCTATCCGTTGATCGGCCTGCGGCGCCGCAGACGCAACATCGACAGCGGCTACCAACAACACCGTTAGTGCAGTCCGAGTTATCGCTTTGATCGTAAGCATCATGTTTTTGGCTCAATAGTGATCGACGTACCAGGGCGAAGCGCAATCGTCTTCGTCCAGTCGCCGCATTTCAAGCGCGTCTGTTCGCCACCGACGCTTCGTACCGTAACCGATGCGATCTTGCCATGCCTCCAGGACAGGTCGACGTGAAAGCCGCCGCGCGCGCCCACCCCCGTCACGCTACCCGACTCCGCCCATGCCTTGGGCAGCGCCGGCAACAGCTCGATCAGGCCGGGGCGCGAATTCATCAGCATTTCCAGCATGGCGGTGGGCGTGCCGAAGTTGGCGTCGATCTGGAACGCATCGCTGCCATCGGTCAGCTTGTACATGTCGAAGAAGTTCTGCGCCGTGCCGTTGCTATGGTTCGTCGATGGCGACAGGTTGGTAAGCAACAATTGATAGGCCTTTTCCGGCTCACCCAGACGTGCCCAGCACATCGCACGCCAGGCACAGGCCCAGCCATAACCGCCCGTGCCTCGGTCTTCGAGTAGTTTGGCAACGCCTTCGATCACGTCCGGTGGGCTGGTATCGGTGCGGATGCGATCGCCAGGAAAGAAGCCCACCAGCGGCGACAGATGCCGATGTCCCGGTTCACCGAGATTATCCGGACTCATCCATTCCTCCAGCCAGCCATTCCTGGGGCTGACCACAGGCAGATACAGACGCGCCTGCAACTGCGCTATCGATGCGGCATAGCCCGCGTCCTTGCCCAATAGTGCACTTGCCTGGCGATAGTTCTCGAACAGATCCCAGACCCACTCCTGCGAATAGGTGTTGCCCTTGGCATCGAGCGGCCCCTGCTCCGGCGACCAGTCGGCGTCGTCGATCAGGACCTCGCGCGCGACACCCGTTTTCGGATCCGTCACGGTAGTGGTCAACAACCGCGCCTCCCAAAACTCGCAAGCCCCCTTGAGCAGCGAATAGATTCGCGCAAGGTAGGTGCGATCCTGGGTGTACTGATAGTGCTGCCACAGGTTGTTGCACAGCCACGCGTTGCCGGCCGGGTGCCACCGCCAGCCGCCACCACCATAGATATTGGTGGAAATGCCCATCGTCCAGCCGGCGATCTTGCCCGAGCTGTTGCGAAACACGTTACGCGGATCGTTGAAGTGTTGATGCGTTGACGCCGTCCAGGAGGTGACCTGGCTGAGGCAATAGTCGGTCAATGCATCGAAGCACGAAGGCAGGCCCGCGCGGTCGGGTAGCCAGTAGTTCATCTGGATATTGATATCGCTGTGATAGTCGGCCATCCAGGGCGGCGAGTTGTCGTTTATCCAGAGGCCTTGCAAGCCGGTCGGCAAACTGTCGCGCGAGCCGGCGATCGTCAGATAACGCCCGAACTGCAGATAGGACGCTTCAAGCTCCGGATCGGCCGGCGAGCCTGCCGCTGCCCGCGCCTGCAGACGCTCCCACGAGTCCATCTCGCGTTGCGCTTTCGTCGATGCACCCAGATCGACACGCATCGTGTCGAACAAGGCACGATAATCGACTACGTGCGTGTGCAGCAGCGTAGCCGGCGTCTGCGTCGCGGCAGCTTCGGTTTTCTGGATCGACCGCTTCAATGGATCGAGCGAGGCATCCATATAGCCCTTGGCGACGTCCGGCGTGTAATTGGTACCGCCGCAAAAGATGACCGTGAGCGCTTCGCAGTTGGCAAAGTGAAGACCCTTGGCGTCGGCCGTCACGGTGCCGGACGATGCAAAAGCCTTTATGTTCGATGCGTACTTGAGGCCATTGTCCAGAGCGCCTTCGAAATGGCAGCTTGCGCTTTCAGCGTCCGCACGCGAGGTATCGCCGTGCATCCCGAACAACTCGACGGTGCCGTTGTAGATACCGCCACCAGTTTGCGACAGATGGATCGCAACCATGTCATCCGGATAGCTGGCAAAGATCTCGCACGTATACGCGACACCGTCCTTTCGATACGAAACGCGAATACATCCCTGGCCTAGGTCCAGTTCGCGACGATACTCGGTGATGTTTGCGGCCTCATGTCCTTCCACCGCCAGATACAACTTGGCCAGCATCACCAGGCTGCCGAAGTGCTCCGGGGTGTAATCAAACTGGCCTTCGTCGCCCAGCACGACATCGCGCTTGCCCAGCCACATCGATGCATCGGTGAGGTACAGACAGTTCAGTGCGGGGTCGCCACCGACCAAGGCACCGAGACGTCCATTACCGATCGGCAAGCCTTCGCGCAATAGGTTCGACTCCGCTGCCGGCGTGCGATACCAAAGCGCGTGCTTTGAAGCGCCCGCCGGCAAGGGGCCGGCGGGGCGTTGTACAGGGCGGCTCTGGGCGAACCTGGGCAGGCCAAGCCAGGGCAGCGTGGCCATCATGACGCCGGTCGTTTTCAAGAACCGGCGCCGGGCGATCAGATCGACATGTTCTTCATCCAGGCACGCTTGCTGCACTTCGTTACGCATCAGCACTCTCTTGGAAAATAACGAGCAGCAACTACTTGCTACCCGGGCAAGTCTGGGTACTGACGCCGACCAAACCCGCACCGGGTGCCACCACGATGCGATCAAGATCGGGGGCATAGCCACCCGCGTTGGGATTGCCGATCTGGATCGTATTGGTACCGGCCTTGAGCGGCACGGTAATGATCGTCGGCACCGGATCGTCGAACGTACTTCCGTTCAGATCCAGCTGCCGCGCCTGGCCACCGTTGACCGTGACGAAGAACGTGCGCTGTCCGCTCGTCATATAGTCGATCTCCAGCTGATAGACGCCGGATACCGGGACGGTCACATTGGTGAAGGTGACGCTGTTGGCGGCACCGTTGCCGATATTGCCCGCCTTGGAAAGACCCGATGCGTAGTTGCTGAAACCTGCGGTCACCGTACCGCCCAAACTGGCCGCCTCGGCCTCATACACGGTGGCTGCCGGCAGCGGCGCGCGACCATCGCCGCTGATCACGATGCGATCCATATCCGGCGGATAGCTGGTCGGATTGCCGAACTGGATGCTGTTGTAACCGGCCTTCAGGCAGACCGGCACCGTGCTTGCCGATGGAATCTGGAAGCTGCCGCCACCGGAGTTGAAGGTCTGGAATGGACCGTCATTCACCTTGTACAGCGACGAACGCAGACTCAACGTCAACGAGTCGATCTGCATCAGATAGACGCCGGCATGACTCACATAGACATTGTTGAAGGTAACGGTGTTACCGGCGCCGAGGCCAAGACCACCGACCTTGCTGCCACCGGAACAACCGCTGCAACTGGCCACGCCTGCCGATCCGGCCAACGTCGCCGATTCGGCTTCGTAGCTGGTGCTGGGCGTCGATGCGGCATGCCCCGTCGCCGAGATCTTGAGCAGGCGCACGCCATGGCCTTCCAGTCGGGTCGAGAACGAACGCCATGAGCTACCGAGTTCGGTATGCGCCCACAAGTCGCGTACACGCCAGGCACCATTGATGCCGAGCTCATTCCACGGCAACTCGACCACCGCCGGTATCGCATTCATATTGAACAAGGCAACGTAATAGTCGCCGTGACCGAGATCGGAAACCCATACCTGCTGATCGCCGCCCCGTACCTGAGTGGCCGGCTTGCCGGACTGGTCGACGGCAAGCACCTCGTCGTTGGTCATCAGGCGTTTGCCGAAATCGTCGATCTTGGTGAGATCGCCACCCAGATACATCGGTGCATTGGCCATCGCCCATAACGTCACCGCCGAGCGCTTTTCATCCTTGGTCAGACCGTCAAGCGTGCCATCGCCGACATCGAGCGAATCCAAATCGTTCCATCCCAGCGTCGCATTGGTCGCGTGCTCCCAGCCGGGGATATCGCGAAAACGTTTGTAGATGCGCGGCCAGTCGGTCAATGTCGCGCAACGGCCTTCGCACTCGACGTCGTCATCGATACGGCGTGCATTGGAAAACTGCTGCCACGTGCTCAGATAGTCCTGATCGACTTGCCATGACACCGTCATCCAGATCGGCCGCCCGCTCTTGGCAATCGCCTTGGACCATGCGGCGACGTCATCGAGGTTGTTGATGCTCAGGTTGTCGCTATACGAGCCCGGCGTAACGCCGTCGAGCTTGATGAAATCCACGCCCCAGGACGCAAACAAGGCAACGACCGAATCGATGTACTCCTGCGCGCCGGGTTTGCTGAAATCGATCTTGTAGTGATACGGCGACGTACCCGGACCACCGAATGCATTACCGGCGGTATATGGCACCGCCAGGATGTCCTGGATGTGATACGACGTGCCGAGAATCGGCGAGTTCGCCAGCACCGCCGGCTCCTCGACACCGGGAATCCAGTAGATACCGGCCTTCTGTCCGTTCTGGTGGATGTGATCGATCAGCCCTTTGATATCCGGGAAAATCGCCAGATTGGGCGTCGGCCGACCATTGGCATCAAAACTCCCCTGCCACCCCGAATCCATATTGATGTAGTCGAAGCCGTGCGCCTGCAAACCCGACGACAGCAGCGCGTCGGACTGCGTGATCATGTTGGCCTGGGTCAGGTAATTCGAGTCGAGCGTTTGCTGGCTGAAACTGCTCCAGCCGAGATAAGGCTTATGCGCGACGCCATTGACTTGCGCGCTCGCCATCGCGGCAACGCCAAATAAGCCAAGCGCCAACGCGCAACGCGGAAAAAGAGAACTGACCGCACGCCGCAAGGAGAGGCTGCGACTGCGTACAGCGGGAGTAACTACGTTCGGATCGCGAGGCGCCCATACAGAGACATTCATCGAAGAATTCGTCCTTTAGGTATTAAACGGCCACAGGCGGGCTTTCACCGAAGCGTCCCCACGCCCCGACAAAAGTATATTTGTAGTACAAATTAAACTAGGCCCGCGCGGCTTACCCTGTCAAGAATTATTTGTAGGACAAATGAGAACTGCGGCATGGGGCGGTGGTATTGCGGCGGCGCAATATTTTTGCAGCGCAATATTTTTGCTGCGAAGAAGTATTGCGAGGAGTGAGTGGAGAGGAGTGAGTGGAGAGGAGTGAGTGGAGAGGAGTGAGTGGAGAGGAGTGAGGAGTAAGTAAGAGCGCAGTCGCACATCTCACCTCATTCCACCTATCCGTCATTCCGGCGAAGGCCGGAAGCGCTTTTCAACAGCGAAGCTGGTCATCTATTCCTCGGTCTCTCGCTCGTCAGAGGACATTTCGAAAACGGAAACGCTGAGGAATGGATTCCGGCCTTCGCCGGAATGACGAAAGGGATAGGCGAAGGTGAGAGGGCGAACGCTTTAAGTCCTCACCGCCACGACGCCTCGCGCACAGATTCGGCGTACCTCAGAAGCGCCAGAAGTGTCCCCTATCGGTTCGAGCAGGCGGCACGAACGGTTTTATCCCTCAATGCTGCTCAGAGCTCTTGATCCACAGGCCATTTCTCTTGGGTTACTTTCTCTTTACTCCGGACCTAAAGGTCCTCCGCCCTGCGGGCCGGCTTCGCCGTTCGCATGCGCTACGCGCAAGCGTGGGCCAGCAAAGAGAAAGTGACTCGCTCGCCGGCAGGCGAGTGAAACGCCCGCTGCGTAAGCGGCCAGGTCGCGAAAGCACCCAGGCAAGAACCAAGCACTGACGCCACTGGGTTCCGGCCTACGCCGGAATGACGATGTAGGAGGGTCTGCGTAAGCGGCCAGATCGCCCGAACACCCAGGTAAGAACCGAACACTGGCGTCACTGAGTTCCGGCCTACTCCGGAATGACGATGTAGGAAGGATGTCGATAATCCAAATTCACTGCAGCTCAGCCACGCGTCTCCAACGCCCGATTAACCCGCAACGCAATCAACGTACACCCCACACCCGAAAGCAAATAAACACTCACCGCCACCAGCCCAAACCTGGACGAAAGCCCAAGCGCAACCAACGGCGCAAACGCCGCCCCGATCAACCAGGCCATATCGGTAGTAAGCGCCGCCCCGGTATAACGAAACTTCGGTGCAAAGTTGGACGTCACGGTACCCGCAGCCTGCCCGTACGAAAGCCCCAACAAGGCAAAGCCAACGAGAATAAACGCGTCCTGCGCCGCCCGCCCGCCACCCAGCAACCAGGGCGCAAAAAGACTGAAGACACCAATCAGACAAGCCAGCGCACCAAGCGTATTACGACGACCAATCCGATCGGCGATGAAGCCGGAAGCGATCGTGCCGACAATCCCCAGAGCGCCACCGACGATCTGGATCGTCAACACCTGATCCACGGACTGTTCCGTACCCAACGAGATCCACGACAATGGAAATACCGTCACCAGATGGAACAGCGCATAGCTGGCCAGCGCAGCGAACGCACCGAGGAAAAGGTTGTAGCCCTGCCCTCTCAGCAACTCGATAGTGCCGATCGGCTCAAGCTCCCGCTCTTCGAGCAATTGGGAATATTCCTCGGTAGCGACCAGGCGCAAACGCGCGAACAGCGCAACCACATTGATGGCGAAAGCGACAAAGAACGGATACCGCCAACCCCAATCGGCAAAGTCGTCGACCGATAGATGCGTATGCAGATAAAGGAACAGCGAGCTGGCGATGACAAAACCGATCGGCGCGCCGGTCTGTCCCAGCATGGCGTACCAGCCGCGCTTTTGCGGCGGCGCGCTCAACGCGAGCAACGAAGGCAAGCCATCCCATGAACCACCGAGCGCGATGCCTTGCAGAAAACGAAAAAACGCCAGCAAGCCGATCGACCAGGCCCCGATCTGGTGATAACCGGGCAGGAACGACATGCCCGCCGTCGCGGTACCAAGCAAAAAAAGTGCCGCGGTCAATTTGGTGCTGCGGTCCCAGCGCCGCTGCACCGCCATGAAGATGGTCGTGCCCAGCGGCCGCGCGATGAACGCGAGGGGAAACACCGTAAAGGAATACAGAATACCGGTCAGTGTGCTTTCGAACGGGAAAAACACCGTCGGAAACACCAGCACCGCGGCGATGCCGAACACGAAAAAGTCGAAGTACTCCGAGGCACGTCCGATAACTACGCCGATCGCTATCTCACCTGGCGTGACGGCGACGTGAGCATCGTGATGCTCGTTTCCCGCGGAAAGATCTTGCGGATCGCCAAAGTTGCTCGACATGGCACGCCTCTCCCATTCGACTCAAACGGGGCTACAAAAAACCGTTCCCGGTAGTAGCATCTGGCGTGCATGCTACTACCGCCATGGGACATTGTGTCCTATGTCTTGTGCACATTCGATCGCGTAACGTTCGACACGGGATCTTTCTAGGGATGCGTTGCCGGCCATGTCCTTGAAACCTTTTCGCGGACTGCTTCCCATTGCCCTCGTCGTACTGGCGGGCTGCAGTACGGTCTTGATGTCCCCCTCGGGCGATGTGGCGCTCCAGCAGCGCAACCTGATCATCAACGCGCTGGTGTTGATGTTGATCATCATCGTCCCGGTGATCGCGCTTACCCTGTTCTTCGCCTGGCGCTACCGCGCCTCGGCCAAAGCCACCTACGCCCCGGAATGGGATCATTCCGTCATGCTGGAGCTGCTGATCTGGTCGGCTCCGCTATTGATCATCATCGCCCTGGGCGCACTGACCTGGGTCAGCACGCACAAGCTCGACCCGTATCGCTCGCTGGATCGCCTCTCCGCCGGGCGCCCCATCCCTGCAGAAGTGAAGCCGCTGGTCGTCGATGTCGTCACGCTCGACTGGAAGTGGCTGTTCATCTATCCCGAGCAGGGCATCGCCACCGTCAATGAGATGGCCGCGCCGGTCGACCGGCCGATCGAGTTCAAGATCACCTCGTCGACCATGATGAATTCATTTTTCGTCCCTGCCCTTGCTGGACAGATCTACGCGATGCCCGGCATGGAAACGCAGCTCCACGCCGTGATGAACAAGCAAGGACAGTTCGAAGGTTTCTCGGCCAACTACAGCGGAGCCGGCTTCTCCTATATGCGCTTTGCGTTTCATAGCTTGAGCGCCGATGCATTCGACCAATGGGTGGCGCAGGCAAGACAATCCGGTGACAAGCTCGATCGCGAGAGCTACAACGCGCTGGCCAAGCCCAGCACCAACGATCCCGTCCGACATTACGCGAGCGTGGCCCCGGGCCTGTATGAGGCCATCCTGAATCTCTGCACCGATCCTCAGCGCCAGTGTGTGAGCGACATGATGCATATGGGCGAGATGCGCCAGTCCGGCAAGTCCGGCGACGAACATCGGATGGATGCACCGGGAGCCGCCCAATGAGCCTGCACGTTGTTGAATCTTTGCGCAGGATGAGCCGCGATGCTTGACCATCCCGACATGACTCGAATGATTTTCGGCCGCCTGACCTGGGATGCCATCCCGCTGCACGAGCCGATCCTGCTATGGACCTTTATTGCCGTGGCGATCGGCGCCGTGGCCGTGCTCGGCCTCATCACCTATAACCGCCTATGGGGATATCTCTGGCGCGAATGGTTCACCAGCATCGACCACAAGAAGATCGGCATCATGTACATGGTGCTGGGATTGATCATGTTGCTGCGCGGTTTCTCCGACGCCGTCTTGATGCGTATCCAGCAGGCGATATCGTTCGGCCATTCGGTCGGCTACCTGCCACCGCATCACTACGATCAGATCTTCACCGCGCATGGCGTGATCATGATCTTCTTCGTGGCCATGCCGCTGATCACCGGCCTGATGAACTTTGTCGTTCCGCTGCAGATCGGCGCGCGCGACGTGGCGTTCCCCTTCCTAAACAATTTCAGCTTCTGGATGAGCACCGGCGGCGCCATCCTAGTGATGATGTCGCTGTTCGTGGGCGAATTTGCACGCACGGGCTGGCTGGCCTATCCACCGCTGTCGGGCATTGCCCAGAGTCCGGATGTCGGGGTGGATTACTACATCTGGGCGCTGCAGATAGCCGGCGTGGGGACCTTGTTATCCGGCATCAATCTATTGGTGACGATCGTCAAGATGCGCGCACCCGGCATGAACCTGATGAAGATGCCGATCTTCACCTGGACCGCGCTGTGCACCAACGTGCTGATCGTCGCCGCGTTTCCCGTACTGACTGCCGTGCTCGCCCTGCTCGCGCTGGACCGTTACGTCGGCACCAACTTCTTTACCTACGACCTTGGCGGCAACGCCATGATGTACGTTAACCTCATCTGGATATGGGGACATCCGGAGGTCTATATCCTGGTGCTTCCTGCCTTTGGCGTGTTCTCCGAAGTCACCTCCACCTTCAGCGGGAAGCGACTGTTCGGTTATACGTCGATGGTCTATGCCACAGTCGTGATCACGGTGCTGTCCTATCTGGTCTGGCTGCATCACTTTTTCACCATGGGCTCGGGTGCCAGCGTCAATTCGTTCTTCGGCATCACCACGATGATCATCTCGATACCGACCGGCGCGAAGGTGTTCAACTGGCTGTTCACCATGTATCGCGGGCGCATTCGCTTCGACGTGCCGATGCTCTGGACCGTCGGCTTCATGGTGACCTTCGTCATCGGCGGCATGACCGGCGTGATGCTCGCCGTGCCACCGGCGGATTTCTCATTGCACAACAGCCTGTTCCTGGTCGCACATTTCCATAACGTGATTATCGGCGGCGTGCTGTTCGGCCTGTTTGCCGGTATCAACTATTGGTTTCCCAAGGCCACCGGCTTCCGGCTGGATCCGTTCTGGGGCAAATGCGCGTTCTGGCTATGGCTGGTAGGTTTCTGGGTCGCCTTTACGCCGTTGTATGTGCTTGGACTGATGGGCGTGACGCGACGCCTCAGCCATTTCGAAGACCCGTCGCTACAGATCTGGTTCCAGATTGCCGCCTTCGGCGCCTTTCTGATCTTGCTCGGTATCTTCAGCATGATCGTGCAGTTGATCGTGAGTATCCGGCGACGCGAATCGTTGCGCGATATCACGGGCGATCCGTGGCAGGGACGCACGCTTGAATGGTCGACGTCGTCACCACCGCCGGCATACAACTTCGCCTTCACGCCGCAGATCCACGATACCGATGCCTGGTGGCAGATGAAGCACATGGGCTACCGCCGCCCCTTGCAAGGCTTTCTGCCGATTCATATGCCGAAGAACACCGGCGCAGGAATCATTCTGGCCGGCCTGAGCACGGTGCTTGGCTTCGCACTGATCTGGCAAATGTGGCTGCTCGTTATCGTGACCTTCGTGGCACTGCTGGTAGTCGCCATCGGGCATACGTTCAACTATGACCGCGACTATCACATCCCGGCCGATGAAGTCGCGCGCGTCGAAGCGCTTCGCACGGAGCAGCTAGCCAGCCATGTCTGAGACCACACTGTTACCCGCCGGAACACCGGGCTCGCCCCTGAGCTTCCAGGTTGCCGAGGACTACCATCCTCAGAACGGCACCTTGCTCGGGTTCTGGATTTACCTGATGAGCGATTGCCTCATCTTCGCCTGCCTGTTCGCGGTCTACGGCGTGCTGGGGCGAAGCTACGGCGGCGGCCCGACGGGACGCGAGGTGTTCGAGCTCCCGGTGGTTGCGCTCAATACGTCGCTGCTCCTGCTCTCGTCGATCACCTACGGCTTTGCCGTGCTGGAAATGCAGCGCAAACGTCAAAGCGGCACGCTGATCTGGCTGGCCATCACCGGCCTGCTCGGTGCCGGCTTTATCTTCTTCGAGCTGAAAGAATTCGCGCATCTGATCCATATCGGTGCCGGTCCGCAGCGCAGCGCGTTCCTGTCGTCGTTCTTTACGCTGGTAGGCACGCATGGCCTGCACGTTACCTGCGGCATCATCTGGCTGATCACCTTGATGGTGCAGGTCTCGAAGAAGGGCCTGATCGAAGCGAACCGGCGACGCCTGATGTGCCTTTCGATGTTCTGGCATTTTCTCGACGTCGTGTGGGTCGGCGTCTTCAGCTTTGTCTATCTGATGGGAGTGCTGCCATGAGCGCACCGACCGAGGTGACCGGCCACGGTCATGAGCATCATGAAGATGAAGCGGCGCACAGCACGCTCAAGGGTTACCTGACCGGATTCGTGCTTGCGGTGATTCTCACGGCCATCCCGTTCTGGCTGGTGATGAGCGGAGGCCTGGCCAAATCGAGCACCACGGCACTGGTCGTGCTTGGCTTGGCTGCCGTGCAGATCGTGGTGCACATGATCTACTTCCTGCACATGAACGCCAAATCGGAAGGCGGCTGGAACATGCTTGCGTTGATCTTCACCCTGGTGCTGGTGGTAATCACCTTAAGTGGCTCGATATGGATCATGTATCATTTGAACAACAACATGATGCCGGCAAGCATGCACGACATGTCGAACTTGCCCTAGCCCGATAGTCAGCGACCGATATGCCTCAAACCATGGAAGAACCGCGCACCCCGCGAGGGCTGTTTTCTCTCGCCCTGTGGGTCATTTTCGGTGCGATTATTTTTGCCGGCTTTGTCGCGCTCGGCACCTGGCAGGTCTATCGCCGTGCGTGGAAGCTCGATCTGATTGCCCGCGTCGATCAACGTATCCATGCACCGGTGACGACCGCACCCGGCCCGTCCCAATGGCCGCAGGTGAATGCCGCCAGCGACGAATACCGTCATGTGCAATTGAGCGGCTCCTATCTCTACGACCGGCAGGTCCTGGTGTGGACGTCCAGCGACCTGGGCAGCGGCTATTGGGTCATGACGCCGCTGCGGATGGCCGACGACTCGATCGTCATGATCAACCGCGGGTTCGTGCTTGCCGACCACTGCTCGACCACGGCCCCCTGCGTACCGGGAGCCACCGGCGACATTACGTTGACTGGCCTGATCCGCATGCCGGAAACCAGGGCGTTCCTGCGCCATAACGATATCGCTGCCGATCGCTGGTACACGCGCGACGTCGCGGCCATGGCAACGACACGCAAGCTTGAACACGTGGCGCCCTATTTTGTGGATGCGGACGCTCCGGTCAACGCGACATCGCAACCTGATACGTCCTGGCCACGCGCAGGTCTTACGATCGTGTCGTTCCCGAACAACCACCTGTCCTATGCGATCACCTGGTATGCGCTGGCGCTGCTTACGCTGGGCGCGGTGACATACGTCGTTCGCGATGGCCTGCGCTCACGCAAGACGCAAAGCAGATCCAACTAAGCGCACGAGTGCAGAGGGGTAAGAAGCAGGTACGAACTGTCGCACTCTCACTCCTCACTCCTCTCCACTCACTCCTGCTCTTCAAAGCGCCTTGATCTTGATATCCCGAAACCAGAGATGGATCGGCGTCTCGCCCTTGTCTTCGGTGCCCTGCAGGGAAATATGCCCCTTGTGAAACTTGGCGAAGCCCGGCATACGGGCGAACTTCGTGTGCGCCACCAGCTTGTCCCAGTCGGCGTCCCACAGATGCGTATCGACAACCTTGTGGCCGTTCTGGAAAAACTGCAGATGGCCGTGATCGGAAATAATTTCGAACTGATTCCAGTTGCCGGCCTCGCGCACACGTTCGACATCGGATGAAATCAAGTCGAAAAGATCGCCGGAGCGCTCGTAAAGCACCTGACTATCGGGCTTGGTACAGACCAGGTCGGCGATCTGCATCTCAGGTCCGGTCTCGTAGGTTTCATGGTATTCGGGCGATTCGTGCACGTTGAACATGATGCCCGCATCAGCGCAGGCGGTCATTTTCCATTCGAGCTTCAGGTCGAAATTCTCGTACTCGGCACTTGTCACCAGATCGCCGAAGTCCTTCTCGTCGCCGGTGCGACCGCGTTCGAGCATGATCGCGCCGTCCTGCACGCTCCAGTCCTTGCCCGGCGCCTTTTGCAGATACGAATGCCAGCCATCGAGGTTCCTGCCGTTGAAAAGCAGCTGCCAGCCATCGGCTTTTTCTTGCGGACTCAAGGTATTGACCGATTGCGCGGCAGCGACGCCGGACAGGGTGCAAGCGGCAACTATCACAGCGGCGAAAAGCGTCGATCGACTCACGGCTAGAACCCCTCTTAGGTGATTTCGCCGATTTTGCATCGATCTAAATGGCGCCACTAGTGACTATTGGCATACCCAGGAAGGGTCAGCGCGGTACGTGATATGCCGATGGCGACGAGATCCGCGGATCGGCGAATACGTGTATTTCCGTGGCGCAGCCCATGTGCGCCTCGGGCGCCAGCGGCACGTAGACATCCAGATTGCCGCCCGGGTAGGAGCGCGCATATTGCTCGAACCCGTCATGCCCGCCGTAATGAGGCAGTTTGCTCAGCTCGTACCGCGAGACAAGCTGATCCACACGCGGATCCGCCGATGGCTTGAGAAACAGCGCCAGGCGAATCACCGCTTGTGTGTCATCGATAATTTCCACGACGATGCGCGAGAACGCAGCGTCCAGACCGACATATCCATAAGTCGTGGTGCGATAACCGCCGAAGCTCAATGCTGCATCGGTGGTCTTGCTTATCGTCGCGCCCGTGTCGATGGCGCCCACCAGTCGGCTCAAGTCACGCAGATACATCGGCCGTGAAGCCGCAAGCTCCGCTTGAATCGCATCCATGGACACTGTCACTGACATGGGCGGCTTCGTTGCAAGATCGCGGCCGCCTGAATGGCGGCCGCGATGGATGGCCTCAGAAAGATACCGTCAGGGTCAACCGAGCTGATTGATCGTTCGCGTGACTGGCAAACTGCCCGAAGTAGCTCGCGTCGACCCAGGCATGCGAGCCCAGCGGCATGCGCAGACCCAGGTCGACAACACCGGCGTTGCTGGCAACGGCCACGCCCTGGATGTTGAAACCAGGACCACCTGCAACGAAGTGCTCGTTGCGGCTCGCCTGCGTGTCACCCCAGGCATGCTGCCAGCCGATACCGGCATAACCGCGCAAGCCGCTCTGGCCCAGGCTTGTCGTGCTGCGCAAGCCCAGCGTACCGATCGTCTGGTTGGCCGTTGCCGCATCGATGTCCAGATCGGCCGCACCGCCCTGTTCGCGGAAACCATCGGTATGCACCTGTACGCGCGCGAGGTTGGCATACGGCTCCAGGGTGGTGAACTGACCCAGGGGAATCACATAGCTGCCTTCCAGATAAGCCTGCGCGGTATGTGCGTCGTAGTCGCTGTTCGCACTCTGCGAGAAATCGGGGAAGCTGATCGAGCGATGGCCACGGATGTCCTGCCACGCGTAGATCACCGCACCGCGAAGCCGGAACGCACCCCATTCGGAATTGCCGTAGAAGCCGGCATACGTACTGTGGGCATTCGTATCCGAACCGAGCGAATCCACGCGCGTCGAATCCTGGCCGCGCGCAACCAGCACACCGAGCCGGGTCTGATCCAGCGGCAGATCGGCACCGACTACCAGGCCACTACCGTTCGATTGCATGTGCGAAGCATTGCCGTCGCCATCGTGATCGTCCCAATGTCCCCAGCCGGTGGTCCACACCACGACGCCGTCATGCGTTTCGCCGTTCGCCGTCTGGCCACCGTAGTCGATGCCCTGCAGATGCTGGTTCACCGCACTGCGGATATGGCTGCTGCTGTCGAACAAGGCGGTTTGCGTACTGGCATGCACTTCACCCGAGAGCTCGTTGAGCGCACGGCGTGCACCGTCTGGATCGAGCAAAGTCAACGCGGAATACACCGGATTGTCGAAGGTCAGGCCATCCATGCCGGTCGCGGTGTTCTTTTCGTTGTGCGTGTTGGCGATGTCGACAAAGCTCACCGCATTGCGCTGCAACGACAGATTCACCGCATTGGCGGTGTAGCTCAGCGTCGGCGTCAGGAAGGTCAGACTGGACTGCACGCCGGCAAATGTTCCGCTGACGCCCTGGCCACCGGTGATGATGGTGTATTCGGTCGTCGGCTTGTAGTTGCCGGGGCTGAGCAAGGCCAGCGCGGTGCCGCCCTGGATGGTGACCGTGCCCGCAACGGCGATCAAGCTGCTTTGGCCGGCCGCGTTCGCCGTGACCTGATACGTCGAACCGCTGCGCAGCAACGCATTGCCGCTGACATTGAGCGGATCGGTAAGACTGCTTGGCATGATCGTGCCTTGCAGATCCAGGCCGCCGATCGTGCCGATGCCGCTGAGCGTCGCACCGCTGTTGACGACGACGTTGCTATCGAGCGTCGCGCTCGCATGGCCGGCATCGCCGACAATCAGCGTGCCCGACTGCACCGTGGCTGTTCCGGTCGCCGAGTTGTTCCCATTCAAGGTCAGCGCACCGCTGCCCTGCTTGGTGATGCTGCCGGTGCCGCCAATGCTGCCATTGAATGCGCCGTCGCTGTTCTGGTTGAACACCAGTGCGGCGTTGTCGGTGATGTTGCCGGTCAGGCTGGTCGTGTCGCCCTGCAAGGTGCCTGCACTGATGACGGTACCGCCGGTGTAGCTGTTGGCACCGGCCAGTATCAGCGTGCCCGCGCCTTGCTTGGTGACCGTACCCGCGCCGGAGATAGCACCGGCAAAGCTGCCATCCGTCCCCTGATCGAAGACCAGTGCGGCGTTGTCGGCGATATTGCCCTGCAGGCTGGCCGAGTTGCCTTGCAACGTGCCCGCACTGATCGTCGTGCCGCCGCTGTAGCTGTTGGTGCCACTCAGGGTGAGTACGCCCGCACCTTGCTTGACCACCGCGCCGGCACCGGAAATCGCGCCAGCGAAACTTCCGTCGGTCGCCTGATTGAACGCGAGTGTCGCATTGTCGGCGATATTGCCTTGCAGGCTGGTCGTGTCGCCTTGCAGCGTACCGGCGCTGATCGTGGTGCCGCCGGCATAGGTATTGGCGCCGGTGAGCGTCAACGTGGCCGCGCCTTGCTTGATCAAGCTGCCGCTGCCCGAGATCGTTCCGGCAAACGTACCGTCGCTGGTCTGGTTGAAGGCAAGCGCGGCATTGTCGGTGATATCGCCTTGCAGGCTGCTGGTGGTGCCGGCAAGCGTACCCGCGCTGATCGTGGTGCCGCCGCTGTAGCTGTTGGTGCCGCTCAAGGTGAGCATGCCTGCGCCTTGCTTGGTCAACGAACCGCTGCCCGACACTGCGCCGGTAAAGGTACCGTCGCTCGCCTGGTCGAAGATCAACGCGGCGTTGTCGACGATGTTGCCCTGCAGGCTGGCGCTGTTCCCCTGCAGTGCACCCGCACTGATCGTGGTGCCGCCGGCATAGCTGTTGGTACCGCTCAGGATCAGCGTCCCCGCGCCCTGTTTCGTCACCGTGCCGCTGCCGGAGATAGAACCGGCAAAGGTACCGCCGGCTGCCTGGTCGAACACCAATGCGGCGTTGTCGGCGATGTTGCCCTGCAGGCTAGTGCTATTGCCCTGCAAGGTGCCGGCGCTGATCGTGGTGCCCCCGGTGTAGCTATTGGCACCGGTCAGGATCAGCGTGCCGTCGCCCAGCTTGGTCAGGCCGCCGCTACCGCTCAGTGCATTGCTCAAGGTGAACGCGTTACCTGCATCGGCAATGTCGACACCGCCGCCAGCCGCGCCCAGCGTGACCGCGCGTGCCGTGGTATTGAAGGCGGTGCCGGTAATGCGCAGCGTGCCGCCTTCGAAATCGAGGTTGGCCGATGCCGCGCCGAGATTCGCATCCGACGAGACCGAAAGTACACCCGCGCTCAACTCGGTACTTTGCGTGTACGTGCTGGCGCCGTTCAACACCAGGGTGCCCGCGCCGGTTTTATTGAAACCGTTGCCGGTCAGCACATTGTCGATGGTCGCCGTCCAGCCCGCGCTGGCGGAGCTGCCGTCGCCCACGCGTATTTCACTGAGCGGAGCCTGCGCTGTCCCGGTCAGACCGATCGCATCGCCATTGAGGTGATAGCCGTCGCTGGCGAACTGGATGCCCAGTGTCGTCACCGGTTGCGCTCCACCGGCATCGTCGACGGTGACCGTGCCCGGTGCGCCGCCGAAGATCACGAATGCATTGGCGGGCTCGCGCGTGGCCGTCACGCTGCCGGTGGCATCGGTCCAGTTCGCATTGGCTTGCGACCACACACCGCTGCCGCCACCCAGCTGACTGTTCGTCGCCAGACCGTTGGCATTCCAGAAGTTGAGATCCATCCCGGCGGTGGTGATGAGGTTGATCTGCTTGCTGCCGGTTAGGTTCTGAATGGTGTAGCCACCGGGCGGTGGCGTGATGCCGCCGTTGGCTTCGGTCAGCGTGCCGGTGTAGTTGAACAGGTTGTACAGGCCGGGGCCGAAACCACCCGCGTCGAGCGGATTGAGGGTGGCGCCATTGATGGTGAGGTTGCCGTTGACCTGAACGCTATGGCCCTGCCCTGGCGTGTTGATGTTGGGGCCCGGCGCGCCGAACGAGAAGTCCAGCTGGCTGCCCTGTTCGAGCAGCACGTTGCCATTGACGGTGAAACTGCCCACCGGATTACCCGGTGCCAGATGGCCGCCCGATTGGACGTCCAGATCGCCGTTGACTTGACCGAAGCCGCCGAGCGAGCCGGTATTGGCCACCGTGATACTGCTCTGCACGCTGGCCGACGCGTGCGCCGCATCGCCGCCAATGATCAGGCTGCCGGATGTCACCTGGGTCGCACCCGTATAGGTGTTGACCCCGTTGAGCGTCAACGCGCCGCTGCCGCTCTTCGTCACGCCGCCGGTGCCCGCGATTACGCCGGCAAAGTTGCCGCTGCCCACATCGAGCGTGGTGCCGCCCAGTTGAATCTGACCGCCCGTGCCGGTCAGGCTGGCCACGGTCTGATTGCCCGCGGCCGAGACATCGAGCGTGCCGTTGCCGCTCAAGCTCAACGCCGAGCCCGCCGCCAGGCTGCCACCGGCACCCAGCACCAGGGTGCCGTCATTGATGGTGGTACCACCGGTATAGAGATTGGCACCGGTCAAGGTTTGCGTACCGCTGCCATCCTTGATCAAGGCACCGCTGCCGCTTATCACGCCACCGAACGAGCCGTTCGCTGCGCTGTCGAGCGTTAGCGTGTTGCCGCCGATATTCACCGTACCGCCACCACCGTTCAACACACCGATCGTCTGATTGCCCGCGGCGGAGACATCGAACGTGGCGCCTGCCGCCAGATTGATCCCGCTCGATGCGGCAAGGCTGCTGCCGGCCCCCAGCGCCAACGTACCGGCATCGATGCCGGTGCTGCCGGTATAGGTGTTTGCACCGCTCAAGGTCAGCGTGCCGCTGCCTTGCTTGGTCACATCGCCGGTGCCGCTGATAACACCTGCATAAGTGCCGTTCGCGGTCTGATCGAAGATCAACGATGCGTTGTCGACGACATTGCCTTGAATGCTGGTCGTATTGCCCTGCAAGGCACCCGCGTCGATCGTTGTGCCGCCGCTATAGGTGTTGGCGCCACTCAAGGTCAGTGTGCCGGTGCCATCCTTGGTCAGGTTGCCTGTGCCCGATATCACGCCGGCAAAGGTTCCATTGGCCGCCTGATCGAAGATCAACGAGGCATTATCGACCACGTTGCCCTGGATGCTGGTGGTATCGCCTTGCAGTGCACCCGCGCTGATGGTGGTGCCGCCGCTGTATGTATTGGCGCCGGTTAGTGTCACCGTACCGGCACCCTGCTTGGTCAGGCTACCGCTGCCGGAAATCGCACCGGCCAGCGTTCCATTCGTCGCCTGATTGAGGATCAACGAGGCATTGTCGACCACGTTGCCCTGGATGCTGGTCGTATCGCCCTGCAATGCACCGGCGCTGATCGTGGTGCCACCGCTATACGTATTGGCACCGCTCAAGGTCAGCGTGCCCGCGCCCTGCTTGGTCAAGTCACCACTGCCCGATATCGCGCCGGTAAAGGTTCCATTCGTTCCCTGATTGAAGATCAACGACGCGTTGTCGGCGATATTGCCCTGCAGGCTGGTGGTGTCGCCTTGCAACGCGCCCGCGCTGATCGTGGTGCCGCCGCTGTACGTGTTGGCACCGCTCAGGGTCAACGTGCCCGCGCCCTGCTTGGTCAGATCGCCACTACCCGATATCACACCGGCGAAGGTACCGTTCGTTCCCTGATTGAAGATCAACGACGCGTTGTCGGCGATATTGCCCTGCAGGCTAGCGGTGTCGCCTTGCAGCGTACCCGCGCCGATGGTCGTACCGCCGCTATAGCTGTTGGCGCCCGACAAGACCAGGGTGCCGTCGCCCGACTTGGTCAGGCTGCCGGTACCGGTCAGCGCCTGGTTGACGGTGAAGGTGTTGCCTGCATCAGCGATGTCGAAACCGCCGCCGGTTGCGCCAAACACGATGGTGCGAGGCGTGCTGGTAAACGCCGTGCCGGTGACCTGCAAGGTACCGCCTTCGAAATCGAGATTGCCCGACGCCGCACCGAGATTCGCATCGGACGACACCGAAAGTACACCCGCGCTCAATTCCGTACCTTGGGTATACGTGTTCGCGCCATTCAAGATCAGCGTACCGGCACCGGTCTTCTGCAAGCCATTGCCGGTAAGCACGTTGTCGACGGTGGCAACCCAGCCTGCACTCGCCGCACTGCCATCACCCACACGTACCTCGGTGAGCGCACCGGGCGTTGCCGCCACCAGACCGAGCGGATCGCCATTGAGCAGGTAACCGTCGCTGGCGAACTGAATGCCTTGCGTGGTCACCGGCTGCGCACCACCGGCGTTGTCGACCGTGACGGTGCCCGCCGCACCACCGAAAATCACGAACGAATCGGCCGGTGCGCGTACCGCCGTAATGCTGCCGGTCGCATCGGTCCAGTTCGGGTTGGTCTGCGACCAGACGCCAGTGCCACCGCCCATCTGCGTCGCGTTGGCCAGCCCGTTGGCGTTCCAGATATTCAGCGACAGACCAACCGCGTTGATCAGATTGATCTGCTTGCTGCCAGTGAGGTTCTGGATCGAGTAACCCACCGGCGCGGTGATGCCGCCGTTGGTTTCGGTGAGGCTGCCGGTGTAGTTGAACAGGTTGTACAGGCCCGGGCCGAACCCGCCCTCATCGGTCGGGTTGAGCGCGGCGCCATTGATGCTCAGGTTCCCGTTCACCTGAACGTTATGACTTTGTCCGAGCGTGGTCGCATTCGCTCCCGGCGCGCCGAACGCAAAGTCGAGCTGACTGCCCTGATCCAGCGTGACGTTGCCGTTTACCGTGAAAGTGCCGACCGGAAGGCCGCCGGGCGCCAGATGGCCACCCGCCTGCACCTCCACATTGCCGTCCACGTGGCCGAAGCCGCCCAACGAGGCCGTCGTCGCCACGGTGACGTCGCTCTGTATGCCCGCCGTCGCGTGAGCTGCATCGCTACCGATGACCAGGCTGCCGGAAGTGACCTGCGTCGCGCCGGTGTAGGTGTTGCTGCCATCGAGTACCAGTGCGCCGGCACCGGCCTTGGTCAGGCCGCCGTTACCGCCGATCGCGCCGGCAAAGTTGCCGCTATCGACCGTCAACGCACTGCCGCCGCCAAGCAGGATCTGTCCGCTTGCGCCATTCAAGTTGGCAATCGTCTGGTTACCTGCCGTCGACAGATCCAGCGTGCCGGTGCCACCAAGCGTTACCGCTGAACCCGCCGCGAGACTTCCACCCGCACCAAGCGCCAGCGTACCGCCGGTGATCGTGGTGCCGCCGGTATGGAGGTTGGCGCCCGTCAATGTCTGCGTGCCGCTACCCTGCTTGATCAATGCGCCGGTGCCGTCGATCACGCCGCCAAAGCTGCCATTGCCCGCGCCGTTGAGCGTCAATGTATTTGCACCGATATCGATCGTACCGGCCGCACCGCCGAGCACACCCAGCGTCTGGTTGCCTGCCGCCGATAGATCCAGCGTGCTGCCTGCCGTCAGGTTGACGCCACTGGAGGCAGCCAGACTGCTTCCTGCGGCAAGCACCAAGGTGCCAGCATTGATCTGCGTCGCACCGGTATAGCTATTGGCGCCGCTCAGCGTCAACGTACCCGCGCCCTGCTTCACCAGACTGCCGCTGCCGCTGACCGCGCCGGCAAAGTTGCCGCTGGCCGTCTGGTCGAACACCAGGCTGGCGTTGTCCACGATATCGCCTTGCAGGCTGGTGGTATCGCCTTGCAATACCCCGGCACTGATCGTGGTACCGCCGGCATACGTATTGGCGCCACTGAGAATCAAGGTGCCGGCGCCATCCTTGGTCAAACTGCCGGTGCCAGAAAGCACACCTGCATACGTGCCGCTGGTGGCCTGATTGAACACCACGGCCGCGTTGTCGAGGATGTTGCCTTGCAGGCTGCTGCTGTCGCCTTGCAAGGTGCCCGCGCTGACGGTGGTGCCACCGCTATAGCTGTTGGTTCCACTCAAGGTCAGTACGCCGGCACCGCTCTTGGTCAGGCTGCCTGTGCCGGAGATGGCACCGACGAACGTGCCGTTTGCCGCTTGATTGAAGATCAACGAGGCATTGTCGACCACGTTGCCCTGGATGCTGGTTGTATCGCCCTGCAAGGCACCGGCGCTGATGGTGGTACCGCCGCTATAGGTATTAGCACCGCTGAGCGTAAGTACGCCCGCACCCTGCTTGACCAGCGCACCGGTGCCGGAGATGGCACCGGCGAAGGTACCGTCGGTACCTTGATTGAACGCGAGCGTCGCGTTGTCGACGACATTGCCCTGCAGGCTGGTGGTATCGCCCTGCAAGGTGCCGGCGCTGATCGTCGTGCCGCCGCCATACGTATTGGCGCCACTCAAGGTCAGCACACCAGCACCGCTCTTGGTCAAGCTGCCGGTACCCGACACCACGCCGGCGAATGTCCCGTTGGCGACCTGATTGAAAATCAGTGAGGCATTGTCCGTGATGTTGCCTTGCAAACTGCCGGTATCGCCCTGCAGCGCACCCGCGCTGATCGTGGTGCCGCCGGTATATGTGTTCGCGCCGCTCAGCGTCAGCGTACCCACGCCCGTCTTGCTCAAGCTGCCACTGCTCGATACGACGCCTGCGTAGGTACCGTTCGTCGCCTGATTGAAGATCAGTGCCGCGTTGTCGACGATATTGCCTTGCAAGCTGGCGGAGTCGCCCTGCAAGGTGCCTGCGCTAATGGTGGTGCCGCCGCTGTAGCTATTGGCGCCATTCAATGTGAGCACGCCCGCGCCCTGCTTGGTCAGCGAGCCCGTACCGGAGATCGCACCGACGAAAGTCCCGTCAGTGTTCTGCGCAAAGATCAGCGCGGCGTTATCGAGCATATTGCCCTGCAGGCTGGTCGTATCGCCTTGCAGCGCACCTGCGCTGATCGTCGTGCCGCCGCTATACGTATTGGCACCACTCAAGGTCAACGTTCCCGCGCCAGCCTTGGTCAGGCTGCCCGTACCCGACACGGCTCCCGCATACGTCCCATCGGTCGGCTGATTGAAGATCAGCGATGCGTTGTCGAGGATATTGCCGGTGATATTGCCGGTGTTGATCTGCAAGGCGCCGGCACTGATGGTGGTGCCGCCGCTATACGTGTTGGTGCCCGTCAGGGTAAGCGTGCCCGCACCTTGTTTGATGAGGTTGCCGGTCCCCGATACGACGCCCGCAAAGGTACCGTCGACGGCCTGGCCGAAGATCAGCGATGCATTGTCGGTGATATTGCCCTGCAGGCTGCTCGTATCGCCCTGCAGCGCACCGGCCGTAATAACCGTGCCGCCGCTGTAACTATTAGCGCCGCTCAAGGTCACCGTACCGGTACCCAGCTTGGTCAGGCTGCCGGTACCGGAGATGCCACCGACAAACGTGCCGTTGGTCGCCTGGTTGAACACCAGCGCCGCGTTGTCGACGATGGCGCCGGTCAGGCTTGCGGTCGTGCCCTGCAAGGTACCCGCGCCGATCGTGGTGCCGCCGGTATAGGTATTGGTACCGCTCAAGGTGAGCGTGCCCGCGCCTTGCTTGTTCAAGGTGCCGGTTCCGGAGATGGCTCCGGCAAAGCTGCCATCGATCGCCTGATTGAACACCAGCGCGGCGTTGTCGACGATATTGCCTTGCAGGCTGGTGGTGTCGCCCTGCAACGTGCCGGCGCCGATCGTGGTGCCGCCGCTATAGGTATTGGCGCCACTCAAGGTCAGCACGCCCGCACCCTGCTTGCTCAGCGCACCCGTACCGGAAATGACGCCTGCAAACGTACCGTTGGCTGCCTGGTTGAAAATCAGCGAGGCGTTGTCCGCGATATTGCCCTGCAGGCTGGTGGTATCGCCCTGCAACGCGCCCGCGTTGACGGTAGTGCCGCCGCTATAGGTATTGGCGCCGCTCAAGGTCAGCGTACCGGCACCCTGCTTCACCAATCCGCCGCTGCCGCTGATGACGCCGGCAAAGGTGCTGTTGGCTGCGCCACCCGTGGTCAGCGTACGCGCTCCGAGCAGCACTTGGCTGCCGGCTACGCCAATGAGATTGCCGATCGTCTGGTTGGCGCTCGAACCGGAGATATCCAGCGCGCTGGTAGCGCCGATCGTCACAGCACCATTGGCGGCAAGCGCACCACCGCCACTCAGCGCCAGGATGCCCGCATTGATATTCGTGCCGCCGGAATAGGTGTTGACGCCACTGAGCGTCAACGTGCCCGCACCCTGCTTGACGACACCGCCTGTACCGGTAATCGCGCCGGCGAAGGTCGTGCTGGCTGCGCCGCCTACGGTCAGGTTGTGCGCACCCAGCGCAACCTGGCTTCCCGCCACGCCCGTCAACGAACCGAGCGTCGTGTCCGCTGCGGCGGCGGAAATATCGAAGCGACTCGTGGCACCGGATAAATTCATGCTGCCAGTTGGCAGCAACGAACCACCGCCACTGAGTGCAAGCGTTCCGGCACTCACTATCGTGCCACCGGTATAGGTGTTGGCACCGGTCAAACTCAGGATGCCGCTGCCGCTCTGGGTCAACCCGCCCGTACCCGACAACACACCCGACAAGGTGAAGTTGTTGGTTCCCGCCGCGGTAAGTCCGCCGGTGCCCAGGGTCACGTTGTTTGCGATGGTCAGCCCGCCGTTCGACGCGGCGATGGCACCGCCGTTGGCCGAGATCGCGCTAGCACCGAAGACGCCACCGTTGTCGAAATTGACCAGGCCGCCATTGAGCGTGGCATCGCCGCTGACCAGCGGGCCCTGCAGATTCCAGGTACCGCTATTGACGAGCAGATGCTGGAAATTGATATAGGTGCCGCTGGAAAGCGTGGTTACCGCGCCACCCGTGCCCGTACCGGTGCCGCTGGTCGGCAAGACATTTTGCAGGACCAGCGTGTTGTTGCCGCCGGCACCGCCGTCGACGACGCCGGTCGGCGCGAAGCCGAGCGTTACGCCGACCAGGCCAAGCACGTTGAGATCCAGACCGATGCCACCGGCCAGATTGACCGAAGAGCCGGACACCGCGGTAAACGTATTGGTGCTACCGGCGCCCATCGAGACGCCGCCATTGATCGTGCCGGAGTTGGCAAACGTATTGCCCAGACCCGGCGTAGCGGACGCCTGGAAGGCGACGCGGCCGGTGATAGTTCCCGTATTGACGAAATTGACGCTGCCACCGCCGTAGACCGCCGATACGGGTGCATCCGAAGGAATCAGACTGATGCCAAGCAGGGCATTCGAGCCGATCGAACCGTCATTGCGGATATTGGTCACGCCCCCCGTGCCGTTCTGCACTGCCAGCGCCATGCCGGTCAGGCCATTGATGCTTACCCCGAGCAGACCCGAGGTTCCGTTCATCACGCCGGTGGCGGCGTTGTTGACGTTGACGGTGCTGGCATTGCCATTGCCGATAAAGGTGCCTGACGAAAGCAGGCCGAGGAGGCCGAGCAGGCTGGGATCGACCGTGCCGGCATTGTTGAACGTGACGTTGTTACCGGTCAGCGACATTGCGGTGCCGCCAAGACCTAGAAGCACGCCCGCGCTTGCGCCCGTTTGTACGTTAACTGTGATGTTGTTCGCGGTCGCCGCGTAGCTGGGAGCGAGAGGATTAGCAGCCCCGGTGCAGGTAACGGTAGCGCCAGCCGTTGGGTTGGCGGGCGTACAAGCGGCATATACCGATGAACTCACCCAGGGCATCGCAATCGCCAACGCCATGGCCAGACGCCGTCTGGGCCAGCTTGGCAAGGGGGAATCGCAACGCCCCGAGGACAATCCCGCATGCATCTGCGTCGTCAATTCGGAAGCCACTTGCCAAGCGTGCAACGCACGATTCCACACGAGCCTGTAAATGCGGTTCACGGTGTATCTCCTGATCTGGGCGGTAGACCAATCAATCTGCACATTCGAAACGCGACACTCGACCTCACCTCGGCGATCGGCTATTGCGGCTATTCACCCTGATGAATAGGCAACAAGCGACCGTCGCGCACGCATTAAGCGCGCACGTGATTTATCCATCCTCAAAACGAACTCAACTAAATCGTGGCAACTCGATTTTCAGACAATACGCACCCCTTCGCGCACAGATCGGCGAATTGAAAATGGATGGTGCAACGAAAGCCGACCCTCACCTCAAGGTGTTGGTCAAACGTCGCTAGTGGTGTTCAAGGAAATGGAATGAGCCAAGAACTAGCTTGGCGGCCCCTGACAACACCTGCACGAGAGAACCTGGCACTCCTCAGGCTCCAATACGGGTGTTCGAAAATTTGCCGTTTCCGGGTAGAACATGGATGTTGCCCTCCTTGTCGACCAGCGTGGGTATCGGCCACGCTGATGAATGCCACGGCACATCTGTGCCACGCGCATGCACCCTGAACTTCCCTGGTCAAATCGATGCCTCGAAGAGGAAATCGATTTTTTTATGTGAACCTCACCGGCAATGAGGTGTAGCGATTAATACACCAAACAATTAAAGCTAGCAACCGATAAAATCGTAGGACAACTTATGTATACAATAAATAAAAATAAGCACCTTCTTCACGGATAAATATTATTTAATGCGAATGTCTTGGATCGATAAAAACCGGAGCAATTAATCGATTCGAGCTTGACGCTCGGGCTTCGCCGCAGCGCACAAGATGATTGCATTGGCCAAAAAATCCACGGATAGTCCGGCTGGCGCCCACTCGCTCCGCTCGTGAAACCTGCGGCCGTCGGGCCACCCAGACGCTCCACAATCCAAGGATTAGCCTCATGTCACGCCACCTCCTGCGCTGCCTCCTCGTGCTTCTCGGCGTTCTGTTGACCGCCGTCTTGCCGGCTTATGGAGCTCAGGGCGCGACATCGACAAGCTTCAAGGCCAGAGACGGCGTGGTCGTGCACGGCAACTATTATCGAGCCGCCCATCCCAAGGCGCTGATCCTGCTGTTCCACCAGGCCGGTTCCAGCAAGGACGAATACGCCACCATCGCACCTCGCCTGGTCGAAGCAGGCTACAGCGCCCTGGCCATCGATCAGCGCTCCGGCGGCGACCTGTTCGGCCCCAACGAAACGGCGGCGGGCTTGGGGCGCAAAGCGGACTACCTGGAGGCCAAACAGGACCTTGAAGCCGCGCTCGCATGGGGGCAGCAACAGAAACTGCCGGTCATGCTCTGGGGCAGCAGTTACTCCTCGTCACTGATTTTCCTGGTTGCGGCGGAACACCCCGACGTGAAAGCGGTACTGGCTTTCTCTCCCGGCGAGTACTTCGATAACAAATCGCAGGTGCGCGACGCGGCTTCTCACGTGACCGTGCCTATCTATGTCACGTCCGCCAACACCGATGAAGAGATCGAGGCAGCACGCAGCATCCTTGCCGCGTCCCCGTCGTCGTCCAAGCAGCAATACATACCGCGCACGGGTGGCGTGCATGGTTCGTCCACCCTGATCGAGGCGCGCGATCCCAAGGGCGCTGGCGATAACTGGAAAGCCCTGCTGGCTTTTCTTGCGCATACGTCGCCATAACACCGGCGTGGCTCACCAGGCGTAGGACACACTCACTACCCAGGCATCGCGACCGGCGCCCCAGGCCACCGGATAATGCACGTACTCGGCTCCGCGCACCGTCGTCCAGGCCAGTTGCACATCGCAATGGCTCAATGACACGCCCATGCCGGCACGATAGTCCATGCGAGCCTGGTTGGAGGGATACCCATTGCGCCGGAGCAGGCCCATATGGCCGAACGCATACCAGTGGTCGGTAAAATTGCGACTACCATTGAGCTCGGCATACAACACCGGGACACCGACACTGAAGTAATCATTGGTGTAGTAAATGCGCGCGCTGATCTGCCGGTAGGTCAGCCCGGCATAGATCTCGGGGTATTCATAATGGTGCGGCCCGCTGTACTGCGTGTATTCCGCCCCCAGCTCCCAGCTGAATTCCGGTGCAAAACGACGACTGATGCCGGCATAACCCAGTACCTGCACGCCGTTTTCCCGCGCAAGCCGCACGTTGGACGCCATGCCACCGGCGTACCAGCCTTCCGTCGGGGCATCGTAAGATAGGGACAGCTGTGCCGCAGGCTCTCCGTCGCTGAGCGATACGCCGCGATAGCGATAATCCGAAACGAACGCAGCCGACGTCGAGACCTGCGCGTGGGTCTGGGAAACACACAACACCGCGGCAACCGCCACCAGCTTTCGAACCACGAAACGAGACTCTTATCGGCGCGGCGCCGAGGATGTCACGCTTACCGCAGTGCAATCGCACGCACAGTGTCCACTGGCACGCGCCACCGCCGCGCACGCATCGATCATCGCAGGCCGCTGTGCCGTCAAGCCTAGCGTAGTTTCCGGCTCCATGGCGTCACGCAGACGCGCCGCCGTGATCTCTGGCGACAATTCGCGCATCAACGCCACCAGACCACTGACCTGCGCGGCGGCGAATGACGAGCCGGTAACGAAGTCCCAGGCACCGCCGGGCGCGGTGGCGGGGATATCGTGGCTGGGCGCGTACAGCACACCGGGCGGGCCATGCTCGACGTGATCGCCCGCCACGGCGAACACACCCGGGTACGAGGCGGGAAAACCACCCCCGGCCAGGTTTTCGTCGACCGCGCTGACCACCGTGATATGGCGTGCCATCACCACGTCCAGCAGGCGTCCGAGCAGGCGATCGTCCGGACCGGCCAGACTCATGTTGAGCACGCTGGCCCGGCTTTCCATCGCAAACTGCAGGGCCTTGGCCAGCGTGAAGCTGCTGCAGATCGCCGTCGTGTCATGGGCGGGGTCTTCCCAGCAAGCGCGCAACGCCAGCAGATGCGCGTCCGGCGCGATGCCGGCAATGCCCAGGCCGTTACCCTCGTGCGCCACCATGATGCCGGCCACTTCGGTTCCGTGCTTTTCCGGGCGATAGGGGTTGTCGTCGATAAAGTTGCGGGTCTGCACGACCTGCCCTTGCAGATCCGGATGCACGGCATCCACACCGCTATCGATCTGGGCAATCGTGACACCCTTTCCGGTGGCGGTCTGGTGCAACTCCGACAGGTGCCAGCGCGATGCAGCCGGCTGCAGGGTGTATAGCGGGTCGCCCTTCTTGTCCGACTGACTCGTTTCGGGCTGAGCCAGCACGTGGAACAACTGCATGGGCTGTGCCGACTCGACACGCGAGTCCTTGGCCAGCAGATCGGCCAATGCAGCGGTGGACACGCCGTCGGCCGCACGCATCACAAAGCAATCGAGGCCCAGCGAAGGCATGGGCCAATCGTCGATCAGTACCAGGTTGTGCTCGCGCGCCAACTGACGCGCCACACGTCGACGCGCCGCTTCGTCGGAGGACGAACGGTAACTGCCGCCATAGACGCTGGCAGGCTGAAAGTGTTGCGGCGGCGCACGCAGCATGACCAGCAATTGCGCATGTTCGGTCGACGCATCGTGCGCGACCGGTAGAGCCGTACGCGGCGTGTTCGATGCACACGCGACCAGCGCGAAACAGACAAGCGCCATGAGAAACAGGCGTTGCATCGTCAGCGTTCTCCGCCTACATCCATGCGTTCGGCCAGGGTCACGCCATGCGCAGTACGCAGATTGTCGCGTACACGATTGGCGCGCTCCGGCGATACGCTGAGCAGATAGGCACCCGCCTCGGTGGGACCACCGACAATACGCGTATCGTTCGAACGCACCAGTTCGCGCATCTGCGCTTCGGTCAATTGCGGATCGAATGTCACCACCAGCAAGGCGCCACGCGTATCGGGCGAACTGAGCGTGCGGTAGTCCCCGCTTGCCTGATGGTTATGCATCAGCATGCCGCCCAGCCCAACCACGACGACGGCCTGTGCGGCAACCACCCAAGCCAACCAGCGATTACGGCGCCCCCAACCCCGACGTGGCGTAGCTGTCGATGGTGCGGAACCCTGCGACAGCGCCTGGGCGCTGCGCATGCGGCGATGCAGGCGCTGCATCGCACGCGGCGCATCGGTCGATACCGCAGGCTCGCTGGCCAGCTCCGCCTGCAGCGTGCGCAGCCACTCGACTTCACGCTGGCACTGCGCACAATCGGCAAGGTGTTGCGCCACTTGCTCGCGCTCTTCCCCTTCGAGCGTTCCATTGACCCACCAGGGCAATAGACGGTCCGCCTCCGCGTGTACCGATCCTTCGAATTTCAATACCCGTCCGCTCATATCGCCTCCCGACGCGACGCCAGCATCGTCTTGAGCTTGCGTCGTGCGTAAAACATGCGTGTTTTCACCGTATCGACCGGACAGTCGACAATCTCGGCAATTTCACGGCAACCGTAGCCGAAGTAATAGGTCAACTCGATCACCGCACGTTGCTCTGCCGATAACCTGTTCAAGGCGTCGCCCAGATGCTGACGCAACTCCTGCTGCTGTAATTCGTCATCCGGTCCCACATGCGTGCTGCCGCCGTGCTCGTCCTGGTCGAACTCCACCGTGTCGTCGATGCCACGCAGCGACTTCAGGGACTGTCGATACGCGATCGCGAAAATCCAGGTCGACACCTTGGCTGTATGGTTGAAGGTATACGCCTTGCGCCACACCACCATCATGGTGTCGTCGATGATTTCCTCGGCCAGGCTGGACTGCTTGGTCATGCCGCGAACAAAGCGCTGCAGCCGCGGGTGATAGATTCGATAGAGCGTTTCGAACGCCCCCATCTCTTCGGCAGCGACACGCATCAGCAAGGCGACTTCGTCTTGCGCGTCGTCCCCGCCGTTCCTGGTCCCGCCTTCGTCTTGCCGTCGCCGCATGCATCGCTCCCGGAGCGCATTGACCCCCAGTGCCGGTGGATACCGGGGCAAAGGAGTTCGGTTCAATCGTGGCTATTTTGAACCGATCGGGCCCAGGCCGATATCTATGTCGCAATCGGCGTCTGACGAAGTTTGCAAGACGGCGGCCGTGCCGGTCGGGGTCCCTTCCTCCTCTCCGCTGGCACGGTACGCCTTTTGTGCGCATCCTGAACGGTAGGCTCGTCCGCTCCACCCGCGGACCCACGATCCGGCACCTACCTCCCCGAGGTATGCGCAAACGGGGCGATCCCGAGGTGCGGGCTGAATCCCACAGCCGGCCCTTCGATACGGTGATTGCCCCGGTTCTTTTCTTGGCTGGGGAGGTTGGCTGGGCTGCGGTCGCGACTGAAGTCGCTCCTACAAACTCAGGCAGGCCCGGCTAGCTTGTAGGAGCGACTTCAGTCGCGACCGTCCCACCACAACTTTACCGCCGCCGCCTGACGCTATCGCGCACGTCCACGTCAAAGAGCAATTGCAGGTTGTCCTCCTCGCGCTCACCCGGCAAGGCGAACTGCAGGCCCTCTCGCGTCGGCAGCCTCGCGACATGCTCGCGTACCCGTTCTTCAGGGATGGCGATGCGCCAGGCTGCCGGCGAACCCGACAGGTTCGCGGTGTCGGCAGGGGTCAGTTCGAGCGAGTATCGGACTGCGAACACCTCGGCAAATTGCGTCATCGCCTCGATCGCCTGGCCTGCCAATAGCTGGGCCAGCTCTTCTTCACCAATACGAACGCGCAGATGCTGCCCTTCGATCTGTAACTTCATGGCGACGATCCCTGATGAGCCGCGTGCACCGGTAAACCGTTGCCGGGATGCAAGCTTGCCACTTGAACGATGCCGCCCAGCGGTACCTCGCCCGATTGTTCAGGCAATATCACCCAGCCATCGGCTTGTGCGAACGGCCCAATACGGAACGGCTGTTGTTGCACGGATACATCGGCATGCAAGCGGCCCTGCGCATCGAGGCCCAGCTTCGCGCGAAGAAAATGGCGCAGGCCGGCCTTCGGTTGCTGGGGCGCATCGAGCAACGCATGAAAAACAGGCTCGGCCGCCTGCCCGCTCATCGCGCGCAACACCGGTGCCACGAAAAAGCGCAGGCCGACGGCGACGGCCATCGGCGTACCCGGCAGCGCCATTACCAGAGGGCCTTCGCGCAGCTTCGCGGCGAGTTGCGGCTTGCCCGGGCGAATCGCCACCTTATGAAACATCACGTCGGCATCGAACTGACGCAAGGTATCGGGCACGAAGTCGTAACGTCCCATCGACACCGCGCCGGTGCTGACAACCAGATCGGCACCCGCGGCGATAGCCCGCTTGAGCGCGGCGGCATAGTTCACCGCGGTGTCATCCACCGTTTCGCAAGACAATACGTGTGCGCCGCAGGCAGTAAGCGATGCCGCCAGATACGGGCCGTTGGAGTTGTAGATGCGCTCGGCCGCAAGCGGCGCCCGCAGATCGGATTGAAGCTCCTTGCCGGTGCAGACGATAGCCACGCGCGGACGCCGCACTACCGTCAATTCGGCAACGCCCAGTGCCGCCAACAGCATGATGTGCGACGGTTCGATGCGCGTGCCTGCATCGAGTGCGGGTGCACCCTTGGCGATGTCACTGCCGGTATAGCGCACATTTTTCCCGCAGACGATGTCGTCAAGCAGCCGGATGCGTTCGGGTGAGCCGTCGCCGTGGCTGGAGAGCAACTGCGTGCGCTCGACCGCAACAACTGCATCGAGCCCGTCCGGCAAGCGCGCACCGGTCATGATTTCCCAGGCCGCGCCGCTGGATGCCACCGCGACGTCGCCGGCTGCCTGCGAACCCTGCACGACATGTTCCGAACCGGCGGGCACGGTGTCGTTTGCCGCCAGGGCATAGCCGTCCATCGCAGCGTGATCGAACGAGGGCAACGCCAGAGGACTGACCACGGCATCGGCGAGGATACGCTGCGATGCATCGGCCAACGCGCAGGTTTCAGTCGATAGTCGCGGCGCGTAGGCTAACAGTCGGTCGATAGCCTGGGCATAGTCGATCATGACTCAGCCGTGCGCCTTGTCGTGATGATCGTGCCCGTGATGCGCGTGCGGCGGTTCGTGCTCATGCGCGCGTCCGGTGTGCGAACAGGCCACCCAGGCGGTATCGCCGGTCACATAGTGTTCTTTTTTCCAGATCGGCAACCGATGCTTGATCTCGTCGATGATGTAGCGGCAGGCACGAAACGCCTCGTCGCGATGCGCCGAGGCCACACCGATCCAGACCGCCAGATCACCGATCGCCAGATGGCCGGTACGGTGCATGCAGTGCGCAGCCAGCACTCCGTAGCGCTCGACCGCCTCCTGCACGATGCGCTCGCCTTCGGCATGCGCCAGCTCAGCATAGGCTTCGTATTCCAGGCCGCTGACCTCGCGCCCATCGTTATGGTTGCGTACCCAGCCTTCGAAACTGCAGAAACCGCCTGCCGCCGGATGCTGCAACGGATCGCGCAGCGTCGCGATATCGACCGCCTGGTCACAAAGACTGAAACGGCTCATCCGCCAGCCACCGGCGGGATGAAGACGACCGTATCGCCATCGCGCAGCAGGTGGCTCCAATCGCTGAACTGCTCGTTCACCGCTACCTTCAAGGCATCGGCAGGCAAGGTAAAGCCATGGCGATGGCGTAGCTCGTCATACAACTCGCGCAACGAGCTTGCCGATGTCACCACCTGCTCGCCGCTGCCGCCCGCTTGCTCGCGCAGTTGCGCGTAGTACTTCAGGTTAACCGTGGTCATGATGTCTGTTCCGGGCGGTCAACCGCCGATGTAATGCATTTCGATTTTATGACGTGCACCGGTACGGCGCTGCGCACGTTCTTCGCTGTAGCGGTCGGTGCGACGCAGCCATACGTCACGCAACCTTGCCAGCAGCTGTTCGTCGGTGGCGCCGTGGCGCAGCGGCATGCGCAGATCGGTGCCCTGGGTCGCGAAAAGGCAAGTATAAAGCGTGCCCTCCGACGACAGCCGCGCACGCGAGCAGGCGCCGCAGAACGGTTGGCTGATCGAGGAAATCACCCCTACCTCGCCGGCCCCGTCACGGAAGCGAAACCGCGAGGCGACCTCGCCGGGATATTGCGCGGGCACCGCCTCCAGCGGCCAGCGCGCATCGATACGCGCGATCAGCTCGCTCGAGGGCACCACCTGGTCACGTGCCCAGTCGTTGCGGTTGCCTACGTCCATGTATTCGATCAGCCGCGGAATGATGCCGGTGCCGCGAAAGCGCTCGATCAGGTCGAGCACGCTGTGTTCGTTGACGCCACGCTGGACGACGGTATTGAGCTTGATGCCGCCAGGAAACCCCGCCGCCTGGGCGGCATCGATCCCGGCCAGCACATCCTCGAGTGCGCCGCGCCCACCGCTCATGCGATGGAACAGGGCCGGATCGAGCGTGTCCAGGCTGATGGTGACGCGATCCATGCCGGCCGCGCGCAAGGCCTCGGCATATCGCGCCAGCAGCACGCCATTGGTGGTCATGGCCAGATCGTCGATGCCAGGAATGCGGCGCAGGCGCTCGACCAGTTCGGGCAGATGGGGCCGCAACAAAGGCTCGCCGCCCGTGAGACGCAGCTTGCTCACGCCGAGCTGGGCGACAAGCCGGCTCAAGCGCTCGATTTCGTCGAAGCTCAGCCGCTCGTCGTTCCGCAAGAAGCTGAAGTGCTCGCCGTAGGTCGCCTCCGGCATGCAGTAAGGACAGCGAAAGTTGCAGCGATCCATCACCGATATGCGCAGATCGTGCAGCGGACGCCCGTGCCGGTCGCGTGGCATTGCCGCAGCATCGAGCGGTTCGAGGAGGGTGTGGGGAAGGGTCATCGTGGAGAAATCATGGGTGCCGACCGGTGCTTTGACAACTGGCAGGCCTGGCGCCCCGGGCTGGCTTGAACCAAATACCCGCCATCAGGCACCACAGATCATGCTGCACCCGGGAACGTTCGACCTTAGTCGTGTAGCGCGTCATACGTGTTCACTTAACTATCGTGTATACATAGCCCGCTTCATCCATGACACCAACAAAGACATCAAATAAGGGGAATGCTTATGGCAGGGGTACCTGAAGCAGAAGTCCTGAACAAGGCGGGTGGGGGCTCGCCCGGTTTGCTGGCCAGGGAACGCACGATCGCCGGCCCGCGCTTCAACCGCTGGCTGGTGCCGACGGCAGCGCTCGCCATCCATCTATGTATCGGTATGGCCTACGGTTTTTCGGTGTTTTGGCTGCCGATGACCAAGCTGGTGCCGGGGACCGATGCGGCCTGCGCCAACCTGGGCTTCTTTGCGCAATTGTTCAATGGCACTTGTAACTGGACCGTCCCGTCGGTCAACCACATCTTCGAGACCTTTATCGCCATGCTGGGTATTTCGGCGGCGATCTGGGGTGGCTGGCTGGAACATGCCGGCCCGCGCAAGGCCGGCTTTATTGCCGCGCTGTGTTGGGGCGGTGGCCTGATCATCGGAGGCATCGGTGTGTCGATGCACCAGTTGTGGCTGGTCTATCTGGGCTGCGGCGTCCTGGGCGGCGTGGGACAAGGCCTGGGTTACATCACACCGGTCTCGACCCTGATCAAATGGTTCCCGGACCGGCGCGGCCTGGCCACCGGCTTTGCCATCATGGGCTACGGCGGCGGCGCGCTGATCGGCGCACCGATTGCTGTGGCGCTGATGCAGAAATTCACCGTGAACGGTATCCCCGGTGTCGCCAGCACGCTGATGTGCATGGGCGTGATCTACCTGGTGGCGATGTCGCTGGGTGCCTTCGGCTTCCGCGTACCGCCCAATGGCTGGAAACCGCTTGGTTGGACGGCGCCGACGCAGTCGACCAGCAAGCTGATCACCCAGCGCCATGTGCATCTCAACCGCGCCTGGAAAACGCCGCAGTTCTGGCTGATCTGGGTAGTGCTGTGCATGAACGTGACTGCGGGCATCGGCGTGCTGTCGATGGCCAGCCCAATGCTGCAGGACGTCTTCGGCGGCAAGCTGCTGGGTCTTAGCGGCACCGGCGATCTCACGACCGCGCAGAAGGCCGCCATTGCCGCCTCCGCCGCAGGCCTGGTCGGCTTGATCAGCCTGTTCAACAGCCTGGGCCGTCTGTTCTGGGCGTCCACGTCCGATTTCCTCGGCCGCAAGCGCACGTACTTCGTCTTCTTCGCGCTGGGCATCGTGCTGTACTGCCTGTTGCCGACGCTTGGGCATCTGGGCATGGCGGCCATGTTCGTCATCGCGGTCTGCCTGATCCTGTCGATGTACGGCGGCGGTTTTGCCACCGTGCCCGCTTATCTGGCCGATATTTTCGGCACGCAGATGGTGGGCGCGATTCATGGCCGCTTGCTCACCGCATGGTCGGTGGCCGGTGTGGCCGGTCCCTTCCTGATCGCTGCGATCCGCCAGACGCAGCTGGACGCAGGCGTCGCCAAGAACCTCGTTTACGACCACACGCTGTATATTTTGGCCGGCCTTTTGCTGATCGGCATGATCTGCAATTTCCTGGTCAAGCCGGTCAAGGAAAGCGCTCTGATGACCGACGAGGAACTGGCGCACGAGCGATCGCTGCAGAAGGAAGCCGGCACGGCCGCCAACGCCAACGATGCGGCGCGTGGCAGTTTCGGTGTCGTCGGCTTTATCGCCTGGGCCTTGGTCGGCATTCCGTTCCTGATCGGCGTGTGGATTGCCATGACCAAGGCAGCCGCGCTGTTCTGATGATCGACGTGATGAAGGTGATCGCATGAAACGCCCCGCGAACGTCGCCAAGCTGCCGGATCTCCCCGAGGAGATCCGTGCAGCGGTGCTTGAGGTGACGGACCGGCTGAAGGACTTGCCCGGTGCCCTGCTTCCTGTCTTGCACGGCGTGCAGGAAGCACTGGGTTATGTCCCTGAAGATGCCGTGCCGTTGATCGCCCGTGAAATGAATCTTTCGCGGGCGGACGTGCACGGCGTCATCAGCTTCTACCATTTCTTTCGTTCGCACCCCTCCGGGCGACGCGTGATCTACGTCTGCCGGGCCGAGTCCTGCCAGGCGATGGGCGCCGTCACGCTGGAAAAACATATCAAACAGCGCCTGGGCGTAGACTTTCATCAGACCACCGCCGACGGTGCGTATACGCTTGAGCCCGTGTATTGCCTGGGTAATTGCGCCTGTTCGCCGGCGATCATGGTCGACGACGAGCTCCAGGGCCGGATGACACCAGCACGTTTCGACGCCTGGCTCGACGCGGAGGCGACATGAGTTTTACCGTTTACGTACCACGTGATGCCAGCGCGCTGTCGCTGGGAGCCGAAGCGGTCGCACACGCGATCGCCGCTGAAGCCGCGCGACGCGATATCGACATCACCATCGTGCGCAACGGTTCGCGCGGCCTGTATTGGCTGGAGCCGATGGTCGAGGTCGCGACATCCACAGGCCGGGTCGCCTACGGTCCAGTGCAGAAGTCCGATGTCAAAGCATTGTTCGATGCTGATTTCGTCAACGGCGGCAAGCACGCACTGTCGCTTGGCTTGACCGAAGAGATCGCGTTTCTCAAGAACCAGCAACGCCTCACCTTTGCGCGTGTCGGCATCGTCGACCCGCGCAGCCTGGACGATTACCGCGCACATGGCGGTTATCGCGGGCTGGAAGCGGCCTTGCACATGGACGGCGCAGCCATCGTCCAGGCGGTTACCGACGCAGGCTTGCGTGGTCGTGGCGGCGCGGCGTTCCCTGCCGGCATCAAATGGAAGACCTGCCACGATATCCAGGGTGGTCAAAAGTACATTGTCTGCAATGCCGACGAAGGCGATTCGGGCACCTATTCCGATCGCATGATCATGGAAGGCGATCCGTTCGTGCTGATCGAAGGCATGACGATCGCCGGCGTCGCCGTGGGCGCAACCCAGGGTTATATCTATCTGCGCGTTGAATACCCGCATGCGCAGCGCGCACTGGAAGCGGCGATCGCCGCGGCCGAAGCTGCCGGTTATCTGGGCGACAACATTGCCGGGAGCGGCAAGTCATTCCGCCTTGAAGTACGCATGGCCGGCGGCGCGTATATCTGCGGCGAGGAAACCTCGCTGCTCGAATCGCTCGAAGGCAAGCGCGGTCAGGTGCGTTTCAAGCCGCCGCTGCCGGCAATCCAGGGCCTGTTCGGCAAACCGACGGTGATCAACAACGTGATCACCCTGGCGACCGTACCGATCATCCTGGAAAAAGGCGCAGCGTATTATCGCGACTACGGCGTCGGTCGTTCGCGCGGCACCTTGCCGATCCAGCTGGCGGGCAATATCAAGCGGGCCGGGTTGGTCGAACGCGCTTTCGGTCTCACGCTACGCGAATTGATCGAAGGCTACGGCGGCGGCACCGCCAGCGGCCGACCGGTGCGTGCCATCCAGGTGGGCGGACCGCTGGGCGCGTATATCCCGGCATCGCAACTGGACGTGCAGATCGACTACGAAGCCTTCGTCGCCATCGGCGGCATGCTCGGCCACGGCGGCATGGTGGTGTTCGACGACACCGTCGACATGGCCGCGCAGGCGCGTTACGCGATGGAGTTCTGCGCGATCGAATCCTGCGGCAAGTGCACGCCCTGCCGTATCGGTTCGACCCGTGGCGTCGAAGTCATCGACCGCATCGTGGCCGGCAATGCCGCCGAGCGTGAACGCGAAGAAGTGCTGCTGCGTGATCTATGCAACACCATGCTTGCCGGTTCGCTCTGTGCATTGGGCGGTATGGCACCGTTCCCGGTGCTCAGCGCACTCGATCATTTCCATGAAGATTTCGAAGCCAGCGCCACGACGGCAGCCAGCTGAGGAGTAAGACCCATGTTGTCCATTGTCGAGATCGACTACGGCACCCCGAAGTCTCCGTCCGAAGCGATGGTGACCCTGGAGATCGATGGCCGCAGCGTGCAGGTGCCCGAGGGTACCTCGATACTTCGCGCCGCGGCACAGGCCGGGATCAACATCCCCAAGCTCTGCGCCACCGAGATGCTCGACGCCTTCGGCTCGTGCCGTTTGTGCCTGGTCGAAATCGAAGGCCGCAAGGGTTATCCGGCCTCATGCACGACACCGGTCGGCACCGGCATGAAGGTCAGCACGCAGACGCCCAAGCTCGCCGACATTCGCCGTGGCGTGATGGAGCTGTATATCTCCGACCATCCGCTGGATTGCCTCACCTGCCCGGCCAATGGCCATTGCGAGCTGCAGGACATGGCCGGCGTGGTCGGTTTGCGCGAAGTGCGCTACGGCTACGAAGGCGCCAACCACGTCTTTGCCAAGCAGAAGGACGGTACGGCCAATCCGTTGTTCGCGGCGAAGGACGAATCCAATCCGTATTTCACTTTCGATCCATCCAAGTGCATCGCCTGTTCGCGCTGCGTACGCGCCTGCGACGAAGTCCAGGGCACGTTTGCACTGACCATCCAGGGGCGCGGCTTCGAATCGAAAGTGGCGGCCAGCCAGGACAACCGTTTCCTCGACTCCGAATGCGTTTCCTGTGGCGCCTGCGTGCAGGCCTGCCCTACCGCGACGCTTTCGGAAAAATCGCTGATCGACAAGGGACAGGCCGAGCACAGCGCGATCACCACCTGTGCCTATTGTGGCGTCGGCTGCAGCTTCCGCGCGGAAATGAAGGGCGAGGAACTCGTGCGCATGGTGCCGAACAAGGACGGCCATGCGAACCATGGGCATTCGTGTGTGAAAGGTCGCTTTGCGATCGGTTACGCCACGCATCCGGACCGCATCAACACGCCAATGATCCGCGCGAAGATCTCCGACCCGTGGCGCATCGTCAGCTGGGACGAGGCCTTTGCGCACGTCGCCAAGGAGTTCAAACGTATCCAGGCGACGCACGGCCAACATGCGATCGGCGGTATCACCTCGTCACGTTGCACCAACGAAGAAACCTACCTGGTGCAAAAGCTCGTGCGCGCTGGCTTCGGCAATAACAATGTCGACACCTGCGCACGCGTCTGCCATTCGCCGACCGGTTACGGCCTGAAAGCGACGCTGGGCGAATCGGCCGGCACGCAGGATTTCGATTCGATCGAATCCACCGACGTGGTGCTGGTGATCGGCGCCAACCCGACCGATGCGCACCCGGTATTCGGCTCGCAGATGAAACGCCGGCTGCGCCAGGGCGCCAAGTTGATCGTGGTCGATCCGCGCCGCATCGACCTGGTACGCACGCCGCACGTAAAAGCCGACTATCACCTCAAGCTGCGTCCAGGCACCAATGTCGCCATGCTCGACTCGCTCGCGCACGTGATCGTGACCGAAGGTCTGGTCGACGAGGATTTTGTCGCCCGTCGTTGCGAACCCGAAGCGTTCAACAAGTGGCGCGACTTCGTCTCACATGAGCGATACAGCCCGGAAGCGATGGAAGCGACCACGGGCGTGCCGGCTGCACTGGTGCGCGGCGCGGCGCGCATGTACGCCACCGGCGGCAACGGCGCGATCTATTACGGCCTGGGCGTAACTGAACACGCGCAAGGCTCGACCTCGGTAATGGCGATCGCCAACCTCGCCATGGCTACCGGCAACATCGGTCGCGAAGGCGTCGGCGTGAATCCGTTGCGCGGCCAGAACAATGTGCAGGGTTCGTGCGACATGGGTTCGTTCCCACACGAATTCCCCGGCTATCGCCATGTCAGCGATACGGCAACGCGCCAATCGTTCGAGCAGGCCTGGGGCGTCCCGCTCTACGCCGAGCCGGGCTTGCGCATCCCGAACATGTTCGAAGCGGCACTGGATGGCAGCTTCAAGGGCCTCTATATCGAAGGCGAAGACATCGCCCAGTCCGATCCGGATACGCAGCATGTCACCGCGGCGCTGAGCGCGATGGAATGCATCGTGGTGCAGGATCTGTTTCTCAACGAATCGGCCAAGTTCGCGCACGTTTTCCTGCCGGGCAGTTCGTTCCTGGAGAAGGACGGCACCTTCACCAATGCCGAGCGCCGCATCTCGCGCGTGCGCAAGGTGATGGAGCCCAAGGGCGGTCTGGCCGACTGGCAAATCACCCAGCGACTGGCGCAGGCGATGGGCTATCCGATGGACTACTCGCATCCGTCCCAGATCATGGACGAGATTGCCCGCCTCACGCCGACCTTCCACGGCGTCAGTTTCGACAGGATCGACGAGCTTGGCTCGATCCAGTGGCCTTGCAACGAACAGCACCCGACGGGAACGCCGGTCATGCACGTGGAAGAGTTCGTGCGCGGCAAGGGCCGCTTCATGCTGACCGAGTACGTGCCGACCACCGAAAAGGTCAACGCCGAGCATCCCTTGATCCTTACTACCGGCCGCATCCTGAGCCAGTACAACGTCGGCGCGCAGACGCGTCGCACCGCGAACGTGATGTGGCATGACGAGGACCGGTTGGAAATCCATCCGCACGATGCCGAGGAACGCGGCATCAACGAGGGAGACTGGGTCGGTATCCAGAGCCGTTCCGGCGAGACCGTGCTGCGCGCGATGGTGTCCGAACGCATGCAACCGGGCGTGGTGTACACCACCTTCCACTTCCCCGGCTCCGGCGCCAACGTGATCACCACGGAGAACTCGGACTGGGCGACCAATTGCCCGGAATACAAGGTCACGGCGGTGCAGGTGACGCGCGTGACGCAGCCGTCCGAATGGCAGAAGCGTTACTACGCCTTCTCCGATGCGCAGCAGGCGTTGCTGGAACAATCGGTGGATAACGCTTGATCGAGACGGATACCGCGAGCTCCGAAGGCTATGTGACCCGCAGCGTCGAGCGCTGGCGCGATGGGCGGGTCATCCAGGAAGACGACGCGGTGGCCGAGGAAGTCCCCGTCGCCATGGTCTACAACGGCGACACGTTTGCTGTGATGATGGCCACGCCGCATGATCTTGAGGATTTCGCGCTCGGCTTTTCGCTCAGCGAGGGTCTGATCGCCACGCCCGAGCAGTTGCTGGATGTGCAGGTCAGCACCCTGCTCGAAGGCGTCGAGATCGCCATGCATGTGCCCGACGATACGCCCGCCGCACATATCAGTGCGGAGCGCCAGCGCCTGCTGCCCGGGCGCAGCGGCTGCGGTATCTGTGGTACGCGCGATCTCGAACAAGCCATACGCCAGAGTGATCCGGTCGGCATCGGCGCGACGCTTACCCGCGAGGCGCTCGAACATGCCCTGGCGCAGCTGCAGAAGCTTCAACCGATGAACATCGCGACGGGTGCCGTGCATGCCGCCGCATGGGCGGATCGGTCCGGTGCTATCCAACTCGTTCGCGAAGACGTGGGTCGGCACAACGCGTTGGATAAATTGCTCGGCGCCATGCGCTATCGCGCGCTCGACCCGGCCGACGGCATGGTGCTGGTGACCAGCCGAGCCAGCTACGAAATGGTGACCAAGGCCACCAGTGCGGGAGTGACGTTGCTGGCTGCGATCTCGGCACCGACGGCGCTCGCCGTCGAACTGGCCCGCAGCGCCGGCATTACCCTGGTGGGCTTCGCGCGTCGCGGCAGCCACAATATCTACACCCACCCTCACCGCCTTGCCGCCGCAAACCGAACGGAGTCGCCATGAGAATCGAACGCCTCGTCGCCATGGCCAACGATATCGCCACCTATTTCACCATCGAGCCCGATCACAACGCCGCGGTGGCCGGCGTGCGCGATCACCTGACGCGCTTCTGGGATCCGGTAATGCGCCGTGAGATCAAGGCGTATCTCGATGAAGACGGCAAAGACTTGCTGCCGCTTGCGCGCGAAGCGGTCGACGGGCTCAAGCTACCGCCAGCGTGAAAGCCGCTTCCAGAAAGAAACTCAGCTTCACAACCTGGCCTCCATCGCTCGCGCCAAGGCAAAGGCGGCATTGACCAACGCCACATGACTGAACGCCTGCGGGAAATTGCCCAGGTGGCGCTTATCACGTGGGTCGTATTCCTCGGCAAACAGCCCCACATCATTGCCTAGTGCAATCAACCGCTCGAAAAGTTCGCGCGCCTTGTCCAGCTCGCCCTGCAGCACATAGTTCTCGACCAGCCAGAAACTGCACGCCAGGAACGCACCCTCCCCTGGCGGCAAGCCATCGACACCGGTCGCGGTTTCATAGCGCAGCACCAGGCCTTCGGTCAGCAGACGCTCCTCGATACGCGCCACCGTATTCCTGATGCGCTCATCCTCGGGCGGCAGGAAACCCACGGTAACGAGTAACAGCAAGCTGGCGTCCATTTCCCTGGAACCATAGGCCTGGGTAAAACAGTTGTGCTCCGGATCGATGCCGTGCTCGCAAACGCTTGCATGGATACGGTCGGCGACGTCGCGGTAATGCTGGCGCATGGATTTATCGGTGGTGTGGTCGCTATGGGCAGCACGATCGAAAGCGACCCAGGTCATCACCTTCGAATGCACGAAATGGCGAGGCTCCGCACGGATTTCCCAGATGCCTTGATCGGGTTCCTGCCAGATAGTTTCCAGACGGTCCAATAACGCATCGCGTACAGCCAGGCCATGTTCCACCACCGGCAAGCCGCGCTTGATGGCAGCAGCCATGGCATGCGAAAGCTCGCCGAAAATATCCAACTGCATCTGCTTGGCTGCCGCGTTGCCTACGCGGACCGGACAGGATCCTTCGTATCCCGACAGCCAGGGAATCGTCCATTCATCCAGACGCCGTTCGCCCCGCAAGCCATACATGATCTGGATCTGGTCCGGGCTGCCGGCAACGGCGCGAATCAACCAGTCGCGCCAGGCCAGCGCCTCGTCGTCGTAACCCGCATTGAGAAACGCGAGCAGGGTCAGCGTCGCATCGCGCAACCAGCAATAACGGTAATCCCAGTTGCGTTCGCTGCCGATAAATTCCGGTAGCGATGTGGTTGGCGCAGCGACGATGCCGCCCGTCGGCAGAAAACTGAGCCCCTTGAGCACGATCAACGAGCGCTTGACGATGGGTGCCCAGGGACCGGCACCCACACACCGCCCGGACCAGTCGTACCAGAACGCCTTGGTCTGTTCGAGCGCCTTGTCGGCATCGATCGGTTCGGGCGCATCTACATAAGAGGGTGCGTGGCTCAATACGAAAGACACCGACTCGCCTTCGGAAAGCGTGAAGTCGGCCACCGAATGACCATCGTCGCCACGAATTTCTACTGTCGAGCGCAGAATGAGCTGATCGGGACCCGCGACCAGCCGATGCGTCTGCTCTTCGACCTTGCTCACCCAGGGCACCGTCGTGCCGTAATCGAAACGCACCACCAGCTTCAGATGCATGTCGACCGTGCCCTTGACGCCGCGCACGATGCGTACGATATGGCTGCGCACGGGATCGGTCGGCATGAAGTCGACCAACTCGACCTGCCCCTGCCCGGTTTCGAACAAGGTCTGCAGCACCAGGCTACCGTCGTCGTAATGGCGCGTCGCCTTGATCACATCGGCCACCGGCGCAATGCACCAGCAGCCGTTTTCATCGTCACCGAGCAGGGCGGTAAAGCAGGAGCCGGAATCGAAATGCGGCAGGCAAAGCCAGTCGATCGACCCATTGATGCCGACCAGCGCTGCCGTCTTGCAGTCGCCGATCATGGCGTAGTCTTCGATGCGGAGCGCCATGGCCGGCCTCAGCCGATCTTGCGCCATGCACGCCCATCGCGCTGCAACAGCGCATCCGAACAGGACGGGCCGTCGCTGCCGGCCGCGTAATCGGGAAAGCCAATGGATTTGCGACTGCTCCAAAGGTCCAGAGCCGGTTGCACGACGCGCCACGCACCTTCGACCTGATCGGCACGCTGAAACAGCGTTGCATCACCGATGAGGCAATCGAAGATCAGCGTCTCGTAACCATTGGCCGGCGCCTGCTGAAACCAGTCGGCGTATTTGAAATCCATCGACACGCTGTCGAGTTCCATCCGTGTACCCGGCTGCTTGGCACTGAAGTGCAGACGAATACCTTCATCGGGCTGGATCTGGATGATCAGCCAGTTGGCGCCCAGCTCTTCCACCGGAGCGTCCTTGAACAAGGCATACGGCGCCGCCTTGAAGCGCAGCGCGATCTCAGTCCAACGCTTGGAGAGACGCTTGCCGGTGCGCACATAGAATGGCACGCCGGCCCAACGCCAGTTGTCGATCTCCAGCTTCATCGCGACATAGGTTTCGGTATCGGAATCGGGCGCCACATTCGGCTCCTCGCGATATCCCGGCACCTCGGCATCGCCGATCCTGCCGGCACCATACTGTCCACGGCAGACATTCTCGGCTTTTACCGGATGCATCGCCGAAAACACGTCGGCCTTCTTGTTGCGTACATCGTCGGCGGCAAACGACACCGGCGGTTCCATCGCCACCATCGCGATCAACTGGAAGACATGGTTGGGCACCATGTCACGCAAGGCACCGGTGACTTCATAGAAACTGCCGCGCTTTTCCACACCCACCGTTTCGGCGGCCGTCACCTGGACGTGGTCGATGCGGTCGCGATTCCACATATGCTCGAACATGCCGTTGGCGAAACGAAACGCCATGATGTTCTGCACGGTTTCCTTGCCGAGGAAATGGTCCATGCGGAACACCTGGGTCTCGTGGAGCACCTTGAGGATGCGCTCGTTCAACGCCTTGGCCGAATCGAGATCGTGGCCGAACGGTTTCTCGACGATGACCCGGCGCCAGTGCTCGCCCTCCTCCTTGGTAAGGCCAGCGGCGGCAAGCTCGTCGATGATCGGCCCGAAGAAGCGGTCGCCTACCGCAAGATAGAACAGGGTATTGCCGCCGAGCTGGTGCTGCTTGTCCAGCTCCGACAGGACATCGCCCAGATGCTTATAGGTATCGGCCTTGGTGATATCGCCGACGACAAACGTCGCATTCGCGGTCAGCCGCGCCCAAACCTGCTCATCGACCTGATTGTTACCCGCCGGCGCGTTCTGCAGCGTGGTGGCGAGAAACTCTTTCAGCCCTTGCGTCCACGCCTTGGCGTCGCTGTCGTTCCGATCCACGCCAACCAGCACGAAGTTATCCGCCAGCTTGCCGGCACGACAAAGGTTGTACAGCGCCGGTACTACCAGGCGCTTGGTGAGATCACCGTTGGCGCCAAAGATCACCATGGCTGCGGGGGGCGCCACTTTGCGCGGCGCCGAAGACTTCGCAGACTCTTTCGATTGATCGCTCATGCATCCATCTCAGCAGGCTTAAAACCCGCATAGCATGCACAGATCGGGTCGAGCGAAGCGTGAACAAACCGTTCACGGCTGGCTGAGCGTCAGGCGCTCTTCTCGTTCGGTTTCACGTCAAGCCAGGTAGGCGGCAAAAACAGCGATGAGAACCGGAACATAGAGAATCAACATCGCGCGAGCTACATAAAGGCCGTATTTTATTTTCGCACCCAAATGACCCGGCAACTTCGAATCGAGCATCATGTCCCAGATCGCGATCGCGCGTTTCATGCCGACCTCGGCGTCAGGCTTGAAATACGTCGGATCGGCCCGTGCTACCTCCGACCTGACCCATCTGACAAGGACATAGTAAATCGCGGCATAGCCCCACATGATCAAAATAACGACATTGGCGCTCACATCATCCCCCCCGGGTCAACATTTCGAAAATCCTATTCCGCGGGATCCGCGCAGATCGTCGCCCTGTCGGAGCGAGAAACGGTCACAGATCCCGGGATGGCATCATTTTTCAAAGCTTGTCTTTTCAATCGTGCCATCCCGCGACCACAAGCCACCTGGGCGTGTATGCCGTGAAGAACGCTAGCGCTAAAGCTTCGTCGCCACAACTGGTAAGACTTTTTTTCGGACAAATCCGATAATTCTTGAGGGCTGCTACGACGCCCTGGCTAAAAAAAACAAAAAGCCGGCTAGTCACCGGCTTTTTGTATATCAACCACCTTAGCCAACGATTACTTGGCCTTGGTTTCCTTTTCCATCAACGTGGCGACCATATTGGCCGGCACTTCCTGGTAACGGTCGAACTCCATGGTGAAGTTGCCGCGGCCGCTGGTGGCCGAGCGCAGGAAGTTGATGTAGCCGAACATTTCGGCCAGCGGCACATAGCCCTGGACGAACGACGACGTACCACGCTGGCCCTGGTCGCTGACCGAGCCACGACGACGGTTGATGTCGCCGATGACGTCGCCGAGGTAATCGGCTTCGGTCACCACTTCGAGCTTCATCACCGGCTCGAGCAGCTTGGGCTTGGACATCTTCTGCGCTTCGCGGAAGCAGGCGCGACCGGCGATTTCGAAGGCCAGCGCCGAGGAGTCGACGTCATGGAACTTGCCGTCCACGAGGCGTGCCTTGAAATCCAGCACTTCGTAACCGGCGATCTGGCCCTGGCGCGACTCCACCTTGATGGCGTGCTCGACGGCCGGGATGTATTCGCGCGGCACGCGGCCACCGACCACTTCGTCGGAGAACACCACGCCCGAACCCGGCTCGCCCGGCTCGAAGATGATCTTCACTTCGGCGAACTGACCCGAACCACCCGACTGCTTCTTGTGGGTGTAGACATGTTCGACGGTCTGACCAAAGGCTTCGCGGAAGCTGACCTTGGGCTTGCCCATGTTCGCTTCCACACCCAGCTCGGTGCGCATACGATCGATGGTGATTTCCAGATGCAGCTCGCCCATGCCCTTGAGCACGGTCTGACCGGTTTCCTGGTCGACTTCCATGCGCAGCGACGGATCAGCCTTGACCATCTTGTAGAGCGCGGTGGACATCTTGTCGATGTCGTTGCGGCTCTTGGGCTCCACCGCCACGCTGATCACCGGATCGGGGAAGCGCATGCGCTCCAGCAGCACCGGATGGTTCGGATCGGTGAGCGAGTCGCCGGTCTCGGTTTCCTTCATCGACACGAAAGCGCAGATGTCGCCGGCGCGGACTTCGTCGATTTCCTTGGTGGTGTTGGCTTGCACTTCGACGATACGGCCGATGCGCTCTTTCTTGCCGCGGGTGACGTTCTGCAGCGTGTCGCCCTTCTTGATCACGCCCGAGTAGATACGGGTGAAGGTCAGCGTACCGAACTGGTCGTTGATGACCTTGAAGGCCAGCGCGCGCACGGGTGCGTCGTCGGTCACCAGCTGTTCGCCGATGACGTTACCGTCTTCGTCCACCATCGAGATGCCGCCGTTCTCGCCCGGGTACGGCATGTAGTCGATGACGCCGTCGAGCAGCTGCTGCACGCCCTTGTTACGGTACGAGGAGCCGCAGAACACCGGCACGATCTCGCCCTTCACGCAACCCTTGCGGATGAACTTCTTGAGGTCTTCGATCGACGGCACGGTGCCTTCGCCAAGATAGGCGTCCAGCGCGGCTTCGTCCTGCTCCACGGCCGTCTCGATCGACTGCATGCGCAGCTCTTCGAGCTTGGACACCCACTCCTTGTCGGCGGCCGAGGCGAAGTTCTTGATCTTGTCGTGGCCGGCGATGTCGGCGAGCGGGATGGTTTCCCACTTGCTGTCCTTGTCGTCGCCCAGCCAGATGTAGCCGACGCCGGCGATCAGGTCGGCCATGCCGATGAATTCGTCGTGGCTGCCCAGCGGGATCTGGCACAGCAGCGCGTTGGCGCCCAGGCGGTTACGGATGCCGTCGACGCAATGTTTGAAGTTGGCGCCGATACGGTCCATCTTGTTGACGTAGCACATGCGCGGCACGTTGTACTGGTCGGCCAGACGCCAGTTGGTCTCGGTCTGCGGTTCCACACCGGCCACGCCGTCGAACACCACCACGGCGCCGTCGAGCACGCGCAGCGAACGGTTCACCTCGATGGTGAAGTCCACGTGTCCGGGGGTATCGATCACGTTGATCTGGTGACCCTTCCACTCGGTCGACACGGCGGCCGACTGAATGGTGATACCACGCTTGCGCTCCTGCTCCATGTAGTCGGTCGTGGTCGAGCCCTTGCCGTCCTTCGTGTCATGCACGTCGACGATCTGGTGCTTCTTGCCGGTGTAGTACAGCACGCGCTCGGTCGTGGTGGTCTTGCCGGCGTCGATGTGCGCAATGATGCCGATGTTACGGTAAAGCGAAAGCGGTTTCTGGCGTGCCATAGTGGCCGGCTCCGAGATTTATCAGACGATGGTAAACCGCTAATTATACGCGCAAATGATTGCCAGTGGTGGCTTGTGTGACGCCGAAGTGCGTCAGGGCGCCTGCCAGGCAGGCGTAGACGAACCCAAAGCGCTCGCAGGCCTTGAGAAATGCAGGCCGAGCCCTCCCATCGATACGGGCGATATCAGCCTCTGCGCCGGCCCCCATGCGGTGGTTTCGATGTCCGGAGCCCGGTCGAGTTCGGTTTCCGGCGCCAGCGCGGACGAATCTGACTGCCGGCCCAGATCGAGCAGCAGCTTGGCCGTGCGAGCGAGGGAGAGCCGCGTGATGCAGCCGAAGCCATCGCGCCGGCGATGCGCAAGGCCACGGAGCGCCGCGGCAGCCATCACATAACCGGTACCGTGATCGAGTGCCTGCACCGGTAGCGGTACCGGCTGCTCGGCCCCACGCCAGTCCATGCCGTCGTGCGCGATGCCTGTGCTCATTTGCACCAGGCTGTCGAACCCCCGGCGACCGGACCAGGGCCCGGTCGCCCCGTAGGCGTTCAGGCTAACGTCGACCAGGCCCGGACGAAGCCTTTGCCGTGTTTCGGCGTCATAACCAAGCCGGTCCAGGGCGCCGGTACGGTAGCCGTGAATTAGCACATCCGATGTCGCCAGCAGGGATTCGAAGATGGCGCGATCGCCCGTCGAGCGCAGATCGAGCCGCGCGCAACGCTTGCCCGGCGTCACCTCCGGTATCAGCGCGGGCTCGTCCCAGTCAGGCGGATCGATGCGCAACACCTCGGCACCCCAGCCGGCAAGAAAACGCGTCGCGACCGGTCCGGCCAGTACACGCGTGAGGTCCAGCACGCGAATGCCGGCGAGCGGACGCAACGCGTCGATCGCTGAGCCGCCATCGGCAGCCGATGTACCTCGTTCGTTATGTATCAAGGGCTCCGCGTTCACCGCCCTGCCCTGGGGATGATCGCTCCACTCGGCGACGCTGTGCATCTGTGCGGCACAGCCGCCGGCCTCGACGATCGCTTGCTCCAGCTCCGTCGCATTCCACCGGGATACCGCCGATGCCATGGCCTGCTTGTCCGCATGCGGCCCCAATACCCGCTGGGCGGCAGCCCGATGCGCCGGCGCATTGGTATGTAGACGAATCCAGCCATCCTGCGCACGGTAGTCTCCCGCCAGCGCATCCCATGGCGCCGGCGGCATCCAGCCTTGTGGCCGGATAGATGCGTAGAACCACATCGAGGCAAGCCGGCGATCGATGACAATGCCTTCGCTGTGGCTATCGATCCATTCGTCCAGCGCCAGCGCGGCGGCCGCGATGGTGGCGCTGGCAAAATCAGTCACGAAAAAGGCCGAAGGTAACGCGCCTTCCGAGGTCAAAGACAGCGTATCCAGGCGGCTGTGATCGCCACCGCATGCCGACCATACCGTCTCGGTCAATGCGTATGCCCTGTCGCTCATCGCCTGCTTTCCCGCCGGTTTTACCGCGGGCGATTGTGCAACATCAGCTGCACAGGTATCGAGTGAAGCAGTCGCTGTCTTGACTGAAGAGTCAGGCGCGGCTAAGCCGAGGTATTCAACAAAGTGCCCGAACTGCTGTCCCCCATCTGCGTCAAAGCCTCGGCCAGCTTCTGCATGGCCGATTGCAATTGGCCCAGTGTCGTCGCAACGCCGGACTGCGCCGCCGTCACCCGGGCAAGCGTTGCCGGGTTGTCCGGGCTGCTTTGCGCGGTGGCCGTCTTGAGTTCCTGCTGTTCGCGCTGTAACTGCTTCTCAAGCTGCTCGATCAGCTTGAGCAAGGCCTCGACCGCCGGACTGCTCTGCGACTTGGCGCTGCCGCTGTCATTGGAGGCCTGCGTCGTGGGACGCGACTGGATATCCACATGTGCGCCACTGCTGCCGTTCGCATCGGCAGACGAGATCGAACGGACATCCACTTTGGGTGGGGTGATCATCGAACTTCCGCGGATTAGTCCCTTAATGCGTTTCTCATCGTCCACGTCGGCAAGAACTTTAGCCGCAGTTCGATCCATGCCGCCAAAATGAATGAATGATAAATATTCCATATTGATCGCTTGCAATTAAATAGCACGCTATGTAAATTACGAGCCCATGAAGACCCAGCCCTCCATCAGCAAGAACGATCTGCCTGCGCCGACGCTCGATGGCCAGTTGTGCTTCGCGCTGTATTCGGCCGGTCTGGCCATGAACAAGGTCTACCGGAAGCTGCTGCGCGAGTTGGACATTACCTATCCGCAATACCTTGTCATGCTGACCCTGTGGGAAAACCCGAGCATGAGCGTGTCCGAGATCGGCGAACGCCTGTATCTGGATTCGGCAACGCTCACCCCCTTGCTCAAACGCCTGGAAGCTGCCGGCTTTGTGTTGCGCCAGCGCTCCCGTGAAGACGAACGTCAGGTTGTCATCACCCTGACCGAGCAAGGGCGCAAGTTGAAGTCAAAAGCCAGCGATGTGCAGTTCGGTGTTTTTTGCGCAACGCAATGCGCGCCCGACGAGCTGATGAAGCTCAAGGACGATCTGCAGATGTTGCGTACCAAGTTGTCCAGCGAGAATTGAAAGCAAACCTTTTTTCGATCATAAACATAGCGCGCTATTAAATAGCTAGCTATCCATACCCAGGAGAGAGACCATGAGCATCCAGAACGTTCTTTATCGCGCCCAAGCCAAAGCCACCGGTGGTCGTGACGGCCGCGCCGTTTCGTCCGACGGCGTCCTCGATGTACAGCTGACCACCCCCAAGGAGTTGGGCGGTAACGGTGCGCATGGCACCAATCCGGAACAGCTGTTTGCCGCCGGTTACTCGGCTTGCTTCCTCGGCGCGTTGAAGTACGTCGCCGGCCAGGAGAAGAAGGCGCTCCCCGCCGACACCTCCATCACCGGCCAGGTCGGCATTGGTCCGATTCCGACCGGGTTTGGTATCGAAGTCGAATTGACCATCTCGATCCCGGGGCTGGCTCGTGAAGAAGCCGAAGCGCTGGTGCAGAAGGCGCATATCGTGTGCCCGTATTCGAATGCTACGCGCGGCAATATCGATGTGACGTTGACTGTGGTTTGATTCGATTAAAAGAATGAAGAGGAAGGCCGCCTGGTGATGCAGGCGGTTTTTCTTTTTTTGGTGTGGCGAGGCTTAAGAGCCCCCCCCCCCCTCACCCCAACCCTCTCCCCTGGCTTTGCCGGGGGAGAGGGTTGGGGTGAGGGGGGAGCTGGAGGCGATGCGAAGCGAGCCTGCTGGCCTCAAGAAAGCATCAACGAAGCCGCACGCTCGGCAATCATGATCGTAGGCGCATTGGTATTACCGCTGATCAACGTCGGCATCACCGATGCATCGACAACACGTAGACCATCGATACCGCGCACACGCAACTCGCTGTCGACAACGGCGTCGTTGTCATTGCCCATCCGACACGTGCCGACCGGATGATAAATCGTCTCTGCACGGCGACGGATAAAGTCCTCGATATCCGCATCGTTCTGCAGCACACGCTCGGGATAGCGCGGTTCGCCGCGATGCGGCGCGAATGCCGGCTGATTGAGAATGGTCCTCGATACCTTGGCCACCTCGATCATCAGCTTCAGGTCATGCCCTTCCGGATCGCTGAGATAGTTGGCGTCGATAGACGCCGCCCTGGTCGGATCGGGCGACGCCAGGCGGATACGGCCGCGGCTACGCGGGTGCAAGTAGCACGCATGCAAGGTGTAACCCCGCCCCGGCAATTCCCGATTGCCGTGATCGTCCAGCTGCGCGGGAATGAAGTGAAACTGGATATCGCAGCGGTCGTCCTGGGCAAAGCGGCTCCGCACGAATCCGCCGCCCTCGGCGGCGTTGCTCGTGCCTGGTCCATCGCGATGCATCAGATAGCGCAACGCCACCGCCGGTTCGTTGAGGTGATCGTACGTCACCGGCCACGTGGTACCGGTGACCGAGCAGATATCCAGATGATCCTGCAGATTGCCGCCCACACCGGGCAGGTCCGCAGCAACATTGATACCCTGACTGCGCAGATGATCGGCAGGACCCAGCCCCGATAGCATCAACAATTGCGGGCTGTTGATCGCACCGCCGGCAAGAATGACCTGGTTCGCCTCGATCCGGCTGCCATCGACAAGCTCCACGCCATAGGCCCGACCGCGATCGATCAATACCCGCGCCACCTGCGCGCGCGTGCGTACCTCGAGATTGCCGCGTGCCCGTGCCGGTTGCAGATAGGCGGTTGCCGCCGAGCATCGGCTGCCGTTGCGCTGGGTAACCTGATAAAGCCCGAAGCCCTCCTGCGCGGCGCCATTGAAGTCCGAATTGCGGGGGTAGCCCGCCTGGACCCCGGCCTCGACAAAGACGTCCGACAACGGATGGTGATAACGCAGATCCGAGACCCCAAGCGGGCCGTCCGCGCCATGCAAGTCGTCGGCGCCGCGCGTATTGCCCTCGGAACGACGGAACCATGGCAATACCTGATCCCAGGACCAGCGGGCATCGCCGGTCGCCTGCACCCAGGCGTCGTAGTCCTCGGGCACACCCCGGATGTAGCACATCGCGTTGATCGAACTGGAGCCGCCCAGGGTCTTGCCGCGCGGCCACCACAGACGCCGGCCGCCCAGTTGAGGCTGCGGCTCGGTGAAATAGCTCCAGCCGAACCAGCGCCCGCCATACAGACGCCGCAGCCCGCGTGGGTAGCCGACCAGTTTGGCCAACCCGATGGGCATATGGATCAAGGGATGCCAGTCGGCCGGCCCGGCTTCCAGCAACAAGACCTTCTGGGCAGGCAACTCGCTCAATCGATGCGCCAGTACGCAACCGGCCGAGCCGCCGCCAACGATCACGTAGTCGTACGTCATGCCGTCCCCTTCCCTTGAGCGTCGAGGGATCATGCGCGAGTACGAGGCACTTGGAAACTTGCGGCGCAGCGAAAAAAAACGTGCCGCCCGAAGGCGGCACGTCGCTATGGTCTGCCGGGACTCAACAATCAGTTGTCGAAGTCGTAGCCCATTTCCACATAGACCGCACGGCCCAGGGCACTGTAGTTGCCCTCGTCGAAGTACGGCCAGTTGCCGTTGGTGTTGTCACGCGGCGGCTTCTTGTTGGCGATGTTGTTCATCACCAGCGAGATCGATGCCTTCGGCGTGATCTTGTAGTTCACGCTGCCATTGAAGGTGATCCACGGACCAATGTCCTTTTCCGTGCCGATCGCGTTCCAGGTCTTGCCGTTGCGGATACCGAATACCGTGGTGCTCCACTTGCCGATATTCCAGGTCGCCGTGCCGGTGACGCGGCTCTTGAACTCATCGGAGTTGTCGCAGCACAGGTAGTTCAGCGTCTGATCGCCCGCCTTTTCCTGATAGGTGTGCTTGAACTCGTCGTAGTAATCCAGACCCAGCAGGAAGCTACCGAAGTTCGCCGTCTTGAAGTGGTAGTTCAACGACGACTGGACGCCAGTCTGGTACTCGGTTGCCACGTTGATCGGGTAGGTGTCGACTTCGTTGACCGCACTGGGGTTGATCGGCGCGGTCGCCGAGTTGCGCTTGACCTCACCGATCACCTGCTGACAGGTCGGCGAATTGATATCGAAGGTGGTCTGACCATTCTCGGACACGCCCAGGCGGCAGTTCGCTTCCTGGTTGAGGATTTCGTCGCTGCTCAGCGTGACCACTTCGTTGGAGATGCGGATGGCGTTGTAGTCGACAGACCAGCTCAACGCATTGTCCGCCGTCGACCAGACGAAGCCGTAAGTGAACGTCTTGGCCGTGATGTCCTTGAGCTTGGTATTGCCCTCGGACACCGCCAGCGTCTGAATGCCAGACTGCGGGCAATTGTTGTAGTTGGAAGAGTTATACCCGCCCTGGCGACACAGATAGTAGTCGGTGTTGGTCGAGTACCCGCTCGAATGCGACGAGAACAGGTAGAACATGTCCGGCGCACGGAACGCGGTCGAGTAACTGCCGCGCAGCAGCAACGTATCCATCGGGCGGTATTCCAGACCCAACTTGTACGTGCCCTTGCCCGGCGTCTGGCCACCGTACTTGTAGCGGTCGAAACGGCTGGAAAGATCGACCGTCACCGTCTCCAGCACCGGCACGCGCATTTCCGCACCGATCGCATAGGAGCTGCGCTTGCCCGAAGCGACCGTCGTGCCACCCACGCCACGGAAATAGCCTTCGGCCGCCAAGGGGCTGGCCGAGTGGTTATCGAACCGCTCGTTACCGTTCTGCGCGATCAAGGCAAAACCGACGTCGCCAGCCGGCAGGGTGAACAGGCTCGGCGTGTTGGCGGTGATCGTCTCGTTCTGTGTCCATGACATCGAATCGGCGCGATCGGTGGCGGTGAACTGGTTGTAAAGCGCACGGGTGATCGGCTGATACAATCGATCTAAATTCGGGGCGTAAATCGCATAGCCGTTGGCATCGGTGCCCAGCTGCGGCCCGAGGTAGTACTGGTCGACGCCGTTATTGGCCAGGAAGTCCTTCGAATTGCGGACCACATTGGACTGCGAGCGGTTGTAGTACGCGTCGTAGTTCCAGCTCGACGAGCCGATCTGGCCCTTGATGCCGAATGTGACGTCATAGGTACGCGTATAGACGTGCTGATAGGTCGCGTCCGCACCCACTTCTTCCGGTGCATAGATGCGCTGCCACTCTTCGTACTGGCCGCTGGTCTGGTTGTAGAAGGTGTTGTTCCAGAACGGACTGCCACCCGAATAGGTCGGGTTGCTGAAGCTGTACAGCATTTGCGAATACAGCTCGGTGGTGTCGTTGATGTGGTAGTGCATGTTGAGCAGACCGTTGGCTTCGGTGCTCTGGTTGCTCAAACTTGCCTGGGCCACGTTGTTCGGACTGCCGCAGTAGTAACCGAGGTTGGAACCCGCACGGAACGAATAAGCCGTGCTGTCGCGATACAGATAGCTCAACGGTGCGCAGGTCGCCGCACCCGGATCGATATAGTGCGCATTGTCGCCCGCGGCCATGCGCAGGAAGGTGCGCGACGGCACGCCCGGCTTGCCGGTCGGGTCGTCGTTATACGAATCGATATAGCTGCGCTGGTAGGCCCAGACCGGATCTTCTTTGGAAATCTGGACGCCGCCGCTGATGTCGAAGTTGCCCCAGGTGTGGCCCGAGCTGACCTGCAAGCGCTTGTTCAGACCGCCACCGTCGCTGTAGTCGCCCACACGCAAGGAAACGTGCGTGCCATCGACGTGGTCCTTCATCACGATGTTGACCACACCGGCAATCGCCGACGAGCCGTAGATCGACGACTGGCCACCGGTCAACACGTCGATATGGTCGATCAAGCCGACCGGAATATTCGCGATATCGGTGATGTTGTTATTGCCGTTGTATGCGAGCGGATAGCTCGCCATCGGACGGCCGTTGAGCAGGGTCAGGGTGAAGCTCGGACTCAGGCCGAACAGACTGATGGTCTTGGCGCCCGGCGTAAAGCCGCCGGTGAACTGCGGGTCCTGCACCGAGCCATTGGCGATCGGCAAGGCACGCAAGGCTTCGAACGTGTCGGCAAAACCCTGACGATCGATATCCTTGGCGGTAATCGTGGTCTGCGGCGACGGGCCTTCGATCTGCGCACGCGGAATCAGGGAGCCCGTAACCTGCACGGCCTCCAGCTTCTTGACCTTCTTGTCGTCGGCGCTGCTCGTGGTGCTGCTGTCATCCTGCGTGGCGGTCTGGCCATTGCCGGCAGGCGGTTGCGCCGGCGGTGCATCGCCAGCCAGGGCCTGCGCAATGGACAACGCCAGGATGGACGTTGCAAATGCGTATACGAATTTCGGTTTCATAAAACGACGGTACTCCCCAATAACGTGTCGAAAAGGCCGTCTATGCGACGGCACCACCACGAACAACGTCCTTTTATTGGCCGCAACACAGCGAGCAGCACGATCGAGTCGCACTACCCAGGGCGTCCCCTGCGGCCTCCAGCTCCTGTCCTATAGCGACCCGGTTCCTAAGATGGATTCCCGAGCCACTCGATTTCTGCAACCACCACGCCATGCGCGCCTTGCACGTGCCAGCGGTAGTAGCTGTAGTTCCCCGGATGGGCGACCCCGAAGGCACGCGTCTGTCGACGCCATGCGAACTGCTCGCCCTGCCGCTTGTCGATCACCGTCCAGTGCTTGCCGTCGGTCGAACCCTCCAACACCCAATCGGAAGGATCGCTACCGGCCTTGGCCGAGGACGTCAGCGTGTACATCTGCACCTGTTGCGCGGCGGGCAGCTGCAACCGCACCTCGCCGTTCTTCAGACTCGCTTCGGTATCGGACGTGTTGTCGCTGATCGCCTTGGCCGCGGCGGCATCGCCATCGACTGTGACCTGCGCACCGCTCACATCGGCAAGGTCGGTCATCGGCGACGGAGCGCCGTTGCCGTTAGTCAACGATGGCAGACGAGCATCGTCACCGGTGCCCCAACGCGATGGCGTCGGGCCCATGTCAAACACCAGGTGCGCGCCGTGGGCCAAGTCATCCTGGCCGATCCAGGTCTTGTCGTAAGGTTTGCCGTTGAGCGTGACGCTCTGGATATACCGGTTGCGATCGCTGACCTGAGGTGCATCGATCACAATCTCCGCACCGCCTTGCACGTGAATCTGCATATGCGGGAAATACGGTGCGCCGATCGCATAGGTCGCCGTGCCGGCACGCAGCGGATAGAAGCCCGCCGCACTGAACACCCACCAGCCCGACATCTCGCCGTTGTCCTCGTCGCCCGGATAACCCTGGCCGATCTCGCTACCCACATACAGACGCGACAGCGCATCGCGCACCTTATCCTGCGTTTTCCACGGTTGGCCGGCGACGTCGTACATGTAGAGGATGTGATGCGACGGCTGGTTGCTGTGGCCATACTGGCCCATGCGCACGTCGCGCGCTTCGAGCATCTCGTGGATCACGCCGCCGTATTCGCCGACGTGGAAGTAGCCCGGCGCACCGAAAAATGCGTCGAGTTTCTTGGCCAGGCCGTCGAAACCACCGTACAGATTGGCCAGGCCCTGCCCATCCTGCACGCCGCTGTCGAAGGCCATGTTCCATGCATTGGTTTCGGTATAGTCGCCACCCCAGGCAAAAGGATCGAAGTTCTTGGCGTCGATGCGCCACTGACCATCGGGTTTGCGTCCCATGAAGAAGCCGGCGTCGCGATTGAACAAACGCACATAGTTGCGCGCACGGCTGCTGAAATAGCGCGCGTCATCGGCGTAGCCGCGATAGGTATCGCCGGGCACGGGATGTTCGGCGAGGTTCTTCGCCAGTTCGGCGATGCCGAAATCGTTGAGGTAACCGGCCATCGACCACGACAGGCCTTCATCGGTCGAGTTATCGGTATAGCCGGTAAAGATCGAACGCTGCACGCCCTTGCGCCCGGCGCCGGCGATATCGCTGACGACGGTCGCATCCTTCAGGGCCGCCTGATAGAACGAGCGCACGTCGAAACCATGGATGCCCTTGTTCCAGGCATCGGCAAATGCCACGTCCGCACTGGTACCGACCATCAGGTCGGCATAGCCGGGCGACGACCAGCGCGCGATCCAGCCACCGTCACGGTACTGCTGCACGAAACCGTCGATCAAATGGGCAGCGTCATGGGGCGTGAGCAAGGTATAGGCCGGCCACGCGGTGCGGTAGGTGTCCCACAGACCGTTATTGACATACGGCTTGCCCGTGACGATGCGCGCACCCGTCTTCGTCGGCGTGTTCTCGCCCGTCGCTGAGGAGAACGGACTCGCATAGCGATAGTCCGGCTTCGCTGCGGTACCGACGTTTTCGAACGCCTCGTTCGGATACATGAAGAGGCGATACAGATTCGAATAGAGCACGGTCTTGTCGCGGCCGCCGGCACCGGGGATCTCGACAATGTTCAGCAGCTTGTCCCAGCTAGCAGCCGCGGCGGCCTGCACACCTGCAAAGGTCGCGTCGGCAGGCAACTCCATATCGAGATTGTGCTTTGCCTGATCCACGCTGATCAGCGAAGTCGCAATGCGCATGCTCACGGTCTTGTTCGCATGCGTATCGAAGCCGAACCAGGCCGCGACATGGTCCCTGCCCTGCCCGGTCAATCGACCGCTTTCCTTGACCGGCTGATCGAACACGGCATAGAAGAACATGCGCGTCGCGCCGGTCGACAACTGGCTGGCAACATCCGAGTAACCGCTGATGCTCGCATGCGCGGCATCGAGCTCGATGCCACCCTTGTCGTTGCGGTTGTCGAATACCAGCTGCGAACGGTCGCCGGCAAAGCTGAATTGCATCATCGCCGCGTGATCGGTCGGCGTCATCCTGGTGACGATGCCATTGTCGAACGTGACCTGATAAAGGTCGGCACGCGCGATTTCGTTGTCGTGCGAGAAGCTCATCGCACGCTTGGCGCGGTCGAGCGTCGGCTCGCCGCTGGCAGCGGCCGCCGGCATCACCTGGAAGGTCTGGCGATCGCCCATCCAGGGGCTGGGCTCGTGGCTGAGCGAGAAGGCTTCGATGCGCGGACGGTTATCCGCGCCATTGTGGTCCTGGTACTGATACATCCAATCCGAGCTGGCCACCGTCACCGGCGTCCAGAAATTGAAACCATGCGGCACGGTAGCCGCCGGAATGTTATTGCCACGCGAGAAGTGTGCGTTGGCATTCGTGCCACGCCGCGTATCGACATATTCGTGCGGCGCGAGCGCATCGCCCGGCGCGGTCGATGTCCCCAGCCGGATATCGTCGATATAGCCGTGAAAGGCCGGACTGCCTGCAGGGGCATCTTCCACCAGTTCGATCGCGGCGATCTTTCGGCCCGCAGCAACGGCACCGATATCGATGTCCACCATGTTCCACTGATTGCCATGCAGGATGCGCGCATCGCCTTGTGCAGCCGCCTGCGCGGCCGTGCGATGCTGATCGGTCGCGCCCAGGCCGGAGAGACGCTTGCCGTCGGTGAACAACACATCGACCGCCACGTGCTGCGCCGGCGCGGCCGTGTCGTCTTCGACCATGACCGGAAAGATCAGATAGGACAGATGCAAACCCGAAGCGGCGCTCAGACCTTCGGGCTTGAACAGCGTCGTACGCCGCTCGGCGCGTTGCGCCACCGCGTCCGCGTCGTAGCGCAGCGCGTGCAAACCGGTAAAACCGGCCCCCGGTTTCGCCGTCAACACTTCGTTCTTGGCCGGACCGGCCACTACCGAAGTACGCCACCCGGCTACTGTCTTTGATGCCAAGGCCGGCTGGCCGTCTTCGAACGAATCGAAGAACGCGGCCTTCGCCGTCTCGGCATAGGCAGGCAGCGATGGCAACGAGACCAACGCCATGGCGATGCCTAGCGTCAACGACGACCAGCGCGTGCCCATCCCGGTGTTGCTGTTTTGTAGCTGCAGCCGCTTACCCATCCAGCTCTCTCCCCGTGCGATGCGGCGTCTGCTCTCCCCAGGCGCCGCATGCGATCGATTCAAATCAGGTGTCAATGAAAATCCGCGCGGTGATCACGAATGCGGTGGCGAGAACGACGGCGGCACATACTTGAGATCGCTGCCCCAGCTCGTGTCGGCGCTGCTTTGCAAACTGAAATTCAAATGGCCACCATGCTCGACCACGCTCGCCGGCAGCCAGGGTTTGACATGCGCCTTGCCATTGAACGTCAGCGCATGCACGAACGGCACATCGGTACCGGCCTGCGGCGCGTCGATCACCAGATCGCCGCCGGCGCGATGCACCACCGCGTGCGTGAACAAGGGGCTGCCCAGCATCAGCTCGGCGCGACCGGGAATTTCCGGATACATGCCAAGCGCCGACCATACGTACCAGGACGACATCTCGCCAAGATCGTCATTGCCCGGAATGCCGTCAGGCGTGTTCTTCCACAGCGTGTTCACCACGATGCGCACCGACTCCTGCGTCTTCGACGGCTGACCGGCGAAGTCGTAGAGCCACGGCGCGGCGACCGACGGTTCGTTATCCAGCTCCGAATGCAGCGGACCGGCCTTGGTCAGCGCCCACTTGCCGCTGTCGTCATGGAAGAAACGATCCAGGCGCGCGCTGGCTTTCTGATAGCCGCCCAGTTCATCGAACAGACCATGCACGTCGAACGGGATCATCCACAGGTAAACGGCAGCGCTGGCTTCGACAAAACCATCGTCGGTTTCCGGCTTGAATGCCGGCCAGCTACCGTCCGCGTTGCGGTTCTGGATATAGCCGCCCTCTGGCGTCGCGTTCGGATTGAAGATATTGCGCCAATAGCCCGCGCGGGTCAGGAACTGCTTCTCGCCCGCCTTGTCGCCCACCTGGGCAGCAAGCTGGGAGAGCGCAAAGTCCGCGGTGACGTCTTCGAGCGTTTCGGCCGCACCACCCCAAGCGTGCGACTGCGTCGCGATGTAATGCAGCTTCAGCCACTGGTCCAGCGATGGGCGCTGGCCCACGCACTCCACATTGCAACCATCGTCGGAGCTGTCGTGTGCGGTCGGCACGGTGGCCGCCTTGACCAGCGAGGCGTACGCACCCTTGAGATCGAAATCGCGCCCGCCGAACGCGTAGATATCCGCCAGCGCCGGCACGGCCGGGTCACCACTCATGACGTGGGTGCCACCGCTGTTGTGCGTCCAACGATCCCACTCGCCATCGTTCTGCCTGGCCTGGTTGTACAGCGACTGTGCGATATCGCTGCCGATCTTGGGATTGATCCAGGTCACCAATTGGAGATGCGAACGATAGATATCCCAGCCTGAGAAATTGGCGTATTGGATTTTCTGGCTGCCATCGACGCGATGGGTCTGCTGGTCGAAACCGCGGTACTCGCCGTTGACGTCGCTATAGACGTTCGGATGCATCAGCACGTGATACAGCGCGGTGTAGAACGTGGCGCGCTGATCGGGTGTACCGCCGTCGACGGCGATACGGCCCAGCGCATCGTTCCACGCCGTGCGCGCCGCGTCATGCACATGCGCGAGACTCGTGCCCTTGGGGATTTCCGCTTCCAGGTTCGCCTTGGCATTGGCGAGGCTGACATAGGAGATGCCGACGCGGACCGTTACCGGCCCCTTGGCCGGATCAAACGCCAGCCATACGCCCGAACCCTTGCCGGGCTCCGGAAAACCCTTGTCGCCGTAACCTGTGCCGCCCTTGGCAGAGGTCGAACCCGGCTTGACCTGATCGTTCTCCCACGCGCCGACATCGCCGATCGGCTGGTCGAAACTGGCGACGTAGTAAAGCGTGTAGTAGCTGCGCTGGTCGGCCTTGGCGAGGTAGCCACAGAAGTTGCCGCTGGTGACCGAACCGCTGACCGTGTTGGCCGCCTTGTCGACCTGCACCTGCGAATCGCTCGAGCCGACTTCGGAATCCGAAGCGCGAATCAGCAGGTTCGCCGGCTTGCCTGCCGGAAAGCTAAAACTCGCCATGCCGCTGCGCATGGCCGCACCCAGTTCGACCTTGACGCCGTCGGCCAGCGTCACGCGATAGTCGCCGGCCTTGGCCATCTCGTTGGCGTGCGTGAAGTCGCTGGCGTACGTGCCGTCTTTCAGATCGGCCGACGGCGAACTCGTCACCGCTTGCGTGATCGGCATGAACGGCACATCGCCGCTGGCACCCGCACAACCAGCGCCGGACAGATGCGTCAGGCTGAAGCCGCGGATACGTGTGGCCTTGTACTCGTAACCGCTGGGCGACGCCGTATGCGTGTGCTTGCCGCGCGTGTTTTCCGGACTCCACTGCAGCATGCCAAAGGGCATCACCGCACCGGGGAACGTATCGCCACCGTTGGTCGTACCGATCAACGGGTTGACGGCGTCGGCGGGGGACACGGCGCTTTGCGCCCATGCACTGCCAGCCATCGCCAGGGAAACGCTGGCGCACAGAACGAGGGACTTTATCGATGCAACGGAACGGGACATAGGCGACATCACGGACTCAGACGAAGGGGGGAATGCCAAACACCGCTCGCGCGGCTTGGCCCTTGGCCGGGTTCGTCGCAAATTCGCCAACATTTTCTGTTGCCATACGACGGTCCCGACTCGGTTGATCCAAGACAACTGACACGCGGCCTCGAGAGGCCCCTGCAACTCAAACGCCTGGCCGCAACCGGGCCGTGTATGCGTGGCCGGAAGCACCCAGACAAAAATTTAGATCGATCCAAATTTCGTGCGGAAAAATGTGCGGTTAGGTCTTCTGTAGTCTGGAATGTCCCCGGGAATCGATGGTGGCGATGCGAAAGACGCAGCTGGATAAACACCGTCAGCCTGCGTGTGGCGGCGACTCTACATCGAAATTTAACGGACGGCTATGCCCCCAAACGATGTTGCGTTGCGGCAACGAAAACGATTGCTGTCAAAGCGCCCGCGTCGGCGCCGCAAAGCAGCCGCGCAGAAAGTCAGCGAAGGTGTGGATCAATAACGAGGTTTGCCGGTGTTGCGGATAGACCGTATGTACAGCAGCCACCGGCGGTCGCCATGCATCCAGCACGGTGACCAACTTCCCCGCTTCGATCGCGGCGCCCACAATGAAAGTCGGTAGATAGGCAATGCCGAGATCTTGAATCGCTGCATCACGCACCAGTTCACCGTTGTTCGCACGCATGCGTCCGTTCACCGTGATACGCGTTGGCGACGCACCGCCAAACAACCATTCGACGTGGCGGCCGTGCCCGTAAAGCAGACAGTCGTGCGTGGCCAGATCAGCCGGATGCTCCGGCGCACCATGCCGCTGCAAATACGCAGGGCTGCAACACGTAACGATCGTCATCGGTGCGATGCTGCGCGCGATCAGCGACGAATCGGCCAGGCTGCCGATGCGCACGGCGAGGTCGTAGCCTTCACCAAGCAGATCGACTGTGCGATCGCTCAAGTCGAGTTCAATCGATACCTCAGGATAGGCCACGAGGAACTTCGGTATGACCGGACTAAGGTGCATCGTGCCGAACGACATCGGCGCGGTAACGCGCAGCCTGCCGCGCGGTATGCGATTGGTACCGGAAATGCGCTGCTCCAGACCGTCGACATCCTGCAGGATGCTGCGTGCCTGTTCTTCGTAAGCACGCCCCAGGTCGGTCGTGCGCAAATGCCGCGTACTGCGCGTCAGCAGCCGCACGCCCAGGCGCGCTTCCAGCGCCATGATGCGTTTACTCAGGAACTGCTTCGATAGCCCCGCTTTTTCGGCCGCGGCCGTAAAGCTCCCCGCATCAACAACCTCGATAAACAGCCGCATGTCTTCGAGCTGGCTCATTGTCAACTCCATGGCGACAGTGTCGCGCATTCTACGTGGTTTATCAGCCCCTGGGGCGACATTAGCATGTGCTTCAACAGATCCGCCGGACATCCCGGCCCCAGACACCAAGGACACCGCGCTCATGAACACTCGCAACCTGCCAGCCGTCGCCCTCATCGGCCGCGTATTGCTCTCCACCCTTTTCCTGATCAGCGGCTTCGGCAAACTTGCCGCACCCGCAGCGACCAAGGCTTACATCGCCTCCGCTGGCCTGCCCTTGCCAGACCTGGCCTATATCGTGGCGGTCATTGTCGAAGTGGGCTTCGGCCTGGCGCTGCTGGTGGGCTATCGCAGCCGCATCGTCGCTACGGTCATGGCGCTGTTTACCCTGGCTGCCGCCTTCGGTTTTCACGCTCACTTCAATGACCTCAATCAGCAGATTCATTTCCTGAAGAACTTCGCCATCGCCGGTGGCCTGTTGCAGATCGCAGCGCTTGGCGCAGGCGCCTGGACCATCGATGGCCTGCTTGCACGTCGTAGCACTTCGCACTGATCGATCCAAACCGATACTTACTTATTACGGAGAACGCCATGTTCGATATTCTCAAAGCCAATGCTCGCGGCGTCGCCAATCACGGCTGGTTGAATTCACGTCATAGCTTTTCGTTCGGCCACTACTACAACCCCGAACAGATCGGCTTTTCCGACCTTCGCGTGATCAATGACGACCGCGTCGCACCGGCGCAGGGCTTCGGCCAGCATCCGCACCGCGATATGGAAATCTTTTCCTATGTGCTCGAAGGCAGCCTGGAACATAAGGACAGCATGGGCACCGGCTCGGTGATCCGCCCGGGCGATGTGCAGCTGATGAGCGCCGGTAGCGGCGTGACGCACAGCGAGTTCAATCACTCCAAGAACGAGCCGGTGCACTTCATGCAGATCTGGCTGATGCCCGCGGAGCTCAATGCCGCGCCGCGATACCAGCAGGAGCATTACGCCGATGAAGAAAAGCGTGGTCGTCTGCGCCTGATCATTTCGCCGGATGGTGCGGAAGGTTCGCTGAAAGCGCGTCAGGATGCGCGTGTTTATGCCGGCTTGTTTGATGGTACGGAATCGGCCACGTTGACGTTGCAGGCGAACCGCTACGCTTATATCCAGGTGGCTCGCGGCAGCGTCACGGTGAATGGGCAGCGCTTGAATGAAGGTGACGGCGCGCGTGTTCGCAAGGTCAATAGTTTGAGCTTCAGTGATGGCGATAAGGCCGAGGTGCTGGTGTTTGACTTGCGGCCGAATGAGTTGCCGCAGATGGGGTGAGTTTTGGGGTGGCACGAAGATCAAGAGCCCCCTCACCCCAGCCCTCTCCCCCGGCAGAGCCAGGGGAGAGGGAGCCTACTGAGGCAACCTCAAAGGTCCGCACTTGCGCAACGCAAGCCTCCTCTCCCCTGGCTTCGCCGGGGGAGAGGGTTGGGGTGAGGGGGCCGGGGACTCGCGAAATCCCCAGCAAAAGCTTGAAAACCCCGCTTTTCGCCCCTTCTATACTGTTATCCCATTCCAAAAAACAGACCCAGCCCCATGATCGAACTAGTCGGCTTCGATGGCGACGATACGCTGTGGCATAGCGAAGGCTATTACCAGAGCGCGCATGCCGAATTCGAACGTATCGTCGGTCGCTATGCCGACCTGGAAAACCTGCGCCTGCACGAGCGTTTGCTGGAAACGGAGCGACGCAACATCAAGCTGTTCGGCTATGGCGCCAAGGGCATGACCTTGTCGATGCTCGAAGCGGCGATCGACGTGACCGACTCGCGCATCAGCGCTACGGATCTGCATCGCATCATCGCCATCGGCAAGGATGTGCTGGCGCATCCGGTGGAGCTTCTGCCCGATATCCGCGCCGCCGTCGAAGCCGTCGCCGGACGCTATCGTGTCGTGCTGATCACCAAGGGCGATCTGTTCCACCAGGAGCAGAAAGTCGCCAGTTGTGGCCTGGCCGATCTGTTCCAGCGCATCGAGATCGTGTCCGAGAAAGACGAGCGCGCCTATCGCCGCGTGCTCGGTGAATGCGCGGTGCCGATGCAGTCCTTCGCCATGGTCGGCAATTCGCTCCGCTCGGATATCGCACCGGTCGTCACCCTTGGCGGCTGGGGCGTGTATATGCCGTATCACGTCACCTGGGCACACGAAGCCGATACCGATTTTGCGGACAGCTCGCCGCGTGTCATGCGCGTGGACGGTGCAAAAGATATCGTCGGCGCACTCGACGAACTCGATCGGCGCGCTGCGGCATGAACACCACTGCCACGGCCATGCTCGACAGTCTGGAGCGCGATCGCGCACGACTCGCGCAATTCATCGAACGCCATCCCCGCCTGTTCGTGCTCACCGGCGCCGGTTGCAGCACGGACTCGGGTATTCCGGACTATCGCGATACCGATGGTGGCTGGAAGCGACCGCCACCGGTCACGTTCCAGGCCTTCATGGGTGAGGAATCCACGCGCCGGCGTTACTGGGCTCGCAGCCTGGTCGGCTGGCGGCGCTTTGGTCGCGCTCATCCCAACGATACCCACCGCGCCCTGGCGAAGCTGGAGCAAGACGGCAGGGTCGATATCCTGATCACCCAGAATGTCGACCGCCTGCATCAGGCCGCGGGCAGCGAGAACGTGGTCGACCTGCATGGCCGGCTGGATCTGGTGCGCTGCATGCACTGCGAAACACGTAGCTCCCGTAGTGATTTCCAGCATGCCCTGGAACACAGCAACCCGGACTGGCTGCATCTGGAAGCCACCGACGCCCCCGACGGCGACGCCGATCTGGACGGCCTGGATTTCTCCGGGTTTCACGTACCGCCCTGCCCACGCTGCCAGGGCATCCTGAAGCCCGACGTGGTGTTTTTCGGCGAGAACGTGCCGCGCGAGCGCGTCGACGCCGGCATGCGCGCTGTACAGGACGCCGATGCCCTGTTGGTGGTCGGCTCGTCCCTAATGGTCTACTCCGGCTATCGCTTTGCCTATGCCGCCTCGCGGGCTGGCAAGCCCATAGCCGCGCTCAACCTGGGCCGGACCCGTGCCGACCCTCTGTTGACCCTCAAAATCGACCAGCCTTGTGCAGCAGCCCTGGGTTTCGTCATATAGTCGACCTCCGATCTGCGTTCCTGTCGTTCTCCGGTCGAGACGAAATCGTATGAATGCACAGAAGTCCCTGGTAGCTGGTCCGGATCATTCCAACGGCGAGTTTCGCCGTTGCTGCCGCGCTATCGAGGGCTATCTGCAAAAAGCCGAGCAGGCGCGCATCGATCTGCTGCTGCAGTACGACGCCAAGCGACTGCATAGCTGGCGCGTGAACCTGCGTCGCGTAACGGCCACCCTGGACAAGCTGATCCATATCCACGGCGGCGATGAAGCGAACGTCTTGCTGGAAACGCTCAAGCAACATCGTGACGCCACCGGCTCCAGTCGTGACCTGGATATTCTTGCCGAAGAAACATTGCCTGCGTTTGCCACCGAACATCCCGGCAGCATCCCGACACCCGCGTTGTGGCAAAAACTGGAGCAGCAACGTAATCAGGCGCGCCATGACATGCTCGAGGCGCTGCGTGAGCATTCATTGACCCCATGGATCGCCGACTTCAACGCCTGGTCGCAGAAACATGATGCGCCCAGCGACAAGACACTGCGACACGCAGCGTCCGCGGCGATCGAATCGGCACATCGCAAACTTTCCAGACGCGCGGACAAACTCGACGGCGGCCGCAAACCCTTGCATCGCATGCGCACGGCAACGAAAAAGCTTCGCTATACCATCGAACTTTTTCAGCATGCGTTTCCGCATAAGGCCGCACAAGCATGGCTTGAAGCGCTGACCGATCTGCAAGGTCAGCTGGGCAAGGCGCACGATCGGATGACGGGACGCAATCTGGGCAGCGTATTGCTCGCCGATCAAAGCGACGAGAAATTCGTCAAGCAGTTGCGTCGCTGGAGCAAACGCACGGCGCATCGCGCGACCATTCATGCCGACACCTCATACAAACACCTTTCCAAATTGGAACCGTACTGGCGTGGTTGATGGCTGAAACAGAGAGGCTGTTTAAATAAATTTTCATGTGCATGGCGGCGTGCCCGCCCTTGCAATCAGGCAAGCCAGCGCCATTCCATTGTTTTTACCTCACTGGCAGGAGTTCACATGGAATTTAGACGTCTAGGTGCATCGGGCTTCAAAGTCCCCGTCTTGAGTTTCGGTACCGGCACGTTCGGCGGCAAAGGCGAGTTCTTTCAGGCCTGGGGCCAGACCGATGTGGCGGAAGCCAAACGCTTGGTCGACATCTGCCTCGACGCCGGCCTGAACATGTTCGACAGCGCCGACATTTATTCCGGCGGCGCCGCCGAGTCGGTACTCGGCGAGGCGATCAAGGGCCGCCGCGACAAGATCCTGATTTCGACCAAGGCCACCTTCCGCTTCAGCGACGAACCGAACGACGTGGGCTCGTCGCGCTTCCATCTGATCAACGCCGTGGATGCTGCGCTCAAGCGACTGGGCACCGACTACATCGATCTGTTCCAGCTACATGGTTTCGATGCGCTGACCCCGGTCGAGGAAACCTTGTCGACGTTGGACAATCTCGTGCGTGCGGGCAAGATCCGCTATCTGGGCGTATCGAATTTCTCCGGTTGGCACCTGATGAAATCCTTGGCCGTGGCCGACCGCTATGGCTACACCCGCTATGTCGCCAATCAGGCGTATTACTCGCTGATCGGGCGCGACTACGAATGGGAACAGATGCCGTTGGCCGTCGACCAGGGTGTGGGCGCCGTCGTCTGGAGCCCGTTGGGCTGGGGTCGTCTCACCGGCAAGATTCGTCGTGGCCAGCCGCTGCCGGAAACCAGCCGTCTGCACAAGACCGGCGACATGGGTCCGCAGATGCCCGACGAACTGCTCTATCGCGTGGTCGATGCGCTGGACGACATCGCCAAGGAGACCGGTAAGACCGTCCCGCAGATCGCCTTGAACTGGTTGCTGCAGCGTCCCACCGTCTCGACCGTCGTCATCGGTGCGCGCAATGAGGAACAGCTCAAGCAGAACCTCGGCGCCGTCGGCTGGAATCTCACCACCGAACAGGTAGCCAAGCTCGATGCGGCCAGCGAAGTCACGCCGGCGTATCCGTATTGGCATCAGAAGGGATTTGGCGAGCGCAATCCGTTTCCGGTGAAGGTGTGAGGGTCTAAAGCCGCCCGCCACCAAGGGTAAAGCCGGCTACCGGCTTTACCTTCGGGAACGAAAAAACTCCCGCAACATCGTCGACGCTTCATCCGCCAGCAAGCCGCTTTCCACCTGGACGCGATGGTTGTGCCGCTCGGAAACCAGCGTATCGAACACGCTGCCGGCCGCCCCGGTCTTTGGATCGGTGGCGCCATAGACCACCCGTGCAATTCGCGCGTGCACCAGCGCCATTGCGCACATGGCGCAAGGCTCCAGCGTCACGTAGAGCGTTGCGCCGATCATCCGATAGTTGGCCAGCTTCTCGCCGGCCGCCCGCAACGCCTGTATCTCGGCGTGTGCGGTCGGATCGTTGAGCGTGATATTTCGGTTCCAGCCCACGCCGATAATCTGGTCGTCGAGCACCAGCACGGCACCCACCGGCACCTCGTTCTCGGCATCGCGCGCGTGTTCGGCAAGCTGCAGGGCGCGGCGCATGTAGTTTTCGTCGGCGGCTGAAAACGCCTGGGCGGGTACGGGGCTTTCGTCGGTCATGAGGGTGCGCCGTGGAAGGGTCGCGAGGAGCGACGTCGGGCGACTCCATCGTGGATCAGGCGGCAGAATACTAGAAAAGCCGGCCAATCGCCCCGACAGGGCGATTGGCCAGCCATTTTCTAAAGATCAAGACGGACGCTTTTCACGGGTCAACAGAAGCAGCAGGCGATCGCGTACATCGCGAACCAAGGCGCTTCCGCCTACCGCACTTATCGCATGTCGATCGTTATCGAATGCGTCGGCCAGCCTGGCGAGCGGACGCCAGGTAAAGAACCATTGCAACCACACATACAGGGCCGCGCATACAGCAAAAAACGCGATCCCGACGATCGACCAGAAGGCCTCCTGGTCGATCCCACGATCGGAACGAGTCGACGGATTCAGTGCAACCAGTGCGGCGTGGCCACTGCTCAGCTTGAGCGGCGTGACCCAGATATCGGCCGACTGCAAACGCATCCCCGTGCCCTGTTCGCTGCCTGCGGCAAGAATCTCCTGGCGATGCGCGCCCAACAATTCGACAAGACCCGCATCGAGGCCACTCGAATAGGACACCGGCTGCGGCGAAGCATCGAGCACCAGCGCGACATCGCCATGTACCAGGTGCCCAACCTTGGCGAAGAAGCTCTCGCTGGCATGCGAGGCGGTAATCAAATACCCCTGCGGCGTGCGGCCCCGCAGCAACGGGCTCACGACGACCCAAAGCAGATCGCCCTGATCGAGCCATGCGCCCTGCACCGTCGTGAGCTGGCTGATCGATGCCACGACCAGCGGGTCGTGCGAAATGCTCGCGCGGTCCTTGCCCAACGTACCGATCGCGGTAATCGGCGTACCGGTCGGATCGAGAAGCATGACGATATCGTCGCCATGGCGGCGCTGCTTCAGCAAATCGCTGATCGACAGATTGTCGACCGCGCCCCCAAGCTGCGGATTGGGTACCAACGATTGGGTGACATAGTCGACGAAGGCAGGATCGCCGGCCAGCGTCTGTGCACGAAGCTGTAGCATTTCCAACTCCTGTGCCTGCAAGTCATGCACGATCTCGCTGGACGTCTGCAAACGCGCCAGGGCACGCGCCCGCTCTCCCCGATGGGCGTTCCATAGCGCGGCGGCCGTGGCCAAGGCTGCGCAAACGATCACAAGAATCCATCCACCCCATAACGCTTTGGTCGCGGGCTTCATGGATGCGCGGCCTGATTCAATTCCGTGGCGACGCGCGGCTTGATCGCGACCAGTTGCAACGAGACATCTTTTTGCGGCGCACCGACAGGCTGGCTTTTAAGGGTTCCGCGAGGATTCCAGGCATACAGAGTCCCGGGACCCGGCGGCAAACCATGGAGCGAGAAACTCCCGTCGGCTGCTACCGCCGCCATGTATGGCGTGGGCACGACCAACAGGTCCAGCTCCATGAAGTGATGCACATTGCAGCTCACCAGCACGGGGCCTGGCTGAGTAAAGCGGTGACTCAATACTTCGCCGACTTTCTGAAACTGGTAGTTGAAAACCGATCCCGGCGTGGACGAATACAGGTTGTGCAGCACCTGGTCCAGGTTGGCGAACTTCACCGTGCTGCCGGCAGGGATCGCCATCGCCGCGGGGCGAAAATCCTGATCGACCGAATACACCGTGTAAGTCCCCGGCCGTACTTTGGCCTTGCCCGACTTGGGCACGAAATAGACGAGCGTGTCGGTCACTTCGCCAGCGGCGAGGACCTGCCCCGGATTGGCGACCAGCTCCACGTGGCCGGAAATCTCCGATCCCGTGGATGCGTGCATTTGATGCGCAGTGGCGGCGCTGGCCGTCGCGGCCAGCCCGCCCAGTGCCATGGCAAGGCACAGACGAAGAACGAACATGTAGCCCCCTGAAGTTGCGTCGACGATTGTCTGGAATGCAAACCCGTCGCAGCTTATAGAGTGGAGCAACATCAATCTAATTGATTGATGAAATGAAGTTCATTCGTTTGGCCTATGGCAGATCCGTTACATATCCTTGAATTACGCCGGTAGCGATACGCCGGTAAGTTTCTCGCTCAAGACCCAAAGCTGTTCGGCCTCGTCGTGATCGATCGCCCATGGGCGCACGCCAAGCGAGGCTTCCGAATCGGCTGCTACGGCCTGTGCGATATCGCTGTTCTCGCAATACAGGCCACCCATGCCATCGAGTTGTGGACTGGTGGCACACCACACGCTGGTCGCCGCACCCTGCGGTGGCGACTTCATATCACGCGATGGATCAAAAACAGGCGTGCCATCCTCTCTGACGAAACCGGTAGCGACCAATTCCTGCTTGCTCAAATGCCGCGCCAGTTCCGTGACGATACCGCCCGGGTGCAAGGCAAATGCGCGGATGCCATAAGGCTGACCGAGCTGATCGAGCTTGATCGCAAACAACGCGTTGGCTGTTTTCGACTGACCATAGGCCACGCGCTTATCGTAGTCACGATGCTCGAACTGCGGATCGTTGAAATCCACCGGCGAAATACGATGGCCACGAGATGACACCGATACGACGCGCGCGCCGCCGGCCCGGCGCAATGCCGGCCATAGACGCAGCGTCAGTTGATAGTGGCCAAGGTGATTGGTGGCGAACTGCGATTCATAGCCGCGTGCATCGCGTGTCAGCGGATTCATCATCACCCCGGCGCTGTTGATCAGAATGTGCAGCGGCTGTCCGGTTGTCAGAAACCGCTCGGCAAACGCATCGATGGACGCCGGATCTATCAGGTCGAGCGATTCGACCGTGACATGGGCGATGCCATCGAGGTTCTTGTGTGCGCGTTCGAGATCGCGCGCCGGCACGATGACCTTGGCACCAGCCGAGGCCAGGGCCTTAACCGTATCGATGCCGATGCCCGAATAGCCGCCAGTCACGATGGCGACCTTGCCGCTGAGATCGATGCCCGCGATAACGTCATAGGCCGTCGAGGCCGGGCCGAAGCCCGAGGAAATGGGGGATTGCTGGTGGGACATGGATGACTCCCGTTCGAAGTGGCGCTCACTATGCGCCGCCGGGACCGGATTTCGAATGCTTGTTCATACGGATTTCTTGCGCCAAAATCCGGACCATGGCCGATCCACTCTCCGATATCCTCGAACTGGTCGACGCTCAGTGCGCCATGAGCGGCGGCTTCCGTGCCGGTACGCGCTGGTCCCTGCGCTATCCGCCGCCGACCCAGATCAAGTTCTGCGCCATGATGAAAGGCCATGGCTGGTTCATGCTCGACGACGGCGCCCTGCCGATCGAGCTCGATACCGGCGACGTAGTGCTGATCAATAGCGACAAGCCGTTTATCCTGACCAGCGATCCGGCACTCGATCCGATCGACGCCACCACGATATTCGCGCGCAAGGTCGATGGCATCACCCGCTACGACGATGGTGACGACACGTTCATCCTCGGTGGCCACGTCACGCTCGACGAAACACGTGGGCATCTGCTGCGCGACGCTTTACCACCCGCGCTTCATGTCAGCGCGGCCTCCAGCGAAGCGGCCATTCTGCGCGGGTTGTTGCAGCAACTCGTCGGCGAAATCGCCCAACGTCAACCTGGCTCCGCGCTGGCTTCGGCCAATCTTGCACAACTGATGTTCGTGCAGATGTTGCGTGCGCATCTGGAATCGAACGATCGACTGGTCAGCGGTTGGCTGCAGGCGCTGGCCGATGGGCGTATCGCGCCGACACTGCAGCTGATGCACGGCGACCCAGGCCGCAACTGGGGCCTGGAAGAACTGGCCAGGGAGGCCAACATGTCGCGCACGACCTTCGCCGAGCGCTTCAAACAGGTCGTCGGCATGGCACCGCTGGCCTATCTCACCCGCTGGCGCATGTACCTGGCCGAGCGCGCCTTGATCGAAGAAGACACACCCGTCGCCCAGCTCGCCTTCTCGCTTGGCTACACCTCCGAAAGCGCTTTCAGCAATGCGTTCAAGCGCACCATGGGGCTGGCGCCGAAGCGCTACCGTTCGCGCGCGAAGCCGGCAGCAGATGTGCTCGACTCCGTCTGACGCAACTCACATCACGGGATACGGCCCGTCGGTAAACACCGTGTCGTGATATCCCTTGCTGCCCACCTCGCGGGCGAGCGGGCTGCGGATATCCGTGCCGTTACGTAGAGTGTCCAGCACATGTTGAAAACCGTAACGCGGTTGCCAACCCAGCGCCTCTCTGGCGCGCGTATTGACGTAGACGCGATCGAGCCCGTCGAGAAGGTGCCAGCCTTGCGCTGCGTAAAGCGATGCGCATGCCGGAAAGCGCGCCTGCACTACCTGATCGGCATGTAACCTGATGCTCGCCAGGTCACCGGGCTCGAATGGCGTCGTCGCCGAAACGATGTAGCGGCCAAAACCCAGCCTGGGTGCCGCGTCCAGCGCCAGAAGATGCGCGCTGACGACATCCTCGATATCGGCTCGCCGATACAACAGCTCATTGGCCTGCGCATTGTCCGGCGCAAAAGCCGAGCGCACCTGCGGATCGTCATCGGCCTCGGGGAAAAAGCGCGATGTGCGCAGCACGATCGCTGGAAGTCGATGCCGCCTCGCAAACAGTTCGCACAGATTCTCCGCCGCGAGCTTGCTCACGCCATAGATATTCTTCGGCACCGGAACAACGTCTTCCGTGATCCATGCCGCCGGCTCGCCGGCTGGTGGAACGAGCGCCGATCCAAATACGCTTGTTGTGCTTGTAAATACAAACGCACCGACCTTGCGACTTGCCGCCTCTTCAAGAAGATTGAGCGTGCCGGTGATATTGGTATCGATAAAATCCTGATATGCATGCGTGGCGACGTGCGGTTTGTGCAGCGTTGCCGTGTGGATGATCTGGTCGATACCAGCCAAGCACTCGCGCACGAAAGTGCGGTCGCTGATCGACCCCACTCGGTCCGTGAACGGTGACGGCTTGAGATCGATGCCAAGTACGTCTCGGCCTGCTTTTCTCAACGTACGCATCAGCGCTTCGCCAAGATGGCCCGCGCTGCCGGTGACCAATATCTTCATGTGCGTCCTCTTGCCTGGGGAGGTCGCGGTCGCGACCGTCCCGCCACATCACGTTAGCAGCCACAGCCAGCGCGATATACGCATAAAATATGCACGGCATCCCAAGGAGCACGCTCATGGGCACGATCAACGCTTTCGGCTTCGACATGCGCCGCATGCGCCTGCTGCGCGGCATGAAACAGCAACACCTGGCGCAACTGCTCGGCGTGGACCAGGCAACGATATCGCGCTGGGAACGCGGCACGCTCTCACCCTCGAAAAAGCAAGGCGACGCCGCGCGCCGTCTGCTGGTGGACACACCGGCGCCGACGCAAGACGCAGCGCTGAAACGCCTGGTCGAATCATCGACGCAAAAAGTGCATCTGATCTGCAGCCGCAGCCATCGCCTGCTCGCCGCATCCCCTGCCCGCACGGCCGCATGGCAAGTCGATGCCACCACACTGCTCGGCACCTCCATGCTCGGCTACGCCAGCGACGATATCCTGCAGGCCGAGGCGAGCTTGAACGAACTCGGCTGGCACGAGGGCGAGATCGCCGCGCTCGAAGTGCGCACCGGCGCAAACCGCGACCCGCACGTACCGATCGTGCCTGGAACGATGCTGTGGGAACGCATCGTGCTGGCGGATGGCACGATCGGGCGCCTGGTCACTACGCTGGCGTGAGCCGGATCAGCTCGCTTGCCGGGCAGCGGTGTTGACCGCCAATTGAGCCGCGAAAGCCCGTTGATAAGCAGGCCGCGCTTCGCCGCGGGCGACATAGGCAGCCAGGTTCGGAAATTCACCCAGGATGCCCGACGGCCGGGTCCTGAGCAGCACCGATACCATGATCAGATCGCCCACGCTGAATGCACCATCGAGCCACTCGGCATCGCCCAGGCGAACCGAAAGCTGACCTAACCGCTGACGGATACGGTCCGCCACTAGCGGCACGCGTTCCGCGCTCCAGGGCTTGTCACCTTCCGCAAACTTGGCGTTCGAGAGTTCGAGGATCGGCGGTTCCACCGTGCTGAGCGCGGCAAACATCCAGGTAATGGCGCGCGCCCGGGCATCGGGATCGGTCGGCAGCAGCCCCGTATGACGCTCGGCGATATGGAAGACGATCGCGCCGGTCTCAAATAGCGCAAGAGTGCCTTCTTCATACGTTGGAATCTGGCCAAACGGGTGAAGGCGCAGATGCGCGGGTGCCTTCATCGCCTGCGGCGAAACGAGGCGAACCTCATAGGGTTGGCCAGCCTCTTCAAGCGCCCAGCGAACGCGCGTGTCGCGTGCCAGTCCCTTGCCACCATCGGGCGAGCATTCAAAAGCGGTAATCGTGATCGTCATCGAATGGCTCCTCTAGACCAGCATCGGTAGCTGTGGGTTCTGAGCTTAGTTAAATGGCCGAATCTCGATCTCACTCGGGCCGGGCATGGGATTCGGGCAGCGCTTCACCCAGGCGAGCGCCTCGTCCATGTCCCTGACGTCCCAGATCCAGAAGCCGGCGACCAGTTCATGGGTTTCGGCAAAGGGCCCATCGATCACCCTGCGACTGGGACCGTCGAATGCGACACGCTTGGCCTGCGAGGTGGGCTGGAGGCCCTCGGCCATGAGCAGAACGCCAGCCTCGCGCAGCTCGTCGTTGAACCTGCCCATCGCCGCCATCATCCCGGCCACCCACTCCGCCGAGGCCGTCCCGTTTTCGCTCTGGTCGGTTGCCTTCACGAATACCATCACGCGCATCGCCTTTCTCCCACCCTGGAGCCGGCTTTACCGGCTTGATATAGGAACGACGAACAAGGCTTTAGAAAATCGACAGCATCCCGAGAATTTTTTCTGCGCTCGAGACTTAACCGGATCGAGCCTCTTTGGAACCCGGAAAATTTCAGCGTTCTCCAGACTGCACACGGACACAGGTATACCCCAGACGCAGATCCGACGTCCCTGCCTCCGCGGCGCCTTCAGGGTCGAAAGAAGCCATGTCGTTCGACGTTCGCGGATCATCGAAATGCCCCGGATGAGCCGCTGGCGTTTGAGGGGCTAGTGGGTACTGCTGCGCCGGCTCTCGGACATGCTTGCCCGAGAGCTCGGTTTCCCGCATAGGAAAGAAACAGTAGCAGTAGCGCGCAAGCTCCGATCGAGGCGGGTTTTCGGTGCACGAGATGCGCTTTACCTGGTGGGCTGGGACCGCTTTAGCACCCAGTGTATCTCGCGTCCGTCATTCCCACTCGATTGTCGCCGGCGGCTTGCCGCTGATGTCGTAGACCACGCGGGAGACGCCACGCAGTTCGTTGATGATGCGATTGGACACCTTGCCCAGGAACTCGTACGGCAGGTGCGCCCAATGCGCGGTCATGAAGTCGATGGTTTCCACGGCGCGCAGCGCGATCACCCATTCGTAGGCGCGCGCATCGCCCACCACGCCGACTGATTTGACCGGCAGGAACACGGCGAAGGCCTGGCTGGTCTTGTCGTAGAGATCCCAGGCGCGCAGCTCTTCGATAAAGATCGCGTCGGCGCGCGCCAGCAGCTCGGCGTACTCGGCTTTGACTTCGCCGAGGATACGCACGCCCAAGCCAGGGCCCGGGAACGGGTGACGGTAGACCATTTCGCGCGGCAGGCCGAGTTCGACGCCGATGCGGCGGACTTCGTCCTTGAACAGTTCGCGCAAGGGCTCGACCAGCTTGAGCTTCATATGCTCGGGCAGGCCGCCGACGTTGTGGTGGCTCTTGATGACGTGGGCCTTGCCGGTCTTGCTGCCGGCCGACTCGATCACGTCGGGGTAGATGGTGCCCTGCGCCAGCCACTTCACTTCGCCGCCGCTGGCCTGGGTGAGCTTGGCCGACTCCTCGTCGAAAATCTCGACGAACAGGCCGCCGATGATCTTGCGCTTGGCTTCCGGGTCGTTGACGCCGGCCAGCGCATCGAAGTAGCGCTGCGCCGCGTTGACGCGGATGACCTTGACGCCCATGTGCTGCGCCATGGTCGCCATGACCTGGTCGCCTTCCTGCCAGCGAAGCAGACCGGTGTCGACGAAGACGCAGGTAAGTTTGTCGCCGATCGCTCGATGCAGCAGCGCCGCGACCACGGAGGAATCGACGCCGCCGGAGAGACCGAGCAGTACCTGATCGTCACCGACCTGGTCGCGTACGCGGGCGATCTGGTCTTCGATGATGTTGGCGGCCGTCCACAGCGTGCGGCAACCGCAGATGTCGGTGACGAAGCGACGCAACAAGGCTTCGCCCTGCTTGGTGTGCGTTACCTCCGGATGGAACTGCACGCCGTACCAACGCTTTTCCTCGTTGGACATGGTCGCCACTGGCACACGATCGGTGCGGCCGGTGACGGTGAAGCCCGGCGGTTCTTTCGCGACGTGATCCCCATGGCTCATCCACACATCGAGTGCGGGCTTGTCGGCCGGGTGATCGGTAAGGCCCTTGAGCAGGCTGTCCTGCGCGATGATCTGCACGGTGGCGTGGCCGAACTCGCGTGCGTCGGCGGCCTCCGTCGCACCACCCAGCTGCGCGGCGAGGGTTTGCATGCCGTAGCAGATGCCGAGCAGCGGCAAGCCCGAATCGAAGACCTCTTGCGGCGCCTTGGGTGCACCTTCGAGCGTGGTCGATTCCGGGCCACCGGAAAGAATGATGCCCTTCGCACCGAAGGCAGCGATCTCGGAGGGATCGTGGTCCCAAGCCCAGATTTCGCAATATACACCGATCTCGCGAATACGGCGGGCGATCAGCTGCGTGTACTGCGCGCCGAAATCGAGGATCAGAATTTTATCGGTGTGGATGTTGGTCATGGGGGCCAGTACATGCAAACGAAAAATGGGAGCAGCGAGGAATCAGTAGATAGTCAAAAGGAGCAAGAAACGAGCATCAAGGCGTCCGCCCTGCACTCTTTTCTCACTCCTCTTCACTCACTACTCGCCTTCAGGAATTCAGCCGATAGTTCGGCGCTTCCTTGGTGATCTGAATATCGTGCGGGTGCGCTTCGGTAACGCCGGCCGAGGTCACCTTGACGAATTGCGCGTTGTTGCGCACGTCGTCAATGGACGCTGCACCGAGGTAACCCATCGAAGCGCGAAGACCACCGATCAGCTGATGGATGATGTTGCGCAGCGGACCACGATACGGCACGCGACCCTCGATGCCTTCGGGCACCAGCTTGTCCGGGTCGGCATCGTCCTGGAAGTAGCGGTCCTTGGAACCGAGCGCCATCGCACCGAGCGACCCCATCCCGCGATAGCTCTTGTACGAGCGGCCCTGAAACAGTTCCACTTCGCCCGGCGATTCTTCAGTGCCGGCAAACATGGAACCGAGCATCACGGTCGACGCGCCGGCGGCAAGCGCCTTGGGGATGTCGCCCGAGTAACGGATGCCGCCATCGGCGATCAGCGGGATTTCGTCTTTCAGCGCAGTAGCGACCAGGTCGATCGCGGTGATCTGCGGCACGCCCACGCCGGCAACGACGCGCGTGGTGCAGATGGAACCGGGGCCGACGCCGACCTTGACGGCATCGACACCGACGTCGAGCAGCGCACGCGCCGCTTCGCCGGTGACGATGTTGCCGGCGATGACCTGCACCTGCGGGTAGTTCTTCTTGACCCAACCGGCACGCTCGATCACGCCTTGCGAATGACCGTGCGCGGTATCCACCACCAGCACGTCGACGCCGGCATCGACCAGCGCGGCCACGCGCTGCTCGGTATCGCCGCCCACGCCGACGGCCGCGCCGACCAGCAGGCGCTCGAGGCGATCCTTGGCGGCGTTCGGGTTGTCACGGGCTTTCTGGATGTCCTTGACGGTGATCAGACCGCGCAGCTGGAAATCGCCGTTGACGACCAGCACCTTTTCGATGCGGTTCTTGTGCAGCAGTTGCAGCACTTCGTCCTGGCTGGCGCCTTCGGGTACGGTGATCAGCTTTTCCTGGCGCGTCATGATGTTGCGCACCGGGTCGTCATGCTTGCGCTCGAAACGCAGGTCGCGGCTGGTAACGATGCCGACCAGCTTTTCGCCGTCGACGACCGGCACGCCGGAGATATTGTGTGCGCGAGTAAGCTGCAGCACTTCGCGAATCGAGGTGTTCGGGCCGACCGTAATGGGGCTGCGGATCACACCGGCTTCGAATTTCTTGACCAGTCGAACTTCGGCCGCCTGCTGCTCGGCGGTCATGTTCTTGTGGATGATGCCGATGCCGCCGTTCTGCGCCATGGTGATCGCCAGACGCGCTTCGGTCACCGTATCCATCGCCGCGGAGACGATGGGAATATTGAGCCGGAGGTTACGGGTCAAACGGGTGGAAGTGTCTACGTCGCGGGGAAGGACGGCCGAATGGGCCGGTACGAGGTAGACGTCGTCGTAGGTGAGAGCCTCGGCGAGGATGCGCATGCGAAAAGTCCCGCTGCAAAGAGAGGATTATACGCGCCATCCCGATGGTGCGCCACACCATCGGTACCGGGCTGCGTCAATCCGTCCGCGCCTCGGCAGCCTCGAGGGTATTTTCCATCAGCGTGGCCACGGTCATCGGGCCGACACCGCCGGGGACCGGCGTGATCCAGCTGGCGCGCTCGGCAGCGGGCTCGAATTCCACGTCGCCGATCAGGCGTCCGTCGTCCAACCGGTTGATGCCGACGTCGATCACCACCGCACCAGGCTTGATCCATTCGCCCTTGACCAGACCGGGGCGGCCGACGGCAACGATCACGATATCCGCCTGCCGGACAAACCCTTCCAGATCCTGGGTGAATTTGTGGCAGGTGGTGGTGGTGCAGCCGGCGATGAGCAGTTCCAGCACCAGCGGTCGACCAACATGGTTGGACACGCCCACGACCACGGCGTGCTGGCCGCGCACCGGGCGATCGGTATGCCCCAGCAGGGTCATCACTCCCTTGGGAGTACACGGGCGCAGACCGAAGCGGCGCAACGCCAGGCGGCCGAGATTGACGGCCTGGAAACCGTCCACGTCCTTGTTGGGGTCGATGCGGTCGACCAGCGCGTCTTCGTCAATATGGTCGGGCAGCGGCGACTGCACCAGGATGCCGTGCACCGCGGGGTCGGCATTGAGCCGGTCGATCAGGGCGAAGAGTTCTTCCTGACTGGTACTGGCCGGCAGGTCGAAGTCGAAGGAGCGGAACCCGACCTGATGGCAGGCCTTGCGCTTGTTGCGCACATAGACCGACGAACTGGCGTCGCTGCCGACCAGCACCACGGCCAGCCCCGGCTCGGCCAGCCCCTTGGCTTTGCGCTCGGCTACACGCTTGGCAATGCGGTCCAGCAGTTCCTGGGCTATCCGCTTACCGTCGAGGATGCGAGCGCTCATGGCATTTTCCTTATCCTGCAAAGCGCGACATTATCCTGACTCGACCTTGGCCGCACAAACGATGTCGGCTATTTACCAACAAGAGTCATCATGGCCACTGTTTCCGTACCCGTCCCCACCCCGTTGCATGCCCCGCCGCTACTGTTACGTCCCTGGCAGGACGACGATGCGCCGGCACTGTACGAAGCCATTCGCGAGTCGATCGAGAGCGTCGGGCGCTTCATGCCCTGGTGCCATCCCGAGTACCGCCTGGACGAAGCCCAGGCATGGACGGCCCATTGCCGCGCCAGCTGGCTCGAAGGCAGCATGCACGACTTTGCGATCCTGACGACGGAAGGCCGCCTGCTCGGTGCGGTCGGGCTCAACCAGCTCGACTATCGCAATTTTCGCGCGAACCTGGGCTACTGGATCCGCGATTCGGCCCGCGGCCAGGGCTATACGGCACTGGCTGCACGCACGGTGGCGGCGTTTGGCTTCGGGTCGCTTGCTCTACAGCGCATCGAAATTGTTGCCGCCGTGGACAACCTGGCCAGCCAGCGATGCGCCGAGAAGATCGGCGGTCAACGCGAAGGGATCGCACGTCGGCGTATCTGGATGCATGACGAGGCGCACAACGCCGTGGTCTACGGACTCGTCCCCGACGACCTGATTCAGCCGGCCGCGGCGCACCAGCGCACGATGTCTTCGTAGCCTTCGAAGATCGCCTGCGGCCCGCAGCCCGGGCATTCCGGATCGCGCCGCAAGCGGGTTTCGCGAAAACGCATGCCCAGAGCATCGAACGACAACAAGCGTCCGACCAACGGTTCGCCGAGCGCCAGGATCAGTTTCAAGGCCTCGGTCGCCTGTAGCAGACCGACGATGCCGGGCAGCACGCCAAGCACGCCCGCCTCGCTGCAATTGGGCGCATCGGCCGCTGCGGGTGGCTCGGGGAACAGACAGCGATAGCACGGCGAATCGGCACGGCGTGGATCGAACACGCTGACCTGGCCGGTGAAGCGTTCGACTGCGCCGTAGATCATTGGCATTTTCAGACGCTGGACGGCGGCGGCAATCAGGTAACGCGCGGCAAAGTTGTCCGCGCCATCGATGACGAGGTCGTGGCCTTGCAGCAAACGTTCGACGCTATCGGCCTGCAGGCGCTCGCTATGCAGATGCACTTTGATGCGCGGATTGAGCGCCGCCAGCGTCAGTTGCGCCGACTCGGTTTTCAGCATGCCCACGCGCGCGTCGGCATGGATGATCTGGCGATGCAGATTGGAACGTTCGACACGGTCGTCGTCGATCAACGTGATTTCGCCCACACCCGCCGCTGCCAGATAAAGCGCCGCGGGAGCGCCCAGGCCACCGGCGCCAAGCAGCGCGACTTTCGCCTTGCCGAGCTTGGACTGCCCTGCTTCGCCCACCTGGGGCAAACGCAGCTGGCGCGCATAGCGCTCGGCCGCGTCGCTATCGATGGTGCCGGCGGTGACCGGCAGGCCCTCGGTTTTCCAGCGCGTGAACCCGCCGGCGATCGAGGCAACCTTGCTGTAGCCCATGCGTTGCAGGGCTTCGGCCGCGAGCAGCGAGCGTTGTCCGCTGCCACAGATCAGCAGGATCGGTCGATCACGATCGGCCTCCTGCTGTTCGATGCGCAATTCGAGAAAGCCGCGTGAGATGCCCAGCGCACCGGTGGCGATACCGCTGGCGCGTTCGTCGTCTTCGCGTACGTCGATCAGCAACGCACCATGCGCTTGACGTGCGATGGCTTGGGCGGGGGTGATTTCTTCGACTTGCTGACGGAGGGCGGCGAGCCAGCTGTCGCGGTTTAGGGCGTCGGTCATGGGGTTAGTTTACGCCGCTGGAACGAGAGCGCCCCCTCACCCCAACCCTCTCCCCCGGCAAAGCCGGGGAGAGGGAGTTGAGTGAGGAGAGCTTCAGTGTTTCGATCTTGCGCAACATAGCTCCCTCTCCCCTGCCTTCGCCGGGGGAGAGGGTTGGAGCCTGCCCCGGACTTGATCCGGGGGTGAGGGGGCTTTAGAGCAAGCGCCTACTTGCGCTTCTTCATCTCGCGAATCATGCGCTGACGCTTGCGCATCTGCCCTTCGGTCAGCACGTTCTTCTTGCCGGCATACGGGTTCTCGCCATCACGGAAGCTGATGCGAATCGGCGTGCCTTCCAGCTTGAAACGCTGGCGGAAGAAGTTTTCCAGATAGCGGCGATATGCCGGTGCAATGTGCTTGGTGCGGCTGCCGTGAATGACGATGGTCGGCGGATTGCTGCCGCCGGGATGTGCAAAACGCAGCTTGGGCGCATGCCCGCGCACCAACGGCGGCTGATAGCCTTCGTAGGCGCGTTCGAGCGTCTTGGTCAGCTCGGACGAACCCAGCTCCTTGGTGGCGGCAGCATGCGCACGCACCACGGCGCGCATCAGTTCGCGCAAACCCGAACCATGCAGAGCCGAAATGAATACGCGCTTGGACCACTCGACGAACTGCAGTCGGCGCTCCAACGCACGCTCGCACTGTTCGCGCTGATACGCATCCATGCCGTCCCACTTGTTGACGGCAATGACCAGCGCCCTGCCCTCATCGATGGCATGACCGATCAGGGTGAGATCCTGGTCCGCAAGATTTTCGCGTGCATCGACCATCACTACGACGACTTGCGCGGCAGCCATCGATTGCAGCGTCTTGATCACGCTGAACTTCTCGACGGATTCTTCGACACGCGCCTTGCGCCGCACGCCGGCGGTATCGATCAGGGTGTAACGCTTACCGTCGCGCTCGACCGGCACGCGAATGGGATCGCGCGTCGTGCCGGCAACGTCGGAAACGATCAGGCGATCTTCGCCAAGCAGACGGTTGATCAAGGTCGACTTGCCGGCATTCGGACGGCCGACGATGGCGACACGAATACTGCCGTCTTCGCCTTCGACCGCTTCTTCCGACTCCGGCGGCAACAGCGGCAGCGTTGCCTCGATCAGCTCTTCGGTTCCGCGGTTATGCGCGGCGGACAAAGGCAAGGTCGTACCGATGCCGAAGACCGAGAACTCGGACAGCGAGGTCTGGATATCCAGGCCATCGGTCTTGTTGACTGCGGCAATGATCGGCTTGCCGCTGCGGCGCAGCTCGTCGAGGATGCTGCGATCCTGCGGCAGCAGGCCGTCGCGCGCGTCCACCACAAACACGAGCACGTTCGCCTCGGCGATGGCCAGGCGAACTTGTTGCGCAGTCAGACCTTCGAGACCTTCTTCGGTACCGGACAAACCACCGGTATCCACTACCACGAAGGGCCTCTCGCCAGTACGGCAGATACCGTAGTGGCGATCGCGGGTGACACCTGGCATATCGGCTACCAGGGCATCACGGCTGCGCGTCAGCGCGTTGAACAGGGTCGATTTACCGACGTTGGGGCGACCGACCAGAGCGACGACGGGCAGCATGGGGAATCATCGGCCTCGGGGATCAATGTCCGCCGAGACGATAGGCGCCAATACGGCCCTTCACGTCTTCGACGTACACGACATCGCCCACGACCAGCGGCTGAGCGCGGATGGCCTTCTTGGACAGGCGCTCGCGAGCGGCCAATGCACCGTCGCCGGTCTGCAGCCAGTGCACGTAGCCCTCCATATCGCCAGCGACGATATAGTCGGCCTGCACGGCCGGCGCGGTCAGCCAGCGGTACTTGAGCTTGTCGTTCTTCCAGATGTCGGCGCCACCGCTCTTGTCGAAGCTCCACACCTGCGAGTCGTCGCCAACGCCGTAAAGCGCATTGCCTTTGACATCGATCGAGGTGAAGGTAGAGAACGGACGCGACCACAACGGGCGACCGCTGGGACCGTCTACGGCCACCAGGTTGCCGTGAAACGCTGCGCCATACAGCGTGTTGCCGTCGATCAGGATGGCGCCGTCGGCATCGTTCAGGCGGTCGATTTCGGTACGGCCTTCACCGCTGGCGAGCGACTGCTCCCACAGCTTGTCGCCGTTATCCATGCGCAGCGCCACCAGCTTGCCAGCATCGCTACCGAAGAACACCACGCCGTTGGCGCCCAGCAGCGGGCCGTTGCCGCGCAGGCTGAGCAGCGGCACGGTGCTCTGGTCGTAGGCCCAGCGACGCTCGCCGGTACCGCTGTCGAAGCCATACAGGCGGCCGTCACCGGTACGGGCAACCACCAAGTTACCGACGATGGTCGGCGCGGTCAGCACTTCGGAATTGATCGTGGCCGACCAGCGCTCGCTGCCGTCCTTTGCATTCAGGCCATAGACGTGACCGTCGAGGGTGCCCACGACCAGCAGGTCGCCGGAAACCGCCGGACCGCCGGCGTAGTACGAATCGTAGCGCTGCTTCTTGGTGTCGCCCCAGCCGAACCAGCCATGCTGGCGCGAGCTCTTGCTCCACAGGGTCTTGCCGGTCTGCGCGTCGAACGCGGCCAGATGGCCATCCGTGCTGGCGGCGTAAAGCACGCCATCGGCATAGGCCGGACGCAGGCGCAGACCGCTGTCGCCCGCCCCCTTGCCGACACTGCTGCGCCACAGGCGCGTGACCTGCACGGACGACTTGAAGCCCTTCTCAAGCGGTGTGGGCGGCTGAACGTTCTCTTTCTTGAAAGAGTGGCAGCCAGCGAGCGCTACCAAAGACGTCAGCGCGATCAGCAAAAAACGACGGTTCATGCACCCTGCTTCCCGGCCACTGCCAGATCATCGATTTTGTTCTGCAACAAGGCACCGCCCTGTGGCGCGTTTTGACCCAGGATCGCTTTAGCGGCCTCATAGGCCTTGCGCGCTTCCTCGGGGTGACCAAGCTTGACCTGCGCATCGCCGCGTAGTTCCTGGCTGATGCCTTCGTAGCTCTTTGCGGGCATGCGACCCAGGGTGGCGATGGCGTCATCGGCCTTGCCCTGCGCCAGCTGCACCTGCGCGGTACGGAACTGCATCAGCGCCTTCAATTGCGCGTCGCCGGCGTATTTCTCGGCATCGCCGAGCGCGGCCACGGCCTTGTCCAGCTGATTGGCCTGCACCAGGCGCTGCGCACGCTCGCTGGCGGCAAAGCTGGCGTAGGCGGTATCGCTATAGTCCTTGAGCAGGCTGTCGGTCAGCGTTTCGGCCAGATCGTTCTTTTTGGTCAGCACCGCCATCTGCATCTGCTGATAAAGCTCGGAGGCCTGTTCCTGGTGGCCTACGCGATGCGCGCGCCACTGCTGCCAACCGAAGATGCCCACCAGGCCGATGGCAATACCGACGATGATCGACAAGCCGTTCTGGCGCAGCCACTTCTGTACGCGTTCGCTCTGTTCGTAATCGTCGTACGCTTCAAATGCCATGCTTAAAGTTCACCGTTGAAAAGACCACGCAGGACCAGCGCCGGCAGACAGCGCCTGTTGCGGAAAAAGTCGAGCCTCGCCCGGCGGAAGGCCGGCGGGCGGACAATACCCAAGCATAACGTAACTTGCCCCCGGCCGCGTAGCCGGCGGGCAAGCGGGAGCCGATCAGAAGTTGGCGGGACTGGCCTTGCCGTCCTGCACTTCGATACGGAAATGCGCCACATTGGCGCGGCGATAGCTGTCCAGCGGCATCGGCTGGCCATCGAGCGTCACCTGTGCGCCGTTGGCATTGCCGATACGTACATCCAGCGGCTGATCGCTCTGATAGGTCTTGCTGGTGCCCGCACGAAGCAGGCCGTATTCGAGCTTTGAGCCATCCTTGCGGATGATCTCCACCCAGCTGTCGCTGGGTAGGCTCAGCACGAGGCTGTGCGCACCGGAACCGGCGACCTGCGGCGCGGCGATCTCCGGCTTGGCGGTCGCGTTGTCGTTGCTCAGGTTCGGGAACGGCGCCATGGATGCCAACAGCGGCTGCTGGTCGTCCTGGCGCTGCGGCTGCGCTGCTGCCGCCGGCGTGGTCGCCGTGCTGCTGGACGCGGGATTGGCCGACGCCATCGTGGTAGCCGTCGTGATCGCGCTGCTGCCCGATGCGGCCGGCAGCACCTGCTCCTGCTGCGCCACCGGCGTTGCATCGAGCGGGGCCAGATGGCTGACATCGCGATCGAACGCCCCGCGCATGCCCAGCCAGATCGCCGGCACGGCGATCACGCCGGTCAGCACCACGTAGGTTGCCGCGCGAAGGTAGTTTTCAAGCAGATAGCGCGAATGCGAAATGCCGCCGGTCGCCACCAGCGTGGGCTGGACCTGGCTCGGCTTCAGGCGCTGGATTTCAGCCTGGATCGCCGATTCTTCGACACCTACGTGCTGACCGTACTTGGTCAGGTAGCCGGCCAGATAAACCTGGTAGTCGATGCCGCTGTAATCGCCGCTTTCGAGTTGGCGAACAACCCGAATCGGCAGACGCAACGTATGAGCGCAAGCTTCTACGCTCAGGCCACGTGCTTCGCGGGCCGCGCGCAGGCGGGCACCAAAGGATTCAGTCGCTTCATGCGTCGTCGATGTGCCCACGCCCGTCGCGGACGTGTTGAACAGATCAATGTCGCCCTGAGCGTGTTCGGCCGGTTGTGACGGATTGGAAGTCATGGGCTAGCAGTAGTATCGAGGGCACGCGCCTGTTCCGAGTCCGGGAACTGGGTCTGAAGTCGCCTGCTGTAATTAAGGGCCGCATCCCTGTTGCCCAGGCGGGATTCGATGTCGTGACCGAGCTTGAGTGCCTGCGGGCTGCTGCTGGATGGCCCAAGGGCATCGTAGCGCTGCATGAAAGCACGTGCACGGAACGCATCGTTACGCTGATAAAGCATGTTGGCGAGCTGATAGAGCGCCTCGCCATTGTTCGAATCGATCGCCAACGCCTTGCGGAAAGATTCTTCCGCGCCGGCAACATCGCCATTGCGCGATTGACAGCTACCGGCATTCGTCCAGGCCAGCGACGGCGTCTGATAGAACGGATCGGCAACGGCTTTCTGGAAATACGGCATGGCTTCGGCCGCGCGACCGGAGTTGCACAGGAATACACCCAGATTGTTGTTCGGGCCCCCGCGAGCCGGGTCGATTTCCAGCGCCTTGCGGTAGTGCAGCTCGGCGTTGGGTTGATCCTTGATGCGCTCGTAAACCACGGCGATGACGGTTTGCGCCGGCTCGTAGTTGGGGTTGTACTTGAGCGCCTTGTTGAGTTGCTCCAACGCGCCCTGCAGATCGTTGTTCTGCATGTACTGCTGGCCGAGCTGAGTCAGGATGCGCGCGCCGTCCTCGTTCTTGTTGGACTTGGTTTCACGCAAACGGCTTTCGGGTGTGTCAGGGCCGGTCGTCACGCAACCGGCAAGCGCCAGCATCAGTCCTACGGACAGAGCCGCACGATCAAGCCGCATGGGCGGACCCCTCATCCAGACGCTTGCGGAATTCGGCCTGGCGACGCGTGCGATCGAGCACCTGCCCCTTCAACTGACCGCAAGCCGCATCGATGTCGTCGCCGCGCGTGCGACGCAGCATCGTCAGGATGCCGGCATTGAGCAACTGGGTCTGGAAAGCGCGAATGACTTCGACGTCCGAACGCTCGAAACGCGTACCGGGAAATGGATTGAAGGGAATCAGGTTGACCTTGCAATTGGGCAGGCGACGCATCAGCTTGATCAACTGGCGTGCATGCTCGGGCTGGTCGTTGATGCCCTTCATCAAGGTGTATTCGAAGGTGATCGACGTACGCGGCTTGCGTGCCAGCCAACGCAGGCAGGAGGCCACGAGTTCGGCGATCGGATACCGCTTGTTGAGCGGCACCAGTTCAGTGCGCAGTTCGTCGTTGGCCGCGTGCAGCGACACCGCCAGCGAGACATCAATGGATTCGGACAGCTTGTCGATCATCGGCACCAGGCCGGCGGTCGACAGGGTCACGCGCTTGGACGCCAGGCCAAAGCCGAAGTCGTCGCGCATCAGGCTCATCGCCTTGACCACGTTGTCGAAGTTCAGCAGCGGCTCGCCCATGCCCATCATCACCACATTGGTGATGCGACGGTTCTGATGCGTGACATTGCCCAGGTGCTTGGCCGCCACCCACATCTGACCGATGATCTCGGACGTGGCGAGGTTGCGGTTGAAGCCCTGCGTCGCGGTAGAACAGAACTGGCAGTTGAGGCCGCAGCCGACCTGCGAGGACACGCACAGCGTGCCGCGCGTGGGCTCGGGAATATAGACCGCTTCGACGGCATTGCCGCCGTCCATGCCCAACAGCCATTTGTGCGTGCCGTCGGCCGCGCCCTTGTCGAACATCGTCTTGGGCGGCCCGACATAGCAGGTCGCTTCGAGCTTGGCTCGAAGCGACCTGCCTACATCGGTCATGTTTTCGAAGTTGTCTTCCAGGCGGTGGTAGATCCACTTCATCACCTGATCGGCGCGATAAGGCTTCTCGCCGATACCGGCGAAGAAATCGCGCAGGCCCTGTCGATCGAAATCGAGCAGATTGACCTTGTCGTTGGGGGTGACTTCAACCTGGTTCACTTGCGTCATGACCTCAGCGCGAAAAGACTTCCGTCTCGGCGAAGAAATAAGCGATTTCGACCTTGGCCGTCTCGGCCGCGTCCGAACCGTGCACCGCATTGGCGTCGATCGAATCGGCGAAATCGGCGCGGATCGTACCCGGCGCAGCGTCCTTCGGATTGGTCGCACCCATCAGCTCACGATGCTTCAGGATCGCGTTCTCGCCTTCCAACGCCTGGATGATCACCGGACCGGAGATCATGAACTCGACCAGCGCATTGAAGAACGGACGCTCGCGATGCACCGCGTAGAAGCCTTCGGCTTCACGACGCGACAGATGCTTCATCTTCGCAGCCACGACCTTCAGGCCGGCCTTTTCGAAGCGTGCGTAGATTTCACCGATCACGTTCTTGGCAACGGCGTCGGGCTTGATAATGGAAAGGGTGCGCTCCAGCGCCATAGTCGATCTGCTCCGGGAAACGGTTTTTGAGTTTTTGTGCTTGGGCGGTGCCGACCCCCCGGCCGGCGGATTTTGGCCAAATCCGTCAAGAAATATGGATTTAGCGCGGGAAAGTCTGACAGATTCTAGCGGATACGCAAGTTGTACACATACAAGGGGACATGCTCTGTATGAAAGGTCTCAAACAAACGTTTGACGGAAGCGTTCGACCGATATAATCTTAAACGATCGTTTGACTCCTACCGCCCAGGCCAGAACGTGCAGACATCACAGCAATCGACCAAAGAACGCATCCTCAGTGCCGCCGAAGTGTTGTTTGCAAGGCACGGATTCGACGGCGCTTCGCTGCGCCAACTCACCGCCGCCGCCGGGGTCAACCTCGCCGCGGTCAATTACCACTTCGGCTCGAAGGACCGCCTCGTCGAAGAGGTCTTCCGGCGCCGGCTGGACGAGCTCAACAGCCGCCGCCTGAAGGCGCTATCGCGCATTTCCGGCGACCCCGGGACGACCCTCGAAGACGTGCTGGCTGCCTTTATCAAGCCCGCGCTGGAGCTGTCACACGATGGCAGCGGCACGCTGTTCATGCGCGTACTGGCTCGGGCCTTCGCCGAGCACGACGACACCCTGCGCAAATTCCTGTCGGAGAACTACGGCCATGTCATGCGCCAGTTCACCGCCGAATTCGCCCGCCTGCTCCCGCACCTGAGCAAGGAAGAGCTGTATTGGCGCGTCGACCTTGTCACCGGCGCCCTTACCCACGCCATGTCGGGCTTCGGCATGATTCAGCGCAAGAGCGATGTCACCGAAACGGTCCATCGTGAGCAGACTGCCGCCCATCTGATTCGTTTTGCCGCCGCCGGCCTCAGCCATCCCTGAGTCGAGCCTGGCACCCGTCTTTAACGCAAGCACCTTCAGTGTCCGTACTTCGTCGGAGATCCCAATGACTGCTCCATCTTCATCAACGTCCGCCCTACGAATTCGCAAAGCCGCGGTACTCGGCGCCGGTGTCATGGGCGCGCAGATTGCCGCGCACCTGACCAACGCCGGTGTCGAAACCGTGCTGTTCGACCTGCCCGCCAAGGAAGGGCCCAAGAGCGGTATCGCCCTGAAGGCGATCGAGAACCTCAAGAAGTTGTCGCCTGCCCCGCTCGCCGAGAAGAACCTGGCCGCCGCGATCATCCCGGCCAACTACGACGAGGACATGGCGCACCTCAAGGACGTCGACCTGGTGATCGAAGCGATCGCCGAAAAGATGGACTGGAAGCTGGATCTCTACACGAAGATCGCGCCGCATCTGTCCAAGACCGCGATCATCGCGTCCAATACCTCGGGCCTGTCGATCAACGGCTTGGCCGAAGCGCTGCCCGAAGACATGCGCCATCGTTTCAGCGGCGTGCATTTCTTCAATCCGCCGCGCTACATGCATCTGGTCGAACTGATCCCGACCAAACTCACCGACAAGAACGTGCTGGACGGCCTTGAAGCCTTCCTGACCACGACCGTCGGCAAGGGCGTGGTCATCGCCAAGGACACACCGAACTTCATCGGCAACCGCATCGGCGTGTTCTCGATGCTGTCGACGATGTATCACACCGAACAGTTCAAGCTCGGCTTCGACACCGTCGATGCGCTGACCGGTCCAGCCGTGGGCCGTCCCAAGAGTGCGACCTACCGCACCGCCGACGTCGTCGGCCTGGACACCATGGCGCACGTGATCAAGACCATGGCCGATACGCTGGCCGACGATCCGTGGCACGAGTTCTTCAAGGCACCGGCATGGCTGCAGGGCCTGATCGAGCAAGGTGCGCTCGGCCAGAAGACCGGCGCCGGTTTCTATCGCAAGGCGGGCAAGGACATCGTGGTGCTCGATGTCGCCAAGAAGGACTACCGCCCCTCCGAGCAGAAAGCCTCGGACGAAGTGACTGCCATCCTCGCCATCAAGGACCCGGCCGAGAAGTTCGGCAAGCTGCGCGCGTCGAGTGATGCGCAGGCGCAGTTCCTGTGGGCGACGTTCCGCGACCTGTTCCACTACACCGCCTATCACCTGGCCGATATCGCCGACACCGCACGCGATGTCGATTTCGCCATTCGCTGGGGTTACGGCTGGAAGCTCGGTCCGTTCGAAACCTGGCAGGCCGCCGGCTGGCAGCAGGTGGCCAAGTGGATCGAGGAAGACATCGCCGCCGGCAAGACCATGAGCAAGGCACCGCTGCCCAAGTGGGTGACCGACGGCCGCACTGGCGTGCACGGCAAGAGCGGCTCGTACTCGGCCAGCGCCAACGCCGACAAGCCGCGTTCGCAGCATCCGGTTTATCAGCGCCAGCTGTTCCCCGATCCGATCCTCGGCGAGAAATTCGATCAGGGCACGACCGTGTGGGAAAACGACGGCGTTCGTTTGTGGACGCTGGGCGATGATGGCATCGGCATCATCTCGTTCAAGACCAAGATGAACACGGTCAACGATTTCGTGCTCGACGGTATCCAGCATGCGATCGGCATTGCCGAGGAAAAGCTCAAGGGCGTGGTGATCTGGCAGACCGGCGAGCCGTTCTCGGCCGGTGCCGATCTGAAGGGCGCGCTGGGCTTGCTGCAGGCCGGCAAGTTCGACGACTTCGACAAGATGGTCGCCAACTTCCAGCGCACCAGCATGCGTATCAAGCATTCGCTGGTGCCGGTCGTGTCGGCCGTGCGCGGCCTTGCCCTCGGTGGCGGCTGCGAATTCCAGATGCATTCGGCGCGCACCGTTGCCGCACTGGAAAGCTATATCGGTCTGGTTGAAGCCGGCGTCGGCCTGCTGCCGGCCGGCGGTGGTCTGCATGAGCTGGCCGTACGCGCCGCACAGCAGAATCCGAGCGACCCGTTCGAAGCCTTGAAGAAGGTGTTCGAAACCATCGCGATGGCCAAGGTGGCTGGCAGCGCGCTGGAAGCGAAGGAGATGGGCCTGATGCGCGACAGCGACGTGGTCGTGTTCAATGCCTATGAGCTGCTCTACGTCGCCAAGAAGGTCGCGGCCTCACTGGCCGAAAGCGGCTATCGCCCGCCGTTGCCGGCACGTGCGATTCCGGTCGCCGGCGATGTCGGCACGGCCACGTTCAAGGCGTCGCTGGCAAACATGCAGGCCGGTTACTTCGCGTCGGAGCACGACGTGGAGATCGCCTCGCGCATTGCCGACACCTTGTGCGGCGGCGTGATCGAGCGCGGCTCGCTGGTGGACGAGGAATGGCTGTTGGCGCTGGAGCGCAAGCATTTCGTCGAACTGGCGAAAACGGAAAAGACCCAGGCACGCATCGCACACACGATGACGACCGGCAAGCCGCTGCGTAACTAAAAGCTCGTCGCTCCTGCTGACGCGGGAGCCCAGCGACTTCGTATCACTGCAAAGACACTGGATCCCGGCCCACGCCGGGATGACGAACAAAAAACCTAGCGCGTCGCAGCCTCGAAGCGCGACGCAACGGAGCAAATCCATGAGCAAGCAAGTGCAAGACGCTTATATCGTTGCCGCCATCCGCACACCCGTCGGCAAAGCGCCGCGCGGTGTCTTCCGCAACACCCGCCCGGACGACATGCTCGCCCACGTGATCCGTGCCGTGATGGCACAGGCACCGGGTATCGACCCGCACGAAATCGGCGACGCCATCATCGGCTGCGCCATGCCCGAAGCCGAGCAAGGCATGAACGTGGCGCGCATCGGTGTGCTGCTGGCCGGCCTGCCGGACACCGTGCCGGGCGTCACCATCAACCGCTTCTGCTCGTCGGGCGTGCAGGCCATCGCCATGGCTGCCGATCGCATTCGCCTGGGCGAAGCGGACCTGATGATTGCCGGCGGCACCGAAAGCATGAGCATGGTGCCGATGATGGGCCACAAGGTCGCGATGAATCCGGCGATCTTCAACAACGAGAACATCGGCATCGCCTACGGCATGGGCATCACCGCGGAAAACGTCGCCAAGCAGTGGAAGGTCAGCCGCGAAGAACAGGACACCTTCTCCGCCGCCAGCCACGACAAGGCGCTGGCTGCGATCAAGGCCGGCGAATTCAAGGACGAAATCACCCCGTTCAAGCTCGACGATCACTACCCGGATCTGAAATCGCGCGGCATCAAGACCGATAGCCGCGTAATCGACACCGACGAAGGTCCGCGCCCGGGCAGCACGGTCGAAGTGCTGGGCAAGCTCAAGCCGGTATTTCGCAATGGCCAGTTCGGCGGTTCGGTGACCGCGGGTAATTCGTCGCAGACCTCCGACGGTGCCGGCGCCTTGTTGCTGGCCAGTGAAGCTGCGATCAAGAAGTACAACCTGCAGCCGCTGGCGCGCTTTGTCGGCTTCTCGGTTGCCGGCGTCAAGCCGGAGATCATGGGTATCGGCCCGAAGGAAGCGATTCCGAAGGCGCTCAAGCAGTGCGGCATGACCCAGGATCAGTTGGACTGGATCGAGCTCAACGAAGCGTTTGCCGCGCAGTCGCTGGCGGTGATCAAGGACCTGGGCCTGGATCCCTCCAAGGTCAACCCGCTCGGTGGTGCGATCGCACTCGGCCACCCGCTCGGCGCGACCGGTGCGATCCGTGCCGCCACGCTGATCCACGGTCTGCGTCGCCGCAAGCAGAAGTACGGCATGGTGACGATGTGCATCGGTACCGGCATGGGCGCGGCGGGGATTTTCGAAGCGCTTTGATCCTTCGTTAGACGATGCTTCAAGTCCAGCGGCGGTGCGCAAGCATCGCCGCTTTTTATTGCGTCGCGTTTGGGCGCGTGCTTTGACATTTCTGGAAGATGTCATCGTTCAAAATAACCGCCTTGCCGTTTGTCCAAGGAGCTATTCCGTGCCGTCCATGCAAGCCATCGAAATAAGCCAGCCCGGTCCGCCTGAGAACCTTCGTCTGACGACGCGGCCTCGCCCGCAACCTGGCAAAGGCGAGGTCTTGATCAAGGTGGCGGCATCCGGCGTGAATCGTCCGGATGTCTTTCAACGACAAGGCGCCTACCCGCCCCCGCCCGGCGCCTCGGACTTGCCCGGCCTCGAAGTCGCCGGCGTCATCGTCGAAGGCGATATCGATCACGACAATCCATTCGGACTGAAAGTCGGCGACGAAGTCTGCGCACTGCTTGCCGGTGGCGGTTATGCGGAGTATGTCGTTGCGCCGCTTCCACAGTGTCTTCCGGTGCCACAAGGCTTTTCGGCAATCGAAGCGGCGGCCTTGCCGGAAAACTACTTTACGGTCTGGAGCAACGTCTTCGACCGCGGGCGCCTGGGACAGGGCGAAGGCGGCGAGCATGAAAGCCTGTTGGTGCAAGGCGGCTCCAGCGGCATCGGTGTTACTGCGATCCAGCTTGCGCATGCGTTCGGGCATCGTGTGTTTGCTACGGCCGGCAGCGAAGAGAAATGCCGTGCCTGCGAAAAGCTGGGTGCCGAGAAAGCGATCAACTACAAGTCCGATGACTTCGTCAGCGCGATCCATGCATTGACCGACGGCCGTGGTGTCGACGTGATCCTGGATATGGTGGCCGGCGACTATGTGCCGCGCGAACTCGATGTACTGGCCGAAGGCGGCCGGTTGGTGGCCATCGCAACGCTGGGCGGCAACAAGGCGAATATCGATATCGCCAAGATCATGCGTCGGCGCATCACGATCACTGGCTCGACCTTGCGACCGCGTCCGGTTGCATTCAAAGGTGGCATTGCGCGTAGTTTGCACGAAAAGGTTTGGCCGCTACTCGCTGCAGGCACGGTTCGTCCGGTGATCCATCAGGTGTTTCCGGCCGCACAGGCGGCGGGTGCGCACGCCTTGATGGAGAGCAGCTCGCATATCGGGAAGATCATGTTGAGCTGGTAGCTCGCGCCTATAAAAACCCTTCCTATCCGTCATCCCGGCGAAGGCCGGGATCCAGTGGCGTCGGTTTCAGGTTTTCGCTATAGAGCAGAGGCTTGTTGTCCCTCGCGATAACCCATCACAAAATCACTGGATCCCGGCCTGCGCCGGGATGACGACTAGGGTGTTCGAGGTTCCTTACGTCCCACGAAAACTCCGCCGATAAGAAGCCGGCGACGTAGCAAACGCCGCAACAAAATGCTGACGTAGCGATACGGTGGAACCGAAACCGCTCGACTCCGCAATACGATCCACGGTTTGATCGGTAGTCTCCAGCAACCGCTGTGCATGCGCCAGGCGCTGCGACAGCAGCCATTGCGTCACGCTCGTTCCCGTCGTGCGCTTGAAACGCCGGGTAAAGGTACGCCGGCTCATGGCGGCACGGTCGGCCAGTGCATCCAGGCAAAGTGGTTCACGCAGATTCGCCAGCGCCCACTCCAGGGTGCTGTTCAGACGGTCGGCATGATCCATCTTCGGCACGGGTTGTTCGATGTATTGCGCCTGCCCGCCATGACGATGCGGTGCCACCACCATGCGTCGAGCGACCCGATTGGCCACCTCGGCACCATGGTCGCGACGCAATAGATACAGACAGCAATCGATGGCCGCGGCGGTACCTGCCGAGGTAATGATGTCGCCATCGTCCACGTACAGCACATCGCGCTTCAACAGCACCTGCGGATAGCGCTCGGCAAAATCCTCCATCCACACCCAATGCGTCGACGCGCTGCGTCCGTCGAGCAGCCCGGCTTCGGCCAGTACAAATGCCCCTAGGCACAAACCCACGATGCGTGCGCCACGCGCATGGGCTGCCTGCAGCGCATCGAGCAAGGCTTGCGGTGGACGCTCTGTCGGATCGCGCCAGGCCGGGACAATGATCGTGTCAGCGTCAGCCAGCCGTTCCAGGCCATGCGGCGCATCGATCGAAAACCCCGCCATGGTCCGCAGAGGCCCAGGTTCGGCCGCGCAAACCACCAGCTCGTAGCGCGGCGCACCTAGCCGGGCCAGATCCTCGCCAAACACCATGCACGGCACAGCCAGGTGAAAGGGGCTGATCTGGTGGTAGGCGATCACCGCCACCGTGTTTTGTGGGCACTCCGGAGACATGGCCCGATTCTATCACTGAGTGTCCCGCGAGCCACTTCTGGGCGTTCCGCGATCGGCGAACAATGCACACCAAGCCGCCAGCTCGGCGGTATGGACTTCTCAGTACATATCAACTTGTGCTCGCAAACCTTTGATTAAGGAAATCAATATGAAAAACGCTTTGTTCGCTTCATTGGTCGCCATGACGGTCACCGGCCCGGTTGCCGCGGCAACCAACGATCACCCCACCCTGCGCGCCATCGGCGGTGCCACTGCACCGACGTCGCTCGACGCCAGGACAACGGCCCTGCTGGTGATCGACTTCCAGAACGAGTATTTCTCGGGCAAGTTGCCGATTCCCGATGGCCGCAAGGCGCTCGACCAGGCCAGGAAGCTGGTGGGCTTCGCCGACCAGCACGGCATCGACGTGATCCACGTGCGTCACATCACGCCGGCTGGCTCACCGGTCTTCGCCGAAGGCAGTAACGGCGCCGAGATTGTCGACGGCATCAAGCCAGGCAAGAACCACACTCTACTGACCAAGAACCAGGTGAGCGTGTTCGCCAGCACGGACATCGATGCACGCCTGCGCGCCAAGGGCATCAAGACCCTGATCATCTCCGGCTTGATGACCCATGCCTGCGTTGCCGGCGCAGCGCGTGACGCGGTACCGCTGGGCTACAACGTGATCGTCGCGTCCGACGCGGTGGCTACGCGCCCGATCGATGCGTTCGACGGCAAGGGCGTGGTCTCCGCGCAGGATCTCCATCGCGCGGCGCTGACGGAAATCTCCGACGCGTTCGCCACGGTGGAACCGACAGGCGACATTCTCGCCCTGCCGGTGAACTAAGGCCGGCTACGCCAGACGAGCTCCGTTGGGAACGCTGCGTTCAACCGTCGTCACCACGATGCCTTCGTCGGTATGAAAACCGGTCAGCAAAAACTGGGAACGGAACGGACCGATCTGCTTTTCGGGGAAGTTGATCACCCCGACGATCTGTCGCCCAAGCAGATCGTCGGGCTTGTAGATGCCGGCGATCTGCGCGCTGGTTTTCTTTTCGCCATACGGGCCGAAATCCACCCACACCTTCAATGCCGGCTTGCGTGCTTCGGGGAACGGTTCCACGCGCACCACGGTGCCGGCCACGATCAATACCTTTTCGAAATCGCCCCAGCTGATGGAATCGACCTCTTGTGCGATAACGTTGCTCATCCTTCCAGTCTCGTCTTGAACCAGTCTTTGCCCTGCTGCCACCAGTAGCCGGCCTGCGCCGCGAGGTAACCGATGGGGCGATAGGTATTATCCAGGCCGTAGTGCGCAAACGGTTTCCATGCCTCGCTGCCTTCGGCTAATGCCGCCGCCAGCAGTTCGCCGGCGGCACAGGTCGGTGCCAGGCCGTGACCGCCAAAGGCCTGCGCCCACCATAGGCCATCGCCACGCGTGCCGATCTGCGGCATCTGATGACGTGCATAGCTCATCAGACCCGACCAAGCATAGTCGACGCGTGTACCTTTGAGCGACGGGAACACGCGCAGCAGATCGTTCATCAACAACCGCTGCACCCCTCGCGCGGAACGATCGCGCACCGAGATGCGTCCACCCCACAACAAACGCGAGTCCGACAGCGGCCGGTAGTAGTCGAACGCAAACCGCGAGTCGTAGATGGCAGCGCGTGTACGAAGGATGTCACCTATCCGCTCACCCAAGGGCTCGGTGACCATCACATACGTAGCGATCGGCAGGATGGCGCGATCGATCTGGCGATGCAGACCGCCGAGATAACCGCCACAGGCCAGCACGACCTGATCGGCCAGGATTTCTCCATGTGCCGCACTGATGCACCATCGCGCGCCCTCGCGCCGTACACGCCACACATCGGTTTCTTCATGAATACGCACGCCCTGCTCGCTCGCCGCCTTGGCCAGGCCAATGGCGAAATTGAGCGGATGCAGATGCAGCGCATTGCGCTCGTACAGGCCGTCGAAATAACGTTCGCTGCGTACCAGCTCGCGTAATCGGTCGCGTTCGAGCCAGGTCCAGTCCACGCCATAATGTTCGGCCAACAACTGCTGACGTTGGCGCAAGACACCCGGATCGCGGAACCAGTTCGCCCAGATCACGCCTTCATCGACCACGTCGCATGCGATGGCGTAACGGCGGGTCAGCTGCCGGATACGTTCTACTGCATCGGTCGTGCGCTGGAACATGGCTCGCGCCAGCTCCGCGCCATGTGCATCGAGCAGGGCTTGTTCGCCCAGCGAATAGCCGGCGAATACGAAACCGCCGTTGCGTCCCGAAGCGCCAAACCCGACCTGCTCGCGCTCCAGCAGAACCACATCGTGCACGCCGCGCTCGGCCAGTCCCAACGCCGTGTGCAGCCCGGCGAAACCGCCCCCAATGATGGCCACCTTGGCTTCGCTACGGCCTTGCAACGGCGCGTACGCGGGATACGCGTTGGCCGTGGCGCGGTAGTAGGAAGCGGGGGACGTGTTCTTCATTCGTGTCTGAGATGCTTGATGCAACGATAAGGTTGGGAGGATAGCGCCAAGAGCGCCCCCTCACCCCAACCCTCTCCCCCGGCAAGCCAGGGGAGAGGGAGCTAAAGCCGGCACGTTTCGATCTTGCCTCAAGCTGCTCCCTCTCCCCTGGCTCCGCCGGGGGAGAGGGCTGGGGTGAGGGGGTGCTCTTACTCCACCAGACTCACACCAAGCGCCCGCTGATCACTCTGCCCCCGATCATCCACCACACGCACCGAATAATTCCCCGCCCCCGGCGCATCCCAGAACAGCAACTCGCCGGGCGCGCTATGCCCGATATAGGCATCGTTGACGAACCAATAAAGCTGACGCACGGCCGCATCGCTATTGGCACTGAAACCGATGCGATCGTCACCCTGCTTTTTCAGCCGCATGGTGTAGATACTTCCGCGCAAGGGCGAGGTGATTCTTGGCGGTTCGCCTTCGGCCGCGCCGCCATCGACGCAGGCATCGTTCTGCGGCGGCTTTCGGCGTGGCATACCGGCCTGCACGAAGACCCGTTGCAATTCGGACGGCCAGTATTCGTAGACCTCGATATGCGTGAGCTTGCCGGCATAGGGCGGACACGCCGGTTTGCCCGTGGCATCGTCGATCACCACCGGCCTGTGCACCTGACTGACACGAATCGGCGACTTGCCAGGAATGAACCAGGTGTAGCCCTTTTGCGGACACCACTGGTTAGGCAGATCGCCACTGGCCAGACAGATTTGCTCACGTTTCAGATTGGCCGGCATGTGGTGGATGGGCTCGGACATGCCCGGCCATTGCGCACGCATCGCGTCGACGATCTGAAAGAACAAAGGCGCTGCCGCTTCCACGCCGATAAAGGCCGGATTGCCGCTGCCGTCGAAATTGCCGACCCACACGATCAATACATAGGGGCCGAAACTGCCGGACGTCCAGGCATCTCGAAACGCCCATGACGTGCCTGTTTTCCAGTAGACCGGTACGCGCGACGGATTCGCACCGGACGCCTCGTCCGGACGCGGATTCTGCCGCAGCATGTCCATCACCATGAAGCTGGCTTCTTCGCTGATCAGTCGCGTGCCGGTAGAGGCAGGATCGGACGCAAGCCAGCGCAGCGGCTTCAGCTCACCGCGGTTGGCCAGCATCGCGTAGAGGCCCGCCTCTTCCTGCATGGTCACCTCGCCACCACCGAGCACCAACGCCAGCCCATAGTGTTTTTCGCTGGCCATGCGGCTGATGCCTGCCGCACGCAGGAATTGATACAGGCTGGGCTGCTGCAGCTGCGACGCCACCCAGACAGCGGGAATATTACGACTGCGAATCAATGCATCGGTCGCAGTGATCGGCCCGAGGAAATGGCCGTCGAAATTTTCCGGCGTATACGGACCGAACGAGGTCGGCACATCGCGCAATACCGTCTGCGGATGCAGTACGCCCTGATCGAAGCCCAGCGCGTAGATGAAAGGTTTCAGAGTCGAACCGGGCGAACGCTTGGCCTGTGTCCCGTTGACCTGCCCCTGGATGCCCGCGTCCGCATAGTTGGCCGAACCGACCAATGCCTTGACGCTCATATCGCGCGTATCGACCAGGATGGCTGCTGCGTTGCGTATACCTTGCGCATCGCCACGCTGGACAAAATGAGCGACTTGGCGCTCCAGCGTGTGCTGCATATCCAGGTCCAGCGTCGTGGCGATACGGCTGTCTACGGCGTCGCCTTCGACACGCCGTGTCGCCAGGATCTGTTCGACCGCGTGCGGCGCTTCGAACGGCAGCTGCGATAACGGGCGCAGATTGAGCGGCAACGAAAACAGCGGCTTCAATGCGGCGTCGCTTGGATGCCCATGCAGCCAGCGTTCGTAGAGTCGATTGCGCGAGTCGGCCAGATACTTGCTGATGATGCCGATCGGTGCATCGCTATCGAGCGATGGCGCACGCAAGCGGCGACTCGGATCCTGCGGTATCACCGCCAGCGTCAATGCCTCGGGTAGATTCAATGCCGCTGGCGATTTGTCGAAATACGCGAGACTGGCCGCACCTACACCTTCGACGTTGCGGCCATAAGGCGCGTAATTCAGATACGCCTCGAGGATCTGCTGCTTGGAGTAGAACATCTCCAGCCGCACCGCAAGACCAACCTGGCGCAGCTTGCCCCATGGCGAACGGGTGTTGAGGCGATACAGCAGGCGTGCCAGCTGCATGGTGATGGTCGAACCACCTTGTGGGTTACCGTGGCGCACATAGGTCACCCAGGCGCCGCGCAACAGACCATACGGATTGAAACCCGGATGCCAGCGAAACCAGCGGTCCTCGTGCAATTGCACGGCGTCGACCAGTGCCGGCGACATGTCTTTCAGCGGCACCCACAGACGATAACGATCATCGTCGGCCAGGGTCAGACGCATCAATCGGCCGCGATCGTCGTAGACCGCGGTCGATGACGGCAGGTAATCACGCAACGACTGATGCGGCCACACACGGATGCCGACCAGTACGCACACGATCAACCCCGCGCCGACCAGCCAGTTCTGCCAGCGTTTGATCCAGCGGATGAACGCCTGGGTTATCGAGTACGGCAACTTAGCTCACGCTCATTCGATGCCGCTCTCCCAGGACGGGAGAGCGGCGCTGTCGCTTACGGTTTGCGTACGACGGTCAGGATGGCGCCACCGGGTGCGCGTGCCTGAATCTTGCGGTCGTACAAGGACTCGCCAAAGGCCGGCGGCACGATGAACTTGCCCGCATTGGTCGCCTTGATGCGATAGACGAACTCGCCCACATTGGGTGTGGCCTCGCCATAGAGCACGACGCGGTCTTCGCGCACGTCCGCGTATTGCAAGGTCCAGCTCGATTGACCCACGCCGATCGGCGAACGCCATGCGCTGGCCGCGACGGTGCTGTCACCGCCCTGGTCGTTTTCGCTGTCGTCCGCGGCCTGTTGATCGGCGACGGGCGGTGGCGGCTGGATGACCGGCTCGAAGCCGCCCGGCAGCAGGTCGACAATGGCCAAGTCGCCAACGGAGACGTTGGTGGTGGAACGGATCTTCAGATGAACGTCGATTTCCTGACCGATGGTCACCTGATCCAGCGCCTTGCCGTTGGTGTCGGTGTAGTCGCGGGTGATCTCCACGCCCTCACGCTCGGCCTTGGTCGGGGCGTCACGATCGTAGCCACCCTGACTGACCACATACCATGCCGGCAAGGTGGTGCCGTTGGTGAAGCGCAGGCGTGCATCGGACGGTGTCCAGCTACCGTTCTGCAGCATGCCCTCGACCTTGCCGATGGATCTTACGTTGCCATCGGCCTTGACCGCAGCGATATCCAGCTTCGCCACTTCGCCTTGCGCCTGATCGGCATAGGCATCGAGTGCAAGGATCGTCATCGACGAGGAATAGGTATTGAACCACCCGTTCTGCAGCGGACGCACGATGTTCTCGAACGCTTGCGGCGGCAGGCTCTTGAGCTGGTCGGGGAAATGCTTGGCCAGCAGATAGAGCGTGATCGAATCGCGGGTCAGCGGATCGTAGTAGTAGTGATAACTCCAGGGCTCGCGACTGCCTTCGCTAGACAGCATCTTCAACGGACCGGCAAGCATCTGGCCAGCCAGCTTGTCCTGCTTGAGCAACTTGTAGGATGCAGCAATCCACGCCGCCGTCAGATCGTCCTTCCATTCCTTCGGCTGTGTTTCGCTCAGGCGCTTCTGCAACGACGCCAGATAGTTGGTGGTGACGTTGCCCTGGCGAGTCAGCAGATAGATGGCATAGGCACGCTGGCGCAAGGCTTCGATCGAGTCGCCACTATCGTCGGCAGCGATCTGCTTCAGGAAACCATTGCCGGCGTCGAACATATCGCGCGGCACGGCCAGACCACGGTCGCGCGCTTCGAGCATGAAGTGCATCGCGTAGTCGGTCAGGAAGGCATCGCCGTCCGGCGTCGCGGTCCACAGGCTGAAGCCACCCTGCCCGTTCTGGCGCGTATGCAGTGCGTCGTACAGGCTCGCCAACGACTCCGCTTGCGTCTTGCCACCAGTGTTCTGCGACGCCATCAGCACCTGCTTGAACTCCGGGCGCTGTCCAAATACCAGCGCCGGCATCGAGCTGCTGAGTATCTGCTCGGTGCAGTAGTGCTCGAAATCGACCAGATAGGACGTCAGGCCCTGGGCCAGCACGAGCGGCAGGTTCGACATCGCCACATTGCGTTTGGCATAGGCGTCGTACAACTTGCGCACGCCCGTGAAATCCGCCTTGTTGCCCGCTTCGACCTTGCCGATGCCGACTGTGGTGCGGAACGCGGCCGCCGGACGTACCGAAAGGTCAACGCTCTGCTTGGCCGACTTGTCACCGTAGGCCGCACTGAAGGTCAGGTTGCCCGAGCCCAGCTGATCGGTCGCCTTGACCCGGAACAGCGCCACGCCTTCGCGCATTTCGCCCAGACTGATGCTCTGCGTCGCATTGCCGACCAACTGCAATTGCGGGCCGGTCTTCAAGGTCACCGATACCGGCACCTGCTTGCCGCCCAGCCCGGTGAGATTGTTTGCCACGCCGACGCTTACTTCGACTTCGTCGCCTGGTGCCAATGTGGTCGGCACGTTCGGCGACAGCACGAAGTCGCCGCGCACCGTAGTGGCGCCTTCGAAGGTACCGATCTTTTCTGGCGAGACCGCCACGGCCATCACACGCAGCTTGCCGTTGAAGTAATCGGGCACGTGATAGGTCACCTCCTTCTCGCCATCGACATCGACGATGCCGGACCAGTAGGCCACTGGCTTGTCGCGTTTGCGCTTGAACGGGTTCAGCTGACGACCGATCGCACCATCCGCATCGCCGCCCGGCGCGGCCATCGCCATCAGTTTCTCGAAGTCCGGCAGGATCAGGTCGAGAATCTGCGAGGTGCCCACTTCCAGCATGCGCTTGCGAAAGAAGTACTTCAGCGGATCGCCCAGCTTGTAGCGCGCGACCTGCAGGATGCCTTCGTCCACGGCGAAGATCACCGCTTTGGTCGGCTGGGTCGAGGTCAGCTTCAAGGTGACGTCCTGCCCCGGCTTCACCATGGCCGGCGCATCGACCTTGATGTCGTTGCGGCGGGCATCGAGGTTGACCGAGAACGGCACCACGCCGTAGCTCAGCGGGCTCATGAAGATTTCATCCGACGACGGATCGCGGATGTACTGCACGTTGATGTAACCGTTGCCTTCGAAATCCGCTGGCACCGTGATGTGCTGGACCGAGCTGGTGGTATCGGCATGGAACCATGCATGCGCATAGACCTTGTCACGCTCGATGGTGATCAGGCCGCTACCGGCATACGGTGCGCGCACCGCGATCTCAACCGACTCGCCCTGTGCATAGTCCTTCTTGCTGAGATTGAGCTGCAACTCGGCATTGCGGTCGAGCGAACGCGACACATTGGCGTCGCCCGCCACGCTGTATTCGACTCGGTTTACTTCCTTTCGGTCCGTACGAAGGATTACCAGCGCATAATTGCCTGGCTTGTCCGTCGGCAGAGTGTAGTCGGAGCCACCGGCGGGAATGGTCAGCGGCTGTTCGCTGATCGGTACTTCCTTGAGCTTGGACTCGTACTTGTAGACGCCCGAGTTCTGTTTGGTCAGCACGGAGATGTAACGGCGCTCGATCAACTGGGCTTTCAGATCGCCCAAGACCATCGACTTGGCCTGCGGGTCGATCGCGACCAGGTGCACCGTACGGCTGGCATTACGGCTGACGTAATCGAGGTTGTCCTCTGCCTTGTAGCCAACCAGCCATTCGTTGCTCGACACCAGGGTCTGCGTCGCAGCGGCGACATTGCGGCCGCCTTCGGCCTCGTACGCCTTGGCCAGGAAATACAGCTGGTAGGTCGCGTCGGCGTATTTTTTCAGATCGAGATCGAACTCGGCATGGCCCTTGTCGTCGGTCTTGCCGTCCTGAAGATTCTCTTCGTAACCTTCCTTCGCGCGCTTCACATCATAGAAGTGATAGTCGGGCCAGCTACGGAAGGCCGGGAAAGCCGGACGCAGTGTCAACGACGCCTCGACACGACGATCGGCGGCAGGCGTACCGAACAAGTTCTGCGCGTCAACCTCACCCTTCAATTGATCCGGCTTGACCCAGCCTTCGGCCACCTGCTGCGACAGCTTTGCGTCGACCTTCATGCGATCGGGGAGGAACTCCTTGACCTGCACGGTGGTGTTGCAGACCTGCGCGTTCGCCTTGCCGTCCTTGACGATGTAGAGATTGACCGTCCAGGTACCGGTCGGTGCGGTTTCAGCCGGCGCGTATTCCAGTTCGCCGAAGCCGGACGCATCCATCGACAGCGGGATCTGCTTCACCGCCACGCCGCGCGGGTCGACGATTTCCGCCTGCAACGGAATACCCGCAACGCTACGCGTCCACGTCGCTGCACGAACGATCAGACCGATGTGGAAGGTATCGCCCGGGCGATAGATACCGCGATCGGAGAACAGATAGCCCGACAACTGACCCTGGTTGATCGCATTGCGCTCGCCGCCGATATCGAAGCGCGAGAAGTCGAGCTGACGATCATAGGTGCCGATCGGCAGGAACGACAGGTCATCGCCTTTCTTGACCAGGTACAGCGTCGGCTTCTTGTCGCGGTCCAGACCCTTGAAGGTTGGAAAATGCACAACGCCGTCGGCGCTGGTGGTCTGCGTATAAAGCGTCTGGCCGTTGATCGCCATCACCGAAACGCTGGCGCCACCAACCGGCTGACCATTGCCGATCGACTGCACAAACACGTCCTGGCTGCCATCGACAGCCTTCTTTACCAACATGCCCAGATCGGTGACGACGACCAGACGGGTGTCCTGCGGCGTTACGCCGGTGTCCTCACTCGCCTCGCCACTGTCATCGCCATCGGCGGCACCATCGGGTTCATCACCGGTTGCCTCATCGCCTTCATGGGCGTTATCTGGCGCATAACCTTTTTCGGCATCCGCCGCGGCCTGCTTCTGTGCCTTTTCGCGCTTGGCTTCGGCCGCGGCATCGTAGGAAGACAGATGCAGCATGAACACGCCGCGCTTGCCTTCCTTCAGATATTGGCCGAGGTCCACGCCTTCGTAATGTGCCTTGCCCGGATCGCCCTTGGGGAAGCTGCGCTTCACCTCGTAACGCTCAACGATATGGTCTTCGCTGAAGCCATAGGTCAGCTCGGGCTTGGTGTAGTTGCCCTGGTTGAGGCTGACCAGATGCTGGATCTGATCGGGCAGCACGCGGCCGACTTCCACACGCATACCGGGCAGATTGCGCGACACGACCGAAATGCGCTTGCTGCCGCTCATCGACAGCAACGAACCGTCCGCCATGAAGCGCAGCAGCTTCGGATAGTCAGGCACGGTGATGGCTTGCGCCGTCGCCTGCCCCGACAGATAGCCGCCGAACGATTTCAACCCTTTTTCGACACGCACATAAATGCGCTGGCCGGGTTCGGCGTGAAACTTGAAGCTTTGCAGCGACGCGTATTCGTTTTCCGTCGGCACCAGCTCCAGCTTCAGCGGCTGGGATTTTTTCAACAGCGATTCGCTGATTTCCGACGGCTGCCACTCATACGGTGCCGCATCTTCGTCATCGCTGTACTTCGGATTGCGCTTGGGCAGCACCCAGGCCTTGGTCAGGCCGGCGACTTCGCTGTCGCGCACGTTGTCGCTGACATCGACCAACAGCACCTGCTCGGGCTCGTACTTGTCGTTGTCGACCAAGGTCGGTTCGATACTGGTGATGGCAAGGCTGTACAGGCCCGGCACCGCGATGCTGGTCTCTTTCTTGTCGGCCGTAGCGTCGCCACCACGCGAACTGCGCACGCCCTTGTCGATCGTGTAAGCCACTGCGCCGGCAGCGCTCGGCAAGGCCAGCGGCTGCGAATGAATCCAGGCGTGCAGCTTGTATTGATCGTAGGTGACGGTGTACTTCAGATCGCCGCCCTTGCTACCTGGCTGGTTCAACTCCAGCCCGATGCGCTTTTCAAACTGCGCAGCATCCACCGGGTAATTGAAATCCACCGGCAGAATGGTTTTCTTGGCGGTGGCGTCCTGGGGATCCTGATAGAACTCGCCACGACCCACGGTCATGTCGAACGCCACGGTGTCGAACTCCACGTGGTCGTCTGCCATCAATACATGACCGGCAAACGCCTTGGGTACGTCAAAGCGGACCTCGAAATGTTTGCCGACCGGCCAGTCTTCGGCGGGAACGAAGCGCAGGTTTCGATCGTCGACCCAGCTCCATTGACCTTTGACGACAGGTTGCATGCTGATGCCCGTCGTCACCGTCTTGCCGACCTGCTCGATCGGCGCGGCAGACTTGGAGAAGCGTATATCCAGCGGCGAGATGACGATCGGCTGCTTGGTGTAGTCGGTCAGCAGCGGCGCATGCGCAGTGATCGCGATCTTGACCGGTTCCTCGGGCTTGGGCCGGTTCTTGTACCACTGCCACCCGTACCAGCCGCCAAAGCCCACCAGCAGCACGGCAATCAGCGCTCCTGCCGACTGCAGCGGCCGGCGACGCACGGCGCCGGCTGTCGCCGGCGCCCAGGCGGGCGCGGACCAGGACACGTTGCCGATCAGCGGCTTGAGTATCAAGCCGATAAGGCCAAACAGGCCGCGCACGAGGCGCACAGGCAACAACAGCAAAAACCGCAGCAGATCCATAGTGCTTTCCTGAGCTCATCCGATGAAACAAACGGCGGGGATCAGCCAAGCACATGCCAAAGCCGCCCGAACCACGGACGGCCAATGATCAAGCCAGCTTCCCCAATGCGAATCCTGCGCCCGAAAAATGGCAGGTTCGGGCGCAGATTGTGACATGTTGCCGCCTTCGGCGGAAACGGGGTGACGCCTGTTTAGAGGGGCGCAGGCAACCTTGTAGGAGCGACTTCAGTCGCGACCGGCCGTGACGTCACGGTGGGTCGCGACTGAAGTCGCTCCTACAGGCTTAGGCGGAGCTCTCCGGCTTCAGAGCGCTTTAATGAAGTCGCGCACGGTCGGCGCGAGCTTGGGGTCCTGCATTGCCATATGCATGGTGGCGCGCACCAGGCCGGCTTTGTTGCCGCAGTCGAAACGCGTACCTTCGAAGCGGTAGGCCAGGACCTTGCCCTGCTCCTTCAGCAACGCATCGATGGCATCGGTCAGCTGAATCTCGCCACCGGCACCAGGCGTGGTCTGCTCCAGCAACTGGAAGATGCGCCCGGGCAATACATAACGGCCGACCACGGCCAGGTTCGACGGCGCGTCGGCAGGCTTGGGCTTTTCCACCATATGGCGGATCTGCGCACTGCGCTCGTCGATCGGCGTGGCGTCGACGATGCCGTACTTGTCGGTGTCGTTCTGCGGTACTTCTTCCACCGCGATCACACCGGCACCCTGTGCCTGCGCAAGCTCGGCCATCTGGCGCAGTGCGCCCTTGCCCTTATTCCAGATCAGGTCGTCGGGCAGGATGATGCCGAACGGCTCATCGCCCACTACCGGCTTGGCGCACAGCACCGCATGCCCGAGGCCGAGGGCCTCCGGCTGCGTGACGAAGATCGCGCGAACGTGCCGCGGCAAGGTGCCCTGCACCAGCGCAAGCAGTTCGTCCTTGCCTTTCTCTTCGAGCTTCGCTTCCAGCTCGTAGGCCTTGTCGAAATAATCGGCAATGGCGTGTTTATAACGATTGGTGACAAACACCAGCGTATCGGCGCCGGCGTCGACAGCCTCGTCGACGGCGTACTGAATCAACGGGCGATCCAGTACCGGAAGCATTTCCTTGGCGACAACCTTGGTCGCGGGCAAAAAGCGTGTTCCCAAACCAGCAACGGGAAAAACCACCTTACGCAACGGCTTGCTCACTCACTTCTCTCCAGATTCAACGCGACGAATCGACACCACGTTTTCCGGCTGGCCGATATCGCTCCAGCGGAACGAAGGCAACAAGCCGGAGACACACGCACGAAGATTTTCTTCGTCGAAGGCAATGGTAGCGTCCGTCGCCTTGGTCAGCTGAACCTGCAACAGATCCCACGAGACCTGACGATGCTGTGCCAGGAAGATCTTTGCGTGCGTGGTGGCGCTATAGTTTTCCAACGGATGAAACAGCTCTTCGAACAGCTTCTCACCCGAACGTAAGCCGGTATAAACGATCGGCACTTCGGTGCCCGGTTTCTTGCCGGCCAGACGAATCATCTGCTCGGCGAGATCGCGAATCTTCACCGGCTCGCCCATGTCGAGCGCGAAGATCTCGCCGCCATGCCCCAGACTCGCCGCCTGCAGAATCAGCTGGCAGGCTTCGGGAATGGTCATGAAGTAACGCGAGATCTCCGGGTGCGTGATGGTCACCGGCCCGCCATTACGAATCTGCTGGCGGAACAGCGGCACGACCGAGCCGGCCGAATCCAGTACGTTGCCGAAACGCACTGTGATATAGCGCGTATTCGACTTGGCGTTGAGATTCTGGCACCAGATTTCGGCGATGCGCTTGCAGGCGCCCATGACGCTGGTCGGGTTGACCGCCTTGTCCGTCGAGATCAATACGAAGCATTCGACCTTGTGCTGATCGGCCAGGTCGGCGATGTTGCGCGTAACCAGTACGTTGTTGCGGAAGGCCTGACGCAACTGACCTTGCAGCATAGGCACGTGCTTATAGGCTGCCGCGTGGAAAACTACCTGCGGCTGATTTTCAGAAAACAACTTGCGCATGGCAGCCGCATCGCCGGCATCGGCCAGGATGCCCTCGAAAATCAGCTCGGGATATTCCGCGCGCAGTTCCTGAGAAATTTGATAGAGATTGAATTCGCTGTGATCGACGACTGCCAGCGAATGCGCGCCCAGGCGTGCCACTTGTCGGCACAGCTCCGAACCGATCGAACCACCGCCGCCCGTCACCAGCACACGGCGACCCGTCAGTGTTTCGCGAATAGCCGTCCAATCCAACTCGACCGGATCGCGGCCAAGCAGATCTTCGATGGCCACTTCCTTGATCTCGTTGAACTGCGCGCGACCGGCGACGACGTCCTCCAGCTTGGGAACGGTGCGGTACGGCAAGCCGGTGAGATCGCACAGCTCCACGATGCGGCGCATTTCCGTGGTGGTCGCGCCAGGCATGGCGATCAGCAGCATCTGCACCGCCGCTTCGCGGGTCAACTCCGGCAACTGATCGATACGGCCCAAGACGGGACGTCCATTGATGCTGGCGCCACGCAGGCTTTCCTTGTCGTCGACAAAACCGACCACATTGAAACGCGCATCGCGATGCAGGTCGCGCGAGAGCGCCTCACCCGCCCGGTCGGCACCCACGATCAATACGCGCTGCGCACCTTCGGCCGGAAACATGTCCAGGCGACTGTCCTTCCAGAAGCGGTAAGCGAGTCGGGGCGCACCGAGCAAAATCGACAGCACCACCGGATACAACAGAAGCACCGAGCGCGGAACGTCGTTGAGGCGGTTATATAAGAACAACGCCAGGCCGATGGCCAATGCGCCAATGATGGTTGCTCTCAGAATATTCCACAGATCGGGCAAGCTGGCGAAACGCCACACGCCACGATAAAGACCGGTCCAGCTAAGCACCGCCGCCTGCACCAGCAGCACCAGCGGAAACTCCAATGGATGAAAGGCGTAGTTCCCGTCATTGATCAGGTCGTAGCGCAGTGTCTTTGCGATCCACCAGGCCAATGCGGCCATCAGCAGATCGTGCAGCACGACCGCCGTACGTGGATGAATGACACCGATTAATTTACGTAACGACATGACGGGCCTTGTGCGAAATGCGCCTCAGGCGTTGGCGCTTGACTAGCATCCATGCTGCGCTCGCAGCAAGGTAGACGAAAACGCAGATCGGGAATGCCAGCCGGGGATAAACCCATGCCAGTACTACCGAGGGCGCCACGACTAACGCATTCCAGATCAGATACCACATGCCCCCTGCTGCATGGGATAACCCGCTGCGAACCAACCATTGGTAGAGATGTTCGCGGTGCGCAGTGTACCAGCGCTTTCCTGCCAACATCCTGCTCAAAAGGGTAAGCGCAGCATCCACGACAAAAGATGAACTCAAGGTCAAAGCAGGCCAAACCAGCCCCGTTTCGACGCGCCACAGCATGACCGTGAGCACAAAAATCAGCAATCCTACGGTGCCGCTACCGACGTCCCCCATGAAAATGCGAGCACGGGGCCGATTGAAGAACCAGAAGCCCAGACTGGCCGAGGCCAGGCAAGCACCCGCCCCCGCCAGCGCCGACTGCCCTGCGGCCCAGGCCAGCCAGGACAGCCCCAGGCCGACGAAAATCGCTTGTTGCGCCAACAAACCGTCGATCCCATCCATGAAATTGTGCAGGTTGATGCTCCATGCGCCAGCCAGCATAAGCACCGGCAGCCACAGCATGGACAGGCTGCCATCGAACAAAATTACGACGGCGAACAGTGCACTGGCTAGAAGCTGAACGCCCAGCCTGGGAAGGATCGGTAAAGGGCGGTGATCGTCCCACCAGCCCACCCCCGCCGTGAGCAAGGTGGCCACAGCCAGGGCCGCAGCTACCTGCCAGGACCACGCAGCGGGCAAAAGCAGCAGCGCGACCGGCATGGTCAGCACCGCCGAAATGATCAGACCTATGCCGCCACCGCGAGGCGTGGGGATGGTGTGCGAACGGCGCTGGCCCGGCTGGTCGAACATGCCGCGCCGATGGGCATAAGCGATCGCGCCACGCACCAGCGCAACCGATATCAGCAAGGCCGCCAATGCCAGAACGAGAAGGCGCTCGAAACTCGGCATGAAACTCACTCGTTGGCTACGCCATGGATCGGGCGAATCGTGCTCCAGCTCTTGCAGCTCGGACACTGCCAATGATGTGCCTTGGCACCGAAGCCACAACGGCTGCAGCGATACATCGCCTGGCCTTCGAGCAACTTTTTGGTGAGGTCGCGCAGGATCAGGAAATTCTCCCTCGCCTCACCGTCGATCTTGTCCATGGTCGCATCGATCAAGGCCATCAGCCCACGTACCGACGGACGCTGACGCAACTGCGAGGTCAGGAAATCAATCGCCGTGCGTTCACCATCGCGCTGCTGATAAAGCTTGGTCAATGCCAGCACCGGCGAGATACCGTGATAACGGCCAAGCATGTCGCGCAGGAAATGCTCGGCGCGTTCCATCTGCTGCGAACGTGCATAGCTATTGAGCAAAGGCGGCAGGATTTCCGGCACAAAAGCGATATCCGCTTCGATCGCTTCTTCGTACACCTTGACCGCTTGCGCGTGCTCGCCTTCGTCGGCGAACAGGCGCCCCGTCAGCATGAAAGCGCGCACGCTACTGGGCTGGCTGGCGAATGCCTGCTGCAGATACTCGCGTGCTTCCTGACGTGCACCGTGCTGGCGTGACTGGTCGGCCAACTCGCAGTAGAACTGCGCGATCATGCCCGACTCGTCTTCGCCGATCATTGCCTCGAGCCGGCGCGCATGTTCGATGGCTTTATGCCAATCGCGCTCGTGTTGATAGATCGCAATCAGATGACGCAAGGCCGATGGTGCATGTGCATCCATGGCCACCAGATCGGAGAACAGCGTTTCGGCGCGATCGAGCAGACCGGCACGCATATAGTCTTCGCCCAGCTCCAGCAGCGCGACGGTCTTCATCGCATCGGACAGGCCGGGACGCGATACCAGATGTTGATGCAGTCGAATGGCGCGATCGACCTCGCCCCGGCGGCGGAACAGATTACCCAGCGCGAGATGGGTTTCGACCGTGTCGCGGTTGTATTCGGCCAAGCGCAGGAAAACTTCGATCGCCTTGTCCTGCTCCTCGTTGAGCAGGTAGTTCAGGCCGCGGAAGTAATCGGACGACAGCTCGCTGACCTGTGCCCCCGAGCGCCGGGCGCCCGATCGACGGGCACTCCACCACCCACTGGCAAAGGCCAAGGGAACCAGCAGAGCAAGCACATAAAGCCCCGTCATGTGCCGACCGTCTGCCCCGTCTTGTCCGTAGCCTTGCGCTCCCGACGGAGACGGCGGCGATGTTTCATGCTCACGCCGAGCCAAGCGGTCAGGCCGCCGAGCAACCAGCCGATCACCAGGGCGGTCAGCAACGCGGCACCCTTGGGTAGCTGCACGTGGGCAAAAGCCAGGTCGTAACTGACGAAGTCGGCGTTGAGCGCCCCCAGGACAATGCCGGCGGCGACGAAGAACAGAAGGATCAGGATGACGAGCAGTCGCATCGCGTGACTTTAGCTGATTGCCCGGCCCGGGCACAGCCGGGCGAGGAAGCGATGTTGTGATCGATGGCATACATATGCGCCCGGCCCATGCCCACCATGAGTGCCTTGGCAGCGCAGGAAGGTTTACCCGGGGCTAAAAAAAACGGCCGGCTTGCGCCGACCGCTTCTTGCTTTCTTTATAGCCACTGGACTCGACGGGCTCAGGCCGCGCCGGCTTGCTCCAGCAACATATTGACTCGCTCGCGCAATTCCTTGCCCGGCTTGAAATGCGGCACGTGCTTGCCCGGCAGCGCAACGGCGTCGCCAGTCTTGGGGTTGCGACCCATACGCGGCGGCCGATAGTGCAGCGCGAAGCTGCCAAAGCCGCGAACTTCGATCCTCTCACCATGAGCCAGCGCGTGGCTCATCTGTTCGATCACGCTTTTCACCGCGAGTTCGACGTCACCAAACGCAAGATGGGTTTGGCGCCGAGCCAGCGCTTCGATCAGTTCGGATTTGGTCATGGGTCCCCAATGTCCGTGACATGAAAACACAACTATAACGTTGGAGCGGCGCAATGCCGCTCCAACGCCAGGCCTGATTAGTCAGCCTTGTTCAACTGCTCTTTCAGCAACGCACCGAGCTTGGTCGTACCGCCGGAAGCGGACGAGTATTCGGCCATCGCATCCTGCAGATCTTCCTCGTCCTTCGCGCGGATCGACAGCTGCAGCTGGCGGCCCTTACGGTCCATGCCAGTGAACTTGGCTTCGACCTTGTCGCCCACCTTCAGATGCTGGGTAGCGTCGTCGATGCGCTCCTTGGCGATGTCGTTGGCGCGCAGGTAACCCTCGACGCCTTCGCCCAGGTCAATGACTGCACCCTTGGCGTCGACTTCCTTGACGACACCGTTGACGATGGTGCCGCGCGGGTTGGTCGCCATGAACTGACCAAACGGATCCTGCTCCATCTGCTTGATGCCGAGGGAGATGCGCTCGCGCTCCGGATCGACCGCCAGAACCACGGCTTCGATCTCGTCGCCCTTCTTGAAGTTGCGAACGAGGTCTTCGCCCGACGCCTGCCAGGAGATATCGGACAGGTGAACCAGGCCGTCGATGCCGCCGTCCAGACCGATGAAGATGCCGAAATCGGTGATCGACTTGATCTGACCGGACACCTTGTCGTTCTTCTTGTGCATCGCTGCGAAGGCTTCCCACGGGTTCGAGCGGGTCTGCTTGATACCCAGCGAGATGCGGCGACGCTCTTCATCGACGTCCAGCACCATCACTTCGGTCTCGTCACCAACCTGCACGACCTTGGCCGGGTTGACGTTCTTGTTGGTCCAATCCATTTCGGACACGTGGACCAGGCCTTCGACGCCCGGCTCGATCTCGACGAAGCAGCCGTAATCGGTGACGTTGGAGACCTTGCCGAACAGGCGGCTGCCGACCGGGTAGCGGCGAGCGATGGCGACCCACGGGTCGTCGCCGAGCTGCTTCAGGCCCAGCGACACGCGGTTGCGCTCGCGGTCGTACTTCAGCACGCGGACGTCCAGCTCGTCGCCGACGTTGACGACTTCGGACGGATGACGCACGCGCTTCCACGCCATGTCGGTGATGTGCAGCAGGCCGTCGATACCGCCCAGGTCCACGAATGCGCCGTAGTCGGTGAGGTTCTTGACCGTACCCTTGACCACTGCACCTTCGGTCAGGCGCTCCAACAGCTTCTCGCGCTCCTCGGAGAACTCGGTCTCGACGACGGCGCGGCGGCTGACCACAACGTTGTTACGCTTGCGGTCGAGCTTGATGATCTTGAACTCGAGGTCCTTGCCTTCCAGGTAAACCGGATCGCGGACCGGACGCACGTCGACCAGCGAGCCCGGCAGGAATGCGCGGACGTCCTTGATGTCGACGGTGAAACCGCCCTTGACCTTGCCGGAGATCTTGCCGGTGATGGTCTCTTCCTTGTCGAACGCCTGCTCGAGGTCGTCCCACACCATCGAACGCTTGGCCTTCTCACGGGAGAGCTTGGTCTCGCCGAAACCGTCTTCCAGTGCGTCGAGGGCAACCTTCACCTCGTCGCCCACCTGCACTTCCAACTCTCCGCTCTCGTCCTTGAACTGCTCGATCGGGACGATGCCTTCGCTCTTCAGGCCAGCGTTGATCACGACGACGTCGTTGCGGATTTCCACAACGATACCGGTGACGATCGCGCCCGGCTTCAGCTTGGAGATGGCCTGTTGGCTCTGTTCAAACAGTTCGGCAAAACTTTCAGTCATGTTGATTCCAGAAATGGGAAAAGGCCGTAGACCCTCGTGCGTTATGACGAACGCTCGAGCATCTCATCGGCCCACCGGCTGTGGGTGTCTTTCGGATTGGCTACCGTCGAACACCGTTGACCAAAACTCCATGCCGTAGCACGGAGCACGAATGCCATCGGCAGCCTTATGGCTGCACGACGGCGAGTACTTTAGCGACCACGTCCCCGATGCTTAAGCCGGTGCTATCCACCAGAATCGCATCTTCGGCGGGCTTGAGCGGCGCGACGGCCCTCGATGCATCCCGGGCGTCACGCGCTTCAATTTCGCGCTGAAGGCTTGTAAGTGTAACGCTGAGTCCCTTTTCCTTCAACTGCTTATAGCGTCTTTTCGCGCGTTCGGCGGCACTGGCGGTCAGGAACACCTTGAACGGGGCATCCGGGAAGATCACCGTCCCCATGTCCCGGCCATCGGCCACCAGTCCCGGCGCCTTGCGGAAACCCAGCTGCATGGCAACCAGGGCCTCCCGGACCGAGGGTACGGAGGCGATGGCCGAGGCTGCAGCGCCGGCTGTCTCGGTCCGCAGCTCATCGGTAGCGTCATGCCCGTTCACGATGACCCGGGTGTCCTGCCCGTCGGGAGCGGCCCGAAACTGGATCTTGGTGGTCTGCGCGCAGCGGGTGACCGCTTCCACGTCGGACAGGTCCAGCCCGCCCGCGCCCGCGGCATAGCCGACGGCCCGGTACAGGGCACCCGAATCGAGCAGGCGCCAGCCCAGATGCTCGGCCACCAGGCGACTGATCGTGCCCTTGCCCGACCCGGACGGCCCATCGATGGTAAGTACAGGAACGGGGGTGGCAGGGGTCATGACGGCTCCGGTCGGGCTAAACCACTTATGATATCGCGTTGACCCCCACGCCGAGCGCGTGGTATCAAGCCGCGCACCTTTCCGCAAGCTTTCCTAAAGTACAGACCCCATGACCGATCTTCGTCCCGAGTTCGAACAGGCAGCCGAAGACATCCAGAAACTGGGGGAAAGGCCGGACAACGACACGCTGCTCAAGCTCTATGCCCTTTACAAGCAGGGCTCCGAGGGCGACGTCCACGGTCAGCAGCCTGGGTTTTTCGACTTTATCGGCACCGCCAAGTACGAAGCGTGGGCGAAGCTGCGTGGCGTGGATGGGGAAGAGGCTCGGCGGCGGTATATCGAGTTGGTGCGGGAGTTGCTGGGTTAGGCCCTTCGGGCCTTTTAGGAGTGAGTGGAGAGGAGTGAGGAGTGAGAGAAAGCAAGCTCTCGCCGGCTCTTGCTCTCTCTAACTCATCACTCCTCTCCACTCACTCCTCGCTCTTGCTTTTCACCGTCCCGCCCGGCACATTCATACGATCGTTTGAACGAGCCGCCACCACCCCATGTCCTATCCACACCTGTTCGCCCCGCTCGACCTGGGCCATGTAACCCTGCCCAATCGCATCCTGATGGGCTCGATGCACACCGGCCTGGAAGACAAGGCTGCGGATTTCGACAAGCTAGCCGCTTATTTCGCCGAACGCGCACGCGGCGGCGTTGGCCTGATGGTCACCGGCGGCATCGCGCCGAGCATCCAGGGCTGGCTCAAACCCTTCGGCGGTCGGTTGAGCATGCCCTGGCATGTGGCCCGCCATAAAAAGGTCACCGAGGCCGTGCACAAAGAAGGCGGGCTGATCTGCATGCAGATCCTGCACGCCGGCCGCTACGGCTATCACCCGCTGTCGGTGGCGCCTTCGAAAATCAAATCGCCGATCACCCCATTTACGCCACGCGCACTTTCCGCAGGCGGCGTGGAACGCAGCATCCGCGACTTCGCCCATTGCGCAAAGCTCGCACGCGACGCCGGTTACGACGGCGTTGAAGTGATGGGTTCGGAAGGCTATCTGATCAACCAGTTCCTGGCCGAACGCAGCAATCATCGCAACGACAAATACGGCGGCGATGCCACACGACGCATGCGCTTTGCGCTGGAAGTGGTCGAGCGCACGCGCGAAGCGGTGGGCCGCGATTTCATCATCATCTATCGCCTGTCGATGCTCGACCTTGTCGAAGGCGGCCAGGACTGGAACGAAATCGTGACGCTGGCCAAGGGCATCGAAAAAGCCGGCGCAAGCATCATCAATACCGGTATCGGCTGGCACGAAGCGCGCATCCCCACCATTGTCACCAGCGTGCCGCGCGCAGGGTTTTCGTGGGTCACGGCCAAGCTCAAGGGCGAAGTAGCCATTCCACTGATCACCACCAATCGCATCAACATGCCCGACGTGGCCGAGCGGATTCTTGCTGCCGGCGAAGCGGACATGGTGTCGATGGCGCGTCCGCTACTGGCCGATCCGCAATGGGCACGCAAGGCACACGCAGGACAAGGCGATCGCATCAACACCTGCATTGCCTGTAACCAGGCATGTCTCGATCATGTGTTTTCGCAACGCCGCGCCAGTTGCATGGTCAACCCGCGCGCCTGCCATGAAACCGAACTGACCATCACGCCCGCGACGGCAAAAAAACGCATCGCCATTATTGGTGCGGGACCTGCCGGCATGGCGAGCGCAGCCACGCTGGCCGAGCGTGGCCACACTGTCACGCTGATCGATCAGGAAAGCCGTATAGGCGGCCAATTCAATTACGCCAAACGCATTCCCGGCAAGGAAGAATTCGAGGAAACGCTACGCTATTTCCACCACCGCCTGGACGATCTGGGCGTAACAATACAGCTCGGCCAGCGCGTCGACGCCGCTGCCGTCAAGAACGGCGGCTATGACGAAGTGATCGTGGCCACCGGCATCACGCCACGCAAAGCGCAATTCCCTGGCAGCGACGATTCGCGTGTGCTCAGCTACATCGACGTGCTTGCAGGCAACGCAACAGTTGGCGCGCGCGTAGCCATCGTCGGCGCCGGCGGTATCGGCTTCGATGTCGCCGAGTTTCTGGCCGAATCGGCGCCCTCGCCCACTACCGATGTCGTGCGCTGGACGCGCGAATGGGGCGTGGATCGTCAACTGGAAACGCGCGGCGGCCTGGTCAAGGCGCAGCCGGAAGCGCCCGAACGCCAGATCTGGCTGCTACAGCGCAGCGAGGGCCGCCCCGGCGCACGCTTGAACAAGACCACCGGCTGGGTACACCGCGCCACATTGAAAGCCAAGCAGGTCGCGATGCTCGGCGGCGTCAGCTATGACCGGTTCGACGCCGAAGGCCTGCATATCACCGTGGACGGTAAATCCCAGGTACTGCCGGTCGACAACATCATCGTGTGCGCCGGCCAGGAGCCGAACCGCCACCTGGCCGACGAACTGCTGGCAGCAGGCATCAAGGCTCATGTGATCGGCGGCGCGGATGTCGCTGCCGAGCTGGATGCCAAACGCGCCATCGATCAAGGTACGCGCTTGGCAGCGAACCTTTGAACGATAGCGAGGGGCGGAAAAAGAAAGCGCCCCGCTAGACGACGCGTCGATATCGGTTCGGGGGGAGAGAGACCGAGTATCGCGGGGATATAGCGTCGCTGCGGAGCGGGGGTCACCGCCACCTGGGGGGAGGGGAAGGTGGCGGGACGATGCGTAGGATAGGATCGATCCAGGTCGTCGGCAAATATATATTTAGCGCTCCACTTATTCGTTTTGCGTATAAGATCACGCCCAACCGGCGAAAAAGCCGCTATCCACCTCTGCCCGGATCGCTCTCATGTTCGATTTTCGCCAGCTGCGTTACTTCATCGCGGTCGCGGAAGAGCTGAGCTTCAGCCGCGCAGCCCAGCGCCTGCACCTCTCGCAGCCCCCTTTATCTCAGCAAATTCAAGCACTTGAACGTGATCTTGGCGTGCTTTTATTCAATCGGGACAAGCGCAACGTCGCACTGACCGAGCCCGGGCGGGTGTTTTTGGAACAGGCGCGACAGATCCTGGGGAAGGCAGAAGAAGCCCGCGGCCAAGTCGCCGAGGCGGCCGCCGGCTTTACCGGGCTCCTGCGCCTGGCCTACACCGTCTCGGTCACCTTTCATCCCGCCCTGCCCCACGCCCTGCTCCAACACCGCCAGATCGCCCCCAACGTGCGGGTCGCGCTGAGCGAGATGTACACCGAGCCCCAATTTGCCGCCTTGCTGACCGGTCAGATCGATGTCGGCTTTGTCCGCGACGAACCCAAGCATGAAGGCGACCGCGAGGCCTTGCAGCTGGACATCATCGACCGAGAGCCGCTGGTACTTGCCCTGCCCGCCGGGCACCGCCTTGCGGGCCGTACCAGCGTCCGGCTGCAAGAGGTGGCGCGCGAATCCTTTGTAGTGCAGCCGCGCGAGTTGGCCGCCACGCTTTACGATCGCCTGGTACAACTGGCGATGAAAGCCGATTTTCACCCGCAGATCCGCCAGCACGCGCAGCAGATCAACGGCCTGCTGGTGCTGGTGGCCGCCGGTATGGGCCTGGCCCTGGTACCCGCTTCGATGCGTGCCGTCGGCCTGGCTGGGGTAAGCTATGCGTCGCTGGACGACCCGGACGCCACCATGCTCCTGGCCGTCGCGACCCGCCGCAACGATCCCTCGCCGGTACTGGCCAAATTCCTGTCCACGGTGGCTGAATCCAAAGCTACCGTGGGCTTGTGATAGGCGATTCAACCGGTTACACTTGCGTGCTCAATTTTTCGTATTCTTCTTTTTCTGTTTCAGGAGCTGGCCGTGAAGGTGCTTTCCTCTTTGAAGTCCGCCAAGCAGCGGCACCGTGACTGCAAGGTTGTGCGCCGTCGCGGCAAAGTGTTCGTGATCTGCAAGAGCAACCCGCGTTTCAAGGCTCGTCAGCGCTGAGTTTCGCGCCGGGTTGTAAAAAAGCCGCATTTGATGCGGCTTTTTTTATGTCTGAAAAAAGCTTTCAGTTACCCGATCGACCCGCCCCTCCCGATCGTCATCCCGGCGTAGGCCGGGACCCAGTGGCTTCGGTTTCCGGTTTTCGCGACAGAGCAAATGCCTGATGACTCTGGCGACAACCGACCACAAAGCCACTGGGTCCCGGCCTGCGCCGGGATGACGAATTAGGAAAGGTTTTTAGAGGTTCCCAATGGCGATCGATAGCGACGAATCACGCAGGCCACTGATTCTCAAACACGCACTCACTCAACGGCAACCGCTTCGCCCAATGCTCCGTTTCCAACATCGGCCGTGGATAAAACGCCTCCACATGCCCCAGGCAGAGAATCGCTACAGGTCGCGCACCCTCCGGCATCCCAAGCAATTGCCGCACTTCGTCGACATCGAACAGCGAAACCCAGCCCATCCCGAGACCTTCGGCGCGAGCCGCGAGCCACATGTTCTGGATCGCACAGGCCACTGACGCCAGATCCATATCGGGCATGGTGCGACGGCCAAAGACATGGCGTTCGCGCCCGTCCATCAATGCCATCACCAGCAGCTCGCCGCATTCGAGCATGCCCTCGACCTTGAGCTTCATGAACTCGTCGCTGCGTTCGCCCAATGCATCGGCGGTGAGCACACGCTCGCGTTCGACGCAGGCATGCAGCGATAGACGTAGCGTAGGCTCGGTGACGCGCACCATGCGCCAGGGCTGCATGAAGCCAACACTCGGAGCGTGGTGGGCGGCATCGAGCAGGCGACGCAGAACTTCCGGCTCCACCGGATCGGACATAAAATGGCGCATGTCGCGACGCTCGTGAATCGCGCGGTAGACCGCTGCGCGCGCTGTCTCGTCAAAGGCCTGAGTCATCGGTATCGCCGTGTGGGTGTGTACAAGAAAAAAGCCCGCCAAAGCGGGCCTTCTTCATCGCAAAACCAATGCCGTCACTCGTACCGAACGCCAGTGATTTCGTAGTGCTTCACGCCGTTGGGTGCCGTGAACTCGAAACTGTCGCCCGAGCTCTTGCCGATCAATGCACGCGCAATCGGTGAGGAGACGGCGATCAGGCGCTGCTTGATGTCGGCTTCGAGGTCGCCCACGATCTGGTAGGTCACCGCTTCGCCGCTGTCTTCGTCCTCCAGGTCGACCGTGGCACCGAACACCACGCGGGTGCCGGCGGCCAGACGCGAGATGTCGATCACCTCGGCGGTGGACAACGCACCTTCCAGCTCGGCGATACGGCCTTCGGTAAAGCTCTGCTGCTCGCGCGCAGCGTGATACTCGGCGTTTTCTTTCAGATCGCCATGCGCACGCGCTTCGGCAATCGCCGCGATGATCCTCGGGCGATCGACCGATTTAAGTCTCTCCAGTTCGCCACGCAGCCGCTCGGAACCGGCTTTTGTAATGGGGGCGCGACTCATGCCTTCAGCTCCTTGTGCAACTCTTGCAGGCTGTGCACCTCGCCGGCACCGTGGAAATCCAACGAGTGCACCAGCGCGCGCGCTCCTGCGACGGTGGTGGAATAGGTAACGCGATGCTGCAGAGCCTCGCGCCGGATCGAGAACGAATCGGCGATGGCCTGCTTGCCCTCGGTCGTGTTCACGATATAAACGATTTCGCCGTTCTTGATAAGGTCGACGACGTGCGGGCGGCCCTCGAGCACCTTGTTGATGCGCTCGCAAACCACGCCATGCTCGGCCAGATAAGCCGCCGTGCCGGCGGTCGCCACCAGGCTGAAACCACGCGCCAGGGCGTCCTTCGCCACCGGCAGCAGGCGATCCTTGTCGGCATCGCGCACCGACACGAACACCTTGCCCTTCGGCGGCGTCTTGATACCGGCGGCATCGTGGCCACGCGCGAAGGCGGCGCCGAAACTGCGGCCCACACCCATCACTTCGCCGGTCGAACGCATTTCCGGACCGAGGATCGGATCGACGTTCTGGAACTTCAGGAACGGGAAGATCGCTTCCTTGACCGAGTAGTACTCCGGGATCACTTCACGCGTGGCGTTCTGGTCTTTCAGCGAACGGCCGGCCATCGCGCGTGCGGCGATCTTGGCCAGCGGCACGCCGGTGGCCTTGGACACGAACGGCACGGTGCGCGATGCACGCGGGTTGACCTCGAGAATGAACACGGTGTCGCCCTGGATCGCGAACTGCGTGTTCATCAGGCCGATGACCTTCAGCTCCTTCGCCATCGCCGTCACCTGGCGACGCATCTCGTCCTGGATTTCCTGCGACAGCGAGTACGGCGGCAGCGAGCAGGACGAATCGCCCGAATGCACGCCGGCCTCCTCGATATGCTCCATGATGCCGCCGACCAGCACGTTACCTTCCTGGTCGGCGATGATGTCGACGTCCACCTCGACTGCGTGATCGAGGAAGCGGTCGAGCAGCACCGGCGAGTCGTTCGACACCTGCACGGCTTCACGGATGTAGCGCGACAGATCGGCATCGTCGTAGACCACTTCCATCGCGCGGCCGCCCAGCACGTAGCTCGGGCGCACCACCAACGGATAACCGATCTCGCGGGCCAGCGCCAAGGCCTCGTCGGCATTGCGCGCGGTGCGGTTCGGCGGCTGCTTCAGGCCGATCTTTTCGATCATCTGCTGGAAGCGCTCGCGGTCTTCGGCCAGGTCGATCGAGTCGGGCGACGTACCGATGATCGGCACGCCAGCGGCTTCGAGCGCACGCGCCAGCTTCAGCGGGGTCTGACCGCCGTACTGCACGATCACGCCCTTGGGCTTTTCCAGCGCGACGATTTCCAGCACGTCTTCGAGCGTCAGCGGCTCGAAGTACAGACGGTCGGAGGTGTCGTAGTCGGTCGACACGGTTTCCGGGTTGCAGTTGACCATGATGGTTTCAAAACCATCCTCGCGCAGGGCAAGCGCCGCGTGCACGCAGCAGTAGTCGAACTCGATGCCCTGACCGATACGGTTCGGGCCACCACCGAGCACGATGATCTTTTCGCGATCGGTCGGCTGCGCCTCGCACTCTTCCTCGTAGGTCGAGTACATGTAGGCCGTGGTGGTGGCAAATTCTGCCGCGCAGGAGTCCACGCGCTTGTACACCGGGCGTACGCCCAGCGTATGGCGCAGATGGCGCAAGGCCGCTTCATCGCTGCCGAGCAGTTCGGCCAGGCGCGCATCGGCAAAACCCATGCGCTTGAGTTCGCGCATGCGCGGCGCATCGAGCTTGGTGATGCCCTGCGCGGTAACCATCGCCTCTTCCAGCACGATGTCTTCGAACGCGGCCAGGAACCACGGGTCGACGCGGCTGAGGTTGTGTACCTCTTCCAGCGACAGGCCGGCGCGGAACGCATCGGCCAGATGGAACACGCGGTCGGGGCGCGGCTCGCGCAGCTCGCGCTTGAGGATCGCCAGGCCATCGTCGTTGCTCAGGTCCAACCCGGTCGGGTTCAGGCCGGTCTTGCCGATCTCCAGGCCGCGCAGCGCTTTCTGCAGCGACTCGTGGAAGGTACGGCCCATCGCCATCACTTCGCCGACCGACTTCATCTGCGTGGTCAGGCGGGCATCGGCGGACGGGAATTTCTCGAACGCGAAGCGTGGAATCTTGGTGACGACGTAATCGATGCTCGGCTCGAACGAGGCCGGGGTCAGGCCGCCGGTGATGTCGTTCTTGAGCTCGTCCAGCGTGTAGCCCACCGCCAGCTTGGCGGCGATCTTGGCGATCGGGAAGCCGGTGGCCTTGGAGGCCAGCGCCGACGAGCGCGACACGCGCGGGTTCATTTCGATCACCACGACGCGGCCGGTTTCGGCATTGATGCCGAACTGCACGTTGGAGCCGCCGGTGTCGACGCCGATCTTGCGCAGCACGGCGATGGAAGCATCGCGCAGGCGCTGGTATTCCTTGTCAGTGAGCGTCTGTGCCGGCGCAACCGTGATCGAGTCGCCGGTGTGTACGCCCATCGGATCGAGGTTTTCGATCGAGCACACGATGATGCAGTTGTCCGCCTTGTCGCGGACCACTTCCATCTCGAATTCCTTCCAGCCGAGTACGGACTCTTCGACCAGCACTTCGTGCACGGGCGAGAGATCCAGGCCGCGCTTGACGATCTCTTCGAACTCTTCGACGTTGTAGGCGATACCGCCACCCGAACCGCCAAGCGTGAAGCTCGGGCGGATGATGGTCGGGAAACCGACCTTGGCCTGCGTCGCCACGGCCTGCTCATACGTGCGAGCGACTTCCGCCTTCGGACAGTCCAGGCCGATTTCGGCCATGGCGACGCGGAACAGCTCGCGGTCTTCGGCCATGCGGATGGCTTCGCGCGACGCGCCGATCAGCTCGACGTTGTACTTCTCGAGCACGCCGTTGTCGGCCAGATCGAGCGCGCAATTGAGGCCGGTCTGGCCACCCATCGTCGGCAGCACCGCATCCGGGCGCTCTTTGGCGATGATGCGCTCGACCGTCTGCCAGTTGATCGGCTCGATATAGACCGCGTCGGCGGTCTCCGGGTCGGTCATGATCGTGGCGGGGTTGGAGTTCACCAGGATGACCCGGTAGCCCTCTTCCTTCAGCGCCTTGCAGGCCTGTGCGCCGGAGTAGTCGAACTCGCAGGCCTGGCCGATGACGATCGGGCCGGCGCCGATGATGAGGACGCTCTTGATATCGGTACGCTTAGCCATCGTTAGCGGGCCTCCTGCATCAGTTTGGCAAACCGGTCGAACAGATAACCGATGTCGTGGGGGCCGGGACTGGCTTCCGGGTGACCCTGGAAGCAGAACGCCGGGCGGTCGGTCAGCGCAAAACCTTGCAGCGAACCATCGAACAGCGAGCTGTGCGTGATGCGCACATTGGCCGGCAGCGTGGCCGGGTCGACCGCAAAGCCGTGGTTCTGCGAGGTGATCAGCACCCGGCCGTCATCCAGGTCTTTCACCGGATGGTTCGCGCCGTGGTGGCCAAACTTCATCTTCAGCGTCTTGGCGCCCAGGGCCAGGCCCATGATCTGGTGGCCCAGGCAGATGCCGAACAGCGGAATCCTGGCGTCGAGCAGCTCGCGCGTGGCAGCCACCGCGTAATCGCAGGCGGCCGGGTCGCCCGGGCCATTGGAGAGGAACACGCCGTCCGGCTTCATCGCCAGCACCTCGGCGGCAGGCGTCTGCGCCGGCACCACCGTGATATCGCAGCCCTGCTCGGCCAGCAGGCGCAAGATATTGAGCTTCACGCCGTAATCGTAGGCCACGACCTTGAAGCGTTTGGACGGCTGATTGAAGCTGGTGCTGTCGAGGTCGTAGACGCCCTCGTTCCAGCTGTAGCTCTTGCTGACGCTGACCACCTTGGCCAGGTCCATGCCGTTGAGGCCCGGAAAGGCGCGCGCCTTGGCCAGCGCCGCGTCGACGTCGATCTCCGCGCCGGCCACGATGCAGCCGTTCAGGGCGCCCTTGTCGCGCAGGATGCGGGTCAGGCGGCGGGTATCGATGCCGGCAATGGCCACGATCCCGTGCTTTTTCAGGTACTCAGGCAGGCTCATCGTGCTGCGCCAGTTGCTGGCCAGGCGCGGCACGTCGCGCACGATCAGGCCGGCGGCGTGCACCGCGTCGGACTCGGCATCCTCGGCGTTCACGCCGGTATTACCGATATGGGGATATGTCAGGGTCACGATTTGGCGGGCATAGGAGGGATCGGTGAGGATCTCCTGGTAGCCGGTCATCGCGGTGTTGAAAACCACCTCGCCGACGGTTTCACCAGTAGCGCCCACGGCGTGGCCGTGAAATACGCTGCCGTCTTCGAGGGCAAGCAGAGCGGGAATAGGCATGGAGGCCGCCTTTTAGGTGCAGCAAAGTCCGCAAGCCGCGCTATAGCTGGCTTGAGGACCTTGGTAATGGAAAGTCTCAGGGCGGGTCGAAATGATAGGTGCAGGAGGCCTTTCTGTCCACCGGATAAAGCGTGAATGCGTTGCCAGAAGACCCCTTGCAAATTCATATGCGGCGCTACACTAGCGCGACTCTAGGAGATTGACCGTCATGAATGCCGCCGTCCTGCTCGATCCTGCCCGCCTTGACCGCCCGGACACGGATATTCGGCTGGAGCCGTTCCCCTTCATGATTGCGCACGGCCAGCTGCCGGACGACGCCCGTAACGACATCGAGCGCGATTTCCCGCGCTACGCGAGCGCTGGCTTCTTCCCGTACGACCCCAGCGACTGCGGCCCCACGGTCAACACCCTGGTGCAGAACCTGACCACCCCGGAATTTGCCAGCGCCGTCGGCCGCCGGCTGGGCATCGAGAATCTGGGCCAGTATCCGACCCTGGTCACCCTGTGTCGCTCGCTCAACAAGCGCCACGGCACGATTCACACCGACAGCAAGTCCAAGGTGGCCACGGCCCTGCTCTACCTCAACACGCAATGGCCGGACACCAGCGACGGCTGCCTGCGGTTTCTGAGCAAGATCGACGATATCGACGATATGGTCGCCCCGGAACTCACCCCGCTCTACGGCGAGTTCGCGGTGTTCAAGCGCTGCGACAACTCCTTCCACGGCCATCTGCCGTTCGAGGGCGAGCGCCGGGTGATCCAGGTGGCCTGGCTGACCAGCGAAGAGGAGAAACTGCGCAAGACCAAGCGCGGTAAGTTCTCCCGCGTCTTCAAGCGGATGTTCGGCTCGCTGGACCGCAAGCTCGGCTCCGACCGCGATCGCAGCGCGGCGCATCGCGACTGATCGGTTAAGCTTCACGCATTGACGCGTGCTTCTTTTGGGGAAAAGGCATGTCCCTCGTTTTTATCGTTTCGGTGCTGTTGCAGCTCGGCTGCGCCGTGCATGTCGTGCGCAGCGGTCGCCCGCTCTACTGGATCTGGTTGCTGCTGATCGGCTCGTATCTCGCCGTCGCCGTCTACATACTCGTCGCGGTCATTCCGGACATGCGCCACGATCCACGTGGGCGTCAGGTGACCAGCAAGGCGTTGCAGGCAATCGACCCGAAGCGTCGCCGCCGCGAGCTGCAGCGCAAGCTCGATATCGCCAATACGGTCGAAAATCGACGCAGGCTTGCCGAGGAAAGCCTGCAGGTGGGCGACTACGTCAACGCGCAGGAGCTGTATCAAAGCCTGCTGTCGGGCATGTACGAAACCGATCCCAACTTCATGCTTGGGCTGGCGCAATCGCAAGCAGGCAACAACGACTTTGTCGCCGCACGCGACACGCTGGAACGCCTGATCGCCGCCAACCCGACATTCCGCTCGCCCGACGGGCATCTGCTCTACGCGCGCTGCCTGGAAGAAGTCGGCGAAACGGATAAGGCGCTGGAGGAATATCACGTCCTCGCCGACAGCTATCCGGGTGAGGAAGGTCGCTATCGCTACGCGCGGTTGTTGCGGCAAGTGCAACGCGCCGAAGAAGCCCGTGACGTTCTGCAATCGCAGCTGCGTCGCGCAAAGGCCATGCCTGGCTACTACCGCCGTAAAGAGCAGACCTGGCTGAAAGCGGCCAAGCTCGAACTGGCGCAGATCGGCGATTCGTAAAGCCACACGCGATGACACCTGTCGTCCTGCACACGGTGTTCGAAATACTGGCGTATGCGGTCGGTTTTCGTACCTTTCTGTGGACACGCAAGCGTCTGGCCCCCTCGGCCTTTGCGCACGAGGACGAAGTAGCCTGGGTCGGCGTCGGCGCGATCGTCGGCGCGGCCCTCGGTGCAAAGCTGTCGTACTGGCTGGACGACCCGCTGACCGCGTTCCAGAACTTTCCCGACCTGCGCCATCTGCTCGAAGGCAAGTCCATCATCGGCGCACTGCTGGGCGGCCTTCTCGGTGTGGAGCTGTGCAAGAAGATCGCCGGCGTGCGGCAATCCACCGGCGACGCTTTCGTGCTGCCATTGACGGTGGGTATGTGCATCGGCCGCGTTGGCTGCTATCTGGCCGGCTTGAACGATCACACCTATGGCATTGCCACCACCTTGCCGTGGGGCGTGGATTTTGGGGACGGCATCGCAAGGCATCCTACTCAGCTCTACGAGATCGCGTTTCTGCTCGTGCAGTACGCGTGGATCCACGCCCGTCGCGCCGCCTTCGAACGACCTGGCGACCGCTTCCGCGCCTTCATGATCGGCTATCTCGGTTTCCGCCTGCTGGTGGAATTCATCAAGCCGGTTTTCTACACCTACCCAGGGCATGTCTCCGGCTTGCAGCTACTGTGCGTGGCCGGCCTGCTCTACTACCATCGGGACATACCGCCAATTGCGCGGCTTTTGCTCAGGGGACGAAGCAAGGTATGGGAGCCAAGGTAAGGCCGTATCTGTTTTACGACAGCGCCATTTCCATCTGCAGCACCTGCCTGCGCCGGGTGGAAGCGAAAATCCTGATCAAGGACGAGCGCGTCTATCTCGAAAAATGGTGCCCGCATCATGGCCGCGAACGCGTTCTGGTCGCCGACGATGCCGCCTACTACCGCCAGTGTCGCGAGCTCTACATCAAGCCGCCAGAGCTTCCGCAGCGTTTCAATACGCCGCAGCACTATGGCTGTCCGTACGATTGCGGCCTGTGTCCGGAACACATGCAGCATTCGTGTCTGACCCTGGTCGAGATTACCGATCACTGCAATCTGCGCTGTCCCATCTGCTACGCCGAAAGCGGCCCCCACCGACCGGGGTTTCGTGATCTGGCCACGGTCGAACGCATGCTCGACGCGGTCGTAGCCAACGAAGGCGAGCCGGACGTGGTGCAGCTTTCCGGTGGCGAACCGACCTTGCATCCGGATTTCTTTGCCATTCTCGATGCCGCGCGGCAACGGCCGATTCGCCATCTGATGGTCAATACCAACGGGCTGCGCATCGCCAAGGAACCCGATTTCGCCGCACGTCTCGCCGAGTATCAGCCAGGCTTCGAGCTGTACCTGCAGTTCGATTCGTTGCGCGACGAAGTACACAAGGACCTGCGCGGCGCCAAGCTGCGCGACGTGCGGCTCAAGGCGCTGGAACACCTCAACCGCCATGACATCTCAACCACGCTGGTCGTGACGGTCAAGAAAGGACTCAACGACGGCGAACTCGGCGAGATCATCGATTTCGCACTGACCCAACCCTGCGTGCGCGGCGTAACGTTCCAGCCGATCCAGGCCGCCGGACGGCTGGAAGGCTATGACGTCGAGCACAACCGCCTGACCTTGAGCGAAGTGCGCCGCCGCATTCTCGAACAAAGCACGCTGTTTCAACCGGACGACCTGATTCCCGTGCCATGCAATCCCGATTGCCTGGCCATGGCCTACGCACTGAAACTCGGCGACCAGATACTGCCGCTGACTCGTTTCGTATCACCGGAAACACTGGTCAGCAAGGGTCGCAATACGATCGTGGTCGAGCGCGACGAAGAGCTGCGCGCGCACGTGTTCGAGCTGTTTGCGACCAATCACTCGCCCGAGTCGCAGGCCTGTTCGCTGTCGGACCTGCTGTGCTGTCTGCCACAGGTGCAGGCACCCGCCGATCTGTCCTACCGTAACGTCTTTCGCGTGCTGATCATGCAGTTCATCGATGCCCACGGTTTCGATCTGCGCGCAGTGAAAAAATCCTGCGTGCATATCGCCCAGCCTGACGGACGCATCATTCCGTTCGACACCTTCAACCTGTTCTACCGCGACGACAAGGCCAAAAAACTTGCCGCGCTACGACAGGAAATCGATCAATTGCGCGCCATCGAGAGCACGATGCCATGAGCGACGAACGCATCCCCGATCCCTATCGACCGCCGCTGTCTCCCGAGCCAGGCATCGAGCCCGAGCCTCCCAAAATTGAAGGCTCGCTCGCCGCCGGCATCGGGCTTGCCTGGGTCGTCATGGTGCTGGGAGAAATCGTGCTCGGCGGCCTCGGTGTATCGGCCCATCCCCTCTTCCTGGGCGGCTGGTTCATTCCGCCGCTGGTCGTGGTGGTCTGGGCGATTTCATTGATCAGGCGCGGCGTGCGGCGAACCGGCAAGGGCATGCTGCTCGGACTGGCTTCCGTCGTTGCAGTCGTGCTGTTGCTGGTCGCCGCGTGCTTCGGCCTGTTGATGATGGGCGGTGGGTTGCACGGTCTGTGAACCGGGCAACTCACCCTGCGGTGAAATGCCAGACGACATAACCGGCAAACACCCCGTACAGCAAGCCAACCGGCATCAGCAAGCGCCCGTCCACGTTGCCACGACGGAACAGCCACCACAGGAAGATCACCGCGATACCGGTCAACACGCCGGCTACCATCAGCGGCGCATCGAACAGCCATGGCGTGGCAAACAGCGCCAGCGAACTGGGAATGGTCGCCTGGATCATCATCGCGCCGGAGATATTGGCCAACGCCAGACGCTCCTTGCCCTGACGTACCCAGATAAGCGCATTGAGTGTTTCCGGCAGTTCGGTGGCGACCGGGCTCAGCACCAACGCGACAAGGTGCGGCGATAGCTGAAATGCTTCACCGATCGCCTCGATCTGCTTGACGAAGGTGTGCGAGGCGATCGCGATGACGGCCAGCGCGAGCACGGTTTGCAAGGCGATCATCGACATCGCCGGGTTTTCGGCGCGTGGTTGGAATTTCAGCGGTTCAAGCGCATCTTCATCGTCCGGCACACTGTCGTCGTGCTTGAGTTCGCGCCAGACATAGAGCCCATAGGCGGCGATGAACAGCACACCGAGCCAGGGTTTGATCGCGAACACCACCAGACCCAAACCGCACTTCACTACGAAGATCGCCAGGAACCAGGATTGGTCGCGAGCGAGACGTCCGTGGTTGACGCGAACCAGATTATCCTTGCGCTGCAAGCGCTTTCGGTTGCTCCACAACGCAATGCCGACCACCGCATAGGCAATCGTTGCCAGCACCAACGGGCCACCCAACGCGGCACCGACGCCGATATCCTTTTGCTCGGGTGTGCGGCCAAATACCACCGCGACAAAAGTGACCGCGCTTTCGGGCAAGGCCGTGCCGAACGCAGCAAGCACCGTACCGGTAGCGGTCGCGCCGAGGCTGAGCTTTTGCCCGAACCATTCGACGCCGTTGACGAAATACTCGCAGGCGAGATAGATCGCACCGGCCGACAGCAGGAACAACAAGGCGATAAGCATATGAATCCTTGGCCGGGCGAGCGAACGTAAACCGATGGCACAACGACTCCGCTCGCCCGGCTAAAGGTGAGCTAAGTCGTGGCCAAAGGTCTCGCCGGGCCGGCGCAATCCTGAAGCACAAGATCGCGGGCCATCCGCACCATGAAGCATGCGCTTCAAGTCTGTTGACGCGGATTCCTCTGGGTAGGAAAGCGGTAAGGCCTTCCGGGAGCGAGGATGGCTACTCCCCAATGACTAACGGGCGCCATGGTAATGGCGCCCGTCGCTATCGGCAAGCTTGGGAGGCTTTAAGCGCCGCTGCGCTCGGCCAGCATGGCATCCAGGTCATAGGCGCCGTCAGGCTTGCCTGCAAGCCAGTGGGCCGCCTCGATGGCGCCACGGGCGAAGATGGAGCGGTCGGTGGCACGATGCCCCAATTCCACGCGTTCGCCCTGCCCGATCAGCATCGCGCTGTGCTCGCCGACGATATCGCCGCCACGAACGACGGCAAAGCCGATCGTGCCGGATTTACGCGGGCCTGGACGGCCTTCGCGGGTGTAGACCGCGTCCTGTTCCAGGGTGGTGCCACGCGCCTGTGCCGCGGCCTTGCCGAGCGAAAGCGCGGTGCCCGATGGTGCGTCTTCCTTGCGGTTGTGGTGCGCCTCGACGATTTCCAGATCCCAGTCGCGCAATGCTGCCGATGCCTGGCGCAGGAGACGTGTCAGCACTGCCACGCCAAGACTGAAGTTGGTGGCGCGCAGGTGTGCGATCGGCGCTGCGTTTAGACGCTGGGCAAGTGCATCATCGATGCCGGTAGTGCCGGTGACGAGTGCGACCTTGTTCGCTTCGCAGTAGTCCAGCGCGGCGACCAGACCTTCCGGGCCACTGAAATCGATCACGACGTCGAGGTTTTCGGGCCATGCGGTGGTGTACGAAAGCGCTTCATTACCAGGGAATACGGGCTTGCCTGCATGGCGTTCGCTGCTTATCGCCGCGCACAACTCGAAGCGCTTGTCGTCGCGAAGCAATCCAAGCAATGCCTGCCCCATGCGACCGGTGGCTCCGTTGACGGCGAGGCGGATGGGGGACGGCATGAGGTGTTTCCTTTTAAAGCGTCGATGCTATGAGGGTGTGAGGGAAGACAAAAGCCCCCCTCACCCCAGCCCTCTCCCCCGGCATAGCCAGGGGAGAGGGAGCATACCGAGGAGAACCTCATTATTTCGCACTTGCGTAACCTCGCTCCCTCTCCCCTGGCTTCGCCGGGGGAGAGGGCTGGGGTGAGGGGGAGCTCTCAACACCTCAAGACGTCACCCGCGACCAAAATTGCTTCACCCCATCCACCCACGACTTCTCGCGCGGCGTGTGCTTATGCGCTTCGCCGTTATTGAACGTCGCCTCGAGCTGCGCAAGCAGATCGCGCTGCTCCTTGGTCAAACGCACCGGCGTCTCGACCACGACGCGGCAGATCAGATCACCCGCACGCCCGCTGCGCACCGACTTCACGCCGCGCCCGCGCAAGCGGAACTGCTGACCCGTCTGCGTCTCCGGCGGAATCGAAATCGGCACTTCGCCATCGAGCGTCGGTACCGGCAATTCGGCGCCAAGCGCAGCCTGCGAAAAACGAATCGGCAACTCGCAATGCAGATCGTTGCCGTCACGCTGGAAGATGTCGTGCTCGCGCACGCGCATCTCGACATAAAGATCGCCGGCTTCACCACCGGCCGGACCGGCTTCACCCTGTCCGGTCAAACGAATGCGGTCGCCATTGTCGACGCCCGCCGGAATGCGCACGGACAAGGTACGTGTTTCTTCCAGGCGACCCTCGCCACGACACTGCCTGCACGGCTTTTCGATCGCCTGGCCACTGCCGCCGCAATGCGGACAGGCCTGCTGGATCGAGAAGATGCCGTTCTGCATGCGCACGCGGCCATGGCCCTGGCAGGTCTTGCATTGCGCCACCTTGCCGTCTTCCGAACCGGAGCCGTTGCAATGCTGGCAATTGACCTGGGTCGGTACGTCGATCTTCTTTTCGATGCCGAATACGGCCTCTTCCAGATCGAGCTCCATGATGTAGCGAAGATCGGCGCCACGACGCGAACGACTGCCACCGCGGCCGCCGCCCATACCGAAAATGTCGCCGAAGATATCGCCGAAGATATCGCCCATGTCGCCAAAACCACCGGCGCCACCGCGACCACCACCTGCACCACCCTCGAACGCCGCATGGCCATACTGGTCATACATCTGGCGCTTCTGCGCATCGGCGAGAATCTCGTAAGCCTCCTTGGCTTCCTTGAACTTCTCCTGCGCATGCGGATCGTCCGGGCAACGGTCCGGGTGGTATTTCATCGCCAGGCGACGAAACGACTTCTTCAGTTCGACCTCGGTAACCGTCCGTTCGACACCGAGGACTTCGTAGTAATCACGCTTGCTCATTCGTGTATCCGACTAAAGAACGCGCCCCACATGAACCCGCGCGACCATGAACACTTATCAACAAACAGCCCGCGCGAAGGGTATGACCCCCGGCGCGGGCTGCATTGGATCGGCAGCGCCGACCGGCCTATGTTACTTATTTCTTGTCGTCTTTGACTTCGGTGAACTCGGCATCGACCACGTCGTCCGGCTGCGCCGAGCCGTGCGGACCCGGGCCCGGCTGCGCGCCGGCGTCCGGCTGCGCACCGCCCTGAGCGGCCGCGTAAAGCGACTGGGCGGACTGCTCCAGCTTCTCGATCTTCGACTCGATCGCGCCCTTGTCGTCGCTGTCCTTGACCTTTTCCAGATCCGACAACGCACCTTCGATCGTGCTCAGCTGGTCGGCCGGAATCTTGCCGCCGTGTTCCTTGAGCGCGCTACGGGTCGCGTGAACCAGCTGGTCCGCCTTGTTGCGCGTGGCGACGAGCTCGTGGAATTTCTTGTCTTCTTCCTTGTTCGCCTCGGCGTCGGCGACCATGCGCTGGATCTCTTCCTCGGACAGACCCGAGCCGGCCTTGACCTCGATCTTCTGTTCCTTGCCGGTCTTCTTGTCCTTGGCCGACACGTGCAGGATGCCGTTGGCGTCGATGTCGAAGGTGACTTCGATCTGCGGCATGCCGCGCGGCGCGGCATCGATGCCGGAGAGGTCGAACTTGCCCAGCGACTTGTTCGCGCTGGCACGCTCGCGCTCACCCTGCAGCACATGCACGGTCACGGCGGTCTGGTTGTCGTCGGCAGTCGAGAAGACCTGCGAGGCCTTGGTCGGCACGGTGGTGTTCTTTTCGATCAGCTTGGTCATCACACCACCCATCGTCTCGATACCGAGCGACAGCGGGGTGACGTCGAGCAGCAGCACGTCCTTGACCGAACCACCCAGTACGCCGCCCTGGATGGCCGCGCCGACAGCGACGGCTTCGTCCGGGTTGACGTCCTTGCGCGGCTCCTTACCAAAGAAATCCTTCACCGACTCCTGCACCTTCGGCATACGAGTCTGGCCGCCGACCAGGATCACTTCGTCGACGTCGGACACGCGCAGCCCAGCGTCGTTCAACGCAGTGCGGCACGGATCGATGGTGCGCTTGACCAGGTCTTCGACCAGCGCTTCGAGCTTGGCGCGGGTCAGCTTGATGTTCAGATGCTTCGGACCGGAGGCATCGGCCGTGACGTACGGTAGATTTACCTCAGTCTGGTGCGAGGACGACAGCTCGATCTTGGCGCGCTCGGCGGCGTCCTTCAGGCGCTGCAGCGCGAGCGGATCCTTGCGCAGGTCGATGCCCTGGTCCTTCTGGAATTCTTCGACGAGATAATCGATGACGCGCATGTCGAAGTCTTCGCCGCCCAGGAACGTGTCGCCGTTCGTGGCCAGCACTTCGAACTGCTTCTCGCCGTCGACTTCGGCGATCTCGATGATCGATACGTCGAACGTACCGCCACCCAGGTCGTACACGGCGATCTTGCGGTCACCGCCCTTCTTGTCCAGACCGTAAGCCAGCGCAGCGGCGGTCGGCTCGTTGATGATGCGCTTGACCTCCAGACCGGCGATGCGGCCGGCGTCCTTGGTCGCCTGGCGCTGGCTGTCGTTGAAGTAGGCCGGCACGGTGATGACCGCTTCGGTCACCGTCTCGCCGAGATAGTCTTCGGCAGTCTTCTTCATCTTCGCCAGCACCTTGGCGGAGATTTCCTGCGGCGCCATCTTCTTGCCGTCGGCAGTCTGCACCCAGGCGTCGCCGTTCTCATGCGCGACGATGCCGTACGGCACGATATGCAGGTCTTTCTGTACTTCCGCGTCGGTGAACTTGCGGCCGATCAGGCGCTTCACCGCGTAGAAGGTGTTCTTCGGGTTGGTCACGCCCTGGCGCTTGGCCGGCGCACCCACCAGGACTTCGCCGTCCTTGGTAAAGGCGACGATGGACGGCGTCGTGCGATCGCCTTCCGAATTCTCGATGACCCGGGTGGTGCTGCCATCCATGACGGATACGCAGGAATTGGTCGTGCCCAGATCGATACCAATGATCTTGCCCATGTGCTCTGACTCCAAAAATTTCTAAGCGGCCCCCGCGGCCGCGACTGGTTTCTAAGTGGGGCTCGGCCTTGGCGATTCAATCGCGTCAAGATTTCCGAACCCCGGGTTCGTCGCTACCGTCACCGGTGATTCAGGTGCCGGCCGCGCCGTGTGTGCTCGATCAATCCTTGGCGACGGCGACCAGCGCCGGGCGCAACAAGCGATCGTTCAGCACATAGCCTTTCTGCAACACACTCACCACGGTACCCGGCGCCTGCCCAGGCGCTTCGACCATGCTCACCGCGTGATGGCGCTCCGGATCCAGCGGCTGGCCGAGCGGATCGACCGGCACCAGACCGTTGTTCTGCGCAATGCGCAGCAGTTCCTTCAGGGTGAGATTGATGCCTTCGCGAACGGTAGCGATATCGCCGCTTTCCACCGCCAAGCCGCGCTCCAGACCGTCGTAGATCGGCAGCAGCTCGTTGAGCAATTTTTCGTTGGCAAAGCGGCGCGCCTGATCCAGATCGCGCTGCAAACGACGGCGCTGATTTTCCAGCTCCGCACGCTCGCGCAATACGCCATCGCGCAACTCCGCATTGCCTGCTTCCAATTCAGCGACACGCTGCTTCAGTGCGTCGAGATCGGCCTGCATGGCTTCACTCGCCGCGGTGGCTTCCGGCGTATTTTCCGGCGCCTGCGAATCGTTGTTCTGCATGAAAAACTCCAAGCCTCATCCAGGGCCGGCATGATTTTGCATACCGACCAGTAAACTTAATGCGGGTGAATCCCGCCTCCCAAACGGCTTTATGAGGCCGTTGCCGCCCGATTCAAGGCATCGCTGAGCAGCCCGGCCGTGGCTTGTACCACAGGGATGACCCTTTCGTACGCCATTCGGGTCGGACCGATCACACCGACCGCCCCAAGCACACGCCCTTGCGCCCCATAACTGGCGGTAACGACGCTGCAGCCGTCCAGCGCCGTAAAGCCCGATTCCTCGCCGATAAACAGCCGGACACCCGGCGCCCTGGCGCACACTTCCATCAGTTGAAGCAGCTCGTTCTTCTTCTGAAAGGCCTCGAAAAGCTCGCGCAGGCGATCGAGATTGGCCAACTCCGAATAGGACATCAGATTGGTCTGGCCACTGACCAGCACGTCATCGCCTTCGCTATGTGGCGCAAACGAGGCGGCGGCCAGTTCCACCGTGCTGGACAACAGACGGTTGAGCTCGCTGCTGGCCTCTTTGAGCTCGCGCAGCAGATGCGTGCGGATATCGTCCACGCGCAAGCCGGCGAAATGGGTATTGAGATAATTGGCCGCCTGCTCCAACTCCCGCGCATCAAGCTGCTTGGCCAGGCGCACGATACGGTTCTGCACCTGGTTATCGGAGAACACCAGGATCACCAGCACCTGGTTGTCGGGTAAGGGCACGAAGTCGATATGGCGCAGCGGGAAATCGGCCTGGCGCGGCACGGTGACTACACCGGCAAACTGGGTCATCGCCGACAGCAGCGTGGACACATTACCGAGCAGATCGCGCGTGGTCGTCGGGCCCGGCGGCAGTTCGCGGCGCAGGCGCGCCATATCCTCGCGCGGCAGCGGCTGCAACTCGATCAGGCTGTCGACGAACAACCGCAGCCCGCGGGGCGTCGGCACGCGACCGGCCGAGGTGTGCGGCGACACCACCAGGCCGGCTTCTTCCAGGTCGGCCATGATGTTGCGGATGGTGGCCGGGCTGACATCCAGGCCCGAGGAGCGCGATAGCGTGCGCGAGCCCACCGGCTCGCCATCGACCAGATACTGCGCAATCAGCGTGCGCAGCAAGCTGCGGGCGCGGGCATCTAATTCATGGCCGAAGAGTTGGGGCATGCGCTGCTGTGGCAATCCGTGAGACAGAGAAGAAATAAGGTGTGCGGGGGAAGAATGCAAGGAAGTCAGGCTTCGACCTCCTGGCCGACCCAGGCCGGGTCACCCTGGACGACCTGCTTACCGCCCCATCCATCAATCCGTACAATCCACCGACTCACTGATACAGCGCGCCATGCTCACCTCCCTCTATGTTCGCCATTTTGCGGTTGTCGAAGAAGCCGAGATCGCCTTCGGGCCGGGCCTGACCGTGGTCAGCGGGGAGACCGGCGCCGGCAAGTCGCTGCTGGTGGACGCCTTGATGCTGCTCGCGGGCAGCCGCGCCGATAGCGGCATGGTGCGTGCCGGCAGCGATCGCGCCGAGCTGGCCGCCGAGTTCGACCTGGCCGAGCTTCCCGACGCACGCGCCTGGCTGGCACAAGAGGAGCTGGACGAAGAAGGCACCTGCCAGTTGCGCCGCGTAATCCGCGCCGAGGGCAGCTCGCGCGCCTGGATCAACGGCCGCCCAGCCAATGCCAGCCAGCTCAGCGAGCTGGCCTCGATGCTGGTGGAAATCCATGGCCAGCACGAGCACCAGGCGCTGCTGTCGCGCAGCCATCAGCTCGCGCTGCTCGATGCCTACGCCGGCCACGATGAGCTGCTTGCCCAGGTCCGTGAGGCTGCCCAACAATGGCGCGCCGTGCAGGCGCGCATCCAGTCGTTGAGCGGCGGCGACGATCGCGATCAGCGCATCGAGTTGCTGCGGCACGAAGTGGGCGAACTGGAAAAATGGGCCTTGCCCGCCAGCGAAATGGCCGAACTGGAAGCCAGTCACAAGCGCCTGGCCAACGCCGGCCGTCTGGCCGAAGGCGCATCCGGCGTCAGCGAGATGCTCGACGGCGACAGCGAGCTGTCGCTACGCCGTGGGCTGGCCCGTGCGCAGGCTGAGCTGATCAAGCTCGCCGCGCTGGACGACAAACTTCAACCGCTGCTGGAGCTGCTCGATAACGCCAGCATCGAACTGAGCGAAGCTGCCGATGGTCTGGGCCGCTATGCGCTGGATGTCGACCTCGATCCCGAGCGCTACAACGAGGTGGACACGCATCTCACCCGTCTGCATGAGCTTTCCCGGCGGCATCGCCTGCCGGTGGCCGAGCTGCACGAGAAGGCGGCGTCACTTGGCGAGGAGCTGGCCCAGCTCGAAGGCGCGGGCGAAGCGCTGGAGCAGCTCGATCGCCAGCGGGAGAAGCACCAGCGCGACTACCTCAAGGCCGCCGGCACATTGAGCCAGGCGCGCACCGATGCCGCGACCCGGCTCGGCCAGGAAGTCAGCGTGCTGATGGGCGAGCTGGGCATGGCCGGCGGCCGCCTGGTGGTGGAGCTGGAGTCCACCGGAAATGGCGAGCCCGACGCACAGGGCCAGGAGCGCTGCGAGCTGCTGGTCAGCGCCAACCCGGGCCAGCCCCCGCGCGCGCTACGCAAGGTCGCCTCCGGCGGTGAGCTGGCCCGTATCAGCCTGGCCATCGAAGTGGCGACGCTGGGCAAGGACACCGTAGGCAGCATGGTTTTCGACGAGGTCGATACCGGCATCGGCGGCGCCGTGGCCGAGGTGGTCGGCCAGAAACTGCGCGCCCTGGGCGGTCAGCGCCAGGTGCTGTGCGTCACCCATCTGCCGCAGGTCGCCGCGCAGGGCCACGCGCATCTGCGTGTGTCCAAGCACAGCGACGGCGAGAGCACGCAGACGCGCATCGACAAGCTCGACGCTGGTGGACGCCGTGATGAGCTGGCGCGCATGTTGGGTGGTGTGGAGATCACCAAGGAAACGCGGGCGCATGCCAAGCAGATGTTGGAGCGGGCGCAGACGGCCTAACGGGATTCTCGAAAAACCTTAGTTTCCATCGTCGCCCCGGCGAATAGGACAGGTTTTTCGGACCTCAGAAGCTGCTTCTTCACACAGCCCCAAATCAGGGCCCCTCCTACTCGTCATTCCGGCGTAGGCCGGAACCCAGTGGCCTTGTGATCGGTTGTCGCGAGAGCCGGGAAAGCTCAGTTTTATCGCAAAAACTGGAAACTGACGCCACTGGGTCCCGGCCTACGCCGGGATGACGAGAAATCAAAACTGAGGTTATTTGAAGTTCCCGTCAGTCAATTGCGCCGCGGCAACAATCCCCGCTCGCTCGCCATCCGATAAAGATCCAGTTCCGACCCCGCACCAAGCTTCCCCATCAAGCTGGCGCGATGGATATAGATCGTCTTCTGCCCGATCCCCAATTCCGCCGCCACCTGCTTGGGCGCACGTCCGGCCGCCAGCAACAGAAACACTTCGCGCTCGCGCGCGGTCAGGCGATTGATCGGGTCGAGCGCTTCGGAAGGACGATCAGCGCGGCGCTGGCGCAGGTCGGAACTCAGGAAGGTCTCGCCCTGCATCACTGCGCGCAGGCCGGCTACCAGTTCTTCCGGCGCCACCCCCTTGGTCACGTAACCACTCGCGCCGCGGCGTAGCGCTTCGGAAACGTAGGGCTCGCCGTCGTGCATGCTCAACACCACGATACGCGTATCGTGGGCGACGCTAAGCAGGTGCTCGATCAGGGGCAGGCCGCTGCCATCGGGCAAAGACAAATCCAGGGCCACCAGGTCCGGGCGTTTCTGCCCCACCGCTTCGACGGCATCGTCGGCGCTCCGGCATTCGGCCACGACCTCGAGATCCGGCTCCATCTCGATGAGCCGTTTGAAACCTTCCCGGACAATGGCGTGGTCGTCGACCAGAACGATGCTGTACATACGGCAATGTATAGCACGCCGCGTCGGCCTCGCACGCCCCTGCCCGACATGTAACATCGCGCCCCATGGCATCCAAATCCCTATCCTTCCCCGGCGCCGGCCTGCTGCTTGGCCTGTGCTATTTCGTGTTGTGGGCCTTTCTATGGCCTACCGAGCAACCGTACTGGATGCTGCCGTACGGCTTGCGTTTCGGCGCCCTGCTGCTGACCCCGATGCGTTACTGGCCCTGGCTGCTCGTCGCCGAGCTGGCGGCGACCGGCATCATCACCGAAGCCACCCACATGCCGATGGGCTGGTATGGCTTCCTAGTCGGCGAGCTGCCGGAGCCGTTTATCGTGGCCATCTGCATGTGGCTGATGCGTCGCGCCAACCTGCACGCCAGCCTGCGCGACCCCGAAGACGTCTCGCGCCTGCTGTTGTCGGCAGCTTTCACGGTCGCTACCACCACCGCAGCGGACGGCGCGCTGCTGGCGATGGTCCATGCTGCGCCATCGTCGGACATGCTGATGCAGGCGCTGGGACAGGACCTGCTCGGCAACTACGTCGGCATCCTGCTGGTGGTGCCGCTGATGATCATGCTGGCCCGCGCGCACTTGAGTCGCCGCGCTACCGCGCGGCTGACCATGGACGGCTTGCTGGTGATGCTGCCGGCCATGGCGATCCTGCTGGTGCTGTCCGCCCACGCGCCACCGCAACCGCAGTTCGCCCGCGTGCTGTCGCTGGCACCGGTGCTGTTCTTTGCGTTTCGCCACGGCTGGCGCGGTGCGAGCATGGCGATGCTGATTTCCAGCCTGGGCATGACGATCGTGGACCGCCTCGCGGGACATGGCACGTCCAATGCCTCCGCGCAGCTTTTCCTGGCGGTGGCCGGCACCGGCGCATTGATGCTCGGCTCGGCCACCGATGCATTACGACGCAGCAGCGAACGCGTGGCCGAACAGAACGTCTATCTGGCCGCGGTCAATCGCCGGCTCGATCACCTCGCCCGCCAGCTGCGCGACGCCGCACGCGGCAACCTGCAGGCGGAAGAAAACCAGCGACGTCATATGGCTGCCGAACTGCATGACGAACTCGGCCAGAACCTCACCGCGATCCAGACCCACCTGAAGCTCGCGCAATCGCGCCTTGCGCAAGTCGGCATGGAAGACGTCGGTAATTCGATCAATATGATCCTCGGCCATATGCGCCGTGCATTGCATCGCCTGCTCGATGACCTGCGCCCTGCCGTGCTCGACGAATTCGGCTTGTTGCGCGCGCTGGACGAAGGCCCGATCCGAGATCTGTTGACCACGGCCGGCATCACCTACGCCACCGAGTTGCACGGCGATCCGCGGCTGCTGGACGAAGACACCCGCACGGCGATTTATCGCCTGGTGCAGGAAAGCGCTACTAACGCGGTGAAACACGCCCAGGCGGGGCATTTTCAGCTGCGCCTGCGCATCGGTGAGCGTCAGGGGACGGCGCTGGCGCTACTGGATATTCGAGACGATGGCGTGGGCCTGCCAAGTCGCATGCCGCGTGGCGGACGCGGCCTGCAAGGCATGCGCGACCGAGTCACATCACTAGGCGGGCTATTCCGTCTGCGACCTGAGTCACAGGGCGTGCACCTTCGCATCCTGCTGCGCAGCAACAACTCGCCTTCCGACAGCCACCGGCTGTAAATCTATAACTAGGAAATTTTCCAATACCGCTCTTGTGAAGGCTTCGTTAGGATTCTCCCATCGATGTGGGGGAGCCACCATCGCAAGATGGTGTGCCATGCCAACCGTGGGGACGGTGGGCATGAAGAATGGCAGGATGCCATTCCGCCGTTACCGATGGATGTACCGCCGCGAGCAACTCGCCATGCAGTGCAACCAGTCTGGTCGCGGATCAGCCGTCAGGTGGACAGGAGTCCATCGGCGGCTTTTTTTATGGGCAACAAAAAAGCCGACCCTTGCGGGCCGGCTTTTCTTTGGTTGCGCTCAGCGCGACTTGTGCTTGGGCCGCACGTAAAGGACCAGACTGTGGTCTTCCAGCACGTACCCGTGCTTGGCCGCAATTTCGTGCTGCAGGCGCTCGATCTCTTCGCTGACGAACTCGATCACTTTTCCGCTGTCAACATCGATCATGTGATCGTGGTGTTTACCGCGGTCCAGTTCGTAGACGGCCTGGCCGCCCTCGAAGTTGTGCTTGACCACGATACCGGCGGCCTCGAACTGGGTCAGCACCCGGTAAACTGTGGCCAGGCCGATATCTTCCTGGTGGGCAAGCAGTTTCTTGTAGATGTCTTCGGCGGTGAGGTGATGGGCATCCTCGTCCTCGAAGATCTGCAGGATGCGCATACGGGGGTGGGTCACTTTCAACCCGGCCCTGCGCAGTTCTTTGGTTTCCTGTTCCATAGCATTTCCCCGGCAAACGCCGTGCTGGCAAGCCGTTAGTGTATCATCTGAACCTTTACGATCCGGACGCAAGACGCATGCATAAGCTGATTCGCACGCTGGGTTTCGCCATGCTGGCCCTTTCCCTGGCCAGCTGTCGCCTCGTTTATACCCCCGACGTGCAGCAAGGCAACCTGCTGGACAAGAAAAACGTAGCCCAGCTACAGCCCGGCATGACCAAGCGTCAGGTGCTGGTGCTGATGGGTTCGCCGTCGGTAAGCAGCCCGTTTGACCATGACCGCTGGGACTATGTCTCCACCCAGCAGCACCGCGGCGGCGCGATCAAGGTGCGCACGCTGAGCCTCACCTTCAACAACGACACCCTGGTGCGCACGGAAGGCGATTTCTTCGCCGAGGACGCCCAGCAGCTGGTCAACGACAGCAAGAAGTACCACGCCAGCTACCCGGTCGACGAAACCAAGGGCGACAAGACCAAGACGCCTGAGGAAGAGAAGAAGGACAGCGGCGACAGCGGAAACTGATGTTCTGCGGTCAACCCTTCCCTGAAGCGCGCCGTCGGCGCGCTTCTTTGGGATCCAGAGTCAACGGACGGTAGATTTCCACCCGATCGCCATCGGCCAGTACATCGTCCGGTGCCGCCCGACGGGAAAATATCCCCAGACGGTCTGCGGCAATCGCCTCTTCCGGCAGGACCGAGGCGATTTTCGACGCCACGATCGCCTGCATCACAGTGGTGCCGGCCGGCACGGTAAGGCGACGCAGCTCCTGATGATCGGCAGCAGCGTAAATCACTTCGACGTGGATCGGCTCAGCCATAGGTACGTTCCGCCTCGCGGCAGAAATCGTCCACCATGCGGCTGGCCAGGCCTTGAAAACCCAGCTTCAACGCCATGCCACCCACACGGCCGGCGTAATCGAAATCCAGCGCAAAGGCGATCTTGCAGCCGTCATCGCCCAGCGCAATGAATTCCCACACCCCATCGAGGCTACGAAACGGGCCTTCGACCAGGGCCATATGCAGGCGATGCGGCGGATCGACGGTATTGCGCGTGGTAAAGCTGTGGCGCAGGCCGGCAAAGGTGAGGTCCAACCGCGCCACCAGCACGTTGTCGCTACGCTCCAATACCTCCGAGCCCGCACACCAGGCGAAGCGCTTTGGGTATGCTTCAACATCGTTGACCAGGTCGAACATCTGCGACGGTGAATATTTCACCAGGGCGCTGCGGCGAATTTCGATCACGTCAGCCTCACATGAATCTCATCGTGTTCACCCCCATATCAGTGGGGACGAACCACTACAGGGCAAGTTAAGCCCGAAGTTTAACGGACATGGCCAAGGCGAAGGACAAAGAAAAAACCGGCGGCACCATCGCGCTGAACAAACGCGCGCGCCACGAATACCATATCGACCGCCGTTTCGAGGCAGGTGTCGCCCTGCAAGGCTGGGAAGTCAAATCGTTGCGCGCAGGCCGGATCAACTTCGGCGACAGCTACGCCATCGTCAACCAGGGTGAGATCTTCCTGTTCGGCGCGTCGATCCCGCCGCTGATCAGCGCATCGAGCCACGTCGTCGCCAACGACCGCCGCACACGCAAGCTGCTGCTGCACAAGGAAGAGATCGACCAGCTGGTCGGTGCCGTCGAGCGCAAGGGCTACACCATGGTGCCGATCGCCATGTACTGGAAAGGCAACAAGGTCAAAGTCGAAATTGGCCTGGCACGCGGCAAACAGGCGCACGACAAACGCGAAGCGGACAAGGACCGCGACTGGCAGCGCGAAAAGCAGCGCACGATGCGTTCGCACAACAAGCACGCCTGAAGTTTTCCACAGCCGCTGTGGATGTACTTCGTATAAGCCTGTGGACAAATACGATTCAGTGCTGTGTCGACAAGCACTTAGTACGCGGTGATCAATGCATGCTCACCGTGTATCGGAAATCTTTGTAGAAGCGACTTCAGTCGCGACAAACCGCGACCTAGCCGGGTGTCGCGACTGAAGTCGCTCCTACAACAGCTAGCCCGGCTTCCGGAAACTCAAAAATCCTTACGCCCGCTCCGCATCGTGCCGGTCGTCGAATCGTGCGTCTGGAAATACAGCCGGGTATGCCCATCGGGCTTGCGCTTCATCATCACAAACGCCTGCTCGCCCTGCGCGGGGTAATCGAGCCGCCCGAACGTCTCCGCTCGCGGCAGGCTCGTATGCATCGCCGCGCCATTGGCTACCGGCCGCAAATGCATCATGTTGTCGCGTCGCTTGGCAATCGTGCAGCCACTGAGCTGGGTGGTCAGCGTGAGATCTTCATGCTGCTGATTCAAAGCGGTTTCGGTGATCCGCCCCGTCTTCCACCCCGCGACCTTCTTATTCGTCAGCTGACCGGCGAAATTGTCCTGCTTGGCCTGTCGCATCGGCAGGAATGCGGCATCGAAATTCGCGCCCGCCTGGTTCGACTGATGAACACCCTGATGGGCCGCCGCTTGCGAAGCAAACACCAGATGCAGGTGCGCCGTGGGCGCGCGCGTCACGCCGTCGCCGCCGACGATACTGTGCATATTCGGAAACGTCGTTGCATTACCCACATCGTGGCGCAACTGATAGGTCGCTTGCGTCGTCGCAGCCTTACCCACCACGTCAGGTGGCTCGATATGCGACTGCACCGCATAGGTACGCAAGAACGCCGAGGGATGGTGCCGCATCAACTGCTCGGGCGACATATGGCCGTATTGCCAATGGCGCCCCTTGTCGATCAGCGCCTGATTGCCCGTCGCCTTGCCAACGCGCTTCATCGCGCGCCCCAGTTCCTGCCACATGGCGAGCCCTCCCCTTACCTGGACTGTCCCGACTATAGCCCTGCCCTGACCGCCGCGAAAGCGACCTGTTTCACTCCAGCAGCATGCTCATGGCGTCGACCGAGACGGCAAATCCATGCCGCTCGTACAAGGCGCGCGCGCTGACGGTAGCGTGCAGGTTGATCATATCCACGCCCTGCTCCCGCGCCGCCGAGGCCACCGTGGTCAGCAAGGCATCGCCAACGCCCTTCCGGCGATAGCCCGGCCGCACATAGACATTGAGCACATACCAGCCCACCCCGTTTGGATAGGCCTGCGAGGGCATATGCGGATACGGGTTGACCGCTGCACTACCCGCCACCCGGCCATCGACCTCGGCCAGCCAGGCCATCAGCCTGCCGTCGCCCAGGGCGTCCTCGATCCAGTAACGCAACCGGTCGGCGAATCCATCGGGCAGGTGCTGCCCCATTTCTTCGAGAAACGCGCAACGCAACTCGGTCAGCAAACCCGCGTCGCCCTGCTCGGCCAGACGTATCCGTGCCATGACTTTCCCCTTGTGGCGCCCACGGTGATGACAATAGACGTAACACAGCTGCGTGCGCAGCCTTGATGTATGACCGAATAGCTACATATACTTACCCGTTCCAGCTTTTCCCGGTTCCCTTCCAGCTCTATCCCAGTTTCCCTGGGGGTGTCATGGCTTCGACGGGGGTAGTGAGATAGCTTGGTGCATGCCGAGGGGGTGACTTTCCTCGTTAAACCAGTCGCAAAACTTATAGTTGCCAACGACGACAACTACGCTCTGGCCGCTTAAGGCCTAGCCCCGAACCCACTTGTGCCTGTGCTCGTGGATGTAGGGTCATTATCACGGGATCGCCCGAAGCTGCCGCCTGTCGGCAAGGGTTAAATAAAGCGGGCTGGTCCTTCGATGCGCCGCGCACACTGTGCTGTCGCGGGACGAGATTCAACAGTGAGCTAAGCATGTAGTACCGGGCGTTGAACGCCTTCGGACGCGGGTTCGACTCCCGCCACCTCCACCAATACCGGCCGTCTATGTGATTGACTCACTTAGGCGGCTTTTTTGTGTGGGTCCGGGATGATCTTTCCCAGTACCGACCATTGCCATCCCTCTGCCATGAACCGACGGCAATGTTTCTTCGATCCAGCCAGGGAGCACCTCCGTGTCCTCCACACTTCCTCCTTCAAAGCGCATGAGTGGCGCTCCCATCAGACAATGGGATGGGGCGATGCCTATCCTCATGTCCGTCACCGTATTACTGATGATCGTCGTTGAGCTTTTTAGAAACGGCTTGCATGCACCACGCAACGACGAAGGGGCATCTGACCACATCGCGATCATGCTGATGTTTGGGCAGGTCCCGATCATGTTCTGGTTTGTGGCGACGAGGCGTCACTCGGTCAGCGCCATCCTGCCTACGCTCGTGATCCAGCTGAGTCTTTGGGCTATCACATTTGCGTCAGCGGTAGCCCTCACCTGAGCGCTACGCCAAGATTCACGGTTATCGCTTCTACAAGCTAGCTGTGCCTAACTGAGTTTGTAGGAGCGACTTCAGTCGCGACCATCCCCTCGCAGTGCCTCCATGGGCACGGATGAAAAGCTCGGCATTTCATGAGCATCGTTCGCCCGAGTTTCAACACCCGCCCGCATCGCCGGATCGGCGGTTAGAAGCCCAAGCATGTCATTCCACGTGGTGCCGTCGAAAAGCCCCGTGTCGACGCGGATGTGAGGGTCGGGAGCCCGATACGTACGCAGGAGCACATCAATCCATGGAAAAACACCGGCGAAATTCGCCTCTCCATATTGCTGATCTCGATTGTGATGCCACCGATGCTGAAGCGGGCTGGCCAGGATAGTCGACCACCGCCCGTAGTGAACACGCACATCGGCGTGAATCCAGAACTGCAACGCTGCCGATAGCAATCCCACCACCAGCGCAGTGTCTGATGACAGCCGAAACAGGAGCAGCATGGGGAAAAGAATCAACACTGATTGAAACACGCTTTCCAGGACATGCTGACGCGCATAAGTAGTCGCATTCATGGCTGGATCGGAATGATGGACGGCGTGAAAGCGCCACAACCAAGCGAACTTGTGCTGTGCCCGATGAAACGCGTAATAAGCCAGGTCGTACAGCACGATCCATAGCAAGGCCCCCACCACAGCCGCCCCGGGATACCCGCGGTCCAATACGATGGGGAGGTGGTCGGGATGGACAACTTTCTGGACGAGAGCGAACAGAACCAGAAGCAAGACCTGACAGACACCCATGGCCAGGATCACCCAAGCGCCAGCCGCCAGATTCAAGCGCCGATCAGCCCATCGCGCCGAAGACCCGGCCATGCGTTCGGCTCCCATAGCCGCCACGCAAGCCAATGACCATGGCAGAAGTGGCGAGAGCGCGAATAGTTGTTCTAAAGGTATTGAAGTCATCGGATCCATTCCGCCCCGTTCCGATCAAAGCATAGCGCGCTTGTAGCGCGTGGAGATTCGTTCCTTACTATCACGCGGTGAGGCATACGCGATATCGCGAATTCTTCGAATCTTCATTGCTGCATGCCCGTACAACTCGTCAATAAAAGCCGAGTACAAGCCATAAGTCGCACTACCCCTCCCTCAAGATCAATCCAATGGCACAACTGCTCTGGCTATGCTCGACAACGTGGCGGTTTGCACACATATGACTGCGGGCCTGGGGCCATATTTCATTTCTTGGACTATCGTTCGAGCCCGCACTGCGGTTCTTAGCTCAAGCGACACGCCGCGTCCCTCCTTTTGATACTCGTCGATTAGCCCGGAAAAGGCCACCGTTCGAGTGAAAACAAAGCCGATCGCGGCAAGATCGGACCGGGCTGCATCTCGATTGAGGCAACCGTTCGACGGCAAAAAAACGGCCAGATCCGACAGGGGATGGGAATAGTCTTTTTGAGCCACTGGCCGAGCCAAATAGGAAAGCCCGATATGAAAGCCGTGACCTTCAGGCTTCGTGTAGTCCACGACGATTCCGTAGCTCCGATCGCCGTAGTCTCGCTTCCTTACATCCTGCCCATATCGTTGCCTTAGAAGCTGCTCGGATATGACCTTGTCCTTTGTTTTTGCGAGTTCGATAAATTGAGTCCAGCCAGCCCTGGCATCGTCATCGTAGGTTGGTGTCTTGGCTGTGCTGTCAGCCTCGTGCCAATCAGAACAAGAAACAAGGAGGCTGAGTAGCAGGACCACCGCTATTCGTCTGCTTTCGCGCTTGCGAACGTTCATTCCGCCCTCTCCGTCCGTGGCCTGACACGCAATACATCGACGCTTTAAGAAATAACCATGTACAGGCTATCTAGGTAGCAGGCCCATAGAAGTCGCACTTTTCGCGCGTAAAATCGCCCTCGTGGAAATAGCCATAAGCACTGCGCCAGCCACAAAAAGCAGACGATCGCCGATAGCCTGATAAAACAGCACACCCACCACCCCACCGCCCAGGAACGACAACACCGTCTGCGTATGCAACCGCAGGCGCGACTTGTATTGCGCAGCCTCGGCCGGCTCTTCTTTTCCTCTGGCGATATCGAAAAGCATGCTCAGTTCGATGCCAATATCGGTAGACATACCGGAGACGTGTGTCGTGCGAACTCGGGCGTTGGATATATGCGTGACCACCGCATTCTGAAGCCCCATCAAATAACTCAGACCGAGGATCAACACAGGACCTTTCTGCAGGGATGGAATCCAAAGTTCGACCAGCCCCAGCGCAATGAGCAAGACGCCTTCGATCAGAATGGTTACCGCGTAAATGCCCAGAACCTGCCTGCGCCGACCGGCGTTGATCAACAAGGTCGAGCTGGAGGCGCCCAGTACGAAGATCACCACGATCAGCAGATAGAAAACGCCAGTGAGCCACTCACCACGCGCGGCATGGTCGGACAACGATGAAACATTGCCGGTCATATTGGCCGAGAAGAATCCCACCGCGTAAAACGCGGCGGTGTTGAGTGCCCCGGCTACCGCCGCCAAGGTACATGCCAGCCTGCGGTCTGTGGCGTCAGTCCGCGAACTCCCCTGTCGAATGAGCATGATCGATTCTTGAGTGAAATGGCGGCTTCAAGCATAGCTAGAAATCCGCCGCCGCAAAGCCTCCCGCCCCTAACCTGGGCCCATAACCCCATAGCCGCGCGCCATCGCCGCGGCAAAGATCAGCAGCAACGGAAACAATGCGACTTCCGCCCAGAGAAAACGTCGTATGGAAGCGACCTGTGACTGGTTAGGTGCTTGCCCGCTCTTGCGCCACCGCGCAAATGCGATCGTTGGTGGTGCCGATAGCAAACCAATCAACCCGAAGGTGACGATCTTTGCCCAGAAGAAGGCGTTGTGCGAATAGTAGGGCCAGCCCTTGGCAGCGTAGATGGCTCGGCTGAAACCCACGACCAGAATCAGTACAGCCAGGACGCCATACCAGAGATCGATCGCTGCCACGCGTCGAGCACCGGCCTGGTCCATGCTTTGTTTGACCAGGACAAGCTCAGCGGCGAGTACGCCAAACAGGCCGAAGATCAACAGGTGGTGAGCTATGGCTGCAGCAAGATCGAGCATCGCGCGGTCCTCCCATCGGGTGGCGCATATCTAACATGGATACGCCACCCGATAGAGTGCCTGTCGTCCTGCCAAGGGGCAGGCCAAACGAGGCTTAACGCTGTCGATAGCTTCAGCGCCGTCAGCCGGCGCCAGGTTCGTCAGCCACTGAACCGTTGCCTAGGGCAGCTTCGCCGCTGACTAGCTCTTTCCACCCGACAGACACGCCGTTGCGGCGTCCCTTCTGGGTCAGGCGCAGACCATCGGGGTCGATCAGCAAGGTGTATTCCGTGCCATCGATAACGATGGCACGACGTAACGGCTTGTCCAGGGGTGTCATGGCGATGTGTCCTCCGCTGAGTTTTCCCAGGCCGAAGCGGCCTCGAGGGCCATCAGAGCACACGGAACCGTTATGCAAACGCGGGGTATTCATCACGAAATAGTGATGACGCAGGTTACGATTAACTTTTTGGCGCGATTTTCTTCCAAAATGCGAGTAACTCGCATCATTTCACGACAGGCGAATTCTTGCGCCCGCCGTGGGAGGCCGATCCCATTTCAATGAATACGGTCTTCGTGTCGGGCTGGCGGCATGCCATCGGCATAGAAATCGAGGGCAACCACCGAACCCTGCTTGTCACGAATCACCTTGATGTAATCGGTACCATCATCGGGATAGAAAAGTACGTCATCGCGCGCGACCGTCAATAAACGCTTCGGGCCGCCATCGCGTTGGATGATCAACTTGCTGCCATCAACGGACAGCACGTGCTTGCCGGCCTTGTCGACACGGTAAGTGCCACGCAGCGCCCGCAGATATTTGCTACCCGCCTTGATGGATTCGAGATCCGCGTATGGCTTGTCGATCGCCAGCGCCCCCAGCCGGTGCGCCAGAGCACGTGGATTGGGCGAACCGGCATCCGTATTGGCCAGTACGACTACGGTAATGTGCTGCTTCGGGAAATAAGTCAGTTGGGACGAAAACCCCTCGATCCCGCCATTGTGTTCGACCACCGCTTCGCCGCGAACGGTACCGAGCATCAGGCCGTAACCATAGTTCACGGGTGTTCCGTCGTCGGTAGCCTTGCTGCTCGACATGGTCTGGTACAAGCCGACAGGCATGGCCCTGTCCGTCGCCAGCGCGCGCATCCAGCGAAACAGATCGTCGGCCGTGGAGACCAGCGCGCCGGCGGCGCCAGGGCCGGTGATCGTGACGTAGGGCGGCAACACCACATGGCCGTCGCCGTCCCGGCTATAACCGGTCACCAGGTCGGGAACGACCGCGCTGTCCGCATAAAAACCGGTGCGCGCGAGCCCCAGGGGAATCGCAAACTCCGTGTGGATCACGTCACTCCACGAATGCCCAGTGACTTTCTCGATGATGGCACCCAGCAACAGGTAGCCCGAATTGCTATAAGCCCATGCCTGGCCCGGCGCAAAATCCGGCGCTTGCGCGGCGATATGCTTGACCAGGGTCGCTGTGTCGAGTGGTTTGGCCGGATCGACGTCCCAGTTATCGCTGATGCCCGCCGTGTGGTCCAACAGTTGGGCCACCGTGATATGGGCGCCATTGGGGAAATCGGGCAGGAATTTCGACAGTGGATCGCTCAGCGCCAACTTCCCTTGCGCGCTCAATTTCAGCACGGTCGCCGCGGTAAATGTCTTGGTGATGCTGCCGATGCGGAAAACATGCTGTGCCGACAGCGGCACACCCAGAGCGAGATTCGCCTCGCCGCGAGCACCGCGATAAATAACCTGGTCATCGCGCGCGATCAAAACGCTGGCGCCAGGGGCATCGGAAGCTATGCCGGCATCGAGTATCGCGTCGGCTTTGTGCACCAATGTCGCGTCATCAACGGCATCGGCCAGAACATACAGCGGGAACACGCCAAGCATGAAACCGAGCAACCACTTCGTCATTCGCAACTCCGTCCTGATTCCCTTGAACCGGGTGTAGCACCGCGGTTCCGGCTTAACTCATCAGGCGATTTCTACCGGCATCCTTGGCCGCATACAAGGCTCGATCGGCGCGTTGCATCGCTTCTTCGGGCGTGTCTTCCGGCCGAAACACGGCCAAGCCACCGGAAAGAGTGACGGGTACCGCCTTGCCGTTGGCACGAAACGCCAGCTGCTCCACCAGGATGCGCAATGCATCGCTACGCCGCAGCGCCTCGTCCAGACCGGTCCGTGCAAAGACCAGCACGAACTCTTCGCCACCGTAGCGACACACGAACAGGCGTTCGTCGGCCTGGCCATGCAGCGTCTGGCCGACAATGCGCAGCACCGCGTCGCCAGCGGCATGCCCCAGGCTGTCGTTGATGTGCTTGAAGTGATCGATATCCAGCGCAGCCACGCACAGCGGCGAGCCCTCGAGCGTGCATTGCCGCCACGCCGCTTCGATGTGCGTCTCGTAGGCAAATCGGTTAGGAATGCCAGTCAGCTGATCGGTGGAGGCGCGCTCGTGTTCGCGTTTGAGCGAATCCTTGAGCGTGGCCGTCTGCGTCTCCAGTTCTTCGACGCGTTGGCGCATCTGATCGGCGCGCTGCAGGTAGGACGCGAAACGCGCATCTTCGCTCGCGCGATAAGAACGAAAGTGCTGCCCGATGGTTTCCAGGCGCGTCGTTACTTGAGAACGCAGGCTGGCCAAGTCCATCGCCTGCCGACTACGCTCGCCGAGCTCGCGCATTTCTTCGCGCACCAGTGCGTCCCAGGCCTGGCCTTGGCTGCTGTTGCTTTCCTGCTCGGTGACCTCGACGTCGATATAACGACGAATATCTTCCAGCCGACTGCCCACCGAATGCAGCACGCCCTGCATGATCTCGATATCGTCCTTGAGCAATCGTCCATGGCGATTGACCAGATGGGCCAACTCGCGCGCCTTGGACAGGACATCGGTCGCCGTGTCTTGCAGGCTGACCTTCAACACCTCGGCGGAACTGCTCAATGCGGGGTCGAGCTCGATACCGTCTAGCGCAACGGCCAGGGCACGATGCCCGGAGGCAGGCGGCGGGCTCGCCGCTGCCGTCGCTTCGTCCAGCCGGGCGATCGCGTCGACCATATCGCTGAGCAGGCTATCGAGCGTATCCATGGTCGGCTCGCGGCGCATTTCCTGGCCGATGCGCTCGAGCAATACATCCGCGGCCTTATGCCGGCCAGCACCAAACACTGCCAAGCGGGAGACAAGGCGACGCAACGCCCTCTGCGTCTCGGCAGAGATCCGCTCCTGTTCTTCGAGGTCCAGCAAGGTCTGCTGGTACCGTTGAACCCCCTGATGCTCCACCCTAACCCTGCTCCGTGGCTGGCTTTGGTCTTGTTATCGGTAGCTTAGCCGGTGAGCTTGAGCGTTTGGATGGCCGCGTTACAAATTCGGCCCGCGTCGGGGCGAAATTAAATCATACAATTCAAATAGCTGCCCTCTGGCTTCGTCGCCCCTGTAACATTCGCCGGGTCCAATCTCTTGAGGGGGAGACTTGTGGTGACATCCAAAGCAGCGAAACATTTGCGTATTGCACAGCGGATACGTGCGACGGTTTATATCCTGATGTTGATCATTGGATTCGCCGTACTGGGATATAAGACGCTCATCCATCCTTAGCATGATTCGCCGCCAAGCCGGTGCTAGGCCTTCTCCTTCTTCGGAGACACCCACATCGTGATCAGCGCCTGAAATACGGCCTCGTCATGCCGGTTGCGCACGACAACACGAACCTTGTACTCGCCAGGTTGCGACCAGTCGGCTGCCGACTCGGGCGTAGCGACAGCGACGAGATCGCTCGTCGCTTTTTTCAAATACTCGACCGTCATTCCCTTGGGAATCCAGCGATGTGTCGACGGCACGGTAACCTCGGTCATGGTGCCGCCCGCCAGCTCGGCCATATTGCACATCGCAATGGCATGCACCGTTCCGAGATGATTGAGTACGGCCCGCCGTTTGGAAATGCGCACCTCGCAGTATTCCGGCTTGAGTGTCACGAAACGCGGGCGGATGCTGCCGAAATAAGGCGCCTTGAAGCACAGCAGGCGCGAAAACGCCCATTTACCGCACGGTACAGCGGCGAAGCGACTCCAGATTTGCAGCGTGCCAGAAGGTGTATCCATTACAAATCCTCGATGCATTAAAAAAACGACTTAATTCATAACCCTACAATATATTCATTCAAGGCATTAGCCGCTTAATCCCCCTAATAGCCGACCTGACCTATACAAATCAACCTGATACGTTGCCCCGGCGCTGCCGTTCTCGATTGGCGAAGCGGCTTCGCACCCGTACATAGGGAGATGACCATGGCAGGTAGATTCGTTCTGAAGCGGTCCGGCGCGCAGTTCTACTTTGTACTGCAGGCCAGCGGCAACCACGAAACGCTTATTACCAGCGAGCGTTATGTCAGCAAGCAAGGCGCGGAAAACGGCATAGCATCGGTCAAGACCAATGCGCCACACGATCAGCGTTACGAACATAAAGTGGCCAGCAACGGCACGCCCTACTTCGTACTGAAAGCCGCGAACGGCGAGCCGATCGGCACCAGCGAGATGTACTCATCCCATGCCGCGCGCGACCATGGCATTGAAGCGACAAAGAACAACGCGCCAACGGCCACTACGGCCGATGAGACCTGAGCGGGCGAAAGTGCCATCTTTGTAGGAGCGGCTTCAGCCGCGACAAGCAGTAACGCGAGCGTGGGTCACGACTGAAGCCGACCCTACAAAACTCGGACACTCTTTTGCCGTGGCATCCACATAACGCCTGAAAAGGACGGCAGTCATGCCAGACGTACGCTATCCGATCATCTACGTTCGCGGCTACGCGATGACGGATGAAGAAAAGAACGAAACGGCAGCGGATCCCTTTTGTGGCTTCAATGCGGGCTCCACGGTCTATCGGGCGGTAAGCGACAAGGACAAACCCGCCCAGCGGTTCGTGTTTGAATCGCCGCTGGTTCGCTTGATGAAGGACTTTGGCTACAACGCCATCTACGACAACGGCCTGGATCTTCCTGATGAAGGTTTCAAGGGCGTGCTGTCGACGCGATCCATCATCATCTACCGGTATTACGACGATACCGCTCCCTTGATAGGTGGACAGCAAAGCGCCTCCATGGAACGCTTTGCGAAGGGTCTTTCGGATCTCATCCTCAAGGTAAGAGACCATGTTTGCGGCAACGCGGACAACTGCGTCGACCCTGCCAACTTCAAGTGTTATCTGGTTGCCCACTCGATGGGCGGATTGATCTGCCGTGCTTTCCTGCAGAACCCGCAGTTCAATACGCCGGAATCCAAAAAGGCCGTGGACAAGTTCTTTACGTATGCCACACCGCACAACGGCATCGACATGGCTGGGATCAATGTGCCGAAGTGGCTTGGCCTCTTCGATATCAACACCTTCAATCGCAGCAATCTCATGACCCTGTTCGGCTACGACGCCAACCTGATCGCCAAGGGCCGGTCCGACTATCTGCGCAGTGGGCAAGACATCGACATCCGGCGCTGCTTCTGCATGATCGGTAGCAATCGCGGCGACTATGAAGTAGCACAGGGCCTGTCGCGAACCTTTGCCGGCCATGGCAGCGACGGCCTGGTACGCATCGAGAATGCCTCGCTGTGCAGCATCGACGCCAACGCCGTCGAGACACCGGTAGCGGCAGCCTATGCCTATCGCTCCCACTCCGGATACTTCGGCATCGTCAATAGCGAGGAGGCCTATCAGAACCTGGTGCGCTTTCTTTTTGGCGACGTCAGGGTGGATATCTTCGCTCAGGTAGACAGCGTCACGCTCCCGCCGGCCATACAAAAAGACGCCGCCGATGTGGATGCGCTATATCAGTTCGAAGCGCTCGCCTCACCGCGAGGGAAGCCCTGGTATCTGACCCGACGCATGGCCGAAGAAGACTCCGTCGCTTGCCGTACACAGCAGGAGCTGGCGACCGACGCCGATCCATCCCGGCGAAAGGTCTATCTCTCCAGTGTGTTCCTGGCCAACATCTCACGAGTGAATCCAAACGACCCTTCCCTTTCGTACAGCCTCACGCTTGGCGTGCGCGTGCCTGACTACAAGGTCAAACAGGTTCTCTGGTTCGATCAACACTACGAAGGCAGCTACCTGTTTCGGGATACCTTGGTCGTTGAAATCCTTCCGCCGGCAACAGCAGCGCAACCGTGGCAAGTGCGGACCCGTTGGCAGAGCCAGGCTGCTGCACCCACAGGAGCGGGCTACCAGCCCCTCCCCTGGTCAAATGAAAGCGCCACGCTGAAGGTGCCGTTCGCCAGCACCAGCACCCCGGGGATCAGCGGCACGCTGGTCATCGATATCACGGGTTGGAACCAGTAACTGAAGTGAAACCTACGGACTTCACTTATCGCCACGCATTGACTGCGAAGCCGCCGCCGAACCGGCGCCAAACATACCGGCGACTTAAATGCTCTGCGGCTCTGATTGGGAAATGGGAGGATCTTCGCTTGGCGGCAGCCCATGCCTCGCTCGAAGCTTATCGAGCTGCGCATTCAACCAGGGCCTGTCCCGCACACGGACCAGCGGGTGATCCGCCAGGTCGACAATGGCTTGCAGCAGCGCGCTGCTGCCCGGTCCTGGGTACCGAATGCCAGATGCGGCTGCCTCCAGCATGTCCAATTCGTCCTGCAGTTCGATCCTCGATCTCATCGTATTCACTAAGTTCTCCATTGCCCCCGCAATGTAGGGTCTCCGTTGTCCCCACCTGATCTTCTTTACCGTTGTTACTCCGTCTCAATCTTCAAATCAGGCTGAATCCGTTGCCTATCCCTATGGTCCGCGCACTGCTGCAACTACCAGGACTCGCAATGAGCCATATCCTTGCCGAAATCGAAAAACGCATAATCCAGGCGAAAGAACTTCTGGAACTTGAATTTGACCACTTAATGCGCGTCCAGAACCGCCAACTCGACGACAGTTTTGCTCAATTCGTTGTCCAGAGTCGTCAGCGCGAGATCGAGCATCTTGAGGCGCAGCGGATTAATCGGATCAAACTGATAAGCATTAACCACCCGGCGATAGACATCGGGCCTTCGACAGGGATCGGCGTCACCACGGCGACCGATTGAAATCGAGGTGGAGACCTGAAAACGTTTTCGGAAAACCTTTTCCTCTCCCATGTGAAAAAGCATCCGTTTATGCGCCGAACCGGCCGAATGTGCTCGTCCGATGACGGGGAAATGGTCAGCATGACCTGCGCATTCGGGTAGCCATGGCAATGGCGTGCGGGATTTCATCGCCGAGGTGCAATCCGGCCCTTGCGCACCGCCGAAAGTTCCTGCAAATAACGTCCCCATATCTTTCCCCCAGGATCCGATATCGCATGCGAGTCTTCAAACTGCTGACTGCGTTCTTTCTGGTGCTCCTAATCGGCCAGTCCACCGCCCTGGCCGCGGACAAGACACCGCCTCCAGGCGACCGCCTCGACCACATCCTGCTCTGGGGCCGCAATATCGATCAGGCCACCGCGATCATGGCCGCCAAGCTGGGCTTCCAGGTCCGCCCCGGGCGAGCCCCTGACGGCGTGGCTAACCGCTACATCCGCCTGCCCGACACCAGCTTTATCGAGCTGCTGGGCATCGCCCAGCCGGACGTGGCCGAGGCAAAGATGGACCCGGGCTCCCGCGCCGACTACAAGGAACTGAACGGCCAGCCCGGCGCTCGCAGCTTCGGCATCCACACCTCTGCGCTCGATGCCGCCCAGGCGCTACTCAAGCAGCGCGGCTTCGCGGTAACACCGATTTTCAGTGCAGCGGCGAATGACCCCGACGGCCAAGGCCCCAACAACCCGCCACGCTGGCGCCTGTTCGCCTTCGACACCTCCCCGCTGGCCAGCCACCTGTTCTTCATCGACTACGCGCCCGGCCGCAAAGACTCAGGCAGCGTCCTGGACGACCAGCTCTCACGCGAACACCCCAACGGCGCCCGGGAACTGACCTCGATCTGGTTGTTGTCGAACCAGGTCGACACGGACCTGAAGCAACTGGCAAGCATGGGCTTCGCCGATGCGACGCCGGTTCGGCTGCCGCAGATCGGCGCAAAGGGTTACTCGATTGCGATCGGGCCAAGCCACCTGCTGTTGTTCGACCCCGATGGCGCGGGCGTGGCGGCCGATGCATTAAAGCGCGGCGGCACGCAGATACTCGGCGTCAGTATCGGTGTGTCCGATCTGGATCGGGCGCAGCGAAGGGTCGAGCGGGGATATGAGGTGTTTGACCACCATTTCGCGCGCTACAAGAGTCCGTTCGGTGAGGCATTCCTGGCGCCGACGTTGGATGACCTGGGCATCCTTGTTGAATTTCATGCCCTAGGTGCCAAGAAGTGACCGACCAAGGTTTCGGGCTTCCCGAATCCTTGCGCTATCCCTGATCCATGGCGGCGGCAGCTGACTTACATGCTGCCGCCGGCTGAAGCATCGTCAAAGCCCGAACTAATTCGCCTTGATGAACGCCAGCAGATCTGCATTTATAAGATCCGCGTGCGTTGTAGGCATGCCGTGCGGCAGCCCGGGATATGACTTCAAGGTTCCGTGCTTCAGCAACTTCACCGACCGGGCTCCCGTGGTAGGGAATGGACAGATCTGATCGTCCTCGCCGTGCATCACTAATACCGGCACATCGATCGACTTGAGATCGTCATAGAACTCCGTTTCGGAGAGAACTCGTATGCATTCGTACTGGGCCAGAATGCTGCCCATCATGCCCTGACGCCACCAGTTCTCCCGAATGCCTTCGGAAACATTTGCACCCGGGCGATTGAATCCATAGAACGGGATCGTAATGTCCTTGTAGAACTGCGAGCGATGGTTAGCCGTGCCATCCCGAATGCCGTCTACGACATCCTTTGGAACACCATCGGGATTCTTGTCCGTCTTCATGAAAAGCGGAGGAATAGCACTGATCAGAACAGCCTTCGCCACGCGTCCCTTGCCGTACTTCGCCACGTAGCGCGTCACTTCACCGCCGCCCGTCGAATGGCCGATATGAATTGCATCCTTGAGATCGAGCGCTTCCACGACAGCAGCAGCATCGGCCGCATAGGTGTCCATATCGTGGCCTTTATCGGTTTGCGTCGAACGCCCATGACCGCGACGATCGTGCGCGATGACCCTATAGCCCTGCGCCAGGAAAAACATCATCTGGGCATCCCAGTCGTCCGCACTCAATGGCCAGCCATGATGGAAAAACAGCGGCTGCCCGGAGCCCCAATCCTTGAAGAAAATCCGTGTGCCATCGCTGACCGTGACGTACGAACTGCCTGTGCTCTTCGAATCATCGGAACGTTGAGTCATGTCATTCGCCTTCCAGATGAGATGGATACAAATGCGTGAGTCGGGTGTATCAGGAATGACACACCTCATTCGTGCAATGTTGAATTCAACGGAACGGCTGGCAAACGCCGATAGCCCGATCTAACCGAAGCCCCGAGCAACCCTCTCGGTCCGTCGTCCCGGCGAACGCCGGGACCCAGCGTCTTACGCTTCAGCGTATCGAAGCCCCTGAGCCCCGGTCTCCGCCGGAGCGACGATGGGAACTGAGGTTTCTCAGGGCGCCATCTAGACGTCCATTCAAAGGGTATTCTTAGCGACGGCAAGGCGACAATGGACGAATCGGACAAAGACCATGGTCAAAACGGCGCTCTCTCCAAAGCCTAGTGTCGAGGTCGGACTGGTTTGCGATGCAGGCACTTCACTCGCGGGTGTCCACGGTCTGACCGACTTGTTTACCTATGCCGGCGAATTCGCGTCAAAGCGGCAAGACGGCGATGGGCCGCCGCCGATTCGCGTCGTCCATTGGCGATGGGATGACGGTGAAACCGAAGTCACCCACTCCAGTGACAGCCAATCCGGCCTGCCGCATGCACCGACGATCCTGATCATTCCAGGCAATCTTCGCGCCCCTTTGCAGAGCTTCACGGCAAGTCCCCTCATACCCTGGCTACGTCAGCGACACGCGGAGGGCGTGGTGATCGCAGCGGTATGTGGAGGTGTCTTCCTATTGGCGGAGACGGGACTGCTGACGGGACGTCAGGCCACGACGCATTGGGCGCTGGCCGAACAATTCACCACCCGCTTTCCCGATGTGCTCGTAGAAAGCGATCACATGGTGATCGACTATGGCGACGTAGTCACCGCCGGCGGTGTGCTGGCGTGGGCCGACCTGGGGCTACGCCTGACCGAACGGTTCCTCGGCCCGACGGTCATGCTTGAAACAGCACGCTATATGCTCGTCGACCCGCCTGGGCGCGAACAGCGGTACTACAGTGACTTCAATCCCAGGACAAAGCATGGAGATGCGGTGATCCTGAAAGTGCAGCAATGGCTTTGGACACAGCGTGAGCGACCCGTGTCCGTCGCGGACATTGCCCATTACGCTCGCCTTGAACCCAGGACGTTCCTCCGCCGCTTTACCAAGGCGACCGGCATGACGCCGAGCGAGTACCAGCAAAGGCTGCGGATCAGCCGAGCACGGGAATTGCTGGAATTCTCCAAGCGGAGCATAGACGACATTGCGTCCAATGTAGGGTACGACGACGCGGGAGGATTCCGGCGTGTATTTCACAAGATCGTGGGGCTGACGCCTTCCGATTATCGGCGGCGCTTTTCCCGATGAGAATCAGTACAACAAAAAACCCGCGCCAGGCGCGGGTTTTTCTTTTAGCTCAGCAGTCAGTCCAAAGACCAACCGCTTCAATATGGTGCCAAGAGGGGACTCGAATTTGCTGCATTTTTGGCCATTCTAACGGCAATAGACCGTTGATACCCCCAGAAATACCCCCTAAACGGGGTATTTTAAAACTCGGCGCGGCAGATACCGTACAGCTCTCAACGTAAACACGGGATTTTCCCGTATTTAGAAACCAGAAAACCCCTGTAATTCAGCCTCGGAAGCGCTTTTAGGTCGTCCGGCGAATTGTGGAAATGCGTAAATTTGGGAACCGTCGGTCTAGGTTTCGGGCAGACAGGGACTTTTCATAGCCCCTGGCAGTCGCGATCACATTCATTAAATCAACAACTTACGCTGTTAGCTCGGCCTGAGCCAGCACCAGCCACATCTGCGCAACGCAACCGTGCAGAAAGCGCAATAACTGCATGCCAGACACTGAAACTAAAACGCCTCGATGATTGCTCATCGAGGCGTTGGCCTGGTCACATCAGTAAGGCACGGCCCAAAGAACCGTCTGCAACGCAGTACTACCAATGCTCAGGCTGCCGAGGTTGTTTCATGAAGACGGACACTCATCGGCTTGTCCGCCGGGTCTCACTTGACCCCAGTGATTACGGTCAGAGCGCTCGGGTAGTTGACTGCAACGTCTGCACGCAGATGGCACAGGAAGCCAATCTCACCGGTCTTGCTATACGCCTCACGCAGGAGCTGGATGCTCAAGGCCTCACGCATACCGAACTGCACGACACGGAAGTCACCCACGAACGCCAATGATTCGTTGTCAGCGTCACCGAGGTTCACCGGCACACCCGTGGTAGGAAGCAGCGATACGTCATTGAGCAATACCGGACGATTGAGCGGCTGCCCAAGGGTATCGGCAAGGCCTGCGAGTTCGATGAGCGTACGCGGGGCCAAGATGGCGCTGGTTGGCACCGGTGCGCGATGATCGAGCGACGCCTGGTAGGCCTTGAGTAAGTCACCATAAGCGAACGCAGCGCCAGCCTGGGCGATCGTGTTCACGCCTGCCGTACCCATTATGCCCAGAGGCTCAGGCGCGACACCGCTACCAACAAGGCCCACGCGATCCAGCTCTGCGGCGAAAGCCTGCGAAATGGCTGTGCGGAGCGCACGATCCATATCCGCTGCGTCGGCCAGCAGTTCGCGCGAGATGCGCACAATGCACGCCAATGACTGAGGTGTCTGCACAACGGCTCGGAAGGTCGGCCCGCTTTCGGCGACGTTGCCGAGCTCCTGGCGCCAGCTCGGCGTGGGCAATGTATCGATCGCAGCTGTCGTTATTGTTTTGGCGCCTTCATCAAGCGGCAATATGCTGGCACCGGCCCTCAGTAGCGAACTTTGTTCTGCCAGCGCATCCAAAATGCCAGGCATCACGATGTTGGGAACGGCATAACCACCGTTCGCGTCCGTCCCGCGGGACAATGACGCCATGGCAGCTTCCGTGGTTTGCATGCCGGCGATTCCGCGTACCATGTCCGCCAGCGACACAGCATTATTCTCGCCCTTCGCTTTCGCACGCGACTTGAAGTGCTCGGCAATCGCTTTCGTGCCGCGAAGACCAACAGCAGCGTGCACGGGTTCTACTGGCGCATCCTGGCTACCTCCGCCATGCATTTCTACGCTGGCATTGCGAATGGCCAGTGCGTCTACAGCGCTTTGCAGTTCCCTCACCTCTTGGTTGTGCTTGGCCTTGAAATCAGCAAAGGACGCGTTCAGGCCGCGAATCAGCGCCGGAAGTTCATCTGCTTCGGCACGGACCGTTTGAAGGCCGCGCGGGATCTGTTTACTGGTAGTGCGATTCATATGATTTCCGTGCAAGTTTCGGTGAGCTCAGTTTGAGAGGAGAGCGCGTGTCAGCCCATTAGCTTCCATGGGGTTGCATCGGTTTTAGTTATCCGTCTTCGCGGTGCGCTTCAATCCACGCCGCCACTTCCGCCAGGCGATAGGTCACCCGATGCCCTGCACCACCCAGCACGTAGAACGGTGGCGCCGAGCCGTCGCGGCGCTTGTTGGCCAAACCTCCAGGCGTTATGCCAAGAAGTACCGCTAGGTCCGCTTCACCGATGCGTCGATCAGCACTGATCCAATATCCAGCATTTCTTACCGCGGTCAGCAGCATGCTTTCCGTAGCGTCGGCGCGACCGTCGACCTGGGCCTGCAGGTGCTTGAGCAGTTGCCGTGCCTCGCTCATTGCTCAGCACCTCGGGGAAGCATGGCCAGGAGCTCGGACTTGCAATGAACGACCGCCGCCTGTATTTCAGCAGTGATGGCGCCAGCTGGCGCATCGATCGCCAAGCCATCCCGCCGGATGGTCGCGCCGACACTCTGCAAGATGAGGAGGACGAGGCAGGCGCTCATAGGTGAGTGACCTCCCTGTCGGCGAGCAAATCACCCTCCTTTTTGTTTAAGTCCGCCAGTCCAAAAGTTGGCGGTGTTAACGCCTCTGAACCCTCGCAAACCCGCATTGCAGAGCCATTTTCATTAAGACCGCCAATCGTTGACGTAGGGTTGGCGGTCTTATCGCTGGCGGACTTAAAACGCCATATCCAAAACCCACCTCCGCGCCCCTGCGTCCCCTGCCGCTCGGCGATGATTTCCATCTCCGCCTTGGCCCGCTCAATGGTCCTCCAGGTGATGCCGGCGGCCGTGGCCTCGAGCTTCAGCTCCTTCACTGTGACTGACCCGTCCTGGAGCATCTCCTTCAGGAAGTCGGTGGCATCGGCCACGGTGGACTCGCTTGAAGTGGAAGGCGCCAGCGCTTCATCGGCAGAGGCCGTCACTGGGTCGCGATCCCATGTCACATAGGGAACGCCGCCAAGGCCGTCGACCATCGTTTCTGCTATGCGATAGGACACGCCCGCGATGTCTGCACCAAGGTTGTTCTTGATGGGCAACAGGAGACGGCGGTGCGGGTCTTCCTTATCTCTGGCCACGACATACGCAGACCGCGCCGCAGCAACGAATGCCAGGGATCCAGTAACGCGGCCGATTGCATCACCCTGTCCTTTGTTCAGATGGCTCACACAGATGATTGCGACACCGTGATCGCCAGCCATTTGTGCCAGCGGCGCAAGCAGAGCACGGACATCGGCATTTTTATGACTGTCGGTACCGGCCAGATAAGCGCTTACAGGATCGATAACGATCAGGCGGCAATCCCCAAGACGCGCCAACAACCCGTTGAGAGCTGGCACGTCGGCCAGAGTAAAACCGCGTTCGCCTTCCAGGTCGTAGACCGATCGAAGGTAGTGCACCCGATTCACATCGGCTCCAGCGGCGTCCAGGCGGGGCCTGAGCGTATCGCCAGGGTCATCTTCACCGGACACCAGCACGACCGATCCCTGCGGGCAAGGCGACCCATCGATCCATCTCCTGCCCGTGGAGACGTGTGCGGCGACATCCATTGTCACCAGCGACTTGCCAAGCCCCGGATGACCCGCCAGCACGCTCAGCTTTCCTAGGGCGAAATGCGGTCGCCAGAGCCACTGAATAGGCTGCGGTGAAACAGTCGCCAACGTGATGATAGAAGCACCAACCCCAACCGGGGTGGCCGCCTCGATCGCGGCAGCGATCGGGCTACGAGAATTGCTCATGCGTGTTTGCCTCACCATTGGTGTCGGCGCCGCATTGCGCGGCGAAGTCATTGAAGTCGCCCGCAATGGGCGGGATAGCCAAAAGTGCATGGGTGGCCGCCGCGGCAGCCTTTGCCGCTTCCAAGCCTGGGTTGCTACCGTCCGGTTTAATGTCGTTGTCGCCGGCGATGACGATGCGAGCGCATGGATATTTCTCGCGCATGGCCCTGGCCACCGCCAGCAGGTTACCTGCAGAGAACGCCACAGCCACAGGAAGCTCCGTAGCAGCATGCAAACTCTTGCCAGTGGCCCACCCCTCACAGATGATCAGCGCGCCAGCCACGGGACCGCCAAGGCATGCATACAAGCCTTTGACGCGACCACCCCGCAAAAATCGCTTCGCGCCATCAGCCCTAATGCGTTGCAGATTCCAGATGTGGCCCTGGGTATCTCTGAGCGGAATAAGCAAAAATCCCCCATGCTGACGAGCGCCAGCAGCGTCAATGCCTTTACGGATCAAATAGGGGTGGTAATTGTTCGCTGGCTCGGAACCCTGCCATTGATCAGCAGCCTCACGGCGCACACGATCCTGCGCGTGCTTACGTTGCGCATCCCTAGCGGCCATAGCTTGCTGTCGTGCATTCCGCTCCATCTCCCTTTCAGCCAAAGTGAGTTGCTCACCAGGCCCGAGCACCACTGTCTGACGGATTGACCGGGCCCAGTGCCCGAAGGAAACAACTGGGCGCGGTCCGGTAGCAAATACAACGCACCATGCGTTGCGCCTACCGCGTTTGTCGTCACTGCAATCGAATCTGCAGATAACACCGTCGAGGCGGATGCATCCGATATCTGCAGGCTCCATTCCTTGAGCCCGCATGGCTTTAACTACAGATTCGAGCAGGTTCATGCAGCGCGATCCGTCGCCATAGGCGCATCACGAAGCTGCCTGTTCTCTTCCTGCAGAGCACGGATCATGCATTGAGCACGATGCAACTCGCGTCCCAAAGACATTTCTACGTCTTCGAACGTATTCCTTAACGATTCGATCTGAAGGTAAACAGACCAGAGCGCCATTGCTACCTTCTTCGGGTTACGGGATGCGTTGCTGTCTTTGGATTCAATGTCATCAGCGATCATTTCAATGACTGGAAGCAAGGTGCTCAATCCAAAACTCGCTTGCCATCCGATAACCTTGCCGATCTCATCATCGACGGGGATCTCGTCGCGTTCTTCGAAGGTTAAAGCGATGCGATATTGCTTATGGTTACTCATGGTTGAGGCTCCTTTCGTGGGAAGGAGCCTTCACCGTACGTCGCCAAACGTTAGACGAAAGCATGCGCGAGGTTGTCGCGGCCATGGCGCGATCGCTGTAACGTGTGGGCATACCTTGAGCGTGATTACGCATCATATGGCTCCTATGGTCTGAGGAACCGTCACCGATCGTTCTCACGCGATTGAGGTGACGGACGTGCCGGGGTGAGAAACCGGGGACCAAAGGAGACCCGGCCAGGCCGAAGCCTGCCCGACACGCCCGCCATAAAAGCTGGGCATGACGCAACAAAAAAGCGCCGTTGCGGCGCCGTTGCGCCTCTGGTCTATCCGGGTTCTCACGCCCGATCACCGATTTTGCGGTGATGGGAGGAGCATGCGCCGGCCGTGTGGACATCGTCAATAGGCGCATGGTCAGACGTCCTGGTCGTATGGCGTCTTCTTGAGGTTGCCGTTCGGTGTGCCAGAGCTGACACCGGACGTCGCGGGGACGTAATCCGAGGCGGTTATGGCCGCAGAGATCACAGCCGATCCGATGATCATGCGGCCATAGCCAACCGGGACGGGGTTGCCCTGCGCGGTGGTGTTCACCGCGCCGCTGAATACATAGCTGGGTTGATTCTCGGCGCTGTCGGCGTTCTTGTTGAGCTTGGGCTGCGGGGAAAGCAATTGCACAACGCCGCCAGCCAGCATACTGATGCCGATGCCCAACGTTGTTCCGCCATCCGATTCAGAAATGTAGGCGCCGACGACCACGAGGATGACTCCGAGGATGGTCTGAAGCACGCCACCATTCTTCGAGCCCTTAATGATCGGCACGAAAGTTATTGTGCCGCCAGCCGGTTCTTTGAGCTGCTCAATACCGATGTTTTCCCGGCTCGCACCTTTGCCGCGGAACACCGCAAACTCCATTCCCTGACGGTGCGCATTGGCGAAGAATGACCTGGCGTCACGAAACTGCGACTGGATCCACTGCATAGCTTCTGCAGGCGTTTTTGAATCGAGAAGAACCCTATGTCGCCTACCGTACTTATTACCCAATACGCCGACGAGCCGAATTTCCGTCATGGATGCACTGATCATGCCTTCAGCTCCTGACGCAAGTTCACATAGGCATCTTCGATGCGTTTTTCAAACGCTTCACGCCCTGGATCCTTTTCGTCCGCCAGCTTGACCAAGCATCTGATGCACAAGGTGTAGCTCAGCGTTACCTCACCATCCTTCTGATTTACGGTCATGCTGTTACTGCGCTTGGTGAGTAGCGCATTACAACCGAGGCAATGGCGCTTCTTCATGCCGCCGCCCTCTGTTGATCCATCCAAGCTTTAACATCTTCGCAGCGCCACACAGTGACGCGCTCGGAGAGCTTGATAGGTTGAGGAAATTTGCCCTGCTTTACCCAGCGCCACAGGGTTGTAGCGCCGATAGGAAGGATATGACCGACCAACTGCGCCTGACGCAGGTAGCCGGTTGAGGGGATGTTGTGTGATTCCATGGGTCCTCACTGCATGTTGCGGTGAGGCGCATTGAACGAGACAAGCGCGAAACTATAGGAGCTACAGTTTCGCGTCTTTTAGGACCTTCCTGACGTATTGCGCCGTGACACTGGCGCGCTTGGCGATCGTCGTCACCCTGGCCGCAGGGCTCCCGGAATAGGCCTTTGCTTCGGCAAGGACCTTCGATCGCCCTGAACTCTCACCGCGGCGCGATATTTTGCTGGCTTCGGCACCTTTGCGGCCACCCTGTTTGAGTTTCCTGCCTGCAGCGGTCGCGCCGTTAGTCATCAAGTCATTGAGGTGATTTGCTGTGTTCCAAGCGGCCTGAGCCTTTTCCATGGCAGCCAGCCGCTCCCCCGCTTGAAACAGCTCTAATGCGTCACGCATCTCGCCAGCGGCGGAATCCACCTGATCGGCGAAAAATACATCGCGGGCCCTTTGGAATACACCTTCAACGGCTTCGATGTTGATCCCGCGAACGTGCAGCAAACGAAGTGCGAACAGACGGTCTGGGCAAAGTGAGAAATCATCACTTTGCAACAACAGGCAGTCGTCACATGAGCGCAAGCCTATTTGCGATCTCCAGTAACCGTGATCCAATGCACTTCCGCTATTACAAGAGAGTGTATTGCCGCAATAATCGCAAGTCGCTGCTTGTCGGCTTAAGTTTTTTACCATCGCGCACCTTCGTTGCGCCCTTCAAGGAAGCCACGGCAACGGGTGAAGGTCTCCCGCTTTCGGCTGGCCGGCCTAGCCGTGGCGATCTAACTCAGGCGATCACACTGCATAACTTCAAAGCCAAAACTATCAAGTCCGACCCGCCGACGAACTCGGATACGGGATCGCCATTGTTCGCTTTGGTGATCGAAACTCCATGCCAGCTACTTTCGAGGCCGCTCTTTTTGTTAGCTATTTTTCCTCCATGAGCGTATGCGTCTCTGAGTATCCGAGCGAGACGGCCTGCATCGCCACCTCTCTTAGAGATTGAAGTCTCATGTGTTTCAAATAAATGAACAAAGCCCGGCCACAGAACCATTTCCATCCATCTCTTAAGTTCTTCTGGCCAACCAGCCTGGGCGCTTTGATCCTTGCCAAAATGTAATGTGATTACCATACCTAGAATCTTCTGTCCCGAAAGAACATCTTCCACGGAACCGTGTGCGGGTATACGCACAGTGTAGTCAAAACCGACGCCTGATAACCCGATGTAGTCACCCTTGCTAACAGTCAATTTGTTAATCGATGAGATCGCAATCGTCATTGCAGAAACAGATAAAGCCATGTGCCAGAAGAAATCAAATGCCGGATTCTCCCGGTGAACAACATAGTGTTCGTCGCCGAAATCTTGATCGATCGAAGTTAGTAAACCGGGCCTTAAAGGAAGGTTGAGCCCGAGGTTATTCATTGCTTCAAACCCTCCAAGTGGTCAGCCCATGCTTGCATCATGCGCTTGCGCTCGTCCAAGTACTGTGCCGCATGGGTATAGGCCTCTCGTACCTTGTTGGATTCCGCGTGCGCTAACTGGCGCTCAATGGCGTCCGCGTTCCATCCCATTTCATTCAGTCGTGTGGCAGCAAGGCTACGGAAGCCATGCCCCGTCATCTCATCGCCGGAGTAGCCCAGTCGACGTAGCGCGGCATTCACGGTGTTCTCGCTCATTGGCCGGCTGGCCGAGCGCAGTCCTGGAAAGACATAGCGTCCTGAACCTGTGAGCGGCTGCAGCTCGCGCAGGATACTCACGGCCTGTGTAGACAATGGCACCAAATGCGGCGCCTTCATCTTCATACGCTCGCCAGGGATACGCCAAATGGAGCCGTCTAAGTCGATCTCGGTCCATTCGGCCCGCCTCAATTCACCAGGCCGGACAAACACCATGGCCACCAACTGCAACGCTGCCTTCGTAACCAGCTGACCAGCGAACCCGTCGATGGCGCGAAGCAACGCCCCAATCTCTTTCGGGTCCACCACCGCAGCGTGATGCTTAGGTTTCGGGGTCTTCAATGTGCCGCGCAAACTCGGTGTCGGATCATTGTCGGTCAAGCCTTCGAGGATGGCGAACCGGAACACCTGGCCGGCCTTGATTTTTGCGCGCTTCGTGGTCTCCAACATGCCGCTGGACTCAGTCTGACGCAGGGCATTGAGCAATTCTCGTGGCGTGATATCTCCGATGGGCCGGTGACCGATGTGCGGAAATAGGAACGTCTCGAGGATCCACCGATTCTTGTTAGCCGTGATCTCGGCAACCTCCTGGCGATCCATCCAACGGCGCGCGACTACCTCGAACGTCTCTTGCTTTGTTTGCTCGACCAAGGCGCGCGCCTGGCGCTCTGCTACACGTTCTGCGCTCGGGTCAGCGCCACGAGCGATCTGCCGGCGCGCCTCATCACGCCGGGCTCGCGCATCGGCCAAGCCGATGTCAGGGTAACGGCCCAGCGCCAGCACCTTCTCTTTGCCATCGACACGATATTTGAGGCGCCAGAGCTTGCCGCCAGAGGGTGTTACCAACAAATACATGCCGGCGCCGTCGGTGAGCTTCCGCGGCTTTTCGCCCGGGGCAGCCTTACGCACCTGTAGTTCCGTCAGCTTCATCCTGGGGGTATTTTCATTGCGGACATGGGCGCATCTTGCCACATACCCCCAGCCCTACCCCCAGATACCATAGAACTGTACGGGCCCCTATGAAACCTCATGACATAAAAAAACCCGCTAAACAGCGGGTTTCTTTAGCTTTATGGGTCTCGGTGGAATGCCATGAAACCCCTAATTGGTGCCCAAGAGGGGACTCGAACCCCTACGACTTGCGTCGCTACCACCTCAAGGTAGTGCGTCTACCAATTCCGCCACCTGGGCAGGTGTCTTGCGTTACTTACTTTTTGCTGTCCGGGGCCGGAGCCGGGACGTCGTTCTTGGCGGCCGGCTGCGGAGCCGGAACGTCGCTATGGTTTGCTGCTGCCGGGGCGGCGGCCGCCGGAGTGGTCGCTGCGGGCACGGTGGCCTGCGGGACTTCCGAGTTGGCCGGCGCCGTGGGCTGCGCATTCTGTTTGTTTGCCGGCGGATTGGCAAGACCGGACATGACGCCCAGATCGTTGCCGGCGGTATCCGTCGGTGCGCCATGGCGGCTCAGGTAGATACCCATGCCAAGGCTCAACAGGAAGAACAATGCGGCGAGCACGCCCGTGGCACGGGTCATGAACGTCGATGATCCGCGGGCACCGAACACGGTGGCGGAAGCACCGCCGCCGAAACCGGAGCCTGCATCAGCACCGGCGCCGCGCTGCATAAGAATCAGCACGATCATCGACGCCGCGATCAGAATGTAGAACACACTGAAAATGACGAACATGGTTTTCTTTGGAATCCGTTGCGTTCAGTGCGCCGCAGCGCAGATACCGAGGAAGTCGGAAGCCACCAACGAGGCGCCGCCGATCAACCCGCCATCCACGTCCGGCTGCGCGAACAGGGCCGCGGCATTTGCCGCTTTGACGCTACCGCCGTAAAGCAGCCGAGTCAGACGGGCAATCATAACATCCTCTTTCGCCAGTTGGCTACGGATGAAGGCATGAACCTCCTGCGCCTGCTCCGGGCTGGCGGTGTGCCCGGTGCCGATGGCCCAGACCGGCTCATAGGCGATCACGGCGGTGTCGAAGCTGGCAATACCGTTCAGCTCGATCGCCGCGGCCAGCTGGCGCCCGATGACCTGCTCGGTCTGGCCCGCGTCGCGCTCGGCCAGGGTCTCGCCCAGGCACAGGATCGGGGTCAGCCCACCGGCGCGGGCGGCGGCGAATTTACGGGCGATCAGCGCGTCGCTTTGGCCGTGATACTGGCGGCACTCGGAATGGCCCACGATCACCCAGGTGGCGCCGACGTCGGCCAGCATCGCGGCCGAGGTTTCGCCGGTATAGGCACCCTGCCCCTCGTGCGCGCTGACGTCCTGCCCACCGAAGCCCAGGCCCGAACTCGCGTACTGCTCGATCAAGGCAGCCAGATACGGCAACGGCGGAAACACGGCGACATCGATATCCGAAGGGAGGCTCGCAACGATATCGCCCACCAAGCCCGTGGCCATCGAACGACTGCCGTGCATCTTCCAGTTACCGGCGACGAGTTTCTTGCGCATGGCGAGCATTCCTTACTACGAAGAATCGCAAGCTTATAGGGTGCGTCCACATAGCAGCAACGCTGCGCACCTGCGAAGATCGTCGGCGCTCTTTCCACTCATGGATCCACATGTCCCAAGCACGACCGCTCAGTCTCGTCACCGGCGCATCCGCCGGCATTGGTGCCGCCTTTGCTCGTGCACTTGCAGCACGCGGTCATGATCTGGTGTTGACGGCGCGACGCGTCGACCGGCTCGAAGCGCTGGCTGAAGAGTTACGGGCGAAGCATGGCCGCAACGTCACGGTGATCGCGGCGGATCTCGCCGATCCCGCTGCATCGCAGCAGTTGTCCGACGCACTGGATGCGCAGGGATTGCAGGTGGACTGGCTGATCAACAACGCCGGTTACGGCGTGCCCGGTACGTTCGACAAGGTGCCGTGGCAACGGCAGGCGGATTTTATCCAGGTCTTGATGACGGCGCCTGCCGAGTTGATCTGGCATCTGCTGCCGGGCATGCGCAAGCGCGGTTATGGGCGAATCATCAATGTCGCTTCGTTGGCGGCACATGTGCCGGGGTCGGCGGGGCATACCTTGTATGCAGCATCGAAGGCTTATCTGGTGAAGTTCTCGCAGTCGCTTGCGCTGGAGAACCGCGGACATGGCGTGAACGTGTGCGCGTTGTGCCCCGGGTTTACCTGGTCGGAGTTCCACGACGTCACCGGCACGCGCGACATGATGAACAAGTTGCCGGACTTTATGTGGCAGAGCGCGGAGGAAGTGGTTGAACAAGGTATTGCAGCGACCGAGCGCGGTGATGTCGTGTATGTCACCGGGCGGGTGAACCGGTTTATCAAGGCATTGGTGAAGTTGATGCCGGACCGGATGGGGTTGTGGCTTTCGGGGCGGGAGTCGCGCAGGTATCGGGATTTGGGGCAGGACGGGTGAAGAGCTCGAATTGATCAAAGTTTTCGCGAGCACCCAGCCCCCTCACCCCAGCCCTCTCCCCCGGCCAAGCCAGGGGAGAGGGAGCAACTAGTTAGCCACCGATCCATTTAGCCAATAAAAACGCGGCTGCCGAAGCGATCCCGCCGACTACCACGGTCTGCAACGCGCCACGCCAAGGCTTGATGCCTGCGAAGTGTCCTTTCACGGCGCCAAACACCGCCAGGGCGATCAACGTGCAAACCACCGATACGCGCAGCGCGTCCGATAGCTCGCCAATCAGCATGTAGGGCAGCAACGGCACCAGGCCGCCGACGATATACGCACCGCCAATCGTCAGCGCGCTACGCAGCGCACGCCCTGGTTCCGGCGCTTCGAGTCCAAGCTCGTAGCGCATCATGAAATCTACCCAGGCTTCGTGGTTGTTGTGAAAGTGCGTGAGGATCGGCGCGCAAGCTGCACGATTGAGTCCGTACCGGCCGAAGATCTGCACGATCTCGCGTTCTTCTTCATCGGCAAGCTCACGCACTTCGTAGAGTTCACGGCGACGTTCGGCCGCGTAGTGGTCGGCATCGCCTCGCGCTGCCAGATAGCCGCCCAAGCCCATCGCAATGGCGCCAGCGGCGATTTCAGCGACACCTGCTACGACAACGACATGGCTGGCCGCCAGCGCACCGGACAGACCCGCTGCCAGCGCGAACGGCACCGTAAGACCATCGGCCATGCCGATGACGACATCGCGAACGGTGTCGGAGGCGGTGAAGTGTTTTTCGACGTGCGGCGTGGCGGGCATGGTCGGCGCTCCGGTGAGTCGCCGTCACTTTAACGTGCCGAGTGAAAACCCACGCGAGCGCAAAACACAATCATTGGCGTTTGCAGGTCAGGGTATCGCCGACGGTGAAATCCTTGCCCTCTCCCCCGGCAGAGCCAGGGGAGAGGGGGCATACAGAGGCAAGTTTGAATCGTGCGTGCTTTTGGCTCCCTCTCCCCTGACGCTGGTGAGGGGGGCTTTTTAGATCAACTTGATCTCACGCAACCGCTGCAACAGATACTCATGCGACGTAATCGACGTGTCGTAACGGCTGGGGTTGTCCGGCGTCACGCACTGCGGCACCGGATCGAGCACCACATCCGGGTTCGGATGCAGGAAATACGGCACCGAGTAACGCGGCTTGCGCGCATTCTCGTTCTGCGGGTTCACCACTCGGTGCGTCGTCGACGGATATACATGGTTGGTCAGGCGCTGCAGCATGTCGCCGATATTCACCACGATGGTGTCGCCCTCGGTGGTGATCGGCAGCCACTCGCCTTCGCGGCTGAGCACTTCCAGGCCCTCGGCGCTCGCGCCGACCAGCAGCGTGATGAAGTTGATGTCCTCATGCGCGCCGGCGCGCACGTTGGGAATGTTTTCTTCGGTGATCGGCGGGTAGTGGATCGGACGCAGGATCGAGTTGCCCAGATCGGTCTTGTCTTCGAAATAGTTCTCGGGCAAATCGATGTGCAAGGCGAGCGCACGCAATACACGCGAGCCCAGCTGATCGAGCGCCTCGAACAGGCCGTAGCCTTTTTCCTTGAAGTCCGGCACTTCCGACGGCCAGATATTGGGCGCCATCACATCGGCAAATTTCGAATCGCGCGGGATCTCGCGACCGACATGCCAGAACTCTTTCAGGTCGGCGTGCTTGCTGTCCTTGGCTGTTTCGACCTTGAACGGCGTATAGCCGCGCGCGCCGCCCGTACCCTTGAGGTGGTACTGCATCTTGACGTCGCTGGGCAGCGCGAAAAACTGCTGGAAGACGTCGTAGGCGCCATCGATCAGCTCGCGCGGAATACCGTGGCCGCTGATGCCGCAAAAACCGAATTCGCGATAGGCCGCGCCAAGCTCGGCGACGAAGTTGGCGCGATCGGTGTCAAAACGACGGATATCGAGAGTGGGAACCTTTTTCATGACATGTCCATAAGTTGGCGTGCGGTCGATGTAATCCGCCACCGCAGGGGCGGGGCACGTCGGGCCATTCCATGGCGACCTGCGGAACTCTTATGTCAGGTTCACAAACGTTCGGCTGCGGATTTTACGACAGCAGCCAGGGTGTCTGCCAAGTGTTTCACCTCCGCCTCGTCGGCGGCCTCGACCGTAACGCGTACCAGCGGCTCGGTGCCGGAAGCGCGCAATACCACGCGGCCACGGCCTTGCAGGGTCTGCTCGACCTCGGCCAGGGCCTTGCGCACCGCCTCGGTCTGCAGGGCCTCGCGAGCGCCTTCGGCGCGCACGTTCACCATCACCTGCGGGAACTTGTGTAGGCCCTGGCGTGCCTGGGCCAGGTCCTGGCCGGCGTTGGCCAACATTTCGAGCACGGCCAGCGCGGAGACGATACCGTCGCCGGTGGTGGCGCGGTCGAGGCAGAGGATATGACCGGACGTCTCGCCGCCCAGGATGCCGTCGTGCTCCTTGAGCTGCTGCAGCACGTAACGGTCGCCGACATTGGCGCGCACCAGCGAGACGCCAAATTCGCGCAGAGCCAGGAACAGGCCGTAGTTGCTCATCAGCGTGCCGACCACCGGGCCGCGCAACTGCCCGCTCGCGTGCAGGCTGCGCGCGAGCACGTAGAGAATGTCGTCGCCATCGGCCAGCACGCCGAAGCGATCGACCAACTGCACGCGATCGCCGTCACCGTCGAAAGCGATACCCAGATCGGCACCCTGCTCCACCACCGCCTTTTGCAGCGCTTGCGGATGGGTCGAACCGACGTCGCGATTGATATTGAAGCCGTCCGGCTGGTTGCCGATAGCGATGACCTCGGCACCCAGTTCGCTGAACACCTTCGGCGCCACCTGATAGGTCGCGCCATTGGCGCAATCGACCACCAGCTTCATGCCGCGCAGGCTGAAATCTTCCGGCAGCGTAGCCTTGCAGAACTCGGCGTAGCGCAGCACGCCGTCGACGCGCGTGGCCTTGCCCAGCTGCTCGGACGGCACGGTAATGAAGTCGGCTTCGATCTCTTCCTCGATCGCGTGTTCGATCGCGTCGGAAAGCTTCTCGCCCTGTGCCGAGAAGAACTTGATGCCGTTGTCGTAGTGCGGGTTATGCGAGGCGCTGATGACGATACCGGCCTGCGCACGCATCGAGCGGGTCAGAAAAGCCACGCCAGGCGTGGGCATCGGACCGAGCAGGCCGACGTCGACGCCAGCGGCGACCAGGCCCGCCTCGAGCGCGGATTCGAACATATAGCCGGAAACGCGCGTGTCCTTGCCGATCAAAACCATCGGCCGGCCCTTGACCTGCTCACGCTTGAGTACGGCACCGACCGCGCGCCCCAGGCGCAGCATGAAATCGGCGCTGATCGGCCATTGCCCTACCAGACCGCGAATGCCATCGGTGCCGAAGTATTTACGTTCACTCATGCTTACACCCTGCATATTTTTTGGGGAAATCGCCGGCACCCCTCCAGCGGGTTATGGATTATTCGTCGTCGGGCCAGCGCGGCATGGCCGGCCGATCATCGCGGCGCGGCGCCTGATCGCCCGCCTTCACCGCCTGCCATACCGCCAGCGCATCGACGGTGGCGGCGACATCGTGCACGCGCACCATGCGCGCACCGCGTTGAACTGCAATCAAAGCCGCCGCTACGGAACCGGCGGCACGTTCGGTGGGGTCGTCGCGACCGGTCAGCTTGCCGATCATCGATTTGCGCGACAGCCCCACATAAGCGCCGCTACCCAGGTCGCTAAAGCGCTCAAGCGCACGCAGCAACGCCAGGTTGTGTTCCAGATCCTTGCCGAAGCCGAAACCGGGATCGACCATCACCTTGCGTTTGTCGATGCCGGCCAGCTCGCAGGCGAATACACGGTCCATCAGGAAACGATGCACTTCGCCAACGACATCGTCGTATTGCGGTGCGTCCTGCATGCTGCGCGGCTCGCCCTGCATATGCATCAGGCACACCGGCACGCCCAGTTCGGCCACAACGTCGAGCGCACCCTCGCGACGTAATGCGTAGACGTCGTTGATCATGCCCGCACCGGCGGCCACCGCCGCACGCATCACCTCAGGCTTGGAAGTGTCGATGGAAATCGGCAGATCCGTACGCGCCACCAGCCGCTCGATCAGCGGCACGACGCGCGCCAGCTCCTCGTCGAGCGACACATCGGCCGCGCCAGGACGCGTCGACTCGCCGCCGATATCGAGCATGTCCGCGCCCTCGCCCGCCAGCTTCAAGGCATGCGCGACCGCTGCATCCGTATCGGCAAGCTTGCCGCCGTCGGAAAACGAATCGGGCGTGACATTGACGATACCCACCACACGCGGGCGATCGAGCACCAGCTTGCGGCCGGCGCAGTCCAGGACGGTGGCGAACAGATCGATCGACATCAGCCTGCGCCGCCTAGCGCGCCCATGTACTCGCGGTAATAGCGCAACTCTTCGATCGAGTCGCGGATATCCGAGAGCGCGGTGTGTGCCGACTCCTTCTGGAACCCCTTGCCGATCGATGGCGACCAGCGTCGGGCCAGCTCCTTGAGCGTGGACACGTCGAGGTTGCGGTAATGAAAGTAGCGTTCGAGGCGCGGCATCTGGCGATGCAGGAAGCGTCGATCCTGGCAGATGGAGTTGCCGCACATCGGCGATTTGCCGCTGGACACCCATTGCTTGAGGAAGTCGATGGTGGCCTGTTCGGCAATATCGTGGGCGTCGGTCGAGGTCAGCACCTGATCCCAAAGGCCGGAGCGGCGGTGCTGGTTGCGGTTCCAGGCGTCCATCCCCTCCAGTCGCTCGACCGGGTGGTGGATCGCGAAAACCGGCCCTTCGGCCAGCACGTGAAGGTCCTTGTCGGTCACGATCGTGGCGATTTCCAAGATGGAATCGGCGTCGGTATCGAGGCCGGTCATCTCCAGATCGATCCAGATCAGATTGTCGTCGTTCGCTTGGCTCATGCACCCTCCTGGACGCGCAGTCTAGCAGCAGGCGCCCCACCGATAGCTTGTCCATGCCATCATCGTGGGCATGCAGACGTTTTTATGGCACGACTACGAAACCTTTGGCGCCGATCCCTGGCGCGACCGACCGGTCCAATTCGCGGGTATCCGCACCACCATGGAGCTGGAGATCGTCGGCGAGCCGGTGATGTTTTTCGCCAAGCCGCCGCGCGAAATGCCGCCGAACCCCGAGGCCTGCCTGATCACCGGCATCACGCCCCAGCAGGCCGAGCGCGACGGTGTGATCGAGGCGGAGTTCGCCTCGCGAGTCCAAGAGCAACTGGCCCAGCCCGGCACCTGCGGTGTCGGCTACAACTCGCTGCGCTTCGACGACGAAGTCACCCGGCAGATGCTGTACCGGAATTTCTACGAGCCGTATGGGCGCGAGTGGGAGAACGGCAACTCGCGCTGGGACCTGATCGACCTGGTGCGCATGTGCCAGGCGCTGCGGCCCGAGGGTATCGTGTGGCCCACGCGCGAGGACGGCACGCCCAGCTTCAAGCTGGAACATCTGGCGCAGGCCAACCACTTGCAGCAGGAACGCGCTCACGATGCGCTGTCGGACGTGTACGCGTTGATCGATCTGGCACGCCTGATACGCGTGCGTCAGCCGCGCCTGTGGGACTGGTATTACGGGCTGCGCCGCAAGCAGAAAGTGTTCGAGCTGCTCGACACGGTGCATATGACGCCGCTGGTGCACGTATCGTCGCGATACCCCGCCAGCCGCCATTGCCTGAGCGTCATCGTGCCGTTGACGCCGCATCCGACGCGGCCCGGCGAGATCATCATCTACGACTTGTCGACCGATCCCGAAGAGCTGCTGGCGCTCGATGCGGACGATATCGCTGACCGCGTCTTCGTGGCACGGGCGGACCTGCCTGAGGGTGTCGAACGCATTCCGCTACGTACCGTGCGCGCCAACCGTGCGCCGGCGCTGGCGCCGATCTCGGTACTGAACGGCGTCGATCACGAACGGCTTCAGCTCAATCTGGAGCTCTGCCTGGCACATCGTGAAAAGCTGGTCGCGGCGTCGGGCTTGAACGAAAAACTGCGCGAAGTGTTTCGCCGCAGTACCGACCTGCCGCCTGCCGCCGATCCCGAATTGGGGCTTTATGGCGCCTTTCTACCCGATGCCGACAAGCGCCTGCTGGCCGATGTCCGCGCCACGCCGCCCGATCAGATGGGCGGGCGTACCTTCCCCTTTCGCGATGCGCGCTATCCGGAACTGCTGTTCCGTTACCGCGCACGCAACTGGCCCGAGACGCTGGATGCCGAAGAACGTCTGCGCTGGGACCAGTTTTGCCGCGACCGCCTGACCCGGCCAGGCCCCTTGACCGGGCTGACGCTGGACGACTACTTCGCGCAGATCGAGACCTTGCGCACCGATCCGAGCCGGCACGATAAGCTTGCGCTGCTTGACCAACTCCAGGCCTGGGGCGACGAACTCGCCTCGGGAATTGCCAACCTCGCCTGACCCGCCCATGCCCACCAGCTACTTCAGCCCCGCCACCTTCAAATTTCTGCGCGCGTTGGAACGCAACAACAACCGCAGCTGGTTTCAGGAACACAAGGACGACTACGAGCGCCACGTGCGCGAGCCGTTTCTCCACCTGATTACCGACCTGCAGGCACCGCTTGCCAAGATCAGTCCGCATTACCGCGCCGATCCGCGCAAGAGCGGCGGCTCGCTTTATCGGATCTATCGCGATACGCGCTTTGCCAACGACAAGCAGCCGTACAAGAACTGGCAGGGTTCGCGCTTCTTTCATGAGCGCCGCCATGAGATTCCGGCGCCCGCGTTCTATCTACATATCCAGCCGGGCGACTGCTTCGGTGGTGCGGGCATGTGGCATCCGGAACCGGACGCGTTGAAGCGTATCCGCGGCTTTCTTGCCGACAATCCCGAAGCCTGGAAGCGTGCCACGCGCAGCAAGGCGTTTCGCGATCACTTCACCTTCTGGGGTGAGTCGTTGACTCGGCCGCCGCGCGGCTATGACCCGGAGCACGAACTGATCGACGACCTCAAGCGCAAGGATTTCGCCGCCGGCGAGGGCTTTGACGACAAACTCGCCTGCTCCAGCGAATTGCTGCCCTGGGTGGTCGATACGTTCAAGCGGGTTGCACCGATGGTGGATTATTTGTGTGCGGCGCAGGAGTTGGATTTTTAGGTTCCGCGATCGACCCTGCCTACTTCGTCATCCCGGCGTAGGCCGGAATGACGAGTCAGGGAAGGTCACTGCAAGAAAACAACGCTTCAATTCACCAGCACTTTCCGCCGCACCATCACATACAGCGCCACCAGCATCGACACCACGGCGGTGATCGCCACGTAATGCGCCGGCGCCGTCTGCCCCGCGCGCTCAGCCAGCAAGTCGATCAAGGCCGCCGTGCTGGCACCAAAAATCGCATAGGCCACGTTATAGGCGAACGACAGACCCGAATAACGGATCGCCGGTGGAAATGCCGCCACCATCAGGCTGGGGATCACACCCACTGCACCGACGAGAAAACCGACCACCGGATACCAAGTAAGGAAGTGGCTGCCACCGGCCGCCAGATCGCCATACAGGCCATAGGTGCCCAGCAGCAACCCCAGCGAGCCGATCATCAAGGCCCAAGCCACACCGATACGGTCGACCAGCCAACCGTAGAAAATGCAGCCGACGGCAAGGCAGAACGCCGCTAGGCTGTTACCCAGGGAGACGTCTTCCTGCGCGATATGAAACGGCTTCTGCACAAGATTCGGCAGCATCAGGATCAATACCAGGATCGCCGCCGTCAGCATCCAGGTGGTCAGCATCGAGATCGCCACGCCGCCCAGATGACCACGCAACACGTTGCGCAGCGGCATCTCGCGACTCAGCTCCTTGCGCTCGCGCATCGCCGCGAACACAGGCGTCTCGCGCAACCAGCGGCGCAGCCATACAGCAATAAAGCCGAACACACCGCCGATGATGAACGGCACGCGCCAGCCCCAGTCCAGCATCTGTTCCGGCGTCAGCTCATGATGCAGCCACGCGGCCACCAACGAGCCGATCAGGATGCCGATGGTCAGGCCCGAAGTCAGGCTGCCACAGGCAAAACCGACGCGCCCCGGCGGGGCATGTTCGGCCACGAACACCCATGCGCCTGGCACTTCGCCGCCGATCGCCACGCCCTGGGTGATGCGCAGCAACAACAGCAGGATCGGCGCGGCGATGCCGATCTGCGCGTAGACGGGCAGCAGCCCGATCGCCAGCGTGGGCAAGGCCATCAGGAAGACGCTCAAGGTGAACATCTTTTTGCGGCCGGAGCGGTCGCCGAAATGCGCCATCACGATGCCGCCCAGCGGCCGCGCCAGATAGCCCGCGGCGAAAATGCCGTACACCTGCAACTTGGCCAGCCATGGCGCCGTGCCCGGCGGAAAGAACAGATGCCCGAGCTGCGCCGCCACAAACAGGAATACGACGAAGTCGTAGAACTCCAATGCACCGCCCAGGGCCGCAAGAAAAAGTGTCTTGATATCGGCACGGCTCAGCGATTTAGAGGGAACCACGTCGGGCGACAAAGGTGTTGCGGCTTGCATCGGACAAATCCTAAAGAAAGACCCGGAGGGCGAAGATACACTACTAGCTGACGTGACAGCCTTCCCTCCCTTCCCACTTTTGCTAGCCTAGCGCCGTCTCTTAAGGGGGCGTTCCGGAGGCAGAGCAAATCACCCTTCCCTATCGTTCGTTGCAAGGAGAGAACCGATGAGTATGGGCAAGCGTTTGACCGCCGAATTTTTCGGCACGTTCTGGCTGGTCTTCGGTGGTTGCGGCAGCGCGGTGCTTGCTGCGGCTTTTCCTGAACTGGGTATCGGTTTTGCCGGCGTCGCGCTGGCGTTCGGTCTGACGGTGGTCACGATGGCGTACGCCGTCGGGCATATTTCGGGCGCGCATTTCAACCCGGCGGTCACCGTGGGGTTGTGGACCGGCAGCCGCTTCCCGGCCAAGGACGTGGTGCCGTACATCATTGCGCAGGTTATCGGCGGTATCGCCGCTGGCGCCGTGTTGTACCTCATCGCCAGTGGCAAGCCGGGTTTCGACGCTGCGGCCAGCGGCTTCGCTTCGAACGGATATGGCGAGCATTCGCCGGGTGGTTTCTCGATGCAATCGGCGATCGTTGCCGAGTTCGTGCTGACGGCGTTCTTTCTTATCGTCATCAACGGCACCACGCACAAGCTGGCACCGACCGGCTTTGCACCGTTGGCGATCGGCCTGACCTTGACCCTGATCCATCTGATCAGCATTCCGGTGACCAATACCTCGGTCAATCCGGCACGCAGCACTGCCGTGGCGGTATTCCAGGGCGGCTGGGCATTGGGGCAACTCTGGCTGTTCTGGGTGGTGCCGCTGATCGGTGGCGCCGTGGGCGGCCTGATTTATCGCGGCTTGCTGGAAGACAAGAAAGCCTGAGCGCGTGGTTTCACGCAACGGCCCGCATCGTCGCGATGCGGGCCGTTGTCGTTTATGGGGTGCCTTGTTCGTACAGTTCGATCGGCAGGTCGTCGGGATCGGCGAAAAAAGTGAAGCGTCGATCCGTGTATTCGTCGATTCGGATCGGCTCGCATGCGACGCCCTGCTGTTGGAGGCGATGCACTGCGGCATCGATATCGTCCACGGCAAATGCCAGATGGCGCAGCCCCTGTGCTTCGGGGCGTGATGGCCGCGGCGGTGGCGAAGGGAACGAAAACAGCTCCAGCGCGACGCCGGGGCTCACTTCCAGATCGCATTTCCACGATTGCCGCGCTTCGCGATACACCTCGCGCACGATGCGCAGGCCGAGCGTCTTGCTGTAGAAATCACGCGAACGCTCATAGTCGGAGCAGATAAGCGCGACGTGATGGATCGCCTTCAATAAGGGTGGTGACATTTCAAGCCTCTGAGAAAGGGAACGCCAGCACGTCGGCAATCGCATCGCTGCCGGCAAGGCACATCAGCAGGCGCTCGATACCCAGCGCCACGCCGGCGCAATCGGGCATCCGATCGAGCACGGCGAGCAGACGATCGTCGACAGGGATTTCTCGCTGGCCACGTGTGCGGCGCATGGCGTTGTCGCGCTCGAAGCGGGCGCGTTGTTCGGCCGCGTCGTTGAGTTCGTGGTAGCCGTTGGCCAGTTCGTACTTGCCCAGGTACAGCTCGAAACGCTCGGCCATCGGCGGATCGCCAGCACGGATTTTCGCCAAGGCGCATTGGCTGGCGGGGTAATCGTGGATCACCGTGATGCGGTCGATGGGAAACGCCGGTTGCAGGACATGGGTGATCAGCAGGTCCAGCCAGTCATCGCGATTCAAGCCTTCCGGGTCGATCCGGTAGGGCTCGAGTGGCTCGCGCAAGGCATCGATCGGTGCATGCAAAGGGTCGAGCAGGAGTTCATCGAGGAAAAGCTGGCGATAGTTTTCGACAACGACTTCGGCGCGCCGTCCTGCCAGGGCCAGTGCCGCTTCCACCAGCGTGACGGTTTCCTGCATCAGACGTCGATGATCCCAGCCGATGCGATACCACTCCAGCATCGAGAACTCGGGATTGTGACGACCGCCTGCTTCGGCGTTGCGGAACACGCGACCGAGTTCGTAGCAGTCGCCGACGCCGGCGGCGAGCAGGCGTTTCAAGGGGAATTCTGGTGATGTGCGTAGCCAGCGTTCGCGGGCGCCGGCGTCGACGTGTCCGGTGAATGCCGTGCTGAAGCTTTCGATATTTGGATCGGTGTTGCCGGCTGCGGAGAGGATCGGGGTTTCGACCTCCAGCACATCCCGGTCGGCGAAGAACTTGCGGATCAGGGTGTAGAGGCTGGCGCGCAGGTGGAGAGCTTGCGCCTGGGTGGTCGAGTGTCGGGTTACGTGGGGCATTGGGGGAGTATGGCTTTGTGGTGCTTAAATTTTAAGAGCGCCCCCTCACCCCAACCCTCTCCCCCGGCAGAGCCAGGGGAGAGGGAGCCTGACTGAGGTAATTTCAGTGTTTGGCGCTTACGTAACTTAGCTCCCTCTCCCCTGGCTTCGCCGGGGGAGAGGGTTGGGGTGAGGGGGGGCTCTTGCCTCAGCGCACGCCAGATCTCACCCAGCACCGCATCCGTCCTGAGCAAGACATCGTCGTTCCAGAATCGCAGCACACGATACCCAGCTTCATTCAACCTAAGCGTTCGACGCCGATCATATTCAGCCTGCTCCACATGCTGACCACCATCCAATTCGATGACCAACCTGCGCTTGAAGCAACTGAAATCAACAATAAAACCCTCAACACGATGCTGCCGGCGAAACCGATAGCCAAGCTGCCCACCCCGCAAGCGATACCAAAGCCTGATCTCTGCATCGGTAGCAAGCTTGCGCAGCGATTTGACGTGATCCATAAAACCCCAGGGCACAAAAACATCCCTTAAGGCTTCTATGTTCCAGCCACCATCTAAAGCATCGCCCCACAACAAAACATGTAAGCCTCTCACCTACTCGTGCTTCTCCAACAACGCCACCAGCGCCGCCTCATCCCAAACCTCCACGCCCAGCTCCTGCGCCTTGTCCAGCTTCGACCCGGCCGCTTCACCGGCAACGACAAAGCTGGTCTTCTTGGATACCGAGCCCGCCACCTTCGCACCCAGGGCTTCCAGGCGCTCTTTGGCCTCTTCGCGACTTAGCGACGACAGCGTGCCGGTCAGCACGATGGTCTGGCCCTCAAGTGGCGCGCTTTCCGCAGCAGCGTGCTTGGGGATGGCGTCGAGCAACCGGTGCATGGCCGCTTCGGCCTCACGCAGCGGCGTCAGCGATGCCTTGTCGGCCAGATAGGCCTCAAGGCCGGACGCCGCCGCCTGTGGTAACCCGGCGACGATCCAATGGGCCGAGCCCCCGGCGATCAACTTGTCCAGCGTCGGGTAATGCTCCGCCAGCAGGCGCGTGCTCTTGGGACCGAGCTTGCTGATCTTTGCATTGTCGAGCAGTACCGACAGGCTCAACTGCTTGCGCAGCTTCGGCGATGGCGTGCTCTCGTCGCTGAAGGTAATACCCGCAGCCAGTAAGGCATCCACGACCTGCTGATTGCCTTCTTGCGCAAAGAACCCTGCAATGGAGTTGGCCACTTCGCCGCCGATATCCGGCAACACAAGCAACACCGGCTCGGGCATCGCACGGATGATATCCAGGCTCCCGAGCCACGATGCCAGCGTCTTGGCCGTGCTTTCGCCGATATGCATGATGCCCAGGCCATAGAGAAAACGCGGCAAGGTGGTGTGCTTGCTGGCCTCGATCGCCTCGATCAGATTCTCCGCCCATTTGGTGGCGATCTTGCCGGCCTTGACGGTTTCCGGCGTACTGCCGTCGCGCTCGTCGGCACGACGTTTCATTTCGAGGAAATCGTCGAGCGTGAGCTTGTACAGATCGGCCGGCGTGTGCACATAGCCGAAGTCGACCAGGGCATCGACGAAGCGCTCGCCAATGCCTTCGATATCCATCGCGCGACGCGCCGCGAAGTGAATCAGGGCCTCCTTGCGTTGCGCTGCGCAGATCAAACCGCCCGAGCAACGCCACGCCGCCGCGCCCTCTTCGCGCAGCAAGGCCGAATCGCAGATCGGGCAATGCGTCGGCATCTGCCAGGGTTTGGTATGCGCGGGACGACTTTCGGGTACCACGCGCACCACTTCCGGAATGACATCGCCGGCACGGCGCACGATCACCGTATCGCCGACCCGTACATCCAGACGCGCAATCTGGTCGGCATTGTGCAGCGTGGCATTGGTGACGGTGACACCACCGACCTGCACCGGCGCCAGACGTGCTATCGGTGTTGCAGCACCGGTGCGGCCGATATTGATCTCGATCGCCTCCACCGTCGTGCTCTGTTCCTGCGCCGGAAACTTGTGCGCGATCGCCCAACGCGGCGCACGCGACACAAAACCCATCTCGCGCTGGCCGGCATAGTCGTCGAGCTTGTAGACCACGCCGTCGATGTCGTACGGCAGGCTGTCGCGCTTGGCGCCGATGCGCTCAAAGTACTTGATCAGCCCGTCGAAGCCTTTGGCCGTGCTGACTTCAGGCGACACGGGAAAGCCCCACTCGCGCAACAACTTGAGTGTCTCCGAATGCGTGGGCGGCAGGCTGGCGCCTTCGACCACGCCGACGGCGTAGGCAAAGAAGCTGAGCTTGCGCCGCGCGGTCACGGCCGGATCATGCTGACGCAGGGAGCCGGCCGCACCGTTGCGCGGATTCGCCAACGGCTTTTCACCCGTGGTGCGCGCACGCTCGTTGAAGGCTTCGAAGTCCTTGTGCAGCATGATCACCTCGCCGCGAACTTCGAGCACGCGCGGCCAGCCCTGGCCACGCAGGCGCAACGGAATCGCGCGCACGGTGCGCAGGTTGGCGCTCACGTCCTCGCCCGTTTCGCCATCGCCGCGGGTCGCGCCCTGCACGAATAAGCCGTCCTCGTAGCGCAGGCTGATCGCCAGGCCATCGAGCTTGGGCTCGACCGAAAACACCGGGTCACGCCGGTCCAGCGTCTGCTCGATGCGACGTTCGAACTCGGCCACCTCGTGGAAGCGTTCACGCGTGGTGTCGCCGGGCTGCTCGAAGGCATTGCTCAGGGACAGCATGGGTATGGCATGGCGCACTTCGGCGAAACCGCCTTGCGCGCGGGCACCGACCTTGCGTGTTGGCGAGTCGGGAACCGCGAGCTCCGGATGCGCCGCTTCGAGCGCCTCCAGCTCGCGCATCAAGGCATCGTATTGCGCGTCGGGGATCTCCGGATCGTCGAGCACGTGATAACGATAGTTGGCGTGTTCGAGCTGCGCGCGCAGGTCGGCGGCTCGGGTCTTGGCGTTGGGCTGGCTCATGCGATGGTCCTCATGCCGCCGAAGTTTAGCGATTTGATGCGCGCCGTCACATGCCGGCGATGCGAAAGCCCGTGGCGAGCCATTTGGCCTGCCGCTACCATCCCGTGATGGATACCGATACGCAGCTGAACCTGGAAGACGACGAAGTCGCCCTTGGCCTACCCTTGGTATTACGAGGCAAACGCGGCGCAGGCATTTTCGCCGCACTTTTGTGTGCAGTCATGTCCGGCGCAGCCGTGTGGATCTATCGAGACGAGGGCGGTTGGGGCGCACTGGCATGTGCTGTTCTGTTCGCCCTCCTTGCCGCGCTGAGCTTGTTGGGCCGCCTGATCCCGGCTTCCCTGCGCATCGACGAAGAAGGCTTCTCGGTCAGCAGCGCGTTGCGCAAAGGCGTTTCGCGCCGCTGGACGGAGATCGAGTCGATCGGCCTGCAAAACGTCGGTCACCAGGCCAGCATCGTTTATCAGGTCAAGCCCGGCGTACAGCGGATGCGCGTGCCGGGCGGTTACATGTTGCCATCCCGCTTCGAAATCCCCGCCCCAGTGCTTGCGCAGATGATGGAAGCCTGCCGCCAACAGTTCAGCCAAGGTGGTTGAAGCTCAGCGATGCAGATCGCCGGCAGCTTCGGGCTGGTAGCTGATATCCAGTACACGCAGGCGGCGCTCATGCCCATCCGGAGTGGGCCAGTCGATATGCTGGCCCTTGGCCAGCCCCAACAGCGCGCTGCCCACCGGTGCCAGGATCGACACCGTGCCGGCCGCGCCGGCGGCGCTCGGATAGACCAGGGTCACCGTGGTCGCGTCGCCGGTGGCTTCGTCTTCGAAAGTCACGCGTGAGTTCATCGTCACGACGTTCGCCGGGATGGCCGCAGGCTCGACCACCTCGGCACGGGCCAGCTCCGAGGCAAGTGCTTCGTGGCGTTCGGCTTCGGCGAGCGGCATCTTGTCCAGCAAGGCTTCGAGACGTTTCAGGTCGAGGCTGGACAACAGAATGGGCGGTTTGGGGATAGTCATGGGGTGCTTTTAATCCTTTAAGCGTGGTGTCGGCGCGACGATGTACACACGCGTGGCTGTTCTGCGGCCACGATGAAAAGCGACTGACTTTGGTCGCGCTATCGAAAAAAATCAAGCTGCCGTAGCAGCTATCATAGGCGGGTCATGTCAGATGAAACCGCCGCCGCTGCGGAACTCCCCGCCTCCGCCCCTGCTGCCGTCGCCGCCAGCACGCCGCCCGGCACCAACCCCGTGCCTCCTGGTCACAACGACTACGCCGGCCATCGTGGCCTGATCTGGCTGGTAGCAGCAGCCTTCTTCATGCAGGCGCTGGATTCGACCATCGTCAACACGGCGGTTCCAGCCATGGCCGATGCCTTGCACGTCACGCCGCTGGGCATGCGCACCGCGCTGACCAGTTATGTGTTGACCCTGGCGATCTTTATCCCGGCCAGTCCCTGGCTTTGCGACCGCTTCGGGACGCGCCGTGTGTTTTCCGTAGCCATCGCCGTCTTCACCATTGGCTCCCTGTTGTGCGGCATGGCGCAGTCCCTGCCCCAGCTGGTCGGCGCGCGTGTCTTGCAGGGCCTGGGCGGTGCCGCGCTGATGCCGGTGGGTCGCTATGTGCTGGTTCGCAGCATCGACAAGCGGGATTTCGTGCGGGCGATGAGCACGGTCGCCACGGTGGGGCTGCTCGGTTCGGTACTTGGTCCGTTGCTTGGCGGCGCACTGGCCGAATTCGCGTCGTGGCGCATGATTTTTCTCATTAACGTGCCGGTGGGCATCGCCGGCATGTGGATGAATCGCCGGTTCATGCCCGACTACCGGCTCGATCACGCCCATCGCTTCGATCTGTTCGGCTTCCTGCTGTTTGCCGCCGCCTCGGCCATGCTGCTGACCGCCTCGGAGCTGGCCGGTGGCGTCGGCCAGTGGCCGAAGATCGGCCTGAGCGCCTTGCTTGCGGTGGTTTTTGGCGCCCTCTACGTCTGGCATAGCCGCCGCACCGAATATCCGGTGCAGGACCTGACACTGCTGCGCATCCGCAATGTGTGGGTAGCGATCGCGGGTAATTTGTTTACCCGGCTGGGCGTGTCGGGCATGTTCCTGCTGGTGGTGCTGTTCCTGCAGGTCGGCTGCGGCTGGTCGCCGTTGATGGCGGGCCTGATGATGGTGCCGCAGGCGGTCGGCTCGATCAGCGCGAAGTGGGCGATCAACCGCCTGCTGATCCTGATGGGTTACCGACGCTTGCTGCTGTCCAATACCCTCATCGTCGCCGTGCTGCTGGCGTCGTTCGCCCTGCTCGGCCGCGGTTCGCCGATGTGGGTGATTGCGCTGATGATGTTCTTTTACGGCGCTTTCATGGGGCTGCAGTACACCGCGATGAATACGCTGGTGTATCAGGATCTCGACGTGAAATACGCCTCGATGGCCTCCTCGATGGCCTCGACCGCGCAATACCTGTCGATGAGTTTCGGCATCGCACTGGCGTCATTGCTCATGGAAGCACTGCTGCAAGGCGACGCGCACGATGACTATGTGGCGGCCTTCCGCTGGACAGTGGTCCTGCTGGCCGTCATCACCGCTGCCGCCAGCCAGATCTTTGCGCAGCTGAAAAAGGATCGCGGACAGGCCGCTCGTTGAGGCACAGCTCGGAAAGAGCATGTACGATTCAGCTTCATGGACTGAATCGAAGAATCCTGCGATGCATGCTGCCGACATCCTGCTGACCCTTTTCATCGTGTTTCTTGCCGCGCAGATCGGCGGCGAGATCGCGCAACGACTGAAACTGCCCGGCGTGGTCGGCGAAATCGCTGCCGGTTGCGTGATCGGGCCGTCGTTGCTGGGCTGGATCAAACCGGAAGAAATCCTCGCCGGCACCCCGCTCGATGTACTCGCCGAAATCGGCGTCGTACTGCTGCTGTTCTCGGTGGGCCTGGAAACACGCCTGGAAGATCTCAAGCGCGTGGGCAAATCGGCCGTCCTGGTCGGCGTGCTCGGTGTGTTGATTCCGTTCGGCATGGGCAGCCTGTGGGCGCATGGCTCGGGCTTCGACTGGGGCAAATCGCTGTTTGTCGCGGCCGCGTTCGTCGCCACTTCGGCCGGTATCACCGCGCGCGTGCTGCAGGAACTGGGGGTGCTGCAGCGCACGGAGAGCAAGGTGATTCTCGGCGCCGCGGTGATCGACGACATTCTCGCGATGCTGCTACTTGGCGTGGTGACGTCGCTGCAAGGCGGCGAAGGTTTCAACATCACGCATCTATTGATGGTGCTGGCCGGCGCGATCGGCTTTATCGCTGTGATCGGCCTGGGCGGCGCCAAGGTGATGCGCTGGAATTCGTCCTGGCTGGATCGCCCGACCAACCCGCAATCGCCGCTGTTGATCGTACTGGCGCTATGCCTGGGCCTGGCTTATCTCTCCACGCTGTTCGGCCTGGCCGCGATCATCGGGGCCTTCCTCGCCGGCATGATCGCCTCGGAAACGCGCCAGCAGCACACGCTGGAGAAACAGGTCCAGCCGCTGCTCGCCCTGCTCACGCCGTTCTTCTTCGTGATCACCGGCAGCAAGATCGACCTGCACCAGCTGGCCAACGCCGAGGCCTTGTGGATGCTCGCGATCGTGACCGTGATCGCCATCATCTCCAAGCTGCTGGGCGGTTATCTAGGCGCGTTGTCGCTGGGCCAGCGCGGCGCGGTGATCGTCGGCTTCGGCATGGTGCCGCGTGGCGAGGTGGGCGTGGTGATCGCCAGCCTGGGCCTGACGGCCGGCGTGTTCAACGATCGCATCTACGCCATCATCGTGGCGATGTCCCTGCTCACCGCGATGGTCACGCCACCTGTCCTTGCCGTTTTGCTCAAACGCCAGGACAAGGTGCAGACACCCGACGTCGTCGGTTGAATCAGCGCATGGCGTGATACGCGCTCAGCGCGTTCTGCCGCGATGCCGATAGATCGATCATCGGCGCCGGGTAACCGGTGCGCTTGAGCAGACCCGGATCCGTCCACGGTTCGTACAGTAACTTGTCCGACGCCTCGGCGAGTTCGGGTAGCCAGCGGCGCAGATAAGCGCCTGTCGGGTCGAACTTGCGCGCCTGCGTGACCGGGTTGAACACGCGAAAATATGGCGCGGCATCCGCGCCGGAGCCAGCCACCCACTGCCAGCCCATGGTGTTGTTGGCCAGGTCCGCGTCGACCAGGGTGTCCCAGAACCAGCGTGCGCCATGCTGCCAATGTTGGCGCAGGTTCTTGGTCAGGAAGCTGGCTGCGATCATGCGTACGCGGTTGTGCATCCAGCCCGTGTGCCACAGCTCGCGCATACCTGCGTCGACCAAGGGGATGCCGGTTCGCCCCTGCTGCCATCGCCTGAGCTGCGTTTGATTGGCTTTTGCCCACACGAAACGGTCGAAACCGGCGTTGAAGTTCTCTTTTGGCGTGTTCGGAAAATGGTAGAGCAAGTGATGCGCAAACTCGCGCCACCCCAATTGACGCAAGTAAGGCTCCAGATCGGGGCGGCGCTTGAGATCGCGCCGCTGCGTGCCCAGGTGTAGGGCGTGATGAATCTGCCGCGGTGAAATTTCACCAAAGTGAAGATGCGGCGACAGCCGGGAGGTGCCATGCCGCGATGGGATATCGCGCCCGTTCGCATAGTCGTTCAGGGCATCGTCGGCGAAGAGTTCCAACATCGACTGCGCCCCGGCTTCGCCCGGCGTCCATGCCTCGCGCATGCCCGCGTCCCAGGCGATATGCGGCAGCAGATCCAGCGCCTCGATCGGCAGGCTGCCGGACATATCCGCCACGCGCAGGGGCGTGGGTACGGGCAACGGCGTCTCCAGGGTGAGCTGCGGACGCAGATTTCGCCAGAACGGCGTAAACACGCGGTAGGGCTGCCCTTGCTGAGTGGCTATGTCCCAAGGCTCGCACCACAAGGCAGCGTTGAAGCTGCGCACCTCGATTCCTTCGGCACGCAAGACTTTCTTGATATGTGAGTCACGTGCAATCGACGCCGGTTCATATAAACGGTTCCAGTAAACCGCAGTTGCGCCGCTACGGTGAATCGTCTCACGCAGGACTGACAACGATTCGCCACTGCCGATATACAGATCGGCACGGTGCTTTCGCCACGCCGCCCGCAACGATGACAGTGAATGATGCAGCCACCAGCGACCGGCTGCTCCCGCCGCCCAGCCTCCCTCTTCCCCCGGCGCGTGGATATACAGCGGCAATACGCGTTCATGCGAGGACGCGGCCGCGTGCAACGCAGGATGGTCGGCAAGACGAAGGTCGCGGCGAAACCAGACGATGGCAGTAGTCATCGGTGCAGTGTAATGACGCAGAAGGCGTTATTGCAGTTCTTAAAACAGGGCCATGAACGACGGAGTCGAACCCATGACTGAACGTGAAGAAACCTCCAGCAAGCCTTTACGCGGTTTCGCCCGGCTGAATGCCGAGCAACGCGCCCAGATCGCCCGCAGGGGCGGCCTGGCGGCCCATGCGAGTGGTCACGCACACGAATTCGACACGAAAGAAGCACGTCAAGCCGGGCATAAGGGTGGTGAAGCCGTCAGCGCGAATCGTCAGCACATGGCCGAGATCGGCCGCAAGGGCGGAAAAGGACGGCGAAAGCGCGTGGAGAACTAGCCACCCCGGAGTCAAAGGAGATGTCCCATGCTCAAATCCGGTGCCATTGGACTTACTCTTTTTATCCTCCTGTCGGCAGGTTCATCGCTATGGGCCATAGCGCCCATAGCGATTGCCCAGGTAAGCCATGCCAGCGATATGGCGACGCACGGCGTCGGCAATGGCGACCGCCAGTTCCTGCAGCAGGCGGCTAACGATGGAGCCGCAGAAGTTTCACTTGCGCAATTGGCGCTCACGCAAGCCAGTGCGCAGCAGACAAGGCAATTGGCCCAGCAACTGCTGGATGACCATATGCAGATCGATCGTGAACTGGTCACGCTGGCCAATCTCAAACAGGACGCCGAACCAGCCAAACCGCCGGCGACGGCCAACGATACACAGCAGCAACTGGAAGGCCTGCACGGCAACGATTTCGATCGCGCCTATGTCGACGACATGGTGCAGTCGCACCAGCGCGCAGTAGAGCTGTTCGCGAAAACGGCGCGCAACAGCACCGATCCCGATATCAGACACTTTGCGCAAACCAAGCTACCGATCCTGCAGCACCATCTGGCACTGGCACGCGAGCTTGCCGATCATGACCGCTGAGATAGCTGCTGTCAGTGGTGCTCACTCATGCCATGAGGCGCACTGCATGCTCACGAATGCACATCTTCCCAACGAAATTCCACCGCCCAGCCCACCAATGCCACCACCGCCGAACGTACCGCCAGAACCGGGCCCTGCGCCTGGCCCGCCACATCCTGAATTACCGCCTGAGGTTCCACCCGGCGCACCGCCGGAAACGCCACCGCCGTCCGAGCCGCCCATGCCAAACCCGGGCGAACCGCCGCCGGTGGGCGATCCGGTGCACTGAATCGATGAGGTCAAACCATCGCCATGCCATCATCAAATAATGAACAGGCACGCTGTCTGCAAACCCTGCGCGAACGGCTGCAGAACGATACGGATGTTCGTGGCCGATCAAGGACATTGAGAATCGGCTGGATGTTGAGTATGGCGAGACGGATATTCCTCGTTAGGATTAAAAGCCCCCCTCACCCCAGCCCTCTCCCCCGGCAAAGCCAGGGGAGAGGGGGCTGACTGAGGCAGGCTTCAACGTTGCGTGTATTTGGCTCCCTCTCCCCTGGCTTTGCCGGGGGAGAGGGCTGGGGTGAGGGGGCGCAAGAGGCGATGCGAAGCGAGCCTGCTACTTACTCAACAGTACCTTCATTCCCTTCCCGCTCCATCAACAACCAGCGGCAATGCAGCGGCTCCAACATGCGAATCAGTGTCCTGGGTGCAAACGGCTTGAGCATCCCCGTGGCATTCACCACCCGCAGCTGAGTAAACGCCTGCAACTCGCCATCGTGTTCGAAGGTAACGATCACCGGTAGCGGATGTGGCGGAACGGCGTCCCTCCAAGGGGCAAGTCGCTTCCATGCGTCACTTTCGACGATTGCTATCGCGACCGAAAGCGTCTCCTCCTTCGACAGCGTGTCGATAAGCGCGTCCGCCGTGTCGTAACGCACGATGGGATTGCGCATGCCGGCGCTTCGAAGGCTGGTCTCGATGATATCGGCATCGGACACCCCCGATTGCACCAATGCGATGATGGGTAAGGATGTGTCAAACATCGTGTGTGCTGGCTGCATCTAAATAACGCGCAGCAACAGCAGGACCAGCACGATGATCAACACCAGGCCCAGACCCCCACTGGGGTAGTAACCCCATCCTCGACTATACGGCCAGGCCGGAACCGCACCGATCAGCAGAACTATAAGCACGATCAACAGAATCAGTGACATCTTCGTCTCCTTCGGCGGGAATGCAGGATGAGTTGCACAAAAAGCAGCGGTGCTGCTGTGCTTTCACCATGCGGCCTCTGCCGTCAACGAGGTGTCCAAGTTCCGCGTTCAGTTCGTCACACCGTGTGATGCAAATGACAAAGCATCGCGCCAGCTTCACCTAGGAAACTATCGGCTGAATCAAACATGCTCAGGGAAAGAAAGTTTCGATAAATCCTGATGCAGCTTGTCGAAACCTTCCCATGGATCTTTACGCAAACGCGCAAGCCGCTTGGGCAAGGAACGAATGTCGAATTGAGCACCGCTCTTGATCTTGCCTAGCTCCTCCCAGCGCAGCGGAACGGCCACCGGCGCGCCTGGGCGAGCGCGCAGGGAATACGATGCGATGCTGGTAGCGCCACGCGCATTGCGAAGGTAGTCCAGAAAAATCAGACCGCGACGTTTGTTCTTGTTCGCTACGGCAATGAACTCATCCGGATAGGTCTTGGCCAGCGTATCGGCAAAACTGCGCGCGAACTGCTTGACCGCGTCCCAGGCGCAAGCCGGCTTCAGCGGCACGACCACATGCAATCCCTTGCCTCCCGTTGTCCGCACGAAGGATGTCAGACCCAGCTTGCCCAGCAGCAAGCGCACACAACGAGCACCTTGCACAACACGTGGCCATTCGACATCAGCCGCCGGATCGAGATCGAAAATCAGCTGCGTCGCATGCTCCGAATCCTTTACTGTCGATCCCCACGGATGAAATTCGATCGCACCGAACTGCACCATCTCGATGACTGCCTCGGCGCTATCTGGATAGAGATAATCTCCGGATCCCCCGGACTCCTCCTTCAGGCGAGCACTCGGCGTGTGCTTGAGTCCATCGATGATGTGCTTCTGAAAGAAACACCCTTCGCCCACACCCGAGGGACAACGGATCACCGACATGGGCCGGCCTTGGATACCTGGCAGAAACTGCGCCATCACCGCGCGGTAATAGTCGGCTACATCCTGTTTGGAGATCCCTTCGCCAGGAAAAACCTCCCGTTCCGGATGAGTAATAGTGACCCTATCCTTGGCAGCGCTTCGTTTTTTCGTCGCAGCTGTCTTGCTTGAGCGCGAGACCTTTTTGGCGGAAACGAGCTTTGCTTGCACCATCGCGGTATTCCCCGTTCATGGATAGCTTTGCCCCCCGCTTAATATGGTGACGCTTAATGGAACTCCGCCGCGATGACACCCTGGATCAGCGTCTTGCAATGCCCACCGATCCACGGTGTCTGCCCGCGATAATGCACCGTAAGCATGCCGTTGCGCTCCAGCTTGGTGCCCTGTCGCGCGATGTACGACTCCTGGCCTGCCGCCACACCCATCATGCCGTTGACTTCCAGCACCCAGGCAATGCAGCCATTGGCGCTACCGGTGACGGGGTCTTCCATCAATGAACCCTGCTCCACCAGGAAGACGCGCACTTCGATATCGGCCGATACACCTTGTCGATGCATTCCGAATATCGCAACGCCGTGTATGTCGGCTTTATGCAGCAATGTGTGCAATGCAGCTACATCAGGCACCACATCCAGGCAGGCTTGTGCGTCGGCCAGGCCAACCACCAGCCAGCGATTGCCCATGTCCACCCGCGCCGGCATCAACTGTATATGCCAGGCATCGGTTCTAAGCGCGGCGGCCAACAAAGGCCGCAATACCTCGTCGAAGGCATCGATCTGCACAGGCGGAGTCTGGAATGCGAGCTGCCCGTCATCGCCGATCTCGATCTGCACCAGGCCGATACCGCAATGCTGCACGAGCCGTCCCGGCGTTCGCGGCTGCAAGCCCGCCTCCAGCAATGCGTGGGCGGTGCCCAGCGTCGGATGCCCGGCAAACACGAACTCCCGGTCGGTCGTGAAGATGCGCACGGAATAGTCCGCGCCCGGCACCGCCGCGGGCAATACGAACGTGGTCTCGGAAAGGTTGGTCCAGCGCGCGATCGCCTGCATCGCTTCGTCGCTCAGCCCCTCCGCATCCAGCACCACGGCCAGGGGATTCCCCTTGAAAGGCGTATTGGTGAAGACATCGACTTGCTTGAATGGACGCTGTGGCATGGCACGGCCAATGGGTAGTCTGGCGCCCAGTCTATAAGAACAGCCAGGGCCAGAAAGCAGCCCGTTGCACCGGACCCAAAGCTGCCGCATAGTCTTGCGGCCTGAGGATGGGGGATCCAAAGCATGTTGGCATGGGTATGGCTAGGCTTCGCGCTGGGCGCGGGCTCGCAGACAGCTGTTGTCGCCGATGACGTCACGAAGGGCTTGTTGCAGCGGGCGCAGTACGAACAGGTAAAGATTTCACCCGATGGCCAATACCTGGCCATCGCACATCACGAAGAACACGGCACGACCGTGACCGTGCTCGATCGCAAGTCATTGGAACAGGTCACCCAGATCGATCCTGGCGATCGCGGTGAAGTCACGTCGCTGGCATGGCTCGGCTCCGAGCAGGTGCTGGTCGCGGCCAATCGCCGCGACGGTACGTATGCCGCACCCGCGGTCGCTCCCGAGTTGTTTCTGCTCAATATCCACGAGAAGCATGCCAAGCCGCTGCCGGACAATTTTTCAGGTGTGATCGAAGGCGACGATCGCCATATCCTGGTAACGCGTTGCAAGTTTGTAGACAACAAGTGTCTTTCCGAACTGTTCAAGCTCGATACTCAACACCTTACCAGCCGCGGCGAATCGGTCACTGTCGCGCCGGTGGAAGGCGCCGAGTTTCTTATCGATCACGCCGGGCAACCCCGCTTTACCTGGGCGGTAGACGAAGACGGCATAGAAAAAGCCTACGTGCGCGACAGCAAGGGCGAATGGCAGCTGATCAACGACAGCAAGAGCAGCCACATTTATATCGAACCCAAGGGCATCAGCCGCGACAACAAATTCGCGTTTCTGATCACCGAGCAGAAGTCCGGCCCGGACGTGCTGCAGCGCTACGACTTTGCCGACAATACGCGCCAGGACCTGTTGCACGACACGACGTCCGATCCCCTTGGCGTGATCTTCAGTCTCGACCAGTTGGAACCGATCGGCGCTACCTTCGGTCCCGGGCGGCCGACGCCTCGCTATTTCAATGGAAACGACGCCGACGCGCAGTGGCGCCGAGCCCTTGGGGCAACGTTCGCCGACAGCCTTCCGGTCGTCATCAGCGCCAGCGCCGACGGCAACCTGTTGATCGTCGAGACGTCCAGCGATCGCGACCCCGGCTCGTTCTACCTGTTCGACAAGCAGGCTCGCAAAGCACAGCTGTTGTTTCATGCAAAGCCCTGGCTGGACTTGAACAAGCAGCTGGCGACCGAGTCATTTTCGGTCAAGGCCCGCGACGGGCTCGTGCTCAACGGATTCATGACGCTACCTGCGCAGACGAATCATCTGCCTCCGATGGTCGTGATGGTGCACGGTGGCCCGTTCTACGTCCGCGACGATTGGGATTACAACACCGAAACGCAGCTGCTCGCCCAGCATGGCTACGCCGTACTGCGGATCAATTACCGTGGCTCGAGCGGCTTCGGGCGCGATTTCATGGAGCGCGGCTATCGCCAGTGGGGCGCGGCGATGCAGGACGACGTCACCGATGCCACGCATTGGGCCATCGATAACGGTCTGGTCGACGGCAAACGCGTGTGCATCTACGGCGGCAGCTACGGCGGCTATGCCGCGTTGATGGGCGCTGCCCGCGAATCGCAGCTGTATCGTTGCGTCATCGGTATGGCAGGTGTCTACGATCTTAATCGCATGTACACCTGGGGCGACATCCATCGCAATCACTACGGCATGCTCTATCTCAAGACTGTCCTGGGTCAGGACAAAGCACAGCTGGCTTCACGCTCTCCGGTCGAACTGGCGTCGTCAATCACCGTTCCGGTGTTGCTGGCACATGGGACGCTCGACGGCCGCGTCCCGATTCAACATGCTCAAGCCATGCGCGATGCCTTGCGCAAGGCCGGCCATCCCCCGCTGTACTTCGAGTACACATGGGAGGGCCACGGCCTTTTCGACGACGATCATCGCAAGGATTTCTACACACGCATGCTGCAATTTCTGGACGCGAACATCGGCGATGCGTCGGGCAACCCGGTCGCCTCGCATTGAGCGTGACGGGAGGCTGACAGCGGTCAGTCTCCCGCCACGATCCGGTCCCGGCCCTTCTGCTTGGCTTGATACAAACGGCGGTCGACGGTTTCGATAAACGCGTGCATGATGTCGTCGTGGCATGGAATGATCGTGCTGACGCCGATGCTTGCGGTCAGCACCTGGTCGACCTGCGACTCTTCATGCGGGATCTGCGCCGTGGCGAGCATCTCCCGGCAACGCTCGGCGATTTTCATCGCCGATTTCGCATTGGTCTCGGGGAGAATGAACACAAACTCCTCACCGCCGAAGCGCGCGAGGAAATCGCGTGCCCGGGTTCCCACCTCGCTCAGGATGGCGGCGACCTGCTTAAGGCAGCTGTCGCCCTGCAAATGACCGTAGTGATCGTTGTACTGCTTGAAGTAATCGATATCGAGCATGATCAGCGACATCGGCTGCTTGTTGCGCCGTGCATTGCCCCATTCCACATCCATGATGAAATCGAAGCGACGCCGGTTGGCCACGCCGGTAAGGCCGTCCTTGAAGGACATTTCCTCCAACTCACGCTGCAGCAATACGAGCTGTTCTTCGGTCTTCTTTCGCTCGCTGATATCGAACATGAAGCCGATCAGGGAATCCACCGACCCGTCCTCCTTGCGTACCACATGGACCACGTCGCGAATCCATACGTAGTCGCCGCCGCGCGTCAATGCGCGATAGTCGGCCTCATGATCGACGCCGGCAATCGATTGCGCGACGCAGAAATCCACGACCCGCTGGCGATCTTCCTCATGGATACGCGAGGCCCAGTCGTCCACGGTCATCCAGCTGGCCGGGTCCCAACCGAGCAGATCGCCGATCTGCGGGCCGATATAGGCAAAACGCATCGTCGCCCAGTCGATTTTCCAGGGGATCGCGCGGGTCGATTCCAGCAGGGTTTTATAAACGGCACCGTCCGTGGCCAGATTGTCGATCTCGGACATCGTAAACCTCAGAGCGAAGCAAGCGGCGAGTCTTCGCCACGGGTATCGAGCGCCGGATCGAAGGACCAACGGCAGTTCACCGCCGCGCGCGCCAGCAGTTCCAGCAGGTGAGTTGGCTCGTCATAGACGATACGGATACCAGACCGCAGGTCTTCGCGCATCAACCGAATCATTTCCTGGGTCAACGCCAGCGGAAAGACCTCGGCCGGACGCCCGGTAACTTCGGCCAGACGCCCGGCAATCACCGGCGGGTCGCTGACCACAGGGCAAACCCGGTAGCTGTAGCCGGCACGGCCGATCGCTTCGGGCGGCAGGTCCATGAATTGCCCGGGGATCTGCGCAAAGCTGCTAAGTGACAATCGGTAGGCATTGCTGCCCAAAATCGGCAGATCCTCGGGTACCGGTCCCTCCTCGTCCAGCACCTGCAGGCGGGTCGCCAGCGATAGCAGCTGATCGACCTGATAGGCCTGCTGCATATGCGGATTGCCGACACGGATCAGATTGGCGATCAGTTCGCCCAACGACGCATGGCCTATCATCGCCGCCCGCTTGGGCAGACCGCCCCATGCCCCATCCGCCCCGTTGAGCAGGGCTTCCATCACAGCCGCATTTTCGAAGCCGGCGCCGGAATGCAGGTGCACCAGCAGCTTCAACGGCGGCGGCAGGAAGCTGCGCGCGATCTTCACAAATGCGCCGACTTGAAACGGCAAAAAAGTGCCGCGATCGTCCTCGAACGTCACGCCTTCGATCGGTTGTTCGGCCAACAGGGCAAGCACGTCGCAAACGGCATCCAGCGCGCTGGTAAAAGCATCGCAGCCGTCGACGATATTGATGAAAATCTTCGGCCGACCGCCATCGTCGCCGCGGATATGCTCGATCACCCAGGCGATGCTGGCGACCAGGCTACGACGCAGAGCTTGCAGATCCTCAGGCGTCTTCACATAGGCTGTGCTTAGATAGATTTCCATGACGGTGTTGGGCACACCGTACGACTGCAACTTGAGCAATGACGGATCGGGAGTGAACGTACCGTCCTGCGCGACCGCACCCACCGCCGTAAAAGCGAAGCAGCCGGTCATATCGATACCGTTGTTATGCAGGTACATCATGAAGTCGTCGTCGACTTCCAGATCGTCCGGCATGGCGTAATCGAGCGTTCCCAATGAAATGTGCTTGAAACCGAAGGCGCGCAATTTGGGGAGGATGGCCAGTTTGTCGGCCAGGGTCTGACCCACCCGCGAACCGACCGGGTTTTCCCGCAGGGAAAGGTCGATCAGATAAGGCTCGACCTGGCGCAGCTTCGCGATCTTGGCATTGGACTCGGCCAGGACGGCGTGAGCGTCCTGCAACGCTTGTGGTGACAGCATAGGATTTCCCGGTGCAAACGAAGCCCCCGCTCCGCTATCCACGATAAAGCAAGGTCCGTGCCCATCGGCCAAACTGGCGCCAAATTGTAAACTGGGCTCACCGGCGCGATACCGTTGGACCCGACCGCGTAGGATTGACCATGAATAACCTACTATTCGCCCCCTGCCCTCACGAAGCGAGTGCTTGATGCTCTGGGAAGAGAAGCATGGCGGCATCTGGTCCGTCGATCTGGATTACGGCGACACGCTGGTTTTTGTACGCCATGTCCCGACTGTCGACCTGATTGCCTATCTGTTCCGCCGCAGCGACGACGGCATGTACGTCGCGTCCGTGTGGCGAAAAACGCATTACCGCAAATGGCGACTGCCATTCTGGACCGCCGTGGAGCCCGCCGAAGCCTTTGCGACCGAGCACGAGGCCGACATCTATCTCACCGAACTGATCGGCACGCTGGAAGCCGAAGAACAAAGCGCGCCGCAAGGCCACCGCTACGAAAGCGACGAGTTCGCACCCATGGAAGAGCAAGCCATCGAAGCGGATAACGTGGTTTATCTGTTCCCCAATGGATTCAGGCCTCGCCCTTGATGGCTGCACGAGAGCCGCGCTGCCATAGCTAAACCTGTTGCCGACACATCTCGTAAAACGCAAGAAATAGCGCCAGACCAGCACTGGACGACACCGCCTGGGCGCGTGCTAGATTAATTGGGAGACATGGCTAAAAGGTTTGGAAAACCGCCATGTCGGAGCTGAATCGACCAAGGGTAAGTCAGACAGTTACAGGGACACTGGCTTGAGCGGTCTACCGAATGATTTTGACTTGAGTGCGGCGTGGTTTCGCAGGGCGCAAAGCGATCTCAAGGCTTTTATGGAAGCATTCGCGGTACGGCTCGAGGGGGCCGTGCCTGCGCGAGTACGCGTCGAGCGCCAGAAAGACAGCCTGTTCTCCAAGACGCGCCACGTCACCAGCATCCATGTCGAGGCGCATAACCATGTTTACGAACTGACGCTGCAAGGCGGCCGATTGTCGGCACAACGCAGCAAAGTCGTGCACGGTGTTTCGTTGATGACCGAACGCATGGAAGTGCCTCAGTGGCTCGATGCGTTGCGCGAAGATATCCAGACGCTTGCCGAGCAGGCCGGCTCCGCGCAAGACGTGTTGCACGACTTTTTGATGTCCTGAATCGCCGCACTTTCACCGACCGCATTTCCGCCTATGTGCGCGTACTGCTATCACATGCACCACGCTGGCTCTGGAGACCTGGATGTCCTGGTTTGACCGTTTCAAAAGTGGCACTTCCAACAATCAAGCGCCATCGAATCCCGGCGATCAGCAACAGGATTTTGCCGGCAGCAACGAACAACGTCAGCAAGCCTGGGAAGAAGCGCTGCGGCTGCATCGCCCGCCCGCCTTCGTCTCGCAACGCCTGGCCGATACGGCGCAGGGCAAACTGCCCTGGATCGCCACCATGACAGCGGCGGAGCTGGCGTTGACGCGCAGTCATGGCATCCGTCCGATCGCCACGGTATCGGGCACATGCTGGTACCACTATGGGTATTCGTGGACCCAGGGCCATGCCAGCGGCTGGCACAGCGCCTTGCACCGCATACAGCGAGAAGCCGCCGCGGCCGGCGCCAATGCCATCGTCGACGTGCGCATGCGCAAGATCGACCTGGATGTCGGCGCAAGCATGGATTTCACCTTGATCGGCACCGCAGTGCGCATCGAAGGCATCCCACCGAATCCGGAGCCGATCGTATCGACCGTGTCCGCACTGGAATTCGCTCGCCTGCTTGAGGCGAACATCGTGCCGGTAGGCATTGCCGTCGGCGCACACTACGAATGGCTCGGCTCCAGTTGGCGCATCCTCGATGCAAAAGGCGGCTGGGTAAACCAACCGCTCAAGGAGCTTGGCGGCTTCTGGGAGCGCGTGCGCCACAAGGCATTGATCGAACTGCGCCAGGATACGCACCGCCAGGGCAATGGCGTGCTGGCACATACGCATTTCGGCGAGCTCATCAAGGTCGAACAGGATCAGAACAACGGCGGCACGCAATACCTGGGGCGCCACATCGTGATCGGCACCGTGATCGAGACCGAGCGCCATCGCTCGATGACGCACCCGGTGCGCACGGTCGTGGACATGTGCGATGGCCGCTCTCCGCTGCTCGATACCACATCCACCCATCGCAACATCTACAACACCAATCAGGAAGAAGGTTCGATATGAGCGACGGTAGTTCGATTCCTCAGCCCGCGCTGGAACGCTTGAAAGGTCTGCGGCGTGAAGGGCATCCCGGCGGCATCTTCACCTCCGACTTTTCGGTCAATGAATTTCTATTGGTCCGCAAGGCGGGCTTCGAACCGGTCGGGCTGTGCGTCGGCTCGTGCATCTACCATCTGGGCATTCAGTACGCCAAGTGGGGACAGAGCCAGGAGATGAACGTGCTCTCGCAGGCGATGTACCACGCCCGCGAACTGGCCATGTCGCGCATGCGCGAAGAGGCCAGCGGCATGGGCGCCGACGGCATCGTCGGTGTGCAATTGACCGTCAAGCGCCTGGAATGGGACAACGACATCCTGGAGTTCATCGCCATCGGCACGGGCGTGGTACACGCGCAAGGCCATCCGGGCTACAAGGGCCCCAAGGGCAAGCCGTTTACTTCCGACCTGTCCGGCCAGGATTTCTGGACCTTGCTGCAAGCCGGCTATCGTCCGCTGGAAATGGTCATGGGCTCATGCGTCTATCACGTCGCTCACCAGGGCATGTTGAAATCGCTGGGCAACGTCGGCCGAAATACCGAGCTCACCAACTTCTCGCAGGCGCTCTACGACGCGCGCGAAATCGCCATGGAACGCATGCAGCACGAAGCCATCGCGGCACAGGCCGAAGGTGTTGTCGGTGTCGATCTGCATGAAGGCTCGCACAACTGGCAGCCGCATATCATCGAGTTCTTCGCGGTGGGCACGGCGGTGACGCCGATCTCGACAGAACCGGATGCATCGCGGATTCCCGATCCGCAGCTGGTGCTATCCGTCAACAATTGAAGCTGGAGCAACGATCATGAGCATTCTCGGACGCGTCGCGGACCTGCTGCAGGCCAAGACACAGAAACTGCTGGACCGCTTGGAAGACCCCAACGAAACGTTGGATCTCTCCTATGAAAAGATGATCAGCGGCCTGCAGGAAACCAAGCAGCATCTGGCCGAAGTGGTCACCGAGCAGAAGGTGCTGGAACGGCAGATTCAAAGCGCACAACAAGAGGCCGACCAGGCGCAGGAAAACGCCCGCCTGGCATTGCAGTCCTCCCGTGAAGACCTGGCACGCGCCGCGCTGTCACAGCGCCAGGCCGCGCTCGAGAAAGTCGACACGCTGGGCAAGGCACGGGCCAATATCGCGGCGCAGGCGGACAAGCTGATCGGCTACCAGCGCACGCTGGAAGACCGTATCGAGCAATTCCGTACGCAAAAAGAAGTGATGAAGAGCAGCTACGCCGCGGCACAGGCACAGGTCAAGGTGACCGAGTCGATCACCGGCGTGGGCGACCATTTGAGCCATGTGGGCGATGCGATGCGTCGGGCCGAGGACAAGGTCAGCGGCATGCAGGCCAAGGCCGATGCGATGAGCGACCTCATGCAGGCAGGCGTGCTCAAGGACCCGCTTGATCATCGCACCAGCGTGGAGCGCGAGTTGCAGAACCTGCGCAGCAACAGCAACGTTGACGCCGAGCTGGAGAAGCTCAAGGCGGAGCTTGGGAAGGCGTAACAGGAACGCCCTGGAACCACTCCCTCATCATCCCGGCCTGCGCCGGGATGATGAGGCGATGAACCTATCGGCGACTACTGCTTGGGGCGCGCCACCTGATACATCTCCCACGAGATCTTCTTCATTAACGCGTTGCGATCGTCGCCCTCGACGTAAAGATCGAAATGCGTCTTCCCTTCCAGATAACGGAAATCGCTCTTGGCATGCAGGCCATCGAGCACGGCCTGGAATTTGTGCGCCGAGCCGTCGAGATAGAACGTGTCGGCGGTACCGACAATCAGATGGATCTTGCCATCCAGGTCTGGCTTCAACGACGGCCAGTTCTTCTGAACGCGCGCGGCGATATCGTAGTTGTCGTGCCAGTACGCAACGACATCGGCATTGACGTTGCCGGTATCGCGATCGAACATCGGCTCGGGCCGGCCATCGGTGCCACGCGGCGAGAACACCCATTCGAACGACGCGAACTGACCGCCATAGGGGCCGATGACGCGCTCCAGCTTGGCGAATGTCTCGATCGTGGCGATCACCTTGCCTTTGTCGCGGATAAGCGGAATGGCACTGCCATCTGCATGGTGGTACATGTTTGCGTTGGCGGCGTACAGATCGGCGCCGGTGAAGTCATGGAAGTCGCTTGGATCAGGCGATGTGGACCAGGTTCCACCGAAGATCTTCGGATAGCGCGTCTGCAACCACAGCGTTGCCCAACCACCTGACGAATGACCATTGAGGAAGCGTCCACTGGCCTTGCCATCCATGCGATAGCGCTTTTCCAGCGACGGAATCAATTCTTCGGTCAGCGCCCTGCCCCACGGCCCATTGTTGACCGAGTCGACGAATTCGTTCGTGCCGGTCGGTCCGGACTGGTCGACGAAAACCCAGATCATCGGCGGCATCTGCTTTCTGGCCATGGCATTCCAGACGGTTGCCATGGTCGAGCCGAACCGGTTGTAGCCGCCGGTAAAACCGTGCGTGTAGTACACCACCGGATAGCGCGTCGAGGCCTTGGAATCATATCCCGGCGGAGTGAGCACACGAGCGCGTATCGACACAGGGCGTCCCCAGAACGCGCTGAGTGCCGGGCTGACCATCGATTCGTCCGCTGCGTGCTTCTGCGCTTCGGGCAAGGCTTCACGCACCTCTTGTGGCGCGGTGGGCGGCAACACCCATGGCCCGCTCTTGTCCGGCACGCCCTGGGTCAGCTTCAAGGTGGGAATGGCACCGCCAGGGACCATCTTCACCGGCACGACCTGGCTGATGAGGTCACCCGCCTGTCGCCCGGTGTAGTTGTAGCTGTGATCGACGTCGAGCACCGCCTGGAAAAGATAATCTCCTGGCGGCAACGTCGAAAATGCCGCGGGAAAAGTGATGCCGTCGACATCGACATCTACGCTCGTACCCGGCGCGATATAGGCCACCTCGCGCGCGGCAATGGACACCGCCGAAGGCATGAGGGGATTCATGTCCACCTCTGTCACCTTGCCATCCTTGGCCGCCTGCCTGGCCGTGGACGCCAGTGTGGCGAACACCAATAGCCGCCCCGACGTCGGGTGATCGACCGCGCCGTCGAGGGTGACTCGAACGATGCGATGAGCGATCGGCGCATCGTCGGCGTATGACGATGGCGCCCCGGAACATGTCGCGACCAGCGCCAAAGCGGGCAAGAGCAAACGCAAATTCATCGATATCCCCTTCAAGAGATGTGACCGTGCCGGATCACGGCATTATGCCGTCCGCGCATCACCCACGGGGCTGGCGGTGCCTGGCACCGTAATGGAAGCCGCCGAGGTCACGCCATGGGCCATTGGGCACGAGTGACGTCCCGTGGCCAGACCCTTGGGAACTGTTGCCCTTGGGAACGGTTGCCCTTGGGAACCTTTGCGCCGTTGCGCTAATCTCCCGCCATGCCGACCAATACCCCCTTTTCGATGATCCGCGAGTTTCACCTCGCCGACTGGTTCACGCTGGGCAACGCCGTGTGTGGCGTCAGCGCGATATTTTCGGTGATGTCCTATCTGGACGACGGCAACGTCTACTGGATGTACCAGGCCTGCGCGCTGGCGGTGATCGCCCTGATCTTCGACGTGCTCGATGGGCGTATTGCGCGCTGGCGACAGAAATCGTCGGCGATGGGGCGCGAGCTGGACTCCCTGGCCGATGTGATCTCCTTTGGCGTGCTGCCCGCCGCCATCGCTTACGGCTGCGGCATGCAGGGTACGCTGGACAAGGCGGCACTGGTGTTCTTTGTCGCGTGCGGCGTGTCGCGCCTGGCGCGTTACAACGTCACCGCCGAAACGCTCTCGGAGGGTGGCGACAAGGTCAAATATTTCGAAGGCACGCCGATTCCGACCTCGCTGATCCTGGTGGCGGTGTTGTTTATCGCTGCCACCAACGGCGCCATCGGCGACCAGCTCTGGCTTGGCGTGGTGCACCTGGGGCGTCTGAGTCTGCATCCGCTGGTGCTGATGTTCGTCCTCTCCGGCTCGCTGATGATCAGCCGTATCCGCATTCCGAAGCTGTAAACGTTATTCCGGGGCTATTCCGGGCAACCCTTGGTACGGCGGCAATCGCCCCAAGGTGAGTGGGTTGACGTGCCTCGAACATCGCTTCGAGCACACTTGTCCATCGGTTTCCAGGAGAACCCACCATGGCAGCCCGTCCGATCAAGATACCCGGCCCGGATCACCCGATTACCATCACCCCCAACCGCGAGCACGTGGTCGTACGCGCCGGCGGCAAAGTCATCGCCGATAGCCGCGAGGCGCTTTCCCTCCAGGAAGCCCACTACCCTGCCGTGTTGTATATCCCGCGCAAGGATGTCGACATGACGCTGCTCGAGCGCACGACGCTTTCGACGTATTGCCCATATAAGGGCGACTGCTCCTATTACAGCATCCCCGCCGGCGGCGAGCGCGCAGTCAATGCGGTGTGGACCTACGAGTCTCCTTACGATGCAGTGGCCGAGATCAAGGACTATGTAGCGTTCTATCCCGACCGTATCGACGCGATCGAGCGCGAGCCCATCGATCGATAACCCCTCTCCATTTACGCCATGGCCGCACCCGCGGCCTGGCGTACCGGAATACCTTCCGGGTCGAAATCGTCCAGGCAGAACACGTTGATGCCCAGGTAATCGGGCGTAACCCGCTTGCGGTGAAACGGGTAGATGCCACAGACCTTGCAGAAATAGTGCCTGGCTGTCCCGGTATGAAAGCGGTACTCGCTCAGGCTGTCCTCGCCGGCCAGGAGCGCGAACCGGCTTTCGTGCACCTTGACCATCAAAGCATTCTTGCGCCTGCAGATCGAGCAGTCGCATGTCGTCAGTTCCGGGAAATCGGTTTCTATCCGGAACTGCACCGCGCCGCAATGGCAGCGACCCAGACAGGACTGCATCGGGCGATTCCCCATGGCGTGACGCTCCTCCCATTACCCTTCGATCAATCAGCTTGCACGACTGCTGATCAGTTCTCAACGGCCGCGTTTCCTGGCATCGCAATTCCATCCCGACCGCTTTATATTGCCTACGGTCATCGAGCCGGCTCGCGTGTGCATGTGCGCCGTTTCCTAGTTGTCGCGTCCAGGTCACGGGAGACTCCATCCATGCCCCATGCAGGGCCACTGCGGCGCCTGAGAGCGCCTTCAGCCGTAGAACTGAGCATGTTCGCCGTGGCCATCGCGCTGGGCATCCTTGGCTGCTCCTCCAAGGCGGACGCCTTGCGAACAGCCAGATACGATCCCTTGAACCTCTATTACGACGACAGCTTGCGCCAGCACATCATCGATGCCTGCCATCAGGGTAGCCGCGATGAAGTCGCCAGGTACGAACAGCTGCCCGCTTGCAGACTGGCCACGCACGAGGAAGAACTCAAGCGCAGCGGCTGGAAACCCCCGGGGCTGGGCGCGACACACCCGTCCGATACAGCGATGCGTTGAGAGAGTCAGGCATGCGTTTTACAAGCAAAGCGATCGTTTCCGCCTCCTTGGCCGTGGCATCGATCATGGCCCATGCCGGCAACCCGGTTTTCCCGGGCTGGTATGCGGACCCGGAAGCACAGATCTTCGAGCACCAGTACTGGATTTATCCCACCACTTCCGAACGCTATGCCGATCAGACGTATTTCGATGCGTTCTCTTCGCCCGACCTGGTTCATTGGACCCGGCATGCTCACGTGCTGGACGCCGCGCACGTGGCCTGGGCAAAGAAAGCGATGTGGGCGCCGGCGCTGGTGGCCAAAGACGGCAAGTTCTATTTCTTTTTCGGCGCCAACGACATCCAGAACGACAAGGACCTGGGCGGCATCGGTGTGGCGGTAGCCGACCGGCCGCAGGGGCCATATCGCGACCTGCTCGGCAAGCCGCTGATCGGCGCGTTTCATAACGGCGCACAGCCGATCGACCAGTTCGTCTTCAAGGACAGCGACGGCGCCTACTACATCATCTACGGCGGCTGGGGCCACGCGAATATCGCCCGGCTCAAGGACGACTTCAGCGGCATCGCCAACTTGCCTGACGGCAGTCAGTTCAAGGAAATCACACCGCAGAACTACGTCGAAGGCCCTTGCATGTTCAAACGCAACGGCAAGTACTACCTGATGTGGTCCGAGGGCGGCTGGACCGGCCCGGATTACTCCGTGGCCTACGCCATGGCCGATTCACCACTGGGGCCATTCGAGCGCATCGGCAAGATTCTGCAGCAGGACCCGGCCATTGCCACCGGCGCGGGCCATCACTCGGTATTTCATGTGGAAAAAGACGATACCTGGTACATCGTCTATCACCGCCGGCCGATCGGCGACACGGCGGCGAACCATCGCGTGGTATCGATCGACCGGATGGCATTCGATGCACGTGGGCATATCTTGCCGGTGAAGATTACGAATGAGGGTGTGACGGCGCATCCGTTGCCTTGAAGGGAGTTAAGAGCCCCCTCACCCCAGCCCTCTCCCCCGGCAAAGCCAGGGGAGAGGGAGCAAGTAGCGCAAGTGCGAAACACTGAAGCCCCCTCAATCAGCTCCCTCTCTCCTGGCTTTGCCGGGGGAGAGGGTTGGGGTGAGGGGGCGCAAGAGGCGAAGCGAAGCGAGCCTACGCCGCCCCTAAAAACTCAGCCATGGCCGCTCCAAGCTGCGGCAAGGTCACCGCACTCATATGCGTCCCAGGCACTTCGACATAGCGAGCATGCGGCATCGCCTGCGCAAGCTCTCGTGCCGAACCGTTATCGCGATCGTCAACGCCGGTCAACACCAGCGCGGGTACTTCGATGCGCTCGATCACATCCAGCGGCGTATCGACAAACGTATCGAGCACACGCAGCAAGGCTTCCGGATCGCCGCCAACGGTCTTGAGAAAGGCCTCGGCCATGAATTCCGCCGAGCCTCGCTGAAACGTCCCCAGATGCGTGAGGATATGGCGAAAATGCTCGCTACGCCCTGCCGTGTGCACAAGCCCTTCCAATCCCATACCCGACAAGATCGCTCGTGCCGGCCTGGCGCCGCGTGCCAGCATCCGCATCGCCGTGCGCGCACCTAGCGAATACCCGCCCAGGTCGTAGTCGGTCAGCGCGAGCTGCTCGATCAATGCAAAGCCGTCATCGGCCAGCACATCCGGCGGATAGGAGACCGCATCATGCGGTTTGGCGCTGTCACCGTGCGCGCGCAGGTCGGGCATGATCACGCGATAGCCCTGCGATACGAGCTTCGCCGCGTGGCCATAACGCACCCAGTTCACTACGGCGGTGGAAAAGTAGCCGTGGATCAATATCAGCGGTCGGCCGTGGCCCAGTTCGCGATAAGCGAGCCGGGCACCATCACGGCCTTCGAAAAAGTGAACAGTCGGATCAGTTGTCACGGCATCAGGCTATGGAGGAATCGCGCGCATGGTAACGCACAGGCTCCTGAGTGCCGCGTTATCTGCAGCACTTACTTGCAGTGATCCTGCGCAAACTCCGCGGCATTTTTCTTGAGCGTTGCCAGATTGGCCCCCGCAGGCAGCTTGGCCTGAGCCTTCGCCATTAGCGGATCGCTGGGCTCCGACTTCGCCTTCTTATTCGAATCTGCCTTCTTATCGAGCTGCGCCTTTACCGCGGCGTATTTGTAAGCCAGCTCGGGGGCACTGCCGAAATGACCGTCGGCATCCAATCCCATGGTGGCGATGGCGGTAATGGCGTCGACATTGCACTGCTCGGCCAGATCCTGCAGATAACCCGCCGCAAGCTGATGATAATTCTTGACGTCCTCGGGATCGGGCTGCCCCTTGGCAGAAGCCGGAACCATCGTATTGGCTCCCGCCATGGCGTAGTTGTATTGCGCACCGCGATTGCCACGGGCCGCGGCCATCGTCAGCCATTTGCCGCGCCCGGCCATGTCCTCGTCGGAAATCCCCGCGCAACGCTGCTCGAACAACGGATCGCTCCGCTGTTTCCAGGCGGCGCATGCACCGAGTCCCGCACTCAGCGAGGCGGCAGCCAGATCGTCGCCGTCATTCGCTTCGCCTTCGAGACGGGCCAGATTGTCCTTCAACGGACCGGCCGGTGCCTCGGTAGCGCAATAGCGCGTCATTCGTTTGAATTCGGATGTTTTATAAAGCGGCGAATTTTCGCCAACAGGCGCCTGCCCGCCCTCACAATCTTGCGATTGCGCATGGCACGTCCATGCGAAACACAAAAAGATAATCCCCACACACGCTTGTACTGCCTTGTACCGAGTCATGGTTACGATCACTCCGCTGTCGATATCGCAATGACTGAATGTGTCTATTCCCTTACGTTAGCATCTGTGAGGCTGTCGGGAATAGCTGGCTTGTGCGAACCGGGATGCGATCCTGGCAGGAAATACCAGATAGCCGCCAGCAACTGAAGCACGACCAGGCCAGCCCATACGGTTTGATGCGCCACTAACGGGTAATGGCCTTCGCTGGCTGGCCAATGCCCCAGCACACGACCTATGCCTATCTGAAACACAAAGATCAGCAGGAAAATCACCAGAGTGAATGTGGTATTGACCCGGCCGATAAAACGTACCGGGAAATAATGCGCAAGCACGGCGTAGGTCAATATCCCGGTGCCACCCAAAGCACCGTAAGCCGACCACAGCACCGGCTCGGGCAAAGGCACACGCGCCGCAATCAATGCTTGCACGACGACAAACAACATCATCGTGATACCGGATGACAAGTAAACCGACACACCGCGCTTTTCGAGCGTGCGTGCCAGCGCGCCAAAAGCGATATTGCCGACAATGAACGCGGCACCGAGTATCGACACCATGGTGGCAACTCGCGCACCGCTATCGGGAGCAGCTGGCAACGTATCATGCAGAAACGCGCCGACCCATAGCGACTGCATCGCGTAGAACACGCCCTGGTTGATGCCGGAAAACGCAGCCAGTTTCCAGAATGCACGGCTGCTGAGGATGTGCCAAGTTCCCTTGAATTGCTCCAGCACACTCGGTTGCTGATGCGTATCGCGCGGTGCTGGTGCGAACAACCAGATCAACGTGGCGACGATCGCGGTCAATCCGGCCAGCCCCATGCATACCGATCGCCAGCTGGTAACCGTAAGCAGCCATGTCAGTGGTGCGCCGACAGCTACCCCACCGAGGCCGCCGACCGCCATCACCAGACCATTGATCAGGGTCAGCTGAGTCACCGGAAAGTACTGCGCTGTGGCCTTGAACGCACCACCTAAGCAGACCGACACGCCAACGCCGATCAGCAGACGGCCGATCATCATGACGCCCAGGCTGCTCGCGCTGCCGAACAAAAAGATGCCCGCGGCGGCCAACAACATGACGCACGATGTGACACGACGCGGGCCGTAGTGATCGAGCAACACACCCGCCGGAATCTGCGCCCCGGCAAAGCCGAGAAAGTACATGCTGGTCAACGTGCCCAGATCACTGGCAGAAAAGCCAAGCTCCCGGGTCAGAAAAGGGGCAAAACCGAGATTGACGCCACGAAACAGGAACGAGACGAAATAGCCGGCCGCAAAGACGGCAAAGAGGCGGAGCCTGATGGAAGTCATGGGGAATGGGCGAAGCCAACGTCGGCAAAGACCCATTATTCTCGATTAACCGATCTGTCGAAAGCCTCGCTATCGACTTATTTGGCCGGCGATACATCCAGGCTCGGATCACGAAGAAAAAAGGCGACCAGCGCAATCATCGGCGGTATCGCAAAACACCACATCGACCAAGCCGCATAACTGCATGCCCCACCGGCGCAGCCGATCGCGAAGGCAAAGACTGCCTGCAGCATCGGCACAAGCTTGGGCCCAACAACGCGACTTTCGCCAGGCGCCGGTTTGCGCAACCAGTCGGCCACATCCAGCATGATCTGCGTCGTGGTCCCGGTCATCATGGTCGACGGTGGCGTGGTTCCCATATGCACGCGATGCAAGGCGTTCTGAATCGACATGGCGGCAACAAGGGAAAGGCCGGTAACGGCGCCATAAAGCGTGTCGCTGCGCTCGAAGGGCCCGAAGTGAACCGCGCAGGCCGCGGCAAAAATGAGCAGCGACAGCTTGATCAGCAGGAGCGTCCGTACGATCGGCCATTTTTTTTCGACCAGCCAATAGTGAAGCTGCCGAACCAGCACGATCACCAGGCAGAACATCGGTAGCGCCAGCAGCTTGGTGATGATGCCGGACGTGCCCGTGACCAGCGATGCGCCGATGGTGACGAAGTTTCCCGTCACATGCGCGGTAAACAGACCATGCAACGCCAGAAAGCCCGCGGTATCGACGAAGCCGGCGTTGACGCTGAGAACGAGAGGCAGCGAGGATCGGGTAGTCATGGGTCACCGCACGGCATTCGATTCGACACCCGGCTAATTACCACAAGATACGGCCTACGGTCTTGAACGCACCGCCACGACCGCTTCGGGATCGTCCATGCTCAGACGAAGCCGGCCATGGTCCCGAACCATACGCAGGCGATGGTACTTAGCCAGATAATGCACCGCCACCATGACCGCTCCGATACCGGCCGCGGCGCCTACGGACAACGCCCAACGCGGACCGAACGTATCGGCCACCCAGCCGACGATCGGCGCACCGAGTGGCGTACCTCCCATGGCAATGGCGAGAAAGATCGCCACCACGCGGCCGCGCATCATCGGCTCGGTGGTCAACTGCATAAGGCTATTGGTCGAGGTGGTGAATGTCTGCGCCGCCACGCCGATAACGATCAGTGCGACGCCAAACCCTATCGCGTTCGGCATGACGGCAGCCATGATCAGTCCGAAACCAAACAAGCCGGCAGCGCCCATCAACAACACGAAGTGCGGCCTTGCGCGCATCGCCGCAAGCAACGCACCGGCAACCGAACCGATGGCCATGGTCGAAGTCAGCAGACCGTACTGATCGGCGCCGCCATGAAAAACACTGACGGACATGGTCGAGATGAAAATCGGAAAATTGAGCCCGAAGGTGCCGACCAGGAACAGCATCAGCAGGATCGCCTTCAGATCCGGCCGGCGCCAGACATAGCGAAACCCCTCGACCAGGCTGCCGCGCGTACGCGTCGCCCGCTGGTGTGGATGCAACTCGTCCAGGCGCAGCAAACTCAGCGAATACAACACGGCACCGAACGTCGCCGCATTGATCAGAAATACCCAACCCGAACCGATCGCCGCAATCAGCACACCGGCTATCGCCGGGCCGATCATGCGTGCGGCATTGAACGAGGTGGAGTTCAACGCTACCGCGTTCCCCAGATCGTCCTCTGTGACGAGCTCGGATACGAACGTCTGGCGCGCAGGCGCATCGAAGGCGGACGCGCAACCCAGCGCAAACGCGAACACATCGACTTGCCAAAGCCGCACCAGGCCAAATACGGTCAACAGGCCCAGTCCCAGAGCGAGCAGGCCCATGGTCGCCTGCGTGATGAACACCAGCTTGCGTCGATCCATATGATCGGCGGCAAATCCGGTCAACGGCAGCAACAGCAACTGCGGACCGAACTGCAGCGCCATCACCACGCCTACCGCCGTAGCATTGTGTCGCGTCAACTGGGTCAGCACGATCCAGTCCTGTGCGGTGCGCTGCATCCACGTGCCGATATTGGACACGATCGCCCCGCTCGCCCATACCCGGTAATTGAAAATGCGCAGTGAGCGAAACGTGCCGTTCATTCGATGACGTGGTTCATGGTTCGTGCTCGACCAGGCGTTTGAGCAAGGCAACGGCGAGTTCGAGTTTCGCCAGCTCCGCGTGTGAAAACTCTTGTTGAATAGCGCGAAACAACCAGTCTTCCCTGGCTGCGCGCCCTTCCTTGATCCGTTTGCGGCAAGCCGGCGTAATCGACCACAACGTCTGTCGACCGTCATTGGGGTCCGGTGCACCGCTGACCAGGCCCGCGGCTTCCAGAGCAGCCACATTGGCACCCATCGACTGCGGACGCATGCTTTCCGCGCGTGCAAGCGCCGTTACGGTCGATGCACCGTCCCGCTCCAGCCGGGTCAGCGTCGCCAACTGTGACGAGGTGAGATCGCTGAAATGCGCTTGTTGACGCAGGCGACGCTTGAGCTGCCCGGCAACGACGCGCAGCTCTGCCGCGAGAGCGGCGGTTTGTTGTGTACGTGCATCGGCGGGTAATTCAGCCATGCCGCGAATGATGCCATATATGAAGTTTAACTTCAAAGTTTACCTTCATAAATCCACCAGGCCTGCGACGGGCTTTGGCAAGACTGAGACCGAGTTTTGCGCAATAATTTGCGGTTTGCCGCATCATTCATGACATCGAATCCCCTCACCACCGCATCCAAAACAGCGGCGCGATCCATGATGCGAGCTCCGCACTCAAGTCCGCGTCTTATCCGCCGAAATATCAATCTCCTATATCTGTACCCGGCATGCGCATGAACGTACGAACCAAAATCATCCTGATCATTTCCATGGCGGTCGTGGTGGCGCTGGCGGTGGGTTCCGGCGGCTTGTTGGCGCTTCGAAAAACAGGCGACCAGCTCGCTTTGCTTTACAACACGGCGCTACAGCCGATTGTCGAAGTAACCGATGTTCGTGGCCTGTTCAACGAAAATCGGACGCTGCTCAATCGTGCACTCATACAGGGAACGCCTGAAGCCTTGAAAGGCGAGCAGGCGAATGCTGCGATAAACAGCAAAAAGATGGACGATCTCTGGAATCAATATTATCCCGCGCAGGTTTCTTCCAGCGAAGAAAAGACCGCCGCGGAACACTTCATCGCCTCTCGCACAGCCGCGCACAACCTTGTGACTCAGGCAGAAGCGCTTATGGCCGCCGGCAAGCATGATCAGGCCAAGCAGCTCATGCTGGACACGCTCGGCCCGGCCTATGCCCAGGAAGGCAAGGACATTGAGGCCATCGTGCAGATCAACGAGAAGCAGGCCAGGCAGTCCTTCGAGGTTTCCCAGCGCATCGAGACACAAACGCAGATAGCCGTTGTCATCGCGATCGCCTTGGGCGCCATCGCCCTGATGATCGCCGGCTTCTTTCTGTCCCGCTCGATCATGCGCCCCCTCTTGAAAGCTAGGGCGCTGGCCGAGCGCATCAGCAAGGGCGAGCTCAACCATGCCTTGCACGTCGACGGTCGCGACGAGCTGAGCGACACGCTACGCTCGCTCGGCGCCATGGACCGACAGCTGGCCGACATCGTACGAAAAGTTCGAGACAACGCGGACCAGGTCACTCATTCGGCTCGCGACATTTCGGCAGGAACCGACGACCTGTCCTCGCGCACGCAGGAACAAGCCTCCTCGCTTGAGGAAACGGCCGCATCCATGGAGGAGATGACCGCAACCGTACGTCAGAACGCCGAAGGCGCCGGTCACGCACAAACGCTGACGTCGTCTCTGCGCGACGATGCTATGTCGACCAGGAAAGTGGCGCTGGAAGCCGTCGAGGCCATGGCCAGGATCACCGATGCAAGCCAGGATATTTCCGAGATTGCGGTACTGATCGATGAAATCGCCTTCCAGACCAATCTGCTGGCCCTCAACGCTGCCGTGGAAGCGGCAAGAGCCGGCGAGAACGGTAGAGGCTTTGCTGTGGTAGCCGCCGAGGTACGGTCGCTCGCGCAGCGAAGCGCGACCGCCGCGAAGGATATCAAGGCGCTGATTTCCGAGACGACGGAGCGCGTTGCCAACGGTTCGGTACTGGTACAACGAACGGGAGCCGCGCTGGCACAGATGGAATCGGGCGCGGTGCAGGTCTCGGGTATCGTCAGCGAAATTGCCGCCGCATCCACACAACAATCGGCAGGTATCGAACAGGTCAACCATGCGGTCGCCGCGCTGGATGAAGTCACCCAGCAAAACGCCGCCCTCGTCGAGGAAACCAGTGCCGCAAGTCGGCAGGCGCTCGATCTGGCAGAAGAGCTGATGCGACAAGTCGCGTTCTTCACCTTCGCGGGCGATGCCGTGTCGACAACGGAGATGCCGGCTCGCCAGCCGGCCACCAGGACGGCGAGCCCTGCCCGCCGGACTTCCTCTCGCCCTGTCATGGCTGTGGCCACCGAATCGACGGCCTGGCAAGAATTCTAACGAGTGAAGCTGCGACCGCCGGCGATATCCGAAAGATCAAGCGCACCGTGGTACACAACCCGGTTTCGACCGCGGTGCTTGGCTTGATAGAGCGCTTCGTCCGCGGTCGACATCAGTGAGGCCGGCTCACTCTCGGTCACGCGATCGAGAAAGCCTACACCCACGCTGATCGTCACTATCCCGGTCGGGCCAGGCGCTTCCATGCGCAGCGCCTCCACTGCGGCACGCATGGTCTCGGCTACCTCGAGCGCTTCTTGCAGCGATACGGCCGGCAACAACACAGCAAATTCTTCACCGCCATATCGGGCAACCAGATCGGATGAACGCAATGTACATCCGGCAACGGTCCGCGCAACCGTACGTAGCCGTTCGTCTCCCATCTGATGACCGAGCATGTCGTTGAGCAACTTGAAATGGTCGATGTCGAGCATGAATATCGCCACGCTTTCGCCCGAACGCCTGAGCCGCCGCCATTCCATCGCCAGCGTTTCGTCGAACTGGCGGCGATTGGACACGCCGGTAAGTTCGTCGACTCGGGCAAGCTCATTGAACCGGTCACGCTCCTCATAGGCTCGCACCTGTATCAGCACACTGCGCAAGCCGTATCCAAGCGTGGCGATGACAAACCCGGCTATCCCAAGTGCCAGATGCGAGCGTACGACAAAACCCGATACCAGCAACAAGGTCACCGGCATTACCAGCGGGCTACCGGCATGCACCACCAGCGAAATACGCCGCGATGCCTTGATACGAAAAGCCGAACCGGCACCGATCGACGTGGCCATGATCAGGACAAGAAAAGGAATGTCGATGATCAGATCGGACAAGCCACCGAAGTCGGTATCTTCCGGTTGCACATGATTGATGTAAGACGCCGTCAGCAGATAAACGAGCGAGAAAATCGCCAGCACCCGGAAAAACTGCCGCTTGTACGGCACGGTGCTGGTCACGTACCGAATCAACGAAAACAACACGATAAAGATGTTCTCCAGATCGAACATCATGCGTAGATTCGCCAAACCGTACGCAGTGGCTCCCTGCGCCGTGGCGAGCGAGAACGTGTGCACGAAATACAGGTAACCAAGTACCGCCGCCAGCACACCGTCGATCAAGCGTACGTACCAGATGTTTTCGTCGGTGCTGGCAATGGCAAACGTCAACGGGACACCATAGAGCACGTACAGCAGCATGCTGTCGCCGGGTGTCGAATTGAGATTCTGCAGAAAGACTTCCTGGCGCATGTTCAGCGCCATGCCGGCTGCCCACAACAGCACGCCCAGGCCCAGGGCGGACCAGCCCTTGGTCAGCGAAAAACCGACTTTGCCCGCTCGCCAAAAACATACGCCTGCGGCGATCACCGGAGCGGCAACGAGAAAAGCAAAAGAGATGATCATTGCCTGGCGGGCAAAGATCATGATTGCCAAGGCATGGCACATCAAATAGAGCAGCGAAAATAATACCGGCACGCTCCCTCCCTCGGGTTGCGTTCAAAGCCACCATACGCGACTGCGGCGCCGATACACAAGAATCATCCCTCCGATACCAGGGTAAAGAAGGCCATAAGAAACGGCGACTTAGTGTGAACCACCGCATTCTCGGCCCGCTCAAGGGCGAGATATCCTGCGCCCGACTTGCCGGGGTACCCGGTTACCCCCATGGTTCCAAGGCATTATCGAATAACGAGATAAAAGCCCTGGCCTGATTATGTGACCTGATTAGTACGATTCGGCTTGACCTGGCCCCCTGCCGACATTAGCGTCCCAATCAGGGACTCCAGGGGAACTGTCATGCCGAAGGCAGAATCAGGCGCCGCAGAACGACGCAGGGAAAGAGCTGCCTCGGCGGCCCCTTACGAACCGCGCCGCTCGGGTCGTATTAACGGCCCGCCGATCAGCAAGGAGGCGTATCGCGCGACGATCGATCTCGGCAACGCGCAACCGACGATCAACATGCATGGCGGTGTCGGCATTCCCGGCGGTCGTACGCTCAACGACGTACTCGCCTTCCAACCATTGAAGTTCAACAAACTCGGCAAGGAGCTGGGCGCGATCCTCAAGACCTCCAAGGAGCTGCGCAAACAGCGCGATGCCGGTGGCACCATCGATGAGGCGCGCCTGAAAGTGGCCGAGGTCAACCGCAAGATCGAGTATCCCGGCAAACAGATAGGCGCGCATTCGCTGCATGTAGGTAACGACATTGCCGCCGTCTGGAACAACAGCAAGAGCAAGGTCTATGACTATCCAGACCTCGCACAGTCACTCGACAAGCGACTGGCGAGCCCGAAAAACGCTAAGGACAGCAAGAAGGTCTATTGGAACTCAAAAAAGCCGGAAGACGAACGACGCGGACATGTCGCCGACGGCCTCCAGCACCTGATCGCCGGGAAGCCCGACCAGGCACACGCCGCCTTCGGTCAGGCAGGCCTGACCCAGCGCGGCATGAAATGGGCGTACAAGATGGGAAGCCTGATGCTGGCCGAGCGCGGCCGCGAACTCAGCGGCGGTGGCGGCAAGCAGGTGCACACGGCGCTGGATCACGTCAAAGGCAACGCCGATACGGCGGCGCGCAGTTTCACCGACGTTTTCGTCAAAAATGCAGCCTCGCTGGCACCGTTTGCGCAACGCGGTGGCGCCAAGACGCTTAAGTAATCCGGCTTGAAAATGCAGCTGAGTTTCTGTGGAAACGACTTCGGCCCCCCAAAAAAACACGCCTCCTATTTGTCATTCCGGCGCAGGCCGGAATCCATTCCTCAGCGCAGATGCTTGCCATAAGCTGTCTTACATGCGGCCACTGAGGAGTGGATCCCGGCCTGCGCCGCGATGACGAATAGGATAGGTCTTTAGAGGCGCCCTGAAGTCACGACAAAGCATTGTCGTTCCCGCAAGATTTGAAACATCAACGGATCGACACTTTCAGCGCCTTGCTCACTTCGCTGGCAATATCGTCCTGGATCATCAATTTGTCGTCCCAGGTGCGATCGTAGGTTTCCGACCACGCGACGAAGCCGTCATTGGCGCGAACCAGTCGCGCCGCCACACGCAGCGTGTTTCCAGATTTCCGGACGCTGCCATCGAGTACATAGGCGACATTCAGCGACGTGGCGACCTGCTCTACCGTGACCTGCTTGTCCTTGAAATAGAACGACGACGTGGGAGATGCCACGTGCAAGTCGTGCAGTTGGCTCAACCTGCCAATCAGTTCTTCGGTCATGCCGTCGGCAAACGGCTCTTCGTTCATGGTATCGGTCAAATCGAGGAACGGAAGCACCGCAATGGAACGGGGATTGGGAACGACCGCGGCAACCTGGGGTACAGGGGCATGGCCAAACAACAGATACGAAGCCAGGCCACCCAGCACGGCCACGCTGGCTAACAAACCTATCCAAAGATAGAGAAAGCGGCGCGCTTTCTTCGGCGCCGCATCCGCTCGCATGTCAAATTCGTCATTGGCCGCCACCTGCGATGGGATCGGCAGCATTACCGAATCTTCGCCGGCAGCGACCGTGGCAACCATGCGATAGCCACGTCGCGGAACGGTAGCGATGTAGGCCGGTTGCTTGGGGTCGTCCCCCAACAGGCGACGCAATGCCGTCACGGCCTGATAGACCGAATCGGGGGTAACGATCACCCCACGCCATACCTGATCGAGCAGATCGTCGATGCTGACGACTTCTCCGGCATTTTCGGCCAGGCATAACAGCAAGCGCATCGTGCGCGCTTCCACCCGGACGGTTTCGCTGCCACGTGTCATCTGCCCCGCCAGGGGACTGACTGACCAGTCGCCAATACGCAACGTGGCCTTGGACAAGGATTCCGAACCAGACGACATACAAGCCATCGTTTATAGCCGTGAACCGGCGGCCAAGCGATGGTGGCAGCAAGCCCTTGGGCCGGCAAGCATCCAGGTCGAATGAAAGCAACAGGCCGGCGATAACGCGAATTCAGAGATCTTCAGAGAATTTCAGGCGCATTTCAGGACTTCGCGCTTCACACCCGAGCACATTGGCGGCAACCGCGCTGGCAGGGTGCCGGCGGCGGAACCCAAGGAGTCTGTTGCATGATTCGTTCTATCGCCCTCGCCACCGCACTGGTTTTTGCAAGCGTCCCGTTGCATGCCACCACCTATATTCTGGAGTCGCAGCACAGCCAGGGTGTCGTTCGCTGGAACCACCTGGGCTTCTCCAATCCTACCGCGCAGTTCACCATGGCGCAGGGCACGCTGGATTTCGATCAGGCCGACCCTACCCGTTCCACCGTGGCGGTGACGGTCGAGCTCGCCCATTTCAGCAGCGGCGTGCCCGATCTCGACGAGAACTTTCGCACGGTCGATTTCTTCGATACCGCGAAATACCCGACAGCCACCTTCCGCAGCACCAAGGTCGAACGAGGGAGTGCACCGGACAAACTCAAGGTGACCGGCAACCTCACCGTACGCGGCGTGACCAAGCCAGTGACCCTGGACGTGACCATCAACAAAGTCGGCACCAATATTCGCAGCCACCTCCCCTCCATCGGATTCGAGGCGACGACAACGCTGAAGCGCTCCGATTTCGGCCTCGGCGCCTTCGTGCCCCAGGTCAGCGATGAAGTAAGCATCCATATCACCTGCCAGGCCGATGAAGCCAAGGGCTATGTAAAACAACTCAAGGCCGATGCCGACGCGGCTGCCGAAGATGCCAGGGCCGCGGCGAAAAAAGCCGCCGATGCCGAATCGGCGGCGCGCAATTAACCGTTGACCAGCAAGAAATGGCAGCGCCTCATGAAGGCGCTGCCACCATGCATGCAGATGCCACAGCCCTTCTGGTATCAGCCTCCGCGCAACCTAAGCACGAGATGGAATGTCGATTCCTTCTGGACGTTGTAGTCGGAAAGGGTTCGCCCATCCTCCAGTTGCTTGCCGGCAAAAATAAGGCGCTGCTGATCCGGTGGAATCCCTTCCTTGTCCTGAATCTTGGACTTGACGTTCTCGATGGTATCGGAAGATTCCACTTCCAAAGTGATCGTCTTACCCGTGAGCGTCTTGACAAAGACCTGCATCGCCATGGCTGCCGGGGCGAACACTGCACCACCCAGGACGAGAAAAGCCAGCAAAAGCGCCGACAGGCATGTGCTGCGTTTGTTGGTCGTCTTCATGATGGATCCTCAGTGGGAGGGTTATTTACTGAGTAAGCGCCAGCCCGGTCGGTTCGGCACCCAATGGCCCTTGCGCCGTATTGCCAAAGTCACTCAACGTCGTTCGCGCGCCTGTTGACGGATTGACCAGGAATACCGCTCCATTGCCGCTCGTACCGGCGTAGCTATCGGAAACTCCAATGCCACCGATATTGGGCAGCCATACCAAGGCATTGATATTTGCGCCGAGCGCACCCTGAGCGGCATTGCCAAAATCGCTGATCAGGGTGCGAAAACCCGTAGCGGCATCCACCTTGACCAAAGCGCCCTCCCCATTCGTACCGGCTTCATCGACAAGCACATAAATGGTGTTGCCCGGTGTAACCAACACGTTGACCGGCGTGCTCAATGGATTGGAATCCACCCAGCCTTCTTTGCTATCGCCAAAATCGCTCAACACCGATCGTGTCTTCGCCACGGGGTCGACCTTGAACAACGCGCCATGCTGGTTGGTGCCCGCGCTACCATCGCTGACCAGCACCGTAAGCCCAAGCAAGCCCGGATACAGCGCCATGCTGTCCGGGTAAACACCTTGCGTGCCGTTGGTGTCGCCAAAATCGATCACGGTTGATCGATTGCCGCTGCCATCGATGGAAAAAAGGGCACCCTGTCCATTGGTACCGGCGAAGGGATCGCATACAAGAACGCCACTCCAAAGGCCCAACAAGCCAGGCACGACCAGCAGACTTTGGGGATAAAGACCCAGCGGGCCTTGAGCACTGTTGCCGAAATCGCTGAACAACGTCCTCTGCCCGGTCGATGGGTCGATCGTATAAAGCGCGCCCTGTTCGTTAGTTCCGCCACTTCCATCGGTCACCAACACTTCGCCCGGAATCAGGCCCAGCAACCCCGGTGGCTTCCAGCCAACCGCATTCGGATCGACGCCAAGCACGCCTTGCGATGCACTATTGAAATCGCTGAAAACAACACGCTGACCCGTACTCTGATTTACCGTAAACAATTGCCCCAGGTGTGAGGCTCCCGCCGTTTGATCCACGCTCAACAAGGTTCCTGACGTCAGCGGAGCCGCCAACGCGCTGCCCGTGAGGCCAGTGGCACAAACGAAGCACCATATCAGTCGAGATTTCATCGTCATGTCCCAGGTATAGGAAAGAATCGATCAACCCTTGGAGACCGCTCGATATACACATCGATCGCACAAACCCCAAGCCGCGGACACGCCCACGCCCACGCCATCAGCATGGATGACGTCGACAACGCGTCGGCGCACCAGGCAAGCACCAGCTTGAAGATCGTCCCCGCACTCCCATGGCGACCCGATCCTCGATCGATCGGGACCGGTTCGCCGCGCGGATACTTTCGATAATCGGCTTTAGCGAAAGTAGAACGCGCGTGAAAACGGTAATCACACAATGATTATGAGACTCAATTGATAATAATTAGGAAATTAATCGCTAATTAACGCAATTAATAATCGATGTAACCAACGACTCGAAGGCCGGTCACACGCGACCCGATTCGTGCGTCCTGGATATGCCCCTTAGCTTACCGAGGCCACCCAGATGACACAGACAACCGCATTACCGTTGACCATTCTTGTCGCCGGCGCCACCGGCGTTATCGGCTCGCGCCTGCTGCCCCTGCTGGTGGCACGCGGACACTGTGTTTTTGGCACCACCCGCACACCGGGCAAAAAGGTCGACCTGCTCACACACGCCGGTGCAACACCGGTGGTCGTGGACGTCTTTGACACGGCAGCCTTGAGGGACGCCGTAGCAGCTATTCGCCCCAATGTCGTCGTGCATCAATTGACCGATCTGCCGCGTGGCCTGGATCCGAGCCGCATGGAAGAAGGCGTGCGCCGCAATGCGCAGATTCGCGCGGAAGGAACCGCCAACCTGATGGCAGCGGCGCGAGCCGCTGGCGCGCATCGCATCGTGGCGCAGAGCATCGCGTGGGCCTACGCACCGGGCAACGAGCCGTTCGGCGAAGACGATCCGCTGGAAGAAAACGCACAAGGCCTGCGCGCGATCAGTGTCGGCGGAGTCATCGCGCTCGAACATGCCGTGCTCGGTGAAGCGGGTATCGATGGTCTGGTGCTTCGCTACGGACAGTTGTGGGGCCCCGGCACCGGTGCCGATACGCCCGATGGCAAGAACATGCCACTGCACGTGGACGATGCAGCGCATGCAGCAGCGCTTGCCGTGGAACGGGGGCGCCCTGGCATCTACAACATCGCCAGCGATAGCACGCTGCTCAGGACCGATAAAGCACGGCAGCAGCTCGGCTGGGCGCCATCGGTTCACGCGCAGATCGGGCAATAGGGGGCGGAAACGAGTACCGATGTATCGGTACTCGTTTCCATCACGCGCTTTACTGCGTCGCCAGCGCTGGTCGCGTGCGGAAATTCAGCGCAATGATCAAGGCAGCCGCAAAAAGCACCGCCGCACTTGCACTGAACACGCCCTTGGCACCGCTCACGTCGAAGATCGCGCCACCGGCAGCCGCGCCCATCGTGATCGCCAGTTGAACCGCCGCAACGATCAGGCCACCGCCGCTTTCCGCTTCGTCGGGCACGGTGCGCGTAATCCAGGTGGACCAGGCCACCGGTACCGCGCCGAATGCCATCCCCCAGAGAGATACCAATGCCGCGTGCAGAACCGGCACCCGTCCGAGTACGACCAGGCCAAAACCAATCAGCGCCATCAGCAATGGCATGAACATCAAGGTGAGACGCAAGTTGCGCTCAAGCATCAGACCCGCGAGCGAGGTACCCAGGAAATTGGCCACACCGAAGCCGAGCAGGATCGCCGAAAGACCGTTCACGCCGACACCGGTGACACCCTCCAGAAACGGACGCAGATACGTAAAGAAGGCGAAGTGACCGGTAAATACCAGGGTGCAGGCGATCATGCCCCGGCCCATCCCCGGACGCTTCAGCACTTCGATCAACGTGCCCAGGCGTGTAGTGCCACTCGGCGCCATTCTGGGCAGGGTCACAAGCTGCCAGACCAGCGCCAGCGCACCCAACACTACCGCCCACAAAAACACATGCCGCCAACCGATGATGCCGCCCAGATAGCTACCAAGTGGCGCGGCAGCGATGGTTGCCAGGGACACGCCGCTGAACATGATCGATAGCGCGCGCGGCACCATCGCTTCGGGCACCAGACGCATCGCTGTCGCGGCCGACATGGTCCAGAACCCGCCGATCGCGATGCCAAGCAATACGCGGCCGATCAGAATGGTCGGGAGGTTCGGTGCGAAAGCCACCAACACATTCGACACGATCAGCAGCACCGAGAACGCCAGCAAGACCCAACGCCGGTCGATGTTTCGCGTGATCGTCGCAATCAACAGGCTGGTCACCATCGCAACGGCGGCAGTGGCCGTCACCGCCTGGCCTGCCAGGCCCTCGGTCACACCGAGGGTCGAGGCCATCGGCGTCAACAGGCTCGCAGGTAGAAATTCCGCCGTGACCAACCCAAAGACACCCAGCGATAGCGAGAAAACCGCGCCCCAGGCGGGTTTCTGCTCTACCGGCGGGGTCACGTCGACTTGCAGACACGCATTCATTCGCGGCATTTCCCTTTCAAAAGGCTAGCCTAAGGGCCGCCAGCCGGACGGTCTATGATATACAATCCGTACTTCTTGATTATTCGTCCGGACATGTCCACACCCCTACCCCAGCCAGCCGACACACACGATCTGGCCAGCGAGCTGCTGCTGGGCATGCGGCTGGTCGGTGTGCAGTACAAGCGGATCGAGGCGGTGGCCCCGTTCGGCCTCGGTTTTGGCAAGGCGCCGGGCCGAGCGCAGTTTCATTTCATCGGTAAAGGGCCGGTCTTTTTGCGCGGCACCAGCGGAACGCTCTATCGCCTGGAAACAGGAGACGCTGCGTTACTGCCGCAAGGTGGCGCACATGCGCTGCTGTCGACGCCGGACATTCCCTGCCAGGACATCGCCGACTTCGAGACCACCGACCTGTGCGCCACGGTGTGCGCCGTCAAGCCCAATGCAAACGACGCATCCGCATGCACCGGCGCGCTGATCTTCAGCGGATGCATGGAGTTCGATCTGGGTGGCATGCAGTTGCTGGTCAACTCCATGCCCGAAGTGATGCTGGTCGGCACGCTGCTGGAACGGTATCCAGAACTTCGGACCATGCTCGATGCGATGGAGCGTGAGTCGCAAACGAAGCGTGCGGGTTTTGCTGGGATTCTCGCTCGACTTGCCGATGTCGTCTCCGCATTCATCGTGCGCGGCTGGGTCGAGTGCGGATGCGGCGACGCGACCGGGTGGGTAGAAGCATTGCGCGATCCCAAACTGGGCAAGGTGATCCTGGCGTTGCACCGCGATCCGGGCAAGAACTGGACGGTTGCGGAACTCGCCGCGGAAATGGGCAGTTCCCGCTCGGTGTTTGCCGAACGTTTTCTCGCCGTCACCGGCATGACCCCCGTTCGCTATCTGACCGAGTTGCGCATGCGTCTGGCTGCCCAATGGATCAGTCACGACCGTCAGTCGATCGAAACCGTGGCGTTCCGGTTGGGCTATGGCTCGCTTGCCGCCTTCAGTCGCGCGTTCAAACGCATCGTTGGGCAGCCACCAGGGGCGTTGCGTACACAAGCGCATGCCGTGGATTAAAAACGCGCCCCGACAAACGCCCTGACCTGCCCGATCCTGGCCATGGTTACTGGCAACGATGACAGGCTCGGTCAGGAGCTATGTCAGTGACTCCGTATCGCACCCTGCGCACCATCGTCGCAGCACTGCTTGTACTCGCTAGCGCCGGCATCGACACGATGGCCTTTGTCGGCAAGTTGCTCGTCCTGCCTGCTCATAAAGAAATGGGCTCGCCTCCAGCGGATTTATCCGCAACGGCGGTGAGTTTCGCCAGCACATCGGGCAACACGATACGCGGCTGGTTCATACCCGGCCTGCCCCGCCATGGCGCCGTCCTTCTCCTGCACGGCGTGCATGCCAACCGTTTGGCGATGTTGCCGCGTGCACGTTGGCTGCATGATCTGGGTTACTCGGTCTTGCTTATCGATTTTCAAGCCGCTGGAGAAAGCGAGGGAAATGCCGTTACGTTCGGCTACCGCGAATCGCGCGATGCCGGTGCGGCGCTTGACTGGCTCAGGCTAAAAGTACCGGGGGAACGCATCGGCATCATCGCGACGTCCATGGGCGGTGCAGCGGTGTTGTTAGCCGAACCCACCTTGCAGGTCGATGCCATCGTGCTCGAGCAGGTCTATCCGACGATCCAGGATGCCTTGCGAGATCGTCTTTCCTTGCATGTGGGACCGGCAGGTCCATGGCTGACCCAGTCATTTCTTATCACCATGCACGCGATGCTGGCGATCGATCCGGAACGGCTGCGCCCGATAGATCATATCGGTGGGATGACTGCACCCATATTGTTGATTGCCGGCGATGCGGATAGGCATACACGGCTCGACGAGTCACGTGCCATGTATGCCGCGGCGGGTGCAGGAAGCTGGTTATGGATTGTTCCGGGTGCACGGCATGTCGATCTATATCGCTATGCGAGTGATGCGTATCGTCAACGGGTGAGGGATTTTCTGGAGGCCACACTGCAGAAGGCTCGCTTCGCATCGCCTCTTGCGCCCCCTCACCCCAACCCTCTCCCCCGGCATAGCCAGGGGAGAGGGAGCTAAAAGCGCGCAAGATTCAAACTCGCCTCAGTGCGCCCCCTCTCCCCTGGCTCGCCGGGGGAGAGGGCTGGGGTGAGGGGGGCTCTTTCAACGCCCAGCCGCCGCAGTTTTCGCGTCAGGAGCATCGTTATCCGGCACACCGCCAAGATCGCCGATCAACGATACGGCGTCCAAGAGACGCTGCTGCTGCACGCTCAGCGCCGACTGCTGGGTATTGAGGTAGGTCGTCTGAGCTGTGGCCGCCGTGGTGTAGTCGACGGTGCCCGCCTGGTATTCGTTGAAAGCAATCTCCGAACCGCGCTTCGCATCGTTCACCGCCGCGTCCAGCACCTCGGCCTGCTGCGCGAGGATACGCAGACCCGACAGGTCGTCTTCCACGTTCTGAAATGCCGTCAGCACCGTACCTCGATAATTGGCAATGGCCGCCTCGTAAGCTGCCCTGGCAGCGGCAACCTGCCCATGACGAGCGCCGCCATCAAACACGGTCTCGCTAACGTCGGCACCCAGCGACCACACATGATTGGCGACATGCAGCAAGCCGGCCAGCGGCGATTGCGAAAAGCCGTCGGCACCCGTCAATGACAGGTCCGGATAATACGCGGCGATCGCGACGCCGATCGCCGCATTCTGCGCGGCCATCTGGCGCTCGGCCACGGCGATATCCGGGCGGCGCTGCAGCAACGTCGACGGGACGCCCGCAGGAATCGACGGCAAGGTCGGTATCGTCGCATCGTGCGGCAGATCCAGCTCTTCCGGGTTCTTGCCGACCAATACGGCAATAGCATGAGCGTCTTTCGCACGCGACACGCCCAGCGCGATCAAACTCGACTGCGCGTTTTCCAGTTGCGTACGCGCGGCGATCACATCCGACGGCGGCGTAATACCCGCCGAGCCCTGGTTGGCCACGACACGCAGAAACTCCTTGTACGCGTCGACCGTCTTCTGCAGCAGATCGATATTGGCATCCGCCACGCGCAGGTCGATGACCGCGGTGGCCAATGCGGTTTGCTCCGACAGCGTCGCATTGGCCAAGGTCGCCTGGCTCGCTTCGGCCGTCGCCTTGTTCTCTTCGATCGTGCGGCGAACCTTGCCCCACAGATCTGGCGCCCAACTGACATTGCCCTCCAACGAACCGGAATTCACCACGCCCCTGGAGGCTGTCGTGCTATTGCCGAAGTTGCTGCTCGCGCTGCGCTGCCGGGTTCCCGAGCCTGAAATGCCAATGGTGGGAAACAGGGAGCTGCGCGCGACCTGCACCTCGGCCAACGCCTCCTGGTAATTGGCGTAACTCTGGCGCACGGTCTGGTTGGACACCGAGACCATCGGTTCGAGACGGTCGAGCAACGGATCGTGGAAACCGGCCCACCAGTTGCCCTTGGGCGCGTCGGCCGCCTCCGGGGAAGCCGCCTGCCAACCGGGCAGTTCTTTGTACGTAGCCGGCACACTTACCTGGGGACGCTGATAGTCGGGCCCGACCATGCAGCCGCCGAGCAGCAATGCCAGGGATACGGTTAAAGCGGTGCGGGAATATTTCATGTTCATGCGTTCGCATCCAATCTGTTCCACGGCAAGCTGGCCGACCACCTTGCGATCCGGGCGCGCAAGCGGTCCAGATAGAGATAGATCACCGGCGTCGTGTACAGGGTGAAGACTTGACTGAATATCAGGCCGCCCATGACGGTGATACCCAAGGGTTGGCGCAGCGATGCGCCTTGTCCGATACCGATCGCCAACGGCACCGCGCCGAGCACGGCCGCCGCGGTAGTCATCATGATGGGGCGAAGGCGTACCACCGCCGCGTCATGAATCGCCTGCCGCGGCTCCAGCCCTTCGTCGCGCTGCAAATGAATGGCGACGTCGATCATCATGATCGCGTTTTTCTTGACAATACCGATCAACAGAATGATGCCGATCATGGCGATGACCGAAAACGGCGTACCGAAAATCAGCAGCGCCAGGGTCGCACCGATACCCGCCGACGGTAGCGTGGAAAGAATCGTGATCGGATGGATCGTGTTCTCGTAAAGCATGCCCAGCACGATATAGACGGCCGCGAGCGCCGCAAGAATCAGCAGCGGCATGGTCGACATCGACTGTCCATAAACCTGCGCGGCGCCGGCAAAGCTGCCATGGATCGACGCGGGCAGGCCCAGATCTCGCGATACCTGATCGATGGTCGCGGAGGCCTGGCTCAACGAACCACCCGGCGGCAGATTGAACGAGATCGTGGCAGCGACCAGACCATCCTGGTGGCTGACCTGGGTGGCGGTGTGGTTGCTGACATAGCTGGCCAGCGCCGGGAACGGCACCAGCGTTTCGGCCGCCGTGCTGTCCGCGCTGCCGCTGGAACTGCCGCCTTTGGCATTGGAGATGGCATTGGTCAACTGGTTCGCTTCCGCATCGGCGTTACGCGCATTGGTCGAGGTCGACGCACCTTGCGTACCGCTCACCACTGAAGGCGCGGTCACCCCCTTCACCAGGGCGCTGGACATCTGCGTTTGCTGCGTTCCGCTGGCATTGCCTGCCGCGGTACTGAAGCGCATACGGTCGAGCATCTGCGGGTACTGCCAATACTTGGGCGCGACTTCCATCACCACGTAGTACTGGTTGAGCTGGTTGTAGACCGTCGACACGGTGCGCTGGCCAAAGGCATCGTAAAGCACACTGTCGATCTGGTTGGGTGCAAAGCCATAACGCGCCGCCGCCGCGCGATCGATATTGACGTATATCTGCAGGCCGTTCTGCTGCAGATCCGAATTGACGTCCTGCATCTGGCCGCGTTGCTTGCCGAGCGCAGCCACCAGTTTCGGCACCCAGGTAAACAACGCGGTCGGGTCGTCACTGGTCAAGGTGTACTGGTACTCGGCCGCCGACGAACGGCCACCAATACGCAGATCCTGCGCCGCCTGCAGGAACAACCGCGCGCCCGACACACCGCCAAGCTTGGGTCTGAGACGGTCGACTACCTGCGCCGCGGAGATATGGCGTTCGGCCAACGGTTTCAATTCGATAAACACATTGGCCGAATTGAGCGCTCGGCCACCGGTGAAACCGGCCACCGAGGCCACCGCCGGATCCTTTTGCACGATCGCCTGCAACTGGGCGAGCTTCTGTTCCATCGACTGAAACGAGATGCTCTGGTCGGCGATGATCTGGCCTTGCAGGATGCCGTTGTCCTGCTCGGGGAAAAAGGTCGACGGCACCAGCTTGATCAACAGGACATTGGCAACGATCAGGCCGACGAGCAACAACCCGACCAGCAGAGCATGATCGAGCACGCTATCGAGCGAGCGGGAATACGCGTTCTTGAAGCGCTCGAACTGCCGCTCGTACCAGACCGCCCAGCGTGACTCGGAATGCAGCGAGTTCTTGTGGTTGAGCACATACGCCGCCATCGTCGGCGTGACGGTCAGCGAGATCACCAGCGAGAACAGGATCGCGATCGACAACGTCACCGCAAACTCGTGAAACAGCAGGCCGACGACGCCGGGCATCAGCAGAATCGGCAGAAACACGGCGATCAGCGAAAGGCTCATCGAGATCACGGTGAAACTGACCTCGGCGCTACCCACCAGGGCCGCTTCGCGCACGTCCATGCCGGTCTCGACATGTCGCACGATGTTTTCAAGCACCACTACTGCATCGTCGACCACGAAGCCGGTACCGATGGTCAAGGCCATCAGCGAAAGATTGTCCAGGCTGTAACCGAGCAGGTACATCGGACCGAACGTACCGACGATCGACAAGGGCAACGCAACAGCCGGTACAAGAATCGCCCGGGGCGACTGCAGGAACACGAAGACCACGCCGATCACCAGCAGCACGGCGATAAACAAGGTGCGCTCGGTGTCGTTCACCGCCGCATTGACCGACTGGGAGCGGTCGAGCGCCACGCCGATATGGATGCTGCTGGGCAAGGTCGCCTCGATCGACGGCAGTACTTTGCGTATCTGCGCCACCGTCTTGACGATATTGCCGCCCGGCAGTGGATAGACGATCACCAGCACCGCGTCCTTGCCATTGTACAAGCCGGCATTGCGGATGTTCTCCGCCGAGTCCTGCACATCGGCCACGTCGCGTAGAAATACCGGTGCGTTGTTTCGATAGGCCACGACCAGGTCGCGATAAGGCGCGGCCTTGTTGATCTGGTCGTTGGAGGTCACCTCGTAACGCTGGTCGCCCTGGTCGATATGTCCCTTGGCGCTATTGGCATTGGCAGAACTGATCGCGGCACGCACGTCTTCCAGGCCAATGCCATAGCTGTTGAGCTGATCGGGCTGCAATTCCACGCGCACCGACGGCAGGGCACTGCCACCGAGCGTGATCTGCCCTACCCCATTCACCTGCGAAAGCTGCTGCTGGATGACCGAGTTCGCTGAATCGTAAAGCTGCGCGCGCGTCAATGTCGGCGAGGTCAGTGCCAGCACCATGATCGGCGAGTCGGCCGGGTTGAACTCGCGATACGTCGGGTTGTTGCGCAAGGTGGACGGCAGATCCGCGCGCGCAGCCTGGATCGCCGCCTGCACGTCACGAGCCGCACCATTGATGTCGCGGCTCAAGCCAAACTGGATAACGATCTGCGCCGAACCGACGGAGCTGGTGGAGGTCAGCTCCGACACATCGGCAATCGCACCCAGGCGCCGTTCGAGTGGCGCAGCCACCGTGGACGCCATGATGTCCGGGCTTGCACCAGCCATGCTCGCCTGCACCACGATCACCGGAAAGGTGATGTTCGGCAGCGGTGCGACCGGCAACTTGAAATACGCCAGCAAGCCGGACAACAGGATCGCGACCGCCAGCAAGGTGGTCGCGACCGGTCGCCGGATAAATAGCCCGGGGATACTCACGGCACGTGCTCGGTGGCCGGATCGGCGCTCTTGCGTCCAAAGCGCTGCGCGAGCCGATCGAAGAACAGATAGATCACCGGCGTGGTGAACAGCGTCAGCACCTGGCTAAGCGCCAGACCGCCGATGATGGCCAGACCCAACGGCCGGCGCAGCTCCGAGCCGGTACCGGTGCCCAGCAGCATCGGCAAGGCGCCGAGCATCGCCGCCAGCGTGGTCATCAGGATCGGGCGGAAGCGCAGCAACGAGGCTTCGAAGACCGCCTCCTCCGGCGGCTTGCCATGCTCTCGTTCGGCTTCGAGCGCGAAGTCCACAATCATGATCGCGTTCTTCTTGACGATACCGATCAGCAGCACGATACCGATAATCCCGATCACATCCAGGTCGCTACCGGCGACCATCAACGCCAGCAAGGCGCCGATACCGGCGGAGGGCAAGGTCGACAGAATGGTGATCGGATGGATGAAGCTTTCGTACAGCACGCCGAGCACGATATAGACCGCGATCAGTGCGGCAATCAGTAGGTATACCTCGCTGGACAACGAGTCCTGGAAGGCCTGCGCCGCACCCTGGAACGATGAAGTAATCGACGACGGCAGATGTATCGCCTGCTCGGCCTGGTTTACTTCCTCGACGGCCTTGCTGAGCGAGGCGCCCTTGGCCAGGTTGAAGGAAATCGTGATCGCTGGGAACTGCGCCAAGTGGCTGATCACCAGGGGCGACTTGGTGATCGATATCTTGGCGATGCCTTTCAACGGTACCTGGCCGCTGCTGCCGGTCTGGCTGGGCAGATAGATATCACCCAGCGATTCCAGCGTGGGCAGGCTTTCAGGCTTGGCGACCAGGATCACGCGATATTGGCTGGACTGCTCGAAAATCGTCGACACGATGCGCTGTCCCAGCGCATCGTAAAGTGCGTTATCGATGGTGGCCGCGGTAATGCCATAGCGTGCGGCGAGCTGACGGTTCACCTCGACGTTCACACTCAGGCCGTCGTTGTTCAGATCGCTGGTGACATCGGTGATCGAGGAGATCTTTTTCATCCGCTCGAGCAAGGCCGGCACGTATTGCATGAAAGCCTGCTGCGACGGCCCTCTCAGGACGAACTGGTACTGGTTTGGCGATACGGTGGTATCGAGCGTGAGATCCTGTTCGGGCTGCAGATACAGCTTGATGCCGGGAACATCCGCCACCTCTTTCTGCAGATTTCTGGCAACCTCGGCCGCGGTCAACGAACGATCGTCGCGCTCCTTCAGGTTGATCAGGAAGCGGCCGTTATTGAGCGTCGTATTGGTACCGTCGATACCCACATACGAGGTCAGGCCGGTGACATTCGAATCCTTGAGAATGGCCTCGGCCAAGGCGGATTGACGCTCTACCATCGCCTTGTACGACACCGAGTTGTCGGCCACGCTGATGCCCTGGATCACGCCCACGTCCTGGGTCGGAAACAAGCCCTTAGGGATCGTGATGTAAAGAATCACGGTCAGGGCTACCGTGCCAAGGAAAACCAGCAGGGTCAGCGTCTGCCGCGCCATCACGAAGCGCAACCCACGCTCGTAGGCTGCCAGGGTCTTGTCGAACAGGCCCTCGCTGATGCGTTCGAAACGACTCGGATGCCGATCGGCCTGCGCACGCAGAAGACGCGCGCAAAGCATGGGCACCAGGGTCAGCGAGACTACGCCGGAGAGCACGATGGTAACGGCCAGCGTCACGGCGAATTCGCTGAACAGACGACCGATCACGCCGCCCATGAAAAGCAGCGGGATCAGTACCGCGATCAGCGATACGGTCAGCGATACGATGGTAAAGCCGATCTGTCCCGCACCTTCAAGCGCCGCTTCCAGCGGTGTCTTGCCCTCTTCCAGATAACGCACGATGTTTTCGATCATCACGATCGAATCGTCGACCACGAAACCCGTGGCGATGATCAGCGCCATCAGCGAAAGGTTGTCGATCGAGTAACCCAGCTGGTACATCACCGCCAGGGTGCCGACCAAGGACACCGGCACGGAAATGCTCGGGATGATCGTTGCCGGCAAATTGCGCAGGAATACAAAGATCACCAGCACGACCAGCACAATGGCCAGACCCAGTTCGAACGCCGCATCCGATACCGACGAGCGAATGACGCCGGTGCTATCGGAGACGATCTCCACCTTCATGCCAGCCGGCAAGGTGGATTCCAGTTGCGGCAATTTCTGCTTGATCTGATCGACCGTGGCGATCACGTTCGCGCCGGGCTGGCGCTGCACGTTAAGCACGATCGCCTGGGTGCCGTTGTACCAGGCACCCTGCTCGGTGTTCTGCGCCGATTGCGTGACCCGCGCCACGTCGCGCAGATACACCGGCGCGCCGTTCTGATAGGACACCACCGTATTGAGGTAATCCTGCGGATTCTGGATCTGGTCGTTGCCGTTGATGGTGTAATCGAGCTTGGGCCCGTCGAAATTTCCCTTGGGCTGGCTGACGTTGACGTTCGCGATCAGCGAACGAAGGTCGTCGATGCTCAGTCCGTACCCGGCGAGCTTCTGCGGATCCGCTTCGACGCGTATCGCCGGCACGTTGCCGCCGGCGGGAATGACCAGGCCGACGCCCGGCACTTCGGCGATCTTGGAGCCAAGGCGATTATTGGCAACGTCCTGCAACTGCGGCAGCGACATCGACTTGGAGGTCACCGCCAGCGTCAGGATCGGTTGATCGGCCGGATTGATCTTGGCATAGGTCGGCGGCGCTGGCAGGCCGGTGGGTAGCAGGCTATTGGCTGCGTTGATCGCTTCCTGCACGTTCTGCTGGGCAACGTCGAGGTTGAGCGACAGATCGAACTGCAAGGTGATAACCGATGCCCCGGCGGAGCTGTTCGAGGTCATCTGCTGCAGGCCAGGTATTTCGCCCAGTTGCACTTCCAGCGGCGCTGTCACGGTGGTGGCCATCACTGAAGGGCTGGCACCAGGGTAGAAGGTCTGCACCTGGATGGTCGGGTAGTCGACCGCAGGCAACGACGACACCGGCAGGAAGCGCACGGCGACGAGGCCGACCAGCACCAGCGCAATCATCAGCAACGCCGTCGCCACCGGCCTGAGTACGAACAAGCGGGAGATGTTCATCGGAGTGGTATCCGCCGCTTACGAAGCTGACGTAGCGGTGGCGTTACCGCGCTTGTGCGCATGCATCTGCGTTGGGCCTTGTGCCGATGAGGCAGATGCCGGAGCACTGCCCGCACCGGCCGGCCTCGTACCGGCAAGCTTGATCTTGGCGCCGTCGCTCAAGCGGTCCATGCCGTCGGTAACGACGGTCTGTCCGACGGCGAGACCGGATGCAATGACCGTGTTCTTGCCGTCGCTGGGACCGAGCGTCACCTTGTGTACAGAGACCGTCTGATCGTCATTGACCAGATAGACGTAATCGCCGGGTGCACCACTCTGCACAGCAGGTGTGGGCACCAGCACCGCTTTCTGCAGTGTGTCGACCAGCAGGGTCACGTTGACGAATTCGTTCGGAAACAGCGCCTCGTCGTCATTGGGGAACGTGGCGCGCAACGTCACCGTGCCGGTGGCGGTGGCCATCTGGTTACCTAGCGCATACAAGGTACCGGTGGCGATCTGTTTGCTGTTGTCGCTGCTGAAAGCGGTAACCGCCAGCTTGGCGCCCGAACCGAAGCGCTGCAGTACCTTGTTCAATGCGTTCTGCGGCACCGTGAACTGCACCGTCGTCGGCTTGATGGTGGTAATGGTCACAATGCCCGGTGAACTCGACTGCGTGACGTAATTGCCCGGATCGACCAGGCGCAGGCCCACACGCCCGGCCACTGGCGCGGTGATGTGGCAATAGGCAAGGTCCAGATCGAACTGCGCGATGTTGGCCTTATCGGATTTCACCGCTGCCTCGTCCTGCTGGACGGTGAACTTCTGGTCCACATAGGTCTGTTCGGCGATCGATTTCTGCTGGTTCAACTGCGTGAAGCGGGCCAGGTCGGAACGTGCCTGGGCGAGGCTTGCCTCGTCCTTGGCCAATTGAGCCTGGGCCTGCTGCTTGCTGATTTCGTATTGCCGCGGATCGATCTGGGCCAGGAACTGGCCTTTCTCCACGTCCTGGCCTTCCTGGTAGCCCACCGCCGTCAGGTAGCCGCTCAGCTGCGGCAGGACGTTGACGGTGGCCGTCGGCGTCACGGTACCCAGGGCATTGAGAATTTCAGGCATCTCGCCCTGCGTTGCCTTGGCCGCACTGACCACCTGCGGGGGTGTGCCAACCCTGGTCTTCTTGGCGCCCATAAGATGAACCACGATCAGGGCGATCACGGCAACGACGACAATCACAACAACGACGAACAGCCCGCGCCTCTTGCGAACGGGGCGAGCTGATTGGGAAACGCCACTCATAAACCATCTCCTGATGGACGCGTCTCGCTACGACGGCACGACCACTTGTGAAAGCAATGCTTCCCTGGGGAAAGAAACATCGTCAGCAAAATTGCCAAAGTGGATTTAACGGCTCATCGACTCACGCGGTTGACGCAAGAGCATGCGATCTCGTCACCTTGAATCCTGCCCTGGTGGTGACTGAGCAGCTGGGGTTGGGAGGTCCTGACCCGAACTATGGCTTAACGCCTGCCCAAACTGGCTAGCGTGGCAATGTCCTTTTACGGCGCGGCCATCGGCGCACTATATGGACGCATGCTGTCAATTCCTGGTGATGGGGCCGGGTTATATTGCAGGGTGCGGTCGCGACTGAAGTCGCTCCTACAAGCTTGGCCAGGCACGGCTAGTTTGTAGGAGCGACTTCAGTCGCGACACCCGCTTACCTCACGCCCCATCCACCGGAAATCTCCATGAGCACGGAACTCAGTCGCGCAGATGCCAAAGCCTATGCGTGCAGCTACATCCTGGGAAACTTGCTGCAGCATCTGAATGGGCAACATCCAGGGCTGATCCATACGTTGATCGCTGGCGTCGAGGGCGATCTCGCTGCCATCCAGTCGCAGGAAAGCAAAGACATCCCCGGCCCGGTCCCCGCCATCTTTCAAGAGGCGCTGGCAATCCTGCGCAAGGCCAACGGCAACGAAAACAGCGGGGGCGCCATGTCGGGGTGACCCATCAACGCGAGTCGACCCCATGCGTCACGCTATCGTCCTGCAGAAACTGCAACACCACGCGCCTTTGAGAACGCAATTCCCCAGCCGTCGTCGTCCGGACCTTGAGCGACCTGGCCATCGCTTCACGCGTCACGGCAGTCGGAGTCCTGCGGCGGGTCAAACTGCCGTAACGCAGGCGGTTATAGCCGGACCATAGCAGCGTAATGACAGCGCACACCGCAGCGATAAACAGAATGCTGACAAGATCATGCCAACCCTTGCCGTGCTCCCGCACGACCAGCTCGATATAGCCGTTGCGCAACCCCGCCGACCAGGCGACCAGCGTAATCATCGGCAACCACAGCACACCCCAGACAAGCCAGGCCACAAACGTAATCAATGCGAAGAACGCATTGCGTGCGTGGCGTGGCCGGGTCTGCCGCTGGATCAGGATCGCTTCGGCTCTCATCGCACACCCCGGTCCGGACTGACCCAGACAGCTCGCGTACCCTTGCGCTTGAGCAGCGCCTTGGGCAGCGCGACTACGGTGGTTGCCGCGCTGATGATCCAGTAGGCCAGTGGGTACCAGATCATCCAGTAGTAGTTGCGCCCGACGCGCGCCTCGTAACGACGATCGATCAGGCTGCTGATGGCGAACTGGATCAGGCAGACGATACCCAGCATCACGCCATGCCATTGCGGGAAGAGCGTCGCGACGTAAAGGTAGGGCGGCATGGGAATGAACAAACCAAGCATCCACAGCGCAACGATGCCAAGCATCGAATAGGCCCACAGCACGCTGAGCAGGTACTCCATGGCGACGAACCACTTTCTGCGCTTGCGCCAGCTAAGCAGATCGCCGGCATAACGCAGGATCACCTCCACCCCGCCCTGTGCCCAGCGCAAACGCTGCTTCCACAGCCCACGCAAGGTTTCGGGCATGAGGATCCAGCAGATCGCATTGGGTTCGTAGCGGATATCCCATGAACGCATCTGCAAGCGCCAACTGATGTCGATATCTTCGGTCACCATGTCAGTGCTCCAGTAACCGACATCGTGCAGCGCACTCTTTCGAAAGCAGGCAATCACGCCCGATACCGTGAAGACGCGTCCGTATACCCGCTGCGCACGCTTGATCAGACCAATGATCGACGAGAACTCGCCAACCTGCAGCTTGCCCAGCAACGTGGACCGGTTGCGAATACGCGGGTTGCCCGTCACTGAACCCACGCGCGGAGAGCTGATCATATGCCGCATCAGCCAATGCGTGGCGTAGTCATCCAACAACGCATCGCCGTCGATGCAAACAAGAAACTCGCCCTTGGCGGCCATCGCAGCCATGCGCAGCCCCATCGCCTTGCCCTGATTGCTCGCGAAGTGAATGACACGAAGACGCGGAAATTCGTTCAGCAACGCATCCAGCTGCGCACCGGTGTCGTCGCTGGAGCCGTCGTTGACCGCGATGATTTCAAAATGCGGATACTTTTGCGCATCGAGTTGCGAAATGGTCTCCCTGACCTGCTCGCCTTCGTTGTGGCAGGGCACGATCAGCGTGACGAAGGGATAATCGCCAAGCTCCGGCGGCTTGACCCGTTGCGGCGATTTACGTTCCCAACGGAAGTAATACACCAGGCTCCCGCTGATCCAGGCGAACGACATGATCAGCGGATAGTAGAACGCAAAATCGAATAGCCATGCGACGATGTCACGCATGAAACGTCCTCATGGTTCCGGGTAGGGGTACGTGGCTGCCGAGATATACGGCCGAATCGCTTCCAGTGTGGGACGATCGATCACGAAGTCATCGGGGTAATACGCGATATGTCGCGCTCCTTTGGCGAGCAGCAGACGCATGCGCGCGCCCATGGTTTTCTCGGGCACAGGTTTTCCGCTGCGCCAGTCGACCGCGGCCAGCTCGAAGACAGTGCGTTCCATCGCGCCGGGCTGCGCCGCCACGGCGGTGGCGAGTCGTTCGAACCATGCGTCGCTCGCGCGCTCCTGGTCCAGCTGAGGCATGGCCATCAGGCCGGTGTAGTCATAGGCGGCGTTGAACGCCGCCAGGTTCTGCGCAAACCATGCCTCCGAGCGTGGATCGAGCACAGGCCGCGCATACAGATTTCGCGCGGTGAGCGCCTGCGGATGCCACTGGCGAACGCGACGGGTCAGCTCATCGGTGAAAGCGATCAGATACTGCGTGCGCTGGCCTGGCGTGCTGCCGGCCCATGGGCCCAACACGTCCGTATCCCGGATATAGGCATCGTCCGAAAACAGAATGCCGTCCAGCGGCGCCTGCATCGCCAGATCCTCGTAGACGTCACCGATCGTTTCGCGAACGCGCGCGTCCCACGGCGCCAGCCGATAATGGTCCTTGTCCTTGCTGCCATGGCCGAGCGCGGGCAACGCCGCTGCGTCGGGAAGGTGAAAGGCCAATACCGGCATCCACGCATACACCTGAACCTCGGCGCGCGTATGCAACTGCCACGACACGCGCGAGAACAGGTCCGCGCGCATCGGCAGATGCCGATTAGGAAAATACACCGCATCGGCCACCCCATCCCCATCGGGGTCGGCATAGGCTTGCAACCAGACCTGGGTGGGGCGCAGGCGTTTGATGCGCTCCAACAACGCGGAGAGATTCTTCTCCTGTTGCTGCGGATCCTTGTCGTAGACGTAGTCGAGATCGACTTGCACGATACGCTGGGCTTCGCGCTGCCTGCGTTGGTAGATCAGTGCCGCCAATCCATCCGTGCCGATGTTGTCGGCCACCAGCAAGCGCGCAATGGTGCCGTCGGCAATCGGTCGATCTGTCGCCAGGCTCAGCGAAACATCCAGGCCGACGGCTTTGGCTTGCGCCACCGCAATCTGGCTATAGGCGCCATAGGGCCACACGATGGCACGCGGCCGTCGGCCGGTCTCATGCTCTATTTCATCCGCGCTTCGTTGGAGATCGTCATGAATACGCGCGCGGTACGCCGCCACATCCGCATAGTGTTGCCGGGCAGGATCGTAGCCAAGGCTGACCACGGCCGGCATCTGGTTGTCCTGTGGGTTGGCATCGATCCCATGGTGAAGATCGTAGGTGTGCGAGGCCAGCTCCACCAGGCCGGACGACTGCATCTCACGCACCTGCGCCCAACTGACAAAACATTCATGCCCGCAAAGCGTGCCGTTGTAGTCGAAGCGCTGGCCCTCGGGCAAATCCATCCAGGAGCCTTCGAGCGCGAAAAGCGCCGGATAGCCATAGGCCTGCAATAGCGGATACACATGCGTGTAGAAGCTGACCAGCCCGTCGTCAAAGGTCAGCAGCACCGCCTTGGCGGGCAACGCACGCCTTCCCTGCCGGGCGGCGACCACATCGTCCAGACTGACCATATGAAAGCCGTTGGCGCGCAGCCAGTCGAAATGCGCAATCAGATGATCCGTACTGATCGCAGTGCTGTCCTTGGGTCCGGCGTCGCGAATGTCGTCACGCACGTCGTGATAGTTGAGAACAATCACGTCGGATGCAGCGTTCTGGACTGGCACAACCGCAGCCGGAGTCTCCGCATCGGCCAGCGTCGCCAGGAACCATAATGAAATCGCTACGAAAGCGAATATCGCAATCCGGCGCACGCGTCATTCTCCCCAATGCATTTTCAAATCGAGCGTGACACGCGTTTCGCGCCTGCCCGCATACGGTTGGCTCGCCCATCCGAGGCTCCATCCATAAGTGCGCCCGCCTCGCGGCGTAAACACCTGTCCGTACTGGATGCTTGCCATCCAGCCGCTTTGATAAGAGCGCTCTTGATAAGTACCTACTGCAACATCGATCTGTTGCCGCCATTGCGTCTCGTAGTGCTGGTACAGGGCGCTTTTCAGCCGGCCAGAAAGCGTGGCCCAACGCGCACGCGAAGGGCTGTAGTACGACACCGAGCTGAGGTCGTTGCGGGTTTGCCCGAGCTCCAGCCCGCCATCTAGCGTAAAGAAGGCTGCCGTATGCAGCCGCTGTTGCAAGTCGACCTGCCAATCGGTGCGCCGGTTATGGTCAGTGAAGCGGCTGCGTGTCGCATCGATGCCGACCGAGGTCAGCTCGCTGGCGCGCCAACGCACATCCGCATTCCACGTCGTTGCCGTGACGCCGTAATAACCGGCCTGGAGCGGTACCGTCGTGTCACCCTTATTGCTCCATGCCAGGCCAAACAACCAGTAGTCGTTGGCGTTCCAGCGAACACCGCTTTCCCATGCCGTCCCATGCGCCTGCCCGGCCACGCCCGGCAGCAACTGCATATAGGCCTCCAGGTCGCGCATATAAAAACGTGCGCCGAGCCCGGCACGGTCGCGTTGTGCATGCCCTTCTTCGAGCGAAGCATCGGCCAGCTGGGCGAGCGCGTAGATGCGCCAGTGATCGTCGAACAAGGGACTCTGCAGGGTCGCCTGCGTCTCGTGGTCGTCATTGCCGAAACGGATCGCGCCGCCCTGCCCGCGCTCGTGTTCGAGGTCGAACTGCCAGCCGCGCTGACGATCCCATTCGCGGCGCGTTTCGATCACCTGCTGATCGCGCGGCATGACTTGCTCGACATCACGCAAGGCAGGTTCGACCGGCGCAAAGTCGCCGATATCGCGCCAGGCATCGATGGCTCCAAGCCGTGCGCCCATGTCTTCCGGATCGAGACCGGCCGCGATCGTATCGGCATCCTCCGATCTGCGCGGCCAACCGCGCGCACGCTGCACCTTGGCCCATTCGCGCCAATAAGTAGCATTGGCCGGAGCGCGCGATACCAGTCCCTCCACACGTTGCGATGCATCTGCCAGCAGTTCCAGATAAAGCCGTGCCTGGGCAGCACTCAGCTCCGCCTCACTACGGTGCGGATTGGGAACTGGCTTGGACGATCCCGGCGAAGGCAGCCACGCGGGTTGGCTGCTCGACATCGTGTCGATCAGGGCGAGCGCGTCCCTGGGCCGCCCCGCCTCCAGATACGCGTGCATCAATCCGATCCTCGGATCGGTTTCCGACTCCGCATAGACGCCCGGATGATTGTGTATGGCTTGTTCGAACAGCGGTATGGCCGCTTCAGGACGGCGTACGTCCAGCAACGCATTAGCCACGGCTGTCTGCGCATACGCGGGAACCGCTTGACCGGATTGACGCATGCGGTCGAACTCGTGCGCGGCATCGGAGTTTCGTTGTGCCTGCGCATAGGCCATCAAGCGATCGGCCGCAAGTCGCTCGTCCAGTCCCGGAATACGCGAGTCATAGTGTTCCGCTGTCAGTTGCAGACTCTGTACGGCGCGGTCGGCTTCGACGTAAGGGCGGCGGGGATTTTCGTTGACCCAGGCGGCCCATGTGGTCTGATGTGCCGCGGCATTTGCTTCCAGACGCGCCATCTCGTCGGGTGCAAGCGCCGGATCCAGCGAACGAGCAAGTTGCAGGGCCTGCGTCGCGGCGCCCAGGTCCGACAATAGACGCACACGCAGCAGCTTCGCCGCCGGATCGTCCGGCCAGCGCTGCAGGACGGCCTGGCATGCAGACAGTGCTTCGATGCGGCGCCCTTGCGTTTGCAATTCGCGAGCATGAGCGAGCACGGCGTCGCGCGAGGCTGGCGCAACGACGGCGGCTGCATCTGCGGCTCGGCAGAATGTACTGCTACCGAACAGCACGGCCATGGATACGGCCAGGCCCAAGCGACAGGCGATCGGTTTAGAACGTGGTGCAACAACGGTCATGCGAGTACGACGTCCATGGCTAAAGTTCTGCGGCACGACCGCAGATGTTTTCGCTGTGTTGATGGTGCGCAGCGCCTGCGCGGCATCAAGGCCGGGCCGAATCGGCCCGGCATCCCTGGCTAGGGACGGTGCGTCGAGGGATGGGCACAGACGGTATTGCGGCCCTGCGCCTTGGCGGTGTACAGCGCGCGATCGGCCTGGCCGAGCAGCTCGCTGCGCTGCTGCGCCACGCTCGCCTTGCGCGTGAAGTCGTCGAACGTCGCCACGCCGATGCTCAACGTGACGCATCCATACGGACTGGTTGGATGCTTCAGCTGCAGGTTACGGACCTCCTGCAATGCATTGAGTGCGATACGCAGCCCATGCGCGGCACCGGTGCCCGGCAACACCGCCATGAACTCTTCGCCACCGTAGCGGCCCATCACATCGCTGCTGCGCCGCATGACCTGGCGCAACTGCTTGGCGATGGCACGCAGGCATTGATCGCCCTGCAGATGCCCGACGTGATCGTTGTAATCCTTGAACATGTCCACGTCGATCATCAAGACCGACAACGGCGTCGCATCCTGGACGGAACGACGAAGCTGCTGATCGATCGCCTCGTCGATGTGACGGCGGTTGGGCAGCCCGGTGAGATGGTCGTGGCTGGCGTGGAACTGCCAGCGACGATGATTTTTTTCCAGTACGCGCTCGGCCTGCTTGCGCGAGGTGATATCGACCAGCGTCGAGGTAAGCGCCAGCACCTGCCCATCGGAATTCTTCACCGGCTGAATCAGCTCGTGGAAGACACGTTCCTTCCAGGCAATTTCGCGATCGGCCACCCTGAGCCCCGCATCGAGTACAGCCAGATCCTGACGCAATTGTGCAAGCGCGCCGGGCACGAAGTTTTCGACACGGTTGCCGATCAGTTGGGCCGGCTCCAGCTCATGGATGGCCGCGTAGGCGGTGTTGACCACGATGTAGCGGCCATCGCGACCGATCAGGCCGATCGGCATGGGAAAGGTGTCGTAAACCGCTTTCAAGGAAGCATCGAACAACAGCGTCCTGTCTTCGATCCAGCCTTCGCGTTGCCCGCTGGAGCCTTCACTGCGCGCCGCACGGTCGGACAGCGTCATCGCACTCGGCGTGACCGGCTGCGTGCTCGCGGCGACATGCAGAGGCGTAGCCTTGCCGCCGTGGACGAGGTTATCGTTCTTGGTAGCAAGCACAGGTGTCGACGAGGCCACGAGGCGAATCGGCAGCGCGTCGTTCATTTGTCGATACATCTTTCTCATTGCTTCCCCCTGGGTCGCCATGAATTCAAGTACGATCTTGAAGCCCTGGTGCCAGCGACTACACGAACAAGAAAGGGCTGACCTGCCCTCTACGTACGGATGGTGTCGACGCCCGACAGGCTCGTATCGCGTGAGGCCGAACCCGTCGAATCACTCGACATTGCACAAATATGCTCGTGTCGGTCAGCGCTTTGAATCAGAAAAGTCCTAGGACAACAAAGATATGGCCCGGTAACTGCTACTCGATGGCGTGAGTCCGCAGCAAGTACGCCCTCAGACCTGTCACCGCATTGCCTACTTGCTTGCTGACCGCGCGCCTGATCAACGGTGCCACCAGTCGTACCAGAGGCGAGCGCGCCGTGATGTCGATAGTGTGGGTCAGGTAGGTACCGTTTCCATGCGGTCGCATCGAGAAGTCGACCAACACCCTGAACCGGCGTGCCACATACTCGCAAGCGAGGTTTTCAAATGGCCGCCTGGAAACGATCACACCGGGCATCACGCCATCGCGAGCGACACCCTGGTAGAAAAACTTCAGCGGGTCACCCACCCGATTTTCCCCATCACCCGATCGTTGAAGCCGAATGCAACGGTTCAACCATTGATGCGTCGAGGAAAAATCATCGATGACCCTGAACACCTGCACAGGATCTCTGGGCAAGAATGCATCTTGCCCGTGGGATATCTTCATGCGAGGCAAGGTGCCGGCGTTACTTGACCAGAACCTTGATGGCACGCAGCGCCAGCAAAAGCACCACAGCGCCGATGGTGGCAGTAATGATCGAACCGAACAGGCCGGCGCTCACGCCGATCCCAAGCAACCCGGCAAGCCAGCCGCCAACAAAGGCACCAACGATGCCGACCGCGATATCGGCAAACAGACCGAATCCGCCGCCTTTTACCAGCAAACCCGCCAGCCAGCCGGCGACGGCACCGATGATGATCCAGACGATGATGCCATGTGCTGCCATGTTCCCTGCTCCGTCGATGGTGATGTGTATGAAGTTCGAAACCGATGCCTTGGTTATCGTGTGCGTGTCACGTCTCGGCGACGCGCTGCTGCGACTTGAGCGCGATGACCGCGCGACGCAACGTCTCCTGCATTTTCGGATCGACCGCGACCAGGCGATCGGCGGCCCGCAACATGACCTGCATGGACGGGTCGGACAGCGCCAGCTCGCCCCACTCCGCAAGCAAGATTTTTCGCAGCATGGGCAACCGGATGTTTTCCAACGATGCTCGATCGTCCGGATCGATCGCCGTGAGCAGATCGGCCAGTTCGCGCTTCATGACTATCTCGCCCGCTTCCCGCGCCGGCGAACCGGCGTGGCCAGGCATGGGCGCAACGCCACTGGCGATATGCCTCAAGATGTCGATAAGCGAAGGTCGTTGATTGGACACGGTCATAAGAAACCAGGAATCGTTTCCCGACCCTCCGTGGCCGGGAAAACGAAAAGGATGGCGATGGGCTGGCGGGTGCATCAAACGGCAATACCCCAAGCTCACCCCTTCACCCAATAAAGTTCCCAACAAACCGAACCAAGGGGGCGGAGGTCGGTTGGTCGTCGGCGTGCTCACCGACACATACACATCCCTGGTATGCGGGAAGGCAGGTGCCGCGGCCAGGTCGAGCGGCCGCTGCATCGTCTTGATGCGTAATGTGGGCTAGCGGGGGCGCGCTTGGAATCGGAAAAGTCCTAGGCGCTGAAAAAGGGGGTGTGTCGCCATGAACCAAGAGCGCCCCCTCACCCCAACCCTCTCCCCCGGCGAAGCCAGGGGAGAGGGAGCCTACTGAGGCAACTTCAGTATTTCGCACCTGCGCAACTTAGCTCCCTCTCCCCTGGCTTGCCGGGGGAGAGGGCTGGGGTGAGGGGGCGCTCTTAGAATAGAACTAAGACCCAAGCGACCGAGCATACTCAAACAACTGCTTGTCACTCTCCAGCCCAAGCTTGCGCATAGCGTCGCGCTTCTGCTGACTGATCGTCTTCACGCTGCGGCCGGTACGCCGCGCAATCTCCGACACGGTAAGCCCCTCAGCAAGAAAGCGAACGATTTCCGCCTCGCGTGGAGAAATCGGCCCGTGCTCATCGGTGGGCGTGGTGGTGCCTTCGATCTGGCGACGCGTACGCTCGCTCAGATAAGTACGGCCGGCACGAATCGCATCGATCGCGAGCATCAACTCCTTGGTGCCCGCCATCTTGTCCACCACGCCACGCACACCAGCGGCGATCATGCCCTGGATGAGGCCGGGGTTGCTGAGCATGGTCAACACCAGGATAGGCAGTTGTGGACTGGCTTCGCGCAACTGCCGCAGCATGCTCAGGCCATCACTGGCGGGGTGGCTGCCCGGCATGGAAAAATCGGTGATCAGCAGATCGCAGGGAACCCGCGAAACCAACGAAACCAGCTCCGGCCCGCTATAGGCCTCGCCGACAACGGTGAAGCGGTCGCCATAAGCCTGTAGCGATGCCTTGAGCCCGGCCAGAACCACCGGATGGTCGTCGGAAATAATGATCCTCACACACCCTCCTTACCCTGCAACTGCAACGTCCTCGACATCCTGGATTCAACCGTGTTCCCTTTGTCCTGGACTCGAACAGGAGTCGTAGCACCCGGTATTCTCCACGCAGCAGCTTATTACATGGGATCGACCACGACAGTGCCGCCGAATGATTACCTTGCCCTCCAAGGACTGATGCCGGACCACTCGGGGTGGTTGGCGGCTGTGCTGGACAACGCGTCCACGGCAGCCTGGGTGGACAACCGGGCGGTTCCCATCACCCCTGTGACTCTGGCTTTGGCCGGTCTGTTGTTGGCCACAGCCCTGGTAGGGCTGATGCTTACCTGGCTCCTGCAGCGTAGGGATCGCAATGCAAAGGCCTTGCAGGCCGAACTGGCCGGCCAACGCTTTTTTTCCGAAGAAACCCTCAATGCACTGCCCTTCCCAGTCGCCGTGCATCACCTCGATGGCACCTGCCGGAGCGCCAATACAGCTTGCCAGCGCGACCGGCCGGCCTTCGATGCCCTGATGGCGACCATGGACGATCGGCACATCGCGCAAACGTTGCAAGCGGGCGTCGATGGCTATCGTCACGAGATAAGTTACACAGACGACGCCGGACGAACACGCGCGGCGGTCGTCCTGAACAAGCTCCTGCTCAGCCCTGGCGGCGAGCCTGACGGTTTCACCAGCTCGTTGTTTGAGGTGACCGAGTTCCATGCTGCCGAGCAAGCGGCGCGCTCCACGGAACTTCGCCTGCGCGAGATCGCGCAACACATTCCCCTGGTGATTTTCACGCGCGCCGTCGATGCTCGGAATGTGCATCGGCTGGTCTTTGCCGCAGGCGACATGCACGCGCTGTTCGGCCTGGGCGTCGCCGATCTGGTCGAATCGGGCGAGGTGCTGCGCGAACGCGCGCTCCATGATCGGGTCCATCCGGACGACTTGCCGGCTTTCGATGCCTTCATGTCCGCCAACGGCGATATGCAGCTGCGATCGCTCGATTTTCGCGCCTTCGGCCAGGAAGGATTGCGCTGGATCCACGCCATGCTCGCCCCACAGCGGATGCCAAGCGGCGATCTGCGTCTGCTGGGCTGCTTCATCGACACGACCGAACTCAATCTTCGCAACGAAACGCTGCGGATCGCACGCGATGTCGCCGAGCGCGCCTCCAAGGCCAAGGCGGATTTCCTGGCCACCATGAGCCACGAGATCCGCACGCCGATGAATGGCGTGATCGGCATGCTGGAATTGCTGGGCCATACACCGATCAATGCGGAGCAGCGCGAACTCCTGCGCGCCGTCGAAGACTCCGCCAGCGTGTTACTTCAGATACTCAACGACATCCTGGATTTCTCCAAGCTGGAAGCGGGCGACCTGCGCCTGGACGAAACCGCTTTCGAACCACGCGCGTTGATCGACAGCGTGATGAACGTGATGGCCTCGTCGGCTCAGAAGAAGGGATTGAGCGTACGCATATCCATCGATACCGGCGTTGCCGGCGCGCTGCGCGGCGACAGCGTTCGCCTCAGGCAGATTCTGCTCAATCTGGTGAACAACGCCACCAAGTTCACCGAACGCGGCAGCGTTTCCGTACGTCTTATGCTGCTGGGCGACGATGGCTCGCATCAGCGTCTACGCCTGAGTGTCACCGATACCGGTATCGGCATCGCCAAGGACCGGCAAGCCACCCTCTTCAATCCCTTTACCCAGGCCGAAGCATGGACGAGTCGCCGCTACGGCGGCACCGGTCTGGGCCTGGCTATCTGCCGTCATCTGGCGCAATTGATGGATGGCAGCATCGAACTGAGCAGCGAGCCCGGTGCGGGAACCACCGTCATGCTCGATCTGCGCCTATCGATCGTTCAACGCGAAGCAGCAACACCGGCAAACTTGCGTGGACGCCACGCTATCGTGCGTCTCGGTTCGGATGACACCGCCACGGCACTTTGCGAATCGCTCAAATCGTTAGGCGTCAGTGTCGAGAACGCGCCCCCCTCGCAGCCGCTGCGCGAAGGCATGGCAGCGAGCCTGCTGTTTATCGATCCGCTCGATCAGGCCAGCGCCACCCAGGTCAGCGCTCACGTGGTCGCGGTCACCGGCGAGCCGCTCCGCGGCATGGGCGTCGAAACGGCGAATGGCCGTGTCCTGCTGAGCGCGAACCCGCTGCGCTGGCAATCGTTGATCCGTGCCTGCATGGTCTCGCTCGAACTGGATGCAGCCCTGGAACAACCGACCGCATCGCCAGGAACGGCTATCGACCAGGCTCCGCTGCCTGACTCGAACCTGCTGGCCACGGCACAGGCGGATCTGCCGCTTCATCGCGGCCACGTCCTGGTCGCTGAAGATCACCCCATCAGCCAGCAACTGATCGGCCGCCAGCTCGCCCTGCTCGGGCTCACCTGCGATATCGTGGACAACGGACAGGATGCCTATGAAGCCTTGTCCGGCGGCGACTACGACCTGCTCCTCACCGACTGCAACATGCCCACGATGAGCGGCTACGAACTCGCGTCGGCATGGCGTCGCCATGAAGCGGCTGCACCAGGCCAACGCCGGCTGCCGATTGTCGCAATGACGGCCAACGCCCTGGGTGGCGAAGCGATCAAGGCGCGGGACGCGGGCATGGACGACGTGCTCAGCAAACCCCTGCAGCTGCTGCCGCTCAGCCGGAAGCTCGGTCAATGGCTGCCGGATCGGGCCATCGAACTGCCCACCCAAGCGCACGGATATTCCGGTGTCATGGGCGCCGATGATGCCTTCCGTTCGCAGATGTTGCATATGTTTACCAACGCCAGTCGGGACGACCTTCGCGAGCTCGCGCGCTGCGTCGCCGAAGGCGATAGCGCGGCCGCATCGCTGGCCTTGCATCGCCTGCTCGGAGCCTTGCAGCTTTTCAACGAGGACGGCGCGCTGATGGAGGAAGGCCGGCGACTGCTGCTGGCCCTGAACGGGGAACATGGGTCTCAGGCCCTGCCGGAGCTGCCCGGATTCGCCCAGGAAACCGAGAAGTTTCTTATAAAACTTAATGCCCACCCACCTGCCGCAACCCCCTAAATAGCTATTTCCATCACAGTTCGAGACAATAGCCCTTGCTGAAAGCCGCAACTTTGCCTAGGGATCCGGACGATCCTTGGCCAGGGAGGACGTGCGGCAGCGCTTCTGGGGGCGCAACAGTTGAGGATTTACATGTCATACCGCACTAGGGGACGGTGTCAGCTTGGCAAATGGCTGGTAGCCGCATCGCTCGCGGCCATGTTCATACCCGCTTTCGCAGCGCCGACGGCCGATTGGAGCTATCGCGTGCGTCCGGGGGACAATATCTGGGATCTGGCCGCCCGCTTTCTGAAGCCCGACGTGCCCTGGCAGAAGCTGCAGGGCTATAACAACGTTGCCGATCCGTTGCATCTGCCGCCGGGGATGACCATGCATGTCCCCGTAGCGTGGCTGCGCCTGCGACCCGCTCCCGCGAAGATCATCGCCGTTATCGGCAACGCCACGGCCAAGCCCGCCGATGCCGCGCAGGCGATCCCTGTGGTCAAGGACATGTCGGTGGGTTTCGGCACCGACCTGGTCACGCTCGCTGGTGCCAGCCTCACGCTCGAACTGGCCGACGGTTCGCACGTGCTTATGCAGAGCGACAGCGAATTGTCGCTGGACCGCCTCAGCGAATACGGCGGCACCGGCATGGTCGACACGCGCATGCGGCTCAAGCGCGGGCGCATCAACAGCGACGTCATCCCGCTGAACGGTAACGCGGCACGCTTCAGCGTATCCACGCCCAACACGATCTCCAGCGTACGCGGTACGCATTTCCGCGTTGTCGCCAATGCCGACGATGGCACCGCGCGAACCGAAGTGGTCTCCGGGCGCGTCGATGTCGGCAACGACAAGCGCCACGTGATGGTCAAGACGGGCCTGGGCGTAGCCACCTCCGGCAACGCCGCGCCCGGCCAGCCCGAGGCCTTGCTATCGGCGCCCGAACTGCACTGCCCGCAGGAGCCGGTCAGCCAGGTCCCGTTTGAATTTCAGTGGACGGCATTGGCGAGCGCACAGCATTACCGCGTGCAGATCGCACCGAGCGCCAAGTTCGAAGCCTTGCTGCTCGATCAGGTCATCGACGAAAACAAGATCAACCTGCCCGACCTGGGCAATGGCGGCTACGCGATCCGTGTGCGCGGCATCGGCAACAACCAGCTCGAAGGGCTCGATGCCACCTGCCTGTTGGCGATCGCCGCCAACCCGCAACCACCGCTGGTGCTGGAACCGCAACCGAACAGCAAGGTTCGCGATGCCCGCCCGACATTCCGCTGGACGGAAAGCCAGCAGGCTGCCTCGTATGTGTGGCAGCTATCGAGCGACCCGGCCTTTGGCCAGTTGCTTGCCGACGACCAGACCGTCCACGGCAGCGACAAGCGCGCGCCGCAATCGCTGTCCTATGGCCACTACTTCTGGCGCGTGGCCAGCCGTGACGCTCAAGGCAAGGTCGGCCCGTACACCAAGTCGATGCCGTTCGAACTGGTCCCCAACCCGCCCGCCCCCGAACCCGGTGCGCCCAAGCATGAGCGTGGCGATCTGGTACTGAGCTGGCCTGAAGGCACACCGGGGCAGCGTTACCATATTCAGCTCTCGCAAAAGACCGATTTCTCGAAGCTGCTGGTGGACGACACTGTGAGCGAGCCGCAGCTCAGCCTGAAGAAATTGCCATCCGGCAAGTGGTATGTACGCGTGCAAACCATCGATACCGACGGCTATGCCGGTCCCTGGGGTCCGATCCAGCGAACCCGGATTCCATGCACGGCATGCCGCTGGGTCGAAGCGGGAGGCGGTGTCGTGCTGCTTTGGCTGGTGCTCTGAGGTGTTATAAGCGCTGGTGTTAAAAGCCATGAGACGTTGAATGCACTTTGATCCGCTGACTTTCGCCAGACGTCTTTTGACCTGGTTCGCGGGTATTTCCGCGGTGACCTTGTTGATGGCCAGCGGCATCGCGGAACGAGCAGATGACGCTCTCTACGATTTCCATATGCGCTACTGGTCGTACCCGGCCAGCGACAACGTGGTGATCGTGGCGATCGATCCGCAAAGCCTGGCCAAGATCGGCAACTGGCCCTGGCCTCGCTCGGTCCATGCGAAGCTTATCGATCGCCTGACGTCGGCCGGGGTGCGCGGCGTCGGCATCGATATCACCATGGCCGAAGCGGATGCGGATCACCCCGACGACGATCTCGCCGTTGCACAGGCCATCGGGCGCAACGGCCACGTCGTCATGCCGGTCTTTGCCGAAGCCACCGAGCTGGGCGGCGTGCTGGAAGAAATGCTGCCGGCCCCGGTGATCGCGCACGACGCGGCCGCATTCGGCCACGTCGACGCATCCAAGGACCCGGACGGCGTCACACGCGGCGTCTATCTGAAGGCAGGCCTGGGGCAACCGCACTGGTCCGCGTTAGCGCTCTCGCTCTTTGACCTCGGCAACAAGTCGCAGTCCGTGCCGATACCGGGTTTGCAGAATCCGGAACAAGGCGACGGGTCGCCTTATCAATGGGTGCGCGACGACTACGTCATGTTGCATTTCGCCGCGCCCATCGGCGGCTTCAACCAGGTCTCTTACATCGACGTGTTGGACGGACATGTCCCTCCCGCTTTGCTAAAGGGACGCTGGGTGCTGGTCGGGGCAACCGCCGAAGGCCTGGGCGATCGCCTGGACACATCGGTCTCGGGCGGCAACCCGCTCATGCCCGGCGTCGAATACCAGGCGAACATACTCGAGTCCATCCAGGACGGCCGCTTGATTACGCCGCTGAATTTCTTCAACCAGCTGGCACTGAATGCGGCGTTGATCGCGTTACCGTTGCTGCTTTACGGTCTGCCGGGCTTCCGTCGATTGTGGCGTGTTGCGCTCGTAACGTTGCCGGCAAGCCTTGTCGCAAGCCTGCTTCTATTGCGCGGCGCATCTGTATGGTGGCCTCCGGCAACGTGCCTGGCGGTGACTGTCATTGGGCTGATGGCGTGCTGGTGGACAGCGAGATTCTCGCGCGGCTGAGGCCGATTAACCGGCATCGATAAATATCAGGTTATCCATTAAACGTTTACGCTCCATCACAAAAATAAATAAACTCTGACGACGATCTCCCTCCGGTTACTCAATCCCATAAAGCCGTTACACGTCACAAAACCAGCACAATTAGACGGGCACAATCGTTGTTACATTAGTGCCAAACATACTGCAAATTGCTGGTTTTTAAGGAAATATCTCTTGTTCGCGCGATATCTTAATTCGACGCGGCGCAAGAAATTACATAATGGCACAAAATCGAATTTATTTGCGAAAAGACTAACCAGTCTTTGCATTAGTGCGGCCGAAATAAACGCCGCGCGCATGAGTTTATAAATTCATGGTGAGCGTTTTTGCTTTTGCTTCAGGGGAAGTCACGACTCTCGGATAGTCCGGAGTCGAAAAACTACTAATGGGAGAGGTTGTTATGCAATCAAGCATGAAACGTGGGGCGCGTTACATGATTCAGATCGCGATCGTAGCCAGCCTGGCGGGTGCCGCCTGGCTGCCATCCGCTTTCGCTACCCAGGCAGGTGACGAGAGTCTTGCGCAGGTCGACCAGGTCGAAGCTCAAGCGCGCGCCGATTGGCGCGAAACCATTACACATACCTCTGCGCCAGCGGAAGGGTGCTATCAGGCCGAATATCCGAGCATCATCTGGAAGCAGGTCGGTTGCAACGTTGCGCCGGCACGCGTGCATTCCGTACCGCCGGTGCCTTCGCGCCGTAACCTGAGCCTCGCCGAGGGCGGTGCTTCGCAGACCACCGGCAACGGTCACGACTACGCGCTTTCGTCGTCGAGCCTGATCAGCACGACCACGGGCACCTTCCCTTCGGTCACCGGCGTCACGTCCGAAACCGGCGTGGGTGTGGCCGCGTTTGGCGGTGGCGGCATCCTGGGCCCGAACGAATACACGCTGCAGATCAATTCGAACTTCAACTCCACCACGGCCGCTTGTAAGAGCCATTCCGGCTGTACCGTGTGGCAGCAGTTCATCTACTCGCCCGACTACAACGTCAACGGTCAGGCTGCGGTCTTCATGCAGTACTGGCTGATCGGCTACGGTGGCACCAGCTGCCCCAGCGGGTTCGGCAGCGATGGCGCTGGCGATTGCTACAAGAACAGCGCCGCCGTGTCGGCTCCCGATATCGCAGCCACGCAGCTGGGTAACCTGAAACTCGCAGGTACCGTGGTATCGGGCGGCAACGATACGGTGACCTTCACCAACGGCACCAAGGCCTATAGCATCAGCGCCAAGGACAGCGTCCTTTACCTGGCGACCGTATGGAAGCAATCGGAGTTCAACGTCGTCGGTAATGCCGGCGGTTCGGAAGCCAAGTTCAACACCGGTTCCTCCATTACCGTGAAGGTTGCCGTCAGCAACGGCAGCACATCGGCCCCGACCTGCGCGTCCAATGCGGGTACGACGGGTGAGACCAACAACTTGAATCTGGGCACCTGCACCGCGTCATCGGGCTCGACGCCGTCGATCCAGTTCCCCGAGACCAACTAAACCGGCTAATAGTTGGAATCATTGGGTGAGAGGCCGAGGGGAGCGATCCCCTCGGCTTTTTTTATGTGTATTGGTTAGGGAGTCGCGACTGAAGGCTGACTCCGAATAACCTCAGATTTCACTCTCGTCATCCCGGCGCAGGCCGGGATCTACTCTTCAGCGTAAATGCTTGCCATACGTTGTCTGACAAGCGAGGACTGAGAATGGATCCCGGCCTACGCCGGGATGACGAATTAGGAAGGGTTTCTAGAGGTTTACGGAAATCGCTCCTACAAAACTCAATGACTCTCCGCCGCCACCTCGGCCGTCTGCGCCGACGCGTCATAACCACCACCCAACGCTTCGATCAGTCGAACGGCAATATCCGTCTGCTGACTCTGCAACACGGCAAGCCGTTGCTCGGTCAGCAACAACTGCTGGCGCGTTACCAGTGGCGTAATCGCATCGGTCAAACCACCCTTGTAGAGCGCTTGCGCATCGTTCCAACTTTTCTGCGCATCGTCCTTCGCCCGCTTTTCCTGCGTAATCTGCGTGCGCACCGAATCGGCGGCCGACACCAGGTCGACAACATCGTTGACCGCACTGACCAGCAAGGTGTTGTAGCGCGCTACCGCTTCGTCGTAGCCGGCATCCTTGGCCGCCAGATTCGCGCGCAACTTGCCGCCGTCGAAAATAGGTAACGTGAGCGCAGGCGACACGCTATATGTGCGCGCAGGCAGCTGGAACAGATTCGTGCTGCCGCCCACCGCGACAAAGCCCGCCATGGCGCTCAGGCTGATATTGGGAAGAAAGGCCGTCTTGGCCGCCTTGATCTCCTTGCCGGCGGCTTCGACCTGCCAGCGCGCCGCTACCAGATCGGCGCGGCGCCCAAGCAAGTCGATGGAAATCTGGTCGGGAAGAACGACATCACCGGTGTCGACCAGCGTCGGACGATCGATCGTGCGCCCACGATCCGGCCCCTGCCCCAGCAAAACCGAAAGGCTGCTGCGCGCCGCATCGATGGCGCGATCCGCCTGGGTTTTCTGTTGCTCCGCGCTGGCGACCTGCGAGTCGGCCAGATATTGCTGCTGCGGCCGCTGCAGCCCGCCCGTGACCAGCCGATGCGTATAGCTCGCCGATTGCTTGGCGCGCGCGAGTTCCTGTTCGGCGACATCACGCAGCGCAAAGGCATAGCTCAGTTGCACATACGTGCGCGCCACGTTCACCGACAGCTGGATACGCGCGGCATGCGCGTCGATGTCCGCCGCTCGACTGCGTCCGAGTGCCGCTTCCCACGCGTCACGGCGACCGCCCCAGATATCGAGGTCCCACGACAGTTCGAGATCGGCCTGCTTGGCCCAGACAAATGTACCGAGCGCATAAGGAGGATAGATCGGATCCTTGCTGGACAACCGGGAGCCCAGCATCGCCGCATCCAGCGCAACTTGGGGTTTGCGGCCGGCATCGACCGCCTGCGCGGCAGCCTGGGCCTGTTTCGCGCGTGCGCTGGCGATGGCCAGGCTCGGGTTGTTCTGCAGGGCCTCGTTGATGAGCGCCGTCAACTGCGGGTCGCCGAAGCCGATCCACCAATCCTCCTTGGGCCACGCCGTTGGGCTGAGCTGCACGCCGGCCAGGCTCTGATCGGACTTGAGGCTTTGTGCATCGGTCAGGTGACCGCTGGGCTGCAAATGGCCGCTGCTGGCGCATCCGGCCAGCAAGGCGCCGAGGGCGATGCCAAGGCTGCGGGAAACGAGGGGTCTATGGATGATCATGGGGACACTCGGGAGCAATCATGCATGCGTAACATGGTACCTGTCGGCCGTAAGGACAAGCAGCCGCGCCGCGCCTGCCGCCTGCACCACCGTGGCAGAATGAAGCCTTCTGCCAGGGGAAGTCACTCATGCCGTTGCCGTCTGCCTCGGACCCGTCGCCGGTAACGCCCGCGCCGTATCGCGCCATCGCGATCATGGCCAGCGCGACCGTGCTGGGCCTGGTGTATCTGGGTAGAGAGGTGCTTATCCCGATCACGCTGGCGATCCTGCTGAGCCTGCTGGTGGCCCCGGTGGTCCGCCGCTTGCGCAAGATCGGCCTGGGGCACGGCGGGTCCGTCTTCGTGGCGGTATTCATCCTCGCCGTCTTCCTGGGTTACCTGGCCGCCGTGGTCGGCTCGCAGGTCGTCCATCTGGCCAGGAGCCTCCCGCAGTACGAAACGACTATCCAGGCAAAAGTCCATACGTTGCGCGATGCCTCGCTTGGCCGCCTGGAAGCCATGCAGGGTTCGACCAAGACCCTGATGCAACAACTTTTCGACGACAAGTCGTCGTCCTCGCCACGCGTCGAAGACACGCATCGCCCCGCAGTTACCGAGGTACCGGACGATACGACACCGCTGCATCTATCGGGAACGAACTCGATGCAGGCCATCACGCATATCTTCTCGTCGATATGGGTGCCGCTGCAAAGCGCGGGCATCATACTGGTGGTTCTGTTCTTCGTGCTTCTCGAATACGAGTCGCTGAGAGATCGCTTCATCCGCCTGGTAGGTGGCACCGATCTTCGTGCGACCACTGCGGCGATCAACGATGCCAGCGCACGACTGTCGCGCTTCTTTGCATCTCAATTTGCGGTCAACTTCGGCGTTGGCGTGGTGATCTGGATAGGGCTCACCCTTATCGGCGTACCCAGTGCACCGCTATGGGGCATCATGACAGCGCTTTTGCGCTTTGTTCCCTATGTCGGTGTGTGGTTGGCGGCGATCTTCGCCGGCATATTGGCAGCCGCGGTCGAACCGGGTTGGTCGATGATGCTGATGACCGTCGGCCTGTATCTGGTTGTCGAATTGATCGTCGGACAGGTCATCGAGCCGCAGCTTTATGGCCATACCACCGGCCTGTCTCCCCTGGCCGTGGTGGTCGCCGCCATTTTCTGGAGCTGGTTGTGGGGCCCGGTCGGGCTGATCGTATCCACCCCGCTGTCGCTATGCCTGGTGGTCGCCGGGCGGCACGTCAAGGCGCTGATGCTGCTCGATGTACTGCTTGGCGACCTGCCCGCACTCACCATGCCGCAACGCTTCTATCAACGCGCGCTCTCCGGCGATTCGGATGAAATCATTGCCGATGCGCGTGGTTTTCTGCGCAGAAAATCTTTCGCCGCCTACTGCGATGTTGTCCTGCTGCCCGCGCTGCAGCTTGCCCGCAGCGATCTCAATCAAGGCGTGATCAATCAACAGCAACAGGTGGTCGTTCGAACCGCGATCGTCCGCGCGATCGAATCACTGGGAAGCAAGGACCGCTCGCTATCGCGCTGGCGTCGTCGCCCTTCTTCGGTACTGGAAGGCAGCAACCTGGGAATGGTGCTGAGGCAGCAGCGGGAAAGCACCAGCGGGCGCTGGCAAGGCTCGTTGAAAGTCGCGCCGAGGTCCGTAGTTCTGTGCGTCGGCCTGGGTGGCCTGGGCGACGATCTGTGCACGGAAATCCTCGCGCGCATTCTGCGCGATCTGGATATCGATGCACGACACTTCTCGCTGGAAGAAATCGACGCGTTTGAAAAGCATCCTCCCGAAGGCGCCACTGTCGATGGCGTATCGATGGTGTACCTGGTCAGCATCGACACGCTCGATTCGAACAAGGCCAGCGTATCTTCCGCCGCCGATATGCGTGGCCGCTTTCCCGATACTCCGATCGTCGTCGTTCTACTCCCGCAACTGCTTACCGGGCCCGACCTCACGCTGGATCACTCCGCCGCCGACCACGTGACTCATTCGTTTGAACACGCCACTCAACTGGCGATCGCGCAGTTTCCGAAGGTCGATCGAAAAACCCAACCGGGCGCACCGGAACTGTAGGATTCAGTTCACCAACGGCTCGGTCAGCGGTGGTCGGCGCACACTCAATGCGGTGCCGGCTGCCGCCACGATGATCGCTATGATCGCCAGCCATTGCAGCAAGCTGAGCTGCTCGTCCAGTAATGCGACACCGGCCACGGCAGCGATGGCCGGTTCCAGGCTCAACAAGGTGCTGAACGTACGCGCAGGCAATCGGGTCAGCGCCATCATCTCCAGCGAATACGGCAGCGCCGAGCTCAGCACCGCTACGCCCAAGGCATAGGGCAACAATGCCGGCGATAGCAGCGCGCTCCCTGCATGCGCGACACCGAACGGGATCGCCAGCAAGGCACCGATCGAGGTACCCAGGGTTACCGCATCCGCGCCGTAGCCGTCGCCAGCCTTCTTGCCGAGCAGGATATACAGCGCCCAACCCACGCCCGCCGCCAGCGCGTACATCACGCCGATCGGATCGAGCGCCTGCATCTGCCCGCGCAACGGCAACAACAGGGCAAGCCCTGCGATCACCAGCGCAATCCAGATGAAGTCGACAAGCCGGCGCGAGCCGAACAACGCCAGCGCCAGCGGCCCGGTAAATTCGAGCGCCACCGCGATGCCCAACGGAATCGTGCGCAGCGACATATAGAACACCAGGTTCATCGCCCCCATCGAAAGGCCGTAGCCCCACAATGCTCGCCAGTCGCGCCCCTGGGTGAATCGGCGCCACGGGCGTCGCCACAGCAACAGCATCAACGCGCTAAGCCCCAGACGGTAAGCGGTTGCGCCCTGTGCACCCACCTGCGGAAACAGATGCTTGGCCAGCGAGGCGCCGCATTGGTACGAGACCATGCTGATCAACAGCACGCCGACCGCAAGTACGATCGGGGCAACGGCGGAGCGTGACGACATGGGTGCGACCAGCGGGGAGTGGTACGCCTATGATGCCCGCTGTCTCGGATGATGCCCACTGTTCCGGCCACCGTGCCATGGATACTGCTGACAGGTGGTGGCAGCAGAGTTTGGCTGATGCATCACTCACATCCATGCGAGTACAAATGGAACGGTTCCTCGTCCCGTTCCCCAGGAGACACCGCATGACCACCTATATCGTCTTCATCCGTGAGAGCACTCAGGATGCCGCTGAATTAGAGCGCTACTCAGCCTCCGTCAAGCCAAGCTTCGATGGCCACCCTGTGAGCTTTCTCGCGCTATACGGCAAGCACGAGACCCTTGAGGGCGCGCCTGTCGAAGGCGTTGTGATCATCTCCTTCCCAACGATGGCCGAGGCGAAAACCTGGTACGACAGCCCGGCCTACCAGGATGTAGCGCAGCACCGCTTCAAGGGCGCTACCTATCGCGTCGTGATGGTCGAAGGTGTGTGAGGCCTCTTGCCCCCCTCACCCCAACCCTCTCCCCCGGCGAAGCCAGGGGAGAGGGAGTCTGACCGAGGTGGCCTCAATGTTTCGCACTTGCGTAACTCAGCTCCCTCTCCCCTGGCTCCGCCGGGGGAGAGGGTTGGGGTGAGGGGGGCTCCTGCCTGAATCACATACACAACGCAAAGCACACATCGCCACTTGCAAACGCCACGATTACCCGCGACCGAGGCGTCAAGACACTCACTCTGCCGGCGATTGAAATACCAAAGGAACAGACCCGCGCGCCCCTCTGACGCCCGCTGTCAGGCGCAGACCATCGGACCGGCACAGGTCAAGGTTCGGATAAATCAGCGTTCGGCCGTTGCCGAATGTCACGCGGACATCGCGCATGCATCCTCCACCAGGCACATCCACCGTGATCGACGTCAGCCCACCCTGCAATGGCGCCGCGAGGTTCATATCGTGAAAGACCGGATCCTGGGGCGGTGCGAAAGCCAGGCCGGTCACACTGTCGAACGTGGCGTTGACGATACGGAAATGATGCACGGGCTTGTGCTCATCGTCGGCCTTCGCATTACCGACGAAAAGAATCGCTGCAGCCACGGCAAACGTTGCAACGAAGGCGCTGATACGGGTCAGATGCACGGCGGCGCTCCAGGCAGGTTGTTGAGGTACCGGTCTTGCGTGCAATGGGTTGCACCGACGACAGGCAGCTCATCCAACCCTTTCCTTGCCTCGCCATGAAAGCCATTCGGGACGAATCGTCGTGAGATGATGACGAATCGTAGCGATTTGATACGTTGCTTTTCAGCGCCAATCCCGGCACTTAAGATGAGCCAGCGACCCACTTGGATAGACCGTAATGAAGGTCCGCCTCGGCAATACCGACATTGGCCTGGCCCGCTATGTCGGCCTATGGACGGCCGTGGTCTTGGCGTTTACCGTCCAGCGATACCTGAACGACGTCGTCGGCGGTCAGCATGTCTGGGACATCTCCGACTATCTGCGCTGGTCCATGATTCAGTGGTACACGTGGGCTGCGTTGGCACCCTGGATATTCGGGCTTGCAGCGAGATATCCCATTCAAGCCCCCGTGCGCCTGCGCAAGCTGGGCAAGCCCCTATCGGTGAGTCTGGGCGTGACGCTGCTGGCGATGGTTATCGATGCGGCCATATCCACCGTATTCGAGCCGAGCTCCTTTATGGAGCAGCTTCGGCTGTTTCTCGGCTTCCATGTCGCAACCGGGTTGCTTACCTATTGGGCCCTGTTCGCGATTCAGCAGGCCATGGCATTCCACGCCGAGAAAACCCGTCGCGAGCTGGAAGCAAGCCGACTGCAGGCCGAACTCGCTCAATCGCGACTGCAGGCTCTCAAGTCGCAGCTTCAGCCGCATTTTCTGTTCAATACGCTGCACGCCATCTCGACACTTCTCGATGAGGACACCCTGTCGGCAGGCGACATGCTGCTGCGCCTGAGCGATCTGCTACGCGCATTTCTGGAAGACTATGACGGCCAGGAGATCAGCCTGCAGCGCGAGCTGATACTGCTCGATCTCTATCTCGGCATTCAGCGGACACGCTTCAAGGACCGTCTCACGACGCAGATATATATCGCCCCGGATACCCTGCACTGCTCGGTACCGAGCCTGATCCTTCAGCCAATCGTAGAGAATGCCATTCGTCACGGCATCGGCGAGCATGTCGGCGCGGACTGCATCGAGATCGAAAGCCGGCGCGAGAACGATAGCCTCTGCATCGATGTGCGCAACCGTAACAGTCGGCTGGCGGCCGGAGCCACATCCACGTCCGGGCGTGGCATCGGACTGTCCAACACGGCACTGCGTTTGCGTGAGCTCTATGGCGATGCGGCGCAGGTCCGCCTGGAAATGATCTGGCCGCAGGGTGTGATCTGCCGCCTGCGCCTGCCGTTCCGCGAACTTGAAGAGCCCGATGACGTGCCGGAAGTGGAGACGACATGAGCATCACGGCACTCGTCGTGGACGACGAACCGATCGCACGTCACGCGATCGTACGCCTGCTGCGGGATGACCCGGATATCGAATTGCTGGGCGAGTGCGGCGACGGAGCTTCGGCTGTCCGATCGATCCGGCAGCAGTCGCCCGATCTGATCTTTCTCGACGTCCAGATGCCTGCGATGAACGGCATAGAGGTCGTCAATACCATCGGGGCCGCGCGCATGCCGGCAACCGTCTTTGTCACCGCTTATGAGCAATATGCCGTCCGCGCATTCGAGGCGAATGCGGTGGACTATCTGGTAAAGCCGTTCAGTCGTGAACGTTTCGCCGATACGCTGGCCCGCGTCAAAAGGCGGCTCGCTGTCCGCGACGCTAAGGACGAAGCCCCTTCGGAGCGCATACTGCAAGCGCTGGACGCCATGCGCCAGCGCGACAGCTATCTCAAGCGTGTTCCCGTACGCACCGACGAGCACATTATCTTCGTCGACGTCGACGATATCGTATGGATCAAGGCCAGCGGCAACACCGTACTGCTTCACCTGGCCGAAGGTGTCCACGAACTGCGCGAGACCATGACAACGCTTGCCTCGCGCCTCGATCCTCAGCACTTCGCACGTATCCATCGCTCGGCCATCATCAATATGCGCCGCGTGCAAACCATCCATCCCTGGTTCAACGGCCACCACGTCGTCACCATGGATACCGGGCAGAAGCTGCGCATGAGTCGCTATCAGCATGAGGCCTTTTTACGGCTTGTGCCGATTCGGGATGTGAAGCGGGACGAATAGAGTCAGCCCCCTGCCGCACAGACGTCAGTGAATCGCAGCAGCCTTCTGGGCAGCCGCTGCCTGTACTGCCTGGAGCTGCCTGCTGGCTCCCCTATCACCGTCGGCGGCCGCCTTCTTGATAAGCACCACCGCCTCCTCGGTCTTACCCTGGGTCAGCTTCGTGTAGCCCAGCCCGTTGGTTGCTGACGCGACCTGATCCCGAGGCAATGACGCATCCGTCGTAGCCACCGCAAACGACTTACTTGCTGCGTCGACATTGCCTCCGGCAAGTTGCGCCCAGCCGCATTGAGCGGAGTTGCTCTCTTTGCAGACGGCCTCGGCAACCACGGAAGGCTGCGCAGATGCGAGTACTTTATCAATGCGGCTCTTCATCGCCGGAGGCGTCGGGATGACCGCCGCAAATACCTGCGCCCGATCGGCACTGGCCGCCGCGTTATTGGTGACTTGCGCGTGCAATTGCACATTGTCGATCTTCAGCTGCTTGTAATGATTCGCGAGCTTTTCGACATTTACTTGAACGATGCTGTTGGGACCTTCAGAAGAAACATCGACAAGCTTTTCTGAGGGAGTGGGAGTCAGTGTGGTGGTAATCAGCGGCGCCGAGTCGGGCACAAGTCCCTCCAGACTGGGTTTAACTTCAACCGCTATGGTCACACGTGGATTGCGGCCGCTCTTCATATAATCGAACAACGAGCTGACTCCGCTCGATACGCTGCACACGATAAGAAAAATCGTCGCATACTTGAAACAGGTTTTCAGCGTCGCATGTTGCTGCGGTGAAATGTTCTTTCCGATAATCCCCGTAACGACGCCGCCCATCAGACCAAGCGCAAGGCCGGGCAAGCCGTACTGGAGCAGACCTCCATCGAATGCCATAACCACCTCCTTTCGACGCATTTCAGCTACGAATGAACCCAGGCCGGGCCGCCAGAGTATTCTCAGAAAAAAAAGGGATGTCGTTAGGTCCGAAGTAGTAGGCCAAATCGACCGGCCGGCATGCAGCCAGGAGCATTGGACTCAAGAATCGAGTTGATTTATGCCTCCTCGATATCCAAACTAATAGTAAAAGGACATCGCCATTAAACGCTCCCTGGGGAAATATTGATCTAAATCAGCTTACTGTAGATCTTTCCCGACATCCCGACTGCCATTGGAAATGGTGGAGATTGGCACTGGTCAAGGTCTCAATTGTCGCTTAATTGCCATCTTTTCGTGACTAACCTTCGATCAGAATCCAGATTCCGAAACAGAGTTGCCGGCACAGACCCGGCAATTAGCTAAACAGCGTTTGCATGTATGCGGTACGGCTGGCCCAAAAGCCGGCCTGGAGTTCCAACCAACAACAGGGGGAAGTATGCAGAGCGACGAGAGCGGCAGCACCGCGGCAAGCCATAGCGCAGGGCAAGGACAGGCACAGCAGATAGCAAGCGAGCGAAAATCCCGCCCCAATATCCTGATGATCATGGTGGATCAGCTTTACTATCCCGACAGTGGATACGGATCGGCTGGGTTTGCCGATGGCATCAAACAGGTGCTCAATTTTGTCGGCAATATCGATCCGGCCAACAACGCATGGGCACAGTACTATCCCGGCTTCTGCAAGCTGCGCGAATACGGGGTCGTATTTACCGATCACACCATCGCCGAATCGGCCTGTATCCCGAGTCGCGCCAGCATCATGACCGGGCAGTACGGCCCCCGTAGCGGCGTGACGCAGACCGACGGTCTGTTCAAGAGCGGCGACGCGCAAAATTTCCCCTGGCTCAAGGCCGATGGCGCCCCTACTGTTGGCGACTACTTTCGTGAGATCGGCTACAGCACGCATTACTTTGGCAAGTGGCATGTCAGCGACCCGCCGGAGCACACGCTGGAAGGATTCGGGTTCGCCGATTGGGAGCTGTCGTGGCCGGAACCGCATGGCTCGTTGACCAACAACATGGGCGCTTATCGCGATTATCAGTTCGCCGACCTGGCGTGTGCGTTCCTGTGCAATCGCGGCCTGGGCGTGCCGTTCGCGCGCAACACGGGGCATGTCAGCGCGAACGCTCCCGACAGCCCTGTCGTGCCGGAGCCGAAGCCTTTCTTTGCGGTGTGCTCGTTCACCAATCCGCACGACATCGCCACCTACCCGACCTTGCCGCGCGCGCTGAAACCACAGTTTCCACCGAACGAACCCCTGGAACAGCCGGAGTTCGGGCCCGGCATGTCGGTGCCCGTACCGCTGCCCGGCACCTTCAGCGCGGCGCCGAAGAACGGCACGTTTCGCATCCCGATGAACCCGCTGGGATTGCCGCAGGCATGCGCCACCGCATCGCCCACGCAGAACGAAGACCTGCTGACCAACAACAAGCCGCGCGCCCAATACGACTACGCCTATAAGGTAGCCTTGGGGCTGGCAGCAAAGACTGGCCTCAGCATTGCCGAAGCCAAGGGCGGCGATGAGGCGACGCAGCTGCGCAACGCCATCGAGGCGACGCTGGCCATTCCGATTCCCTTCCAATTGCAGGAAGACGCCGATGGCGCCGCCACCGGGTTCCTGCAGTACTACGCCTATATGATCTCGATGGTCGACCGACACATCCATCGCGTACTGCAGACTCTGGATGAAGCCGGCCTGCGCGACGATACCGTGGTCGTGTTCGCCTCCGATCACGGCGAGTATGGCGCATCGCACGGCATGATGATCGAGAAGTGGCACGGCGCCTATCAGGAAACGGTGCATGTACCCTTCCTGGTGAGCGCCAAACAGTTCAATACCGACCGGGATACGCCGGTGCTGATCGACGCACTTACCAGCCACATCGACATCTTGCCGACCTTGCTGGGGATCGCCGGAGCGAGCACCGCACAAATCGAACGGGCTCGTCGCAATCTGTCCAAGACGCACCCCGCCGCGGCACTGCCCGGGGCGAATCTTGTGCCACTGATTGAAGCGGGTGGCGGGCCGGTGATCGGACCCGATGGCAAGGAGCGCAAGGCGGTCCTGTTTGCCACTGACGACATGATCACCGAACCGCTGCCGCGCGACGACGATCCGCACAACGTCACTTCGCAGCAGCAGTACGCGGTATTTGCCGCGACGGTTGAATTGTTGCGTACGCCGCCGACAGCAGATGCGACGCCACACCGCCATTTGCCGGATCTGACACCCGGCCCGGTATGTCAGCCCGCGCACGTGCGCGCGCTGCGCAGCGGCGACTGGAAACTGGTGCGCTATTGCGATCCGTGGAGTCCACAGCCGGTGCCGGACCAGTGGGAACTGTACAACCTGGCTCACGATCCGATCGAGAACGTGAACCTGATCGTCTATAACGGCGCCTTTCCAACACCGATCGCAGCATCCGCCATGCCGGCGGGGGTGACGGAGGAAGACGTAGTGGCTACCGCCAAGGCTCTGCGCGAAGAACTGGCACGGCAGGAAGCGGCTTGGTTATCGCCCTATCCCAGCGCGTATCCCAGCGGCAGGCTTTGACACAGACAGGCATGGAGGGAATTCGCTCCCTCCATGCCTCTGCACTCCTAAAGTATCCGGAATAACTGCCGCTACCGGTGACAAAGGAATGCCGGTAGTGAGCAAGCATGAACCTGTCGATCAATACCTCGGCCACGGCCACCGTATCAACGACAAACCCCAGCACGACAGCGCTCAAGCAGTCGCCCCCCGATCCCACGACCGGGCCAGCTTCCGCTTCGCTCACCGTTGCGGCCGTAGATCCGCAGAAATCGCAACAGGCCGTACAAAGCTACCTGTCGGCACTTTTCGGCACGCAGGCAAAGTTGAGTGCGGACTCCGAAGCCATTGCCAACGCCTTGGTTCCGTCCATGCAGCGACTGATCCTGCAGCGGCCCGACCTGGCGAATGCGCAGTTCGATTTCAGCTCGGACAACGGCGCCATCAAGGTTACCTCCAATAGCCTGAGCGAAAGCGACCGCACCTGGCTCCAGAACACCTTCAACCAGAACGGTTCACTGGTAAAGGCCGTCAATACATTTCATGACGATGCCGTGGCAGGCTACGCCCAGTATGCGCAACTCGATGGCCACTCGCTTTCCAGAGCCGAGATGGACGCGGTGAGCACGCGGGCGGATGGCATGACCCATTTCATGTCGCTGTTCAAGCGCCTTGGCGCAGCGGCCCAGCCCCTACTCGATGGCTCCGGCGGCACGTATGTCGCGCAAAATGGCGCCAAACTCAACCTGGTGCAGCCGAGTACGGCAGTGGGCTTTCTAAGCTTCATGCAAAGCGCGAAGGCGAGCAGCGACGGTACGGCCACGCTGTATATGCCCAAGGGCCAGATCGTTCATGGCGGACTCAAGGGCGACGTGTTTGCAAACATGGATGCCATGCCACGCCTTCTTCCACCGTCCGACAGCCATTCGTTCGGCTTTCACGAGGTGGCCTGAATCTATCCCGCCGCTATCCAGTCAGTGCGATTGGCAGCGGACAAGAAGGGCGCCAGTATCTGCTTCAGTTTGCGCCGTCGTATCGGCGAACCACAGAACAGATAGTTGGAATGGTCCGTCAGGTTGCACAGCGCCAATACCTGGAACTCGCTTCGTTCGTCATACCCCGCGGCGATAACACGATCGCCCAACTGCAAAAACAGGCGATCCGGCCAGCGAGCAAGTAAAGCGAGGCTGACCGTCGAATCGCTCAGGTCGATACCGATCTCGTTGAAGTATTGCGTAGTCGTCGTCATGCTTTCCGTCGCTGCGACGCGATCGACACCCACGGTACGATCCCGCACCCTTGCGATCTCTCCGCTGATAGTTAGCAGCTCAATCGTCATGCGTGATTGTCTTGCGCAAGGCGAGGTAGGCCCGATAAGCCCGCAAACGACGTGGTCGAAAAATGCCGAACACGTCCACTAATGCGAATATGCCGAACACCCCACAGACGAGGGCCGCGATCGCCAATGCAATGGTGACTGGCAGCAAAATAACAAAGAGCCATGTGGACAGCTGATTTATCCAGGGCCACAGGAACATCAACGCGAACCCGAGTATCGGCGTCAACAGGACCAGCAACGCAGACACACCCGCCCGCTTCAACGTCAAAGGCTCCAGGGCTACACCCGAATCATGGCTGTAGAGCCAATAGATATACCGGCGTCCATTGACGACATGCGGGGCCACAGTCACGCGTTCCGGTAACTGGACATGCCGTAGCACCGTGCCAGCCGATGCGCTGTCGGTGAAGTTGCTGGCGGTACAGAAATACCAATGGCCATCGATACGCAACCGATAGAGCCGCGTCGACTCACCCAGTCGCCCCCGGACCAGACTGCCTTCAAGGCGATCAAGCTGGCCGCTCACGGTTCCATATAAGTTGTTTTTCGTCATGGGTAACTGTTCGGAGCTTCCCTGCAGCTCGATGCACACTTTTCGATGATAGCGTGGATTTCCGGCTGGCCTGCTATGAGCCAGCAATATTTTGCGACCGGGACAACGACAAACTCTACCTGCATAAGCCAAATGCAATGACATAATCGATTTGCCAGAAGCATTCAGACCATCTACCCATCATGGACAAGAGATTCGGATGAAGATCAAGCTGATCGGTTCTACCGTAGTCGCCATCGCAGCACTTGCGTCGGGCGCACAAGCAATCGGCCAAGAGGTGAAGCTGGACAGTAATTCAGCGGGCATGGTGGTTCGCAAATACACGGGCATGTCTGCCACGCCGTTCTTCAACCAGTTCGCCGCCAAATTGCAGGAGGACGCGAAAGCGGGCAACACCGCCATTGGTAAGGGCGCCGCCAAGTATCTTGCTCAGCTTGCATCCGGGAACTCCTACGGCTACATCCATCAAACAACACGCTCGGTCACCGAGCGGGAGCTGCAAACCGGTATTCAGGCGGAAACCGCCACGGATGCACCCATGGTCGTCGGTCAGACCACGATCGATCAGGTATGCCAGAAGAAAACGAGCAATACCGTCACCGTGATGGGCACGACTTATGTCGCGGAGGTCAATTCAAAAGGCGCACTTGCCTGGGTGATGCAACGCTCCATCACATCCCTTATGACCACCTGCCCCGACACCACGATATAAAGGCGGCCGGATGCTGGCGATGACGAAGGCCGCGCTCAGACGCAAGCTTTATCCGCTGGAATAAGGCCGATGCGATCCAGCGCCGTCTTCAACGCAACGCGATCAGCCCATATCTCGTCAGGCAACGCCAAGAATGCAAGCAAGCGGGTCTTGATCACCGCATGTGCATGCGCAAACGCTGCACGTTTGTCGGCATCACTGCCTTCGACAGCCGCGGGATCCGGCAAGCCCCAATGCGTGCGCACGAAGTCGCCGAAGAATACCGGGCACGGCTCAGCGGCCGCGCTATCGCAAACCGTTACGACAATATCCATAGGTGGCGCAACGTCACCGGAGAATTCATCCCATGATTTGCTCCGCAAACCGGCGGTGGCAATGCCCTCCGCTGCCAGGGTATCGAGCGCATAGGGATTAACGCGACCGGCAGGCTGACTGCCGGCACTGAATGCTTCAAAACGGCTACCCGCCCAGGACCGCAGCGTCGCCTCGGCGAGCACACTGCGAGCGGAGTTACCGGTGCAGACAAACAGGACGCGACGGGTCATGACGGTTTCTTCCCAAGAGATATCAGCAGCAGGCATCGCTCGGCGCACACTCTGCCCCGACACTATCGGCGCAGCAGTTGTGGGTCAGGTAGGCGATCAAGCCATTCATGGCATCGAAGGCAGCCCGGTAACAGATAAAACGCCCCTGCTGTTCGCCCACGATCAACCCAGCACCCACCAGCTCTTTAAGGTGGAACGACAAAGTCGCGCTAGGCATTCCCAACGCCTCTCCGAGATCGCCGGCCATACGGCCCGCAGGACCGGCCACCACAAGTAAACGGAAAATGGCCAGGCGTTTGGCATGCCCCAGAGCCGTCAAGGCGGAGATTGCTTGTATCGTTTCCATAAATCTAGAATAGTGGAAACAATACTGCTGGACAAGCCATGAGCCACGACCTGCCCCACCTCGATCACGACTACCTGCCCCTGCCAGATGCCGGTCAACTTCATCATGCCGCAGACGACGGCCACGCCCCGCGCATCCTGATCCTTTACGGCTCGCTGCGGCCGCAATCGTTCAGTCGAAAACTGGCGCTGGAAGCTGAGTGCATCCTCAAACATCTGGGTGCCGAAACGCGAGTGTTCGACCCCCACCAGCTCCCCATGCTCGACCGCGTACCGGCCAGCCACCCAGAAGTGCAGCGCCTGCGGGAATGGTCCACCTGGTCGGAGGGCCAGGTCTGGGTAAGTCCGGAACGCCATGGCGCGATCACGGGCGTGTTCAAGAACCAGATCGACTGGCTTCCGCTGGAGGATGGCAGCGTGCGACCAACACAAGGCCGCACGCTTGCGGTCATGCAGGTGAGCGGCGGCTCTCAATCGTTCAATGTCGTGAACACATTGCGCGTGCTCGGCCGTTGGATGCGCATGGTCGCCATCCCCAATCAATCGTCCGTGGCAAAGGCATGGCAAGAGTTCGATGAGCACGGCCGCATGAAGCCTTCTGCTTTTTACGACCGGGTCGTGGACGTCATGGAAGAACTGATGAAGTTCACGCTGATGGTGCGCGGTCGCAGTGATTACCTGGTCAGCCGATACAGCGAGCGCAAAGGCGATGCGATCCAACGGAAGCTTGCACAAGTGGCGGGCGCGGTGGAGAAAGCATAACGCCGCAGCCCTTTTTTACGGGCTGCTTCAATAAGAACCGGCTGCAATGCCGGCCACCCATGAATAGGTGTATACATTAATTGGTATTATTTATTAATGCCTAATTAGGCCATTAGATCGATCTTTAGTGACACATCCTTAATGCCATTAATCTGATGGATTTTCATAAAACCTCTTCCAATACCCAAGACATCTCTATACATTACAAATCGTAGAGCGACCCTTATTGCAGAACATCCAACACGCTATCCATAGCGTGAGGTATGGAGAGTTCAGAGTGGCATCCATGGGAGGGAACTCACGCGATTTTCACGCGATTGAATACAATAGATTTCCCTTTCCTTCCAGCCTGATGGCGCATTTTGCGGTATGGCTACGGGCGTTTATGCCCTATTCGATCGCGCCTGCTTCTCGAATTAACACAGCCACGCCTGAGCCGTATTTGAAATTCCCGCCCAATCCATGACAGGGGAGATTCATCATGTCGCTCAAGAAAACTCTGCTGATTACCAGCCTGCTCTTCAGTAGCGGCTTTACCCTGACTGCCCAAGCCGCCAGTCCCGCGACAGCGACATTCCAGGTCCTGATGGTGATTCAGAAAGCCTGCACCGTAACCGCTGGCGCCACCTCCAATATCAATCTGGGCACGGTAGCGTCCACCGCGTTGAACACTACCGGCAGCAATACCATCAGCGTGACCTGTTCGAAGAGCACACCGTATTACGTGGGCCTGGCGCCGTCGGCAGCCAATGGCGGCACGACGACGGGCAGCGGCGGCATGAGTACAGCCGATGCCCTCGCCGGCAATACCGACAAGGTGCCCTATCAACTGACTTCTACTCCAGGCCCCTCAGGCACCGTGTGGGGCAACACTGCCACCTCGACGACGGTCGGCAATGGCGTAGCCGGTACCGGCAGCGGTACGGCGCAATCGCTTACCGTCTACGCCACTGCACCCAGCGCCAACTTCACACCCGATAGCTATGCCGACACCGTCACGGTCAATGTGAACTTCTGATCTTCAACATGAAGCGCACATGGTTGCGATACACGTTAGGCGGCGCCCTGTTCGCCGGCCTGCTGATGCCCGTAGGTGCAAGCGCGAGTGGCCTGCAGGTAGCGCCAACGACACTCAGCCTCAAGGCCTCGCAAAACGCCGATGGATTGTGGCTTATCAACACCGGCGACAACGTGGTGCATGCGCAAGTGCGCGTCTATCACTGGACGCAGAACGACCAGGGCGATCAGCTCATCGGCTCTCGTGGCCTGGTGATCAGTCCACCGATGCTGCAGCTCGCTGCCGGCGATCGCCAGTTGATACGCGTCATCCGGACCGGGGCACCGCCCAACGGCACGGGTGCCGTTGAAGATGCCTATCGGCTGGCGATCGATGAGCTTCCGATTGACGTGGAGGGCAAACAAGGGCTGCAGTTCGTGCTGCATTACTCGGTACCGATCTTCATCGAACCTGTCGGCGCAACTGCGCCGCCGCAGTTGCAATGGAACCTGCTGCGTCATGGCGAACAAGTCATGTTGCGGGTAAGCAACCACGGCGGCAGCCACGCTCAACTGGCGGCACTCAGCTACATCGACACTAACGGTCATCGCACGGACATCAATCCTGGTCTGCTTGGTTACGTTCTACCGGGTGCCACTATGCAGTGGATGCTGAAGCCACCCGCCGCGGCATTTGCCGCTGGCGGCATTCTTGAGGCGATGATCAATGGAGAGAAGGCCGCGCAAGACCTGTCGCTGGCCGATCGCTCTCGCTGAAGTCATCGTGCTGCAAGGTTTGCTTGTGTCCGGCAACCATGCCGCCGATGTGACTACAGTGAACGACATAAAGGCCAACCCTACCCTGATCACCGACAGCAGCGATGGCATGACCCATCTTGGCGGCATGGACGTCTATCTTGAAGTAACCCTCAATGGTGCCCACGGAGGCATCGCTCATTTCGTCGATCTCAACGGCGAGCTTTGGGCCAGTGCAGCGACGCTACATCAGCTCGGCTTCGTCCTGCCGGCCGGCACGCCCGACCCGGTCCAACTGAACCGTTTGCAAGGTGTCCAGGTCGACTACGACGCCAGTCATCAGGCCGCGGCCATCCGTGCGCCACTGCACATGCTCCAACTGGGGACGACCGTACTCAATGCGCCCGGCAACAGCCGGCCCCAGCCCACCGCTTCGCCCGGCATCGTGCTGAACTACGATGTCTATGGCACGGAAGGCCAACACGACACCAGCAGCCTGAGCGCTTTCACCGAATTGCGTGCATTCAACAGCGGCGGCGTGTTCAGTACCACCACGCTCTCGCAGCTCACACGCAACAACAATGAGTGGCAGGATCGCTCTGTACGCCTGGATACCAACTGGAGCACGTCGTTTCCCGACAGCCTGCTGACTCTGCGCATCGGAGATACCCTGACCGATGCGCTGTCGTGGTCGAGATCCACGCGCATCGCCGGCATACAGCTCGGTACCAACTTTGCTTTGCAGCCCTATCTGATCACGGCGCCGCTGCCAGCCTTTCTCGGTTCGGCCACCCTGCCATCGAACGTGCAGCTGTATGTCGACGGCGTGGAACAGTACAACGGCAGAGTGCCAGCGGGCCCGTTTCAGCTCAACACGATTCCCAACATCAATGGTGCCGGCAATGCACAAGTTGTGCTGACGGATGCACTGGGCCGAGCCACCACGCTCAATTTTTCGTTGTACGACGAACACCAGTTGCTCAAGCAGGGCCTGTCCGACTGGTCGGCGGAGCTGGGGTTCGTGCGCGAGAACTATGGCTTGAGCTCGTTCACGTACGGTCATGATCCTGTCGGCAGCGGCACCTGGCGCTACGGCGTCAGCGACAGTTTCACCGTTGAAACGCACGCGGAAGCCACGCGCGGGCTGAGCAACGCCGGTGGCGGTGGCGCATGGCTGCTCGGCACCGCGGGCGGCATTGTTTCCGCATCACTGGCGCGAAGCGAACATGCGGGCAGAAGCGGCTCGCTGTACTCGTTGGGCTACAGCTGGCGCGACAATCGATTCAATGTCAGCGTGAGTGGCATTCGCACTCGTGGCGACTACAGCGATGCGGCCACGCTCTACGGACCGCCACCGCCCAGCACCAGCGCCCAGGCGATAGCCGGCTATAGCACCGCCTATTGGGGCAGCTTCGGCGTGAGTTACCTGCAGCTGCGTTATCCCCAGCAGGACGCCACCCGTTACGGCAGCGCGTATTGGTACCGATCCGTCGGGCGGGCTTTGTCGCTGAATCTCAGCGTCAATCAGAATCTGAATAAAGCCTCCGATCGAAGCGTCTTCCTGATCGCCACCCTTGCGCTGGATCACAACATCACCGTGAGCGGCAGTGTGCAGCGCGACGGCAACCGTACCGGTTTTGCGCTCGATGCCAGTCAGTCGCCCCCGAGCCAGGGCGGCTTCAGCTGGCGCGCGGCCATGCGCCAGGGCGGCGATCAGAGTGGCGGCCAGGCCGAGCTGGATTACCTTGGCCGCTACGGTCAGGTGGGCATCGGCGTCAACGCCGTCGGCGATACGCGCTATGGATATATGGATGCCACCGGTGCGCTGGTATTGATGGGCGGCGAGGTATTCGCGACACGCTATATCAATAGCGGTTTCGCGGTGGTCTCCACCGGCGGGGTCGCCAACATACCGGTCAAGCTGGAGAACAATCTGATCGGCACGACCAACCGCAACGGCCTGCTCCTGGTCAGCCCATTGAACGCGTATCAGGACAATCACCTCAGCATCGACCCGATGGATCTTCCTGCCGAAGTACAGATCGATCATGTCATGGCACGCACTACACCTACCGATCGAGCTGGGACACTGGTGCGTTTTGCCATCACGTCAGTAAAAGCAGCCCTGGTGACATTGCACGATGCCAGCGGCCAGCCACTACCCGTTGGCAGTCGTGTCGTTCTTGCCGGACAAGCCGAAACGGATGCGATGGTTGGCTTTGACGGCACGGTCTATCTGGACACCCTGGGCGAACACAACACGCTTATCGTGCGCACGCCTACCGGCACATGTCGGGCAAGCTTCGATTATCAGAGCGACAGCCACGGCATTCCCGCCGTCGGGCCTCTGCTTTGCCGCCAGGACACTGCGCCATGAGCCGCCACTGCCGGCAGCTGATGCTGTTCATCGCCATGCTGACGATCGGCTGCCTGAGCCTGCCGCGCCTGGCCCAGGCGCAGTCGGTCAGTTGCGCCAATCCCACGGTCAACAACGTCCAGTTCGGCACCATCGACCTGACGACCGGCACCGTCAATGTCACTGGCTCGATCGGATGGTCCTGCACGAGCACAGGCATCCTGGGTGTTCTGCTTTCGCCACAGGCCAATATCGCCATGTGCCTCAATCTCAATACCGGCACCGGCGGTACACAGGCCAACCCGCGCCTGCTCAGCAGTGGCAGCAACACCTTGCAGTATCAGCTTTACGCAGATGCAGCCACCACTCAGATATGGGGCTCAACGGCAACAGCGGGAACACCCATACCGCTGGGCATCGCGGTGGCGATCCCTGCAGGGTTGATCTTGTCGACCACGGTAACCGGTCAGACACCGTTCTACGCGACGCTGCCTGGCGGACAGACAACGGCCCCGGTAGGCACTTACAACAGCACGCTGGCTGTCACGGTCGGCGGCTCCTACACACTCAACGCGAATACTCCGCTAAGTTCCTGCACAAGTGGCCAGCATGTGCTCAACGCGGGAAGCGCGGCATTTACGGCGTCGGCAACGATCCAGAAAGCCTGCGTGGTTACCGCCAACAACGTCAATCTCGGCACGGTACCGTTCACCGCTCTCAACACCACCGCAAGCAATACCCTTGGCGCCACCTGCACCAATGGCACGCCATACTTCGTCGGCCTCGCGCCTTCCAACGGAAACACCACCGGCGCCGGCGTCATGAAAGGCGCCATCAGCGGCAATACGGATAAAGTGCCCTATCAGCTCAGCTCCACCCCGGGCCCAGCCGGCGTTGTGTGGGGCAACACTGCCACTTCGACGACGGTAGGCAATGGCGTATCGGGTACGGGAAGCGGGCTAAGCCAAACGTTGACGGTCTATGCGACAGCAGCTAGCGCGAATTACACGCCCGATAGTTACTCCGATACGGTCACCGTGAACGTGAACTACTGAATTCCCGGCATTAGGTCGAAAGACAGGGTGTCTTTTCATGTATTGCCGGGCAATATCAGTCGCTGCCGGCCCATCCTGGAACCGCCCATGAAGCCTGTCCTTGCCTATTCGCTCGCACTCGCAGCCTTATGGGTGCTCCCATCGTTTGCGATACACGCACAAGGCAAGCCTGCAAACGAACAAGATACGTTCGTCCTGTACAAATTCGCCAAGGCCATCGGCAAGGAAACCTACACGATCGCCGATGAGAAGGGCCTGCTGACGCTCCGCTCGGACTTCAAATTCAACGACCGCGGCACCGACGTGCCGCTGAAGACCGTCTATACGGCTACAGACACCCTTCATCCCGTTTCGCTGAAGACCGAAGGACAATCGTCGCGCAATTCGCCGATGAACGATGTGTTCTCGCTGGACTCCAAGCAACAACGTGTCGTGCTGCTGCGCGATGGTACGACAACGGACTATCCGATTACCGCCGATACCTTTCTGGTGGATGGCTACTCGCCCGTAGCCATGCAGCAGATGCTGATGCGCTTCTGGATCGCCCGAGGCAAGCCTGCCCAGATCGCCGCCCCACCGGATGCCAGCATACATATCGAACCCGGCAGCGATCTCAGCATCATCGCCAACGGCCACGCCACAACACTTCATAGCTATGTGATCAGCGGTCTGGTCTGGGGCGCAGAGACCGTATGGCTGGATGACGATCAGAAACTCGCCGCTGTCGTCACCACAGATTCCGAATTCGATCACTTCGAAGCGGTGCGCGAAACGTATAAAGACTCGCTTGCCCAGTTTATCCAACAGGCCGTCAGAAACGACCTGGCGGCGCTGGCGCGATTGACCGCTACGGCGAAACACGCCACCGGGAAACACCTGGCCATCACTAATGTCACCCTCATCGATGGTACGGGCACCGCGCCACGCCACGTTGCTGCCGTGTACGTGGACGACGGCCGGATCACGAACATCGTCCATTCCGGCGCTGCGCCAGAAGCCTCGGACAAGCTGGACGTCATCGACGGCACCGGGAAATACCTGATCCCGGGGCTGTGGGACATGCATGCGCACTACGAGCAGGTCGAATGGGGTCCCATCTATCTGGCTGCCGGCGTCACTACCGTGCGCGACTGCGGCAACGAGTTCGACTTCATCACGACCGTTCGAGATGCGCTGCAATCCGGACGCGGTATTGGGCCGCGGCTGCTGATCGCCGGCATCGTCGACGGCACCGGCCCGATCACGCTTGGCGCCATCACTGCCGACACAACTGAGCAAGCACGCGACGTCGTGCGGCGCTACAAGAAAGCCGGCGCGGTACAGATCAAGATCTACAGCAGCATGAAGCCCTCGCTGGTACCGGTCATCGCGGAGGAAGCACATAAACTGGGTCTGACGGTGACCGGTCATGTACCCGAAGGCATGACGACCCCACAGGCTGTCGCCGCCGGATACGACGGTATCAACCACATCAGCTTCGTCGCTCGCGATCTGCTGCATATGGAGCGCGGCAAACCGGCACCCCCGATCGACTTCACGACGCCAGAGGCCAAGAAAGAGCTGGCGCTGTTCAAGTCGCACCATACGGTGTTCGACGACACCATCGCGCTGTACGAAACCCTGTCGCGCTCCACCGACACGCCATTGGAAACGCTCGAGCCTGGCATCGCCCATGTCGCCCCGACACTGGCCACCGCCTTGAACGCGACCGGCGCACCTCCCGCTAAAGCATCCGAATTTTCCAAGCGTTACGCCGCGTTGCTGGCCACGTTGCGTGAGTTGCATCGGCAGGGCTTGACCATCGTGGCCGGCACCGACCAGGACGTTCCCGGTTATTCACTTCACAGGGAACTGGAAATCTACGTACAAGCCGGCTTCACGCCGATGGAAGCCTTGCAGGCAGCGACCATCGTCCCCGCACGCGTACTCAAGCTAGACAAGCAACTGGGCACACTGGAAATCGGCAAGCGCGCCGACATGCTTCTGCTGGATGGCGATCCGCTGGCCGATATCCGCAACACCCGGCGCATCGCCAAGACCATCAGCGACGGTACGGTCTATGACCCTGCGCCGCTTTGGCAATCGGTGGGTTTCAAGCCATAAGCAACAGGGGCGCCACGATTGCCGCGCCCCTGTGTATTTATCCTCAGCCCCGCCGTCTTCGCACCGGGTTCCATCCCACCGCAACATCGATAGCCAAAGCCAGCATCATCGCAGCGGTGCCAACAACAAATAGCTCCCGATAATCTCCGCCCCCATGCGCGAACACAAAGGAGAAACCGTAGGCTGCTACCGCCTGGCATACCGCAAACGCGACAGTCGCCGTTCTCCAAGCCGGACCCTGCTGCGCAGGATGGTGTACAAGCAACTCGTGCACGCGCCCCAGCACCAACGGCACCGTACCCGTGACGAACGCACCCACTACCACGCTGGAAACGATGAGCCACGGCCCGGTCAGCCCAAGCGCCGGTATCGCTACGCCGCCGATCTCCAGTACGAATGCCAAACGCAGTGCGCGACTGAAACCCACCTTGTCCGCCAATGCCCCCACGAAAAGCGGACCGGCCGTCGCCCCTGCTCCGAACAGCACCCAGAACTCCGCACCTACTTGCAAACCCTGTCCAAGACCGCGGGCGACAAAATCGACCAGAAAGATCATGTGCGGCACCCAACCGGCGGCATTCAACGCGTACTCCACATACAGCGCACGCAACGTGCGTGACGGCGCCGCATGGCGATGATGGACAACTGGCGCGACTTGCGCCGCCGCCTGACCTGGCCATCCGTTCCACGCGATCATCGTCAGCACCAGGGAGATCAACCCCAGACCCATCCACGTGTCTTGCAGGCTACGTTGCAACAGCAGCGGCACCAAGGTCCCCGATACGACGATCCCGATGCCCACGCCCATGAAGATGACACCACCGGCAAGCCCGCGCCGCGAAGGCAACACATGCGGTAGCACGGCGGGCGCGGCAAGCACCATCAATGCACCTCCCGCTACACCGGAAAGAAAGCGCCACCCGAAGAACCATGCAAATGACACCGGAAAGGCGCAGGTAAAGAATGCCAGCGTCGCCAGCGCCATCATGGCTCGCAAGGTAGTGACGCTGCCGATCTTTGCCGCGAGCCGCCGTCCAAGCAGCGCGCCAACGAGATAGCCGGCCAGATTGGCGGCCCCAAGGTAAGCGGCCATGGATGCATCGAACCAATGAGCCGTGATGATGGCCGGCAACAGCGGGCTATAGGCAAAGCGTGCCAGGCCGATGCCAACCAGGCTTGCGCAGAAGGCTGCCAGAACAGCCCACCCCGCGTTGACGGAAGGCACGCTGGCGACATGCGTTTCAAGGATGCGGCTCATCGGCGAAGCCTCTTATTTCTTGATAGGCTAAGCGTAGAATCAATCTGCATTTCAGAGAACTGAATTGATTCGATAGCACCTATCTCATTTGGCGATAGGCGCGCATATGAGCCGATACGGGAGTTCGAGTATGGACGTGGCTGATCTCAAGACATTTGAAGCCGTGGTCCGGCATGGCAGCATGAACAAGGCGGCCCAGGAGTTGCATACCGTGCAGTCCAATGTCACGGCCAGGATCCAGGCACTCGAACAGGAGCTCGGCGTCGCCCTCTTCCAGCGTCACGCGCGCGGCGTCAATGCAACACCCGCAGGACAACGCATCCTGCCCTTCGTGGCACGGATCTCAAAACTGCTTGCCGAGGCAGAAAGCGCGGCGAAAGACGACGGTACTCCACATGGCGTGTTGACGCTTGGAAGCCTCGAAACCACGATGGCGTTACGCCTGTCGCCGGCATTGAGCGGGTTTGCCAGGAACTATCCCGATGTTCGCCTGGTCATCCGCAGCGGCACCACGGAAGGACTCATTCGCCAAGTGGTCGAAAACCAACTCGACGGCGCTTTCGTCGCAGGGCCGATCGATCATCCAGAGATCGCGCAGGAACGCGTGTTCACGGAAGAACTCGTGCTGGTGACCAGCCAAGCCATTCAGACGCTCAAGGATCTGCCCAAGACTCCCGGCTTGAGGACCATTGTTTTTCAACTGGGCTGCTCCTACCGGCAGCGGCTGGAAACCATCCTAGCCGGCATGGGCATCGTCACCGCCAAGCCGCTGGAATTCGGCTCGCTCGATACCATCATCAACTGCGTAGCAGCCGGCATCGGTGTAACTCTGCTTCCGAGAGGCGTCGTGGCAGCGGCTGCCGAAAATGCCCGAATCAATGTGCATGCGCTACCGCGAAACCGTGCTTGGGTGGAGACCCTCTTTATTCGTCGCCACGAAGCGTATGTGTCCAGTGCTTTGAAGGCGTTTGTGGCAATGGCCCGAGAAGATCAGAGTGGCGGCTCGAAACATGACTGAACCTCGAATCGCGGTTTGATCAGCGCGTGGCGCTAAGCAGCGTAGAAAAGCATCCGAGCTAAGACCGTAAGATTATGGTCGATGCAATAGACAACAGATGTTTCATATGCATTCTCCCTGCTTTTGTAATCACCCCTCTCGACAGATCCAGTTAAATCGCTGGAAATATTGAGCTTGTTAGCAGGCACTGCCTCTCAAGAAAGCCACGATACGCGACGACTTGATTATTTCACACTCTATTGACAGACTGCAGCCTTTACTCGCGCATAGCGCAATAGCATTGCGTGTTGGAATGGGGGAAAACGTGCAGTGATATCTATGGCTTCGCCACATAGTGGCGTTCGGTAACCACGGTTGCCTTTCTTTGGCCCGTAAATACGTCGCACGCTTCGCCCTGACATTGGCTAACGCTACGAGTGGTGGCGTCCCTTGTTGTGCAGGGACGTCCCACGGTTTTGCAAAACCACTCTTGGGCAAGGACGATAGCGATGAAAATCAAACAACTCTTCTCTCCGGGCCGACGTAAATACGGTGTTTTCCCGGTAATTATCGGCATATCGCTGTTTTCGCTAATTCAAATACTCAATGCAGCCGATACGCGTACCACAGCACCGCCGCCTTTGCCGGTTTTGACCCCACAAGTTCCGCTGGAAATTACGGTCACCGGGTCGAACCCGACGCTGGCCTCTTTGCAACAGGACTTCGACGTTTTTTCCTGGCAGTCGTTTATCGCGCTCAATTGGCCCGCCAATCCAGATGGCACGCCCAATACGAACCTCACGATCGGGCAAGCTACCAATAACCCGGTGGTGTGGGAGAGTTATCGAGAGAGCCGCACCATTTTCCTTCCCGGCGGCGCCACACCTGCGCCGTGGGGCGAAGACAGCCCTCTTCCCGATGTCTGCAAGAACATCGACGCCAAGCATCTCCCGCCGGGAACGATGCACCTGACACAGGTGGGAAAGACCGCCAATGTGCTCGACGAAAGCGGCGAGCCGTTCAAGACCGGTCCTTTGATCGACCAGAACGGCCAGTACACGCGCTTTGCCATCATGACCAACGAGGCGATGTTCAACTACATCCTCACCAACAAGATCTACTCCAAGGATGGACAAAAGGCGTTCAACGCGGACGCCAACTTCCCCGCCAGCAATACATCGACCCAGCAACTTGGCTCCATCATGATCAAGACGGCATGGGTCAAGATGGGCGGGAAGTACGACCCCGCGAAGTTCTACACCACATACGCACTGGTCTATGACAACCCCGCGGAAGAACCCGGAGTCAAGCCCTCTTGCGTGCTCACGCAGGTCGGCCTGGTAGGCTTTCACATCGCGCACAAGACAGCGGGCGAGCCCCAATGGGTATGGTCCACGTTCGAGCACGTGGACAACGTGCCAACCCAGGGCCAGAAACCTGCACTGCCTGCTTACAACTTCTTTGATGCGCACTGCAAAGGCTGCAAGGTCAATGAACCGCCGCCGCGCCCCTGGAATCCGGGCACTGCGTATACAAAGCCCACGCAGGTGGAGCGCGTGATTGCCATCACCCCGGAGGCGCAGCAACTCAACGCGTCCTATCATCAGGCCCTGGCCGCCGTCGTTCCGGATTCGGTCTGGCTGAATTATGAGCTGGTCAGCACGCAGTGGCCGACCAACGCAAAGAGCAAAGTGGACCCTACCGGTGTCCCCGCACCATCGTTCCTGGCCAATACCACTCTGGAAACCTATATCCAGGGCCACGTCAAGCAGACCTCCAGCAGCTGCATGGCGTGCCACAACAATGCCACGACAACGACGGGCAACTTCTCGGACTTCACCTATCTGCTTCAACGCGCGCAGTAGCTCTCAAGGAGACAAGCCATGAGCAATGATATGGATAATTTCATCGGTCTTAGCGCTGTGCTGACAGGCTTCAATCAGAGCGTGCTTGCACCCGAGCTGGACCCGGTTGACATCAAATCGGAGTACTTGCCTTTCTTCACGCAGAAGATCGCGCAGGAAAGCAGTAACCCGCTGCTGGTTGGCCAGATCTTTCAAAAGTATTCGGCGCTTCAGGCCAAGGGACTCACATCCCAGCAAATTGGCGAGGCCATGCTGGATTCTGCCAATGGCGAAGCGTTTGTGCTGGCCTGTCGCAAGTTGATTTTCATGTGGTACTCAGGCGCGTGGCCCACGCTTATTTCCGCAACGGCGACAGAGCCCGCCAGCACCGTAAGCGACCTGATTTCCGAGAATGCCTATACCTCGAGTCTCGTGTGGCAGGTCATGCAGTCCCATCCCATGGGCGATTCCAATTACCGCTACGGATATTGGGCCAAGCCGCCTGTTCCGCTTAGCGACTACACGGGTAATTGAGGAGACCGCACATGACTACGCAATCCTACGACCTGGTGATCGTCGGCTCAGGCATCTCCGGCGCGATCGTCGCTTATCAGTTGGGCAAGCAAGGCAAGAAGGTGTTGATCCTGGAAGCCGGCCAGGCCGTGCCGGTCGACCGCAGCGGCTACATGAGCACGTTTTTCAAGGCCAACGCCAAGACGCCGGAGTCGCCGTATCCGCCGACCACCCAAGACCCCAAGGAGTCCACACCGAACAACCCGTTGGGCCTGCCCAACCCGGCACTGGAGAACGTGCCACGCTACACCGTGCTGCAGGTGCGCGCCTGGCGTAAGCCGGACCAGTGTTACTTCATCTATCCGCCCCAGCCGCTTGGTCTCCAGGGAGACAGCCCGGAAGCGTTGTTCGCCTTTGCCAGTTCGTACGAACGCATCGGCGGCGGCACTACGTGGCATTGGCTCGGCACCAGCTTGCGGTTGTTCCCCAGCGACTTTGAACTCAAGACACGGTACGGCCAGGGTGTTGATTGGCCTGGCGGCAAGACGTTCTACCAGACGCTGGTTCCGTACTACGAAAAAGCGACCAACGAAATCGGCGTGGCAGGCGACAAGATCGCCCTGGATAAGCTCTACGCACAATTTGGCGTCGAGCCCTCCGGCACCTATGGCCCGAGCTACAACTACCCCATGCCTCCCATCGTGGAGTCGCAGGTAGACGCGGTGTTCGGCCAGATCACCACGCTGACCGTCGACGGCAACCCCGTTTACACCACACCGACGCCGCAAGGGCGCAACTCGTTGCCCGGGGACCGGCGTCAATGCGCCGGCAACACCAATTGCATTCCCATCTGCCCGATTCAGGCCAAGTACGACGCGACCGTCACCCTCAACAATGCGCTGCAAACGGGTAACGTCGACATTCGCTATCGCACGGTTGCCAACAATATCCGTGTCGATGAAACGACAGGAGAAATCATCGGCATCGACTACATCACCTACGACGACCATCTAGGCCCGCAAACGGGAACCGGAACGGCGGTAGGCACGAAGTACCTGCTCGCGGCGCACGCCATCGAAACACCCAGGCTCTTGTTGATGTCGAACAAGAACAAGCATTTCCCGCAAGGCGTCGCCAACTCCAGCGGCCAGGTCGGCCGTAACTTGATGGACCACGTCATGTACCTGGCCTGGGGGCTGGCCAAGGATCCTGTCTACGCGTATCGCGGCCCCTTGGCGACATCGGGTTTCGAATCGTTGCGCGATGGCGCGTTTCGCAAGAACCGATCCGCCTACCGCATCGAAATAGGCAATGAGGGCTGGCAATGGGCGGCGAACGATCCGTACACCACGCTCGCGGACTTTGTCTTCGGCCAGAACAGTAGCCAGCTCAATGGCAATTCCGTCAATCAACAAGGCCAGCCGCTGCGCTTCAACCCGGCTCTGCCCGCCAACAGCCAACTCTTCGGCGAGCAATTGGTCAACACCCTCAACGCCGTTTACATCCGGCAGGTTCGCCTGGGATACCTCATCGAGCAACTTCCAGACCCCGACAACCGGGTGCAGCTCTCGTCGACCGAAAAGGATCATCTAGGCCTGCCCCGCCCCCAGGTCACCTATCGCATACGTAGCGACTACGAGCGCGATGCATTTGTCTCCGCCAAAGCCGTCTCGACGGAGATCTTCAAGACCATCGGTGCCACGGAGTACACCACCGTGCCACCTGCTCCGGTGTTATATGGAACTGCGGGCAAAGTGACCGCCACCAACTTTCAGTACAAGGGAAACAACTTCACCTTCTATGGTGCGGGCCATATCGTAGGGACGTACCGCATGGGCGATAAAAAAGCGGACTCCGTACTCAACGCACGGCAGCAATCCTGGGACCACAGCAACCTGTATATGGTTGGCAGCGGCGTGTTCCCGACGGTTGCCACGGGTAATCCTACCTTGACCATCGCCGCGCTTGCGTTTCAGGCGGCGGACAACATCTTGGCGGATCTTAATCAACCTCACGGGTAGAAGGCGTAGCCAGTGACCCACTGCATGTCCGGTTTTTTCTCCTAGGCTCGCCCCAGTCACGACAGATCCGCTTCAGTTCGTGACTTCCACCACCGGGGCGCAGATGTCATCTGCGTCCCGTACTCCGCGTAAGGCGTGCAACAAAGCCATTCTCGCTCCCTGAGATCGCATCTCTGGATGATAACTACGGCCTGATTGCTTTACCCAAGCGTCAGCGATCGGAAAATCACAAGCAATACAAGGAGCGCAAGATGTCCAGCGACGTAAAGATAGACGCAGCTCACAACTCAACATTACCCAACCCCACGGACACTGCAGTAATGCACGCAGAATTGGCTGCAGGCGGCGGGGCAGCCTTGGTCGGATTCTTGCAGGATGCGCCGGGGGCCGTGTTACGTACTGCGCAAGACGAACTACGCCAAAAAGTGCGACCAGAACAGTTCGGAGCGGTGGCCGACTATGATCCGGCCACGGATACAGGCACTGACAACACCCCATATTTTACGGCGGCGATCAGTTATCTCGCATCCCTTGGCGGAGGCGTACTTGCTCTCGGTTCGGGCAAGTATCTTGGACAGTTCGAAATCGACAGTCCATTCATTCATATAGTTGGAGAAGGTGAATGGGCGACCTCCGTTTACAACGTGAACAACAGTCCGGTTGTTCTCATAACGAATACAAACAATAGCATCACCGATATAACTGTCGAAGGAATGGCCATCCTCAACAGAAATCCAGACACCTGGAACGCCTGTGATGGCATCGCCATTCAAAGCGTACAAGCAAACCAGGCGTGCTCCTTTCTTACCTTCAAAGATCTGTACATCTTTGAGATGAGATATGGCATCTTCATCTCGGGCGGATCCATCTGGAACCTGTACGAGCGTGTGCATGTGTCGACTTCGCTCATAAACGGCATGAACGTCGACGCGACTGACAACGTTGGAGCGCAGACTTTCAATATGTGCAGGTTCGCCGCATGCGGGCAGCACGGTATATTCGTTAACAGCTCGTTCTCGACATTTCCCGTTGTGAATTGGACGTTTTACAACACCACCATTGAGCACAATCTCGCCAACGGGGTGCGTGTCACCGGGACTGGCGGAGGCATCCAAGCGTGGATTTTTAGCGGCTGCTATATGGAAGAAAACACCTATGGTATTTCGCCTGGCGGCACGAACGGCCTGGTAAAAGCTCACGTATTCATCGATTGTCCAAATGTCTTCGGCTTGACGTTTGACACGTGCACGTTCTTCGGAGCATCGCCCTCGCACGCCAATCTTGACTACAGCATCTATGTCAACAGTACATTGATGACAACCGTCATTGGTGAAGTAAAAGGATGTCGTTTTGGCACGTCAACGACCAACGATATCTTCTGGCCCGCTGGCGTCACACTAGGCAAGAACGTCTACACATCGACCAACAATGTCGACCGACTTCAAGGGTCGTTTGATATTCGCGACATGACGCAGGCACCGCTGCCTTTTACGCCATCGGTCAGCTTTAACGGGTCATCCGCCGGCATTGCCTACAGTAACCGGATTGGCCGTTATGCGCTGCACGGAAATGTTGTCTATTTCGAGATCTATGTATCGCTAACCAGCAAAGGTACGGCAACCGGCGTAGCAACAATCGACGGCCTTCCTGTCGCAACCTCGTCAACAACCAATTTGATACCCGCTTTTTCTGTTCATGCAGACCAGCTTGCTTCTGGCGTGAATCAGGTCGTCGCGCGAGCACTGGCAGGCAGCACATCCATACAGCTGAATAAATTTTCATCCGGAACGATTGCGCAGCTCAGCAATGCCGATTTTGGCAACTTCACCGCCATCAGTGTCAGCGGTCACTACTTCCTGCAATAACATTCACCGAGGCGTCTCGATCGAACATAGCCTTCAGAGATCCGGTTGCGATGATTGCACCGCAACCGGATTTCAAAGGTCCAGAAAGGCTATGACTTCCTCGACAATAGAGCTCAGCACATTCGTAGCACATACCGTCAGCACGTCAGGCTCGCCGATTGGCAGCTCCAGATCACGAAACTGACTATCAACCAGGCTAGAGGGCATAAAGTGACCAGGACGATGAGCCACACGCTCAGCAGCAACTTCCTGCGATAGCTGCAGGAAGACGAAGCCCAAACCAGGCACCGCTGCACGCAACACATCGCGATAGCGGCGCTTGAGCGCAGAACAGGTCAGCACAGCGGGCATCCCGGTTACAACGGCCCGTGCCAACTCCTCTCCCAAACGCTCAAGCCAACCCTGACGGTCGCCATCGTTCAGCGGAATACCGGCTCGCATCTTGAGAACATTCTCCTCAGGATGAAACGCGTCACCCTCGATGAGCATTGCGCCTGTCTGCTCGCATATGGCGGCGGCCACAGTGGACTTGCCGCAGCCGGCGACTCCCATGATGACAAGGGCGCGCATATTGTCTGGCATCTTCATTGTTGCAGGGTCACGCGAATAGTCCGCCTATGCAACCCTTCGATTGTTCCATATGTTGGTACTGATCAGATCCCCGTCTCCCTCATTCATGAGAGAAACGGGTCCTTTCAAGACAATGTTGAAACACAGCGATGCGGCCAATCAATGCTCAAATGGGCAGGCCATTGTTGTCCGTCTTCAACGACTGGGTAGAGAACTTGCCCAGGTACGCGGAAAGTGTGCCATCTCTGAGCAGCGCGAACACCGCACCGTCTTGCCAGATTCCATCGAGATGCTGGAAAGGTCCCGGTGGGTCACCTTGGTTGCAATGTACATCGTGCACGCCATTGCCGGTTGTATACGGTGCACCGAAGGCATACAGCTTGGTCGAGTTGGTCACCATGTTCACCAGCGCATTTCCCGCTTCGTCCCCGGTCACGTTCGTCCAGGTCTGGATATTGGTGCGGAAAATCGCATCGAAGATCCCCCAGAGCAGCGACAGACAGCCAAGCGGTCTCTGAAGGATCAGGCTTCGCGCATAGTCGATCGCGCCGGACGTCGGAGTTGGAGCGAGTTGATGATAGCCATCCGGCAGACTCGATATGGTCGTAAAGAGCGAACTATCGAGCTTGTTGAACACCTGGTACTGGAACAATCCGTTCGGCTCGTTAACGTCGACCGCAGCCTCATACACGGTACCCGCTGCGTTGATGTTCAGATCGACGTGTAGCCATTGCCCCTGATTCTTCGTGTAATTCTGATAGGTCCCGATTACAACCCCATAGCTCGGCAACATAGACACCTCCCTAACCTGGCTTGTTAACCATCAGCACGTATTTGTGCGATTTTCCCTTTTCCGAAGAGGTCCGTCCGGGTCGACATCGGACGCAGTCCGAATTCGAATCATAACCGGCAGATGCTCAGCTTTACCGGGTGCATTTGACAAAATTGGCCAGTCACGCCAAAACCAACGGTCTAAATCCTAAGTTAGGTAACCACACCAAAACGACTTAACCAGGATTTGCAGATCATTGAAATAATTAAAATTAACAGAACCACCACGGATGCTCATAAAATCTTATTGACACGCGAGGTGCATATTGCGACCTTACCCGGCGCCTCGCCGACCTGCTGCCTTTTTTTTACAGGCTTAACCAGCGAGGTATTCATGGGGAATCCTATATGTCAAAGAAGCGCATTGCGCTGTTCTTGGATGGCACCTGGAATACGGTAAAAAGCAACACCAATGTCTGGCGTATGAAATCGCTGTGCTGTACCGATGCCGGACAAATCTCTTACTACAGCGCTGGTGTCGGCACGCAACTCGGCCAAAGACTCATCGGCGGCATGTTCGGCTGGGGACTCGATGCCGAAGTGATCCGCGGCTATATGTGGCTGATGGAAAACTACAACGAGGGCGATCAGATCTTCCTCTTCGGCTTCAGCCGCGGCGCGTTTACGGCGCGCAGCCTTTCCGGCCTGATCTCCAAATGCGGGCTATTGAAGCCCGGCTCCCCTGTTTCCATTCCGCAGTTGTACGCACGCTACAAGCGCGGCAATACCGTGCCTACCATAAGAAAGCTCGCCAACCTGGCCGATACGGAGCTCAGCCAGGAGGACCGGCTCGTCAAAAAGTATTCCATGGCTGTCCCGATCTGGTTTCAGGGCGTCTGGGACACCGTCGGCGCACTTGGCGTGCCATTTGGCAATATTCCCGGCATCAGTCGTTCCAACTTCGGCTTTCTGGAAACGGATCTGCGCATAAACAATACCCGCGCATTCCATGCCATGGCGATCGATGAACATCGAAAAGCCTTTGCACCGACACTTTGGACAAAAACCGTCGACAAGGATGCCGGCCCCAACGATACGCCGGCAGTCCGGCCGTTGGATCAGGTGGAACAGCGCTGGTTTGTTGGCGCACATGCCGACGTCGGCGGCGGCTACGAGAACGGCATGCTGGCGCAGATTCCCTTGAACTGGCTTATGCAGAAGGCTCAAAAGCATGGGCTGATGTTTAGAAGCGACGCACTCTGCGACGACGAGGACATCAAGTCTCCCATCCACAACTCGTTCGCCGAAATGGCCTTCGGCATCTATCGATTGCTCCGACTCTTTCGTCCCTTCTATCGATCAATCGATGCAGCACCTGCTCACAAGGATGGACAGATCACGACCACGATCAACGAAACCATCGATGCGTCCGTCTTCGAACGCTGGCGCAAAGTGCCTTCTTATCGGCCGAAGAATCTGCTCCAGTGGTCTGCCAAACATGGTGTCGACTGCAACGACATCTTGCATACGGTCGCAGCTGGCGATCCGTCGACCGTTATTGATCTACCTGCGACCGACATAGCCACTGCCTGAAGTGCGCCTCGAAATACTTCCTACACGTCACTCCGGGCCGATTACCAGGGGACGACTCGGCCAAGATAATCCAGGTAATGGAGTCCGCCGCGCCCCTGATACGACTCCATGGTGTTAAGCACGTTGGGAATGCTTTCTTGGATACTTAAACGGGCCTTCGAGCTACCCATGTCCGTCCGCACCCAGCCAGGCGCCATAAGCAGCAAGGTCCGGCTGCCATTGTGCTTTGCCGCAAAACTACGCATAAACATGTTGAGTGCGGCCTTGCTGCTCCGATAGACCTCGTAATTGCCGTTGGTGTTATTGGCAAGACTACCCTGCCCTGACGACATCACGCCGATGGTTCCGGTGGGATTCACCAGATCCTGACATGCCTCGATCACGCGCATCGGACTCAATGAATTGGTCACCATGACGCGGACAAATTCCTCGGTCGAGACGCCTCCTATGGTTTCGCCGTCCTCATTTTTGACGCCGGCGTTTACAAAAAGGACATCGAGTTTTCGATCCGAAAGACGGGCTCGCAAAGCAGCGATTTGCTCTGGAAACATAATGTCGACCTCTTCGACTTCGAGTGCGCCATCAGAGGAGGCCGCGATCTGGCGAAGTTTGCCTGTCGAGCTGGCTCGCCCGGTGGCGATCACCCGCCAGCCGCGTTGCAGATATTCCTCGGCCATCGCGAATCCAAGGCCACGGGAGGCGCCGATAAGGAGGACGGTTTTCTGAGCTGTTGGATTTTCCACGATCTGATCCTGAAAGTAAGACCTGGCCACCCTATCGACGAATGGGATATGGCGGAAGGCGCACGGATGGAACTTATTACATGCACTAAACGCCTTATCTCGCCCTGGCGGCGATAGAATGGGCCATGGCCGAGCCCGACTTGAACCTGCTCATTGCACTCGACGCACTGCTTGCCGAGGGAAGCGTGGCGGGTGCCGCCCGACGCCTGGGATTGAGTGCCTCGGCCATGAGCCGAACGCTCACCCGGCTGCGCACCGCAACCAACGATGCTCTATTGGTTCGAGCAGGCAGGCATATGGTGCTGACGCCGCGTGCCGAGGAGCTTCGGGAACGCACACGGACCGTGGTTCAAGATGCACGCACCGTGCTTCGCCCGTCGGAGACCGAACTTGATATCGCGACGTTGCAGCGGGAATTCACGATCCGTGCGAACGATGGCTTCGTCGAGGCCTTTGGAGCCTTGCTTATCGCCGAGACAACCAAGGAAGCACCGTGGGTGCGCCTGCGCTTTGCCCCAAAGGCCGAGAAGACCTCGACATACCTGCGCGAAGGCCTGGTTGATCTTGAAATCGGCGTAGTCGCCGACATGGGCCCGGAAGTACGCGTGCAGGCGTTGTTTCGCGACCGCTTCATGGGGATTGTCAGAAAAGGACATCCCCTTGCCAAAAAGAAAATCGTTACACCCAAGCAGTATGTCGCTTTCGGCCACGTCGTCGCTTCACGCAAAGGGCGCACCGCCGGGCCGGTCGATGAAGCACTGGCCTCCCTGGGCCTGGAACGTAGCATCATCGCTGTTGTGCCGAGCTTTCAGGCCGTACTGACTGTGGCACAAGCCTCCGATCTGGTCGGACTTGTGCCTGCATCTTTCGTCGCGGATCAATCGCATCGTGAAGGCAATGCTTATGCAATGCATGCTTTCGAGCTGCCGGTAAAAACTCCAGGAATTACCGTATCCCAGATGTGGCACCCACGTCTGGATGGCGATCCCGCCCATCGCTGGCTTCGACAGCTGGTACTGACTGCTTGCCGCAGTCGGATACCGCTTTGATCGAAGCACTGTTACGCAAAGCAGGCTCTTCTAATAAATCTCAAGCGTTCCGCCTTCCATGGAGCGGACAAGATCGCCCAGCCACGCCTGCATATCGGCCCATACTATCGGCCGATCCTCGTCCGCTTTCCAAAACTCCAGGATCTGCCCAGGCTGACCGCCATCCTCCGCCGCCAGGTCCAGGCACAGGTAACTGCCGCCGCCGTTGCCAAGAAACGGGACCCATCCGCGGCGCCAGTATCGCGGGTCCTCAAAGTCGTAGCCGATCATGCCGTCCATCATGTCCTTGACCTCGGCGATATCGGCCAACGTCATCCACATGCGATTGAACTGCAGTGCCTCGAACGATTGCAAATCTTGGCCGTCCCTCCACTGATAAAGCTGGCGAAACATCATGGGGAGCTTAAGAGAAAACTGCGATTCAAAAGCCGCGAGATCCGCCTCTGATACCCCTGGTCGCAGGCCTGCATGGTAGTCAGGCCGGAGGGTCACGAGACACTGATCGAGTCTCGATATCAGTTCATTGTCCATTTGACTCAGCGTTCCATGGGACAGAAAGATAGTAGTGGGCTGCTGCATGCAAAAAAAGAGGGTAAGCCAAAGCCCACCCTTCAAATCGCATCGCTTGATTTGCTTATTTTTACCAGCTGACACCACCACCCATACCCACACTGGTTTCCGAACCCGATGCCGATGCACCGACGGAGATACTGGCTCGGTTATTGGAGAGCGCACGTTGGAAACCGACCGCGAGCGCGGCCTGACCGCTCTGGTTACCCACGCCCACACCGACCCTGTTCTGTCCCGACAAACCAGCCATATTGGCGGCCATCTGAGACTGAGCCATGCTCATCGAACCCACTCGGCTGATGCGTCGATCCTGCTGCTGAAAACGACGGTCAACCGAAGTCTGGAACTGATCCAGACGTTGATTCACTGCACCCACCTGGGTGTCGGTATAGGTCTTGGCGGTCTCGATCGCTTGCTGTGTCTGTTGAGTTACCTGACCCACCGTCGCCGCATCGCTGACCGCTACGCCGTCGCCCACATGGCCAATGACTTGGTCACCATTGTCCGTGACGGGGGCGCCCGTCACAGGGCCAATGGGAGCTACCTGCCCACCCGCCTCGACAGTCGTCAAACGGTCGCCCAGGCGATTGACCTGATCCTGCACGTCCCACAGCTCCCCACCGTTGACGGCATCCATGCTGCCGGGAGCGATTGAGCCCGCCATGACGTTGGTAATCCGCGTCCCCATAGCACCGCTAAGTGCAATGAGGCTCCGATTGGAACCTATGGCATAGGACACCGCATCCAGCACGCTGCCGTCACTACCCACCAATCCGGCTGACTTCAACTGACGCAGGTTGATCGCATCGGTATCTTGCGTGCCGTCTGCGACGTTGGTGATTTGACGTTCCGCGCCGGCCGCGCCTACAGAAACGCTGTTATCCCTGTCCGTCACGGAGCTCGAGCCAAGGGCAACCGAGTTGTCGTTTGGCGCGGCAGCCCGTAGACCTAAAGCCACTGAATTAGCGCCTGACGCCACCGCCACAGCGCCAATAGCTACGCCAGCGTAGCCACTGGCATTGGCTTTGGTCCCGAGTGCGTTACTACCCAGGCCAGTCGCACTGGCAAGCATACCGAGTGCCGTACTTTGAATGCCGAACGCATTAGCTCCTTCACCAACTGCGGTGCTGTTGGTGCCGTACGCCTTTGCCATATGACCGACTGCGACAGCATTACCACCCGTGCTCGCGGCATAGCGACCGATGGCCACAGCATTCGTGATCTGCGCCGAGGCACCGCTGCCCATGGCAATCGTGTCCTGCCCTTTGGCATTGGCGGCAGCACCCAACGCGATGGCATTGCTGCCATTGGCTTGCGCGGCGTTACCCATCGCCATGCTGTTTGTGCCGCTTGCAGTTGCAGCCGTTGCGCCACGGATCTTGATATAGGCGTCATCCAACGTCGCGGCGGTGCCGGTGGACGCCGTGTCGGCGGTATTCATCGCATTAGTGCTATTGGCGATGCACGTGCCTGTTGCATCTAACGACCCGGCGGCGCCCGTCGTCGCCACGCAGGCCGTGCCGACGATATTTTCGGTAGACGCAAACGCATTGGCACTGCTCAATCCAAGAGCCAACGCGATGGAAGCGGACAGCCCCACGATGGCCCTGGTCTTTCTGAAACCATAGGACGATGCGGAGCGTAGAGATATCGTGGTCTGAAAAGCGTGAGCACAATTCATGTCGAGAGTCCCAAGGTTAGGTCGAGCATCCCGTCGCTTCCCAGCGCGGCCAAACCTTAAGCATCCAATGCATTACCGGGGTACACGGACATGCTATGAACTGCCCAACCTCTGAACTATAAAAATAGTCCTAAAACTCAGACCCTCTCTAGATTTCGTACTATTTCGAAACCCACTATCGCCATGACGCAGGCAGAAGAAAGTAAATAAGAGAACCATTCTTATTTTCAAATCAAATGGCTCAGGCGCACGCCACGTCGCGAAAATGCAACGCAGCCGGCGACAGCGCCCTGCGCGGATAGGCAAGCACCAACTCAGCGCGTGCCGCCGTCTCGGGCAATGCCTTGAACACCACGCCATCGGGCAAGACCGATTTCGCTGAGTTCGGCGCGATAGTAATGCCCAGGCCCGCTTTCACCAGGCTGATCACCGAAGGCCATGAACTCGCTTCGTGCACGATGCGCGGCGAGAAGCCAGCCTGGATGCAGATGCTTGTGATGGTGTCATGCAGGCCCTGCGCTACCGGCCTGGGAAACAGAATAAACGATTCGTTGGCCAGGGCGGTCATGGCGATACGCTTCTTTCGAGCCAGCGGATGTTCCTCCGGCAATGCGAGAACAAAGCGCTCCTGGAACAGCGGCTCCGTTTCGATGCCCTCGTACTGAAACGGTGCGCGAAGGATAGCGATATCCAGATCCCCATGACTTAGCGCAGCGCCGATATCGAGCGATTCGCGATCATCCAGCCGCAACACTACCTGCGGGTGTTTGATACGGAACCGTCGAATGATGTCCGGAAGCACTCCGAACGCCGATGAGGCACCGAAACCAACGCGCAGCAGCCCGGCTTCCCCTTTGGCGACGTGCCGCACCGAGGCAATCGCTTCGGCGCGTTTGGCAAACAATGTCCTCGCCTGTTCCAACAGCTGCACACCCGCCGGCGTCAGCGTCACGCGTCGGCTCGTACGTATCAACAGCTCGACGTTTCCAGCTTGCGGATCTGCTGGCTGAAAGGCGGCTGCGCCATGCGCACCCGAGTAGCGGCTCGACCGAAGTGCAACTCCTCGGCCACCGCGACGAAAAGCTGCAATTGGCGAAACTCCACGATCAAGACCTCATAAGTATTAATAAGCTTCAAAAGATATATTGGTACGACATGATCCTGCCGTCTAGGATGCCCTGGCAGGTCACGCCGCCAGGGCCCTTATGAAAATGCTTTTATCTGTTTGCGCATTGCTATTGCCTTTACTCGGATCGGCTGTGCCCGGCCTCGCGAATGCCGGCTCCACGTCGTTACCATTTGGCGATACCGACCTCGCGGATAAGGACCCGGCACTCAAGTCGCGGCTCGATTTCGCGGAGCGCCACCTGCGTTATCCCGAGCTGATCAAGGACACGCTGGTGCCCCCGCAATGGTTTCGCGATGGCGAGCGCTTCGTGTATTGGGCAGCCACCGGCCCCCAGCGCGGCACCTGGGTGTTGATAGATGCCCGTAGCGGCACCGGCGCGCCATTGCTTTCGCCCGCCGAACTGTTGACGCAGCTCAGCCAGTTGCTACGGAAAAAGGTCGATACGCCGCCCTATCTATCGGCCCTCATCGCACCCGATCAAAAGCATCTGCTCTTTGCACATCAGGAGCACGCCTTCTCGCTGGACCTGTCCACGCATCAAATACGAGAGATGGCGGCCACGGATCCGCTAGCGCTGGGACTGTCTCCGGCCAACGCGCTCTCGCCCAATGGGCAGCAAGTCGCAGCACAGCGCGACAACGGATTTGCAGTGAGCGACAGCACTCGCACGCTGCTGGAACGCCGGGGCGAGGACAATCTCGGCTGGGAAGTCCCCAAGCATGCCTGGTCGCCGAATGGCCATTTCGTGATGGTCTGGCGTAACGACACGCGAGCAGTCCACAAGATCCCGATCGTCGACTACACCGATGCCATCGAAAAGGTGGCCATGATCCCGTATGCCAAGGTGGGAACGCCGCTGCCGCGTCAGGAGCTCTTTGTTGTCGCCCCCGCAACTGGACAGATGACGCCAATCGCCGCGCTCGAACAGGAAGAAGGCTATGACTGGTTGGTCGGATGGCGCCCGGACAGCAGCGAGGCGCTCATCGTGCATCTCTCGCGCGACGGCAAACGATTGGATCTGTCTGCCGTCGATCCGCGTACCGGAAAGGTCCGACGCCTGCTCCATGAAGAGCGCCCCGAAAGCTTCGTCGGCGGGCTCGACTTCTACGACACGGGCTGGGACCTGCAGGTATTTCCGCTGGACGACAATCAGCAGTTTTTATGGATGTCCGAGCGCGACGGCTGGCGTCATATCTATCGATACGACTATGCCGGCAAGTTGAAAGGCCGGGTCACCAAGGGCGCCTTCCCCGTCCATCAAGTAGTGAAGGCAACGCCCGACGGCACGTTATTGGTACTGGCTTCCGCCGAGCCAGGCGCGCCTTACGACCGTCTGCTCTATCGGACCGATCTGGCCGGATCGGCATGGCAGCGACTGACGCCGGATCCCGGTATGCATCGTGCTTATCCGTCGCCTTCGGGGCGCTATTACATCGACGGTCACTCCAGCCGTACTCAGCCTCGCGTGTGGGACGTGAATGCGATCGACAACGCCAGCACATTCCGCTACACGAAAGCCGACGTCAGCGCATTGGCTGCCATCCACTACGCACCGCCGGAACCCATTACCGCTTTGGCCGCCGACGGCGTCACGCCTTTGTACGGCGCGCTGTACAAGCCATGGGATTTCGATCCCAGGAAGCACTACCCCGTAATCGACTGCATCTACGCCGGGCCATTCACCACTGCAGTGCCCTGGAGCTACGTCGGCGTGTCCTTTGAAAGCCGCATCGCCGATGCGCTTGCGCAACTTGGCTTCATCACGTTGGTCATCGACGTGCGTGGCTCACCCGGCCGCGGCAAAGCGTTTCAAGACGTGAACTACGGACGGATCGGACAAACCGAGATACCCGACCATGTTGCCGTATTGAAACAAGTCGCCGTGAGCCGCCCCTATATGGACATGCAGCGTGTCGGCATCTACGGGCACTCCTGGGGTGGCTACTTCGCGCTACGCGGCATGCTGACCGCGCCGGATATCTTCAAGGCCGGCTACGCCGGTGCGCCGGGAGCACTCGAAGAAGATTCCATCGTCAACGAACCTTACCTGGGCTCGCCCAAAGCCAACCCCGCCGGCTATCGACTTGGCTCCAATATCCTGGCGGCCAGCAACCTGCGCGGTGCGCTCCGCATCATGCACGGCACCGCCGATATCAGTGCCTCCTTGTCGAGCACCATGCGCATGGTCGATGCGCTTATCCAGGCCGACAAGCATTTCGAACTGCTGATCATGCCCGGACAGGCACACAGTCCGGACGGGCCGGCGCAGCGCTATTACAACGATGATGTGAGGATGTTCTTTCTCAGGACGCTGGGGGAGTAAAGGGTTACTTACGGCAGTTCCCGCGATGTGCGCTTGTCGCACAATGGAAACGCCAAATTCCTGATGATCTGGGAGCACACGAAGAGCGGGCGATGGCAGCTGACGCGCGTCGTCAGCTATGGCCATCGTGCGCTGACGGATGAGGAAAAGGCTGCGCTGGCTAAAAAGCCAGCCGGACATGCTCTTCTCCGCGGGTGCATCAAGGCAGCACCGGTTCGATGCTCGCCCTATCGCGTCAAACGCCAGATGATCACGCCAGCGATGATCGCAGGCACCGCAAAAACGCCGAGAAGGACCGGCAGCTCATCCCGCAGCGAATAGCCGGCCTTGGCAACGCCTATCCACAGATTGACTAACGAAAGCGCTAGCCAGACTGGAAGAAAAGCCTTCGCGGCCGTTACCAGTGCGGGAGCACCGCTGCCCCAGAGGTGTCCAAACAGAAGGAAAAGTCCAAGAAGAATGGCTCCGCCGCCGATCATCAGGATGGTATGCATGGCATCAAGCTCCGCTCTTCAAAAATACGACCCGATAAGCCAAAGATATAGCAAATTGTGGTGTAGCTTCCGATCCAATGATTTGTATTGAGCCTGCACAGGGCGGCGACTGATTATCCAGGCACGTTGATTCGACGAAGCTGCTTTTCCACGTCAATGGGAAGGTGTCCATGATCCAACCGCATACTGGCACGTGGCTCTAGCCAAGAGCCGCTCGATGCATGGCGGATCAAACCTCCCAGTAGCCAACGCTCGCCAACATTTGCGTTCAGCGAAGTCAGGTTCGGGCATGGCGAGCCCGCGAGAACAGTCGTCCGGACGATCACCAGATCTTCGCGGACGCCCATCCACCACTTGATCGGGCGCACCATGGTATCGGTGATGACCCGCCCGTCCGCCTGATGATCTTCCTTCACCGCGGTCACCACTCCCGTGAGGATGGCTGTATCGGGTGGTTGCGCAGCCATCACAAATTCTCGAACCTGGTCTTTGGGTAGCAATGGCTTACAGGCGTTCGCCGCAGGCACTACCAAGGCACATGAACTGACGATCAGGCAGATGACATATTTTTTCACGGTAGGCCCCATTTGTTCGCTTCCCGAAGTAAACGTACTCGACTCACTAGCGGGGTCATCACCGTTGGCCTCGGTAATGTAAGCGCTGCGTTCCTCAGGGATCCCCGTGCTTACTTAATCAGCATCAGGTCGCCAACGGTCGTATCGCCAGCCTTCCAATCGTTGGCGCAAAAAAGAGGCTCGAACGTCAGCTTGTCCAAAGCGCATTTCGGTCCTTGCGCATGAACGCGGGTCGGTCGCCTGTCGGCAGGTGGCGGAAGTTCTCCAGGCGAACGATCCGCGTAGACCCTGCGTTTAAAAAGCGCAGTACCCGTACGTAGATTGAAATCCGTATCGGCGGTAAAAATCGGCTCGTCACCCAAGCCACCGGAGACAACATGGGTGCGCATCCCAATCAGCTCGAAAAAGCGATTGTTCCAATGAAACTGGTAAGTCGTATCCGCACCCTTCCATGCTGCCATCGTTACAAAGAGGTTGCCGGACTTGACCTCCGTGGAGGTCTGCACCTCCAGGCTGGAATTGCAGCCCAGGTTATCGGATACAACCGGCACCAGGGTGTTGTGCGGTGTACGCAACAACACATGCACTTCGCTGATCATGCATTTCTTGCGTCCCGTGGCGAGGATGACAACATCGGCAAGACCATCGCCATTCAAATCGCCCTCATCGGTATACACGTCCCAACCAGACGGAAGCTGAAGTGAGGCGATGTATTCGGCCGCAGTGCGAAATACATTCGACGCCTGCCCTGAGGTCGTTTCCTTCGCTGTGTCTTGCTGCGGGCACCCCGATGCCACACCGCAAGCCACGATTGCCAGTATCAGGCCGTTTATCCAGCGTGTTGTATTGCCCCCCCATCACCCCTCTCTTCTGCCTCGGATAACTGGCAGGTCACGACACGATGTTCGTTCTGGTTCAAAAGCACATAGAGGAACTAGCCACCCCTGTAATAAACGACATGAATTCGTGCCTTTGCTCCAGAAGACCTGATCGTCAGGGATCCGCTGAAGTCGCAACCCTCAACCCCTTCCTGGCAATTCATTTTTACATCCAACACGGCTATCACCTTGCCGGAACTGTCTGCAAAGTCATAGTGCGCCCCGGTGTTGCCAGTGCTCTTGTGGATCACGCGAAGTGGCACGTTGATGCCGTTCAACCGCATTACCGCGCCGGTTTCTTCGACATCCGTAAACCCAAGAACGCAGTCGCCAGAATGTGTCGAAGCGTCGTCCTTCTTCGGTGCATAAACATCCAGATTGGATTGGCACAGATCATTGGCCAGGCGCTGCACCACAGGACCATGGTTATGTGTTGACGCAAGCGATCGCTCGGGCAGGCACAGCAGGACCATCCCCATGCCAGTTGCCGATACGACGGCAAGGAACGAGTTTACTGAACCCACACCGGCCTCCCCCGAGTCATCTGCGGCAACTCAGCCGTTTCCCAATATCGGCCGCTGATGGGACAGCCTGAAGTTCCATTCAGGGCAGGCTTGGGGCAATCGCAGGCGTGACAAAGGCGTTCAGCGTCTTCGCCATTTCAGTGGTCCCGTTCCAGCCTAGCCCCTGATATAGCGGCTTGCCTTTCTCCGTTGCATGCAGAACGGCATAGCCAACGCCACGCCTGGCAAACTCCGCATCCGCCAGGGTCATCAATTCACGGGCCAATCCACGATTTCTGTAGCTTGGTTCAACAAAGACATTCAGGACATACCCGCGCTTGTCCTGCGTGGGATGCAAAGGGTGTGGCGGCCAGTCGATAAGCATCAGGCCGATTCCGGCAACAGGAGTGCCGCCGTCCGACATCACATAGCCAAAATAGGATCCATCCAGCAGCCGTGGCCTGACCCATTCGCGGAAATGCTCGGTCATGGGCATCAGAACATCATCGTTTCTACCCGCATCGCGAAACATCTCTTCGCGATGCCGACAAACGAGTTCAAGATCATCGGGATGGAGTAATCGAATATCCATGGTGTTCCGAGGTGACCAGATCAAGGTGTCGGCCGGAATTGAGGAAAGATTGAAAGCGGCTGCTTCGACAAGGGAACGGCAACACCCAAGAGCTTTTTATCGCTGAGCATTCCAGCATGTGGATTGGAGTCCTGCTCGCAGTGGATGTTTGCGAGAACCTTGCCGGCTCGCTCAACCAGTACGCCATTGCTCTCCGAGGCGCCGTCGTGCTGATAGGTTGGGTTGACCACCATGCTGTAAACCGAATACGTCGTATCTTTCTGCCTCAGACTGAGGAATATCAACATGCCTCTTTGGCCATCCCCCATGGATGCGCCCGTGGCGTATGTATCGAGAGGTTGGGGCCTGGATGGAAACTCGAGCTCTGTGCGGACATCCGTTCCGAATCGATATCGGATGTCCCCGAAAGCCGAGCCTCCGACAGCGCGCGCGCATACGGCAATCTTCTTGGCATGCCGTGTATCGCAAGCAAACAGTATCGTTTCGTCGGCATGGCACATCGTTCCCGGCAAGGAAGACCCGAAATAATCCTGTGCGTGAATCGAACCGGCGAGCAGCATTCCCGCGGCACAAACAGGCAGTCGCGCCACTGACCTGATAGTCCTTGCCCAGCTCATCCGCCCTCCTTTTTTGAATGCATTGTCGACCGGTTGCGTGATAAACAAATGGCTTTGCACCGTTACGCCACTGTCGGGCGTTCCATACAGGTACGACCGTCCCCAATCTCAATATAACGATTTGGTGCACCAAAGGCTCAAACAAATAAAAGCCCAGGTCGTCGTGAAAACCCGACCCGTAGTACACTTTTTGCAGCGCAAGGGTCCAAATAAGTGCATTCCGACCCGGTTTTTACCAGGGTTTCCCCAGTATTCGTAATCAGGCAATACGGAGTCCAGCATGGCTGCTACCCCTCTACTGGGGCCGACACAACCCGGCAGGCCGACTGACCACCAGGCCGCCGAAGCGCAGTTGAAGGATTTCTCCAAACGCATTGACCGCAGGCTCAGTGCACAATTTGGCCATCGCCGGCTGCGGCGCATGTTGCGCCCGATGCATTCGGCGGCGGAGAAGTCGCAGCCGGTCGCGCTCGGGGTTCCATCCAAATGGAGCCTCTTCATCGGGGGCGCGCCGCTGTTGCTGTTGATTCCCAAGGTTCGCATCCATGTACCGGTCATGAGCCACTGGCCTTTCCTGGCCTATACCGTGGCGGCCGTTGCCCTCGTCCTGACGTTCACTCTCGAACTGTTCGTGCTGCCCAAGCTGTCACTGGCCAAGTATCGGTTTGGCCTGATGCGGCTCGAGCACCGGCAAAGCGAAGGAACGTTCCCGGATACGTACGTACGCGCACCCGTGCGCGACAGCCGCTCCGGCTTCAACTCGGTCCAGTGGAAAAGCGCACGTGGCGTCGAGCCCGGCGATATCGTGGTTGCGGTCAACGATGCCAAGGACAACGGCGTAGCGCTTATCCTGCTACGGACGGAGGGACGGCTCCCGGTCATCGTGTGGTTTCGCAATCTCTATCAGGAGGATGTGCTGCCGCCGCTGTCGGAAGAGATCAAGGCGCTGGCCCATGCATTCGATGAATGCTGCGACCTCTTCCTGCAAGCCGGCCAGAAAGCCGAACGCAGCCGTGCGTTGCGCTCCAAACGCACCACCCCACCGGTACGCGATCCGGAACAGGCGTGGCGGGGCACCATCCTGCCTGTCGAAACGAAACACCGACTGATGGCGATGGCGGCGGATTTTGCCGCAGGCAAGCCGACGGCTCCCAACGGCCTCCTGCTCTTCGGTCCGCCGGGAACAGGCAAGACCCTGGTCGCCAAGGCGCTGGCCGACAGCATCGGCTGCGCCTTCTTCCCGCTGACGCTACCGGACTTGAAGGCCGCCTACATCGGCGAAAGCGGCGAGCGCGTCAGGGAGCTGTGGAACAAGGCCTTGGCCGAACCACGGGCAGTGATCTTCGTGGACGAGTGCGACGGCGTGTTCACACGGCGCGGAAGCATCAACACCGACCGCAACACCGAAGACGTAGTCAACGCTTTCATCGCCCAATGGGACGGTTTCAGCAAGCAGACCACCGTCATGGTCGTGGGCGCCACCAACCGGCAGGACCTGATCGACCCGGCCGTGCTGTCGCGGTTCGATGAACAGGTAAAGATCGGCCTACCGGACGCGATACAGCGCAAGGAGATCTTGCGTACGGCGCTGACCGAGCTGAACTTGTCCGCCGAGTTACCGGGTGCGACCGGTGAACTGACCGAAGGCTTGTCCGGACGCGATCTGGCCGGCATCGCCAAGCGGTTGGCGCGGGACATCGGCAGCGGTTCGGCGTTGGACCACGCCCTGCTCGAACGCCATGCATCCGCACTACGCCGGCAAGGCAGTACCGAGACGGCCGCCAGCGCGCGCTGGGACACACTGGTGTTACCGGACCCGACCATGAAGGACCTCAAGGCGACGGCCGGTCTGCTTGCGCATGCCGCCGTCTTTCAGGGCAAGGGCATCTCCGTGCCCCGCGGGCTGCTGCTGTATGGACCGCCCGGCACCGGAAAAACGCAGATCGCGCGCACGCTGGCCAACGAAACAGGATTGCGCTTCATCGCCGCGTCGACGGCGGACATCAAGCAAGGCTGGCTGGGACAAAGCGGTCAGAAAGTGCGCGAGCTGTTCGAGCGCGCGCGCGAATCGGCCCCGGCGCTGCTATTTATCGACGAGATCGACATCATCTCCGGCACCCGGGGCGGCAATGACAGCATGCAGACCGAAATCATCGGCCAGCTGCTGCAGGAGATGGATGGCGCCAAGGCAAGCCCGCAGCATGTCTTCGTACTGGCGGCCACCAATCGCATCGACCAGATCGATCCCGCCCTGCTCTCGCGCCTGCCCAAGCAGATCGAGATTCCCCTGCCCGACTCTCATGCGATACGCCGCTTGTTCGAGGTGATGCTCGCGGGCAAACCGCTGGCATTCGATCTGGAGCGAGAGGTCGCAAACCTTGTCGCGCATGCCCAGGGCTGGAGCGGCCGCGATCTGCGTAACTGGATCGAGCGTGCGGAGCAGAATGCTGTGATCAGGGCGATGGAAAATGGCGATCCGCAGTCGATCTCGTTGCGGCTGGAGGATTTTCGCGACGCGAGTCTGAGTCGCCCTTCGTCGGCGGATATGGATCGAGCCTTTCCTTGATACAAAACGTTCTTTTTATCTGCGCCCAGAATCGCCTTCGTAGCCCGACAGCGGAACAGGTCTTTGCGGACTGGCCCGGGATCGAAACCCAATCCGCGGGTGTTGGAAATGATGCCGACGTTCCAGTCACTCCGGAGCTACTGGCCTGGTCCGACACGATCTTCGTGATGGAAAAAATCCATCGCAGCAAGCTGTCCAAAAAGTTCGAGCGTGACTTGAAGGGGAAACGCGTCGTATGCCTGGACATCCCGGACGACTACGACTTCATGGAGCCTGCGTTGATCCAGGTTCTCAAGCGAAAGGTCATTCCATTTTTGCCGACACCCTAGAGCCTGTTAACGCTATTGCGTCACGAGCTGTGGTGGTGGCTTTCGACCCGGTCATTTGCATCGACTTTGGGCTGAGGGGGTTTGAACCCCTCCGTGCGTCCCCATGTCATCACGGTTATCACCACATCCAAAGGACCACGCATGTCTGCAGATCAAAAAGTAGCCTTGGTGACCGGCGCCACACGTGGCATCGGCCTGGAGACGGTACGTCAGCTGGCGCAAGCGGGAGTATTGACCTTGCTCGCGGGTCGCGACGCCACCCGGACCCGAGCCGCAGCGGAAACGCTCAAGGCCGAAGGCTTGCCCGTCGAGCCGATTGCCCTGGATGTCACCAGCACGGAAAGCATCGACCAAGCCGTCGCACAGGTGCAATCGCGCTTCGGCAAGCTCGACATCCTGGTCAACAACGCCGGCATCCTGGTCGATGAGTTGGGCAAGGCACCTTCGCAGCAGAGCCTCCAGGCCTGGCGCGAAACCTTCGACACCAATCTGTTCGCGGTCGTTGAAGTGACAAACGCCTTTCTGCCCTTATTGAAGAAAGCCCCTGCGGCACGCATCGTAAACGTGTCCAGTCAGTTGGGGTCTTTCGGCCTGCACACCGATCCGACGTCATCGATCTACAACTTCAAGATACCGGCCTACAACGTATCCAAGAGCGCGGTGAACGCCTGGACGGTGCACCTGTCCTATGAGCTGCGCGACACCCCCATCAAGGTCAATGCCATCCATCCTGGTTATGTACAGACCGAGATGAACGGCGGTCAGGGCGAAATCGACGTGCCTACCGGAGCAAAGAGCAGCGTTGGCATGGCCCTGATAGGCGCCGATGGCCCAACCGGCAGCTTTACTTACCTGGGCAAGACGCTGCCCTGGTAGGCCTGAAAAAAGCTTCTGTCAAAACACTGGACCTCTGAAGAAAACCTCCAGAACCCCGACATCGCCCCCGATTCCTTCGATGGATATGCCAGGTGACGGGCCAGTACGAGACGGTCTATGAAGAACTCCCCGACGCGAGGTCGGGGACAGTTCTGACCCGGATTTTGCATTATGGATATTGACGGCTGACTTCTATACTGGCCGCCACCTCGTCCATCTATCCATCCGACATGCTCCGAAGCAACCAGGTTCTCGTCACCGTAGGCACGGCCTGCACCATTTCTGCCGTGGGGTCGACCGAGACTTATCAGGCATTAGTCGCAGGGAGCGACGATTTCTTCCCGCTGGCGGCCTTCGATGCGGGGTTGGTCGAGCTGGATCCCACGGCGGATGACGCCGCGCAGGGTATGCGTTGGGCCGGCGGCGCGCATGCGGGCGAGCCGGTGACCCGGGAAGAACTGGTCCGCCTGCATGGCGATGCTCTGCGCGCCAATGCGGGCATCCGCCACGTGCCGGGCGTGCGCGAACTTGCGCCGCGTGTGGTCACCGATATTGCCGCCCCGCTCCCGCACGATCTGGAAACCGTAGGTTTGCGTCGACTGGCGGGTTTACGGTTCGACGATATCCGCGGTTCGAGCCTGAAGGACATGCACGGGCTGTTTCAGGACGATCCGTTGCTCAGCCCTTCGCTGCAGGCTCAACTGTTTGCCTATGGCGGCCTTGGCGCGCTGGCCGCATTGCCGCGACCACTTGCCGAGCTCGTGCCCAACCCGTTCGGCTTTCGCGTGGCCTCCGCGACGGCTTTCGGCGGCATGGATGCGTTGGGCCAGTGGCTGCGGCCGGATGCGCCACTGCCTGCAAACGGCATCCCCAAGGACACCTTTGCCGTCCGCCTGGCCCATTCGCTGGGCTCGCACGGGCCTGCCCTGGTGTCGACCATGCTGGCCCCGTCCTACAGCATCAGCCGCGTATTGAAGAACCCCGCATTGCGCGATTCGCTTCGCTCCGACGATGTGGGTTTCATGCGCGTGCCCCAGACCCCCATGACGGCCGTAGGCGCTTGCGCCTCCAGCCTCATCGCGCTGGCGGACGTCGCACCGCAGCTTCTATTCGACTACCCGGGTTTTCAGAAACCGCAGATGGTGCTGCTCACGGCCGCCGATGCCGCGCTACAACCCCGTTACGGCATCCTTGAAGCCTTCGGTGGCGGTGCGCTCATGACCGGCGAAAAGCTCGCCGCGAAGAATGCCGCCCATGCCGACGGCTCGACGCGCAGCGTTCATGACTCACTCGCTCCTTTCGACATCGACGCGGATGGCACCGTCGTCGGCCATGGCGGCTCGGGGCTGCTAATCACCACGCTCGAGTTCGCCTTGCGCAACCAGCTGGATATCACATCCATCATCGTCGGCTGGGGGCAAAGCGCCGAGGCCGGCGGCAAGGCCCACTTTGCGGGCGTGGGCTTTGGCGGCGAAAACGCGCTGGTCCAGGCGCTCGATATGGCGTATCAGGCGCACGGCTACGGCGTCGAAGACTTTCACTATCTGGCAGCACACGCCACCGGTACGCGTACCAATTCCAAGACCGATCTCGGTACGGCGTGGGCGGGACTACAAGGAGCGGCGCAGCGACAGCAGTTCCATGGCACGTTGCCAAAACTCTTTGTCGGTACGCCCAAGGCCGTGGGTGATGGGCACACCATGGGCGAAACAGGCCTGAAAGCCATGTCGCAAGCGCTGCAGTTCGTTTTGGGACGCACGGCGCCAGGCGTGCCCACCCTTCGTCGACTGGACCCCGAGCTGGCCGATATGGCCGCCCATTTCCATCTGCAAGCCGCTCCCTCGCCCGGCAATAGCAGCGGCGGCGCACTGTGCGTCACTCAGGGCTTTGGCGGCTATAACGGCGCGGTCGCGCTGCGCGCCGCCACACCCGAGGCACTCGCCCGCTACGTGTGCGACGAGCGCGCCCTTGCCAGCTACCTCGAGGCGTGGCCGACCATCCGTACCGAGCGAGCCAAACGCGAACGTTTGGCGCGGCGAAGCCCCAAGTTGGCGCTGGCCATGACCGAGCGCCATCGTTGGTCCGGGCTCGACTAAGTCTGGCCTTCAGCTACGCCTCCTAAATTTGTAGGAGCGACTTCAGTCGCGACCGGCACGCCTCATCGCAAGCTCTCGTCGCGACTGAAGTCGCTCCTACAAAACAGCTGGCCTGGTTTCTTCATGATCAGGTCATCGGCTCCAACATCAGCCCTGCAGCTGAGCCTTGTAGAATCCAGATAGCCAGTCCAAACACTAGCCTATTCTCGGCAACTGCCAACCGAACCGAACGGCCGCTACTCGCAACGCGAAGCACACGACGAAGCCCAGCACCGCCGCCACGGCCGGCGGGCACCCAAGCCGACGACCGACGACGACGACCAGCGCACCGAGTAAAGCCGCGCTCGCATAGATGTCCGCGACCAGCACGACAGGCACGCGTGCAAGCAGCATGTCGCGCATGACACCGCCACCGCAACCGGTTATCGCGCCCATCAGGATGGCGATAAACGGGTTGATCTTGAAGTCGAGTGCTTTCTCTGCACCGGCCACGGCAAACAATGCGAGGCCGGCCGCATCGAGCGTCGTCAAGAGCACTGCAGGCACGGTCTCGATCTGCGTATGAATCAGAAACGTAACCAACCCGGTGACAAACGCCAGCACCGGATAACGCCAGTCGCGGATCGCGCTCGGCGGCGTCGCGCCGATCAACAAATCACGGATCACGCCGCCGCCAAGCGCGACCATGAATGACAGTACCAATACGCCGAGCAGATCCAGCCCGGCGCGAATAGCGGCGCTGGCACCTTCGATCGCGAACACCACCGTGCCCGCCAGATCGGCGGCGAGCACGACCCGCTTGCGGATCACCGCCGAATCCCATCCGAAAGCGTGATCACTCACCGTCAGCGTCCCATCCTCGACATTTGAACACCGTCATAGAGCGCCCCCAAAATTCTCCGCCGATAAAAGCACGGGGATAGTTAAATGGACTAACCAGCATGGCTTGGCTTTGTCGCTAACAATGCACTTGCTGCGCGTTCCAAACCAGGATCGGTATTCCGCTGGATGCTCTTGATCGTGGGTGAAACAGCGATGGTGGGGAGCAAGCCCACGCCCTCGAAAACCGTTCCATCGGAGGCACGATCATTTCTCGTGCAGACTCGCGCGCGACCGCCGCCGGGCAGCTGGAAAGGCATCGGCTGTCCGGTGCTTCCGGCTGTTGCCTCCCCTACCGTGACACCCCGGTGCATCGCATTGAATGCGGCAACGAAATCTTCCGCCGCCGAAAAAGTGCGCGCACTGGTCAAGACCGCAACCGCCACATCGACGTGGTTGGTCGGATCGGCCGGGACTTCGAACGGAGCGATATCCTTCCAGCCCGGCAGCACGCCGCGCGCACGGTCTGCCGCAATATAGGTTCTTGTTCGCATCATCGGACCGCGAATCGGTTTCCGGGTCAGCATCTGCAGCAGATCCACGGGTGTGCTGCCGCCACCGTTGGCGCGAACGTCAATGACCAACCCCTTGGAGGAATTGATGAGCGGCAAGTTCGCGAGCAGTGCCTTTGCCCCCTGCGTGTCCTCGAACTCATCAATCGTAAGGACGGCGATCCCATCCGGTCTCATCTTGAAAGACGTCCCGGGTTTTTCAAACTTCGATTGTTCCTTCAGCGTCAGCCGCGTCAGCACACGTTCCTCTTCCTTGCCTTCGGCATTCCTCACCGTGACGTGGAACTGACTGCCGGCATGTCCGCTGAGCAACGCATAATCGAAGGTGCGTACCTGAAGATCCTGAGGTGTCGAAGAACTCTGGTAAGGCGCAACCTCGCGCTCTGCATAGCGCTGTATGTCTTCACCATCGATTTTCAAAAGCACATCGCCCACGCGCCAGTGCTGTGCGAGCAACGCAGGATCCGCGACCCTCGTCACTACAACGGCATTCTCCACAAGCTGCGTGCCCAGCCCAGGTGCACCATAAAATGCGTCCTGGAGCGGCTCGGGGGGATACACGTTTGTATGGCCGTCCTTTAGCAGCGCCGCAAACCGCATCAACACGCGGTAATACGCTTCGGTGGATGTTGTTGCCCGCACTTTGGGCAAGAAGTCCACGTAGGTCTGATTCCAGTCCAAATCGGGCTGCCGGTCGAAGAATGCAAAGTTGAAGCGAGCCTCCGACCACACCGTAGACAATCCCGCGACCTTGGCGTCGTCACTGAGGTTCGGGGCGAGGGGCAAGCTCTGTCCGGGCTCCTGAGCCCACAAGCGTTCCCGAGCACGCGCGGCGGCTACAAGCTGGGTGAATCGGGGGTCACCATGAAGCGATTCGAGATCAGTGTCCGTTGCCAGGTGCTCCGCGGGAACGCTGCCTCCCTGGGCTTCCGAAGCCATGAGGGCATCCATCGCCTTTTCCTTCCGCCCTGCGAGCGCCTCAAAGCATGCGAGCTCGTACATGGCGGTATTCCAATGCCAATCCATGCCCTCCGGGCCAGCCGCATAGAACGGCTCAAGGAGTGCCGCCGCTTCGGCGTATTGCTTGGCCTCATATAATTTGAGTGATTCGGTGTAACGCTCGGGTAGGCTGGTAGCCGACGCAGGCGCTTGCTGGGCTGCTGCGGTGAGCATGGACCCGAAGGCCACGAGAAAGAAAATCACACGCCTTCGCGTCTGCGTCTTGATCATGTCGTCTGTGTCCCCTGTGGGTCGAACGCCCACCACCTTATTTAGGGTCAATGAGGCATACGGGTCAATACGCCATGTTCGAGGTTACTGATCAAGCTGGCCGGCTCGGTTTGTGGTTTCAACGCAACAGGTTGGGGCTGAGGACAGCCGGAGTTACACGACGACCGCGACCTGCACCTAATTAACTACCTTCTAACCTTTGCGCAAAACTTCCCCCATGCAGACACGGTTATGCACTTCGCATTCACGCGTTGAACGACTGAACCTGACTGCTTCCCCCTATGACATCGAAAGCCAGCTGACAATTTAATGGTTATTACGAATGTCGCGGTCGCTGCATGGGCATACTCCAGGCCGCCATCTACAAGAACGACCCGTGATTGCATTTGGACGAAGCAACGGCTCGCCCTGCGTGTCGATCACGGTGCTCTTCTTGCCACGCCATGACATAGGGAGTCATCCGCTTTGAGCAATCAACGTATTTTGAGTATGGCCATCGGAGCAAGTTTTTGCGTGGGTACGCTGCTCCTTGGCGGTTGCAATCAGCAGCCCGAGCAGGCGCCCGCAGCGGCGCCTGCCGCCGCATCAACCGCACCGTCAACGGCACCAGCGTCGTCGGCAGCGCCGGCCTCGGCATATACGCCCCCCACCGCCGACCAGTTGTACCAACTGGTCGCGCCAATCGCGCTCTTTCCCGACAAGCTGGTAGCACAGGTACTGGCCGGCTCGACGTATCCCGACCAGATAACGGCGGCTGACAATTTATTAGTGCAGAGCCCGAACTTGAAGGGTGCGTTATTGCAGGCGGCAGTCGATCCACAGCCGTGGGATCCAAGCGTGAAGGGACTGACGGCGTTTCCGTCGACGCTGGATCAGATGGCAAAGAACATCCAGTGGACCACTGCTCTTGGCGAGGCTTACGTCAACGACCCCACCGACGTCGTCAACGCGATCCAGGTCATGCGTCAACGCGCGTCTGCGCATGGCAACCTGCGCAGCACGCAACAACAGCGTGTGGAAACCAGGGTGGTCCAAGCGGCCGCGCCCGATAATCCCACGTACGTCGACGACAGTGAAAGCCAACCGGTCTATTCGGGCCCCTCCGTGGTCCCCGCACCTGAGCAGGTCATCGAGATCGAGCCGACTCAACCCGATACCGTGTATGTGCCCAGTTACGATCCGCAAGCGGTGTACGGTGGCGATGTCGGTTATTACCCGAGCTACACCTATGAGCGCCCTTCGTATAGCGGGAGCGACCTGGTAGCTGTCGGTGCGGTGACGTTTGGCGTCGCCATTCTTGTCGGTGCGATGCACGATCACCACCGCGATGGCGGCGACTGGCACTCATGGGGCATGAACTGGGGCGGCGGCCGCGGTGGCAATGAAGGCGGTGGCGGCTGGCATCGACCTGCTGTGGTCTATAACAACCAGACCTACGTCTCGCGCTCGACAACTGTAGTCAATCGCTACACGACGAATAACATCACCAACATCAACAGTAACAACCGCACCGTTACCAACAACAACGGCAACATCGTCAACAATCGAAACACGACCAACAACATCAATAACAGCGTCAACAACAGCAACAACAATAGCCACAATCAGATTGCGCAGAATCGCGAGGTGACGAACCATGTCGATAACCGACAGTTCGACCATCGCAATGGACCCAACGGCCCTGCCCCGGCGGCAGCGCCTGCACAGCCCAACCATATGACGATGCCTAACTTCTCGCAGGCTCGGCAACCGGCAGCGGCGAACAATGCGCACCCGATGGCCTCCCATGCGCCCGTTCCGCAACCGCATGAAGCGCAGCCGCGAGTCGATGAACGGCATGCTCCTGCACCGCGTCCGCAGGAAGCGTTCCATCAGCCCGTGAACGCGCCTCACGCGCAGCCACCGCAGCCGACTCAAATCCCCCACGCGGCACCGGCTCCGCATCCGGCCATGCCGCAGCCGCGCCCCGCCGAGCACATGCAGGCACCGCATCAACAGCCCGAACAACACGCGCAGCCTGCGCCGCATCCCCAGCCACAACACCAGCAACCGGCGCCACGCCCTCAACCCGAGGCGCGTCCTCAACCAGAGCCGCGCCCTCAGCCGGAGGCACGTCCAGCGCCGCAACACGAGAACCCGCAACCTCATCCGGCGCCGCAGCAAAATCATCCGCAAAAGGCCCCGCCGCCGCACCCGGAAAAGAAAGACGATAAAGATCACCACTGAGCGGTACCGTAGATTTTGATCGCAATGAAAAGCCCCTGGCGTCGTCGCCAGGGGCTTTTACGGATCTCCGTAGCAACGTTGTGTCGCTTTACCGCATACGACAGCGAGCGCATGCTGTTGACCGGCTGTCGAGTCGCTCGATCCGTCTACTGTATCAACCCGCTTGGAGGGATGGCCCTCGTGAAAACCCGTCTATTCCTGTTTGCGACGCTGGCACTGGCGTTTGCCAGCCCCTTCGCTCACGCCGACCAATCCGATACGAAGCAGGGCATCAAGCAAGACACCAAAGACGCCGCCACGAAGACCGGACACGCCGCGCGTGACGTCGGCCATGCCACCGCCAATGGCGCAAGGAAAGTCGGTCATGCCACGGCCAACGGTGCACGCGCGGTCGGCCACGGCTTCCGCGATGCGGCGCACGCGACCAAGTGCGGGGTCAAGCATGTTTTCAACAAGGCCTGCTAACGCGGCGAGAACAAGTAAAACGCGAGGCTGCGGTGTGATAAGGAAACCACGACATTTATGACTACCATTTACCACTTTGACAAAGAACAACGACTTAGGCCAGGGCAAGTCATCCAGATCCGAGCCCACCACTTTTCACCGCTAGGGAGAAAGGTTGCGAACTATTTTCAGCACTATCGTTTACCCAAACCAAGCTCAACTAGTCCGGTCGTTCCTGATGAGCGCCTTACCCAATTACATCCGTTAGTCCTACGCGAATACCTGCTCGAAAGTGCGAGGGTCAAACTCGGAGCATCGGTTTGCCGATTAAATTGCATGTTTGCCAGTGAAGACTTGGAATCGGCGCAACGAACGGCGCGGAGGTTACAACTGAAAGAGGGCTTGCCGATCTATCGAGCAGAGGTAAACGGCACAACTAACCGCCATGACATGACTTGGCTTGACCATGATTTTGGAGGTCCTCCTTATAGCCAACGCTCCGCGCACTATTTGCATTATTGAAAAGGTTCGCTCATGGATAACGACCCAATGTTCGCGCGCCCCTCCAACCCGTCCATTGCCGAGCTGCTCGTTCAAGGCCAAGTGACCATCATTGAACGTGCGGGCAGCACAATATGACCAACTTTTTTTCCATCGCGGGGCCGTCGCCACACCGCCAAATCACGTGAGCACGTGTGATCACGGATGCCGCCAGCCGCAGCTTTAGCTAATCCCCGCGCTGCAGAATGATACGCAGCTCCTCGACATCCAGATCGCGCTCCAGCTCATGAAGCACTTCGTCTTCAATGAGTCCTGCACGATGAATACGAATCAGCTCGGTGCGCCCAGCGGCAAGTGCGATCAGGACGACGTCGAAATGCGTCCGAACCCCTTCCATAAACGTGTCCGCGTCTTCGGCATAACGCGTCGTGATTTCCGAGCGCTTCCGATACTCCTCTAACAGGCGCGGATGGATCAACGTTCCGTCTTCCGCGTAGGCATGCCGTTCGACAGCCGCAGCCATGGCGCGGGCAATGGCCGCTTCCGATGCGGGCAAATGCATTTTTGCCGGAGGATCCTGATCGACCGGCCGAACCCGCCTGATGAGCCATCCCAGGCTTGTCCCTTGCATGACAACGGTGGCGAAAATCACGGCAAACGCGGTGACGAGCATCAGGTCTCGGCCTGGCATGGATATCGGCAACGTGAGAGCCACTGCCAGCGTAACGACGCCTCGCATGCCGGCCCAGCTCAGTACCGTCGCTTGCCGCACTCCCAGCGGCCGGGCGCGTTTCAACCCCATTCCGTGGAGTGCTGAGAGCAAGCCGTCGACGCCAAAGATCCAGATGAAACGCGTCACCGTGACGGTCAGCACGACAGCAAGCACGGGAATGGCCATCGTCGTGGTAACAGCCTCGATCCCGCCGACTCGATCCAGCACGCCACGCAACGAGAAGCCGATAAGGATGAAGACAAGAGCATCCAGCACAAACACCACGGTCTCCCAGAACGCGCTGCCGCGAAGTCGAACCCGCGCGGGCAAGATGACATGCTGATACCAGCCGAGCACGAGCCCCGCTGTGACCGTGGCTATCACGCCAGAGACGTGGACGGCCTCACCGACGATATAAGCGACCCAGCACATGAGTGTGCTGACCATGACGATCAGCGTCTGATCGTCCAGGCGACGAACGATGAAGATCCAGGTTGCCGAAACGGCGAGGCCGGCAACGATCCCACCCAGGGCGAGGAAGACAAAGCTGGAGACAGCCCCACCGGCATTGAACGCGCCGCTTAGCGTTGCAACGACGGCGAAGCGAAAAAGCACCAGACCCGTTGCATCGTTGAGCAGGCTCTCCCCTTCCAACAGCGCGGATAGCCGCCGGGGAAGTTTCACCCGCTGAAGCACAGCACGCGCCGCCACGGCATCCGGTGGCGAAACAATCGCCCCGAGCGCAAAACAGGCAGCCCAAGGGAGGCTGGGGACAAGCCAGTGGGTCACGAGGCCAACCCCGAGCGTCGTAAACACCACCGCGCCAACGGCAAGCGAAAGTATCCCCGGCAGATGCCGCCGGAAACGGCCCAGCGCGGTGAAATATGCCCCATCCATCAGCAGCGGCGGGAGGAAGAGCACCAAGATCAACGCGGGATCGAGCTCGAACGGCGGGAGCTTGGGCACGAATGCGAGAGCGCCGCCACCGACGAGCAACGCTGTGGCCGGGGGCAGGCCTACACGTCGTGCCGCCCAATGCAGGGCGACAACGACGGTGAGCAGAACCAGTACGAGTTCAAATATCTCGACAGAATGCATTGAGACGCCCCCAAGATCACTGGATCGATACTATATGCGTATCACTTGATCTGATGTCCGTCTTTATGGGTAGTCGCCGAGCAGCGCCATCCCGTTAGCAATGAAGGCGCAGATGGAACGGGACATCCATCATTCAGTGGTTATGTATCGATCATTTCTTGGGCGCCCCTATCTCCCTCGCATACTATCCGCGCTTCCTGACGCGGAGGATAAGGCCACGCGCGTTATCGATGCTGAGCTGGATATCTTCCTTGGTAAACCTTCCCGGAATGAGGATGTCTAGCGATGTCAGGTCGGAACCCGAGATAACCAGACGCCCTTGCTCATCGATACGAAAATCGAAATCTCTCAACCGAACCTGCCCAGCGCTTCCAGCGAATGCCGCAGATTCCACGGCATCGGCTTTCTGTTCGTCACTCATGATTCTGCCCCTTGATTACCGGATCAGCTTTTGTAGTTCATTGAGCCCATGCCCCGCCCCCCGTCGATCTTTAGGCGCTCCTCACCGATCCGGTAAAGAGCGCCCTTCACCCGATCAGTGACACGTGTCCGGATAGCACGCGCAGAAGTTCTCGTGGGTAACGTGCTCGCAACCATCCACCACCTTGGTAAACGCCATGCGCGGCGTGAGCTGCGCAAAGTTTACCCCCATGGCGGGCGATGCCGTCAGGTAGGCGTTTTGAGTGGAGGTGCCAGGGGTCTGAGGCTTGGGCGCCGAACTGCCCGCAGCGGCCGCGCTGCCAGCCATGATCATGCCCAAAAACAGAACAACGCCTGCATTAAGTTTGCGATGAATCATGTAAACGCTCCTTGTGTAGAAGTGAGTGCCGGAATGGCGCTCAAATGCTGACTGGCATCGACTCAGCCGTCAACGGATGCAAACCTATGGATCAGAGACGCAGCAAATTGCAGTACACGCCCTGAGCTAAGCGACTGCATTGAGTGTGCCCCGATATTCCGCCTGCCTTGTGAATACTTCACAGGCATACCCTCATCGCGCAATACCCCCATCACACCTAAATCCTTCGTGCGCGATTTAGCGCATAAGCAGGCTGCCGAACGTTGATTGCCGCAAGGCCTGCGTAGCTCGCGACATTTCCTTTGCTCGTGCATGGAGGACATCGAGGGGGACATCCATCATTTCTATTTAAAGAAGCAATGATCATTTCTTGGGTGCCCATATCTCGCCCCAGATCTTGGTTGGAAAATTCGTGCGTTTACGCGACGCATGGCCAATTAGCCGTCTGGTAGCCCTTATCCACCCTCGCTCCATAATTTACCCGGATGATATTGACAGGTCAATTTTACCAGGGTAAAAATGCCGCCTCGCCCATGCCGACGAAAAGCCGCCCGTGAATCACCCAGCCGCCGCCCGCTATCTCGAACCAACCCAAAGCGCCGGGAAGCGCTTCATTGAACGCGCCATCGAAGGCCACGTGTTCATGCTGAACTTGCTGCGCTTTCGCGACATCGCCGACTATTCGGCGCACCCCGAACTCGCGCCCCCTGCCCCCATCAGTGGTGCCGCCGCATTCGATCGCTACATCCAGCACACGCTGCCGTTACTGCGCGCCAGCGGCGGCGAGCTGACGTTCGTTGGCGACGGTGGCGCGTTCCTTATCGGCCCCGAGCACGAGCGGTGGGACCTGGCGATGCTAGTCAGGCAGCACAGCACGCCATCGTTTCTCGCGTTCGCCAACCATGGCGATTACCTCGCGGGTATAGGACATCGCGTGGCAGCCATCGAAGACTCGCGGTTGCTGCCACTGACCGCACGATCGCTGCCCGCCTGAGCCCATAAGGAAACGCAACCATGCATGTACTCACGGCCGACGGCATCCGCCTGGCCTACGACAGTTACGGCCAGGAAACCGATGAAACGATGCTGCTTATCGCCGGGCTCGGCACGCAGCGGATTCGATGGACACCTGCGTTCTGTGAAGCGTTGGCGGCGCAGGGTTTTCGTGTCATCTGCTTTGACAACCGCGACACAGGCGGCTCGACGCATTTTACCCAGCTCCCTGCACCGCAATTTGGCGCATTGGCTGCTGCGCTCATGGCGGGACAGCGGCCGCAGGTGCCCTATACCTTGCACGACATGGCAGCGGATGCCGTGGGGTTGCTCGATGCATTGGGTATCGAACGCGTGCACGTCGTCGGACGCTCCATGGGCGGAATGATTGCGCAGATACTGGCGAGCGAGCATGCCGAGCGCGTGCTGTCGCTTACCTCCATCATGTCCAGCACAGGCAATCCCGCACTTCCTGCCGCATCGCCGGAAGTCATGGCACTGATGATGCGCCCTGCACCGGACCCGACGAATGACGAAGCCGGGTTTGTTGCGCATAGTCTCGCCTTTGCGCGATGCATCGCCGGCACCGGTTTTTCTTTTGACGAGCAAGCGCATCGCACGATCGTGCGGGAGGAAATTCGCCGCGGCTATGCGCCGGGGGGATTCGCAAGGCACGTAGCCGCCATGGCGGTCGCCGGTGACCGGCGCGCACGATTGGCGACGATCAAGGCACCCACACTGGTGATCCATGGCGCCGAGGATCCGCTGATACTTCCGGCGTGCGGCGAGGATACGGCCAGATCGATTCCAGGCGCGGAGTTCATGCCGATCGATGGGATGGGTCATGAACTACCCAAGGAAACGTATGCAATAGTGATCGATTCGATCGCACGAACCGCGCGGCGAGCTACCCGCGCAGCATGATCGTGAAGGACGCATCTCCCGCATCGCCTTGGACCGAACAGATCGCAACGGAACCCCGATCACGGTGTCCGTCTGTCCGCCCGGAGCGTCCGCGGACACTGGCTCCTGCGAAGATATGCCGCCTAAGCCTTTGAAACAACAATCAGGCTACATGGCATATGAATTGCTGGATCGCATCGTCAATCCGACGCGATCACTGCCCTCCCAAAGTGCAGTCAGCCTTCAAATACCTCAAAGGAGTACCGATGAAAGTGTCCTTGTTATTGCTGTCAGCGGCGGCATGCCTGTTGTGTTCCGGCGTTTCAAGCGCATCAAATATGGATACCGGGCGCTTCATTCGAGGATCCGCGGACCCGGGAGCTCAGATCGTAGTCGTCAACGAAGCAACTGGCGCGGTGGCAGGGTACGTTGCGGACAAGGATGGCGCCTACGCCGCAGGCCCACTCGCACCGGGGCGCTACACGATTTACGAAGATCGTCCACATCATGCCAAGCGCCACCTCGGGATCGATGGCAAACACGATGGCGCTGTCGACCTTTAGTCCTGGCTTATTGCGCGCCAGCCTCGGCTCGCAACTACCCTGTGCACTGACGACAACGGACAGCTAAACGATTGGGGGATTTTTGCTCGATGATCTGGAGAGATCCGTGCATGCATCGGGTCTCCTCAGCTCTGAGAAGCTCCATCGTCAACGACAACTCCATGATTCGCCATCTGCTTGAGCAACACGGCTTGAGCAGCCAGGGCAGCCTTGGTATCGCCATTGAAGTACCGTGTGGCCGACTCGGCCACGAGGCTAGCCATGCGTTCAGTCATGTCCTGAACCGCATGGGCCGACACATCACCGATAAGTTTCACACTGGCCTGGATTGCCGCGTCGGCAGCCTGATCATGGGTGGAGTCCACCATGAGTTTCCCCTGTTGAGCATGATGGTAAAGGCGATGGCCACTGCGACAGCGCGGTGGCCGGGATCGATACGAGAGCCTTGCGGTTGCTACCAGCTATACGGCCGGTTTGGATCGAACTTGAGGGCATGGCGAATCGCCGCTGTCTCCATCGCATTGGCAGGTTGTTCGTCGCTCATGTTCTGCCCCTGATTGACAGCCGTCCCGCTTTTGAATCCAAACGATCAACCTGCGCTACGAGGCGCGTGCGATTCCTGATGCTGGAAGACACCATGAACCCAACCGAGCGGCGCCTCCCACGTGTAGGTCGAGCACCCCGATGCATTGCACAGGGTGACTCGGTCTCCGCTTTGTATCGGCTGAAAGCCTTTGTCATTCACAGGACCAACAAACGGCGGCAGCACCGACTTCCAGGCGTTTAACGCGCGCGTCGAAGCTGCATCAGGGAACGGCGTTTTGAGGCCACACTCATTGCATAAATACGGCTGACCGGTAGTCACCAGGGATACCGTCCATAGGTGCGACGCATCCGCCATTGCCATGTTCGACCACAGCAGCGAAAGTGCAACAACAAAGCCAGTCCTCATCCTCATCGGCTATCCCCTGTCTGTAGGCTCAAGGCGGAGCTTCGATCTGACAGCTCTCGCACCCGGTGCGCTCCAAAGCTGATCGCGCTTTGATTCAATCATCCCGCCAGATGCTTTACCTGCCGCCCATCGCAGCCGCCTGCGCCTGCTTCTGAGGCTCTTGAGCTTGAGCTTGTGTCTGATTTTGCGCCTGAGCTTGCGTGGCGGTTTCCGCTGCCGCATTGCTCTGCTTCATCGGCGTATTCAACGCCTGCAGCGTAGGCACGTCGGCGACTTTCTGGATGGCCGAAGAATTGTCAGCGGCAAACGTCCGGGTGCCATCCGAACTCATCGCCACCGCGTCGATGCGGGTAAGGCCTTTGCTGATGGCTTCAGCGGTGACAGCGGCTGCGAGTTGATTGCTGTGCTGATCGGGGGTGCGGCCAATGGCGGCATCGAGCTTGTGCACACCGGCGAGCGCCTGCTCGTACATCGCATGATTCGGGTTCTTCGGATCATCCAGACCGGGCGATTTGGCGGCGGGTGCGTTCTGGGTCTGCGCCTTGAGCGCGGTATCCATCGCCTTCTGGGTCTCGGCGTTGATCTTGCCGTCCGCGGTCAGGCCGTGATCGGCCTGAAATTTCTGCAAGGCATGTTGGGTGTTGGCACCCATGGCACCATCGACCTTCAGCTCGTGGCCGTTGCCGTCTTTGTAACCGAGCTTAGCCAACCCGCCTTGCAGCTCGCTCACCTGGGTATGCACCGCTGCTTGCAGAGCCTTCTCAGTCTGCGGGCCGACCTTTCCGTCCACGCTCAAGCCGTGATCGGCCTGGAACTTCTCCAAGGCACCGCGCGTGTTGGCGCCAAGCTTGCCATCGGCCTCCAACGGATAGCCCTTGGCATCCTTGTAGCCAAGTTGGGCCAGTTCGCCTTGTACCTTGCCGACCGCGCTGTTTGGGCCGCTTTGCTCAGGGGCCGGGTGAGCCTTGCTCGGCGCATGGCTCGGCGCATGGCTCGGCGCATGGCTCGGCGCATGACTTGGCGTCGGAGCCGCCGGGCCCAGATTGAGCTTGCCCATCGCTGCGTCGAACCGCTCATTGCGGCTTTCGACCGCCCTGGCATTGGCCGGATCCTGGCCGTACTTCGTGTTGTGAACAAATTTCAGCACATCGTCTCGGGTCGGCGGATTGCCCGCTTGTATGGTGCCGCCCTGAAGCTTTTCTTCTTTACCCGCGAGAAAACCCACCAGTTGAGGGCCCACCGAGCCGAACTGGTTTTCGTAGTCGGCGATGGACAATTGCAGCTTGGGATCCTTGCTGATCGCATCGGCAGCGGCCGGATTGATCTCGCGCACCTTATCGATCGCCTTGTCCACATCCCCGATCAGGCGATCCATGTGCTGCTTGGTAAGATCATCGATCTTTGCCTGTGGGATCGCCTGTAACTTGGCGTCCAGCGCATTCAATTCCGTACGCGACAGGCCACCGTGCTTCGACAGATTCTTGATATCGTCGCTGGTAAACCCGTTGTCCTTCAAAAATTTCTGCGACGCGTCATCGTTGCCGACATCGAACTGGGGCACGCCGAACGAATACGTGCTTTGGCCCTTCTGGGCATAGGAAAAGTGGTTTGCAACATTGGCGTTGCCACCCAGTTCCGCACCGAAGAAAAGCGTACTCAGCTGATCAGGAGTGATGCTGGTATTGTTCGACATGAAAAGGTCCCTCTAGGCCATTGAAATCGATCAACCGCCGAAGCAGTGCTCGTGGGTAAAGTCGATAAGATTCTTGTCCGAGACGTCTTGCGGATCGACGGGTTTCATTTCGAAATGCCCGAACATGTCGTCGTCACAAATCTCCACGACTTTGCGCTGAGCGGCATTCTGCAAGGTGCAGATACCGCCAAAACTGTTGTTGCTGCCGGCAGTGCCGACTGGCAGATTGATCAACGCGCTACAGCCGATGATCTTTCCAGCCTGCTTCGCCTGCGTAATGGATTGGTTGAACGAATGCATCCGAATGCTGGTGTCGCGGTACGCCACCACGTTCACGCACTCACCGCCGCCACCCGGCACCTCGCAAGAAGTCTTATTGACGATGTACTTTTCATTACGAGCCAGCACCGCGATGCGCGCCGTATACGCCTGTTGCAGGCAGCTTTCATCCGCGCACAGGTCTCGGGTATACGCAATCCAGTGGCGCTGCTCGTCCATCAATGTTTTCTTGCCGGCAGCATCGGTGGCTGCCTGAGCCGTCTTATAGGCCTGCTGGAGTTTATCGTCCAGCGCTGACGTTTCCGTATCTTTACAGACCAGCTTCTCGATATCGCTCTTGGCTTTATTGCAATCGAAGCTGGCAGCACAAGCGCCAGACGCCAATCCCATGAGGCCTAGCGCAAAGAGAACTTTTGCACCCGATGTGTAGCCCATTTCCTTCCTCCATGCTTACGCTGTAAAGATGTCGCAGAATATCCCATAGGGCAATAGGCATGCTTTCCGCATTACCGGTCTTGTACCCGGATAATGTGACCGCAAAAGAACGAGAGCCATCAATGCTCTATGGCGGCATGTGGCCCAAGGCAAGCAGGCCGGTAGCGCCATCGATTTCGCAAATAATTGCGGCACAGCAGGTGACGTCTATCGCCCCGCTAAAGCACGACGTCGACAAAGACGCGTCCGCCTTTTCAACCCCTACCCAGTCAAGCCGCCCCTGTCTTCAAGTTTACGGCTTGCGTACTCTGATTGCTGATAAATGCGCCACCAATTCGGACCATAGGTCAGAAAGGCTACCCCGGTAGAGCCAAATGACACCGCAGATGCCATAGAGCGCAAGCGAGGCCGGAAAGTTGGCAGCCCGCATTTGTTCAAGCGCTACTGGATTCTTGAAATGCCAGTAGATCGCATAGCATCCATCTACCGTAAACCAGGTTGCGAAAAGCGCCGCTGGCCAACGCCTCCATTGGCGTTCAAGCAAGGCGCGCAGGCTCCATGGCGCGGTGAAGTAGGCAAGGAGCGCCATGATCAAACTGATGGGAATGTCCCAATCTGGCGCTTGATAGAAGTACGAACCGGCGATGAGCAAAGCGATCCCGATGCCCAGTGTGCTGATTTTCCACGGCCGGCCATACTCTTTCATAAGTACTTGATTCTCCGTTGTGCACCATAGTGGGACTGAAGCGATGCTATCAGGCAGCCGAAAAGTCCTGCGAGAAAAGGGCAGCATCCCCCTTATGCGCCCGATACCAACACCGATGGGCAGACGCCCCTCTACAAAAGCGCCCCCAGAACACTTCTGAAAAAGCGGCCTGCCCCCTTTGATCTTTCTATTCGCGCCGCACGGACTCTTCCACCCTATGGCTGAAGAGTCCGTTTGGCCAAGCTCAGTCGATCCGCGGGAAATCCAGCTCGGTATTGTTGATCCGGTTAAACGTATTGGTGAACGTGATCAACGCTATGGCCAAGCTGATCTCTGCCAATTGGATATCCGTGTAGCCCGCCGCGCGGACCGCGGCAATGGATGCCTCGCTCACCGTACCCCGGATGTTCAGGAGGATGCGTACGAAGATAAGCAGGGCATCGTGGCGAGCATGCCCGATAAGCCCGCCATGACGGATCTGCCACAATGCCTCACGGGTCAGGCCAGCGCGCTTGCCCAGATGGACATGCGCGCTTTCGCAGTAATCGCAACCCGATGCATGACTCACGACAATATTGATGATTTCCTGCTCTTGGAGACTCAGACTGCCAGCCGTGAGCGCACGCTCAACGTCCATCATCGCCTTGAGCCCGACAGGCTGGAGTGCACCGATGGCGGCGAACGTATTGGGCACATTGCCCAAGCCCGCTTTGATCTGCGCGTAGACTTCGGCGGTCGCGCCAGTAGCCGCCTCGAGTGCGGGAATTGCGATCCGTGACATGATAAAACTCCTTGGAAGTGGACAACGAGGTCTACTTTAGTTCGATGGATCGAACGCGTAGATGCCCAAAAACGTTGTTTTTGTGCTTATTCGTCTTGTTCGACAGAAGCCCACGCGATATGCGATCTCTCCCAGCCCGATTGTCGATTTCCTGACGCCTGCTTCGTCGATAGTGCATCCACCCCAAAAGGAGTTCCCATGAAATACCTCGGCCTGGCCTACTTCACCCCAGAAAAATTCGCTGCCATGGCGCCAGACGACATCAAGGCACTGGTAAGCCAATGCCCGGCACTGGACGAAAAGATGCGTGCTACCGGCAAGGTTCTGGTTTCCGCGTCGCTTGGCGATCTGGAAAACTGGAGGACGCTTCGCACACGGAGCGGCAAAAGGCAGATCAGCGACGGGCCCTACACCGAGTCTAAAGAGGTGGTCGGCGGCCTGTTCATCATCGAGGCGGATAGCCATGAAGAGGCGCTGAGCATCGCATCCATGCACCCGGCCGCCACGTTGGGTGAAGAAGGCGAATGGGCTGTCGAGCTTATCCCTATGGATTTCTATCTAGCCCAATGAGGGTCTGGACGTCGCCGTAGGAGTGCTTACCTTCTTCGCTAATCTGCGAAATTTCTAGCCGATAGAACATTGCACTCGCTACATGCGAGATAGACGACCTGGACAAAATCATTCCCGAAAAAGCCCTGCTCGAAACCGTCGATCTGATTCGCAATGGTTGCGAGCACAAACATAGGCCTCGAACATTGCGGACAGTTCTTCTCGGACCCATCTGGGTCCAGGAGGAACGGCACACCCAAAAACTGGTGCCTCGGGAAGGTAAGCGCCCAGAGCGGGCCATCCGTGTCAATCGGGATGTCTCGCTCTGTCATCTCATTCACCCGAGTCATCTGGTCACGTTCATCCAGTGTAAGTGACCTGGCCTGGTAGCTCTTGGCCGGAAAAACAACAGGAAAATCAGGATAGGGAAAGTCTTCGACATTCGGATTTCCTGACGCGTGCTCGAGAATATCCACTGCCCCATCGATGATGCGATAAGAAAAGTCCCCCTCAAATATCCCGCACTTCCAAGAGTAGAGGAACGAAATATTCGCCACCCGCCACCCCGATGAGTCGAGGCCTATTGCACCGAACGCTACCAACGCAAGCTGCGTCAATGGCAACCCATTGTTTGGTGACACTGCGCCCGCAAAGGGGCAAATTCCTCCCAGTGAAATGCCACCGTCCGGGCTGGCATCAGCGAGAACTACGCCATTCTGATGCGGATAGAGAATTGACATCGTTAAAGAGCTTCTGGTTCGGGTATCCAAAGGAAACTTAGATGGCACTGACTATCATCGTCCCCGGCACACTAAAGCATTCTCTTCTTCGAAGACATCCCCAACTCCTGAATCGAAGCCTTGCCACTTATCACTGATGCCAGCGCCCCTTCTCGGCTTTGAGGGGCACAGTACGTCCTGTTAGGACGTGTGGAAGCCCTCCTGCATCTGCGATTAAGCTCAATCGCCTCAAAGTCCCGTATAGGAGTAGTCAGGCTCTATATACGTCACCATGCCGTTGCCATCAGCGTAGGCAAAATATCTAATCTGAGTGGCACCCGAGTGCAGCATTCCCTCATCAACAAGCATGTATACCTTTCTGATCGTTTCATCATTGATCGGCTGACCTCGTGGCGGATGTATGCAGAGCGCATCCGTGCCATCGCCGTCAAGATAGATCTTGAGATGCTGGGCTTTAGCAATTTTGAACACCTGATCTTCCGAAACCGGTAGCGTCAATGAAGGAGCGTAACGTTTTGCAAATGAGGGCTCCGTACGTCGCGCGGAAAACCCTGACAGCCTCCCCTTGGCCAGTTGATCGCGGGCGTTGCAAGGCGGCTTTGCTGGCCAAGGGATGACGATGACGTCCTGGCTATTTTTGGCAAACGCTAAAACCGGAGCCAGAACCAAGGCTAGCAACACCAGATACTGAAAGTTACGCATGTGCGCTCCGAAAACCATTTAGGGCACTGACTGAGATTGATATCAGGACAAAAATACAAGGCACGCTCACGTAACGTTGCCCATCACAATCCACATGCTGCGACAACAAGTAGAAGCGAAATGCCTCCTAGCCTAGCAAAGGCTCACCACCCCAAATTTCTCCCTAGCCTGTGCAAGCTAGCGGGGTGACAAAGGGGGCAGCAGCATCTCTTCAGGCTAAAAAAATGAACTTGAACCCTTTGATTCTACGAGTGATCATGTCCATCGCAGACGCTTTACTCCAATCGAATTCACGCTCCGACGTCTTCATCTCCGGAATGAACTGATATGAACAGTCCAGACGACGATCCGTTGTGCCTTGTCTTTATTCCTGCGCTAGTCACCTTGCTTTATCACGCTGAGTCCACGCTTGGCGCCTCGTTGACAGAGGCTCAGGTCCTGGCAATCCGAGACAATGCCAACTGCGTCGTGTTGCCATCCAGCGCGGTAGCGAAACTCGAGCAGGAACGGGGGTATCCGGATATCGTCGCAGAACAGTGCTGGCCAGAATGGCAAACCGCCAGAGAGGTGTTGTTTCAAAAGGCGCCTTGACGATAGCGTTCGAAGCGCCCTGTGAGTCTAGTGTAGGCATGGCAACAGATCACATTGGAGAAAAGCCAGTGGCAGAACGCTATCTAGGATGGGCCACCATCGTCGCTGATCGGCCCTTAGACGAAGTGGCAGATGAGCTGAATGCAATGCTTGCACCACTGGTGCTGATGGAGACCGATCAATTTGATGAAGTACCAGGCTATGAGGCGGGCACAGAAGATCTCGAATTTACTTTGCAAGGACTGCCCGATGACGCCGAAGATCGGCGCTATTACTACTTTGACATTTTATGTGAGGTTGAAGGCATCGAGGATCTTCCAGATACGTTGCGCAACCTTGTCAGCGAATCCGCACCCGAAGGAACTTCACAACGGATTGGGGCGGCCTCGGCGTTTCTGTGTGATCGGATCCGCACCTATACGACGCTCCAATGCCAACCGGCATATAGCTCCCACGTGGAAAACACAGTAGCCGACATCGTCGGCAGAAATTTGACGCGCCGTGTCTCTACAGCTGCTTTTCAGTGGAACGCCCGCGACGGACACTTTCAGTTGATTTACCTCACAACAGAATTGCCGTGCATCGAGGATATCGACGCAATCGAACTAGCGGCGACGGAGATTGTTGCGGAATTTCCGTCGATTCGAACCACAGCGACCGATGTCGTGCTGATCAACGAAGACACCAGTGCCGTGATGGCAGATCCATGCATCGTCTATCAACGCACCTAAAACGAACACCACTAGGCTTCTGCGCTCCCTTTCCGGAACTGCGAGGGCATCACGGCGGCCGGTCGGTCGCCGTCACAGAACATCATGACCTCGCTCATCGATATCTCTGCGCCTATCATGAGAATGGAGGGCGATGCCAATGGCACCCCCATCAGCCGCACAGCGCCTAGCGGACATTGGACAACCAAGTCATGACTATACCCGTCGGTTTTAGATTTCAGAGCACGATCGAAATTGCCTCTTTCGATGACCCGCTCGTTGGCGTCGTGCCCAAGGGGCTATCCAGCGCAGATAGCCTTCTACGAGCGGTGGCAAAGGCGCTCCTATTCCCAGCCTATTTTGGTCACAACTGGAACGCGCTTTACGATTGCCTTCGTGATTTCCATTGGACCAGCCGGAAGGATGTAGTGCTGATTCACAACGACATGCCCGCTCTGGATGACGACGAGCTCAAGATCTATCTAGAGACCCTTCAGGAGGCTTCCGCGAGTTGGAAGCCGGATGAGTCCCACACTTTCGTCGCAATATTTGATCCCTCTCTGAAACACGCCATCCTGAGCGTGCTTAAGGCGAAGCCTGACGAACATTGATACGCCGCCAGCGATCCAAGTAGTTCGCAATCGCAGGCTTTGAAATGACTGGCCTTGCCCCTAAAAGGAATGGGACACCCATCAGATCTCGCCCACCCATCTTTGGGTGCCACAAACCGCGCATCCAAATCCCGCTATCGGTCAGTCTTCGTCCATGACCCACGCACAAGCAATGCGATGCGGCGTGATGACCAAGACGCCAACCTCAAACGTCGCCTCCGTCGCTTGCATCGCGGTCGACGCTAAAATCATTCCTTCTGGTAAATTCGCCGCTCCCCACCTTCCAAAGTCGCCATTGCTGAAATAGGTCGCGCCCTCGCCAGCGAAGGCATCCACAAAGGCAGATGCGAGCGTTTTGGCCCTTTCAGGCGGCATCATCTCCAAGTGATGAGGCATGTCGTAGGCGAACACTTCTTTCAGAACTGACCTGGCCATTTCTGCATCAATCTCTACATAGATGTCTTCTGACGGGAACAGCCCGAAGCGCTCAGCGGCTTGTCCAACAGAATCCACTCGCTCATTTCGAATACCCAAGATGAAATTACCAGCGTCTCTCATACTGGCAGAGATCAATTCGGAAAAGATTTCTGACGTCACGGGCAAGAATCCTCGAAAAATGGAGGGAGGTAAAACCGGGCACCCATTGTTTGATCGCCGTGAAGCGAGGCAGCCATCACCCATTGAACCATGATAATTTCCCAAGTGTCCCAGATCTCGTTCCAAATCTCGTTTGCTTGCTAGAAGACCGACACAAACCTCGCCTTTTGCTTATGCCAGCCAAATCAACCGGAGAGCAGATCCCATGAAATCCGCACTATTCGCTGTGGCAGCCGCTGCCACACTACTTTCTGCGATAGCGATGGCGCAGCCGCCGTCATCTGCCATCACCACCGCCGTCGCCGATAAGACCCGGCCGGAAAAAGACACTGAGCAGGATGCCGCACGCCACCCCACGGAGCTGATCGCGTTCGCCAAAGTGAAACCAGGCGACAAGGTCGTGGATGCGGTGCCGGGTGGCGGTTACTGGACGCGGATTTTTTCGACAGTCGTAGGGCCGAAGGGCAAGGTGTACGCCTATGTTCCGGCGGAGGTTGTCGGCTTCAAAAGCCATCCGCTCGATATCGCCAAGGCCATCACGAACGAGCCGGGTCACAGCAATGTGGAGGCGACTTCCCGCCCCCTGACCGAGCAACCGCCTGCGTCGACCGACAATACGATCGATATCTTCTGGACCTTCGAGAACTACCATGACCTCCACGATAGCTTTATGAACGGCGCAGACGTGGGTGCTTTCAACGCGATAGTCTTCAAGCTTGTGAAGCCCGGCGGCTACTATCTGGTCTCCGACCACGCCGCTACCGCGGGATCGGGTCTGAAGAATACCGAGGATCTGCACCGCATCGACCCCGCGGCTGTAAAGGCCGAGGTCGAGAAAGCCGGTTTCGTATTCGATGGGGAGATCAAGATTCTCGCCAATCCGAACGACGATCACACCTTGAAGGTGTTCGATCCCACTATCCGCGGCAAGACCGATCGCTTCGTATTTCGCTTCAAGAAGCCTTTGCACTAATGCTGTTGAGCTTCCGGGTGCGATGTCGTGCATCGCGCCCGGGAGTTCGTCCGCAAAACCGCGGTGCGTGCAAATGAAGGGACGCCATTGCTTGATGGCGATGGCATCCCCGATGCATGGCAGAGCGGGGTATCCTTCATTTAATAGAGCGATCGTCTCTTGAGTGCCCTAGATCTCTCTGACCAACCATCGGTAGATCGCGGGGTCGATCCTCGTCATGTTCAATCGTTCGAAGGCACCTTGTCGAAAAAAGCGTGCGAGAGCCCGATCGCTGACCGTTGGATCCGCCAGCTTGAATACGCCTTGTGCGATACCTTGACGCACGGCATCGATGCGGCAACCCAATATCCTGGCGGCATCTTTCCAGCGGTAGTGTTGATCAGGTGCGATGACCATCGGCACCACACCGCCAGGGATAGCGCATTCGCGAATAAATGAGCCACGTGCAAGACAGGCACGCAATGAGTCGCCTGTGACATGTGCATCGCGCACCCGCAAAGTACGTTCGGCACTCCAACGTCGTAATGTCGTTGTGCCCACTCGAAGCGTGCCAGCTAATTGACGTAAGGACCATATCGTGTCGGTTTTTGCACTCAGACTCCGTGCCCCCAGACGCCAACGAATGGCTTTCGTCGACCGCTCCAAGGCCAGCGCCATCTGCGCGACGGTGCGACACTCCGCCATGGCCGCAAAGCGTGCTTGTTCGGTCGCTGTCCAGCGTCGCCGCGGTGACATGGTTGTCGAGGAACCAACGAGCCATCCCTGCCGCCGGGCCACACGGACGATAACGTGACCCGGTAAACCGGGATAGCGCGTGCGAATTGCACGAAAAGCCGCGCGCTTGTGCATGCCGCCTTTGGCATAGCCTTCGCGCAACTGCTTCAGCAGGTCCGCAGGCCACGCATTCGGTAAAGGGCGTTCGCCGCAGGCATGTTCCCGCAGCCAACGCAAACGCTGCCAGCACTCCGCCCGTGTCAGCACAGGGCATAGCGCCATCACCCGTTCGGTAGCTTGGCGTACGCCACGGCGGCCATGTTCCATGCCTGCGCGCAGGCATTGATCGAGTACTGGTGACCAGTGGCACGTCGCCCTTGGCAATGCCAGGCGTGCGACGCGCACTCGCTGTCGGTCCGGCACGGGGTACTTCACTGTCGACGTCGTCGGTTGAGCAAACGATTTAGCCATTGGCATCCTTTCCCAGGCCGCAACCGACCCGCGCCGAGGATCGGCGCTACGTTATTTAGATAGCTTCCTTTGCCATCCTTGGCGTATTTCTCTGCCGCATTACCGTTGCGCGATCGATTACGAAGCTAACGACCTTATAAGCGCCACGACTTCAAGCGGCGTATCGTCCATAGCTAATTCTTACACCGCTTTTTTTGGCGAAAGCGTGACCAATACAACAGGTCCCGTCGGATACCCGCGTTATTGCGATACAAATGTAAAGAAAGGGTTGCGCAACGAGTACCACTACGCCGTGGCGTTGGAAGTACCACGCCGCGACGCTTGGGCAACTGATCAATATAGTGATGCCATGAGGCCCACCGCGCGCCAAAGGGATGGAGGTCATCAATGACGTATCGATGCCCCCATCCCCAGTGACCGCGCCATCAAGCTGAAATCAATGCACAGAAAGCCGGCGCGGTGACAAGCGTGCCGAACGCCGCTTACCGCCCAGCGGCAAGATTAATGGCCTGTTCCAGGCTCAGTGAAAGCTGCGTCTCAAACAGCTCCGCCTGAGCGGTTTGATTGAGCTCGTTTGCGACGGTCGCCTGGTCGGCAAATTGGTTTGCTAGCGACATTATTTGTTGGAACAAGGCCAGATCTTGGCCGGCCATCGCGCCGTTGCAGATGGGTGTCGCATTCAGGATGCCGATTTTTGCCTGTTCGTTCGAGGCAAGCGCGGCGGGGGCGTTGCCGACGGCGTCCTGGGCGCGAGCCACGGTGCTCGCAGACAACGGCAGCTCAAGTACTTGCGTGCACGTCAGGCCTTGGGCGTTGGAAATTGCCGGAAAGAGCGCGATGGCGGCGATCAATAGTGTGGTGGGAGCAAATATCGAATGGCGTGACATGTCATCTCCTTGGACTGTGTGGCGCCGCATTGCGCGGCAGCATCATGGTGGCGCGCCGAGGCCCCCTTCCCCTCGGCGGGGCTGGGGAAATGTCATGCATCGCATTGAATCAACGGATGAAAAAGAATGTTTTCCAGCAGCGTTCTAACTGGTGACTCTCAAGCCCTGGGGCTGCGATTCGTCGATGACGGGAAGAAGTAACGGAATCGCAATCAGATAAGCCGAGTGTGAAAAACGGTTCAGAGCAATTTTTCCAGGGTTAAAAGGGCGCTACGGGCTGCCCCGTTCCCTCTTGCGCGCGCAGAAGCAGAGGCAACGCCAGCTCTTTGCTTCCGATCCTTTATTGGCCAATCCGACTTCGCTAGTCGGATAAAATGCTCGCGATGAACTTCCTTGCCTTCAAGCGCAACACTACTCCACCGAAAAGAGCTCGCCATGTCGACGTCAAATGAAAAGCCGAAACTTCATGTTGCCTCGTCTCTGCGTGCCAAGTTTCCTGCCTACTTCTGCATCGGCCTTTTGCTTGGCATCGCACATAGGCTCTTGTGGACCAAGGACCACCCCGTGACACTCGCGCAAAGCGTGTGGAGCGACCAGGTCGCCATGACGACGATGTTTTGCCTCGCCATCCCTTTGATGGCCTTGGGCATGGCCCTTTTCCCCTTTCGGGGACGGCCTTTTCACCACAAGATCGCTTCGAAGATTCAACCAGAGCTCGCTGCGCTAACGACGTTCGCTTCGATCGCGTTTTCCATCACTGCCGGCTTTGGTTTAGTGGCCATGTTCACCTGCGCGGCAAGCCATGCACCGTTGATAATTTTGTTTCTCCTCTACCTTGTCGCCATGATGGAGATCACAATGGGCCTTTGGCACGAACAGGGCTTATCCAAAGCGTCCCCTTATCTGCTGTCGCTGCTGGTCGTTGCGCCGTTGATCGCTCGGATATCGTAATCGGCAGTCCGCCGTGCCAAGGAGAGCGTCGCGGATTGCTGCGACGTCGCCTGGGACAGGATAGGTTTCAGCCGACGAAAACAATGCGCACGGCCACTAGATCGATGGCCAACAGAAACGGGGAAAGATCATGGATTTCTGCCGGCTGGACTTGCCCCCGTCAGTGCGATCACTTTGACACGCGCTTAAGACTTGTTCGCCCGGATCCGTTCATCCAAACAAGAAAGCCTGCCGCTGGAAGAGATCGTATTTTTAGCTGCGTTGACCGATGCAGGCATGAATGTGGACATCCATACTTCCTACTAATGAGGCATTGACCATTTCGTGAGTGCCCAAGGCCTCTCCTTCAAATAGAAGGATCCGATGCCTTGTTCCAAACCGCAGCGCCCTGCTGGTGCGCGTCGACTCCCCGGAAAAAGGCGTCGCTCCATCGGGCATAGTCCGAACTGCCACCGCCCTGATACTGGAGAAACTTGGGACGGTGAACAGCGAACCCTTGTGGCGACTGCTGGTTGCGGTAAGGCAGCGCCATCGTCAGCGTTTCCACGGGATCGCGATATGCCCGGATGTCCAAGAGCAGCGCATCGGTCTTGCCAGATGGGAGGGTGATGTAGCCGTCATACACCAACACGGCATACACGCTGCCATCAGAGTTGGTAGCAAGCCTCTGTTTCCCATCCTCGACGCTATCTTCCAAACGATCCGCGACCAGGCGGGACATCGACCGTGCTCCGCCCTGGTCCACCTGCGCCAACATAGGCACAAGGACCTCACCCTCCGATACGGACCACACCGCATGTGCGGCGAAGAAGCCTGCGAGTTCTACTGCCAGTTCCATCAACACCTCCCACTATCCGTCAATCACCAAGCCACTTGGGGCACTTTCCCATACCCACCGGCAGTCGCACCATCAATCCATTTCCATGAGTTGAAACACGTTACCTTCAGGGTCTTCCCCATCGCACATAAGGTAGGGAAAGCCTTCGTAGCGTTTGACGTCGCGCATCGGAACGCCCTCGGCCAATAGCTTGTTGCGCAGTTCCAGGAGACCCGAGCGAATCGAGAGCACTATTTTGCTATTGGAGTGAGATTGTTGGGCAGGTTCACGGTCCCGATATTGAACACCGACCCGATGGAACGCGAGCTCGACAGCACCGGCATCCAGCACGACCCATTCACCCTCGATCTCCTCGCGGACCTTGAACGAAAAGCTCGCCTGGTAAAACGTCTTCAATCGGGAGACATCGTGGACGTAAAGGATCAATCGTGACATGGAAACATGCATAGTTTTCCGATTCCCCTCCTTCGAGACCGGCCATCATCGTAACGGCGATCACTTGCCTGTGAAACTGCGTTTTGTCTTCAATCGAAGCGCAAACAAAAGGGCCATAGTCCTTTCTTTTGAACTTAGAGAGGATTCTGACCCCTTTATTTCATCTTACGCATCTTCAAAGCGGTCCTTGAAGACCATCAGCACAACACGTACTCCCAAAAACGCACCGATACCTATCGACAACGGTAGCTCCAAGGCCCAATTTCTTGGTTCGCGCGAAAGCCCAATGGCAAGACAACCCAAGCCAAGAACCAAGAAGTAGTAAGCGGCCAAGTCGAAAATGGGCAACGCTTGCCGCAACCGAAATGGGTTGGCAAACCATGATGGCTTTGCCCACCTCACATCAGATGCCTGCTTTGGAAGTTGGAAGAACGTCACGCCAAATACCGATACCGCGACGATTCCAATCATCTCAAAGAAGAACGGCCAGAATGGCCTGGAGAAATCCCCTGGAAGCGTTTTAACAAAGTAAACGCTGTGAATCAGCGCCACAACGAGAAGTACGATTCGCAGAAAAAGCCAAATTTTTTCATTGCCTTTCACAAATCACCTTCCAGACGTGGGTGCTTTCAACGCGATAGTCTTCAAGCTTGTGAAGCCCGGCGGCTACTATCTGGTCTCCGACCACGCCGCTACCGCAGGATCGGGCCTGAAGAACACCGAGGATCTGCACCGCATCGACCCTGCGGCTGTAAAGGCCGAGGTCGAGAAAGCCGGTTTCGTATTCGATGGGGAGATCAAGATTCTCGCCAATCCGAACGACGATCACACCCTGAAGGTGTTCGATCCTACTATCCGCGGCAAGACCGATCGCTTCATATTTCGCTTCAAGAAGCCCTTGCACTAATGCTGCGTAGCTTCCGGGTGCGATGTCGTGCATCGCGCCCGGGAGTTCCTCCATAGATCTGTGATGCGTGTACATAAACGGAGGCTATCGCTTGATGGCCACGGCATTCCCGATGCATGTCAGACAGCCTGCTTTCGGCGACGCATTAGATGAACTGCGTCCAAGTACAGTTGCAAGCAGCACAAATCAATGTGTCGTAGAAACGGGAATCCACTGGAACTCTACACGCCTATTTAGCTGCCTACCGTCTGAAGTGGCATTGTCGCCCACGGGATCATTAGCACCCCGCCCTTCAGGGGGAAGAAGCTGGCGCGCAGAAACTCCATGCGCAAGCATCCACTTGTAAACCAACTGGGCACGCTTGAGCGACAGATGGTCACATTCGGCAACAACACATTCATGGTTATCGGTGTAGCCCACTATTTTCACAAGGAAGTGATCTTTTAACTTCGGAATGGCCATCGCGCCGTTCTTTAGGACCTCAGAGGGGTTGTCATAGCCAGACAACGCGGTCTCAATACCGTCGTTGGCGAACGGCCTCCTTTCTCCAAAAAGTACACTTGGTATGTCAAACGTCGAGGCAACGGCTTCATTGACAAACGCTGCGCAAGACAGAGTTAGTAGCGACGAGCACACGAGCGATCTTATGACGTCGATCTGACGCGAATTCACTTGTCCGTTCCCTCTCGTCTTACCTTGAAGTAGCGTCAGCCTGGGCCAACCAGGCTCCTCTCTAGTCCATCAGTGCCAACATCGGCAGGAGGATCTCCCCTGACGATACGGACTACACCGCATGTGTGGCGAAGAAGCCTGCCAGTTCTACTGCCTGTTCCATCAACATCTCCCCCTGTCCGCCAATCACCAGGCCACTTGGGATACCTTCCCATTCCCACCGACAATCGCGTCCGTCAATCCATTTCCATGAGTTGAAACACGTTACCTTCAGGGTCTTCCCCATCGCACATAAGGTAGGGAAAGCCTTCGTAGCGTTTGACGTTGCGCATCGGGGCGCCCTCGGCCAGTAGCTTGTTGCGCAGTTCCAGGAGACCTGAGCGAATCGAGAGCACTATTTTGCTATTGGAGTGAGAATGCTCGGAAGGCTGGCGCTCCCGATATTGAACACCGACCCGATGGAACGCCAACTCGACAGCACCGGCATCCAGCACGACCCATTCGCCCTCGATCTCCTCGCGGACCTTGAACGAAAAGCTCGTCAGGTAAAACGTCTTCAATCGGGAGACATCGTGGACGTAAAGGATCAATCGTGACATCAAAAAAAGGGGTCAGAATCTTTTCATTTGACCTTAGAAAGGATTCTGACCTCTTTGTTTTCAGCTATTACGACTAGAGCCACCCGGCCGTGATAGCTCAATACCTCAAGAAAGCGTTACTGGAAAATCTATATCGTATCTGTAAGGAATTTCGATCAAGTCAGCTTGCCGGCTCAGCTCATCCGCTCGTTTTTTATTCTGTACATATCCACCGCCTCCACTGGCATACAACTGAGCCAGCTTTCGCATAGCAGATGGATTGTTCAAAGCAGCGGCCCGTTCCAGCAAATCATTGCTACGACGCTTGTCAGAATCAATGTCGCTTGTGTCAAGGAGAAGCGAAAGTTGAAAAACGCTTTCCACGTCTCCCAGTTCCACCCCCTTCTCTAGATAAAAACGTCCTTGCTCCGCATCAAAAGGAACGAATTTCCCCGCCAGATAGTCAAGAGCCAATGATCTGGCCGCAGGACCATAGCCAAGCTCAACCGCCTCTCGTCGTAACCGAATAGACTCAGATTGATTGGTTGCTTTGTCATTTGACCCAGCCTCCTCGAAGGAGGAAAGCAGATGAACAGCGGGGCCAAACCTCGATTCGGCCGACTGGCGGCAAAACTTGTAAGCCAATTCTTTGCTTTTGTAGCCAAAAATCCCCATAAAATAAAAGGTGGCCAGGGCGTGCTGAGCTTCCCGGTTGTTCGCATCTGCTTCCCGTAGGAGCCACTCTTTAATCGATTCAAGCTCCGAGGTGAACGAGAAGCCGGAGGACTCCACGAAGCGACGTGCCACTGCCACGTTGTCTAGTCCGTTTAGCTCAAGAAACTCAATGTATTGGAGCGTTTTTTCAGTCATTTTCACGCCAAGAGATTATGGCTTTACATGAGGAGGAGGAACCTCCCAATCAATAAGAGGAACTTGGAAGCTTGGACAGCGCTGATTGTGATCTTTAGCAAGTTTGTTGTAAGAAGCCGTGATACCGCGCTGAACCTGTGCCTCAACATCTTTACCAAAGAACACCAGCAAAGCCAGCTTTTTCGCATAGAGAAGCATGAGCGCCTGTCGCTCCTGCTCGCAACCGTTGTCGCCGGGGCAAGTTTGCGGGGGCGGCTTTCTGCGGTTTACCGGAAACGGAATGACGTTCGACCTACCGGGTGGCGCTTCATCATTCGGGCCACCAGCAGTACTCGGCCATACAGACAAACCTATACCGCAAAGAACCGGATTGGCAGCACAGGCCTCGATAACTACCCCGAACCCTAACTCCGGATCTTCGGGATCTACTACTGGGTCATTCGCAGGGTCACCAAAACTAGGAACTCGACCCGTGGGGGGCCTCTGCGTTGTCGTCGACGGCTCTTTGACTGGAGCCGTCCTAGCTTCAAGTCCTTGTGGATCAGTGAGACCAAGCGGCGCACCGTTTACATAAGCATAGGAGCTCATTCCACCAGCCAGACCAACCGGGTCACTTTGCAAATATCGGCCCGTGGCTGCGTCGTAGTCTCGGTTCACATTGTAAGCCACACCGCGCTCTTGGTCGAAATATTGGCCCGGGTAACGCAAATTAAGGGCATACCCATTTGCGCTAACGGGCTGCTTTTCGCCAAACGGATTACTTTGATATGGCCACTGCCAAATTAGAGTTCCCGATGCATCGCTGATGGATCTAGGCGTCCCCGCGCCATCTGCAACCACGAAGTTCACGGACGCCGTTGAACCTAAGCCGTCCACTGCCGCAATAGGAAGATCATCCATCCAAACGTAGTCGCGATTTGAACTCCCGTATTCACCGATAAGTCGACTGGTCTCATCGTAAGCGAACCGCTCGTTGAAGGCTTGGGGTGTCGTTGCCATTTTGGCGATACGCTCACCCGACGCATTATAAGTATAGGTACCTACTGTTACATTGTTTGCTTGAGCCACCGTCAAACGATTACGACCATCGTATCCAAACCCAAACGTCTGCCCGCCAGTTGCATTCCCTGTTGTGTTGCCATTCAAGTCATACGACCTGGCTGAACTACCAATGCTAGTCAACCAATGCGTACCTGACTGGTAACTATACGTTCCAGCCGCCAATCCACCTGTGCTGGTTTTGCTTAAACGGTCACCCGTTTTGTTGTACGTATAAGACTCAACTGCATTGCCCTGGCTATCCAATACACCCGTCAACCGATAGAACGGGTCGTAGGTGTACGTCTCAGTCGGGGTAGGAGCGCCTGGCGTATTTCCAAGGCTCGCAATGCTTCCCATTACGTCGCGCGTAAAATGGAGACTGAAGCTTGGGCTTGCGAGATCCAGCAATCGATAGTTTTCGTCGTAGTTACGCGTTACCGCCTGGCCATTACCCAGTGTGTATCCCACTACGGGACCAAACGGCAGATAAGTCACATTGCTCACAACGGCCTGCCCGGCCCCACCGCTGGGCGTGACAGTTACCGATGCAATTTGCCCAAGAATATTCCGACCATACTTGGCTACTGAGCCACTTGGATAGGTAACTTGGTTTAAGCGATTGGCCAACGTGTAGCCATAGCTCGTAGTATCAGTGCTAGAACCCTGCGCTTGGAATTTCTGCACCACATTGCCACGATCATCGTAGCAATAGGTTGTGGTAACAGCATTCTCCACCACCCGGGTCAACCGACCAACCGGGCCAGCCCCCGAACACCCCGTAACAGAGTTCAGCTCGTCATAGTGATATGTCACATTGAGCGTCGTATCGGCAAAGCTCACCGTTAGCAGACGATTGAGCGCATCGTAGGTGCTCGTACTAACTACCCCTTTCGCGTCGGTATGCGTCAAGCGGTTACCGGCTGCGTCGAACGTATCCGTGCTGCTTCCGGTATCAGGGCTTTGCAAACCAGTCCGGTTATCCAAACCATCGTAGGAGTAATGAGTGGCTAAGTTCGACGGATCGATGACCTGGGTAATGCGGTCCAACGCATCGTATGAGATGGCGGTCGTGGTGTTCTGAGTCGACACATCCGAACCATTGTAATTTTCAATGGTACTCGCCAAACGATCGAGGGCATCCAGCGTGCTCTTTTTCTGGATTCCAAAGCCATCGCTGGACAGCACTAAGTTGCCATTTGCATCATAACTCCCGCCCGCACTGGCATCGAAAACGGTGTGACTCAGACCATCTTTCGCCTTGACCAACTGACCCAACGTATTGAACTGGCGCGACAAACTATGAACAGGGGTCGCGCCACTAGAGCTGTAGATGTTTTCAGCCGTGCGATTGCCGGAAGCATCCAGGGTGTATTGAATGTAGTTGCCCTGCCCGTCGGTTACTTTTGTAAGACGGTGTGCATTGTTGTAGCTGTAGGTGGTAACGATGCCGTCGGGATCAGTCATCGTCTCTACAGCGCCATAAGGCGTGTATGTGTAGTTCGTCGTAGCGAAATCAAATCCTGTGGACCATGATGCGAGCCAGCCACGAGGTGTATAGGACATCGTCGATATGATGCCGTTCTGGTCCGCCATGGTCGTGAGGCGGCCCGCACCATCGTAGCCAATGTAGGTCGTATGATGCCCCAGTGCATCCGTTACCGAGGAAAGGTCACCATGGCGATGCAGGACGTTGTCGTCCATGAAATAGGCGTACGTTGTCGTGTCATTGACATCCGTGCGCGGCCCTGTCGCGGTCAGCAACAAGCCGACTAGCGGACATTGCACGGCATCGACACTCGCGCAATAGGTATACGTCCATCGCCGCACGCCAGCCGGAACGTTACCGGTATTGCTGCACTGATAACCCGTCGCCGCAGCATTCGTCGGATCGGCCTCACAATGCGCCAGCGTCTGGCCGATGGCGTTGTAGACCCATGCACTTGAAGCGACTGTGTTGCCAGCGTTATCCCGCACCACACGAGTCAACGGCAGTCGCAGCGATGTGTTCCAGGTGGTAGTGATCGTGCGCTGATTTGGCGTGTTGTAGGCATCCACTTCCTGATCGAGCAGACCTGTGCTGTCGTAGGTTGTGTTGGTGATATTCCCATTGAAGTCCGTCCTGGACGATGTGTAGCCGTGGCTGTCGTAGCTAAGTGATTTCCATGGCTGATTGCACTGGGTGCCGCATGGGACGGAACTTGCGGCGCTGCGGAAGCTACCGGAGGCGTCGGTCTGGGCCTGGAGATGAACCGATAGCCCAAGCGGCGTGGTGAGTGTGGCGGGGCCTGGATTGACGCTATACGTCACAGCCATCGCATCGGCGCCGCCAGCGAACGTGGACGATATGGCTTGGCCCTGACTGTTATAGCCAGTGCTAGCAAACCGGACACCGGCCTCATCGATAACCCCGGTAAGCGCTGTCGGCTGGCTTGTCCCCGAGTTCAGCGAAGCTTCGTTGTAGACATACTGAAGTACTTTCCCATCCGGATATTGCACCGACGTGAGATTTCCCGTGGTGGCGTCATAGCCATAAAGCAGCGTGCCGCCATCGGGCAACGCCACTTGCGACAAGCTGCCATTGCTGTTGTAGCTGAAATTCAACTGGCGACCACTCGGATCCGAGACGGTAAGCAGCAAGTTCGGAACGGGTGCGACGGAAGTTGGCGTGCTCGCCGTGCTATAGGCAAGCAGCGCCGTCTGACCGGTTTGATCCGTGATGGATTGAAGCAAGCCAGCCGCAGAGTACTGCTCGTACTCGCGGACCGATGCCATGAACACGGTGTAGCTGACGGGGTTACCGCTGGCGTCGTCCTGCTCCGTCAAGGTATCGGCAATATCCGCGTCTGCGTGCCAGACGCCACCGCTCTTGAGAAACTGTTCGCTGCTCCCGTCTGGCCGATAGAGGACGATAAGGGAATCGTCCGACGCACCAGGGTTGGACAAAAAGATTGCCAGCGAGCGATCGAACGAGTGGCGCCACTGCGGCCCGAGGTTTGTCTGGGCGATGGCACCGGCCACACCTGCACCGCTGTTATAGAAGCGCCGGAAGGTCAGCCAGGACGACCCACGGAAGTCGGTGTCTTGCTCGTATTTGTTGCCCGTCGCGGTATTGATCGGGTCGCCAGCCATAGGCGTGCCAGAGGCGCCGCCCGTGCTGTCTATCGCGCTATCGCCACTGCTCTTCTTAGGACTGGATGCCGCCCCTTTGCCACCGTCGCCACTATTGCAATTGCAGCCACCGGCATTCTTGCCTACGTCGTAGGCCTGCGGCGTACCCACAATCAGTATCTCGTCGTGATCGAAGAAGCAGCTGCCACTGCCGCCGCCGTCGTTACCGCCATACGCCTGGCGGGCAACATACGGGCTCGGCGGATGGGCCCCGAAGTAAACCGGATCGATAAAACACGATCCCGTGCCGGTCCCGTACTCGGCATTGAGTACATTCGCCGCCGCCTGCATGGCGGCCTGCAACGTAAAGTAAGGGCCTGGGCTTTGGCTGCCCGTTCCATTTCCATCGAGTTCGTTCAAGGTGAACGGCGGACCGTAGGTCTGTGCCTGAGCTGCTCCAGGGAAAGCGCAAACGGCCAACTGCAGCATCACCAGCACAAGCCATAGCGACCAACGCGGCCAACGACTCTTCATCATCCCAGACATACATTCCCCTGTTCGCCATTACGGCGCAAACCTTGCAATCGGCAACTCATCGAAGGCAAACACCGCAATCATGAGTGCCATGACAATCCAATGGACACGGCGCTTTATAGGCAACCCAACCCAGCGGACCTTCGTTTGAACTACGTTATTGACGGGGTATAGCCCAGTCTTCCCTAACACACATGGCAATGCCGACCGGCGACGCTTAGGTCGCCCATCGACAGAGAAAGAAATCGAACTTGTTTCAGATAGAAAGCGAAGTAAAGCATCCTGCCATCCCCTAGTTCTTCCCTAATAATCAATACTGAACTGCAAAGTTCACCCGGAGTCAACTGGCAAATTCTTGCGACTCGATGTGACATCCGTTGTTTCAAATTGGCATGCCGATCCCTCTCGAACACCGAAATTTGCCAATCTCCAGAACTGCCTGGTAGATGATGCCAACGACCTGTTGCAGAACGTGAGACGCCAAGCTTTGTCGCTTTCTGGAGATATTCGGGGAACCCATGAAATGCTCCGCCGACAACAAACAAAGGGCTCAGAATCCTATCTAATGTCAAAAGAAAGGATTCTGGCCCCTTTATTTCCACGTGCAGTCGCCGGGCAAAACGACAACGACACGTGAGAAGTCGGCATTGACGTTCATGGGCATTCTTCTGGCCCGGATGATCAGAATCCCGGCAGCTTATGTAGCAAGTTGCGCGTGGGCCTCAAGCACGCGCGCCGAATAAGTCAGAGCTGCCCCGGCGTTCAGAGCAATGGCGACGCCAAGCGCCTCGGAGATCTCTACTAACGTGGCACCGTGCTCGACCGCCTTTTTGGTATGCACCGAGATGCAGCCATCGCAGCGCGTGGTAACAGCGACGGCCAGCGCGATCAGTTCATGTATCTTCGGCTCGAGATGACCGGTGGTTGCGGCAGCGTTGTCGATAGTGCTCAAGCCGCGCACCACGTCAGGGCTTTGTTTGGCATAGTCGCCAACGTGCGCCAGGAGCGCGGCGCGGTAGGCATTCCAGTCGTTCATCATGGTGTGTATCTCGTCTTGGTTGAGGCCGACGGGAGGCAGTCGGCGAATGATTCGGGTTGCTTGCTGGATGCGCGCTTTGGCGCCGAGGCCGGCAGCGACTGGAAACCGCCAACAACATCCGTCGTGAGCAGCTCGCCATCGGCTCGTGGCATGCATTCACTTAAAGAAGGGAGAGGCCGGGCACCGTCAGCGCTCCCTCTGCATATCAGTTGCGACCAGCCATCACGCCACCGTCTACGTCCCAGATCGCGCCCGTGACCCAGCCCGCTCTGTCCGACAGCAAGAAAGCAATGACTTCGGCGACATCCTGCGGCATGCCGACACGGCCGATCGGATGGAAGTTGTTGAAGCCCTGCAACGCGTCATGCACTTCAGCCTTGGGTATGAAGCCTTCGTAGATTGGCGTCTGTACTACCGCTGGCGATACCGCATTGACGCGGATGTGCCTGGGCGCCAACTCCATCGCCAAATGTTGAGTCAGCGCATGCAGACCGGCCTTGGCCATCGAGTAGGCCGATGACGGGGTGGCCGCAATGGCCTGCTTCCCCCACATGGAGCCGATGTTGACGACGGCACCAGGGCGGTTGTTGGCGATCAGGTTGGCGGCGACCTTCTGTGTGATAAAGAAGAACGCCTTGTTGATCTTCATGTACTGCTCGTAGTCGGACGCTTGATGTTCCAGAAATGGCTTCGGGAAGAACACACCCGCCGCGTTGACCAGCAGGTCAATGTCCGCGTGGTTTGCATCGATGACCTGAAGCAGCGAGGCCAGACCTTCTTCGCTGGAGATATCTGCGGTCAGTACCGCAACCTGCCCCGATACAGCCAGCGCCTTGCGCGCCTCTTCGGCCTTATCGGCGCGATGGCCGACAATAACCGCGCTTCCGCCTTCGGCCAGAATCATTCGGGCTGTCTCCAGCCCCATGCCACTGGTGCCGCCGACGACCAGCAGCTTCTTACCTTGGAATGCATTGCTCATGGCGAAACCTCTCGACCCGCCCATGGGCGGGGTTCTATGGATGACAAAATGGTTAGAGCCTTAAAACCGGTGCCTCGGCGCCAAAACACCCGGTCACAACCGCCCTCTTCCACCAGGACCGGCCGGCTAAGCACGAAGGAAAACTATCCAGCTGCCAAGATCGTAAGGGCGACCCAGCCAGCCTGCAGGTCAATGTGGAAGGGAGTAATCTCTGGCTTATTGGGATTCTTCGCCAATGCCATGCTGCCGACAAACGAGATTTACTGTCTGCCATTAAAAGAAAATCTATCTCGTCATGAATTCACCCATTCATCTCAACGCGTTACGGGCCTTTGAGGCCAGCGCCCGCCATCAGAGCTTTTCCGCCGCTGCCGCCGAGCTGCATGTCACACCTGCAGCCATTGGCCAACTGGTACGCGCGCTGGAGGACTACCTAGGCATCCGCCTGTTTCATCGTAGTTCGAGCGGGAAGGTCCGTTTGATTCCCACGGAGACAGCTGAGCGTGCGCTGCCGGACATACGCGCAGGCTTTGATCGACTCGTTTTGGGCATGGAGCGACTCAAGGAAGGCACGACCACCGGTGTGCTTACCGTCGCCGTTAGCCCGGCATTCGCCGCTAAATGGCTGCTTCCACGCATCGAGCGTTTTCAGGCCGCATGGCCGGACACTGATGTGCGGCTGGATACAAACCTCAAGCCGGTAGATTTTGTTGCCCAGGGAATCGACATCGGCGTGCGATTTGGTACGGGAAACTGGCCGGGGTTGGTGGCGGACAAACTGATGGATGAAGAGGTCTATCCGGTGTGCTCGCCCGCATGGTTAAACAAGCACCCCCAGCTGAAGAAACCCAGAGATCTGGCGGGAGAAGCGCTGATCCACGACTTGTCGATGGATAGCCATACGGACTTCCCGACCTAGGCAACCTGGCTGGAGAAGAACGGAGCGAACAAGGTAGTCGCTACGCGTGGCATGAAGATCAACAACTCCGCGGCAGTCCTGCAGGCCGCCATCGAAGGGCACGGCGTTGCGCTCGCCCGCAGTGTCATGGCGAGTGACGATCTGGTCGCGGGCCGATTGATCCGATTGTTTCCCAAAGTCGCGTTCGCATCGCCGCTGGCCTACTACGTCATCTATCGCGCCGAGCGCGCTGCCCTGCCCAGACTCGTTGCTTTCCGCGACTGGCTTCTCGGTGAAGCGGTGTTGTTGCGTTAGAAGACCGGCTCCTCGATATGGTGCGCCAGCTCGTGCTTCAACGAGGCAAAAAAGCTCTCCATGACTGTGTTGTCGTGGGATATGCCATTTCGGCTAATACTGGGCGTTAGACCGGCATCTTGCAGTTGCTGCTGATAGAGCTTGCTGGTGTATTGAGAACCCTGGTCGCTGTGGCGTGTTGCTTCCTTCGCGGGGCAACGACGTCCTAACGCCACGGCTAGCGCATCGCTGGCGAGCACCTGATCGGTTCGTCATTGCCAAGCCCATGATACGGTAGCTGCAGAAGTCCAACACGACAGCCAGATAGACCCCGCCCTGGCGCGTGGGTGTGAAAGTGATATCAGCGACCCAGACATGATCGGGGCCCGGACTTGTGAATGGACAGCTGAGACGGTTGGATGCCGCCGGCACACGCTAGCAGGGACTTTTGGTGCGTAAGTAGCGCAGACGACGATGGCTGCGAATGCCTTGTCCGCAACGCAGGCGACGAACCCGGTTCCGGCTGCAGCACTCGCCTTTCTGTTTGAGCGCACGCCACAGACGTTCCGAACCGCGGGCTTCGTGATTCTCGCGACGGAGGACTTCCATGCGAGCGATCAGTTGATCGTTGGCAAGTCGGAACAGGCCCCGCTTCCGGTTTTCCAGGTGTAATAGCCGCTGGGCGATGCACGCAACATTCGACACATCATTCGCACGTTATCGCCCGGCTCGCCTTCCATCCAGGCGCACTTCACGGGAACACGCGCGCATCGAATACCTTCATGCGAGGATTGCTCTTCCGTTTAGGTGCCCGAGAAATCAGGGGGTGGTCCAAATATCTTTTCTTTGGACCTAAGAAAGCACTCTGGATCCTTTGTTTACGTTCCGGTCAAAACCGAAATAAGCGCTCATCGGAGCCGGGCCAACTGATGCGTACTTCAGCAATGGCCGCTCCGCGTTGCTTTATTTCAGCTTCACGTAGGGCTTTAAGCTCGACGTGATGCTCTTCGTGTCGAACGGCGCCATGATCAAAAATGGGCCTGCTTTCGCCTTAATCAGAACCCCGGAAAGCTTTAGCGGCCCTTTCTTGACGGTCTCCACTTCCTCTACTTCTCCATAAGGGAAAGAGATCGATTCGATACCCTGATAGATCGGTATCTTGACCAAAAACGACGGTTTGAACTCGACCCTATCATCGAAGACAGTCACTGTTCCAGGAAAGGTAAAGCCGCCCCAAAGCTTCTTCCCCAGATGAAGGTGAGCGTCCAGAACATAATTCAGCACGCCCTGTCCCATCGCGGAGTTGGCGGCCTTTACTGCATAGCCGGCAAGCGCACCAAATCCTCCTTCCGGAAAAACCCCTACGACGGTTTGCGTGACGCTATTCCCATAACTTGCCACCACTTTGCCCATCTCCCCTCCTTCGCACCACGGGTAAGCCGATTTGCTCGGCTTGATTGGTAGCGGCCGACCACCGATTTTTTTGTCGGCCTCAATATATAGACGTCGGATTGGACCGGGGACTGAACCTTTACGGGGCAGACAGGCCTGCCATTGCCGCGGTATAACGACAAGGATCAACACCTAACCGCTGAAAAAGGGTTCTGATCTCTCTATTTCGCTGCCCTCTGTTTGGTTACCGGGACATCGATAACGCCACCATCAAGCACATACATCTTCTTCGTGAGCAGCCAGTTGGATTTCGGCAACAATTAGCCCGTCCTAAGAGCGAGACGACCCAGGTCGCCTCGCTCAGGTCACTGTTTCGTCGCGCCGTCCTAAGCGCCACTACCCTCCCTGCAACTACGGCGCAGCGCCTCGTCCCGCTCCTTCAACACTTTCAATGCGGCGGACAGGCCCTGGACGGTGCTCTGCGGGAGAGGCCAGGCATTGAGCCTGGCAGGCTCGCCACGTTTGGTAGCACCGAGGGCAGCTACGCGCTGCGCGAGCACATGCACGATGGCCAGCGTAGCCCGATTCACGTCGCTCAACGTGCTGGCAAACAAAGGGGTCGGCAAACAAAGGGGTCAGAATCCTTTCTTTTGACCTTAGAAAGGATTCTGACCTCTTTATTCGGCCGCTCCGCGATGTTCCCGAATTGTCAGTGAATCGACTTCGTTGCTAGCATCCACTGGAAACAAGGGGAAGAACCATGAAGATATACGTGACGCTTGCGGCATCGCTGCTTGCCGTGGGCTCAGGTGCGTTAGCCGACGACGCGAAACCCGCTCAATCACTCATGAAATCGTCGCCGAAGCTCCCTCATAGCCGGGAGGAACGATGCATGCTCACAGCCGGCATTGCGCGACGCGCGCGAATTGCCCACGACGCAGGGATTCCCGAAGCGGTCTTCATGAAAGGCATTACCGACGGCAAGTACACCACCGAAATACCCGACGCTGAGGTGGTCGACAACGTGGCCAAGATCACCCATTTCGCCTATGGCGCGCCGGCTGGCGGTAGCCCGGATCAGTTGCGCGATTTTGTGGAGAAGTGGTGTCTGGACGACCTGTCGGCTCATCCCGACAAGTAACGGATCGGACGCTGCGAACTCGTCAGGGCAACAAACAAAGGGCTCAGAATCCCTTCTTTTCCATGGTGATCAAGTTCGCCAACCTCATCGGGTCATCGATTACATTGCCGTCAGGCACACACACTTTCTTCGTGAGCAGCCGATTGGACTTCGGCAACAATTAGCCTCTGCTAAGAGCGAGACGACCCAGGTCGCCTCGCTCAGGTCACTGTTTCGTCGCGCCGTCCTAAGCGCCACCGCCCTCCCTGCAACTACGGCGCAGCGCCTCGTCCCGCTCCTTCAACACTTTCAATGCGGCGGACAGGCCCTGGACGGTGCTCTGCGGGAGCGGCCAAGCATTCAGCCTGGCCGGCTCGCCACGTTTGGTAGCACCGAGGGCAGCTACGCACTGCGCAAGCACATGCACGATGGCCAGCGTAGCCCGATTCACGTCGCTCAACGTGCTGGCGGCGGGCTCTGGGCGGTAGAAAAGAGTGGGCGATGTTGCCCTGCGATTAACCTGCGGGCGAACGCGTGCCGTATGATCGGCGTCAGCCATGATCAACTCCTATCAAGTTGGTTGTGGTTAGCGGACCGCGTGGGCTGCAACCCATGCGGTCCGCGCCTACTGCACTCAGGTGCAGCAGCGTCGTCCGAATCTCCGTTGACAAAGCCGCGGACGACTGCCCGAACATCGCACATTACGGAGCGAAAGTCTGTAGGAGTGGATTGAAATCAGGAGGAGCACGTGCAGCTGTCAGAACTAGGCACACGCATCTGCATCCTGGGGCCATCGAATAGCGGTAAATCGACACTTGCCGCTGCCATCGCACAAAAGCGTGGCATGAACCTGGTTCACCTCGACCAACTTCACCATCTTCCCAACACGGATTGGCAACCGCGTCCTGCGGATGAGTTCAAGGCCCTGCACGATGCGGCTATCGCCGGCGAGCAGTGGGTTATGGAGGGGAACTACTCCAGCTGCATGCAGCAACGATTCTTGCGCGCAACCGGGCTGATCTTGCTGGACGTTTCCGTGCTGCTGAGCCTATTCCGATACACGCGACGCACCCTGTTCGAGCCGGTCAGGATCGGCGCCCTGGAAGGCTGCAACGATCGCTTCAAATGGGAAATGGTTGATTACATCGCCGTAGTCACGCCGATGAATCGTCGGCGCTATGCTGATATCTATCGTCACAGCGACTTGCCGAAGGTGTGTCTTCTGTCCAGGCGTGCGATTTGTGGTTGTTATGAGGATTGGGGACTGGAGCGATGATGTCAGGATATACGGGATGGGATACTCGTGGATGTTCGGGAAAGAGATGTTCGAAAGGATGTTCGCGACACCCATGAAATACGCGCCGAAGAGACATTTCCCTTCGCCAGATTTCTTGGGTGTCCTAGATTCCCCTAGATTCCCACTAGATTTCCAATCCAGATTTCCCGATTCTCTCCGGGCCACAAGCCACGCGGGTCGCATCGGAGCCTTCAGACTCTCTCGCCAATACCTCAGATGACTGACATGAAAACGTATCCCCATCGACATCTACCCGGCGTGGCCACGCCCGAGGCGGTGGATGAAGCATTCGCCGCCGTCGAAGCAACGTTCAATGCCATCTGGCTCAATCAACCGGGAGCGCGCTCGCGCCTTCAACGCGTATGGGGGCGCGAAGACCATTTAGCGAACCTCGAGCTGTACACGCTCGGACAAGGCATCCTGTCGTTGCGGGCACACAGCCATGACGACTGGCTCAAAAAGACCGCCCAGACCATCCGCAAGTCGCCCCAAAGCCACGGCTTGATCACAGAAATTATCACCCACGCCACGCTACGACTCGGCGATCAACCGTTCGCACCTGCTCCGCAAAAGCAACCTGGGTATGACTTTAGCCTTACGTCATCCGGAGGCGATGAATACCTGGTTTCCATCAAGAATCATGACGTCACCGACGATGCTAAAGCTTTCAGCCGACAGGCAAGCCAGCTGCGTAAGGCCTGGCGCAGTCGCCTGACTCACGCTAAACGTAGTCTGGGTCTGACGGTGGCGGCCGAGGAACCCATGACGGAAGCGGACTTTGAGCAGGTTCGTCAGCACATCAGAGGACCCAACGCCTTCTGTCAAGAGAAAACCATGGTATCTCGGCATGTGCGCGTGAGGACCGCCCCCCTGCCCTATGCATCGGGGGAATTGGCACACCATCCGGTATCGGATTTGGTGCTGGTCTTGGCCCCGGCCTCTACCAAGGAGCAAACACGCTTTGCGGCGAACCTCCGCAGCGCCGCCCAGCGGTTCAAAAACGTCCCACGCCATCCCCAACAGTGGCGGATTGTGCACATGCGCGTGCACGCAATGGCAGACATAGCCTATTTGGAACAACTGGCCAATGCCCTACTGCAAGAACCCGACGCTGGCATCGATGCGATCCACATCCATCAGCCAACCTACGCGCGCGACGCTGAGGGCCGATCCCTTATCCATCACGCGTTCAAAGTCGCGGCAACGCCACACTTCGCCATCGGGCGGGTCAATCCTTTGCCTCTAACCATGGCCCTCCCGGTCGGATCCGTCGGAGTCGAGCCGACTCGGTTGGTGCTCACGCAAGATGGCGAGCAGCTGGGCAACGTGCCGCCGAACAACTACGTCTTCCAACGCGGCGACATCTACCGATCCTTTCGCATCGAAGAGGGAGCATCTTTCACCCTTGGCTCGCCGGCCGCAGGCGTTCGCGAACATCTGTCGGGGCTCGACGTGATCCTAAGCCCAAAGGGGCCACCCGAGAGCGATGATCTCCTGCTGGTCTGATGAGCGCCGACGCTGCAGCCCCTCAAGCGGCAAAGGCCGCTCTAGCTGCGGCGACAACGCGGCTAGATCACATCCATCGCGCTGCCGAGTGCACGCAAAGCTTTACTTCTCTGCGAATTGCGCAGACAAAGGGATCAGAATTATTTCTTTGGACCTAAAAAAATGATTCTGACCCCTTTTATTGTTCCGCCAGCAACCCAGGTGGCCGCATCAATGGCAAGGCCAGTCCAACAGACCGGCTGAAGCGGCTCTACGCATGTTAATTCTAAGGGGTTCGGTTCAAGGCCAAAATTATCGCTATAAGAAAGAGGTTTCGAACCTACGTATCCGTAGGTGCTTTCCCCGCCTGCCACCCCAATGAGGTCGCTCTGCAAATAGCGACCCATTTGCGCATCGTAATCACGATTAATATTGTAAGTAACACCCCTTTCAACATCAAAGTATTGACCCGAATAACGCAAGTTAAATGTGTATCCGCTGGAAGCCGTTGGCGGCTTTTCGCCAAAGGGATTGCCCTGATACGGCCATTGCCAAATCTGGGTGCCGGACATGTTGTCAATGGACCTTGGCGTTCCCAAACCATCGGCGGTTACGAAATTGACAGACGCAGTTATGCCCGAACCATCCACCGCCGCAACAGGTAGGCCAAAACAAGATCTGCGAGACCTGTCAAGGTTCAACACGCAAAAAAGTCGCCCGATGAAAGGCGGTTTTTTCAGGGAAACACCTTAGTGTTTCCGATGTTGAACTTGGCTTTGAGCGTTGCAAGCAAAGCGCGCACTGGCGTTTACGCAATCGTGTTGGAACAACACTAAGACGCGCTCTTGCTTTGGATCTCGTTCAACCGAGCCGCCACTTTTTCAGGTAACCAGCGTCAACTTCCCAGTCTTTCTCAGATTGCTTGCGCCACTGCCGGGAACGAGATTCAAAATGAGACCGAAGGTAATTGTACTAAGCTCTTCAGCGGTAAGATGGAGCTGCTTTGCGACATCACGACGGGACACACCTTCATTTTTTAGAGCGCTAAAGACTTTTTCTAAAAGCAAAGAACGCTCGTGAGGCACACCTTCTGGCTCATTGGTCCGGTAGCCCTCTTCTGCCAACTGAATACACATCGTGCGATATATCCAGTCAGAGCTCAAACCCAGCGCATGCAAGCGGTAGTTCAGTGCCGCCACTGACACCGCCCAATATTTTTTTAGCTTGACGAGTGCCGGCAAAGTGACATGACGAGGAGCCATGGCAAGCACACTGGCTTTCGGCATCAGAAAAGCCGAGGCGAATGCATTGGCCTCTCGCTCGATTTCCGGGCCCTGAGGGGTCCCCTGTGCATGCAAGACAAGATGACCAAGCTCATGTGCCGCGTCAAACCGACAGTGTTCCGCAGACTTGAACGTGTTGAGAAACATAAACGGCCTACCGGCATGCCACATTGAAAATGCATCGACTTCCTTGGCATCAATGGCAAGGGAGTACACCCGAACCCCCTTCGATTCGAGTAGCCGAATCATGTTTTTGATGGGCAATTCCCCAAGCCCCCAATGCGACCGCAATGTTGCTGCGGCGGCCTCGGGAGAACCTGCGCCTACGTTCTCAGGGTAAACCACATCTTCATCGGATGCCCCTTCTTTGGCTTGCCCTAGCCGCTCTGATCCAAGGTCAAGGAGGTCCACCTTCGGCAAGTTGAACCGATGCTCAATCCAATCATTGAGCATCAGTGCAATTGAACCCGAGCCGAGTGCCGTGTCACGTTGCCTGGCGCTCATCTTCGACAGCGACCGAAAGCTAGCCACCTCAGCCCGAACCACCTCCGGTTCATCGCCAAAGAAGAAGGCCTCAGGGAACCCCAAAGCCTCACTAATACGCTGAAGGGTAACCCGCTCTGGGTCTTGGTCTCCCGCTTCATACGCAGAGATAGACCGTTCACTGACCCCGATCGCGATGGCCAAAGCCTTCTTGGTCATTCCCCGACGGCGACGCGCCAGGGAAAAACGTCCCGCGTTAAACATGGCACATCACAGATTTTTTCTCTCAACGTCAAAATCAACATCAGGCAAATCGGGCGACGCAGTTTCATCAAAGTCGCCATCAAACTTCAACGAAGACAAGATGATGCGTTCGAACCAATCGTTGATGCGCCCATCCTTTTCAATATGCCGAGGTCGAGACAGCTCAACGCGACGCTCACCGCTCTTGGCGTCAAAGTAATGAAGCAGAACCCAGGTTTCTGAGTCAGGCTTCTCATGATTGTGCTCGACAGCTGGGAGATCAGGGAACAAGTCCAGCGTGCAATTTATTTGAACAGCCTTAAAGGTATTCCGGCCCTTGGGTGACCTGTTCGACGGCGTCAGGAAGGCAACGCCAACCCCTTCGGTACCAGAAGCCACCGCGATACCGATAGTCCCGGCTTCATTGAGGACCCGTTCGTAGGTGCCCACGTCTTGCCGGTGCCATGCCAGCGGTCGGAGGGCATCGCGAAGCGCCTTGAGCGTTTCAGCCCACATCACCAGCCCAGGATAAATACGCGGGTGGTTTTCGGTGCAACGGGCGGCATAGCCGTGGGCAATGCTAATGGCCTCCAGGAGAGTCTTCTCCGTGAGTCCTAGGTCCGCAAGACGGTCCGGGACCGAGTCATGCTGGAAAACGATGCATTCGTTCACTCAATGATCTCCTGGAAGAAAAGACGCCCCCTTCCGGAAATCATCCCTCAAATGAGGTTGAAAAACAAGAAGCGCACTCAAGCTGACTCTGAAACCATGGTCTTCCAACCCTACTCTCGAGCTTCGATAGGTTCCGGCCCCTGGCATCCTTCTGTTTTTCGGAGGCTTCAAACCTCGTTCTGTAGTTCGGCAAGATCAGTTGCCCGACTGGGGGAACTGGGTGGCGCCACAGTCAGGGCTCGGACAATTTCGTTGCCGAGTTTTCGGCGGCGAAAGTCACACCACACCTTGGCCCGCTCATCATAAAACCGAACTTCCCCTTCTCAGGCTTGCCCACCAAGGCTTCCACATGCCGGCTAAATGCCTTCGATAGCCAGTTCCCAGGCCCATTGACCCCACCGAGCTTCACCTTCGGAAACAAGCGGGTCTCCCCCGCCATCCGAAGCGCTTCAACCCGGTGCAGAAGGCCCAGCTCAAGCAAGGCCGGATGAACCGGAATGGTCCGAATGCTGGCCTCAGACTTCACCGACTGGCCTTTCCGCCGGTCTTGATGTGGCTGATCGAAGCCTTCTCGCACAGGAGCGCCACCCTCGATCCTTTGCTGATGGGAGGTCGGGGAAGCACGCAGAAGGCACCGAAGCCACTTCAAAAGTTGATGCGGCGCGGTTCTCAAAGCTCCATGAGACATGTAACCTCTCTCATCGCATGAAGGACAGGAATTCCTGGGGCGCGACTAACTTTTCCGGAAAGTATTGACCTTGCAATAAATCCGTGTAGCCTCCAAATTGGGATAGTGCAACTTGGAGATGCGTGCGATGAGTGAAACCAAACTCAAAACTGTCTTACTGAAGAGAGAATTGAGCCCTGCTGAGCGCGCGCTGTTTAAGCAGATCTTTGACCATCGCGCGATACGGCGATCCGAACTAGCTCAAGTTGTTAACGAACGAGATATTATCGACCAACTAAATCAGGGCTTAAAGTCATTACCCGGGTTTGGCGCAGATGAGATCAACCGCTCAGCCGAGACATACAAGGAATCGCTTGAGCAGGCATTAAAAGTTCTCATTGATAAGGATGTCGTTAAGGTGCAAAAATCTGTAATTCCTGAGCTAGACACCATATTTGTCACGCCAAAAGGATTTGCACTTGCCGACCTTGTCCACTCGTGAATGGGCGCTGCTCTCGTCAACCGGATTAAGCCTTCTTATATTTGCGGTTGAACTGTTTCGCTCATCGAAAGTGAAATTTCGGTTCTACTTTGGCACCGCCGGACTCGCCTACCTCGCCCTACTTTGCTTCGGAAATGGCGTGGCCACGTTGCTCGTCACAAAGGCTGCCAGCGAACTAGACCCGCCCTGGCTCTTCCAAGCTTTTTTTGGCGTATTTGGATTTGAAGGCATCATTAAAAATCTGAATATCTCGTTTCTTGATAAGGGCGTTCTTACTTTTAGCGACTGGCTGGACAAAGCAAAAAATAATGCATCCGCACAGGCTCTAGAACAGAGCATCAACCACAACATTAAGCTTGAAATGCGCTTGGCTGAGCGACTGCGAAATTTGCCGCTAGCCACACTCAATGCCTATCTACTAACCCTCATTGGCAACGATGCGCCACAAGCTCTCGCAGCGCAGGCTACCGCCAGCCAGGCCCATGAGGCGCTCGTCAAAGGACTCGCCCTTGCTCAAGCCGACTACACCAAGGCATCGGCAATCCGCTGAGTTTGCGCCTCCACCCTTGAGGCGCTATAAAGCATGCGGCTGCCACGGTTCCCCGTGACAGCCGCAGCCCTCTAAGGCCTGCCATGGCTCCCTGTCAGTGATTACCCTCAGAAAGTCTTACTGACGGGGGGCCTTCTCCGCGGCGTCCGGCGGGCAAGCGGCACCGGACGCCGTAACTAATAAGATCAACTTCATGATCGCCTCCTTATCACGTGGTGGATTCTCTGGCCTTCCCCGATCCATCGGCGGGCTCAGAAGTTAGATTTCGCTCATCGGTCGATTCCGGCGGTGGCGGTGGCACTCCGTCACCAGCCTGAGCCTGTGGGTCAGCTGACACTTGCTGTTGGGCCGCTTGTTGCGCGGCTACCGCGTCCCTCTCGGCCCAGTAGGCCTCCATCAGCGCAAGCTCCGTCATGCCACCTACCTCGATCAGCCGATCACGGAAGCGGCCGTAGAGTTCGTCTTGGACCAGGCCCTGTCGGCGCATCCAATGAACGGCCGCATTGGGGTTCATCAGAAGGACGTAATGAAAATCACCAGACGGCCCCTTTTTTGCCTGGATGAACCACTGGTCACGCAGCATCTTCATGCGACGGCGCCATGTATCCACCGCCCTCCCCCCAGTAAACCCCGCCTCGGCAGCAAAGGTCGCGGGGTTCTCAATGACGACAAGGGGGCTGTCGGGCGCGCGCGCCCAGAGACAAAACAGCGTGTGCCCACAGGGCTGGCCCTTGGACCTGTGATCGATGGCCTCCATCACAATCGGAAGCGTGCGCGGCACGGTTGTGAAGCCCGAATTGGCTTTGCGCTGCCAGACCCATACGCCGTAATCACCGGGGAAATGAATCTCTTTGAGGGCAGCCGCCCGTTCGGCCATACCCGCCCGCTTGGCTTGAACCTGTTTTACATTGGGCGGAAGAGAAACCATGTCGGAGTAGTCTGACGGGGGGGCGATGCAGATCATTACACCATCGCCTGGGCTGCACCAGGATTCTATTCGCGCACGAAACAACTGCACATCGGATACCCAAAACTACATTTCTAACCATCCTTTTTGACTGCAAATCCGCATGAACCATGCTGGAAAAATGCATTATTCCGCACATTTTTCAATAAAATTTCCTTTTTTCTCAGTAATTTACCACATTTATGCGGTACTCCAGTGCTCTGCGTCCTCGTCGTTATCCCGGTTCTCCGGTAATCCGGGAGGGTATGCAAAGGGAGGGATGTACGTCCGGTCCCCACCCATCCAGACACTGAATGGATAATAAATCCAACGGTGCGAAGGGGCGGTTTATATCTCGCAATCAGGCGCTTGACGAACCCGAGCCTTCCGCCAGGTTGCCGGCAAACCTGGAGGTGCCCATGCAAGCCTACCCTTATGCCATCACGCCCCACGAGCCGACCCAAAAGCAGCTCTGGTTGGCCTCTTTCACCTCATTGTTGGCCCGACTCTCGCCCGAGGAAGCCATCAGGAAGCCGATCGCGCCCTCGATCTGTGTGACGAACGCTGGCGTGATCCGGAATACGTAAACACGTGGGAATATGCGCACAATCATGCGGTGGGCCACCACTTCGACCCGGCCGCTTCAGCGGACGGCGAAGTTGTCCCTTGATGACACCAAGGGACTCGCTCATCACCGTTGCCGATGCACTTTAAAGCTCTGCTTATTTGCTGCGCCCAGGCTCAGGCGGCTTGATGCCGGCATTTTTGACCAGCGTTGCCTTTGCTCGACGAGCTTCCTCCTCCTTCTTTAGTTGGCTCTTGAGAAGCTGCAATCGGGAGATTGCTGCTGCGATCACTTGTTCCGCAGCGGGCCAGCAGTCGACGGTGGTGAGAATGCTAGAAAGCCCCTCCAAAGCAGAAATGCACATCTCGGTGCTCGAACTATTTGTGAACGTCGGAGCGGGAAGCGCCGCCTGGAGGGCCGACATCGGCGGCGGTTCTGCTCCAGCAAAGTGCGCCACAATCGCTTCTCCGATTAACGCCCCAACCCTCTCTAACGACATCGCAACTCTCCTGTGGTGGATAATTTACTTCTGTCCCAGCACTACTTCAGTTCTGCCATTTCGGTGATTACCACCTTCGTTGACATCGCCAGGCGCGACTAGACGAGATGTCGGTGTCTTACTTCCCGCACGCAGCCGGGCATGGCTTCCCCTTCGGCGGTGGCATCGGCTCCTTTACTTGAGTCAGGGCGTTCGCGAAGGCCGTTTTGTCCACCGCAAACTTTTCGTTCCCATGCCGAACGATGCCGCTGTTGTCGACAAAGTAGACATCACCGGGGGCCAGGATGACCTTCGCCCGCACGTAACCCGGCATGTAGCCCTCCGAGGCGGAGCGAGACGAAAGTAGTGCAAGAAAGGCTTGCCGATTGACGGAGTAACGGCAGAAGCGTGCGCTGTCCAAGTCCGCCTCCTTCTTGCCCACCGGCGCCTCGCTGCGAAAATCCCAGAAGCACACTTCCACGTCCGATGCTCCCAGTTGCAGCGGCGGATGATCGGCCCACGCCAGGCCCGCCATCAGGACCAATGCTCCACTGACAAATCGCACCATGAAGAGGTTCATGATCATCACTTCCCGGGCTCGTAGTAGCCAGTCCGTGCGGGATACCCCATCTCCGCACGCTCTGGGTTTTCAATCATGCGCACGTTGTCGCCCAATAGGTCCGTGGCCGTCGCGTTGTCGAAGTAAAAGATATGCCCCAACTCGTGACCGATCACGATCGGAAGTGTGGCGCGCTGAAGTCCCGCCGTCGTCGGGATCATGGGCAGGTGGCACGGATCCACAAAAACTGTGGTGTCGTGGCCATTGCAGTCCGGCTGACTGCCATATTGGCAATATTGATCAAAGTTCGGGTCATGGGTGACCTGGATCTTGTAGACCATAGCCGAGGCTTCCAGCATGGCGTTGTAGGAGCGTGCTGTCGCGGAACGGGCATTCAACTGCGCGTAGGCGTTCATCAGTTGCTGCGCCACCGCCGGATTGCCCTCAACCACGCGCACAACCAACCCGGTGGGATCGACGAACCTGAGCGGGTTGTTGCCCACATAAGCATACGTGTTCGGCCCACCCTTCAACCCGATCGGGTCGGATTGAAGGTAACGGGCCTGCGCGGAGGTCCCGAACACCAGGGCACCCATTGCCACGACGATCGCCAAGAGTTGCTTGATCATGCTCATCTCCCTGTTTGAGCCTGTTGGGCTTTGACCTGTTGGATGGACCGCAGATAGTCCGCCTTGTGCTTGGGTGTTTCCTCGACCCAGCCCAAGGCTTCCGCACTATGGAACATATCGATGTTGTTGGCATGGAGCACCGCATACTGGTCGCGCAACTCCGGCGGAATAGCGTCGACGCTCCCATATTTGCGAAGAAACTTGTCGTCAATGAGCGCGGCATACGCTTCTCCGCGCCACAGCCACCCGCTCACATTGGTCATGTCGGTGGTCAGCACGCGTAGGGTCAACCCGAGCAAGTCGTCGGGAGCGCGGTGATGCCGGTAATACTGTTCGAGCGTGTCGACCATCACCAAGATCTCTTGCTGCTTGGTGAGGGATCGCAGGTAAGCCCCGGATTGGATGGCGCGCGAGGTGATAGCCAAGTCTTCCTGGTAATGCGCATCGGACACCGTGCCGAAGGATGTCGCTTCGATGTTCAACCACGAGCCATCGCCCCGGCGCACCCGTGCAAACACATGGGCGGGCGCGCTGACCAATGTGGCCTCGATGCCCAATTTCTGACTGAGCACGACCAGCAGCACCGGCATCGACACACAGTTGCCTTTGCGCGTGGCGAGATATGTGGACAGCATCTTGTCCTTCGGGTCCTCGCCCAACGGGTTGTCCAAGTCGTAGCGAAATGGCCGATTACCATTCCACGGCCCAGCGGTCTGCAATGAGTTCAACAGCAACCCGATCTTGACCTCGTTGTCCGTCACGTCCCCTTATGGAAACCGTGCCCGGATCGCCTGAGCCAAGTTATTTAAGGCACGCAGCGTAGCGGATTGGTTGACCTTGGGGTCGATCATCGCCTCGATGGTGACCTCGGCGCGAGCGAGATCGATGACAGTCTCCGGCTGCGCGAGCAACCGGTTCAATGTCGCCAAGTTCGGATCGCGCTTCGCACGCGAAGCAAGATCGGCCTGGACCTGGGCACGAAGCGCTGCCCGCTCGTTCGCATCCGCGGGCGGCCCTGATTGCGCATTCGCCGCGCCACATGCGGCCAACAAGACGACGATCGTCCATCCCCTGACTGTGCTCCATGGTTTTTCCACATCCATTCCCCTGAACTCAAGCGCCCTACTGGCGCATCTCCACCGGCCGGTATTGCTTCTTGTCCCCGACGCGAGGTGCCTTGTCGTCCATGCGACACGACGTTGGCCGTGCAGCGCTTGGTCAGCCCTTTCCCAGATGAACACGCACGTGGTCGATATACGTGCACGCAGTGTTGTATCGGACGGCCGAAATGCCGTAGTCCGCCCATTTGGTCATATCGCCCCTTGCCTTGGTTTGAACAAACCGCTCAGAACAATCTCTCTAGATGAGGAAGGATGCCGCCTCTTTGATTTGGGCTCGCTCAACCCAGCACTGACTAGTGATGCCGCGTGTAGTGATTACCCGTACGATGGTTCACGTAGTGACCACCTTTATGAGAGCTGCCGTGTCCACCGGAGTAGTGGCCTCCCTGATAACCGTAATGGTGTCCGCCACGAGCGGAAGCGGAGAAGGAGACGGCAAGCAGCATTGCCGCAGCTAAGACGGTAAAAGCACGCATATCGATTTCCCCTCGTAGGTTGCTATGTCGGTCAGCCGGCATGGCTGCTCGAGCAACGCATCGATACTATTACCGGGATGAACCGAATTAAAGATGTCGATTTGGGTATAGCATTTTTACATTAGATACTTCGACCATAAAATGATGACAAGCATAGTATTTTCATTAACTTGTAAATTAACCAGCCAAGAAGTCATAACCCTAAAAGCTACCAGACGGTCTCGGCCCGAATCGCTCGCATTACCCTTTAGCACTGTATTCATCATGCCAAATGCCATCCATAGCCGTGACACGTACTGCTCTAAAATGCGAGCTCAGGCACCATTGAACAAGCCTGGAGGCATCCAAACCCACATTTCCCTCAGACACTCGTGCAACTCTTGGGCGCACTCGTATCATGGTAGCTGGGCGCACTGGAGTATCAGTGGCGAGGAGTCCGCCGTCCAAAATTAGAATCGGACCGAGCGAATGTGTTGTAAGGCCACCTGCATATCGGTGAGCATTCAGGCGTACAGCAATGTCGAAACTCATGCTGTCTGCCTCGCTCGTAATACGAAGCACATCGATGGTTTTGGAGCCCCCTAGAACAACTAGAGGTTCAAATTCGGCTGTGTTCGGAATTATGGACCAACGAAATATGCATCTCTCCACCTTGAACAAACCGTGCATTTTCAACCTTCCATACAGTATCCGCCCTAGCGCCCACCGCGAGCTGAAAGCGAACAAGCACGCATTACATGATCCTAAGTCAGGTTGTGTACTTGCTCCAACCACAGAGATTCAAAGGCCTCCGGCTCCATGAGCTTCGCGGTGAACTCCCCATCACTATTTATCTCGTCGATGGGTGGAACCGGTTCGATGCCCAAGTCAGTGCCACGCGAGGCCCACTCTTTGCAGGCCAGCCCAACACGGCCATCACTATAAAACTCCATCTTCCGAAGCTCCCAGCGGCTTTCGTCGAGCTCGGATACAAGACGCACTGGATAAGCCGGGTCAGTGTGGTGCCAAATCACATCGATATAGAACACACATCCCCCTGTTTTCTTCAGCCAACAAAAAGCCCCGAAAAATCAGGGCTTTTAAGTTACTAGCGGAGAGAGTGGGATACCGTACGGTTCTCTCCCCTACCCCGTAAATCAAAGCCCTCCAGGTGGCGACCGCCCGCGGTTGAGTGTCCAGGGGAAGTGTTTATGCGAACGTAGCAAAGCTGGGTCTCAGAAAACAATATAGTCAGTCTTCTATAAAGTTAAATGTCCATTGCGCGCCCCATTATGAGCGCCTAAAAAAGGAGTTGCAGCAAGATATGGCGTTCCGCTCCAATCGTGAGTTAACTTAGGCCATCCAACATGGGGATGGCAGGATGCTCGTTTCAAAATTCTTCAAGCTTGGCCGCCATCAGGCGACTCTCGACTTCCTTGATGTGCACATCGACAAGGACCTACCTGTCTTTGTCGACCCTTCCGCCCTTCGCACATTACGCTCCGAATGGGGCCACCACTGTGTTTCGCTGCTCCAGACTTACTTCGAGACCGTGCTTGCCGCCATGAGACGCGGAGACCATGTAACAGCTAAAGCCTTACTGGCGTGCCTTAGTGAACGAAACGAATTCCATCTGGGATTTTCCAAGCGAAAGTCACGAGGCCATGCATTGGGCCCTATCTCCGCCGAGCGTATTTGGAAGTCGCTGATTTCGAGCAAAGCCGCGTCTTCCGGCCTCCTAGAAGACCTCGAAGATACCGTGCTATTCGTAGAAGGTGTTGGCCCAGATATGCTGTCCGATGCCGTATGCAATATCATCCGCGGCCCGCTTATCAAATACACCCAGCAAGCGTGCAACTATTATGGCATCCCGCTCACTCCGGGCTTAGATTCTGGCCCAGTATGGAACCCCCAAGCTGAAAAGTGGGAAACCAGCCTCATCGAATTACCTCTCACCAAAACCGGGCCCATCATCTTGGTCCCAAAGGTGATTGTTCGCGTATCCCAAACGTATGGTGCTGATGAGTATTACCGACATTTTCTAATGCCAGTGCTTCAGCAGCATCATAAGGACATAAATTCGCAATTTGTCCATGTACTCCGATCAAAGAAAAACAAGGGAAAGAAAAAGGTCTATAAAAAAGACCTATATGAGGCTTACGGTGCAGACAAATTAGCCGCAGCCAAGCTAACAGCGGAACATCCTGGCGCTCTCGCCAATTACCGCGAGACCAAAAAACTCAGCACTACGCAGCCACTTGACCATGTTGCGCTGTCAAAGCTAGAGAACACCGCGCCACCAGATTTGGGGGCGCTCATTGACGGCGTGAAAGCCGTGAAACCGGGCAAAGAGATGGCTCATGACTATGAGGTAGCCATCGAAAAATTGCTATCGGCTGTGCTGTATCCATCCCTGGCTTCGCCAGTCAAGCAGGATAAAATTCATGACGGCCGAAAAAGAATAGACATTACATATATTAATGAAGCAAAGCACGGCTTTTTCGACTGGCTCGCTCGGAATTACCCTGCGTCACACGTCTTCTTTGAGTGTAAAAACTACGGAAAGGAAGTTGGCAATCCGGAGTTGGACCAATTGTCAGGAAGGTTCTCCCCATCCCGAGGACAAGTAGGCATCCTTGTCGTCCGCTCGCTCGAAAACCGGACGTTGTTCTTGAAACGCTGCAAGGACACAGCGAACGACCACCGCGGTTTTATCTTAGTGCTCGAAGACTCGGACCTGCCGCGCCTTGTAGCAGACCGAGGGAACATACTGGCTGATGGAATGGGGGACAATCTGCTCTATCAACAGTTCAAGCAACTGATCTACTAGAGAGATTACGGTGCAAAAAAGCAAAAAAGGGTCAGAGACATTTACAGCCTCGACCCCGTTCCTTCCTTAATGGCGGAGAGAGTGACCGCCTACAAAATCCACAACAAGTATCAAGGTGATCCAGAGAATGTTGCGTGTAACCCATTAATCTAGCCATTTTTTGGATATTTAGCTCAACGATCCTCAACAACCACTAACCGCATCCAAGCCCTAATGGCATACTGGTTGGTATACCATCATCCCATCCGGAGCCCATAATCATGGCCCTGCTTACCGACACCAAGGCGCGCAGTGTCAAACCGGGAGGCGCACCGCTTGCACATGGCGGCGTTACCGGGTTGGCACTCCACCCCTCCCCCAGCACCAAAGGGCAAGGCAAGTGGGTTCTCCGCTATGTCAGCCCCGTCACCAAGAAGCGTCGCAATGCCGGGCTAGGCAGCTACCCCGACGTCAGCCTTGCTGAAGTGGCACGTCAAGCCCGCTTCATGCGCGAACAGATCGCTCACGGGAAAGACCCTTTGGAGATCAAAGCCAACGAGAGCGCCAAACCCCGTATCCCTTCGCTGGACGAGGCAGCCAAGACCCTGCACAAGGAACTGGCGCCTGGCTGGAAGAACTCCAAGCATGCCAAGCAGTGGATCAATACCCTCACGGAGTACGCCTTCCCGTTGATCGGCTCGATCCCCCTCGATCAGATCCAGCCCCGCCATATCGCTGACGTACTTCGACCCATCTGGCTGGAAAAGGCCGAGACGGCGGGACGAGTCAAGCAGCGGCTGCATGCCGTCATGGCTTGGGGTTGGGCACACGGTTTCTGCCTCTCCAATCCGGTTGATGTAGTGGGCCATCTCTTGCCAATCCAGCCAGGAAAGACGGCCCGCACTCAGCATCAACCAGCAATGCCCTGGGTGCTGATCCCAACCTTCATGGCCGAGCACTTGTCGCCGAGCTTCGATGTGTCTCGACAGGTGCTGGCCTTCCTTATACTGACTGCAGCTCGGTCGGGTGAGGTGCGGCACATGACCTGGAGCGAGGTGGACTTTAAAACCAAGCTCTGGACGGTCCCGGCTGAGCGAATGAAAGCCAGGCAAATCCATCGTGTGCCGCTATCCAAGCAAGCCGTGGCGCTTCTCAGGCATCAGGAAGGTCAACACAAAACACTGGTGTTCCCCTCGGTGCGGGATCGCACTCCGCTATCGGACATGACTTTGACTGCCTTGTTGCGGCGCGAGGAGGCGGTCAGTGATGTCCCCGGGCGGAAGGCGACAGCACATGGCTTTCGATCCAGCTTCCGCGACTGGTGCAGCGAGAAGGGCTACGCGCGGGATCTGGCCGAAAGGTCACTGGCGCACGCGGTGCAGAACAAAGTGGAGGCGGCCTACCATCGCACTGACCTGCTTGAGCAAAGGCGCCCCATGATGCAGGCATGGGCTGACTTCATTGCCCCCTCTACAGCTGCCCCGATTAACTTGAAATAGCTCAATTGCGGGTTTACGCCATCCGCTAGCTGCTTAGCCCCTCCTTGGCCCGCTCGACCCCTCTCTAAAGTTTTATCTCGTGCTACCGTAAATACTTAAGGAAATATTTAGTACGCCCCGCCATTACGTGATCATTAGCCAGCGGGGCAAGGAAGGGCATGGAGGTAGACTGTTGAACGCAACAATGGTCCAGGTAACCAGAAGGACGAAACACGCCGCGCCCGGCCCCTATCTTGGGTTCGGCCTGCAAACAGTTCGCCTCTGCTATCACCTCATCACCGCACCTGGCGATGCCTCCGTTTCGGTTGAGTACGAAGACGATGTCTCCGTCCATTACGCCGACGGCTCAGTCCTACTGGAGCAGACCAAGAGCGCACTGAATAGCGAGCCCCTTGCCAATCAGGCTGTTGACCTATGGAAAACGCTTGCCAATTGGACCACCTGGGATCCACATCCGCCCACCAGGGCAACCGCCATCGACTACCACCTATACGTTACCCCGGTGAAGTCGGGAGAGCTTGTGGTGCGCATGTCGAAAGCGGCAACCACCGACACAGCGAAAGAGATACTTAAAGAGATCGCTGGGCTACGTACATCCAGTACAAAGCCTCCGGTCTGGCAACAGCATCTTCGCCTCTTCCTTTCAGCCCCACCCAAGACGCAAGAATACCTGGTGTCACACTTCTCCGTGACCAGCGCGGATGCCGACCCTCTAACCCCCATCCGGGAACGCCTTGCACCGTTTGTCGGAAGTGACCTACTCGAAGAAGTGTGCAGACAGATCATCGGCTACGCCAAAACCGAATCCGACACCCTGCTCCGCCGAGGATTGCCAGGGACCGTTAAGGTAGAATCCTTCCGCCACTATTTGCAGGGATTTTTACGCAAACTCCAATCCCCGGCGCTGTTTTCCATTGCTCCGAAACCAACACCTCTCGCAATCCAACACGAACTGCAAGAGGCGCCCGTCTTCGTTCGCCAACTGGGCCTGATACAAGCCTCGGATCAGCAACTACTGGCATCAGTATCCGACTACCTTCAGACCATCGCTGACAAAGTACTTTGGGCCGCAGACGGAAAGATATTTCCTGAAACTCTGGAGCGCTGGGAACAGGATCTTCTTGGGTTACATCAAAGCGTACAAACTGACGTAACGCTCTCCCATCCACAACTAGAAGCACAAGATGCAGGCAAGCTTGTCTACGTCAGGTGCCGCCAACTGCAGGCAAGCATCGATACGCACGTGGCGACGCCTTGGTTTATCCACGGAAGCCTACACGAGCTGGCAAATGACCGACGCCTCGGCTGGCACCCCGACTATATCGAGCTTCTTTAATTCGGGCCACGGACATGGATCAGACCGAACACACGCACGTAACCCCACCCCCCTATTCGCTGTCTATTGTGGAGGTTGTGCAAAATCCTGGACTCGGCGCGACCCTTATTTGGTCAGCGACCAGCGGACACTACACAGAGGTCGCTGCCGCGTTTCCATTGCATTTGGCGTTTCTCGTCCTTCCGATGGTGCTGCACTTCAAAACGCGGAGCATCATTTCAGATACATATAAGAGCTCGGGGCTCGCCAAATTTGCCTTCAAGTTCAAGGGACATGAAGACGATCTTCTCGCAATTCACACGAGAGCCCTTCTGCTTCGCACGCTGACGCTTGACTCACTTTCAGCGGCATTCGCATCTAACCTGCTTTCGCTGGATTACACCAACGCCTCCGTCCTACCGACGAGGGTACGCGGGCGTCCGCCCCAGACGCAGAATATCGAAAGCATGCTCGATGCGGCAACGAAACTTGGACACTGGTTCGCACGCCTTCCCCTACGACAAATTACCAGCATGCTTCGCGTGGAGCTTTGAATGTACTTCCAGATCTTGAAGCTTGTTCTTTGGCCTCGTAAAGGTGGCGAACCAAGGGTAGTTCCATTTGAACGCAACGTTGTCAACGTTATTAGTGGCGGGTCGAAGACCGGTAAATCCGCGGTCATTCCCATCATTGATTATTGCCTTGGATCTGAGCATTGTGCGATACCGGTAGGCAAGATTCGACAAGCCTGCAATTGGTTCGGGGTCGTTGTCGATACATCAGATGGCGAGATCCTGTTCGCTCGGCGCGAGCCAGGAGACGTTCGCCGCCAAGGCGATTTCTTCGTTCTGCAGGACACAACGATATCGGTCCCCCACACCATCGCAGACAAGAGCCACTCTCGCGAAGAAGTCAAAGAGCTTCTAAACCGCCTGTCCGGACTCTCGAACCTGAGGTTCGAAGCCGACCCGGACGTGGGGTACAAGGCCAGAGTTGGCTTCCGCGACCTAATGGCCTTTGTCTTCCAGCCCCAGAACATTGTCGCAAATCCGGACGTACTGTTCTTCAAGGCGGACACGACGGAGCATCGCGAGCGACTCAAAACGATCCTCCCTTATGTGCTCGGAGCCGTCACGCCAAGAACCTTGGCTGCCCGCCAAGAACTTGTTCAGGTCCAACGACAACTCAAGCGATTATCCGCAGACCTCAGGAGCATCGAATCGACTGCAGACCGGTGGGCCGCAGATGGCCGAAGCTGGCTGCAGCAAGCAATCGAACTCGGTCTCGCGCGCGAGTCTAGAATTCCGGATTCTTGGCCAGAGATCCTCCATCAACTGAGAGCGATTGCAAACGTCACGCACCCATCTGTTGCGCCCACCGTCCGAGGCGCGGAATCCACGATTCGACGCATCGCAAGCCTGCGCGAGGAAGTTAGGCGTCTTTCTTCAGAAGCAACCGACCATCGACAGCGCCTCGCAGAAATTCATCAACTTACTGAAAGCTCCAACCAGTTCGGCGGTGCGCTTGAACTTCAACGTGAACGTCTCGCACTATCCACCTGGCTCCGAGACCGGTTTGAGGAACAAGACACTCCGTTTGAACGTCGAGCAGCGGATTCCGCCTTGATTGAGCGACTCTGTAGCGCACTGGGCTCAATCGAGCTACAAGTCCGCACGCAGCCCATGGTGAGAAACACCCTCGACAAGGAAGAGATTGAACGCAAGGCCGCGCTTGGAGCTGCCCTCGAACGATTGGCAGGAGCGAAGAAAGAGCTTGCGGTCTATGAGCGATCCACTGCCGAAGCAAAGGCCGCTGGGGACAGGCTTGCCTTTGCCGAGCGCTTCCTCGGGAAACTGGAGCAGGCCATCAGCCAATATGACGATGCCGACCATACCCAGCCATTGCGAAATGAGATCGCCGCACTGTCCGCCCGGGAAGTCGCGCTGCGATATGAAATCGATGATCAGTCCATCAGACGTAAACTGGATCAAGCCTTAGATGAAATCGAAAGGCTAACAGGGCGGTTGGTTCCGGACCTCGATGGCGAATGGAAGACCTCGCCAGTTCGCCTGAACATTCAAGAACTTTCGGTAGAAGTCGATCGCGAAGGTCGTAAGCACTTCCTCTGGGAAATCGGATCTGGCGCGAACTGGCTTGCGTACCACATCGCCATTACCGTAGCACTCCAGCAGTTCTTCGCCCGCAAGCCTCATCACGAAGTACCCGGCCTTCTAGTCTATGACCAGCCGAGCCAGGTTTACTTTCCGAAGCGCGCAAGCGAGACCGATGACGACAATAGCGATGACGGCGGTGTCGACTGGCGGGATGAGGATATTGAGGCCGTTAGGGCAGTTTTCGCCCTTCTAGGCCGAGTAGTCACCGACGCTAAAGCCCCATTGCAGGTCATCGTCCTCGACCACGCAGATGGCGAAGTATGGGGTGACTTGCCGGGCGTACAGTTGTGCGATCGCTGGCGTGATGGCGAGAAGCTTGTACCCGTCGCATGGCTGGAAGAGGACTGAGGGACTACAAGACACCGAGAGTAAATAATCGTCGCGATACCGGGACGTACGGCCACTGCACATGGTTTTCGGTCCAGCTTTCGCGACTGGTGCAGCGAAAAAGGCCATCCGCGCGACTCGGCGGAACGGTCCTTGGCCCATGCCATACAAAATAAGGTGGAGGCTGCCTACCATCGTACGGATCTGCTTGAGCAGCGACGCCCACTTATGCAGTCGTGGGCGGACTTTGTAACTTCAAACTCCGGATAGCTCCTGCAAGTCATGAAACTCCGAGGCTAAGAGGGACAAGCCCCAGTCGTGCCAGCCACCGGCTGGCACGACTGGGCTTGTATTCTTCTTTATATCAGCTTCATACCTAATGACATCGCGCGATTTAATGGGCACAAACTCAAGACGCACCCGATATCGAGTAACTCCACAGTACCCGCTGATTTCAACAGGCACCGACTTAGCAACTACAGGCAGGGAGAACATTTCGTATGGCGCTGAAGTCCTTTCCCACCTATGAGCAGTTCAAAGCTGTTCTGAGCCAGGGCGGTAAGGTAACGTTCGAAATTGAAGCAACAGATATCGCAGACGATAGGGGCTTCGAGACGGCGGCTAGTATCAAGCCGCATTTGGATTCAGGGTTTTCGCTTCGTCCCAACACCCTGATCCTGGCCGAGCCACGTGCCGCCGCAGAGATGTACCTCTATGGTGGCGAGTGGCTTCCCGTCGCTACAAGTGTCTATCTGAAAGATGGCTCGATTACCTATCGACGCTTATCACCAGACGTCTATGAGGCCGTGTGCGTAGTACCTCCGCCGCCTACTGAATGACGACCCCGCTTGGCGTGATTGACCAGCCCGAGGGACATCCTTTCGCGGTGGGATGTAGGTGATGTGTGGTGACGATCGAGCGAGATGAGATCGCCAGACTCATTACTTGCTCACCCAACAGATTCATTAGAGGGAAAAGAATGAGCGCCTTAGACGTAGCACGCCGAAATATAGAGGAGTTCGGAAACGAGTTGTGGGAAAAAGCTAAACAAGCAGCATTAGCTCGTCGCAATAAAATACCGCCGCCTGCTGACGTATTGCAAAATTTCGCACAGGAGTGCGTAGGTTTCCTGCGTGAATTTGCAGACAGGTGCAGCAATCAATTTTCTTGGGCTGATGCGCGCGAACTCCCGTCTGAAGAATGGAAAAACGGCGAGGGATGGGCGGTGCACTGCGAGACGCAGATGGGTTTTCTTCATAACCGACTTGGAGATTTTATCGAGCCGTTATCCAGGGAAGTCGGTGTGTCTGTGAATAGAGAAATGCACGTTGATCAGGCTACAAAACTGCTCTCTGCTGGACACACCGAAGTTCTTCGAAAATTCAAGCTCGAACTTGCCCACAAAGTTGAAGAAAGTAAGAGTCGCTCCGAGGCTCAAGAGGCTGAGCGAAAGAAGCAAGAGACCGAACGACAGCAAAAGGCAACGGAAAGAACACAAGATCGAGCAGATAGGTGGCAAGTACCACTACTGTGTGCGGTCATCGCTGCAATGCTTACGCAAGCAGGCAACTACGCCTATTCACGCCTGACGGGTGGACGGCATCCTCAGGCTAATAATTGCCAAAGTAGTTCGCCCACGGCGTCGAGTAAACCAAGCCCCGCTCCGCAAACTTTCGGCACTCCTGTTCCCTCAATTCCTCCAAGCGCCGATCCTCCTCACGTGACACAACCCGCCCCAGCCACTCCGTCTAGTGCGCCACGGCCGTAGCAAGAGCATCAATATTGTCGCCGCATGGGACACCCTCTTTGACCCGCCACTCCACCTTCAGCATCTTCGAAACCACGGAACCGCAGTCATGCAAAAGCTGCATTGCGAAACGTTAGACGCGTTGGATGCAGCCATTGTAGCTGCGGGTCCTGACGCCCTTTTTCGAGGGCAAGTGGAGCACTTCCTCCGAGACGATGGCTCGCCTTCGCTCACCACCTCGTTTGCGCGACGTGGTTGCATCCCCGACTTGATGGTTAAGTGGTATCACTATGCCCGACGGGTACTGAAGCGGCACGTGCACGGGTGGGACGGTGCCGCGGACATGGCTACGGATCAAGCAATCCTCCAACACTACGGGTGGATTTCCTTCTACTTGGATGCGACAGGCGACGCACGAGTGGGCGCCTGGTTCGCCAGCCATGAATTCACCGAAAGCAAGAGGTGTGAACTAGTGGAGGACTGTTTCGAGGATCCTGTGTTCCTCGTGTCAAAGGCGGCCACATTCGAACCTGCGACGAGCGTCGGAAACCTGTATGTCCTTAGCCGGAAGAAGCTTCGCTCCGCAGGACTGAGCGCTGTGCATCTGTCGGAGATTGCCACAGCCCAAGGGACTCCTCGATACGTGCGGCAGGATGCATACATGGTTGGTCCTGTGCCGCAGGCTGGCCTTTCGATGGATTTTCTCACCCACCACATCACGGCACCTGCCCATATCTTCGACGCGTATGCGACGGGTCTTTCTACAGCGTTCTTGTTCCCAGAGCCCGGAGAAGACCCCATCTTTGGCGAGTTGCTCGCCATGCCTTGGGAGAAGATTGGGCGCTCAGATGGACCTATCGACTTTTTCCAACGCGCTCTTGACCTTCCAGAATACACGCCGCACATCGTCAAGCACATGCCGCCAGCCACGGCCATGTATCGCCCGTTCTGGCTAGCGGATGCACCGCAAGATCCCGCCGACCCGGCCGTGGTCGTGCATGTGCTGTGTGGCAGCGCTCTCTTTCATGGCAGCAGCGAACTGTGCTTCTCGCTCCCCAATGTGTCGAAGCTGTTGGCAACTCACGACGGCCTCATGGTGGAACCGGATGGGCTGGTGTATCACGGCATGGGGGAGCTCTATGGAAAGGGCGTAATCGTGATGAAGAAAGAGAGCGGATTGATTGAAGTCTGCGAGTTTGGGGTCGAACACCCAGGCCTGCAAATTCATGGACTCGGCAAGTTCCCGGGTATGCACTATCGAATCGACGAGCAAGGGCTGTGGCATCGAGCAACGCAGGCGGACGACTGCGATTGCGGGTCTGATGCGCACGACGACCATATTCGTCTCTTGGGCCGGGTTGATACCGGCTTAAAGGAAGGCTTCATTGCCCTGGATTCGCCGAGGATATATTTGCAGCAGGGGCTGGCACGGGCGACCGATCCTGCTGTACTACGCGTATTTTTGGAGTCATAGACAAGCGTGGACGGGAAAGTGCTCCTTACCTAAGGAGCGCGAATATCGCCATGCTTTCAAACATCTGCATAGAAATCCTTGTGGGCATCATGGTGCCCTACAAGCCGCAGCAGGAAAATGTTGACCAATAATGGTCGGTGGGCCACGAGTTGCCTCCGACCCGAGCCGCCAAAAGCATTTGCCCCATCGCCTAGAATGCATCGCTGAGTGATAAATATCATCAGCCTCTGCGTCTACGGATTTCCTGGAACAGCGCGTTTACCGCTTCAATGTCCTGCAGAAGCTCGGCTGGCTGCGTCACCGCACGTTGCTGGCCAGCAGCGTGTGAATGGGCCCGGACGTTTCGGCAGCATTTATCGTGCAGGCGTTGGACCTCGCGGTATTCCCCTTCCTGCACGATCATCACGCCGTTGAGTCGGCCAACCGAGATGCTGTCCCGGAACCGCACGACGGTCTCATTGAGAATCGTGTCCTCGATTCCGACCTCAATCGTCACCCGAAGGTCGTCATAAGCGTTGCGGATTGCAAGCCGTTCTTCGTCCCCCGGTGGGTTATTGAAATTGTTGGCGATCCGCTGGTGATCGGCGCGATGTTGCGCGATGCGCTCGCGGTGTCGCCGCATGTCGTAGGGCAATCCTGCGTCGATGTATCCAGGGCCCTCGGCGCGATAACTGATCGACTTCACGCTGGGCGCCCGCCCGGCATCACCGCAAAGCGTGATCAGTTCTCCAAAGAAAACTGCGTCGTGGGTGAAGACGATGACTTGCCGGACGGCTGATTCCTCGACGATTCTTCGTGCCACTGCAGTTCGATGATTGTGATCGAGACTCGAGACCGGATCGTCGAACACAATCCCAGAAGAGGATCCCGATTGGTGGAGTTCCGCGAAGAAGTACGCAAGCGCACACATGCGCTGCTCGGCTTCGCTGAGCACGAGGTGCGGGTCGAGCTGGCTGTCTGGAAGGAGAATGCCGAGACGTACCGATCCCGCGTCGCCGCTTGAACTGACCCCCACGCGAATATGGTAGAGGTCAAGCTTCCTGAGCTCATCGTTCATTCTGCTGGCTAGGGCTTCGCTGACATGGGCCCTAGCGAGCTGGCCGGCGAATAGGCTGATCGCGCGCGTGTTGCCGATATCCTCAAGGCAACTCTGAAGCTTCACCCTGCGGCCGAGATTACCGACCACCTGAGCAATGCTCTCGATGTGCTCTGAAAGTATGCGCCGCGCGTCAAGTTCCTTCAGGCAAAGCCGTTTCGCCGCAAGGGCTACTGTATCCAGGTTTGCGCGCAAGGCGGTCGCTTCATCGCGCAAGTTGTCCGCGACCTGGTGGATCGAAGCGGTGGGATTTGCGCCGCGGTACGGCGGCCTGCCCTGCCATTCCTCGTTCGCTATCGCGGCCCTGAGCCACTGGAGGCGGGAGAGCAAGTCCTCCTGGAAGATTCGGATATCGGTCGGCAGTGTCTCAATGCGCCCGCGCAGGCTCTCGGACATGACCTGGGAGACAGTAAATGTGACCGTCGCCTGCCCAACATCGCGCACGAGCTGTTGCCAGGCGTTGCGCGCAGCCTGGGCGGCCTCCGACGCCGTGTCTCGGACATAGCGATCGAAGCGCTGCAAGCGATCCTTCGCCGCCGGCGTCAGCTCCTGCTGGCAAAGCACGCATTGCGCGCCTTCGCCGATTACGGGGAAGGCTTGCTCCAAATATGCCGCGCCGGTCGAATACTCGCGCGCGGCTTTGAACAGAAGCGCCCAGGGGCCTTGGCCCGTGCCGGGAAGCAGCTGCGTGGCGTCTTCGTCTTGTAGCAAGGCAGACGCGGCGCGCTCGGCTACCTCAGCGTCCAGCAACCTTCGATGCGCCGACTGCACGGTATCGATTGCTTCGTCGGACACGACACCAGCAGCTACGCGGATGGCGTTGACCAACTCGTCGACCCTTGCGGCGGCGTTGTCCATCAGGGCCGCCTTGGCCGTTGGATCCGCTTCGCTGATTTCTTGGGGCAGGCGTGCGAGTTCTGCTTGCTCGCCTGGAGTGAGCGCGGCAAGTTCGCGCGCCCGCGCCAGGTCCGTTGCCGCACTGATCTGATGCACAGCCCGGCCGGCATCGGTATCGGCGGGAATGACGTTGAACGGCGTCACATCCACCGCGAGCCCGGTGATCTCGGCCTCAAGCCGTGGACGCAATGCCTGACTGAGGCCGTTGGCCAGCTGCTGAAGATTAGTCAGGGCTACCGGCTGGAAGGTGGCTGTTTCCCGCGCCTGAAGATAATGCCGGGCGCAGTCGCCGTCGAAGACGGGAATGCCCCGAAGTTCGCTCCGAGAGACGTGGCCTTGTTGACCACTCCAGAACGCCTGATCGAGGGCGCCATCCAGCTCGAAGGTGATGGTGGCGCTCGGAGTGAGCTGCCGGAAATTCGGGTCGTAGGCATTGGCATAGACGGTGCCGGGGCTCCTGGCACGGCACGCCTGCTTCAGCACGCGTGCGTAGCCGGACTTGCCGGTGCCGTTGCCGCCGTACGCGATCGTGAGACCCTGCGCCTGGAACTCCAGAGCCTGGTCGCTCGGAATTTTCCCCACGTTGACCAGCGTATGCAGGGATCTGAGCACCACGGTCCCGCCCTGGCTCGCCTCGGCGGGAAAATGGTCCCTGGCGAACGGGATCGGTCGCGGCGCAGGATCTAGCGCACTGCCAATACCGTGGTGTTGCTTAGCAAGATCAAGGATCTCGTCAAGATCGGCATCACCCCATTCTCCTTGAACGCACAGACGCCGCAGTGCGTCCTGACGCCAAGGCGGCAGCCTGTCCGCCCAGGCCATCATTTCCTCATAAATCGCCATGCCCCTGCCTCCATTTCCCCGGGGAGACGAGCATACGGGCTAGTGCGGGGCTACCCAACTATCCAAGCGAACGACTTGAGCCACGCGGCCCACTGATGCAGGCTTGCGGGCATTTCGTCGTGGCTAGCCAGGTAGAGAAAACTGATGAGCGACATCGACCTCAATGGACGTATTCGATTGGTGCCGCTCGTCGCTACCCTTGCGGGCATTTCCCGGCCAGCACTCGATCTAGACCTGGTACTCACTCTCGCCTTGGAGGGCAAGGTGCAGTTGTACGCCCGCGTCCCTCCAGACAGGGTGGTATACGTCGACTCAACACTTCCGGTCACTACGGGTCGCAGATTCAGCGGTCCCTGGACAGGGGTCATGGGCGGTGATGAGGCCCGATACACACCTCAGTCTGACCGGATACTGCCGGACGTGAATTTCCTCCGCCTCGATGGAGACCTGGCCGAGGACTTCCAGATGACAGTACGATGGACGAGAGCAGGATGGGCGAGCGACATAACCTTCCCTTCCGGCCTCCAGCCCCATCGCCGCGCCGACCTGGCAAAGGAGGGATGGCTTGAACCCTGCGAATTCGGTACCGCACTAGTCGTTTGTCCCGCGCTTACGCCTGAGGAGGTGGAGCAGTGGCACCGCGTGAGCCGCAAGCACCTGCGAGTCCCTCTCGACGACGTTTATGTCGACGAGCAAGTCACGGTTATCCTGAAGTACGGCTATGCCCCCATTCGCGACGCTTCCGAGTATCTCTATCAGGTCGAAGGTGTGTACGTCCTGTACTGTGCAGCCGCGCTCTTTTACGCGGAGCTGAAAGATGCGCCCCGCGGGACCAAGAAAAACACCTCAAAGAAGACGGCGGCCCGTAGTACCCAGAACGACATCGTCGAAAGAGCGGCCGCCTGGATGCGAGAGAAGCTTCCGGCACTAGGGAACACCGACGCCCAACAGGTGGCGAAACTGATCAATCCAGGACTTCGGCGAAATAGCGGCGTTGACAAGAAGGATCAAAAGGTATTTGGCAGCGGCGTTCTCGGTAACGCCGTTTTCAGCACTAACTACCAACAAGAGGACTTTGTTACCGATGAGTTGGCACTCGTCCTCTATGTCACCGAACGTTTTCTCCAAAACCAGGCAGAATCCAAGGATCCCCTTTGGAAGCCAACCGCTTGTGTGCAGATCGAGAACGAGTTCGAGCGGCTCGGTTTCAACAAGAGAGAGCGCGAAGCTTTGGCTCGGCTCGTTCTGTATCCCTATTCAAAGCCTGAGATCAGACCTGCCCAAGATCGCGTTGACCAGTGACATGTCATGTTCCGGTTTGCGTGGCGCACCGCGCTTCGCAACGCCCACGGGACGCGAGTCGTTTCCCCGGAACAGATTGCGATGGAAGCCCGTCTGGACCTGGCAGTGCCCTTTCGTGAGGTAACGAATGGCTTCGCGCAGTCCCATGAGCATCCGACGGTCACTGACGTGCACCACGCCGAGACAGTTCAGGGGGTACTCGTGGCGCCTTGCCCAACAATTGAAGTAGGAGCCGCAGCCATCGCTGAAACGTAGCTTCCATGCCTCTCCCAGTATCTCGGAGTAGTGGCCCGCCCGCTGGTACCGGTGACCGTCCATGGCAACCAGAACGTGGAGGTGAATGCCCCGGCGGAAACCCTTCTCGCGCTTGCAGATCCACCCCTTGACACCCGGAACGACCCGCTCCTCCCGCAGGGCACGCAGAAAGCTCTTCATGCACCTGTCGGATGCCGCATCAGTCATCTGCTTCTGATGATCCGGCGTAATGTAGAGATCCACCCGCAGGATAAGCAACTTCGAGTGTTCCTCGAACTTCGATGCCATGTACCGGCAGTACTCCGGAAAATTCTCCTTCTCGTTGCGGCTAAAGTTGTTATCGAGGTACTTGAAACGCTTGGAACGGCACACGCGGCGAACGAACGCCAGTAGGTGATCCAATGCCTTGCGCACCGATCCATCGCTGGCAGCCGCAGGGTCGTAACGATGCCACGATACGACCGGCATCGCCTTCTGGCAGGCTCGAAGCATCACGGTCAGCCATGGGTTGAATTCGACAGTGAGTCTCTCGCCCCCTTCCTCAGCACGACTCCACCCCACCCTAGCCGGTGCACGGGACGGATATTGACGACGGTAGCGCCCCGGATAGAGCGTCTCGATCAAGGGAACGGCCTCGCGCATCATCGCCATGATGTCCTCGCCGAGAGACGTGAGTCGATGGATGTAATGAACAGAGGGGATACCGAGGGTTTTGCGCCGGGTAAGCTCCGTTGCTGCCCGGTCCGTTCTGGCAATCCGCTTGGCTATTGTCTCCAAGCGATCCAGCCATTCTGGCTCGTCCATTTCTTCGGTGGCATTCACCACACCATCGCGGGTGTGCTGCAAGCCTTTGGACAAGCGCTGGTATGCGCGCTCGCTCTCGGCCACCTCACGCTCCATCACTCCCATCTCAGTACAAGTACTATCGAAGCTAACGACTTGGTTCTTGGGCTTCACGATACGGTCCTCTACACATTTCACTTCGCATACCTCTGGGCATGCGTCCATCGGCTTTAGGGAGGCGTACGCCGAACGCCCCTGTCGCCTCCAATGACTTCCGGCTCAAAGGCGGAACCCCGTGTCACCATCGACCTGATGCCCTCGCGCACTGAGACGACGGCGATGGTTGTCGTACTGCTGCACGTCAGCGACCAGCGGCAAGTTCACACACCACTCGTACACCTCCGCCGCAAGCCAACCTTTCGCCGAGCGCCCACTGCCGCCACCCAAACTCCGCGGTTGCGGAAAATGGCGATCGAAAAAGCGACTGTCGCCGTCATTGCGGTTCCGGATGGAGGAAGGGCTTAACCCCGTCGTCTTCGAGACTTCTGGTTCACGCAAGATCAGCCTCGGCACACCTACGGTCTGCATCAGGTGTGCGCACAAAGCCAACTGATCCATGGCGGTTAGACCGCCGACAACGTCCATCGCATTGCGCATCGCAGCGTTCAATGCATGCTTAGCCAACATCTGCTTGCTCCGTCGTTGAAAGGCGCGCATTGAAGCCCCGAAATGGACGAGACTCAAAGCGATTGCTCGTCGACCCAGGAAGACAGAAAGGGTGCAAATGGCTTCAGATAAGGCATTGCCGCCGCATCTGGGTTGAAAATCGGGGCAATCACCGTACCCTTCAGTGAGAGTTATCACTCCACCAGGGGCATGCCATTCCCTGCAATTCGTCTTGTCGCTACCGCTGGCAGCTCTTCTTGGTGTCGCCCCGACGTCGTCTCCTTCCCCCATTAAATTCCAGTTGCAATTACATAGGGAACCGGAAAGATGCGTCTCGTGCCTTGCCGCTGGGACGCCCCCATCGCAGGGCGATGGGCCCGCGTAAAGGACCATTTCCACGTTTCGACCACGTGTTGACTTGGCGCCATTCGTAGTCTCGAAAGAAGCTTGCCATTCAGCGGCATCTCAACCGTTCACGCACCGATGGCTGAGCTGCATATGTCGTGTGGGAACGACATCAGCAACGGGACATCGACGGGAGACCATATGCTCGCAGAGCGCCGGGCTGCAGGATCGGCGAAGCCCGCAGACTTGCCAGCCCCCCCTCTCAGACGCGAGGTCGACCTCTGAGGGAAATCGGCAGCCACGCCACTGGCTAACGCGGCAGCCCCCACGCATAGATAAAGGATGGGCCCAGGTAAAAATACTTCGCCCCCGGTGCTGCTGGCATTTAGAACGCAATGGGAGGCGCCACACCCTGTACGGCGCGACCAAGAATCCGGTCAGGTGGCCACTTGGCACCACGTCAGATGGCCGTCCAAATGATGGCTACTTAGTTCAAAGCGTTGAATTCCATGGCTTTGATCGCAAACCACAATGAAAGGCAACTACTCGTGTTGCTTTTCGTTGCGAACCTCTTCGCAATGAGCTGCAATCCACGATATTTGACATCCATAACACCCTACTGAGCAGGTCGCCCCTGCTTCTTCCGCATGGCCTTCATGCGTGAGCCTTTTTATCTAGGAGTACGAGTGATGTTTGACCGTTCTTGGATTGGCTATCCCTGTCCGTCGCTGTTCGAATACCTGGTCGTGTTCGCCGTCCTGTTTCTGGCTGGCAACCTATGGGCCGTGTGCGTCCGCTGCTACTTGGAATACCGGATGGAGGAGCGGATCCATGCATAACCTGGCACTAGAGCGTGAGTGGGAATCGGAGCACGAGCTGATGGACGTGACGCCGCGTTGCCCAAAGTGTGGCTCGGCCCACATCGAGGCACGTAACCTGGCGCGGCGGTTCGGCGGGGCCATTGGCGCCATCGCCGGCACGACCAGCGGTGCGGCTCTGGCATTGGCGGGCGCAGAGGTCGGCTTGGTGGCCGGCCCCCTCGGTGCCGTCCTGGGTGGCGTGGCCGGTGTCGTCATCGAGGCCATCGTCGGTGGCGCCGCCGGTTGTGCCGCGGGGTCCAGGCTCGGCGACGCGATTGATCGGAACATCCTGCACAACCGGCAGTGTGGTGCCTGCGGTTACCGATTCAGCGACAAGTCGTAATCCGCGTTAATTGCGGTTCTTTGCACCCTTCATTCCATCCCCTCGCACACGCACAGAGCCCGGCTTTCGCCGGGCTCTGTGCATTTATGTGCTTCATCTAAGGAGTCTGTAATGCATCTGGTTCAATCGATGGCGTACGTGGGCGCCGTCCCGTGGCATGGCCTCGGTCAGCGCCTCGCCCCCAACCAACCACTCGAAGTGTGGGCCCAACAAGCCGGCATGGACTGGAGGATCGAAAGCGCCGACGTGCAATTCGACGCCGATGGTGCGTACCGGTGTGCGATCCATACCTACCCGGAGCAGAAGGTGCTCTACCGCTCGGACACCAAAGCACCGCTGTCCGTGGTGTCCCGGCGGTACAAGGTGGTGCAACCAGCTGAGATTCTGGAGTTCTATCGCGATCTCACAGAGATTGGCGGCTTCGAATTGGAGACGGCCGGCGTACTTAAAGAGGGACGCAAACTCTGGGCGTTGGCACGAACGGGCCACAGCGTGACCCTCAGAGGCGGCGACACAGTTAACGGCTATCTGCTGCTAGCGACAGCCTGCGACGGCACGCTTGCGACCATGGCGCAGTTCACCTCCGTCCGCGTGGTTTGCAATAACACGTTAGCGATTGCCATCAACAATGGCGCAAATGCCATCAAAGTGCCCCACCACCGCCGTTTCGACGCCCAGGCCGTTAAGAAACAACTTGGTGTTGCCACGACACCTTGGTCGGATTTTGCGTATTACATCAAGGCTCTCGCTGATCGCCCTATGGCCGAGGCAGAGGTCTCTCGATTTCTGGAGAATATCTTCGCGCAGCCAATCAACGACACTCCGAAACCTCCGGGACTGGCTATCAATGTGTTTGCGTCCAAGAAAGTGCGAGAACTCTATGCCGGCCAAGGCCGAGGCGCTGGACTGGCTTCGGCCAATGGAACCGCTTGGGGCTTGCTCAACGGTGTAACGGAGTACATCGACCATCATCGCCGCGCTCAAGGCGCTGATTACCGCCGAGATGCAGCCTGGTTCGGCCTGGGCGCCGCACTGAAGCAAAGAGCATGGGATGAGGCGTCAAGACTGATCGCTTAAGGACGCAGCAGCGGGCTCGGCGCAAGAGTGCCGAGCCCCTTAGTGCGGATTCAAGCTTCCTGCGTCCCCAACCTAAAGCACACGCTTCCTATGCAGACCAAACAAGCCATCACCGTCCTGTCCGCGCTCGCTCAAGAATCGCGACTGGCTGTATACCGCTTGTTGGTAGAGCATGCACCCGATGGTCCGGCGGCGAGCGTCATCGCCGAAAAGCTAGGGCTGGCTAACGCCACCCTCTCGTTCCATCTGAAGGAACTCGTGCATGCCGGGCTGATTACTCCGCGCCAGGAAGGGCGTTTCATTTATTACTCGCCCGTCCTGTTGCTCATGAATGAGCTCGTGGCCTATCTCACCGAAAACTGCTGCTGCGCTTCTGGCCAATCCTGTACGCCAACAGCGACAGCCAAGCCCATAGTCAAGGTTCGCCCTGCGCGAAAGCGCACCGCGTGACAATCAGGCACAGCAGCTGGGCGCTTCCTGCGGAATGACCTGACCGCCGACGAAATCTCTGTACGTCTTGTAGGCTTTCAGGGCCCACATCTCGCCGACACAACCGCCCATGGTCGAGGCGACGGCCAGCAGTTCGCCCAGCTCTGCCTCGGTCGCGCCGCGCGTGACTGCCTGTTGGACGTAGAACACAATGCACGGCTCGCAGCGCGCCGAAATCGACCACAGCATGGCGCTGAGTGCCTTTTGGCGCGCTGGCAGTGCCCCGTCCGTGAAGATGGCGGCTTCGCGCATGTGCTGGATATGCCGGGTCACCCCGTGGGTGACTTTGGCGAAGTCGCTCATCAGGTCGAGCGCAGGATCGATGGCCTTCAACGACATAAACGTGACCTCTCAGCGTTGGACCGTGGAGGGATAGCCGGCATCCGTGGTCGCCTGCGTCAGCGCGGTGAGCTGCGCTTTTGCATCATCGTAGGTGACCGTGACGGTCTTCTGCGCCACATCCGAAGTGATCGCACTGACACCCGCGACTTTTTCCAGGGACTTCTTGATGGTGATCGGGCATGTCGGACAGGTCATGCCAGGGACTGCGAGCGTGACGGTGTGGGTAGCTGCCAGGCTCGCCGTGGACACGGCGCTGGTCAGGACGAACACAAGAGCGAGCATCGTTTTCATAGGGGTTTCTCAATAGAACCAGGGTGCGGCATAGGGAAAGGCGAAAGCGATCAACACCAGGACGACAACGATCCAGAACACCAGCTTGTAGGCCCAACGTACCGCTGGCGCGGCGCAGACCTCACCTGGCTGGCAGGCGGCCACCGGGCGGTAGATGCGGCGGTACGCGAAAGCCAGTGCGACTAGGGAAATGATCAGGAACCACGGACGAAACGGCTCCAGCCGGGTCAGCTGACCGATCCAGGCACCGCTCAGGCCGATGCTGACCAGGATCAGGGGACCGAGGCAGCACGCAGACGCCAAAACGGCGGCCAGGCCGCCGATCGCCAAGGTGCTTTTCTCGCTACCGCTTCGCGCCACTGCCGCGTCCTATGGGAAGGAAGGAATGTTCAGCGTAACCTTACTTCCGTAGTTAGCTACGGAGTCAACCGCCCATGACCTACACGATCGGCAGCCTGGCCAAGGTCACCGAGGTCCACATCGAAACAATCCGCTATTACCAGCGGCGTGGCTTAGTCGCCGAGCCCGCCAAACCCTTGGGCGGGATTCGTCGCTACGACGAGGCCCATGCGAGCCGTCTGCGGTTCATTAAGCATGCGCAAACGCTGGGCTTCAGCCTGGATGAGGTCGTAGATCTACTGGCCTTGGAAGATGGGCGTCACTGCCGAGAAGCCGAGCAGCTGGGTGCGAACAAGTTGGCGATGGTCCGCGAACGTATCGCGCAACTGCAGCGTGTCGAACTCGCACTCGCTGCCCTGATCGATCAATGCCACTGCAATGCGGGTCAGGTGCGATGCCCGTTGATTGCCGCGCTGGAGCAAGCCGCGTAAGGACGATGGATCCTTCAAGTAACCATCGCACTCAGCAATCAGGGGTGTTGAAACAGCGCGTAGAGAAATGACTGGGTAGTACCAGAGGGCGTTCGATGCTCTTCCGACAGTGCATCCAGCAACCGGAAATCGTCGCCAAGCGTCTGGGCGAGACCTGGGACATCGTAGTGTGCGGTTTTCAGCCCGCTGCATTTGGTGGGACCGGCAATGCCGAAGGTGGCTACCACTGCATATCCGCCAGGCTTGAGCGCATGGGTGAGCTGCCGGACGTACGCCGCGCGCTGCTCCGCCTCCACCAAGAAGTGAAACACCGCGCGGTCATGCCACACGTCGTAGCGCGCAGCTGGCAAGGGAGCATCGAGCAGATCGGCGACCTGCCAGATCACCTGGTCGGCGGATGCGCCGAGGCGGTGGCGAGCCATATTCAGCGCCTCGGCCGAAAGGTCCAGCACACTGAGATCGCGATACCCACGGGCAAGCAGATCGTCGACGAGGGTCGACGCGCCGCCACCGACATCAAAAATCGCCGTATCCCGATTCGGCGCCACCCGTTCGATCAGGGCAAGCGAGCGCTCCAGATGCGGTCGATACCAGCTGACAGTGTCGGCTGCCTTCGTCTGATAGACCGATTCCCAGTGGTGCTGGCGATCCTTGAGGTTGTCGGGCGAGTGAGTCATGCACGTTCTCTGTGTGGCCGCGTATTGGCACGTGCCTGGTTGATGCTGGTCCGACCTCGCATTTTTCCCAAGCGCCACGTGAAAGTGGCGCTGGAACTATGCACCCAATAGAACGCAGAGCAGAGACGCGACAACGCACCATGCGACCGCTAGTAGTGGGGGCCACTTGGAAGCAACCAGTCCGACAAAGGCGATCAGCGCGATGGCGAAATCCTTGCTTCCTCGAATGGCGCTGACCCATACCGGATCGTAAAGCGCGAAGGCCAGCAGGCCGACCACGACAGCATTCACACCAGCGAGCATCCGCACGGCCTGCGTCCGAGCCGCCAGTGCGCGCCAGAACGGAAGAGCACCTGACACCATCAGCAGACCCGGCAGAAAGATAGCCAGCAGGCCAACAGTGGCACCCAGTGCGCCGCCTTGCCCACCGTGCAGTTCGCCACCGAGGTAAGCCGACAGGGTGAACATAGGCCCCGGAACGGCCTGGGCGGCACCGTAACCCGCCAGGAACCGATCCGGCGTGATCCAGCCCGGATCCACCACGGCTTGCTTCAGCAACGGGAGCACCACGTGGCCGCCGCCGAAGACCAGAGCCCCGGTGCGATAGAAAGCGCTAGCGACCTGGCCCAGCGGTGGCAAGAAGGGGGTGGCCAGGAGCGCGATGGCCAGCAGTACTGCATAGGCGACCAGGAAACCCGTGCCGGTACGGGGTCCGTAATGCAGAGCGAACGTTTCTCCCACCTTTGCCTCGACCTGCCGACAGGCCCATGGACCAAGCACTGCACCGCCGGCCACCACCAGCAATTGCATCCAGGCGCTCGGACTGAGGGCAATGAGGCCGACCGTGGCCGCAGCCATGAGGGCACGAGGCCGGTCAGGACAGAGCGTGCGGGCCATGCCCAGCACGCCTTGGGCGACGACCGCCACGGCGACCAATTTGAGGCCATGGATCACCGCCTGCCCCCAGGGCCCAGCCAGTCGGCTGCTCGCTTCCGCAAAAGCGAACATCAGGAGCGCCGAGGGCAGTGTGAAGCAGATGAAAGCCGCCAGAGCACCCGCCCAACCGGCCCGCAGCAGGCCGATCGAAAAGCCGAGTTGGCTGCTCGCGGGTCCGGGAAGGAACTGGCACAGGGCAAAGAGCTGCCCGAAGTGTTGTTCATCCACCCAACGGCGCCGTTCCACAAACTCCCGGTGGAAATAGCCGATGTGTGCGATGGGGCCGCCAAAGGACGTCAATCCCAGGCGGAGGAAAACGCGCGCCACTTCGAGGGGGTGACCAGGCGGTGTACGGGTAGATGGAGCGTCCATCGTCGAGAGACTCATGTGCAATCGAACAACGCCATGAAGCCGAAGTCCATGTGCAGTTGCATGTGGCAATGGAACAGAGACAGACCTCGCTGATCGGCGATGAAGTCCACCTCCATGGTTTGGTAGCCGCCCAGCATCGCCACATCCTTGATGACGCCGCTGGTCAGCTGCCCCGCAATGCGGGTGATCTCGAAGCTGTGCCGATGCAGATGCATCGGGTGGATGTCGTCACTGGCGTTGTGCATCCGAAGTCGGTAGCGCCGCCCGTGGTGTAACTGGAACAGGGGCTTCATTGCCTTCATGTCGAAGGCGACGTCATTGATCGTCCACCGGTTAAAGCCGCCAAGGGCCGCATTCTGCTTGGCGAACGTCATCTCAATGATCTCGTCAGGCTCCGCCGCGCGGGCATCGGGCTTGGCAAATCGCCGATAGTCCCAGGCAAAGGGTTTCGGCTTCTCCCAGCGTGGCTTGCCGTGCTGACCGGCATATTCCACGACGATACCCATGCCATGCTCGCGATCATCGTCGGCCAGGTCGCCCATCACCCAGACACCCGGGTGTTTCATCTCCACGATGGCGCTGATGCGCTCGGCGGTGCCTAGCCACAGCACGGGTACCTCGGCGGGACGCGGCACCGGATTGCCATCCAACGCGACCACCTTGAAGGTGTGGCCCGGTAAGGCAAGGCTGCGGATCTCGGTCGCACTGCCGTTGATGATGTGGAACATCACGCGCTCACGGGCTTTCACCCGGATCGGTTCACCGTGACCCAGCATGCGGCCGTTGATGGCAAATGCCTGATAGCCCACCTCATAGCCGTGCGCGGTACCACCGGCCAATGACTGCTTCATGGCGGTCTCGCCGCGCTCTTCCAGCGAATGGTCGCGAGCACCCGGCTGCAAGAAGTCCATGGCCATATCGCCGCCCTTGCTGAAGAACGGGTCGAACTCTTTGAGGACCAGGAACACTTCGCGGTCAAAGGCGCCCGGGTCCTGCCGCGGCTCGATGTAGATGGCGCCCACTTGGCCGCTGTATTGGCCGAGGGAAAGGTCGCTGCCGGCCACGACATGCGTGTGATAAAAGCGCAGCCCCGCCGGGCCCGGAGTGAACGCCAAGCGCCGCATGCCATGCGGCGGAATGAAGGGTGTGCCTTCTTCCGCGGCGCCATCCACGCCGACGGGCACGGTTTGCCCGTGCAAATGAAGTTGCTCAGGCACATCCGTGTCGTTGTGGACATCCAAGACGACAGGCTGTCCTTCTTTGAGTCGAAGGAGTGGACCGGGGAATTGGCCGTTGTAGGTCGTCGTGGAGACGATATGGTCAGGTGCAAGCTCCACCAGACTGCGGGCGATGCGCAGCGTCTGGTCTGCCTTACCCGTCGGTGGTGCCATCGGCACAGCCTGAGCGTTCGCTTGACGGGTCCACTCAGGAAGACCGGTGGCCACGGCGGCCAAGCCACCTAGTTTCAGGAAATCGCGACGATCCATCGACATGGGTTGCCTCGCCATCGGGAAAAGAGAATGCGGAAGAAGGGGCTGGAAGCCGCAGCGACCGGGTTACGCGGTTGTGCTCCAGCGTTTAAGGGGCAGTGCTGACTGTGGGATGGCGTCGGCGGGCGAGCCATGCATCCACCGATCCACGCCCACCTCCCTCGATCAGAAGGTAGATCGCGCCCAGCAACATGCCGAAATCGTTGCGCGCTTCGTGCGCCATGCTCCAGAACCCGTACCTCGGCAGTGGAGCGACGTGGAAGATCCAGAAGTCGTGACCCAGCAACATCGGTACCTTCGTTGAAACGATCGCGACAACCATCACGATGATCAGCGGAATGGCAGCGAGACGAGTGAGAAGGCCCAGAATGATCAGCAGTCCGCAGGTGGTCTCGACCACGCCAACGAAAGGACCAAGCACGTCTGGCCAAGGAATGCCGATCTTCGCAAAACGTCCCGCTCCGAGAATGGCGGGAAACACGAGCTTTTGAAGGCCCTCGGGAAAGAACACCACTAGGCCCACCAGCAGGCGAATGAGTAGCGTTGACGCGCTGGCTTTGGTGTCGAAGAGTCGTACAGCGCTCATCGTTCGGCTCCTGAATCGGATTCATGGAAAAGTTCACCGAATAGCTCGCGGACTTTGCGCTTAGCTCCCTCCAGGGCCCGACGACCGCGTGGGGTCATTTTGTACATACGCCGAGCGATCTTGCCCTCGCGCATCTGCGTGGACTTGAGATAACCCTTCTTCTCAAGCCCGTGGAGGACGGGGTACAGGGTGCCAGGGCTGAGCTGATACCCGTGATGAGCCAGCTCTTCGATCATTTCCTGACCGTAAATGGGCGCCTGGGCCGCATGATGCAGAACATGCAGTCGAATCAGTCCGGCATAGAGATCCCGGTCATCCATTGCGCACACACCCAACTGTCAAGCTGCTGCAATATCGATATTCGATAACGTAGTACGTTAAGGGGTGTCCGGCAAGACGACGATGGCCAAGCTCTCAGGTACAAGCAAGTTGCCTGACAGCTGGCATGCTGCCGTTCCTTCAGTTCGGCCGAACATCCTCTTCTCCACCACTTATCGAGACTTTCATGAAGATGAAGAAGATTGCGTGTGCGGCTGTGCTCTGTGTGTTGGGAGGCTCGGCCTTCGCATCATCCAGTCATACAGACCAGATCGGCGAGGGCCCGATTCCCAAAGGCATTCCTAAGCTTGATCACGTTTTTGTCATCATGATGGAGAACCACGGCGCCGCGCAGCTGCTCAACAATCCGAACGCGCCCTTCATCAACCAGTACCTTCACCAGGCCAATTACGGCGCAAATTATTTCGCGATTGCGCACCCCAGCCTGACGAACTACCTGGAGGTCACCGGCGGCTCCAATTTCGGCATCCATAGCGACAACAGCCCTGAGTGGCATAGCAGTACCTGCATCACCAACCTCCAGAGTGGCACCGCTAACACGGAGCATCCCAAGAGCCCCAAGATTTGCCCCATCGGTGGCACGGGCACGGACGCTGAGACACCGGCAATCGACCTCACCAACGAAACGCAGGGGGCGCCGGGAACCGTCAATATCGATGGCAAACAGAGCATTCCCGCATCCAAGCACACCGTCGGCAAAAGCATTGCGGACCAGTTGGCCGCCGCCAAGATGACGTATCGGAGCTATCAGGAAAGCTTGCCGGCCAGCGGTGCGGACCACGTGAATTCCAGCGACGGCGTGTTCACCAACAGGACTGACTTCGATGCCATGACCTCGAAGATCGATCCGCCGCTTTCCAAGAAAGACATCGTCGCGCTCTATGCCGTTAAGCATGATCCATTTGCTTATTTCAAGAGCACACAGGAAGGAACGGATCCGCTCAATACGCTGGCCAACACCGTTCCCTTTGACGGCTCCCATGGCCTGTACGCCGACCTAGCATCCGATCAGGTCCCAAATTTCTCGTTCATCGTGCCAAACCAGTGTCACGACATGCATGGACGAGACAACGTCTCGCGACTGTGCGCCTACGATTCCAGTAATGACGGCACCGCGGAAGGCTTGAATCCGGCACTCATACGCGCGGGCGACACCAGCGTGGAAACCATCGTCAATGCCATTAAGGCATCGAAGACCTGGCAGTCGGGCCATGATGCCATCGTCGTCGTGTGGGACGAGAACGACGAGGCGAAGGCCCCGAATCCCAATCAAGTCCTGCTCATTGTGGACACCAACTATGGGTCCCGTGGCGTTGTCAGCCAGACGCGCTACAGCCATTTCTCGCTTCTGAAGACCCTGGAGTCAGGGTTTGGCCTGCCGTGTTTGAATCATGCGTGCGATGCCAGTACGAACACCATGACAGACCTCTTTAAGGCTCCTTGAAAACTTCAATTCGAGCCCATGGAAGAGCCCAATGCGACGCTTTCGCCGTGATCATCGAACAATCGCCGTTCGATAAGCAGCAAGTGATCGCTCCCGATCAACAAGACCGCCTTCAAACGAAAGGCCAAACATCTCGCAGAAGGTGGAAAACTGCTGCGCGCATGCCTTGCACCCGCGCTCTCCAGCGCGTGGCAGCCCACAAGCCTGCCCCCTCTTCCACGACAAAGTCAGCGACCTTGGCGCGACCCAACCAAAAGCGAACCGCGTAGACTCAGAAGTCACCGATTTCGCGGAGAGCACTGATTCCAACGGCCTTGGCAGCCAAGGATAAGGGAACACCGCAGCAAGCATGAGATGCATAAAGCCCGGCTCTCGCCGGGCTTTATGCATTCCTTCGCCGTGCCAATCCATGTACACCAAACGCGTCACTGCCTGCCTTTTTCGCCAGCCATTTTCTTTGCTTCACTCAGAAGTTTTGCGCGCTCTGCTTTGGAAAGCTTCGCAAAGGCGAGCAGCAGGTCAGCCTGATCATCATCTTCTGCAAATAAGTAGGCCAATGGCACATCCAGCGCCCGTGCCAGTTCGGCCGCAGTATCCATGTCCGCCCGATTGACCTCTTGTTCGTAGCGATTGATACGAACGCTACCGTTGGCTTTGTCTTTAGACACAAGCCCTCCCAGCGCACGCTGCGATAGCCCCCGCAGGGCGCGTGCTGCCTTCAAGCGTTTCGCAAAGATGGACGTGACGGACTGAGTCAAGCGGAGGTGGTCGTAGCTGAACCAGGGACAGCATGGCCCATATACCTCTAGCGCAGTAGTCTATACCGTATCAGTATATATCCACTAAATCTGCAGTTCCCAGACTAGGGACAGCGGGGGTAATCCCCGGGTCCCTCTCACCGCCACACAGGGGCAATGCATCAATGAACCGGAACATGGAAGGCACTTCTTCGCTCGTAACCAAGGCGCTGGCGATCACCTCCGCGCTGTACCTAACCGCCTGCAGTGGCGGAGACATATCCAGACTGAAAGCTCAAGCAATCGCCTCCAGCCCATCCTTCACCATTGGCCAGGCGTTTGATCACAGAAACGCCTGCGCGGAGGTGTCCTGGAATGAAAGTACGGACGATCGCGGACGCAAGGTGATCGAGTACCGCTGTACCTTCAAGGTTGACAAGTCTTACTACGAGAAATCACAGCAAGCAGCGATCGACCAATTAAACAAAGCCATGTCGCGAGAACAAGAAGGTTACGAGAGCGGACTCTCCCAGCAAGCCAAAACGCTCGATGACCGGCAAAAGCAGGAAGCGGCGATGGAGAGCCAACTGGAACAACAGTCCTCAGCCGCCAATCCAGATGCATTGTTTCTCAGCCATCAGATTGACCGGATGAAGCAAGACACCGCCTCATTCACCGCCGAATACCAGCAAAAGAAAGCCAACGAGCAGCAAGCACTGACTCAGATCCAGAACAATTACCAGGCGTCTATTGCGAAGGTAAAAGCGAACGGATTGATTACCGGCGCTACCGAGACTTTTCAGTGGACGGTCAATGACAGCGGCAACACTTTGATCGCAGGCAGCATTGACATTCAGACCGACAACGGAAAAACGTCTCATCAGGACTATTCGGACACCCTCATAGATCGCGCCATTGACGCCATTGTCAGAAATGAAGCATCCGATCTGCCCACCTACGTCCGGAAGGTATTTGTGTTCTAGCCATGCGCGTAGCCGCTGTAGTCGTAACGAACGCCACTACGAACCGCAATGGCTACCGATGACCAACAACTAGAAGCAACAACGGCTGGTATACCGAATGGCATACCAGCCGCTTCTTCTCGCGTTAAAGTTATTTTCTTTCAATAACTTAAGCGAATTCACTGGCGGAGAGAGTGGGATTCGAACCCACGGTAGGCTTACACCTACGGCAGTTTTCAAGACTGCTGCCTTAAACCGCTCGGCCATCTCTCCATGGAATTGTTCGCATTGCGCGAGGGCGGGATTCTAACAGGAATAGCTGGGTTGCCCTACCCTTGGGGAGGCATGTTGCGGGCTATGGGCTTACGGTGGGTGGCTGTTGTTGATTCTGGTGTGGGGGCGTAGCCGAGGGCCAGGTAGAAGCGGGAGGCGGCTTCGGTGTCGGTGCGTAGGACCAAGGAGGTGAATGTCCTGGCTGCCTGCTGCTCGATGGCTTTGACTAGCTGGATGCCTATGCCGTGGCCGCGACTGTTTGGGTGGATGTAGAGGTGCCGGATGCGGCCGATGTGGGGGTCGTTGCTGTAGGGGTCTTGGGTTAGGCCGCAGACACCTAGGAGGTCGCGTTGTTCGTAGGCGCCTAGCAATGTTTCGCCTGGGGCGTTGAAGCATTTTTGGCCGGCAAGGTATTCCTCTCTCAGCCGCATGAGGAATCGGAATCCCTCCGCTGTACTGGCTTCGATAAGCGGGGTCAGTTGCTGCCAGGGTGGTGGGAGGAGGGTTTGGATTTCCATGTGTGGGGGCTTGGACCTCTGGAACTCTCTCCGGAGGGTTATTCCGAAGGATGGCGGGGACCATGAGTTGCGCCCTGTCGTGTAGAGGCGCTGGGCCCCGGCGTTCGCCGGGGCGACGGTGAGGTGGTGATGCGGGGTGGGTTATCCCGGGGGATTATCAGCAGTGGACTCCCAGGTTTACCGGATCAGGAGTGACCGGTGGTTGGTCTTGCCTGTCTTTTTTCAACAGCGAATCAGTGCTCGCCTGTCAGAGCGGTATGCGGCAAGTATCCGTGCTGAGGAATGGATTCCGGCCTTCGCCGGAATGACGAGTAGGAAGGGTTTCTAGGGGTTTCCTGATTCGCCCGCTTTTCGCGGTCAGGAATGGCCGGTGGATGGCCTTGCCTGCCCCTTCTTCGACAGCGCAATCAACGCCCACACAATGATCCCCACCGGAATCGCCGCACCAACGATCGGCAACAGCAGCACCGGCTCGCGGATGACCATCGGGATCAACTGGGTGGCGGCACCATAACCGATGACCCATAGACGCACCGGCCGGCTTTTGCGGCCGAACCAGAACGCCGCCGTTACCGCGACGAAGGCGATCCAGCTCAGCACCAGATCAAGCGTGGGCAGGATCCAGACGCTGGCAAATCCCAGCCGGATGATAAGCACGGTAAAGAGAACCGCCAGCAAGAAGTAGCTGGCGGTCCATTCGACTTTGTTCCAGTTGCCCTGCCCGCTCATTCGTTTGCCTTCAGGCGATGGTATCGAGGTTGCGCATGTACGGGCGCAGCGCTTCGGGGACGGTGATGGAGCCGTCGGCGTTTTGGTAGTTCTCCATGACCGCGATCAGCGTGCGGCCCACCGCGAGACCCGAGCCGTTCAAGGTGTGGACGAGTTCGGGCTTGTTGGTTTCCGGGTTGCGGACGCGTGCCTGCATGCGCCGCGCCTGGAAGTCTTCGCAGTTGGAGCAGCTGGAGATTTCGCGGTAGGTATTCTGGCTGGGTAGCCATACTTCCAGGTCGTAGGTCTTGGCGGCGGAGAAGCCCATGTCGCCAGTGCACAACAGCTGCTTGCGGTACGGCAGGCCGAGGGCCTGCAGCACTTTTTCGGCGTGGCCGACCATTTCTTCGAGCTGCGCGTAGGAGTCGCCAGCACGGGCGATCTGCACCATTTCGACTTTCTCGAACTGATGCTGGCGGATCATGCCGCGCACGTCACGGCCGTAGCTGCCGGCTTCGGCGCGGAAGCACAACGAATACGCCGTCATGCGCAGCGGCAGCGTGTCGGCGTCGACGATGCTGTCGGCAACCAGGTTGGTCAGCGAGACTTCGGCGGTGGGAATCAGGTAGCGCTTCGATTCGCCGACCTGGGTGGAGAACAGGTCTTCTTCGAACTTCGGTAGCTGGCCGGTGCCGTGCAGCGCGTGCTCGTTGACGATCACCGGCACGTTGCATTCGAGGTAGCCGTGCTCGCCGGTGTGCAGGTCGATCATGAACTGCGCGAGTGCGCGATGCAGGTGCGCGAGCTGGCCGCGCAGCACGGTGAAGCGTGCGCCGGAAAGCTTGGCGCCGGCTTCGCCGTCGAGCCAGCCGTGGCGTTCGCCGAGCACGACGTGGTCTTTCACGTCGAAGTCGAAGTTGCGCGGTGTGCCCCAGCGGATGACTTCGACGTTGTCGTTTTCGTCCTTGCCGACCGGGACGGATTCGTGCGGGATGTTGGGCACGCCCAGCGTGATGGCGGCGAGCTTGGCCTGTACGTCGGCCAGTGCGGTTTCGTTGGCCTTGAGCTTGTCGCCGATGCCGGCGACCTCGGCCATCAGCGGCGCGACGTCTTCGCCCTTGGCCTTGGCCTGACCAATTGCCTTGGAACGAGTGTTGCGCAGGTTCTGCAGCTCCTGCGTTTCGGTGGACAAGTGCTTGCGCTCGCTCTCCAGCGCTTCGATGGCGGAGACGTCCAGGGCGTAACCGCGGGTGTCCTTGAGGCGCGCGGCGGTTTCGGCCAGGCGCGTACGCAGTAGAGCGGGGTCCAGCATGATCTCGTCCCGTGATGGCTTGAACGGGGAATTATCGCTGGGGGGTGGGGATGCCGCAAATGGCTTGGAGCGGGGAACGGGGAATGGAAACGGCGCGAGAAAGTGCTGCCTCCCGTTTCAATATCTTAAATCATGGGGGGCTTGCGGCAAGTCCCCTGTGGTGGTGCTCAATCGCCGGCCTCAATGGGCCTCGAAAACCTGCCCTTCGCCGGGACGACGGTGAGGGGGTTGGGGTTGTTCGGGGTTCTTGGGGTGACCCTTCGTAATGGGAGTGGCGATATGAGCTTGCTGTTATCGGTGTACAGGCCGCGGTGGAGTCTTGAGTCCGTGGTCGTGTTTGCGGCTTGGTTGTGTGTGTTCGGTTCCAAGGAGTCCACCGTGTGGGTGCTGGCGGCGGGGGCGTGGCTATGAGGGCGCATGCCGTGGTGATCGCGGGTGGCGGGCCGGCAGGGCTGATGTTGGCTGGGGAGCTGGCCTTGGCGGGGGTCGATGTCGCGATCGTGGAGCGACGCGCCAACCAGGCCCTGCCCGGCTCTCGGGCGGGTGGCTTTCACGCACGCACCATCGAGGTGTTCGATCAACGGGGTATCGCGGACCGATTTCTGTCGGAGGGACAGATGGTGCAGATCGTGGGGTTTGCCCGGGTCACCCTGGACATCAGCGACTTCCCTACCCGGCACAACTACAGCCTTGGGCTGTGGCAGAACCATATCGAGCGGATTCTTGCCGGCTGGGTCCATGAGCTGGGTGTGCCGATTTACTACGGTAGCGAGGTGACTGGTTTTGCGCAGGATGCGTCTGGCGTCGACGTCGCGTTGGCCGATGGCCAGTTGCTGCGGGCCGAGTATCTCGTTGGATGCGATGGCGGGCGCAGCTTGATCCGTAAGGCGGCCGGCATCGAATTCCCTGGATGGGATCCGACCATCAGCAGCCTGATCGCCGATGTCGAGATGACCGAGCTGCCGCCCATGGGCATTCATCGCACGGCGCTTGGCGTCCACTCTTTCGGCCGGGTGGAGTACGAGATTCGCGATGGCGAGGTGATCTTCAAAGACGAAGGGCCGGTGCGGGTCATGCTGACCGAGGCGCAGGTCGGCGCCACTACCGAACCTGGCTTGGACGATCTGCGCGAGGCGCTTATCGCTGCCTGCGGGACCGACTATGGGGTGCACAGCCCTACCTGGATATCACGGTTTACCGATGTGACCCGGCAAGCTGCGACCTACCGCAATGGGCGGGTGCTATTGGCCGGCGATGCTGCGCATATACATGCGCCGGATGGTGGGCAGGGTTTGCAGACCGGCGTGCAGGATGCGGTGAATCTGGGGTGGAAGCTGGCGCAGGTGGTCAAGCGGATCTCGCCCGAAAGCCTGCTCGATACCTATCACACCGAGCGTCATCCGGTGGCTGCGCGCGTGCTGCAACTTACGATGGCCGCGATTGGACTTCGTCGTCCGGATGAACGTACGACTGCGGCGCGCGACATGATGGCGGAGCTGCTTGGTATGGACGAGCCGCGTAAGCACTTCGCCGGGATGCTGACCGGGCTAGATATCCACTACGACCTTGGCGAGGGGCATCCCTTGCTTGGGCGGCGGATGCCTGATCTCGATGTCGTTGCTGCCGATGGAGCGACGCGTGTTTTTACGCTGCTGCATGGTGCGCGGGCGGTGTTGCTTAACTTGGGTACGCCGGGTGGTTTTGATATAGCGCCGTGGGCGGATCGGGTTCGGTGGGTCGATGCGCGTTATGACGGGGTGTGGGAGCTGCCGGTGCTTGGCGTCGTGGCGGCGCCTGTTGCGGTGTTGATTCGGCCGGATGGGTATGTGGCTTGGGTTGGTGAGGGATCCACGCAAGGGCTCGTTGAGGCGCTGACGATGTGGTTTGGGGCGCCAGCGTTTGTGTAGCTTTTAGTGTGCAAATTGGAGGGGTTCCGCGAGCACCCGGCCCCCTCACCCCAACCCTCTCCCCCGGCGGAGCCAGGGGAGAGGGAGCTTCTTTTTTTAGCGTGCGCGGCGGCCTAGCCACCATGCCATGGCCGCACCCGCCAGGATCCATCCCACCAACTGCTCGACCAAGGCGGCCAAGGTGAAGTCGAGTGGGAACCGATACCAGTTCCAGTACGGCACCATCGTGCATAGCCAGCTGAAGATCGCCGCTGCGATGGCAATGCTTATGCGACGGCCGAAGCTGAAAGCGGCCAGCCCCATCACGAAGGCCAACGCCAAGGCCGCCAGCGTGTCCGATGCCCATTGACGCCCCAATTGCGGGCCCATCTGGGTCATGTTGTCGGCCTGGGGCATATATACGATGAAGGCATAGGGCGCGTTCTGCACTTTTTGCGTGTAGAGCTGCAACGCGCCTTTGTCGGACATTTTGTCCGGAGCGAGCGACGGCACCATGTAGATACCCGCTTGCTGGCCCAGGCCGGGGCGCAGGCCGTTCAGTGCCGCGTCTTCGTTGATGGGCTGATGGATGCCGACCATGCCCAGCCCCAGTATCGTGTGCGCCAGCGCGCCCCAGATGAAAATCACGATGCCGCCAATAATCCCTGCAACAAGTACGCGCATGATCAGCCCTCCCCGGTTCTCATCGATGGTGGCTGCAATCTAGAAGCGACATGCCATCAACGCAACCAGACGGAAGGTCGATTGCCTCAAAGCTGCCTCCACGGCGCCCTTTTTGTCCGCGACAGTGCATCGGCCCTACCTGCGGAGAGCACGATGAAACCTTTGACGCGCTGCACTATCGCCTTCGCCCTGGCTGTTCTTGCATGGCCCGTTTTCGCCACCGATGCCATGCAGGCCCGGCTCGATGCGATCGCGCAACGAGCACGCCCCGCCACGTTCGGTATCGCCGTGCTCGATGTGCAAAGCGGCAAGACGTGGCAGGTCCATGCCGATCGCGGCTATCCGATGATGAGTGTGTTCAAGGCACCACTCGGTGCGGCGGTATTGGCGAAGGTCGAGCGCGGCGAGCTTTCGCTAGCGCAAAAGATCACGCTGACACGCGCCGATCTGCGTCACGGGCGTAGCCCCATCGCGGATCACTTTCAGGGCGACAGCACGACGATGACGTTGCGCGATTTGTTGGCGGCTGCCGTCAATGAAAGCGACAACACCGCGGCGGATGCCTTGCTGCGCCTGATTGGCGGCCCGGCCAAGCTGACGGCGTTTTTGCGCGCGCATGGTATCGAGGGTATTCGTAGCGATCGCGGCGAAGGCGATATCTACAACGATGTGATGACGCCGAATGTGCAACGCGGCGTAGCCACCTATATGACCGACCCGCGCGATACCAGCACACCCATCGGCGCGGTAGATTTTCTGCACAAGCTTTGGCTCAACCAATTGCTGTCGAAAGAGTCGACGCAATACTTGTTGTCTTTGATGACGAATGCGCGGCCACGACGGCTTGAAACCGGCTTGCCCAAGGGCGTGACGTTTGCGCACAAAGGCGGCACCTCCGATACGTTCGACGGCATGACGCCGGCCTTCAACGACATCGGCATCGCACGCTGGCCGGACGGCCATGCGGTGATCGTGGCGGGGTTTCTGACCGGGTCCCGGGCACCGGAAACCGAACGCGCGGCGCTATTCGACGCCCTGGGTAAGGCGGTAGGCGAACTGGGGCACTAAAGCGCCCTCGCCCGTCGCTATACTCGCGACGGGTGCATCGGGGGGCTACCGAATGCTGGATGAGCAAGTCGATCTTTGCGTGTCGCCGCTGGTGGTTGCCGGGCGGGTGCGCGGTGGGCGTGCGACACAACAGGACGAACTGGTCTGCCTGCATGCACCCGATGCGGATGCGCGCCTGCTGGTGCTGGCCGATGGCATGGGCGGTGACGGTGCCGGCGAGCTGGCGGCGCAGACGGTGGTCGGCGTGGCGCGGCAGATGTGGGAACAAGGCAGCTGGCGCGAACAGCCCGGCCCGTTGTTTCTGGAGACGCTGTGCCAGGAAGCGCATGCCCAGTTGCGCCGCCTGCGCGACACGCTTGCCAGCGGCGAGCCCCATTCGACCGCGGTGGCATTATTGATCCAGGGCAACCGCGCCTGCTGGGCGCATGTCGGCGACAGCCGGCTCTATCGCTTTCAGGGGGGGCGTTGCCTGGAACAGACGCAGGACCATAGCGTGGCGCAGCTGAAACGGCAGCGCGGCGATATCTCCGAAGCCGAACTCGCCAGTGACCCGGATCAGCACAAGCTGTTGCGCGGCCTGGGGGGCGCAGATGCACCGGTCGTCGACCATGGCCTGGCCACGCTGCGCCCGGGCCAGGCGTTCGTGCTGTGCAGCGATGGGGTGTGGGAGCATCTTTCCACACGTGAGCTGGCGGAGCTGGGTTTCGCTCGCGATCAACAGGCGGCGCTACAGCACGCTTTGGCCCTGGTAGTCAGCCGTGGCGGCGAACATGCCGACAACGCATCTCTAGTTGTAGCCCGCGTTGCCGATACTGGTTGGATACGGCGGTTGATGATCTGGATGGGATCGACGTTGACGGGTGCCGCATCCGCGCGTCGCGACGATGTAGCGGCTTAGATTCATTTTGGAAAACATATTGCGCATGGCATCGACACAGGGACTATCGAAACACGTTTTGGCGGCAGGGTGGCTGGCGACCGCGCTTGCCATATCCGGCTGCTCGCAGATGCACACCAAGCCCAAGGTGGTAAGCACACCGCCCCACCAGGAAGCCCCTATCGCACCACCGGCGCCACCGCCGGCCGAGACGGACGATGCTCCGGACATGCCGATCAGCGCGATCATCAAAAGTCAGTTGCAAGTGGGGCGTTACGAGGATGGCGAGAAATCGCTGAAGCATTATCTGAAACAGCACCCGGACGATCGGCTTGCGCAGAATCTGCTGCGCCAATTAACGGTCGACCCGCAACAGGCGCTCGGGGCATCTTCACGCAACTACACCGTGCAATCGGGCGACTCGTACAGCACGCTGGCAGCGCGCTTTCTCGGTGACGGCACTCAGTTTCTGATCCTGGCGCGTTACAACAATGCCGCCAATCCGTCGATGCTGCGTGCCGGGCAAGTGCTGCATGTGCCTGCTTCGGCCAAGAATGCACCCGATAAAGCCTTGAGCCATGTGTCGCCGGCTGTGCAGGCCAAGCGTTTGCAGGACGAAAGTCTTGCGTTGCTCGGCCAGGGGCATCGCGACGATGCGGTGTCGCGTTATGACCAGGCGTTGTCGCTCGACCCGACGTTGAAGCCGACCAATGGCGATGCGGCGGGGTTGCGTACCCAAGTGCTGAACAACTATCACCAGCGCGCCATTGTGTTGTATCGCGATCAGAAGCTGGATCAGGCGATTGCGCTATGGGATCACGTGCTGGCGATCGATCCGGGGTATGAGGCGGCTACGGTTTATCGGACGCGGGCGTTGGAGTTGAAGCATCGGCTTAAGCAGCTTTGATGGGGTGAGGGCTTAAAGCCCCCCTCACCCTAACCCTCTCCCCCGGCATAGCCAGGGGAGAGGGGACCGACTGAGGTAATCTTTCAAAGTCTCGCGCTTTTGCTCCCTCTCCCCTGGCTACGCCGGGGGAGAGGGTTGGGGTGAGGGGGTTGGCTGCTCGCGGGATGCTAACCAGCGTCGTCTTTTTCAGACACCGGCAAAATACGCGTCGGCTGCGTCGCACTTTCCGCCGGCACGCGCCGCGCGGGTCGAATACCCAGGCGCCGGCGATTCTGCAGCGACGTATTCATCAGGTTGAACGACACAAACAACCGCCCAAGCTCGTCACCACGAACCAGACGAATGCGATAACCAAAATCGCCACGTGCAACGCGCAGCAACGCATCGCTCACCAGGCCAAGCAAAATCAACGGCCTGCGAAACAGCCAATACGCCGCGCCCATGACCACCGTCAAGGTCACCAGCAACACGGTAAGAATCACGCCAAGCGTGGTCTTTTGCGCGGCGTGCAGTGGCGCGTTGCTGACGCCCAGGCGTAGCTGACCGACGGTTTTCACCTGATAGAGCACAGGTACGTCAAACAACAGCACATCGTCCTGCCCTGCTCCCTTATCGGGACTCAGGTAGCTCTGAATATCGCTGGCCTGCGATTCGTACTTCTTGCCGTTGATCGGCGGCAGCGGGTGGTCGATCTCGTTCGCGCGCGTACTGGCTACGACGTTGCCGTCATGGTCGGCGATGGCGAGGTAATGAATCTGCTGATTGCGTGCCACGTCCTCGACCAACGCACGTGTGGCCGCGCGGTCGCCGAGAAGCAGATTCTCCGCCGATTCGCTGGCGATCATGTGCGCCATCGAACCGCCGAAGTCGAATGCAAGGCCGGTGACGGCGCGATTCTGCTTGCCATAGATCAACGCCAAACCAAGGATCAACACCATGGTCAGGATCGCACCGAGTACGCCGGCCCAGCGCAGGCGCAGCGACACGAAATGATTAACCAGCGGCTGCTCTTGCAGGCGGTCGTATTCGCGTTGCGCGACGCGCAGGTCGTCGACGACTTCGGCGCCGCGTTGGTAGCGCGCTTCGACCGTCGGCGCCAGCAAGGTGCCGACGATATGCACCAGCATCGATGGCGCAGCCGGGTCGCGCGGTTCTACCGGTGGCAATGGCTGCTGTCGTTCGGCGATGGTCTGCCTGATGTCTTCGTGATCGGGCCAGGGCAGCTTGCCGGTCACCAGCCAGTGCAACACGACGCCGAGCGAGAACAGGTCGCTGCGCGCGCCGCTTTTTTCGCCGCGCAAGCGCTCGGGCGCCATATAGGCTGGCGTACCGCCGATACGTTTGCTTGCACGCCCGTCTTGCTTGCCGCGCCGTTCGGCAATGCCGAAGTCGCTGATCTTGGCGTGATGCCAACCGTCGACCAGCACGATGTTGTCGGGCTTGATGTCGTGATGAATCACACCCTGGGTGTGCGCGTAGTCGAGCGCGGCAGCCACCTGGGTGATCAGTTCGATGATCGTCGGCAACGGTGGCAGACCATGCGTGGCGACGCGGCTGGCGAGGGTTTCACCGGTGAGGCGCTCCATCGCGATGTACGGGCGACCATCGTCGGTTTCACCCGCGTCGAAAACGGTGACGATGTGCGGATGGGTCAGGTGGCCGGCGGCGCGCGCCTCGACCAGAAAGCGGCGGCGATAGTCGGGGTCGTCGGCTACTTCGCGGTGCAGGCATTTGATCGCCACGCGGCGTTCGATGTCCGGATCGAACCCGGCATACACCACCGCCATGGCACCCTCGCCGAGGATGCCTTCGATACGGTATCGGCCGATGGTTTGCGGAATGGACGCGACGCTCACGGCAGGCTTATCGAACCAGCCACCAGGCCGCCGCGGCCACCGCCGCGACCATGACGATACCGGCCACGATGCGCAGCGCGAGCCGCGCCGCCGAGCCTTCGTCCGGTTCGCGGGTCAGAAAGACGAACTCGACCTGCCCCAGGCGCAGGCGGTCGCCATGTTTAAGCACGGCTTCGTGGATACGCTGCTCGTTGACGAAGGTGCCGTTGGTCGATAGCGTGTTCATGACCACATAGTGGCCGTGCTGGTTGATGATCCAGGCATGCGAAGCCGAGACGCTGAGGTCGTCGAGAATGATGTTGCTGTCGCTGCGCCGGCCGATCGTCTGCCGCCCCGAGCGCAGCACGAAACGCCGCCCTTCGATCCCCTGGCTGACACCCTCCAGCACCGGCTGGTGGGTACTGGCCCGCTCGTCGAACGACGGCACCGCCTCGGCATACTCCCGCAGTTCCTGCACGGACAGCAGCTGGGTACCTTGCGGCCCGGCGGAGCGGACTCGGGGGACGCCGGCAGGTAGCGGATCGGGTCGATTCATAACGTATCTGAAGGGTGGCGATTGTTAGCCACTATAACCAAACCGATTGACCTGCTGACCTGGGGCCAGTTGGCGTTTTGGAATACGGCCCTTCACAATTTCGTCATCCCGGCGCAGGCCGGAACGGCGACTTGCGGGAAGCTTTCGTCCCCACGGGCTACTTCTTCCTCGCCTGCGCGCGTGACTCGCGCAAGGCAGCCAGCTTCTCGCGCAGCTTGATTTCCAGCCCCCGCTCCACCGGTTCGTAGAACACCATGCCTTCGAGCGCATCGGGAAGGCATTGCTGGTCGAGGGCGATGCCGCCTTCGGCGTCGTGGTCGTACTGGTAGCCGTTGCCGTAACCCAAACCTTTCATCAGTTTGGTCGGGGCGTTGCGCAGGTGCATGGGGACATCGAGGGTACCGGTCTGGCCGATGACGGCGCGGGCCTGGTTATAGGCCATGTAGGCGGCATTGCTCTTGGGGGCGATGGCCAGCCAGATCGCCAACTGCGCCAGGCCCAGCTCACCTTCGGGGCTGCCCAGACGCTCGTAGGTGTCCCAGGCATCCAGCGCCATGCGCCAGGCACGCGGTTCGGCCAGGCCGATATCTTCGACGGCCATGCGCGTCATGCGGCGCGCGAGGTAAAGCGGATCGACACCGCCGTCCAACATGCGCGTCAGCCAGTACACGGCGGCGTCGGGATCGGACGAGCGCACGGATTTATGCAACGCGGAAATCTGGTCGTAGAACTGCTCGCCACCCTTGTCGAAACGACGCGTGCGATCGGCCAGCACCTGGGTCAGCGTGGCATCGTCGATGGTGTTGTCGTTGGCCAGCTCCGAGGCGATTTCCAGCAGCGTAAGTGCGCGACGCACATCGCCATCGGCGGCATGCGCGATCAAGCGCAGCGATTCGTCGGCGACCTGCAAACCGAGCTCACCCAAACCGCGTTCCGTATCGGCAAGCGCACGCTTGAGCGCGGCGACGATGTCGTCGATGGAGACAGATTCCAGCACATGCACGCGGCAACGCGAGAGCAACGCCGAGTTCAATTCGAATGACGGGTTTTCTGTGGTCGCGCCGATAAAGATGATCACGCCACGTTCGATATGCGGCAGGAAGGCGTCCTGCTGCGCCTTGTTGAAGCGATGCACCTCGTCGACGAACAACACGGTGCGCCGGCCCTGCGCGAAATTGGCCTCGGCTTCGGCCAGGGCCTTGCGCACTTCGGGCAGCCCGGAAAGCACGGCCGAGATGGCACGGAAATCCGCATCGGCGTAACGCGCCACCAACAAGGCAAGCGTGGTCTTGCCGCAACCGGGTGGCCCCCACAGCACCATCGAATGCACACGGCCTGCTTCCAGCGCACGACGCAAGGCCTTGCCGGGTGCAAGCACGCGCTGCTGGCCGACGATCTCGTCCAGGCTGCGCGGACGCATGCGCTCGGCCAGTGGCTTTAACGCGTCGGACTCGGGGAAGAGCCCGGTATTCGATGGTAAGAGGGACATGTCGAACTTAGGGTTTGGGGGCCGGTTGATCGCCGCGCGATTGCTTCAGCAGACTCCATGCCATACCCGCGATCAACAAAGCGCCAAGGATGAGTACAAGCCACAGTACGGGACGCGTCCAATCATAGGGCAGCTTGGGCGCCAGCAGCGCATTCGGACCGCCGGCGTCGGCACGAGCACCAAGCCCGGCCTCCGGCGGCAGCCAGTCGCTGGGCTTCACATCGCGCAGCTTTTCCAGCGAGGCGGTCATCGGATAGTCGCCACGCCGTGCGGCGTAGCTGCCTGCCAGCAGTCGGTACGGGGCGTGTCCCTCGGCCATGAACATGAATTGATCCGGCTCCCAGCCCACGACCAGCGTCGGCGGCGCCGCGAGCGCGGTATCCACATGCACGCGCAGGTGCTGGATCGGTTGGCTGGTCCAGCGCAAGGTGGCCTCGGCGGCGCCGGTACCGACACGCACGATGTCCGCCGAGCCCAGTGGCGTCCATTGCATTTTGCCGTTGTCGTCCTGGCCGGCCAGCAGCGTGACATGCGCGGCGACGTTGCTGCTGGGCAACGCCAGCTTGGCGGCCTGCAGCGGCAACGCGGCGATCAGGCGATAGTCGAAATCCGTGCCGTTTTGCCTGGTATCTTCCAGTGCACGCTGCCAACTCAGTGTGGCCAACGTATCGGCGGGCGTCGGTACATAACTGCCCTGCAGGGTGACGTTGGGCGTGTGGCCGTTGCTCCAGTCCACGTCGCCGTCGATCAGGCGGATGCGGTAATAACGCGCCGGTGTGCCGCCGACATCGAGCGACAACTGCTCCACGCCGCCGTCGTCGCCCTGGCCGCTGACGCGCGTCAGGCTGCCGGTATCGCCGCGCTGGCTCCAGTTTTTCAGGTCGTCGCTGGCGTCGACTTCGACATGCAACTGAAGATCCTGCGTCACCGACGCCGGATCGAGCTCGATGCGCTCGACACTGGCGCTGCTGCCGGCATCGATCAGCCACTGCGTCGGCTTGGCCGATCCAGTCGCTGCGCCCTGGTTGATCACGATATCGCCGTTGGTATTGCGCTCCACGCGCACGGTGCCGGCGGCATCGCGCGATACCGGCACCGGCAGCATTCGCGTGTGCGCGGTGAAGTCGCGCGTCTGCGGCGGCTCGACCGGCATCGGTCCGAACGGCACCGGCTGCCCATCGCTATTGACCACCACGATGTCCTGCAGATTGGCGTTGCGGTTGATCGCCGCGTAGACCTCGGGCGTCAAGGCAACGCGATAGGCCTCGCTCGGCGTTTTCGTGTCGAGCGCAAACGCATAGGCGTAATCGGTCTGCGCGCTGGCTTGCGCCGCGGCTACGGGCAACAGCAAGGCCAACCCGAACAAACGAAGATCAAGGCGCATGAGTGCCCTCCTTCCTGGAAGATGAAAGCGGCGGCGCCTGTTTCGGCGGCGCCGGTGCGAGATAACCGATGACGGTACAAAGCAGACCGTAGGCGATAAACGAACCGATACCGAAAAGGTTGCCCAACTGAGCACGGTCGATCAGCAGCAGCTTGGCCAGTACCACGCCCATCATGATGGCGCCCGCCAGCCACAGCATGCGATGCCCGCGACGCGAGCCCCACACCCAGGCCACCAGGCCGAGCACGCTCCACACGACGGTAAGCGACATCTGCGCGAGACTGGACTGGGCAAGCGCATCGCTCCAGCCGACGCCACCCAACTGATGCACCGCGCGCAAGGTCGCGTCGGTCACGAAGATCAGCACGATCGCACCGGCCACCAATGCGCGTTGCTGTTTCAACACGACCGGCGTCTGCGCATCGGCCAACCAGCGTGCAAAGAAGAACACGATCGCCAGCAACATCAGCTCGAGCGGGTTGATCAACGGGATATACGGCAACGGCGTGGCATCGCCATCACTGCCCAGGGCCAACAGCGCAAGCACGCCGAGCAAGGCAAACAGCGAATACAGCAGCGGCGTGCGCCATTGCGGCAGATGCGTGGCTAGTGGTGCCGCGATCCAGCGCGGGCGCCACAGTGCGACCGCGGTGAGCAGCAGCGCCGGGGTAAAACTCAGTACGAAGACCCAACTGGTCGATACCCAGCGTGCACCATCGAAGGCCACCCAGATCGCCAATACCAGGATCGCGCACCAGCGCCACAGCCATGCCAGCTGCGCCAGGCTGGCGCTGAGTGCAAAGGCGCGCAGGCAGATCAGAGTGCGCCAGCCGAACGCCGCTGCAACGACGATCGCCGCCAGTGTCCAGCCGGCCAAGGGTTGCTCGCGCAATTCGACCAGCCGCAACAACACCAGCAGCATCACGAACAGGAAGGCCGGCGGGCTGTAACGCAATACGGCACCCAGCTCGAATCGTGTCTCGCGCTGCGCTACTTCGGCGATCAGCCACGCAGTGAACGCGAGCAGAGTGAACCATGCGGCCGGCCAGAACCTGACGTCGACGAAGCGGCCGATTTCCGTACCGGACGCAGCGACCCACCACAGCAGGCTCCACGCATAGAGCGCGACGGCAAGCAGGCGGTGGGTCGAGCGCTCGCCTTCGTTGCGCACGTAGAGCACGCAACTGGCGATACCCGCGACGATCAGCAGCAAGGCGCCAATGAAATCGCGATTGAGCACCGGCCATTCATTCGTCAGGTACCAGTGGCGACCGAGCAGCAAGGCGCACGCCGCGAGCAGTTGCAGCGACAGGCCGCTCCAACGTGCCAAGGCGCGCTGCTGGCGCAGACCCAGCCAGATCAGGCCCGCGCCTTCGAGCGCGAAGATGCTGCCGGTGACATTCGCATTGAGCGCCAACGGCACCGCCAGCGTGGCGAAGGCTACCGCCAGTACCGCCCAGGTCTCACGCAGCAAACGCATCGCCGGATGATTGCGCACGACGTAGGCAAACACGATGTAGACCACGCCCGCGGCGAGCGCGGAGAACGCCATCGCGCGCGGGTCCCATTGCAGCAAGGCGCCCTGCAGCAACAAGCTGATCAAGGGATTGCCGAACATCAGGCTGCCGTCGATGATCAGGCGTCGATCGGCCGGTGCGCGCAACACGTGCAGCCAGGGGATGATCAGGTAGAACAGGAAATTCAGCACCAGGAACGGCTCGGTGCTGTTGAAAAGATGCGGCTCGTATTTCAGCACGCCCCAGGCCGTGCCGATGCCGAAGGTGGCGATGAAACCGAGCAGGTTGAGCACGCGCCAGGAACGTTTCCAGGCAATGCCGAGAATGGCCAGATTCAGAATCGCGTAGTAGCTGAAAAGCGCGACGTGACTGCCCTGCCCGGTCGAGACCAGGATGGGCGCGGCAAAACCCGCGACCAGGCCGAGCATGGCGAGCGCCAGCGCATCCTGCAGCACGGCGAGCATGCCGATGCCGGCGACCAGCACCAACAGCAAGGCGAATGCCGCGCTTGACGGAATCAGGTTGTACAAGCGGAACGCGGCAAAAATCACGATGATCAGGACGCCGATCGCACCACCCTGCAGCGAGAGCCCGAACACGCGTCGTTGCGAACGCTGTCGCCAGCCGAAGGCGAGACCGCCGATGGCCGCCAGGGCGACGACGCTCAGCCGCAGGCCGATCGGGAGGCGCAACATGCCGCTGTCGGAGGCGTACTTGAGCAGCGCGGCGACACCGGCGAACAACACCAGGATGCCGACTTTCACCGGAACATTGCCTTCGGTGAACCAGCCCCAGGCGCGTTCGATCAGCGACGGGCCGCTGGGTACGGAGGGCGGCATCGCTGGCGTGTGTGGACGCTGCATGTCGTCGGCCCAGGCGTCGGGCGCTGAGGCGACAGGCAGAGGTGGTGCGACCGGCGCGGGTGGCGGCACGTACGCAGGCGGCTGTTGCGTCTGTGCGATATCCGCTGCGCGATGCACGATCGCGTCGGCTTCTGCTCTCGACTGCACGGCTGGCGGTAACGTCAGCTCATTCAAGCGTACGCGCGTTGCGGACAGCTCGCGCGACAGGCGCGATTGGCGCGCCCAGAGCAAGCCGATCGCCGCGCCGACCAATGCGCCGAAATACCCCTGATCGGCCAGTGCCCCCAGCACTGCGCCGATAATCATCCACACTATGAACATCTGTTCGTCCTTGTGTTTGGAGCGGTGTTTACAGGCTCGCTTCGCATCGCCTCTTGCGCCCCCTCACCCCAACCCTCTCCCCCGGCAGAGCCAGGGGAGAGGGAGCTAAAAAGCGCGCAAAGTTCAAACTTGCCTCAGTGCGCCCCTCTCCCCTGGCTTCGCCGGGGGAGAGGGCTGGGGTGAGGGGGGCTTTGATCGCGACTTTAATCGCGACCCGTTCGTCCGACGTTAATTTTTAATCGGCTGCGTGGTAAGCACCGGCGCATCGCCGATTACGTCCGCGCCCTTGGGCGGCACGAAGTTGAAGGTCTGCGGCGCAATCGATGCGTTGCGCTGCCAGCCGGAGAAATGGATGTCCGTGGTGGCACCGAGCTGGTCGCGGAAGGTCATGCGTGCCAGGCCGTTGGCGTCGAAGCCTAAGTCGGCATAGTCGAACTGCGGATCTTTTGCGGTCGAGGTCAGGCGCACCCAGCTCAGGCCGTCGCGCTCGCCCTGCTCGGTCACTTTGAAATCGCGGTCCATCTGCTTCAGATCGGTCAGCACCGTGAGCGGGCTATGTGCTTCTTCGCCACTTTGGATGCGCACGGTGACCTGCTCCAGGTCCGGGTCGTACAACCATACGCGGCTGCCGTCGGCAACGATGGTCTGTTTGTACGGCGCGGTGGTTTCCCAGCGGAACTGACGCGGCGCTTCCAACGCCAGCGTACCCGAACTGGACTTGCCGGGCTGACCGTTGGCGTCGGTCAAGGTCTGGCTGAAATTGCCGGTGAGCGAGTGCAGGCCGGTAGCGAACGCGTCGAGCTTGGCGCGCGCGTTGCCGGTGGCGGCATGCGCGGTGAAGGCGAGCGCGAAGGTGGCAATAGTGACGATAAGACGATTCATTGGAGATCCCGATGATCTTTGCTTTTAGCTCGTCATTCCGGCGTAGGCCGGAACCCAGTAGCGATGCGTATCGATTTTCGCGACAACCTGAAACCGAGGGCACTGGGCTCCGGCCTGCGCCGGAATGACGAAGTAGGTTTAGTTCTTGGGCGGCGGCGGCGCCAGCACTTCGCGATTGCCGTTGTGCTGCGGTGCGCTGACCACGCCCTCCTGCTCCATCTGTTCGATCAGGCGCGCGGCTCGGTTGTAGCCGATGCGCAGATGTCGCTGGACGCCGGAGATCGATGCGCGACGGCTTTCGGTGACGATACGCACCGCCTTGTCATAGAGCTGCGCTTCCGCGTCGCCGCCGACTTCTTCTTCCAACGGTAGACCGGAGTCGCTGATGAACTTGCCGTCGCCGGTGGGCTGCGATTCTTCCAGCACGCCTTCGATGTATTGCGGCGAGCCCTGCGACTTGAGCCAGTCGACCACGTGATGCACTTCATGGTCGTCGACGAAGGCGCCATGTACGCGCTCGGGTGTGGCGGTGCCGGGCGGCAGGTAAAGCATGTCGCCATGGCCGAGCAGTGTTTCGGCGCCCGATTGATCGAGGATGGTGCGCGAGTCGATCTTCGACGACACCTGGAACGCGATGCGCGTGGGGATGTTCGCCTTGATCAAACCGGTGATCACGTCCACCGACGGACGCTGCGTGGCGAGGATCAGATGCACGCCAGCGGCACGCGCTTTTTGCGCAAGACGCGCGATCAGTTCTTCGACCTTCTTGCCGACGATCATCATCATGTCGGCGAATTCGTCGATGATCACCACGATGTACGGCAGCGGCTCCAGCGGCTCGGCCGCCAGGTTGGGCATGTCCGGATTCGGACGGAACAGCGGGTCGAGCATCGGCTGACCGGCATTCTCGGCGTCCTTCACCTTCTTGTTGAAACCAGCGAGGTTGCGCACGCCGACCGCGGCCATCAGCTTGTAGCGACGCTCCATTTCGCCCACGCACCAGCGCAGCGCGTTGGCGGCTTCTTTCATGTCGGTGACGACCGGCGCGAGCAGATGCGGAATCTTGTCGTAGACCGACAGCTCCAGCATCTTCGGGTCGATCATGATCATGCGCACGTCTTTGGGGCTGGACTTGTACAACAAGCTCAACACCATCGCGTTCACCGCCACGGACTTGCCCGAACCGGTGGTACCGGCCACTAGCAAGTGCGGCATCTTGGCCAGGTCGACCACGGTCGGCTTGCCGGCGATGTCCTTACCCAGTGCCAACGCCAAGGGCGACTTGAGCTGGTCGTATTTGTCCGAGCGCAATATCTCCGACAGGTAGACGATCTGCTTCTTGGTATTGGGGATTTCCAGGCCGATCACGTTCTTGCCCGGAATCACGTCGACCACGCGCACGCTGACCACGGACAGCCCGCGCGCAATGTCCTTGTCCAGGCTCGACACCTGCGAACCGCGCACGCCGGCAGCAGGTTCCAGTTCGAAGCGCGTGATCACCGGGCCCGGATAGACGCCCACGACCTTTGCCTCGATGCGGAAGTCCTTGAGCTTCAGCTCGACCTGGCGCGACAGCACTTCGAGGGTTTCTTCCGAATAGCCCGGGCCTTGCGGCGGTGCTTCGTCCAGCAGGGACAGCGGCGGCAGTTCGCCCGGTGCGGCAGCGCCGGTGAACAACGGAATCTGCGTTTCCTGGCGGGCGCGTTCGCTCTTGATCACCGGCGTCGGCGCCGATTCGATACGCACCGGTTCGCGCTTGGCCTGCTTGACCGCCTCGACCTTCTTGACCACTTCGCGTTCGGCGCGTGCCTGACGCGCGGCCAGAGCTTCGGGGGCTTCCTTGAGCTTGCCGCCGAACCAGCTGCCGAGCTTGACCACGCCGGCACCGAGCAGGTCCATCACCTTGAACCAGGACAGGCCGGTGGCGAGCGTGACGGCGATCAGGAACAAGGCGAGCAACAGCAACGGCGCACCTTTGTCGCCAAAGGCACGCAACAAACCATGGCCAACCCAGCGACCGACAATGCCGCCTGCGCCTTCCGGCAGAATCTGCACGTCGTGCAGGTTCAACCACGCCAGGGCCGGCGTGGTGATGAAAAACAGTACAAAGCCAATCAGCCGCATCGACGGCTCCCACGGCTGCACATTACGCTCGCCGCGATGACGCAGCACCTGCACGCCGAGGATCAGCAGCAACAACGGGAAACAATAAGCGACGAGGCCGAAGATGTAGCGCAGCAGGTTGGCGATGTTCGCGCCCACTTCGCCGCCCAGATTGTGGGCATGCTCGGCCGTGCTGGCATGGCCCCAGCTCGGGTCCTGGTCGTTGTAGCTGAACAGGCAAACCAGCAGATACAAAGCGAGCGGCAGCAGCAACAAGGCGCCAGCCTCGCGCAGACGACGCTTGAGCTCTTCGCTGAGCCCCTCGCGCGGCTTTTCCTTTTTGGATGTTGCTTTTGCGCTACGCGCCACCGGTTTGGGATTCCTCATAAACTGCAATCAATAAAAGACCGTGGGTAGGTTATTGCCGACATAGCGTAATGCTCCCCTGTAAGCATCCCTGCCCCTCTTAGGCGCAAGAGCATACCCTGTCGTAGGTCTTACCTTGGCTTAATGCTGTAATTAATTGAAAAAGCTAAAAAAGAAAAGGGGAACGGAAGCCCGAGGCCTCCGTTCCCCATCGGGCGGAGCCTATCAGCCCAGCAGGGCCGGGTGCACCAGCTTGCCGCCGTCCACATTGATACCGGCCTTGAGCGGAGCGAAGTCGCGCCACTCGTTGCCGCCGGCCAGACGCTGCACGTACGGCAGGATCGCGGCCGAGATGGCCACCGACGAGGTCTGCGGCACGGCGCCCGGCATGTTGGTCACGCAGAAATGCGTCACGCCGTGCACGTCGTAGGTCGGTTCCTTCCAGGTCGTCGGACGCGAGGTCTCGAAGCAGCCGCCCTGGTCGATCGAAATGTCGACCAGCACCGAGCCGGGCTCCATCGTCTTGACCATTTCTTCGGTGACCACGCGCGGCGCCTTGGCGCTGGGGATCAGCACGGCACCGACGACGATGTCGGCATCGCGCACTTCTTCGGCCACCGAGGACTCGTAGGCGTACAGGGCGGTGACGTTCGGGCCCATCGCCATCATTTCGGCCAGGCGGTCCTGGCGCTTGTCGAACACCACCACGTTGGCACCGGCAGCGGCGGCCAGCGCAGCGGCATTGCCGCCGGCAGCGCCCGCGCCCAGCACGACGACCTTGCCGCGCGGGGTCGAGGCCATGCCGCCCAGCAGCTTGCCCTTGCCGCCCTGCGGACGATGCAGCAGCGTGGTGCCGATCTGGGTGGCGATGCGGCCGGCGATCACCGACATCGGCAGCAGCAGCGGCAGGCCGCCGTCTTCCTCGACCGATTCGAATGCGACGCCGGTCAGGCCGATGTCCAGCAGGCTCTTGGTCAGCGCCGGCTCGGCGGCCAGGTGCAGGTAGCAGAACAGCAGATGGTGCTTCTTGAGCAGGGCCAGGTCGCCAGCGACCGGCTCCTTCACCTTGACGATCAGCTCGCCAGCCTCGTACAGGGCGGCGGCGTCAGCGGCCAGTTTCACGCCGACCTTGGTGTATGACTCGTCGGAAAAGCCGCTCTTCAGGCCGGCGCCGGCCTGGATGAATACTTCGTGGCCGCGGCGAACCAGGTCGGCGGCGGCAGCGGGGACCAGGGCAACGCGACCCTCTAGGGTCTTGGTTTCAGAAGGAATGCCGATACGCATGGGGAGTGGGAGATCCTGTCAGTGCACAAAAAACCGCGATGTTGGCCATCGCGGATAGCGTTACAGTCGCCTGCGCCTTGAATCGGCTGCGTGTCTTCCCCATCCTTGCGGGTTCAAAACTCGTTCTCTGATGCCTGAAGGCGGTCTTAGGTGAAACCGCCGCAGGATGTGGAGCGAATAGTGATTCAAGCTGCCTGCAAACTTTAAGGATTATATCAATGACGACCCCTAAGCACAGCCGCCTGCTGATCCTGGGCTCCGGCCCCGCCGGCTATACGGCTGCCGTGTACGCTGCCCGCGCCAACCTGAAGCCGACCATGATCACCGGCCTGCAGCAGGGCGGGCAGCTGATGACCACCACCGACGTCGACAACTGGCCGGGTGACGTGGAGGGGTTGCAGGGGCCCGCCTTGATGCAGCGCATGGCCGAGCACGCCGAGCGCTTCAAGACCGAGATGGTGTTCGACCATATCCATACGGTGGACCTGAAGCAGCGCCCGTTCCGCCTCAAGGGCGATTCAGGCGAGTACACCGCCGACGCACTGATCATTACCACCGGTGCGACCGCCAAGTACCTGGGCCTGGCCAGCGAAGAGCATTTCAAGGGCAAGGGCGTATCGGCCTGCGCCACCTGTGACGGCTTCTTCTTCCGCGAGCAGGACGTGGTGGTGGTCGGCGGCGGCAATACGGCGGTCGAAGAGGCGCTGTACCTGTCCAATATCGCCCGCAAGGTGTACCTGGTGCATCGTCGCGACAAATTGCGCGCGGAAAAGATCATGCAGGACAAGCTGTTCGAGAAGGCCGCCGCCGGCAAGATCGAGCTCATCTGGAACCACGCGGTGGATGAGGTACTGGGCGACAACAGCGGTGTGAACGGCGTGCGCGTGAAAGACGTGAACACCGGCGCCACCCGCGACCTGGATGTCACCGGCTTCTTCGTGGCGATCGGCCACACGCCCAACACCGGCATCTTCGACGGCCAGTTGGACATGCGCGACGGCTACATCAAGATCCGTTCGGGTCTGGACGGCATGGCGACGATGACCAATATCCCCGGCGTGTTCGCCGCGGGCGACGTCGCCGATCATGTGTATCGTCAGGCCGTGACCTCGGCCGGCTTCGGCTGCATGGCCGCGCTGGATGCGGAACGTTGGCTGGATCAGCAGACACCAGTGGTTTGATCTGCGCTATGGCCTCACCCAGTTCGTCGTCCCGGCGTAGGCCGGGATGACAACCAAGGGAACACGTTCTCGCCCTTAAAGTCTCCCGAGTGATCGAAGCCCGCTTCCACGAAAGCATCGCCGACTTGCCCGCTGCCGCCTGGGATGCCCTGCTCCCGGATGACAATCCTTTTCTGTCGCATGCGTTTCTGTCGGCGCTGGAAACCACCGGCTGCATCCGGGACGATTTTGGCTGGCGCGCGCATCACCTCGTGCTGCATGAAGGCGACAAGCTGGTCGCCGCCGCGCCGCTTTACCTCAAGGGCAATTCGCACGGCGAGTTCGTGTTCGACTGGAGCTGGGCGGGCGCCTGGGAGCGCGCCGGTGGCGACTACTATCCCAAGCTGCTCAACGCCGTGCCCTATTCGCCGGTGACCGGCGCGCGTCTATTGGTCGGCAACACGGCCGAAAGCGATCTGCGACGCCAGGCGCTGGTTGCAGCCATGCGCGCCCAGGTCGATCGCTACGGTCTGTCATCGGCGCACGCGAACTTTCTTACCGATGACGATCTGCCAGCGTTTGACGAACACTGGCTGGCACGCTCGGATGTGCAGTTTCACTGGCCCAACCGCGGCTACAGCGATTTCGGCGATTTTCTCGCGGCGCTCAATCACAAGAAGCGCAAGAACATCCGCCATGAACGTGGCCAGGTCATGCAGAGCGGCATGCGCATCGAAATGCGCGGCGGCGATTCGCTCGACGCCGAGCAGTGGCATCAGATCCATGCGCTGTACGAATCGACGTTCGACGCCAAGGGCAATCATGCTGCGTTGACCGAAGCTTTTTTCGTCGACCTGGGCCAACGCCTGGGCGATCGTGTCCAGGTGGCGATCGCACGCAGCGGCTCGACCATCTTTGCGATGGCGATGTTCTTGCGCAGCAGTCACACCTTGTACGGACGTTACTGGGGCGCCACGGTCGACCTGCCCGGCCTGCACTTCGAGCTGTGCTACTACCAGGGCATCGCCTATGCGATCGAACATGGTCTGCAACGGTTCGAACCGGGCGCGCAGGGCGAACACAAGCTCGCACGCGGGTTTCTGCCGGTGCGCACGCATTCACGCCACTATCTTGCCGACGAAGGTTTTCGCGACGCAGTACGCCAGGCCTTGAAACGCGAGGCCTTGCATATGGATGGGTATGCACAGGATTTGATGGAGCATAGTCCGTATGCGCAGCGGTGAGATTCAAAAGCGCCCCCTCACCCCCGGATCAAGTCCGGGGCAGGCTCCAACCCTCTCCCCCGGCAGAGCCAGGGGAGAGGGAGTTCGACTGAGGCAAGTTCTGCCCCCTCTCCCCTGGCTTCGCCGGGGGAGAGGGTTGGGGTGAGGGGGCGCTTTGATCAAGCCCGCCTCGGTCGCACTCTACGTAGCCACCCTATGCGCCGCACACGCAGCCACCTTCCCTACCGTGCCATCGATCGAATATACCCACGCCCACACCCTGGTCGACATCGATCACGGCCGACGACTGAATCTCTTCTGCCTGGGCCAAGGCGCGCCGACGGTCATTTTCGAAGCCGGGTTGGGCGAAGACTCGATAGCGTTTCGCAAAGTCCAACGGGCCGTGGCGGGTTTTACGCGCGCCTGCTCGTATGATCGTGCGGGCTTCGGTTTCAGCGACGCCGCGCAACGACCCTCCGATGCGTTGCATATCGTCGACGACCTGCATCGGTTGATTCATCGTGCCCCGCTGACAACACCGGTTGTACTCGTCGGTCACTCGAGCGGCGGCCTCTACGAAAGTCTTTACGCCGCAAGCTTTCCCAACGATGTCGCGGGCCTGCTATTTGTCGACCCGGCGTTTGTCGGACAAGACGACGTCATTACCGCGAATTGGACAGCTGCGGAAAAACAGGCGTGGAAGGCAGAGGACGCCAACGATATGGATCAGGCCAGGCAATGTCTTGCGTGGGCCACGCAAGGCAAGCTGCAGCGGCCTCAGCATGCCGCCTGCCTGGACGATCCGCCCAATCCGGACCAGCTCATTCACCGTGCGCTCGATCGCGAAAGCAGTCAGGCCAAACAACAGGCCGCGTATGTATCGGAAATGGAACAAGGTATCGCTCCGCCCGGCGGCGGCCTTTCGCCCACCGAACTCGAAGTTCGCCATGCGCACCCGAATTTCGGTGACATGCCGCTGGTGGTGCTGACGGCCGGAAATCAATTTCACGACTACCCGCTGGCGCAAGCCAGCGCCGCCCGAGCTGCCTGGATGGCTGGCCACGACCGCATCGCAAATCTGTCCACCCAGGGTCGCAATATTTTGATTCCGCTCAGCGGGCACGACATCCAGGGAGATCGCCCCGATGCGGTCGTGAAATACATCAGGCAAATGGTGATGCGGATAAGAAAGGGCGCATGCGCACCCGAGAAAAAAGCCGCCGCCGTAGGTTAGGCTAAGCCCCATGTCAGCAACGCTCACCCTGCCCCTACTCGACAGCACGCGGCCGGAGCGCTTCCCCAACCCGCGCAACGCGCTGCGCGAGCCCAATGGGCTGTTGGCGTTTGGCGGCGATCTGACTCCGCGCCGGTTGTTGGCCGCGTACTCGCAGGGCATCTTTCCGTGGTTCAACGACGACGAGCCGATTCTGTGGTGGTCGCCCGATCCGCGCTGCGTTTTTCATACCGCCGAACTGCACGCCAACCGCAGCCTGCGACGGCTGTTGGGCCGCCAACGCTGGCGCGTCACCATCGACCATGCCTTCCGTGAGGTGGTCGAAGCCTGCGCCTCGCCACGGCCGGGACAGATCGGGACCTGGATCATTCCGGCCATGGTCCAGGCCTATGTGGCGCTGCATAAGACCGGCCATGCGCATAGCGTGGAAGTATGGGATGGCGAGCGGCTGGTCGGTGGCGTCTACGGCGTCGCGGTCGGCCGGCTGTTCTGTGGCGAATCGATGTTCAGCCGCGAAAGCGGCGGCTCCAAGCTGGCCTTGATCGCCCTGGCGCGGCTGCTGCGGGGCTGGGATTTTCCTCTGATCGATGCCCAGGTCACCAACCCGCATCTGCTGAGCATGGGCGCCGTGGAATACCCGCGCGCGCAGTTCTTGCGCGTGGTGGCGCAGCTCAACCACCTGCCTGGTCAGCCGGGTAACTGGTCGGAGTTTACGCCGCAGCTGTTGGCGCGCCTGTGCGACGAAGGTCTGGTCGCTGGCGATGCCATCTGATCACTAGATCGAGAGCAACTCGGGCACCTCGTTGGTGCCCAGCAAAACCAGTTCGTCGTAATGCGCAAGGAACAGTTTCACCAGGTGCGGATCGAGCTGACTGCCGGCGGCATTACGCAAATAGTCGATGACCTGGTCTTCCGGCCACGCGGGCTTGTACACGCGCGGATGACTGAGTGCATCCCATACGTCCACCACACTGAAGACCCGTGCTGCCAACGGAATCATTTCCCCGCTCAAGCCTTGCGGATAACCGGCACCGTCCCAGCGTTCATGATGCGCGAACGGGATATCGGTGGCATCACGCAGAAACTCGATCTGCCGCAACATCTCATGACCGATGCGCGTATGGGTTCGCATCACCGCGATTTCGTCCGGGGTGAGCGGGCCTGCCTTGACCAATACGCTATCGGGCAAGGCCAGCTTGCCTATGTCGTGCAACAAGGCACCGAAACGAAGATTGCGCAGCGCCTGCCCGCGTATCCCTGCAAGCCGCGCCAGCCCGGTGGCCATGCGCATGACGCGCTCGGAGTGGTCGCTGGTTTCCTTGTGCCGGATGTCCATGGCCGAAACCAGCACCTGCAGTGACTGCAGATGGCCATCGCGCAGTCGCTGGTTGACCCGATCCATACGGCGCATATCGCGCGAAACCAGCCAGTAGATCAGTACGCCGGTGCATACGACAAAGAACGAGCCCTTGAGGACCATGACCCGATAAAACAGGTACCGGTCGTGCAAGACGGCCACCAGCAACCGATCGGATAGCCAGATCCACAGCACCGATACGATGACGTAAATCAACGCAATACGCAGTTGCGGCTTGATCGTCACTCCGGATGTCCTCCGCGGCGTCAGCCCCCTGTCGAACCGCCGCTTGTCACGGCAAGCCCGAGCCACCCTCTGCGCCCCAAGGTAGCCCTACGGCTTATTACCTCATCTGAGCACGTTGTGCGAGTCCGGCAGGTCACGCCGAAACTTGAGTGGCGGCCTTGAGTATGAACACGATCGAGGCAGGACGACCCGTACGAGGGTGCAGCGGCTCATCCAGCGCTGAGATATACAGGCCCGCTGCGGCGAAACTGGCCTGCCACCCTGCCAGCGTCCGGAAGTACCAGGGAGCGGCCTGACCGAAGCCATCGCCACAGCCTGCCCAGGAGCCATCGCGCCAACCGTCCAGGTAGAGGGCACTGCTGTCGGCCAAGGGGTGCAGGGTCTGGATCAGCAAAACGCCACCCGGCTGCAGCATGGTCGGCATGGCCTTGAGCAAATCGTCGACCGACGCCTTGCCCAGCAAGGAAAAATTGCAGATCACCGCGTCGAAGCGTTCAGGCAATGCGCCGGCGGCAAGATCCGCATAGGAAAGCTCTCGAAAATCGCCGCCCTGCATGCGTGCCGCGACGAGCAGCTCGGGCACGGTATCGACGCCGGTCACCTGCAATCCGGCCTTGCTCAGGCGATGCGCCAGCCAGCCTTCGCCGCAACCGACGTCGAGTACACGACGCGGCGCCTGGGCAAGCACGGCACGCACGATGGCTTCGTCGGTTACCAGCCTGCGACTTTCGATGGTCTGTTCGCGAACGGCACGCGTCCAGGGCGCGGCATTGCCGTGCCAGACGTCGACGATGGCTTGCTCTTTATCGTCGACGCGAGTCACTCAGGCACCGCGTGCGACGTATTTGCTGGCAACGTAGTTGTCGAGGATACCGACGAATTCCGCGGCGATGTTTTCGCCACGCAAGGTCATCGCCTTCTCGCCATCGATAAACACGGGTGCCGAGGGAGCCTCGCCATTACCCGGCAACGAGATACCGATATTGGCGTGCTTGGATTCGCCCGGGCCGTTGACCACGCAACCCATCACCGCGAGGGTGAGGTTTTCCACGCCGTCGTATTTCACGCGCCACTCAGGCATTTTCTCGCGCACGTGCTCCTGCACCGTCTTGGCCAGCTCCTGGAAAAATTCGCTGGTGGTACGGCCGCAGCCCGGGCAGGCGGTGACCAAGGGCGTGAATGCACGCAGGCCCATCGTTTGCAGTAGTTCCTGCGCGACGATGACTTCGCCCGTGCGTGCCCCGCCCGGTTCGGGCGTCAACGAAATACGAATGGTGTCGCCAATGCCTTCCTGCATCAGCACGGCAAGTGCGGCGCTGGAGGCAGTAATGCCTTTCGAGCCCATGCCCGCTTCGGTCAGGCCCAGATGCAAGGCGTAGTTGCAACGCGCGGCCAGATCGCGATACACCGCGATCAGTTCCTGCACGCCCGATACCTTGCACGACAGGATGATGCGGTCGCGCGCCAGCCCGATCTCTTCGGCACGCGCCGCTGAGTCGAGCGCCGAACGGATCAGGGCTTCGCGTGCGACATGCGCCGCATCCCAGGGCTGGGCGCGTAGTGCGTTCTCGTCCATCAGGGTCGCGACCATGCTCTGGTCGAGCGAACCCCAGTTGGCACCGATGCGCACGGGCTTGCCGTACTGGATCGCCTTTTCGATGATCGCGGCGAACTGGCTGTCTTTCTTCTTGCCGAAACCGACGTTACCCGGGTTGATGCGGTACTTCGCCAGTGCTTCGGCACACGCCGGCTCGGCTTCGAGCAGCTGGTGGCCGTTGTAGTGGAAGTCGCCGATGATCGGCACGTTCACGCCCATCATTTCCAGGCGTTCGCGAATGCGCGGCACGGCAGCGGCGGCGGCCGGCGTGTTGACCGTAATGCGCACCAGTTCGGAACCCGCGCGCGCCAGCTCGGCAATCTGCTTGGCGGTGCTGGCCGGGTCCTCGGTGTCGGTATTGGTCATCGACTGGACCACGATGGGTGCACCGCCACCGACGATGACCTTGCCGATCTGGACGCCGACACTGGGACGTCGCGGCTCGGGTTCGGCCGTGGCGGCCAAGAGGGTGGAACGCTGGTCGATCACGCTCATGTACGAAATAACCGGAGGCTGGAGCCGCCATCAGGGCGGCGGCTGGGGTATCAAGGATACTTCATGCGGGCTGGCGGCTTCATGACAAACCGGGGCGACCCTTGGGAAGGCGTTGAATGGCCTTGTTTTTTGTCAGCTGGGCTTGCGGCGTATTGCGACTTAACGGAGCCCCGAAAACCTCACCTACTCGTCATCCCGGCGAAGGCCGGGACGACGATGAAAACAGAGGTTCTTCGAGGCTCCGTTCGGTCGCAGCCGCCTCGCCACAACACCACCGGAAATGCGGTTATCGCCGCTCGCCCCTACGCAAGGCAGCCACCAGCAGCCGTCGCTCGATACGCCCCTTGATACCCAACCCATGCGGGTCGGCCAGATTCATCCGTTGCAGCGCTTCATCTTCGCCGGGTATGAACTCGCCCGGCCGGAACGCGGCACGCACCAGACCCCACTTGCCACGCAAACTGTCGCTGGACGATTTCAACCAGGACAAGGCAGGAAGCAATTGCCGCTCCACTTCGGTGAAATCGGAACCGAACGGAAACTCCGGTAACAGGCCCTTACGCCGCAAAGGATCCAACGCCTCGCGCAGATTTTCCGGCGTGTTGCGACGCCATTTTTCCGGAATCTGAAAGTCGGCCGCGAGCTTGCCGTTGGATTTGGCCTCCGCACAAAGCGCATCGAGAAAACGCGCGTCGGTGATCGCAAGCATCGCTTCGATGCATTCGCTGTCGGTCTTGCCGCGCAAGTCGGCCACGCCGTATTCGGTGACGAAGATATCGCGCAGATGACGCGGGATCGTGGTGTGGCCGTAGTTCCAGCGGATATTGGACTGCACCGTGCCACGCACGCGGCGGGTCGAACGTAGCAACAGGATCGAACGCCCTTCCGGCAGCTCGTGCGCCATCGCAACAAAGTTGTACTGCCCGCCGACGCCGCTGACGACATGGCCGTCATCGAGTCCGTCCGACACCGCCGAACCGAGCAAGGTGGCCATCATGCAGGTATTGAAGAAACGCGCGCCGCGCCGCTGCAGCGTGGCCAGCGCCTGATGATCGCCGTACAACTGGTTGACGTTGGAGACGCGGCACATGTCGATCGCATCCGGATCGCTTTGCTCGGTCGCATGCAGCCACTCGTACAGTTCGCGCGAACCGAGAAAAAAAGCACCGCGCAGGTAATGCCCGCCCGGCGTGTGCGAATCCAGGCGCCCTTCGGCCGAGGCGCGTTCCAGTGCCAGCGTGTCCCAGGAGCGACGCTTGATAATGCCCACGCGCGCCAGCTGCATGAAGCCATCCATCACCATCTCGCTCGCGCCGTACAGGCCTCGCACGAATGGCGCCAGGCCACCGCCGCGCGCGGCCAGCTTGTGCGTGACGCGTGATGTATCCAGTGCAACCAGCGCGCGACGCCAGTGCACATTCTCTTGTTGGCGCAACATCAGCGCCTTGACCAGCGCATCGGACAAGGTGCCGATACCGATCTGCAGGCAGCCGTCGTCCTTGATCAAGGCACTGGCATGCAGGCCAAGCGCGTATTCGGCGACATCCACCTGCGCGCGTGGCAACGCGAACAATCGCGGTGAGTGCGACGGGGTCAGTTCGATATCGAAGAATTCCGCCGGCACCTCGGCATCGCCGCCCATATAAGGCAACTGTGGATGCACCACCGCCACACACAAGGGCCGGGGCTTGCCGCTGGCCTTGATGCGGGCGAGAAAATCCAGCGTCAGGTCCGGGTTGCACGAGAGGCTGTAGCGCGGCCCTTCGGGCGTCTCGCGGCGGGCAACCAATTGCACCAGCAGGTTGATCTCCTGCTCGACCAGGTCGCGTGCGACATGGGTGTAGTTCTGGCTGATGTAGTCGCGCTGGGCGCTACTGGAATGCAACAACGCACCGGACTGCATATAGAACTCGTGCACGGCAACATTGCCGGGCAAGGCGTTGCGCGCCTGGTCGACCGCGTAGGCCGGATCTTCGAAATCCTCGCCGAAATGGCGATCGAGAAACGGTTGCAGGAAGCGTGCTTCCAGACCCGGCGCGGGTCGGGGGCGGGTCAGTGAAAGTGCCGTGTACAAGCGCATCGAGCAGGACGCGTCATTGGCAGTCAGTCGATACAGAGCGTTCAGCAGCCCATGCGGCTTGCCCAGTCCCAGGGGCGCGGCGATACGCAGCGTCGAGCCCAGTCGCGCCATGATGTCCAGCGCACAGAGTTCCGTATCCGTGTGACGATGGGTGATCGACATGGCGCGATCATGACAGAAGCCAGCGACATTGCGCATACCCTCCGGTCCCCTACACTCAGCTTCATGTCAGCTCAGATTCCTGCGTCACCAAACCAGTCTCTTTCAAGCCAACGCCTGCTGGCCGAGCAAGCCCTCAGCCGGGCGGCCGGTGCGCCACTGCTGGGCGGCAATGCGATCGAACTGTTGATCGATGGCGCCGCGCATTACGAAGCGTGGCTGGCTGCCATCCGTGGCGCACGCGAACGGGTGCTGCTGGAGAACTACATCATTCGTGACGACGAGGTCGGCCGCGCCTTCCTCGACGCACTGGTCGAGCGCGCACGGCAAGGCGTGCTGGTGGCGGTGGTGTGCGACTGGATGGGATGCCTGGGTCAGTCGCGTGCCCGGTTCTGGGAACCGTTGCGCGCGGCGGGCGGCCAGGTCCGTGTGTTCAACCCGCCGAAGCTCGGCGAACCGCTCGGCTGGATCAGCCGCGACCACCGTAAGTTATTGGTGGTCGACGGGCGTATCGGCTCGCTGTCGGGCGTGTGCATCAGCGCCAAATGGTTGGGCGATGCCAAGCGTGGCATCGAACCCTGGCGCGACACCGGCGTGATGTTGCGCGGCCCGGCCGTGGCCGAGCTGGAGCAGGCGTTTGCGCAAAGCTGGAGCAGCATGGGCTCACCGCTGCCAAGCTTCCTGCCTGGCCTGGTTGAAGAAGCAGGCAGCGTCGAACTGCGTGTCATCGCCACGCAACCTGCTACCGCCGGCATGTATCGCCTGGACCAGCAAATAGCGGCCATGGCGCGCAAGTCGTTATGGCTGACCGATGCGTATTTCGTCGGCGTCGCACCCTATGTGCAAGCCCTGGCCGCGGCGGCGCAGGACGGCGTGGACGTCCGCCTGCTGGTGCCGGGCAGCAGCGATATTCCGTTGGTGGCCGGCATGTCGCGTTCCGGTTACCGCCCCTTGTTGAAAGCCGGCATCCGCGTCTTCGAATGGAACGGCTCGATGCTGCATGCCAAGACCGCGGTGGCCGATGCCCGTTGGGGACGGGTCGGCTCATCCAATCTCAATGTCGCCAGCTGGTTGAACAATCGCGAGATCGATGTCGCGGTGGAAGACGCCGGCTTTGCCACACAACTGGCCGAGCAATACGAACGGGATCTGGGCAATGCCACCGAGATCGTGCTCTTGCCACGGCGTCGGCGCACGGCGGCCGAAAGCATCCGTCGCAGTCAGCCGCGCCCACGGCGACGGCCCGGTGAGCGTAGTGGCAGTTCGAGTCGCGCGGCCGCCGGTGCATTGCGGCTGGCCAACAGTGTCGGTGCGGCCTTGAGCAACCGCAGGGTACTGGGCGATACGGAGACCGGCCCCCTGCTGTTGGGCACGGTGATACTGGCGGTCATCGCGGTCGTGGCGATCCTTTGGCCGGCCGCGATCGGCTGGCCGGTCGGCCTCTTCGCTGCCTGGTTCGCGCTCAACCTGGGTATCCGTACCTGGCGGATGCGTCGGCGACACCGACGGCGCCTGCAGGAAGCCGAAGATCAGCCCAGCGCCTCCTGAATCAATGCTTTAACTAAGCCATGTAAGTCGCTGTTCGATAACACTACGGCGAGCATCGGCTCGGCCGCGCAATCGTGCTAGTCTCGCGCTTTCATGCACAGCCCCGACGACTTCAACGACCAAGGCGGCGCCCCGCCACGGCAGATCCTCACCCCCAGCTCGCTGAACCGGCTGGTGCGCGGCCTGCTGGAAGATGCGCTGCCACTGGTGTGGATCGAGGGCGAGCTGTCGAATGTGGCGCGACCGGCTTCCGGGCATATCTATTTCACGCTCAAGGACAGCGACGCGCAGGTACGTTGCGCGATGTTCCGTCCCAAGACCACGCGGCTCACCTTCAAGCCGGTCGATGGCATGCATGTGCTGTTGCGTGCACGTGTCGGCTTGTACGAGCCCCGCGGCGAATTTCAGCTGGTCGCCGAACAGATGGAACCGGCCGGCGAAGGCGCACTGCGCCGGGAGTTCGAACGGCTCAAGACACAGCTCGGCGCCGAAGGCCTGTTCGACCAGGAACACAAGCAACCCCTGCCCCACTATGCGCGCCGGATCGGCGTGATCACCTCGGCGACCGGCGCGGCCATTCGCGATGTACTGAGCGTGCTGTCGCGTCGCTGGCCGCTGGTCGACGTGGAGGTGTTGCCTGTGCCTGTACAGGGACGCGAAGCACCGCCGGCAATTACCGCAATGTTGCGCAAGGCCTCCCGCAGCGGCCGTTACGACGTGCTGCTGTTGACCCGCGGCGGCGGATCGCTCGAAGACCTCTGGGCCTTCAACGACGAAAACGTCGCGCGAGCGATTTATGCCAGTGACGTACCTGTGGTTTCGGCGGTCGGGCACGAAGTGGATTTCTCGATCGCCGATTTCGTCGCCGACCTGCGCGCACCGACACCTTCGGCCGCCGCCGAACTGCTGGTACCCGATCGCGCGGCCAGCCTGCGTCATCTGCGCCAACTGCAGCAGCGCTTAGGTTCGCTGCAACAACGCCGGCTGCATACGCTGAGCCAGCGCAGCGATCATCTGTATGCGCGCCTGCAGGCACAGCGTCCGCAGGCGCGCCTGGCGCGCGACCACGAGCGGCTGAAGCATCTCTTGCGCCGCCTGCATGCGGTGCAACGCGAGCGCAGCCAGCAGCGACAGCGTCGGCTGGAACGCCTGCATGCCCGGTTGCTGGCTCGCCATCCGCGCCAGCAATTGCCCCTGCTGCAGCGACGGCTGGCCGAGCAGGACTTGCGCCTGCGTCGCGCCATCGTGCGCATCCTGGAACGCCGTCGCCAGGCACTCGACCAGGCCGGCCGGACGATGCATGCGGTCAGCCCCCTGGCGACACTCGACCGCGGTTATTCGATCCTGTTTGACGCGCAAGGACATGTATTGCGTTCGGCGGCGGGCGTCGAACCCGCGACCGAGGTACGTGCACGGCTGGCCGATGGTGAACTGAATCTGCGCGTGGTGGACGATCTCACATCGACTGAACGCGACTGATTGCATTCTTGGCCGTTGCTTGAACGCTGTTTAAGAGAACGCTGTTTAAGAATGGAGTGACGAATGAAAGCGGCTGCGTTGTTCGTAAAGGCTCTAGAGGCCGAAGGTGTCCACAGCATCTTCGGCGTTCCCGGCGAAGAAAACCTCGATTTTGTCGAAGCACTGCGCGAATCATCGATTCGCCTGATCGTTACCCGCCACGAACAGGCCGCCGGCTTCATGGCAGCGACCTGGGGCCGGCTGACCGGCGAAGCGGGTGTTGCGTTATCCACGCTCGGCCCTGGCGCCACCAATCTGGTGACGGCCGCGGCCTATGCCCAGCTCGGCGCCATGCCGATGCTGATGATCACCGGCCAGAAACCGATCCGCACGCATAAACAGGGCCTGTTTCAGCTGGTCGACGTGGTCGACATGATGCAGCCGCTGACCAAGTACACCCGCCAACTGGTGTCCGCGCCGACCATTCCGGCACGCGTGCGCGAAGCGTTTCGCCGCGCCGAAGAAGAACGCCCCGGCGCCGTGCACCTGGAGTTGCCCGAAGACATCGCACGCGACGAAGTGGATGAAATCATCCTGCTGCCGACCGAATACGCGCGCCGCCCGTCGCCCGACGATGCGGCGCTGGTGCAGGCCGCCGAAGCGATCAACAGCGCCAGGCATCCGATCCTGATGATCGGTGCGGCGGCCAACCGTCAACGCACTACTGTCGCCCTGCGCGCTTTCATCGACAAGCTCGGTATCCCGTTCTTTACCACCCAGATGGGCAAGGGCGTGATCGACGAGGCGCATCCGCTTTGGCTTGGCAATGCCGCCCTGTCCGATGGCGATTTCGTACATCGCGCCATCGACGCCGCCGATGTGGTGATCAATGTCGGCCATGACGTGGTCGAGAAGCCGCCGTTCTTCATGCACAAGGGACGGCGCACGGTTATCCATATCAACTTCTCGTCCGCGGAAGTCGACACCGTGTACTTCCCGCAGATCGAGGTGGTCGGCGACATCGCCCATACCGTCGAGCGGCTGACCGATGCGCTGAGCAAGCAGGAGCACTGGGACTTCACCTATTTCGACAAGGTGCGCAAGGCATTTCATCTGCAGCTCAAGCAGTACAGCGACGATGATCGTTTCCCGATGCATCCGGTGCGCATCGTCGACATCACGCGCCAGTTCATGCCCGACGATGGCGTGCTGTGCCTGGACAACGGCATGTACAAGATCTGGTATGCGCGCTATTACCGCGCACGCCAGCCCAATACCGTGTTGCTCGACAACGCGTTGGCCACGATGGGCGCCGGCCTGCCCTCGGCGATGGCGGCCAAGATGGTCTATCCGCATCGCAAGGTCATGGCGATCTGCGGCGACGGTGGTTTCATGATGAACGCACAGGAGCTGGAGACAGCGATTCGTCTCAAGCTCGATCTGGTCATCCTGCTGCTGCGCGACGACGCGTACGGCATGATCCGCTGGAAGCAGGCCGAAATGGGTTATGCCGACTACGGTATGCAACTGGGCAATCCCGATTTCGTCGCTTTTGCCGAAGCGCATGGCGCACATGGCCATCGCCCGCAGAGCGCCGCCGAGTTTCTGCCGATCTTGCAACGCGCCTTCGACCAGGGCGGCGTGCATCTGATCGACCTGATGATCGATTACTCGGAAAACCATCGCATCCTCAACGAAGAGATCCGCGAGCTCAGCGCCGCGGTCTGATCCGGAGTCTTCCATGCTTGAGAAAAGCTACCCCTACTACCTGGCCAACAAGGCACAAACGTCCAAGGAAATGATGGACGTAACGGACAAGTACACCGGCAAGCGCGCCACCCGCGTCGCCGTGCCCGATGCAGCAGCGGTGGAAAAAGCCATTGCTGCAGCGGTGAAAGCGACTGTACCGATGCGCGAGTTCAAGCCATGGGCACGCCAGGCTGTGTTGCAGCATTGCGCCGATCGTTTCGAAGCGCGCCGCGAAGAACTGGCCTATGCGCTTTGCGTCGAAGCCGGCAAGCCGATCAAGGATTCCGACGGCGAAGTCACCCGCCTGATCGAAACCTTCCGCATCGCCGCCGAAGAGGCCGTGCGCATCAACGGCGAAACCATCAACCTGGAAATCGCCAAACGCCTGGACGGCTATCACGGCTATACCAAGCGTGTGCCGCTCGGGCCGGTGTCGTTCATCACGCCGTTCAATTTCCCGTTGAACCTGGTCGCGCACAAGGTCGCCCCGGCGATCGCCGCGGGTTGTCCGTTCGTGCTCAAACCGGCCGAACGCACGCCGATCGGCTCGCTGATCATCGGTGAAATCCTGGCCGAAACCGACCTGCCCAAAGGCGCCTTTTCGATCCTCAACCTGGACGGCAAGCACGCCTCGCCCCTGGTCGAAGATCCACGCTTCAAGCTGCTGTCCTTTACCGGCAGCCAGATCGGCTGGGATCTGAAAACCAAGGCCGGCCACAAAAAAGTCACGCTGGAACTGGGCGGCAATGCGGCCTGCATCGTCGATGCCGATCAGGCCTCGAAACTCGACAAGGTCGTCGAACGCATCATCTTCGGCGCGTTTTACCAGTCCGGGCAAAGCTGCATCAGCGTGCAGCGCATCTACGTGCACGAATCGATCTACGACGAACTCAAGCGCAAGCTGGTGAACGCCACCAAGAAACTGAAATCCGGCGACCCGAAAAAGAAAGACACCTTTATCGGCCCGATGATCGATGAAGTCGCGGCGACACGCCTGCATGACTGGATCGAAGAAGCACGCAAGGCCGGCGCCAAACTGCTATGCGGCGGCAAGCGCACCGGCGCGATGCTGGAAGCGACCTTGATGGAGAACGTGCCCGAAACCGCCAAGGTCAATCGCATGGAAGTATTCGGCCCCTTCGCCCTGCTCGCACCGTTCAAGACATTCGACGACGTGGTGTCGATGGTCAACGACTCGGACTATGGTCTGCAGGCCGGCATATTCACTGACAGCCTCAATCATGCGATGCGCGCGTGGAACGAACTCGATCAGGGCGGCGTGATAGTCAACGATATCCCGAGCTTCCGCGTCGACAACATGCCGTATGGCGGGGCGAAGTATTCGGGCATCGGACGCGAAGGCGTGAAGTATGCGATCGATGATATGAGTGAGTTGCGGTTGATGGTGATTCGGGATTTGTGATGGTAGGAGCGAGTGGAGAGGAGTGAGGAGTAAGTAAGAGCGCCACCCCACTCCTTGCCCCAAACCTCCCTACTTCGTCATTCCGGCGCAGGCCGGAATCCATTCCTCAAGGTTTCCGCTAGCAAAACGTTATCTGACGAGCGAGAGCCTGAAGAATAGATTCCGGCCTGCGCCGGAATGACGAGAGGGGTAGGCGAAGGTGAAGGAACACCTTAAGTCCTCACTGCCGCGACGCCTCGCGCACAGATTCGGCGTACCTCAGAAGCGCCAGAAGCGTCCCCTGTCGGTTCGAGTAGGCGGTACGAACGGTTTTATCTCTCAATGCTGCTCAGAGCTCTTGATCCACAGGCCATTTCTCTTGGGTTACTTTCTCTTTACTCCGGACCTAAAGGTCCTCCGCCCTCCGGGCCGGCTTCGCCGTTCGCATGCGCTACGCGCAAGCGTGGGCCAGCAAAGAAAAAGTGACTCGCTCGCCGGCAGGCGAGTGAAACGCCCGCTGCGTAAGCGGCCAGGTCGCCGAAGCATCCCGGCAAGAACCAAACACTGACGCCACTGGGTTCCGGCCTACGCCGGAATGACGAAGTAGAAGAGTCACGTCAAGCATGACAGTCACTGGGTCCCGGCCTTCGCCGGGACGACGAGCTGAGGGGCAACAGCCCCCTACTTCACCTTCGGCGCATTCCAGCCCATAAACTCATAAACGTCATACCGCCAAGCCCCAACATACTCATGCAACGCCGCATCCGTCAGCGCCAGATTCCAAGCGGATGGCCACACACTCAACGTAGCCCCCATAAAATCCCCACGCACCGGCTCCGGCCGTATCCCGAAATGCGCGAAATAAAGCAGGCTACGACGAAGATGCAAACCTGAGCTCACCAGCCAGGTACGTTCGGGTTGATAACCATCCAGCAGCGGCCGACTGAACTGCGCGTTCTGCCAGGTACTGGCACTGCGTGGCTCGATGATCTGATCGCTCGCCGGCACACCCAGTCGCTCCAGCACCTTGCCATACACCACCGCCTCCGCCACACCGTGATGCTGTGGATCCCCACCGCTGACCAATACCTTGCAATCGCGATCGGCCAGGTGGCAGGAGCGATAAAGCTCGGCGGCGGTATCGATGCGGCCATAGGCAAACAGGGTCGGTTCGATATCGTCACCGCTTACTCGCTCCGTGCCCGCCCCTAGCAAGACGATGGCATTGCGCTGAGCCCAATCGGCATCGGTACGCAGGGCGTAAGGTGACTGCAGCCCGCTCATCAACCAGCGCGGAAGCGGCCCGCAACCGGCCAGCACCACCAGCAACGCAGACAGCCATAGCGCGGCCGTGCCCGTACGCGACCAACGCCAACGACGTAGCAACAGACCGACGATCAGCAAACAGGCGCAGATGCCAAGAATCATGGATATTCCCTCGTTGTTGCTATCAGCTTAGCCGCCTGATGCGACATACGTCGAACAGGCTGTCATCCGATCGCGCGATACTTCGGCCCAGGCAAGGAGTCGAATCATGACCACGCTGGTTTTCGTGCACGGCTGGAGCGTTACCAATACATCCACTTATGGCGAGCTTCCCACGCGGGTGCAGCAGCGCGCCGCGGCTGCCGGCCTGGGGTTGACGATTGCCGACCTGTGGCTTTCCGAATATGTGAGCTTTGACGACACCGTCACCATGGGCGACCTGGTGCGCGGCTTCGATCACGCACTGCGCGACCTGCATCTGCTCGACAGCCGCTTTGCCTGCGTCGCCCACTCCACCGGCGGCCCGGTAGTGCGCGAGTGGCTGCGGGCTCAACGCGAGCGGCCCGGTGCGCACAGCACGATCCGGCTCAGTCATCTGATCATGCTGGCGCCGGCGAATTTCGGTTCGGCGCTGGCGCAACTAGGCAAGGGTAGCCTGGGAAAATTGAAGTCATGGTTGAACCATGTCGAACCGGGCCAGCGGATACTCGACTGGCTGGAATTGGGTAGCGCCGAGTCGCTGTCGTTGAACCTCGATCACATTCATGGCGGCGATCCGGCAGCACATGGGCAGTTCCAATTCGTGTTGACCGGCGACCGTCCCGATCGCGCGCTCTACGATCACATCAACAGCTATACCGGCGAGGATGGTTCCGATGGCGTGATACGCGTCGCTGCTGCCAACCTCAATGCCCGGCACGCGGTGCTGACGCGCAACAGCGCGGACACGTTGGCGCTCAACGTCACCCAGGCACCACGCAGTGCATTCAAGCTGATTCCCGGTGCGTCGCACTCGGGCGATACGTCCGGCATCATGACCGCTGGAGCGGATCACACGGTCGACAGCATCGTGCGCTGCCTGCGTATCTCCGACGCAACCGGTTACGCCGCGCTGTGTAACGACTTCGACAAGGAAAACGCCGCGCGCAATCAGGAGCCGGTCGAGCTGGAACCGGTCGGTCCGTTTTCGCCGCGTGTACATATCCACGATCCGCGCAGCCTGTTGATCGTGCGGCTGACGGACGAAGCCGATGAGCCTTTAGTGGACAGTCGTTTCCTGTTGGAAGCGGGTACGCCACCGAACCCGGACTGGATGCCGCAGGGTTTCATGCTGGACAGACAGGCCAATTCGCGGGCGCGGCATGTGATCTCGATGTTCTTGAACCATGCGCTGCTCGCTGGTAGCGAACGCATCGCCGATCCCCGCGATGGCCGCAAGACGCTGCGCACCGCCGTCCAGGCGCATCGGCCGTACAGCGTCAACATGCAACCGGCCGACCTCACCGGGCTGGTACACCACGCGGCGGCCAACATGCGGCAAGGCGACGACCTGATGGACGTGCTGGGGCCGCATCAGACCACGGTGCTGGATGTGGTGATGCCGCGCAAGGTGCGCGAAGGCATTTTTCGGCTGACGCAAGTGCTGACGCCACGGGACTTCCGGGAGCCGACGGCGGGGAGCGTGATCCCGTAAACGGCGGTGCCATCTGGCACCTTCCCTACACTTTCCCTTAACCTCTATGCCATGGATGTCGCCGTGGACGAGGATGCAACGCTGATGCTGGCCTATGCGCAAGGCGACGTAGCCGCCTTCGAGGCTTTGTATGCGCGTCATCGTGCCAAGCTTTTCGGCTTCCTGTTGCGGGCCGCTCGCGACCGCAGTACTGCGGAGGAGCTGTTCCAGGACACTTGGAGCCGGGTGATCGCCGCCCGGGTGCGTTACCAGGCACAGGCCAAATTCAGCACCTGGTTGCTGCAGATCGCCCACAATCTGCTGATCGACAGCTACCGCCGCAAGCGCCCACTGGCCGAGGGCGAGGAAGCCGAGTTGGCACTGGCCCGGCACGAAATTCCGGAACACGAACAGCCCGAACACGCCCTATCCGATTTCGAGCACCGCCGACGCCTGCAGCTGGCGATCGAACAACTGCCCGATGAGCAACGTACTGCCGTGCTGCTGCGGCTGGAAAACGACTTGAGCCTGGAGGAAATCGCCCAGATCACCGGTGCCGGCCGCGAAACGGTTAAATCGCGACTGCGCTATGCCATGAACCGACTGCGCGAACAGCTGGCCGAATGACGACGCCACACGCCCCCGACGACGAACGCCTGCCCGGCGAAGACGAACTGTCTTCGCTGTACCGCAAGCTGCCGACCATCGAGCCGCCCGCCGCGCTCGATGCCGCCGTGCGTCGGGCAGCGGCCGAAGCGGTGAAGCCGGCGGTCGCCGTACACCGACGTGCACGTTGGCCTGTCGCGCTGAGTAGTGCCGCGGCATTGGTTATCGCCGCTGGTCTGGCTTGGCGTATGGGGCAGATGCCGAGCAAACAGGACGAACTTCGTGAGGCCGCAGTGCAGCACGAAGCACAGACGGTGGCGACGCAAGCACTACCTCCGGTGGATCACGAGCGAACAGCGGCACAGTCAAGCCCATCGTTGCAGGCACCGCCGAAAATCATCGCACCGCCCGAGCCAGCCAAGATCCCATCTCCGAAGGCTCTGGCGCAGCACAAACAAATGGTGCGACCGCAGCCCCCATTGGTAGAGGAGGCAAGCAGCAACCCGGTACCGGCGCCTCCTCCTGCCCCACCCGCACCGCCCGCACCACCTTCGGAAATCGTGGATCGACAGGCCGACGCGGCAATGAAAGCAGCGCCCGAGGCGGCACCGGCCGTCGCGGATCGGGCCGCGCAGGTCGAACGTGCCTTCCAGCAAGCTGGAGCCAGCTCGCAGTCCGCACCTGCACGCAGATCCGCTGCGCCGATGCCTACGCAGGCGATGCCCGCTCCGATGGCTCCGCCACCCATGGCGGAGCAAGCTATGCCCGCTCCTGCGCCGGTTAACGACATGAGCTTCGACAAGGCCGCTACGCCCGAGCAGGAGTTGCAGAAAATCCGCAGCCTTTTCGCCAGCAACCAGCGCGACGATGCGCGCAAGCGGCTGGCCGACTTCCACCGCGATCACCCCGACTACGAGTTGCCCGCCGACCTGCGCGACCAACTGCTGCAACCATGAGCGACACGCTGTACACGCTCGACGCTATCTGCCAGCACGCCGAAGAGATCAAGAAAAGCCGCTTCCTCGCCCAGGCCGCACCGGTAACCAAGGCCGATGACGCACTCGCCTTCGTGCGCCAGGTGAGCGACCCGGCCGCCACGCACAACTGCTGGGCCTACCGTATCGGTCAGGACTATCGCTTCAATGACGACGGCGAGCCCGGCGGTACCGCGGGACGTCCGATCCTGCAGGCGATCGAAGGACAAGGTATCGACCGCGCGGTGGTGGTCGTGACGCGCTGGTATGGCGGCATCAAGCTTGGCGCGGGCGGCTTGGTACGCGCGTACGGCGGCAGTGCGGCCGAATGCCTGCGCCGTGCACCGCGTACGCCGATCGTGGCGATGGCGCAGCTCGCGCTGCATTGCGAGTTCGGCGAACTGGCCCTGCTCAAGGCACGGCTCAAGGATTGGATGGCACAGATCGAGCACGAGGCGTTCGATGCTACCGGCGTGTCGCTGGTACTGGGCCTGCCCGAAAGTCTGGTCGACGAAGCGCAGGCACGGATCACCGATATGAGCCGCGGGCGCATCCATCCACGGCGTCTGCCATAAAAAAGCCAGTCGACCGCCCTGCATCGCGCAGCACGCACACCTAGACTCGGGCGCCTGCATCGCCGGCGTGGCGATGATGGAAGGGAAACCCAAGGATTCGCGTGAACCGTCTACCCGGTCTGGACCTGCTGCGTGCGATTGCCATCGTCTGGGTGATGACGTTTCACGCGTACATCGTCTGGGACATCACCGACGAGATCCGCCCTTACTGGCAATTCGGCTGGATGGGCGTGGATCTGTTCTTCGTGCTCAGCGGATATCTGATCGGCTCGCAGGTATTGAAGCCATTGGCGCGCGGCGAATCGCTGGACTTTAGCGACTTTTATCTGCGCCGCGCATTTCGCATCTTCCCCGCGTTCTTTGTCGTGCTGGCGCTATATGCGCTCTGGCCGGACTTTCGCGAACAGCCGGGCATGCAGCCGGTGTGGCAGTTCCTCACCTACACGATCAACCTGCTGATCGATACGACGAAGAACCTGGCTTTCTCGCATGTCTGGTCGCTGTGCGTGGAAGAACATTTCTACCTGCTGTTTCCCCTGCTGGCCTGGCTGCTGACGCGGCGCGCGTCACTGCGCAAGACGGTCACTGTCTGCCTGCTCATCCTGCTTGGCGGCATCGCGTTGCGCAGTTTTATCTGGCTGCACTGGATGCAACCCGTGCAGAACGCCGATGACAACCGCTACGGCACGATCTTTCTCGAACATATCTACTACGCCAGTTACTCGCGTCTGGATGGCCTGCTCGCCGGCGTGGTGCTGGCGACGATCCAGGTATGGCGGCCGGCGTGGTGGACACGCATACAGACGAAGGCCAATGGGGTCATGCTTGTCGGCCTGGCCGTGGTCGCCGCCGCCATGTGGATCTTTACCGACCGTACGGGTTTTGTAGCGACGTCGATCGGCTATCCGCTGCTTTCCCTGGGCCTGGCCCTACTGGTTTGCGCGGCAAGCAGCACGCAAAGCTGGTTGGGACGTTGGCGCGTTCCGGGTGCGGGATGGCTGGCGCTGGCCTCCTACAGCCTCTACCTGAGTCACAAGGCGGTGTTTCATCTGGCCCAGAAGGCCCTGGCGGCGTATCCGCAGGTCCACGGCCTGGCGGCATTCGCCTGCTACGCGCTGGCAACCTTGCTCGCCGGCGCCCTGCTTCACTACGCGGTCGAGCGGCCTTTTCTGCGATGGCGCGATGCCTGGCTGCGACGCCCTGCGCAAAAACAGCTATCCATCGGCGTTACCGACTCCGCCGGCGCTTGAGCTCGACGCGCTCAAATTGTTGAATGAGCGGGTAAAGCCCCCATGTGTGAGGCTTCCGAACCACGGCGATAGCGATGAGCGTACCCCCGGCGACCGACCCCAAGCCCCAACGCCGCCTTGGCGCGCTGGTTCAACTCTGGCCTTTCCTGAGACCACACCGTGCGTTGGCGATCGGCTGGCTGGTGTTTCTCGCTATCTCATCCAGCGCCACGCTGGTCCTGCCGGCCGCCGTGCGCAAGATCGTCGACCAGGGCTTCAGCGCTGCCAACGCCGAGGCGATCAACCAGACCTTTCTCGGCCTGTTCTGTGTGGCGGTCGTGCTGGCCTTTGCCACCGCCGCTCGCTACTTCTGCATCACCCTGCTCGGCGAGCGTGCCCTGGCAGCGATGCGCAGCCAGCTCTATGCCCATGTGATCCGACTCGACGTCGGCTTTTTCGAGCGCAGCCGCGTCGGCGAACTGACGTCGCGACTGGGTACCGACACTGAAGTGGTGCAGGCCCTGATCGGCTCGGGCATTTCCATTGCAGTGCGCAGCGTGGTGATGCTGATCGGCGCCACGGCAGCCATGATCTGGACCAGCCCACGCCTGGCCGGCCTGACCGGCCTGGTGATCCCGGTGGTGCTGTTACCGATCCTGATCTTCGGCCGGCGCGTGCAGAAGCTGTCGCGTGCCAGCCAGGACCGCCTGGCCGATGCCGCGGCGATCGCCAACGAAACGCTCAACGCGGCTCCCGCGGTAAAGGCGTATGCGCGCGAGGGCGTCGAAAGCGAGCGTTACGGCAGTGCCATTGCGCTCGCCCTGGCCACCGCACGTCGCCGCATCAGCGTGCGCGCGATTCTTACCGCCGCCATCATCGTGTTGTTCTTCGGTGCCATCACCCTGGTGCTGTGGGCCGGTGCGCATGACGTGCTCGACGGCACGATGCAAGCCGGCGTACTCAGCCAGTTCGTGTTGTATGCGCTGTTTTCCGCTGGCGCATTGATGAGCCTTTCCGAAGTCTGGGGCGACGTGCTGCGTGCCGCCGGCGCCACCGAGCGCATCAGCGAACTGTTCGCGGAAACACCGGAGATCGTCACGCGCGAGCCGGCCATCGCACTGCCGAAACCGACACGCGCCGCGCTGCGTTTCGAACATGTGGAGTTTCATTATCCGAGCCGCCCGGATGCACCGGCCTTGCACGACTTCACGCTGGACGTGCGCCCTGGCGAAACAGTCGCCCTGGTCGGCCCTTCCGGTGCGGGCAAGAGCACGGTGCTTGCGTTGCTGCTGCGTTTCTACGATCCGCAGCGGGGTCGCATCAGCTTAGACGGGATCGACCTGAAGGCATTGGCGTTACCCGAGCTGCGCGGAGCGATTGCGCTGGTACCGCAGGAGACGGTGATCTTCAGTGGCACGGCTGCGGACAATATCCGCTTCGGTCGCCAGGATGCCGGCGATGATGAAGTGCGAGAGGCGGCTGCTTCGGCCGAAGCGCATGAATTCATCAGTGCATTGAGTGGCGGCTATGCGTCGGAGCTGGGCGAGCGTGGTGTGCGCCTGTCCGGCGGTCAGCGCCAGCGTGTTGCCATTGCTCGCGCGATTCTGCGCGATGCGCCGTTGTTGCTGCTCGACGAGGCGACATCGGCGCTGGATGCACAGTCCGAAGCGGCTATTCAGAAGGCATTGGAGCGACTGGAGCGTGGCCGCACCACGCTGGTCATCGCGCATCGCCTGGCGACGGTGAAGCGTGCCGATCGCATCGTAGTGATGGATGGCGGGCGCATCGTGGCGCAGGGCACGCATGAGAGTCTGCTGGCCGAAGATGGGCTTTATGCGGAGTTGGCTCGATTGCAGTTTGTAGCTTGATGTAAGGCAAGAGCCCCCCTCACCCCAGCCCTCTCCCCCGGCAAAGCCAGGGGAGAGGGAGCAAAGCTTGCCTCAGTCCTGTTCCCTCTCCCCTGGCTTTGCCGGGGGAGAGGGTTAGAGCCTGCCCCGGACTTGATCCGGGGGTGAGGGGGCAAGCGCCGCAACCAGAGCGCGCACCTGCTCGACCTCCGAACGCCACTCCCCGCCCTGCATATCCCGCAGGCCATCAGGTTGCCAATGCATCCCGGAGGGCAACGCCTTCTTCGCCGAAGCATGAAACTCATCAGCCCCGGTTGCAGCCTTCAACGCGGCAACGTTCTGCGCCGACACACCCGCTCCAGGCATGATCGCGATGCGCCCCGCAGCCTGCAGCACCCATTGGCGAATCGATGCGGAACCTTCCGGCGCCGTTGCCTGACCACCTGAGGTCAACAGCCGCTCGCACCCAAGCGCAATGACGTCTTCCAAGGCTTGCCCGGGTGCACTCGTCAGATCGAAGGCACGATGAAATGTCACACCCAGCTTCCCCGCGGCATCGACAAGCGGCCGGCAACGCGCCTTATCGACATGGCCATCGGCATCCAGCACGCCAATGACCACACCGTCGCAACCCTGCGCGGCGCAGTACTCGATGTCGCGCTGCATCGCCTCGCATTCCAGGTCGTTGTAAAGAAAATCGCCCGCACGCGGGCGTATCAGCACATAGACGGGAATACGCAGGCGCTCGCGCACCATCGCGATGGTCGCCGGCGACGGCGTCAAACCACCCAGTTCGAGCGCACTGCACAGCTCCACGCGCGATGCGCCACCCTCTTGCGCAGCCAGCGCAGAGGCAACCGAATTGACGGCAATTTCCAGGGTCATGTGAAGCTCGTCGTGTAGACGCTTTGCGAAGGAACCAGGCCATCCTGTTTCTTTGCATCGCAGATGGCATACGAGAAACCATGCTGGATCGCATACGCGCCGACTTCGCCGTGACGGTTCATGGCGAGAAAGCCCACCTGCAAGGTCTTGGATGCTTCGCGCCGGCGCTTGACGATACGCATCACCGCTTCCTGGCAGGCCTCCTGCGGCGAGCGTCCCTGGCGCATCAGCTCGACGACCAGAAAACTACCGGCATTGCGGATCACTTCTTCGCCCACGCCGGTCGACGTCGCACCGCCCACCTCGCCGTCCACGTAGAGACCGGCGCCGATGATCGGACTGTCACCGACGCGACCGCGCATCTTCCACGCCATACCGCTGGTGGTGCAGGCACCGGCCAGGCGACCCTGGTCGTCGATCGCCAACATGCCGATGGTGTCGTGATTGTGGGCGCCACCGGGCAGGCCGGTCTTGCCGTAGTCGTGTACTTCGCTATTGATCGAAGGCTCGTAGTGCGCGGTCTTCAACCATTCTTTCCAGGCCTGCTCCGATTCGGGCGTCAGCAGGTTTTCCTTCTTGAAGCCCTGCTCGATCGCGAACTGCAAGGCACCTTCGCCGACCAGCAAGACATGTGGCGTGCGCTCCATGACGCGGCGCGCCACACTGATGGGATGGGCAATGTGCTCCAGCGCCGCCACGGCACCGCAGTTGCCATCGGCATCCATGATGCTGGCGTCCAGACTGACGTGACCGTCGCGGTCGGGATAGCCGGCGCGGCCCACGCTATGGTTTTTCAGGTCCGCTTCCGGCACCTGCACGCCCTGTTCCACGGCATCGAGCGCATGGCCGCCCTTGGACAGCACCGCCCAGGCCGCCTGGTTGGCAGCGACGCCAAAGTCCCAGGTGGAAATGACCCGCGCGGCACTTGCGGCCTTTGTCCTGGACACCGGCGCACCCTGCGCCGGCAAGGTACCGCTCAGCGCGAAGGCCGAGGCCCCCAGCAAGGAGGCTTTAAGAAAATCGCGGCGATCGCTCATGTTTTTAATCTCCGGGTTATTACTCATAAAAAAACCCCGCGCTATAAAGGCGCGGGGTTTTTCTTAAACACTGATCGGCAAGACGCCGGATCGAGATGACTTAGACAGCCACTTCGACGCCGGAAGCCTGGGCGCCCTTGGGGCCCGTGGTGACCTCGAACTTCACGCGGTCGCCTTCCTTGAGGCTACGGAAGCCCTTCGAATTAATTGCCGAGAAGTGAACGAACACATCTTCCCCACCGTCCTCAGGCGCGATGAAACCGAAACCCTTGGCGTCGTTGAACCACTTGACCGTACCGAAACGCATTGCGTGAACCTCTAAAATCATGGATTGGATACACCAAGGCCATGCGCCGAACCACAATCAACCCCTTGGTCCCCCGCCCCTGGCAAAGTGAAGTATCAACATGTTTGAGGGCAAAGCGCAATATCCGGAGGGGTACGGTCGACTTAAATCGATACTCGGAGCATCCCTAAAGGTCAGCTTTTGAGCAAAGCCGCAAGGATCTTCGGCACTTCGGCGGTGGCTGCCGCCAGGTGGGCGAATATTTCCTCGATGCTGATTTCTTCTTCATCGCCGCAGCCGGCAGCGAAGTTGGCCACCAGCGCCAGGCAGGCGTAATCGATTTCAAGTTCGCGCGCCAAGGCCGCCTCGGGCATGCCGGTCATGCCGACCAGATCGCAGCCGTCGCGTTTCAGACGAGCGATCTCGGCACGGGTTTCCAGCCGTGGTCCCTGGGTCGCGCCGTAGCAACCGCCGTCGATCACGGCAATGCCCGCATCGGCTGCCGCTGCCACCAATGACTGACGCAAGGCACGTGTGTAAGGCTCGCTGAAATCGATATGTTTGACCTCGGCGCCTTCGACATCGCAATAGCTTGTGTAACGGCCGTGCGTGTAGTCGATGATCTGGTCCGGCACCACGATGACACGCGGCCCCATATCGGCACGGATGCCGCCTACGGCATTGACGCCGATCACCCGGCGCGCGCCCAGACTGTGCAAGGCCCAGAGATTGGCGCGGTAATTGACGCGGTGCGGCGGAAGGCTGTGACTCTCACCGTGGCGCGCCATGAAGGCCACCCGCTTACCGGCAAAATCGCCAAGCACCACGTCGCCGGACGCCGCGCCATAGGGCGTGTTTACGGCATGGCGCTCGGTGTTTTCCAGGCCGGGGAATTTATACAGGCCGCTGCCGCCGATGACGGCCAGGTCGATGGGGAGGGACATAGTTGGGTATCTGGTGATGAGGAGTGAGAGAGCAAGAGCGAGGAGTGAGTGGAGAGGAGTGAGGAGTAAGAGAGAGCAAGAGCGGAGCGAGAGCCTGCTTTCTCTCACTCCTCACTCCTCTTCACTCACTCCTAATCCTTCAAAGCGTAGATCGCCGGAAGGTTACGACCCTGCTCGTAATAATCCATGCCATAACCGAACACATAGCGATCCGGCAGCTCGACGCCGTTGAAGTCGGCGGCGACGCCTTCGACCAGGCGATCATGTTGCTTGGTGCACAGGCTGACGATCAGGACCCGGCGCGCACCACGACGCAGGCAGTCGTCGCGGACGGCCTTGAGCGTGTGCCCTTCGTCGAGAATGTCGTCGACCAGCAACACCGTGCGGCCGGTCATGTCCGCCTGCGGCTCGCGCAGCCAGCGCAAGTCGCTACCGGAGGTCGCACCGCGATAACGGGTGGCATGTACGTAGTCGAATTCGAGATCGGTGCGGATGGCCAGCGCCAGCTGGCCGGCAAAGATCAGCGCGCCGTGCATGACGGTGAGAAACAACGCACGCTCGCCGTCGAGGGCAACATCGATCTGGCGGCCCATATGCGCGATGGTCGACTCGAGCTCGTCGCGGTTGAACAGAAGATCGGCATTCGCCAGGGCGGCGTCGAGCGAAGGGGCTTGCGCGGTCATGCTTTTACTTCCTCGCTATGCAAAGCGGTAATGCGCGCGACGAAACGATCGCGCTGCGGGTTGTCGGTGAGGCCTTCCCAGGTCGAGCCGATGGCGCCACGCAAGGCGGCCAGTCGCTCGGCACCGGGCGCAGTACGCCCTTTTACCGCAGCAATGGCTTCATCCACCACCTCGGGGAAACAGGCCAGTACCAGGTCGCAACCAGCATCCAGGTGACCGAGCACCCGCCCGGTCACCGTGCCGGCGACCCCGGCGGCGGCCATGCTGATGTCGTCGCTGATCACTGCGCCGGTAAAACCTAGTTCGTTGCGCAGGATCGTTTCGACCCATCGGCGCGAGTAGCCGGCCGGTTGTTCGTCGACCGCCGGATAGACGACGTGGGCCATCATCACCGCCTCGACGCTGGCGTCGATGCATTCGGCGAACGGGCGCAAGTCCTCACGACGGATCTGATCCAGCGGACGCGGATCGATCGCCTGCGCCTTGTGCGTGTCGGCAGCGACGGAGCCGTGCCCCGGAAAGTGCTTGAGCACCGCGGCCATACCGCCCAGGTGCATGCCACGCACATAAGCCTGTCCCAGTTCGGAGGCTACGGCGGGATCGGCATGAAACGCGCGCAGGCCGATGGCGGCGTTGCCACGCGCCAGATCGACCACCGGCGCAAAACTGAAATCCACGCCGATCGCGCGCATCTCGCTGGCCATCACCCAGGCGTGTTCCTCGGCCAGGCGAATGGCGTCGTCCGGATCGCGGTCGTAAACCCTGCCGATCGCGGCCAGCGGCGGCAGCCGCGTAAAGCCTTCGCGAAAGCGCTGTACCGGGCCGCCTTCCTGGTCCACCGCGACCAGGAAGTCTTCGCCAGCCACATCGCGGATCGATTCGATCAACGCCGTCACCTGCTCGCGCGATGCGAAGTTGCGCCCGAACAACAGGACGCCATAGACACCCGGCGCCTTCAGCCAATCGCGCTCATGGGCAGCCAGTTCGAGGCTGGCGATTCCGATCATCAGCATGCGGCGTCGACTCCTTCGCGTTCGGCATCGCTCCAACGGGAGTACGGATGCTCGATCAGATTGACGTTGTAGTAGCGCAATTGCGCGCTGACCTCGCGTCCCAGCCACGATGGACGCGGAAACGGGCTGTCGACGCTGGGCAACTCGACTTCGGCAACGACCAGGCCCTGGTTGTCGCCGAGAAACTCGTCGATTTCGAACAGCACGTTGTCGACCGTGACGTAGTGGCGGATTTTTTCCAGCACGCCGTCGCACAAAGTCGCCAACATCTGCATCGCGTCGTCGACTGGAATGAGATATTCGAACTCGGCTCGCTCGATCCCGAGCGTGGCCGATTTGATATTGAGCCAAGCCCGCTCGCCGGCGCGGCGCACTCGCACTGAAGCCTGCGCATCGCCGCTCTGCAGTGCGCGCACACCGACCAGATAACCCTGGGCGATGCGCTCGCTACGAGCAACGCCTGCTCGCCAACTGTCGTCGGCAAGCAGAAACTTGCGCTCGATCTCGACGCCCATCAGCCACGCTCGAACAAGGCGATCGACTCGACGTGCGCGGTATGCGGGAACATGTCCATGACACCGGCCGACACCAGCTTGAAGCCATGTTTCTGCACCAGGATGCCGGCGTCGCGCGCCAGCGAACCCGGATGGCAGGACACATAGACGATCCGCTGCGTTTCACGATGCGGCAGGTATTCCAGCACCTTGTCGGCACCTGCTCGGGGCGGATCGAGCAGCAGCTTGCTCCACGGTTCGCGCGCCCAACTGGCATGGCGTTGATCTTCGAACAGATTCGCCACGTGGAATTGCGCATTGCCGATGCCGTTGCGCGCGGCGTTGGCACCGGCGCGTTCGACCAGACCATGCTCGCCTTCCACGCCGGCTACTTGCGCGACGCGACGCGCAATCGGCAAGGTGAAATTGCCCAGACCGCAGAACAGATCGAGCACGCGATCGTTCGGCTGCGGATCGAGCAAGGCCATGGCGCGCGACATCATGCGCTGATTCATGCCGGCATTGACCTGCACAAAATCGAGCGGGCGAAACTCCAGCTCGACATCATGCGCACGATCGTCGTCCGCGGCGATACGAAACGCCAGGCGCGGCGACTCGGGCCACAACGGATGCACGCTGCTGATGCCACCTGGCTGCAGATAGATGGCCAGGTCATTGGCTTGTCCGAACGCCACCAGGGTGGCCTGATCGGATTCGCTCAACGGCTTGAGGTGACGAAACACCAGGGCCATGGTGTCGTCGCCGGCGGCAAATTCGATCTGCGCGATATCGCCAGCCGCATCCATGCCACTGATCGTTTGCGCGAGCAGGCCGATCTTCGGGCCGAGCGACGGATGCACGACTTCGCATTGCTCGATATCGGCGACGAAACGCGGATTGTCCTCTTCGCGAAAGCCGACCAGCACGCGCCCCTTCTTCGCCACATTGCGCACCGACAGGCGCCCCTTGCGGCGATAGCCCCAGGGCTGATCGACCAGCGGCTCGAGCCACGTCGCGGGCTGCACCTTGCCGATGCGCTCGAAGTTCTCGGCCAGCACGTGTTGCTTGGCTTCGATCTGCGCGCCGGCATCCAGATGCTGCAGCGAGCAGCCGCTGCACTGGCCATAGTGACGGCACTTCGGCTCGACCCGGTGAGGCGAACGGGTCAACAGTTCGATGACCTCCGCTTCGTCGAAATTGCGGTGCCGGCGACGGATGCGCAGACGCACGTTTTCGCCGGGCAACGCGCCGCTGACGAAGACAGCCTTGCCGTCAACGCGGGCAACGCCGCGGCCGTCGTGGATGAGATCGGTGATCTCGGCTTCGAATTCTTTCATCACTATAAAAAATACCGCGCACCCGCATCGGCTGATCCGGGCGCGCTTGAGTTCGGTGAATGTAAGGCGCGTGAAGCGTTATTTGCGCTTCCAGGCACCCGAGGCGTCCTGATAATACCAGCCTGCCTTGGCCCGCTCGATCCAGCCCTTGGCAAAGGTGGTGCGAATCTGCCCTTCCCACTCGGGGTGGTTATTGGCGTTGGCCACTTCGCGATACAGCGCGTTGCGGTCGCGATTCTCGTCGCCGACGGCTGCATTGACCTGCGAGCGCTGGTCCAGCGGCAGCTTGCCGGCGTCGCGTACGGCGATCAGGCCGTCCGAGGTAAAGCCGACCGCACCACTGTCGAACAGCGGACCGAGCGTGGAACGGAAACGCTCCTGCATGCGCGCCTGGATCGCCTCGGTGGTGGCGGTCTGTACGCGCAGGTTGGGCGTGTCGGCCGCATAGGCGGCCGGCACCAGCAGATCCAGCAGCATCGCCGCGGGCTGGTTGTCTTTCCTGGGTGTGGCGGCCGGCGCCGACTTGCCGCTGTCGGCGGGTGGCGCATTGCTGTCGAGCACCGTGCCGATGAACTGGTCAGCAGCCTTCTGCGCCGCAGCTTCGGGGAAGTAGACATTGATGGTCACGCAACCCACCAGCGCGACCAGCACGGTGACCAGCAAACCATAGGCAAGCTTGCGCATAAAAACGCTCCTGGCGTGTGTTGAGCCCGGAATCAACGAACTTCCGGTGCAGTTCCTTCGGTGGCGGCTTTCAGTCGCCGCACCAGCGTAGGCCAGTCGACCTGGGCCTGATGACCCACCACCTGCAAGCGCGGCAAGCCGCTGCCTTCGACAATAGTGTAGCCGTCTCCGTCGCGGTCCAAGCCCCCCATATGGCAGACCGAACCCTCCAGCACGCAGCTGAGACCGATGCGTTTGTAACTGAAGGTCTTGAACAGTTTCAGTACTGCGCCCTGCAGGCCGCTGGCCAGGCCACCGCCACCGACACTGGTGAGGTTGTTGACGGCGCGCTGGCTGATCTTGCCGCCGTCGCCGGCCAGCAGGTTCGCCTTGAACGCGACCGGGTTCCAGTTGACCAGGCGCAACTGGTCGATATTGCCGTCCATGCGTCCGGTGATATTGCCGAAGTCGAATACGCTGGTGATCGCACTCAGGTCGATCCGACTCACATGGATATTGCCGGTGAAGACCGGGGTCGGCCCGAAGGGCTGTTGCAGCGACAGCTTGGTCATATCGACGAAGCCGTCGAACACATTCACCGACAGGCCGCCCTCCAGCTCAAAGCGGTCGTCGATCCAACGCAAGCCCGGAATCGCCCCGCCCAGCGTCCCGGGGAACTCGGGCCAGCCGACCGCGCGGCTGAAAGCCGCCATGTCGATACCGGTGAGCACCACCGATGTATTCAGGCGCTCGCCCTTGCTGGCCGCCGGCCGCCAGCTCAACTCGCCCACATGCAGCTTGCCGTTGAGCACCGAAATATCCACGCCGCGCTGCAAGGCAAGCGCGCCGCCATGGCTTTGCCAGCGCGATTGCGCCGCGCCATGCGGAATCTTGTAGACCTGCAGGTTGCGCCAGCTCAGCGCCGTGGCCGGCCGATCCCCCTGCGCCGCCCAGTCCAGGCCGCCGCGAAGGCCGACCACGGCCAGGCGCCCTTCCGCGTCGGCCGCGTCCAGACCGTCGGTGTCGAAGCTGAAACTCTTGAGATTGCCGTCATCGAGGTCCAACAGCGCGTTGACCTGACCTTGAATGCGCATGTCGCGCAGACCCAGCGACGTCAGCCAGGCCTGGCCGTAACGTTGATAGGCGGCGGGGAAACGCGCTTGCAGGCGGTCCAGCTTCAAGGTGTCCAGTTCGCCCTTGGCATCGAAACCCACCGCGCCTTCGAGCTGCAGGGCATCCGCATCGGCCACGCGCAGGCGGTCGATGGAAAAACCGCCGCGCTGGCTGCGGCCGTCGATCCCCAACTGCACCGGATGATCGCCAGGCAGGCGTGCATAGATCGGCCCGAGCAACAGCTCACCGCCACGCAGGCTGGCCTCCACCGCCAATTTGGCGGGGCCATTGGTGGTATCGAGAGTGAGGCGACCGCCACCGCCCAGCCCCTGCCCGGCCAGACGCCCGCCGGGTGTGTCGAACCCCACGCCGTCCAGGGTGAACTGGCCCGAGGTCTGGACACCACTGTCGTAGGTATCGAGCGCAAGATCGGCGTCGACGCGCCCACCGGTGGCACGGCCGGACCACACGGTACTGAGCAGGCCCTGCAGCCAGCCGGCCGGCATCGCGCTCAGGTTGATCTGCGCATGGCTGGGCTGATCCAGCGGCAAGGCGCCACTGACCTGGGCCTTGCCCTGGGTGAGGTCGATCTGCAGCGTGTTGGCCGCGTCGTCGATCACCATGGCGATCTTGGCGTCGTTGAGCGCACCGCCCGGAGCGTTGCCCAACTGCACGGCGCCGGAGAACAGCCAGCGCATGCTGGCATCGCGCTGCAGCGTGCCACGCAGATTCAGGCCGACACGGCGCCAGCCCATCACCGGGACATCGGCTTTGCCGATCCGCATCGTCAGCTTGATTCCGCCCTGGCCGTCCTCGCCCAACTGAGCCTGCAGATCCTGTAACTTGGCGCCCGCCACGACGATTTGCTTGGCCTTGAGCGTGGTATCGGCATGCGCCGACGCTGCCAGTCCGACGACGGACAGCAGAAGGAATATGAGTGCAAGGCGGTTTGGTGCGAAACTCATATCGCGCCATTCTGCCAAAACAAGCTGAACGACACGGACCTGTCATGCCGCCATCGATCGAAAATCGCCGCCAAACGCTTGCATCTGACACCACACCTCGCGTACTGGTGGCCGACGACGACCCGTCCAGCCTGCTGTTTCTGACCGAAGCGCTCCGCGGTCTGGGACTGGACGCCACCGGTTGCACCGACGGCCCGTCGGCTATCGAACTGGCCCAACAACAACCGTTCGAGCTGCTGGTCCTGGATTGCCGCATGCCCGGCGGCGGCGCCGAGCAGGTACTGACCGCGTTGCGTAGCAGCGGCTACGACAAGCTTGCGGTAGCCACCAGCGCCGAGCTCGACGAACCGACGCGGCAGCGCTTGTTCGACTGCGGCTTCAACGACCTGCTGCTGAAACCGTGTCAGCAATCGGATCTGCGCCGGATCGCCGCCCTGGTCGATCCCGCCCTGGGCGGCGAAGACCTGCTCGACGATACGCAAGCGCTGGCAAGCAGCGGCGACGAACACGTCATGCGCGCGCTGCGTGGCCTGATGCGCGATGAACTCCTGCAACTCGATCGGGAGTGGGAAGAGTTGGCGCAGGACAGCGTACGCCTGCGCGAACGACTGCATCGCCTGCTTGCCTCCTGTGGCTTTTGCGGCACCGCTTCACTGGCTACGCAGACTCTGTTGCTGCAGCAACATCTGATGCGCGGGCAAACTGTCGCCAGCGGCCCGGTCGCCGGCTTTCGCTCAACCTTGCTGGCGACTATCGACGCCTTACGCCCTGGCTGATCGCTGATCAGCGATCGCCGCGTTCGCGCGCAGCCATACCGCCGAACACCCGCCACGCACGCAGTTCGCCACCGTTGAGATAGAAACGAATCACGTCCCGCATCATGTTGCGTAGTGCGCTCAAACCGGCGGCGTCAGGCGATTGATCCTGCGCCAACGCGAGCAAGTCGCGCCCTCGCAGTGCCTGCGCGGTGCCGGGCAGACAGGGTACGGGGCCGAGTTCGACGTGATAGCGATAGAACCGTTCCGGCTCTACCGGTTCGCCGTTTTCGGCTTCAAATTCGAGTTGAAGCGCATAACCCAGCGCATCGAGCAGATCACGCTCGAACCGGCGCAGACTCCAGGCAAGCGATTCGGTGGCCAGCCGCGGCAAGGTCATCGCGTACGCATCGAACAGATCCGACAACGGATCCTGGCGGCCGGTGAGCCGCACGATCAACTCGTTGAGATAAAGACCTGCCAGATTGGCATCGCCAACGAGCCGCAGCGGCATGCCGGCAGCTTCCACACCACGCAACGTTGCCAGCTCGCCGCGCATGAGCAAGTCGACGGCAAGCGGCTGGAACGGTTCCAGCAAGGCTCGCTGCAACCTCGCCTTGCCCCGCTCGCTACGCACACCACGCGCCACCATGCCGATGCGGCCGAAGTCGCGCGTCAGGCATTCGAGCAGCAGCGAGGTTTCCCGGTAGGGGCGCGCGTGGAGGATGTAGGTGGGTTGTTGGTCTAGGTGCATGTCAGTCGCCTGCTGCGCAGGCAGTAAAGTCGCGCCTGCGGCGCTGTAAAGGGTAAAGGGTAAAGAGGAAAAGCTGACGTATCGGCTCTTTGCCTTTCCCCTTTACCCTTTACAGCTCGCAAAGCGGGCGACTTTACAGCGCCATAGGCGCGACTTCACGACTCATTCGTAGCCGAACTTCTTCAACATCGACTCGTCATCCACCCAGCCTTCGCGCACCTTCACCCACAGCTTCAAAAATACCTTGCGCTCGAAGATACGCTCCATATTGCGGCGGGCGGAGCTGCCGATCGCCTTGAGCTGCGCACCGCCCTGCCCGATCACGATGGCTTTCTGGCCATCGCGCTCGACCCAGACAATGGCGTGAATCTCGGCGACGCCATCGGGGCGATCCGCGAACTGTTCGATTTCCACCGTCGTGGCGTAGGGCAGTTCCTGATCCAGGCGCAGCATGAGCTGTTCGCGCACCATTTCCGCGGCGAGGAAGCGCTCGCTGCGATCGGTGATTTCGTCTTCGCCGTAGATCGGCGCCTGCACCGGCAGACGCTTGAGAATACCTTCCTGCAACTCCTTCAGGCCCTTTTCCTTCAAGGCGCTGACGTAGTAGATGTCATCGAAGCTGTGTCGCGTGATCAGCTCGGACACGAACGGCAGCATCGCGCTCTTGTCCTTGCTGAGGTCGACCTTGTTGATCGCCAGCAGGCGCGGCACTTTCTGCTCGACCAGGGCGTCGTAGAGGGTTTCGTCCTCGTCGGTCCAGCGGCCGGCCTCGATCACCTGCACGATCACTTCGACTTCGCTGATGGCCGAGCGTGCGGCACGGTTCAGGCTGCGATTCATCGCGCGCTTGGCGCCGCGATGCAGGCCGGGCGTATCGACATAGAGGATCTGCCCCGCTTCGCTGGTCGCGATGCCGAGAATCCGGTGGCGGGTGGTCTGCGGACGCGGGCTGACGATCGACAGCCGGAAGCCGATCAGGGCGTTGAGCAGCGTGGATTTGCCGACATTGGGCCGGCCGGCCAGGGCGACCAGGCCGCAGCGGAAATCCTCGTGCGGCAGCTCGGGCGCGCCGACGTCTTCAAAACTATCGTCGTTATCATTCATGGCTTGGAGCCTGTTCGGTAAGTCGGCGGGATGTGGGCCCAAGGCCGGGCGCCCCCGCTAGAGGTGGGAAAGAAGTGTAAGTCAATGTGCGCCGGAGCGCCGGAATCAGGCGACCTAGGATTCTAGCAGGCGGCGCAGTACCGTCTCGGCCGCGTCCTGCTCGGCCGCCCGGCGACTGCCGCCATGGCCGTCGGCGTGGATGATCTGCGGCTCGGTGATCGCACAGGAGACGTCGAAGGTCTTGGCGTGATCCTCGCCGCGGGCGTCTTTGAGCTCGTACAGCGGCAGGGGCAAGCCACGCGCCTGCAGCCATTCCTGCAGGCGGGTCTTGGCGTCCTTGGAGGAGCGCGGGATCGCCGCGACCCGGTCCTTGAACAGGCTGCGGACCACCTCGCGGCAGGCTTCGAAGCCGCCATCGAGGTAGACCGCCGCCAACAAGGCCTCGAAGGCATCGGCCAGGATCGAATCGCGGCGGAAACCGCCGCTCTTCAGTTCGCCTGGGCCGAGCTTCAGGCCATCGCCCAGCTCCAGCTCGCGTGCAATGACGGCCAATGCCTGGCCGTTGACCAGCTGCGCGCGCAACCGCGACAACTCACCCTCGCTGGCATTCGGGTGCGCGTCGTAAAGCAATTCGGCAACCATGACGCCAAGCAGGGCGTCGCCGAGAAACTCCATCCGCTCGTTGTTCGGCTTGCCGACGCTGCGATGCGTCAGCGCCAGGTCGGCCAGGGCCGGATCACGGAAGCGGTAGGACAGTTTGGTCAAAACTCGAAAACTCGGTTATTCGCCGACATTACCCTGCAAGGTTACGCTTTTTTCAAAGTGCAGCAGGAAGTCGATGTTGTAGAGAAACGGGATGCGCTTGTCGTAGGCCACCTTGAGCTGGGCGGCATTGCCGCTGCGCTGCAGGGTGATGTCCTTGGGGCCGACGGTGGCGTCGTCCACGTACTGGAAGCCCATCTTGAAGATCAGGTCACGGCGTACTTCATCCAGCGACTTGCCTTCCACGCCCGCACTGGCGACCTGGTTCATCGCCTTGGAGACGCCCATGTACTCCGTATAGGACGGTATCAGCTTCATTGCCATGAAGCCGAAGAAACCGACCACGATCAATACGACAAGAAACCCGATCAGGGTGATGCCCGACTGCTTTTTCATAATCCCCTCGCTACGCCGCGTTGGCGGCCGTACCCCGTGTGCGTTTTATGCCAGCCTCACAAGGTGACGGAAACACCGATCACCTTGGCTTTGCGAGTGCGATTCTGCCCGCAGACGGGCTGCAGGTCACGTGCCCTGGATCGCGTTTGGAGCAGCCCGAGGGCTACTCCGTCACGCAGGTGTACCGGAATCTCAATGAATGAGGGTGCCGACGCGCTTGAAGTCGCCGAAATTCAGCCAGACCAGAAACGCCTTGCCGGCCAGGTTCTGCTCCGGCATGCAGCCCCACCAGCGGCTGTCGGTGCTGTTGTACCGGTTGTCGCCCATCACCAGGTAGCAGCCCTGCGGCACCTCGGACGGCACCTTGTCATTGGGAATCGACGGCGGGGTGTTGTAGGCCGGCATGCGGGCGATCTTGTGCGTGACATTGCCCAGATGCTCGTTCCATACCGTGGCGCCCATTTCCAGCATCAGGCGCGATTCCTGCTGCTTGGGGTCGCCCGCGTACGGGCCGATCAGGTCGGCCGCGACGGGCTGGTCGTTGATCAGCAACGTATCGCCATGCACCTCGATGCGGTCGCCCGGCAAGCCGATCACGCGCTTGATCCAGTTCTGGCTTTCCACCGGCGCATGCGGATTGGCGCAGGTGATGTCGCCGCTGCGCACCATCTTTTCACCGTCCTGGCACAGGTAGCCCGGGAAGCGGAACACCACCACGTCGCCGCGCTTGGGTTCGCCGGTGGCAAAAAACTTGTTGTTGAAGGCCGGCATGCGCAGGCCATAGGAAAACTTGTTGACCAGGATGAAGTCGCCGACATCCAGCGTCGGCATCATCGAACCGGACGGAATGCGAAACGGCTCGGCGACGAAGGAGCGCAGCACCAGCACCACCAGCACCACCGGAAACAGCGAACGCGACCAATCGACCAGCACCGGCTCGCGCACTTCCGTGGCACCGTCCGCTTCGGCCTTGGCCTTGCGCGCCTTGTAGAAGAACAGGCGATCGATCAGCCAGATCACGCCGAACGCAACGGTCAGGCCAAGCAATATCGCCGAAAAATCAAAATCCATGCACAGCTCCTGGTAGAGCGGTCAATAGTAAATGGTCCGTGGCCAAGAGAAGCGTCGACTCCGTTGACCATTTGCCGTTTACCGTTTACCGCTTATTTGTCGACCTTCAGCACCGCAAGGAAGGCTTCCTGTGGAATTTCCACGCGACCGACCTGTTTCATGCGCTTCTTGCCTTCTTTCTGCTTTTCCAACAGCTTTTTCTTACGACTGACGTCACCGCCATAGCACTTGGCCAGAACGTTCTTGCGCAACGCTTTCACGGTGGAACGCGCAATCACCTGCGCGCCGATCGCCGCCTGGATCGCCACGTCGAACTGCTGACGCGGGATCAGGTCCTTCATGCGCTCGACCAGGTCGCGACCGCGACGGTCGGCGTGACTGCGATGCACGATAAGACTCAACGCATCGACGCGATCGCCGTTGATCAACACGTCGGTGCGCACGAACGGGCCGGCATCGAAACGCTCGAAGTGGTAGTCCATCGAGGCATAGCCGCGCGACACCGATTTCAGGCGATCGAAGAAGTCCAGCACCACTTCGGCGAGCGGTAGCTCATAGGTGATCTGCACCTGGGTAGCCAGGTACTGGATCGAGCGCTGCACGCCGCGCTTTTCTTCGCATAGCGTGATGATGTTGCCGATGTAGTCGGGCGGCGTGAGGATGCTGGCGACGATGATCGGCTCGCGGATTTCGGTCACTTCCTGCGAAGGCGGAAGCTTGGCCGGATTGTCCAGCAGCAGGATCGAGCCGTCGGTCTTGAGGACCTCGTAGACCACCGTCGGTGCGGTGGTGATCAGGTCCAGATCGTATTCGCGCTCCAGGCGCTCCTGCACGATTTCCATGTGCAGCATGCCGAGGAAGCCGCAACGGAAGCCGAAGCCCATCGCCTCGGAGCTTTCCGGTTCGAAAAATAGCGCGGCGTCGTTAAGGCGCAGCTTGTCCAACGCTTCGCGCAGCGCCGGATAGTCGTCGGCCGAGACCGGGAACAGGCCGGCGAACACGCGCGGCTGCATCTGCTGAAAGCCCGGCAGCGGCTTCGCGGCCGGCTTGGCGGCCAGGGTCAGCGTGTCACCGACCGGCGCGCCGTGCACGTCCTTGATCGAGGCGTTGATCCAGCCCACTTCGCCCGCACCGAGCTTGTCGAGCTTCTTGCGCTTGGGGGTAAACACGCCCACTTCGCTGACTTCGTGCGCACGGCCGGTGGACATCACCAGCAGCTTGTCACCCGGCTTGATCTCGCCCTGCATCACGCGCACCAGCGACACGACGCCGAGGTAATTGTCGAACCAGGAGTCGATGATCAAGGCCTGCAGGCGATCGGTGTCGCCGGGCTTGGGCGGCGGAATGCGCGCGATGATCGCCTCGAGCACCTCGACCACGTTGAGGCCGGTCTTGGCGCTGACGGCCACCGCATCGGTGGCATCCACGCCGATCACCGCCTCGATCTCGCCCTTCACCTTTTCGATGTCGGCGGTCGGCAGGTCGATCTTGTTGAGCACCGGCACCACTTCCAGGCCCTGCTCCACCGCGGTGTAGCAGTTGGCGACGGACTGGGCCTCGACGCCCTGCGCCGCATCCACCACCAGCAGCGCGCCTTCGCACGCAGCCAGCGAGCGGCTGACCTCGTAGGAGAAGTCGACGTGCCCGGGGGTGTCGATAAAGTTGAGCTGGTAGGTCTTGCCGTCGCGCGCCTTGTACGGCAACGACACGGACTGCGCCTTGATGGTAATGCCGCGCTCGCGCTCGATCGGATTATTGTCGAGTACCTGCGCCTCCATCTCGCGTTCGGTCAGACCGCCGCAGATCTGGATGATGCGATCCGCCAGCGTGGACTTGCCGTGATCGATATGGGCGATGATGGAAAAATTGCGGATCAGATCCATGGACTACGCTGTATACGGTGTTCCACCGAACGCAGTACGCCGGCAGCGCGCCCCCCCGATGGCGGCACGAACTGGGCATTATCGCATGGAACGGGTGGGGGCCGGGTTGCCGGTCGGCGCTGTATGAATGCGTAGTCAGCGAGGCTGCGCCTCGGTATGAGGGGTGCCGTTGGGCTGAGGACTTAAAGCCCCCCTCACCCCAACCCTCTCCCCCGGCAAAGCCAGGGGAGAGGGAGCCGACTGAGGGAACCTCGTTGTTTCGTACTTGCGTAACCTACCCTTCTCCCCTGGCTTTGCCGGGGGAGAGGGTTGGGGTGAGGGGGAAGCTCGGGGCGATGCGAAGCGAGCCTGCCGCGCTTACTCGTCGTCCTTGTCGCCCGGCACGGTCAGCCCGATAAACGAACTGCGATCGTCACGGCGCACCAGCAGCAACACGGTGCTTCCCGCCTTCACGTCCTTGGTGGCCTCACGGAACGAGGCGGCGCTGGTGACGGGAGTCTGGTTGACGCGCAGGATCACATCGCCTTGGCGCAAACCGGCCTGGGCTGCCACGCGACCGGTGACATTGGCCACGACCACGCCCTCGCCGGCCTTCAGGCCCAGCTGCTTACGGGTAGCGCTGTCGATCTCCTGCACGGTCAGCCCCAAAAGGGACGAACCGGCACGCGCACCGGGCTGCTCGCTACCGCTCTTGCTCGCCAAGGCGGCGTTCTTGTCGCGCGGCAGTTCGCCAACCGCAACCGGGACGTCCTCTTTCTTACCGTTGCGCAGGATCTGCAGGGTCGCCTTGGTGCCAGGCGGCGTCATGCCGACCAATGGCGGCAGGTCCGAGGCCTGATTGACGCGTTGGCCGTTGAATGCCAGCACGACATCACCGGGATGGATGCCGGCCTTCTCGGCCCCGCTGTCCTTGCTCACATCGGCAACCATGGCGCCATTGGCATCAGGCAGCTTGAGTGCCTTGACCATCTCGTCGGTCAATGGCTGCACGGTCACGCCCAGCATGCCGCGTGACACATAACCATGTTCCTTGATCTGCTTGACCGCGCTCATCGCCACGTCGATCGGGATCGAGAACGCCACACCGAGATAACCGCCGGTATTGGAATAGATCTGCGAGTTCACGCCGACGACCTGACCTTGCAGGTTGAACAGCGGACCGCCGGAATTGCCGCGATTGATCGGCACGTCGGTCTGGATGAACGAGGTATACGGCTGGTCCTGACCACCGAGGTTGCGGCCGATCGCACTGACGATGCGCTGGGTCACGGTGTAGTCGAAGCCGAACGGCGAACCGATCGCCAGCACCCACTGGCCGGGCTTCAACGCGCGCGAATCACCAATGCTCACTGCAGGCAGGTTGCCGCCAGCATCGACCTTCAATAGCGCGATGTCGTATTGCGGATCGCTGCCGACGACCTTGGCGGTCAACGTGCGGCGATCCTGCAGGCGCACGCTGACGGTGTCCGCGTCGTCCACTACGTGCGTATTGGTAATGATGTAGCCATCGTGCGAGATGATGAAGCCCGAACCCAGCGACGTACGCGCCTGCTCTTCGGGCGAAGGCATCATCGGCATGCCGAAGAAGCGGCGCAGGATGTCGTTCGGATCGTCGCCATCGGGACTGTCGGAATCGGGCCCCTGTTGCTGCCCGCGACGCACGGTTTTGTTGGCGCGCTTGCCGCTGTACTTGGCCTCGACATGCACAACGGCCGACGCGTTCTGCTGCACGATACCGGTGAAATCCGGCAGGCTGCCTGTTGTCGCAGGGGCATTTTGCGCCTGCACACTGCCGATGGATGCCAACCCGACCAGGGCGCAGCAAGCCGCCGTGCGCAAGATAAATCCACTCATGCTGATGTTCCTCCTGTTTTCAGACATACCTCTACGCAGCCCGTGGCGCGGACCGTTAGAGGCAACAAAAGATAGGGAGCTTGCAAGACAAGGCCACGACGAACGCGTGGCCTTGTGGCCTTACTGGGTGGCGGCTGACGCCCCGCCGTCATTGACCGACGGCGCGGGCCTGCGGCACGGACTGCTGAGGCACCGCCTGATCCGGACTGATCAGCAGGTAGCTGCCGTTGCCATGGTTGACCACGCGGTAGCCGCGGACCTGATAGGGCGACAGCTTGTCGCTCTGCGAGTAGAACAGCGGACCTTCGTTGGCATCGATTGTGGCCGATGCCCGCTCGCTCAATTGCGAAGGAAGCGAGGCATAGCTATTGAGCCACGCCGGCGCCTGCGCGGGAGCTGCATTGTTGTGTGTCGGTACGGCCTGCGTCACCGGCGAAACGGTTGCGCCGTTATTGGCAGCCACCAGCGGCGAGCCGCGATCGCTGCCTTCCTGACCTGCCGGCTGTGTCACCAGCAGCGCGGCGATGGCCACGCTTGCGGCAATCGCGCCGCCAGCCGACCAGTGCAGCCAGCGTCGACGGCCTTGCGGGGCCACCGTAATCATCGTGTCCTGGTCGATCGCCAGCATCACCCGGGCGGCAAAGCCCTCGGAGGCTACCGACGGCAGCTCGCGCCGCAGCCCATCGCGGGCGAGGTGATAGCGCGCCCAGGCCTGGGACAGCGAGGCATCGGATTCGAACCGGCGCAGCAGAAAGCGCAGCTCCTCTTTGGAGAGCTGGCCGTCCATTCCGGCAGAAAGGTTTTCGCGATTGACTTCAGTCATTTTTACGATCCTCGCGGTCCGACAGCAGCGGCCGCAGCTTTTCATCGATCGCCTCGCGAGCGCGGAAAATCCGCGAACGCACCGTGCCTATCGGACAATCCATGGCTTCGGCAATCTCTTCGTAACTGAGCCCCTCCACTTCCCGTAGGGTAATGGCGGTACGCAGTTCTTCTGGCAGGGCTTGGACCGTCGAAAACACGGTTTGTTCAATTTCCTGCCGCATTAATTCACGTTCGGGTGTGGCGCTTTCCTGCATGCGGTCGGCACCGGGCACGAAAACGGCATCTTCGACGGCGATATCGTCGGTCGGCGGACGCCGTCCCATCGCCACCAGATGGTTTTTGGCGGTATTGACGGCGATCTTGTACATCCATGTGTAGAACGCGCTCTCGCCGCGGAACGAGCCGATGGCACGCCAGGCGCGCACAAAGGCCTCCTGGGCGACGTCCTCGCACTCGGCATAGTTGTTCACATAGCGCGAAATCAGGCCGATCACCTTGTGCTGGTACTTGCGTACCAACAGGTCAAACGCCCGCTTGTCCCCACTTTGGACTCGCTCGACCAGCGCGCGATCCAGTTCGTTTTCGCCCATCCGGGCCGTCTCCTTCGTTACCGCTGTTACAAGCATAAAGTGCGCCGGATGAGAACGATGAAATCAGACAAGCATCCAGAGGTTAAGTTCAGCACGAAGGCGTTCATCATGCGGCCCCATCCTATGACAGCTTCCCGCCCGCCCGGCATGGCACCGGTACGAGCCCCTAGGATTATCGATATGGGGCCGTTACGGCGGCTGGCAAGTCAATCGCCGGCGGTGGCGATCAGACGCTGGCGCTCGGACAGCAGTTTCTCAAAGGTGGGCACCGGCAGCGGGCGGCAGAACAGATAGCCCTGCAATTCGTCGCAGTGGTTGTTGCGCAGGAACTGCAGATGCTGTTCGATCTCCACCCCCTCGGCCACGACACCGCGCTTGAGGCGGTGAGCCATCTCAATGGTGGTACGCACGATTGCTTCGTCGTCCGGATCGACGCCGATATTGCGCACGAAGCTCTGGTCGATCTTGATCCGGTCCGCCGGCAACTTGCGTAGATAGTCCAGCGAGGCCGCACCCGTACCGAAATCGTCGATCGCGATGCGGCAGCCGAGCTTGTGCAACCCGTGCAGGTTTTCCATCAGATTCGGCGCGGCCTTGATGCTGATGCTCTCGGTGATCTCCATTTCCAGCAGGCCGGGATCGAGCCCGGTTTCCTGCAAGACCGAGGAGACCACGTCGAGGAAATTGGGCTGCATCAACTGCACGGCGGACAGGTTCACACCGAGGCGCAGCCGCAACCCGAATTTTCGCTCCCACTCCTGGGCCAGACGGCAGGCCGCGCGTAGCACCCACTCGCCGATCGAAATGATCAGCCCGGTTTCCTCGGCCAGCGGGATGAAGAAACCGGGGCCGATGTAGCCCAGCTCCGGATGCTCCCAGCGGACCAGCGCCTCCATGCCGACGATGTCCTCGGTCTTGGCATCGACCTGCGGCTGGAAGAAGACGCGCAGCTCGCCGTTGCTCTCGGCATGGCGCAGGCGCGATTTCAGCGCGAGATTCTGCTGCTGCGCCTGTTCGGCGCTGACTTCGTAGATCTGAAAATTATTGCGACCCAGGCTCTTGGCCGCGTACATCGCCTCATCGGCGTGCTTGAGCAAGGTTTCCGCATCGTCGGCGTCGTCCGGATAGAAGCTGACGCCGATGGAGGTGGTGACCTGCAATTCGGTACCGTCATCGATCCGCAGCGGTGCCTGCATGACCTGCACGATCTTCTCGGCGATACGCAACACGTCTTCGTTCTTGACGATGTGCCGGAGCACCACCACAAATTCATCACCAGCGTAACGGGCCACGGTGTCGGACGCGCGCACGCTGGTCCGCAGGCGCTGGGTGGCGGTGATCAGCACCTGATCGCCCACGGCATGACCGAGCGTGTCGTTGATAGTCTTGAAACGATCCAGATCGACGAATAGCAACGCGAAGCACTCGCCCGTGCGGGTCGCCTCGCGAATGATCATGTCCAGGCGATCGTTGAACAGCAGCCGGTTGGGCAAGCCGGTCAGCGCATCGAGCAGGCCTTCGGCACGTCCCTGCTCCCGCGTGCGCTTGAGTTCCAGCGCATGCGCGAAACGCGTCGCGGCAATGCGCAAGGTTGGTCCGAGAATGTCCATATTGCCGAACGGATGATGCGTGCCCACGAGCAATGCACCAAGCACATTGCGCCGCTCGTCGAGCAAGGGCAGACCGGCAAAACCATTGAGAGCAAGCTGTTCGAGCAACGGATCGACCGCGGCCAGACGGCGCGCATCACCCTGGTGCAGCATCGGTTGACCATTGAGTACCAGACGCAGCGAGCTTTGCAGGCCGGGGCTCGGCCAGGTCTGGTTTTCGCCGCGCCACAGCTGCAACAGCTGGGTAGGTGCGCTGCTTTCTTCCGGCCGCGCCGACCATAGTGCGAAGTAATCCAGGTCCAGAGCGTCGTAAAGCAGTTTGGCAGCCGCCTCGACGCCATCGTCGCCGCCGCCCGAATTGAACAGACGCGTGAGCAGATCCAATGCGGGTTCCGCGCGTGCGGCCGGGCGGTCGCTGCGAAACGAGAACGCTACCGCATCCCGCCCCTGGTGCCTGACCTTGCGTGCATTGGCCTGGCCGCTATCGCTGCCGCTGGCCGAAAGACGCTTGCAACGATGCCATTGGCGAGAGCCTTCGCCGATCAGCTTGTGGAGGTCTGCCTGTTCGAACTGGAACAGCTCGGCGATCGGTAGCCTGGACAGCCGCGCCAACGACAAGCCGCTATGGCGAATCATGGCGACGCTCGACTCGATGATCCGTTCGCGCACCGGGTCGACTACCACCCACTCGGTATCGGCCTCGTCGAACGCAAAGCGATAGTCGCCGCGATCGCCCGGTGACGCGGTCGCCGTCGGCAGCGCCACGACCGGCGCGGACAGGTGCGCAAGACGCCGCCAGCGACCGATCAGCTCGTTGGCGATCTGCGACGCATACAGCCAGTCAGCCACTTCGGCAGGCAGCTCGCTGGGCTTCAGCCCTGAGCTTTCGGTCAGTATCAGCAGCAGCGGCGTTGCCGTGCACGATGGCCATTGGCGTAGCGTTTCGACGTTCTGGCGCGTGTGTCGCGCGTCGCCGTCGCAAACCAGCACGGCCAGATCGAGCTTGGGCTGTTCCTGCAGCAACTGACGGGCATGGGTGAGATCGCGCGCCGAATAGACCACCGGGTGCAGTTCTTCGTGGTCGAACAGATCGAACAGCTCCCGGCGCAGCTCACGCTGGGCGGCTATGATCAGAACACCGGTGGCGGCCTTGTCCATAAGGTTGTGTCGTTAGAGCAGCCAGCGCCCGTCGCGCAGACGCGGACGGACTTCCGGCTTGGCTGCGCAATCGACGCGCACCAGCACGTCGGCAAGGGTATTGAGCAACCCGTTCGGCGCGTCGAGCAACACGACGCGGCGCACCTGTTCGGTCTGGCTACGGGCAAGCTGGCGTAGCAGGCTCAGTTCGGAGGCTGCCAGGGGCGTGGGGATGCCCCGAAACAGATAGACGCCAAAATGGATGCTCTGCTGTACAAAGCGCAGCGCCTGTCCCAGCCGCTGGCTACCGGGCACGCGAGCATGGGCTTCGCGAAGATTGTCCAGCCCCGTCTCGGGCAACCATAGATAAACCGACTGCCCGGAATGGCGTACCAAGGCCCGGAACTGGTCGATCAAGGCATCGGTATCCCCACCATCGAGCGCAAGCAGCCCGCCGGACGCAGCGAGGATGCGCTCGAAGATATCTGCGCCGACGGGTGCGGCGGGGGTGGCCAAGGAAGTATTCATTCGATGCGTAAAATTGCGCACTCCAGGAGCGAGCACAATAGCTAAAGCCGCATTCCTATCGATTGGCGGCATTTTGCGAACCGATTCATGCGGTAGCGCACAACGCGGATTCGCCCCGGCTTCCCGGGCACGGCTAAAGAACCGTTTCCGGTGCCGGCCCTCGTCTCGCAATCATCGCTACGGGAAGGTATGGTGAGCAGCTTCTAAGCCACGTCCCCTATCACCATGTTCGAAGGATTGCGCTTCAACCATTGGAAGACGAGCCTGGACGACAGCGGCATCGTCACCCTCTCCCTCGACCGGGCCGACGCCCATGTCAACGCGATCTCGCGTGACGTGCTCGACGAGCTGGGTCAGATCGTCGAACGCCTGGCGATCGAAAAGCCTGCCGGCGTGCTGATTCATTCGGCCAAGCCCTTTGGCTTTGCGGTGGGCGCCGATATCAAGGAATTCGTGAAGTACGCCCAGCATGGCAGCGTGCTGGAAAACATCGAGAACGGCCAGCGCGTCTATGAAGCCCTGGCGCGCCTGCCCTGCCCGACCGTCGCCGCCATCCACGGCGCCTGCATGGGCGGTGGCACCGAGCTGATCCTGGCTTGCCGCCAGCGTGTGGCGGCCGACGATGAGAAGACCCGGATCGGCCTGCCCGAAGTCATGTTGGGCATCCATCCCGGTTGGGGCGGCACCGCTCGCCTGCCGCGGTTGATCGGTGCGACCGAAGCGCTGCCGATCATGCTGACCGGCCGCGCCCTGTCGGGCAAGCGTGCCCTCGCCCTGGGCCTGGTCGACCGGCTCGCCCCTCCCACCGAGTTATTGGCCGAAGCGCGCAGCCTGCTGCGCCGCCCGCACGCTCGTCCTTTCGCACTGCGAGCCAAGGCCTGGGCAACCAATATCTGGCCGGTGCGTCAGGTACTCGCGCCCATGGTGCTCAAGCAGACCGCCGCCAAGGTACGCAAGGAACACTATCCGGCGCCGTTCGCCACCATTGACGTATGGCGTCGCGGCGGCAGCAGCATCAACCAGCGTCTGAAATTGGAGGCCAAATCGGTCGCCAAGCTGGCGCAGACGCCGACGGCGCAAAACCTGATCCGCATGTTCTTTCTGCAAGAGCGTTTGAAATCGCAAGGCAGCGGCATCGAGCACGGCATCGAGCATGTGCACGTCGTCGGTGCAGGCGTCATGGGTGGCGATATCGCTGCCTGGGCTGCCTTCAAAGGCTTCAACGTCACGTTGCAGGACCGTGAGATGAAGTTCATCCAGCCAGCGCTGGATCGTGCGCGCGAGCTGTACGAGAAGAAACTCAAGAACCCGGACAAGGTACAGTCCACGATCGCCCGTCTGCGTGCCGATGTCGAAGGCAACGGCATCAAGGAAGCGGACCTCGCCATCGAGGCCATCTTCGAAAACGCGCAAGCCAAGGAAGCGCTCTACGCGACGATCGAGCCGCAATTCCAGGCCGACGAAATCCTGGCCAGCAATACCTCGAGCATCCCGCTTGCCGAACTCAGCAAGGGTCTGCAAAAGCCCGAGCACTTCCTCGGCTTGCACTTCTTCAATCCGGTCGCGCAGATGCCGCTGGTGGAAGTGGTGCGCCATGACCGCCTCGACCCGGCGTTTGAAAAGCGCGCACTCGCCTTTTGCAAAGCGATCGGCAAGTTGCCGATCGCGGTGAAAGGCACGCCCGGCTTCCTGGTCAACCGCATCCTGATGCCGTATCTGCTCGAAGCGATGCGCCTGTACAACGAAGGCATCCCAGGCCCGGTGCTGGACAGGGAGGCGAAGAAGTTCGGCATGCCGATGGGGCCGATCGAACTGGCCGACACCGTCGGCCTGGATGTGTGCGCCTCGGTCGGTAAGGAGCTGGCACCTTTCCTCGGCTTGGAATTGCCGGCGGGCCTGGAAGACAAGCTCGAAGCCGGCAAACGCGGCAAGAAGGACGGCCAGGGGCTTTATACCTGGCACGAAGGCAAGCCGCAGAAACCGGAAGTCGACCCTGATTACGTTGTGCCAGCCGATCTGCAGGACCGCATGATTCTGCCGATGGTCAACGAAGCGGTTGCCTGCCTGGGCGATGGCGTGGTCGATGATGCCGATCTGCTCGATGCGGGCGTCATCTTCGGCACGGGGTTTGCGCCGTTCCGTGGTGGTCCAATTCAATATCTGCGCAGCGAAGGTGTTGGTGTAGTGCGCGGGAAGCTCGAACGGTTGGCGCAGCGTTATGGCGAGCGCTTTGCACCCAAGGGTGGGTGGGAGCATCCGGCGTTGGCCAAGACGGGGTTTGAGTTTGAGGATGTTTGAAGTTGGGTTTTGAGGGGGTTTTGTTGCCTCCTCATATCTCGTCGCCCCGGTGAAGGCCGGGGCCCGGCGTCTTTCACCTTTGACGCGAAACTTCCTACTTCGTCATTCCGGCGCAGGCCGGATTTGTGCCCGAGGTGTCGTGATCCTGAGGACTTAAAGCCCCCCTCACCCTAGCCCTCTCCCCCGGCGGAGCCAGGGGAGAGGGGACTGACTGACGGTGCCTCAGTGTTACGCATTCGCGATACCTGCTCCCTCTCCCCTGGCTTTGCCGGGGGAGAGGGTTGGGGTGAGGGGGTGGGTGCTTGCTACTGACAAGCGGCCCTACCACCTCACCACATCAAATCATCCGGCACGCCATCTTCGCCGACACCGCCAGCACTAGGGTCGACCAGCAAGGCGACCATATGCGCATCGATGTCGCGCACTTGCTCGGCGATCGCGCGCGTCACGACAAAATAGCGACCATTCTGCTGCACCACGCCGAGTTCGCCCGTGTTGATCGCGACAAGCTGCGCGGCATCGAGATAGACGCGACGGATCTTGCCGCCGTATTCGAAATGGCGAGCCTGATCGGCGTCGGCCTTGTTCAACGATTGGTCCTGCAGCAGTTTTTCGATTTTCTGCTTGCGCTCGCGTTTCAGGCGCGCCTGCTCGGCGGCCTCCTGTTCGGCACGCTTGCGCTCGGCCGCTTCGGTTTGCGCGCGCACCGCATAAGCCTTGGCCAGATCGATCTCGCCGTCCTTGCGCGGAGCGTTCTGCTGCTGCGGTTTACCGTGCCCGCGATGCGCAGGCTTGCCCTGATGCGACGGCTTGCCTTGCGGCTTGCCGGCGAGCGGAGACGAAGCGCGCTTCTCTTCGCGCACCTGTTTGACGATGCCGCTTTTGAGCAGCTGATCGCGCAGGGATTCGGCCATGATCTTGAACTCGTAGAACGCTCAGGAAGAAAAGGAAAACTTAGTAATGCGGGGGCGGCGGTTCGCTTTGCGGATCGTGCCCCTGCGACAGGCGCATCGTCGATAGCTCGCTACGCAGATCGCGGATGATGCGCTCCAACGCGGCAATACGCTGTGACTGATCCGCATCGGCGGCTGCCAGGGCGTTGACCGTGTCGTCGATGAAGGTGAGTTTCACCTCCAACTCGGTCAGACGTTGCTCGAGCGTGAGATCGGACAAGTCTTAAACCCTCAAGCTTCGGCCACGGCCGATACCGTAGTACGCCAGGCCGGCTTCTTCGACCTGCTTGGGATCGTACAGATTACGGCCATCGAAAATCGCTGGACTGCTCAGGCTGGCGCGAATGCGCGCGAAATCGGGGCTGCGGAAGGCTTTCCATTCGGTGACGATAGCCAGCACGTCGGCGCCGCTCAAGGCTTGATAGGCGTTATCGCAAAGCCTCAGATCGTCGCGATCGCCGTAAACGCGATGAGTCTCCTCGCGCGCCTCCGGATCGAAGGCCTGCACCTTGGCGCCCGCCTCCCACAACGCTTCCATCAACCGACGGCTCGACGCCTCGCGCATGTCATCGGTGTTCGGCTTGAAGGCCAGACCCCATAGGGCAACGGTCTTGCCGGCGAGCTGGCCATCGAAGTGCTGGCTGATCAGCTCGAACAGCTTGAGCTTCTGGTCGTGATTGACCGATTCGACGGCAGCGAGCAAACGCGCGTCGTAACCGACGCCGCGTGCCGTACGCTCGAGCGCCTGCACATCTTTCGGGAAGCACGAGCCACCATAGCCCGCACCCGGATAGATAAAGTGATACCCGATACGCGGATCCGAGCCGATGCCCTGGCGCACCAGCTCCACGTCGGCACCTACACGTTCGGCGATATTGGCGATCTCGTTCATGAAACTGATCTTGGTCGCCAGCATCGCATTGGCGGCGTACTTGGTCAGTTCGGCCGAGCGCTCGTCCATGACGACGGTGCGCTCGTGATTGCGGTTGAACGGCGCATAGAGCTTGCGCAGCACATTGATGGCGCGTTCGCTGGAGCTGCCGATGATGATGCGGTCGGGGCGCAGGCAATCTTCGACCGCATCGCCCTCTTTGAGAAACTCCGGGTTCGACACGACGTCGAATTCGACGGCGGCACCACGCGCGTTCAACTCACCGGCCACCGCATGGCGTACGCGATCGGCGGTACCGACCGGCACGGTGGATTTATTGACTACGACGGCGTAACGATCCAGATGCTGGCCGATGGTCCTGGCCACGCTGAGCACGTATTTCAGATCGGCGCTGCCGTCTTCGTCCGGCGGCGTGCCAACGGCGATAAAAATCACCTGACCGTGCTCGATCGCCGGTTGCGGATCGGTGGTGAAATCCAGTTGCCCGCTGGCGTGGTTGCGCTTGACGATGGGCTCCAGGCCCGGCTCGTAGATGGGAATCTCGCCGCGCTTCAGGCGCTCCACCTTGCCCGCGTCGATATCGACGCAGACCACGTGATTGCCCATTTCAGCCAGACAGGCGCCAGTGACCAGACCTACGTAACCGGTGCCGAAAATGGTGACTTTCATCGTCGCGGGGATTCCCGAAATCTCAAGACGACCGATTTTAGCAGGCCGCTGCTGGCTAATTCACAAAAAACAACGGGGCGCGAATCGCTTCGCGCCCCGTCGGATGGTGCTTGGTAACGCCGTGGGCTTACTTGCCCGCGCCGTCGCCGCCGCCAGCCGGGGTCGGACCGGTCTTGACGAGGGTCACGTCGAAGATGATGGTCGCGTTCGGCGGGAAGCCGTTCTGCGGCTGTGCGCCGTAGGCCAGGCTCGACGGGATGAAGAACTTGTAGTGACCGCCGGTCTGCATCAGCTGCAGGCCTTCACGGAAACCCGGGATCACGCCAGCGAGCGGGATCGAGGCCGGGCCACCACCTTCGTGCTTGGACGAATCGTCAAACGCTTCGCCATTGACGAAGGTGCCGACGTAGTTGACCTGCACGGTGTCGTTCGGACCCGGGCGTGCACCCGAACCCTGGCTGATGACCTGGTACTGCAGGCCCGAAGCCGTGGTCTTCACGCCAGCGGCGGACTTGTTCTTGGCGATGAAGGCGTCGCCTTCGGTCTTGTTCTTGGCGGCCACCTGGGTGTACTCGGCCTTGGCCTTGGCCTGCAGCTGGGTCACGAAGGCTTCCTTGGTCGCCTTGTACTCAGCTTCCGACATGGTCGGCTTCTGGCCCGACAACGCGGACTGGACAGCGCGGGCGACGGTCGCCGGATCAACTTCGTCGCGCACGAGCGGCGGCAACGAGCTGGCCAGATCCCAACCGACCACATAGCTGGCCTTGGTCTTGTCGACCGTGCCCGCTGCGCCCGACTTGGCGGCCTGAGCGTGGACCCCGGCGGTCATACCCAGCGCAACGGCCAGAGCGGCCGCCGTCAGCGTGGGACGCAGAAAATGCTTCATTTGGAACTCCCTCGTGATTGGATGTGCCGGCACGAACCGGACGGGCCTCCCCGATGGAGGCGCAACGCCCATTGTGCGGTGCCTTTCCCGTCTTAGCAACGAGCAAAGGCGTTGACCGTTCATATGCGCAAAGGTTCGTGACGCAGATCAAAATCGTCTGTTTTTACGATTTTTTCTATAGATGACGGTGATCTGACGGCTCGGTCTTGTCCAAAGTGTCGCGCAAGGCCGCCTGCAGGCGGGCATGCACCTGCACCAGCACCCGCCACAGCAGCCAGGTCAGCACCAGCCCGATCAAGACCAGCACCAGCGCCACCTCGCGCGGCGGCAGAATGGTCGAAGCGAGCGCTGCCACAAGCAGGGCCAGCACGGCCATCGCGGCCAAGGGCACCAGGCGTGCCAGTACGGCACGAATCTTCACATTGTGCTGCCCGCCCACCCGCTCCGGGATGCTCAACTCGGCCAGCAGCATGCCCAGCGCATTGGCCTTGCGATACGCCGCCACGATCATCGGCAACGACAGGAGTGCTGCAATCGACCAGGCTACCGTACGTGACACCAACAGCCTGCCGTTGAAGATGTCCCAATGAAAATACCCACGCCGATACAGGTAGGCCATGATCAGGAACACGGCGACCACGAGCATCATGTTGATGATGACGTGCCAGACCAGGCGACGGATCATCTTCATGATGATGGCGCCCTGCCCCGAAAAACTGATGCTGCCCATCCAGTCGGTATAGGCGCTGAAGACACCGGTCAAACCTGAAGGCAGACGGCGCGCGAGCAAGCCCGATAGTGGATCGGAGGCGCGTATGAGATAAGGCGTAAGAAACGTGGTGATCGCCGACACCGCCACCGCGATCGGATACAGAAAACCGCTGGTCACTTTAAGACTCAGGCCAAGCGACGCGATCACGAACGAGAATTCGCCGATCTGCGCCAGCCCCATGCCTACACGCAGCGATGTACGCCCGTCCTTGCCGGCAACGAACACACCGAAGCTGCAGGTGATCACTTTTCCCAGCACCACCGCAATCGTGACGATGGTGATCGGCCACGCGTATTGCACCAGCACTTTCGGGTCGATCAGCATGCCGATCGCCACGAAGAAGATCGCGCTGAACATGTCGCGCACCGGCCCGACAATGCGCTCGATGCGACGCACGCTGGTCGACTCGCCAACGATCGCGCCGATCAAGAAGGCGCCCAGCGCAACGCTGTAGCCCATTTGCGACACCAGCAGGCAGAAGCCGAAACACAGGCCAAGCACGGCAATAAGCAACACATCGTCGCGGCTGACGCGGGCGATGTAGTCGACCACGCGGGGCACCATCAAGAGGCCAACGACCAACGACACGGCCATGAACAAGGTCAGTCGACCGACCGCCTCCATCGCCTCGCCCGCCGCCAGATCGCCCGTGCTGGCAATGCCGGTGAGCAGGGCCATCAAGACGATGGCAAGCACGTCCTCGATGATCAGGATGCCGAAGATCACCTGGGCGAAGCCCTCGCGCTTCAGGCTCAGATCGCCCAACGCTTTCAGAATGATCGTCGTCGAGGAAATCGACAACATCGCGCCAAGGAACAGCGAGTCGATCGAGCTCCAGTCGAAGAAGCGCCCGATCTCGTAGCCCAGCCACAGCATCAACACGATTTCGCACACCGCCGCGACCAGTGCCGCACCGCCGACCTCGCGCAATTTCTTCAGGCTGAACTCCAGCCCCAACGCGAACAACAACAGGATCATGCCCAGCTCGGACAGCGTGCGAATGGTGTTTTCGTCGTGGATGAAAATGATCGAGTTCGTATAGGGCCCGACGACCACGCCAGCGATGATGTAGCCGAGCACTACCGGCTGACGCAGGCGCTGGAAGATCACCGTAGTCAAACCGGCAACCAGCATGACGGTGGCGAGATCCTGTATGAACTGAAGTTCGTGCATTGCGATTCCCATCGAGCGACAAGCCAAGACTAACAGCCGCTCTTCGATGCTCAATCACGCCATGTACGACGCATGCGTCATGGCAAGAGATCGCTATCCGCACGCCGGCAACATCGGCGCAAACTTTTTAGAATTTTTTTGTCACGAACCCTTGACGAAATCCCGAACCCCTTTTATTCTTTCGGGCTTCCAGCGGCTGGGGCCATAGCTCAGCTGGGAGAGCGCCTGCATGGCATGCAGGAGGTCGGCGGTTCGATCCCGCCTGGCTCCACCAACTTGAATTGTCCCCATCGTCTAGAGGCCTAGGACATCACCCTTTCACGGTGGCGACCGGGGTTCGAATCCCCGTGGGGACGCCAAGTTGGAGCCACAGTAGCTGGAAGCAATACGGAGCGGTAGTTCAGTCGGTTAGAATGCTGGCCTGTCACGCCGGAGGTCGCGGGTTCGAGTCCCGTCCGCTCCGCCATTAACGAAAAGCCCGCCTAGTGCGGGTTTTTTGTTGTCTGCCTTCCGGAATGACCTTGGTAGTCGCGACAAGCTAGCCGTGGATCTCCGGCTCGGGAATGCGTTCCAGCGTGCCGATCGAATGCCCCTGCTCCGACAGGTACTCCAGCCAACGGGTCAGGAAACCGTTCATGCGAAGGCGGTGCTGAAGCACCGTGTGTGCGGGCGCGAAGGGTCCCAATACCTGCCACAGATGCCGTCCCGGATGGCAATGCAGGGCCTCGGCCACATGGGCGTCGGTATACATGCGCAACTGGGCGGATGGCGACGGTTGGCCAGTCTGCTGATCGATAAAGTCGTAGGTGAGCTCGAGTTCCAGCGTATAGGGATGACATTCCTGGATGTGCAGGTGCACGTCCAGGCCGTCGTCCACGCTCGATACGTAACGCCCGGGCGTCAGCTTGTGCGGCGCGAACAGGCGCGCCAGCCGGTGATAATTTTCCGCATAGAGGCCCATCAGGAAACCGAAGCGGCCTGGCAATAGCGCATTGCGGCTGTCCAAAACGACACTCATGGGCGGTATTTCACTCTCGGGCGATAACTAGAACATGGTCCGCTCGATGCCGAAGCGGTCGAAAATCTTGCTGGCGATTTCTTCAATGGAGACGTGGGTCGTGTTGAGGCTGGGGATCCCTTCCCGCCGCATCAGCTTTTCAGCCTGTTCCAGCTCCCACCGGCATTGCTGGATCGTCGCATAACGGCTGTTGGCGCGTCGCTGTTCGCGGATCTGCGCCAGGCGCTGCGGTTCGATGGTAAGCCCGAACAGGCGGTCTTTGTACTTCAGCAACCGGGCGGGTAATTCGAGCTTGTCCAGGTCGTCGTCGGTCAGGGGATAGTTGGCGGCGCTGACCCCGTAATGCAAGGCCATGTACAGACAGGTCGGCGTCTTGCCCGAGCGCGATACCCCGATCAGGATCAGATCCGCCTGCCCGTAGTCGACATCGATGCCGTCGTCATGTGAAAGCGCGTAGTTAGTCGCGTTGATGCGCGCCTCGTACTTTTCGAAGTCAACCAGACCGTGCGACCGGTTCACCGCACCCGAGCGCTTGGCCCCCAGTTCTTCCTCCAGCGGACCGATAAATGGTGCGAAAACGTCCATCATCAAGGCCCCGCTGGTCGCGACGATGTCGCATAGCGAGCGATCGGCCATGGTATTGACCACGATGGGCTTTTCACCCGTCTGCGCGTAGCGTGTCTTGATACGCAGCGCGGCGGCTTCCGCCTTTTGTGCGTCGTCGATGAATGGGAGGCGGTGCTTGTCGAACTGCACGCCCTCGAACTGCGCCAGGATACTGTTGCCGATCGTCTCCGCGGTAATACCAGTGGAGTCGGAGATGAAAAAAACAGTTCGCTGCATGAGTCGTCCTGGGTGTTCGGGCGGGTTGTTGGGGAACCATAGCGCAAGCCTGCAGACCTGTCTTTGCTTGACTTTCACCTGACTGGTATTGCGTTGGCTTGGTATCTGAAGCCAATGGTCTTCTTGTGCCGCGCACCATTGGCAGCGGACAATACCAGTTCTTTGCGACCGGTTTTTGCCTTGAAGCCGGTCTCTCAACCGCATCACCCATTAGAGCTCTTAAGGAGACTCCCTTGAACGATTTGGTGCTTTGGCTCGACACGCTGCGCATGACCGACCTTGGAAAGGTCGGCGGCAAAAACGCGTCGCTCGGCGAAATGATCGGCAACCTGGCCAAGCTTGGGGTCTCGGTGCCGGGCGGTTTCGCCACCACCGCCGATGCCTTCCAGCAATACCTGGAAAAGAGCGGCGTGGCCAAGCGTATCCAGGAGCGCCTGACCGGCCTGGATGTCGACGATGTACAGGCGCTGGTCGCCGCGGGCAAGGAAATCCGCGAATGGGTGACGGAAACGCCCCTGCCCGCCGAGCTGGACAAGGCCATCCGCGACGCCTACATCAAGCTTTGCAAGGATGCCGGCGCCGACAATATCGCCGTCGCCGTGCGTTCCTCGGCCACCGCCGAAGACCTGCCCGACGCCTCATTTGCCGGTCAGCAGGAAACCTTTCTCAACGTGGTCGGTATCGAGGACGTACTGCACAAGGTGAAGGAAGTCTTCGCCTCGCTATACAACGACCGCGCCATCGCCTATCGCGTGCATCAGGGCTTCAAGCACGAAGACGTGTTCCTTTCCGCCGGCGTGCAATTGATGGTGCGCTCGGATGTGGGCGCGTCGGGCGTGCTGTTTACGCTCGATACGGAGTCGGGCTTCCGCGACGTGGTCTTCGTCACTGGCAGCTACGGCCTGGGCGAAATGGTCGTGCAGGGCGCGGTCAATCCGGACGAGTTCTACGTGTTCAAGCCCACGCTCAAGCAGGGCAAGCCCGCAGTGCTGCGTCGCCAGCTCGGCGCCAAGCAGTTGCGCATGATCTATTCCAGCGCGCCGGGCGAACGCGTCAAGACCGAAGACACACCGGTCGAACTGCGCAACAAGTTCTGCATTACCGATGCCGACGTCGAGGAACTCTCGCGCCAGGCACTGGTGATCGAGCAGCATTACGGCCGCCCGATGGATATCGAGTGGGCCAAAGACGGCAACACCGGCAAGCTGTACATCGTGCAGGCCCGCCCGGAAACCGTGAAGTCGCGTGGAAACGCCACGCAGCTGGAACGCTTCCACCTCAACGAAAAAGGCAGGGTACTGGCCGAAGGCCGCGCCATCGGCCAGAAGATCGGCTCCGGCAAGGCGCGCGTCGTGCGCAACCTGGACGATATGAGCAAGGTGCAAGCCGGTGACGTGCTGATCGCCGACATGACCGACCCCGACTGGGAGCCGGTGATGAAGCGCGCTTCGGCGATCATCACCAATCGCGGCGGCCGCACGTGCCACGCGGCGATCATCGCGCGCGAGCTCGGCGTACCTGCGGTAGTCGGCACCGGCAATGCGCTGGAATTGATCCCCGATGGCAAGGACATCACCGTGTCCTGCGCCGAAGGCGATACCGGCTTTATCTACGAAGGCCTGCTGAAGTTCGATCGCGTGACTGCGGACCTGGGCGATATGCCCGAGGCACCGCTGAAGATCATGATGAACGTCGCCAACCCGGAGCGCGCCTTCGATTTCGGCATGCTGCCCAATGCAGGCATCGGCCTGGCGCGTCTCGAAATGATCATCGCCAGCCATATCGGCGTGCATCCAAAAGCGTTGCTCGAATACGGCAAGCAGGACGCCGCGACCAAGGCAAAGATCGACGAGCGCATCGCCGGCTATGCCGACCCGGTGAGCTTCTATGTCGATCGTCTGGCCGAAGGCATCGCCACCATCGCCGCCTCGGTGTTTCCCAAGACGGTGATCGTGCGCCTGTCCGACTTCAAGTCGAACGAATACGCCAACCTGCTTGGCGGCGCACGTTACGAGCCGCATGAAGAAAATCCGATGATCGGCTACCGCGGCGCCAGCCGTTACGTCGATTCCGGCTTTGCCGAATCGTTCGGGCTGGAGTGCAAGGCGGTCAAGAAAGTCCGCGAAGTGATGGGCCTGGACAACGTCTGGGTGATGATCCCGTTCGTGCGCACCCTGGGCGAAGGCCGCAAGGTGATCGAAGTGCTGGAAAAGAACGGTCTCAAGCAAGGTGCGAGCGTCGGCGGCGAAGCGGCACTCAAGATCATCATGATGTGCGAAGTGCCGTCCAACGCCCTGCTTGCCGATGAGTTCCTGGATATCTTCGACGGCTTCTCGATCGGCTCGAACGACCTGACCCAGCTCACCCTGGGCCTGGACCGCGATTCGAGCATCGTGGCCAACCTGTTCGACGAACGCGACCCGGCGGTGAAGAAGCTGCTGGCGATGGCGATCAAGACGGCGCGCGACAAGGGCAAGTACATCGGCATCTGCGGCCAGGGGCCGTCCGATCATCCGGACCTGGCCGAGTGGTTGATGGAGCAAGGCATCGAGTCGGTGTCGTTGAACCCGGACACGGTGGTGGATACGTGGCTGCGGCTGGCCAAGAAGAAGGCTGGTTGATTGGATTCAGAGGGGCGGTGGCGACACCGCCCCTTTTTTGCGCCTCAGTTCACCACTCTCGTCATTCCGGCGCAGGCCCGGATGATGGCTAAGGGAGGTCGAAAGTCATCTGAACTCCCCGTTCCTCTGAAGGTCCGAACTTGCAGCCACCGACGCACAAGGGGATCGCCATGCGTTATCTCACCGGACTACTGACCCGCAACAAAGGCTTCCTGGCCTTCATGCTCTGCATGTTCGTCTTCCGCAGCGCGGTGGCCGACTGGAACGTGGTACCCACCGGCTCGATGCAGCCGACCATCCGCATCGGCGATCGCATCCTGGTCGACCGCGCGGCCTACGACATCCGTCTGCCGTTCACGCATATCTCGCTGCACAAGATCGCCGATCCCGCGCGTGGCGATATCGTGGTCCTCGATTCGACCGAAGCTAACGAGCGGCTGGTGAAACGCGTCATTGGCGTCCCCGGCGACCGGATTGCGCTGCGTGGCAACCGGCTGTACGTCAACGGACAGGCCGCACGCTATTCGTCGATCCAAGTCGCCGGCATCGGCGATGACCGCACCGACCCCGCGCATTACGAGCTCGAGCGCACGGGCAGCGCATCCCGCATCGTTCGCCTTTCGGACTATCGCCCCAGCGTCGGCAGCAATTTCGGCCCGGTTACCGTGCCGGCCGGGCACTACCTGCTGATGGGTGACAACCGCGACAACAGCTATGACTCGCGCTTCCTGGGCTTTGCCGGCCGCGGGGAAATCCTGGGGCGGGCCCGCTACGTGGCCTTCTCGCTCGACCCCGAACACCACTATCTGCCGAGAAAGGACCGCTTTGGCACTGCACTGGACGGCGCAGCCCAGCATTCGGGCGCCCACGCCGGGCAGGACCTTTGAGCCGTATCACAACAGTTGTCAGCTTATGGCGGAACGCGTAAAATCGCCGGCTCGCGTCGACCAACGCACACGCTTTTGGAGAGGTGGCAGAGTGGTCGAATGTACCTGACTCGAAATCAGGCGTACGTGTAAGCGTACCGTGGGTTCGAATCCCACCCTCTCCGCCAGAAATGAGAAACGCTCCCTTGTGGGGCGTTTTTTATTTCTGACGGTGACGGCTGGGTGAGAAGCCACTGGGTTCGACGGATTTGCCAAAGGCAAATCCGGACAGCCGAAGGCTGGCCCGTAGCGCGTAAGCGCGAAGGGTCAGGGCCATTCATGGCCCTGACAATCCCTCCCTCTCCGCCAGAAATGAGAAACGCCCCCTTGTGGGGCGTTTTTTATTTCTGACGGTGACGGCTGGGTGAGAACTCACCGGGCTGTCCGATATCGCGCAAGGTTTTGCACCGATCCGCTACATCCGTCATGCTTATCGCACTTGCAGCCATCAGCACATCATGATCGAGTTCGGACACGGAACCCACGTCGGCCTGCGCCGTACGCGCAACGAGGACACTTACTACGCCGACGCATCGCTGGGATTGTTCCTGGTCGCCGACGGCATGGGCGGCCATCGCCATGGTGAGGTAGCCTCCGCCCTGGTCCGTGATGCCGTGACCGACCTGGTCACCCGCGGCCACAGTCTGATCGATGCCGTGCGCGCTGCAAACGAGCGCCTGATGCAGCAGGCGCAGGCGCGCGGTAGGCATGACAGCCTGCCGATGGGTACGACGATCGCGGCGTTACGCATGACGACCGACAGCTACGAAGTGGCCTGGGTCGGCGACAGTCGCGTTTACCTATGGCAAGGACATCTGCGCCAGATCAGTCACGACCATTCGCTGGTGCAGGAGATGGTCGAGGCCGGAACACTCGACGCCTCCCAGGCAACGCGGCATCCGCAACGCAATGTGATCACGCAGGCACTGGGCATTACCGCCGCCGACCAGTTGCATATCGGCATGGCTCGTGGGCGCATGACGCCGGGCACGAGCTTTTTGCTTTGCAGCGACGGTCTGACCGAAGAGCTGAGCGACAACACGATCGCCAGCACGATCGAACGCCGCGATCTTGCGGCGCAGGAATGTATCGATCATCTTTTGCTTGCCGCGCTCGACCACGGCGGCAAGGACAACATCACCGCCATCCTTGCGCGCGTGCACTGAGGGGCTACGCGCTCAGGAAACCTTCGCTTCCAGCGCGACAGGCGCATGCTGCGCACGCCAGACGCTGCTGCCGCCGGCGCTCTTGTCGAGCGCATCGAGCCGGCCCTCGTGCAGCACCTGCTCTTCTTCGCTGGCGCGCAAAACGCGCGGCCGGCGATCGAGCCGCAGCGGAACCGCAACGTGATTGGGCCCCTGCTCAGCGGCGCCTTCAAACCCAAGATCCAGCGCAACCTGGCCCGAAGTCATGTACAGATAGACTTCGGCCAGCAGCTGCGCATCGATCAGGCCGCCGTGCAGATCGCGACCGGAGTTGTCCACACCCAGGCGCTTGCACAAGGCATCGAGGCTGTTGCGCTGCCCGGGATAACGCTCGCGCGCCATCACCAGCGTATCGAGGACGGTGCAACGATCGGCGATCTTGCCGCGACCGGCACGCTCAAGCTCCGCATCGAGAAAGCCGACGTCGAAGGTCGCGTTGTGAATGATCAGCTCGGCGCCGTCGATGAACTGGAGAAACTCGTCCACCACATCGGCAAAGAACGGCTTGTCGAGCAGGAACTCGTCTTCGATACCGGTGACCTGACGCGCGCCTTCGTCGATCGCACGTTCGGGATTGAGATAAGTCTGGTAGTTGTTGCCGGTGGGACGGCGCTCGATCATTTCCACGCAGGCGATTTCGATCAGCCGATGCCCCTGGCGGACTTCCAGGCCGGTGGTTTCGGTATCGAGAACAATCTGCCTCATGCGCTCACCTTGAACAGTTCTGCCTGCTGACGGGCGGCAACGTCGACACGCTCGTTTTCGACGTGACCGTTATGCCCTTTCACCCACTGCCATGTTACCTGGTGCGGACTCACCGCCTGCGACAGGCGCTCCCACAGGTCCTGGTTCTTTACGGGCTTCTTGTCGGCGGTACGCCAGCCGTTGGCTTTCCATTTGGGCACCCATTCCTCGATGCCTTGCATGACATAGCGCGAATCGGTGCAAAGCACGACCTTGCAGGGCCGGGTCAGGGCCTCGAGCGCGGCGATCGCGCCCATCAGTTCCATGCGGTTATTGGTCGTCGCCGGCTCGCCACCTGCCAACATCCGTTCGGTACCCTTGGCACGCAACAACGCGGCCCAGCCACCCGGGCCAGGATTGCCCAGACAGGCGCCGTCAGTAAAAGCTTGTACGTCAGTCAAACAACCACCTTAAGTTTCATAGTCGCCAAGGAATAAAGATGCCGCTCAAGCGGCACTGCGGCGCGCGCCAGGGGCCAGGCCGACACCAACGGGAGCAGCCACCGCCTTGGGGCGCAGACGCGTGGGCGTGATGGCGTGACGGCGTTTGCGCGCGATCAGCACATAGCCCCCGCCCAGGAGCGGCGTAACTCGCCATTCCTCCACCGCACCAGGCCGCCAGCGACCAACGCGCTGCACGCGCTCGACGCTGAGGTCATTGGCGCGCAGCCAGTGTTCCACCACCCAGGGCGACATCAGCGAGACCGGCGCCGGGCGCGTGCGCCACCGCAACCATGGGTTCCACACGCTGAAAGGGTGCACGCCGGTCAGCGCCAGGGTACCGCCCGGAGCCAGCACGCGGATCGCCTCGTCCAGCAGCGCGCGCGGCACGGGCGCCACTTCCAGCGCGTGCCGCAGCATGACCAGTTCGAACGACTCGTCGAGGAAAGGCAGCGGCTCATCCGCACGGCCCTTCAGGTCGCCCTGGAAGCGCCCCTGCCCCAAGGTCAGGCGTACCCAGTGGTTGAGCATGGGCAGGCCGGGCGACATATCGCCGGCCACGGCGGTCAGCAACAGCCCGTGCTTGCCGGCACAGCGCTGCAGATCGGCCGACAGGGCGACCGATTCTTCAGCGACCAGTCCGTGGAGCGGCGTGCTGGTGTAGATGTCGTTGTCGCGCTGAAGCATGCGTCGACGGCCCGGGAGTGAATCTGCAGCGCACAGTGTAATGGCTGCCGCAGCTTCGATGTGCCGGCCGACACAAGCCTGAATGGCCGCGCCAGCCTTTAACGCCTGGCTAACGAGCGGGCAAGAAGGCGGCTTTATAGTCGCTTGCCTTGCGCACGCAGGATGCATGCGTCAGTCGATACGAAACCGCAGTGGGGTCTTCCTTGCACGTCGTACCGTTACCGGCGCTTGCCGACAATTACATCTGGTTGCTGCACGACGATGCCGGTCACGCCATCGTCGTCGATCCGGGCGATGCCGCACCGGTGGAACAGGCACTGGCCGAGCGCAAGCTCACCCTGTGCGCAATCTTGCTCACCCATCACCATGGCGACCATATCGGTGGCGTGTCGGCCTTGTTGGAGCATCGTTTCGTCCCGGTCTACGCACCGAAGGACGAGCGCATCACGGTGGCCACGCAATGGGTGGCCGATGGCGACAGCGTCATCCTCGACCATCCGACCGCGCGTTTCGAAGTGATCGCCGTCCCCGGCCATACGGTCAGCCATATCGCGTTTTCCGGCGAAGATCTGCTGCTGTGCGGCGACACCTTGTTCAGCCTCGGCTGCGGTCGCCTGTTCGAAGGCACGCCGGCCCAGATGCTTGCCTCGCTCGACCGGCTGCGCGCCCTGCCGGCGCATACCCTGGTCTGCTGCGCCCATGAATACACCGCAGCCAATGGGCGCTTTGCGCTGACCGTGGAACCAGACAATGCCGCCCTGCAGGCACGGCTGGACCAGGTCGCAACCTTGCGCCATGCCGGCAAGCCGAGCGTACCCATCGCGCTGTCGGACGAGCTGGCGGCCAATCCTTTCCTGCGGGTCGACAGCCCCGATGTGATGGCCTGGTGCGCCCGGCAGGAACATGCCGCCTCCGATCGTGTCGGCCGCTTTGCGGTCTTGCGTGCTGCCAAGGATGACTTTCGCGGATGAACCCTCGACACCTTCGCCCGCTTCCTCTGGCGCTCACCAGTTTGCTTGCCGCTTGCGTAAGCACGACACCGCAACCGGCAAGTCGCGCACCCAGCATTACGCCGCCCAAGAGCACGCCGGTGGTCACCGATATCGCGCACCCGACAGGTCCTGCCGCTACCGCGGAACCGGTCGCGTCCGGCGACGTATGGGGCAACTTGCGCAACAGCTTCGCGATGGACGACTGCGACGCCGACCCGGCCATCATGAGCGCGGCCAACGCATTTACGCGCAACCCGCAGCGTTTCGAGAGCCAGCTGAGCGACGTGCTACCGCATCTCGCCTATGTGCAGCAGATTGCCGCCAAGCATCAGGTCGCCGGCGAATTCGTGTTGCTACCCTGGGTCGAAAGCCACTACCAGCCCGTGCCCGGACACAAAGGGAACCCTGCCGGCATGTGGCAGATCATGCCAGTGACCGCGCAAGCGCTGGGCATGCGCGTGGACAAGCGCTATGACGGACGCCTCGACGTGCCGCAAGCTACCGACAAGGTCATGACGCTGCTGCGCCGCTACTACGACGACCTTGGCGATTGGCGCATGGTCGATTACGCGTACAACGCGGGTGAGTTTTCGGTGCGCAACCTGACCGACAAGTACGGTACGCCCGCCGCCGATCCGGCGATTCCGCGCATGCCGGTCAAGCGCGTCACACGCGAGCACCTGATCAAGCTGCTGGCCATGGCCTGCGTCGTTCGCGAGCCCGAGCGCTTCCATGTCACCTTGCCGCAACTGCCTTCCGAACAGCGTCTGGTCAAGGTCGACGTCGACCATGCCATGCCGGTAACGCAGGCCGCCAGCCACGCAGGCATGTCGGTCAACGATTTCAAGTTCCTCAACTCCGGCTTTCGCAGCAATACGGTGGATCCGAATGTCGCGTCGTACCTTTTGCTGCCCAGCGACAAGGCCGAACAGTTCCGCCAGTCCTCCCTGCAGGCCGGCAACAGCGTCACAGATACGAACGATGCCTCGCTGGCGTCGATAAGCGACGCCGGATCGTCGGCCGATGATCAGGATTCGATCCCGGACCAAGCCAAGCACGGCAAGCACGCCAAGGCGACGACGTACAAGATCAAATCCGGCGATACCTTATCGACCATCGCAAGGCGTTACAGCGTGACCACCAAGCAGTTGCAGCGCTGGAATGGCCTGCAGGGCGCCAAACTGAAGCCGGGTCAGACGATCAAGGTCAGCGGCAGCTAAACTCCTGCGGCAGCGCCCGGCGGCGCAACTTGTCGGTCCTCAGGAGGGTGCCATGGGATTTCTTCACGGTAAGCGAGCTCTGATCGTCGGTATCGCCAGTCAGCGATCGATCGCCTGGGGCATCGCCAACGCCATGCATCGCGAAGGCGCGCAGCTTGCCTTTACCTATCAGAACGATCGCCTCAAGGACCGCGTCGACGAAGCGGCCAACGCCTTCGGCTCCAATATCGTCCTGCCATGCGACGTTGCCGAAGACGCACAGATCTCCGACATGGCGACCGAGCTCGGCAAGCATTGGGACGGTTTCGACATCCTGGTGCACTCTGTCGGTTATGCACCACGTGAAGCGCTTCAGGGCGGTTTTCTGGATAACCTTACGCGCGAAAACTTCTCCATCGCGCATGACATTTCCAGCTACAGCCTCGCCGCACTCGCCAAGGCCGCCCGACCGATGATGGCCAACCGCGGCGGCGCGATTCTCACGCTGAGTTATCTCGGTGCGGAACGCGCCCTGACCCACTACAACGTCATGGGCCTGGCCAAGGCCAGCCTCGAAGCGAACGTGCGCTATCTGGCTTTCAATCTTGGACCGGAGGGCACGCGCGTCAACGCGATATCGGCAGGTCCGATCAAGACCCTGGCCGCGGCGGGCATCGCCAATTTTCGCAAGATGCTCGATCACGTCGATGAGAATGCACCGCTACGTCGCAGTGTCACTATCGATGAAGTGGGTAACGTCGGTGCGTTTCTGTGTTCGGATCTTGCGTCGGGCGTGACCGGTGAAATCATGCATGTCGATGCGGGTTACAGCATTCTTGGGATGACTGGGGTTTGATTGCAGGCTCGCTTCGCATCGCCTATTGCGCCCCCTCACCCCAGCCCTCTCCCCCGGCAGAGCCAGGGGAGAGGGAGCTAAAAGCACGCAAGATTCAAACTTGCCTCAATGCGCCCCCTCTCCCCTGGCTCTGCCGGGGGAGAGGGTTGGGGTGAGGGGGGGGCTCTTACGAGCGGCGAAATAAAAAAGGCGGCCAAACGGCCGCCTTTTTTTTCACGAACACCATTGCCGCTTACATACGATCCGTAGCGATCTTGATATCCGCAGTAGCTTTAAGCGCTTCGATCAAACCATTCGTCTGCATCGCGCCGAAGGTCTGCTGCATCTGCGTGCGCAGCGAGTTGCGATCGTCCGGCGTCATCTTCGACAGGTCGGCGCCCTCGACCTTGTCGAGCGCCAGCAGATCGAAGCTCCCATCGGGCAACGCTACCGACGCATACTGCGGCTTGCCTTCCACCGGATGCGGCAGCTTGAATGCCTGCGTCAGCAGTTCCGGCGGAACCTGGTCCTGACCGCGCTGGACGTCGTTGACGGTGCGTACGGTAGCACCCAGGGACGTTGCAACGGTTTGCAGATCTTCGCCCTTCTGCAGGCGAGCGAGCAGCGCATCCGCTTGCTGCTTGGCTGCAGCCACCGTGCGTTCGTCGACAATCTTCTTGCGGATCTCGTCGCTGACCTGAGCCAGCGGACGGACGGCAGATGCAACATGTTTGTCGACGCGCACCACGACGGCATGATCGCCACCCAGGTCGATCAGACCCGAGTTGTTACCCTGGGCCAGCACGTCGTCGGAAAACGCCGCCGTGACGACTTTCGGATTTGCCGCGATGCCCGTCGCCGCGCCCTGGCGCGAGAATGCTTCCGTGGTCTTGACCGTCAGCTTGAGTTCCTGCGCGGCCGGATCCAGCGAAGACGGCGACTGGTAGGTCTTGTCCGCAAGCTTGCCGGCGAAATCGTTGTACAGGCGATCACTATCGGCCTTGGCCGCTTCCTGCGCCAGCTGTGCACGCACTTCTTCGAACGGCTTGACCTCACCCGCACGCACGTCGCGCAGGTAGATGATGTGGTAGCCCTCGTCAGGCGACAGCACCGGCTTGGAGATCTGGCCCTTCTGCATGGAGAACAGCGCAGTGTCGAACGCCGGGTTGGCAATGCCTTTTTCCAGCCAGCTCAGATCACCACCTTGACGCTTCGAGCCCAAGTCTTCCGAATCCTGTTCGGCCAGCTTGGCGAAGTTCTGCGGCGTGGCTTCCGAGGCGATCTTTTCGGCCTTGGCCAGTGCCGCCTTCTGCTGTTCCGGCGTTGCGTTCTTGGGCACGTTGATCAGGATGTGCGACACTAGGCGCTGCTCGGGCTTCTGGAAGCGCTGCTTTGCCGCGTCGTAGCGCTTCTTGAGTTCTTCGTCGCTGGCCTGCGCTTCGGGCTTGAGGTCCGCGCCGTTGACTTCGAGGTAGCTCAGAGACACCGTCTCGGGGCTCATGAAGTCCGCCTGGTGTGCCTTGTAGTACGCATCGATCTGCGCGTCGGTGACATTGCTGTCGACGCCGGCCGGGTGCGGCAGCGCCACGAAGCGAAGGTTGCGGCGCTGGAAATTGATGTTCAGGAAACGATCTACGTCCGCGTCGGTGACGATCGCGCTGCCAGCCAGAGCATCAGGCAATTGCTGCACCTGCAGGTCCGAACGAACCTGACCCTCGAACGTGGTCGGTGCCATGCCCTGCGCGGCCAACAGCGCGCGATAGGTGTTCGGATCGAACTGTCCGTTGATCTGGAAGTACGGCAGCGACGCAATGCGCTCGCGTACCGCGCCACTGGACACGCGCATGCCGAGATCTTCGCCGGTCTGGGTCAGCAGCGTCTGCGCGATCATTGCGTCCAGCACGCGCTGCTTCATTTCCGGCTTTTCGTAGACGCTCGTATCGCCTTTCTGCTCAGCGGTCTGCTGGCGCAGGCTGTTTAGGCGATTCTGAAACTCCTGCTGGCTGATTTCATGCTTGCCGACCTTGGCGACGAACGTTTCGGTATTGCCCAGGAAATAGGACTCGATACCGAAAAATGCCACGGCAAACACGCAAACGCCCAGAACGACGATGGCTGGCCATCCGTGTAGCTTGTTACGTAGTGCCTGCAACATTGAAGTGATCTCGCAATCGTTTCCGACACCCGGCCCCGCGCCGGGACGTAAATAACAAAGGCGCCACATGGGCGCCCTTGCGTTCTGTGGCGGAGCGGACGGGACTCGAACCCGCGACCTCCGGCGTGACAGGCCAGCATTCTAACCGACTGAACTACCGCTCCACACAATCTGGTGGGTGCTGTAGGGATCGAACCTACGACCCTCGCCTTGTAAGGGCGACGCTCTACCGCTGAGCTAAGCACCCAAAACCAAGCGGGTAGCCGCTTAGTTTAAGGCATCCTTCAGCGTCTTGCCAGCCTTGAAGGCCGGGACCTTCGAAGCCTTGATCTTGATCACTTCGTTGGTGCGCGGGTTACGACCGGTGCGAGCGGCGCGCTTGCGCACGGTAAAGGTACCGAAGCCAACGACCGATACGTCGTCGCCCTTCTTCAGAGCCTTCTGCACGGTCTCGAAGAACGCCTCGAGCGCGCGGCCGGCGTCGGCCTTGGTGAGCTCGGCCTTCTCGGCGACGGCATTGATCAGATCGGTTTTATTCATTGAGACACTCCCTTCAATACGGTTATGCAGCCCGCGTAATCAGTCTGGGACGAAGCAGCGCCGCCAACCATAAGGTGGACGGATCAAACGCTACCCCGCGACCCCGCATCGCTTTCGCTCTTCGCAGCGTCTGGATGGCGGTGCCGCCCTTTATACCAGTGCCCCTTAGGGTCCGCAATACAAGTTGTACCAACGTTTTCCGGCCTATAGCGCATGTCGATGACGACATGCAACAACGTCAAAGTATGCGTTGCGCGTCGATTCATTCGCCAAAAAAAAGAGGCGTGCCAAGCACGCCTCTTTTGTGATGCATCGAACAAAACTTGCGCGATATCAATGCGGTCGCACGTGAGCTTCGTTTGAATCTTCCACCGTATTGTCGACCTTGCCCGCAGCCGGTTCGCCTTCTTTGGCGAGCGGCTGCAATGGACGCTCCAGCGCAATGTCGAGTACTTCATCGATCCAGCGTACCGGATGAATATCCAGCGAGCTGGTGATGTTGTCCGGGATATCGGCCAGATCCTTCTTGTTCTCGTCCGGAATGATCACGGTGGTAATGCCGCCGCGGTGCGCTGCCAGCAGCTTTTCCTTCAGGCCGCCGATCGGCAGCACGCGACCACGCAGCGTGATCTCGCCGGTCATCGCCACTTCCGAACGTACCGGCACCTTGGTGAGCACGGACACCAGCGCAGTGCACATGGCGATACCCGCGCTCGGGCCATCCTTCGGTGTCGCGCCTTCGGGCACATGGATGTGCACGTCGAGCTTTTCGTGGAAGGTCGGATCGATACCCAACTGCTCGGTGCGCGCACGCACCACCGACAATGCGGCCTGGATCGACTCCTTCATCACGTCACCGAGCTGACCGGTATGCACCAGCCTGCCCTTGCCGCTGACTACGGACGCCTCGATGCTGAGCAGATCGCCACCCACCTGAGTCCAGGCCAGACCGGTCACCAGACCGACTTCGTTCTGCAATTCCTTGCGACCGAAATCGAAACGGCGCACGCCCAGGTACTGCTCGAGGTTGCTCGAATCGACCTGGATCGAGTTCGATTTCGCCTTCGACTTGGTGGTCTTGGCTTCGGCCGTCTTCGCCTTGGCCTTGGCTTTCTTGACCTCGCCCAGGGTCAGCTCCTTCACCACCTTGCGGCAGATCTTGGACACTTCGCGCTCCAGGCTACGCACGCCCGACTCACGCGTGTAGTAGCGCACGATGTCGCGCACAGCGTCTTCGGAAACCTTGAGCTCCTCGGGCTTGAGGCCATTGGCCTTCAGCTGCTTGGGCAACAGGTAACGTTGCGCGATCGCCAGCTTTTCGTCTTCGGTGTAACCCGGGATACGGATCACTTCCATACGATCGAGCAGCGGGCCCGGAATGTTCAGCGAGTTCGCGGTGGCAATCCACATCACCTCGGACAGATCGAGATCCACTTCGAGGTAGTGATCGTTGAACGTATGGTTCTGCTCCGGATCGAGCACTTCGAGCAACGCTGACGACGGATCGCCGCGGAAGTCCATCGACATCTTGTCGATTTCGTCCAACACGAACAGCGGGTTCTTGGTGCCGATCTTGTTCATGTTCTGCACGATGCGACCCGGCATCGAACCGATGTAGGTACGGCGATGACCGCGGATTTCCGCTTCGTCGCGCACACCGCCCAGGCTCATGCGGACGAACTTGCGGTTCGTCGCCTTGGCAATCGACTGCCCAAGCGACGTCTTGCCCACGCCAGGCGGGCCGACCAGGCACAGGATCGGGCCTTTCATCACGTTCACGCGCTGCTGCACGGCAAGGTATTCAAGGATGCGATCCTTGACCTTCTCCAGGCCGAAGTGATCGGCATCGAGCACTTCCTGCGCCATCTGCAGATCCTTGCGCACCTTGGAACGCTTCTTCCATGGCACACCGACCAGCCAGTCCAGATAATTGCGCACGACCGTGGCTTCGGCCGACATCGGCGACATCTGCTTGAGCTTGCCAAATTCCTGGCGCGCCTTGGTCAGCACCGCCTTGGGCATGCCGGCCGATTCGATCTTTTTCTGCAGCTCTTCGATTTCGTTCGGGCCATCCTCGCTCTCGCCGAGCTCCTTCTGGATCGCCTTCATCTGCTCGTTGAGGTAGTACTCGCGCTGGCTCTTTTCCATCTGCGACTTGACGCGGCCGCGGATGCGCTTTTCCACCTGCTGCAAATCCATCTCGCCATCGACCAGGCCGATCAGCAATTCGAGACGCTGACCGACGTCGGCCGTTTCGAGCACTTTCTGTTTGTCCGCCATGCGCACCGAAAGATGTGCGGCGATCGAATCGGCCAGACGCGACGGATCGTCGATACCCGACAGCGTCGCCAATACTTCCGGCGGCAACTTGCGGCTCTGCTTGACCAACTGCTCGAACAGCGAGATCAGCGTACGCGACACCACATCGAGCTCGCGCTCCTTGGCGCTGTAGACCGACTCGATGACGCGCGACGTCGCGGTGAGCATGCCGCCGTCTTCGTTGTAGTTGTCGATCGATACGCGCGACTGCCCTTCGACCAGCACCTTGACGGTGCCATCGGGCAGTTTCAGCAACTGCAGGACACCGGCGAGCGTACCGATCTGGTGCAGATCGTCGATTTCCGGATCGTCGATATCCGGGCTCTTCTGAGCCACCAGGAGAATTTGCCGCTCCCCTTCCATCGCGCGTTCGAGCGCGCGCATCGACTTGTCACGGCCGACGAACAGGGGAATGACCATATGGGGATAAACCACCACGTCGCGCAATGGCAACACTGGCAAAGCATCCAGTGCAGATCCGGTGGCTACGGGTAGTGAGGCGTTTTTTGCCATGTAAAAAAATCCCTCGAAGGAGACAAGTTCGGCTCGCCCCGACACTGCGCCGGGGTCACTTATACGTCAAGTGGAGGCGCCGACAGTTCAGTACAAGTGGATAAGCAAACGGCCCCTGTCGGGGCCGTTATGTTTAGACGATGTATCGCCTGCGAGGCGTGAGACATCAGGAGGAAACGGACGTAAGCCCATCTCCTCCTTACCGTTTTCAGGCGGCGTCCCCACCCGACTCACCCGCAATCCGCTGCTGCTGCAAATTGCCGCGATAAATCAGGTACGGCTCGGCCTGCCCATCGATGACGGCGTCGTCGACCACGACCTTGCTGACGTGCTCGAGCGACGGCAGCTCGTACATGGTGTCGAGCAGCACCTGCTCCAGGATCGTACGCAGGCCGCGTGCACCGGTCTTGCGCTTGAGCGCCTTGCGGGCAATGGCCTGCAACGCTTCCGGACGGAATTCCAGCTCCACGCCTTCCATCTCGAACAGACGGCGGAACTGCTTGGTCACGGCGTTCCTCGGCTCGGTGAGAATTTTCACCAGAGCGGGCTCATCCAGTTCGTCCAGCGTCGCAACGACCGGCAAACGACCCACAAACTCGGGAATCAGACCGTAACGGACCAAGTCGGCGGGCTCGACATCGGCCAGCACCTTGCCCAGGTTCTCGGTGCGCTCTTTGCTGCGGACCTCGGCGGAGAAGCCGATACCCGTGGTCTCGGAACGCTGCTGGATGACTTTCTCCAGCCCCGCGAACGCGCCGCCACACATGAACAGAATGTTCTTGGTGTCGACCTGCAGGAATTCCTGTTGCGGATGCTTGCGGCCACCCTGCGGCGGCACCGATGCCAACGTGCCTTCGATCAGCTTCAGCAGAGCCTGCTGTACGCCTTCGCCGGACACGTCACGGGTGATCGACGGGTTTTCGCTCTTGCGCGAGATCTTGTCGATTTCATCGATATAGACGATGCCCGACTGCGCCTTGTCGACGTCGTAGTCGCACTTCTGCAGCAGCTTCTGGATGATGTTTTCCACGTCCTCGCCGACATAGCCGGCTTCGGTCAGCGTGGTGGCATCGGCGATCGTGAACGGCACATTGAGCAGGCGCGCCAGCGTTTCGGCCAGCAGCGTCTTGCCCGAACCGGTCGGACCGATCAGCAGAATATTGGATTTGCCAAGCTCGACGTCGTCGGCCTTCTGGCGCGACTCCATCCGCTTGTAGTGGTTGTAAACCGCCACCGCCAGCGCTTTCTTGGCACGCATCTGCCCGACCACGTACTGGTCGAGTGTCTCCATGATTTCCTTGGGCTTGGGCAGCTGGCTGCGCCCGGAGGCGGCCTTTTCCTCAAGCTCCTCACGGATGATGTCGTTGCACAGCTCTACGCACTCGTCGCAGATGAACACGGAGGGACCCGCGATCAGCTTGCGCACTTCATGCTGGCTTTTGCCGCAGAAGGAGCAGTAGAGAATCTTGCCGCTGTCGTTGGAACGGCCCTGCCGCTCGTCGCTCATGCTTTGGATCCTGCTTTTAAAACGGTTGCGGCCCGAGAATAACACAGGGTTCCGTGTCTGCATCCAGACACAGAACCCCTTTTTCCGACCGGGAAAACGCCGTTAATCAGGCGGATTTGACCGATTCGACGCCACGGCGGTCGAGTACGGCGTCGATCAGGCCGTATTCGCGGGCGGCTTCGGCACTCATGAAGCGGTCACGCTCCATATCGCGCTCGATCTTGTCCAGGGGCTGGCCGGTATGCTGAACGTAGATATCGTTCAGGCGGCGGCGCAGGTACAGGATTTCCTGGGCCTGGATTTCGATGTCGGTCGCCTGGCCACGCGCACCGCCCGAGGGCTGATGGATCATGACGCGCGAATTGGGCAACGAGTAGCGCTTGCCTTTGGCACCTGCCATCAGCAGCAGCGACGCGGCGCTGCAGGCCTGGCCGATGCACATCGTGCTGACGTCGGGCTTGATGAATTGCATGGTGTCGTAGATCGCCAAACCGGCGGTTACGACGCCGCCCGGACTGTTGATGTACAGATGAATGTCCTTGTCGGGGTTTTCCGACTCGAGGAACAGCATCTGCGCCACCAGCAGATTGGCGACCTGGTCGTTCACTTCGCCGACAAGAAAGATCACGCGCTCCTTCAGGAGGCGCGAATAAATGTCGTACGAGCGCTCGCCGCGGGCCGTCTGCTCGACGACCATCGGCACCAGGTTGAGGTCTTGGATCGGGTCCATGGCCATGCTTGTGGCTCTCCGGTTGATGTGCCTGTCTTTAGAGTGCCTGATTTAATTCAATCAGGCACCGACCGGGCGCATCACTTCGTCGAAGCTCAGCGTCTGCGTCGTGGTTTTGGCGTGTTCCGCAACCCACTCGGCGACCTGGTCTTCCATGACGCGGTTTTGCAGCCCAGACATCAATTGGGGGTCATTGTTATAAAGTTCAACGACCTTTTCGGGTTCTTCATAGGTCGAGGCAATCGCGGCCAGTTGCTCGGCAACGCGCTTGCGGTCGATCACCAGGTTCTGCTTGCGGGAGATCTCGCCCATCAGCAGGCCGGCGATGACGCGCTTGCGAGCCACCGGGGTGGCAGCCTCGATCAGCTGCGGCGGCGGCTGTTGGCCACGCGGCACGCTGCCGGCCGCCAGACCACGGGCCTCGGACTGCACCATCAGATTCGGCACATCGAGTTCCGGGTGGGCATCGGCCAGCTTTTCGGCCACTTCGCCCTTCAGGCGGGCCATGAGGGTAGCCTTGAGCTCACGCTCCAAATTGGCGCGGACTTCCTTACGGAAGGTGTCCAGGTCGCCATCGGCCACGCCGAACAGCTGGGCAAAGTCGGCGTCGACTTCGGGCAGCTTCGGCTCCTGCACCTTGATGACCTTGAATTCGACCTGCGCCGTCTTGCCGGCCAGCTGGTCGTTACGGAAGTCTTCCGGGAAGGCGATATCGGTGCTGAAGCTGTCGTCGGCCTGGTGGCCGGTCAAGGCTTCGTCGAGCGCCTTGAACAGGGTGCCCGAGCCGAGGACGCTGCCGGCGCGCTCCAGGCCTTCGGCGGGGAAGCGGTAGTCGCCAGCCTGGGCGGAGTACTCGAACATCACGAAGTCGCCTTCGGCCGAGGCGCGCTCGACGACTTCGAAGCTGCGACGCTGCTGACGCAGGGTCTCGATCATCTTTTCGATGTCGGCATCGCCGACTTCGGCCGCCGGGCGCGTGATTTCAAGCGCGGCGACGTCGATTTCGGGGAATTCCGGCATGATTTCGAACGTCGCCGTATAGGCGATTTCGCCGTTTTCCGGCGTACCGGTGGTGTCGATCGCCGGATTTGCGATCGGGCGCAGCTTTTCCTGCTCCACCGCTTCACGCAGCGTGCTGCCGATCAGGTCGGAAAGCACCTCACCACGCACCTGCGCACCGAAGCGCTGCTGGATGACCGTGGTGGGCACCTTGCCCGGGCGGAAACCCTTCAGGCGGATCGTACGGCCCATCTCCGCGATACGCGCGGTCACCTGCGATTCGAAGCGCTCTGCGGGAAACTTGACCGTGAGCTTGCGCTCGAGCTTGCCGACGTTCTCAACCGAAACCTGCATGACGTCTCCTGGGTAACTGGATGGGGCGCCCGTCACAGACGCCGGCGGCCCTTGCCGCCTCAAAAAAATCAAATAAAAGGGATGGTGCGAAAGAAGGGACTCGAACCCTTACGGTGTTACCCGCTGGAACCTAAATCCAGTGCGTCTACCAATTCCGCCACTCTCGCATCAGAACAACCCGAGGACGAATCCATAACCACCGGATTTCAGAGGCTTTTTTGGCGAAGCTCGCCATCTTGCCCTCCCCGCCCAGCGCCTGGACCTCATCGCTCTTAAGTCGATGATTCCCTTACACGAAAGCGGGCCATTTTACGGTTGTGGGGGCGCGCAATACAAGGTGCGAAGCGAGGAGTCGCCGACGTCCACTGCCCTCACAAAGCCTCCCAGGCAGGCTGCGGCCAAGCCTGGCTTCATGCTACACAACGCGGGCCCACCGACGAACGAGCCGAGCATGCCCCTCCCTGACCGCAAGCCACCTACACCCCGTGAGGGCTTGGCTTGGCGACGCGTACTGGCCTGGGCCGCCCTGTGCACGGCGATAGGCTTGCTCAATGCCTACCACCTCTACCTGGACGAGGCCGCCAACGGCCGCCACGGCGTGCTGTTGCCACGCGCCATCACTGAGCTGACAGGCGCCTGGTGTGCAGGGCTGTTGGTGCCTCCGTTGGCGGTGGCGCTCGGTCACCTGCGCCGGCAAGCCGGCGGGCGCCTTTTTCGCTATGCCGGGCATGTGGGCCTGTTGCTGGTGTTTTCGTTGCTGCATACCAGCCTGATCTGGGGTAGCCGCGTACTGCTTTTCCCGCTGGTCGGCATCACCGATTACGACTACGGCGTCATGGCCTGGCGCTACGCCATGGAATTTCCAAGCGACGTGATCCTGTACGGGTTGACCGCCTGCATCACTTGGCTCTTGCAGCACTATCGCGCCAGCCGTGCACGCGAACTGCATGCCGCGCAGCTGGAATCGGCATTGGCCGATGCCCGGCTGGATGCCTTGCGCCTGCAGCTCAATCCGCATTTCCTGTTCAATGCGCTCAATGCCGTATCCGCCACCATGTACGAGCAACCACGCGCAGCCGATGAAATGCTGGCGCGCGTGGGCGACCTGTTGCGCGCCACCCTGCAGGCGGATATGCAGGAACACACGCTCGGCGACGAACTGCGCCTGTTATCGCTCTATCTGGATATCCAAGGAGCCCGTTTCGGAGATCGTCTGCAAGTGAAGCTGGACATCGCCCAAGGCCTGGATTCGGTACGTGTACCATTCCTGGTGCTGCAACCGCTGGTGGAAAACGCCATCGAGCACGCTGGCAACGCAGTCGAACACTGCGTGAGCGTTCGTGCACGCGCCAACGATGGGCATGTGGAACTGTGCGTGAGCAACCAGGAAGGCAGTCCGGTCAGCCGTCACCATGGACACGGCATCGGCATGGGCAATACACAGGCAAGACTGCGGCACCTCTACGGCGAAGACGCCGGGCTCGCCCTGGAAACCGTGGCCGATCAGACGCAGGCACGCGTTTGGCTGCCTTTGCGCGAGATCGCAACGCCGTGACGCTTCGCATTGCCATCGTCGACGACGAAGCGCCCGCGCGCGACAAACTGCGCCGTTACCTAAAGGATGCCGCCGGCTTCGAACTGATCGGCGAAGCCGATAGCGGTGGCGCGGCCGTGACACTGATTTCGCGCGAACGACCCGATGTCGTATTGCTCGACGTGCGTATGCCGGACATGGATGGGTTCGCTGTGCTGGAGGCCCTGGGCGATTCGTTGCCGTCTGAAGTGATCTTCGTCACTGCGCATGGCGACTATGCCCTGCAGGCTTTCGAAGTGCATGCATTCGACTACCTGCTCAAACCCGTCAGCCCGGAACGCTTCGATCGGCTCCTGCAGCGTCTGCGGCAACGACTATCACCGCGACAGGATATCGGACAGCGGCTGGAGGGTTTGTTGGACGCCCTGCCCGCGCCCGTCGGCTACGTCGCGCATTTGCTGATCGAGGCAGACAACCGCGCCGAGCTGATTCCCGTCGAGCGGATCAGCCGTATCGAGGCCGATCGCAACTATCTGGATATTCATGCCGATGGCCGCAGACATCGGATGCGCGGCACGCTGGAACGCATGCAGGCACGCCTGGATCCCGCCTGCTTTGTACGCATCAATCGTTCGACGCTGGTGCGCCTTGCGGCGATCCACGAACTCGCGCCCTGGCCCGATGGCGAATATCGGCTGCATATGGATGACGGGAGTCGAATTACCTGGACGCGGCGTTATCTGGAGCAGGCGCCGCCTGGGTTGTTGCGGCGGGTGTAGATGGCCTGGAAAAGCCCTTCCTATTCGTCGTCCCGGCGAAGGCCGGGACCCATTCCTCAACGCTGACGCTTGCCATGCGTCACCTGACGAGCGAAGCCTGAGGAATGGATCCCTCCTATTCGCCGGGATGACGATGAAAACTGAAGTTTGCAGGTCCTGCCACAAGCGGCGACTTCGTCCCAGCCAGCCCGGCGTTCGTCCCGCACAACACCCCCGACTCCCCCACAGCACTGCATGCTGTCGTCACGTCTTCCCGTGAGCATGACCATGCCGGCCCCCTATCACCTTTCCCGACTCATCCCTTTGCTGCTCGGCGCCACCTTCGCTCATACCGCGATAGCCGACGGCGACTGGCCAGCCTACGGCAACGATCCAGGCGGCATGCGCTTCTCGCCATTGACCCAGATCGATCGCAGCAATGTCGCCAACCTGAAACCCGCCTGGACCTTCCACGTCGGCGACATACTCGACGGCAAGAACGACACGCCGCGCAGCGGGCTGGAGACCACGCCGATCATGGTCGACGGCACGCTCTATCTGACAACACCGATCAATCGGGTCATCGCCCTGGATCCGGAAACCGGCAAGCAACGCTGGGCCTACGATCCCAAGCTGGACCTGCACGCCGATTACGGCGATGGCCTGATCAACCGAGGCGTCGCCACCTGGCTCGACGCTTCCGGCGATACGACGCAGGCCTGCCACCGACGGATCTACGAAGCGACCCTCGATGCGCGCCTGATCGCGCTCGATGCGGCCACCGGACAACCCTGCGCCGACTTTGGTCAGCACGGGCAGATCAATCTGGCCAACGTCCCGGGCTTTCGCCACGGCGAATACCACATGACCTCACCACCGGCCGTCGTCGATGGCGTGGTCATCGTGGGCTCGGCCATCAACGACAACAACCGTACGGACATGCCGGCCGGCGTGGTGCGTGGCTTCGACGCGCGCAGCGGCGCGTTGCGCTGGAGTTGGGATCCGATCGCCACACATCCTGCCGGTAGCGGTGCGTCCACATGGCAAAGCGGTGCGGCCAATGCCTGGTCGATCATGGCGGTCGACGAGGCACGTGGCCTGGTGTTCGTTCCTACCGGCAGCGCAAGTCCGGACTACTACGGTGGCCATCGTCCCGGCGACAATCACTGGGCAAATGCCGTCGTCGCCTTGCATGCATCGACAGGCAAGCTCGCCTGGGGTTTCCAACTGGTGCACCACGACCTGTGGGACTACGACACCGCGTCGCCGCCCTTGCTGACCACGCTCAAGCGCGACGGTCGCGATGTGCCGGTGGTCGTGCAGGGAAACAAGACCGGCTACCTCTATGTACTCGATCGCACAACCGGCAAACCGTTCTTTCCGGTGGAGGAACGTGCCGTCCCGCAAAGCGACGTGCCGGGTGAACTGACCTCGCCGACGCAGCCGATTCCCACCACGCTTCCTGCGTTGAGTCCGACCTCGTTGAACGTGGCCGACTTCTGGGGGCCGACCGAGGCCGATCGAGAAAGCTGTCGCAAAGCGATGCATGGCCGCAGCGTGTCCAGCGTGTTCACGCCGCCCAGCCTGCAAGGCGGCGCTGCCGTGCCCGGCAATGTCGGCGGCATGAACTGGAGCGGCTACGCCTTCGATCCTCAACGCAACCTGCTGGTGGTCAATACCAGCTTCTTGCCGTTCGAACTGCGCCTGATCGAACGCACCGACTACGACACGCACGTCCATCAGGATGATCCTGGCGAATACGCAGGACAGCACGGCACGCCTTACGCCATGTATCGCCACGCCTTGCTGTCTTCCTCGCATCTACCTTGCGGACCCGGACGGTGGGGCGAATTGGTGGGCGTCGACCTGGCGACAAGCCGCATCCGTTGGCGCGTTCCCTTGGGATCGTTCCAGGACTTCGCGCCGAAGATCAAGAACATGCCCGTCGGCGCACTCAGTCTCGGCGGCCCGATCGTGACGGCAGGCGGCCTGGCGTTTATCGCCGGCACCATCGATCCGTATCTGCGCGCCTTCGATCTCGATAACGGCAAGGAGCTGTGGAAAGCACGCTTGCCGGCGAGCGGACATGCCACGCCGATGAGCTACAGCTGGAAGGGCCGCCAGTATGTAGTGATCGCTGCCGGCGGTAGCGCCAAGATCACGGAGGAAGCACAAGGCGATGCCATCGTCGCCTACGCGCTACCGGACAACGCCACGCCCTGAAAACAGTGGCGAAAACAGGCGCTACGACCGCGTAGCGCCTGCTTCGACGGATGGACTATCGACGATTCGAACGGGGCTCAAGTTTGCGGATTGCCCTTGGTGAACCAGGCGCTGATCCGCAAAACACGTATCCATGTCTATACCAAGGGACATTACCAAGGGACATTCGGACAGCCCGATCCGTGGAAGCGCAGCGCGCCCCTCGACTCGTAGAAGAAGCCCAAAGAAAAAGGCGCTCAGCTTTCGCCAAGCGCCTATCTTTAGTTGGTGGGCCGTCAAGGATTCGAACCTTGGACCAATTGATTAAGAGTCAACTGCTCTACCAACTGAGCTAACGGCCCAGGAAACTCTAATTGTACTACAAATTGGGGTGGACGATGGGACTCGAACCCACGACAACTGGAATCACAATCCAGTACTCTAACCAGCTGAGCTACGCCCACCGTAAAACTTTGAACTGGCGCGCCTGACAGGAATCGAACCTGCAACCGTCGGCTTAGAAGGCCGATGCTCTATCCGGTTGAGCTACAGGCGCAGTGCACTTTTTGCGTGCAGAGCACCCGCTGGTCGGGGCAGAGGGATTCGAACCCACGACATCCAGCTCCCAAAGCTGGCGCTCTACCAGGCTGAGCTATACCCCGATTGCTTCGAAACCTCGTCCGCTTACGCAAGCCGAAGCTTAGAAATGCTACGGGTGACGCTTCGCCTAGTCAATCCGTATCGAAGCACACCGAACTTCAAACTTATCGTCCGGCACCACAATGGCGATGTTTTGCCTTTGTAGTAAGAGTGCAGTGCGAACACTGCGCTCCTTGAATAATGGCGCGCCCGGAGAGATTCGAACTCCCGACCACCAAGTTCGTAGCCTGGTACTCTATCCAACTGAGCTACGGGCGCGCGGTGAAAACTTCTGTCTTTGTCGCCGATCTGCCGAAACAGGAGGCGCCGAAGCCAGAAGCGGAATTATTCAGACTCCGCGCACGATCGTCAATACTTTTTTCAGAAAAATTTCATTTCGATGTATCGGAGCGTTCATCGAAAGCACCGTCCATTGCGCGTGATGGCTGCATTTGGACGTCCGAATGAGCTCACCCAACAAAAAAGCGGCCCGCGGGCCGCTTTTTCATATCAACCTGCTTTGGTTCAACTCTGCGTCGCCGGATCGCCCACCTTCGCACCCGCATCGCCACGTGGCGGCGGAGGCGGCGGCGTGGACGAGGTCGACGAGGTCTTCGACCAATCGGCCGGCGGACCCGGTGTGCGACCAGCCATGATGTCGTCGATCTGATGCGCGTCGATTGTCTCGAACTGCAACAACGCATCGGACATCACATGCAGCTTGTCGATGTTCTCGGTGAGCAACTGCTTGGTACGCGCGTAGGCGCGATCAAGAATGTTGCGCACCACTTCATCGATCTTGCGCGCGGTCTCGTTGGAGACGTTCTTGTGCTGCGTGACCGAGCGGCCGAGGAAGACTTCGTCTTCTTCTTCGCCGTAGGTCACCGGGCCGAGTTCGTCGGACAGGCCCCACTTGGTAGCCATGTTGCGCGCCATCTTGGTCGCACGCTCGATATCGTTGGAAGCACCCGTGGTGACCTTGTCGGCACCGAAGATCAGCTCTTCGGCCACACGGCCGCCGTACAGCGAGCACAGCTGCGATTCGATCGCGACGCGGTTCATGCTGTACTTGTCGCCTTCGGGCAGGTACATCGTGACACCCAGCGCACGACCGCGCGGAATGATGGTGACCTTGTAGACCGGATCGTGCTCGGGCACGAGGCGACCGACGATGGCATGACCGGCTTCGTGATACGCCGTCAGCTTCTTCTCGTCTTCGCTCATCGCCATCGAGCGACGCTCGGTGCCCATCAGGATCTTGTCGCGCGCCTTATCCAGATGAATCATGCGCACGTCGCGCGCGTTCTCACGCGCAGCGAACAGCGCCGCCTCGTTGACGAGGTTGGCAAGGTCAGCACCGGAGAAACCAGGCGTACCGCGCGCAATCACCATCGGATTGACGTCGCTGGCCACCGGCACCTTGCGCAGATGCACCTTGAGGATCTGCTCGCGGCCCTTCACGTCCGGCAGGCCGACCACGACCTGGCGATCGAAACGGCCCGGACGCAGCAGCGCCGGGTCGAGCACGTCGGGACGGTTGGTGGCCGCGATGACGATGATGCCCTCGGTGCCTTCGAAGCCGTCCATTTCGACCAGCAGCTGGTTGAGCGTCTGCTCGCGCTCGTCATGACCGCCGCCCAGACCCGCACCGCGATGACGACCGACCGCATCGATTTCGTCGATGAAGATGATGCACGGCGCGTGCTTCTTGGCCTGCTCGAACATGTCGCGCACGCGGCTGGCGCCGACGCCGACAAACATTTCGACGAAGTCGGAACCGGAGATGGAGAAGAACGGCACCTTGGCTTCGCCAGCGATCGCCTTGGCGAGCAGCGTCTTGCCGGTGCCGGGCGGGCCGACCATCAGCACGCCGCGCGGAATCTTGCCGCCGAGCTTCTGGAACTTGCCCGGATCGCGCAGGAACTCGACCAGCTCGCCGACTTCTTCCTTCGCTTCGTCGCAACCGGCAACGTCGCTGAAATTGACCTTGATCTGGTCCTCGCCCTGCAGCTTGGCGCGCGAACGGCCGAAGCTCATCGCGCCGCGTCCGCCGGCACCGGCCTGCATCTGCCGCATGAACCAGATGAACACACCGACGATCAGGATGATCGGTAGCCAGTTGAGCAGCAGACCAAGCAGCGAGAAGCCGTTATTGGAGGGCTCCTGGCGAACCTCGACGCCCTTGTCCTGCATCTGCTTGACGACCGTGCTGGTCGACCAGCCGAGCACCGGCGCGACAGTGCGGAACGAACTGCCGTCCTTGAGTTTGCCGCTGATGGCGGCGGGTTGGTCGGCGCTGATGGTTGCGCTGGACACGTTGCCGTTGTCCACGCTCTGCACGAAGCTGCTGTAAGGCAGATCCGACGACGAGCCGCCATGCGGGTTGAAGCTCTGGAAAACGGTGAGCAGGATCACTGCGATCACTAACCAGAGCAGCAAATTTTTAGCCATTTCATTCATGCACGGTTCTCGCCCGGTTGCCCGCTGCCGACCTTGCGACCGGTAGCGAGGGCATATACCTCACGCGAACGGGCGCGGGAGGCCTTTGGTTTACGCATAGTCACGCGGCTGAACTCCGCGCGCAAGTTGCGCAAGTAATCGTCAAAGCCGGCCCCCTGGAATAGCTTGATCAGGAAAGACCCGCCTGGCTTGAGCCAGTGCCGGCTGAAATCGAGCGCCAGATCGGCCAGGTCCATTGCCCGGATCTGATCGGCCAGCGCTACACCACTCATATTGGGGGCCATATCGGAGAGCACAAGATCGACCTTCTGGCCGTCCAGACGACTCTCCAACTCCCTCAACACGGATTCTTCGCGAAAATCGCCCTGCAGGAAGTCCACCCCACCAATACCCTGCATCGGCAGGATGTCCATGGCGATGATCGTGCCCTTGTCGCCCATGCGCTGGCGCACCAGCTGCGACCAGCCACCTGGGGCGGCGCCCAGGTCGACCACGCGCATGCCGGGCTTGAGCAGCTTGTCGCGGTCGACGAGCTCCTCAAGCTTGAAAGCCGCGCGCGAACGCAGGCCTTCGGCCTGAGCCTTCTTCACGAAGACGTCGTCGAAATGTTCCCGCAGCCAGCGGGAACTGCTTTTGCTGCGAGACATCGTCGGCAACGGCCACAGGTAAGGGGAATGGCTGCATGATACCCTTTACGGTCCATCTGCCGCGAATCCGAGACTGAACGCATGGCCCTTTCCCCTTCACAGCGCCGCTACCTGCGCAGCCTGGCCCATGACCTGAGCCCGGTGATCCTGCTCGGCGCCAAGGGCGCGACCGACGCGGTGCTCAAGGAGCTGGACCTGGCCCTGTCCCATCACGAGCTGGTCAAGGTGAAGCTGTCCGGCGGCGACAAGGACGAGCGCCAGGAGCAGATCGACTTCCTGAGCCAGGGCACCCGCGCCGAAAGCGTCCAGCAGATCGGCCATGTCGTGGTCCTGTTCCGCCGCAACGAGGACGAGCCCAAGCTCGCCCTGCCACGCTAATGGACCTCGCGCTCGACCGCCCAGGCGATTTCCTGTTCGTGCGGCGTGTTGCCGCACGGTCAATTACGGTCATGGACCGGGAAATCACCCAGAGTTTCCTGTTGGCGCCCGATCAGGCCGTGGAAGGCTGGCCGGTGAATGACGCCAAGGCCCTGACTACCCTCCAGGTCGACGACATCCTGGCACTGAAGCCGGAACTGGTGATCCTGGGTACCGGCGAACGCCAGGTATTCCCCCCCGCCGAGTTCATGGCCGGTTTCCTGCGCAAAGGCGTAGGTATCGAAGTGATGGACAACGGCGCAGCGGCACGGACGTACGACTTGCTCGCCGGTGAAGGGCGACGGGTTGTCGTCGCCTTCATTCTGCCGGCATGAAGTCACTTCGAGGGTAAATACCCCAGCGGATCGACCGGATTGCCGTCCTTGCGAATCTGGAACTGCAGCTCGTCACGCGAAGCACCCGTGGCGCCCATTTCCGCGATCTGCTGGCCCGCCGTGACCTTCTGACCTTCCTTGACCAGACGCTTGCGGTTGTGACCGTAGGCCGAAAGGAAGCTGTCGCTGTGCTTGATGATAACCAGCTCGCCGTAGCCGACCAGGCCATTGCCGCTGTAAACGACGACACCGTCGGCGGCCGCGCGAATGGGATCGCCTGCCTTGCCGAGTACTTCAATGCCGGGAATCGCATCGCCGCTCTGGAAACGCTTGCCGAGCTGACCGTCGGCGGGCCAGCGCCAGACCACCCCACCCTGCGAACGCGTGCCACCGGGTGATGGCGCCACTGCAGCCGGAGGCGGCGGAGGCGGTTGCGTCGCCGGAGACTGCGTCGGCGCACCGGCCACCGGCACGACCGTGCTGGTGGGCACGGCAGGCGTGGCAGTACCGGTCGAGGCCGGTTTAGGTGCAGAAGCAGCAGGTGCTGGCTTGCCGGTATCGGCCGTATTGGCAGGAACGTCCTCGAACATCGGCTCCGCAGGCGGCGGCGCAGCAGCCGGTGCGGGCTTGTTCGCAGGCACCACGACAGGCACCACGACAGGCGCCGCGGCAACGGCCGCCGGCTTGGCGTTACTGCCACCGGCAGGCGACAGGCGCAGTACCTGTCCTGGCCAGATCGTGTAGGGCGCCTGGATATTGTTCCATTGCGCCAGATCGCGGAAATCCACCTTGTTACGGAAGGCGATCGAATACAGCGTATCGCCATGCACTACCTGGTAACTGCCGCCAGGCACCTGCGTACGCGCGGGTGCGGGCGCGGGAGTTCGCGGTGCCGGACCGGACGATGCGGCCGGTTCGACCCGCACCGAATGGGTCATGCTGCCGCAGGCAGCCACGCTCATGGCCAGAACGGAAATCGCAGCGAGCCGGACGGAAGGATTCATGGTCGCCAGCATACCTAGGCGCAATGGGGATTTCATACGGGACACCGATCTCCTTTCGACATCGCTTAAGGCACGTCAACGTGACAGAAGCCACCACGCCACCAGGGCGATCAGGATCACCACGACGGCCCAGCCGATCCATTCGATATTTTTCTGCAGCATGCGTTCGGCGCGCTCGCCGAACAGGCGCACAAGAATCGCCAGCAGCCACACGCGCTTGCCACGGCCGACCGCAACGCACGCCAGGAATGGGATCAACGGCACACCGACGATACCCGCCGCCCAGGTGACGAACTTCATCGGCACGACCGGCTGCAACGCGGCCAGCGCGAGCACGGCGAGCAGACCCAGCCAATGCTGGTTCATCTCGGTGCGCAGGCTATCGACGCCCTTTTGAATCGGCTCGAGCAGATGCAAGGTGTCGAGCAGCGGATGCAAGGCCTGAAACGCCCAATGCCCGAGCGAGTAGCCGACGATCGAACCGAGCAGGGAAAACAGCAGGCTGATATTGGCGTAGAAGAACGCCTTGTGCCGTTTACCGAGCATCATCGGCGCGAGCATCACCTCCGGCATGATCGGAAAGATGAAAGCTTCGACGAAACTCAGGCCGGATAAATACCAGACCGCGCGGGGATGGCGCGCCCAGACCAGTACGCGCGCATAAAGCGAACCGAACAGCCGCATCAGCCGATACCGCCAAGCAGCGGCACGAAACTGACGGCAGCGAGTTCTTCCTGGGTGAAGTCGCCGTTGCCGTCGCCGCGCATGCGGATCAGGGTCTGACTGCTGGGCGAGCCGACGGGCGCCACCAGCACGCCAGTAGGGCTCAATTGATCGAGCAACTGCGTCGGCACGGTATCTCCGGCGGCGGTAAGAATGATCGCATCGAACGGTGCTTCGTCCGGCCAGCCAAGCTTGCCGTCGTCATGACGCGAGCGGATCTGTGTCAAACCGAGCTGACGAAAACGTCGGCGCGCCTGACGCAGCAGCTCTTCGATACGCTCGACGGTGAACACCTGCGGCACCAGGCCGGCAAGCACAGTGGCCTGATAACCAGAGCCGGTGCCGATCTCCAATACTTTTTGCGGTACGCCGAATTCGAGCAGCGCCTCGCTCATGCGCGCGACCACCCAGGGCTGCGAAATGGTCTGGCCATGGCCGATCGGGAGCGCCGTGTTCTCGTAAGCGCGCGAGTGCAGCGCCTGATCGATGAAATGATGGCGCGGCACATTGCGGATCACGTCGATGACGCGTGGGTCCTTGATGCCCTCTTCCTTGAGTTTGGCAACCAGGCGGTCACGCGCGCGCTGCGAGGTCATTCCCTCGCCTTTGAGCATCGCCGGCGGTAGTGGATGCGTGTTCATTCGACCGTCATGCCTTCGGTCAGCGTGGTCATCCAACTGCTGACTTTTTCCAGTGCCTGAAACCGCGTGAGATCGACATGGATCGGCGTCACCGAAATAAAACCGCGCTGCACGGCATTGAAGTCGGTGCCGGGACCGGCATCGTCGACATCGCCTGCCGGGCCGATCCACCAGATCGGCTTGCCGCGCGGGTCGGTCGCCTTGATGCACGGCGCCGAGCGATGCCGTTTGCCCAGACGAGTGACCTCGAAACCCCGGATCTCCGACCACGGCCGGTCGGGCACGTTGACGTTGAGAATGGTGTCGGCAGGCAGCGGATCGACCAGCAGGCGTTGCATCAGCTGCAACACGGCCTGCGCCGCCGACTCGTAGTGCTCGCCCTTGTGATCGCGACTGACCAGCGAGACGGCAATCGCGGGCAGGCCGAGAAAGCGCCCTTCCATCGCGGCCGAGACGGTACCGGAATAGATCACGTCATCGCCAAGATTGGCCGAGTTGTTGATACCGGAAACGACGATGTCCGGTTCGTAGTCGAGCATGCCGGCCAATGCCAAGTGCACGCAGTCGGTGGGCGTGCCGGCAACGCGGTAATAGCGGTTGCCCATGTCCAGCACCCGGATCGGCGCATCCAGGGTCAGGGAGTTGCTCGCCCCCGACCGATCGCGATCGGGCGCCACTACCGTGACTTCGCCCACCGCGCTCAGGCGATCGGCAAGTACGCGGATACCCGGGGCATCCACGCCATCGTCATTGCTAACAAGAACTCGCATCATGATCCGTCTAGAACCTGCCCAGGGCGCATCCCCCGGACGCACCCACAAGGTCTGAAGTCTACCGGAGCGGGCAAGAGGTTTCACACTTTGTGGAATCGGACGCCGAGCAAAGTATGCTCAGCACAGGTCCTGGACTTTCGTGCATGAAACGACGCCCCGCCAACCCCATCAGCGACGACGACGCCCGCCTGTTCAGAGAGGCGATCGGCGAGGTTCGCCAGTTGGACCCAGTCGAGCTGCCGCCGGCCGCACCCAAGCCCAAGCCGCGGGCGCATATGTTCGAGGCGGATGAAGCGGCCGTGCCCTCCGAGCTGCTGGAAATGGCCTTCGATCCCGCGCTGATGGAAGTGGGCGAGGAGCTCAGTTATCTACGAGACGGCTATCCGCCCAAACTGCTGCGTCAGTTGAAGCGCGGCCAGTACAGCATCGAGGACGATATCGACCTGCATCATATGAACGCGGCGGCGGCGCAGCAGACGATCGTGGAGTTTCTTGCCGAGGCCCATCACAACGGCTTTCATTGCGTGCGCATCGTGCATGGCAAGGGCTTGCGTTCGAAGGCCGCGGGGCCGGTGCTGAAGGTGCTGACGGATCGGATGCTGCGGCGGCGCGACGATGTGATTGCGTTTGCGTCGGCGCGGCCGGCGCAGGGCGGGACGGGAGCTGTGTTAGTTTTGCTTAAGGATTGAGCCGTGGTTGCAACTCAGGGAGTCTCTAAAAAAACCTCCCCTACTCGTCATCCCGGCGAAGGCCGGGATCTACTCCTCAGCGCAGGTGCTTGCCATACGTTGCCTGACAAGCGGAGGCAGAGGAATGGGTCCCGGCCTTCGCCGGGACGACGATGAAAACTGAGGCTTTCAGAAGCTTTCTGAAATCGCCCCTCCCATCATCACAGCACCATTAATCAGGCCGGGCTGTCCTGCTTGCTCTGCGCAAGTTCACGCACCACCACCGTCGCATAAGCACCTGCAGGCAATTCAAACGACAACTCCAACGCATCGCCTTCCAGCCAACGCCAGCGCAATCCCTGCGGCATCAGGCGCAATGGCCGCCGCTCTTGCTCCATCCGCGCACCGGCCAGTCCCTTGGCTAGGTCTTCGTTCGCTGCGGCGATCTCACGCTCAAGCGCACCGGCATCACCCTGCGCCGGCGTCTCACCATCGCCCCACAGCGGACCCGACGGATGAATGTCGCCCTTGGCCAGGCGCCCGGCCAGCACTTCGTCGAACGGCTCGGGGCCGAACCAAGAACGCGAACCGGCCAGCGACCAGATCTCACCGTCGAGCGGGCTGTCCCATGCCGCTCGCTCGATCCGTGCCGCGAGCAGATGGTTGAAGATCTCCGAGCGCGCGGCCGAAAGCAGAAATGCACGCTTGTCGCGATCGACACGGCGACCGGCAAACATCGCCCGCGCCTGCGCCACGTTGCCGCCTTCACGGCCGAAGCGCTGCTCGCCGAAATAATTGGGCACGCCACGCTGCGCGATCTGCGCAAGCACCTGCTCGGCCGCGGCGCGATCGCCTTCGACGTCGCGCAACACGAGCACGAAACGATTCCCGCGCAGCGCGCCGCGCTTCAACTTGCGTCGATGCCTGGTGGCCGCGAGCACCTTGGCTTCGGTCGAGGGAAATGCCGTCCAGTCCGGCTCCGGCTTACCGGCAAGCCCGACCGAAAACGTCTGCCGCGTCACAGCGTGGCGATCCTTCAGGCCGGCATAACCGACATTGAGCGGCGGCACGCCCGCGTAACGGGCCAGCTCGCGCGCCACCCAGTCGGTGTTCGCGCCACGCTTCTCCACCCACAGCAATGCGTGCTCGCCCTCGCCGTCTGCGTCATAGCCGAGAATCTCCTCGACGACGAAGTCCTCCGGAGCGACGCGCAGTCGTGCGGAGAGAGGCGGTTGGCCATAGGCGGTGGGAAGCTCGGACATGCAGTACTCGGAATAAAGGGGCGTGGCAGTTTAGGTCAGAAAGACTGTTGCCAGACCCAGGAAAATAAAAAAGCCGCCGCTATCGGTCATGGCGGTAATCAGTACGCTCGAACCCAGCGCAGGATCGCGGCCGAAACGGGTCATCAGTATCGGGATACCTACGCCACAAAACGCAGCTAGCAGCAGGTTCAAGGTCATTGCGGAGGTCATCACCACGCCGAGCGCCACGTTGCCATAGAGCAGCCACGCGACAACACCGATCACGCCGCCCCAGACCAGGCCGTTGACCAGCGATACCAGCAACTCCTTGCGCCATAGACGCTTGGCGCTATCGGTCGTGATCTGATCGAGTGCCAATGCACGCACGATCATGGTGATGGTCTGATTACCGGAATTGCCGCCGATACCGGCCACGATCGGCATCAGCGTCGCCAAGGCGACCAGCCGCTGGATCGACCCTTCGAACAGGCCGATCACGCGCGATGCGATAAAGGCGGTGACCAGATTGATCGCCAGCCACGCCCAACGATTGCGCACCGAGGCCCAGACCGACGCGAAAATGTCTTCCTCTTCGCGCAGGCCGCCGCGACTCAGCGCTTCGCTTTCGCTCTCTTCGCGGATCACGTCGAGCATGGCGTCGACGGTGATACGGCCGATCAGATGCCCGCTCGAATCGACCACCGGCGCGGTCACCAGATCGTAGCGCTCGAAGGCCTGCGCCACATGATAGGCATCGTCGTCGGGTGCAAAGGTATTGACGTCAGGCGCCATCACCTCACTGACCATCTTGTCCGGCGAATTGACCAGCAGCCAGTGCAGCGGCAACACACCGGTCAATACGTTCTCATGATTGATCACGAACAGCTTGTCGGTCTGTTCGGGCAGTTCGTCGAAACGGCGCAGATAACGCAGCACGGTTTCCAGGCTCACATCCTCGCGGATGGTCACCATCTCGAAATCCATCAACGCACCGAGTTGGTCGTCCGCATAGGACAGCGCCGATTGCACACGCTCGCGCTGCTGCGCGTCGAGGCTGGCCATCAGCTCTGGCAGCACTTCCTCGGGCAAATCCTCGACCAGGTCGGCGAGTTCGTCGGCATCGAGCGGCTCGACTGCGGCGAGGATTTCGCCCTGATCCATATCCGCGATCAACGACTCGCGTACCGCGTCGGAAACTTCGAGCAGGATTTCGCCGTCGCTATCGGATTTGACCCGGTGCCAGACGGTCAGGCGGTCGTCGAGGGGCAGCGACTCAAGTATGTAGGCAACATCGGCCGGATGCAGATCGTCGAGCTGGTCGCGCAATTTGCCCAGGATATCGTCGACGACTGCCTGATCCACAGCGAGCGCCTCGTCGTCATCGTGACGCTCGCCGGTCGCGGATCGATACAAACGCAGCAGCTCGACCACCGCCGCCATCTTTTCGTGAAGGCGAACGCTGGAGCTTTGGACCGCCTCGTTCACGACTGCACCAACAGCACGCAAGCTTGTGCCGCAATCCCCTCGCCGCGCCCAGTAAACCCGAGCTTTTCCGTGGTGGTGGCCTTGACGCTGATGTCGTCGATGCTGCAGCCGATCACCTCGGCCAGCCGCTCGCGCATCGCCTGCGCATGCGGGCCGACCTTGGGCGCTTCGCAGATCACCGTGATATCGGCATTGCCCAGGCTATAACCGCGCTCACGCATCAATTGCACGGCATGCTTAAGGAAGGCACTGCTGTCCGCATCGCGCCAGCGTTCGTCCGACGGCGGAAAGTGGCGACCGATGTCGCCCATCGCCAGGGCGCCGAAGATGGCATCGCATAGCGCGTGAATGACGACGTCGCCATCGGAATGCGCAATGACACCCTGGCGGTGCGGCACGCGCACGCCACCCAACATGACGAAGTCGCCTTCGCCAAAGACATGTACGTCGAAACCCTGGCCTATCCGCATCATGCGATCGTATTCCTTGTCTGGAGCCGGTGTAGCAGAAACTCGGCGAGCGCGAAGTCCGTCGCGGTCGTCACTTTGATATTGTCTTCGGCGCCTTCCACCAGCAGCGGCGCGAACCCCGCACGCTCCATCGCCATCGCCTCGTCGCTGACCGTGATGCCCGCATCGATGGCCGACTGCAGCGCCGCCGACAGTTGAGCGCGACGGAACATCTGCGGCGTGAAGGCGCGCCAGCGATGGTCGCGCGGCTCGGTGACCTGGCTGCGACCAGCATCGTCGGCACGTTTGAGCGTGTCGCGCAGCGGCGCACCCAGCAGGCCGCCGTCAACCTCACTGCCGCGCTCGATCAGCGTGGTGATATCCGCATGTCGCACACACGGACGCGCGGCGTCGTGCACCAGCACGAAATCGTCGGCACGAACTTCCGGCGGCAACGCGCGCAAACCGGCAAGCACCGAATCGCAGCGCTCCGCACCACCGGTAGCAGCAAGCAACGGCTTGCCCCAACTCCGATCGATACCGTTCCAACGCTCATCGTCGACCGCAAGCACGACCACCAGGCCGGCGATCAGGGGATGTGCAGCCAACTGATCGAGCGTGCGCTCGATCAACGGCCGTCCCGCCAGCGGCATGTACTGTTTGGGCATCGGACCACCGACCCGCATGCCGCGTCCTGCCGCCGGCACGACGCACCACAGCTGCGCGGCCATGCTCAAGGCCCGCCGGTCGAGGTAGCGGGCGCCGGCACAGAGCTGCCCGCTGCCGGCTTTTCAACCACCTGGTAGAACACCTCGCCGGGCTTGATCAGACCCAGCTCGCTGCGTGCGCGCGCCTCGACAGCCTGTTCGCCGTTCTTGAGGTCTTTCACATCCGCTCCCAGCGCTTGATTGCGCTGGAGCAGACGATCGTTCTCGTCACGTTGCTTCTGGACGGAGGCACGCAAGCCGTCGACTTCGCGCATGCCGCCATGACTGCCCCACAGCTTCAGCTGCAGGCCAATCAATATCAGCAACAAGATGAGCGCGACCCAACGCAGCATGGCGTGCCGTCACTCCGTCACTTAGCTCGGCAAATGGGCAAGACTGGGAAACGCGTTGCGACCGGCATAACGCGCCGCCGCACCCAGCTGTTCCTCGATCCGCAGCAACTGGTTGTACTTGGCCACGCGATCGGTACGGCACAGCGAACCGGTCTTGATCTGCGTCGCGGTCGTAGCCACGGCGATATCCGAGATCGTGGTGTCCTCGGTTTCACCCGAACGGTGCGAGACGATCGCCGCGTACTTGGCCGCATCGGCCATCGCGATGGCTTCGAGCGTTTCGGACAAGGTGCCGATCTGGTTGACTTTGATAAGGATCGCGTTGGCGATCTTCTTGTCGATGCCTTCGCGGAAGATCTTCGGGTTGGTCACGAAAAGGTCGTCGCCGACCAGCTGCACGCTCTTGCCGATCTTGTCGGTCAGCAGCTTCCAGCCGTCCCAATCGCCTTCGGCCATGCCGTCTTCGATGGTGACGATCGGATACTGCTTGGCCCAGCTCGCCAGCACGTCGACGAATTCGGCCGGGCTGTATGCCTTGCCCTCGCCTTCCAGATCGTACTTGCCGTTCTTGAAGAACTCGGAGCTGGCCACGTCCAGGCCCAGCAGGATGTCGCTGCCGATCTTGAAGCCGGTCTTGTTCACCGCTTCGAGAATGGTGTCCAGCGCTTCTACGTTGGAACGCAGGTTCGGCGCAAAGCCGCCCTCGTCACCGACCGCCGTGTTGAGGCCCTTGCCCTTCAGCACGCCCTTGAGCGCGTGGAAGATCTCGGTACCGGCGCGCAGCGCCTCGGCAAAGCTCGGCAGGCCAACCGGCAGCACCATGAATTCCTGCACGTCGACATTGTTGTCGGCATGCGCACCGCCGTTGATGATGTTCATCATCGGCACCGGCAGATCGCCGGGCTTGCCGTTGGAGAGATAGCTCCACAGCGGCTCCTTGCGCGCATTCGCCACCGCGTGCGCAGCGGCCATGGACACGCCGAGCAGCGCGTTCGCACCCAGGCGACCCTTGTTCGGCGTACCGTCCAGCGCAATCAGCTTGTCGTCGAGGCCTTTCTGATCGGCTGCGTCAAAGCCCTTGAGCGCATCAGCGATAGCGCCATTGACGTTGCCTACCGCGTTCCTCACGCCCTTGCCGAGGTAACGCGACTTGTCGCCATCGCGCAGCTCGACCGCTTCGCGCGAGCCGGTGGAGGCGCCGCTCGGTACCGCGGCGCGGCCAAAGCCGCCGCCAGCCAGTGTGACTTCCGCTTCGAGTGTCGGGTTACCGCGGGAATCGAGGATCTCACGAGCGTGAATGCGGGTGATCTGTGTCGACATTAATTGTTGCCCCTAATCGGTGATTACTTGAAGAGCCAGAACATGGCGATGGCAATAACAAGAAACAGGATGACCACGACCACGCGATAGAACCGCTGGAACCGCCGAGTGATGTTCAACGCCTGTTCCTGCTTGGCGATGGCCACCTCACTGTTCTTCCGGTAGAGCTCCAGATGCTCGCGCTGGATATCGCGGATTTCAGTCAACAACTGGACCTGCGATTCTTCCGTGGACATGCGCCTGCCTCAGGTCGGAACAATGGTGTTTTCGAGAAAACCGTGACGCTTGGTGACTTGGTCGAGTTCAAGCAAGGTCGCCAGCAAGGCTTCCATCTTGTCCAGCGGCCACGCATTGGGGCCGTCGCTCAGTGCCTTGGCCGGGTTGGGATGCGTCTCGGCGAACAGACCTGCAACACCGACCGCAACGGCTGCACGCGCCAGTACCGGCACGAACTCGCGCTGTCCGCCCGAGCTGGTGCCCTGCCCACCCGGCAATTGCACCGAATGGGTCGCGTCGAATACCACCGGACAGGCGGTGTCGCGCATCACGCTCAGCGAGCGCATGTCCGAGACCAGATTGTTGTAACCGAAGCTCGCGCCGCGCTCGCAGACCATGATGTCGTCGTTGCCGACGGCCTTGGCCTTGTCGACTACGTTCTTCATGTCCCAGGGCGACAGAAACTGGCCCTTCTTGATGTTCACCGGCCTGCCGGCGCGCGCTACGTTCTGGATGAAATCGGTCTGGCGGCACAGAAATGCGGGTGTCTGCAGGACATCCACCACCGCGGCGACTTCATTCATCGGCGTGTATTCGTGGACATCGGTCAGCACGGGCACGCCGATCTGGCGCTTGACCTCGCTGAGGATACGCAGCCCCTCCTCCATGCCCGGGCCACGAAAGCTCTGGCTGGAGGAACGGTTGGCCTTGTCGAAACTCGACTTGAAAATGAAGTTGATGCCGAGCCTGCCGGTGATCTCCTTGAGCTTGCCGGCGACGTCGAGCTGCAACTGCTCGGACTCGACCACGCAAGGACCGGCGATCAGGAAGAACGGCTTGTCGAGACCTACGTCGAAACCACAGAGCTTCATGCCGCCGACTCCTTCGCCAGCAACTGGCCTTCACGCACCGCCTTGAACTCGCGCGCGGCGTGGACAAAGCCGATGAACAGCGGGTGGCCGTCGCGCGGCGTGGAGGTGAACTCCGGATGCGCCTGGCAGCCCAGGAACCACGGATGCTTCTGACGCGGCAGCTCGACGATCTCGACCAGCAGGTCGTCCATCGACTTGCCCGACACCACCATGCCGAGGTCTTCGAACATCTGGCGATAGCGATTATTGAACTCGTAGCGGTGGCGATGGCGCTCGCGCACCACTTCCTGACCGTACAGTTCGCGCGCCAGCGTGCCGGCCTTGAGGCGGCATTCCTGTGCGCCCAGGCGCATGGTGCCGCCCAGGTCCGAACGCTCGGTACGCTGCTCGACTTCGCCGCTGGCGGTGGTCCACTCGGTAATCAGCGCGATCACCGGGTTGGGATTGTTGCGATCGTTCTCGCTCGAATCGGCGTCGGTCAGGCCGGCAACGTTGCGCGCGAAATCGACCACGGCCGCATGCATGCCGTAGCAGATGCCGAAGTACGGCACGCCGTGCTCGCGGGCGTACTTGGCCGCCAGCACCTTGCCTTCGAAACCGCGCTTGCCGAAACCGCCCGGCACCAGGATCGCGTCGGCCTTGCCCAGCACCTTGCCGGCGCCGTCGGCCTCGATCTGCTCCGAATCGATCCATGCCAGGTTGACGCGGGTCTGCTGCTTGATGCCGCCGTGGCGCAGCGCCTCGCCCAGGGACTTGTAGGCGTCCTTGTGCTCGACGTACTTGCCGACGATGGCGACGGTGATTTCATCCTTCGGATGCTCGACCGCATCGACCGTGCGCTGCCAGCTGGACAGATCGGCCGGGCCGGCGTCCAGCCCCAGGCGCTTGACGACGATATCGTCCAGGCCCTGCTTGTGCAGCCACAGCGGCTGCTTGTAGATGATATCCACGTCGTTGGCGCTGATGACCGCGTGTTCGGGCACATTGGTGAACAGGGCGATCTTGCGGCGCTCGCCTTCGGGCAGCGTCTGCTCGCAGCGGCACAGCAGCACATCCGGCTGGATACCGATCGAGCGCAGCTCCTTGACCGAGTGCTGGGTCGGCTTGGTCTTGATCTCGCCGGCGGCCTTGATATACGGCACCAGGGTCAGGTGCATGAACAGGCACTTTTCCGGGCCATGCTCGATGCGCAACTGGCGGATGGCCTCCAGGAACGGCAGCGACTCGATGTCGCCGACCGTGCCGCCGATCTCGACCAGGGCGACGTCGAAGCCACGGGTGGCCTCATGGATGCAGTGCTTGATCTCGTCGGTGATGTGCGGGATCACCTGGACGGTGGCGCCCAGATAGTCGCCGCGGCGCTCCTTGCGGATCACCGATTCGTAGATCTTGCCAGTCGTAATGGAGTTCTTGCCGGTCAGGCGGGTATGGACGAAGCGCTCGTAGTGGCCCAGGTCCAGGTCGGTCTCGGCGCCGTCGTCGGTCACATAGACCTCGCCGTGCTGAAAGGGACTCATGGTGCCCGGATCCACATTGATATACGGATCGAGCTTCATCATGGTGACCGAGAGACCGCGCGCTTCCAGAATGGAAGCAAGCGACGCCGCTGCGATGCCCTTGCCTAAGGAGGACACCACACCGCCGGTGACGAAAATCAGGGGGGTCATGGGAAGCAGCCGTGCTGGAAATCGGCATTTTAGAGGAAGACGGGCCAAGCTGCGAGATGTCATGAACGATCCCGGCCCGGGGATTCAGCCGGCCGTGGCGCCAGCGCGCCCCGAAAACGACAAAAGGAGCCCGAGGCCCCTTTTGTCTCAAACCGCTTGGCGACGCCGCCTGACGGGTGTCAGTCGCCCGTCGTCGAGGGCATGTTCATCGGCATCGGGTGCATCATGTTTTCGTTCATGTTGTGCAGCACCCACAACGAGCCGCAGACCACGATGGCAATGATCAGGCCGGTAAACAGGAAGATCGCCAGGTTGCTGCGCTGCTCCGGAGCGGTACCCATATGGAGGAAATACACCAGTTGGACCACCAACTGCGCCACCGCCAGCACCACGATGGCCGGCAGGATGGCGCCATGTGGCAGCTTGCCGCTCATGACCGCGCCGAACGAGGCCAGGGTCAGCACCAGCGACAGGGCGAAACCGACGATGTAGCTCTTCCAGCTGCCGTGCGAGCCGCTGTGGCCGGCGGCATGAAGGGAATGGGTCGCGCTCGACATCACAGCACTCCGCGCAGGTAGACAAAGGTGAACACGCAGATCCAGACGAGATCCAGGAAGTGCCAGAACAGGCTCAGGCAGTTCAGGCGGCGCTGAACCACGCCGTCCAGGCCGAACTTGTGCACCTGGTGGATCATCGTCAGCAGCCAGAACAGGCCGGCGGTGACGTGCAGGCCGTGGGTACCGACCAGGCCGAAATAGGCCGACAGGAAGGCGCTCTTGTCCGGGCCCGCGCCTTCGTGGATCAGCTTGGCGAATTCATACACTTCCATGCCGATAAAGCCGGCGCCAAACAGGAAGGTCACCGCCAGCCAGGCCTGCACCGCGCCCTTGCGGCCGGCCTGCATGCTGAGCATGGCGCCGCCGAAGGTGAAGCTGGAAATCAGCAGCAGCATGGTCTCGCCGAGCACGAACGGCAGCTCGAACAGGTCCTTGCCGCTCGGGCCGCCGGCGGTATTGCCGGCCAGCACGCTGAAGGTGGCGAACAGCACCGAGAAGATCAGGCAGTCGCTCATCAGGTAGATCCAGAAACCGAGCGTGGTCTTGGATCCGTCGTCGTGGTGCGCGTGGTCGTGATGACCGCCGTGCGCACCGCCAATATGGGAAATCGTCGTGCTCATGGCTTACGCAGCCTCCTTCAGCGCCGCAAAGCGTTCGTTCTCGATGCGTGCCACCTCGCTGGCGGGCACCCAGTAATCCACGTCGCGGTCGTAGCTGCGCGCGATGAACGAGCCGACCATGCCCAGCAGACCCAGGCCGGCCAGCCACCAGATGTGCCAGATCAAGCCAAAGCACAGAAAGAAGCCCGCCACCGAGATGTACACGCCGGCGCCGGTGTTGCGCGGCATATGGATGTCTTCGTAGCGTGCCGGACGCTTGTAGGCGACGCGGCGTTCCTTGTCTTCCCAGTGCTGATCGATATCGTCGATATGCGGCACGATGGCGAAGTTGTAGAACGGCGGCGGAGAGCTGGTCGCCCACTCCAGGGTGCGGCCATCCCACGGGTCGCCCGACAGGTCCAGGTTCTGCTTGCGCTCGCGGAAGCTCACCCAGAACTGCACCAACAGCGCGCCGATACCCAGGGCGATGATCACCGCGCCGAACGCGGCAACCACCAGATACGGATGCCAATCGGGGTTGGCATAGTGGTTCATGCGACGCGTCATGCCCATGAAGCCGAGCACGTACAGCGGCATGAAGGCCACATAGAAGCCGACCAGCCAGCACCAGAACGACACTTTGCCCCAGAACTCGTTGAGCGTGAAACCGAACGCCTTCGGGAACCAGAAATGGATCGCGGCCAGGCAACCGAACACCACGCCGCCGATGATCACGTTATGGAAGTGCGCGATCAGGAACAGGCTGTTATGCAGCACGAAGTCCGCCGCTGGCACTGCCAGCAGCACACCGGTCATGCCACCGATGGTGAAGGTGATCATGAAGCCGATCGTCCACAGCACCGGCGCGGTGAAGCGCACACGGCCGTGGTACATGGTGAACAGCCAGTTGAACAACTTCACGCCGGTAGGTACCGAGATGATCATCGTCATGATGCCGAAGAAGGCGTTGACGTTGGCGCCCGAACCCATGGTGAAGAAGTGGTGCAACCACACCAGGAACGACATCACGCCGATGCAGCAGGTGGCGTAGACCATCGACTTGTAACCGAACAGCGGCTTGCCCGAGAAGGTGGAGATGATCTCGGAGAACGCGCCGAAGCACGGCAAAATCAAAATGTACACCTCGGGGTGGCCCCACACCCAGATGAGGTTGACGTACATCATCGGGTTGCCGCCAAGCTCGTTGGTGAAGAAGTGCGTACCGAGATAACGGTCGGCGGTCAGCAGGGCCAGCGTCGCGGTCAGCACCGGGAAAGCGGCCACGATCAGGATGTTGGCGACCAGCGCGGTCCAGGTGAACACCGGCATCTGCATCATCTTCATGCCCGGCGCACGCATGCGCAGGATGGTGACGACGAAGTTGATACCGGTCAGCGTGGTGCCCAGGCCCGATATCTGCAGCGACCATATGTAGTAGTCGACGCCGGTGGTGGGGCTATATCCCAGCTCCGACAGCGGCGGATAGGCCAGCCAGCCGGTGGCGGCGAAATCGCCGACGAACATCGACAGCATCACCAGTACCGCACCGACGGCCGCCAGCCAGAAGCTCAGCGAGTTCAGGAACGGATAGGCCACGTCGCGCGCGCCGATCTGCAGCGGCACGATCACATTCATCAGGCCGACGATCAACGGCATCGCCACGAAGAAGATCATGATCACGCCATGGGCGGTGAAGATCTGATCGTAATGATGCGGCGGCAGGTAGCCGGCAGCGTCGTTGTTGGCGATGGCCTGCTGCATGCGCATCATGATCGCGTCGGCAAAGCCGCGCAGCAGCATCACCAGCGCCAGGATGATGTACATCACGCCGATGCGCTTGTGATCGACCGAGGTAAACCATTCCTTCCACAGGTAGGTCCACTTGCCGTAATAGGTGATCGCACCCAGCAAGGCCAGGCCACCGACAATGACGACGACCAGCGTGCCCATGATGATCGGCTCGTGGAACGGAACCGCATCGAGCGTAAGTTTTCCGAAAATCTGACTCAGCATGAGGTCACTCCGCGACCTTGGTTTCTGCGTGATGCATTGGCATGGGCATGTCCATCGCCATCGACTTGTCGCCGTGGGACATATCCATACCCATGTACTTGTTGACGATCGTGTCGAAGAAATTCGGCGCGACGGTCGAGTAATAGGTCACCGGCAGCTTGGTGCTCGGCTGCGCCAGGCTTGCGTAGCTGGTGGCGTCGAGCGCCTGCGGCGCTGCCTTGGCCTGCTTGATCCAGTTATCGAAGCCTTCCTGGGTGGTGGCGACGGCATCGAAGCGCATATCGGAGAAGCCCGCACCGCTGTAGTTGGCCGACAGGCCGCGGTAGACCCCGGGCTCATTGGCGATCAGGTGTACCTTGGTTTCCATACCGGCCATCGAATAGACCTGGCTGCCGAGCTGCGGGATGAAGAACGAGTTCATCACCGTGTCGGAGGTGATGCGGAAATTCACCGGCACGCCGACCGGCATCGCCATCTGGTTGACCGAGGCCACACCGTAGTCCGGGTAGATGAACAGCCACTTCCAGTCCATCGAAACCACTTCGACGGTGATCGGCTTGACGTCCGATTCCAGCGGCTTGTACGGATCGAGCGAATGCGAGGTGCGCCAGGTGATGACCGCAAGAATGCCCACGATGATGCACGGCACCGTCCACACCACCACTTCGATGGCGGTCGAGTGCGCCCACTTCGGCTTATAGGCGGCTTTCTTGTTCGAGGCGCGGAAACGGTAGGCGAACAGCAGGGTCATTACGATGACCGGGATGACCACGACCAGCATCAGGCCGAGCGCAGTGAGAATCAGCGTGCGCTCCTGCATGCCGATATCGCCCTTGGGCGACATAAGCTCGGTACTGCAACCGGCGAGCAACACGACAGCGCCTACGCAGAACATGCGCAAGACAGAGGCGAGGGATTTTTTAATCACGGTCTACCTGACGATCTTGGGGTACGCCATCGGGGATTTGGCGCCGGGCGCATTCTAGCGAGGCGATAGCGCACCTTCATCGTTACGAGACAAGATGCCGCGCCTTGCGCGTCGCGCGTTGCTGGTGTACTGCACGCCAACTTTGCGCATCGATGTCACCGTCATGACGATCGTTACAGCATCGTGTTCCAGGCGATGATGAGGAAAATGGCTTGGTGATCGCATTCACTCGTATCGGTCGGGCAAAGCCACATCAAGGCCCCGGTTCGCGAGATGGCAAGAAGGTACGAAACAGGCGAGTTTCGCTGCGTCACTTCGCCACACTCGCACGCATCAGCGCTGGTACCATGCCGCCATGAATTCGATCCCCGAACGCATAGCCGCCCTACGCCACGCCATGCAGACCCATCGCGTGGCCGCCTGCCTGATTCCCAGCGCCGATCCGCACCTGTCCGAATACTTGCCTGAACACTGGCAGGCGCGCGCCTGGCTTTCGGGCTTTACGGGTTCGGCCGGCACGCTGGTTGTCACCGCAGACCACGCCGGCGTATGGACGGATGGACGCTACTTCGAACAGGCGCAGCATCAGCTCGAAGGGACCGGCGTAGTGCTGATGAAGCAGAAGCAGGCCCACGCCCCCGAACACCTGACCTGGCTGGAACAGCAGCTCGGCGAAGGCGCGGTACTGGCGATCGCAGGCGACAGCATCGCGGCCGGCGCGGCGCAGGGCATCACACGCCGCATGGCGGCGATCGGCGCCCGCCTGCGTACCGATCTCGACCTGCCCGGAATGATCTGGAGCAATCGCCCGGCGCTGCCGCGCGCCCCGATCGTCGAGCACCCCCTGCACTACGCCTGTGTCAGCCGGGCCGACAAGTTCAGTCGCCTGCGCACCTCGATGCGCAAGCTCGGCGCAACGAGGCACCTGATCAGCAGCCTGGATGACATCGCCTGGCTGACCAACCTGCGCGGCAGCGACGTCGAGTGCAATCCGGTCTTTCTCGCCCATCTGCTGGTGGACGCGGACGATGGCGCGACGCTCTTCGTCGATCGCGGCAAGCTCAACGACACGCTGGTCGGTGCTCTCGCCGCCGACGGCATCGCCATTGCCGACTACGCAACCATCGGCGACGCACTGGGCGAGCTGCGTGCCAACGATGCCCTGCTGTTCGATCCCAACCGCGTGGTCAGCGCGGTAGCCGATGCGATCGCGCCAGCCGCGCGGCGCATCGAAGCGGCCAATCCGACCACCTTGTTCAAGGCGCGCAAGAACGCCGACGAGCTGGCCCATATCCGCGAGGTCATGCGTCGTGACGGCGCCGCGCTGGTGCGCGCGTTCCGGCGTCTGGAAGAACGGCTTGCCGCCGGCATGACGCAGACCGAACTCGACGTCGACACCTTGTTGCGAGAGGAACGCTCGGCGCAGGCCGACTTCGTCGGCGAAAGTTTCGCCACCATCGCCGGCTATCAGGCCAACGGCGCCTTGCCGCACTACCGTGCCATGTCCGAGGCGCACAGCACCCTGCAACGCCAGGGACTCCTGCTGATCGATTCGGGCGGCCAGTACCTGGGCGGCACGACCGATATCACCCGGGTGCTGGCGCTGGGGCCGACCACCGACGACCAGCGCCGCGACGCCACGCTGGTGATGAAAGGCATGATCGCGTTGTCTCGCGCACGCTTTCCACAGGGCGCCAGCGGCCCGCAACTCGACGCACTGGCACGCGCTCCGCTGTGGGCCGGCGCGATGGACTATGGCCATGGCACCGGCCACGGCGTGGGTTACTTCCTGAATGTGCACGAAGGCCCGCACGGCATTCGCCAGCCAGCGCCAGGCGGCGCCCTGGTGCCGCTGGAACCGGGCATGATCAGCTCGATCGAGCCAGGCCTGTACAAGCCAGGCCGCTACGGCATCCGCCACGAGAACCTGGCGGTGGTGGTCGAGGCCGAGCAGAGCGAGTTCGGTGCGTTCTACGGCTTTGAAACGCTCACGCTGTGCCCGTTCGATCGGCGCGCGCTGGAGCCGAGCCTGCTCAACCCGGAAGAACGGGCCTGGCTGGACGATTACCACGCGGCGGTGCGCGCTGCGCTGGCCCCGATGCTGGAAGAGGCAGACCTGGCTTGGCTGGAGCGGCACTGCGCTCCGTTATAAAGCGCTTCCTCTGGGCCTTGTCAGCCTCAAACTTTGCGACAGCCCACGGCTACCGTGTACGGAACCCGCCTCCTGCCTCAAAACTTGACCTCCCGTCGCCCGACACCCATTCTCCCGCGCCTGACCTGAGTAACCTGGCTACGCATGAACACCCGCTATAACGCCGCCGATATCGAAGTCCTTTCCGGCCTTGACCCGGTCAAGCGCCGCCCCGGCATGTACACCGATACCACGCGCCCGAACCATATGGCGCAGGAAGTCATCGATAACTCGGTGGACGAAGCCCTGGCCGGGCACGCCAAGAACATCGAGGTCATCGTGCATAGCGACGGCTCGGTCGAGGTGAGCGACGACGGCCGCGGCATGCCGGTGGACATCCATCCGGAAGAAGGCATCCCGGGCGTCGAGTTGATCCTGACCCGCCTGCATGCGGGCGGCAAGTTCTCCGGCAAGAACTACAACTTCTCCGGCGGCCTGCACGGCGTGGGCGTATCGGTGGTCAACGCATTGTCCGATCGCGTGGAGGTCACCATCCGCCGCGACGGCAACGAATACCGCATGGCGTTCGAGCACGGCGACCGTGTCAGCGAACTGGAAGTCATCGGTACTGTGCCGAAGAAGAAGACCGGCACCACCGTGCACTTCTGGCCGGAAGCGAAGTATTTCGATTCGCCCAGGATTTCGCTCTCCAAGCTCAAGCATCTGCTGCGCGCCAAGGCCGTGCTGTGCGCCGGCTTGAACGTGAAGCTCACCGACGAAGCCAGCGGCGAAGTCATCCAGTGGCATTACGAAGACGGCCTCAGCGACTATCTGCGCGGTGAGCTCGATGGCGCCGAGCTGCTGCCGGCCGAATTGTTCGTGCATCACGTCGCACGCGACACGGAAGGTCTCGACGTCGCACTGGCCTGGATCCCCGAAGGTGAACTGGTCCAGGAAAGCTATGTCAACCTGATTCCCACCGCGCAAGGCGGCACGCACGTCAACGGCCTGCGCTCGGGCCTGACCAATGCGATCCGCGAATTCTGCGACTTCCGCAACCTGCTGCCGCGCGGCGTCAAGCTCGCGCCTGAAGACGTGTGGGAACGCCTCGCCTTTGTGCTGTCAGCCAAGCTGCAAGACCCGCAGTTCGCCGGCCAGACCAAGGAACGCCTGTCCTCGCGCCAGGCCGCGGCCATGGTGGAAAACGTCGTGCACGATGCTTTCAGCTTGTGGCTGAACCAGCATGTGGATCTGGGCGAACGCATCGCCCAGCTGGCGATCGAACGTGCCAGCGCGCGCCTGAAGGCCGCCAAGCAGGTCGTACGCAAGAAGATCACCCAGGGCCCCGCCCTGCCCGGCAAGCTGGCCGACTGCTCGGCCACCGATCTCACCCGCACGGAACTGTTCCTGGTCGAGGGCGATTCGGCCGGCGGCAGCGCCAAGCAGGCGCGCGACAAGGACTTCCAGGCGATCCTGCCGCTGCGCGGCAAAATCCTCAACACCTGGGAAGTCGAGTCGACCTCGGTGCTGGCCTCCGAGGAAGTCCACAATCTGGCCATCGCCATTGGCTGCGATCCGGGCAAGGACGATCTTTCCGGGCTGCGTTACGGCAAGGTCGTGATCCTGGCCGACGCCGATTCGGACGGTCTGCATATCGCCACCCTGCTCGCCGCGCTGTTCCTGCGTCACTTCCCGTCACTGGTGCGCGAAGGCCACGTGTTCGTCGCGATGCCGCCGCTGTTCCGCGTCGACGTGGGCAAGCAGGTGTTCTATTGCCTGGACGAAAACGAAAAAGCAGCGATGCTGCAGAAGATCGAACGCGAGAAGATGAAGGGCCAGGTCAGCGTCACCCGCTTCAAGGGTCTGGGCGAGATGAACCCGGGCCAGTTGCGCGAGTCGGCGATCCACCCCGATACGCGCCGCCTGGTGCAGCTCACCATCGAGGAAGGCGATGCCACCGCCAAATTGATGGACATGTTGCTGGCCAAGAAGCGCGCCAGCGATCGCAAGGCATGGCTGGAAGAGAAAGGTGATCTGGCTACGCTGGAAGTCTGAAAGTCAGGAGTGAGTGGAGAGGAGTGAGGAGTGAGGAGTGAGAGTGCCGGCTTTTACTCACTCCTCACTCCTCACTCCTCTTCACTCACTTCCACCCCAAAAGAAGCGGCTCGCTTTTCTCCCGACAACGGGGCTAATGTAAGCATATCGCTTTCGTGGAATGTCTCGCATGAGCCTCTCCCCACCGCTTAACCTGCAACGCTGGATCGACGAACATCGGCACTTGCTCAAGCCGCCGGTCGGCAACAAATGCATTGTCGATGGCGACTTCATCGTGATGATCGTCGGCGGGCCGAATGCGCGCACTGACTATCACCACGACGAAGGTCCGGAGTATTTCTACCAGCTCGAAGGCGAGATGGTGCTGAAGGTGCAGGACGAGGGTCAGGCACGCGACATCCCGATCCGGGCCGGCGAGATGTTTTATCTGCCGCCGCGCGTGCCGCATTCGCCGCAACGCATGCCCGACTCGATCGGGCTGGTGATCGAACGCCGCCGTCTTGCCCACGAAAAAGACGGGCTGCTGTGGTTCTGCGAGCGGTGCAATCACAAGCTGTATGAAGAGTATTTCGTGCTTGACAGCATCGAGCGCGATTTCCCGCCGGTTTTCGAACGGTTTTATCGCTCGCGTGATGCGCGTACTTGCGATGCTTGTGGGCATTTGAATCCGGCGCCGGCGAAGTACGACGCGGCTTAAGAGCCCCCTCACCCCAGCCCTCTCCCCCGGCGAAGCCAGGGGAGAGGGAGCTGACTGAGGCGACCTCAGCGTTTCGCACTTGCGTAACCTGCCCCCTCTCCCCTGGCTTCGCCGGGGGAGAGGGTTGGGGTGAGGGGGCGCAAGAGGCGATGCGAAGCGAGCCTACAAATCAATCAGGCGCCCCGGCGAGCCACAGCCTGGCCATACGCCGCAACGAAACATCCAACGTCTCGTCTTCGACCATCCCGCGAATATCCCGCCACGCAAGCGCCAACGACTCTTCATTCAACACGAACGCCTCACTACCGCGCGCACGAACGACATAGCGCACGTCGTAATGCCAATGCCCCGGCTCCTGGCCCCGCTCGGGAATCCAGTGACGGTCGATGTCGAAGATAGCCGGTTCGACCACCAGATCGACCAGGCCCGTTTCTTCCTCGGCTTCGCGCAAGGCGACGCGCGCCAGATCAGGGTCGCCATCGGCATGCCCGCCCGGCTGCAGCCAGCGACCAAGCTTTCGATGATGCATCAACAGCACTCGCTCGCCGTCGGCGCTGACCAACCAGGATGAACCGGTGAAGTGCCCTTCCCTGTTGCTGCGCTCGAACGCAGCGGGTGTATCGCGCAGAAAATTGGCGAATTGCTGCGCAGCTTCGTCATCGGGACAGCGCGACGCATAGTCGTCCAGCAAAAGGGATAACGGCATCGGCGACGGACTGACACTCACGAGCTGGACACCCCGAAAACAAACAGGGCGCCATTGTATAGCGAAGCTCCCCTACACAAAGCCATTCAAAAAACTCACGGCACACCACAGATTTTTTCGCTTCTAGAAGACCTACAAAGCAACCTAGCCTTGAGCCGAAGGATGTAGTCGTCCACGGACAGAGCCCAAGGAGGCGTTTTACATGGAAGCAAGGAAGTCACTAGCGTGTCTCGGTCTGACGCTGCTCGGCATTTCCCAGATCGACACCGCAAGCGCATCGGACGTTAACTATACCGGCCCACTGCTTACGCCCAATCCCGGCATCCTGCCGCGCGGCACGGTGAGTATCGAGCCCTATCTGATTCATTCCAGCAGTCACTATTACTACGACAACGAAGGTAATAAGCACAGACAACGTCGTACGGCCCAATGGCAAACGCTGGTTCCCATCAACGTGGGCGTGGCCGAACGGTTCGGCATGCAGGCGACGCTGGGTGCAACACACAAGGTGGCGCAGGGAGGACAACACTCGACCGGCATGCGCTTCAACGACACGTCGCTGCGGGCGCAATTTCTGCTCTTGCGTCCCAGCGCTGACGGCCTCCGGCCCGCGCTTTCGATCAGCGCCATCCATCGTTTTCCGACCGGCAGCTACGACCGACTCGACAACAACCCGTTGAATGGCTCGGGCAATGGCTTGCACGGTGATCGCGTCGACATGCTGATACAGCAAAGCCTGTCGATGCCGACCGGGCGACCGCTGCGCTGGCGCGGACGACTCGCCTACGACTTCAATCCTGGCGCCATCGATATCCGCGGGCAAAGCGTCTATGGCACCGACGCAGGATTTCGCGGCCGAGCCGATCTCAGCCATGCCTGGAGCGCGTCGGCCAGCGCCGAGTACAGCATCGATGCTCATTGGGTGCTGGCGATGGAGCTTGCCTATCAGCGCAGCAGCACGACACGCGTCTATGGCTCAGCACCTGTCGGCAGCCGGAGAGTGGCCGTCGACCGACCCGGCAGCATCGGCCGCAACGTCAGTATTGCCCCGGCGATCGAGTACAACATCAACGGCAAGTTGGGCATCATCGCCGGTGTGCACATGAGCGTGGCCGGGCGCAACAGCGACGCCTTCGTCGCCCCCCAAGCCGCTGTCAATATGGTTTTTTGATCCATCCACGTGCCGTATGGCACATCCATTCGTCCGCGCATGCGTCTAGGCGCCAGCCGCCAAAGCCCGGCACAGGGCGCCTTGACCGCAGTGCAGCTTGTACCGCCATGTTCAGCTGGGATATGGTGTTTCGGATGTGTCCGAACCGAAGCGTCGGCGGGTACCTCCTCTAATAACAAGCTGCGCATGGCACCACCGTTTTGGGGAAAAACATGCTGAAGAATTTGTTTGCTACACACGCCATCGAGGCCAACCCGCACGTCGATGCCGGGGAAACTCATGGTGGGATCGAGGGCGAGGCCACGCTCAAACGCGCGCTCACCGCGCGTCACCTGATCATGCTCGGTATCGGCGCCATCATCGGCGCGGGTATTTTCGTGATCACCGGCCAGGCAGCGGCCGATCACGCCGGTCCGGCCATCGTACTGAGCTTCATTCTCGCCGGCTTTGCCTGCGCGCTGGCCGCACTGTGCTACGCCGAGTTCGCCGCGATGATCCCGGTCTCGGGCAGCGCCTACTCGTACTCCTATGCCACGTTGGGCGAATACGTCGCCTGGTTCGTCGGCTGGAGCCTGGTGCTCGAATATTTGTTCACGGTCGCCACCGTGGCTTCGGGCTGGTCCGGTTACTTCAACAAACTGCTTTCGCTGGTCAGCGGCTGGATCGGCCATGACGTATCGCTGCCGGCGATCCTGGCCGCGGCCCCGTTCACGGTGGTCGATGGACATATCCAGGCGACCGGGATGCTGATCAATCTGCCGGCGGTGGCGATCATCGCCGCGATCACCGGGCTGTGCTACGTCGGCATCACCCAGTCCGCGTTCGTCAATTCGATCATCGTGGCGATCAAGGTCGTGGTGATCCTGCTGTTCATCGCGTTCGCTGCCAAGTACGTCAACCCGGAACACTGGCACCCCTTCATTCCCGCCAACGAAGGCGGTTCGAAGTACGGCTGGGCAGGTGTCGGACGCGCGGCGGCCATCGTGTTCTTCTCCTATATCGGCTTCGATGCGGTATCCACCGCCGCGGCCGAAGCGAAGAACCCGCAGCGCGACATGCCTATCGGCATCATGGGCTCGCTGGTGGTCTGCACGGTGCTCTACATCATCGTGGCGGGCATCCTGACCGGCATCGCCGACTTCCGCCTGCTGGGCACGCCCGAGCCGGTCGCTACCGCGCTGGACAATTACCCGACGCTGCGCTGGTTGCAGGTCATCGTGGTTATCGGCGCCGTTACCGGCCTGAGCTCGGTGATCCTGGTCATGCTGATGGGTCAGCCGCGCATCTTCTATTCGATGGCGCGCGACGGTCTGATTCCGGCGGTGTTCGGCCGCATCCACAGGAAGTTCCGCACACCGCATGTCGGCACCGTCGTGGTAGGCGTTCTCGCCGCGGCACTGGGCGGCCTGTTCAACATCGGCGTGCTGGGCGAAATGGTCGCCATGGGTACCTTGCTTGCCTTTGCTACCGTCTGCATCGGCGTGCTGGTTCTGCGCTACACGCGCCCGGAACTGCCGCGCGCCTTCCGCGTGCCGGTGCCGTGGCTGGTCTGCCCGCTGGGTGCACTCGCCTGCCTGGCGCTGTTCCTGCAGTCGTTCGTGGAACATTGGCGCTGGATGGTGGCCTGGATCGTGATCGGCCAGATCATCTACTTCGGCTACGGCTATTCGCACAGCAAACTGCGCAAACACAACGCCTGAAGTATCTTGCACCAGGGCCGGCCTCGCGCCGGCCCTTTCTCTTTGGTTCGGGACGACCGTTCGCCCGGCATCTCGCCTCATCAGGCTTCATCAGGTTCGACGCATGCTAAAGCAGTTACTTGCCCGCAAGACCGATTTCAGCGACGCCAACGACGAGTCTCACGGCCCGTCGCTGCGCCGTACGCTCGGCCCCTGGGGCATCACCGCGCTCGGTATCGGCGCGGTCATCGGTACCGGCATCTTCGTGGTGACGGGGCAGGCCGCGGCCGACCACGCCGGCCCCGCGGTGTTGATCTCCTTCATTCTTGCGGCGGTCTGCAGCGGCTTTACCGCGCTGTGCTACGCGGAGTTCGCCACGCTGATCCCGATCTCGGGCAGTTCCTACTCCTACGCATACGCCACGCTAGGCGAGCTGGTGGCCTGGTTCATCGGTTGGAACATGGTGCTGGAATACGGCATCTCCGCCTCGGCGGTCGCCGCCAGCTGGACCGGCTATTTCGTCAGCCTGCTCGACCATGTCGGCGTACACCTGCCCAAGGCGCTGACCGAAGCTCCGCTGGCTTATACCAACGGCCATCTGGTCGCGACCGGCCACCTCCTGAATCTGCCGGCGGTCGCGATCGTGCTGGCACTGACCTGGCTGTGTTACGTCGGCATCCGCGAGTCGGCCGGTATCAATCTGGCCATGGTCGCACTGAAGGTCGGCCTGATCATCGTGGTCGTCGTGGCGGGCTATCGCTATGTCGACCCGGCCAACTGGCACCCGTTCATTCCCGCGCAACAGGGACCGGACAAGTACGGCTGGGCCGGCATCATGCGCGGTGCGGCCATGGTGTTCTTTGCCTACATCGGCTTCGAAGCCACCTCGACCGCGGCGCAGGAGTGCAAGAACCCGCAACGCGACCTGCCCTTCGGCACCCTGGTGTCGCTGGTCATCTGCACGGTGCTCTATCTCGCGATGGCGGCCGTGTTGACCGGCCTGATTTCGTATACCCAACTGGGTACGGACGAACCGGTGGTGACAGCCATCCGCGCCCATCCACAACTGGGCTGGCTGCGTTACGTCGTCGAAGGCGGCGCCATGATCGGCCTGTCTTCCGTGATCCTGGTGATGATCATCGCGCAGCCGCGCATCTTCATGATCATGTCGCGCGACGGCCTGTTGCCGAAGGTATTCAACCGCATCCATCCGCGCTATCGCACGCCGCATTTGAACACCATCATCACCGGTGTCGGCATCGCGATTCTCGCGGCCGTGTTTCCGCTCGACCTGCTCGCCAACCTCACCTCGATGGGCACGCTGATCGCCTTTGTCGCCGTGTGCGCGGGCGTGTTGATCCTGCGCTACACCGCGCCCGATCTGCCGCGAAGCTTCCGCGTGCCAGGCGCATGGTTCGTCTGCTCGGCTGGCGTGTTGAGCTGCTGCGCACTGCTTTACACGATGGAGTGGTTCAACTGGCTGTTGATGATCGGCTGGACTGTGATTGGCCTGGCGATCTACTTCGGCTACGGCATGCGGCACAGCCGTCTGCGCCGCGGTTCAGCTTTGAAGTCGGTTAACGAATAACAAAACTTCGCCGATTTTCTTTGAAAGTCGGCGAAAAATACCAACTTCGCTGTATACCGGTTTTACACGGAACGCACAAAAGTCGTTCCTTCAAATCTCGATAGCTGACATAAGTTGTTGATTTTTAATGACTTAACGAGAAATTATTTTTAAAATTCATGCTTCATCGTGGTTGCGGCCAAGTCAACCGGAGTATGATCGGTGGTCCGAGGGTTGATCACTTGGCAGTGGGCCCCGGATCGCCGCCCGGCGCGTCAGGCAAGCAGCTCCTCGCCTGACGCGCCTGGGCTGCACCTTTCCTCGCAAACGTCGTCGAGCATCGCTCCGACATTCCTCTTGGCAACGCTCTTGATGTCGCGATCACGTCGTCGCGACGTAGACAAAACAAAGGCCGGCATGCGCCGACCTTGTTGTACTGCCGAGGTAAAAGTTTTTTTACGCTTTCTTCGGGTTGTGAGACACGCACCAACCCTTTGCATTCACGGATTTGCCGGGGAACAGCTGACACGGACCGTAACCCGTCGCGCCGCCCGAGTAGAACTGGCAGTTGGCGCAATCGTCGCCGGCCTTATGCTTGCTATCAGTAGTCTTGGCGGCATTTTCGACATAGCCGAGCGCCTTGGCGGTCGGATCGGATTCGGATACATGCGGCAGGTCGGCTGCGCGAGCGAAACGCGGCAGTGCGCCACCGGCAATGACAGCCACTGCGGCAGTGCCAGCGGCGGCCTTGAGAAAGCGGCGACGCGATTCGATATCTTTGTCATGCGACATTGGTAAAACCTCCGTCTGAAGCGTTCACCGCACACCGCGGCGAATCCAAAGCCGATGGTACGTTGCATTGAACGAAGGCTGCGAGAATGGCTCGCATTTCTGCGTTCAGGCCCCAAAACGGGCGGTTGCGGCCGCCGTGTTATATTCCACCACCATTTAGACGTCCATTTGCCATGAGCCAGGTCCTGCCAGCCACGATATCCCCGACGCTTTTCGCCGAGCGTGCCGACGCCATCGCTACGGCTGCCGGCGAACTGGCCGCGCACGGCTGGACGCCTGCCACCAGCAGCAACTTCTCCATGCGGCTGGACGGCGACCTCGCCGCCATTACCATCTCCGGGCGCGACAAAGGCAGGCTCGGGCGCGACGACATCATGATCGTCGACATGGATGGCAAGGCGGTCGGTACCAGCGCACGCCCTAGCGCCGAAACCGAACTGCACACGCAGATCTATCGCCGCTATCCCGAGATGAATGTCGTCCTGCATACGCACTCGCGCACGCAAAGCGTGGCTTCGCGGCTGTTTGCCAAAGACGGCGTGGTGAAGCTGGAGGGCTGGGAGCTGCAGAAGGCGATCGCGGGACAGACGACCCACGACGCCAGGCTCGACGTTCCCGTTTTCCCCAATACCCAGCACATGCCCGAGCTGGTCGCGCAGGTCGATGCCTGGCTCGATGCCGGCAAGCCCTTGTACGCCTACCTGATCAACGGCCACGGTATTTATACCTGGGGCCGCGACATGGCCGAGACACGTCGCCATCTCGAAGCACTGGAATTTCTGCTCGGCTGCGAGCTCGACCTCAAGCGGCTGGGCGCCTGACCTTGCCCCCTTCCCCATTCGCCCACACCGATGAGTGCGGCGATTTTCACCTCTCCCGCACTGGAGCCTCGCCATGAGCCGTTTGCGTATCTATCAGGACTCCCATCCCGACGCCCCCTTGTCGGTGCATACCAGCCATGCCGAGATTTCGCGCGAGCTGGGCAAGGCCGGCGTGCGTTTCGAGCAATGGGAAGCCGCCCAGCCGATCGCCCCGGGCGCCAGCCAGGATGAAGTCATCGCCGCCTATCGCGCCGATATCGACCGGCTGATGGCCGGCGAAGGCTATCAGGCGGTCGACGTGATCAGTCTCAAGCCCGATCACCCCGAACGGGCCGCCATGCGCCAGAAGTTCCTGAACGAGCACACCCATAGCGAGGACGAAGTTCGTTTCTTCGTCGCCGGCGCGGGGCAGTTCACCTTGCACATCGACGGCAAGGTCTATGAAGTGCTTTGCGAACAAGGCGACCTCATCGGCGTCCCCGATGGCACGCCGCACTGGTTCGACATGAGCGAGTCGCCCTATTTCGTGGCGATCCGCCTGTTTACCAACAAGGAAGGCTGGGTTGCGCAATTCACCGGCGAGGATATCGCCGAGAAGTTCCCGCGCATGACGCCTCACGCAACGGCATCAGCAGCGCTATGACTACGATTCGCGCCATCGTCACCGATATCGAGGGCACCACCAGCTCGATCAGCTTCGTCAAGGACGTCTTGTTTCCGTACGCCCGCAAACGCCTGCCGGCCTACGTCGAAACGCACGGCGACAAGCCTGAAGTGCAGCACTGGCTGCATGAGGCGGCCAAAGAGGCCGGCATCGTCGAGGCCAGCCGCCAGGAAATCATCGAGCTGCTGTTGAGCTGGATCGACGAGGACCGCAAGTCCACGGCGCTCAAAGCCTTGCAGGGCATGATCTGGAAAGACGGCTACGAAGACGGCGACTATCGCGCGCACATCTATCCTGAAGTATCCGCACGCCTGCATGCCTGGCGCGGCGAAGGCTTGCACTTGTACGTGTATTCGTCGGGCTCGGTGCCCTCGCAACGCCTGTTCTTCGGCTACAGCGAAGCAGGCGACCTGACCCCGATGTTCGCCGGCTATTTCGATACCGAGACCGGTCCGAAACGGGAACGCGCGTCATACGAGCGCATCGCCGCGGCGATCGACGAGCAGCCTGGGCATATCCTGTTCCTGTCCGACATCGTCGAAGAGCTGGACGCAGCCCAGGCCGCCGGTTTCCAGACCGCCTGGCTCGTGCGCCCGCCGCAGGCGCTGCCGGAACAGCCGCGCCATCCGGTCTATCGCGACTTCGACGCCATCACTCCCTGACCCGACCACACGCGAGCCTGACGCATGCGTAACGCACTGATCGCCCTGCTCGCGTTTGCCGCCGGCGTCCTGGCCATGGTGGTCATCGGGCACTACCGTCCACCTGTAATGAATGCGCCGGTGTCGACAATCAGCGCGCCGGCGCATGCCACCAGCAGCGAGCCGGCCGAGGCATCCTCCGCCACCGATAACGACGATGGCGGCGAGGATGACAACGCTGCATCGAACTGGCCAAGCGACGGCCTGACGCCCGAGCAGGTGATGTACGCCCAGCCGCAGTTGCTGCACCACGCCGTCTCGCAGCTGACGCCTCGTGTACCGGGCAAACCCAATCTCTATGTCGTTGCATTCGCCGGTGACGGCGGCGAAGACGTGTTTCGCAACGAAGTGGAATACAGCAGCAAACTGTTCGGCCGTTTCGGGCCAAGCGCACACACGCTGATACTGGAAAACAACCCCGCATCGCTGAGCACGCGTCCGCTGGCCAACTGGAGCAACCTGGAAAGCGCGCTGGAATCGATCTCGAGCGTGATGAAACCGGACGAGGACATCCTGCTGCTCTACCTGACCACGCACGGCGGCCACGACAGCACCCTGCTGGTCGATATGGACCCGGTGCCACTCGACCAGATCGGCCCGCCGGACCTGGCCGATATTTTCAAGAAGCACCCGTTCAAGTGGAAAGTCGTGGTGGTCAATTCGTGCTATTCCGGCGGCTTCGTGCCGGAGATCCGCGGGCCGGGCACCCTGGTGCTGACCGCCGCCCGAAAAGATCGCAGCTCGTTCGGCTGCGGTAGCGATTCGGATATCACGTATTTCGGCAAAGCGTGGCTGACCGATGCACTGAACAAGACCCCGGATTTTATCGAGGCATTCAACCAGGCAAGCGGCGAGATCGCACAATGGGAACAACAGGGCAAGCTGACGCCGTCCGAGCCGCAGATCGATATCGGTGACGGTATCGTCGATCAGCTGGCGAAATGGCGGCGTGGTGCTGTTGATGGAGCGGTGGTGCCGTTTGTGGCGGCGCCGTCGGTGCAAAAGGCGGGTGCCAGCCCGTAGGCAGGTATTTCGCGAGCACCCGGCCCCCTCACCCCACCCCTCTCCCCCGGCAAAGCCTGGGGAGAGGGAGCAAAGCTCGCCTCAGTCAGGCCCCCTCTCCCCAGGCTTTGCCGGGGGAGAGGAGTGGGGTGAGGGGGGCTTCAAGCCCTCAACTCACCACTACCCGCGCACCGCATGCCGCTTGGCCAGCACACTCACGACATCGGCAAGCCCCAGCCCTCTGGCACGCAACAACACCGTCAGATGAAACACCAAATCGGCCGCCTCGCCGAGCAATTCCTCATCACCCTGCACCGCCGCAGCCAAGGCCGTTTCCACGCCCTCCTCGCCCACCTTCTGCGCAATACGACGAATCCCACCCTCGAACAATTGCGTGGTGTAGCTACCGGCAGGGCGCTCGGCGTTCCGCTGCGCCACCACGGCATCCAGCTCGGCTAGAAAGCCCAGCGGCGGCCGAACCTCTTCGCTCTGGCCAAAGCAACTGGACGTTCCGAGATGACAGGTCGGCCCATGCGGCTCCGCACCGATCAACAACGTGTCGGCATCGCAATCGATGCGCACCGACTTCGATGCCAGCACATGACCTGAGCTCTCGCCCTTGGTCCATAACCGCGCCTTGCTGCGGCTATAGAACGTAACCTTGCCGTCGCGAAGCGTCTGCTCCAGCGCCTCGCGATTCATATAGCCCAGCATCAGCACTTCACCGCTCAGGTGATGCTGAACCACTGCGGGCAGCAGGCCATCGCCCTTGGCCCAGTCCAGCGCCGCCGGATCGATCGATGTCTTCATAAACGGACGTCCACGGAGCGCTCGCGCAGGAACTGCTTGAGTGCGGGAATCGAGATGCTGCCGGAATGAAACACACTGGCGGCCAGCGCGCCATCCACGTCGGCGCTTTCAAATACATCGAGGAAATGACCCGGTTCGCCCGCACCGCCCGACGCAATCAGCGGCACATGGCAAAGCGAACGCGCGGCAGCCAATTGCTCCAGATCGTAGCCTTCGCGCACACCATCGCTGCCCATGCAGTTGAGCACGATCTCGCCCGCCCCGCGCTGCTGTGCTTCTTCCATCCAATCAAGCGTACGGCGTGGCAAGGCCTGGGTCTTGTCCGGATCGCCGGTGTATTGGCGTACCCGCCATTCGCCGTCCGCGTCACGCAGGCTGTCGATGCCGACCACGACGCATTGCACACCAAAGGCGGCGGCCAGTTCGCCGATCAGCTCGGGGCGTTCCAATGCGGGCGAATTGACCGATATCTTGTCGGCACCGGCATAAAGCACCTCACGCGCCTGCTCGACGTTGCGGATGCCACCGGCCACGCAGAATGGAATATCGATCACCTGCGCGACCCTCTCCACCCAACTGCGATCGACGCTACGCGCCTGCGGACTGGCAGTGATGTCGTAGAACACCAGTTCGTCCGCACCTTCGTCGCGATAGCGCAGTGCCAGATCGACGATATCGCCCATGACGACATGGTCGCGAAAACGCACACCCTTGACGACTTTACCGTCGCGCACGTCAAGACAGGGAATGATGCGACGACTCAACACGCCAGCGCCTCCTCGAGAGTAAAACGCCCTTCCAATAGCGCCCGACCGAGAATCACCGCTTCAGCGCCCGCGTCGCGTGCTGCGACGATATCCGCGATGGAACGCACACCGCCGGATGCCTGGATGGTCAGTGTCGGTGCGAGCGCATGCAGATGGCGATACAGCTCGAGATTAAAACCGCTGAGCATGCCGTCGCGATCGATATCGGTGCACAACAGATGCCGAGCGCCATGCGTTTCGTACCAGGGCGCCAGGTCGTCGAGTTGACCAGCCTCCATTGATGTCCAACCCGCACTGGGCAAGGCCCAGCGCCCCTCATGCCAGCGCGTATCAAGCGCAATGGTGAGGTGCTCGGCACCGAATGCGGAGATCCACTGTCCGACAAGATCAGGCTCGCGCATGGCCACGCTGCCGACGACAACACGTGCCACACCGGCGTCGAACAGACGACGCACATCGGCCTCGCCGCGCACGCCGCCACCGGCCTGGATCCGCAGCCCCGACGCGGCAATCGCCTCAATCGCGGTCAGGTTTTCCAGGTCGCCCGAACGCGCACCGTCCAGATCGACCATATGCAGCCACTGCGCGCCGGCCTGCAGGTAACGCGCGGCGAGTTCGGCCGGCGTGCTGTCATAGCGAGTCTCCTGGGCGTAGTCGCCCTGCTTGAGCCGCACAACGCGGCCACCACGCAGGTCGATTGCGGGTATCACGGTAAACGTCATAGCGAAAGAAAATTCCCCAACAAACGAGCGCCGACACGTGCCGAGCGCTCCGGATGAAACTGCATGCCGTGAAAATTGCGGTTGGCGATGACGGCAGAAAAATCGCCGCCGTAATTGGTGGTCGCAAGGCTGTAGTCGCCTACCGGGACCGCATAGCTGTGAACGAAATAGGCGTAGTCATCGCGCCCCAAACCGGCCAGCAACGGATGCTCGCCCTGCGCGTCGAGTCGATTCCAGCCCATATGTGGAATGCGCATGCCGTCCGTCGCGTGAAAGCGTCTGACCTGTGCAGGTACCACGCCCAGGCAATCGACATCGGCCTCTTCCGAGTGCTCGCAAAGCAGCTGCATACCAAGGCAAACGCCAAGGACCGGCTGCGTCAGCGAACGAATCGTGTCGACCAGGTTCAATTCCCGCAGCCGCGCCATGCCCGGACCCGCAGCGCCCACACCCGGCAGGATCACTTTATCTGCTGCGCGAATGGTTGCGGCATCCGAGGTCAAGGCGGCATCCACACCCAGCCGCTGCAAGGCATAGCGCACCGAGCCGATATTGGTGCCACCGGCATCGACCAGTACCACGGCCATTACAGCGCTCCTTTGGTGCTCGGCAGATCGCTGCCCTCACGCCGGATCGCCTGGCGCAGACAACGCGCCACCGCCTTGAAACAGGCCTCGATCATGTGATGCGCATTCTCGCCATGGACGCTCAAGTGCAAGTTCGCACCGAGCGTCTCGCACAGCGATCGAAAGAAATGCGGCAGCAGCTCGGTCGGCATCTGGCCCACCTGATCACGCGGCAGTACGCCTTCGAAAACGAAGTAGGGACGACCGGACAGATCCAGCGCGGCGCTGGCCTGGGTCTCATCCATCGGCAACGTAAAACCGTAGCGGCCGATACCGCGCTTGTCGCCCAAGGCCTGCTTCAGCGCCGTACCCAGCGCCAGGGCGCAGTCCTCGATCGTATGGTGTTCGTCGATGTGGATATCGCCCTCGCAGTCGAGTGTCAGCGCAAAGCCGCCATGCTTGCCCAACTGCTCGACCATGTGATCGAAAAAGCCCAGGCCGGTGTGCACTTTGGGTTCGGCGACCTGGTCGAGGTTTACTCCCACCGTGATGCGCGTTTCCTTGGTACGGCGCGTAACCTGCGCAAGGCGTGGCGCATCGAGCACCTGATGCGCCAGTTCGGTCCAGTTGATCCCGTGAGGACCGACACGCCATCCACGCACGCCAAGGTTGGCGGCAAATTGCAGATCGGTTTCGCGATCGCCCACCATCAGCGAGGCGGCGCGACTCCAGTCGTCATCGGCCAGATAGTGGCGCACCAGACCCACGCCGGGTTTGCGCGTATCCAAACCATCGGCCGGGAAACTCCGGTCGATGAGGACTTCGCGAAAGCGCACGCCCTGGCTTTCGAAAATGCGCAGCATCAACTCGTGCGGCCCCGTGAAGCTCGGCTCGGGAAAGCGTTCGGTGCCTAGACCATCCTGATTGGTCACCATGACCAGTTCGTAGCCGGACGCGACAAAACGTTGCAGCGCGGCGACCACGCCCGGCAGCAGACTGAGCTTTTCGTAGCTGTCGATCTGCTCGTCCGCCGGCTCCTCGATCAGGCAACCGTCGCGATCGACAAAAAGCAGCTTGCGGCTCATGCCGTCACTCCTTGCAGCACGGCCAAAACGCGCTGGTTTTCATCGGGCGTACCGATGGTGATGCGCAAGGCATCGCTCAGGCCCGGATAACGACGTACGTCGCGCACGACGATGCCGGCGTCGAACAAGCGCCGATAGGCGGCCGCCGCATCATCCAGACGCACAGTAAGAAAATTGGTCACCGATGGCAGAACCTCGCGCACACCGGGTGTACTGCGCAAGGCCGCCGCCATCTCGCGACGCTGTTCGCGCACCAGAAGAACCTGCTCCGTCACGGCTTTTCGACCTTGCGGCGAAAGTGCGTGTAATGCGGCATCCAGGCAAGGCGTCGGTACGGGATATGGCGGCAGTATCTTGCGTAGCAAGTCGATCACCGCCGGTGCGGCCAGTACGCTACCGACGCGTGCGCCGGCCAAGGCCCAGGCCTTGGACAAGGTCCGCAAGACAACCATGTGTTCGTAACGGTCCAGCAGATCGATCACGCTGGCATCGCCTTCATCGGCGAACTCGGCATATGCCTCGTCGACCACCAGCACAGCACGACCTGCAAGTGCCTCGGCGAGCGTAACGATCGTCTCTCGCGACACACGCTGCCCGCTGGGATTGTTGGGGCTGCAGACGAAGACCAGCTTGACGGCGTCCGTCATGCCGGTCAGCACGGCATTGGCGTCGACCTGAAACTGCTCGTCCAGGAGCACCTCGACGATGCCTGCGTTCTGCACCTGGGCACAGATCGCGTACATGCCGAAGGTGGGCGGTTGAATCAGGATCGCATCCTGCCCGGCCCGGCAGAAAGCGCGTATCAACAGATCGATCGCCTCATCACTGCCGCGCCCGACCAGAATGCGATCGCGCGTTACGCCATAGAGCGCAGCCAACTGGTCGAGCAAGGCCGCCGGTTGCGGATCGGGATAACGGTGGAACGGACCTTTCTCGCCATACGAGGGCCAGGCCGATTCATTGGCATTGAGAAACACCTCGCCGCCGCTGGCTTCGGTTCGCGCGGACGAGTACGCCTTCATCTTCAGCAGTTCCGGCCGGGCCAGATCGAGCACGCTCATGCCGCCGACTCCTGCGCCTGCAGACGCTCCAACCGCAGCGTCACCGCGCGGCGATGCGCTTCGAGCTGCTCGGCCTGCGCCAGGATGGCGGTACAAGGGCCAATAGCGCGCAAGCCGTCTTCACTCAGCTCCTGCACGGTGATCTGTTTCTGGAAACTCGCCACCGAGACGCCGCTGTAGCTACGCGCATAACCATAGGTCGGCAGAACGTGGTTGCTGCCGCTGCAATAGTCGCCCACGGATTCGGGCGTCCACGCGCCCAGGAAAATGGAACCGGCGCTTTCGATACCGGCGAGCAAGGCGCGCGGATCGGTCACCTGAAGAATCAGGTGTTCGGGCGCGTAGCGGTTACTCACGTCGACGGCTTGCGCCAGCGATGTCACTTCGATCAGGCGACTTTGTGCCAGGGCCTGGGTCGCTGTGGAGGCGCGCGGCAACAACGCGCACTGACGATCCACCTCCAGCGCAACGGCTTCAAGCAAGGCGCGCGAATCGGACAGCAGGATCACCTGGGAATCGGGACCATGCTCGGCTTGCGAGAGAAGATCGGCGGCAACGAACGGCGGATAGGCCTGCGCATCGGCGATCACCAGTACTTCCGAAGGGCCGGCGGGCATGTCGATCGCCGCGCCCTCGGGATCGCCCGACACCTGCAGCTTTGCCTCGGTAACCCAGGCATTGCCGGGCCCAAACAGCTTGTGGCTCCTGGGCACGGACGCCGTGCCATAGGCCATGGCAGCAATAGCCTGCGCGCCACCGAGCTTGAACACCTTGTGCACGCCGGTCACCTGCGCCGCATACAACACCGCCTCGTCACAACGGCCATCGGCGCGGGCCGGCGAGCACAGCGTGATTTCCGCACAGCCGGCGATATGCGCGGGCACGCCAAGCATCAAGGCAGTCGAAGGCAGCGGCGCGGTCCCTGCCGGCACATACAGCCCAACACGGCGAATCGGCCGCAACATGCGCTCGACGCGAACGCCAGGTGCGGTATCGATACCGACCGGTTGCGGCGCCGCCGCGCGATGGAACGTCTCGATGCGCTCCGCGGCCTCGCGGATCGCCGCTTTCAGATCCGTATCGAGCGCGGCCTCGGCGGCGATGAATTCCTCCGGCTGCACGGCCAACGCATCGAGCGAGCATCCGTCGTAGCGCGCGGTCAGTTCGAACAAGGCTTCGTCGCCACGCCCACGCACCTCGGCGATGATTCGTGCGACACCGTCGCGCAATGTCTCGGCGCGCGATTGCAGAGGGCGCGCCAAGGCATCGCGTCGTGCATTTTCGTCCAGATCGGACCAGTTCAATCGTTTCATGCCAGCATCTTCTCGACCGGCAGCACGAACATTTCGCGCGCGCCGGCTTTCTTGATTTCTTCAAGCTGTCGCCAGCTCACTTCACCTGCGCAAAGCGCCTGCAGCATCAGTTGATCGGGTTGCCCCGCCACCGGCAGCAAGGTCGGCTGCGGACCACCCGGCAACAAACGCGTCACTGCGTCGAGTGAACCGCGCGAAGTCTGCAAGAGCAGCAGGCGCGATTCGCGCACCTGGATGACGCCGTCGAGCCGCTTGAACAACAGCTCGATCATGTCGCCACGCTCATCGGAAGGCAGCGCACGCGGCCCGGCGAGGACCGCTTCGCTTTGCAGGATCACGTCCGTCTCGCGCAGTTGATTGGCCACCAGGGTGCCGCCGCTTTGCACCAGATCGCAGATGGCGTCGGCCGTGCCCAGCCGTGGCGCGATTTCGACCGAACCGGCCAAGGTCACCACGCCGGCGTCGATACCGTGCGTCCGCAGCCATTCCCCAAGCAACCCCGGATAGGACGTCGCAATGCGCAAGCCGCCGAGCTGCTCCGGCCGCTCATAGGCCATCTCCTGCGGCACGGCGATCGACAGCCGGCAGCGGCCGAAGCCGAGTTGACGCCACTCCGCCAAAGCCGCATCGCGGCCAGCGGACTGGGAGTATTCGTTGAGCACATTGCGCCCGACGATACCCAGGTCGCAGACGCCCTGGGCGATCAACCCGGGGATATCGTCGTCACGCACCAGTAGCAGGTCGACCGGCTCGCCTTCGCCGAAGCAGAAAAGCTTGTCGCGACTCTGCCGAAAGCTGAGTCCGCAGCGATTGAGCAGTTCCAATGCCGGCTCGGTCAACCGGCCGGACTTCTGCATCGCTATACGCAAACGATCCCTCGTACTCATGCCCGTACTCTCTTCTGTGCGGCGCGACGCCGTGCTGCACGAGCCGCGGCGGCGAGGTAGCCGCCATTGCCCTGATTCAGATACCGGGCGACTCGCCCAATCGTGGTGATGCTGACGGCGGTGAGCTCGTGGATCTCCCGGTAGGAAACCCCGTCGAGCAGGTGCGGCACCACCCGCCATCGGTCCACCAGCACTTCCAGCTCCGCCGGGGTGCACAGGTCGTGCAGGAAGGCGGACATTTCCTCCGGGTTTTTCAACGACAGCAGGGCTTCGCAGAGGCCTAGTTCGGCGGACTCGGCGGGGAGCTGGGGGTCTAGGGAGCGTCGCTTCATAATGTACTAACGCATTAACACAGTAGAGTGGACTATACGGGGTTTTGTGAGGGGCGGCAAATGGAGGGGTGATCTGATCGCTTACGCAGCCCGTCCTACTTCGTCATTCCGGCGTAGGCCGGAAGCTTTTGACGTGACGGCCTGGTTCTTGCCTGGGTGTTCGGGCGACCTGGCCGCTTACGCAGCGGGCGTTTCACTCGCCTGCCGGCGAGCGAGTCACTTTTTCTTTGCTGGCCCAAAGCAAAAGTAACCAAAAAGAAATGGCCTGTGGATCAAGGGCTCTGAGCAGCATTGAGGGATAAAACCGTTCGGACCGTCTACTCGAATCGTCAGGGGACACTTCACGCGCTTCTGAGGTACGCCGAATCTGTGCGCGAGGCGTCGCGATGGTGAGGACTTAAGGTGTTCCCTCACCCTCGCCTACCCCTCTCGTCATTCCGGCGAAGGCCGGAATCCATGCCTCAGCGTTTCCGCTTGCGACACGTTGTCTGACAAGCGAGGGCCTGAGGAATAGATGACCAGCTTCGCTGTTGAAAAGCGCCTCCGGCCTTCGCCGGAATGACGAATAGGGGAGATTAGTGCGAGGTTGGAGGTCGATCTTTGTTCTTGGCAAGCGATGCGCAGCGAGCCGTCAGCTCTTCGGGCCCCCTCGGGAGCCGAGTGAGGTTTGGACGATCAGGCCCCGAAGGGGGCATCGACAGGACGTCGATGCCTTTAGGACGGGACACGGATGTCCCGTCCTAAAGCCCGGCCAAGCCTCACGGTCGCGCAGCGACGGCGGACGCGGGGTGTCCTTTCTTTGGTTATCTTTCTTTGGACAAGCAAAGAAAGTAACTCGCACGCCGGCAGGCGGGCGAAACACGCCGCAGGCGACTTTCTAGCCAAAGTGCATCAACGCTCAAGCGACAACCCAACACCGAAGCCACTGGGTCCCCGCCTACGCGGGGATGACGAGATAGAAAGAGTTGAGGCAAATCAAGTCAATCACGAGCTACACGACAACATCGAACACCCCGCCCTCACCCGCGCCCACTCCGGCCGCCGCCCGGCAAACCGCTCCATCCGCGGCTGATCCTCATAAGGCCGCCGCAAAACATCAAGCAACGCGTAGATCCCGGACGCATCCCCCTGCTCGGCCAGATCGATCGCCTCCTGCGCCAGATAATTGCGCAACACATAGCGCGGATTTACCGCACGCATGCGCTCACGCCGCAACGCGTCGGGCACGCCATCCAGCGCCACCCGCCGCGCATACTGCATCAGCCACGCATCGAACGCAGGCGCACATTGCTCACGCTTCGCATCGTCATAAAACGCCGCCCACACCGGCTCCAACGAAGGTGCTGCCAGATCGATATCACCCAACCCGCGAAAGAACAACGTCATATCGACTTCAGCCTGATGCAACAACTCATGCAGCGATTGCGCCAGCGCCATGTCCTCGTCGCGAATCGTTTCCAAGCCCAGCTTGGCCGACATATACGCGCGATCATGCGACTGATAGACCGCCGCGTAGTGATCGAGCCCCGCCTGCAACGCTTCGGTGCCGTCAAACAACGGAGCAAGCGCGCCTGCCAAGCGGCTGAGATTCCACCAGGCGACGTTTGGCTGCTGGCCATAGCGATATCGGCGACGGCCGGCATCGGTGGTGTTGGGCGTCCAGTCCGGATCGAAATCCTCCAGCCAACCGTAGGGACCATAGTCGATGGTGAGACCGAGGATCGACATATTGTCCGTGTTCATCACGCCATGCACGAAGCCAACGCGCATCCAGTGCGCCATCAGGATCGCCGTGCGTTCGCACACCTGCTTGAACCAATCGGCGTACAACGCCACGCCCTCGCCTTCCAGCTCGGGAAAGTCGCGACGAATGGTGAAATCCACCAATTGCTTGAGCAGCGCCGTATCCCCGCGCGATGACGGCAGCTCGAAATGACCGAAACGAATGAACGACGGCGCGACACGACAGACGATGGCACCGGGTTCGTCGCGCGGATGACCGTCGTAGAACATATCGCGCTCGATCGCATCGCCCGTAGTCACCAGGCTCAACGCGCGCGTTGTCGGCACACCCAGGTGGTGCATCGCTTCACTGCAAAGGAACTCGCGAACGGACGAGCGCAACACGGCACGCCCGTCGGCGCCACGCGAATAGGGCGTGCGCCCGGCACCTTTCAGTTGAAGCTCCCAGCGCTGTCCCGCCTCGGTAATCAGCTCGCCCAGTGAAATGGCGCGACCGTCGCCCAGTTGGCCCGCCCATACGCCGAACTGATGACCACCATAGTTGGTCGCATACGGCTGCATGCCTGGCAGCAATCCATTGCCGCCGAAAGTTCGCGCAAAGTCATCACTGGCGATGTCTTCTGGCGTGAAACCCAGTGTGCTGGCCATCTCTACGGAATAAGCCAACACATGGGGCGAGGACACGGCCGCGGGCGATACCGCCGAATGCAGGGCGCCGTCGACCTGGCGTACTCGCGGGCCCTGCTCGGGGTCGCCGGGAAGCTCACGGATAAAGCTGTTATCGAAGGTGAATATGCGCATGGAGCCGATATAGGGGCGTTGTGCCCACTCCCAAGGCGGCAGTGACGCCGCCTTGGCGAAGCATCACAGCGTCGGCGAGTCGTCATGCAGCATGGCGCGACGCACGATCTTGATCGGCGCAAAGCCCTGCTTCATGAAAGCATCGTGGAATTGTTCGAGATTGAAATCCTTGCCCTGCCTGGCCATTACGTCCTGGCGCAGCTTCAGGATCTGCAGCTTGCCCAGGGTGTAATAGAGATAGGTCGGATCGGAGGTGCCGCGCTTGGCCTCCACCACGCCTACCGCATGCGACTGGTAGCCTTCCTTCACGAAAAAGTCGACCGCCTGCTCGAACGTCATTTGACCGGTGTGCATCTTGATGCCGGCAATGAAGCGCGCGTTACGCAGCAGCGCATCCTGCAACTGCCCCAGCTTCAGGCGCTGCTGCTGGTGCACGTCGTTCGGATACATCGCCTGGGCCAGGCCCTGGTCGAGCATCATCTGCTCGCTGTAATGCGCCCAGCCTTCGGCATTGCTCGACGAGCCCAGCAGCTGGCGCACGCGATCGTGGATATCGTGCATCCACAGGAACTGCACGTAGTGCCCGGGATAGGCTTCATGCACGGCAACGTTGTTGATGACCGGGTAGCTGAACTGGGCCATGAACTCGTCGGTTTCCTGCTTGCTCCACGACGGATCCGGCAGCGTGACGTTGAAATAGGCTTCCTTGGCCACCTTCTCGAACGGCCCCGGCGTGTCCATCGACGCGAATGTCGTCGCACGCTCGAACGGCGGCGTCTCCTCCAGGATCGGCTGCACCTGCGAGGGAATGCTGATGATGTGATGGCTCTGGATAAAATCGATCAGCTTGGCGAACGTGCCGCGGAACGTGTCGAGCAGTTGTGCGCGCTCGGGATGATCAGCCCCCAGCTCTGCCAACACCTGCGCCGGGGTTTTCTTCGGATCGAGTTCCTTGGCCACCTTGGCGAACTCGGCCTGATTCCTGTGCATGTCTTCCATATCGATCGCCACCAGCTTGTCCAGTGGCGTGTCGACCATTTCGTCATAGGCCAGCTTTTTGCGGAACGCGTCGGCGCCGATGCGGAAGTCGCCATGCGAGCGCGGCAGCAGATCGGTCTTGATCCACTGCTGATAGTCCTTCAGCGCCTGGATGACTGCCGCATTGCTCTGCGCAAACTGCTCTTTCAGCTTGGCATCGGTGGCCTCGGTAAAGGCCGAAGGCACGTCCTTGCCGAAAAAGTCGATCAGGCCGGGAAGCTGCTCCAGCGCAATCTCGGTATAGATCTTCGGCGGATTCTTGAGGTTCTTGCGCGCCTCGGCCAGCACCTGCGGCATCTTCTTCTCGCGCTCGATCAGCACTTTCAGGCGATCGTCAGGCGAGGCGAATTTGCGCGACATCAGGGTGAATGCACTGCCGGTGATACCGCTGGAATAGTTGTCCGGATTGGTCTCCCACCAGCGCACCTGGTCGAGCATCAGCAGGCGGCCGCGGATATTGGCCAGCACCAGTTCGAGATCGCCGTGCGCCTGCTCGCTGAGCTTGCCCGCGTCGATCGCGGCAAACTTCGCTTCCCACTGCCGGAGCGCCTTGACGGTCTCTTCTTCGCCCTTGCGCGAATAGTCTTCGAGCTGGCTGTCGTACTGGTGCAGACCGGCCGATGTAGCGGCGGTCGGCTGGTTGGGAAAATAGAAGTCGTCGAAATAGTGATCGGCCAGCTTGACGAAGGCGGGATCACCCGCCGCCGTCGGCTCGGCGGCGAACGAGACGGACGCGAACCCGGCCAGAGCCAGGCTCAAGGCGAGCGAAAGCGACTTGGAACGCTTGAACATGCGGCATACCCCTTGCAACGAAGCGTCGAGTGTAGCGCGCTGCTCGGGCGGTGGATCAGACCACCGGCGTACCGGCAAAAACTTTCGCTATCTCGGCTTCGGACAGCATGCGCCACTCGCCGGCCGGCAACTCGTCGAGCTGCAATGCACCAACCGCTATGCGACGCAAGGCATCGACATGATTGCCGGTGGCCGCGAACATGCGCCTTACCTGGTGGTAGCGGCCCTCGGTCACGGTCAGCCGTGCCAGGCGCGGCGCGAGCACTTCGAGGCGTGCCGGCGCCAATGGCGTGGTTTCCGATTCGAGCATCAACGTGCCGCTGGCGAAGAGCTCTGCTTCGTCACCGCGCAGGTCTTGCGCCAACGTGGCTTCGTAAATCTTGGTGACCTCGGCACGTGGCGAAATGATCCGATGCAGTAGCGCACCATCGTCAGTAAACAACAACAAACCGGAGGTATCGCGATCGAGGCGCCCTACCGTCGACAACGAGGGATCGCGCACGCGATAGCGCGGCGGCAGCAGATCGTAGACCACCCTGCCCTGGTCCTTGCGCGAGCAGGTAGCGCCCAGCGGCTTGTTCATCATCAACACCATACCGACGGGCGGATCGAGCGGCTCGCCATCGATATGAACGTGTTCGTGCTCCACCTTGTCGTCGGCGTACAGGACTTCACCAGCGGCATCCGTGACGCGGCCTTCGCGAAACATCCAGGCCACTTCCTTGCGACTGCCGTAGCCGAGATTGGCGATCAGCTTGACCAGTTTCATCGGTGCGCCCCGCGGGCTTCGATCACTTTGAATCCATCTTGCAACACGATCTGACGTACCTCTTGGAATCGTTCGGCCAGAATGGCCTCGTAAGGAAGGTGCCGGTTCGCCACCAGCCAGAAGCGCCCGTCGCGCTCGAGCGCATCGGCGGCAGCGCGGATAAATGCACGCCCCAGCTCCGGCAGGTCGGCCTTGCCTTGATGGAATGGTGGGTTGCTCACGATCACGTCATAGCGTCCGGGCAAGCCGCTGGTGACATCGTGCCAATGCAACGCAAACGGGATGACGGATGCACGTTCGCGCATCGCAGCCTGCAGATTGCCGCGAGCCGGCTCCAGTGCTCGCGCTTCGGCTTCGAACAGATCGAGCGAGGTCACGGCGGCACAACGGGCTAACACCTGCGCGGACAAATAACCGTAGCCGGCACCGATATCGGCAACCCGGCCGGCGAGGTCGGGTGGCAGATGTTCCGCAAGCAGGGCCGAGGCGATATCCACGCGGTCCCAGGCAAACAGGCCCGGCCGGCTGAGGTAACCCGCGGCATTCTCGCGCGGCGCATCGAGCTCCAACCAGCTCTCGCATAACGCAGCATCCGGAGTACTCGATTCGGGCAGCGTCCAGAATACCCGGCATTTATGCTTGGACAGGCTGCCGATCGAACCGGCCAGCTGGGCGAGGTCGCTTTCGCCCGACTTGCCACCTTCGCTATTGGGCATGCAGGCAACCACGCGACCACCCGGCGCGGTCAGGGTCAATGCACGGGCGAACAGTGCGCGCGCCTCGTCACGCTGGCGTGGTGGGAGCAGCAGCACCAGCAAGAAGCGTTCTTCCGGATCAGGGGTGCCTACCGCTAACCGGCTGCGCTCCAAGGCGTCCGCAAACGGCTTGAAACTCTGCTCGCACAACCAACCCGGCTTAGCCATCTCGCGCAAGGCAAACCCGTCGCGTGCGCGCAGAAACAACACGCGACCGTCCGCCGGCGAGCGCACAGCGCCGGTGTGGAACGGAACGAACAAGGCATCCAAGGCCACATCGGATGCGGCAGCGGAGAAAGCGACAGCAGTCACGCCGGGCGTCCAGACTGGGAAAACGCCGGCATTTTAGCCGTGTTGAGCTGCGATGAGGGATTTTGTCGGCATGTTGCGCTAACGTCTTTCCATGCACGCCCGTTTCGTCCCCTTGTCGTTTGCTGCCCTGCTCGCCGCTTGCCAGCCCACACCGTCGGCTCCCCTGGGGCCGGTCGACCCGCATGGTTTTGCCGGGTCGTATCGCAAGGGCTCCGAGTGGCTGGACATCGGCCCTTCGGGTGACGCCTATTGGGTCAGCATCGAAAGCGTCGATCACCGCGATGCCTGCCTGTTCGTCGGCCATGCGGTGCGCGACGACGACGGCCTGAAAATTTCACTGGACGCCTGGCGCCCCGGCGCCAGCCTGTTGCTGCAGCATGCTGGGAATGGGCTGGTCGATATCCGGCCGGCCGATGACGACGATGCCTTCGACCCTGGGTATTTCTGTCGCGGCGGAGCTTCCCTGGCCGGCCACTACACCCGGATCACGCCACCGGCCTATCGGCGTGGCCATATCGTGCAGGCGGACGGCGAAGTGCTGTTCCAGCCTTGCGGTTCGCGCCTGAGCTATCTGCTGGCGCCCCGACCTGATCAGGCGTTATCGGCGACCGCCGCACCAGTCGAGCTGGCCGTCACGGTGGCTGTCACGAACGACCTTGCCGGCCATGCCGGTCGCTATGCCGCATCGGCGACGCTCCCCACCGACGCCTCCGCGCCAGACGATTGCCCCCTTTCCGCCTTTCCAACGAAATAACCTGCCCAACCATGACCTCGGAGCTATACGAGCGCGGGCCTATCCCCGCCTCGCTGCGGCTTGGATACACTCAGCGCCAGGGCGGGGCGTTGCCGCTCGATACGACTTAGGGGACAAGGAACGATGAGGCAGGCAGGCAAAGGGTTGGCGCGCCGGATAGCGCCATGGATCGGTATCGCTATCGCGCTGGGCATGAATGCGCACGCGGCCACATTGGACCCTGCGGTGCTGCCCAAGGTGCAGGCCGCCACGTTCGAGGTGGTGATCCCCAAGCCCGTCAACGATCCGCTGAGCTATGAAAAGCCGCTGCCGCTGGATCAGCTGCCGTTCCAGTTTCGCAACGACAAGTACTTCTCGATCGGCACCGCGTTCGCCCTGGGCGATCATCGCTATGCCACGGCCGCACACGTGCTCGATGTCGGCATGGGCAGCCTGATGGGCGTTCCCGCGCTGCGCGATGCCAGCGGCAAGGTTTATGCGATCGACAAGATCGTCAAGTTTTCGCGTGAGCAGGACTTCGTGGTGTTCACGCTCAAGGATGCGCCTAACACACCGGCGCTCGATACCAACACCTCGCCCGATATGAACGACGTGGTGTACGCGGTAGGTAATGCACTGGGCACGGGCGTGGTGATCCGCGACGGCCTCTACACCTCCAACACGCCCGAGGAACAGGACGGACGCTGGAAGTGGATGCGCTTCTCCGCGGCCGCATCGCCGGGCAACAGTGGTGGCCCGCTGCTGGACAAGAACGGCAAGATCATCGGTATCGTGCTGATGAAGTCGCCGGGTGAAAACCTCAACTACGCGTTGCCGATCGACCACATCCTGAAGGCACCGGACAATCTGGCCGAAGTCGACACGCGCGTGACCTATCAGCTCGATGTGCTCGACAGCACCAAGACGTCGAACTTCAAGACGCAGTTTGCGTTGCCCAAATCCTTCCAGGATTTCACCACGGCGTATCAGACGCAGTTCAATGCATCGATCGACAAGCAACTGGCCGATCTGCTCAAGGAAAATCACGACAACCTGTTTCCGATCGGCAGCGGCTCGAATCAGGTCCTGCACAGCAGCTCGAACATGGACCCGTTCCCCACGCTGATCGTGCGTGGCGAGAACGGCGTGTGGTCGTTCGCGCGACGCAATATCCATAAGGAAACCCTGGGCAACAACGGCTTCATCACCACCGGCGTGGCCGGGCACGAAGCGCTGATCCATCTGCGCAAGCCGGACAACGTCAGCGCAAAGCAGCTCTACGGCGATCCGAAGCTGATGATGGATCTGCTCCTCAAAGGCCTGCCGATGCAGCGCGCGGTCGGCTCGGACAAGATCAAGATCACTTCGCTAGGCAAGCCGAGCGAGGAGTCGACCTTCACCGATGCCTATCAGCGTCAATGGCAAGTGCGGATCTGGCCGGTGGCGTATGAAGACAGCATCCTGATCACCTTTGCGCTGCCGGTACCCGACGGCTACGTGATGATGATGCGTTCGACGCATCCGGGCCATAGCTACGACGATATCCTGGACCTGCGCGCACTCACCAACTTCTTCGATGTGTCCTATAGCGGCACGCTGGCGCAATGGAAGGATTATCTGCAGCAGAAGACCTGGCTGCCGGCGGCGCTGAAGAATATCGACATCGATTTCGACTATGCGCACAACTTCAAATATCACTCCAAGCGCGTCAGCTTCAATTACACGCCGGACCTGCAGAAAATCGATCAGGACAGCCAGCTGGTACTCGGCTTTTCCTACTTCAAGGACGGCGAGCGGGTGGTCTGGGACGTCTCCGACGTGATGGTCAAGGCCAATATCGAGAACGACGAGCTGGTCCGCGTGAATCGCCATATCGCACCGTCCGAAGATTTGGACAACAGCTTCCAGAGCTACTGGAAAAAGGTGCTACATCGCGATCATCCGGATGACGGCTCGGCATACAACGAAGACGATATGACCTTTATCAGCATGGTCGGCGGCGCACCTGAGAAGACCGCCATCGAGGCCAAACCCTCCGTGCTCTACACCGCCTCCTACGGTGCGGAAGGCTCGCGCCCGCAGGATGCGATGAAGGGCAAGCTGGATCTGCTGATGCGCAATTTGCAGGTCAACGAGCACTGAACCCTCCTACCCGTCGCCCCGGCGCACGCCGGGGCGACGATGGACACTGAGGTTCTTTGCGGCGCCTCGCATCGCACGGCGACAACGGCGATACTTCACCGATTGTCTCGCCGGTAGTCGCTCGCGCCATGTCCTCATCGCCTCCCAAGCTTGCCGTGATCGGTGGCGGCCCTGCCGGCCTGATGGCGGCTGAAGTCGCGTGCACGGCGGGTATCGCGGTCGACCTCTACGAGGGCAAAGGCTCGGTCGGACGCAAATTTCTGCTCGCCGGCAAGGGCGGCATGAACCTCACCCATAGCGAACCGGCCGTGGATTTCGTCCAACGTTATGGTGCACGCGCCAACGAAGTCGGTCATTGGCTGGATAGCTTCGACGCCGATGCATTGCGCGCATGGGCAGCCACGCTGGGCATCGACACCTTTGTCGGCAGTTCCGGCCGTGTCTTCCCCAGCGACATGAAAGCCGCGCCACTGCTTCGCAGCTGGGTGCATCGGTTGCGCGAGCAAGGCGTGCGCTTTCACGTGCACCATCGCTGGCTGGGCTGGAACGATGCCGGCGCCCTGCGTTTTGCTACGCCCATCGGTGAGCAGGCCATCGGCGCCGACGCGGTGGTGCTTGCGTTGGGCGGCGGTAGCTGGCCGCAGCTCGGGTCCAATGGCGCATGGCAGCCCTGGCTGGCCGAACGCGGGGTCGACATCGATCCGCTCAAGCCATCCAACTGCGGCTTCGATATCGGCTGGAGCGATTTCCTCGCCACGCGCCATGCCGGTGCACCGCTGAAACCCGTTGTTGCTCATTGGCGCGACGCGCAGGGCAACGAACACGCGCGCCAGGGCGAATGCGTGGTAACTGCCACCGGCATCGAAGGCAGCCTTATCTACGCGTTGTCGGCCACGCTGCGCGACGCCATCGCGCGTGATGGTCAAACCACGCTGTGGCTGGATCTGGCGCCGGACCGGCCGCTCGAGCGACTGCGTCAGGACCTGGCCAAGCCGCGTGGACGGCGAAGCCTGAGCGAGCATCTGCGTCGCCACGCCGGCATCGGCGGGGTCAAGAGCGCCCTGCTCCATGAAGTGCTCGACCAGCAGGCCTTGAATGATCCAGCTCAACTGGCCCAGACGATAAAACGCCTGCCATTGACGCTCAAGCGCGCGCGCCCCTTGGCCGAAACCATCAGCAGTGGCGGCGGCGTTCGACTTGAAGCCCTGGACGCTCACCTGATGGTTCAGCGCCTGCCGGGGGTCTTCTGTGCGGGCGAAATGCTCGACTGGGAAGCACCGACGGGCGGCTACCTGCTGACCGCCTGCATGGCCAGTGGCCGCCTGGCCGGCCAGGAAGCTGCCCGCTGGTTGCGGCGCAGCAAATCGGGAGTGTGAACCAGCCTACATTTTTGTTGCAGCCTGCCGATCTTAGAAGCAACGACAAGGGGGCGGGCGATGGGTTTTTGGGCGAGGCTATTTGGGGGTAGACCGACGGTCGTACCAAGCGTGCGCCTCGCACAAACGGTGTCGCTTGCCGCCTCCATGCCGCGTCCCGAGCCCAAGAACTCGACCGAGACGCCTGTCGAAGCCGTCTCCGCCGCTTACGTCGAGGACCGCTTCTTCCGTTTCGTCTTCAGCCTGCCCGCGTCCGAAGACATCGCTCCCTGCGATCAGGAACTGCAGGCGCTACAGCGCCTGGACGATATCTGCGGCGGCGACCGCTATGACGTACGCACCCTGCCACGCATGCCCACGGTGCTGCCGCAGTTGCTGCGGGCCTTGAAGAACGACGACGTCAACGGCGCGAAACTGGCCGAACTGATCGGGCGCGACCCGGTGCTGGTCGGCGAGATCATGCGTGTCATCGGCAGCGTGGCCTACCGCGCAGTGCAACCGATCACCAGCCTGCAACATGCAGTGGTGCTGTTGGGCCAGATCGGCCTGCGCCAAGTGGTGTCGATGCACGTCATGAAGCCGATCCTGCTGGCCAGCGCCGGCATGTTCGGCCAGGTGGCCGGGCAACGGCTGTGGGATCATGCCGAGCGCTGCGCGCACGCGGCTGTCTATCTGAGCAAAGGCCTGTGCGATCCGTTCGAGGCGCATCTGGCCGGTCTGGTAAGCAACACCGGCATCGGTGCCGTGGCGCGCGCACTGGACAAGGAATTGAGCGGCTCGCTTACCGTCTATACACCGCAATTCATCGCCAATGCGGCTCGCATCGCTGCCGAACTGACCCTGCAGGCGGCACGCTACTGGGAGCTGCCTGCCAACGTATTGGAAGCCCTGGGTGAACGCGGCGTCGCCACGCTGCCGATGAGCCAGGTTCTGCACGCCGCCAATCTTGCCGCGATGGTGGAACTGATGGGCGAACACCAGGCCATCGATCCGCAGATCGCCATCGAAGCCGAGGGCGCGGGACGATTCACGCCCCTGCAGCTGGCCCGCTGTCGGCAGGACCTTCAGCGCCACTTCGTTACGGTCGAACCGACCTACGTATAAAGCTAGATCACGACGGCGTTGCCGTCCTTGTCTTCGACGTGCAGGCCCAGGGCAATCAACCGTAGAAATTTAAAAGCCAGCGAAATGGCTTTTTCGTTGCTGTCGGCAAAAATTCGTTCGTCTTCGCAAAGCAATGGCGCAAACGATACATTGCAATAAAAGTGACCGCATTCGGAGACATGAGCACCCGAGATGCGAATCGAGCATGGCTTCCTGCTGTATTCGTCACACAGAAACGCATCCATGGCGTAAACCATCCTGCCCACAGCCGTCATCTCGTTACCTAGACTAGGCACATGAGATGCCGAAACTTTGCTTTCAGCTATAGGAAGTCTTCGAAATTGCGATTCCTGCCTTCGCAGGTGTTACCGGGTACCCATCCTGGATGTGATAAACATCAACATTTGACTTGCCAAACCCGGCGTTCCCTACTCACGGCGAAGCGCTCGTCAGGCCGCCAATGCGTCACGCACACCGGCTGCGATTTCATAAGAGCGACACCTTGCCGCATGATCAAACACGTTGGTGGTGATCATCAGCTCATCGGGCTGATGCCGTGAAATGAAGGCCGACAGCCCCTCGCGTACGGTCGACTCGTCACCTACCACGGCACAGGCAAGCGCATGTTCGACGCCATATTTCTCCGTCGGCGTCCAATACGACTCGATATCGTCGATTGGCGGCGGAATCAGACCCGGCTGACCACGGCGCAGGTTGATGAAACTTTGCTGCTGCGTGGTGAACAGACGGCGCGCCTCACTATTGCTGGCGGCCGCGACCACGTTGATGCCGAGCATCGCATACGGTTTCGCCAGCCGCGCGGAGGGGCGGAAATAACGGCGATAGAGCTCCAGGGCTTCGTCCATGGCATCGGGTGCGAAATGCGAGGCGAAGGCAAATGGCAGCCCGAGGGCGGCCGAAAGCTTGGCGCTGAACAGGCTCGACCCCAGCAGCCACACCGGCACGTCGACGCCGGCACCTGGAACGGCACGTACCGGCTGACCCGGCGTCGCCGGCTCGAAGTACGCCAGGAGTTCGTTGACATCCTGCGGGAACGCATCGGCGCTATCGAAATAGCGGCGCAGCGCTCGTGCTGTCGCATGATCGGTGCCCGGCGCACGCCCGAGGCCCAGGTCGATGCGCCCGGGATAGAGCGACGCCAGCGTGCCGAATTGTTCGGCCACCTGCAGCGGCGAATGATTGGGCAGCATGATGCCGCCGGCGCCAACGCGAATGCTGGAGGTACCTCCAGCGACATAACCGATCAACACCGACGTCGCCGCGCTGGCGATGCCCGGCATATTGTGATGCTCGGCCAGCCAGTAACGCTGATAACCGAGCCGCTCGGCGCGTCGCGCCAGGTCGAGGCTGCGCGCAAATGCCTCGGTGGCATGGCTGCCTTCGGTAATCGGCGCCAAGTCAAGTACGGAAAACGGGATCATGCTGCGTCCTCGATCGTGAAGACCCCAAGATGGGGACCGCTTCACCGATTGCCAGCCCCTTGCGCGGGCGAATCGTCGGCAGCATCCGGGTGTCGCAGCTGCCATTGCGCGAGTTCGTCGCGATAGCGCTGCAACGCGGTCTCATAGATGTCGAAGATGCAGGGCACGCAGCCCTCGCCACAGCAATCGCCGGCGTCAGGCTCGACCGGTGGCTTCGGTGGCGGGTCGTTATCGAATGACGTCAAGGGCATGGCGCTTAGCATAGGCGCCGAGAGGGCGGTCGCCAAACCGTGCCGGCGACCGCTCATGCATCATGCGCAACTCAGGTGCGCGGCTTGCGGAACCGATAAATAAACTGATCGGTATGACCGCGTATGGTTTTGTCGAACACCTTCAGCGTATGGTCGTCGGCCGGGTTGCGCAGCACACTGCTTTCACCGTCGAACACAAAACCGGCTGCTTCGACCTGCTTCTTCACGATCGCCGGATCGATGCGGTGCAAGGTATCGGTATCCTGCATACCGGTGCCGGCCGGCGCGACGTGATCGATGATCACAAACAGGCCGCCGGGCTTGAGCGCGGCAAACACCTGCTTGTTGAACTTGGCCATGTCGACCTTGCCCATGAACGCATCGGGATAGTCGTGATAGTTCTGCGCCGTGAATACCAGATCCACCGGCTCGGGGCTGCTCAGCTGTGCGGCCGGCTGGTTGAGCACGCTGACGTTCTTGTAATGCGGGTCGGCCAGCAGCGCTCGCGAGGCAGTCACACCCTCGGTGTCTTCCTTGGCGTACTCGTCCGGCCAGACCAGGAAGACATGTCCCTGCGCGCCGACGGCGGCGCTGAACACGCGCGTGAAATAGCCCTTGCCGGGAATCAGTTCCAACACCTTCTGACCGGGTTTGACGTCGGCAAATGCCATGACGTCGGCCACTTTGCGACGTGCATCGTCAGCCTTGTCGGCCTGACGTGCCGGGTCGTTGACCGCATCGGTAATCGATGCGGGAGCTGTCACCGCGGACGGTGCGGTTTGTGCGCACAGTGGTGCAGCTGCAAGCGATAGTGCCAACACGAGCAGAGTGGACGAGCGCATGGGTGACTCCGTAGCGGAAAGAGTGATGGCCGTTCGATTGTGCGCTTGCGCCTGCTCGTTCTCTATAGGCCAGAAAGGCCGAAAACGATTACCTCAGGAGTGACCTGTGCTGCCCCATTCGCCCAGCACGCGATAGTCACGTTCGCCGACGATGCTGTGGATCAACGCGTAGCCTTCCACCCGCCACAGGATCGGTTCGATCTGGGCGATGTCCGGCACGGTGCCATGGCTGTAACCAAGCGTTACGTGGGGCGTAAAGCTGCCCACGCCCACATGGTTGCCGGCCCCGGCCAGGATCAGCGCCTGGCGCAGGTCGCGCCATAGCGCCTGCATCTCCGGCGGCGTCTCCGAACCGCGCAACACACAGGGCGGCTGACGGCCGCGGAAGCCGGCCAGATAATCCAGCGTCCACTCGAATCGACGCGGACCAACCTTGTCGCCTGCAGCCTTGGCAGCGTCCACCACATCTTGTCGCCACAAGGGGAAGTCGCCAAGAAAATGCAGCGTCGCGTGATAACGATCGGGCACGACCCAGCGGGCACGGATCGGCTGGTCCCGGCGCAGGGTTTCCGCGGCCCGGGCAAAGCGCTGGCGTGCCACCTCGTCGGGCAAGAGGGCAAAGAACAGGCGGTGAATCTGTGCCTCCTCCGGCACGGCGCCGCCAAGGAGGTCCATTTGAGGGAGTTGCGGTACGTTGCGTCGTGTCGCCATAGCGCCAGAAATCACATGGGCGGCTCCGCGCCGCCAGCCGGTAAAGCCGCACTATACGAGACAGCGCATGCCTGGCGCTCGTCCCAGGACGACTTACAGCGCACCCATGTCACAAATCTCGAGGATCGTGACTAAAAATTTTTCCAGCGCCTGTCGATTCGAGCGGATCTCATTCGTCGAACCGATAAGAGCGAGCAAATGCCGCTCCCTGCTCACTGACGGAGATACCGCAATGCGATTCATGGTGATGATCAAAGCCGACAAGAACACCGAGGCCGGCGTCATGCCCAGCGCGGAACTGCTGGCCGAGATGGGCCGGTACAACGAGGAGCTGGTTCGTGCGGGCGTGCTGCTTGCGGCCGAAGGCCTGCAGCCCACCGCCAAGGGGGCGCGGGTCCGTTTCTCCGGCAAGGAGCGCACCGTGATCGACGGTCCGTTTGCCGAGACCAAGGAATTGCTGGCCGGCTTCTGGCTGATCCAGGTCAAATCGCTCGAAGAGGCGATCGAATGGGTCAAGCGCTGCCCCAACCCGCTTGAGGGCGAATCTGAAATCGAAATCCGCCGTGTTTTCGAGGCGGACGATTTTGGCACCGAATTCACCCCGGAACTGCGCGATCAGGAAGAACGCCTGCGCGCCCAACTCGCTACCAAACACTAAAGCCTGTTCAGACCCCAAGGAGACCACCCGTGATCGTGAATGCTTACCTGATGTTCGACGGCCAGTGCGAAGAGGCCTTCCGTTTCTACGAGCGCTGCCTGGGCGGCAAGCTGGAGATGATCATTCGTTATGCCGACATGCCCGAATGCGCCGGCATGGACGAAGCGACCGGCAAGAAAATCGCCCATGTCCGCCTGGCCGTGGACGGTTCCATGCTGATGGGTTCGGATGCGGGCGACCCGACCCAAACATGGGAAGGCCACAAGGGCTTCTTCGTCTGCATCAATACCAAGGATCCGGACCAGGCGGAGAAGATCTTCAATGCCCTTTCCGAGCAGGCCCGCGCCATCATGATGCCGCTGGCAAAGACCTCCTGGTCGGAAAGATACGGTCAGTTGGCCGATCGCTACGGTGTGGAATGGATGGTCAACTGCGATACGCACGACTGAGCCGGTGGCCCTGGCGATCCTATCGGGCGGCCTTGCGCCGCCCGTGTCGACCTGCTGTGATCCCCGGCCATGACGTCGACCGATATCCATCGCAGTATCGACGCGCTGTGGCGCATCGAATCGCCACGGCTGATCGCCGGCCTCGCGCGCATGGTGCGCGACGTCGGCGTGGCCGAGGAACTGGCCCATGACGCGCTGGTCACCGCGCTCGAACAATGGCCGGTCACCGGCGTCCCCGACCAGCCCGGCGCCTGGCTGATGACCACCGCCAAGCGGCGCGCCATCGACATGCTGCGCCGCAAGGCGCTGCATGCGCGCAAAGAGCACGAGCTTACCCGCGAAATCGAAGAACAGATGGAGATGAGCGGCGCGTCGCCCGAAGCGGTCGCCGACGATCCGATCGGCGACGACCTGCTGCGGCTGATCTTTGTCGCCTGCCATCCGGTGCTGTCGACCGAGGCGCGCGTCGCCCTCACCCTGCGTCTGCTCGGCGGCCTCACTACTGAAGAAATCGCCCGCGCGTATCTCACGCCCGAGCCGACCATTGCGCAGCGCATCGTGCGCGCCAAGCGCACCCTGAGCGAGAAGGACATCCCGTTCGAAGTACCGCGCGGCGCGGAGCTCAACGAACGACTGGATTCGGTACTGGAAGCGATCTACCTGATCTTCAACGAAGGCTACACCGCCACGGCCGGCGATGACCTGATGCGTCCGGCCCTGTGCGAAGACGCCATGCGGCTGGGTCGCATGCTTGCACAACTGATGCCGCGCGAGCCGGAAGTACACAGCCTGGTCGCGCTGATGGAGCTGCAGGCATCGCGCACCGGCGCCCGCATCAAACCTTCGGGCGAACCGGTGTTATTGATGGACCAGGACCGTAGCCGCTGGGACCAGCTATTGATCCGCCGTGGCCTGGCCTCGCTGGAGCATGCCGGCAAGCTGGGTGGCGATATCGGGCCGTACGCGTTGCAGGCAGCGATCGCCGCATGCCATGCACGCGCCGCTGCCGCCGAAGATACGGATTGGCGCCGTATTGCCCTGCTCTATGGCCTTCTCGGCCGGGTCTCGCCCTCGCCGGTGGTTGAACTCAACCGTGCGGTGGCGATGAGCATGGCCTTCGGCCCGGCGACGGGGCTTGCCCTGGTCGACAAGCTGGTCGACGAACCGGCGCTGCGCAAGTACCACCTGTTGCCGACGGTACGCGGAGATTTGCTGGAGAAGCTGGGGCGGCATGCCGAAGCGCGCGAGGAATTCGTTCGTGCGGCGGATATGACGGCCAATGCGCGGGAGCGGCAGTTGTTGCTGGAGCGGGCTACGCGCTGCGTGCCGTAACCCTATTTGTCACCCCGATCTGCGCCGGAGTGACAAATGGGCGGGTAGCGGCAAGACTCACGACCGCAGCTTGTACCCGGTCTTGAATATCCACCAGACAATGCCAAGGCAGATCAACAAGAACGCAAACGTCATCGCTGCGCTCACCATCACGTTCACATCCGACACGCCGTAGAAACTCCAGCGGAAGCCGTTGATCAGATACACCACCGGATTGAACAAGGTGATCTTCTGCCAGATCGGCGGCAGCATCTTGATCGAGTAAAAACTGCCGCCGAGAAATGTAAGCGGCGTGATCACCATCAACGGGATCACCTGCAGTTTCTGAAAATCGTCCGCCCACAGGCCGATGATGAAACCGAACAGGCTGAACGTCACCGCGGTAAGCAGCAGGAACGCCACCATCCACACCGGATGGGCGATCTCGTAAGGCACGAACAAACGCGCGGTCACCAGGATCAGCAAACCCAACATCATCGACTTGGTGGCTGCCGCACCGACATAGCCCAGTATCACCTCGATATACGACACCGGTGCCGAGAGCAGCTCGTAGATCGTCCCGGCCCACTTGGGCATGTAGATGCCGAATGAGGCGTTGGAGACGCTCTCGTTCAACAGCGACAGCATGATCAGACCGGGAATGATGTAGGCACCGTAACTGACGCCATCGATATTGCCCATGCGCGAACCGATCGCCGCACCAAACACGACGAAGTACAACGACGTGGACAATACCGGCGATGCGATGCTCTGCATCAGCGTGCGGAACGTGCGCGCCATCTCAAAGCGATAGATCGCCGCAATACCGTAGACGTTCATGCGCGCGACCTCACCAGACTGACGAAGATATCTTCCAGCGAACTCTCGCTCGAATGCAGGTCCTTGAAATCCACCCCCTGCTCGCTCAATCGCCGCAGCAAGGGTGCGATACCCGTGTCCTCGCCTTGCGTGTCGAAGGTGTAGACCAGCGAATGCCCGTTCTCGCTCAACTCCAGCGGCAGGTCGCCCAGGGTCGCGGGAATAGCTTCCAGCGGTGTCTGCAGGTGCAAGGTCAACTGCTTCTTGCCCAGTTTGCGCATCAATACATGCTTGTCTTCGACCAGGATCAGCTCGCCCTTGCTGATCACGCCCACGCGATCGGCCATCTCCTCGGCCTCCTCGATGTAGTGCGTGGTGAGAATGATCGTGACACCGGCATCGCGCAACCGGCGGACCATCTGCCACATGTCGTGACGCAGCTCGACGTCGACACCGGCGGTGGGCTCGTCCAGAAACAGAATCTGCGGTTCATGCGCCAGCGCCTTGGCGATCAGGACGCGGCGTTTCATGCCTCCGGAAAGCGCCATGATCTTGCTGTCGCGCTTTTCCCATAGCGACAGGTCGCGCAGCACTTTTTCCAGATGTGCGGGGTTCGGCGCCTTGCCGAACAACCCGCGACTGAATCGAACGGTCGCCCACACGGTTTCGAACGCATCCGTGTGCAGCTCCTGCGGCACCAGGCCGATCTTGCTGCGAGCGGCGCGATATTCGCGCGCGATATCATGGCCATCGGCCAGCACCTGGCCGCTGCTGGCGTTGACGATGCCGCAGATGATGCTGATCAGCGTCGTCTTGCCGGCACCGTTGGGGCCGAGCAAGGCAAAAATCTCCCCGCGCCGAATGTCCAGGTCGATCTGCTTGAGCGCCTGGAACCCGCTGGCGTAGGTCTTGCTGAGCTTGGAGACGGAAACGATCGGTGGCGCGACCGATGAATGATCTGACGATCCGGTAACTGGCGGCATTCCTGGGGGTCCCATCGTGGCTTGCACCGCCCAGGCATGCGGCCGAATTGCCCGCGTTCAAGCCCACGACAGCGAATACCCGCCATTCTCGCGGGCATTCGCCAGCCTGGGCAACGGCTTTGGGCTATGCCGAGGGATAGTCCGCCGAAACGCTCAGCTCACGCCATTGACGATCGGAGGCCATGCGAGCCAGATCGGTCTGCTCGGCATAGTTGACCGCATCGGCCCCAAGTAACAGGCGCAACGGCGGAGCATCCATCGCGGCGATCTGCAACATGATCTGCGCGGCACGCACGGGATCGCCCTTCTGCTTGCCACTGGAGTCGCGCACGAAACGCGTGAGTTCATTGACGCTCGTGTAATCGGGATGATTCTCGAAGACCCGCATCGAGTCACCCGCCCAATCGGTACGAAAGCCGCCCGGCTCGATGATCGTCACCTTGATGCCAAGCGGGCCGACCTCCTTGGCCAGCACCTCGGAGAACCCTTCCACGCCCCACTTTGCGGTCTGGTAGGCACCAATACCCGGCGAACCAATGCGGCCACCGATCGAAGATATCTGCAGGACATGACCCGAGCGCTGCTTGCGCAATTGCGGCAGTGCCGCACGCGTGACGTTGACCACGCCAAACAGATTGGTTTCGATCTGCGCGCGAAAATCATCTTCGGGCGTGTCCTCGATCGACCCCATATTGCCGTAGCCGGCATTGTTGACAAGCACGTCGATACGGCCGAACGCCTCCACCCCGCTGGCGATGGCCCGGCGTGCCGCTTCAGCGTCGGTGACATCGAGCGACAGCGTTCGCATCCGTTCGGGATAGCGCTGCTGCAGATCGCTCAATTGTTCGGGCTTGCGTGCCGTGGCAACCAGACGTGCGCCACTTTCCAATACGGCTTCAGCGAGCGCGCGACCCAGGCCGCGTGAGCTGCCGGTAATGAACCAGACTTGTGACATGGAAAACTCTCCCAGCTTCGAATCAGGAAAACGACACGCCGGTCAATTGCGCGGACAGCTCCCACAGGCGTTTGGCGACCGTGGCGTCTTTTGCGCGCGCGGATACCTTTGCCTCGGTCGACGTACCGCGCATCTCGAACCAGCCATCGGGGCCGTAATAACCGGCCGGCTTCGCATCGGGTGCCGTAGCCGCCTGCAATGTCGGCCACGCGCCGTCTGCCGCGGACTGACTCATGAACGGCTGTAAAAGCATGCTGAAGCGCGACAGGAACGAATCGGTACCGGGGCCATTGGGGATCAGCTCGGTGCGCGCATAGCCCGGGTGCGCCGCATTGCTCAACAAGTGCCAGCCCTGCGCATCGCTGCGCCGCTGCAGTTCGAGCGCGAACATCAACATCGCCAGCTTCGACTGGCCATATGCCCTGGTAGGCGTATAACCGCGCTGCAACTGCAAATCGTCGAGGTAAATCTTTCCGCTGCGATGCATCAGGCTGCTGAGGTTGACCACGCGCGGCGCGGGAGCCTTGCGTAACAACGGCAGCAGGCGCCCGGTCAACGCGTAATGGCTGAGGTAGTTCACACCTAGCTGCATTTCGAAACCATCGACAGTCTCCTGCCGCTTGGGCAAGGCCATCACGCCGGCATTGTTCACCAGCAGGTCGATGGGGCGGCCCTGCTCCAGCAGGCTTGCGGAAAAGTCGGCGACTGAAGCCAGACTCGCCAGATCCACGCGTGCGAAATGCAGGTTTGCATTTGGCACCGCCGCGCGTATCGATGCCAGCGCATCGCGACCCTTATCCGCATTGCGCGCGGCAAGAATCACTTCGGCCCCCTGTTGCGCCAATGCCAGCGCAGTCTCGTAGCCAAGGCCACCCGTGGCGCCGGTGACGATGGCGAGCTTGCCCTGTTGCGAGGGCATGTTACGGGCCGTCCAGCTCACGTCGCGCTCTCCGACGTCTTGATCGACCGCTGCGGCATAGATTCTTTCTCGAACGAACGCCACCACGGCGCCTGCAAGGGCGAATCGGGCGACACGGTTTCGCCCGGGCGCGGCTGCACCAGCCGAACGCCCTGCTCTGCCGCCAACGCGCGCGCACGTTCCGCCGGCTCGTCCCAACGGTGCAGCGCCAGATCGAAGGTGCCCCAGTGCACCGGCATCATCGTCATGCCACGCACCATCTGGTGTGCCGCCACCGATTGTTCCGGCAGCATGTGCACGTCCGGCCAGGCTTCGTTGTAGGCACCGCACTCGATCATGGTCAGATCGAACGGCCCATAGCGTTCGCCGATCTCGGCAAAGCCCTTGTGCATGCCGGTATCGCCGCTGAAGAACAGGCGCTCCCGACTGCCGAGCACCACCCACGACGCCCATAGCGTGCTGTTGCCATCGTTAAGACCGCGCCCGGAAAAGTGCTGTGCAGGCGTTGCCGCCAGGGTCAACGGCCCTAATTGCGTTTCCTGCCACCAGTCGAGCTCGACGATCTTGGCCGCATCGATACCCCAGCGCTGCAGCCGTTGACCGACGCCAAGCGGCGCATAGAAACGCGGCACACGCTCGGCCAGGGCCAGGATGGTAGCGTGGTCGAGATGATCGAAATGATCGTGCGAGAGCACGACCGCATCGAGCGGCGGCAACTGCTCGACGCTCAGCGCTGGCGGGGTGAAGCGCTTGGGACCGGCAAACGAAAACGGCGAGGCGCGATCGCTCAATACCGGATCCGTCAGCAAACGCAGGCCATCCAGCTCTATCAGCGCCGTGGAATGGCCGAGCCAGGTCACGCGCAGTGCTTGCGAGGTCGGGCCGTCCAGCACCTCGCGGCGCACCTGAGCGACTGGCAAGGCCTCACGCGGCGTACGACGGATGCCGCGGGCGAGCCAGTACAGCTTCGCCACATCGGTAATGTTGCCCTTTCTTGTCGCCGCGACATTGTGGAATCTTCCGTCGCGCCAACGCTGCGCGCCGGCATAACGGTCCTGATCGCGTGCCCGGCCGGCGCGGCGGCGCCAGGCCATGCCCACGAATCCTGCGGCTATCAGCAACACCACCCATACCATGCTCATGATCATCTCGAAAATGTAAACGGTAGCGTTTACTTTATGCCTGGGCGCGCAAGAAGTAAACTACCCCGTATACTTTTGTTCAGCCACGCTTAGCCGGAGCCACCTTGAATCGCAGCGCCAACAAACGCCAAGCCCTGCTCGACGCGGGCATCGAAGAGCTGATGATGCAGGGGCTTGCCGGGGCGAGCATGGAAGCGATCGCCAACCGGGCCGCCGTGTCCAAGCGCACGCTCTACAAGTATTTCCCGTCGATCGACGCGGTTTTCAGCGAAGTGATGGACCTGATGGTCGCGCGCGTCGAGCCTCTGGGCCGCATGCGTTTCGACCCCGGTCGCCCCTTCGGGGAACAGTTGCGCGAGATCGCGCAGAAAGAAATGCAGTTGATCTGCGACGAGGAGTACACCCGCCTCAGCCGCGTCCTGATGATCGAGGCGATGCGTTCGCGCGAGCAGAGCATGCGACTGATGACGCGTTTTCACGAAAAGGAACTGGGCCTTTATCGTTGGTTTGCCGAGGCGCACCAGGCAGGACAACTCGGCGATATCGCCCCCACGCTCGCCGCCGATATGTTTACCGGCTTGCTTAAATCCTGCGCTTATTGGCAATCGGTGATCGGCTGGCAACCGGCGCCTGAGCTGGCTGTGCAGACGACGATGATCGATGAGGCGTGCCGGATGTTTTTGGCACGACTGGCTTAGAAGGCTCGCTTCGCATCGCCTCTTGTGCCCCCTCACCCCAACCCTCTCCCCCGGCAGAGCCAGGGGAGAGGGGGCACACTGAGGCAAATTTGAATCGTGCGAGCTTTTAGCTCCCTCTCCCCTGGCTCTGCCGGGGGAGAGGGTTGGGGTGAGGGGGCTCTTAAGCCGCCTCGGCAGGCTGCTCCCGCAGATACCGCCGATGCCGCAACGTCACCTGCGCCAACGTAAAAGCGATCAACGAGCAACCGGTAATCCCAGCCACCATCGGCAAGGCCGTGCCGTTGAAGAAACGACCGATCACGCCGACCACCACCGCCCCCACCACGAATTGCATCGTGCCCAGCAGAGCCGCTGCCGTACCGGCGATCTTGCCGTGATCGTCCAGCGCCAATACCGCGGTACTCGGAATCACGAGGCCAAGGAAGCCGTAGCCCACAAACAGCACGGCCATCAACACCGGCAACTGGTTGAAGCCCGCGAGATTGAGCAACAACAGCGCCAGCATCGTCGCGGCGTAGCCGGTCACCGCCGTACGTACCACTTTGGCCAGGCCGTGCTTTGCACCCAGCTTGCCGGCAAACTGCGCCGCGCCGATAAAGGCGATCGCGTTGATGGAAAACGCCATGCTGTACTGCGTTTCGGTCAGACCGTAGTGATTGATCAGGATGAAGGACGAGTTGGCCAGATAGGCGAAGAAGCTGGCCACGCCGAACGAGCCGATAAAGATCAACCCGAGATAGTGACGATCGCGCAGCAACGTCCCGTACGAGCGCAATGCCGAACCAAAGGTGCTATCCACACGCAACTCGCGCGGACGCGTCTCCTTCAACACCGTGATCGCGAGGATCAGACCGCATATGGCCGCGCCCATCACGGTCCAGAAAATGCCACGCCAGCTGGTGAATTTGATCACCATGCTACCCGTCAGCGGCGCCAGAATCGGTGACACGCTGAATACCAGCATCAGCAATGCCATCAGACGCGCGGCATCGTGGCCCGTATGCATATCGCGCACGATCGCACGCGGAATGACCATGCCTGCACAGGCGCCCAGTCCCTGCAAGAAGCGGAAAGCGATCAGCGTATGGATATCGGGCGCGAGTGCACAGCCGATGCTGCCGAGCGCAAACACCACCAGGCCGAAATAGATCGGCGTCTTGCGGCCAAGCATGTCCGATACCGGGCCATAGATCAGCTGGCCGATGCCGAGCGAAATGAAGAACGCCATCAGGCTCATCTGCGCGGTATCGACGTCGGTGTGCAGGCTGTCCTTGATCGAAGGCAGCGCCGGCAGATACATGTCGATGGCGAACGGGCCGATCGCCGACAGCAGACCAAGAATGATCGCCGCCCCAAAAAACCGGGAAGTCATGAAAAGTCCTTTACGAAAGAGCGTCGTGAAATCAACAGGACGACGCGAGCTGGCTGGGGTGCCGCAGCTAATTATTAAACTATTTGGTATAGAAATTCAAGCCCCGCGGATACCACGGGCCATATCGCAGGATAACAGCGTAGCGCCCGGCTCTGACGCCATCATGACGCCCATAACGCGCAGTGGCACGCAGGCTCGCCACACGATAGGCTGAGCTCGCCTGGCCTCCCCGCTTCGCGCCAGGCATCGACCACAACGCACGCTCGCCCAGGAGGAAGAACATGGCTTTCTCTGCACGTGTTTCCAGTCCCGCCATCTCGACCATCAACGTCACACCGCTGGTCGACGTACTGCTGGTGTTGCTGATCATTTTCATGATCACCGCGCCAGTGATAACGCACAAGATTCGCACCGACTTGCCTCAACCGGGCCGCACCACAGCTACTGACAACGTCGATCCGATCCGGCTGTCGATTCAAGCCGATGGCAGCATGACCTGGAACGATGCTCTGATTACCGATGCACAACTCGGTGCGCAACTGTCGCTGGCCGCATCGCGCAGCCAGCAGCCCGAGTTGCGTATCGATGCCGCCGACGGCGCTCAATATCAGGCGGTGGCTCACGTCCTTTCGCAAGCGAAGTCACAGGGCATGGCACGTATCGACTTCGTCGGACACTGAGTTTCTTCGTGCGTATGGCGACCTGGCGATGTGCCAGGTCGTTTGCATCGTTTGCTGATGACTTTCAGGCCATGTCGATCTGGCCGTCCGCCGTTCGTCGTTTCCAGGAGGGCCTGCTACCGGAAGGGTGGCGCCCCGCCGAAATCCTATGAGGATATGCCGATGAGGACATGCCGATGACCACCCGTTTCCAACGCATCTCGCCGTTTCTCTGGTTCGACAAACAGGCCGAAGAGGCCGCCAGCTTCTATACCAGCGTGTTTCCCAACTCCCGCATTCTTGGCAAGGTGCACTACGCCAAGGAGGCATCGGATGCTTCCGGCCAACCGACCGGTTCCGTCATGACGGTTCAATTCCAGCTCGACGGTCAGGATTTCACCGCATTGAACGGTGGCCCGGTGTTCAACTTCACGCCTGCTCTTTCACTGGTGGTCAACTGCCAGTCCGAAGACGAGGTCGATCATTACTGGAGCAAGCTCACCGAGGGCGGCGACGAAAGCGCGCAACAATGTGGCTGGCTGAAGGATCGCTATGGCTTGAGCTGGCAGGTGGTCCCGACCGAACTGATCGAGATGCTCAAGGGGCCCGACGCTGCGACGGTGTCTCGCGTGACGGCGGCCATCATGCGTTCGAAAAAGCTCGACCTGAAGACATTGCGCAAGGCAGCGGCAGGCTGAACCGTCGACTGGAAATGCGCCCTGCTCACGGAGAGGAGAGGGCGCGAAACAGCCGGCCTTAAGCCTTGCGCAGGAAACAAACCTTGAGAACAAGACCCTTGATCTTGTCTGAGTGACCTTCGATGTGTTCCGCGTCGCCGTCGACGAGACGGATATTGCGAATTACTGTGCCCTGCTTGAGCGGTATCGACGAGCCCTTCACCTTGAGGTCCTTGATCACCACCACCGTATCACCGCTCTGCAACGCATTACCGTTGACATCGCGCACGATAGTCTCTTCATCGGAGACGGCGTCGGCAACCATCGGCCATTCGTACGCACAGTCCGGGCAGATATATTGCTCGCCGTCGGGATAGGTGTTTTCCATGCCGCATTGCGGGCAGGCGGGAATCGTGGACATGACGTACTTCGGCATTCGAGGACTGCGCATCATAAAGGCTCTGCGAGATTCATGCTGTCGATGCGACATAGAGCGCCATCCCGCTGGCAGCCGTAAGGTGTGCCTCGAGCATGCGCCCTGGTCGTTGCATGGCCTCGCAATCGCCGGGGCGAAGGCGTCGGCCATCAAGGCCGCGGATATAAAAAAAGTCCCAATTGACATCGATGCCGATCAACGTATCGCCTATCAACCAGCGAAAGCGCGGCAACCCACCTTGCCGCGCGCTCGATATGCGGTCCGATGCAAGCAACGGCCCTCGAATCACCCGCTTGATACCTGCCTGGTAGTCTGCGCGTGCCAGACGGCATTGACGAAGCTGGTTCGGCAAGCATCGCAGGGAGAACAGACCCAGTAGCGCTATGCCCGCAAGGATCGCCAGCGATGCACCGGCTTTTTTCTCCTGATAAAGCGTCCACCCGGCGCACACTCCGCCAAGTAGCAAGCACGCCGCCAACAACACTCGAACCAAAAAACGCTGGCGCAGCCGCGCTTGTTCCGCACCGGTCAATGGCGCGGTCGTAACGGACGCTTCGGGCGACACACCAAAAGGTTGGTATCTTTTTGGAACACCTTGGTTATTCAAAATATCTGACGCAGGAGCAACGGTGCGGCGAACCGTAGGCGCGCAACACCCGACCCCACCATAGGAGCAATACGAAACTTCAGCGTCGGTGGACCGCTTTTCCAACGAGTTCACAAAACTTCCATAGAAAAGTGCCGACCGCCACATGACTGTCATATGGAATGCCTAGGGTTGTCGGATGACATGCGTATTCCGTTTCAGCGGCCCACTTGCCGCCGTGTTGAACTATTCCTGCAGCACCCTTCGAGGCGACCGGCCATGACCCTCTCGCGGCGTCGCTTTCTCGCAGGCGCGAGCGGTCTTCTGGGCGTCTACGCGCTAAGTGACGTCTTGCGCCTGGCACAGGCACAGACCATGCATATGCCCATGAAACAGCGCATGGCGATGCCGACCTTGGCCGCACCGAAGGTGCCGATCGTCAATCCGGCGCATCTAGCGCGTTTCGTCGACCCTCTGCCGATACCGCCGATCGCGCGTTCGACCGACATGCGTACGCACCCCGCCTATCCGGGCAAGAAACTGGCATATCACCGTATCGAGATGCGCGCCTTCCGCGCCAAGTTGCACCGTGATCTACCCGCAACCCCGATGTGGGGTTACAACGGCCTTTCGCCGGGACCGACGATCGAAGCCATGCGTGGCGAGCCGCTGCTGGTGGAATGGGCGAACGCGTTGCCCACCAAACATTTTCTGCCGATCGACCACAACATTCACGGCGCGGAAAGCAGCAAGCCCGATGTACGCACCGTCACCCACGTCCATGGCGCGCGCGCACCGGCCGGCAGTGACGGCTTTCCGGAAGACTGGTATGCGCCTGGCCACTCCCTGCAGTATCACTATCCCAATGGACAGGACGCGGCCACCCTGTGGTATCACGACCACGCCATGGGCATTACCCGGCTCAACATCTATGCCGGCCTGTTCGGAACATTTCACGTACGCGATCCGGAAGAACAGGCGCTAGGTCTGCCTTCAGGCGAATACGATGTGCCATTGATACTGTATGACCGGCTGATCGCCGAAGATGGCCAGCTGTATTACCCGGTATCGGACGACCCCGATGCGCCATGGGTATCGGAGTGCTACGGCAACGCCATGCTGTGCAATGGCAAGCTGTTCCCTTACATGGACGTGGAGCCGCGTCGTTATCGGTTTCGGCTGGTCAACGCCGCCAATACACGCTTCTTCGATCTATCGCTTTCGCACGGCAGCTTTCATCAGATCGCCAGCGACCAGGGCCTGCTGCCTGCGCCACTGGAACGCACGCGCGTGGAGCTTTATCCCGCCGAACGCGCCGATGTCGTCATCGACTTCAGCGGCCTGGACGGGCAATCGGTGCAATTGCGCCATCAGGCCGATGCCATCATGGAGTTTCGCGTGCGCGACAAAGGCCGCGCGGACACGTCGAAACTCCCGACGAGTCTGCGCCCGGTACCACGCATCGATATAGCCAGCTCCGTGCGGGAACGCATGTTGACGCTCGGCGAACAGGACGACTCGGGCGGCAACCCGATGATGATGTTGCTTGACGGCAAAAGCTGGTCCGATCCAGTGACCGAAAAGCCCAAACAGAACAGCACCGAGATCTGGAGCTTCGTCAACATCACCGGCGATACGCACCCGGTCCACTTGCATCTTGTGCGCTTTCAGGTGATCGATCGCAGGCCCTTCGACATCTTTGCCTGGAACGCCCATCGCACCGTCAAATACACCGGCCCCGCTCGACCGCCGGCGCCGCATGAGATGGGGTGGAAGGATACGGTGCGTGCGGATCCAGGGATGGTGACGCGGATCATCATGCGCTTCGAGGGCGAGCCGGGGCGCTATGTCTGGCATTGCCATTATCTCGAGCACGAGGATAACGAGATGATGCGGCCGTATGAGTTGTTGCCTGCCTGATGGGTCTTGGGGCGCTGAGGACTTAAAGCCCCCCTCACCCCAACCCTCTCCCCCGGCAAAGCCAGGGGAGAGGGAGCTAAAAGCGCGCAAGATTCAAACTTGCCTCAGTGTGCCCCCTCTCACCTGGCTTTGCCGGGGGAGAGGGTTGGGGTGAGGGGGCCGGGTGCTCGCCAGAACCTCTCCTACATAGCCATCCCAAGCCACTCCAGAAGAGCGCACTTCCTCTCAGCAGCGAATCGCCACCACACACTCAACACAAACATGCAATAACTTACGAATAGACGTCCAAACCTACGAATAAAACGTGACCTGATTTCCAATCGCCGCGCACTGTAGCCGCACCGTCACAAACTACGTAAAGCGTGTCTTCGTAACGCCAAAGCAACGTCATGTATACCGACGACACTGTTTGGCGGTCGATGCGATTCCCTGTCTTTCATTCGCATCGATTAACCAGGGGGACCACGCTCGATTCGCGACTTCCATGACGGGAGTTGCTGGGGATCAAGTTATGTCCAAGATGTTCGGCCAAAAGCGGCTTCATCCGCTGTTTCTCGGCATGCTGGCGACCGGCCTTGCTGGTGTCGTCAGCGCACAAACCACAGTTGCACCCGACAAAGACGCCTCTTTCAGGAAAGACATTCCGACCGCTCCCCTGCAAAGCCAGCAGGGTCTGCCGGGCGGCGTGGTGACCTTGCATCGTCCTGGCAAGGGCGGTGGCGACAACAGCAGCAACACGCAGACGCCGATCAAACACGTCATTTTGCTGATCGGTGAAAACCGTACTTTCGACCATGTCTACGCGACTTATAAGGCGCCGCGCGGGCAGACCGTGTTCAATCTGCTCTCCGAAGGCATTGTCAACGCAGACGGTACGCCAGGTCCGAACGTCGCCGCCGCGCGTCAGTTCCAGGCCACCCAGAGCGGCAGCTACGAGGTCGCTCCGACCCGCACCGTGCCGTACGAAACACTGCCCGCCATGAACACCGGTGGTGCGCCGACCCAGGCACCGTTCGCTTCCGCCGCACAGGCGCAGTCGATCGAGCCGGCACTGCCGGACGATGCGTATCAAGAGCTCGCCGAAGGCGGCACGGGCCTGCCCAGTGGCGTGGTCGACACACGCTTCCCGGGCAATCTGACCAATGCACCGGTCGATATGCATGCCTCGATCAGCTACAACGACTACGCCAACAGCCCGGTGCATCGTTTCTTCCAGATGTGGCAGCAGCTCGATTGCAACATCAAGGAAGCGACCAGCAAAAACCCCAGCGGCTGTCGTGCCGACCTGTTCCCGTGGGTCGAAGTGACGATGGGTGCGGGCAATAACGGCGTGACGCAGCCGGCCAATTTCACCGATCAGAGCACCGGTGAAGGTTCGACCTCGATGCAGTTCCTCAATATGGCCCAGGGCGATGCGCCGTATTTCAAGGAACTGGCGCAGACCTATGCGCTCAGCGACAACTTCCACCAGTCGGTGATGGGCGGCACGGGCGCCAACCACATCATGCTCGGCTACGGCACGCTGATTTATTACGCCGATGCCAAGGGCAAACCGGCTACGCCCCCGATCAATCAGATCGAAAACCCGAACTCGCAGCCGGGCACCAACAACTGGTGGGTACAGGACGGTTACGGTGGCGGTTCGTACGTCAATTGCGCGGATGAATCCCAGCCGGGCATCGCCTCGGTGAAGAAGTACCTGCGTTCGCTGCCCTACAAGACCTTCAAGGGTTCGGACTGCAAAAAGAACGCTTACTACCTGGTCAACAACTACAACCCGGGCTACCTCGGCGACGGTACCGCCGCACCGCTGGGCGCGCAGCAGTTCACCATCCCGCCGTCCACGCAGGAAAACCTCGCTACCCTGCTCGAGCGTCATCACGTGAGCTGGAAGTACTACGGTGAAGGTTGGGGCCAGGGCAAGGAAAACGGTGAAGCCGGTACGTTCTGCAATATCTGCGATCCGTTCCTGTACTCCACCCAGGTCATGACCAACCCGGACCTGCGCGCGAACAATCAGGACATCAACGATCTCTATACCGATATCCAGAACAACACGCTGCCGGCGGTATCGATCGCCAAGCCCGATGGCATTCTGGACGGCCATCCGGCGTCCTCGAAGCTCGAGCTGTTCGAAGGCTACGTAAAGAAGATCGTCGACATGGCCAAGGCCAACCCCAAGGTGTGGGCTGACACGGCCATCGTGGTGACCTTCGATGAAGGCGGCGGTTACTACGACTCGGGCTACATCCAGCCGGTGGACTTCTTCGGCGACGGCACGCGCATCCCGATGCTGGTGATCTCGAAGTACTCCGAAGGCGGTCGTGTGGTGCACACCTATTACGATCACGTCTCGTTCGACAAATTCGTCGAAGCCAACTGGGGCCTGCACGATCAGATCTCCGATCGCAGCCGCGACAACCTGCCGAACCCGATCGCATTGCCGCGCAACCCCTATGTGCCGGTCAATGCTCCAGCGATCGGCAACATGATGGACATGTTTGATTTTGGACGGCATGACCGCAAGGACGACGTCACCGCAGCGACCACGGACTGATCGCCTGCCTTGACACCTGTGCCCTGCCTGGGTAACCAGGCAGGGCACACTCTTTTTTCGAGAGCCACGCCACCCGATGAATATCCCTCCACGGCTTCGCCGCCGCCCGTTGCAGATCGTTACCCTTGCAACATTCAGCCTCGCCGCCGCACTGGCCGCTCCTGCCGGTCATACCGACCCCGGCGACTTCGGCGCCATGCCCGGCCTCTGGAAAATCGTCACCCGCCTGTTCAGCCATGGGCAGTGGGGCAAACCTGTCGTGCAATGGCATTGCGTCGACGAGGGTGCCGATCCCTGGGCATCGTTCAGCCATATCGACCCGCCCGTCGCGCATCAGTGCCAGCAGGCCGATCAGCACCGCAGCAGCACCACCCTCGATTGGACCCTGCGCTGCGAAGGAAAGGGCGCGGCCGCGATGCACGGCCATGTCGGTTTCGACGAGGCTGAACACTACACCGCCAGACTCAGCCTGCCCGACGGCAGCGACGTAGCGAGGGTGGAAGGAAAGCGCTACGCGGCCTGCACCAGCCCGGCCGATTGAGGCGCCATACGCGCAGATCGGCGCCGTGAACCACGGTTTGGGCGTCTAGGCGTCTGCTTGACTGCGAAATTTTCCGATACCCAAGACCCAAGCCCTTCCCCCACACTGTTGCTGTCGGCCCGGCCCACCGACGACGAAAGGGGGAAGCTATGCGCCGTATCGCACTCATAATCACGCTGAGTCTGCTCGGCACGGACGTTCTCGCCGAGACGGTTGTCGAAGACACGCCACCTGCTGCGTGCGTCAGTTTTGCCCGACCGTTTTACCTGATCGCGCGCAATCGCGACCGTGGCGTCACCAAGGCAAGCGCCATGTCGAACTTCAAGCACAACAAGAATCGCGAAGACGACGCCGATCCCAATGCACCGGAAAACTGGATGGCTACGACCGTCACCACGGTCTACAACTATCCGAACGTCACACCCGACGAGCTGCAGAACCGGGCACTGAAAGCCTGTTCGGTCGATGCCACGGGCAAGATCCAGTTCAAGGGGCTCTAAGCTTAGAATCCCGAGGCCGGCATCCGCGGACCTTGCTCAAGGCCTTTATGAACGACTTGCCCGAGGCCCTGACAGGGCTGCACGACGCGACCCTAGCATCGGTCGAGTTCGACTGGCGCGAACGTCGCTGTACCTTCCTTTTTCAGGGCGGCCCCGGCGAAGGGCTTCAGCACGAATTTTCGATTGTCTTCAACGATGTCACCAAGCTGACGATTCCGTCCGAACGCCCCTGGGGACCGTCCCTGTCGTTACTGGAAGTCGATAGCGTCGATACGGGACGGTACGTTCTGGTGATGCAGTCGGGCGATGAAATCTGGATCTCTGCCCGCCAAGAGCCCATCCGGGTGTTGGGAAACGAGTGACCGAAGCGCGTTTAGCTTTGTGATTTCCACGTAAGCCATGCGAACCAAGAACGATCTAAACGCCCGGCCGAAGAAAACTGAACCGTATCCTCACCATCTTCTAATAAGCGCCAACGCATAGTGGGCGTGTGGGAAAGCTCCACGCCGCCGCCGAGGTCATTACCATGTTCGCCAACACCACGACCCCGACCCCGTCGCCCGTGGAAAACTGGCTGCACCGCATACTGCACGCGGTGCGCCATGTCACAACACCGCAGAAATCCGAGTGCGACTCCGCTCGACCGCTGACGCGTCGACAGATGTTGCTGATGGCGCAAGATCAAAAGCGTGCCCAAGAGCGTGCACGCTGCGCCGAACTGGCACGCATCGCCAAACAGCAAAAGCACCAAGCCTGATTAACGGATCAGGGGACACGGACTTTTTTGATAACCCGGCGGAGCTGCCGCTGGCGGGCTGACGCCTATCGACCAGGCCAATGCCAAGCCGGTTCATCCAGCATCCCCTGGCCGGCGACTTTCGTTTCGCTCAGTGTTTTTTCCAGATGGATCGAGTGGCAATCATCCGCCGCCTCGAGCGCCGCGATCAAACGCGATGCGTGCGATACCACCCAGACCTGGCTACGCGAAGACGCATGCACGATCAGCCGCGCCAGCGCCGGCAACAGGTCGGGATGCAGGCTGGTCTCCGGTTCGTTCAACACCATCAGCGGCGGCGGACGCGGCGTGTGCAAGGCGGCGATCCATAGCAGGTAACGCAGCGTTCCATCGGATAGTTCGGCGGATCTCAACGGCCGCAGCAAGCCAGGTTGGCTGAACTCCAGCACCAGACGGCCGTCACTGTCGACAATACCGACCTGGCCGCCGGGAAAAGCATCGTCCACCGAGGCACCGAGCGCTTCCCTCTCGCCCAGTTCGCAAATGGTTTGCCAGGCCGCAGCAAGATCATGGCCATCGTGGCTCAGCACCGTCGTGCGCGTACCGAGCTGCGCCATGCGCGCTGGCGCATCGGCGTCGGAACGGAAGTGATCGTAGAAGCGCCAGCGTCTGATCGTGTCGCGCACATCGAGCATCTCCGGGGCGCGCTGCGCGTCGGCAACATGCGTAAACATGCTTTCGAAACCGCTTATATGCTGCGCCAGCACCTGCCAGGATTTGCCCGCGCGTGCACGAATCATCGGGCCTCGTCGTTCCACCAGCATGTTGGCCGAACGCAAGAAAGGCCCCGCCCAGATCACTTCCGACTTGATCTCCGGATCGAGCGAGAACATGGAGCCCGCGGGCAATTGGTTCGGTAAGCCGAAGTCAATGGCGTAACCGAAATCCGTTCCGGAAAAGCCAAGTCGCAACGCCTTGGGTTCCCCTCTTGCCGTTCCTTCGATCGCCACCTCGCCACGCTGCATTCTTCGCGACAGCTCCTCGGGACCGGCCCAGAAGGTCGACGACAAACCGCCTTCGCGCGCCAACGCGCCGACCACCCCGCCTTGTGCCGTTTCGGCAAGCAGACGCAACGCGCGATAAAGATTCGATTTGCCGCTGCCATTGGCGCCGGTAACCACGTTCAAGCGTCCCAGCGGCACGATCAGCGAGCGCAGGGAACGGTAGTTGGCAATCGCCAGCGTGGTCAGCATCGGGCAATCCCTTGCAGTGCGTCAAAGCGCTTTTTATCACCGCCACGCAAAGCCCGCCAGACAGCACCACCCTCGCGATGAGGTTTATTCAACGCAGCTGACTGTCCTTGCTACCGCGGCGATTGAACAGCGCCGCGCCGCGCTCCGCATCCAGTGCCTCCTGGCACGCCACGCACAGACGCACCCCGGGGACAGCCTTGCGCCGTGCCTCGGGGATGGGCGCCTCGCACTCTTCGCAATGCGTAAGCCCCGGACCTTGTTTCAATTGCCGACGCGCCCGCTGGACTGCGTCACTGACCGTCGCGTCGATCTGGTCCTGAACGGCGCCGTCGCCTGCCCAACCTGTGGCCATGGGAGTCTCCGGGATAGTGCACACAAGGCGAAGCATCGCTTCGCCCGAACCGCATTTATGGCGGCAAGATTCGAAAAATCAAGCGCTTGGGGACATTACGCCGACCCCGCTGCGAACTCAAGCCGTCTCAAGATGGCCCTGCCCGCTGGCCACATGCTCGGGGAAGTACTCCCGCATCATGCGATCGACATACGCAACCAGGGACGGATGACGTTCCATGCCGTGGCGTAAAGGCGATTCAAAAAAGGGCGTCAGCACCGACGCGAGCACGCCAAAAGCGGTCGCATCGACAGCGCTGTGCCGTTCGCCGAACAGATAACGCTTCTCGCCAAGCAACACCGCCAACGCATCTATCGAACGCAGACCCAAGGCTGCGATCTGATCACGCGAATGACGCCCAAGACCATGGCCACGTAGGTCGTCGAGCTTGCGAGCCTGTATCTGCTGGCGTAGTTGCGCGCGATCGGCTTCCGGCGCCCTGTCGGCAAAACGCGCCGGCCCCTTGGCAAAGTTGTCCGGATCGATCCAGCGGAACCACACCATCGCAAAATACAAATGGTCTTCGAGCAGCCGCTCTATCGCCCACGACTCCGCGCGTTGCCGAACGTCCAGGCCATCGTCCAGATCCAACTCGTACTTACGCTCGATATGCGCGCGGATAAAGGTAGAATCGCTGACGACTTCGCCCTGATCTTCGATATAGGGCACTTTGCCATGGGGCGCCTGCGGCGGGATGCAAAATGCCTTCTCAAAGGCCAGCCCCGCCATCTTCAGTTGCACCTCGGTCTTGAGCACAAACGGGCTGGTCTCGGGCATACCAAAGCCAGCCCCCGTGGAATACAAGGTGATACCGGAAACTGACATGCGAAGGCGTCCTGTCGTGGAAAGTTACGCCAGTGTGGCCGGGCCCTGCTGACAACGTCCTGTCAGCAGGCAGCCCTTTCCAGCCCCACCGCACAAAACCATCACACTCGCTTTGAGTAAATCCGTAGCCGGTATACCCTTGCGAGCGCCAGCTGCCAAGGAACAGCACTCTTGCAGGGAATCTGGCTGCCGTATCGAGTACATCGCGCCGGCGCCCTTGCCGGCCTTAATCACGCAACGGATGTTGCACGTGAGGAGGTTACGCTGATGTCCCGCCTTTCATTCGTCTCGATCTGTCGACAATGCGTCTTCGCCATGGCGGCGCTGAGCATGATTGCCGTATCCATGCCGGCCGATGCCCAGCGCTATCGGCATGGCGGCTATCATCGTCCACCGCCACCACGCTACTACGGCCGTGATCGCCACCGCGGCGGCGGCTCCGGGAATGTGATCGCAGGTGCCTTGCTCGGCGTCGTCGCCGGCGCAGTCATCGCCAACTCCGCTTCGAATGCTTCACAGCCGCCGCCGGCGGTGGTCTATCGCGATCCGCCGCCGCCACCGCCACCGGGCGTGTATTACGACGACGGTTATTGAGCAGCGCGACGCTGCCGCCACGGAACGCTTTTTTCCCGAACGCCTCGAATCGGAGCATCCCTATGAAGAACGCCATTCGCAAGGTCGCCGTCCCTGCCCTGCTATCGCTCGCTGTTTTTGCGCCGACGGCATGGGCGCAGCAATCACCGACACCATCGAGCGATGCTGCAGCAAGCACACCCGCCAAGTCGCACGCGCAGCGCCGCGCCGATTCGGTGGAACGGCGCATCAACGACCTGCATACGCAGCTGAAGATCACCGACCAGCAATCCAAGCAATGGGACGCCTTTGCCCAGACCATGCGTGACAACGCGCAAAATACCGGTCAGGCCTTTCACGAGCGCTCGCAGAAGCTGTCGACGATGAGCGCGCCCGATGCGATGAAATCGTATGCCGATCTTACTCAGATGCATGCCGACAACATGAAGAAACTCTCGTCCTCCTTCAGCGACCTCTACGCCGTGTTGTCCGACGAGCAGAAGCAAACCGCCGATACCTTGTATCGCAATCAGAAAATGGGGCACAACAAGGGCCCACATAACCGGCACAAGGGCGGCAAACCGGCCAGTTCCTCTTCCGCAGGCGCTGCCGCCACGCAGTGATCGATCATCGGTCGTCCAATGCAAAGGGCCAGGTACGACCTGGCCCTTTTTTGTGGTTCCGAAACTTTGTCAGGCAGGGCTGCGATCAGGCACGTTCCAGGCGCTTTCGGCGTGCTGCTTCAACCGATGCATCTGATCCTCGGAAGGAAAGCCGCTGACCCGATAGCGTTCGGGCAGCAAGTGCGGCTCACGGTTCAAGCCACCGAGCACCTCGACCACGATGTCCCACGGCACCGAGACGATCTCCTTGACCGCCGTGCAATAAAACCAGACATAGTCGGCACGCGGGAGTAACGCATCGACGTTGCGTGTCCATTGCACCGAGCTGATAAAGCCACCGAGCTTTCCATTTTTGAACACCCGGTAGCTCGCCACGAAAATATCGATGTTTTCCTTTTCGTGTATCTGGTCGAGCAGTTTTTTCTGGTCGTCGTACACGCTCATCGTGCCTCGATACCTTGCCTGGCGAAAGCGCTCGCTCGCCGGCAGGTTTTCATCGAATGCCGACCATTGACCATCGCGCAGACGGAACAGCTGATATCCCAACGGCCGGGTGTTCGTTTCCAGTACTTCGACCGCAATATCGGCCAGTTCGGCGATGCCTTGGTCGTTGCCGCTGCCGGTCACCAGCAAGTGGTCGCGCGACGGAATCGCAATCACCGGATCGCCCTGAATCGGTAGCCGATAAAGCATATCGGTCAACAATAACCGGGAGGCGTCAAAGACATCGCTCCAGGCCGACAGGAACACGCCATGGGGACTAACCCGGAAATTCGGCTCGGTACGATCGCGCAGATTGTCCATCGCCCGCTTCAATGCCGTGTCGAAATCGAGGCCCCACTCGTCGAGCTTGTCCTGGGACACGGATGTCGTAGCGTGCGCGGAATCGACCACCAGCGAAATCACCAGGCGATCAAAGAACGGCTTTGATGGCGCAAGTTTATACGCCTTGTCGCCATCGGCCAGACGTGCCATCAGACGCGCGAATTCGAAGGCCGCGCCGTCGCGGATCACCGGCATGAGATTGGCGAGCGCCGCCTCGCGATCGGACATATCTGCAGGGGCGACGAACGCCATGATGTACTTGTCCAGCACATCGGCCCGATTGCCACGAGCAGCTTTTTGATAGTCCTGAAAAACATTGCGAAGATTGAACGTCATCGCGCAATCGCGCGAATCCTTGAAACTGAGGCTGAAATCGCGGCTGTTATAGACGATATCGCTGAATGCACCCATTTTCGGCATGCGCCGCATCGCCACCGACGCAAACCGGTCGGGCGTAAGGTCTCGCCGAAAAATATCCAGGATGCCCACGAATCCCCCGATTCGGAACAGCAAAGCCACATAGATACCTTTTTACAGCAAATCCAGGCACATGGCGCACCTGCTTACAGGGTGCGGCCACGATCGCCTATGATCCAGGTCTCAACTGGAGATCGCAGCATGTCCGACACCCCACCCGATGGGCTTCCCAGATACCGGCTGTTGACCGGTAAGGACGACGCCTCGTTCTGCCAGCGGGTTTCCGAAGCGCTGGCGCTCGGCTATCAACTCTATGGCTCGCCCGCCGCCACCTTCAATGGCGAACACGTCGTGGTGGCCCAGGCCATCGTCTGGCCCTGATCGGGTTTCAAGGAGCAATCGCATGTTGATTCACGGCAAGTGCCACTGCGGCAACGTGGCTTTTTCCCTGACCTGGGCACCCGATCCGACCGAGATCCCCGCGCGTGCATGCACGTGTACGTTCTGCACCTCGCACGGTGCCGTATGGACGTCCAATCCGCAGGGCGCGCTCGAGATCGTCGTGAACGATCCGGCAATGGTCTCCCGCTATGCCTTTGGCACCGAGACCGCTCAATTCCTTGTCTGCTCGCGCTGCGGCGTCGTACCAGCCTGCATATGCGTCGCCGAAGACCGCCTCTATGCCGTCGTCAACGTCAACACCTTCGATAACATCGACCGCGCGCTGTTCAATCACGGCACCGTCAGTTTCGACGGAGAGGATGCCACGTCGCGCGTAGCGCGTCGCCAACGCTATTGGATCGGCGATGTCACCTATGTAGAAAGCGACAACCGCAACGTGTTCGTGCATAAGGGCTAGAGGGGCATTGTATCGCTGGCAACTCGTAGCATCGGCAGGGCCGGATCGTCGCCGCCCTCGAAATAGTCCAGACGGACGACCTTGCCGCTTGCATCGCGCACCGGCGTGAAATAGCTCAGCTCGTCAGGTACGAAATACAGCCGCTGATTGACGGTAAGCATCAGCGGCACCGCATGGCGGTTGCTGCGCTGGCCATAAAGCTGACCGTCCTTGATGGAGAGCGTCTCCGTCGTAGCGTCATCGATACGATAAACACCTTCGAAGGCGCGTAGCTGATCCTCGGTCAGCTTGGCGGGCACCGGGTCGGCATACGGTTGCCCCAATGCGATCGCCGCCATACGACGCGCCATGGTCCGGGCATCGAAGTTGTCGTCGTTGGCCAGGACAACGACGGTAATGTCCTGTTGAGGCAAATACGCCAGCGCGGAAGCGAACCCGTCGATCTGACCGGTATGCCCCACCATCTCGTTACCGCGCACCTGCCAGATATACATGCCGAACCCGTAAGGGTGCGTCGATGCACCTGGCACATTCGCTACCGCCGTCGTCATTTGCTTGAAACCATCGCGCCCAACTACTTTGCCTTGCGCCAACGCACGCATCCAGTGCAAGAGATCGTTCGCGGTGGACACGAGCGCACCCGCGGCGGCCGGCACGCTGGCGTTGATATACGACGCGTTCTCGACATGGCGATTTGCGTTATCCGTGGTGTAACCGGCCACGCGCCTCGGGACAATCCTCGCGTTGTCGCCGTAAGCGGTCTCTTTCAGGTCCAGCGGCTCCAACAAGGTCGTGCGCAGGGCGTCCTGCCATGGCCTACCGGTAACTTTTTCAATCACGGCACCCAGCAAGATATAGCCGGCATTCGAATAGGCAAAACGCGTACCCGGAGGAAACGACGGCTCGCGTTTCTTGATCTCGGCGATCAAGGTCGCGGTATCGACCTTGCGGGCAAAAAAGCCCGGTTGTGGGTCGTGCACGATATCGGACACACCCGCCGTGTGGTTAAGCAGCTGACGCAACGTGATCGTTTCACCGTTGGCAATACCGGGAACATAGGTTGCGAGCTTGTCGTCAAGCGACAATTGGCCAAGCTGGGCAAGCTTCACCACCAGTGCCGCGGTAAACATCTTGGTGATCGAGGCGATTCGAAATGTCTGGTCCGCTTGAAGCGGTACGCCTAACTCGATCTGTGCACTTCCCCGAGCGGCTCGATAAATGATCTCGTCCCCCCGGGCTATCAGAATCACCGCGCCAGGCCCGTCGCTCGATGTCGCATGCTCCAGGGCGGCCTGGGCTTGTTTCGCAACAACCGCCGATGTCACCGGTACCGCGACGGCAATCGGTGCCAGAGCAGCCATGACAACGAAGCAGAACGAGCGTATGACCATGATGGATACCCCGCAATAGCGCAATAAAGCGAACCCCCTACATCCATGTTGAGATGCGGTGGCTCCCGTTTCAGTTTAAAAGCATGCCCCCCGTTTTCGCCGGACGCTGTCCGCTTCATAATCCATCGCGTCGCCGGGCCTCATATCTATCGAAGGAAACGCATGGATTCCCAGGAAGTCGCCAAGGTTAAACAACCCCCCGTCCTTTTCAGCAAGACCCAGGGGCTGATCGAAAAGATTACCCAGAAGCTGGGCGCACCGATGGTCACCTATTGGAACAACCCGCGCGGCTCCATCTGCCATAGCGATGCGGTGGCATTGTTCGAGCTGCTGAACAACCTGGGCCATCCCGACACGTTGTACCTCTTTATCAAGTCCGACGGCGGCGCCGGCCAGGCTTCGCTGCGCCTGGTCAGCCTGCTGCGCCAGCATTGCAAGCGGCTGATCGCACTGGTGCCGCTGGAGTGCGCCTCGGCGGCGACCATGATCACCCTGGGCTGCAACGAGATTCAGATGGGCCCGATGGCCTATCTCACGGCCGTGGATACCTCGCTTACCCACGCACTGTCGCCGGTCGATCGCGACAACGATCGCGTCAGCGTCAGCCTGGACGAGCTTACCCGCGTGATCCGCCTGGGCCGCGCCGAACACAGCAGCACCACCGAAAACCCCTATCAGGCGCTATTCCAATATGTACACCCGCTGGTGATCGGTGCGGTCGATCGCGCCGAATCGCTGTCCATCATGCTGTGCAAGGAACTGCTCGCCCATCACATTGCCGATGAAACCACCGGCGAGCGGATCGCCCAGACGCTCAACTCCAAGTACCCGTCGCACAGCTACCCCATCCTGCTCGAAGAGGCGCGCAAGATCGGCCTCAACGCTACTCATCTGTCACCGGAGATCAACAGCCTGCTGCTTGAACTGCACCAGCAATATGCCGAGATGGGCCAGAAGGCATCGACCGATTTCGACGAGTGTCACGCGCACAGCAACGAGATCCTCAATATCTGGGAGACCGGCGGCATGCAGATCTTCTTCCAGCAGGACAAGGACTGGTTCTACCGCTCCGACGAACGCCGCTGGATCACCATGAACGACCATAGCGGCTGGCGCCGCGTGCAGCGCGTTGGCGGCAAGATCAAGAAGGAGTTGTTGCACATTGTCTGAGCACGATGCTATCGGCGCCACGACGACATCGTGGTGCCTTTACCTGATCGAATGCCGCGACGGTACGTTCTATGCGGGCATTACCAATCGTCTTGAGGCTCGCTACGCCGACCACGTGGCGGGGCGCGGGGCGCGCTATACGCGCGCTCATCCGCCTTTGCGGCTGATCGGTGCCAGGCCGTATGCGAACCGCGCGGAAGCGTCGCGAGCGGAGTGGCAGATCAAGCAGTTGCCCAAGCAGAAGAAGGTGGCTTTTTTGTTGGAAAGCCCTGCTGTCTAGAAGCCCCCCCTCACCCCAGCCCTCTCCCCCGGCAAAGCCAGGGGAGAGGGAGCTAAAAGCGCGCAAGATTCATATTCGCCTCTGTGTACCCCTCTCCCCTGGCTTTGCCGGGGGAGAGGGTCGGGGTGAGGGGGTACAGGAAGCGATGCGAAGCGAGCCTTCCGCTATCGAGCGCCAGCATCTTCAACCAGCATCAAATTCCATTTCCACCACCAATAGTGATACTCACGCTCCTCGACCCGATAGTGCCGATCACAAAACGCGCAACGGCATACGTAATAGTCGACCCACTTCGCATCGTCCAGCACAGTCGCCTCGATCTCGACATATCCTGCCTTCGCCTCGTCGGCAGGATTGTAGAGATCGTCCATCGGGTACAGGACACACAGACACTCGTCGGAACGCTTGAGGAACTCCAGCTTCCGAAAGGCAAAGTCCAAATGACTGCTGTTTGGCCTTAGCGCGCCACCCAGCGCCACGCCGCGTGTCGCCAGCTTCAAGTCATCCAGATGCGTGACAAGGACGGCCAGCTCCTGCTTGTCCCGCAGATGACGGATGGCGCCAGATGCAGCCCATATGCGATGCGGATCTTTCGACAGCATGTCGTCGAGAATACTCATGACTTACGTCGTGCCCCTTGCCTAGTCAATCTCTCGCACAAAAATCCAGCCCTTGGTTGTCAAGAAATAGGCGCTGGCGGCGCCTTCTTCTTCGCCAAAATAAAACCCGTTACGCCGAGTCCTCAACGACGCCACTGCGCCCTGCTCCGGCGCAAAAGCGTAAGAATCCGTATGGTGATGGAACCCAGGGGGCGCGACGCTCAATCGCATGTTTTCATATGGCCCATTCCAGGTGAGCAGAGAGCTCACCATATGGCCTTTACCCTGACTCACCACAGCAACGAGCCTGTATCCACCACCTTTTTTCGATGGCATAAGCAGCGCCCAATCGGCCTGACCGTCCGCATTGAAGTCTGCCAAGGTTACCAACAGGCATTGACGCCCGGTTTTTGCCTCAAGTTGGCGATCTTGTTCCTCGGTATCGGTGGCCACAGGAAGGCGCTCTTCTGGAAACCTTTGTACAAGGAGCCGACGGACCGTCTCCGGAATACTGCCGATACAAGGATCCGCAGAGGCAGACTGCGACACCAGGAGCAGCACGATCCCCAAAAGAAACGATCTCATTCCGCCTCCTTTTTACGCCCGCGACGAGCTTTATCTGAGCTTGACCGGTGGCTGTACGGACGGCAACGGCCCACGATACGTTTTACCCCTATGCCATGACCTTTGCCTGGCATGCACTCCATAGCGCCCGCTTTCCGCCCTACATAAGGCCCAGGTCGTCGCCTATCGTGGCTGTGTCGACACAAGCCTGATGACGCCATGCTGGTGACGCCATGAAGAAACATCATTTGATCATCATCGGCTCGCTTATTGCCCCTGCCATCATCCCTGCGGCTTATATGACCGCCTCGCTGCTATTTTCCGGCTATCCGTTCGGCGCCCCGGGCCACCTCCACAAGTTCATCCTGGCTAGCGCGACCATCGCCGGCCTGAGCTATGCAGCCTGCGGCCTTGCGTATGCTTCTCTCGCACTGGTCTTTCTCGTATGGCGGCGCTTTTCGTAGCAGAGCACTTGGGCATATCGCCCCGCCCCGCCATAATGGCCGATTGCCTCACCCCTCTGATCCCCATGCACATCGGCATCGATTTCGGCACCAGCTACTCGGCGGCCGGCGCCATCGTCAACGGCAAGCTCACCCTGGTCCGTTTCGGCAATGCCGAGCAGTTCCGTACGGCTGTGTTCTTTCCGGAGCTGGTACCCGACCCCAACGACTTCGAGCTGACGCCCGATCTGCAGGCACAGCTCGAAGCGCAGCTGCGCCTGGCACGTACCCAGCACCGTCAGGAAGCTGCGGCAGCCAGCGCTCGCGGACAGCTCGCGGCAGCGCGAAGCGACGACGAGCTGAGGCGCGAAGCGCTGCGCGTGGTTCGCCGACAATGGATGGAAGACCAGACCCGCGAAGCGGTGGCGTCCGTTGCCAGCTTTCAGCATGCGCTGTTCGGCGAGGAAGCCGTGGAGGGTTATCTAGATAGCGGCGGCGGCAATCTGATCGAGTCACCCAAGTCCATGTTCGGTTACCGGCTCGATCCGCAGGTGCGCAAGGTGATCGTGCATATCGCCACGCATATCCTCGAGCACATCCGCCTTACTGCCAGCCGGCAGTTCGGTGCGCCGGTGCGCGGCGCGGTGATCGGTCGGCCAGTGGAGTTTCGCAGCTCGATGGGCGCCAAGGGTTCGGAACAAGCGATCGATATTCTGCGTGAAGCTGCCGCCATCGCCGGTTTCGACACGGTGAATTTTCTCGAAGAGCCCGCGGCTGCCGCGATGCACTATCACAAGAGTCTGGATACCCGGCAGCCCGCACTTATCGTGGACATCGGCGGCGGCACCACCGATGTGACCTTTGCCCAGCTCGGCGGCGACGAACACCCGCAGATCGTGCGTAATTGGGGCTTGCCCAAGGGCGGTACCGATCTCGATGTGGCCTTGAGCCTGCACAGCTTCATGCCGTTGCTGGGTAAAGACACAGTCCGCGTACCCCAGCATCAGTTCGTCGAAGCTGCCAGCGTGCACAACCTGCCCAAGCAGCGCGAGTTTCGCAAGCAGAACTATCGGTTGATTCCCGAGCCGTTCGGCTCACGCCTGCGTGCATTGCAGGAACTGGGCGCCACCACCCGGCTCAACCAGCTTGCCGAGCGCACCAAGATCACCTTGAGCACCGAGGCAAACTACCAGGCCGACCTGGATTTCATCGAATCGAAGCTTGCCGCGGAAACCGACCGCGAAGATTTTGACGCAGCGATCGAGTCGTTTCTCCAGCAGCTCGAACGCACCCTTGGTACGGTGCGGAGCGACCTGGAGCAACTCCCCGATAGCGTCTTTCTTACCGGCGGCACGTCACGCTCGCCGCAAATTCGAGAGCGCGTGAAACAAAGCTTTCCCGAGATGCCGCTGGTACTGGGCGATCCGTCGCTGGGCGTAGTGTCGGGCTTGGCAGTGGCCGCCAGCGAAATGGACGACGCCTGAGTATCGCTTCCTAGTGCGTCGACTTTGCCGGACAGCTCAAACCAGGTCGCGTATAGTCGCCAACCGGGGAAACTATCCGCGCATACGATGCCGACAAACACCTTGACTGAATCGCAAGATCTGGCCAAAGGCACTGCGGTTCTTGCGCGCGCCTTCGCCGCGGCGATAGTGACCATGCTGGCCGCGCTCGCCACACTGGCATGCGCCATGGCGATCGACCCGGAGCCAGGACCGGGCGTGCTGGCGATCGTGCTTTGCATGTCCTTTGCGCGCAGCCACCTGGATCACAACCTGCGTGGGCGGATCGAGGCCGCTATTGCGTTACCTGTCGTGGGCCTGGTGGTTACCGGAGTGGGGATGCTGCTTCACCGCGCTCCCTGGATCGGTGCGGGCGTATTTGTGACAGGCATCTTCGTATCGATCTGGATGCGGAAATTCGGACCCGACGCGCGACGCGCCGGCTCGCTTATCGCGTTGCCATTTATCGTCATTCTCACTACGCCTTATATCCCGACGAAGCATGTCAGCCACCTTGTTGCGGCCCTGGTTCCGATCGTCGTGGCGTTACTGGCCGTGTTCTGGGTGGCTGTATTTCAAGCGTTGGCGCGTCGGCTTCATATCCTGCCCCCGTTGCGGGAAGTCGCCGCGCCCATCCCGGCAGCAACGGCAAATGAGAGTTCGCTACATCCTTTGGCAAGCACACGCATGGCGCTGCAGATGGCCGTTGCGTTGGCCGTTTCGTTTGTCGTCGGGTATGTCTTTTTTGCCGAGCGCTGGGCCTGGATCGTGCTCACTGCATTCATCGTCAACAGCGGCAATCGCGGCCGCCTGGATGTTGCCTATAAAAGCGTACTGCGCGTCGGTGGCGCTGCCGTCGGCACCGTGCTGGCTCTTGCCTTTACGCTGCATATCGGCGCTCACGATGTCACCACGGTCGCCTTGATTCTCGCCTCGATTTTCCTCGGCCTGTGGTTGCGCCCGCTCGGATACGCATGGTGGGCACTGTTCGTCACTCTGGCGCTGGCCCTTTTGCAGGGTTTCAACGGTTCGACTGCGCAAAACATCCTGTGGCCTCGCCTGGAAGAGATTGTCATCGGTGCCATCATTGGCGTGGTGTCCGCCTGGGCGGTGTATCCAGTCAGATCCACCGCAGTCCTGCGTCGACGCATCGCCGATACGCTGGCAGCCTTGTCGGAGGCCGTCGATCCCGCCACACACGAACGCAGCGCGAAGGGTTTTGTCGCCGGACTTGCCGAGGTAGAGCAGGTCGCTCCGGCATTCAGGGCCAGCCGCCTTGCCACTCGGTGGCTCAAGCCGGTTCACCCTGCCGATTGGATCGATGTGCTCGCCGCATGTCGCGCCCCTGCCATCGCACTGATCGCAACGGGCCAGACCCCGGGGGCGGTGCGCAAAGCGGTCGGAGCCGCGCGCAAGGCTCTACGCGAGCCTGAAGGCTTGCTGCCTGCGCTGGAGGCCATGCGACGGTCGCTGATGGATATAGACTTGGCGCAACCACTCACGCCCCACGACTAGACTCCAGGTCGACTTTCCATGCCGTCACCTGATCCACGCCACCCGTCCGTCGAGCCGTTCTTTCACAAGGACACCGGCACGTTTACCTATGTCGTTCACCATGCGAACTCGGCGGTGGTCATCGATCCGGTGCTCGACTACGACGCAGCGGCGGCAAGCACAAGCACCGCTTCTGTCGATCAGGTAGTCGCATTCGTTCGCGACCGGCAATTGAACGTGGCCTGGATTCTCGAAACCCATGCGCATGCTGATCACCTGAGTGCAGGGAGCTACCTGCGCGATACCTTCAACGCTCCATTGGCCATCGGGCGAAAGATCGTCAACGTCCAGGCGCACTTCAAACCCCTGTTCGATCTGGGCGACGAATTTCTGCCGGATGGTAGTCAGTTCGATCGTCTGCTCGACGATGACGATGCATTGATCGCTGGCGAGATGAATGTTCGCGTGATGGCCACGCCCGGCCACACCGATGATGGCCTCACCTATTTGATCGGCGATACGGCCTTTATCGGCGACACGCTCTTCGCGCCCGATACCGGCACGGCACGCTGTGATTTTCCGGGTGGCGATGCGGCTTTGCTCTACCGCTCCATACAAAAGATTCTTTCGCTGCCTGCGGACACACGCATCTTTCTCTGCCACGACTATCCTCCCCACGGGCGGGCCCAGGCACCGGAAAGTACGATCGCCGCGCAACGAGAGAGCAACGTGCACGTTGGGCGAAACATGGCGGAGAACCAGTTCGTCGCCATGCGACAAGCACGCGACGCCAGCCTCGCCGTTCCCAGGCTCATTCTTCCGGCTCTCCAAATAAATATTCGCGGCGGGCGCCTGCCCTCGTCCGATGCAAACGGTATCGCGTATCTCAGGCTGCCCCTGAACCAGATAAGACGCAAGACATGACGACCTTTCCTCAGGCCGACTGCCTGGCGCACCTGGAGTCGCTTCGCACTGCGCCGATAACCGATACCTCGCTGCCCTCATGGCTTGCGCAAGCGCTTCCTCATGGGAACACCGATGGGAGCCTGCCAACCATCATCGATTGCCTTGTTCAATTACTGACGGCAAAGAAAGGAATGTGGCAGGCGGCGCTCGATACGGGGCTGGTCGCGGACGAGCTGCGGCGCTACCAGAAGTTCGCAAAGCCTGGCCAGCCATCGGCTCATATCGTCCAGCTCCGGCAACGGCAGGCTGCGGCCCGCCAAGCTTCCAGCATGGCGAGACAATCATTTATCAAGGCTGCTGCTGCATTCGTTCGCGAGGCCCATATCGACGTGCCACGGCCCCTGACACTCGAAGCGTTCGTCGCCCGCTGGATCGAGAACGTTATACCGACCTCAACTATTTCTGGCTAAACATTGAAATCCCTTGAAAGTCGGGCGTTCAACTAGCCCGAATCCCCATCCCTCCGATCTTGCATCTCTCTTTAAATGGGGAGGAATGTCTGTCTTTCGGGACGGACTCCCTATTGTCGGCACTTGTCGACCTGCCATGCCCCACGTACTTTTTTGAACCAGCACTCTGGATCGACCGCCCGGCATATGGAATCCACAGGAGGGGCCGCATGCCTCATCAACATGGCAAGTCCGCAAAAGCATCGGGAAAAACCACGCCAAAACACCCTTCGCCCAAACAGCGCAGGTATGAGGCACGCTACGACCGTACGCTCACCGCATCGCAGGGTAAGGCGGGCTCCTTTCGGGACAACGTGGTTGACAGCGTGTCCACCGGTAAATCGATCACCAAAGGTGCTTTCAGGTCACCCTCCAACCCTACACGTCGCGGCTTCAGCAGCGGCTATCACGAATCCTATCTAGTTACGGATGCGGTCGATCAGCTGTCTCGGCGCAAGGTCGGCAACAAGCAGGGATTTTCGAGCCTGCCCAAAAACACCCGCGGTTACTGGAAGAAACATTCCGGCGCCAAATTCCCTGAAAAGGCCCTGCGTGCTGCCCTGAAAGCCGGCGACGGCGCAAGGACGGACACGGCACGCACCATCCTTAGCGCACCTCGCGGAGGTTCGGCCGGCCATTCGGGTTCAGGCGTGCATACCGGCTCGCAGTCCCAGGCCCATGACCTGCTGCGCGATCAATCGATACGCGCACTATCTGACCCAAAGATCAGTCCGGAAGCCCAAGGCGTGATTGCCGGTTTGACGACTGTCTGGTCGATAGCGCCCGGGAAGCATGCCAGCCGAGTGAAGAACGCGGCAAAGCTGAAGGATTCCTCCGCCAAGTCGAGCTGGGAAGAGGATCGCAACGAAGCAAAGCTCCGCGTCCGGCAGTCATTCCGCCAGCTGCCCAAAAAAGATCAAAAGCGCGTGCTCAAACACGAAGAGAACTTCTTCAAGAGCCTGGGCGATACCACCCGCAAGCGCTCCCGAAACGAACCTGGCTCACCGCTGCGCGAAACCGGTTCACGAAAAGGAAACGCCATTCATGGCGGCGACTATTTCGCTAAATCATCTAAATCATCTAGTTCGAAACGGCCGCGACTGGACCCACCCTCCAAGGCCAGTCCAAGGGACACGGCGCTGTATATCACCGAACCTTTCCGCGTAAAGCGGCAATAATAAACGGCAGAGCTACACTGCCCGCTTCGCCAACTGCCCCAGCTGTTTAAGCGCCAGTTCCAGCCTCTCGTCCCACGGCAAGCCACAACAGAGCCGCATACAGTCGGTGTAGTCGCCACGGCTGGAAAACAATACGCCGGGTGAGGTGCCGATACCTTTCGCAAGTGCGGCTTCGAACAGTGCACGACCGTCTCCACCATCTGGCAATTGCAGCCACAAAGACAAACCGCCCCGCGGTTCGCTGGCCCGGGTGCCAACGGGCCAGTGGCGGGCAATAGCTTCATGCAGACGTTGCGCGTTGTCAGCCAGCGTGCAGCGCAAACGACGAAGGTGCCGCTCAAGATCGTGCCGTTGCAGATAGTCGGCCATGGCCAGCTGGGGCAAGCTTGCGCAACCGACGCTGGAAAAATACTTGGCGCGTATCAACGCTTCGGTCCACGCACTACCGGCCAACCAGCCGACACGAAGACCGGGCGCCAGTATCTTGGAGAACGAACCGCAACTGATCACGATGCCCTGCTTGTCCCAGCGGCGCAGAGGCGATGGGCGCTGGCCGGACCAGGCAAGCTCGCCGTAGATATCGTCTTCGATGATGACGGTGCCATGCCGCGCACAGCTTTTCAGCAGTGCCTGTTTATCGGCATCGCTGGTCAGGCTGCCAAGCGGGTTGTTGAAGTTAGGTATGAGTATCGCTGCTCGTACCGTGTTCTGTTGCAACAGTTGTTCCAGACGAGCCACGTCGATGCCCTGCCCCGGAAGATTGGGCACCTCCAGCACCTTCAATTGCAACGCCGCTACCGCCTGCAAAATGCCGTGGTAAGTCGGCGTTTCAACGACGACGACATCGCCAGGCTTGGTGACGGTGCGCAGCGCCAGACTGATCGCCTCCATCGCACCGGCCGTGATGACAATCTCGTCCGGCGCCACCGCCGCACCGACCTGCGCGTAGCGCTGCGCGATCTGTCGGCGCAATACCAGATGACCTTGCGGCGGCGCGTAATCGAGCGACGCGGCTTGCCCATGCCGCAAACAACGTGACAGCGACGCGGACAATGCCGCCTGCGGCAGCAGCGATGGCGCGGGCGTCGCGCTGTGCAGCGGCAGCACATCGCTGCGCGCCAGCATATCCAGCACGTCCTGCAAGGCCGGGTTGCTGACCGTGCCGGGCACACGGCGGCGTGTCGATCTCACCACAGGCGGCTGAGGCATGGCCGCACGTACGAAATATCCGGAACGCGGGCGCGCCACTGCCAACCCCTCCCGCTCCAATTGCAAACAGGCCTGTACAGCCGTGGCTACGCTGACGCCATGACCTTGAGCCAACTGGCGAATCGAGGGTAGCCGCTCCCCGGCGCTCAGCGCGCCTTGCGCGATCTGCTCCCGCAATTGCTCGGCCAACCGCTCGTAGAGAAGCATGAGCCCACCCCATCTGTACTGGTCAAAATACATATTATCTGAATCTGTACCTGTCAAGGCGACCTGCCTAGGCTGGGCTACCATCCCCAAGGAATACGTCATGTCCCCTACCGCTGACCGTGGAGGCGCACGCACGGCGCTGTTCCAACTGTTGTTTGCCGAGCTGTTGATTGGATCGGTAGGCGTCTTTGTCCACGAAAGCGGGCAGGATCCGATTACGGCAGTGTTCTATCGATGCCTCTTCGGCGGACTCTTTCTATTGGGCTGGGGCCTCGCACGCGGCCATCTGAACGGCCTGCTATCGGACCGGACGCTATTGCGCGGCGCGCTGATCAGCGGTGTATTGCTGGTGCTCAACTGGGTCGCGTTGTTTGCCGGCATGGCACGCTCGTCCATCGGCGTGGCCACGCTGGTCTATCACTTCTTTCCCTTTGTCATGCTGATCCTCGCCGCCTTGTTTCAGGGCGAACGAACACAGCCGGCCGATCTGTTGTGGACGCTGCTTGGCTTTGTGGGTGTCGCGTGCGCGGCTGACCCGGGACGCCTGTGGCACGATGCCGATGCGTCTTACCTCGTCGGTATCGGGCTCACCCTTTTGGGGGCGGTCCTGTGTGGCGCATCGCTGCTTATGTCCCGACAGATCGGCCGGCAGCGGCCGTTCGCACTGGTGATGATCCAGTGCTGGGTAGGCGTGGCGATGCTGGCGGGTTTCAGCAGCGGCGGCGTGTTTCACGCCGGCCCGCATTGGGCATGGCTGGTGGGGCTGGGCGTGATACACAGCGGCATCGTCTACGTGCTGTTCTATTCGTCGTATCCGCGTTTGCCGGTGGTCACTATTGCGGTCGTCGCGTTCGTTTACCCGCTGGTGACGCTGATTCTCGATTATCTGATCTACGGGCACCGGCTGGTGCCGGTGCAACTGATGGGACTTGGGCTGATCGTGCTCAGTACGCTTGGGGTCAATCTGAAATGGCGCTTGTTCCAGTGGCGTGGTCGCCGGACCGGCGCTTCACATACTTGAGTGCCGCAGGAGTTGCATCTGCCACGATTTACCTCGATACAATCGAAGGACGCAACTGAAGGAACACCTCCCTTACTCGTCATCCCGGCCTGCGCCGGGATGACGATGATTTGAAGTTGTCGTCATGGCATAGCCACCGCCTTTCTTGCATCAAACTGACGGCGACGCAATATTTATCGCCCAACCCGACAGTCGCAAAAAATCGCAAGTCTCACTACAAGAACTTGCGATACCGTGCTCGCCTTTCCGCAGGGGGCTGCATGGATTCGTTGGGTTATTTCGCGCGATCGTTCCGCGCACGGCATGACTGGCAAGACACGTTCAGTGGCTTGAAATATCTGATTCGCAGCGCATCGCATTGGCGTCAGCATCGGGATTGGCTCGCGTTCCTGCAGTCGCATCCGCTGCTTCGTGCAACGGTTCGCCGCCACCCTCGCGTGCAAGAGCGTTACCAGCATCCTTACTTGTGCCAGGGCCTGGATACGCCGCAACGCCTGAGAGTTCTGCGAAATCATTACCTGGCCGCGTTGCGTCATCTGCATCCCGATGCCTATGCCGAGATCTATATCGGCAACGGCCTACTTTGCGGTCCCTTCGCGTTACGGCAGGGGCAGCAGTTTCACTTGAGAATCTCCGCATGCAGCGGCGTGGAATGCGAAGGCGAGCTGCGTGTGGCCCTGGTCGATACGGCATCCGGTCGCGATATCAGCCACGCCTCCATGAGCCTGACCGATAGAGGTCGCACGTTGATTGTTGGCTGCCTGCAAGGTGCGCGTGGTGAAGGCAATCGCGATGTGGTGCGCGACTTCACGCGTGAAAGCCACGGCTTGCGCCCCAAGAACCTGCTGCTGTCGATCATCTATGTCATCGCCCAGGGGATGCATGCACGCGTACTGGGCGTCAGTGGCAAAACCCATCCCCTGCAGGGACGGCAAGGCTTCGTGGCGCCGTATGACGACTTCTGGCAGGAGAACGGCGGCAGCCTCGACGACCGAGGGTTCTATCTGCTGCCCGAACGCGAACCGATACGACTGGAGTCAGCCGTGGAGAGCAAGAACCGCGCGGCATTCCGCCGTCGCGAGGCGTTGCGGCAGTCGGTATGCACTACCCTTTCGGAAGCGCTGTTCCGCCGCGGCTATCCCGAGATCGAGCAGGCATTGGGCAAGTTGCTGAGCACGAAGACCCAACCTGACGAGAAACTACCGTCCGACGGTGCCCTTGCCAGATAAAGAACGGTGCTCGCCCCCGGAAGGGAGATTACCCAGCCCACGGTAGAGTTTGACCCCGAGATCGATAAGCAGGAACAGCACAATCGCGCTGATCAGGTTGGGAGCGGCCTTGTTGAGTGCCGGCGATTTGAATATATCGCCCGCGGTGACAAACCAGATGAGAACCGCGATAACCGCTATTCCCAGGCCAAAATCAACGCGTCGCAGCCATGGATTCCACCGCCCACGAACCGCAAGCACTGCAAACAACACGGCCTGGCATAGCCAAAGGGCAAACAGCACAGGCAGGCGCGACGCATAGAAGGCCGGATCGTAATCGAGTGTTGCGGAAAGCGTTCCCCCACGGGTGATCTGCGAGAAAAGCCAACCCGGCGCGCCATACGCCACGATGCCGACAATGATCAGCACGATAAACGAGATGGGAACAAGCCGATTCACGCTGTCGCGCCCACGCGGCACCCATGATGGCGCCGTGCGTTTGCGCCGCTGAACGATGCCCTGCAAACCGAAATACGTCACCAGCACGCCCAGCCATATAAAGATCGCCTCGCCCAGATCACCCGACTGCGGCGGCGGATTGCCAAGCGGACTCAGCGCAATCAACACCGCGATGCCGATGATCGCGGCAAACAGAAACCTGCGCGTCTCCGTCGGCGGAATGATGGTCCGCGGTTCGAAATAACGAGCGGCCACTTCTTTAGGCGCGCCAAACGCTCTCAAGCCTTCCAGCGCAATATCCGCGTCCAGCGCACGCCCTTGGGCTTCGGCCCTGGACTGCAGGTCTTCGCGCAGCAGCTCGCGCAGCTCGAGAGCGACATCGTTGCGCTGCTTGCGCGGCAACAACTGAGCAACGTCCTGGACATAGGCATCGATCAAGTTATCAACGTCCATCGGATCCTCCATTGGTGAGCAACCGATCCATCGCTTCGTTCAGGCCATACCAGGTCTCGGTCAGCCGCTTGAGAAGACGCCTGCCTTCCGTGCTCAGCACGTAGTAGCGCCGTGGTGCGCCCTCGTTCGTACGCCATTCGCTGGTCAGGACTTCTTGCGTCTCCAGACGACGCAGCAAGGGGTACAGCGTCCCTTCTTCGATAGGCATGCCACCTTCGGCAAGTGCCTGCCGTAGCTCATACCCGTAGCGTGGTGTGCGCAGCTGCGACAGCGTTGCCAGCACGATCACGCCACGGCGCAGCTCAAGCGCAAGAGTCGGGGTGTCATTCTCAGCCATGTACCGCACAGTACTATGTGGCACATAGGTCGTCAATAGCCCATCGACTGATCGCCTCAAATTCTTTCGAGCCAAGCGTGAAGTACGCGCTGAACCAAACCCGGCATCAGACGTATAGACTCAGTTGCCCTCCCAACCACCCGAGGAATCACTGTCATGAAGTCACTCATCAAGCTCGCCGCGCTCGCCCTGGTCGGTACCGCCACCCTGGCCGCACCGGCGTTCGCCGCACTGAAGGAAGGCACGCAGGCGCCCGACTTCTCGGCACCGGCCTTTCTCGCTGGCAAAGCCTTTACGTTCAAGCTCGCCGACGCGTTGAAGGAGGGCCCGGTGGTGGTCTATTTCTTCCCCGCCGCGCATACCTCCGGCTGCAATGTCGAAGCCCACCTGTTCTCCCAGGCCATCGATCAGTTCAAGGCGATGCATACGACGGTGATCGGCGTCACCGCCGGCAATACCAGCGAACTGGCGGACTTCTCAAAGGAAACCGAGCATTGCAGCGGCAAGTTCCCGGTCGCCGCCGATGAAGGCGCGAAGATCGCCAAGGAATACGACTCCACCTTGCAGATGAAGCCGGGCTGGTCGGACCGTACCTCCTATGTGATCGACCAGTCGGGGAAAATCACCCACGTCTATTCCAACCTGAGCCCCACCAAGCATGTTCAGGAGACGCTCGATGCGGTAAAGGCGATCGAGAAGAAGTAATCCGGCCGAACGACGACCTCGGCACCTGCATGGTTGTCGAGGTCGCTCTTTCCCCTCAAGGGTCTCCCTGTGAGAATGGCGATCGGTACACCCCGCTTTCGCCCCAGGAGATCAGCTCGTCGTGTCGCATTATTCCGGCCCTCTTCTTACGCGTCCCGATACCGACGCCCTGCTGGCTGCACGCGATGCTGGCGCGGCGGAATGGACCGGGTCGCTGGACCTCGGGTGCTCGAACGACAGCGCGACGTTGCAAGCGAATGCGTGGCGCTGGAAAGGCCAGCCCTACCCTTTTCCCGGCAAACTGAAAGATCGCACGATCTACTACTGGGACGGCGAGGATTTTGCGCCGGTATCGCGCTTTTCCGGCTCGCTGATCAAGCTGGTTCCTACCGAATGGGGCGCACCTACGTTCGAGATCGACGGCATCAAGATGCTGCCCACGGCGAAGGACTCGCCGTTCGAGGACGCGCGTCGCAAGGTGGCGCTGGTCGAGCCGAAGGGCAAGATAGTCCTCGATACCTGCGGGGGCCTTGGCTACTTCGCCGCCTGCTGCCTGGAGGCTGGCGTAGAGCGTATCCATTCGTTCGAAAAGAACCCGGATGTGCTGTGGTTGCGCACGCTCAATCCGTGGTCGCCGGATCCCGATGCGCCTGCCAGCGGCGGTCGCCTGCAGCTTGAGCATGGCGACGTATCTCAAACGATCATGCGCATCGCCGACAACTCGGTCGACGCGCTGCTGCACGACCCACCGCGCTTCGGCATCGCAGGCGAGCTTTATTCCCAGGCGTTCTACGATCAACTCGCGCGTGTACTTCGCCGCGGCGGTCGCCTGTTTCACTACACCGGCAGCCCGAACAAACTCACCAGTGCTCGCGATGTGCCGCGCGAAGTGGAAAAGCGTCTGGAGAAGGCCGGTTTCAAGGCACAATTGGCCTTGGATGGCGTATTGGCGACGCGGCGCTAAATAGCGCTACGAGCGCGAAATATTGCACCGCTTCGGTCGCTTTAATTTACGAACGAGCCCGCTCGCCGAGCTTGGGGTTATAGGACTACAGTATTCGCCAGAACCCCAGGCAAGGAGACCCGTATGCGTGTCCACCGGACTCTGATCCTGACAGCGGGATTAACGCTGTCGCTCGCCGCCAAGGCCGACGACATACGCTCGGAAAAGGACGCCAATCTCGAGCGCTTCTTTGCCGCCACGCATCTCACCGAAGCTTTCAAAGCAAATGCCGCCCGAGCCAGGCTCGATGACGCGTTCGACCCGCTTGGCGAGAGGACATCGCACCTGAGCGGCGACGAAGTGGCCAAAGTCATGGCCTCGGCGCTTCGAAACAAGTTCACGGTGGAAGAAACGCGCGCGCTTGCCGACTACTACGCATCTGGCGCGTCACAAGCGATCACGGACCGGCGGCCGCTGACATCGGCGCAACAGATCGCCTTCAACGAACTGTATCCCGCGCACAAAGACGTACCGGGACGCATGAAGTCCATACTCGCCTCGTCGGAATTCCAGCATCGCGCGTCCGAGTCCATCCGAGCCTATGCGGCGAGCGGCGGCCGTTGATCGACAACTAGCTCCAACCCTCTATTTTGATCGACGCTTGGAAGGCAATCGTACGACGGTGTCTTCCGAACCCAACACATGCCCATCTTGTGAGCGTGGCAAAAGCTTCGGAACAGGTCGCCCTTTGGCATCCATCAGAACCACGTGCGCCTCGCCGGGCTCAAAGAAAAAATCTTCGCCCCATTGCCTGAGCGCTACCAACAACGGAAACAGTGCCCGTCCCTTCTCCGTCAGAATGTATTCCTGATAGGCACTGCCATCGGACGCCGGCACCGTCTCCATGATGTCGTAAGCCACGAGGTGGCGCAGGCGCGCGGCCAGAATGTTCTTGGCAAGCCCAAGACTCCGCTGAAACTCTCCAAATCGGCGCATGCCGTCGAACGCATCACGCACGATCAATAGCGACCAACCATCGCCTATGGCATCGAGCGGCCGCGCTACGCCGCATAAAGATTCGTTGTGGGTGGTTCGCTTTACCATCGCTGCCTCGCCTCTGAAGGTTGCAAGATAAAACCAGTGATGCTACAAAGCAATTGGTTTCAATTTAAAACCAAAACCTTCAAGGCGCACCATCGATGATCCAGTCCGACGAAACATTCAACGGCAGCTTTCCCTATTCCGCGAAATTCACCGAGTCCCCAGGCTTTCGGATGCATTACATCGATGAAGGGCCACGTGACGGGCAAGTAGTGCTTTGCCTGCATGGCGAACCCACATGGGGCTATCTCTTCCGGCATCTGGTTGGGGCATTGCATGAAAACTGTCGCGTGCTGGTGCCCGACCATATGGGCTTTGGAAAAAGCGCAACACCGCAGGACCGTACCTATTGGCTCCAGGACCATGTCGATAATCTCGAACGCTTTGTGCTTGCGCTGGATCTGCGTGACATCACCCTGGTCATGCATGATTTCGGCGGCCCGGTCGGCATGGGACTGGCGGCGCGGCATCCAGATCGGATTCGCAGAATCATCGCTGCCAACGGCCCCACACCCTTCGGACAAGCCAGCCTCGTCGAGCGCCTGACGACAAATGCCCAGGTATCCCCCTGGTTTCAATGGATCATGAAAGCGCAATCGCAAGACCGCCTGAAAACCGTACTGGGCGAGCTCGGTTTCAATATTCTCAGCACGCTGAAGCTCAACGGCTTCGAAAATCATGCGTTGATCAGCGACACTTGGTTGCGTGCCTACGGAGCGCACTTCATGGACCCGTCCGACAGCGCAGGCGTTATCGGCTGGGCCGAGGGTTTTGCGATAAACGCGCACCGTTTCGAAACACCTGATGCAGGCGCAAGACGACAGATCCAGTCCAGGCCCGCGCTTGCGATCTGGGGACTGGCCGATCGCACGCTCCATGCCGAGCACTTCCTGCCCCTGTTTAGCGAACTGTTTCCTCAGGCACCTATCCACAGGTTGGCAGGCGTTGGACATTACTGCCTGGAGGATGGACCCGATACGATCGCCGCTCATGTAACAGCGTTCATGCGGCAAACCTGAAGTCAGGTGCCAAGACGAGACTTTATTTGGCAATCGCTCTGTCAATAATCTTCCACTTTAATTCAACGCATTGATTTAGTGGAAAATGGGCAAGTAGTCCATCTCCGTGATTACTTGCCTTAGCAAATCCCTTGCAACGGACACTTGCATAGGCGTAGTGTTGCGCGACTTTCGATCGGCTTTTTTCAAACAGGGGGTTTGACAATGGCATTTCCTACCGCAGTTAACTCGCAGATTACCGACGCCGTCACCCAGTCCAATGTAAAGGTGCTCGCTGAAGCGCCGGCCATGGCGATGGGATCGATTTACCAGACCGCAGCCCATTCGATCGGCATTGCGCTGGAAAACGCGGTAAGCAACCAGCAATTGACCAATCAGATCGCGCAGGCGGTGACGACGCGTTGCGTTGAATCGCTTTTCAGCTCAGCCGGCAAATAAGGGGATACGTCCATGGCATTTCCGACTGCAGTCAACGATCAGATTACCGATTCGGTCTCGCAAACAAACGTCAAGGTATTGGGGGAAGCCCCCGCCATGGCGTTGGGTTCGGTCTACCAGACCGCGGCCCACTCCCTCGGCATCGCGATGGAGAACGCCGCAGCCAACCAGCAGAATGCGAACAGCATCGCGCAGGCCGTCGTGACGCGTTGCGTCAACTCGCTCTTCGGTGAACCGCTACCGAAGGAGTAAGACCATGGCAGACGAAACCGAAGTCAACAGCCAGATCACCGACGCGGTGTCCCAGGTCAACGAAACGGTGCTTGGCTCGTCCGAGGCACTGACGCGCGCCATGGCGGACCAGGTCATGGCGCAAGCCATCGGCCTGGCGATGCAGAATGCCGTTGCGCAACAGCAGCAGCTCTACATCCTGCGCAACGCCGTGACCACCGCTGCTGCTCGATCGATCCTCGATTCGAATCCGCAGGAAGCGTTGCGCTTTGCCAGCGAGGCGCTCAATTCCGACGATATCGCGCAAACGCTCGAGCGCCTGAGCGCACTGGCAAAGAACGGTCCCGCCGGCAAGTCGCAAGAAGGGAAATGACGATGGCAAACGAAGATACCGAGTCGCAGCCCAACGACGTCGCAGCCCAGCTCGCGAGCACGCACGCTGCCGTGCTCGCCGCGATCACCGCCGGATACAAGAGCACCGAAGACGCGATGAAAGCCGCCGAAGATGCGGTAGCGCAAGCGGTCAGCGGTGTGGCAAAAGCCATGCAACTGGCGCAGCAGGCGACAAAGAAGCCAGACGCTTGATGAGTCCTCGCAAGGGATAAGGCTGGGCGGCGGACGCAGTGACGCCGCCCAGCGTATTCGGGATCAAGCCCCTGCCGGTTTGATCCGCGTCAGATCGGCAACGAAGTTGGTTTCCCAGGTTTTCCCGCCATCCTGGGAAAAGGCCTGTTCGTAACGATGCGCGTTCGGCGTGATATTCGACCAGATGCCACGCACCAGAATGGCGCGGCCCTGATACGACTCCTGGTCATAGAATTCCCCGCGGCCATTCTTGAATTCGCCCACGCTGGGCGTTTCCAGCACACCCTCGTCGCTGCTGGCGAAATACTGTCGCCACTGATGGCCCGCGGGGTCATACAAGAACAACGTCGTCCCTTGGAAATGCACGCCAGTGCCGTCGGCCTCGATTTCCTCGAGTTGGGCCTTGCCGTTCCAGACCTTGCGCACGGTAACGGTGCCGTTGAGCTCCATCCAGTCGGACGCTCCGGATAACGGGCTTTTCAGACGTCGGATATGCGTATGCCAGACGCCTATATTGAAGTCGAAATCATGTTGCCCATCGGCAGGCGCTGCAACGGATGGCGGGCTCGCCTGATCGGCCCATGCGGGCGCCAAGCCCGTGACCAGCATCGATACGGAGAAAATAAACACCTTCGCTAGCGCGTGCATGGACAGTCTCCAATAGCCTTTTGGCGTATGAGCTACGCTATCGCCGAGCACTGGCTCGCCGAAATGACCACTTTTTGTCCATCTGTCATGACCACTTTGAAATGCCGGCTGGCGTGCCGATGGTCAGCACCATATGCTGAGACTGCGCGCGCCCTCCCACTCAAAGCCAGATGACAGCCAGTCACTCGACCATCAAAGACGAAGCTCTTGTCCTCGCCTTTGCTCAGGAAGCTGGCCATGACGGATGGAACACCACTGCACTTCGTCGCTTCTGCTTTGCGCGTGGCCTATCTGCCGAAGAAATGCACGCGCGCTGGCCTGCGGGCGCGCGCAGTCTGGGATGGGATTTGAATCACTACGCCGATAACGTCATGTCCGTCCGCTTCGACACGCGGGGGCCTGCACCGCTTTCGGAGATCATCCTGAATCGCTTTAACGACCAGACTCCCATAAAACGAGCTGTGCGTCGTCTGGCCCAGTCCGATGCCCTCCACCCCGTGGATACGTTGACCCGAACCGCTCAAACCGCCAGGGCGATGTGGCGGTTTCAGGATCGGCCCATGCCCCGTTCCATTCTGGGTCGACAGTTCAAGACATGGAGTCTCGTTGTGCTCTATAGCGCTTGCGTACTCGTCTGGCTGGCAGATGGCTCGATCTCACAACAACTGTTACGCAGAGCCATACGCTTGAGCGTAAAGATTCTCGGGGCTCACTAAAACATGGATTGGAATGCGTTTCCGGCCTCGAATGACCGCCGGCTCTTGAGCAAGGCATTCGTCGAATGGGTGCCCGAGCATGGTGTGAACCGCAAGACCCTCGCCCTAGCCTCGGAGGCTGTATTCGGCGATGCGATCCGCTGGCGAGAGATTTTTCCTTCCGGTGCCACAGAGGCTCTCTGGTTCGTAAGTGACGTCTCCGACGCCAGCATGCAAGCTTCCTTCCTGATTACGCCGGCGGGTTGCATGGCGGAGGTCATCGATACACGTCTCGACCAGAATCGTTCCATGAAGCGCTTTGTAAAACGTGTCATGCAATACGATCTCCTGCATCCGTTCCAGGCGCTCGCGCGAATGCAAAGGACGGCGCGAGTCATGTATGCGTGCGTATCGCCCCATAAACGAGCATCCTTTCCAGGTCTCGTATCTCTCAATCTCTTCTATACCGCCCTGGTATTCCTGTGGCTGATCGACGGATCGCCCAACGATAAGCGCACCAAGACTGCCACCGCGAGGGCCATGCGGATGCTCGGGATTTGATCCGAGCCGCATGCGCCTGCGCGCTTCCACGCCACATAAAGGACTAACGTGAGCCATACGATGCAAACCTGGCTTGGCAGGCACCTGAGGGGCCTGATCGCAAGCTCGGGCCTGTTGCTGAGCGGCTGTGCGACCAGCAACTGCAACATTCTGTCCACCAGCCATTCGTTCGGCTGCAATGCCATGTACGCAGCCCTGGCTGTACCCATGGTGCCGGTGGCGCTGGTATCCAATGCGGTGGATGACCAACGCGATAGCGCACGGCGTGCCGAAAAATGGCGTCACCTCCAGGCTGGCGAACCCGATGCTGTCGCCGCCTGCGTCCTGGGCTGCTACGACCTGCCGGAGAAGCTCAGCAAGGAAACCGAACACGCGGTCTACGAACACAGCGTCGAACACGTCATCACCTGGTGGGGCGACCATCCCCTGCCCTCGCAGATGCCGGCGTTGATGAAAGCGTATTACTACAAGGGGGCGACGATGATGGCTTCCGACCCAGTCCAGGCGGAGCTCTATCTGCGTAAGGCGGCGGCGCTGTCGGTAAATCCGCAAATAACGCCTGCATTGAACTCTCGTGAGTTCGGCGCCTATCGCAACAATCTGTCGTACTACAACGAGCTGGCCGAAGACATCCAGGCCAACCTGATCGTGCTGCGCTATCGCGGCATACCCGGTCGCGAACCCGATCCCGCCGTGCTGAAGGATCGCTGCCAGGCCATCGCAGCATGGCCGCCTGCCTGGATGGACAGTGAGGCGAAGTACAACCTGCAATTGGCCTGCGCTTTCGCGTATATGAGGCAGTTCGAAGGGAAGCTGGCTCCCTCCGGCGTCCCTGCGATGATCGATGGCGTTGTCGATCCTTTACTGCCTCCGAAGGGAGATGGTAGCGCTTCGAATGGTCGCGACTGAAGTCGCTCCTACAAGATAGCGAGGCTTGTCCTAGTTTGTAGGAGCGACTTCAGTCGCGACAAGCCGTGACGCAAACGCGCGTTGCAGCCGAGCCCTTCAGCGCGAGCGCATTACCGCCCCATCCGCCGCAGCCACCGATAATGCGAAGCGATACCAGCCCCAAACGAGAGATTGGCCCGATACGGCACGCCATATTCAAGACAGGCCGTCTCCACCACCCGCGAAATCGCCGGATAGTGAACATGGCAAACGCGCGGAAACAGGTGATGCTCGATCTGAAAGTTCAAGCCACCGACCAACCAGGTAATCAGCCGGCTATCGCGCGAAAAGTTCACCGTCGTCTCTAGCTGGTGGATCGCCCAGGGCTTGTCCATACGCCCGGCTTCATTAGCGACCGGAAACGAGGCTTCTTCCACCACATGCGCCAGCTGAAATACCAGCGCGAGCAGCAAGCCCGCGACCATCGCGGTAATCGTGTAATACAGCAACACCGCACCAATCGAATGAAAGACAAGCGGCAGCGCAAAGGCAAGACCAAAGAACACCACCTTGCCCAGCACGAAAACTGCCAGTTCCTTGCCCCGCGGCCGCGGCATCGGGCGCTTGCCGATGGTGGCGGTGGCAATATCACGAAAATCGTCATGCAGATGCCAGCTCACCGCGGTGAAGCCGTAGAGCACCCACAGATAGATATGTTGCCAGCGATGATGCCAGTGACGCTTCTGTCCCGGCGAAAACCGCGCCAACGCCCCCAGGTTGATATCGCTGTCGTACTCGTCGATGTTGACGTAGGTATGGTGGAAGTGTGCGTGCTTCCAATGCCAGATATACGAACTGCCACCCACCAGATCGAGCGTGCGAGCCAACCACTTGTTGACCGAGCGACGCTCCGAATACGCCTGGTGGCCGGCATCGTGCTGAATATTGAAGCCGATCTGCGCCATGGTGATGCCTAGCGCAACACTAAGCAGCAGCCCCTGCCACCACGTCGCCGCAAAGAACACGAGTGACACGTACGAGAAGACGAAAGCAACAAGGATGACCGCCGTCTTCAGGTACATCCGCCCGCTGTCGCGCTGCTTGTGCTCGCTTTGACTGAAATAATCATCCACCCGCCGCCTCAGCTCACGATGGAAAGCGTTGTCGCCGCTGAACTTCAGCCGGTCCGCGGGGGCGTCCACGGACGGGTGTCGAACGGCGTCGGCCGTTCGACGGGATGACTCAGGGGACATGGCGTGCGCTCAGAGGATGTGAGCGCATGGTAGTTGATATGAGGGTAAGAGCGTGTTGTGGTGCCATTGGAGGGATAAGCGTCGGGATGTAGCCGCTCAAGGCCCTGGGTCCTGGCTGGAATGGGTCGTTCCATGGTCCTCGCCCGCCATGACGCCTAATCTGGATAAGGAAAAAGGCAGCCACTTTCGCGCTCTTGTGAGCCCATGCAAGCACGCAAGATCAAAACCACTGTGGTTCCAAGGAAGCTCAGCGAACGATGGGCAAACCAATAGCACAAAAAAAATCTTCGAATTCTCTATCAAACATCGCTCCTTCCAGAGCGCCTCCGCGAAGAAACAGGACTTTTCCGGTCTTCACATCAATCACCTCCGCGTCATAGGCACCTGTTTCCCAAACGGTGATTCGAGCAACCACTGTTGGCGTATCCACATCTAGTCGAACGGAAGGATTGCCCGATGGCTCACTTCGAGTAACCTCGATAGTCGTCCCATCCATTTCATTTTTCTCAGCCAATCCTTTAGACCAGTCTACAAATAGCTCAAGCATGGAATTTTCCCAGCGCGTGACATCTTGTTCGCCATACGCCAGATCCTCGTTGCCGTGGCCACGTTCCGTCTTTCTTTTTCGCTTGGCGGCGTCGGACCAGTCAGCAAGAAACACCATTAGTACCAAGAATCCGTAAAGCGACACACCTCCTATAACCGCACGCCAAAACCCCCGCTCCCACCAAGCTACTAACGATAAAAGCAAGATCAGAAAAAAAACGTAACGAAGATGCAAGCTGCGGATATATCGATGCACCGACTTTTCATCAGGAAGATCGATCAATTTAGGCCTTTTTACCATCCCAGCAATCCGTCTATTAACTCCGCCATTTGTTATCTTGACAACGATCCTCCTGAAGAGGACCGTCGCGTCCATAAACCACTTATTTTTGCTTCTGCAACGCATAGTTCTGGTTCTTTACCTCATGACCAACCCAGTTGACTGGTGCAATGGAACCAGACAGTAGTACGTAGTAAGCGCTGCGACTGACGCACTTGTCGCCACCAAGCTGGGGGAGCAACAGTGCGACCCCGGTCAATCCAATTTGATATCCATAACCGGCCACCCTTAAGTAGTGAAAAAATGCATCTATCCTCCTGCCCGAGGATTCTTCGATCATCCCTTGCCTGAGTGCAAGGTCTACATCTTCCGTGCCATATACGTCATTGCTCATCGCTTTCTGGGGTAGCTCGCTCTTACCTGAATACAACTCCAGCTTGAGCTCTTCGCGAGGATGGACCGTCCTATAACCTTCCCACCATGAAGAAAGAGAAGATTCATATGACTCCCCCACCCTTGGGTTCGCGCCCGAAAAATAGCCGCCACGCTTCATCATCAACCATAATATAGAGTTGATAGCGTCATCCTTCCTTGCCAATAGCGAAGGCATCTTTATCTTTTTAAAAAACCCCGGCGCAACTCTTTTATTTCTATAAACGCACCATAGAAATATCTGAGTTTTTCCAGAACTCATTCCATCACTTGAGTGACTAATGAAATCCGCATCGCCAGGCAAAAATGAATTCGTTAAAGAATCAAGATACGAATAATTAAAAACGGCATCAGGAAAGTTGCATCCAATCTCATCACCCACGCCGCCCGCAAAAACGGGACTCCCGCTTCCTACGAAAATAAAAAATAGCACCGTCAAAAAAAATAATTTCTTAATCATTACACTCACCACTCGCGATTAAGCTACGCAACATAACAGCAGCAAAGGCCTCCGTGCCTGGCATTTTTTTGCACGACAATGGCAAAAAAGTAAAACCGGATCTTCTAATCCGACTTGTTAATTTCAGGCGATGCAAGAAGACTCCGATAGGCATCTATCTCGAAAAAAATAACCTTTTTCTGAGGTGATATGTCATCACGTTCGAATCGATACTTACTCAGTGATCTCTTTGCGCTCTCTACCAAGATTCTCGTAGACGAATATTTGACAACCTCTATATTTCTCGCCTCTCCATCCCGGTCGATATCAAAGGCAAACAGCACACAGCCGTATGTCCTGTTGGGCCCTAAAAATCCAGCGGGAACGCGAAATCTCGACTCGTTCAAAACCAACAAGCGAGTTGACTCAATCACTTTCTCGTAGCTTTTATAGCCACACCGATCTGCCCTCGCGCGAGCATCGGAGGTTGGCTGGGCATGCACGCCTGTAGATCCGAGCATCAAAAACGCCATCAACAAACACGGGCGAACGACCTGCCCCATTGCTCTGACCATGCGCCCTCCCCCATAAGATGCAGGCCCGAATCGCGAGGAAAATGCAGCAATGCGACCCTGGGACGTCCAGAATTATCAGCATTCGCAATATCTTGCGCAACAGAATTCCTTTTCACCCCATGCGCCAGCGTAAGTGATGGCATCAACGCCCCTCGACAGAAGCCGGCTATATCACTGGGCCCGGAAGGTCGCAGCGCCGCGCCGGCCACGGGATAGGACATTCGGAGATCTTGATGACACCCAAACCTGTATGGCCGCGCTTGATGCCTTCCGGCAACCTACGCTGATTGGTTCTGAGATCAGCTCGCGCCAGGCCCATCGGGCACATCACCCCATCGACTTCGATACCTGCAGAAGAACCGGGCGGTAGTGCTCCAATCCTGGCACCTGCAACTGCGGAATCTTGGCTTCGTCATCCCAACGACGAAGCCCCACGGCCGTCTTCGCATTCGGCAAAGCTTCGAATACGGCCACTTCATGAGGTTCCATGGGACCGCCCTGAATAAGCAGGCTTTCGATGGACGCTGGCGACAACCGCGCGATGTAACCGGGATCCGTCGAGCAGAGATAGCGCTTGGCGGCAACGTGCAGGCGTACCGTTTCAGTGACGTCCTCGCCGAACCAACGAGACAAATAGGCGGCAGCCAGTTCTTCGTGACCACCGTCCACGCCGTGTTGCGCAATGTCTTCGGGCAACCCGTGCAGCATGTGCCCGATGTCGTGCAGCAGCGCCGCGGCCACCGTTGCCGGGGCGGCACGAGACTGCTCGGCGAAATAGGCGCACTGCAAACAATGCTCGAGTACGGAAACCGGTTCGCCAAAATAGGCCGCTTTACCTTGTCCCGATAACAGACCTAACAGCTTATCTACATGTTCGCCTTGCGCCATCAGCTTGCTCCACAGTTAACCCAGCCCACCGGACGACGAAGACGTCGCTTGCCGGCGGAGCGAAAGCCCATAGTTGACTAACCCCGAATTGCGGATAAGGCACGGACAGCTAGACGACCGAACCTTCCTGTCTATGCTCCTGCACTTAGTCATGTCCTATTCGCTGGGAAGACGCGCCGGCCACCTGTTCGCGTTATGCCCCCTCTTTCCCACAACCGCAAAACCATGCACCCTAACTGCTGTACTCCAGGGGGAGACGGACATGCGCAAGACATGGCTTTTCATCGCGCTCATGGCCCTGCCGGGCTTGGCGCTGGCGTCGGTATCCAAACCATCGGCTCCGGTCGCAACCGACAGCATGGCGGCCATCCACGGCAAGCTGGCCGAAGCGGTCAAGCTGGAACAAAGCGGTGACTCGGTTGCCTCCATGGCGCTATTGCAGGAAGCCCTGCAGTCACCTGCATTCGCCAAGCTGCCTCCAAACGAACAGCAGGCCGCCCTGTTTCTTAGCGGCGCCATCGACTATGACCGCGGTGATTACAAGGCCGCCCACGAATTTCTGGTCAAGGCCACCGATATCCCGTTGCCGATGCTGCCTGCGTGGCAGGTTCGCCTGGATGCCGCGTTCCGGATGCGGGACTATCGCGATGCCGCCCGTTGCGTTGCGACGATAGCCAGACAATGGCCAAACGAGCTTGGCGGCATAGAAGATCACATGCTTTATGCCATAAAGCACGAACTCGATATCGCCGATGCCTCCAATGAGGAACTCGTGCTGCTCGAAGCCTTATTCGATGCACACTGGTCCGACCAGAACGGATACGGCGACACTTATTGGTTCGAGTTGACGCGCCTGCTTATCGAAAAGGGCGCCATCGCCAAGGCGACCATCGTGGCCAAGAGCATCCATTCGGCGCGCATGGCCGTAGCGATGCGCATCGATAAACGTTTCGATGTGGTAGTTCAGGCGAACAAGGATGCTTTCGACATCGACCGCATGGCGGCGGCGGAAATCCAACAGGCTGAAATGGTTTCCAAGCAACATCCCGACAAGCTGGCCCCGCTGGTACACCTGCAAGATCTGTTGAATGACAAACTGCAATACCAGCGTGTCATCGCCATCACTGACGACACTGCGGCCAAAGTCGCCGGCGACAAAGGTCCGGAACTGTATTCCGATTACGACGGTTTCTATACCTGGATGCTCAATCGGCGCAGCGCAGCGCTGGAAGGTCTGGGGCGCTGGGACGAAGCCGCCACCCAACTCGCCAGCGCGGCCCAGCTCTCCGAGGACGGCCACGTCAACGTCAGCCAGGTGCTGAACCTCGCCAACCTCGACGCCAACCTCCTTCGCCCCCAGGACGCCATGGATGCGCTGAAAACGCTGGGAGAGCCCAGTGCCTTCGGCCGCATGCAGTTGGAGAAGGTCATGCTGAAGATTGCGGTACAGCAAAAAGACGAAGCCGGCATTGCCGAACACATGACCTATCTACGCAATAACCGCAACGAAGCCATTGCCACATGGCAGGACGCCTTGCTGATGGTGGGTGACGAAGACGCCGCTGCCGATCTGTTGATCGAACGCCTGCACAACCCGAAATGGCGCAATGACGCCCTTGTTGAAATGCAGGACTACCTCGACACGCCGGTTTCGCCGTTCTATCGAGATGTCGAGAAACATCGGAAGAATGTGATCAAGCGCCCGAAGGTGCGTGAGGCAGTGAATGAAGTGGGACGAATCGAGTCATTTCATTTGGCGTCCTGAAAGGATGGGCTGCCACATGACATCACACCGTATCAAGGAATGAACTACGCGCGCCATGAAACCACGGATCAATAAACTTGCACGAGGCGTTCGGGTCACACTATCGGTTGCGGCGGGCGCGATCGCGTTTTATCTCGCCTGCATGGATAAAGGCACCCCAGAAGCTGCCATCCCATTTATATGGTTGTTTATTTGGCTGAGCCTGGTCGTACACGAACTGGGACACGCGGCAGGTGCCCGGCTCTACGGCATGACGGTGTTGCGGATGAACATTTCGGGTCTGGAATTTCATATGCAACGCCGCGGCTGGCGGATGCGTCAATCACGCATCCCACACCGCCATATCGGTGGCTTTGTGCAGGCTATCCCATTGTTCGGGCAACCGGCACGCCCACAACTGATCAGCCTGACCTTGGGCGGCCCCTTGGGCAACCTTGTAATGACCCTCTTGTGCGGAATAGGCGGATGGCTGCTGTTACCGCGACATACCGCCTCTTTGGCACTGTCCTTCGCCGCCGTGAACCTAGGCAGCGCTCTGGTCAATCTGGTCCCCTACCAAGGCGCCATGGCCTCCGATGGCCTGACCCTTCTTAGATTGCTTCGTGGCCTGGAGGAGAATGCACCAAGTCGCGTGCACATGCGATTGATATCGCGCTCCTTTGCAGGCCAAACGGCAGATCAGCTACCCGAGGACGAGGTGGCCTTACTGGAGCGGCAACCGGCACCCATGCCGCTTGTCGCGCTGTGGTACCGATTGAAAGCCGATCAAAACCGTGGCCATTGGGCAAGCGTAGACTCCCGGCGCATTGCGTTCGATGCGCAGGAGCAAGCTATGACTCCCGCGCAAAAAACGGCGATCTCCGACCTATTGGTAATACTACGGACAGAGTTCGCATTCTCACGGGCCATGCTCACCGGGGATAGTGCCGAACTGGCAAAAGACACCATACCCGCCAAGCTCGCTTGGTCGCTGCCATGGCTGCAGCCTCGCTGCCAAGCGTTGATCGCCGCCTTGCAGGGTGATAGCAAACGCTGCACCGAGCTGCTGGAAACTTCCCGGCGCAAGGCGGAGAACTCCATCGACAAAGCGGTCTGGTCGAGCGAGAGCTTGCTGCGGACGTACATAGCAGCTGTCGACGAATCCAGCCACCGACACCAGGAAAGCGCTCTGTTGCCTCATGCTCTCAGCGAGCCGGCAACGTAACGACGCGAATTGCCTCCAACTCCGCCACGGCCTTGCCAAGCCGCCTGATGGATACCTCATCAACTCCCGAAGCCTGCTGGCCTTCCATATCCATGGCGTCATAGACGCGTTTTGCATCAGCTGCGATAGCAACAGCCCTGCGATAGCCATCTGGATGCTTGGAATAGAACTCGGCGTTGCCTCGTAACACAGCCTCCAGCAGGTCGCCTGCATAGTTGCCAGAGTCCAGCCAGGGGTCGCTCCAGAGCAAATCCATAGCTAACGGCATCACATACTTCAGACCCACCCCAAAGTGAATCGCTGTCCGGAGATCCGTCGCGTCAAGAAGGTTCAGAGGCTTCTGACGCAGCTGGAATAACCGTTGGATGATCTCGGAATCGGATACACACGGCTCCCATTCGTCACCCTCCAATTGTTGAAGCGTTTTCTCTTCGCTTCGTCTGTCGCGCTTGGAATCCATAATTCACACACCCCCAGGAAAAAGGATACTGCGGCCTTTGCTGTGGAGGATGGCGGAGCAGCCGCCTTGTCTCAACGGCTATCCTTCGACCCTGCGCACACTAAGGGCGAGGTGCCACATGCGTCACCCCGCCCGGCTCACTGGTCCGTCGCGCCCGGCTGCCTAGGCGTCCTTGCCCTCCCTGTCGGGACGGCTTAGCGCTTCGGCTCGCTCGCTCAGAATCTTCAGCGCGGCGGCCAGTCCGTCGACGGTGACCTCGTCCAGTTGCCAGTTCCGATGGGGAGACTGCACCTGGGCGGCGCGTCGGGCGGCTACGCCTTGAGCCAGCACGCGCACGATGGCAAGCGTGCCGCGAGTCACGTCGCCCAGCATGCTGGCCTGATCTCGCGTGTGCTGTTGAGAGAGGGAAAGTGGCCCGAAGTGAACCTTGGGGCGCGCGCGTGCCGTATGATCGGCGTTAGCCATGATCAACTCCTCGAAAGTTGGTTGTGGTCAGCGGGCCGTATGGGTTGCCGCCCATGCGGCCCGCGCTTACTGCTTACGCAGTGTCGCCCGCGGCATCCTAATCGCGAACGCGCGGGCGACTTGCCGAACATCGCATAACGCGTGTTGAATGTCTGTAGGACAGGTTTGAAATTTGGCCTTGCTGCGTGTCGCGCAGAGCCGCGTGCTACGCGCCTTTTGCTTCCTGTTCCTTGCTCAACAAAGCCTCGGCGAGCAGCACTTCATAGGTATCCATGCGGCTCTTCAGCCGAACCAGTGACCATGCGCCCATATACAAGATCACGAGCATCCAGAGCAGCAAGCCTCCTACGATGTGCACGTGGCCCAGCGCCTGCCAGTCGCCGAACGACCAGTCCTTGAACTGTAGATACAGAACCACGAGAACCGGTAGCAATCCGTAGCGCTCCATACCTCCGGTGATCACACCAAAGCGGTAAGCGAACGTGAGCTTACGGTCGCGCAGATATCGCAGGCGCTGACCAATGTCGTCGATGGGGTGTTCGCACACCCAACGCACGAGTTCTCGGTAGCCATGGAAGTTTTCTTCCAACTCTTTGGAGTACAGCTCGTGCGGGCGATGGAAAGTGCGCCATTCGCGTCGCACCAAGCAAACGATAGTGATGAGGAAGCAGATGAGTTCTGCGGCCAAGCCGGTCCAGACAATGTATAAACCTACCTTGCCGCCGATAAGCGTTCCGACAAGAGCAGAAGTACCTGCAACGATCCAGCCCGCGAGAAAGGACCAGCGCTCCAGGGTACCGGGGCGGTCTGTGTCAGATGTCTTGAGGGCATATTCGCTGACGCGTTTTTCCAACGCTACGTAGTTCAGGGATCCGTCTGCCATATTTGCCCCAAAAATTTGCGATTAACAACTTCAACCCTGCATACCCAGTCGTTGTGAGTTCGGCTGTGTAACAGCCCCATTAATCTAACCCATTATCTGACGGGTCCACGGCGCCTAAATTCCGAGTCAGTGACAAAAGAGGGGGGGCAGGCTTATATTCGCCCGACCAGACTCAGGGGGAGTTATGGGAAAACGGAATAAGGGTGGGATTGAGGCCATTACCTCGATGCCCTGGCAGGTAGGCATTATCTTTGGCTTGGTCGCCTTTATGGCGATCCGCTATGGCATTGGCTGGTATTTCAGTTCTCAAGGTGGCCCGGTACTCGCTGCCATGGGGAAGGCTGCATCCGAAGGGATCTACGCACCATTCGCCTGGCTAGTTCTTGGTGCCTCTTGGATCGGCGCGGGAGTGTCCTACCTTGGTCGTCGGCGTCGGCGGCTATTGCTCGAAACGCAGACCGGGCTGGATAGCATCCGCTCACTCAACTGGAAAGAATTCGAGCTATTGATTGGCGAGGCCTTTCGACGCCAGGGTTATTCCGTCGAAGAGACTGGCCTTGGCGGCAAAGATGGCGGAATCGATCTTGTCCTCAGAAAGGAGGGCAAGAGGATACTCGTGCAATGCAAGCAGTGGCGGACGCGGCAAGTAACCGTCAACGTGGTGCGGGAGATGTATGGCTTGCTAGCGCACCATGGGGCCGATGAGGTCAAGATTGTGGCGCTGGGTAGCTATACCAATGACGCCGCGCGGTTTGCGGCGGGTAAGCCGATAGAGTTGGTTCATGGGGAAGCGCTGCTTTTGATGGTGCGCTCGGTACAAAGAGGACCTAGCCCGACGCAACCAATCCTCTCCAGTCAGACCAACACCACGCCGCTCTGCCCCAAATGCGGTCTAGCCATGATTCGACGAGAGAATCGCAAAACACATGAATTCTTCTGGGGATGCTCAGGATACCCCAGGTGCCGTGGTATGAGATCTATGGAAATGTCTGGGCCAAATAACCATTCCTATGTATCTGATGCCTAACGTTTCGATGTGGTGCTCAGGCACTCCGGCGCGGTTATCCGCAAAGGACGATGGATGCAACCGATCAGACCACAAAAGTGCTTACATTCATGGCGTCGATGAGCAACTTGTTCACCTAAAGGAAAAGAAAGAACAATGCGAGTTCGCCGCCTGATCGCACCCTGGTTAGTTTCGCTATCGACCGTCGGATACGTCCAGGCGGCGGATGCAGTCTCCGTAACTCATGACTCCCCAATGGATGTCGCAACTGCCGTCACCACACTGGCGCAAAGGGATGCTGAGATCAACATAGAGTCAGTGGCCCGCATACTGAAACTTCCCGAGCTTCACGACAAGATTATCTGGACAGGTCCGTATTCAAGCATCGACCGCCCGGATTTCTTTGGATATTACATACCGCGGAAATCATCGATGGGCATCGAAAGGGTCGTGATTCGATGGACGCTGGACGGGCACGGCAGGTTCTTGACCTCGCTCACCATTGTTTTCAGGCCTGGCTCTTGCCCTGACGAAGCGCTCCTTTCCAAAGCAATCGGCAGCCAGCCGAGAAGCATGCCCGTGCCAGGCGCAGATGGCGGCCCGAGCTACGAAATGAAGTCGTTTTCCATCAAGCAGTCAAGGGGAGAGCCGGTAGCCATCATATATAACGCCAAGAACACCTGTAACTTGCTCTTGAGCCGCTTCAGGAGCTATGACTAGCTTCCAGCAGTGCCTAACGAGCCACTTTGTTCAGGCCCGTTTCTGCACGCCAGAATCTATGGAGCCGGTGAGTCCCCAAGATAAGAGCACATAGCCCGTAGTGCTTTACCCTCTTCCCCGTTGCCCCAAAATCGCGCACCCTATGCTATCTACTCCAGGGGGAGACGGGCATGCGAAAGGCATGGTTTTTCATCGCGCTCATGGCGCTACCGAGCATCACGCCGGCATCGGTAACCAAGCCGTCTACGCCGATCGCAACCGACAGCATGACGATCATCCGGGAAAAGTTGGAAGACGCGGTCACACTGCAAGAACGCGGCAATTCGACCGCTTCAATGGCGCTGTTACAAGAAATCCTGCAATCACCCACATTTGCCAAGCTATCTTCTAAAGAGCAACGGGCAGCAATACTGCTTGGTGCTGTCATCAACTACCAGCAAGGCGATTATAAGACAGCGCGCAATTTCCTCGTAAAGGCGACGAGCGGCCCATCAAAACCGCCAGCGTGGCTGGCTCGCATGGATGCGTCCTACCGGATTCACGACTATCGTGATGCTGCCCTATGCATTGCTGTAATCGCCCGGCAATGGCCAAATGAGCTAGGTGGTATTTCAGATAACACGCTTTACCTCATAAAGCATGAATTGGACTCCGCAGATGCATCCAACGATGAGTTGGCATTCCTCGAAGCCTTATTCGATGCGCACTGGTCTGCCGAGAACGGGGACAGTAGTCGCCTTTGGCTCGAGCTGACTCGACTGCTCATCGATAGAGGCGCCATGGCAAAGGCACGTATCGTTGCAAGGAGTATCCATTCCGTACGTTCGACTATCGCCATGCGCGTCGACAAACGCTTTGACATCATCACTCACTCGATCGATGACTCCCTCGACATCGATCGCGTGGCAAACGACGCCATCCAGCAGGCGGAGGCGTTTTCCAGAGATCACCCGGACAAACTTGCTCCGTTGGTGCACCTGCAGGAACTGCTGAATGGGTCGTTGCAATACGCACGCGTCATCGCCATTGCCGACGATATCAATGCCAAAGTAGCCGGGGGCAAGGGACCTAACCTCTATAGGGATTTCAAAGAACAGTACGTCTGGATGCTTGGGCAGCGCGGCAAGGCGTTGGAGGGTCAGGGCCAATGGGATGAAGCCGTCGCACAGCTCGCCAATGCTGCGCAACGCACGGAGTATGGTGCCGTCACCCAGGCCATCGATCTGGCCAACCTCGATGCAAATCTACTTCACCCCAAAGAAGCCTTGGAAGCGCTTACCACTGCAGACTCGCCCGCGAAGTCGGGGCGAACGAGTTCTTATGGACGCATGCAGCAGGAGAGAATTTTACTGAAGATCGCGATACAGCAAAAAGACAACGAGGCCATCGCTACACATATGGCCTACCTACGTAACAATCGTGATCAGGCTATAGGCGAATGGGAGGATGCACTGCTGATGACGGGTGATGAAGACGCCGCTGCCGACCTGCTGATCGAACGCTTGCACAGTGTCAGATGGCGAAATGATGCACTCCTCGAAATGCAGAACTACGCAGACACGCCATTAACGCCGTTCTATCAAGGCATAAAGAAGCATTGGAAGAACGTGATCCAACAACCAAAGGTGCTTGAAGCCGCAAATAAAGTGGGGCGCATCGAGTCCTTTCATCTGGCAGGCTAAGAGGATGAGTTGCCAAGCCGGCACCGTATAGCATCAAGGATTGAAAAAGCGCAAACCATAAAACCTCTCCCCGTTTTATTAGCGAGAGAGGATGCTCAATCGGGCGTGCAGCTAAATAGCCAGTGCGTAAAAAGGGCGCCTGAGCGCCCTTTTCCCGTTTACATATTCCGCCGATACTCCCCACCCACATCATAAAGGGCATGACTAATCTGCCCCAACGAGTTGTACTTCACCGCCTCCATTAGCTGCTCGAACACGTTTTTCCGCTCGCGGGCGGTGTTCTGTAGTGTCTTGAGGCTTTGTGGGGCGAGGTCATTGCGGTTCTTGGCATAGGCCAGGACGTTGTCGATCTGCTGGCCCTTTTCTTCTTCGGTACTGCGGATCAACTCGATCTCGGTGGCGATTTCGCCACCGTGGTCCTTGGGCAGGAAGGTGTTGACGCCGATCAGCGGGAGGCTGCCATCGTGCTTCTTCTGCTCGTAGTACATCGATTCTTCTTGAATCTTGCCGCGCTGGTACATGGTGTCCATGGCGCCGAGTACGCCGCCGCGCTCGCTGATCGCTTCGAACTCCTTGTATACCGCTTCTTCGACCAGGTCGGTCAGCGCGTCGACGACGTAGCTGCCCTGCCAGGGGTTTTCGTTGAAGTTGAGGCCCAGCTCGCGGTTGATGATGAGCTGGATGGCCACGGCGCGGCGTACGCTTTCTTCGGTCGGCGTGGTGATCGCCTCGTCATACGCATTGGTGTGCAGGCTGTTGCAGTTGTCGAACAGTGCGTACAGCGCCTGCAGCGTGGTGCGGATGTCGTTGAACTGGATTTCCTGTGCGTGCAGCGAACGGCCCGACGTTTGAATATGGTACTTCATCATCTGGCTGCGCGCGCTGGCGCTATAGCGTTCGCGCATGGCGCGGGCCCAGATGCGGCGGGCGACGCGGCCGATGACGGTGTATTCCGGGTCCATGCCGTTAGAGAAGAAGAACGACAGGTTGGGCGCGAAGTCGTCGATATTCATGCCGCGCGCGAGGTAGTACTCGACGATGGTGAAGCCGTTGCTCAGCGTAAAGGCGAGCTGGCTGATCGGGTTGGCGCCGGCTTCGGCGATGTGATAACCCGAGATCGATACCGAGTAGAAGTTGCGCACCTTGTGATCGACGAAGTACTGCTGGATATCGCCCATCATGCGCAGCGCGAATTCGGTCGAGAAGATGCAGGTGTTCTGTGCCTGGTCTTCCTTGAGAATATCGGCCTGCACGGTGCCGCGGACGGTTTGCAGGGTTTCTTCTTTGATGCGCGCGTAGGTGTCGGCGTCGATGAGCTGGTCGCCGGTGATGCCGAGCAAGCCCAGCCCTAAGCCTTCGTTGCCCTTGGGTAGCTCGCCGGAGTATTGCGGGCGTTTGCCGTTGGCGAAGAAGCCTTCGATCTTCTTTTGTGCCTCGGCCCAGCGCTGCGGGTCGGCCTTGAGGTATTTCTCCACGTTCTGATCGATCGCGGTGTTCATGTACATCGCGAGGATGATCGGCGCGGGGCCGTTGATGGTCATGGAGACGGAGCTTGACGGCGAGCTCAGATCGAAGCCGGAGTACAGCTTCTTCATGTCGTCGAGCGTGGCGACGTTGACGCCGGAGTTGCCGATCTTGCCGTAGATGTCCGGGCGCGGCGCCGGGTCTTCGCCGTACAGCGTGACCGAGTCGAAGGCGGTGGATAGGCGCGTAGCTGCGCCACCCTGGCTCAGGTAATGGAAGCGGCGGTTGGTGCGCTCGGGCGTGCCCTCTCCCGCGAACATACGGGTGGGATCTTCGCCGGTACGGCGATACGGGTAGACACCGCCGGTGTACGGGTAGTGGCCGGGGAGGTTTTCGCGCATCAGGAAGCGCAGCTGATCGCCCCAGTCCTTGGTCTTGGGTGGGGAGACTTTCGGGATCTTCTGGTGGCTGAGCGATTCGCGGTAGTTGTCGACGCGAATCACCTTGTCGCGAACCTTGTATTCGTTGACCTCGTCGGTGACGGATTTGTACAGGGCCGGCCAGTCGCGCAGGAGGTGAATGGCTTCGCTGCTCAGCTCCTTGACGGCGGCGTTGTAGCGCTGGCGCAACAGCAACAAGGTGCGGTCGACCTTGGCCTCGCCGCCTTCGACGACATCGTCGTGGCTGTAGCGCGACAGCGATTTCGGCAGCTTGTCGTCACCGAGATCCTTGAGCGATTCGTAATAATGCTGCGCCTTGCTGGCGTACTCGGCCTCGTGCTCGATGCCGCTGTTGATGCCGCGGCCCTGCTCGGCGATCTCGGCGAGATAGCGCACGCGTGCGCCCGGAATCAGCACGGTGGCGCGCGGCTCCTTCAGCGATGTGTCGAGCTTGGGCTCCCAACGTTCGGCCGCGAGCGACAGCTTGCCGCGCATCAATCGGCAAAGATTGGAGAACATCCAGGTCACACCCGGATCGTTGAACTGGCTGGCGATGGTGGGATACACCGGCACGTCTTCGTCTTTCAGGGTGAAGGCGGTGCGGTTGCGCTTCCACTGCTTGCGCACGTCGCGCAGCGCGTCTTCGGCGCCGCGCTTGTCGAACTTGTTGAGCACGACCAGTTCGGCGAAATCGAGCATGTCGATTTTTTCGAGCTGGCTGGCCGCGCCGTAGTCGCTGGTCATCACATAGACGGGGAAATCGACGAGATCGACGATTTCCGAATCGCTTTGGCCGATGCCGGCGGTTTCGACGATGACCAGATCGTAGGGCTGGCTCTTGAGGAAGTTGATGCAGTCATGCAGCACTTCGTTGGTGGCGGCGTGCTGGCGACGCGTGGCCATCGAGCGCATATAGACGCGATGGTTACGAAGCGAGTTCATGCGGATGCGATCGCCGAGCAAGGCACCGCCGCTACGGCGACGGGTTGGGTCGACGGCGAGTACAGCGATGCGCATCTCCGGGAACGCATGCAGGAAGCGCAGCAGCAGTTCATCCACTACCGACGACTTACCCGCGCCGCCGGTACCGGTCATGCCGAGCACGGGCGTGCTCTTGCCGGCCAGCGCCCATTCCTTGCGCAGGTGCGCCAGCTCGTTCTCGCCCAGGCGACCTTCTTCGATAGCCGAGAGCATGTGGCCGATGCTGATCTCGTCCTTGACGTCGACCTTGGCCGGCGCCTGTTCCTGCGCATGCTTGGCGGCAGCGTTGCCGGTGCGCTGCATGACGTCTTCGATCATCTCGGTCAGGCCGAGCTTCATGCCGTCATTGGGGTGGTAGATGCGCTCGACGCCATAGGCCTGGAGTTCGCGGATTTCCTCTGGGGTGATGGTGCCGCCACCGCCGCCAAACACGCGGATATGGGCCGCGCCACGCTCCTTGAGCATGTCCACCATGTACTTGAAGTACTCGACGTGACCACCCTGGTAGGACGACAGCGCGATCGCGTCGGCGTCTTCTTGCAGTGCAGCACGAACCACATCTTCGACCGAGCGGTTATGGCCCAGGTGAATGACTTCCGCGCCCTGCGATTGAATGATGCGGCGCATGATATTGATCGCGGCGTCGTGCCCGTCGAACAGGCTGGCGGCGGTAACGAAACGCAACGGCGCGGCTTGCGCCTGCGTGTCCGAGACGGGGATGTGCTTGGCGGTCGTGCTCATGGGGCGGGGAATCCGGGGAGTACAGAACGACCCCGATTGTAGCTTGGGGGCCGTTAGGCCGCATGACGAGGTGCAGCAGCAACGCGATTCGGGCCAGGCGTAGAGACGCCGTTAACGAAATAGGCCAGTGCCGTGATCAACAGAAAAACGTGGCGGTCGTAACTCTGGAAAAGCCGCCTGTTTCGTCATCCCGGCGCAGGTCGGGATCCATGCCTCAGCGCATATGCTTGCCACACGTCATCTGACGAGCGGGGACTGAGGAATGGATCCCGGCCTGCGCCGGGATGACGAAGTAGGAGAAGGTGTTTCTAGATTGGCTGTTACACACAAAACGGCAGATTCGTCGAACCGACCACGCGCTCACCGACCACTTCACCGCGAATAAACGCCAGCGATGCCTTGATCACTTCCGGCGCATCGAGCACACGGTGATGGCCCAAACCTTGGGTGGTGAGTAGACGCGAGCTTTGCCAATAACGTGCATAACGCTCGCCCTCGCCCCACGGTACATCGGCATCTTCCAGATCGTGCACGATCAAGCCGGGTTGACCGAGTTTCGCCAGGTGCTGGTGAACTTGCAGGTCAGCGACAGGCACACCGGTGCAACGCTCAAGCCAACCAAGGAAGGGGTTGAGAAGGTGTTGACCCAGGCGCACAAAACGAAAGAAGCGCGAGGCCGCATCTGTCATGTCCGCAGCCGGCGCGATCAGGATCAGCCGCCTGGCATGCCAGCATTCGTCTTGCGCCAGCGCCAACGCCGCGCCGCCCAACGAATGCCCGATGGCAAGTTCGGCGCGCCCGTAGTGCTTACCCACGGCGCGAATGGTCTCAATGAAATCGGGCAATGTGCACAGCTTGCCGCCGCTGTTGCCATGACCTGGCTGATCGAAACTGACGATGGCATAGCCCAGTTCACGCAGCCGTGTGATCCAGGGCAAATAGCGCAAGCCGAAGCTTGACCAGCCATGCACCAGCAACACATAGGGCTGCTTGACGGGGTCGCCCCAGACGTAGGTGGCGATGGTTTCGCCTTTGACGTCGAGCGTGCCGCGCTGCATCTCGGCATCGGCGTTTGCCGCTTTCGCACGCGTGCGGCTGCTGGCGAAGGGCGTCGCGAAAAGCAGGGCCGCGCTTTTGGCGGTGCGCTTGGGCGCTATGCGTCCACCGACAACAAAACCGGCGCGTACGACGCCGAGCTTGAACTTCATCTTTGCGCTGGCATGCGCATGTGCGTTCGCCTTAGCCATGATGGCGCTCCACGGTGGTTTGATAACTGCCAAGCAGTCGGTTGAAGGCGGCATCCGTGCGCTGGCTGGCTTCCTCGTAGCCGAACAAGCCAGCGTCGTGATGCAGGCCAAGCATCAATGCGTAGATTTCGAAAGCGAACTGTTCGGCCTCGGTGTCGGCGTCGAGCTGTTTCAGTTCCACGGCCTGTCCGATCGCACGCTGCATCTGCTCGCGCCAGCCGCGCTGCTGCTTAAGGATGGCCTCGCGCAACAGGCCTTCGCGGCCGTCGTATTCGCCCACGGCGCTCAGCAACACGCAGCCGCTCTGATGGATGTGTCCCCATTCCTTCCAGTGGAGAACCATCGCGCGCAGGCGCGGCAAGCCGCGTGGCTCCAGCAGCGCCGGACGCAAAATGCTGCCCACGAAACGCGTCTCCACCCATTGCAACACGGCAAGTTGAAGTTCTTCACGCGAGCCGAAGTGGGCAAAGAGTCCACTCTTGGACATGCCCACGTCCTGGGCCAGGCTGCCGATGGACAGCCCTTCCAGGCCGTCCTTCCGAGCCAGCTCGTAGGCGTGCTCGAGGATAGTTTCGCGGGTCGTAGCGCGCTTGCCGGTGGCGGTTGCAGTCGTCATGAATCGAAAATAGCACGATCGTTCGTTCTTTTCCAGATGAACGTATCAGACAGGTCGCTCGCTCCAAGCTGAACGAACTCAGGAAATATCGTCAACAGCTGACAGAAACCTACGTTCTCTGGCTTACCGCACATCGCGGTCGACATAAGAATCAGGAGATTTCATGAACCCGCTCATTCGCAAGCTTGCTCTAGTCGCAGGTCTGGGACTGGCCCTGGGCAGCGCCATCTATGTGCCGCCGGCAGCTGCGCGCGAAGTCATCGTGCAGGTGGGTGTCGCCCCGCCGCCGCCGCGTTTCGAACGCGTCCCGGTGGCTCGCCCTGGCTGGGTATGGGCGCCGGGTTATTGGGCATGGCGCGGCCCGCGGGTCGGCCACGTGTGGATCGGCGGTCATTGGGAGCGCGTGCGCCGCGGCTATATCTATCGTCCCGCCGGCTGGGTGCGTTACGGCAACGGCTGGCGCTTCCGTGACGGTTACTGGGGTCGTTAAGGGGCTAACGGGTGCCACCTCGTCTGGTGGCGCCCGCTTTTGTAAGAACTTGTAATTACCGCAAAAACATCCGCCCGGTAACGTCAAGTTGCCGCAAGCGCCTTTCGCTTGAATACAGCCACTTTCCAAAGGGAACTCTGCATGACCATTCGATATGTTGCGCTCGGTGCGCTGGTGCTGCTCGCCAGTGGCTGTGTTGAAGAACGCGTAGTACACGACCGCCCACCGCCGCCGCGCCGCGAAGTCATCGTCGAACAGCCGGTGCAGCGGGAATATGTGGAGGAAGTGATTGCGCCGCAGCCGCCGCCGGAGCGGGTTGTGGAGGTAGAGCCCGCATATCGCCCGGGTTACGTGTGGGCACGCGGGTATTGGCACTGGAATGGGCGCGAATACGTGGCGGCGCCGGGACATTGGGAAGTGGTGCGACCGGGGTATCACTACGTGCATCCGCATTGGGAGCAAGGGCATGGCGGGTGGCATTTCCGGGCTGGTGTTTGGGTGGCGGGCTGAGGTTTGAGGGCTAAGAGCGCCCCCTCACCCCAGCCCTCTCCCCCGGCAAAGCCAGGGGAGAGGGGGCCTGACTGAGGCACGTTTGCCGCTCTCCGCTGGCTCTTGCTGCGCCGCGAAAGCACTTCCCCCGGCGACGTATTAAACTTGTCGAAATGAGTTCATCGCCCCGGCCCTGGCCGGGGCTTTGAGTTTCAGGCATACCCCTTGGCGGGGAAGCTCCAAGCCCACCCCCGCCGCCATCCTGCGTGCCATCCCCATGGCACCGAAAAAACGTGGAGTCTGCGTTCCAATGATTTTCGAAACCATCGCCAAGACCGGGCATGAAGAGGTTGTCTTCTGCCACAACCAGGACGCCGGTTTGAAGGCGATCATCGCGATTCATAACACCGTGCTGGGTCCGGCACTGGGCGGCCTGCGCATGTGGCCGTACAAGACCGAGCAGGATGCGGTCAACGACGTGCTGCGCCTGTCGCGCGGCATGACCTACAAGAACGCCGTGGCCGGTCTGAACCTGGGCGGCGGCAAGGCAGTGATCATCGGCGACCCGTCGAAGGACAAGTCCGAAGCGCTGTTCCGCGCCTTCGGCCGCTTCGTCAATTCGCTCAACGGCCGCTACATCACCGCCGAAGACGTCGGTATCGACGTCAACGACATGGAATACGTGTTCCGTGAAACCGAATACGTGACCGGCGTGCACCAGGTGCATGGCGGTTCGGGCGACCCGTCGCCGTTCACCGCGTTCGGCACGCTGCAGGGCCTGATGGCTGCGCTGCAGGTCAAGCACGGCAACGAAGACGTGGGCAAGTACAGCTACGCCGTGCAGGGTGCCGGCCACGTGGGCAGCGAGTTCATCAAGCTGCTGCGCGAACAGGGCGCCAAGGTGTTCGTCACCGACATCAACAAGGATGCGGTGCAGCGCTGCGTCGACGAGCTGGGCTGCGAAGCGGTGGGCCTAGACGAGATTTATGACGTCGACGCCGACGTCTACTCGCCTTGCGCGCTGGGCGGCACGCTCAACGAGCAGACCATCGACCGCATCAAGGCGAAGATCGTCTGCGGCGCGGCCAACAATCAGCTGGCCACCGATGCGATCGGCGACGAGCTGACCCGTCGTGGCGTGCTGTACGCCCCCGACTACGCCGTCAACGCCGGTGGCGTGATGAACGTGTCGCTGGAAATCGACGGCTACAACCGCGAGCGCGCCATGCGCATGATGCGCACGATCTACTACAACCTGGGCCGCATCTTCGAGATCTCCAAGGCCGAGAACGTGCCGACCTACAAGGCCGCCGACCGCCTCGCCGAAGAGCGCATCAGCGCGATCGGCAAGATCAAGCTGCCGCACATGGGCAATGGCGGTACCCGCTTCGCCGGCCGCATGCGCGGTCAGTAACCGGTTCGCCAGGTAGCCTCGAAACGCCGGCTCCGTGCCGGCGTTTTTTCTTGCGATCCATGGAGATGGCGGCGTCTCAGGCGGCCATGACTTAAGACCCAAATCGCTGCATGTGCGAAGAACTCTGCTAAAATCTTCACAGAAACATCATTTTGTAGGCCTTCCCCTACAAAGTGCTTGTCGTAGCGGGTGTATTTGGGGGGTCCGCTCCGCGGACGAATATTTACGAAGCGCCGGGCGGCCTGATGGCTGCGGGGACGTCGTTGTGCCGGATTTTGGGGCCGCCAAAGGGATGAGAGCTGTCGCCGAAACAGCCGCCATGGCACGCCACACGGACGGTACGAGTAAGGACAGGTTGGAAAGTTTATGAGCACGATCATGGCCACCGGCATCAGCGACGAAGACATCCTGCTGCGTCTCAAGGATGTGTTGCGCGATACCTTCGAAATCGACCCGGCGCGCGTCACACCCGACACGCACCTGTTCACCGACCTGGAGCTGGACAGCATCGACGCTGTCGATCTGGCGATCCAGGTGCAGGACATGACCGGCATGCGCATCAAGCCCGAGGATTTCAAGAACGTACGTACGGTCAGCGACGTGGTCGCGACGGTGCGTGCCCTGCTCAATCGCTGAGCGTCGGCATGCTTGCGGCCACGTCCGCTCACGCCGCCGTCAGCCTTGCGGCGTTTCGTCCCTGCGCGCTGATTCCGATCTACAACCATAAAGACACGATCGCCGCCACCGCGCAGGCGCTGCGTGCGCATGGCTTGCCGGTCGTGATCGTCGACGATGGCAGCAACGAGGCCACTCGCGTGGTGCTCGATGCGTTGTCCGCGCAAGACACGAACATCACCTTGCTACGCCTGCCCTATAACCAGGGCAAGGGCCGTGCGCTGACCACCGGTATGCTGGCGGCGCACAAGGCAGGTTTTAGCCATGCGCTGCAGATCGACGCCGACGGCCAGCACGATCCAGCCGATGTGCCGCGTTTTCTGGCCGAAGGGCTGGTCGCGCCCGATGCGATGGTTTGCGGCCAGCCGATCTACGACGACAGCGTGCCGCGCGCACGGCTTTACGGTCGTTATGTCACGCATGTTTGCGTATGGGCTGAAACGCTGTCCCTGCAGTTGCGCGATTCGATGTGCGGCTACCGGCTTTATCCGCTGAACGAAACCTGTGCGGAAATCGCCCGCCGTGCTCCGCCAGCGCGGATGGATTTCGACACGGAAATCGCCGTACGCCTGATGTGGCGCGGCGTACCTGTACGCAACCTGCCTACGCGGGTGATCTATCCGGAAAATGGGCTTTCGCATTTCCGCATGCTGCGCGATAACCTCCGTATCTCAGCCATGCATACGCGGCTGCTGCTGGGCATGCTGCCTCGCGCACCGGGGCTGTTATGGCGTAAACGACGGAGTACCGCATGCGCCGCTTGATCGTTCTTTTCTTGTTGTTGTTCGTATGCCTTGGCGTGCATGCGCAAGCTGCCGACCAGACCTTGCTGAAAAACGCGCTCGATCAACTGGCCAGTCACCCGCAGGTGCGCGCCGACTTCGAGCAGAAACGCGACAACCCCGCGCTGGCCACGCCGCAGATCAGCCGCGGCAAGCTGTTGTTCGTGATCGGCCACGGCATGCTGTGGCAGACCACTGACCCCTACCAGGAAACGCTTGCCTTGACCGGCGCACGCACCGCGCGCGTCGACGATCAGGGCCATCTGCAAACCGTGCGCAACGGTGATCGCGGCGTAGCGCAGGTCTCGCAGATGCTGCAAGGCATGCTGGCGGGCAAACCGGACGAAGCGCTGCGTCAGTTCAATGTGCAGGCCGAGGGCACGCCGGCCAAGTGGACGCTGCGCTTCACACCGAAGCAGGCGCGCATGGCACGCGTGCTCACCAGTATTACGCTCGATGGCGGCCAGTTTCTCGATGGCATCGGCATTGCTCTGCAAAGCGGCGAGAACACCGCTATCCGCTTCAGCAACACGCGCGCTGCAGGCTCCTTGAGCGAGCTGGAACAGCGCGCACTCGGCAGCCCATGACGGCGCCGGTTCTGCGCCGCCGGGCGATCGGCTTTGCCCTGGTTGCCGTCGGCATTGCATTGCTGGGCGCATGGCTGGTGTTCGGGCGCGGCAACATACCGATTCAAACCGACCTGCTGGCGATGCTGCCGGCTACAGAACGCCATCCCCTGGCCGAAGCGGCCGTCGAACAACTGACTCATGCCAATGGCGATCGCATCGTGCTGCTGGTCGAGGACGCCGACGACGACACCGCCAAGGATGCCGCACGCAAGCTGGGCCAGTCGCTGGCCAAAGACAAGGTGTTTCGCTCGGTAACCGCCGAACTGCCGCCGTTCGATCTCGATCAGCTGCTGTCGCCGTATCTGGTCCATCGCTTTCATCTGCTGACCGATGGCGACCGCAGCGCGATCGGCGCACCGGGTTATGACGCCGCACAAATCCTGGCAAGGCGGCTCAACGAGCCCTTCCTGGCTGGCGTCGGCGTGAAGCTGCAGGACGATCCGTTCGGCTGGCTGCAGCACTGGCTGCAACAGCAGCCATGGAGCCGATCGCCGCTATTGCCGGAAGACGACCTGCTGGTCGCGCACCAGAACGATCGCACCTACGTGCTGGTCACGGCGGATTTGAACGGCTCGTCCTACGACGATGCCGTGCAGCAGCCGGCATTGACTGCGCTTGCCACGGCCGAACAAACGCTCAAGCACGATTATCCCAGCGTGAAGCTCTCGCGTGCCGGCGCACTGTTCTACGCCGCTGCCGCGCGCGCCGATGCCGAACATGACGTGCACATGGTCAGCATCATCTCGACGCTGGGCATCGGGCTATTGCTGCTTTGGGTGTTCCGCTCGCCCGGCCCCTTGCTGTTGGCGTTTCTGTCGACGGCCATCGGTGTGGTGACCGCGCTGACGTTGACGCTGCTGATATTCGGCCAGGTCCATTTGCTGACGCTGGTGTTCGGTGCGGCGTTGCTTGGCGAAGCGGTGGATTATTCGATTCAGTACCTCAGCGCGCGTGCCAACGCTGGCACGTCGTGGGATGCCGCACGTGGCTCACGCCAGGTGCGTCCTGCCTTGTTGCTGGCCCTGGGTACCTCATTGCTCGGCTATGCGTTGCTCGGCCTGATGCCCTTCCCTGCCCTGCGGCAGATGGCGGTGTTCGCCATGGCCGGCATGCTTGCCGCCTGCGTCAGCGTGTTCTGGCTGCTACCCGCCTTGCTGCAGAAACCGACCAAACCGATGTCGCCACGACTGGTGACTTTGGCCAGCAGTTTGCAGCGCCTCGCCGGTCGCGCCGGCTGGCCGGCGTTTCTCGTCCTGATCGTGATCGCGCTACCGGGCTGGTGGCGGCTGGGCCACGACGACGATATCCATCTGCTGATTTCGCCGCCCGCCAGCGTGACCGAACAAGAAGCGCATATCCGCGATATCACCGGCCTGGGCAACGGCACGCAGTTCTATCTCGTGCACGGCGACACGGCCGAACAAACCTTGCAGCGCGAAGAAGCCCTTGATGCGCGGCTGCAGGCCATGGTCGACAAAGGGACGTTGCAAAGCTGGCTCGGCATCGCGGTGATGCTGCCCTCGCAGCAGCGCCAGCAGGCCAATCAGGCCGCCTTGGCGCCGCTGTTTGCGCAGCCGGACAAGCTCAAGGCCATGCTGCAGAACGCAGGCTTTCGCCAGGACGCCATCGACACGTATGTCGGGGCCTGGCCGGGCACGCCGCTGACTATCCAGGAATGGATGAAGCTGCCGATATCCACCCCATTCCGATATCTATGGATGGTCGATGGCAAGCAGGGTTTTGGCGCACTGGTGGTGCCGCAAGGACAGGAAGATGTCGCGCTGCTGCGCGCCGCCGCCGAAGGCCTGCCCGGCGTGGAGTTGATCGACAAGCCGGCCAGCGTGTCGAACCTGTTTGGTCGTTACCGCCACTACGCCAGCCTCTGGCTGCTGGCCGCGCTGGTGTTGATCGCGCCGGTATTCGGCTGGCGCTACGGCTGGCGACAGATGCCGCGTGTCATGGCGCCGCCGGTGTTCGGCATCGGCCTGACCCTGGCCGCGCTGGGCTATCTCGGCCAGCCGTTGACGCTGTTCCACTGGATGGCCTTGATGCTCGTCCTGGGCGTGGGTGCCAACTACGCGGTATTCATGCAGGAAGGCGAGCCGCATACGCGGCATCTGCCCGGCGCCACGTTTACCAGCGTACTGCTGTCGGCGGTCACCGCCTTACTGTCGTTTGGACTGCTGGCGATCAGCTCGATGCCGGCGCTACAACATTTTGGACTCACGCTGCTGCTTGGCATCGGCATCACCGTGGTGATGGTGCCGATGAGCCTGGGGCGTGAAAAGAGCACATGATGGAAAATATCCTGGGGAGCCGATGGCAATGAAACGCGTGGTAGTGACCGGCATCGGCGGTATTACGCCTTTGGGCCATGACTGGGCGCAGATCGAACCGCGCCTGCGCGCGTTTCGCAATGCCGCGCGGCGCATGCCCGAATGGGATTATTTCGATGCCTTGAACAGCCGCCTGGGCTGCCCTGTCGACGACTTCACGTTGCCGGACTGGCCGCGTCGCCACCTGCGTTCGATGGGCCGCGTGGCGCAGTTGGCGGTCGCCGCCAGCGAGCGTGCACTGCACGATGCCGGACTGCATGGCAACACCGAGATTGCCGACGGTCGCATGGGTGTTGCCTATGGCTCGTCCGGCGGCAGCATCGAGCCGGTGCGCGTGATGGGCCGCATGCTGGAAACGGGCTCGATGCAAGGCGTCACCGCGACCAGCTATATCCAGATGATGGCGCACACCACCGCGGTGAATGTCGGCGTGTTCTTCGGCTTGAAGGGCCGCATCATTCCCACCTCGAGCGCGTGTACCTCGGGTAGCCAGGCAATCGGCTTTGGCTTTGAGGCAATCCAGCAAGGCAAGCAGCAATTGATGTTGTGCGGCGGCGCGGAAGAACTGTCTGGCCCCGGCGTCGCCGTGTTCGACACCTTGTTCGCCACCAGTACGCGCAACGACGAACCGCAGCTGACGCCGCGCCCGTTCGACCGCGCGCGTGATGGCCTGGTGGTCGGCGAAGGCGCGACCACGTTGGTGCTGGAAGAGTACGAACACGCCAAGGCACGCGGCGCACGCATCTATGCGGAGATCGTCGGCTTCGGCTGCAATTCGGACGGCAACCACATTACCCAGCCGACCAGCGAAACCATGGCTGCCGCGATGCGCCTGGCCCTGAACGATGCGCAACTCGCACCCGAGGCCATCGGCTATGTCAGCGCGCACGGCACCGCGACCGATCGTGGCGATGTGGCCGAAAGCCATGCCACCGCCGACGTGCTCGGTACGCGCGTGCCGATCAGTTCGATGAAAAGCTACGTCGGCCACACGCTGGGCGCCTGCGGCGCGCTGGAAAGCTGGTGGGCGATCGAGATGATGCGCGGCGGCTGGTTTGCGCCGACGATCAATCTCACCGATATCGACCCTGCCTGCGCCGAACTCGACTACGTCGTCGGCACCGGCCGCGACATCGATACGCCGTATGTGATGAACAACAATTTCGCGTTCGGCGGCATCAACACCTCGCTGATCTTCAAGGCCCACGCCTGATGCCCATCGGCATGCGCCCCGATGCGATGCATGCACGCCACAACGCGGCCGGCCTGCCGCGCGTGGTGGTCACCGGCATGGGCGCGGTGAGCTGCCTGGGCATGGGTACCGATGCCCTGCTCGATGCGATGCGCGAAGGCCGCAGCGGCATTCGACACATGGAAGCGTTTGCCGATCTGGGCATGCGCAGCCGGGTGGGCGGCCCCGTCGATCCACAGGGTCTGCTCGATCTGCCGCGCAAGCTGCGACGCTTTCTCGCCACGCCGGCGCTTTATGCGTGGTACGCCCTGCATGAAGCCCTGGAGCAATCAGGCCTGTTGCCGGAGCGCTTGAGCCATGCCGACTGCGGCCTGGTGATGGGCGGCGGCGCGGCGCTTAGCGAACACCAGTTCGCACTGGAAAATTTCCGCGAGCGCGGTATCGAGCGCATCTCACCGTTCACCGTGCCGCGCGGCATGAGCAGCAACCTGTCGGCCAGCCTCGCGCATATTTTCGGCATCGGCGGCTACAGCTATACGATGAGCTCGGCCTGCACCAGCGCCACGCACGCGATCGGCCACGCCATGGAGCTGATCCAGCTGGGCAAGCAGAACGTGGTGCTGTGCGGTGGCAGCGACGAGCTGCACGACACTACCGCGCTGTGGTTCGACGCCATGGACGCTTTGTCCAGCACGAGCAACGCGCACCCCGAGCGCGCATCGCGCCCATACGACAGTGCACGCGATGGCTTCGTGCTGGCCGCCGGCGCAGGCGTGCTGGTGCTGGAATCGCTCGATCATGCGCAACAGCGCGGCGCACCGATTCTCGCCGAGATCACCGCTTACGGTACGGGCACCGATGCGACCAGCATGGTCGGCCCCGGTGCCGAAGGCATCGCGCGCGCGATTCGCCAGGCACTGGATCGGGCCGACGAACTGCCCGACTACATCAACACGCATGCCTGTTCGACGCGACAGGGCGATCTGGCCGAATGGCAGGCCATTGCATCGGTCTTTGGCGAGCATGGCGCACCAGTGCCACCGATGTCGTCGATCAAGGGACTGAGCGGTCATGCACCGGGCGCGGCCGGCGCGCTGGATGCCATCGCCTGCCTGCTGATGCTCGAACACGAATTCCTGGCCGGCCAGGCCATCGGCCATCTCGATGCCGATTTTGCGCAAGCGCCGCTGGTGACCGCGTCGCGTCGCCAGCGTATCGACAGCGTGCTGTCCAACAGCTTCGGCTTTGGCGGTAGCTGTGCGTCGCTGATGTTCCGCCGCCACGCAGGGTGCAACGCATGATCGAATTGCGCATCGAACAGTGGCGCGCGTGGGCGCCCGGCCTCGAAGACGAAGCCGCCTGGCAAGCATGGGCTCGAAATCCCGCGCTTCCCGATGTCGCAGAGACACAGCCAAGCTGCGATTTCCTGCCGGCCATGCAGCGTCGCCGGTTGAGCCGGCTGGCGCGCATGACGCTGGATGTGGCCTGGCCGCTTTGTGCCGAGGGCGAACAACTGCCGTTCGTGTTTGCCTCACGCCATGGCGAGACGCCGCGTACCTTCGCCCTGCTCAGCGACGTGGCGGCCGAACAGCCGCTGTCGCCGACCCAGTTCGGCCTGTCCGTGCATAACGCGATTGCCGGTCAATGGTCGATGCTGCGCGGCCAGCGCGGCGAATCGGTGGCGATCGCCGGCGAGGCCGATACCTTCGAACACGCCATGGTCGAGGCTGCCGGCCTGCTCGGCGACGCCACGCCCTCGGTGCTGGTGGTGATCGCCGAGGAGCGGCCGCCCGCGGCTTACGACACATGGATCGATGATGTGCCGTTCTCGTATGCTCTGGCTTTGCGCGTGGGGCGAGTCGTTCCCGGGGAGCGCGCGGAGGGAACCGACTGGCGCCTGGAACTGACGACGGGAGATAACCGTCGCGATACAGGCGCGTGGCCGCATGCACTGGATTTTCTTCGCTCGCAGCTTGGCGAGCGCGCACCGCTGGAGCACCCTTGGAAGAGACGTCGATGGATCTGGCAACCGCTCCGCTGACACGGCGTCGCACCGACGCGTTCGCGTGGCGTCTGATCGCCACCGGCCTGAGCTTTCTGTTTTTCGGCCTGGGCGGCCTGGTGCTGCGCGTCCTGATCCTGCCCCTGCTCGGCCTGCTGCCCGGCGATGCGCTGGCACGGCGACGCCGCGCACGCGCAGCGATCCATCGCGCGTTCTATCTGCATGTGCAGTTCATGTATCGCACCGGCGTGCTCAACTTCCGTTTCGACGGCGCGGAGCGCCTGGGCCGGCCCGGTCAGCTGATCGTCGCCAACCATCCTTCGTTGATCGATGTGGTGTTTCTGATCGCGCATATCCGCGACGCCAACTGCATCGTCAAGCAGGGCCTGTGGCACAACCCCTGTACGCGCGGGCCGGTGACCACGGCGCAATACATCAGCAACAACGGCAGCCCGGAGATGCTCGAACAAGCCGCCGACGTGTTGCGCGAAGGACAGACGCTGATCGTATTTCCCGAAGGCACGCGCACCAAGCCCGGTTGCGCGCCGGTGTTTCACCGCGGTGCCGCGGCGATTGCCGTGCGAGGCGCTCAGATGGTGACGCCCGTCTTTATCAGCGTCGTGCCGACCACCCTGACCAAGGCCGAGCCCTGGTATCGCATCCCCGATCGGCGCATCAATGTGCACATCCATGTCGGTGAAGACATCCCCGTGGATCGTTACGGTGCCGATACCGCCGCGCCGATCGCGTCGCGTCGGCTCAACGAACATCTGCACGCCCTCTATGCCAAGGAGTTTTCGTTATCGTGAACGCATTGCAGCAGGAAATTGCTCAACTGATCGTCGACACGCTCAATCTCGAAGACGTCGATCCCTCGCAAATCCCAGTGGACCAGCCGCTGTTCGGTGAGGGACTGGGGCTCGATTCGGTCGATGCGCTGGAGCTCGCGCTCGCCTTGCAGAAGCGCTATGACATCCGGATTGCGTCGGATTCCAAGGACGCACGCCAGCATTTCGCCACCATCGCCAGCCTTGCGGATTTCGTGACCGCCCAGCGGAACGCATGCGCCGGATAACGTCCATTTTGCTGCCCGTGATCGGGCTGCTGTATCCATTTGTCGTTTACTTCGGCATGGATAAGGTCTCGCCGCCGGTGTTCGCGCTGGTGCTCGGCTCGATCTGGCTGATTCGCGCGCCGGCACTGCTGCGCGAGCCGGGCGGACGCTGGATGGTGGGCGCCGCGCTGACTTACTGCGCACTGCTGGCCTTGAGCGGCGAGTCGTTCCTGCTGCGCTGGTATCCCACGCTGATCAGTGCGCTCCTGTTGTGCGCGTTCGGTCTGAGCCTGATCTACGGGCCGCCGATCATCGAGCGCATCGCGCGCGTGCGCGAACCGGACCTGCCGCCCGAAGCGATCCCCTATACCCGCAAGGTCACCTGGGTCTGGGTAGGCTTCTTTATTTTTAACGGCGTCGTTTCCGCCGTGCTGACCCTATGGTCGCCGCTGGCGTGGTGGACGCTTTACAACGGATTGCTGGTGTACTTCATCATGGGCGTGCTGTTCGGTGGCGAATGGCTGCTGCGACGTCGCCTGCGGAGGGCTGCGTGAACGTGGCCGCGCCCGGGCTCGCCGCACTGCTGCGCGACCACGCGTGGCTCGCTCAGGCGCACGTGCAGGCTGAAGGTGCGGTGCTGGTGCTGAACCGTGAAGGCGTCGATGCACTGTGTCGTCGCGGCAAGGCGGCTTTTGTCCAGGCGCTGGCGTTACCCGAATCGCCGCTTGCCGTGCGCCTGCTCGACGAAGCGCGAGCCGCGCAGGGTATCGATGTTGCCGCACTGTTGCGCGAGCCGCTACCGCGCGAACCGATCATGGTTGCCGAACACGACGTGGACGATGCGCGTGTCATCGAGCTGCGTATACCGCTGGACCTGGCGCACTTCCCCGGACATTTCGCCACCGCGCCAGTCGTGCCGGGGGCCGTACAGGTAGCCTGGGCACTGAACCTGGCCGCTTCACGGCTAGGTACCGGCGAACGCTGTCACAGCATGGAAGCGTTGAAATTCCAGCAATTGCTGCGGCCAGGCGCGCCGGCCACGCTGACCCTGCGCGTCGACCGGGAGCGCGGCAAATTGCATTTTTCCTATCGCCATGGCGACGCAAACTATTCATCGGGTCGATTGCTATGGAGCGCCGCGCATGAATGAGGCTGGCGCCACGAGCAGTCACTGGGCGACCCACAAGGAACGCGGCAGCTTCTTCTGGATGAAGCTGACAGCGCGGGCCATTCGCCTGCTGGGCCGCGGTCCGGTCACACCGGTGCTGTACCTGATCGTGCTTTATTTCTTTGTCTCCGGCCGCAAGGCGCGGCGCAATGTGCGCCAGTACCAGACCTATCTGGCTGCATGGAGCCGCCGGCCGGAATTGCAGCCCCATCTGCGCAGCGTGTTCGGGCAATTCATGGCCTATGCGGTTAATCTGCTCGATCGTCTGGATGTGTGGCGCGGCAAGCTGTCCTTGAAGCAAGTGCAACTGATCGATCCGCATGGCGTGCGCAACAAGTTGTTGCAGAGCCAGCATGGTGGTCGCGGGCAGATCCTGGTCGTGACGCATCTGGGCAATCTGGACGTGTGCCGCGCGATGGCGGAACTGGGCGAGCAAGTGCCCTTGAACGTGCTCGTGCATAACCAGCACGTCGCGCATTTCAACAAGCTGCTCGACGAAGCGGGCGATCGCAGCATGCGTCTGATCCAGGTCAGCGAACTCGATACCGCGATGATGATGGACTTGTCGCAACGGATCGAACGCGGCGAGTGGCTGGCGATTGCCGGCGACCGGGTACCGTTGCGCGAAGGCCGCCGGGTGGTGGTGAATTTTCTCGGTCATCCCGCGGCGTTTCCCCAAGGCCCGTGGCTGCTGGCCGGCATTCTGCGTTGCCCGGTCAATCTGCTGTGCTGCCTGAAGGTAGATGGTCGCTATCGCATCTATCTCGACGCCTTCCTGGAAACGGCGACCTGGGAACGTGGCCGTCGCGAGGAGGCCATCCACGGCTGGGCGCAGCGCTACGCCGATGCCCTCGCCCAGCGCTGCCTCGAAGCGCCGCTGCAGTGGTTCAATTTCTACGCGTACTGGCAGCTACCTGCCGGGGAGGCCGACGATGCGCGCTAACGGCGTCTTCAAGACCACCACCGAAGTGGTCGTGCCGTTCTTCGACGTCGACTCGATGGACGTCGTGTGGCACGGCCACTACGTGAAATACCTGGAGATCGCTCGGTGCGCCCTGCTCGATGCGATCGGCCACAACTACACGCAGATGAAACAGGCTGGCTATGTCTGGCCGGTGATCGACCTGCAGCTGCGCTACGTGCGCGCGGCACGCTTCGGCCAGCGCCTGCATGTGCACGCCGAACTGGTCGAATGGCAGAACCGGCTGAAGCTGCATTACCTCATTTGCGATGCCCATAGCGGTGAACGGCTCACGCGCGCCAGCACCATCCAGGTGGCCGTCAACCTCGCCGATGGCGAGATGCAGCTGGTCTCTCCGCAAATCTTTATCGATGCCGTCGAGCATGCATTGCAGCGCGACGCCTCACCTACCTCAGCAGCTTCGTCATGACCTACGCCAGCCAGACCTACGTCGAAGAAACCCGCATCGGTTTCTATTTCCTGCGCAGCCATACCTGGCAGCACCATGTATTGCGCGTGGCGATCAACGACCTCAAACGCCTGATCGGCGAACCGACACCGCATGGCGGCACGCTGCTGGATGTCGGCTGCGGACAGGGCAAATCGTTCCGCCTGCTGCGCGACGCGTTTCAGCCCGCGCGCATGATCGGTATCGATGCCGATCCGCACAGCATCGAGCTATCGCGGGCCGAGGCGGCGCGCGAAAACATCGCCGTCGACCTGCTGGCCTCCGATTGCGCCGATATCGCGCTGCCCGATGCCTGCGTGGACATCGTGTTCTGCCATCAGACCTTTCATCACCTGGTCGAGCAGGACAAGGCGCTGGCCGAATTCTGGCGCGTGCTCAAGCCCGGTGGCCTGTTGCTGTTTGCCGAATCGACCAAGGCTTATATCGATACCTGGGTAATTCGCTGGTTCTTCCGCCACCCTATGGAGGTGCAGAAGACGGCCGACGAATACCTGGCCATGATTCGCCAGCAAGGCTTCGTCTTCGAACCCGCCAACGTCTCGTTTCCTTACCTGTGGTGGAGCCGCTCGAAGGATTTCGGCCTGCTTGAGCGCTGGGGCCTGCGCGCACCGCCGCCGCCCGGCCAGCGCGACGAAACCCTGGTCAATGCGGCAGCACGCAAGCCCCTGTCGGTGTCATGACGTTCTATCTCAACGCCCTCGGTGTGATCTGCAATCTCGGCGCCGGCAAAGGTGCCGTTGCCGATGCGTTGTTCGGTGGCGATGACACGCGATTGCCCAGCACGCAAGGCTGGGTGCCCGGGCATGCATTGCCGTTGGGCAACGTGGAGCTCCCCTTGCCGGCCGTACCGGCAACGCTTGCCGACCGCGACAACCGCAATAACCGCCTGTTGCTGGCCGCGGCGCAGGAAATCGAAGCCGATATCCGCGCCGCCATCGCGCGCTACGGCCATCACCGCATCGGCGTGGTCATCGGTACCAGCACCACCGCGATCGAAGAGGCTACCCATGGCATCAGCGCCTATCAGCGCGATGGCGCATGGCCTGCCGACTATCGCTACGCACACCAGGAGCTGGGCGCACCTGCCGAGTTTCTTGCCGAATGGCTTGAACTGAGCGGCCCCTGCTTCGGCATCTCCACGGCTTGTACTTCCGGCGCGCGTGCGCTGATGAGTGCACAACGCATGCTGCGGCTGGGCCTGTGCGATGCCGTGCTGTGCGGCGGCGCCGACACCTTATGTCGTCTGGCGATCAACGGCTTCTTCGCACTGGAAGCCACCGACCCCGAGCGCTGCAATCCGTTTTCGCAGCATCGCCATGGCATCAATATCGGCGAGGCGGCGGCATTGTTTCTGATGACCCGCGAGGAGGCCCCCATCCAGTACCTGGGTGGCGGCGCCAGCTCCGATGCCTATCACATGTCCTCGCCCGAACCGCAAGGGCTGGGTGCGCAGCAGGCCATGCGCGCTGCCTTGCAGGAAGCCGGGCTCGACATCGCGCAGATCGACTATATCAATCTGCACGGCACCGCCACCGAGCACAACGACAGCATGGAAAGCCTGGCGCTCGCAGCCGTGCTGGCGCAGGACGTGCCGTGTTCTTCGACCAAGTCGTTGACCGGGCATACCCTCGGCGCGGCAGGCGCGCTCGAAGCGGCGTTCTGCTGGCTGGCCCTTGCCGACGACCGCAGCGAGCGACGCTTGCCGCCGCACATATGGGACGGTGTACCCGATCCGACCCTGCCCGCGCTGCGCTTCACGACACCCGATAGCCGGCTCCCTGCAGGCAAACCACGCTACGTCATGAGCAACTCCTTTGCATTCGGTGGCAACAACGCCAGCGTGATCCTGGGAGATACGGCATGACGCTTTGGCCGATTGCCGACGTTGTGCCGCATAGCGGCGACATGAGCTTGCTCGATCGCATGATCGAACTCGATGCCGAACGGATCGTGTGCACGACGACGATTCGGGCGGGCGGCCTTTTCAGCGACGCCGATGGAGGCTTCCCAGCCTGGGCCGGTGTCGAATTGATGGCACAAAGCGTTGCTGCCTGGGCCGGTGCACACTCGCTCAACGAGCAAAAGCCGATCCGCCTGGGCTTTCTCCTGGGTACACGCCACTACAAATGCAATGTCGATCGCTTTCCCGCCGGTTGCACGCTGCGCATCGAGGCGGAGCGCGTGTTTCACGACGAGAGCGGCATGGGTTCGTTTGCTTGCCGCATCGAGGCGGCGGGGATCGAGGCTAACGCGCGCCTGAGCGTTTTCAGCCCGCCCGATGCGGATCTCTTTTTCACCCAGACAGCCGCCGTCGGCACGCAAGGAATATCCCATGACTGACACCGTCCTGGTCACCGGCTCCAGCCGTGGTATCGGCCGAGCCATTGCGCTGCGTCTTGCCGACGCGGGTTACGACGTCGTACTGCATTGCCGCTCGCGCCGCGAGGAGGCCGACGGCGTCGCGGCACAGATCCATGCCCTGGGGCGCCAAGCGCGCGTGTTGCAGTTCGACATTGCCGACCGCGCTGCTTGCAAGGCGGCGCTGGAGAGCGACGTCGAAGCGCATGGTGCGTATTACGGTGTGGTCTGCAATGCCGGACTTACGCGCGACGGCGCGTTTCCGGCACTGAGCGACGACGATTGGGACCAGGTTCTGCGCACTAACCTCGACGGCTTCTACAACGTATTGCATCCCCTGATCATGCCGATGATCCGTCGTCGTGCAGCCGGACGCATCGTTTGCATCACCTCGGTGTCGGGCATGATCGGCAACCGCGGCCAGGTCAACTACAGCGCCTCCAAAGCCGGCGTCATCGGCGCGGCCAAGGCACTGGCGGTCGAGCTGGCCAAGCGCAAGATCACCGTCAACTGCGTCGCACCCGGGCTGATCGATACCGACATGCTCAGCGACGATCTGCCGCTCGAGGAGATTCTCAAGGCGATCCCGATGCAACGCGCGGGCAACGCCGAGGAAGTCGCCGCCGCCGTGCAGTTTCTGCTCAGCGCGGATGCTGGCTATATCACCCGCCAGGTGCTGGCGGTCAACGGCGGGCTGTGTTGAGCCTGTTGCGCACGTTCTTTTCCACCGAAGGAGGTCTATCCGCATGAAAGCTACTTATCTCGTCGCCGCCCTGCTCTTTGCGTTTCCGGCCGTCAGCATGGCCGCCGACAAAATCGTGCACCTGCCCATCCAGGCGGCGATCGACGGCGCCACCAAGGACGGCAAGCTCGACGGCACGGTGAAGTTCTATCTCGCCGGCAACCATCCGGCCGGCAAGGCGACGGTGGTCAACGACAACGTCACGCTCAGCCGCAAGACCAATGCGTTCGCCAAGTCCGACGAGGACACCTGCAACCGCGTGATGCAGTCGGTGCTGATCGCTTTGCAGGACGATGCCAAGCATGCGGGTGCCGATGCGGTGGTAGACATCGTCAGCAACTACAACGACGTGGTTTACAGCGACCCGAACAACTACGAATGCCATAAGGGCTTCTTGATGTCGGGTGTAGCGGTGAAGGCGAAGTTTGCCAAGGTGCATTGAGGGCGGCTGCAGCGTTCGCTTTGCGAACTGCGGGGAGTAAGGAGCGAGGAGTGAGTGAAGAGGAGTGAGGAGTAAGAGTGAAGGGCAAGAGCAAGAGCAAGGGCTCTTCTCTCACTCCTCACTCCTCTTCACTCACTCCTCGCTCTTGCTCTCTCACTGCAACGCAACCTCCACACTAGCCCGCAACACCCGCGGCGCCCCCTGATTCATGATGCTCTCCCAACCCACCAACCAGTACTTCTCGTTGGTGATGTTGTCGAGATTCAAACGGAACGTCACCGGATACTGCCCCACCCGGGTCGTTACGCGGGTGCCCACGTCGAACGTGTGGTACGCCCCGGCGATATTGCTGTTGTTCGATTCCAGCGGCCGGTTGCCGACGTAGCGACCGCCGGCCGTGAGCACCCAGCCCGGCATGGTCGGCACGGCATATTCGATATAGCTGCTGGCCTGGAAACGCGCCGAACCAAAAGCCCGCTTGCCTTCGACCGTGGGATCGGCGCGCTCATTGGTAGCGTCCAGCCACATCGCGCTGCCTAGCAACGTCCATTGCGAACCGAGCCGGGTCTGTCCGGAGAGTTCAAAGCCGTCAAAGCGCACCTGGCCATCCTGGGTCATGAAGCGCTGGTTGTCGCGCACCACCGAATACGCCAGGCCACGTTCGATGCGAAAGACCGCGGCATTGAGGTTCCAGCTATCCTGCGCGAACTTCGCGCCCAGCTCATATTGCTTGCTGGTCATTGGCGCGAAGACTTCGCCTTCGTTCGCATACCCTTGGCCGGCCGGCACGCTGGTGCCCTCTTCCAGCGACTTGACGTAGCTGGCGTAGACCGTCATCCATGCGGCGGGCTTGTACATCAAGGCGACAGTCGGCGTAACGGGTTTGCGCTCGTACAAGGCATTGCGCTTGCCGTCGCCGAAATAGTTGTAGCCACTTTGCGTGTAGTCGATCGCACGCAGTCCAAGCAATGCCTGCCATTGCTCGCTGAAGGTGACGGTATCACTGGCGAATACCGCGCCCTGTGTTTCGCTCGATGAATCGCGTACGTGGCGAATCAACGCAATCGGCGATTGCGGGAAGTCGCTCGGGTTATGGATATTGCCGATGCCCAGGTCAGCTTCATCGAAGATATTGTCGCCATAGCGTTGCATGTTTTTCTGCCACGCCGCGCCAATAACAACGTCATGCTTGAGTGAGCCTGTTTCGAAATGACCGTTGAGCATCGCCTGCGCGCTGCGATACAGATAGTCGGTGTAACCCAGGTACTGGTGCTCCAGATACTGCCCCTGGTTGTCGAGCAAGAAAATGGCGCTGTCGCGATTGCTTCGCCCTTGCAGCGTCATCGCAGCGTCGGCGCTGAGCGTCCAATCCGGCGAGATGTTCCAGGTGACGCCGGTGGTGGCCATGCGCATGCTGGTGCCATAGCCGGTGTCAGTCGAGCTGATGCGCTGGCTGCCTTTGAGCGGCGACGGGATCGATACGAATTGTGGCCCGTTCGGTTGGCACACACCAAAATCCTGACAGGGGATCACACCGTACATCGCACCACGAATGTGGCGGTCCTGGTAAAGACTGTCGAAGTGCCAGGTCAGTTGATCGTTGATACGCCAGTCCAGGCCCAGCGAGACCGACTTGCGCTTGATGTAGCCGTTGTCGACATAGGTACCGCCCTGCTCGTTCACCGCGTCCAGGCGATAGCCGAACTGGTGATCCTTGCCGAAGCGGCCACCCAGATCGGCCTCCTCGGTGATCGAGGAACGGGAGGTATAGCCCAGGCGAAATGTCGCCGTCGGCTGCTCGGTGGGCTTCTTGGTGACGAAATTCAGCATGCCGCCCGGCTGCGAGAAGCCATACATGAAACCGGACAGCCCCTTGAGCAGTTCGATCTGCTGGAAATGTTCGACCGGGATATCGGCAGCCCATGCCGGCACCGACATGCCGTTGATGCGGTAACCGTTCAATTCGTCGATCTGCAGCCCGCGTACGCTGAAGGCCGAGTTTTCGCCCGAGTAGCCGTTGCTGAAAGGCGTCGTGCTGGCATCGCCCTTGAACACGTCATTGATGTTGTTGGCTTGGCGGTTCTTGATCAGTTCTTCGGTCACCGCGTCGATCGAGAACGGCGTATCGAGCAAGGCACGGTTGCCGAGCGCGCCGGCCGACGCGTTATCGGTGCGGTACGCATCGACCGCCGTCGCATTGACCCGAATGCCTTCGAGTACCGTCGCCTTGCGCGGGTCCGTGGTCGCACCGGTGTCGTCGGCATGGACGGAGGTGGCGCAGGCCAGGGCCAGCGGCAAGAGCTTCAAGGAAAACGACACGGATTTCCGCGACGCGGAAGGCGACAGAATGGAGTTCAAAGTGGTAGCCCGCTATGTGGAAGTCGGCGTCTACCCCTCTGATGGGTACGTCCAGGCAGCAATTTTAATTGATAGTGATTCTTATTTGCAACAATTTAACCTCAGGCTGGGCCTCGATCTGGTGCGGTGCGCCAAGGTCAACATAGCGGAGCCGGCTATCATCTAATGGTTTGCGCGATACAACGAAAGAACAGGAGAAGTTGCACCATGCGTCCCTTCCCGCTTGGAGAAGACATCGACATGCTGCGCGAAAGCGTGCATGCGTTTGCCGAAAAAGAGATCGCGCCGCGCGCCGATCACATCGACCGCGACAATCTGTTCCCGGCCGACCTATGGAAGAAGTTCGGCGATATGGGCCTGCTGGGCATGACCATTCCCGAGGAATACGGCGGCACCGGCATGGGCTTCCTCGCGCATATGGTGGCGATGGAAGAAATCTCGCGTGCATCGGGTTCGGTCGGCTTGTCGTACGGCGCGCACTCGAACCTGGCCGTGCAGAACATTTTTCATAACGGCAATGAAGCCCAGCGCCGCAAGTACATCCCCAAGATGTGCTCAGGCGAATACATCGGCGCGCTGGCGATGAGCGAGCCCGGCGCGGGTTCGGACGTGGTCGGCTCGATGAGCTGCAAGGCCGAACTGAAGGGTGACGTCTGGGTCGCCAACGGTTCGAAGATGTGGATCACCAACGGTCCCGATGCCGACGTGCTGCTGGTCTACATGCGCACGGCACCGCGCGTGGCCGGTAGCCGATGCATGACGGCGTTCATCGTCGAAAAAGGCATGAAGGGTTTTTCGACCGCGCAGAAGCTGGACAAGCTGGGCATGCGTGGTTCGAACACCTGCGAGCTGGTGTTCGAAGATTGCGAAATCCCCGCCGAAAATATCGTCGGCGAAGTGAACGAAGGCGTGCGCGTGCTGATGAGCGGCCTGGATACCGAGCGCCTGGTGCTGTCGGGTGGCCCGATCGGTTTGATGCAGGCGGCGATGGACCTGGTCATTCCGTATGTGCGCGAGCGCAAGCAGTTCAACGCACCGATCGGTACGTTCGGGGTGATGCAGGCGAAAGTCGCCGATATGTACACCTCGCTGCAATCGTCGCGCGGCTTTGCGTACATGGTGGCGCAGCAGTTCGACAGTGGCTTGAAGTCGCGTATCGATCCGGCGGCGTGCTTGCTCAATGCCTCGGAGAAGGCGGTGCATGTCGCGCTGGAAGCGATCCAGGCCTTGGGCGGCAACGGCTATATCAACGAGTTCCCGGCCGGGCGCTTGCTGCGCGACGCCAAGCTTTATGAGATCGGCGCCGGGACGAACGAGATCCGTCGGATGTTGATTGGGCGTGAGTTGTTTCACGGCAAGGCGTAGGTAAGAGCGCCCCCTCACCCCAACCCTCTCCCCCGACAAAGCCAGGGGAGAGGGAGCCAAAAGCGCGCATGATTCAAACTTGCCTCACTGCGCTCCCTCTCCCCTGGCTTCGCCGGGGGAGAGGGCTGGGGTGAGGGGGCTCTTCACTCAACCCACTGCGCCCGCTCCAACGCAGCAATATGTCGATCCAACCGCGGCCCCAGATAACAATGCGAGCCGCACGACAGCAGCCCCACCTCGCGGAACGCCTTCAGATACCACCCCGGGGAACGCTTGTAGAACCCCACATGATCGCCGTCGACATCATCGCGACTGGTAAACAATTCAAGAAACGCGACGCCTTCGAGCATCTCGCCGATCCCAAGCAGGCCCGCGCGAATCTCGGTCGGCTTCAGGTAATGCAGCACATCGGAACAGACGATCAAGTCGAAGCGCTGATCGAACCGTAGTTGTCCCAACTGCCCGAAGGTGGCCAAGCCGATATTGCGCGACCGCCCGTATCGCTCCACCACGTACTCGCTGGCATCGAGCCCGCGATAGTGAACACCTGGCCGTAGCGCGCGCAGCGGTGCGCGCCACACGCCCTCGCCACAGCCCACGTCCAGCACGTTGCGGATCGGGCGCCCCAGGTAATACTCCGCCTGTGCGACCACCATCGCCACTTTGCGTTTGAGCTCGGCAGCCGACCCGACGGCATGCGCCGGATCGCGGTACCACTTGTCGAAATAGGCTCGGTCGTAATGCTTGGTCATGCGCGCATGGTAACGGCATCACCTGCCCCACACACCCCTGGCGCGAGCATGCAACACAGGTTTCCCGACCCATGGAGCCCTAGCCATGCCCTTGATCCGTGTCCGCCTGTTCGGCACCCGCGCCAATGCCGATACGCTCATTTCCACGCTGCACAGCATCGAGGGAATCGAACGCGTCGAAGAACTCGACGACCCGGCGCAGTACACCCGCGACGACTCGAGCTCCAGCGAATCGATCGAAGACAGCAGCAGCGATATGTTCTTTATCGAAGTGGAAGCGCACAACAGCAAACGAGCCAGCGTCGTACGCAATGTGATCGAGCTGGAAGCCGCCCGGCTCGACACCGTGGCCGAGGTTGTCGACGAGTTTTAGTTATCGCAAATTCCTGCGCCCAACCCAGGAATGAATCGCCACCGAATGCGGCCCGCCGATTTCGCGAAACCTGTCGGCGACAACACAGGCTTTTGCGTTGAAGCTTGCAACGTCCTCAAAGCCGGTGCTCTTTCGCATGGAAATTCCGACCGCCCGACGCTCAGCTTACGTGTGGCTTGCTTTTGCCTTGACCTGCGTAGCCGCTACGCCTGCCCTGGCCCGTGAAGAAACCCTTAGTCAGGACGATATCGCCTGGCTGCGCCGCGACAGTTTCGATTTGAACAGCGCCACCGTCGCCCGCTATCGCGAACTCGGCCGCTCCCGCTTTCTCGACGAGCAACTGACCGACCGCGGCACCGACAACCTGCCGCCGGAAATCACTCAGCTGCTCGGCAGCTACGAGGTCAACAGTACGCCCAACGACGAAATGCTGGTGCGGCTCCAGGAAGAACAACAAAAAATTAAGGACATGCCGGACGGCGACGCCAAGAACGACGCGCGCAAATTCCAGCAACAACATGCCAACGATTTACTGCAGCAGTCACAGGAGACCGTCATGTTGCGCGCCGTCTACGGCAGCAACCAGTTGAAGGAACAGATGGTCTGGTTCTGGCTCAACCATTTCAGTGTCTATGGCGCCAAGGGGCGGGTTCGCTGGGTCGTCTCCGACTATGCGCAGAACACGATCCGCGCGCATGCGCTGGGCAAGTTCCGCGACCTGGTGATGGCGACACTGGAAAGCCCCGCCATGCTGGAGTTTCTGGACAATGCGCAGAACGCCAAGGGCCATGTCAACGAGAACTACGCTCGCGAACTGATGGAGCTGCACACGCTGGGCGTCCATGGCGGCTATACGCAGCAGGACGTGCAGCAGCTCGCTCTGATCCTTACCGGCGCCGGCATCGTGCCACCCAAGCGCGGTGGCGAACCGCCCAAGCTCAACCCTCAGATGCAGCCGCTCTACATTCGCCAGGGCGCTTTCGAGTTCAACCCGGCGCGCCACGATTTCAGCGATAAAACGCTGCTCGGCCAGACCATCAAGGGCAGCGGCTTCAAGGAGATTGAGCAGGCCGTCGACCTGATTACGCGCCAGCCCGCCTGCGCGCAGTTCGTCTCGCGCAAGCTTGCCGAGTACTTTGTCGCCGACCAGCCACCGCAGACGCTGATCGACAAGATGGCTCGCACCTTCCGCCGCAGCGACGGCGATATCGGCAAGGTATTGCGCACGCTGTTCGAATCGAAGGAACTGCTGGCATCGCGCGGAAAGAAGTTCAAGGACCCGACGCAGTTCGTCGTCTCCTCGGTGCGGCTTGCCTATGACGGCAAACCGCTCGTCAACGCCAAGCCGCTGCTCAACTGGCTCAATCAATTGGGCGAACCAGCATTCGGCCGCCTCACTCCCGATGGCTGGCCACTCGATTCCGTCGGCTGGTCGAGTTCCGGACAGATGTCCAAACGCTTTGAAATCGCGCGCGCCATCGGCACCGGCGACAACCGCCTGTTCACTCCCGAAGGCAGTCCGAAAGTCGGTGCCGGTTTCCCGATGCTGACCACGCGGCTGTTCTACGACGCGATCGAACCGAACCTTTCCGCTGCCACGCGCGATGCGCTCGGCAAGGCGGCCAGTCAGCAGGAATGGAACACCTTCCTGCTCTCCTCGCCCGATTTCAATTTCCGCTAAGCGATATCGAGGTCAACCATGGATCGCCGCCAATTCCTGTTCACCGCCGCCACTGCCGCCCTCGCAGCACCCGCACTGAGCTTTTCGGGCAAGCTGTTTGCCGCACCCGCGACAACGCCGCGTTTTCTGCTGGTCTTTCTACGTGGCGGCTACGACTGCAACAACCTGCTGGTGCCCTACAGTAGCGACTTCTATTACCAGTCCCGCCCCACGCTGGCGATCGCCAAACCCGATCCGAACAATCCCAATAGTGCGATTGCACTGGATGGCAACTGGGGACTCAACCCCGTACTGCGCGATTCGATCTATCCACTATGGCAACGCAAACAGATCGCCTTCGTACCGTTCGCCGGTACCGACGATATGTCGCGCAGCCATTTCGAGACGCAGGACAACATCGAATCGGGCGAGCCGAGCAACCAGCGCAACGACTATCGCTCAGGCTTCATGGCGCGGCTCTCTGGCGCCATGACCACGGTGCCGTCGATCGCCTTTACCGATGCCCTGCCGTTGAGCTTCCAAGGCAGCAAGCGCGATATCCCCAACATCTCGCTACGCGGTGTCGGCAAGCCCGCCTTCGACGAACGGCAGTCCGCGATTCTTTCGGGCATGTACCAGGGTACGGCGTTGGCTGCCGCCGCCAGCGACGGCCTTGACCTGCGTCAGCGCGTATCGAAAGAGCTGCAGGACGAAATGATGAAGGCGAACCGCGGCGCGCCCACAGCCAAGAACTTCGCCGACGAAACCCAGCGCATCGCCACGCTGATGCGCGACCAATATCGACTCGGCTTTGTCGACGTCGGCGGCTGGGATACCCACGTCAACCAGGGCAACACCACCGGCCAGCTCGCCAACAACCTGAGCAATCTTGGCCAGGGACTCGCCGCGTATGCCAATGCGCTAGGCGACGAATGGAACAACACCATCGTCGTTGTCGTCTCCGAGTTCGGCCGCACGTTCCGCGAGAACGGCAACAAAGGCACCGACCATGGCCACGGTACGGTGTATTGGGTGTTGGGCGGCAAGGTCAACGGCGGTCGTATTGCCGGCGAACAAGTTGCGGTCAATCAGCAGAGCTTGCTGCAGAACCGCGACTATCCGGTGCTGACCAATTATCGCGACATGCTCGGTGGATTGTTGGCGCGTACATGGGGTTTGTCGGGCAGCCAGTTGCAGAGCGTTTTCCCCGGTGCAAAACCCAGGGACCTGCAACTCGTCTAACTCGTCCCTCCCTTCCGGAGCGACTTCAGGGAACCTCGACCCTCCCTACTCGTCATTCCGGCGCAGGCCGGAACCCAGTGGCTTTGTGATCGGCTATCGCGAGAGCCTGCAAAAGTCAGCTCTATCGCGAAAGCTAAAAACTGACGCTACTGGGTCCCGGCCTGCGCCGGGATGACGATAGGAAAACTGAGGTCATTCAAGGCTACTTTCAGCGACAACAGGCCTCAAGGTAACTATGGGTCGCGACTGAAGGTGCTCCTACAAGACTAGGCGGTCTTTCGTCGATACTCCCCACGCATCACCGACTCCCAACTCAAACCACCATCGAACGAACTCTCCAGCGCCAAGCTATACCCGCCATCATCCTTGAACACATACACATGCCGCGTCTGCCCACGCGACGAACTGCGCACAAAGCTCAGCTTGTTCCCATCCCAAAGCCCCTGCGCCGGCGACGACGGCACAAAGCCATAACTGTCGAACCAGAACAACTGAAACTGATCGTGCTCGGGACCGGCAACAAAGACCGCATGCACAGCCAGCGAAGGCTTCCCATCGCGCGTCTCGCGATAATCGAGTATCAACGCCTTCCCACCTAGATCGAACCGCGCATCGATTTCCGCCGTGGCCGGGCCACCCTCGCCCCAACGCGTCGTCGCAATCTGTTCCTCGCCCACCCACTGACCGACCAGCTTATGCAGAACCTCGGACATGCTTTGCGTCTCCCAGGAATCAGTTGCTCGAACGCGGTACCAGCAGATGCTTGGCGATATGCCCATGCATCTGACCCAGCGCGCGCACCAGATGCATCGTGGTGAACAGCAGGACAACGCCGATTACGAACAGGAGCACCACCGACCAGGGCCCGGCGAACCGGACATCGTCGAAATGCACATCGAAGCCCAGCGTGTCGGTCCAATAACCCAACGGCGCGCCGATAAACGCCACCGATACCGCCAGCAAGGTAATCGTGAGCGTGAAATAGATGATCCCCAGCGGCAGCATCAGGACCATGTAGAACAACGTCGTCCAGGTATGCCCATCGGTAAACAAGGCACCGATGCGCTTCATCAGCGATAACCCCTGCGTCGGATACGGCGGTCGGCGCGGCATGCGCACCCCGAGCATCGCCTCGACGATGCGACCTTCGATCAACGACAAGGCGCGCACCGTGCCCAGGAACAGGATGATGAAGGGAATGCCGACGATCAGCACCGACAAGCCCGCCGACAGCGACGTACCCGTCACTGCCCAGACAAAATAGAAAATACCCGTGGCCAGCGCCAACACCATGTAGAACATCGAGCCCCACATGCGCGGATCGGTGGCGACACCAAAGAAGCGCCCCGCCCAGGTCCGGCGTTTCGGCTGCGGCGGCGGCCGCAACGCGCGCTGGATCTTGATCTCCTGGTCGCGATAGATATCGGCCACCTCTTCGGGCGCACCGTACGTACTGACCACGTGCTCAAGCATGTCCTTCTCACTGCGGCCGGGCTGCTCGGCCAGTTCGGCGCGCAGGTGTTCCTCCGCGTCGTACAAGGCATCCTGGATCAGCGCCGGATCGGCGCCGCGCAAAGCGGCACGCAATTGATCGAGATATTCGGCGATCGTGCGCGGCGTATTCATGCAACACCTCCCTGCAAAACGGATTCGACGGAATCGCGCGTGGCACTCCACGCGGCAACCCACTCGCGCAAGACTTCGCGCCCCAGCTTGGTAATACGGTAATAGCGACGCGGCGGCCCACTCACCGAAGGCTCGACCTCGCTAGCCAGCAAACCGGCCCCCTCGAGGTTGCGCAGCACCGGATACAAGGCACTCTGCTTCCCCGCCAACACGCCCTCGCCCACCTCTTCCAGCCGCTTGGCGATCTGGTAGCCATACAACGCCTGGCGCGACTGCCCCAGCACCGCCAACAGCACCAGCGACACCGTCCCGGAGGCCAGTTCCTTCTGAAACTTCTTCAAATGGCTGGCGATGTCTTCCACGACTCACCTGCAGGGCGACTTATCTATGACTCCATCATAGTGTGAAGTTCACACTAGAGCATGGGCTGGAGGTCATGGGGGGATTTACGGCCAGACTTTGGGCATGACACCAAAGTATGTACGGGATGTACAAACATTGGTGTCACGAAGCATGTACAGACATTGGTTTCAGCAGGATCGGGGCGAATTGAGATTTGGCGATGAAGAAAGAGCTTAGTTCGACACAATAGACAAAATTTTGTCGATTATTGTGTTTTATGGCAGGCTAAGCCTATCTAGAGAAGGCACTGCCATGCTGCATAGGTATTCAATAAAGAATTTTCTCAGCTTCGCCGAACACACTGAGGTTTCGCTGAGAATGACCGAGAAGGTCGGGAACACGCCCTGGGCTGCACGCTCACCGTCTGGTCAACGGCTTGCCACAGCAATGGCCGTGATCGGTCCCAATGGCGGCGGCAAGACGTCGTTGCTGAAGCCTCTAGCTTTCCTGAATTGGTTCATCGCCGACTCGTTCCATACAACGCCACCCGGCGAACCAATACCGATCAAGCCTCACTTCACCAGGCCGAACGAACCCGTCGAATTCGAACTCGACGCCGACGACGGCGAGGGTACTTTGTGGCGCTACGTCCTGAAGGCAACGCGACAGCGAGTTCTACACGAGGCCGTCTATCAGAAGCCAAAGAAAAAAAAGGCCTTTTCATACGTGTTCCTGAGAGATTGGGACGAATCAACTGACACGTATGCCATCAAGCAAAAGGGTTACGGCTTTTTGTCGAAAGAAGCAAAAAGGGTACGACCCAATGCGTCACTAATCTCGACTGGAGCTCAATACGGCGTGCAGATGGCTCAAGCGTTGGCCGGCGCAAACTTGTGCACCAACATCAACGTAATGGGTAGGATTTATGGTGAGCAGTTCGGCGCTCTTGCCTCTGCAGACTTCCATCACAACCCCGACTTGCGTACTCAGATGGAACAGTTGTTGAGATCTTGGGATTTGGGCCTGTCTGGTGTCGATATACGCGAATTGCCTGCGACAAATTCTCCCCAGGAGGCGGAATCTACACAGGGTAATGAAGCGAAACCGCGATATATCGCTTATGGCATACATAAGCTCAAGGACGGCTCGACTCACGAGCTTCCGATGTTCGAGGAATCAAATGGAACTAGGGCCGCTTTTGTCAATTTGTGGATGCTTCTCGATGTGTTGTCCGCGGGCGGAATAGCCGTAATCGATGAACTCGAGAGCGATATGCACCCCCACATGCTTGAGCCGCTGCTAGGGCTTTTCGCGAACCCGAGAACGAACCCCTACCAAGCTCAGATTATTTTTACTTGCCACGCCGCGGAGGTTTTAAACCTACTCAATAAATCGCAGGTCATGCTGGTCGAAAAATCAAACTGTGAAAGCCAAGCATGGCGTTTGGATTCAATGGCAGGGGTGCGCAGCCAGGACAACCTATACGCCAAATACATGAGCGGCGCATACGGAGCAGTACCGAAACTATGACTCCGCCGAAAAAGAGAGCGGTACGTGTCACACTCCTGATTGTTGGCGAGGGAGACGCCGAGGTTACTTTTTTGCGGCATCTTCGCGCTCTTTATGGGGCAGAATTAGGAAGGTCTGTCACGATCAAAAATGCCTTTGGGGGCGGTGGTCATCAAGCACTTCAGCAAGCTATACGGGAAGTGCGCTTTCTGGCCTACGACAGAGTAGTCCTGATGATCGACAACGATACCCACTGGACCGATGCAGATCGAAGACAAGCAGAGAAAGCAAAAATTAGGGTGATCGAATCCTCACCCTGCATTGAGGCGACTCTCTTGAAAATCGCCGGGCATAGACCGAAAGAATTAACTGCAGACTTGAAGAAACAGTTCGCGAACATATTCGGTTGCGAAGCACATGAGACCGATTACTTAGACAAACATTTCGGGCGCGTCGTTGTAGATCGCGCGAGAGACAGCGTACTTGAACTCCATGACTTAATGAACCACATGGGTATCGCCAAGCAAAGGAACATGACACTGTAGGCGCCAGTGCGAAAGATATTTCAGCAGGATCGAATAGTACTCATGAAAGACTTGCAGAAGTATCAATAATGCCCAGACAATCTTGCAGATCTAACCGGGATTTCATCATATACGCATCATGCGTCGAAGCTGGCATCTTCAAAACCTCACAGAGGTCGCTGGAGCATCTGCACTGACTAACTTGAGTGCTCCTTCAGAACAATCTCGAGCTCTTTCAGGACATCTCCTGCAGCCACATAGCCTCCCTTAGCCCTGGCTTCATCGCGCGATACTATTGCGCGGTCAACAAAATTGTTCATCGATTGTCGCCGAGCCACTGAGCCGCCCAAAGCCGCCTCTATAAATTCAGCAAGCGTTTCGCTTGGCCCGAGCACCTCGCCGATGGCTTTCAGAAGAACAGGACTGATCAATTGGGGCATATCTTTTTCACTCATCATGTGGTCCTCGTTCAAAATGTTGAAAACTTACCACCCACCTAGTTGCTTCTACTGCCCATAGATGTGCTCACCCCACTTACCAACCACCCATTCTACTGCGCTTCGAATTGGAAGCTCTTTTTCGTAGCTTTCGATGCGATATTGGGCATAGGCGTCGGTCGCGGCGCTGGCACCATCCAGAACCTTGATCGCATCAGTAATGTCCAGCTTCGCGACATCCACAACTATATCCAAGAGCGAGCCAGATTCGTGCCCGCGGTCACGCGCATTGAGAACGTGTCTTGCAGCCAAGTACGATCGTCTTAGATCACCTAGATGACGAGGATCGCCCTGCTTCGAGTAGAGGGTCTCGTAGTCTCGATAGGCTCCGGGCGAAGAATCCCTCACGGTTATCTCCGCCACCCTGAGAGGTTTCAAAAGTAGATCTAGAGGAGGCAAGTACGGTGGATTCCTATCAACCATGTATCCGATCAGTCGAGTCGCTACGTAGATCCGCTGAGCCCGGTAGGCCGATGGAAGCGGAAGATAGGACAGTCCTGGCCACTGACCGAATAGCTTTGGACCGGATGACTCATCGGGCGCATTGAGAAACTCGCTCATCGAGATACCTTGCACGGCGCACAAATTAATTAGTGATCGGATCGTTGGCCGCCATGACTTGCGGACTGCTCTCATGTAAAAATCACGAAAAATAGGGCGCCCAGGCGCTTGTGCGCATCCATCATCTCGAGCATTCATCTGAAGCCTACGGATGAAACGCTCGTATTCTGACCAGGCCATCGGACAGGCTCGCGGCGTCGCACAATACTCAACTAGCTCCAAAACCTGTTTGTCCACCCACATGAGGAAACTCGGCAACCGGCTGCTCTTTACCTGATGCCCTAAGCGCTTGCCGCATGCGGAACACAGCCTTCGTCGTTCTAAGTCATGGACCCGCGCTTGAACTGCACCACATCTGAAGCACATATATTCAAGCTTGCACTCATGCACCGGACAGCACCCAATAAGATCGATACTCCACACCAATGGCTCGTAGGATGCTTCGTCCCAGTACTCGAAACACATAGGACACCAACGCCTCCGCTGTCTTCCATACAAATCGCCTTTACCTGAAAGGATCTCCGATAGGGACCACAGAGTGCCAAACCGCAAGTTACCTTGACCTGTCAACGCCTCCAACTCAATTATCTCCTCGAACACAGGGTCAGTAGTTCGAAAATCAAACTTCTTTATCCTTGAAGATACTGACTGAGGTCTAATCAACTTGATCATCTCTCCGCTGGCAAGTCCTGTGGTCCACATCAGACGATCAAAGTAATACGAAAGCGATTCAACCAAGGGAGTCTGAATTCCACGAAGGGCAAGCGGTGGGAGAACTGTCCAACATTCGAGCAATGTAATCCCAAGATGTTGAGACCCTTCCTTTGCCATCACTGAAGAATCCGCTGAATGGCAACTGCGTCTGCCGGCGCCCTAAGAAAGTCAAACAGTGCCGCTTCGGCATGGAGCGTAGCCAACGTAGCTCCTCCGCTTACGGCGCCTTCCAAGTGCCGTTTACATATAGCCGAGCATCCTTCAAGAAATCGTAGGTCATCGGCGCGCCAATAAAACGCCTCAACCTCTCCGAAGACCCCAGCGCTGGATGCATAAGCTAAATCGAGAGTGTCACGCACAAGTCTCGTACGACTGAATTGATAAGACCTTGAAATCGTCGTCGCCAACCGTTCGAAGTTGTTCCTATCATCCGGTTTGTCATGACGATAGCGATCGATGAAGACAAACCTCGATCGTCTGAGAACCTCGGCATTCCCTTCCCACAACGAAGCCACCTTCGGCACACCAAAAAGCACCAGGGTCAGTCCTATCTCCTCCGCCAAGCACATGTAGTTCACCATGTGGTCTACAGGACGCTTTGACTGGTGCGTGTAGGTAAGTGATGCAGCTTCCTCTATAAATATTGCCTTCACACTTCGAGCGATCGCCATACGTTCTACGTATGTCCGCATCTGATGTTCTGTGAGGCTTTTTTTCAATCCAAGGCCAAGTGGCCCCTTCAGCTTCTCGTCCATTCGCATGTGGGGGCCATCAGGACTTTCAACGTCAGATCTGCTCAGAGCCCAGCTGATGTCGGGCTCCAAAAGCGCTAGGTACAAACGGGCCGTGAACTCCTTGGGATTAAAAGTAGATCTGTCTGTTGGCGTGGCACGCACCGGTACAACCGGAAGCTTCCCTATGCCCCAAGTTTCGGGGGAACCAGCTGACGACCGCATGACGCTATAGCGAATCTCAGACTTTCCCACCCCAGACATTCCGACCACAAAGACGATCTGCCCCCGCATCCGCGTATCAAGGGCTCGCATAAGTGCATGCCGCCCTTGCTCGAAGGCGGGATGCTTGATGATGGTCCTCATTCTGAATCCTCGGTAACAAAGGGCTGGGTCGACTGATCAGGCGACGACCATCTTCTCTTTCGTCGCTTCGTGACCGAGATTGTCTCGATTGTCTTGTTATCGGCTGGCATCAAGTGCTCTGCACTTCCCGCCGTGGCATTTGCCTCGGCCGTTCGAATAGCACGATCTATCCTCGCAGCGCGGCGAATCCGGGCGTTCTCGCCGCGAATATCTCGATCAAACAGAGCCTCGGATAGCTTATCCATGTCGCCACGCCCCTCATTCCTGAGGCTATCTGCCGTTGTCGCCAGTACCCATCCGGAAGAGAACTTGACGTACATCCGACGACTATCGACACAGTCCAGCCGCTTTTCCAAAGCCGGCGAAGTGCCAATCCGATGCAAGAGTTCACCGCTCGTGTAGGTTCGCTGTAGATGCCTAATGCCACGCCCTCTTTCTACTTTGATATCACGTTCGATAGGAACAGATGTAGCAATGAGAAAATCATCTCGACCGGTCACTCGAACGACACCGGCCGCCCCGAACAGTTCTGACAAGACTTCGCTCTTCTCTTTCGGGCTTAAGCGATTCGCACCATGTGGCACCGATGACATATCTGAGAATAGGTATATATCCAGCAGATCAACGATCGTCTTGTAGTTGTGTACTGCCGTTACCCGACTCTTCTGGCGAGCAGTCACGGAGCGGCCACACTGATCGGGAGCCGTGCTACCAAGGAACTTATGGGCATGCTCCGCATTGATCCTACCCAAGGCATTTTCGGCTAAAGAGTTCTTTCTAGGATTCCCAGGAGGCGGCTGCACCCTTGTGGCACCGTACACAGAACAGAATGATTCAAACCACTCACCGGTGTATTCAGAACCGCCATCGGCCACCCAGTAGCGCGGAAGAAATCCCTGACGATGAAGGACGTCCCGAATCAAAACGGCAAGAGCATTCCTACAAGCATGGCCAAACATCACGGCTCGGCCAAGCGGGCGACCGGTGGCTGAATCCATCGCGATATAGACTGTTGGACACTCGAAGCCGAGATTCGCGATCAGGTCGGGACTACAACGGACGTCGAATTTCGTTGCATCAACGTGGGCCATGAGCCCGGGAATCAGACATCTCAACGTTCGGTCCGATGGATCGATGGCCGGCTCAGCGGCGTGGTATGCCCTATAGCCGCCCTCCGTGTACGCTCGGACCAGATGATTGACCCCGCGAAGTCGGTTATGAAATGTGGTCCTGCTGGGCGTTCGAATCCCTTCGCGTTCGCAATGGATACGTAATGCATCGTGGGCCTGAACCTTAGTGCGAAGTAGCGCATCAGTCCGGAATTGCTTTATTGCCCAGGCAAGTGCCTTCTCCTGATCGTTGGTTAGCTGCTCAACCCTCCGGCCAGACTGGCCGTAGCGGGTTACGCAAACCGCTAAGGCGCTGTCTCCTGATTTTCGCGCTTCAGCAACCCGCCTAACCAGTGGCGCGTATCGACGAGTAAGCCTTTCCTTACCCTCCAACATTCGAAGAGCCCTCTCCAAACGCATAACACCGCGCTCGTGATCTACCGGGCGGGCCATTAGGACGGCTGAACTAAGGTTTGGTTGCGCCAGGCCGGACCGTAAGTCTGCAAGCATCTGATCATCGTACTCACGTGCACGACTCTCTGATCCGTAGAGCGTGAACCGCTCTGCGGCGTCTATCGGAATCGATTTTATCGGGCTATGTAGGTACCCCTTTGCCATGGCAGCGAGAACATGTGCTCCCGTAAGACCTTTGATTTGGTCAAGCGCCTCCCTTAGCGTTACAACCCTGGTCGTCAGAATCTTTCGTAGATGGCAAATGCAGCGGTCATTCGCGGCATCTATGCAGTTGGAAGTAACGACGCCATAAAGGGCCAAAAGATTGGCCTGATAAATACCGTGCGGCTCGGGCGGCGACCAGATCTCATAGCTGAGTCCTCTGTGTTCAGCCCACTCCATGACAGCAGGCCTCAACCATCGATCGTTGCTTAAAACCCACTCACCAGGGTGTTCCAAAGCTAGCTTCTCAAGTCTTCGACGTGGCTTGCATTCGATGAGACGAATGTGGTCTTTGTCGAGAACCATGAAGTCGATTGTCATTGAGGATGTCTTACCATAGCGCTCGATGTTCTTGGGACTGACTTGTACCCAGTACTCGTGGCTACAGCCAAAGACCTCGAGCTCAAGCCCGAAAAGGAACTCACCGGTATAACTCTCAAAACGCCGTCGCGCGCCATTTCTGGCGGAATAGAAGTCGACGAGGATGTTCTTCAGTCCTCTCTGCGAGAGCTTTCTCGACGGACTATTTAGGCGCATCTCCTCCACCTCGCGTATGACAGTGGGGGGCAGTTGTAAAGCTTGATAGTAAGCGGCTCGATTTGCCTCAGACAGCATGGGTAGGCCCTCTTACAAGGCGCACGGAACCCTAACGGCGACGGACCGTCGCTGAGTTCGTGGCACACGGGAACGGACTCGCACCACAAAGTGGCGAAAGTGCTTGACGTGTTCCTGGGAAGGCACTAAAACTGGAAGGGAAGCAGGCCACTCAAAAGCCTCGCCTTCACTTTCGAGCCTCGCGTCTAGTACACGCGGGGCTCGAGCGTTTATAGCGCCCCATAAAAAGCGCTATCTGCTCATGGCTTACCCTCCGTCGATGTATTGGTCGCGGGACTGGCTCCACGGGTAATGGCCTGCAGCCAGTTTCGAACAGCAGGTGTCGCGGCAAACCAACCCCTGCGACCGGGAACCTGAAACATCTCTATAGGGAGCCGGCCCGCCTGCCTAGCCTTCGCTAGCGCGCCAGTCGACGGGTATCCGAGTAGCCGCGCGGTCTCCGAAGCCGTAAGAATGGGCACGTTCGGAAGGTAGCTATCCAGATCCACGTGCATGTGTGCGCTGGCAATCATTAGGACTCCTCTTGATCGAAGCGTGATGCTTGGTCGTGCTCAGGCTAGCTCCATCGCGAGGATTCAACACCTGCGCGCCTGGATGGGGCATTCGGGCCGAACCTTGTCCGGCCGGACACACCTCTCGTACGCGACACTGCTACCAGCCGGCACCGATGTCAACCTAACTCATTGATACATATGGGAAGACATATAGCTCTACATATAGCTTCGCTTATAGTTCATGGCGCCATGAAGTGTATCGAGGCCATTCCTTCAAACCTAGATTCATACCCATCTAGAGGGGAAAATTTAAAAACACTTTCCAATGCTAGCTCGCGATCTAAAAACCCGCATTGCTGAGTGCGATGTGCAGACAACGGTTCCCCCGTAAGTGGCGCTTTGTTCCTATGCGTTCGCACCAGCGGTCACTAAAGCACTTCCAGACTGAAGCAAAGTTCGGAACGCTTTATAAAACGCTGTAAAAAATACGACTCTCCTGAACAGAAAAAAAAGAAATCATCGACCTTGACCGCTTCCGCGCTGATTACACAACCACGCCTCGTTGTCCTCGATACGTCGCACATAGTGGGACTCGCAGCCGACTGGGCTTCGGCTGATTGTGAACGACGCGGTGCCGCCCAAAGGTTCATTCCCCACTTGATCGAACAAGGTTGGTTGCCGGCGCTTTGCTGGCACCAAGTAGAGGAACTGCTACAACACCAGGACGACGAACTGGTTGATGCGCGGCTTCGTTATCTCCGGAGTTGGCCGCTGACAGCATGGATTAAAGCATCGGATCCTGATGCCGGCCCTGGGTCTGTTCTCGATGTGCTAAAAGCTGAGGTTGCTGTTGCTTATGCACAACCGCATGCAGACGCGCTCCAAGTTCGTGAACTCGTGCGCACTAACCTATTTGCGTTTGGCAGAGCAACTGAGGCAATTCCTGATCTGTTTCAAAACTGGCGGCTCCTGCGCACTGCACTTGTTGACCGGCAGGAAAGCGCCCGCAAAACCGCAGCGATCTCTCGTTGGCGCCCAGAAAAAATTGAAAGTACGCGGATCACTGACTGGATGAACAAACCGTTGCGCGATCTAGGAGAAGCCATTCGCAAACTCGAGCATCTCCAAAATAACCTGGCCAACGAGATTGCAGCGCGCGGCGATAAGCGCATAGTAGAACCTACGGCAATGGCGGAAGCATTCTTTTCCGAGATTATCCGTAGCGGGCAAGCGATCTCCGCTGAGCACGCGCTCCCGCCTGCAATCCAAATTCTGGTGAACGCAGGCCTAGAACCCGACGATATCGATCTGTCAGCCACGTTCACCGAAACCCTGGATCGCCTCATCTTTTACAAACGCTTGCGGATTGTCGCAGAGGCAAATGGACTGCCCTTTCCTGATCTGAAACGGATCGTGACCCGAGATCGGCTTCCAGTCTCTATAGTTGAGGAAAGCATGCGGCTCCACGCCCATGACCAACCGGAACGCAAGGGTAGTGATCTGAATGACGTCCACCTGCTGTGCCTGGCCCCCTACGCCCATGTGACCTACGTGGACAAGCGAACGCTAGAGAGCGTTCGTCGGGCACGAAGCAAGGACTTCGTTTTCGCAAAGCTCATTGGACAAGTCAGCAAAGCAAGTAACTACCGTAACATTTCCACCGAGCTCACAGCACTGTGATGTGCAATTTTGAGATCCTCCGTAACTAGCAAGTCAGGAGCCGATCAGCCTTCTGTTACAGAATGGAGTCAAAAATCCTTTCCCCGCGGAACAATTAGTTTCTTTATTCACTGATCAAGATCTGAAAGAAAGGCAGACTCTATATAGTACTTGCGGCATTTTCCCCGAAGCAGCATGCAAATCTGGATTCGCGCGCACGGCATTTATGATTCCGTGGATTCGACAGCAAGGGTCGGTTCAAGCACGAAAAGCTCATCAACCGCACCTAGACCTGAACGTTGTCGATAGCAGTAAAAACTTGTATTTAAGGGCACTCGCTTGAATGCATCTGTCTCATAACGGCGCATCATAAGCTTAGCAAGCTCGCTGTCATTGGAGACTAAGTGCTGCCCAGTATCGGGAGGAAAGGCGGGCCCCGCATGACCGCCTGTTGCGGCAATGACAGCAGCCACTCTTATACATTCGTCGATAACACTCTCCCGAACGTACGCCTCACGTAACAGGAGCGGCAGATTGATTGCCCGCATCACCAATGTGGTGCGACGCGCATCAACTTCAGGGATTTTCTGTACATAAAGCATGGCCATTCCGGCCAGTGTTCTGGTGTTTGGATCGAAGATCACTAGATGGGCATGGCGAGACTCCTCCCACATATCCACATCATCGGAAGTGCATAGAGCTGTCGCCTTACGGGCGAAAAATGCTGCAGGAGCCTTAGATACTGATGCAATCAACTCCGTCTGACCTTCCGCGTCTCGAAATGCTGAGCGGCGTACTTCCGAAAGCCAGCGGGTTAGCACCGGAGAAAGACAATCAAGCAAGATTTTGGCCGCAACACCCGGCGTCGTTGCCGTCTGACCCACGGCGCGTGGAAGCGCTTCTACGATAAAAGCTGGGCTAGTAGCTTGCTGATCACACGCTTGTACGGCAACCGGCAATCGTTCGTGAATCCAATCATTTAGCGCAGCCATATCGGCAGGAGCTGTAACAGGATCTCGGAATATCTCGCCCAGCTGTGCGAACCAAGGTCGTACATTTTGGTCTTCTGCCAATAGCGCCAGAAGAAGAGCCCAATGCCCAGCTAGTGACTCTAAGCTGGCAGCCGGATCTGTCAGCCGTTGCTGATTAAGAACCGAGAGTGCGTGTACCTCATTTCCGAGAGTCCAGGCTTCCGCCCATCTTCCGACTTGCGCCAACGCGTCTAGTTGACTATCCGGCAACGCCGCCACACTTACCAAGTGCCGTCGAGTCCAGCGCATCACATGATGTCTTGCTCCCAAAGGCGCAAATGCGCGTACTTGGCGCTGCAGTCCGGCCACCTTGGGCCAAAGTGTTCTCACATCCTCATGGGCCACGACATATACGTATGCGACGGCCTCCATCTGAGAGGGCTCCAGCTCTCGACCGACCGGCCCGAGTCCACCAAGTAAGCCTGCATGTGCGCGGGCAATGCCACGGCGTGCGGCGCGCAGATCAAGATTGGAAGCTAATCCTGCGCGAATGAGGCTTGGAACCAAAACACCCTCGCCCGCGGCATAAAGCTTTGGTAAACGCGCAAGCAAGATCTCAATCAGATCTTCCTTCGTGTGCTTAGTAGTTCTAGCAGCATCCGCCAACTCCATGAACAACATATCAAGGGTGCCGGCGACGGTGTAAAAGGTGTCGCGGCGCCACGCTTCGTTAAGGATGGCCTCCTCCAAAGATGCAGAAGGCCCACCCCTTAACCTGATCGCCTCGCTGCCCCAACCATGGTCATAGTGCCAACGGGTTAGTTGTCTCCAACTACGAAGCTTGCGCTTATCGTGGAGATAAGCGAGAAATCCGTCATCTAACCGGCACAACTGCATAAGTTGTCCACGTTTAGACAGGTCTTTGATACCGTAGGCTTTCTGCAAATAGCGAACGCTAGCGCTTCTCCCACCTTTTAGTGCTATCTCCGCAACAAAATCACTCCACTCCCCCAGTGGAGGGCGCCCAAAAGCAGCATGCAACGGCAGAAGTTCCAATACCTTTCTGCGGTCACGAGCTACAAATGCTGAGTGCAAGGCAAGCATATCTGCACTAGTCGACGCTCCGATGGAGCGTGCAGCATCTGCGAACGGCGCGAATGAGTCGGCGGTACCAGCGGCTAGGTATCCTGGTCCAGAGGGAAGATCGGAAAGTGACAAACCTGAAGCTAGAAGCAAATCAAGATGAGTAGACGTTGGCACCGTATGTCGATAGTCGTAGGCGGAGATCCAGCGCTGCCAAGCTATAAGGTCCGCAAGGGTAGCGCCACGTTGACGCAGATACTCGACTAAAGAAGTCGAAAGATCACCACTACTGTTGAGCAAATCATTGAAGGCAGCACAATCATCTGCATTTTTTGCCCCGACTGTATTGAGAACAAAATGCCATCTCGTCGGCGATACTAACCATACTGAGGAACCGCAGGCGACAATGGCTTCGTCTAGAGAAATTTCTTTCTGCCGTAGCAGGCTCACCACAGCGAGTAGTAATTTTGGTGTGATCTCATAACGATCATATGTCTGATGCACTGTTCGAAGAGCTTCGATTCCAGCACCCGCCTTCTTCAGTTGCTCAAGGCAGCGCCAAAAAGCGATGCCAAATCGACGCTCATCCGCGCCTGCAAGGTACATGTAAATGGAGGGAAGGTTTGGAAGATCTAGGTCTTCTTTACTTACTAACAACCCGTGCTGTTGCCAAGACACCAAAAAAGAGGCCGGTAACTTGAGAAGCGCGTCGGTCAGCTTCGCTAACTCCGCCCCAGTTCGCACACCGAGGTGTCGTGCCACGCGCATTCGAGCGATACCTAATGTACGCGCCTCCACGACCTGACTCCGGTTAGGCGCACCGTCAAAATGACGAAGGCGATAGTCCAAAGAGAGATCTAACGAAAAAAGAGAACGCCCTTTACCGTCATCGGTCATCTGAGCGACGACCATAGCGCGCCCCTCATAGGTCGTCACACCAATGATCCGGTTCCGAATCCGTCTCATCGTGACCTGAGTATCAACAGCCCACCAAAGCCATTGAGGACGGCGAAAGAGCCGGCGCGGCAACGCGGCATCAGCATTGGGCAATCCCAACGCGCGACACGCCAGATCGAGCCGATCAGGTGTAAGTCGATCGAGAGAATTGGCTACTCTATCGCGAAAATATCGGATAACGTCTTTGCCGCGCCTGCGAGATAGACCGTCAACTAGTACATCCTCACGTTGCCTCCATTCTCTTCGCATATCGGATGGACAGCCCTCCAAGACTTCACGACGGAAATCCCGATAACGCTGGCGAAATGATTGAGCCTCAGATGGATCGGTTTTGTGACCCCCAAACCGGATTGGCATCTCGATGGCAGGTTTATAGACACGCGACTGACGTTCCAAGACACCCTCGGACATAGCTTCATCTCGGATTTATCGGCCAGCGCCGATAAAAATGAAGCCCAATGCGCAGATTTGGGTAGGCCCAGACGGCGTTGCCGACCTCCCTGGAACATCACTATGATTGGGTTAGGGGCTATGCCGGTTACAACGAGCTGGAATATGGAAGATACAGACGTCGACGCAAAAACAGTCATTAAGGCCCATCAGGACCGTTCCGAAAAGGAATTCAAGAAAGCCAAGTTGGAATGCATGCGAAACATGGCAACTATGACTGCATACAGTTTCGGCTCCAGCTATCTGTTCTTCCAGCGACCCAAAGTCTTGGGTTCGCCACTCATCAGTGTGGCACTCGGTGGGATTCTGTTCTTTATCACGCTTTGGGGCGTAGCGAGTACCGCCGAGATCTTCCTTGATGCTGCCATAGAGCGCCATATCGACATCCGTAATCCCAAGTGGCAAAGCGGGCGGCGCAAAGTCCTCCTTTTTTGCATCCTTATGGCCATCTTTCTGTGTTTTGCAACAGTCCCTTACTTGGTTATGGAACTACCTCGAAAGTGACCGACCAAGTAGAGACAATGCCATGCAGCAACTACGCAAAGACAATCACTACGTGCCGCAGCTATATTTAAAGCAATGGTCGCGCAACGGCAAAATACCTACGTATAGGCTACTAGTACCAAACGATAACTGCGATCATTGGAAAGAACACTCGGCCAAGAGCATAGCCTTTCACCAACACCTCTACACGTACGTAGTCGGTCAGGGAGAGACGGATGAATTCGAGCGCTGGCTTGATCGAGAATTCGAAAATCCAGCTGAGGAGGCAATCAACCGAGCGATCAACGGTGAACGGCTCAGCCGCGACAATTGGAGCCAGCTAATTAGGTTTCTTGCCGCCCAAGACGTACGGACTCCAGTACGCCTAAAAGAATTTCTCACGCGACAGAATGAGACATTTCAATCCTTCATAGATGCAACGCTAGCCAACTCTGTCGCAGAGCTCGAAAAGGCAGCAAGACTCGGAATCCGTCTACAGACGCCCAAAAGAGATCCAAACGACATATTCCCGGTTAAGGTCACCGTCGCACGTAGTACAGAGGGCGGAGGAATCATTCAAGCCAAAGGCATTGTGGGTCGACGCCTGTGGCTCGCGTGTTCCCGGCATATGTTGACTAGCACCATATCGTATTTGATGGCGCACCGATGGACCATCCTTCATGCTCCGGAAGGTGTGACTTGGCCAACTAGTGACAACCCTGTCATTCGGCTTAATTTCGTAGACGCCAATAATTACGACTTTCGGGGCGGCTGGGGGCGTAAGAACGGAGAAATCCTCCTTCCTCTGAGCTCTACACATCTCCTCTATACGAAAATTGGAAATCGCACCTTTAGTCGAGGCACGGTTTTGGATGAGGGCACGGCGCGCATGATACGGCGAATGCTCATCGAGCACGCGGATCGGTTCGTTTTCGCTCTGGATAAAGGCGACATTCATCTGATCCGCCCACGCAAGGTTTGCTCGGAAACCTATAAACGCGAACAACTCGGTTGGAAAAACTGGCACCATGAGCAGAGCCAAGCAGAAGCAGGCCTTTCACTCTAGGTAGCCACTCAGAATGTGCTTGTACCCCCGGAGTTCAAGCGGCATCTCTAAGGCAGACATCCAAGTAGACATTTGGAAGGCGTGTCAGCTTGCTATGCCCATAAGTACAGCGTAGCGTGCTTAATCGCCGACTAACCTCTTCCATCCCATGCCTACTGAAACTCAACACAGGGGACCGAGCTCGGCCACTCCTGTGGCTGAGTATGTGAGGATGTCCACGGACAAGCAGGACACCTCGGTAGCGAATCAACGAACTGCCATTGCTGCGTACGCTAGTACCCATCACATGGTCGTGGCACAGAGCTATGTGGATAAAGGGCGTAGCGGACTGGACCTTGAAGGCCGCCCGGCGCTTCAGCGTCTCCTGGATGACGTCCAAAAGCACTGTACGGGGTGCACCGCCATCCTCGTCCTAGATGTCAGTCGTTGGGGACGCTTTCAGAACGTGGATGAGTCCGCCTTCTACGAGTTTCTCTGCACCCAACACGGTCTGCGCGTCATCTATGTCGCCGAGCCCTTTACAGGAGGCGAAGGGCCACTGCATGCGGTCCTCAAAAGTCTAAAGCGATCCATGGCCGCTGAATACAGCCGTGAGCTGTCGGCCAAGGTCTTCGCTGGCCAAGCTCGATTGGTTCGCGCAGGTTTCGCCATGGGTGGTCCTGCTGCCTATGGGCTGAGCAGGATGCTGGTCGATGCATCGGGTAAGCCTCGGTGCATCTTGAAGCCTGGTGAACGCAAAAGCATCGCCACGGATCGCGTTCGCCTGGTGCTCGGGCCGCGTGATGAGGTGGCCGTCGTACGCTGGATGTTTAAGCAGTCTGCCGCCGGCGTCAGCATGAATGACATCGCAAAGCAGCTCAATCAGAAAGGGAAGCGTCCGGCGAGAGGTGGCGCGTCTTGGAGTGCATCCACGATCAAAGGCATGCTTGATGACGAACGCTACTTGGGCAAACTCGTCTTCGGGCGAGACCCGTCACGGAGACTCTCTCAGCCCGATCCATCGCAGCCAGAGCCCGAGCCTATTCGTATGGATCATGCGTTCCCTGCCATTGTCACGCAGGAGTTGTTTGATGCTGCCCGGGAACAGCGCGAGCTAAGATCTAGAAGGCTTACGGACGATGAGATGCTGGAAGCCTTGCGAGAGCTTTGGCAGCGCGAGGGCCGTATCAATTTCCATCTGATGGCCACCGATCCAAATACACCTACCTCGCAAGCCTACCTTCACCGCTTCGGAAGCTTGCGAGCAGCCTACAAACGCATTGGCTACATCCAGGAGCGGGACCTAAATTACGGAGACATACGCGATCGGATTCGGGTATGGCTTCCCAGTGTGATGGGATGCGTACGAGAAGCCCTTGAAGACGATGGCTCAACGGTGACTCAGGAAGGGCGCATGCTCCGTATTGACGAGACGTGGTCCATATCGTTCCATTTGATGCAATCGTCCCAGGTGGGTCACGGGAACATCCGATGGATCGTGCCACGCTTTCGTAGCACCGCGGACATTCTGGTTGGCATTCGCATGGACGTGAGAGGGGAGCGACCCCTGGACTATCTGATTCTTCCGGCCGTTAGCGCGAAAACGTGGCCGGACGTGATTCAGAACAGTCCCGATGCGGGTGCTCGCTTCTATCTGTTCGACTCGCTTTGCATCCTTCGCGAACTGGCCACCCTTTCCATGGGAGTTCCGGATCATGCATGCGACGGATAAAAGACGTTGGATACGCGAACAGCAGATGATCGCGTCGCTGGATATGGTTTACCACCTTTGCGCGCGTCATTGTCGATCCATCGCAGCAGCCTGCCTGCGCTTGCGCGACGACCCCATTTATGAAGATGTCTTGGGGCGTGATGGATACCGGCTGTCTTCGGTTGCCACAAAGCTCCTTGAAGAACCTGCGCACGCTCAAGGCACTCCCATGTTGCGCCTCGCGATAACCCGGCGTTTGCTGCTTCAAGTGATGGATCGTAAGGAGGTCGTCGTATGGCTGGCACGCGATCATCCAGAAACGTTGTCCATTCTGCTCAATGCGGCCGATTTCGATGGACTGGGCGTGGGTGATTTTGAAGAAGACCCTTTGCCTGTAGCGAAACCATGGAGGAGACGCATCAAAGCTAGCAACTTTCGTTGAATCCAGCCGAGACGTCGCTGCCGGACCAATACCGCCATGTTCAGCTCATGCAGGAAGCTGCTTGATGTCGCCCTGATGGCTACTTGAAGTCCGGACTTGATGGCAAATTCTAGATTAAGGGCTGCCGCAGTAAGACCGGTCATTCCCAACCTCTCGGCACGTTTAGCGACCTCCCGTGATCTGAAGCATGCTTCAACATGCTTTTCTTCGAGGAGAGATGTCACTGTCGAGATGCCGCCACTCAGCAGCAATTGAACATCTTCCGTCATGTTGGCTTCCTTTCTTCCGTACAAGGAAGCCTATGAGACCGATCTGGCGTCGCCCATAGAAATGTTCCGAAATTTGAACTGGCGTTGGCTCACAAGTTCACGCACCTACCATGCCACGTGTCTATCGCTGATCCGCTGCGGCTTCCTTGATGCGTTCGATCAGCGTGCGCTCTGGCTTAATTACCACCGTCTGATTCACCGACGTATTGATATGCAGGCGTAACCGCTTCAGCCACCGCTCGCTGGTCGCCTCAGGATAATCAGCGAGTAGCCACTTGGACCACTTAAAGTCCTCATCGGAATAAGTGAACGTCGCGCGTTCTCCATGTGTTACCTCTTTGGGCATCGTCTCGGAATAAGGGCCACCGAAATTTTGCATGCCAAACTTGTATCCGCTCTTGGCCGGCGGGAACTTCCAAGACACGGAGTCCACTCGCACAGGCCGCTCGCCCAAGTTCGTTATCGAAAGCGTTATCAGATTCCGTATATGCTCACCGTTGCCTACGATTGATCGGACTCCGATGGTGGCATAGAGCTTGACCCGACTTTGTCGGCTCGCCAGCCACAAGGAGACGATCACGGCGCCGGTCGTGGCGAGCCCAGCCACCCAAGTGCCCACCGCGTTCCAGACGTTGATTACCTGATCAGTGCTGAGACTCATAGCATCCCCTGTTTGGCGGCCTGATGTTACCAATACCCACCCGGCCGCCCATGAGGCAACCTTTTCATGCCCAATATCAGTGGGCGCTCTTACCGGCTACGGTACCCAAGAACAGGAAAGTCAATAAATAGACGATAACCCCCAACCTCTTGATACAAATTGAAAATTTTGTCCACACATATTGAACATTTGCTAAAGCGAACTTCGAATTTGTAGGATAATGAAACATTATAGGGCTCCACTCAAAAGGTACTTGGCTCCTCGCAACATACAGCGTCGCAGCCAGATCTTAGCCAGTGGGCACAAGGATCAAGGGCGTTTAGGATTAACATGAAATCTCAAGTCATGCCGAAAGAAATGCACAAAACGCTCCGTAAACAGAAGCCCCTGAGGCCTTACCGCCTTCTCCGTATCGAACTGAGACGAATGCGACACCTGTACGACGCGTGCCTATATACGTTCTCCACCACCAACTCGTACTTAGATGCACAACTAAAAGCGGGAACAATTTTACCTAGCTCAAAGATAGTCGTACCAGACACGGAGCGAGTGCTTGCATGGTCTCCAATTGAGCTGCTTGAACGAATGAAACGTACCTATCCAGAGATGCTTAGAGCTTCGCTGCTCGTCCGAGCTGTCTCACACATGGAAAATTACCTCGTAGACTTGTTAAATGAAGTGGCAGCTCGGAGCCTCACTCCATTCAAGTCTCAAGACAAGATTGTGTCGTTCTCCCAGGCTCACTTATTGTCATTTGATAGTGCAGATCAGCTTCGATCCCATCTTATTAAATCGGAATGCAGAGCACTAAGCGGCAAAGGATTCAGAGATTTCGAAAAGTACTACAAGAGACATTTCAATGTCATATTCTCGCAAGCCAAGGTATCTATCGAAGAAATTGATGGTGTCTATGCTCGAAGGCACTTACTCGTACACGCAGGCGGCGTAATCGATAAGCAATTTCAAAAAAAATTTGCACCAAATGCTCACCCTGGTCAGAGCCTTGAAATACCCGAAGACTACTTTCTGCAATCCTTGACTAACCTTGAAATTTTGGCCGAATACTGCTCTGCACGTATTGAGGTGCTTTTTCCAAAAAAAGATGATCCTGAACCACCAGCAATTGCGCAATTCATTGATGAATTTTTAGAACAACTCTCTAAGGCAGCAAAAAAGGTCAGTTCTGAATCCCCCATGCTTATTAGCTGGTTCGGGGGCGTGTTTCGAACAAGAGAGCTTCTAGACGCTCACTTTGGCGATAACTCATCCTTCCACATTGATGAGGTATCACATTCCTTGAATGAAATACTGGTGGGGAAAAAACGCACTGGAGAGCGAGCAATACAATGGCTTGTTTGCGGCGAAAAGGCGGTCGTAGGACCATACATTGCTTACTTGGAATACCTGTCACGCAGAGGAATGCTAGAAGAGTTCGAAAAACACACCGTACAAAAACAAACGACGCTTCTTAAGCTCCTAAGTGCAGACCGTTCAGCGACAACATAGAACATCGTGGCCTCAAAGATCGGCCCGGCCACTGCAGATCAGTTTGGCACACTGATAGTAACTTTCGCCAATGATGTTGCCGATATCCACATCTTTTTGAACCAAGCGACAACCGTCTACTTACTACACAAACATCAGAGATGGACAAGCCTGTGGAATTCAACTTGCATCAACCGCCACGAAATAGTTCAGCTCACGCCGCTATGCATCCACCCTGGAGGCTAGCGAGGCAGTCAGCGGTATTCTTCGGCGAACGGCCAGTTAGTCCCAACATTGTGCCCGTCGCACAAGAAATGTGTAGCTGGCTGCAACAGAAAGGGCATGTCACTCTGATCACAGAGAAAGAGCGGGAAAGTCCACTTGGCTTAACTAATCCATACTCTTATTCGGCGTCGTCCCTCGCCGCTCAGCTCTGCTCTGCCATTAACGAGATGTCGGACTTTATAAATGATGACCGAGAGACCCCATCCATCGAGACGGAATTACGGCGCATTCGGCTAGAAAGCGAACTAATCCTCCAATTTGCTCGCTTCTGCGAGGCCGCGATTAAACAGATGCTCTACTGCACAGCAATGGATGCCGATATTTATAATCGAGCGACTATGGGACGCCTTCTTGCCTTCGATTGCCTAGATTGTCGGAAGAGCGGAAAGCCGCATCTCGTCTCTTTGCTGGGGGCGCTTGCTCATCACTATCACAATTGCATCACGCTTGAAACGTGCCTTTTCGATCATTTAGCTTTTATAGGAACACGTCGGAACAAAGAGGCGGCTCACTCAGAGGCCGCAACGCCACGCTACTCTCAAGCTAGTGAATCACGTATTGCAGCGAAGGAGTACTTAGACATGGTAGGCCATGAACTGGGACACATGTGCCAGCACATCGGCGAGATTGAAACGAAGATGATCGAGGAAATTAAGCTCTGGATCCTTCACTTTCCTAACGCTCCCTCGCCCGAAGCTCTCATGCGGATCCCTGTTCGTGTCAGGGACGTTTTGGACAATCTCGACGGCTCTAGATCGGGTGAGTCATGAGCGAGATATGCTCGGCATATTGTCCAAAATGGATGCTCTTACCGCGAGGCTATGAACTATACCCATGACCAACGATAGCAGTACTCCATGCTGAAGCATCAGAAGTAAGTTAGCCTGATTTCGAACGATCAAGTGGTACAGGGACATCGAGCCGAAAATGCACATCTACCTGGATGAGTCAGGTTCGTTTGGAGCGGCGACCCATCTAGGGTCTTGGTGCGTGGTTGCCGCCTATGTCGTTCCAGAAGCCGCCATTGATGGCATGTCTTTTACCCTACGGGAATACAAGCGTATGGCAGGCTTCCCGCCGACTTCTGAAGTGAAGCGACGTCATGCGCCAATAGCAGCCTATCTTCGCCTTCTTAATAACTTGGCCTCCAACGATGGATTTCTTGTAGCAGTTGCCACTGATGCAGGCGCTAACGGCGACGTGCTTGCCAATCAGCGGTTGCAGGTTCATGAAATTCGGTCAGCTATTGGGCTCCATACTGAAGCCGAGCGATGCGCTGCATCGGACTTAGCTTATGCAGTTGAGCGCTTATCGCCGCAACTCTATGTCGAGCTGATATGTAGGCTTTTGCTCATTTGGCGGGTGATCAAACTCAGCACGCTACGCTTCGGTCTCTCCTACCCTGAGGCACTGCATGCTTTCCGCTGGCGATTTGACGCGAAGAATACCCAGATAACGCAGTTTGAACAGGCCTTCGGACCGACTTTCATTGGCCTAGCTTTGAATATGTCTCGAAAAGATCCTCTATTGTTACTGCCTGGCGGCGATCGGAGTTGGCTAGATAGATACCGTCGCACGCCCCCGGACCCTCTTCCCGCCCATGCTGCAGACGCAGTGTGGCTAGACCCCACAACACTCATTACTGACGATCTTCAATTCGTCGATTCTCGCGAAAGCGAAGGAGTACAGGTCGCAGACCTTCTTGCATCGGGAATTGGTAGCTGTCTCCGTCAGCGCTCTGCCACCCCACGCCGTCAGGGTCGCCTGTTGGGCCGCTTGATGCTCCGGCTCGACGACATCGATGATGCCGTTGTCCTTGTCGGCTTCGACTCTTCCCAGAAAACTTCAATCTCGACAGAAACTCTGTCAGCTCTCCACAGAATGAAGCTTGCGAGCCACGCGCTGCTTCGCCATAGGTAACACTACCCCTTCTAGAAGAGATTGGCTGACCGAAGGCGGAAATTTAACTGGATATGTCCAGCACATACTTTGGTTGTCAAAGTATCGCCGCCCGCCCTAGCTGACACCATCTAACTAGTTGTTTTTTTATATCCATGTACGTACTTTCCCCTCAGCTGACAAGCAAAGTACGTACATAACAGCTCCCAGGTACACATACTTTGGTTATCGCACCTGCACAGACTTTGGTGTCATGCCCACTTGGGCATGACACCAATGTACGTACCGGTTGTACAAACATTGGTGTCAACCTGCTCAGCAGGCAATGAGACAGACAGTCTGCCCTGAGCCACTCCCCATCCCTCTAAGCAAATTTGATCCTTGGTTGAGAGCGTTCGGCCCTTCTAGTCCGTTGCCAGCTTTACTGGACGACAGCAACCTGGATGGATTACCCGGAACGTCTGCGCCCTCAGCCCAAGGCCACGATTTGCCGTGACCTCAAACCCATCCGTAGTTAGTTGCGTGCCGTTCCGGTAGGCGGTCCGGGTCAATTCAACTTGAGCCCAATCTCACTCACGAGAATTAAATTTTGGTTGCTCAATAGCTTCCCACTATCATCCCAATTCTGAATTTTTACCGACTTTAAAATACCTGCCGGACTAACTTCATATTGATAAGCCACAACTAGCTTGTTTACGTCAATATGCCGTGCGCAACCTGATCGAGTAATCATTGAGCACGTCGCAGAGCCACGCCATCCGCCATTTGAAAGTCGCTTAATTAATATCCTTGGTCCAACTGTATATTCTGCAGAATGGCGCCTGCCATTTTGGATGGCGAATACCAAGTAACCGATGGATCGACATCTGAACCCGCGGGAGGAGCAATCTTCAACAGGCCCATCGACCTGCGGCAAATCGTTGGACGATTTCTTTATGTCATCGATTGCTGTACCTATTGTAAACTTATTTTTTTCTATACCAATAAAATAGCCCTGTTGCTTGTCAACATATCGTACTGGGCTAGTAAGGCCATTAATCGAATAAATGGTATCGCAACACAAAGCACTGGCAACGATCAGAACCGCTATCATGGGATTCATTGATTGGGCTCCAAAAAAGAATTCGCTGCATCATTATAAGAATCTTGGTGAGCGGCTTGATCGTTGCCCATCCGGATCGCCCCGGATATTCCAAGAGCTTTCGATTCTTCGTGACTTTGATGAATTCCCTCGTGTAAAAACTCCTCTTCCTGGGTCCTTTCTGCATCCCCAAATACCGTATGTCCCGGCTGCAAGCCATACTTACCGACAGTGGTCGTGTTGTGCGATGTAATCATCGCCCAATTATCAGCGGGATTGCTGGGATTGAAGGGATCCGCTCTTATTACGCGCCCTACCAAGTTCTGGGCAACCGAACTTCCCGCAATAGAAAATGAGTAGGTCGTGTCGCCGCTCTTAAACGATATATCCGCGGTCTTTCCGGAACTGGCTACCGCATTGACCGCGGTTGTCAGAGCCTTTTCTAATCCCGCATACGTTTTATGGTCTTCTGCGGTTGCATTCCTGGTTACGGCCTTTCCATTCACCTGCGTGACTACTTTGTCGATCTGACAGGTGTACGTCTTATTAGTTTCCGTACAGGTACGGCCGTCAGGATCGATATATCGAGCAGGATTGTCATTGGCATAGTCATACCGATTGAAGGTAAAGATATTCGCCGCTGTCGGCGAAACGGGGTCCACGCTTACGAAGCGCCCTGTCGCAGCGTCGTAGTATCTGTGTTGCATGTAGATGAGATTGGTCTCAGGGTCATCCACATGCCCCGTGTATCCAGGCCCATTGGGTGGCGTACCTAACGTGATCGTTCCATAGGGCGCATAGTCGAACGTAGCGGTGATGTTGCCTTGGGCATCTGCTTCCGCCAAGGGAGTTCCTTGGGGATCGGTATAGACGTAGGTGAGGGTGCCGTTTTGCTGGGCATGAGCGAACCCACTAACCCAAAGCGCTAGCATGCAACCGGCGACGACGACTGCTCGACTGATAACCATCCATTGCTCCCCTGTCCGTTACCCGCTCCGACATGACGGGCGTGTCTTCATGATGAGAACAACAAGGGGGGAGGCGTCAAGCTCCTGTGGGTCAGCATCACACGCAGATTGTCCTTATGCTACTTGGCGGCGGGCCGACGCACTCAAAGCGGCACGTAACTCTTTGTCTTACATTGGGAAACTGGCATGATCACGGTTGCGCGTAGCAGTATGCGCCCGCCCCTTCAGGCACCGCTGGTGGCTTGCGTCATGACTCTGAGCTCCGGTGTCTGGTACGCCCCCGATTCCGTAGCCATAAGCCCCCTGTCTGGCCCTTCAGCGCATCCTAGCTAATGTCCGCTTTGGGTTGCCAGCTGAGTTGCCTGATCGTCTATGCTCTTCCTCTCGATGCCCACTTTAGGTCCGTTTTGGGTCGAAAGCGAACAGTGTCATTCGTAGATTTTTCCCAGGAACAGAAACTTGGCAAGGTCTCGCCATGTCGGTGCATCTGATTGCCGCTCCGGCCAGTTCGGACTCTGCGCATAGGCCAGCGCACCATCCAAGAATGTGGCAATAGTTCCGTTCTGCCATCCCTTTGCCCCTGTCCAGCGATAGCGCTGAGGATCACTCGCCTCCGCCATCCGTCTCACGGCGGTCTTCGATCAAGGCGCTCACAAACGCGAGAAACGTCTCTCTACTATCGACCTTGTTCAGCAATTCTTCTGGTGACCGTCCGTTCAACACACTCCCCCTGTTGTCTTGTCCAGATGTCCGCCTTACCGATCAACTAGCGCCGCCTCGACCCGCGGCGCGTCTTCCGACACCCCTTGGCTTGCGCCATGGCCAGCTCGCGGGCATCGAGCACATATTCTGACGATTGCCCCAACCGTTCCACAGCGAGGTCGATGAACGAGCGGACGCGTGACGGCTGTGCCGCCCGGCTTCCGTAGTAAACATACATGCCCATGTGGTCAGCGATGTGCTCCGTCAGCAATGGCACAAGCTGCCCCGAACGGATCAACGGCGCAACCGACAGACTCGACAACAGGCCGATCACATGGCCGGACAGCACGGCATCGATCTCCAGGCCGGCGTCGTTCGTCGATAGTGAGGGCGGGAGATCGACGGAAAGCACTTCGCCATCCTTCTTCAGGAGCCAAGGCAACACGCGCCCCGTCGCCGAATGCCGCAGCACGCTGCAACGATGCGAGGTCAACTGCTCGATCGAATCTGGCGCACCATAGGTCGCGATATACGCAGGTGCCGCGCAAACGATCAGCTGCATGCTGGAGAGGCGACGAGCCGCGACGCCATCCTCCGGCGCCGACCCAATGCGAAAACCGATGTCGGCGCGATCGTGCACCCACTCGCCGATGCGGTCGTCGAGTTTAAGGTGCGGCTCGATCTTCGGATGGAGACGGCAGAACTCGTCGACCAGCGGCCAGAGCAATCGCCCAAAGGCGTACCGCGGAGCGACGATGCGCAACGGCCCAGCGATCTCGTCCTTGGCCGTGCGAACACCATCGATGGCACGCTCCAACGCCGCCAGCGCGGGTTGGGCGCCCTCCAGAAACTGCTGCCCCTCAAAGGTCAGCGCGATGCTGCGCGTCGTCCGATGCAACAGCCGCACACCCAGTCGTTGCTCCAGCATCGCCAGCGCCTTGCTCGCCGCTTGGGCGCTCACGCCCTGAACCGCCGCCGCGCGCCGGATACTGCCCAACTCGACCGCCTTGGTGAACAGGTCAATCGCGCGAATGTCATGGATGGGCATCGGCCGCTCCTCGTTGAGAGTCTGCAAGCATCAGTATCAATCCAAGGTTGCTACTGAATCAACTTCAGAGCCGCTACCGGGTTGATAAATCGCCACCTAAAGTGGGCGCCAGTCCATCACAGGAAAGCGTTATGAGCGACAACATCAACGGCAAGGTCATCGTCATCACCGGTGCGAGCAGCGGACTCGGTTTGGCGGCCGCGCGCCTGCTGGGCGCACAGGGTGCGCGTGTCGTATTGGGCGCGCGGCGTATCGATCGCCTGCAGCTACTGGCCGATGAATTGAACGGCTCGGGGCAGCGTGCACTGGCCGTCGCAACCAACGTCACTGTGCGCAACGACGTGAAGCGGCTTGTCGACGCTGCCGTAGAGACCTTCGGACGCGTTGACGTCATGGTCAACAACGCAGGGATCATGCCCCAGTCGCCGTTGGAGCGACTGCGGATCGACGAGTGGGATCAGACGATCGACGTCAATCTGAAGGGCGTGTTGTATGGCATCGCGGCAGCGCTGCCCCACATGCAACGCCAGATGTCTGGGCAAATCGTGAACGTATCGTCTACCGCCGGCCACAAGATCATGCTCAATGGCGCCGTCTACAGCGCAACCAAGCACGCGGTACGGGCGTTGTCCGAAGGACTGCGACAGGAGGTCAAGCACTGGAATATTCGCACCACAGTTATTTCGCCGGGCGCTGTCGACAGCGAGCTTCCTGGCAGCTCCTCGGAAGCGGATATGAAAGCGCGCCTGGACGATTTCTATCAGTCCGTTGCCATCCCCGCCGATTCGTTTGCTCGTGCCCTGGCCTTTGCCATTGCCCAGCCCGAAGACATGGACGTCAACGAGATCGTGTTCCGCCCTACCCGCCAGGTTCCTTAAGGCAACTCTCAGCTCGAAGTACCGCCCGCCCTGATCAGCCCACCTTTCGTCCCCGAAACAAGCCAATCCGTCCCAATGCATCTAGCCCGACAGTGGCTGACCGGGGAGTATGGGGAGTCAACGACTCCAGGGGAACCCGAACGTGCACAGCCACGACCTGCCACAACCGCCGGCGACCACTCCTCTGCAGCACGGGAGTACGGCACCAGTGCTCGTCATTGCCGTGCTGTTTGGCGTGGCCCACATGTTGACCAACGGGCAATACGGCTTTCACCGGGATGAGCTGCAATTCCTGAGCGATGCCCAGCATCTGGATTGGGGCTTCGTACCCTACCCGCCGCTGACAGCAGCGTTGGAGCATGTGGGGTTGGAGATCTTTGGCCTGTCGCTGGTGTGGCTGAGGCTGTTCTCGGTGCTGGCCCAAGCCGTGGTGATTCTGGCCAGCGGCCTTATGGCGCGCGACCTGGGTGGCGGTCGTCTGGCCCAGATCTTCGCGGCGATCGCCGTTGGGCTGTCGCCAGCCCCCATGGGCAATGCCACCATGTTCCAGTACTCCTCGTTCGACATGTTGTGGTGGGTGCTTATCGCCTGGAGTGCGATCCGCCTGCTGCGCGACGACGACCCGCGCTGGTGGGTAGCGATCGGCCTGTTTGCCGGGCTTGGACTGCAGACCAAGTACTCGATAGCGTTCGAGCTGCTGGGCGTGTTGGTGGGCGTGCTTCTGACCGATGCACGGCGATACCTCATGAACCGTTGGTTCTGGGCCGGCGGCGCTGTCGCGCTACTCGTGTTTGCTCCGAACCTCGTCTGGCTCGTGAGGCACGACTTCATTTCCTATCGGTTCCTGCAGGGTATCCACGCCCGCGACGTCAATGAAGGACGTGCGGATGGTTTTCTGCGCGATCAGTTCCTTATCAACGCCAACCTGTTTGCGGCACCGGTCTGGATCGCAGGCCTGGTGGGTTATTTGCGAGCACGACGTTACCGGATGCTTGCCTGGATGTACGTCGTCCCGCTGCTGTTGTTCATGCTTTTACGGGGTCGCTTTTACTACGTCAGCGCGGCGTACCCCATGCTGCTGGCGATGGGTTCAGTGATCACAGAGCGATGGCTGAGCACCTTGCGTCCTGCATGGCGGGCCGGGACAGCGACCTTGCTGTTCAGTAGCGTTGTCGCTATCGGCATCTACGCTGCGTTGATCATCATGCCGATCACATCAAGCGGTCCGCTGCGGGACTTCGCGTTGAAGAGAAACAACGACCTGCGCGAGAAGGTCGGTTGGAACGAGCTCGTCACGCAGGTTGCCGCCATTCGCGATGCCCTTCCTGCCGAACAGCAAGCCGATCTGGGCATCGTGGTAGGTAATTACGGCGAGCAAGGGGCTATCGCCCTGCTCGGGAAAGCCTATGGCCTGCCATCGCCGATCACAGCGGTGAATTCCGGTTGGCTGCGTGGCTATCCACAAACACCGCCACACACCGTGATCGTGCTGGGAAGTTCACGCGAACGCGCCGATGAACTCTTCACCGATTGCCGTCTGGCCGGGCACTCGGGTAATGCGTGGGGCGTCGTCAATGAAGAAAGCCGGGATCATCCCGACATCTTTGTTTGTGGCCCCATGCGCAAACCGTGGAGCGAACTATGGAGCCATGGGCCCGAGTTTGGGTAGCACGTGAGCCAGTGGCCCGTCCGGCAAGAAAACGAAAAGGTCAGAGCAAACTCTTTATAGGATCACGGGCCGGCGGCCCAGGAAAATCAGCTTGTCCACGTACTGAGCGAACCGCTTGCCGCCGTCGCCCGGTCTAAGACACACTTCGCCAATGAACGACAAGCTACAGGCGCTCCGACTTTTCGTGCGCGTTGCCCGCACCGGAAGCTTTTCCGCGGCGGCGCGGGAGCTTGATGTTTCACAACCGTCAGTATCGCGGATCATCGCGGCGTTGGAAGAAGATGTCGGCGCGGCCTTAGTCACCCGCACGACGCGCGCAGTCACGCTGACCGACGCCGGCAGCGACTATCTGACCCGTGTCGAAGCGATCCTGTCGTCGCTCGAGGAAGCCGATCACTCTGCGCGTGGATCGCAGGAGCTACGCGGGTCATTGCGCGTTGCCATGCCTGCAAGCTTTGGTGTGCGCGAAATCATTCCCTTGATGCCGGGCTTTCTTACGCGCCACCCTTCGCTAAACGTCAGCTTGTTGATGAGCGATCAACGGCAAGACACCATCAAGGAAGGTGCCGATGTCGCACTCCGACTCGGTGACCTGGACGATTCAAGCGCCACCGCTCGCATCATCGGTCGGACGCCGCGATTGATTGCGGCGTCGCCGAGTTATCTGGAAACGCATGGTGCGCCCGAAGTACCCGCCGATCTGGCCGACCACGCGGCTATCGTCGGGCCTGCAGGGACCAGCTCCGGAACATGGTCCTTCCAGAAGGGTGGCCAAAGCGTGTCGGCCCGCATCAATCCTCGGCTGACCGTGTCCTATAACGAAGCCGCGGTAGCCGCCGCCGTCGCGGGGATCGGCGTTGTAAATACATCGCTATGGGGCTGCCGCGCCGAACTCGCCAGCGGCGCGTTGATTCAGCTTTTTCCCGACTGGAAGATGGGCGAGGTTGAAGCCCACGGCATGTTCACGCCAGGCCGACGACCAAAGCCCTCGGCACGCGCGCTCGTCGAGTATCTGATCGCGGAGCTTCGCCGCTAAGCTTCGAGCTTTGCATCACGCACTCGTAGCGTTTCGATCGACGCATGCCGCGAATGCACCCTAGCTGTTCGCATCAATGCGGCGCGCCGTCCGCTAGCCGGGCAGTTTGGCCGCAAGCAGATCGATCTGCTCGATGCTCGGTGGTGCGCTGAGCAAGTCAGCCGCGTTAGCCATCAACGCAGCCGCGATCGGGCCTCGCAGATGGGCCTGGCGACCTTCTTCGTCAGCGAAGGCGTCAAAAACGCCGAACGTCGAAGGGCCAAACTGCAACGCAAACCAGACGACGGTGCCCAGCTCTGCATTGGCAAGCGGCAGTGCGCTGGCCAGGAAGGCGGCGACGGCGGCCTCTCGGCCGGGCTTGGCTTCGAGACGGACAAACAACGCATATTTGGTCATGTAGTGCTTCTCTTGAAATGAAGGTCACGGTTCTGCGAATCCGTGGGGATAGGGCCTGCTCGGATGTGGACGATTCATCCATTTCATCGACGGCCCTGTTTGACATGTTCGCCCAGTTTGAGCGCAGGAAGGCATTCATCTGACGAATAAGTCTTAGTCGTCGGCGCGCCTACTCACGCCCCCATCGATCGACGACAGTTCATCCAGACGCCAATGAGGCGCCATCAAACCGGGATACAAATCCATGACTTCACTTACTGGCAAGGTCGCCATTGTTACAGGCGCATCGAAGGGTATCGGTGCCGGAATCGCCAAGTTGTTCGCCAAGTCCGGCGCATCGGTCGTTGTGAACTACTCGACCAGCAAAGACGCCGCGAACGCGTTGGTCGCCGAGATCAAGAATTCCGGCGGCAAGGCCGTGGCCATCCATGCCGACTTCTCCAAGACCACCGATATCCAGCGATTGTTCGAAGAGTCGAAGCGCGCCTTCGGCACGCTGGACATCCTGGTAAACAATGCGGGTGTTTTCGCCTTCAGCCCCTTGCAGGACGCGACGGAGCAGGAATTCCATCGTGAGTTCAACACCAACGTGCTCGGCCTCATCACTGCGACACAAGAGGCGGCGAAGTACTTCGGCCCGAACGGCGGCAGCATCATCAACATCAGTTCCATCGCCAGCGTCGGCTTCATGCCCAACTCGGTCATCTATGCTGCGTCCAAGAGCGCCGTCGACTCTGTTACGCGCGTGACTTCGGTAGAGCTCGCGCCGAAGAAGATTCGCGTCAACAGCATCGCACCGGGGGCCACCATCACCGAAGGCATCGCAGCTCTGGGTTGGCCACAGGAAGCCGTCGAAGCTGTCGTCGCCACCATCCCGTTCGGTCGCCCAGGCATGCCGGAAGATATCGCGCGCGTCGCTCTGTTTCTGGCCTCTGACGACTCCGCTTGGGTGACCGGCGAACGGATCACAGCGTCTGGCGGCCAGCGCGCCTGATCCGCGTTCTGTCCCGGCGGTTGCAACAGGTAACGCGCGAGGCAGCGGTAGGTCCGGCAGGAAAACAAACGGGTCAGAGCGAATTTTCAGGGGTCGACCGGAGGTCGGCCTGGAAAATCAATCCGACCCGTCTATTTCGACCCGTCTATTTTCAACGACTAACGCCTCTTTCCGACGCCAGGCACCGCGGTGGCTTGCTTCATCCAGGCGACGATCTGGCGCTCGTCGAGATCACTCAATGATTTGGGCTCGACGCCCCTCGTAGCCTTGCCCATGCCGATGGGAGTTACGGGCGGCACGGGCACGAGCATCGTGCCGTTCACGAACATCAGCTTGACGTGGCCAGCGAAGGCGCCACAACAGAAGCACCAGCCATCGCCAACGCCGTACCACGATATGCCCCATTTGACAGAGCGCTTAAGCCCCTGCAACGTCTTGGCCGCCAACGCATCCACTCGTTCGGCGATCTCACGCTGGGGTTGCGGCAGGCTGGCGATGTATGCGAATACCGGCTTGTCGCCGTCCGCGGCTTTTGCGGGACTGGCCCGGCCGGTCATCGCTTCAGGCAATGGCGTGGCGCTTTTATTTTTTGCGGCGGCTCGTTTGGCCGGATGGCGTACGACGGCCTTGCGATCCTTGTCAGTCTCGGAAGTCGGCATCATCGTCTCCTCGTGGTAACTATGCCGTGCCCGTTCTGGGTCGAAAGCGGACCTTCGAAGCTTGGCTATACAGAAGCCAAACTGCAATCGCAAAAACAAACGGATCAGAGCAAATTCTCAGAGGTCTACGGGCCGTCGGCCCTGCAAAATCAATCCGACTCGCTTATTCAACCCGCTTAATTCAGTGATTACTAGGCCGCCGTCACCAGCAGCCCGCGTTGTACTCCCGGGCGCGCGAGCCCGCGATCGAGCCACGCCTGCACATGATGAAAACGGTCGAAACCGACAAGTTCACGCGCTTCGTAAAAACCGATCAGATTGCGCACCCAGCCGATCAATGAAATATCGGCAATGCTGTACTCCGCCCCCATCACCCAATCCCGGCCGGCGAGGCGTTCATCGAGAACACCGAGCAATCGTGCCGATTCGGTGGCGTAGCGTTCCAGCGGTCGCTTGTCTTCATAGGCTTTGCCGGCAAATTTGTTGAAGAAACCGACCTGGCCGAACATGGGCCCGACGCCACCCATCTGCCACATCACCCACTGGATCGTTTCATACCGGGTGCTGAGATCGTTGGATAGGAACTGTCCCGTCTTGTCCGCCAGGTAGATCAGGATCGCCCCTGATTCAAACAACGCCAGAGGCCGACCGCCCGGGCCATCGGGATCGTAGATTGCCGGGATCTTGCCATTCGGGTTGAGTGCGATGAAGGCAGGGTCACGATTCTCGTTCGCCATGATATCGATGCGATGCGGCTCATAAGCCAAGCCCGTTTCTTCAAGCATGATGCCGATCTTCACGCCGTTAGGCGTCGGCAGCGAGAAAAGCTGAAGTCGCTCAGGATGCTGCGCCGGCCAGCGCGCAAAGATGGGATGGTTCACTGTCATTTTTCTTCTCCCGGGTTCGTCGGCTCGCACACAAAGCCCGGGCATGTTACCAAGAGTTCTTCCTGGTTACCGCCGGGCTTTGGCACTGCGACCGCGTCGATTACCACTCCAAGGTCGACGCGATCGCTCGGAGTTTAAATCGTCCCCGCCGGCGCAACTGCGGGAAAGTCTTTCTCCGGATCAAACACGTTATTGAAAAAATTGGTCAGCGTGTACATGGCCACCAGAGCGACGATCTCGATGATGTTCGCTTCCGTGTAACCGGCATCACGAACGGCTTTCAGATCGGCATCACTGACCTGGCCGCGGGTTTCGATGACCTTGCGCGCAAATTGGATAGCGGCGTCGCGCTTTGTATCACTTGCACGACCCTTTCGCGCAAGGATGATTTCATCGGCGGGGAGTTTCGCCATGTGCTCGGCCGTGAAGCTATGAACCGTGAGGCAGTAGTTGCAGCCGTTTACTTCGGACACAGCAAGGCCGATACTGTCGCGCGTTTTTACATCAAGCGACTTGCTCAGCGCCCCAAGCAGATTGGCCCATGCATTGAACGCAATCGGGCTCTGCGCAAAGGCCGCCATCATGTTTGGAGTGAAACCGATATTCTTGGTGAACGTCTCGAGTGTCGGCTTTGAAGCGTCTGGCACCTGGTCCAGGGTCAGGGGGATGGTTCTTGTCATCGTAGTATTCCTTAAGTGGCTTGTTTGACTGAAAGGGAAAAGTCCGCAATGGCCTATTCCCTTGATTTACTTCGCGGCCAAGTGTTGGAGCGAAGTGGTTCGGGCTTTCAGGTAGCACGTACCTTGGGGTTTCATCAGAATCGGAGGCTCGCTCGGCGAGATCACTTCGCCCTGGCGCGCTTATACGAAATCCAACACCTCGGCCACAGGTCGGCGCGGCTTCTGCGCCCAGTTGCCCTGGCGTTCCGGTCCGATCGACAACAGCATGACCGGCACTTCGTCTGCGGCCAGCCCGAATTCGCGGTGTACGGCGTCTGCATCGAATCCGATCATCGGCGTCGAACCCAGGCCCAGCGAACGGGCCGCATAGATCATGGCCGCTGCGCCGAAGGTGCCGGTACGCACAGCTTCATCCCGCTGGCGCTGCGGGTAGTCCATGTAAAGATCGCGCGCAGGCATTTCCCATTCCCGCACCATCGTCGCCGGCATCACACCCGCTGCGACCAATGGCGCCAGACGATCCGGTATGACACTGGAATCGGCTAACTGGCCGCAGACAATGAAGGTGACGGCCGCGTCGGTGATCGCCGGCTGATTCCAGGCGATCGGACTTAGTCGCGCCTTGGCTTCCGGGGTACGCACGGCGATAAAGCGCCAGTTCTGCAAGTGGAAGGATGTCGGCGCACTGGTGCCGATTCGCACCAGATCGCGGATCTGGTCGTCGCTCAACGTGGCGGTAGGATCGTAATACTTCGCAGCACTGCGGCTTAGAATGCATTCGATGACGGCGTTAGTCTTACTTGTTTCGATGCTCATGATTGCTCTCGGTATGGGAAGACGGATTCGTGCACCCGCGTGGCTCCGCTCCATGCATAGCCATCGCCATGCAAGGCCTGGGGAAATCGGGCGAAACCTGGATGCCTGACGCGATGCTCAAGCGGCAACGCGGTTCACTCCATAGGTGGAAAGTCGACGTCGGTGTCGTTGATGCGATTGAAGGTGTTGGTGAAAGTGATGAGACCGATGGCTAGCGAGATCTCTGCGAGCTGGGTATCGGTGTAGCCAACCGCACGAATGGCCGCGAACTCGCCTTGGCTGATCGAGCCGCTGCTGGTCTGCAGAACCGACACAAAACGCACCAGGGCATCACGCCTGGCGTCACCTGTAGGCGTTCCCGCGCGAATGGCTCGCAAGGCATCGACCGACAAGCCAGCCATCCTGCCCAGCAAGCTATGGGCGGCTACGCAGACATCGCAACCCGCTATGACGCTGACCAACAACTTGATGGTTTGAAGTTCCTGCTGACTCAGACTGCCCTGTGCCAAAGCGGCGTGCGCATCGAGAAACACCTCAAAAGAGGACGGAGCGACATAGCCAAGCGCTGCATATGTGTTCGGGACACGACCACCAGCGATCTTCTTGACGCGAGCGTAGACATCGGCTGTGGCACCGGTGGCGGACTCGATGGCGGGAATAGCGATACGGCTCATGTTGCGGCCCTTTCATCAGGTGGCTTTGATAGGTCGCTACGTTAGGCTTGGCCATTACCGTTTTCGAGACTGTCGCAGCTCAATAAAATGCGAGATAGGATCAGGCCAGATAAGATCAGGCTGAAAAGGATCACGACGACGAGGGCGCATCTGGCGTTGTCTTATTCAGACCGTCACGCCGAGTTGCTCGCTGCCGCGGGCGAGGCGACGCCACTGCCCTGGCGTCATCCCCATCTTGTCGGCGAATGCACGGCGGAAAGCCGCTACGGATCGGTAACCAACCGTGTCAGCCACGGCCTCGGTAGTCATCGCTGGTTTTTTTAGCTCGTTGGCCGCCATGCTCATCCGAATATCGGTCAGCAGCTCCATGGCCGAGCGACCGAGCTTGTCTTGAAAATGCCGCATGAAGGTCGCGCGTGACATGCTGCACAAATCAGCCAGATCAGGCAGGGTCCAGGCTCGAATCGGATCGGCGAACATGGCTGAAATGGCAGGCGCCAGACGTGGATGACCAGCAAGCGATAACAAGCCCGCTGGCACTTGCTCGGATTCGCTGGCCGCACGAAGTGCCAGCGTGAACAGCGCCAAGCTAAGCGAGTTGAAGATCACTTGCCCGCCGAGCTTGTCGCCCTCCGATTCCAGACGCATCAGTCCCACGAGACTGGCCAGATGGTTGGACGTAGACATGACGCCTGCTTCGTCATGGCTGTCCGTGGCTCGTACCGTCAGGGATCGGGGCAGATAGTTGCGGATCAACCGGTCGTGGGGTGGTTCGATGAAGAATCGCCCGCACAACATATCCAGGCTCTCGCCCTGCCCGTCATTTTCGCTCCGCGTCCATCCGCCGGAACTGCGATGTCTATGGGTGGGACGCGGCGCATGTCCGCTGCCATCGTGCAGCACGTGCGCCGCCCCATGAGGCAACAGCACGATCTCTCCACCCGCCAGTTCCCTGGTCGTTCCGGTCTCTGGATCCTCAATGATGGCCCGACCCTTGAGAACGACGTGGTAGGGAATCTCATGCATCGCAGACTGCGGCCAGACGACGCGCCAGGGTGCACCGTAGACGCAGTGAACCTCCAACTGACCAGTGAGGGTGATCATTCGCAAAAAATGACTCAGCCAGTCGACTTGGTGCACGATAAATAAACCTGCGTTGTCGCTTCAGGTAAAAAGTTTTCAGCCGCGGATGAAAAGCGAGCGAGACGCGACCAACACGTGATATTCAATGACGAGACGTTGGCGGGCGCTTCATGCTCAAAAGATCCGTCACATCATGCCGATCGGCTGCAGACGAGATCGCGAGCGTCAGCCATTTCCCGTCAGGGTATGCGGGAGCTTCGTCATAATGCTTGACCAACTGTGGGCGCCACGCATAACGCCGCTCCTCGAACTTTTCTCTCTCCGCGCCACCCAGAACCACGAGAACCGAGAGCCGCCGGTATTCCGGCAGGAGCGTACAGAACGCCCTGGTCTTCTTGTAGCGCAGAGACCAACCGCGTTTCTTGCCGCCATACAGCCAATCGGGCGAAAAAACGCCGGGGTAGAACGCCTCTATCCAGTTGCGCAACTCGGTCCAATGCGCGAACGCTTTCGGCCCAGTCCAGTGGCGGACGGCGCTGTCATCAGGCACGGTTGATTTGTCGGTGATCCTGTCGCCGATCTGCAGAGAGGGTTCCATGTCGATCTTCTTGCACCTGAACTTTAGCGCGTGAACTTCGAAGGCTTGGCGGACCGCAACTCGATTTCACGCAAAGATGTTTTGATCTCAGCGCAATGTCATTGCTGTCGACGACGAGTACGGCGGCAATATTCCACCGGCTCGGACGCAAAAAAAGAACCAAGAACGTCAATCTTCGATGTACCAGGATTTGCCAAACGCTATGCGGATGTACGGATCAGCTTATCGAGCTGTTCGCAGGCGGCTGGAATCTGGTCTTCGCTGACCGTGGCAACGCCAAGCAACAATCCCGACTCTGCATTTGTACCCGGAGCGAACCAGGCCGACAGCGGCGACGGTGCCATGCCGAGTTCAAGCGCCTTGCGGCATACCGCCGTGTCGGACACGCCACTAGGCAGATACATGACCACGGCCAGGCCGCCGATGTGCACGCGATATCCCATCCGTCCCAAGACGGTTCTCAGCATCTCGCCTCTCGCGGCGCAGATTCGCTTCAACCGGCCCAGATGCCTCATGTAATGCCCGTCCTGCATGAACTGCGCAGTCGCCCGTTGTACGGCCGGGCCTGGTGCCGATCCAAAGTACAGGGTTGCCTGGGCAAATTGAGCTACCAGGGCTGGCGGAGCCACGACGAAACCAAGCCTGAGTGCAGGGCTTATGGTCTTGCTGAAGGATCCGATATGGATCACCCGCCCAGTACGATCCAACGATGCCAATGCCGGGGCGGCCCGCCGCGTGAGCTGAAGCTCGCCGAGGTAGTCATCCTCGATAATCCATGCCCCGGTACGCGCGGCCCACGCGATCAACTCGTGTCGCCGGTTGAGCGATAACGTTCCACCCAGAGGCGCCTGCTGTCCCGCCGTCACCAGTGCGAGGGCTGCGTCGGGCGATAGCTCGATGCCACGACGAACATCCATCCCTTCGTTGTCTACCGGAATACCGACAGGGACGAGGCCGGCGAACTCGAGCGCCATGCGGCTCTGAAAGAAACCGGGGTCTTCAACCCAGGCTTGACGACCTTTCGCGTCGAGTACGCGCAAGGTCATGCCCAAGGCACCGGCGAAACCCGCGGTAATGAATATCTGGGATGGACTGCACTCGAGACCACGCGCGAGCGCAACATGCGCAGCAATGGCTCGCCGGAGAACCGCTTCCCCGCGCGGATCCGGATACACCGCAGGCGCATCCACTTCCATCCGCGCGGCCTGCATACGCAAGCGCGCCAGGACGCTCGCGGGAAGACCGGCCGAAGGCGGCACTCCCATCCGAAAGATGCCAGGGCCGCCGAGCAAGTGATCGTACAGCGCAGGCGGCGTGTCTGTTTCTTGCGAGGACATCGCCTGAGCGGCAACGGCGGGGTGTGGGGCCACCCGGGTGCCACCCGATCGTGAAGTGACGACGATCTGCTCGTCGATGAGGCGCTCATAAGCGGCCTTGACCGTACCCCTGGCCACGCCCAATTGCGCAGCCAGTGTTATCCACGACGGCAGTCTTGCGCCCGGGCCAAGCACGCCGCTCCTGATCGATGCAATGACACCCCGGCAGATCTGCTCTGCCAAAGTGGTTTTGGCGGACCGGTCGATCCTGATGTGCAGCGCGTATCCCATGCCTCATGGTACATCCGCCGATCATCTTTTTGGTTCTTCTCAATGTACCTGCAGTGACGCAGCATGCGCTCTCAACGTGACTGACCACCTCCGTTTTTAAGAGGTTTTTTTAACTGCGCTGGCATCCGCTGTGCTGACACCTGGGCCAGCCTGACGGGAGGCAATGTCTATGAAAGCAATCGTGGTAACCGATCAGGCTGCGGGAACGGCCGGAATGAAACTGGTGGAACGGCCGCAGCCACAGGCAGCGATAAACGATGTCATCGTGCAGGTGCACGCATCGGGATTTACCGCAGACGAGCTGACATGGCCCCCGACCTGGACCGATCGTCTCGACCGTGACCGGACACCGTCCATCCCTGGCCATGAGCTGGCCGGCGTGGTCACTGCGCTTGGTTACGGGACGACGGGGCTGTCGGTAGGACAGCGCGTGTTCGGCCTCACGGATTGGACTCGCGACGGAACGCTGGCGGAGTACATCGCCATCGAAGCACGCAATCTCGCCCCGTTGCCTGGGGATGTCGACTTTACGGTGGGCGCTGCGCTCGTGATGCCCGGGCTCACCGCATGGCAAGGGCTGTTCGAACACGGTCGCCTCGGTATGGGGCAGACCGTTCTTGTGCATGGCGCCGCCGGCGTGGTCGGCTCGATGGCTGTCCAGCTCGCTCGCGAAGCCGGCGCGTATGTCATCGGCACTGGGCGCGGCGCAAGTAGACAGGCAGCGCTCGAATTCGGTGCCCAGGAGTTCGTCGACCTCGATAACGACGCACTGGAAGATATCGGTCGCGTCGATCTGGTTTTCGATGTTCTCGGCGGCGACATCGCGAAGCGGTCCGTGAGCGTGATCCGAACCGGAGGAACGCTGGTGACTATCGCCGGCCCGATCGAAGCGCGCCCCGTCAATGGCCGGACGATCGACTTCGTTGTCGAGTCCGATCGCGCCCAACTGAGTCAGCTGGCACAGCGCGTACGTGACGGACGACTGCGCATGAATATCGGCAACGTCGCGACGCTCGACGACGCAGTCGCCGCCTTCAACCTGGCCGAGCGCCCCAAGGGCAAGACGATCATCCGTATTCGTCCATGAAAGCTTGAGAGTGCGGGTAAAGCTGCCCCCTCCGCCGATTCCATAACCTGCTTTTTCACACATAGGCACCACCATGACCAACGCCGTCATCGAATGCATCCTGAGCCGCAGTGCTGCGAAGTATTACGATCCTACCGCCGCGTTGAGCGACGACCAGATCCGTGATCTGGTGCGAATCGGCACCAGTGCGCCGACATCCTTCCACTTGCAGAACTGGCGCTTTATCGCCGTGCGTACCCCGGAAGCCAAGGCGCGACTGAGTCCGATCGCCTGGAACCAGCCGGCGATCACCGACGCGGCTGTCACCTTCATTGTCTGCGGTCAGTTAGCCGATTCCAGTGTCATACCGGATCGCCTGGCGCCGTTGGTGGCAGCGGGTGTGATGCCGGAAAAGATGGTGCCGGAATGGGAAATACCCGCGCGTGATCTATACATGGCCTACCCGCAGCGCCAGCGGGACGAAGCCGTACGTACCGGCACCTTCGGCGCAGCGGCCATGATCTATGCGGCCCGCTCGCTGGGTCTGGGTTCGACGCCGATGATCGGATTCGATGCCGAAGCGGTGCACCAGCAGTTTGGGCTGAGCAGCGACGAAGTGCCGATCATGTTGTTGTCCATTGGGCCGGAACGCCCAGGGAATTGGGCGCAGAAGCCGCGCCGACCGGTGGACGATGTTCTGGACTTTATTTGAGCATGAATATCCTCCACATTGACTGCAGTCCACGTCCGGAATCGCACAGTCGCCAGCTTTCAGCGGCGATTGTCGGAAAGATTCTTGAGGCTGCACCCGGCGCGAATATCACGCGGCGAGACTTTGCCTCAGCTCCGCTGCCGCACGCTTCGCCCGACTACGCGACGACCTTGTCGTCGCCAGCTACCTTGGCGTCCCCGTTGAAGGGCGCGCTGGAGCTTTCCGAGATGCTTATCCAGGAAGTCGAGGCGGCCGATGTGATTGTCATTGGAACGCCCATGAACAACCTCACCGTTCCGTCGGTCCTCAAGGCGTGGATCGACCAGATCCTTCGCGCCGGTCGCACATTCATGTCGACGCCCGCCGGGAAGGTAGGAATGCTCAAGGATCGCCCCGTGTTTGTCGGCATCGCTTCCGGCGGTGTGTTTAGCGGTGATCGGGCTAATCAGCCCGATTTTCTCACGCCCTACCTGGCAGTCGTACTCGCAAGCATCGGGCTGAAGACCCTGCAATTTCTTTCCGTGCAGGCCACTGCATTTCTCGACACGGACCAGGCGGTCCTGGCAAGGGACAAAGCACTCGCGACGATGAACTTCAGCGGCGTGGGATATGCCTCCATGATCCGCGAAACGCACGAGCGAGTTGAAGAGCATCTGCCCTAACTTCAGGAGCGTGCCATGAGACCCATCAAGATCAAAGCCATCGATGTCTGCGACTTTGATATTTGGCTTCCGCTTTGGAAAGGGTATCAGCGATTTTATGACGTCGACATCCAGGAGTCCGTGACTCACCAGACCTGGGCGCGGTTCCTGGACCCGATGGAACCGATGCATGCAGCGCTCGCCATGGTGAATGACCGAGCATCAGGACTTGTGCATTCGATCTACCATCGATCGACGTGGACCGCGGGTGACGACTGCTATCTTCAGGACCTGTTTGTGGCTGAGGATGCGCGGGGCGACGGCATTGGTCGCGCACTGATCGAACATGTCTATGAAGATGCCAAGCGTCGTGGAGCGCCCCGTGTGTACTGGCAGACGCACGAATCCAACCACAACGCCATGCAACTGTATGACCGCATGGCTGATCGCTCACCTTTTATCCAGTATCGAAAACTACTTGCCTGACGCGCTGGGATAGATCTTTTTTCACTACCCGAGCGGCGCATCGCCACGTGAATTCATTGAAATTGAACATGGGCAAGAGGAACGATGGCATGCAGCGATCGTCACAGCCAGTCAACAGCTTATTCGAGCGACGACCGCCCGACCTCGCCTCGATCCACATATGGCGACTGGCTTTGTCCATCGAAAACGACACCGCTTGTATCGAAGCGTGGTATCGGTCCGTGCCTATTCGAGAACTCGGAGGCTTAACCGCACAGCAGTTGGTTTCGCAAGGTAATTCCACGTTGGTGATCGGCTTTCTTAGGTCAATCAGGAGTGGCGAACGCGACTGAAATCTCAGTTGAAATCCATAGGGGCAGAGCGAATTTTTAGAGAAACCACCGATCCGCATTCCGACGGCGCATTGAGGCCGCGGTGAGGCAAGCGAACTCCTCGCTCAATGCGTAGCCACGACATCTCGCACTTTTCAGCTCATTTCTTCGGCATGGATCCAGTGACACCCAGTCTTTGCCGCGATGGCCGCATTGAGCAACGAACCCGCGATGACCTGGGCCGGATTGACGCGAAACTTCTTTGGAAGAATCGGAGCCAAAACTCCGGCCAAAGCGAGCGCAGCACTCTCGAGGCGTCGTGTCTCCTTGCGTTCTCCGCCAATAAGGCTGGGCCTGCAGATTGTCAGAGACCGGAAGCCGATTTTCTGGATGTCCCGTTCCACCTCTCCTTTGGTCCGGTAATAGAAGCTCCTTGAACCGAACGACGCACCCATGGCGGTCACCATGGCGTATGTTTCCACGCCCTCCGCGTATGCTGCCTTGCCGAAGGCAATGGGCAGATCGTGGTCGACATATCGAAACGCTTGCTTCGACCCTGCTTTCGCCTGAGTTGTCCCCAAGGCACAGATGACGGCGTCGGGCGGATGGGACATCAATGCCGGCAACAGCGTCTCCAACCGTGACGCGATGGGGTTTACCAGTTTGTCGTTCGGTTCAAGCGGCTGCCGAGTCGGCGCCACGACCTCGGAAAAGGTGCTGCCTGACAATGCCAGAGTCAGTACATGACTCCCCACGAGACCTGTAGCGCCCAGCAGCAGAAGCTTCATCTGAAAAATCTCCATGGGATCGTTTCGGACATGTCGACTTACGCGTGCTGGCGTCCCTGGGCCGCATTGGATACGGCTTCCCATTTTTCCCAGTTGCTCAGGCGCGACTGGTAGACCGCCTTGAATTTCGCGATCGTGGTCGAGCCGAGTGCCAGGCGAAGCGGTGGCTCATCGGCATCCACGGCTTTGAAGATCGCCGCGGCAGTAGCCGCCGGATCGCCGAAGTCTTCGGGCTTGAATGACGAACGAATCGCCTGACGTATCGCGTTGTAAGCATCGATGGGCGGTGGCGATTGCACCGCTGCGCGAAATCCGGTGGTGAAATGACCCGGCTCGATGATGGTGACTTTGATGCCGAATGCGGCCACTTCAGCAGCGAGCGCTTCGGACATTGCCTCGACCGCGAATTTGGTAGCGGTGTACGTGCCGCCGGTTGGAAAACCGATGATGCCACCAATGCTCGATACGGTCAGAATATGGCCGCTGCCCTGCGCCCGCAGGATCGGCAGCGCCGCCTGGAGCACCGAAAGTGTGCCAAAGACATTGGTATCGAAGCTGGCCTTGATCTGCTCCGGCTGCAATTCTTCGATCGCGCCCATATAGCCATAGCCGGCGTTGCTCAGGACGACATCGAGGCGGCCGAAGTGCCGTTGTGCCTGTCCGATGCTCTGGAACACCGCATCGCGGTCAGTCACGTCCAACGGAAGCACCAGGACGGCATCCCCATAAGTCCCTGCAACTTCATCCAGCGCTCGCGGGTTTCGCGCGGTAGCGACCACCCTGTCCCCGCGTTTCAACGCAGCCTCGGTCCAGACCCGACCGAAACCCTGCGATGCCCCCGTAATGAACCAGACCTTCGATGTTGCCATGGAGCTCTCCAATGGATTGCACTGAGTGCACAGTATTGCACTTAGTGCATTTATTGCACCCAGTGCAATTCATGTCAAGAGCAAGATAAACTGGGGACGAAACTCACCATCGCCGAAGTCACGACTATGCCCAGCCTGGAAAAGGCCCCCAACGACCTGCGTGAACGCAAACGACAGTTGATGCTCGATCGGATCGCCGACACCGGCCTGAAGCTTTTTGCCGAAAACGGTTATGAGGCAACGACGCTCGACGCGATCGCGGCGGCATCGGGTATCTCGCGGCGCACCTTCTTCTCCTATCTGAAGTCGAAGGAGGATGTGCTCATGGCGCACGAGAGCGGCAAGTTCCCGATCGCTTTGCGACCCACATTCCTGAAGCAGTCGCCCAAGCTGTCGCCTATGAATGCCGCGCGAAAAACGTTCCTGTCGCTTGCCTCGGCATACGAGACCAAGGAGTCCATCGTAGCGGACCGCATCCTGCGTTCCATCGAAACGCTTCGGCTGCGTAAAGAGGCACTGCTGGTGCAAATGGAAGAGTTGCTGGCAGATGCCATGTACGAGAAGTGGCCCGACCCGACTCGGCGTCCCACGCTGCGCCTTGCCGCGATGATCGCCATCGGCGCGCTAAGGATCGCCAAAGACAACTGGCGACAGGATGAAGCCGCACATCCATTGACTTACCACATCGACAAGGCTTTCGACCTTCTCGATCAAGTGTGATCTCAAGCTGATCGACAATGCCGGCCTCTTGAGCGTATGGCTTCCATTTCTGTTTGGAACATATCCGCCCTGGGTCGAAAGCGGACAACCACACGTACAGACGTTGGACCGAGTGCGCGAATATCATCCACCGATCACGATCATCTAACCGCAAAAAATTTCGACACCTGTCCACGCAGAAACCGCGATCTCGCTCACACCGCCCCTGAGCCACTGCGACCGTGCCAAAACGGCCATGGCGTCACCATCGACAAGCGAGTATTCATTGGGCCATCTCAAACAGATCTTGACTGCTTTTATTGTCACGAGAAGAGGGATAGCGTCATGCGAAACTCGCGATCCATCACGCTTTATCTGGCCGTTGCCTTCGGGTTCGCATGGGCGTTCTGGCTGGTCGCCTGGCTGATCAGTAAGAAGCTCATTTCGTTTCCCCTGATCCCCATGTTGTTCATTGGCTCATTCGGCCCGTTCATAAGCGCAGCCGTGACGACATACAGCGATGGCGGCTTGCACCGAATGACCGGCTTTTTCCGTCGCGGTTTCGACCCGCGAATGGGGTGGAGCGTCTTTCTGGTTTCCTTCTTCCTGATGCCGATACTGGCGATCATTGTCGAGCTCACCCATGCACGACTTATCGGTCAGGCACCGCACTTCACCATGACCCTGGCGGACTTCCCGCTGAGCTATCTGTTTCTGTTCGTGCTGGGCGGGACGCTGGCCGAGGAGTATGGGTGGACACTGCTGTCGGATAAGCTCGATGCGTTTCTGCCACTGAAGACTTCAACCGCGATCCTCGGCTCGATCTGGGCACTGTGGCACGTGCCCTTGTTCTTCATCGTGACCAAGGGCGCCATCCAGGGGTATACGCCGTTCTATATCTTCTTCATCGCCACGGTCGCCATGCGCTTTCTGTTTTCCTGGGCGTACCACCGCGGCGGCCGAAGTATCTTGTCCAATATGCTCTTCCACACGGCATCGAACCTCGCCTACAGCCTGGCGGCGATTGCCCCAGCGCCCGAAGATCTCTCAACGTGTCGTTTGTGGATGTTCACCCTTCTTACTTTGGTTTCGGCCGTCGTCATCTGGATTGTGGCGCCACCTCGCAAGGAGACTCCTGCTCCCATCGCTACTTAGCTCACCATCACATGGCCATGCGGTTCAGAACCCAAGGCTCCATTGATCCAGAGTCCCTGTGTTTCCCTTGAACGAATCGTCCACCCATAGCTGCCATTTGCCATTGGCTGGAAACGTAGCGGCATCCACTGTCCATATCTGATCGATATTGGCGCCGCTGTCGTTGGGATCGGGCTGCTTCAGTACCATACGGACCCCGTTCGGAGCGACCAGGGTGATACGTAGATCGCCACGATGCGGGTGAGTGATCTTGGCTTCCACCCTCAGCGTAGGCGGGCAATGGCCGCTGCGATCGCGAATGATGATCGGCCCTGCAACACTGCCCAGATCGGGAATGGGCCAGACGAAATAGCTCGCATAGACATTGCCGCGCGGAGTTCCCCAATACTGCGTGACATAGTCGCTGAACTTCGCGATATCGAGGCTGCCCCAGCCGGTGCAGTAGTCCCATGTGAGAGTGCAGCGATAGCCTGTAAAGCTCGGCGTCCCACCGGTGTAAATGCCGTTATAGCCGCCGACGATGTCATGTGTTGGCGCGGGATCTTTGGAGAAATGCTGGTACATGCGTTCTGTCGGCAAGCCCAGGCTGTTGTTATTTGCCGATTGGATGCGCGCCCATATGCCGGCGAAAATGGCCGAGGCATTGCCGGTTGCGCCACCGTAATACCCGCCTCGATCGAAGGCCAGGTCTGGTACGACTCGCATGGTCACTGCACGACCCAAGGCGTCGCTCTGCCAGATCGGCGCGCGCTCGAACAAGCTGGCACCGCCTCCGCTGCCGTACATGTCGCCCTGCCAGTAATCAAACGTGGCTGAGAAAACACTCTCGCCCGCCCAGCTGAAATCCTGATTTACGGCCGCGTTCGTGGCTCCCACGGCAACCACATAGGGGGAGCTGGCCGGTTCGCTGACCGAGTACTTGCTCAGATCCTTTTGATAGATCACGCCAGCGTAAGATTCATAGACACCGAAATCCCCGGAGGGCACCACAAAGGTCTGCCCCTGAGCCACCGCTTGCTTGAAAATCGTATCGTCCGCCGTCTGGGCGCCGGAGTTATGCGCCCATGTTTCGTCCTGGTTGTAAGCCGAATGAATGATCTTGGCGCGGTTATCGGTCACGGCCCGGTTATACATCGCCGTAAGCGTCGCCTCCGTCAAATAACTGCCCACCTGGACCGCTCCGACATAGGCAGTCAACTTCGCCAATCCGCCGGACACGCCGACGATGGTCTCGGGCCAGCAACCCGGAGGCGAGAAGGGGTAAACCGTGCCCTGCCCCACACCATCAGTGATGGCGACCAGGGTGGTGAGCACTCTCGGGAGATGCTCCTGATCGGTATAGGCATTGAGGGCATCGACCAGCCCGGACATATCCCCGTTTCCCTGGCAGATAACGGCCACGCTCGTGTTCACGCCGCTTGGCGTGCTACCGGCGTCATAGACTTTCGTGTATTGAGCAGGGTCGGTAACGGAAACAGACAGTGCGTTGCTCTTGGTTATCGGCGAAGTACTCTCGATGGAGGCCTGTGGCCCGTGTACATTTTGCAGGCCAAGCACAGCTCCGACTGTATCGCCCAATGTCTGTGGCACCTGAACAGGCGCGTCGTTGGCAAATTGCTGCCTCCCTTCGGGCGTCGTGAATTGCCTGATCTGCGTACGAAACGCCGCAGCTATATTCGTCGCATTGCCATCGGCTGAAATCAACAAATTATTCGGAGCTGGCTGGATATGGGCAAATCCAGCTTGCTGCAAATGCGCTACAACCGCCTGCAGTTGGCTATCGGTGGGTGCATAGGCTTCCTTGAACTGCTGCGGCGTAAGGAATTTGCCGTAAACAGGGCTACCCGACTGATTGAGATCATGTAAGAACGTATCGAGCTGCGCCTCGTTGCGCAGCTTCAGGCTGATCACGATATGCAACTGCTTAGTCGACTCCAACGGGGTCACCAAAGCGTTCACCGGAGGCGCATCGGCGATATTGATCGTCCACGCCTGCGATGCGGTGGCAATCTTGCCTGCCGATACATTGCTCTGCGGAACCAGGACGGCCTTCGTCTGAGTTTCCACCCAGCCATCGGTAGCGCATGCGGACATGGATGCCGACGCCGTCAGCAGAGCCAACGGCAACAAAGCCAAATTTGTGCGCCAGGACTTTTTGTTCGAAACGTGGCTCTTGAGAGTCATCTCGCACTCCTTGGCTAAACTTTAAGAAGGGAAGAATCCAACAAAAAGCGGTGTGGCCGAGCTCGCTCGACGAAGATCTCATCAGCTACCGGATGAGACTCATATTTCAAACTGAAAAAAATGAGCCTGTGCTCAGTTTTCGAATTGGCATCGGCATCCGGCAGACGCCGTTCATGTAGCGAAAGGCCGCGTAGAATCCCGTCCGCTAGTTCTTGATCAAGTCACGTGGCGGCGATGAGCACATCGCCGCCGTCCCTATCTACTACCCCATGCAACTTAGAAACGCACGGACATGGCCAGGGTCAGGTCCTGATCCACGGTGCGCTGGCTACCGGCCTGACCGGTATAGCTCAGCGAAACCACCGCATCGGGCGCCAGCGTGAAATCCAGGCCGGCGTCGAGCACACCGACGTTGCGACTCACGACCAGACCATTCAGATTGTAGTAGCTGCCGCCAGCACGGAACGCCAGCGCGTGATCGACGTCCACGTCGCCCATGGCATGGCGCCAACCGATGCCGGCTCGCGCATTCACCGATATATTGCCCAGTTGAAAGCTGTCGGCGACGAAGTGCACGCCAAGGGTGGAATACGTCACATCGGCTTCATGGCTGCGGCCCAGGAGCGCGGCCGGGCTGCCGGATTCGTGGAACGACTCGAAGTTCTGCCGCACCTGGGCCAGCTGCAGATAAGGCTGCCACGTACTGCCGCCCCATCGCACGCCATAGCCGAGCTCGCCAAAGACCTGCGCGGTGTCCCCATAGTAGTCCGTGCCAACGTGCGCTGCGGCCAGCCCTGGAACCTGCACGAACCTGTCGGTGGAAATATCGTGGCGTACATAAGCCGCGCCGAGCTTGAGGGTGAGCGCTCCCCACTGGGTGCCGGCATACGCGCCGTAGGTAGTGTCGTGGGTGCTCGCGGTGGAATCGCGGCTGTCGGCGGTGAGTGTCGAGTGGTCGTAACCGAACAACAGGCCCACACGCCAGCTATTGTGGAAGATCAGTGTATCGACGCCGCCCATCACGCCGCCCATGTCGCGCGTGATTGCGCCTGCGTTACCGTTGTTGCCCTGCTGACTCCAGCCACCGGTGGCTTGCCCCCACAGATGGCTACCGTCGGCACAGCCGGCCGCGCAGGATAACCTTGCAAACGACATGTCACGGGCGAAGTGGCTGTCCTCGATCATCTGTGTGCCGACGGCGGCGTGAATCTCGCCGGACAGACGGTCGTATCCGGCGCGTGCGCTGGCCGGGTCGGTGGGCCATTGGCTTTGCAGGGACGTCCGCAGCGGGCTACGCGCAGGCAGCGACTGCAAGGCGGTGGCAACCGCCACTTGATTGGGCGAGCCGGAAGCAACGAAAGGCTGGCTCTGCGCGATCGCTGCCGAAAAGGGCGTGACGACCGCCAACGCGGCTCCAATGACCAGCACGTACCCGACGCGTCGTCCGGCAGAATGTATGGATGGCTGATCGTGCCGGGCAGCAACTCCCAGCGTGCCGAAATTACGATTGCGGATACGCATGCATGGATCTCGATAATCGCCACCGGGCGTGGCAACTACCAAGTATCTTCACTGCACTGCAAATTTATGTGTTCGTGGGCCACGATCTCTCCGCTTATGCGGTAGAGATGCGCAGTAGTACACATTTACTTCAACACACATTTTGCGTGCCAACCTGCACGTATCATCGATGAAGCGTTTAGCTGAATGCTTGATCTGTTGATCAGTCCACAAATTTTGCTTTTGGGCGACGAGCAAGCTACTGCGGTTCACACATGCACATACATACAGATGTCATGTCCGCCAGTGCGGTATGACATCTGTATGTAGCAGGCGTACAAACCATCGCCTTGGCGGGCGCTCAAGCCACCCGCATTCCTGGCCACTTCAGATACGTCAGCCCGCGCCAGAACCATTCCACCGGGCCAAAGCGGAAGTGCCGGAACCACCAATGGCTGAATAGCAGCTGCGCCAGGTAGAACAATACGGCGGCGAGCATGTTCCACGCGGGACCTACACGCCCGTATAAGCCCGTGACAATGCCGCTGTAAAACGTCACGAAGAAAATCGATTGCGTAAGGTAATTGGTCAATGCCATGCGCCCCACCGGGGCGAGCCACAAAACACGCGCCCGCCATCGCGGATGCTGAAACAGCAGCGCCAGCCCGGTTGCGTAGCCGCAACTTGCCAAGGGCATGCTGACAAGATTTGCCAGTCTCAAGATCAAGGTCAATATCGTCTGCGGCTGGTCCGGGCTTACAAGATGATGCGCGACCACGCAAACCATCTGTGTCGTCAATCCCAGCGACAACGTCCATGCGCAGATGCGCCGCAGCGTTGTTTTTCGCTCGGGCAATGCCTGAACCCATCCCTTGCGCCAAACATACAGGCCCATCAGGAAGAGAGGCAGGCTGAGTGCCACCGTGAACGGTGCCGACGATATCCACTGACGCCACATCTGGCCGTTCTCGTGCACAAGACCGCCCAGATTGGCATGCGCATAAAGAGCGACGATCTGCTGCGCCTTCGTCAGGTCCGGTGGCGCACCGGTACCGGCAAATCCATCGATATGGAGCCGGCTGGCTATCCAACGCCCGATCGCGAGCAGGAGCGATAGTGTCCACAAACATGCGCCCCAGGTCAGCACCGTCTTTGGCGTTGCCTTGCGGAACCAGAACAGGAGGAAACCGGTGCAGGCATAAGGCAGCAGGATGTCGCCATCCCAGATCACGAAGCCATGGATGAATCCAAACAACGCCAATGCGCCCAGCCGTCGCAAATAGAACCATGGAAAGCCTGAGCTACGCGCCTGGGAACGCGTCATTTGAATGGCGAAACCAAGCCCGAAGAGAAAGGCAAATAGCGTATATGCCTTTCCTGAGATAAACACATCCAATAACGCCTGCACCCAGACGTCGTACCATGACGGAAAAACCTTTTCGGTGGCATCGTAAAGCATCAAGGGCAAATTGAAGGCGCGCATATTGGCCGCCAGTACGCCAAACAGTGCAAAACCGCGTAGCGCGTCGACGAGAACGAGGCGCTCATCGTCCAATACGGGACCCGCGCTTTTCGAGATTGAAATACTTGCGATTACGCCGGCTTCCTCTTTCTTATTCACACAACCCCCCTGGCATTGAATCCGACAATTAGCCGGTCGGACGATACACCGTTGGGTTGATTCGTATAAGTGGAGAACGTCGTGAGTACCAGCCAGTCTTTGGTCCATGGCAGATGCCGCAAGAGTCGCCTCCGGCATTCCCAAATGCCAGATCGACCTTTTCGGTCAGGCGCTTGCTCATGCCTTTGCGACACGCATCACGATCTCCCCTGGCGCTGCGGTGCTTCCATAGACAACGTTGTCATTTTCCTTCGATCCTCGAAGGAATCAGTGCAGTCGTACCCCCCATACACGTAGTTACGGACGTGGATGCGCCAAGCCGTGTCTCCGTGACCGGGAGGGATATCGTTGTCAAACTGTCAGCGTTATTAGCCCCATACGGAGGTAGCCCCATGAGTCAGAAGAGTTTGCCGAAGTGGCCCGTCATGCTACTGAGCGCGATAAGCACGGCGATGGGCGCAGTGCTGTCCACCACCTTATTGACGATGACGCCGATGCAAATGGCGCAGGCGCAATCGGCGCCAGCATGCACGACAGCATGGAGTGCATCGACGATTTATACCGGTGGGCAGCAAGCGAGCGAAAACGGCATCAACTACGTGGCCAACTGGTGGACGCAGGGCAACGACCCGGCGACCAGCAATGGCGGCTCCGGCAGCGGTCAGCCGTGGACCCAAGCCGGCACCTGCGGCTCGTCGGGCTCACCGCCTCCGCCACCCCCGCCGCCTCCGCCGCCCGCACCACCCGCGCCACCGGCCTCGGGAAGCAATACCACCGGCACGATCAATTTCCATCTGCTGCTTGGCGCGGGGTCTGCACAGGATCAACTCCCTCTGACAGGCGACAATTACACTGATCTGATCATGTCCAATATCGTCGCCGGCGTCATGTACGGCCACCTGGTACAGGAGTACTACCCCGGCATCCAGTTCAATAAGGACTACACCTACGGCTCGATCCTGGCGCAGCTGCTGCAGGAGAATATCGCCACCCAGTACTACGTCAGCTCCAGCGCGCTGATCGATCCTTCGCCCAATCAAGCGGCGGTGATGAGCGTTGGACAAGGCGGCCCATACCAGATCAACAACTACGCCGCCGATATGGTGTCCGGTACCTATACACCGGCCGGCCATTCGCTGATCAACTACATCGCGATCCAGAAGAACATCGGCTACACCATGGCTACGGCGGCCACGCAGTACAGCAAGCCTACGCCAGCGTCATTCAACAACAAGTACTACGGCCCGATGTTGACGGCGTACTTCCACTACAACGACTTCGTGGCCTTGATTGTCACGGGTACCGGACCGGGCGGCTGGACTACGCCGTGGCAACCGGCTTTCAATGACGCTCTGACGAACTTCAAGACGCTACCGAACAACTTCTTCGACGTCTTGTTGAACGTGGCCTATAACCAGGGCTACTACGGTGGTCTGGTAAGCAGCTATAGCAGCCTGGGGGCAACGGCCACCGCCTCGACCGTGGCTTCGGTGGATTCGTACAGTTCGGTGTGGGGCGTACAAGACACGTATCGGCAATATCCCTATCAGGTTCGCTACTACCTGGACCAGATCTACGACAAGCCGATTCCGACCACCAGCGCCACCAATCTGGCCACGCCAACCAACCACGTGAGCTTCAATATCGCGTCGTTGCAAGGGGTGTTTTCGAACGTGTTCCAGACACTGGCTTATGTGAACAAGTCAGGCGCTTCGGTTTACATCTCGGCGGCGCAGGCGCAGACGGCGTTCACTACCGCACTGAGTCAGGCAGGCGTTGCCAGCACGGCGACACTCGATCTGAGCAACACAGCAGACCGAGCGAAGATATTCAGCCTGCTGGAGTATGCCATCGGCAACCTGGAGACCAGTCTGGGCATGCCGTTCAACGCGACAACTTCGTCGCAACTATAACTTCAATAAGAGCCGAGGCATCGGCTTGATGGTCGATGCCTCGGTTCAAGCATCTGGTCGTGAGCGCAACCTACTTCGACAACATCCTTTTTGACTCAAACGCAAACGATCATTACAGATTGCTAGATCGCCGCAAACTCAACGCTCAGACCCTCGGTACCTAGCTGCCTGCAACCGTACCATTGAGAATCGAAGCTACAGCCGCCTCCAAGGTTGTCGTCCATAAAGCGGCAGTTCTCGAATGTGCATTCGACGATCCGGCATCCCGCAAAAGAACATCCTCGAAAATCGCAATTTTTAAACGTGACTCCCACAAGCGTAGCTATATTGAATAGCGCCCAGTACAGATCACACCGATCGAATATGCAATCAATGAAGCTAGAAGTGATATGCGGCCCTTCAGCTTGGATGTCGCGAAACTCGCAGAACCTAAACGCCTGATCTCCCCAAGGGATTTTCTTGGGTAAACGCCTCTCGAAAACCTCGTTATCTATTTGCATGTGTCCTCACCGTCTCCAGGCGCGGGTTCTTTTGTGACCGGTTGAACGACAAAGCAAGACGTTCCCATTAAACACTGTCCACGATGTAATCCCGCAACCATCGATGCGCCGGGTCGCGGTGGGAACGCTCATGCCAGAGCATCGCCATTTCGTAACCTGGAACGTCGAGAGGCGCCTCGACCACGCGTAGCCCAGGACTTTCACGAATCAGGCGTTCCGGCAGCATGGCCACCAGGTCGCTGCTCTCCACAACAGACCTGACAAACATGAAATGCGGCACAGACAACACGACCCGACGCGTCATGCCTAACTTGGCCAACGCATCGTCCGTACCACCGTGAAATCCGCCACCATCGGGCGAAACGATCACATGTTCGAGCTCACAGAATTGCCGGAGCGTCGGCCGTCGCTTCAATCGCGGATGCCCCGCACGCCCCACTAGCACGTAGCGCTCGGCGAACAGCACACGCTGGCGCAAACCTGGCGGGGCATCGTCGCGCGTGTGAAAGGCCAGATCGATGTCGCCCTGCTCCGCCTGTCGCGCGATACGCGATGGCGTGAGCGCCAGGACAGCCAGACTCGTCCCCGGCGCCGCCGCGCGCAAGCCGGCCAGCACAGGCAACACGATCGTGGCCTCGCTGTAATCGGAGGCGGCCACGCGCCATGTGCGATCCGAACCCGAGGGGTCGAAAGGGCCGGAAGGCGCGACCGCAAGCTCCAATGCCTCCAGAGCCAGGCGTAGCGGCTCGCGCAAGGCATCGGCTCGTGCCGTCGGCCGCATGCCCCTGGGCCCAGGCAGCAATAACGGATCGCCGAATATCTCGCGCAGCTTGGCCAGGTGCACGCTGATCGACGGCTGAGAGAAATTCAGCCGCAGCGCCGCCCGGGTGACATTGTGCTCGGCAAGCAAAGCGTCGAGGGTGACCAGCAGATTGAGGTCGAGCCGCCGTAAATTATTCACGACTATACCTGTAATTTTGATAATTAATTTCTAATATACCTTGTGGGCGCCTAAGGTGTCGTCATGTGCCACGGAGACCCCGCCATGAACGTACTTATCGTCTTTGCCCATCCAGAACCTCGCTCCTTGAACGGCTCGCTCAAGGACTTCACGATCAAACGCCTGCAGGATGCCGGCCACACCGTGCAGGTCTCGGACCTGTATGCGATGCAATGGAAGGCCGCGCTCGACGCCGATGACAGCACCGGCCGCGATGCCAAGGAACGTTTCTATCCCGACCGCGATTCCAAACATGCCTATGCGAGCGGCCAGCAAAGCGCGGATATCGAGCGCGAGCAGGAAAAGCTGCGCTGGGCAGATGCCGTGATCCTGCAGTTCCCGTTGTGGTGGTTCTCGATGCCGGCGATTCTGAAGGGCTGGTTCGAACGCGTCTATGCCTACGGCTTCGGCTATGGCGTGGGTGAGCACTCCGATGTGCGTTGGGGCGATCGCTACGGCGAAGGGATGCTCGCGGGCAAACGCGCGATGTTGGTCGTCACAACCGGCGGCTGGGAGTCCCATTACAGCCCGCGCGGCATCAATGGACCTATCGACGACCTTCTGTTTCCGATCCACCACGGGATGCTCTACTACCCCGGCTTCGACGTCCTGCCGCCCTTCGTAACCTATCGGACACGTGGCATCAGCGAGGCGCAATTCGACGCTATATGCGAGGCACTGGGGCAACGGCTGGACGATCTATGGACGACGCCGCCGATTGCCTATCGGCCGCAGAATACGGGGGCGTATGAGATTCCTTCGCTCACGCTGAAACCGGAATTGTCGCCGGGACAGACCAGCTTTGCGATGCACGTCGCCCAGGCGCCTTCAGATTCATTTGACTTCAAAGGCGAAACGAAACACGACCGCGTATCGGTCGAAGAGCACGTGACCTGACTTGCAGTCTGACGCCCCGCCGATTCACCCGCGCTGCGGAACAAAACCGGGCATGCCGGTCTCCACGACGGCATTCAACCGAACACTCGTGGTGATGCGACTTTGTATTTCCTGCATGGCCTCTTCAGGTAGTGCGGAAACATCGAAGTTTTCCCTGATATGCGCAGGGTTGGTCGATGTAGTCAGAAAGGCTGTCCCACGCTGCACCGCCCACGCGAGCGCAACTTGCGCCGGCATTTTCTCGACGCGCTGAGCAATGGCTTTGATCACCGGGTCATCCGGTATCCTCGGCTCCATGCCGTGACCCAATGGTGCAAAGGCAAGCAGCACGATGCCATGTTGCTTGCAGAAGTCGAGCAGCTCCCATTCGGGAAGATAAGGATGGCTTTCGACCTGCACCACGGCAGGCTTGATGCGGGCAGCCGCGACGATTTCCTTCAGCTTTTCCAGGGTGATATCGGAGAGCCCGATGGATCTGCACTTGCCTTCATCCACGAGGCTTTCCATCGCCCGCCAGGTCTCGATCAACGTGACTCCCTCGTCATAGGCCGGCTCACCACGTCCATCCTTGGGGTACTGCTCGTCGCCGGGCCGGAAGGCAAAAGGTGTATGGATTAAATAGGCATCGAGATAGTCGAGCTGAAGACGACTAAGACTTGCTTCGAGCGCAGGTTTGACCCGCTCGGGACGGTGATTGTTGTTCCATAGCTTCGAGCTGACGAACAGCTCCTCTCGCGCCACGGTTCCAGCCTCGAATGCTTCGCGCATCGCGACGCCGACCACGTCTTCGTTGCCGTAAAGCTCCGCGCAATCGAGATGCCTGAACCCCACTTCCAACGCCACCTTGATGGCCTGCCTGGCGGCAACGCCGTCACGAATCAACGTACCGAACCCGACAGCCGGGATCGATCCGGCGCCGTGGGCGAGCGGGATTCTTGTGTCACGAAAACGCTCGGGGGAATGCATGGCTGTGTCTTCCTGATGGATAAAGCACGAACTGCACGCGAGTTGCATTTTGTACTGACTCGCATAATATTCACCAGAACAACGACAGGTCAATATTTTTATGCGGCCCGGAACAAAAAAAGACGATGCAGCGAGAAAAGCCCGAGGACGGCCACGTGCCTACGAGCCCGAGACCGCCCTTCGACAGGCCAAGGAAGCATTCTGGAAGACGGGCTATTCCGGCACGTCACTCGACGACATCTCCGCCGCGACCGGCATGAACCGGCCCAGCCTTCGGGCGGCGTTTGGTGACAAGCATGAGATCTACATCAGGGCGCTGAGCGACTATTGGGAGCTCAAGTTTGCAATGATGCGCAAGGCGTTCGAGCGCGGAGGGACGCTTTCCGAGACCTTGATGAGGGTATACGACGCGGCGCTATCGATCTATTTCTCCGGTGACGATCAGGTGCGCGGGTGCTTCGTGGTCGGCACGGCCATTACCGAAGCCCCTGGCGATCCTGAGATCCAGGCCATCGTCGCGAAGGGCTTTCAAGCGCTCGACGCCGATTTCGAGGCGCGCTTCAAACAGGCGCGTGTGGCAGGCGAATTGGAGCAGAGCGCCGACCCCAAGGCACTCGCCCTGCTCGCCTCCGCTACGATGCATACGCTTGCCATTCGCGCTCGCGCCGGCAGCTCACGCAACGAACTAAGGAAGCTCGCGCACAAGGCGGTGAGCGTGATCTGTAGCTGACCACCGGTGCGATCGACCATGAAGATCAAGTCTGATGCCCAGCCTGCTTCGACCGGCGAACTCCCCGATATCATTGCCGGAGATCTCAAAGTGCTGTTCTGCGGGATCAACCCGGGCCTGTCGGCGGCCGCGTCAGGGCATCACTTTGTCGGACGAAATAATCGATTCTGGCGCGTTATTCATCTCGCCGGCTTTACCCCTGAGGAAATTCAGCCGCAGGAAGACCACACGATTCTCAGCTACGGCTATGGCCTGACGTCGGTGGTGAGGCGCCCCACGGCCCGTGCGGACCAGTTGTCGCCAGAGGAATTCACCACTGCCGCAGCCGAGTTCGAACGGAAAGTCGCTCATTACGCGCCGCGTTTTATCGCGTTTCTAGGCAAGATGGCGTACTCGGAGTTATCTCGCCAACGGGATATCGGCTGGGGGCTACAGCCGGCTCGTATGCAGGGCACCGCCATTTGGGTTCTGCCCAATCCCAGCGGGAGAAATCGCGCATTTACCCTTGACCGCCTGATCGCGGCATACCGTCAACTTTATCTGGCGGTGAAAGACTAGCGCCCTGATTTCGCACACGTCTCTATTCCATACCGAACCGCTCCATCAGAAAGTCGATCACGCTTCGCAGCTTTGCCGTGGGGCGGTGATCCTGGGTGTACACCAGGTACATCGGCGACGGCGCAAGCGACCAGTCAGGCAACACCGGCAATAACCGGCCGGCAGCGAGATCGTCGGCCAGCACAACCTCCGGCTGCAGCACGATACCTAGCCCACGCAAGGCCGCCATGCGCAGCGCATCGCCATGGTTGGCGGTGAAACTGCCCTGCACGGCGACATTACGGAGTTCTCCGCCAGGACCAACCAGTCGCCATTGATCGTGGTAACGCCAATACGACAAGCCAAGGCATAGGTGCTCGCTCAGTTGCTCGGGACGCTGCGGTGAACCATGGCGGCTCAGATAGGCAGGTGCAGCCGCCATCACTCTGCGATAAGGCTTGAGCGGGCGCGCCACCAGCCCCGGGCCATCGATCTCGCCAATATGGATGCCGAGTTCGTAACCGTCGCCGATCAAACTGTCCGTGCTGTTGTCCAGCTTGAGATCCACCTGGACCTCGGGATGTGCGGTCATGTAGTCAGCCAGCGCGGGCACCAGGCTGTGACTGCCGAAGCTCACCGGCGCCACCATGCGCAACAGACCACGTGGACTGGCCTGCAACTCGGCGGCACTGGCATCGGCCAGTTCGATCTCGGCAAGCGCTTGCTTGCAGCGCTCATAATAAAGCCGGCCCACATCGGAAAGTTGCTGGCGGCGCGTAGTGCGGTGGAGCAGCCGTGCATTCAAACGCTGCTCGATGGCCTGGATGTGCTTTGCCACCATGGTCGCCGATACCTGGCTGGCTTCGGCGGCGGCGGCAAAGCTGCCGCACTCCACCACCTGCACAAACATTTCCATGCCCGCCAGCTTGTTCATGATTGCAAACCTATAGGTTGGTTATGTGCAAAATCATGGCAAGTTTATCAACGTCAGGCCCGCGCGCATCATGCCCTCGCCACCCCACTTCCGGGGTATCCATGAGAGCATCACCATGCCCATCCTACGTCTTGAAATGCATCCCGGCCGCACGCTGGAACAAAAGCGCAGCTTCGTGCAGGAAGCAACCCGCGTCGCCGTGGAAACGCTGAAGTGCCCGCCAGAAAGCGTCGATATCGTGATTACCGAAGTATCGCGCGACGCATGGGCCAAGAGCGGCAAACTACTTGCCGACGGGTGACTGCAACAACCACGCCCGTAATCAGAAACACGAATGCAAGGACGAGTGCCACCGCCGCAGACAAGACCGCGACGGTGGCGACAGACCCAAACTAGTTGGCGCCCTGAGCCACCTCGCCCGAGCGAGGCACCACGGTAATCGTCACCTTCGACGGATGCTCACCGTCGTGATGCACGGCATTGTGTGCGATCACGCCCTTGACCTCGTCGTAGTTGTTTCCGCCCGTATTGAGGTTGCGATCGAAGCGCGGGAAATTGCTGCTCGATATCGCGACGCGCAGGCGATGTCCGGCGAAGAAATAGTTGCTGGTATCGATCGGCTGGAAAGTCACCTTGTAGACCTTGTCCGCTTCCATCCATGCCAGCGGCTTGTCGTAGCCGTCGCGATAGCGCATGCGCTGGATGTTCTCGGTGATGTTGAACGCACGCCCATCCGGATAGACGTCCATGATCTTGAAGGTGAAGTCGGTGTCCTTCGCACTCGAAGATACATACAGGGTGACAGTGATGGGGCCGCTGACTTCGGTACCTTCCTTGAAGGGTTCGGAGTTGTACACCAGGATGTCGTTGCGGGCCAGTTGAGGATTCTGGTCGTACGAGCCGAACTTCACCGCATTGCCCTGGCAACAGCCGCCACCGCCGAAGGTGGGCACCGGATTGGCCGGGTCGTACACGAACTGATCGGGATGATCGGCCGCGTCCGGCGCCGTGGTCAGGCTGCCGTCGCCATAGAGCGTATTGGCCTTGCCCTGGCTGCTGAGGAAGAACTCCTCGGTCTTCGCGCCCATCGGCGGCCAGGTTGGCGATTTGCGCCACTTGTTCTCGCCCATGACGTAGTACATCACCTTGGGCTGTTTTTCGAGGATGCCGTTGTCTTCGCCTTTCAGAAAATGATCGAACCAGCCATAGACCAGGCTGTCGTAATCGAAGCGCGCATCGCCAACGCTGAGGTCGCCGATCATGGTGTCCTCCGTGGCACGCGTATAGGCGCAATGCAGCACCGGCGCGATCACGGCGTACTGCTGATCGGCAATGGCCTTTGGCGCGTGGCTGCGCACGTAGTTGTAAGCAGCCAGGTTCGGCGATACCGAGACATCGAACCAGCTCATGAACCACAGGCCCGGCTTCTTCACCGGCATGGTCTCGTTCCACAGGCCGCCCTTGGTCCAGGCCGGATCGTTCGGTGCACGCGCGATCATGTTTCCGCCCGTCGCCACCGGCATCTTCGTATCGAAGATGCCCGGGGGGCCGCCGACCGAACGCATGATGTCGTTCTCGGGCAAATGCCAGAACGCCTTGTCCCAATCCACCGGCGGCGACTGCGCGTCCAGGTCAAACATGCGCGAGACGCGGATCAGCTCGGCTTGCGAGGTATTGGCCGGAAACATCGGGCGCACCTGGTTCTGCTCGTCGTACAGCCAATCGATAAAGAGCATCTGCACCGCGCCACCGCGATACCAGTTGCCCTGTTCGTAATACGGCCCGACTTTGCCCACGCCGGCGCCGAAGCCTTGCACGTTGAAGGTGGCGAGCCCCGGATCGTCCTGCGCCACGACGGCCATTTGCCATTCCGCGGTCGACGAGCAGCCCGTGGTGCCCACCTTGCCGTTCGACCACGGCTGCGAGGCGAGCCATTTGATCTCGTCCGAACCATCGGTCAACGGCGGCCCGAGAATGTCGTATTCGCCTTGCGAGAAGTAATGGCCGCGCTCGTTCATCTGCACATAGGCATAGCCATGCTTCACCGCCTCCAGTTCTCTGGTCATATCGCGCGGCGCGCCGAGCTTCACGTCCCAGAAATTGAAGTTATAGGGCGTGCGCGAAAAAATAATCGGCACCTTGCCCGTCGCATGCTTCGGCCGGTAGAAGTCGGCAGCCATCAGTTTGCCGTCGCGCATTTTCACCATCACCTTGCGATCGATGATGGCGATCTGCTCAAGCTGCTTTTCGAGATCGTTGCGTTTGGCGATCAGTTGCTGCTGCGGATCGGGGCGTTGCTGCGCGGCGGCCGGAACGGCGGCAAGCAAGGTGAGCATCGCGCCGGCAAGGCACGTACGGAGGTGCATGGATGACATGAGGTTCTCCCTGGATACCTGTCGAGTATGTGACTTTGCGCAGGGAGGGAAACATGACTAATGGCAGGGGCAGCATTCGCAGGAAAACGCGAGGCGAAGCCTCCCTCGTCACGACTTGTAGCAACTGGAGTCGCCGTTGCACAAACTCAGGTGGGCTTTGGAGTCTCCGGCCACATAGCCATCAAGCCGGGCGTTCCGAAGCAGGCCCTGATACGGGCAATGGATGCACGCCGCTCTCACGACGAGGTTTGGCGCCTGATGGCAAAGACGGTGCCACTCGGCCCAACGTGATGTTCTTGCAGGCACGTACTTCTCGATTGGAGAAGGTCCATATCTCTCCGGTTTCGGTAATGAATACCGTCCAGTACAGATCGCTTTCCGGACCATAGTCGACCAGGAAGTGAGCGAAGCCTTCGCCCTTGGGCGTGTTCAATGGAAGAGGTGGATTGAGTTGCAGCATGGTCATGGCTCTAACGGGTTTGACTTTATCAGGCAACGACAACCGTCGATTGAGAGTGAATGTCGGCCGGACCGCTATGTGATGGCAGTCATCCGATACTTTTCACCGATCGCGCGCGTTGTTCCGGGCATGTTCTAACGCCACAACACGGAAACGTAGCGATGAGCCAAAACGATCACGACATCAAAGTCATCAATGGATTGATTGCCACCACGATCGACAGCGTCAATGGCTACCAGGAAGCAGCCAAAGAGGCAGACAGCGCCACGTATCGCGATCTGTTCCAAAGCTGGGCTACCGATCGCCGGCAAGTGGCAACAGGCTTGCAGCAGTTGGTGTCCTCGTTGGGCGGCAAGCCCGAGGACGACGGTACGGCGCTGGCATCGATCCACCGCAGCTTTGTCGACCTGCGTGCGTCCATGAGCAAGGGCGACAAAGCCGTCGTCGACGAGGTCGAACGCGGGGAAGACCATATCAAGGCCAAGTACGAAGACGCCTTGAAGGACGACAAGCTTGCCCCGGCAGTGCATACCGCTGTGCAAGCAGCGTTTACTTCCGTGCGACAAGGCCACGATGAGATGCGCCAGTTGAAGCACGGACTTGAAGGCAGGCAATAACGAGTAGAGCCATCCATGAGCGGCCACCAGGCCGCTCTATCTTTGCGCTTAAAACTTACTCAATTGCAGCGGACACATCGTTAACGAGACGTACGAGTCCCTTGATGTCGTAGTTCGGCGGATCGACCGTGGTACCCAGCCGGACGATGACCAGATGTTTCGAGGGCACGATCACGATGCGTTGCCCTTGGGCACCCGATGCCATGTACGCGCCTGGCGGCATCCCTTCGATACGCGCATGGGTATCACCCGCCGCTGCCACGTTGGTCCAGAACCCGGCACCGTAAGGACTATCGAGTGTCGGGCTGCTCGAATAGACATCCCATTGCGGCGGAAGAATGCGTTGACCGTTCACCACGCCGCCGTCGAGATAGAGCTGGCCGAAGCGGGCCCAGTCACGCGCCGATGCGTAGACACGGGTCGATCCAACCATCGTTTGCGCGCCGTCGAATTCCATCAGCACATGGCGCATGCCAATCGGATCGAACAACTCCTTGTGTGCGAAACGGATCAGTCCCGCGGCGCCACCAGCGACATGGTCACGTATCACGCCCGCAACGAGCAGCGTGTTGCCGCTGGTGTATTCCCATGTCTGGCCTGGCATTGCCTTGAGCGGGGCCTCGGCCGCATACGCGGCCATGTCATGCATCCGGAAAAGCATGATCGACACCGGATCGAATCCACTGTCCTCCTCGGCAAGCGAAAGGCCCGACGTCATGCGCATGAGTTGATCGAGCGTGATCCGGTGACGCGGATCGCTCGGATCTTTCCACGCCGCGATGGGCGCCGGCGCACGGATATCGAGCTTGCCCTGCCCGACCAGGATGCCTACCAATGCATTGACGACGGACTTGCTGACGGAAAAGCCCAGCTGCGGTGTATCGGGGCCGAATCCTTCGGCGTATTGCTCGGCAACGATGTGCCCCTCGTGCAAAACCACAATCGCATGCACATAGCGGCGTGGGCCCGTCGCCGGCTCCTCGAATGCGCGCGCCAATGCATCGCCGATGGCGGGACTACTCGGCGTTACAACGGCTTCCGTTTCAGCCACCGGACTCGCCGCATCGCTGGCAGCCTGCAAGGTGGCGGCGTCGGGCGTTTGCCAGGCTAACGCACAGCCATAGGAGGGATAGTAAGTGGCAACGTTTTCAAATCTTCCGTGCCAGTCGGTAGTGATGCGGCGACGGACTCGATCCACTGAATAGTGCAATCCAGGTCGCAGCAAGGCCAGGCCCTTGTCTGCGGCGAAGTTCTCTGCAAAGACACGATCCGGCGCGAGTCCGGAAACAAACACGCCAGAACAAAGGACGTCCGAAATACTCGCCGTGCCGACGCGAATCGCATGGTCGGGGCGCTTCCAGATGAACAGTCCCGCAAGGACAAGCACCACGATGCAAAGCGCGCGGACTGCGATCGACTTCCTCGATATGGCCACCCACGCCCCCTTTCCTTTTGTGGGTTCGCCCCCGAGCCACGAGGCCCGGGGGCGAGCAGACGCACATATAACGTCTTAGCCGCGCTTCTGTCCAATCGCTTCCAGTTCGGCAAGCACGTCGTCCGAAAGCACCAACTCGGCGGCCGCCAGGTTTTCCTTCAGATGCTTGAGAGACGACGTGCCGGGAATAAGAAGTATGTTGGGCGCGCGTGCGAGCAACCATGCAAGGGCGACCTGCATCGGCGTCGCATCGAGCTTTTGCGCGACCGCGGACAAGGTCTCGGACTGGAGCGGCGAGAAGCCGCCAAGCGGGAAGAAGGGAACATAAGCGATGCCCTTCTGGCCGAGCTCATCGACCAGCGCCTCGTCGTGGCGGTGCACGAGGTTGTACTGGTTCTGCACGCAGACCACGTCGGCGATGCGCTGCGCCTGCGTCACCTGCGCGGAGGTTGCGTTGCTCAGACCAAGGTGTCGTATCAGGCCCTGCCGCTGCAACTCCGCCAGCGTCGTGAACTGCTCCTCGATCGACCCTTCGCTGGGCGCGTGCACGTTGCCCATGATGCGTAGATTCACCACGTCCAGCACGTCGACGCCGAGGTTGCGGAGATTATCGTGCACCGCACGCGTCAGGTCGGCGGGGCTTTGTGCCGGATTCCATGACGCATCGGCACCACGCGTCGCGCCCACCTTGGTCACGATCACTAGGTTCTGTGCATAAGGATGCAGCGCTTCGCGAATCAGCTGGTTGGTGACATGCGGTCCGTAGAAGTCACTGGTATCGATGTGATCCACGCCAGAAGCCAGTGCCTCGCGAAGCACCGCAAGCGCCGCGTCGCGATCTTTCGGGGGGCCGAACACGCCTGGACCAGCCAGCTGCATGGCGCCATAACCCAATCGGGTCACTTTGCGGTCACCCAGCGAAAAACTTCCCGACTTCTTAAGGTTGCTCATAGGGACTCCAGGAAAGGAACGAACGGAATGGTGCCAGGGGTGGACTATAGGCACTTACCAACCGCACGATAATCCGATGAAATCGGCACAGGTTGTGCGGAAGATCGAACAATGGCAACAGATCTCCAGGATCTCTTTGCATTTCTGGCCGTGGTGCAGGCAGGCGGCTTCCGCGAAGGAGCGCGCGCCAGCGGTACCTCGGCCTCCAGCCTGAGCGAGGCCGTGCGGCGCCTGGAAACGCGTCTCGGCGTTCGACTGCTCAACCGCACGACTCGCAGCGTCTCGCCGACCGAGGCGGGCGCTCGTCTGGCCGAACGGCTTGTGCCCGCCCTGGGTGAAGTGGAAGCCGCCCTGGATGTCGTCAACAGTTTCCGCGACCGACCGACAGGGACGCTCCGGCTCAACGTGCCGGCTACCGTCGCCCGTCTCGTGCTTCCTTCGATCGTCACGCCGTTCCTCAGAGCCTATCCGGAGATCAAGCTTGAGGTGATCGTGGAGGATAGCTTTGTCGACATGCTGGCGGCCGGTTGCGATGCCGGCGTTCGCTACGACGAGCGGCTCGAGCAGGACATGATCGCCGTGCCCCTCGGCCCGCGCTTTCAGCGCTTCGCTACCGCGGCATCTCCGGATTATCTCCGCGCCAGGGGGCGCCCCAAGCACCCGCGCGACCTGCTGGACCACGCCTGCCTGCGTGGGCAATTTGCCAGCGGCGCCATGCCTGTCTGGGAATTCGAGCGCGATGGAGACATCGTACGCGTAGACCCTGCCGGGCCACTGATCGTTCGTCTGGGCGCCGCGGTGGATCTGGCCGTGGACGCAGCCATCAACGGCCTGGGCGTGATCCATTTGTTCGAGGAGTGGTTACGCCCACACCTGGACAGTGGCGCACTCGAGCCGGTATTGGAACCGTGGTGGCAGACGTTTACAGGCCCGTTCCTTTATTACCCCGGGCGTCGCCACCTGCCCGCCCCATTACGGGCATTTATCGATTTCATTCGATCGCAGTGATCACACAAGCGCGGCTATCTGGCCCGATTCGTTGCCAGATCGACACGCCAGCTATCGAGCAGGGTGCGCGTTTGCCCGAGCACGCTCGATTTGAGCAAGGCACCTTTGGCCGCGTCGATCTCCTTCCACCCGAGCGCATCGAGGCAGGCTCCGGGAGGATGGTAGAACGGCATGATCTGACCCTTGAGGGTAAGCGACCGGATGCGCGTAACAGGATCATTCACACCCAAGCCGGTGATGCGCGAAAGCAGTGACAGCATGGCCTTGTTCAGTGGCCGCTTCAGGCGTCGATCGAGCAGCTTGGAGGCGACATGGGCCTCTTCGTCGCCAAGCTCCCGCGCAACGAAGAGCCGTTTTTTCGACGCATGCGGTTGGGAAAGCACACTGTCCAGCATCACCCCGAGAATGCCGAGGTAGGCATCGATCAGTGCATCCATGGCGCCATCGGCCTTCAACACCGCATTGGCCTCCCGCATGGCCGGCGCGAAACGATCCCTGAGATCGTTGGTGATGTACTCGGCGCAGGCATGGTACAGGCCTTCCTTGTTTTCGAAGTAATACTGCAACGCCGGCGCATTGACCCCGGCGGCAGCGGCGATATCGCGCGTCGATGCACCGGCAAAACCATGTTCGCCAAATAGCCTCACCCCCGCGTCGATGATGCGTTGACGCGTCTCGTCGCCACGCGCGTAACCGCCTGCCGATGGGCGACGTGGCCGTTTGGTTGGAGTCATGCGTTTGCTCTCATACGGGTTGTCTCTCCTGCTTGCCTGCCAAAGGATAGCACTTGACAAAAATATTCCAGTCGGAATAAATATTCCACCTGGAATACTTTCGGACTACTACGCATGCCCGCTACGACCGGAACCGCATCGGACGCCGATGCCCCCAAAGGTGCTGCCGCCCCGCCGGCTCGCCCGTCCAAGATACGTCGCTTCCTCCTGCCGGCCGCCGTTGTGCTGGCTATCGCAGCCGTACTGGCCCTCGTTTACTGGTGGCTCGTAGGGCGCTTCATGCAAAGCACGGACGACGCCTATCTGCAGGCCGACAGCGTCATCGTCGCCCCGAAGGTCAGCGGCTATGTCACCGACGTCTACGTCGGCGACAACGTTGCGGTAAAGGCCGGCGAGCCCCTGGTGCGGCTGGATAGCCGCCAGTACCAGGCCACGCTGGATCAGGCCAAGGCCACGATCGATGCGCGCAAGGCGGATATCGAACGCGCCCAGGCGGCCATTCCGCAGCAACGGGCCGCTATCGAGCAGGCAAAAGCGCAACAACAGGTGGCGACAGTAAACATTCGCCATGCCGAAGACGAAGTACGCCGTTACGGGCCACTGGCAACGACCGGCGCCGAAAGCGGCGATCAACTGTCGGTCCTGGTCACCAACCGCGACCAGGCGCGCGCGACACTTGCCGCCGACACGGCAGCGCTTGACCAGGCCCAGGGACGAATGGCCGATCTGGACGCTCAGCTCGCCCAGGCGCGAGCGCAACTGGAAGTCGCACAGGCATCCGCGCGACAGGCACAGCTGGATCTGCAGGACACTTTGATTCGCAGCTCGCTTGACGGGCGCATCGGAGACCGCACGGTCCGTGTCGGACAGTATGCGCAACCGGGCACGCGGATGATGACCGTCGTACCGGTGCAGAGCATCTATCTCAATGCCAACTTCAAGGAAACCCAGGTCGGCCGGATGCGTGCGGGCCAGCATGCGAGCCTGCATGTGGACGCGCTGGCAGGTACGGACCTCCATGGCGTGGTGGACAGCTTCTCGCCGGGTACCGGTTCGCAGTTCGCACTGCTGCCACCTGAAAACGCGACGGGTAATTTCACCAAGATCGTGCAGCGTGTGCCCGTGCGCATTCGCATCGATACCGATGAGCAGACACGCAAGCTGCTGGTTCCAGGCCTGTCGGTGACTGTGGACGTGGATACGCGTCCGGCAGGCAACAGTCATGGCTGAGACGGGCGCCATGCCTGCAAGCCACCCCGAGCGCGCCAGTGCCGCGGACTGGATCGCCGTGGCCGCCGGTTCGCTCGGCGCATTGATGGCGACGCTCGATATCTCCATCACCAATTCCGCGTTGCCGCAGATCCAGGGTGAAATCGGTGCCACCGGCACGGAAGGCACCTGGATCTCGACTGGCTACCTGATGTCGGAAATCGTGATCATTCCGCTGGCCGCATGGCTGACGCGGGTGTTTGGCCTGCGCAAATTTCTGCTGGGCGGCGCGGCGCTGTTTATCCTGTTCTCGATGATGTGCGGCATGTCGCATACGTTGACGGCCATGATCATCGGCCGCATCGGCCAGGGCCTGACCGGCGGCGCAATGATCCCGACCGGCCAGACCATCATCCGCAGCCGCCTGCCTATGTCGCAGCTGCCGATCGGCATGACGATATTCGGCTTGATCGTGTTACTTGGCCCGCTGTTGGGACCGGTGCTGGGCGGCTGGCTCACCGAAAACATCAGCTGGAGCTGGTGCTTTTTCATCAACCTGCCGGTGTGTATCGGCCTGATCGCGTTGCTGCTGCTCGGACTGCCGCCAGATCACCCGCAATGGGATGCGCTCAAACAAGCCGACTGGCTCGGCATCGTCGGACTCTCGGCCGGTCTCAGCTCCTTGACGGTCGTGTTGGAGGAAGGTCAGCGCGAGCGCTGGTTCGAATCGGACATGATCATCTGGCTGAGTCTGTTGTCGCTGGCCGGCATGGTGCTGATCGCGATTTCGCAATTCACCGCCAAACGGCCGGTGATGCGCCTGAGCCTGCTGGGCAATCCGCGATACGCCAGCGTCATTCTTATCGTGCTGGTGGTCGGCGCGGTGTTCTATTCGGTCATCTACCTGATACCGCAGTTCCTTGGCTTGATCGCCGGATACAACGCGGAGCAGTCGGGTTGGGTGATGCTGGTATCGGGCGTACCTGCGTTTCTCATGATGCCGCTATTGCCACGTCTACTTGGCAAAGTCGATTTCCGGATCATGGTCATCACCGGCCTGATGTGCTTCGTGGTGAGCTGCATGCTGGATATCCACCTGACGGCACAAAGCGTCGGCGATGATTTCTTCTGGTCGCAGCTGGTTCGCGGCGCCGGCCAGATGCTGGTGTTCATGCCGTTGAATCAGGCGTCGATGGCAGCGGTGAGCCGGGAGGAAGCTGGCGATGCCGCAGGCGTCTACAACATGGCGCGCAATCTTGGTGGCTCGATCGGGCTGGCCGTCATCGGCACCGTGATCGACCGGCGCAATACGTTTCATGTCGCGACCATCCGGGAATCGCTGACGGCCAATTCGGTACTGGGCCAGGATCGTCTTGCCGCCAATGCAGCCGGCTGGTTCGCGCGAACCGGCGACATGGCCTACGCGAAGATGCGCGCGCTCGGCCAACTTGCCCTGCAGATCCAGCAGCAGGCGGCAGTGATTACCTATTCGGAAGTTTTCTACGTACTCGGCATTGCGCTGCTGTGCTGCATCCCACTCGCGTTGCTGTTGAAGACGCCGAGCTATGGCGCGCCGGCACCCGCTGCGGGCCACTAAGGATGTCAGTCATGCATACAACCGCTTCCCACGCGCCACGCGCCTTGTTTCTGGCGCTCCTTGCCTCGCTCACGGTATTGGCGAGTTGCACCGTCGGCCCCGACTATCGCGGCGCGCCGGATGTCACCGGTACGGGGCACGCCAATGCCTTCGTGCGCGCCCCGTCCGCAGGTGTTACGCCGACGCATGTGCCAAGCCAGTGGTGGAATACGCTCAATGATGCGCAATTGACGGCACTGATCGACGCAGCGCTGGCGCATAACCAGAACCTGCAAGCCGCACAGGCGCGTCTGCGCGAATCGCGCGCGCAACTGCAACAGCAACGCGCCGACGCATTGCCGACGGTGTCAGCCGATGCGGCCGCGCTACGCACCCGGAAACCGGATATTTCCGGCTTGCAGACATCGCAGAACAACACGACATCCCGGGGACAAGGCCCGCTGCAGCTATACACCGCCGGCTTCGACGCCTCATGGGAAGCCGACCTGTTCGGCGGCACGCGCCGTGCGATCGAGGCCGCCTCGGCCCAGGCTGACGCGGTCAACGCCGATCTTGCCGACACGCAGGTATCGCTGGCCGCCGAAGTGGCACAGGCATACATCAACCTGCGCGACCAACAGCAACGCCTGGCCTTGGCCAATCAATCGGCCGAGCTCGAACAGCAGACGCTAGTGCTGATTCAGCAGCGACGCGCACGTGGCGTCGCGGGCGATGCGGATGTCGAGCGCCAGACCACCCAGGTGGAAAACACCCGCGCCACGCTTATCCCACTGGATGAACAGATCACCGAGTCGCTGGACCAGCTCGCCGTGCTCACTGGCCAGGCGCCGGGCGCACTTGATCATGAGCTGTCGACATCCGCACCTTTGCCCACCCTGCCCGCCACCGTGCCCATCGACGACCCGGCGAGCATGTTGCAGCAGCGCCCGGATATCCGCGCTGCCGAGCGTCGGCTTGCCGCGAGCAATGCGCAGATCGGCGAGCGCACCGCCGATCTGTTTCCCAAGGTGACCATGCTGGGCTTTATCGGAACCAACGCAGCCAATCCCGGGCACCTGACGCGAAACAGTTCGTTTACCTGGCTTGGCGTGCCTTATCTGCAATGGGACGTGCTTGATTTCGGACGTACGCGTAGCGGTATCCGCGAGGCCGAAGCGAGCCGCGATGAAGCCAGCGCCCGCTATGCGCAGACCGTGCTCGCCGCGTTGCAGGACGCCAACAATGCGCTGTCCCGTTATGGTCACCAGCGCGAAAGCGTGGCTCGTCTGCAGAAGATCGAAACATCCGCTGATCGCTCCGCGACATTGATGCGCCAGCGTTACGGCGCGGGAGCATCCTCGATGATCGATTTGCTGGATACGCAACGCACGCAATTCTCCGCACAGCAGAACCTTGTCGAGGGACAAGCCAACCTGCTCAAAGACTTCGTGTCGCTGCAGAAGAGCCTCGGACTTGGCTGGCTTCCGGCCCACGATCAAGCCCTGAATTAAGCAGATCGCACGTTCTCAGACATCACCACGCGGAAGCGGCGCGAGGAAATCGAATATCGGCTCGAGGACCAACTCCGGCAGGCTTTCGGCGATGCATTCACGCAGCACTCGCCAAGCCTCCGGATCGACCGAGGCGCGAGCAAGCCCCTCGGCTTTTGCCTCGGCGGACGGCCACTGTGTGTAGCTGTACCAAAGATCGTCCGGGCCACGGTGCAAGCGCGAGCCCAACGAACCTCGTTCGGCCAGAAGTAACTGCGTGATCCGCGACCAGGCTTGAACAAAGGCCTCTTCGGACCCTGGATGCAGCCGCCAACGGTAGATCGCGCAGAACGCGTGAGAAACATTACCCATACGTCTCCTATCAGGTCGGTCCAATAGGCCCAGCCTACTCCGCCGCCAGTCGAGTCGCTGGCCGCGCCAGCATATAGAACGCCGCGATATGCGTGATCATCAACAGCGGCACGTAGATGACCGGAATCGCATAAGCGGCGCCCAACTCCCCTGCCACGGCAGGAAGATTCGCCTGGACTGCGTGGTAATAATCCAGCAGCAAGTCGCCCATCCCGACGATATTAAAGGCGACGACGAACAGCCAAAACAGCGGACGCACTCTGACGGTGAGAAGCGCGAGCATGGCGAGCAACCCGGTGGCCAGGTCGGCGTACGCGGCAAATGCCGCAAAACTGCCCGGTAGATCAGGACCGACGACCCCGGGCATCACGAACACGAGCCCGAAGAATCGGAAGCTATGCAAGGTTGCGATAGCGCGCTGCGCCTCGACCCGGTCCATCGATCCGAGTCGAGGCCAGATGTATACGCGATAGCAGAGCAGCCAGGCGACGTAGCCCAGGATGAGATGCGCGGTAAAGATGATTGCGGGTGACATGGGGACCCCCATCGACTTTTAGTGGCCACTCCTCGAATGGAGCGCCGAACGGCTCCGGTACCGGCGAGTACCAGTCAAGTCATGCTACGGTACCCATCAGTACCAATGCAAGAGATCTTTCGTGAAGAAGCAGCCTATCGTCGAGCCCGGTCCGCAACCGGTGCGGGAACGGATCTTGAATGCCGCGATGGAGTCGTTCATGGAGTTCGGCTATACCGAGGCGAGCACTCTGAAGATCGCCACGCGTGCGCAGGTATCGAAGCGGGAGCTGTATGCCCTGTTCGGCAACAAGCAGGCGATGCTCGCCGCGTGCATCGCCGATCGTGCGGGACGCATGCGTCTGCCGAGCCAGCTGCCCGCGCCATCCCATCGTGAAGAGCTTGCAGCCATGCTTTCCAGGCTCGGTGCGACTGTACTGCACGAAGTAAGCCACCCTGGCGTCATGGCGGTCTTTCGACTGGCCATTACGGAAGCGCAACGTGCACCGGAGGTAGCCGCGACACTGGAGACCGCTCGCGAATCGATACGCACGACCGCGCGGATCATCCTGGTGCAGGCGCAGTCTGCCGGCATGATCGGTGCGGGCGACCCGAGCGAGATGGGCAACCGCTACCTCGCACTGCTCTGGGGCGACCTGATGATGAGTCTGTTGCTCCGTCTATGCGATGCACCGGATGCAGCGGACATTGATCGGCGAGTCAGAAGCGCCACCGAGGACTTTCTTCGTCTCTATCCCGAGCCAAAGAGCCAGGTTCGTCGCGCCACCTCAAAAAGCACCCCTCGGCGCTAACGGCCGCACAGGCACTTGTATTGCAGGATGGGCCAAGCGCAGCCTAGTTGTTCATCCAGCAGGCTCAACGGGAGATCGATGATGGATGCTCAAGACATTCGGGCTGCCATTGATCGGCACTGGGCCGCATCCGCGGCCGGCGATCAAGTGACCGAGCACGACATCTATCACGACGATGCCGTGTGCGAGTACCCGCAGTCGGGCGAGATCATTCGCGGCCGGCACAACCTGCAAGCGCTTCGCAGCCATCACCCCGGCAAACCATCGGGGTTTGTCGTTCGACGCATCGTCGGCGAGGGCAATCTCTGGGTTAGCGAATACGAGATCACCTATCAAGGCAAGCGCGCCTACACCGTGAGCATCATGGAATTTCGCGACGGAAAGGTGTCGCACGAAACTCAGTACTTTGCCGATCCCTTCGACGCTCCAGCCTGGCGCGCTCAATGGGTCGGCCAGGCGACGTGATAACAGGTGCCGCGATCTTACCGTTGATGGAAATCGATACGACGTTTCGAATCAGCGTCCTCGAACACCGCCTGCTCCATACGCCATTGCCCCATCGCTTTGACGGCCTCGATGTAGGCAGTCCCTTTGCCTTTAGGGCCTTTTGCGCTGAAGGAGAGATTCGCTTTGCCGTCGGTACCTGAGAACTGGATGTTGCCTAGAGTTTTCCCAACTGCTCGATCGCCCAAATTACATTACGTGTCCGAAGTATTCTTTCAGTTTCGTTTCGTTGATGCCCATTTCGCCGGTCCACCAGCATGCGGGATAAGCCACATCCACAAAGCGACGGGACGGCAGAATACGGCGAGCCGCCGGAATGAATGCGTCTGTGAAACCCGGATGAGAAGAAAAAGCCAGCACATCACAGAAGCCAAGGATTGAGATCACAACATCTCGCTCAGCCTTGTTCGACTTCAGGGTCTTAGGTAATCGTGAGTGCAAGTTGGCGGCCGTGATATCTGGGCCCGCGCTTCGTATCGCCTCGGCGATAGTTTGAAATATATTGACGTCATTCCTCGTAGGAAGCGATGCAGGACTCTTGAGAAACAGGTTGAGGTCCATGGCTGCATATGCGAGCTGCAGATGGCGCACGCCACCCCATTTTGTACGCTCGAAGTTAAGCACGTTGAAGTTTTGCTCTGTCGCTCTGAGATAAAACCCACATAGCTCGCAAGCTTTAGCCCCCTGTGGTTCATGAGGAACCAGGTGTCGAAATACCGTATAGCTGCCTAATGCCGAACGCCAATCCAGCCTCCTTGTAGATAGGCTCGACAAGAAGGCATTGACGACCGTACGTTGGTCTAGTCTGCCCACGAGCTCATGGACTGTAGCGACTGCCTGCGCGTGGTCCATGTACACCGGATCGAACATGACGCCCTTTTCCTTAGCATAGTCGAAGTCTTCGGCCGATAGCGCGCGATCGGACTCATGCTTCCAGCCTCCCGGGGACCAGAACGCGTCATGCAATATCTTCAATGCGCGTTTGTCTACCATCTCCCATGGCCTCCATTCCCCAGCAGATGCAGTCAAGTCGATCTGACTTGGGTACAGACAACGCTGGCCGTACCTATTTCGTTGGCTCCTTCTATACCAGTAGGAACTATCCAATGCGCTCTATCAGTAGTATCAAAGAAGACTTCGACCCGGGGGGCCTTCATATTGCCCGCATCGCTCTGCATTGAAGCGTAGAACATCCAACGCGATCCAAGCCACTTCTCGTTTGGCCCCTTTGGTCCATAGCTAATATCGCTATAGTCCGGCGCCCCAAGCAATCTACTGACCTCTTCCTTGGTCATGCATCGATGCACATTCTTGACTCCCTCAATGATCCGCGCCACGCGCTCTGCCGAGACCTTGTAGGGATGATCTTTGATATCGTTAAAAAACGAATTCGCGTTGGGATAGGGGTCACGAGGAATGGCACTCAGGTCTTGGGGCCCGTCACCACAACCGGCCACTAGAACCGCGACGAGACCGAGTAAGATTGCGCGTTGCATAAAAAGCACTCCATAACTCGTCACAAGCCCCCGTCGAAGGCGCCCGCCCCGGACTGCACGCTCAGTCCCACCAACACGCTATGGGCTGAACACCTGCGGGGACGTCATACGGCTCGTACACCTGATCGAGGAAGCCACGCCATGTTTCATCCGGCCGCATCGATTCGGGAAACCAGTTCATGACCTCCTCCGCGGGAGCGGTCGTCATCACATAGACCGTATCCGTGAACGGCCATTCGGGTGCGTCGAATGCCGTTATCTGAACGCGTATGTCGGCCATGTCAGTGCGTGAGGCAATGCGACGAAATACTTCGTAGAAGTCCTGAGGCGTTGGGGTCGGAAAGATATTGCATCCGATACTTCCGACCTCATCGTTACCCTCGAAGAACTCCTCGATGCTTAGCAGTGGCGTCGGTGTATCCGGGTCATCTGGATGACCCAAGCGGCCAACCCGTTCCGTTATGCGTTCCAGTGGATTCACATCAGCCCCTTTACGACCATGTCGAGTACCGTCCTGGGGGACTTTAAAGCATCCACCACTCACCCGTGCATAGTCGCCCGGACGCTGCCGTTCCTGGTAGCGTTACCAGGCATAGGGTTGACGAGAGGGCACTTGTGACCGCCATGGCTGGCACAGGCTTTAGGCGTCTCGCCATTCTGTAACCCGATTCGACGAGAATCATTCCAAGTACTTGCGAAACCTGCTGCTACACGGACGCAAGCGAGAACCCCGCCAACTGGAGCCTCTTGTGAAAATAGCTGACGTCAAAGCCAATGCGTTTGCGATGCCGCTTACGAGCCCGGCCTTCCCACCGGGGCCATATCGCTTCGTCAATCGCGAATTCCTTGTCGTTACCTATCGCACCGATCTGGACGCGCTGCGCGCCGTGGTACCGGAGCCGTTGGAGATCGAAGACGCGCTGGTGAAGTACGAGTTCATCCGCATGCCCGATTCGACCGGTTTTGGTGATTACACCGAATCGGGCCAGGTGATTCCGGTCAGTTTCCGCGGCCAACACGGTTCATATGTGCACTCAATGTATTTGAATGACCACCCGCCGATTGCGGGTGGCCGCGAGTTGTGGGGCTTTCCCAAGAAGCTCGCGAGTCCCGTGCTGGCCACCGAGATCGATACCCTGGTCGGCACGCTCGATTACGGGAAGGTTCGCGTGGCCAAGGCCACGATGGGGTTCAAGCATCGGGAAGCGAATCGGGATGCCGTGCTGGCGGGGCTGGCCGCGCCGAATTTTCTCTTGAAGATCATCCCGCATGTGGATGGAACGCCGCGTATCTGCGAGCTGGTGCGTTACTTCACCTCAAACGTGACGCTCAAGGGAGCATGGAGCGGTCCGGGATCGTTGGAACTGCATCCTCATGCGTTGGCGCCCGTGGCCGATCTGCCGGTGCTGAAGATTGAATCGACGATGCATTTCATTGCGGACCTGACGCTCGAGTTGGGTACCGTGGTGTATGACTACCTTGCTGAAGGCGACTCCGAGTAACCACCTACTCGTCATCCCGGCGCAGGCCGGGATCCAGTGGCTGTAGCGTCCGATTTTCGCGACAGAGCAAATGCGTGTTGGCTCTCGCGACAACCGATCACAAAGTCACTGGGTCCCGGCCTTCGCCGGGATGACGAGTCGGAGGGGTTGCTGGAGACTATATTCGGCAGGCGCTAGTCACTGCTGCGGACGCTTCATCCGAAAACGTTGTGCCGTGCCAACGGTGAAATAATCCGCCGGCCCGCCCGCTCGAAGGATATGGCCTGCCTCTCCCGTGTCGTACACGCCGTCCTTCAGCAGACTTTTGTCGATGTAGACAGCAACGACCTCTCCCAGTGTCAGCCACGTGTCAACCGGTTGCCCTGCCGCATCCGTCAGCTGAATAAGCTGCGTCAGTTTGCATTCGAACGACACCGGGCTTTCCAGAACACGCGGTACGCTGATCAGGCGAGAGGGCGCGCGCGTCAACGATGCCAGCTCGAATTCGTCGACGTCGGGCGGCGCCATCGCCGAGGTCGCATTCATCGCCTCGGCAAGCGAGAGCGTTGCCAGGTTCCAGGCAAACTCGCCCGTTTCGCTGATATTGCGCACGGAGTCCTTCCATCCCGTGCTCGCAAAACCGACGATCGGCGGCTTGTAGTTGAAGGCGTTGAAGAAGCTGTAGGGCGCAAGGTTCACCACGCCGTCCTTGCTCATCGACGAAATCCAGCCGATGGGCCGCGGCCCTACGATGGCGTTGAATGGATCGTGCGGCAGACCGTGGCCATCGCGTGGCTCGTACACATGAAAATCGCGCATGAAGTGTCTGCCTCAGCTCAACTTCTCAAGCAACGTCGCCAATTCCGACTGCTGCGCCGAACTCAACCGCGCAAGCCTGGCACCGAAGGCTCCCGATAGCAGGGCAAGCCCGCGCGTCATCGTCTTACGCCCTTCGGGGGTAAGGATCAACCGGTGGCGGCGCAGGTCGGCAGCATCGATTTCGCGGCGCAAAAAGTCAGCCGCTTCGAGCCGTTTGACATACATCGTCACGGTGGGCTTGGGCATGCTCAGGATACCGGCCAGCTCCGCGGGATGCGGATGGGCGTCCACTTCGGCGAGCAGAAACAGCTCCTTCACTTCCAGTCCGAGCTCGGCAACCTCAGGCGCGACGCCGGTGATCACCGACATCATCAGCCGGTAATTGAGAGACCAGATCTTTCCAACATCACTTTTGGGCATGGGCGCTTGATCTTCAATTAGTTCAATAATAAACTATCATGAATTGGAACTAGCTCAAGATTGTACAACACCGTCAACTCGGAGAGCCGCATGTCCCTCGATCACTATATAACCCTCGGCCGTTCCGGCCTGCGTGTCAGCCCGTTCTGTCTCGGTGCGATGACCTTCGGTGAAGACCTTGGCTGGGGCTCCAGCGTCGAAGAGTCCCAGCAGATCATCGACCGATTCATCGAACTCGGCGGCAATTTCATCGATACCGCCAACTTCTATACGAAAAGTCATTCCGAAAAGATCATCGGCGATCACATCGGCCGCCATAGCGCGCGTCGCGACCGGCTGGTCCTGGCGACGAAGTTCAGCGGCAACCTTTATCCGGGCGATCCCAATGGCGGCGGATCGGGCCGCAAGTCGATCGTTGCAGCGTGCGAAAACTCGCTGCGTCGTCTGCAGACCGATCACATCGATCTGTATTGGCTGCACAACTGGGACAAGCACACACCGATCGACGAGACCATGGCCGCGCTCGACGACCTCGTCCGCGCCGGCAAGGTGCGCTATATCGGCGTCTCGGACACCCCCGCGTGGAAGATCGCCGAGGCCAATATCACGGCACGCTTCCGTGGCTGGTCCGCCTTTATCGGGCTGCAGATCGAGTATTCGCTGCTAGAGCGGAGCGTCGAACAGGAGCTCGTGCCGATGGCCCTCGAACTCGGTCTCGGCATCACGCCGTGGTCGCCACTCAAGAGCGGCGTACTCAGCGGCAAATACACGCGCCATAACGCTGGACAGATCAAGCCGGATCGCGGCTTTATCGCCGATACGTTCATCGACGAGAAAACCTACGCGATCGTCGACGAGCTGGAAGTCATCGCCAAGGCGCACGAGAGCACCGTGGCACGCGTCGCGCTCGCCTGGGTGCAGTCGCAGCCCGGTGTCACCTCGACGATCATCGGCGCGCGACGGATCGCGCAGCTCGAAGACAACATCAAGGCGCTCGAGATCAAGCTCTCGGACGAGGAACTGGGCCGGCTCGACACGCTGACCAAGCCCACGTTTGGCTTCCCGCAAAACATGGAACCGTGGTTCCCGGCCATCCACAATGGCGGCACTTCGGTCAATGGCATTCATGTGCCGGCCACGGCTTTCGGGGTCGAAAAGGGCGACAAGGTCTACTGAGCCTCGCCCCGGCGACTGGAAAACCACTGGATGTAACTTTCGATAGCCAGGGATCGAAGTGGTCAAAAGGATGGCCCGGAGCGAGAGCTCGGGCCATCCCACACCGCCTCGCTACGAGTATCATCCGCGCATGCATCGCCGCCGCCACCTCAGTCGCCGCCAACGCCTCCTATGGATCGTGGCCACGCTGTTCTGCCTGCTGTTTCAGCAGCAGGTGATGGCCGCCTATGTGTGCACGACGGCCCAGGTAGCCGGAGTCGGCACGCCGATGACCGGCGACTGCGCGCAGATGATGCCGGGACATGCGGCCAAGGTGGCCCATCAAAATGCCGACCCGCGCTGCGCCGAGCATTGCGCAAGCCACGCTTCCGCGCAGGCGGACGCGCGCGTACCCATGGTGCCGCCCTTGTTGTTGCCACCGGCCTCGCCGTTACTGCTGGGCACGGTCGCTCTATCGCCGGAAAAGCGTTCCTTACCCGATCCCCTGCTGCAACCGCCGGAAGCGCCACCATCCCTGCGCTTCTGCAGCCTGCTGATTTAAGCCTCCCACGCTGAGTCTCACGCCGGTCGTGCCATGGGCACGGCTCGTATCGATTTGCGTTCGGAGTGCACATGAATTCCCGTTCCTACCAAGCCCACGTGCGGCGCGCACGTCATGGGCGATGGCTTTCGGCCGTCGCCGGGCTGCTTGTTTTATCCGCCCTGCCCGTCTCGGTCGCAGGCCAGACATTGACGCTCGATGCCGCGGTTCGCCAGGCCGTTGCCGAGGCACCCCTGCTGCAAGCGCGGCGCGATCAATGGACCTCGGCGCGTGAAGAAGCCGCACGGGCCGGTGCGCTCCCGGACCCACAGTTGACCGTCGGTATCGACAACCTGGCGACCCAGGGTTCCGGCGCCTATACCGCCGGCGGCGACAGCATGACGATGCGCAGCATTGGGTTCAGTCAGGTGTTGCCATCGCGCAGCAAACGTCGCGCGGAGCGTGCATGGGCCGATGCCACTGCCGATGTTGCCGCATCATCCGTTCAAGTCACCGACCTGGCGATACGGCAGCAAACAGCGCAGGCCTGGATCAGCGTCTGGGGCGCTGCGGCCGAACAGGTCATGCTCCGTCAACTACGCGACGAATGGGCACTCGATCTTGCCGCTGCGCAAGCACGGTTGCGCGGCGGCTCGGGCAACGCGGGCGACGTACTGGCGATTCGTACACAGGCGCTGGACCTGGACAATCGCCTGGACGACGCTCAGGCACGCGAAGCACAGGCACGCGCCCAGCTGGCACGTTGGCTAGGCACAGCAACGGAAAGTGCAGTTGCCGATGCGCCCGACTTCGACCGTGTGCCTCATGATCGACACACCCTGCTCGATCACATCGACGATCAAGGCGAACTGTTGGGTTGGCCGGCGCGCGAACAAGCTGCCCAGGCCGCCCTGGCCGAAGCACAGGCCGCCAAACATCCCGAATGGAGCCTGGGCGCGAGCTATGGCGCGCGTACGCGCGGGCTGTCCGACATGCTGACCGTGCAGGTCGGTGTGAGCCTGCCGCTGTTCACGCGCAATCGCCAGGATCGTGGCATCTCCGCAAGAGCCGCCGAGGTGGATGCCGTGCAGGCGCAACATGAAGACGCGCGCCGTCAACAGATCGCCACGGTGCAATCGGCCTGGTCGCAATGGGAGGCTTTGGGCCAACAGGTGCGTCGCCATCGCGAGCAATTGCTTCCGCTTGCGCACGACCGCGCCGCGCTTGCACTGGCCGCCTATCGCGGTGGCGCGGATTTGCAGCCACTGCTGGAAGCCCGACGCGACGAACTCGCCCACCACCTGGACTACCTGCGCATGCTGGCCGACTACGGCCGCGCCTGGGCTGCCCTGGCCTACCTCATGCCCGAAGGGAGCACACCATGAAACGCGTCTTTTTGTGGAGCCTTGCGCCGTTGTCCGTCGCAGCCCTGATCGGCTCGGGCTATTTGCTCGGCAAGCAACAACGCCATGCGGATGTGCCCAGTACGCAGATGGGTGCCACCGACCAGCGTGTGCTGTACTGGTACGACCCGATGATTCCCGCCGAGCATCACGATCGGCCCGGCTTGTCGTCGATGGGCATGACGATGATCCCCAAGTACGCCGGCGCCGAAGGCGAATCGAGCGGTGTACGGATCGACCCAGGCACGGTTCAGAACCTCGGCCTGCGCACGACACGCGTGACCAGGCGCGTGCTGACGGAAGCCATTCGTGCGCCCGGCACGGTGAGCTGGGATCTCAACGAAGCGGGCGTCGTCAGTGCACGCGCGGATGGCGTGATCACCCGACTGATCGTGCGCGCTCCATATACGTCGGTGCCAGCGGGTGCTGCGCTGGCGGAGCTGACAGCTCCAGTCTGGAGCAGTGCAGTTGCCGAATACACCGCGCTCGGCCAGGCCCGATCAGCCGATGCGCAAGCCTTGCACGGCGCTGCGTTCGAACGCCTTCGCGTGCTCGGCCTCGAACCCGGCGACCTGCGCTCGGTGGGCCGTAACGGCGCGGTGACGCTGCATGCGCCGCAAAAAGGTGTCGTCACTACGATCGAAGTGCGCGAGGGACAGCGCGTCAGCGCCGGACAGACGTTGATGACGATCAACGGCCTGGACAAGGTATGGGTGGAAGCCTCGCTGCCACAGGCTGCGATGGCTGCGGTCCAGGCCGGCAGCCCGGTATCGATCAGTATCGATGCCCGGCCTGGGCAGATCTTTCAGGGCAAGGTGGAAACACTTCTGCCCGATATCGATAGCACTACACGCGCCCAGCGCGCGCGCATCGTCGTGAACAACGCCGATGGCGCGCTAAACCCAGGCATGTTCGCGCATGTCACGTTGAATCCGGCGCAAGGCGATGCTGTCCCGGTCATACCCGACGAAGCCTTGATTACTACCGGCGACCAGATACGCGTCGTCGTGCAGGAAGACGACGGTCACTTCCGTCCCGTAGTGATTCATACCGGGCGCTCCGCAGGAGGCTATACACAGGTCACCGAAGGACTGCGTGAGGGTGAACGCGTCGTCACCTCCGGCCAGTTCCTGATCGATTCGGAGGCGAGCCTGTCAGGCGCGCTGGATCGTCTGGATCACACGTCCAGTTCATCGACGCCAGCCACAAGTACCACGGCTTCGATGCCGATGAACGACACCCCGTCGGAGCGCATGCCATGATCGGTGGTCTGATTCGTCTCGCCATCGCGCATCGCTTTCTGGTCCTGATCGCCGCGCTCGCGTTGACCCTGGCTGGCGTGTTCGCCGCCCTGCATACGCCGATCGATGCATTGCCGGACCTGTCGGATACCCAGGTGATCATTCGCACCAGTTGGGCCGGGCAATCGGCGCAGGTGGTCGAAGATCAAGTGACCTATCCGTTGGCCACCACCATGCTCTCGGTGCCCGGCGCCAAAGTCGTGCGTGGGTATTCGTTCTTCGGCGACTCGTACGTCTACGTGCTGTTCGACGACAGTACGGACTTGTACTGGGCGCGCTCGCGCGTGCTGGAATATCTCAGCCAGGTTCGTGACCGCCTTCCGCCAGGTGTCAGCCCTGCCCTGGGACCCGATGCCACAGGACTCGGCTGGATCTACGAGTACGCGCTGGTCGACCGCAGTGGCCATCATGACCTGGGCCAGCTGCGTGCCCTGCAGGACTGGTTCCTTCGTTATCAACTCAAGACCGTGCCCGATGTGGCCGAAGTGGCAAGCCTGGGCGGCATGGAGCGCAGCTGGCAGATCGTTCCCGATCCGCAGGCACTCGCGGCCCATGGCGTCACCGTGCAGCAACTGGTGGACGCGGTGCGTAGCGCCAACGGTGCCAATGGCGGATCGGTACTGGAGCAAGGCGAAGCCGAGCTCATGGTACGCAGCGAGGGCTATCTGCGTACCACACAGGACTTCGAGCAGGTACCGATCCTCGCCAATGTTGCAGGCATTCCGGTGCTCGTGCGCGACGTAGCCACCGTGCGCAGCGGCCCCAGCTTTCGCCGTGGCGTGGCCGAACTGGACGGCCAGGGCGAAGTCGCCGGTGGCGTCGTCGTACTGCGCTCCGGCAAGAATGCGAAGGCCGCGATTACTGCGGTCAAGCAGCGTCTGACGGAACTCAAGCGTAGCCTTCCTGCTGGCGTGGAGATCGTGCCGACGTACGACCGCTCCGGGTTGATCGATGCGGCGGTGGAGAACCTGCGCGGCAAGCTGCTGGAAGAATTTGCCGTGGTTGCACTGGTGTGCGTGCTGTTTCTCGGTCATCTGCGTTCCGCGCTAGTTGCGGTGATCACGCTTCCGCTGGGTGTGCTGGCGGCATTCCTGGTGATGCGGCTGCAAGGCGTATCGGCCAATCTCATGTCGCTAGGTGGCATCGCCATCGCCATTGGCGCGATGGTCGATGCCGCCGTGGTCATGATCGAGAACGCACACAAGCATCTGGAGCATTGGCGCGAGGCGCACGATGGACAGGAACCTGGTGGGAGCGAACGTTGGCGCGTGATGGCCGACGCCGCGGCCGAGGTCGGTCCGGCGCTCTTCGTCAGTTTGCTGATCATCGCGCTCTCGTTCATTCCCGTGTTTGCGCTGGAAGGACAGGAAGGCAAGCTGTTCAAGCCGCTGGCTTTCACCAAGACCTATGCCATGGCTGCGGCGGCCATCTTTGCCGTGACGCTCGTGCCTGTGCTGATGGGTTGGCTGATACGTGGCCGCATTCGCGCCGAGCGCGACAACCCGATCAACCGCATCCTGATCGCACTGTATCGCCCGATACTGGACGCTGTGCTGCGCTTTCCGAAAGCCACGTTGATCCTTGCCGGCGCTCTCTTGCTGAGCGCCGTGCTACCGGCGGAACGACTGGGCAGCGAGTTCATGCCGCCGATGGATGAGGGGACCTTGCTGTACATGCCCACCGCGTTACCGGGGTTGTCGGTCGGCAAGGCCTCGCAGTTGTTGCAACTGACCGATCGCATGATCAAGACCGTGCCGGAAGTCGATCATGTCTTCGGCAAGGCCGGTCGCGCGGAGACGGCGACAGATCCGGCGCCGACGGAGATGTTCGAAACCACCATCACCTTCAAACCGCAAAGCCAATGGCGGCCAGGCATGACCATGAACAAGCTCAAGGCCGAACTGGACCGGGCGGTGCATGTTCCGGGCCTGACCAACCTGTTCGTGCCACCGATCCGCAACCGCATCGACATGCTTGCCACCGGCATAAAGAGCCCGATCGGCGTCAAGGTACTCGGTACGGATCCGGCAACGCTGCAAACCGTTGCCGATCGGATAGAAGCCGTGGCCCGTAACGTTCCGGGTGTCCGCTCGGCCATTGCCGAACGCGGCGCCAGCGGACGATACGTGGATGTTCGCATACGGCGCGATGACGCCATGCGCTACGGACTGAGCCAGCAGCAGATCCAACAGCTCATCGCTACCGTCGTCGGCGGCGATCCCATTGGTGAGGTTGTCGCCGGGCGCGAACGCTATCCCATCGTGGTGCGGTATCCGCGAGAGCAGCGCGATTCGGTCGCGGCACTAAGTGCATTGCCGATCGTCGCAGCCAACGGCGCACAGATCGCGTTGAGTCAGGTCGCAGATATCACGCTCAGCGCGGGCGCACCGATGCTGAAGAGTGAGGACGGCCAGCTGGCGACCTACGTCTATATCGATACGGCAAGCAGCGATCTGGGCCGCGTGGTCGCTGACCTCCAGAAGACTGTCGCGCAGCAAGTGCAGTTACCCCCCGGGGTGACCGTCGCCTGGTCGGGCCAGTTCGAATACCTGACGCGTGCCATGGAAAGACTGCACTATGTCGTTCCGATAGCACTGGCCATCATCTTCGCCCTGATCTACCTCGTCTTCCGTCGGGCCGGCGACGCCATCCTGATCATGGCCAGTGTGCCGCTCGCCCTGGTGGGTGGACTTTGGATGATCTGGCTGCTCGGCCATGCCGTGTCCGTCGCATCCGTGATCGGATTTATCGCGCTGGGCGGTGTCGCCGCGGAGTTTGGCGTGGTGATGCTGTTGTATTTACGCCACGCATGGGAGCAACGGTTAAGTCGCGATCCACGCGCGGGCGTGGATGCACTCGACGACGCGATCCGCGAAGGTGCCGTGCAGCGTGTGCGACCGAAGGCCATGACGGTTGCCGTCATCCTCGCCGGCCTGTTTCCGATCCTGCTCGGACATGGGGCGGGCTCGGAAGTCATGCAGCGTATCGCGGCCCCGATGGTGGGGGGCATGCTCACCGCGCCCCTTCTCTCCATGCTCGTTTTACCCGCGGCGTTCCAGCTCATGATCCGTCGCCGCTTACGCAGGCAAGATTCGACAGCCGACTGAGGCATGACCACTGTCTGTTTTTTCTGGATCGTCGATCCCGAAAGATTGGATAGTGGTCATCGTTGGCCAAAGCTACAGTAACTGCCTTCATGCCACGCATCACCGAGAAACTACATGTCCCGAAAGCTCACGATACTGTCGATGATCGCCATGCTACCGTTGGCGCTGTCTCCCGCGATGGCGCTCGACATCCCTCCTGGCGCGGCGAAACACGAAGTATCCGCCGAGGATCAACGGGCCATCAGGGACCTGCTTGCAACTTACACGCGCGCAGTCAGCACCAGCGACGAGGCAGCATTTGCCAGCATTCTTCTCAACGAACAGATCCCGTTCTTCTCGACCGATGGACTGGCGCGGCGGGATGCCTCCCAGCCACCGCCCGATACGAGGCAGTACCAGGATTTTCGCGACGCGGTTTTTCGCAGCCACCAGCACCTTACGCAACGCTTTTACAACGTACGCATCGAGCAGGATGGCGAGCTAGCTGCCGTCTCGCTCGACTTTGTCACCTTGCTTACTGGCACACAGCGCGGCAGCTATGGCTGGAAAACGCTGCAGCTGATCAAGGTGGGCGGCACCTGGAAGATCGCGAGCGAGTTCTATTCGGCCTATTCGCTGCGCCCGTCCAATGCGGCACCCGGCAAGTAACCGGATGTCGCGACCGTCCCGTTACAACATCACCGTGCACGCGGTTATCAACTGCAGGTCCCGGACTCAGGCGCTGACCTGCCAATGCCGGCGCAACTCCACGTTGAATTCCAGCCAGCGATCTTCCGGGAAAAAGATACGTGCATCCTTCAGCTCGACACGGCGTGTCGTGCCCGGAATAGTCTCGGCCAGCCAGTGGGACCATTTGACATCGAAATAGATGTCATCGGTCCCCCACGCAATCAACGTAGGCACGTTCAGCTCACGCAGCTTCGCCTCGATCGCAACCGTTTGACGGTTATCGAAAGCACCGACGAAACGTTCCAGTTCGGCGAGCCGCTGTGCGTTATCCAGGAAGGGTCGTAGATAGCCTTCGATCACTTCATCAGGCAACGCTTGCGGGTGTTCGTAGGCCAGCCCCAATGCCTCGGGAGCGCGATAATTCGCCTTGTCGGCGAGCATGGCCTCGATCGCTCCACGCAAACCGCCGGCTGCGACCATGGCGACGAATGGTTTGAATGCCTCGGGCGGCCAGTTGTCGTGCGTATCGCCATTGGTCAAGGTGAGGCTGCGCAGATAGTGCGGATAACGTGCGGCGAATATCTGTGCAATACCGCCGCCGCTGTCGTTGGCAACCAGGTCCACCTTTTCGATGCCCAATGCATCGAGGAATTGCTTGAGCATCTCGACGTTGTCGTTGAACGAAACGCCCTGCCCTGGCCCCGCGCTGGTATCGCCGTGGGCCAGCAAGTCGGGGGCAATACAACGCCGACAGTCCGAGAGGTCTTGCAACTGGTGCCGCCAGAGTTGTCCGTTCAACAGCACGCCGTGCACGAATAGCGCCACGGCTCCGGCACCTTGTTCCCGGTAGCTGATGAGTCCCGACGGCGTCTGGATGGTCCGCTTGGCGAATGTGGTCATATTTCCGTCCATGATTAGCCGATCCTCGGTGAAGCGGCGGCGCTGAACGATTCTTTCAGCTTGGTCGCGCATTCCTCGCAACAGACTTCGACCGTCTTTCCGCCCAGGGTGACGGAAATCGCATTCTCGTCCAGTTCGTAATCACATGCCGCACATGTATTTCCACTCATGGCCTTAGCCTCGATAGCCCCGACATCCGGGTAGGGCTATTTAGTCAGGCGGCCTGTGCCTGACGCTGTCAGAATCTTTAGCGACTTGAGGCCATGGGCCTAGCGGCGGAGCGCCGCCTGCCGGAATTCGGTCGGGGTTCGGCCGTAGGTCTTCAGGAACGACGCGCTGAAGTGGCTGTGGCTGCTGAAGCCGAGTTCGAGGCTCAACTGGCTGAGATCGTCGTACTGGCCCAGCAAGTCCAGCGAGCGGGCCAGACGAAGGCGCAGTTGATAGCGGTACAGCGGCACACCTTCCACCTGCTGAAATACCTGGGTCAGGTATACGGGTGAGACGCCGACCTCGACCGCTATGTCGGCCAGTGTCCATCGCCTGGAAAGATCACTGGCCAGGATCAGCTTGGTGCGGTCGGCCAGCCGCTGGCGACCCGCATTCGCGCCGGCCGTATGTGTCGTGCGCGAGCCGAGCGCGCGCTGTGCGAGCGTCAACGAAAGGCTCTCCGCCTCCAGTCGCTCAGCGACGCCCTCACGCAGACTGTGGCGCAACAACGCCACCAGGGCCTGGGCTCGCGGGTCGATACCCAACTGCTGCTGCCGAAACGTGAAGGCGTTCTTGTCCCAGGTCAGCGTCCTGGGCGCCAGCTCCCGCAGCAATGCCTCATCCAGTGCAAGCGTCAAGCTCGCGTCTCCTCCCAGCACCGGGTGGCTGATCTGGTAACCCTGCCCGGCATTGAACAAAAGAACCTGGTTGGATTCGGCAACCGCCTGGGACGCACCCACATGCCGCAGGTAAGTACCGCGATAGGGAAACACCAGGTAGGTCCCGGTGGTGCACTCCTCGTCGCTCTTGTGACGGCACGCTCCACTGCAATAAACATCCCTCACCGTCACGGACGGCGTTTCGAGCAAGGGATGGACAGTGAGATCGGACATCTGGCCTCTCTACGTGACCTTGCGCCGCCCTCGGCGGGCCTGAATTCACGTCAGGTGCCGAGTATCGCCCAGTGAGGCATTAATCAAAAGCTAACGTCTCTGGAGCATGCTTTCGACACCTGCATGTTCAAGAGCCTGCCCGTGTACCTACTGTTGGTGGAAGACGATGCGATGCTGGCCGAGGCCATCTGCGATGGTATTCGGCAGCACTCGTGGGACATCGACCGGGTCGGCGACGCGCTCGCGGCAAGGGCCGCGCTTGTCGATCATCCCTACGCCGCCGTTCTGCTCGATATCGGGCTGCCCGGGGATTCGGGGCTTACCGTGCTTCGCTTCCTCAGGGAGCGCTACGACACGATTCCCGTCATCGTACTGACGGCCCGGGGACAGCTCAGCGATCGAATCCGCGGGCTGGACGCGGGCGCCGACGACTACCTGATCAAACCGTTCGAACTGGGCGAGCTGCTGGCCCGGGTCCGCGCGGTCACGCGCCGAAGCGAGGGGCAAGTCGTGCCTCTTCTCAGCTACCGCGATGTGGTGCTCGATCCGGTCAAGCGAAGAGTCACCAAAGCCAATGAACCTGTCGCGCTGAGCGCGCATGAGTATCGCGTCCTGCTTGCCTTGCTCAAGCGCCCCGGTCACGTCGTGACACGCGACGATCTGGAGAAAGCCATTTACGGCGACAGCGCCGCCGTAGGGAGTAATACGGTTTCGGTGTTCATCCATCAATTACGACGAAAGCTCGGCGACGACATCATCAACACGGTTCACGGCCATGGCTACACCATGGGGGGAGCGCCATGAGATCCTTGCAATGGCGCATGCTCGCCGCACTGGTCCTGGTCATCATCCTCACATGGATGATATCCATCTCCATGCTCGTGGCTTACCTCTCCTCGGGCCAACAGAATTTCTGGCAAGCGCATCTGCATTCTCTGGGAGATACGCTTGTCAGCGGACTGCCGGACTCGTGGCTGCCAAAATCCGGCGAGCGCGCCGCCGATAAACATCCGTCCAATGCGGCATCACCGGCACCGGCAGGTTCGGTTCGGGACATCACACCTACCGCACCTGTTCCGTCATCGTCGAACACGGCCGAATCTGCGGAACCCGCCGGCCTCCTCACCGCCATGCTGCTCAATACCATCGAGCTTGCCATCGTCGGCATCCTGATGTGGTTGGCCGTCGTGAAATCGCTGCGCCCGTTGAAGGCGATCTCGCTGGAAATACGCAGCCGTAAGGTCTTCGATGCCGAACCGCTGCCCGCAGACAAGGTCCCCGATGAACTTCGCCCGTTGATCCTGGCTTTTAACGCCTTGCTCAAGCGTGTCGAAGATGCCATGCGTGTGGAGCATCAATTCATCGCCGATGCCGCCCATGAGCTACGTACGCCGCTTGCCGCGCTTCATGTACAGGCGGAGGTCGCGTTTCGCGCGGAGACCATCGATGGAAAAGACGATGCCTTGAGAAAACTCCTGGAGATTTCCAATCGCAGTCACCGACTCGCGGAGCAACTGCTCGATCTCGCCCGAATGGAAGGTGGCCTGCACGCGACAGGAGGACATTCCACCGATATCTTTGCCTTGTCCAGGCATGTGATCGACGAGTTCAGCATGCAGGCGCGAAAGAAAAATACGCTGCTGACCTTGTCCGGCTCGACATGCCTGGTCACATGCGACATCGACGAGATCGGCATTCTCATCAGGAACCTGGTAGACAACGCGATACGACACGGTCGCGACGGTGGCTCCGTTGAAGTGCGCTGCGGCCATACCTTTCGCGACAACGGCCGCCGCCCGCTGCTGGAGGTAAGGGACGACGGCCCCGGTGTTCCAGAAGATGAGCGCAAGGCGATCTTCGCCCGCTTCTATCGGGCGGCGGGCACGGTCGCTCGCGGCAGCGGCATAGGCTTATCCCTCGTCGCAGGCATCGCCGAACTTCACGGCGCGACTGTTGAGACCGGCAAAGGTATCGACGGAAAGGGATTTGCCATCCGCGTTGTCTTTCCGCAGGAAGGCTGAGCGTTCTTTCGCTGCAGACTTCGTGCGTGTTGTTTTGAACCCTAATCAATTCTTAAAAACAACTCCCTAGCATCGAAAACAAGAAGTCCAGAAATTGCTGGCTTTTTGCATCTTCGATCTGTCGACGGATACCCCGTCGACGACTTTTTATAGGAAGGGAGTATGACCATTCATTTCAAGACGCCTTGTTTCCTGCTGCTTGGCGCCGTCGCCATCCTAAGCGGATGCGCGACCACTCAGCCGACGGCTTATCAGGGACTCGATTCATCGGAATATCTGCGTCCCAATGAGCAAAGTCGACGTGGTCATGAGCCATACGTCTACAACACATCGGTCGACTGGAAGCGTTATTCCACTTTCATCATCGAGCCCGTGAAGATCTACCGCGGCCCCGACAACCAGTTCGAGAAAGTATCCGAGGAAGGCAAGCAAGAGCTGGCCAACTACATGCACGAGCAGTTCGACGAAAAGCTCCGTCAGAAATACACACCCGTATCGAGCCCCCAGCAGGACACCCTGCGTATCAAGATGACACTGACCGGCGCCAAGCCGACCAAGCAATTCATCGGCACGGTGATGAAGATGGATCTCGCTGGCGGCCCCTACAACGCAACGCAGGCGGTTCGTGGCCGCGAGGGCGCCTTCTCGGGATCAGTGAGCTATGCCGTGGAGATCTATGACGCAACGACGAATCGCCTGCTCAAGGCGTATGTCGACAAGCAGTATCCCAATGCGATGAATATGAAATCCACCTTTGGTTCGCTTACCGCATCGAAGACCGGCATTCGCAAGGGCGCCGACAACCTGCTCGAGAACTTACAATAAACCGTTCGCCATGAAAGTTCTCTCCAGCTTGATCGTCTGCCCGCACTGCGATGCCGTCTATCGACGGCCCAGCCTTGCACTTGACCAGGTGGCACGCTGCAGTGAATGTCATTCGGTGATATGTCGCTCCAACCGGCTCAACATCGAGGGCTGGTTGGCGTTGACGGTGACATCGGCAATCACCTTCATCATCGCCAATGCGTTCCCGGTGATGAGTGTCGGCCTGCAAAACTTCCGCAACGATGCCACCTTGTGGGAAGCCACCACGTCCCTGGTTCAGGGCGGATGGGCACCGATGGCGGTCCCCGCCATGCTCATGGCGATCATGGCGCCGCTTGCACAGATCGTGCTGCTTGGCTGGGTGCTGGCGTTCGCGTGGCATGGCCAACGAGCACCCGGGTTCCAGCACAGCATGAAGCTGCTCGTCATGTTGCGCCGATGGAACATGCTCGACGTCGCCTTTCTTGGCGTCATGGTGGCGGCGATCAAACTGTCGAGCATGGCGGAAGTGGCGATTGGCCCCGGCATGTGGGCCATCGGCGCGCTGCTTTGCCTGACTGCGCTCACCGCAAACGGCGATCTCCTGTGGTTGTGGGATGCGACGGAACGCAAGCCGCAAACGGTGGATCCATGATGACCGGGATCCAGCGCGCGCAACATCTAGGCGTCATCGGTTGCCGGGTTTGCGGACTTGTCGTGGCGCCCGCCGGACACGAGAGCGATCAACGCTGCCCGCGCTGTCGATCTGTATTGCGCAGCCGCCACGCACGAAGCATCGAGCGCACCTGGGCGCTGCTGTTCGCCTCGATGATCTGCTACCTGCCCGCCAATCTGCTTCCCGTCATGGAGATCAGTTCACTCGGTCATGCCGCGCATCTTTCTACCGTCATCGGCGGTGTGATCGACCTGTGGCGCGACGGTTCGTATGACGTCGCGCTGGTGATCCTGGTCACCACCGTGGTCATACCGTGCGCGAAGTTCTTTGCACTCTTTTTCTTGCTGATGTCGATTCAATTCGGCTGGTCCTGGGCGCAGCGAACCCGATCCCGCCTCTTTCATCTGCTCGAACTAGTCGGCTACTGGTCGATGCTCGACGTCTTGGTGGTGGGGCTGCTGGCCAGCCTGGTCAAGTTTGATGCATTGGGTGGCATCGAGCCCGGGCCCGGCATCTTCTTTTTCGGTATATCCGTCGTCCTGACGATGCTTGCTGCACACAGCTTCGACCCACGGTTGATCTGGGACAGCGAGAAAGGTGGCGCATGACGCAATCTCACTGGTTTCTCTTTCCCAAGCTCTACCATCAGCCGCCGCTGGACTGGGACGCCCTCGAGCGCTGCCTGCTGGACGATGAGGCGACTCTCCCTGCCAGAGGCGAGGACGTCGCACGCGATGATATCCGCGACCTGGCGCACTGCCTTCGCCACACCGGTTTTTTCCCGGGGGAGGCACTGGAATGGATGCGCTCGCCGCGCGACCTGATCGAGTTTTTCAAGATCAATGGAGCGCTGCCGGCCAATATCACGATCGATGCCAACCTGGGTATGACCGAGACCGTGGCGAAACTTCAAGAGCACGGCGTCCAGGTCGATCGTTGCTGGCGGTCCATCGAGGCGCAGTGGAGTGACACGTCAGGCACTCGCTATGTCCTGGGCCCGCGAGCAAGACGTTTTTTTGTCGACGACTTTGCGTGGGAAGGTGCAAGGAGAACCGTAGCCCTGTCTCTGCTGCAATTCCACAAACGCCCTTTTCTCTCGATCGGCAGAAACCTGAAGTCGCCCATGCTTCCTGGAAGCGACCAGGTACTGACGGAACTCAGCCCCTATGGCTGCCATAGGAAGTTCATCCGGGCGGCGAGTACGAATTCTCAGGCAACCTGGATAGACCCAAGGACCCAGGAGGCACACCACATTCTCGATCTCGACTGGCAGGGCACGTTCGGGATAGGGCACCAGACGGTGATGATCGAGGGCAATGGTGGCGATGGGTTTCCGAAGAGCCTTGCCGATTTTCTTGCGAAGGTCATCGGCGAGCCGATGATTGTGGCGACTCGGGAGCTTTTGTAAGGAAGCTGGGGCACTTCAGTTTTCCCTATCGTCATCCCGGCGCAGGCCGGGACCCATTCCTCAGTCTTGGCTGGTCAGACAGCCTGTTGCAAGCATCTGCGCTGAGGAGTGGATTCCGGCCTGCGCCGGAATGACGAATAGGAAAGGTTTCTAGAGGTACCCTGAAGTCGCTCCCACAAACTCAGGAAGGCAGTCGATTCTTTGTGGGAGTCGCGTCTACCTGGAGTTTCACCAGCGTCTTGATCCGATCCACATCCGCCGACGTTGCCGGGTGGTAAACGATCATGCTGAGATCGGGCCGGCCATCGATAGCAAAGGACGAATATTCCAGCGCGAGAAGTCCCACCTGTGGGTGGTTCAGATGCTTGGTGCCTTCGCCGTGCGCGCGAACGTCGTTGTCACGCCATATCGCTTCGAACTCAGGGCTCATTCGACTTAGTTCATCAATAAGCGCTTCCACTTCCCTGGACGCTCCCGCACGCGCCGCGTCCGCGCGAAACGCTCCTACCGCAAACCGTGCCACGCTTTCCCAATCGGCTTGCTTGGCGCGAACACGGGGATCGCAAAAGATCATGCGCAGAATGTTGCGCTGCTCCGGCACCAGTTCTGCATAGTTGCCCAGCACAGCTGTGGCGGCGCGGTTCCACGCGACGACATCCCATGTAAACGTCTTGATCAGGGCCGGGCTGTATTCGAGCGCATCCAGCACGTGCTGAAGCCGTGGCGTCACCCCACCGACCGCGTGGTAGCGCACTTCCGGCGGGCGGCCCAGAGCCAGCAGAAAGATATGCTCGCGCTCGACGTCCGTCAGCATCAAGGCTTGCGCGATACGGTCGAGCACATTGGCCGAAGGCGCACCGCCGCGGCCCTGCTCCAGCCACGTGTACCAGGTGGTGCTCACGTTGGCGCGCTGCGCCACCTCTTCGCGACGCAATCCCGGTGTGCGCCTACGCGTTAGCGAAAAGCCCAGGGCCGCCGGATCGAGTTTCTTGCGGCGATCCTTCAGATAGGTTCCGAGCAGGTTGTCGTTCAACACCGGCATGACGCGTCCTGTTAGTCGTTATACCCGTATAACGCCACTACTTTACCCCGATAGATGATGCGCCGAGAGTGACCCCAAGTCCAATGCAGAGGGTTTCACTATGCGCGTTTTTGTTACCGGTGCGAGCGGATTTATCGGCTCGGCCATCGTCGATGAATTGATTGCCGCGGGACACGAAGTACTCGGCCTGGCTCGCTCGGATGCCGCCGCGGCGGCTCTGGTTGCGGCAGGTGCGCATGTCCATCACGGATCGCTGGAAGACCTCGACAGTTTGCGCAGCGGCGCCGAGGCATCTGATGCGGTGATCCATACCGCTTTCATCCACGACTTCTCCAAATGGGCCGAGAACTGCGAGCTCGACCGGCACGTTATCGAAATCCTTGGAGCCGTGCTCGCCGGCTCCGACCGTCCTCTGATCGTCACCTCCGGCACGGGTGTCGCCAGAACGCCGGGGCGCGCCACTACTGAGGACGATGCGCCGAACTCCCCGATTCCCCGCGTGGCTTCGGAAGAAGCGGCAGCTGCGGTGCAGGCGCGGGGCGTGCGCGTTCTGGTCGTACGTCTTCCGCAGGTTCACGACCCCCTCAAACAAGGTCTCATCAGCTACATGATCGAGGTGGCTCGGGAAAAAGGTGTCTCCGCGTACATCGGTGACGGGCTCAATCGCTGGCCAGCGGTACACCGGCTTGATACGGCGAATCTCTATCGACTGGTGCTCGAGAAAGGCTCCGCCGGAGCGCGATACAACGCCGTGGCCGAGGAAGGCGTGTCCCTGCGAAGCATTGCCGAAGCCATTGGCCAACGCCTGAATGTGCCGGTCGTTGCCCAGTCTCCTGAAGAGGCTCAAGAGCACTTTGGCTGGCTCGCGCCGCTGGTGGCAGCCGATGTACCGGCATCGAGTCAACGCACGCGGGAACACCTGGGGTGGTACCCGACCGGGCCCGATCTCATCGCCGATCTTCGTCAACCCGGCTAGCCGCGATTAGAGCAAGAGTCGGAGTGTTCGCCATGGCAGGCGAACCTAAGGTGCTATCCACGACTGCAATGAATGGATAGCACCCTCATGAATGACCCGCGCGGCATCGACTGGACACGTGTCGAGTCCGATCTCGATCGTTACGGCGCTGCCACGATCAAACACCTGCTATCGCCAGAAACCTGCCATACGCTTATCGATAGCTATACCGACGATATGCTTTTCCGCAGTAAGGTCGTGATGGATCGTCATGGCTTCGGGCGTGGCGAATACAAGTACTTCGCTTATCCGTTACCAGCACCGCTGGAGACACTTCGGACCACGCTGTATCCGGATCTCGCAGTGATCGCCAATCGATGGCAGGCAGCCATGGGTATGGCCGTGACCTATCCGACGAGCCATGCCGACTATCTCAAGCAATGCCATACCGCAGGTCAAACGCGACCGACCCCGTTGCTGCTCCGCTACGAACCTGGCGATTACAACTGCCTGCATCAGGATCTATACGGCGAACACGTCTTCCCGCTTCAAATGGCGATTTTGTTGTCGCGACCGGGGGACGATTTTACCGGCGGAGAGTTTGTGCTTACCGAACAACGGCCGCGCATGCAGTCGCGTGCGGAAGTGGTGCCGCTTGTGCAAGGCGATGCGGTGGTCTTTGCCGTGCATCATCGACCTGTGCGTGGGACCAAGGGCGTGTATCGCGTGAACATGCGTCACGGCGTGAGCCGGGTTCGGTCGGGGTATCGGCATACGGTTGGCATTATTTTTCATGATGCCAAGTGATATCGGGCATTTTAGTCAGCGTCTTCAGAAACTCTAAAATCCCCTCCTAGTCGTCATCCCGGCGCAGGCCGGGATCTACTCCTCAGTTCTCGCTCGTCAGACACCATGTGGCAAGCATTGGCGTTGAGGAATGGATCCCGGCCTGCGCCGGGATGACGAGTAGGAAGGGTTGCTCGCTGAATCCACTACTCCGAACTGTCCGGACACGAGCCACAGCGTCCGCGGACACCAAACTTGCACCGGCGCCTGCCAGCAAGAATGGCTTGGCAGCGCGATTTGTCGATGCCTTTAAACCCTGGCACGCCATTTGCCATCTATCCCTCGAAGACTTCATTCCTAACCCTGTGGAGAACGACCATGAACTTCGAAACCCTGATGCTGAAGAGCCTTTTCGCCGCCTCCCTGCTGGTCTGCGCGTTGACGCTCGGCGCCATGATCGCCTCGCATGCAACGGCACCGACCATCGCTACCCAGCACGCACCGGTCGCCACCGCGGCAGGTTAAGCGGGGAGATTCAGGCAACCGGGCTGTCCGTCGACTGCGAGAGCGCTTCGAAACGATCGATATCGATGCGCATGTCATCCAGCTTCTGTTTTACCAGGCCGACTGCATCGGAGCCCAACAGCAGATGCACCGGCGGATGCTCCATCTCGATCAACGACAATAACGCCTGCGCCGCGCGCGCCGGATCGCCCAGTTGCCTGCCGCTTTTCGCAACGCGTGCATCGCGGATCGGATTGAACAACGCGTCGTAGTCGCCGATGCTGCGTTCCGCCCGCACCATCGAACGCCCGGCCCAGTCTGTACGGAACGAGCCGGGCGCAACCGCGGTGACCTTCACGCCGAACGGCGCCACTTCCTTGGCCAGCACTTCGGAAATCCCTTCCAGGGCGAATTTGCTGCCGCAGTAATAGGCGATACCAGGCATGGTGATAAAGCCGCCCATCGACGTGATGTTGACGATGTGGCCGCGGCGGCGCTCGCGCATGCCCGGGAGCACCGCCTTGATCATGGCGACCGCGGCAAACACATTGACCTCGAACTGACGACGCATCTCGTCCAGCGGCGATTCTTCGAGTATGCCTTCGTGGCCGTAACCGGCATTGTTGACCAGCACATCGATCGGCCCCGCCAGTTGTTCGGCCTTGGCGACAACCTCCGGAATCGCGGCGTTGTCGGTAACGTCCAGCACGAAAGCATGGGCGCCTTCGGCCAACGCGGAAAAGTCAGCTGCCGCATCGCTATGGCGAACCGTGCCGATCACCCGATGTCCGGCGGCCAGCGCCGCCAGCGCAAAGGCGCGGCCGAAGCCCGAGCTCACGCCGGTAATGAAAAGTGTCTTTGCCATGCTGCACCGTTTCGTTTGGGGGGTGCAAAAGTGTGGCGCGCCGCCCACCATCGGTCCAATATATGGAATATTCCAAATCGATTGGTTTAGCCACTAGCCATGGAATTGCGTCACCTGCGCTACTTCCTCGCCGTTGCCGAGGAACTGAATTTCACCCGTGCCGCTGCGCGCGTCGGTATCGGCCAGCCGCCGCTGAGCCAGCAGATCCGCGGCCTTGAAGACGAGTTGGGCACACCACTGTTTCGACGCACGCCGGTGGGCGCGGAGCTGACCGAGGCGGGCAAGGCCTTTTTGCCCGAAGCACGCGCCATACTCCTGCGCGCCGATCATGCCGCCGAAGCGGCGCGCCGGGCCGGGCGCGGCGAATTGGGCAGTATCCGGATCGGCTTTACGGCATCGGCAGCCTATCTCGATGCCGTACCCCGATCGATACGATGGTTTACGCGCACCTATGCCGATATCGAAACTTCGCTCGTTGAAGCGGGTACGTCGACTCTATTGGAGCAACTTCGGGACGATCGGCTCGATGTCGCCTTCATACGATTGGGGCGACGCGATCCGGAGCATGTGTCGATCCTGCCGCTCGGCGCGGAAAGCATGAGCGTGGTCGTGCCGGAAGGACACGCATTGACCAAAGCAAAAACGATCGCGCTCGGTGCACTGGCAGGCGAGCGTATGGTGCTGTTTCCGCGCGATGCGGGCCCCAGCCTGCATGACGAAATCATCGCAGCGTGCTGGCAGGCCGGCTTTGAACCGTCGTTTGGGCAGGTAGCACCGCAATTTTCCTCCGCGATCAACCTGGTCGCCGCCGGCATGGGGGTATCGCTGGTGCCCAAATCCATGGCACGTGTCCAGGTCCGCGGCGTGCGTTATCTCGCTATCCAGAAGGGCGCGCCCGTGATCAGGCTGGCCCTGGCCACGCCAGCGGCCGGCAACACGCGGGTCGTCGATCATTTCGTAGCATCGGTACGACGTATAATGGGCTGATGTCGCACACCCATCCCCCCGTCGTTTCCTCGTTGCTCGAACCCGTGCAACGAGAAGGTTTCTGCTTTGCCACCGCGGACACGATGCGCCCCTTGCTTGAAGCCGCGGGCGGTCTGGCGGACTGGAACGCATTCGCCGATAGCTGGAATCGACTCGAGCCCGATCCCTATATCGCGGCGACCGGCCGCAGCCGACGCCGGCGACATGCCACCTTTTCCGCCGATGCCAACGGGGTAAAGGCCGAACCCCATCAGGCGCATTTCCAGTCGCTGCAGTACAACACGCTGCAAGGCAACATCCAGCGCTGGTTCGAGCCGGTCGAACCGTCCACCGCAGCCAGTCAAAGCCTGCATACCATTCTCGCGTTCTGCCACCGCTTCTTCGGCGCACTGGCGCCGGAACAGCTGCATTGGCATGTGGAACTGCATCAGTTTCGTATCGAAGCGAGCGCCGATGCCGCGGGTGAGCCCACGCCTGAAGGCAGTCATCGCGATGGCGTGGATTTTGTCCTGGTGCTGCTGGTCGACCGCGAAAACATCGCCAGCGGTTCGACCAGCATCCATGCTCCTGATGGCAAACCGCTGGGCGAGTTCACCTTGACGCATGCACTGGACTCGGCGCTGATTCACGATCCGCGTGTATTTCACGGCGTAACACCGGTAAATCCAATCGATCCGAAGAAAGCATCGCACCGCGATGTACTCGTGGTTACATTCCGCGCGAAATAACCCAGATGCGAGATGGCCTACCGCCAAAGTCGTATCGCCTGCGTTGGGCATCGCGCGCATAGTCGTATGCTTGAAGTTCGCCATCGCGGATGTTTCGGCATGGCTTGTAGCACCTCGATCGCGGCGCAATACTCGCAATTCGGCCGGCTCCCGTGCCGGCCATCAACCCGCCGGAGACACGACTCATGATGGATTGGATGGAATATCGCAAAGAGCTGGTAGGCCGCATCGGTGAACTGGGCAAGCTGACGCCTGGAACGCTCAAGGGTTACCAGGAGCTTTCCAGCGCCGGTGAAAAGACCGGGCATCTGGATGCCAAGACGCGCGAGCTGATTTCGCTGGCGGTGGCCGTCACCACGCGTTGCGATGGCTGCATCACCGTGCATACCGGAGAAGCGCTCAAGCACGGCGCCACGCGCGAAGAGATTTCCGAAGCACTGGGCGTGGCGATCGCGATGAATGCCGGCGCGGCCCTGGTGTATTCCGCGCGCGTCATGGATGCGGTGAGCCAGCACAGCGCAGCCAAAGGCAGTTGAAGCCTTATCGATACGGGCGCGTATAGCGGGCGCGGCCATTGAGCGGCGCCCTTGCACCAGCCTGTCGTAAAAACGTCACCGTACGCTACGCAAAAACAGACGAAAGCCAACGGCAGTTAACCGGCTTGGCCGCCAAATCGCCTCCGGCTGATGCTATCGACAACCGAACCGTGTCATATGCGTTTGAGCTGGCACCCCCGCCAGAATAAAACGCTGGGCAGTTATGTCGGTAAAACAGACGCTGTCATTTTCGCAGCTCCAGGCGCTTCCCCCGGCGCTTCGCGATGACAACTCAAATGCAGGCGCCCTGCTGCCTGCCGAAAAGACCGGCGAATCCTGGCTATCGGGCGATCTTGTCTGGATGCTGGCGGTGGTCGGCATCGGGCTGTTGCTGCGCTTGATCCATATCGGCCATCAACCGTTCTGGCTGGATGAAGCGCTGACTTTCCAGCGCATTCATCTGGATCTGCCCGACCTGGTTAACGACAGTTTCGCCAACCGGCACATGCCGAGCTATTTCCTGCTGCTGCAGCTGCTGGTGCCCTATGCCCCGGGCGCTGCATTGCTGCGCATTCCATCGGCGCTGCTGGGCGCGATGTCGATTGGCATGGTGTTCGCGATCGCTCGACGCGTTGGCGGCAGGAACGCCGGGCTCATCGCCGGACTGCTGATGGCGTTCTCGCCGTTACAGGTGCAATACGGGCAGGAAGCACGCTCCTACACGCTGGTAACGCTGTTGATCACCACTGCCTTGTGGGGCTTGGTACGCCTCGCCCAGGATGCTCAACGCGCTTCACTGGGAGTCCGGCAACGTGGCTTCGACGTATGGGGCTGGGCCTGTTATCTGCTAGGCACAATCGGCGCACTGGATGTGTTGGGCGACGCCGCGCCCTGGCTGCTGGCTTCGAACCTGTCGCTATGGCTGGTCTGGTATCACTTGCGACAAGACACTGAGGCGCGTCGCGGATTTCAGCGTAACTGGATCATCAGCCAGGCCATCGTGCTGGTCTGCTGTGTACCGTTCTACGGCGCGATCATGTTGGCCAACGGCAGCCACATGCTGCAGAACTTCGACTGGATTCCGCAGCTCAGCTGGCGAAACATCTGGATCGCCGCCAAGAGCGTCTACCTGATGCGCATGGCTACCGTGGTGCAGTTCGGCTTGATGCCCACCGCCGTACCCTTGCTCGGCCCACTGGTCGCCTTGCTCGGCGTCATTGGCATTTATCGCGTGCGTGGGCGTCTCGATGGCCGCGTGCTGTTGCTCGGCTTTCTCACCCTGCCGTTGTTGTTGCTGGCGGTGTCGCTCTTCAAATCGATGCTGCTGCCGCGCTATATCCTGTGGAGTGCGGCGCCATTCTTCGTGTTGGCCGGCCTGGGGGCTGCAGCATTGCCTCGACGCGCGATGCCCTTGCTGGTGACGACCCTGCTCCTGGTCGGTTCGATCAATCTGGCCCCGGTCTATCGGATCGAGACCAAACCGCGCTGGGACGTCGCCGCCGCGACGCTGGCCGCGAATGTGCGTCCCGGCGATACCGTGCTGACCTCGGACCCGAACGCACCGACCATGCTCTCGGTGCTGCAACCGAAGAACCAGCAGCCTATCGACGGCAAGGCACTGGTCACCCAGGACCTGGACGTCGCCCTGGCACGCTGGAAGCAAGGCAGCCGGGTATGGGCAGTCAATGGACGATCGGCGATGGGCGAACGCGAAGACGTGGATACATTCAAGAACACGCTGGCCGCACTCGGCACGCCTGCAGCGCAGATTCCTCAAGGCAAGGAGATCACGATCCTGATGTTCCAGGCACCCGCTGCAGCGGATTGATAGCTGCGTCCGACCGCCGGCTTCGTTGGCTAACAGTCCGAACCGTGGTCGTTGATGACGATCGCCTGCCCGAAAACATCGACAAGCTTCGCCTCGTGCTGTTGCAGCCAGACGAGCGCCCTGGGGTCGAAAGCCCCGCTCTGCAATAACGTGATCGGTGCCGCGTGGCCGCTCAGCCGTGCATCGAGCGCGACCCAACCTTTGCCTTTTGCCGGATGCATCAGATCGATGGAGAGATCGATCAGCCTGTCGCGCGGGAGCACGACAGCCATGCCCTTGTGCCACAAGCCGCAGCTGTTCGATGCCTCGTCCGACCAGCCGATCAGGTGCCACAGCTTGCTGTGGACGATATGAAAAACCACGCCCATCGGCAGCGGGATATCGCGCTCGGCCGAAGGGCCCAGCGCCAGTGGAAGCGCAACGTTTTCCTCGATGGTCTTGATCCGTGGCATCCGGGCGCTTCGTTTGATCCTGTAACAGCGATCATAGCGAGTGGTCGCTGATAAATGCTTACGGTAGAGTTCACGCCGTATGCTCAACGCACCATGCCAGCCGCCCGCCCTGCTCCTCACCGCGCCTTCACATGTAGCGGGAGGCACTGTTGTCCGCGGCTGATGCGACTCAGCTCGCATTTGCGCTGGAGCATGTGAGCAAGCGCTACGGCGATATCGTCGCGCTCGACAATGTCGATCTGGCATTTGCCCATGGCAGCACGACGGCATTGATCGGCAGCAGCGGCTCCGGCAAGTCGACCGTACTACGCCTGCTGCTGGGCCTGGATTGGCCCGATCGCGGCAGCATCAAGACCGATGGCCGCGTGCTCGAACGAGCCCACGTACTGCAATTGCGCCAACGTGTCGGCTACGTGATCCAGGATGGCGGTCTGTTTCCGCACCTCACCGGCCTGGGTAATCTCGCGCTGCAACCGCGTTATCTCGGCTGGGACATGAAACGTGTCCGCGAGCGCGCGGAAGAACTCGCTGTATTGACCGATCTCCCGCTTGACGTATTAGACCGCTACCCGGCCGAACTCTCCGGTGGCCAACGGCAACGCGTTGCCTTGATGCGTGGCTTGATGCTCAACCCCGATGCCTTGCTGCTCGATGAGCCCCTGGGTGCGCTCGATCCGATCGTTCGTCACGAACTGCAGGATGAACTCAAACGCATCTTCGACCAGCTCGGCAAGACGGTGATCGTCGTCACGCACGACCTGGCCGAGGCCGCGTGGTTTGCAGAGCGGCTGGTGCTGATCAGCGAAGGCAAGGTCGTGCAGGACGGCCGGTTGGACGATCTGCGCCAACGTCCGGCGAACGATTTCGTACGACGCTTCGTTGCGGCCCAACGCCGCCTACCCGAATCGTCGACATGAAGCGTCTGTTGATCCTGCTTGCGCTGCTGCCGGCCCTGGCCTGGGCAACGCCGGTGCGTATCGGCTCCAAGCAATTCACCGAGTCGGTGGTGCTTGGCGAAGTGGCGCGGCTGGACGCGCAGCAAGCCGGCGTGGATGCCACGCATCAGCGCGAGCTCGGCGGCACACGCATCTTGTGGAGCGCGTTGCAGCACGGCGATATCGATGCATACCCCGAATACACCGGCACGCTGACCCAGGAGCTGTTGAAAAACGTGGCGCCAAATGCGGATATCGCCACGTTGCGCGAAAAACTCAAGCCGCTGGGCATAGGCATCACCGACTCGCTGGGCTTCAGCGATACCTATGCCGTCGGCATGCTGGAAACCACGGCTGCCAAGCTCGGCATCGCGCGTCTCTCCGACCTGTCAAAACATCCCGAGCTACGCTTCGGATTCTCCAACGAGTTCATGGATCGCCAGGACGGTTGGCCGGGCATTCGCGCGAGTTACGCCTTACCACAAACGCAGGTGCGCGGTCTCGACCACACCTTGTCGTACCGTGCCGTCGCTGATCATGCCGTCGATGCGATCGACCTTTACAGTACGGACGCGGAAATTCCTTACTACCACCTGCGCGTGCTCGAAGACGACCGCCAATACTTTCCGCGCTACGACGCCGTGTTCCTTTATCGTCTGCCGCTGGAGCAAAGCGCACCCGACTTTGTCGATGTCCTGCGCCGGCTTGCCGGGCGCATCGACGTCAAGACCATGCAGCAGATGAACGCCGAGGTGAAACTTAAAGGCGCGAAGGAGACGGATGTCGCCGCGCGCTTTCTTGGTGTGCGTGCCGACGATGATCGAGCCGGCCTCGCAACCCGTCTGCTTCAGCGCACCATCGAGCATGTGAGGCTGGTGGCTCTTTCGCTCGGCATGGCGCTGTTGCTTGCTATTCCACTGGGTATCCTGGCCGCGCGATGGACACGCCTGGGGCAATTGGTGATCGCGCTCACCGGCGTGTTGCAGACCATCCCTTCGCTGGCGATGTTCGTCTTCATGATTCCGTTGTTCGGCATCGGTACCTGGCCGGCGATCGCGGCACTCTTTCTCTATAGCCTGCTGCCGATCGTGCGCAACACGCATGCCGGATTGATCGGCATTCCCCACGAGCTACGCGAATCGGCCGCGGCGCTGGGCCTGTCCAGCGCGGCGAGGTTGCGCCATGTGGAATTGCCCATGGCGATGCGTTCGATTCTGGCCGGCATCAAGACGGCTGCCGTGATCAATGTCGGTACCGCCACACTGGCCGCGCTTATCGGCGCCGGTGGTTACGGCCAACCGATACTCACCGGTATCCGCCTCGACAATGTCGCTTTGATCCTGGAAGGCGCGGTGCCTTCGGCGGTGCTTGCCTTGCTGGTGCAGGGGCTTTTTGAGGGCGTAGAGCGCTGGCTTACGCCGCGCGGCTTGAGAATCCAGGCACGGCTATAGGCTTCCGCGGGATAGCGGCAGGGGCACCGAAAGCCGATTTTCTATCGGCGAAGCTGTGTGCTGGCAAAACGATGATCGCACCACTGGCTAGCGGCGACAGCTCAACGGAAGATAGGCTGATCAAAATGCCTGAGCCGCCGGATTCCAACCGCAGGATGCTGCGATCGATCCGTCGGTCCTTAAGGCATATGCTCGGTAAAGCCTGGCGGCTCCAGGATTTGCCACACGCCAACACGTAGGAAGGGTATGAGCGCAGTATTGACCATCGCGATGGCTCTGACCGGGGCGGCCACGACCGCGCAGACCGTACCCACCCAGTACGCCGCGGGCCACTTCTACGCGACGCCACAAACGGCTTCCGGCCAGACCCTGCGCCTGATTGTCGACACCGGCGGTGGCGGCACGGCCAATCTCTACTGGTTCACCGAAGCCACGGCACAGAAGCTCCACCTGGTTCCGGCGGGCTGCAAACTGGATGGGCATGCGGTCAAGGCGGTGACGGCGCCGGTCTATCAGAAACAGGCTGCCTTGCCGCCTGCACTCGGGCCGTGCGCGGGCAAGGTGCTGGTCAATGCAGAGAACTTTTCGTACGACGGCCAGTTGGGGGCAAGCTACCTTGGCACCCGGGTGTGGACGTTCGACTATCCACATCAGCTACTGCGTGCCGAAGGCAGCGCATGGCGGCATGACGTGGCCGCCAAGCCGGCCAATCTCGGTTTCCAGAAAGACGATACCGGTGGTGTCACGCAGTATTTCCCGCGCATCGTGATGCGCGTCGACGGTATCCCGATCAACATGCTGCTCGATACCGGAGCCACCGCGCACCCCACTGCTGCCGGCAAGGCTGCGGCAGGCACCGAGACCGAAGCGGACGGTATGGGCGTGACCAGTTACATCACCACGCGCATGTTCGATATCTGGCACAAGAAGCACCCGGATTGGCGGGTCGTCGAAAACGGTGACGACCTGCTGGGCGAGCAATTCAGTGCGCGCCTGATCGAAGTGCCCAAAGTGCAGATCGCCGGCTGGACCGTCGGCCCCATCTGGTTTACCGAGCGGCCCAACCGGGCGTTTCACAAGATGATGGCGCGCATCATGGACGAGACGCCCGAGGGGGCGGTGGGCGGCAATGTGCTGAGCCACTTTTCCATCACCATCGACTACCCCAAAGCCAAAGCCTGGTTTACTTGTGCCCAGGGCTGCGTCGCTGCAGCCCCGGTCACCAAGTAACCCTAGCTGCCCTTGCCCGACGCGGATGCCGAGCGCGACATCTGCGGCATCGTCGCCTCGACTTCGCTCGACAGGATGCGTTTTGTCGTCCAGCGTCGGAACGTATCGATCGGGCAAGGCGCCGTAGCGTGACAGTCGCCGAACGCGACCGGCATGTCGACTACAGCGCCCGCATGGCTGACGTCCGCATCGCGCAATGCACCCAGCATGGGCAACAAGGCATGGACGCGCACGGCGTAATGACCCTGCTTTTCCCAGAGATCGAAGACCAGCGCTCCGCCAGGCGGATAGTCGTCCGGCTGGGTGGCGCTATGCCATTGCGTACCGAGCAGACCACCGATCTGCGCAAGGTTGGTGTCGTGCCCGATCAGGAACACGACGCGCGCACCGTCGTCGCTCAAGGGTTCGACGTCGCCATGCTTTCCGCTGGCGGCATCCAGTGAAGCAACGATATGCGCAAGCAGATTGGATGCACTCTTCTGCGCCAATGGCAACGGCTTCTTGCTTTGCGCGAACTGCAGGTTATGCAGTTCGATCAATCGACCGATCGTCGCCGCATCGCCCTTGCCCCAGGCCACCTGTGCGAGCGGCATACCTTGCGCATATTCCAGCATCAGGTTCTCGCTGAGCGAACCGGCGGTCTTCATCGCCTTGGCCAGACCACCAGCCGCGTCGTCGAGCAACAACTTTCTGCCATCGGCCTGCGCCGCCTTGCGACAGTCATCGCCGCTACAGCCAAGCAGGATGTCCTGCAATAGGCTCAACGCAGCCGGCGGCTTGCCGGCGACCTGCGCATCATCGGCATCGTCGTTGTCCTTGGGCTGATAGTGGAACAGGCGATTGTTTTCTCCGGACGGCCGGGCATAAAAGCCAAGGCCACAGTCCGCGCCCAAACCTTTGTTCAGCGCCGTCGCACTGTCGCGATTGCGGGGCGTGCTATCGGCGATCACTACGATATGAGATGCCTGCGCGCAATCGCCGCTCCACAAGCCATCGGCACGATAGCGTTCGCGATAGTACTGACCGATCGACTGCATGCCTTGCGCACCATGCTCGGTCAGCACGCCGGGTTCTACCGGCCATGCCGGCCAAGCCTCGCGCGAGTACTTGCCCAGAGCCTCCGGCGCACTCGTCGGCGAACGCACGCCATGACGGATCAATACGATCTCGAGCTTGAGCGTACCGGTATCTTTGGCAAACACGCTCAATGGCAGTGCACAGGCAATTGCCAGCAGCGACAACAACCATCGCCGACGCATTACAGCTTCACCGACAAGTCGAGAAACACACCACGACCCGGCAGACCGAAGAACAGCGGCTGACCACTGACCGACTGTGCGCCGGCGTAGCTGGTGAGCTTGTGTACGTTGAAGATATTGTTCACGTCTACGCTGATCGAGAAGCCCTTGGTACCGGCAGGACCATGATCGGTGCGATAACCGATCGCGCCATCGACGCTCATATAGCCGCCAAGACGCTGGCTGTTGGCAAACACCGTGTCGCCCGCCTTGTCGGTGGTGTTGTCCAGGCCATACTGCTTGCCGACGAACTTGCTCATCAGCGAGCCGTAATAGCCTTGTTCGCCGCTATAGAGCAGGCCCAGCGCCGCGGTGACCTTCGGCGTGCCGGCGATCTGCACATCGGTATCGCGGTAGGTCGCCTTGTTATAGCTGGCGTTACCGTACAGGCTGAGCGCATGCGTCAAGGCATAGGTCGCTTCGAACTCCGCGCCCTTGTAGATGGCGCCGCCGCCGTTGACGTAGACGCTCTCGTTGCCGTTATCCGTAGCCACCGTGGTCTCGGCCAACAGGTTGGAGAAACGGATGTAGTAGACATCCGCACCAAAGGTCAAAGCGCGCGAGGCATACGCGGTGCCCAGCTGGAAGTTGGTGGTCAGCTCCGGCTTCAGGCTGTGCGAACCGTTGATTTCGATGACATCAATCGGCGGTGCCAGGAAGCCCTTGGCCGCCTGCGCATAGGCACTCCACGAATCGCTGATCTTCTGATGCAGGCTGAGCGACGGCAGTGTCGCGTGATAAGTTGCCTCTGCGTCCGACGGTACCGGCGGCGTGACCTTGTTCAACGTGGCGTCCAGCGTGCGCGTGACTTCCGAATAGCGCACGCCCGGGCTCAAGGTGGTGGTGTCGGTGATCTTCCAGTCGTACTGCACATACGGCTGCAGCGTGTCGGTGCGATCGTCCAGCATGTAGTTCTGCAGCGGGCCATACTTGGTACCGGTGAACTGTCCGGTATTCATGTCCAACGGCAACTGGTAACGCGCATCGAGTGAACGCTCCAGCCAGACACCGGTGCTGAACGTGCCCGGCCCCAGATCGTGTGCTAGGCGCAATACATCACCGAAGGAATGAAAACCCGAATCGGCAAGCTTGCCCGGTACGTCGGTCTTTATCGTGGCGACCTTCTTGCCCTTGGCGTCGTAGAAGGTCACGCCGTTGTCGGCGGGACTGTTGTCCGAAGCATCACTGGTCTTGCGCGACCAGTGATCGAAGGTATTGAGATAGACCTTGTTGTCGATATCCCAATCGCCGAGACGACTGCTCAAGCCCAGGTACGTGAAGCTGGAGTAGTACGCCGCATTGTTGTAACCCTGGTACGACTGCACCGCCGGATTGTCTGTCAGGCCGTAACGCCAGCCGTACTGCGCGATCTCGCCCAGGGTCGCGCCCTGCACGGTGTTCTGGTGCTCGCGGTTGTAGCTGGTGACAAAGGTCAGCGCGGTCTGCTCACCCAGCTGGGTGATCGTCTTGATGAAAATATGCTCGCGGCGGTCGTCGGTACCTTTGAGATAGGTATCGCTGGCCTCCTTGGAGATATCGGCAAACAGCCTGGTGTGTTCGCCAATCGCTTCGTCGACATTGACGCCGCCAGCACGCGTATCCCAACTGCCAAGCGTCAGGTAAGGCGTAATACCCGGCTCGTCGCTCGGGTCGCGCGAACGCAAGGCCACCGTGCCGCCGAACGTCGCATTACCGATGGTCGAACCGCCACCGGGACCGCGATCGATTTCCGCCTGACCCAGCACATGGTTGTTGAAATAGGCCGAGGTCGTATGGTGCAAATCGCTGGCGTCGCCGAACGGGATGCCGTCGAACGTGATATTGAACTGGCCGTCCTGAAAGCCGCGCAGGCTGATGCCCTCGTTCTTGCCCAGGCCCGGGCCTTCCGGCGAGGACACCGTGACGCTGGGCGCGTACTTGATGATGTCGTCGAAATTGGCATTGAAACGCAGGCCGTCGCGGATGAACCGCTCGTCGATCACCGAGGTGGGCTGAGTCGCATCGAGCGGTGCCGCGCTGGGCGCCAGAGTATCGACGGCGTTGGCACTGACGCTGACCGGTGCCAGGTCCTTCATGCCGCTCGTCGGGTCGATGCTCGGCAGCGGCTTGTCGGCCGGCTTATTGCCGGCCGGTACGTTTCCCACCGTACTCACCGGCACGATGGTGTAGGTGCTGGGCGTAACGGCTCGATAATCCAGCCCCGTACCCTGCAGCAGTCGTTTGAGCTGCTGTTCGGGCGACAGGCCGGCCGGTGCGCCCTTGGAGCGCAGGCTATCGGGAATCTCGGCGCGATAGACGATCTGCAAGCCGGTCTGTCGTGCAAACATCTCCAACGCCTGATTGAGCGGCATGGCCCCGATGGCCGCCGTGCTGGTGGCGGCGCTGTTATCGGCGAACGCGAGCATCGGCATGGTGCCAAGCACCAGGGCGATATGCAGGAAAAGCGATTTACGCATGGAGAACGAACCTGTGATGGGATAGGAATCGGCAGGCAGGTTTTTGCCCGTTACCCCATCTACGAGTGCCCGGCGAAAAAATCGGGTACCGTTTTTTCGATGAATTTTTTCCTACAACCGCGTTGCACTTTGTGACGACTCGGCGCCAACGACGCGCACCCGATCCTTTTCGCGCTCGATCCGCACATGCGGCAATGTCTGCAGATAAGCGATAAAGGCATCGACGTCGCGCGCGTGAAACACACCGCTCAAACGCATGTTCGCCACGGCTGGATCTTCGATCAACAAGGGCCGGGTGGTGTAGGCATTAAAACGTCGCGCCACATTCGCGACCGTATCGCGCTGAAAGCGAATTTCCGTCGGCAGCCATGCGGTGGCCGATGCAAGATCGGTCGATGTCGAACGACGCACGCTACCTTGCGCATCCATATGCGCCTGCTCGCCGCCCGTCAGATTGGCTAGTGAGGCGCCCGCTTCGTTGCGCCAGGCAGCCCAGCGCGAGCCGCGCTCCAGAACCTGCACGCGGCCGCTGATGACGGCAACGTCCGCACCCTGCTCGGTACGCTGCACCGCGAATACCGTGCCGATGTCCCGCAAGAGATTCGCACCCACGGTGACGCTCAACGGGCGGGCCGCATCCTTGCCGACATCGAACAGGGCGTTGCCGCTTACGATCTCGATATGGCGCGCATGCTCATCGAAGCGCACCGCGATGGTGCTCTGCCGGTCGAGCTGTACCAGCGTTCCGTCAGACAGGGCGACGCTGCGCACGGCATCATTGCCCGAGCTATAGACGTCAGCGGGAGCTTCACGTCCAAACCACCAACCGGAAGCGCCCAGCACAACGATGGCGAACATCGCCGCCGCAGTCAGCCACGCTGTGCGATGGCGGCGACGTGGTGCCGGTATCCGCACGGCCTCTTTTCGCGCTGGAAGAGCGGCTGGCTTGCGCAGGGCCACCACCGCACTTTCGGTGGCAGCCAGATCGACCAGCTGATCCGTGCTGAGTGCCTCCATCGTGGCGGCAACCTGCATATCGCCATGCATCTGCGCGATCGCCAGATACTCGCTCAAATGCGCCGGCGAGCGCCGCAGCCATGCCAGAAACTCGCGTTGCTGCGCTTCGGACATGCCCGCGCGCTGATCCAGATACCAGCTTGCCGCCTGCTCGGTAAGCCGCAGCGAGCTTTCTCCGGAGTGCTTGAAGCGCTGTGTCTCATTCATAGCGAAGCATCCCTTGCCGGCATGCTGCCAGTCCTTTGACGATGTACTTCTTGACCATGTTCGGCGAGATACCCAGACGTTCGCCGATCTCGCGATAACCCAGTTCATCGCGATAATGCAGCACCAGCACCGCACGGCATTTGGGCGATAGCCGTCCAATCAATTGCCCCAGCCGCTGCCGTCGCAGCCCCTGATCGACCTGAGCGTCGGCTTCGCAGGGTGCGCTCAGCCGGTCCAGCACTTCTTCCAGACCTTCGCTGCTTACCGGAGCGCGACGCTTCATCTGTGCGCGTTCCTTGATCAGGTTGGATGCTACCGTGACCAGATACGCCTCCGGGTTGCGGATGTCCTCCTGGCCGCCACGATCGCTGCGCAGCAGGCGCAGATAGACCTCCTGCACAAGATCCTGCGCGTCCCAGGCGTGCGCGACCCGCCGCATGACATAGCTATTGAGCCATGCCCCTTGCTCGGCAAACAGCTTGGACCACGTGTTGTGCTTGTCGGCGCTCACTACGGACCCGTACGGAACGGCCGGGGGCCGTCTGCAATGAACCGGCCACGCTAAAGGCGATATGTGACGGCACGATGAAAGCGCAACCCGCCTCTGCTACCTTCACCGCTTCTTCGATCACCGCAAGGTCCGTCATGCGCCGACTCGCTCCGTCCCTGCTTGGCCTCTCGTTGCTCTGCGCGCTGGCATTGCCGGCAGCCATGGCCGCCGAATCCGGAAAGACCCCTTCGCCCAAGGAGTTACTGGATCACGCCAAGCCGGAAGAATGGCGCAGCCCCGATCCGCAGAACATCGTGGTAATGCAGTTGCCGCAGGGGCGCGTGGTGATCGAGCTGGCGCCGGACTTTACGCCGCGGCACGCGGAAAACATCCGCACCCTGGTGCGTGGCCACTATTTCGATGGCCTGGCGATCATCCGCGTGCAGGATAACTTCGTTACCCAATGGGGCGATCCGGAAGACGACGACAAGGGCGACAAGTCCAAGCTGCGTTCGCTGGGCAAGGCCAGCAAAACCCTGCCGCCCGAATACACCCGTCCGATCGATGACAAACTGCCATGGACTGCCCTGCCCGATGGCGACGTCTATGCCCCCGAAGTCGGCTTCTCCGAGGGCTTCCCCGTGGCGCGCGACAAGACCACCGGCCAGGAGTGGCTGACCCATTGCTATGGCGCTGTCGGCGTGGCCCGCGATGTCGGTCCGGAAACCGGTAGCGGCAGTTCGCTTTACGCCATCATCGGCCAGGCACCGCGCGGTCTCGACCGCAACCTGGCCGTGGCCGGCCGCGTACTGCAAGGCATGGAGTTCCTGTCGGCTTTCCCGCGCGGCACCGGGGCGCTGGGTTTCTACGAGAAGCCCGAACAGCGCACGACGATCCGCTCGGTCACCCTGCTCGCCGATATGCCCGCTGCGCAACGACCGAAGTTGCAGGTGCTACGCACCGATAGCCCGACCTTTGCCGCGCTGATCGAGGCGAAGCGCAATCGGCATGATGATTTCTACACCGTACCGGCTGGCAAGATCGACTTGTGCAGCATCAATGTCCCCGTGCGTGATGCAAAGTAGCTAGCAGCCGCTAGACCGCCGTTTCGACAGAGCGCTCTCGCTCTGTCGATTCGCTGTTGCCTTCCGGATAGTGATACCAGGATTGATGCGGAGAAGACTGCTTGCACGAAAAGCATTGAGTCTTCTCCCAAAAATGGCCGCAGCCGGGACAGCAGCCGGCCGTCCAGAACGTATGCCAGCGCGTGCCGCAACCCGAACCGGGCTCGCCCGGCGCGCAATACCAGCGGCTGTCAATCTTGGGTTCCCACGAGCAAAGCGGGCAATGGATATGCGGCTGGGCTGACATTGGCTTCCCTGAGGTCCTGTCCACTCCATAGTGTAATCAACGATACCCCGCCGCCTGCAACTCAAACAGCTCGGCATAGTGACCGCCGGCGGCAAGCAGGTCCGCATGACTGCCGATCTCCACGATGCTGCCGCCTTCGAGCACCATGATGCGGTCGGCCATGCGCACCGTCGAAAAGCGATGCGAGATCAGCACCGCGGTCTTGCCCTGCGACAGCTCCTTGAAACGCTGAAACACCTCGAACTCCGAGCGCGCATCCAGCGCCGCGGTCGGCTCGTCCAGGATCAATAGCTGCGCATCGCGCATGTACGCACGAGCGATGGCGATCTTCTGCCACTCGCCACCGGAAAGGTCCACGCCACCCTTGAACAGCTTGCCCAGCATCTGCTCATAACCCTTGGGCAGCTTGGCGATCACCTCGTCGGCAACGCTGCGGCGCGCTGCATCGGTGATGCGCTCGCGATCGTCGCGCGCCTCAATGCGGCCGACAGCAATATTGTCGGCAGCACTCAGGAAGTAGCGCACGAAGTCCTGAAAGATCACCCCGGTATTCGCACGCAACTCGTGCAGATCGTATTCGCTCAACGGATGACCATCGAGCAGAATGCGGCCCTCGTCCGGGTCGTAGAGTCGCGAAAGCAATTTGACCAACGTCGTCTTACCAGCGCCGTTTTCGCCCACCAGCGCCAGCACCTCACCCGCGCGCAACGTGAAGTTGAGGTTGCGCACCGCCCAACGCTCGGCATCGGGGTAACGGAAACCCACGTCCTCAAATACGAAGCCTTCGCGGATAGGACTAGGAAACGGCCGTGGGTGTTCGGGCGTATAGATTTCCGGCTTGATCTGGAAGAACGAAAACAGATCATCGAGATAAAGCGCCTGGCCTGCCACCTGCGAGAAACCGATCAGCAGGTTCTCCAGCAAGCTGCGCAGTCGGCGGAACGAAGCGGACAGGAAGGTGAGGTCGCCGATGGTGAAATCGCCGCTTACCGTGCGAAACGCAATGATCGCGTAGGCAAGGTAATAGCCGATCGTGCCGATGGTGGTGAACAGACCGCCCCAGCCGGCGCGGCGCAGCGCGATGCTGCGGTTGGCGCGATAGATCGACTTGGACAGCACGCGATAACGGTCGATCAGGAAATCATTGAGGTTGAAGCTTTTGACTTCCTTGGCCGTTTGCGCGCTGGCGCCCACCATGCGCAGGTAGTCGAGCTCGCGTCGCTCCGGGGTCCATTGGTAATTAACCGCGTAACTCTGCGCATTGAAATGCAGCTCACCGACAAAGACCGGTACCAGCGCGATCAGCAACAGCAGAATCAACCAAGGCGCATAGACCGCCAGGCCCACCGCAAAGCTGACGATGGTGACGATGTCCTGCGCCTGCCCGAGCAACTGCGAAAGCAGTGAACTCCGCCCGGCTACCTGGCGTCGCGCGCGATCCAGTCGATCCTGCAGATCGGCGTCTTCGAAATCTTCCAGATCGAGCGAAGCGGCATGCAGCATCAATTCGATACTGGTAGCGTTGCTGTAAAGCTCGGACAGCAGCGAATCGATCAGCGAGACGATACGACCCAGAATGTCCGCGGCGATCGCCAGCGAGAATTCCAGCGCAAGCAAGGCCCAAAGGCGATGCATCTGTGCGTCCGCCAACCAGTCGGACAGCCCACCATGGAAACCGCCCGCGCGAATCAGATGCGTGACTTCGTCGATGATCAGCTTGCCGACGTAGAGCGTCACCACCGGCAGCAGTGCACGTGCCAGCCTCAGGACGATGGTCCAGATGCACAGCCAGGGGCTGGTTCGCCATATACCGAGCAGGAACGGCGGCAGGTTGCGCAAGGCGCTGAAGCGCTCGCGCAGGCTTTGCTTGGGCGGCGGCTCGCCGCGACTGGCCCCACCCTTACCTGCTCGCCCACCCATGCTGTATTCGCGCGGCATCGTTACTTCCGGGTCCGGCCTTAGCCGAAAGCCGGAGCATGCCATGGGGGCTTGTCTTTAGATACACTTACGATATATCGTAAGTACATCTTAGATACTACGAGAGAACCTGATCATGCGCGGACACCATTCGTTATTTCATGCGATGCGCCATCGGTTCCGGGCCATGCACGAGGAACACCACGACCGGGCTTTTGAACACCATGCCGCACGCCACGGCTTTCGCGGCGGCCCGGGCGGGGATTTCTTTGCCGACTGGAACGAGCTGCGTGGCGGCGGCCGGCGCGGCGGCGGCCGCATGTTCGGTCACGGCGATCTGAAACTGCTGCTGCTCGCCCTGCTCGAACAACAGCCGCGTCACGGCTACGAGATGATTCGCATCATCGAAGAAATGTTTCATGGCCACTACTCGCCCAGCCCCGGCGCCATCTACCCCACGCTGACCATGCTGGAAGAAATGGGACATGCGCAGGTGGAGAACGAACAGGGCGGACGCAAGCTCTATGCAATCACCGACGAGGGACGCCGCTTCCTCGACGAAAACCGTGCCGCGGTCGAAGCCATGACCGAACGCACCGAACACAGCGCGCGCATGGCTGCGAAGATGTCAGCGCCGCAGGCCATCCGCCAGGCCATGCATGCCCTCAAGCATGCCCTGCTGATGCGCGGTACGGAGTGGACCCGTGCGGAAACCCAACGCGTTGCGGCCATTCTCGAAAAAGCGGCCACCGACATCGCCACCGGGCAGCGCCGTGAATAGCCCCGGCGAGGATCTGGATCGCTGGCAGCAACGCTGCAAGGCCGCTGGCCTGCAAATGACCGCCCCCCGACGCGCCGTGCTGGCTGCCCTGGTGGCACGACAGGACGCCATGGATGCGGTGGCGTTGCTTGTACAGGCACGCGAACACTATCCACGCGCCAGTATCGGCACGGTGTACCGCTTCATGCGCGAGCTGGAACAGCACGCCCTGGTGCAGGTACACAGCGAGGCTCATGGGCGCATCCATTGGCGACTTGCCGGCACGGCGCAACCCGTTGCGACACCACCGGACATGGATGCCCTGGCCGTCGTGCGGCAAATCGCCGAGCGCCTGGGCTACCGCTTGATTCGCCGCAACGGCGACTTCATCTACTGATTCCCCGCCACGCCATCGCTCATCCGAGCCAGTAGCCGGCTGCTTACTTTCCCCCAAGGAGCATTCATGGCAAGACATGAACCACGCATGGTTCGTCATACGGTGGTGATGCGCCAGCTCGATGTGCTGCGCGTAGAACGTCTGACCCCGCACATGCAACGCATCGTACTCGGCGGCCCCGAGCTGGCCGGCTTTATCAGCGCCGCGCCGGACGATCACGTCAAGCTGTTCTTTCCCAACAGCCACGGCGAGATCGTACGCCCGACACTCGGCGCCAACGGCCTGGAGTATCCGCCCGGCAAGGAACCCTCGCCCATGCGCGACTACACGCCACGCAGCCACGACGAAACCCGCGGCGAACTGACCGTGGACTTTGTCCTGCATGGCGACGGTCCCGCGGCGACGTGGGCGGCGCAAGCCACACCGGGGCAACAGCTTGGTGCGGGCGGCCCACGGGGCTCGTTTATCGTCGCCGATGATTTCGATCACTACGTCATGGCGGGCGATGAAACCGCCCTGCCCGCGATCGGTCGCTGGCTGGAAGAGCTGCCGTCGAATGCCAAGGCGACTGTGTTCATTGAGATTCCCGACTCGGCCGACCGGCAGAGCCTGAGCTCGAATGCGCATTTCGATGTGCAGTGGCTGGATCGCAAGGGTGGCGATGCTGCGAGCAGCACATTGCTGGAGCAGGCCTTGCAGCGGTTTGTGCCAGCCGACGGCGATACGTTTTATTGGATCGCTACCGAGTCGAAGCGTGCACGCAACATGCGCCAATGGTTAAGCGAGCATCGCGACCTGCCCAAGGAGCATGTGAAAGCTACGGGCTATTGGAAGTTTGGCGATAGCGACGATTGATTGATTTGTGAGGCATGCCGCGAGCACCCGCCCCCTCACCCCAACCCTCTCCCCCGGCGGAGCCAGGGGAGAGGGAGCAGACTGCGCAAGTGCGAAACACTGAAGCACCCTCAATAGATCCCCTCTCCCCTGGCTTTGCCGGGGGAGAGGGTTAGGGTGAGGGGGAGCTCTAAGTCCTGAGATTCACGTGAACACCCCGTGAGCAATCTCACCAACGACGACACTCTGTATGCATAGGACACGGTATCCATAACCCCATGCCAACGCATGGGAGAAGCAAGAAATGAAGCGCGGCCGGAAAGTGCTGAGCTGGATCGGAGGCATCCTGGTCTTGCTGATCGCAATCGTCATCATCGTGATCGCCACCTTCGACTGGAACCGGGCCAAGCCTTTTATCAACGACAAGGTCAGCCAGGCGATCGGGCGACAGTTCGAGATTCAGGGTGACCTGAGCGTGCATTGGCAGCGCGAACCGGACCAGGGCGGTCTGTCGGCGATCGTGCCGTGGCCGGAATTCGTTGCGCAACAGATCCGCATAGCCAACCCGGACTGGGCCACGAACAAACAGTTCGCCACGCTCGATGCCTTGCGCTTCCGTCTCTCGCCGCTGGCCTTGCTGGCGCATCGCATCACCATACCTACCGTGCAGCTGGTGCAGCCGAACATCGACCTGCAGCGTGACAAGCAAGGGCGCGCTACCTGGGACTTCACCCTGCCGCAAAGCACCGGCCCGTCGACATGGAGCCTTGATCTGGGTGCGATCGGCTTCGATCGCGGCCATATTGCTCTCGACGACGCTGCCAGCAAAGTCCAGCTACAGGTGAATATCGAGCCGCTGCAAAAAGCCATCCCGTATGACGAGATCATGGCGCAGCAGTCGGCGCGCGCACGCGATGAGGCACAAAAAACTGCCGGCGGCGACGCGAAGAAAACGCTAGCCAATACGCAAACGGAAAGCGAACCCAAGACGCGTCCCACCTCCGCCTACGCATTCGCCTGGCAAGCCAAGGGTAGTTATCAGGGTGCACCGCTATCGGGCGATGGCAAGACTGGCGGCGTGCTGGCCTTGCAGCGCAGCGACCAACCCTTCCCCGTACAGGCGGATGTGCATGCGGGCGATTCGCATATCGCCCTGGTCGGCACCTTGACCAATCCCATGCACCTGGCTGCGCTCGATCTGCGCCTGTGGTTTTCCGGCACCAGCATGGCAAAGCTCTACCCGCTTACTGGATTGACGCTGCCCGATACGCCGCCTTATGCCACCGAAGGCCACCTGATCGCCGAGCTGCACAAGCACAACAGCCATTTCAGCTACCAGAATTTCCGCGGCCGGGTCGGCGGCAGCGACCTGGGCGGCAGCCTCGATTTCAGCACGGCCGCCCCGCGCCCGAAACTGACCGGTAAATTGCACTCGCAATTGCTGCAGTTCTCCGACCTGGGTTCGCTGGTCGGCGCGGATTCGAAAGAACAAAAGCAGCAACGCGGTGACACTACCGCACAGCCTGCCGACAAAGCGCTACCGGTCGAGCCTTTCCGTACGGATCGCTGGAAAGCCATGGATGCGGACGTCACGTTTACCGGCACGCGCATCATCCGCGATGCCAATCTGCCGATCGACAACTTGAGCACGCATATCGTGCTGGAGGACGGCAAACTGCATCTGGATCCACTCAGCTTCGGCATGGCCGGCGGCAACGTCACCGGGCTCATCCACCTCGACGGCAGTCAGATACCGATGCGCGGACGGATGGATCTAAAAGCGCGCCATCTGAAACTGAAAGAGCTGTTCCCGACCGTTCAGGCGATGAACACCAGCTTCGGCGAAATCAACGGCGACATGGCCATGAGCTCGAATGGCAACTCGGTGGCCGAACTGCTGGCCACCGCCGACGGCGAGGTCAAGCTGCTGATGAACGACGGGGCGATCAGCAAGACCTTGCTCGAAACCGCAGGCCTCAATATCGGCAACGTGGTCATCGGCAAGTTGTTCGGCGACAAGACGGTCAATATCAACTGCGCCGCTTCCGACCTGGTCGCCACCGACGGCGTATTCCAGACCAAGCTGTTCGTGCTCGACACGGAAGACGCGATCATCGACGTCGACGGCAACGTCAACTTCGCCACCGAACGCCTGGACCTTGATGTCACACCGCATACCAAGGGCTTCCGGGTGTTCTCGCTGCGCTCGCCGCTGTACGTCAAGGGCACGCTGAAGAACCCCGATGTCGGCGTGCATTCGGCCGGGCTGATCCTGCGCGGCGGCGGCGCCCTGGCCCTGGGGATATTCGCCGCGCCGGCGGCTGCCCTGGCGCCGCTCGTGGTCCCGAGTCGAGGCAACCAGGAAAATGCATGCCAGGGCGTGCTGGAGCAGATGCGCGGAACGAAGGTAAAGGCACCGGCGCAACCGAAGGCAAAGTGATCGGCTCACACCACGTACAATGCGGGACCGCCACGACGACCCCGCACCGTGCAGCCCGCCGCCAAAGCCCGCCTACAAATCCACTTCTGCGTCCTGCTCTGGGGATTCACGGCCATTCTCGGCAAGCAGATCACCCTGCAGGCGCTGCCGCTGGTCTGGTGGCGTACTTTGCTGGTGACCTCGGCGCTGTTGCTGGTGCCCAGGGTATGGCGCGGGCTCAAGGCCATGCCGGCCAGATTGCGCTGGGCGTATGCCGGTATCGGTGCAATCGTGTCGCTGCACTGGCTGACGTTTTATGCGGCGATCAAATTATCGAACGCATCGGTCGGCGCAACCTGTATTGCCCTGGGCCCGGTCTTTCTCGCTTTTATCGAGCCATGGATCGCGCGCCGTCGCTTTGATCCGCGCGAGCTGCTGATCGGTCTCCTGGTCATTCCCGGCGTCGCCATGGTGGTGGGTGGCGTGCCGGTGGAAATGCGGCTGGGTATTGCGGTGGGCGCGCTATCTGCGCTGCTGGTGGCCATCTTCGGCTCGCTCAACAAGCGCCTGGTCGAGCATGGCGATCCACTGACCGTCACCTGCATCGAACTGGGTTCGGGCACGCTTTTTCTCACCTTGCTCGCACCGTTTCTTCCGCATGCGGGCCCGGCTTTCATGCTGCCCGGTGCGCATGATGCAACGCTGCTGCTCCTGCTGTCATTCGGCTGCACCTTGCTGCCCTTCGCCTTGGCGCTGGTCGCACTGCGTCAGATGAGCGCCTTCGAAACGCAGATGGTGACCAATCTCGAACCGGTGTATGCGATCGTGCTGGCTATCGTATTGCTGGGCGAACAACGTCAGCTCGACACCTGGTTCTATCTTGGCGTCGCGGTCATCCTGACTGCCGTGTTCGCCCATCCTTTCCTGCACCGCCGCGATAGCCAGCCGGCGAAGACCGAGCTGCTGGCTACCGCGGAGAGCCACAACATCGTCGATTAGTGCAGCGTCGATTAATGCGCGGCCGAGGCCGGTGATGCCGGATGCTCGTCGTGGTCGTGATCGTGGTCATGATCGCCATCATGATCGTCATGCCCTTCGTCATGATGATGGTGTCCGCCACCGTGCCCGTCGTCACCGTGCGTACCGGCCAACGCAACAAAGCCATCTTCATCGAGCTTGGGCAACTGGCGGATAAAGGCCACCATGTCCCAGATGGCATCATCGCTATGGCTGACACCCCATGCCGGCATGGCCGTCATCTTGACGCCGTGTTTGATCACCCAGAACGCCTTGGCCGGATCGGCGATGCCGAGCTTGGCCAGATCCGGCGGCTGCGGATAAAGCCCCTGCCGCAACTCGGTGCTGCGCATGCCGGGCGTCAAATGACATGCGGCGCACATCTGCGCGTAATGTTCGGCACCCGAGTGAATGCGTGTCTGGGCATCCAGGTCCGTAGGCACCGTTACACCGGCCGACTCTCGTGCAATCGATCGCTCGCGCAGTGTCTCGACGATCTGCGTGGTTACGCCCCAATGGGGTCTGTCCGCGCCGATGTCATAAACGCCGGAATATACAAAGGCGGCGACAGCCACCGCGAGTATCACCAAAACAACAAACAATGTTTTCAAGATCGTTCCCCTCGTTGAGTATCTAGAACCAGAAACGGATGCCGGCGACCCAGGTCGTTTCGTGCGCGGCGGTATCAAGCAGGACATCGGTGGGTGCGTTGGCGGTGCGCCGGTAAGCCCACGACACGCCGACATAGGGCGCAAGGCGTCGGCTGAATTCATAGCGCAAACGCAAACCGGCTTCGGCTTCGGACAGACCGGCGCGAATCGCACGCTGCGGATCGTTGCGGCTATAAAGGTTCAGCTCGATCTTCGGCGTCAATATCAGCCGCTGGGTAAACAGCACGTCATAGCTGCTTTCCAGGCGCAGAGTCGTACGTCCTTGCTCTCCTGCATAGAATGTTGCCTGTGTCTCGAACCAGTACGGCGCGAGACCTTGCACACCGAAGGCCAGCCATTGCCGCTTGGGCCCGTTACCGATGTCCTGGCGCAGACCAAGCTGACCATCCCAATAAGTCGTCCAGGCATGACCCCATTGCACGTCAACGCGTCCATCTTGCGTTACGCCACGCTGGCGCTCGCCCTCGCTGCGTATCCACAGACGATCGATATCGCTGCCCCACCAGCCCTCGCCCTCCCAGGCTGTGGCGTTGTCGCCGCCTGTGGTGCGCGTACGCTCCAGGCGGTCGATCAACAGCATGCCGCGCGTGCTGGTGTCGTGCATATCCATCGCGTCGGACATGGCATGCTGTGCCATGACATGCTGCGGCGGCGGTGGCGGAACGTGATCGTTCGGCGGCAATGGCAACGATGAAGCGGCGGCCGGAGGCGCGTCGTGATGCTGATGCGGCATGGACATGCCGGGCATATCGTCCATCGGCATATCCTGCATGTTGTCCATGGGCTTCGCCTGTTGCGCATACGCCAGGCCCGAAACACCGCATAGCAGAAGAAACATCAAAAGCCGCTTCATGCCACCACCACTTCGCGCATCATGCCCGCTTCCATGTGATAGAGCAGATGACAGTGGTAGGCCCAGCGGCCGATCGCATCGGCGCTGACGCGATAGGCCACGCGTTGTGCCGGCTGCACCACCACGGTGTGCTTGCGTACCTGGAACGCGCCATCGGGAGACTCCAGCTCGCTCCACATGCCGTGCAAATGGATCGGGTGAGTCATCATGGTGTCGTTGATCAGCACCACGCGCACGTGTTCACCGTAGCGCAACTGGATAGGGCCGGTGTCGGAGAAGCGCTTGCCGTCGAACGACCAGAGATAACGTTCCATGTTGCCGGTGAGATGCAACGTCATCTCTCGATCGACCCTGGGTGAAATCGGCGCATCGACCGCATGCAGGTCGGCATAACTGAGCACGCGCCGGCCGTTGTCGCGCAAGCCCACACCAGGATCATCCAGGTTGCTGCGCGGCTGCGGTACGCGCATGTCGATCTCCGGACCATGGCCGCGCATCGACATGTCGCCCATATCGCCGTGGTCCATGGCCATCCCGGGCATGCCATGCATGTCGTGGCTCATGCCACCGTGCTGCATCTGTCCCATCATGTCGCTCATGGCGAGCAAGGGACGAGAATCGAGCGTCGGCACATCGGCCACCATGCCGGCTCGCGGTGCCAGCGTGGCACGGGCAAAACCGGAACGATCCATGCTCTGCGCAAAGATCGTCCAGGCGCGGTCGGCCGCCGGCTCGACGATCACATCGTAGGTCTCCGCGTTGGCGATGCGAAACTCGTCGACGGTCACCGGTTCGATCGACTGCCCGTCGGCGGCCACCACGGTCATTTTGAGACCGGGGATACGCACATCGAAAAAAGTCATCGACGAGCCATTGATAAAACGCAGCCGTACTTTTTCGCCCGCATCGAACAAACCGGTCCAGTTGCCCGCTGGCGTGCTGCCGTTGATCAGATAGGTATAGGTCATGGCCGACACATCGGCCAGATCGGTGGGATCCATGCGCATCTGGTTCCACATGCGCCGTTCGCACAACGCCTGCGACAGACCTTGCCGGCTGGCGTCGCGCAGAAAGTCGCCCATCGTGCGCTTGCCGATGTTGTAGTAATCGCTTTGCTTTTTCAGGTTGGCGAAGATCCGTTCCGGATCGGTATCGGTCCAATCGCTAAGCAGGATCACGTGCTCGCGTTGCACCGCGTGACGTTCCTGGCGCGGCTCGATCACGATCGGCCCATACAGACCGGTCTGTTCCTGGAAACGCGAATGGCTGTGATACCAGTACGTGCCTGCCTGGTTCACCGTGAAGCGATAGACGTATTCACCGCCCGGCGGGATGCCGTCGAAACTCAAGCCCGGCACGCCGTCCATATCGGCCGGCAGGACGATGCCATGCCAGTGAATCGAACTGGTAACGGTTAGACGGTTGCGCACGCGAATAGTCACTGTGTCGCCCTGGCGCCAGCGCAATAAGGGCGCCGGCAACTGGCCGTTGACCACGGTGGCTACACGCTTGCTCCCAGTGAAATCCACCGGCAGCTCACCGATTTCCAACTCGAAATGGGTGCCGCTCAGTTCGGTGCGCGGCGTGTCAATGGCGGCAAAAACATCGCCGCCGCGAAACAGCCCGAGCCCGGCGGCGACACCGCCCAGGGTCAGACCTTGAACGAAGCGCCGACGCGGCAGCGAAAGGCCGCGCGGATCCTGCTTACTCATGATGTCGACTCCAACGGCCGTCCGTCCGGCTATGCGAAAGCGGACGCTCGGCCAAAACGATGCTCATCTGTGGCAGCACCACAAACATCTGCTGCCATGAATACCGTTATTCAGGCGAAGTCATTCGCCGGTGGCCGTAATGGAGGGGATTGCGCGCGCTGTGGCGCGGAGCGGTGTCCCTGCACTGCCAGCGGATGGGCTGGTAGCCGGGAGATCATGCCCAGTGCCACGGTCGGTGGCAGCGTGGCCGGGGCGTGCACGCAGGCACAGTCGGCGGTAGCCATCGGACCCTGGCCATGCGCATGTCCGGTATCGTGCATGCCCGCGCTGTCGGGCATATGCATGCCGGTACAACAATCGGTCTGCGCCCAGGCCATGCTCACCAGCGCCAGCCACGCACACAGCGCCCAGGCCAACACATGGCGGGAACGGCGGAAGGGCTGGAGTGAGCGACGGGGCATAGGGCGAGGATAGCCAGCATATACAGGGCGCTCAACTCTGGAGCAGGCTCCAAGCCCCTTCCATCGGGCTTTGCCGCGTATCGACGCCCCCGCGGTCACCGAAGTCCAGCGGCTCCAGGGCACTCCCTCTATACTGCAGATCACATCAAAGCGCCGACACCATGAATTATCGCCACGCCTTCCACGCCGGCAATTTTGCCGACGTTCTCAAGCACGCCGTGCTTTTTGCGCTGATCGAGGCGCTCAAGGCCAAACCGTCGCCATTCTGCTTTGTCGACACGCACGCCGGCAGCGGTTGCTACGCGCTCGATGGCATGCAGGCCGGCAAGACCGGCGAATACAAGGATGGCATCGCGCGCCTGCTCTTTCCCGACATGCATGGCGACGGCAGCGCACCGGCGCTGCCCAACCTGCTTCAGCGTTGGCTGCAGACCATTCTCGACCTGCCCGGCAACGAGGACGGCCTGAAGCTCTACCCCGGCTCGCCGCTGCAGGTAGCCCGCGCGATGCGCGCCAGCGACAGTGCACAGCTATGCGAATTGCACACAGAAGAAGCCACGCGCCTGCGCGACTTGTTTCATCGCGATGCACGCGTACATGTGCATCAGCGCGATGGCTACGAGGCGCTCAAGGGCTTCGTGCCGCCGCAGGAAAAGCGTGGCCTGGTCCTGATCGACCCGCCCTTCGAAGCCCAGGAAGACGAATACCGCACGATCGAGAAAACCATCAAGAACGCCTTGCTGCGCTGGCCTGGCGGCGTCTATGCCGTGTGGTATCCGATCAAGCGCCGCAGCCAGGTGCAACCGTTCCACCGCTGGCTGCAACACAGCGGCGTGAAGCGCGTGCTGCGTGCGGAGCTGCTGATTCGCCCGGACGATTCACCGCTCCGTCTCAACGGCTCGGGCATGGTCATACTCAACGCGCCCTGGAAACTCGACGAGGTCTTGCGCGAGCCGATGCAGGCGCTGGGGCGATTGCTCTCGCAGGATCGCCCGGCCCAGACGCGGCTCGACTGGCTGGTCGAGGAAGCGCCCTGAACGCTAAGCTTGGTTATCTCCAGCCCACTTCCTGAGGAGTACGGTCATGCGTTTTGCCCCGCTACTGATCCGCCTGGCCGCTCCGGCTGCGCTGCTGGCCCTGAGTGCCTGCGCCCCGGCACCGATCTACAAGCCTACCGCGGCCAACGTGGTCGTCGCGCCGGCGCAAGTCTCGCAGACGCCGGAACAGTACAGCGGCCACGACGTGATCTGGGGTGGCCGTATCGTGCAAGTGAACAACCTCGCCGACCATAGCGAAATCGAGATCCTCGCCTATCCTTTGGACAGCTCTCAGCGACCCAAGCTGAGCGGCAATGGCATGGGACGATTTATTGCGACCATGCCCGGCTATGTGGAATCGATCGATTACCCGCAAGGCGCCCCGATTACCGTCACCGGCCATCTCAGCGGCAACCGCTCGGGCAAGGTGGGTGAAGCCGATTACGCCTTTCCCCTGGTCGGCGTGACGCAATCGCATATCTGGTCGACATCGGAGATGCAGGGCGGCAAGGTCAATTTCGGTGTAGGCGTGGGCGTCGGTATCCGCTAAATCCAACGCGATTCGTTCAAGGAAAGCTCGATGTCCGGACACGCCAACTCGCTCAGAGCGATCCTGCTCGCTCTGGGTGCTAATTTCGCGATCTTTATCGCCAAGCTGATCGCCGCCGTCATGACCGGCTCCGGCGCCATGCTGGCCGAAGCAGTGCATTCGCTGGCCGACTGCGCCAACCAGGGTTTGCTCCTGGTGGGCATAAGGCAGGCCAAGCGGCCACCCTCGGCGGAATACCCGCTCGGCTGGGGCCGCGTGATGTATTTCTGGTCGTTTCTGGTGGCAATGCTGCTGTTCAGCGTTGGCGGCATGTTTTCGATCTATGAGGGCGTGCACAAGCTCAGCCATCCCGAGCCATTGAGCTGGCCGTGGCTTGCCGTGGGCGTGCTGGGTTTCAGCATCGTGGTCGAAGGCATCTCGATGCACGGCTGCCTGCAGGAAGTAAACAAGGCACGTGGATCGCGCAGCCTGTGGCGCTGGTTCCGCGAAACGCGCTCGAGCGAACTGCTGGTGATCTTTGGCGAAGACCTCGCCGCCCTGCTTGGCTTGACGCTCGCGTTTATTGCTGTGGTCGCCACGATGATCACCGGCAACCTGCTGTTCGACGCCACCGGCACCATCGCCATCGGCATCCTGCTCGTCATCGTTGCCGTTGCCGTCGCCAACGAAGTGAAGGCGCTGCTGATCGGCCAGGGCGTCGAGCCGGAACAGCGCGAGGCATTGATCGCCTTCTTGAACGCACGCCCCGAGGTCGACGCCGTACTCAACCTGCTGACCTTGCAAATGGGACCGGACGTGATGGTCGCCGTGAAGGCACGCATGGCGCCGGCGCCGGATCAGCGCAGCTTTATCGAGGCGATCAACCGTACCGAGAAGGCGATGAAAGAGGCTTTCCCGGATGTTCGGTGGAGTTTTTTTGAGCCGGATATTGCGGACTAGCGCGTCAACGTTTCAACTCAAGCAAGTCCCAGGCATTCCCATAAAGATCCTCAAACACCGCCACCGTGCCATACGGCTCGTGTCGCGGCTCTTCGCGAAAATGCACGCCTTGTGTGCGCATGCGACGCCAATCCCGATCAAAGTCGTCCGTGTGCAGAAATAACCAGACGCGACCGCCTGCCTGGTCGCCGATACGCACGGTCTGTGCGTCGCCGACTGCCTGAGCCAGCAGGATGCGGGTTTCCTTTGCGCCTGGCGGTGTCAGGAGGACCCAGCGCTTGCCGCCGCCCAGGTCGGTGTCCTCGACCAGTTCGAAGCCCAGTGCGCGGGTGTACCAGGCGATCGCTTCGTCGTAGTCGGCGACCAGCAGCGCAAAGCTGCCGATATGTTGCTTCATGCTTGCTTATTCCTTGAAGGGTGCGGGGCCGATCGCCGCCTGCAGTTTCTTGGTGAGTTTGGAGCGTACCTGGAGATAGGCGCCGCGGATCAGCTTTTCCAGCGCCGCCGTGGTGAAGCGACGACGATCGGTGACGGCGATCCAATGCGCCCGCGCCAGATAAGGCGCCGGTGCCATGCCCTCCTGGTCGGTCAGCTCCAGAAAGCGCTCGTCCGGCACCTTGAACATCAGGCGCCCTTCCTGACCGCGCTCACTCGAAGCCACCACGAACATCTTGCCGCCAACGCTGAAGACCAGCGCGTCGCCCCATTTGATGTCGCGGGTCACGCCGGGCCACCCGCTGCAAAGCTGCTCCAGCCGCTCGGTACTCAGGCCTTTGCTCATGCGTCCGCCTCGTCAGTAGGGTCAGCCTTGCATTCTGAGGCGAGGGGCCGGCACCACGCCAGCTCAACGCGGCGTGCCGCAAGATCGGGTATGCCGGCCCACCGGGATGCCGCACTTGCGGCAAAACGCCATCTTCAAAGCCTCATTTCAAGCTTTCCGTTCATGTTGCAGTGCACACAATACGGTAAAGTATGGATATGTCCCTCCCCGCCATCCAGCTCACCGACACGCTCCACCAGGCACCGCTGCCTCCGCGCGGCCGCGAACGCTTCGCGCGCCTGCAGCTGGTACGGCAGGCCCAGGGCGAACTGGTGCGCATCCACGATGGGCGGGAGCTGCGCCTGCGCGATATCGACGGGAACGACGTCGCGGCGATCAAGCGCTGCTTCCAGCGACTGTCGCCGGAGGACATCCGTCGCCGCTTCCTGCATTCCATGTCCGAGCTGCCCGAGCCGATGGCGCAGCGCCTTTGCCGCATCGATCCGGCGATAGAGCGGGCCTATGTGCTGGAAGACGAAAATGTCGTGCCCGGCGAGATCCGCGGCGTAGGCCGTATCTACGTGGACGAAGCCGCGAACAGCGCCGAATTCTCGATCGTGGTCGAACAGGATTGGACCCGGCTCGGCCTGGGCGCCATGCTGATGCAACACCTGGTTGACGAATGCCGCGGTCGCGAGCTGAGCGAGATCTGGGGCTATGTGCTGCTGGAAAACCGCCCCATGTTGCAGCTGTGCCGCGAACTGGGCTTCGTCCAGCGATTGCTGCCAGATGAGCCGGGGACGGCGCAGATTTCGCTGGCACTCTGATCCCAACCCCGCTGTACCTCCCTCCCAGGCGTTAAACTAGCCCGCTTCCCTGACGCGGCAGCTCGCGGCGTCCCGAGCGATCTCATACGCGTCCTCATGCCAAGTATTCTTTCGCACCCGCCCCTCCCCACCACGCCCAAGCAACGCCGTTACTGGACCCCGCCGCACGGGTCGGCACGGGCATTACTGGTGGCGGAGGCTGCGCGCTCGCATGGCGGCCTGCTGGTAGCGGTCACGCGCGACACTCAACGCGCCCATGCCCTGGAAGATGAACTACGGATCTTCGCCGGTGGCCTGCCGGTGCTGCATTTCCCCGACTGGGAAACCCTGCCGTACGACGTCTTCAGTCCGCACCCGGAAATCGTTTCGCAGCGCATCGCCACGCTCTATCAGCTGCCCTCGGTCGAGCGCGGCGTGCTGGTGGTACCGATGGCCACGCTGATGCAACGCATCGCGCCGCGCAGCCATATCACCGGCTCGGGCCTGATGCTGAAAAAGGGCCAGAAATTCGATCTGAGCGCCGAACAGCGCCGCCTGGAAGCGGCAGGCTATCGCAATGTGCCGCAAGTGGCCGAACCGGGCGATTTCGCCATACGCGGTGCGCTGATCGATATCTTTCCGATGGGCACGGCCGAGCCGTATCGCGTCGAACTGTTCGATGACGAGGTCGAATCGATTCGCAGCTTCGATCCGGAAAGTCAGCGCTCCCATCAGCAAGTGGAACGCGTCGAGCTGTTGCCGGCGCGCGAGTTTCCGCTTACCGACACGGCGGCCAAGGATTTTCGCGGCAAGCTGCGCGAGCGCTTCCCTATCGACGTGCGTCGCTGCCCGCTTTACCAGGACATGAAAGAAGGCGTGACACCGGGCGGCATCGAGTACTACCTGCCGTTGTTCTTCGAGCAGACCGCGACGCTGTTCGATTACCTCTCCGAAACGGCCGTGTTCCTGCTCGCCGAGGGCGCGCTCGACGCCGCCCAACAGTTCTGGCAACAGACGGGCGAACGCTACGACCAGCGCGCACATGACATCGAACGCCCGGTGCTGCCGCCGGCGGAGCTGTACCTGTCACCGGAACAATTGCGCGAGCAGCTCAACAAGCGCCTGCGCGTGGAAGTCGTACCCAGCGGGCACGAGCACGCCGTCGACACCGGCACGCAGCCGGCGCCGGAACTGCCGATCAACCGCAAGGGCGAAGAGCCCGGCACGTCGTTACGCCACTTCATGGCGAGCTATCCCGGCCGCCTGCTGATTGCCGCCGATTCGGCCGGCCGCCGCGAAGCGCTGATCGAAACGCTGGCCGCCGCCGGGATGAAACCCGACAGCGTCGAGAACTGGCATAGCTTCGCCCCTGCAACCGGTGCAGCGCCCAAGTTCGCCATCACCACGGCCGCGCTGGAACAGGGTTTTGCGATCACCCGGCCGGCGCTTACCGTACTGACCGAGCGCGAACTCTACGGTGAGCGCGTGCGCACCGAACGCAAGCGTCGCCGTGGTGCGGAGCGTGATCCGGAAAGCATCATCCGCGATCTCACCGAGCTGACGATCGGCGCGCCGATCGTGCATGTCGATCACGGTGTCGGGCGTTATCAGGGCCTGATCTCGATGGATGTCGGCGGCATGGCCGGCGAATTTCTCACCATCGAATACGCCAAGGGCGACAAGCTGTATGTGCCCGTGGCGCAATTGGGCCTGGTCAGCCGCTACTCCGGTACCGCGCCCGAACTGGCGCCGCTGCATTCGCTGGGTGGCGATGCGTGGGAACGCGCGCGCAAGAAAGCCGCCGAAAAAGTGCGCGATGTCGCGGCCGAACTGCTGGCGATCTATGCACAGCGCGAAGCACGCGGCGGCCAGTCGCTTTCGATCGATCGCCAGTTGATCGAAGAGTTCGGCGCCAGCTTCCCCTTCGAGGAAACACCGGACCAGGAACATGCCATCGGCGCCGTCCTCAGCGATCTTGTCGCACCGCGCGCCATGGATCGCGTGATCTGTGGCGATGTCGGCTTCGGCAAGACGGAGGTCGCACTGCGCGCCGCGTTCGCTGCGGCCACCGCCGGCAAGCAGGTCGCGGTCCTGGTACCGACCACATTGCTGGCGCAGCAGCATTACCGCAACTTCGCCGACCGTTTCGCCGATTGGCCGGTTCGCGTCGATGTGCTTTCGCGTTTCAAATCCACCAAGGAAGTCAACGAGGCGCTCAAGCGCCTCGCCGAGGGGCAGATCGACGTCATCATCGGCACGCACAAGCTTCTGCAGCCGGACATCAAGTTCAAGGATCTCGGCCTGGTCATCGTCGACGAAGAACAGCGTTTCGGCGTACGCCAGAAAGAGCAGCTGAAAAAGCTGCGCGCGGAAGTCGACCTGCTGACCATGACCGCGACGCCAATCCCGCGCACGCTGAACATGGCGATGAGCGGTCTACGCGACCTGTCGCTGATCGCCACGCCGCCCGCGCATCGCATGGCGGTGCGCACGTTTATTTCGGCATGGGAGCCCGCGCTGATCCGAGAGGCGTTCCAGCGCGAGCTGCAACGCGGCGGCCAGGTGTACTTCCTGCATAACGAGGTCAACACCATCGAACGTACCGCGCGCGAGATCGAGGAGCTGATCCCCGAGGCGCGTATCGGTATCGCCCACGGCCAGATGCCCGAGCGCGAGCTGGAACGGGTGATGGCGGACTTCCATCGCCAGCGCTTCAACGTGCTGGTGTGCACGACGATTATCGAAACCGGTATCGATATCCCGACGGCCAACACCATCATCATCGACCGCGCGGACCGCTTCGGACTGGCCCAGCTGCATCAGCTGCGTGGGCGCGTCGGCCGCTCGCATCACCGCGCTTATGCCTATCTGGTCGTGCCCGATCGCAAGGCCATGACCGCCGATGCCGAGAAGCGCCTGGAAGCTTTGGCCTCGCTGGAGGAATTAGGCGCAGGCTTTACTCTGGCCACGCACGACCTGGAAATTCGCGGTGCTGGCGAACTGCTTGGCGACGAACAATCCGGCCAGATCCAGGAGATCGGCTTCGGTCTCTACACCGAGCTGTTGGAGCGAGCCGTGCGCGCGCTCAAATCAGGCAAGGTGCCGGACTTCGATCTCACCAGCGAGCACGAGACCGAGGTCGAGCTGCATCTGCCTGCGCTGATACCCGACGATTACCTGCCGGACGTGCATACGCGCCTGACGCTGTACAAGCGCATCGCCAGTGCGCGCAATGAAGATTCGCTGCGCGACCTGCAGGTGGAAATGATCGACCGCTTCGGCTTGCTGCCCGACCCGACCAAGCAACTGTTTGCCATCGCCGGGTTGAAGCTGATGGCCACGCCGCTGGGTATTCGCAAGCTCGACTTCGGTCCCAATGGCGGTCGCATCGTTTTCCGCGACAAGCCAGAAGTCGATCCGATGACCATCATCAAGCTGGTTCAGCGCCTGCCGCGCGTCTACAAACTGGAGGGGCAGGACAAGCTGCGCGTGACGTTGGAGCTGCTTGGTGCGTCGGAGCGTATTCGCAGTGCCCAGGATGTGCTGATCGCGCTGGGTGCTCGGCGGCCCGGCTAAAGATAGGGAAGCTCTCGCGAGCACCCGGCCCCTCACCCCACCCCTCTCCCCTGGCTTTGCCAGGGGAGAGGGAGCTGAGCTGCGCAAGTACGAAACACCGAGGCACCCTCGGCGGATTCCCTCTCCCCTGGCTTTGCCGGGGGAGAGGGCTAGGGAGAGGGGGGCTCTAGGTCCTCAAGCGCGCACAAGAAACTGCACACTGAAAAGCTGCTGCGGATCCAGCCATACATGCTGCACTTTCAATCCGGCATGCGCGGCCAGTGTGGCAAAGTCGCTCAGCGAATACTTGCAGCTGTATTCCACCTGCATCGCCTCGCCGTCGCCAAAGGCAACCCGCATCCGCCCCACTCTTACCTCCTGGCTACGCGCACTGACAATATGCGTCTCGATGCGCCCGGCCATCGGGTTGTAATGCGCGCGGTGGCGAAAGGCGGAGAGATCGAAATCGCTGCCGATCTCCCGGTTGAGCCGCACCAGCATATTGAGCGTGAACTCTGCGGTGACACCGGCCTTATCGTTGTAAGCCGCCTCGATCACCGTTGGGTCTTTCTTCAAATCCACGCCGATCAGGACACCGCCGCCCTCGCCCATTTCGTTGCGCATCTTGCGCAGCAGATCGATCGCATCGCGCGCCTCGAAATTGCCGATGGTCGATCCCGGGAAATAGATGACGTTGCGGCGCGGTGCACGCGGCGGAACCGGCAAGCGCAACGGACGAGTAAAGTCCGCGCAGAACGGCTGGATCGTCAGTTCCGGAAACAACTCGCTGAAGCTCTGCACGCTCTGACGCAGTGGCTCGGGCGAAATCTCCACCGGCATATACGATACCGGCGAGCGCAACTGCTCTAACAGCATGCGCGTCTTGATGGCGCTGCCGCTGCCATATTCGATCAGGCGCACGTCCTCGCCCAACACCTCGGCGATGTCACCGGCGTGCACATTGAGCAGATCGATTTCCGCGCGAGTGAGGTAATACTCCGGCTGATCGCAAATGTCCTCGAACAACTGCGAGCCCCGCTCGTCGTAAAACAGCCACGATGGCAGGCGTTTGGGCTGCAAGCGCAAGCCGCGCTGCACCACTTCCAGGACATCGTTGATCGGGGGGCGACGATCGTCGTCGCGAAGTTCATACGCCTGCATGCTCATGCATCGGTACTCTTATCGGTCCTGCGCCAGACGAAGCCCCATGAACTGCCAACGCGCATCGGGCGGGAAAAAATTGCGATAACTGCTACGGATATGATCGCGCGGTGTCGCAAGCGAACCGCCGCGCAATACCATCTGTCCGCTCATGAATTTACCGTTGTATTCGCCCAGTGCGCCGGGAAGCGTCTTGAAGCCCGGATAGCTACTATAGGCCGACGAGGTCCACTCCCAGACATCGCCATACATGTGCAGCAGGCCGTCGCCGCTGGCGGCGCGCGGCAGCCGCGGCGCGCGATCGAGCAGATTGCCATCGATCGGCACATGCTCGGCGGCATGTTCCCATTCCGCTTCGGTCGGCAGGCGTGCACCCGCCCAGCGGGCAAATGCATCGGCCTCGTAGTAGCTCAGGTGACACACCGGCGCATGCGGATCGAGCGGACGCACGCCGTGCAGCGTAAACGCGCTGGCAAGATCATCCTGCCAATACATCGGATGCTGCCACTGTTCGCGCTGTACCGTCGCCCAGCCTTCGGAAAGCCACAGCGTTGGCTCGCGATAACCGCCATCGTGAATAAACGACGCGTACTCGGCATTGCTCACCGGACGATTGGCTAGCGCGTGCGGCTCCAGCCACACGCGATGACGCGGGCCTTCGTTATCGAAGGCAAAGCCGTCGCCTGCATGCCCGATATGAACCAGGCCCTCGTGGCCCGGTATAAACGTCATAGGAACCGAGGTTGTCGATGGTGCGTCGATGGCGGCGCTGTAAGCCGGCTTCAGCGGATTGCACGAAAGCGCATGCTGAATGTCGGTAAGCAGCAACTCCTGATGCTGCTGCTCATGGTGCAGGCCAAGCTCGATAGTCGCCAGCACGGCAGCGGGAACATCACCGGTCAACAGCTCTTGCAGCGCGTCATCGACATATCGCCGATAAGCCAGCACATCAGCCAACGCTGGGCGCGACAGCAATCCACGCTGCGGCCGCGCGTGCATCGGTCCGACCGATTGATAGTAGGAGTTGAACAGATAATGCCAATCCGCGTTGTAAGGCCGATAACGACTGTCCTGCCCCAACACGAATTGTTCGAAGAACCAGGTGGTATGCGCGAGGTTCCATTTACCCGGACTTGCATCGGGCATGGACTGGATCTGCATATCTTCGGCACTGAGGCCCGCGGTGAGCGCGATGCTGCACCCGCGTACCCGGGTGTAGCGCTCGGACAGCTCGGTGGCAACCTGTATGGAGGCCGGGCTCATGAGGTTCTCCCCGAGGGGCGCTGACAGCGGCTCGATCGCGCCCTGCCATCCGTCCCTGCCAGACCGTCATCGTTGTAAAAAGACATGCCTATCACCATGCCCGAGGCCCCGTTTATATCGTGTGATGCACCGATGGCGGATGGTTTACAGTGCCGCTTGCAGTAGTTGATCGGGCCGGCTCTCCCGGCCCTGGGTATCCCTATCCATGAGGTGATTCGATGAACGCCTTGAAACCCACCCTGCTCTCCCTGCTTCTCGTTGCCGTTACCGCGGCCGCACATGCCGCCGACACGCCCGCTCCACTGTTCAAACCCTTGCGGCCCGTCAGTTCGTGCATCCGCACCGATCGCATCGACGAATGGCATATCGTCGACGCGCGCACGGCCATCGTTCGTACCGGACCACAGCGCTATGTCGTGAAACTTCAAAACGATTGCCCCCGCCTCGGCGTCGGCCGTCAAGGTTTGATCTTCCGCGCCAACGAAGCGAACCAGCTCAACTCGCTCGGCCGCATCTGCGGCGAAGCCGGGGAATCGGTGCGCTCACGCGATCAGCCGCCTTGCGCGCTCCACTCCGTTCGAATCATCGACAAGCCGACGTTCGACAAGCTGAGCGCGAAAGCGACTCGCCACGGTAATGGTGCCGAACCGAACGGAAACAAGCCCTAGGCACGTTCCGATCAGACAAAAAAAAGCCCGGCCGAAGCCGGGCTTTTTTTGCTTTCTATTCAACGCTCGCGATCAATAACCGTCATCGCGAACATAACGGGTGTAACCCGGGTCTTCGTAAACCGTGCGGGTTTCAACCACGCGACGGGTCACGACAGGCGCGTCCTCATACACCACCGTCGGCTGCGTGTAGACCACACGCGGGGCATAGTACGGATCCGGGCGCAGCGCGTCCGCAACCACACCTGCGGCAACCCCGGTAAGGATTGCACCCGCTACCCAACGACCGCCACTCCAGTAACCACCGCCGCGGTGATAACCGCCGTAGTAACCACCGTGATAGCCGCCGTGGTAACCGTAGCCGCCACGATAACCGCCCCAGCCGTGCGCCGATGCGGTGAGCGGTGCTGCCACCATTCCCGCCAAGGCAAGGCTAACGGCAAGGATCTTTGCACCACTGAAACGCTTGGTCATGACACACCTCCGTGAATACGATGCCTATGCTAATCCCGCGGGATTAATGTGAACTGAAGGGTTTACTTTTTGATACGGGCGGTGTCCCAGGGGTTAATCGACGCGTCAGCTTGGCGTGAACGCAACAGCCAGCAACCGTGAATATCGTTGCGGCGCGCAAAGTCGAACGGGATGCTGACCTGGCTGACATCCTCGATGATGAAACGTTGCTCCAGCGCCTCACGATCCAGCTTGAACTTCCTGAAATTATTTGAAAAAACGATGACGCCGTCGCGACCCAGGCGGTCGCCGCATGCTTCCAGCAGCTTGACGTGATCGCGCTGTACGTCGAAATCGTCGGCCCGTTTGGAGTTGGAAAACGTCGGCGGATCAACGTAGATGAGACCGAAATGGTCGCGCTCGCGCTGCAGGAATTCCAGCGTGTCCGCCTGGATCAGACGGTGGCGCGCGCCGGTGAATCCGTTAAGCGCAAGATTGCGCGACGCCCACTCCAGGTAGGTCCCGGACAGGTCCACGCTGGTGGTATCGCGCGCTCCACCGGCCGCCGCATAGACGCTGGCCGTGGCGGTATAGGCAAACAGATTCAGGAACCGGCGCCCTTCAGCCAGTTCGCGCAGACGTCCGCGCACCCAGCGGTGATCCAGGAACAGACCGGTATCGAGGTAATCGGTCAGGTTGATCAGGAAATTCAGCCCGCCTTCTTCCACTTCGACAAATTCGCCGCGCTGGTCGAACTGGCCGTACTTGGAGCCGCCCTTGCCGCGTTCGCGCGTCTTCAACGCGATACGTTCGCGCGATACGCCGAATACTTCACCGGCGACGCGGACAATTTCGCGCAAACGCTGACGCGTGGTTTCCACCGGTATTTCCGCCGGCGCACGATATTCCTGTACATGCAGCCACTGGTTGCCCTCGGCATCGCCATATACGTCGATCGCTGCAGCGTATTCGGGCAGATCCTGATCGTAAGCGCGCCAGCAGTGAATGCCTTCGCGCTCCAGTTGCTTGCGCAGATGGCGCAGGTTTTTCTCCAGCCGGTTCTTCAGCATCTGCGCGCCGGCCGATAGCGGCTTCGCTTCGCGCGGTGTCTCGTCGCGCGCATGCAGTTCGAACAACAACAGCACCGTTTCCAACGCGCCGTTGTAAAGCGCATAGCGTTTTTCGGCGCGCAGCGGCATGGCACGACCGAGTTCCTCATCGCCCGCGAGTACGGCGGCGCGCCAGCCGGCAAAACGGGCACGCAGCATTTCACCGAGTGCGCGATACAACGCCGGCATCTGGCCACGTTCGCCCAGGCGCTCGCCATAAGGCGGATTGGTGATGACCAGACCACGCTCGACGCCCGGCGGTGGCGAGACATGCAAGGCGTCGTGCTTGTCCAGCGTAAAGAAGCCGGCGACGCCAGCTTCCTGCGCGTTGCGCTTGGCCGTCTGCACCATGCGTGCATCGGAGTCGGAACCAAAGAAGCAGCTACGCAAGGCGCGCAGGCCGTTGTCGGCACGCTCGCGCGCCTCATCGAGCAGGCGACGCCACAGCGCGATATCGTGCTTGTGCCAGCCGAGAAAACCGAAGTAATCACGGCGAAGGCCCGGTGCGACATCGGCGGCCATCAAGGCGCCTTCGATCAACAAGGTACCCGAACCGCACATCGGGTCGAGCAAGGCGCCACCTTCCTTGTACATCTCCGGCCAGCGCGCGCGCAGCAGCATCGCAGCAGCGAGGTTTTCCTTCAGTGGCGCTTCACCCTGCAGCTCGCGCCAGCCGCGGCGATGCAGCGGCGAGCCGGCAAGATCGATCGAGATCGTTGCGCGATCGCGACGCAGGCGCAGATTGATGCGTACGTCCGGCTCATCGGTATCGACATCCGGGCGAGTGCCATCGCGCTGGCGGAACTGATCGACGATGGCGTCCTTCGCTTTCAAGGCGATGAACTGGCTATGCGTCAGCTTGCTTTGCCCGGTCACCGCGTCGATCGCCAGGGTGGCATGCGAGGCAAGATGCTCGGACCAGTCGATCGATTGCACGCCGGCATACAACGCATCGCCATCGGCCGCGTCGAACTCCGCCAATGGCAGCAGGATGCGACTGGCCAGCCTCGACCACAGGCAGGCGCGATAGGCGATTTCCAGCTCGCCGGCAAAATACACACCGGCCAGTGCCTCGCGCACATCGGACGCACCCAGCGCAATCAGCTCGTCGCGCAGCAGGTATTCCAGGCCCTTGGGGCAGGTAGCGAAATACGCGCTCACGATGCTTTCGCCACGCGGTCGAGGAACAGCTGAAACTGCGACGCGATCGTATCGATGCAGTCGCTGAGCCGATGATCGTCGTCCAGCACCAGCAGCGGCACACGACGCTCACCGGCAAAACGGAAGATCGGCTCGAGCGGGCAGATGTCGTCGCGCCAGCCGTGGATCAGCTCCGTTGGCACATCACGACGCATATCGAAACCTTCGGCAAAGCCCGGAATCTCTGGCGGCGTCGCCAGCAGAAACAGACCGGCGACCGGCATATCGCGCGAGACCAGCCCAGACACGAAGGCGCCCATGCTCGAACCCACCAGGATCGGCGGCGTGGACTGGGCCTGGACGGCCGCGCGCAGCCGGGCGATACGCGGCGCCACCGAGCCGACATGGCCGAGTGCGTCGTCTTCGCGGTAATCGGGGCGCTGGGTCTGCCAGCCGAGCGATTCGGCGAGCGCGGCCAGCGTGCTGACCTTGGTGGCGTCCGGACTGGAGTCCGAACCGTGGGAAAGGATGATCTGGCCGCGCATCGCGGTCTCCATAAGCTTTTCGGGTATCCCCGCCATGATACCGGCAACACGCGCCCTACCTGCCTCGGATACGCTATGGGCCATGCTGACCATTCACGATCAACCGCTGCCCTATGTCGAAAAGCTGCCCGAACGTCCCGCCTCGGCGGTGACGCTGGTGGTGATTCACTGCACCGAGCTGCCGGATCTGGCGACCGCACGCGAGTACGGCGAGCGTGTGCTCTACGACAACGGCACCGGGGCGAGCGGCCATTACTACGTCGACCGCGACGGCTCGATCTATCGTTATGTGCCGGGTACGCGTGTGGCCAATCATGTGCGCGGGCAAAACCCCCACTCGATCGGCATCGAACTGGTCAACCTGGGCCGCTATCCGAACTGGTGGGACTCGCATCACCAGACCATGACCGAGCCCTATACCGCCGCCCAGATCGCCGCCCTGCGCGCGCTGCTGGCCCAGCTCCGACAGGATTTCCCCCAGCTTCGGCAGATTGCCGGCCACGAGGACCTGGATCTGGCGCGGATGCCCGCCAGCGACGACCCGTCCAAAGAGGTACCGCGCAAGCTGGACCCGGGCCCGCAGTTCCCGTGGGACGCCGTGCTGAAGGGCAGCGGGCTGGAACGGATCAGCCATCGCCCGTGACAGCTGGGAACAGGGGCCACACCGCTATACTTCCCGTTTTGCAACAACCGGCAAGGGCCGAATCGTCATGAAACAAGCGCACGTCAGCGAGCTGGTCGACCTGCTCGATCTGGAACGTCTGGAAGACAACCTGTTTCGCGGCCAAAGCCGCGATATCGGCACGCAATTCGTCTTCGGCGGCCAGGTGCTCGGCCAGGCCCTCTCGGCGGCGCAGCAGACGGTCGATGCGTCGCGCACGGCCCATTCGCTGCATGCGTATTTCCTGCGTGCCGGCGATATCGACGCGCCGATCGTCTACAGCGTGGAACGCACGCGCGACGGCGGTACGTTCTCGTCCCGGCGAGTGGTGGCGATTCAGCACGGCCAGCCGATCTTGAATGGCTCGATCTCGTTCCAGATCGAGGAAGGCGGCTTCGAGCATCAATCGTCGATGCCCGAGGTGCCCATGCCCGAGGACATCGAGCCGATGCAGCCGCTGTCGCCCGAGCAGATGGCCAAGCTGCCGGAAAAGATCCAGCGCTGGCTCGGCGTCGATGCCCCGATCGAGTTCCGCCATGTCTGGCCGCAGGACAAGCTCAAGCCGGTCAAGCGCCCGCCGATCCAGCACATCTGGTTTCGTGCCGCGGCTCCCGTAGGCGACTCGCCTGCCCTGCACCGCGCCCTGCTCGCCTATGCCTCGGATTTCAACCTGATCGGCACGGCGACGCTGCCGCACGGCATCTCCTACTACACGCACAACGTGCAGATGGCGAGCCTGGACCACGCGCTGTGGTTCCACCGCCCGTTCCGCATGGACGACTGGCTGCTCTACTCCTTTGACAGCCCCACCGCCCAGGGCGCCCGCGGTCTGGCCCGTGGCCAGATCTTCAGCCGTGACGGCCGCCTGATCGCTTCGAGCGCGCAGGAAGGGCTGATCCGGCTGCGGGAATAACCTTGCCACGCAGCTCCGGGTAAACTCAGCACCATGCGCCAGATCTATACCTCTCCCCGCCCGGAAAACATCGATAAAGTCGTCGAATTGCTCAAGGAACAGGGCATCGAGACCACGGTGAACAACCGTTCCAACTGGAACAAGCCCAACTACGAGCGCTTCAGCTATTCCCAGCGCCGGGAAAACCGCGACAGCTGGCCCCAGGTCTGGGTCAACCACGCCGATGACTACACGCGTGCCCGCAGCGCGCTGCGCGAAGTCGGTATCGAGCCGGTAATCCGCCACGGCGAGGAGCTGGCCGCTGCCCGTAATCCGGCGCCGGAAGCGAAACGCCGCGATGTGGCCACCCGCATTCGCCGGATCGTCCTGCTGGCAGTCGCCGGGGCCTTCGTCATTACCATGCTCCGCTACATGGGCGTGATCTGAATGGCCGGCAAAGCGCCGTCCCTGTAAGTTTCTACGGGCGCAAATCGACTAGCCAAAGCGCCCCAAAGCAGGCATAGAATCGGGCCATGCGCTCCGATAACGTCCGCCTGTTCCAGACCCTGCCGCACAGTTGCGGCTATTTTGCCGAGCGCACGGCACAGAATCTGGTGATCGATCCGGCTGCCCCGCAGCTGGACCAGTTGTACGGCGCGGCGCTGGAACGTGGTTTTCGTCGTGCCGGCGGGCATCTGTATCTACCCCATTGTGGGCAGTGTCGCGCCTGCACGCCCTGCCGCATTGACGTGGAGCATTTCGCGCCCGATCGTGCGCAAAAGCGCTGCGCGAAACGCAACGCCGATATCGTGATCAGCGAATCGATGGCCGGCTACAACGCCGAGCGCCACACCTTGTACGAGCGCTATCTGCGCCAGCGTCATCCCGGCGGCGGCATGGACGAGGCCGATGCCAGTGATTTTCGCCGGTTTCTCACCGCGCCGTGGAGCCCGACGCTGTTTCTCGAAATGCGTCTGGCCAAACGCCTTGTCGGTGTCGCGGTTACCGACGTGTGTACCAACGGTCTCTCGGCCGTCTATACGTTCTTCGATCCCGACGAACATGCGCGCAGCCTCGGGACGTTCGCGATCTTGCAACAGGTTGCCCTGGCCAGGCGGCGTGGTTTGCCCTGGGTCTATCTCGGCTTCTGGATCGAGGGGCATCCGAAGATGGATTACAAGCGACGGTTCCGCCCGCTGCAGGTCCGCGGGACAGCCGGCTGGGCGGCGATGGAATAGCCAGCAACCCTGCCACACCGCAAGTACTTTCTACCCAGCACTTTGGAGATTGCCCCCGAAGGCGTCAGCGCAGTAGTCTCGTCCAGAGGACGTCAGGCGTTTCTGTCAGGGGGTATTCGCGATGCAAACGACCACGGGCACCGCCCCGGGGTTGCACGCGGCCGGGCTTCAGGATTCTCCGTCCGCAGCCACTCCCTTATCCGCAGGCAGCACCGCTGCGGAAGGTTTTGCCGTGCCTGGATTCGATGCAGTCGTGCGTCTGGCTTCGCACTCGCTCGGCGTTCCGCTGGTGTCGCTGGTGCTCAGCAGCGGTGAAACCTATTGGTATACGAGCGGCGGCACCACGCCTATCCACAGTCCGCAAGCGCTGCATCCGTTTTATAACGAAGCGGCGCGGCATCAGGCCGGACAATTGATTCTGGATACGCGCCTGGACGAACGCTTCGGCGATACCGATCTTGGCTTCGCAGCGACGCCTGAGCCGATCCGCTTTTTCGCCAGCGAACCGGTTTTTACGCTGACCGGCCAACACATCGGCGCACTGTGCGCGATGGACATCCATCCGCGTGCGAACTTGAGCGAAAGCGAACGCAGCGCATTACGCGATGCCGCCGCACTCGCCGGCGCAGGCGTGGTGTTGCGCAGCTACCTGGGCCGCACCGATCCGGTCACGCAACTGCCGCATCGCAATGCGTTCTTCGAGGATATGCGCGCCCACATGCGCGACGTGCCGCATGCCTGGGTGATTGCCATCGACGTGGCACCGGTGCAACGTTTCAATGCTTTCATTCGCGCCATGGGGCACACCTACGCCGACGAGCTGATCCGGCTGGTGGCGCAGCGCACGCAGAGCTGGATGTCTACCGATGTCCACCTGTACCAAGTCGGGGTAACACGTTTTGCGGCGCTGCTTCCCGATCGCAACATGCTGATCGATCCGGCGCGCCTGGACGCGCTGGTGGCGCTGCTTCGCCGTCCCTTCGACTGCCTGGGCATACCGCTGACCATCCAGCCGGGTGTGGGCCTGCTGAAGATTCAAGCCAGCGAATTGCGCGGCGGCGATCCGCTGCGCCTGGTGATGAGCGCCTCGTATGCGGCGCAATCGAGTGCACGCGGCTGGGCCGTCTACGACCACGCGCAGGATGAGCAGCAGCGCCAGGAGTTTTTCCTGGTTACCGAACTTGCCGCGGCGCTCGCCGATCACACCGAGCTGGATCTGCACTATCAGCCACGCGTCGATCTCGATAGCGGCCGCTGCGTCGGCGTCGAAGCCCTCGCCCGCTGGAAACATCCGACACTCGGTCCGATCCCGCCAACCCAGTTCATCGGTCTGGCCGAACGCGCCGGACTGATGCATTCGCTGACCCAATGGGTACTCGATCGCAGCCTCGCGCAACTGGCCGTGTGGCGAAACCAGGGACATCAGATCCATCTGTCGATCAATGTCTCCAACACCGATCTGAGTACCGGCCTGGTCGATCGTCTTCGCCAGGCTGCCGAACGTCACTCGGTCGATCTGGCCACGCTCGAACTGGAGTTCACCGAAAGTACCTTGATGGAACACAGCATCACCACGCGCCGCTATCTCAGCGCGATTCGCCGACTGGGTACCGGCATTGCCATCGACGATTTCGGCACCGGCTACAGCAACCTGGCCGCCTTGCGGCAGATGCCGGCGACCAGCCTCAAGATCGATCAATCCTTTGTACGCGGCATGACGACCAGCCGCCACGACGAAGCGATCGTGCGCTCGGTGGCGGAGCTGGCGCGCAGCATGGATTTTCGCGTGGTCGTGGAAGGCGTCGAAACCGAGCACATCTACGACAGCGTGCTCGGCATGGCCTGCGATGAAGCGCAGGGCTTTCACGTGGCCTATCCGATGCCGGCGGACGAGGTGTCCGTCTGGCTGGACGCTTACCGCGGCATGCGTTCGCGGCAAGCGCCCTGATACGCCTTACTGGATTTCCGCCGTTTTCTCTGCTGACGCATTGGCCGGCAGCTTCGGATACGGAAACAGTTTGATCAACGGCACCGACAAGCCATCGTCGCCGACGACACGGCAGTGCGTACGATCGAGCTGACGTGGTTCGTCCACGCCGCAGCTGTGCGCAATGATGCCCACTTCCTGCATCACATTACGTGCGTAGTGGAATACGCGCTCGCTCTTGTCGGTGACGACCAGGCCACGCTGCAACTTGGGATTTTGCGTGGTGATACCGGTAGGACAGGTATTGCGATTGCACTGCAGCGACTGGATGCACCCCAGTGCCAGCATGAAGCCGCGTGCCGAATTGACGAAGTCGGCGCCGATCGAGATGGCCCAGGCCACATCGTAGGCCGTGATGCACTTGCCCGAGCAGATCACCTTGACGCGATCACGCAGGCCCTTTTCGATCAGCACGTTGATCACCGCCGGTAGCGCTTCGTGAAGCGGCAGGCCGACACCTTCCATCAAGGTCTGCGGTGCCGCACCGGTGCCACCTTCGGAACCGTCGATGATGATGAAATCAGGCGCGCTTTCGATGCCGCGGCGATGGATTTCATCGCACAGCTCGACGATCCATTCGACTCCGCCAAAGACCGCCTTGAAGCCGGTCGGCTTGCCGGTCAGGTCGCGGATGTGCGCGACCTTGTCGAGCAGCTCGTAGATGTTGCCGATGTCGGTATGGCGATTCGGGCTCTGCGAATCCTCTCCCACCGCAATGCCACGGATGGCGGCGATTTCCGGCGTCACCTTCGCGCCCGGCAACAAGCCGCCCATGCCGGGCTTGGCGCCCTGACCGAGCTTGATGCTGACCATCTTGACCTGCTTGTGCGCGCAGATCGCCTTCAACTTGTCGTCGTCGAGTTTGCCATCCGCTGTGCGTACACCGTACTTGGCCGTGCCGATCTCGAACACGATGTCGCAACCGCCTTCGAGGTGATACGGCGCCAGACCGCCCTCACCCGTATCCATCCAGATGCCGGCCTTCGCCGCACCATGCGATAGCGCGCGCACCGCCGGTGCCGACAGGGCGCCGAAGCTCATCGCGGAGATATTGAAGAACGCCGAATGGCTGTATGGCTCGCGTGCGTACGGCCCGATCGTCACTGGCTTGGGCTCGACCGCCTGCTCGCCCAGCGCCGGAAATGGTGCATTGACGAAGAACGGCACGCCTTCGCCGCGCAGGTCGCGACTGGAGCCGAAGGCGTTAGTGTTGTCGACGTTCTTGGCGGCGCGATAAACCCAGGTGCGCTGCGCGCGATTGAACGGCATTTCTTCGCGGTCGCTGGAATACAGGTACTGGCGGAAGAACTCGCCCAGGTGCAAAAACCAGTAACGGAAGTGGCCGATCACCGGGAAGTTGCGCAAGACCGAATTGGCCTCCTGATTGCGGTCGACCATCCAGACCACGGCGATGACCGCCACCAGGATCACCAACAGCAGAATGAACAGGGCCGCGAAAGTCTCGACAACCACGATCAACCAATGTGCAAATCCCATACTGCGCTCCGTTGCGGTGATTCGAATCGGGCTAGCGTATACCCGACTGCATGCTTGATGCTTTCGAGGCGATGAAAGAGAACCTCAACAACCCTCACCCTTCATCGTCGTCCCGGCGAAGGCTAAGGACCCATCCCTCAGTTTTCGCCTGTCAGACAGCGTGAGGCAAGCCTCTACGCTGAAGGGTAGATCCCGGCCTTCGCCGGGATGACGGATAGGAGAGGCTTTAGATTTCTACGCGTAATTTCCTGGCGGCGCGAATCGCCTTGGCCTTGGCCGCCTCGATGTCCTCGTCGCGGGCCAGGGTGACCGCCATGCGGCGGCGGCCTTTTACCGTCGGCTTACCGAAGATGCGCAGCTGCGTGTCCGCCTCGACCAGCGCTTCGGCCACCCCCTGGTAACGCGGCGCCTCACCGTCGCCTTCCACCAGCACCGCGCAGGACGCCGAGGGGCCGAGCTGACGAATGACTGGAATCGGCAGGCCGAGGATGGCGCGCGCGTGCAAGGCGAATTCGGATAGCTCCTGCGATACCAGGGTCACCAGGCCGGTGTCGTGCGGACGCGGGCTGACCTCCGAGAAAATCACCGCGTCGCCCTTGACGAAAAACTCCACGCCAAAGACACCCCAGCCACCCAGTGCGCCGGTGATCGCCTCCGCCTGGCGCTGCGCGTCGGCCAAGGCCAGCTCGCTCATCGGCTGCGGTTGCCAGGACTCGCGGTAGTCGCCATCTTCCTGGCGATGCCCGATCGGCGCGCAGAAACTGACCCCGTCCTTGTGGCGCACGGTCAACAGGGTAATTTCGTAATCGAAGTCGATAAACCCCTCGACGATCACCCGCCCCTTGCCGGCACGGCCGCCGGATTGGGCATAGTCCCAGGCGGCATCGAGCTGGTCCTCGCGCTTGACCACGCTCTGGCCCTTGCCGGAGGAGCTCATCACCGGCTTGATCACGAACGGCAGGCCGAGCGTGGCGGCAGCCTCGCGGTATTCGCCCACGCTGTCGCAGAAGCGGTACGGTGAAGTCGGCAACTTCAACTCTTCGGCGGCTAGGCGGCGAATGCCTTCGCGGTCCATGGTGAGCAGTGCGGCACGCGCGGTCGGGATCACCTTCAGACCGGTCTTTTCCAGTTCGACCAGGGTCGGTGTGTGGATGGCCTCGATTTCTGGCACAACCAGATCGGGCTTTTCCTGCTCGATCAGCGCGCGCAAAGCAGCCCCATCGAGCATGTCGATCACGTGGCTGCGATGCGCCACCTGCATGGCCGGTGCGTGTGCGTAGCGATCGACGGCAATGACCTCGACGGCATAACGCTGCAGCTCGATGGCCACTTCCTTGCCAAGCTCGCCGGAGCCGAGCAGCAGGACGCGCAGGGCATGGTCGGAATGCGGGGTGCCGAAAGGCTTCATTGGGATCTCCGGTGGTCCAATTGGCTATTGTAAGTGGAGCGCAATTGGCCATGGAAACGCCTATCCATCAGATTACGCTGCATGGCAGATTGACGCCGGGCTTTTCCAGGCGTTCACTGTAGCTGTCCCACCCCAGGACACTCATCATGCGTAGCCGTACGACCGCCCTGCTCTTGCTGGTGCTGTTATGGTGCGTACCCGCCTGGCTGCCAGCCCAGGCCAATGTCGGCACATCCGACGAAACCTGGATGAGTGTGCGCCTGGCCGGGCGCAAGATCGGCCATCTGCTGATCGAGCATGAGCGCGACAGCGACCGGATCGTCACTACCCAGTCGCTGACGATCCTGCTTAACCGCAATGGCAAGAGCATCCCGATGAGCAATATGACCCGCAGCGTGGAAACGCTGGGCGGGGAACCACTGGCTTTCGCCTCTCGCACTTCGATGTCGGCCATCGACAGCACTGTCAATGGCAGCCGCCAGGCGGATGGTTCGTACAAGGTCGTGAGCAATGTCGGCGGCATGGAACAGCTATCGAGTATCGACTGGCCGCAGGGCTCGCTGATGGCCGAAGGCCTGCGCCGAACGATGCTGGCCCAGGCCGGGCACACCGGCCAGCGTTACCAGGTACACGTGTTCGATCAGGCCACCCAGCAGGCGGTGCCGATCCAGGTCGACGTGTTGGGTTACGAACCGGTGGAGCTGCCGGGCAGCACGGAAATGCTCAATCACCAACGGCAAACCTTGCAGACATCCAGGGGCCTGCAGACCATCGACCTGTGGCTCGACCGCGATGGGCAGGTTCGCAAGGGTGTCTTGACGATGATGGGGCGCCAGCTGGAAATGCTGGCCTGCGACCGTAGTTGTGCGCTGGCGCCGGAGCAGGACCTGGACATGTTTCGTGCAGCCATGATCGACTCGCCGCGCCCGCTGCCGGTGTATATGCGCGATGCCTTCCTGCGCTATCGCATTCGCGTCAGCGGAGATTCCCCGCAACCGGTGATCAATACTGACGAACAGCGCGTATTGCGCCTGCCTAGCGGTGATTGGCAAGTCGATGTCGGCGTGTCGCACCCTGGTGGGCAGCCGCCGCCGACCGACGCCGATCGCAAGGCGAATCTCTGGGTGCAATCGGATGCACCGGCCATCCGGGAGCTGTCCGCCGTGGCCGTGGGCAGCGCCAGCAGCGACCAGGAAAAAATGCGCCGGATGCGCGTCTTCGTCAGCAACTACATTACCGAGCACGGCCTGGATGTGGGCTATGCCTCGGCGCTGGAGGTGGTGGGCAGCCACCAGGGCGACTGCACCGAATACGCGATCCTGCTGACCGCACTGGCCCGCGCGCAGGGCATCCCGGCACGCATGGTCACGGGCATGGTCTATGCCGATCGCTACGCCGGTGCCTCGCGTGTCTTCCTGCCGCATGCCTGGGTGCAGGCCTGGGTCAATGGACGCTGGCAGAGCTACGACGCGGCCCTGCGCCGTTTCGATACCACCCATATCGCAATTGATTCGGGCGACGGCGATCCCTGGCATTTCTTCAATGCCAGCAATGTGTTCGCCACCCTGCACATCGAGGATGCGAGCGCTTATTGGGAGCTGTTCTCTTCCCCACCGCCGGCCGGGCCGTCGATCTGAATCCGGCAGCACTTGCAATCTGATATCTTTTTGATATCTACTTCTCCCACCTAAGGGAGGGTAGTCATGAACGAGCGTGAAGGGTTTTCCGTCGCCGGCATTCCAATGGTGCTGTTCTGCATCGTGCTGGCGATCGTCGGCGCAGCTTTTTACCTGAATGCCGATCACGATGCGCGCGCGGTATTGCTGGGCGTACCGTTTCATATCCTCGCCGCTTTCCTGGCCAAGGGTTTCTTCCAGGTCGCGCCGAACGAGGGGCAGGTATTGCAGCTGTTCGGCAAGTACTCCGGTACGGTACGGCTGGAGGGTCTACGCTGGACCAACCCGTTCTACAGCCGCCGTCGCATCTCGTTGCGCGTGCGCAATTTCGAAAGCAGCAAGTTGAAGGTCAACGACGCGGACGGCAATCCGATCGAGATCGCCGCCATCGTGGTCTGGCAGGTTGTGGATACGGCCGAGGCCGTGTTCTGTGTGGACGATTACGAAAACTTCGTGCATATCCAGAGCGAATCGGCGCTGCGCCAGATGGCGCAAAACTATCCTTACGACGCGCATGACGATGGCAAACCATCGCTGCGCAGTCACGGCGAGGTGATCAACAATCACCTGCGCGACGAGATTCAGGCACGCCTTGAAAAAGCCGGCGTCAGCGTCATCGAAGCACGCATCAGCCACCTTGCCTACGCACAGGAAATTGCCCAGGCGATGCTGCAACGGCAGCAGGCGAACGCGATCGTGGCGGCACGCGAACGCATCGTCGAAGGTGCAGTCGGTATGGTCGCTATGGCGCTGGAAAAATTGCGTCAGCAAGGCGTGGTGGAACTGGACGAAGAGCGCAAGGCCGCCATGGTCAGCAACCTGCTGGTCGTGCTGTGCGGTGATCGTTCGACGCAACCGGTCGTCAATGCCGGCACCATCTACAGCTGACGAATGGCAGCCGATAAAAAAGCTTATCCGCTGCGCATAAGCGCCACCGTGCTCGACGCCATGCAGCGTTGGGCCGACGACGACCTGCGCAGCGTCAACGCCCAGATCGAATTCGTGCTGCGCGATGCCCTGCGCAAGCACGGCAGGCTCAAACCCGGCGGCATCACGCCGGTCATAGACGACGCCATCGACGAAAGCAACGATACCGATAGCTGATCGGAGTCACTTCCATGAATACGCTTCCTCCCGCACTCCCGCAACGGCGTGCTCACCTTCGGCTTGCCTTGTATCTGGGTCTCGCCGCCATCGTCGCGAACCTGCTGGTGCAACCGTATCAAATGGCCTTGATGCCGCACGCATACGCGCGAGTGACACTTCCGTTGTGGCAGGTCATGGCCTTGCAGGCGCTGCAATCGGGCGTCATGTGTTTCCTGTTGGGCTGGGCGGGTCTGACCCTGGGCGCACGTCACGGTCTTGGCGCACCCTGGCTGCAAGCGTGGATCGAGCACCGCCGTCTCGCCAGGCAAGGACATTGGCTGTTGGCGATCGGCCTGGGTGTGATGGGCGCATTGATCGTGATCGCGTTGACACACGCCGGCGCAGGCGCTGTCGCTCATCATGCCGGCAACGCCGGAACCGGCATGGCCTGGCGCGGTGCACTGGCCTCGTTCTATGGCGGTATCGTCGAGGAGACACTGTGCCGGCTGTTCCTGGTCGGCCTGTTCGTCTGGTTGCTGGCGCTGCTTAATCATCGGCAGGCCTCTCGCTGGATGTATGTCGTCGCAATCATCCTTGCCGCCGTGCTCTTCGGTGCGGGGCACCTGCCCGCCATGATCGCCAGCGGCATACATCCGACCGCATTCGCCGTAACGCGCGTCATCGGTCTCAATGCCGTCATCGGCATTTTCTTCGGGGGCGTGTATTGGAAATACGGGCTGGAACACGCGATGGTCGCGCACTTTTCCGCCGACCTTGTGCTGCATGTGCTGCTGCCCTTGCTGATGGGTTGATCCGAGCAAGAAGCGGATGGCCGGCCCTGGGCATCGGACGGAAGATGGCCACACCCGATACTCAGGAGCCTTCTCATGTCCTTTCGCATCACCGGTCTGCCGGCCGAACCGTTCCAGGATCTGTTCGCGCTATCGGATAGCGAGCTGGCCGCGCGCAAGGCGCGACGCTTCATCGCCGATTCGCATGGCTTTCCCTGCCGGATCAGCCTGACCGACGCCGAGATCGGTCAGGAGGTTATTCTGGTCAACTACGAGCATCAGCCGGCCGACTCGCCGTTTCGCTCCACGCATGCGATTTTTGTTCGCGCCGGCGAACAGCAATACGACGCCATCGACAGTATTCCGGAACAATTGCGTCGCCGCCTGTTGTCGGTACGCGGCTTCGATCATCAAGGCATGATGCATGACGCGGACGTGATCGAAGGCAAGCAACTCGAGTCGCTGATCGAACGGTTATTGGACAACCCGTCGATCGACTATCTGCACATTCACATGGCACGCCCGGGTTGCTACGCCGCGCGAGTGGAGCGCGCCTGAGCGGTCAGGTCCGACGGCGTACCGCAAGACCCAACGCGATCCAGCCGACAATGAAGGCCACGCCGCCCAGCGGCGTGATCGCACCGCACCAACGCGGCGCACCCAGCGCAAGCGCATACAGGCTCCCGCTGAAAAGCACGATACCGATCGCAAAGGCAATTACCGCCCAACGTGCGCCGCGACCGCCGAGGAAAACGGCAAGGCCCAGGGCCAGGGCGTGCCAGAAGTGATATTGCACCGCGGTATGCCAAAGCTCGCTACCGCGTGCATCGAGCACATCTCGCAACGCATGCGCGCCGAACGCTCCAAGAAGTACTGCACTGGCACCGGCCAGGCCCAATAGCCAGGCTGCCCATGTGCTATCGATGGAAGATGAGACAGTTTGTCGCATGACAGGAAATCTCTTGGGAATGACGCGGCGACCAGTCGCGTGTCGTATGCTCACGTATCACGACCGCTGCCGATGTTCTCATGATTGATGTTCGCATGAAGCTCCCTTTCGCGCGCCTCGCCCTGCTGATACCGCTCGCGCTGGCCAGCCTCGGTCTGGCTGCCTGCCATCAGCAGGACGATGCGGTCTGGCGACTGGTCCAGGTGGCCGGCCATATGCCGGATCTCGATTTCCACCTGACCGATGACCAGGGCAAACCGGTCAGCGGCAAAGACTATCGCGGCAAGGTGGTGCTGCTCTATTTCGGCTATACCCACTGCCCTGACGTGTGCCCGTTGACGCTCGCGCAACTGCATGTGGTGATGCAACGTCTCGGCCCTCTGGCCGATAACGTACGCATCCTTTTCGTCAGCGTCGATCCGGCACGCGACACGCCCGAGATCATGCACGCCTATGTCAATGCCTTCGATCCGCGCGCCATTGGCCTGACCGGTTCGGCTGGCGACATCGAGGCGTTGAGCAAACGTTATCGCTCGGCCTTCACGCGCGAACCGGACAAGGGCGACGGCAACTACGAGGTCAGCCATAGCTCGGCGATCTATGTGTTCGACCGGGAAGGCAAGGCACGTTTGTTGTCCACGCCCAACAATCCGCAAAGCGATATGGTGCATGACCTGCATCTGTTGATCGAACCGGGAACCACACCATGAAGCTGCAGTTGCTGTTGTTTGTCGCTTTATTGATGCCCACACTCGGCAGCGCCACCGAGGCGCAACACGTCAAGGCCGATAACGCCTGGATTCGCCTGTTGCCCGCCAATCTTCCCGCCGGTGGTTTTGTTACGTTGCAGAACGACAGTGACCAGGCCGTTACGCTGCGCAGTGCCAGCAGTACCGCTTACGCTAGCGTCATGCTGCACAAGAGCAGCACCGACGGCGGCATGGGTCGCATGGAGATGGTCGATAGCCTGACTGTTCCCGCGCACGGTAAGGCGGAACTGTCGCCGGGTGGTTATCACCTGATGTTGATGGATGCGCCCAAGCCGTTGGCGGTGGGCGACAAGGTCGTCGTGACGCTGGTGTTCGGGGATGGCAGTTCGTCGGAAGTGGGGTTTGTTGTTCGGCCGGCGAATGCGGTGAATGGTGGGTGATGTCTTTCGCTGTTGTGCGAGAGGCAGACTCCCCTACTTCGTCATTCCGGCGGAGGCCGGAATCCATGCCTCAGCGTAGTTGCTTGCGAAAGGTTGTCTGACAAGCGAAGGCTGAGGAATAGATTCCGGCCTACGCCGGAATGACGGATAGATAGGAATGGGCAAGGAGTGACGTAGCCCCTTCCGCTCGTTACCGCCTCTTCGCAATCACACCTGGCTCCCAACTCTCGCCCGCCTCGTCACCACACGCGGCTTACGCCGAATCCGCCCACTGCGCGACAACCGCACCCATTGCCGCATTGCCAGCAATCCACCAATCGATTCGATAATCGCGGCGGGCACCCACATGATCACGCCGCCGGCGAGTTGCCCGGTCAGCACATTAAAAGTAAACGCGCGCCCGCAGATTTCGAAGATCGGATAAAGATCCGACTTGGAAAAGGTAACGATGGCTCCGGCGAGAATTTGCGGGCTCATCGTGAGGCCCGGCGACAACACACGTATGCCCGCGATCATGCGCCCCGGCGGATGCGGGCGGTGATCGAGTACCAGCCACCAATAGATAAAGCCGCTGACGATCATCGACCAGTTCATGAAGCGGTAGATGCGCCAGTCGAGCATCGCCAGCGTCTGCATCGATGGGATCAGCCATACGATGATGAAGGCGACAAACAATAGCGTCGCCACCGCGGGATTGAGAAACACCGCGCTGAAAAAACGCCATGGCCAGGAGCGCAGCACCGGGCGCAGGATACGAATGCGCCAGCGCAACGGCATGCCTGCTCGTAATACCGAACCGGGGTAGGACGCAATGATCAGCAATGGCGCGAGGTGGTGCAGCAACACCTGCTGGATGCGATGCATGAAGAATTCATGCTCCGCGAAGTAATCCAGATAGGTATGCAGCGACAGATACACGATCGCCATGCCGATCCAGAAGGCGAGACGCCGCCCGAGGCTGACATCAAGCCGCCGGCAACCGCGCACATAAAGTACGCAGGCGACCAGAAAAGTCAGCAGGAAGACCCAGGAGAATTCCCAGGGCACGATCCATTTGAGCAGGCTGGACGTCATCGATCAGGCCAGGGCCGGGCAATAGCGCAGCATAGTCGTTCGCATGTCGTTACCCCACTGCGACACATTGCCGCCGCGCTTACGTGGCGCGACGGCGGTTGCGACGCGAGCGCCGCCAGCCATAGAGCAGCCCGAAGATGGCGATCAAGGCCGGGGCCAGCACGATATTGATGAACTTCAGGCGCAGCCCCAGTGCATCGATTTCGGCATTGAGCTGATGCTGCACGTTACGCAGCTCCTTGTTGATTTCCAGCTGCCGTTGCAGGAACTGTTCGACCTCGGCCTTCTGTTCGGCCGTGCCCGCTTCGGCACGGCCCGATTTTGCCGGCTGCAGTTCGGACAGGCGGCTGCGTGTTTCGGCGAGCTCACGCTGCAGCTCCTGCTTCTTCGCAAGAAATTTCTGATCGGCCGCGCTTTGCAACGCCTGCACGCGTGTGAATGGCCGCTGCGACGTGGAGTGACCATGAATCGACAACAGCGCCGACGAGCCGCTCAGGTTATCGGCAATGTTGGTAATGAAGTCGCCATTGTTGGCGATCGCGCTCAGCTGCGTCTGGCCCAGCAGGTTCTGCGCGTAGGACACCCATAGCCGGTCGGTCAGCAGATCGGTGTCGGCGACCAGGATCACCTCGGCGTTGTCGCCGGACCGGGCCAGATGTCCCGGCGCCTTGGAGCGCTCGGGAAACGCGCTGGGGAACCCGCCATAGAGGCGGGCGGCTATCACGTAATGCTGGTTGTCGCCCTTGTAGTCATCCAGCAGGGTCGCCGGATCGCGGCTCGATTCGCGCACACGCTGCGCTGGCACCACCTCGGCGTCGCTCGTACTCTGCAGCAATGGCACCAGGCGCGCGTGCGCATCGGCAGCCAGATCGAAATAGCCGACGCTGGCGACGTTGACGCGTTGCAAGCTGGCGGTCACCACGTCATCGTGGTTCAGCTCCTGCCCGGTCAGGCCCAGCATCGCCGGGTGATTGAGCGCACTGCTATCGGCCAGTTCGATGCGCAATGCGCGTGAGCGATCCAGCACGACCTTCTGCGGGTCGTACTGCACGCCCCAGGCCTTGAACAACCGCGGCAAGTCGGAGTTGTGGTCATCCATCACGCCGTTGCTGTCGACGAAAGGCGTGTTGTCCAGCTCGGCGTCGGGATCGACGAACACCACCAGGCGACCGCCGCGCAGCACGTACTGGTCGATGGCATATTGCGCATCGTCAGGCAGGTGCTTGGGATGGATCAGCAGCAGCACCTGGATGTCATCGCCTATGCGCTGCAACTTGGACGGGTCGATCGTCTTGAGATCGAACAGCTGGCCGATCTGGCGCATCACCGTCCAGGGCTCTTCGCCGATCAGCGGATTGCCCTGCACCGGCAGGCTGCTGATCACGCCGATATGCGGTTTGGACGGCTGATTGAGCTCGTACAACAGCTTGGCGATGTCGTACTCGAGGAAGGTTTCGCGCGACGGATCGAACACCGGAATCGACAAGGTCTTGCCACCCGGTCGCGTGTCGCTGTCCGCTTCGTTATCGGCGCCCGGCGCCAGCGTACTTCCGACCAGACCGAAGAAAACACGCTCGCCATTGTTGCCGACATTGACCGGGCTCAGACCGTAGCCTTCCGCGCTGGCCTCCTCGTCCGAATACGGCACCGGATCGACGATCTGCAGCCGGATCCGGCCATGCGAGCGCGCAACCATTTCCTGCAGCATCTCCCGCACGCGTTGTTCGTAACTGCGCAGCTGCGCCGAATCAGCGGTGGCGTGATCGGAGAAATACAGCGTCAGCTTGAGCGGTGCACGCAGCGAATCGACGATCTGTTCGGTGCCGCCGGTCAGCGTGTAGAGCTTGTCGGAGGTCAGGTCGATGCGATCGGCGCGCATCCAGCGACTGCCCACCAGCGCCAGCAGGATGAACACGATCACCAGCAGCACGAGTGCGGCGGTCAGCCTGGCGCGGCGACTGAAACGATAAATCACCATCGCGCTACGACGTCCGCTTGAGGTCGAGCACCAGCACGCCAGCCGTCAACCAGGCGGCAATGCTGAGTACGAAATAGAAGATGTCGCGCACGTCGAGCACGCCCCGCGCGATCGCTTCGAAATGTCGCAGCATGCTCAGGTGCGCCACCCCGTTGATCAGCTTGCGCGGCAGCGTTCCCTGCAGGAAATCCAGTACCTGCGGCTGCCCGGCAAGAATCAATAGAAAGCACACCACGACCGTCAGGATGAAGGCGACGACCTGACTGCGCGTCAAGGCAGACAGACAGGCGCCGACGGCCAGCAAGGCACCCGCCATCAGCCAGCTACCGAAGTAGCCGGCAACGATCACGCCGTTGTCCGGTGAGCCGAGATAGTTGACGGTGATCCAGATCGGAAACGTCAGCAACAGCGCCAGGCCGATAAAAAGCCAGGCGGCGAAGAACTTGGCCAGCATCGCCTGCACCAGCGTGACCGGCAGCGTCAGCAGCAGTTCGAGCGTGCCGCCCTTGGCCTCCTCCGCCCACATGCGCATCGATAGTGCGGGGACCAGGATCAGGTACAACCAAGGATGCATGGCAAAGAACGGTTGCAGGTCCGCCTGTCCGCGCTCATAGAAATCGCCACTATAGAAAGTCAGAATGCCCGACAGCACCAGAAAAATGACCAGGAACACATAGGCCATCGGGGTAACGAAGTAGCTGCGCAGCTCACGCCGCGCGATGGCGCCGATCGCGGTCATTGGCGCGCCCCCTGGTGAGTGCCGGTCGTGATCTGCCGAAATACTTCATCGAGACGTCCACGCTCGAGTTGTATCTCCGATACCTCCAGACCCTGCTGGCGCAGCAGGCTTTCGACTGGCTCGAGAATGCGCTCGCCGGCTCGCGGAAACACCGTGATGCGCCCATCGAGGGGATCGACCTCGATAGAGGCAACCTGCGGCAAACGTCCAAGCATTTCTTGCGACACGCCACTGCCCGGGGCGCTGAACGAGACAGCGCCGTGGTAGCGCGAACGTTCTTCCAGCTCGGCAGGCGTCGCATCAGCCAGCAGGCGGCCATCGGCAATGATCACCACGCGATTGCACAGCGCGTGCACTTCTTCGAGCAGGTGCGTGGAGATGAGAATCGTGCGCTCGCGCGCCATCGCGTCGATCAGCTGACGCACGGTGTGTTTCTGGTTGGGGTCGAGGCCGTCGGTAGGTTCGTCCAGCATCAGTACCGGCGGATCGTGAATGATCGCCTGAGCCAGACCGACGCGGCGACGCAAACCCTTGGACAAGGTATCGATGCAGGTGTCGAGCACACTTTCCAATTGCAGCCGGCCGACCACTTCGTCGAAACGACGGTATCCCTGATCCGCGCCCATGCCACGCACGCGCATGATGAAGACAAGAAACTCGCGCACGGTCATTTCGCCATAGCTCGGCGCGCCTTCGGGTAGATAGCCCAGGGCACGCTTGGCCTTCACCGGCTCCTTGACGACGTCATGCCCGCATACGCGTGCGGTACCGCCGCTAGGCGCGAGAAAACCGGCGACCATGCGCATCACGGTGGTCTTGCCCGCGCCATTGGGGCCGAGCAGGCCCAGCACCTGACCGGGTTCGGCACGAATGCTGAGTGCATCGACCGCAGTAAGGTTGCCGTAGCGTCGGGTGAGGTTGTCGGTCTCGATCATGTCCGTACGGAAAGCCAAAAGCGTGACGGCGCGAGGGCTCGCAACCACACTGCAATGTACCCCAAGAGCGGGCGAAAGTTCTCTCAACTCAAAAGAAAGCCCCTCGCTAGGAGGGGCTTTCGGGTATTGCTGTGCCAGGCGGCTTACTTGGCGGGCTGGGCCGCCGTGCTGGCCGGGGCCGGCGAGCTACCGGACGAAGCCGGTGCGTCATCCAGTGTCGGCGGCTTGATACCAGCTTCCTGCTCCGGGGTCTGCTCCGGTGCATTGGTGACCGGCAGGTAGACATCGTAACGAGCGTAGCTGGTGACTTCGTCGCCCTTCTTCTCTTCCGGCTTGGCCAGGATGTCGTACGACGGGTTGGTGACGTCGTCGAACTTGTAGCCGTGCGTCTGCGAGTAGGCCTTGAGCATGTCGCGGGTCTGCGGCACGCCGGCGAAGGTGCCGTTCCACTCGCCCTTCAATGCCGGGCCGCCGAAAGCGAGCATGCCACGCACATTGTTGTCGACGATCAGACGGCCATAACGGTCGGTGCTGCCCGGCGTAGCCGAATCGGCAGGAGCGGCCGCGGTGCTGTCGCTTGCCGGAGCTGCGCCGTCGGCGAGCTGCGGCGGCTTCGGTGCGGTCAGGTCGTGGCTCTGGCCACCGACGTTCAGGCTGGTTGCGCTGATCGGCAGGGCCACATCGAAGTTGTAGGTCTGGTCGCCGTAGTTCGTGGTGAACAGAATGCGCGGACCGGTGACGTTGACGTTGAGCTTCTTGGCCGCAGCCTGGATCTCGCTCGTGGCCTTGTCGACCGCGTCGTTCAACGCGTCCAGACCGCCCTTGCGCTCGATCGAGGTCGAGACCAGCAGCACAGCCGTCGGCTGGGTCTGTTCGACGTACGGAATCAACTTGCTGTAGTCGATGTTCGGCACCTGGGCCAACACGTTCTGCAAGTTGTTCAGGCTGAACTGGATGAAGGCATCCGGATCGCCATGAATGTACAGGTTCGAATAACGGTTGATCAGGTTGAAGCCGTAATCGACGTCATAGGACCAGGTGACCTTGGTCAGCTGATTGCGGCTGCCCTGGCGGTCGAGCTGCAGGGTGAAATGCTTGTCGTTGCCGCGCCAGCTGCTGTCCAGGTTCCAGACGATCTTGGCGGACTTGGTCTGCGTATCGAGCTTGTCGAAGCTCGGATCGTTGCTGGCGATGGTCATCTTGCCCGTGCCGACCTTGTCGTCGTCACTGGACCAGCTCATCTCGGCGCCCGGGCCATAGGCCTTGCCGCTGAAATCGTATTTGGTGTTGCGATCGTACTGACGCTGGACCGAGAAATCGGGGAAGCGACGGAAATTGTTCAGCACGTCATACACTTGACGCATGTCCTTGCCAACTACCAGCGACCGTTCCACGTGGCCACTGCCAGGCATCACAAAGCCCACCACGACGCCAACGATGGCGACGATGATTAGGGCAACAATAAATTCTAGAACACGCATCATTCCAGGGTTCTCCGAACATCTCTCTAGGCGGCACAAGGACGTCGCCGGAGACCTGATCCGCCACGGTTTAATCCCCAAAAAATCGCGTCGTGACGGGGGTCGGCCAGCGCCTAAGCCCTCGATGGTACTTGCTTGCGGGCGGGAACGCTATTGGGACGTAGGCACGAGATGACGCCCAATTTCTGTGCTGCGTCGCGCCATTCTGGTGCATGGCGAGGGAGCGACGGCGCCATGGCGGGCCGCGAAGGCCGCCATGGCGCAATCAAGACGTCAGACGATGCCTAATTCGAGTGCCTTGAGCACCGCGCGCGTACGGTCGCGTACGCCGAGCTTGGAGAGAATGTTGGACACGTGATTTTTCACCGTGCCCTCCGCCACCTTCAACGAGTTGGCAATTTCCTTGTTGCTGTAGCCGCCGGACAGCAGACGCAGGATCTCCGTCTCGCGCTCGGTCAACGGATCGGGCTGTTCCAGGCTGGTGAACTGGTTCTGCATGCGCCCCACCCCGGCCAGAAGGCGCTGGGTGACCATCGGTGCCACCAGCGAGCCACCGGCGGAAACGGTACGTACCGCCTCGACCAGTTGCTCCAGCGACACGTCCTTGAGCAGATAACCGCGTGCACCGGCCTTGAGGCCCTGCAGCACGAGCTGGTCGTCGTCGAAGGTGGTGAGAATGATGGTCGGCGGCAATTCGTTGCGTGCCGATAATGCCTGCAGTACTTCAAGCCCGCTCATATTGGGCATGCGCAGATCGAGCAATACCACGTCGGGCTTGACCCGAGGGATGTCCTGCACCGCCTGCGCACCATCGGCGCACTCGGCTACCACCCGAATATCTTCGGCCAGATCAAGCAGGGAGCGGACGCCCTGGCGGACAAGGTTCTGGTCGTCAACGAGACAAACGGAAATCATCGCGAATCCTCGAAACGTAAGTAGCCCACACGATCATGGACGACGGGGAGAACGATGCTGCATCCGGGTCGCACATTCTGACACGACACGGCAATTTCTAGCGATCCCCTCACGGGACCCACCCCTGGGGCACCGATAGCGCCGGTGGCTCGAAGCGAGCCGGGGCGTGCGCCAGCGACGACTCCTCGCCCAGCGGCAGGCGGATATTGAGGGCAAAACCACGGGTCATGCCGGTGGCGTCCACGGTGACGCTGCCGCCGAACTCCGCCAGGCGCTCGCGCATGCCCGACATGCCATTGCCCGGCTCGAACTGCGCCGCGCCACGGCCGTCGTCACGCGCGTACAGCCCTAGCAGGTTGTCCTCGGCGTAGGCGAAATTCAGCCAGAGATTGCGCGCATCCGCATGCTTGGCGGTATTGGTGATGATCTCCTGCGCGCAGCGCAGCAGCACCTGGGCGCGACGCGGGTCCTCGACGCTGAAGCGAGGCGGCGTCTCGAGATGGACCTTGAGCCCGGGCACGCCTTCGACCAGGCTGCGCAAAGCATGGGTCAGGTCGATCGCATCGTCCTGGCGCAATTCGCTGACCGCCTCGCGCACATCCGACAACAGATGCTTGGCGGTCGCCTGCGCCTTGCGTACATGCTCGGAGGCCTCCGTGTTGCTCAAATGGCTGGCCACCTCGAGATTGAGCGTCAACGCGGTGAGGTGGTGGCCGATCAGGTCATGCAATTCGCGCGCGATGCGCATGCGCTCGGCGATACGAGTCGACTCGGCCAACAGCGCGCGAGTGGCTCTCAGTTCGGAGTTGAGCCGCCGCTGCACCTCGCGCTCCTCGACCAGCTGGCTAGCGATGGCCGAGGTGAAGAAAGCCAGTACCGACATGCCCATGTAAACGCAGACCTGCAGCACCGCGCCCGTCCAGGTCCAGGTCGGGTAGTAGGCGATGATCGGAATCAGCAGCAGGTGCTGGGCCAGCATCCAGGCCAGGCCCGAGACCATCGGCAGCTGCCAGGGCAGCACCATGGCGATCACCGTCATCAGCATCGCCGACAGGCCGCTCTGACTGAACCAGCCCACCGCGATCGCCGAGCCGGTCAGCAAGACCAGGCCGACCACTTTGGTCAGGCGGATGCCCGAATCGAGCCGGCTGGTCAGCAGCAGGTAGTTGGCACCGAACACCAGATAGCTGATGACCCAGCCCAGGATGATCGGGCTCTTGCTCCACGAAGCGTTGACCAGGGCCAGGCCCCAGGTGCTCTGCAGCAACGGCACCCCTACGCACAGGTAGGTGAACAGCCCGATGTAGCGCAGTACGCGCTGATGATTGAATGAGTGCCATGGCATACCGGCATCATAGGCACAGTACGGCGTGGTGCAATGCGCGAGAAGTCATTGCCCAAAGGGGGCAAATGGCCCTGCAGTCCGGCACTTTACAAACGTTTTACATGGTGCATCGTGATATGTGTCGCTGTGCGCACCGTGTCATAATGGCTCAACACGCGGGCTGCCCAAACGGGCTCGTCCTGGATCACCCTAGATTGCGGAGCAACGAATGGCCCTAGCCATCCGCGACGTGCGCGAGCACGACCTGGATGCCGTACTGGCGCTCAACAACGCCGCCGGCCGCTCCATCCTCGCCCTGGACGCCACAAGGCTGCGCTTCTTCTTCGAGCATGCGGACTATTTCCGTGTGGCCGAGATCGACGGACACCTGGCAGGCTTCCTGATCGCCATGCGCGAGGGCCGTTCGTACGACAGTCCCAATTACGTGTGGTTTGGCGAGCACTATCAGCAATTCGTGTATATCGACCGCATCGTGATCGCCAATGCCTATCGGCGTCATGGTCTGGGGCGCATTTTCTATTGCGACGTCAACAGCTACGCCGAAGTGCGCGTGCCGTTGCTGACCTGCGAAGTATTCCTGGAGCCCCGCGACGACGTGGTGGTGCTGTTCCACGGCACCTATGGCTTCCAGGAAGTCGGCCAGCAGCGCATGGGCGAAGACGGCCCGCAAGTCAGCCTGCTGGCCAAGGACCTGCCCAGTTACGCCTATGTGCGCGACACTTACCTGGAGCACGGCGGCCTGCCCGACGTGCCGTGGCTTGCCGAACGCACACCCTTTCACTCTCCCGACTCCAACCAGCGCCGCCTCGCCGGAGAGCGGCGCCAATGAATGCAAGAATGGATCAAACAACTTCAGACGCCTGCGATCTGCGCTTCGGCCAGGTCGGTATTGCCTGTGTACGTGTCAAGCGTGTCGATGCCGCCGCACTTTGCGACGAGCTGGAACGCCGTGTTCGCTCCGCCCCGCAGCTGTTTTCCCGCGCCGCGGTAGTGCTGGACCTCAGCCATCTGCTCGACCTGCCCGACGACGGCACGGTCGACGCCCTGCTCGAAGCCGTGCGCAGCGCCGGCATGCTGCCGGTGGGCCTGGCCTATGGGACCAGCGAAACCGAGGCGCTGTCCAAGCGCATGGGCCTGCCGCTGATCGCCAAGTTCCGCGCAGCTTACGAGCCGGCCAATGGCGGCAGCATCGCCCATCCGGCGGCCGAACCGGCCGCTACGTCCGTTGCAGCACCTGCGCCACAGCAGCCACCGGCGGTGGAATCTGCCGGCCCCGTGCTTGGGGCGCAGAGCCATGATGGCGCCGTGCGCTCAGGCCAGCAGATCTATGCACGCGACCGCGATCTGGTGGTGACCGGCGCGATCGCCAACGGCGCCGAAGTGATTGCCGACGGCAGCATCCATATCTACGGCGGCCTGCGCGGTCGCGCGATGGCTGGCGCGCAAGGCGATGAGAAGGCACGCATCTTCGTTTCCAACTTTCATGCGGAGCTGGTGGCCATCGCCGGGCACTATCGCGTATTTGAACAGATCCCGAAGGACCTTGAGGGCAAGGCCGTGCAATGCTGGCTCGATGGTGAAAAACTGCTGATCGCCAAACTTTGACGCTCTTCAACCCATTACGTATTCAACTACTACAAGAAATATAAGCGGAGATGACCCTTGACTGCTGAGATTATCGTTGTCACTTCAGGCAAAGGCGGCGTCGGCAAGACCACCACCAGCGCCTCCCTTGCCACTGGCCTGGCCATGGCCGGCAAGAAAGTCGCGGTGATCGATTTCGACGTCGGCCTGCGCAACCTGGACCTGATCATGGGTTGCGAGCGCCGTGTGGTGTATGACTTCGTCAACGTCGTGCAGGGCGAAGCCACGCTCAAGCAGGCGTTGATCAAGGACAAGCGCTACGAAACCCTGTACGTGCTCGCCGCCAGCCAGACGCGCGACAAGGATGCATTGACCCAGGAAGGGGTGGAAAAGGTGCTCGACGGCCTGTCCGAAGAAGGTTTCGAATACGTCGTCTGCGATTCGCCCGCCGGTATCGAAAAAGGCGCGCATCTGGCGATGTACTTCGCCGACCAGGCCGTGGTCGTGGTCAACCCCGAGGTCTCCTCGGTGCGCGACTCGGACCGCATTCTGGGCCTGCTTGCCAGCAAGACCCGCCGCGCCGAACGCGGCGACGGTCCGATCAAGCAGAACCTGCTGTTGACCCGCTATAACCCGACCCGTGTCGCTGCCGGCGAAATGCTCAGCGTCAAGGACGTGGAAGAAATCCTCGGCATCAGTGTCGTCGGCGTGATTCCCGAATCGGAAAACGTGCTGGCCGCCTCCAACTCGGGCGTGCCGGTCATCCTCAACAACGATTCGTTCGCCGGCCAGGCCTATAGCGACACCGTCGCGCGCGTGCTCGGCGAAGAACGTCCGCTGCGTTTCATCGACGTGCAGAAGAAGGGCTTTCTCCAGCGGGTATTCGGAGGTTGATCGCGATGGGTATTCTTGATTTTCTCAAGCGCAAGCAGGAGCCGACCGCCACGGTGGCAAAGGAACGCCTGCGCATCATCGTCGCGCAGGAACGTTCCACCCGCGGCGCTCCCGACTACCTGCCGCTGCTACGCAACGAGCTGCTGGAAGTCATCAAGAAATATGTCCATGTCGATCTCGAAGCCATCAACATCAATGTCGAGCGCGATAGCGGCCACGAAATCCTGGAATTGTCCGTCGCCCTGCCCGATGGCAAGGTCGAGGCCAAGCCAGCGGGTTGATGTTCAACGCCGGGTGCGCAACACCCGGCGATTCCTTGCACCACGATGACCGATCCATCGCCCATACCCGATGTCATGCGCCTGGGCGAGCTGGGCTTTTCACCAGCAGCCTCCCTGTTGTCCCGCTTCGGCCTGACACTCGTATCCATAGCCGACGGCGAGCCGATTCCCGGCAGTTTCTGGGGCGACGACGAAGCCGGCATCATCGGCCACACCGTTTATGCACGTGCCGACACACCGGTGCATTCGCTGCTGCATGAAGCGGGGCACTTGCTCGTACTGCCGGCGGAACGACGCGGTGCGGTGCATACCGATGCCACCGACTCGATCGAAGAGGAAGACGCCACCTGCTATCTGCAAGTGGTGATGGGCGATGTGCTACCCGGGGTCGGGTCGGCGCGGATCATGGTGGATATGGATCGCTGGGGGTACTCGTTCCGGCTGGGATCGACGCGGGCGTGGTTCGAGGGGGACGCGGAGAATGCCCGGCAGTGGTTGATTGAGCGTGGGTTGCTCGATGGCTACGGCTCGCTGGTTTTTCCTTGATGTTGTGCTGAGAACTTAGAGCCCCCCCTCACCCCAACCCTCTCCCCCGGCAGAGCCGGGAGAGAGGGAGCAAAAAGCGCGCAAGATTCAAACTCACCTCAATGTGCCCCCTCTCCCCTGGCTTCGCCGGGGGAGAGGGTTGGGGTGAGGGGGCGCTCTTGCTCACACCCCATCATTTACCCCAACTCGCCCCCATGCCACGATTGCATAGCTAACCGCACCACTTCAGGCTCCGACGTGCTCAAACTCCTGCGCTCCTCCACCCGCGTCAACGACCAGCGCCGCCGTGCCGCGCAGAGCCTGATGCGTCTGTTGTTCGGCAAACCGGTGACGCAGAGCAACGAGCCGTTGCCCACGACTGGTATCTACAGAATCCTCGTGTGCCATTACAGCCATACGCTGGGCAATGCGCTGCTGCTGACGCCGCTAATCCAGGAGCTCGAGGCCACCTACCCGGGCGCGACGATCGATATCGTCACGCGCAGCCAGATCGCCGATGCCATCTACGGGCGTTATTTCTCGGTGGACCGGCTGTTCAAGCTGCCCTCGCACAGCGCACGCCATCCACGCACGCTGATGCGCCAATGGCGCGCCATTCGCAAGAACCACTACGACCTGGTGATCGACCCCGATCCGCAATCGCAGACCGGGCGCCTGTTGCTGCTGCGTGCACAAGGCACGTACAAGCTGGGTTTCGATAGCCCGAAAAAAAGCGGTAACGTCACCCATGCGGTACCGGTCGCCGATGCACCGACCAGCAAAGGCAAACGCCCGGTATTTCTGCTGCGCGCGGCACTGGGCAAACCGCTCGACGCGCCCTACCCCGTTCCGGATATTCGCCTCAACGACGAGGAACGCTCTCAAGGTCGTGAAGCGCTGCAACGCGTCCTGGGTACCAAAGGCAACGGTAAGCGCATCATCGGCGTGTTCGCCAACGCCACCGGACCGAAGCTGTTGCGCAAAGACTGGTGGACACCGTTCCTGGAAGCTTTCGAAGCCGCGGCGCCGGCATATCAATGCGTGGAGGTCATCCCGGCGTTCGGGCGCTCCTTGTTGGATTCGCGCTATCCGGCCTACTTTTCCAACGACCTGCGCAAGCTGGCCAGCGTACTTTCCGCGCTCGACGCCTATACCAGCGCCGACTGCGGCATCATGCATCTGTCCTGCGCATCGCGCACACCCACGCTGGGTATCTTCAATACCACCAGCGCGGAGGAATGGGGACCGTACGGCGGACACAACCATATCGTCTACGGCTATGACCTGACGCCGGCCGACGTGGGGCGCAAGCTCGCCGCCATGCTCGCCGCCGACGGGGGCTGAAAAAAGCCCGAAACATCGGCTAGCATGAGCAAAAGGGAGATGGCATGCCTCCCGCTTCGCCAGAAGCGAACCACCCCCAAGGGTTGATGATGCCTGCACGACCGGACTTTCCGGGAGCGCAGGCGTGTGCCTGTTTCCATGGAAGTCCGCAGACCTTGCCAGGAGACATGTGACGTGAGTTATAGCGGCTTTTTAGCAGTAGGCATCGGCGGCGTCCTGGGATGCTGGTTGCGCTGGGTGCTTGCGATCCTGTTGAACCCCCTGTTTCCGACGATCCCCCTTGGCACACTCGCCGCCAACCTGATCGGCGGCCTGTTGATGGGTTGCGTGCTGGGCATCTTCGATCACTTCCAGACCTTGCCACTGGAACTCAGGCTGTTCGTCGCCACCGGCTTTCTTGGCGGCCTCACCACGTTTTCGACGTTCTCCGCCGAATCAACGTCGCTACTGCTACGTCAACAGTACCTTTGGTTCGCCGGCCACGTCGCCATACACCTGATCGGCTCGATCACGCTTACCATCGCAGGCATTGCCCTGGTAAGGATGTTTCTGCGTGCTTGAGGAGCACAGCATGGCGTCGACGCCGTCTTTGCTTTTGCCCCGGTAGAGTTCGCCTCGTTGAAGTGAGTGACGCAGATAGCGCTGCGCCGGCCCGAAGCGATCTTTCGATATGAGGCAAGCATGCGTAAGGACTCCCTCAAGCAACGCGCGGCAGCCCTGCTTGAAATCGCCGGTATCACGGTCGACGGCCCTGCACCGACCGACATGCAGGTACATGACGATCGGTTATATGCACGCGTCTTCGCTCACGGCTCCCTGGGCCTGGGCGAGGCGTATATGGATGGATGGTGGGATGTGGGCGATCTCTCGGGGATGTTTACCCGTCTGCTTGCCTCCCATATCGACGAAGAACTCAAGACACTCGACACCTTGCTGGCGCACTTCAAGGCGCGATTTATCAATCTGCAGCGCGGGCCGCATGCTTTCGAGATCGGCCGGGTCCACTACGACCTGGGCAACGACCTGTTTCACGCCATGCTCGGCAAGCGCCTGGTCTATTCCTGCGGCTATTGGGCCGAGGCAACCACACTCGATGACGCACAAGCGGCCAAACTCGACCTGATCTGCCGCAAGCTGCGGCTCAAACCCGGCCAACGTGTGCTCGACATCGGTTGCGGTTGGGGCGAAGCGCTGAAGTTCGCGGCGGAGCATTACGGCATCGAAGGCGTCGGTGTAACGGTCTCGCAAGAGCAGGCTGAATTTGCGCGCGAGTTGTGCAAGGGCCTGCCCATAGAGATCCGCCTGCAGGATTATCGCGAGCTCGACGAGACCTTCGACGCGGTCTTCTCGATCGGCATGTTCGAACATGTCGGTGCACTCAACTACCGCACCTATTTCGAAGTGGCACGACGAGCGCTGAAAGAAGATGGTTTGTTCCTGCTGCATTCGATCGGCAGCAACGGCTCGCCCTCGCGCCCCGATCCATGGATCGAGAAATACATTTTCCCCAATTCGATGATTCCGGCGGCAAGCCAGGTGACCGAGGCGCTGCAGAATCTTTTCGTGGTGGAGGACTGGCACAATTTCGGCGCGGATTACGATCGCACGCTCACCGCATGGCGGCAGAACTTCGATGCCGCGTGGCCAGTGCTGTCGGCCAACTACGACGATCGCTTCAGGCGCATGTGGCATTTCTATCTGGGCGTTTCCGCGGCAGTATTTCGCAGCCGCCGCGATCAATTGTGGCAACTCACGCTAAGTCCACATGGCGTGCCCGATGGTTATCGCGTACCGCGCTGATAGCGCTTCGTGAACGAGGGTCGACGTGCCCGACCAGTCCGGTTAGCCTCGAACGATGTCCCATCCACAAGCGGACATCGTCATCACCGACGTACCTGCGCGGCTCGACCGACTGCGCTGGGGCCGTTTTCATAGCCTGGTCGTCGTGGCGCTCGGCATCACCTGGATACTCGACGGGCTCGAAGTTACGGTTACCGGCTCGATCGCCGGCGCGTTGAAATCCAGTCCCGTGCTTCATCTGACCGACGAACAGGTCGGCCTCGCTGCCAGTTGCTATTTGATCGGCGCGGTGGGTGGCGCATTCGGCTTCGGCTGGCTTACCGACAAACTCGGCCGCAAGAAGCTTTTCAACATCACGCTCGGGCTGTATCTGACCGCGACCGCCTTGACCGCTTTCAGCTGGAATTTCTGGGCCTTTGTGCTGTTTCGCGCACTGACCGGCGCCGGCATCGGCGGTGAGTACGCAGCAATCAATTCGGCAATCCAGGAGCTGATTCCCGCGCGCTATCGCGGCCACACCGATCTTGTGATCAACGGAAGCTTCTGGATCGGTGCCGCGCTTGGCGCACTGGGTGCGGTGGTATTGCTCGACTCGCACTGGCTCCCGGCCGAACTGGGCTGGCGACTCGCGTTTGGCCTGGGCGCCGCGCTCGGCCTGGTGATCCTGCTGTTGCGGCGCTACATACCGGAAAGTCCGCGCTGGTTGATGCTGCACGGTCGCGTCGATGAAGCCGAGCGCATCATGACCGGCATCGAGGCGCGGCTTGGCGTGACGCTGCCGGATGAACCGCTACCGACACTGCGCCTGCGTCCGCGTGAACTGCGCCTGCCCGATGTCGCACGCACGCTGTTTCGCGACTACCCGCAACGCACCCTGGTCACGCTGGTGCTGATGGCTTGTCAGGCGTTTTTCTACAACGCGATCTTCTTTACCTATGCGCTGGTCTTGAGCCGCTTCTACGGTATCGCCGACGATCGCATGGGCTGGTTCCTGCTGCCCTTCGCGGCCGGCAATTTCCTCGGACCACTGTTGCTCGGCCGCTGGTTCGACACGATCGGACGCCGGCCGATGATCGCCATCACGTACGCCATGTCGGGGGTGTTGCTTGCGCTGACGGCGTGGCTGTTCGGGCAAGGCGTGCTTACCGCGCAGACCCAGACGCTTGCGTGGAGCGTGGTGTTTTTCTTCGCCTCCGCCGCCGCCAGCTCGGCGTACCTGACCGCCAGCGAAAGTTTCCCGCTGGAATTGCGCGCTCTGGCCATCGCCTTGTTCTATGCGCTGGGCACGGCCATCGGCGGCGTAATCGGGCCGTGGCTGTTCGGCGTACTGATCGGTAGCGGCCAGCGTATCGCCATTGTCTGGGGCTACCTCGGCGGGGCCGCGCTGATGCTGATCGCGGCACTGGTGGTCTGGCTCTGGGGTGTGGCCGCCGAGCGGCGTGCGCTGGAAGACATTGCCGCGCCGTTGTCGCTGGACGAATCGTAAGGCTTGTCGCGACAACCGACCGCTCCACGATATAGTCCCGGCATGGTCGATAAGGGGAAATCCATGAAGCGCTATGTCGTTGCCTTGGTCGCCTTGCTGGGCGCCTGTTTCAGCCTTGCTACACAGGCCGTGGAGAGCTCGCCCAAACCGGGCAGCTATTTCGATCAGACCGGTCGCGACGACGTGCTCGCCGGCGGCGTGAAGATGATCGAAATCACCACGCCCAAGGGCAAGTTTCACGTCTGGACCAAACGGGTTGGCAACAATCCCAAGCTCAAGGTGCTACTGCTGCACGGCGGCCCGGGCGCCACGCACGAATACTTCGAAGCGTTCGACAGCTATTTCCCCGGTGCCGGCATCGAGTATTACTACTACGACCAGCTCGGCTCGGCCTATAGCGATCAACCCAAGGACGACGCGTTGTGGACCACCGATCGCTTTGTCGAAGAAGTGGAACAGGTACGCCAGGCGCTGCACCTGGACCGCGACAACTTCTGCCTGCTCGGCCATTCCTGGGGTGGCGTGTTGGCGATCGAATACGCGCTGAAATATCAGCAGCACCTCAAGTGCCTGGTCATTTCCGACATGGTCGATTCGATCCCGGCCTATAACGAATACGCCACCAAGGTCCTTATGCCGAAGATGGACCAGGCCAAGCTGGCTGAAGTGAAAAAGCTCGAAGCCGAACACAAGACCGACGATCCGCGTTACATGGATATCCTGATTCCTATGCACTATGAGCAGCATCTGCTGCGCATGCCGCACGATCAGTGGCCCGACCCGGTGAACCGCGCCTTCGGCCATCTCAACGAGCACCTCTATCAGCTGATGCAGGGCCCCAGCGAACTGGGTGCCAGCGGGCGCTTGCTCAACTGGGACCGCAGCAAGGATCTGCATCGCATCGATGTGCCGACACTCGTGATCGCTGCGCAATACGACACGATGGATCCCGCCTACATGGCACAGATGGCAAAGCGCCTGCCCAAGGGACAGTTTCTGCTCTGCCCCAAAGGCAGCCATATGGCGATGTATGACGACCAGCAAACCTACTTCAACGGCCTGATCGGCTTTTTGAAGAACGTCGAGCAACACGACTGATCCGAGGTTCAAGTGCAAAGGTTTTATCGCTTTCTCGCTGTTATCACGCTGTCGTTCCTGCTAGTCACCACAGCGTCGGCCAAGCCGCTGCTGTGGTCGGTCAAGCAGGGCAACACCACGATCTATCTGTTCGGCACCGTGCATCTGCTGCCGTCCGATACCGACTGGATGTCGACCAAGCTCGACGATGCACTCCATCGCAGCCAGCGCCTGAGCATCGAGCTGATCGATGACGATCCGGTCACCATGCAGTTGCTGGTGATGAAATACGGCCTGGACCCTGCGCATCCGCTATCGCAGAAGCTCCCTGCCGCCGACCGGGAAAAGCTCAAGCTGGCCGCGGTCGAAGCGAAGCTACCCCGTGGCGAGCAGTCGCTCGAACCGATGCGACCCTGGTTGGCGGCCCTGGTGCTTACGGTGACGCCGCTGGTTCAAGCGGGCATGGATCCGAGTCAAGGTGTCGACAAGCAACTGAAAGCGCGCATGACGAAGGATGGCAAGCCGGTCGACGGCCTCGAAACGGCCGATCAGCAGTTGCGCATCCTGGCCGGCATGCCCGAGCCGCTGCAGTTGGACATGCTGCGCCAGACCTTCCGCGAAATCGAAGAAGGCCCGAAGAAACTGCGTGAGCTGATCGATGCCTGGAAGAACGGCGACACCCAGGTCATCGCCAGGCTGGAAAGCACCGAGCTTCAGCAGGAAAGCCCCGAGCTCTACAAACAGCTGATCGTCGATCGCAACAAGGCCTGGGCGCAGACCATCGCCAAGCGTCTGCGCGATCCGGCCGGGGGCACCAGCATCATCGCGGTGGGTGCCGGGCATCTGGCCGGTCCCGACAGCTTGCAGAAGCAGTTGGAAGGGATGGGGTTTACGGTGGTGAAGGAGTGAGCACCGGCGCATCCGGTGAGACCTGGGCAAGCCAAAATCCCCTCGATCTGGCACCATCTCCCGGTTAAGGCCGCCCCGCGGCAACCCTATAGCTGACGTAACTTCATGAATCTGCAAGCCAATTACGAACAGATCCCGCTCAAGGAATACGCCGAGAACGCCTACCTCGATTATTCGATGTATGTCGTGCTCGACCGCGCCCTGCCCTCCGTCCGCGACGGCTTGAAGCCGGTCCAGCGCCGCATCATCTACGCCATGAGCGAGCTCGGACTGCCGGCGAGCGCCAAGCCGAAGAAATCGGCGCGCACCGTCGGTGATGTCATCGGTAAATTCCATCCGCATGGCGACAGCGCCTGCTACGAAGCGATGGTGTTGATGGCGCAGCCGTTCTCCTATCGCTATCCGCTGATCGACGGCCAGGGCAACTTCGGTTCGCCCGACGATCCGAAGAGCTTCGCGGCGATGCGTTACACCGAATCGAAGCTGCGGCCGATCGCCGATGTACTGCTGGGCGAACTGGGGCTGGGCACCGTGGACTGGGTCGCCAACTTCGACGGCACCATGGAAGAACCGAGCTGGCTGCCCGCGCGCCTGCCGCACGTGCTGCTCAATGGCTCGATGGGTATCGCCGTGGGCATGGCCACGGATATCCCGCCGCACAACCTGCGTGAAATCACCAGCGCCTGCATCCGCCTGCTGGACGATCCGGATGCCACCGTCGCCGACCTGTGCGAACACGTGCGCGGCCCGGACTACCCGACCGCCGCGGAAATCATCACGCCGCGCAGCGAACTGCTGGCGATGTACAAGACCGGCAACGGCTCGGCGCGTGCACGCGCGGTGTATGAACGCGAAGACGGCAACATCGTCATCACCGCATTGCCGCACCAGGTCAGCCCGTCGAAGATCCTCGAGCAGATCGCCGCGCAGATGCGCGCGAAAAAGCTGCCGATGATCGAAGACCTGCGCGACGAGTCCGATCACGAGAACCCGATCCGCCTGGTGATCGTGCCGCGCTCGAACCGCGTCGACGCCGACGAGATGATGCAGCATCTGTTCGCTACCACGGACCTGGAAAAGAGCTTCCGCATCAACCTCAACATGATCGGCCTGGACGGCCGTCCGCAGGTGAAGGATCTCAAGCGCATCCTCAGCGAGTGGCTGGTCTTCCGTACCGATACGGTCATGCGCCGACTCAACCATCGCCTGGCCAAGGTCGAGCGCCGACTGCACTTGTTGGAAGGCTTGCGCATCGCCTACCTCAATCTGGACGAAGTGATCCGCATCGTTCGCACCGAGGAAGAACCCAAGCCGGTGCTGATGGCGCGCTTCAAGCTGTCCGACGAACAGACCGACTACATCCTCGAAACCAAGCTGCGCCAGCTGGCCCGCCTGGAAGAGATGAAGATCAACGCCGAGCGCGACCAGCTCGAAGAAGAGCGCGCGCGCATCAACGTGTTGCTGAAGTCGCCGGCCAAGCTCAAGAGCCTGATCAAGGACGAACTGCGCGCCGATGCCGCCAAGTACGGCGACGACCGTCGCTCGCCGCTGGTCGAACGTGAAGTGGCGCAGGCACTGGACGAGAGCGCGTTAGTCGCCAGCGAACCGGTAACCGTGGTGCTCAGCCAGAAGGGTTGGATCCGCGCCGCCAAGGGGCACGATATCGATGCCGACGGCCTGTCCTATCGCGAAGGCGACAGTCTACTTGCCGCGGTGAAGGCCCGTACCACGCAACAAATAGCCGTGATCGACTCCACCGGTCGCAGCTATTCCACGCCGGCGCACACGTTGCCTTCCGCGCGCGGCAACGGCGATCCGCTGACCGGCCGCTTCACGCCACCATCAGGCGCCAGCTTCGATGCCCTGGTCGCCGGAGACAACGACACGCGTCTGATCCTCGCGACCAATTTCGGCTATGGCTTCGTCACCCGCTTCGAGGCGCTGACCGGCCGCAACAAGGCCGGCAAGCAGATCATCAGCCTGAGTGACGGCTCCAAAGTGCTGCAGCCGCAGATCAGCACCGATCCGTCGCGCGACCGCATCGTGGTGGTGACGACCGAAGGCCATCTGCTGATGTTCTCGGTCGCCGAGCTGCCGGAACTCGACAAGGGCAAGGGCAACAAGCTGATCGAAATCCCCAAGGCCAAGCTGAGCTCGGGCGACGAGCGCGTTGCCGGCGTGGCCGTGGTCACCGAGGGCAAGGGCGAAGTCACGCTCTATGCCGGACAGCGCAAGCTCACCCTGCGCTGGTCGGACCTGGTCGAATTCGGTGGCAACCGCGCCACACGCGGTGGAGTCTTGCCACGCGGGCTGCGACGCGTCGAGAGCATCCAGACCACTGGCTGATGTCCATACGATGCTCCGTGCCAAACGCACGGAGCATCGCGCACCCGTTGGCACGCTAGCGGAAGTCGCGAAAACCGATAGGCGAGGCATTGCCCGCGGAGTCCAATCCGTAGGCGCAGAACCGCCATGGCGCACCCGACTTGGCAAGTGTCGTCAACATGCCCCGGCGCTGCCAACGATACCCGTCCATATCCTGACAATCCGTCTCGTCCGAAGGACCAAACTTGATCACTGCCACCTGGGTATCGTGATAAGCCTCACGTGCCGTTACCTGCCAGCGATCCTCTTCGTCGAACGGAACATCGATGACAGGCGCCTGGGCAGGCGGGGTATCGTCGATCTTGCGCAATTGCATTGTCGCGTTTGCCACCGATTGCCAGATGTCGCTACCGGCCCGTTTACCCACGGCGCACAGCATGTGGATGCCCTCGACCGGTTGCATCGCTAATGTTTCCAACGGCTGCGTCTCCACTGATAACGGCAGGCCGTAACCCCATTCGTCGGCGCAGATCGTCTCCGTGGCAAGACCCTCCTTGTAACGAATTAACTCGAACTGCGGATCGATAGCCAGATCCCTGCGCGGAACCTGGCAAGCGCCGGCCTCATCCGGAACGCAGGACTGGCTGTCCCATCCAGAGTGCAGCCGCTGCAAAGGGATGCCATCGCCCTGATCGAGCTTGTGTATATCGAGCTCGCCCTGCGGCGTAAGGGCCAACGCCACCGTATCTACTGGGATGTAATAGCTGGCGCCTTCGCGGGCTACGTGCCCCGATCCGGCGACCTCACACGGCCGGCCGGGACCGCATCCTGTATAGCCACGGTCGACCGTAGTGTTGAGTACGCCTACTACCCGGTCTACTCCCTCGGCCATCACGGGAGAACCTGACGTGCCGCCGGATACACCCGCGCAATCGTTAGCTACGGCGTCTTTCCAGAACCACGGCGAGTAGTTTTCGTAGATATCTGTCGGGCGGCGAGCGGAACAAGATGCATAACGCATGAACTTTTCATCCTGCGGGACGCCAACCACAGGAATCTGAACCAGCTCGATCGGCATGCCATCGTAGGATGGCCGCGTCTGCAGGCGCATCGGCGCGACGTTCAATCGACTCAGGTCAGCATAAGTGGCGTCGAGTTCCAGGACGGCAAGATCCCTGTTTTTCATGCTTGCATAAAGCACTCGGGCAACCGGAAAAGACTGATGCTCGGCCTGGGTATCGATGAAGAATGCCGGCGTATAGGTCCAGGACTCAGGCGCAGCCTGGTCGGTAATGACCTCGTTTGTCGTCATCGTGTCCTTGACGCAATGACCTGCCGTAAGAATTAGTGCACGACGATCGGGAGCCGGTTCTGCAGAACCGGCAATTAATGTTGCCGTGCAATGGCTGCCCGCAATCAATTGACCTGCAGCGCGAAAGCGCGATGCCTCGGGATCTGTCGACCTCAACAACCTCGCTTCGCTTTGTTGCCCTTCTGTCTTGTTTAGGTGGCTCTGGGTAGCAGTAGCGGACTGCGCATGGACCGCGATCAAGGCCACTCCCGTCGCTAGCGCCATGACAGCTACGACTCTCTTCTTGAACATGACGACTCCTTCGTCAATTAAAGGCACGTAAGCCTCTCAAACCAAGAACGCCAGCGACGTGACCTTTGACACGTAGATCTGTCAGCCAAATAAGGCTTTTTTAGAGGGCAATAGTTCATAAATGATGTCCTAGCTCGCTGAGACGCCATGTCAGGAACTTCTTAACGCCGCCAGACGTCCAAAGCGCTACGGTGCACGCATTGACGCGCGATGCGTTGAATGCACTGAATCCAAGAGGCAGAACACGATGAACCGAGCCCTGATCGCAATCGCAGTCTGCCTGACGGCGTTGGGCGCACAGGCGCAAAGCGCCACCCCGCCGTTGAATCTGAAGCTACCCAACGACATGCCGCCGGCCATGGCGCCCGCGTCGAGCAGCACAGCGGCCGCCAAACCCAGCTCCGGCGCTACCGCCTCCAGCGATAGCAACAGCACCAAGCCCAAGGATGCGCCTGGCGTGTATTACGGCGACACCAGCGGACGCACCTACCACGAGGACGAGGACCGCGTGGCCGCGGCCCGCCAGGATTGCGACGACGCCACCTACAACAACACCCAGGTCCACGGCAGCGTGGGCATGGGCGTGGTCAGCGGCAGCCACTTCGGCGGCAGCTACCAAACCGGTGACGTCAACTTCACCAAACGCACCGGCAGCTGCGATCACCCGACCGGCGGGGTCAGCGTGTCGATCGGCGTGGGGCAGTTCCACGGGCATTGAACCTGGCCTGATCCCCCCGGAAAGTTCTCAGAAAGAGTCCAGCCCCACACTGGAAGCTCAATCTCAGCTCTTCCCGGTGCCCATGCTCCCTGCCGTCTTGTCCCACGTCGTCGCGCCTAAGGCGGTCCGTTCATGATCGAAAACGTCGAATTCCGCTTCGAAGGCGGACGCGCCGGCGTGCTGCTGATTCATGGCCTGACCGGCACGCCGGCGGAAATGCGCCTGGTCGGCAAGGGCCTGAGCCGGGCTGGCTTTTCCGTGTACGGCATGCAGCTGGCCGGGCATTGCGGCAGCGTCGAAGACCTGCTGAAAACCGGTTGGCAGGACTGGTACGCCAGTGTCGAGGCCGCGGCGGAGAAGTTTCGCCATGAAGTCGACCACCTGTTTGTCGCCGGCCTGTCGATGGGCGCCGTGCTGTCGCTCAAGCTCGCCGCCGAGCGCCCCGAGTGGATCAAGGGCGTCGGTGTCTACGGCGCGACGTTCCGTTACGACGGCTGGGCCACACCCTGGTACAACCGACTGTCGTTCCTGCTGCCGCTGATCGGCAAGTTCGGCATCGGCAAGCACCGGATGGTGCATGAAAACGAGCCTTACGGCATTCGCGACGAACGCCTGCGCGCGCAGGTGGCCGGTCTGATGCTCGGCGGTAACAGCGCCGCCGCCGGACTCCCGGGCAATCCCTGGCCCTCGCTGGCGGAGATGTACAACATGGCCAAGGTGGTGCGCCGCGATCTGCCGCGCGTACAGGCGCCGTGTCTGGTGGCGCATGCGCTCGAAGACGACATCGCCAGCGTCGCCAATGCGCGTCTGGTCGAGGAAGGCGTCTCCGGTCCGGTGGAAATGCTGATGCTCAAAGACAGCTACCACATGATCACGATCGATCGCGAGCGTCGCCTGCTTACCGAACGCTCCGCGGAGTTCTTCGGTCGCGTTGCCGATACGTACAAGCCCGCCGCGCGCGCAGCGGCCTGAGGGCGCGCGCGTGACGCCTCTGGTTGTAGTGCTCTGGCTGCTTAACGTCACCCTCGATACGGTCGGCCAACTCGCGTTCAAGGCGGCGGCCGGCGATCCCAATGCCGGCGATGGCCTGGCGCGCTGGCGCTATATGGCATCGCGGCCATGGATCTGGATCGGCATCGTGTCCTATGTGGCCGAATTCCTGGTGTGGATCGCGTTCCTTTCGCTGGTCGATCTGTCCGAAGGCGTGTTGCTGGGTTCGATCAACATCGTGGTGATCATGATTGCCGGACGCATTCTTTTCCGCGAAAAGCTCACGCCACTGCGCGTGACCGGCATCCTGCTGGTGACGCTCGGCGTGGCCATCGTCGGCGTGGCGGGAGGCTGAGCCGATGAAGCGTTTCTACCTGATCGGCTTCACCGTGCTGGTGCTGTTCGACACCATCGTGCAGCTGAGCTTCAAATATGCCGGCAACCATGCGTTTCCGCCCGAAGCGAACTGGGCGTGGATCGTGCGTGTCTTTGGTCATCCGTGGATCTACTTTGCGGTAGTCGGCTACGTCGGCAACTTTTTTACCTGGATGACTCTGCTCAAGCACGCGCCGATCGGGCCGGCCTTTGCCGTCACCCACCTGGAAGTGGTCAGCGTGATGCTGTTCTCGGCCTACCTGTTCCACGAGCCGCTGACCTGGCCGCGCGTACTGGGCGCGGCGGTTATTGTCGCCGGTATCGTCTGCCTGGCGTTTGCCGAAACCGGCGCGCATCCAGAAAACGATGCGCCGACCGAAGCCAAAGGGGCGCTGGGCGTAGCTGCCGGCGACTGAGACGCGGCCATGCGCGAACTTCCGCCGACTGCCGGACTTCCGCTCAACGTCACTGACCTGCGTCCGGGCAGCGCGGATTTCGCCGCGCAAGCCACCGCATGGCTCGGCACACCGCCGTTGCAACTGGAATGCTCGGGAACAGCGGCGCTGGTCGTCACGCTGCATGCCATGCGCAAGCTCAAGCCCGAACGACATGAAGTGGTCGTACCGGCCTGGACCTGTCCGCTGGTCGCACTGGCCATTCATCGCGCCGGCTTGGTACCGCGCCTTTGCGATCTTGCACCGGATCACTACGACATGGACGCCGAACAGCTGGCGGCCGTCACGGGTCCTGACACGCTGGCGATCGTACCCACGCATATCGCCGGCCGCGTCGCTGACGTCCATACCTCCAACACGATCGCGCGACGCGCCGGTGCCTTCGTCATCGAGGACGCCGCACAAGCTACCGGTGCGCGCCAGGATGGTCGCAGCGTCGGCCTGCTAGGCGATGCGGGCTTCTTCAGTCTGGCGGTCGGCAAAGGGCTGACCCTGTTCGAGGGAGGCCTGCTGACGGCACGCGATTCGGCCATGCGCGATGCGCTTATGGCCAGCCACAACGACATCATTCACGCCGACCCGCGCATGGACCGGCAACGCGCGCTGGAACTGACGGGCTACGCCTTGATGTATCGGCCGTCGCTGCTGTCGCTGGTCTATGGCAATCCGTTGCGCAAGGCGCTGGCCGCGAACGACCCCGTGGCCGCCGTCGGCGACGATTTCGGCCCTGATATTCCCTTGCATACCGTCAGTCGCTGGCGACAGGCGGTCGGCGCACGTGCGCTGCCGCGACTGCATGGTTTTTTGCAGGAGACACGCAAGCAGGCACAACGGCGACTTGAACGGTTGCGCCGCATTCCCGGCATCGTCGCATTCGACGATGCCGCCGGCGATGAAGGCGTGTGGCCATTCCTCTTGCTGTTGATGCCCAGCGAAACGGCACGCGACGCGGCACTGAAAGAACTCTGGACCGCCGGCCTGGGCGTCAGCCGGCTGTTTATCCACGCCCTGCCCGACTATGGGTATCTGCGCGACATCGTCGCACCGACCGCATTGCCGCGAGCGCGCGACTTCGCCGCACGTTCACTGACCATCAGCAACAGCCTGTGGCTGCGCGATAGCGAATTCGCGCGCATCTGCGACGTGCTGGAACGCACTGCCTCAGGCTAGAGGCTGCTGGCCGCGATCGCTGTCAACAGCCGTGCATTCAGCGCGCGCTGTTGCGCCTGCCAGGCGTCGAGTTCGCTTTGCGGCACCGGCGTCTGGCCGTCCATGCCGCTCAGCCAGCGCTTCCACCAGGTGCGATAGCTATACGCGGATACCTCACCATTGATGTCGCTGGCGATGATGCGCCCGCGCAACGCCTCGATGATCTCCATGGCGTGATGTTCTTCAATACGCCCCTGATCCCAATTGGTACGTGCGGTATCGATACTGAAAGCATCCTTGTCGATCGAAAGATAGGTCGCCTGCGGCGCGCTGCGCAGCTGCGCCACGAAGGCGGCCGTCAAGGCATCGGGATCGTCGTAACGCCGGAAGGCGTCGCCAATGCCAAGTTTCGCCGCCCAGGCAACGTCTACGTCCATGCACCAATAGCTCAACTTGCCAGCACGCAACGGCTGCAAGTAGTTCTCCCACGCGTGCTTGGCGCCGATGTCGCCTGACGTGATGCCGACCACATGCACGTGACTCACATAAGGAAGCATCGCCACCTTGCGCACCCATGAGCCGCAGTGGATGCCCCAGGGAAAACGCATATTGTCCGGATGGTTGTCGAACACCACCAATTGAAACGGACCCTTGCCGCGTTGACGCTCCACCAGCGGCCAGGTGAGATGGTGATAATCGCCCGACCCCATCAGCACGGTGCCGTAATCGGCCGGCATCTGCGTATCGAGGTGCTTGCGCAAGGTACTGAACGTACCCAGCGTGCAGCCGAAGCGGATCGCTTCCTGCCAGTCGTTCAAGGCAATGACCGTCGCACCGGGCAGCTCGCCAATGGAACTGTCGAAATCAAGAATCAGCGGATCACGCTTGCTCATGCGTCGCCCATTGGCTGTCGCTTTCAAAGAATCGGCCAAGTCGCCGCGCCAGTGCGCGCAATAACGGATTGCGCAAATAGATCGCGTGCCGGGTCAGGGTAAATTTTGCGCCGAGATAGGATTTGATCTCGGGATCGGTCCAGCCGGCGACATAGTGGGTCAGGCCACGTTCGCGCGCCCAGGCCAGGTTGTGAAACCAGCTGGTGAAGTACAGATTGTGCTCGCGTGCGGCGGGATAGACAAAGCCGACGTATTTGTCGATCAACTTGCCGTCGACCACAAAACAGATGTTCCAACCGATCATCGCCTCTTCATGGCGGTAGACGAAAATCACGCCGTTCACCGCTGCATCGCGTAACACAGCGGCGAAGAAGTCGCGGCTCAGCCGATCGAAATGGATTTCGCTCTGTGCATAGACGTTTTCATATAAAGCATAAAATTGGTCCACCAGCGCATCGGCAGCGAAGCACGCATCCCCGCAGCGCACGACCTCCACCTCGACCTGTTCGCGCTTGCGCAACTTGCGGCGTATATCCTTTCGGCGTCCCGAGGAAAGACGGGCGAGGTATTCGTCCTCGTTCGCAAAGTCGATGGGCACATAGGCCAATGCCTGGCCTTCGAGCAAAATGAAGCCCTCGTTCGCGCAAGCGTCTGCAAACGCCTGGTTCCAGTGATTGCTGGCATCGTCGAGCAAAGGCGACACCGAAGGGATGTCCTTGACGACCGAGAGTCGCTGCTGCCTGCCGATGGCCTGGCGCAAGGCACCGGGCAACGTATCGGCGTTCGCATCGCGGGGGAACAAGGCGTATTCGGAAACCGTAGTGCCGACAAAGGTCGTGCGCCAGCGCAAGAGGCGTCCCCACCAGCGGTATCCCGGTGCAGCCAGCATGCGCTTGCGCACCGGGGCGTCGGCAGTCGTCAACAGATCGAAGGCCGCGGCGAAGGCCGGCGTACCCGCCGCATCCAGCACACGAAAATCGACAGGAGGATGCTCGGCGAACTTCGCCACCAGGGCGTCGGGCTCGAGCTGATTCAGGTACCGCACGCGTCAGGATTCCACCGCAAACCGACGCATAGCATACGACCGCGCGCCTCCGGGTTCGAAAAGCCCGGCGAAAGGTTCGAGGATCAACGTCCCCATCGACCCCAGCTGGACAACGCCCAACGAGTTCGTCAGGCTTGCGAAAGCGGCGGGCGCATCGCGTCCAAAACCTCCTTTTTGGATAAGAGGACAGCGAAAATGAGTACACAGCAGGAAACGTTCGAGATCATCGCCAAACAGGCCAAGATCGACATCGACACCATCAAGGTCGAGTCGACCCTGAAAGACCTGGGCATCGCCTCCCTCGACGCCATCGAAGTGATCTTCGACCTGGAAGAACATTTCGACGTCACCTTGCCCAACGAAGATACGGACTTCGACAATGGCACCGTCGGCCATCTGGTCGAAGCGATCGATCGGCAGCTCGCGGCCAAGAACGCCGGATAACCCATGCGCCGAATAGTGATTACAGGCATGGGGGCGATCTGCGCCCTCGGGAATGACGCCGCCTCCACCTGGAAAGCCATGACCCAGGCCCGCAGCGGCATCGGCGTCATTGAACGCGTCCCGGCCGATCAATTGCGCGCCGGCGGCGTGGTCGCAGAGATCAAAGGCTTCGATCCCACCTCGCGCATCGCCGAACAGCGGGCGGCGATGATGGACCTGGCCGGTCAGTACGCGCTGGTGGCGGCCGATGAGGCGATCGCGCAGTCGGGCATCCGTTTCGAAGGCGAGAATGCCTCGCGTACCGCGGTCGTCGTCGGCACGGGCGCGTCCGGCGAAGCCACACGCGACGATCAATACCGGCGCCTGTACGCCGACAACGCATCACGGCTGCACCCGTTGGGCATCGTCAAGATGATGATCAATGCCTCGGCCAGCCATATCAGCATGGCCCATGGCATCACCGGCCCTACCTTCGTGGTGGCCAGTGCCTGCGCCTCGTCCAACCATGCGTTTGCACAAGCGGCGATGATGATCCGCTCCGGCCTGGTCGACGCCGCCGTAGCCGGCGGCACCGAAGCCTGCATCACGCTGGGCACCCTGCGCGCATGGGAAGCGATGCGCGTACTCGCTCCCGAATGCCGCCCCTTCAGCGCCGGCCGCCGCGGCATCGTGCTGGGCGAAGGCGCGGGCATGTTTGTGCTGGAAACCCTGGAACATGCACAGCAGCGCGGCGCCACCATCCTGGCCGAGCTGGCCGGCGCCGGCATGAGTTCCGATGCCGGCGATATCGCAGCACCCTCGGATGTGGGGGCTGCGGCAGCCATGAGGGCCGCGCTGCGCGACGGAGAGATGTCGCCCGATGAGGTTGATTACATCAGTGCGCATGGCACCGGGACCCAGGCGAACGACAGCACCGAGACGCGTGCCATTCATCAGGTCTTTGGCGAGCATGCGCGCAAGCTTGCCGTGTCCTCGACCAAGCCCATGCATGGGCATGCGCTGGGGGCTGCCGGGGCGTTGGAGATGATTGCCGTGATGGGGGCGCTGCGCGAGGGGATTGTGCCGCCTACGCTGAATTATCTGGAGGCGGATCCGGCTTGCGACCTGGACTATGTGCCTAATGTTGCTCGTGAGATGGCTGTTTCTGCCGCTGTGAGCAATTCGTTTGCGTTTGGGGGGTTGAATGCGGTGGTGGCGTTGAGGAGGTGGAAGTAGGTTTTTTGGTGCGCTGGTGTTTTTGCGACGTGGCCGCTTGCGCAGCCTCTCCTATTTCGTCATTCCGGCGTAGGCCGGAAGCGCTTTACAACAGCGAAGCTGGTCACCCAGTGGCGTCAGTGCTTGGTTCTTGCCTGGGTGTTCGGGCGATCTGGCCGCTTACGCAGCGGGCGTTTCACTCGCCTGCCGGCGAGCGAGTCACTTTCTCTTTGCTGGCCCACGCTTGCGCGTAGCGCATGCGAACGGCGAAGCCGGCCCGCAGGGCGGAGGACCTTTAGGTCCGGAGTAAAGAGAAAGTAACCAAAGAGAGAATGGCCTTTAGAGCCAAGGCTCTGAGCAGCATTGAGAGATACAACCGTTCGTGCCGCCTACTCGAATCGATAGGGGACACTTCTGGCGCTTCTGAGGTGCGCCGGAGCTGTGCGCGAGGCGTCGTGGCGGCGAGGACTTAAGGTGCTCCCTCACCCTCGCCTACCCCTCTCGTCATTCCGGTGCAGGCCGGAATCTACTCCTCAGGCTCTCGCTCGTCAGACGACATATCGCAAGCGGAAACCTTGAGGTATGGATGACCAGCTTCGCTGTTGAAAAGCGCCTCCGGCCTGCGCCGGAATGACGGATAGGGGAGATGGAGCGAGGTTGGAGGTCGATCTTCGCTCTTGGCAAGCGATGCGTAGCGAGCGGTCAGCTATTGGGGCCGCCTCGGGAGCCGAGTGAGGTTTGGACGATCAGGCCCCGAAGGGGGACTCGGCAGGGATGCCGAGTCCTTTTCGACAGGACAGGGACGTCCTGTCGAAAAGCCCGGCCAAGCCTCACGGTCGCGCAGCGACGGCGGACTAGGGGTGTCCTTTCTTTGGTTATCTTTCTTTACTCCGGGCCTTGCGGCCCTCCGCCCTTCGGGCCGGCTAACGCCGTTCGCACTGCGTGCGTGGACAAGCAAAGAAAGTAACTCGGCGACCGGCAGGTCGGCGAAACACGCCAAAGGCGACTTTCTAGCCGAAGCGCAGAATCAGAGCGACAGACGCTCCAGCGACAACCCAACACCGAAGCCACTGGATCCCCACCTACGCGGGGATGACGAGGTTGGAGAATGAGGCGAACCCTGCAGAACGACGAGAATGTGGTGCCAAGGCAAACCCCATCACAACCGTGTAAACCCCCACGACTGCATCTTCCCATCCCGATACGGCATCACCCCATGAAACGGCCGCGCATCCTCGTCAAACACCAACGGCAGGAAGTGGCGATCGCCCTCCCACATCGGCAGCTCCATCAGGCGATCCCGCTCTACCCATTCCAGCGCCCCCTCAGGATTACGCTCAAAAGGCTCGCCACTGAAGGCGTCGATCAGAAAAATAAAACCCAGCCAGTCCTCGCCCTGTTTGCCGAACCCCGGCCAGTTCAAGGTGCCGCGTAGACGCATCGACTGGCACTCGATACCGGCTTCTTCGAGAATCTCGCGACGCATGCAGGCGGCGATGTCTTCGCCCGGCTCCATCTTGCCACCCAGGCCGTTGTACTTGCCCAGATGAATGTCGTCGGGACGGGAATTGCGGTGAATCATGAGCACCCGACGACGGTCCGCGGACAGCACGTAGCCGAGGGTAGCGACAATAGGGGTGTAGGGCATAACGTCGGCTGCGCGTAAAAACAACAGTTTAGCGCGCCAACACCCGCGCCGCAGCCGAATCGCCCCAAGCGTAATGGACTTGCATCCGTCGTATCACCCCGGCGACCATCAGCGCTATGTGCGCGCCCACCCGACGTCTCCCCTTTTATTTGTTGCCACTGGCCATCCTCGGCTTCCTGGCCGGATGCACGCGCCAGGCACAGGCCGTCGACAGCAACGACATCGTGTTCGACAGCCAGAGTTTCAAAGTCGTCACCGTCGATATCGCACGCGAGCCCTTAGCCCTGTTCTGGAAAAACCCCGACAGCGGCGAGCCGTTCGGTACGATCGAAACGCTTCGGCAATGGGGCATGGCCAAAAACCGGAAACTGTTGTTCGCGGCCAATGCCGGCATCTACGACCGCCAGTTCTCACCGCTGGGTCTTTACGTCGAAAACGGCAAGGCACAGGTGCCGTTGAACCTCGCGCGAGGCAATCCGGCATCCGGTAATTTTTCATTGCAGCCGAACGGCGTGTTTGCGATCTACCCCGATGGCCGCGCGGCAGTACGCAGCAGCACCGACTTCAAGGCCGATGGCAAGCCCGCACAATGGGCAACCCAGTCCGGACCGATGCTGGTGATCGACGGGCAGCTCAACAATCAATTCGTCGACGACTCGTCCAGCATGAAATGGCGAAGCGGCGTTTGCGCGCGTACACCGCACGAGGTGGTGTTTGCGGTCAGCACGGCGCCGGTGAATTTCCATACATTCGCCCGCCTGTTCCGCGACCAGATCGGCTGCCGTGATGCGCTGTACCTGGATGGCACCATCTCACAGTTCTACCTCGATGGTGCCGGTTATGCCGGCGCACCCACGTTCATGGTCAAACCCTATGCTGGCATCTTCGCTGTTTTCGCCAATGACGAGTAAGCCACGCAGGACACAGCGTGGCCGTATCTGCTGGCTGCGCTTCCTTGTTTCGCTCATCGTCATCGTCATCCTCGCCGCACTGCTTACCGGCTGGGCATTGATATACGGCAGCCGCCCACAACTGAGCGGCGAACGAACCCTCCCCGGTCTCGGCGATGCGGTGGCCGTAACCCGCGACGCACAGGGCACCGTCACGCTGCAAGCAAAAAATCGCGCTGACATCGACTACGCACTTGGTTATGTGCACGCCCAGGAGCGCTATTTTTCGATGGACCTGATGCGCCGCCTGGCTGCCGGCGAACTGGCCGAACTCGTCGGGCCGGCCGCGCTCGACACCGACCTCAATCATCGTCGCCATCGCTTGCGCGCCGTCGCCGAAGCAGCATACGCACAGCTCCCTCCGGAACAGCAGCAGCAACTGATCCGCTACGCAGCGGGTGTCAACGCCGGTCTGGCCGACCTGCAAACCCGCCCGTGGGAATATCTGTTGTTGCAGACACAGCCCAAGGCGTGGCGCCCGGAAGACACTTTCCTGATCGTCGCGGCGATGTATCTGGACCTCAACGAAGACGGCCGTAACCAACGTGAATTACGCATCATCCGGATGCGCTCCGAACTGCCCGATGCGCTGGTGGACTTCCTGCTCGCACCCAATCCGGATTGGGAAGCGCCGCTGAGGGGCGATCTCTCGCGACCGCCAGTGATTCCTGGCCCGGATGTTTTCGACCTGCGCAAAACTACGCCTGCCGCTTCGAGCAGCGATGCAAGCGTGCTTGCCTCGGCGATCGCGCCCGCGCTCGACGATGCGCGACCCGGCAGCAACAGCTTCGCCATCGCCGGCAACCTCTCTGAAACGGGCGCGGCCATCCTCGCCAACGATATGCATCTGGGCTTGCGCGTGCCCAATATCTGGTTCCGTGCACGCTTCCGATATACCGACAGCACCGCACCCAACGGCACGCGTGAGGTCAACGGCGTCACCCTGCCCGGTACGCCCGCCATGGTGGTTGGAAGCAATGGTCAGATAGCGTGGGGCTTCACCAACAGTTACGGCGACTGGCAGGACTGGTTCCGCGTGCAACGCGATCCCAGCGACAAGTCGCGCTACAAGGTGCCTGAAGGCTGGGCCACGATCGAGACGCATGACGAAGTCATTCACATCAGGGGAGCGGCCTCACGCACGCTCACGGTGGAAGACACGCGCTGGGGGCCGATCATGGCCGCCGATGCCGACGGTGCGCCGCTTGCGTTGGCCTGGGTCGGTGGCATGGCCCACGGCTACAACCTGGGCTTCGCGTCGCTGGAACGTATGAACAGCACGCACGCCGCACTCGATCTGGCCCCTACCTTGGGGATGCCCCCGCAGAATCTGCTGGTCGCCGACAATGCTGGGCATATCGGTTGGACGATCGCCGCCAACAGCATCCCGCTTCGCTCGAATGTCGATCCGCAGCATGCGATCGACGGCTCGCTTGCCGAGCACGGCTGGATGGGCTGGTTGCCTGCTGCGCAATATCCGCGCATCGAAGATCCGGCGGATGGCCGGCTGTGGACCGCAAATAACCGCACAGTCGACGGCCCCGAGCTTGCCGTGCTCGGCAACGGCGGCCACGATCTTGGCGCCCGTGCCCAGCAGATCCGCGACGACTTACGCGCACGCAACAGTTTCTCGCCCGGCAATCTGCTGGATGTGCAGCTGGATAACCGCGCCGTGTTCCTCGGGCGTTGGCAGCGCTTGTTGCAGGACACGCTGGCCAGCACACAGGAACCCGCCTTGGTCCAGTTGCGCCAGCTCACTGCGCAATGGACGAACCGTGCCGCAGTCGACAGCGTCGACTATCGCCTGGTGCGCGCATTCCGCGAGCAGGTTTTCAAAGATGCGCTCGCACCTTTCGTCGAGCGCCTCAAGGCCCGCTACAGCGATTTCACCTGGCCAAACCTGAGTAGCTCCGAAGCCGCCGTGTGGATCATGGTCCGCGACAAACCGATGAATCTGCTCGACCCCAAATACAGCGACTGGGATAGCCTGCTGGTAGGCGCGGCGCGCGAAGTTGCCAACGATCTGGGCAAGCAGCCGGGCGGCCTGTCGGCACGTACCTGGGGCGAGGCCAATCGCGCGGCCATCGATCAACCGCTGGCGCGCGTCCTGCCGAGTCCGCTTGCACGACTACTGAACATGCCCCAAGAGGCGCTCGCGGGCGATACCAATATGCCGCGCGTGGCTGGACCCGCGTTTGGGGCGTCGGAACGTCTCGACGTCAGTCCGGGGCACGAGGCCCAAAGCATCCTGCATATGCCTGGTGGCCAGAGCGACAACCCGCTGTCACCGTTCTACGGCGCGGGCCACGAGGACTGGGTGAACGGCCGTCCGACACCCTTGCTGCCCGGGCCGGATCACTACACCTTGACACTGCGCCCGCCACATTAATCGCGCTTGACTGCCCTCGCTGGCAGGAGGACATTCATGGCCACAGTGCGCTGACCGGGGAGGTCGGTCGCACTGCGAAACAACGCTTTTGCTTTACTGACGATGCACTTTGGGGATAGCACGTCGCACAAGGAGGCAAGCGAGCATGAGCCAGATTGATCGTGTCGCTCTTCGGCGCGTTGTAAAGCGCGCTCACTATCTTGTGATCACACTGAGCATGACGCTTTCGGTTGTCGCGATCGGCGCTCATGCGCAGGATACGCAGACACTCGATAACGCCATGGCTACGGCCAGCAGTTGGCTCGCGCAAGCGGATGCCGATCAAGCCGACGTCATGTGGCAGAACAGCGATGGTGTCTTGCAAAAGAGCGTCAGCAAGAGCGCCTGGAAAAAATATCTCACTGGCCTGCATCGGCAATGGGGCGCACTGAAAGGCCGCGAGTGGCTACAGGTCGCGCATATCAGCGATCCCAGCGGCTTGCCGCCCGGCGAATATCTCAATGTGATCTACAGCGCGACCTATACCAATGCGCCGCTGCTGGAAACCGTTTCGCTGATGCGTAACGGCAACCAGTGGACGCCGGTGGGCTATACCGTACGCCCCGTTCACGAGCAGGCCCCACCGATAGCGCAGGCTGCCGCGGCGCGTCCTTAGGCGAGCATTCGCTCGCAGATGGCTTCATACAGCGAAGGCAAACGCTCCAAGTCGGCAATGGCCACGCATTCGTCGACCTTGTGAATCGTCGCGTTCACCGGCCCCAGTTCCACGACCTCGGCGCCAAGTGGCGCAATAAAGCGACCATCCGATGTCCCGCCGCCCGTGCTCTGCTCAGGCTCGACACCGCACAGATCCAGACACACCGACACCACGACATCACGCACCCTGCCGCCCGGCGGGGTCAGAAACGGTTCGCCCGAAAGATGCCAATCGATATGCCAGTCCAGACCATGCTTGCCGAGTACCGTTTCGACGCGCTCGCGCAGTTCTTCGGCACGACTGGCGGTACTGAAGCGAAAATTGAACAGCGCCGTCAGCGCACCGGGGATAACGTTGTTGGCACCGGTACCGGCATTGAGATTGGATATCTGGAAGGACGTCGGCGGGAAATCCGCATTGCCCTGATCCCATACTTGCGCCGCCAATTCGGCCAGGGCGGGCGCAGCTGCATGAATCGGATTGAGTGCCTTTTCGGGATACGCCACATGCCCTTGCACGCCGCGCACGGTCAGCGTGCCCGACAACGAGCCGCGACGACCGACGCGAATCAGATCGCCCAGTTTCGCTTTCGCCGAGGGCTCACCTACGACACACCAGTCGATGGTTTCACAGGTCGCGCGGAAATGCTCCACCACCTCACGCACGCCATGCAACGCCACACCTTCTTCGTCGCTGGTCAGCAGCAACCCGACACGACCCGCATGCTCTGGCCGGGCAGTAACAAAGGCTTCGAGCGCGACGACCATCGCCGCTACCGAGCCTTTCATGTCTGCCGCGCCACGGCCGTAGAGATAGCCATCCCGCACGGTCGGCTCGAACGGCGGACTCTGCCAGTCGGCTTCCGGTCCCGTGGGCACGACATCGGTATGCCCAAGAAACATCAGTAGCGGACCGCTCTGTCCGTGCACGGCCCATAGATTGTCGACATCGCCATAACGCAGGTGTTCGATTCGGAAACCCTGTTTCTCCAGGCGTGCGGCAATCAGCGACAGACAACCCGCATCCTCCGGCGTGACGGAGCGGCGGCGTATCAAATCGCAAGTCAGGTCAAAAACGTCGGACATAGCGGTGTCATTCCAATTCGGCGTCGCGCCTTTCCAGATAAATCAGTGCGGCAAGCAACAGGATCGCCAGGCGAAACGCGGACTCGATGCCGTTCCAATGATCCGACATCCACATGCCGAACCATTCACCGCCGATCCCCATAAAGCCCACGAGCCAGATCAACAGACCCACACTCAAACCTGCCGCTGCCAATCCCTTGGCGCGCTGGAACTGAGCGGCCGATGCGCGACGACTACGCCACATGCGCCACACGCCAGACCAGCACAGGATCGCGGCAAATGTCTCGAACGCGATAATCAAAATATACGCCGCATGCTGCAGTGGCACCGAGGTAATGGCGCGGTAGTGGATGGTCGCATCGGGAAAGATCGTATCCATCGCCAACACATGCTGCACAAACGCCAGGTTGGTGCCGTAATCGGTGATGTTGCCGAAGGCGACAAGGCTGATCTGCAACGCCAGCGCCGCGATCACCAGGATCCTGGTCAGCCGAAAAATCATCCTCGGCCAAACAACTTCTTGAAGCCGTTATCGCTGAAGCCGACGCTCACCGCGCCATCGGCCTGGACCACTACCGGGCGACGGATCAGCGCCGGATACTCCTTCAACAGCAAGGTCCACTCCGGATCGCTGCCAGGGTTCTTGCGCTGCGGCAGCAGATTGCGCCAGGTCGTACTGGACTTGTTGACCAGCTTCTCCCAACCGCCCACCTGCTCGGCCCACGCTTTCAATGTGGTTGCCGGCACAGGATTGGCCCGGTAGTCGACAAAGTCATGCGGCACTTCGAAGCGTGCCAACCAGTTGCGCGCCTTCTTGCAGGTATCGCAGTTGGGAAGTCCATAGAGCGTGGCAGCGGTCATTGCTGAGTTTCCATCGTGAGGTGCTGTCGTTGCAGCATGCGAATGATGAAGAAAAAAGTGAATGCCGCGGCGACATGCTTGATCGTGTGCCCGCTCACCAGCTCGCCTGTCGCACGAAAAACGACCGGATCAAGCTGTTCGCAGGCAAATGCCAATGCGTAGCAAGCGAGTGCGGGCACCAGCCAGCGTCGCTCGCTCCACGGCGTGGGCAAGAGCATCAATGACAGCAGCAATAGAAGGATCGAGCCGCCCTGGGTGATCAGATAAGGCAGTAGATTGCCGCTGAATTTCCAGTACACGACCGTTCCCACGCCCCACAGCGTCAGCACGATCAAGGCCATGTCCGAACGCCAGCGCAAACGCTCGGCGAAAGTGGCCGCCAGCAACGGCATGAACACGATGGTCATCGGGAGGCGGTCCCACACCAGTCGCTCATCGGATGGCGACCAGTGGTAGTAACTCGACCCGAACGCGGTCAGCAACAGGCCGAAAAACATCAGCGCATAGGCATGCCGCGCCGCGGTGTTCATCGCCCTGACCGCAGGCAGCTGCACCGTCCACAAGCCGATCACGGCGAACAACAGGAAGAACGCATTGGATGCCACATCACCGGTGTTGGGTATGCCCAGCCAGCTGCGTCGATCGGCAAACTGGTGATAGCCCTGCGGCTGCGCATAGGGTGGCAATGCTACCGCTGCAATAGCCAGAAGAACGACGATGGCAGCCAACACGTAAACGCGTGGCGACCGCATCGAAGCTTCTGACCCCTGCATGCGATTACTCCGCGCTGCGCAGCAGTTCGTTGATACCGGTCTTGCTGCGCGTCTTCTCGTCCACCTGCTTGACGATAACCGCGGCGTACAAGCTATGCGAACCGTCTTTGGCCGGCAGGCTGCCGGCAACGACGACGCTGCCTGCCGGCACACGGCCATAGCTGACTTCGCCGGTCATGCGGTTGTAGATGCGCGTGGACTGCCCGAGGAACACACCCATGCCGATCACGCTGCCGCGCTCGACCACGACGCCTTCAACCACTTCCGAGCGCGCACCGATAAAGCAGTTGTCTTCGATGATGGTCGGATTGGCCTGCAACGGCTCGAGCACACCACCAATGCCGACGCCGCCGGACAGATGCACGCCCGCACCAATCTGCGCGCAGGAGCCGACCGTTGCCCAGGTGTCGACCATGCTGCCTGCACCAACATAGGCACCGATATTGACGTAGCTGGGCATCAGCACGGCGTCCTTGGCGATATGGGCGCCACGACGCACCAGCGCGCCCGGTACGACACGTGCGCCAAGCGTCTCCAGCTCCACGTCGTTGCCGTGCGCGAAGCGCAGCGGCACCTTGTCGAACGCCTGCGCCGAGCCGCCGTCGACCACGCGGTTGCCATTGATGCGGAAGTACAGCAGCACGGCCTTCTTGATCCACTGGTTTACCGTCCAGCCGCCTTTACCGTCCGGCTCGGCAACGCGACGCTCGCCCGATTCGAGCAAGTCGATCACCTGCTCCACCGCTGGCCGCAGATGCGTTTCGACTTCGGCCTGGGCCAGCTCGTTGCGACGTTCGAAGGCGTCGTCGATCAGGGATTCGATGCTTTGCATGAGAAGGAGCCTAAAAGAAACCAGCGGAGATAGTAGCGAGAATGCGCCGCGCTGTGCTGCATGGCAGCGCAAAATCCGGGGTCGAATCTATCGGTTGATGCGTTCGAGCAGCTTGTGCAAGAGCTGATCCTGCTGCGGCAGACTGAGCGGCTCGTCATTGCGGTTGGTCACCAGGAAGAAGTCCTCAGCGCGCTCGCCGAAGGTGGCGATACGTGCGTCATGCACGCGAACGCCGGCCTCGGCCATCGCCTGCGCCACCGCCGCCAGCAGACCCGGACGATCGGTTCCCACCAGCGACAGGCGGGTGCGGTCTCCCACCACGTTGAAGGCGATTTTCGGTGCGAACTGAAAATGCTTCAGGTGGCGGGACATATTGCGTTTGGACGGCTGGTGCGTATGTCCCGGCTGTGCCAGCGCGCGCAGCATGCGTTGCTTGAGTTCTTCGGCGCGCATTTCGGTGGCCGGCTGCTGGGTCGCGGCGTCGAGCAACAGGAACGTATCGAGCGCCATGCCAGTGTGCGAACTGAGGATGCGCGCCTCCATCACCGAGAAATGCAGGCGATCGAGCATCGCCGTCAACGCCGCAAACAAGCCATCGCGATCGGGAACGTAAACGAACAACTCCGTGGTGCCGCGGACGGAAAGCGGATGGACTTCGACCAGCGGCGTCGCCCCGTTGGCACGCAGGATCGCCGCCGTCTGCCAGGCAATCTGCTCCGGGCGGTGACGTAGAAAGCTGAGCTCGGGAAAGTCCGCCCAGGTCCGCACGCAAGCCGCCTTGGAAAAACCTTCGGCTTCCAGCAACTCGAGGGCACGCTCGCGACATTCGCGCATCCGGGTAGGCGCGTCGCCGAAGACCTCTTCTTCGCTGCGTAGTGCGTAGCGTGTGGCCGTATAGAGGTCCGCGAGCAGGCGGTCCTTCCAGCCGTTCCACAACTTGGGACTGGTGCCGATGATGTCGGCGATGGTCAGCAGGTAAAGCAGATCCAGCTTGTTGCGGTCGCCGACGAGATCGGCAAAACGCTGCACCACGTCAGGATCGGTGATGTCCTGGCGCTGCGCGGTCGTACTCATCAGGAGGTGCCAGCGCACCAGCCAGGCGACCTGTTCGCCGTCTTCGAAAGCCAGGCCGAGCTTGGCGCAGAAGCTTCGTGCCTCTTCTTCGCCCAGCACCGAATGATCGCCGCCACGCCCCTTGGCAATATCGTGGAACAAGGCAGCCAACAGCATCAGCTCGGGCTGTTCCAGCGTCGGCCAGATTTCGCAGGCGATCGGGAAATCCGCCCTGGCCGCAGGGTCGGCAAAACGCGCCACGTTATGCAGCACGCGCAAGGTATGTTCGTCCACGGTGTAGACGTGGAACAGGTCGTACTGCATGCGGCCAAATACGCGGCCGAACGCCGGCAGGATCGCCGCCAGCAAGCCGTGGCGATTCATCCGCCACAAGGCATCGACCGCCGGCGCGCCCATGCGCAGCAGGCGCAGGAAGGCATCGAGCACGGCCGGATCGTCGGCAAGCTGGCCTTCGAGTACGGCCGTCGCCTGGTGCAGTCGACGCATCGTGTCGGCGGTAAAGCCGACGATACCGGGCGCTTCCACGCGCGCAATGAACAGCTCGACCAGCGTGGCGGGTCGATAGAGCAATTGATCCGGATCGCGTACCGCCAGACGTGCACCGTAGCGTACGAAATCCGTACCGACCGGCTGCGGCTCGCTGGGCGTTTCGAGCATCTCCTCGAAACGCTCGACCATTTGCGCGCCCAGCCGATCGATCTGACTGGCAGCGCGGTAATAGCCCTGCATGAATTGCTCGACGCCAAGGTTCTTCGCATGTTCGTCGCGAAACCCCAGCCGCTCCGCCAAGGGGCGCTGGTAGTCGAACAACAGGCGCTCTTCCGGCCGCCCGGCTTCCAGGTGCAAGGCCCAGCGATAGCGACGCAGCGTCGCCTCGGCCTGCTCCAGCGTCTCCTGTTCGGCCGGGTCGAGCAGACCATCGGCGGTCATATCGCGAAAATCGTTCGCGTGCGCCAGTCGGCGACCCAGCCAGCGCAACGAATCGAGCGTGCGCATGCCGCCCGGACCGTCCTTGAGATTCGGTTCGAGGTTGTAGGCCGTGTCGTTGAAACGCGCATGCCGCGCATTGCGCTCAGCCAGGCGCGCGTCGAGATAGGCGCGCGGCGGCCACAGTTGCGGGTCGTCGACGATCGCGCGCAGGCGTTCCTCCAACGCTGGGTCGCCGGCGAGACGGCGCGCATCGAGCAGGCTGGTAAATACGCTGGGGTCTTGCGCGGCCAGCTCTTTGCATTGCGCGGGATTGCGCACCGCATGCCCGACTTTCAGACCCACATCCCACAAGGTGGCGAAGCATTGCTCCAGCGCACGCAGACGCGGCGGATCGCCGTGCTCGACCAGCGCCAGCAAATCGACGTCCGAATGGGGAAACAACAGACCGCGGCCGAAACCGCCGATAGCGAACAGAGCCGCCTCGGTCACATCGCCCAGGCACGCATTCCACACATGCACGACGATCCGCTGCACCGACTCGCCACGCCGCCGCGCCAACGCAGTGGCATCGGCACCATCGCGAAATGCGGTGGCAAGCGCGCGATCGAGGTCGCCGAGCAATTGCCGCAACGCACGCCGCGCCTCGCTCGATACGCCCGAGCGGGGAATGGCGATGGGGAGGCGGGGCAGCGGCGGGAGTGAAACGGAGGCAACCATGGGGACAGTAAAGCCGCTCGCTGCGCTTGCTGTAAAGCCGCGTTTGCGGCCGGCCTCGCCGCCCTAATCAGGCATCCGGCCAGGGCGTCAGGATTTCAAAGCCGTCATCGGTAACCGCAATGGTGTGCTCCCACTGCGCTGACAGGGAATGATCCTTGGTCACCACCGTCCAGCCATCCGGCAGCTGCTTGGTCTGCGGCTTGCCGGCGTTGACCATCGGCTCGACCGTAAAGGTCATGCCCTTCTGCAGGGTCAGGCCGTTGCCGGCCTTGCCGTAATGGAGCACCTGCGGCTCGTCGTGATAGACCTTGCCGATGCCATGACCGCAGTACTCGCGTACCACCGAGAAGCCCGCCGCTTCGGCATGCTTCTGAATCGCATGGCCGATATCGCCAAGGGTGGCGCCCGGGCGCACCGATTCGATGCCGCGCATCATCGCTTCATAGGTGGTGTCGACCAGCCGCTTGGCCAGTACCGACGGCGTGCCGACGAAGTACATGCGGCTGGTATCGCCGTGCCAGCCGTCCTTGATGACCGTGACATCCAGATTGATGATGTCGCCGTCCTTGAGCGTCTTGGTCGGCGTGGGGATGCCGTGGCAAATCACATGATTGACCGACGTGCACAGGGTCTTGGGAAAGCCGTTGTAACCGACGTTCGCCGGAATCGCCTTCTGCACGTTGACGATATGCTCGTAGGCCAGGCGATCGAGGTCTTCGGTGGTGACACCGGGCTTGACGTGTTCTTTGAGCATCGCCAGCACTTCGGCGGCCAGTTGGCCGGCCACGCGCATCGCTTCGATGTCTTGAGGTGTTTTCAGGGTAACTGCCATGGTTCCACTCAAATGGCGGCGGCAGCCCTGAAAAACCAGTGGCTTGCCGCCCTGCCGGCTAACCGGCTACAATTTCGGAGTTTTGCTGGCCCGATCTCCTGGTTTCCACCGTCGAGACCGTGCCGTCGCAAAGCGTCTGGGATTGTAAACCGCCCTGCGGCCGATCCCTTAAGTCCTTGATTGGACAACTAAACGCCACACACGTATCGGCACCGTCTTCGGGGTGCCATGAATCTTCCTCACACTTATGGGGGTTCATGGTCGAAGCCGGGGATACGTGGAGGTCCCAACCCCCGGGCCCAACCGGCCCATAAAATTTGGAGTTACACCCATGGCACAAGTCACCATGCGCCAGATGCTCGAAGCTGGCGTGCATTTCGGTCACCAGACCCGCTACTGGAACCCGAAGATGGCCCCGTACATCTTTGGCGCCCGCGGCAAGATCCACATCATCAATCTGGAAAAGACCCTCCCCCTCTTCACCGACGCGATGAACTTCCTCTCGGGCGTTGCGCAGAAGCGCGGCACCGTGCTGTTCGTCGGCACCAAGCGCTCCGCTCGCGAAGCGCTGGCCGAGGAAGCCACCCGCGCCGGCATGCCGTTCGTGACCGCCCGCTGGCTCGGCGGCATGCTGACCAACTTCCGCACCGTGAAGCAGTCGGTTGCCCGCCTGAAAGAGCTGGAAGCCGCTGAAACCGACGGCAGCTTCGAAAAGCTGGTCAAGCACGAAGTGCTGGCCCGTCGTCGTGAGCGCGACAAGCTGGAAAACTCGCTGGGCGGCATCAAGGACATGAACCGTCTGCCCGACGCGCTGTTCGTGATCGATATCGGCCACGAAGACATCGCCGTGCAGGAAGCCAAGAAGCTCGGCATTCCGGTCATCGCGGTGGTCGACACCAACTACAACCCGGAACTGGTCGACTACGCCATCCCGGGTAACGACGACGCCATCCGCGCGATCCAGCTGTACGCCCACGCCGCCGCCGACTCGATCCTGGAAGGCAAGGCCGCTGCGCCGTCCGCCGCCCAGGGCGATGCCAACGAGTTCGTCGAGCTCGACGAAGAAGGCAACCCGGTCGCCAAGGAAGAGCGCAAGGCTGCTCCGCCGCGTCGCGACAACCGCGGCCCGGCCAAGAAGGGCGCTGGCGCGCCGCGTCGTGACGGTGGCCGTGGTGGCCGTCGTGGCAGCGACGAGTCGTCGACGGACGCCGAGTAAGTTTTTACCCGCCCCGGTTTCGGCCGGGGCGTTTCCAAGATTCTGAGGATTGCAGATGAGCACCCCCATTACCGCAAAACTGGTCAGCGAGCTGCGCGAGCGCTCGGGCGCCGGCATGATGGACTGCAAGAAGGCCCTGACCGAGACCAACGGTGACATCGACGCGGCTGCCGAGCTGCTGCGCAAGACCGGTCTGGCCAAGGCCGACAAGAAGGCTGATCGCGTTGCTGCCGAAGGTCGCATCTCGGTCGCCCAGGGCAACGGCCACGCCGTCCTGGTCGAGATCAACAGCGAGACCGATTTCGTCGCCAAGGCGCCGAACTTCATCGAGTTCACCGACAAGATCGCCCAGGACGCGCTGAAGGCGAACGCCTCCACCGTGGAAGCGCTCAAGGCCGCCCCGCACGCTGACGGCGGCACGGTCGAAGAGGCCGCCAAGGCCCAGACCGCGACCATTGGCGAGAAGATCGACGTGCGCCGCGTTGCCCAGGTGTCGAACGATGGCCCGTTGGCCGTCTATTCGCACGGCGGCAAGATCGGCGTGATCGTGGCGCTCAAGGGCGGCTCGGAAGAGCTGGCCAAGGGCATCGCCATGCACGTGGCCGCCATGAACCCGCCGCACATCAAGCCTGAAGACGTCCCGGCCGACTTCGTCGCGAAGGAAAAAGAGATCGCGCTGAGCCAGATGACCGACAAGGACAAGGCCAAGCCGGCCGAAATCCTCGAGAAGATCATCGCCGGCAAGATCAACAAGATCGTCTCGGAAGTGACCCTGGTCGGCCAGCCGTACGTGCTGGACACCAATGTCACCGTCGGCGACGCGCTGAAGAAGGAAGGCGCCGATGTGATCAGCGTCGTCCGTCTGGCCGTCGGCGAAGGCGTCGAGAAGATCCAGGAAGACTACCTGGCCGAAGTGGCCAAGGCGATGCAGGTCTAAGGGCCGCGCCGCCTCACTTCTGGACATTAAAGAGCCGTGGGAAACCACGGCTTTTTTTATGCCCGCAGGAGAGGAGTGAGTGGAGAGGAGTGAGGAGTGAGAAAACGGCCCCAGCGTACGAAAGCCCTCGCCCCCTAGCACACCGTCCATTACAATACGGCCGTTTTGCCCCACACAATTCGGAGACCCCATGAGCGAACAGCTTAAGTACCAACGCATCCTGCTCAAACTCTCCGGCGAAGCTTTGATGGGTGAGGCCGACTACGGCATCGACCCCAAAGTGATCGGCCGCCTTGCCGACGAAATCATCGAGATCCAGCGCGCCGGTATTCAGATCGGCGTGGTGATCGGCGGCGGAAATATTTTTCGCGGCGCCGGCCTCGCAGCCGCTGGCATGGACCGTGTGACAGGCGATCACATGGGCATGCTCGCCACGGTGATGAATGCCCTTGCGATGCAGGATGCGATCGAAAAGCGCGGCGGTTTCGCACGCGTGATGAGCGCGATCCAGATCCACGACGTGGCCGAGGACTTCATTCGCCGTCGCGCCATTCGCCATATCGAAAAAGGGCGCATCGTGCTGTTCGCAGCCGGCACCGGCAACCCGTTTTTCACCACCGACTCGGCCGCAGCGCTGCGTGCCGTGGAAGTGGGCGCACAACTACTGCTCAAGGCCACCAAGGTCGACGGCGTCTACTCGGCCGACCCGGCCCGCCATGCCGATGCAACGCGTTACGAACACCTCGACTACGACCAGGTAATCGAACGCAAGCTCGCTGTGATGGACACCGCAGCCATCGCCTTGTGCCGCGACCACAAGATGCCGCTGCGCATCTACGACATGACCGTGCCAGGCAGCCTGATGCGGATCATGAAGGGCGAAGCGATCGGCACCTTGGTCGATTGACCGCGAGTGAGAAGTGAGGGGTCAAGAGCGAGGCGCCAAAGCACCCTCCTGACCCCTTACTCCTCACCCCTAACACGCCTGCTATACTCATCGGCTTGCACGTTTCCAGGGTGATACCCATGCTCAACGACATCAAGAACGATGCCCAGACCCGCATGGGCAAGAGCATCGACTCGCTCAAGCACGATCTGACCCGTCTGCGTACCGGACGCGCCAGCACGTCGCTGGTCGACAACATCCGCATTTCGGCCTATGGCTCGGAAATGCCGCTCAACCAGGTCGCTTCGGTGAGCCTGGGCGACTCCCGCTCCATCATCATCACGCCGTTCGACAAGAGCCACGTCGCTTCCATCGAAAAGGCAATCCTTGCCTCGGACATCGGTATCACGCCGAACACCGCCGGCACCGTGATCCGCCTGAACATGCCGCCGCTCACCGAAGAGCGCCGTAAAGAACTGGCCAAGCACGTCTCGCATGAAGGCGAGAACGCGAAGATCGCGATCCGCAACGTGCGTCGTGATGCAATGCAGCAGGTCAAGGATCTGTTGAAGGAAAAGACCATCACCGAGGACGACGAGCGTCGCGCCGAGGACGATATCCAGAAGCTGACCGATCGTTTCGTCAAGGAAGTCGACGACGTCGTGAAGCGCAAAGAAGATGAGCTGATGGCCGTCTGACGGCTGTCGGTGCCGCCCACTCCGGGGGGAGTCGGGCGGCTATCGATGCATAATCGACACATCGGGAAGTGCATCAACGTCGCGTCAAGGCGCACACCCGCCCTTCATCCGCTCAAAGCGGCCTCGCTCACTGAGAAGAAGGCAGCACGGTTTCGCCCTTGCACATCCATGACTGATTCCAAGCCCAGCACCGTCCCGCGCCACATTGCCATCGTCATGGATGGCAATGGTCGTTGGGCGAAAGCGCGCCATCGTCCACGCACCTTCGGCCACAACGCGGGCCGCAAAGCCGTGCGCGAAGTGATCGAAGGCTGCATTCGGCAGGGCGTTCAGGCGTTGACGCTGTTCGCGTTCTCGAGCGAAAACTGGAAACGGCCGGAAGACGAAGTCGGTGCCTTGATGGAATTGTTCGTGCGCGCGCTCGACAAAGAGGTCGACGAACTGCACGAACAGCAGGTGCGCGTGCGCTTCGTCGGCGATCTGAGCGCCTTCGAAGCCGGCTTACGTCAGCGCATGAACGCGGCCATGTCGCGCACGGCGGCCAATACCCGACTGCAATTGAACATTGCGGTGAATTACGGCGGTCGCTGGGACATCGTGCAGGCAGCACGCAAGGCCGGTGAGGCCGTCGCGCGCGGCGAGATCCGTCCGGATGATATCGACGAAGCCTTGCTCGGCCATTGGATGTGCCTGGCCGACCTGCCGCCGCTGGATCTGTTCATCCGTACCGGCGGTGAGTTCCGCGTCAGCAATTTCCTGTTGTGGCAGCTGGCCTATGCCGAGCTGTATTTCACTGAAACCTTGTGGCCCGACTTCGATCAAGTCAGTCTGCAAAACGCGATCGATGATTACGCCCGCCGCGAACGCCGTTTCGGCCGCACCGGCGACCAGGTCGCCCAGGGCTGACGAGGACACCATGCTGCTTCAGCGAGTAATGACGGCCCTGCTGCTTTTCCCTCTGGCGTTGCTGCTGGTGCTGTGGCCCTCGACGGAAATTTTTGCACCACTGGTAGCGATCGCTTTCCTGGCTGCTATCTGGGAATGGACCCGGCTGGCCGGCGTCACCAACGAAGGCTTGCGCGCGAGCCTGCTGGTGGCATCGACGGTGATCTTTTTCGGCCTCTGGTCGCTGCGCAACAGCGGGCTGTGGCCCTGGCTGATCGTGCTCGGCGTGCTGTGGTGGATCGCCACCTGCCAGTGGCTGCGCCATTTCGCCTTCGCTGCCGCGCCCACGCGCGAAAACCAGCTGCTCAAGCTGGGGGCCGGCGCACTGGTGATCTTCCCCGCCTGGGTCGCCGGCATGCAGATTCATGGCCAGCCGCCGCACGGCCACTGGTGGACGCTGCTCGCCCTGGCGATCGTCTGGGCGGCGGATATCGGCGCCTATTTCAGCGGACGACTGTTCGGCAAGCGCAAGCTCGCCCCGACGATCAGCCCCGGCAAGACCTGGGCGGGCGTCTACGGCGCCTTTGTCGCCGGCGCCCTGGTCGCCGGCTTCGGCGGCTGGCTGCTCGGCGTGACCGACCTGAAGCTGGCCGGCCTGGTCGTGCTCTCCGTATTTACCGTGGTCGCCTCCATCGTGGGCGATCTGCTGGAAAGCCTGATGAAGCGCCACGCTGCCGTGAAAGACTCCGGCAACCTCTTCCCCGGCCATGGTGGCCTGCTCGATCGCATGGATAGCGTCTTTGCCGCCCTGCCCGTCTTTGCGGCGGGCAAGCTGCTGCTCGGCCTATGACCGGCGCGGCTCCTCGCAAGGTCGCCATCCTCGGCGCCACCGGTTCGATCGGTGGCAGCACGCTGGATGTGATCGCCCGCCATCCCGAGCGCTTTCGCGCCACCGTGCTGACCGCGCAGCGCAATGTCGACGCGCTGGTCGCACTATGCGTCACCCACCGTCCCGAACTGGCGGTCATCGCCGATAGCGCGCTGGAAGCGCAGCTGACGCAGCGCCTGCGTACCGCCGGGGTAACGTGCGAGGTCGCCAGCGGCCATGACGCCTTGACCGTGGCGGCCGCAAGCTCGCTGTGCGACACGGTCGTGGCAGCCATCGTCGGTGCCGCCGGACTGGATTCCACGCTCGCGGCTGCGCGCGCCGGCAAGCGCCTGCTGCTGGCGAACAAGGAATCGATCGTGATGGCCGGCCAGCTGCTGCTGCAGGCTCTGGCCGAGGGCGGCGGCGAGCTGATCCCGGTCGACTCGGAACACAACGCCATCTTCCAATGCCTGCCCGGCGGCCGACCCGATCTGGATGCCAGCGGCGTACGCCGCCTGATCCTGACCGCCTCCGGCGGCCCGTTCCGCGGCCGCAGCCGCGCTGAACTGGCCGGCGTTACGCCCGATGAGGCCTGCAAACACCCCAAATGGGTCATGGGCCGCAAGATTTCTGTCGATTCGGCCACTTTGATGAACAAAGGGCTGGAGGTCATCGAGGCGCACCATCTGTTCGGCGCCCCGGTCGACCGCATCGAGGTGCTGGTGCACCCGCAGAGCCTGGTTCATTCCCTGGTCGAATATGTCGACGGTTCGGTGCTGGCCCAATTGGGCAACCCGGACATGCGCACGGCCATCGCGCACGCGCTGGCCTGGCCGGAACGGGTCGATGCCGGGGTCTCCATGCTGGACCTGGCCACCAGCGGCGCCCTGGCCTTCGAGGCGCCCGACCTGACCACCTTCCGCTGCCTGGCCCTGGCTTACCAGGCGCTGAGCGCTGGCGGCGATGCACCGGCCCTGCTTAACGCAGCCAACGAGGTTGCGGTAGAGGCCTTCCTGGCCGGAAGCCTCTCGTTCCTGTCGATTGCCGACGTCGTCGAAAGCGTACTTACGGAACTGCCGCCCGCTCCCGTGGTCGATGTCCAGATGCTTGTCGAGCGAGACCGGTTGGCCAGGGAGGCTGCTCGACGGGTGCTCTGCAGCGCTTGCTGATAAGCTTGGACTCCCCGCGGACACGTTCTCTTTGATGAATCCTTTCTTTGGCTCGATATTCTGGTTGCTGGTCACGCTTGGCGTACTGGTGACTTTTCACGAGTTCGGCCACTACTGGGTCGCGCGCCGCTGTGGCGTCAAGGTGTTGCGCTTCTCGGTCGGCTTTGGCCGCGCCATTTGGAAACGCATCGGCAAGGACGGTACCGAGTACCAGATCGCCGCGATTCCGCTCGGCGGCTACGTCAAGATGCTCGATGCGCGCGAGGGTGACGTCGACCCCGCACTGCTCGACCAGGAATTCACCGGCAAGTCGGTGTGGAAGCGCATCGCGATCGTCGCGGCGGGCCCGGGCTTCAATCTGATTTTCACCATCGTCGCCTTCTGGGTGATGTTCATGCTGGGCAAGCCGGACATCGCGCCAGTGGTGACCGCAGCACCGCAAACGATGGCTGCCGAAGCGGGCATCCGCAACGGCGATCGCATTCTTACAGTCGACGGCAAGCAAGTCGAAACGTACAGCGACACCATGGAAGCCATCGCCAACGGCATGCTCGGTCGTACGCCGCTGCCGCTGAGCTTGCGCGATCCAGACGGCACGCAGCGCACGATTACCCTGCCGCTGAACCAATTACCGGCCGGCCAGGATCTGGGCCAGTACGCAGACAAGCTCGGCCTGGAGCCGGCATCCCCGCCCGCCGTAGTCGACAAGGTCAACGCCGGCCTGCCGGCCGCTGCCGCGGGTATGCAGAGCGGCGATCGCATCGTCAGTCTCAATGGCACACCCGTCGCCGACTGGATCGCCTTCACCAAGCTGCTGCATCAGGTTGCCGCCAAGTCGCCGCAACTGGCGATCGTGGTCGAACGCGCCGGCCAGCAGATTCCGCTGACCGTGACCGCACGCTACGAATCGCAGCAGGGTCAGCCGCAGAACTGGATCATCGGTATCGAGGGGGCATCGCGTGAGACGGTGATGCAGCACTTCGGCCCCGTTCGCGCCTTCAGCGAATCGCTGAAAAGCACCTGGGCTCGCGCTGCCACGACCTTCAACATGATCGGCAACCTGGTCACCGGCCAGGCCTCGACCAAGAACCTTTCCGGCGTCGTGGGCATCGCCCAGGTCGCCAATGTCTATGCCAGTCAAGGCCTGACCCGCTTCCTGGAATTCCTGGGACTGGTGTCGCTGAGCCTGGCGATTCTCAACCTGCTGCCTATCCCCGTCTTGGACGGGGGCCACCTGCTGTATTACCTTATTGAGTTGGTCAAAGGCAGCCCCGTGAGCGAACGAGTGATGATGGCCGGACAATATGTCGGCCTCGCGCTGTTGCTTACCATGATGGGACTGGCGTTCTACAACGACATTCACCGCATCATATTGCCTTCGTGACGCAAGCAGCTTGGGCCAGCGCCGGGGAACGCCTGGGGCATACGAGCTGCGCGGCGAAGCAATGCGTCGTCTTGAAGACGGTGCGATGCGTTGAGATGTCTTATGCCGGGCCTGTCATGGGCACGGCAACAATCAGGGGCAAGGGGAATCCCTCGCTTCATAAGAAAATGAGCGGGGTGGGCCCAAAGCCCGCCTCGTCGGAATAACCTAACGGAATCGACGATGAAGCGTATCGCCGCTCTGATCCTGCTTGCCACACTCTCTGCCAATGCGCTCGCTTTCGAGCCGTTCGTCGTCTCCGATATCCGTATCGACGGGCTTAGCCGTATTACGCCCGGCACCGTGTTCAACTATCTCCCGATCAACAAGGGCGACCGGGTGACCACCGATGGCGCACAGCGCGCCATTCGCGCGTTGTACCAGACCAAGTTCTTCAGCGACGTGGAAATCGACCGCCAGGGCGACATCCTGGTGATCAAGGTGGTCGAACGCCCCTCGATCGCCAAGCTGACCCTGCGCGGCAACAAGGACATCAAGGAAGACGACCTGCGCAAGGGCCTGAAGGAGATCGGCCTGTCCGAAGGCGAGACCTTCGACCGCCTGTCGCTGGACCGCGTGCAGCAGGAACTGATTCGCCAGTACTACAACCGCGGCAAGTACAACGTGTCGGTCGAACCGCACGTGACCTACCTCGACCGCAACCGCGTTTCGGTGGATATCGAAATCCGCGAAGGCAAGGCGGCCAAGATCAAGGCGATCAACATCGTCGGCAACACCGCGTTCACCGACAAGGCGATCCGCAAGACCTTCGAGTCGGACACCTCCAACTGGCTGTCCTGGTACTCCAAGGACGACCAGTACTCGCGTGAAAAGCTCAGCGGCGATCTCGAGAAGTTGCAGTCCTACTACATGGACCGCGGCTACGCCGACTTCGGCGTCGACTCCACCCAGGTAGCGATCGCGCCGGACAAGCGCGCGATGTACATCAGCGCCAGCATCAAGGAAGGCGAGATCTACAAGATCTCCGACATCCACCTGCTCGGCCAGTTGATCCTGCCCGAAGACACGCTGCGCCAGCTGATCTTCGTGCACAAGGACGAAACCTTTAACCGCAAGGCGATCGAGTCGAGCTCCGACGCGATCAAGGGCATCCTGGCCAGCATCGGTTATGCGTTCGCCAAGGTGACGCCGGTGCCGAAGCTGGACAAGGACAACCGCACCGTCGATCTCACCTTCTACATCGAGCCGGGCAAGCGCGTTTACGTGCGCCGCGTCATTTTCCAGGGCAACACCCGTACGGAAGACGATGTGATGCGCCGCGAACTGCGCCAGCTCGAAGGCAGCTGGTACTCGCAGCCGGCGATCGATCGTTCGAAGATCCGTATGCAGCGCCTGGGCTACTTCAAGAAGGTCGACGTCGACAAGGCGCTGGTGCCCGGCACCGAAGACCAGGTCGATCTCACCTACAAGGTCGAAGAACAGTCTGCCGGCAGCCTGATGTTCGGCGTGGGCTATTCGCAGTTCTCCGGCATCATCCTGTCGGCGTCGGTGTCGCAGAACAACTTCCTGGGTACCGGCGACAGCTTCACTGTCGGTGCGCAGCGCAGCGACTTCTCCACCAGCATCAGCGCGAGCTACTACAACCCGTACCTGACCGATAACAACATCGGTATCGGTTATACGGCCGCGTTCACGCGTACCGACTACGGCGATACCAACAACGACTTCGTCAACTACACCACGAGCCAGAAGTCGTTCACCACGTTCCTGAACTTCCCGATCACCGAAACGGACAACATCCGTGCCGGCCTCGGCTTGAACAGCAACAAGATCAACCTGCAAGTCGACCAGATCGACCCGACCACCGGCCAGATCGTCACCACGCAGTTCTCGCCGCAGGAACTGATCGACTACCAGAACGCGCTGGGCCATCGCACGATCCACTCGTGGACTGGCCAGTTGGGCTGGACCCACGACACCCGCAACGGTTACTGGGCGCCGACACGCGGCGGCTTGATGTCGGTCAACACCAACATCGCGCTACCCGGTTCGACCGTGCAGTTCTACAAGATCGACCTGGAAGCCAACCACTATTGGCCGATCGGTCGCGGCTTCGTGCTGTATATGGACGGCCAGGTCGGTTATGGCAACACGTATGGCGGCCAGACGTTCGACAATAACGGCGGAGATACCTACAAGGCGGGGCAGCCGGTAACGTTCCCCTTCTGGGAAAACTATTTCTCCGGCGGTGTGCGTGACGTGCGTGGCTTCCAGGACAACACCCTGGGTCCGAAGCTCTGCGTACCGAGCACGCCAGGCGTGGCGATCAAGCCGAACGCAGACGGCACCTGTACCGGCAGCCTCTACACCTTCGCCCAGCCGATCGGTGGTGCGTTCAAGGTATTGGGCACGGCGCAGGTCTACCTGCCGCTGCCGTTCCTCAAGGACGTCAACACCGCACGCGTGTCTTGGTTCGTCGACGTCGGTAACGTCTATTCCAGCTACAGCACCTTCAGCGCCGCGGATCTGCGTGCCTCGACGGGCTTGTCGTTGCAGTGGCAGGCGCCGATCGGTCCGCTGATCATCAACTTCGCCATTCCGTTCCGTGCGAAGGATGAAGACAAGCATTACGAAGAACGCATCCAGTTCACCTTCGGCAGCCAGTTCTAAGTCGAACCGGAAAGTCTGCGGTATATGCAGGGAAAGCGCGGCCAGTCCGCGCTTTCTTTTTGTAAGCACGAGGCCAATGCGCAAGCTTTTGCCCTACGTCCTACAATGCCCGCCATGTCTCGGAGAGCACCATGAGCGCAACCCAATTCACCATCGCCGAGATCGCCGAACGGTTCGAACTGCCGTTTCATGGCGATGGCACACGCGTGATCGACGGCGTGGGCACGCTGGCGGGCGCGAGCCCCAGTCAGCTGAGTTTTCTATCCAATAGCAAATACGGCGCGCAACTGGCCGCCACCGGTGCCGGCGTGGTCGTGCTGCGCGAGGAAAACCTTGCCGACTGCCCCACTGCGGCACTGGTTGCACGCGACCCGTATGTCGCCTACGCCAAGATCGCTGCATTGTTCGAGCAATTGCCCGCCTCCCCGGCCGGAATTCATGCCAGCGCCGTGGTCGATCCAGATGCACGCGTGGCGCCGACGGCCAGCGTGGGCCCCTGCTGCGTCGTGGAGAGCGGCGCGGTCATCGAAGACGGGGCCATTCTCGGCCCGCATTGCATCGTCGGCGCCGGTTGCGTGGTTGGGGCGCAGTCGCGGCTGGTGGCACGGGTGACGCTGGTGACGCGCGTCACGCTGGGCAAACGCGTGATCGTGCATCCGGGCGCCGTGATCGGTTCGGACGGCTTTGGCCTCGCCTTCGATCGCGACCACTGGATCAAGCTGCCCCAGCTAGGTGGCGTACGGATCGGCGACGATTGTGAAATCGGCGCGAATACCACCATCGACCGCGGCGCGCTGGAAGACACCGTGCTCGAGGAAGACGTGCGCCTGGACAACCAGATTCAGATCGCCCACAACGTTCACATCGGTGCGCATTCGGCCATGGCCGGCTGCGCCGCGGTGGCCGGTAGTGCGAAAATCGGCCGTTATTGCATGATCGGCGGCAACGCCGGCGTGCTGGGGCATCTGGAGCTGGCCGACCGGGTTACCATTACGGCTAAAAGCCTGGTTACGCATTCGATTCGCGAGCCCGGCGAATATTCATCGGGCGTGCCGTTGCAGGAAAACCGCCTATGGCGTCGCAACGCAGCCCGTTTCAAGCATTTGGATGAGTATGCGCGTCGATTGTCGGCGCTGGAGAAGGACAGTAACAATGACTGAGAAAACCGTGCCCTTCCACCTGCCGGTCAACGTCGAGCAGATCCAACAACTGCTGCCGCATCGCTATCCGTTCCTGCTGGTCGATCGGGTGACCGAACTGGTGCCGGACAAGAGCATCGTCGCGCTCAAGAACGTCACCATCAACGAGCCGTTCTTCCAGGGCCATTTTCCTGGCCACCCGGTGATGCCGGGCGTGCTGATCGTCGAGGCCATGGCGCAGACCGCCGGGCTGCTGACGCAGATCAGCAGCCGCCTGAAGGGCAATACCGGCAGCCCGCTGTTCTACCTGGCCAAGGTCGACAACGCGCGTTTCAGCGCGATCGTCGCGCCCGGCGATCAGCTGCGCATGGAAGTGACGCTCAAGCGCCTGTTGCGCAGCATGGGCATCTTCGAAGCCAAGGCAACGGTGGACGGCAAGGAAGTGGCAAGCTGCGAACTGATGTGCGCGGCGAGGTCCGAAAAATGATCCATCCGACCGCGCAGATCGATCCATCCGCAACTATCGGCGCCAATGTCACCATTGGTGCCTACAGTGTGATCGGCGCCGACGTGCAAATCGGCGAAGGCACGACGATCGGCCCGCATGTGGTGATCGAAGGCCCGACGCGCATCGGTCGCGACAATCGCATCAGTCAGTTCGCCTCGCTGGGCGGCCCGCCGCAGGACAAGAAATTCGCGGGCGAGCGCACGGAGCTGGTGATCGGCGACCGTAATCTGATTCGCGAATTCGTTACGATCAATCGCGGCACCGGCGAAGGCGGCAGCGTCACGCGCATCGGCAACGACAACTGGCTGCTTGCCTACGTGCACGTCGCGCACGACTGCCAGATCGGCAACAACACCGTGTTCTCCAATTATTCCGCCCTCGCCGGCCATGTGGAAATCGGCGACTGGGTGATCATGTCCGGCTTCTCCGGCGTGCATCAGTTCTGCAAGGTCGGCGCGCACGCGTTTATCGGCATGGGCTGCCTGGTCGGCTCGGATGTACCGCCTTTCGTCATGATGGCGAACGAGCAGCGCGGACGTCCGCGCGGCATCAACAGCGAGGGTCTCAAGCGCCGCGGTTTCGACTCCAACCGCATCGCCGCGATCAAGCGCGCCTATCGCACCTTGTACATGGCGGGTCTGACGCTGTCCGATGCGCGCGAACAACTGCTGTCGCTAGCCACCGAGAGCGACGACGTACGCGCCATGCTGGAGTTCCTCGAACGCAGCGAACGCGCGGTCGCGCGCTGAGCCTGGCCCGATGTCCACAAACGCGCGCCAGGCTCCCCTGATCGCACTGATCGCCGGTGAGGATTCCGGCGATCAGCTCGGTGCCGATCTGATCTCGGCGCTGCGCAAGCGTTACCCCGATGCGCGCTTTGTCGGCATCGGCGGTGCGCGCATGCAGCTCCAGGGTTTCGATTCCTGGTACGACATTCGCGAACTGTCGGTGATGGGTTTTGCCGAAGTCGTGCGGCATCTGCCGCGGCTGCTCAAGCTGAGAAAAGCCCTGGTCACGCGCCTGCTGACGGAGCGGCCGGATGTGGTGGTCGGCATCGACGCACCGGATTTCAATCTCGGCGTCGAGCAACGACTCAAGCAGGCGGGATTGCGTACCGTGCACTATGTGAGCCCGTCGGTCTGGGCCTGGCGCGAAAAGCGTGCGGAGAAGATTGGCCGTAGCGCCGACCGGGTGCTTTGCCTGTTCCCGATGGAACCGCCGATCTATGCGAAGCACGGCATCGATGCGCGCTTTGTCGGCCATCCATTGGCCGACCGTTTTGCACTCGTGTCTGACCGCGTCGGCGCGCGCGACGTATTGAACGTGCCGCAGAACGTCCCCGTACTGGCCGTGCTGCCCGGCAGCCGCCCGTCGGAACTCGCCCGTCTGGGCACGATCTTCCTGGATGCCGCCAAGCGCGTCGCCCAGGCGATGCCGGGGTTGCGCATCATCATTCCGGCAGCCAACCCGCGCGTGCACGAACAACTGCAGACATTGCTGGGCAGTTGGGGCGACGCGGAGAGCGCGCCCTTGCTACTCGATGGCAAGGCCCATGAGGCCATGCTTGCGGCCGATGTGGTGTTGCTCGCTTCGGGAACCGCAACGCTTGAAGCGATGCTTTCCAAGCGCCCGATGGTCGTCGGTTATCGCGTGTCGCCGACCAGCTATCGCATCGCCCGCGCCTTGAACATGCTCAAGACCGACGTCTATGCCTTGCCCAATATCCTGGCGCGCGCCTGTGGTCTGGGCAACGATCTGCTCGTCCCCGAACTGATGCAGGACGATTGTACGGCCGCGAATCTCGCCTCGGCCACGCTGGCTCTCATGCAGGACAGCGAGCGTCGCGGCCATGTCGTGGCCGCCTTTGAATTCCTGCATCAGCAATTGCGCGGCCAGCTTGAAGGTGAAGCCGCCGATCATGCCGCCGATGCGATTGCCGAACTGCTCGAAGCACCGGCAGCGCCCGCGGCGGGTTGACCCCGGCCGGCGGCGGAACACACCATAGCGCCATGCCCCGCAAACGCCGCGTCACTGCCCAACTCGATCCTTCGCTGCTCGTCGCCGGCGTGGACGAGGCCGGCCGCGGACCACTGGCGGGTCCGGTAGTGGTGGCTGCCGTCATTCTCGATGCAAGCAAACCCATCCGTGGCTTGAACGATTCCAAGCAGCTCAACGAAGCGACCCGCGAAAAGCTCTATGACCGGATCATCGAGCGAGCCATCGCATGGAGCGTGGTCTTCGTGGAGCGGGAGGAAATCGACCGCATCAATATTTTCCAGGCAACGATGCAGGGCATGACGCGCTCGCTGCTTGGCCTTGCCACGCCCCCCGGCTATGCGCTGATCGACGGCAATCGCCTGCCCAAGCATTTGCCCTGCCCGGCACAAGCAGTCGTCGGTGGCGACGCCACGGAGCCCGCTATCAGCGCAGCATCGATCCTGGCCAAGGTCAGCCGCGACCGTCACATGGTCGCGCTCGATGCGCTTTTCCCCGGCTACGGTTTCGCGCGGCACAAGGGCTACAGCGTGCCCGAACATCTCGATGCCCTGACCCGCCTGGGCCCCTGCGAACACCATCGCCGCAGCTTCGCCCCGGTACGCATGCTGCTCGAACCCGAGCCCATGCTGACGAACGACTTGTTCTCCGCGCTTTAAGCATCAACCGCACCAACCGCCCCCTGCCCTTCGGCCCGGGTAATGCGCGTGGCATCGCCGTATGATCCACTCACACAGACCGATGCATGCAACCTTTTCCCACCCCGGCGCATCGGATGTAAGTGGACGCAAAGACGTCCCACCGCTTTCAAGGCAAGGACGCTCCTGCGGCAGCGTCGATGCGCTGTCGACTTTATCTGGCATCCAACGCGTTCACATGACGCAGGAGTTCTGCCATGACGCCCGACCAACTGCCTCAGGCGCCCGCTGCCACTGAGCAAGCCCCCGTTCCGCAAGTTGCCGAACCTGGCTTGCCGCTTGTTCATACCGATTACGATCGTCGGCCGTTGGCGGTCGAACATCTGGAGCATTATCTTGATTTGAGGGCGGAGTATCAGAGGTTTCGGATTGGGTGAGGGAGTGTTGGGATTTTGCGTGTGCAGCCTCCCCTAATTCGTCATTCCGATGCAGGCCGGAGCTTTTGACGTGGCGGCCTCGTTCTTGCCTGTGTGCTTTGGCGACCTGGCCGCTTACGCAGCGGGCGTTTCACTCGCCTGCCGGCGAGCGAGTCACTTTCTCTTTGCTGGCCCACGCTTGCGCGTAGCGCATGCGAACGGCGAAGCCGGCCCGGAGGGCGGAGGACCTTTAGGTCCGGAGTAAAGAGAAAGTAACCCAAGAGAAATGGCCTGTGGATCAAGAGCTCTGAGCAGCATTGAGAAATAAAACCGTTCGTACCGCCTGCTCGAATCGTCAGGGGACACTTCTGGCGCTTCTGAGGTGCGCCGGATTTGTGCGCGAGGCGTCGTGGCGGTGAGGACTTAAAGCCCCCCTCACCCTAACCCTCTCCCCCGGCGGAGCCAGGGGAGAGGGGACTGACTGAAGCGAGCCTTCAACACTGCGAGTTTGCTCCCTCTCCCCTGGCTTCGCCGGGGGAGAGGGTTGGGGTGAGGGGGCCGGGTGCTCGCGGAAACATCACCCACAGCGCAGCTTTGCTCTCGACAAGCGATGCGCAGCGAGCCGTCAGCTCTTCGGGCCCCCTCGGGAGCCGAGTGAGGTTTGGACGATCAGGCCCCGAAGGGGGCATCGACAGGACGTCGATGCCTTTAGGACGGGACACGGATGTCCCGTCCTAAAGCCCGGCCAGACCTCACGGTCCGAAGGACGGCGGACGCGGGGTGTCCTTTCTTTGGTTAGCTTTCTTTGGACAAGCAAAGAAAGTAACTCGCGCGCCGGCAGGCGAGCGAAACACGCCGAAGGCGACTTTCTCGCACGAACACTAAGCCAGAGCGATGCACGCTCTCGCGACAACCCGACACCGAAGCCACTGGGTCCCCGCCTACGCGGGGATGACGAGTAGGCGGGAATCAGAAAACCACAAGGAGCGACGACTCACCCCTTCCGCAACCGACTATGCCGATACCCATAAAACACATAAATCAGCATACCCACCGCCGTCCACCCCGCCAGCAACAACCAATTGGCCAGATTCATCTGCGCCAACAAAAACAGACAAACCACCACACCAAGCACACACACGACAGGCGCCGCAGGCACTCGAAACCCGCGCTTCAGATGCGGATGCGTGCGACGCAGAATCAACACGCCAATGCACACCGTGGAGAACGCCAACAACGTGCCCATCGAAAGCAGATCACCCAGCAGGTTGAGCGGAAAGATCGCCGCCAACACGCCACCGATCACACCCACCAGCAAAGTGGTGCGATGCGGTGTCTGATGTTCGCTGTGCACCGCATTGAAGAAGCGCGGCAACAAACCATCGCCAGCCATCGTATAGAGAATGCGCGACAGCCCCAGATGCATGACCAGGATGACCGAGGTAAGACCAGCAACCGCGCCGATCTGCGTGACGACCTTCAGCCATCCCAGCGCAGGATGCGCCGCCAGCGCGGTGGCCACCGGCTCGGCCGTACCCAGCTGCGCATAGGGCACCAGACCGGTCAGTACCGCCGCCACGATGATGTAAAGCACCGTGCAGATGGTCAGCGAAATCAAAATACCCGCCGGCACGTTGAACTGCGGGTTGCGCGTTTCCTGCGCCGCCGTCGCCACCGCATCGAACCCGATATAGGCGAAGAACACACTGGTGGCCGCGCGGAATACGCCTGACCAGCCATAGTGATCGCCGCCCTGGTTTGCCGGCACGAACGGATGCCAGAGGGACGGATCGATGTATTGCACGCCGAACAACACGAACAACAGCACCACCAGCACCTTGAGCACCACCACCACACTGGCAAACCAGGTCGACTGACGCGTGCCGCGATAGAGCAGCAAGGTGAGCGCGGCCACGATCAGCAGCGCCGGCAGGTTGAGCCAGGCACCGGTCCATTGCAGGTGGCCGTCCTTGAAACTCACCGGCGCGTCTGCCAGCACACCCGGCACGTGGATGCCGATGCTCTTGAGCAAACCCACCGCGTAGCCGGACCAGCCGACCGCCACCGACGAAACCGCCAGCAGGTACTCCGCCACCACGTTCCAGCCGATGAACCAGGCCAGCAGCTCGCCGAAGGTGGCATAGGCGTAAACGTAGGCGCTCCCGGAGACGGGCAGCATGGCGGCGAACTCGGCGTAGCTCAGGGCCGCCAGCGCAGCGGCAAGGCCGGCCAGCACGAAGGACAGGGTCAGGGCCGGGCCGGCGTGCTCGGCGGCGGCCTGGCCGGTAATCACGAAGATGCCCGCACCGATCACCGCACCTACGCCCAACATGACCAACTGGGTAAGCCCCAGGGTGCGGCGCAGCGCGTTGTCGCTCGAAAGCGAGGCCTCGACCGGCTTGACCGCAAAAAGTGAGCGTACCAGGGACATCCGCGTTCCTTTCCTATTTCGTAAACAACGAGGTTTAACCCTGAACCATGCCAGCCGGGGGCAGCGCTGACAACCCGTTTGCAAAGATGGCGGCATCCGGGCCACGCTTTGGTTAGCATGGCACCGGAGCCGTGCGTTTCGTTGAGCTGCTTTCAGGGGAGAGCCACAACCGTGCGTCTGGTCTGGATCGCGCTGGCCTTGCTCGGAATCCAGGCGTTATTCGCCTGGCATGGGCTGGGCGCACAAGAAGTCCTGGCGCGTTGCCTGTTTATCGCGATCCAATGCGTCGCCCTGGCGGCCATCGCTGCGCAGTACCGGCGCGACCCCACCCCGATCCGCGGGCTATGGCTGCTACTGGCGCTCGCGGTCGGCATGCAGGTGTTGTGGGCGGGGACCAATTTGATCGCCCAGATCTACGGCGACCCGCGCGGCTGGCTCACATCGACGGGCGTCGTGCTTTCCGGGCTCTACATGATCCCCTGCATGCTGATGATCGCGCGCTCCTTCGACCGCCGCGAACCCAGGGCCGTACTGATACTCGACCTCGCCCTTTCCGCGGAAGTCGGCGTGCTGCTGTGCGCTTTGGTATTTCGCATTATCGGCGGTGTCGGCGAGCCGACCTCGGCCGACATCTACGTGATCATCCACCATGCCGACGCCATCGATTTTTCGCTGTCGATCCTGGCCCTGCTGCGTATGCTGGGCATCCGCAGCGTGCATGGCCGCTTTTTCTATTTCTGCTCGGCGGTTTTCCTGTGGACCAACGCCATCGCGGCGGCCATCTACAACCGCGTCGAGCTGAGCGGCCTGCCACCCTGGAGCATGCCGATGATCGGGCTGGCCTACGTCGCCCTGGCGACCGCGGTTTCGCGACCGATCCCGCGCTTCTTGTGGCGCTACCGTCCCTCGCGCCGTATCACGCAAACCATCGTGTCGTTCGCGCCGGTGGTGACATCGCTGGCCGTGCTGCTGCTGGCGGTCAGCGTGTCGCGATTGAACTACATCCTTGGCATGATCGCCGCCGTCGCATCCGTGTTGCTGTATGCATTGCGCGTCGCGTTCATCCAGAGCCGCAATCAGGACATCCAGCGCATCGCGCAACTGAACAACCAGCGTTTGCAACAACAGGTAGGCCGCGATCCGTTGACCGGCATCGCCAACCGCAGCCTGCTCGATACGCGCCTGCCGGCGATCTGGCGCGACGGCGCGCGGCAAGGCAAGACCTGCGCCTTGCTGATGGTCGATATCGATTTTTTCAAGCAGTTCAACGATAGCCAGGGGCATCTGGCCGGCGACGAATGCCTGATCAAGGTCGCCACCGTGCTCGCGGCCAACGTGACCGCGCCGCAAGGGCTGGTCGCGCGTTACGGCGGCGAGGAGTTTGCGATCGTCCTGCCGGATGCGCACGAGGCGCAGGCGATCGAAGTGGCCGAACAACTGATCGAGGCAATCGAACGTATCGACATCCCGCATCCGCAAAGCCCGCTCGGACGCATCACGGTGAGTATCGGCATTGCCACCCTGATATGCAGCAGCGAAGGCAGCGCCACCGTGTTGCTGGAAGCTGCCGACCAGGCCATGTATCGGGCCAAGGAGCTGGGTCGCAACCGGCATGAAACAACCGGCACACCCGTGTTCGACCCGTCGCGCGCGCCTTGCGAACGCCCTGCGTCATGACGCCCGAGCCCCAACAACGAGGCCTGGCAACGGGTCCTGACAATCGGCCAATGTCAATTCTTGCCCGCTCCCGAGCGCACCGCTAGGCTGGGCATCTATCTCGCGCGCACGCCATGTCCGTCAGTTTCGCTCACCTCCATTTGCACAGCGAGTACTCGCTGGTCGACTCGACTATCCGCATCAAGGGATTGGTCGCTGCCTGCGTGCGCGAGGGTATTCCGGCTGTCGCGCTGACCGACGACAGCAACATGTTCGCCCTGGTGAAGTTCTACAAGGCATGCAGCGCCGCCGGCATCAAGCCGATCGGCGGCAGCGACCTGTGGATCAGCGCACCAGACGACCCGCGCCCCTGGCGCCTGACCGTGTTGTGCCAGAACCGCGACGGCTACCTGAACCTGTCGCGGCTGATCTCGCGCGCCTGGCGCGACGGCCAGCACAACGGCAAGGCGCTGGTCGACGCCCTCTGGCTCACACCCGATACCTCGCATGGCTTGATCGCCGTGCTCGGGCGCGAAAGCGAAGTCGGTCGTATCGCCTTGAATCAGGGCGTCGACGCGGCGGTGGCCAAGCTGCGTCCCATGACGCGCCTGTTCCCGGACCGCCTGTATCTGGAATTGACGCGTTGCGGCCGCGAAGGCGAGGAAAACTGGAACGCCGCCGCGCTCGCCATCGCCGCCGAGCTGAACCTGCCGGTGATCGCCAGCAACGACGTGCGTTTTCTCAAACGCGACGATTTCGAGGCGCACGAGGCACGCGTTTGCATTCATCAGGGTCGCGTGCTCGCGGACCCGAAGCGCCCGCGCGACTACAGCCAGGAGCAGTACCTCAAGACGCCGGGCGATATGGCGACGCTGTTCGCCGATATTCCCGAGGCACTGGAAAACACGCTCGAACTAGCCAAGCGTTGCAACCTGGAACTGAGCTTCGGCACGTATTACCTGCCCGATTTCCCGGTACCGGCGGGCCATGACCTGTCCAGCTACATCCGCGAGATTTCCCGCGAAGGGCTGAAGGAACGTCTGGCCCATGCGCCGCTCGCCGACGGCTGCACCCTGGCCGACTACGAAGCGCGCCTGGAACGCGAGCTGGACGTCATCATCAAGATGGGCTTCCCCGGCTACTTCCTGATCGTGTCGGACTTCATCAACTGGGGTAAGCAGCACGGCATTCCGGTAGGTCCGGGACGCGGTTCGGGTGCCGGTTCGCTGGTCGCCTGGGTGTTGAAGATCACCGACCTCGATCCTTTGCAGTTCGCCTTGCTGTTCGAGCGATTCCTGAATCCCGAACGCGTATCGATGCCCGACTTCGATATCGACTTCTGCATGGATCGCCGCGACGAGGTGATCGACTACGTGTCGCGCAAATACGGCCGCGACCACGTCAGCCAGATCATCACCTACGGCTCGATGGCGGCCAAGGCGGTGCTGCGCGATTCCGGCCGCGTGCTCGGCATGGGCTACAACGCGGTCGACAAGATCGCCAAGCTGATTCCCGCGCGCCCGCTCGACCTGACCCTGTCGTGCGCACTCGGACGCAGCGAGAAGGCGCAGAAAGAACCCGATCGCGTCGTCAAGGAATTCTGCGAGCTGTACGAGCAGGACGAAGAAGCACGCACGCTGATCGACCTGGCACTGAAGCTCGAAAGCCTCACCCGTAACGCCGGCAAGCACGCCGGTGGCGTGGTGATCGCACCGACACCGTTGACCGATTTTGCCCCGCTGTACTGCGAACCGGGCGGCGGTGGCGTGGTGACCCAGTACGACAAGGACGACGTCGAGGCGGTTGGCCTGGTGAAGTTCGACTTCCTGGGCCTGCGTACGCTGACCATCATCGATTGGGCGGTGAAGGCGATCAATCTGCGTCGCGCGAAAACCGGCGAAGCGCTGCTCGACATTGCGACGCTGCCGCTCGATGACGCGTACACCTACGATCAGGTATTCAAGAAAGCGCAGACGGTAGCGGTCTTCCAGTTCGAATCGGCCGGCATGCAGCGCATGCTCAAGGACGCCAAGGCGGACCGCTTCGAGGACCTCATTGCGCTCGGCGCGCTGTATCGCCCCGGCCCGATGGACCTGATTCCAAGCTTCGTGGCGCGTAAGCACGGACGCGAGGAAGTCCAATACCCCGACCCGCGCGTCGAGCCTGTCCTGAAAGAGACCTACGGCATCATGGTCTATCAGGAGCAGGTGATGCAGATGGCGCAGATCGTGGGCGGTTACTCGCTCGGCGGCGCCGACCTGCTGCGCCGCGCGATGGGTAAGAAGAAAGTCGAGGAAATGGCGAAGGAGCGCGCCAAGTTCCGCGAGGGCGCGGCCAAGGACGGGCTCACCGGCGACAAGGCCGATGCCATCTTCGACTTGATGGAAAAATTCGCCGGCTACGGCTTCAACAAGTCGCACGCCGCCGCCTACGCCCTGGTCTCCTACCAGACCGCCTGGCTGAAAGCGCACTACCCCGCCGAGTTCATGGCCGCGACGATTTCGTCGGACATGGACAACACCGACAAGGCGGTCACCTTCCTCGACGAATCGCGGGCGATCGGCCTGACCATCCAGCCGCCGGACGTGAACGCTTCGCAGTTCATGTTCGTCGCGGTCGAGCCCAAGGTCATTCAGTATGGCCTGGGCGCGATCAAGGGCGTCGGCGAAGGCGCCTGCGAGGCCATCGCCGAAGAACGCCGTCGCGGTGGTGTCTACAAGGATCTGGCCGACTTCTGCCGCCGTGTCGATGGCAGCAAGCTCAATCGCCGCGTGCTCGAAGCGCTGATCTACTCCGGCGCGCTGGATGCGCTGGCGCCCAACCGCGCCAGCCTGATGGCGCAGCTGCCCAATGCGATGAAGGCGGCCGAGCAGCACCTGCGCGACAAGCAGTCGGGTCAGAACGATATGTTCGGGGCGATGATGGAGTCGGTGGCGCCGGTCGTGCAGATCGACCTGCCCACCGTGCCCGAGTGGCCGCTGGAGCAGAAGCTGCAGGGCGAGCGCGACACCCTGGGCCACTACCTGTCCGGCCACCCCACCGACCCCTGGCGGGACGAGCTGGCGCAGCTGTCGACCTGCCCGCTGGGCGAGATTCCCGACCGCTACCAGCCGCCCAAGCCACGCAAGAACGACAACGACGACGGCAACCGCTTCCGCCGCGGCCCGGATACGCCCTGGACCGTGGCAGGCATGGTCACGGGCCTGCGCAAACGCGGCGACAGCGATGCCTTCGTGCGGCTGGAAGACGGCACCGGCATTATCGAAGTGAGCTTTTTCGGCGAGCTATATCAACAGGTCGCCCCCCTGCTCACCCGCGATGAGATGCTGGTGGTCGAAGGCGGCCTGCGCATCGACGATTTCTCCGGCGGCGGCTTCCAGTTGCGGGCCCGCAGCGCCTACTCCCTGAGCGACGCCTGCCGCCGCTACGCCCGCCTGCTGCAGCTCAAGCTCAACGGCATCCAGCCCAGCTTCGTCGAGGACCTGCGCCACGTCCTGGCCGGTTTCCGCAACGGCCGCACCACCGTGCTCCTGCGTGGCTACCACAACCAGAACGCTCAGGCCGACCTGGAACTGGGCGAGGAATGGCGCGTGGACGCGATTCCGGCGCTGCTGCGGGCGGTGCGGGGGATGCCGGGGGTCGAGGCGGCCCGGCTGCGCATCGTTAAGAGCCAGGAGTGAGTGAAGAGGAGTGAGGAGTAAGAGAGAGCAAGAGCAGAGCGAGAGCCTGCTTTCTCTCACTCCTCACTCCTCTTCACTCACTTCTGCCCTCCCGGGCCACCGTACGGTCCCGTTCCCGCGAACCGCCCCCACCCAGCTATACTGCGCCGCTTCTGTGCCACAAACACCTGCGAATGAACCCTAACTTCCTTGATTTCGAACAACCCATAGCCGAGCTGGACGCGAAGATCGAAGAGCTTCGTCACGCCAGCCACGGACAGGCGTTCAACATCGAGGAAGAGGTCGGCCGGCTGCGCGAAAAGCTCAAGACCAAGACCGCCGATATCTTCCGCAACCTGACGCCCTGGCAGATCACCCAGCTGTCGCGTCACCCGGGCCGTCCCTACACGCTCGACTACATCGGCGTGATCTGCGAGGAATTCCACGAACTGGCCGGCGACCGCGCCTATGCGGACGACGCGGCGATCGTCGGCGGCCTGGGTCGCATCAACGGCCGTCCGGTGATGATCATCGGCCATCAGAAAGCCCGCGATACCAAGGGTAAGGTGCGCCGCAATTTCGGCATGCCGCGTCCCGAGGGCTATCGCAAGGCGCTGCGCCTGATGAAGATGGCCGAACGTTTCGGCCTGCCCCTGCTGACCCTGATCGACACCCCCGGCGCCTACCCCGGCGTGGGCGCGGAAGAGCGCGGCCAGAGCGAGGCAATCGCACGCAATCTGCTGGAAATGTCCGAGCTGAAGGTGCCGATCATCTGCACCGTCATCGGCGAAGGCGGCTCGGGCGGCGCGCTGGCGATCGGCGTGGGCGACCGTACGGTCATGCTGCAGTACTCGACCTATTCAGTCATCTCGCCCGAAGGCTGCGCGTCCATCCTGTGGAAGAGCGCCGATAAGGCCAAGGATGCCGCCGAAGCGCTGGGCCTGACCGCCCCGCGCCTGCTCGAACTCGGCCTGGTCGACAAGGTCGTACGCGAACCGCTCGGCGGCGCCCATCGCAACCCGCAGTCGATGGCGGTACGCCTGAAGGCCGTGCTGATGAACCAGCTCGACGAGCTGGAAGCCATGCCGGTGAAGGACCTGCTCGAGCAACGCTACAAGCGCCTGCGCAGTTACGGCGCGTACACCGAGTAAGACGGTGACCGGGGTCCGCGGCCTCGCTCATATCAATCTGCATGCACCTGCAGCGCTGATCGAACGCGTACGCGAGTTTTATATCGACATCGTCGGTCTGCGGGACGGCCCTCGCCCCGCTTTCCGGTCCAAGGGTTATTGGCTCTATGCGGGCGATACCGATGTGCTGCACCTGAGTGTCTATTCGGGTGATGAGGGACCCCACACCACCGGGTGGATCGATCACATCGCCTTCAGCTGCAGCGACCTTGCCGGAACCTGCCACCGTCTCGATCACGCGGGCATTCCCTACCGGCTCGACACAGTCGCTTCGCTGAACCAGATGCAGCTGTTCGTGCGCGACCCGGCCGACATCGTCGTCGAACTGAATTTCCCCATCGACTTGTACAAAGGCTGATCACAAGTCGCGCTACCATCGTCGCCAATGTCATCGGATGAACGATCATGGCCAACGAACACGCCACCAAGCTCGCCGTACTGATCGACGCGGATAACGCGCAGCCGGCGATTGCCGACGGCTTGCTGGCCGAGGTGGCCAAGTACGGCACCGCGCACGTAAAGCGTGCGTATGGCGACTGGACCAGCAATCATCTCAAGGGCTGGAAAGAGCAGTTGTTGACGCAATCGATCCAGCCGATCCAGCAATTCGGTTACACCAGCGGCAAGAACGCGACCGATTCGGCGATGATCATCGATGCGATGGACTTGCTCTACTCGGGCCGTTTCGACGGTTTCTGCATCGTCTCCAGCGACAGCGACTTCACCCGGCTGGCCGCGCGCATCCGCGAATCCGGCTTGATCGTCTATGGCTTCGGCGAGCGCAAGACACCCGATCCGTTCGTCGCCGCCTGCGACAAGTTCATCTACACCGAAATCCTGATTGCCAAGCCCGACGAAGAGCAGCCGCTGAAGCCGCGCACGGCGGCGGAGCTCAAACGCGACGGCAACCTGGTCAACCTGCTACGCAACGCGGTCGATGCGGCATCGGACGATGACGGCTGGGCAGGCCTGGGCGGCGTCGGCTCGATCATTACCAAGCAACGCCCGAACTTCGACTCGCGCAGCTATGGCTACGGCAAGCTCAGCGAACTCATCACGGCGACTACGTTGTTCGAGATGGATCGCCGCAGCCCGGGCGACGGCCGTCCGAAAGTCATCTACGTGCGCAACAAGACCAAAGCCGCCAAGCCCGACGCGTGAGCCCGACCGATCTATCCGCCACATTGCGCGCGGCGCTGGCAGCGCATCCTGAAGGCGAACTCTGCGTCGCATTCAGCGGCGGCCCCGATTCGACCGCGCTGCTGCACGCGTTGGCGCAATTGCCCGAAGCGCGCAAGCGCGGCTTGCGCGCACTGCATGTCGACCACGCATTGCATCCCCAAAGCGCGCACTGGGCGATGCAGTGCGAAGCCATTTGCAATGCATGGCAGGTCGAGCTGCGCATCGTGAAGGTGCACGTCGAGCGTGCATCGGGCGACGGCATCGAGGCCGCCGCGCGCAAGGCGCGTTATGCCGTCCTCGCCGAGGCGCTGCGCGAGGGCGAGCGCCTGCTGCTTGGCCATCACCGCGACGATCAGATCGAAACCGTATTGCTCAAGCTGCTGCGCGGAGCCGGGCCGGAAGGACTGGGCGGCATGCGTGCGCAGCGCGAACTCGGTCGCGGCATCTTGTGGCGTCCGCTGCTGGACCTGCCGCGCAAGACCCTGCTCGACTACGCTGTCGCACATGGGCTTGGTTTCATCACCGACCCCTCCAACGATGACCGTCGTTATTCACGCAACCGCCTGCGCCACGAGGTGCTGCCGGTGCTTGCCGCGCATTGGCCGCATGCCGGCGACGCCATCATGCACAGCGCTCGCCTCAGCCGGGCCGCGGCCGATGCGCTGGCTACGCAATGGCAAACCGCGCTGAGCACGCTGCTCGATCCGTCGACGCAAAGCCTCGATGCCGATGGATGGAGCCGGCTTGCTCCTGCATTGCGCGAACCCTTGCTCGATCACTGGCTGCACGAACGCGGCTGCATCGCGCCCACGACGGCACAGCGCGTGCAGATCGAGCGGCAGATTCATGCGCGCGAAGGCCGGGTACCCTGCATCCACTGGAGCGGCACCGAGTTGCACGTCTGGAAAGGACGACTTTGGGCACGCCAGCCGCCCCCCTCTTTCGACCCCCAATGGGAGTCGCCCTGGTATGGCGAACCGCTCATCCTGCCCGATGGCGGCCGGCTGACGCTCTCTTCGCCCGTGGCGCTGTCGCGCCCCCTTACGGTGCGCCTGCGCCGCGGTGGCGAGCGCCTGCGCCCGGTCGGCGACGCGCATACGCGCGAGCTGCGCGATCTGTTCCAGCAAGCCAATCTGCCGCCCTGGCAGCGGACCGCCTGCCCGTTGATCTACGACGGCGAGACCTTGCTTGCCGTGGCCGATCGTTGGTTCGATGCACAGGGCAACACCTTCTTCGAAGCCATCGGCAGCAAACCTTGCTGGCAGCCCGTTTAAGGCCCGCACCACGCTTTTTCGATTGATTCCGGCGCGCCTGTGCGCTAGTTTTGCGGCCCATGGCCAAGCCCGCTCCCGCCGCCCCCGAAACCAACACGCCTGCCGATTTCGAGCACTCGCTGGACGAGCTCGAACAACTGGTCGCGCGGATGGAAGGCGGCGAGATGAGCCTGGACGAATCGCTCTCCTCGTTCGAGCGCGGCATCGGCTTGTATCGCCATTGCCAGCAGGCCCTGGAAAAGGCCGAACTACGCGTGCGGTTGCTGCTGGACCCCGAAGCCCCCGATCACGCCGAACCGTTTGAACCCGAACTCTAAGCTTGGCCCGGCCCTGCAAGCACTGATCCGCCGAGCCGACGAGGCCCTGGCGCAGGCGCTGCCCGCCGAACACCTACCGCCTGAATCGCTCCATCGCGCGATGCGCTACGCCGTGCTCGGCGGCGGCAAGCGACTGCGCCCCCTGCTGGTCTACGCGGCGGGCGCCGCGCTGGGCGAACACGGCGTGGTACTGGATGCGCCAGCCTGCGCGGTCGAGCTGATCCACGCCTATTCGCTGGTGCACGACGACCTGCCGGCCATGGACGACGATGCCATGCGACGGGGCCGCCCGACCTGCCATATCGTGTTCGGCGAAGCGATGGCGATCCTCGCCGGCGATGCCTTGCAGGCGCTGGCGTTCGAGTTGCTCGCACACGACATTCACGCCACCAACGGCATCGAGATGCTGCGCGTACTTGGCCGCGCCTGCGGTGCCGAAGGCATGGCCGGCGGCCAGGCGCTGGATCTGGCTGCGGTGGGGCGCAAGCTCGAACTGCACGAACTGGAGCACATGCATGCCTGCAAGACCGGCGCGCTGATCCGCGCCTCGGTACGGCTGGGTGCGCTGGCTGCCGGCGCCGACGAGGACACACTCGACGCGCTGGATCGCTATGCCCATGCGGTCGGCCTGGCTTTCCAGGTGCGCGACGACATTCTCGACGTGGAAGGCGAATCGGCGGTGATCGGCAAGACCGCCGGCAAGGATGCCGCGGCTGACAAACCCACCTTCCCATCGATCATCGGGCTCGATGCATCGCGTCATCGGCTGGACGAGTTGATTCATGCCGCTCTCGCCGCCATTAAGCCGTTTGGCGAACGCGCTGTCCTGCTCGATGAGCTGGCCCGCTACGCCGCCGCCCGCCATCATTAGCGGAACGCGCCCCTCCCGGTCGTCCCGACCGGCACGTCGAGCGTTCCCGGTTCAGACGCATAACAGGGTTCCCCGATGAAACAGCGTTATCTCGCCTTTACCCTCGCCGCACTCCTGGCCGGCGTGGGGCCTCTGGCCACACTGCACGCCGACACCGCTGCCGCACTGCCCGATTTCAGCGGTGCCTGGCGCCTGGACGACACCAATAGCGACAACGAGGCCGCCGTCACCAAGCTGTTGCAGGATGAAAGCCAGAGCGAACAGAACGCCAGCGATCAGCAGGCGCCGGCCGCCACGCCTTCGCCGACCGAGCACGCTGGCCTGCATGGCCGCCGTGGTGGCGGTGGCCATAAAAAGGACAAGGACGACAAGAAGGCCGACGACGAGCCGGCCAAGCCGCGCGAGTACCCGTTGCCGCCGACATTGAAAACCGATTCGGTGCTGCTGATCCAACAGGACAGCAAAAGCGTGCAGGTGCGACTGAACAGCGGCGATACCCTGAACGGACGTCTGGACGGCCAGAGTCAACAATCGCTCAATGGGGCCGCCATCGTGCGCAGCCACAACGAGGCCGGCAAGCTGATCATGCAGTTTCAGTTCTCCGACGGCTCGACCTTGCAACAGACCTGGGAACTGTCGGCGGACAAGCATCGCCTGACCGTGTCGGAACAATGGAAGCCGTTCGGCCTGCAGCAGCCGGTGTATTTCAAGCGCAGCTACGTCGGGCTGGGTTGATGTTCCCGTAAAAAAAAGGGGACCCTCAGGTCCCCTTTTTCGTGTTACTTGATAAACCTCAGCGTAAACGGATACCGATACCGCACGCCTTCGTTAGCCTTTACCGCGGCAACGATCGTCAGTACCAGCCACGCAATGCCGACGATGAAACCGACCGGTCCGGCGATAAAGATGCCGATGCCGAAGGTGATCACGGTCAGGATCAACAACACCACGCAGATGATCGCCACGGTGATATTGAAGTTCAGTGCTTCCTTGGCCTGATCGTTGACGAAGGGCATCGTGTCTTTCTTGATCAGCCAGATGATCAGCGGGCCGATAAAGCAGCCCCAGCCAAACCACGGGCCGGTAAGAATGCAGCCTGCCAATGCCGACAGATGGGCGAACAAGGCCCACTGCCTTTCCTCGCTGCTGGGGACAGCCGCGTCCTCGACGATGGGACCTTGCGACGGCGGCGGTACGGCGGACTCGGGTGGGACGCTCATGCCAATCTCCTGGCTTCTCAGCCATGCTTGCCGGTGTAGGGCAGATGCTAGCAAGCGACTCGCAGGTTTTTAATAGCTCTTCCGGCACCTCGCCGCCCGTTCACTGGCCTACTCGCCGGCGATCGTCATCCGCTCCAGCAGGATCGAACCGGTAAGCAAGTGTGAACGCGGGTCCACGTCGTTACCGACCGCAACGATGTTGGCATACATATCGCGCAGGTTGGCCGCGATGGTGATTTCCTCGACCGGATAGACGATCTGGCCGTTTTCGACCCAGAAACCGGACGCGCCACGCGAATAATCGCCGGTAACGGTCGACACGCCCTGCCCCATCACTTCGGTGACCAGCAGGCCGGTGCCCAGACGCTTGAGCATCCCGGCAAAATCGTCGCCCGCACCGCCGGCATGACCCGGCTGCACGATCAGGTTGTGAATGCCGCCAGCATTGCCGGTCGAACTCAGGCCCAGCTTGCGCGCCGAATAGCTGCCCAGCACATAGCGCTGCAGCACGCCGTTCTCGATCAGGCTGCTATCGACGGTGGTCACGCCCTCGGCGTCGAAGGCCGCCGAGCCGTGGCCGCCGCGCAAATGGGGCCGCTCGACGATCGTCATCCAGGACGGCATCACCTGTTTGCCGGCGTGATCGAGCAGGAAGCTGGCCCGGCGATACAGCGAGCCGCCACTGATCGCCGCGATCAAATGACCGATCAGGCCACGCGCCACTTCCGGCGCAAACAGCACCGGGCATTGACGCGTCGACAAACGTTGCGCGTTGAGCCGAGCGAGCGTGCGCTCGGCGGCCATGTCGCCCAACGATTGCGCGCTGGCGAAATGCTTGGCCGAACGCTGAGTGTCGTACCAGTAGTCGCGTTGCATGCCGTCGTCGGTCCCTGCGATCAGGGCCACCGAGAGGGAATGGCGCGTGCCACGCTCGCGTCCGACAAAACCGTGTGAATTGGCGTAGACAGACAGGCTCTGGCCCATCTGCACGCTGGCACCGTCAGAGTTGGTGATGCCGGCATGCGCGCGGCCGGCTGCTTCGATCTCGATGCCTAAGGCAATCGCCTCGGGCGTATCCACGTCCCAGGGATGCCACAGATCCAGCTCGGGGAAGGCATGCGCCATGCGGGAAGCGTCCGCCAGCCCGGCGGCCGGATCTTCCTCGGTGTAGCGCGCGATCGCGCAGGCCTGGTCAAGTGTGGCCTGAATCGAATCCGGGTTCAGGTCGGCGGTGCTGGCCGAGCCTTTGCGCTGGCCGAAATACACGGTGAGGCCAAAACCCCGGTCGCGGGTATGCTCGACCGTCTCCACCTCGCCCAGGCGCACATTCACGCTCAGGCCCACGTCAATATTCGCGGCGACCTCCGCCTGGCTGGCACCGGCCGCCCGCGCCCGCCGGATCACGTCCTCGGCCAGTTCGGCCAGACGGTCCAGTTCCTGGGGGCTGCGGTCCTGCGGATGGGCAAGCTGGGTCACGTGCGGGTTCCTTGAGCGTAAACGGCTAGAATAGGCAACTTAAGCGCCGGTTGTCAGATATGGGGGCAGCCGGCTTCAAAGCAAAGAGCACATTCGATGGCACTCCATCCAGGGATCTACCGCCACTACAAAGGCCAGCACTATCGCGTGCTGGGCGTGGCCAGACATAGCGAAACCCAAGAGGAGCTGGTGGTTTACCAGGCGCTCTACGGCGAGTTCGGATTGTGGGTGCGCCCAGCAGCTATGTTCATCGAGCAGGTGGAAGTCGATGGCCGCAGCCTGCCGCGCTTTGCTTTCGAACGTGCCGAAGCGGCCCCGGCCGCAACGGCACATGACGATGTCCAGGAAACACCGTGAACCGCAATTACACTGAAGACCCCGATCACGATTACGGCCCGAGCCGCACGCAGCAGCGTCGCGATGCGCTGGCCGTGCTTGCGCTCGCCAATCAGCTGATGGAGCTGCCGCCCAGCAAGCTGGCCAGGCTCAACCTGCCCGATGACGTGATGCGCGAGATCGACAACACGCGCCGCATCACCGCGCACATCGCACGCAAACGCCAGTTGGCGTTTCTGGCCAAGGTGATGCGTCGCCATGATGACGAAGCGTTCGCCGATGCACGCGCTGCGCTGGGTGAAAACCGGGAGCGACAGCGGCAGGAAACCGCCGCGATGCATCGCCTCGAAGCCGCGCGCGAGCGTTTATTGAACGATGAGGGCGATACCGCGCTGGGTGAGTTGATCGCGCAGCATCCGAATGTGGATCGCCAGCATCTGCGTTCGTTGATTCGTCAGGCGCGCACCGAGCGTGATAGCAACAAGCCGCCGCGTGCGTTCCGGGAAATCTTTCAGTTGCTGAAGGATCTGGCGGCGCAGGAAGGCGAAGACGACGCACCAGATAACGACGTCGCTCCCTGATCTTGTAGGAGCGACTTCAGTCGCTCCTACAACGTATCGAACTGCCCACAAAAATCATCCGGCGACACCAGGCAATCATGGCGTCGACACAGCCGGCTTTCGCCGATACTCGCGCCAAATGCCGAACTCATGACCGCCAGCCCGGCCACGCTGCGCTCGATCGCTCGCCTGTCGTCCTCACGATATCGACAAGCAGCGCAGCGCGGCACGGGAACTGGCGCCGCGGTTACGACCCCAACCTCGTTACTGCCCCAAGCCATTCCAGTACCCGGCAAATACGTGAGCGGACAGCACATAGCCGATCACGATATTGATCGCGACGCCTGCCGTGAATGCGACAAACGGTTTCCAACCAGTGGCGCTCAGTGAACGCAACCGCGTCGTCAGGCCGATACTGAGGAAGCAGAAGATAAACGCCCAGGTGCGCAATGCGGTGATCGGCGCGACCAGATCCGGCGTGACGACCTTACGGTATTCGGCAAGCGAGTAATGGCTGGCGATCCAGGTGACGAGAGCCGAGGCGATCACGAAGCCGATCACGAATTTCGGGAAGCGCGCCCAGATATCGCGTACATCCGCCTTCGCCTTGACGCCGGTCTCGGCGGTGTCCCAACGCGTCGTCGCCACCCAGGCCAGCGCAAACGCCCAGATACCGATCCAGATATCGCGGCCCACGACTTTCATGAGGGTGAACGCTTGCACCGAAGCATCCGGTGCGCCGGCAATCGCCCCGCCGGCATGCTTGGCGACATCGCCATAGGCTTGTGCGGCGGCAATACCCGCAGCGTCGGCGAACTCCGAAGTGCCGATCCACGCACCCGCCACACCCGTCGATAATCCCAGCGAACGCGAGGCGAACGGCAACACGAAGATCATCACGATGGCCCAGAGGATCACCAGCGTGATCGCCACCGATGCCTGTTCGCGCTTTGCCCGCACCGCACCGGCAATCGCAATCGCGGCCGACACGCCGCACACGGCACCGCCGACGCCAAGCACTGCGGCGAAACGCTTATCGAGCCCCAGCGCCTTGGCGGTAAGAAAGATCGCGAAGAACGTCACCAACGACACGATCGTCGCCTGCCCCACCGCCACTGGGCCGGCCCAGACAAACAGCGTCAGCGGCAAGGTCGCGCCGAGCAGCACGATACCGACCTTGATGTAGAACTCCACGCGCAAGCCAGCCAGAAACCATTCGGGCAGACGCACCGTATTGGACACCACCAGGCCCAATACGAGGGCCACCAGCGGCGGCTCCAGATTGAAATGCGAGGCCTGTGCCCAGGCGCCGACTTCGAAGATCACCACCGCGGTGACAAAAAGAATCAGGAACGACGGCAGGAAATGCACAAGCCGCTGCCCCAACACGGCCAGCCCCGTACCGAACAACAAGGCGAACAGCGCAAACAGCGCAACATAGTTCGGCAGGTGTGCGACCACATCGCTGGCCGCCTGGCCGACCTCGGTCCATTTGGTCGGTGCGGCCGCCAGCCACTTGATGCTGCTGCCGGACGCGAACAACGCCCAGGCCACGATGATCAGCGCCAGGCCCAGCCAAACCGACCACCAGTCTTCGTTGGAGAACAAACCGCCGCGCTGACTGCGCGCCTTGTCCGCCTGCACGGAATGCACCGCCTCAGGCAGGGTTGAAGTCACTTCGCTCATGTCGACGCCTCTGCATGGATTAGCGTCGGCGTAACCATCTGTCCCCCTGACGGGCGGCACGCGGGCCGCCGATAACACGCCGACTCCATCCGACTCTCGGCCAAGCCCTGCGCAAAGCGAAATGACTTTGTGCTCTATCTTTATATCCCAGGCAGCAAAAGGCCCCGCCGATCGCTCGACGAGGCCTTCAGGTAGACGTCTGGACGTCCGTTCAGGACGCCGTGCCGCCCACCGTCATGCTGTCCACGCGAAGGGTCGGCTGGCCGACGCCGACCGGCACGCTCTGGCCGTCCTTGCCGCACACGCCCACGCCTTCGTCCAGTGCCAGATCGTTGCCGATCATCGACACGCGGGTCAGCACGTCCGGACCGCTGCCGACCAGCGTGGCGCCCTTGACCGGGCGGGTGATCTTGCCGTCTTCGATCAGGTAGGCCTCGGAGGCGGAGAACACGAACTTACCGTTGGTGATGTCGACCTGACCACCACCGAAGTTCACCGCATACAGACCCTTCTTGACCGAGCGGATGATTTCCTGCGGATCATGCTGGCCGGCCAACATGTAGGTGTTGGTCATGCGCGGCATCGGTAGCTGCGCGAACGACTCGCGGCGACCGTTGCCGGTAGGCGCCATGCCCATCAGTCGCGCGTTGAGCTTGTCCTGCATATAGCCCTTGAGGATGCCGTCCTCGATCAGCGTGGTGCACTCGGTCGGCGTACCTTCGTCGTCGATGCTGAGCGAGCCACGGCGACCCTGCAGGGTGCCATCGTCGACCACGGTGACGCCCGGCGCGGCGACGCGCTGGCCGATGCGCCCGGCGAAGGCCGAGCTGCCCTTGCGGTTGAAGTCGCCTTCCAGACCATGGCCGATCGCCTCGTGCAGCAGCACGCCCGGCCAACCGGGACCGAGCACGACCGGCATCGAGCCGGCAGGGGCATCGACCGCGTCGAGATTGACCAGGGCCTGGCGCACCGCCTCATCGGCAAAGGCCATGGCGCGGCCGTTCTCGATCAGCTCGCGATAGCCATAGCGCCCGCCGCCGCCGGAGTGACCCTGTTCGCGGCGACCGTTCTGTTCGGCGATCACCTGCACGTTCAGACGCACCAGGGGGCGCACATCGGCAGCCAGCGTGCCATCCGAACCGGCCACCAGGATCGTGTCCATCGATGCGGCGAGGCTGACGATAACCTGCTTGACGCGCGGGTCGCGCGAGCGGGCATAGGCGTCCACTTCGCGCAGCAAGGCGATCTTGTCCGGGTTGGGCAGGCTCTCGATCGGGTCGATCGCCGGATACAGCGCCTTGGCGCCGTGCAGCGCGAGCGGCCGGCCGGCGCCGTTGCCATCCTGCGCGATGGCACGCGCAGCGCGCGAGGCATCCAGGAGCTGCGGCAGCACGATCTCGTCCGAATAGGCAAAGCCGGTCTTTTCACCGCTGATGGCGCGCACGCCAACGCCCTGCTCGATCGAATGTGTGCCGTCCTTGACGATGCCCTCTTCCAGCAGCCACGACTCGTTGCGCGAATGCTGGAAATAAAGGTCCGCCGCGTCGATCGACGGCCCCATCAGCTGCGCGAACACGCGCTCGAGGTCGCCGGTGGCAAGGCCACCCGGGGTCAACAGTCGGCTTGTGGCCTGGGCAATGGGAGAATCCATGTGGCTTGCAGTCGCTCGTATAGGGTTTACGGAATATGGGGCACCGGGGGCCGGCTTTAAAGCCGCCCGGCCGTGCAGTATGCCAGGGCAGGAAACGGCTACCATGCGTGCACAAACCGTGAAGGAACACCGAATGAGCGATTCGTCGAAACGAGATTTCCTGCACCACGTGGTGGACCAGGCCAAGGCGCCGGTCGGGGAAGCTCGGGAACTGTTGAAAAAGGATGGCCACCTGCGTGGCAGCCAGACCGGGGTCAGCACGGTCATTGCGCTGTCGCTGGGTTTTCTGTGCCTGCTGGGCGTGCTGGCGTTTCATTACCCGCAGTACCTGACGACACCGGAACTGCGCCACAAGTATTCCGTCGACCTGCTGCGCCACCTGCTGTTTGGCGGCCTGTTGATCGCCGGCGGTATATCGCTGGGCAATGTGATCCTGAACCGTCGCCGCAATCTGAATCTGATCGCCTTCGCCATGGTGATCGTCGCCACCGCGATGGGCGGCTCGCGCGTGCCGGTGGAGAATTTCCCCGATCACACGCCGTATATCGGGCTGGACTGGTTCATCCTGGATCTGCTCGGTTCGACGCTGATCTTTGTCGCGATCGAGAAGCTGTTTCCGCTCTACAAAGGCCAGGCGGTCTTTCGCAAGGAATGGCAGACCGACCTGAAGCACTTTGCAGTCAATCATTTCATCGTCGGCCTGATCCTGCTGGTGGTCAACTTTCTGCTGCACCATTTGTTCGGCTGGCTGCAGAGCAGCAGCTTCCAGCAGTACGTGCAACATATTCAGTTCGTGCCGCAGTTGCTGCTATGCGTCCTGGTCGCCGACATGGCGCAGTACTGGACACATCGCGCGTATCACGAGGTGCCATTTCTGTGGCGCTTCCACGCAGTGCATCACAGCGTAAAGACGATGGACTGGCTGGCGGGCTCGCGCCAGCACATGCTCGAGCTGGTCTTTACCCGCGTATGCGTGCTGGCGCCGTTGTACATCCTTGGCTTCAGCGAAGCAGTGATGAATGCGTACATCATCGTGGTCGGCTTCCAGGCGGTGTTCAACCACGCCAATGTGCATCTGCCGTGGGGACCGCTGAAGTATGTGATCGTGACGCCGAATTTCCACCACTGGCATCACGCGTCGGACGACGAGGCGATCGACAAGAACTATGCAGCGCATTACGCGTTTCTGGATTACTTCTTCGGCACGGCGGTGAAGTCGACGAAGAAGTTTCCGGAGAAGTACGGCGTGGTCGGCGATTACATGCCCGACGGATTCGTGCGGCAACAGATGTTTCCGTTTAACGGGAGCACGAAGGCGGCGGAGCCTGAGGCTTGAGCTGGTAGCGGTTACGTGGCAATTGGTCGCGACTGAAGTCGCTCCCACAAACTAGCTGGGCAATAGCTAACCTGTAGGAGCGCCCTCAGTCGCGACCGTCCCCTCGCACATCACTGGGAAATGCTGCTCGCCGGCGCAGGCACCGGCGCCTTGTCATCCGCATTAGTCTTGTCCAGCGGCGCAATCACCGGCTTGTCCCAACTACCGCTGATGCGATAACGCTTGCTGGCCGCATGATTCAGGCCGTGGCCCAGAATCCCCTGCACGACGACACCGGCGGCCACGCCGATCGGGCCACCGACCACCGCGCCAACGACCGGCAAGCTGTTGCCGATATGCGGAATGACCAGCACTTGCTGGTCATAGTCCTTCGCGCGCAGACCGGTGCGACCGGTGACCGTGATGGCCGCCGCGGGGCTCAGGATTTTCAGGTTGTCCGTGGTGGCATTGCCATGCGCCAGCATGAAATCGCCGCTGATCGAGTCGAAACCCAAGCCTTTGCCGAACACATCGCCGAAATCGAGCGTGAGCCGGCGCGGCAATTCGAGTATGGACACCAGGCCGAACAAGCGACCGACACCAGGAGCGACCTCGGGAATGCGGCCGCTGCTGACATTGACGCTCAACTTGCCGTCCATGTTTGCCAGATCCATGCCCGAGGGCGAACCCGGCCAGGTCGCATCGAGCTGCGCACTGGTCTTGCCACCGGCGACCAGTCCCTGGTAACCGAACGCCCCCAACATCTCGCCGAGATTCTCGGCGGCGAAGTCGATGCGCAAATGGGTGTGGCTGTTGTTCGGCGTACCGTTCCAGTCGCCGCCCGCATTGATCTGCACGCTATGCGCCTGCGTGCGCAGCTGGTCGATATGCAGCCCCTTGTCGGTCGGCCAGGTTTCCAGGCGCGCCTCGCCGAGTTTCGCGTCGCCAAAACGCAGATCGCCGATCCACAGATGAAGCGGCGGCAAGGCCTTGGGATCGACACCGGTCACCTCGGGATGGGGCGTCGGCAGATTGGCATCGTCCGCTGCCGTGGACGATTCGGCCGGCTCGCCAGTGACATCCTTCTTTGCCGCCGCGGTATTGTCCTTGGGCCAGTACAGACGCTGCAGCCGCGCGGTAAGGCCGCGTCTGCGCAAATCATCGGTCGGCACGTCGAAGTGCCCGGCAAGGCCGGCGCTGTCCGCATCGATGCTCAATGCATTGGGCTGCACGGTCGTCTTGATGCGCATATTGGCAAATAGACGTCCAAATATCGCCGCCTCGTCCGTCGTCATGTCGATGCTTTCGAGGCCCGGGCCGTTGTTGCTGCTGCCAGCAACGCTGTTCTGCACCCAACCGCTGACATCGAGCTTGCTGGCAAAACCGCGCACGCGCATACCCTTATCAGGTAGCGCATCGGGCGTGCGCGTACCGAACATGATGCTCGCCGCAAGCGGCTTGGCCTCACCATCGGGCAGTCGAAAACGCGCACGCGCGACCTGCCCGAGCGACAGCTGCAAATCACCACCGTTGACCGGCAAACCTAGTGTCAGGTGCAACGGCAAGGTCGCATTGGCGTCTTTCTTCAGCGGCATCGGAAAGTTGAGCGCCGTGCCGAGCAGCGGCGAGTCGATGCTCAAGTTCTGTGACGATTCGCCTGCCTTGGCCACGGTGGAGATATCGAAGCCGATAGTGTAGTCGCTGCGACCGCTGGCAATATCGTTGAGCCATTGCAGCTGCAAATAACCCTGAATCAACTCGCCGACGCTGTAGCGCCCGTTCAAGCGCGCCGAAAATACGGTATCGGGTTGGCCGGTGGCACCGGCGATAGCCAGATCGAGCTTGGCCGGCTGGCCGTGAAACCCCGCATCGAGCGGGCCGGCATGAAAGCCATGGCCGTCGAAAGTCGCCGGACCGCTCACCTTGTCGAGCTTGAGATTCCAGTCCGCCGCATTGACGTCGATATCCTTGAGCTGCGCATTGCCATCGAGCGTGAAATCCTTGGCATCTTTCACCGGCAGGACGAGGTGAAAACCGAACGTGCCGCCGCCGGTCAGATTCAGCTTGGACAGCACATCGGCCTGCCGACTGCCGATCGGACTGTTGCGCACGAAGTCGATCATGTTCGGACCGCTGCCCGAACCGCTGACGGTCAGGTCCAACGTGGTATTGGCAAAGTCGGGAATCGACGCAACCGCCTTGTCGACTTTGTTGCCCAGCGATTGCCCTGCACTGGCTTCGACCGACATGCCGTTGTTGATGAAGTTGGCGACGGCCACAACGCCATCGGCGCGCGGCCAGTTCTTGCCATACTCGAACACCAGGTTGCTGATCTGCGCACGCGCCTCGAAGCGACCTTCGTTATGGCGGAACGGCCAGTCGCGCAGATCGCCGCGCACCAGCACCGCTCCGGTATCCACCTGACCGTCGACCAGCGCGCGATCGAGCCATTCGACTGCCGCCGGCGACATCGAGTCGATCGGCCAGAACAACTTGGCCGCCTCGACACTCGCATGGTTCACCGAAGCGTAAAGATCGAGGAAGGGGCGCCCGCCGGCATCGGGCAAGGCCGCCTGGCCCCGCGCCTGGCCGCTGAATCCCTGACCTTCGAAATCGAGCTGCTCGGTGCCGATATGGAAGGCATCGTCTTCATGCCAGAACGCGATCTCACCGGCCAGATTGGCCATCACGAAGGGCTTGCGAAACGTGTGCGGGAAATTGATCGTGCTGGCCTGGGCGGGCAGGGTCAGCGACATGGCCTCTTCGTCGCCACGGAATTCGCCGGACAGCGTGCTCAAGCCGGGCAGCTTGCCGACCGGGTCGATCCCCAGGCCGTCGAAGCGTACGTCCAGATAGGTCAGCCCCTGGCTGCGGCTGAAGCGCATGCCGGCGCTGACCACCGTGCCACGCGGCTTGCCTTGCCCCAGCCATTGGGCGAGTGCCGGCGAGGTATGCGGCTTGAGCGCCAGCCAGGGCAGCAGCGGGGCCAGTTGCAGATTGCTGGCGGCAGCATCGATGCGTGCCTGGTCGGTATCGATCTGATGGGTTTGCAGCGCCAGCGCACCACCGTCATCGCTCAGCCAGCGCACGTCGAAACCGTCCTCAATGCGTTTGAGCTCGACCAGCCCATGCAGGGCCGCCGCGCTGGCCTGGCCGCCATCGGGCGACGTGACGCCGAGACTATCCAGATCGAAGCGGGTCAGGTTGCGCACTATCCGCCCGCGGCTCCAGTCCAGCCAGCTGGCAAAGGTCCCATGACCGTCATTGACCTGATAGCCGCCCAGATCGATGCCGGACAACATGTCGTGCAGATTGATATTGACCCCGGTCAGCCACAGCCTGCCCTGCGCGCCGTCCTCGCGAAAATTGCCCGCACCGCGCAACTGCCCCGTCGTGCCTTCACGATGCAACAGCAAGCCAATCCGGATGCGTCCGCTCTGGCGGGTCAGGCGCACCTGATCGGCGATCAGTGCGTAATGCTTGCCCATGCGGTTGTCGGTGATATCCAGACGCAGATCGTCCAGCCACAAGCCCACCGACAAGCGCCCCAGCGACAGGCTCTGACGATCCTGGCCGCCGCTGACACCCACGCCGTTGAAGTGCCAGGTTCCGTCCGGATCGCAGGCCAGGTCCAGTTGCAGACCGCGCGCGCGCAGGTTGACCAGATGCCGCGAAGGCAACAGCCAGCCGCCAAAATCCAGCTTCAGTTCGGTCTCCGGAATATGCAGCGGCATGCCACCGCCCTCGCCCGGCCCGATAGTGACATCGCGCATCAGGAAAGACGGGCCCGACCCCTGCCAGTGCCCATCCATCGAGGCGAAACTGACCGGGCGATGCAGTTGCGCGCTCAGCTGCGCAGCCACCCATTGGGGGTTTCTTGCCAACAGGGGCAGCAGCAATTGCGTCAAGGCGACGATCACCGCAAGGGTGATCACCGCGATACCGGCGATCCAGCCGAGTGCACGCGCAGCGCGGTGCAGTCCCTTTTGCAACGAGCGCTTCATGCGGCCGGAGCGAGGAACGGGTAACGGGGGCGCAAGGGCGAACTCGCGCCGATCGCGCGAAAACCACGTCCGGCCGGACGGGGGTTACAACAAGACCACATCGAACTGTTCCTGGGAATAATGCTCTTCGGCCTGAAAGCGTATGCTTTTTGAGATGAACTCTTCCAATTCGGCCACCGCGGCGGACTCCTCCTCCAGGATCCGGCCGACGACCTTGGGACTGGCCATCACCAGCAGCTTTTCCGCATTGAACTGGCGCACCGCCCGCGTGATTTCGCGAAAAATTTCGTAGATCACCGTTTCGGCGGTTTTTACGGTGCCACGCCCGCCGCAGGCCGGGCACGGCTCGCACAACTGACGCTCCAGGCTTTCGGTCGTGCGCTTGCGGGTCATCTCGACCAGGCCCAATGCCGACATCGGATAGACGGTGGTCTTGGCGTGGTCGCGGGCCAGGCCCTTTTCCAGCATGCGCAGCACCTGGCGGCGATGCTCCTCATCGGTCATATCGATAAAGTCGATGATGATGATGCCGCCGAGATTACGCAGCCGCAGCTGGCGCGACGCCGCCTGCGCCGCCTCCAGGTTGGTGCGATAGACCGTCTCCTCCAGGTTGCGGGTGCCCAGGTACCCGCCGGTGTTGACGTCGATCGTGGTCATCGCCTCGGTCTGGTCGACGATCAGGTAGCCGCCGGATTTGAGCGGCACCTCTTTCTTCATGGCGCGCTGGATTTCGTCCTCGACACCGTACAGGTCGAAGATCGGCCGTTCGCCAGCATAGTGTTCGATGCGGTCGTCCAGGCTCGGCATGAACTTGTGCACGAACTTGACCACCTTCTCGTAGGTTTCGCGCGAGTCGACGCGCACCTTTTCGATATCGTCGGTAAGCATGTCACGCAGACTGCGCAGCGGCAGCGAAAGTTCTTCGTAGACGCGCTCGCCCACCTTGGCCTTGGCGATGTTTTCCTGCACCACACGCCAGACCTTGCCAAGGTAAGTCACGTCGAAAGCCAGCGACTCGGCCGACTGGCCTTCGGCATTGGTGCGCACGATGTAACCGAGCGGGTTTTCGCCGGTCAGCGAGGTCATCACTTCTTTCAGGCGCTGACGCTCGGGCTCGTCCTCAATGCGGGTAGAGATGCCCATCGTGCGCGCGTGCGGCAGCAGCACCAGATAGCGTGACGGGATCGACAGGTGCGTGGACAGCCGCGCACCCTTGCTGCCGATCGGGTCCTTGACCACCTGCACGACGATTTCCTGCCCTTCGTGGACCAGCTCGCTGATCGACGGGACATGCCCGTTACCGTTGCCGTTGCCATTACCGTTCACCAGCGGCTCGGCACCTTCGGCCGCGGGCAGTGGCGGGCGCACGATATCCGAGGCGTGCAGGAACGCCGCGCGCTCCAGCCCGATCTCCACGAATACCGCCTGCATGCCGGGCATCACCCGCTGCACGCGGCCCTTATAGACATTCCCCACGTAGCCACGCTTGGACGCGCGCTCGACATGCACTTCCTGCAGCATGCCGTTCTCGACGACTCCCACGCGCGTCTCGCGCGGCGTCACGTTAATCAGGATTTCTTCGCTCACCGCATCCTCCCATGAGCAGCCTTTATAGCGGTTGCGCAATCGGGCTGTCGATGCAGGCGTCAAAGCCCGCCAGTCGCACCAGACGCCCCGGCGTCCGACCCGGATGGGGTTGCCCCGGAACCGCCCGGAGCGGCCTCAGCATGCACGTCATGCAGGCTGGCACGCAGGTGCGGCAAGTAATCGGGAAAGCCGTTCTGGACGTAGGCCACCAGGCCCTCGCGAATACGACAGCGCAGATCCCAGGCTCTCCCGGAATCGGCCGCACTGACCAGGGCGCGTAGCTGAACTGCGCGGTCGGAGGCATCGACCAGTTGCAGCATGCATACCCGCCGATCCCATTCGGGCGCGGCTTCGCACAAACGGCGCAATTCGGTGCGCAGAGGATCGAGCGGCATGCGGTAGTCCACCCATAGAAATACTGTACCGGTCAGTCGAGCAGTAGTGCGGGTCCAGTTCTCGAAAGGATTTTCGATGAAGTAGTTCAGCGGCACCACGAGGCGACGTTCGTCCCAGATGCGTACCACGACATAGGTCCCGCTGATCTCCTCGATCCGCCCCCACTCGTTCTGGATGATCACCACGTCGTCGAGACGAATGGGCTGAGTCAGGGCGATCTGCACGCCGGCGATCAGATTGCTTAATACCGGCTTGGCCGCAAAGCCGATCGCGATGCCGGCGACGCCTGCCGAAGCCAACAAGCCGGCACCGAACTGACGCACCATCGGGATGGTCATGAAAATCGCCGCCAGGCCGATCAACACAACCATGGCGACAGCGATCCGCCCCAGCACGCGGACCTGGGTCACCACCCGTCGCGCGCGCAGGTTGTCTTCCTGATCGACGGGATAAAGCCGCATCGCCGCCAGCTGAGCCGCACCAATGCAACGCACCGCCAACCAGGTAAGTACTGCGATCAACAAGACCAGCAACAGATGATTGATTGCATCGAGCCAGCGAAACTGATCGATGTCGGGCGTCACGCGCAAGGCGGTGGTCAACATCAACAATGGCATCAACCATTCCATCGGAGGATTGGCATGACCCACCAGGTCGGCGGTGAATGGGCGATGCTTGGCCAACCGATGCAGGAAGACGAACGCCAGGCTGCGCAGCACGAACGCCACAAACAGCGCAGCGGCGACGGTCAGACCCAACCGCCCCCAGGGATGGCTATTCCAGAATGCGATGAAATCAGTATTCATGCCGCCCAGGTATCGCCCAAACCGGCCATCACCCTGCCGCACGCCATGTTCATGCGATGTGGGCAGAATATGAACGCATGCCCATACCCTCTACCCAACCCACGCTTTCACACGTTCTTCCGGATGTGTTGCAGGAAGGACTTTCGCTTGTGTTCTGTGGCACCGCCGCGGGGAAACGGTCGGCCGAGGAAAAGGCGTACTACGCGCATCCAGGCAATCGTTTCTGGCCCACCCTGCATGAGATCGGCTTGACGCCACGACGGCTGCAACCGGGCGAATTTCCGCTGCTACTGACCTTCGGTATCGGATTGACCGATGTCGCCAAGCTGCATTTCGGCAACGACAACGAGCTGCCGCGCGATGCTTTCGATGTCGCCGGCCTGGTCGAAAAAATCGAGCGCTGGCAACCGCGCATGCTGGCGTTCACCAGCAAGGCCGCCGCACGTGCAGCGCTTGGCCATGGCCCCGGCTATGGACTGTGCGAACAGCGCATCGGTGACACGCGGCTCTTTGTGTTGCCTTCGCCCTCGGGACAGGCTCGCGGGCACTGGGATATCGGGCCTTGGCGCGAGCTTGCGAAACTGCAATGGTCCTGATCAATCGATCGGCGTATGCCGGAACGTGCTTACATCGCGTTCCCGCACCGGCAACGCACGGTTCGACCACGACGTGCGGATATAGGTCACCACAGCGGCCACATCCGCATCATTGAGCTGTTGCGCAAACGGCGGCATCGAATACGGTCGCGGGTTGCCTTGCGTGGCCGGCGGGAAACCACCCAGCAGCACGACGCGCGTCGCATTGATGCCGGTCGGTTCGTTCACGGATGAATTGCCATCGAGCGGCGGATACACGCCATCCACGCCCTTGCCGTCCTTGCCGTGGCAATCGGCGCATTGTTTCTCGTAGACACCCTTGCCTCGATCGGCCAGCGCCTTGGTGTCGTACGGCAGCTCGACCGGTTTCATCGTCGGCCGCGGCGGCAACGAACGCAGATACTCGGCGATCGAACGCAGGTCATCGTCCTGCATGTGTTGCGTGCTTCGCGCGACCACTTCGGCCATCGGTCCGAACGCCGTGCCACGCGATGACTTGCCGGTCTTGAGCAGGTCGACGATGTCCTGCTCGCTCCATCCCTGCAAGCCACCGTTGGCCTGCGTGCTCAAGTCGGGCGCGTACCAGTTCTGCTCGGGAATCTGGCCACCCGAAAGTGCTGCGTCGTCGCGTGCACCGCCCAGCGAATCGCGCGCGATATGGCATTCGTTGCAATGTCCCAGGCCCTGCACCAGATACGCACCGCGATTCCACGACGCAGGCTTCGACGGCTCGACCTGATACTCGCCTTCCTTGAAATACAACGCGCGCCAAGCTTTCAGACTGTTGCGCACGTTGTACGGAAAACTCAGGCCCAACGGGCTCGCCGGATTGTTCGTTGCCGGCAGTGACTGGAGATAAGCAAAGATTGCCAGCGCATCGTCGCGATGCACCTTCGTATACGAGGTATAGGAAAACACCGGGTACAGCAGCTCGCCGTGACGGCCCTTGCCGCTATGCAGAGCCTGCCAGAAATCCTCGAAGCTCCAGTCGCCAAGACCGGTGGCGCGATCGGGCGTGATATTGGGCGCAGTGATGCTGCCAAAGGGTGTCGCCAGCACGCGCCCGCCCGCATAGGCGATGCCGCCTTGCGTCGTGTGGCAGGCCGCGCAATCGCCGACAGTCGCCAGGTACTGGCCCTTGGCAATCAAGGCAGGATCCTTCAGCGTGGTCGCATCGATCTTGCTTGCTTCACGCGGCACGGACTGCGAATTGCCGTGGAAAAGCACCCAGCCCGCGGCGAGCACGACCAGCACCACGACCGACAGGATGATGCGTGCAATGATTTTCATGCGCCACTCCCATGGGCTTCGAGCACACCGCAACGCAAAGGCGGCTTGATCGAACCGGGCGCTTGCGCGTGCATATCCGCCGGCAACTCACGCGTCGCCAGATACGCGGACACCGCGCTGATATCGGCGTCGCTCAATCGATTGGCGATCTCGGCCATGCAATCGGGCGCCGCCATCGCGCGCGTCTTTGTGCGCCAGGAGCCGAGCTGTGAACTGAGGTAGTCGTACGGCAGGCCAACCAGTCCCGGGATATCCGGCTGCACGCCGGTAAGCTGGCTGCCATGGCACGCGCTGCATGCGGGTACCTGACGCGCGGGATCACCCTGCGTCACCAACGTCTCGCCACGCTTCATGACATCGGCCGATACGCGCGGCACCGGCGACGGACTATAGGGCACCTGCTGCGCGGCAAAGTACTGCGCGATTTCCTGCATGTACTCGGGGCTCAGGAAACGGGTGGTGTATTCCATCGGTGCGTACTTGCGCAGCCCGTCCTTGAAATCCTGCAATTGCCGCGCGAGATAACCCGCCGGCTTGCCTGCCAGCCGCGGAAAAAAACCGGTATCAGGCGAGCCTTCGCCATGCACGCCATGGCAGGCGGTGCACGCGGCGATGCGCTGCTGCAAGGTATCGGGTATCGCGGGAGCCGCATCGTCGGCTGCGCGTAGCGACGCACCTGAGCCACCCAACCAGAGAGCCATGACGGCCAGGATGGCCAGCCCATGGGCGAATCGCGGATGCCGAGCAGCTGTCGTGATCATGCGGCGGATTATAGGCTCGGTCGCAAGCCAATCCGTGGCTGCGGCGGCATGTCGCTTGTCGCGACTGTCTGGCATGTCGGCAGTGGAGCGGTTGAACCGAACCCTCCGTATCAAGCACTTACTCTGTGCTGCAGGCCAGCAAGGCCGCTCTTGCCCGCCTGCTAAGCTCCGTCGTCGCGACATCGTGCCGCATATTAGGGGAGACTTTCAGTGATTCGTTCGTCGCTAGTCCTTGGCCTGTTGGCCGCCGGCTGCTTGAGCACCGGTAGTGTATTGGCCGCCGAAACAGCCGCGCCCGCGGACGTCTGGGCATCCATCGATCAACTGCAGCAACGCATGGACAGCGGCGCACTCACCAGCCAGGCCCTGGTGCAGCAATTCAAGGAACGTGTGGCGCGCATCGATCAATCCGGACCGTTGCTGCGCTCGATCATCGAGCTCAATCCCGACGCCGCGAAACAGGCCGCGCAACTCGACAAGAAACGCGCCGGCAACAAGAAGCGTGGCCCGCTCTACGGCATCCCTGTGTTGCTCAAGGACAATATCGACACGGCCGGTCCGATGCTGACGACCGCCGGTTCGTTGGCGCTAGCCGATCATCCCGCCAAGCGTGACGCCGGTCTGGTCGAGCGCCTGCACAAGCAGGGTGCGCTGGTGTTCGGCAAGGCCAATCTCAGCGAGTGGGCGAACATGCGCTCCAACCACGCCAGCAGCGGCTGGAGCGCGCGCGGTGGTCAGGCACGCAATCCGTACGTACTGGACCGCAACCCTTGTGGCTCCAGTGCGGGGTCCGCGGCCGCGGTTGCCGCCGGTCTGGTGACCGTTGCCGTGGGTAGCGAGACCGATGGTTCGATCATCTGCCCCGCTGCCAGCAATGGTCTGGTCGGCCTCAAGCCGACGCTGGGGCTGGTCAGCCGCAGTGGCATCATCCCGATCAGTCACAACCAGGACACCGCCGGCCCGATCGCCCGCACTGTCGCCGATGCCGCCGCCCTGCTCTCGGTGATTGCCGGTAGCGACAAGCGCGATCCGGCCACGGCCGAAGCGGACAAGCACGCGACCGACTACACCAAATATCTCGACCCGAATGGCCTCAAGGGCAAGCGTATCGGCGTGGTGCGCGCACTGGCCGGCGCCGAGCCCAATGCCGATCGCGCGCTGGAGCAGGCGATCGCCTTGATGAAAGCACAGGGTGCGATCATCGTCGATCCGGTCGAGCTACCGCATTTGAAGGAACTGGGCGAGCCGGAAATGACCGTGCTGCTGTATGACCTCAAGCACGACATGAACGCCTATCTCGCCACGCGTTCGAACCTGAAGATGAAGACGCTGGCTGACCTGATCGCGTTCAACAAGCGCGAAGCCGATCGCGAAATGCCCTATTTCGGCCAGGAGCTGTTCGAACAGGCGCAGGCGAAAGGACCACTCACCGATGCGGCCTATATAGATGCGCTTGCGAAGGCCAAGCGGCTTTCCGGTCCCGAAGGTATCGACGCCGCGCTGAAAGCCAATCAATTGGACGCGCTGCTGTCGCCGTCCTGGGGGCCAGCCTTCGTTACCGATCCGGTGCTGGGTGACCACATCGTCAGTGGTGACCCGACTGTCGGTGGCGCATCGCAGCCGGCGGCGGTAGCGGGCTATCCGTCGATTACCGTGCCGGGCAACTATGCCCACGACCTGCCGGTCGGCATCGTGTTTTTCGGTGCGAAATGGAGCGAGCCGACCTTGATCTCGATCGCCTATGGCTTCGAGCAGCACAATATGCCGTTCCAGCAGCCGAAGTTTCTCGATACGGTGGGTGGTAAGCCGCAGGTGAACGACTAACGGTCTTCAATCTTTGTAGGAGCGACTTCAGTCGCGACAAGCCATGACGTAACGGTGGCGTTGCGACTGAAAGGGCCCTCGAATAACTTCTCCTACTCGTCATTCCGGCGCAGGCCGGAACCCAGTGACCTTGCGATCGGTTGTCGCGAGGGTCTGCAAAAATCAGCTCTATCGCGAAAACCGAAAACTGATGCCACTGGGTCCCGGCCTGCGCCGGGATGACGATCATTGGAACTGAGGTTTTTCGAGGTACCCTGAGGTCGCTCCTACAAAATTTAGGCGGCCTTTCGTATAGATATGCCCGGAAATTGCCCCAAATGGGACGAGTCAGCGCCACCTCGGTGCTGGCACACTCGTCGCACTCTCTACTGGGGAACGCTATGAACGCTCGAATCGCCTTGGGCATCGCGGCCCTGTTTACGTGCGCGACGGTGCAAGCGTCCAAGCCCGCCAAACCGGACATCTATAACCAAAGCGCATGGTCACAGCCGCAAAAGCCCTTCCGCATTTACGGCAACACCTACTACGTCGGAACCAAAGGGCTCAGCGCCATCCTGATCACTTCAACGGAGGGCGCGATTCTGATCGACGGCACGCTGCCGAAGAATGCGCCGATGATCGAAGCAAACATCCGCACATTGGGATTCAAGCTCAAGGACATCAAGCTGATTCTCAACTCGCATGCGCACCCCGACCATGCAGGAGCGATCGCGGCGATCGCACGCGATAGCGGCGCACAGGTGGCTGCCAGCGCGAAAGGCGCCAAGGCTCTCATGCTTGGCGGTGACGACCCGGACGATCCGCAACATGGCGAGGCGGCACCGTATCCCAAGGTCGCGAACGTGCGAAGCGTGGGGGACAATGAAATCGTGCACATCGGCCCGCTCGCCGTGCAGGCGCATTACACGCCGGGACATACGCCGGGCAGTACGACATGGACATGGTCGTCCTGCGAGAACAAGCGCTGCCTGTCGATCGTCTTCGCGGACAGCATCAGCTTGTTGAGCAATGACACCTATCGCTACAACGATCCGGCGCATCCGGAACGACTGGACGATTACCGCGAAGGTCTGAAGACGATCGCTTCGCTGCCATGCGACATCCTGGTCGTTCCGCATCCCGATGCCATCGACTTTCTATCGCGTGCCGCGCAGCGCAAACCGGGGCAAAACGACGATCCGCTGATCGATGCGCAGGCGTGCAAGGCGTATGCGGCCAAGGGCCAGGATAATCTGGAAAAGCGTATCGCCAAGGAAGCTGCGGAAAAGCCTGCGCACTAACGTGCGCAGGCAACAGGTCAACCCATGCCGCCCGATTTGCGCACGATGAGCATCGCCAATTCCAGCGACTGCTCGTAATTGAGACGCGGATCGACCATCGACTTGTAAGCGCGATCGAGATCCGTCTCGGACAGATCGCGCGCACCGCCCATGCACTCGGTGACATCCTCGCCGGTCAGCTCCAGATGCACACCACCCAGGCGTGTGCCGGCAGCGGCATGAATATCGAACGCCTGATCGAGCTCGCCACGGATATTGTCGAAGCGACGTGTCTTGTAGCCATTGGAGGTGCTTTCGGTATTGCCGTGCATGGGATCGGCAACCCAAAGCACACGGCGACCGGCACGCTTCACCGCCTCAAGCAGCGACGGTAAGGCCTGGGCGATCTGTGCATTGCCCATGCGGTGGATCAGGGTCAGCCTGCCCGCCTCGTCTTCTGGATTGAGTACGTCGATCAAACGCAGCAGATCGTCCGGCTTGACCGACGGACCGACCTTGACGGCAATCGGGTTGCGAATGCCACGGAAGTATTCGGTGTGCGCGCCATCGAGCGCGGCGGTACGCATGCCGATCCAGGGGAAGTGGGTCGACAGATTGAACCAGCCGGTATGCCGCGGTACCTGGCGCGTCAATGCCTGCTCGTAGTGCAACAGCAATGCTTCGTGCGAGGTGAAGAAATCCACGCGACTGAAACCAGCGATCGGGCCGGCCAAGGTTTCCATGAAGCGTAGCGAGTCGCCAATGCCGGCGACCATGCGGCGGTATTCGGCAGCGAGCGGCGAATGCTCGACCCAGGCCAGATCCCAGTACTCCGGGTGATGCAGATCGGCGAAACCGCCATCAATGAGTGCGCGAACGAAATTCATCGTCAGCGCCGAATGCGCATGCGCCTGGATCAGACGCTGCGGATCGGCGCGGCGCGCTTCGGCGGTGAATTCCGGCGCATTGACCAGATCGCCGCGAAAACTCGGCAAGGTCACACCATCGCGCGTTTCCATATCCGTCGAGCGCGGCTTGGCATATTGCCCCGCAAAGCGTCCGACGCGCAGTACCGGCTTCTTCAAGCCGTGCACCAGCACCAGGCTCATCTGCAGCAGCACTTTCAGACGATTGGAAATGATCGGGCTGGTGCAGTCAGCGAAACTTTCCGCGCAATCACCACCCTGCAAGAGGAAACGACTCCCTTCCTGCGCCTCGGCCAAGGCCTGCTTCAAGGCCAGCACTTCCCACGATGTCACCAGCGGCGGCAAAGTCGCAAGCTGCCCCGTGCATTGCGCCAATTCCAACGCATCCTCGTAAAGCGGCTGCTGCAAGGCGACACGCTGTTGCCAGCTATCGGGCGCCCAGTTGGCGGCTTCATGATGGGAAATGGGGAGCGTATTCATAGCGCGAACCATGGGATTTCTTCCTTCAAACACGTCGTTTACGCAACGTCGCGACCACAATCAGGACGATCAAAACGACATACCACAGCGTGGTCCATGCCGGCATGGGCAGCCCGAGAATCGGCTCGATTTTCGCGCACTCGCCCGAGCCCGTGAACACCATATCGAGCACTTTGTGAAAGGGGAACGTGCTCATCATGTAGGCCAGATTAGGGCCGCAGGAGGGGATCTCGTCTGCAGGCAATGTCTGCAACCACAAATGCCGCCCTGCCACCGCCAAACCCGCCAGGCCACCGATGATGGCGCCCGTCGTGAACACCCAACGCGCACCGCCGCGCGGCGCAAAAATACCGCCCAGCAGGAAAAACACCGCCATCACCATGAAGCCGATGCGCTGGAAGATGCACAGCGGGCACGGCTCCATATGCAACACATGCTCCGCGTACAGCGCAAAACTCAGCAAGGCGACGCAAATCAGGAGCCCGACAAAGCAGACAGTGCGGTACGACCAGCGAAATGGGTTCATGGGTGAGGACCAGGAAAGATGATGTTGCGAGGCAGCAACCTTAGCTTTTTTGGGCTGTGGTGGCTATGTGAATGCTCCGAATATGGAACGCTGGTTCGACGCTGAGTTCCGTGAGGAAGCAACGTTTGCTATCCGATGCTTATGTCTCGCCGGCATGGCGGATTCAAGGATCCCGCGAGCACCCAGCCCCCTCACCCCAACCCTCTCCCCCGGCGCAGCCAGGGGAGTGGGGGCAGGCTGCGCAACTGCTAAACACTGAGGTTGCCTCAGTCGGCTCCGTCTCCCCTGGCTGCGCCGGGGGAGAGGGTTGGGGTGAGGGGGCGCTTTAAGCCCTCAACGTATTGCTCGACAAGCACACAAACAAAAACCCCGGCCAAAGCCGGGGTTTTCATCAAATCAGATGCAACTAACGCTTACTCAGCGTCAACTGCCTCGACCTGCGGGCGATCAACCAGTTCGACGTAGGCCATCGGCGCATTGTCGCCAGCGCGGAAGCCGCACTTGAGGATGCGCAGGTAGCCGCCGGGACGCTCGCGGTAACGCGGGCCCAGCTCGACGAACAACTTGCCCACAGCCTGCTTGTCGCGCAGACGCGAGAAAGCGAGACGGCGGTTGGCAACACCATCGGTCTTGGCGAGCGTGATGAGCGGCTCGGCGACGCGACGAAGTTCTTTCGCCTTCGGGAGGGTGGTGCGGATAAGCTCGTGCTTGATCAGCGACGAAGCCATATTCTTGAACATGGCTTCGCGATGGCTGCTCGTGCGATTGAGCTTGCGACCGGATTTCTGGTGGCGCATGGCGATTACTCTCTAGTCTGTTGTTATGAAAAGCCGGTCACTATGAGCCGACTTCCCGCGGTTACCCGCTATTCAAGGCTCTAAAAACGCCTTGTTATAAGAGCACGGCCTCTATGAGCCGTGTTGATCATCTGGCACCAAGGCCAGTCGTGCAAAGTCGAGGGCGACCGCATCCGGTCGCCCTCGAATTCATCAGCCCAGCTGCATACCGTGCGACAAGCCCGGCGGCGGCCAGTTTTCAAGCTTCATGCCGAGTGCGAGACCACGCCCGCCCAGGACATCCTTGATTTCGGTCAGCGACTTCTTACCCAGGTTCGGGGTCTTCAGCAGCTCAACTTCGGTCTTCTGCACCAGGTCGCCGATGTAGTAGATGCTCTCGGCCTTGAGGCAGTTGGCCGAACGCACCGTCAGCTCCAGGTCGTCGATCGGGCGGAGCAGCAGCGGATCGAACCCGCCCTTCTCTGCCTTATCGGTCGCGCTTTCGCGACGCGAGAAGTCGCCGAACACCGACAGCTGGTCGTTGAGGATTTCGGCGGCCTTGCGAACCGCGTCTTCCGCACCGATGGTGCCGTTGGTTTCGATATCGAGCACCAGCTTATCGAGGTTGGTGCGCTGCTCGACACGAGCCGCGTCCACTTCGTAAGCCACACGCAACACCGGCGCGAACGACGCGTCGAGCTGCAGGCGACCGATCGGGCGAGCCTCTTCATCCGGATGCTGGCGCGTGCTGGCCGGCTGATAGCCGACGCCGCGACGCACCTTCAAGCGCATGTTGAGGGCGATATCCTTGGTCAGGTGACAGATCACATGCTCAGGATTGATGATTTCTACCGAGTGATCGACCGCGATGTCGCCAGCGGTGACCACACCCTTGCCCTTCTTGGCCAAGGTCAGGGTGACTTCGTCACCCGTATGCTGACGAATCGCCACGTCCTTGAGGTTCAGCAGGACTTCGATCACGTCCTCCTGCAAACCTTCCAGAGTGGTGTACTCGTGCAGCACGCCATCGATTTCTACCTCGACGATGGCAGAGCCAGGGATCGAGGAAAGCAGCACGCGACGCAACGCATTGCCCAGAGTGTGGCCGAAGCCACGTTCGAGAGGCTCGACCACCACTTTGGCGCGGTTGGATCCGAGCTGCTCGACACTGAGGCCACGCGGCCGCAGCACGCTAGTTGACGAAACTGCCATGCAGAGCTCCGGTTGATTACTTCGAGTAAAGCTCGACGATCAGGCTTTCGTTGATGTCGGACGGCAGATCACCGCGATCCGGCGTCGACTTGAAGGTGCCTTCGAACTTCTTGGAGTCGACTTCGACCCACTGCGGACGCAGGTCCATGGTGTCGAAGACGGTTGCCGCTTCCTGCACGCGCAGCTGAGTGCGAGCGCGCTCGGTCAAGGCAATCGCATCGCCCGGACGAACCTGGTACGACGGAATGTTCACCTTCTTGCCGTTCACCAGCACAGCCTTGTGGCTGACCAGCTGACGAGCCTGGGCGCGGGTTACCGCGAAGCCCATGCGATAGACGACATTGTCAAGGCGGCTCTCAAGCAGGCGCAGCAGGTTCTCACCCGTGTTGCCCTTGAGGTTGGACGCCTTGGTGTAGTAGTTGCTGAACTGACGCTCGAGCACACCGTAGATACGCTTGACCTTCTGCTTTTCACGCAGCTGGTTGGCGTAGTCGGACATGCGCATGCGCTTGTTGGCGCCATGCTGACCGGGCTTGTTTTCCAGTTTGCACTTGGAGTCGATGGCGCGAGCCGGACTCTTCAGGCTGAGATCTGCACCCTCACGACGGGCGAGTTTGCAGGTAGCTCCACGATAACGGGCCATGGGTATGCTCCTTAGACTCGACGCTTCTTGGGGGGACGGCAGCCGTTATGCGGAATCGGCGTGACGTCGATGATGTTGAGCACCTTGTAGCCCAGTGCATTCAAAGAACGCACAGCGGACTCACGACCCGGACCCGGGCCCTTGATGCGCACTTCGACCGTCTTCACACCGTAATCGCCTGCAGCGCGGCCAGCCTTTTCGGCGGCAACCTGGGCAGCGAACGGGGTGGACTTGCGCGAACCGCGGAAACCCGCGCCGCCTGCAGTAGCCCACGACAGAGCGTTGCCCTGACGATCGGTGATGGTGACGATGGTGTTGTTGAAGGAGGCCTGCACGTGAGCCACGGCATCCGTGACAACGCGCTTGATCTTCTTCTTGGTCTTAACCGGCTTAGCCATGTTTGGAATCCGTTACTTCTTGATCGCGCGACGGGGACCCTTGCGGGTACGTGCGTTGGTACGCGTGCGCTGGCCGCGCACCGGCAGGCCACGGCGGTGGCGCAGACCGCGGTAGCAACCCAGATCCATCAGACGCTTGATGGCGATACCCACCTCGCGGCGCAGATCGCCTTCAACGACGTACTTGCCGATTTCGGCACGAAGCTTTTCAACTTCGCCTTCACTGAGGGACTTGATGGCCGTGGTGGGAACCACGCCAGCGTCCGCACAAACCTTCTTGGCCCGGCTGCGACCGATACCATAAATGCTTTGCAGGCCAACCCAGACATGCTTCTGGACCGGCAAATTGACACCCGCGATGCGCGCCATGATGTACTTTCTCCGATGCGTTTCGTGCGCGGTAAACGCGCAATTCTAACCTGAATTAACCCTATAGGAAAGCCCTGCGGCACCCTGTGCCGCCGCTCCCCGGTTCCAGCCCTTACTCCACCGCCCCAGCAGCCATCAGTTGCGGCGGAGATTGGCCTTCTTGAGCAGACTTTCGTATTGGTGACTGACCAAGTGCGCCTGCACCTGAGCAGTGAAGTCCATCACCACAACCACCACGATCAGCAGAGAGGTGCCGCCGAAGTAGAAAGGAACATGCCAAAGATTCTGCATAAACGTCGGGACCAAGCAGACCAGCACCAGATAGATCGCTCCGATACCGGTAAGCCGGGTCATCACGCCATCGATGTAGTTAGCCGTCGCATGACCCGGGCGGATACCCGGAATCAATGCACCCGAACGCTTCAAATTGTCCGCCGTTTCCTGGGAGTTGAACACGATTGCCGTATAGAAGAAGGCAAACGTGATCACCAGCACCGCGAACAAGATGTCGTGCAAAGGCTCGCCCGGGGCCAAGGCCTGGACCAGATCCTGCAACCAGCGCGCCTGATGACCCTGACCGAACCACGTTGCTGCGGTAGTCGGGAACATCAACAGGCTCGACGCGAAGATCGGCGGAATGACGCCCGCCATATTGATCTTCAGCGGCAGGTGCGAGGTCTGGTTCATGTAGGCCCGCTGCCCGCCGGATCGCCGCGCGTAGTTCACGGTAATGCGCCGTTGGGCGCGCTCCATGAACACCACGAAGGCGGTTACCGCGAGAATCAACGCGATCACCATGATCAGGCGCAGCACCGAGAGTTCGCCGTTATTGGCCATGGTCAGCGTGTGCGCAACCGCACCCGGCAGACCCGCCACGATACCGGCGAAGATCAGCAGCGAAATACCGTTACCGATACCCCGCTCGGTGATCTGCTCACCCAGCCACATCAGGAACATCGTGCCGGCGGTAAGACCGACGATCGACGCCATGATGAAACCGAAACCCGGCGTGTAGACCACCGGCGCTCCGCCCTGGGCGACCTGCTTCTGCAGGGCAACCGCAATGCCGAACGCCTGGAAGGCCGCCAAGCCCACCGTGCCGAAGCGTGTGTACATGGTCATCTTTCGACGACCCGACTCACCCTCTTTACGCAGTGCCTGCAGGCTCGGGATCACCGAACCCATCATCTGCACCACGATCGACGCCGAAATGTATGGCACGACGCCCAGTGCGAACACCGAGAAACGTGCCAGCGAACCGCCCGAGAACATGTTGAACATGTTCAGCAGGCCGCCGCCCTGTTCGATCAGGTTCGTCATGGCTTCGGGGTTGACGCCCGGAACCGGAATGAACGAACCGAGACGGAAGACGATCAGCGCACCAAGCACAAAGAAGATGCGCTGACGCAGTTCCGTCAGCTTACCGAGCGATCCGAGCGATGAGCCCTGGGCAGCCGCCACGTGATTACTCCACGCTGCCGCCGGCAGCTTCAATAGCTGCCTTGGCGCCGACCGTTGCCAGAATGCCGATCAACTTCACCGCGCGGCCGATCTCGCCCTTGGCGACGACCTTGACCTTCTTGGCGCGGCTGTCGATCAGACCTGCCTGGTGCAGAACGACCGGATTGATCTCGTCCACCTTCAGGTTGGCCAGCTGATACAGGAAAACTTCCTGGCTCTCGGCCTTCTTCAGCGAACGGAAACCGACCTTCGGCAGGCGGCGCTGCAGCGGCATCTGACCGCCTTCGAAACCGTACTTATGGGTACCGCCCGCGCGAGCGTGCTGACCCTTGTGACCGCGACCGGCGGTCTTGCCCAGGCCCGAACCGATACCGCGACCGACGCGCAGACGCGTCTTGCGGGAACCGGCGGCCGGCTTGATGTCGTTAAGACGCATGATGCTTACTCCTCAACCCGCACGAGGTAATAGACCGTGTTGATGAGGCCACGCACCTGCGGGCTGTCCTTCAACTCACGGACGTCGTTGAGCTTGTTCAGGCCGAGCGCCTTCACGCTCAGGCGATGACGGCTCTGCACACCGCGCAGGCCCTTGACCAGGCGAACGCGAACGGTCTTGTCATTGTTAGCCATTGCCCAGCACCTCTTCCACGGTCTTGCCACGCTTGGCAGCGATCTGCTTCGGCGAGGCGACGGCCTGGAGGCCCTTGATGGTGGCGCGAACCAGATTGATCGGGTTGCGCGAACCGACGGCCTTGGCCAAAACGTTCTTGACGCCGACCACTTCCAGCACAGCGCGCATCGCGCCGCCGGCGATGACGCCGGTACCTTCGGAAGCCGGCTGCATGAACACGCGAGCAGCGCCGTGGTTGGCCTTGATGGCGTACCACAGGGTGCCGTTGTTCAGGTCGATGCTCACCATGTTGCGGCGAGCGCGTTCCATGGCCTTGGAGATGGCGACCGGCACTTCGCGCGCCTTGCCATAGCCGAAGCCAACCTTGCCCTCGCCGTCGCCGACGACGGTCAGCGCGGTAAAGCTCATCTGGCGGCCACCCTTGACGGTCTTGGCCACGCGGTTAACGGCAATCAGCTTCTCGAGCAGGCCGTCTGAATTTTCGCGATCGGTAGAAGACATGAATTCTTTTCCGTATGCCCGGACTATCCGGGACTTTTCTTGCGGCTGAGCCGCTTGGAGTTGTTAGGTATTGCGTATGGAGTCGGGCGCCGGTTACATCAACGCCCGAATCCAAAAGTTTTTAGAACTTCAGGCCCGCTTCGCGCGCCGCATCGGCCAGAGCCTTGATGCGACCGTGATAACGAAAGCCCGAGCGATCGAATGCCACAGACTCGATACCGGCAGCCATGGCACGCTCGGCCACCGCCTTGCCCACGGCCGCGGCCGCTTCGAGGTTCTTGGTGCCCTTCAGGCCTTCGGCGACCGACTTCTGCACGGTGGACGCTGCAGCGACGACGTTCTTGCCCGAAGCGTCGAACACCTGTGCGTACAGGTGCTGCCCGGTGCGATGCACCGACAGACGAGCCACGGCCAGCTTGCGGATATGCGAGCGGGTCGACTTGGCGCGACGCAGGCGGGATTCATTCTTGTTCATAGGTTCTCTCCAGAAAGCGGATAGGCGAGCGCTTTGCAGCGCATTAAGCCTTCTTAGCTTCCTTCAGGGTGATCTTCTCGCCGGAATAACGCACGCCCTTGCCCTTGTAGGGTTCCGGCGGACGATAACCACGGATCTTGGCAGCGACTTCGCCCACCAGCTGCTTGTCCGAACCCTTGATCAGGATTTCGGTCTGCGACGGGGTTTCGAGGCTGATGCCTTCCGGCGCCTTGAACACCACCGGGTGCGAAAAGCCCAGGCTGAGGTTCAGGTCCTTGCCGGCCATGGCAGCGCGGTAACCGACGCCGACCAGCTCGAGCTTGCGCTCGTAACCGTCGGACACGCCCTTGACCATGTTGGCCAACAGCGCACGCGCCGTACCGCCAAACTTGTCCTCGGCGCCTTCGGCAACCTGGATATTGACCGTGCCGTTATCGACGGCAACCGTGACGCCCGGCAGATGATGCGTGGACAGGGTGCCCTTGGGACCCTTCACCGAGATGCTGTTCTCGGCGACGTTCAGTTCCACGCCCTTCGGCAGCGAAATCGGCTTTTTGGCAACTCGAGACATCGGAAACTCCTTAAGCGACCATGCCGATGACTTCGCCGCCCAAGCCCTTGGCGCGAGCTTGCGCGTCGGTCAGCAGGCCTGCCGAAGTCGAGATAATGGAAATGCCCAGGCCGCCCAGGATCTTCGGCAATTCAGTCTTGCCGCGATACACGCGAAGGCCGGAACGGCTGATGCGCTCGATGCGCTCGATGGCCGGACGGCCTTCGAAATACTTCAGCTTGAGCTCGAGCACCGGCTTGCCCTCCTGAGTGGAGGTCTTGGCGTCGAGGATATAGCCCTCATTCTTCAGAAGGTTGGCCAGGGCCACCTTCATCTTTGACGACGGCATGCTTACGGCCTGCTTGCCCGTGAGCTGGGCATTGCGGATGCGCGTAAACAGATCGGCGATGGGATCAGTCATGCTCATGAAAACATCCTTCAGAGTGCACCGATATCCGATAAAACCGGAAATCAATATTCGATTGTGAGCCGTAGAGACGGCGTTCTGCGTAACACAGACCGTCGACTATAGCAGCTTTTCCAGCTTTTGCGAATAGCGGGGCAAAAGTCGCGTCAACGGGGGCATGTCACCATGCCCCCGCCGGTTAGGCGGGCCCGAAGGCCCTGCCCTCTTTGGTCTTACCAGCTGGCCTTACGCAGGCCAGGAACGTCGCCACGCATGGTGGCTTCGCGAAGCTTGTTACGGCCGAGGCCGAACTTCTGGTACACAGCGCGCGGGCGGCCGGTCAGCGCACAGCGCGTACGCTGGCGGCTCGGGCTCGCATCACGCGGCAGTTTCTGCAGCTTGGTCTGAGCGTCCATCTTCTCCTCGTAGGAGGACTTGGGGCTCAGCACGATCGCCTTCAGTTCGGCGCGCTTGGCGGCGTACTTCTTGACGAGCTTGGTCCGCTTGAGGTCGCGGTTCACCATGGAGGTCTTGGCCATATTCTCGCGACTCTCTTAGTTGCGGAACGGGAAGCTGAAAGCTTCCAGCAGCGCTTTGGCTTCTTCGTCGGTCTTGGCGGTGGTGGTGATGGAAATATCCATACCGCGCATCGCGTCGACAGCGTCGAAATCGATTTCCGGGAAGATGATCTGTTCCTTGATACCGAAGTTGTAGTTACCACGGCCATCGAAGGCGCGACCCGACACGCCGCGGAAGTCGCGGGTACGGGGCAGCGAGATGTTGATCAGGCGATCCAGGAATTCCCACATCTGGGCGCGACGCAAGGTGACCTTGCAGCCGATCGGCCAGCCATCGCGGATCTTGAACGAGGCAACGGACACGCGCGCCTTGGTCTGGATCGGCTTCTGGCCGGAGATCTTGGCCATGTCGGCCACGGCGTTCTCGAGCACTTTCTTGTTGCCCGCAGCTTCGCCCACGCCCATGTTCAGCGTGATCTTGGTGATGCGGGGAACCTGCATCACGTTCTGGTAACCAAAACGCTCGGTGAGCTTCTGGATGACCTGGTCTTTATAAAAAGTTTCAAGGCGCGTCATGACTTGTGTTCCTTACGCGTCCACGACCTCGCCAGACGAACGGAACACGCGGACTTTGCGCTCATCTTCGAGCACCTTGAAGCCGACGCGTTCACCCTTGTTCGTGGCGGGGTTGAACAGCTGCACATTAGAGATATGGATCGAAGCTTCACGCTCGACGATGCCGCCGGCCTGGTTGGCTTGCGGATTCGGCTTGGTGTGGCGCTTGACCAGGTTCACGTTGGAGACGAACACGCGATCGCCGTCAACGCGCAGCACGTCGCCGCGCTGGCCCTTGTTTTTGCCGGTGATCACGATGACCTGATCACCCTTGCGGATACGGTTCATGGGTCTTCTCCGCTCAGAGCACTTCGGGTGCGAGCGAGACGATCTTCATGAACTTCTCGCTGCGCAGCTCACGAGTCACCGGCCCAAAGATACGGGTGCCGATCGGCTCGAGCTTGTTGTTGAGGAGCACCGCTGCATTGCCGTCGAAACGGATCAGCGAGCCATCGGGACGGCGCACACCCTTGGCGGTACGAACCACCACGGCGTTGTACACCTCGCCCTTCTTTACCTTACCGCGCGGGATCGCATCCTTCACGGTGACCTTGATGACATCGCCGATGCCCGCGTAGCGACGCTTGGAGCCGCCGAGCACCTTGATGCACATCAGTTCTTTCGCGCCGCTGTTATCTGCTGCGGAAAGCGTGCTTTGCATCTGAATCATGTCTGCACCCTCCCTTAGACGCTGGCGCGCGTGACGATTTCGACCACGCGGTGATGCTTGGTCTTGGACAGCGGGCGGCACTCCGCGATACGCACCACGTCGCCTTCGTTCGCACCCAGCTCATCTTGCGCATGCAGCTTGGTCGAACGACGGACGATCTTGCCGAGCAGCGGATGCTGCACCTGGCGCTCGATCAGGACGGTAACCGTCTTGTCCATCTTGTTACTGACGACACGACCCTCGAGGGTACGTGCCTGCTTTTGGTTGTCGCTCATATCCGCCGTCCTTACTTCTTAGCGCCGAGCACGAACTTCGTGCGGGCGATGTCGCGCCGAACTCGGCGCAGCTGGTGCGGCTGATTGAGCTGGCCGGTGCCCTTTTGCATGCGCAGGTTGAACTGCTCCTTGCGCAGGTCCAGCAGGTGCTGCTTCAGCTCGTCGGCCGATTTCGTGTTCAAGTCTTTCATGGCCATCACATCACCGCCCGCGATACGAACTGGGTCTGCACCGACAGCTTGGCGGCGGCCAGGCGGAATGCCTCGCGTGCCGTTGCCTCGTCGACGCCCTCGATTTCATAGAGCATGCGGCCGGGCTGGATCGGAGCGACCCAGAATTCCACGCCGCCCTTACCGGCGCCCATTCGGACCTCGATCGGCTTCTTGGTGATCGGCTTGTCCGGGAACACGCGGATCCACAATTTGCCGCCGCGCTTCACGAAACGGGTGATGCAACGACGTGCCGCTTCGATCTGGCGCGCGGTCAGCGCGCCGTGAGTGGTGGCCTTGAGGCCGTACTCACCGAAGCTCACGAGGTTGGAGCTGAAAGCCAGGCCGTCGTTACGGCCCTTGAACTGCTTACGGTATTTGGTTCGCTTGGGTTGCAACATGGCAACTCTCCTTACTTCGCTGCACGGTCGCGACGGCCTTCGCCATCACGACGCGATTCACGATCACGACGGCCCTCGCCACCTTCGCGGCGCGGCTGCTGCGACTGCTCTTCCTTCGACTCCTGGCCGATCTGGGAAAGGTCGAAGATTTCGCCCTTGTAGACCCACACCTTGATGCCAATGATGCCGTAGGTGGTCTTCGCTTCCGCGAAGCCGTAGTCGATGTCCGCACGCAGCGTATGAAGCGGCACGCGGCCCTCGCGGCTCCACTCGGAGCGAGCGATTTCGGCGCCGTTCAAACGACCGGACACGTTGATCTTGATACCGAGGGCGCCCAGGCGCATCGCGTTGCCGACCGAGCGCTTCATGGCGCGGCGGAACATGATGCGACGCTCGAGCTGCTGCGCGATCGACTCGGCGACCAGCTGAGCGTCGAGCTCCGGCTTGCGCACCTCGTTGACGTTGATGTGCGCCGGAACGCCCATCAGCTGGCTGACTTCCTTACGCAGCTTCTCGATATCCTCGCCCTTCTTGCCGATCACCACGCCCGGACGGGCGGTGTGGATCGTCACGCGTGCGGTCTTGGCCGGACGCTCGATCTGGATCTTCGAGATGCCGGCGGCTGCCAGCTTCTTGCGCAGCATCTCGCGGACCTTAAGGTCGGCAGCGAGGTACTTGGCGTAATCGCCCTTATTGGCGTACCACTTCGAGTTCCAGTCCTTGGCGATACCGAGGCGGATACCGATTGGATTAACTTTGTGACCCATCGTCTATATCCCTCAGTTACCAACGACCACAGTGATGTGGCTGGTGCGCTTCAAGATGCGCGAACCGCGGCCTTTGGCGCGGGCATACATACGCTTCATCGCCGGACCTTCGTCCACGAAGATGCTCGAGACCTTCAGCTCGTCCACATCAGCGCCGAGGTTGTTCTCGGCGTTGGCGACGGCCGACAGCAGCACCTTGCGAACGAGGTGTGCGGCCTTCTTGTTGGTGAACTGGAGCACGTCGCTGGCACGGCCCACGGGCAAACCGCGGACCAGGTCAGCTACCAGGCGTGCCTTCTGCGCTGAGATGCGAGCGCTGCGCAGGATCGCTTTGGCTTCGGTGCTCATCACTTGCCCTTCTTATCGCCGCCATGGCCCTTGAAAGTGCGGGTCACCGCGAACTCGCCGAGCTTATGCCCGACCATGTTCTCGTTGACGAGCACCGGCACGTGCTGGCGACCGTTGTGGATGGCGATGGTCAATCCCACCATTTCCGGCAGGATCATGGAGCGGCGCGACCAGGTCTTGATCGGACGCTTGTTGTTAGTGGAAACCGCAGCTTCCACCTTCTTCACGAGGTGAAGGTCGACGAACGGACCTTTCTTCAATGAACGCGGCATGACGGTTTCCTATTACTTGCGACGACGCACGATGAACTGCTGTGTGCGCTTGTTGTTACGGGTCTTGTAGCCCTTGGCCGGCGTGCCCCACGGGCTGACCGGATGACGGCCGCCGGAGGTCTTGCCTTCACCACCGCCATGCGGATGGTCGACCGGGTTCATGACTACACCGCGGACGGTCGGGCGAATACCCTGCCAGCGCTTCTTACCGGCCTTGCCCAGCTTCTTCAGGCTGTGCTCGCCGTTGCCGACTTCGCCGATGGTGGCGCGGCAGTCGACCGGCACGCGGCGCATTTCGCCGGAGCGCAGACGCAGCGTGGCATAACCGGATTCACGAGCGACCAGCTGAACCGAGGCACCAGCGGAGCGTGCGATCTGCGCACCCTTGCCCGGCTTCATCTCGATGCAGTGGATCGTGCTACCGACCGGGATATTGCGCAGCGGCAGGCTGTTGCCGGCCTTGATCGGCGCATCGGTACCCGACACCAGGCGGTCGCCCACCTGCACGCCCTTGGGCGCGATGATGTAGCGGCGCTCGCCATCGGCGTAGCACAGCAGCGCGATGTGCGCAGTGCGGTTCGGATCGTACTCGATACGCTCGACCTTGGCGGCAATGCTTTCCTTGTCGCGCTTGAAGTCGATGATGCGGTAGGCCTGCTTGTGACCGCCGCCGCGATGACGAATGGTGATGCGACCATAGTGGTTACGGCCACCCGTCTTGGACTGCGATTCGGTCAACGGCGCGTACGGCGCGCCCTTGTGCAGGCCCGGGGTGTGCACACTTACCGAGTCGCGACGACCGGGAGAAGTGGGCTTGTGGTTAATTAATGCCATCTCACAAAACTCCTGGCTCAGGCCTTGGCGGACACGTCGATGGTGTGACCATCGGCGAGACGCACATAGGCCTTGCGCTTGCCCTGACGGTTGCCGGCGCGGAAACGGAAGGACTTGACCTTGCCCTTGGCGTTGACGAGGTTCACCTGCTCGACCTTGACGTCGAACATGGCTTCCACCGCTGCGCGGACATCAGCCTTCGTTGCCTCGGGGGCCACCACGAAAACGTATTGATTGCTCTCGGCCAGACGAGCAGCCTTTTCGGAGATGTGCGGCGCGCGCAGCGTGTTGAGAATGCGTTCGTTGCTCATGCCAGCCACTCCTCGACCTTCTTCACCGCCTCGACCGTCATGACGATGTGATCGGAACCGACCAGGCTAACCGGGTTCAGCGCCAACACGTCGACGACATGGAGGTAGGGGATGTTACGGGCGGCCAGGTAGAGCGCTTCGTTGGCATCTTCCGACACCAGCAACACGCGACCGGACACCTCGAGCTCAGCCATCTTGGCGATCATCGTCTTGGTCTTGGGAGCGTCGATGCCGAAGCTTTCGACGACCTTCAAACGACCCTGACGATTCAGCTCCGCGAGAATGGAGCGGATCGCGACGCGATAGGCCTTGCGGTTGACTTTCTGTTCGAAGCTGCGCGGCTTGGCGGCAAAGGTGACACCACCGCCGATAAAGATCGGAGCGCGATAGTCGCCGTGACGAGCGCCGCCGCCCTTCTGCTTCTTGAACTTCTTGGTGGTACCCGACATCTCACCGCGCGACAGCTGCGCCTTGGTACCGGCGCGACCGCCGGCCTGGTAAGCGACGACTACCTGATGGATCAGGGCCTTCTTGAGCTCTGCGCCGAACACTTCGTCCGACACGCTGAGCGGCTTGGCACCAATGACATTCAATTCCATGGTGTCTCTCCTCAACCCTTGGTCGTCGGACGGATGACGACGTCGCCGCCGGTAGCACCCGGCACGGCGCCCTTCACCGCGATCAAATGACGCTCGGCGTCCACCTTGACCACTTCCAGGCCCTGCTGCGTGCGATTGACCGCACCCATGTGACCGGCCATCTTCTTGCCCGGGAACACGCGGCCTGGGGTCTGACGCTGACCGATAGAACCCGGCGCGCGATGCGACAGCGAGTTACCGTGGGTGGCGTCACCCATGCTGAAGTTGTGGCGCTTGATGGCACCCTGGAAGCCCTTGCCCTTCGACACGCCGGCGACGTCAACGATCTGACCCACCTGGAACACGTCGTCGGCCTTGATCTCGGCGCCCACGCTGTACTTGCCGAGATCGTCGGCAGACACGCGGAACTCCCACAGACCACGACCTGGCTCAACCTTCGCCTTGGCGTAGTGACCCTTCAGCGGCGCGGTCAGCAGATTGGCGCGCTTGGCACCCACTGCAACCTGCACGGCGCTGTAACCATCGTTATCTTCCGTCTTCAGCTGCGTAACGCGATTCGGGGTGGCTTCAATCAGCGTCACCGGAATCGAGCGTCCATCTTCAGTGAAGAGTCGGCTCATGCCGCACTTGCGGCCAACTAGTCCGATACTCATGTTCGTATCCTGTCTATCGCTCAACCGAGCTTGATCTGAACGTCTACGCCAGCGGCGAGATCAAGCTTCATGAGCGCGTCCACGGTCTTGTCGTTGGGGTCAACGATATCGAGCACTCGCTTGTGCGTACGGGTTTCGTACTGGTCGCGAGCATCTTTGTCGACGTGCGGCGACACCAGAATGGTGTAGCGCTCGATCTTGGTCGGAAGCGGGATCGGGCCGAGAACCGTAGCGCCAGTGCGCTTGGCCGTCTCGACGATCTCGCTGGCCGAACGGTCGATCAGACGATGATCGAACGCTTTGAGCCGAATGCGAATCTTTTGGTTCGCCATAAACCGTGTCCTGTTATCAAAAGAACGTTATGTGATCCGAGGTGGCTTCTCACCGCCTCGCACAACCCAGTACTGCATTTACTGCAAAGAGCCCCCTGTAAAACCACATCAGGAAGACCCCAAAACGCCGGGCAGGCCGTTAACCGGCCTGCCCAGACGGGAAACATTCGCGAAAACACACAGATCGTCAGAGACTTAGCTCGAGACCGGGTATCCCCGCAACAATCCATGTAAGCGAACTCGAAGCGCCATCCTTGGGCCTCATTTCGCGGTGTGCCGGGTAGCTTTGAAGGCTATCTGGCTAGGTAACTTTGCAACTATAGCGTAACTTTTCGGGCGCCGCAAGCAGTCGCTAAGGAAAGATGCCCTACACGCCAATCGGGGATCGTCGCCCTACCCTTTGAAAAAAGAAGCCGCCCACTAGGGCGGCCTCTCCATAGCCTGAGCTACGAAACTTACTTGACGATCTTGGCAACCACGCCGGCGCCGACGGTGCGGCCGCCTTCGCGGATCGCGAAACGCAGGCCTTCACTCATCGCGATCGGGTGGATCAGGCTCACCGTGATCTTCACGTTGTCGCCCGGCATCACCATCTCCGTGCCTTCCGGCAACTTGATCGCACCGGTCACGTCCGTCGTACGGAAGTAGAACTGCGGGCGGTAGTTGCTGAAGAACGGGGTATGGCGACCGCCTTCGTCCTTCGACAGCACGTAGATCTCGGCCTCGAAGTCCGTGTGCGGGGTGATCGAACCCGGCTTGGCCAACACCTGGCCACGCTCGACGTCGTCACGCTTCAGACCACGCAACAGCAGACCGGCGTTGTCGCCTGCCTGGCCCTGGTCCAGCAGCTTGCGGAACATTTCGATACCGGTCACCGTGGTCTTCTGGGTCGGACGAATACCGACCACTTCCACTTCGTCACCGACCTTGATGATGCCCGTCTCGATACGACCGGTCACCACCGTGCCGCGACCCGAGATCGAGAACACGTCTTCCACCGGCATCACGAACGACTTGTCCAGCGCACGCACCGGCTCCGGAATGTAGCTGTCCAGTGCGTCCACCAGCTTGATGATCGCCGGCACGCCCATGTCCGACTGGTCACCTTCCAGCGCCTTACGCGCCGAACCGGTCACGATCGGGGTGTCGTCGCCCGGGAACTCGTACTTCGACAGCAGCTCGCGCACTTCCATCTCGACCAGCTCGAGCAGCTCGGCGTCGTCCACCAGGTCCGCCTTGTTCAGGAAGACCACGATGTACGGCACGCCCACCTGGCGCGACAGCAGAATGTGCTCGCGCGTCTGCGGCATCGGGCCGTCCGCGGCCGAGCACACCAGGATCGCGCCGTCCATCTGCGCCGCACCCGTGATCATGTTCTTCACATAGTCAGCGTGGCCGGGGCAATCGACGTGGGCGTAGTGGCGGATCGGCGATTCGTATTCGACGTGTGCGGTCGAAATCGTGATGCCGCGCGCCTTCTCTTCCGGCGCCGCGTCAATCGCGTCATATGCCTTGAATTCACCACCGAAACGCTCTGCACCGACCTTCGTCAGCGCTGCCGTCAGCGTCGTCTTGCCGTGGTCGACGTGGCCAATCGTGCCTACGTTAACGTGCGGCTTGCTGCGCTCGAATTTACCCTTTGCCATGACTCAAAACCTCTAAAAAAGAACTGTTATAAGGGGAAAAGAAAAGCCCTATCAGGCCTTCTTCATGACCTGCTCGGCGATATTGTTCGGGGCCGGCTCGTAATGGTCGAATTCCATCGTGAACGTGGCACGACCCTGGGTTTGCGAGCGCAGCGAGGTGGCGTAACCGAACATTTCACCCAGCGGGATCATCGCATTGATGGTCTTGCCCGACGGCGTATCGTCCGAACCCTGCAGCACACCGCGACGACGACTGACGTCGCCCATCACGTCACCGAGATAGTCCTCAGGTGTCACGATTTCAACCTTCATGATCGGCTCGAGCAGGATCGGCCGCGAATGCTTCGCGCCCTCACCCTTGAACGTTTCACGGAACGCGCCATGGGCAGCGATCTTGAACGCCATTTCCGACGAATCGACGTCGTGGTACGAACCGAACACGAGTTTGGCCTTCACGCCCACCACCGGGAAGCCGGCCAGATGGCCGCTGGTGATGGATTCGCGCAGACCCTTTTCGACCGACGGGATGTATTCCTTCGGAATCACACCGCCCGTAATGTCATTGACGAACAGGAAGTCGTCCTTGGTGTTCGGATCCTTGCGCTCCTCGTCGGTCATCGGTGCAAACTCGATGACGACATGGCCGTACTGACCCTTACCACCGGACTGCTTGGCGTGCTTGAAGTCCGCCTTGTAGCTCCCCTGCAGCGTCTCGCGGTAAGCCACCTGCGGCTTGCCCACGTTGGCCTCGACGTTGAACTCGCGCTTCATGCGGTCCACCAGGATGTCCAGGTGAAGCTCGCCCATGCCCGAGATGATCGTCTGGCCGGATTCTTCGTCCGTGCGAACGCGGAACGACGGATCTTCCGCGGCCAGACGGCCGAGGGCGATACCCATCTTTTCCTGGTCCGACTTGGTCTTCGGCTCGACCGCCATCGAGATCACCGGCTCCGGAAACGTCATGCGCTCCAGAGTGATGACGTGATCCTGCGCGCACAGCGTGTCACCGGTCGTCACGTCCTTCAGACCCACTGCCGCGGCGATATCGCCCGCACAGACGGCCTTGAGCTCGTGACGCTCGTTCGCGTGCATCTGCAGGATGCGACCGATACGCTCCTTCTTCGACTTCACCGGGTTGTAGACGGCATCGCCCGAATTGAGCATGCCCGAGTACACGCGGAAGAAAGTCAGCGAACCGACGAACGGATCGGTCATGATCTTGAACGCCAGCGCCGAGAACGGCGCCTTGTCGTCCGCGACGCGACTGTCTTCCTTGTCGTTCTCGTCGATACCCTTGACCGGCGGACGATCGGCTGGCGACGGCAGCAACTGGATCACTGCGTCGAGCATGGCCTGCACGCCCTTGTTCTTGAAGGCCGTACCGCAGAACACTGGAATCAGCGTGTTTGCCAGTGTACCGGCGCGAAGACCTGCAAGAATTTCGTCCTCGGAGAGGTCGCCCTCTTCCAGGTACTTGTTCATCAGTTCTTCGGACGTTTCGGCCGCCGACTCCACCATGAAGCTACGCGCCTCGACGGCATCGTCCTTCAGGTTGGCCGGGATGTCCTGGTATTCGAACTTCATGCCCTGGGACTCCATGTCCCAGATGATCGCCTTCATCTTGATGAGGTCGATCACACCTTCGAAGTTGTCTTCGGCACCGATCGGCACCTGCATCGGCACCGGATTGGCACCCAGGCGCGACTTCAGCTGCTCGACCACCTTGGTGAAGTTAGCACCGGTGCGGTCCATCTTGTTGACGAACGCCAGGCGCGGCACGCCATACTTGTTCGCCTGACGCCACACCGTTTCCGACTGCGGCTGCACACCACCGACGGCGCAAAGCACAAACACCGCACCGTCCAGCACACGCAGCGACCGCTCCACCTCGATGGTGAAGTCGACGTGCCCTGGGGTGTCGATGATGTTGAAGCGATGCTCGGGCAAGGAACGATCCATACCCTTCCAGAACGCCGTCGTTGCCGCCGACGTAATGGTGATGCCGCGCTCCTGCTCCTGCTCCATCCAGTCCATCGTCGCCGCACCGTCATGCACCTCGCCAATCTTGTGACTGACGCCGGTGTAGAACAGGATGCGCTCCGTGGTCGTAGTCTTACCTGCATCGATGTGAGCCATGATGCCGAAGTTACGATAGCGCTCGATGGGAGTGGTGCGTGCCACGGTCCTAAACCTCTACTTTGTTACTTACCAACGGTAATGCGAGAACGCCTTGTTGGCTTCGGCCATGCGATGCGTTTCTTCACGCTTCTTGATGGCACCACCACGGTTTTCCGAGGCTTCCAGCAGTTCGGCAGCAAGCTTACGCGGCATCGAGGTCTCGCCACGCTTACGGGCGGCATCGATGACCCAACGCATGGCCAGAGCCATACGACGGCCCGGACGCACTTCGACGGGCACCTGGTAGGTGGCACCACCGACGCGGCGGGACTTGACCTCGACGGCCGGAGCGACGTTGCCCAGGGCCTTCTCGACCAGGGAAACCGGCTCGGCGTTCTTTTCGCCCAGATGGGTCAGCGCGCCGTAGACGATGCTTTCGGCGACCGACTTCTTGCCGCTCTTCATCACCATGTTGATGAAGCGAGCGATCAGCTGGCTGCCGTGCTTGGGATCGGGCAGAACCAGACGGGCGGGATGTGAACCTTTACGCGACATGTTGGGTGTCCTTTGCTCTTAGCTCTTCGGGCGCTTGGCGCCGTACTTGGAGCGGGCCTGGCGACGCTTGGCGACGCCGGCGCAGTCGAGACTGCCGCGCACCGTGTGATAACGCACACCCGGGAGATCCTTGACGCGACCGCCGCGGATCAGGACCACCGAGTGCTCCTGCAGGTTGTGACCTTCACCACCGATGTAGCTGATGACTTCGTAGCCGTTGGTCAGGCGCACTTTGGCAACCTTACGCAGCGCCGAGTTCGGCTTCTTGGGGGTGGTCGTATAGACGCGCGTGCAGACACCGCGACGCTGCGGGCTGTTCTGCAGGGCCGGAGAATCGCTCTTGTAGCTCTTCGGGCTGCGGGATTTGCGCACCAACTGGTTAATGGTTGCCATGCGAAACTTTTCCTGGGAAACATAAAGGCAGACCGAATCAGCTCGGCCTGCCAAGAAGCGGGAATTTAACATGCGTGGCTTGCACCAGGCAAGCTAACGCCCTGCCATCCCTGACTCGAACACGAGGTGCTTCCTTGCACCTCATTTCGTTTGTTTTAAGCCCTATATCGGGGCTTATTCAACATCACTACCGGCAGCTGCTTCCGCAAAGGAAGCCGAAGCGGAGGAACCGGAGAGAGTCTCCAGCTCCAAGGCGGTCAAACCGCCGCCCTGGCGACGACGCTGTGCGTGATACGCCAGACCCGTACCTGCTGGTATTAGCCGGCCGACAGTAACATTTTCTTTCAGGCCACGCAAGGTATCGCGCGTGCCACGAACCGCCGCCTCGGTAAGAACGCGGGTGGTTTCCTGGAACGAGGCCGCCGAGATGAACGACTCGGTGGCCAGCGAGGCCTTGGTGATACCCAGCAGCACCGACTGGAACTCGGCCGGACGCTCGCCACGAGCGACCGCACGGTCGTTCTCGGCGTTGATCCGTACGCGCTCCACCTGCTCGCCACGCAGGTAATGGCTTTCGCCCGGCTCGGAGATCTCGACCTTGCGCAGCATCTGGCGAATGATCGCTTCGATGTGCTTGTCGTTGATCTTCACGCCCTGGAGGCGGTAGACGTCCTGGATTTCCTTGACCAGGTAGGCAGCCAACGGCTCGACACCCAGCAGACGCAGGATGTCATGCGGATTGGGCTCGCCGTCCACGACCGTTTCGCCCTTCTCCACGTGCTCGCCTTCGAACACGATGACCTGACGCCACTTGGGAATCAGCTCCTCGTGCTCGTTGCCGTCCACGTCCTTGATGATCAGGCGCTGCTTGCCCTTGGTGTCCTTGCCAAAGCTGATCACACCCGAACGCTCGGCCAGGATCGCCGGCTCCTTCGGCTTGCGCGCCTCGAACAAATCGGCCACGCGCGGCAGACCACCGGTGATGTCGCGGGTCTTGGAGGTTTCCTGCGGGATACGGGCAACCACGTCACCCGGACCCACTTCGGCGCCGTTCTGGATCGACACGATCGCACCGGCCGGCAGGAAGTACTGTGCCGGCACGTCGGTACCCGGCAGCTTGAGCTCACGGCCCTTGCTGTCTTCCAGGCGGACGATCGGGCGCAGATCCTTGGCCTGCGTACCGCGGCGCTTCGGATCGGTCACCACCGCCGACTCCAGGCCGGTCAGTTCGTCGGTCTGGCTCTGCACCGTGATGCCATCGATGAAATCGATGAAGCGCACGGTACCAGCCACTTCCGAGACGATCGGATGGGTATGCGGATCCCAGTTGGCGACGGTCTGGCCAGCCTTGACCGGCGCACCATCCTTGACCGTGATGGTGGCACCGTAGGGCACCTTGTAGCGCTCGCGCTCGCGGCCGTTGGTGTCGATGATCGACACTTCGCCCGAACGCGACACCGCCACCAGATGGCCCTGGCCGTGCTGTACGGTCTTCAGGTTGTTGAACTTCAGCGTGCCGGTGGTCTTCACCGTCACGTTATCAACTGCAGCCGCACGCGACGCCGCACCACCGATGTGGAACGTACGCATGGTCAGCTGGGTACCCGGCTCACCGATCGACTGCGCGGCGACCACACCCACGGCCTCGCCCATGTTGACCAGGTGGCCACGGGCCAGATCGCGGCCATAGCACAGCGCGCAAACGCCATGCGAGGACTGACAGGTAATCGGCGAACGGACCTTGATGGTCTGCACGCTGGCCTTGTCGAGCTTCTCGACCAGCGATTCGTCCAGCACGGTGTTGCGGGTAACGATCGGCTGATCGTCATCGCCCGGGGCGTAGACGTCTTCGCAGACCACGCGACCGAGCACGCGCTCGCGCAACGGCTCGACCACATCGCCGCCTTCGACGATCGGCTGCATGATCAGGCCGTCTTCGGTACCGCAGTCGTCAAGCGTGATGACCACGTCCTGCGCCACGTCGACGAGACGACGGGTCAGGTAACCGGAGTTGGCGGTCTTCAACGCGGTATCGGCCAGGCCCTTACGAGCACCGTGGGTCGAGTTGAAGTACTGCAGCACGTTCAGGCCTTCGCGGAAGTTGGCCTTGATCGGGGTCTCGATGATCGAGCCGTCCGGGCGAGCCATCAAACCACGCATACCGGCCAGCTGACGAATCTGCGCGACCGAACCACGGGCGCCGGAGTCGGCCATGATGTACAGCGAGTTCATCGACTTCTGGTTGACCGTCTTGCCTTCGGCATTGGTGACCTTCTCGGTACCGATGCCGTCGATCATCGCCTTGGCGACCAGTTCGTTGGTGCGCGACCAGATGTCGACCACCTTGTTGTAGCGCTCGCCGGCGGTGACCAGACCCGACTGATACTGCTCCTGGATCTCGACCACTTCCTTCTCGGCCTCTTCCAGGATCGGCTTCTTCTCGTCGGGGATGATCATGTCATCGATGCCGATCGAGATGCCCGCACGCGTCGCGAAGCGGAAACCGGTGTACATCAGCTTGTCGGCGAACACGACCGTGTCCTTCAGGCCAAGCAGACGGTAGCTGGAGTTGATCAGGCGCGAGATGGCCTTCTTGGTCAGCTCGGTGTTGGCCAGCACGAACGGCAGGCCGTCCGGCAGGATCTCGGCCAGCAGCGCGCGACCGACGGTGGTCTCGACCAGCGACACTGCCGTGGTACGAACACCCTCTTCGTCGATATGCGTCTGCTTCAGGCGCACGCGGATCTTGGCGTGCAACTCGACGGCGCGGTTGTCGTACGCACGACGCACTTCGCTGATGCCCGAGAACACCATGCCGGTGCCCTTGGCGTTCACCAGTTCGCGGGTCATGTAGTACAGGCCCAGCACCACGTCCTGGGTCGGCACGATGATCGGCTCACCGTTGGCCGGCGACAGGATGTTGTTCGACGACATCATCAGGGCGCGAGCTTCGAGCTGCGCCTCGATCGACAGCGGCACGTGCACGGCCATCTGGTCACCGTCGAAGTCGGCGTTGAACGCCGTACAGACCAACGGATGCAGCTGGATTGCCTTGCCTTCGATCAGCACCGGCTCGAACGCCTGGATACCCAGACGATGCAGGGTCGGCGCGCGGTTCAGCAGCACCGGATGCTCGCGGATGACGTCTTCCAGGATGTCCCACACCTGGCCTTCCTCGCGCTCGACGAGCTTCTTGGCGGCCTTGATGGTGGTGGCTTCACCGCGAGCCTGCAGCTTGGCGAAGATGAAGGGCTTGAACAGCTCCAGCGCCATCTTCTTGGGCAGGCCGCACTGGTGCAGGCGCAGGGTCGGACCGACCACGATCACCGAACGACCGGAGTAGTCCACGCGCTTGCCGAGCAGGTTCTGGCGGAAGCGGCCCTGCTTGCCCTTGATCATGTCGGCCAGCGACTTCAGCGCGCGCTTGTTCGTGCCGGTGATGGCACGACCGCGACGGCCGTTGTCGAGCAACGCGTCGACCGATTCCTGCAGCATGCGCTTTTCGTTGCGCACGATGATGTCCGGCGCGCTCAGCTCAAGCAGGCGCTTCAGACGGTTGTTGCGGTTGATCACGCGGCGGTACAGGTCGTTCAGATCCGACGTCGCGAAGCGGCCGCCATCGAGCGGCACCAGCGGACGCAGATCCGGCGGCAGCACCGGCAGCACGGTCAGCACCATCCATTCCGGACGGTTGCCCGATTCCAGGAACGCCTCGATCAGCTTGACGCGCTTGGTGAGGCGCTTGAGCTTGGTCTCGGAGTTGGTGGAGCCGATTTCTTCCTTCAGGCGCACGACTTCGCCCGGCAGGTCGAGCGACTTCAGCAGCTCGTACACCGCCTCGGCGCCCATGCGCGCGTCGAACTCGTCGCCGTGTTCTTCGACGGCTTCGAGGTACTGGTCTTCGCTGAGCAGCTGGCCGCGCTCAAGCGAGGTCATGCCCGGATCGATCACCACGAAGGCTTCGAAGTACAGGATGCGCTCGATGTCACGCAGGGTCATGTCCAGCATCAGGCCGATGCGCGACGGCAGCGACTTGAGGAACCAGATATGCGCGGTCGGGCTGGCCAGCTCGATGTGACCCATGCGCTCGCGACGGACCTTGGCCAGGGTGACCTCGGTGCCGCACTTTTCGCAGACCACGCCGCGGTGCTTCATGCGCTTGTACTTGCCGCACAGGCACTCGTAGTCCTTCACCGGGCCAAAGATGGCGGCGCAGAACAGGCCGTCACGCTCCGGCTTGAAGGTGCGGTAGTTGATCGTTTCCGGCTTCTTTACTTCGCCGTAGGACCAGGAACGGATCAGTTCCGGCGACGCCAGCGCGATCTTGATCGAGTCAAAATCGGGCGTAGCGCGCTGCTGGTTGAATAGATTGAGCAAATCTTTCATTGCATAAGCTCCTGTAACCCGCGGGTTACTTGATCTCTTCCAGGTCGAAGTCGATGCCGAGCGAACGGATTTCCTTCATCAACACATTGAAGGATTCCGGCATGCCGGCAGCCATCTCGTGGTTGCCATCGACGATGTTCTTGTACATCTGGTTGCGGCCCTGCACGTCGTCGGACTTCACCGTCAGCATTTCCTGCAGGGTGTAGGCCGCGCCGTAGGCTTCCAGCGCCCAGACTTCCATTTCGCCGAAGCGCTGACCGCCGAACTGCGCCTTGCCACCCAGCGGCTGCTGGGTCACGAGCGAGTACGGACCGGTGGAACGCGCATGCATCTTGTCGTCGACCAGGTGGTTCAGTTTCAGGTAGTGCATGTAGCCGACGGTGACCGGGCGATCGAACGCTTCGCCGGTACGACCGTCGAACAGCGTGGTCTGGCCCGACTCGGGCAGATCCGCCAACCGCAGCATCGCCTTGATTTCAGTTTCTTCCGCACCGTCGAACACCGGAGTGGCCATCGGCACGCCTTCCTGCAGGTTCGTCGCCAGGGCGATGATTTCCTGATCGGTCAGCGACTTCAGGTCGACGTGCTGTACGGCGCCGGCAACGTGGTGGTTGTAGATCTGGTCGAGGAACTCGCGGATCTGCGCCACCTTGGCCTGCGCCTCCATCATCTTCTGGATCTTGTGGCCCAGGCCCTTGGCGGCCCAGCCCAGATGCACTTCCAGAATCTGACCGATGTTCATACGCGAAGGCACGCCCAGCGGGTTCAGCACGATGTCGACCGGCATGCCATTGGCGGAGAACGGCATGTCCTCGACCGGCACCACGTTGGACACCACACCCTTGTTACCGTGGCGACCAGCCATCTTGTCGCCCGGCTGGATGCGGCGCTTCACGGCCAAGAACACCTTGACCATCTTGAGCATGCCCGGCGCGAGGTCGTCGCCCTGGGTGATCTTGGCCTGCTTTTCCTTGAAGCGCTTGTCGAATTCTTCCTTGTGGCGCTTGACCTGGTCGGAGGCGCGCTCGAGGAACTCGGTGACTTCCTCGTCCTTGACGTTGACCTTGAACCAGTCGTCCTTCTTCAGGCTATCGAGGTACTCGCCGGTGATTTCCACGCCGCGCTTCAGGCCACCCGGACCGCTCATCGCGACCTTGCCGAGCAGCTGCACGCGCATACGGTTGTAGATGGCGCCTTCGAGGATGCGGAACTGGTCGTCGAAGTCCTTGCGGATACGCTTGAGCTCGACTTCCTCGATCTGCTTGGCGCGCTTGTCCTTCTCGATACCGTCGCGGGTGAAGACCTGCACGTCGATGACGGTGCCGTCCATGCCCGGCGGCACGCGCAGCGAGCTGTCCTTCACGTCGGACGCCTTCTCGCCGAAGATCGCGCGCAGCAGCTTCTCTTCCGGCGTCAGCTGGCTTTCGCCCTTGGGCGTGACCTTGCCGACGAGGATGTCGCCTGCCTTCACTTCCGCACCGATGTACACGATGCCGGACTCGTCCAGACGCGCCAGCGCCTGCTCGCCCACGTTCGGGATATCGGCGGTGATTTCCTCGGCACCCAGCTTGGTGTCGCGTGCTGGGCAGGACAGCTCCTCGATATGAATCGAGGTGTAGCGGTCTTCCTGCACGACGCGCTCGGAGAGCAGGATCGAGTCTTCGAAGTTGTAGCCGTTCCACGGCATGAAGGCGATCAGCATGTTCTGGCCGAGCGCGAGCTCGCCCAGGTCGGTCGACGAACCGTCGGCCAACGTGTCGCCCTTCGCCACGATGTCACCGACGTTCACCAGCGGACGCTGGTTGAGGTTGGTGTTCTGGTTCGAACGGGTGTACTTGGTCAGCGTGTAGATATCGACGCCGGCATCGTTCTCGCCGACTTCTTCTTCGTGCACGCGCACCACGATACGGCCGGCGTCGACCTGGTCGATCACGCCACCGCGCTTGGCGCTGACGATAACGCCCGAGTCACGCGCCACGGCGCGCTCGATGCCGGTACCGACCAGCGGGGTCTGCGAACGCAGGGTCGGCACGGCCTGACGCTGCATGTTCGCGCCCATCAGCGCGCGGTTCGCGTCATCGTGCTCCAGGAACGGCACCAAGGCTGCCGCGACCGACACCGTCTGCATGGGCGAAACGTCCATGTAGTCGACCTCGGACGCCGGACGCAGCTCGGACTCGCCGCGGAAACGGCAGGACACGAAGTCTTCGATGAACGCGCCGTTCTTATCGAGCGGCGAGTTCGCCTGCGCGATCACGTGGTCGCCCTCTTCGATCGCCGACAGGTAATCGACCTTGTCGGTGACCTTGCCACCCGCGACCTTGCGGTACGGCGTCTCGAGGAAGCCATACGAGTTGGTGCGGGCGTAGACGGCCAGCGAGTTGATCAGACCGATGTTCGGGCCTTCAGGCGTTTCGATGGTGCAGACGCGGCCGTAATGGGTCGGATGCACGTCGCGCACCTCAAAGCCGGCGCGTTCGCGGGTCAGACCGCCCGGCCCAAGGGCCGAAACGCGGCGCTTGTGCGTCACTTCCGACAGCGGGTTGTTCTGGTCCATGAACTGCGAGAGCTGCGACGAACCGAAGAACTCCTTCACCGCTGCCGCGACCGGCTTGGCGTTGATCAGTTCCTGCGGGGTCAGGCCTTCGGATTCAGCCAGCGACAGACGCTCACGCACGGCGCGCTCGACGCGCACCAGGCCGATGCGGAAGGTGTTCTCGGCCATTTCGCCGACCGAACGCACGCGACGGTTGCCCAGGTGATCGATGTCGTCCACGGTGCCGTGGCCGTTCTTGATCTCGATCAGCACCTTGAGCACGTCGAGGATGTCGGAGGTGACACCCTGCTGCTGCACCAGGTTCTGCGCTTCTTCTTCCTTGCGCTCGCTGAAGTACTTGTGGTCGTACAGCACGCCCGGACCGAGAATGTCCTGGCGACCGACGCGACGGTTGAACTTCATGCGGCCCACGGCCGAGAGGTCGTAGCGGTCGAAGGTGAAGAACAGGTTGTAGAACAGGTTCTGCGCGGCGTCCTTGGTCGGCGGCTCGCCCGGACGCATCATGCGATAGATTTCCACCAGCGCTTCGAGCTGCGTCTTGGTGTTGTCGATGCGCAGGGTGTGCGACACGTAGGCACCGCGGTCGAGGTCGTTCACGTACAGGGTCGGCAGCGTCTCGATGCCGGCCTTGCGGAAGTTCTCCAACTGCTCGGCCGTGATTTCGTCGTTGGCCTGGGCCAGCAACTCGCCGGTCTTGCTGTCGACGATATCGGTCGCGAGGATGCGGCCGATCGGGTAGTCGTCCGGCACTTCCAGCGCGGTGATGTTTTCGGCGGCAAGCTGACGCACGTGACGCGCAGTGATGCGCTTGCCGGCTTCCACCAGCACCTTGTCACCGATCGTCAGGTCGAAGCTCAGCGTTTCACCGCGCAGACGCTCGGCGACGAGCTCAAGCGTGGTGCCACCCTTCTTGCCCAGGTGGAACACGTTGTGCTCGAAGAAGATGTCCAGCATCTCGACGTTGTTGTAGCCGAGCGCGCGCAGCAGCACGGTCACCGGGAGCTTGCGGCGACGGTCGATACGGGTGAACAGCGCATCCTTCGGGTCGAACTCGAAGTCGAGCCACGAACCACGGTAAGGAATGACGCGAGCCGAGAACAGCAGCTTGCCCGAGCTATGGGTCTTGCCGCGATCGTGATCGAAGAACACGCCCGGCGAACGATGCAGCTGCGAGACGATGACGCGCTCGGTGCCGTTGATGATGAAGGTGCCGGTGTCGGTCATGAGCGGAATCTCGCCCATGTAGACCTCCTGCTCCTTCACGTACTTGACGGCTTTCTTCGAGGCCGGGCTGTCCTTGTCATAGATGACCAGGCGCACGGTCACGCGCAGCGGCGCACCGAACGTCATGCCGCGGTTGCGGCATTCGCGCTCGTCGAACGCCGGTTCGCCGAGGCGATAGTCGACGTATTCCAGCGCTGCATTGCCGGAGTAGCTGACAATCGGAAAAACCGACTTCAGCGCGGCGTGCAGACCCTTTTCGTCACGCTGCTTTGGCGCGACATGCTCTTGGAGGAACTCGCGATAGGAGTCAGTCTGGATGGTCAGCAGGTTCGGCACGCCCAAAACAGGCGGACGCTTGCCGAAATCCTTGCGGATGCGCTTCTTCTCGGTAAACGAGTAGGTCATGGTAGGTGACGCCTCGGTTCGCAGTGGCGCCGGTGGTGCACACACCGGCTGAATTGAAAAACTGGATCTGCATACCGTCCGACCGGGTGTGCTGCCCTACGAACGGTGCATCAAAAGACATGAGTCAAAGGCCGATCCAAAGCCTTTCAGTGCTGCCTTTTGCTGCGTTGCTACGGTGATGCGTGATTCACTTTCTGTCCCGGTGACGCCAGGCCCCATAGACGGCCTTTCGTAACAGGGAAAGCCCGGGGGCTTACGCCCCCAGGCTCAGCTTGCGCTAGAACGAACTGCCGGCGCGCAAAGCGCCAATTACTTCAGTTCGACGGTAGCGCCAGCGGCTTCGAGGTCCTTCTTGAACTTCGCAGCGTCTTCCTTCGAAGCGGCTTCCTTCACGACGCCACCGGCCTCGGTCAGGTCCTTCGCTTCCTTCAGGCCCAGGCCCGTGATGGCGCGGACGGCCTTGATCACGTCGACCTTCTTGTCGCCGGCGCTCTTCAGGATCACGTCGAACTCGGTCTGCTCTTCAGCAGCCGGGCCAGCAGCGGCCGGACCGGCAGCCACGGCAACGGGGGCAGCGGCGGACACGCCAAACTTCTCTTCGATGGCCTTGACCAGCTCCATCACTTCCATCAGCGACTTGGCGGCGACGGCTTCAACGATCTGTTCGTTGGAAAGGGACATTTTTAATACCTCTGGAAATAGATTCGGTTAGAAACAGCGTCGAGACTTAGGCGGGCTCGGCTTCAGCCGGGGCTTCGGCGGCAACTTCGCCACCACCCTGCTGGTCGGCCACAGCCTTGATGGCGCGGGCGAGCATGGTGGCCGGTTCGGCCAACACACGTGCCAGCATGGTCAGCGCCTGTTCGCGGGTCGGCAGCGATGCCAACACTTCGACGTGCGCGGCCGGCAACAACTTGCCTTCCACCGAAACGACTTTCGCCTTGAGCTTTTCGTTGGTCTTGGCGAATTCCTTGATCAGACGACCGGCAGCGCCGGGTTCTTCGGTCGAGAACGCATAAAGCAACGGACCGGTCAGGGCGTCTTTGACGACCTCGAACTCGGTACCGACGACGGCACGCGATGCCAACGTGTTCTTGACAACTTTCAAGAAAACGCCGGTTTCGCGAGCCTTCTTACGCATCGCGGTCATCTGTGCGACCGTGGTGCCTGCGTACTCGGCAGCGACCAAGGAGTGTGCCTTCGCAGCGACTTCTGCCAGCTCGGCGACTACTTCTTGCTTCTGAGACAGATTAAGAGCCATTGTCACTCCTCTTATGAACTCCGCTTACGGCTCCTGCCGCTTGCGGTCCTGAGCGACGCCATCCGTGACGTCGGGGACACGAAGTGCCCCGGGTGGTGGCCTTTCCAGAAATAGTTTCCAGAAGGGGCAGCACCATCTGCGCAGGCCAGGTCAAACGACCCGATTAAGCGATCTCCAGCGGACGGCGACGGCGGTTCCCTGCCAACCATGAGCTCCATGCTCGTCATCGACGTGCTTTTGATCTCGCCTGCGGTCTTTGACGGCGGCTCCGGCTTATCGCCAGGGCTGCCCTCAAAAACATGCCTGTACCGGCAACCGCCGATACAGGACTTGATTGCTTACTTGGCGTTGGTGGCCAGGGTCGAGGTATCGACCGGCACACCCACACCCATCGTGCTCGACAGGGCGACCTTCTGCAGGTACTGGCCCTTCGCCGTCGACGGCTTGGCCTTGAGCAGGTCGGCGATCAGCGTGTTCAGGTTGTCAGCGAGCTGAGCCGCGTCGAAGCTGGCCTTGCCGATCGTGGCGTGGATGATGCCCGCCTTGTCGTTACGGAACTTGACCTGACCCGCCTTGGCGTTCTTGACCGCGGTGGCGACGTCGGCCGTGACCGAGCCGTCCTTCGGGTTCGGCATCAGGCCACGCGGGCCGAGCAGCTGACCGAGCTTACCGACCACGCGCATCGCGTCCGGCGTAGCGATCACGCGACCGAAGTCGAGATCGCCAGCCTGCATGCGCTCGGCCAGGTCGTCCATACCGACGGCGTCGGCACCGGCGGCCTTGGCGGCCTCGGCCTTTTCACCGGCCGGCACGAACACGGCGACCTTGACGGTCTTGCCGGTGCCGTGCGGCAGCAGCGAGGAGCCACGCACACCCTGGTCGGACTTCTTCGCGTCGATACCCAGGCGCACGGCCACGTCGACGGATTCAGCGAACTTCGCCTTGGCGTTGTTCTTGACGATGTTCAGGGCTTCTTCCAGGCCATAGAACTTGCCCGGCTGCACTGCGGCCGTAGCCGCCTTCATACGCTTCGTGAGCTTTGCCATGTCTTAACCCTCCACCACCAAGCCCATGCTGCGCGCGCTACCGGCAATGGTGCGCACCGCAGCGTCCAGATCAGCCGCCGTCAGATCCGGCTCTTTCTGCTTCGCAACGTCTTCGAGCTGCTTGCGGGTGATCTTGCCGACCTTATCGGTGTTCGGCTTGGACGAACCCTTGGCGACACCGGTGGCCTTCTTGATCAGCACGGTGGCGGGCGGGGTCTTGGTGATAAAGGTGAAGCTACGGTCCGAATAGGCAGTGATGATCACCGGAATCGGGAGACCCGGCTCCAGCTTCTGCGTGGCGGCATTGAACGCCTTGCAGAATTCCATGATATTCAGGCCGCGCTGACCGAGGGCCGGGCCCACGGGCGGCGACGGGTTGGCCTGACCGGCCTTGACCTGCAGCTTGATATAACCGACAACTTTCTTTGCCATTGCATTTTCCTCGCGAGTTCAAGCGCCTTGCGGCTCCTCGCCGTACGACCTTTTCCATGGATGGGAGGGGAATCCGCGTCCTGCAGATTCCGAAAACACGGACACGCCGCGTCGAGAGACGGCGGCGTGAACCGAATAGTTTAAAGATTGATCAGCTTTTAAGCAAGCCCCGTGCCCAGACGGGCCAGAAGTGAGTGAAGAGAGGCTCGCATCGAGGGGAAAACCCTCTAACCGCTTACTTCTCTTTACTATTTTTCTTGCACTTAGGCCTTTTCGACCTGACCGAACTCCAACTCAACTGGGGTCGAACGGCCGAAGATCAACACCGCCACGCGCAGGCGGCTCTTTTCGTAGTTGACTTCCTCGACCACGCCGTTGAAGTCGTTGAACGGACCATCGGTGACACGAACCATCTCGCCCGGCTCGAACAGCACCTTCGGCTTGGGCTTTTCCACGCCTTCGCGGACGCGGCTGAGAATGGCATCGGCCTCACTGTCGCGGATCGGCATGGGACGGTCGGCAGTACCACCGATGAAACCCATGACCTTCGGCGTTTCCTTGACCAGATGCCAGCATTCGTCGTCGATACGAATGGCCTTGCCTTCGGTATCGGTCTCGATCTGCACCAGCACATAACCGGGGAAGAACTTGCGCTCGCTGCGGCGCTTCTGCCCGCTGCGCATTTCGATCACTTCTTCTGTCGGCACCAGCACTTCGCCGAACTTCTCTTCCATTCCGGCGCGACGGATGCGCTCGTCGAGCGAACGCTTGACCGCGTTCTCGAAACCGGAATAGGCATGCACCACATACCAACGCTTGCTCATGCTCTTTTCCTCACGAACCCAGCTTGAGCAGCCAGTCCAGCACGACCGTCTTGAGAATCAGGTCGATAAGGCCCAGCAGCAGCGAAAGAACGATAACAACCACGATGATGATACCCGTGGTCTTGAGCGTTTCATCGCGCGTCGGCCATACGACCTTGCGCATTTCGAACTGCGACTCGGCTAAGAAACCCCGAACCCGACGACCCGGCCCCGTGAAGGCACCGATCGCCAGCGCAACCAGCAGTGCAACCACTACGCCGAGGAAACGCACGGCCTGCGGCACACCGCCATCGTTACCGAACCAGGAATACGCAAAGATACCGCCAGCCAGCACCAGCACCGCCAGCACCAGCTTGCCGATATCGGCGGCATTCACGCCTTTGGACTGTTCTGCCTTGGTATTCATGCGGTAAGGATCAGGCCTGACTGCGCAGATTCAAGTATCTGCAAGCAACCCAACCCGCCTTCGGTCCTCGATAGTGGCACGCCAGGAGGGACTCGAACCCCCAACCTGCGGTTTTGGAGACCGCTGCTCTGCCAATTGAGCTACTGGCGTATGGAAACTTGCGGGACCCGGAACCCGGGACCCGGGACTCGGAAAAGCCGTTGCGTCGCCGCATTTCGAGCTTTACCGAGTCCCGGGTCCCGAGCCCCGAGTCCCGCCATGATGTTACTTGACGATCTTGGCAACCACGCCGGCGCCGACGGTGCGGCCGCCTTCGCGGATCGCGAAACGCAGGCCTTCACTCATCGCGATCGGGTGGATCAGGCTCACCGTGATCTTCACGTTGTCGCCCGGCATCACCATCTCCGTGCCTTCCGGCAACTTGATCGCACCGGTCACGTCCGTCGTACGGAAGTAGAACTGCGGGCGGTAGTTGCTGAAGAACGGGGTATGACGGCCGCCTTCGTCCTTCGACAGCACATAGATCTCGGCTTCGAAGTCCGTGTGCGGGGTGATCGTGCCCGGCTTGGCCAGCACCTGGCCACGCTCCACGTCGTCACGCTTCAGACCACGCAGCAGCAGACCGGCGTTGTCGCCTGCCTGACCCTGGTCCAGCAGCTTGCGGAACATTTCGATACCGGTCACCGTGGTCTTCTGGGTCGGACGGATACCGACCACTTCCACTTCGTCACCGACCTTGATCACGCCCGTTTCGATACGGCCAGTCACCACCGTGCCGCGACCCGAGATCGAGAACACGTCTTCCACCGGCATCACGAAGGACTTGTCCACTTCGCGCTGCGGCTCCGGAATGTAGCTGTCCAGTGCGTCCACCAGCTTGATGATCGCCGGCACGCCCATGTCCGACTGGTCACCTTCCAGCGCCTTACGCGCCGAACCGGTCACGATCGGGGTGTCGTCGCCCGGGAACTCGTACTTCGACAGCAACTCGCGCACTTCCATCTCGACCAGCTCGAGCAGCTCGGCGTCGTCCACCAGGTCCGCCTTATTCAGGAAGACCACGATGTACGGCACGCCCACCTGGCGCGACAGCAGAATGTGCTCGCGCGTCTGCGGCATCGGGCCGTCCGCGGCCGAGCACACCAGGATCGCGCCGTCCATCTGCGCCGCACCCGTGATCATGTTCTTCACATAGTCAGCGTGGCCCGGGCAATCGACGTGGGCGTAGTGGCGGGTCGGCGATTCGTATTCGACGTGTGCGGTCGAAATCGTGATGCCGCGCGCCTTCTCTTCCGGCGCCGCGTCAATCGCGTCATATGCCTTGAATTCACCACCGAAACGCTCTGCACCGACCTTCGTCAGCGCTGCCGTCAGCGTCGTCTTGCCGTGGTCGACGTGGCCAATCGTGCCTACGTTGACGTGCGGCTTGGTGCGCTCGAATTTACCCTTTGCCATACGTGCCAAACCCCGATGGAGTCAAAAAATTGAGGAACAAAAAAAGTCGATACCCGCTGTCGACCGAGGAGGTGGTGCTCATAACAGGAATCGAACCTGTGACCTCTTCCTTACCAAGGAAGTGCTCTACCGACTGAGCTACATGAGCACAAAACACACTCGAGACGAGATCAATGGAGCGGGAGACGGGAATCGAACCCGCACCATCAGCTTGGAAGGCTGAGGTTCTACCATTGAACTACTCCCGCCTGATCTAGATCAGCAAACGCGGAACTCGTCTGGTGGAGGGAGGTGGATTCGAACCACCGAAGGCGTAAGCCAGCAGATTTACAGTCTGCCCCCGTTGGCCGCTTGGGTATCCCTCCAACAAAGAACGGCTATTGTGTGGATGACGGCCGAAACTGTCAACACCTTCACGCGAGAAAAACGCGACTTCTGGCGAATTTCTTGCAGTGTACCGTGGTTGACATCAGGTCAGCGTATCGGCCCGCGCGTCAACCAATTGCTCCATCTCCTTGGACAGCTCCAGCAGGCGCCGCGCCTGCTCCTGCAGCCTTAATTCCGCGTCATTGTGCGGTTCCCAGGCAGGTACCGGAGTGGGCTTGCCGTCCGGGCTGTCCAGCGCCACGAACACCATGACGCAGCTGGTCGCCAGGCGCTGCTCGCCCTTGCGCAAGTCCTGCGCCAGCACATCGACCGCCATGTGCATGCTGGAGCGGCCGGTATAGATCAGGCGCGCCTTCACGGTCACCAGATCGCCGATCAGGATCGGCGCCACGAACTGGATGCCGCTGATGGACGCGGTGACGCAATAAGCCCCGCTCCAGGCAACCGCGCAGGCATAGCCGGCCTGATCGATCCACTTCATCACCATGCCGCCGTGCACCTTGCCGCCGAAATTGACGTCGGTGGGCTGGGCTAAAAAGCGGAAATTCACTTCGTGTTGCTGACCTGGCATGAGGGCTCCGGCTGGGCTTGAATCGAACGCGGCGCATGATCCGCCCCGCCCTCGCCTGCCGCAAGTTATTTCTCGGTGGTTACCGACCGTGGCGGCAAGCATGCGCGCCCGCCTGGACGGGCGCGCATGGCATTACCGGCTTAGGCGGCAATCGCCTGACGCATCGCACGTGCCGCTTTCACCATCGCCATCAGGGCCGAGCGAGTCTCCGGCCACCCGCGCGTCTTCAGGCCGCAGTCGGGATTGACCCAGAGCTGTTCCGACTTCAGCACCGCGCCCGCCTTTTCCAGCAGCGAGATCATTTCCTCCGTATCGGGTATGCGCGGCGAGTGGATATCGTAGACGCCCGGGCCAATCTCGTTCGGATAGCGGAATTTGACGAACGCATCGAGCAATTCCATTCGCGAACGCGAGGTTTCGATCGAGATCACATCGGCGTCCATGGCGGCCACCGCATCGATGATGTCGTTGAATTCCGAGTAACACATATGCGTGTGAATCTGTGTCCGGTCGGCCACGCTCGAGGCCGTGATGCGAAAGCATTCGACCGCCCAGTCCAGATAACCCTGCCAGTCGGCCCGACGCAACGGCAACCCCTCGCGCAAAGCGGGCTCATCAATCTGGATCACGCCGATTCCCGCGCTTTCCAGATCGAGCACCTCGTCGCGCAAGGCCAGTGCGATCTGGCGACACGTCGCTGCGCGCGGCTGATCGTCACGCACGAACGACCACTGCAGCACGGTCACCGGACCGGTCAACATGCCCTTCATCGGCCTGGACGTCAGCGATTGCGCATAACTGGACCACTTCACCGTCATCGCGCGCGGGCGATGCACGTCGCCGAAAATAATCGGCGGCTTGACGCAACGTGAGCCGTAGCTCTGCACCCAGCCCAACTTGGTGAAGGCGAAGCCATCCAGTTGCTCGCCAAAGTACTCCACCATGTCGTTGCGTTCGAACTCGCCATGCACGAGTACGTCGATGCCGATCTCTTCCTGGAAACGCACGCATTTTTCGGTTTCAGCGGCAATGAACGCATCGTAGTCGGCATCCGAAAACTTGCCCGACCTGTTTCGAGCACGCGCGTCGCGCACCTCATGGGTTTGTGGGAACGAACCGATGGTGGTCGTGGGATACAGCGGCAATCCCAGCTTCGCTTGCTGCAGCCGGCGTCGCTCGTCATGGGAAGACGAGCGGCGGGAGGCGCCAGCATCGAGTGACGCGATACGTGCCGCCACCTCAGGCCGATGCACCTTGTCCGATCGACGGCGGTTGGCAAGGCTTTCGCGCGCCTGTTTTAGCGCGGTGTGCGCGGATGGCTGATCGGCAAGAGCATCAGCCAAGGTCCGCAATTCGCCGATCTTTTCCCGGGCAAATGCCAACCATCCGTGCAGATCGCCGGGCAACGCCGTCTCCACCGACGCATCGAGCGGCACATGCAGCAGCGAACAAGACGGCGCGATATGCAGACGCGCATCGCCAGTACGCTCTTTCGCACGGCGCGCCAATGCCAGCGCGTGATCGAGATCCGCGCGCCACACATTGCGTCCATCCACCAGGCCGAGCGAAAGCACACGCGAAACAGGCAGCGAATCGAGCACCGCATCGAGCTGCCCCGGTGCGCGCACCAGATCGACATGCACACCGGCGACCGGCAGTTTGTTCACCAGAGCAAGATTGGCGCCCAGCTCGCCGAAATACGTGGTCAACATCAGCTTGGGACCATCGACGTCAGCCAAGGCCGTATAGGCCTTCAAATAGGCCGCATGGTCGTCCGCACCCTGATCGAGCACCAGGCAAGGCTCGTCGATCTGCACCCATTCGGCACCCGCGGCGTCCAGTTGTCGTAACAGGCGGATGTAGGCCGGCAACAACTGCCCGAGCAAGGCGAGACGATCGCTACTGTCGACCGTTTTCGACAGCAATAGAAAACTGACCGGCCCCAACAGCACCGGCCGCGCATTGAAACCCAATGCCTTGGCTTCGAGGAATTCGGCGACGGGCTTGTCGCCGCGCAAGCGAAAGGTCTGGCCCTTTTTCAGTTCGGGCACCAGGTAGTGGTAGTTGGTATCGAACCACTTGGTCATTTCCAGCGCATGCAGATCGTGGCCGCCGCCTTGGGTACCGCGCGCGAGAGCGAAGTAACCGGCCAGCGGATCGGTATCGGCCAGCGCGCGATAGCGCTCGGGAATGGCATCGAACAAAAACGCGGTATCGAGCACCTGGTCGTACAGCGAAAAATCATTGCACGGCACGACGTCGGCACCAGCGTCACGCTGCAGTTGCCAATGCCTGCGACGGAGTTGGGCCGACGAATCCAGCAGTTGCCGTGATGTCGAGTCGCCCCGCCAGAATGCTTCCAGCGCGTGCTTGAGCTCGCGCTTTGCGCCGATGCGGGGAAAACCCAGGTTGGAAAGAGTAGCCATAAGCGATGTGTCCTCGATTCGTGATGAATGAGGAACGAAGGAATCGCGCAACGACACCGCAGCCTTGAGGCCACGATGCAGGCACACGAGCGACCTTCGCCCCCTCGGGCGAACCGAAACCCACGCGAGGACGTACGGGAGCCGAGCGTCGCGACGACCAGGCTCCGGCCAACCTCCCCGCGGAGGTTCCAGGTCAGGCAGGGGATGGATTCCCTGGCCGAGGCAGGTCTTCGGGCTCGTGGACATGAGGCACGGGGATGCCTCGCCTAGTGTTCGCCGCTTCCCGGCCCCCGAAGGGCCAGTGCTCATGACGAAGGTCGTTTCCACACACCGCTGCGGGGCAGCGCCGGAATTGGCCTGGGAAGAAAACCTTCCAAGGCCGTACCGGCTTCCCTTTTAAATCCATCTCTTTATCTTAATAGAGAGATGAATACCGTCGGCGAGTGGAAATTACGCCTGCGGCGATGCGCCGTCAAGCAAGGGCACGACGATGTTCCTGATACGGCCGGCCAGGCGCTCGACGTCCTCGGTCACCACCTGGGCAATCCCGAACAACAAGCCGGGCTTGGCTCGCCCGAGATAAAACGACGACATCGGCCGCATCGCGAAGCCTTGCGCGTTGAGCGCTAGTGCGATGGCACGATCATCGACGCGCTCATCGCGAAACCAGGTCGCCAGTTGCAAGCCGCCGGCACCGACACCGATCCGCAATGCTTCCCCCAGATGACGCTGCAACGCGTCCACCGTCGCCGCCATGCGCGACGCGTAAAGGGCATTCATCTGCCGCAGGTGCGCACGGAAACGCCCTTCGCCGATGAAGTCCGCCAACGCCGCCTGCACATGGATGGGAACGACCGCGCTGCGCAGAAGCTGAAGCTCCGCGGCCGCCGACAGCAACGATGGCGGCACGACGGCATACGCCACACGCAAACCCGGCGCGAGTGTCTTGGAGAACGTGCCCAGATAGGCGACAACCCCATGGCGATCGATGCCCTGCAGCGAGGCGATGGGGCGCGAACGGTACTGAAATTCGCTGTCGTAGTCGTCCTCTACCACCACCGCGCCATGCGTTTTCGCCGTTGCCAGAAGCGCCATGCGCCGTGAAAGGCTCATGGTCACGCCCGTGGGGTATTGGTGCGATGGCGTGACATAGATGAGGCGCGGCGGCGGCCCTTCGATCCCATCCAGATCGATGCCTTCGCTATCGCACGGTGCAGGCACCAACGTTGCGCCAGCCGCACTCAACAACGCTTTGGCGGTGGGGTAACCAGGGTCTTCCACCCAGGCAACCTTGCTGGCTGCGTCGCCCTTGCGCAACACGAGCGAGCTCAATAGATCAATCGCCGCGCGTGTCGACGGCACGATCAGCAACTGTTCCGGCCGGGCCACGACGCCACGTGTCGCGCCGATGTGATCGAGAATCGAGGTACGCAACGCACCCAGACCGGAGGCTTCACCGTAGCCGAGGTCGTGAATGCGCAGCGACCGCGCTCTTGCGCCAAGGCAGCGAGCCCAGGCGGCATGCGGAAAACGAGAGAGATCGGGAATGGCCGGTGCAAACCATTTGCCTGCGACCGCCGGCTCCGCCGCCAGCGGCAATTCCACGACACGCTTCTGGCCTCGCTCTTGAAAAGGCGCCTGGGCCATCGCGGAGACGCGACAGGCCGATCCCGCCGAGGCTCGCAGGTAGCCCTCATTCTTCAGCCGCTCGTACGCGTTGACCACCGTGGAACGGGCAACGCTGAGCGCTCCAGCCAGGCTGCGCGTCGATGGCAGCCGCTGACCCGGCGACAACTGGCCCTGCAAGACCCGCTCGCGAACCAACCGATAGATCTGGCCTTCGAGATCACCCGAAGCTTTGTTCAGCGGCGGCCAGGCGGCCGATGGCGTCGTGATATCGATCAACTGGACTGGCCAAAAATAGCAAAGTGGTAGTTTACGGCAGTCCTCTTGAGCCAAGAAGATGCTGGCGTGCAAAGTTCATCACTGCCCGCCAGGAGCGCCATGAACCTCTCCGCTTGGAAGGGCGTGCCACGCCCGGAACGCATCGCGCTGGAAGGCCGTTACGCGCGCCTCGAACCGCTGGACATAACCCGACATGGACAGGACCTGCTGACGTCGGCACAGGCACCGGGCGCGGACCAGCGCTTCCATTATCTTTTCGACACCCCGCCCGCCGACATGACGACGTTCATGCCATGGCTGGAAAAGAGCAGCGCATCGGTGGACCCGCTATTTTTTGCTGTGATCGACCAGCAGACGGGCAAAGCGGAAGGTCGCCAGGCACTGATGCGCATCGACCCGACGCACGGGGTGATCGAAGTCGGTCACGTGCTATGGGGCCCAGCCATTGCACGCAGCCGCATCACCACCGAGGCGGTTTACCTGCACGCTCGCTACGTCTTCGAAATGCTCGGCTATCGCCGCTTCGAATGGAAATGCGATAACGCCAACGAACCTTCGCGCCGAGCCGCGCAACGGTTCGGCTTCGAATTCGAAGGTATCTTCCGTCAGCACGTCGTGGTCAAGGGACGCAACCGCGATACCGCGTGGTTTTCCATGCTCGACCGCGACTGGCCGCGACTGAAGGCCGTTTACGAAGCCTGGCTCAGCCCGGACAATTTCGATGATCAGGGGCTGCAGCAGCGCAGGCTACGCTTCTAGGAACTCTTGGCGGCGATCGCCATATGCAGCAATGGAAACGCCTTACCGGTGCCATCCAATGCCGAGCGTGAGACGACCTCGAAACCGGCATGACGATAGAACCCTACCGCCTGGTCGTTCTGTTCATTGACGTCTACGCGGACCGCACCAAGCGTGGCGACCGCATAAGCCAGCAAGGTCTTGCCCACACCCTGCCCGCGCACCTGCGGGCAGACAAAGAGCATCTCGACCTGATCATCACCCACCGCGACGAAGCCAGCGATCTTGCTCGGCTGGGTAATCAGACAATGCACAGACAAGGTTGGCAAATAGGTAAGTACAAGCGGCCGATAGAACTCGATGTCCGCCTCGGTGAGAAAATCGTGCGTCGCGCGCACCGAACTTTCCCAGATCGCCACCAGCGTTGGGAAATCCGTCGATGTCGCCGGGCGGATACGGTTCATAGCTTGATCTGACCTCTTATCGCGCGACCGTGACGAGTGAGCCGCGTCGGCCGGTTATATACCATCGGCCGATGCCGGCGGCACGTAGGCATTTCTGGCGACCGTCATCGCCAGTTCGCCATAGGTGCGGATATTGAACCATTGCATGCCCAGCAACAGGGCAAACGGCACAAACACCAAACCGATCTCGGGCAGCCGAGCCACCATACCCATCGCGAACGGCAGACATGTCGTCGCGATGACGATCAGCCAGCTCAATAGTGCCAGCGAAGTCGCTTTGCGCAACGACATGCGCAACTGCAGCAGGTCGGCGTCAGACATGCCATCACGATGCGTGGCCCAGTAGAGCTTGACTCTACGCGTCAATGAAGTCGCGATCACCGCAACAGCCACTTCGAGCAACGCCACGATCACTGTCATCCATCTGGACAACGTGAGTAATACACCACTATCGAGCTTGGAACCGATGAATGTCACCAGCGCCGCCAGCAGCAGCACAAGCAAGGCATACGTCGACTGGTTTTTTATGAGCTGCGACAGCCTCAGCCAGTTGGTTTCGTGAACAATCCAATTCATCGCGATCTCTCCGAGATATCGCCTATTCCACCGAACGAATTCATGCATCAAGCCATCGCAACAGCGAACCGGTCGCTTCGCAATCCGGGTAACTATACCCATGCACCAATCGGTGTGATGGCTCCATAGTCACAAACGCCGATTGCATCCGCGTAAATAACGCGGCAGTTGGACATGCCTCCCGCCAGGAATCTGCTGCCCATGACCTTCCGCTAAGGGATTTGGCGTGGAAAACCACAACCGGAACAGTAGAGATGACAGTTGCTACACCCAGCACCTGTGTATGAACTCATTCCCGACTGGATAGCACCACTCTCAGTTGAAGCAGTTTTCACCGTATATCCCGGGTGACCAACAACCATTGCGGCACATCCATTGCTATACCGTGCTTCAACCTCGCACTGCTCGCCGCTCTTGGTCTTACAGTCTGCCAATGCCGCTTGCTCTGCCTGGCTTCGACTGACCATGTTGGTTGCTATATCCAAGACTCCCTTACTCTTATCGGAGTAAGTAGCGATCGCTCCAAACATGGACGCTCAATGAGGTTGTGGCGTGGACGGCGGCTGCCCTTGACTATAGCCCGGTATGGGCGCGCAACCCATGGGCTCGCCCGGCGATCCTTCGCCAATGGGATATACCCTTGAGGGCAGTCACCTTCTGCGTGTGCAGTAGCGCAACCAAGAGCACCGGGCAGCAAAGCGGACGGGGCCTTCGCCTCAACTTCGTCTGAAGAAGCAGCACTGAAGCCGTTAGTCACGCTACCGGCAATTCAATAGGGCGCCCCGAGCTTGTACGCTGACGAAGCGGCAGCATCAAATCCGCTGTGGAAGGCTACAAGCTGAGTAGTGGACGCGGCAGTTGGTATTTCCAGCATTGGTACAGGCAGTCATAGCGACGCTCACCGCCTGCTCCGTTGTCGGAGCTGTATTTACGACATAGCCAGGATGACCAACTATCAAGGCCGCACACCCATTGCTATACCAAGTCTCGATCTGGCATTCCGTACCGCCCTGAGCTTTGCAGTCGGCGATTGCGGCTTGCTCGGCCTGGCTTCGACTAGCCATATTGGTGGAGTAGCCCAATATACCTTTAGGGATGTAGCTCGCAATCGCTCCAAACTTCGAGGCCCATTGCGGCGGAGCCGGCTGTTGCTGCCCCTGCTGCCCTTGGTCATAGCCCGGTATGGGTGCGCAGCCCACGGGCGCGCCTGGTGAGCCCCCACCGATGGTGTAATACCCGTCGGGGCAGTTTCCCTCAGCATGAGCGGCACGACCGCAGAAAAGCAGAGTTGCCAGCAAAAGCAACAAGACACTCGAATATTTCATATCAGTCTCCAGGACTAAGAAGCTTCATACGATAAGAAGCTTCAATAATTCTAGCCTCTGGGCACCCCTGTCCTAACCACGTCTGCCACAGGAGCATTCGTGTTCCCAGTTACTCGACTTCCGGTGGAAATAGCATCTCCACCACCCGACCTCACGTTAGGTGATCCGGACTGACTTGTATATTGCGGCGGCGAATACGACGAGCCCGCGCCACTATATTGCCCAGGCGGCTGCCCCTGCGGGCCCGGACGGTTGGCGCCAAACGCCGAGTACTGCATGAAACTACCCACGGTATCGCCGAAGAAGCGTGCCGTCATCGGCGGCACCGATATGATCAGGACGGTCATCAGCAAGCCTATACCACCTTGCTGCAACGCCTGACTGCTGAAGCCCTCGGCTTGCATGCCCGTGATGCTATTGATGACGCTGGATGTCCACAAGGCCGCAGCGACTCTCTCAGTCAGTCCCAGCACGATCGAGGTCACGACGCACAACATGGCAATGGAAAACATGGTGCCGATGCCGAACATCAGCCATTTTTTGAATAGTTCCTTGGTCTGCTCAAAGATCAGACACATGATGAAGAGCGGACCGAGACCGATGAAGATAGCCATGGTGAACTGATACATCAGGAGCATGGCGCCTGCAGCCATGGCCGGCCCGCCCGCGCCGAAACCAGCAAGGAACTCCGCACGAGCCTTCTGACCCGCCGTCTCGGTATCTCCTGGCGCTATCTGCACCACGTCAATGGCCGCGAGAGTCAGCTGTGTTGCAGCCATGTTGCGATCGATCTCGCTGATCGGCGAGTCCGTACCGGCGACGATCGAACTGATACCGGAGGCCAGGGTGCCGTTAGCTGACAGGAACTGCGAAATATCGGTGCCGGCAATGCCCATGGTGGTGGCAGCGGCAACGATCAGGACGACGCGCGCCATGTCGGTGACCATCGCCATCATCGAGCGCTGCGACTGCCCCGTTACCATGCGATAGCCCTGGATAATGATCCACAGCGTCACCAGCGTAAGGGCGAGCCCACTTACCCAGATCATCATATTTGCCATGGTCTTCGATTGAAATTTATCAATCTGATCCTGCAAATAGTTGTAGATCAGTACGTAGTACGCGTAGGTGCCCAAATCGCCCATTACAATTGCCCCAGTTCAATGTGTGGAACGATGCGCTCAACAAACGTCTGCGCCATCTGCCCGTTACCGTAAGCCCGCATCACTATTTGATGGCCAACGCGCCAGCAAGCACACCTACCTGCACCACGTTGCCGAGAATGCTGTTGCTGCCTTTCATCGCGACGTGAGACAGAATCGCCTGCTGCTGATTGAGCGCCTTGATCAGCGCTTCGTCGCCGGCGATCGCCGCCTGCCAGTCGTTCATGCTTTTGGCAACCGTAGCCGAATAAGTCGCAGCCTGCGTGGTGGCGCCGTTGGTTTTGCCCAACGTGTCCACGGAATTGGCCAGATCGTTGAGCTTCTGCAAGGTACCGCCGTACTGGTTCAGCTGGTTCACAATGAACACCGTCCTGTTGTACTCGTCCACCTGGAGAGTAACGATGCTCGCGCAAATCTGCTGCTGGCTGACCACGATGGGCTTGCTCATGCTGATGCTCGAAGCGATCGACGTGATCAACCCCTGTATGCCCGGCGTACCCGGGCAGTTCTGATCGATCAGCTCGCTAGGATCGGTAATAACCGTCAGCGTATTGGGCATAAATGAAATATTGGTGCCCAGACCCTGCACTTTCATCAGCAGTTGCTCGTACTGCTGGATTTCCTGGTTGTACTGGTCCAGCTGGGTGGCGTATTGCGAGATCTGCTTCGCAATCGACGTCGGATCTTCGACGATCACCTGGGCATGAACACCGGCTCCAACAAACAGCAGGCCTAAGAAACAGAAAACACGCACCAGGCCGGTCTTGCGAGAAAGAGCAACGACCCGCTCCATGTAGGATGAAGAAATACCCATGGTGTTCTCCTAATCAGTGCCGAAATTTCTTACTGTCGTTTAGTGACTGGTCTGGCGCGTCGCTTAAAGCGTAGTGACTCACTGACCGGAAGCATCGATCACTCTGGCGTAGCTGCTGTTACGCGACCGGCACTCAGCGACACCGTCGCGTCCAGTCATAGCTGCGCACAGTTTGTTTAAATCAAACGTATAAACCCCTGACCCTGCCCACGCATGATGGCTGGATCGGGTGACCACCCGTCCAACCCCCTGTAACCGAGCCTTTCGCTTAATAGTTAAGCACGGATCCTTGTGACTTGGCTAGCGCACTGATGTGACGGAGTCAACCGGCCTCCCGGCGCGTCCAGCTCGTGCAAATGCAATCCGTTGTGACGTCTTTTAGCAATGTAATTTTAAAGAGTGTCAGCGCCTCATCCTAGTAGGAAAAAACGTTTTACTTTGTAGGGATAGGACTACAAAACGCACCACATCGTTGTGTGCTCTCATATCCGTGATGGAACAGATACGCGCTATTTGAGAACTGGATCACGAAAAGTGCCGTATCGCGGAAACTCGGGCTCCCTTGCCGGGGTTTAACGGACAATGTGACGTCAGCTCATTGCGTGAATGGTTAGGCCGGAAGCGCGCCCTCAAAGCCTTCCGGCACTTTACTTGATTCCATGGCGGGTATTACTCTTCCGCCATCTGTGAGTGGACCACTCACAAGCGAAGATCGCAGCCAAGGCTTTCGGGGGGCGCGAATTCGCAGGGGATTCAAAGCGTTTAAACAGGTATCGGAGGCGCCATCGCCACGGAGAGCCAGGAAGGAATCTGCGCCGATTTACGCTAGTGCAACTTTGAAAGAAGCCATTTTGGATTTTGTGAAATCCTTTGCGGGCAATGGGTTCAAAAGCGAAACTAAAGAACCACGGTAACGTGGCAACGGTTCGCCGGAATTCATCGCACGCCTGGGCTTTATGGACGAAGGTTTCCCTCGTTGGGACTCCTCATTACCCGACACGTCGGAGGCATTCCTTGAAACTGCGTACCCTGCTTACCACGCTCGCCCTCGGCGCAGCCGCCAGCCTGACCAGCGCACCTGTCCTTGCGCAAATGGTTCCCTGCAATAGCTATACCTGCATGGCCGGCATGTCCGGCGACGGCGCTACCGGTGGACCCGGCTGCGAACCGGCGACCCAAGCCTTTTTCAGCATTGTCATCTACGACGAAGAAGGCATCGATTTTCCGGCGACGGCACTCGCTCGGCAGACTTATCTGATGACCTGCCCCGGCGCGACGACTGGCACCAACCTGGGTATTCTGGAAGCCATCATTGCCGAATGGGGCATGGTCGTTTATTGAGCCCTGAACCGATCGGGGCCTGGGCACAAGACCCAAGCCCTAGTCTGTCGGATGCCGTATTGCGGCATTCAGAATGTTTAAAACATTATCGAGCCATAAATAAAATGCAATACATCGGCGATGTATTGCATTTTTGTTTTAGCTAAATACTCGTTTTAAACGTTGAACAGGAAGTGCAATACGTCGCCTTCCTTGACGATATATTCCTTGCCTTCCTTGCGCAGCCGCCCGGCTGCCGCCGCACCCGACTCGCCCTTGTACTGGATGAAGTCGTCGTAGCCGATGGTTTCGGCGCGAATGAAGCCCTTTTCGAAATCGGTATGGATGACGCCCGCGGCCTGCGGCGCGGTGGATCCGGCCTTGACCGTCCAGGCGCGCACTTCCTTCACGCCCGCAGTGAAATAAGTCTGCAGCCCTAGCAGCTTGTAGCCCGCACGAATCACTCGATTCAGACCCGGCTCTTCCAGGCCATAGCTGGCCAGCATCTCGTCACGATCTGCGTCGTCGAGTTGCGAAAGCTCTTCTTCGATCGCAGCGCATACCGGCACCACCTCGGCACCTTCGGCTGCGGCACGCGCGCGCACGGCATCGAGATGCGGGTTGTTTTCGAAGCCGTCCTCGCGCACGTTGGCGATGTACATCAGCGGCTTGAGCGTCAGCAGGAAGAGATCGCGCACCAGCGCTTTTTCTTCATCGTCCAGACCCAGGCTGCGGGCAGACTTACCTTCATTGAGGCCCGTGGCGAGCTTCTGCAGCACCGGCTTCTTTGCCACCGCATCCTTGTCGTTTGCCTTGGCCGCGCGCTCGGCGCGATTGAGCGCTTTCTCGACCGAATCCAGGTCCGCCAGCGCAAGCTCGGTATCGATGGTTTCGATATCGGCGATCGGGTCGACCTTGCCGGCGACGTGCACGATGTCGGTGTGTTCGAAGCAGCGCACTACATGCGCGATCGCATCGACTTCGCGGATATGCGCCAGGAACTTGTTGCCCAGCCCTTCACCCTTGGACGCCCCGGCAACCAGGCCGGCGATGTCGACGAATTCGACCGCAGTGGGGATCAACTTCTGCGGCTTGACGATCTCGGCCAGCGCATTCAGGCGCGGATCGGGCACCGGCACCACGCCGACATTCGGCTCGATGGTGCAGAACGGGAAGTTCGCCGCGGCAATACCGGCCTTGGTCAGTGCATTGAACAGAGTGGACTTGCCGACGTTAGGCAGGCCGACGATGCCGCATTTGATGCCCATGTTTGGTCCGTCAGGTCGGCCGCTAGCGTGGCCGAGCAATTTTAAGGAGTAAGGAGTTAGTGGTGAGGAGCAAGGAGATAGAGCTATGGAACGTGCCCAGTCCGCTATTCTAGCCTAGACGGCACAGCACCCGACCTCAGCTCGCGCATGCGCGCGGCCTCACTTCGGCGTGTGCAGCTGCTGCATGGCCTTGTCGAATTGGCCGATCGCCGCCAGCGGCAACACATCGATGGCCCGGCCGATGCCATCCAGCATCGCGTCCTCATCGCTCGCCGAAGGCCGCCCCAGCACCCAGGACGTGACCTTGTCCTTGTGACCCGGATGGCCGATACCGACGCGCAGGCGATGGAACTTGGCGTGGCCGAGATGGGCGACGATGTCGCGCAGGCCGTTCTGGCCGCCATGGCCGCCATCGAACTTCAAGCGCACGGTGCCGGGATCGAGGTCGAGCTCGTCGTGTGCCACCAGGCACTCTTCGGGTTCGATCTTGTAATAGCGCAACGCCGATGCCACGGCGATGCCGCTTTTATTCATGAAGGTGGCGGGCTTGAGCAGCCAGATGGCTTCGCCGCCGATGCGGACCTTGCAGGTCTCGCCATGCAGCTTGCCGTCGAAGCCGAAGCGCTCGCCCTGCCCCGATGCCAGGGCATCAACAAACCAGAACCCGGCGTTGTGCCGGGTTCTGAGATATTCGGTACCGGGATTGCCCAGCCCGACGATAAGACGCAGACCCGCCATGGCGAGCGAAGCAGACACGCCATTGCCCCGGCCTCAAGGTGAGGCCGGGACAGCGTGTCTTACTTCTTGGCGTCCTTGTTGGCGTCCGCAGCCGGAGCGTCGGCAGCGCCTTCAGCCGGAGCGGCATCGACTTCTTCCTGCACCGAGTAAGCGGTGACGACGGCGATGTCGTGGTCGGCGCCCAGCGCGAGAGCCGGGATTTCGACATTGGCCGGCAGCTTGAGCTGCGACAGATGGATGATGTCGCCTTCCTTCAGCGAACCCAGGTCGAGTTCGATGAACTCCGGCAGGTTCTTGGGCAGGCAGGAGACTTCGACTTCCGTCAGGTTGTGCGAGATCACCACGCCGGCGGTCTTGCCCGCTTCCGACTTTTCCTGGTTCAGGAAGTGCAGCGGAACGTTGACGCGGATGGCCTCGTTCTCGTTGATACGCAGGAAGTCCATGTGCAGCATCTGCAGCTTGAACGGATGCTTCTGCCAGTCGCGCACCAGCACCTTCTGCACCTTGCCGTCGACGTTCAGGTCGAGCACCGAGGAGAAGAACCACTCGTGCTTGGCGGCGAGCAGGATGGTGTTGTGCTCGATCTGGATGCTTTCGGCGGGCTGGCCCGCACCGTAAACGACGGCAGGCACGTAGCTCGCACGACGCAGGCGGCGGCTCGCACCTTTCCCCTCGTCCTTGCGGCTTTCGGCCTTGATTTCATGAGTTGTAGCCATGGTGGCATTACCTACTTCAGTAGTGATCCGCCTCGCGGCGGTTTAGGTGACTCCCCCGCGACCAGAGGAGTCAGGTTGGCGTGAAGGTTGCCCTTCGCGCCTTAATCGATGTAAAGCGAACTCACCGACTCGCCAAAGGCGATGCGGCGGATCGTTTCTGCCAGCAGCTCGGCGACCGAGAGTTGGCGAATCTTGCTGCATGCCGCGGCATCGGCCCGCAGCGGCAAGGTGTTGGTGACGATCAGCTGATCGAGTTGCGAACCCTCGATGTTGCTGATGGCCGCACCCGACAACACCGGATGCACGCAGTAGGCAACCACCTTGCGCGCGCCGCGCTCTTTCAGAGCGGCAGCCGCAGCGCACAGCGTGCCGGCGGTATCGACGATGTCGTCGACCAGGACGCAGGTCTTGCCGTCCACGTCGCCGATGATGTTCATCACCGTGGCCACGTTCGCCTTCGGGCGACGCTTGTCGATGATCGCCAGATCGGCATCGTCCAGACGCTTGGCCAGCGCGCGTGCGCGCACCACACCGCCGACGTCCGGACTGACCACGATCAGGTTGTCCATGCTGTGGTTGCGCCAGATGTCCGCCAACAACAGCGGCGAGGCATAGACGTTATCCACCGGGATATCGAAAAAGCCCTGGATCTGGTCCGCATGCAGATCGACGGTGAGCACACGATCCACGCCCACGGTGCCGATCATCTTGGCGACCATCTTGGCGGTGATCGGCACGCGCGCCGAACGCGGGCGACGATCCTGGCGGGCATAGCCGAAATACGGCATCACCGCCGTGACACTGGCTGCCGACGCCCGCTTGAGCGCATCGACCAGGGTCAACAGCTCGAACAGGTTCTCCGCGCTCGGTGCGCCGGTCGGCTGCAGCACGAACACTTCCTGGCGACGAACGTTTTCCTCGATCTCGATCTGCGTTTCGCCATCGCTGAAACGACCGATCAAGGCCTTGCCGAGGGGAACGCCCAGGCGTTGTGCGACATCTTCGGCCAGCTTGCGGTGCGCATTGCCGGTGAAGAGCATCGGGGAGGACGTATCCACGGTCACTTCCTTAAAAAAACTAACAGCCATTCGGTTGGATGGCTGGGGCGGCAGGATTCGAACCTGCGCATGCGGGAATCAAAATCCCGTGCCTTAACCAGCTTGGCGACGCCCCAGTGTTTCTCTATCCACAACCTGCGCCGGTAACCGCCGTAACGATCACCCACGCTTGTCTACCTGGTTTTTCAGGCCTGGCCGCCATGGCGAACCAGAGCCTCGTGTAACGGCGAAACATCCACCCCCGCGGCTACCCGCGCGGTAAATGTCGCCGGACATGCTTCGGCGATGACTTCCGCTGCGTCGCGCGACCGCGTTTCGACAAAAACGCAGGCGCCACTACCGGAAAGCCTGGGCCGACCGTAGCTCTTGAGCCATTTCATCGCCGCGGCCACCTTGGGATGGCGCGCGATGACTACCGGCTCGAAAGCGTTTTCGGTCGTTTCGCCCGAAGCAAAGGATGAAATTGTCGCCCGAGCGGCATTTCGTGTCAATTCAGAAGCTTGAAAAAGTGCCGCGGTGGGCACGTGCTCATGGGGGTCGAGCACCACGTACCAACGGTTGGGGAGCTTTATCGGCTCCAGCTTTTCGCCGATCCCTTCGGCCCAGGCCGAGCGACCGCGCACGAAGACCGGCACGTCCGCTCCGAGCGTACGCCCCAACTCGGCCAGCTCCGCCGGCTTCAGCCCACAACCCCAGAGGTGGTTGAGCGCGACCAGCACGGCAGCCGCGTCGGAACTGCCCCCACCCAGGCCGCCGCCCATCGGAATGCGCTTTTCCACTTCGATATCGACGCCGGCCGTGGCGCCCGTGTGGGCCTGCAATGCCAACGCCGCTCGCACGATCAGGTCGCTTTGGGCAGGTACCTCGGGGATATCGGTCAGCCGCAGCACCTGGCCATCGGGGCGGACGCGCAGACGCAGCTCGTCACCCCAGTCGAGCAGGCGGAAAACGGTCTGCAGCTCGTGATAGCCATCCTCGCGCCGCCCCAGGATGCGCAGGAACAGGTTGACCTTGGCCGGTGCCGGCCAGACGGTCCATTCATCCGCGGCGGGCCGGTCGAACGTGCGGCTCATGAAGACGCGCAGGCTCTCGGGAAAGCCGTTCTCACGGTCGCGATCCAGGGCAAAAGCAAACTCGGGAGCGTACTTGTCGACTTCGACAAAGCCATGGCGGCCGTAGAACGGCGCATTCCAGGGCACGTCGCGCAGGGTGCCCAGGTCGATCTTTCGATAACCGGCGGCGCGCGCCCAATCGCAAGCGTGCTCCAGCAGGGCCGCGCCAATGCCGCGGCGGCCCCAGGTCGGCAGCACGTCGATCTCGGCAATGCCGATACTGTCGCCGCCCTCTTCCACGTCCAGGCAGACGAAACCAACCAGCTCATCAGCGTCGCTGATAGCTACCCAGACCAGGCCTCGCGCAATGGCGTCGCCCAGGATGTCCGGCGGCAGTTCGATCGCCGAATACGCCGGCCACGCGGCGTGTCCACGAAACATTTCGACGGCACTGCGCTCGATGGCGCAGAGGGTGCCGACTTGGGAAGGTTGAGCGCGCTCGATGCGGAACATAGATGTGAAATTGTCCGCTGCGCGGCCTGTAAAGAGGGAAGAGTAAAGAGGAAAAGCCGTAGTTGCACGGCTTTTCCCTCTGCTGCATGAGCAACGTTACCGCGGTGCCAGTTGCCAGCTCTCGATGGAAAGCTTCACCTTGAACGGCGCCTTGTCCGCGAATACCTTCTTCGGCAACGCCGGCTGACGGGTCGTGTCCCATTCGCGGTAGTCGACATTCCAGCCGTCCTGCTGCAGCAGCGACGGCAGGCGGTCCTGGCCGAAGCTCAGTTCGGCCGGGCCGCCATCGGCACGCAGACCAAGCACCCAGGCCCGCAGCTCGCGCAACGGCACTTCCCAGCCCAGAGCCCGGCGCAGCAGCGCTTCGGCATCCGGGCCGTTGATCGGACCGCCGTCCATGCCTTCGAGCAAGGCCTCGTCCGGGCTGCCCGTCAAACGAAAGCTCTTGCCGAAGGGGCCACGGATGGTGAACACGTAGTGCTGACCATCCTGCACCCAGGTGATGTCGCCACTGCCGCTGGTCTTGCTATCGGAGACGGCGATGCGGCCTTCCAGCGTCCAATGATCCGTACCGGCCAACGCCTGCTCGCGTGTCTGCTGCTCGTTGAGCATGCCGGCATCGCCGGGCGTGCGTACGACGGCCTTGGGCACGCAGGCGGCCAGCAGCAGCGACAACAGCGCGGCTGCGCCCAGACGTTGGATCGACTTCATGGATTCAGACGCTTCAAGGTGTCGTGCAGGCTGGTGTTCTGCGGGTCGATCTTGCGCACCTCGTCGAACACCCGCCGCGCGTCCTCCTGCTTGCCCTGGCGCCACAACACCTCGCCAAGATGCACGCCGACGTCGGCGTCCTTATGGCTTTGCCAGGCGCTGTTCAAGGCTTTTTCGGCCTGATCGAGATGGCCCAGACGGTACTGCACCCAGCCCCAGGAATCGGTGACCGCCGGATCGTTGGGCTTGGCCGTGCGCGCGGTCTGGATCAGCTGCTCAGCCTCGGGCAGATCGCGATTGGCGTCCGCCAGCGTGAAACCCAGCGCATTGCTCGCATCGGCGTCGCCGGGCTTGATCTGCAGCAGGCGACGCAGATCGTCGATCGCCTGGTCGGTCTGGCCACCCGAGGCATACGCAAGACCCCTGCCGTAGAGCAGACCCGGATCGTCCGGCGCAATCTGCAGGGCACGGCTGTAGGCCGCCTCCGCCTTGGCATATTGCTGCTCGCGCATGTACAGCTCGGCATCGACCTCGTAGGCACGACGCAGCTGCGCCGGCTGGTCGAGGTAATCGGTCTGCATTTCCTCCAGCTGCGCATGGGCTTCGGCTGAGCGTCCCAACTCAAGCAGCAGCACGGCACTGCGCAAGTCGGCGTCGAAGGCGTGTTCGTCGTCATCCGGGACCTGGCCGTACCACTTCAGCGCATCGTCCTTCTGCCCCTGCATTTCGGCCAGCTGGCCAAGCAGATAGGCGCTGTCGTTGCGAACGTCGTCGGGCGAATGCTGCAGCTGATTGTAAAGACGACTGAGCGTGCGGGTGTCGTTGGCATGCGCCGCCAGAGCGGCACGCAGCTGAAACGTATCGGCGTTCTGCGGACCGTTGTCGAGCAGCTTGCCGGCGCTGGCGTAATCGCCGTTCTGCCCCAGCAGACTCGCATAGGCCAGGCGCAGACGGATGTTCTTGGGCGCCTTGGCGATGGCCTTCTGGAACATCGCCTGGGCGCCCTTGCGATCGCCGGCCTTGTACTTGAGCTGTGCGGCCCATGCATAGGCATCGGCATTTTCGAAGCGCTTTACCGCCGCATCGGCAATCTGCTGTGCGTAGGCCGTACGACCCAAGCGGTCACCCAGCTCGCTCATGGCCAGCCAGGCCTGCGCATCGCCGGGAGGCAGGCGCTGCGGGGTTGCCAGGGTCTCCAGCAGATTCGACGACTGCGCCGGATCGCGCCCGCCGACCAGTACACGGCCGAACTGGCGCCAGGCATCGATGTCGCCCGAGCTGGTGAGAATCTCGAGCTGACGCTGCGCCTCGGCGGTATCGCCCTGCCCCAATGCCAGCTGGGCCCGGGCCTGGGCCAGCTCGGCCGGCTTGGCACCCAGGGCTTGCCAGCGGGCGATCGCACGCTGGGCGGCGGCATCGTCACGGATGGCGATGGCCATCCCGGCCGCCTGCTCGGCGACATGAGGGTCGTCCGAGAGCAGCATGGCCCGGTCGTAGGCCGCCGATGCGTCCTTGAGATCGGTACGCGTCAATGCCATCTCACCCACCATGAGCTGCGCGAGCAGATCATGATCGGCGTCGGGCGTCGCCACGACCAGATGATCCAGGGGCTGACTGGACGCCGTCCGACTTGGGCCCGTGCGATTGGGCATTGCAGTACAACCCACCAGGGCCAACACTATGACGCTCGCCCCAAAATGCCGCAGTTGCTTGAACTTGGCCGACCTGCTCAGCACACTATTCTCCGTTGGACCTTCTATTCCGGTCAGTTCGACGTCCGGACCGGGACATCAAGCCTAGTTTACGCCGCCCGGTACCCGTCGCAGCCACTTATTTCATGCCATGACGCTGATCGCCCTAGGGCTCAACCACCTCACCGCGCCGGTCAGCCTGCGCGAGCAGGTGGCGTTCGATTCGGACGCCGCGGGCAAGGCCTTGCATGACCTGCGTCAGCAGCCCGGCGTGGAAGAGGCGATGATCCTCTCCACCTGCAATCGCACCGAACTTTACGTCAGCGTCAAGGCCGGAGCGGAGAGCGCACCGCAGGTATGGTTGAGTCAGCATCATCAGCTGACCCCGGGCAAGCTCGACGAGTTCCTTTACCGGCATGACGAGGACGATGCGGTCCGCCATATGTTCCGCGTCGCCACCGGGCTGGACTCGATGGTGCTGGGCGAACCGCAAATTCTTGGGCAGGTGAAAGACGCGTATCAAATGGCGCGCGACGCCCAGTCGCTTGGCGCGCCGATGGATCGCCTGCTGCAGCACACCTTTGCCGTAGCCAAGCGCGTGCGCACCGACACGCGCATCGGCGCGCATACGGTGTCGGTCGCCTTTACCGCCGTTCGCCTGGCCGAGCAGGTATTTACCGACCTGCGCCAGGCCTGCGTGCTGTTGATCGGCGCCGGCGACACGGTAGAACTGGCGGCCCGTCACCTGGTCGACAAGCAGGTGCGCCGGTTGATCGTCGCCAATCGCACGCTGGAAAACGCGCAGGAGCTGGCCGGCCGCCACGGCGGTTATGCCATCGCACTGCAGGATCTGCCGCAGCACCTGGCCGAGGCCGACATCGTCATTTCCTCCACCGCCTCGCGTGTTCCGGTGGTAACGCGTGCCATGGTCGAAAAAGCCATCAAGGCTCGCCGGCACAAGCCCGTTTTCATGGTCGACATCGCCGTACCGCGCGACATAGAGGAAGGCGTCGGCAAACTCGACGACGTCTATCTCTATGGTATCGACGACCTGAAACAGGTGATCGACGACAACCGTCGCTCGCGTGAAGCCGCCGCGCGCGAGGCCGATGCGATCATCGACCTGCAGGTCGAACGCTATATGGCCTGGCGCCGCGCATTGAACGTGCGCAACCCGGCCATGGACATGCGCCAGCATGCGGAAACCTACCGTGACGAAGTGCTGGCCAAGGCGCAGGCGATGCTGGCACGCGGACGTCCGCCGGAGGAAGCGCTCACTTTCCTTGCCAATACGCTGACCAACAAATTGCTGCATCATCCCAGTGCGCGCCTGCGCGAAGCCGCATTGAATGGCGACATGGACTTGCTGCATGCCGCGGGGCGGCTGTACGGCCTGAACGACACACCAGAAGCGAGTACCGAGGAGTGAGAAACGAGAAAGAACTGCCGATCCACTTTCTCGCCTCTTACCCCCTCCCTCTCGCTGCTGCCCCATGACGCCATCCATTCGCCGCAAACTCGAAGCCCTTGCCGAACGCCACGAAGAAGTCGGGCTGTTACTAAGCCAGCCGGATGTGCTGGGCGACAACACACGCTTTCGCGAGCTCTCGCGCGAGTACGCACAGTTGGAGCCGGTGACCGCGTCGCTGCGCGAACACGACCAGGCCGAGCGCGAACTTTCCGATGCGCGTTCCATGCTGGACGATCCCGATATGCGCGAAATGGCGGTCGAGGATATCGATCGCCTCGAACAGCGCCTGGTCGAACTCGATAGCGAACTGCAGATCCTGTTGTTGCCGAAAGATCCACGCGACGAAGCGAATCTGTTCCTCGAAGTGCGTGCCGGCACCGGCGGCGACGAGGCGGCGATCTTTGCCGGCGATCTGTTTCGCATGTATGCGCGTTACGCCGAACGCCGCCGCTGGCACGTGGAAATCCTGAGCGAACACCCCGGCGAGCACGGCGGTTACAAGGAAATCGTCGCGCGCGTCGAAGGCGCAGGCGCGTATTCCAAGCTGAAGTTCGAATCGGGCACGCATCGCGTGCAGCGCGTACCGGAAACCGAATCGCAGGGGCGTATCCATACCTCAGCCGCGACAGTAGCGATCCTGCCCGAGCTGGACGATATCGCCGATATCGAGCTGCGCGATGCCGACCTGAAAGTCGACACCTTCCGTGCATCGGGCGCCGGTGGCCAGCACGTCAACAAGACCGACTCGGCCATTCGCATCACCCATCTGCCCAGTGGCATCGTGGTGGAATGCCAGGACGAGCGCAGCCAGCACAAAAACCGCGCCCGCGCGATGAGTCTGCTCAAGGCACGCCTGCTCGACGATGAGCGCAGCAAGCAGGCCGCCGCCCAGGCCGAATCGCGTCGTCTGCAGGTGGGCTCGGGGGACCGCAGCCAGCGTATCCGCACCTATAACTTCCCGCAGGGCCGTATCACCGATCACCGCATCAACCTGACCCTGTATCGTCTGCCCGAAGTGCTTCAGGGCGATATGGACGAACTGATCGATACGCTGACCCGCGAACATCAGGCGGACGAGCTGAAAACGCTGACGGGTTAGGGGTAAAGAGTGCAGCAGTTCACCGCCCCTGTGCCTCGCTCCTGCCCTCTTGCTCCCGACACCCCAAAAAGCTTGGCCCGGAACCCGACCTGCGCTAGCGTGCGCGCATGAACCGTACCGCATCACCTCCCGATTCCAGGCAGCGAGTCGCCGACCTCATCGAGCGCGGCGCCATCGCCGAAGCCGAAATGGCCGCTGCCGAGTTGCGCGCACAATTTCCCGGCGATGCCGAGTATGCGCGCATGCACGGGCTGGCCTTGTTCCAACTGGGACGCAAGGACGAAGCGCTGGCTGCGCTGAAACGCGCGACCGAGCTGGCACCAGAACATGTCGACGCGTTCTGCAATCTCGCCACGGTGATGGTCGAGAGCGGTCAAGCCAATGCGGCGATCGAACTGCTGCGCAACACCTTGAAGAAATCGCCCGGACATCCGGGCATCCTGCTTACGCTCGGCAATGCATTGATGGCCGCGGCGCGCTATGCGCAAGCACGCGAGTCGTATGCGATGGCCACGCACGGCGCGCCGGAGCACCCCGGACTGCGACTGAATCTTGCCGCGGCCGAACTGGAGCTGGGCAACACTGACCAGGCCATCAAGCACATCGAAGAAGCCCTGCATCTGGACTCGACTTTCGACGTTGCCTATGAACTGCTCGGCATGGTGTATCGCGCGCAGGGACGGCGAGCCGAGGCGGCACAGGCTTTTCTGCACGCCGAGCAACTGTCCCCCGAGAACCCGCGCTACCCGCTGCAAGCCGGTATCGCGCTGGATGACTCCGGCCAGTTGGAAGCAGCCGGTCAGGCCTATGCGCGCGCGCTGCGCCTGGATGCATCGTCAGGTCTCGCGCTGAGCCAGTTGGTGTTTACCAAGCGTCGGCTATGCGACTGGATCGACCTGGAGGAACTGAGCACCCGGCTTCATCGCGCCGTGGCCGAGCAACGCCAGGGCATCACACCTTTCTCCTTTCTGGCTGAAGCGGGGACGCCTGCGGAACAGCTGCGTTGCGCAACCACGTTTGCCAAACACACGGAAACGCAGATCGACCCGCTGCGACGCCAGCTGGCCTTTAGCTATCCGAGCTTGAAAGCCACCTCGGCCTGGCGCGTCGGCTTCGTCTCGAATGGATTTGGCGAGCATCCGATTGGCCGTCAGATCGTGACGCTGATCGAAACCTTGCGCGGCGACGATTTGGATATCCACCTGTTTGCCACCACGCCCAGCGACGACAGCCCGATTCGCCAGCGGTTGGAAGCCGCAGCCAAGGTGCACGACATCACCCGCCTGGGCGTGGCCGAAACCGCCGAGCGCATCCACACGGCGGATATCGAAATCCTGTTCGATCTGCGCACCTTCGGCAGTGGCTCGAACATCGACCTGTTCGAATTGCAGCCAGCGCCGATCCAGGTCAATTGGCTGGGCTTTCCCGCCACGTCCGGCGCACCATGGATGGATTACCTGATTGCCGATACCGTGGTGCTGCCCACCCCCATGCGCAAGCATTTCAGCGAGAAGCTGATTCGTTTGCCGCGCTGCTTCATTCCCTGCGATCCCGCTGCCGACATTGCCGATGCACCTTCGCGTGCCGCCTGCGGCCTGCCCGAACAAGGCACCGTGTTCGCCAGTTTCAACAGCAGCTACAAGCTCGACCCGACCACGTTCGCGCGCTTCATGCTGATCCTGCAGCATGTGCCCGACAGCGTGCTGTGGCTGCAGACCGGCCCCGACGGCACCGACCGTCGTCTGCGTGCGGCCGCGCAGGCGCTCGATATCGTGCCCGAGCGCGTGATCTTCATGCCTAAACTACGGCACGACGAATATCTTGCGCGATATGCACATGTCGACCTGTTTCTGGACACGACGCCATACAACGCACAGGCGACAGCCATCGATGCCTTGCGCGCGGGCTGCCCGATGCTGACGCTCCCCGGCGCCAGTCTGGCCGGACGTGTCGGCGCGAGCCTGCTGTTTCATGCGGGCCTGCCGGAGCTGATCGCCGAAGACGAAGAAAGTTTTGTCGGCATCGCGACCGAGCTCGGCAACGATCCGGACGCTTTGAAGGTGGTACGCCAACATCTGCTTAAGAGCCGCGCAAAGCATCCGCTGTTCGACATCGACGCATTCGCCGCCGATTTCCGTCGCGCGATCCAGGGCATGAGCGCACGTCACCGCATCGGCAGGCCGCCGGCGGATATCGATCTGGGAGGGTTGCTGTGAGCAAACGAGACAAGGCCTATGAAAAGGCCATGGAAGAACTGCAGTTCGAGCTGGCCGGACTGAATCGCTACCTGCGCCGCAGCGGTCAGCGGCTTGCGGTGATTTTCGAAGGTCGCGACGCCGCTGGCAAAGGCGGCACGATCAAGCGCATCACCGAAAGCATGGACACGCACAACTACCGCATCGTGGCCTTGTCCAAGCCAAGCGAGGAAGAAGCGACGCAGTGGTACTTCCAGCGTTACATATCGCACCTGCCGTCGGCCGGCGAATTCGTGCTGTTCGACCGGAGCTGGTACAACCGCGCGGTAGTCGAACCGGCGATGGGCTTTTGTAGCAAGGAACAATACGAGGCGTTTCTCGGCCAGGTACCGACCTTCGAAAAGCTGCTGACCGACGACGGCATCATCCTGATCAAGTACTGGCTCGCGGTGGATCAGGAGGAGCAGGAAAAGCGCTTCAAGGATCGCGCGGAAGACCCGCTCAAGCGCTGGAAGCTTTCGCCGGTCGATATCGCCGCGCGCAAGAAATACAAGGAAATCGGCGAACTGCGCGACGTCATGATCGAGCGCACGCACGCCGCAGCGGCGCCCTGGTTCGTGGTGGACTTCAACGATCAGAAGCGCGGGCGCGTCAACCTGATCCGGCACTTGCTCGAACAGGTGCCGCGACATGACGCAAAGATCCCCGAGATGAAGCTCGACAAGCTCAAGCACAAGCCTCGCCAGGAACATGTCACTGATAAGGCGCTATGGGTGCCTGATGCGTTCGGCCGGCTCTAGATCAGTTCCGACCGAAGCGAGCCACTAGCACCTCAGGTTCTCCCATCGTCATTCCGGCGCAGGCCGGGACCCAGTGACTTTGTGATCGGTTATCGCGAGAGCAAACAAGCATCTGCTCTATCGCGAAAACCTAAAACCGAAGCCACTGGGTCCCGGCCTGCGCCGGGATGACGAGTAGGAAGGGCTGTCGAAACAAAAAATGCCGCTGCCAATAAATAGCGCGTGATAAACGTTATTTCTTGCCCAACCCTATCGCTTCACCGAGCGACTGCTCGTTAACCGTGCCCACAAAGCGCTTGGCAACCTTGCCATCCGGCCCGATCAACCAGGTCGTCGGCAAGCCACGAGGCTCATCGAAATCGGGTAGTGGCTTGTCCAATGGCACCTGCGCCACCGGATAAACCACCGGGTGCTTGACCAGGAAGGCCTGGATATCGGCTTTTTCGCTGTCGTCGTAGGCCAGGCCGATAGCGGCGACCTTATCCTTGTGATCGGCGACGAACTTGGAAATGTCGGGCATCTCCTTGATGCACGGCACGCACCATGTCGCCCAGTAATTGACGATCACCCACTTGCCACGCTCGGCAGCAAGATCGAAGGTCTTGCCATCGAGCGTGGTGACCTTGAGCTTGGGTTGTGCCGGCATCTCGGCGTGAGCCGGCGCGGCCAGCAGCAGGGCAGCAGCGAGGGCAATAGGTGCAAACAGCTTCATCAGGGGTATTCCTCAGACTCGGATTCGGATGCGCAAAGCGTTGACGATGGGGACGATGGATAGGCCTTTTCAAGCCGGGTACCCAGCTCACCCGATAGCGTCTTGGCAACACGCTCGAGCACATTGACCAGTTCTTCCGGCAACGCCAGACCCAACGCCGCCACTTTCTCAACCGGCTGCAATGGCAGGCGATAACTGCTGTGACCATACACCCTGAGCAGATCAGCACTGTCGAGACTGCGACTGAGCAACCAACCGCCGGATTCGCCGCGACGGATCAGGTCCGCGCGCTGCAGGTCCTCGAAATAATCCGCGATCGCCGACGTATGAAGATACGGGGCGCGTGCGCGTATCGTCTCCGGCTCCACTTCGCATCCGCTGCGCTGGCCGTCGACAAAGAATTTCAACACCACCAGCAATCCGAGAAACTCATCGCCTTGCGGCAGCGCTTCGCTGGGCGGCTGATAATCGAAGGCGGAAATCGAGGCGGAAATCGAGGCGCCCAGGATCACGATCACCCAGGAGAGATAGATCCACAGCAGCAGGATCGGCAGCGCCGCCAACGCACCATAAATCTGGTCATAGGTGTGCGCATTGCGCACAAACAAGGTAAAGCCCCAGCGCACGATTTCGAACAGCACCGCGCCGATAACCGCACCGATACCTGCCTTGCGCCATGGCACGCGACGGTTCGGAATGAACGTGTACATCAGCCACAGAATCAGCAGGGTCAGCACGAACGGCAAGGTGCCGATCAGGCGGCTGCCGATGGTCTGGCGAAACTGGCCCACGGCATCGTTCAACAACGGCAAGGCCGTGACGTACGAGGTCACGGCAATACTGCCGGCCATGAAAATCGGCCCCAGCGTCAATGCAGCCCAATACAAGAGAATGCGCGAGGTCCAGCGACGCGGGCGCTGCACGCGCCATACGCGATTGAGGCGCTCTTCGATACTGATCATCATCGACACGGCGCTGAACAGCATGACCAGGATGCTGATGCCGGTCAGCCCGCGTGCGTTGTCCGCAAACTTCTGCAAGGCATCCTGGACTTCGGTGGCGGCCGTCGGCACGAAGTTCTGGAATACGAAATTGATCAGGGTGACGCGCGCATCGGCGAACATCGGAAAGGCGGCAAACACGGTCAGCACTGCCACGGTCAACGGCACCAGCGAAACCAGTGTCGTATAAGACAAGGCACCGGCGGTTTCGAAACACTTGTCGTCGACGAAACGGTGCCAGAGAAAGCGACCAAAACTCAGCAAGCGCGCGCGGTCGAAACGAAAAGCCATTGACGGGTCCTTCATCGGCTGCCACCGAGGCGGTGGCAGGGCATCGGCTATCGCCGAAGGCGGCGACAGGGTGGCATCGCCCGGTACACTAGCGCATTGCCACTGAATGCCCCAATGCCCATGAGCCACGACATCCTGGTGCTCTACTACAGCCGCAGCGGCCATACCGCCCAGCTGGCAAGGCTGATCGCACGCGGCGTCGAAGAAATTCCCGGCATGCGCGCGCGCCTGCGCCAAGTACCGCCGGTGGCCCCGGTGACCGAAGTGGCCCAACCGCCCGAACCCGAAGAGGGCGCCCCGTACGCCACACGCCAGGACCTGCACGATTGCGCCGGGCTTGCGCTGGGTAGCCCCACCCGCTTCGGCAATATGGCGGCGCCGCTCAAGTACTTCCTTGACTCCACCGGCGCCGAATGGGCAAGCGGCGCCCTGGTCGGCAAGCCGGCGGCCGTCTTTACCGCTACCAGCACCATGCATGGCGGCCAGGAATCGACCCTGCTGTCGATGGCCCTGCCCCTGTTGCATCACGGCATGCTGTTGCTCGGCCTGCCCTTCACCGAAGTCGCCCTGAATGCCACTCAGACCGGCGGGACGCCCTATGGCGCCAGCCATGTCTCCGGTGCGCAGGGCGATCGCAGCATCAGCGAGCACGAACGTGAACTGGCGCGCGCCCTGGGCCGACGCCTGGCCGACACCGCGCGCAAACTGGCGGCATCGGCGTGAGTCAGGTGGCGACGACTTACCGCATCGGTCTCGCCGCCTGGGCCGCGCTCTTTGTCCTGCAACTGGCCTGGTATCTGTGGCTGTTCCCGCCACAGACGATGCCGCTGTGGCTGGTTGTCCTGCTCACGATGGCGCCACTCTTGTTGCCCTTGTTGGCCATCCGTGACGTACGCCGCGCCCTGCTGTGGACCGGCATCCTCAGCCTGTTCTATTTCTGTCACGGCATCGCCGAGGCATGGAGCTCCAGCGGCGAGCGCTGGCTGGCATTGGCCGAGATTTTTCTCACCGTGCTGCTGATCGGTACGTTGGGGGCTGGGGTCAGGCATAAGCGCGCCGCTTGATTTCACTTCCGCGCCTCGAACGGTCGCGACTTCAGTCGCGACCAACCGTAACGCAACCAAAAACCACCTACCCAAACACGACCATGCTCTGCCGCGCCAAGGCCACCGGCTCACCGCCAGGCCCCCATAGCACGATGCCCTGACTGGTATAGCCATCTATCGCGGCATCCAGTTGCGCATCCACGCGCCAGCCTTCGCACGGCATATCGCGCTTGTCCGTCAGCAATTCAAGCATCCAGGTCAACGAACTCCCGGGTGCTGGCTTGGAGAGCAACGACAAGGCGAGCGGAGGAATAAAATCCGCAAAGGCGATGATCTGCACTTCATCCGCCGGACCTTCGTCTTTCAAGGTCAGCTCGACCGAACTGGTCGTCTTGCGGCCGCCGCTATACGGCAGGTCGCCGCGCAACCAGCGTGCGGTGAAATGCTGGGTAAACGCCGGCGTCAGGCCCGGAACAAAAGGGAGCACAGTCGCACCGGCACCGGCATCGACCGGCGGGCGCTGCGGCAAGATGCGTACGACTGACTCGCGCGCGATGCCGAAGATGGCGATCACCAGGCATAGCGTCTGATCGCCATCGACAATACGTCCTTCCAGTTGCAGCGTGTTCTTGCCCTCACGCAACAGCTTCGCCTGCATCTTCACGCGACCGGCAGGCACCGGCGCTAGAAACGTGACCTGCACGGTACGCAAGGGCATCGTGGCCGGCACAAGCTCGCGCATGGCGCGTATGACCAGCGCCGCCTGCAGACCGCCGAATGCGCTGCGGCCCTGTAGCCAGTCCTCGCCGAACTCAGCCGTCCAATGCTCGCCATTGCGCGCAACGGTGGCCATGACTTCACTAAATCGCATGATCAAATCCTGTTCTCAGACTGTCCTACACCCAGGCTCTCGCGATCAACGCAGGCGCGTCGATACCTCGCGGCAGCGTACCGTAAACGCGGCCGCCCTCGCCGAGCCGGCTGGCGATAAATGCCTCGGCCACCAGCGTATTGCCCGACGCCAGCAACAGCCTGGCCTGCAGCGCCAGCGCCATGTCCTGTGCGATCTGGCGTGCGCGATAAGCTAGCGCGTCGTGATCGTCGAGGTTCCGCCTGAGTCGGTCGACCAATGCGGCAAGCCGCGTATCGCCATGGCCTCCATCGAGCTCGTCGAAGAATACCTCGATCACGCCGGGCTCCTTGGCCAGCGCGCGCAGGACATCCAGACATTGCACGTTGCCAGAGCCCTCCCAGATCGAGTTGACCGGCGCTTCGCGATACAGGCGCGGCAGGATGGTGTCTTCGATATAGCCGGCGCCACCCATGCATTCGGCCGCTTCGTTGATCATCGCCGGCGCACGCTTGCAGATCCAATATTTGCCGACGGCCGTCACCAGTCGAGCGAACTTGTGCTCGTGCTCGTCGTGTGCGTGATCCAGCGCATGACCCATGCGCAATGTCAAAGCCAGCGCGGCTTCACTTTCCAGGGCAAGGTCGGCCAACACGTTCTGCATCAACGGCTGGTCGCTAAGCAGCTGGCCGCCTACCTTGCGATACGAGCAATGATGTACGGCCTGGGTGAGTGCCTGGCGCATCAGCGCACTGGAACCGAGCATGCAGTCAAAGCGCGTCATCGCGACCATCTCGATGATGGTTGGAACACCCCGTCCTTCCTCTCCGACCATCCACGCCAACGCACCGCGGAATTCAACTTCGCTGGACGCATTCGACCAGTTGCCCAGCTTGTTCTTGAGCCGCTGGATATAGAACTGGTTGCGTTCGCCATCGGGGCGATGACGCGGCAACAAAAAGCAGGTCAGGCCTTTGTCGGTCTGCGCGAGGGTCAGGAAGGCGTCGCACATCGGTGCGGAACAAAACCATTTGTGTCCGACCAGTTCATAAGCCTGACCGCGGCCGGGCGTACTCACCGGATAGGCACGGGTCGTGTTGGCGCGAACATCGGTGCCGCCTTGCTTCTCGGTCATCGCCATACCGATGGTGACACCTGCCTTCTCGCTCATCGGCACATTGCGTGGATCGTATTGGCGGGAAAGTATCTTCGGCTGCCAGAGACCGGCAAGCTCCGGTTGCAGGCGCAACGCAGGCACGCTGGCAAAGGTCATGGTGAGCGGACAGCCGCTGCCGATCTCAGCCTGTGCATGCAGATAGTAGAGGCCGGCGCGAGTTACATGACCTGACTCGCGCGAACTGTCCCAGGGCATAGCCACCAGACCATGCTCGATCGCTGTGCGCATGAGCTGGTGATAAGCGGGATGGAACTCGACCAGGTCGATACGATGGCCGTAGCGATCATGACTTTTGAAGACCGGCTTGTTTTCGTTGGCCAGGAACCCCGCACTCATCAACGGGCCACCAGCCAAGGTGCCATAGTGCTCCAGTTCCGTCTCGGCGTTGCTACCGTATCGCCGCAGCCACTCCTGCAATGACCGGTCCCGCAAATAGAGGTTGCTACCTTCCAGCGGCGGGACCTGGTTAGTTACTTCGTGCGTTTCGGCATATTGGCTAAAATTCATTCCGGCATCTCGCGCAACGAACGATCGAGGGCGAGTTTCCATGATTCGGCCAACATGGCAAGCGGGAATTTGCCTGGTTGTGCCCACCCGCCATGACAACGGGTGGGCACAGCAGAACTACCGACCTTCGAAAGCTGCACGCACAGCCGCGCCTGCGTCCAGCAAACCAGCGCCGCAACCGCGCCTGCAGGGAGAGGCCATTGGCCGAGCGGAGGCCTTGAGATATTCAGCAGCCTTATCCGGCGTCAATGTAGGCCGGACCGAATACATCATGGCAACTGTCCCGGCCACCTGCGCGGCAGCACCCTCGGTGCCGGCGAGGGATTGGTAGTTTCCTCGCACCGGCCCTCGCTGCCCCGAGTTATAGGTGACGAGCAGATAGTTGTCTAATTGCGTGGAGCCAGCCGTTCCTCCAGGAGCACTCAGCGACACCTTATCCCCATAGCTGGAATATCGGGCAAGCCCGCCCTGACGATCGGCAGCAGCCACTACCACTACACCCGGACAATTGGCTGGATTGATCAATGCAACATCATCGGCCTCGTTGTGTGCCGGCACTACAACTGTCGCGCCACGACTCCGTGCATCGACAATAGCCTCGCCAAGGTATTGCGGGCATGGACCATGCGAGGCCGGTCCAACAATGATGGTCTTGGCCGGGTTGGCATTGGCAGGTACGCCGAAAACCCGGCCGCCCGAGGCCCAGATAATGGCGTCGGCAATATCCACCTCCTTGCCACCGCATGCACCGACCGCACGCACAGGAACGATCTTCGCGCCAGGGGCTACCCCGGTAATGCCGACGCCATTGTTGGCCGCAGCAGCCGCTACTCCCGCGTATACCGTTCCAATCCATCGCGATACGGACGCCTGTTGCAAGCCGCACTCACCTGCGTCGCGCCAGTCTCCCGGATCGGAAGGATCGTCATCCAGGCCATCGCCGTCGCGCGAGTCATCAGCATCGCTGTAGAAATCATAGCCGGGCAGAAGCTGTGATCGCAGGTCTTCATGATCGGTCACACCGCTATCGATCACAGCAATAACCGAGCCCTCACCGTGCGTATACCGCCAGGCATCCTCCACTCGAATGCCAACCTTGGGATCATGCAAGTTCCACTGCCTGGCCCAGAAGGGGTCATCGGCCGCCGCAAACGCAGTCGCTTCGTGCTGCACCTTGCTTTCCCGCGCCATCGTCCCTGATGCGGCACCCATCCCCATGATGGCCGCAGTTATAGCTGCAAGCTGAATCTTCGTATTCATCGATCTTCCTTAATCAACGGATGTCATGTGCCGGCTTAATGCCTGAGGTGAATACCTATGGGCCAACCCCCGGCGGGTCTGTCTGTATCCTGTTCAGCGGCTATCCCTGGCAGCCTCAACGGCACTCCCCGCGTCCAGCAAACCCGTGCCGCATCCGGTACATGGCGCAGACATGGGGCGGGCTGTGTCCATGAGAATGTCGCGCACATCAAGCGGATCGAGCGAAGGATTGGCCGCACGCATCAGCGCGGCAACACCGGCGACATGCGCTGCGGCCATGGCGGTACCGTGATGCGTGGTGTACAGAAAATTCGTCGACCCATCCCAACTGGGCTTGGTTGTCGACCAGATGTCGTCATCAATGAAACGGCCATTGCCACCTGGCGCGCTCAAATGAATCAAACGCCCTGCATTGGAATACTGTGCGAGTGCTCCGCTGCGATCCGCTGCCGCTACCGCCAGGACGCCCGAGCAACTGGTCGGTGACCGCTCAGCTGGATCTTCGCCGTCATCGCCAGCACCTACAATGACCAGAGCGCCGAGGCTGCGCGCCAGTCGTATGGCGTCGGCGCTATAGCGATCGCATGGCCATGGCCCGGTGCTTTCGACAACGATGACACTGGCCGGATGAGGATTGTCCGGCACGCCATTGATTGTGCCGCCTGCAGCCCAGACGATGCCGTCACCCATATCGACCGCTGTACCGCCGCAGCGGCCTGCGACACGTACCGGCAGGATCTTCGCTTCCGGTGCGATTCCGGCGACACCCTCTCCATTATCGGCTCTCGCAGCAATGATGCCCGATAGATGCGTGCCGAAGTTCACACATGGCCCCGGCTCCCATTCACCGACTTCCGATGGATCGTCGTCGCGCCCATCGCCATCTTCTGACAGTTGGATACTGGTCACGAAATCGAAGCCTGGAAGCACCTGTCCCTCCAGGTCGGGATGCCCGGATATGCCTGTCCCCACGACGGCGACAACACTCCCCGCCCCGCGACTAATGGGCCACGCGCCCTGCACGCCAATACCCCCAGCCAAATCATGCAAAGCCCACTGCAAGTGCCACAGCGGGTCGGCCGGAACCGCTTTTCCAGCGATATCCGGCGTTACGGCTATGGGTTCGGACTGTGTCCGATAGGCATCTGCATTTGGTATCGATCGCCCCTGCGTTGCTGCCGCCATGACTGCGCATCCCATGGCAAGCGCGATGGCGCAGGTCTTCCTTTTATGTTCCATCATATGCTCCCGTTCTCCTTTGACTGGCACATCGAAATGTGCAACTAAAGGCTAATCTCCTGTTTAATCGGCTGGTATCGGCGCGTACTGCAAACGCCCCACACCTCGCGGGGAAAGAGAACTTAGGCCATCGCCAGGAGCCGATCAGATACGACGTACGGGGTGGCAGTGACATCGGACAGGTCATGACATGACGTCGCAACGAGCCACACAAAAATGCCAAATGGCGGGGAATGCGATTCTGGCGCCGTCATGTATCGCCTCTACCTCGCCTATAACTTCCGCGCCATCCGAGCAAGGCCAAGGTCAGCTGGAACACTCGACGCCACGGGGCTAAACTGCCGCAACCCCGGACCTGGCCTTTCTTCATGCAGCATCTGACTATCGTCACCACTGGCGGCACCATCGACAAGATCTATTTCGACGACAAGTCGGACTACAAGATTGGTGCGCCGCAGATCGGCGAAATCCTCACCCAGTTGGGCGTTGCATTTCAGTTCGACGTCATTCCGATCCTGCGCAAGGACAGCCTGCACATGGCCGACGAAGATCGGTCCCTGGTTCGCTCCACCATCGAAGCACAGCCACATCGCCACGTGCTGGTGACCCATGGCACCGACACCATGGTCGAGACCGCTCGCGAACTGGCGCAGGTCAAGGGCAAGGTCATTGTCCTGACCGGGGCACTCAACCCGGCCCGGTTTCAGGGCTCGGATGCCGTGTTCAATATCGGCTGTGCCGTCGCTGCCGTACAGACCCTGCCTGACGGCGTATATATCACGATGAACGGACGCGTTTGGGATCCGTTGAAAGTTCGCAAGAATCGCGACGCGAACCGGTTCGAGGAAGCCTGATATCTCCGTCTTACGGCGGGAAACAGCTTGCCAGCCGGACAATCATGCAACCCCTGGAATAGAACGGGCCGAATATATTCGGCCCGCCTGTATAAAATCCCTTTCTCAGCGCTTGCAGGAGACTCCGACTGCCAGGAAAGCGTCGAGTACAGCTGCCGGATTCAGACCAAGATCATTGGTGGCATGTTGGACACCACAGGCACCATCCTCAAAAGTTTCGTTCGCCCTCCAATACAGCATGTTGGCGCGAGCGAATGCCTTGAACGCCTTTTCCGGATCCCAGCCATCGCTCTCGGATAACAAGCAAAACGCCTTGTTGTAGATGCCGCTGGAAAAATGGACACCGATACCATCACGGTATTTACTCAGATGGTCGATCGACGTTCCATCGCGTACAGGCTGACACATATATCGCAACGCCCTCCCGGAAGCCTTGAAGATACTGCCCCCTACTAGATAGTCAGTCTTGCCCTGATCGAACCACTTGGCAGCTTCACCAGCCATGTCCGAGAACGCCTCATTCATACCTCCGGACTCCCCGCGATATAGCAGGCCGGACTGTTGCTCGGTAAAGCCGTGACTCACCTCATGAGCCATCACATCCAGACTTACGAGAGGGTAGTACGTGCCATCTCCATCCCCAAACAGCGTCTCCTGCCCATTCCATGCAGCATTACCCTCGTTTCTGCCCACGTGCACTATCAATTTCAGTGCACTCTTTAATGGCCGAATACCCAGATAATCGCCATACATTCGAAATACCACGCCACCGGCGTGGTGCGCGTCATTGATTGGACCATACGCGCCATTCACCGCATCACCCTCGCTATTGCCACAAGGAAAACGCCATTCCTGGGGCTTCGGCCGAATGTTCCGGATGGTACTTCCCGTGTTGTGTGCATGATACGTGACGACATCGGGTGTGTTCGTCGTGCAATAACCGCCTTCCTGCTTGACCTGCAATGCAGGCCGGCCGACTCCGTAAAAGTATCGACCAACTTTTTCGTTCCCCCCGGGGCCAGAAGCTTCCGCCGTTGTCATGCCTTCCCAGCGTTGCAGTATTTCACCGGTATCCGCATCGATGATGGCTGTAGGACGACTACCGCCTGATACATGCGAAACAAGGTACGCAAGGCGCGCCTTGCCATCGTCTTCGGCATAGACGTAAAGGGCGATGTCTCGATCTTCCCAGTTCGTCGCCGTTGCGCCAGTTTCCTTGCGCCAAAGGGCTCGGGCGGCAGCTTCGCTCAAGCGTGGCTGCACCTTAGGAATATCGCCTGCCAAATCAACGAATACATCGCCACGCTTGGAAACGATCGTATCCCTTGTGGCTACTTCGACCGTAACATCCGCTCCCAGGACCGGTATCCCTTGCCATCGCTGTTGCAAGCGCAGCGTGCGCGTCCCATGCGCCGTCGGCGCGTCCCGCAAGGCAACCAGCTGGCTATCCGCCTCCAGGCCGAGGCCGCCCGCCAAGCTTTCAACGTGCATCGGCACTAGGGACGGGACCGCAATTTGCTCGACCTGCAACTTCGTCGCTGCCATTGCCGACGAACTACCGAGCAACATCGCAGCAGCAAGAGACAGCCGCCTCTGCAAGCTTTCTTCCATGGTGGCACTCTCCCATTTCATCACTGACATCCTGCCAACCCCCAACGAGTCGGCCATCAGATGCCGAATCAGGCTAGTTGCCTGGCAGGCAGACAGCACTTCCCGCTCAACGCCTACTTATGTCAGGCAAGTAATGCTTCGTTAGTGCGAGTTTAGGCATGACTTAAAGATGTGCTGGAGGATGCACCGGCGGGCCCACAGATTGCGCTGTTCGAAACGGATTGCGGACCGTTAGAACCCGTCCAACCATTGTCGGCTCAATAAGTCGGGCCGACCCAAAGGGCCGGCTCGACAATGAACGGCATAAACCTGTTCGCCGCTTACCGGGTACGACTCAGCGCTTGCAAACCACACCGACCGCTTTGAAAGCGTCGACAACATCCGACGATTTCAGCCCCAGATCAGTAGCTGCGCTGACTACCCCACAGGCACCGCCATCGAAGGTCTCGCTGGCCTTCCAATACAGCATATTGGCGCGGGCAAAAGCCTTGAAGGCTTTCTCGGGATTCCAGTCGTCGCTCTTGACCAGTTCGCAATATGCCTTGTTGTAGACACCGCTCGAATAGTGCACATCCAGGCCGTTGTAGTACTTGCTTGCATGGTCGATCGACCTACCGTCGCGCCTCGGCTCGCACATGTAACGCAGGGCGCTGTTTTTTGCCTTGACGATATCGGCACCCACCATCTGGTCGCTTTCTCCACGATCGAACCACTCGGCCGCATCGCCCGCCATGTCGGAGAACGCTTCGTTCATTCCGCCCGACTGCCGGGAGTAGACCAAGCCTGAGTTCTGCTCGGTGAAGCCGTGACTGACCTCATGTGCAATGACATCGAGGCCAACCAGCGGATAAAACGCCGATTGCCCATCGCCGAAAGCCATTTGCCGGCCATTCCAGAACGCGTTCTCGTAGTTCCTTCCATAGTGCACCATCAAGGCCAGGCGCGCCTTGAGCGGCGAGGCATCCAGGTAGGAGCGGTACATGTCGAACACGACCTGGCCAAAATGATGCGCGTCGTTGATCGGGCCATAGCCGCCGTTGACAGCATCACCTTGGCTGGTCGGGCAAAGGAATTGCCAGATCGCGCCGCTGCCAAGATTGGTCGAGTTCTTTAAATGGTATGTGGCCACGTTCTCCGTTTCGGTGCTGCAGTACGCGCCGCTTTGTTTGACGTTCAAAGCGGCCAGACCGCTCTCTCCATAGATGTAACGCCCGGTTTTTTCGTTACCGCCTGGCCCATGTGCTTCGGCGTGCGTCAAACCTTCCCACTGTTCAAGCACTTCACCGGTGTCGGCATCCATGATGGCAGTGGGCCGCGATGGATGTTCGCCGCCGACAAAATAGGACAAGTGATAAGCCAACCTTGCCTTGCCATTCTCTTGCGGGTAGATCATGAGCGTGGCATCACGAGGCTCGACCGTGGCATTGACCGCCGCGATCGATTGTTTGCGCAGTAGATCCATGGCCTGCATCGAGCTGAGTTTTGGCTGCATGCGCGGCAGATCGGTAGCCAGACCGACGTAGACATCGCCTTGTTGCCGCGTCACCACGTCACCGTCGCCGGCTTCGACAGTCGCGGTGGCGCCGAAGATGGGGATCCCACGCCAGGTCTGTTGCATGCGCACGGTACGCGTGCCATGGACGGTCGGCGCCGAACGTGTCACCTCAAGGCGGCTGAAACTTTCCAGGCCCATATTGCCGGCAAGGTCCGCTACCGTTACCGGAGCTGCGGATTTGAACGACATCTTGCCTATTTCTTTTTTTTCCGCCGCCTGCGCGGACGAGGCCAACATGGCCAAAACGATAGCCAACCCCAGCTGGGAACGCGCCATCCTTAGTACGTTGCTCATAGCCTTTCCTCTCGTTGATTCGCGATAAGTCGAGCTGTCGATGGACATCGACAAACCAGACGCAAACCAGACTAGAGCGAGCAGAACGGACGCCATATCCGCGCGGCGCCACTATCGTGGGTCAGGAAAAACCAATGACTATGCGCAATAAAACGTTGGTCGGCACAAACCTATTCCCCAGCCGTTCCAGAGAACCTTTACAGCATGCCAGTCTCAAGCTTGGCAGCATCGGACATCATCGAATGATTCCACGGCGGGTCGAACACCAGGTCGACATCCGCTTCGGACACGGTGGGAATCAATTCGAGTTTGGTACGCGCATCGTCGATGAGGATGTCGCCCATGCCACAACCGGGCGCGGTCAGCGTCATCTTTACGTACACCTTGCGCTGCTGTTCGGCGGCCGCCTCGACACTCACATCGTAGACGAGGCCCAGCTCGACGACATTGATCGGAATTTCCGGATCGAACACCGTGCGCAGTTGCTGCCACACGAGTTTTTCAACATCGGCGTCCGAGGCGTTATCGGCCAGCTCCAGTGGCGGCAACGGCTCCTTGCCCAATGCATCGGCGTCATTGCCGGCAATGCGGAACAGGTTGCCTTCGACGTACACGGTGAAGCTGCCGCCCAGGGCCTGCGTGATATAGCCGATCTGGCCGGCCGGCAGCACCACCGGCTCGCCTTGCGGCACCATGATGGCTGCGCAGTCGCGCTCCAACGTGAAAGGCTCGCTGCTTAGACTGAAACCGCTCATGCCAACCCTGTTCGATACCTTGATGTAGACGTAGCCGGATGCCACGCCAAGCCGCCTATTATGCGCCCGGCGACAGGGGCTTCCCAATGGAAATCGGGCCAGCGCCATGCTTTCTCAAGGTGCGCAGGCCCCATCGCCGGGCCGATTACCTGTCATGCACGTTATGATGCCGGTTTTGCCCCAGGGACAGCCGGATGTCAGAAACCCCTATTCGCCTCGCCTTGGCCGGACCGTTGCAATGAGCGCGCGTCGCTTGCTGGGCTTCGTTTTTGCCTTGATCTGCACAGCGATGATCGGCCTGGCCGCGGGGGCGATCTGGCTGGTGCCTACGATCCTGGTGAGCAAGCTGATGCCTTGGCTGGCCATCCCGATCGGCTGGATCCTGGGCCGCATCGTTCGCGGCTGGGTCAATCCGGGAGGACGCACCGGCGCTGCCGTGCTTGCAGGCCTTGCGATGATCGTAGCCTCGGCTTATCTGGTGGTACTGGTCGCCGGAGCACGTATCGCCGGCTCACTGGGCCTGGGTTTCTTCGACACGCTGCGCGTGGCGGGCATTGGCTTGCTGACCGATATCGCCCGGATGACGCTTACGGGTGGCGATATCGTCTGGTACTCGGCCGGCACGGTTCTAGCGGTCATGGGCGCCCTCCACCGAGGCCGAGCGGCGGCGCCCTCGAGCAGCTAGGTGTCGAGTGTTTTCAAGGCCGCGACCAGCGCACCGGCAGCAGCCTGCCCGTCGCCATAGAGCATGCGCGCGTTATCGGCGTAGAACAGCGCGTTCTCGATACCGGCAAAACCGGTGCCCTTGCCCCGTTTGACCACGATCACCTGACGGGCGTCGGCGACATCCAGAATCGGCATGCCGTAGATCGGCGATGCCGGGTCCGTTTTGGCCAACGGGTTGACCACATCGTTGGCGCCAATGACCAGAGCCACATCGGTGGCGTGAAACTCCGGGTTGATGTCGTCCATATCGGCAATCAGGTCGTAAGGCACGCCGGCCTCGGCCAGCAGGACGTTCATGTGCCCCGGCATGCGCCCAGCCACCGGGTGAATGGCGAATTTCACCTTCACCCCGCGCGCGATCAGCAACTGCGCGAATTCCCACACCTTGTGCTGAGCCTGGGCCACGGCCATGCCATAACCGGGCACGATGACGACGCGCTCGGCGTAGGCCATCATCACGGCCGCATCGGACGCTTCGATCGGCTTCTGCGCCCCCTCGATCGCCTGGGCCACGCCGCCGCCGGCGCCGAAATTGCCGAACAATACGTTGCCGATCGAGCGATTCATGGCCTTGGCCATGAGCTGGGTCAGCAAGGTACCCGCCGCGCCGACTACCGTACCGGCGATGATCATCGCCTCGTTCTGCAGCACGAAGCCCTCGAACGCCACCGCCAGACCGGTAAAAGCGTTATAGAGCGAGATCACCACCGGCATATCGGCGCCGCCGATCGGCAGGGTCATCATCAGGCCGAACAGCAACGCCAGCGCAAAAAACGCTCCGATCAACGGCAGGGTCAAGTGGCCCGACGCCAGCAACGCACCGATCACCACGGCGCCGGCCAGTACCAACATGTTGACGACGCGCTGCCCCGGGAACACGAAACGCCGGTCCAGCCAGCCCTGTAACTTGGCGAAGGCAATCAATGAACCGGAAAAGCTCACTGCACCGATCAAAGCACCCAGGACGGCCAATGCAAGTTGCGGCGTGGAGGGCGCCGAGCCGCCATTGGCGGTGAACTGGCCGCCATCGATCATGACGACTGAACGGCCGGCATAGCCGATCAGCTCGGCCGCGCCGATCGCGGCCGCTGCGCCGCCGCCCATACCGTTATAGAGCGCCACCATCTGCGGCATGGCCGTCATGGCCACTCGCCGCCCCGACCACCAGGCCGCGGCGACGCCGATCAGTACGGCAGCCAGCATCAATCCGCGGTTATGCAGATCCGGCAAAGCGAAAGTTGCTACGACGGCCAGCAGCATCCCTACGCCCGCCCACACGATGCCGCCCCGCGCCGTGCGCGGCGAGCTCATGCGTTTCAGGCCCAGAATGAACAGTAATGCAGCGAGGAAATAGCAGGCTTTGATCAGGTCCGGCAGCCAGGCCATCACTTGGCCCCCTCGCTGCCCGGCTTGGGCTTGCTGGTCTTGAACATTTCCAGCATCCGCTCAGTCACCACGTAGCCGCCGGCGGCGTTCCCCGCGCCCAGCAGCACCCCGGCGAAACCTATCGCGATTTCGAACGAAGTTTCGGCATGCCCTAGCGCAATCATGGCTCCGACCAGCACAATGCCGTGGATGAAATTCGACCCGGACATCAAAGGTGTGTGCAGAATCACCGGTACTCGCGCGATGATCTCGTAACCGGTGAATGCGGCGAGCATGAAGATATATAGCGCCAGGAACCCGTCGATCATGACCCCTCCGTGCCGAACCCCCGTGGTTCGGCCATCATACGGTCGCAGGTCAACGCGCGCGAGCCTGCCGCGTTGATGTCGGGGGACGAATCAATGGAGTCTCAGGATGCGCGATCCGACGACGACGCGGACGACGACGCCATGAACAGCGCAGTCTCCGCTCTCGACACGGACCTGATGACCGACGACGCCCGAGCGGCGCCGGCGACGCTGGACGCTTTCCTGAGCCAGGTGGAACGGCGTGCGTTCCGGCTGGCCGAGTTGAACCTGGGCAACCGCGAGGATGCCCTGGACGCCGTACAGGACGCGATGTTGCGTCTGGTCAAGCACTACCGCGACAAACCCGCGCAGGAATGGACGCCGCTGTTCTGGGGCATCCTGCGCCGCCGTATCGTGGACCTGCAGCGCCGCCGCAAGGTCCGCTCCATCATGGTCGGCTGGCTGGGTGGCGGCCGCGATGATGACGGCGATGAACTACCAAGTTGGGACCCGGCCGATAACGGCCCGGGTCCGATGGACCGACTGCAGGATGCACAGTCGTATGCGGACATGGCGGCAGCCGTGAAAAAACTGCCACAGCGCCAGCGCGAGGCTTTCATGCTGCGCGTGCTGGAAGGCCTGGACGTCGCCGAGACGGCACAGGCTATGGGCTGTTCCGAAGGCAGCGTGAAAACCCATCTGTCGCGCGCGATGCAACATTTGCGCGATCAATTGGAGGAATGGCGATGAACGCGCCAAAACATTCCATCGATCATCGGTCTCTCGAGCAGCGCGCCCGCGCGCTTTATCGCGAGGCATCGCACACCATCGACCCGGCCACCGCCGGTCGACTGCGCGCAGCGCGCCGCACCGCGCTCGAAGCCGCCCAAAAGCCTGCGCAACCACGCGGGGTACGCATGCTGCTGCCGACCGGTGCACTCGCTGCGGTCGCACTGGCCGTGCTGATGGCCTGGTCGCCGCTGCAAAATCGCGGCAACGATGCCTTGCAGGCGCAGATGAATATCGCCAGGGCTATCGATGCCGACAGCGACCTGCCGCCCGATCCGGATAAAGCCGACCCTGGCATGGTTCAGAACCTCGACTTCTACGATTGGCTGGCATCCAATAACAACTCATCCTCTCAGGCGAATCGGTAAGCATGCCATTGCGTCGTTTCGCCTTGTCGCTGTGCCTGGTAACGCTGCTCGCAGGCACAGCGGCGCCTCTGTGGGCACAAGCCGGACCACCTCCCGGCCAGGGCCAGGCGGCACCACGCCCCTGGAACAGCCTGTCGCCCGCCGAACGCGACATGCTGTCACCGATGGGGCCACAGTGGGACTCACTCAAGCCGGAACGCCAGCAGCGCCTGCTGGAACGCGCTCAAGGCTGGAACCGGCTTCCGCCTGACCAGCGGCAGGAAGTGCGCGACCGCATCGCACAATGGCAACAGATGACCCCCGAGCAGCGAGATCAGGCGCGCGAAAACATGCGCCGTTTCCAGCAACTGCCGCCCGAACAGCGCCAGCAACTGCACAACGCGTTCAAGCGCTTCCAGGAACTGCCACCCGACCGACGGGAGCAGTTGATCAAGCAGTTCCAGCAACAGCGTCCTGGAGGGCATCCGCCAGGGAGCATGGGACATCCTGGCGGCGGGCCGCCCAGGCATTGACGAATAAGATGAAGAAAGCCGCGATATTCGCGGCTTTTTTATGTGGGCTTGTCGTTCCGGCATGCGCCAGTCTGGGCCGTGACTTCTCGACAAGCGATGCGAAGCGAGCGGTCAGCTCTTCGGGCCCCTCGGGAGCCGAGTGAGGTTTGGACGATCAGGCCCCGAAGGGGGACTCGGCATGGACGCCGAGTCCTTTTCGACAGGACATGGATGTCCTGTCGAAAAGCCCGGCCAAACCTCACGGTCCTGGAGCGCCGGAGGCGCGGAGGGGCGGCGTACTAGGGGTGTCCTTTCTTTGGTTATCTTTCTTTGGACAAGCAAAGAAAGTAACTCGCGCGCCGGCAGGCGGGCGAAACACGCCGCAGGCGACTTTCTAGCCGAAGCACAGAACCAGAGCGATGCACACTCCAACGACAACCCAACACCGAAGCCACTGGATCCCGGCCTACGCCGGGATGACGATGTAGCGGGAGTCGCGCAAACTTTTTCGTCACTGGCGAAATGACGATGCAGAGAAGCTGCGCGAGTTTTTCGCCCACTGGCGAAATGAGGAGAAACTCATCAGCCCTCGAAGCAAACGGTCCCCAACTTCACCACACAACTCTTACTCACCAACTCATCACCAAAATCAGGACTCAACACCCCATCACGCACCAACAACTCAGCAAAATTGAACACATTGCGCGCATACATCTCCGACGCATGCAACGGCGCCCCCGCCGGCAAATTCAACGGCCCAAGAATCGTCACCCCATGAAGCTCGACCCGCTCACCAGGCCGCGTCAGCTCACAATTGCCGCCACCCTCGGCCGCCAGATCGACAATCAAGGCGCCAGGTTTCATGCCTTCGACCATCGCGGCGGTAAGAATCTTCGGTGACGGACGCCCCGGCACCGCAGCCGTGGTCACGATCACATCGACCGACTTCACATGCTCGGCCAGCGCCTGCTGTTGCGCAGCGCGTTCCTCGGCGGAAAGCTCGCGTGCATAGCCGCCACTACCGGCAGCGCTGACGCCCAGCTGGACAAACTTCGCACCCAGCGACTCCACCTGTTCGCGCGTCTCCGGCCGCACGTCATAACCTTCGATCTGCGCACCCAGTCGGCGCGCCGTGGCGATTGCCTGCAGGCCGGCAACACCCGCTCCGATCACCAGCACGCGCGAGGGGCGGATAGTACCGGCGGCGGTCGTCAGCATCGGGAAAAATTTGGGCGCGGCTTCAGCGGCGATCAGCATCGCGCGATAACCGGCAACTGCCGCCTGCGAACTGAGCACATCCATCGCCTGCGCGCGCGTCGTGCGCGGCAACAGTTCCAGCGCAAAGGCGGTAATGCCCCGCTCGCCCATGGCGGCGATACGCTCCGCGGCACCATAGGGTCGCAACTGTCCGATCAACACACTGCCTGCGCGCAGGCGGGCTACCGTTGCATCGTCCGGCGGCAACACGCAGGCCAGCACATCCGCCTGCGCCAGAACTTCCGCAGCATCGCCGAATTCGCCATCGACGTAGCTGGCATCGGGAAACCCGGCCGAAGCGCCGGCGCCATGCTCGAGCAAGACCCGAACCCCCTTGGCACGCAATTTCTTTGCAGTTTCCGGCGTAATCGCGACACGTCGCTCGCCAACGGCGGTTTCACGCAATGCGGCCACGGTGATCGGCATCGGGGACTCCCTGCGGATGATTCGGGCCATCATAAGGCCTTAATGGACCGCGCTTGTACCCGGGGGGCACCTCGGGAGTAGACTGACCAGCCGCATACGGCATCGATACCCGGCGGGCAAGACGAGCTGGAGATCCATTGATGTCCGTGCAGGTGAAATTCGATTCGCTGTCTCCCGATCCACTGCTGGCCAGGGCGCGTGCGGTACGCGAACGGGCTTACGCGCCCTATTCCAACTTTCTGGTGGGCGCCACCTTGCTCACTCACGACGGCCGCCACTTCGATGGCTGCAACGTGGAAAACGCGTCCTATGGCCTGTGCAATTGTGCCGAACGCACGGCGCTGTTTGCTGCGATCGCCGCAGGCTGCAAGCCCGGCGATTTCGCCGCCCTGGCGGTGATCGGCGACACGCCTGCGCCGATCGCGCCTTGCGGCGCCTGTCGCCAGGTGATGGCCGAACTCTGCAACCAGGAGATGCCCGTCATATTGGCCAATCTGCAGGGCGACGTGCAGTTGACCACGGTCGGCAAGCTGCTCCCAGGCTCGTTTCAATTGCCCTGAGTCCGATGAGACCTGGAGTCATCGGACGTGAGCCGATGAACTGCTAGCATGACCGCTTTGAGATCGAGTCACGCCATGCTTTCTGCTCTCGAGTTGCTACAACAGCGCCATTCGGCACCCTCGCGCCAGCTCGGCGAACCCGCGCCCGACGATGCGACCTTGCGCACGCTGCTGGAAGCGGCCATCCGAGTGCCCGACCACAGCAAGCTCGAGCCGTTCCGGCTGGTGCTGCTACGCGGCGACGCCAAGCTGCATTTTGGCGAACGCCTGGCCGAGATCGCCATTCGCCGCAATCCGGACCTGCCTGAGTCCAAGCGCGAAAAAGAGCGCTTGCGCTACACCTTTGCGCCGCTCGTGGTGATAGTGATTTCGCACGTGCACCCTGAAAGCACGGTGCCTGTCATCGAGCAACAGTTCGCCGCCGCCTGCGTCGCACACAACTTGCTGCTCGGCACCTATGCCCTTGGCTACGGCGCGCAGTGGCTGACCGGCTGGGCGGCGTACGATCGCGAAGCGGCCGCGCTACTTGACCTCAAGGACAACGAACAAGTCGTTGGCTTCGTGCATATCGGCACGCCGGATATCGATATCCCCGATCGCGATCGCCCCGTGCTCGACGATCTGATCTCGACCTGGGCACCATGAGCGAGGCAAGCCCCATCGTTCATCTCGTTGACGGAAGCCTGTATGTCTTCCGTGCCTGGCACTCCATGCCCGACGAGTTCACCGACGTCGACGGACACCCGATCAACGCGGTGCACGGGTTTACGCGGTTCTTGTGCGAACTGCTGGAAAAGACCAAACCGGAACATATCGCGGTGGCCTTCGATGCATCGCTGACTACCTCGTTCCGCAACGCGATCTATCCGAAATACAAGGCCAACCGCGAGCTGCCGCCACCCGACCTCGAACGGCAGTTCGTCGTGTGCCGCGAGATTGCCGAGGCGCTCGGCCTGCCTGTACTGATCGACCATAGCTACGAAGCGGACGATCTTATCGGCAGCGCGCTGTGGGGACTGCGCGCGCATGGATTCCGCGCCGTCATCGTTTCGGCCGATAAAGATTTCGGTCAGCTGCTGGGCGAACACGACGAACAGTGGGACTACGCGCGCAACCTGCGCTGGGGCCCGGCCGGCGTACTGGAAAAACTCGGCGTGCATCCGCACCAGGTCGCCGACTATCTGGCCTTGTGCGGGGACGCCGTCGACAACATCCCCGGCGTACCGGGCGTCGGCGCCAAGACGGCAGCGGCCTTGCTCATGCATTTCGGCAGCCTCGACGCCCTGCTCGACCGCGTCGACGAAGTGGCTTTTCTGCGCATTCGTGGCGCTGCGTCTTGTGCGGCGAAGCTCAAGGAGCATGCCGAGATGGCACGCCTATATCGCCGTCTTACACGTATCGCGCTTGATGTGCCCGTTGCATCACATGCCGACGCCTTGCTTCGCCAGGATAGCGAATGGGCAAAACTGGAAGTCATCAGTGAACGACTTCGCTTTGGCCCACTGACGCGTTCGCGACTGCGCGCCTTGACGGCCCGTTAATCGATCAATCCTCGGCACCCAACTGGCGCAGTGCGTTCGCGGACTGATCATTGCCTTGCTTCAATGCCACGGCGAGCGCCGTACTACCGTGCGCATCGACATGATTGATATCTGCGCCCTTGGCGACAAGAGCTGGCAGCAAATCCAGTCGCCCGAATAGGGTTGCGAACGAGAGAGCCGTTTCACCCGCGTTATTGGTCTGATCAATCGGGCAATGTGCATCGATCAGGATATGCGCGACCTCCACGTGCCCTTTGTACAACGCCCCCATCAAGCCCGTGTTGCCATTGCGATCGCCGAGGCAGGCATTAGCTCCAATGCTCAACAGATAGCGCAAGGCGTCGGGTTGATTGTTGTAGGCGGCAAGAACGACCGCGCTGTAGCCGCTCGATGTTTGACTATCGATCGGATAATGCGCCTCGTAGAGCGCTTGCAGGATATCGATGCGACCGACACGCGCGGCATCGAACCATTCTGAATCGTAGCGATGAGCATCGACCCACTGCGCCTGTGGTTTGGGGATGTTCTGTATGTGGTCTGCGTGTGCCATCAGACGCAACGAGGGGAAGCAGAACCACACGCCTACCGCGACTAGTGCAACGACGATAGGGGTAATCACGAACCAGGTTCGGCGATGTCTAAACATGGCCAATACTCCTTGAAGCCTTCGTTAATAGCGGGCGAAACGATAACGGCGCCCCAAAGGCCTCGAAACGTCCCCTACTCGTCATTCCGGCGGAGGCCGGAATCCATTCCTCAGCGCAAACGCTTGCCAAATGCCACCTGACAAGCAAGGACTGAGGAATGGATCCCGGCCTACGCCGGGATGACGATGGAAACTGAGGCCTTATAGGGCTCTCATCAATCCGCGAGCTTTTCGGCGGCAGCTTTCACGCGCGACAGGTCGGCGTGCGTCGCCTTGACCAGTCGCGTGCCATAGTCCGCATCGGCCTTGTAAAAGTACGACAGCATTGCGTACTTATTGGCATCGTTAGTGACCTGGTTGAGGTCGTTGCTGAGTGCCACGATCAGGTCGTTCTTTTCCTGTGCCGGCAGCGCCTTGTAGTACTCGCCTGCTTGCACGAAGTTGCGCGGCTTGCTGATTGCCTGCTGCTGCGTGGTGCCGGACAATTCCGTGCGCACCAGTTTGGCCGACGGGTCCTCGGAGACTTCGTTGATACTGGACGGCTCGTAGTTGATTTCGCCCTTGCGACCGCTGATGCTCATCGCGCCGTCCTGGTCTCCATTGTTCACCGCAACAGCCGGCTTGTTCACCGGGATGCTGAGGTAGTTGGCGCCCAGGCGATAGATCTGCGTGTCGGCATACGCGAACAGCCGGCCCTGCAACATGCGATCTTCCGATGCTTCGATACCGGGCACCATGCGCGACGGCGCGAACGCCGATTCCTCGGTACTTTCGAAGAAGTTGTCCGGCACGCGATTGAGCGTCGTCGTACCGATCTTCTGCTCCGGTACGCCCGGCCAGATCTTGGTGTCATCGAGCGCATTGAAGTCGAACTTGGCTAGATCCTTAGGCTCCAGCACCTGAATATACAGGTCCCACTTCGGGTGATCGCCTGCCTTGATGCTCTTGTAGAGGTCATTGGTGTAGTGATTCCAGTCGGCGGCAAGAGAGGCCGACACTTCCTGCGGCCGCAGACTATGCAGACCCTGCCGGCTCTTCCAGTGGAATTTCACGTAATGCACCTGGCCCTGTGCATTGACCAGCTTGAACGCATGCACGCCGAAGCCATCCATATGGCGATAATTGTCCGGCATGCCTTCGCTGGAATAGAGTCGTGTCAGCATCGCCGTTGCCTCGGGCGTATGCGCGAAGAAATCGAAAGCCAGGTTGGCATCCTGCACGCCAGTTACTGCGCTCGGCTTGTTCGCATGCACGAAATCCGGGAACTTGATCGCATCGCGGATAAAAAAGATCGGCATATTGTTGCCTACCAGATCCCAGTTACCTTGCTGCGTATAGAACTTGATCGCGAAACCACGCGGGTCGCGGGCCTGCTCCGGGGAGCCACGAAAGTTCATCACGGTGGAGAAACGCGCGAACACCGGCGTGCTGGTACCGGGCACGAAGACCTTGGCCTTACTCAGCGACGAAATATCGGCGCTGGGTTCGAACACGCCAAATGCGCCGGTGCCACGTGCATGCACGACACGTTCTGGAATACGCTCGCGATCAAAACGCTGCAGCTTTTCGATCAGACGCGAGTCCTGCAATAGTGTCGGGCCATTGGGGCCAGCGGTTTGCGAGTTCTGGTTATCGCCGACGGGAATGCCTGCGTCGCTGGTCAGGTGGGCATCCTGCGCACTGACCGCAAAAGCTATGCTCAATGGAAGCGCCAGCAGAACACTAGTGCGAGCAAAGTTTTTTTTTGTGGTTTTCATGAACCATCCTTATCGTTGGGGATACGCCGGGGCGCACCGTATTAGCCGTCATTGGCTGGAAACCAGTCTAATTGATTCTTCGCATAAGTCCGATAGCTCATCGCTATAACGTGACACGCTACGCTTCTGACAACGATTGAGCGATCGACGCAAGACAGTCATCATGGCGAGTGCCGCATAACGCTCAAGGACTTTGCATGAACACATCGACGCACGCTATTCCCGCCGACGCCAATGCACCGGTCGAAACACTTTTCCAGGGCCGCTGGTTGAGTCTGCGCAAACGTGGACGCTGGGAATATGCCGAACGCAACAACCCTGGCGGCGCGGTCATCATTCTGGCGGTGACGCCGGAGGACAAGGTGCTGTTCGTCGAGCAATATCGCGTGGCGATCCAGAAACACACCATCGAAATGCCGGCCGGTCTGGTCGGTGATCTGGCCGATCAGCTTGACGAAGGCGCCCTGCTCGCCGCCAGTCGCGAACTGGAAGAAGAAACCGGCTATCGCTGCGAGCGCGTGGAATTCGTGCACGAGGGCCCGTCATCATCCGGCATGAGCACTGAGATGATCACCTTCGCCCGTGCCCATGGGCTGACCCGGGTCGGACCCGGTGGTGGCGATGAAAGCGAGAACATCGTGGTGCACGAGGTCCCACGCACCGAGGCCGGAGCCTGGCTGTTCGCGCGGGCACGCGAAGGCTATTCGATCGACCCCAAGCTGTTTGCAGGACTATGGTTTATCGAACATAATTAGTGAGTTAGACGCAAATCCTTGAGATCAGGAGTGAAAGTGGCGCGCCAATCATGCGACTGGCGCAAACCTGCTTCTCACTTCCGGCAACTCTTCGCTAAAGTCCTGACACTTCCTGCCGATGTCATGAGAGACCCCGCCTACGCGGCTAACTTTTGACTTTGGAGGAAGTCTGCCCATGAAGCGCTTCATCGTTTCCGCCGCCCTGATCCTGGCCCCACTGGCCGCCCACGCCGCTTGCGCTCCCACCGATTTCGCCATCCAGGATTTCAAGATGAAGGCCACCGGCTCCGGCCAGGGCGTTCGTCTGAGCCTGAGCGGCCAGTTGGTCAATCACTGTGCCGAGGCCGCTGCCGCGCAGGTGAAGATCGAAGCCAAGGACTCCGACGGCAAGGTTCTGCAAGCCAAGCAGGGCTGGCCGGCCGGCACCACGAACATTGCACCGGGCCAGTCGGTCGAATTCGACCTGGGCCGTTTGTTCCGCTATCAGACCGACATGCAGAACTACACCGTCGGCGTCACGGACGTGCGCACCTGGTAAGTGTTGTTGCTGTATGGCTGTTCCGCGAGAATATTCAGGCCCCGGATTCCGGGGCCTTTTTTTGCCCGGCGCTCAGCTCGCCGCCGTCTGGATCGTCACTTCCAGATCGTATTCCTTCGCCGAGGAGCCTGGCGTGGTCTGAAATTGCATGGTCACGTGGCGGCCTTCCTGTAATCGGGTCCACCGATAGGTGTTGCCCTCGCGCGTCCAGCCGGTGATGCCATTGACGCCCTTGCCCATGCGATCGAGCAAACCCTTGGCATCGGTGGCTGAGCTCACGTGATAACGCGCCTGCCATTGAGTCTCGTCGCCGAATGCGCTGAGCTGGTCGATCTTCATGTCTTTCGGCCACTGCACCGCATCGTGCAGCTCGGCGGGAATGTAGCGATCGGCCATGCGCGAGCGCACAAAACCGCCGTCGCTTTTCCAGTCATATTCCAGATGCATGGCGACGGTCTTGGCCTCGTCGAGGCCGTGCAACCGGGCCACCACATGCAGAGCCGCGTCGATACCCGAGGACAGCCCTGCCGAGGTGATCACCTTGCCGTTATCGGCCCAACGCACATCCTTGATCACATCTACCTTGGGATAACGCTTGGCCAGGCTGGCGATGCTCGGGTTGAACGTGGTCGCCTTGAGGCCATCGAGAACGCCCGAGCTGCCCAGAATGAACGCCCCCGTGCACACCGAAAGAACATAGTGCGAGCTGTCCGTGTGCTTGCGAATGAAGTCGAGAATACGCGGGTCTTTCTGTGCATCGCCGGTATCACCGCCCGGCACCAGCAGCACGTCGAATGGCGGCGCGTCAGCAAAACTCGCATCGGGCGTCACGGTAAGCCCCATCGCGGTCTTCACCGGCTTGCCGTCGGGCGATAGCGTCACCACGCCGAACCCGGCTGTACCGAAGACTTCGTAGGGACCGGCGAAATCGATGATCTCCACGCCGTCGAACAGCACGATACCGACCCGGACTTGCGGCTGCGAATGCGCCTCGTGCTCGGCCAGCACGGGCAACGCGAAAAACGCCGCAAACAGCAACACGAAAAGACGGAACGAAAGCCTGCGCATACCTGACCCCTTGGCAAGAAACGCCGGCACGATACGAAAAAACCATACGCAAATGCGGACGCGCAGCACGCCTATCCGGACAAATCAAACGGTGCCGAAACGCTCGCGGTAATCGCGTGGCGACACACCCAGCTGGCGTGCGAAGGCGCGACGCATGGCCTCATCGGAAGCGAACCCGCATTCGGCAGCGATGCGCTTGATCTCCTTGGCCGTGCTTTCGAGCAAAGGCTTGGCCGCTTCGATGCGCTGCTGCTCGACATATTTCTGCGGGGTTGTGCCGAACGTGGCGTGGAACCGACGCGTGAACTGACGCGGGCTGATATGCAGGCGCGCCGCCAACAAGTCGACATCCAGACGCGCTTGCAGATTCGCCGCGATCCAGGCCGCCAGCTGCTCGAACTGATCGGGCAGATCCTGGGCCTGCAACTGGCTGCTGAACTGGCTTTGCCCACCCGAACGCTTGCTGGCCATGACCATGCGCTTGGCCACCTTCAGCGCCAGCGCATGGCCATGATCGGCAGCCACCATCGCCAGCGCCAGATCCATGCCGGCGGTGATGCCGGCCGAGGTCCAGACCTCACCATCGCGGGTATAGATCGCATCGGACTCGACGCGCACCTTCGGATAGCGCGTACGTAGCTCGTGCAAGTCGCTCCAGTGCGTAGTGGCCTGACGCCCGTCCAGCACGCCGGCTTCGGCGAGCAACAGCGCACCGCTACATACGGATGCCACCCGACGGACGCGAGCGGCACTCAGCCTCAGCCACTCGACCAGGGCCGCATCGGCGCGTGCGCAGTCCAGCGCGTCACCCATGCCGCCGCAGACCAGCAAGGTGTCGGTGCTATCCGGAAGCGACCCGCAGGGCATATCGGGCAACAACCGCATGCCGGCGGCCATCGTAATCGGCTCGTCGCGCATAGCTACGATGTGCAGGCGATACAAGGGCCATCGACCGGGATGGTCGTCCTGCGCCTGGCGGCTGGCCAGTGCAAACACTTCGAGCGGGCCGCTGATATCCAGCGACTGTGCGCCTGCGTAGACCAACATGCAGACGATCTTGGGCGATGCTTCTTGCATGGTACCGAGCCAGCCTGGGTGGCCGGTACGGTAAATGGAAACCATCACAATCGCCAACCGGCGATGCCTCGCCACCTGAAGGTGGCGAGGCATCGGTCAGATTACTGTACCTCTTCGACCGATTGGTCACGCTCGATCTTGTAGACCTTCTGCGGTGTATCGGTCTTGAGCAGTTTCAGACGCTTGACGCCGGCCTGCTTGCAGACATTGACGCCATTGGCGAAGACACCGCCCTGGTTGCACTTCCAATTGTAGAAATTGGCAATGCCATCGGCCAACTGCAGGCTGTAGTCGGTGCTGAGCGCACCGGCATCAAATGGATGGCCAGCCATTTCGTTCTGGAACCAGCGCATCCATTCCTTCGAACCGACCGGCGGCGGGTTGGACTGGAAGCTCGGATTCAAAGGCGCCAGCTGCGGACTCTCGGCGGTCATGTGGCAGCTCATGCAGGCGCTGACCGGGTTGTCCACCGGGCCATCGAGGCGGCCGTTCCAGCCCAGGTGGGTCGGCGGCAGCTCCGGCTTGGCATTGATGGCGGTCTGCTTCAGATCCGGATTGATCTTGGTCACCGTCGGCTGCTTATTGGTGTAGGTGTCCTGGTTGTTTTCCGGATCGTTACCCCACATCACGCCCACCGGAACCAGGTTGTCCCAGCCCGGCTTGCCGGTCTTGGCGCCGTTGTACTGGAACGTGCCGAAAATCCAGCCGGTCCCCGGAATGCGCGAGTCGCGCACGGCAAAGTCCATCTGGATCAGGGCTACTTCCTTGACCGAGCGATCGGACGAGTTGAAGGTGTTGGTGATGTAGGCCTGCCACAGCACCGGATTGACCAGGAACGGCACCTGCTTGAGGTCGACGTCGGCGAACAGCGGCTTACACACCACCGTACCGTCGTGGAAGCTGTTGGGCTGGGTGGTGTAGGTGGGGTCCGGGTTCTGCGGGTCTTTCCACACCTCGCCAAAGGTAAAGCCACCGATATCGTTGTAGATACCCACGGCATAAGTCTGGCCGGTGGTGGTCTGAGTCGGAGCCAGCTGCTTGACCTGGATCTGCGCTTCCTTGGTCAGGCCGTGGATGCCTTCACGACCCAGGGGACCGTAATGCTGCCAGGGTGCGTGATACCAGGCGCGCACCTTGTTCTTTTCGACGTACCAATCGTTCTCGACATTGCCTTCCAGGCAGTAAGCCTTGACGGCTTCGGCATAAGGGCGCCATTTTTCAAAATCGTTGGTCAATGGACTGGGCAATAGCTTGAAAAAGGCTGGCGGCACCTTGCTGGGCAATGCCTTGGGGTAGTTCTGACTCAGGGTGAAAGTCGGCCCCTTATAAGTCGATGGGGCTTGATAACCATAATCGGGAAACGTGCCTGCATTTGCGCTGCCCACTAGCAACGTTAGCGCAGCGATAATGCCCAGAGCACCGCCTTTAGCGAGTTGCATAATCCACCTCCTTGAAGCATTGAATTACTCCTCATGCCGCCATTACGCGGCACACCGGGTTATCCGGAAAACAGCCAAGCCCCGGATCGGCCAAAAGCAATCCTCCGGCAATGACGCCGGCCAGATCGAATAATGATAACTACCGAAAATCCCCAACCGACCGAATGCGCCGGCCTTGCATCGGCCCGCCTTTGTCAGCGAGCAGCCGATTACCCTAATGGCGGGATAGTAGATAAAGGCGGCAATAAAAGAAATAGACGAGTCGACAAAATAAAAAAAGGCCGGGGCACGTCCCTGTCGACGATACCCCGGCCTCAACGCACAAAATGTGCAATACGATTAATGCAGTACGAATAACTTGTCGAAACCGGCCACTCGCAGGGTGCCCCGCAATTCGGTGCCGGCATTGACGATACGAATCTCCGCACGCTCCCCGCCGGCATGCTCGCGCAGCAGCAGAAGCATGCCCAGCGCGGAACTATCCATGCTGTTCACCTCGCCCAGGTCGATCACATAGCTGCGTGCCGGTGCCTTGACGCCCAGGCAGGCGTCGTGGAAATCCCGGTGCACAGAGAAATCGAAGTTCTCGCCCATCTGCAAGGTCAGGCAGTCCAGCTCGGTGTCGTGATGAATGGTCAGGCTCATGGCTGTAATGCCTCTCAAAACAAATCGGTTTAGAACAATTCGATCTCGCCGGCGTCCATCGTGCTCTGCAAGGCAGGACCACGTGACCGCAGCTTGGCTTTCTCGCGCTGCACGGCAAGGCGTGAGCGCACCTGCTGGGCGCGTTCGACCAGCACATGAGCGTCGATCGGGTCGCAGGCCAGCGCCTCGATATCGCGCGTGCACTCGGCCGTGACTTCCTGCAGCTCGACCAGGCGGGTACGCGTCTGGTTGAGCAGCTGGCTGAGAATGTCTTCGAACTGCAGCGAGCGGATCGTGGTCGACACGTCGTTACCCAGGCCACGGTTGATCTCGACAACCTGGTCGGCAACCACGCTGGTGCGCGCGTCGCTTTCGGTCACGTGGGCCATCATCGCGTCGATACCGCCCTTGGCCGACAGCGCCACGTTCAGGTCCTGGGATGCCATCGTGCCGACCAGCTCGCGCAGATGGTCCATCGCGGCGCGGGCGCGCTCGACGTGGCTGCCGATCTGTTCGTTGAACTGGTTGGAGTTGCTGGCGAGGTTGCGGATTTCGCCCGCAACCACCGCGAAACCACGGCCGGATTCGCCTGCCCGCGCCGCTTCGATGGCGGCATTCAAGGCCAGCAGGTTGGTTTCTTCGGCAATCGTGTTGACGTTCTTCAACAGGCCGAACACCGCGTCCATTTCCTTGGCCATGCCGTCGATGCGGTAGACGATGCGCAGGCTCTCGCGCGACAGCTGCACGATCAGGCCGACGAAGTGCTCCAGCAGGTCGCCGGTGCGTGCGGCAAAGTCCTGCACCGACACTCCGCCGTTCTGCACATCGATGATCTGCTTGAGCAGCGACTGCTGCATGCCGGTCTTCTGCGACAGGCCGTCAAAGCCACCGCCAAGTTCCGAGACCGCGTCGCGCAGCAGGTCCATCGCCTGATGCAGTTCGCGCGAGGCGTGGCCCATTTCGTCCACCAGCGCGCCACGCACGTCTTCGAGTGCCTCGCGTACCGGCGCGGAGTCGATGATCGGGGCCTCGGTCACCACCGGAGCGTTGCGCCGCGTCTCGACGATCCACACTGCCGTGAGCGCGATGACCAGCACCGGTGCCAACCAGGCGGGATGCCAGAACAGGCAGAGCAGCAACGCGGCCGCACTGGCGACAAAGCCGTACAGTGGCCGCGAGGCGATCGATGAAGGAATGACTGACATGGGCTTGTCCGAACTCAAGTGACCGCGCGGGCAGCGCGGGCGACGGGTTGACGCGCCATCTCGAGGAGGCGCGCAGCGATATTTTCCAGGGGCAGCATTTCGCTGGCGGCGCCCATCTTCCAGGCGGCGCCGGGCATGCCCCATACGACCGAACTGGCCTCGTCCTGCACCAGCGTGGGAGCGCCGCATTCGCGCAGCTCGGCCAGGCCACGTGCACCGTCGTCGCCCATGCCGGTCAGCAAGGCGGCGATGGCCGGTGCGCCGACACTGGCGGCCACCGAACGGAACAGCACGTCGACACTGGGTTTATGACGATTTACCGGCGGCCCGTTGTGCAGACGGCAGACGTAGCGTGCGCCGTCCCACATCACCAGCAGATGCTGGCTGCCCGGTGCGATGTAAGCATGGCCGTGCTGGATGGGCTGGCCATCGCGCGCTTCGCACACGCGCATTGCCGAGCAGTTGTCCATGCGCTGGGCGAACGGGCCACTGAACGCGGCCGGAATGTGTTGCGTAATCAGGATCGGCGGCGCATCCGGCGGCATCGATTCAAGCACGACACGGATGGCTTCGGTGCCGCCGGTCGACGCGCCGATCGCGATAATGCGTGTGCCGCCCCTTGAATCCGCGGTCTGGGCGCGGGGCAGCACGGCATCCGCGCTCAAACGCGGCGGCACGTCCAGTTTGCGTACGGCACTGCGCATCTTTGGCCGCGCCAGGGCGGCCAGTTTCACCTTGGCGCAGATCTCCTGCGCACCCTCGGCAAACGTGCTGGCCAGGTCGTTGCTGGGTTTGGTGAAGAAGTCGACCGCACCCAGCTCCAATGCCTTGAGCGTCACTTCGGCGCCTTGCTGGGTCAGCGAAGACACCATCACCACCGGCATCGGGCGCAGGCGCATCAGGTTCTCGAGGAAGGTCAGGCCGTCCATGCGCGGCATCTCGACGTCCAGCGTCAGCACATCGGGCTCGAGCTGCTTGATCTTTTCGCGCGCGATCAACGGGTCGGCGGCCACACCCACCACCTCGATCCCCGGATCGCAGGCGAGCATGGTCGACAACAGTTTCCGCACCAGGGCGGAATCGTCGACGATTAGTACACGCACTCTAGCCATTAATGCTTACTCGCCTTTGCCTTAAGAGGTGAAAACGTCTCGAAGAACCGGGTCCTGCATGGCGAATGCGAGCCTTTCCTCCTCGCCTCGCCGCCCTTTCCTAGAACAGCTCCACTTCTCCCTTTATCGGATCGTTTGCCAAACGCTTGAGGTAATGCTTCTCGGTGTCGACCAGGCGACTTTCCTGCAGCCCATGCATCAAGCGCACGCGTACGCGCCCTGTCTGCGGGAAGTACTGAACCTGGCGTGGGTGCACGTCGCCGACGTCCTCGGCCACCAGATTGAGCTTTTCCGTCTCGATATAGCGGCGAACGAAGGCGATATTGCGTCGACCTATATCGGTCATCTGCGCCAACACGCGGCCGCCGCCAAAGATCTTTACTTCAAGATCGTTGCGATGCCCGCCGGCCTTCAGGATGCGGTTGATCAGTTGCTCCATCGCGTCGTTGCCGTAGCGCGCAGCGCGACTGACCGTGGACGACCAGCTATCGCGGTCACCGACCGGCTCGGGCAACATGAAATGGTTCATGCCGCCGATCTGACGTTGGCGGTCGCGAATGCAGGCCGATACGCAGGAGCCCAGCACGGTCGAGATCATTTCGTCCTGATCGCTGACGTAGTACTCGCCCGGCAGGATTTTCGCAGTCATGCATGACTGCGTCGGATCCCAGTACCGACGCACATGCTCGAAGCCGGGCAACACGTTCTGTGCCGTGGCAGGTCGGCGACTGGCCATGACTTCGCTCATGTGTCGCGCTTCCGGTAGATCGTGCGACCGACCAGATCGAAGTCGTCGCTCAGGCCATACATCGACTCCGAATGACCGAGGAATAGATAACCGCCCGGCGGCAACAGGCTCGCATAGCGCGCGAACAGGCGCTGCTTGGTCGGCTTGTCGAAATAGATCACCACGTTGCGGCAGAAAATCGCGTCGAACGGCCCTTGCATCGGCCAGTCGTGCAACAGGTTCAGCGGCTGAATAGTCACCAGTTCGCGCAAGCGCGGATGGACGCAAGCCAGGCCTTCGTAGGCGCCTTCGCCGCGCAGGAACCAGCGCCGGCGACGCTCAGGGCTGACGCCACCGAGCTTGTCCACCGAGTACACACCCTTGCGTGCTGCTTCCAAGGCCTGCGGCGACAGATCGGTAGCGAGAATTTTCGCGTCGATATGGCTGCCGTGCTGCTCAAGGGCCTCAGCCAGCACCATCGCCAATGCATACGGCTCTTCGCCGGTGGAACAACCGGCCGACCAGATCCGCAGACGATCGTCATGACGCTTTTTCTGCTGCAGCCACAGCGGCAGCTGCGTTTCGATCAGAAAGTCGTAATGGTGCATCTCGCGAAAGAACGAGGTGACGTTCGTGCTGATCGCACTGGCCAGCTCGCCCAACTCGCTTTCCGGATCGCGCCGCAGGATCTCGCAATAGCTGGCGAATTCTTTCAGGCGCAGCGCACGCAGACGGCGCAATAGACGCCCCTGGACCAGCTGACGCTTGTGTTCGCCAAGCGAGATGCCGCAATGCTCCAGCACGAACTCGCGCAGGAAACGAAACTCCGCATCACCCAGGCTCGGTCCACCGATGCCCGCATTGGCAACGCTCTCATCGGTGGCCGGCACGGACATGGCTTAGAACTCCTTCCACACACCGCTGTCGGCGGCTTCGGCAGCGGCCGCCCGCGGGGCGGGCCTGGCCGGCGCACCGCTGCGCACAGCGGCAAATACGGCTTCGGTCTCCGCGGCAACAGCCGTCGTGCGCGCCTTCTGCGTGGGTACCGGTGCATAGTCGGCATCGTCACCGAGCTGGAAGAAGCCCACCTGACGTGTCAGCTCGGTGGCCTGCTCCTGCATCGCACGTGCGGCGGCAGCGGCCTCTTCCACCAACGCGGCGTTCTGCTGGGTCATCTCGTCCATCTGCAGCACGGCGTGATTGACCTGATCGATGCCGGCAGACTGTTCCTGGCTGGCCGCGGCGATTTCAGCAACGATGTCGGTCACCTTCTTCACGCTGTCGACGATCTCGGCCAGCGCCTTGCCTGACTGATCGACCAGCTCGGAGCCGGTGCGCACCTTGGCGGCACTGTCGTTGATGAGACCCTTGATCTCCTTGGCTGCACCCGCGCTGCGCTGCGCGAGGTTGCGCACTTCGGTCGCCACCACCGCAAAACCGCGACCCTGTTCGCCCGCACGTGCCGCCTCGACCGCGGCATTCAGCGCCAACAGATTGGTCTGGAACGCGATCTCGTCGATCAGACTCACAATGTCAGCGATCTTGCGGCTGGAGGTATTGATCTCGCGCATCGCGCCGACCGCCTGGGCGACTACTTCGCCGCCGCGTTCGGCCTGTTCGCGAGCACCGCGAGCCAACTGGTTCGCATGGCTGGCGTTCTCGGCGTTCTGCTTCACCGTCGAGGTCATTTCCTCCATCGACGAAGCGGTTTCTTCCAGGCTCGACGCCTGTTCCTGCGTGCGCTGGCTGAGATCGTCGTTACCGCGCGAAATCTGCTGCGCTGCCGTGCTGACTGAACCCGAACCGTGCCGCACTTCGTTGACGATCGTGCTCAAGCGCTCATCCATCGTGCGGAAGGCTCCGAGCAACTTGCCCAGCTCATCGGTGCGATCGACGGTGATCTTGTGGCCCAGCTTGCCGTCGGCAATGGCGTGCGCAATGCCCACCGTGCGGTTGAGCGTGTTGATGATCGAGCGGATCACCAGGGCGGCGACAAGCAAGGCGATAAACAGGCCAGCGATCAGGGACGTCAGGCTCACCGCACGAATCAGCTTGTAGCGCGACACTTGTTGCTCGTAAATGCTCATCGCTTCAGCACGCTGCAGCTCGTTGAGCTTGGCCATACGTGCCTGGCGATCCATCAGCATCGGGCGAAGCTGCATTTCCAGGATATCGGCTGCGCTGGCATCGCCCTGCTTGAGCGCATCGAGCGTGTCCTGCTTGGCCTGGTTGTAGTCGGCATCCGTCTCATGCATCTTCTTGTATTCCTTGGCGATGACATCGCTCATCGGAATCTCGTCGAAGTGCTTGCGCAGATCCGCAAAACCTTCCTGCAGCTTGTCGTACTCGGCCAGCTTCTGTTTCAGCGCGTCGGGCTTGCTGACCTGGTTGGCCGCCTCACCCAGCACGATGAAAGACATCAGCGCCTGCTGTCCGATACGGCTGAGCAACTGTGCCGGCACCACTTCCTGTTCGTAGATCTGCTTCATGCCGTCGTTCTGCAGGCTCATCGAACCCAGGCCGATCACAGCGCCGCCGATCAGCATCACCGCGAGCAAGCCCATGACACCGTACAGACGCATGCGAACCGATAAGGAAGGGAGTTTGAAAGTGAACTTCTTCATTGCTGATCCAATTGATGACCGGAACGAGGAACTGCGTTAAGCCACGGCTTTTACGTCGGTGACCGCGGGCAAGGCGGCCTCGAGCATCTGCGCATCCTGCGGCTGCAACAGCTTGTCCACGTCCAGCAGCAAGACCATGCGCTGCCCGACCGAGGTCAGTCCCTTCAGATATTCGGTGTCCACAGCCGTGCCCATATCTGGCACCGGCTTGATCGCGCCGCCTTCGACGTCCAGCACGTCCGACACGCCATCGACCACGACGCCGAAATGGCGCCCGGCGACGGTGATGATCACGGTGACGGTCGTGGCGTTGTATTCCTCGCGTGCCAGCCCGAAGCGCAGGCGCAGATCGAGCACCGGCACGATCGCGCCACGCAGGTTGAGCACGCCCAGCACATAGGAAGGCGCTTGCGGAATGCGCGTCACCGGGGTCCAACCGCGGATTTCGCGTACGGCCAGAATGTCGATCGCGTATTCCTCCTGGGCGAGGTTTACGGTGAGGTATTGCGTGACGGCCGATTCAACGGCTTGGACTTGAGACAGGCTGGCTGTTTGGCTCATATGCATTCCAGGACGGGACCCCTCTATGTATGGGGTATCGGCAGAGGGGCTGGGAGCTTGAACGCGTGCGGGGAGTTTTTTTGCGCTTTTTTGGCCGGGGGTGCCGACTCCCACTCTCTCGCGCCACCTCACCTTCGTCATTCCGGCGTAGGCCGGAAGCGCTTTACAACAGCGAAGCTGGTCACCCAGTGGCGCCAGTGCTCGGTTCTTGCCTGGGTGTTCGGGCGATCTGGCCGCTTACGCAGCGGGCGTTTCGAACGCCTGCCGGCGTCCGAGTCACTTTCTCTTTGCTGGCCCACGCTTGCGCGTAGCGCATGCGAACGGCGAAGCCGGCCCGGAGGGCGGAGGACCTTTAGGTCCGGAGTAAAGAGAAAGTAACCAAAGAGAGAATGGCCTTTAGAGCCAAGGCTCTGAGCAGCATTGAGAGATACAACCGTTCGTGCCGCCTACTCGAATCGATAGGGGACACTTCTGGCGCTTCTGAGGTGCGCCGGAGCTGTGCGCGAGGCTTCGTGGCGGTGAGGACTTAAAGCGTTCATCCTCTCACCCTTGCCTACCCCTCTCGTCATTCCGGCGCAGGCCGGAGGCGCTTTTCAACAGCGAAGCTGGTCATCCATGCCTCAGCGCCTCCGCTTGCGAAGCCTTGTCCGAACTCAAGCTGCCTTTTTACGCCCCTGCATGCGTACCAGGCCAAGCACATCCACGATCAACGCCACCGAACCGTCCGACAGAATCGTTGCGCCGGAAATGCCGTTGACGCGGCGGAAGTTGGCTTCGAGCGACTTGACGACGGCCTGCTGCTGGCCGATCAACTCATCGATAAACAGACCGACGCGCGAACCTTCACCCTCGACAACAACCACCAAGCCCTCGTCGATCATCGTGCGTGCGCCGGCAATGCCGAACACTTCGTGCAGGCGAATGACCGGCAGATAGCCGTCGCGGAAACGGAACAGCTCCCCGCCGCCGGCCACGCTACGGATGGCATCGCCGCGCAGCTGTATCGACTCGACGATCGATACCAGCGGCACGATGTAACGCTCGTCGCCGACAGCAGCAGTAAGGCCATCGATGATCGCCAGCGTCAATGGCAGGGTGATGGTGAAGACCGTGCCCTTGCCCTCGGTACTGCGGATGGCGACGGTGCCGCCCAGGTCCACCACGTTACGACGGACCACATCCATGCCCACGCCACGACCCGATAGATCGGTGGTCGCCGCGGCGGTGGAGAAGCCCGGCTGGAAGATCAGCTCGGCAACGGCGTCGTCACCCAGGTTGTCGCCCGAGGCGATCAGGCCGCGCTGGATGGCCTTGTTGATGATGGCCTGGCGATTGAGACCCGCACCATCGTCGCTGACTTCGACCACGATCGAGCCACCGCGGTGAAAGGCTTCCAGCCGCAGCGTGCCGGTATCGCCCTTACCCGCAGCACGCCGACGGTCGGGTGACTCCAGGCCATGGTCGATCGCATTGCGCACCAGGTGCACCAACGGATCGCCGATTTTTTCCAGCACGGTCTTGTCGAGCTCGGTCTGCTCGCCGACCAGATCCAGCTTGACCTGCTTGCCGAGCTTGTTGCTCAGGTCACGTACCAGACGCGGGAAACGACTGAAGACCGAGCCGATGGGCAACATGCGGATGCCCATCACGCTTTCCTGCAAAGCGCGCGTGTGACGGGCGAGTTGCGCCAGGCCCTGACGCAGATGTTCCAGGCGCGACATATCGAAGTCGTCGCGGAACGGATCGAGCATGGATTGTGTGATCACCAGCTCGCCGACAAGATCGATCAGGCTGTCGATCTTGTCGATACCGACACGTACCGAGCTGGTTTCGTTATTCGTGGTCGCTTCGCGGACTGCGCGCGGTGCCGCTGGTGTTTCGTTTGCTGCGCGCGCCGCTGCGGGTACGGCGGCGGTTGCTGGCGCAACGGCGAGCAGCGGTTCGACCTTCAGGTCGCACTCGTCCTCTACCCAGTCGAATACACCGGTGATGGCCGAGCGCTTCACCGGCGCATGCAAGGTGATGCGCCAGGACAAGTGGCATTGCGACGGATCGAGCTTGGCCAGCTCCGGCAGCGCATCGCAGTTCGCGACCACTTCCAGACGCCCCAGCTCGGCCAGCTCGCGAATCATGCGAATGGGTTCGTTGCCACCGGCCAGCATGGTCGGATGCGGGCGGAAATCGATCACCCAGGCATCGGCCTGGTCGCTGACCTCGGCCTTGGCCACAACGGCTACGCCGTGTCCCATCGCCGCTGCCAGCTCCTGCCGCACGCTTTCGCTGACCGCGTCCGCCAGCGGTTCGCCGGCCTGGGCACGATCGAACATGCCACGCAGGCAATCGACGGTGCGCAACAACAGCTCGACGATGGCCGAGTCGACTGCACGCCGGCCGTCACGCAGTTCATCCAGCAGCGATTCGGCCTCGTGGGTAAAGGCCGCCATCTCCGGAAAACCGAAGGTCGCCGCACCGCCCTTGATCGAGTGCGCGGCGCGGAAAATGCCGTGCACCAGCTCCGTGTCGCCACCGTCGTCCAACGACAGCAGCGCCGATTCCATGCTGGCGAGTCCTTCGAGGCTTTCGTCGAAGAAAGTCTGATGAAATTGCGCAAGGCTGACATTGGCCATGGGATTAACCGAGCACGCGCTTGACCGTGGCCAGCAATTGCTCCGGATCGAACGGCTTCACCAGCCAGCCGGTCGCGCCGGCGGCCTTGCCTTCCATTTTCTTGTCGGTATGCGACTCGGTCGTCAGCATCAGGATCGGCACGCCCTTGTATTCGGTCAGCGTACGCAGCTCGCGCACCATGCTGATCCCGTCCATTACCGGCATGTTGACGTCCGCCAACACCAGGTCGAAGCGCGAACCGCGCGCCGCATCCAGTGCCAGCTGGCCATTCTCGGCCTCGCTCACCTCATGACCGGCGCCGCGCAGGGTAAAAGCCACCATGCCACGCATCGACGCCGAATCGTCCACCGCGAGAATCTTTGCCATCGTCTACCTCGTCGAGCCGGCTTTATGCCGGCAGTTCCAATGTCTGTTCCAGCCCCAGCAGCGCGACCGCATCGCGCAGCGGCTCGCCCACGCCCTGCCAGTTCACCTGTCGCCCGGAGGCATAGGCCGCACGGCGAAAAGCCGCCAGCAACTGCACCGCCGCCGTATCGACACGCGTCGTGGCCGAGGCATCCAGCGTGCAGGAGGGGTGCTCCAGCGCCGCCATCAACTCGTCGCGCAGCGCCGGCAAGGCCGCCATCCGGCAATCTTCCGGAAGCTGCACCTTTTGATCCGTCGCGTCGCGTGACGCTTTTGTGCTCTTGCCCGCCATGACTGCTAGCTCGCTGCTGTTAGGCTGTCGTTGGTGTGCTTATCGGCGGTCTTGGCCCGGGCTTTAGCGAATTGCCGAGCTCAAGTTATTGCGTCCCCCGCCGATGCAGTGGCCGCAACCCCTCATTGGTCTGCGATTAGCCCGAGCGTCACAGGAGCCTGTTTGATCATCCAACCCACCAGCCTTGCCGCCCTTACCTGGGCCGGCGCCGCCGCCGGCAGCACGGCTGACAGCTGGCGGATCGGTACCGTGCTGTCCGCGCGGCCACTGGGCGTGAGCCCGCAGGGGATGATGATCTTGCAGATCGGCGCGTTGGCGGTCGAAACCCAGTCGCCGAGCACGCAATTGCCGCCGCAGTTCCAGGTGCGCGTCCTGAGCATGGGCGCCGAGCCGCTGCTGGAGGTGATGATCCCCTCCGGGCCGGAAACCTTCGTGCAGCAGGCCATGCGTGAGCGCCTGCCACAGCAGAACGGCTATGCCCCGCTGCTGGCGACGCTCGATACCCTCGCGCAACGTCCGCAGGTACGCCAGTTGCCCTCTTCCATCCGTACCGCATTGGCCTTGCTCGAAAACGCCATGCGCACGCCGGAAGAAATCAGCGACGGCCCTGGTTTGCGTGAAGCAGTCGCCCGCAGCGGCTTGTTTCTTGAAGCGCAGCTCGCCGATCCGATGGCCATGGGCGAGGCGCTGGGCGAAGAAGACTGGAAAGGTGCGCTGTTGCGCCTGGCTACCGCCCTGCAGACCGGCGGTTATGTCGGCAAGCCCTCGACCAATGGACCGGGCAACGCCCCGGATACCGCACCGCCGTTGCAGCACCGCGGTCTGCTGGCGCAACCTCGCGCGGCCGCGCCTGAAGAAGGCGATCCCTTGCTCGGCGACGATGCGCAAGATCTCCGCCCGCTACTCGATCGACTCAACACCGACGTGCATGCCGCGCTGGCCCGCCTCGAAGTGGCCCAACTGGAAACGGCGGCTACCTCGGTCTGGATGGTCGAGATACCGGTGCAAGGCAAGGACGGGCGCGACGTCGTGCAGCTGCAGTTGGAACAGGGCGCGACCAGCAGCGATCCTTCCACGTGGACGTTGGGTTTTGCGCTGGAACTGCCGAGCCTAGGCCCGGTGCAGGGCGAGGTTCAATTGCGCGGCCAACGCCTGAGTGTTCGGCTTTGGGCGCATATGGCATCCACTGTCGAAAAGCTCGATCGCCGTTTCGACATGCTGCGCGATCGTCTTGCCGCCAGCGGGCTGATTCTCGATCAGTTGAGCTGCCAGCATGGCATGCCGCAAACCGGGCAGTCCCGTAGCGCCGTACTACTGAAGACCATGGCATGACCCAGGCACTCCCTCCTCCGCGTCGCAAGGTCAGCTTGCGTATCAGCCACAGCGAAGGGCCGGCACCGACGATGCCGCCTGAATCGCTGGAGCGTTTGCTTGCGCGGGCGCGGGATGCGGGGGTGCCGCTGCATCATGACCCACAGGTGGCGGCTGTGCTGGCTGCGCTGCGGTTGCGGGATGATGTGCCGGCGACGCTTTATGCGGCTGCGGCGGCGGTGCTTGGGTGTGTTTATGATGCGGCTGGGGAGTGAGTTGGGTTTTCGCTTCTCCTGCGCTGTGACTTAAAGCCGGTTTCGGCTGTGGTTGGTCCTCGCCTGTGTGTTCGCGCAATTTGACCGCTTACGTAGCCCCTCCTACTTCGTCATTCCGGCGTAGGCCGGAACCCAGTGGCGTCAGTGCTTGGTTCTTGCCTGAATGCTTTCGCGACCTGGCCGCTTACGCAGCGGGCGTTTCACTCGCCTGCCGGCGAGCGAGTCACTTTCTCTTTGCTGGCCCACGCTTGCGCGCAGCGCATGCGAACGGCGAAGCCGGCCCGCAGGGCGGAGGACCTTTAGGTCCGGAGTAAAGAGAAAGTAACCCAAGAGAAATGGCCTGTGGATCAAGAGCTCTGAGCAGCATTGAGAGATACAACCGTTCGTGCCGCCTACTCGAATCGTCAGGGGACACTTCTGGCGCTTCTGAGGTGCGCCGGATTGGTGTGCGAGGCGTCGTGGCGGTGAGGACTTAAAGCACCCCCTCACCCTAACCCTCTCCCCCGGCGGAGCCAGGGGAGAGGGGACTGACTGAGGCGAGCCTCTGTGTTGCGCACTTGCGCCACCTGCTCCCTCTCCCCTGGCTTTGCCGGGGGCGAGGGCTGGGGTGAGGGGGCCGGGTGCTCGCGGGAACATCACCAAAGTGCAGCTTTGCTCTCGACAAGCGATGCGCAGCGAGCGGTCAGCTCTTCGGGCCCCCTCGGGAGCCGAGTGAGGTTTGGACGATCAGGCCCCGAAGGGGGCATCGACAGGACGTCGATGCCTTTAGGACGGGACACGGATGTCCCGTCCTAAAGCCCGGCCAAACCTCACGGTCCGCAGGACGGCGGACTAGGGGTGTCCTTTCTTTGGTTAGCTTTCTTTACTCCGGGCCTTACGGCCCTCCGCCCTTCGGGCCGGCTAACGCCGTTCGCACTGCGTGCGTGGACAAGCAAAGAAAGTAACTCGGCGACCGGCAGGTCGGCGAAACACGCCAAAGGCGACTTTCTAGCCTAAACGCAGAACCAGAGCGATGCGCGCTCTCGCGACAACCAACCACCGAAGCCACTGGGTCCCCGCCTACGCGGGGATGACGAACAGGTGGGGGACCGGGCAAAACGTGCCGGGTCAAAGCACCCTCACGCCACACCATGCATCCGCCGAACCAACTCCGCCTCATCCCGCGACAACCCACACCGCAAAACCAACTCATCCACACCCACACCCTCGCGCGCCAACTGCTGCGCCAAGGCATACGTCTGTGGCGAAGCGGCTGGAACAGGCATATGCGCTCCATGACGCTCAAGATGTCGCTCGACGGATTCAAGGCGGCGTTCCAAACGACCGAGCATCATCACCAGCATCGAAGTCGGAACATCCGTGCCCGATGCGGAAAGACACTGCGCCAACTGGATGCGCAATCGCAACTGCTGACGCCACACCCAATAAAGCAACATCCCCTGTGCCGTCACCAACAAGATCAGCGCGATCAGGCCAATCTCAATACCCATACTCAATCCCCGTGCGCCGCCCCCTGCGGCAAACGGCATAGTTTGCGCACATCCAGCAGCGCAACGAAACCCTGTTTCCAGGGAACGACGCCACGGACGGGGTCGTCGGTGCGTTGGGCGCGGCCCGATGGCGGGGCGGCCATGTCCGCTTCGTTCAAGGACAGCAGCTCGTCGACGGCGTCGACACGCACACCGACCTGATGGGATTCATGCGTCAACACCACGATGCGCGCCTGCGCAAGCGTGGTGGTCGAGGTATCCAGCCCCAGGCGCAGGCGACCGTCCAGGACTGGGACGATCTGGCCACGCAACTGCCGGATGCCAAGCAGATCCGAGGCCGATCCAGGCACGGGCGTAACGGCGCCGTCGCGCACGATTTCGCTGACCTGAGCCGACGGCGCGGCATAGGACTGACCAGCGAGGAAGAACACCAGCCACTGGGATGGAGTCTGTGCAACTTGGGCCACGGCGTTCATGCTTATCCTTTGTTCTCCAGCTCCGGCGTTTGCAGCGCACTGATCGTCGCGGCGGCCGGGGCAGGTGCTGTGTCCTGGCCAGGGTTCACCGTGATCAGGCTCGGCAACGCAGGCAATGTGGCGGGTGCGGCCGCCGGCGTCGTGGAATCGGCCGGCTTCGGCGAAGACGGTGCATCGGCGATCGGGTGGTCCGCATCGCTGTAGAACCGACTCGGTGCGTTGCCGTCGCTCAATACGACGACCAGTACACGACGATTGCGGTTGCGGCCTTCTTCGCTAGTGTTATCGGCGGCCGGGCGAAACTGGCCCCAGCCGATGATTCCCAGGCGGCCGGGATCGACGCCCTTGTCGGCGAACAGGCGCGCCACGCTCGCTGCGCGTGCCGCGGACAGCTCCCAGTTGGACGGATACAAGGCCGTGTTGATCGGCTTGTCGTCGGTATAGCCCTCGACGCGCAGCGGATTGGGGAACGGCGAGAGGATCGCGCCGATCCGGCTCAGTACATCATCGGCGGAACTCGAAAGCTTGGCCACGCCGCTGGGAAACAGGATATCGGTGCGTATCTCGATCTCGAGATAGCTCTCCGTGCGACGCATGGTGATCAGGCTCTTGTCGATCAACGGCTGCAGCGCGTGCTGCACCTCGCCCTGAATCTGTTCGAGGTTGTGCTGTTGCGCTCCGCCGGTGCGCTGCACGGTCGGCTGTTCGCCCTTTCCGGGTGTGGGCTGACGACGCAGCGGCAGTTCGATACGGCGTGCCGACGATGTGGCCGTCGACGATGCACCGGCATCGGGCACCGGCGCCAGTACGGACGGCGTGCGGCTCGGGGTCGCTTCCAGTCGCTTGCTGTTGCCGTTGAAGGCTTCGATGATCGACTGAGACAGCACGCGGTACTTGCCCTCGTTTACCGCGGACATGGCATACATGACCACGAAGAACGCAAGCAGCAACGTAATCAGGTCGCCGTACGGAATCGCCCAGCGTTCGTGATTGACGTGCTCTTCGTGACGACGGCGTCTCATTGCAGATAACCCTGCAACTTGCTTTCGATCTGGCGTGGGTTATCACCCTGCGCGATCGATACCAGGCCTTCGATCACGATCTCGCGCATTTCGCTTTGCTTGTGCACCAGCCCTTTCAGACGCGCCGCCATCGGCAGCATCAGCAGGTTGGCCAGGCCGATGCCATAGATGGTGGCAACGAACGCGGCGGCAATGCCATGGCCGAGCTTGCTCGGGTCGGCCAGGTTCTGCATCACCGCCATCAGGCCCATCACCGCGCCGATGATGCCGAGCGTCGGCGAATACGTCCCCGCGTTTTCGAACACCTTGCTGGCATCCAGGTCGATCTGTTCGCGCGTGCCCAGCTCGACTTCCAGCACGCCGCGAATCGCTTCGGGTTCGCTGCCATCGACCAGCAACTGCAGGCCCTTGCGCACAAAGCTGTCCTGCTCGGCGTTGATCTGCGGCTCAAGACCCAGCAGCCCCTGGCGACGCGACAGCTCGCTCCAGCCGACGATGCGACTGATCAGATCGGCCGGTTGATGACGCGGCGGCTTGTAGACCATGGGCAGCATGCCACCGGCGCGCTTGAGCACCTTGCCTGGCGTCTGCACCAGCAAGGCGGCGATGGTGCCGAGGAATACGATCACGAAAGCAGCCGGATTCCACAGTGCCTCGAGCGTCGATCCCTTGAGGATCGTACCGATCGCGATCACCGCGAAGGCGAGGATGGTTCCGATGATGCTGACCAGATCCATGACTTAAGCCGTTTCCTTCAAAGCGGTTGAAAGCAGTGCGCCGCCCTCGTCGGCCAGACCGGCCAGATCGAGCACCAGTGCCAGCCGTCCGTCGCCGGTCACGGTCGCACCGGCAATACCGGGCGTGTCGGCGAACAAGGGACCAAGCGGTTTGACCATGACGTCTTCGCGACCGATCACCGCGTGCACCAGGCAGCCGATGCGTTGATGACCGATGTGCACCACCACGACCTGGCGTGGCGGCGCAGCGCCGTGCGCACGTGCCCATGCGGACAGATCGCCCAACGGCAACGCACGGCCGCGATGTGCGGCGACACGACGCCCATCCAGCCATTGATCCTGGCCTGCGGAAAGTTCGAATACTTCACTGACGTTGCTCAACGGCAGCGCAAACAGACGGTCACCCACGCCGACCATCAGCACGCGCTGGATCGCCAGCGTCAGCGGCACGGCCAGTTCCAGCTCACTGCCCTGGCCGAGCTTGGAGCGCACCTGCAAGGTGCCGCCGAGCTCGATGATGCGTGTCTTCACCACGTCCATGCCGACGCCGCGGCCGGAGATGTCCGAAACCGTCGCTGCCGTGCTGAAGCCGGGGCGGAAGATCAATTCCAGCGATTCGACTTCGCTCAGGCGCGCGGCCTGATCTTCGTCGATAACGCCCTTCTCCACCGCCTTGGTCCGCAACACCTGCGGATTCATACCGCGGCCGTCGTCGGAAACGATGATGACGATCCGCTCGCCACGCTGGCTGGCCGAAAGCCGCACACGCCCCTTGCGCGGCTTGCCGGCGCGTTCGCGATCCTCTGGCATTTCCAGGCCGTGATCGACCGCATTACGCAACAAATGCACGAGCGGATCGGCGAGTGCTTCGACCAGGCCACGATCGAGATCGGTGTCTTCGCCCTCGGTCACCAGCTCGATCTCTTTGCCGAGCTGACGCGCGAGATCGCGCACGATGCGTGGGAAGCGTTGAAACAGGCGCCCTACCGGCTGCATGCGCATGCCCAGTACCGCGCCTTGCAAATCATCGGCGACACGATCGAGATCGCCCGCCGCCACTTCCAGAGTTTCGTCGCCGCTGCGCGAGGCAAGGCTCAGCAGGCGGTTACGTACCAGCACGAGTTCGCCGGCGCGATTGACCAGATCGTCGAGACGACCGGTATCGACACGCACGGTTTGCTCGGCCTGTACCGGAGCACGCGCAGGCGATTTCGGTGTGGGCTCAGCGACCGGCGGTGCTGCAACAGCCACCGGAGGCGGTGCCACTGCCGTGGGTGCCGCGCCCTTGCCATGCAGGCTGTCGAGCAGTGCCTCGAATTCATCGTCGCTGATTGCGGTCGATGCGGCGGGCGCGGGCGCAGGCGCCCCCGGTGCACCATTGCGGCCGTACAAACTATCCAGCAACGCCTCGAACTCGCTGTCGTCGATCGCGCCGCCTTCTTCCGTCAGTGCGGGCATCGGCGCTGCAACCGGCGCGGGTGCGGGCGCATGCGCTACGCCGCTTTGCAGGCGACGCAACAGGCTGGCAGCCGGCGCCGGCAAGGTGTCGCCTGAGCTCATCGCATCCATCTGCACGTTGAGCAGATCGAGCGCTTCGAGCAAGGCATCCATCTGCGCCGAGTCGAGCACCACTACGCCGTTGCGCGCTTCGTTGAGCAGATCCTCGGCCTGATGGCACAACTGCACCATCGGGTCGATAGCCAGGAAGCCGGCGCCGCCCTTGACGGTGTGAAACGCGCGAAAGACCGCATTGAGCAGTTCGGCATCGCGCGGCGACGCTTCCAGCTCAACCAGCTGTTCGCTCAAGCGTTGCAGCAACTCCCTGGCTTCGACCAGGAAGTCATCGCGCAGCTCATCGTCCAAGGGTGAAGACATCCGCTTGAGTTCCTTTAGAAACCGAATTCGCTAAGCAGACGATCAGCCTCGTCCTGGCTGTTGACCTTGGCCGCTGCAGCAGGCGCTTCGCCACCAGCCAATGCACCGGTGAGGCGAACCAGTTCCAGCAGGGACGATTCCACGCTACCGATAAAATGCGCGACCTTCTTGATGCGCTGACCGGAAAGATCCTGCCAGGACTGCGCTAGCACCATGTCGTTCAGACCATCGCGACTCGCGGCGGCAAATTCACGCGCCTGACGCGCCAGCACGGCACCGGCTTCGTTCTCGTCGCTCCACGCGAGGATTTCGATCGCGTTGGCTTCCAGCGCTTCGGCCTGCGGACGCATGCGTTCGGCGAAATCGAGGCTGCGATGCGCGGCCTGCGAACTCATTTCCAGTACATCGAGCAGGTTCTTGCGCGCATCGGCGACGCTATCGGGTACGCCTTCCAATGCCAGGTCGCTGCCGAGGCGGCGTACCGCTTCGTGCAGGTCGCGCGCCAGCAGGCCCAAGGCGCGGAACAGATGCTGTTCACGCTGGCGTGCCAGCGCATCGAGCGCCAGTTCGAAATCGGCGCGGTCGGCACTGTTGAGCAGCTGCTGCAGCTCGGTCGGCAAGGCGGTCTCGGAAAGTAGCAACGAAGAGGTGCTCATGCGGTGGCTCCTTGCGCGGCGAGCCGCTCGAAGATTTTGTCGAGTTTTTCTTTCAGCGTGGCCGCGGTGAACGGCTTGACGATGTAGCCGTTCACGCCAGCCTGCGCGGCGGCGATGATCTGGTCGCGGTTGTTTTCCGCCGTCACCATCAGCACCGGCATGCCCTTCAACGAGGGCTCGGCGCGGATCGCGCGCAACAGGTCGATGCCGGTCATGTTGGGCATGTTCCAGTCGGTCACGACCAGGTCGAACGGCATCTCGCGCAGCATCGTCATGGCGTTATTGCCATCTTCGGCCTCCTGGATCAGCGGGTTGGAGAAACCCAGCTCGACCAGCAGGTTGCGCACGATGCGCCGCATGGTGGAAAAGTCGTCGACCACCAGGATTTTCATGTTCTTGTCCAACGGGAGGGCTCCGGCTTGTAGGTTGGGAACGGGGAATAAGGAACAGGGAACGGAAAAGAAGGTTGCGGATAGCTGGAGGTCAGCGGCGGCGCTCGACCCTCCCCGCTCCCCGTTCCCCATTTCCGGCGCCATCGCGCCAACCGGACATCCGTGCCCGTAACCGCACCAGCGCCTGGCCGTGGATCTGGCACACGCGCGATTCAGTAACGCCGAGCACGGCGCCGATTTCTTTCAGGTTCAATTCCTGTTCGTAGTACAGCGACATCACCAGCTGCTCGCGTTCGGGCAGGCCGGAGATCGAGTCGATCAGGGCCTCGCGCATGCCTTCCTGTTCGACGCGATCCTGCGGCTCCAGGCCATCCTGATCGACCACGTCCAGCGCAGCGCCGCCTTCGTCGTCATCCGGCGCGGTGAGGCTGAGCAGACGCGCGCTGGTCGCGTCGGCGAGAATCTGGTGGTACTCCTGCGCGGTGATGCCCATGCGCCGGATCACCTCGGCATCGATGGCATCAGCGCCGGTTTCGTTTTCGATCTGACGCACCACTTCGGTGACTTCGCGCAACTTGCGATGTACCGAGCGCGGCGTCCAGTCGGTCTTGCGCAACTCGTCGAGCATGGCGCCGCGGATGCGGATGCCGGCATAGGTCTCGAAGCTGGCCGAGCGATCGGTGGCGTAATTACGTGCGGCCTCGAGCAGGCCGATCATGCCCGCCTGCACCAGATCGTCCACGTCCACGCTCGACGGCAAACGCCCCATCAGGTGATAGGCGATACGCCGCACCAGAGGCGCGTGCTGACGCACCATGTCTTCGGTGCTCTCGCGTTGCAGTTGCAGATATTCGGAAGCCACGCTCATCTCGCCCACCCATCCCCTGCCAGGCTTGGCTCCAACGCCGCCTGACCACCAAAGAAGGCAATCCGGTCGTGGTTGGGGTACTCGGGTTCACCCCATGTATCGACCGCACCTGCCAATTGCTTGAATCCCTGTGCCGACCGGCTGCCCGGGGCGGCATCGACCACCGCGCACTGGCGCCGGATCGCCCGGCGCAGGTACTCGTCGTGCGGGATCATCCCCATGAAGTCGAGCGCGACGTCGAGGAACCGGTCGCTGACCCGAGAAAGCTTTTCATACAAGTGCTTAGCCTCGCCGGCATGGCGCACCATATTGGCCACCACGCGGTAGCGGCGTACCCCGAAGTCGCGGCTGAGCACCTTGATCAGGGCGTAGGCATCGGTCAGCGAGGCCGGCTCGTCACAGACCACCAGGATGACGTCGTCGGCCGCGGCCGCGAACATGGCCACGCTGTCGGAGACGCCCGCGGCGGTATCGACCAGCAGGTATTGGGGCGGGCGCACCAGTTCGTCGAAGGCGCGGATCACCGCCGCATGCTCGCCATTGCTCAGCTGGGCCAGGCGCCGCGCGCCCGAACCGGCCGGAATGATCTTCAGGCCATGCGGCGCAGTCACCGCCAGCTCGTCCAGCGTGCAGCTGCCGTCGAGCAGGTGACCGATATGCCGCGACGGCGTCAGGCCGAGCAGCACGTCGACATTGGCCAGGCCCATGTCCGCGTCGAGCAGCATGGTCTCGTGCCCAGCCATCGACAGCGCCATGCCCAGATTCACCGCGACGGTGGATTTGCCCACGCCGCCCTTGCCGCCGGCAATCGTGATCGCGCGAGTGCGCGGCCGCGGCACTGTCGAACTCAAACCCATCGCCTGATCTCCACGCAGATGTTCGCTGGCGTGCGCGTCGCGCGCACGCAGTGCCGCAAGGGCAGGAAACATCTGCCGCAATCCCCACGCCTGATTCATCGCTAAGGTTCCCATGGGGTTCAAGCGCTCGCCAGGCTGAGGCCGAAACGATCGGCCATGGTGGTGTCTTCGGTAGTGCCGCTGGATTTCAGCGCCTGCGCGGCACGGCAGACCAGTGCGCGCGCATCGGCGGCGGCAATGTCTTCAGGCACGCGCTGACCGTCGGTCACGTAGTCGAGCGGCAGGTGATGACGGATCAGCGTGGACAAGGCGCCACCAAGATTCGGTGTCTCGTCCAGCTTGGTCAGAATGCATGCCTGCGGCTTCAGCGGCAGGTAGGCGCGAATGGTGGCGTCCAGAGCCTGTGCCTGCGTGTTGGCGGCCATCGCCACGCACACGCGCACGTCGCCTACGTCGTGCAGCAGCTCCATCTGCTGCTGCAGACGCGGATCGTTACCCGCCACACCGGCGGTGTCGACCAGCACGGCCTGGCGACCGCGCAATGAAGTAAGTACCTGGCGCAGGCTGACCGCGTCATGCGCGGGGAATACGCGCACGCCGAGCAGGCGACCGTAGTGTTCGAGTTGCGCGGCGGCACCGATGCGATAGTTGTCGGTACTGATCAGTGCGACCTGGCCGGCGCCATGACGCAGGACGGCGCGCGCAGCCAGTTTGGCGATGGTGGTGGTCTTGCCGACGCCGGTCGGGCCGACCAGTGCGATCACGCCACCGGTCGCCGCCAGATCGCGGCCACTCACCGCAAGGCTGCGGCTCAGTACGCCCAACGGCAGGTAGCGCGCCTGTTCGGCACTGATCTGATCGGGGAGTTCATCGATCAACTTGCGCGCGACATCGGCTTCGATACCGAGCCGGGTCAGATCGCGCAGGATGCGCGCGCGCAGCGGATGGCGGCGCTCCATATCGTTCCAGGCCAGACTCGACAGCTGCGTTTCGAGCATCGAACGCAAGTCGCCCAGTTCGGCACGCATCCGGGCGCTGTCCTGCGCGGCGCGTTCGAGCATGGATTGAATCGGTGCCGGCTCGACGCGCGGTGTGGGCTGCGCTTGTGCGACAGTTTCATAGGACTGCTGCGGCTCGGGACGCGCAACACGTTCCTGCGCCACGCTGATATCGCGCAACGCTGGCTGGCCGCGAGGCGCATCGTCGACCTCGGCGTGTGCGGATGCCGTCGCCGCCGGCTGCGTCACCGGTGCAGCCGGTGCATGAGCGGCTGCGATCGCCTGCTTGGCGCGCGTCAGCAACGGCGTGCGCTCGGGCTTCGGCGGCGTGGGCGCAACCACCGGCGCCTCCGGCCTGGCACCCGGCAACGGCGCACCGTGCCGCGCGGCTTCGCGCACCAGGGCTTCGTCGTAATCGACTGCCGCGATGATCTCGATGCCGTCATCAAGTCGACGCGTCGACAGAATCACCGCATCCGGCCCCTGCTCTTCGCGGACTTCGCGCATCGCCTGGCGCATGTCGGAGGCGACGAAACGTTTGATCTTCATGCTTACGCGCTCCGCGCTTGGAGGTGGGAGATGGGTAGCGGGAGCGCGACAACCGATGCGCCGCGCGAGCCTGCAAGCTGCTCGATACGTTTCATGCATGCGCCCCCATTACCCATCTCCCATCTCCGCTCTAGAGGTTATCGACCCAGCGCCTGCACCAACCGAACCCGTCGGTTGTCAGGCACCTCGTTGTAAGCCAGTACGTGCAGGTTCTGTGCCACGTGGCGAGTGAAGCGCGCGAGCCATGGACGCAGCTGCGGCGGCACCAGCAGAACCGCTGGTTCACCGCTCTGATCCTGGCGTCGCGCGGCCTCGGCGACGCTCTGCTGGAGGCGGTCGGCCAGGCCCGGTTCGACCGCGGCGCCCGCCGCACCGGCGTTGCCGAGCGATCCGAGCAGGATCTGCTCCAGTTCCGGCGCCAGCGTGATGACGGGAATTTCGGTACCCAGGCCGGCGATCTCCTGAACGATCTGGCGACCCAGCGCGACACGCACGGCGGCGGTCAGCGTGCCGGGATCCTGACTCTGGCTGGCGTGCTCCGCCAAGGATTCGACGATGCTGCGCATATTGCGGATCGGCACCCGCTCGGCGAGCAGGTTCTGCAGCACCTTGACCACCACGCCGAGCGACAGGCGCTTGGGCACCAGGTCCTCGACCAGCTTCGGTGCGTTGGCCGCCAGGCGGTCCAGCAACTGTTGCACGTCCTGGTGGCTGAGCAGCTCGTGCGCATGGCCCTGCAGGATGTGTGAGAGATGCGTAGCGATCACGGTGGCCGGGTCGACCACGGTATAACCCAGGCTCTGTGCGTGATCGCGCTGCCCGGTTTCGATCCACACCGCTTCCAGGCCGAACGCCGGGTCCTGCGTGGCGATGCCTTGCAGGGTGCCGTGCACACGGCCCGGATTGATCGCCAGCAGGCGCTCGTTGTAAACCTCCGCCTCGCCCATCGGCACGCCCATCAGGGTGACGCGATACGCGTTGGGGCCGAGGTCGAGGTTGTCGCGGATATGCACCGCCGGCACCAGGAAACCCAGCTCCTGCGACAGCTTGCGGCGTACCGACTTGATCCGCCCCATCAGCTCGCCGCCCTGCGCCTTGTCGACCAGCGGGATCAGCCGGTAACCGACCTCCAGGCCGACCGGATCGACACTGGCGACATCGTCCCAGCCCAGCTCCAGCTTTTCGCCAGGCACCGGTGCCGGCAAGGCATCGACCGGCGTCGCGGCGAGACGCTCTTCGGCTTCGTGCTTGCGCTTGATCATCAACCACGCCGCGCCGCCGCAGGTGCCGCCGAGCAACAGAAAAGCAACGTTGGGCATGCCGGGAATCAAGCCCATGACGCAGAGCACCGCGCCGGCGACAGCCAGGGCACGCGGTTGGCCGAAGACCTGGCCGACCAGCTGCTTGCCCATGTCTTCGGAACGCGACACGCGCGTCACGATGATCGCGGTGGCGATCGACAACATCAGCGAAGGCACCTGAGCCACCAGGCCGTCACCGATAGTCAGCAAGGTATAGGTACGTGCCGCTTCGCCGGCCGAAAGGCCGTGCTGCATCACGCCGACGAAAAAGCCGCCGACGATATTGATCAACAGAATCAGGATACCGGCGGTAGCGTCGCCGCGAACGAACTTCGAGGCACCGTCCATCGAGCCGTAGAAGTCCGCTTCCTCGCGCACTTCCTGGCGGCGTTCACGCGCCTGTTCCTGCGTCAACAAGCCGGCATTGAGGTCGGCGTCGATCGCCATCTGCTTGCCGGGCATCGAATCGAGGGTAAAACGCGCGGTCACTTCGGACACGCGCGTGGCGCCCTTGGTGATGACCACGAAGTTGATGATGGTCAGGATCGCGAACACCACCAGACCGACGGCGAAATTGCCGCCGATGACGAACTCGCCGAACGCCTCGATCACCTTGCCGGCGGCGCCGGGGCCGTCATGGCCGTGCAGCAACACCACGCGGGTAGAGGCGATATTCAGCGCCAGGCGCAGCAGGGTCGCCATCAGCACCACGGTGGGAAACGCGGCGAATTCCAGCGGTCGCATCACGTAGATCACCGCCAGCAGGATCACCAGCGACAGTGCGATGTTGAAGCTGAAGAGCATGTCCAGGATGAAGGGCGGCAGCGGCAACATCATCATCGCCAGCATCGCCAGCATGATGATCGGCGCGCCGGCGCCCCTGCGTGTTGCTTGCTTCAGTGTATCGAGTGCACCAACGGCGGCCATCTGTCATCCGTCAATCAATTGTCGCGATAAGGGCCCATCAGGTCCGGATCGACCTCGGGTCTTGGCGGCTCGGGCGGCGTCATGCCGTGTGTAACTGCCTGTTTCACCTGATATACGTAGGCCAGCACCTGGGCGACGGCTACGTACAGGGAAGCAGGCACTTCCCGTCCGATATCGGTAGTCGCATACAAGGCGCGTGCCAACGGCGGCGCCTCGACCAACGGGATGCGATGACTGGCCGCAACAAGGCGGATCTGCTGCGCCAGAACGTCGACACCCTTGGCAATGACCTTGGGTGCACGCATGCGACCGTCGTCGTATTGCAGGGCGACGGCAAAGTGCGTCGGGTTGACGATGACCACGTCGGCCTTGGGCAACTCCTGCATCATGCGGCGACGGGACATCTGCTGCTGCACCTGGCGGATACGCCCTTTCAACTCCGGGCTGCCGTCGGACTCCTTGTGTTCATCGCGCAGTTCCTGCTTGGTCATGCGCTGGCGGCGGGTGTAATCGAAACGCTGCCAGATCGCATCGACACCGCCGATCAGGCCCAGCATCACGCCGAAGATCAATCCAGCGCGACCGAGCAACCCCAGTGACTGGGCAATACCGGCACCCACCACGCCACGGCCGGTCTCCATGATCTCTGGCTGCCAGCTGTGAATCAGGATCAGCAAAGCACCACCGATCATCAGCAACTTGAGCAACGACTTGCCCAGCTCGACCAGGCCGCGCATCGCGAAGATCTTGCCCAGGCCGGCGATCGGATCGAGTCGTTCGAACTTCGGTTGCAAGGCTTCTGCACTGAAATTGAGGCCGCCGAGCAGGGTCGGCGCGCCAAGCGCGGCCAGCAGCGTCGCCACGGCAATCGGCGCGACGATAGCGACTGCCTCATGCAATGCGCCATACCAGGCATGCACGGGCAACTGACCGGCAAACAAGGCTTCGCGCGAATAGCTCAAGCCGAGCCGATAGATCGTACGTGCGTGCTCCATCGCATCGTGGCCGGTCGAAATCAGCGTCGCTACCGCCGCCAGCACCACCATCGAGCCGGACAGGTCGCGCGAGCGCGGCAGATCGCCCTTTTCGCGCGCTTCGCGAATACGTTTTTCGGACGGTTGTTCGGTGCGGTCTTCCTGTTCCTGGTCGGCCATCGAGCTAGCCCCCGGCCAACTCGTGCATCAGCGACCAGGCCGATTCCTGGATCGCCTCAAATGCACCTGGCAGGCTGCGCAGCGACAGCCACAAAGCAATAAAGCCCAGCGACACGGTGATCGGAAAGCCCACCGCGAACAGATTCATCGACGGCGCAGCGCGGCTGATCGCGGCAAAACCGATATTGACCACCAGCAGCGACGTCATCGCCGGCAGCGCCACGCGTACCGCACCAGCAAAGAACTGTGTACCGAACTGCGCGACCGCATGCAGGCCACTCGGGCCGATGGTCGCCGTGCCCGGTGGCAAGGTGTGAAAGCTGTCGGCGAGCAAGGCGATCAAATGCAGATGCCCGTCCATCGCCAGGAACAGCAGCGTCACCAGCAAACCATAGATCTGCCCTAACACCGCAGAGCTGCCACCAGCCAACGGATCGAACGACTCGGCAAAGCCGAGATTCATGCTCAGCGAAATGAACTGCGCGCCGAACGACACTGCCTGGAACGCCAGTTGCAGCACGAAGCCGATCGCCACGCCGATCAGCAACTGCGAAACCATACTGGCCAGGCCTTCGCCGGTGAGCAGGTCGATATTCATCGGCGCCATCGGCGCCAATACCACGGTCAGCACCAGTGCGATAACCAGACGCACCTGCATGGGGACCATCGTCGAACTGAAAATCGGCGCGACCAGGCACATGCCGCTGACTCGCCCGAACGCCCACAGCAAACCGCCCAGCCACGCCTGCAGCTGGACCAGTTGCACGGTGGTCACTTCATCGCCCCGGGCAAGCCTTCGATCACATGCCGCGTGAACTGGACCAGCGTGCGCAACATCCACGGGCCGGTGATCAGGCCCACGCATGCCATCGCGATCAGCTTCGGAATGAAGCTCAGGGTCATTTCGTTGATCTGCGTCGCGGCCTGGATCACGCCGATCAGCAGGCCGACCGCCAATGCGGTAAGCAACAGGGGGGCGGCAACTAGCATGGCAACGTAAAGAGCATGCTGGCCGAATTCGATGACTGATTCGGGGGTCATGCGAGAGCCCCCTTCACCCCAACCCTCTCCCCCGGCTGAGCCAAGGGAGAGGGAGCAAAAGCATGCCGGCACGTCATGTGTAGAAGCTCCCCGCCAGCGTTCCCATCAATAGAGACCAGCCGTCGACAAGTACAAACAACATGATCTTGAACGGCAGCGAGATCGTTACTGGGGAGACCATCATCATGCCCATCGACATCAGCACGCTGGCTACTACCAGGTCGATGATCAGGAAGGGAATGAACAACAGGAAGCCCATCTGGAAGGCGGTCTTGAGTTCGCTGGTCATGAATGCGGGCATCGCCACGCGCAGCGGCACGTCGTCCTTGCTGGCATAGGGCTTCTCGCCGGCAAGCTTGGTAAACAACTGCAGATCCGAGTCGCGCGTCTGATCGAGCATGAAGTGCTTGAACGGCGATGTCGTCGCCTGCAACGCCTGCTCGGCGGGCATGGTGCCGTCCATATACGGTTTGACGCCCTCCACGTAAGCGTGATTGAGCACCGGCGACATCACGAACAAGGTCAGGAACAACGACAGGCCAAGAATGATCTGGTTCGGCGGCGTCGCCTGCGTGCCCAGGGCCTGGCGCAGGAAGCCAAGCACGATCACGATGCGCGTGAACGAGGTCATCATCAGCAGCACGCCGGGGAGCATGGTGAGCACGGTCAACAGTGCCAGCACCTGCAAGGAGAGCGTCCAGTTCTGCGCGCCACCCGCGTTCTGCACGGTCAGCACCGGAATACCGGCGGCCTGCTGGGCGGATACGGCAAACGGCAGCAACATCAGCGCCAGCGCGAAAAGAAACTTCAAGGTCTTCATGCCTTGCGCTTCCAGCGGTTGAGCAGCTCGCCGAAATTCGGCACCTGCGGCGCAGCCGGCAGCGTCGCGGGCGCAACCTCGCCTTCGTACACGTGCAAGGTGCGCATGCCACCCTGACCGGTACCTACCAGCAAGCGCTTGCCATCGGCCTCGATAAGCATCAGGCGATCGCGCGCACCCACCGAGAAGACTTCCAGGCAGCGGATACGGCGACCGCCCGGCTGCGTGCGGCCCTGCATGCGACGCGTAAACCAGCCGGCGACCAGGATGACCGCGATAATGGCGCAGAGGCTGAGCACGACGCGCAGCAGCTCGGCGCCTACGTTGACATCGGAGGCCGCGGCAATCGGGGCTGCGGCTGCAAGTGCGATAAACATGCTCGGAGTCACCACTCAGCGCAGCTTGCGCACGCGCTCGGACGGGCTGATCACGTCGGTCAGGCGAATGCCGAACTTCTCGTTGATCACCACTACTTCGCCATGCGCGACCAGCGTGCCGTTGACGAACACATCCAGCGGCTCGCCCGCGGCGCGGTCCAGCTCCACCACCGAGCCCTGATTGAGCTGCAGCAGGTTGCGGATGCTGATGCGGGTGCGGCCGACCTCCATCGCCAGCGTGACCGGCACGTCCAGGATCATGTCCAGGTTGACGTCCGACTCGCCCACGACGCGGTTGATCGCTTCGAAATCATTGGTGCCGCCGAGTTCGGCGGGAGTTGCGTCGCTGTGAGTCATACCGGTGTCGTCTCCGTAAAAGTATCGGTTACCAGGCGCACGCTGCGCCGGGCCGCGGGCCCCTGATAGCGCACCGAATTGCGCCCGTTGGATTGGCCGTAGCGACCGCGAAAAATCGGCACGTCCTCGGCAAACACCGTGGACATGTCAGGCATCTGCACCGGAATCACGTCGCCCGGGCGCAGCTTGAGAAAATCGCCGATGCTGATCTGCGATTCGAACAACAGGGAGCTCAGCTCCACTTCCGCATCCATGATCTCTTCGTGCAGTGCTTCGGCCCAGCGGTCGTCGCGTTCGACGCGATCGCTCTGCACGCCGGCATCGAGCAAGGTGCGGATCGGTTCGACCATCGAATAAGGCATGGTCAGATGGATCTCGCCGCCACCGCCATCGAGCTCCACATGGAAACGCGACACCACCACGGTTTCGGTCGGGCTGACGATGTTGGCGAACTGCGGATTGATCTCCGAATTGATGAATTCGAACTGCAATCCAAGCACCGGCGCCCACGCTTCGCTCATCGCAGTGAACACTTCGTTCAACATGATCTGGATCACGCGATTCTCGGTCGGCGTAAAATCGCGACCTTCGATGCGTGCGTGATAGCGACCGTCGCCACCGAAAAAATTGTCGATGGTAGAAAACACCAGGCGCGGCTCGATCACAATCAGGCCGGTACCGCGCAGCGGCTTGATGCGTACCAGGTTCAGATTGCTCGGCACGGCCAGGCCGTGCACGTATTCGTTGAACTTGAGCATGCGTACGCCATTGACCGAGACCTCGCAGGCCTTGCGCAGCACGTTGAACACACCGGTGCGGAAAAAGCGCGCGAAGCGGTCGTTGACCATCTCCAGCGTCGGCAGGCGGCCGCGGACGATACGATCCTGCTGAGTAAAGTCGTAATCGATCGCGGTTCCGGGCGGCGGGGGCTCGTCGCCGCCCGTCTCTACCGTGCCGCCGTCCACGCCATTGAGCAGCGCGTCGATCTCTTCCTGGGAAAGCAGGTCGCTCATCGGACGTTCTCCGTCACTGCATCACAAAGCTGGTGAAGTACAGCGCGTCGACGCCGGGACGGCCGAGGCGATCGTTAAGAATCTTGCGCACGGCGTCCAGCGCCTTGGCCTGCAGCTTCTGCTTGCCCTGCACGTCGTTGAGATCGGCGCCGGTCTGGCTGCTGAAAAGCAGCACGAGCGCGTTACGAATCACCGGATCGGCATTCTTGGCCGCTTCGATCGCCGCGGGGTCGTGCGACATCAGGGTCACACCTACTTGCAGATAGGTCTGCTGCTCGTCGCCCTTGAAGTTGACGACAAACGATGGCTCCAGCGGCAAGTATATCTCGGGGGTCTTCTTGCTCGATGTCGTTGCCACGCCTTCGGCTTGGGCGCTCTGCCCGCGAAGGGTGAATAGCGCGTAGCCGCAGACGCAGGAAATCAACACTAGCGCCAGCACCAGGGTGATGATCAAACCGCGGTTGCTCGGCGGTTTGGGTGCTTCGACGACGGGGGCTTCGGCCTTGGCCATGAATAACCTCAAGTAAGGAATGATGCTGTTACCTGAGGTTTAGCAAGCGCCATGCCATGTGTGGGAATGGCTTATCTGGTGCGGTTTTGCAGTGACCGGGGGGATTTATTGACGCGTGGCGTGGCGATGACGCGAAGGGTGGTGACGGTTTTTCGGCGGCGTCGGGAATTGGACCTGGGGTTTGGGGCCGGGGTCTTGGTCGCAGCTGAAGTCGCTCCTACAAGCTGGCAGTGCCTGCTGAGTTTGTAGATGTGATTTTAGGGAACCCCGAAAACTCTTCCTACTCGTCATTCCGGCGCAGGCCGGAACCCAGTGGCTTTGCGATAGGTTGTCGCCAGAGCCTATAAAAGTCATCTCTCTAGCGAAAACTGAAAACCGATGCCACTGGGTCCCGGCCTACGCCGGGATGACGACAATAAAAACTGAGGCTATGGGAGGCTATCTTCAGTCGCGACAGGCCAAATTAGGCAAACATATCCACCAATCCCACAGCTACCTGCCTGATCGGCGAAACCTCGACGTCCCCATCAGCACCGTCGCTACCAGCAAACGAACCTTTGCCGGAAGACGAAGAAGACCCATCTGACCCTTGATGCTGCTGCCCCACGAAGGTATGCCCCAACGAGAGGCCATGACCCGCCAACATGGTGTCCAACTGGCCCAAGGTCTGCTGCACGGCGGTCACCGCGGCCGGGTGCTGCGCGGCGAACGCTACGTCGACACGGTTGTTGTGATCGATGCTTACTTTCACTTCCAGCTCGCCCAGAGACTCCGGATTGAGCCTGATACGCGCTTCCTTGATGTCCTGCCCGCCCATCCAGGCCACTTGCTGGCCAAGCTCCTGCGCAAAGCCGCTGCTGTCGACGGATGACTGCATCTGCACAACTTGCGGTTGTGCGGTATGGGTGATGCCGCCGGGGCCGGCCGTCAAGCCGAGCATGGCGGTGATGTCGTTGTCTTTGTGGGTGGCGGTTTGCGGTAAGTCGGTCGGCGTGGCTTCGGCGGTCTGCACAGTCTTCGTTGCCGTGGTGGCAGTGGTCGTGCTCGCCTTGTTCGTTGCATTGGCGATAACGTGATGCCAATCGTCGTCACCCGCCTTGTCGTCAGCCTTGCTCTCGGTTGCACCTGCTTTACCGAGATCGGCGAGCTTGGGCATCGTGGGCAGCACGTTGGTGGGGATGCCAGCCAACTTGGCTTGCGCACTGGTGGCAGCGGGATCCTTGGTGGCCTGGGCATCGGTTGCCGGCACAGCTTGCGGCATGGCCAGAGCTAGCGCGGACATGCCCACGGGCGGTGTATTCGTAGCAGTCGGATCGGTAGCCGCGCCCTGAGCAGGCGCCGCTGACGAGTCCACCGCAGGCGCAGACTGCCCCAGCAACTGCAGCATGGTGCTGGCAAGGCTGGTGTCGTCGCTGTCGTCCTGGCTTTTGTCGTCGGTCGCACGGGCGGTCTTTTTGTCGCCATCAGCCGATGCCGTCTTGCCCTGCGCGACCGGCGTGCTGTTGTCATCGGACGCCTGGCGGTCATCGCCCTGCCTCGGCTGCTGCTGACGGCGAGCCGCATCCAGTTGACTGTCGAAACGATCGTCGCCCTGATTCTGCTGCGAAGACGGCGATGGCGAAGCCACGGGAAGCGGTGGTGTGGAAGCGACGGGCGAAGCTACGCTGGCAGTCATGGCGTCATCGTTTTGGCGAATATGGGACATAGCTGCCAGGCAGCAAGGATTGGGCCAGAGCTAACGCGGGCGCCGGTACTGCATGCGCTCGTCGATTTCCGATTGTTCGCGACGCTCTTCGCTTTTACGCTCCAGCTCGCGGTGGTGATCGATCACGCTACCGAGCGCGCGTTCACGCGCATGCGCTTCACGCCACTGCCCACCGGCCTGATCGAGCAGGCGGCGCTGCCGTTCGACTTCGCCGGTCTGCTGCACGATGGCCTGGTCAATGCGCTCGACAAAGCGCTGGCGGTTGAGCAAGGCCGTGACGTTGAGGTCGCCGCTGTCGAGTGCGTACTCGTCGCGATAACGCTTGAGTTCGCCCAGCTGCTGCTCGGCCTTGGCCAGCTTCTGCTGCTGTTCGGCCAGGCGCAGCAGCGCTTTTTCCTGGCGCTCTTTCGCCTGGTCAGCGGCCGGTTGCAAATGGGTGGCGCGGGACTTCATGCCATGGCCTCCTGAGCGATCACTTGCAGTGCCTCGATGGCGGAATTGAGCGGCATCGGCTCGTCCACTTCTTGTTGCAGGAAGTCACGCAGCCGCGGCCACATCGCGATGGCGCGATCGGTCTGCGGATCGGAACCCTTCTGGTACGCGCCCACCGCGATCAAATCACGCTGCTGGCGATAGGCCGAATAGACCTGCCGGAATTTCTGCGCCGCGCGCATCTGTTCGCGCTCGACCACCGCCGGCATGACACGGCTGATGGACGCTTCGATATCGATGGCCGGGTAGTGCCCGGCTTCGGCCAGATCGCGCGAGAGCACGATATGGCCGTCGAGAATCGCGCGCGCCGCGTCGGCGATCGGATCATGACGGTAGTCGTCGCCCTCGGTCAGCACGGTGTAGAAAGCGGTAATCGAACCGCGGCCTTCAGCATCGTTGCCGGCGCGCTCCACCAGTGCCGGCATCATCGCAAAGACCGACGGCGGGTAACCCTTGGTCGCTGGCGGCTCGCCGATGGCCAGGGCGATCTCACGCTGTGCCTGCGCGTAACGCGTCAGCGAATCCATCAGCAATAGCACGCGCTGACCACGATCGCGGAACCACTCGGCGATAGCCGTGGCGTATTGTGCGCCGCGCAAACGCTTGAGCGGCGGCGCGTCGGCCGGCGCGGCAACGATCACCGCACGGGCACGACCTTCCTCGCCCAGCGTATGCTCGACAAATTCCTTGACTTCGCGGCCACGCTCGCCGATCAGGCCGACCACCACGACGTCGGCATTCGTGTAACGAGTCATCATGCCCAGCAGTGTCGACTTGCCGACGCCCGAACCGGCGAACAGGCCAAGACGCTGTCCTCGCCCCACCGTCAGCAAGGCGTTGATCGCTCGCACGCCCACGTCGAGCGGGGTATCGATGGGCTTGCGTGCCATCGGGTTGATCGGATCGCGCTTGAGCGCGGCGTGCTCGTCGATATCCAGCGGCCCGCCACCGTCGAGCGGCGCACCGTCGGCGCCGACGACACGGCCCAAAAGAGCCTCCCCGACCGGTAAGCCGCCCGCATGCGAACACGGTCGTACGCGCGCATTCGGCAATACGCCGTGCATTTCGGCGACCGGCATCAATAACAGGCGCTCGTCGGCAAAACCGACGACTTCGGTATCCAACTCGGTGCCATCGGCGGTAGCCACCAGGCAGCGCGCGCCCAATGGCGCTTCGCAACCTTCGGCTTCCAGCATCAGGCCCACCACGCGACGCAGGCGGCCTTCGACAATCAGTGTCTGCGCGGCTTCCGCACGCTGACGCCGACGCGCCAGCTTGTCCTGCCAGGACGCCTGGCGCGCCTCGACGCTCATCAGGGCGTCACCTCGTCGACATCGTCGTCCTGGTCGCTATCGATACCCAGCACGGCGTCGATGACCGCAGCCAGGCGCGTCTCGACGCGAGCATCGAGACGTGAACGGCCACTTTCCAACAGGCAATCGCCTCGGTCCAGCGCGGGATCAGGCAGCAATTGCCAATGTGTTTCGACTGCATCCAGCTCGCGCATCAACGTCACATCATCGGGATGCAGGCGCACGCGCAGATCGCGTTCGGCCGATGGCAGGGCCAGGGCCGCCTCGCGCACCGCCTGCACCACCAGGTCAGGCGAGACACGCAATTCATGAGCCAGCACACGACGCGCGGCCACCATGGCCAGGCGTGCCAGCTCTTGTTCGGTGGTGTCGTCAAGCATTTGCAGCGGGCGCGCGACCGATTCGAACAAGGCTTCCAGGCGAGCCCGATGCTCGCGCAATTCTTCGGCGGCCTTGGCACGGCCTTCGGCCAGACCGGTGACAAAGCCCTCTTCGCGTGCCTGCCGCTCGAGCTCTTCGAGTTCGAACACAGTGGGGCGCGGCGCGGCCTCTTCTTCCTCCGCGGGAGCGGGTGGCTGTTCACCCATATGCGGTGGCGCCCAGCGCGTGAAGTCCTGCAGCAGCTCGCGCGCGAGGATCGGTTTCATCAAACGAACTCATCACCGCTGGCGGACAGACTGATCTGCCCAGAATCGGCGAGCCGTCGCGCGATACCCATCACTTCCTTCTGCGCCGCATCGACCTCGCTCAGACGCACCGGGCCCTTCACTTCCAGATCGTCGCGCAGCATGTCGGCAGCGCGCTGCGACATATTGGCGAAGATCTTTTCGCGCACGCCGGGTTCGGCACCCTTCAGCGCCACGACCAGGCGCGCGGAAGGTACTTCGCGCAACAGAGTCTGCATGCTGCGATCGTCCAGGTCGGCAAGGTCATCGAAGACGAACATCAGTTCTTCGATCCGGCCGCCGAGGCCGGCATCATGAGTGCGGATGGCCGCCATCAATTCCGCTTCGCGGCTGGCCTCCATCGCATTGAGAATATCGGCCGCCGCCTTGAGGCCGCCGACATTGGCCGACTTGAGCTTGTTGGTGTTGCCGGAGAATTGACGCTCCATGATTTCGTCGAGCTCGTTCAACGCATGCGGCTGCACGCCGTCGAGCGTGGCGATGCGCATCACTGCATCCGAACGTGTACGCGCGGGCAGGTAGCCGATGACTTCGGCAGCCTGGTCCGGTTCGAGATGCGCCAGTACCAGCGCGATGATCTGCGGATGCTCCAGCCCGATCATTTCGGCGATCGCGCGGCTTTCCATCCATTTGAGCGATTCCAGGCCCTTGCTGCTGCGGCCGAGCAGGATGCGGTCGATCAGGCCGCCCGCCTTGCTCTCGCCCAGCGCATTGACCAGGATCTTGCGGATATATTCCTCGGTTCCGACGCCCAACGCGGTCTGCTTGCCGAGTTCGTCATGCAGCAGCGTCAGCACATGCTCGACCTGCTCGCGTGACACGCTGGTCAAGCCCGCCATGGCGGTGCCGACGGCCTGCACGTCGCGCGCGGACAGGTGCTTGAGCACCTCGGCCGCATCCTGCTCGCCGAGGGTGAGCAGGAGAATGGCCGCGCGCTGCGCGCCGGAGATCACCGTCTGATTAGCCGCCATCCTCGCCCACCCAATTCTTCACTACCTGCGCCACCTGTTTGGGGTTCTCGGCAACCATGCGTCGCGCCAAACCGATGCGTTGTTCATAGGCCATCGCCTGTGGCGAACCCAGGCGGCTACGCCCGGATTCCGGTGCTGGCTGGTCGCCGTCGTCGTCGTCATCGGTCAACCGCACCGACACCGTGGGAATCGGCCCGGCAAGCGCCGGCTGCATCACTGGCGATGGCCCCTTGAGCAGGCCCTTCAGCATCGGACGCAGGAAGACAAAGCCGACGATGAGAGCGATCAGCACGCCGACGCCCTGCTTGATCAGATCCATCATGCCCGGACGCTGCCAGAACGGCTCCTGCGGGAGTTTCTCGTCAGCCGGGCTTTGGTGGAACGGCTGGTTGATCACGCTAACCGAGTCGCCACGCTTCTCGTCGAAGCCGATCGCGTTCTTGGTCAGATCGGTCAGATGCTGCAATTCCTGCGCGGTGAACGGCACGCTCTTGGCCGGATCCGCGCCGACCGGCTTGTTGTCGACCAGCACCGCGATGCTCAAGCGTGCGAGACGGCCCGCCGGATCACTGACATGGCTGACCGTGCGATCGAGTTCGTAGTTGCGTGTTGCGCTGCTGGAAGCTTCGCTCGGTGCGCTTGCTTGCGCCGTTGCAGCGTTGGTCGCGCCGGGCTTGCCGGCATTCGGACGTGCCGCTGTCGGTTGCGCCACCGTGTTCGGCGGCTGGTTGCTCAATGCACCCGGCACGCCATTGTTCTGTGCGACATCGTGACGCTGCTCGCTATTGGTCTGCTCGCTGCGCAGCGCGGGATGTTCGTGGTCGTACGTTTCGGTCGCTTTCTCGGTCTGGCTGAAATCCATCTCCGCCGACACCTGGGCACGAACGCGGCCCGGTCCGACCAGCGGCGTCAGCAGATCCTCGACGCGCTGCGCATAGGTATTTTCCAGTCGCGTGGCCAGGCGCAGACGGCTATCGCCAATCGCACTGGCGCTGTCGGGATCGCTGATCGTCAGCAACTGCCCCTGTTGATCGATGATCGACACCTGCTTTGCGTCGAGTTCCGGCACGCTGGAGGCAACCAGGTGCACGATCGCCGCGACCTGACTCTGGTCGAGCTGGCGGCCGGGATACAAGGTAAGCAACACCGACGCGCTGGCTTGGCGATTGTCGCGAACGAATGCCGACGGCTTCGGCAAGGCCAGATGCACGCGAGCCGAACGCACCGACTGCAAACCGCCGATCGTATTGCCCAGATCCGTTTCGAGCATTTGCTGATAGCGCGTCCGTTCGGCCAGATCGCTCATGCCAAACGGCGAATCGGCGCCCGGCATGACGGTGCCCGCACTGCCCTGCGGTAGACCTTGTGAGGCAAGTTTCAGGCGCACCGCAGCCAGGTCGGAAGCGGGCACGGAGATCGAGCTGCCATCCGGGCTCAATGTGTAAGGTGTGTTGGCCGCCTGCAATGCCTGCGTCACTGCTGCGGCATCCTTCGAATCCAGCCCCGCATATAGCAGCGCATAGTTGGGACCGCGCGACCACAGCACGACTCCGACGCCGATCGCCACCGCCAGCGCCACGCCCACCAGCAACATAAGCTGGCGCGTCGCCGGACTGCGGGCGATCTGCTTGAGTGGGTCAAGGCGCGCGCCGTTATTGGCGGGTTGCGCGATGGCGGAGTCGGCCATGAATTGGGCTCAATCGTTAGCTTGGGTTGACGAAGGATGTACGGCTCTTGTTCGGCGATTGCATGGATCGATTACATGGACATGTTCATGATGTCTTTGTAGGCATCGAGCAGCTTGCTGCGCACCGCGGTGACCGCACGCAAGGAGAGGTCGGCTTTCTGCATCTGCACCATCGTGGACGCCAGGTCCGAGCCCGGGTCGCCGCGTTCGAAGCTCGCCGCCATCTGGCCGGCCTGCATCTGCGTATTGCCCACCGCCGAAATCGATTGCTTGAGCAATGCGCCGAAATCCATGCCCTGGCTGGCGGCAGGCGTGGTGCTGCTGAAGCTCGTCTCGGGCATGCGCACCTGCGTGGACATCTGGCGCATTTGCGAAAGCAGGCTATTGACGTCGATCTGGCTCATGTCGAAATTCCAACGCTATGGGTGTTCACAGGTGTTAAAAGCACAAGCCGTGCCAGTGTTACGTCGCGTGTCGAAGATGCGTCACACGACTTACCCGTCACACCGTAAAATCCCCTAAAAACATGCACTCTCGTGCGATTACCCGTGTACCGACAACATCGGCTGCAAGCCGTACTTGCGCAGTTTTTCCACCAGCGTCGTGCGTTGCATGCGCAGCAGCTTCGCCGCGTGCGCCACCACGCCGTCGGTGGCGTCAAGCGCCTGACGGATCAGCCCGATCTCGATATCGGCCAGGTGATCCTTCAGATCCAGGCCGCCTTCGGGCAGCTGCACCGCCGAGTCGATGGTCTGCGTGGCGCCCATGGGGGTGCCGATCACATGACGGTCGTCCATCAGCGACATCAGTGCCACGCCGCCGACTTCATCGCTGCTGACCGTGCCGCGGTACTTCTCCGGCAGGTCGGCTGCGCGCACTTCGCCATGCGGGTAAAGAATGGCCAGGCGTTCGACCAGGTTGGACAGCTCGCGCACATTGCCCGGCCAGCTGTGGCTGCGCAGCGCATGCATCGCGCCGTTGCTGAAGCGAACGCCGTCGAGGCCGCGGCGCAGCAGGCGCTGATTGAACTCCTCGATCAGCTCGGGCAGGTCGTCCAGGTGCTCGCGCAAGGCGGGCATCTCCAGCGGGAACACGCTCAGGCGATAGAAAAGGTCTTCGCGGAAGCGACCGTCGGCGATCGCCTGCTCCAGGTTGCGATGGGTGGCGGCGATGATGCGCACGTCGCAACGCTGGGTCTTGTTGCCGCCGACGCGCTCGAACATGCGCTCCTGCAGCACACGCAACAATTTCACCTGCATCGGCAGGCTCATGTCGCCGATTTCGTCGAGGAACAGCGTGCCGCCCTCGGCCATTTCGAAGCGGCCCTTGCGGGTGCTGATAGCACCGGTGAAGGCGCCCTTCTCGTGGCCGAACAATTCGCTTTCGAGCAATTCGGCGGGAATCGCGCCGCAGTTGATCGCCACAAAAGGACGGTCGCGACGTGGCGAGCAATCGTGAATGGTACGCGCCACCATTTCCTTGCCGGTGCCAGACTCGCCCAACACCAGCACGCTGGAATCGAACGGGGCCACCTGACGGATCAGCGCATTGACGCGACCCATCGGCGATGAGCGGCCGACAAAGCGGGCTCGCCCCTGGGCGGCGCTGATCTGTCGTGCATGCAGGCTGCGCATCGCCTCGGCGACCTGCTCGTAGCGCAGCGGAAATTCGAGCCGCTCGACCCGACCGGCGAACGGTGAGTCGTTGCCGGCGAGCCGGATGGTTTGCGGCGAATCGGACGCGAGCAGCAGCGGAATCGCACCAGCTTGTCCGCCGAGTGCGCCAAGGCGCCGCTGCAGCTTGTTGTCGTCGACCACGTGACCGACGTAGACCGCCCGCCATTCCTGCTCAGCTGCCCTCTGCTCGGATAGTTCCGAGTCCAGCTGCGGGCGGTAGCCCAAGAAATGAAGCGCCGACATGACTGCGTCAGCTCGCCCCTGATCGGATTCAATCACCAGAAAGTCGGCGGTATCCATAATCGCTGCAGTTCCCAACTGTTGTACTCATCGTTCACGCCACGTCCGTTGTCGCGCGTCGATCCCCCTTGCCCGTGTCGACTATCCGTCGCCGACACTGGGAGGCAGTGGCAAGACCTGCGCCAAAATTACTGCGTGGTCCGGCCCGAGTTCATAGGGATTTGCCGTTAGATCGTGACGGCCGCATCACTGGAAACGTTTACAAGGCCAAGTATTTGTATGATTTTACTGAGAAAATTTTTGCCTACTCGGCCACTTGGACAGCCAAATTGGCTGTCAGGAACTTGTCGCAGGCCACGTAATTGGTTTCGACCGACTGCTCATAGTGTGATGAGCATCACATGAGGTTGCCGGGAGTGAATCACATTCAGCGCGTGACGAAGTTCTTGTCAGGTCAGTGACTGACGCGCTTCGGCCACTTTGCGACGATGGTGACGAAACACGAAACGCTCGAGCCCGTCATTCACTGCCTCACCCAGCGATTCGAACACCAGAAACGTCGAGCCCTGATCGGCGCCAGGATGTTGACGGACCGGCAATTCCAGCGGCAAAGCGCGGCAGGCATCGATATGCAGGCGAAGCAGTAGAGGACCGTTCGCTTGCGGCACCAGATCGCTGGAAACGAGCGCGCCCGTGGCGTTCAGGCGAATGCGCTGGCGTGCCGGCAATATGCTTTCGGGCACCAACAAGCGGGTGACGATATCCATCAATACATTGAGCTTGTTGTCGATGCGCGCAAGCTCCTGCACCAACGGACTTTCTTCATCGATGTCGCCACGGCGCTCCTCGAGCGAATCGAGCGTCGCGAGCACGTGCAGATTGCGCTCGCGAACTTCGGCCTGGCGTTTTTCGTCCCAGACGCCGTCGAGCGTTGCACACGCCAGATGCAAGCGGTCTTCATAGGAAACGCGCTCGGAAAACACCTGCCAGTCGTTGTCTTGCATGAAAATCCCCTATCGATGACGCGCGGCAATCAGGCCCGGGTGAAGCCTAGCGGCGATGTCGTCGCCACGCACGCTGCCACGCGCAAACAAGAGGAATGACTCACGGCTCTTCGGACGACGCGATGTAGGCGCTGAGCGCGCGATGGGAATATTTATGTTGTTGCACCTGCTGATTGACCAGTTCCCTGGCCTGCTCGGCCAGATCCATCAACTGCGCGTTCTGCTCGATCAGGATCCGGACGATATCGGCACTGCGCTCGTCGGGCGGATGCCCCATCCTGAGCTGTGCGTCGCGCTGCGGAGTCAGTTCCTGTACACGATCCCATTCACCCGCGCGTGCGGCTTCAAGTGCCTTGATACTGAGTTCGTAAGCGAGCTCAAGCGGGATATGGGTCTGCTCGATCATGCGCCGACACCTTCGGCCGCCTTGCGCTGCTGAGCCAGATAGCTTTCGCGAATCGCGTGCCAGCTGTCGCGGATAGGTATCAGCAGGCGAGCGGCTTCGTCCAGCGCCCGCAGGTCGTTATTGAGCTGCGCATGCAGCAGGCGACGTGTGACATATTCATAGAGAGCGCCCAGGCGCCCCGCCAGTTCGCCACCCGCCTCATGGTTCAGGCTGCTGCGAAGCTCGGCCAGAATGGCCAGCGCCTTGGAGAAAGCCACGCCCTTGGCCGCCACGTCTTTGTGATGGATATGACCGCGTGCCTGGTTGATCCGATCGAGCACGCCATCGAGCAGCATCGAGGTCAGCTGATGCGGATCGGCGTCTTCTACCCCACCGCGCGCACCGGTCTGCTGGTACATCGAGCTGGCCTTGCGCATGAGTCCGTACGTCATTTCCCGTTCCCCCTTTCACTCACTTGGAATTGCCGGAATTTTCCAGCTGGGCCAAAGCGGTGGTGAGATAACTGCTGGTGTTGTTGAGTGAGGACATCAACGTGTCCAGGTTGGTGTATTGCTTCTGCAACTGGTCCTGATACTGCGCCATGCGGTTATCCAGCGCGGTCTGCTGGGTACCCAGCTGGGTCAGGTTGTTATTGAGGCTGGTGGTACGCGTGCCGATGATGCCGGTCGAGGACGTATAGGTGTCCAATGCGGCATTGAGCTTGGTCGCGTAACCGTTGGTGCCGGCAAACAGGTTTTGCACCGCATTCGGATCGGCTGTCAGCGCCGCGGTCAGCTTGTCCGAATCCAGGGTCATCGTGCCGTCGTCGCCGCGCGTGATGCCCAGATTGGCCAGGGTGCCGATGCTGTTCCCCGACACTGCCCCGCTGAGCACGCTCGATACGCTGCGCTCCACCGAGGTCATGGTGGTGTCGCCGAACAATGCGCCGACCGCCTTGGTACTTGGGTTGTAGTCGAGCTGCTGTACCGCTGTGTTGTAGGCGTTGTAAGCGTCGACAAACCCCTGCACGGCGGTCTGCGCAGCCGTGTTGTCCTGAGTGACATTAAGCTTCGTGTCGCCGGTCTTGGTCAGCGCGATGGTCACGCCATTGAGCGCCCCGGTCACGCTGTTGCTGGCGCTGGTGATAGCGATGCCGTCGAGACTGAGCTTGGCGTCCTGGGCTTCGAAATTGCCCGGGGTGCTCAATTGGGTCGCCAGTGCGGTGAGCCCGTCGCTGCTGGTCGCGTTGGCACTGATGGTGAAGGCGTTGGCGACACCGGTCTTGCTGGAACTGAGCTGCAACTGGGTGCCATTGACACCGTTGATCACGGTGGCGACGACACCGGGGTTATTCGAGGCTTTGTTGATCGACGAGGCGATATCGGCCAGGGTCGCCGTGGAAGACACCGCCACATTGAAACTATTGGTACCCACGCCAATGGTCAGCGTACCCTCGCCGACCGCGGCCGTACTGGACAACGTGCTACTGGCACGCTTCTGCGCGGTCGCCAGCTGGCTGACGTTGAGGTCGTAGCTGCCCGGCACCGCATTGCTCAGCGTGGTCGCCGTGGCGATGGTATTGTCGGTGGCGGTGGCATTGAAACTGGCGAACGTGCTGGTCGTGGTGAGCTTGGCCAGCGCCGACTGCAACGTGGTGAGCGCGGAGCTGAGCGAGCTTAGCGCCGTCAGTTGGCCTTTGATCTGATTGGTCTTGTTGTCGATCTGATTCTGCGACGCCGCTTTCTTGGCGTTGACCAGGGCGGTCACGATCGCGTTCACGTCGAGGCCCGAGCCAATGCCCGCTGCGCTCAGCGTGCCGCCGCTGGAGCTACCCGTCCCGGTGGTACTGCCCGTGCCGCTCGTGCCGCTGGTGCCGCTCGTGCCGGAAGAAGAGCCCGCGCCAAGTGCATTCAGCAAGGACGTAATGCTGCTGGTCGCCGAGCTTGTGCTGCTGGTGGTAGTCATGACAATCCTCACGTTCCGATAGATGGCCCCGTTCACCGGGATACTGGCCCGATCACCGGAAAAGCAAGCAACTGAACTGCATGCTTTTCCCGTAATCCGTCTTGCCGGCAGGACGACGATGCCCGTCGCCGCTACCGTCATACTCCGGCCCTGCAGTCGACGGCGCCTTACTGCGCGCCGCCGACTTTCAAGAGTCGATTACTGCAGCAGCTTCAGCACCTGCTGCGGCTGCGTATTGGCCTGCGACAGCACCGAGATACCGGCCTGTTGCAGAATCTGCGCCCTGCTCAAGTTCGCCGTTTCCATGGCGAAGTCGACGTCCTGAATAGTCGACTGCGAGGTGATCAGGTTGTCCTGCTCGGCGCTCAACGTGGAGATGGTCGACTGGAAGCGGTTCTGGATCGCACCCAGGTTGCTGGTCAACGTCGATACGGTGCCCAATGCCACGTCGATGCGCGAGATCAAGGCGTTGGAGTCGTCGACCGTCAGCACGCCACCGCCCTGCAGGCTACCGCTGGCCACAGCCGTGACGGCCGTACCCGCGGTGGTCAGCGTGGAGGCACCATTCACCGAGGTGGCGCCAGCGAAGATACTGCCGGTAAATTGGGCAGTCGCATCGACTGCACCGGTGTCATCCAGAGAAACCGTGCCGGTCGAGTAGATGTTGATGCTCTTGCCGTCGGCGCTGACCGCCGCACTGGTACCTGCCACGTTGGCGGCATTGATCGCATCGGAAACGTCCTGCAGGCTGCTGGCCGTGCCGGTCAAGGCGACGGCCTTGCCATCGGCGCCGGTGAGGCTGATCTTGGACAGATCGAGCGTCAAGGCGCTGCCATTGGCATCCTTGAAAGCGTTGCTGATGTCGACGGTCGACACATGGGCCACCTGGCCGAGCTGGCTGGTCTTGGCGCCGCTACCCAGTGAGATCGAAATCGTCTGGCCGACATTGGAGCCGATCTGGAACGACAGCGTACCGGCCGAACCGTCCAGCACCTTGGTGCCGTTGAAGTCGGTCTGGTTGGCGATACGGGTGATTTCAGACAGACGCTGCTGCACTTCGGTATCGATCGCCTTACGGTCGTCGGCGGTGTAGTTGCCGTTGGCCGACTGCACGGCCAGATCGCGAATCGCCTGCAGGTTGGAGGTAACTTCGTCCAGGGCCGACTCGGTGGTCTGCGCCAGGGAGATGGCGTCTGACGCGTTGGAGCTGGCCTGACCGATACCGCCGATCTGCGTGCTGAAACGGGTGGAGATTGCGAAGCCTGCGGCGTTGTCCTTGGCGCTGTTGATCCTCAAGCCCGACGACAGACGCTGAGTAGCGGTCATCAATGCGCTCTGCGACTTGGACAGGTTGTTCTGTGCGTTCAGCGATGAAATGTTGGTGTTGATTACAAGTGACATGGTGTGCTCCCTGCGAAACCGATAGTCAGTCCATATGCGATGTCGAATCCGGCGGGATTCCTTGGGGTTTGCCATCCGCCTCGGAGAGTTTTTCGGCCCCCGCAGGCGATACTTGAGAGACACCCGTCGCATTTTTTTGACACCAGTTCGCTTTCCGGCAGCATCTGCAAGAGTGATGCCAGGGCTAAAGTTGCACTGATTCTGGTCTTGAATCGTCGATCGGATAGTGCGCCGCCACTTTTTTGGCGTTGACCAGAGCGGTCACGATCGCGTTGGATCCCACAAACAGCCTTGTCCACAAGGCCCCAGCCAGACCACCGGAAAAGCATCCAACATCGTCTGGTTGCTTTTCCCGTAACCCGGTCTTACCGATAGCGGCGGCATTGCTCACCGCCGCTATCGTCATACTCCGGCTCCGTTATCGGTGACGCCTTACTGCGCGCCACCGATCTTGACGAGTCGGTTACTGCAGCAGCTTCAGCACCTGCTGCGGCTGCGAGTTGGCCTGCGACAGCACCGAGATACCGGCCTGCTGCAGGATCTGCGCCTTGCTCAGGTTCGCCGTTTCCGTAGCGAAGTCCGCGTCCTGAATGGTCGACTGCGAAGCGGTCAGGTTGTCCTTCTCGGCGCTCAGCGTGGAGATGGTCGACTGGAAGCGGTTCTGGATCGCACCCAGGTTCGAGGTCAGCGTCGACACCGAGCTCAGTGCCACGTCGATGCGCGAAATCAGAGCGTTGGAGTCGTCGACCGACAGCACGTCGCCGCCTTGCAGGCTACCGCTGGCAGCGGCGGTGACAGCCGTGCCCGAGGTGGTCAGCGTGGACGAACCGTTCACCGAGGTGGCGGCACCGAAGATCGAACCGGTCGCCGTGGCCGTACCCGAAGCGGCACCCGCATCGCTCACCGTGATGCTGCCCGTCGAGTAGACGTTGATGCCCTTACCGTCGCCACTGACGGCAGCGGTAGTGCCCGGGACGTTGGCCGCATTGATCGCGTCGGACAGATCCTGCAGGCTGTTGGCCTTGCCGCTCAGGGTCACGGTCTTGCCGTCGGAGCCGGTCAGGCTGATCTTGGACAGGTCCAGCGAGGTGGCGTTGCCGCTGGCATCCTTGAATGCGCCACTGATGTCGCCCGTGGAAACTTCGGAAACCTGACCCAGCTGGCTGGTCTTGGCGCCGCCGCCCAGGGAGATCGAGATGGTCTGGCCGACGTTGGAGCCGATCTGGAACGACAGCGTACCGGCCGAACCGTCCAGCACCTTGGTGCCGTTGAAGTCGGTCTGGTTGGCGATACGGGTGATTTCCGACAGACGCTGCTGCACTTCGGTATCGATCGCCTTACGGTCGTCGGCAGTGTAGTTGCCGTTGGCCGACTGCACGGCCAGATCGCGGATCGCCTGCAGGTTGGAGGTAACTTCGTCCAGGGCCGACTCGGTGGTCTGAGCCAGGGAGATAGCGTCCGAGGCGTTGGAACTGGCCTGACCGATACCGCCGATCTGGGTGGTAAAGCGGGTGGAGATCGCGAAGCCCGCGGCGTTGTCCTTGGCGCTGTTGATCTTCAGGCCCGACGACAGACGCTGGGTAGCGGTTGCCAGCGCGCTCTGCGACTTGGACAGGTTGTTCTGCGCGGTCAGCGACGAAACGTTGGTATTGATAACGAGTGACATGGTGTGTCTCCTACGGAACCGGTAGCCGGTCAAGATGTGTTTTGAATCCGGCGGGGATTCCTGATGGGTTGCCATCCGCCTCGGGGAATTTATCGGTCTTCGCCGACAATACTTGAGAGATATCCACGCCCCTTTTTGTCATCGACTCGCTTCGTGACCGCCCTCGCAAGAACGGCAGCAACGATTAAAGTTGCGCCGCCTGCTGCCGAGCACTCGCGCAAACGACTGGCCTGAAGCGTCTTTTCGCATCTGAAACTTCCTGCGTTGGCATCAAGCTTGCTCCCTACCCCTTGAGCAGCGCATGGCGCGTCGGAAACCCGACGCCACGTCCATGCGCCTTGCGACGCTTATTTGGCTTTAAGGGGGTACCAGCGATGCCATCGATCCAAGCAGCGACAAACGTCAGTGCCCTCGCGAGCGCAAACGTATGAGCGCGCCGCGCATTCCCTTGCTGGTCGCGCAATTGCCCGACACCGACGCGCTGATTCCTTATCTAAGGCAGATCGACAGCAACCGCTGGTACACCAATTTTGGCCCGCTGGTGCTGCAGCTCGAGCAGCGTTTCGCCGCCAGCTTTGCACCGGCGTCGCTGGCGCCCACGGCGATAACCGCCTCGAACGGTACCGCCGGCCTGGAGCTGGCGCTGTGTGCGCTTGAACTCATGCAAGGCGCGCGCGTATTGCTGCCCGCGCTGACCTTCGTCGCCACGGCGACATCGGTAATACGTGCCGGCTATCGCCCCTTGATCGGCGACGTGGACGCGGACACCTGGCTGCTTACGCCGGAAACCGCACGCGCTTATGCCGCACGGCACCGCGTGGACGCCGTGATGCCGGTGGCCACGTTCGGCAATCCGCAAGATGTGGAGGCCTGGGACAAATTCGTCGAAGACACCGGCATTCCGGTGATCATCGATGCGGCCGGCGCATTCGGCAATCAACGTGTCGGACGCCGTTGCCACGTTGTTTTCAGTCTGCACGCCACCAAAGCCCTGGCTGCCGGCGAAGGCGGGATGGTGGTGAGCTACGACCAGCAGCTCACCTCACTGGTGCGCCGCCTGAGCAATTTCGGGATCGACCTCGAGCGCGGCAGCCAGGTATTCGTCGCTGGCGAAAACGGCAAGCTCAGCGAATACCACGCGGCAGTCGCACACGCCGCCCTCGACCAGTGGCCGGTCGTGGTGGAACGGCGCCGTGCCGTACAGGCCCGCTATCAACATATCCTGCAGCAATATTGTCCTGAGTTGCGGATGCAGCGCCGCGCCGAGAACGGCATCTATCCGATTCTCGTCGGCCTGCTTCCACCCGGCTATCGGGCACGCGAACTGCAACCGGCACTGCTCGCGCGCGGTATCGAAACACGTCAATGGTATTGCCCCACTCTGGACCGCCATCCGGCTTTCGCCAGTTTTGCCGTCGGCCCGCTGCCGGTGGCGCACGAGCTGGCCGAACGTCTGATCGGCCTGCCGTTCTTCGTCGACATCGATGAGGAACAGATGCAACGCGTCGCTCAGGCGCTGGCCGAGCTTACGCAAGTCACATCTAAACAGGGAGCCTACGCATGAGCCTGCTCGATCCCGCCCAGATGGGCTTTCGAAAAGTCGGCCGTAACGTACGCATCTATGCCGGCGCCAAGATCATCGGCGCCGAGTACATGACGCTGGGCGACAACATCATCATTGACGACTTCGTCATGATCTATGCGCGCGCGCCCAGCGTGATCGGCAGCCATGTGCATATCGCATCGTTCTGTTCGATCACCGGCGGCGGCGAGTTCGTGCTCGGGGACTTCTCCGGTTTGTCGTCCGGTGTGCGTGTCATCACCGGCTCGGACGATTTCCTCGGCGGCGGCCTCACCAATCCGACCATTCCGGATGCTTATCGAAGCGTCCTGCGCTCGCATGTACTGGTCGGACGCCACGCACTCGTGGGTACGAACTCCGTGCTGCTTCCCGGCGCGGAAATAGGTGACGGTAGCGCCGTTGGAGCGGCCAGCCTGGTCAATCGTCCGATCGCCCCCTGGGGAGTCTACGTTGGAGCACCGGCTCGGCGCATACGCGAACGCCCGAGCGAGACGATCCTGGCACAGGAAGCGGCGCTCGCCGCGAGCCATCCTTTTGTACGCGCCGCCTGAGCTGGCCGTCGCCCCGACCGAGAACAAACGCCCATGAGCGGACCCGAACCGTCCATCCTGCAATCGCAGCTGAGCCAGGCACACCAACGCATCGAGCTGATGCAGCAGTTCTTCAGCGAGCATGGCCTGCGCGAAAAAGCTCGCGTGCGCGGACAGGACAAGCAGCGTCTGCGCGCCTTGCGCGAACTGCCTGGATATATCGACGCCTATCGCCCCGACCCGCTGATTTCGATCATCGTGCCGACCTACAACCGGGCCCGGATCATCATCGAGCGCACGCTGCCCAGCGTGCTGCGGCAGACCTATCCACATTGGGAACTGATCATCGTCGGCGACCGCATGGACCAGGATCAGGCCGACCTGCTGCGTGAGGCGACCGCAGACGATCCGCGCCTGCACTTTCATAATCTGAAGCAACGCGGGAAATATCCCGCGAACAAAGGACCATCGTGGTATGTGGCCGGCACCAAACCGGTCAACTTCGGCCTTCGTTGCGCGCGCGGGGCCTGGATTGCCCATCTCGACGACGACGACGAGTTCCTGCCCGATCATCTCGCCTCGTTGCTGCAAGCGGCCCAGACCGCCCGTAGCGAATGGGCCCACGGCAAGGTGCAGTTCTACGACGACAACGGCGTCGAACAGACCGTAGTCGGTTCGGAAACGCCCATGCATGGCGCCATCGCCCGTATCGGCAGCCTTTACCATGCATGCCTGAAGACCTTTCGCTACAACCCTGGCTGCTGGAAATATTTCTATCCCGGCGACTGGGACCTGTGGGAACGCCTCTTGGAAATGGGTGTGCGCCACGTGCACAACCATCGCATCGTGGCTATCCATCATGGCGACTATTTCCGCCGCGAAGTGGTCGCGGACGAAGGCGCCATCAAATTTACCCGCAGGGTGCTCAACCCTGATGAGGCCTATCGCGAATGGCTGGCGCAGCTCAAGCTGCGTCCGCCGCAGATAGCGCAGGCGCAGGAACGCACCACGCAACTGGCTGTCGATGTCGTACTGATCGACACGACCGGCGACACCGCAGCCCTGCGCCGAAGTCTCGACAGCCTGTTGGCGCAGACGCACAAGCGTGTAGCGATCCATGTGCTTTCCAACCACGCGCCCGCCTTGCCCGACGGCATTGGCGTCCAGCCGCTGCGCGGCGATGGGATAGAGCAATTCAACACCCTGGCGAAACTCGGCCATGCCGACTGGCTCCTGCCGATCTGGGCGGGCGACGAACTGGCCGAACACGCCTTGTTGATCCTGGCCGACCATGCCCAGGCGCAGCCGGAACTGTCGTGCTGCTATCTCGACGAAGACGCGTTGGGCAGCGATGGCTACGAACAGCCGTTGCTCAAGCCCGACGTCAATCTCGACCTTCTACGCAGCTATCCCTATATCGGCCGCACCCTGGCCGTGCGCCGGGACGCGTTGACGGAGCTTGGCGGTTGGGACACCCGGTTCGACGCGCTCAGCCATGCCGACTTCCTGTTTCGCGTGATCGAACAACTCGGCCTGCCTGCGGTCGGCCATCTCCCGGAGGTGCTGTACCACGCTGGCACGCCCCACGCCTCCTGGCTGGCTCAACCCGCGGTAGCGGAACAGTCGTCGCAGATCGTGCAGGCTCACCTGGAACGCCTCGGTATCGCGCACGAGCTGCACTCGGGCGGCCTTCCCGGGGTCAACCGCGTACGCTACCTGCATCAACACAAACCGTTGGTGTCGATCATCGTGCCGACGCGCGACCAGCTGCCGATGCTCAACGGCTTGATCGACAGCCTGATCGAACGCACCAAGTACGCGCGTTACGAACTGCTGATCGTCGACAACGATAGCCGCGACCCGGCCGCCTGTGCATATCTGGACGGCATCGCCAAGCTGGGCAGCGAGAAAATCCGCGTGCTGCGTTACCCGCACGCGTTCAACTATTCGGCGATCAACAACTTCGCGGTCGCACAGGCGCGTGGCGAATACCTGATCCTGCTCAACAACGACACCGCCGTTCTACACGAAGACTGGATCGACGCCCTGCTCCATCATGCGCAGCGGCCGGAAGTAGGCATCGTCGGCGCCAAGCTGCACTACCCGGACGGGCGTATCCAGCATGGTGGTGTCGTGCTCGGCCTGCGCGGTCCGGCCGATCACCCGTTCATTCATGCTGAGCCGGATGCACCGGGCTACATGCAGCGTCTACAAGTCGACCAGAACTATACGGCCGTCACCGCGGCTTGCCTGATGATTCGCCGCTCGGTCTACGAGGAAGTCGGTGGCCTCAACGAAGTCGACTTCAAGGTTTCCTATAACGATGTCGACCTCTGTCTGAAGGTGCGCGAGGCCGGTTACCTTACCGTGTGGACACCCTACGCACGCCTCATGCACGAGGGCAGCGTCAGCCAGAAGAAAGTCGATACCGCGAGCCAGGAAGCGAAGGCGCTGCGCTTCCGTGGCGAGCAGAACGCGATGTATCGCAAATGGCTGCCCTTGTTGGCGCGAGATCCCGCCTATAACGTCAACCTCAGCCTGCACGACGAAGGTTTTCTGCTGTCGCCGCAGCGATCGATGGCATGGCAGCCGTTTTCGCAACCACTGGCGCCACGCATATTGGCCCACCCGGCCGACAGCAATGGCTGCGGACACTATCGCATCCGCCAGCCGTTCACCGCCATGCAGGATGCCGGCCTGATCGAGGGCTGCATCACCGACCGCCTGCACCTGCCCACCACGATCGAACGCTTCGATCCGCAAGTCATTATCTATCAGCGTCAGCTCACCGACATACAACTGGAGTCCATCCAGCATGTCGCCGACCTGTCACGCGCATTCCGCATCTATGAGCTGGACGACCTGTTGACCAACCTGCCGCTGAAGAGCGCGCACCGCAACGAGATGCCCAAGGACATCCTCAAATCGCTGCGCAAGGCGATGAGCCTGGTCGATCGATTTGTCGTATCCACGCCGGAGCTGGCGGACAAGTTCAGCTCCCTGCATGCCGATATCAGGGTCGTACGGAATCGCCTTCCACTGGACTGGTGGGGCGATCTTCGAGTGGAACGCCAGCACAACGAAAAGCCGCGCGTTGGCTGGGCCGGTGGCCTTAGCCATCGCGGCGATCTCGAGCTGATTGCCGATGTGGTGCGCGATCTGGCCGATGAGGTGGATTGGGTCTTCATGGGCATGTGCCCGGACAAGCTCAAACCCTATGTGAAGGAGTTCCATCCTGGGGTGCGCATCCATGAATACCCCGCCAAGCTCGCCGCTCTGAATCTCGATCTCGCACTGGCGCCGCTGGAAGAAAACCCCTTCAACGAATGCAAGAGTAATTTGCGCTTGCTTGAATATGGGATTTGCGGGTTTCCGGTGGTGTGCAGCGATATCGCCTGTTATCGCGATGATTTGCCGGTGACGCGGGTGAAGAATCGGTACAAGGATTGGATGGGGGCTATTCGTATGCATCTGGTGGATCGGGATGCGACGGTGGTGGCTGGTGATCGGTTGCGGGATGCGGTGCGTGATGGGTGGATGTTGGAGGGGGCGAATTTGGTGGAGTGGAGGGAGGCTTGGACGCCTGGGTGATTTTGTGGGGGCGCTTTTTTTGGGTCTGCGACGGTCGCCCCGGTCACCTCCATGTTTGACACGAACTCCCTTAGGTCGTCATTCCGGCGTAGGCCAGAACCCAGTGGCGTTAGTGCTTGGTTCTTGCCTGGATGCTTTGGCGACCTGGCCGCTTACGCAGCGGGCGTTTCACTCGCCTGCCGGCGAGCGAGTCACCTTCTCTTTGCTGGCCCACGCTTGCGCGCAGCGCATGCGAACGGCGAAGCCGGCCCGGAGGGCGAAGGACCTTTAGGTCCGGAGTAAAGAGAAAGTAACCCAAGAGAAATGGCCTGTGGATCAAGAGCTCTGAGCAGCATTGAGGGATAAAACCGTTCGTGCCGTCTACTCGAACCGAGTGGGGACACTTCAAGCGCTTCTGAGGTGCGCCGAATCTGTGCGCGAGGCGTCTTGGCGGTGAGGACTTAAAGCGTTCCCCCTCACCCTCACCCTAACCCTCTCCCCCGGCAAAGCCAGGGGAGAGGGGACTGACTGAGGGAGCCTCTTTTCTTCGTTCTCTCGCCACCTGCTCCCTCTCCCCTGGCTTTGCCGGGGGAGAGGGTTGGGGTGAGGGGGCCGGGTGCTCGCGGGAACATCACCCACAGTGCAGCTTTGCTCTCGACAAGCGATGCGCAGCGAGCGATCAGCTCTTCGGGCCCCCTCGGGAGCCGAGTGAGGTTTGGACGATCAGGCCCCGAAGGGGGACTCGGCAGGGACGCCGAGTCCTTTTCGACAAGACAGGGACGTCCTGTCGAAAAGCCCGGCCAAACCTCACGGTCCGAAGGACGGCGGACTAGGGGTGTCCTTTCTTTGGTTATCTTTCTTTGGACAAGCAAAGAAAGTAACTCGGCGACCGGCAGGTCGGCGAAACACGCCGTAGGCGACTTTCTGGCACGAACGCCAGGCCAGAGCGATGCACGCTCCAGCGACAACCCACCACCGAAGCCACTGGATCCCCGCCTTCGCGGGGATGACGATGTTTGGGGGCTGATCTGATGCACCAGGTGCACCCCACCCATCACTTCAAATAATTAAACAACGTCATCGACTTCATCTGCGCAAACACCTGCTGCGACGCCTGCAACGCCGACGACTGCAAGGACAGGTTGCTGATGGCCGTATAAGGATCGACATCCTGCACATCCGACAACGCCGAGGTATACGTCACATTGAGATCCGAATACGCCGAACTCTGCTGATCGAGCGTATTGAGGCGATTACCGATCAATACCTGGGTATTGGTGACACTGCTCTCGGCTTGGTCAATCGACTCGATCTGACGATTCATCGCATTGGCCAATTGCGTGTCGCTTGCACCGCTACCCAGCGCCGTAATCATATTGTTGAGGGTGCTGAAGACATCCTGGCTCTGATCCGTCTTGACGCCGATCGTGTCGCCAGCTGCCGGCGTGCCGCTCAAAGCAATCGACATGCCGTCGAAACTGATGCTGCCACCGTCGGTATACGTACCGCCCACCGGGTTGCCACTGCTATCGACAATGGCATTCCCGGTGGCATCGGTCGCCGTCCAAGCTCCGCCGGCAGCGAAAGTGATATTGATCGCACCACCGGTCGACACCTTGGCCGCATTCCAGGCGCTGGTATCGGTCACGCTGTTGTCGCCAACGATGAGCGTGCCTGTGTTGGCACCGCCCGCACCGGCAACGAACGAACCATTACCAGCCGGCAGGTTCATGAAGACAGTGCTACCTGCATCGCCGATCGGCACCTGCAGGCTTGAGCCGACGGCGGTATTCAACTGACCGTCGTTGCCGTTGTAAGTCACCGTGCCGTCCGAGTTCTTGGTAAACGGCGCAGTCGTGGTACTGGTGCCGGCAAACAGGGCGGCGCCGTTGGTGTCGGTGGTATTGGCCAATTGCACCAGCTGGTCGCGAATCTGGGTCAGCTCGGTCGCCATGTTCTGGCGATCGCTCGGCGACAAGGAACCATTGATGCCGTTCAACGCCAACGTACGTGCGCGGTCAAGCAGCGATGTCACCGAGTCCAGCGCACCACCCTCGGTGGTAAGGCGTGTATTGGCGGCATTGATGTTCGAGGTGTACTGCGCGTTGCTCGCCAGGATGTGATTGAGGCTGAGTGCCTGCGCGGCGCCGGTGGGATCGTCGGACGCAACATTGATGCGCTTGCCGGTGGTGACCTGGTTCTGCGTATTGGCCAGCGCGCTCTGCTGGTTGAGCATGGTGCTGAGCGACTGCTGAAACTGCCAGCTGGTGGAAATGCGCATCGTGGCTTATCCCTGTACGGCCTGAAGCAGGCTGGCGAAGATGGTCTGCGCGGTGGTGATGATCTGCGCGGATGCCTGATAAGCCTGCTGGTACTTGACCATGTTGGCGGCTTCTTCATCCATGTTTACGCCCGATACGCTCTGTTGCGCGCCGGCCGCCTGGTTGTACAGGCTGGTCTGGGTGCTGAGATTGCTCGCCGCCTGACTGCCGGCCGTACCCACGAAGGTGGTCAGGTTGCCATAGGAGGCGAGCACGGATGTCTTGCCGCCATTGAGCACACCACCATCGGCCAGCGCCGCCATGGCAAGCGCATTGGAGTTGTCGTTCAGACCGTTGCTGTTGGCTGCAACACTGAAGCTATCGTTGGCTCCCGGCGTACCGGTCAGCGTGAGGCTCCAGCCGTTTGCGGTGATCGGCTGCCCCGGCGTATAGGTGCCGCTCGAAAGCACATTGCCGCTGCTATCGGTGACCTGATACGCCGTTGCCGACGTAAACGTGACCTTGGCACTGCTGAGCAGCGCTGCGTTGGTCGGATCGGTGACCTTGATCGAGCTGACCGTGGCGTTGCCGTTGTTGGTGGTGCCCGCCGTGGTGGTCAGCGCAGCCGCTGCGGCTATCTTGGTCGGGTCGGTCTGTACCACGCTGAGCGAGGTGGCCGCATTGCGCGTCGGCTGGATGACGTAGCTGTCGCCGGCTTGGGCGGCGCCCGAGGCCACGCTGAAGGTCAGCCCATCGGCACTGAAACTGCCATCCGGATTCGTCGTCAACGGCACGCTCTGTCCGGTGCTGGTGTGCAGGTTCCAGGCCGTACCGTCGTAGCTGAGGTTGTAATCGGACGTTGTCAACTTGGAGACGTCGGTGATGCTTGCCGAAATCGCCGCGGTGCCGGTGTTCTTCGTGGAGGGCAACACGTTCGGCGTCGGCGTGCTGAAAATCGGCTGACCCAGGTTGCCGTTCGCGTCCAGGCCTTTGGCCTGCTGCGCATTGATGCTGGACGACAGCGCAATCGCCGCCTGCCCCAACTGGTTCTGCGCCGGGTTGAGCACGTTGTTGCGATAGTCGAGCAAGGCACCAAGGCTGCCACCGCTCAACTTGGTCGTGATGTCGTTGCCGGCACTATCGAAGAGATCCGTCTGGCCCGGATCGTAGACGTTGTTTCCGGTCGACAACGCGAATGATTTGTTGCCAGATACCAGGCTCTGCCCGCTCGACGTGTAAATGCTGATCGTGCCGTCGTTTTCGGCCACGGTCGACACGCCAAGCTGACCGGACAGCGTTTTTACCAGTCCGTCGCGCTGATCGAGCAAGGCATTGGGCACCTGGTCCGCGGGGCTCTGGCGGATCTGCGCATTGAGTGCGGCGATCTTGCTGGCCGTGTCGTTGACGCTGTTGACGGTATTGCTGATCTGGCTGTTGACCTGCGACTGCTGCGAGCTCAGCTGCTGGCCCAGCGTGTTGAAGACGGCCGTGACCGAGCCTGCACTGCCCAGCAGCGCGGTGCGACTGGAGGAACTGCCCGCCGAGTTGGCTACCGTGCTGAATGCACCGTAGAAATTATCGAGCGCGCCTTGCAGATTGCCGCTGCCGGTAAGAATACTGTTGAGCGTCGTATTGAGGTCGTTGTACGTCGTGGCGCGCTGCAAGCCGGAGTTCTGCTGCCAGACCGCGGTGGTCAGATAGCTGCTGTACTCACGCTGCACCGAATCCACGTTGACGCCGCCGCCGATCGTGAATCGCCCGTCGGCCTGGCCGATAACCTCGGACTGCACCACCGTCTGGCGGCTATAGCCATCCGTATTGAGATTGGCGAGGTTGTTGCCGACCGTATTCAACCCGACTTGCGCCGCGTTGAGGCCGGAAACACCGATGTTGAGCATATTCGCCATGGAACAGTCCTAGAGCTTCACAAAGGGGGTGTCGGCAAATTGACGGCATTCTTGAGCATATCGATCGCCTGACCGATATCCTGATTCACGGTATCGGCGACCGTCGTGGCCACCTTGCCCGCAGCCGAGGCAGTGCTCTGCATGGCTTGCTGCACGGCTGCCAGTGCCTGGCGCATCACAGGCCCATTGGCGATCGCCGCAAGCTTGTGCGCATAGCTGGGATCGGTGGCGTAGCCGCCAGCGACCAAGCCCTTGGCAAAACCCATCACATCGTCGCCGTGCCCCTTGGCACCGGCGTAGCGCGGGTTCTCGCTGATCATCTTGGCGTAGTCGTCGAAGGATTCGCCGGCCGAGTTGTACGCGCGGAACTGCGCCTGTTTGCGCACCGCCACGCCATCTTCGTATTCCAGCGTCGGCACGCTGACCTTCTTGCCGTCCCAACTGGAGCCAGCCTTGATCCCGAACAGGTTGTTGCTGCTCTGCCCTTTGCCGTGCGGCATATGTTGGCCCCATTGGGTTTCCAGCGCGGCCTGTGCGAGCACGGCCTTTACCGACACGCCGAGCTTCTTTGCAGCCTCTTGCGCACTCGGCAACAGCTTGGCGACAAAGTCTGCCGCGTTCTGCGGCAGGAACGGCTCGGCCTTCTGGGCGGCTGAGGCTACCGAACTGGCAGCTGAGTTCAGCTTCTGCTGCACGCTATCGGCAGAAATGCCGGCACTACCTGCGGCCCCACCGAGCTGCTTGACCAGCATTTGCGCGATACCCAGCCCGTTGCCATTCTGGGACAGATTGATCGACAGCTGTTGGTCGAACATGTCGCGCCAGGAGTCGCTGGCCTGGCTGTCGGTCAACCCATCGCCAACACCTGCATCGCGCATCGACTTCAGCATCATCTGAGTGAAGATCGACTCGAACTGTTTGGCGACTGCCGGCAGCGCCGACTTGGCGTCGCTCTGCGCAGCCGCTCGCATGCCGTTGAACCCGGACAGATCCGTCCAGGTGTTGACGCTTTGCATGGTGGCGTCGTTGACCGCCATGTCAGATCACGACGAGTTCGGCATGCAGGGCACCGGCTTGCTTGAGCGCCTGCAGGATGGAGATGAGATCGCTGGGCGCGGCGCCCACCTGATTGACCGCGCGCACGATGGAGTCCAGGCTCGCGCCGGGGCCGAACTTGAACATGTGGCCGCCGTCTTCGCTGACCGACACGCTGCTGTTGGGCACCACGGCCGTCTGACCCTGACCGAAAGCATTGGGCTGACTGACCGCCGGTTGTTCGCTGATGGTGACCTGGATCGCACCGTGCGCTACGGCCGCAGCACTGACGCGCACGTCCGAGCCGATGACCACGGTGCCGGTACGCGAGTTGACCACCACGCGTGCAGGCGCATCGCCCGGAGTTACTTCGAGCGCCTGGATCGCGCCCAGCCAAGCTACCTTTTGCGACGCATCGACCGGGCCGCGTACCACCACCGAACCGCCATCCTGCGCACGCGCCGTACCGGCGCCGTAGGCACGATTGATCGCATCGGCAATACGCGATGAGGTAATGAAATCGGGTGTATTGAGATTGAGCATCAGGTCGCCGCCCTGGCTGAACGACGAGGCCACGCTGCGCTCGACCGTCGCGCCATTGGGAATACGGCCGCTGGCGGAAATATTCACCTGCACGCTGGACCCACTCTTGCCCTGCGCGCTGACGCCACCGACCACGACACTACCCTGCGCAATCGCATACGTGTTGCCGTCGGCACCACGCAGCGGCGCCATCAACAGCTCACCGCCGCGAATGCTCTTGGCATTGCCGATCGACGCCACCGTGATGTCGATGGTCTGACCGGGCTTGGCGAACGGCGGCAGTTCGGCGGTAATCGTAACCGCCGCGGCATTCTTCAACTGCGGGCGAGCGCTGGCGGGAATGGTCACGCCAAACTGCTGCAACATGTTTTCCAGGCTTTGCGTAGTGAACGGCGCCTGTGTGGTCTGGTCGCCGCTGCCGTCGAGGCCGACGACCAAGCCGTAGCCGATCAACTGATTGCTGCGCACGCCGGCGACCTGCGCCAGGTCGCGCACCTTGTCGGCATGCGCATGCGTGGTAGCCAGCAACGCCAGGATGGCGAAGGCAAAGGCGGCAACTCCTCTCATGGCCATCGGCGTATTCATCAGTACGGCATCCACTTGGAGCTGAAGAAGCGCGACAGCCAGCCCTTGGTATTGGCTTCGGCCAGGGTGCCGCGACCGGTATAGGTAATGCGGGCATCGGCCACGCGCGTGGACGGCACGCTGTTGTCCTGGCCGATATCCTGTGCACGCACGATGCCCGAGATACGCACCAGTTCCTGGCCCTGGTTGATCGTCAGCCATTTCTCGCCGCGCACCAGCAGGTTGCCGTTGGTCAGGCGCTGCGCGACGGTGACGGTGATCTGGCCGGTGAGCTGGTTGCTCTGGCTGCTGCTGCCGTTACCGTCGAAGCTGCGCGCGGCATTGGTGGTGATGTCCGCCGCCTTGCCGCCGAACTTCAGCGACTGGCCCAGGATGGTCGGTGCATCGATACCGGTCTTATCGGTCTTGCTGGTGCTGGTTTCGGACTTCTTGCTGGCCTGCGTGCTTTCGATCAGCGTAATGGTGAGAATGTCGCCGACACGATGCGCGCGCGGGTCGGAGAACAGCTCCATATTCTGTTCGTCGTGAAAGATCGAACCGTCCGCTGCTGGCGCCGCAGAAGGCGCCACAGGAGCAGTTGCAGCCCATTCGGCATCGTCCTTGTGCGGCGACTCCATCGCGCAACCGGCGAGCGCGGCCAAGGCCAGCGCGGCCAGGGCCAAACGAGGGAGAATGAACGTGCTCATAGCTTGTCCGTGAGATCCTGCAGCATCTGGTCGGTGCTGCTGATGGATTTGGAGTTCATTTCGTAGGTGCGCTGGGTTTCGATCATGTTGACCATTTCTTCCACCACGTTGACGTTGGAAGATTCCAGCGAGCCCTGCGTAAGCGTGCCCATGCCGTTCAGACCCGGCTGACCGGTTTGCGCGGTACCGCTCGATGCGGTTTCGACATAGAGGTTCTGCCCCAGCGGTTGCAGACCTGCCGGATTGACGAAATTCGCAAGCTGGATGGTGCCGAGCGTGGTCGGTGTCGCGGTGCCGTTCGACGTTGCCGAGACGGTGCCATCGGTACCGATGGTGACACTGGCGTAATTCGGCGGCAGGGTGATCGCCGGCTCCAGCGGATAACCATCGGCGGTGACCAGCTGACCGTTCTGGTCGGGATGCAACGAACCGTCGCGCGTATAGGCGATCGTGCCGTCGGGCATGCTGACCTGCAGGAAACCGTCGCCACCGATTTGCAGATCGAAAGCGTTGCCGGTCTGGGTCGGATTGCCTTGGGTGAAGATCTTCTGCGTGCCGACGATCTTCACGCCGGTGCCGAGCATCATGCCGGTCGGCGACTGCGTCTGCTCGGTGGTCTGGCCGCCGGGCTGGCCCTTGTTCTGATAGATCAGGTCCTGGAACGAGGCACGCGAGCTCTTGAATCCCGTGGTGTTGGCGTTGGCCAGGTTGTTGGAGATCACGTCCATGCGCGTCTGCTGCGCATCGAGACCGGTCTTGGCAATCCACAAGGATGAAAGCATGTGCTTGGCTCCAGAAAAGAATTAGTTACGCTCAGCTCGCCTGCAACAGCTGCTTGGCGGAGTCGGCGTTGTCTTCCGAGGTGCGGATCGACTTCACCTGCATGTCGTACTGACGCGACAGCGAAATCATCTTCACCAGCTCGGCGGACGGGTTGACGTTGCTGCCTTCGAGCGTGCCCGACGACAACCGCACGTTGGCATCGGTCGGTGCCTGCGTACCGTCGTTCATGTGCATCAGGCCATCGCTGCCCATTTGCATCTGCGTCGGATCGGGATTGACCAGGCGAATGCGATCGACCGTCGCCACCGAGTCGGGCCCCTGCCCCAGCGGCACCGTCGACACCGTGCCGTCATTGCCGATCGAGATCTGTGCGGCATCGGGCAGGTTGATCGGACCGGAATTGCCCAATACCTGATTGCCGCGCGAATCGGTCAAACCACCATCAGCGGTCAACTGCAGGTCGCCCGCGCGCGTGTAACCTTCGTTGCCGTCGGGTGTCTGCACCGCAATCCAGCCGCCGCCCTGCACGGAAACATCGAGCGAACGACCGGTGGTGCTGGTCGTTCCCTGCGCAACGTCCTGGCCGATGCCTTGCGCCACCGCGTTGATGCGCGTGCCCAGCCCCTGGCCGAGCACGGGCACGCTTTGAAACGCATTCAACTCCGACTTGAAACCGACCGTCGACGCATTCGCCAGGTTGTGGCTGACGGCGTCCTGGGCGCGCATGATCTGCGTCGCCCCGGTCATCGCTACGTAGACGGAACGGTCCATGGCGGGCCCCTAATTAACGCGAGACCGCGTTGAACAGCGACGAAGCCAGCGTGTTGTCGGTCGACAGCACCTGCGCATTCGCCTGATAGGCGCGCTGTGCCTGGATCATGTCGACCAGCTGCGCGGTGGTATCGGCCGTATTGGACGATTCGAGCTGGCCCGAGGTGATGCTGCCGAACTGCCCGGTGTTGGCCGTACCCATTACCGCCGTACCCGAATCGCTGCTCGCCGCCCAATTGGTATTGCCGAGCTGGCGCAGACCCTGCGTGTTGGCGAAGTTGGCGATCGCCACCTGGCCCAGCACCGTGCTGGTGGTGTTGGAATAGTTCGCGGTGACCACGCCCGAACTGTTGATGTCGATGCTGGTCAGCGTGCCCGCTTCCGCGCCATCCTTGTTGATGGTGCCCGGCGTATAGTCGGTGCCGAACTGCGTGGTGTTGGAGAAGTTCAAGGTCAACGTCAGCGGATTGGAGCCATTGCCGAGGTTGATCGGGTTATAGGCCAATGTGCCGGTAGTGGGCGTGGCGATCTGGCCCGCGGAGTTGAACGTCAGCTGCTGCGGCGGCGTGGTGTCGGCGGATTGGCCGTCCACATACAGATGCGTGTCCCAGGTATTGGTCGCGGTCTTGACGTAATACACCGTGGCCTGGTGCGTACCACCCTGCGAGTCGAACACCGCGAACGTGGTGGCATTGGTGTAGCTATTGGCGTCGGTCGGGCTGAACGGCGTTACCGTCGGCGGCGCGGCGCTGGCCGGCAGGTTGGCCACGATGCTCGCCTTGGTGGTCGCGGTGGCCGTGCTCTGTGAGCTGACCAGCTGCAGGTTGGTCAGCGTGCTCGTATCGAACGAGCCGTTGGCGGTCGGCGGATAGATCTGCAACTTGTAGCCGTCGTTGCTTACGACAGTGCCGTCGTCCAGTTTCTTGAAATCGCCTGCGCGGGTATATGCAAGGCCGGCGCCGGTATTGAGCGTGAAGAAGCCGTTGCCGTTGATTTCCATGTCCAGGCTGTTGCCGGTGGTCTGCGTGTCGCCCTGGGCAAACTGCTGCGCCACATCGGACAGGCGCGTACCGCCGCCCACTGCCGTGGCATTGAGATTCAAACCGGTCACCGCGTACACGTCGGCAAACTCAGCACGCGAGCCCTTGAAGCCCACCGTGTTGGCGTTGGAGATGTTGTTGGCGATGACATTCAGATCGGCCTGCGCCGCGTTGATGCCACTGAGTGCCTGATTCAGAGCCATGCGTTAGTTCCTCAAGAAGGTGAAGCGCTCGGACGTCTTCGGTCAGAGAATTTGCGCGACCTGGCTCAGCGGCACGCCGCCCACGCCAGTCACTTGGAGATAGGTACCCACGCTGTCGCCACCGAAGCCGACGCCCGAGACCTTGCCGGACACATACGTATCCAACGAACTGCTGCTGCCGCTGCCGGTGCTGGCAGAAATCGCGTACGAACCCGGCGAGACCGCATTGCCGTTGTCGTCCTTCCCGTCCCAGGAAAACTGCGTCAGACCCGCGCTGGTGTTGCTGACGGTGATATGCCGGATCGGGTTGCCGGCTGCGTCGCTGATCGTCACCGTCGCCGTACCTGCTGCCGTGAAATTGACGGCACCGCCAGCGGGCGTGCCGCTGGTGAGCGTCATGTTCGTCGACGGCACCAGGACGTTGCGATCGAGCAGCGACGAGGAGTTGATCACCTGCGAGGTCTGCATCGAGGTATTGATGTTGGAGCTGAGCGACTGCAGGTTCGTGTCCAGATCCTGCGTTGCCTGCAGCTGGCTGAACTGGGCCAGCTGCGCGACGAACTGCGAGTTGTCCATTGGATTGGTCGGGTCCTGCGCCTGCAGCTGCGCGGTCAGCAGCTTCAGGAAATCGGCCTGGCTGATCGATGCCGAAGCGGCACTGCCCGCACCCGAACTACTGCTCGAGTTATTGGTGTTGTTCGTGGTGTTGTTGGTATTGACGGCAGTCATCTCATGTTCCCCGTTACTTGCCCACGTCCAGCGTCTTGAGCATCAGCTGCTTGGCCGTGTTCATGACTTCGACGTTGTTCTGATACGAACGCGACGCCGAGATCATGTTGACCAGTTCGTCGATCGGATTGACGTTGCTGCCGTAGACATAACCATTGGCGTCGGCCATCGGATTGCCCGGCTCGTAACGCGACTGGATATCGGCCTGGCTCTCGCTCACGCCCAGGGTCTGCACGCCGCTGGTGCCGTCGTTCTGCGCAGCCGCACCGGCCTTGAGCGCGTTGTCGTGCAGGGTCGCGAACAGCGGCTCCTTTGCACGATAGGCACCTTCTGGCGTCGAGCTGACCGTGTCGGCGTTGGCCAAGTTGCTCGCCACGGTATTGAGCCGCGTCGACTGCGCCGCCATGCCCGAACCGGCGGTATCGAAAATCTTGAAGAGAGAGGACATCAGCTCTGGCCCTCGGTAATGGCGGTACGCAGCATGTGAATCTGCGCCGTGATGAAACTGAGGCTGGCCTGGTAGTGCACCGTGTTACCGGCGAACTGCGCCTGTTCGACCTGCGTATCGACGGTGTTGCCGTCCATCGACGGCTGTGTGGGTACACGGTAGGCGAGCTGTTCACCCGCATTGGCATTCGGATCGATCTGCCCCGCGGTCGGCGCGTTCAGGGGCAGCTGATTACCACTCGCCTGGGTCAACGCCTTGCGGAAATCCACATCGCGCGCGAGATAGTCCGGCGTGTCGGCATTGGCCAGGTTGCCGGACAGCACCTCGGCACGCTTCTGCCAAAGGCCTAGCGCTTGCGTGTGCAATCCGAACAAGTTGTCGTTGATTTGACTCATCGCAAACTCCCCACGGCGGTCGCCGCGAGGTGTCTGTGGCAAGTTGCGTGCCATGGCCTGGAAAGTGGCTTGGCAGCTGGGTTTGCACTGGATCAGAGAAGGCCTTCTCGTCTACTCAAGGGTTGAGGAGACGGAAATCTGACGCGCAAGAGGACAGGTAGGTTATCGGCAGGATTGGGGGGAGCTTTAGCGTCTCCAGATTTCCAACAATACCCTCCTACCTCGTCATTCCGGCGCACGCCGGAATCCACTCCTCAGCCTCTCGCGTATCAGGTGGAGTTTCTCAAGCGGAAGTGCTGAGGAATGGATTCCGGCCTGCGCCGGAATGACGACTAAGAGGGCATGAGACATGGCGTGGAGATAGCGGCTCTTCTCACTCCTCACTCCTTTCCACTCACTCCGCCCCCTGGCACACGCCTTGCATCCTCAAGCTCCGCCGTCTCCAGCCGATCTATGGGGAGACAACCCTCATCAGGAATGCTTTCGTCCATGAGTTTTATCCGCAGCAAGCAACTCGCCGCACTGGCTCAGGCAGCCGCCAAAGGCCATACCGCGCAGGTCGAGCGTCTGTCGCGCGAGTATCCGGCGATGGCGGACGCATTGGCTCCCTTGCTTGCGCTGGCCAGGCCGAGCGAACCGGCAGCGGTGGCGCTGCAGGCGGTAGAGCAACAGAGTCTGATGCTCAACGCGGCGCAGGCGCTATTGCGCGAACACCAGGCGCTGGAAGAAGCCACCGGCGAGAGCCGGGCCGGCGTCGGACGTTTGACGGATGGGGGCGCCGGGATTTCGTCGGGGTTGCAGCAAACCGTCAATGGCATCGAGCAGGCCCGGGAAACCACCCGCCACGGTGCGGCGACGGTAAACGAAGTCGATGGGCAGCTGCGCCTGCTGCGCAGCGCGCTGTCGGCCATGAATCGCAACCAGGCCAAACTGGCCGAACAGGTCGCGCAGATCCGCAAGCTCACCGCGAGCGTGCAGGAGATTGCCCATCAGACCAACCTGGTCGCCCTGAATGCGGCGATCGAAGCCGCGCGCGCGGGCGAAGCCGGCAAGGGCTTTGCCGTGGTTGCCGACGAGGTGAAGCAGCTGGCCGAAAAAACCAGCCAGGCCACCGGCGAGATCGAAGCGGTAACCGGTTCCATCGGCGATTTCTCGCAACAGCTCGACGGCGACGTGCAGCAAGGCATGCGCCGCCTGGAGAACGCACAGGAACGCATCACCCACACCGCCAGCGCATTGCGCGAGGGCGCGGAGACCTTGCATGGCGCGATGACGCGCCTGCAAAACGTACAACAAAGCTCGGATTCGCAAAGCGCACGCATCGCCGGTTCGCAGGCCGCACTCGGTGTCTTGCAGAAACGTACGGTCGAAGCGCGTCGCCAGGCCGAGGCGCTGGACCGCGCCTGCGTGTTGTCGCACCGCTTGTGCCTGGGTTGGCTCGACCAGGATGCGGAGCATTCCCTGGCCGGCCTCAGTTTGAGCTTGCGCGAGTCGATCCAGGGCTTGCGACAGGCGATGGAGCTGGCCTTGCACGAACCGGCCGCACTCGACCGCCGCTGGTTCGACACCGCCGTACTCGATCATGTACTTGCACGCCTCGCCGACAAGCACGCCGCCCATCCGGCCGCCGAGCAGTTAATGGCCGCGGGCCAGCGCTTGAGCACCCATGCCGGCGCCTTCGTCAGCCTGATCAGCCAAGGCGATCTGCAACGCGCGGCCGATTACCCCAACCGAGTCGAAGCCGAACGCGAAACCATTCATCAGCAACTGGGCGTGCTGCTCGCGGATGCGGTTGCATGAGGTTTGTTCCGCGCAGCCCCTTGAGCTACGCCACAGCGTTCGCGCTGCTGGGCGCGGCCTGGGCGTGCGCCATGCCGGCGCAGGCCGCGCCCTCCTCGCCGGATCGTCTGCGTCAGGCCGCCGAGGATGCGTTGCGTCAGCACTACGCCGCATCGGGCAGCCGCGCGGAGGTGCAGGCAGACAAGCTTGACTCGCGCCTGCAGTTGGCCGAGTGCACCGCACCACTGAAAACAGCCATATCCAACGAGGCCCGCCCTTCCGCACGCATGGCCGTGGAAGTCAGTTGCCCCATGGCGGGCGGCTGGAAGATCCGCGTGCCGGTACGCCTGCAGCTTTATCGCCAGGTACTGGTGACCACGCGCCCCCTGCAACGCGGCGACGGCATCACCGCGGCCGACGTGCATGGCGAGGAACGCGATATCACACGGCTGGGCTATGGCTATATCGATTCGCTCGACCAGGTGGCCGGACGCTCGCTGGCCCGGCCGCTCATGGCCGGCAGTGTGCTCACGCCCAGCGCCATGGGCAGCCGCCAGACCGTAAAGGCCGGCGACCATGTTCAGATGATTGCCCGTATCAGCGGCATCGAGGTACGCGCCACCGGCGTAGCCCTCGGCAGCGGCGACACCGGCGCACGCCTGCGCGTGCGCAACGACAGCTCCGGGAAGCCGATCGACGCTATCGTGCGTGGGGCTGGGCTGGTGGAGGCGCTTCCGTGACCCAGTATGCATTAACCTGCCCGACCGGCGGCACGAGGAGCCTAAAGTTTCCCGTCAGCCAGCCGATAGCTTCCATAGGCAAGACCCGAAACCCATCGAGTCAGGGACTACGAGACCAGCCATGAACACCACCATCACCTCCAACGGACTGCCGGTTCTGCCGCAGACCCAAAGTGGTCAGAGCGGCGGCAGCACTCAGGACGCCACGGCGGCCAGCGCCAAGCCGGTGACCGGGCCGGCCAACGACAGCGTCAAGCTGACCGACTCGGCGCGCGCGCTGACCCAGGCGGCGCAAGGCGGCAGCGAAGTCGACCAGCAGAAGGTCGACAAGATCCGCCAGTCGATCGCCGACGGCAGCTACAAGCCCAATCCGGCCAATATTGCCGACAAGCTGATTTCGCTCAATACCCAGCTCGGCGGCAAGTAAGCGCATGGGCTCACGGCTGCTCGCGGAAATGAACGACGCGCTGTCGGCCGTGCTGGCCGATATGCAGGGCGCCGTCGCCGACCTGGACCAGGTGCTGAGCGACGAGCGCGCCGCACTGGACCGGGCCGACGCCGATGCGCTCAATCGCGCCGGCGAACGCAAGCAGAGCCTGATGCACCAACTGGAACAGCTCGATGGCGAACGCCTGCAGCTGACCCAGAACATCGATTCGCACAACGAAAACCATCAGCAGACCTGGTCAGGCATTCTCAAGACGCTGGCGGCATGCCAGCAGGCCAACCAGCGCAACGGCGATATCGTCGAACAACGGCTTCAACACGTCAGGCGCGCCTTGTCCGTCCTTACCGGCGGCAAAGACGAAGTCAACGTATACAACCCGGCAGGCAAGGTGCGCGGCGGCTTTCGATCGCTACCGCTTGCGCAAGCCTGATCGCGGTTCAAAACGAGCACATCCAGGGGACCGTCGCTTTCCATAGCGGCGACGGTGGAATGATTCGCAGGGGACCGTTCGCCAGAGCGCCTGTGCAGACATTGATGAGTCTTCATGAGTGATACCACCGTTGCCAGCACCGTGCCTGAAGCCTATCTAGCCGCCACCTTTAACGAAGTCCCGCTCCCGGTCGTCCGCGTGCCGATGCTGGACCGCGAACATCAGCTGGTCGCCTACGAGTTGTTGATCCAGGGCGACGGCGATGACGAATCGAACCTGATGCGTCGCGTTCTATCGACCATCATCGACGGCTCGGTCACACGCCTGGCGCGCGATAACCGCGTCTTCGTGCGGCTGTCGCACGAGCTGGTGATGGAGCAGTCGGAGCTGGTGTTGCGCTACCCGCGCATCGGCCTGGTGATCGACTCGGCCTGGGCCGAGGATGAAGCGATGATGGGACGCCTGCAGATGCTGTCGCAGCGCGGCTGCGCGCTGATGCTGGACCTGGGCGCAGATCCGATCCCTCAGGTCGGCGGCGACCGCTCGGCCAATATCCTGCTCAGCTTCGTGCGCTTCGTGCGCCTGGATGCCAAGCAGCTCGATCCGGCCACGCTGCGCGACCATTGCGAACAACTGCATGCACGCGGCCTGCAGGTCATCGCCGGCCATGTCGAAGATCATGAAACCTGCCAGCGTTGCATGGAGCTGCCATTCGCGGCGATCCAGGGCGGTTACCTGCTGCTGCCGGAAAAGGTGGATGTGCCGGTACTCACCGCCAATCGCCTGAGCGTGCTGCGCCTGTTGCGCGCGCTGGAGGAAGAATCGGCGGGCCCGGTCGAGCTGGGCCAGGTCATTCGTAACGACGCGATCCTGAGCTACAAGCTGCTCGGCTGCGTCAACTCGGCGTACTTCGCGCTGCCCAAGCAGTTGAAGTCGGTCGAGCAGGCGGCGATCTTTTTCGGTCTCAACCGCATGCGTAACTGGATCAGCACGATGGCGCTGAGCGGCATGAACGATCGCCCACCCGAATTGCTGCGTGCCGCACTGATTCGTGCACACATGTGCGAACAGCTGGCGCAGGGCATGCCGCGCGCCGAACGCGAAATGGCATTTACCGCCGGCCTGTTCTCGCTGCTGGATACGCTGATGTGCGCGCCGCTGGATTTCCTGCTCGAGCATCTGCCGTTGGCACCGGATATCCGCAACGCGCTGGTCGGCCGTCGCGGCCCGTTCGCTCCACTGCTCGACCAGGTCGTGCAATGGGAAGCCGGCGACATGCGCAACAACGGCACGCAACCGCAACAGATCCGCCGCATGGCCGGCATCTATCTGGAAGCGACGCGATGGGCCGACCATGTGTATTCGTTTGCGGAACAGCGGCCGAATTGAGTTGATTGAATTGGATGCAATAAAAAAGCGGAGCCTGGCTCCGCTTTTTTATTGCCAGCTTGAGACTCACTCTCTCTAAACTCGTCATTTCGGCGCAGGCCGGAACCCAGTGACGAAACACTCAGCTTTTCGCGATAGGTGAAAGGCTTTTTGTAGGCTATGGCAAAAATCGAATCCTGGGCCCACTGGGTTCCGGCCTACGCCGGAATGACGATCACGGGAGAGCAACCGCAATACGTGTAGCGCTTAAAGCGCGCGTCGAACCCGCAATCTCCAGGCGATGATCCCAAGTCCAACCAGCGCCGCCAGCAACCACCCGGCCGCCAACATCATCTCGTCGCCGATCCAGCAGATACCGGCCACGGCCGCGACTACCGCCACGCCAATACCCAATGCCAACAGTGGCTCACGCCGTGGTGCCTGCAATAGCAAGAACGCAGCAAACACACCGAGCAGCACCGAAACAATCCGCCGCACCCACAACAACGAGGGCGCTGGGGGCACATCAGGCAGGACATCGTCGAGTCGGCGGTCGCCGATCTGCACATCGAAGCCCTTGCCATCGGACGCATCCGCCGCCGGCACCAGCCGATCGCCACTGACACGAGCGAAAACCGTCACCGTCTGTACCGGTATGGCCTCCCAGCTGACCCGAATATCGCCGAGCCGCGGATCGCCGGGCCTCGCGCTCGTGACCAGATGGTTGTCGTTCAACGTAAACGTCGCCGCCATATTGGACGGCAAGTTCTTTATATCCGGAGTGACCGGCTCACCGCCGGGCAAGGCATGCACCAGAGCGGGCCCCAGCGCCAGGCCATTCATGCGCACCAGCCCCGCATCGAACTGCTTGCCTTCGATCGGGAAGGCGCCGGGATTCTCGTGCCCCCTGGGCTGCGCGAACCGGCTCGAATCCAGCGGGCGATCGACCCAGTCCACTTCGTAGTGCACCTGGTCGCCAATGCGCACTTCGCGCCATTGGTACATCTCCACATGGCGCACCAGCACCGGCGTTTTCGCATGCTGGTTGAAATCCGGGTCGTACGGCGACTCGATCACCTGCGGCTCGCCGGCAACGCGCACCATGTGGCCGTACTGACCCGGCTGCACGCGCTCCTCGCTGCCGAGATCCAGAATCTGGCCACCATGGCGTTCCGACGCCGCCATGTGGACGGCCAGACTCTTTTCCGTCGTCGCGGCCAGACCGATGCCGGCGAGCAGAAGCAACGCGCCAAGCGCGCGCTGAATCCAGATCGATACGCTCAGATCCTCGCCCCGGCCGAACCTCATGCGATAACTACCCCTTTGAGTTCACGTTGTTCGTCGGCGGTGCCGTAGCGGCCACGCTCGTCCCGGGTCACGCGCGCCATGGCGCAGTCGTGATCGTGCGTGAAGAAAAGCTGCACCCCGCGCTCGAGCTTGTCGTCGAGAAACCCCCGCTTCTCGTCGATCAATTTCTCAGGCCACCGATCGTAGCCCATGGTAATGGGCAGGTGCACCCAGAAGCGACCGGGGATAAGGTCGGCGCAGAACACCACCTTGCCGACCTCGGCCAGCATCAGACCGGGCGTATGGCCATCCGAATAGCTCAGGCGCACGGCTTCGCCCAGAACCTTGGAATAGTCGCCTTCGACCAGTTCAAGCCGGCCGCTGCTTTCGAGCAGATCGCACAGCTCGGGAATGAACGATGCACGATCGCGCGGATGCGGATGCCGCGCGCGCTGCCAATGCTCGGCGCCGACGACAAAAGTCGCCTTGGGAAACAACAGGCTCGGCGCCTGCCCTTCCTGCCAGGGCGCAAGCAAGCCGCCGGCATGATCGAAATGCAGATGCGACAGCACCACGACATCGATGTCTTCGTGGGTGAGGCCCGCCTCGGCCAGCGAATCGAGCAACACGTGTTTTTCTTCGACGACGCCATAACGTTCGCGCAAGGCGGGCTCGAAGAAAGCGCCGATACCGGTTTCGAAAAGTACATTGCGACCGTCGAGGTCTTTTACCAACAGGCAGCGGCAGGCCAACGGAATGCGATTTTGTTCGTCGGTAGCGATCCAGCGCGACCACAATGCCTTCGGCGCATTGCCGAACATCGCGCCGCCGTCGAGGCGCTGCGAGTTACCGATGAGTGACCATAGCTGCATATAAATCCCCAGTCTGGCTAGCTTGTAGGAGCGGCTTCAACCGCGACACGCGGTTACGTCACGGCTTGTCGCGACTGAAGTCGCTCCTACAAAACTTCCGAGCGTTATTGCACCTTGCCAAGCCCCGAAGGCCGGCGCGGGTCGCTCGCTGCATCGAGCTTGTGCGTCTTCAGATCCCAGGTGACCACATTCATAAAGCCCCACGACTCACGCGTCTTCAGGTCGTAGCCCATCGCGGTTAGCGCATCGGAGGTCTGCTTGTCGAACGCGCCTTCTTCCACATCGACGCGGTCGGGCATGAACTGGTGATGGAAACGCTTCTGTGCAGCGATGTCGGTGGCGCTCTTGCCGTCGACAAACGCCAGGATGCCTTCGAGCACCTGGGTGATGATGGTCGAGCCGCCCGGCGAGCCAATCACGCCAACGCGGTCCGGGCCGATCACGATGCTCGGCGCCATCGAGGACAGCATGCGCTTGCCCGGCTCCGGCGCGTTCGCCTTGCTGCCCAGCAGGCCATAGACGTTCGGCTTGTTGGGCACTAATGCAAAGTCGTCCATTTCATCGTTGAGCAGCACGCCGGTATCGCCTGCAACAAAAGTCGAACCGAGCGTGTAGTTCACCGTCGACGTGATCGACACCATGTTGCCGTCGGCATCGATGATCGAGAAATGCGTGGTATGCATACCCGGATCGGTGCCGCCGCTGGATGGCAGCATCGACGACGGCGTCGCCTTGTCGGGCAGGATGGTCTGGCGCAGGCCATCGGCGTAGTACGGCGACAACAACATGTCCATCGGGATCTTCACGAAATCCGGGTCGCCCAGGTAATCGTTGTGATCGCGGAACGCACGACGCATCGCCTCGATCACCAGATGCGTGCGATGTGCGTCATCGAGTTTGGTCAGGTCGAAGCCGGAAAGGATATTGAGGATCTCCGCGATCGCCACACCACCGGAAGACGGCGGCGGCGCGGTGACGATCTTGTAGCCGCGGTAGTCGAGCACGATCGGCTCGCGCTCTTTTACGCGATAGCTTTCCAGGTCCTTCAACGTCCAGCGGCCGCCGGCAGCCTTGACCGCATCGACCATCGCCTTGGCCGTTTCGCCGCGATAGAAACCATCCAGGCCGTGCTCGGCGATACCCTCGAGCGTCTTGGCCTGGTTGGGATCGCGCCACAGTTCACCTTCGGCTGGCGCCTTGCCGTCGGGTAGGAACTTGGCCGCCGAGGCGGGCCAGCGCTTGATATCTTTCTGCCGCGACTGGATCGCGCCGGCAAGACGGCTGTCGAGCTTGAAGCCATCCCGCGCCAGCTTGATCGCAGGCGCCAGCGACACTTTCAGCGGCAGCTTGCCGTAATGCTGGGCCAGCCACACCAGGCCGGCGGGCTGCCCCGGAATACCGGCGGACAGCGGGCCATTGAGCGAGTTGTCGCGATTGGGCGTGCCATCGGCGTTGAGGTAGTCCTTCACGTCGACTGCCGCCGGTGCGGTTTCGCGCGCATCGATAAAGATGTCACGGCCGTCGGAAGCACGGTGCAGGATGCCCATGAAGCCGCCGCCGGTGCCCGAGCTTTCCGGCTCCACCACCGATAGCGACGAAGCTACCGCAACCGCCGCATCGAATGCGTTGCCACCTTTGGCGAGCACTTCCAGACCGGCTTCGGTGGCGTGGAAGTTCGCGCTGGCGATCGCCGCATGGCCGGGCTTTTCGCGTGCAACGAGCGTGGACTTGGCCGGGCTATGTGCAGCCCCATTCTGCGGCGCGACATCAGCCGCAAAGGCCGCACTGCCGCTTACCACCAAGCCAAGCAGCAACGCAGGCCCATTGAGAAACCTCATGCTCCAGTCTCCTTGCTCATCAATTGCTGGTATTTGAGTTCGAGTTGCGCGTGCGTCTCGGTGTGGTTCGGGTCGACCTCGATGCATTCGACCGGGCAGACCACCACGCACTGCGGCTCGTCATGGTGCCCGATGCATTCGGTGCACAACGAGGGATCGATCACGTAGTACTCCTCGCCAAGCGAGATGGCCTTGTTCGGGCAGACCGGTTCGCAGACGTCGCAATTGACGCAGGTATCGAGGATTTTCAGGGACATAAAGACGAGTTTACACGAGGGACGGATGGGCGCCTTATAACGATTGAAGGCCCGCAAATGACGTGGGGGCGATTCCCGCCGTGGCAACCCGTACGGGCCGCTACGGCGGAAACCGCCCCCGCGTCCAAGAGCGCAGATGCGCCCTTGCGATTACATCGCGACGAAACGCACCTGCGCGCCGGTCGGCTGCAGCGTTTCGGTGACGCGCTGCTGGTCAGCCTGGTCGCCGATGAACAGGATGATCACATCCTTGAACGAACCCGGCTTGGCGTCCTTGAACGCGGCCTGGATCAGGTCGGCGGTCTTGGCGGACTCCGGACCGGCAAACACCAGCATATTGCCCGGCAGCACGCCACGGGCGATCACGTCCTGCACGTTCTGCAGCTGACGGTCGCGCGACGCCTTGGCGTCATCGGTGTCGCCGGCATTGACCAGGTACGGGTACGGACGGTCGGCCGTCATACCCTGCATGTTCTGGGTGACGATCTGGCCGAGGTAGGCATTCCACGCCTTGGAGTCGTTCGGATCGGTCGGCTTGGCAACCTTCTGCACCTGTTGCTGCTGCGAAGCCTGTTGATCGTCATCCGACTTGCTGCAACCGGACAGGACCACGGCACCGGTGAGCGCGAGGAGGGCAACGAGAGCGAACTTACGCATGATGATCACCTTGAATGTTTTTGCGTTGAATGGAATCAAGCCTGCTCGGACAGACTCTGTTGCCAGCGCTGACGCATGGCCTGTTGAACCGCCGGATGCACGAAGCCGGAAATATCGCCGCCGAGGCGGCCGATCTCGCGCACCAGCGAGGAAGAAATAAAGCTGTACTGCTCGGCCGGCGTCAGGAACAACGTCTCGACCTTGGGAATCAGATGGCGGTTCATGCTGGCCAGCTGGAATTCGTATTCGAAATCGGACACAGCGCGCAGCCCGCGGATGATCACGCCGGCGCCGATCTGCGAGACGAAGTCGGCCAGCAGGCAATCGAAACCGCGCACTTCCACATTGCGCAGATCGGCCAAGGCCAGACGCGCCAGCGCAATGCGCTCGTTGAGGCTGAAGCCCGGCCCCTTGCCCTTGTTCGGGCTCTCGGCCACCGCCACCACGATGCGCTCGAACAGCGGCGCGGCGCGCGCGACCAGATCGGCATGGCCGTTGGTGATCGGGTCGAAGGTGCCTGGGTAAACGGCGAGACGTGTATTGACCGGCGGCTTGTCCACGGAAAGGTCGCGGTTCGGTGAAAAAGGAGCGCTAGCTTAGCCCAAGGCGCGGCCAATATCTCGGGTTTTGCCGTACTGGTGCGGATGCTGGGGTGCGGGCTATCGAGCCTCCGACAAACTTCCCTACTCGTCATCCCGGCGCAGGCCGGGACCCAGTGGCTTCGGTTCTTGGTTTTCGCCGCAGGGCGAATGCTTGACGACTCTCGCGACAAACGACTTCAAAGCCACTGGGTCCCGGCCTGCGCCGGGATGACGGATAGGAAGGGGTTTCTAGGACTCCACTCGCCGATAAAGCGCATAACGCACCTCACCGGCTGCACCTTCCCTATGAAGCGCCCAGCCAGCAGGCAAAGCCGGGGCTCCATCACGTGGCGACTCCACATAAACCCAGGCCCGCGGCGCCAGCCAGCCACCCTGCTCCAACCGTTCGGCCAAGCCGCCCCACAAGTCCAGGGCAAACGGCGGATCGAGAAACACCAGATCGAACGCCTGCACCGCGCCCTGCAGATAAATTGCCGCATCCAGCGTACTGACCTCACCACCGGGCATCTTCAACCGCAGCAGATTCCCGCGCAGCGCCTGCGCCACCCGCGCATCACGCTCGACAAAGCGCACGCTGGCCGCCCCGCGCGACAAGGCCTCGATCCCAAGCGCCCCCGTACCGGCGCACAGGTCCAGGCAGCGCGCCCCCGAGATCACCGGCATCAACCAGTTGAAAAGGGTTTCGCGCACGCGCTCGGGCGTGGGCCTGAGCCCGGGCAGGTCGGGTACTTCCAGGCGCGAGTTGCGCCATTGGCCGCCGATCACGCGGATACGACCGGGGGTAGCGCTCATGCGCGGCCTCCGCCAGAGGGGCCGCGCTCAGCGGTGGGTATGAATGAGGGTGGTAGCATTCCCTCTATTGTCTTTGAATCCCCGCCCCGATGCTCAAGTTCTGGAAGAAGAAGCCCACCGACACGGCCGAAGAACAGCGCCAGGACGCCCCGGCGACCGCCGCGGATGCCGCCGCGCAGGACCTGTCCCCCACGTTGGGCGAAGCCCTGGCCGAAGCCGCACCACCGGAGGCCGCGCCGGCCGCCGACGAGGCCGTCGAATACCTTCCCGAGCAGGCCACGCCCGCACCGGTTGCCGCCGAAGCGGCAGCGGCAGGTAAGCGCTCCTGGCGTGAGCGGCTTTCCGGCAGCGGCTTTGCCCGCGGCCTCAGCACGCTGTTCAGCCGCAACCCCAAGCTGGACGACGACCTGCTCGACCAGCTCGAAACCACCCTGATTACCGGCGACGTCGGCGTCGAGGCCAGCACACAGCTGGTCGAGTCGCTGCGCAAGCGCATGCACAAGCGCGAGTTCGCCGACGCCAACGCCCTGCTCGCCGCGCTGCGCAAGGCGCTGGTCGATCAATTGACGCCGGTACAGCAACCGCTCGATGTCAGCGGTCGCAAGCCGTTCCTGATTCTTACCGTCGGCATCAACGGCGTCGGCAAGACCACCACCATCGGCAAGCTTGCACGCCGCTTCCGCGACGAGCGCCGTAACGTGATGCTGGCCGCTGGAGACACGTTCCGCGCCGCCGCGGTCGAGCAGCTCAAGACCTGGGGCGCGCGCAACGACGTGCCGGTGATCTCGCAGGGCCAGGACGCCGATTCGGCCAGCGTGATCTTCGACGCGCTGCAAGCCGCGCGCTCGCGCGATGTCGACGTGCTCATCGCCGACACCGCCGGCCGCCTGCACACCCAGGGCGGCCTGATGGACGAGCTGGGCAAGATCGCCCGCGTGCTGAAAAAAATCGACGCCGAAGCGCCGCATGAAGTACTGATGGTGATCGACGGCACTACCGGCCAGAACGCAGTGAGCCAGGTTCGTCAGTTCCGCCAGATCGTCGGCGTGACCGGCCTGGTGGTGACCAAGCTCGACGGCACCGCCAAGGGCGGCGTGGTGTTTGCCCTGGCGCGCGAATTCGGCCTGCCGATTCGCTTCATCGGCCTTGGCGAAACCGCAACCGACCTGCGTGTGTTCGATGCCCAGGCGTTTGTCGACGGTCTACTACCGGCAGCGTTGGGCCATGCGTAAGCACCGTTCGCCGCGATGATGTCACGCACGCTTCGCCTCGCGCTGATCATCCTCGCCAGCACTATGCTGATCGTCGCGCTGGTGGCGATCGTCACCGTGCATCTGTTGCTGCAGCCGGAGCGTTTCACCGCGATGCTGCAAAACCAGGCACGCGCGGCAGGGCTCGAACTCAATCTCGCCAGCCCCGCCAGCCCGTCGCTGTTTCCACGCCCCGCGCTGGAGCTGCAGGGCCTGACCTTGAATGCGCAAGGCGCCACCGCACCGATCCTGATCGCCGCCAACGGCCGGCTCGCCCTGCCCTGGCGCACGCTGTTCGGCGGCGACACGGTGATCACGCAGATGGAGATCGATTCGCCGCGTGTCGACCTCGACGCCCTGCAGGACTGGTTCTCCAACCTGCCGCCGCGCCCGAGCAGTACGCCGCTGCAAATACCGCGCATCGATACAGGCATTCTGATCACTCGCGGCAGCATCCTCAGCGGCGAAAAACTGCTGCTCGACGATGTCACCCTGGAAGCCGGCAAGCTTGCCTCGGGCCAGGCATTTCCGCTGAGCGTTTCGGCACGTATCGCGAACGGCGACGCGATCCAATTGCGCCTTACCGGCACGCCGCGCATTGCCGGCCAGGCGCTGCAGTTGGACAACATCGCGCTGCGTCTCTCGCAAGGCAGCTCGCTGGTGTTGCAGCTGACCGGCGACGCGCGCTGGCATGGCGCGGCCGATGCCTCGGTAAGGCTGGGCGGCAAGCTCGATCACGCCGACGCCGGCAGCTACAACGTGGCGGTAACGCTGACGCCGGCAAACCAGACCGATCCGCTGCTGCTCGCGCTGAAACTCGACGGCCCCGACAGCCATGCCGATCTCAAGCTGCCGCCGGTCGCCTTGACGCATTGGTGGTCGCAGCTTGCCGATGCCGATCAACCCGGCTTATCGCTGCCACCCGGCAGCGGTCAGGTCGATATCGGCAAGGTCGACACCGGCAGCGTCAGCATCGAAGGCCTGCATCTGGAAACCGGACCGGCAGCACCCGCCGCGGCCAGCAGCACCACGGCGCCGACCGCAGCTCCCAAACCATGAACGATTTCGCTGCTGCGTTACTGGCCTGGTTCGATCGCCACGGCCGCAAGGACCTGCCCTGGCAGCAAGCCGATGCCAAGGGTCGCCGCGATGCTTATCGCGTTTGGCTGTCCGAAGTGATGCTGCAGCAGACGCAGGTCGCCACCGTCATTCCTTATTTCGAGCGCTTCGTTACCGCACTGCCGACGCTGCGCGACCTCGCTGGCGCAGAAGAAGACCAGGTGCTCGCGCTTTGGTCGGGCCTTGGCTACTACCGCCGTGCACGCTTTCTGCATCGCGCGGCGCAGCTTTGCGTCGAGAAGCATGACGGCCAGATGCCGCCCGATTTCGATGCACTCGCCGCCCTGCCCGGCATCGGCCGCTCAACGGCGGGCGCGATTCTGGCGCAAGCCTATGGACTGCGATTCCCGATCCTCGATGGCAACGTCAAGCGCGTACTCACGCGCTTTCATGGCGTGCACGGCCACCCCGGCGAAAGCGCGGTCGAGAAAAAACTCTGGCAATACGCCGACGAGCACACGCCCGCCGAGCGCGTCGCCGACTACACGCAGGCGATCATGGATCTGGGTGCCACGCTTTGCGTGCGCTCGCGGCCGCTGTGCCTGGCCTGTCCGGTGGCCGATCATTGCGTGGCCAAGCGCGACGGGCTGACCGCGCAATTGCCCACACCAAAGGCAAGCAAGACCATTCCGACGCGCGCCACGGTGATGCTGATCCTGCGCGACGAGCACGATCGCGTGTTGCTCGAACGGCGCGGCCCGCAAGGCGTGTGGTCCGGTTTGTGGAGCCTGCCCGAAGCGAGCGATCACGACGACGCGTGGCGCGTCGCCCAAGGTCTCGCACGCATCGACGACGTCGTCGCACTGACACCGTTCGTGCACGTTTTCAGTCACTACCGCTTGAATGTCGAACCCTGGCTGTTCGACGACGCCAGCGCCGCCAAGGCCGTAAACGACACGCCCAACCTGCGCTGGTACACCCTCACCGAATCGCTCGCACTCGGCCTGCCCGCCCCCGTGCGCAGCCTGCTGCAAGCACTCCCCGCAAGGAAACCCGTATGAGCCGCACCATCCACTGCGCCAAGCTCGGCATCGACGCCGAAGGCCTCGATTTCGCCCCCTGGCCGGGCCCGCTCGGCCAGCGCGTCTACGCCGAGATCTCCAAGCCCGCATGGCAGCAATGGCTGGCCCACCAGACCATGCTGATCAACGAATACCGCCTCAACCCGCTCGACCCCAAGGCCCGCCAGTTCCTGGGCACCGAGATGGAAAAATTCCTCTTTGGCGGCGACGTCAAACAGCCCGAAGGCTATGTGGCGCCTCAAGACTAGGCCATGAGTCTTGACGCGAGCCGTCGCGTTCGGTTTAATACGCGGCTCCACGCAGTATCGATGATCGTTCCAGATCATCCACCCTGGCCGGGTAGCTCAGTTGGTAGAGCAGGGGATTGAAAATCCCCGTGTCGGCGGTTCGATTCCGTCCCCGGCCACCACATTTTCAATGATTTAGCCTGCCTCTTCGGCAGGCTTTTTCGTTTGTGGGCCCGCGGTGGGCCCCTGCGGTTCTCTTTTTGCGCGACTGCCATTTGCTCGCTGCGGATCACGTCGATACGCTGCATGCATGCCGCAAAAAACACTCGAAGAACTGGCCGCCGATCCGTTTCTCGCATCCCTTGCGGGTCGCGACGACGCATCACTGCTGATGGAAGCGCACGTCGCGGGATTACTTCAAGTCAGCCCGAATGTGCTGGGGCAGTGGCGACGCGAAGGAAAGCAACCGCCAATCTGGTTGGATCCACATCGTCGTCCAGGTGAACCACCTCGCCCTGGTCGCACATCGATCCGCTACCCGTTGGGCCCACTTCGCGAATATGCGCGAGCCATGGTTGCAGCCGCACTCGCCGACTTCGAGGCGAACGACAAGACGAGCTCGTCCCACGACCCTGCTTTAACGCCGATTGCGCGAACCGATCGAGACCTTGCCGCTGACGCCTACAACTTGCCTGGGATGAAAGGCGGACGCCGCAAAGGGACGGGCAGAACGTTGCCCCGACACGCCTCGTTCGCATCATTTCTTGCTGCCGGTGCGCCAGCCGACGAATGGTTATTCATGCGCATGGGCGCGCGTCGAAGGCCCGTCGATTTCATCTTCTCCCTTGACTTGGAACTGGGCGAAGACGATGCGCCAGAGTGGCTATCCTTGGCTGCGTATCTCGATGCGCTGAACGCGTCGGCGCATGAAGAAACCATGGCCGCCATCGCCGAACAAGACCGCGATGCCATCGTGAAGATGGCCCCAGACCTGAACCCCAAACCAAGTCGGCCGAGGTCTTAAGCAACCGACGCAGGCGCCCATAACGACGCCGGACGGCCTTTTCTGAATACCTGCAATCCGACTATTCCATAGGTTGAAGTGATAGCCTCACCTGTGCGATACATGCACCGCCGGGAAGTCAGGCGCTACGGTGTGCCCCTTGCATAAAGTCTTGACCGACGCCCGACCGGGCCGCTGCTAATCCAGCGGCCCGTTTTATTTCCGGGCTCTTGGAGGCTTCTTGGCGGCAGCCTTGGCAGCGGGCCTTGCGGGAGCCTTACGGGTCAGCCTCGGTGGCCGCCGATGGCTCTCCAGCGCCTTCAATCTTTGCTCAAACTGCACGGCAAAACGGGGAAAAGTGACCCCATAAATCTCGCAAAACTCCCGCACCTGGACCAAATCCAGATTTCGTCGCCCGACTTCCACCGCTGAAACGTAGGTCTGCGGTCGTCCCAGCGCCGCTGCGGCCTCGACCTGGGTGAGGTCGGCCCGTCGGCGAAGGTCAAACAGCAGCGTGATCAGCTCCAGGTGCTCCGGGGAGTGAACTGTTTTCCGCTTCATTATGCCGTCCAAAAAAGAGGTCGGCCGTCAAACTATTACTCGCTATACGCCTACGCGGAACTCGTGTCTTTACCCGTATTACGACTATTCGTTTACCCTTCGTTTTGTGTATCGATCGTATGCTCGCTTCGCCAGGGACGGACCGGGTGCGTCTGGCGCGAAGTCGTATTCACCCGCCGAAACAGGGGTTTCGCATGAAAAGGTTACGTTGGCTTCTGACCACTGCCGCGCTCGTCGGAATGGGCCTGGCGCCCGTTGCGGTTCTCGCGCAGGACACCGGCCTTTCGGGATTCCTCCACCGCGCGGGTGCCGCCGTGACCCGGACCGCCACCGCCGCAACCCACCCAACGGGGTCTCCACAGCAAGTTGACCCGGCTGGCGCCGTGACCACTGGGCCGTATTTCCGTCCGATCAGTCCCGCTCACGGCGGACGATTTGAAGGGCTCTTTGCGAACTTCCGGCCGGGCTTGAACTCATTCCCACGCGCCGCCCTCACCTTTACCCACTATGGCTCCGCGCTGCCTTGCTGGAATGTGACGGCAAGGATCTGGCAGTCGGCGACGAAACACGAAGATGAGGTCTTCGAAATCTGCAACTCACCGATCGAGGCCCGGGATGCGGTCGGCAACGTCGCGACCGTCAACGTCGGCCAAGGCCTGCAGCTCGCCAACTTTCTGCTCCCGGCCCAAAACCTCGAAGGCGCGACGCATGCGCCCACGTCGACGGCTCGGAACAATGGAGTAAATCCACCCCTCATGTTTTTCAATATGCCGTTCACCGGGTCGACGGCGTATGCGATGAGCACCCAATATCGCCAGATGCTGCTTCGGTTGAGCTGGGTCTCCGATTTCGTTGATCCCGCTTCCCCGGATGTGAATTCAACGGTGGGCAAGGTCATGTGGACGGCCGGCTTCGATCCGAACGGAAACGCTGATAGGGCGGCGCTGTGATGGGCGCCCTTTCCTTTCGATTGTTCGTCGCTGCAGCTCTGGGATTCATCGGCTACGTCGGTGTGATGACGGTCTTTGCCCTGCTCCATCGCTTTCGCGTCAATGACGGTCCGATCCCTTACAGCGGATTTGTGGTCGGTGCGATGGTGGGATGGACGTGGGCCACGCGCATCGCAAAGAAGCGCGGCTGGATTGGGAAAGCTGGTTATGGACCGCCGCTGATCGTCGAGGATCGCGGCACATGGACCTACATCTACGCGCGGCCCAATGCGTTGCCGTTTCGGATCACCCTGGTTTCTGGAGCCCTTGCCCTTGCGCCAGCGGTGGCCATCGGCTTTCTCGCGGTGTCGAGCATGAGCCGGCCGCCGATCCCACTCTTCGCGCTCATCGTCGGTGTCGCACTGGTCACGCTCAGCGCGCTGTTTAAGCAGTTCTTCGCATGGTTCCACAACGGCCGTCGCAACATTCAACGCCATGGCTTTGGCGTTAGCCCGGTCGGAATCATCCTCGCCGACGGCACCACCATTCCTCATGCGTCGATTGCACGCATCACCGTCCGCAACGCATGGGACAGTCGTTTCGTGGTGGCTGCTGGGTCAGGCGTCGCAATGGGGGTGGCACAGATGGGCCTGGAGACACAGCGGCAGATCGGTCGCATCAGCTATGTCGTCAGCGTGGAACACCAAGGCATGCAAAGTGTATTGGCCGGAGGGCTCGACGAGACTTTGGCGCGTGCAACCATGCAGGAAATCACCCGCCGACTGCCTCGTTCACTTGTGTGATGCGCAACAGCCGCGGTCCGATCGGCGCCGACCTCCATCGGGCCAGGTCGAATGTTGGTTTCCATGGACTAACGAAAATCCCGTGACCGAGCATCCAATCCACCCAGCAGGGTCGTGAGATCAAGCAGCCTCCGGGCAACCACGTGACACGTTCCGTCCACCATCTGCCACACCCCCTCTACCCCCAGCAGTTGCGACTCCAGCAACTCGCGCCGCTGGACCTCCGCAATCCGTCGCCACACGATCACGTTGACCATCCCGTGCTCGTCCTCCATGGTCAGGAACGTCACGCCGCTGGCCGTTTGAGGACGCTGGCGCAACGTCACGATGCCGGCGACGCGCACCCAACTTTCATGTGGTCGCGTTCGGAGTGTCTTGCTGTCGAGGCATCGCGCCGCGCGCAAGCGAACGCGGATTTGTTGCATGGGGTGTGGCCCCAGGCTGAGGCCCACGCGGGCGTAATCCGCCAGCGTGTTCTCGGCCTGCGTCGGCAGCGGCAATGCCACGCTCGTCTCGGCAGGGCTGTCCCCGCCGAACAGCGGCAACTGTGGCTCGACACCCGCAATCGCCCACTGAGCCCGGTGGCGATGACCGGCCAGGGAACGCAAGGCACTCGCTTCCGCCAGCAAGTCCTGGTGGCGCTTATCCAAACTGGCCCGCGCACACAGATCGGCCACATCGACGAAGGGCCGTTGAGACCTCGCCGCCTGGACGGCCAACGCGACAGTCTCATTGAAACCGCGGAGCTGGCGGAATCCCAATCGGATCGCCCAGCGTCCGCGTGGATCGGGCTCCAACGTGTTGTCCCAATCGCTGGTCCGGATGTCCACCGGGCGCACCGCGATGCCGTGCCGCTGGGCGTCTTGGACGATCTGCGCTGGCGCGTAGAAGCCCATGGGTTGCGCGTTGAGCAATGCACACGCGAATGCGGCCGGGTGGTGGCATTTCAACCAGCAGGACGCATAGACGATGCCGGCGAAGCTGGCGGCATGGCTCTCCGGAAAGCCATACGAACCGAAGCCCTTGATTTGCTCGAACAACTGTTCCGCGAACCCCGGCGTGTAGCCGCGTTCCAACATGCCCGCCATGATGCGCTCGCGGTGTTTCTCCATGCCGCCGTGCCGTTTCCAGGCCGCCATCGCGCGGCGCAACTGATCGGCTTCGCCGGGGGTATAGCCGGCGGCCACGATCGCCAACTTCATGACTTGCTCTTGGAACAGCGGCACGCCCAAGGTTCGCTCAAAGACGACCTTCAAGTCCTCCGATGGATAGTCCACGGGCTCTTCCTTGCGTCGGCGCCGCAAGTAGGGATGCACCATATCGCCCTGGATGGGTCCCGGCCGCACGATGGCCACCTGGATCACCAGGTCATAGAAGTTCTCCGGGCGGTGCCGCGGCAGCATCGCCATCTGCGCACGGCTTTCGATCTGGAACACGCCGATGGTGTCGCCGCGTTGAATCATCTCGTACGTGGTCGGGTCTTCGGCCGGGAGTGTTGCCATCGTCAGGTCCACCTGCTCGTGCCGGCGCAACAGGTTCAGGCACTTCTGAACGCAGGTGAGCATGCCCAGCGCCAAACAATCCACTTTCAGAAGATTCATCGTGTCCAGATCGTCCTTGTCCCATTGGATGATCGTGCGATCCGGCATCGCGGCATTCTCGACCGGGACGAGTTCGTGCAGGGGAGCATCGGCGATCACGAACCCGCCGACGTGTTGCGACAGGTGGCGCGGCATGTCGATGAGTTCGGCGGTCAGGGCCACAACCTTCCGGATCACCGCGCTTTGCGGATCAAACCCACGTTCGCGCAACAAGTCAGCCAGCGACACCTCGCCATCCCACCACGCAAAGATTTTGCTCAAGAGATCCACCTGGTCGAGCGGCAAACCCAATGCCTTGGCCACATCCCGCACCGCGCTCTTGCCCCGGTAACAGATGACCGTGGCCGCCAGCGCTGCGCGCTCGCGGCCGTATTTGCGGTAGATGTATTGGATGACTTCCTCTCGGCGTTCGTGTTCGAAGTCGATATCGATGTCAGGGGGTTCGTTGCGCTCCTTGCTGATGAAGCGCTCGACCAATAGGTTCATCCGAGCTGGATTCACCTCGGTCACGCCCAGCGCAAAACACACCGCGCTGTTCGCTGCCGATCCACGCCCCTGGCACAAGATGCCTTGGCTGCGTGCGAACCGCACGATGTCCTGGACCGTGAGGAAATAGGGCTCATACCTCAGGTGCTCGATGAGCTCCAGCTCATGCTCGATTTGCGACAGGGCTTTCGGGGGCACTCCCATCGGCCAGCGCCAACGTGCGCCCTCCTCCGTCAACTGGCGCAACCATTGGATGGCGGTGTAGCCAGTGGGCACCAACTCGGCGGGATACTGGTAACGCAACTCATCAAGCGAAAACCGGCAGCGCTCGGCGATTCGCACCGTTTCGGCTAACAAGCGCTCCGGATACAAAGTATCCAACGTGGTGCGCTTGCGCAGGTGACGCTCACCGTTGCGAAACAGCACGGCGCCAGCCTCCGCGATCGTCAGTCGGTGGCGAATGGCGGTCATCGTGTGCTGAAGCGGCAAGCGTCGCCGAACATGCATGTGGACATCGCCCGCCGCCACACAGGGCAGCCCCAGGGCGTCGCCCAGCGCCAGCAGATCCGCACAGCGGCGCGGATCGTTCGAGTCACGCACCAACTCGACCGCCAGCCAAGCGCAGTCGCCAAAGGTCGCCTTGACCCAATTCCCTTCCGAGCGATCCGGCTGTCGTCCCGGCATCCACAACGCCAGCACGCCCGCATGGCCTTCGGATGTCTTTACCATCGCCTCGACGTTCTCGCGGGTAAGAACGTAGGTGCCCTTTGCCGAAGCTCGCCGGCCCTGGGTGATCATCTGGCACAAAGCGGTGTAGCCGCCTTTCGTTTCCGCCAGCAAGACCATCTTGGGGCCATCGTGAAGTTGGACTTCGGTGCCGACAATCAGCTTGACGCCGGTTTCCCGTGACGCCTCCAGGGCACGCACGATGCCGGCCATCGAACATTCGTCCGTGATCGCCAATGCGGTATAGCCGCAGGCCTTGGCCCGCTCGAACAACTCGCGCGCCGTCGAAGCGCCGCGCTGAAACGAAAAGCAACTCAGGCAGTGGAGTTCGGCATACGGGGGCGCACTCATGCGAACCAGCCGTGCAGCATCCAGCCGCCCTCCTCATCCGGCGGACAAAACGCCCACGCGCGCTGCCCTTGCATCGTTTCGACCAAGTAATAGTCGCGCCGCACAGGATCACCATCCCACCAGCCCGTTTCCATCCGCTCGGGGCCTGCAAGCACCTTGGGCGCAGGGCCGCGCAACGGGATCGGCCGCTCCAGCAACCACGTTGGTCGTGGCCACACTTCAGCGTGACCCTCATCGCGTGCGCCGACCCGCTGCGATCGTTCCGGGCGCGGATCGATGGTCGTGGATATCTGATACACCGCATCATCGCCAAGGCGCGCACGCAGACGTTCGCGAACCTGTTCGAACGGCAACGCATCGGCAGGCCGCTCGTCGAACAGGTCCCGGCCTTCCGGCACGAATGGCGGGAGGTGTTCGGCCTTGAGGCGCACCGCTAGCACGGGTGCGGGCAACGTGGTCTGCTCCATGCGTCCGCGGGCCGCCTCGAACAACACCCCTGCACCGCGCTCGGGCGACAGCATGCCAATGGTCACCGCCGTCGCGCCTTCACGGTGTTCGAGGTGGAGTGTGAAGCGTTGAACCCCGCCATCGCGGGAGGACAGGTAAGCGGCCAGGTCCGCGGTCATCCGCCGCAAGGGGAACACCAGTGCGGCAACGTTCTCGACTTCGTGCGAGAGCTCAATGCGCCAGTCCACCGAATCCGGAGGGGCGTAGAGCGCCAGCCCAGCCGGTCGGTCGCCCAGCAGTTGGTCGAGCGCATCCAGCAGCTCGGCGCCGAACCGTCGGCGCAATCCGTCCCGAGGCATGCGCAGAAGCTGGCCCAGGGTGCGGATGCCCATACCGGCCAAGGCCTGGGCTGATTGGGGCAATCGGCCCTTCCCCAACGGCACCGGGTCGAGCGCCCGGCGCAGGTGCTCTGGGGTGGCGACGGCCAAGCCATCGCCGACGCCGGCCAGCACGTAGGCCCCGTGCGGCGTTGGCGCGGCGGCCAGCCGGTGCCGAAATCCCAACGCCGTCAGGTCGGCCCGTAGGCGGCGCTCAATCTCGGGCCAGGGTCCGAACAGGCCCTGGCTATGGCTGACTTCCAGCACCAAGGCATGCGGCAGAAGGCACACCTCGGACGAATATCGGTAGGCCACCCCTGCCAAGAAGGTTTGCCACCGTCCGACCTCGGTGGCGTCATGGGGCACGACGGCAAACTGGGCCAACAGTGCCTGTGCGGCGCTCAGCCGCTGGCCGACCCGTAAACCGGCGGCGCGGGCCTCAGCATTGAGCGCGACGATGGTTCGGGTCTGGATCGGGCCATCGACCAAGACCAAGGGACCCGAGTCATCCCGGCGGCGGAGGACCCCATCCAGCGCCAGATGAGGCAGCAATACGCAGGCCCAGAGCATGGGGCGCCCTCAAGGGGCCGTGTCCGCAAAGGGGACCGGGCGCTGAGGGACATTCCCACCCCGGCATTTGCGCACCCAGATGGCCGGATCCGGATAGGCGGTGAGTTCGACCCGCAACGGGGCCGGCGAGGCGTTGGCCAAATGGCGGCGATCGCGGAACACAAAGCCCAATGCCCGGCCATCGGCCGCGGCGACCTGCAGCCGACGCATCGCCCGGTCGTCGGCGTGGCGGGGCCAGACCAGCACGGCTGCACAACTACCGGACCGAAGGCATTGCTCCGCGGCCCACAGGACCTCGGACTCGGGTGCCCGGACAAAGTGGACCTGGCCCAGGGCCAAGCCTTGCTGGCGCCAGCCCATCCCGCACGGGACGTAGGGCGGCGACACGACCACCACGGGGCGCTTGCCCTGGGTCAGCCGGGCCAAGGTGGGCAGCACCAGGCGGAGCTCCCCCACCCCATCCAGGGGCAAAAGAATTTCCGACACCGACGCGTCGGGCCAACCTGCCGTGGGTAACGCCGCATCAAGCTCGGGCCAACCCGTCGGCTGGTCGCCGGCCGGGATGGGTGCGGCATCGCCCCGCCAGACCCGGCGCGCATCGAGCAAATCCGTGAGGGCAACCACCGCTCCCATCAGCTCCGCCTCAGCAGACCTGCAAACAAGCCTTCGATGGCGAAGTCGTCGGTGGGGTCCGGATCGATCGGGTGGTAGCCGGGACTGTTAGGCAGCAACCGGATCACATCACCCAACATGTGCAGCCGCTTGATGGTGAAACGGTCCCCGCCGACTCGGGCGGCGACCACTTGGCCGTGCCGGGCCACCGGGGTGGCGTGAACCCCAACAAGGTCACCGTCCAGGATGCCTTCATCGCGCATCGAGTCACCGATGACCTCGACCAGATAGTCGGGCTTAAGCTTGAACAGCCAGCGGCTGACACGCACGGTCTGCTCGACGCGCTCGGCCGAGAAGATGGGTTCACCGGCCGCGATCCGGCCGACAAGGGGCAGCTCCATCGTGTCGGCGTCCAGGGGATCGGCCTCGTCCACCAGGCGGATGCCCCGGGCCTTGTTTCGCTCGATCGTCAAGCGACCTTTGGCCTCCAGCGAGCGCACGTGTTTGAGCACAGCGCTGACGTGCCCAATGCCCAGGGCCTGCCCGATTTCGTCCAGGGTGGGGGCTTCTCCATCCCGCTCCAGGCGGGCGCGGATGAAGGCGAGGATGTTGGCTTGGCGGCTGGTGAGTGTCAGGGTCATAACCGCATCATTTCACCTTTTTAGGTGAAAATGGAAGGGCCAGCAGCCGAGCCGCCCTCCCATCAACCGCTTGTCGTCGCCACGGGTTACATGTTCGTTCTTGGCCGATGTAGCGGCGACGCCATTCAACGACCGGGACCGCGCGGCTTGCTCCTCAATTCACTGCGTAAAGCAGGCCAATCTCACTTGTCCTGATCCCGATCAGTTACTCCATCGCGATCCAACGCTTTGCGCTCTTCCATGATCGCTTGAACGGCGTCGGCGATAGGCGCTTCCCGCCGCATGTGGGCACGGGTGATGAGCACCGCCCCAACCGCCTGCGCGAATGCTTCTGCCGAGCGCGGCCTTGAATGAAGCTCTGCGAGCTTGTTGATGATGTCGCCGTCCGAAATGTCGGAGCGGTCCGCGACCCTGAGCCAATACCGATCGGATCGATCAGCGCCTTGTTGCGTAAAAGTCCGCCGTGGCGGCGGTGTGTCACTCGACATGATTGATGCCTCCTTTTCAGGTCAAGGTTGCGGTGGCCGCAAACCTCGGGCGATGCCGTCATCGCCCAGGCAACATTGCGCGTGAAACCGTGGTCGGTGAGCGATGGCCACGTTCGATTTTCGTTTATGCCGATCGAGTTCGAGGGCACTGCTTCGCCTGCGAGCACGCGAGAACAAAACACAAACCAATAAAATTAGTGAAATTCAGATTGAACCATGAACGACAAAAAGCGATCCCGCATGTGTGCTTTTTGAAAACGCTCAATTTGATAGCGGCACAACGTTCTTTGCTGGCGTTGTGTCGTCCCTCAATCAAAAAGAGCAGATTAAAGATGACAAATTTTTTCTTCCATCGATATGCCGAATCCGCACGTCAAGCCATCCTCGCCTGCGAAGTAACCGAGCACACGCCGCTCGGCTGGCGACTGTCCATGGACGCCTTATTCTCAATCTGGGACGTCTATGGGCAGGGTTACTTCGATCATGCCCTCTTCTCACTGCGTCGAGACGGTCTGATCCACTGGACCTCGGGGAACCGGGTCTACCTGACCAGGCGTTCCTCACCGGCGCGATAACCTTCCAGGGCACCCCGCCAGGGGTGCCCTCTAATCCATGACGTGACGAGCCTCCTCGGAGGCATGATCACCTCTGTCTCAGCCCCTGAGCCGACGCCTGACGTAAGATCTAGCGATCACGGTGCCGGGGGGCATGCCATGTGTTACTCAGCGTTAGCTTGGGCGGACTATCACCGCTTCACCCGCGAGTTCGGGGCCATCTTGTCCATCGGTGCGTTCGTGAAGCTCTTTGGCGACCGGGGCCGCGGTGCCAAGCTCAAGATTCCCAAGGCCATGGCCGACGCCTTTGCCCACCCCACCACGGACGAGGAGCGGGAGGTCAAGGCGGCCATTGACGCCTTCAGTGCCGCACAGGCTCCCCTGCTGGAACAGGAGCTCTTCAAGCAGAAGAAACGCCTGGCCGACGCCGAGCGTAAGTTGGCGAGCGGCAAACCCACCAAGAAGGCGGCGGAAGACCAGCGCATCGCGCTCAACAAGATCCCCGACCTTCAGACCAAACTGGCCGACCTTCGGCGCACAGAGCCCAAAACCCGAGACAACCGCATTTTTCCGGACAGCTATGCCCCGGTGATGCTCATGCGCGGCGGGCAACAGGTCGTCATGCCGATGCGCTACCACTGCCGCCCCGCGGGCATGCCCGCCAGCATCGACCGCACGAAAGACGGCAAGGTCAGCGGCACCTACAACGCGCGGCGCGATAACTTAGAGCGATTCTGGCGGGGTCAGTTCGGTTACACGCACGCGATCATGGTGGTCACGGCGTTCTACGAGAACGTGTCCAAGCATGCGATGGAACACCGTGCGCTGGCGCCGGGCGAACCCGAGCAAAATGTCGTCGTTGAGTTCAACCCGAACCCGCCACAGACGATGATCATCGCCTGCCTGTATTCCCATTGGACCGCGCCTGGGGAAGAGGATCTGTGGTCCTTTGCGGCGATCACCGACGAGCCACCTCCGGAGGTCGCGGAGGCTGGGCACGACCGCTGCATCATCCAGATCAAGCCCGAGCACGTCGACGCCTGGTTGAACCCGGATCCGGCCAACCGCGAAGCACTCTACGCGATCCTGGATGATCGGCCACAGGCGATCTACAACTATCGGCTGGCCGCATAAGCATGATCGCAGAACTGCTGCAGCAATCGGATGCGTTCCAGGACGCGCTGAACGAAATCTTTGTCACGGCGCCTCCGCCGATGTTGGATGAGCCACGTCATGACATGTGTTCGGTGAGTGCCCTGCTGGCGGTAGAACATGGCTCCGCGGCCCGCCTGTGTTTCGCCGCCAACTGTCCGCAGGCGGCCACTGTGCTCATGCGCCCCCAGTTTGAAGCTGCGGTGCGCGCGAGTTGGTTGCTATACGCCGCCAGCGACACAGAAATCGCTCTCGTGAGCGGCCCCCTGGATGAGGAATCGGACCGACTTGCGCGCAAACTGCCGGGCGCCACTGACATGCTTAAAGTGTTAACGGAAAAAGCCCCAGAAGGATTGGTGGCCCCACTCCAGCAGTTCCATACCGTCGCCTGGAAGGCGTTGAACTCGTATGTTCATACCGGGCTCCACCCACTGCGCCGCCGCAGCGAAGGCTATCCTTTGGGGCTGGCGGTCCAAGCGATCCGCAGCGGCAATGGACTGCTTCATGTGTCTTATCGACTGCTGGCGGCACTGACCGGCTCTCAAGCGACGATGACGAAGGTCACCCGAATCTGGGAAGCTCACCAGGCCTGTCTGCCCATAGGAGCCTGAAGTGACCTCAACGATGGAACGGATAACGAAACGAGACCGGGTGCTGGAGGCCATCAAAGCGATCGGCAGGCCCTGCTCGATCAAGACCATGCAGGAATGGTTGGAGCATCGATATGCGGGGCCACCCTATGCCGATGTGCCCAATTATTTGTCCGCCCTGACGGTCAACGATCGCAGTCGCCGCCACAACGACCGCGGCCGAAAGAATTTCACACCGGATCCTCACCATCCCAGGGATTTGCTCATCAAGGCGCGCGTGCGCGGCACAAAGTTCGTGCGGTATTGGTTCTATGACCACGCCACCGACGCGCCGACCGCGCATGTCAGCAACGAGGACCTCGATTGGTCTTACAACAGGCGCAAGGGCTAACGCATGGATCAGTTGCTTCGCATCGGCTTTCACCACGTCGGTTATTGGATGCTTGACTCAAAAAGGACCGGAAGAATTCAATGCAGTTTGCGCACCGCCGCTCCCTATGAAAAGACGCTTTATGCATTCATCGTAAATGGCGACGTGAAATATGTAGGGAAGACGACGCGCACGCTGGCAATGCGTATGAAGGACTACGAGGCCGGCCTGCGTGAGCGAGAAAAGGCTTCCCGCAATGACATTCCAAGCCCACGAGCCCCCAGCACCAACGCCCGGGTAGGACGAGCTCTTTTCGCCGCGTTGTCTGGTGGCGATATGGTCGAAATCTATGTGTTGCCGGATGTCGATCTTCACCACTACGGCGACTTCCATCTCAACCTCGCCGCCGGTTTGGAGGACAGCATCATTGAGGTAATGGCCCCGGCGTGGAATGGTGGCAAAAAAGTCCTCAGCGACGGCACGGAGGAAGACATCAAGCAATCAAATGCGCCACTGCCGCCTACCAATCTTTCTTATCGTGACTGGCCCATCGCCACGGTCTTCATCAGGATGGGAAAGACCTACTGGGACCAAGGGTTCTTCAACGTCAGCGCCGAAGTTAGTGAGGCTTTTGGCGCAGACGGCGAGAACATTGAGATTTTCTGTGGCGACCAAGCGGAGCCGCTTCTTGGCACGATCAATCGGCGCGCCAACTCTAACCAGACGCCGCGTATCTTCGGCGGCAAGCGGTTACGGGAATGGATCCAGCCTAATCTGGCGCGCGATGCCACGATGCGAGTAGATGTGTTGACCCCCACCGCGATCCGACTGTCCGCCACCTCGGGTCAGCAGGATGGAAACGAGAGCCCAGATTGCGATACGCGGTCAGCGTGATTTGGAGCCATTGAGAGATTATTCGTAGACCAGAACCCGCTGACGGGTTCGCCGGAAAGCAGGCGCGGTGCCTCCCTCCCGGCGTGAGGCTCAGTCTTCGCGAATCACCATGATGGTCCCTACCGGTGCGCCGTCGTCGCCAGCATGGATGACCATGTAGAGGGCAACCGTCACCATCGAAGCGACACCGTCCCGCAGCACAACCGTTTCCACCTGAAAATCGATCCGGTTCGACTGCTGCTCAATTCCCGCTTGCTGCCGACGGCGATGCGCGCGGGCTTCCGCAACCGCAGCCAACAACAGCGTGTCTTCCCGCAGCCGCAGAATGGCCGCGAGCTTCGGGTCGGGTTCGTCCCACGCCACACAGGCGGCATGGACGGCGGTGGTGATCGCCACCGGCACACGGAATCCGACCTCTTGCGCTTGGGGCAGTTCGATCAGCACGCCGTCGCGGATCGCGTCCGCACGGGTGTAGGCGTAAACCAGATCGGCGTCGGTGAACAACGGAGGATGGTTGTGGCTCTTGCTCATGGTTCTTCTCGCTTCGTCAGGGCTGGCCCAGAGGGCAGCAGTTGAAAACTGCTGCCGATGGCAGCCGCCCTGCCCGGATGACCTGCGCGGTCAAGGGAGGAAGCGAGGAACTGGCGCGGCCCGCAGCCGCAGGCGAGGACACGGGTTCCGAACGACCCTTGACCGGAGAAGCGGGGCATTCGGGCCGCTCTTGATCTGGCTGTCGCCGTGGACGTTGGGAAGGCCGGACCGCCCTACGGTCCAGCCGTCTGGCGGTGGTGCTTTTGACTTAGCCCTGAAGGGCCGAAGTGGGGGCAAGTGGGTGGGCGACGTGCGTGGGTAACTCGCCCGAGTTATCCATCCACTCGTCCACGCACTTGTCCCCACGGTGCCGAGGGCATCGGCCTTGCCCTCATCGATCAACGACGCGTGGTGCCCACATTCCGCCGCCGATGCGGTTAGCCACTATCGCGCTCGCGCCTTTGCTTTCGCATCCACCGTTGCACCGCTGCGCTCAAGGGAATGCGTCCTCCGCCAAGGCCCAGAACGAGGGTCCTCTGGGTGGTCCAACGAGGACTCCCCTTCCGCGAGCGGCGGCCACGGGTAGACCAGCCACAAGGTATGCGGTGGATTCACGCGAGCTAAATGTCGCTTCACCGCGGCAAGATGCATACCCACCGCTTGGGCGATTGCTTCAGTGGACAGCCCGCCCTCCGCGTAGTCCTGCACCGCCGCTTGGCGTTCAAACGCCCTCATCTCCCGTGGCTTCAACTCGTAAGCACGTTGCTCTCGAAGACGCCGCTCATCTCCTCCGGAAGAGTTATAGGCGTCCTCAATGAGTTTGATCCGCTGCGCCAGGGATGGGTCGCCTTGTTGAAGGGCAGCATGAAGGGTTCGCATTCGATCAACGAGTCCGATCGCGGAATCGATCACGCCATCCTCAAACTGCCATCCTAGCTCACTGGCTACTCGTTCCCATTCGATTTGGGAAAATTCCTGATGGAGGATCGGCATCCCCATTGAACGCGCCAGCTGCAACACCCCTAACGCCAGGATATCGTCCACTTGATCGTAGAAATGGTCCGAACGCACCAACAGGGTTGGCAGCGGTGCCTGAGGATCGAGGAAAGCGAGATGAATCGCCTCAGCGAACGCGAGGCAGCGTTGTTGCTGACCTTCCTTCGTTTTCGGAAAGTCGTCCGGCATGACATTGGCTAGGTAATCGACGGCCACAAGACACCTTGGGTTGTGAAGGGTGTCTTGACGCTAGGATCGCCAACATGAATGTCAAGGCGCTGCATCCGCCCGCCACGACTGGGGCAACGGCACGGCGACCGTCAACCCAAAATCGTGATCGTGCCCGTTTTGTTGATCTCATAGAGAATCACCGACGCGCTGCAGCGATTCAGCGCGGCGGAAAGATCGCTCGCAAGCGTGCCCCCCTGGGGCAACACAATGTGCTTTCGGCAAGCGTCGCCGCGAGCATGCGTCATCAACTGCCCTATGGCTGTGTAGATGTCACCCCGATCTCGGGAGGTCTTGACCTCGAACAGGTCCGTCATCGTTCCCTGTCGCTCCAACGCCAAGTCAATCAAGACGTTCTTCTTGGAACTCGTGCCGGCGCGCGATCGAGGTATCGCCCATGCCTCCAGCGCTTTGACCACGTCACCGTGACGCGAAATGTAGTCAACGACGTCGGAACGTTTTCCTCTGCGACGCCCACTGGGCTCGTCGAAATAGTCCTTCAACTCAGCCACTTTCTTTCGAAAAGAGGCCGTGTCCAGTTCGCCAGCGCGCACCGCCTCTTTGAACTCGGCAATATCCTGGACGAAGGCGGTTAAGGGGGCAACAACGCCATCGCCATCGATGGGCATGACGAGCACCATGTGGCGCCGCGTTCCTTCACGGTCGAGAACATCGATGCGGGGCCGCGGTGTCCACGCCAAAAATTCCGTCTGACCGACGCCTTTCTGCCCGCCACCCACCCCGCCGCTGTGAGCCAAGTAACGCACTCCCGTGGACGGGTCCACCACGAAGCACCCCGCCACGCGCGCTGTGGGCGTCAGAGGAATGTTGATCTCCGCCGTGATATTGAGGCTCGATTGGTTGCCGTCGCCCCATTGGCCAAACCAGTTGTAGGTGCGCGGCGTCGCCCCTTCGTCCTCTGCTGTCGATCGGCGTGTGTGGAACCAAATCGTGCCGTCGGTGCGCACCTCCGCGTCACGCACATGACCGCTCGGAAAGCCGATGGTTTGTGCAGCGTTCGTTCGAAGCGCTTTTTTCAACTGCGCTTCGAGTTGGGCCTGAGCGGCATTCCGTTCAGCCGCTTGCTCGATGAGCATGAACATGTTGCCCCCTATCCAGCGGTGACCTCGTCGTGGTATTGGCGATTGCCTTGACGTAGTTTCAACTGGAACACTTTCAACTCGAAGGCAAATGATAAGCCTGACGAATCAGGTCGACGATCGCGTCTGCCTCTTGGGTATTCAAGGCCAATACTGCTCCATGATGCCGAAGCGTCACACCTGTTGGACTTTCTTCAAATCCGACCAAAGGAAGCCGGTCATAATTAGTTACGTATTTGATCGCCTCTTCCTTTGAGATAAGAACATCCCAACCGGCAAGGATTCGGACACCTAATGCACCGGCTTCGGCGAAGACTGTGAAGTTACGATGGAACTCGCGAGATAAACTCATAGCAAACACCCCTGTCTAAGATGGATGATCCGGGCAATTGTGTCCCACTTCACTCGAACGGTGCCACGTTGCTGACATTCTCTGGCAGACCGTGACTGCCAACGTTTTGACCGATGTCTTTCAGTCGAGCGCAGCCTTGATGGGCTTCAGCCCAAAGGGCGACCAAAGGCCCTTAGGATAAACCCCGCCAATCCCTAGCACTCGCTGTTGCAACTTATAGCTCTCGCCACGAGCCGAAAAGATCAAGAATTCGATATCAATGGCCAACTTTTGACGAATGGCTCTCTGAACAAATAGTCCTGGAACTACCGTCTTTACCAACAAGATCTTTCCTGGCTTGATGACGCCCGGAAGTTGCTTAGAAGCGAGTTCAGGCAAGAGCACATCGGGTGCGTCCCCCACCAGGTCAACGCGCACTTCGCTCACGAGAAGTTCGACGGTTCCGGTGTTGGAATGCCCGAACTCAAGCACAGTTTCCTTGTCCTCATCCTCGGTCAGTTGGACTACCCACGCCGTCACAGACGCTGTCTTCCGAAGAACAGTTAGATACAAATTCGTGCAGGAAACAGCCAGAGCCGTGAGTGATAAGGCATTGCTGATCGGATCCATCCTATTCTCCTTGCCAAGATGCAATGCGTTGAGGGCGATGGGTGCGCCGCGCTAGGGAGTCCTACTTCGTGCGCCACTCACCCAAGATAAACGCCGGCGGGTCTTCCGCACCAGCACGCCGTAGCCGTTGAATCAAATCGTCGTTGGATGCGCTTCGAGCAAAGGCCATTGCCGTGTCGCCATCCTGGTCGCTGGCGTTGGGGTCGGCACCCAAATCCAACAGCGCCAAGGCCACGCCATCGACGCTGTCCTCGTAGTTGGCCGCCTGCTCGATCAACGGCGTGCGTCCCAGGAGGTCCCGGGCATCGATGTCGGCGCCCTCGCCCACCAGCACGGCGACACCCTCCGGATCACGGATCGTGTGGAGCAGTGTGCGTCCATCCGCGTCTCGCGCGTTGATGTCCGCACCGTGCGCCAAAAGGAGCGACAACATCGCCGCATTGAAATTCTGAAAGAGCGCGTGGATCGCCTGTTCGCCCTGGGCATCTGCTGCGCTGGCCAGCGCGCCATCGTTCTCCAACATCGTTCGGACAACATCGATCTTGCCGAGCGCCACTGCGTCGTGAAACTGCTTGAGTATGTCGCTATCCACAACCGCCCCCTTTCACCATGAGACCCGAGCATAACGTGAGCCCGAATTGACCGGCGGGTTCGCCGGGAACCACCGCCGTCAACCGAGCCAACCTTCGTCCTGTGCGCCTGGCGTTTTCGGCGACGCACGCGCTGCGTCTTCCGCCAGCATCAATTCGAGATACTTGAGCAACTGTTCGGCCCGCTTGGTCTTCTTACCCAGTCCTCCCCGGGCTTTCTCTTCCAGGGCCAAAAACGTTGAGGCGGGGATGCCGAAGATCCGGGCGTAACGGTCGAGGAGGTCCAACGACGGCCGCTTCTTCCCGCTTTCAATCTCCGACAGATACGAGGGGGAAATCCCGAGCTGGTCGGCCAAGTCCTCCTGAGTCCAACGCCGAAACGTGCGGGCGTGCCGAAGTGCCGGGTTCCGCATAGCCACCTCCCCCTGACGATTGGAGCCTTGGGTCGCGATCGGCGGTTCCGAGCCCGCATCCTCCCCCGCGCGGACCCCGCTGATCGGTGTCCGTCTTGCCCAGCTTACCGCCTCTGGGCGAAGCAACTTCGCTGTGAGCGAAGCTTCTTCGCGTCCGATGCTGCGTCACAAATGTGAAGAATCGGTTAAGAAGGACAAAACCTGATCCAAATGATCCACTTAGACAGCGGCAAAAAGTCCAGTGAAAATCAGATGTTCGCGTTTGATCTCGACCGATTGACAAGCATGGGGTTCGGCCTAGAACGGAGGCCGTCGGCGCTCGAACGCGCCGACGCCACCCACCGTTCGATTCGGTGCCCCCACCCCCACCTGGAGCCTTCGTCCCGAAGCTGTTCCCTTCCCTCGCCCACGAAAAAGCCGAAGAGCGCCAACTCCTCGGCTTGCTACGGCATCGCAGTGTTTGAAGCCTCTGCAATGCCGGTATAGGGCCAACCCCCTGTCTTGTCAAATGTTCGGCCGCCCTCGGTCGAGCACGGGCGAACTCGGCCCACGAGACCCTACACCGGAATATCCCCATGTCTCTGCACACCCTCATCCGCGCCATCAGCACGACCCCGTTCAACAACTACGACCTCGCCGCCTCGACCGGCAAATCCGAAAGCACGGTCCGCCGTTACCGCCGCATCCTGGCGGAGAAAGCGTTGACCTGGGCCCAGCTTGAGTTCCTCCGGGACGAAGAGCTTTACCTCGCGCTCAACCAGCCGCGGCGCGGTCGGCCGCTGGGCCACATGCCCGATTTGGATGCCGTCGTGGCCGAACTCGAAGCCACGGGCATGTCGTTGCAAACCTGGTATTGGCGCACCTACGGCGCGAGCACGGAGAAAGTCATCTCTTACTCGCACCTGGCGGCGAAGTTGAAGCACCGCCGGAAGGCGCTCAAGCTGACGATGCGCCAGCACCACACCCCGGGCGAACGTGTTTTCGTCGACTTCTCTGGCAAGCGGCCTTCGTATGTGGATCCACTGACCGGTGAACGCACGTATGCCGAACTGTTCGTCGGCGTCCTCGGCGGCAGCAGCCTGCTGTATGCCACCGCCATCCCCAGCCAGAAGGTCCCCGACTTCATCGCCGCGCACGTGTCGATGTTCAACTACTTCGGCGGCGTGCCGCAGGCGATCGTGCCGGACAACCTGAAGTCGGCGGTGATCAAGCCGGGCCGCGATGCCGTCATCCAACGGAGCTTCGCCGACATGGCGGCGCACTACGATGCACTGGTGATCCCCACGCGCCCGCGGCGCCCGCAAGACAAGGGCAAAGTGGAGGTGGGCGTGAAGATTGCGCAGGACCGCATCCTTGCGCCGTTGCGCGGGCGCACGTTCCCATCGCTGGCCGAACTCAATGCAGCCATTGCCGAGTTGGTCGACGCCTTGAACGATCGCCCCATGCGCCTGGGCCCGAGCCGCCGCGAACAATTCGAAACCTTCGAGCGCGCGGCGTTGCGGCCGCTCCCAGCCACGCCGTATGTCTACGCCGAGTGGCAGACGGTGGAGACGGTCGCCAAGGACTATCACGTGCCCGTCTACGGCCATTTCTATTCCGTGCCGCACACGATGGTGGGCCAACGTCTGGATATCCGGGTCACGACGGACACGGTGACGTTCTTCGATGGGCGCACGGAAGTCGCTCGCCATCCGCGCAACGATGAAGCCCGCAAGAGCACGGCACGGCTGTCGCACATGCCCGAGAACCACCGGCTTCAAGCCGAACGCAGCCCGGACATGATTCGCGCCTGGGCGGCGGATGCGGGCCCGAACATCATTCGCTTCGTGACCGAACAATTGGATCAGCCACATGCGGTGCGCGGACTGAAGCCGTGTGAGACGTTGCGCGACCTCGCCGAGGAATATGGCGTGGCCGATGTGGACCAGGCGGTGGGGGACGCCTTCCAGCGCGGCGTGGTGAACGTCACCTCTGTCCGCCGTGCGCTGTCGGCGCGGCAGGAGGCGGCGGGCACGGGTCCCACCACGTCGAACCGTTCGGTGCGGCGTTCGCGGAAGTCCGACGATGTTGCGTGAAGTCACGGGGCAACTGACGGCCCTCAGGCTCGGCCACATGGCGCGAGGGCTGGAGCGTTGGCTGGAGAACCCGGCCAACGCGGAGCGATCGCCCCTGGAGTGCGTGGCGGCCATGGTCGCCACGCACCAGCAGATGAGGAGCACCGCGCGCGTTGAGGATTTCCTCACCGCGTCAGGTCTGCCGCCCCACCTGACGCTGGGGGCCTTCGACCTTCAGCGAGTCCAGGGGCTGTCACGGCCCCGCTTCGCGGCCCTGCGCACGCTGGCGTGGCTGGAGATGGGGCACAACCTCATCGTCACCGGCGGCCCCAACACGGGCAAGCGGCACCTGGCGGCAGGGCTGGCGGTGGAGGCGATCCGGCGGGGATGGTCCGCACGGTATGTGCAGGTGGCTGACCTGCTCCACCAACGGGACCTGGCGCTGCGTCGCGGGAACCCGGATCAGTTGTTCGCGCGCATGGTCCGCCCGGCGCTCCTGGTGCTCGACGGGTTCGCCGACGCGCCAGCGCTGGCGGCCGAGACGGCATGGTTACGGCGGATCGTGGTCCGTCGGGGCACCCTGAGGCGCCCGCTCATCGTGACGTCGCGGCACGCGCCCAAGGCATGGGCGCTATACCTGGAGGGACTGAGCGTTGCCGACGCGGTGATTGGGGAGTTGAAGCGAGACGCCGAAACCATCCGGCTGCAGCGACGCTCCACCGCCCCCTAGCGTCTCCCGGCATTGGAGCGATGAGCCCCGCGCGCCGGGGCTTTTTTGTTTGCTTGAGAATTTTGCAGATCTAGACTCCCTGCGCTCGTTCCGTTTGCCTGAGAATTTTGCAGATCTAGATTCCCTGCGCTCGTTCCGTTTGCTTGAGAATTTTGCAGATCTAGCTTCCCTGCGCTCGTTTACCAGAGTCTACGCGTGCCGATTCCCAGACCTGCATGCGTTAGCTGTTCAGACCTTACAGGTGGTAGCTATAGAACCGCTCGCGCTTTCGGTCTGATATCCAGCACGTTTACCTTCCGAGAAACCTAAGAGGCGCGTGCACGCTGCAACCGCGCGAAGGCATCGGCGTAGAAACGGATGTGGCGCGCCAGGTCATGACGCGCCACTCCAAGGGGTTGACTGGAGACGCCGCGCGCTAGTCACGCGGTCTCGATATCCGGGACTTCATGGGCACGGCCTCAACTGCGCTCCTCCGTCGTTGGTTGATGCGCAGGCGATGACGGAGCCTCCTTGAACTCGGGCCGCCGAGACGCACCCGACGTCATCCAAGACGACAGCAAATCCCGATCCTGGGTTGAGACCAAATTCAGCACGATGTCCATCGCGTGCGAATGCGAGTGCTGAATCTGGTCCACCGCACGCCCAAGCGCGGCCTCAGCGGTCGCGATTTGCTGCACCAGCGTTGCCTCCTCATTGCGCAGCTCCTCCCGTTGAACTGCCGCCCCCTGCTGTGCCGTCGGGTCATCTTGGTTCGGACGCCGCAGCAAATCGTTGAGGCGCGCCGTTGCGTCGCTCAGCGTGCGCAGGTTTCGTTGGATGACCCACACGAAGCCACTGGCTCGGAATAGCGCGAAGCGCTCGAATTCGTCCTTTGGCACAGCCATATGCGCCACAAACCGGTCCGACAACGTGGCATCGGGCAACCGCCCGCGTTCGCGAGCCGCTTCCAAGTCGGGCTTCAATGACGACGTGGCCTCTGATGGCGTGGCCATGTCTGCGCCACGCGCCGTGTGTTCGTGCGCGGCATCGGCCTGCGCTTGCGTCCGTTGCGTGTCCAACGTATCCGCATGGATCTGCTGGTAGAGGCGGAGCGCCGCTCCGATTTCATTGGCGCGCTCCGCTGGCGACGCCACATGCGCCGTGTCTGCGGCCGCCATCGGGGAACGGGTGGGCTCCGCGGCTGGCTGTTCCTCGGCGCCACCGGACGCATCCAAAGGATGGTTCGAATCCGTCTCACGTTCCGCTTCCTCGGTGATGGCGTATCCAAGCACTCGCCACTCCCGGTCGTAGTTCTTGATGAGTCCAGCATTCATGCGTCGATTCTCCAGCGGCCGCAGCTTCGTCCCGAAACCTTGACGCATCGCCTCTTTGAGCGCAGCGCCAGCGCGCACTCGCCCTTCTTCGGGTTCAAGCAAACGCCGGGTGGGATACAACAAGTGCGCCTGATACCCGCGTTCGGCCACCGGCTTGAGCAAGCCCATCGCGTCGGTGTCGGCATCGCGATGGAGTCCCACCGAAACCGGGGTGTGAAGTCGCTCGGCAATGTAGAGCGCCAACACTCGCGCTAAATGCTCTGCCATCGCATCGGTAAGAAACGCCGGGAGAGGAAAAACAACGTCCCGACAAACCTGAGAGTCCTGCCGTTGCTCACAGGCCTCGACGCGATTCCAGAGCTGTTCGGGGCGCGTGGCCCAATTCGGCGCTCCATTGGGGGCGACCGTGAAGGCCGCAATAATCTCCGCATCGGCGACACGGTGGCGGCAGTCGTTCCACACCTCCCGGATTTCATCGAAGAGCCGGAGACCCATGCGATACGCCGCATCGGTAATGGCGTTGTAGCCTTGGTTACGGTTGTGCGTGGTGAAACGGGGGCGCAAGTGTTGGTTCAAGTGACATCCTAGGTGGAGAGATGAGAGGCGGAGAACTGCCGCGGACGAGAGCGCCATGAATCGGCGAATCGATGCGGGTCCCCTCGATCAAAGAGGAGTGGCGATGGTTGTCAATGGCACACATCGGCGTGACGCTCGCATTCCCGCTCGATGTGAGATCCGGTTCACGCGATCGCCTCGTTTTCGCAACCTCCTGCGACGCCGACACGTTGCTCAACATGCGATGCATCGATGGTTCGGCAAGGCCGCGCGCCGAACTCACATCAAGAACGGACTCGCGCTCCAAAGTGTGATGGCCATCCCCTTGCGCCTTTCTTCATTTCGACTAGTTTCGCCATCCCCTTCCGATGGCGACCATCACCCATGACTCTGCAATCCCTTGCACATCCGATCGACACCCACGCAACTCAGACGGAGGTGGATCTTCAGCACCTCTCGACGGGCCAGCTTGAAGACTTGGTTTATCAGGCGCGCGTACAACTGCTCGTCCTCCACAAGGCGCGCATCGCTGAACTGCGCGGAAAAGTTAAAGCCCTGATCGCGGAGCACGGTATCCCATTCGATGAAGTCTTTCCGACGGCCAAACGCCGTGCACCCCCAGCCCGCTACGAGAACCCCGATGATCCCCGCGAAACTTGGTCTGGTATTGGCCGACCGCCACTCTGGGTGAGGGATGCCAAGCTGAAGGGCAAGACCATGGAACAACTGCGGATTGCGCCTGTGGCGAACTGACCTACGGTCGTCGGCGAGCGACAAACACACCCACCATGAGAGAAACCGCCAGAACCAGCGGCTCCTCTGAGGATTTGGCGCCTTGGCCGGCACAGTCTAGCGACGCGTGCATCGGGCGCTAGGCCGACCGTTCCGCAAGAAAACTTACCTGGGCACTCAGCTCATCAGCCCTTGTCGCGATGTGCTGATGCGTGGAAGAAATTGTGCGAGCAACGACTGGGACTGCCCGCACTCGCCGGACGGACCCAGCCACCGAAAGCATTCGGCACCGCGAAATGTCCTCCCGCGGTGCTGACGTTGCCGTCTATCTGTTGGTTAGCACCGACAACGGAGTGCTCCTCTCCATGTCAGGCCGTAGCCCACGTCGCATCAGCCGCTCGGCCCAAATCCTCCTGCCACTTCGGCTTCATCAACAGCAACGTGTGTGCGGGGAACGTCCAGCAGGCTCCATCTTTTCCCATGACCATCTGGATCCCAGTCATGGATGCAAAACGCGATGACGCCGAGCGCTCGGCCTTCTTCGTTGCGTTCGCCTTGGATCGCCGCCTTTCCTCCAGCGATCCATGGGCCACGGCACCAAAGGAATGGCCGTAGGCATCAACACATGCGGACATCGCATACGTCTGCTCAATGCGCTCCAAGGCAAAGATCGTCAAATTGCCTTCTCCCTTCATTTCACCGTGAAGCGTGCGCATGCGGTGGGCGAGCTCCATCGCGGTCTTCACCACTTCCGGCGGAAACGGGTATTTCAGTGCCTGAGCAACCGCGATCAAGGCGCTTTCTGACACAGGCTCCCAAGGAACAGGAAGACCTTGGCTGCGGGCGTGCTCCAAGAGCACATTGGCCAGGAAATCGAGGATTTGCTCTTCGGACTCGTCCGATCGGCAAATCATGACTGGCAGCGGCGCCTCGGGGTCCGCGTGTGCCGCGATGAGCGCCATGACGTAAGCCTCGTAGCGATCCATGCGGCCCATTTCAGTGTTCGGGAACGGATCGAGTCCAATGTCAAAGTCGAGCATGAGAGTTCCTTTCGGAGTTGAGGGTGCCCGCAACCTAGGAGGGACGAAAAGGATGTCAATCCCTCCGATCGGCGAAATCGCCTCCGATTTTTCCGTTACGGGACACGAGTCCCGGTTCCGGTTGCCACTGACCCGTCTCCAGGTGCGAGTCACTGCGACGCTGCCGGCAAGCGCGCGCCACGCGTCGACTTTCGGGCACTCACCTAAGTTTTTCGGAAGCAAGGCCTTGGACAGATCTTGGTGACGGTCAGCCCGAAAGTTGGAGGGATGTCGGTGTAACGCGGCATTGCACCGCAATCCACTGGCCTACTCGGCTGCTTGGACCTGCCCGACCGTGACGTGCCCGCCACACCGCGTGTTCAGCTGCTGAGCAGCAAAGCCGGCCGAGAGCGTCGCACTTAGCCGCCGTGAAGCGACCAAGTAACGTTGAACGTCGTTCGCCTTGCCCGTCATTTCTAAATGATGTCGCGCCTCATCGTTGGCATGGGCCAGATGCCGCTGTGCTTCGTCGTAGAGATTCAAGCGCTCGGCCGCAGTGACACAACCCGCTTCCCGCGCCAGACGATCTTCGACACTTGCATCTTTGATGTGGTCGCCCGTATCGCAGCCCACCAAAAGGAGAGCGGCGAGGCTGAAACCATGTCGTGTGAAATGCAACCGCATAGATGCTCGGCCTCCCCCGTGTCGCGACATGCGATGACCACCGCCCGAGGCGAGCACGCCATCGGGCAGACTCCAATTTAAGGTGACCCGGGAGTGCGAGGCAACACTCCGCCCGTTCAACGCTCATAGGTATGCCACTCAATTCAAATGGATTATCTCGGCCGAGCCATCTGCTTAGATCGCAGACGGGTTGATAATCCCGACATTGGCCCGGCATTTGCAAATCCATTAGCGGTGTGAATTAATCTGTAAATCGGATGGACCCATATGAATTCCCATATGGCCTTTTCATCCTAAAGGACATTCATGGCCGCCGACCTCAAGCAGTTATCGTTTGACGAACTTCAAATGCTGATTCAGCAGGCCAGGGCCCAGTTAGGCACCGCCCGGAACGACGGCATCCAGCAGGCCCGCAAACAGATCACCGCGATCCTGGGGCACTTCGACATCACGCTGGAGGACGTCTTCCCGGGGGTCACCAAACGTCAGCCGGGCCGACCCGCCGGCAAGGGCAAAATGCCGCCCAAATACCGTAACCCAGCCAACCCGGAAGAAACCTGGTCCGGACACGCACGCAAGCCCGGTTGGTTGGTCGACGCGCTGCGCAAACGTGGGGTGACGTTGGATCAGTTTTTGATTGCGGCGCCGGCGAAGCGCCGGGGCCGACCGCCGAAAAGTTTGACGCCCAAAGGCTGACCTGATGGCGTTAAAAAGGATGACGGCTGTCGTCGGGGAGCCAGTGGCCACCTTTTCATAAAGGTTCCGCATGGAGTGCTCATGTTGACCAATCGTCATCGTAAAGGGGGATGGTCAGATCGGGCCATCGCGATGATTTTCAGTGCAAGAAGGATTTGGCAATGAGCACTTCTTCAACACAATACAAGATCCGATACGCATACAAGAAACCAGAGCACAAAAGTTGGGCGTCGCGAATCGCGCACGTTAAGGCGACAACCGAGTCGGGAGCCATCACGATCATCGAAGGCAAGCATCCTGGCTGCGATATCGAGATTCGCAGCATAGAAATCGAGTCGTAACGGAAGCCAGCCATGGAAAATGACGATGAGGAGGGCGGATTTTTCGACAAGGAAAATCTGGAGAATCCCTTGTACGAAAAACACCTGTTTTCGTTATCCCCCGCAGTTGACGAAGTTCGCCATGCCATTGGCGTGGGCGAGACGGCCGGGGCCACCGCCAAGCTTGTCGGTAAGACGGTCGCCAACACAGCGGTGATCGCCGCCAAACTGGGATGGGTCACTCTCAAAGGTGTGGCGGCTACGGCGGAAAAGCTCGCCGCCGAGGCAGCGAAAGCAGCAAAGTGACGCCACTGAGCCGCCACCCGCTACCGGATGGCGGCCCTTTGTTGTTCGAACGGCCAAACAATCTCAGCCGCTGAGATAACGAGGCGCAATGATCGCCCCATCTTCAGGATTGGGGGAGTCCGTATGGAGCACGTGTCAAAGACCGGTTCGTTCGCGTGGTTCAAGCGCCATGCCATCGTGACCAACGCTATGGTGACCACCGCCGTAACCCTGCTGACGTGGTTTGCCTCAGGGCAAGCAGCCGTGGTGAGACTTTCGATCGCCACCGAGCGAGTCGATGCACTCACTGCCCAGGTGGCCGACCTGAAAACGACGCACCAGGACGAAGTGAGGGAGTTGACGGACCTTCGGGCTGGCGAACGATCTCAACGTGAGACGTTGGCCACGTGTCAGCAAGAACGTGCCGTCTTCGCTGCGCAAACGCAACAATTGCCCGACTTGAAAGCTCGACTGGCGGAAGCCAGTGAAGAAGTTGCGAGCGCGCGCCATGAAGGCACGTTGGCCCACACCATTGATGGCATGTATGCCCAAGAAAAAGATATCGACAAGGAAATCATCAAGCGGACCGGTTGGGCCGGCTATAAGATGGACGGAACGACCGACGAAACGAAAGACCCTTACATCCACCAACTGACGGAGCAGCGGCACGATATCGCTGAGCACATCAACACCCTGTTGGCGGCTCATCCCTCCGTCGGGCCTGACTTCCTGGGACCAACTGCGTCCATGCCGACGTCCAGTTTGGTTGCTCCGAATGCGCTTGGGCCAATGTCCAGCGTTGTGGCTCCCGGAGCATCGCCGCTGGATGACATGCCTCCCAAGATTCGAACGACGCAGTGAATGGCGGTCTGCGCAGAACAGTCCACTTAACCCCTGCGTTGCCCCTGATGGGAGGCGATCACGCCTGCGCGGCGACGCAGGCCTCCGCCAGGCCGGCGGCTGCAACCGTCACTTCGGTCAAGGTGGTTTGACGGCCGAAGCCCACTCGCAAGACCCCCGCGGCGGTTTGCTCCGACAATCCGATGGCACGGAGCACGTGCGACGCCGTGATCTCCCCGGACGTGCAGGCCGACCCTGTGGAGGCGGATAACGCGTTCCTGCAGCGATCGAGCACATCCCGGGCATCGAGCCCCAGGAGCCGGAGGCTACGGAGCCCAGGGAGCGTGTGGTCCGGATCGCCCAGACGCTCAAAGGCCACGCCCCTGGCGCGCAAGATGTCGGTGAAGTGGGTCGCCAACTGCTCCACATGGAGCCGATCGGCCGCCAGCCGGCGTTCGGCCAATTGGCACGCAACTCCGTAACCCACTGCCAGGAACACCGGAACGGTGCCCGAGCGCAACCCGCCCTGCTGCCCGCCCCCATAGAGGATCGGTCGGAACTCCGAGCGAAGGTCCGGGGCGATGTAGAGCGCGGCAATCCCACCGGGACCGCCGATCTTATGCGAGGACAGCGTCACCACATCGACCTGTAGCTCGCTGACATCGAAGGGCATCCGTCCCGCGGACTGAGCAGCATCGGTGTGGAGGATGGCGCCCCGCCCTAGCTCGGCGGCGATTTGCGCCAGCGGCGCCACCGTGCCCAATTCGTTGTTGGCGTGCATGACCGATACCAACAGGTCCGGTCGATCGTTCGCTTCGACCAAGTTCCGGATGGCCTCGGGCAGGATGCGCCCCTGCCCGTCTGGGGCCACGACGGAAACCGCACAGCCCTCGTCGCGTAGCGCCTGCCCTGCCTCCATCACGCACTTGTGTTCGATGGCGCTGTGAATGAGCGCCCCCGTGGCCTTGCGGTGCCGCAGGTAACCCAGCAAGGCCAGGTTGTTCGATTCCGTGGCGCTCGACGTGAGCACCAGGTCGTCGCCGTCCGCCCCGATCAGGCTGGCGATGGCTGCCTTGGCCTGCTCCACGGCCACCGCTGCGCGGTGCCCGTGGAAGTGTTCGGAATGCGGGTTGGCATGGCGGTCCGATAACCAAGGCAACATCGCGTCCACCACCTCCGGATCAGGCGGTGCGCTTGCGTTGAAGTCGAGGTAGATCGGAGATGCCAACCTAGTTCACCCTGCCGCCTGCTGAGAATCGGTAGCGGAGAGAACTCCGAGTTGGCCCTTGAGGCCGTCAGCCACCGAACGTAGGTCCGTTTGCTTCCGACGCACGTTGCCCAGAAACTTCTCGTAGGTTCCCTTCACACCGTTGAGCACGGTTTCCCGCTGCTCGCTCGTTACATTTTGCTCAGCAATCACATGCTCATTGCAGAAATCAGTGAGCGAACGTTTAAAGGCGCTCTTCATTACCGCGGTGCGGCAAACGTTGAGATCTCCCTTAACCATTTTCGCCAGCCTCTCATCCGTGGGCTCCCAGAGCTCCAGGATCAAGTAGCGATACTTCGGCCATTCTTCCGGCTGCATTTCACCTGACATGATGAACTTGCCGAATGTAGAAGCACTTTGAGTTAGCGAGATGTCGCCTTCGATGGCAGCAATCTCTCCCTTGAAGACGCCGGCAAGATGGGCGAACGAATCAAACGAGACAGGACGGAAGAGTTTATGGAGGGCGTCGACATACGCACTCACCTCGTCGTCGGTTATGGAATGAATATCACCCGCGGACGCATCGTAAACATGTTCGTATGCTTCCACGAGGGTCAAAACGACTGCAGCCTGGAACGCAATCGTCGAAAACACGGTTTGGTAAATTTCAGTGGTGATCTCGGCCGCCTTGTTGACCACCTCACCCTGCGCAGGCAACAGAGATTTGGATCCAGGGCCCTTCACATTGGCGAGGAACGCCACCGCACGGGCGCGCTTAAATCGCTCAATTTCTGCCTCGTACTCGTTGATATGCGCATGAACATCCTTCTTGATCGCGCGAAGCTCTCCTGTATCCCAGGTCGGGTCGCTATCCACTTTGAGATCGAGGCGATCCTTAAAGTCGATGAAGGTTCGCGCACTGGCTTGCCCATCAAAAATCAGCGCCCAGAGCTTCGTTAGATTGACGGACTTTAGACGTTCACTGATGCTGAGCGACCCTTCGCAATGCGCCTTAAATGGGTGGAAGTCACTGAAGATTTTTTCGATGACACGCCCATATCGCTCCTCCCAACGCTTTTCCACAACACGAGCCACTTGGTCGGTGTAGTTCTGGCGCGAGTTCTCCTCACGCTCCGTTACCGTTAGATCGTTCAAAAGGCCAAGCCTCGTGTAGGCATCTCCCAGACGACGCGCACGAGCCGGACGACCTTTCCGTGCTCCCGTATCCGCATTACGCTCCTGATAAAACAAAATGTGCTCAGTGATGTAATACAGGTGAGAGACGCCAGTGATGGCCACGGGACTCGAAATCACCGACCGATCTTGGGCTTGGTCGAGTTCGACATTCCAGATTCGCAACGAACTCGTGGTGTTGATGTTGTATTTCTTGATGCTGGCCAACACGATGCGCAAGCACTCCGAAACCATGTCCTGGTCATCGAGTAGTTTATTGCGCGAATCGCTGACTTTCTTGGCGTTCTTGTTGAGATCGAGGAACACCCGGCGAGCAGCCCGGATAACATCCATCTCTGCCGGATATGTCGAATCGAGTTGAGGGAACGTGCAGATAATCATCGGCATCTGGAGATCCTTCAATTCGTAAGAACGAATCTCATCACCAGACCAGACGCGGTAATATTGCTCATACGCTGCCCTCTTCGCATCACTCCAGGCTGACGTCATGTTCCGATACAAGGCCAGGAGCGCCATGGCGCGATGCTGTCCATCGACGATGGCTAGCGCACAGTTCATATCGGACACACTCAATGAGGAGTGCGCGGTATCATAGGTCCCGTCCGGACGACGAAGGCGCTTGAGGCTGAACTGCTCTTTGCCAAGCGGACCCGCCGTAATTCGCTCCCACGTGAATGAAGCATCAGTGTCCTCAGGCTTTTCGTCCCTGACAATGTCAGCATAGCGCTGAGCCGGCTTCCTATTCAGTTCTTGGAGCGGGAGAACAACAACGACGATCGGTGGGAACAGTTTGACCAAGCCGGAGCTGCGATGGTCCAGAAGATATGGAATGAGATCCATCGAGACACGCGCATCATCGATGTCGCGTTGCATGATCTCCTCAAAGCTAAGCTGATCGATATCGAACACCTCGCGCACCGGCGCCAGCATGTCCAACAACTTTGCTTGAGAGGTGTCTAATGAGACGTGGGTGAGCAGGTAGTTCACCTCGATGCAGCTCGACGGCTGATCCTTCTTCGAGATCGAAAACGAACCCAATGTGCCCTGGATTTCCACATTGAGCGCTGACGGCGTCTTGGAGATAAGTCCCATTTAATTTCTCCCGAAGATAGGAAAGTTGATGCGGTTGAGAATGTTTTCTAGATCAACCTGTTCCTGCTGATCGATGCCCTCGATGGGAATGCATGCGACAAATAGCTGGGTTGGGTTGAAGCCACGTTTGATTACTTGCTTCGCAAAACCAGCCGATCCTTCGTCGCTCCCCGTTAATCCGGGATTGTCCGCAAAGTCGTTGATCATGCCTTTATGTTGGAGCAACCGATGCCGCAAGTTGGTTGCCATGCCGATGTATAGAGGAGCCGTAAAGAAGGGTGCCGCCAGGTTGAGCACATTGGCAATCGGTCGAAGTCGACTAGGGTTAGCGACGAGCCTTTCGACGAGACCTTCTGACGAAGAGGATTCATGGGCCAGCTCACCCCGATATTTTGGTTTGAGGGGTCCATCTAGCCGGACCTTATAGGGCGTCTCTTGGAACGGATGGAAAAAATGACGATCCAACATGCCAGACACGACCTGATTTGCTTGTCCGTCTGCGCGGTCGCGCTTCGCCTCCACCTCGCTCTCGAAGGCGCGCAGGTCTGCATCCCCTAGGAAAAGGCGCACATACCAGGCGTAAACGCCTGGTCCATCAGGTGCTTCATTGAGTTTTGCCCACGTAAATGTTGGCGGGGTCTGAATCATTTGTGGCACACCAAGCATGCGCTGGCAGTCGAAAAGGTTTCTTCGAGCTCCAGACCTTCCATCTGGGCATCGTCCGGGCGCAACGGGTTGACGCGGCGACGCGCCCGCGCCCGCTCTAACCGCTTTTTGTGTTCGCGCTCAATCATCTCCACGCGCTCCGGCCGCTCAAGGTCTTCGAGCGATTCCCGGTCCGACCAGGTGAACGGTGAACCGTGTTCCAGCGCGTTCTTTTCGTAGCGCTTAGCCTCTTCGAACTCTTCGGGATGTTCCCGTTTGAGCCGGACCCATTCGATCTTCTGCTGGAAGAAGCAGAAGGTGCAGCCGCTTCGAGAACGCCAGTCGTAATACTTAGGCAGGCCGATGCCGGCACCATTAAGCAACTCCAACACCCCGGCATGGTCCACGCCGGCCGTTCGGAACGGCAGATGGACGGTCAAGTTCTCGTGGCTGGAGTCGTATCCCTCGCGATGGTTTTCATCGGCACGGATGGCGACGTAACTGTGGACCGAATCACCCGCCTCCAGCCAAGGCTTCACCCAGTTCCGGAATGGCACCAACTTGAGCTGACGGGTGCACCAGCGCGTGCGCGGCGACGGCAAGAAATGGCCGTATTCGCGCAACCAGAAGTCGAAATCCCGATCGGGGTTAAGTTTCTGAATCGGCTTACCCAGGAAACCTTCGAGCTTCGCCAGGAAATCGTAGACCTCCGGCAACTCTTTACCGGTGTCGGTGAAGAAATACTGGATATCCAGTTCGGGGTGATACAGGCGCATGAACACGGCCAAGGCTGCACTGTCCTTGCCGCCTGAAATTCCCAACACATGTCGTTCCGCCATCAGAACTTCTCCTCTTCGCGTTGCGCCAGCATTTTCATGCCCGCATCCACTAGTGCCGCCAGGAACACATCTGGCTTCACCTTTCCCGGCACAAACCGATCCATCAGCCGTTTGGACATTTCTTGCACCGCATTGCGGTCCGAATCGGACACGTCGAAGGTGGCCGACAAGGTTTCACCGGCCCCAAAAACCACCGCCAATGCCTGGCGTTTCGACGCGCGACCTTCGACTACCGACAGCGCTTCCACGCGACGGAACTCGAACGCCCACTTGGCCAACTGGAGGTTGGCCTGGTCAATATCGTGATCCGTCAACGCTGTAATGGGCTTGCTGACTGCGATGGAGACCAAGGCTTCAATGTCTTCCAGTCGCCCGGTGTAGACGCTCAGGCGCGCGGCAAACGCGTCCAACTTGAAGTCACCCGATACGCCCTGGACCAACCGTGCCCGTTCGTGAAGCGGCTCCCAACCTACGCGATGATCGTGATCGATCGCATCGAGCATACGCTTTTCCAACAAGGCCAAAACCTCGGGATACGCCTCATCCAGCTCTTGGATGATCTCGCCGATGTCCGACACCAACCGTTCGGCCTCGTGTGTGCCCAGCAACTCTGGCAAATCTGTAAACAACACCTTGACCGGGTCCGAAGCCTTCAACAGCGTTTGGCGCACGGTGCGAGCACGTTCCGATACGCGATTGGTTTTCTGCGTCCATCCCGGAAGAGCCAGCGCGATGGCCACCAGGGCGCGTGCCGAATCGAGCGGATCGGCCGCCACCTCGCGTTTGACCGCCTGTTCCAGCCGCGCGGCTAACTTCGTCAGGAAGCGCTTTGCAGCCGCATCGATCTGAACCAACTTCCAGGTGATGCGCTTGGGATCTTGAAGCCACTCATCCACGCTCGCCGGTGTGAGGTTTGGCACGAACATGCCTTCGGCATACAGCGCGATGCGACTACGGTTGGCCAGGAAGAACGCCAATGCCAGGATCGGCATCACGCCCTCTTTCACACCATAGGGTCGGGCCTTCCAAAGTGCATAGATGTCCGCCAGCGTCACCGGGCCGCGCGCGTTTTCCAGCAACGATTCGGTGGCAAACCACAACGGGAGCAAGGAGCCCGAGTTCCCAGCCTTGGCTTTCTCGGGCGATTGGAACGCCCACGCATCACCTTGCTTGCGGTGGATCCCCAGGGACGCCACCACCGTGTAATAGAGACCCGCATCGGCCGGGTAGCCATCGTATTCAAGCTTAGGCCGCGATCCATACTCGACCATGCGATGAAGCAACAAACGCTGCGCCTTGGCGGCATTCGATGACGGGACATCCCGGTTCACCAGTTCACTGTGGATCACCGGTGCCAGGGGGAACGCCTTTTCGCACAACTCACTGGCCAACGGAGACAGCCCTTCGCCCGCGTGCGTCGTCTGGCGCTCGCCATCGAGATACCAGCGCGCGGAGGCAAAGGCTTCATTGACTTGCGTGGATAAGTCCCCGCGCAGTTGACGCAGGCGCCCATCAATTTCTCGCCGGGCCACTGAATCGCCTTCCAGCTCCGGCTTGTTGCGGCTGACATGCTCCAGCGCGGCAAGCTCAGCGACCTGCTCCATGAAGTCAGCCTGGCGAAGCGGCACGCCATACACCGCGATGTCCGAGCCGTCCTCGAACTTCGACAAGCCGGCGGCGATTCCCATGGCTTGCTTGTCCGTCACGTCGGCGGAGGGCAACACCAACACGAAGCGACCGGTGCGCGCACCGGTGCGCAGGTCTGCCGGCTGGCGTTTCGCTTCCGACAACGGCACCACCTCACGCTCGAACCAGCGCAGCGTGCCGGTGGTGACATAGTGGCGTCGCGCCGGCACTGCCGGCATCGCCGTGAGTGTCTTGAAGACCGACGCATCGACCGGCCCCATGGTCTGGCGCGCATCGGCCACCGCGGCATCGATGTCGAAATCGCTGCCGGCGAACAATGCCCACGCCTGAAGGTGCTTGCGGTAGATGAGGATGCTGGCGCGAGCCAGATCCTGGAGAGCGGTCTCGATCTGCTTGTGCGTCGTTCCCGGAACACACTCATTCAACAGTTCAAGATCGGCAGACAGGCCGGATCCCGCGCGGAACAGCTCAATGAGCCCAACGGTCTTGACCAGGGAAATATGGGGTTCGTCGAAGCGGGCTTCCACCCGCTCCACGGCCTCGGCGCCGATCGCCCAACGATGGCCATCGGGCGAGCTAAGGATGGCGCTTTCCAGATTGGCGCGCAGGTAATCCCAATATTTCGCCGGGGTGTAGTAACCGTCGGGCTCTTCCCCCGTTCGGTTTCTCAAGAAGTCGCGGAAGCCCATGGGTTCGGCGGACGTCAAGAACCCGAATACGCTTCGTTCGTTCTGCCCAAACTTCCGGCGTGAGCTCGGCCCGAGCAGCGCCGCTGTGACCGGATGGAGCGGCCAACATTTGTCCAGCGCCTGGTCGAGGTCCGCTGGCGTGGAGGGCCGGCGCTTCCGCATGGACGCGGCGATGTGCTTGGCCACCCGTAGGGTCTTCGGGTGCTCGGCCTTCGTCTCTACGGCGCGACCGATCAGGTCGATAACTTCATCGCTGCCGGCGACCACGGGGATATCCACGTAGCGGCCTTGGACCTTGGCCCACTCTTCGCGCACGTCACGCCCGGAACGAGCGGCATACTGCTCGAAGGCCTGATGAAGCACGCCGATGATGACCAATCGGCCCTTGCACCGGCTAGCTGCTTCCGCCAGCTCCTGGTAGAAGAAGATGTCATCGCCGGTGGACGCCGCCGATTCCAGCAATTTGCCCAACTCGTCGAGGATCAGCAGCACCCCGCCGTGTTCGTTGCTGTCCGCCTGTCGCACCAGTTCGGTGATGACATCGCGCTTCCCATCGCGAACCGGCTTGCGCCCGCGCGTGGGCGCATATTGGTCCAGAGCAGCGGCAATCACGGCTTCGACCGACTCGCGCCGGCCGACTGCCGGCAGCACCAGCCAGGGCTTGCGGGTGCCGAATGCTTGATCCACCAAGCCACCCTGCTGAACTCCCAAGACCTTACGCGCCACGCGGCGGCCATCGGTATGTCCCCCTGCGAGCACGGCTGTGGCCAGAGCAAGCGACGACTTGCCGCCACCATAGGGGCCCGTCCAAGTGAACGCGCGCTGCTTCGTCTGGCAGATGTGACGCGCGACCGTCTCCAAGGCCTGCCGCGGGCTGGGCTGCAAGATATAGCCCGCCAGCGCGTCGGGCAAATCGAAATCAGAATCAAGGCGGACCGAACGCTGAAACTGCGAGCGCACGGTGACCTGAGGAATACCGTTACCGGCCATAAGCTTTCCGAAGCAAATCGAATGCACCCTTGCGGGACAAAAGGCGGGTGCGAGACACCTGACGCAAGCCCGCGCTATCGCTCCAGCGGAAGGTGCCGTGAGTCAATGCCTCTAAGTTGAGTAGTCGATCGGCGACCGAAGACTCGTCCAACTTGAACACGCGCCCCGGGGAACCGTAGTCATGGGCGATCGCTTCAAACGACAAGGTGTTTTGTGAGGACCCCGTCATCTGCTCCCAGCGGTCCCAGAACTCGGCAAGCGCAAATGCAAATACGGCATCCGGCAGACTGGGCTGCGCGCCCCGCCTGAATTGAAAAATGCCTGACGGCCCCTCGGTGATGAGCCCCAGTTCCGCCAGCAACGGTTCGGCGGCATCGTCGGCCTCACGGCCATCCCGACGCGTGAGATAGCAGCGCAAGCAAACTTCCACGTCACGCTTGAGCGTGGTGGCCGACGCGCGTAAGCGTCGGTCAGCCACTAGCTCGGACAGGTCGGCCACGACGGTCTCACGATCGAACGTCTGGTGGGTCATCCGGTTGAACAACCAATACCAAGTGGTGGAGCGCTGTGCCCGTCCCGCCAATTGCCAATGGATCAGCCAGCAGGTCGCAGGCCGCTCCAGATAGTTATCTAAGCCATTGGCACCAAAGAGAAAGTTACCAATTTCGCCCAATTCCAGCGCACCGGCCGCACCCTCCACAAGCACATCGGTCGCTAGTGCCCAATGCCGGATCGCGGATACCATGTTTTTGCCGACGCCGAAGTGGCCAACGGCCGCCTCGTCAGAAAATACCGCGGTGCTGTCATCGCTGTCCGCGACGGCAAAATAAGCCTTGCGGAGCCAAAGTTGGCGGAGCGGGAAGGTCTCGTGACCGGAGAATTGAAGCTTGCTCGGAGTTGCGTGAATAGCCATGCGTGATTCTAACTGGCGATGATCGCCAGTTTCTAGCGGTGAACTGGAAGACTTATCCAGCGGGACGACCTCCACGTTCGCTAAAACGTCACCCGACCCGCCCATTTTCTCTTTTATATCAAGGATATACATGGGATTCGATCGAGTGTGGACCGAACCCATGAGATCAGCGAACAGTGTCACGGACTGCGACATACGCCCTACGGCGCCCTAGACAGGTAGCCCGCCAAGCTTTTGGCGGTCACCCCCAAACGGCGACTGGGCGAGCGGTCCAAGTGGCCACCTCCGCTCGCGGATTCGACGTGGCTAGCTAGGCATTCATTTCCCGCACGCAGCCGGGCAAGGCTTCCCTTTCGGCGGCGGCATTGGCTCCTTCACTTGAGTCAGAGCGTTCGCGAAGGCCATTTTGTCCAACGCAAACTTTTCGTTCCCGTGCCGAACGATGCCGCTGTTGTCGACAAAGTAGACATCACCAGGGGCCAGGATGACCTTCGCCCGCACGTAACCCGGCATGTAGCCCTCCGAAGCGGGGCGAGGCGAAAGTAGCGCGAGGAAGGCTTGCCGATTGACGGCGTAACGGCAGAAGCGTGCGCTGTCCAAGTCCGCCTCCTTCTTGCCCACCGGCGCCTCGCTGCGAAAATCCCAGAAGCACACTTCCACGTCCGCTGCACCCAACTTCAGCGGTGGATGATCGGCCCACGCCAGGGCCGCCATCAGGCCCAACGCTCCACTGACAAATCGCACTATGGATCGGTTCATGACCATCACTTCCCGGGCTCGTAGTAGCCAGTTCGTGCGGGATACCCCATCTCCGCGCGTTCCGGGTTTTCAACCATGCGCACGTTATCGCCCAATGGGTCCGTGGCCGTCGCGTTGTCGAAGTAAAAGATATGCCCCAACTCATGACCGATCACGATCGGAAGTGTGGCGCGCTGAAGTCCCGCTGTCGTCGGGATCATGGGCAGGTGGCACGGATCCACAAAAACTGTGGTGTCATGGCCATTGCAGTCCGGCTGACTGCCATATTGGCAATATTGATCAAAGTTCGGGTCATGGGTGACCTGGATCTTGTAGACCGTAGCCGAGGCTTCCAGCATGGCGTTGTAGGAGCGTGCTGTCGTGGAACGGGCATTCAATTGCGCGTAGGCGTTCATCAGTTGCTGCGCCACCGCCGGATTGCCCTCAACCACGCGCACAACCAACCCGGTGGGGTCGACGAACCTGAGCGGGTTGTTGCCCACATAAGCATACGTGTTCGGCCCACCCTTCAACCCGATCGGGTCGGATTGAAGGTAACGGGCCTGCGCGGATGTCCCGAACGCCAGGGCACCCATTGTCACGACGATCGCCAAGAGTTGCTTGATCATGCTCATCTCCCTGTTCGAGCCTGTTGGGCTTTGACCTGTTGGATGGACCGCAGGTAGTCCGCCTTGTGCTCGGCTGTTTCCTCTACCCAGCCCAAGGCTTCCGCACTGCGGAACATATCGATGTTGTTGGTGTGGAGCACCGCATACTGGTCGCGCAACTCCGGCGGAATGGCGTCGACGCTGCCATATTTATGAAGAAACTTCTCGTCAATGAGCGCGGCATACGCTTCTCCGCGCCACAGCCACCCGCTCACATTGGTCATGTCGGTGGTCAGCACGCGTAGGGTCAATCCGAGTAAGTCGTCGGGGGCGCGGTGATGCCGGTAATACTGTTCGAGCGTGTCGACCATCACCAAGATCTCTTGCTGCTTGGTGAGGGATCGCAGGTAAGCCCCGGACTGGATGGCGCGTGGGGTGATGGCCAGGTCCTGCTGGTAATGCGCATCGGACACCGTGCCGAACGATGTCGCTTCGATGTTCAACCATGAGCCATCGTCCCGGCGCACGCGTGCAAACACATGAGCGGGCGCGCTGACCAACGTGGCCTCAATCCCCACCTTCTGACTGAGCACGACCAGCAGCACCGGCATCGACACGCAGTTGCCCTTGCGCGTCGCAAGATACGTGGACAACAACTTGTCCTTCGGGTCCTCGCCCATCGGGTTGTCCAGGTCGTAGCGAAACGGCCGATTGCCGTTCCACGGCCCAGCTGCCTGCAATGAGTTCAACAGCAACCCAATCTTGACCTCGTTGTCCGTCGCGTCCCCTTGTGGAAACCGTGCCCGGATCGCCTGGGCCAAGTTATCCAAGGCACGCAGCGTAGCGGGTTGGTTGACCTTGGGGTCGATCATCGCCTCGATGGTGACCTCGGCGCGAGCGAGATCAATGGCAGTCTCCGGTTGTGCGAGCAACAGGTTCAATGTCGCCAAGTTCGGATCGCGCTTCGCACGCGAAGCAAGGTCGGCCTGGACCTGGGCACGAAGCGCAGCCCGCTCGTGCGCATCTGCGGGCGGCCCTGATTGAGCATTCACCGCCCCACATGCGGCCAACAAGCCGACGATCGCCCATCCCCTGACTGTGCTCCATGGTTTTTCCACATCCATTCCCCTGAACTCAGGCGCCCTATTGGCGCAGTTCCACCGGCCGGTATTGCTTCTTGTCCCCGACGCGAGGCGCCTTGTCGTCCACCCGCGCGCACAATCGACCGTCGCCGCACGGCACGACATCCGCACGATTGACCGCATCCAGATACGTCACCTGTTGAACCAACTTGTCGTAACGCGCCTGGTAGAAGCCGTAGAGACCTTCATAAGTCGCCACCAGACTGATGAGGCACAACAGCACGACCGCGCCGAGTCCCCAGAACAATCGACGGCGCTGTGCGGAAAACGCCGACTGAGCTTTGGCCAAGTCATCGACGGCGCGATCCGCTTTGGCAATCATGTCTTCCAATTTGCGGTTCAACGTCGCGCTAGCGGCATGCGCCTCCTGCTTGAACCCCTCGCCTGCGTTGCGCACTTCCGCGCGCATGGCCGCCTGAAGTTCTTCGGCTTGGGCTTTCATGGTGGAGCGCAACAGCGCGAGGGTGACAATCGCCTCCCGTGCCACGTTGCCCGTCTCTTTCGCTTCGTTCGTCATGGCTTAACCTCCGCCTCCACCACCGCCGCCACCCCCACCTCCACCGCCTCCCCCACCACCGCCGGCGCCTCCGCTAGCTCCTGCGCCTCCGCCAGGACCGGCTCCCGACGGCGCGCCTCGGCCTCCGGGGGGTTCCATCTGCATCAGAGTCATCATTCGAACGGGTCCTTCCTGTTGCATGCGCTCTGGCATTTGGGCGACGACGGCTTGGGCCGCTTCGGCACCACCCCAGGCCATCGCATCCTTGGCCTGCTGCGTCTGTTGCGCGACCAAAAAGTTGTCGGCCTCTTTCAGCAGCGCTTGGGCTTCTGGGCGCTGCGCGAGCCGATCGCATGCCTGATCGATGGCACGGCCGTCTTTGGACTGGAGCGCCAGCCAGAGGTCCGCGATTTCTTTGTCTTCCATGGCCTCGCCCGGGCCGAAGGGGTTGCGCTGCGCGCCGCCTAGGTCGGTCTGGTTCGGCTCTTGGCCGACAGCATCGCTGGCCAGCTGATTGGCCGCGCCGACTTCCAAACCGGGCTTGCCCGGCTCCGTTGATGGCATGGCGACCTGGCCCTCAGCCGCGTCAACCTCTGGCGGTCCGCCTACGTTGCCGGCGGGCACTGCCAGGGTGGCGACCTCTGTGGCCTGGGCCAGGTTGGCTCCAGGCTGAGGCGCAAGGTGGGGTTCGTCCCCGGAGGTGACCCGGGGATCACCCGCGGCCGCGGGCGCCTCGGGTCGAACCGCGGACGCGGATCGGTCTTCGGGGTCGCGCTCGGACGTTCCCGGGTGCTCGATCGCGGGTGCCGCCGAGTGGTCCTGCGCCGCCGATGCGCGGGGATCCTTCGGTGGCTCCCGCCCGGGGACCGGCTGAGCATGGGCCGCCTCCTTCGCCAGCACGGCGGAAGCGCCCTCCCGCTCCAGGGTGGGCAACCCATGCTTTGTAGCCTCCGGCTCCGCCGGGGGTTCCAGGGCCTCCCGCTTCAAAGCCCCGATGGCAATCGGCGCCGCGGCGTGGGCGGCACCGGGCTCGGGCTGATGAAGCGCCGCCTGGCTCTGGCTAACCTCGTGGGAGCCGCGCTCTTGCGTCAGCCGGCCTTCAACCGTTGCTTCGGCCTGGGTGTGCGGCCCTTCCTGGTCGGTGGGCGAAGAGGGTCGCTGCGCCTCCGATTGGACCGCGTGCTCCTGGGCATCTCGGTCAGGGTGCGCCGCGACGTCACGCTCGGCGTTGGCCTGCGTCGCCGCGTGGGCGCCCGGCTCGGCTTGGTGCGCATCGGCGGTGGCCGGCGTGCCATGGGTGGCGGAATCTGCCGCCTCCTGAGATTCGCGAGACGCGTGACCGGCGTGCTCGGTCGCCGGAGTCCCCGCGGGCGATGGCTCGGGCGTGCCGGGAGCATGACCGGGTGGGTGACCCGCCTCGGCCGTCGAAGAACCATTCGGGGCCTCGGCATGGCCCGGCCCAGGCGCATGCGCTTGGGCGTGAGCAGGATCGCTCGACGGCTCAGTATGGTGGGTCGCCTCGGCGGCTTTGGCCGTGGCTTCCTGGCGCTCTTGCTGCTGGCGGTTCTGTTCGTCGTGCCGGTCCCGCGCCTCTTCATGGGCTTGGTCGCGCTGGCGCTCGGACTCGCGAGTTTGAGCCTCCTGACGCGCGGAGGCCTCCCGCTCTTGTTGGACCTGGGCCTGCTGTTGCTGGACGACTTCCCGTGCGGACTCGGCCGCCGCTTGCACCTGATCGTTGGCCTGGGCGTGCGTGGCCTGCTGCGCTTGCGCCACGTGATGCGCGGCCGCCTCGGCATGCGCGGCTTTGTCGACCTGATGCTCACGCACGCTCGCCTGCGTTAACGTCGAATGGGCGCGCAGCGCATCCTGGCGCGCATCGGCCTGTGCTGCGGCTTCGTGGTCGGGCTGCTGCTCACCGGGGCGCGCCACCTTCTGCTCGTCGGCCACAATTTTCGCAGCCTGGCCGCGTGCCGCGGCATCCCCGCCATGCATGGCGGCCTTGGCCTCCGCTGCGTCGCGATGCTCGGCAGCCTGGGTTGGATGGTCCCGCGACAACACCGCATTCGGGGTGGCGCCCGCCTTTCCCAAGTCTGCAAGGTGCGCCGCGTCGATCTGTTGTGCAAACGCATGCGTCGTGGCCAGTTCGTCGCGCAAGTTGCCGCTGGCGGTGACCGTGCTGCCGAAGTGACCGGGGCGATGCCATTCGCCTGCAGCGTCGCGCGTGTAGGTATGCCCATCGGAAGCCGCAATCTGATCGCTCGGCGTTTTGAGCGCGTCGCTCACCGGTTGCGGCAAGCCGCCAAAACGGTCCCATCCCTGCGAGTGAAACCGCGTTTCGTATTGCTGCGCCAAGCCCTTCGGCGACGTATACGCGTTTTCTGCCATCGTCTTCGCGGCGGCGTGATCCAACTGCGCGGCACGCTCGGGACTCGCCGTATCCGTCACTGTATTTTTTAGTCCGTGCTCCAACTCCTGGACCACGGCTTGGCGTGACCATGCATGCGTAGTCGGATCGCGCGTCCACGATGCAGGCTCGACGCTGGGACGATCACCCGCGGATGACGGTTGTTCGAACGGATCGCGCGCGGTGTTTGGGTGCGACAGGTTCAAGTTGGTGCGCGCGGTCGTCCCTTCATAGTTCAACCGATCACTGAGCGCTTTGTCCGCCACCAACAGTTGCGAGTTCTGAACAACGGGCACGCCTTCGTTGTAAGCGGTCGCATTCCAGTCGATGGTTTGCGCCTCGCGCACCCACGCGCCATCGTTGCGCATCGTCCAGGTGTTCCCTTGCGGGTCCGCCTGGTGCGTCATGATGTAGGTGTCCACCTGGTCGGCGATCTTATTGCCGGCATACATGCCGACCGCGCCGCCGATCAGACCGGTGAAGAATGCTCCGGGTCCTGACTCACTGCCGCCGAGCACACCGATGGCCGTTCCAATTTCCGCACCCGCGACCATGCCGAGGTTGCGCGAGCCGAAATGAATCAACGCCGATTGCGCACCGATCGTGTTGTCGTGCGCGAGCAAATCCTTGGCGTTCCAGGCGGACGTCACCCCGTCGTAGGCCACCGCGAGACCGGTAACGCCTTGGACCAACTTTGGTGCCAATGGCACGCTCCGTCCGGCGGCGGCGATCGCTTCCGCACTGGCCGGAGGCGGCACCAAGACCGCCGGCTCACTCGGCACCAACCCCTGCGGGGTCTGTCGATAGGTGAGTTTCAGCGTCAGCGATTCATTGATCGGCTGCGGTTGATGCGGCAGTGCGCCCGCGTCGGTCACATGTTGGGGGGCGAGCACCGTGTTGGTGCCACTGGGCGCGCCGCGAATACCCTCACGCGGGTCGAGCCGATACATGAGCATGCCTTCCGTGGATTTGTGGACCACGTTGAAGCGCACGTCTTGGGGCTCAAAACTTTTCTGGAGATACGGCTGATTGGAGAGCCCGTTGAGGTAGTCCACCATGAGGTTGCCGCTGCGCACGGACAACCCATCGCGGTGGTAACTGCCCCCGACGTCCGAATGCGCGCCCGGCACCATGACGTTCAAATAGCGACCGTTGGCCGACAGGCCGGGCGGCACAATCTGGTCGGACGGAAACACCACACGCATTTCGTTCTGGGCCGTGACTTGGAATGCGCTCACCACCGACGACGGCAGGCGTCGATCGAAGTTCATCGGCACACCGGTAGCCACCGGATCGAAGAGTCCTACCGCTTGGATCGTTTCACCCGGTTTGACGATGTAGTTTGAAAACCGAGTTTCGCCGGCCGCATCGACGTAGCGGCTTCGCAAATCCGGGACGCCGCGTTCGTCGAGCAACCGCGCAAAGCCGGCCGTCTGGCTCGCCCCGCGACTGAACCCCATCGAGGCAAAGCGAGGTTCCAACGCCGGATCGGTCCGGATGTCTCGGTTGATTTGTCGAACCAGGCGCGCATACGTTTCCTCGATGTTGGGCTCAAACGTGTGCCCACGGATCAAGTCGACGTTGCGTTCGAGCGCCGAGTTCTGTGTGCCCGGCCCCACCTGGTATTCCACGTGGATTTGGCGGCCACCGCCCTGCGCTTTCAGGGTCTCCAGCTGGTCGCTGATCTTGGCGACATTGGTAGCGTGCAGCGGGTCTTTGATCTTGTTGTTGCCCGTGCCATCGAACGCTTGAACGTAAAGTCGTTGATGTGGGTTGGTCGTGTCCAACAACACCGGCGTGCGTAACTGCGCGAGTTGTTCTGCCGCGCGCTCATAGTCCGCCAGTTGCGCGGGGGTGGCCGCCGTGTGCCCCACCCCATCACTGCGAACACCATCGATGGCGACCTCATCCCTAGGGGTCATGCATCAGCTCCTTGCCGTGCTTAGTAGGTTTGGGTCCAGGCCAACATCAAGTCATCCCGCAAGCAACTGTGGGGGTTGCCAGGAATTTGTTCGCGCTCGGTGATGACGACGGCACGCATGTAAACAGAAATCGTGCGGTCGTCGACTGCGAGCAAGATGTCTGGGATGTCCGGTTCGAGGCGGTAACTGTCGAGCCACACCTCGCGCACCTCGTCACGAGCCACCTTGTGAAGCAACAATCGGTCTTTGAAGATGGCATCGAGGTCCACTGACGCCGTGTGCGGGCTGCCATCGAGCGCGGTCCATTGGACGAGCACCGGGCCGGGGAACGTTTTGCCGCCGATGTTTTCCGGCGTGACATTGTGAGAGGCGGACCACTCAGCCAAAAAATGCGCCGGCATGGCCCCTGCAGGCGCATCGCCCGTCAGACGCGTGAAGAGATAATCGTTGTAGACGATGCGGCAACGCTGCGTGTTGAAGTGCGCCGCACTGAAGGCGTGGCGATAAAACTTCAACGGCCATGGCTCTTTGTCGGCCAGTGGACCGGCAAGGCTGGGAGAAACTTTATAACCCATGCGGATATCCTTTCTGCGGTATTGCCGTCATACCTGGCCCACCTACTTTAAATCACTGGGGCACTGAAATGGAAAATGCGGGACAGGCCCCGGTTTGAAGCCATTCTTCGGCATAGATTGGGTGCTAGATTGAGGCGCGTTACACGCCTGTAACGACCTAATTTGAGGGGCATTATGAGCAAGTTGCTTCAGATTCTCGCCATCGCGAGCGTTCTACTATCCGGGGCCGCCTTGGCGGACTCGCCGACGTCCGGCCTGGGCCAGGCCTGGCCCAATGCCACCGACCATAGTTTGAGCCCCCGCTACCACGTCTTTGTTTTCGTCAAAGACGGGGTTCGCTTTGTTCAAATCAACGATGCGGTCGGCCAAGTCCGTGGCGCGGTGGCCACCGCTGGCGGTCAGATCCTCGTCTTGCCGATCGGCACCGGGGCCCAGGTCCTAACCCCGCCCCCGCCGGCCGCGAACACACCCGCCGCCACGCCAGCCGCCAGCACCGAGCCGGTCTATCAGGATGGTCAGGTGACGATCACGGCCCAGCCGCAATCGAACGGAACCCTGCTGCTCCGGGCCATGAGCGATTGCAAAGACCCGGCCGAATGCAACACAAAGGTCACCGCTGCCCCGAACTGAGTGAACGATCCGACGCCAGCCAGGGCATCGTGTCCTGGTTGGCTTGCTCAGCCGGGTCCAACAGCACGGCGGTGATACACCGACCGCCTTCGATCCGCCCCTGGCGCACCCGCCCTTGGTAGGACTTCGCACGATCGGCCGCCGCCGTCCAACTCAGGCCCGCACTGCCGAGGCGAATCCGAACATCGTCGAGACGCACAGCCGCCAATCGGCCCGGCTCGGTCCAGGCCTTCAGCCGCATCCCCACCCAGGCTTGCCCACGCCGCTGACCGGCCCGCAACCGCACCTGGATGTGGGTCGGCGGAAGGTCTTCGCACGCGAGCGTAAGGCACTCGCCCACGAGTCGATACACGGCCAGATGGAGATCCGAGGACACCGGAGCAAAGTTGCCCTGGGCTTGGCACCAGTAACTGATGCCGGCTTCGTCGAGCGCACGGGCCAAGGGACCTTGGCGCAATGCCACGATCAAATCCTTGTCACGCCAGCCGGTCGGGTAGAGCCCATCCGACAACTGGAAAAGTTTGTCTTGGGCGAGGGACGCTTGCCGCTGCAACTGACGACTGTCGGCCGCGGGCAGGTGCCGAAGCTGGGCGAGCATGCGGTCATACCCAACGTGGATGATTTCGCGGACATGCTCCAGGAATTCGGCGGCCACGCGCAACCGGGCTTCACCGATGGTGATGTTGCGCCGGGCAATGACCAAGGCCTCTTGAACCTGGATGCGTTCGGACGCGTCGCGCTGGTTGAGCACGGTGATGCGCGAGCCCATCAACAGCATCGTCGTGATGGCGAAGGCGATGAACACTTCGGCTTGAAGTGCACCTACGTCCTTGGGGCCATTCATGCTCAGCACTTCGGCGATGCTCGCCATGGTGCCGCCGATGGCCGCGCCCTGCCAGCCGTGCCGCAGCGCCAGGAAAATCACAGGCAGGAACATCCCCATCCGCGCTGCCTCGCGCGTGCTCTCGCCGTCAGCGTGACCGGCCAACCAGAGCAGCATGCCCAGGGTAGGGCCGAGCAGGAACACGCTTTCGATGGCCAGTCGGCTGTCCAACAGTCGCGACCACCGCTGCGCCGGCGGCGTGGAGCGCCAGGCTTCGCGGACCGCCACCACCAGTGGCACGAGTGTAAGCATGCCGAGGAAGTTGCCGATGATCCACTTGCCGATCAGGGTGGGGAAACTGAAGGTGTAACCCACCGGCATGCGGGTGACCGCCATGCCCAGCGCGTTATCGGCGGTCCATACGAAGGTCGTGAGCAAGATGCATAACAGCAGCACGCCCATGCGCACGCCACCGCGCGCCGGAACCATGCGCCACACCTGAAGGCACCAGTGGACCACCGGCATGGCGACGACGATAGGGATAAACGCCAAGGTAACGATCGCCCAGATCCAACCGTATTGGGCTTCGCACGTGGCGACCAGATAGGTCAGCGGGATCAGTTCGCCGACGGCAAGCGCAGCCCAATACCGACGCGGCACGAACATCAGGGCAGCCAGGCGAAAGCCGGCCACCAACACCCAATACGTGAAGGTCACTTGGTGCAGCAGTTCATAAGCCAATGCATAACCTGCAACGGCCAGTCCTTGCCTCAACCAAGCTTCCCGTGTTGCTCCTGCCATCCCCCACCCCTTACGTCCAAAGCCTTGACGCGAGCTGCCCGTCGAATGAACTTACGGGCCAGGAATTCCAAAGCCATTAAGGCAATCCGCTCAGCTTACTCGATTTTCAAGGCAAGGCGCCCGGCATTATGTGGGGTGGGTCACGCCGTTAATGGCCTTTGGATTTTTCGTTGCAAATCTGGGGAATGAAACATTCCAGACATACATGCCCACGATTTACCCCTCGGCGACCCACGGAGCGCGAAAGTCACATCTGCGAACCCGGAGATCGGTGCCGTCGTGATCGCCGTTGCGACGGAGCGCTCGGTGACTCCGGCTTTTGGGCCAACTCCGTTCCCTTCTCGACGGCTGATGCACCGACCCCAGGCACTAGCGATAGCGGCACGAGTTTTTCCACCATCGTCCGGCCTCGCGTCGTGAGCACGGCCAGCAGGGTGGGCACGGCCTGATGATCCAGAGCCACAAACCGTTCGACGGCCACCTGCAGGCGGGCTTGCGCACGGTCGTGCCGCACCCGAAGGTGACTCTCCTCCTGCGTCAGCAGATCGACTTCGTCACCCGTGATCTTCTGGGCGGACTTCAGGTCCTGGACCATCCGGTCTTGGAGCGCGGCCGCCTCCTGCATCGCACGCAGCGCTCGTAAACCATCGTGGTTTGGCCCCAGGACCTTCGATGCCATCACGCGCCAACCGTGCGCCTTCGTCCACGTATGGGCCTCCTCCGTTGCAGCCGCGCGTTGTCGGCGCGCCTCATCGAGTTCGAAAAGCCGATCGAGCCGTGCCGACTTCCATCGCATGAGTTGGTCTTGGTGCGCACCTAGCTTCGCCGCCACGGCCAAAGCGTTACGCAAGGCGCGTTGAATTGCTTGCACCAAGTCGGCCAACACGATCAACAATCGCCGCCCAGCCTCATCCTTGGGCGCGGGTGACAGCGCAATAAATCGATCAACCATAGCCGCCCCCGGCACCTGGCCGCGCGCTCGGGCATCGGCCAGTTCATCGGAACGTCCAGACGCGTCCGGACTGCTACCGACTCCCCAAACCTTCGCAGGATCGATCGCAACAGATCGGGGACGCGGCGGCGTGACCTCCTGTGCAGACTCCCGGGACCGATCCAAAACAGCCTGGGCGTGCTGCACGGCCAAGGCGTTCGCATCCATGGGCGGATCGGCGTCCGACGCCAGGACGATTTCTCGCCACCGATCGCCCGGCCGAGTGAAGAATCCCTTCTTTTCCAGCGCGATGGTTGCACGAGAGAGGCTTGGCTGAGGAATGCGATCGATGCCCAGACGGGCGTAGCTGCGATGGTCGAAATCAGGGACAAGGCCCGGCGTTTCGGCAGCCGCCTTGTTTGCCAGCGCCGCCCACTGCTCATTCATCCGCTCGACGATGGCAGAGGACGCGTTTCGATTCGAGAGCATACTGTGCTTTTTGCCAAAGCCATGCTTCGCAGCGAGGCGGCTGTGATCGGCGCCCTCCTGCCCTTGAAGCAGAATTTTCCGGGTCGGGAACAACAGGTGTGCATGCAAGCCCTGTTTTCCTTCCGGCTTGGGGCGACCCCGCAAGTCGGTGTCCGCATCCCGATGCATTCCGACCGAGACCGGTGTTTGCAGGATGCTGCAAATGAAGCGTGCTAGCCCTCGCGCCATCTCCTCGGCGCCTCGGTCATCAAGACCGAGTGGGATCTGCACGACGTAATCCCGAGCAATTTGGGAATTCCGCCGCAGCTCGCATGCTTCAACGCGATTCCACAGCTCTTCTGGGTTGTTCGCCCAATCGGGCGCGCCCAGAGGCACCACGTTAAAGGCAGCCACGATCTCATCGCCGTCCTGCCGCTTGGTGTAGTCGTGCCAGGAGCGGGTCCGGCGATCAAACAATCGAAGCCCGAGTCGATAGGCTGCGGCGCCAACGGCGGAATGGCCATCGGCTCGATTGTGGGTCGTGAGGTGAGGACGAGGATGGATGGGCATGAGTTTCCTGGGGCGGGGAATCGCGGACGTCCAACACTGCCGACGCGATGACCGTGACAGCGGCCTACGGCAGCGCGAACAGCGCGGAGCACGATCGACTCCCCTGATCGAAACAAAAGGGCCATGGATGTCAACGCGTGTTTGGCCGTCCATCCCATGCGCTCTGCGTGGAGGTGCAATGAACGTCACACAATCGGGCAGAAAGTTGCCGCCGAGGAATCTGTGGCTCAGAAGTGAATGTCGAGAGCCGATGAGGTGCCTAGGGTGTGGCTCTCATTGTCGCCGTATCGCCCGGAGTCTCGTCGCGTCCTTGAGATTGCTAAGGCGAGCCCTTTGCGAGTGATACCGACTCTCGCTCCAGGGTGCTACTCGGCCTTTGCACCGCGCCAGAGCCCCTGGCCACGTCCTCATGCGATCTGATCGCGCACCTCAGACTCCGGGGCACGACGATTCGGTGCTCATGACCAAGCATCTGGCCGATTGTTCGACTGCCGTCCTGCACCGAAGTCGTAGGCAGGCTCACGCCTCAACCGCTCAATCGCGTGCAACTCGTTGATGGCGGCCCCCATCATCTGAAGACCGGTCTGCCCCTCGAAATAGGTCTCCAGGGTGCCGTCTTCCCTCATGAAAACCTGACATCCCCAAACGACTGGAGAAGGTGCTCCGCCCTGAGCGTTCCCGTTTGGATTCCACGTGATCTCGGCCATCGAATGTCCTCTGCCAGCAGAGCGCTTCCGCCCCCGCTTTGGCTTGCGCAATAGTTCTGGGGCTCTCCGCTTCCGAAGTACAAGCCCATTGGGACGAAGAACGCTTCCGCTCCGTCCGCATCAACGATCTTGCATTCGCGCTGGGATCGCAACGGGTCACCCAGGCTGCCGACGAGTAACAGGCGCTAGGCCTACAGAACGGACACCCGGGCGCGGGCTACGGAGCGGCAGCAGATATCTTCTCGCGGGCCATCGGTCGGCTGTTCTGATGGATTGAAACATCGACCGCTGTCGCTCATGCTCTGGGCGACATGAACCTTCGGTTCTCACCCGCCAGGCTAAGGATTGCTTCCATGAGTTCATCGGTAAAATCGAATAAGAAGGCAGCTCGCCGGCGTGCGCGACTCTGGGAAGATTCCATCGTAATGGCGATTCGGGATCTCCAGTGGTTGGAAGTGATGCGCAGGAATCCGGCGGCCAAAGTCGAGGGCGAACCAAAGAACTTTGGTGAGCACAAAGGCCTTCGCATCACACGGACCCCCGATGGAATGATCAAACTGGATGGGCGCGCCGAAAGCGCGCTCGGAGATTTGGGGTTCGCTGCTGGAGAACGCCTCTATTTGATAGAGGTGAAGCCGACACCAAAACAGTTTCAGGACGAGTGGTGGCGCGATGGGGAAATCAACCCAAAGCCGCTCTACTCATCGCTTGCGAAGTTGACAGCGAAGTTGAATGCCTGGGGATCAGAAGGTCCCTCGGGCATCGTCCCAAATAGAACGGGCCAAGATGCCCACTCGAACGAAGCCGTTCGGCGTTACCTGCCGTTGAGCCTGCGCGGGCACTTTCTTGCATTCTGGTCCGAGCAGACAGCGGACGGCGGGGACCAAGCTGCTGATCGAGGCAGCGACTACATTTCCGTCTGGCCTTACATCACAGGCATGAATACCAGCGTTAGTTTGGTCCACGATAGCGAGCGCCTGATTCGGAGACTTAAGTTCCGGATTGGGATCCACACATCCTTGGAAGGTGGGATGGGCACCGTCCCTCTTCCTGCGCTGTGGGAGGCTTCCGCGACTGTGAATATGATGTTCCAAAAGTCAGAGGACGTAAAAAGCATTGAAGAGCTCGGGTCCCTCGGGCTCACACCAGACGAGTTCAAGGCCTATGTCCAATGGCTCGTAGAGCAAGCATCCGATGGCGAGCAAACGGATGAACCTATCAACGCGATTGTGCTATCCACCGAGGGCACTTTCTTTCATTGGGTGGGGACGACTGGCGATCTTGCGCGGGTTCTCACCCATCGTTTCGACCTACAGGTGCCAGCCCCTCGGCCGCCGGCACCAAGTGAAGGCCTCACGCCCAAACGTGATCGGCCCACACGCGATCAGAAAATCGACTTCAGCTAACCGGTGGCGTTACGATGATTGACGATAACGCGTGCATGGTCACGCGCCTCCAGTCCACGCCGGAGTTGGCCGACGTCAGGCCGCGCGACCCTATTAGCCCACGGTCGGCCCAGGCTTTGAACGCCGCGGCCTCACGTCTGCCTATCTCTTGGGCATGCGCGCGATCACCATAAGCCAGCATCGCGGCGTCGAATGCCTCGAACCAGACGAGAATCTCAATGTCCTCAACAGTGCGCTCCATCTCGGTCTCCAAATAAGGCAACCTAGGACGTTATTGGAAGCTGTCAAGGCTTCGACGCAAGCGGAAGACGGCCGACCACGGCCGCCGCTTCCTCCTCGTTCAAGTTGGAGAACATTCGGAAGGAGAGGGGGTTGGGCAAACGGCAACCCGAAAGCCCTTAAATCTGTGACTTTTCACTTTGCATGAGGGGGCGAGGCCGTTACATCCGAGCACCCCAAAATGTCGTTTTGGGAGCCCGCAGCGCTCACGATCCCGCTACGCGGTGGCGATCCACTCCAGATATTTCCGCTTGAAGTCCGGGTCTTTCGTCGCTTGCTCGAAGAGATCTTCCGTCTTCAGGCCGTCGAGCGGGGCTGCGCCCGACCGAACGGGTAGACCGGCCAACGCACGCAAGCGGTCTTCCCGCTCTTGGAAGAGCGGCCGCAGCACTTCGACCTTCTTGACGAGGTAGCGCTGGGTGGCGCTGCTGATGCCCCCACGCCCCGGAGTGTGGTGGAGGGCCGCACCCGCCAGCACCAGTTTTGCGGCTTTTTCGATGCTGTCCTTGGTATCCAGTTCGGTCGCCATGGTGCGACGCAGATCGTGAGAGCGAATGGTGAGCCCCGTCTCTTCTTCGAGCGCGACCAAAATGCCACGCGCAGTGCCCAACGGTTGACCGCGCTTGCGCGAAGGAAAGACATACGGGGACGCATCATCAGGGCGCCAAAGCGCATTGAGTGCCTGCCGTTCGCGAAGGATTTGCGCGGCCCACTCCGTCAACGGCACCGTGTCCAACGTTCCGCTTTTCGTGGTATCCGGGCGAAGCCAGACCAGGCCCCGCTTGAAGTCCACATCCGACCATTGAAGAACTGCCGTCTCCGTTTTTCGCGTGCCCCAGAGCAGGACCAGCAGCACCATGTCCACCAACACGCTGGTATGCGGTTTCATGCCCTGGCTTCGGGGATCGGGGCGCACGGCGAACAAGGCGGGATCGTGGGACTTCTCATGCAGGGCGACCAAACCTTTGATCCACGCCTTACCGGTGTCCGTGTCGGTATCCAGGAAGGTGTCCCGCTCGACCGCGGCAGGCCAATCCTGTGAGTCCTTCCACATCGCAAAGGGACTTTCGCCCCGTCCCGTGCCGCCCATTTTCAGATGGCGCGCTGCGCTGGTCCACGCAGCGGCGCTGTAGGCATAGATCTTGTGCAGTGTTCCCGGCGATATCGATTTCGGTCCCCAACCCGGCTTGGGGCTGCGCGGGTCCTTGACCAACGCGAGCAGTGGCCCGAGGCTGCCGGCAACATGGGCCGGGGCAAGGTCGACGACCGGGACACTCCAAAGGGGCGAACGGGCCATCCACTTGGCCACCTTGCCGCGATCGGTCGTCGTGGTGCCCTTGGATTTGGCCGTCGCCGCCGAAACGTAATCGTCGTAAGCCACTCGCATCGTCAAGCGCTCCCGCTCCCGGGCGATTTGGTTGGCGGCGGTTCGCTCTTTCTTCATGGCGAGGGGGTCGATCCCCTGGGTCATGTCGCTGAGCCAGATGCGGGCGATGTTTCGGGCTTGCGCCAACGTCAGGGTGCCCTGGCTCCCTTCCGCATGCAGATGACCCATCGCGCGCTTGGTCCGCCGACCGCCCATCTTCTTCTGCACATACCATGTGGTCGTGCCTCGGGTGAACCGCAGGAACAGCCCCGGCATCCCGGCATCGAGCAGCACCCAGTCATGGACATCGGACGCGGTTTGCTGAAATTTGGGGCGACCCGTGGAGGAAACAGAAACCACCGTCCGATCGAAGGTCAGTTCATCGCAAAGGCGCTGGGTGAGATGGACTTTCGCTGCCATGTGTTGCCCCGACGGCGCCTGTTGCGCCCGGGTCGATACTACCGGAATTGTGGGCCCCCTGTGGGCCCCACTTCTCTGGTATTCACTGGTGTTCAGGGGGCTTCAGCCAACGCCGAATGGCCAGGAAACGGCATATTTTCGTGGCTCATCCGGAGGAAGTTCGTCAAACCAGATATTGAAAATCCCCGTGTCGGCGGTTCGATTCCGTCCCCGGCCACCATTGAATTCAAGGCTTCGCAGCGATGCGGAGCCTTTTTCGTTTTGGCGTCTTCCCTGGCTGCTTACACAAGCGCATTGATTCGTCGTGTGTACAATACACACGCTATTGGATAGCGACGCCCGATCAAATTATTGAATTGAAACAGGCGGGCCTCAAATGAGCCTGCATGCATTGGAGAACATCATGCGTTATCCCATCGCAATCGAACGGGGCGCTAACGACACGGCATGGGGCGTTGTTGTGCCCGATCTGCCGGGATGCTTCTCGGCTGGCGACACCTTTGACGAGGCCATGGACAACGCCGCAGAGGCGATCGCCATGTTCCTGGAAGACGTGATCGATGAAGGCAGTCCCATTCCGATGCCTGGATCGATCGACGACTATCTTGATCAGTACAAAGGATGGATGTGGGCATTTGTCGACGTACCAGCGGAAACCCTGGACACTCGAAAGGAAAGAGTAAATATCACGCTTCCGAAGCGGGTCCTGCGACGCATCGATGCTTATGCCGGAGACGGGCAACGCTCCAGTTTCTTGGCGCATGCCGCGATCATGGCTATGACTACAAATAAGCCGGGCATGACAACTGCAGCCAAGAAGAAAGCAGATATATCCAGGGGCTTACGCCCCTCTGCCAAGGGCCCGGGTAAGAAAACAAAACTGACAGCTCCAAAAAAGAGAGCCTGAAAAACGATTCCATGATTCAAGGAAGGATGTAATGAATACCGTGGAATGTGAAATCGTCTATCGGTACGAAATCTAGGCCAGCTAGTTCCATGGGCGATTCGAATGCCAAACTGTGATTTCTACGCAACGTCTGAGGATCATGGCCTTCTCCTGGACTGGCTATTTGCAGATGGGGCCTGCCATGTCTACGAGCTCTCGTCAGACTTCGAACAACCGCTTAAGCAGTTTCATTCGACTGACGATGTCTTGCGCCAATTCGAGCGCCGTTATCCAGGAGGAGAGCTGTGGCATAGCGTTTATCTGCAGCTTTATGTCCTGGGTGCCGGCCCTCCGTTCAGTGCTCGCCGTATCCAGTTAGATCCACGCGCGTGCAACGGCGCGACATTTAGATACGCGGCAGAGGGTTGGGGTCTGGTGCAACTCTATCTCTCTGTGTTTCGTGCCAATCGCCTAGAAAACTCACATACGAATCACAACTCCGCGAAGCGAGCACAGGCATGGGCACCCATCTGTGGAATTGAGTACGGTCCAGATGCATGGGATTTCCAACGCATCAGTTCGTACTCGTCACGCCTCAATCGACAGATCAGGAAAAATGGCGTTGGCAGGTTCGGTAGTCGCGCCGTGCTACCCGGCGCACTTAAGCTCTGGAACAGCGGAATCTCATTAGCCCCATATGTGCCAGGGAAGGACATCCTTGAACTGCGCACATGAAGTCCCTCGCTTGCGACGCATACTCAAGTAGGCCTAGGAGCCGGAGGCAGCTAGATCACGCACAGGCTCCGGAAAGTTTACGCGCCTCCGCAGCATGCTCGATTAACACCTCCGCCCCCTTTGCACGTCTTCACCGCAGGCAGCTAGCCCAACCTGAGCAGAAAATAAACACTGACTTCACAGCACCATATCGACCAGTGAGACGCAAAAACTTAAGTAATTGATTTATAAACTTATCACGATTCAAAAACTAGACCCGGTTAACACTTTACTTCGCACAAGTAGAGGGGTAACTTCCGGCGTTAGCACTCTCTGATGGGGAGTGCTAGGAGTTCAACCACAAGATGTTGTGGTTGAAAAAATGAAAGGCCGAGCTGTAACTCGGCCTTTCGGTGCGTTTCCCGGAGGGACGCACTGCGCACGCAGTCTAGGGACCCATGCTTGTATCAGATTATCGCGGGAACGCCGTGGTGATCAAGGAACGGCCGGTAACTGGGTGAGCAGCAAGGACCTCCGATTCATGTATTTGGAGCCTTTTTTATGCTCAGCTTCAGCACAGCCAAACCCAACGCATTACTCGCAGCTATTAAGGCGAAAATCGATAACGGTCATATTACGACATGGCGATATGACAACGATGGAGATTTCACTCATGTGCCAGCTCAATGGGCGGGTAAAGCATGGATGCGACCTCAAGTCGTGAATGGCGAGGCACTGAAATTCAATATCATTTATCCGCGAGGCAGAACAGCAGATCGCGAAATTTATGCCGTTTATCACGGCCGTTTTAGCGAAATGATGCTTGCCCATTTCGACAGTGACTTTACCCGTATTACCGCCACAGCACTGCTCGCCGGCGGCGACCAGGCAGCGGCAGCTTAGATGCAGAGATTGAAGGACAGATCACTCCCTCGGTCGTGACTTGTTCCTTCTAATCATGCGCACGTTATAGCCAACCCTAGAAATCTGAGACACCGCGCCGTCACCCAGTAAGTGACGTTTGGCACAACGTGCATGTATTCCGTTTTGCAGAGGATATTTGCCATGGCTGATTGCCAAGTAACTTGTATTACCAAACTCCACCCGAACAGCTCCCACGAACACATCACGCACCTTGGAAACCCACCCACATGGAAGTTGACGCGCGAACAGGTGATCGCCTGCATCGATGAAAAAACGGACACGTTTTATGTCCTTGATCCGTACACCGGCAAGCGGGCCGACGTAGGAGTTGTACGTCCTGCGGGTCGCCCCGCCTTCCTGCGGACCTATGCAGACGGAGACTGGAACGACAACCTGCTGTCCCTCAATCAGTGTCCGATCTGATGACAGCCATTGGACGGCGACTCATAGCCGCCATCCAACTTTTGCGACATTTATCGGCCACCCTTCGAGGTGGCTTTTTTTTGGGCTTCGAACTCTTCCGAACGCCTAATCGCTTTTCGATTTCTGTCAAGCAGAAGGATGTGCATCACTTCTACGTGCAGATGAATCGTCAAGGCTGCAAAGATGTTTCGACCATCACGGGACTATTTCAATCAAACGATAGCCCGTTGACGCCATACGTCATTAACATCCAGCACGTAAAATATGTGGCTCCCCGGGACAAGTAAGAAGCACGCCAATGGGACGGGGGTTTTGAGCGGGATGGCTAGTGCCACAACGCCATCTATGGATAGATAAACCCCTCGCCATTACTCCGCCGAAAGCAGACCCCATTTCGCGATGCGCGTGTCGATGTGCTGGTCCAGAGTACGTGCGGCAGCCAGGTCGGCATGGCCCGCGTCCTTGTCGCCGCTATGGATCTTGGCCAGACCGAGGCCGTAGCGAGCCCATGCCGACATCGGCTTTTGCGCGACGACTTTCTGGTAAGTCTTGATCGATTCGGAATACTGTCCTAGTCGCAATTCGACCAAGGCGAGAGCGTCGAGATAGAACGGGTTCTCGCCATCGCGCCTGATGGCTTTCTTGCAGTCCTGCAGGGCCTCATCGAGCACCTGATTGCTCAAGCCACGCGCCCAGCAACGTTCGGCAAGTGCATCGCCAAGCTTGGCGTCATCATCGTGCCGGCGTATCCAGTTGCCGAGCAACGGCAATGCCGTGAAGGGCTGATCGAGCCGGATGTAAAAGCTGGCAACCGCGCGTTCCAGCGGCGATCCCGGAGGTGCCAGGTCGGCAGCTGCCGTTACGTCCGATGCGGCCCCGGCACGATCCTTGCGGGCGAAGCGAAGGCCGGCCCGCATCATCAATGCATCGGTGTTCTTCGGGTCCAGGCTTAACGCCTTGTCCAGATCGGCGAGCTCGGCATCGAACTGCTTGCCGGCCTCATGGGCCTTGGCACGGGCGACATAGTAAGCCGAGTTATCGGGCGTCAGACGGATCGCTTCGTCCAGATCGGCCTGCGCAGCGTTGGTTTCGCCACGCGACAGATGCGCCTGACCCAACAGGAAATAGTCTTCCGCTGTCTTGGGCTTGTCTCCGCTTTCGTCCACGCCAGCGCCGGCATCGGGTTTATCGCTATCGCTCGACGCGGAAGCGAAGGTAAATACGCGTCCGCCGTTGTAGGTGAAATAAGCTTTCTTTTTGCCGTTGCCGATGAACATATGATGGGCGAGCAGAAAATCCACGCCGAGCAACATGTCGGTGTTATTGCCAATTTTTCCGTCGATAACCTGCATCTGGCTATGCTGGATGGTTTCCGTGCCCACCGAGAATGTATCGATGTTCACGATCCAGCTCTTCATCACCTTCGCACCGATGCCGGAGCTCTTGCCTCCGGCCCTGACATCTGGCGCATTGAGGTCGATGCCAACCCTCTCGGCGGCGTCGCGACCGAGCACCGTGGCGACCGCTCCTGAATCGAGCAGCGCGCGCACTTTTTTGCCATTGATCGTCACGTCGAAGAACGTGCGCCGATCGCCCTTGTGATCGGACGATTCGATATCGGCGACGTTGTATTGGCCGTCCTTCACCCAATAGGCAAGTGATGCCTTGTCACAGTGGTCCGCCTTAAACAGCGTCATCTTGCCGTGCGCCAGATCGATTTCCAGGTCGGCCACATCGAGCAGGTTCGCGCCGAGCAACCCATGTCCGGCATCGGAACCACCAACGATGAAATCAATATTTTCGAGCGTGGTGCCAAGAATGCCGAATTGCTTGACGTGGGCTTGCTGGACACTCGCACTACCGCCGACACCATTAACGCGAAAGCCAAACGGCGCCAATTCCAGCTTCAGCCCAAGCGACAACGCATTCGCATTCGACATGGTGTTGAAGAAAGCGCCGGTATCGAGGATGAAGTGCGTGTCGGCGCCATTGATCTTTACCGTGGTTATGGCGCGATTGCCGATCATTTCCACAGGTAACGTGCCGTACTCCTTCAGCTGACAACCATCAGCCCAGGCTTGGCCAGCAAGCAAGATGCCTATGCAAAAGCAGCAAAAACGCAACATCCCCTTCCCCCTGTTTTCTGTTGCCACACCCTGTCCGTGGCAATGCGCAGAATAAGATTACCGTTTTTTTTGTGGGGAAATGTACTGGGCGCGACCGTGTTTCGATGTCGTGGCGATCGCTAAAACTTTCGACGCAATAGACTGCGGTCCTGCTCATGCGCGACCTGCGCACCTAATCCTGGAATCACGCGGCATGGCGTTGCGGATCAAATTCCATCAAGCGGTAATCCCCGTCTTCGCCGACACCGGATCCGATCTCAATGAAACCGTGATGGGAATAGAACGCCAGCGCGGACACGTTGCGGCTGAGGCATTTGAGCCGGTAACGCGTCGTCGACCAGCCAGGCAAGGCGTGTAGCAATACGCTACCGACACCGCGACGCATCCATGCCGGATCGACGAACAAATGATGGATGAATGCGTCGGGCTGCCACAGTGACAGGAAACCTACCGCGATGCTGTCACGTTCCGCGACAAGGATATATTCGTCCTTTGTCTGCTCATCGAAATCCCCAAGCCGAAACGCATCTGTCGGCCGCCATGGGAATGCACTTGTACGCGAACGAATGAACAGCTCACGCAACGCGGGGCTGTCACTCGCAACAAAGGGGCGTACGAACGTATCGCGCCTCGAAGGGGCGGAAGTAGTTAAATCAGCGGCCATAAGAGAACTGCCGATAACTCACCAGACTTTGCCTATTGCGAAGCACTAAGAAGTATCGGCTTCACCATCACCTCAATCTTTTCGGCCATCTCTTCTGCCGGCACGCGATCGGGTGTCTCAAACCACAGACGCGCAGCCCCGAAAATGGCCCAGGCGACGGTGGTTGCCAGCAACCCCGGATCAACGCCGGGCGCCAAGGGGTGGTCAGGAGAGCCTTCGCGGAATATGCCTTCCACGACCGGGATGATGGAGCCCTCGATGGGCATCTTCGCCAGCTGACCAGGGCAGCCCGAGGTCTCGGAAAGATAGTCGCAGACACCTAGAACGATGGCCCGCAGCCCACCGTCGCAGTCCGTGAAGGACAGGCCACGGCGCTCGACAAGATTGCGAAAGCGCACTGCTGCCATGGCCTGCAGGAGGCTGTTCTTGTCGGGGTAGTGCAGATAGAAGGTGGCCCGGTTCAACGTGGCCTCATCCGCGATCTCCTGGATGGAGATGTCCTCAAACTGCTTTTGAATCAACAGCCTACCCAATGCATCCATCAGCATCCGGCGACTGCGCAGGACGCGGGGGTCGGTGGTTTCTGTCGCAGTTCCGGATGAGATCGTCTTGGCCATGCCAGCTCAGTTTATCGCCTTTCTCGGCAGTCCACGCTTAAACGACATTTGTTGATTTTCTTTTTTAGCCATGTGATGCTTAAACGACACTTGTCGCATAAGGTTCATCCGCCATGACTACGCTTCTGCACATCGACTCCAGCCCGCTGTACGAGCAATCCGTCTCGCGCCAGCTCACCGCCACCTTCGTCACCCATTGGAAGTCCTCCCATCCGGGCGGAACCGTTGTCGAGCGCGACCTCAGCGCGACGGCCATTGCGCCTCTCAGCGCCGAATGGGTGGCAGCCGTGTTTACGCCGGAAGACGCTCGCTCCCCGCAACAGAACGAGCTGCTTTCTCTCTCCGATTCACTGATTGCGGAACTCGAGAATGCCGACGAATACGTCGTCGGCGTGCCCATGCACAACTTCGGCGCACCCTCGGTGCTGAAGCTCTGGATCGACCAGATCACCCGGGTCGGCAAAACCTTCTCTTATGCGGACGGCACACCGAAAGGCCTGCTCGTCGGCAAGAAAGCGACCTTCATCATCGCAACCGGCGGTGTCTACGACGCCCAGACGCAGATGGCGTCGTTCAATTTTGTCGAGCCCTATTTGCGCTCACTGTTCGGCTTCCTTGGCGTGACCGATGCAACCTTCCTCACGGCCGGCGGCACGATGGCACTGAACCATGGCCAGGATCGCAATGCCTTTCTCGCACCGCACCTCGAGGTCGTCCAGACTCATGCGCTAGCGGTTTAACGATCACAAGCTTGTGCTGGCCATTCCTGACCACGGCATTTGGAGACATGCTGTGGTCAGGAACCGAGATAGCTGAATCGCGCGCGCTCTCGAAAATGCACGTATCGCCGAATGCTGCCGCAAGCAGGCAAAGCCCTCTTCGAAGCAAGCGCGGACCAGACTGGGTTATCAAGAAAAATCAATCGTTGTTTGTCGCGCCTCGCTACGCAAAGCGAGAAATGATCGCCACGGCAAAAGTCATCGTCGCCGCGAAACCTGCAAGAAACGCAAGTGTTCGCAGAACAGGGATGCCAGCGGTAAACACGACGTAATGAACGAGACGAGCTACGAGATACACCTTGGCTGCCAAGACGGTCCCTGGCGTCTGGATACCAGCAAGCGTTGCAACAACAACCAATGGCGCAAACACGACCAGGTTCTCGACCGCATTGGCATGAGCGAGCTTGGCGCGCTGCGCCCACGCGGGACCCGACAGGTGACCCGTCTTTGGATTGTCCAGCGCAGGCCACATGCCTTGTGAAAATATTCTTGCGGTCAAGTAGGGAATCCACATCAACGCCGTTGCACACGAAACGAGCGCCAGGAGCCGAAGTTCCGGAGTGAACGCCATGATGATCCTCCAACGAAATGTGATACTTCAGTCGCGCAACCGCGCGTAGTCCTGATGAAAGTCTAGACACCACGGAGCCCTGCACAAACGGTCAAAAGCGACGTTGATAGCATCGTTTACGACATGAAACTTCGCCTCGATCGCGCCATCTACTAAACCTATAGTTGACAACGTCATGGCCCGGCGTATCATCTACTAAAGCTTTAGTAGGTGAACGCCATGAAGATATCCCTGACCGACCGCGAAGCGGACGTCATGCAAGTGTTGTGGGAGCACGGTCCGTCCGTGGTGGCCGAAGTTCGTGAGCGGCTCAGCGACAAGCTGGCCTACACCACGGTGCTCACCGTGTTGCGCACGCTCGAAACCAAAGGCTACGTCGCGCACGACGAGGAAGGCCGCGGACATCGTTACTTCACGACAGTAAAGCAACAGGTGGCGCGCAAGAGCGCCCTGCTCCACCTCACCAACAAGCTGTTCAAGGGCTCGACGGAACTGCTGTTCTCGCACCTCGTATCGGACCAGAAGCTCACGCCAGCGCAGCTCAAGCGCATGCGCCAGATGCTCGCCGAGAAATCCGACGAGGACAAAAGCTGATGCTCGCCTGGATGATCTACGTTGCCGTCGTCACCGTAATGCTGAGCGTAGCCGCATGGCTGGCCGAGCAAGCCTCGCGTCGACGCCGCGCTGCCAGTCGCTGGATCTGGACAAGCGCCATCGTGGCGTCCTTGCTGTTGCCGGGCATGATTGCGTCGGTATCCATCCAGGTCCCCAATCTGTTCAAGCCCGCAGCGTTGTCAGCGCCACTGGCATTGCGTGACGAGACGTCATTGCCTCTGCCCGCCATGATCGCCGAACTTGGCACGGCGGTAGCCGCAAGCGATACATCGACACGTGTCGATATCCTTCCTCTCGTATGGATCGGCCTGTCTCTTGCCATTGCCATGGCGCTGGCGATCAACACGGGCCTGCTGCATCGTCGCAAACGCCAGTGGCAGCAAAGTCATCTTCTTGGCGCTCCGGTCTGGATCGCACCCGATGCGGGCCCCGCCGTCGTCGGGCTCTTTCGGCCACGCATTGTCGTTCCCGCATGGCTGGTGGAAGGCAGCAGCGCGCATCAGCAGATGGCGATGGCACACGAGCAGTCGCACATCCAGGCACGTGATCCGCAGATGCTAGCCATCGCACTGGGCCTTCTTTTGATCATGCCGTGGAATCTGCCGCTCTGGTGGCAACTTCATCGTCTGCGTCGCGCGATGGAAGTAGATTGCGATGCGCGCGTGTTACGCGCCGGGCGCGATATCAACGCTTATTGTGAAACGCTGATTGAAGTGGGCCAGAGCCAATCCACTCATATCGGCGCTGTCGCCGCCATGTCCGAATCCCGATCGTTTCTCGAACAAAGGATCAAGATCATGCTTGTGAAACCCAAGAAATGGGCCGGCGTATCCGCCCTGGCCCTGATCTGCCTGTCGGCGGGCATGGTGACTTTCGCCGCGCAGGTCAGCCCGCCGAACGTTTCCGCGACTGCGCCGGTCATAGTGCCTGACCATAAAAATGCCAGCGACGGTTCGGCACCCGCACCGGTCATCGTCCCGGACCTTAAAAATGCCGGCGAAGCTGTGGGCGACTATCAACTCGCTCCCTATAGCATCATCACGGTCGCGCTCACTGGCACGCAGCTTTCGATACAACTGACAGGCCAGCACCCGCTGGATGTTTTCCCGGCCGACTCCGGCTATTTCGCGGCGAAGACCATCAATGTCCGGATCGGCTTTGAACGCGACGACCACGGTCAGATAAGCGAACTGGTTCTGCTGCAGAATGGTCGGGAGTTGCATGCGCCGCGCATCAGCAGCGCTGCTGCGAGCCAGATCGCACAGGCGCTTTCCGATCGTGTTCGCAATCAGCAGCCTTTTCTCAGCAGCAAGAAAGCGTTGGAGCTGATCCTGGCCGATGACGATAGCGGGCAAGGCATGTCGCCTGAACTTGCTCAAGCCAGGGCACGTCAGAAATCGCAACGCGAGCAATACCTGGCGCAGCTTGGCCCCGTGGTCAACTACCATTTTGCCGGCGTGAACAGCCAAGGCTGGGACAAATACCTGGTGCGACATCAGCAAGGCACGGAAGATGTCGCCTTTGTGCTCGACTCCAACGGCGTCATCGTGGGGGCCATGCGTCATCCTTGAGGAGCGGAGTGACCTGGGCCGCCATCGCGAGCTGCGCCCTAAGGACTTTCCAGATCGACTGTAACGTCGACGTAGAACCAGGGAATCTCGGTCCACGCGTTACGTGAATGAACCACGGTCTCACCCGAGGTCATCGTGACCGCTGAATCGACCTCGATCGGCAGGCGGCCATCGCCAATGGCCTCACCCTTGGCCGGAACCACCTGCCACCCGCAACATAGATAGCGTTGTGCCTCCATGCCGGTGTCGCGCATCAATTGCGATTCGACACCGGCGGCATAAAGGCCCCGTGTTCGATAACGGGCAACCAGAGCGCGGAGTTGGGCATCCTTCCCTTCGTGGCATTCGACGAACTCCAGATGCTCCGGTTTCATGCCGTAGCGCCCGAGGAAATCGCCGCACTGTGGCGTTTCATCCGGCCAGGGCTTTTCCGATGCCTGTGGCCGCGTCATCGCGATAGGGAGCACCACCTTGCCCGTGCGATCGATAAAGCCCCAACGCCCGTCCCGGGATGTATCACCGGACTTGCTGCAGCCCTGACAAACCGCAGCCCGCCCATTCCTGAAAGGCGAGCCATCGGCATAAGGGCCGGCCACCTGGTGGAAATCGGGATCGAAATAAGCGATGCCGCTTTTGACGATGCCGCGCGTAAGACCTTCGGCGAAATAGTCCGCACCGTTGTCAAAGGTAACGACAGGAAGCGTCTCGCCGTTCCGCTTCACGTAGTGCCAGCCGCCGCCATCGCCCAGCACCATCATCTGGCCAAGGCCGTATTTGCCGTACGTCAGACGTTTGCGCATCGCCGGGGCGACATCCAGCCGACCATCGACCAAACGTGCGCACGCCTTGCGCGGCCCCAGCAGTTCCAGCGAGGGCGGATGGCCGATATACATGCAAGACAAATCGAATGGGCTCGCATGGAGCGTCATGGGCAGTAGCAACAAAAAGGCGATCAGTGCCGCAAGCGGATGACACGTCCGTACCAAGGCATATCGCATAATCTGTTTCATGGAAGCATGATGATCCAGTTATCCATTTCAATTCACGCCTCCGCCGGCAACGCCGATTATCCGTCGGCATCGCAGGTCACGCCCGCGATGCCGAGACGATAGAAGACGCCTGCCGATCACCCCGCAAACAAGCTCGAAAACACTCCGCTGCTCTGATCGGTGGTCACCAGCGACCACGACGTAAAGTGCGCCAGCAGATTGATCTGGGTCGCCGATAGCTGGGTCGAAAACGTGCTGTAGTGCGGAAACCCGTTGGCGTTCACCTCTGTCGCCACAAGTTGTTGCACCGAGGGATTGTTTGCGAACTGCGTGGCCCAGTTGCTCGCATAGTTGAGGTACACCCAGACGATCGTGACCGGCTTGCTGCGGGCAGCAACGCCGAACCACGTATTGGCTTGCACGGTAAGGCTCTGCGACAGGATCGCTGGCTGATCCGGATTTACGGCACCGCCCGCCGCTGCCGACAGTCCGGACAGGAATCCGGCGAATTCGCTGCTGTCGAAAACCTGGTTGTTGCTAAATATCTGATGCTCCGGGCTCGCATGCCCGGCCGAGTACAGAACGTAACCTTTCTTGTCGTCGAAGGGTTGATAACCGAACAGGGGTGGCAACGAGCTATCGACCTCGATCAGGGTTCCTGCGATCCAGCCGCCTTTGCCGTCCGGGATACCGACGCTCCTGGCCGCCATCGGGATCTCCGTGTTCACGCAGACGATCACGCTGTCGATGTCGCTGAAAGCAAGCATGCTGGCCAGGCCATTGTTCTCGAGGCTGCCACCGTCGGCGAAAGTATTCGGGCTCTTGTTGGTAGCGCCGTCCCCCGCAGGCCACGAGGGGTAGGCCGGCACCAGCTTGTCGACATCGGGGAAGCTGATATCGGGAAGGGAGATATCGGCGCGCCCCTGTGCCGCAACCGAGCCACGCGCGACGAGGGCGCTTGCCGTTGCGTGCAGTTCGAGTGGCAGATGGCTTTTGATCCAGTCCCAGATCGCCTCCCCTTCTTCCCACATCCACTTGAAGAACAACCACGGGTCGGCTTCCCACTGCTTGATCTGATTCCTGACGGTTTCTGCGAACGCCACACTGCTGGTGCCCATGATGTCGGTCAGCGACCACTGGCGGGTCTGCGTCACCGTTGCGATCTCGGCGGATTGAGAGGTAAACGAAGAGTTGAACGCGAACGATTCGACGCCCCCGCCGCCCACCGCCAGTCCATTGGCATCAGTGGCCTTGGCCGGCGCTCCAACCACGCCCGTCATCAGTCCATTGGACTGCACAGGAGCCAGCATTCCAAATGAAATGCCCGGGACGTCGACGAACATGCTCATGTTGCAGATATGCAGCGGTCGCTGCGTGCGCGAGGCATCGACCTGATCGGCAAACAGATATGCCGTCTCCAATGCCAGGCTGCTGTTTGCGCTCGTGATGGCCTGCAGTGAAGCCTTGGTGGCGGAGAACATGTCCTTGGGCTGGCCACCATCGATATTCCAGTCGAGCAGATGGTAGGAGTCGAGAATGTTTAGACTCATCACCATCTGCCACAGCATGCTTTCCGGCAACGGATTGCTCGGACTCGTCTCTAGAAATAGCTCGTAAAGCAACACTGCGGTTCCCGCGATGCCCTCCAGCGAGAACACGAAGGACGTCATCGGATTGCCGGCGTTGCCGACAGGCAGGCTGGCCAGATCCGCCACCGTCAAGGAAGCTTGATTGGCGTCGTAGGTACCCAGATACGCAGCATCCGTTGGACCCGATGCAGGCATGTATTGATACGGCACGCCCAGCCACGAGCCGCCGGATACGGTCGACATCGCCTTGATCTGCGCGAGCAGGCTGGTGCCGTTGGCCTGGATCGCCGCCAACGCACGCAACTGCCCCATGCCGGCATTGCAGGCACGTGTTCCACCACCGGACAGACACAGCCCGACATTGCCAGGCGTGGAGGCTGGCTTGTAGAGCTGATCGATCGTCAATGGCGGCGTAGCGACTACGGATGCACTTAAGGATGGCGTGGTCATGCGTCTCTCCGTTGAGGGGACTGCGATGAAAAATCCAATGAGTGAAATAGCCGGCATAAAAAACCGGCATCTGGAAATGCCGGCTGTCACATCTCGCCTTTAGGCGATTAACTATGTGCTTTTATTACTATATAAATTTTATTGTGACATTGGATAGTGGGATTCGGCACAAAATAATCTTCCGAAGCACGATTCAAAAAAATCGCCCATTAGCTTGAATCCCTCCAAAACTCCACCAGCCCTTCCCATCTTGTAGGAGCGACTTCAGTCGCGACCCACGGATACGTCACGGCCTGTCGCGACTGAAGTCGCTCCTACAAAAAACAGGCCGCCTTTCGAGGCGCCCCTCAGTCATCCACCCCATGAATTGAACCAAAGCGCCCCCGAGTGGCACTCACGCCGGTTAAAATTAAACGAAAGTCATTCTCATTCGCACTAACTTGCGCATTCACCTGCTCAATTTCAGGAAAAACCCATGCCGCATCAGCGCATAAAGACGCACGCAAATTCCTTCGCCCCCATCCAACGCATCAGGGGAAAATGGCCGATGGGGGCCGCTGCGCTTTTCCTCATGAGCACTCCCTGGGTCAGCCAGCTCGTCAACGCCCAGGACGCGACCAATCTGTCGCCGATTGTTGTGCAGGGTGTTGCGCCAACGGGCTACAGCCAGAGTGATCGTGCCAACGGACCGAAGCAGAAAGCCTCGCTCGGCAAGACAGATACCAAGCTGGAAGACCTGCCCGCCAGCGTGCAGGTGATTCCGCGCGCCCTTCTGTCCGAGCAAGGCGCAAACATGCTCCGCGATGCGGTGTACAACGCCAGCGGCATCAACGCCGGCGGGCAGGATTCAAAGGGCTACTACGATCACTTTCTGATTCGCGGCTTGAATGCGCAGGTCTATAGCGACGGCTTTTCCGATGGCGATCAGCTGAGCGGGCTGTCGCACTCGCTCAATGGCGTCGAGCGGATAGAGATACTGGAAGGCCCAGGATCAGCCTTGTTCGGTAGTGGCCCACCCGGCGGCACGATCAACATCGTGCATTACACGCCATCGTCCACCCTGCACTACGGTGGCAGCTTGCAGGTCGGCTCCTTCGGCACGACCACAGGCAGCGCTTATGTCACCGGTCCGACCGGCGTGAACGGCCTGGACTACCGTATCGATGCCACGGTATCGCACACCGACGGCTTTCGCGATCTCGTTGCGCGCGACCGCGAAGTGCGCCCGGCGTTCCGCTGGCAATGGGGCAACCATGTCACCGATCTGGCGTTCGACCTGCGCGATATTCATGAGACACCGGACTCGTATGGCCTGATCTATTTCAACGGCTCGCCGATCCGCCATGTGTCCGACAACGCCAAGTACTCTTCACCCTTTGCTACGGCGCATTCGGATTTCTTCCGTACGACGCTGAGCGATCAGTGGACAGTAAGCGACTTTCTTACTATCAACAATCGCTTCTCGTTTCTGCATCGCACGCTCGACGCCATCGTCAATGGCGACAGCGCCAGCACCAAGGTCACCAACGGTCAGGTGGTCACCCGTCAGCTGCGCGACCAGGACGACAAGGATCGCAGCATCGACTATCAGTTCGAGCCTGTCTGGAGGTTTACTACGGGCTCGGTTCAACACACCTTGCTGACCGGGTTCGAATACCAGCAACAGAAACTCTCCTCCGAACGTCAAACCGCGGACTTGCCCAATATCCCCGACGCGTTCGCACCCGTGCCGCCGGAAACCTCGCTTTCCCAGGTGCACTTCCTGTGCGATGCCAAGCATTCCTGCGATAACGATCGCTTGGGCGCGCGCTACTACAGCGTCTACGCCACCGATCAGATCGATGTCACCGATGCGCTGAAGATTCGCGCCGGCGTACGTCAGGATGTGTGGAACACCGCGCTGACACCGCGCATCACCGTACCTGGCCGCTTCGGCACGGACGCCAAGCCGCTACTCGCCGGCGTCACGGATTCGCGCAACGACGCGCCGTTCAGTTGGAACCTGGGCGCCTTATACAAGGCACTTTCGTGGATGTCGCCTTATGTCGGCGTCTCCAGCAGTCACCTGACCAATTTCAATTCCGAAAACACACAGAACGGCGTCGGCGCACCGGAATCGGCCCTGCAATACGAGGCCGGCATCAAGTTCGCCTGGTTCGACGATCGTGTGGTGCTGAACACGGCGGCCTTCGACGTCAAACGTAACCACGTAGCCACGGCAACTACCATCAACGGTATCGAAGCGGTCGTGTTCGACAGCCAGAAGACGCGAGGCGAAGAGGCGTCCGCCGATGTGGCCGTGACCGATCAGTGGCACCTGCTCGCCAACGTGACTCACCAGGATGCCTTCATTACCGACAACCCGCAGGGCATAACTTCGGTAGGACATCGGCCGCAAGGGGCACCCGACATGCTGGCCAACCTGTGGTCGACCTATAGCTTCCGCATCGGTGGTATCTCGGGCTTTCGTGTTGGGGCGGGCGTCAACTACCAGAGCAAGAGCTATAGCGACCTGACCAACGTCAACTCGATCCCCTCCTACGCGATCGTCAACGCGCTGGTGGGCTACGAGGCACCGACCTGGGGAGTGAGCGTCAACATTCACAATATCAACGACCGCCGCTATTTCATTGCCGCCAACGTCGCCGGAGCGTACGTGGGCGAGCCGCGCAGCGCGTTCGTCAACGTGCACGCGAATTTCTAAGGGATGGCTGCGCGTATCGTCCGGACAGCTCTACACTGTCCGGACCCGGGTTTCACAAACTTACCAAACCTCCCTCAGCCACTCTCCAGGCTCGATCCGCAAGCGCTCGCCGAGGCCAAGCGCCTGCAGAAAGCTGTGGTCGTGCGAGACCACCATCAACGCGCTGCTATAACTGTTCAACATGGACTCCAGCGCCTGCAGCGACGGCAAGTCGAGGTGATTGCTGGGTTCATCGAGCAGGAGCAGTTCGGCCGGCCGCTCGCTGTACAGAGCGCAGGCGAGTGCGGCCTTGAGCCGCTCGCCGCCGCTGAGCAAATGGCTTGGCAGTCCGATACGCCCGCTGTCCAGCCCCAGCAACGCCAACCGATTTCGCAAGTCATGCTCGCTGGCCACCGGGTTCGCCGCTCGTAATTGAGCGAGCACGGACAAGCCCGGATCGAGCATGCTCAGCTGCTGGTCGAGATAGACCGTGGGCACATGGGTTTGGGCACGTCCCGCCAAGGGTCGAAGCTGACCGGCTAGCACTCGCAACAAGCTGGACTTGCCCGAGCCATTGGGCCCGACCACGCCAATGCGTTGCCGCCCCAGAACAACGGTGTCGAATGCCGCGCGATCGACCGCACCGAATGGCAGCGCCACGCCGTCGAGCGTTGCCACCCGGCGTTGCGCCGCCGCGGGCGAAAGCGGCGCGAACAACATAACGGGAACCTCTTGTTCGATCTGCTGCGTAGCCTCACGCACTCGCTCATCCAGCGCCTCGCCCCGCTCCGCATGCTGGCGCTGAAGCTTTCCCAACGACTGCTCGCTGTTCTGCTTTTGTCGACCAAGGAACAGCGAGTCGTGGTTGGCAGTTTCCGCATACCGCACGCCGCGTGCGCGACGTTGATCCAGCCGTTCACGCTGCTCGTGCAAAGCGCGCTCACCACGCTTGCGTTCCAGCTTGCGCAGTTCCAGCTCTTGCATGGCAGCATCGCGCTCGCGCGCCTTCTGCTCCGCATACAGCGCATAGCCACCACCATAACTGGCCAGGCCACGCGGCGTGAGTTCCACCGTGCGATGCATGGTCCGCAACAGGTCGCGATCGTGACTGATCACCAGCAGCCCACGATTCCATCGCTGGAGCTGTTCCAGCAGCGCTTGTCGGCTTGTCGCGTCAAGGTGATTGGTGGGCTCGTCGAGGATCAGAAAATCCGCGTCGCTCAGCCACGCTCCCGCAAGCGCGACGCGCATGGCTTCTCCACCGCTCAGACTCGCTGCGGACCGTTCGATCGACAAGTGGCCAAGCGCACTGGCCTCCAGCTCCGCCTGCAGGCGCTGACGAATGTCCCAGTGATCGCCTGCCAGATCGAAATCGCGTTGCTCCATGCCACCCGCTTCGATACGCGACAAGGCTTGCAGCACCGGTGCGATGCCCAACAGATGAGCCACCGTCGCGGCAGGATCCGGGGCGACGCTTTGAGGTAGGTAATACACACGGCCGGATCGCACGCAGCGGCCGTTCGTCGGCACAGCACACCCCGCCAGGATATCGGCTAGCACGCTCTTGCCCACGCCATTGCGCCCTACCAGACCGGTAGGCTGCGCATCGAAATGCATATCGAGCTGGGAAAATAGCGCTCTGCCGCTGGGCAGAACATAAGACACGCTTTCCAGCGCAAGGGACGGATTCGTCATACGGACTCCATGGATGCCAGGCTCACGCCACCTTCGACAGGTGGATAAGACGGGCCGTCAAAAGACGGCGGCATCAATGGCGCATGGGACGAATACCTTTGCAGAAGAATAGAACGCAGTGATTATACGCTAGGCAGAGTGCTACGCATGCCGCGTCTGGGCAAGATCCTCGATGCTCTGACGGCGCGCTACGACCTTCCAAACTTTCCCCATGAAGCGAACTGCGACGCCCGCCTCATTTTGCTTGTAAGGGAAACCTTACAAAGCCTCTGTTGATCGCACTTTATTTTGCCTTTTCTGTCCTTAGAACTTAGCATTCCAAGAGGGAACGCGCGCGCCGCAAAGCGTCGCCAACCTACATGCCTTACAGGGGAAGCCTTCATGTCGTTTCGCAGACTTGCTGTTTGCAACTGCTGTTGCTTTTCCCTTCGCATTTGTTCGCTGCATTGACGCTCAAGACTCAAGGGAGAAGTTGTCCATGATGAAAATCAAATCGGTCGTATTCCTCGCATCGCTGGCACTGATGGCCGGCTATGCTCCGTTGTCCTTCAGCACCGGCGCTGGCGCATCGGACGAGGTCCAGGTTATCGGCACCCCTGCCCCCGACAGCAAGTTCGCCAAAGTCCATTCCGGCATGTATTCGAAGGAAATTGTGGACCTGATCGGCCCGCCCACCGACCAGAAGATGTTCCAGACCGGCAAGGCATTCATCCCCTTTCATTTCGGCGGCGACAACTACCGCACCGAATATCATTACAAGGGCGAAGGCGTACTGACCTTCTCCGGCGGCGGCATGAACGCCACCGGCTCACTCAAGCTGATCAAGGTCGAAGTTAACCCGCAGGAATCGGGCTACATCCACTGAGCCCAAAACAGCTCATGACGTAAATCATCATGCCCGGCAAGTGCTGATCTCGGGCAGCGACATGACGGCGGTCTTCGGGCCGCCGTTCTTTTCAAAGCAGTTCGGCGACAACAATGCTTTCGCACCGCGTTGGCCAGCCATCAGTTCTGGGCGGTTCCGCCGAATGATGTCGATATTAAGTATGAAAGAACAACTCGACGGGGTGGCCAATAAGTCACCCAGATAGGCCGAGTCATGCATGTAGCCCATGCGGACCAAGTTGCGTAAATGCGACAGGCCGACAACCGTAGACAGTGGCACGAACCCCGCGATCACGAGCAGCGGGGCTTTGCTGCGTCTTCTTCGTTATGAACGTTGAATACGTTGCCTTCTCCGTATATCTCTTCAAGTGCCCTCCGTGCTGCGCTGCTACTCTCAGCAAACATCGTAGCCCTCTTCCCCGGTACGGCCGGGTCATCCGCCCAAATCACTGCTTTGTATTCCCGTTCTAAATTGCTCATTGCTACAACCCTTTGCAATGCCCTATTGCGGGCATGAACCAGCTCTCTTATTTTGTTTCAATGCCTCGAAGGCGGCGCCGTCGACCCACTGCTATCCAACCGATCGACCCGCAGCCTCGGCGAAAAAACCCAGGACTCCAGAACAATCGCTTAAATCCAGCATCTACATATCTTTAAATGGATCCCAGAATATATCCCGATCATGCTCATTCATCTTTACTCCAGCGGCGACAATATAGTAAGAAGAACCATCACTACTCAAGGTAAAAACAAGGTCCTTTTCTGATATTTTAGAGCTCTTTATGAAATTGAATTGCGACTCATTCCACTCACCTTCATCAACGGAAAGACCTATTAAATACCTTGGCACCGAAATATATTTTAACCCATGAAATACCAAGTCGATCGTACCCTCGCCAGCGCCACCTGGACTTCGGATTAAAAGCATCCCATGACTCACCGTATAGGACCATAACTGAAAATCTCTGCTCGACTCAAACTTCTTCATTTTTGAAAAGGCCCCGTTACCTGAGATCCGTTTTTCCAATATTGAATATTTGGAAAATATGGATTTTTATAGAGCTGCAACAACCCCCATCCGTTGTCCCCTCCCTGCGGAGGCTCGCTGAATACCTGCCCAAGGGTCAACCCCATCTAAATTGAACATTACCTTGGTGTTGGGATCCATGAGCTTATCAAGGACACCGGATTTCCATTGTTCAACATCTTCAAATTGTTTCCAGGTTGTGGCCCCATGCTGTTCCGCGAACTCGTCCAAGAAAGGATCGATATCCATAGCAAACGGCCTATTTACTGGACAGGTCTTCGTGCGGAACGGCGAGCATCGGTAGCCGAATCGGGCTAGCGCACTGTTCCAGGCACACCCTAGTACTGCGCCCGCGCAAGATGACACTCCTGCTGGACCTCAGCCTGAGCGCTGCACGGCCATGGCATATCTTTAGCCACGTTTTAGTCAGTAGACGTTATCGGAGCCACGCATGCCGATCGCGCTTTCCGAACCCCAGAGGATTCGACAAGCGCGCTTGATTCCGGTTACCCGGCTGGCTTCGTGCTGCGGTTGACACTGAGCGGCGGGCACGTGGTGCTCGAATTTCCACTCAACCACCTGTCGTTCAAGCAGCTGCCGCCCGGTTGGTGGACCAACGCGGCTCGAGCCGACTCAGCCCAGGCTTTCGGTTGTAACCACCGACTCCTGGCGGAAACGCGCCAACTCGTCTTCACGGCGGGTACGAGCCTTGCCGTTCCAGCTGACCAGCGGTGCGTGCGTGTCTTGTTGCGGCTTGCGCCGCGGTGCCGCGACCGCAGGACTGCGGGTCACGTCAAGCAAAGCAGAAAGAATTTGAGGAATGGTCATTGTCACAGCCCCCTGTCGACGCTGCGACTATAGCGTTCCGTGAGCGGATGAAAAGGGGTTGTGCACGAAATTTTGTGATTTTCTTCATATACCTACGCTGCACTGCAACGTGAGTTGTCATCTTGACGCACGGCTTTGCCGGTAACTCAAATACTTACGGGACAAAGCTACTGTCGCCCGGGCCGGATAGGATTTTTTCCGGTTGAGGCCGCTGGGACGCGCAAATTGCATCAAACAGGTGGAGAATAGCCCGCTTCATGCCAGCGGCAAGGGGAGCCGGAGCAATGGACCACGTCGAGTCACATAACGATGCGATCGCGCAACTGCTGGCAGTCGCCCGCAGCTTTGCAGAGCTGACCCATCGTGCGATGTCCGATAGCGAGATTTCACTGGCAGCGGCGGACATGATGGGTTTCGCCGCACGGCAAGCAACCAAGCTGCTTGAAGAGTTCATCGCTTCGCATGCACAAAAGGCCCACAACGCACTAGCGTTTGCGCATACGCCATTAAGCGCGGAACTCGACAAGGCCTACGCCGATTTCGAGTGCCTGATGGATGCGGCAGGCATGATTCGCCTCCACGGCATCGGCTCGCATTACACGACGCATCTGACATATTTGATGCGCTATGCGGCCGAGTCCGCTTGCGAACATCTCGATCGTGCGGAGCAGACGCTGGCGACGTTGCCGCCACAGGAGCTGGTCGCGATGCTGCAGCGGCACGCGGAAGTACCCTGACCGGGTCAGGCCTTGCCATAGCCGACCGTACGGCTGACTTGTGAGGTTGCGGTCGCGACTGAAGTCGCTCCTACAAAATTGGATATGCACCGCTAGCTTGTAGGAGCGACCTCAGGGAACCTCGAATAACCTCAGTTTTAGTTCTCGTCATCCCGGCGTAGGCCGGGACCCAGTGGCATCGGTTTTTAGTTTTCGCGATAGAGCTGACTTTTGCGGGGGCCGTTGCGATGACCGATCAAAAGGCCACTGGGTTCCGGCCTACGCCGGAATGACGATTAGGAAAGGTTTTTAGAGGTTCCCTTCAGTCGCGACCGCAACCTCTAGACATGCCAAGCGCGCGGTTATCGCCCTTCCCTCCAGCCACAAAAAAACCGGCCTCCCCTAAGGAAGGCCGGTCTTAATTTCTACTGCTTTAGTTCAGGCGATTACCAACCGATGCCCAGTTCCATGTGTTCGGGCTTGTCGGTATGGATGGTCGAGCTCTGGCTGGACACGTCGTCGTAGGCAAAGCCATAGGCCAGGCCGTTGACGCCATGCGTGTGCCAGAACTTGGCGTAGTAGTTCGCCGGGGCGCCGAGGTACCACGCCGAGGGCACGGCCCACAGCGTGCTGTCTTCCATGACGTGACGGTTGAACGCCGCGCAGATCTGCGCCTCGATGGCCAGCTCCGTACTGTTGCCCGTAGCCAGCGTGCCCTTGCCTTCCAGGATGTCCTGGGTGGTCGGCTTCTGCACGATGTACGGACCACCCGCCACGACGTTACCCGAATCATCCAGCTCGGTGAACGACAGGCTGCCATTGACGACCTGGCCGCTGAAGTGGCGACCGCCTACCTCGATGTTCAGAGGGGTGTTGCTGTACATCTGCCAGATCTGATTCACATAAGCATCGAAGTAGTGCGCGTTGGTTTGACCCACGTCGAACGTGGACTTGCCCGGCGCCATGATGCGCAGCTGGTTCTGCAACGACACCTGGAACTCAGCCGGCACTTCGGTGTTGTACGCCGCAAACAATGCGTCGTGCGTCTGGGTCAGACCCGTCTGCTGATGGAAGTTCTTGCTGTCGCCCCACACGTCGAGCAGGAGCGGCAGGCCGAAATCGTCCACCTGGGTCGTGTTGATCCACACGCCACCGTCGTTGTACGTGAACTCGTACCAGTCGTAACGCACGCCGATATTCGGATCGGTCCCGTTAAGCGGATTGGGGCCGGCGAAACCGACGTTGCCATTGGCATCCGTCAACGTCGTCATGTACAGCGGTTCGCCGAGCGAGATAAAGATGCGACCGGAATCCATCTCGGGCAGCTTCATCAGCTTCGCTTGCGCCAACGTAAAGGCGTAGTTCGGATAGTTCTGGCCGTTCTTGGTCAGATGGCCGGATGCGTTGTTGTCGGCAGCGGACATATGCGTGAACGTGCCGTCCGGCTTCAACCACGAGAACACGTGCGTGGCCGGATCCTGCGCGATGACTTCCACGTAGACCTGGTCGTCCGTGTAGGCACCATGGGTGTTGTTCACCAGCGTCGTGCCGATGAAGCCCGGGTACACCGTGTAGTCCGGCGTCTGGCCCGAACCGCTGCTGCCACCAGTGCCGGTGCCCGGATCGGTGCCGCCCGGCTGACCCGGCTGGGTCGGTGCCGTGCTGCCGTCACCGTAGATCTCCATTTCCCACAACGAGTAGCCGTACTGCGTATTGCGCTTGGTGCCATACATGCGCACGTAGCGGGCGGAGGTGGACGGGAAGGTCACGGTTTCGATGCCGCCCTGCCCGTTCGGCTGGTCGGATGCAACGGCCCAGTTCTGCTCATCCGTGGAGACCTGGATCTGATACGCCGTGGCGTGTGCATTTTCCCAATTGAGCACCACGCGATTGACCGACTGCACCGAGCCGAGATCGATCTCGACCCACTGCGGATCGGCGAAGGCCGACGACCAACGCGTACCGGTGTCGCCATCGTTAACGTTGGCGCCCTTGAAGGCGACATCGTTTTCGGTACCCGACACCTTCACCGGCATGTTGAGTGCCAGGTTGGTGCCTGCCGGCTGCTGGCCACCCGTGCTGCCGGTGCCCTTACCGCTGCTGCCGCCTGTGCTGCCACTACCGTTGTTGCTGCCGGCGTTGCTGCCACCGGTGTTGTTGGTCCCGGTATTGCTGGCTGCCGTCACGGTGAGCGTAGCCGGCTGACTCGTAGCGGTGTTGCCGTTGCCATCGGTGATGACCACGTCGAACGAGGCGCCGGAATCGGCCTGCGCAGTGACAAAGCCATACGTGGCCTGCGTGGCACCATTGATGGCGGCACCGCCGCGACGCCACTGATAGGTCAACGGACCGGCCGCTTGCACACCCACACTGAACTGCACACTCTGGCCGGCCACGACAGACTGCGTCTGCGGTTGCGTGGAAACGACCGGACCGGCCGTTGCGTAGATCTCGAACTCGTACAGCGAAACACCGTACTGCGACGAGCGGGCGAAGCTATGCATACGTACATAACGCGCCGTCTGCGGAGCGAAGCTGATGCGCTCGGTGCCACCCAAACCCGGATTCTCCGAGTAGAACGGCGTCTTGGTGTTCCAGGTCACACCATCTACCGACGTCTCCAGCTGGTAGTTGGTCGAGAACGCACGTTCCCAACGAAGGACCGCGTGGTCGAAGGTATGCACCGCACCCAGATCCACCGCAATCCACGTCTCGTCCTCGAACTCCGAAGACCAGCGCGTGTTGGTGATATCACCATCGAACGCCTGCGCGGAATCCAGATAGCCCGCGTCCGCACCGTTGTTGCCACTCTCACTGCCACTTGCACTGGCGGTCTTGCCCAGCGCGAGGTTCACGCCGTTGTGGCCGTCACCCGGGGTGTTGTCGTTGTTCTGACCACCGCCCGTGTTGCCGCCACCGTTATTGCCACCACCGTTATTGCCGCCACCATTGTCACCGCCCGGATTGCTGGCGTTGTTGTTATTGGTGTCGGGCGCAGGCACGTTGCCGTTGGTGGAGTTGTCGACCGCCACGGTAGCCGCGGTACTGGCCACGGTCAGGCCCTGGGCACTTGTCACCTGGACCACGTAGCTGTCGTTGGCACCGAGCACGCCGGCCGGCGTGTCGTAGAACGCGTCGGCCGTTACGAACACCGACTTGCCATTGCGGAACCACTCGTAGCTGAGGGGACCGGTGCCGGTAGCGGCCACGGTCAGATGCGCACTGCGACCCGCACCCACGGTCTGTGACACCGGCGAGTTCACGATTACCGGCGGCAGTACCTGCGCACCGCTGACGCACATCGCCTGACCGGGGAAGTTGGTGGCCACTTCGGTATTGACGATACCCGCCGACGACACCACCAGACCGTTGTTGGCGTTGTTCGGATCGGTTTCCGACGTCCACGTATTCCACTGCGACGGGAAGGCACAGGTCACGGCGTTGGCGCCGCTGATCGCCTGGGCTTCGGCCACGCTGGGCAGACGTGCACCGATACCGGCGCAGTACTGAGCCGCCTTGTCCTGGGTCAGCTGTGCCGAGACGTCCGCCGGGATGTGCGGCGTGCGTGTCCAGATCAGCTGGCTCAGGTTATCGGTGGCCGTTTCCGTGTCGTTGACCGTGAAGCGCTCGTTCGTCGTGCCCGCGGCACCGCAATTGGCACCGTCGTACACCTGCATCTCGAGCAACGAATAGCCGTACGCCGTACCGCGCTTGATGCCCTGCATGCGCACATAGCGAGCCTGCACACTCGGGAAGGTCTTGTCTTCGGTACCGCCCGTGCCGACAGAATCGCAGTTGGTACCGTCGCCTTCGCAGAACGCATCCGTCCAGGTCTGGCGATCGTTGGAGTACTGCAGCTTATAGGCCGAGCCGTAGGCCGCTTCCCATTCCAGCACCACGCGATTGAAAGTACGCACCGAACCGAGGTCGATATCGAGGTACTGGTTATCCGGGTCGGCCACATTGTTGAACGCCGAACCCCAACGCGTGATCGGCGTGCCGTTCTGACCGTCCTGGCCATCGTTGGCATACTCGCCGCGCGTACCGCCGACACCCGTGTTTTCTTCACTGGAGTCGAAGGTCTTCTTGTTGAGCGCAAGGTTGGCGCCCGGAGGTGCCAGCTTGAGCGTCGCCGGCTTGCTGACCGCGGTCTGGCCGGTGATGTTGGTCACCGAGACCTGGTAGCTGCCGGTGTCGCTGGGTGCGACCTTGGCGATCGTCAGCGTCGACGAGTCGTCACCGACAATCACGCCATCCTTGGACCACTGGTAATGGAACGGCGCCGAACCATTCACAGCCACGCTGAAGGTAGCGGGCTGGCCCGGGTTGGAGACGACACTGGCCGGATCTTGCGTCACCACCGGCGGACGCGCCGCATTGACGGTCAACGTGACCGGCGTAGTGGTGATCTGATTGACCGGGTTGGTGACGGTCACCGAGTAGCTGGCGTTGTCCGTGGTGGCGAGCACCCCGGTATCGAACGTCGGGCTCTGCGCACCAGCAATCGCCTGATTGTTTTTCAGCCACTGATAGCTGACCGTCGGCGAGCCGGTGGCCACCACCGCGAAGTGAGCCGACTGGCCCGCATCCACGTTGACCGCCTGCGGCGCCTGCTGGATCACCACCGGTGCCGGAGCGAAGACGTGCAAGACCGCCTGCGACGACAGCTGGTCGCCCAGCCCGTTGACCACGTCCACCGTGTAGATCGCGCCATCGTCGGCCTGGGTGGTCGCATCCGTCGTCAGTACCGCGGTGTTGCCGCCCACCGGCTGGTTGTTCTTGAACCAGTGGAAGCTCATCGGCTGTGCGCCCGACGCGGCCACGCTGAACTGCGCCGGCTGGCCGGCGGTGACGTCCTGCTCGACCGGCTGCGCGATGATCGACGGCTTGCCCAGCGTCACGACCGGGTTGGGAACCGGGTCGATATTGAAGCTGATCTGCGTCGAACCCAGACCCGGCGCACTTGCCGTGACGGTCACCGGACCGGTCTGGAACAAGGTACGCATCGCGATCTTGGTCAGGCCGCCCTCGGTCTGCAGCTCATGATCGCCCGGGGCGTGATAGTTCAGGCCCTGGCCCGGCGTCACCAACTGCTCGGAACCGCCGTGATACTCGACCGGGCCGTCCACCGCAAAGGTGACGTTGACGTTGGAGCCGTCGCCGGTCATGACCAGGTTGTTCTGCGCATCGGCGATACCGACGACGACAAAGGCCGCGTCCGAGCCGTTGGCAGTCAACTGGAACGAGGTGCCATCCGGGCGCACCAGTTCGTCGACCACCTTCAGCACGATGTGATCGGCCTTGCCCGACGTGCTCAGCGTATCGGAAGCCTGCACAGCGCCCGTGTCATCAAGACACTGCGCGGTGATCTTGCCGGGCTGGAAGGTCGTGTCCCAGAACACCTGACCTGGCAGCTTGGTGGTCTGCTGGGCCTGCTGCACATCGGCCGGAACCGGCGCCCGCGTCGGATTGCCTTCCAGGTCGGTGCCCGCCTGCGCGGTGCCGACCAGGCCGCTATCGGCGGTGGTATCCGAATCCCAGCTATTGGGCGTCTTTGGACCTTGGAACGGCGTGCCATTGATCAGCAGCTGCACCGAGGGGCAGTTACTGAAGGCGTTGATGCGCGTCGCGCCTGCCGGGCGGTTCCAGGTACCGGCCAGCTTGATCGACTTGATCTGCGGGTAGTTCGACCAGTTCGCCTGATAGATGTAATAGAGCAACCGCGGGAAGCGATTCATGTCGACCATCGACTGGCCCATCGAACGCACCAGCGTCTGATCGGTGCCGTCCACGAATTCGAAGATCTCACCCGGGCTATCGGCAAAGTACCACTGCGTCATGCCGAAGGTGTTCGCCTTGCGGCCCTGCATCCAGGGCGTCAGGTACTGCAATGCGAACGCCAGTTCGTAGTCGTAGGACGTACGCTGCACACCCCAGTTGGACCAGTACTCCGCACCGTAGGTCGGCTTGCTGGCCGCATCGTGCTGATGCAGGTTCACTTCGCAACCGGCACCGTCGCAGGAGATCACGTCGCCGTTGTTGACGTCCGGCGTGCGATCGGTCTGCGCGCGGCTGTTGATCGAATCCCACTGCAACGAGATCTGCTTGAGCCCCGCGGCGAAATCCTCGTGCATGGTGCCATTGTTGGCCTCCCAGGCGAGGATCGACGGATGGCTGCGGTCGCGAATGATCATGTCGCGATGCAGTTCCTTCTTCAGCGTTTCCTTGTCCACGCACTGCTGGACATTGTCCGTGCCAGGACACGGGTTGGCGAAACCGTTCTCGCCATCGCCCGAGGGCTGCACAATGAACACGCCGTACGCGTCGGCAGCCGCAACAAACTCGGGGCTGGCCGACGAATGACCCGGACGCCACAGGTTGCCACCCGCGGCAGCCAGCTGCGCGAGGTCGCGCCACTGTTGTTCTTCCGGCACCGACGAGGCGAGGCCCGGATAGTCGTAGCGACCAGCCGCGCCCCACAAGTAGTGCTTGTGACCATTGATATACGGGAAATCCTTGTCCCAGGTAATGACGCGGATACCCAGCGTGCTCTGCTTGGCGTCGATCACCTGGCCATTGATGCTGACCGTGTGGAACACCTTGTAGAGATAGGGTTTGCCCCAGGTGCTGTTGTTCGGATACCAGAGCGTCGGCTTGGTCACCGTCAGCGTCTGGTCGAACACCGGCGTCTCGTCGGTACCGGGGATCGAATGCGCCGGCAGGCTCTTCTGATCTTGCTGGGTCGCCACGACCTTGCCGCTGGCGTCTACGATCTGCGTGGTCAACGTGGCGGTAACGGTGGCGTCCGACTCATTGGCGACATTGGTCTGTACGCGCACCGTCGCCTGGTCATCGCTGGCGGCGACGGTAGCGACATAGGTGCCCCACGACTTCTGGCCGGAATAAACGTTCTCCGGGATGTAGACCTTGTCGGTCACATGCAGACGCACCGGACGGAAGATGCCGGTATCGGACTGGCCGAAGCGGAACGAGCCGGAGATCTGCGGATCCTCGAAGAAGTCGCCATTGCGGGCAACCTTGACCGCCACCGTGTCGGTGCCGTCGAAATGCAGATATGGCGTGAGGTCGACGATGAACGGCAGGAAGCCGTTCACGTGGGTCGCCGTCGCATCCTTGGCCACCGCACTGGTGGTCGGGACGAACGTGCCGTTGACGTAGACCTGGGCACCCATATGGGCACCCTCGAACTCGACGGTGACTTTCTTGCCGACGTAGTTCGCCGAGTCGGTCAGCTTGGTGCGGTACCAGCCGATGGTCCCGTGCAGCTCGCCGTCACCGCCACCGGACTTCTCGTTGATGAAGGTGGTGAACTGGGTGGTCGAGTAAGGCAGGCCAACGCTCTGCCAGCCCGAATCGTTGAAGTTGACTGCCGCCGCGGGCGGAGGCGTCGAGGCGTTGTTGCCGTCGACTGCGTTGTTTCCGTTGTCCTCGGAAAGGAACTTCCAAGGTTGCGCGCCGAGATTGATCTCGGTGCGTTGCGAGGGTGCCAGCGTCACCGCGTCCGCGAACGCGGGAACGGTACTGGCCATAGCCAACGCGGCACTGACGATGGCGCCCAAATGGCGCCATCGCCTGCCACGCAGCCGATTTGCGACTACGACAGGGTAGTTCATGGAGAGCCCCTAATGCCCAGGGAGTGGGTGCGCGGATCATCCGCGTTGCATATGAACGTAGCAATGCACGAAATGAATTGGCGCACGCAAAAATCGCGCGACTTTTTGATATTGCGATACGGTTGGTGTTTTCGCTGACTTATTGATAGGACAAACTGATCGCAGCGATAGGCCGAACAAATTCCACCGGCAACTAAATAGACGGCTATACGCCCATTCAGTACTTAGACGTTTTATTGGAAACGTCAAATTCGTCCAAAGCCGTTACATTCGATTACTTTCGAATGAATAAGCAAACGAATGAAAGTTGTTATAGCAGGATGAACGATTAAGCAAACCGACAGCTGTTTTTCACCCGAGGTTGATCCCCTTCAGCGAAAACTTTCAGCTCCACGCAAGCTTGAGAGGTATCCCATGAAAAAGATCGCTCCTTTGATCGTTGCGCTGGCACTGGGGGTTGCCGGGGTTGCCGTAGCGCAGGACGCGTTGACGGAGCGCCAGGTACGCGTGCAGCTGGAACAGCAGGGCTACACCAAGGTGCACGACCTCAAATTCCGCGATGGCATGTGGAAAGCCTATGCCCGTAGCGGTGACGGCACCAAGGTCACCGTGCGTATCGACCCGAAGACCGGCCAGGCCTTTCCGGACGCCCAGGTATCGCGCCTGAGCGAACGCGACGTACGTGCCTCGCTTTCCTCCGAAGGCTATACCCACGTACACGACGTCGATTACCGCGATGGCATGTGGCGTGCCCGCGCCGAGAACAACGCCGGCAAGGACGTCAAGCTGCAGATCGACGCCGAATCGGGACGTGTGGTCGGAACCGATTGACCTGTCCATCACAGTTATTTGCGATAACCTCGACATGGCTCGATTCAACGTCGGACCAGCCGTGGCGAGGTTACCGCAACTGTCTGATACCTCACGAAAATCAAGCATGGGGGCATGCTAGCCTCGGGGCGAGCCAGGTTCAGCAGCCGCGTTATCTGGGGGATGGATGGATTCGTCACTCGAACTCAAGCGCACCGAACGCAGGGCATTCCTGCTGCTGACGATCGCGCTTTTTCCCATGCTGGCCATCGCCATCGTGGTGACCTACGGTTTTATCGTCTGGTTCTGGCAGATGTTCATTAGCGGGCCACCGGGAGTTTGACTGTGGCCGCTCGCGCTCCCGATCCCATGCGTCGAGCACTGCTGCGGGGAAAAGCACAACCGAGCACGGTGATCCGGCCGCCATGGGCGTTGGCGGAGCCCGAATTTCTCGATGCGTGCAGCCGATGCAACGACTGCATCGACCGCTGCCCTGAGCAGGTGCTTGCGCCGGGGTCGGGCGGCTACCCGGTATTCGATCCCTTGCGCGGCGAATGTACCTTCTGTGGCGAATGTGCGAGTGCCTGCTCTACCCAGGCTCTCGATCGCCAGGCCGTACGCCCTCCGTGGCATTGGATCGCCGACATCAGCGGTGACAGCTGCCTTGCCCAACGCGGCGTGGTCTGCGCCAGTTGCCAGGATGGGTGCGGCGAACGCGCCATTCGATTTCAGCCCGCGCTCGGCGCCGTGCCCACCCCCATCATCGATGCCACGCGCTGCACCGGCTGCGGCGCCTGTGTCGGGCTGTGCCCGACGCAGGCGATCGCCCTGAAGAACATGCCCTGGAAGGAGTCAAGCGATGCCACGTGAACTGCATATCTCCAGCCTGCTCATCCAGCACCGTCACGATGCCCTGCCCCGACTGCAGGCCTTGATCGATCGACACGCCGAGCTCGAGATCGCACTGCAGGAGGCGTGCCGCTGCGTCGTGTTGTGCGAGACCGACGACCAGCGCGGCTTAATGGACCACATCGACGCCATGCAGGAATTGAGCGGCGTACTGAGCGTATCGCTGATCTATCACCACGCCGAGCCTCGCGCGGAACTGGAAAAGCCGCTGCATAAGGTGTCCCCAGCAGGAGCCAACGTATGACGATGACGCGACGGGAATTCATCCGCAATACGGCCGTTGCCACCGCGGCGAGTGCCGCCGGCATGACCTTGCCGGCCAACGCCACCAACGTACTGCTCGAAGGCGACCAGACCCAGCTCAAATGGGACAAGGCGCCTTGTCGCTTTTGCGGCACCGGCTGCGGCGTCAATGTTGCGGTCAAGGACGGGCGCGTAGTCGCCACGCATGGCGACGTGCATGCCGAGGTCAATCGTGGCATCAACTGCGTCAAGGGTTATTTCCTGTCCAAGATCATGTACGGCACCGATCGCCTGACCCAGCCGATGCTCCGCAAGCGCAACGGCGTCTACGCCAAGGACGGCGAGTTCGAAGCGGTTTCGTGGGACGAGGCGTTCGACGTGATGGCCGCGCAATTCAAGCGCGTTCTCAAAGACAAAGGCGCTGACGCTATCGGCATGTTCGGCTCCGGCCAGTGGACCGTGTGGGAAGGCTACGCCGCCAACAAGCTGATGAAGGCAGGCTTTCGCAGCAACCACATCGACCCGAATGCACGCCATTGCATGGCGTCGGCGGTGATGGGCTTCATGCGCTCCTTCGGCATGGACGAACCGATGGGTTGCTATGACGATATCGAAGCGGCCGATGCCTTTGTGCTGTGGGGCTCGAACATGGCCGAGATGCATCCGATCCTGTGGACGCGCGTTACCGATCGACGCCTTTCCAATCCCAAGGTCAAGGTCGCGGTGCTATCGACCTACGAGCACCGCAGCTTCGAGCTGGCCGATATCCCGATCGTCTTCACGCCGCAGACCGATCTGGTGATTCTCAACTACATCGCTAACCACATCATCAAGAGCGGGCGCGTCAACAAGGACTTCGTCGACAAACACACCGTATTCAAGCAGGGCGTGGACGATATCGGCTACGGCCTGCGCCCGGACAATCCGCTGGAAGTCAACGCCAAACACGCCAAGAACCCGGGTGACTCGCGTCCGATCGATTTTGCTCAGTTCGCGGCCTTTGTCGAGCCGTATACGCTGGAAAAAACCATTGCGATGACCGGCGTGGACCGCGGCTGGCTCGAACAGCTCGCGGAGTTGTATGCGGACCCGAACATCAAGGTCATGTCGTTCTGGACCATGGGTTTCAATCAACATACACGCGGCGTGTGGGCCAACAATATGGTCTACAACCTGCATCTGCTGACCGGCAAGATCTCCACCCCCGGCAACAGCCCGTTCTCGCTGACCGGACAACCTTCCGCCTGCGGCACGGCGCGCGAAGTGGGTACCTTCAGCCACCGCTTGCCAGCCGACATGGTGGTGACCAACCCCGAACACCGCAAGCATGCCGAAGAGATCTGGAAGATCCCCCACGGCATCATCGTCGAGAAACCGGGTTATCACGCGGTCGAACAAAATCGGGCATTGCGCGATGGCAAGCTCAACGCGTACTGGGTCATGGTCAACAACAATATGCAGGCCGGCGCGAATCTCCTCGAAGAGACGTATCCGGGCTACCGACGCCCGGGCAACTTCATTGTTGTTTCCGACGTATACCCGACCGTGACCGCGCAGGCTGCCGACCTGATTCTTCCGGCGGCCATGTGGGTGGAAAAGGAAGGTGCCTACGGCAACGCCGAGCGGCGCACGCAGTTCTGGCACCAGCTGGTCAAGGCGCCCAACGATGCGCGTTCGGATTTGTGGCAGCTGATGGAATTTTCCAAACGCTTCACGACCGACGAATGCTGGCCCGCTTCGATCCTTGCGGCCAATCCCGCATTCAAGGGGAAAACGCTCTACGAGGTGCTGTACAAAAACGGCAAGGTGGATCGCTTCCCGGTATCGGACATCGAGGCGGGCTATCTCAACGACGAAGCCGCGGCGTTCGGCTTTTATCCGCAGAAGGGTCTGTTCGAGGAATACGCCGAGTTCGGTCGCGGACACGGACACGACCTGGACAACTTCGATGCCTACCATCGCGCACGCGGTATTCGCTGGCCGGTGGTCAAGGGCAAGGAAACACTCTGGCGTTATCGCGAAGGCTCCGACCCCTATGTCAAGGCCGGTAGCGGCTTCGAGTTCTATGGCAATCCGGATGGACGCGCGGTGATATGGGCCTTGCCATATGAGCCACCCGCCGAGTCGCCCAACGACGAATACGATCTTTGGCTGGCGACCGGCCGCGTGCTCGAACACTGGCACTCCGGCTCGATGACGATGCGAGTACCGGAGCTCTATCGCGCCGTTCCCGCGGCCGTGGTGTTCATGCATCCCGATGACGCGGTGGCACGTGGGCTCAAACGCGGCGACGAAGTGCGCGTGGTGTCGCGACGCGGCGAAATGCTCTCGCGTATCGAAACGCGCGGGCGCAACCGGATGCCGCGTGGCGTGGTTTTCGTGCCCTGGTTCGATGCCGGCCAATTGATCAACAAGGTGACCTTGGACGCGACCGATCCGATCTCCAAGCAGACCGACTACAAGAAGTGTGCCGTCAAGGTCCTGGCCGTCTAGGAGCACAGCCATGAACAACAAACCCTTGATCGTTGGCGGCCTGTTGATCGTGCTGGTTTCGGCCTTCGTCGTCGGACTGATCGCCGGTCGGACCTCCGAACTGCACTCGGGCATGCCCGCACCCGAACCGGCGCAGGCACCGCCGTTGCCTGCGGTAGCGATCGTGCCCGGGCCGGCCAGCCAGCAGATCGACGCTATTCGCCGCGGCGTGCCGATCGACCAGGAAGCCGCACCACCGGCCATGGCACGAGTGGAAAACACGGATATCAAGCGCAATCGCGCGTACCCGATGCAGCCGCCGACCATTCCGCACAGCATCGACAATTACCAGGTCGACAAGAACTCCAACCGCTGCCTGCTCTGCCATTCGCGCGCCAACGCGGACAAGTTCCAGGCGCCACCGATCAGTGTGACGCATTACATGGATCGCGACGATCAGTTCCTCGCGACGATTTCGCCGCGACGTTATTTCTGCAACCAATGTCATGTCGTGCAGACCGACGCCAAGCCGCTGGTCGAAAACGGCTTCCAGGACATCGACACCGTGTTGTCCCACGGAAAGGCCAACTGACATGTGGCGGCGACTCAAGGCATGGCCGCTTTCGTTCTGGCACACGCTGCGCCGGCCCAGCGTGCATTACAGCCTGGGTTTTCTCACCCTTGGAGGATTTATCGCAGGGGTGATTTTCTGGGGTGCGTTCAATACCGGCCTCGAGGCCACCAATACCGAAGCCTTTTGCACCGGTTGCCACGAAATGCGCGACAACGTTTTCCAGGAACTGAAGACCACGATTCACTACAGTAACCGTTCGGGCGTGCGTGCCACCTGCCCCGACTGCCATGTCCCGCATAAGTGGACCGACAAGATCGCCCGCAAGATGCAGGCGTCCAAGGAGGTATGGGCGAAGGTGTTCGGCACGGTCGATACGCGCGAAAAGTTTCTCGATCACCGGCTGGTGCTCGCCGAACACGAATGGGCGCGATTGAAAGCCAACGATTCGCTCGAATGTCGAAACTGCCACAACTACGCATCGATGGACCTCACCCGGCAGTCGCCCCGCGCGGCGCAGATCCACAAGCTCTGGTTGGGGACCGGCGAAAAGACCTGCATCGACTGCCACAAAGGCATCGCCCACCACTTGCCCAACATGGCCGGGATACCGCAGGGTTGAGAAAAGTCGCTCGCCACCATGTAAAGGACACTTGACAGGCAGAAAACGGAAGCCTAGCCTGCGCATGTCAAGCGACCTTGACACACACGGAGATCCAAATGCGTAGCTTCGCCCGCCTTGTCCATGTAGTCGGCAGTGCCCTGCTTGTCGCGTCCTTCCTCGTCGGCGCAAACGCTTTTGCCGCCGGCTCGCCGCAAACCATCACCTCTGGAAGTTTGAAGATCGAGCGCCACGGCAATCATGGCAGCCCGATCGTGCTGATTCCCGGGCTGGGAGGCGGCCCGTGGGTCTGGCAGAACACCATCGACAACATGGAAAAAAATCATGTCGTCTATGCGCTCACCCTGGCCGGCTTCGACGGTATGCCGATGCCCAAACAGGGCGGCAACCTGTTCGACCTGGCCGACCAGTCGCTCGGCAACTGGCTGCAGAGCGCGCATATCGGCAAACCTATCCTGGTCGGTCACAGCCTGGGCGCCACGCTCGCGCTGCGCTTTGCCAGCGAACATCCGGAGCTGATCGCCGGTGTCGTCGCCGTCGACGGCCTGCCGCTGTTCCCCGGCATGGATCGCGTCAGCGACGAACAACGCAAGGCCATGGCGACCATGATGCAGAAACATATGACGTCGTTCACGCCCGAGCAGTTCAAGGCGGAACAGCTGACCTATATGCGGCAGACCGGCATGATCGATCAGGAGCAGGCCGAGCACTATGCGTTCTTGAATGCACGCAGCGACATACAGGCAACCGCGCAATACATGGCCGAGGATCTCTCCAGCGATCTGCGCCCTGGCCTGAAGAATGCCACGGTGCCGATCTTGGAAATCTCGCCTTACAAAGAGTCCGATTTCAGCACGGGCCCGATGAAAATGAGCGAGCAGCAGAAGGCCGATTACTACAAGAGTCTGTTGGCCAATGCGCCCAATGCCAAGGTCGTGTCGATCTCGCCGGCTCGGCATTTCGTGATGCTCGATCAGCCGGTGAAGTTTCAACAGGTGCTGGATCAATTCATCGCGTCGGTGCATTGATTGGGGCGAGAGCCCCCCTCACCCCAACCCTCTCCCCCGGCAAGCCAGGGGAGAGGGAGCCAAGAGCCACGCATCATTCAAACTTGCCTCACCGTGCCCCCCTCTCCCCTGGCTAAGCCGGGGGAGAGGGTTGGGGTGAGGGGGACACAAGAGGCGATGCGAAGCGAGCCTAAAGCTTTACTATCGGCCAGTAACCACAAAGAGGTAGCCGACAGTGCAACGACTCGCCTTAACCCTGCTTGCCTTCTCCATCGTCTCGGCCGTGTACGCCGCCGACGCACCGACCATCGATCCCCAGCGTCTGTCGTCGGACGTCAAGACGCTTTCCTCCGATGCGTTCGAAGGTCGCGGCCCGGATACGGCCGGTGAGACCAAGACCATCGACTTCGTCGTCTCCCAGTTCAAGGCCGAAGGTATCCAGCCCGGCGGCGATCTGAAAAACGGCAAGCGCGAATGGACCCAGGCGGTGCCGCTGCTGCGCACCGAGATCGTCGGCACGCCGGCGCTCAGCTTCAACCTGGCAGGCAAGACACAGGCCCTGACGCAGGGCGAACAGATTGCCTTGCGCGCACCGCTGGACGGCAGCAAGAGCGTGTCGATCAAGGATGCGCCGCTGGTCTTCGTCGGCTACGGCGTCAGTGCGCCGGAACGCAAGTGGGACGACTTCAAGGGCGTGGATCTGCACGGCAAGATCGCCGTGGTGTTGATCAACGACCCCGATTTCGAAACCGGCCAGGGCGATTTCGGCGGCAAGGCCATGACCTACTATGGCCGCTGGACCTACAAGTTCGAAGAAGCCGCCCGTCTGGGCGCGCTCGGCGTGATGGTGGTGCACGAAACCGCACCGGCATCGTACGGCTGGGCCACGGTGAAGAACTCCAACACCAATGCGATGTTCGACATCGTGCGCGACAAGCCGTCGAGCGTGCATCCGCAGATCGAATCGTGGATCCAGCGCGATCAGGCTGTCGCCATGTTCAAGGATGCCGGCCTGGATTTCGAAGCCTTGAAAAAGCAGGCGCAAACGCGTGAATTCAAGCCGGTGGTGTTGAAGGGCGAAAGCTTCTCCGCGTCGTTCAAGGTCGATTCGAAAGTGATCACCTCGCACAACATCGTCGGCCGCATCGAGGGTAGCAAGTATCCCGATCAAACGGTGATCTACAGCGCGCACTGGGATCATCTCGGCGTCGGCGCGCCGGATGCCAAGGGCGACCGTATCTACAACGGCGCGGTCGACAACGGCACCGGCACCGCTTCGCTGATCGAATTGGCGCGTGCATTCGCCAAGGCGCCCAAGCCGGAACGATCGATCGTGTTTCTCAATGTCACCGCCGAGGAAAAAGGCCTGCTCGGCTCGGAGTACTACGCGAACAAGCCGCTCTATCCGCTGGGCAAGACCGTGGCGGTGATCAATATGGACGCGCTCAGTCCGAACGGCCCGGCGCGCAACTTCGCCATCTCCGGCAATGCCAAGCTGGATCTGCTGGACCAGCTCACCGCGACCGCCAAGCGCTGGAACCTGACCTACTCGCCCGATCCACGCCCCGAGGCCGGCGGCTTCTTCCGCTCCGATCACTTCTCGTTCGCCAAGCGCGGCGTGCCCGCCTTGTCGTTCGAATCGGGTGACGACTGGGTCGATGGCGGCGTAGCGGCCGGCAAGAAGGCAGCGGAGGAATACACCACCAACCACTATCACCAGCCCTCGGACGAATGGCAGGCAAGCTGGTCGTTCACCGGCATGGCGCGCGATCTGCAGATTCTCTACACGCTGGGTAGCGATCTGGCCAATTCGAACGCCTGGCCGAACTGGAGCTCCGATTCGGAGTTCCGCTCGGCGCGTGACGCGTCCGCGGCGGATCGGAAGTAAACGGCGCTGCAAGGCGGGGCGGTCAGACGCCTCGCCTTGTTTCCGGGGCCACCAACACCGGCCACTCGCCTAGCCCGCGCCACAGCACTGTAACCTCCGCCCGCCACCCTGCCGGCATCCTTTCGACGGATTGCCCGCGTGCCCGGCTCACTGTTCCGCCTGCGACACCACCCACTCGCCACCAGCCTGCTGGCCGGCGCCGCGGCGTTTCTTGCCTACGCGTCGATGTATGCGTTTCGCAAGCCGTTCACCGCCGCCTCCTTCGACGGCATGCACTTCGCCGGTGTCGACTACAAAGTCTGGCTGGTGATCGCACAAGTGTTCGGCTACATGCTTAGCAAGTTTCGCGGGATTACCTGGATCGCCCAGATGCAGCGCGAAAGCCGCGCGCTGGCGCTGGCCAAACTCATCGGCGTGGCATGGCTCGCCCTGCTCGGCTTCGCCTTGACGCCTGCACCATGGAATATCGCCTTTCTATTCTTGAATGGCCTTCCGCTAGGCATGGTATGGGGCGTGATCTTTGGCTATCTCGAAGGCCGCCGCGGGACCGAGCTGATGGCAGCCTGCATGTGCGCGAGCTTTATCGTCGCCTCGGGCGTCGTCAAATCGGTGGCCATGTGGTTGATGGTGTCGCATGGCGTAAGTGAGTTCTGGATGCCGTTTGCTACCGGCATGCTGTTCGTACCACCGCTGTGCCTCGCCACGTGGTTGCTCGAACGGTTGCCGGCCCCGGATGCGCGCGATATCGCCGAACGCCATGTGCGCGTGCCGATGGATGCCGCGGCGCGGCGCGCGTTCCTGGCGCGCTTTCTGCCTGGCGTGGCCATGATCGTGGTGGCGTATATCGCGCTGACAGTGGCGCGTGATTTCCGTGACAACTTTGCCGCCGAAATCTGGGCCGATCTCGGCTACGGCGGCGACGCATCGATCTTCAGCAAGACGGAAATTCCCATCGCCATCGCCGTGCTGCTGATCACCGCCGCGACCATGGCGGTGCGCGACAACTTCAAGGCGCTGATGCTCAACCATGTGCTGATCTTCAGCGGCTTTGCCATCGCCATTCTCAGCACCTGGCTGCACAGCCATCGCCTGATCAGCCCGCTGCTGTGGGTCGGCGGCAGCGGCTTCGGCCTGTATCTGGCGTATGTGCCTTATAACGCCACGTTCTTCGAACGCATGCTGGCCAGCTTCAAGGTCGCCGGCAATGTGGGTTTCGTGATGTATATCGCCGATGCCAGCGGCTACCTGGGCAGCGTCGCCGTGGTACTGCTCAAGCAGTTCAGTGGCCTGCAGCTTTCCTGGGCCACGTTCTACGCACAGACCGTCATGGTGCTGTCGAGCCTGGGCCTGCTGGTGACCTTGGCGTCGATGCTCTATTTCAGGGCAAAGGCGCGCAGCGCCACCTCGGCCCTGCCCCTGCCTGCCGCCGCCTGACCGTTAGCGCCGCGGCGCTACCGGTACATCAGGGCAGCTGTAAGACCTCTCCTATTCGTCATTCCGGCGCAGGCCGGAACCCAGTGGCTTCGGTTCGCGGTCTTCGCGATAGAGCAAATCCTTGATGGCGCTCGCGACAACCGGCCACCAAGTCACTGGGTCCCGGCCTACGCCGGGATGACGATGGGAAAAACTGAGGTTGTTCGAGGTGCCCTTCAGCTCGCGTGACGCATCCGTATCGTATCGAGCAGCAAGGAACCCGCATGGGCCAGGCTGCCATCGTTCTGGATCACCAGCGCCCCCGGCGGTACCGCGTAGGCCGCGCTACGCGCCACACGTGCGTCGATCTCCGCCTGGCTCTCGCGGCCTCGTGCGCCAAGACGCGCGGCGAGGGTCTCTACATTGGCGGTAATCACCACCGGCTGCAGATTCGGAAAGCGCTTCAGCGCGTCGGCAAACGCGCCGCGTGAACCATTCACCAGCACATCCGCTCCGCGGTTCATCCAGTGCTCGATTTCTCGACCGATGCCATAGCGCAGGCCATGTGCCATCCACGTCAGTACGAACAGGCCGCGTTGCTCGCGCGCGGCAAATTCCTGCTCGCTGAGGGCGACGTGATTCTCGCCGCCGGCCAGGGCCGGACGAGTGATGTAACGATGTGCACACACCACGCCCAATGGCACGCCATGTTCGCGTACCCAGCCCAGCACGCTGTCCTTGCCGGCGCCAGAGGGGCCCATCACGTAGTAGAGACGTCCGTTTGTCATGCCGCTTCCTTGATGGCCAGGGGTATCTGTTCCAGTTCTTCGAAATCCGCGCCCGGAAAAGGTTCGCAACAAATCGCCAATGCATCGATATGCGCTATCGCAGCATCCATGCCATGGGCGGCGATGGCGACGCGCAAGGCACGCTCTTCCGGCGGAGACGCGGGCGCGGCCAACGTCATGTGGAAACGATAACGGTCCAGCACATAGGGGTAACCGTAACGACGCAGCAGTTCGCGCTCGACCGGATCCAGGCCATGCGCACGCCGACGACGCGCCTCCTCGTCCAGCGGCGCGCACAGTGGATGCAGGGCATGCAGGCAGGTGGCCGCCAGCGCCTCGATGCGCCCGCTGGCGCTCTCCGGCCGCAAGGCGAGAAAGCCGGCGAGCGAGTCCAGGCGCAGCGGCAAGTCGAAGGCGTGCATGGTGTTGGCGATCGACACCACCACGCGCCGCAGATCGTCGAACGTGTGCCCGGCCATGAGGCTGAAAGGCGCGCGAATCGTGGCGTGCCAGCCATAACGGCGTGCATCGCGCAGAAGTTCGTCCAGGCGCTGCGGCGCGATGCTGGCAACTCTGGCATGGGCGCTCAGCCACGCCTGGCCCATGCTCGCCAACGCGGTCCCTGCTTGCGGACAGTAGTAGATCGCGTAGCGCATCAGTCGTCGGCCATCAGCACCAGTTGCACCCAGTCTCCGGAAAAGCGCGTCACGCCGTATTGCACCGGCATGCCACGGGTATCGGCATTGATCGACTGCACATGGAGCACCGGGCGGCCGATCGGCTGCTTCATCAATTTGGCTGCGTGTGCATCGGGCAGGCGAGCACAGACGCGGGTGTGCTTGCGCACGTAATCGACGACACCGAATTCTCCCAGCGTGCGCGTTACCGATTGAAGACGCCTGTATACAGTTGGCAGACCCGGAAAGCGTGCCGCCGGAAAGTAAGCCGTGCTGTAATCGACGATATGGCCATCGGCATGGCTGAGCGTCTCGATGCGGTAGACGTACTCCTTGCGCCCCAGGCCCAAGGCCTCGGCCACTTGTGACGGCGGTATTTCACGGATGTCCTCCAGTACTTCGATATCCGCCTCGACATTGAGGTTGCGCATGTTCTGGGTGAATCGCGTGCGCCGGCTGATGGCATAGTCCAGCGCCTGCTCCTGCACGAAGCTGCCGCGCCCCTGTTCGGTACGCACCAGGTTGCGCTGTTCCAGCGCGGCAATGGCGCGCCGCACGGTGTGGCGGTTCACATCGAATCGCGTGGCCAGCTCCTGCGCCGACGGCAATTGCTGGCCCTGTGGCAGGCGCCCCTTGAGGATGTCTTCGGCCAGGATGTCGCCGATCTGGCTCCACAGCGCTACGCCGCGGCCCCGTTCTACCTCGCTCATACCACTTCACCCGCCTGTCTAGTCATCGTCATGGCAGCTGCACGCTCCGTTGCTTGAATGCTCAGGCCGGAGCCTGCGTTTCGGTCTGTCTAGATAACTAGACATTTGTTACAAGCCCGGGAACAGACATGTACACCCTCCCCCACATGGCTCGTGCGCAATGGATGTCCTTGCTCGCGCAAGCCCCGCTGACCGAGCTGGCCGACGCCATGCGCGGCCTGGAACAACCCGCCGACGCCACCTGGCTGCGACCGCCGCAAACCGGTCTGTACATGCTGCGCGGGCGCATCGGCGGCTCCGGCGCGCCGTTCAACCTGGGCGAAGTCAGCGTTACCCGCTGCAGCCTCCAGCTTGGCGACCGCATCGGCCATGCCTGGGTACGCGGCAGCGACCGCCGGCATGCCGAACTGGCCGCACTGGCCGACGCTCTGCTGCAAGATCCCGCTCGGCACGAACAGATCAGCAGCCAGGTGCTGGCGCCGCTACAGCAATCCCTGCAAGCGCGACGCGAGGACCAGAGCCGCAAGGCCGCCGCAAGCAAAGTCGAATTCTTTACCGTCGTGCGAGGCGAATGATGCTGGCTGCTTTTGAACATCCGGTTTTCGAGGCCCAGGCCACTTTTCGCGAGCTGCTGCAGGCCATGGCCCGTCCCGCCCAGCCGCGCACGCTGCCGGCGCTGCCGCCGTCTCCTCCACCGATAACACCGGCCGTCATGGCTGTGCTGCTGACCCTGTGCGATGCCGACGTCACGCTGTGGCTGCAGCAAGCCGACGCGCAGGCTCTGCACTACCTGCGCTTTCATACTGGCGTAAAGATCGTGCCCGATCACGCGCAGGCGGATTTCGCCCTGGTCACCGTGCCGGAGGCGATGCCTGCGCTGGACAGCTTCTCGCTGGGCGACCCGTATTACCCGGACCGCTCCACCAGCTTGATCGTGCAGGTCCCCGCCATGCATGCCGGCCAGGGTGATCGCTTCAGCGGCCCCGGCATCGAGCACGAACAGCGACTGGCGATCGAAGGGCTGCCGGCTTCGTTCTGGCAACAACGCGCCGCGCTGACATCGCGCTCGCCGCTGGGCCTGGATATGTATTTCGCCGATGCCACCCGGGTTGCCGCCTTGCCGCGCACCACTCATCGTCTGGAGAGTTGAATGTACGTAGCCGTCAAAGGTGGCGAACGCGCCATTGCGCGTTCGCTCGATCTGCTTGCCGAGGCGCGACGTGGCGACACCGCGCTTGCCGAGCTGGGCATTGCGCAGATTCGCGAGCAGTTGCGCCTGGGCGTCGCGCGGGTAATGCAGGAAGGCTCGCTGTACGACGAAGAACTTGCCGCTCTGGCGATCCGCCAGGCCGCGGGCGACATGCTGGAGGCGATCTTCCTGCTGCGCGCCTACCGCACCACGCTGCCACGCTTCGGCTACACGTTGCCGATGGATACAGCCGCCATGCGCGTGCAACGCCGCGTCTCGGGTACGTTCAAGGACGTCCCGGGTGGCCAGGTACTGGGGCCCACGTATGACTACACGCAGCGGCTGCTCGACTTTCAGGCCACGGGCGAGGTCTCGATAGAACGCGCGGACGAACCGCTGGCCGAACGCATGCCGCGCGTGCTCGACCTGCTCGACGCCGAAGCCCTGATCGAGCCGGTCGATGCGCAAGGCGACCCGCAACCGGTCGACCTCACCCGTGAGCCGCTGATGTTCCCCGCCGACCGTGCCACGCGTCTGCAGAACCTCGCACGTGGTGACGAAGGCTTCCTGCTTGGCATGGCCTACTCCACCCAACGAGGCTACGCCGAGAGCCACCCGTTTGCCGGCGAGATACGGATGGGCGAAGTCGATGTGATCATCTGCCCGGAAGAACTCGGCTTCGATATCGAGATCGGCAGCATCGTGCTGACCGAATGCCAGATGATCAATCAGTTCCAGGGCGGCAACGGCCTGCCGCCGCAATTCACGCGCGGCTATGGGCTGAGCATGGGCGAAGGCGAACGCAAGGCGATGTCGATGGCCCTGGTCGATCGCGCGCTGCGCTGCGACGAACTGGGCGAAAGCGAGCAAGCCCCGGCGCAGAACCAGGAGTTCGTGCTGTCGCATTCGGACAACGTAGAGGCGTCCGGTTTCGTGCAACACCTGAAGCTGCCGCACTACGTCGATTTCCAGGCCGAACTGTCGCTGCTGCGCACATTGAGCGAACAACACACCCGACAGACAACCAACGTGCCCGAACCGAAAACCGTGCGAGAACCGGCGGAGGCCGCATCATGAGCCACGATTACAACTTCGCCTTTCTCGACGAAAACACCAAGCGCATGCTGCGTCGCGCGCTGCTCAAGGCCGTGGCCATTCCCGGTTACCAGGTACCGTTCGGCAGCCGTGAAATGCCATTGCCCTATGGCTGGGGCACCGGCGGCATCCAGGTCACCGCCGCCCTGCTCGGCCCCGATGACGTGCTCAAGGTGATCGACCAGGGGGCGGACGACACCACCAACGCGGTCAATATCCGGAAGTTTTTTTCCCGCGTGGCCGGCGTGGCCACCACCGAACGCACCGGCGAGGCCACGGTGATCCAGACCCGCCATCGCATTCCTGAAACACCGCTGCGGGAAGATCAGATCCTGGTGTTCCAGGTCCCCGAGCCCGAACCGCTGCGTACGCTGGAGCCGCGTGAATCCGAAACCCGCACGATGCACGCCCTGGCCGACTACGGATTGATACACGTGAAGTTGTACGAAGACATTGCCCAGTACGGCCATATCGCCACCAGTTACGATTACCCGGTGCTGGTCAACGGACGGTTCCTGACCTCGCCCTCGCCGATCCCCAAATTCGACAATCCAAAACTCGACCGCGCGCCCGCGTTGATGCTGTTCGGCGCCGGACGCGAAAAACGCCTGTACGCCATCCCGCCATATACCCGCGTGGAAAGCCTGGCGTTCGATGACCACCCTTTCGAAGTGCAGCGCTGGAAAGAACGTTGCGCCCTGTGTGGCTCGGGCGAGAGTTATCTCGATGAAGTGGTCACCGACGACCGCGGCACGCGCATGTTCGTCTGCTCCGATACCGACTATTGCGGCCAACGCCGCACGGAGGCGGCGGCATGAGCGCATTGCTTGAAGTACGCAACCTGAGCCGTCACTACGGCGACCGCATCGGCTGCGAGCAGATCGATTTCGATGTACACCCCGGCGAACTGCTATGCATTGTCGGCGAGTCCGGATCGGGTAAGTCGACCTTGCTCAACACCGTCGCAGGCCAGCTCGCACCCACGATGGGCAGCATGCGCTATCGACAGCGCGATGGCGGTTGGCTCGACCTGCATGATCTGAGCGAGGCCGATCGGCGGCGCCTGTCGCGCGAGGAATGGGGTTTCGTCACGCAGAATCCGCGCGATGGCCTGCGACTCAATGTCAGCGCCGGCGCGAATGTCGCCGAGCGCTTGATGGCACTGGGCTCGCGCCACTATGGCCAATTGCGCGACACCGCCATGCAGTGGCTGGAGCGCGTAGAGATCGATCCTGCGCGTATCGACGATGCGCCGAGCAGCTTCTCCGGCGGCATGCAGCAGCGCTTGCAGATCGCCCGCACGCTCGTAACGCAGCCGCGCCTGGTATTCATGGATGAACCGACTGCCGGGCTGGATGTGTCGGTGCAGGCACGCATTCTCGACCTGTTGCGCCGTCTGGTCGGCGAGCTCGGACTGGCCGCCGTCATGGTGACGCACGATCTGGCCGTGGCGCGCCTGCTTGCCGCCCGCACGATGGTGATGCAGCGTGGCCGCGTGGTGGAAACCGGCCTGACCGACCAGATCCTCGACGACCCGCAACACCCCTATACGCAACTGCTCGTTTCATCGGTGCTGACTACATGACCCCTTCGTATCCACTGCTCGAACTGCGCAGCCTGGGCAAACACTTCGAGCTGCATCATCAGCACGATACACATATCAACGTGCTCGAAGACCTCGACCTGCAGCTTTTCCCCGGCGAATGCGTAGTACTGGCCGGACCCTCCGGTGCCGGCAAAAGCACCCTGCTGCGGGTGATCTATGCCAACTACCGCATCTCCAGTGGTGCGCTGTTCATTCGCCATGACGGCGAACTGCTGGACATGGCCACCGCCTCACCACAGCAGATCATCGATGTGCGCCGACGATCGCTGGGCTATGTGAGCCAGTTCCTGCGTGTCATCCCGCGCGTACCGGCGCTGGACATCGTTGCCGAGCCACTGATCGAAAGCGGTTGCGATATCGCCCAGGCACGACAGCAAGCCGGCGCATTGCTGCATCGGCTCAACGTGCCCGAGCGGCTGTGGCAGCTGCCACCGGGAACCTTCTCCGGCGGCGAGCAGCAGCGGGTAAACATCGCACGGGGGCTGATCGTGCCGCGTCCGATCCTCTTGCTCGACGAACCCACCGCCTCGCTCGACGCCGCCAATCGCCATGTCGTCGCCAGATTGCTGGAGGAAGCTCGCGCGAAGGGCGCGGCCATCCTCGGCATCTTTCACGACGAGGACATGCGCGACCGCGTTGCCACCCGACTGTTTTCCATGCGCCCGCTCGAAGCGGCCTGACCTATTTCTTGCCGATCATCATGATGAATGACCTGATTCTTACCAACGCCCATATCGTGCTCGACGACAGCGTGATACGCGGCACGCTGCATATCCGCGACGGCCGCATCGCGCATGTCGACACCAGCCAGACTCAGACTGCCGGTGCTATCGACTGCGAAGGCGACTACCTGATCCCCGGCTTGATCGAACTGCATACCGACAACCTCGAAAAACACCTGATGCCACGTGCCGGCGTTATCTGGCCGTCTTTGCCCGCAGTGCTCACGCACGACGCGCAGGTCGTCGCCGCCGGCATCACTACCGTATTCGATGCGCTTTCGGTCGGCGACCTCGAAGAAGAAAGCGTGCGCATCGAAACGTTGCGCAGCACCTATGACGCCATCCTCGATGGTCAGCGCAGCGGCGCCTTGCGCGCCGACCACTGGATACACCTGCGTTGCGAACTTGCGTACCCACGTCTGCTCGAAGCGCTGGAGCCTCTACTCGATCACGATAGCGTGCGCCTGATGTCGCTGATGGATCATACCCCCGGCCAGCGCCAGTACCGCGACATCCAGCAGTACCGCAAGTACTACAGCAAGCACCACGCGAGCTGGACCGAAGAGCAATTTGCCGATGTGGTGGAGCGGCGCCTGCAGCAACAGCAGACCTATAGCGACAAGCACGAGCGTGCGGTGCTCGATCTGTTGAGCGACAGGCAGGTGATACTGGCCAGCCACGACGACACCGAACTGGCCCACGTGGAGCATGCCCACGGTATCGGCATCACCATTTGCGAATTTCCTACGACTGCCGAAGCCGCCACGGCAGCGCATCAGCGCGGCATGAGCACGGTCATGGGCGCACCCAATGTCGTACGCGGCGGCTCGCATTCGGGCAATGTCGCCGCACTGGATCTGGCCAGACTGGATCGCCTGGACATGCTCTCATCTGACTACGTCCCTGCCAGCCTCTTGCACGGTGCGTTCATGCTGCACAGCGAGGCGGGCTGGTCGATGCCGCGTGCCATCGCCACCGTTACCGCCAATCCTGCACGCGCATTGGAACTATCCGATCGCGGCGCGCTTGCAGAAGGCCTGCGTGGTGATGTGGTTCGCATGAAGGTGATAAACGACTTGCCGATCATTCGGCAGGTATGGGTTGAAGGCGTGCGCGGTTTCTAACTCCACCAAGAGCCCCCTAACCCCAACCCTCTCCCCCGGCAAAGCCAGGGGAGAGGGAACGCGCAATACCGAGGCACCCTCAGTCAGCCCCCTTCCTGGTTTCGCCGAGGAGGCGGAACGCTTTAAGTCCTCACCGCCACGACGCCTCGCGCACAAATCCAGCGCACCTCAGAAGCGCCAGAAGTGTCCCCTGACGATTCGGGTAGGCGGTCCGAACGGTTTTATCTCTCAATGCTGCTCAGAGCTCTTGATCCACAGGCCATTTCTCTTGGGTTACTTTCTCTTTGGGCCAGCAAAGAGAAAGTGACTCGCTCGCCGGCAGGCGAGTGAAACGCCCGCTGCGTAAGCGGCCAGATCGCGAAAGCACACAGGCAAGAACCAAACACTGACGCGACTGGGTTCCGGCCGACGCCGGAATGACGAAATAGAGAAGTTTCGGGAATGAATGAAGCCGGCGTTCACTCAGAAAACATCCTCACCCCCAACAAAACCCATCTAGACAACTAGCCACCCCTGTCGCCTCCGCGCCCAACGCCCGCAACGCCCCCTAAACCATCATGCAACCCGCACTCGTTGAAATGGGTGCCATCCCGTGCCGCGCCGCCAAGCCGACGCGCACATGACATCTCACCACTCCAGGGTCTGCCCCATGACGTTGTCCCGTACGCCTATCTGCCTGGCGCTGCTGCTGGCTTTTCCGCTGCTTGCCCACGCTACCGATGACGCACCCGCCACCGCCGCGGCCACTACCGATAGCGCAAAAACACTGGACACGATTTCCGTCGTCGGCCAGAACGCAACGCGCCAGGTACAACAGCTCGACAAAGCCCAGATCGACCAACAGACGCCGGGCACCAGCCCGATCCAGATGCTTGCAAAAATGCCGGGCGTGCATTTCGTATCCGACGATCCGTTCGGCACCGACGAATGGTCTTCGCGCATCAGCCTGCGTGGCTTCAACCATACCCAGCTCGGCTACACGCTCGATGGCATCCCGCTCGGCAATACCGACTATCACACCGGCGACGGCCTCAGCGTGACACGTGCATGGATCGGCGAGAACCTTGGCGAAATCGAACTCTCGCAAGGTGCCGGTGCGCTCAGCACCGCCTCGACCAGCAATCTTGGCGGTACGGTGCAGGTGCATACCGACGACCCCAGCAAACAGGCCGGCGTGCGCTTGAATGCCACGGGCGGTTCGTACGGCTTTCGACGCGGTTATCTGCGTGCGGACACCGGTGACCTCAATGGCTTCAGCGGCTATGTCGCGGGCATGTATGTCGACGCACCAAAGTGGAAAGGCGACGACGAGCAGCGCCAGCGGCAATTCAATGCCAAGGCTCAGTACGAGTGGAATGGCGGCCGCATTACCGGCATCGCCGATGTGGTGCGTCGCGTTGAACAGGCCTATCTGGACCTGTCGCTCGATTCGCTCAAGCGTTGCGGCTACAACTTCGACTACATCGCACCCGACTGGCAGCAAGCGGTCAATATCGCCAACGGTAAATACAGCGGCTGCGTGAAATCAGCCGACGATACCTATTTCAACGGCAACGGCATCCGCAACGACGAGATCGGCTCGATCAAGGGCGAGTTCTTTCTCAACGACCGCCTGACCTTGAATGTGCAGCCGTACTACCACCATGACCTTGGCCAGGGTCACTGGTATTCGCCAGCCTCCGACCTGCCCTATACACCGGCACCGGGCGACGCGCCGATCGCACTGCGTCTCTCGCACTACCTGATGACTCGCGGCGGCGCAGTCAACTCGCTCAGCTACGATCTCGATCAGCATCATATCGAGGGTGGCTTCTGGTTCGAAAACAGTCATTACACGATCGCTCGCAGCTTCGAGCCGATTCCGGCCGATGGTGGCCCGATCAACCAGAACATCATCTACGACACCTACTACAACACGATCTTCCGCCAGCGTTTCGAAACCTTGACGCGCCAGTGGTATCTGCAGGATACCTGGACGGGTCTCGATGACGCGTTACGCATCGAGGCCGGCTTCAAGGGTCATAACGTGAGCACCAATGCGATCGCGCTGCTGCCGGGCCGGGCCAGCGGCGCACTGACCGCGAAGAGCAACTTCCTGCCGCAGATCGGCGCCAACTACAAGCTGGGTGGCGGCTGGGAAACATTCGCATCGTTTTCGATGAATCAGAACGCGTACGAACCGGGTGCCAACGGTGCATGGTCGTCCGATCAGGCAACCTTCGACGCATTGAAAAATCACCTGCGTCCGGAACGTTCGGCCAATAGCGAATTGGGCGCGCGATATATCGGCGACACGATCCAGTCCTCGCTGGCCTTGTACAACATCGATTTCAAGAACCGCCTGCTGGTGATCGTGCCTTGCGCCGGCGTGGTCAGCTGCCCCAACCAGATCGCCAATGTCGGCAAGGTCAATTCGCGCGGCGCCGAACTCACCTTTCTGTGGCAGGCCACGCAGAACCTGAGCTGGTTCAACTCGGCCACTTACAACGATGCCAAGTACAAGGACAACTATCTCGATGGCGGCCAGCTGATCGACACCAAGGGCAAGACCGTCGTCGATTCGCCCAAGGAAATGTTCGCCAGCGAGCTGCAATACCAGTTCGGTGAGTTCCACGCCACGCTCGGCACCAAGTACACCGGCGCCCGCTACTACACCTACGTCAACGACCAACGCATCGCCGGTTACTGGTTGTGGGACACGGGCCTGTCGTGGGAGCGCAAGAACCTTAGCTTTGCCAAGCGCCTGAAGGTGTCGCTGACGGTGAGCAACCTGCTCAACAAGAAATATATCGCCACGATCGACAGCAATGGTTTTACCACCAGTGACCCGAACGGCACCTTCCAGAGCTTGCTGGTCGGCGCACCCCGCCAGGGTTTTCTGACCGTGGATATGTCGTTCTAAACCAAGTGTGGGTTTTCCGAGGGAGCGGCCTTAAGCGCTCCCTCGGCTTTTTAGAACGTGCGACCGACGGTGAGTATCCAGGTGCCGGCGATCGGATAGGACGTACGGATGCGGCCTTGCGCGTCGGGCACGCCGGTGGTGTAGTCGCGAAACACACCGGCGCTGTTCCAGCCGCGCGAGTAGCTGGCCGTCACGTCGAAACCGGCGAATGCCCGCGATACGCCGATGCTGGCATCGGTCCAGCTGTACGAGCTGAAGTGATTCACCCGTTGCCAGCCGTAGTGCAGCGCCAGCGCGTAGCCGTGACCGAGATCGAAGTGACGACCTGCGCTCAGATAGCCCGAGCCACGTGAATGCGAACGCTGGCCCAAGCCCAGCGTCTGGCTGTTGTAGCCAAAGAAATCGCGCGTCACCGTGAGCGAGTAATCCAGCGACCAATCGTGCCAGTCGATGCCCAGTACCACCTCACCGTAGTTCATGCTGGTTCGTGTCGCGCTGACTTCGGCACCCGGGTAGCGGTAGTAATACAAGCCCGCCTTGTAATGGAGATCGCCATAGCTGGCGGCATAACCGCCATAGAGATCCCACTCCACATGACCGCCCTCCACGAAGTACGGGCTCACCGTGGACGCCCAGGTACCGGCGAACCAGCCACTGGGCGACGCGTAGTCGATGCCGCCTTGCAACGCCGGCTGACCCCAGCTTTGCCGAAAGCCACGCGATACGTACTGCGATGCCACAGCGACGTTGCCGCTCCATGCGGAGGGCGCGACCTCCTGGGCATGCGCTTGCGGCGCAAGGGCGAGCCCAAGCGCGACGCCGACCACGGCCCATCTCATGGGTTGATCTGTACGCGGCTGTGTTCTTCGTGCAGTGCCTTTTGCAAGCCGCGCATATACAGCAGCACGACGAACGAGAACGGCAGGCCGCACAACACCACCGCCGTCTGCATCGCATCGAAATTGCCGGCGCTGTACAGCAGGCCGATCGTCACCACGGTGGTCGCCGCCGCCCAGAACACGCGCAGCCAGATCGGCGCATCGTCTTCGCCGTCGCCGCCCTTGGTGCAAAGCGAGGCGATCATCAAGGTGCCCGAATCGACCGGCGTCAGGAACAGCACAAAACCGATCAGCACCGTCACCGCAGCGACGAATCGCGTCGCAGGCAGATACGTCAACAACTGGAACAACGTATCGGGCGGATCGTTCTTCGCCGCCTCGGCCAGTACGGTCGCGCCATGATTGAAGACCAGCTCGATCGCTGTGTTGCCGAAGATCGATAGCCACGCGAGCGTGAAACCGAGCGGAATCAGCAGCACGCCGACGACCAGCTCGCGAATGGTGCGGCCTCGCGAAATACGCGCGATAAACATGCCTACAAACGGCGCCCAGGCGATCCACCAGACCCAGTAGAACAGGGTCCAGCGCCCCAGCCAGTCGCGCGCGTGGCTGTAAATGTAGAGATCGAAGCTATTGCCCGCCACCGAGGTGAGGTAGTCGCCCACGTTCTGCACCAGGCCATCGAGCAGGTGCAGCGTCGGCCCAAAGACGAAGACGAACAGCAGCAAGGCGCAAAGCAGTCGGACATTGAGATTGGACAGAAAGGCGATGCCCTTCTCCACGCCGGTAACCGCCGCGATCGTCGCCACGATCATCATCACCACGACCAGCATGACCAGCGTGGTCGGTGTCTGCGGGATCGAGGGAAACAGGAAGTGCAGGCCGGACTGCAGGATCAATGCGCCGATGCCCAGATTGGTCACCATCGAGACCAATGTCGCGAGAATGCCGAAACCATCGACGAGATGACCGATCGGCCCGTGGATCCGCTCGCCGAACAAGGCGTGCAAGGGCGAACGGAGTGCCAGCGGCAGGCCGCGACGAAAAGCGAAGTAGCCCAGCGCGATCGCCATCAATGCATATAGCGCCCAGCCATGCAGGCCCCAATGCAGGAAGGTGATTTCCATCGCCTTGCGTGCTGCTTCGGTCGTGCCGCCTGCGCCTTCGGGCGGTGCAAGAAAATGATCGAGCGGCTCGTACGCGCCGTAATAGAGCAGCGCGATGCCGATGCCCGACGAAAACAGCATCGAAGTCCACGCGGCATAGCTGAAGCTGGGGCGTTCGTCGTCCCGGCCGAGCCGCACGTGGCCATAACGCGAGGCGGCCAGCCAGAACACGAAGATCATGGCGGCAACCATCACCACCATGTAGTACCAGCCGAACGCGCCGGAAACCCATTCCTGGGCGGCGGCAAGCCACTGCATGCTGGCTTGCGGGTAAAGCACGGTCAGGCCGGCAAGCAAAAGAATCACCGCCGCCGAGCAGAAAAAGACCGGCGGGTTGAGCCGCACCCGAGAGTGCACGGCGGGGGTATGGGGCTGGTCCATGGCGACAGCTTCCAGGGGAAAGGAGCGCATCCGGTCGCTTCGGGGATCAGGCCAGGGCGGGGAAACCCAGGCGCAGAGCGGAATCCGGACACGGTGGCGAAGTCTATCGTTTTATAATTGAACGTTCAATCAAAATAAACTATGCTGTTCCGACCCAAGCCAGGGCGAAGCGGTCCCAGCCTTGGCTCCTCCCCATGACGCGAGGCCGTGACGATGCCCAAGCTCGGCATGCAACCGATCCGGCGCGAGCAATTGATTCGCGCTACTTTCGAGACGATCGAACAGGTCGGGCTTGCCGATGCGACGATCGCGCAGATCGCGTCGCAGGCGGGCCTGTCGACCGGCATCGTCAGTCACTACTTCGGCGACAAGGACGGCCTGCTCAACGCGGCGATGCGTCATGTGCTGCGGCAGCTGCGCGACGCGGTAGCCGAATGCCGCACTCACGCCGGCAGCGACCCTCGTGCGCAGTTGCACGCGATCATCGACGGCAATTTTCATGAGACCCAGGTCAGCAGCACCGCCATGCGCGTATGGCTGACCTTCTGGTCGGCCAGCATGCATCACGCCGGGCTGCGCCGCCTGCAACGCGCCAACGACAAGCGCCTGTACTCCAACCTTACCTATCAGTTCCGCCGCGTCCTGCCGGCGGAACAGGCACGCGCGGCCGCCCTCGGCCTCGCCGCGATGATCGATGGCTTGTGGCTGCGCGGCAGCCTCGCCGGCGGCGAGTTCGACGATGCGCAAGCGCGCCGCCTGGCCTACGACTATCTCGACCACCACTTGCCGCCGGATGTCTCCTGAAGTCTCAAGGACGCACCGACGGCCGTACGTATGGAAGCACCATCATGGCTAAGTTCGACCTTCAAAAACTCTATGTTCACGGTGCGCTGGTCGATGCGACCAGTGGCGAAACCTTCAAGACGATCAACCCCGCCAACGGCGAGATTCTTGCCGAAGTGCAGATCGCATCGCAGGCCGACGTCGAGCGCGCGGTCGAAAGCGCCGAAGCCGGCCAGCGCGAATGGTCGGCCATGACGGCGATGCAGCGCTCGCGCATCCTGCGCCGGGCAGTCGAGCTCCTGCGTGCGCGCAACGAAGAACTGGCGCTGCTGGAAACCTTTGACACCGGCAAGTCGTTCTCGGAAACCTCGACCGTCGACATCGTCACCGGCGCCGACGTGCTGGAGTACTACGCCGGCCTCGCTCCCGCCATCGAAGGCGAGCAGGTGCCGCTGCGCGAGTCGAGCTTCTTCTATACCCGCCGCGAACCGCTCGGTGTCGTCGCCGGTATCGGCGCCTGGAATTACCCGATCCAGATCGCCTTGTGGAAATCCGCGCCGGCACTGGCCGCGGGCAACGCCATGTTGTTCAAGCCCAGCGAAGTCACTCCGCTGACTGCGATCAAGCTGGCCGAGATCTACACCCAGGCCGGCGTCCCGAACGGCGTGTTCAATGTGCTCAACGGCCAGGGCCGCAACGTCGGCCAGTGGCTCACCGATCATCCGCGCATCGAAAAGATTTCCTTCACCGGCGGCGTCGCTACCGGCAAGAAGGTGATGGCCAATGCGGCGATGTCGTCGTTGAAGGAAGTGACGATGGAGCTGGGTGGCAAGTCGCCGTTGATCGTATTCGACGATGCTGATGTCGCACGCGCGGCCGACATTGCCGTGATGGCGAATTTCTTCAGCTCCGGCCAGGTCTGCACCAATGGCACCCGCGTGTTCGTGCACAACACGATCAAGCCGGCGTTCGAAGCGGCCGTGGTCGAGCGCGTCAAGCGCATCCGCCTGGGCGACCCGGTGCAGCCGGAAACCAATTTCGGCCCGATGGCCAGCTTCCCGCACATGGAAAAAGTCCTGTCATTGATCGAATCGGGCAAGAGCGAAGGTGCGCGACTGCTGATCGGCGGCCGACGCGAAACCGCTGGCGAGTTCGCCAAGGGTGCCTACGTGCAGCCGACGGTGTTTACCGATTGCCGCGACGACATGACCATCGTGCGCGAAGAGATCTTCGGGCCAGTGATGAGCATCCTGGGTTTCGACGACGAAGCGGAAGTCATCGCGCGCGCCAACGACACCTACTTCGGCCTGGCCGCCGGCGTGGTCACGCCCGACCTGTCGCGCGCACATCGCGTCATTCATCAGCTTCAGGCCGGCATCTGCTGGATCAATACCTGGGGCGAATCGCCGGCGGAAATGCCTGTCGGCGGCTACAAGCAATCGGGCGTCGGCCGCGAAAACGGCATCAGCACGCTCGCTCACTACACGCGTATCAAATCGGTGCAGGTCGAACTCGGCGCATTCGCGTCGGTGTTCTAAGTCTCGACCTTGAAGCCAAGGGCCGGCCGCATCCCCACGGCCGCGCCCGCCTTTTCCCTGGAGTTCTCCCTTATGTCCTCGTCCACGTTCAAGGAATACGACTACATCATCATTGGTGCAGGCTCGGCCGGTAATGTGCTGGCCACCCGTTTGACCGAAGATGCCGGCGTCAGCGTGCTGCTGCTCGAAGCCGGCGGCCCGGATTATCGACTCGACTTTCGCACGCAGATGCCTGCCGCGCTGGCCTATCCGCTGCAGGGCCGCCGCTATAACTGGGCGTATCTGACCGATCCCGAGCCGCATATGAACAATCGTCGGATGGAATGCGGACGCGGCAAGGGCCTGGGTGGTTCGTCGTTGATCAACGGCATGTGCTACATCCGCGGCAATGCGATGGACTACGACCACTGGGCCAAGCGTCCCGGCCTGGAAAACTGGACCTACGCGGACTGCCTGCCCTACTTCAAGAAGGCCGAAAACCGTGACATCGGCGCCAACGACTACCACGGTGCCGGCGGCCCGGTGAGCGTGACTACGCCCAAGGCCGGCAACAACGTGCTGTATCACGCGATGGTCGAGGCCGGTGTGCAAGCGGGTTATCCGCGCACGGACGACTTGAACGGCTACCAACAGGAAGGCTTCGGCCCGATGGATCGCACGGTGACACCGCAGGGCCGCCGCGCCAGCACCGCACGTGGTTACCTGGACCAGGCGCGTTCGCGCTCGAATCTCACCATCGTTACGCACGCCGTGACCGATCGCATCCTGTTCTCCGGCAAGCGTGCCATCGGCGTGGCTTGGCTGCACCGCGGCGAGCAGAAGATGGAGGCGCGTGCGCGCCGTGAAGTCTTGCTGTGCGGTGGCGCGATCGCCTCGCCGCAGATACTGCAGCGCTCCGGTGTCGGTCCCGCCGACCTGCTGCGCAGCCTCGACATCCCGGTCGTGCACCACCTGCCGGGTGTGGGCGCCAATCTGCAGGACCACCTGGAAATGTATCTGCAGTACGAGTGCAAACAGCCGGTGTCGATCGCGCCTGCGCTCAAGCTGCATAACCAGGCGAAGATCGGTGCGGAGTGGTTGTTCTTCGGCACTGGCCTGGGTGCCAGCAACGAGTTCGAAGCTGGGGGCTTTATTCGCTCGGAAGAAGAATTCGAGTGGCCGAATCTGCAGTATCACTTCCTGCCGATCGCGGTGAACTACAACGGCTCCAACCCGATCAAGGTACACAGCTTCCAGGCGCACGTCGGCTCGATGCGTTCGCCCAGCCGCGGCCGCATTCATGTGCGCTCGCGCGATCCGAACGAACATCCGAGCATTCTGTTCAACTACATGTCGCACGAACAGGATTGGCGCGAATTCCGCTCGGCCATCCGCATCACCCGCGACATCTTCCGCCAGAAGGCCATGCAGCCCTACACCGGCCGTGAAATCTCGCCCGGCGCCGACCTGACTACCGATGCAGAACTCGACGCCTTTGTGCGTGCGCACGCGGAAACGGCCTATCACCCGTCGTGCTCCAACCAGATGGGCGACACCGACATGTGCGTTGTCGACGGCCAGGGGCGCGTACATGGCCTGCAAGGTCTGCGCATCGTCGATGCTTCGATCATGCCGCAGGTGATTACCGGCAATCTGAATGCACCGACCATCATGATCGCCGAAAAGATGGCCGATGCGATTCGTGGACGTCCTGCGCTTGCACGTTCCAAGGCGGCTTATTACAAAGCCAACGGCGCACCGCTACGCCGCACCGAAGCTGTACCGGCATAAATGGCTGGATGGAACTATGGGCCTCGATTTTGGTCGAGGCCCATATTTTCTTAACAGCCTGAACCGCGAAATTAAAACGTCACCCTCTGCTGACAAATTAGTCACACGCGATGCGTAAAGTACGCCGGCCCCCAAAGCCAAAGACGTACCCGCTGTGCTGGCTCAATATATTTATCCCGCAAAAACCGGATTGTTCCGCATCGTGCAACACGGTCGCCGCTGGCGCAGTCTGTGCGACGAACAAGAAATCGGCCGTCACGATTCGCTGGACGCTGCGCTTGCATCGTTGCGCAACGATTGGCCACAGGCCCGTCTTCCGCAGGACATCGCCGCGTGGCGCCACCTGCCTGCGCTGGCGCTGACTCACTCGCGACCCGCCGATGAACCGGTGATGCGCTGGCAGCTCGCTGGTTGAAGGGTTCCTCGACGAATTCCTGTCTTGTAGGAACGACTTCAGGGAACCTCGAAAACCTTTCCTATTCGTCATCCCGGCGCAGGCCGGGATCCACTCCTCAGCGCAGATGCTTGCCACACGCTACCTGACAAGCGACAACTGAGGAATGGATCCCGGCCTGCGCCGGGATGACTATAAAAACTGAGGCTGTTCGAGGCTCCCCTCGGTCGCGGCTGAAACTGCTCCTACAGAGAATAGTCGGCGCTTCGGTAACGCCATTACGCCATGACAGGCTGCGGTTCAGGCCCCGAAGGCGCTTCGAGCTGGCTGACCATGACCCGCGCAAGTTCGCGTTCCATCAGCAGCACCACATTGGCACCTTGCGCGTCCAGATGCTCGAAACATTCCTGCGAATCGGCACGCGCGATGATGCGCAGCTCCGGATTCAACGTGCGCGCCGCACGCACCACCTCACCGCTTTCGAACGCATCGGGCAAGGTCACCAGCAGCGCACGTGCGTGGCCGAGATTGGCCGCATCCAGCACATCGTCGTGCGAAGCGTTGCCGGGAATCGTTTCGATGCCACTGGCATTGAGCAATTCGAGCCGGTCTTCGCCCTCTTCCAACACCAATAGAGGTTGGCCGCTGGCCCGGATCTTGTCGCCGAGCAACTGGCCCAACCGCCCATAGCCGGCAATCACCACATGCCCGGTCTGAGTGGTCTTGTGCCATACCACGGCCGCCTTTTCGGGAATCGCATCAGCCATGGCTGCATCACGCGCGTCCATGCGGCGGTCCAGCCACTTGAACAGGAAGGGATTGATCAGGATCGAAAGGATGGCCGCGGCCAGCAGCACGTCCTGCGCCTCGCGCGAGACCATGTTCTGCGTCACGCCCATGCCAATCAAGATAAACGAGAACTCGCCGATCTGCGCCAGACTGACGGCAATCGTCAACGCCGTACGCAACGGCCGCTTGAACGCCAGCACGATACCGAGCGCGGCGGCCGACTTGCCGATGACGATAATGCCCAATGCTGCCAGCACTACAAACGGATGCTCGATCAACACGTGGTAATTGAACAGCATGCCGATCGATACGAAAAACAACACGGCGAACGCGTCGCGCAAGGGCAATGTCTCTTCGGCCGCGTCGTGCGCCAGCTTGGATTCGCCCATCATCATGCCGGCGAAGAACGCGCCCAGCTCGAACGACACGCCGAACAGCCCTGCCGCACCGAACGCCACGCCGAGCGCGATCGCCAGCACGGCAAGACGAAACAGCTCCCGCGAGCCCGTGCGCGATACCGCCGCGAGCATCCAAGGAATCAGCCGCTTGCCGACCACCAGCATCAGCACGATAAACAGCGCGACCTTGCCCAGGGTGATGCCGACGGTTTCGAGCAGCGCGAGTATCGACGGGGATGCCTGCCCATCGCCCGATGCCGCGCCGATGGCCGGCAGCAGCACCAGCGCAAGCACCATGGCGAGGTCTTCGACGATCAACCAACCGACCGCCAGCCGGCCGCGCTCGGTGTCCATGAGGTGCCGCTCTTCCAGTGCACGCAGCAGCACCACGGTACTGGCCACCGATAGCGCCAGACCGAACACGAAGCCCTGCGCGAACGGCCAGTCCAGGGCCCAGCCAAGCGCCATGCCGAGCACGGTCGCCACGGCCATCTGGCCGAGCGCACCGGGGATGGCGATGCCTTTTACGGCCAGCAGGTCTTTCAGGGAAAAATGCAGGCCGACTCCGAACATCAGCAGCACCACGCCCAGCTCGGCCAACTGGTGCGCCAGGGCACCATCGGCGACAAACCCCGGGGTGAAGGGGCCGGCCACTACACCGGCAAACAAATAGCCGGCCAGGACCGGCAGCTTCAGCCGATGTGCGATCGCGGCAAAGATAAACGCCAGCACGATGCCACCGACCAGGGTCAAAATCAGCGGGGCGTCATGCATGGCGTCGGTCCTTAAGGGGTGGGCGCTAAGTGCAAAGCCGACAGCGACATCATCCTGTGCCGGCTTGAGTTACATCACTTAGTGTTTTAAGGCCGAACACCTTCAGATACAAGCGTCAGGCTGAAGCGCGAATTCAGATTGATGCCCGTACGCCGCAACTATTCGGCCTCGGCGTTGATCACGGCGAGAAAATCCTTGCCGTAGCGTTTCAATTTCGCCTCGCCCACGCCGCTGACCGATGCCAGCTCCTCTTCGTTCGAAGGCAGCGCACGCAGCATGCCGAGCAAGGTCGCGTCGTGGAAGATCACATAAGCCGGCACGCCGTGCTGCTTGGCCAACTGTGCACGCAGGGCACGCAACGCATCCCACATCGGCTGCTCGTAGGCTTCGATCCCAAGGCTGCCACCGGTCACCAACTTGCTGTCGGCGCGACGGCGCGAACGGCGCTCGGGCCGCATATCCTCTCGCAGCAGCACACGCTGGTTGCCGACCAGTACGTCTCGGCTGGTCTTGGTCAGACGCAGGGTGCCATAGCCTTCCGCGTCGGCCTCCAGCAGGCCCGCGGCCAGCAGCTGACGCAACACCGAACCCCATTGCTTGGCATCCATGTCGGCACCAATCCCAAACGTGCTCAGGCGATCGTGACCCAGCTGGGACATCCGTGCATTGTCCACGCCGCGCAGAATGTCGATGACATGGCCGGAGCCATAACGCTGTCCGCTACGATAAACGCACGACAGGGCTTTTTGCGCAGGCACCGTGGCGTCCCAGGTCTTGGGCGGTTCACGGCAGTTATCGCAATTGCCGCATGGGCCTTGATAGGTTTCGCCGAACGCGCCCAGCAACAGTTCGCGGCGGCAGTGCGTGGCTTCCGCATAGGCCAACAGCGATTCGAGCTTCTGACGCTCGACGCGCTTGCGTTCGTCGGCCGACTCGGACTGCGCGATCATCTGACTCATCGTCACGACATCGGACAGACCGTAGATCATCCACGCTTCGGCCGGCAGGCCATCGCGCCCGCCACGTCCGGTCTCCTGGTAATAACCTTCCATGCTGCGCGGCAGATCGAGATGCGCGACGAAGCGTACGTCGGGCTTGTCAATGCCCATGCCGAACGCCACCGTCGCCACCATCACCACGCCGTCTTCGCGCAAAAAGCGCTGCTGATGCGCCGCACGTGTCGGCGCATCGAGACCGGCGTGATAGGGCAACGCGGCGATGCCCTCGGAGGCTAACCACTCAGCGGTTTCATCCACTTTGCGCCGGCTGAGCGCGTAGACGATGCCGGCTTCCCCGCGATGACCTTCGAGAAAATCCAGCAGTTGTCGCTTGGCGTTATCGCGCAGCGCGACCTTGTAGCGGATATTGGGTCGATCGAAGCTCGAAATAAATTGACGCGCATTCTGCAGCGCAAGGCGTTCGACGATCTCTTCGCGCGTGCGTGGATCGGCAGTGGCGGTGAGCGCAATGCGCGGCACCTCGGGAAACCGCTGATGCAGCACCGCCAGCTCGCGATACTCCGGACGAAAGTCGTGTCCCCATTGCGATACGCAATGCGCTTCGTCGATCGCAAACAATGCGACTTCCGTACGTTCAAGCTGGCTCAGGAAACGCTGGGTCAGCAGGCGCTCGGGCGCGACATACAGCAGGTTCAGTTCGCCCGTCAGCAGACGGCGCTCGACCTCGCGCTGGTCCTCCGCGCTCAGGCTGGAATTGAGGTAGGCCGCCGCGACACCCGCTTCGCGCAAAGCGTCGACCTGATCCTGCATCAAGGCGATCAAGGGCGACACGACGATGCCGGTGCCTTGACGCAACATGGCAGGGATCTGATAGCACAGCGACTTGCCGCCGCCGGTCGGCATCAGCACCAGGGCGTCGCCGCCTTCGGCTACCTGATCGACGATAGCCTGTTGCTGATCGCGAAAATGCGCGTAACCGAAAACGCTTTGAAGAATGTCCAGAGGTGAGGCGTGCATCGTGTCCATGCTAACAAATCGATTCGGGCGGCCTGTCCGACATGCCGTCGGCACAGCGCAAGATCAATCCACCATCCCCCATAGGGCTCGGTCGACATCCGCATCCAGGCCAAAGCGCGACAAGGGCACGCGCCCATTCTTGACCTCCACACCTTCCGCACGCAGCAGGCGGCTCTGCTCGCGGAAACCGCGACTACCCGGCGGGAACGCGATCTGGCCACTGGAGCGCAGCACGCGGAACCAGGGCAGCACCATGCCGTCGGGCACCTCGCCCAGCAGCTTGCCGACCAGCCGGGCACGCCCTGGCAGGCCGGCCCGTTGGGCGATGGCGCCATAGCTGGCCACCCGCCCGGGGGGAATTGCGGCGATCGCGGCAAAGACGCGGGCATGAGCTTCGTTCATAGCCGCACATCGTAACCCTAACCATTCCAAAGCGAACTCGTGGCACAGTTCGCATGTTGTCGCAGCCGCCGGGGCTCGCGTCAGCTCAGATTCCCGCAAGTTTCAGGATGTCACACCATGCGCCACTTCGAAGCCGTACGCTCGCACATCGGCAGCCAGCATCAGTTGCAACATAACGACCCCTATTTGATCAGCTTCGACCTCACCCTGCCGCAGGATCGCCACCAGGGCATCTATCTGGCCGAGCTCGAGGACGAATCGGGACGCCGCTTTCTGCGCATATCCACCCCGATCGGCCCGCTCGCCGGCGCCGATGCGCGCCGCTGCCTGCGTTTCAACTGGGAACAGCGCACCGGCTTTCTGGCCGTCACCGACCTGGACGGCTCGCCGTTTCTGCACCTGTGCGAGAACCGCCCCTACGATCTGCTCAATGCCGCCGAGTTGAAGCGGGTGATCGAGGAATTGGGGGATTTGGGGGATCAGTTGGAGCAGTTGGTCGCGACCGGGGGCGACGACCTCTGAGGTCTTTGCAGGAGTGACTTCAGTCGGCCTCGAAAAGCCCTTCCTACTCGTCATTCCGGCGTAGGCCGGAACCCAGTGGCTTTGCAATCGGTTATCGCAGAGAGTCTGCAAAACTCGGCTCTACCGCGAAAGCTGAAAACTGATGCCACTGGGTCCCGGCCTGCGCCGGGATGACGACAATCAGTACTGAGGTTATTCGAGGTTCCCTTCAGTCGTGACCTGCCGTGACGTAACCGCGGGTCGCGACTGAAGTCGCTCCTACAAACTAGCTACTGGGTGAAGAGCTGAGAGGCCCGCACCAGCCCGTAAGCCAGCAACGCCGTCACCGGCAGCGTGAGGATCCACGCCCATACCATCCGCTCCACGATCGACCAGCGGATCGCGTTCCAGCGCTTGGCGGCGCCCACGCCCATGATCGACGCGGACACGTTATGCGTAGTCGACACCGGAATGCCCAGCACCGAAGCGGTCAGGATCACCGCCGCCGAGCTGCCTTCGGCCGCAAAACCGTTGATCGGATGCAGCTTGACCATCTTGTGGCCAAGCGTCTTGATGATGCGCCAGCCGCCACCGGCGGTACCGGCCGCCATGGTCAGCGCGCAAACCACCTTGACCCAGATCGGCACGACAAAGCCACCGTGCGAGTCGCCCTGGATGCGCAGGAAATCCAGCCAGACCGGCAGATGATCGAACTGCCCGGCCGCAGTGGCCCCGGCCAGGGCGAGCGCGATGATGCCCATGCTCTTCTGCGCATCGTTCATGCCGTGCGCCAGACCCATCGCACTGGCCGACAGGATCTGCGCCTTGCCAAAAAAGCCGTTGACGAAGGGCGTGCGGCCGAAGCGATGCAGAAACCCCTTCTGGCTGGAGAACCAGCCCAGCAAGGCGTAAAGCGCCCCCATCAACAGAAACCCCATGACGAAGCCAAGGAACGGCGACACCACCATCGGTACGATCACCTTGGGGATCACGCCCTTGCCCGCCCACCAGTGCGCGCCACCCTGAAACCAGATCACCGCGTTGAAGTTATTCGCCGAGGCGGCCACGGCCGCGCCCACCAGCGAACCGACCAGGGCGTGGCTGGAACTGGATGGCAGACCCAGCCACCAGGTGAACAGGTTCCAGATCGTCGCACCGAGCAGCGCGCAGATCAGCAACTGCGGACCGACGTCGATGATGCCGGTATCGATCAGACCCGAGGCGATCGTCACCGCCACCGCGGTGCCCCACAACGCACCGATCAGATTGGTGATGGCCGCCATCAGTACCGCTTGCCCCGGCGTCATCACCTTGGTCGCCACCACGGTGGCGATGGAGTTGGCGGTATCGTGAAAACCGTTGATATACGTGAAAGCGAGCGCGATCAGCACCACGATGAGAACCAGGCTCATGCGCTAACTCCAGCAAGCTGGCATCGACAATCGGCGAAAAGCATCGGTCGGCGCCTTCAGGAGTTTTTCAACACGATCGAGTAAACGATGTTGCCGACATCGCGGCACTTGTCGATCGCTTTCTCCAGCAGCTCGAACAGATCCTTGGCCAACATCGCGCGCATCGCATCGTTGCCTTCCACGTACAGCGTGCGATACGGCGACAGCAGCATGCGGTCGCCCTCGGCTTCGAGTGTCTGCAAGCGGTCCTGCAGCTTCTTGACCGGATCGATGCGTAAACCGCGACGCAGCTCGCCGATCATCTCCTCGACCACAGCGGCGGAACGCTCCAGCACCAGCGAGCGCGGCGCGAAGTCGATGTCGGCAAGGCGGTCGCCGACGATGTCGTAGCGCTCGGCAAACTTCTCGATGGTCTTGGGAATCTTGTACAGCGCCGAGTTGAGCGCCTCGATATCCTCGCGATCCAGCGCGGTGACAAAGGTATTGACCAGCTCTTCGCTGATCTGCGCGGCCAGTGCCTTTTCCCGGGCCCGGCTGGCCGCGAAGGCGGTCATGACCGGAGCATGGTCCTTGCGCGACACCAGGTCGTGCAGTGCCCTGGCGCTCTCCCGGGCCGCCTCGGCGCTCTGTTCGAGCAGGCCATAGAACTTGTCGCCTTTGCCGAAAATGGTTTGCAGTGAAAACATGTTGCACGGTCCGGGGAGAGGGTAAATATGTCCAATATGTTACAGGACCGCGCCCCGGGGCCGCATCCCGACGCCCTTCCGGCCCTTGAGCCTGCGCCCGCTGCCTTTACACTTATCCCCATGTCTCCGAAACCACAGCCGCCGCGATGCTGACCGAAATCGCGCTAGTCATCGTCCTCGCGCTGTGCAACGGCTTTTTCGCCCTCTCCGAAATGGCGCTGGTGGCCTCGCGCAAGAGCCGTCTTAAGCAGATGGCCAAGACCAGCCGCCGCGCGCGGATAGCCCTGCGCCACGCCGAGGCACCGGAATACTTCCTTTCCACGGTGCAGGTCGGCATCACCCTGGTCATGCTGGTCACCGGTGCGGTGGCCGGCGACGCCCTGGGCGGGCATATCGCCGATGCGCTCCACGGCGGCCGGGCCGCCTGGCTGGAGCCCTACGCCCGCATCATCGGGGTGGTGCTCAGCTTCGTGCTGATTTCCTTTATCCAGATCGTGATCGGCGAACTGGTGCCCAAGCGCCTGGCGCTGGCCTCGCCCGAGCGCGCCTCCGGCTATGTCGCCATGCCGATGCTGGTGCTCTCGCGCATAACCGCCCCCTTCGTCTGGCTGCTTAACGCCTCCAGCAACCTGCTGCTGCGGCTGCTCGGCATCAACCGCATCAGCCGTGAGGCGGCCACGGAAGAGGAAATTCGCCTGCTGGTGGCCGAAAGCGCCGAGCAGGGCGTACTCGACCGCGACGAGCACAACATGGTCAACCGGGTCCTGCGCCTGGGCGACCGCAGCGTCGACAGCGTCATGACTCCGCGCATGCGCATCGCCTGGCTGGATATCAACGCACCGGCGGCCGAGAACGACGAAGTACTGCGCGATACGCCTTATTCGCGCTACCCGGTCTATCGCGGCGACGAAAGCGATGTCGTGGGCGTGGTCGAAGTGAAAAACCTGCTGCGCAATTACCGCGGCGGCCACCCGGACATGTTTGCCAAGATGGCCAAGCCGCTGTTCGTGCCGGCGACGGCGCGTGCGCTGGATCTGCTCGAAGAGTTTCGCGACGCCGAGACGCCGATGGCGCTGGTGGTCGACGAATACGGCGATATCGAAGGCCTGGTAACGCTGAACGACCTGCTCGCTGCCGTGGTGGGCGCTACCCAGCTCGGCCACGGCCATGGCCACAAGAACGAAGAAAACTCGCCCATCGTCGAGCGAGGCGATGGCAGCTGGCTGATCGACGGCTCGCTGTCCAGCGACGACCTGCGCGAACTATTGGGCCTGGATAATCTGCCGGGCGAGGAAGAACACGAATACCGCACCGCCGCCGGCATGGTGATGGCGGCACTGGGCCATATCCCGCAGACCGGCGAGGTGTTCGCCTGGCAGGGCATCCGGTTCGAGGTGATCGACCTGGATGGGGCGCGTATCGACAAGCTGTTGGTCACGCCGCCGTCGCGCAATGGCCCCGCCGAAGACGAGCAGTAGGGCGGGGAGTGAGTGGAGAGGAGTGAGAGTTAGAGCGTTGCTCGCTTCGCTCGCCTGCGCTTCTAAAACCAGCGCACTATCATCGCCCACAATGAATGCGCCGCTCTGCTCCAACGAGAGCCGCAGACACAACTCTCACTCCTCTCCACTCACTCCTCGCTCTTGCCCCGCGCCAGCCTCGCCATGCGCTGCGCATCCGCAAAAATCCCATGCAACATGCGCAGCTCGCGCTCATCCATCTGCGCGCGCTGAAACAGCTTGCGCAAACGCAGCATGATCGTCGTCGGTGCACGGCCTTTGTGGAAGTCGATATCGTCCAGCGTCTGCAGCAGGTGCTCGTAGAAGCGTTCCATCTGTGCCGCGTCGGCCAGCGGCTCGGCGTCCTCGCGCGGCGGCGGTGCCTGCGGTGCGTCGCCCAATTGCGCCATGCGCACTTCGTACGCCATGACCTGGACGGCCTGCGCCAGATTCAACGAGCTGAAATCGTCGACGCTGGGGATACGTACCATGGCGTGGCAGCGGGCCAGCTCCTCGTTCTCCAGGCCGGTGCGTTCGTTGCCGAATACCAGCGCCACCTGCTCGCCGCGCGCAACTGCGGCCAAGGCCTGGCTGGCAGCTTCGCGGGGGGAGATTTCCGGCAGGTTCACACCGCGGCGGCGGGCCGATAGACCCAGCGCCAGGCTGCAGCCCGCCAGACCATCGACCAGTTCGTCGTGCACCCCGGCGCTGCCAAGCACGTCGTCCGCGCCAGCGGCGAGCGCCGAGGCCTCGGCATGGGGAAACCGGGAGGGGGCGACCAGCTCCATTCGCGAAAAGCCCATGGTTCGCATGGCTCGGGCCGCACTGCCGATATTGCCTGGGTGCGAGGTGCGGACGAGGACGAAGCGAAGGAGATCGGCGGAAATGACGGCTGACATGGCTGCGGAGACAGGGCTGGGGCGGCAAGGATAGCGGCCCTTACTCCTCGACGCATTGTCCTCTGCTAGAATCACCGGCCGTAACCCGCTCTTTTGAAAGCCCAAAGCCATGCCAAGACCCGCCGTTAACGTCGCGGTGCGCGCCGCACGCGCCGCTGGAAACGTGATCCTGCGCTATATGAACCGCATCGACGGCCTCAATGTCGTTGAAAAGCAGCGTATGGACTTCGCCTCCGAAGTCGATCGCATGGCCGAAGCCGAGATCATCAAAGAGCTGCGCCGCGCCTACCCCACCCACGCCATCCTCGCCGAAGAAAGCGGCTCGATCGGCAAGGGACCGCTGGTCTGGGTGATCGACCCGCTCGACGGCACGCATAACTACCTGCGCGGCATCCCGCATTTCTCCGTCTCGATCGCCCTGCTCGACCGTGGCGAGCCGGTCTATGGCGTGGTGTTCGATCCGCTGCGCGACGAGCTGTTTACCGCCAGCAAGGGCGATGGCGCCTACCTCAACGATCGCCGCCTGCGCGTAGGCAAGCGCGAGAACCTGGGCGGCGCAATGATCGCCACCGGCTTCCCCTTCCGCCAGCGCGAGCACCTGACCCCGCAACTGGATATCACCCGCGTCATGCTTGGCCAGGCCGAAGATATCCGCCGCTCCGGTTCGGCCGCGCTCGACCTGGCTTATGTCGCCGCCGCGCGCTATGACGGTTATTTCGAGATCGGCCTGAAGCCGTGGGACATGGCGGCCGGTGTGTTGCTGGTACGCGAAGCGGGCGGGCGCTATTGCGATTTCGCCGGTCGCGAGGGCATTCCGGAAAGCGGCAATATCGTCGCGGCCAACCTCAATGTGGCGCAGGCGATGCTCGATGCGATCGGCCAGCAGGCCACGCCAGCGTTGCTGAAGGCATAAGGCACTCCTTCCTGTAGGTAACCTCGATAGACCTCGGTTTTCATCGTCGCCCCGGCGAACGCCGGGGCCCAGCGTCTTTAACGCGTGAGGCGTAAGGCACTGGATGACCAGCTTCGCTGTTGTAAAGCGCTTCCGGCCTTCGCCGGGATGACGACTAGGAAAGGTCTTTTGAACTTCCCTAAAGTCGCACTCTAAGTCTCTTTAGTCAGCTTTGCTCTTGCTTCAACAACTCACGCAAGAACGGCACCGTCACCCGGCGCCGTGCCGCCAGCGACGCCTGATCCAGCCGATCGAGCAGATCGAGCAAGGCGCCCAGGTCGCGCACATAGCGCGCAAACAGCCAATCCAGCACGTTGTCGTCCAGCTCGATGCCGCGTGAAGCCGCCTGCGTCTTGAGCACGAGTCGCCGCTCCTGATCGTCGAGCGGCTTGAGCACGGCCTGCTGGCAAGCACCGAGGCGCGAGCGCAGATCGGGCAAGCTCAAACCCAGTTGTGTCGGCACGTTTTCGGCCGCAAACACCATCGCCAGTCCGTCCGCGCGCATGCGGTTGTAGACGTCGAACAAGGCATGCTCGGCTTCGCGATCGCCTGCGATGGCATCGAGATCATCCAGCGCGAGCAAGTCGCTGCCGGCCACGCCACGAATAGCGGCAGCACGGTCGCTCAATCGCGACAGCGGCAGGTATTGCACCGTGCGGCCCAGTTCATTGGCCGCCTGGCAGGCAGCCATCAATAGATGGCTTTTACCGCTGCCAGCCGGGCCGCTGACATAGAGCCATGCCGCACCCGGCTCGTGGGCCAGCGCTTCGAGCGAAGCGACCGCGGGAGCGTTTGCACCGGCATAAAAATGTTCAAATCGCTGGCGACGTGGCCAGCGCAAGGCAAGCGGCAACTGCGGAATCATGGCGAGGACTTGCCATCCTTGTTGTCGCCTTCCCTGATGACGGTGGTTTCGGTTTCGACGTCGCCAGTTTTTGTATCGACGGTGACATCGACTTCGGTAATGACCGGATCCTGCGCACCTTCGACCGTATACAACTCGCTCTGTCGATAACGCTCGCCGAGATAGCGCAGCAGCACCATGATCACCGACGCCGCTGGCAAGGCCAGCAGCACGCCGAGAAATCCAAACAGGTAACCACCGGCAAGCACCGCGAAAATGACCGCCACCGGATGCAGGCCGATTTTTTCGCCAACCAGGCGCGGCACCAGCACATAGCCTTCAAGCAGCTGACCGACCACGAACACGCCAACCACGATCAGCAGATGCGTCCAGTCGCCGTATTGCACCAGCACAGCGATCACCGCCGAACCGAAACCGACGATAAAACCCAGGTAGGGCACGAAGCTCAATAGACCGGCGACCATGCCGATCAATGGCCCCACCGACAAGCCGGCTATACCCAGCGCGCCGCCGTAAAAAATGCCCAGCGCCAGCATCACCAGCAACTGGCCGCGCACGAAGGCGCCCAACACCTTGTCCGATTCGCGCGCGAGATAGGCAATCGTCGGCTCGATCGAGCGCGGCAGCATCTGGTCGATCCAAGCCGTCAGGCGGTCCCAGTCGCGCAATAGATAGAACGCCACCACCGGGATCAGCACCAGATTGGTCAGCCACATCACCACGCCGATGCTGGAGCGGGATATCTTGCCCAGCACGGTGGAGGCGACACCGCCGATCGAATCCATGTGCTCCTTGATCGTCTGCACCAGACGCTGGGTATCGAAGACATCCGGATCAAGACGTAACCGGTGCTGTATCCATGGCAGTGCCGTATCGCGGATCCACTCCACATAGCGCGGCAGGTTCTGAACCAGGTTCTCGACCTGACGAGAAATCAGCGGTATCAACAGCAGCAAGGCACCGACGGCAAGCAGCGAGATCACGACAAAGACGATCGTGACGGCGAGCGTGCGGCCCAGACCGATGCGTTCGAGGCGGTCGGCAAGCGGATCGCCCAGATAGGCCAACATGCCCGCGACAGCGAACGGCATCAATACTGGCGCAAGCAACCACAGCAAATAGCAGATCACCGCCGCAATGGCCAAGATCTGCCAGCGGCGGGAAACGTCCTGATTCATCGGCGAGTGAGTCGACACACGGCGTCCTTACGCAAGAAAAACAACGTCGGACCGTTGCGGCGCGATCATGGCCTCCGCATCAACGATCCGCTGCAAATCATGACCAGCGATCAATGCAGCCAACGCAGGCTGGCATCGGCGCCATCGTGGGTTTCACCCTGTAACAGGCGCCCACCGGCAGCGAGGTTGGCCGACAAGGCATCCATCGGCAGGCCGGCCTTAACCGCGAACAGCATGCCGTCACCCTTTGCACTCAGCGTGGTCACCTGGCGCACCATCGGATCGGCACGCAAGGTGGAAAGCAAATTCGCATAGTCCATCGCCGTATTGAGCCCGGTGATCCACAGCTTGCCGTCGACGTTGGCGGTGCCGATCGTATTGAGCTGCTTGCCCAGACGATCGGCAAGATTGTTGCCCGCATCGGCCTGCATCGCATTTCCATCGGCCGCCTTGGTCGTCCAGCGCTGCTGCGGACCGCCCGACACCAGGTTCCAATCAGCTGTATTGCCATGAACCTGACCGACCAGCATGAGGCCGGTACGGTACTGCTTGGCCAACGCCATCACTTCTTCGGCATCGACACTGGACACGGTGGGCGTATCGCCGACTTTCTCCGGATCGGCCAGCACCGCGCCGTAGCCGCGGGTCGAGATGGTCTGGGTCAGCGTCGCCAGCGCGTCCTTGCCCAGCACCTTGTTGTCGTCGCCGCGTACCACCAGCAGGATCGGCGGCTTCACGCCGGCGCTGGCCACGCCCATCTGCGATACGGCGCGCTGCACCGCGGCCTGATCGAACGTCACCGACAAACTGAGACCGGTCGCCACGCCGGGGGCGCCGCGCTGATAGCGATACTGCTGCACCAGGCCCGGCGCGCCCTTGATGACGTCACCATAACCGGCGCGACTACGCAGATCTTGCCCACCAGCGACGCGCGTCAGTACCTGGCCCAGCCCCTCGCCAAACGCCTGGTCACGCACCGGTTCGGTGGTGTCCTTGACCGGCACGACCACCGTGTACGGCGACACCTGGGACTGGGCGTGGACCGCCGACAGCAGCATGAACAGGCTCAGCACGAAGCCGACGAGGAGCTGGCGAGGGAAGCGCATGGGGAGGGCTTGATCCAGTGGGAAACGTGGAGAGTCTGCCGAATCTGGGCGTGAGCGTCCAATGACGGCTGGAGAACAGGGAATGGGAAACAGGGAACGGAGGCGGCAAATTCGGCCGCCGGACATCCCCCTCTGCTAATATTGACCGTTTCCCAGCCACCCTCGCCGGAACCCGTCATGTCCGACGCCCTTACCTATCGCGCCGCCGGTGTCGATATCGATGCAGGCAATGCCGTCGTCGAGCGCATCAAACCTCTGGTCAAGCGCACCTTCCGCCCTGAAGTCATGGGCGGCCTGGGTGGTTTTGGCGGCCTGTTCGACCTGTCCGGTCGCTACAAGGAGCCGGTGCTGGTCTCCGGTACCGACGGCGTGGGCACCAAGCTCAAGCTGGCCCAGCAGTTGGGGCGCCATGACACGATCGGCATCGACCTGGTCGGCATGTGCGTCAACGATGTCCTGGTACAGGGCGCCGAGCCGCTGTTCTTCCTCGATTATTTCGCCACCGGCAAACTCGACGTAGACACCACCGTTGCAGTCGTCGGCGGCATCGCCAAGGGTTGCGAACTGGCCGGGTGCGCGCTGATCGGCGGCGAGACCGCTGAAATGCCGGACATGTATCCGCCGGGCGAGTACGACCTGGCCGGCTTTACCGTCGGCGCGGTCGAAAAATCCGAGATGCTCAGCGGTGAGGGCATCGTCGCGGGTGATGTCATTCTTGGCGTCGCCTCCAGCGGCCCGCATTCGAACGGCTATTCACTGGTGCGCAAGATCGTCGAACGCGCCGGCAGTCCGCTCGAGCTCGACCTTGGCGGCGTCAAGCTGGTCGATGCCTTGATGGCGCCGACCACGATCTACGTCAAGCCGATCCTGGAGCTGATGAAGTCCGTGCAGGTTCATGGCATGGCGCACATCACCGGCGGCGGCCTGAAGGAAAACATCATCCGCGTGGTGCCGGACGGGCTGGCGCTGAAGCTCGATGCGTCGGCGATCGTGTTGCCGCCGGTATTCGACTGGCTGATGCGCGAAGGCAATGTCGCTCGCGAAGAAATGTGGCGCACCTTCAATTGCGGCGTCGGCTTCACGGTGATTCTGCCGTCCAGCGCGGTTGCGGCAGCGGCCGATTTGCTTAAGAAGCACGGCCTCGTCACCGCGGTGATCGGTGAAGTTGTCGCCGCTTCGGGCGACGAACGCGTCCATATCGGCTGATTCGACCGCCTGTCATCCCGGCCACGGCCGGGGTCCAGCGCCTTCGACACCACAGCATGCCGACACCTTTGCGTATAGCCGTCCTTGCTTCGGGACGCGGCAGCAATCTGGCCGCGCTACTGGCCGCGCGCGAGCGTGGCGAGTTGGCGATCGAACCCGTCCTGGTCGCCAGCGACAAGCAAAGCGCCGGTGCGCTGCGTCTTGCCGAAGCGGCCAACATTCCGACGGTGGCGCTCAATCCACGCAGCTACGCTCAGCGCCGCGATTTCGATGCGGATCTTTTTACACGCGTCGCCGACAGCGGCGCGGAGTTGATCGTGCTTGCCGGCTTCATGCGCATCCTCGACGGCGACACGTTGCGTCCCTGGGTCGGGCGCATGATCAACATCCACCCTTCACTACTGCCCAAATACCGTGGCCTGCATACGCATCGACGTGCGCTGGAAGCGGGCGATACCGAGCACGGTGCCAGCGTGCATTACGTCACCGCCGAACTCGATGGCGGCCCGGTTATCGCGCAGGCGCGTGTTGCCATCACGCCACAGGACGATGAAGACAGCCTGGCGCAGCGGCTGCTGGCGCATGAGCATCGGCTGTTGCCTGCGGTGGTGGACTGGATTGCGCGGAGGCGCCTGGCTTTAGGCGAAGCCGACCGCGTCATGCTCGATGGCGTGGCGTTGTCTGCCCCTCTGAGGTTGCTTGACCGCCACCTGCAGGTGTAGGAGCGGCTTCAGAACGCTCCAAAAGACCCCTTCTTATCTCGTCATCCCGGCGCAAGCCGGGATGACGATAGGAAAAACTGAGGTTAGTGACATAAAGATCTCGCGGCGTTTTCGCAGAACGCTACGGCCATTCACATTGTCTGTTCAGGATCGCCGCGTAGACTCCTGAACCTTATGAAGACACCTAACCGCGTTCGTATTATCGCCGCCGGCATCCTGCTGGCGTTCACCACCACCGCCGCCATGGCGGCCACGCCCGCGCCGTTTACCGCCAGGTATCAGGTATTGCAGGGTGGCCAGGCCATCGGTGAGGCAACCATCTCCCTGAAGTCCGCCGGCGGTGGCAGCTGGGTCTACAGCAACGACGTGAAAAGCACCGGCGGCCTGGCCGCGGCGCTGGGTGCCAGCTCGAACGAGAGTTCGCGCTTCCGCATCAACCAGGGCGCACCGGAAACCCAGGTCTACGACTCGACCGTCAAGGCGCTCAAGACCAAGACGCGCCATGTCGAAGTCGACGCGAATCACCAGGTCAGCATTGATGAAGGCAAGGGCCCGTCGACCTACGCCGGCACCGCGGGCATGGTCGACCGCAACCTCGCCCCGCTCGCCGTGGGCTGGGCGCTACGCGACGGCAAACAGGCGGTCACGCTGCCAGTCGCCGTAAAGCGCAATGTCGAAAACCAGCAATTCAAGGTCACCGGCAAGGAAAGCGTGCAAGTCCCCGCCGGCACCTTCCAGGCCGAACGCGTCGAACGCACCGACGCCGATAAGGCTTTCAGCGCATGGTACGTCCCGCAGAAATATCCGGTGCCGGTAAAGCTCGCGCAGAGCGACGGCGGCGACCTGACCCTGCAGCTGATCAGCTACCAGGGCGGCAAATAACGGGTTGAGAGTGGGAAGGAGTGAGAGAACAGCAGTAACGTCACGGCGTACCGCACTCACTCCTCACCACTCATTCCGATCATGACGGCAAGCGGCGAATCTTCGCGCCCAACACGCCCAACTTCTCTTCGATGTTCTCGTAACCACGATCAATGTGATACACGCGGTCGACGGTGGTATCACCCTGCGCGACCAGACCGGCAAGCACCAGACACGCCGAAGCGCGCAGGTCGGTGGCCATGATCGGCGCACCGCTCATCTTTGCCACGCCCTGGATGATCGCGGTGTTACCTTCGAGGCGGATGTCCGCGCCCAGACGCTGCAGCTCATGCGCGTGCATGAAGCGGTTTTCGAACACGGTTTCGGTGATGACGCCAACGCCCTCGGCGATGCAGTTCAACGCGGTGAACTGCGCCTGCATATCGGTCGGGAATGCCGGGTAAGGCGCCGTGGTGATGTTCACCGCCTTCGGGCGACGGCCCTGCATGTCCAGCTCGATCCAGTCCGGACCGGTGGAGATGTGTGCGCCGGCGTCTTCAAGTTTGGACAACACGGATTCGAGCGTGCTGGCCCGCGCATTACGCGCACGGACCTTGCCGCCGGTCATCGCGGCACCGACCAGGAAAGTACCGGTTTCGATGCGGTCCGGCAGCACTTCGTATTCGGCGCCATGCAGGCGCTCCACGCCATGGATCACCATGGTCGAGGTGCCGGCGCCTTCGATCTGCGCGCCCATCGCGATCAGGCAGTTGGCCAGGTCGACGACTTCCGGTTCCTGCGCGGCGTTTTCGATGATGGTGGTGCCCTGGGCCAGGGCCGCGGCCATCATGATGTTCTCGGTACCGGTTACGGTGACCATGTCCATGGCAATGCGCGCGCCCTTCAGACGCTTGGCCTTGGCCTTGATGTAGCCGTTCTCGACGACCACCTCGGCGCCGAGCGCCTCCAGGCCGCGGATGTGTTGGTCGACTGGGCGCGAGCCGATCGCGCAGCCGCCCGGCAGCGAAACTTCGGCCTCGCCAAAGCGGGCGACCAGCGGCCCAAGCACCAGGATCGACGCACGCATGGTGCGCACCAGGTCGTACGGGGCGAAGTAACGGTCGGTCGAGCGCGGGTCGACCTGCATCTTCATGCGGTCGTCCAAGGTGAGCTGGGTGCCCATCTGGCCGAGCAGTTCGATGAAGGTGGTGACGTCGTGCAGGTGCGGCACGTTGCTGATCGCTACCGGCTCGTCGGCCAGCAGACAGGAAGCGAGGATCGGCAACACGGCGTTCTTGGCACCGGAAATGCCCACTTCGCCATGGAGCGGCTCACCACCGCTGATCAGAATCTTGGCCATCAAAAGTCCTTAAAGAGAATGTCTGGAGGGCGGTAGCGCGGTCGTCAGCGACGCGCGGCCACTTCCTCGGGCGTATAGGTTTTCAGCGCCAGGGCATGAATGGCCCCGCCCATCAGGTCGCCGAGGGTCGAATAGACCAGGCGGTGGCGGGCCAAAGGCAACTTGCCGGCGAACTGGCTGGCGACCACTTCGGCCTCGAAGTGCACGCCGTCGTCACCGCTGACATCGGCGCGCGCGCCGGGCAGGCCGGTTTCAATCATTGCCTGAATAGTGGCTGCGTCCATGGGGTTCCTGCTTGGAGCTGATGCGGCGACGCCTGCGATAGAAGTGCATACTTCCATCCAACGCGCCGTCATATAACGGTAAAATGCGAATATGCCATGGTAATGGAAATCTTCTGTCGCAGAAACGACAGCGGTGTCCGCTTCAGCCCGGCACAAAGGAGTGAGCCGAGCAGCCGATCCCCCGGTCGGCAAGCTTACGGACCGCCGATCCTAGCCCCCGAGGACGCATGAACGCCCATATCGCACGCCCCAGCCAGCCCGCCTTGATCGACGCAGACGCCATCATCCATAGCGCCCGCACCGTGATCGCCACCGAGGCGGACGCGATCCGGGCGCTCGAGCCGCGTATCGGCCAGGATTTCGTCGAAGCCTGCCGGCTGATCCTCGGTTGTGCCGGCCGCGTGGTGGTGATCGGCATGGGCAAATCCGGGCATATCGCCCGCAAGGTGGCCGCCACACTCGCCTCGACCGGCACGCCGGCGTTCTTCGTCCATCCGGGCGAGGCCAGCCATGGCGATCTGGGCATGATCCTGCCCCAGGACGTGGTGCTGGCATTGTCCGCCTCCGGCGAAACCGACGAAATCCTGTTCATCCTGCCGGTCATCAAGCGCCAGGGCATCCCCCTGATCGCCATGACCGGTAACGATCAATCGTCCCTGGCCAAGCAGGCCGACCTGCACCTGGACACCAGCATCTCGGTCGAGGCCTGCCCCCTCGGCCTGGCGCCCACCGCCAGCACCACCGCTGCCCTGGTGATGGGCGATGCGCTGGCCGTGGCCCTGCTCGAAGCCCGTGGCTTCACCTCTGAGGACTTTGCCCGTTCGCATCCGGCGGGCAGTCTGGGCCGGCGTCTGCTGCTGCATATCAGCGACATTATGCACACCGGCGACGGCATCCCGACCGTGGCGCCCGACGCCAGCCTGACCCAGGCGTTGGTGGAAATGACCCGCAAACATCTGGGCATGACCGCGGTGATCGATGCCGACCGCCGCCTGCTCGGCGTGTTTACCGACGGCGACCTGCGCCGCGCCCTGGACGACGACGACGTGGACCTGCGCGGCGCCAGCGTCGCCGAGGTGATGACCCGTGGCCCCAAGACCATCGGGGCCGACAAGCTGGCCATCGAAGCGGCTCAACTGATGGAAAAGCATCAGATTCACGCCCTGCTGGTGGTCGATGAGCAGCAAAAAGTGGTCGGCGCGCTTAACATTCATGATCTGCTCCGCGCCCGCGTGGTGTGATGGGGTGATATCTGGGGATGGGAAACGGCTTGTGGGGGCGCTAGATGTAGGCCACCGCGAGCCTCGTGCGTTAACAAGCTGCCGCAAGGCCTGAGCCTGGCGTCCCCACTACCCGTCTCCCATCTCCATCAAGTTGTCTTCGTCCCAGCCAGGCTATCGTGAACGTGTCTACCTATCTCGCTGACGTCCCCGCCGAAGTCCTCGCCCGCGCCGCCAAGATTCGCCTGGCCGTGTTCGACGTGGATGGCACGCTGACCGACGGCCGGCTCTGGTACGGCGAAGACGGCCATGAGGCGAAGATTTTCCACGTGCACGACGGTCTCGGCCTAAAATTGTTGCAAAACAACAGCGTACAGGTAGCGATTCTGTCCGCGCGGATCAGCCATCCGGTTGCCCTGCGCGCCGAAGAGCTCGATATCGCCCACGTCTACCAGGGCCAGAACGACAAGCGCGCCTGCCTGAATCAGCTGATCGATGCGCTGCAGCTGAGTCCGGATCAGGTCGCCTTTGTCGGCGACGACCTGCCCGACCTGCCTGCCATGGCCATCTCAGGCCTGGCGGTAGCAGTAGCCAACGCTCACCCATGGGTGGCCGAACGCGCCCACTGGCAAACCCGTCGAAGCGGCGGCCAGGGTGCGGCGCGCGAAGTGGCCGATCTGATTCTTCTCGCCCAGGGCCGCGTCGCCGCGGAACAGGAGCGCTGGCGATGAGATTGCCGGGGTTTCTGCGCGATCGCGGCACGCCAGCGCTGATCGTGCTGCTTGCGCTCGGCATCGCCGCCGCGCAAGGCGTGTATTGGTGGCTGGCGCCTTCACCCAAGGTGAGCGACTTCGTCGGCCCGCCGCGTTCGGGCTATGTGCTGACCAACTTCCGCTTGTGGTCCTACGACGAGGACGGCCAACCGAGCTTCGGCATGAATGCGCCGCACCTGGAGCGTCGCGAGGGCGACGAGTCGTTGTATATCAACGCGCCCAAGTACGACCTGCCCTCCAACCAGCCCGGCGTGCCGGACTGGTCGGGCGATTCGACCTATGCCTGGGTCGACAAGGCCGGCACCCTGCTGAAGCTGCAGGGCGCGGTCTATATGCACCGCCCGGCCTTTGCCGATACGCCGCCGGCTGATCTGCATACGTCCGAAGTGACCGCCTGGCCGAAAGAAAATCGTATGCAAACCGACGCCCCGGCACAGTTGACCCAGGGCGACAGTAGAATGAACGGCATCGGCATGCGTGCCAACCTCAACGACAATCATCTGGAGCTCCTCAATGACGTCCACGGCACATTCGTCCCGCGCCCGCGGAGTCGTCCGGTACAGCCTGCTGCTCCTGGGGCTGCTCGCGCTGCAACCGGCGCTGGCAAGAAAGGATGACCGCGACAAGCCGATGAACGTCGAGCACGCCAATTCGTTCGACGGCTTCAACGCGCCCAACAGCATCACCACCCTCACCGGGAACGTCGTGATCACTCAGGGCACGATGAAGGTCACCGGTAATCTGGCCAAGATCTATTTCGATGGCGACCAGAACGTCAGCCGTATGGTGATGACGGGTACGCCCGCGCACATCCAGCAGATCGACGATTCGGGCAACCTGATGACCGGTGACGCCACGCAGCTGGACTACGACAACATCAACGGCATTGCCGTGCTTACCGGCAATGCCGTGGTCAAGCAGCAGGGCCGTGGCGAAGCCCACGGCGACAAGCTCACCTACAACACCCAGACCAGCCAGATGAATGGCGAGAGCGGTGGCGACGGACGCGTGGCGATGACCTTCGTACCCAAGCCGCGTACCGACAAGGGCGCCAAGCCGGCGACGCCACCGGCCAAGCCTGCGAGCAGCGCGTCGGCACCGGCGCCCGCCCAATCCACGTCGACCAAGCCGCAGGGGCAACCGTAATCCATGCTTTCTGCTGAAGGTCTGCAAAAGAGTTTCCGTACCCGTCAGGTCGTGCGCGACTTTGCCTTCTCGATTCGCGAAGGCGAGGTCGTCGGTCTGCTCGGCCCGAACGGCGCTGGCAAAACCACCTGCTTCTACATGATCGTCGGCCTGATCGAGGCCGATGCGGGCTTGATCAAGCTCGACAAACAGGACATCACCGGCCTGCCGATGCATGCCCGCGCCAAGCTGGGTATCGGCTATCTGCCGCAGGAAGCCTCGGTGTTCCGGCGCCTGACGGTGTCAGACAACATCATGGCGGTACTGGAATTGCGCGAAGGTCTGGATCAGCGCCAGCGCAATACCGAGCTGGAAAGCCTGCTCGATGAGCTGAAGATCGCGCACATCGCCGAACAGAAAGGCATCAGCCTGTCGGGCGGCGAACGCCGACGCGTGGAAATCGCCCGCGCATTGGCCGCGCAGCCGCGTTACATGCTGCTCGACGAACCGTTCGCCGGCGTCGATCCGATTTCGGTAGGCGAAATCCAGCGCATCGTCCGTCATCTGAAAGAGCGCGGCATCGGCGTGCTCATCACCGATCATAACGTTCGCGAAACACTCGGGATCTGTGACCGAGCCTACATTCTCAACGATGGCGAAGTGCTATCGCGTGGCACACCGGCACACATCCTGGCCGACGAGAAGGTACGTGAAGTCTATCTGGGCCGCGAATTCCGGTTGTAATCCGAATACCTGCCCGTTTTGCAGGTGCTCGTCATGACACGACGTTTTAACGTAACCCTGATCCAAATCACATTCGACTGTACGCTCTAGCCTCCCCTGGCGACTAGGGCTATGGTCGCACCCGTTTATAGGGGTTAGGATGACCCCAGTTCATCTTTTCCCGGCTGGCATGAAAACCGGACTGCAGTTTCGCCTCAATCAGCAACTTACGCTCACGCCTCAACTTCAACAGGCTATCCGCCTGCTGCAGCTGTCGCAGTTGGAGCTGGAGGCCGAGCTGCGCCAGATTGCCGAGAGCAATCCGCTGCTCGAGTTCTCCGAAGAATCCACCGACAACGAAAACGCCGAAGACGGCAGCTTCGAAAGCGCGGTCGAAGTACCGGTGCCGTCCAGCACCAAGAGCAGCGACGATAGCGGCCCGGGCGACGACGCCGAAGCGCCAGACTGGAGCGACGGCCCCGGCGATCAACCGATCGACTTTTCCAGCAGCGGCAGCGCCAGTTCCAGCCGTAGCAACGGCAATGGCGACGAAGACGGCTTCGAGCCGCAAAACGCCGCGCCGGAAACGTTGCACGAACACCTGATGTGGCAGCTGAATCTGACGCACATGACGCCGCGTCAACGCACCATCGCAACGGTGCTGATCGATGCGGTCAACGCCGACGGTTACCTCAGCGAAGGCCTGGAAGCCGTCGCTGCCGCCATTCCAGCCGATTTGAAGGCGAGCCTCGACGAAGTCGACGGCGTGCGCCGCCTGCTGCAGCGTTTTGATCCGACCGGCGTGGCGAGCCTGGACTTGCGCGATTGCCTGCGGGTGCAGCTGGAACAGTTCGACCCCGACACGCCGCATATCGAACTGGCGCTGCGTATCGTCGACAACGAACTCGAATTGCTCGCTCGCAACGACGTCAGCAAGCTGGCGCGCCGTCTGCGCGCCGAGCCGGAAGAGGTTTCCGCCGCGTCCATGCTGATCCGCAGCCTGGATCCGCGCCCTGGCGCGTCGATGGACCCGACACCGGTGGAATACGTTGCGCCCGACGTGTACGCACGCAAGGACGGCGGCCGCTGGCGCGTAAGCCTCAATCCCGATTGCCAGCCGCGCCTGGGCCTCAACCAGCACTATTGCAACATGATCGCGCAGGCCCGCGGCGAAGACGCCAGCTGGATGCGCGGGCAACTGCAAGAAGCGCGCTGGCTGATCAAGAGCCTGGAGTCGCGCGCGGAAACCTTGCTCAAGGTCGCCGAAGCCATCGTGCGGCGGCAGAGCGCCTTTCTCGACTACGGCCCCGAAGCGATGCACCCCCTGGTGCTGCGCGAAGTCGCCGAAGAAGTCGGCATGCACGAATCGACGATTTCCCGCGTGACCACGCGCAAATACATTCATACGCCGCGCGGAACGTTCGAACTCAAGCACTTTTTTTCCAGTGGTGTTTCCACCGAAGACGGCGGCAGCGCATCGGCCACGGCCATTCAGGCGATGCTGCGCAAACTCGTCGACGCGGAAGACACACGCAAACCTTTATCGGACCAGGCGATCGCCGAAGAATTGCGCCGCAAGGGCATTCAAGTGGCGCGTCGCACGGTTGCCAAATATCGGGAGGCCATGCGCATACCAAGTTCGAGCGAGCGCCAACGCGCCAATTGATCGGTACGTGAGAAATAAATTCGCGCTTGCGGGAACTTGATCGCGCCAGGAATGTTCCCAGCTTATGACTGATGGTGTTTCCTCGACACCCGAGGATGCATCCAACCCAAGCCGCGAAACGCGGCCAGCATCATGAGGAGGCGCAACATGCAATTCCAACTCAGCGGTCAGCAGATCGAAGTCACCCCGGCCCTGCGCGAGCACGCTACCGCCAAGCTCGACCGCCTTACCCGCCTCGACGAAAAGATATTGAGCCTCAATATCGTTCTCTCGGTCAGCAAGCTGCAGCAGAAAGCCGAAGGCAATCTATCGGTCAATGGCAGCGTGCTCCACGCCGAGGCCGTCGAATCAGACATGTATGCCTCCATCGATGTCCTGTTCGACAAGCTCACCGCGCAATTGCGCAAACACCGCGACAAGATCTGCGACAAGCACCAGCGTGAAGTGCGCGCTGAGCGGCAGTACGGTTGATCTTCTGGGGGCCGGCTAGGCCAAGAGCCCCCTCACCCCGCCCCTCTCCCCCCGGCAAAGCCAGGGGAGAGGGAGCAAAACCCGGTCCTCTCCCAGCCCATGCCTTGCGCCCCGGTATCTTTCGGGGCGCGTCCTTGTGCTGCAGGGCACAAATGGATCCAAACTGGCACAATATCGCCAGGTGCCGCTCGCGCGGCCAAAGGGACTCCGCTTGGACCGCCTCACCGCTCGACAACTCTACGATGGCGTACACGAACGCATGGCCTTGCGCTGGGTGTCGGGCATGCGTGGGGAAGCGCGCGTGCTCGAACATGGCGTCACGATCAGCCGACGCCCGTCGCTGATCGGTTACCTGAACGTCATTTACCCCAACAAGATCCAGATCATCGGCACGGAAGAGCTCAACTTCCTCGATGGGCTGGATTCGCGCCAGCGCTGGGAAGTGATCAACAAGATCGCCGCTTACCAGCCGGTAGCGATTATCGTGACCAAGGATCAGGCGATCCCGTCCGATCTGCGTGAAGTGGCCGAAGAGACCAATACGCCCTTGTGGATCAGCTCCAAGCGCGGCCACGAGCTGCTGACCTGGATGCAGTACTACTTGGCGCGCATGCTGGCCCCGCGCATCACCTTGCACGGGGTTTTTCTCGAGGTCTTTTCGATCGGCGTGCTGATTACCGGCGAGTCCGGCTCGGGCAAGAGCGAACTGGCGCTGGAACTGATCAGCCGCGGCCATCGGCTGGTGGCCGACGATGCCACCGAATTCACGCTGATCGCGCCGGATGTCATCGACGGCACCTGCCCGGAACTGCTGCAGGATCTGCTCGAGGTCCGCGGCCTGGGCGTTCTCAACGTACGTGAGATGTTCGGTCACACCGCGGTGAAGCCCTCGAAGTATCTGCGCCTGGTCGTGCATCTCAAGCCACTGCGAGACGGCGAGGACACCGATGGCATGACCCGCCTGACCGGCGACGTCGGCCGCCGCGAGATCCTGGAAGTGCAGGTCCCGCTGATCACCATCCCTGTGGCACCGGGTCGCAACCTGGCGGTCCTTGTGGAAGCGGCTGTGCGCAGCCATGTATTGAAGAGCAAGGGCATCGATCCGGCACAGACCTTCATCGACCGCCAGGCGCACCAGATGCGCCGGTTGCCGCCCTGGTAACAGAGAACCTTCATGAGCGATTCCCCGCAACTGGTTCCTAGTATCGAACCTGACGAAACCCACCTGATCGTCCTGACCGGCATGTCCGGCGGTGGCAAGACCGTCGCCCTGCGCGCGCTGGAGGACCTGGGGTTCTATTGCGTCGACAACCTGCCCACCGCCTTGCTGCACGAACTGGTGCGCACGGTCATCAAGAACGACAAGAGTGGGCAGCGCCGACATATCGCTGTCGGCATCGATATCCGCAACCGTGGCGACGATTTCCGCCAGGTGCCGGAGGTGATGTCCGAGCTGGCATCGGCCGGCGTGCAGGTGCATCTGATCTTTATCGATTGCCGCGACGAGATCCTGATCAAGCGCTATTCGGAAACGCGCCGCAAGCACCCGCTTTCGGCGCGCGGGCTGTCGCTGGCCGATGCGATCGCCGAAGAACGCCGAATTCTGCGTCCGCTGTCTTCGCTGGCCGAAAAGGTCATCGATTCGAGCGAACTCAACGTGCATCAGCTGCGCCGCCTGATCGCCACCGGCTACGCCGAGGCGACCAAGGGCCTGACCCTGATGTTCGAATCGTTCGCCTATCGCCGTGGCCTGCCGCCGGACGCCGACTTTGTTTTCGACGCGCGCTGCCTGCCCAACCCGCACTGGGACGCGCGTCTGCGCCCCTATTCAGGCAAGGATGCACCAGTACGCGAATTTCTGGACCAGCAACCGCTGGTAGGTGAGTATTTCGCCGATACCAGCCGCTGGCTGGACAATTGGCTGCCGAGATTCGAGCAGGACGACCGCAGTTATGTGACTATCTCCATCGGATGCACCGGGGGACGCCACAGGTCGGTGTATCTGGCCGAGAAACTGGCCGCGCATTACCGCACGCAACGAGAAAACGTGCTGATCTTCCACCGCGAGCTTGAGTAGTAGTAACCATCATGCACGCCATTGAAAACCACCAGGGGACACTGCGGCCATGAGCGTCGGAGTGATGTTGATGACGCACGAGGCCGTAGGCCAGGCGTTGATCTCGGCGGCACACCACGTGCTGCCCAAGTTGCCGTTGAACATCCAGGCCGTGGAAGTTCCAGGCCAGGCCGATCCGGATGTCATGCGCACGCTCACCGAGCGGCATGCGCGCGAACTGGATCAAGGCGAAGGGGTGCTGGTTCTGGCCGACCTGTATGGCGCCACGCCGTGCAACATCGGTCTGTCGCTCAGCCCGCTGGGCGTTCGCTTGCGTTGCGTCTCCGGCCTTAATCTGCCGATGCTGCTGCGCGTACTCAATTACGCGGAAAAACCACTGGACGAGCTGGCGGAAATTGCCGCGAGTGGTGGCCGCGGAGGGATTTTCATCGATCATGCTTGAGAAAGACATCGTTATATCGAACAAGCTCGGCCTGCACGCACGCGCCTCGGCCAAACTGGTACAACTGGTGCAGGGTTTCAAATCCACCGTGTGGCTGGTCAGCAGAGGCCGTGAAGTCAACGCACAAAGCATCATGGGCGTGATGATGCTCGCCGCCGGCCTCGGTACACCACTGACGATCCGCGCCGACGGCCCGGACGAACAGAATGCATTGGAGGCGGTGGTCGCATTGTTCGATCGAAAGTTCGACGAAGGGGCGTAAGGGATGAAGCGGGGAACGGGAAGTGAAGGGTGGGGAACGGAACGGCCACGCTCGCCGGGGCTTGAATTCTTACGCTTCGTTCCAACTCTTTACGCCGTAGTTTGCATGCGAACCAATGCACGCTCGCGTAGTCTCACAGTTCCACGTCCCCTGTTCCTCGACCCCCGCTCCGAAGGAGCCCCATGAGGCATCTGTTGCCTGGCACGACCGCATCACGAGGCATGGCATTGGGTCGTGCGCGACTGGTACAGCCGAGCCGTTATCTGGTCGACACCCGCCCGCTGGGCGAAGATGAAGTCGACAGCGAAATCGAAAAGCTGCACCGAGCGCTCGACACGGCGCGTCTGGAGCTGCGCGAACTGCGCGGCAAACTGCACGGCGCACTGGCACGCGAAGTCAGCGAGTTTATCGACGCACATACCTTGCTGCTGGACGACCCCGAGTTGCTGCGCGGGCTCGACGACCTCGTGCGCATCGGCCATTACCGTCCCGGCGCGGCACTGAAGAAACAACGCGATCGCCTCGCCGCCATCTTCGAGGCGATGGACGATCCTTACCTGCGCAGCCGCAAGGAAGACATCGACCAGGTCATCAACCGCGTGATCTCGGCGCTGCAGCGCCAGACCAGCGTGGAAGAGCGCAAGATCGCCGCGCGCGTGGGCGAAATCCTGATTGCCGACTCGATCGCGCCGGCCGACATGGCGCACCTGGCCGGAAACGGCCTGCTGGGTGTCGTCGCCAGCTCGGGCAGCCCGTATTCGCATAGCGCGATTCTCGCGCGCAGCCTCGACCTGCCCATGCTCGTCGGCGTGCGCGACGCGCTTTCGACCATTCACGATGACGACCTGATCCTGCTCGACAGCGAGCGGGGCGAAGCGGTCGTGCATCCGACCGCGCAGGATCTCTCACGCTACCGTGCGTGGCAGCGCGAAGCCGCGCAAGAAGGTCGTCGTCTTGCCACACTGGCGAACGCGCCCACGCGCACCCGCGACGGCGTGGATATCCGGCTGTACGCCAACGCTGAAATGGCGCCCGACATCGCCTCCGCGCGTGCACGCGGCGCCGATGGCGTGGGGCTTTATCGCACCGAATTCCTGTTCTTGCGTCACAAGGGCCTGCCCTCCGAAGACGAACAGTTCATCGCCTATCGCGATCTCGTGCTCGGCATGGGCGGCCTGCCGGTCACCATTCGCACACTCGATCTGGGTGCCGACAAAGCCGATGCGGCCGGACTGGCGATCCGTGGCGAAGAAAATCCCGCGCTCGGCGTGCGCGGTGTGCGCCTGTCGCTACGCTATCCCGCTGTGTTCACCACGCAGATTCGCGCGATCCTGCGTGCGGCGTGCTATGGCCCGGTCCGCGTGCTGGTGCCCATGGTGACCCAACCGGATGAGTTGATCGCCGTACGCACACTGTTCAAGCTCGCCCGTCAGGAACTGAAGCGCGAGAACGTCGACCTGCCGGAGAAGCTCTCGCTCGGCGCCATGATCGAAGTGCCCGCTGCGGCCATCAACGTGCGCGAGCTGCTCGAACATGCCGACTTTCTTGCGATCGGCACCAACGACCTGGCGCAGTACGTGCTCGCTGCCGACCGTGGCAACGACGCGCTGGAAAATATCTATAACCCGCTGCAACCTGCCTTGCTGCGCCTGATCTCGCACGTGCTCACCGCCGGCCGGCGTGCCAGGAAGCCAGTCAGCCTGTGTGGCGAAATCGGCGGCGATGTGAACTTCACGGCGATGCTGCTGGCGTTGGGCTTGTGCGAATTCAGCATGCATCCGGGCCAGTTGCTGCTGGTACGCGATCGCATCGCATCGCTGGATTTCCATATGCTGCGCAAGCATGCACCGAAGCTGATACGCGCGCGTTCGCATGAAGAAGTGGCCGAGATGCTCGGCAAGATCATGCTTGCCTCGCAAGCGGTGTGCAGCGAATCGATCAGCGTCAACGCGCCGGTGCTGTGACCGGCGTAAATGCAGCCAATAGCTTCTTCAGCGCCTTGAGCGCCGCTTTGGGTGTTTCGTCGTACTGAGCACGAATGATCGCGCCGTCGATCGCCACGGCGATCGCGACGGCGTCACCCGCGCGGCGTGAGGCAGTCGGCAGATACCGGGCTATCGCATCGACCATCGACTGCTTGTGCCCTCGTGAGACCTCCAGCACATCGGGCAGGCTGCCGCCCAGCTCCACCACGCTGTTGATGAAAGCGCAGCCGCGAAACGTCTTGGACTCGAACCATTCCTGCATGGCGGCGATGACCGCGGCTGCCATCTTGCCCTCGCCCGCTCCGTATCTGGCCAAGGCGTCGACAAACCAATTCATCCAGCGCTCGTGACGATAGTCGAGAAACGCGCGAACCAGATCGTTCTTGCTGGGAAAGTGACGATAGAAAGTCACTTTCGTCACGTCCGATTCGGCAATCACCCGATCGATACCGGTCGCGCGTACACCTTCGCTGTAGAACAGGTCGTGGGCGGTCGTGAGGATGCGCTCGCGGGCGGCGGAAACTGGGGTCTGGGTTGCCATGTCCTGGATAGTAGACAGATCTGTCTACATTAGCTAGCCTTGCCATGTAGACAAATCTGTCTACCTACCTTTATGGATTCCCGCCATGACCACCAAGCCACCTGTGCCGCCATTCACCGAAGAAACCGCCAAACAGAAAGTGCGACTTGCCGAAGACGCCTGGAACAGCCGAGATCCCGAGCGGGTGTCCTTGGTCTATACGACCGATACGCATTGGCGCAACCGCGCTGAATTCGTCGATGGGCGCGAGGCGGTGCGTGCGTTTCTCGAGCGCAAATGGAATAAGGAACTGGACTATCGGTTGATCAAGGAGCTGTGGGCCTTTGCCGGCAACCGGATTGCAGTGCGATTTGCCTATGAGTGGCATGACGATTCAGGGCAGTGGTATCGCAGCTACGGCAACGAGAACTGGGAGTTCGATGCGGATGGGCTGATGAAGTTTCGCCATGCGAGCATCAATGATCAGCCGATCAAGGCTGAGGAGCGGAAGTTTCATTGGGCGCAGGGGCGGCGGCCGGATGAGCATGTGGGGTTGAGTGAATTGGGGTTCTAGAGCCCCCCCTCACCCAACCCTCTCCCCCGGCAAAGCCAGGGGAGAGGGGGTAAAAGCGCGTAGCGTTGACAGCTTGCCTCTGTGTGCTCCCTCTCCCCTGGCTTTGCCGGGGGAGAGGGCTGGGGTGAGGGGGCCAGGTGCTCGCGAAATACTTTCCTGCACCGCTCTAAAACCTCACCGATCAACCGACGCCAGAAACGCCTCCAGCAGCGCCCCGCGATACTTCCCCTTATGCAACAACAACGACAGTTTCCGGTGCAGGTCCAGGAACGGCGTCTTCAACACTTTCAACCGGCCAGCCGCTACCGCATCGACCACTGCAACCTGCGGCAGGCACGCGATGCCCAAACCCGCAACGACGCTTTGCTTGATCGCTTCGGTCTGATCGAGCTCCAACACCGTTTCGCCCGGCGGCAACTGCGCCAGTGCGCGTTCGCTGGTGACACGGGTTGCCGAGCCGGGTTCGCGCAATACCCAGCGCGCACCGGCAAAGTCGGCGGGTAGCAAGCGGCGTTTGCGGGCAAGTGGATGGTCAGGTGGCGCACAGACGACAAGATCGTCGTCGCGCCATGGGCGCAGTTCCAATGATGGGTGTGCCACCGGACCCTCGACACAGCCGATATCCAGCGCGTGCTCCAGCAATGCATGCGCGATCGCATCGGTGTTGGCTACTCGCAGGCGCACTGCAACCTGCGGATGCTTGCGCACAAAATCGCCCAACAACTCGCCGACGCGGTAATTGCCCACCGTATTGCTCGCGCCAATACGTAATTCGCCGCCCAACGTGGCTTCATGACCACTACGCCGACCGAATTCAGCATGACGCTCCAGCAGTTCCTGCGCCAAGGGCAGCAGTTCCCGTCCACGCGCATTGAGATGCAAACGCCCTCGCTCACGGGCAAACACGGGAGATCCGAGCAGACGCTCCAGCTCGGCCAGCGCCATGCTCGCTGCGGGTTGGGTGAGATGCAGCGCATCGGCGGCGGCGCGCAGGCTGCCGTGCAAGGCGGTCTGTACAAAGACTTCGAGCTGGCGCGGGCTGATATGAAGCATAAGCTTATCTTATGATATCTATCAGTAATTCCAAGTTTTCTTGATAAGTGGCGCGCAGGACAATGGCAGCGTCTCCAAGGAATCTCCGATGTCAGCCCCCGCAGCGTCCCTTCCCCTTCCCAATCTCGGCCAGCGTATGCCGGGACTCGTTCTCGCCATCGTTGTCGCCCTCATCGCCCTGGGACTAGGCCGCCTGATGCCGTTGGTCGGCGGCCCGGTGTTCGGAATCGTGCTGGGTATCCTCATCCGCAATCTGGTCGCGCCCGGAGCGCAATTCACGCCAGGCATCCAGTTCGCCGGCAAGCAGATCCTGCAGTGGTCGATCATTGCGCTCGGCTTCGGCCTGAGCCTTAACCAGGTGGCCAAGACCGGGCTGGAATCGCTGTCGGTGACCCTGGTGACGATGACCGTGGCCTTTCTCGCCGCCTGGGGTCTGGGTCGCGCGCTTAAGGTGCACGACAAGCTGAAGATTCTTATCGGTGTGGGCACGGCCATTTGTGGCGGCTCGGCGATTGCTGCGGTGACGCCGATCATCAAGCCGGACGAGCACGACACCGCCTTCGCGATCTCGACGATTTTCCTGTTCAACCTGGTCGCCGTGCTGCTGTTTCCCCTGCTCGGCCACCTGCTGCACCTGTCCGACCTGGGCTTTGGCCTGTGGGCAGGTACCGCGATCAACGATACCTCGTCGGTCGTCGCCGCCGGTTACAGCTTCAGCAAGGAAGCGGGTGACTACGCCACGATCGTCAAGCTGACGCGCGCCACGTTGATCATCCCGGTATGCCTGGCGCTGGCTTTTGCGGTGGCCTGGCGCGAAAAGAAAAAGGGCAGCACCGACTTCAGCCTTCGCCGCATCTTTCCCTGGTTCATCCTGTGGTTCCTGGTCGCCTCGGCGATCCGCACGGCTGGCCTGGTGCCCGCGACGATCCTGCCGGCGATTCACGTACTGGCCGAGTTCCTGATCATCGTCGCGCTGACCGCAATCGGCTTGTCGGCGAACCTGCGCAAGATGGCATCGACCGGACTGCGTCCGATCCTGCTCGGCCTGGGTGTGTGGGCTGCCGTATCGATCAGCAGCCTGCTGGTACAGCTGGCCATCGGCCAGCTGTAAAGGGTTTTAAGCGCGGCCCTGTTCGACCAGGGTCAGCGCTACCTTGTCGCGCAGATAGACCGGCAAAGCGAGCTCAGGCGCATGCGCATGGCCGGCCTGAAACTCGCGTACGGCAAGCTCCGCCACGTGACGCGCCTGCGGATAACGCGCACCATCGGCCCACACGGGCGCCGAAGGTAAGCGCTCGCGCAATACGGCCTCATACGTTGCCCAACCGCTTCCCACGACCTGCCACTGTGCCGCTTCAGGCAGGCTGAGCGTATCGGCGGTGCCGACACGCTCCGTATCGAGCGATACCAGGCCACCTTGCCCATCATTGCGATAGCAGGCCGCATAGATCTCGCCCATGCGGGCGTCGATCACCGCGAGAATAGCGGCATCGTCATGCTCGGCCTCCAGCGCCAGGGCCGCCAGCGAGGACACTGTAATCACCGGGCAGTCCAGCGCCAGCGCCATGCCCTGCGCCAGCGATACGCCCAGGCGTACGCCGGTAAACGCACCCGGACCACGACCGACCGCTATCGCGTCGAGCGCATGACGCCCCAGGCCGGCTTCGGCCAGCAGGGCGTCGGCCATCGGCAACACCAGCTCGGCGTGTCGGCGCGGTGCCAGCTCGCTGCGCGCGATGATTTGATCCCCGTGCACTAGGGCGACGGAACAGGCTTCGGTGGCGGTTTCGATGGCAAGCAGGTTCATAGCGTTTCCATGGTAGCCGGATCGGGGCGTGCGGCGGAAATCGGCGCGTAGGCATACCAGTCGATGCGACGGGTCAAATACATCATCAAAGCGACCGCAGCCAGCAGGGCGAAGGCACCGACCAACAGGGCGTATTGCTCGGCGGCAATCAGCCCATAGAGCAAGGTATAAACCAGCGCCAACGCGCCGCCGAGCAACAGGCCGGCACGCCGCGCACGTAGCACCGCGGCAGCATAGCCGCCAACAATGACAACCACGGCTACAGCGGCCAAGGCGTAAGCCAGCGCAAATCCAATCTGCTCGGACAGCGCCAGCAGCACCACATAGAAGGTCGCCAGCGCCGCACCGATCAACAAGTATTGCACCGGGTGCACGCGTAGTCGCTTCAGCACTTCGAACAGAAAGAACACCACGAAGGTCATGCCGATAAACAGCAGACCATATTTCACCGCGCGCTCATTGCGTTGATAGATATCCACCGGTTGATACAGCTGCACACCGAACGCCGAGGCACTCATGGCCTGCCCCACGCCGACGTCGCTGTATTCCCAATGCTGACCGTAACTGCGATTGAGATCGGAAGCGTGCCAATGCGCGCTGAAGTTCTTTGCCGACACCTCACGCTCCACCGGCAAGGCGGCGCCGATAAAACTCGGGTCGCCCCACGGGGCATGTATCGTCAGGTCGCTATTGCGCCCCAACGGAAGCACCTGCAACGACTCGGTACCTGCCAATTGAAGCTGCAACTCGAATTCGATCGGCTGATCGCCCAGCGCATCGAGATCGATCGGCACGACCACGCTGGACAGTTCGCTCATGCGCTCGGCCGATGAAGCAAAGCGTGCGGGCTTGCCGTTGATGCGCAGATCGCTGGCGTCACGCAATCCACGCAGATCGCTCAGGAGCAGCCGTACTTCCGCCTTGCCAGGCTGCCACTGCGACGCACTGGCCTGGCGCGCCTTGAGCAGATCCTCCGGCAAGAAGCGTCCACTGATATGCACGGACGACAGGTAGACCGGCGCGGCATAGATGCCATAGCTGCGCGTCTGTACTTGCATCGTCACATCGGTTTTCAATGTGTCGGGCAGCACCGCGTCCGTGGTGGCGATCATGCGCGTCGTTTGGTTGTCCGCCAGCAACGCCGTGCGTTGCCCTGGTACCGCCAGCAACAAACCGCCAAGCACCTGGCGGCCACCCCATCCCTGGGCAATCTGGGTGACTGCCGTTTCACGCAGTGCTTGTCGCTCGGTCACCAGAGTCTGCACCTGGCCAAGCGGAATCAGCATCAACAATGCCAACAACCCGACTCCCAGGACCTTGGCAGTAACGGTATGAAACCAGCTTTTCACGATGCGACCCCATTCCTTGTTGGAAACGATCGCATCACATCACGCCCATCCGTCGCCAGCCGGGCCTGCCCTGGCAGCGCGCGGCGCGACAAGGGGCAAAGTTATGGCGCTGCGTCCCCGTCGAGCAGGGGCGCGGGAGTGCGGGCAAAAAACGCCTGCACGTCGGCAATCTCGCGCGTACGCGGCATGGGCGGCAGGCTGGCCAGAAAAAGCTTGCCGTAGCCTTTGCCGGTAAGGCGCGGATCGCACAGCACCAGCACGCCGCGATCGCGCACATCGCGAATCAGACGCCCGGCACCCTGCTTGAGCGCGATGACCGCGCTGGGCACCTGCCAGCCCATAAAGGGATTGATACCCGATTGCTCGAGTGCTTCCAGACGCGCCTGCAATACAGGATCGTCAGGTGCCGCAAACGGCAGCTTGTCGATGACGACGACCGAGAGCGCCTCACCCTGCACGTCGACGCCTTCCCAAAAACTCGCCGCACCGAGCAACACGCCATGACCGCTGGCGCGAAACTCTTCCAGCAGGCGGTGGCGCGGTGCATCGCCCTGGACGAACAACGGCCACGGTACGCGTTCGCGCAACAAATCTGCCGCGCGCCGCAGGGCACGATGCGAGGTGAACAGCAGGAACGCGCGGCCGTTCGATGCTTCCAGCACCGGCATGACCGCATCGATGACGCGTTCGGTGTAATCGCGCGCGGCCGGGTCGGGCAAGCCCGGCGGGAGATAGCACAGCGCCTGCTCGCGATAATCGAACGGACTTTCCAGACTCAACGTCTGTGGATCGTCCAGGCCGAGCTGGCGCGCGAAATGTCCAAAGTCACCAGCGACCGAAAGCGTGGCCGAAGTATGGATCCATGCCGCCTGGGTACGCTCACGCAAACCGCGCAGCGGTGCGGCAAGATCCAGCGGCGTGGCATGCAGCGCAAAGCCGCGCGGGAACTGCTCGTACCAGCGCACGTCCTGTTCGCCATCGCCTTCGGCGATACGGTCGAAACGCTCGCTTAGCGTAGAGGCACGCTCGTAGACGTTGGCAAAGCCGCGCGAGCGTTCGGCCTGGGACGCCAGCACGTCGGCCAGCGCGGCGATCAACTCGCGCACGTCGCGCATCGCCTCACGCACATTGGCGTAGCTTTCGAGCAGATGGAACGGACCACGCTGTGGCAATGGGTCCAGGGTCAGGCGTAATCTGCGCACCGCATCCTGCACCGCTTCGACTGGCTCGAGCACGGCACCGATCGCGCCGGTGATGCCGTTGCATTCGTTCAAGCTGTCCTGCGCCAGCTCGGTCAACTGGCGCGCACTGATGCTCTGCGAAAAGAACTGTCCGGCCAGCTCGGGAATCTGGTGTGCTTCATCCAGAATAAAAGCCTGCGCGCCAGGCAGGATTTCGCCGAAGCCTTCCTGCTTCAAGGCAAGATCGGCGAACAGCAGATGATGATTGACCACCACGATGTCCGCTTCCTGTGCATCCCTGCGTGCCTTGATCACGTGACAGTCATCGTAGAACGGACACTCCACGCCCAGGCAGTTTTCCGGTGTGGACGTTACGCGCGGCCATAGCGACGATTCCTCGGGAACTTCGGCCAACTCCATCCGATCACCGCGCCGCGTGCGTGCGGACCAGGCACGTATCGATGCGAGCTGCGATGCCTGCGTGCGATCGAAGGTGGCACCTTCGCGCACCGTCTGATCCAGCCGATACAGGCACAGATAGTTGGAACGCCCCTTGAGCAAGGCAGTTTTCAGATGAGTCCCCAGCACCGAATGCACGCGCGGCAGATCGCGAAAATACAGCTGGTCCTGCAACGCCTTGGTGCCGGTCGATACGATCACGCGATCTCCCGACAGCAAGGCTGGCACGAGATACGCATAGGTCTTGCCAGTCCCGGTGCCCGCCTCGGCGATCAGGATGTCGCGCTCGGCGATGGCGTGCTGCACCGCCCGCGCCATCACCTGCTGCGCTTCGCGCGGCAGGAAGTTCGGCAAGTCGCGGGCGAAGGGGCCGTCCGCACCGAGTAGTGCGGAGATATCCGGGTCGGTCATCGGGCTAGTATCGCCGATTTGGGGGTGGCCGCTAATGCAGCAACTTCAAGGAACCTTGAAGAACCTCAGTTTTCATCGTCATCCCGGCGTAGGCTGGAATGACGGAGAGGTTGTTTGGCGTGGCTTGCTACTAAGTCACGAGCCGGTCGCGACTGAAGTCGCTCCTATAAATACCTCCAAGCGTGCACTACGCCATCAATAACGCGGCACGCCCTCGACATGGCACTTCTGGACCCATTTGCGCGCGCTGGCGGCAGCGGCCTGGTCGCCCGCACGATCGCGCAGCTCGACGATGGTCTGCCAGTTGCGTGCGCATAGCGGCCCCAGGCGCGGACCCAGCTCCCACGAGTGATGGGCCAGTTTTTCGGCGCCGGCATAATCATGCAGCCGGATCGCTACTTCGGCACGATCCTGCAACAAATCCGGCGAGTCGGGGCTGAGTTTAATCGCCTGATCGAGCTTGGTCGCCGCGTCGGCATAGCGACCGGCAAGCACATCGGCGCTGGCACCGTCCTGCAGCGAGGTCACGCCGGGTTCGCGCAAGGGATTGACGTCGATGATCGACTTTTCCTTGTCGCCGGCGGCCTTGATCGACGCAATGATCAAACTATCGGCACGCACCTGCGGGGCCGGCGGCGCGGGTGGCTCGGGCGTTGCGCAGGCTGCAAGCAGCAGTGCGGCGAGAGCCAGCGGGACATGTTTCAGTAAAGACATGAGGTCAATCTCGTGCGGGTGCAGTGGAGGCCGAGGCGGGCTGATCCTGACCGCCGCCGAACAGATTTTCGACATGTTGCCAGAAGCAGCCTTCCGTGTTGGCGGCCAGCGTACCGGCAACCACCGCAAATTGTCGTGCACCCTGGCAGGAAGGGTCGGTCCGCTTGCCTTCCTGCGGATTGATCCAGGCCAGCTCCAGGTTTTCACCCACCGCGGCCGGCAACGGCCGCGTCGGCAATTTACGGAACAGTTCCTGCCACACGCGCAGGCTGCCGGTGGCGCCGTACAGGCCGCTCGGCTTGTTGTCGTCGCGGCCCATCCAGAACACCGCCAGATGATCACCGGTGAAGCCGGCGAACCAGCTATCGCGCTGATCGTTGCTGGTACCGGTCTTGCCTGCTGCGTTGAGCACACCGAGGCTGGAATTGCCGATCGCCGCCGCCGTGCCCGAGCGCACCACCTGCTGCATCGCCCAGGTCGTCAGTCGCACGGCGTCCTGGTATTCGCCCTTGCCGCCCTTCACTTCATAACGCTTGATGGTGCGACCGTCGCCGTCGACCACGCCACGCACCGCGAGCAACGGCAGCGCATGGCCATCGGTGGCGATGTACTGGTAGAGCTGCGCGACTTGCAGCGGCGACAGATCCTGCGCACCCAGCAGCAACGACGGACTGGGGTTCACATCCTGCAGGCCGAACGACTCCAGGAAAGCCTTGATGCGCGGCACGCCGACATCCATGCCCAGATGGATGGTCGCCAGGTTCCACGAATGAATGAGACCGTCGACCATCGGCACCAGGCCATGGACATCGTGTTCGTCGTTCTGTGGCGTCCACATCGTGCCGTCCGGCTGACGCATCGCCACCGGCGAATCATCGATCAGCGTTGAAAGATTCCAGCGCGACGGATCGGTCAGTGCCACCAGATACACGAACGGCTTCATCAGCGAACCGATCGGGCGACGCGCATCGATGGCGCGATTGAAGCCCTGATCGCCCGGCTCCTTCGAGCCGACGATCGCCAGCACATTGCCGGTTTGTGCATCGGTCACCACACCGGCCGCCTGCGCCGCGTCGCCGCGCTTGCCCAATGCCTTGGCGGTGGTGGTAATGGCCTGTTCGGCGTAGAGCTGCGCGGCCGGATCAAGCGTGGTGAAGATGCTCAGATTGCCGGCGCTCAACGTGTCGTCGTCGAAATCGCTGGTGATCTGCGCACGTACCAATTGCATGAAGGCTGGGAACCGGTTGTGCGGAAGCTGCCCCGCGCTGGCCAACCCAAGCGGCGTCGCTTGCGCTGCCTTGCCCTGCTCGGCCGTCAACAAGCCCGTGTCGACGAACTGTTGCAGCACCAGGTTGCGGCGCGACAACGCATGATCGGGGTAGCGACGCGGATCGTAGTAGCTCGGTCCCTTGACCATGCCCACCAGCAAGGCCACTTCCTGCGGACGCAGGTCTTCCATGCGGCGGCCGAAATAGAATTCCGACGCAGCAGCAAAACCATGCACCGCCTGCCCGCCTTGCTGGCCAAGGAAGACCTGGTTGACGTAGGCCTCGAGAATGCGGCTCTTGTCGTAATGCGCTTCGATCAGGATCGACATCAGCGCTTCGTTGAACTTGCGCGTGAAATTCTGATCGCGATCGAGGAACAGATTGCGCACCAGCTGCTGGGTCAACGTCGAGCCGCCCTGCACCGTGTGTCCGGCGCGCAGATTGGCAAAACTCGCACGCAGGATCGCCGACAGGTCGATACCGAAATGATGCTTGAAGTCGCGATCCTCGACCGCCTGCAAGCCACTGAGCAGCAGCGGCGGCACATCGGCGAGGCGCACGATGCGGCGCTCTTCCTGCGACGCGCCGTACAACGTGGCAATACGCGCGGGATCGAGATGCACCGTATCGACCGGCTTGCCGCTGGCCAGATCCTTGACCGACAGGATCTGGCCCTTGCCGAAGACGACGCGAACGCGTCGCGGCAACTCACCGCCGTCAGGGCCGGCATAGCCACGCGAATCGATCACGTAGGCGGAGCCATCCTTGGTCCAGCTGCCGGCGACGTCACCGCGCTCATCACGGGTATAGCCGGCGAAGGTCAGCTCCAGTTCCAGCGCGGCCGGGGTCATCGGCGTATTGGCCGCCAATGGCAAGGGGCGTGCGTAGACACGCGTCGGCACCGCGAAAACCAGGTCATTGAAGCGATCCTGGACGCGCTTGTTGAGGATGACCGTGTACGGCAGGACGAAGCCGAACAAAAGCCCCATGCAGACCCAGAATGGAATGCGTATCCAGGGCCAGCAGGCGCGAGCGAACGAGGAAAGTCGGTTCAGAAAGGCCAACGCGGGGAGATCCCTAGCTGCAAAGTGTCAGGGATCATAGGGCCTGCTGGCCGGCGGGCGTCTGAACGCCGGGCCGGGATTCGTGACTATTTGCGGGCATGAGAGGGCGAAACGCTGCTATCAAGACCCTGGGCTAGCTTTTCTTGTCATATCCCCAGCAGGTCGGATCGGGCCGGAACGGCCGTGGCCGCACGCCGAGGCGACGCTCCAACTCACTGTTGTCGGCCACCAGATCCACCTGGAAACGCGACAGGGCACCGCGAACGCTATGCACCATATAGCGCAACACGCGTAACACCCGCATCGGGACCGGCAAGGGCAAGGTCCAGCCGGGAAGGCTGCTGCGAATGCGCGCGAACATGTCGTGCACGCTCAGGCGTTCGCCACCGCCGATCGGCAGCACATAGCCAGAGGCTTCGCGATGATCGAGTGCGGCGATGATGGCCAGCGAGATATCTTCGGCGTGTACCGGCTGACGCAATCCCTTCCCAGCGAGCAGGGGAAACACTCGGGTGCGCATCGCGCGTCGTGCGATCGGCGTCAGACTCTTGTCCATGCCGACGCCATAGATCATGGTCGGCCGCAACACCGTCCAGGCACAACCGTTACGTTCGCAGACACGCGCTAGCCGCGCTTCGCTGTCACGCAGGCTTTGCGCCAGCTCGCGCTCGCTGCGCAGTTCCGAATCGAGCTTGGTCTGCGCGCTCATCGAGCTGGTGGCAATCACACGCGGTCGCGAACGCAGATCGACCCTGCCCAGCCATTCGTCGAAACCGACCAACGGGCCCATGCTGATGATGGCGCTGATCGGTCCTTCCGGCAGCGACGCAACGGCCACGTGCCCATGCAGCCAGCGTACGCCTTCGATCGGTGGCTGCTCGTTACGACTGAACGCAACTACTTGTTCGCCACGAGCCAACAGGCTCGGTAGCAAAAAGCGGCCGATCTGGCCGCTACCGCCAAACACCACCACCGTCATGCCGACCTCACCGCCCTGCCGACAAACGTGCCTGCAATTGCTGCAGCCTTGCGTTGCCCGTCGCCAGCTTGCCGGCGTGATTGAGCGATTGCGTAGCACCAGGACGATCGCCGCGCCCCAGTTGTTGCTCGGCCTGATCCATCCAGGCACCGGCCAGACGCTGGCGCAACTGATCCTGGCCGGCATCGCCCGGCGCCAGGTCGGAAAGGTCGCCGAGGAAACCTTCGGCCTGCACCAGATTGCCGTTGGACATGGCCTGGTTGAACTGGCGCGACACCAGGTTCGGCAGCTCCTGCAGCCCACGTCGCGCGGCTTCGTTGTTGCCATCAATGGCCAGTGCGCCGCGATACAGATCGTAGGCACTGTCGCCCGGCGGCAACATGATCTGGCCGCGCTTGGCGGCGATATCCGCGTTCTGCAGCATGCGTGCGATCTGCGCGCTCTGCTGCGGTGTCAGTTGCGCCGGCGACGCCTGCCCCACATCGCCGTCTTCGCCGGCGGCCGTGGCGGTGAGATTGGTATTGGCGGTGGCGCGTTTGTTCAGATCGCCAAGACGAGCACGTGCGGCAGCAAGGTCGGCCGACTTGGGCGCAAACGATGCGGCGCGATCCAACAGTTGTGTGGCGTGTGCGCTGTCGTTCGCATCGATCGCCGCATTGGCCTGCACGATCAAGGCCTGCGCGACCTGTCCCAGGCCGGCCTTGGCCTCGGCATTGTCCGCGTCGATCGCCAGTGCCGACTTGAAATACGCCAGCGCAGTGTCTTCGCCGTCGCCGTCGATACGACCGGCGCGCAACGCATCCTGACCTTGCTTGAGGTCATCGGCCAGCTCGCCGCTGTCCTGTTTCTGCGCCTGCACCAATGCAGCGCGCAACGACGGCAGCTCACCGTAGTTTGGCAAGAGCACGGCCAGCTTGTCGACGATCGCTGCCGCGGCGTTACGGTCACCCGCATCGAGTGCCTTGCGTGCCTGGGCGGCCAGGCCATCGGCAACCTTGTCCATGCCGTGCAGGGCGATCGCGTTATTCGGATCGATCGCCAGCACCTGCCGATACAGATTGCCGGCGCCGTCGTCGCCATCCAGACGGCCGTCGGCCAGCGCCTGCTGCGCACGTTCGATCAAGCCATCCGGCTGCACATTGGCGCTACGCGCCTTGCTGATCTGCTGATCCAGCCGCTCGACATCGGCGCCACCGCCAAGCAGTTCGCGCGCAGCGTTCAAGGCCAGCGCGGCCTCATCGAGCTTGCCGTCGCGTACAGCCGCATCAGCACGGGCGATCTCAGCCTGACCGACCTGACGCAAACCATCGCGAGCGCGATCATTGTCCGGCTCGAGCGCGCGTGCGGCCTCGTACAGCTCGCGCGCACTCTTGCCATCATTGCCGTCCAGATGGCCGTCATGCAGCGCCTGATCGGCGCGGCCAAGTACGTCGTTGAGTTCGGTGCTGGGCACCAGCCCGCGCAAGCGGTCCTGCTCGACCCAGGCAAAGGCCACCACGCCGATGACCACCAGCAGCAGGACCGGCAACAGCCAGCCACGCTTGCTCGACTTGGGCGCACGCGGCGGCGGCGCGCCATGGCGGCGGCGATCGGGGTCGACGCCGAAATGCGGCAGCTCGTCGCGCGGCGCCTGCACTTGCGGCTTGTCCCAACCGTCCAGATTGCCCAGGCGTGGCTCGGTGCGACCACCCTGGTCATGCTGATCTTTGCGTCCGCTCATAGATAGATAGCCTCAAGGCAACGGGCGAAAGCTTAACATCGCGCCATGAACGCCACCGGCTCGGACCGGCGCGTGGTTCAACCGCCAGAAAGGCCCGCCGGGCCGCGGCCGACACCTTTGTCGGGCTACTTGCCGCCCACGCGGCGCGCGTCTACCACGTTGGGCAGTGCGGTCAGACGGCCGAGCAGGATCGACAGCTGCTCGAAATCGCGTACGCGCAAGGTAAAGCGCATCTCGACCTCGCCGGTCCGGGTAAAGACCCGGCTCGAGGAGGCAATGATGTGGGTGCCGAAGTTGCTGATCAGGGCGGTGACGTCTTTCTGCAAACCCTTGCGATCATAGCCATGCAGCTCGATGTCGACCTCGTAGGCCTGTGCGGCCACCCTGCCCCACTCGACGTCGATCACCCGATCCGGATCGCGCCTTGCCAGGCGCGCCAGGCTGATGCAATCGGCGCGGTGCACCGAGACGCCGCGACCGCGGGTGATAAAGCCCTTGACCGGATCGCCCGGCAGCGGCTGGCAGCACCGCGCCAGCGTGGTGAGCAGATTGCCGACGCCCTCGATGCTGAGCGCACTGTGCTCGATGGTGGCGTGCCGCGAGGTGACCGGCAACGAGGACTGCGTCACCTCTTCGGCCGGCGGCGCGGCGGCCTCCTGCAGGAACCGCGTGATCTGGCCCGGGTTGATCTCGCCCAGCGCCAAGGCGATCAGCAGCTCGTCATGGTTCTTCAGATGAAAATGCGCCGGCAACTTCGACAGATCGGACGAAGACACCGCCATGCGGCGCAGTTCGCGCTCGAGCATGCTGCGACCGACCGCCAGGTTGGCCTCCTGTGCCACACGGCGGAACCATACGCGCACCTTTTCACGCGCGCGCGAGGTGTGCAGATAGCCGTGATGCACCGATAGCCAGTCGCGACTCGGCTCGGCCAGCTTGGCGGTAAGAATCTCGATGCGATCGCCGCTTTGTGGCTGGAACGTCAGCGGCACGATGCGGCCATTGACCTTGGCGCCACGGCAACGGTGACCGACTTCCGTGTGCACGTGATAGGCGAAATCCAGCACGGTCGCACCGCGCGGCAAGTCCACCACTTCGCCACGCGGCGTCAGCACATAGACACGGTCTTCGAGCAGTTCGGTCTGCAGGCCGGCGGCCAGTTCGCTATCGCTTTCGCTCTCGCCACGTGGTTCGAGAAGGCGACGCATCCAGGCGATCTTCGCTTCGAACTCGCTGTCGCCGCTGCCACCCTCCTTGTAGCGCCAGTGTGCCGCCACGCCGAGCTCGTTGATGCGATGCATTTCGAACGTGCGGATCTGTACTTCCAGCGTCTTGCCGTGCGGCCCGATCACCGCGGTGTGCAGCGAACGGTAGTCGTTGCCCTTGGGCCGCGCGATGTAGTCGTCGAATTCGCCCGGCAGATGCGGCCACAACGTATGCACGACGCCGAGCGCGGCATAGCAGTCGGCCACGCTGTCGACCAGCACGCGCACCGCGCGGATGTCATAGAGATCGGAAAAATCCAGCGACTTGCGCTGCATCTTTTTCCAGATCGAGTAGATGTGCTTGGGCCGCCCGGCAAGATCGGCACGCACGCCGGCCGATTCCAGCGCCAGGCGAAGCACCGACAGCGACTCGGCGATAAAACTCTCGCGATCCGCGCGGCGCTCGTCCAGCAGCTTGGCGATGCGCCGATAGGTGTCCGGCTGCAGATAGCGGAAGGAAAGATCCTCCAGCTCCCACTTCAACTGCCAGATACCGAGCCGGTTGGCGAGCGGCGAATGGATGTCCGTCGTCAACTGCGCCAGCAGGCGGCGTTGATCTTCGGGCAGGGCGCTGGCCGCACGCAGCTTGGCGAGCTGGCGTGCCAGCAGGATGAACACCACGCGTACGTCGCGAATGATCGCCAGCAGCAGACGACGCAGGCCCTCGCTGCCGCTGCCAGGCGCACGCTGCGCATGCAACGCCCAGACCTGTCCGGCGGCGGCCTGACCGGCGACCAGCTTCTGCATTTCCACCGGGAGCTTCGCCTTGTGCACCGCCCAGGCGTCCGGGTCTACTTCGCTCAGCTCGAACCACAACGCGGCAGCCTGCGTCTGCGCGTCGCAGCCCAACATACCCAGCAGATCGAGCACATCGACGCATTCGGCCATCGCAACGGCCTTGTGCTCGCACGCTTCGAACGCATCGGCCAGCACGCGCGGAAGCTCCCGCGCACGCCAGGCGGCGAAGCGGTCGGAAGCGGAAAGGTCAGCAGCTTGGGCCATGCCGCTATTTTAGCGGCTAAGGCGGCCGAAACGCTTAACCGAGCGCTTCGACCGCCCTGGCCAGCCGCTTGGCGGAGACCGGCTCGGCGGTTTTCAGCTCCTGCGCGAACAGCGACACGCGCCATTCCTCGATCAGCCAGCGCAGCTCATCGAGCGGGCCGGCACCTTCGGCACGCAGCTGCAGATACTGGCGCCAGTACGGCAGCACCTGCAGCATGCGTTGCTGGTCCTTGGTCGGATCCTGCCGCAAGCGTTCGGCGCGCAGACGCATAGCCTTTAGATAACGCGGGAAATGCGCCAGCCGGGAGGTCGACAGGTCGCGCAGGAATCCGGGAGTCAGCAGGGCGTCGAACTGCTCGCGCAGATCGTCGTAGCTGGCGCGCGCAAAACCCATTAGCGGCGGCTCGAGCCAGGGCTTCAGATCCGCTTGCGCATCGACGATCGGTTCGGCCAGTTTCAGGCGCTCGACCGCTGCGGCGAATACCTCGCGCGCCATCTGCGTGTGCAAGGTCTCGAACGCGGCCGCGGTTCGCACATCCAGGTTGTGGCGCTCCAGCAGATCGGTAAAGCCGCCTTCGACCAGGTCTTCGCGCAAACCGTCCACCCCGCCCAGCGGCGCATACTTCAGGGCCATGGCATTGCCTACCGGCAAGCGGCGACGGGCCTGCTTGATATCGCTGGCGATCGCGTTGCGCAGCAAGCGCACGACGCCGCCACGGTGAGCCTCTCGGGCTTCGTCGGCACGCTCGAACACACGCAAGGCCACCGTCTCGCCGAGATCGACCAGTGCCGGGAAGGCCATCAGGCCGCCATCGGAACGCACCTGTGCAGGGATCTCGTCGAAATCCCAACCGGTGACTTCCTCGCGCGTTAGCTCGATATCCGTCTTGCGCGAGAACGCTTCGCGTGCACGCCCTTCCCATTGCGCACGAAGTTCGGCGAGATCGCGGCTGGTTGCCAGGGTCTGGCCGCGACCGTTCTTGTCGTCGCCATCGAACAGGCGATAACGCATCAGGAAATGCCGCGGCAGCTCGATGCCGGCAAACTCATTGGCGTCGATATCGACGCCGGTGGCGTGCTTGAGGAAAGCGGCCAACGCCCTGGTCAGCGACTCGTCACGCGGGCTTTCGGCTTCGATGAAGGCACGCGCGAAGTCCGGCGCAGGCACGAAATTGCGCCGCAACGCCTTGGGCAGGCCGCGAATCAGCTCGGCGACTTTCTCACCCAGCAAGCCGGGCACCAGCCACTGGCAGCGCGCCGTCGGTAGTGCGTTCAACATCGCCAACGGCAGATGCAGCGTCACGCCATCGGCTTCATCGCCGGGCATGAAGCGGTATTCCAGGCGATAGCGCTGTGGCGGGATATCCAGACTTGCCGGGAACGCCTTGGGGTCGAGTCCTGTACCGCCGACCAACACATCGTCCAGCGACCAGCGCAACGCCGCCTGCTCAGCCGGGCGTGCTTGCCGATACCAAGCGTCGAGCGCGCGGCTGCTGGCCACCTCTTCGGGCAACTTGCCCTCGAAGAACGCGGTCAGGTCGTCCTCGTGACGGATCAGGCCCTCGCGGCGCTGCTTCGCCTCGATGCCTTGTGCGTCCTCCAGCACCCGCTGATTGGCGCGAATGAAATCGGTGCGCGTATCGATATCGCAGCGTGCCAGCGCCTCGCGCAGGAAAATCTGATGCGCCAGTGCAGGATCCTGCTTCTGGAAAGTCACCGGGCGACGCTCGACCAGGATCAAACCAAACAAGCTGACCTGCTCGTAGGCAACCACGGTGCCGCGCTTGCGCGACCAGTGTGCTTCGCGGCAACTGCTGCGCAACAGATGCTCGGCCTGCTGTTCGATCCATAGCGGTTCGACGCGGGCGCACATCATGCCCCATACGCGACCGCCGACATCGAGAATCTGTGCGGCAAAGACCCAGGCGGGCGGCACCTTGGAAAGCGCCGATCCGGGGAATACCTGGAAGCGACGTTCGCGTGTGCTGCGGTAAACGCCTTTTTCGTCCTTGTGCCCCACCTGGGTCGGCAGACCGGCGAGCAGGCTGCGGTGGACCGATTCGTACAAGGCTTCGCCTTCGTCACGCGCAACCGCTTTTTCTGCCGGAGCCGCCGGTTGCGGTTTATCCGCAGGCTTGCGACGACGCCCGGTTTGCTCGCGTGATGGCGATGGAGCCTGCTGCACCCGTTCCTGCGAGGGCGTTTTCGCGGCCAGACTCCAACCCAGCTCCTGAGTGACCAACAACAGCTGCCGATGCAACTCGCGCCACTCGCGCATGCGCATGAAACTGAGGAAATGGCGAGAACACCAGTCACGCAGCTTCGACTGCGTCAGGTCTTCATGGGCCTTGGTGTATTCGCGCCACAGATTCAGCACGCCGACGAAATCCGATTTCGGATCGGCAAACAGCGCATGTGCCGCATCGGCTTGCTGGCGTGCATCTGCCGGCCGCTCGCGCGGATCCTGGATGCTCAGGAAAGACACGATCGTCAGCAGCTCGCGCAGGCTGGCGCGCTGCTGCGCTTCGACCAGCATGCGCGCCAGCTGGACATCGATTGGCAGGCGCGCCAGGGTGCGGCCGATCGCGGTCAGATGGCGCTTGTCGTCGATCGCGGAAATTTCGGCCAGGCGGCGATAACCGTCGGCGATCACGCGGGGATCGGGTGCCTCCAGGAACGGAAACTCATCGACCTCGCCCAACTGCAGCGACAGCATGCGCAAAATGACGTTGGCCAGGGACGAGCGCAACAGTTCCGGATCGGTATAGGCGGCGCGGCTGTTGTAGTCGGCCTCGTCGTATAGACGAAAACAGATGCCCGGACCGACGCGACCGCAACGGCCCTTGCGCTGGTCCGCTGCCGCCTGGGAAATCGGCTCGACATGCAGGCGCTCCAGCTGGCTGCGCTGGCTGTAGCGCTTGACACGCGCCTGGCCGCTGTCGATCACGTAGCGGATGCGCGGCACGGTCAACGAGGTCTCGGCCACATTGGTGGTCAAGACCACGCGTCGCTTGTTGCCCGGCTTGAACACACGGTCCTGGTCGGCGGCCGATAGGCGCGCGTACAACGGCATGATTTCCGTTTCGCGATACTGGCGGCGCGACAGCAGCAGATGCGCGTCGCGAATTTCGCGTTCACCCGGAAGAAACACCAGCACATCGCCACGCGGATCGTCGTGGCTGATCTCGTCGAGCACGGCAGCGAGATGTTCCGCACCGCCCTGTTGCATGTCGCCGGCCTTCTGGCCCCGGCGTGCGTTGATCTCGTCGATGCTGCGCCAGCGAACCTCGACCGGATAGGCACGGCCTTCCACCGACACCACCGGCGCGCCGCCGAAATGTTCGGCAAAGCGCCCGGTATCGATCGTGGCGGACGTCACGATGATCTTCAGCTCCGGTCGCTTGACGATCAGCCGCTTCAGATAGCCGAGCAGGAAATCGATATTGAGGCTGCGTTCGTGCGCCTCGTCGATGATGATCGTGTCATAGGCCGACAGCCAGGGATCGCCCTGGGTCTCGGCCAGCAAGATGCCGTCGGTCATGAACTTGATCAGGCTCTGCTCGGAGACCTGATCGTTGAAACGCACCTGGAAGCCGACCTTGTCGCCCAAGGGAGTGGCCAGTTCCTCGGCGACACGGCGCGCCACCGAGCGGGCCGCCAGCCGGCGCGGCTGGGTACAGCCGATCATGCCGGCCTCGCCGCGCCCTGCCGCCAGGCACAGCTTAGGCAGCTGGGTGGTCTTGCCCGAACCGGTCTCGCCGGCGATCACCACGACCTGATGCTCGCGGATCAGCTTGACGATTTCATCGGCGCGCGCGGTGATCGGCAACGATTCGTCCAGGCGAATCGGTGGCTTGGCCGCGACACGGGCGCGGCGTTTGGCCGCGGAGGTTTCGATGTCGGCGGCGAGCGCCTCGAGCTTTCTTTCATCGGGCTGGCGTTGCTGACCACGCCAGCGACCGAGCAGGCGGCCGAAATCGCGGCTGCTAACGCCGTTGAGTGCCTTGCGCAGGTTGCGCAGGCGATCGTGGTGGAGGGATGCGTTGGCGGATGGGGTATTCATCGAGCCGCATATGATAGCCGGAGCCTATCGGCGAGATCGGCAACTTTCATTTCTTCCTAACAACTGCGGCCGCTAAGCTCTAAAACAGAACCCTCTGAAGGAGCAAATCATGGCCATTTCCATCGGTATCGCCAAAAAGGACCGCGAACAGGTCGCCCAGCAGCTGTCGCAGCTGCTTGCCGATACGTACTCGCTTTACCTGAAGACCCACAGCTTCCACTGGAACATCACCGGCCCGCAGTTCAACAGCCTGCACACGATGTTCGAGACCCAGTACAACGAACTATGGCTGGCCGCCGACGAAGTCGCCGAGCGCATCCGCACCCTGGACGTGTTCGCACCGGGCTCCTACAGCCAGTTCGGCAAGCTCACCTCGATCAAGGAAGAGCCGGGCGTGCCGGAGTGGAAGGAGATGGTCGGCCAGTTGGTCGAAGGCCATGAAATCGCCGCCCATACGGCACGCCAGACGATCAAGGCTGCCGACCAAGCCGGTGACGAAGGCACCGCCGACCTGGTGACCGGCCGCTTGATGGAGCATGAGAAGACGGCCTGGATGCTGCGTTCGCTGCTCAAATAAGCCCCGGGAGCGAGCAGCCAGGGGTGAGAAACGAGTGAGAGCAGTTAGGGCGCTTTACTTTTTTCTTACTCCTGCCCGCTCGCCAATGGCCCTACCCCTGACCTCTCGCTGACCCGTTTTGATCATCTTTATTGAGCCTTACGCCCTGCGTTAGTAAGCTCCTCGGGCTTTTAGGCCTCGTGTGAGGCACCCACGGGGACCGTTTTGAGCTCGACACCAGCTATTCAGGACAGCCGTCATCCATTCATCGCAGCGGTTTTGCTCGCCATCGTGGTGGCCGCGATGAACGTGGGCCTGTGGTGGTGGAGCAACCTGCCGCGCGGTCCCGACGACTGGCACGGGCCGATCGGCGGCTTTGCCCTGTCGGCTTTTCAGCGCTACCAGAATCCGCTGAAGCAGGATTTCCCCAGCGACGACGAGGTCGATAGCGACCTGAAGCTGTTGCGCCAGTACAGCCCACGTATCCGCACCTACGCGATGCTGGAGAACCCGCAGGTCTATCGCCTGGCCGAGAAGGAAGGCCTGCAGGTGATGGCCGGTGCGTGGCTGGACAACCGCCTGGACAACAACGAGAAAGAGATCCAGGCGCTGATCGCCCAGGCACGCCGCTACCCGAATACGATCACCCGCGTCATCGTCGGCAACGAGGTGTTGTTCCGCAACAACATGTCGCCGGAACAATTGATGGCCTACGCCGACCGCGTACGCGCAGCGGTGCATCAGCCGGTGTCAATTGCCGAGCCGTGGCATATGTGGGCACGCTATCCGGAGCTGGCGCAACACGTCGACTTCATCACGGTGCATCTGTTCCCTTACTGGAACGGCATTCCCCGTAGCGCCGGTGTCGGGGCTGCGTTGGGCAGCTACAACTCGCTCAAGCAGATGTTCCCGGACAAGCCGATCGTGATCGGCGAAATCGGCTGGCCGTCCAATGGCAACCGCTTCCAGTACGCCGACCCGTCGGTGTCGAACGAGGCGATCTTCCTGCGCGACTGGTTCAACATCGCCAAGAAGGAAAAGATCGACTACTACATCATGGAAGCCTTCGATCAGCCCTGGAAGGAACAGCTGTCCGGGCGCACCGAGGCCTACTGGGGCATGTTCAATGCCGATCGCCAGCTGAAGTTCCCCTTCACCGGGCCGGTCACTGAGGACGTGATGTGGCCGTGGAAGGCGATCGCCGCCAGCCTGCTCGCGCTGCTCCCGATGATCTGGTTCGCCCGCCATTACAGCCGCTTCAAGCTGATGGGACGGTTCTTCTTCTGTGCGCTGATCCAGCTGGCCTGCGGCCTGATCGTGTGGTCAGCGACCCTGCCCTTCAACTTCTACCTCAGCTGGGTCGACTGGACCATGCTGGTGCTGTTGTTCCCGGCGCAGATCGCGATCCTGGCGATCCTGCTGATCAACGGCTTCGAGTTCACCGAGGTGCTGTGGCGTCGCAGCTGGGTGCGTCACGCCACCATGCTGACACCCGATCCGCCGGCCAAGCAGCCGTTCGTGTCAATCCATCTGGCCTGCTACAACGAGCCGCCGGAGATGGTCATCGTCACGCTCGATTCGCTGGCCAAGCTCGAATATGCCAACTACGAAGTCCTGGTGATCGACAACAACACCAAGGACCCGAACGTCTGGAAGCCGGTGCAGGAATATTGCGAGAAGCTCGGTTCGCGCTTCCGCTTCTTCCATCTGGAACCGTGGCCAGGCTACAAGGCAGGCGCGCTGAACTTCGGCCTGAAGGAAACCGATCCGGCCGCCGACGTGGTCGCGGTCATAGATGCCGACTACGAAGTGCGTGCCGATTGGCTGTCCACCCTCACCGGCTACTTCCACGACCCGAAGGTGGCCGTGGTGCAGTGCCCGCAGGCGCACCGCGAGTACGAGCACAACACCTTCCGCCGCATGACCGCCTGGGAATACGACGGCTTCTTCCGCATCGGCATGCATCATCGCAACGAGCGCAACGCGATCATCCAGCACGGCACGATGACGATGGTTCGCCGCTCCGCGCTGGAAGGCACCGGCGGCTGGTCCGAATGGACGATCTGCGAAGACGCCGAGCTGGGCCTGCGCCTGATGCATGCCGGCTACGAGCTAGTCTATGTCGATGAATTGATGGGCAAGGGCCTGACCCCGGCCGACTTCAAGGCGTACAAGAGCCAGCGCTACCGCTGGGCCTTCGGCGCGATGCAGATCCTCAAGGGCCGTTGGGACTGGATGACCAAGAAGGGCCCGCTTTCGGGCGGCCAGCGCTTCCACTTCCTCACCGGCTGGTTCAGCTGGTTTGCCGATGCGCTGCACCTGATCTTCACCCTGATGGCGATCTTCTGGACCGCCGGCATGATCGGCCTGCCCTCGCTGTTCAACCTGCCGATGCAGCTGTTCCTGATCCCGGTGATCGGGTTCTTCTTCGCCAAGGCGATCTTCGGCATCGTGCTCTACCGCGCACGCGTCCCATGCAGCTGGTACGACACGCTGATGGCGTCGCTGGCCAGCATGGGCCTGTCGCACGCCATCGCACGCGGCATCCTGCATGGCCTGACGCGCAAGAAGACCGCCTTCATCGTGACGGCCAAGAGCCGTCGCCTGGGCGAGTCGAGCTTCGCGGCGTTCACACCGGTGCGCGAGGAACTGCTGATGGCCTTCGTGCTGCTGCTGTGTGTGATCGGCATGGCCACCAGCGTAGGCTCGCAGTACATCGAAGGCCGGCTGTGGATGGTCATCCTGGCGGCGCAATCGATTCCCTATGTTTCGGCCGTCTGTGGCGCCTGGATCGCGCACAAGGCAGGCGACAAGGCGGGCTGATCCCGCCTTGTCTACCAGATCGACGGCCATTTTTCGTAGCAGTTCGAATAAATTGGTGTCACCGGTACATTTGCGGTCAACATTGCCGCCATTAAGCTCGACGCCGTGATGTGTTCCGAAGGGGAACCATCGACTTTCCCGTAGATGGAACCTACGCATGCGTTGGAACCGCCGCCAAGGCTCGATCCTGCTACCGCTGTTGCTGTGCACGTCGCTGGCCCATGCCGGCGTGCAACTCGTTGTGGACGGCGTGGACGACAACCTCAAGGGCGCGATCACCTCCACGGTCGAACTGGCGCAGTACGCCAACCGCGATGTCACCGAGGCGCAGGCGCGCCGGCTGTACGAGCGCGCGCACGATCAGGTCACACTGGCCCTGCAGCCTTACGGCTACTACGAGCCCAGCGTCGACGGCGATATCAAGCAGGTCGGCAAGGACTGGCAGGTCATCCTGCACGTCAAACCTGGCGAGCCGGTCAAGGTGACCGCCGTCGATGTGCAACTGGACAAGACCGCCGCCAACATCCCCGCCGTACGACGCGCCAAGCGGGCGGTCGAGCGACTCAAGGACCAGGTGCTCAACGATGGGGCCTACGACAGCGCGCGCGACAGCCTCAGCGGCGCGCTTACGGCAACCGGCTTCCTCGATGCCAGGCTGGTCACCCATCGTGTCGAAGTCAATCGCAGCGAGCACAGCGCGGTGATCAAGCTGGCCTGGGAGGCGGGGCAGCGCTATCGCTATGGCACGGTGCATTTCGAAGGCTCGCAGTTTCGCCAGGGCTTTCTCGACCGCTATGTGCCATTCAAATCCGGCGACTACTTCGACCAGGACCAGCTGCTGCAATTGCAGCAGGCCTTGAACGGCGCGGATTATTTCTCGGTAGTCAACGTGCTACCCGAGGTCGATGCAAAAGCGCATGGCGAGGTCGACGTCAAAGTCGAGCTTGCGCCAGCCAAACGCACCATCTACACCGGTGGCCCCTTTATCGGCACCGATACCGGCGTCGGCGTGCGCGCCAGCATGGAACGCCGCTGGGTCAACGCCCGCGGCCACAAATGGAAGAACGAACTGGTGCTGGCGCAGCGACTGAAGACGCTGTCGACGTTGTATTCAATTCCCATGCCCGGCCAGAATCAGCGCAGCTTCAACTTCGGCGCCAACTTTCGCGACGCCAATACCGACACATCCAAGTCCCGCACGCTCGAACTCGTCGCCAATGAAACGCGCCTGTGGCATGGCTGGACGCGCACGGTCGGCCTGCACGCGCTGTCGGGCACGTTCACCGTGGGCCAGGAGGCCAACGAGAACGAGAATGCCGCGGGCATCGAACATGGCCGCAGCACCCTGGTCTACCCGGAAGTCTCGCTGTCGCGCAAAGTCGCCGACAATCCCACCTTCGTGCGCAAAGGTTGGGCGGTAAACATCTACGCGCGCAGTACGGTTGGCACGCTGCTGTCCGATACGCGTTTCAGCCAGATCGCGGCCGATGCCAAATGGATTCGCGCGTTCACGCGCCGCGATCGCCTGATTCTACGCGGGGCCATGGGTTACACCGTGACCGGCAACTTCGACGCACTGCCGCCACAGTTGCGCTTCTTCGCCGGCGGCGACCGCTCCGTTCGTGGCTACGGCTTCCAGACCATTGCCCCGAAAAATGCGTTCGGCCGCGTGATAGGCGGCAAGAACCTGTTGGTCGCCAGTACCGAAGTCGAGCATTACTTCACCAAGAATTGGGGCATGGCGGCTTTCGTCGACGCCGGCAATGCGTTCAGTGGCACCAACTACAGCCCGCGCATTGGCACGGGTCTGGGCGTACGCTGGCTGTCGCCGGTAGGCATGATTCGCGTCGACCTGGGCACGCCGATCAACGATCAGCAGCGTCACGGCGTGGAACTGCATCTGGTGATCGGACCGGATCTGTAATGCGGCAACGGATCGCGCTTGAGCTCGCCGCGCCGATCCCGCAATGAGGAAGGCAAGACATGAGGAAGTGGCTAAAACGCGTGGCATTGGCGCTTGCCGCCCTGCTGGTGCTGCTGACGGCGGCGCTGTGGTGGCTGCTTGGCAGCGCCGGCGGCTTGCGCTTCGCGCTTGCCCAGGCGCAGCACTTCACCGACGGCGCGCTCACCGTGCAGCACGCCGAAGGTCGCCTGATCGGACCGCTCAAGCTTTCCGGGCTGCGTTATGCCGACGGTTCCGGCCTGGATGCCAAAGTGGCGCAAGCCGAGCTGGACCTGCGTATCTGGCCCTTGCTGCGCAAACGCGTGCATGTACTGAACCTGCAGGTCGAGGGTGTCGATGTCGCTCTGCCCAAACCCGCTCCCGAAGAACCCGAAAGTCAGAGCAGCTTTTCGCTCAAGCCGCCGATCGATCTGCAGCTCGATCGCGTACATGTAGGCAAGGTGCGCATCACGCAGGCACAGGACGATCACCAGCAACAGCCGTTGTTCCTCTCGGACAATCTCGATCTGGCTGGCCAATGGACCGCCAAGGGCATCGGGCTGCACAAACTGACATTGCGCGCGCCGGACGGCCATGCCGATCTCAACGGCGAGCTGGCAATCAGCACCGACGAAAAGGGCGACGGCGCACTCGGCTTCGGCTGGAAGGTAGCCGGCGTCGACTATGCCGGCGATATCGAAGCGCATGGCGACGGCAAGCAGGTGAAGGTAGGTCTCAAGCTCAGCCAGCCGATGGCCGCGCAGATCGACCTGGACCTGACCCAGAGCGGCGAGTATCCGTGGACGGCCAAGGTCGCCCTGCCCGCTTTCGATCCCAAACCTTTGCTGGGCGACAGCGCGCTCAAGACGCTCGCGCTGGATATCCAGGGCAGCGGCAATCGTCATGGCGGCAACGTCAACGGCCAAGTCGGCATCAACCAATACCAGCTGCAACTCAAGCCGCTGCGTGCGCATTTCAGCGACGACTTCAAGCTGCTCACGCTGGACGAACTCAACCTCGGCTCGCCACAGATCAAGGGTGCATTGAGCGCTAGCGGCACGGTGCAACTCGGTGCACAGCCGGTCAGTGCCGACTTGGCACTGCATTGGAAGGACGTGTTGTTGCCGGCCAATCTGGTGGGACAGGATCTGGCCAGTCGTGGCGACATCACGGTCAAGGGCAGCGCCGAGCAGTTCCATACCGAAGGCGATGTCGATATCGGGCCGCCGGGAAATCTCGCCAAGCTCGCGCTCAATCTCGATGGCACGCAGAAACAGATCAACCTCCACACGCTCGAGTTGAAGCAGCCGCGTGGACATCTGCTGGCCAAGGGCACGCTCGATCTGCAGCCTGCACTGGCCTGGCAGATGCAGCTGACTTCGGAGAATCTCAATCCGGGGCAGTTGCTGGCCGGCTGGGACGGCGCCTTGAATATGGACCTGGTCACCCAGGGCACACTGCCGAAAGATCAGCCCGACGCGACCGTGGAAATCCGCAAGCTCGAAGGCAAACTGCGCGACCGTGCGATCAAGGGTAGCGGCAAGCTGCATGTCAGTCCGACCCAGGTCGTGGACGGCAAGCTCGAACTCGCTTCTGGCGGTAGCACCGTCGATATCGCCGCGAAGCCAGGCACCAGCAACGATATCGATCTGACGCTCGCCATAGCGTCACTGGGCGACTGGCTACCTGAGGCAGCCGGCAAGCTCAATGGCGACTTTCGCGTGCGTGGCAAGTTGCCCAAGCTGGCGATCGATGGGCGCCTGAATGGTACCGCGGTGACCTACGCAGGCCAGCAGATCGAGAAGTTGCAATTGACCGCCGACGTGCCCGATATCAGCAACCCTGGCGGCAAGCTCGATCTGACCACGCAAGGCGTGACCGCTGGCGGCTTCGTCTTTCGCGAAGTCGACCTGCACGGCAACGGCACCTCCGCGCAGCACAGCCTGACCCTCGATGCGCGTGGCGATCAGCTTTCCACCGGATTGAGCCTGAGCGGCACACTCAAGGGAAGCAACTGGAACGGCACGCTGTCGCGCTTCGATCTGGAGCCCAAAGGCATTCCGCGCTGGCGTCTGCAGCAACCAACAAAGCTCGGTTACAACGACGGCGCCTTGAACCTGTCGGAGCTGTGCCTCACCGCCGGTGCGCCGCAACTGTGCGCGGCGGCCAAGCAGGACAAAGCCGGCAATCTCGATGCAAGCTATCGTCTGCATGACCTGCCGCTCGCGCTGTTGACGAGTATCGCCGGCTCGAGCGACCTGCCCATGCGCGCCGATGGCGTGCTCAACGGCAACGGCGCGATCCGCCGTAATGCGGCCGGCGCACTCAGCGGCAACGCGACCATCAGCTCCACGCGCGGCACGGTGACCTATGTGGAACATGCCGACCGTCCGCTGCTCAGTTACACCGATCTGGCGCTGAATGCCGAGCTGAGCCCAACCAGCCAACACGCGACCTTGAGCGCCAACTTCAATGACGGTGGCCGTCTGGACGGCCAGGTCGCGATCAACGGCGCGCAGCAAAATCTCTCCGGCCAGATCAATCTTCGCTTCAACGATCTGTCGCTGATCGAGCTTTTCACCAACGAAATCGCCAGCGTCAAGGGACGCCTCAACGGACAGTTCCACCTTGGCGGGACGGTGAAGGAGCCCGCGATCACCGGCCAAGCCGATGTCGAAGATTTTGCCGCGGAAGTGCCCGTTGCCGGCCTCAAGCTGACGCAAGGCAAGCTCACCGTCAGCACGACCGATGCGCAGCGCTTTCAGATTCAGGGCGGCGTGCAATCGGGCAAGGGAGCGTTGGCGATTGATGGCTATGCCGGCATCGGCCAGAACGCGCAAACGGCGCTTACCATCAAAGGCAGCCAGTTCACCGCCGCGGACATCCCTGCTGCCAAGGTGGTGATTTCCCCCGATCTGGTCATCAAACAAGATGCCAAGGGCATCGATGTCGGCGGTTCGGTCCTGCTCGAAAGCGCCGACGTCGATGTCTCCAAGCTCCCCGGCGCGGGCGCAACCCAGGCTTCGCCCGACGTGGTCGTCGTCGATGAGAAGAAGCAGCAGGAAGAAGCCGCCAAAATGCCGATCACCGCGCAGATCAAGGTCGATCTGGGCCGCAAGACCCACCTGGTCGGCATGGGGCTCGACGGACGTCTCAGCGGCGTACTGAATGTGAGCGAGCGTCCCGGTCGCGCGACGACCGGTCAGGGCCAGATCACGGTCGACGGTATCTACAAGGCTTACGGCCAGAACCTCAATATTGAGCAGGGCCGCCTGCTCTTCGCCAGTACGCCGATCGACAACCCCGGCCTGGATATCCGCGCCGCGCGCAAGCTCAGCCCGAACGCGACCATCGACGATGGCCAGAAGGTCGGGCTATACGTGTCGGGTACGGCACAACGCCCGGTGCTGACGGTGTTCTCCAACCCGGTGATGGAGCAATCGGACGCTCTCTCCTACTTGATCACCGGCAAGCCGCTGTCGCAGGTCAAGGGCGGTGAAGGCAGCATGGTGGGGGCGGCCGCGCAGGCGCTGGGATCGGCCGCAGGCGATCTGCTGGCCAAGAGCATCGGCTCGAAGATCGGCGTCGACGACATCGGCGTCTCGAGCAACGAGGCGCTGGGCGGTACGTCGGCGTTTACGGTCGGCAAGTACCTTTCGCCGCGCTTGTATCTGAGCTATGGCGTGGGGCTGTTCGAGCCGGGCCAGGTCATTACCTTGCGTTACCGGTTGAGCCATCGGTGGAATTTCGAGGCGCAGAACGCGACGGACTTCAGTCGGGCTAGTTTGAATTATCGGATTGAGAAGTGAGGGTTTAGAGCCCCCCTCACCCCAGCCCTCTCCCCCGGCGAAGCCAGGGGAGAGGGAGCTAAAAAGCGCGCACGATTCAAACATTGCCTCAATGTGCCCCCTCTCCCCTGGCTCTGCCGGGGGAGAGGGCTGGGGTGAGGGGGGCTCCTGCCCTAGCCCATCAGTCATGCACCAAACCCGCACCAAGCGATCTATCGTGGCCTTCCCACTTCTTTGAGAGGTCATCGCCGTGCAGCGACTTCGTTGGATTCTTACCGCCGCCGTCATCGGTGGCTCGACCGCGCTCGTTGGCGTCCAAGCCGCCGATGCTCCCGCAAAGACCGCAAAAACCAGCCCCTCGGGGATCGACCTGGCCGGCATCGACCACGCGATCAAGCCTGGCGACGATTTCGACGGCTACGCCAATGAAAGCTGGCGCAAGACGGCGCAGATTCCGGCCGACCGCTCCAGCACCGGCATCTTCCTGCAGGTGTTCGAGAAAGCCGAGAAGCGCAATGCGGATCTGATCCGCGACATGGGCAAGGGCAACCCGGCGGCAGGCAGCAATCCGCGCAAGATTGCCGACTACTACGCGGCCTTCATGAACACCGCGCAGATCGACAAGGCCGGCCTGGCCCCGCTCAAAGCTTCGTTCGATCAGATCAACGCGATCGGCAACGTCACCGACCTCTCGCGCGTGCTCGGCGGCGAGTTGCGTGCCGATGTGGATCCGGTCAACTCGACCAATTTCGACACCGAGCACCTGTTCGGCCTGTTCGTGACGCAAGGATTGGAAGATCCCTCGCACAATGTCGCTTATCTGCTGCAGGGCGGCCTGGGCATGCCCAGTCGCGACTACTACCTGTCGAACGACAAGGACATGGTCGCCGCGCGCGAAAAATATCAGCAGTACATCGCCGCACTTCTCAAGCAAGCCAATGTGGCCGACGCCGATACCAAGGCCAAGAACATCTTCGCGCTGGAAACCAAGATCGCCCAGGGGCAGACGGACCTGGTCGAAAGCCAGGACGTTCACAAGGCCAACAACCCATGGCCGACCGGTGATTACGCCAAGCATGCACCGGGCATCGACTGGAATGCCTATTTTGCCGCGGCGGGCCTGTCCAAGCAGAAGACCATCGACGCCTGGCAGCCGCAAGCGATCGCCAAACTTTCCGCCCTGGTGGCCAGCGAACCGCTTGGCACCTGGAAGGACTATCTCACCTTCCACGCCATCAACCACAGCACCGCGGTGCTGCCGCACGAATTCGACGCGCTCTCGTTCGAGTTCTACGGCCATACCCTGCAAGGCACGCCCAAGCAGCGCGATCGCTGGAAACGCGCGATCAGCGCAACCAACAACGGGCTCGGCGATGCGGTCGGGCAGGAATACGTAAAGCGGTATTTCCCTGCCTCGTCGAAGAAACAGGTGCAGCAGATGGTCACCAATATCCTGGCCGCGTTCGACGATCACGTCGACACGCTGGACTGGATGACCCCGGCCACCAAACAGAAAGCCAAGGCCAAGATCGAGACCCTGCGCGTCGGTGTCGGTTACCCGGAAAGCTGGCGCAACTACAGCTCGCTGGATATCCGTGCCGACGACGCCCTGGGCAACCAGCTGCGCGCCGAGAAGTTCGAATACCTGCATCAGCTGGCCAAGCTCGATCAACCGGTCGACAAGGGCGAATGGTGGATGACGCCGCAGACGGTCAACGCGGTGAACCTGCCGCTGCAGAACGCGCTGAACTTCCCTGCCGCGATTCTCGAGGCACCGTTCTTCGATCCCAAGGCCGACCCGGCTGCCAACTACGGCTCAATCGGCGCGGTGATCGGTCACGAGATCAGCCACAGCTTCGACAACACCGGTGCCGAGTTCGACGAACAAGGTCGCATGGCCAACTGGTGGACGCCGGACGATCAGGCGCATTTCAAGGCAGCGGGCCAACGTCTGGTCGAACAATACAATGCCTACGAACCGCTGCCTGGCGTGCATATCAACGGGCAGCAGACGCTGGGCGAAAACATCGCTGACGTATCCGGCCTGGCCATTGCGTTGGCCGCGTATCACAAATCGCTGGGTGGCAAGCCGGCACCGGTACTGGATGGCCTCACGGGCGACCAGCGTTTCTTCCTCGCCTTCGCGCAGTCGTGGCGCGAGAAGACGCGTGACGCCGCGCTACGCCAGCAGCTGATTACCGACGGTCACTCACCAGGCAACTATCGCGCACAGACCGTGCGCAATATCGATGGCTGGTACGAAGCGTTCAAGGCTCAACCGGGTCAGAAGCTTTATCTCGATCCGCAGCAGCGCGTGAAGATCTGGTAAGTCCAATCCATGTTGTAGAAAGCCAAGGCCGCGCTCGTTAGAGCGCGGCTTTTTTAGTGTTGCTTGTCGTCCCGATAGACTTTTTCTAACTCGGCCACCTTACGCTCGATCAAGGCCATGTCCTCGTCGACCAGGGATTGGGGCGAGATGTCCTTGCCGAAAAACCGGTGCAACAGGTTCTGTGGCGTATCGTCGAAACCGTCCTGAAGAAACCTTGTGTAGCGCACCTGGAAATCTTTCGGATCACGCTGCGCCATGTCGTACATCTTTGCCGCAAACAATCCTGCGTAGAGATAGTTCGCCAGATAAAGCGGGTCTTCGTACATCAACCGCTTGGTCATCCAGACATGCGCAAGGCGCGGCTGCTTCGCCGGCCATATCTCGTAGCGCCCGGTGATCTTCAGCGTCAAGGCGTCGAGGTCCGATGCATTGCGCAATTTGCCCGCGGCCACGCCGTCGTAGATGGATTGCTCCAACTCGCCCTCTTCGGCCGACGTAAAGATTTCCAGTGTCATGTCGTCGAGCAGGGATTGCAGGTAGTACGCCTTGGTCTGCGCATCTTTTGCGTGCCGGTACAGATAGTCGCGCAATAGAAACTCGTTCAGGATCGCCGCGGCTTCCTTCATCCAGCTTGGGCCGCCGGTATAGAACGGCGACACGCCGTGCTCGTCCATCAGCTGCGCATGCATCGCATGGCCGCCTTCGTGAATGATGACGCTGGCGCTTCCCAGGTCGCCGCTGTAGCGGCTGACGAACAGGCCTGGCGGCACACCGGGGGCATCGACCGAAAACGCGTCGTTAACGCGCTTGCCGAGCTCCGGTGAAATATCGATGCGACGGTTGCCCGGATCGAGCAAGGCATCGAAACGTGTGACATAAGCCGCACCTAACGGAGCCAGCGCCTCATGGGCGATATCGCGCATCTGTGCGTAATTGAATACCGGCGGGGTAAATCCTTGTCCGGCCATGCTCAAGTCCCAAGGCTGCACATCGCTCACACCCGTCAGAGCGGCCACCCTCCCGGCACGCAATGTCTGATATCGCTGCAACAGATCCGCGTGTTTCGCCGTAGCGGCGATCGTCTCATCGACGTTCTTGCGATCGAACTGGCGCGAGAAATAGGTCGCGGACGGCGCATCGTCGAAGTGTTGCAAGTGAGCCGTTCGGTCGTTCAGTCGCACGATGCTCAGCAAAACGCTCGCAAACGTGCCCGCGCGTGAGTTGTAGGCGTCCCAGCGCTGTTCCCAGGCCTGCTGGCGCACGCTGCGATCAGGCACCTGGGCAATCGCCTTGGCATCCTTGTCCACGCCAAGATCGCCTTGTGCGGTATGCACCTTGCCAAAATCGATACCACGCTGGGTTTGTTGGTAGATCGTCCAATAGGCGTCGGCCGCGGGTTCGGCGACCTGGTCGAGGATGGCTTGCTGCGCGGCCGGCAACTCGTGCGGCAGACCACGTTGCGCGCGTGACAGCACATAGCGGTAGCTGGCCAAGGCCGGCTCTTGCTTTACCGCTGCGGCAAAACCGTCATCACCCCAGGTCCGCAATACGCCACGAACACCATCGACCAACCGGCCAGCGGCATTGTCGATATCGTTTTTGGCATCCACTGCCGCGGTATCTTCGATATCCAGCGCGACGCGCAGATGCAAATAGGCGCTGTGCTTATGCGCCAGCCTTAGAAGAGCCTCGCCATGACGGAGATAATCGAGCAGCGCGGAGGCATCGCCCATGGCCGGGGACTTCAGCGCCGCTATGTCGTTGACGAGCTTCTGACGCGCGTCTGCTTCGTCGGTTGGCGTATCGAAATAAGCCTGCTGATCAATATGATAAGTAGGCACCTGCTGCTCTGCCATCGCCCATGGCGACGCCCCTAGCAACACGCTCAGCAGCCCATACGGAATTGCTCTGCGCATACCCTTCTCCCCACGCCAGACATGGAACAACACCCAGCCTACCGATTGGCTGCCACCAGTGCTTGTTTGGGATTAGCGCGCTTGATCGTGCTTAGCGCACATTCTCGCGATAGCTCGATGGCGATACGCCAAAGGCCGCCTTGAACGAACGGGAGAAGGTCGACGCATCGCCAAAGCCGCAGGTCAATGCGATATCGAGCAACGGCATGCGGGTTCGACGCAGCAGCAAGGTGGCCTTGGCAACCCGTGCATGTCGAATGTATTCGCCGATGGTGCAACCGTACGATTGGCGAAAACAGCGCGCAACATGCACCGGATGCCGCCGTGCATCGCGCGCCAGTCGTTCGAGCGACCACGCCTGCGCGGGCTCATCGTCAATGCTTTCACGCAGTCGCCGCAGCCAGTCAGGCACCTGCGGGATCTCACGCTCCTGCCTGGCCAGCAAGGCCAGCAGTTCCATCGCGATTCCTTCGATGGCAACGGAAGCAAAACTGTCGCCGATCTGCAGCTCTCGCAACATGCGCTGTCCCAATTGCGACAGAGGTGCGCTACGGCGCAGGTAAGGCGCCTCGCTCAGTCTGCTGCCGTGGTCGAGCAGATATTCCAAGGCGGACGGTGGTGGCGAAAAAATCAGTTTTCGAGCACCTTCGGCACCGATCTGCTGGCTGTGCGTCGCATGCTCGGGGCAAAACAACAGGTCGCCGCTGCCATGTTCGTCGATGCGAGAGCGAATATGTTCGCGATAACTGCCTTTCAGCACGAGACACAACCATGCTTCGTGATGGACATGCGCCGCCAGGTCGGCTCGCGGTGCGTAGTTGGAGACATGCAAACGCAAGGCGTGTGACATAACTCTCCTCGGCGGTCGGGGAAGACGCGCTCAGGCTATACCCAGGCCACCAATCCCGGTAATGGTCTGGCCGTCGAAACCTGCCAGCTCGGCGAAACGGCGGCCACGATCGGCATAGTCGCGAAACTGATCGAAGCTGGGCGCACCGGGCGACAGCAGAATCGTACCGCCGGCCGGAGTAAGTGAACGACCCATCTCCACCGCAGCCGCGACATCGGCCACTTCGACCAGTCGACCGGCGAAGGACGCATCGCGCAAGGCCTTGGCGATACGCGGCCCATTGGCGCCCTGTGTCACGATCGCATGCGGTGCCTGCCGCATCATGGCCACCACGAAGTCGCTCCAGTCCAGGCCGCGGTCGTGGCCACCGACGATGACCGTGACCACCTTCGAGCCCAGGCTTTGCAAGGCCGCCAGCGTCGCCTGTGGCGTGGTGCTGATCGAATCGTTGATCCAATACCAGCCGTCGCGCTCGCCCAGCGGTTGCAGGCGATGCGGCAGGGGATGAAAACTCGCCAACGCCGGCGCCGCGGCCAGCGCATCGGCACCGCTGACCTCGATCGCCGTCAACGCGGCACAGGCATTGAGCGCATTGTGTTCGCCCGGCACTGGCAGATCGGCCACCGCAAACACAGGCTTGTTACCGCGATGAATAAACCCACCGCGAACATGCCAGCCCTCGGGGTGACCGAACAGCAGCCGATGCGGATGCTCGGCGGTTTTTTCGAGCAAAGCCGGCTGCAAGGCATTGACCAACAGATACCGCGATACATCGGCCAGCTTGAGCTTGTCGGCCACATAGCGTTCGCGCGAACCGTGCCAGTCCAGATGCTCCTCGTACAAGCTGGTGACGATGCCCAACTGTACCGGCCCCGCCTCACCGGTCTGGAAGCTGGACAGTTCCACCGCCCATAGCTCGGCACGGCTGTCGAGCAGTTCCAGCATCTGCATGCCGATATTGCCGGCCAGCGCGGTGCGAATACGCAGTGCGCGCGCTAGGTGCGCGATCAGCGCGGTTGTCGTGCTTTTGCCCTTGGTGCCCGTTACCGCGATGACATGTGCATCGGGCTGTTCGGCGAACCACAGCGCGGTTCCCGAAGTGACCTTCAATCCGCCCGCCTTCGCTTCAACCAGGGCGGGTTTGTAAGCGGAAACGCCAGGCGATTTCACCAATACATCGAACTGGGACAGTGCCTGCGCATCCGGCTCCTCGCCATGCACGGCGAGGTTTGCATCGAAGGCCTGTGCCGCGGCCACCTCGGCCTGGGTACAGAACAGGCTCAACGGCAGCCCAGGCAAGCGCGCACGCAATACGCCGATGATGGCCCGGCCTTCGCGACCGAAACCCCAGATCGCAACACGCTTGTCGGCCAGCTCGGCGATACGCATGGAATTAGTCGAACAGCGCCAACGCGCCCTGCAGGCGCGCAGGGATGCCGTGTTCCGGCGATGCTTCAAGCCAGGGTTCGATGGCCAACTGCGAGATATCCAGCTGCGGCAGGATTTCCTCGCGAAAGCGTGCAATCAGGACGTCCTCCTGCCACTCCGGACGCTGGCTCAGGGCATACATCGCCGCACGCGCCTCGGCCGCTTCGCCGACGCATTCGAAGGGTTTGTGATCCTGATATTCCAGCAGCGCGTCAAAGCCCGCGGCCTGACTTTCGTCGTCCAGCAGATTGCGGCCGAAGATCGACAACAGGCGCGGCTTGGGCAAGAACGGCGCCAAGGCGAGAAACACGAAATGGCATTTCGGGCATTGCCCGCACCAACGATCCGCCGGCTTGGGGCCGAGGATCTTGAAGTTGCGGTTGCAGCTGGAGAACACGTCGAAATACGGCGTGAGCTTGGCGAATGCCCGCGTCACCGCCAGTTCCGAATACGGGCGCAGCAGCGAGAAGAAATCCAGGTCGGCCGCAACATGCGTATGCAGCCACGCCGCGAACATCTGCTCGAACGCATAGCCCTTGCTCCACTGATGATTGACCTGCTGGCCCTCGTATTCCAGCGTCGCTGCCGATGCGGAGCGCTCGTTGGCGAACGCGATGCTGTCGAAACCATAAAGGATGGCAGCCAGCGCAAGGATCGCCGAGTTGATGGCAGTGACCGGGATATGCCCGTTCCACGCCCCCTGGCGATTGAGCTCGAACAGCCCCGGCGCGAGTTCGCGCTGGATATTGAGCATCGGCAGGCCGGTGCGTTCGGCGCAGCCAGCGATCAGGGTCGAATTGCCGACCCATACGGCCGTGGCTTCGCCGCCCGCCTGCTTGATCGCCTCGACCGCGACCAGCGAGTCCTTGCCACCGCCGATCGGCACCAGCGTACGCGCCGGCAACCCCAACGCGTCGGTTGTCGGGCCGGCCTTGCCGCCACGCGGAAAAGCGATACGGCTGCGCAGATCCAGGCCATTGCGATAAGCAAATTCAGCCAGGCCATGCAGATACAACTGATCGAGCAGATCGGCCGTCGCATCATCCAGCGGGCCATCGGCCACGTCGATCTTCGGGGGCACCCCTGCCTTGTAGTAGCTGACGCCGGCAAACAGATGCAGCGCCTTCAGCGCGGCTTCGAAGGCGCGCGCGTACTTCGGCACCACCGGTGGCGCATGCGGAAAGCGCACGCGTTCGATCAGCTCCTCGCCCTGGTCGAAGGCATACACCAGCTCGGCCACGCCGTCGGCGTAGCTGCAGCGCACGAAGCGGAAGACCTGCGTCAGGCGAGGCGGTATTACGTCGGTCACCTAGTTCTCCAAACGACATCCGCCCGCGTCGGCGACGCGGGCGATCTTGATCAATCGAGCACGATTTCTTCGGCCGGCCCGCGCAGATTGTACGGCGAAGACATCACCTGACCGTAAGCACCCGTCGTGGCGATCAGAATCACATCGTCCTCGCGGCTTTCCGGCAGGCGGCGGTCGTTGCCCAGCACGTCGCCCGACTCGCAGATCGGCCCCACCACCTGATACATCGCCGTGGCCGGCTCATGCAGGCGGGTGAGATTGACGATTTCGTGCCAGGCGTCATACAGCGCCGGCCGGATCAGGTTGTGCATGCCCGCGTCCACACCCAGGTAGCGCCAGCCGCCCTTGCCCTTGAGCTGGGTGACCTTGGCCAGCAGGACGCCGGCTTCGGCGACCAGGAAACGCCCGGGCTCCATCCACAGCTTGTACTGCGGATAGACCTGTTTTACTTCCGCCAAGGCGGCACCGACGGCATCGAGATCGAGCGGCCGCTCGCCCGGATGCGAAGGCACACCAAGCCCGCCGCCGATATTGAGGAATTCCACCGTGGGAATGCGCTCGGCAATGCTGGCAAGCTGGGCATAGACCTCGGCCCAATGCGACGGATCGAGCACGCCCGAGCCCAGGTGCGCATGCAGGCCGACGATGCGCGCGTGACGCGCGGTGGCCAGATGCACGAAGGCATCGAGCTGATCGAGTGGCAGTCCGAACTTGCTGGTACTGCCGCCGGTACGCACCTTGTCGTGATGCCCCAGCCCGCGCCCCAGATCGACGCGTACGCTGATGTCGTGACCCTCGAAGGTTTCGACCCACTGCTCCATCGGATGCAAGGCATCGATAGTCACCAGCACACCGGCGTTGAGCGCGTCGCGATAGTCGCTGCGCGGCGCGAAGTTCGGCGTAAACAGGCGCGGCGTATCGGCCGGCACAGTCTCGGCTACCCGCTGCAGTTCACCCGGCGACACGCACTCCATGCCCAGGCCTTCTTCGGCCAGCGCACGCAGGATCGCCGGATGCGAATTGGCCTTGATCGCAAACAGAAGGCGATCGACCGGCAGCTTCTCCCTGAGAGAACGCGCGCGTTCGCGCACGGTGGCGATGTCGTAGACATAGCGCGGGCTGCGTTCCTCGGCGAGCTTCAACAGCTGCGGCCGCGCATCCATCCACCATGCCGGATCATGGCCATTGGACGCCACGCCGTACAGACGCTCCCAACTGGGCCCGAACAGGCTGGCGTCGTCGGTACGCATGGCACCGGTCCGCACCAGTTGCTCGTGCAGCTGCGGCAGCAGATCGTCGACTACGTTCTCGTCGACCACGAAAGTGAAGTTCAGATTGTTCGACGACTGCGAGATCATGTGCACGCGATGCTGGCCGAACTCGGCCATCACCGTATGCAGGCGATGCAGCATCGAGCGCATGCCGCGGCCGACCATGGTGACTGCCGCGCACGGCGCGATCACCTTGACCCGGCAGACCTTGGCCAGGTCGCCGGCCAGCGCGGCCAGCACGTCCGAGTCGAGCAGGTTTTCGGTCGGATCGAGCGAGACCGTGACGTTGGTTTCCGCCGAGCCGATCAGGTCCACCGACAGGCCGTGCTTCTTGAACTGGTTGAACACGTCGGCAAGAAAACCGACCTGCTGCCACATGCCGACCGATTCCATCGACACCAGCGTGATGCCCTTGCGCGTACTGATCGCCTTGATGCTTGGCGCTTCCTCGCGCAACTCGGGGCCGATATGGGTACCGCTCAATTCGGGCCGGTTGGTGTCCTTGATCAGCAGCGGCACGCGCGGCTCGCGCAACGGCGACAAGCAACGAGGGTGGAGCACCTTCGCACCGGTGGAGGCGATTTCCTGGGCTTCTTCGTAGTCCAGCCGCTGCAACAGGCGCGCACCCGGCACCTGGCGCGGATTGGCCGTGAACATGCCGGCCACGTCGGTCCAGATTTCCACGCGCTGCGCTTTCAATAGCGCACCGAAATACGACGCCGACGTGTCCGAACCACCGCGACCGAGTAGTACCGTGCGGCCTTCGCTTTCGCGCGCAATAAAGCCCTGCGTGATGAAGACCTCGCCTAGCGCAGCCAGACGCGCCGAAAGCGCCGGATCGGGTTTGGCATCGACCATCGCCGACAGCAGCTTGGTGCGCTCGTTCTGGTTGGGCAGCGCGATCGCAGCCAGGCAATCGCGTGCGTCCACCCATTCGGTCGCCAGGCCGCTATGGGTCAGGAACGCGGCACCAAGCGCGCTGGAAAGCAGCTCGCCGTGCGCCTGCACCTTCGCAGCCCAGGCCAACTCGCCCAGACGGGAGGAACCCTCGTCGGCCAGCGCGGCCAGATCTTTCAGGCGCGCAGCCAGCGTATCGGGCATCGCCAACTGCATATGCGACAGCAGCTCGTCGTGCCGCGTCGCGATCGCTTTGGCGGCCTCGTTGCGTTTTCCCTTTTCGCCCTCGGCGCACAGTTGTTTGAGTGCGTCGGTGATGCCGGAGAGTGCGGAGACGACGACCAGCACGCGTGCACCTTCGGCACGGCGGCTGGCGACCAGCTCCAGAATGTTCTGCCAGCGTGGGAGCGTGGCGACACTGGTGCCGCCGAACTTCATCACGATCCAGGGGGCGTCCGCGGAAAGCGGCGCGAGGGTTTGCAGGCTCACGAGATCTCTAGTGGGTGGTGGGTAAAGTTATCCGGCCAGTGTTGCGCTGCGGCAGACGGATTGCAACCGTGGCGTTTGGACGTCCAAACGATCGGAATGCTACGTGCGGCCGGGTACGGACAGGTGGCACAAAGGTGGCGCTTCGGTGATTTTGTGGCGTCCCGGCTTTCGCCGGGGCAACGATATCTACCTCACCGTCGCCCCGGCGAAGGCCGGGGCCCAGTGACTTTGCGCTAAATCAGGCCACGACCACCGGAATCTTGCCAATCCGCGCCTGCCACTCCTTCGGCCCGGTCTGATGCACCGACGTGCCCAGCGAATCCACCGCGACCGTCACCGGCATGTCCTGAACCTCGAACTCATAAATCGCTTCCATCCCCAGGTCGGCGAAACCAACCACGCGGGAGGCCTTGATCGCCTTGGAGACAAGATACGCGGCGCCGCCGACCGCCATCAGATAAACCGACTGGTGCTTCTTGATCGCCTCGATCGCCGCCGGGCCACGCTCGGCCTTGCCGACCATGCCAAGCAGGCCGGTCTGCGCGAGCACCTGCTCGGTAAACTTGTCCATGCGCGTAGCCGTGGTGGGACCGGCCGGGCCGACCACCTCGTCGCGCACGGGATCGACCGGGCCGACGTAGTAGATGAAACGATTGGTGAAATCCACCGGCAACGGCTCGCCCTTGTTGAGCATATCGACCATGCGCTTGTGCGCGGCATCGCGGCCGGTCAGCAGCTTGCCGTTGAGCAGCAGCACTTCGCCCGGCTTCCAGCTGGCGACGTCTTCACGGGTTACCGTATCGAGGTTCACGCGACGACCCTTGCTCGAATCGTAAGTGAGCTTGGGCCAGTCCTTGAGCGACGGCGGATCGAGCGCGACCGGGCCCGAACCATCGAGGGTGAAGTGCGCGTGGCGGGTAGCCGCGCAATTGGGGATCAAGGCGACCGGTAAGTTCGCTGCGTGGGTCGGATAGTCCTTCACCTTGATATCGAGCACAGTGGTCAGACCACCCAGCCCTTGCGCGCCGATACCGAGCGCATTGACCTTTTCGTACAGCTCCAGGCGCAGCTCTTCGGCGCGATTGCTCGGACCGCGCGCGATCAGGTCCTGGATATCGATCGGCTCCATCAGCGACTCTTTCGCCAGCAGCATCGCCTTCTCGGCGGTGCCGCCGATACCGATACCGAGCATGCCCGGCGGGCACCAGCCGGCGCCCATGGTGGGAACGGTCTTGAGCACCCAGTCGACGATGGAGTCGGAGGGGTTGAGCATGGCGAACTTCGACTTCGCCTCCGAGCCGCCGCCCTTGGCCGCGACGATCACATCGACCGTATCGCCCGGCACGATTGATACGTTGATCACCGCCGGCGTATTGTCCTTGGTATTGCTGCGCTTGCCGGCCGGATCGGCCAGCACGCTGGCGCGCAGCTTGTTGTCCGGGTCGTTATAGGCGCGACGCACGCCTTCGTTGACCATGTCGTCCAGCGACATGGTGGCGTCGTCCCAGCGCACGTTCATGCCGACCTTCAGAAACACCGTCACGATGCCGGTGTCCTGGCACAGCGGACGGTGACCTTCGGCGGCCATGCGGGAGTTGATCAGGATCTGCGCCATCGCGTCTTTCGCCGCAGGGCTTTCCTCGCGCTCATAGGCGGCGGCGAGATTTGTGATGTAGTCGACCGGGTGGTAATAGCTGATGTACTGCAGGGCGTCGGCAACGCTCTGGATCAGGTCTGCTTGCTTGATGGAGGTCATGGCGGCTGCTTCGACGGGGAGGGGTACGCTTTTTTCGCGCGCAACCCCTCTATTGTGCCGCAATTTGCATCTCGCTTGAAAACGCGACCGGAGATCCACAACCCGGTCAGCGCCATCAGGTCATTGATTTAGAATCGATATTCGGCCGTTACCGAACACATGCCGACCCGAGGAGTAAGTTCGCTGTACCTGTCCTGATGAGCACGATATCGGTCGTAGCTGAGACCCAGGCCAAACGACTTGTTCAAGTCGTATCCCACGCCCAATCCGACGTAGCTGCTCATGCCGGAGACCTTATCGTGACTGTCCCGATAAACCGAGTGTGACGTGTCGGGCAATCTCCAAACGCGGTCTATGACGTGAATATTGTCGCGCGACCTAAAAAAGCCCGCGCGACCTGAAACGTAAAAACCTTGCGGCAATGAGTACTTCAAATTACCGCCCAGCATGAAACCATCGACACGCTCTACCGTCGTGGTCGTGCCTGTGATGTGCGGATAGTACGTCCGTCCATGACCGAGATTCGCATATCCGGTCTCGACGCCGTAGCTGAAGTCGTCACCCCACTGGTAACCGAAACGCAACGCTTGCGCGTAACCGCTGCGATCGAGCGCGTCACTCTGCAGCGCATAGTTGGACACACCGAGATTCGTGTTCACAAAGAAATTGTCTGCGTGACTCGTCGCAGCGACGGCAGTCAGCGCCACCACAGCCAAAAGTTTGTTGATTTGCATTGATATCCCTAATTAGCGGTTCCGATGCCAGACCGGATAGATCCCGTATCCCGAGTAGCACCATAAAACGATATCAAGATGTTGCCAGCCCTTTGCCCGCAAACTCAATTCTGATACCCGGGACTTGCCCCCAACCGAGCCAACCGCCATGCTCGGAGGCAGTTCCACGCAATGAAGACTCCATGAGCGAACCCTCGACGTCCGGCGGCTATATCCGCCGCCTCAGCCTGTGGGACGCCGCCCTGATCGTGGTCGGCGGCATCATTGGCGGCGGTATTTTCCTCAATTCGTATATCGCGGCGCAGCGCACCAGCTCGGGTATCGCCCTGTTGCTGGTGTGGGTGGGAGCGGGTGTGCTGACCCTGCTCGGCGCGCTGTGCTACGCCGAACTGGGCGCGCGGCGGCCGCGTGCGGGTGGCAGCTACGTGTACTTGCGCGACGCCTTCGGCTCGCTGGCGGGTTTCCTGTTCGGCTGGACCATGCTGCTGGTGATCTATTCGGGCTCCACCGCGGCCGTGGCGACAGGCTTTGCCACCTATACGGCCGCCGTATTCAATCTGCCGCCGACCATCGTTCGTCCGCTGGCGGTCGGCGGCCTGGTCTTCATCATCGGCATCAACCTGTTCGGCCTGAAACTCGGCGCGCAGATCCAGAACCTGTTCACCCTGCTGAAACTGCTGGCCGTGGCGATGCTGGTGGTCTGCGGCCTGGTGTTTGCCGGTGTCGGCAGCAGCAACGTGTTGACGGCCGACCCGAGCCACATCGGGGTGGGCTTCATGGGCGCGGCCCTGCCGGTGCTGTTCGCCTATAGCGGCTTCACCTATCTCAATAACCTTGCCGGCGAAGTGCGCAATCCGCAGCGCACCCTGCCCCGCGCACTGCTGCTGGGCATGCTGCTGGTGATCGTCGCCTATGCGCTGGTCAACATCGCCTATCTGGCCGTGCTCGGCCACGCCGGCCTGGCCAACAGCCCCACGCCGGCGGCCGATGTGATGCAGCACGTGGCCGGCCCGATCGGCGCCAAGCTGATCGCAGTCGGCATCGCCATATCGACGCTCGGGTTCTGCAACATCACCCTGGTGTCGGGCGCACGCGTATTGCAGGCGATGGGCGAGGACGGGTTGTTCTTTCGCGGCGTCGCCCGTTTGCACCCGAAGCATCACACGCCGAACGTCGCGCTGATCCTGTTGACCGGCTGGACCATGCTGCTGACCATTACTGGCAGCTACGGCCAATTGCTCGACTACGCCACCTTCGGCGACTGGCTGGCCTGCGCATTCGGCGTGGCTACGGTGTTCTGGTATCGCCGCCACGACGACGGCCACGCACCGCTGGATTTTCGCGTGCCAGGCTATCCGTGGCCGCCGATCCTGTTTATCGCCACGGTCGGCTGGATCATGGTGCAGAGCCTGATCAGCAGTCCTGTCAATACGGGCATCGGCCTGCTGATCATCCTGGCCGGAGTCCCCGTGTATTACGTGTGGCGCCGCCTGTTCAGCCCCGCTGAACCCTAAACCCGGCTATCGATGCCAAAATAGGCGGATTCGGCGAGGAGAGTTTGGCAATGGCGGTACCGGTACAAGCCCAGGGCGCCCCCCCTTTACCCAGCGGCAGTATCACGCCGGAAAAAGTCCGCGAGGGTATCGACCTGGACATCAACGGTGAGCGTTTTCGCCATACCGGCGACCCGAAGATGCCGTTGCTATGGTATCTGCGCGACGTGCTGCAGCTGACCGGCACCAAATATGCCGGCGAGCACGGCAGCGGCAACGGGGCGGATCTAGTGCTGGTCAATGGCAAACTGACCCCGGCCACCGCTGTCACCCTCGAAGACCTGCATGGCGGCAAGGAAGGCAAGACGGAAAAAGTCCCCAAGGTCGTCACCGTCGAGGGCCTGGCCGACGCCACCGGCAAGCTGCATCCGTTGCAGCAGGCCTTCATCGACGAAGACGCGATCGGCTGCGGTTATTGCACGCCGGGCTGGCTGATGGCCGGCAAGGATCTGCTCGATCGCAAGCGCAACCCATCCGACGACGATATCGACCAGTTGCCCAATCTGTGCCGCTGCGGCTGCCAGACACGTGTACGCCGCGCGATCAAGCGCGCCGCGGGCGTGATCGGCGGAACCAAATAATGAGCGACAAACACTCCCTCGCGAACGACGGACAGTCGCGTCGCCGCTTTCTCAAGGTGCTGGCCGGCACGGCCGGCGCGCTGATCGTCGGCATTCCCCTGGTCGAGGCAGCCGATGCGCCTTTCCCGCTATCGATGCTGGGCGACACGCTGTACGGCCTGGGCGTCTATGTGCGCATCGATGCCGATGGCAAGGTCCTGATCGGCGCACGCGATCCGGATACCGGCACCGGCGTCGCTACGGCATTGCCGCGCATCATCGCCGAAGAGCTCGATGCGGACTGGACCCAGGTCACCGTCATCGGGCTGGGCCTGGGTGTGGAAAACAGCAGCGATCAGCCGCGCTGGACCTATGGCCGCCAGATAGGCGGCACCGGCGACTCGATTCCCGCTGCATGGAACGATCTGCGCCAAGCCGGCGCGCTCGCACGCTGGCTGCTGCTGCAAGCCGCGGCTCGCCAGTGGGGCCTACCGGCTGAGCGCCTGCATACCGATAACGGCCAGGTCGTCTCGCCGGATGGTCGTCGACTCGGTTTCGGCAGCCTCGCGCAGGCCGCCGCGAAAATCGCACCGCCACAGCAGGCCGTACCGACCAAGGCACCCAATCTCTATCGACTGATCGGTCAACCCGCCGGCGACGTGGATGCTTACGCCATGGTCACCGGCCAGGCGCAGTTCGCCATCGATCAAAATCGCAGCGATGCGCTGGTTGCCGTGTTGCTTCGCTGCCCCTGGCCCGACGGCACGCTGGACAGCTTCGATGCCACCGAAGCCAAGGCGATCAAGGGCGTCGTCGATGTCATCGCACTGAAGCCCGAAGCCAATCAACCTCTAGGTGCAACGGTGTACGCGCCTGCCGTCGCGGTGGTTGCGGAAAGCACCTGGCTCGCGCTGCAGGCGCGCGCCAAGCTCAAGGTCAGCTGGAAACCCGGCACCAGCCAGGGCGAAAACAGCGCCGCGCTTGAGCAACAAGCCACCGACCTGATCAACAACAAGGATCAGGAACCCACAGCGCGCGTGCGCGATGACGGCGACGTCGTCGCAGCAAACAAGAAGGCCGCCCGTCGCCTCGAAGCGGTCTATGTGCAGCCCTGGCTGGCGCACGCCACCGCCGAACCGATGAACTGCATGGCGCGCATCGACAACGATCACGCCACGCTCATCGTGCCGACCCAGGCGCCGCAACGCGCATGGGCGGTAGTGCAGCGACTGACCGGGTTCAAACCCGAGCAGATCGAGATCCAGGTACCTCGCATCGGCGGCGGTTATGGTCGCCGACTGGATCACGACTACGTTGCCGAAGCGGTGATGTTGGCCAAGGCCGTCAAGAAGCCGGTGCGCCTGTTCTGGACACGCGATGACGATCTCACCCACGACTACTACCGCTCCGCCAGCGTGACAAAGATCAGCGCGGCGCTCGATCACAAGCGGGGCATCCTGACCTGGAACCAGCGCGTTGCTTCGGCCTCGGCACTCGTTGGCCGCGGTGCGCAGGACCAGCGCCTGTGGACGTCCGAAGTCGATCCGAACCAGCTGCCCGCAGGACTCGTGCCGAACTATCGTTCCGACTGGTATGGCCTGACCTCGTCGATACCGCGTGGCCCTGCACGCGGCATGCCGCAATTGAGCAACGCGTTCGCCGTCGAGAGTTTCGTCGACGAAATGGCGCACATGCTCAAGGAAAATCCGCTCGATACCCGCCTGCGTCTGCTAGGCGAGCCGCGTGAGATTCCGCTGCAAGGCGGCGGCACGCTCGATACCGGTCGACTGATCAACGTACTCAAGCTGGTCGCCGATCGCATCGACTGGTCGCGCTGGCTGCGCACCTTCAACGGCCTTGGCATTGCCAGCTGGTACGTCAACGGCGCTTATGTCGCGCATGCCGTCGAGGCCTCGTTGCAAGGCCAGAAGCTCAATATCGAACGCGTGGTCTGCGCCGTCGACGTCGGCCGCGTGATCAATCCGATGGGCCTTGAGGGTCAGATTATCGGCGCTACCAACGATGCCTTGTCGACGGCACTCAATCAGGCCATCACGTACAAGGACGGCCAGATTCAGCAGCGCAACTTCAAAGAGTACGCACTGGCCAGCATGGCGCAGTTGCCCGACAACATCGAAACCATCATCGTCCCGGGCGAAGACCGTCCGCCGACGGGCGCCAGTTTCCTGGCGATGCCCACTGCCGCGCCGGCACTGGCCAACGCAGTGTTCCGCGTCAGTGCGGTGCGCGTCAGGCGGTTGCCGCTAATGAAGGAACTGCTGCGGATGCTTTGAACGCGGGGAATGGGGAATAAAAAAAGCCGGCATAGCCGGCTTTTTTTATGGGGCGCCTCAATGAAACTGATCACTGGGCGTCACCCAGCTCGATGCGCTGGGTGCCGGTTTCGGCTTGCCGGGTTCCACCGGCGTCAGCTTGTCATTGAGGCAACCCGGCGGGATCGGTCCGCCGGCCACACGTGCGTTGGCGCAATCGACGCCGTTATCCAGGCGCACGGGCGCTGCCGGTGCAGCCGTGCTTGCGGCGGGCTTGGGCGGCACCAGCGGGTTGGCGGGTGCGAGCTTCATCCTTTCGTACACCTTGTCGTCGACCGGCTTGGGCGGCGGGTCGCCGCTACCGCAGCCAAACAGCGACATCGGGAACAGTGGCATGACCACGCATTCCACGCGCACACCCGGCGCCAGGTGGAACGTGTGGCGGACGGTAGTTTTTTCCACCGCATGGCGCAAAGCGGTGTCGATCGAGCTTTCGCCTTCAGGTGTCCAGTCCTTGTCGAAGCGCGTGGACTGGTAACCGAGGTTCGGTGTGCCATGCGACATGACGTTGGTGTCGCCATGCGGCTTCAACTGGATGTAATGACCGATCACGCCTTCGTTGCTGTTGCCGGGACTGCCGGGCGTGCCCTGTCCCTTCCCTTCACTGCTGAAGGCGCCCTGGTTATTGCCGTTGCCATGCACGGGAAGATTGAGATTCAGTCCGCGCTTGCCGTTGCTCGGCGACGATGCGCTTTCCGCAGCAGCCTGCCCCGGCGATGCCGCATCGCTGCCCTGCGGCGTGGCATTGGGTGCGGTACTGACATCGTTGCCGCGGGATGACTCGGACGTGCTTGCCTGCGTCGTCGGCGAGGTGGCCGCCTTCGAACTCTCCGCCGCTTTCTGATCGGCCGCGCTGCTGGGCGCTTCGCTCTTTGCCGGCGCTTCTGCGGGTGTCGGTGCCAGGCTGATTTGCGGACGCTCCACCGCGGGCTTGTCGATAGCGACGGCCTTGGTCGGTGTCTGCATCGGGGGTGCCTGCGGTCGCTCCAGGCTTGGTTTGGCCTGATCCGGTAACGGAACTGCTTCGAGCTCCGCCTCGGCCACGCGAATGGACGGCGACTGCACCTGCGGTTGTTCCCGCGCCACGGTGACCGGCTTGCTGGTGCTGTCAGACGCTTGCAGGTTCACGGTCGGCGCCGGCTGCGCAGGCAGCGGGATATCCGCCATCTCGGGCACCGGCGGCGCGGCCGGCGTTTGCGCGCGCTCTACTTGGCTGATGCTCGGTGGCACCGGTTTGGCGACCGCGTTCTCCACCGCGATCGAAGGGGGCGTCACCGCCGGTGCCGATTGGGGTGGTACTTCGGGCATGGCAACCGAGGGTGGCGTCAGCAAGGGCTGATTGCCTTCCGCCTGCGCCTTGCGCACCGGTTCGGGCTGAAACTTGGGCGGCACCGGTGGCGCAGTGGGTGGCGTTTCCAGCGACACCTGCGGTGGCGGCGTGTCGACCTTGATCGGCTGCAGTACCGGCGTCGGTGCGGGCTTGGGCAAGGTCACCGGTGGCAAGGGCGCGGCCACGACCTGCGGCTTGGGCGCACTGGGCTTGTCGGCGGCAATGCTCGGCGTCTCCAGTGCCGGTACGGGCACCGGCCTGGGCTCGGCGTTTGCGCTTGCCGACGCAACGCTTGAGCGCTTGTCGATGAGCTTGGTGCCCGGCCTGCCTTTGTGCGGTGGACCGATTTCCTTCGGCGGCGTACCGCGCACCGGCGGAGGGGGCGGCGGAGGCGGCTCGGGCTCCTGTTTGGGGATCAGGCGTACCTGCAGCGCATTGTTGTCCGATTCCTGCGGCTCGATCGGATCGTACGCCGGCCCCAGGATCACGCCGACCATAAAAGCCAGATGCACGAACAGCGCGCCAAACAGGGCCGCAATCCGCAGCCAGCGTTGACTTGGTTTTTCCTGCCGCCGACGCCGATAGACGGACGCACCCTCGGCTGCCTCACGCGGTGAAGGCAGCGCAATACGGGCAAGACTGGAATTTTTGTCAGGGGGCGTCGCGGACATCCGGTTAGTGTACCGGGCCGGACGCTTCGATCACTTCTGTCTGTCGTCTTCCGGCGCATGCGGCGTGCGTTCTCGCAGTTCCGCATCGACGGAGCGCGTGGGCGTATCGATCGGGCAGCCCTGCGGCAAGGCCTTGCCGGCGCGATAAATGGCGATGCACTCGCTTTCGCTGGGTGGCTTGGGCGCATCGGGTACATCGGCCAGCGGGCTGGCCGGCGCCATGCTCAGGCGTTCGTCGCCGCCCTTGGCCGATGGCTTGGGCGGCGGATCCTGGCAACCGGTCAGGAAGGTGCATTTGAGATGGATACCTCCCGGCAGACGCACATCGTGTGGCTTGGTGACCTTCTCCACCACATTGCGCACGGCAGTCCCACCCAGCGACTCGTTAGCCGGCGGGAAGTATTTGTCGAAATGCGTGTTCTGCACCTTGACCGGGTTGTTGTGCTCCATCACCTGGGTATCGCCTTCGGGCCTGCGTTGCACGTACTCGGGTGCGGGCGCGGTACTGGCCACGGCGGGCGCGAGGATGGGCTGACCGTTCTTATCGAAAAGCGCCACCGTCGGCTTGGGTGCTGACTCTGGCGCCGGGGCTGGTGGCGTCGGCATACTGACCGTCATCGCATTTTTCGCCGGCGGCTCACGCACCGGTGTCGGGCGTACGACACGAGGCATTGCTGTCTGGGGCGGCGACTGTAACGCCGGTGGTACAGGCAGATCAGGCAAGGCCGGCGGATGCGTGACCGGAATCAGCCGTACCTGCAAGGCATCATCGACGACAACCCGCTGTACCTGGCGCGACGTACGCACCTGCAACTCATGCCAGGTAAAGGCCGCAAAGATCAGATGCAGCAGGAGCACCACTGCCAACGCCCACCACAAGCCTCGACGATCGCGCACAGGCTCGCGCCAGCGCATCTGGCGCAGCAGTTCGCGGCTGGAGGCATCCAACGGTGCCAGCCCGCGAGAACGCTCGTCTTCTATCCAGCGGTGGTGTTCGACCTGCGGCGATGATTCGATGGGACAGCCCTGAGTGCTTTGCTTGGTAAGTGGCGCGGCAACGGCGAAGTGTGAACGCCGATTTCACACAGACCGACAACGCTTCAATCGGTTCCCCTACGCCGCAATGCAGCTTGACCTAGGCCCCCAACCGCTCAAGTCTAAGCGAACGGTGCCAGGCACCGTACCCCGCCATGACCGCCCCCGCGTCCGACACGGTGGACGACCATGACGGCCCCGTCAGCCGCAACGCGGCGCGTGCGGTGCCGCTCATGCCGGCCGTTACGCATGCGTCGCCTCTGCCAGAGGAGGGACGTCGTGTCGTACAACACGGAAAACATCCGCAACATAGCGCTCACCGGCCATGCCGGCTCGGGCAAGACCACGCTGTTCGAAGCCTTGCTGCACGCCGGTGGCGTAATTCAGGCACAAGGATCGATCGAACGCGGAACCACCCAATCGGATACCGACGCACAGGAAAAAGCGCGCGGCCATTCCATCGACAGCTGCATTGCATCGATCGACCGTAACGGCTGTCACATCAACCTGATCGACACTGCCGGCTACGCGGACTTTCGCGGCGGCACGCTCTCTGCCTTCGCCGCCGTCGAAACCGTCGCCGTCGTCGTCAATGCCGTCAACGGCATCGAGCACGGCACACGCCGCATGATGGAGCATGCACGCGTACGCGGCCTTGCCCGCATGTTGATCGTCAACAAGATCGATTTCGACGGTGCGCGACTGGAGGCGCTGGTCAATGCGTTGCGCGAGGAATTCGGCAGCGAATGCCTGCCGATCAACCTGCCCGCCCTTGGCGGCAAACAGGTGCTCGATTGTTTTTTCCATCGCAAGGGCAGCACCGATTTCTCTTCGCTGGCCCAGGCGCATCAGCAGATCCTGGACCAGGTAGTCGAGATCAACGAGGCGACCATGGGCGCCTATCTCGATGCGGGTGAAGACGCATTGACGCCCGAGCAACTGCACGACGCCTTCGAACAATGCCTGCGCGAAGGGCACCTGGTACCGATCTGCTTCGTCTCGTCGCGCAACGGCGCGGGCGTGGCCGAGCTGCTCGACATCATGCAACGCCTGCTGCCCAACCCGTTCGAGGGCAATCCCCCGCCCTTCCTCGGCGACGACGGCAAACCGATCGAGATCGCGACCGATCCGAATCGGCACGTCGTGGCCGATGTATTCAAGATCATCAACGATCCATTCGTCGGCAAGCTGGGGATTTTCCGTGTGTGGCAAGGCACGATCCGCCGCGACACGCAGCTACTGGTCGACGATGGACGCAAGCCGTTCAAGGTCGGCCATTTGTTTCGATTGCGCGGCAAGGGGCATGAGGAAATCGACGTAGCAATCCCCGGCGACATCGCGGCAGTCGCCAAGGTGGAGGAGATTCACTTCGATGCTGTGCTGCATGACTCGCATGACGAGGACCGCATCCGGCTCGCACCGCTGGCCTTTCCACAACCCATGTACGGCCTGGCGTTGGAGCCCAAGCACAAGGGCCAGGAACAGAAACTATCGCAGGCGCTGCTTCGCCTGTCCGAAGAAGATCCCTGCCTGCATACCGAGCATCACAAGGAACTCAACGAAACCGTCGTGCTCGGGCTTTCCGACCTGCATCTACGCATCACGCTCGATCGGATGAAAGACCGCTACGGTGTCGAAGTCGCCACGCACCCGCCGCGCATCGCCTATCGCGAAACGATCGCCGCGCAGGCGGAAGGTCATCATCGGCACAAGAAACAGACCGGCGGCGCCGGTCAGTTCGGCGAGGTATTCCTGCGCGTGGAGCCGCTCGAACGAGGCCGCGGCTTCGAATTCGTCGACGCGGTAAAAGGCGGCGTGATCCCGGGGCAATTCCTGCCCGCCATCGAGAAAGGTGTGCGTCAGGCCATGGAGCACGGCGCGATTGCCGGCTATCCGCTACAAGACCTACGAGTCACCGTGTACGACGGCAAATATCATCCGGTCGACTCGAAAGAAGTGGCTTTCATCAGCGCCGGCAAAAAAGCCTTTCTCGACGCCGTAGGCAAGGCACGCCCGATCGTGCTGGAGCCGATCGTCGACGTCGAAGTATCGATCCCCCAGGCCAACGTCGGCGACGTGACCGGCGGTCTCGCTGGCAAGCGGGCGCGCATCATGGGTACCGATGCACTGCGTGGAGACGAGTTGGTCATCAAGGCGCAGGCACCGCTGGCTGAGTTGATCGATTATCCCACCGAGCTGAAAGCCATGACGGGCGGACGAGGACGCTACAGTCTGGACCTGAGTCACTACGAGCCAGTGCCGCCACCTGTGCAGAAGCAGCTCACTGAGTCGTGGAAGCCGCATCACGAGGACGAATGAGTTCAAGCCAGGTCACGCCTGCTAAGAGCAACGCTGCTCTGTCGGAGATATCACCGCAAGCACCCAGCCCCCTCACCCCAACCCTCTCCCCCGGCGAAGCCAGGGGAGAGGGAGCAAGGTGCGCAAAGCAAAGAAACACTGAGGCCCCCTCAGTCAGTCCCCTCTCCCCTAGCTTCGCCGGGGGAGAGGGGTAGGGTGAGGGGGGCTTTAAGTCCTCAGGGCGATGACGCCTCGCGCACAAATCCGGCGCACCTCAGAAGCGCCAGAAGTGTCCCCTATCGGTTCGAGTAGACGGCACGAACGGTTTTATCTCTCAATGCTGCTCAGAGCCTTGGCTCTAAAGGCCATTTCCTCTTTGGTTACTTTCTCTTTACTCCGGACCTAAAGGTCCTCCGCCCTCCGGGCCGGCTTCGCCGTTCGCATGCGCTACGCGCAAGCGTGGGCCAGCAAAGAGAAAGTGACTCGGACGCCGGCAGGCGTTCGAAACGCCCGCTGCGTAAGCGGCCAGGTCGCCCGAACACTCAGGCAAGAACGAGGCCGCCAAGCCACTGGATTCCGGCCTACGCCGGAATGACGAGAGGGATAGGTAGCGATGAGAGAAATGTTGTGAAACTTCCTAAAGACGCCCATCCCGCTTGGCAGCCAAATACCGCTCAATCAACCGCCCAGACAACTCATTACAGGTCACATCCAACACCGCCACCCCTTCCCGCCGCAACTTCTTATGCATCGCCTCACGCTCAGCCAGATAGCTCATCGCCGATGCACTGCGCACCGCCGACTCGACACTCTCGCCAATCTCCCCAGCAGCCTGGTCGAGCGCCAACTCACGCAGACTCACCACCAACACAAGATGTCGACGCGACAACATCGACACAGCCATACGCAACTCTTCGTCGTCTTCATCACGCACATTGGTGATCAACACAACAAAAGCACGCCGGCGTTGATGCAACTGCAACGTGCTGGCCGCACTGACGTAGTCGGTCGCCACCGGCTTCGCCTGTAAGTCGTAACCGGCGCCAAGCAGCATATCCATGCCACCGCTGCCCTGTTGTGGCGGCAACCAGCGCATGTCCTCGCCACTGCATGCCAGCATGCCCACCGCATCGCCCTGGCGTAGTGCGATATAGGCCAAGGCGAGCGACGCATTCAGCACGTGATCGAAATGCGATAGACGATCGTCCTGCGCCAGCATGCGCCGGCCACCATCGAGCAACAGCACCACTTGCTGATTGCGCTCGTCGCGGTACTCGCGGGAAATCGGTCGACCGATGCGTGCCGTGGCTTTCCAGTCGATCTTGCGCAGGCTGTCGCCGATGCGGTAGTCACGCAACTCCTGAAATTCCGTGCCATCGCCGCGGCGCCGCTGCAAACGCGCACCGACGCTACGTGAAGCCACCTCGACGCTCAAACCCGCCATTTCCGCGAGCGGTGCGAAATTGGGATAGACGCGCAAGCTTGCCTCGTCGCCTGCGATACGCCGGTGTGTCCATAAACGCCAGGGCGAACGCAGTCGCACATGACAACCGGCAAAACGGAACTGTCCGCGACCGCTCGGCGATACGGCGTAATCGAGCGTCACTTCGCGACCGGGCGCAACACTCAGTCGACGCGGCATACCGCGCACCGGCCACTCGCCCGGGTGCAGGTCATGCAGATCAAACGTCTGGGCACGCCTGGCAGCAGCGCGCACATGCAGACCGACTTTCCACTCGCTGACCAGAGGCACCACCGGCGGCAGTTCGCGCACGATCCGCGGACTGGGTTCGCGATAAAGGCGCCAACCGTCGATCGCCGCCAACAGCACCAGCAGCGCGCCCAATGCCAGCCACCACGACAACGGGACCCAGCCGACGCTGGCCAGAACGCCGACAGCGGTCCAGCCGAACAGAAGTCCCAACAGCGTCAGCCCCGGTCGCATCATTGGCGCGGCGCAGCCACCTTGTGCAACAAGGCCTTCAACACATCGTCGGCTCGTTGCCGCTCGATCAAAGCCTCGGGCGCCAGCATCAAACGGTGACGCAACGCCGGCAGCGCGACGGCGCGCACATCGTCGGGCGTGACGAAATCGCGGCCATCCAGCACCGCCTGCGCACGTGCCAGGCGTACCAGGGCAAGAGCGCCGCGTGGACCGGCGCCGCCGATGACACCCGGCCATTCGCGCGTCGCGCGCGTAATGCGCACGGCATAGTCGACCACCGCCGGATCGACATGCAGTGACGCTACGCCTTGTTGCAACGCCTGCAGTTCATTCAAAGCCAGTACCGGCTCGACACGCGACACATCCAGGCCCGCGGCAATGCGCCCGCTCAACACTTCCTCGACCATGCGTTTTTCATCGTCGAGCGACGGGTAGCCGATCACCACCTTGATCAGGAAACGATCCAATTGCGCTTCGGGCAGCGGATAGGTCCCCTCCTGCTCGATCGGATTCTGCGTTGCCACCACCATGAAAGGCGCGGGCAACGGGAAGCGACGACCTTCGATGGTGACCTGGCCTTCCTGCATCGATTCGAGCAGGGCCGCCTGTGTCTTTGCCGGTGCACGATTGATCTCGTCGGCAAGCAACATGTTGGCGAATACCGGGCCGCGACGAATCTGGAAACGCTCGGCCTTCGGATCGTAGACGGCGTGACCGGTGACATCGGTCGGCATCAGGTCGGGCGTAAACTGGATGCGTCCGAACGTGCAACTGACCGACGCGGACAAGGCTCGCACCAGCAGCGTCTTGCCAAGGCCGGGAACGCCCTCGATCAAGACGTGACCGGCGGCCAGCAACGCCAGCAGCACCTGGTCGAACACGTCGCTCTGGCCGATGAAGGCGCGTGCGACCTGTTCGCGCAAGGCGACCGTGCGTGCGGCCAGCTCACTGAGCGGCAACGGCGGAAGGGTCGATTCGCTGTCGACGATGGGGGCGGTATCGGTGGTCATGGGCGGCTCCTGAGTCGCGCCAGGATGGCAAGGCTGTCGCGAAACGCCATGGCGTTCGCGGGTGTCTGGAAGGCCCGCGCCAGCAGCGCGGGATCAAGGCGGTAACGTTCGGCAAGGCGCTCGTAAAGCACGTCGCCTTCGAGCGTGACGCAAATCGGATCCATGCGGCGCACGCGCGCCAGCACCGTGCGGCAGGCCATGCTGTGCAAGGTATAGCCGCTATCGCGACGAAACAGGAATTCGCCGGCCGCCTGGATATGTTCCAGCAAGGCACGTCGTTGTATTGGAGGCATGGGGATCATCGGCCCCAGGCGCTCGCCTCGCGCTGCCGCCCAGGCGAGAAGCAACAGGCTCGATGCGAGCAGCGCCGGCCATCCTTGCGTCAGCAGTTTCACCCAGAACGACGGACCGTCCAGCGCATAGATCAGATAGACACGTCCCTCACCAAAACCCGGATCGAGCAGGCGCCGCACGAAGCGCTGTTGCGCCTGACCGCGCAGCCCTTCATTGCTCAGGGCGCCGAGACTGCCCAGCAGGCTCACGGTACCGTCTTCGACCTGGAAGCGCAGGAACACATATCCCGTCTTGGCATTGCCGATCGATGCGTCAATGTCCTCGTGACTGCTCGGCTGCAGCCGCGTGCCGCAAAGATCGAAGCTATCGCTCTTGCCCTCGCCGGTGACGACCTTGGTGCAGCTGAAGCCCACACTTTTGGACTGGATCAGCTTCAGATGATCGAACAACGGTGTGTGCGTGGCGATCTCGGCCGAACCCGGCTCCAGGATCAGGTTGCCGCCATCGCTTACCCAGTCGGCGAGGCGTTCGGCATCGGCGTTATCGATGCGGGTGAGCCCGGCACCGAGAACCAATGTGTCTCCAGGTTTCAGAGGGACCTGCACCGGATTCAACGACGTGACCGACTTCACCGGCACATGCAATTGCTCGAGCGTGCGTTGTAGCGCGAAGAAACGGTTATAGCGCGCCTCGCCATGGGCGGGCTCGTAGGTTTCGACTTCCTTGCGCTCGTACGCATGGAAGAATCCCAACGTGCCAAGACCGATCAAGGTCAACACCACAAGCACGATGGAGACCGTTACGCGGTTCATGCCACCCGTCCTGTCTGCGCCGGCCAGCCGGTCAGCAACGCATCGATTTCATGCTCGCTGGGAAAACGATCGGCGTAAGCGGCGTATTGCCAGGTACGCACGATGGCCACGGCACGCTGACGGTGCTCTTCATTATGCAGTGCACGTGCACGCCGCAGGCACTCGGCCTCGGTGGCGTCGTCGGGTACGTCGTTATGGGACGCGGCGGCAACCTGTTCGACGCAACCGCGATACAGCAGGGCCAGCGCTTCGCGCCGCTTTCCACTGCGCCACAGCATGCGCGTCGCGCCGGCCAGATCGTCCGGAAGCGGTGCTTCGGCAGGCAATTCCGTGATGCTGGTATGCAGCTTCTCGCTCGGCTTGCCGATGACTGGGGCGCGCAGGCGCAGGTGCCGTATCGCAAACACAATCAGCACGATGACGACCGCCGCCAACAGCGACCACAGCAGGATATTTATGCCGCCGGCAAAGAGGTTGCCGACACCGGGCGGCTCAATATTCACTTTCTCGGGCTTGGACTCATCGAAGAGCTGGCGCGGCACCCATTCGAGTTTCTTGATCGGCCGTCCGAAGCGCTTGTCTTCATAGGCCTGCGACGCGGCCCGACCGAACGCGCTGTCGCCGCCCTGTTTCAGCGGATCGAACACCTTGTCGAGCTGTACACTTTGCTGCGGTTGCGCCGCCTTTTTCTCGTCGGCCGCATGCGATAGCTGCGGAAAGATCAAGCAGGCAAGCACCAGCACCAATGCGCGCCCGGCATTCATCAGCCGGTGACGCATGCGGCGAAACGCGAGATCGATGTCCCAGGCCTCGAGTTGGGTGCGCCGCGTCAGGTAAAGCCCGAAACCCGACGCGATATACCACGGCTCGATCACGCTCATGGCGAAGTAGCCGACGATCGACACGAAGATCGACAAGCTTTCCGACGAATCCTGCGGGTTGTGACGAAACAGGCCACCGAACGGATCGGAAACCAGCTCGTGCGGCACGAACAGCGCGATCAACAGAAACACGCTGAAGAACAGCACCAGTTCCAATAGCAGGCAGCCGTAGGTGAGCATTGCGGCCGAGCCGCTGATATTTCGCCGCAATACGCGCCAGCGCGGCCCACGCTGCTTGCCGGTAAGGCCTTCGAGCAACTCCAGCGGCAGGCGCAAGGCGCGGTGGGTATCGAAGCGACGCCAGCTCAACGATGCGAAGGTACCGCCCCAGGGCATTTTCCGCTGACTGCGCAGGGTTTCGCGCCAACCCGGCGCGCGGTCGAATACCGCACGCGACAGCACGAACACCGGCAAACGGTCGAACAAGGGCAGCATCCACCACAACAACAGCAGACCCAGCCAGGGCAATCCGACCAGGGAGCCCAGTGCGATACAGATCACTGCGATCGGCAGCGTAAGAGCGAACCACGCCGACCACACCGCAACGGCATGCTCGCGCAGCATCGCCACGCCGAGGTCGACCGCTTCGCGCGACGTGCGTGGACGCAGGACGACACCGATCCGCTCAAGTTCCATCGTCGGCCCTCGCCCCGCCACGCCACAACCAGAACACGACCAAGGCCCACAGCAAGGCAGCGCTACCGTATTTCAACCAGTCGGGGAACGATGCGACCGACGACCAGAAGGCTTCGATAAAGGCGGCAACCACCAGCATCGCAAACGCGCCCAGGGCCAGCTGCGCACCGACCCAGCCGGCCGCCACCATGGCCGGCCCGCGCCGCTGCCGGCCCGGCGCCAGCAAGGTCAGCCCCAGCCGTAACCCGGCGCCGCCGGCGATCATGATCGCGGTCAGTTCGAACGAGGAGTGCGCGACGACGAAGCGCCAGAACGGCGCGCCGTAACCGATATTGTCCAGGTGCCCGGCCAAGGCGCCCAGGATCACACCATTCATCGCCAGCACATAGACGGCGCCAATACCGAAGACCAGGCCGGACGCGAACGTGCGAAACGCGATGCTGACATTGTTCATGATGTAGTAGCCGAACATGCCCAGATCGGTACCGCTGCTGCGACCGATATGCTTGTTGCTCGGGTCGTACATCTGCTCGAATTCGTTCAACTCTTTGCTGCCGAAGACGTTGTGCGCGAACTCCGGTTTGATCATCACCAGCACTAGGCAGAACAGCGCCGGCAGATAAAGCAACGCGGCAGCCAATGCCATGCAACGCCATTCCTTGCGTACCAGACGCGGAAAACCGGCGACCAGGAACGTCGCCGCGCGCTGCCAGCGTGGTGCGGGTGGCCGATAGAGCAGACGATGGCCACGATCGACGATACGTTGCAGCCGTTCGGTGACTTCCCGGCTGTAGCCGCGTGCACGGGCGAGTGCCAAGTGGTGGCATAGACGTCTGTATGTGCCCGGAAACGATACCGCCTGAGGCGTGCGCATGGTCGGGTTGGGGCGTGTCTCCACCTGCCGCAACCAGGCCTCGAGTTCATCCCACTCATGCGTGTGCAGCGCGACGAAACGTTCCTGTTTCATGGCCGCCCCAATAGATAGTTCGCATAGGCGACCAGACGCCGCACGCCGGCGTCGCCCATCTGCCCGGTCAAGGGCGATAACAGATCGGCCAGTTCGCGCTGCCGCTGCGGCGTCAGTTGCGGGCAGCGTTCGGCGAAGTCGACGATGGCCGCCTGCTCTTCGCTGGACAAACCGACCGGAGGCACCTCCGCGGGAACGACCGGTACCTGCGTACCGCCATGCAGCTCGGCGGTATGAATGACCATGCTGCCGGCAATCACATCGCCGAGCCGGCGCGCATACGGATCGATCAAGGTACTTGCCAGCCCCACGCCATACACGCCCGGGAGCATGTCCACCACGCGCAGCAGATTTCGCACGACCGACGGCACCAGCGTGATCGGTGCACCATCGGCACTCACAACGCGCAGCGACATCGCGCGCTTGCCCAGCGTCTGCCCGTTGAACCACACCTCGCAAACGACCGAATAGATCCAGGTCAGCACGAACATGATCAGGGCACCGATACCCATGCCGGCTCGCCCGAACATGGACAGGGGAATCATCACCGCCCAGAACACCGCGGCGCGCACGGCGAAATCGATCATCCACGCCTGCGCCCGCGGCAAGGCACCTGCTGCCGGTAGCCGCAAAAACACGCCTTCGGGCGTTTCGATCTGACGGATGGTGTCGAGCATCAGGCGGGGATCAATCGTTGATCACGATAGCGGTACCCAACCGCTCGACGCGGGCAGCCTTGCGCGCTTCCAGGTCAAGCCCACCGGGCGCGGCGTCATCGACGCGCGACGGTGGTGCCGCATACGGACTGACTTCCATGAATCCCCGTTCCCTAGCTGCGCTCACGTGCCCGGCCCCCACGGCGGGCACTTGAGCGTCGAGTATAGGCCGGTCGTTTGCGCCGCTTCAATGCGGCTCGCCGGCCCTCCGCGACTTATCTACTTTGCACTCACTTTTTCTTCGGCTTGAGCATCGTACCAATGCACTTGGGCGAGCCGCAGCGGCAGGCCCAAACCTTTTTCAGGCGCGCGGTATGCGGCATATCCAGCACGATGCCGTAGTCGTAGGTGAGCTCTTCGCCGGGCTTGATCTTGCGGATCGCCTCGATCACCACCTTGTCCTTGCGCGGGTCGCCGCTCTCGCTTTCGTCGATCAGCGCCTGGCAGTTCGGGTCGCAGCTGTGGTTGATCCAGCGCGCCGTATTGCCCTTGCGGTTGGCGTCGATGATGTATTCGTCATTGAGCGTGAACAGGAACGTATGCCCCGTCTCGCCGCCATCGCCGTACATCTTGTCGGCCTCGGCGTCGGTCATCAACGTACCTTTGTATTCGATGACGTGCTCGCCCTTGGCGATGGTATCCACGGCAAAAACGCCATTGCCATGGATGGGCGAGCGGCGGGCAACAATGCGTCGGGTCATGAATGTCTGATCTGATCTGATGGGAATTCCAGATGATGCCTTAGATTTAGGAGTGAGTGGAGAGGAGTGAGGAGTGAGAGCGCGCGCTTGGGGCCTGACAGCTCCCTCGCTCGCTACTTCTCTGTCACCCCAAACCCTTCTGCAGCAGGGAACTTCGAGGGGCGTGGAAGCTCTTCTCTCACTCCTCACTCCCCTCCACTCACTCCTCGCTATTCTGCTATATTCAAACAATCGTTTGAGGTCCGATTTCATGAAACGAATCCTCCGCCTGATCGCCCTGGGTGCGCTTGTCACCGGACTGGCCGCCTGCGGCCCGCCGAAAAAGAGCGTGTTTCCGCCCTCGGTGACGATCCAGGAGATGAAGGTGCGCCCGGACGGGCAATGGCAGCTGACGGTGCGTATCCAGAACAACAGCTACGGCAGCATGGATTTCCACTCGATCGACGGCGAGCTGAAAGTGGCCGACGGCATCCCGGTGCGTATCCATGCCGGCTTCGATCTGGACATCCCCGCCTTCGCTGGCGACGTCACCGAAGTCAACGTGCTGCCGACAGCTGAGATGACCGCGGCGATCAAGACCCTGGCCGCCAAGGGCAGCTCGGGTTCACTGGCCTACACCGTCGCCGGACGCGCCAACGCCAAGCCGGAGCAGGAAAAAGACTCTCGCGATTTTGCATTTCACGGTAACGACTGGTTCTCACCGGTTCCCGGCATCCCCAATACCTATCGCTGATGCGGTAGCACCGATCACGACCCAAGCTTTCGAGGACTTACCTGTATGACGATCTACAAGGCCCCGCTCGACGATCTGCGTTTTGCCCTTTATGACGTACTCGGCGCCGAGCAGAAGCTGACGGCTTTGCAGGGCGGCGACGGCCATACCCGCGATCTGCTCGATGCCGTGCTCGAAGAAGCCGGCCGTCTGAGCGAACAGGTGCTGGCGCCGACCAACGGCCCGGGCGACGAAGAAGGCTGTCGCTACGACAAGGCGACCCAGACCGTCACCACGCCCAAGGGCTTCAAGGAGGCATTCCGCGCCTTCTCCGACGGCGGCTGGGCCGGCCTGACCCAGGCCGAGGAATTTGGCGGCCAGGCATTGCCCAATGCGCTGGGCACCGCGACGATGGAAATCTTCCAGGCCGGTAACCTCGCATGGAGCCTGTATCCGCTGCTGTCCGAAGGCGCCTGCCACGCGCTGGAAATCCACGGCACCGATGCGCAGAAAGACGAATATCTCAAGCCGATCGTCGAAGGCCGCTGGACTGGCACCATGTGCCTGACCGAACCGCAGGCCGGCTCGGACCTGGGCCTGCTCAAGACCCGCGCGGAGCCCGGCGAGAATGGCAGCTATCGCATCAGCGGCACCAAGATCTTCATCAGCGCTGGCGAACACGACCTGGCCGAGAACATCATCCATCTCGTGCTGGCCCGTCTGCCCGACGCGCCGGCCGGCAGCCGTGGCATTTCGATGTTCATCGTGCCGAAGTTCAAGGTGAACGGCGACGGCTCGCTGGGCGCTCGCAACGCGGTCGCCGCCGGTGCGATCGAGCACAAGATGGGCATCCGCGGTTCGGCCACCTGCGTGATGAATTTCGACGGCGCCGAAGGCTTTTTGATCGGCCAGCCGCACAAGGGCCTGGCGGCCATGTTCACCATGATGAACGCAGCGCGCCTGTCGGTAGGTGTGCAAGGCTTGGCGCTGGCCGAGCGCGCGCTGCAGAACAGCCTCAACTATGCGCGCGAGCGTTTGCAGTCGCGTGCGCTGTCGGGTCCGAAATTCCCCGACAAGCCGGCCGACAACCTGCTGGTGCAGCCGGACGTGCGCCGCATGCTGCTGACCCAGCGCGCCATCGTCGAGGGCTCGCGTGCCCTGCTGCTCTACACCGCCCTGCAGACCGATATCGAAGGGCGCGCCAACGACGAAGCCGAGCGCAACAAGGCCAGCGAGCTGGTGGCGTTCCTGATCCCGATCGCCAAGGGCATGGTCACCGAGCTGGCGCAGGAAAGCACCAAGGAAGCGCTGCAGATCTACGGCGGCCACGGCTACATCGCCGAGAATGGCGTGGAGCAGTTCGTACGCGACGCGCGCATCATCACGCTGTACGAAGGCACCACCGGCATCCAGGCGGCTGATCTGCTCGGCCGCAAGATTCTTCAGCTGCAGGGCGCCGGCTTCAAGCACTTCCTCGGCGAGATCGCCGGTTTCTGCCAGCAGCATGCCGGCAACGAGTCGATCCGTCCGCTGATCGGCCAGCTCTCGGTCATAGCCAAGGAATGGGGCGAGATGACGCTCAAGCTCGCCCAGCGCGTGCAGGGGAACCCGGAAGAGCTCGGTGCCGCCGCCGTCGATTACCTGTACTACTCCGGCTATGCGTCGCTTGCCTACATGTGGGCACGCAGCGCGGCAGCAGCGGGCAGCCTGTCGGCAGCCAGCAAGCAGGCCAAGCTGGATACGGCGAACTTCTATTTCAGCCGCATCCTGCCGCGTTGCCTGACGCACAAGGCTGCGATCGAGGCCGGCGTGGATACGCTGCCTGCGGTGGTGTAACGGAGCCTCATGTCCCGAACGCAAACCGTTGCGTTCGGGACTTTCGCAAAACGCTTTGAAAGGTGTAGAACCCGGATCGTCCCTCAACGCTGCCCGGTTTACCCATGAGCGATACGACGTTTTTGATCCGCCTGGCCGAAGACGATGACGATTTCATTCTCGGCCTGGTTCCCCGCTTCGTCGATTTCCCGCTGCCCGCCTGGCGCCGCCGTCACGAATGCATCGATGGCATCCGCAAGGACCTGTTGCGCCATCTCGAAGACGAGCCCGCCAACAGCTACCTGTTCATCGCCGAAGACGATAGCGGTGAACGTGTCGGATTTATCCACCTGCAGAAGACGCAGGATTTCTTCACCGGCCGCAGCAATTGCCACATCTCCGACCTGGCCGTGGTCACGGCGCATGAAGGCCGGGGCGTGGCCAAGGCACTGCTGGAACATACCCAGGAGTGGGCACGCGAACACCGCTGCCAGTTGATTACCCTGGCCGTGCTACCGGGCAACGAGCGTGCCCGTGCGCTGTACGAAGCGGCCGGCTTCGGCACCGACCTGGTACGCATGGCCAAGCCGGTTCACTGATCGGACGCCGAAACGAAAAGTGGCGCCGAAGCGCCACTTTTCGTTCAAACGGATGCTACGAAGACGCTTAGTTCTTGGTCGCTTCCTTGGACTCGCGCGAATCCAGGCGCTGAGCCGCACGGTCGATATTGGCCAGCGACAGCAGATGCGAGTAGATCCAGCCGAACACGCCTTCGCGCAGGAACTCGTGGGCGGTCTTTTCGTCCAGTTCGCGCAGCTTGTTCTCGTTGACCACGAACAGGCCGTTCAAGTTGATCGTCTTGCCGTCCTTTTCCAGGCGGATATTGCGCGGTTCGAGCAGGTCGTGCTTGCGCAGCTGCTGCATGAACCACTGCGTACGGCCGACGTGCTGCTGGAACTCGCCGAGGAAGTTCACGGCATTGGCGAGAATCTCGCTATCGGTGCCGTCTTCCTTGAACAGACGGTCGCCGTCGTTGCTACCGAAACCTTCATAGGCCTCGTCCAGGAACACGGTGAAATCGTCGCCTTCCTGGCCGGCCGGCTTTTCGGCCAGCACGAACGGATAACGGCGCACGAAAGCCGGCACGTAGGTGTTGGCTTCCCACACGCCATTGGCATCGACGAACAGGTTTTCGTTCTGGCGCAGACCCAGCAAGGCCATCGGGCCGGCGTCTTCCACGCTCGCCCCGGCGAACAGGATCGGCATGTCGCGCGCGGCCAACGCAAATTCCACGCCGGTCAGCGGCACGGAATGCACATTGGAGGCAAATTTCAGGCTCTGCAAACCCTTGAGGCGCAGATCCTTATGTTGGGTACGGTTGAGCGGCACAGGGCGCTCGTAGAAAAGAACTTCAGCCACGTCACTTACCTCTGCCCCGCCGTGCCGGGGCTGCCACCCATGGCATCCCCTCCCAATAACCCGGCGTCGGGTCTACAGATGGACGCCCACTATATCAGCGCTTTGGCGGCCCCGGAAATCCCTGTGCCGTCCGGGGATTCGGCCAGCCCGATCAGCGGCTTGCACAAGTTTTGCAATACGAATTGGTCTATGCTGCGCGACATCGCAACATCGCAAAAACCGACCTTTCGCTTTGCTTGAAGGACGAGACATGCTGATGGAAGTGCCAAACCGGGTCGCCGATCTGAATTCGACCCGCGTGCTGTCGCTGGACGCAGCCGGCCGTATCCTCGATTGGATCAGCTGGCAGGACGCCGTTTGCCTCTATGTGCGCGAGGCGGTGGCCTGGACCCTGGGCGACCCCTGCATCACCGTCCATGGCGGCCATAACCGCGACAGCGGCGAGCAGAGCCAGCTGCGGCTGCATCCGATCGTCGCCAGTACCGGCCATTGCCGCGACCACGCCATCGACCCCGCGCCAGCGCTGACCAATACCGCGCTGTTTGCCCGCGACCGCTTTATCTGCCTGTATTGCGGCAACCATTTCAGCCGCGGTGAGTTGACCCGCGACCACGTCATGCCGATCTCCAAGCACGGCAAGGACGAATGGGAAAACGTGGTCAGCGCCTGCCTGGCCTGCAACTTGAAAAAGAGCAACCGCACGCCACAACAGGCCAATATGCCCCTGCTGGCAGTGCCCTACCGGCCAAGCTGGGTCGAGCATCTGATCCTGTCCAACCGCAATATCCTGGCCGACCAGATGGAATTCCTGGTCAATCACCTGCCGCGCAATCGCCGGCACCAGATGAGTTGAGCGCCCGCCGGGCGCTCAACGCTTGTCACCGGGCCGCAAACTGTCCTCGAAATGCTCCAGGTCGTCGCGTGCCAGCTCGGCCAGGTGGCAATAATGACGGCGGATACGCTCCAAGGTCTGGTCGTCCAACTCCTCCAGGTTCAGCAGCGCGTTATGCGCCTTGCTGCAGCGAATCAGCTCGTCGAGCTTGATCTGCAGGGCGGAGGTATCACGGTTCTGCGTGTTCTGGATCAGGAACACCATCAGGAAAGTAATGATCGTGGTACCGGTGTTGATCACCAGCTGCCAGGTATCGCCAAAGCCAAAAAGCGGGCCGGTGGCTGCCCAGACGACGATCAGCAAGGCGGCAACGACGAAGGCCGCCGGTTTACCTGAATAACGTGCAATAGCCGCCGCGAAACGGCCGAAGGTGGTATGCATGCTCATGGAGGGCGTCCCGGTGGCCAGCCTGCAGCCTGCCGGCCAGGCCGTGCGCAGGGCGTGCAGAACGGCCCCCAGCCCCTGGATAACGGACGCTCGGACATGACTTTTTCACTTCCCTGCCCTTGCCCCGTCCCGCCGCTGGTTCAACAATACGCCCCATGACCGACCTTACCCGCTTCCCTCACCTGGCGCAGATCGATGCGCCGGCCGATCTGCGCCGCGTCCCCGACGAAGAGCTCCCCGCCGTCGCCGATGAGCTGCGCGAATTCCTGATCGAATCGGTCGCCAGTTCCGGCGGCCACTTCGGCGCGGGTCTGGGCGTGGTCGAGCTGACGGTCGCGCTGCACCACGTTTTCGAGACGCCGCGCGATCGCCTAGTGTGGGACGTCGGGCACCAGTGCTATCCGCACAAGATTCTTACCGGCCGTCGCGATCGCATCACCTCGATCAAGAAAAAGGACGGCCTGGCGCCGTTCCCCCGCCGCGAAGAAAGCGAGTACGACACGTTCGGCGTCGGCCATTCCTCGACCTCGATCTCGGCCGCGCTGGGCATGGCCATCGCCGCGCAGCGCAAGGGCGACAACCGCAAGGTCGTGGCGGTGATCGGCGACGGCGCGATGACCGCCGGCATGGCCTTCGAGGCGCTGAACCACGGCGGCGACGTCGAACCGAACATGCTGGTGGTGTTCAACGACAACGGCATGTCGATCAGCGAAAACGTCGGCGCCCTGACCAAGATGATGGCGCGCGCGATGTCCAGCCGCACACTCAACGTGTGGCGCGAGCGCGCCAAACGCGCCATCCCGAAGCAGTCGTTCTTCGGCCGCTTCTTCAAGCGCTGGGAAGAGCACGCCAAAGGCATGTTCGTGCCCAGCACGTTGTTCGAAGAGCTCGGCTTTCACTACACCGGCCCGATCGACGGGCACAATATCCCGCAATTGCTGGCCGCCCTGCGCATGGTCAAAGACCTGCCTGGCCCGCAGCTGCTGCACGTCATCACCACCAAGGGCAAGGGCTACGCGCCCGCCGAGCAGGCGCAGATCGAATACCACGCGGTGGGTCCGTTCGATCCGCAAGCCGGACTGGTGAAAAAGAACGCGCCGAGCAAGCCTACTTATACCGATATTTTCAGCGACTGGTTGTGCGATATGGCCGCCGCCGATACGCGCCTGTTCGGCATTACGCCGGCGATGCGCGAAGGCTCGGGCCTGGTGCGCTTTTCCAAGGAATACCCCACCCGCTATTTCGACGTGGCGATCGCCGAGCAGCATGCTGTGACGCTTGCCGCAGGCATGGCCTGTGAAGATGCCAAGCCGGTGGTGGCGATCTATTCCACCTTCCTGCAGCGCGCTTACGATCAGGCCATTCATGACGTCGCATTGCAGAATCTCGATGTCACCTTCGCGATCGATCGTGCCGGCGTGGTGGGCCCCGATGGCGCCACGCATGCGGGCAGTTTCGATCTGTCGTTTCTGCGCTGCCTGCCGAACATGGTGATCATGGCGCCGGCCGACGAAAACGAATGCCGCATGATGCTGAGCACCGGCTTTCACTATGCTGGCCCTGCGGCGATCCGCTACCCGCGCGGCACCGGCACCGGCGCGGCCATTCACAAGGCGCTCGACACCTTGCCGATCGGCAAGGCCGAGATGCGTCGTCGCGGCCACGGCCTGGCCATTCTCTCGTTCGGCGCCATGCTCGCGCCAGCGACGGAAATTGCCGCCGAGATGGACGCTACGCTGGTGAACATGCGTTTCGTCAAACCGCTGGACGAAACGATGATCGTCAACCTTGCCAAGACGCACGACGCCTTCGTCACGCTCGAAGACAACGCCATCGCCGGTGGCGCCGGCAGTGGCGTGGCCGAATGCCTGGCCGCACATGGCATCGTCAAGCCGATCCTGCACCTGGGCTTGCCCGACAGCTATCTGGAACACGGCAGCCGCGAAGAAGTGCTGACCATGGCTGGGCTGGACCTGCCAAGCATTCGCACGGCAATCCGGGCGCGCTTCCCGCAGTTGGCCGATCGCTCGTCCGCAGCCCTGGGCTGACCGACTGGGATACCCCGTCGGCCAGCGCCTGCTCTTCAGCAGCGGCCGGCTTTCTTCGGGCGGCGATACCCTCGCAAACTCTCGTGCTGCGTGGCTCAACGCGAGGGCGCTGTCTGCGCATGCGTCATGGTTTCCCACAGATAATGGAAGTAGCCCTTCATGGGGCGCCGCGCATTGAGCCACGCAGACGTTTCGGGTAGCTCGTTGCCCTCCCGGCCTACGTAGTGGTTGTAGCCGACCTCCATGGTTCCGGTCAGATCGCCCTTCAATGTCCCACCGCAGAGCCAGTCCGGCACACCGGAACGGTTCTTCAGTCTGGCGTGATATTCCATCGCGGCCATAAGCCGCGCTTTTTCCGGACCATACAGGTCGACACCCTGGATACGCGCGGTTTCGGCAACGTTGATCAATGCCGCCAGGCCATAGGCCGTGTGCTCCAGATCCCGGCATGTCTCCTGGGCATGCCCGTCCGCGAAGGTTCGCTGGCCAAACCAGTCCTTGATCAGCGCCTCGCCCTGCCTGGGGCACCAGGAGTGCGATTGAGGAACCGCGCCATCCGTACTCAAATACAGGCTGCTGCGCGCGCGTTCGGGCCACAAGCCGATGGCCTCGTCAAAACCGGCGCGGTCACCCGTGAAGATGGCGATATTGGCGCGTGCCTCGATCGCGCTGGCCTGCCAGTTGAATACGTGGCATCGCCCCATCGCCACGATGTTGGGAAGATATTGGGTGCGCAACATCGTTTCGAAACGAGCGATGGCCTCGGGAGCCCACGCGTCCGAGGTGTAACGAATGATTTCGGCGGTGCGCGGCCACAACTGCGCGTTCCACGACGCCTGTAAAGGAGCGTTGGCGTTGGTATGTCCTCCCGTGAGCGTCGTCGACCAGGCGTCCATGATTTCCACGGCCTTGCGTGCATGCTGCTCGTCGCGAAGGAAAGCCCAAAGAAGCGCATGCGTATAGGCCGCCTGGGCGTCGTTGCTCTCGTCCGTACAGCCCAGATCGGGCTTGGAAAAGCTGCCGCATTCGACCACTGCCCAGGGCTTGGGCTGGTAATCGAGGCTCGCCAGCGGCGACTTCTGCATGGCCTGGAGCGCCTGCATGGTCACGCTCGAGCCGGCAGAGATATTTTTCCGTACCGCCTCGATCTGTGCGGCATCCAGAAAAACCCCTGGATGTTTGAACTCACCCGATTCCCTTGCCTGCGTAGCGGCCGCCAGGCAGGTCTGCGCGCAGACAACCAGGCTGACCAGCGAAAGCATCACTTTCGCCAGAGTATTTATTTTCATGACACCGTCCTTGGTTGCCGTAGAAAGTTACGGCATGCCGATTTAATCCAAACAGCGATACCCGGTTTGAGAGAAGTACGGCAAAAGCGTGTCGCCTCATGCCCGGCCTACCCAATATCCATGGCGCCGCCTACAGCGGTGGATTCGGACGCCAGACCGTAAAGGGTCCCGCCCATGCCTTCTTGCACTGTTGCGACGAGGCCTCTTGGCTCATGTATACCGTTTGCCCATGCGCCAGCCTCGTCGAAGGCCAGCGTGTGTCGCCGACAATCAATCGTGAGAGACCCTATGGTTCGTCAAACTGGCATATCCATCTCAGCGGCCCCAGCCAAGCACCGCATCGCCTGGCTTGCAGCCATGCTCATCGCGGGCTTTACCCTGACCCCTTGGGCCAGCGCCATCGCCGCCGACAAGAAGCCTGCAGCGGAAGCCGAAGCGGACAAGAAATCGGATAACGATTTGCCGCCGCTGCCTGCCGACAAGACCGTGCATCAGAGCGTGCGCGTCGATGGCAAGACGATTTCGTATGACGCTACCGTGGGTACCATCCCGGTGCGCGACGCCAAGGGCAAGAAGATCGCCGAGGTGGTATTTACCGCCTATGTGGTGCCGGGCAAGGACCCGCGCCGCCCGGTCACGTTTGCCTTCAATGGCGGCCCTGGTGCGTCCTCGGTGTATCTGAACATGGGCGCGATCGGCCCCAAGCGCATCCAGTTCGGCGTCGATGGCGATGCGCCGTCCGATGCGGCCGTCTCCAAGGACAATCCCAACACCTGGCTGGGCATGAGCGACCTGGTGTTTATCGACCCGGTCGGTACCGGCTTTTCACGGTCGTTGGAAGACGAAGCAAGCACCAAGAAAGACTTCTATTCGACCGAGACGGACATTACCTACCTGTCACGCGTGGTCTACGACTGGCTGGTCGAACATGGCCGCCTGCGCGCGCCCAAGTACGTGATGGGTGAAAGCTACGGCGGTTATCGCGCACCACGCATCGCCTATGCGCTGCAGACCAAGATGGGTGTGGGCGTCAACGGCCTGGTGATGGTGTCGCCCTATCTCGACCCCGCCGCCATCGGTGACGACGATTCACTGTCGCCGCTGTCATGGATGATCAACCTGCCGTCGATGACGGCTGCGCACCTTGAATCGCAGGGCAAGCTCACGCCCGAAGCGATGAACGACGTCGAAACTTACGTGCGCACGCAGTTCGTCACCGATTTCCTTGCCGGTCGCTCGGACCCGGGCGCGATCGGCCGCATGGTGCAGAAGGTGTCCAGCTATACCGGGCTTGATCAGGCCCTGGTCGCCAAACTGGATGGCCGTGTAGACGTCGATACTTTCCTGCGCGAGATCCATCGCTCCGATCGCAAGATCGGCAGCGTCTACGACTCCAACGTCACCGCCTGGGATCCCTTCCCCGGCTCGGCACAACGCGCCTCGGGCGATCCGATTCTCGAAGCCCTGCTGGCCCCGGCCACCAGCGCGATGGTCGACTTCGTCACGCGCGAAGTGGGTTGGAAGACCGACGCTCATTACGAAGCACTGTCGTACGAAGTCAACCGCGCTTGGGATCGTGGCACCAGCGACGACAAACCCGTCACCGATCTGCGCAAGGCGATCGCCAACGATCCGAACATGAAGGTACTTATCGCACACGGCTATAACGATCTGTCCTGCCCGTTCTATACCTCGCAGCTGATCGTCAATCAGATGCCTGCGTTCGGCCAGGCGCAACGCGTGAAGCTGGCTGTCTATCCGGGCGGCCACATGTTCTATAGCCGCTCGACCAGCGGCGAAGCCTTCAAGGCCGATGCCGCAGCCATGTTCGGCACCAAGTAAAAGCTCGACACGCCTGCCTCTCCCGCGCGGGAGGCAGGCGATATCATCGGACGCTCTGCCGAGGCCAAGCGAACAGCGATGCATCCCGACACCCGCCGATTCCGTTCGCCTTATTCCCTCGCGCTCGCCTGTCTCATAGCGTTTGCGCCAACCTGCAAGACACAGGCTCAGACAGCCGACGCAGCGCGCTGGCAAGCACAGGCACAGGCCGTCACGATCACTCGCGACGATTGGGGCATCGCCCATGTGCACGGCAAGACCGATGCGGATGCGGTGTTCGGCATGGTCTACGCGCAAGCGGAAGACGACTTCAACCGCGTCGAGACCAACTACCTCAATGCGCTTGGCCGGCTCGCCGAGGCCGAAGGCGAATCGGCACTCTGGCGCGATCTGCGCATGAAGCTGTTCATCGACCCGACGGTGCTCAAGCAACGCTACGCCGCCAGCCCGCGCTGGCTGAAAGACCTGATGAACGCCTGGGCGGATGGCCTCAACTATTACCTCGCCACGCACCCGCAGACGCATCCGCGCGTCATCACGCATTTCGAACCATGGATGGCCTTGAGTTTCAGCGAAGGCAGTATCGGCGGCGATATCGAGCGGGTATCGCTCGACAAGCTGCAGGCCTTTTATGGTCACGACGGCGAACCGGTCGCCGCTGTCGATACGCCGTCGAGCTGGCAGGAACCCTCGGGCTCCAATGGCATTGCGATCGCGCCCAAGCTGAGCGCGGACGGACATGCCTTGCTATTGATCAACCCACATACGTCGTTCTTTTTCCGATCCGAATTGCAGATGAGCAGCGATGCAGGACTGGATGCGTACGGCGCGGTGACCTGGGGTCAGTTTTTCGTCTACCAGGGTTTCAACCATCACATCGGGTGGATGCATACCTCTACCGGCGCGGACGTCGTCGACGAATTCGCCGAGACGATCGTGCGCAAGGATGGCAAACCGTTCTATCGCTACGGCCACGAGCTGCGATCGATAACCACGCACACGATCGACGTGCCCTTCCGCAAGCCTGATGGCTCCATGGGCAACCGCCGCTTTACCGTCTATGCCAGCCACCACGGTCCGATCGTGCGCGCAGCCGATGGTAAGTGGATCGCCATCGCGCTCATGAACAAACCGATGGAGGCGCTCGAACAGAGCTGGTTGCGCACCAAGGCCAGCGACTATGCGAGCTACATGAAAGTCGCCGAGCTCAAGGCCAACTCCTCCAACAACACCATCTTTGCCGATGACAAGGGCGAGATCGCGTATCTGCATCCCCAGTTCATTCCACGGCGCGACGATCGATTCGATTACACCAAGCCCGTCGACGGCAGCGATCCGGCGACGGATTGGAAGGGCCTGCACGCATTGAACGAAGCGCCGCATCTGCTCAACCCGGCCAACGGATGGATAGCCAATACCAACAACTGGCCCTACTCGGCCGCCGCGCAATACAGCCCCAAGCGCGAGGACTATCCGCGCTACATGGACAGCGCGGGCGAAAATCCACGCGGTCTCCACGCCACTCGCGTGCTGAGTGAGCGGTCCGACTTCACCATGACATCGCTGATCAGTGCGGCGTTCGATTCCTATCTGCCCGCGTTCGCGCGCCAGATACCCGTGCTGCTCGCCGACTACGACGCGTTGCCGGCAAATGACCCGCTGAGGAAAAAGCTCACCGGCCAGATCGCCCTGCTACGTCATTGGGACTATCGCTGGGGCATCGCCTCGATGCCGACCACGCTGGCGGTGTTCTGGGGCGACATGCTCTGGGACAAGGTCGATACCTTCGATACCCACGAAGGCCTGTCGATCTACGACGTCATGGCCACCAAGGCGGGTAGCCAGGCGCGCCTGCAAGCGCTTAGCGAAGCGTCGGATCGTCTTGAAAAAGACTTCGGTAGCTGGGGCGTGCCGTGGGGCGAGGTCAACCGCTTCCAGCGTATCGACGGCGCCATCGTGCAACCGTTCAACGACGCCAAGCCCAGCATCCCCGTGCCGTTCACCTCATCGCGCTGGGGCTCGCTCGCCTCGTTCGGCGCGCATCGCTGGCCCGGCACGAAACGCTATTACGGCACCAGCGGCAACAGCTTTGTCGCCGTGGTCGAATTCGGCCCGAAAGTGCAGGCACGGGCAGTGACGGCGGGCGGTGAAAGCGGCCACCCGGGATCGCCGCATTTCAATGACGAAGCCGAGCGCTACACGACGGGCAATCTGCGCACCGTCTACTTCTGGCCGGAACAACTGAAGGAACATACCGAGCGTGTATATCACCCGGGCGCCTGATCGAGTCAGTCGTACCGGCCACCGCTGACCCGGTCGCGATCTTCCAGGTCGCGGAACGTCGTTACGTCCGCAAAGCCTGCCGCCTGCAATACCTGTCTTACGGCATCACCCTGATTCCAGCCATGCTCCATCAGCAGCCAGCCGCCTCGCTCCAGATGCGCCGGTGCATCCCGGACGATCTGGCGTATGGCATCGAGGCCATCTGCGCCAGACGATAGCGCTCGCGGCGGCTCGAAGCGCAGATCGCCCTGACCGAGATGCGCATCACCGGCTTCGATATAAGGCGGATTGGATACGATCATGTCGAAGCGCCGGCCTTCCAGCGGTTCGAGCCAGTCACCCGGCACGCATTCGAGACGTACGTCGAGTCGTTGCGCATTGCGTTTGGCGACGGCCAGGGCATCGACACTGCGATCGGTCGCCACGACGTGCGCACGCTTGCGCTCATGGGCCAGCGCCAGCGCGATCGCACCGCTACCGGTACCAAGATCGACCACCGATACAGGCGCATCGACCGGTAGCCGTTGCAGCGCAAGCTCGACCAGCAACTCGGTTTCCGGCCGCGGGATAAGTGTGGCCTGAGAAACTTCCAGGTCGAACGACCAGAAACCGCGCCGGCCCACGATATAGGCGACCGGCTCACCGACCGCACGACGCTCCAGCATGGCGCGGTAAGTGCGCAGCGCCGTTGCGTCGAGCGGATCGGTATCGTGCGCGATCAACCAGCTGCGCGGCTTGTCCAGCGCGTACAGCAGCAACAGCTCGGCCTCGCCGCGTTCGATACGCTGCGAGCCTTCGGTCAACGCCTGCCTTACATCGGTCATGCCTTGTCTTCTTCCTGCGTGATCTTCATACGTTTCTGCCAGTAACCGCCACGGCTCCAGGCCGCGAACGCCCAGCGTAACCAACCGATCAAGGCATTGGCCAGCCATAGCGCCCACGCCAGCATGGCGATCTTGTAGATCCACAGCGACACGCTGAAGACGCTGCCGTGCGGGAGTTGCCCGGTAGCCTGATCGATGAACCAGTTCAAACTCGTTGCCGACGAGTCGTTACCCACGATATGCATATTGGGCATGCCGAGCAGGCCACTGGGTACCGCGCCGATCAGCACAACCAATGCGGCAACGCTGAAGGCGATCAAAAAGCCTTGAATCACGTTAAACAACAATACCCTGGACTTTTCTGTCAATTCGTAGCGCGCACGCAAGCCAAACAGGATCAGCCACGCCGCAACCAGGGCGAACGCGCCCCAGGCCATGGCGGAAAAACCCAGGCCCAGCAGAAGCCACTGATGAAAACGCAACGGGGTTGGAGCATAGCGGGCAAGCAACCACGCAACGACCAACAACACGATCAACTGCGGCCAGTACAACACCGCCGGACCGTCGGTGGGCCCCCATGTCCACAGCACCCAGCGATCGCGCGGCAGGCCCGCATGCACATCAATGTTGGCCGCGGATGCGCCCAGATCGAACGATGAGGTCCGCAGTAACGTCGCCATGCCATGCGGCTCACGCAAGCCGATCACATAATTGTGGTCGCCCGGCAACAGCGGCAGTCCAAGTTTGCCGTCGCGGATACCCAGGTTGAGCGCGACGCCGTCGCGGTGTGCGTTGAGCAAGGTGGTGCCGGCAGGCAGGGTGATGGCGTGCTCGCCGCCACGTGTGCTGCGAATACGCAAAGTCACGGTCGTATCGGTCGCCCGCTCGCCGGTCTGCTGGTCGATCGTTACCTGATCGAACGCCAGGCTTTGTCCGGCGACCGCTTTTGGGCGGCTGATCGTCAATAGCAATTGTTCGCCGGGTAGCGGATGAAAGCTCAAGCCATCGTCGTTGCTACTCCCCGGCACACCCTCGCTGTCCACATGCAGGATGGCAGCTGCCTGCAACACCCATACCTCCGCGCGCTCGCCCAGGCCAGGCGCTTTCAATACGAGCTTATCGACGTGATCGAGGCGGCTGCTCCACTCGACCGTATTCTGCCCGGCGTTGAAGGTGACCCCGATATGCCCGTCATGAACGCGCAAGTCTTCGCCGGTGGGGTGCTCGCCTGCAAGCAGCGGTACATCGAGACTGAAACCGCCCTCGCTGGGTGCGATGCGCTCGACCTGCGTACGCACGGTCCAGTCCACGTCCAGCATCACGGTACGCGTGACACGCACATAGGGCGGAAACGTCTGCGTGGCTTGCGGCTGATTGCTTGCACCGCTCGCACTGCGCACTCGATTCAGCGCAAGGCTGTCGCCGAGCAGACGCCCTGCATCGATGCTTTCGGTAGACCAGCCTTGCCCGGTAAAGACGACGCGCTGGGGTGCGTCCGAGAACAGCAGACCCACCGTATCGGCATTGCTGGCGTGATAGCGCAAGCTGACCTTGTGCACGCCACGGTCCAGCCGCAGCCATAGCTCATCGCCGTCGCGCCCCAAAGGCGCGTCGCCATGGCCATCGGCGGTGACGGTTTGCAGCGCAAGCGTGTCATCGGGATGTGGCAACTGGAACGCCACGGTGGCGCCGACATGAACCTCCATGTCGACAACGATATCGTCGCCGTTGGCCTGCACGGTCGCCTGCGCTACTGCGGCACATTGCGGCACGCACTTGGGTGCCTCGACCAGGCGACCATGCAGCTGGTTCAACAGATCCTGGTCCGGCAGCGATTGCGCATGGGCGCCGTGCGGCAGCAAGGCGATCGCCAGCAACGCAGCACCAGCGCCTCCACGCATGCGCCAACGCGGCGATGAGCCAGCGGATGTGTGCCATAGCGACAGCGCAAGCCGGGCCAACCATAGGACCAGCAGTGCTAGCATCGCCACGCGCAACAAGCGGACCAGCCATGACGGCGCAATGACCAGTCGCATCGTCTGGTCCACCGTCACCGGGCCAGACCATCCCAGGACGTAGTCATTGAACACACCCCAGTGAGGCGTGCCGCCACCCGCCTGGATCACGCTGTGCGTATCGAAGCCATACGCCGTTGCGGATGCCGGCGCGCGCGCAGCCGTCACGGTGATGCTCGACAGGCTGGACGCGTCACGCCGCTCCTTCATGGCTTTCGGCTGCGCAACAAAGCCGCCCATTGCTCCGTTGTTTCCCATGGCCATTTCAGCCTGCGGCGGCGCAGGAGGTGCAGGTGCGGGCGCCACTGCAGGAGCCGCCTGCGGCTCGACCATTTGCACGAATACCCCCGGCGTGATTTCGCCCTCCTCCAGCTGAGGATGCAATGCGTACTGCATCTGCGTCGCCGCAAATGGCAGTGAGAACAGCACACCCAACGCGAGCGCGGCGATGGCTCCGACACGTGCGACACCATGCAGGCGTCCCGTCGGCAACGCACGCATCAACAGGGCGAGCGCCAGCGCGACGCCCAACGTCCAGCGTGGCGCGCCGGCTTCGTGTTGCGACAGTACGAGAAACCCGACCGCCACCAAGGCCCACGACCAGCCCAGCCAGCGACCGGTGAGCAGCGCGATCAACGCGACGACGAACAGATCGAGCAGGCTCCAGCGAGCAACCCAGGTGTCAGGCGCATGGTCCGCACCGGGAGCGCCAAGCAGGCGATAGCCGTAAGGCAGGTGCAGCGTGGCATCGATATGCTCGAATGGCACCTGCCAACCGGCCGCGGACAATGTTCCCGCATGGGTGGGTAAACGAAGACCGGCAGACAGATCGATCTTCTTGTTGCGTACCTCGATACCTTCACGCTGATCGCTGCCGGAAGTGATCAGCAACGGCATGTCGTTGAGCGACGCGCGCTGCAACTGCCAGGGCGCGGTGACGTTCAGCCGTTGCGTATTGTGTAGCTCGCCATCCACGTGATCAGTCACGTTCAAACCGCTGCCGTCGAAGTCCAGCCACATCTCACGCGTCAAGGTCAGCCGATCGCCTTGCCCACCTTCACCGCCACGCGTGCCCAGCTCGATCGTGACACCATGGCTCTTGTCCATCACATAGGCAGGCAACGCCTGCCATTCACTCGGCACGCCGCCTTGTGCAGCATCCGTACCCTGCCCGTCGACACGCGTGCTGCGCAGCTCCGGCTGGTCGGAATAGCTCCAGATTTCCTGCGCAGGCCAAGGCGCCGACGTCGCCGGCAAGTCCACGTGCTGCAGTGGCTCTACCGCGCGGGCATGCAAGGTCACGGTCCAGTCGCCGGGCCGCAGTTGCACGCGCAGGCGACCGTCGTTCTCCAGGCGCGCTGGCAGATCGGCATCGAGCGAGGTGGCGACAAAGCCTTTGGGCAAGGCCGGTCCCAGCCATTGCTCACGCGCACTGCCGGCGACATTGAGCATCACTCTTGTTTCGAGCGTCCCCGGAAGACCATCCTGCAGGTGTCGGTACACGCGTACCGATAAAGCATCGGCGGCGCGCTGGGTTGCCGCCGCCTCGCCCAACGTCAACTGGTCGCCGTCGCGTTCGACACGCGTGACCTCGGCGCCATCGAGCTTGAGATGAATCAAGCCGATCGTTTCGGGCACGATCAGACCCGCGGGACGCTCGCTCCATGGCAGGTTGCCGCGCAGATTGTAGTCACCGCTTTCCAGCCACACTTGCGGTTGGTCGTCGTTCTTCAATACCGGCACGGGTTTGTTGTTGGCCGTGACCTGCTGTGGCCAGTAACGCGCGTCGCCCGGCAATGCGATCCAGCCCGGCGCGTCGACATGAACATCCAGGCTGAAGCGCGCGCCGCTCTTGTCCGCGTCCAGTGCCAGCCTTCCAGGCCATGCACATCGATAGGTGCCTGCCTGTGGTTGCTGATCGGAGGGAAAGGGGCAGCCATGCTGCGGCAGGTCGTGAAGCACCCAGCCCTGCCAATCGCGCAACGGCGACGGGATGTCCTGCGCAAACAGCGGCGATGCCGCGATCCATAGCACGGCCAACACAAACCAACGACGCATACCTGTCTCTCCCCTGCCCCCATGGCACGGCTCAGTGTAGGTGCAACGGCGGGTCCAGCTGAATGGGGTTGGTCCGGTGCCAATAAAAACGCCGGGCGGTTCGCACCGCCCGGCGTCGTTTCAGTCTTCCCAGTCGATCAGCGCGTGATCGCGGTCGGGTCCTGCTTTGCCTTGAGTGCGGCGCACAGGAGCGTGTTTTCACGCGTCTGGGCGAGGCCGCGCTCGGCACCGGTCACGTCTTTCAGACGCGGCTTGAAGAACGCCTCCAGGCGATCAGCCTCGGCCTGCGAGCAACCGCCACCACCCATCATGCTGGGCAGACGGCCACCGGCGAAGCTGCCGGTACGGGCGATGATCTTGTCGTAGTTGGCCACTGACCAGTTCCAGATCGCGTCGCGACTGGTCTGGGTGTCGCGATTGCCACGCAGGATGGCGGCCATCTCGCCAACCTTGACGTCCTTGCCAAGCGCAAAGTTGCGTGCACGCTCGGCATCGGCCGGATCCTTGACCGACGCAATGCCTTGCAGCATGGCATTGCGCGAGGCCGGATCGCTGGTCTTGGGCAACTGTGCAATCAGCTCGTCGAGCGCCGGCTTGCCGCGCTCCTGCACCGCCACGCCCAGCGCGCTGCCAAGCAGATCCGGATCGGCCGCGGCCAGATCGAGACTGCCGTCGGCCTTGGTCTTGAGCGCTGCATCGCCCTGCTTGAGCAGTTGGGCACGGACCTCGGGAACCGAGTAATCCAGCGCCAGGCTTTCGGCCAGAGCACTACGCAGCAGCGAATCGCCGTCCGGCTCACCGGCCTTGCGCTTGTAGCCCAGTTGCTGCAGACGCGGCAGATAAGCCGCCTTCACCCAACTCTGCACGCGGGCGCGCTGTGCATCGGTGACCGCTTCGTTTTGGTAGATCCAGTCGATCTGGGTCAGCGGCGCAGTGGCCACTTCGCGCGTCTTGGAAGCCGTCAGCGGCTTGAGTGCAGTCAACACGTCGTGGGCATCGAGATCGCCATGACGGAAACCCGCACCGATCGCATCGGCATAGGCGAGCTGTTCGGCATCGTCCAGCTTGCCGATCTGCTTGCCGAGTGCACCCAGGTCGGCCTTGTCCATGCTGAAACGGTAGTAACCCGAACCGTTCGCGTTCGGCATCACCCAGGTGTTCTTGGCGGCGTCGGCGAGCACCATCGAACCGTCCTTCTCGCTCAACAGCTCGCAGGCGACCTTGCTGCCACTGGCTGCACCGTAGCGCACGCATACCGGCACGCCCCACACGCGATTGGCATCGCCGGCGCTGCCAACCGGCAGATAGCGGCTCTGGGTCAGATGCAGCACGGTCTTGCCGCCTTCCTGGGTCAGCTTGGTCTGCACGTACGGCACACCGGACTGATTGAGGAAGCTGCGGAACGCAGCCTTGAAATCGTCGCCCTTGTCGGCCGCTTTGGCGATCGAATCGATCAGGTCGTCGGCGGTGGCGTTGCCGAACTTGTGTTCCTGGATGTAGGCACGCATGCCCTTCTGGAACACCGGCTCGGTGACATAGCCCTCGAACATGCCGAGCACACTGGCACCCTTCTGATAGGTAATGCCGTCGAACGCGGTTTCGATATCGCCGTTGCCGGTGATCTCCTGACGGATCTTGCGCGCGGTCACCAGGCTGTCGTTGTTCATCGCGCCCTGCGCACCGTGCACGCGGTCGAGATCGGCGCGGTACTCCGGATGCACCTTCTGCGTCACCTTCTGCTGCATCCAGGTCGCAAAAGCTTCGTTGAGCCACAGGTCGTCCCACCAGCCCATGGTCACGGTGTCTCCGGTCCACTGGTGCGCCAGCTCATGCGCGGTGACGTTGAACGAACCGCGCACGTAGTTGGCCGGGGAGTCCTTGTCGAGCAGCAACAGCCAGTCGCGGAAGGTCACCAGACCCGGGTTTTCCATCGCGCCGGCGGAGAAGTCGGGCGCGGCGAGCAGATCAAGCTTGTCCCACGGATAGCCGAAGCCGTAATAGTTCTCCAGCGTGTGGATAATCGACGGTGTCTCGCCCAGCACATGCTGCATGCGATGACCTTCGCCCTTGGCGGCGATACCGCGCAGCTCGGTGCTGTGATTGCGGAATTCCGTAGCCGAGATATCCGGGCCTTTCACGACGTCCCACGGACCCACGCCAAAAGCGACCAGATAGGTCGGCAGCGGCTCGGTCTGCGAGAAGCTCAGCTTCTTCCAGCCATCGCCGGCCGGCTCTTCCTTCACCTGCTTGGTGTTGGCGATGCCGACTTCGTCATTGGGAATGGTCAGGGTCAGTTCGAACGGCGTCTTGAACGACGGCTCGTCGAAACCGGGGAACGCATAGCGCGCGCTGATCGGCTCCATCTGCGTCATCGCATACGGCTGACCTTCGTGGCTGACCTTGTACAAACCCTGCAGCTGCTGGTTGAGCGGCGCGGTGTACTCGATCGCCACGCTCAATTCCTGTGGCTTCAAGCTGCTGCCGAAGTCGATCTTCGCTACGCCTTCATCCGGCGCGACCTCGACATATTTGGCGTTGTGCTTCTTGCCGGCGGCATCGGTCACGACGACCTTGGAGACCTTCAATTCGCGGCCATGCAGCCAGATGTGATCGGACGCCTGGGTGAGCTTGAGCTTGATCGTGGTGCTGCCGGAAAAATCCTGCTGGCGCGGATCCACCTTGAAGCTCAGCTGGTACGACTCGGGCATCGCCCAGCGCGGCAGCTTGCCGTGCGGCTGATCGTTGGCAGCGGAAGCTGCAAGCGCGGTGCCGCAACAAGCGGCGAGCGCGGTAAGCACGAGCGGACGTACGAACTGACGCATGGCTGGGGATTCCCTGGGGGTGAAAACGAGCCGCCACGCTAGGAGCAGCATGACTTCGGACACAGTGCCATAAGGCATGGGCCTGGTTCGACACGAAAAAGGCTTGCGCGGGAACCCACTGAACTTTGGGCAAAAAAAAACCGATAGAGCCACAAAGGGTCGCTATCGGTTTGGAGTTGCGCGCGCCTGGCGGGGGGAGGGGATGGCGCGCGCCGTGCGAGAGAGCGGTTGATTGCCAACCTGGCTGCGTCCCGACAAGGCAAAAGATACGCGCCTGGCATTCATTGCTCAAATTGATTGTTAGTATCATAATGATAGGCATACCCTATCGAGTACTCCGCTGCCCATGAACCTTCGCGACCTGCACTATCTCGTAGCACTGGCCGAGCATCGGCATTTCGGTCGCGCGGCGGAAGCGAGCTTCGTGAGCCAACCCACGCTGTCCACGCAGATCAAGAAACTTGAAGACGAACTGGGGGTCGCGCTGGTCGAACGCACGCCGCGCAAGGTGCTGCTGACGGAAACCGGAAGGGAGATCGCCCGTCGCGCACGCGGCGTGATTTCGGAGATCGACGAGATCAAGGCCATCGCGCAACGCACGCGCGATCCGGAGTCGGGCTCGCTGCGCCTGGGCGTATTTCCCACGCTCGGTCCGTATCTGCTGCCGCACTTGGTGCCGTTGGTACGCACACGCTTTCCGCGCCTGGAACTGCTGCTGATCGAAGAGAAAACCGAGCACGTCATCCGCATGCTGCGCGAAGGCTCGCTCGATGCCGGCGTGCTGGCCCTGCCGGTGCACGAAGACAGCCTGCATAGCGAATTTCTGTTCGAAGAGCCTTTCGTATTGGCGGTGCCGGAGGCGCATCCGCTGGCACAGAAAAAGAGCCGCTTGAAACTCAGCGACCTGGAAGACGAAAACCTGTTGCTGCTCGAAGATGGGCACTGCCTGCGCGACCAGGCGCTGGAAGTGTGTCAGCTCGCTGGTGCCGGCGAAAAAACCGGCTTTCGTGCCACCAGTCTGGAAACGCTACGGCAGATGGTCGCGGCCAATGTCGGCATTACCTTGCTGCCCACGCTCGCGATCAAACCGCCGATGGCACGCACCGACAACGTGCATCTGCTGGAATTTTCCGGGCACGCGCCGAGTCGTCGCCTTGCGCTGGTCTGGCGCAAGAGTTCGTCGATGACGACTTTCCTCAAGCGCTTTACCGAAGTGATCCGGAGCCTTCCGGCGGAGTTGATGCAGCCGCATATCGAGGGTGGGCGTGCGACGCGTGTGCAGGCCTGAGTGGCAACAGGATCTTCGAAAACCTTTCTGAGCTTGTAGGAGCGGCTTTAGCCGCGACCCCCGGTTACGTCACGGCTTGTCGCGACTGAAGTCGCTCCTACAAAGATCCCATTGCACGGGTGTTGCCCGCCTCAGCGGCCACTCATGCTAATCGCCGGATGTTGCGGATTAGCCTGTTGTTGCGTCTGAGTCTGAGTCTGAGTCTGCGTTTGAGCCTGAGTCTGCGTCTGTTGCTGCGCCGCCTGCTGCCATTGCGCCGTGCTCTGAGTGAGCGGCTGGTTCACCGCCTGCGCCGTTTCCACATGCGCATCGCGTGAAAGCGCATTGGGGATCACGTGCTCCACCGCAAACGCGCGCGAACCGTTGTCGCTCAACGCCACTGCATCGATCCGGTTCAAGCCGCCTGCTTTCGCCGCCGCGGCGAGGGCGCCGGCGAAGTTATCGCTCTGCTGGTCCGGCGTGCGCCCGATCTGCGCATCGATCTTGTGCACGCCATCGCGCGCTTGCTTGAACATCGCATGGCCGGCGTGCGAGGGATCGTCGAGGCGAGGTGCTTCACGAGCCGGTGGTGCCGTCTGGTTTTGCGTCGGCGTATTGCGCTGCAACGTCTGGCGTGCCTCGCGTTCGACGTTCTCGATGCGGCTCTCCATGCTCGGCAACACCACCGCCATGCCATGGCGATCCAGCGCTTCCTGTCCTGCCGCCTTACCGTTCGCGACGGCCACGGCGGCGCCCACGAGGCGCGGATAGTTCGACGGCCGAAATTCGTAAGCAGCAGCCACGCCCAGACCGGCCGCACCGCCAAGAGCCGAGCCGGCGACGGGCGCCTTATCGGTTACGCCTTGCACCAGGTTCCCTGTTGCATCCAGACCGCCGCCCGCCAACTTGCCGGTACCGGCAATCGCGTCATGCTGCAGATTGCCCACGCGAGTGGCGACATGATCGGTCGCCGCCTGCACAGCGCGGGTAGCTTCACGAATCGTCGCCGCGTCGGCATGCGCATCGCGCCGCACATCGGCCGCCAGCCCCTGCCCGGCACGATGAACCGCGTCGCCTGCCTGGTCCAGCTGACCCGCCTGCTTGTCCATCCACTTATGCGCACCATCGGGTAGCACGCTGCCGACCTTGCGCAAGGCATCGGCTTCCAGCGATGCGGTGAACTGCCCCAGGCTCCCTAACCCTTCGGTAACCCGTGCGCCCGTCTCGCCCAACGCCACACGCCCATGCGCAGCGACCGCACCCGCGAGATGCTCGGCGCCTTGCGTCGCCTGGCTGCCGAACTGGGTAACGGTACGCGCCGCCTGGCCGCCCATTTCGGTGACATTCCGCACGCCATCGCCGGTGGCATGCAACGCCTGATTGGTCATCTTGCCGCCGGCGGCGACGACCTCGCCCGCCTGATGACCGACTTGCGCGCCCTTGGCGACGGCACCGGCCGTCTCGAGCAGTGGCGTCGCCAGATAGGTCACTTCGGGCAGCGACATCTGATTCTTGCGGGCAATCAGCACCGAGCCATCGGGGCCGGCTGGCATCATCGGCGCCAGCAGCGGCTGCTGCTGACCTGCCGCAAGCGGCAGCTCGCGCAGCATCTTGTTGGTATCGCCCGTTGCCACCTTGTCGACGAAATCGTGCACCGTCTTCTGCGCATCGGGCGGCATGTTCTTGCTCAGATCCTGCTTGAGCAGTTCGCGGCCCTGCGGCAACTGGTTCAATAGCTGGCTGCCTTCCTGCAGCACCGCGCCGAGCTCCTGCCGTTGCAGGTAATCCAGGCTGTGGATGTTGCCCTGGATGCCGTTGTTGAGGAGTTCGCCTTGAACCTGGTAGGAGATGACGTTCTTGTTTACGTCGTGTACGGCCACCCCGGGGTTTTCGGCGGCAAAACGCTTAGCCGTTTCCGGGTGCAACCCAGCAGCATTCCAGGTGGTGGCGTGATTTCCCGTCACGGCCGAAGCCGCCGCGGCCATGCCGCCCGCAAGACTGTGACCGGTAAGTTCGAATTTCAGACCGTCGCGCTGCAAATCGCGCGCGAGTTGCATTGCGCGATCATAGTAATCCGTGCGCATGCCTACCGACTGTGGAAAATTATTCGCCAGGAAGTCTTCCTGCGTCGTGTCGTGAAGTTTTCCATCCGACGACATTACGTCGCCCGATGAGCCTTTGAAGGCGACAACAGGCTTATAGTCCGGCCCCAATATCTTGGGATCTGGCAAATAGATCTCAGCGCGAAAACCGGATGCATCCGGCTTAAGCATGTCGTTCAATTGATCCTTGGTTAAATGGAGTGATGGCGCATACTTCGACAGCAGCTCAGGATGTTCGCTCGCTCGCGTCCATCCTGCAGGAGGTTGGCCGCTACCCTTAGCTGCGTTATAGGCATCAGCCGCCAGCCCACCCATTTGCTGGTCGTGATATAGCGCTCCCAATTGCTGCGCTTCAGCTTGGGCGGCAGGATCACCACTTGCACGAAGCCGCTGCAACAGCGCTTGTTCTTGCTGAGGGTCGCCAGACATCGCATCACTCCTTGATCAATCGGTCACAACAACGGAATGTCTTTCTCTTCGTACGGAATGCCAAAACTCTTGCGCATGTCACGATAATCTGGAGGCATGGGCGGACGCGTAAAACCGTGTTGCAGCAGCCATTGCTGACACTTGCGCTGCCAACTGGGATCTTTCGGATTACCCGGATGCCAGAAAATATCTTCAACTGCGAAATAACGCTGGGGCGCCGGTGGTGGTGGCTGGGTGATCTGGCTTCCAACTCGAGGGTTGGCACCATGATTCAGCAGCCAATACGCCTTCTCAAACCGGCCCATTGAAGTGTAGTCATACAGAATCGACATCTGCTGCGACAACGCATTGATGTCGGCACCCCTTTCTACCAGAAGCTGCACGTTCTGCCACTGGTCGTGCCAGATGTATGCCTGAAACAGCAAGGTCTCACCATTGGAGTTCCTGGTGTTCGGGTCTCCACCATGGTCGAGCAACTCTTTCAGGTAAACAGAATCTTCTTCCTTGGCAGCCCACACCATCGCATTATTTTGATATCGCCCCTTGAAGCGAGTGGTGTCCTGCGCAGGATGGAGCTGCTTGGCATTCGGATTGGCTCCATTATCGAGCATCGCCTTGAGACCAGCGGGATTCTCGGTAAAGACGGGCCACGCAACCAACGGCATCCCGCTGCCATCTTCGCTGAAGATCACATCCGGGTTCACGTGTTCCTGCTTCATCAAGCGCTGCACTTCTGCAACGTTTCCCTGCTCGGCGGCCACGGCAAGCGCTTGTGCCTTGGAATCCTTGAAAAAGCGATCTACCGCATATTTCGACGCCTGCGTTGGAGTCGCGGACTGGGACTGCGAAACGTCGCACCCTGCCAGGCAAAGCGCGAGTAATAGATAGGCGGTCGATAGAAAAAGCCTGGGCATGCACGATCCTTCGGCAATCAGGCGCCGATGGTAGCGTGTAAGGGCTGACTTTTTGAGTCCAGGCTCACGCTGGAGCGTTTAAAACATCCAATCATAAAAAACGGGGCTCATTGAGAGCCCCGCTTTTCAATAGGCCGCGAAGAGCCTCGGCTCAAGCCGCATCGAGCCCGATCGGACAAACCACGCCCGTGCCGCCCAAACCGCAGTAGCCATCCGGATGCTTGGACAGATATTGCTGATGCTCGTCCTCCGCGAAATAGAACGGGCCGGCCATAGCGATTTCCGTCGTGATCGCGCCGTAGCCCGCGCGTGACAACTGCGCTTGATACTCCCGCTTGGACGCCTCGGCGGCAGCAAGCTGTTCGGCGCTCGATGCATAGATCGCCGAGCGATACTGCGTGCCCGCGTCGTTGCCTTGACGCATGCCCTGGGTGGGATCGTGGCTTTCCCAGAACGTGCGCAACAAGCTGCCGACGTCGACGGTCTTGGGATCGTATACGATCTGGACTACTTCCGTATGACCGGTCTCGCCCGAGCAGACTTCGCGATAGGTCGGATTGGGCGTGTAGCCACCGGCATAACCGACGGACGTGCTGTATACACCCGGGATGCTCCAGAACTTCCGTTCCGCACCCCAGAAGCAGCCCATGCCGACAACCAATACTTCGCTGCCGGGGAAAGCCTCAGGCAATAGCGAACGTCCCGTGACGTGATGCGGGTGAGTGGGACGAATAGGTGTTTCGCGCCCCGGCAGCGCATCCTGCCGTTGGGGCATGCGTTGTTTCCAGGCACCGATTCCAAGCATGGCGGCCTCCTAAAAGATTCGGGGAAAGTAGCGGATATCTGGTACCGGTCGACGTGAAATTCAATAACGCAACAAGGCGTGCAGTGGCACGTCGTCCCGCCATCGCGCGCGTCCCTGCAACGCTGCCAGTTCGATTACCAGGGCAGCACCGCAAACGGTACCACCGAGCTTCTCGACCAGTGTCCGCGCGGCGGCCAAGGTGCCTCCGGTTGCCAGCACGTCATCGACCAGTAATACCCTTTCGTTGGGACGTAGCGCATCGTTACGTGCCTGCAGGCGATCGACGCCGTATTCGAGCTGGTACTCCACCTCGACTACCGGCGGCGGCAGCTTGTTGGGCTTGCGCAAGGGCACGAAACCGGCATGGAGCTTCTGCGCCAATGCCGCGCCGAAAATGAAACCACGCGACTCGATCCCGCAAACCGCCTGGATTTCGCTGCCCTGCCAGGGCTCGGCCATCGCGTCGATGCAGCGGGCAAAGCCGCCGGCGTCGGCCAGCAAGGGGGTGATATCGCGAAACGTCACACCGGGTTTGGGGAAGTCCGGCACGGCGCGGATCAGGGATTCGATCGAAGAGATGGGCTTGTTCATGCCCTGAGATTACATTCTCAGTCAATCCAGCCCCAAGCAACCGGGCTCAGCAGGCGCTGGCGAACGACCCGTCCAGATCGGTATCCGGATCCATCGATGCCAGCACTTCGCGCGCCTCGGCAAGCTGCGACTGGACCTCGCGCACCACTCCTTCGGCGGCGGCCAGGTTGTCTTCGGCCACCATGACCGCCACATAGTCCATGGCAGGGAGCTGGCCAACCGCGCCAGTCAGGTACTCGCCACTGATAAACGCCGGAATCTCGGCACGCTCGAGCGCATCCTTGACCAGGTGGGCGTCGATCAGGTTTTCCGCTCGATAGGCAATACGCATGGCTGCAAGCTACCCGTCGCCACGAGCGGGAGCAAGCCCGCCGGCCATAAAGCAGCTTTTCGGTGGCGGATCGTCAAATCCGCCAGAACTAGTAGAATCATCCGTTTCCGCTACGCGTCCCGAGTTTTTACTGTGATGTCGACCGAATCTCCCCTGGCCCATCCGCCCGCCACCTCTGCCGCGCCCTCGGGCGAGGGCCAGCCGCGCGACTTCATCCGCCAGATCATTCGCGACGACCTGGCCAGCGGAAAGCATCACGCCATCCGTACGCGTTTTCCGCCCGAGCCCAATGGCTATCTGCATATCGGCCATGCCAAGGCGATCTGCCTGAACTTCGGCATCGCCGCCGAATTCATCGGCTGGTGCAACCTGCGCCTGGACGACACCAATCCGGGCAAGGAAGACCCCGAGTTCGTCGAAGGGATCAAGGACGACGTACGCTGGCTGGGCTACGAGTGGCACGATCTGCGCCATGCCTCGGATTATTTCGAGGTTTTCTATCGCGGCGCGCTCAAGCTGATCCAGGACGGCCACGCCTATGTGGACGACCTCAACCCCGATGACATGCGCGCCTATCGCGGCACGCTGACCGAACCGGGCCGCAACTCGCCCTACCGTGATCGCCCGGTGGAGGAAAACCTCGACCTGTTCCGTCGCATGCGCGCGGGCGAGTTCGCCGACAGCAGCAAGACGCTGCGCGCAAAGATCGACATGAGCTCGGGCAATATGAACATGCGCGACCCGGCGATCTATCGCATCCGCAAGGTCGAGCACCAGAACACCGGCAACGCGTGGCCGATCTACCCGATGTACGACTACGCGCACTGCCTGTCCGATGCACTGGAAGGGATCACGCATTCGCTGTGCACGTTGGAGTTCGAGGATCATCGCCCGCTGTACGACTGGTTCGTCGACAAGGTCGACCTGGTCAATCATCCGGAGCTGTGGCAGCACCTGCACGACGCCGGTTTTCAGACCGAACCGGCCAAGCCGCGCCAGATCGAATTCTCGCGCCTCAATCTGAGCTATTCGATCACCAGCAAGCGCAAGCTCGCGCAGCTGGTCAGCGAAAAGCTGGTCGACGGCTGGGACGATCCGCGCATGAATACGCTGCGCGGCCTGCGCCGACGCGGCTTTACGCCGGCAGCGATTCGCCTGTTGATCGAGCGCCTGGGGATCAGCAAGCAGAACAGCGTGATCGATTACGCGATCTTCGAAAATTGCGTACGCGAAGATCTCGACGCGCATGCGCCACGCCGCATGGCCGTGCTCGATCCGCTCAAGCTCACCCTCACCAACCTGCCCGAAGACCACGAAGAGACGCTGCTGTTCTCCAACCACCCCAAAGACGAGAGCTTCGGCTCGCGCCAGGTGCCTTTTGCGCGTGAGCTGTGGATCGAGCGTGAGGATTTCGCCGAGGTACCGCCCAAGGGTTTCCATCGTCTGAAGCCGGAAGGCGAGGTGCGCCTGCGCGGCGTCGGCATCGTCAAGTGCGACGAACTGGTCAAGGACGCGGAAGGCAACGTGATCGAGTTGCGCTGCACGCTCGACCCGGAGTCGCGCTCGGGCATGCCGGGCGCGGACCGCAAGGTCAAGGGTACGATCCATTGGGTGAGCGCGCGTCACGGCGTGGCCGCCGAAGTCCGCTTGTACGATCGCCTGTTCAACGTGCCCGCGCCCGATGACGAAAGCGACGGCAAGAGCTGGATCGAGCATATCAATCCGGACGCCAAGCGACTCGTGCATGGCTGGGTCGAACCGGCCGCGGCGCAGGCACTGCCGGAGCAGCGCTTCCAGTTCGAACGCCTGGGTTACTTCGTCGCCGATCGCATCGACCATCGCACGGACGCACCGGTGTTCAATCGCGCTGTTACCCTGCGCGATACCTGGGCCAAACAGTCGGGTTGAAAACGATGCTACCGATCCAGGTACACCTCACCCTGCCGCCGTGGCTCGAAGAAGTGGCCGACGAAAAGCGCCGCTACCATAGCGACGAAGAACGCGTCGCGCTGGCGATCGAGTTGTCCCGGCGCAACATCGCACAGGGCACCGGCGGCCCCTTCGGCGCGGCCGTATTCGACGACCAAGGCCGCCTGATCGCAGCGGCGGCCAATCGCGTGGTGCCGCAGAGCTGCTCGATCGCGCATGCGGAAATACTCGCCTACATGGCCGCCCAGCAGCGCCTGTCGACGCACCGGCTCAACGAGCAAGGCGGCCGCTACACGCTGGCGACCAGCTCTCAACCGTGCTGCCAATGCTTTGGCGCAACGGTATGGGCCGGTGTCGACGAACTGCTGATCGGTGCGCGTGCCGAAGACGTCGAGGAACTGACCGAGTTCGACGAAGGCCCGTTGCCGGCCGATTGGATCGGCGAGCTCGAACGGCGCGGCATTGCGGTGCGGCGCGACATCCTGCGTGATGAGGCACGCGCTGTATTGGCCGAGTACGGCCAGACCGGACCGAAGTATTGAGTCGCCTGCGCGCCGCGCTGCCGCTGATCCTGCTGGTGCTGGCCGGCATTGTGTTGTTCGGCTCGGGCATCCTGGACCGGCTGCACCCGGAGCAGCTGGTCGCCCATCAGCAACAGCTGCGTAGCGACATCGCTGCCGCTCCCTGGCTTAGCCGTATTGTCTATATCGGGTTGCTGACCCTGGCGATGTCCACCGGCATCCCCGGCACCATCATCGTGATCTTTGCAGGCGGCTTTGCGTTCGGCGTGGTCGAGGGCACCTTGTACTCCTCGGTGGGCGTCACCCTGGGCTCGCTGATTCTTTTCCTTGCCAGCCGCTACGCATTCGGCGCCGGAGCCAAGCATCCGCCCGCAATCGTGGAAAAGCTGCAGCACGGATTCGCACATCATCCGGTCAGCTACACGATGTTCCTGCGCTTCGTGCCGGTCGTACCCTTTGGCCTGGTGACGATCAGCCTGGCCTGGCTGCGTTGTCCGCTATGGCTGTTTATCGGTGCCACCTTTCTGGGTGGCACGGTCATGCTGGTATTCGAGACCTCGGTAGGCGCTGGGCTTGGCACCGCATTGAGCCATAGCGCGAAGCTGGGCCCCGCCCTGCTATTGCGGCACGAAGTGCTATGGCCACTGGGTGGTATCGCGTTGCTGGCGCTGCTCCCGCTGCTGGTGGAGCGCCTTACGCGCTCGCGCCGCCAACGCGCGCAGTTGCCCCCTGCAGAGTAAGCCCTCTGCGCGGCGAACGAATGGCAGACCATTCGTAAAGATTCGCGCTACAGCCGTTCTATTACCGACGGCCACTATCCAAAAAACCGCCCCCGCTCCCATGATTTCGCGCTAGTCTCGGCCTCGTAAGCCGACACGGGGAAACGGCAGTGAGCACAGGTCAGGACACCTGGATCGGTCGTCTATGGCGGCGCACGTCGCTGATGCAGCGGCTGGCGTTCGTTGCGCTCGTCCCGACCCTGGTCACGGCCGTGTTCCTGGTCACGATGCTCACCCGCCACCAGCTCGCCTCGCTGCGCAGCATGGCGCAAAGCACCGCCGATACGATCGCCATCCAGACCGCTTCCGTTTGCGCCGATCCGCTACGCCAGATGCAGCGACGGGAGCTGGCGCGAATCGCCCAATCGATCGCCGAATTGCCGCACGTCGCGCATGTGCAGATTCGCGCGGCCGACGGGGAGATCGTTGCCGACGCCCAGGGTCGCGAGGATCGTGTGCGCAACGAAACCCTCACCGTCGTGCGCACGGTTGTCGATGGCGCGCTACCGGATCACCCGGTGATTGGCTCGGTGCTGGTCGATGTCAGTCTCAACGAAGCGATTGCCGCGCAACGATCCAGCCTGCGCAATGCCCTGATCGCATTGGTGCTCAGCCTGCTCGTCGCGGGCATTCTGGGCTGGCAGGCGGCCCGCTGGATCAGCGCACCGCTGCGCCGGCTGGCTGCAGCGGTGCATCAGCTGGGCCGCGGCGATCGCCGGGTGGAAGTCGAAGTCACCGACAGCACCGAGATCGGCGAACTGCAGCACGGCTTCAACAGCGCCGCTGCCGCCTTGTTCGACGTCCAACGCGGGATGGAACAGGAAATCGAGCACGCCACCCTGGAGCTGGCGCGCAAGAATGCCGCGCTCGAAGCTGCCAGCGTGGCCAAGGCACGCTTTCTGGCCGCCGCTTCGCATGATCTGCGCCAACCCCTGTATGCATTGACGCTGTTTTCGTCCTCGCTGGCCGTGGACGAACGCGATCCGGTACGACTGGACCGCATTGCACATATCCAGGAATGTGTCGAAGCGCTCGATCACCTGTTCAGCGAATTGCTCGATCTGTCGCGCCTGGAAACCGGTGCAATGCAGCTGGAGATCACCGAGTTTCCGCTTGATCACGTCTTCGAAGAGGTCAGCCGAAACTTCCGCCTGATTGCCGAGCAACACGAGCTGCGACTGGTCATGCGCGCCACCCCATTGTGGGTACGCACGGATCGCACGATGCTCGCGCGCATTCTCAACAACCTGGTCAGCAACGCCTTGCGCTATACCAGCCAGGGCGGTGTGCTCGTGGGCGCGCGAAAGCAACTCGATGGCACGGTACGCATCGACGTATGGGACACCGGCAGCGGCATTGCCGAGGAACATCAGGTACGCGTTTTCGACGAGTTCTACCGCATCGACATGCACGGCCTGGGTGAGCACGATAGTGGACCGCGTCGCGGCCTGGGCCTTGGCCTGGCAACCGTGCAGCGCCTGGCCGAATTGCTGGACACCCAGGTCACGCTCAAGTCGCGGGTCAATCGCGGCAGCGTTTTCAGTTTTCAGTTGCCCAGCGCACCGGCGCATCAGACCTTTCATCCGCTGGTCGAAGAACACCTGCTGGACGTATCGGGCATGCGCGTGCTGGTCATCGACGACGAACCGGCGATTCTCTCCGGCATCCGCTATCTGCTGCGCAGTTGGGGCTGCGACGTCGTGGTGGCCGAAGACCGGACCCAGGCGCTGGAAGTCGCCGATACCTGGTCTACCCCACCCGACCTGGTGATTTCCGACCTGCGCCTGCGCGAGGGGGAAAGCGGACTGGACGTACTGGCCGCACTCGATCGCCACTACGGTCACGACACGCCAACGGCCTTTGCACGCCTTTTGATCACCGGCGAAACCCGCAGCGACCGGTTGCGCGAGATCATGGCGGCGAAGATTCCCGTGCTTTACAAACCCGTCTCGCCCGAGCAACTGCGCGAAGCGATGGCCATGTCGCGCACGCAGAGCCATTTGACGGCCTGATCGACGCATATGCCCCATGATCCGGCTCCGCCGGCAAATCCGCAGCGACAAGTGGAACCGAACGTTTGGATTCCCTAGGCCAAATGGTCGATAGCTAGGCCATTTGCCCATGTTCACGCAGCTTGCTGACATCGTTCGGTAAGGCTATGTTGCGCGGGTGGCCGGACGGGTTGTTAACCGTGGCGGGCTGCGGGGGACGACATGCGGATACTGATTGCCGATGACCATCGACTGATTGTCGAAGGGGTCAAGCTCAAGCTAGCCGAGCTTGGGCCCGATACTGAGTTCTCGATCGCCAAGGACGTGAAGGAACTGCGCGAGGCTCTACACAACGAACCCGCGCCCGCACTGGCGATCGTCGACCTGGCCATGCCGGGGTCGCACGGCCATGCCCATCTGGCCGAAACCATCGAAAGCCTGCCCGGCGTACCGGTGATTGTGTTGTCCGGGTCGGAAGACCCTTCGCTGATGAAAGACCTGCTCTCCATCGGCGTGCAAGGCTTTATTCCCAAGGCGTACTCGCCGGATGTGATGCTGTCGGCGGTAAGGCTGGTGCTCTCCGGCGGCGTCTATGTGCCGCCGATGATGCTGGACGAATCCGGCGAAGTGGCCCAGCCGCCACCGGTCGTCTCACCGCAGAGCGATGCGGCCAGCCTGGAAGAGCGCCTGCGCCAGCTGCTGACCGACCGCCAGATCGACGTGCTTTGGCTGCTCTCGCAAGGCAAGCCGAACAAGGTGATCGCACGCGACCTGGGCATCAGCGAAGGCACCGTGAAGATTCACCTGGCGGCGATTTTCCGTGCATTGAACGTGCGCAACCGGGTCGAGGCGGTGGTAGCGTCCCGTCGATTGGCAGGACCCTAGCCTTTCGTTGCAAACGGTTTGTCACCCAAGTGGCGCCGCGGCGGCGTATGCTCCGTCGACGGCAGGAATGTAGAGCCACGACAGCGCCCAAGGATTGCAGGGGAGTCGAACACGTTGCGCAACGAACGCATCAACGCAGGGGCTTATCCGGGCTCGCCCAGAGCGTGGTTGGCCTGCCTGTTGCTCATCTTGCTATGCCTTTCCGTCTCCCCGACCAGGGCCGCGGACAAGACACCACAGCCCCTGACCTTTGGCGTGCTGCCCATGGGCGGCCCCTCCGAATCGCTGGAGGCGTGGCGGCCCATGCTCGACGACATGAGCCATGCCTTGCAGCGACCGATCCGCAGCGTTTCGGTCAGCACCTATGAGGGCCTTGCCCAGGCACTGACCGAACAGCGCATCGACTATGCCTTCGTCTCCGGCCGGCTGGCCTTGCAGGCGGTGACGCAAGATCGCATGCAGGTTGTGGCGCAACTTACCCGTGGCGACGGCACGCTCGGCTACTACTCCGTCCTGATCGTGGAGAAAGACTCCCCGATCCATAAACTCGACGACATCTTTTCCAAGCCGGGCCATTGGCGCTATGCGCGTGGCGAAGCCCTGTCGGTGTCCGGTTATCTGGTACCGGAAACACAGCTCTTTGCCAGCCGCAAGCTCGATTCGGATACGTTTTTTTCCAACGTCCTGATCGACAACCATCAGAACAACGCCTTGGCCGTGGTCAACGGCGAGGCCGACCTGGCGACCAACAACACCGCCGACCTCGAACGCTTCGCCAAGCACTTCCCCGACCAGTACGCTCGCCTGCGCGTGATATGGAAATCGTCGCTGATTCCGCACGCCGTGATTATCGTGCGCACCGATCTGCCGGCCGATCTGCGCGACCGCGTGACGCAATTCCTGATCAGCTACGGAAAGGGACGCAATGCCCCACAAGAAGTGGCCAAGCTGCAGCTGATCCACGATATCAGCGGCTTCCGCCCCGCCGGCAACGATGTACTCACGTCATTTGCCGATATCGATTACACGCTGGACCAGCGACGCGCCCTGAGTGCGCAATGGGTCAACAACGAGGCGATGAAAGCGCGACTGCAGAAGATCGAAGCGGCGCACGAGCTGCTGATCAACCAGTTGAAGAGCAATCGCCCGCTGAACCTGGCCGCACATACCGACGGCACACCTTAAGCTATCCCGACAGCCCGCCGTCGCGAGCAAAGAAAACCGCCGCAGGCAGCTTTCTGCACAAAAGAGCGACCTATGCCATTCGCCATAGGCCGCCGCAGAATAGTACGAACTGTGTATCGAATAGCCCTTCACACTTCTCTAGAGTGAAGCTTGGGCAAACGATTGCCCGGTCTCCGGCTTTCCTACTCGCACAGACTCCGATGCCATGCAGCGCTTCTTAAGACATCTTGCCAAGGCGTCGCGGGTCGGTATGGGCCGAACTATTCCATGTGACCGCGAAAAGGCGGAATCATGAAGCGCTCGCCGGACGGACTGCTGCCGCGCTTGCTGATCGATGCCATTCTGCCCTGTGCCCTCGCCGCCCTGGTACTGACCGCAGCATTGACCGTGCAACGCGCCTCCCTGCTTGCCGAACGGCAACGCAGCGGCATCAGTTTGCAACTCGAACGCCTCAGCTCGGCGCTAGCCTGGGAAAGTGCGCCCCCGCAGCACATCCTGGATAACGGCCTGCGCGACGGTGCATCTGAAAGCATCCGTTACCTCGAACTGCGACTCGCCGACGGGCGGCTTTACGGCGCGGGTGAGAGCGACGCGCAGAGCTTGCAGATTTACGCACGCGCGCTGCCCACACCGCCGTTGCAGGCAGTGGCCACCATCACAATGCAGGTCGATCCCTGGCCATTGCGACGTGCGCAATGGTTGACCGGTGCCGGCGGCCTGCTGTGCGCCATCGGTATCGCCGTGCTGGCCTGGCTGGCCCGCTGGTCCTTGCGGCGACGTATCGTCGATCCGCTCGATCGTCTGCAGCATGCGCTGGACGACCTGCTGCCACGTCGCGACGAACGGGCCGCTGCCGAACAGATGTCCGGCAACGAACTCGAACGCCTGCATGCATCATTGACCCGAATCGACAGCGCGCTGACTACGCAGCGCCGCGATCTGGTCGCCATCCGCCGTAGCAGCTCCCTGCAGGCGGTCCGGCAACAACGTGAGGCGCAGGCCCTGACACGTAGCAAATCGCATTTTGTCGCACTGGTCGGCCATCACTTCCGCCAGCCGCTGCAAGCCCTGCAACTGTTTACCGCTTTCCTGCACCTGGGCAGCGACAACGAACAACAATCGGTACTCGGGCAGATGCGCAACAGCATCGGTTCGATGACGCGCCTGCTCGACGCGCTGCTAGAAATCTCGCGGCTCGACGCCGGCGTGGTCAGCAGCAAGCCGGTACCGTTCGCCGCCGCCGAACTGTTCATGCACGACCGCCAGAGCCTCAACGAAACGGCCTTGAGGCAGCGCGCCATCCTCGTCTGGCGAGGCGGCCACCATCGCCTGCATGCCGATGCCGAACTCTGTGCCCGTCTGCTGCAACAATTGGTCAACAACGCATTGGCAAACGCACCGAACGGCCGCGTCCTCGTCGCGGCACGTCGCCGCGGCGAAAACATCCGTATCGAGGTACGCGATAACGGCCCCGGCATTGCCGCCGCCGAACACCAACGCATCTTCGAAGAATTCGTCCGCCTGGATGGCGACGAAGGTGATGCTCACGAAGGCTATGGCCTGGGCCTTTCCATCGCCGAACGCCTCGCGCAGATTCTGCAGACCCATGTCGGCCTGCGCTCCGAACCCGGTCACGGCAGTACCTTCTGGTTCGAGGTACCGAGATCGACCATCGCCGGACACAACCATCAGCAGCATGAAACGATGCCCGAGGCCTGGCGGCACGCTAGCTGACACCGGCACAAAAAAGATCCACAGCTGCGTGACGCAGCACACGCTAGAACCTTGGTCTTTCACGGACCGCATAGGGGTGCGCGCGACGCCGTGATTGGCCGAGACGGTGACCAGGCCACCGTCTCGGCCGATCGGTCAGGCAAAGAAGTCGAGAGCCTGCTGCAGAAAAGCGGCGTGATACTGGAAAATCCCACCGTGGCTGGCATCCGGAAAAATACTGAGCTGCGCATTGGGGAGCCGGCGCGCCAACTCGAACGAATTGATCGTCGGCGCCATCACGTCATCGTCGCCGTTGGCAACGAGAACGGGATGATGGATCTCACTCAGCTTGGATGGGTCGCCTTGTCCCCAGGCATGAATGGCCGTCAGCTGAGCATGAATGCTTTCGTTGCTTATCGCGGCATCCCGATCTTCCGTGCGCATACTCAAGCGAGCGAGGAACGCATTGGCCGCGGCTTGACCATGGTCGGTTTGCGTGAAGAACAAGAAGTGCTTCGGATGTTTACCCGAGGCGGCGGCCTTGGCCACGCCGTCTTGCAGGACGGCGCCCATGTTCGAGATACCTTCACCACCCGCAGGGCCGGATCCGGCGATGATGAGCTTGCGAACGAGGTCAGGCTCCTCCTGCGCTATCACTTGAGCGATGAAGCCGCCCAACGAGAAGCCGAGCAGATCGACCTTGCTCAGGCCTAACGCGCGAATGAAGGCAATCGCATCGCGCGCCATCTCTTGGACCGACGTGGGCGTCGTGCCGCCGGACCGGCCCACGCCACGATTGTCGAATGCGATGACATGATGACTGGCTGCCAGTCCATTGACGACAGCGGGATCCCAGTCGTCGAGTACGGCTGTCAGGTGATGAAGAAGGATGATCGACACACCTCCCTTGATGCCGGCTTCCCGGTAGGCGAACGGTGTTCCGTTGACGTCGATCGTCGTGGTTAAAGCATGTTCGAGATTCATGACTATGTTCCTTTCGATGGGGTTATACGTTTTCAGAGTGCTCGCGATTGGCGTGGCGAAGGCTCGCCCGCTGCTCTCACGGCGCCCGCTCAGCCCGCTGGCGGAAAATCAAGTGGCGTGCCGTTGACGCGATTGAAGAGGTTGGTGAAGGTGATGCTCGTGACGGCGAGCATCACATCGACGAGCTGCGCATCGGTGTAACCGGCGCTGCGAACATTTCCGAGTACGCCGGCGGGGACGGTGCCGCGAGTCTCGACAAGCGCCCGCGTAAAGGACGACAGCGCATCGAGCTTGGCATCCCCCGTTGCTTGCCCGCGCCGCAGCGCCGATATCGCAGCGGCATCCAAACCCTGCATCTTCCCTATCATCGTGTGGGCGGCAAGGCAGTATTCGCAGTTGGCGACATCGCTCACGACGAGTTTGACGGCCTCTACCTCACGACCGGTCAAGCTGCTTTTCTTGAGTGCGGCATCGAGATTGAGCGCCGCTTCCAGTGCGTGCGGACTATTGCTGCCGATACCCACATAGGCATTGGGCACCATGCCTACAGCAGCCTTGATCGCAGCGAAGATTTGGGCAGCATGACCGGTCGATTCGGCGACAGGAACGAAATGAAGGTTGTTCATAAGGATTCTCCGGATCACATCAGGGACGTTTGGTTTCACGAAGCACCGGTGTGGCGGCCACCCTCTTTCGCCATCTCTGCCGTTTTTCCGCAGTCATTGCAGAAAATCCTAAAATCGTCACATGGAGAGCAGAAAAACGGCTGACGGCGACACATTTGCCTCAAATATCAAGCCCGGTGCTGACGGGGTGATGCAAATGTTAGGAGTCGAGGCAATGCCTGACCATGTTGTCGAACCCTGATTTCATGCCCTGGAATCCGAGCATGCGTATCCTTGCGAAGCAGCTCCGCAATGGCGCTTGCCCATTGCGGCCGATCCGGCTGCGTAGCGGCGGAATGAGAGTTATCGGAGCGGCGTAGCGCGTTGGCCATGCCTTAGACGCGGCGTCTTGCCGTGCATTCAAGGTGCAAGTCGGTTACGCCCCAAGTGAATCGCCCAAGCCAAGGGGAATGACTCAATAGCCCGCGTAAATCGAGCGCGATACTCTTGCCGACGTGGAGGCATCCCTGTCGAGCACCGCCAATCGAGTTGGCGGCGCTTGCAGCGTGGAAGCGGTCGGAATCGAGAAGCCCTGACGAAGCCAGGGCTAAATACAGGCGACCTGCAGGAAACCCGGAATGAGTTTAAGTCGCCGATTTTTTATTGGTGGGCCGTGATGGATTCGAACCATCGACCAACGGATTAAAAGTCCGCTGCTCTACCAACTGAGCTAACGGCCCGGAACGTAGTGAGCCCGCAATTTTATGGGCTATGCCGCTTTGGCACAAGCTCCAAGGCGGACCAAGGCTTAGACGTAGCGCGTCGGGTCGGGCAGACCGGCATCGCGGAAGCCCTGGGCACGTAGCCGGCATGCGTCGCAATGGCCGCATGCGCGGCCCTGGGCGTCGGCCTGATAGCAGCTGACGGTCTGGGCAAAGTCGATGTCCAGGCGTGCGCCTTCGCGCGCGATATCGGCCTTGCTCATCTTCATCAGCGGCGCATGGATACGAATGCCGGCACCCTCGACGCCCGCCTTGGTCGCCACATTGGCGAGCTGCTCGAAGGCTTCGATAAAGGCGGGGCGGCAGTCGGGATAGCCGGAATAATCCACCGCGTTGACGCCGCACCAGATATCGCTCGAACCGAGCACCTCGGCCCAGCCCAGCGCGATCGACAGCATGATGGTGTTACGCGCCGGCACGTAGGTCACGGGAATCGTTGCGGCGTCGGCCTGCTGGTCCGTATCCAGCGGCACATCGATGTCGGCGGTAAGCGCCGAGCCGCCGATCGAGCGCAGATCCACCGTCACCGTCTTGTGCGCCACCGCGCCCAGCAGGCGCGACACGCGCTCGGAGGCTTCCAGCTCCGCGCTATGACGCTGTCCATACGCCACGCTCAACGCATACACGTCGTAGCCCTGTTCGCGCGCGATGGCGATGGTGACAGCGGAGTCCATGCCGCCGGAAACGAGGATGACGGCTTTTTTGCGTTCGGATGTAGTCATGGCTTTTGTTGGTAAGCGTGGGGTCGGCGGATATGCCGCCTATTTAGGAGTGAGTGGTCAGGAGTAAGGAGTGAGAGATAAAGAGCGTCGCCAGGATTCGAGCTTTTGATTTCTCTCACTCCTCACTCCCAACAGGCGCCGCAGGCGCCGACTCACTCCTGCCTTCAGTGTCCCGGCTCATCGTTCCAAAGCAGCTTATGCAGCTGCATCTGGAAACGTACCGGCAGTTTGTCTTCGATGATCCACTCGGCCAGTTCGCGCGGCTGCACTGCGCCGTGTACCGGCGAGAACAGCACCATGCAGCGGCGCGCCAGACCGAGCTCGGCAACTTTGCCGCGCGCCCATTCGTAATCAGCACGGCTGGCGATCACGATCTTGATCTGGTCGTGCGGCAGCAGGTGCTCGATATTCGACCAGAGATTCCGCGCGCTCTCGCCCGAATCGGGTGCCTTCAGGTCCATCACCTTGCGCACGCGTGGATCGACGCCCGACACATCCAGCGCACCCGAGGTTTCCAAGGAGACGTCGTAACCGGCATCGCAAAGGCGGGTCAGCAGGATCTGGCAGCGCTTCTGCGCCAACGGCTCGCCACCGGTGACGCAGACATGCTTCACTTCGTGCGAGGCGACCTCGACAAGAATGTCGTCGATGCCACGCCATTCACCGCCGTAGAACGAATATTCGGTGTCGCACCAGACACATCGCAGCGGACAACCCGTCAGCCGGACGAAGACGGTGCGCCAACCGATGGCATCGGCCTCGCCCTGAACCGAATGAAAGATCTCGGTGATGCGCAGGCGTTCGGCCAGAGCCGGCGTCGACGTGGGTTGCTCCACGCTCGCATCATGCACGTTCACTGCGCGGCCTCAGTTGGCCGACTGCACTTGCAGCCGGCGCAGACGTTCCTGGGCCAGGCCCGCGGCCTTGGAACCCGGATACTTCACAGGAACGGACTTGAGCGTGGCCTTGGCGGCATCGTTCTGCTTCAGCTCGATCTGGGTATAGGCAACTTTCAGCAGCCCATCGGGCGCTTTGTCGCTTTGCGGATAGCGCGAGACCAGCCGCTGGAAAGCTTCGAGCGCCACCGGGTAATTGGACGTGGCGTAATACGACTCGCCCAACCAGTAATAAGCGTTGGGGGCGAGATTGCTGTCCGGATACTGCTGCAGGAATTCGCGGAAACCGCGCGACGCCTTGACGTAGTCGCCGCCACGAATCGCGCCGAAGGCAGCGTCGTAGGCAGCTTGCGCACCCGCGGGGTTGGCGTTGCCACCATTGCTGGATGCCGCGGCCGGCCGTGAGGCACTCACCTGCACGTCGCCCTGAGGCTTGCCATTGTCGGCAGCTGGCGGCGTATCCGTTGCCGGCGGCGGGTTGTTGGCGGCGGCAGGACTGCCGCCCTTTTCAAGACGGCCCAGTCGCGAATCGAGATCGACGTACTGCGCCTTGTTCTTGTCCTGGGCTTCCTGCACCTGGTGCTGAAGCTCCTCGATCTGGCCCTGCAACTGCTGCACCTGCTGCTGCAACTGCTGGACCTGGTTGACCATGCCGATACCGCCCTGGTCCCGGTTCTGCGCCTGCTGTTCGAGACGAGCGACACGATCGGCCAGACTCAAACGGGAATCCTGTGCTTGTACCGGCAAAGCAAAAAGCATGGCGGATGCTAACGCACCCGCCATGCCGAGCCTGGCCGTAAAGCTAGTAGCCAGTTGCTTGTTCATTACTTCGCCGTGTAGACGATCTCGACGCGACGGTTCTTGCCCCAGCAGTCTTCGTTGTGCTCACGGCACACCGGCTTTTCTTTGCCGTAGCTGATCACGTTGAGCTGGCTGGCCGAACCACCGGCAGCCTGCAGCGCGCTGGACACGGCGTTGCCGCGGCGCTCGCCGAGGCCGAGGTTGTACTCACGCGTGCCACGCTCGTCGGTGTTGCCTTCGAGACGGATGTTAGCCATCGGACGGTCCTGCAGGTACTTGGCGTGGCACGCCATGATCTGCTGGAATTCCGGCTTGATTTCGGTCTTGTCGAAATCGAAGTACACAACGCGCTGACGCAGGCATGCGTCGCGGTCCAGGTCATCCGGACCATACTTGCCCGACTCCGAGGGAGCCTGGGTCATGGTCTGGGTCGGTTCCTGCGATTGCTGAGGCTTAAGTTCCTGCTTCTTCTGGCAGGCGGCCGCGCCAACACAGAGCAGGGCGACCAGGGCGACGCGAACGGTCTTATTCATGGTGGACGTTCCTTCAAACGGGTTTGAGTTCCGACAGTCAATGACGATTGCGGTTACGGGACAGCGTATCGCCGGTGGACCGGCTGTTATTTTGACACTTTGTAGCCTGCGGTGCGCTGTCTTGCAGCCGCAGGCCTTACCAATGGCAGCGCGAGCCGCCATTGACAACCGTGAAAGCCTGGTCGCCCTCGCAGGCTTCACCCGGCTCACCCAAACCAGGACGCCTTACGGGCGTCCTGGCGAAATCCATCGGACCATCAACGCTGCCGATACGGTCCCCACGACGGCTCGCGCACGTCGCCATCGGATAGTACGAGGCGCTGGCGAACCTGCCCGTCGTTGGAGACGGCATACAGAACACCACGGCGTCCTTCGGTAGCGGCATACAGCAGCATGCTGGCATTGGGGGCGAAGCTCGGGGACTCGTCGATCGGTCCCGGCGAGATGGGTCGCACCTGCCCACCCAGACTGCGGTCCATAATGACAATACGATACACGTTCCCGTTGCCCTGCACCATCGCAAGCTGCTTGCCGTCATAACTTACCGAGGCATTGGCATTGTTCTGGCCCTGGAAACTGACCCGTTCCTGGTTACCGCCGGAGGCCGACATCTGGTAGATCTGCGGGCGGCCGGAGCGGTCCGAGGTGAAATAGATGCTCTGGCCATCCGGCGACCATACCGGCTCGGTATCGATCGCAAGATTGTTGGTCAGGCGCGTTTCCGAGCGGCTGGCCACGTCGAGCACGAAGATTTCCGGGTTACCCACATAGGACAGCGAGATGGCCAGCTTGCTGCCATCGGGCGACCAGGCCGGCGCGCCGTTGATGCCCTTGGGGTGGGCCGAAATCAGCTGGCGCGAACCGGTGGTGATGTCCTGCACGTAGATCGCCGAGTTGCCGCTTTCGAAGGAGACATAGGCGATCTTGCGGCCATCCGGCGACCACGACGGCGACAGCAGCGACTCACGCGAACGCGCAACAACCTGCGGATTGTAGCCATCCGAATCGGCCACGATCAGCGAATAGGTGGTGTTATTGCCCAGGCCCACGGCGGTGATGTAGGCGATGCGCGTCCAGAACGCGCCGCGTACGCCGGTGATCTTCTCGTAGATCTGGTCGGCAATCTGGTGCGCGACGCCACGCAGGTCACCGGCCGGCGCGGTGAACGCCTGCGCCAGCAGGCTTTGCTGCTTGTTGACGTCCCACAGCTCGTATTCCACCCGCAGCATGCCGCCGCCAGCGTCGCTGATGCGGCCGATGGTGATGAAGTCCTGCTTGAGCAGGCGCCAGGTGGCGAACTTGATGTCGGCGCCCTTGGACGGGAACTCGACGATCTCGCTCTTGGCCAGCGAGCGGAATTTGCCCGAGCGGTTGAAGTCGTTGCGGATGATGTCGGCGACGTCGGTCGGCAGGGGCGCCCCGCCCGCCTGGGCGAATGGCACGACCGCGATCGGCGTGGCGGTTTTCAGGCCACCGACGATATCGACGTTGAGCGACTGGGCTGCCGCGGGACCGGCGACAAGCGCGGCCACGACCAGCAGAAGGAGAGCAAAACGTGAGCTTAGTTTGCGCATAGGCTTGGATTATTGCGGCCTGGAGGTGAAATCGAGTTGACGCTGGGACGCGCTTTCGCCACCCCATTACGGGGCAGCGGGGGCATGTGCAGCATCCTGGGGTGGCGGATACGGTCGATCATTGCGGCCTGAAGGTGAAAGTGACTTCACGTTGGAACACTTTCTCGAAGCCCTTGTAGGGCAACGGCTGAGCGCGCAGCACGGCGTTTTCGATCGAACGCTTGCCGGCATCGTCATAAGGACAACTCGAGTCGACCTTGGCGCTCATGACGTCGCCCCCGGGCAATTGCACGATATGTACGATGCACGCGGTGTTCGGCATGTTATCCGGGCGTAGCCAGTTCTGCGTGACCGCGTTCTGAATCGCCGCCTGGTATTGGGCCAGCAGGCTGTTGTCATTGCCGTTGGTGCCGGTCTGCCGATCCGGGGCAAAGGGCTGGTCGGGCAAGCCATTGTCTTTGGCGTTTTTCAGGTCGGCGAGCTGCTGCTTGGCCTGTTTTGCCTTGTCGTCGGCCTTCTTGCTCTGATTCTGGGCAGCATCGAGCTTGGCGAAGAGATCATCGACCTTCTTCTGCTCCTCGGCCTTCTTCTTGGCCGCCTCGGCATCCAGCTCCGACTGACGCTGGCGCTGTTTCTCTTCCTGCTCACGCTTGGCGTCCTCGGCCTTTTGCGCAGCGTCCTGAACCACCCGCTCCTGATCCTTGGTATCGGGATGCTCGGGCGGCGGCGGCAAAGGCTGCGGCGTCAGCTTGGGCGGCGGCGGAGTCGGCGGGGGTGGCACGGTCGGTGGCGGCGGCGTGGTATTGGGTACCGGCTTGACGTTTTGCGACTTCGGCGGCGGCGCACCGGTCGGCCCGATCAGCACGGCCTCGATCGGCTCGCCCGGCAGTTGCAGCGGCTTGGCGCAGGTGATCGGATTCCACGAGTCGGGCAGATGCAGCACGGCAAACGCGCTCTCGAACGTCGAGCACGACAAGGTCGCGAGGAACAGAAACCCCACGATCCCAAGATGCAGGATGGCCGAAACGACGACCGCGAGGGGCGTGCCCTTGCGATGGGTGTCGGGACTATTTCGCGCCATTCTTCCCGCCCGCATCAGGCTGGCTCATCAAGCCGACCTTGGCTACACCGGCCTGCTGCAAATCGGTCAGGATCTGGTAGACCCCGTCGTACTTGCCGTCGCGATCACCCGCCACCAGCACGCTGACGTCCGGATTCTGCTTGACGAAGGCGCCAACCTTGACCTTGAGGCCTTCCTCGTCGATCGGCTCTTTCTTGGCCGTGCCGAGCGTCAGGAACAGCTTGCCATCCTGGCCGACCGACACGATCACCGGGTCCTTCTTGTCCTGCAGCGACTTGGCGTTGGCCTGTGGCAGGTTCACGTCGACATTGGAATTGAGCATGGGCGTGGTGACCATGAAGATGATCAGCAGCACCAGCATCACGTCGATATAGGGCACGACGTTGATCTCGGATTTGAGCTTGAGGCGCTTATGTCGCGCTGAATTACGCATGATGCAAGCCTCGCTCAGGCCGTGGGGTCGTCGGTCTGGATCTGCCGCTGCAGCACCGAGGAGAACTCCTCCTGGAACACCTCGTAGCGCGACGCCACGCGCTCGACCTTGTTGGCGAAGCGGTTATAGGCCCACACCGCCGGGATCGCGGCGAACAAGCCCATCGCGGTAGCAATCAGGGCTTCGGAGATATGCGGAGCGACCACGGCGATGGTGACGTCCTTCATTTCACCCAAGCCCTGGAACGCACCCATGATGCCCCACACCGTACCGAACAGGCCGACGTAAGGGCTGATCGAGCCGACGTTGGCAAGGAACTCCAGATTGCGTTCCAGCGAACCGATCTCGCGCGTACCGGCCACGCGCATCGCACGCTCGGAGCTCTCGATCACCACGCGCATGTCATGCACGCGACGCTGGCGCTGGCGCGCGAATTCGCGAAAGCCCGATTCGAAGACGTTCTCCAGGCCACCGTTGCTGGCGCCGCGATTGCTCACTTCGCGGAACAACTGGGCCAGATCGGCACCCGACCAGAAGCGCTCCTCGAACGACTCGGCATTCTCGTTCGCCGCTTTGAGCTGCGAATATTTGCGGACGATGATCACCCACGACATGAATGAGAACACCAGCAGCACGAGCAGCACGAGCTTCACAGGGATGCTCGCTTCCGCGATCAGCTTGAAAATGTCCAATCCACTGTTCATTGCTGGGGGTACTCCGCCACTGAAGGCCAAAAGGTCAATTGAAAGTTTTTTACAGGCCGGGGATAAGGCCAGCTGGAATTTGCACCGGGCGCATGCGGCGGGTATCGACGCAGGCGATTCGGACCGTGGCTCGAAGCAGCTCAGTGCCGCCGGCCCGGTAAATGCTCTGGGCGAAAAGGATACTGGCTGCGCGCCGTTCTTTGACTGCGACCGTCACCTGCAGTTCATCATCCAGCAGGGCCGCCTTGAGGAAATCCAGCTGCATCTCGCGCACGAGGAACACCAGCCCACCCTCCTCCTTGATCCCGGACTGGTGCACGCCCAGGCTCCTGAGCCACTCGGTACGGGCCCGCTCCAGGAAGCGCAGGTAGCTGGCGTGATAGACCACGCCACCGGCGTCGGTATCTTCCCAGTAGATGCGGACAGGCCAGGTGAACAGGGCGGCAGGGGTGTCGGTGGGGGTCATAGGCATACTAAGAACGAGTAACGGGCATCGGGTGGCGACGGGGTGAAATCGCCCCCCATCGTTGGCACAGAAGGGGCGCTTACCCTTCTCCCTCGCCGGAAAACAGGTCCGCCACCGGGGTCTGGCGCGGCGGCGGCGTCAGACCCAGGTGCCGCCAGGCCTTGGCGCTGGCCATGCGGCCACGGGCGCTCCGGACCAGGAACCCCTGCTGGATCAGATAGGGTTCGACCACGTCTTCGAGCGTGCCGCGATCTTCGCTGAGCGCCGCGGCCAGGGATTCCACCCCGACCGGACCGCCATCGAAGTTCTCGATAATGGTGGCAAGCAGGCGCCGGTCCAGATCGTCGAAACCTTCGGCATCGACCTTGAGCATGCTCATGGCAGCATTGGCCACTTCGCGCGTGATCTGACCGTTGGCGCGCACTTCGGCGTAGTCGCGCACGCGGCGCAGCAGCCGGTTGGCGATACGCGGCGTGCCACGCGAGCGCCGCGCGATTTCTTCCGCACCATCGATCTCGCAGGCGATGCCCATGATGCGTGCCGAGCGACGCACGATGGCGGTGAGCTCCGCGGGCGTATAGAACTCCAAACGCTGCACGATGCCGAAGCGGTCACGCAGCGGCGCCGTCAGCAGACCGGCGCGGGTGGTGGCGCCGATCAACGTAAACGGTGGCAGGTCGAGCTTGATCGAGCGCGCGGCCGGGCCTTCGCCGATCATGATGTCGATCTGGAAGTCTTCCATCGCAGGATAGAGCACCTCTTCGACCACCGGCGACAGGCGATGGATCTCGTCGACGAACAACACGTCGTGCGCTTCGAGGTTGGTCAGCAGCGCAGCCAGGTCCCCCGCCCGCTCCAGTACCGGCCCGGAGGTGGAACGGACATTGACGCCCAGCTCGTTGGCGATCACGTGGCTCAAGGTGGTCTTGCCCAGGCCGGGCGGCCCGAAGATCAGCACATGGTCGAGTGCACCGCCGCGCTTTTTCGCCGCCTCGATATAGATCGACAGCTGCTCGCGCACCGCCTGCTGGCCCAGATACTCGGCCAGCCGCTTGGGACGAATACTGGCCTCGAGGGCCTCGTCGTCCATCTGCGCGGCGTTGGTGACAATGCGGGGGTGATCGGTCATGCCCGGCATTATAGGAGCCAGCGGCACGGGATTGACGGCGATGTCACGCTTTTCTCTCGCCCCTCACCCTTCACGCCCAACGCCGTACCGGATCAGATCTCCACCTGCGCCCCAAGCTCGATCAGCCGGTTGCCGGGAATCTGGAAGAACGCCGTCGCCGGCATCGCATTGCGCGCCATGAACGCGAACAGCTTGTCGCGCCACAACGCCATGCCCGGGCGGCGCTTGTCCGCAACGATGTTTTCGCGCGACAGGAAGAACGTGGTGTCCATCATGTCGAAGGGCAGGCCTTCGCGCGAACACTGGGTCAAGGCCAGCGGGATATTCGGGTCTTCGGCAAAACCGAAGCGCAGACTCAGACAATAGAACTCGCCGTTCAAATGGCGAATGTCGATGCGCTCCTGGAAATCGGCCACGGGCGTTTCCAGCATCTCGACCGTCAACAGCACATTGCGCTCGTGCAGCACCTTGTTGTGCTTGAGGTTATGCAACAAGGCGTGCGGCACCGCATCCAGGTTGGCGGTCAGGAACACCGCGGTACCCGGCACACGCAGCGGCGGATGCTCATGGATATTGTCGATAAACGGCTCGAGCGCCAGACCGGACTGCTTGATTTCGCGCACCACCAGTTCGCGGCCACGACGCCAGGTGGTCATCATGACAAAGACCACCACGCCCAGCACCAGCGGGAACCAGCCGCCATGCGCGATCTTCAACGCGTTGGCGCCGAAGAACGCAAGATCAACCGTCAACAGGAACGCACCCACGACGATCACCGCGAACCAGTTCCACTTCCACTGCTTGCGTGCCACGACCAGCGCCAGCAGCGTGGTCATGGTCATCGTGCCGGTCACCGCGATACCGTAAGCTGCACCCAGGTTGGCCGAACTGCGGAAGCCGATCACCGCCGCCAGCACCAACACCAGCAGCAGCCCGTTGATCCAGGGCACGAAGATCTGTCCGGACATTTCGCGCGAGGTGTGCACCACGCGCATACGCGGCGCGTAACCCAGCGAGATCGCTTCGCGGGTCATCGAGAACGCACCGGAAATCACCGCCTGCGAGGCGATCACCGCCGCAGCGGTGGCCAGACCGATCATGGGATACAGCAGGTTTTCCGGCACCATCAGGTAGAACGGATTGTCGATCGCCTTGGGATTGCTGATCAGCAGCGCGCCCTGGCCAAAATAGTTAAGCAACAACGCCGGCAATACGAAGAACGACCAGGCCAGGCGAATCGGCCGCTTGCCGAAGTGGCCCATGTCCGCGTAGAGCGCCTCGGCACCGGTCAGCGCCAGCACCACGCCACCAAGCGCAATGAAGGCCTGCAGTTCATGCGTGACGATAAAGCGTACGGCGTACATCGGATTGACTGCATAGAGCACCTGCGGATTGCCCAGCAACTGGCGCACACCGAGCCAGGCCACCACGACAAACCAGATACCCATGATGGGCGCGAACATCGCGCCGACCTTGGCCGAACCATAACGCTGCAGAGCAAACAGAAAAACGATGATGACCAGGCAGATCGGCACCACGTAATCGGTCAACCCGGGCGCCGCGATCTCAAGACCCTCGACGGCACCCAGCACCGACATGGCCGGCGTAATCACGCCATCGCCGTAGAACAGCGCGGCACCAAAGATGCCAAAGACCGCCAGTATCCAGCGCGCTCGCGCGGAGCTGCCCATCGAACGCTGCGCCAGGGCCATCAGCGCCATGATGCCGCCCTCGCCCTTGTTGTCCGCGCGCATCACGAAGAGCACGTACTTAAGCGATACCACGATGATCAACGACCAGAACACCAGCGACAGCACACCCATCACCGTTTCGTGCGTGACCTGCATGCCGTGCGTGCCGAGCACTTCGTGCATCGTATAAAGCGGACTGGTACCGATGTCGCCGAACACGACACCGATGGCGCCTGCCGCCAAAGCGGCCAGCCTGCGCTTCGTATCCATCGAAGCATCCGACTGGTTAATGTGATGACCCACGTCTCTAACTCCCGAGAGCGGCGCGTAGCGCCTTGCGAATGATCGATTCGGCGCTGTCGCCCTCGGCGGCGACCTTCTGCACCAAACGCGTGACTTCAGCCGGCTTGTAGCCCAGCTGCTGCAATGCCACCGTAGCTTCGGCGGCAGGATCGAGCGGCAGGCCCGGCGTCTTCGTGCCCAGGCCGGTGATGCCGGTGGTCAAGCCATCGACGCGATCGCGCAGTTCCACCACGATGCGCTCGGCGGTCTTCTTGCCGATGCCCGGAATCTTGGTGAGTGCGACGACATCGCCGGTCTGCACCAACCGTGCGAATTCGGCAGTCGATACGCCCGACAGCACCGCCAGCGAAATCTTCGCGCCGATGCCGCTCACCTTCTGCAGGTTGCGGAACAGCGCGCGCTCGGATTCGTGCAGAAAGCCGTAAAGCGCGACGCTGTCTTCCTTGACCGCGTAATGCGTCAACAGGGTCACTTCCTTGCCGGTCTGCGGCAGGTCGTAGATGGTCGACATCGGCGCTTCGAGCTCGTAGCCCACGCCCCCCACTTCGATCATCAGCCACGGCGGCTGCTTGGATACCAGGATGCCGCGTAGTCGGCCGATCATCGACGCCTTCTCCAAGCCGTACGGGGAATGCCGACGCGAGCGATGCTGGAACGCGTATGCGCATGCGCGACGGCAACGGCGAGCGCGTCGGCGGCGTCGGCCTGCAACGGGCCCTTGAGGCCAAGCAGGACACCCATCATGTGCTGCACCTGGGTTTTGTCGCCACGGCCGCTACCGACCACGGCTTGTTTGACTTCGGTTGCCGCGTATTCGTGCACTTCGATGCCTCGACTCGCCACCGCGCAGATCGCGGCCCCCCTCGCCTGCCCCAGCTTCAGCGCCGAATCGGGATTTCGCGCCATGAACACGCGTTCGATCCCGCACTCGGCCGGCTGATGCGCGGCGATGATGTCACAGAGTTCGTCGAAGATGCGTTTGAGCCGCAGCGGAAAGGTGGCCTCGCCGGAAACAGCAAGCGCTGTATGAAAAACATGTGACAGCCGGCCGGCATCATCCACATCGATGATGCCCACGCCGGTGCGCTGGCTACCCGGATCGATGCCGATGATGCGGGTCATGACGGAGAGGCGTAGGCGCGTAAGCGGGGAAAACCCGTTACGGCTTAAGCGTCGACCCCGGCCGGCAGCGCGGCGTTGTGCGAGACCTCGCTGACGTCGTCCAGCGCGTCGAGCTTGTCGATCAGGGTCTGCAGCGCCTCGACGTTTTCCGGCGTCACGGCCACGCGGTTATTGGGCCGCATGGTGACACCTGCATGCTCGGCATGCAGGCCAGCCTCGATCAGCGCATGCTGCACCGACTCGAAGTTTTCCGGCGCGCAGATCACCGTGCTTTCGCCATTTTCATTGATGACGTCGTCGGCACCGGCATCGAGCGCAGCCTCGAGCACCTTTTCTTCCTTGGCTTCGTCACCGCCGGTGGCGAATACCAGCTCGCCGCAACGGGTGAACTGGAAGGCCACCGAATTGGTCGTGCCCAGGTTGCCGCCGTTCTTGTTCAGCACGGCACGCACATCGGCCACGGTACGGGTCTGGTTGTCGGTAAAGCAGTCGATGATCAGCGCAATGCCACCCGGGCCGTAGCCCTCGTAACGCAGCTCTTCCATCGCGGCGCCGCCGTCGGCACCCGAGCCGCGCTTGATCGCACGCTCGATGGTGTCCTTGGTCATATTGGCCGACAAGGCCTTGTCCACGGCCGCACGCAGGCGCGGGTTGGAGGACGGGTCGGGCACACCGGCGCGCGTCGCCACCGTGATCTCGCGGATCAATTTGGTGAACACCTTGGCGCGCTTGGCGTCTTCGGCATTCTTGCGACCTTCGATGGACGGGCCTCTACCCATGACAATTCCTGCAGCGGTGAGCGGACAAGCGGCGAATTTTAGCCGTTCGTCACAGGTTGAGAAATAGCTGGGTGACCCCAGGGTGCGACATTATGCCTTACCGCCTTCCGATCCCCGCTTCGAATTGCCCCTCGCGCAGAAAATGCGTCACCTGCCGGGCAACCACGGGTGAAAACAGCAGTCCGGTGTGATTTGCCTCGACCAGACAATGATCGGTAAGACCAGGCAACCGGGTTTCAGCAACGGCCACGGTGCCATCGTGTTCGCCGGGAATGGGCCCCAGCATCGCGCCCAGTCCGATCGGCATGCAGCCGGCGATCATGCCGACCTCGCGCTGGCCGATCCATTGCTCCAGGCCGTTTTCCAGCAGGGCGCGGTTCTGTCCCAGCATCGCCTCCCCGCCACGCCCCATGCCGGCCAGTCGTCGCGCGGCGGAGCTGCCCATGACCGGTGAACCCATGCAGACGATTCGCCCGGAAGGCAGGCCATCGTCGGGCGTACAGGCGCGCAAGGCGAGCAAACCGCCCAGGCTGTGACCGACCAGATGCACCGTCCGGGCGGGTGGCGACAGCTCCCGCATCAAGTCGTGCAACCGTCCCAGCACACGCTGCTGCTGGCTGGCCACGCTCATATAGTCGAAGCGATGCACGCGAAACCCCGCCTCCATCAGGCGGCGATGCAGCATGGCCAGCGCGAAACCGCGCATCCATAGGCCATGCAGCAAGATGACGTGATCGGACATGGGCTGGCTGGTGATCGAGAGGCCCTCAGGATAGCCGCAGGTATGAGCGGTAATCGTGACGAGGCTTACTCTGTGACCACCGTCCGCACGTGCAACTCCTTCAATTGGGGCTCCGACACCGCCGACGGCGCATCGGTCATCAGATCCTGGGCACTGGTGGTCTTGGGGAAGGCGATCACGTCGCGGATCGACTCGGTACCCGCCATCAGCGCGGCAATGCGGTCGATACCGAACGCCAGGCCGCCATGCGGCGGAGCGCCGAACTTCAAGGCCTTGAGCAGGAAGCCGAACTTCGCCTCGGCCTCTTCCGCGCCGATGCCCAGCAGCTCGAACACCGCACTCTGCATTTCCGGACGATGGATACGGATCGAGCCACCGCCGATCTCGTTGCCGTTGAGCACCATGTCGTAACCGCGGCTCACCGCGGTGGCGGCATGCGCGCGCAGATCGCCGATGTCGTCGACCTTGGGCGCGGTAAAGGGGTGATGCAGCGCGACGAAACGCTTTTCTTCCTCGTCGTACTCGAACATCGGGAAGTCGGTAACCCACAGCGGTTTCCAGCTGCTATCGACCAGGCCACGGTCCTTGCCGACCTTCAGACGCAGCGCGCCCATGAAATCGGTAACCGTCTTCCACTTGCCGGCGCCGACAAACACCATGTCGCCGCTCTGCGCATCGGTCGCCTTGAGCAAGGCATTCAGCGCGTTGTCGTCAAGGAACTTCGCCACCGGCGAATTGATGCCTTCGCGCCCCTTGGACAGGTCGTCCACGCGCAGCCAGGCCAGGCCCTTGGCGCCGTACTTGGCCACGTATTCGGTGAGCTGGTCGATTTCCTTACGCGTCAACGTCGCCCCGCCCGGAAGGCGCAGCGCAGCGACACGACCGGCCGGATCGTTCGCCGGCTCGGCAAAAACCTTGAACTCGACGTGCTTGAGCGCATCGGCGACATCGACCAGCTCCAGCGCGATGCGCAGATCCGGCTTGTCCGAACCGAAACGGCGCATGGCCTCGGCCCAGGTCATGCGCGGGAAGGCGGCGTCGAGTTCGACGCCCTGCACTTCCTTGAACACATGGCGGATCAAGGCCTCGACGAAATCCTGCACGTCTTTTTCTTCGACAAACGCAAACTCGAGGTCGAGCTGGGTGAATTCAGGCTGGCGGTCGGCGCGCAGGTCCTCGTCGCGGAAGCAGCGGGCGATCTGATAGTAGCGATCGAAACCGGCCATCATCAGGATCTGCTTGAACAGCTGCGGCGACTGCGGCAACGCATAGAACTGGCCGGGATGGACGCGGCTGGGCACGAGATAGTCACGCGCACCTTCGGGCGTCGCCTTGGTCAGGATCGGCGTCTCGATATCCTGAAACCCGCGCGCATCCAGATAGCGACGCAGAGCCTGCACCAGCTTGATGCGCGTACGCATCATCTTCTGCATCTCGGGGCGGCGCATATCGAGGTAGCGGTAGGTCATCCGCATGTCTTCGTTCGGGGTCTCGTGCAGCGCGAACGGAAGGTCCTTCGCGGCATTGAGAATCTCGACCTTCTCGGCCAGCAGCTCGACCGTGCCGGTCTTGAGCTTGTCGTTGGCCGACAGGCGCTTGCGGATGGTGCCGGTGACGCGCAGGCAGTACTCGTAACCGACCTCGCCAGCGATCGCGAACGCATCGGCGTTATCGCGCTCGACCACGATCTGGGCGATGCCCTCGTGATCGCGCAGATCGACGAAGGCCACATGGCTCTGCAGGCGAAGCGTATTTACCCAGCCGCACAGGGTAACGGTCTGACCAACCAGCGACTCATCAATGAGGCCGCAGTAATGCGTGCGCATGCGCTTGAAGCTCCCGGCAAGTGCCGAAAAATGACGAATAAAGGCCGGCAATGGTAGCACCCGCCGTCATACGAGGCGATGCGGCGGCCCCGGTCGCGCAGCTACAAACGCATCAGCCCCGGCATGGGCCGGGGCTGATCGTCACTTTCGTCAGATGGAGAATGAAGTCGTTACCAGCGCGGGCGTCCGCCACGTGCTTCGACAAACTGACCGCGGCAGCCGTCCTTCACCCATACGCTGTTGGGGTCGCTACCCCAGGTACGGCCTTCGATACAGCTGGCGCTGGACATCTGGCGGGACAACTCCGAGTAACGCCAGGGCATCTGGCAGCGCGCACCGCGGCCATCGTTGCTGGCGCAGTAGATTTCGCGGCCCGGACCACGGTCGCCGCCACCACCATAACCCGGCCGGCCACCGCCATAGCCACCGCGCGCATCGCGGAAGTTACCGCGACAGCCATCCTTGATCCATACGCTGTAGGGGTCGCTACCCCAGGTACGGCCTTCGACACAGCCGGCCTGGGACATCTGCTGGGACAGGACCGAATCGCGCCAGGGCATCTGGCAGCGGGTGCCCCGCCCGTCGTTGCTGGCGCAGTACACCTCATCATTGCGGCCACCATAGCGCTGGGCCTGGGCGTCGCGCGGCGTGATTCCCGCGGCTGCCGCCAGCATACAGATGGCCATCAGAACAATTTTCATGGTCGCTTTCACGCCGGACTTCCCTGCTGTGGTTGGTGGCGCCAAGGTAGCGACAACCGGGCGGGTCGGAAATACCGTCGCCACCCCCGCAGAATGTTGCGATTCAGCTTGGGAAATCAGTCGCTCGACGAGCTGCTGGGAGCTGGGGCCGGCGCGGGAGCGGGCGCCGGGCTGGCGGCGGGTGCCGCCGCATCACCGGCCAGGTTGCGCTTCTTGTCGCCGTCCTTCTTGAAGTCGGTCTCGTACCAGCCACTACCCGACAGGCGGAACGACGGGGCGCTGATCAGGCGCTGTACGCGAGGCGCGCCGCAGGTCGGACAGGCCTCCGGATCGGGGTCGGAAAGCTTCTGCAGGCGGTCAAAACGGTGACCGCAGGCGCAGCATTCGAATTCATAGATGGGCATGGTGACTCCGGATCGATCCATCGGCCGCCGCTTCGGACAGGGTGGCCAGCCGTCCATTATCTGGGCCGCGGGGCGAATTTCAATGTCCCGGGCTTCTCAGGACCGGGCCGGGCGGCCTTTCCGGCGGAATACGGCAGCCATGGGGCATATGGTTAGAAGGATACGTCATATAGACGTCTAGACGTCCATCATTGACTCGCAAGGACTTGGAGCTCTAGCCTGGATGACCTGCTGCAACGCACCAAACCCCTGGGGAGTTTTCACACGCATGTTCCTTCATAAGCAAAAGAAACTGCCGGCACCGATCGGCATCGCCCTGCTCGCGCTGGGCGCCCACGCGGTCGCCCAAGACGCCAACAACAATCCGCCGAGCACCGACAAAGCCAAGAATCTCGGCACGGTCATCGTCACCGGTACGCGCGCCGACAACCGCACCGAAAGCAGCTCGCTCACACCGATCGACGTCGTCTCCAGCCAGGTGCTCCAGCAGACCGGCACCAGCGAGCTGTCGACCGCCCTGGCACGCATCATCCCTTCATTGACCTTCCCCCGCCCGGCCGCAGCCGACACCGCCGATTCGCAGCGCCCTGCCCAGCTTCGCGGCCTTTCGCCCGATCAGGTGCTGGTGCTGGTCGACGGCAAGCGCTGGCATCCGGGCGCGATCCTGCTCACCAACGGCGTATTGGGTCGCGGCTCGCAGGCGGTGGACCTCAATACGATCCCGATCGCCGCCATCGACCATATCGAAGTGCTGCGCGACGGCGCATCGGCCCAGTACGGCTCGGACGCCATTGCCGGCGTGATCAACGTAGTGCTGAAAAAGGGCGCACAAGGCGGCTCGGTGGACGTCACCGGCGGCCAGTACTCCGCCGGCGACGGCCGGCAGTGGCAGGGCTCGGCCAACTTCGGCATTCCGCTCAACAACGACAAGGGCTGGCTGCGCCTGACCGTGCAGGACGGCAATCAGGATTACACCAACCGTGCCGGCGTCACCCGTGCACGCGCATTCGAAGGCGTCACGCAACGCTACGGCGACCCGGCCGTGAAAGACCAGAACGTGCTGCTCAACGCGCAGTACGACATCACCCCCGGCGTGCAGTTCTACGCATTCGGGCATTACGGTCATCGCGACAGTACGTCGCCGGCGTTTTTCCGCAGCCTGGCCAATGCGAACTCCGTACCGTCGATCTATCCCAACGGTTACCTGCCGCTGGAAAATTCCGACTCGATCGACCAGTCGCTGGTGCTCGGTTTGCGCGGCAAGACATCCGGCGGCTGGCGCTGGGACGTGAGCGCCAATTACGGCGGCAACCGCGTTTCCTACGAGACACTCAACAGCGTCAACCGTGCGTGGCTGCATGATTTTGGCTCCAGCCCAACACAATTCCACGACGGCATTCTCGCCGCGGGCCAGCAAGCCTTCGATGTGGATATCGCCAAGGAACTGTCGGTCGGCTGGCTACCCAACCCGGTCACGCTGGCGTTCGGCGCGGAGTACCTGCGCCAGACTTACCGACTGGATGCGGGCGACGCGCCATCGTGGTATGTCGGTACATCCGGCGTGGCCGGCGGCGCGCAAGGTTTCGCGGGGTTTCAACCAGCCAACGCGGGCTCGTATAGCCGCCACGATGTCGCCGAATATCTAAGCCTGGAAACCAATCTCACCGATCGCCTGGGTACATCGCTGGCGGTACGGCACGAGGATTACAACGACTTTGGCAACACCACCTCGGGCTCGCTGGCCGGCCGTTTCGATTTCACTGATCGCTTCGCACTGCGCGCCAGCGCGTCGACCGGTTTCCGCGCACCGTCGCTTGCACAGCAGTTCTACTCATCGACCTCATCGCTGTTCTTCGGCCAGGGCAATTCGCTCGGCCTGCCGGCAGGCATCTACAACACCAGCCTGGTCTCGGCGACGAGCCAGGTGGGTCAGTTGCTCGGCGGCCAAAAACTCAAGCCGGAAAAATCGCATAACTACACCTTCGGCATGGTCTGGAATCCGCTCGATCCGCTGAACATCAGCGTCGATCTGTACCAGATCAAGATCAACAATCGCATCACGCTATCGAGCAACCTGGCCACCACCTCACCCGCCGTGCAGGCCTATCTTGCCGCCAACGGCGTCACCGGTATCAACTACAGCGGCATCTCGTATTTCACCAACGCAGTCGACACACGTACGCGCGGCGTCGACCTGGTGACAAGCTGGCGCTCGGACTTCGGCGACGCAGGCAGCCTCACCTCGACGCTTAGCTACAATTACAACAAGAACAAGGTCACCGACGTCAAACCCAATCCCGCCGCGCTCAACGCCCTCGGCCTCAATCTCAAGCGCATCGACCGCCGCGATCAGTTCGGCCTGCTCGCCGACACCACGCCACGCAGCAAGTTGATCCTCAACGAGATGTACAACGTAGGCCACTGGAGCCTCAACGGCACCCTGACCCGCTACGGCAGTTTCGTCTCGTACAACTCCACCACCGCATCGCTGGATCAAACCTTCGGGGCGAAATGGCTGCTGGATCTGGCCGTGAGTTACAACGTGGATCGCTGGACGTTTACCGTTGGCGGAGACAACGTGTTCAACACCTACCCGGATCGGGTGATTGCAGCGAACGACAATGGCGGATCGCTGCCTTACTCGGTGTTTTCGCCGTTCGGGTTTGATGGCGCGTACGTGTACGGAAAAGTTGCATATAGGTGGTAAACAAGCGATGCGGAGCGAGCAGTCAGCTCTCCGGGCCCCCTCGGGAGCCGAGTGAGGTTTGGATGATAAGGCCCCGAAGAGGGACTCGGCAGGGACGCCGAGTCCTTTTCGACAGGACACGGATGTCCTGTCGAAAAGCCCAGCCAAACCTCACGGTCCGAAGGACGGCGGACGCGGGGTGTCCTTTCTTTGGTTATCTTTCTTTGGACAAGCAAAGAAAGTAACTCGGCCGCCGGCAGGCGGGCGAAACACGCCGCAGGCGACTTCCTCGCACGAACGCCAGGCCAGAGCGACACACGCTCTCGCGACAATCAAAAACCGAAGCCACTGGATCCCAGCCTACGCGAGGATGACGAGGATGTGGGAGCGAGGTAAGCCATAAGCCCGGGAGCCCCGCTGCCGCCATGAACCGCGCCCATTTCAAAAACTCCCTCCTCACACGTCATAGCTAAAGTCCCAACCACCCGAGCCTCCCCATGATCGGCGAAGCAAAAGCCACCTATGCACTCTGGCTCCGCGCATGGCGCGCCGGCCGCACAGGCAGCCCGCTTCACTCCGAGGTGCGGCTATACCGCTGGCTACGCCACTTCCCCCAACAGGTACGCTGGCTCGAATACCTGCAAGGCTCCGAAGCACTGCGCCGGGCCGCCGAAGCCGACCCCAAGCTCTACGATCGCTGGCACCGCCCCTACATCAGCCGCCACTTCGGTGCCCACGAACGACTGCGCATCATCGACGCGCACTACGACTTCCTGTCGAGCCGATTCCCCAAGCGCATGCGCGAACGCATCATCAAGGGCCACGACATACGCGTAGCCATGCTGCGCCTGGAAAACGCCGTACCAGCGTATCTGCATCTGCGCAAACCGGTCGACGGGAATGCCGGCGAGCTGGGTATCTACCTGTTGAACGAATACAAAGAGGCGCTGGCTTCTTGCGTGGTGACGTTCGCCGGCGCACAGGGTCTGCTGATCGGCTCGATCCAGGGCGCTTGGTCGTATATGGCCGAAGAGTCGACGCGTGAGTTCGTTCGCGGCAGTTGCGGCCTGCATCCGAAGGATCTGTTGCTATCGTTGATTCGCGCACTCGCACACTGCCATGGTATCGAAGAGATCCGGGCGGTAGCGCGGACAGCCCGCATCTCCCGCGGCCCCGTGTCGAGCGATGACAGCTTCCTGCAGGCCCATGGCGGCCTGCTTACCGAAGCGGGCTGCTATGACATGCCATTGGACGAGCCGCTCTACCCACAGGCGACATCGCAACGCCGCCGCCTGCTCGAGCAACGCCGCGAAGCTTTTCGTCGCGAAGCCTGCGCGCTGCTTGTACGTGCCTTCGACGGATATCCGCATGGAGCGGTGGAGCAAACACGCACAGCGACGATTGAGGCGACCCATCGCCCCGCAGCGTTCGGCACCATGGCACGCGCTTAATGCTAGAGATCGTAAACGCCGCTCAACAGAAACACGCGACCTTCGCGGATCGGCACAAAGGTCTGATCGAAGTTGACCGCGTACAGCGTGCGCGCAAAAAGATTCTTCACGCCCAAGGTCGCGCGCCAATGCGCGGCGCTATAGGACACGTTGGCCTCGACGCTCGCCTGGCCCGGGATATTGAAATACGCCAGGTCGCCACTGGTTCTACCCACGCTGCGGCTGCGCGCAAAAATGCCGCCGGCCACGCCCCAGCCTTGCAGGCTTTCGCGCTGGAATCGATAACTCGCCCAGAAGCTGCCTTGCCGCTGCGGCGCACCGGTGACGATGCTGTCGTCGTCGTTGTGGATGCGCGCGTCGGTGAAACTCGCCGTGACATCCAGGCCGCGGGTGATCTGCCCGGTGAACTCCGTTTCGATGCCGTGATTGGTCTGCCCCGGTCCGGGGATCGCGAAAAACGGCGGATCAGGGGACACCAGGTCGACGCTGTGATCGAGCTTGATCCGGTACCACGCCGTGGTGAGGCGGGCGCGTTGATCGAACAGATCGATCTTGGCGCCAGCCTCGATCTGGCGCGACACCGAGGGCGGCAAGGGTTGACCGGTCTCGCCGATCAACGAGTCGGCCTGAAAGCCGGTGGCCGTAGACGCATAAAGCGAAACATTGCGCAGCGGCTTGTAGACCACGCCCAGCTTCGGCACCCATCTGGATTTGCGCAGCTTCTGCGTTGCTGCACCGTCGGTGCGGGTGGAAAGGTCGTAGGTCGTGCGTCGTACCGCCGCCAACACATCCCACTGTTCGCCGATGGCGATCTGGTCCTGCAGGAACACACCGGTATTGGTCGACCAGGCGCCGCCTAAGGTCTGCACCACACCGATGCCCGCGTCTACGCTTTGCGTACGCGCCGAGGGTAAGGCCATATTCGAGAACACATTGACTTCGATCGGGCGGCTGACGGTCAGCACACCCTGATCGTCGCCGGTACCCGCGCGCGTTCTCGCATAGTCAACGCCGAGCACGACATGATGCGTGAGGTCACCCTGGCTGAAACTCCCCGAAAGGTCATTCTGCAGGGTGTAGAACGCATCGGAATAGTTGAACAATTGAGCCGATGCATTCGCGTAGCCGGCCAGATCCGCATCGGCGAACGACCAGTCCTGTCCGCTGTTGCGTTGATCCACGTATTGGCCACGACTTTCAAACTTCCAGTCGTCACCCAGCTTCTGCTCGACGCTGTACACCGCGCGCATCGTACGAAATACCGCATGATCGCTCGCATTACCCGTGAGGATACCGAACGGCACGGCCGTATCGAGAGAGTCGCCCAGCAGCACCGAGTGGTCGGTCACCGGAATGCGGTTGTTGACGTATTCCAGGCCGAATGTCACGCGCGTCGCATCGTTCTGCCATGCGATCGAGGGCGCCACGTAATCGCTGCGTTGACCGCGGTACCCTTGGGCCGTGCGGTCCGCATAGTTGGCCGAGGCGATCCAGCGGTAGGTCCAGACGCCGTGTGCATCGAGCGGACCGGCGAAGTCGACACCCGCGCGCGCGCCGTCGTACTGGCCCAACGAGAAACTCAATTCGCGTACCGGTTCGGCCTGCGGCTGCTTCATCACGATGTTGACCGAGCCGCCGAAATTGTTGTCGACCGACGACTCGCCCAGGATCGCCTCGGGCCCTTTCAATACTTCGACGCGTTCGATGCCGATAAGCGGCGGCAGATCTTCGATGCGCGCCACGCCGTTGGGCAGGCCGTCGGTCATGCCGTTGCCGACGTTGAAGCCGCGGATGCGAAACAGCGGCGGTCCACCGAAGCCGTCGACATAATTGACGCCGGCGATATTGCGCACCACATCGGATACGTTGATCGCCTGCTGCGAATCGATCAGGTCACGCGTGACGATGCTGACCGACTGCGGAATGTCGGCCAGGCTGGTATCGGTGCGTGTTGCGCCGCGGGTGCTATCGGCCTTGTAGCCAAAGTCGCCCAGGGCCACGCCCGGCACGCGGATCGCGGACAACGACGTCACGATGGGAATGCTCGGTTCGGCACCGACCAGCTGGCTTTCGAACGACATCGCCGGCACGAACGATCGCTGCCGCACGACAACGGTCTGGGCGTCAAAGGTTTCGTATTCGAGATTGGTGCCCGCCAGCAGTTTTGCCAGTGCGGCCTGCACGGTGAGCGTGCCCGAGGCACCATCGCAGCGCAGGCCGGCAATCGAATCGCTGGCAGTGAGCACCTGCACGTTTGCCTGCTTGCCCAGCGACATCAGCGCCGTGGACAAGGGTTGCGCGGGAATCGAAAAGGTCACCAACGCCTGCATCGAACGACTCACCGCCGGCTCGGCACGGGTATCGGCAGCCACAAAAAGAGACAACACCAGCACACCGCCCGCGCCTTGCAGCGCGAGTCGCTTCAGACCGTTGTTCTTTCGCCGGGCCGTCACCGCAACCTGCGCGACGCGCCCCGTCCAAACATCGTCACCGCATGCTGATCGTGTGGCGGCAAACCGCTCCCCCTTTGTTCATCGCTACCCTTTCGTCCCGTTCAATCGCTTTACCGCACCGAGCTGGTCAGCACCACATGGTCGGCGAACGAGCTTACCTGCATTGGGAAAACCCGGGGTAAGGCGCCGATCCAGCTGTCAATGGTATTGATCTTGACCGTACCTGTGAACGTCAGTTCGCCCAGCCGCGGGTCCGCAATCTGAACGGGGCGGCGGCTGTAGCGGTTGACGTTGGCGATGACCGTCGACAGCGGCTCGTTGACGAACTCCAGCCGGTTGTCGCGCCAAACAGCCACATGATCGACCGCGACCGAGGACATGCTGAACACCCCGCGGCGAGGGTCGTAACTCGCCTGTTGCCCCGCCACCAGCTCCATGCCGGGCTGTTTCTTGTCCGCGGGCGCCTGCACCCGGACTCGGCCCTGGGTCACCGCTACGGTCACCTGCTGGCCCGTACGGCGCACATTGAAGGCGGTCCCCAGATCCTCGATCTGCACCGGGCCGGCAGCCACCACGAAGGGGCGGTCGCGCTCATGCGACACGGTAAAAAACGCCTCGCCGGCGCTCAGCTCGATCGCGCGCTGCCCCTTGGCATAGCGGGCGGTCAGGCTCGACGCCGCGCCCAGTTCAATGGTCGAGCCATCCGATAGCCGGATATCCCGGTTCTGGCCCACGTCGCTGGCATAACGCTGCAGGTCGGCGCTATCGCCAAAACCACCTTGCGCCGCCATACGCCATCCAAGCACGGCGATGACCAGGCTGGCCGCGACAGCCAGGCCCGCCAACCAGCGTGATCGCGGCCGTTCGACGGGCGCAAACGCCTGCTGAAGCGAGGCGCGTGTCGGCGCGTCGGCCGCCTGCAGGCTTTCGCCCAGCAGGCAAACCTGCTCGAACGCCTGCGCGTGACTTGGATCGGCTTCCAGCCATGCCTGCCACTGCTCGATGGTCTGCGGTGAGGGCCCCGGCTCACGCAAACGCGTCCACCACTCGGCAGCGGTACGGGTCAGCCCGTCATCGGCGCCCGGCTTCATGGTTACCATTTAAGGCACCTCCGCTTCGATACGTTCGCGGCAATACGCCATGGCATTGCCGACGTGGTAGCGCACCATGCGCTCACTGAGTTTCATGGATTGGGCGATCACGCTGAAATCGCGTCCTTCGATGACATGCATGACAAACGCCCTGCTGGTTTTGGCGGGAAGTTCGCGCAAGGCCTGCTGCACGACTTTCCATTGTTGAAAGGCCGAAGCGTGCTGCTCCGGGACGGACGTGACGTGCCAGTCGTTGTCGTCCGGGTCGACTGGCGCAGCCGCCCGTACCGCGCGCTTGCGCAGGTGGTCGAGCGACAGGTTAGCGGCAATGCGAAACAGGAAAGCCTTGGGCGAATCGACATGCGAGATGTCGTCCAGCGCGAGCAACTTCACGTACACCTCCTGCGCCACTTCCTGCGCATCGGCGCTGGAGCTGAGCCGGCTGTGCAGGAACGCGACCAGCGCGCGATGGTGTTCCTCGTACAACGCACGAATCTGCTCATGATGCCGTCCGGCCCCGGGTTTTCCGTCGTTCGCGTCGTCGCCCTCGTTTGGTTTATCCATGGTGTCTAGGCTGCATATCGAAAGACCGCCCGCCTACATCTCCTGATGAGCGACAGCCAGCCGTGGCACCGGTCTTGAGATAAGACGTTCGAGCAGGGGAAAAATGAAATGCCGGGGACGTCAGGCCGTAGCGGCCAGGGCCACCAGTACCACGGCTTCGATGATTTCCGCCAGAGCACCGCAGGTGTCGCCGGTGAAACCGCCCAGGCGGCGCATGCAGGCATGGCGCCACAAGGCAAACAGGACCGCGGCGGCGATCAGCGCCACCAGCCCGCGCGTGCCCAAGCAAAGGGCAACTACCGCCGCCGCAGCGATACCGAGCCAGCACGCGCTGCGCGGTGCGTCGCGCAAGGCCGAACCCAGACCCTGGGCGCGTGCGTACGGCGTCGTGACAAACGCCAGGGTCAACGCGGCACGGGCAAGTACCGGTGCCAGCAACAAGGCGATGCCGCCACTGATCGGAGCACTCGCCAACGCGGCAAATTTGAGCAACAGCACGGCCACCAGCGCGACCACGCCAGCCGGTCCGCAACGGGGATCCTTCATGATCTCCAGGGTGCGTTCGCGACTGCCGATGCCGCCGATCCAAGCGTCGGCGCTGTCGGCCAGCCCATCCAGGTGCAAGGCACCGGTGACGCCGATCCAGACGATCAGGATCACCGCGGCGGACAACAAGGGAGGCCATGCGTGCAGCAGCTGCGCCAGCAACCACAGCACGATACCGATCACGGCACCGACCGCCGGGTACCAGGCCAGCGACTGACGGGTCGCGCGAGTGTCGTCGAAGGCCCTGGACGGTACCGGCACGCGGGTAAGAAACCCCAGCGCGACGAGCAGAGCGCGAATCATCGCGCTGGCCACACCAAGGGGTGCAGCGAGGCATGCGGCACATCGATACTGGCCATCTCGCCGAAATCGCGCGACTCGGCCACACAACGCAACAGGCGGATCGCGCCACCATGCGTCACCACCAGCACGCGTCGACCCGACGCGCCGTAGCTGATGGTATCGAGCGCCTCGCTCAAGCGTTGACGGAACGCTTCGAACGGCTCGGCGCCCGGCGGCGGATAACGCACCGGGTCACGCCAGAAGCGGCCCAAGGCGTCGCTCTGGCGCTCGGCCAGTTGCTCGATCGGTACACCTTGCCAGTGTCCGAAGTGATACTCGGCCAACCGCGCATCGAGGCGCAGCGGCAGACGTCGGGTGGCGCAGAGCTCGGCGGCAAAGTCGGCACAGCGACGCAAAGTCGAGGACACCACCGTGTCCCACTCCCGTCCCATCACCGCTTCGCGCAGCTGAGCCCAGCCGACCGCGCTCAAGCTGTCATCGAGCTGCCCCCGGTAACTGCGCTGACCGGTATCGCCGTGCCGCAGCAGCTCGATCGATCCGGTCATGCGTCCGCCACCCCGGCTTCGGCAAACGTCGCCATGCCGCCGTGCAGTGCGCAGGCAAGACGTAGCACGGGTACGGCGGTGGCTGCTCCACTCCCTTCGCCTAAACGCAGGCCAAGATCGAGTATGGGTGTGGCCTGCAACGCATCAAGCAGACGCGCATGGCCGCGCTCGTGCGAGCGATGCGCAAACAGCATCCACTCGCGCACGCTCGGATGGATACGCGTTGCAGCAAGCGCCGCCGCAGTGCTGATGAATCCATCCACCAAAACCGGCATGCCTGCCTGCGCCGCCGCGATATACGCGCCTGCGAGTGCAGCCACTTCGAAGCCGCCCAGGCAACGCAATATCGCCAACGGATCGCGCAGATCGCCATGGCGCTGCAGGGCGCGCTCGATGACGGCTGCTTTGCGCGCGACGCCGGCTGCATCGAGACCGGTGCCGGCACCCGTGAGATCCACCGGCGACTCGTCCAGCAAGGCACACGCAAGCGCAGTAGCAACGGCGGTATTGCCGATGCCCATCTCGCCGCCGATAAACAACTGTGCGCCGGCCTGTTTTGCCAGCTGCACGCTCTGTGCGCCCGCAGCCAGCGCCTGGGCGAACTGCGCCTCGATCATGGCCGGGCCATCGCAGAAATTGCCCGTCTGCGGCGCGATGAACGCGCGACGCACGCCCGCGTGCTCGCCCGGATCGTTCACCGTACCCAGGTTGACCACCTCAAGCGTGGCGCCGAGCTCGCGTGCCAGCACGCTGATCGCGGCACCGCCGGCGGCGAAGTTGAGGATCATCTGCCCGGTAACGGCCTGCGGAAACGCGGAGACGCCTTCGGCAACGACGCCGTGATCGCCCGCGAAAATACTGATCCAGACCTGGTCGACGCGCGGCTTGACCGCACCCTGCATGCCGGCCAGCCGGATAGCCAGTCGCTCCAGCTCGCCCAGGGAACCCGGCGGCTTGGTCAGTTGCGCCTGGCGTTCGGTCGCAGCCGCCGCCGCGACCTCGTTCCATGCCGCGACGGGCTGCTGTAACCAGGACATATTCACGGCAAGTTTCCTTCCAGGGCGGGGCCCTTCAATACCAGCGGCAAACCCGCCGCTGCAAACAAAACGCGCGGGCACAGGGCGGCGATAGCCTGATGCAGGCGGCCGGCCTCATCGACAAAACGGCGGCTCAACTCCCCCATCGGCACGATGCCCAGGCCTACTTCGTTGCTCACCAGCAACAGCTCGCCCGGCATCCGCGGCAGGCGCTCGAGCAAGGCGGCGCGCTCGCGCTCGAAGCAACCCGGATCGGGGTCGCAAAGCAGATTCGTCAGCCACAGGGTCAGGCAATCCACCAGCAAACAGCGATCCTCGCGCGCATGGTCGCCAAGCTTATCGGCCAACTTCACCGGCTCTTCAATGGTCAGCCAATGGGCGGGCCGCTGCGCCCGATGATGGGCGATACGCGCCGCCATCTCACCATCGCCGGCCTGCCCGGTGGCGACGTACACCACCTCGCGGCCCGAGGCGATGGCCAGGCGCTCGGCCAGCGCACTCTTGCCGGAGCGGGCGCCGCCAAGTATCAAAACAGGTGAGGTCATGCGGCGGTCTCCAGGCCCAGCAGACGCGATAATGCGGCCGTATCCATATGGGCGTCGATGGTATCGGCCAGGCGATCGAGGCTTACCTCGCGCTCTGCCGCCATATCCACCGCTACCGCGTCCTGCACACCTGCCCACCGCAACAGCGCCGCCTGCGCCTCGGGAGCGTCGAACAGGCCATGCAGGTAGCTCCCCAGCACCTGGCCATCGACCGATGTGGCGCCATCGACACGGCCATCCTCCAGCCGACTCGATGGCCGCTGCAAGTCCGGACCGCTGCTGATGCCGCAATGGATTTCATAGCCGCGCACCGTGGCATCGTCCAACGCCAGGCTTCCGCTGACCTGACGTAATTGCTTGCCGGGCTCCAGCGTCGTCTCCAGGTCGAGCCAACCCAGCCCATCGCTGGAGCCGGCCTCGCCCTCGATACCATGTGGGTCGTGCACGGCACGCCCAAGCATCTGCAGCCCGCCGCAGATGCCGATGAGTTTGCCGCCGTAGCGCAGGTGACGAGCGATGGCCGTGTCCCAGCCTTGCGCACGTAACCAGGCCAGATCGGCCCGCGTGGATTTGGAGCCGGGCAACACGATCAGATCGCAGGACGGCCACGCCTCGCCCGGCCCGACAAAGCGGAAGTCGATCTGCGGATGCGCACGCAGCGCGTCGAAATCGGTGTGATTGCTGATGCGCGGCAAGGCGGGCACGGCCACGCGCAAACGCGCCGTCGCGTTGGGCACGCGTTCGCGCGGCATCGCGTCCTCGGCCTCCAGTTGCAGACCATGCAGGTACGGCAACACGCCCAGCACGGGTTTGCCGGTTTCCCGCTCCAGCCAGTCCAGCCCCGGTTGCAGCAATGCGATGTCGCCACGAAAGCGATTGATCACGAAGCCTGCGACGCGTTGCTGCTCGCTCGGCGACAACAGAGCCAACGTGCCGACCAGATGCGCAAATACACCGCCGCGATCGATATCGGCAACGAGAATGACCGGGCAGTCCACCACTTCGGCGTAGCCCATATTGGCGATATCGCGATCGCGCAGATTGATTTCGGCCGGGCTGCCGGCACCTTCGACGATCAGCGCGGCATAGCGCTGCAGTAGCCGCGCATGAGCGGCAAGCACCGCATCCATCGCGATGCGCTTGTACTCGTGATAACCGCGTGCATCCATGTTCGCCACGGCATGGCCGTTGACGATGACCTGTGCGCCAGTGTCCGAATTCGGTTTGAGCAGCACCGGATTGAAATCGGTATGCGGAGCAAGACCGGCCGCCTGCGCCTGCACGGCTTGTGCGCGGCCGATCTCGCCGCCATCGACGGTGACCGCGGAGTTGAGCGCCATGTTCTGCGGTTTGAATGGCGCCACGGCGACGCCGCGCCGATGGAGCCAACGACACAAGGCGGCGACCACCGTGCTCTTGCCCGCATCGGAGGTACAGCCCTGCACCATCAACACCCGCGCGTTCACGCAAGCACCTCGGCGAGGGTGCGATCCAGCCGCTCGAAGGCCGCATCGTCACCCGGCAGTCCAAAACGCAGGCTTTGCGGCGTCTCGAACCAGCGTGTGAAGACCCCGCGTTGCGCCAGCTGCCAATGCAGGTTCAATGCGCGCGTATCGCAGCACCACTGAAAGAAAGCCGTGCCCGCCGTTGGCGGCAAGCCGTGTCTGGTCAACAAGCGCGCCAGTCGCTGGCTTTCGCGATGCAGGCGGTCGCCGGCGCCAGCTTGCCAGACATCATCGGCCAGGGCGAGCTTGAGCACATGACGCGTGGGCCCGCTTAACGTCCAGGGTCCCAATCGTTCGCGCAGTGCATCGAGCAAAGGCATCGTTGCAAACGCAAACCCGGCACGTGCGCCGGCCATGCCGAAAAACTTGCCCACCGAGCGAAGCACGATCAAGCCTTCGCGGCCCGCATAGGGACACAAACTATGCTCGGGGGTCGCGTCGATAAATGCCTCGTCGACGATCAGCCAACCGCCGCGTGCGGCCAGCGACGCATGCAGCGCCAGCAACTCGTCCACGGTGAAGCGATCGCCCGCCGGATTGTTCGGATGCATCAGTACGATTACGTCGAAGTGATCGGCGTGCGCGATCAAGTCGCGTGCCGATGCCAAGGTGACGCGATGCCCCTGGCGTCGCCAGGCATGCGCGTGCTCGGCATAACCGGGAGCAAGCACACCGACGTTGGTCGTCGCGCGCAGCATCGGCAAGCACTGGATGGCGGCCTGCGAACCGGCCAAAGGCAACAGAGAGGTCGCTTCGTAATAATCGCGCGCGACGTCGATCAGCCCGTCATCGTCATCGGGCAGGCGCTGCCACGCCAGCGGCGGGATCGGCGGCACAGGCCACGCGTAAGGGCTCACGCCAGTGGAAAGATCCAGCCAGTCGGACAAAGGAATGTTGTAGGTCCTGGAGGCCTGCAGTAGCCGTCCACCGTGTTCAAGCATGCGTGCCTCCTTGGCCGGCCAGCGCCCACAACAGCGCAACCAGCAACCACAACACCAAACCGCGACTCACCAATAGCAATGCCGCCTGGATCGATGCAGCCGATGCAGGCTCGCCTTCGCCCAGACGGGGACGTTCTTCCATGACACCGTGATAGGGCGCGGGTCCGCCCAGGCGCACGCGCAATGCGCCGGCACCCGCAGCCATCACTGGACCGGCATTTGGACTGTCCCAGGCCGGCGCCTGCTTGCGCCAGCATCGCCATGCACGACTCGCGTCACCGCATAGCGCGTATGCCGCTGCGGTCAGTCGTGCGGGAATGAAATTCAGCACATCGTCGATGCGCGCGGCTGCCCAGCCGAAATTTTCATAGCGCGGCGTGCGATAACCCCACATCGCATCCAGCGTATTGGACAGGCGATAAAGCACCACGCCAGGCGCGCCAAGCAAGGCAAACCAGAACAGGGCGGCAAAGACCGCATCCGCACCGTTTTCCAGGACCGACTCCGTCGCCGCCGCGGCCACCTGCGTTTCATCGAGCGCACCGGTGTCGCGGCTGACGATACGCGACACGGCAGCGCGTGCTGCGTGCAGGTCACCGTCGTACAGCGCCTGCGCAACCGGACGGGCATGCTCGGCAAGACTGCGATAGCCGATCGCCAGATACAGCAGCAGCGCACCAAAGGCCGAGCAGGCCCAGGGCGAATACATCACCAAAAAATGCGCGATCAGCCAAGTCAGCAGCACCGGCGGCAAGACCGATGCACACCATGCAGCGATGCCCTTGAAGCGCCCATCGCCATACAGCGCATGTTCGTTGAAGGTCGCCAGCCGGCCGAACAGCACCAGCGGATGCAGACGTCGTGGCTCGCCCAGCGCAAGATCCAGGAGCACGGCGACCAACATGGCGAGCGCGATCATGGCAGGAACAAACGCATGGCCGCGGCGGGATCGGAAGGGAAATAAAGGTGCATGAAACTCGCGGTCATGCGTTGGCGACGATACACACCTTCCCGGCTGGGACCTTTGTCCGGGTTGACCGTGAACGCCAACGGCGACGTGGTGATATCCGCCTTGGCGTAATGGAAGGTATGCCCACGCAGCGTCCCTTCGGGCAACTCGACCGATTGCATGCCCAGGCCGCTCAGGCGCGCCTGCATGACGGCATGGCCTTGCAGCAGACCGGCCATGGGATAGGTCACGCCATCGCGATCGGTCAAGGTATCGAGCGCATACAACATGCCGCCACATTCGGTGAGCAGCGGCTTGCCGTCTTCGACATGGGCATGCAATGCATCGCGAAGCCTCACGTGGCGCGCGAGCGCCGCCAGATGCAATTCCGGATAGCCGCCCGGCAGCCACACCGCATCGCACACAGGCAGCGGCTCTCCCGCGATCGGCGAGAAGAACACCAGCTCCGCACCACCCTCGCGCAGCACATCGAGATTGGCCGGATAGAGAAAACAAAACGCCGCATCATGAGCTACCGCAATACGCTTTCCTTCCAGCAAGCGCGGTGACGGCGAGCGATGGGTGGCAGGGAAACCCACCGGCGCAGGCAGCACTTCTTTCGCATACGTTGCCCAGGCATCCGCCAGCGCATCCAGGCGTGCCTCGATATCGTTCTGCTCGCCCGCAGCCACCAGACCGAGATGACGTTCGGGCAGCATCAGCGCAGGATCACGCGGCAACGCACCCAGCCAGGTGAGATCGGGCGGCAGGCTATCGGCCAATAACTGCGCGTGATACGAGCTGCCGATGCGGTTAGCGGTGACGCCGTATACGTGCAGGCCAGGACGATAACGTGCAAGGCCCGTGGCGATGGCGCCGAACGTCTGTGCCATCGCCGAGCCATCGATCACCGCAAGCACCGGAATGCCAAGCTTCATCGCAAGATCCGCGCTGGATGCGCTGCCGTCGAAAAGCCCCATCACGCCTTCGATCAGGATCAGATCGGCATCACCGGCAGCCTCGTAAAGCCGCGCACGTACGTCTTCCTCTCCGCCCATCCACAGATCGAGCTGATAGACCGGCGAACCGCTGGCACGCGTCAGCACGGTCGGGTCAAGAAAATCCGGGCCGGTCTTGAATACCCTTACGCGGCGGCCCTGCCGCCGGTGCCAACGCGCCAGCGCCGCGGTGACACTGGTCTTGCCCTGCCCCGAGGCAGGCGCGGAGATCAGCAAGGCCGGGCAACGATGTTCACTCATAGGTTACAGCTCGATACCTTTCTGCGCCTTGATGCCGGCTTCGAACGCGTGCTTGACCACGCGCATTTCCGTCACGGTGTCGGCGACCTCGATCAAGGCATCGGGAGCGCCGCGCCCGGTGATGACGACATGTTGATTCGGCGGGCGCGCTGCCAGTGCCGGCAACAGTTGATCGAGCGTGACATACTGCTTGACCAGGGCGATATTCAACTCGTCGAGCAGCACGAAGTCGTATGACGCATCGCCGAGCATGCGCGCGGCAACATCCCAGGCGGCCTGTGCCGCGGCGATATCACGCGCTTTGTCCTGGGTTTCCCAGGTGAATCCTTCGCCCATCACGTGATAATCGAGATCTTCGCCGAAGCGGCGAAAAAAAGCCTCTTCGCCGGTCGAAAAACTGCCCTTGATGAACTGCACGACGCCGCAGCGAAAGCCATGTCCCAGCGAGCGCGCCAACATGCCGAAGCCCGACGAACTCTTGCCCTTGCCGTTGCCGGTATTGACCACCAATACACCGCGCTCGATGGTCGCACGGGCGATCTTGCGATCGACCAGCTCCTTCTTGCGCTGCATGCGTTCGCGATAACGCTCATCGGCGGTCATGGCATCGCGTTCGGTTTTATCGGTCATGCGCGTGCGCTCCGTGGCGATCCAGTCATGCGTTCGGCGGCGAGGACGATTACTGCATGCAGCGCGAACACAAAGCCCACGTAGCCAGCCGTCACACCCAGCCAATGCGGATAGTAGTGCGCGATGCGCGGCGCAAAGCCGGCAAGCGTCGGCGTGTAATGCCCCGACAGCATGTAGTAGCCGCCGCCGGAAATGAGATAAGTGAAGAACACCGATACCAGCAATACTAAGGCCAGTCGCGGCACACTACGCCACTGCAGTTCATGCCAGCGGGCATAGAAGCACCCGGATACCCATAGCGTGCCGTAAGCCGGCACCAATACCCAATAAGCAGGGCTCAGGCACCAGTCGGTGATCGTACCGGCAGCTAGGCTGCCAAAATCCAGCACCGATGCCAGCGCGAAAAACAACGCGAATATCCACCAACGTCGCAACATGGCGCCGGCCAGGAAGAACACCGCCCAGGACGCGCTGGGCAGCGCATGCACGCTGGCAAAATGCTGGCCTCGCGTACAGGTCATCAGGATCGCCAGCGCGATGCCGACGATCCACAGCGTGGATGTCTGCTTGAATGGCAATACATTCGACATCAGCGGCCACCCTGCTTGTCTGTCGGAGCGACTTCAGTCGCGACATGCACGCCGCTGGACGTTTCCATGGTGCCACCGCTCTTCACAAGATAGGCCACCGCGTTACGAACCAGCAACGCAACCACCAGATACGCCATGGTGGTACGCACGAACAGCGGCCCCCACTGCCACAGCCGCGCGACATACTCGGCCACATGTGGGTTCGCGTAGCGACCGCCCAGCCAGTAGAAGCCGCCGTTGGAGATCGCAAACGAAAGGCATGCCGCCACAAAGCCGAACGCCAGGCTACCGAAGAACGAACGCCCGACGCCGCACGCGCGCCCACCGTACCAAAGCACCGCATAAGCCGGCAGCAGGAACGCATAGGCCGGCGTGATGCAGAAATCGCTCACGCCGGCATAGTTGACCGATATCCAGTCCACCAGCACTGCCAAGGTGACAAAGCCGGCAAACGCCAGGTGTCGGCGCAGGTAGATGCCGCCGATAAACAACACAGCCATCGAGGCATCGGGCAGATGCATGGCATCTCCAAAATGCTTGAAGCGCGTGGCGATCATGCAGGCGACCAGCAGGATCAGGATCATCGCGTTATGCGTTCGGGAGAGTGCTTTCATACCGTCTGTTACCTCTTGGCCGTGTTACTTGCGACGCTTACTGGGCCGGTTGCCAGCGCACGGTAAACATGTAGTTGCGACGCGGCTGATTGAAGAAAGCCGCCGTTTCGTAACGCTTGTCGAAAATATTGTTGGCGCTGAACTGCAGACGCCAGTCGCGATCCAGCGCATAGGCCACGCGCAGGTCGGTCAGCGAATAGCCGCCCAGTCGAGTTTCGTTCTCGGTGTCGTCGAAGCGCTTGCCCGAGACGAAATAACTACCGCCGAAGCTGAACGCGCCGACCTTCTTGTCCAGATCGAAACGTGCGGTCTGCTTGGCGCGGCGTGGCAGCAGGTTGCCGTGATCGAAATCGTTGCTCTCATCGCGCGGATCGAGCCAGTTCAACGTGCCCTGCACGGTCCAGCCGACCAGTTCGGTATGAGCCGTAGCTTCGACGCCGCGGATGCGTGCGCGGTCCACGTTGATCGGCAGGAAATTGGGGCCGGTGAACGCGATAAGGTCGCTGATCTTGGTCTCGTAGGCATTCAGCGACCAACCGCCCCAGCCATGCGTGCCGCGCAGGCCCAGCTCACCGCTGCGCGAGCGCTCCGGCTTCAGGTCCGCATTGCCGAAGTCGGGGTAGTACAACTCGTTGAAGGTCGGCGCATGGAACGCCGTGCCGTAGCTTGCCGTCAGGCGCAGCGACTGGGTGAAGTCCCAGCCCCACAGCAGCGAGCCGGTATTGCGGCCGCCGAACTGCGTGTCATCGTCGCGCCGCACGCTGGCCTGCAACTGCTGGCTGCCGAAAGTCTGCTGCCACTGGCCGAAGACGCCGCGATCGGTGCGCCGGTCGACGACATACTCGGTGCTGCCCTGGATGTTGTCGTGCTGCACGTCGAAGCCGACGCTGTAGAGACCGCCGCCAGCACTGATATCTGCCTGCAGCGAGCCGACCTTACGACGCGTATTGAACGTGTCGACATAAGCGTTATCCAGGTAATCGCTGCTGAAATCCTTGCTCTGTCCCAGGGCCAGGGTCAGCGTCAGCCGGTCGAACGGTTTGTAGTGCACCCGACCGCCCGCCACTTGCGACTCGGTCTTGGCGCTGTTGCTGAAGGTGCCGTCGTATTCGTTGCGACCGCGGGCGTCGAAGAAGCGCGCGTCGGCATCCCATTGCTCGTTGAACTTGTAGCCACCCTGCAAGGTGAGTGCGTCGTTCTTGTAGCCGTCGTTATCCGGCTCGATCGTGAAGCAGCCGCCGGGACCGCGACAGGCGTTGAAGCCATGCGTCTGGTCGTGCGAAACCTCCATCGAGTACCAGCCGGCGCCCTGCTTGCCGGCCGCACCCAGCGAGCCCTTCAGCGTGTCATAGGTACCAACGCCGAAGCTGGCATGCGGCACAAACGCGCCATCGGGGCGGCGCGTGAAAATCTGGATGACGCCACCGACCGCCTCGGAGCCGTACAGGCTGGAAAACGGGCCACGCACGATTTCAATGCGCTCGATCTGCTCCAGCGGAATATCCTGCAGCGCTGCCACGCCGGCCGAGGCCGAACCGATCTTCACGCCGTCGACCAGCACCAGCACTTGATCGGCATTGGTGCCGCGCATATACACCGAGGTCTGCTTGCCCTGGCCACCGGTGTTCGATAGCTGGATACCTGGCGCGCCCTGCAGCAAGGCAACGATCGACACCGGCTGCAGGCGCTCGATATCGGCGCGATCGATCACCGTGACCGGCGCCAGGGTCTGGTCCTGCGTCTGCGCGGTGCGCGACGCGGTGACCACGACCTGGTTGAGATCGGTGGTGCCGGCGTCGTCCGCGAAGGCTGGAGAAAACACGGAAAGCAAGGCAACCGCCAGCACGGAGCGGCGGAAAGTCGAAGAACGGATTGGCACAGCGTTAGCTCCCTGGACCGCGCCTACCCGCGCGGCGTCAATGGCATGGGGACAGGAGCGTGAGAGCAGGTACCGGCAAGTCGCAGCGGCCCCGACTAGGCCCGCCGCCTGTCCGGTGATACCTCCAAGGCCGGTCTCCGGGCTTGCGAGCGAGGGCATCTACCCTCCCGAATCGCGCCTTCCCATGCTATCGAGCACAGTGGCTGTTTGCGGTTCGTTTGCTCGCCTACCGTTGCGGGGGCAGCTTCGGCTTGACCCATCGAGGGCGTACCGAATTCCCGTTTCAACCGCCGGCTCCATTGCCGACAGTCACCTTGAGGCGCGGCGATCTTAGCAGCAGCGCGATGGGTCCGTGAGTGCAATGTGTAACGGCAGGGGACTGGACAACTCGGGTCACATGGCCGGCGACTATCTAAAAACTGACCCGGGAGTGGCATCGGGCTGCAACGTCCGTGAGTTGTCCTAGCGACAACGACACAGCCGACGCCACTCACGGAGCCCCCCATGAGCCAGATCGACGATATCAAGCCCGACAACACCGGGCGACGCCGCTTCCTGAAGATGACCGCGGCCTCGGCCGGTGGCTTGGCCGCCATGTCCGCCCTGCCCCCGGTCATCCGCCAGGCCCTGGCCACCCCTGCCGCCACGGTCAATGGCGATATCACCGACGTGCAGCACGTGGTGATCTTCATGCAGGAGAACCGTGCGTTCGACCATTACTTCGGCAGCCTGGCTGGAGTCCGTGGCTTTGCCGACCGCGTGCCGGCGCCGTTGCCGGGTGGCCAGCAGAATGTCTGGCATCAGCCCGACAGTAGCAGCACCGGCTACATGCTGCCCTTCCACATGGACACCAGCACCACCAGCGGTATCTGCATCAGCGCCCCGGCAATGAGCTATCCGGTCGACACCGCGATCTGGAACAGCGGCAAGTTCGATGCCTGGAATACCGCACGCGCTGCCGGTCTGGGCATGGGTTACTTCCAGCGCGCCGACTTGCCGTTCTACTACGCACTGGCCGACAGTTTCACCATCTGCGACCAGTATTTCTGCTCGACGCTCACCCAGACCAATCCGAACCGGCTGCATTTCTTTACCGGCAGCAACGGACTGTCAGTCGGCCAGGCAGCCACGCTGGACAACACCGAGCCAAGCGCCGGGTTCAGCTGGACCACGTACGCCGAGCGCCTGCAGAACGCCGGCATTAGCTGGAAGGTCTATCAGCAAAGCAACAATTTCGACGACAACGCCTTGGCCTGGTTTGCGCCCTTCAAAAAAGCCAAAGCCGGCCAACCGCTGTACGACCGCGGCATGGCGACAGTGCCGGACCTGGTGACTGCATTCGCCAACGACGTCGCCAACAACACCCTGCCGCAGGTGTCGTGGATCGTGGCGCCGGACTATCTTTCCGAGCACGCCAACTACAAACCGGCCTATGGCGAGAACCTCTCGGCGCAGTTGCTGGCCGCGCTGGTCGCCAACCCGGCGGTGTATGCCAAGACCGTATTCATCCTCAACTACGACGAGAACGGCGGCTTCTTCGATCACGTACCGCCGCCTACGCCACCAGCCTCGTCGGCAAATGGGCTATCCACCGTCAGTACCACCGGAGAAATCACGGCCGGCAAGCCGATCGGCCTGGGGTTTCGCGTGCCGATGATGGCGATCTCGCCGTGGTCGCGTGGCGGCTGGGTGTGCTCGGAAGTGTTCGATCACACATCGGTCCTGCGTTTTCTCGAAACCCGTTTCGGGGTCGCCGAGCCGAACATCAGTGCATGGCGTCGCGCGGTCTGCGGCGACCTGACTTCGGCGTTCGATTTCACTTCCGGCAACACGTCCTGGCCCAGCCTGCCGGTCACCAGCGGCTATCCGGGGCAAGCCGATAGCGAGTGCTCGACGTTACCGTCACCCAGCGTTCCTTCCACGCCGTCGATGCCCACAGCCGAATCGACGGTAACACGACCGGCACGCGCGTTGCCGTATGAAATGGATATCCAGGGCAGCGTCAGCACATCGAATGGACGCTATGTACTCGCGTTCAACAACACCGGCGCGGCGGGTGCGGTGTTTCAGGTGTACGCCTCCAATCGGAACGACGGTCCGTGGCGTTACACGGTGGAGGCAGGCAAATCGCTCTCCGACTATTGGAGCGCAAAGACGTATACCAACAGCATCTATCAGCTTGAAGCGCATGGGCCGAACGGCTTTCTGCGCGTATGGCAAGGAAGCGTCGCCAGTGCGACCGTCATGCCGGAGATCACGTTGGCCTACGACCCGGACAACAACCGCGTGCAACTGACACTCACCAATGCGGGCAGCAGCGCATGCACGTTCACCGTGCGCAACGGCTATGTGTCACAAGACGTGCGGATCTATTCGGTTGGCGCGCATGGCAGTCATGTGGACAGCTGGGACCTGAGTGACTTTACCAACTGGTATGACTTGAGCGTGTCGGTGGCCGAAGCCAGTGGATGGGCGCGGCGGGTGGCGGGGCATATGGAGAATGGGGCGGATAGTTTTAGCGAGCCGCGATAACGCGCGCATCGACTGTTCCGCACCAAGAGCCCCCTCACCCCAGCCCTCTCCCCCGGCAAAGCCAGGGGAGAGGGAGCCGACTGAGGAAGTCCTCGGTGTTTTGCGTTTCCGTAACCTGCTCCCTCTCCCCTGGCTTTGCCGGGGGAGAGGGTTGGGGTGAGGAGGGCCGGGTGTTCGCGTCGGCCTTTCCTACTCTTTGTGAAACACCAGATGCCCACCCTCGGCATCCACCACGACCGTATTGCCCGCATCGAAGCGCCCTTCAAGAATCTGCTTCGCCAGCGGGTTCTCCAGTTGCTGCTGAATCGCCCGCTTCAACGGCCGCGCGCCATACACCGGATCGAAGCCCACATTGCCCAGCAGTTCCAGCGCCCTGTCGTATATCTCCAGTTTCAACTGACGCTCCGCCAGGCGCTTTTCCAGATAGATCAGCTGGATCTTCGCAATGGACTTGATCTGCTTCTTGTCCAGCGGACGGAACACCACCAGCTCGTCCAGGCGATTGATGAACTCGGGACGGAAGTGCGCCTGCACCACCGCCAGTACCGACGCCTTCATCTGCATGTAGTCGGCTTCGCTATCGCCGGCCTGCTCCTGGATCATCTGCGAGCCCAGGTTGGAGGTCATCACGATAACGGTGTTGCGGAAGTCGACAGTACGGCCCTGCCCATCGGTCAAACGACCATCGTCGAGCACCTGCAACAGGATATTGAACACGTCCGGATGCGCCTTCTCCACTTCGTCCAGCAGAATCACGCTGTAGGGACGACGGCGCACGGCTTCGGTCAGATACCCACCCTCTTCGTAACCGACATAACCCGGAGGGGCACCGATCAGGCGACTCACGGAATGCTTTTCCATGAACTCGCTCATGTCGATGCGCACCATCGCATCCTGCGTATCGAACAGGAACTCCGCCAGCGCCTTGCATAGTTCGGTCTTGCCCACGCCCGTAGGACCAAGAAACAGGAACGATCCGTAAGGGCGATTGGGATCGGACAGGCCTGCACGCGCACGGCGAATTGCGTCGGACACCGCACGCACCGCTTCATCCTGGCCGACCACGCGCTGATGCAACGCCGACTCCATCTGCAACAGCTTGTCGCGCTCGCCTTCGAGCATCTTGCTCACCGGAATACCGGTCCAGCGCGATACGACCTCGGCGATCTCCTCTTCGGTAACGCGATCCTGTACCAGCTTGAAGTCCTGCTTTTCCGCGGCCTGCGCGGCGGTAAGCTGCTTCTCCAGTTCCGGCAACCGGCCGTACTGGATCTCGCTCATCTTTGCGTAATCCTGGTGACGCTGCGCGGCTTCAAGTTCCACACGCGCTTTCTCGATCTGCTCCTTGACCTTGGTCGCTCCCTGCAGCGCGGCCTTTTCGGACTTCCAGATCTCGTTGAGATCGGAAAACTCGCGCTCGAGCTTTTCGATATCGCTTTCCAGATCGGCGAGACGCTTTTTCGACGCCTCGTCGCTTTCCTTCTTCAGCATTTCGCGCTGGATCTTCAACTGGATCAGACGACGCTCGAGCCGATCGAGCTCTTCCGGCTTGGAGTCGATCTCCATGCGAATGCGCGATGCCGCCTCGTCCATCAGATCGATCGCCTTGTCGGGCAACTGACGGTCGGTGATATAGCGGTTGGAAAGCGTGGCCGCCGCGACGATCGCCGGATCGGTAATTTCCACGCCGTGGTGCACGGCATAGCGCTCCTTCAGGCCGCGCAGGATGGCGATAGTGTCTTCCACGCTCGGCTCACCGACGTAGACCTTCTGGAAACGACGTTCCAGGGCGGCGTCTTTCTCGATGTACTTGCGATATTCGTCCAGCGTGGTGGCGCCGATGCAATGCAACTCGCCACGCGCCAGCGCGGGCTTGAGCATATTGCCTGCATCCATCGCACCGTCGGCCTTGCCCGCACCGACCATGGTGTGCAGCTCGTCGATAAACAGGATGACGCGACCTTCCTGTTTGGCCAGGTCGTTCAGCACGGCCTTCAGACGCTCTTCGAACTCACCGCGAAATTTCGCGCCCGCGATCAATGCGCCCATATCCAACGCGAGCACACGGCGATCGCGCAGGCCCTCGGGCACCTCGCCCTTGATGATGCGTTGCGCCAGCCCTTCGACGATGGCGGTCTTGCCGACGCCCGGCTCGCCGATCAGGACGGGATTGTTCTTGGTACGGCGCTGCAGGACCTGGATCGTGCGGCGAATTTCCTCGTCGCGACCGATCACCGGATCGAGCTTGCCGCTCTCGGCTCGCGCGGTGAGGTCGACGCAATATTTTTCCAGTGCCTGGCGTTGCTCTTCGGCATTCTCGCTTTGCACTTTTTCGCCGCCACGAAGCTTGTCGATGGCCACTTCGAGGTTCGCCTTGGTGGCGCCAGCGGCTTTCAACGCAGCGCCCAGCTCACCCTTGTCTTCGAGCGCTGCGAGCACGAACAACTCGCTCGCGATGAATTGATCGCCACGCTGCTGCGCCAGTTTGTCGGTCAGGTTGAGCAGGCGCGTCAGTTCGTTGCCCACATGAATATTGCCTTCCTGCCCGCTGACCTTGGGCAGCCGCTCGAGCTGCTCGGCGACGCGTTGGCGCAGCGCCGGCACATTCACCTGAGCCTGCGTCAGCAAAGGCGCCGTCGATCCGCCCTGCTGGTCCAGCAGCGCCGCCATGACGTGCGTCGGCTCGAGCATATTGTTGTCACGACCGACCGCCAGTGATTGCGCGTCGGCCAGCGCTTGCTGAAAGCGCGAAGTAAGTTTGTCCATCCGCATGGAGTGGTCCCCGCTGAAATGAATAGGTTTTGGCGGCAAGCCGCCACTGTGGACGGATGTATGGACAAAAGCTTAACGGTTCAAGCGTAATCGACACGATTCGGCAAGCTTTCGTTTAAGTGAAAGATCGCCTTCACATCGGCTTTGTTACGCTCGATGAGGTGATAGTGCAAGCGAATCCCCTCATGCCCGCATCCACGCCGTTACCGGCGCCGCCCCTGCCGGTAGCCCACGAAGCCTGGGCGCTGTTTCTCGATGTCGACGGCAGCCTTATCGACTTTGCCGATCGGCCCGAACGGGTCCATGTCAGCAAGACGCTGACGGCGCTGTTGTCGCAGTTGCATACCGCGTTGGGCGGTGCGCTCGCCCTGGTCAGCGGCCGGCGGATCGAAGATCTCCAACGCCTGTTCGGCGCGCCGCCCTGGGCCATGGCCGGTGTACATGGCCTGCAGCTACGCCATGCCGATGGGGCCCAGCGCGAGATAGAACTCGATCATGCCGAACAGCAACGCCTTCGCCACGCAGTCCATGGCATGGCTTCGCGGTTTCCTCAGGTCATGCTGGAAGACAAAGGCATAGCGATCGCACTCCATGATCGCAGCGGTGATCCGGGCATGCGCGCGTTGCGCGAGGCGAGTGAAACGCTGCTCAAGGATTTGCCCGACTACGAGCTGCAACTGGGCCACCACGTGATCGAACTCAAGCCTGCCGGCATGGACAAAGGACAGGCCGTGGCCGAGCTGCTGGCACGGCCGCCGTTCCAGGGGCGCATGCCGGTCTACGTCGGCGACGATTTCACCGACGAGCACGGATTCGCCACCGCCAATCTGGAAAACGGCATCAGCATCCGGGTCGGCCAGCGCGAACCCAGCCTGGCGCAATACACCTTGTCCGGTCCCACCGCGGTGCAAGCCTGGCTCGCCCGTGTCTTGTACGCCTTAGGAGCGACGCTAGATGACCAATACCCCGGAGGAACTCGTCGACACAACCGCTCCTGAAGCGGCTCGCGCCGCCCAGGCGAATCTATCGCTGGGCGTGATCGGCAATGGCAGCGTTGCTGCATTGATCGACGCGCACGGCAGTATCGTGTGGTGCTGCCTGCCCCGCTTTGACGATGACGCGAGCTTTTGCGCATTGCTGTCACCCCGACGCGAAGGTGGTGACTGGACGATTGCGCTGGAAGATTTCGACCGCGCCGAGCAGGAGTATCTTCCTAATACGGCGGTGCTGCAGACGCGTCTGTACGATAAGCACGGTGGCGCAATCGAGATCACCGACTTCGCTCCACGTCATCGTGCTCATGGGCGCTTTTATCATCCCGTGCTCATCGCGCGCCGGGTGCAGCCAATTGCCGGCTCGCCACGCATCCGTGTGCTGTTACGGCCGCTTTGCGATTACGGCGCCAACGCACCGCAGACAACGTCCGGCAGCAATCACATCCGCTACCTGCTGAGCAATACGGTGATGCGGCTCACCTCGGACGTGGCCTCGCCGCTGATCGAGCGCGGCCTGCCGTTCGGCCTGGACCGCAGCGCACATTTCGTGTTCGGCCCCGACGAAACGCTGACGCAGAGCCCGGCGGAGTTCATTCACCACACGCTGAACAATACGCTTGCCTACTGGCGCGACTGGGTCCGCTATCTCTCGGTACCTTACGAATGGCAGGAGTACGTCATTCGCGCAGCCATCACCTTGAAACTGTGTCAGTACGAGGCAACCGGCGCGATCATCGCCGCGCTGACCACCTCGATCCCCGAGTCGCCCGACTCGGCGCGCAATTGGGACTATCGCTATTGCTGGTTGCGCGACGCGGCCTTTACCGTGCGAGCACTCAATCGTCTGGGCGCTACTCGCACGATGGAGGAATACATCCGCTACGTGTTCAATCTGATTGCCGCCGATGACGAGCGCGAGATAGGTCCGGTATTCGGCATCCTGTTCGAACACGAGCTTCCCGAAACACAAGTGGACAGCCTAGCCGGCTACCGCGGCATGGGACCGGTGCGCGTCGGCAACGACGCGTGGAGGCAGCGGCAGAACGACGTCTACGGCTCGGTGGTGCTGGCGTCAGCGCAACTGTTCTTCGATCAACGCCTGGAGAGCAAGGGCGATCGACGCACCTTTGCGCGCCTCGAACGCATGGGCGATATGGCCTTGAAGATGGCCGAGCAGCCCGATGCCGGCCTGTGGGAATTTCGCGGCCGCAGCTCCGTACACACCTATTCGGCAGCCATGTGCTGGGCGGCCTGCGATCGCCTGGCGCATATCGCGACCGAGCTTGGCATGGACGAACGCGCGCGCTACTGGCACGAAGAGGCGGTAGCGCTGCACGCGCGCATCGTCGAGCGCACCTGGAATGAAGAAAAGGGTTATTTCGCCGATGCCTACGATGGCGAACGCCTCGATGCGAGCTTGCTGCTCCTGGCCGATATCGGCTTTCTCAAGGCCGACGATCCGCGTTTCGTAGCGACCGTGGACGCGATCGGCAAGGAGCTTGGCCGCGGCAACTACCTGTTCCGCTACATCGCACCCGATGATTTCGGCGCACCGGAAACCAGCTTCAACATCTGCACGTTCTGGTACATCGAAGCGCTCGCCGCCACCGGTCGCCGCGACCAGGCGCGCGCCATGTTCGAAAACATGCTCTCGCACCTGAATCCGCTTGGCTTGTTATCCGAAGACATCGCGCCACAGAGCGGCGAGCAGTGGGGCAATTTCCCGCAGACCTATTCGCTGGTCGGTTTGATCCAGGCCGCCATGCGCCTCTCCCGTCGCTGGGAAGATGCGATGTAACCACACCGCCCACATCCTCCCCTCACCACAGGAAAAAACATGAATCGCCTGATCGTCGTATCCAACCGTGTCGCCTTGCCCAATCAGACCGCCACCGGCGGCCTGGCGTCGGCCATGCGCGACGCGTTGCGCGAGCGCGGCGGGCTCTGGTTCGGCTGGAGCGGCAAGATAGCCAAGCACACCGCCGGACAGCTGCATCACTTGAAGGACGGCGAGGTGGAGTACGCCACCATCGATCTTTCCAAGGAAGACCACGATCATTTCTACGACGGTTATGCCAATCGTACGCTATGGCCGCTGTTGCACTATCGACCCGATCTGGTCGACTACAACCGTGGCCATCTGGCGGGTTATCTACGCGTCAATACCGTGTTCGCCGATCGACTGGCCGATTTGATCGAGCCGAACGACATGATCTGGATCAACGACTATCACCTGATCCCCCTGGCCTCGATGCTGCGCGAGCGCGGCGTGCGCAACCGCATCGGCTTCTTTTTGCATACACCACTGCCCGCGGCGGGATTGCTGATTGCGCTGCCGCAGCACCGCGAACTGCTGGAAACCTTGTCCAGCTACGACTTGATCGGCCTGCATACCGCACGCGATCTGCGCGCACTGGAAGACTATTTCCTGCACGAAGCGCACGCCGTGATGCGCCCGGGTCATCGCATGCGCGCCAGCAATGGCCATATCTTTCGCGCCGGCGTCTTTCCCATCGGCATCGATACCCATCAGGTCGCCGAGATGGCGAAGCGGGCACTCGCCGAGGAAGAGGAAATCGGGCAGTTGCGTGCCAGCCTGGACGATCGCGCGTTGATTATTGGCGTGGACCGCCTGGACTATTCCAAGGGACTGCCCGAGCGCTTTCAGGCTTATGAGCGCCTGCTGGAGCGAGCGCCGGAGTTGCATCGCAAGGTCACCTTGCTGCAGATCGCCCCGCCTTCGCGCTCCACCGTACCGGAATACCGGCAGATCCGTCGCGAGTTGGAACGCAGCGCGGGGCATATCAACGGCCTGTATGCCGCGCCCGATTGGGTGCCGGTGCGCTACGTCAATAATTCTTATCCGCACAGCGTGTTGAGCGGTTACTACCGCACCGCGCGCGTGGGTTTGATCACGCCGCTGCGCGACGGGATGAACCTGGTCGCGAAGGAATACGTGGCCAGTCAGAACCCGAAGGATCCTGGCGTACTGGTGTTGTCGCGCTTTGCCGGTGCGGCCGAGGAGCTGACACAGGCGTTGCTGGTCAATCCCGCCGATACCGAGGAAGTGACCGATGCGCTGGAGCGTGCGCTCAAGATGCCGCTGAAGGAGCGGCGCAATCGCTGGCACGCAATGATGGAGATATTGCAGAAGCACGATCTTACCGCTTGGCGGAAGTCGTTTTTGGATGCGCTGGCGGCTTAGGGCCGCTCGAATTACCTCATTTTCCCTATTCGTCGTCCCGGCGCAGGCCGGGATCCAGTGACTTTGCGGTCGGCTGCCGCGAGAGTCACCAAGCATTTGCTCTTACGCGAAAACCTAAAACCGAAGCCACTGGGTCCCGGCCTGCGCCGGGATGACGAATTAGGAGAGGCTTTCCGAGACGCTCGCGCTTAACCACCCAGCCAGATCAAACTGGCAAATCGCCCGCTCTTTGCCCCATCGCGCCGATACGAATAGAACCGCTCGTCGGTGCGCGTATCGAACCCGCCACCATAGATCTGCTCCACGCCGGCCTTTTGCAGTCGATGCCGCGCCAGCCCGGCCATATCGCACAACCAATGGCCCGCCCGGGTCGCTTCAAAATAGCCTTCCGCAGCCGCATCCTCGACGACAAACGCCTCCCGTACCGGCGCATCGATTTCATACGATGCCTTGCCGATACACGGCCCGATCCAGGCAAGCAAACGTTGCGGCGCGATCTGCATCTGCTCCACGGTGGCTTCCAGCACGCCGGCAGCCAGACCTTTCCAGCCCGCATGCGCTGCACCGATCTGTCGCCCGTCGCCGCTGCAAAACAGCACCGGCAGGCAATCGGCGGTAAGAATGGCCAGCACCGTCCCCGGCAAATGCGACACGGCCGCATCCGCCTGCGGCTCCTGCTCGCTCGGTAACGGCCCCAGCTCGGCCACCGCGGTGCCGTGCACCTGATGCAGCCAGCGCGGCGCGGCAGGCAACCCCAGAACTTCGCGCAATGCACTCCGATTGGCGAACACGGCATCACTGCTGTCGCCACTGCGCAGTCCCAGATTGAAGCGATCGAACGGCGCGGCGGACACGCCCGGCCCCTGCCGCGTGGTCACGGCGGCATGTACCGCGCGCGGTGCGGGCCAATCGGGAAAGAGCCAGGCGTCGTCGATCATGGAACGGGCGCTTGTCGTGAGGGGAAGGTGCGGAGCATCGCACAAGAGGCTGGTCGACCCCGAAACATCGATGCTCCGCCGATCAGTAGTCGTTGTGCCCGTGTTCGGCCAGATCGTGGCGCAACGCGTCGATCAATAACTGCTGGTCCGCCGGCCGCTCGGCACTGAACGACAGCGGCTCGTGCGTCACCGGGTGCTCGAACGCCAGTCGTTCGGCATGCAGGGCCTGACGACGGAATCCACGCAAGGCCGCCACCAGTTCGGGTGTCGCCCCCTTGGGCAGCTTGAGGCCACCGCCGTAAAGCGGGTCGCCGATCAGCGGATGGCCGATATGCGCCATATGCACGCGGATCTGATGGGTACGGCCGGTTTCCAGGCTGCACTGGATCAGGCTGTGGGCACGGAAACGCTCCCGCAACCGGTAATGGGTGACGGCATGCTTGCCGTCTTCCTCGTCGCGCACGGCCTGACGCAGGCGGTCGCCCATGTGGCGGCCAATCGCGGCATCGACCGTACCGCCTGCCACCATGGTGCCGACGACAATGGCTTCGTACTGACGCTCCACCTCGTGGCGCGAAAGCATGTCGACCAGGCCGGTGTGCGCCGCCAGGGTGCGCGCGACCACCATCAGACCGGAGGTGTCCTTGTCCAGGCGGTGCACGATGCCCCCGCGCGGCAGTTCGGCCAGCTTGGGATCGTGATGCAGCAAGGCATTGAGCACGGTACCGGCAGGGTTGCCCGCCCCCGGGTGCACGACCAGGCCGACCGGCTTGTTCAGCACCAGCAGGTAATCGTCCTCATGGACGATATCCAGGTCGATGGCCTCGGGCTGGGAGCTGACCTCGACGACCAATACCGCCTCCAGCAGCACTTTTTCGCCTCCGCGAAGGAGCTGGCGGGGCGGCGCCTTGGCACCGTCCAGGGTCACCGCACCGTCCTTGATCCAGCCGGTCAGGCGGGAACGGGAATAGTCGGGGAACATCTCGGCCAAGGCCTGGTCGAATCTTCGACCTGCGGCCGACAAGGGGACAATGGCTTCGTGACGCACTGCGGTCATGGGGCGGAACTCGGGTTCGGGACTTAAAGACTCGCGAAAAATCCGTGGACTGATCTTGAGGACATCGATGAGTGAGGCCTGCGCGTAAGTATTTGCTGCGCTTGGCGATCTTTCGGGGCTCGGGTCCCGGGTCCCGAGTCTCGGCTCTATAAGCTATCATCCACCGTTCAACACCTAGAAATTCTACCTCATGCGCCTAACCAAGCCGGCTCTAAAACTCTTTATTGCGCTCGTCATCGCTGTATCGATGAGCGGCTGCTCGATGTTCCGCCACAAGCGCGACAACATCGATACCATGCCGGTGGAAAAGCTCTACACGACTGCGCACAAGTCGCTCGAGAACGCCGACTACTCGGCCGCCGTCAAGGCCTATCAGCGCCTGATCGCGCGCTTCCCCTCCGGCGACTACAACGAGCAGGCCCAGCTGGACCTGGCTTATGCGCAGTACAAGGACAACCAGCCGGATGATGCGTATTCCACCATCAACCGCTTCATCAAGACGTATCCGACCCAGAAACACGTCGACTACGCCTACTACCTGCGTGGCCTGATCAATTTCGACCGCACCTCGGGCGCGATCGAGCGTCTGCTCAAGCGCGACGAGAACCAGACCCGCCGCGACCAGGGCTACAACCTGCAAGCGTTCGACGATTTCTCCGAACTGACCCGCCGCTTCCCGGACAGTGCCTACGCCACCGATGCGCGCCAGCGCATGATCTACCTGCGTAACGTGCTGGCCCAGTTCGAAATCAACGTGGCCGAGTTCTACCTGCGCAACAAGGCCTATATCGCTTCGGCCAACCGCGCCCAGTACGTGATCGAGCATTACCAGCAGTCGCCGCAGACCGGCGATGCGCTGGCCATCCTCACGCGCAGCTATCTCGCGCTCGACCAGAAGGGCCTGGCCGATCAGACCCGCCAGGTGCTGGCCGCCAACTATCCCGACCACCCGTATCTGACCGATACCAAGTGGCCGCATCCACCGTCGACCCTGCGCAAGATGATTCCGTTCTCGGGACATCACTAAGCGCAACGCGATCCGTCAGGTGTGACGCTTCAAAAGAAAAAGCCGGCAGTCAGACTGCCGGCTTTTTTGTTGGCGGAGTGACGTTGCTGGCTACGCCTGGCCAGCAACGTCAACGCGACGCACAAACGACTTCACCGAAACGCTCGAATCCCGCCCGGCGATAGACCCCGTCCTCGTTGGCCACTTCGCACATCAGGAACGGCAGATCGATGCCTTGCACGAGCGCGTGGTCGGCCAGCAACGCTGCCAGGGCAGCACCGATACCTCGACGTCGGGCGGAAGCATGGACACCGATGGCGGCGATCTCGGTCACGCCATCATGCGGTGGCGTGAACAGCCCCGCCCCCAATACGGTGTCGCTATCGCGGGCACGCACGAGCGCTACCGCACCGCCCTTCTTCAGCAACTCTCGCAGACGCTGCAGATCGGCCGCCGTGGTGACCGACACGCCGTAAGCATGATTCTGCACTTCGGCCGCCGCGTAGAGATCCGCATCGTTTTCGGCAAGCGACCACTGCAGTCCCTCGATATCACCATCCATGGTGAGGCTGCCACGAGAACAGGTCATCAGGGCAAGCGGTGGCGATGAGGTAAAGCCCGCGGCCACCAGCCTGGGCAGGACCGCTGGTGCGAGATCGTGGATATATTCCAGCCGCGGCACTCGCTGCCGGGCGTCGAACCTTTCGCACAACGCGGCAAGTTCCGCCTCGCAAGGGTCGGCACTGTCGTCGGGCGTGGCGTAGTTGCGCGCCGGCTCGGCGCTCGCCTCGTCGAACAGGTAGCTAAATGATGCGACACGTTGCCGGTCATGGGGCGAACCCATGCGGGCACGCAGGTAAGCAGCAACACGGCGCAATGCCATGTGGTTATGGGTAGTCATGAATGTAAGGCACTCTGCAGGCGCGTTCCGATTTCCGAAGAAACCGAACGACGCAAATCACGCCCACGCACTTAAGCGCAGGAAGAAGACCGCAAGAAAGACGCGTCCGTCAGGACGAAGTCGTCAACCAGAGATAGGCTGAGCCGGTAAACGGCTTAGCAGACGGCAAGCTGCCGGATGGCGATGACGATGGACGCGTGCGTGGCGATGGCAATCATTGGCGCACTCCTCGAAACGAGTCGGGGATAATTTCAAGAATGTGCGTGTGGCGTCAAGTGCTTTTTAGGAATGAGTTGTCAGGAGTGAGGCGTGAGAGAGAAAAACAGCGCGATCGCCTTGCCCGACCCAGTCATCGCCAACCCGATGTGATCGGATAGCGACGTTCGCGACCGAAGGCACGGGTCGTAACGCGCGGACCAGGAGCGGATTGGCGACGCTTGAATTCGTTGATCAGCACCAGGCGCACAACGCGGCGAACCGTTTCCGGATCGTAGCCGCGCGCCGCGATCTCGGCCTGCGACTCTTCGTCTTCGATGAAATGCGTAAGGATCGCGTCGAGCACATCATAGGGCGGCAACGAATCCTGGTCGGTCTGGTTGTCGCGCAATTCCGCCGACGGCGGACGCTCGATCACGGCCGGCGGAATGGCCCAGCCACCCTCACCTTCCACGCTATTGCGCCACTGCGACAGCCGATAGACCACCGTCTTGTAGACATCTTTGAGCGGCGCATAGGCTCCGCACATATCGCCGTACAAGGTCGCGTAGCCGACCGCCATCTCACTCTTGTTACCCGTGGCCAGCAGCAGACGGCCATGCTTGTTGGACAAGGCCATCAACATCACGCCACGGGTGCGCGACTGCAGGTTTTCCTCAGTGATATCCGGCCCCTTGCCTGCGAAAGCTGGGGTCAGCGCGCTGACGAAGGACTCGTAGGTCTCTTCGATCGAGATCACGTGATAGGCCACGCCGAGCTTCTCGGCCTGGATGCGCGCGCCATCGAGCGATAGCTGCGAGGTGTAGCGCGAAGGCATCATCACCGCGGTCACACGATCGGGACCAAGCGCATCGACCGCCAACGCCAGGGTCAGTGCCGAGTCGATACCGCCGGAAAGGCCAAGCAGGACGCCACCGAAACCGTTCTTGTCGATGTAGTCGCGAATACCGCGCACCAGTGCCCGGTAAAGCGTGCCTTCGGCGGGCGGTTGGTCCGCGGGCGGCCAGTCGTGTGCGGTCAGGCTTCGCGTTTGCGGATCGAACTCGGCCCACAGCAAGGTATCGGTAAAGGTGGGCGCGCGCGCGGCGATGCTGCCGTCGGCATTGACCAGCAATGATCCACCGTCATAGACCACTTCGTCCTGGCCACCGACCGTGTTGAGGTAAACGAAGGCGCAGCCGGTTTCCCTCGCACGCTCGGTCAACACCTGTTCGCGGGCCTGCTGCTTGGCGCTGTCCCAGGGCGACGCGTTGATGACTACGATCAGTTCGGCGCCTGCCGCGGCGGCCATGGCGGCCGGCTCGGCTTGCCAGACGTCTTCGCAGATCAGCACGCCCACGTGCACGCCCTGGATCGTCGCCACCATGCTTTCGTGGCCGGGGCGGAAATAGCGCTTGTCGTCGAATACGCCGTAGTTGGGCAGCGCCTGCTTGTGCGTCGTCGCCTCGACCCGGCCGTGACGCAGCAATGAGGCCGCGTTATAGACCTCGCCCTCGCTATGTGGGTGACCCACTACCGCGGCAACGCCATCGGTTTCTTTCGCCAGCGCCTGCAGCTCGTTCTCACAAGCCGCCAGGAAACTCGGCCGCAACAGCAGGTCCTCGGGCGGATAGCCGCTCAGGGTCAGCTCCGGAAACGCCACCAGCGAGGCTTTGCCGGCTCGCGCCTGGGCCAATAATTCACGCACCTTGGCGGCATTGGCGGCTACCGCGCCGACCGGAAAATCGAATTGGGCCAGCGCCAGGCGTAGAGCAGTCATGGATGGTTTCTTGCGTGTCGGGACTGGAGCCATCAATGGTAGCGCATCGGTTTTTTGCAAGGCCCGCACCCGATGCAACGCCGCCTTGTATCAGGCCAGCGGCTGCACCAGTAACAACGCGGCCAATCCGAACATGAGCAACGCGACCAGGATATCGAACACCCGCCAGGCATGGGGTGCGCGAAACATCGGCAACAGCATGCGTGCCCCGAAACCAAGCGCCGAAAACCACAGCAGGCTCGCGGTACAGGCGCCCCAGGCGAAGCGCCAGTTGCCGCCGTCGACGTAATGCGTCGACAGACTCCCCAGCAACACCACCGTATCGAGGTACACGTGCGGGTTGAGCAGGGTAAACGCCAGACAGGCCAACAGCACACGACCCAAACTGGCCGCTCCCGCTTCGGCTGGCCGCAAGCCGCTTTCCCCTTGCCATGCCCGGCGCGCGGCCATCAGGCCATAGACGGCAAGAAACGCCGCGCCGACATATCTCAGCCATTGCAATAAGGCGGGCTGCTGCTTGATGGCCAGACCCATGCCCGAGACACCCGCCAGGATCAATGTCGCATCGGCCACGACACATATCAGGACCACGGCGGCCACGTACTGACGCTGCAGACCCTGCCGCAACACGAACGCATTCTGTGCGCCGATCGCAACGATCAGGCCGGCGCCGGCACCGAGGCCGGCGAAATAGGCATTGAGGGACATAGGGGAGTTCCAGCGGGCAAGACGCCACTTTCTGGGAAGCCCCCGATTTAGTAAAACTCATTTTTCTTACATAAGATTAGTTTTATTAATCTACGGGCAACCGCCATGAGCCTGATCCACCCTCAGCTGACCGCCCTTGCCGCCGTGCTGGACGAGGGCAGTTTCGAGCGCGCCGCGCTACGCCTGTCGCTGACCCCATCGGCCATATCCCAGCGCATCAAGGCGCTGGAAGATCGCCTGGGCCAGATCCTGGTGCTGCGCCAATCGCCTTGCCGCGCCACCGATGCCGGCAAGCGGCTGCTACGCAGCCTGCAACAGATGCGCCTGCTGGAGACCGAAGCGCTGGACGATTTCGGCATACAGCAACACGAAACCCCGACGACCACCATCTCGATCGCCGTGAATGCCGATTCCCTGGCAACATGGTTCCTCGACGCGCTGGCCGACCTGCACAAGCAGCATGGCTTGCTGTTCGACATACACGTCGAGGACCAGGACCATTCCACCAACCTGCTGCGCGAAGGCGCGGTGCTAGGCGCAGTCACCGCCGACGCCCATCCCGTGCAAGGCTGCAACGTCGAGCCGCTTGGCGTCATGCGGTATTTACCGGTGGCCTCGCCACAGTTCGTGGAACGCTATGTCGGCAAGAAACTCGACGCTGCCGCGTTAGCCGCCGCGCCGATGCTGGTATTCAATCGCAAGGATGAATTGCAGAGCCGCTTTATCCGCAGCGTGACGCGCGCACGCGTGAGTCCGCCGGTCCATTACCTGCCCTCATCCACCGCTTTTGTCGATGCCGCCGCCATGGGCCTGGGCTGGGCCATGGCGCCCGAAACCATGGCACGCGACCGGCTGGCGTCGGGAGCGCTGCGCGTGCTTGCCGCGCGTCGGTGGCTGGATGTGCCGTTGTACTGGCAACACTGGTCGATACGTGCGGAGACATTGGGATGGGTAAGCGACACCTTGCGGCGAGTCGCCGCGGCAAGGCTGCGCAAGCCCGGCGTCGATTGACGCCGGCGGTATGTCGGCGCCGGATAAAAAAAGGCCGCGACATGTCGCGGCCTTTTTCATCATCGATGGATGATGCTTACTTCATCAGCTTGGCGAGCGTCTTGCCCAGATCGGCAGGCGACTTCACCGTGGTGACGCCGGCCTTTTCCAGCGCGGCAAACTTCGCCGCTGCGGTGCCCTTGCCACCGGAGATGATCGCACCGGCATGACCCATGCGCTTGCCGGCCGGGGCCGAAGCACCGGCGATGAACGACACGACCGGCTTCTTGACGTACTCGCCGATGAATTCGGCGGCGTCTTCTTCGGCGCTGCCGCCGATTTCGCCGACCATGATGATGCCTTCGGTCTGCGGATCGTCCTGGAACATCTTCAGGCAGTCGATGAAGCTCAGGCCGTTGATCGGGTCGCCGCCGATACCGATACAGGTCGACTGGCCCAGGCCTTCGTTAGTGGTCTGGAACACGGCTTCATAGGTCAGCGTGCCCGAACGCGACACGATACCGACCTTGCCCGGCAGGTGGATGTGACCCGGCATGATGCCGATCTTGCACTCGCCCGGGGTGATGATGCCGGGGCAGTTCGGCCCGATCAGCACGGTTTCCGGATGCTGTGCCAGCACGTTCTTCACGCGCAGCATGTCCAGCACCGGGATGCCCTCGGTGATCGCCACGATCACGCGGATGCCCGCATCGATCGCTTCGAGGATCGAGTCGGCCGCGAACGGCGGCGGCACGAAGATCACCGACGCATCGGCGCCGGTTTCGTCCACAGCATCGGCGACCGAGTTGAAGACCGGCAGGCCGATATGCTGGCTGCCGCCCTTGCCCGGGGTTACGCCACCGACAACCTTGGTGCCGTAATCCAGCGCCTGCTGCGCGTGGAAGGTGCCCTGCTGGCCGGTAAAGCCCTGCACGATCACCTTGGTGTCTTTGTTAACGAGAACGCTCATGCTTGGATGCTCCTCACTTCGCGGCGGCCACGGCTTTTTGCGCCGCGTCGTTGAGATCGTCGGCCGGCGTGATCGCCAGGCCGGAGTTGGCCAGGAGTTCGCGACCCTGTTCGACATTGGTGCCCTGCAGGCGCACCACCACCGGAATCTTCAGACCCACTTCCTTCACCGCGGCGATGATGCCTTCGGCGATCATGTCGCAGCGGACGATGCCGCCGAAGATGTTGACCAGGATGGCCTTCACCTTGTCGGACGAGGTGATCAGCTTGAACGCCTCGGTCACGCGCTCCTTGGTGGCGCCGCCACCAACGTCGAGGAAGTTGGCCGGCTCACCGCCCGCCAGCTTGATCACGTCCATCGTGGCCATGGCCAGGCCTGCGCCGTTGACCATGCAGCCGATGGTGCCGTCCATCGTGACGTAGTTGAGGTTGTACTGCACGGCAGCCGCTTCGGCCGCATCTTCCTGGGTCAGGTCGCGCATGGCGGCCAGGTCGGAATGACGGAACTCGGCGTTGTCGTCGGAATTGACCTTGCCGTCGAGGGCGGCGAGGTTGCCGTCTTCGAGGATCGCCAGCGGGTTCAGCTCGACGAGGGCCAGGTCCTTCTCGTTGAACAGCTTGTACAGGCCCAGCATGATCTTGGTCAGCTGAGTGACCTGCTTCGGATTGAGATCCATCGCGAAGCCGAGCTGGCGGCACTGGTAGGGCTGCAGGCCTTCGACGAAGTCCACCACGATGGTGTGGATGTCTTCGGGCGTGTCCTTGGCGACCTGCTCGATGTCCACGCCGCCGTGCTTGGAGGCAATGAACGACACCGACTTGGTGTCGCGATCGACCAGGATCGACAGGTACAGCTCCTTGGCGATGTTGGTGGCATCGGTGACCAGGACCAGGTTCACCGGCAGCGCACGGCCGGCGGACTGGTAGGTTTCCATGTTGGTGCCCAGCATGCCCTTGGCGGCAGCGCGGACATCATCGAAGCTCTTGCAGAACTTGACGCCGCCGGCCTTGCCGCGGCCGCCTGCGTGGATCTGAGCCTTAACCATCCACTGCGTGCCACCAAGGTGCTTGGCGGCGTCGACAGCGGCGTCGGGAGAGTTGGCAACCTTGCCCGGCGGCACGGCAATGCCGTACTGCGCGAACAGTTCTTTAGCCTGGTACTCGTGGAAATTCATTCGATACCTCGAGCGAACGGGGGAAACAGTGAAAACCGCATGCCGATCCACCGGCATGGGTGAGGAAAGCGGACGGCGGTACTACAACGCGCTGCCGGCATGCAGTGCGCTGCCGTCATGCCTTCGCATGACGAAAAACCGCGCAATACGGCCAGGTATTTTCGCGGAAGCGGGGGTCGATGGCAAAGGGTTGTTGCGGTGCAACGGGCGGCAACCGGGCCCTGGCGAACAAAATCCCTACCGATTCCGTGACTTCCCCGCTCAAGGCCACAAGCTAAAAGGTGGCGCAACCCGCAGTTCCCCATCCCCCGTTCCCTGTTCCCCCGCCCCATTCCTATACTGAGCGCATCGCCCACGCCATCGAGTGCCGCCCTGGTGTCATCCACCGCACCGCCTGTCCCGTCCGCACCCCGCCAGGCCACCGAGGCGATCCGCCACGAACTGTCGTTTCTCAACTATTTCCGGCTGGTACAGGCGTTCATCTACGTCGGGCTGGCTTTCAGCCCACCCGGCCTGGGCTGGCCCAAGCTCAACGATGTGGGGTTCGCCCGCGACGTAGCGCTGGTCTTCCTGCTGTTTACGATCGTGGTACTGCTCCTGACCCGTCGGGGCACGCAGCGCAGCCGCCTGGTGGTCTCGGGCACCCTGGTCGTGGATATCGTCGCCGCGGTCCTGGCGGTGACGTCCATGCACGACGCGCGCATCGGCATCGCCATGATGCTGGCGGTGAACCTGAGCGCCGGCGCGTTGATTTTGCCACTGCGCCTGTCGCTGTTCTTCGCCGCGCTGGCCACCCTGGGCATCCTCGGCCATTCGGCGGTGGAACTGCCCAGTGCCGATGCCAATATGGACCGCGAACTGCTCGAATCGGGGCTGTTCGGCCTGGCCTATTTCGCCAGTACGCTGCTCTGCCATGTCCTGAGTCGGCAGATGCGCGCGACCGAGGCGCTGGCCGAGCAACGCAGCATCGACCTGGCCAACCTGTCGCAAGTGAACGAACTGATCATTCGTCGCATGAAGACCGGCGTGCTGCTGGTCGATGATGCCAACCGCATCCACCAGATCAACGAATCAGCGTGGATGTTGCTGGGCAACCCTTCCGCCGATCAGCGCGACCTGGGCCGCCTCGCGCCCGAATTGTCGCGTCGCCTGTATCACTGGATGACCTCCGGCAAGCTCGACGAGACCTCAACCCAGTTGGCTGATGGGGTGCCCGAGGTGGTGCCGCGCTTTACGCGTCTGGCGCCCAACGACGACTCGCACGTGCTGATCTTCCTCGACGACACGTCGCTGGTGTCGCGTCGCGCCGAAGAGCTCACGCTCAGTTCGCTGGGCCGCCTGTCCGCATCGATCGCGCATGAAATTCGCAATCCGTTGGCGGCGATCCGCTACTCCGCACAGTTGCTTGCCGAGTCGACTGACCTCAATGGCACCGATCAGCGCATGGTGGAGATCATCAACAACCACTGCGTGCGCCTGAACGAGATCATCGAAAACATCCTGCAGCTATCGCGGCGCGAACGCTCCCGCCCGGAAACGCTGGATCTCGGCCGCTGGGCGCTCGGTTTTGTCGAGGAATATCGCCAAGGCAACGACCTGGGCGAAGACTCGCTGCGCGTGATCGCCGGCAATGAGCCGGTCGCCGCGCTGGCCGACCCGCAGCAATTGCAACAGGTAGTGTGGAACCTGGTGCAGAACGCGTTGCGCTATGGCCGCATGCCGGGCCAGCCTGCGCGTGTAATGGTCGTAGCGCGACACGGCGAACATGGCGTGCCGATTCTCGAAGTGATCGATCGCGGTCCGGGTATCGCACCGAAAGTGGCGGCACAGATTTTCGAGCCGTTTTACACGACGCACGAATACGGCACGGGGCTTGGGCTGTATCTGGCCAGGCAGATGAGTGAGGCCAATCAGGCGTCGCTGGAGTACGTACGCGTAGCGGGTGGTGGCAGCTGTTTTCGGCTGGTGCTGACGCCGTCGTATAAGGGGAAGAATGTGGAAGCCGAGGCGTAAGAGCGCCCCTCACCCCAACCCTCTCCCCCGGCAAAGTGCATGGACCGGAGACATAGGTAACAGGTGTTCGGGGACATGGGTTACACCTCGCAAAGGGCCGGGGTGAAGGGGCGCTCTCACGTAGCGCGCACCACCAACTCCACGGGCAAAACTTCTGACTGCACCGTCTCGCCCTGGATCAACCCCAACACCTTGCGCGCCAGCAGCGTGCCGCCTTCCTGCCAGTCCTGACGCACCGAACTCAACGGCGGCATGAAGCTCGCCGCGAGCGGCATGTCGTCGTAACCGACGACCGCGACGTCATGGGGCACCTTGCGCCCCAATGCCTCCAGTGCACGAATCGCTCCCATCGCCAACAAGTCGCTGCAGGCAAACACCGCATCGAACGAAACGTCGCGCGCAGCGAGCGATTCGATCGCATCGATACCCGAGGCGACGGTGAACTCATCGCGACGGATCAGCAGCGGCTTGATGCCATGCAATCCCAATTCATCGACAAAGCCAGTCAGGCGCTCGAAGATTTCCAGATGCCCGGGGTTGCCGATAAATACCGGATTGCGGCGACCCTGGCCGACAAAATGCCTGGCCACGACAGCGCCGCCCTCGCGGTTATCGCTGCCGACTACGGTGTGTTCATCGTGCTCGGCCTGCGCACCCCACACCACCATCGGCAGGCCCAGCTTGTCGAAGCGGCGCACCGCATCCTGCCGCACACCTTGCCCAAGCAGGATCATGCCGTCGGCGGCCTGCACCGCCGCCGCGGTAGCGCCCTGGCGCGTGGTCAGCAAGACGCTGTAACCGGCGGCGGTGAGCTCTTGCGAGATGCCGCCCAGCAGCACCAACGGATACGGATCGAACATGGTGCGGTCGTGGCTCGGCTTCATCTCCACGATGACCGCCACCGTGTAGCTGCGGCGGAGACGGAGGTTGCGCGCGCTGACATTGAGTTTGTAGCCGTGCTCCCTGGCCAGCGCCTGGAGGCGATCGCGCGTTTCGCGGTTGACCAGCGGACTGTCGCTGAGTGCGCGCGATACGGTGATCTTGGAAACCCCCGCCAACCGAGCCAGATCGGCCATGGTCAGGTTGGCAGGTAGCGTGTCCCGCGCTGGTGTTTTCCCGTGTTTGCCGCTCAAGACCAGACCCCATGAATCCTGTGCTGATGGTGCCCTACAAATACCGGCGGTGGAACCTTCACCCTTGTATGCGCTTTGGCGGCTAAGTGAGTGAATTCCTTCACGAGCAGCCTCATCCAAAGCTAACCCCCCGTAAAACATAAGGAAATGCTGCGCCACAGCAAATGATATCGATATCTTGATATCGATATCATTTGCTGTAATGCTCCCGCCGCGCCGGGGAAGCGATCCGCAATAAGTCGCCCCATCCGCCGGATCGCGACCAGACACAGCACGACCAAAAAGGGGATTTCCGTTGGAACACCATGACTCGGTGCCGGCCAAGGCCACGGCGCAGGTACCGTCCAGCACCACGCCAACCGATCCCTGGGTGCTGACCCGTCGCTTCAACGACCCGGGCAGCTTTGCCCAGGACGAGAGCCTGTTTGCGCTTTCCAATGGCTCCCTGGGCGTGCGCGGCGGCCTGGAGGAAGGTGACAGCCCGACCCAGGGCAGCTTCCTGGCCGGCGTGTGGGAACGCACCCCGATCGAGTACCACGAACGCTTCCCGGGCTTTGCCGCGCACACCGACACCCGCGTTCCGGTCGCCGACGCGACCCGCATCCACCTGCGTCTGGGCGACACCCCAGTGCGGCTTGAAGACGGCGAATGGCTGGATTTCTCTCGCTCGCTCGACCTGCGCTCGGGAACCTATCGCCGGCACCTGCGCTGGCGTTCGCCGGAGGGCTTCACCCTCGACATCGTCGCCGAACGGATCGTCTGTCTGGACGAGCCCGGCCTGCTGGCGATCCGCTATCGGGTGAGTTCGGTCGACTGTGACGGCCCGATCACGCTCGAGTCGGCCATCAGCACCGCGCGCGACGCGGTCGAACAGGGCCACGATCCACGTATCGGCACCCGTCTCGACGGCGGCCTGAGCAATACCGATACCTTCGCCGAAGAAACCTTGGCCTGGGTCGGGCAACAAACCACGCACAGCGATATCCGCACGATCTGCGCACAGGGCCATACCCTGCTGGACGACAGTCTGGCGTTCCGTCATGCGGCCTTGGTGCCCCACGGCGTCATGCAGATATACGACGGCACGCTGCATCCGGGGAGCAGTGTCGCTATCGAAAAATACGCCGCGTACGCCTGGACGCGTCCGGCCGATTGTGAGCCGCACGCCGAACTGTTTGCACGCGCCGAGGCAGCACTGCAGCGTGGCATGCACACAGGCTTCGCCACCCTGCTCGCACGACAGACCACGCAGCTGGAGCGTTTATGGCAGGACGCCGACATCGCGATCGATGGCGATCCGCAAAGCGAGCAGGCGCTGCGCTTCAACCTTTTCCACGTGTTCCAGTCCAGCTCGCGCGACGGCAGCGGCAGCACCGCGGCCAAGGGCCTGACCGGCGAAGGCTATGAGGGCCATTATTTCTGGGACGCGGAAATCTTCATGCTGCCAGTGCTGGCGACGCTCTCGCCTGCGCTTGCACGCAGCATGCTGAGCTACCGGTATCGCACGCTGGAACGTTCGCGCCTGCATGCGCGCGAACTCAACCATCCGCACGGTGCGCTGTATGCCTGGCGCACGATCAGCGGCGACGAATGTTCGGCGTACTTTCCTGGCGGCTCGGCGCAGTACCACATCAATGCAGCGGTCGCATGGGCGATTCGCCTGTATGTCGACGCCAGCGGTGATCTCGATTTCCTGCGCGATTGCGGCGCGGAGATGCTGTTCGAAACCGCGCGTATCTGGCTGGATATCGGCCACTTCAACCCGCGCCGCGGCGGGGCGTTCTGCATCCATGAAGTGACCGGGCCGGACGAATACTCCGCGCTGGTGCACAACAACCATTACACCAATCGCATGGCGCAGAAGCATCTGAACGATGCCGCTGCCACCGCCGTGTGGATGGCCGGTGTCGCGCCGGTGCAGTATGCGCAGCTGTGCAAGCGGATCGGCCTGGGCGAAGACGAAATCGCACAGTGGCGTCGCGCCGCCGACGCGATGTATCTGCCGGTGGACGAACAGCTTGGCATCTTTCCGCAGGACGACAACTTCCTCGAATTGCCGCGCTTGCATGTGCGCGCTGAAGAGGTGAAGAAGCCGCTATTGCTGCGCCTGCATCCGATGACCATTTACCGCCATCAGGTATGCAAGCAGGCCGATACCGTGCTCGCCTTGATGCTCGCCGGCGAGAACGTCGACCGCGACGCCAAACGCCGCAACCTCGAATACTACGAAGGCGTCACCATCCACGACTCCACCTTGTCCGCGTCGACGTTCGGCGTGGTAGCGGCGGAAGTGGGCCAGACCGGCAAGGCGTATCGCTACTTCATCGATACGCTGCGCGTGGATCTGGACGACTCCCACGGCAACGCCGCGCACGGCATCCACATGGCGGCGATGGCCGGTAGCTGGCTTACTTTCAGCTGGGGCTTCGGCGGCTTGCGCGTCATCGATGGCAAGCCTGCGCTCAGCCCGCGACTGCCCGTGGCATGGAACGGCTACCGGTTCGGCGTACGTTGGGGCAACGCGCAGTTGCGCGTGAACGTGAGCGGCGAAGGCGTCAACTACACGCTCGGTCGCGGCGATCTGTTGACCTTCTATCACGACGGTATCGAATACACCTTGCGCGCCGGCGAAAACCTGTCGCTGCCCCGCGCAGACAGCGGCCCATCGCATGATGACCCCAAGGCGGTGATCTTCGACCTCGATGGCGTGATTGCCGATACCGCCGTCGTGCATCTGGCGGCATGGAAACGACTGGCCGACGAACTGGGCGTGCCGTTCGACAACCGCACGGCCGAGCGCCTCAAGGGCGTGGACCGCATGGGTTCGCTGGAGATTCTGCTCGAAGGCAGCGACAAGACGTATAGCCACGCGGAAAAAGTAGCGCTGGGCGATCGCAAGAACGCTTATTACGTCGAACAGATCCAGCACTTCGGTCCGCAGGACCTGCTGCCCGGCGCACGCGCCGCGGTCGAATCAGTGCGTACCGCGGGATTGAAGACCGCACTCGCGTCCGCCAGCCGCAATGCGCCCACGTTGCTCGAAAAGATGGGTATCGCCGAGCTGTTCGATTACGTGGTCGATGCGGCCAAAGTCACGCACTCCAAGCCGGACCCGGAAATCTTTCTCGCAGCCGCTGCCGCCTTGCATGTGGCGCCGGAGCATTGCCTGGGTGTGGAGGACGCGGCCGCAGGCATCGAAAGCATCCTCGCCGCCGGCATGCGTGCCGTCGGCGTGGGCGACCCCAAGGTGCTTGGCCGCGCAGAAGACGTTCTGCCGGGCATCGACGCCTTCGACATCCGACGTTACCTCGAATCGGCTTCAACCAGACGGACCACCTCGGCGCAAGCCATGGCTGACAGCTCAGGAACATGACCGTACTGAGCAGCAGTACCGCTCCTTAAGAAACACAACAACAGTATTTTTTCTTTGATGGGGAGGAACATCATGAATACGCAACGCATGACCCGCCGGCTGCTCGTCACCAGCATCGCCGGGCTGTTGGCCACTTCGCTGTACGCACAAGACGCCGCCCCCGCGGCACCGCCCGCGCCGCAACAGGCCCAGGGCGCAACGCCGCCACCGCCACCGCCGCAGAACAAGAACACCACCAATCTGGATCAGGTCGTGGTGACCGGCACAGCGGCAGCAGGCGGCCTGAAGAAGATCGACACGTCGTATTCGATCACCTCGGCGACGCTCGACCAGATCCGTGAATTCAACCCAAAGAGCTCGGCCGATCTGCTGAAGATGGCGCCTGGCGTGTTTCCCGAATCCTCCGGCGGCCAGACCGGTGCGAACATCGAAGTGGCCGGCTTCCCGGGCGGTGGTGACGCGCCCTTCGTGAGTTTTCAGCTCAACGGTTCGCCGCTGTATCCGATGTCGACGCTGTCGTTCATGGAGAACTCGTCGATGTTCCGTCTCGACGACACCATCGACCACGCCGAATTCGTGCTCGGCGGCCCGGCCGTGCTGTACGGCAACGGCCAGCCTGGCCTGACCGCCAACTTCATCCTGCGCGAAGGTACCGACACGCCCAGCGGCGATGTCGGCGTGACGTACGGCTCCGAAGGCATGGTGCGTCTGGACGGCTTCTACGGCTTCAAGGTCGCCGATGGCTGGTACGGCAGCGTCGGCGGATTCTGGCGCAAGTCCGACGGTGTGCGCGACCCGCAGTTCTCGGCCGACAAGGGCGGCTCGCTCACCGCCACGTTGACTCACAACTTCGGCGACAGCGGCTCGCTGATGTTCTACGCGCGTGACCTGAAGGACCACAACCAGTTCGTCACCGACACGCCCATCCTCAACCCTGGCCGCGGCCAGTTCGACGGCTACCCGGGCTTCGATCCGCTGACCGGCACCTTCGGCAGCAAGGCCAATCAGTACAGCTGGATCCAGACCACGCCCTGCAACACGCCCGGATGCCAACCGGGTGGCCAGGGCCTGAATCTGGGCAAGGGACGCGGCGCCGACATCCTTTCGCTGGGCGGCAATCTCGATTTCGACTTTGGCAATGGCTGGAGCATCTCCGACAAGTTCAACTTCACCGGCGGTCAGATGAACACGATCGCCTTCTTCAGCACCGGCGCCAATCCGCAGACGCTGAGCAGCTACATCGCCGACGCGCTGGTCTCCAACAACCTGCCGGCCAACACCACCGCCACCGCCGTCTACACCAATAACGGCCAGGCGGCGGACATGAACCAGAACGTCACCACGCAAGGCCTTTGGTCGGTGCGCAAGCGCATCCAGGGCGTGTCGAACGAGTTCCACCTGAGCAAGGAAATCTTCGACGGCAATACGCTCACGATCGGCAACTATTCGGCCGTCTACAGCGATCACGACACCTGGTTCCTCGGCAACAACATGCTGCTGCAGGCCAAGAACAACCCGAGCCCAATCGCCGTCAACCTGGGCAATGGCGACGTGCTGTCCAATCCCGGCGGTTTCGTGAGCGGCCCGTCCACGGCGATCCGCGAGGCCTGGAACGGCTTCAACACGGCATTCTTCGTCACCGATTCGTGGAAGGTCGACCAGTGGTTGTTCGACGCCGGCATCCGCGCCGAGCGCCAGCAGGCCAGCGGCCGCATTCAGAACACCGCGACCGGTGACCTGGATGCCAATCCGACCACGCTTTACAACAACAACTCGCAGTACGTGGTCGCCGGCAATTCGTACATCAACTACAAGAAGACCGCACCTTCCTGGACGGTCGGCGTCAACTACGAAATCCAGAGCAATATGAGCGTGTACGCGCGCATCAACGACGGCGTGCATTTCCCCGGCTTCGACGATCTGCGCGGCCTGCCCAGCCAGCCGGTCAACAAGATCCACAACATGGAAATCGGCTTCAAGTACCAGGCCGACTGGATCTATCTGGACGTCAACGCCTACCGCAAGCTGTTCTACAACGTGCCGTACACGATCACCCAGGGCAACGGCCAGCAGTTCTCGTTCGACTACGGCTCGGCGACCAAGGGTATCAACTTCACCACGGTGCTCAAGCCGTTCGAAGGCTTCTCGGTGCAGTTCAGCGGCGACTACATGGATGGCCACTACACGCATAGCGCCGCGTGTACGCCGTATACCGCCCAGGACGGCAGCTCGCAATGCGCCAGCCTCGATGGCATGCAACTGCAGCGCCAGCCGACGTTCCAGGGCCGCCTGACCCCCGGCTACGAATTCCCGACGGCGTGGGGCAGCATGAAGTTCTGGGTGACCTACGAGTATGTGGGTAATCGCACCGGCGATCTGATCGAGCAGCAACCGCTCGGCCAGTATCACGACTGGAGCTTCGGCGCGACCGCAAATATCGGCCAGGCGTGGCAGGTCAACCTGCAGGGCACGAACATCACCAACGAGATCGGCATTACCGAAGGCAACTCGCGCCTGTTCGGCTTCGCCAGCAGCGGCGGCGTTATCCTTGCCCGCTCGATCGAGGGCCGCGAAGTCAATCTGCAGGTGAAGTACAAGTTCTAAGCGCACTCCCCTCCGCGTTCCCCGGGTGTCGCCATGACGGCACCCGGGGTTCTTTTTCTCACCGCAGATCGAGGTGTGCATGAGCCGGTTCCGCATGGTCGTCGCGCTGGCGACGATCTACATGGTGTTCGCGATTCTTCTCAACAGTGTCGGCACGGTCATTCTGCAGTCGATCCACACCTTCGGCATCGACAAGCCGCAGGCCAGCCTGCTTGAGTTGTTCAAGGATCTGCCGATTGCCGTGACGTCGTTTCTGGTCGCCTCATTCCTGCCCAGACTCGGTTACCGGCGCGCGATGATGCTTGCACTTTGCATCGTCGGCGGCGCCTGCATGCTGATGCCGCTTTACCCGAGCTTTCACACCACCGAATTGCTATTCACCTGTATCGGCGTGTCGTTCGCGCTAGCCAAGGTATCGGTGTATTCATCGATCGGCCTGCTCACGCGCGACAAGGCCGAGCACGGCCGGCTGACCAATACCATCGAAGGTCTGTTCATGCTTGGCGTGCTGGCCAGCGGCTGGATATTCAGCGCCTTCATCGATCACGCCAACCCTGCCAACCCATCCTGGTTCAACGTGTACTGGCTGCTGGCCGTCCTTTGCCTGGGCACGGTCGCTCTGCTCTACGGCGCGCAACTCGATGAGTCGGCCGCGCACGGCGAAGCGCGGCTGTCGATCGGACAGGCGATGCGCGACATGTATCGGCTGATGATGCGCACACTGGTCTATGTATTCCTGCTTTCGGCGTTTCTCTACGTGCTGATCGAGCAGAGCTTCAGTACCTGGCTGCCGACGTTCAACAACGAGATCCTCAAGCTGCCCAATGCCATGAGCATCCAGATGGCGAGCATCCTGGCCGGCACCACTGCGTTGGGGCGCATTCTCGCCGGACAACTGCTGCGTCGGATGCACTGGCATACGCTGCTCAATCTGTGCGTGATCGGCATGGGCGTACTGATCCTGTCCGTGCTGCCGTTGGCCAGCCATAGTCCATCTTTCGCGCCGTCGGGCTGGCTCGACGCACCGCTGGCGGCCTATCTCATTCCCTTGATCGGCCTGCTGATGGCACCGATCTATCCGGTCATCAATTCCGTCGCGCTCAGTTCCCTGCCCAAACCGACGCATGCGGCGATGACCGGTCTCATCGTGATCTTTTCCGCGCTTGGCGGCACACTCGGTTCGCGTATCACCGCGCTGGTGTTCGCCAGCTTCGGCGGCATCCATGCGTTCTATTTCTCGCTGGTGCCGATGACGCTGATCCTGGTGACCCTGTTTTTGTTCAAGCGCGAGACCGACCGCGCCGGAACACCTTCCCTGCCCGCGCCCGAGGGCGCCGCATGAGATCGACGACCAGCATGAACTCCTTTATCCGGCATTTGCCGCGCGCACTTGCATTGAGCCTGCTCCTGGTAGCCACCCGCGTTGGCGCGGCGACCGACCCCAGCTTCGTGCTTACCGGCACCTCGGATCAATTCGACGGTTATTTCCCGAGCTATCTGGCCAACGGCTATTTCTCCACCATGACCTCGGTGCGCGGCACCGGGCCAACCATGGGCTACATGGTCGCGACGATGGACTATGCCAAGGACGATATCGCGCGCCCCGCGGCGCTGCCCGGCTGGAACGAGATCGACTACAACCCGGGCGGCGGCTGGCTCAATAGCACGCGCGTGGCCAAGGAGATTTTCACTCACTATGCGCAGACGCTGGATATGTATGGCGCAACGTTGAACACGACGTACCGCTTCGTCTACGCCAACAAGTCCACCGATGTCGAGGTCACCACGTTCGTCAGCCAGGACGCCAATCATCTGGCGGCCACCCGCCTCACCATCACGCCGCAGTTCGACGGCAGCGTTGAGCTCACGTTTCCGATCCGCCTGTGGTCCGAGCATCAACCACGTTTCCCGATCGCCAAGATGACCGGTGACGAGATGATCGCCGCGGTCATCGCCAGCGGACAGAATCTGGACAACAAGCCGGTGCCCACACCCGATCGCGCCGCGGTGTGGTATCCGGGCGTGGTGCGCATCCAGTCCACCGGCGGCGATACGAAGACGCTCACGCTATGGCTGGACGGTCGCGCGGAGCAAGGCGTGGCGGTCGCGCAGGCCGTGGCCGTCGAATTGCCGAAGGGACTCGACGTCGAGGACGTGCAACTGGAGCAGACGCCGTACAAGCTTTCGCTCAATCTGAAAGCGAAGGTCCGTAAGGGCCAGAGCTACCGCTTCACCAAGTACATCGCCGCGTCGCGCGAGGGTTGGGGTAGCGACGCGAAGGCTGATCGGGTCCTGGCCGAGCAGGCGCGCACGACCGGCTTCGATACGCTGCTGGCCCGGCATCAGGCCGCCTGGCACACGCTTTGGGAATCGGACATCCGCGTCGCCGGCGATGCCAACGTACAGAAGGCCGTGCATTCGGACCTCTACTACCTGCTGTCCAACACCACTACGGGCACGAGCTGGCCGATGGGCGCCTGCGCGCTGACTCCTGGCTATGCCGGGCATGCGTTCTGGGACAGCGATTCGTGGGTCTTTCCCGCCTTGCTCCTGCTGCACCCGGAGCGAGCCAAGCCGATCGTGATGTTCCGTCATCGCACGCTCGGCCCCGCGCAGGCGCGCGCGGCGCAATTCGGCGCGAAGGGCGCCATGTATCCCTGGGAAGCCGATCCGGAAACCGGCAAGGACTTCACCCCGCATTTTGCCTATGAGGTCTACCGGGAAATCCATGTCAACGCCGACATCGCGATCGCGCAGTGGCAGTACTACAACGCCACCGGCGACGATGCCTGGCTCAAGCAGTATGGCTGGCCGGTGATCGAACAGATCGCGACATTCTGGGCCAGTCGCGTCAGCTACGACAAGGCGCACGATCGCTACGAAATCCATCACGTCACATCGCCGGACGAAGCCTATAACGACGTACCGAATGACTCGTTCACCAACGCCGCCGCGCAGAAGGCCTTACGCATCGCGGTCAAGGCGGCGGCGAAAGTCGGCGCAAAGGCCGATCCGCAGTGGAGCGTGATCGCGGACAAGATGACCATCCCGTTCGATGAGACAGCACAGCGCCATCTCGATTTCGACGCCTCGGTACCGCACGACAAGATCACCTGGATGGGATCGTCGCTGGCGTGGCTGATGTATCCCAACCTCGATCTGCCGATGTCGCCGCAAGTACGCCGCAACGACTTCGACTTCCAGTTGCACGAGCTGAAGGAGCACGGCGACGATCCCAACGAGATGATGATGGTGATGCTGGCGGTCGGCTCGGCGGAACTGGGCGATGCGCAGGGCGCCGGCGACTGGATCCGGCGAAACCTCTCCGGCTTCCTGAAACCGCCGTTCAACGTACGCACCGAAACGGTGGCGAACAACGCCGGCTATATCCTCGCCACATCGGCCGGCTTCGTGCAGAGCTTCGTCTACGGATTGAGCGGTCTGCGCATCGACGAGAACGGACTGGCCCAGGCCTATCCGCCGGCGCTGCCGCAAGCCTGGACGTCGCTCGAACTCAAGGGTGTCCACTTCCGGGGCAAGCGTTACGACATCACCATCGACCATGGTGCGGACGGCAAGGCCCGACTGGCACGCAAAGAGCTCTGACCGAAGCGGCAGGATCTACCTTATCGCGCTCCCGGGCGTCTCGAAGTGAACCAGGCCCCTCCTGCCGCTGGTGGCGCATATCCATGCGAGCGGATGAAAACCGGCTCAACCCGCCCTTCGTCGCCTATAGCCAACCCCTGATCGGCCTCCTGATGACGTGGTGGTCAATGCGGTCATTCCGCCGCGAATCGGGCCTGGGGGACGCCTCAGCGACCACTACTGCGACACCGGTCACCAAGACCGTAAGATAATCAGGGTTTGACGTGTCCGATGCGGGCGTTATCCTCCCTAGATATTCAGGAAACTTGCCAGCGCCATGAGCCAACAGACCGTACTGGTCATCGACGACGAACGCGATATTCGCGAGCTGCTTACCATCACCCTGGGTCGTATGGACCTGAAGGTGGAAGCGGTGGGGACCGTGGGCGAAGCTCGGCGCGCATTGAGCGAGCGCAGCTACGACCTGTGCTTTACCGACATGCGCCTGCCTGACGGCAACGGCCAGGAGGTGATCGAGCTGATCGCCGCCGGCCACCCCGACACCCCCGTGGCCATGATCACGGCCTACGGCAACGTCGATGCCGCGGTGAATGCGCTCAAGGCGGGGGCGTTCGACTTCGTCTCCAAGCCGGTCGATATCCAGATGCTGCGTCAGCTGGTCCGTACGGCGCTCCGACTGGCCGACGAAAAGCGCAGCGGCGCGGCGGCCAAGGGAGCCGGTTCGAGCGATCGCCTGATCGGCGACTCGCCGGCCATGCAACTGGTGCGCTCGACGATCGGCAAGCTGGCACGCAACCAGGCGCCGGTTTACATCGCTGGCGAATCGGGTGTGGGCAAGGAACTGGTGGCCCGGCTGATCCACGAGCAGGGGCCGCGCGCCACCGGGCCGTTCGTGCCGGTCAATTGCGGCGCGATTCCCTCCGAGCTGATGGAAAGCGAATTCTTCGGACATCGCAAAGGCAGCTTCACCGGCGCGGTGAACGACAAGGAAGGCCTGTTCCAGGCCGCCCATGGCGGCACGCTGTTTCTGGACGAGGTGGCCGAGCTGCCACTGCACATGCAGGTCAAACTGCTGCGCGCGATCCAGGAAAAGGCCGTGCGCCCGATCGGCGGGCGCGACGAAGTCCCGGTCGATGTGCGCATTCTCTCGGCCACGCACAAGAACCTGGCCGGACTGGTCGAACAGGGCCAGTTTCGCCAGGATCTGTTCTACCGCATCAATGTGATCGAGCTGCGCGTACCGCCCCTTCGCGAGCGCCGCGGCGATGTGCCCTTGCTATCCAATTTCATCCTGCGCCAGCTTGCCGCCAAAAGCGGCTCGGCACCCGGTAGCTTGATGCCTGCCGCACTGGCCTCGCTGGAAAGTTACGACTTCCCCGGCAACGTGCGCGAACTCGAAAACATCCTTGAGCGCGCGATGGCCATGTCCGACGGCGAAACCATTGATGTCAGCGACCTGATGCTGCCTCAGCGCAGCAGCCGTAGCGACATGCCCCCCCTGCCGCAAGCCGGCCAGGCTGCGGCGGCAGCTCCAACGACTGCAGCGCCGACACAACATCCCGGCGACGGCGGCCTGGACGACTACATCAGCAATCTCGAGCGCACCGCGATCATCAAGGCGCTGGAAGAATCCCGCTACAACAAGACGGCCGCGGCCAAAAAACTGGGGATTACGTTCCGGGCATTGCGGTACAAGTTGAAGAAGCTCGGGATCGATTGAGGGGACGGTCGCGACTGAAGTCGCTCCTACAAACTTGGCGATGTTTCGCTATCTTGCAGGAGCAACTTCAGCCATGACGCAACGTCACCGCTCTCGGCTCCCGGTCTGAATCGCTTCCCTCAACACCTTCAACAACCGCCGTGTCGAAATCGGCTTGTCGACCAGGTACAGGTGTTCCAGCGAGGGTAGCTCCGCCATGTCCAGCGGCCGATCCGGCCGGGCGAGCAAAACGACGCCGCGGTTGTATCCATGCTCCATCAGCGCGGCTAGCGTGCGTACGCCGGTGAAGAGATTCATATCGGCATCCATCACGACCAGATCCGGCACGCCGTGCGCCTCGATCCACTGCAACGCCGCTGTACCGCTCTGGGTGGCATGCGCCTGATAGCCCCAGGCATCGAGGGTGTCGCTCAGCAGCGATAGCTGCGCGGCCTCCTCCACCACGACCAGTACGCGCTCGGCCTCGCCCTGCAAACCGTGTTCATCGTCCATCTCGGCGGCATCGATGATCAGTTCGGCCAGCGGGATATAGAGACTGAAGAAGGTGCCCTTGCCTACTGAGCTCTGTACCCGCATCACGCCGCCATGGCTGGCGATGATGCGCTTGCACGACAGCAGGCCCAAGCCGGTGCCGGCCTCCTTGGTGGTGAAAAACGGCTCGAACAGACGTGCCAGTACGTCCTGGTCCATGCCTACGCCAGTGTCGGTGACGGTGATACGCAGGTACGGCCCGTTGCGCCGCTCTTCGATATCGAGAAAGAACTCCGGCGGCAGCTCGACCTGTGCCGTTTCCACGCGCAGCTGGCCGCCGTGGGGCATCGCCTGGATCGCGTTGAGGCACAGATTGAGCAGGCATTGCTGCAGCTCGGTATGGTTGCCTTCGAAAGCGAGCTGCTCGTCCTCGGAGGCAATTTCAAGCGAAATCGACCTGGGCACGCTTCCCTGCAGCAGCAGGCGCAGCGCGTCCAGCAAGGCGCCGATCCGCACCTGTTCGGCCCGACGTGCGCCGCGTGCGAACGACAGCATCGACTGCACCATGTCCAGACCGCGCTTGCCGCAATCGCGCACCAGCTTGCCCAACCGCGCCAGACGCGGGTCGTCCTGATAATCCTGCAGGCTGTCGCCGGCCAGCAACAGCGGCTGCAACAGGTTACGCAAGTCGTGACTGAGCCCGCCGGCCAGCATGGCCAGGCTTTCGAAACGTTGGGCACGTATCAGCTCGGCCTCCGCGCGGCGGCGCGCGCGCTGGGCATCGGCTTCGCGCAAGGCGCGGCGTACGGCGCTGACCAGCCGCGCCGGATTCTGCTTGAGGATGTAATCGGTTGCGCCGTTGCGCAACGCTTCGATCGCGGCCTCCTCACCCAGCGTCGCCGAGATGAAGATAAAAGGCAGATCCTGGTCGCGTTCGCGCAGAAGCTCCAGCGCCCGCTGACCGGAAAAGCCCGGCATGCTCAGGTCCGACAGCACGATATCGGGCCGAAACTCCTCGAGCGCCTCAAGAAAGCTCGGCTCGTCGTCGACCAGCCGTGATTCGTAGCTCATCGCGTCGGCATCGAGCTCGGACAAAACCAGCTCGGCGTCGAGCTTGCTGTCTTCGATCTGCAGGATGCGAATACCGCTTTCGGACATGGAAGAGGCTCAAGTAAATAACATAAGAACAGCTACGCATTGCCCCCTTGGGGCACCAGCAGATGACGAGCACTTCGCACGGAGCGAGCACGGAGCAGTCAGATCATCGATCCCCATGGCTATCCTACGCTCAATCCTTGTCCGGACGCTGATTGAGCACCGCCCAGAATTGGCCCAGCGTGCGTACCGCATCGAAGAACTGATCCACGTCGACCGGCTTGATGACATAGGCGTTGACACCCAAGTCCCAGCTGCGGGCCAGGTCGCTTTCTTCACGTGACGAAGAAAGTATGACCACCGGAACCTGCCTGAGCCTTTCGTCGCTGCGCATCTGGGTCAGCACATCCAGGCCGTTCATGCGCGGCATCTTGATGTCGAGCAACACCACTGCCGGCTCCACGATACCCTGGCCGGCAAACGCACCGCGCGAATAGAGGTAGTCCAGGCAGTCGACGCCATCCTCCAGGTGCACGATCGGATTGATCAGGTTGGCATCCTTGAGGGCGTCCATGGCCAGCTCTGCGTCGGCAAGGCTGTCTTCGACCAGCAAGATGGGGCGGATATAACGTGTCATTGACGTGCCTGCGTGAAAGACTCTGCCAGTTCGGAAGCCGGCAGGGTGAAGTGAAACCGCGCTCCTTCCCCGGGCTGGCCATCGGCCCAGACCCGGCCACCGTGGCGGGCGATGATACGCCGCACATTGGCCAGGCCGATGCCGTTCCCCGGAAACTCCGACGCACGATGCAGTCGCTGGAACACGCCGAACAGCTTGCCCGCGTACTGCATGTCGAAACCGGCGCCGTTGTCGGCCACCACAAATTCGTAGTCGCCGTTACGGGCCCGCTCCACGGTGATCTCGATACGAGCGACCTCGCAATGGCCGGTGTATTTGACCGCGTTGCCGAGCAGGTTCTGCCATACCGTGCGCAACATGTTCTCGTCGCCGATCACGATCGGCAGCGATGCGACATGCCACACGATGTGACGCCCGGCGACATCCACGTCGCTCTCGGCCAGCGCACGCGCCTCATCCACCTGCGACTGCATATCCACCGGCTGCAGGCGCAAGGCGCCGCGGCCCAATCGTGAGAACACCAGCAGATCGTCGATCAACAGGCCCATGCGCTGGGCCGCATCGCTGATCACGTGCAGGTAATGCTTGGTCTGCTCATCCGACTGCTCGCCCAGATGACGACCGAGCTTGCCGGCAAAGCCGGCGATATGCCGTAGCGGCGCACGCAGGTCGTGCGACACCGAGTAGCTGAACGCTTCGAGCTCCCGATTGACGTCGGATACCTGCTGCACCTTGCCTTCGAGCTGGCGGTTGAGCTCCTTGACCTCGCGTTCGGCCAGCGCACGTGTGGTCATGTCACTCACCGTCAGCAACAGGACCAGGTCGTCACTGCCTTCCTGTTCGAGCCGGCGCGCGTTGATCACGACGTGGCGATCGATACCACCGGCGGTACGCTGGGTCAGTTCGTAATCCCAAAGCTCGCGGTCGAGCGAAAGCACGTCGCGCAGGCGCTGCAGCAACGACACATCGTTCCAGGCGCCGTCGCCGATGTCGGCCAGCTTGAGCGAGTTCTGCGTCGCCGACAGACCATAGAGCTCGCGAAATGCCGCATTGACCAACAAGGTACTCAAGCTTGCATCGAGCAGGGCAATCGGCTCGCGTACCGCCTGCACGATCATCTGCGAGCGCATGACGGCCTGACCCTCGCGCCGCTCCGCGTGCAGACGCCGGGAAATCTGTCGCTCGGAGACGATCACCACGATGCCGAGCAAAAAGACCTGCGCCAGGGCCGTGATGGCCAGCACGACGCTGCTGTCGAACGATTGCTTCTCGGCATTGGCGAGGCGGCTACCGAGAATGGCGTCCTCGTTGCGGACGATGTTTTCGATCAGGTCGTCCAGCTTGAACAGTTCACCCGCGTCGCGCATGGCGCCGCTGGCGCCGTCCGTATCGCCACGCACGTAGCGCAGCCGCGCCTGCTGCATCAGCGCCATTCGGCCATTGACCACCGTGGAAAGCGAGCCGATGAGGGTCTGCTGGTCCGGGTTATCGCGGGTCATGTCACGCAAACGGGACAGCAGCCCCGGCGCCTCGTCCTCGACCTGCAAGGAGCGCTTGCGCACGATCGCATCGTTGTCGCCTTGCAGAATGCGATACACCGCCGCCTCGCTGTTACGCGTGACATAAGCAATGCGGAACGTAATCGACTTTACTTCCTGCGAATGGGCCACCAATTCGGCCGCGTCGATCGCCTCACGCGATGAATTACGCGTTACCAGATAGGGCAAGGCGACGATGACCATCACGGCAAACAGCAGGCCACCAAGCCGCCAGCGCAGGCTGATCGCCGTTTTTACCCGGTGGGGGATCTTACGCAGATAGGAACGGGGCATGTCGCCCATGGTTGCAGAAAGTGGGGGGCTGGGCCACCTGTTCTGAGGACTTGGAGCCCCCTCACCCCAGCCCTCTCCCGGCAAAGCCAGGGGAGAGGGAGCTAACTGAGGCAACTTCAGTATGTCGCACTTGCGCAACCTGCCCCCTCTCCCCTGGCTCTGTCGGGGGAGAGGGTTGGGGTGAGGGGGCGGGCGCTCGCGGGAACGTTTCTTGTTACTGCGCGTAAGGACTCATCCCCGCCGGCCGGCTAGCCACGTCCTTGCCCCAATCACGATTCGGCTCGGCCTGCATCGTGAAATGCAGCTCGCCGCCTGCCGTAATTTCACCGTGCCGCAGATACACGCGATCGAGCGGCTTGCCGTTCAAGGTGACCTTGCCGACATAAGGATGCGCATCGTCCAGCGGCGACGCGGTCACCACGAACTGCTTGCCATTGGGCAGGTGCACCGTGGCCTTGGAAACGAAGGGACGACCGATCGCATATTGATCGCTCGCCGGCGTGACCGGATAAAAGCCGAGTGCGGTGTACACGTACCAGGCCGACATCTGACCAAGGTCGTCGTTGCCAGCCAGGCCATCGGGACGCGGAGCGTACTGGCTGTCCATGATCTGTTTCAAACGGCCCTGCGTCTTCCACGGCGCGCCGGCATAGTCATAGAGATAGGCCAGGTGATGGCTCGGCTCGTTCCCGTGCGCGTACCAGCCGATCAGGCCGGTGATGTCTTCAACGTTCTTGAAATGCGACGGATCGACCTTGGCATCGAACACGCTGTCGAGCTTGGCGGCAAATTTGGCATCGCCGCCCATCGCCCCAATCAGGCCCGCGACGTCCTGCGGCACGTACCACGAGTACTGCCAGGCGTTGCCTTCGGTGTAATCGCTACCGTAACCGGCGACATCGGGATCGAACGGTTCGCGGAACTGGCCATCGGTCTTGCGTGCACGCATGAAGCCGGTCTTGGCGTCGTATGCATTGCGCCAGTTGGTGGCGCGCTTTTCGAACGTCGAGGCGACATCCGTCTTGCCCATCGCCTTGGCCATCTGCGCGATCGACCAGTCGTCATAGGCATACTCAAGCGTCTTCGATGCCGCCTCGGGTTCCTTGTCGATCGGCACATAACCGATCTTCATATAATCGCCGAGGTCGCCATACGGCTTGTAAGTAGCACTGGCAACCATCGCATCGAGCGCACGCTTGGCGTCGAAACCACGTACGCCCTTGATGTACGCATCGGCGATGACCGGCACGGCGTGATAGCCGATCATGCACCACGTTTCCAGGCCCTGATAGGCCCACACGGGCAGGATGCCGAATGGGCTGGTTTCGCGCGCCGCGATCAACGACTGCACGAATTCGGTGCTCATCTTAGGCTGCAGCAGCACCATCAATGGCTGCTGCGCACGGTAGACGTCCCACAGCGACCAGGTCGAATAGAACTCGAAACCATTGGCCTTATGCACGGCATTGTCCGGGCCGCGGAACTCGCCGTTGACGTCGGTGCTCAGCGTCGGCGACAGCATGGCGTGATAGAGCGAGGTGTAGAAGCTGGTGCGCATCGCCTCCGGCGCATCGACGTCGATCGTCGCCAGCGCCTTGTTCCAGCCCTCGCGCGCCTCGTCGCGGCGCTTGTCGAAATCCCAGCCATCGCCATCGGTCAACAGATTGGCCACGGCATTGTCTTCGCTGACCGACGAGATCGCGACCTTCACTTCCAGCGGCTTGCCCAGGTTGCCGAAGTCGAACACGCCCACCAGCGCGCGGCCGCTCTGCGCATCATGGTCTTCCGCCTGATGGCCCGGCCCCTTGAAACCCTTGTACGGTGCATCGGTCTCGCGGTTGTAGAGTGTGCGCGAGACCATCGGCGCGGAGAACTTCATCGCGAAGCACAGTTCGCGGCCAGGCGCCCAGCCATTGGTTTGGCGGCAACCGGTGACGGTGCCGTCCGGATGCACGCGCAGCGACGACCACAGCACCTTGCCCTGGTAGTCGTAGACGCTGGGGCGCAGATCGAGCAGCACGTGCGCCGGCTTGCCTGCCGGATAGGTATAACGATGCCAGCCCACGCGGCGGCCGGCGGTCAGTTCCGCACGCACGCCGTAGTCGGCCAGCGTCACGGCGTAATAGCCGGCCTGCGCCACTTCGCTGTCATGCGAGAAACGCGAGCGATAGCCGCTGCCGGGCTTGGCCGGGTCGCCGGCCTCCAGCCGTACGTCACCGGCAATCGGCATCACCAGCACATCGCCCAGGTCCGAATGGCCGGAGCCGGAGAAGTGCGTATGCGAGAAACCCATGATGGTCGGGTCGCCGTATTGATAGCCGGCGGCCCACTTATAGGCATGCTTGAAATCCGGCATGGCCGTGTCCGGCGACAACTGGATCATGCCGAACGGCACCGTCGCGCCAGGGAAGGTGTGCCCGTCCCCGCCCGTACCGATCCGCGGATCGACCTCGGCCGCGTGCCCGGCCGGTTGGGCGCCATGGGCGGGAAAAGCCAGCGCCACAGCCAATAAACCGGGCAAGAGGCGGAGCGAAGCACGAGCAGCGATCATGGGTTCCCCTACGTCAAGGCAAATTTGGATCGGTCTAAACCCAAAGCTAACATGTGTCGACCACGTCGCGCATGTTGCGCTGCGCGATGTACTGTAGGCGCGGGTTTAGCTACATTTGGATCGTTCCAATGCAGATGATTGACGATGGAAAGCCTACCGCCTGCTCGTCGTAAGGTCACTCTGACGGATATCGCCGCCGGCTGCGGGGTGTCACGAGCGACTGTCTCACTAGTTTTACGGGGAAGTCCCTTAGTCAACAAGCACACGCGGGCACGCGTGGAAGAAGAATTGCGCCGGCAAGGTTATGTCTATAACCGTGCCGCTGCCAATCTGCGTCGCCGCACTTCGTCGAGCATCGCTTTGGTGATCAACGAGCTGGGCAACCCCTTCTTTGCCGAATTTGCCGCAGGCGTCGACGAAACGCTAGGTGCGGCAGGCTTTGTCACGCTCCTGGGCAGCACCAGCGAATCGACCGACCGCGAACAGGCCGTGCTCGGTTCGCTGATCGAGCACGGCCCCGGCGGGATCATCCTTTCGCCAGCGGAAGGCAGCGAGGCCAGCCGTGTGCTGGCAACGGTCGGTCCGCAAATGCCGGTCTTGCTGTTCAACCGCGAGCTGGGCGGCAGCCTGCCCGAATACGCACACTGGGACCGGCTGATGCTGGACAACCAGCGCGGCGCACGCGTGGCGACCGAGCATCTGATTGCCCAGGGGCATCAGCGCATCGCCTTTTTTGGCGGCCACAACGATTCCAGCTCCTGTAGTCAGCGCTATGCCGGCTATCTGCAGGCGATGGAGGCTGCCGGCCTGCCGGTCGCCGAGCACTGGCGCGTACAGACCGCCCCCACGCGCGTCGATGCCGCGCATCGCAGCGAGGAGCTGTTCCGCGCCGATCCGGCACCTACCGCCGCGGTTTGCTACAACGACGCGGTTGCGCTGGGTTTAATGCTGGGCCTCGCTCAGCGCGGCCTGCAGACCGGTCATGACTTCGCCGTCACGGGCTTTGACGATATTGCCGAAGCTGCTTTCAGCATGCCGCCATTGACCACCCTGGCTACCAACCCGCGCGCGCGTGGCCGCCAGGCCGCGCAACTGCTGCTGGCCCGGCTGCGCAACCCGCAGGCCGATGCCAGTACTACTACCGCTCCGGTGCAATTGGTCGTACGCGAAAGCAGCGGCCCACTCCGCTCCCCTTAACTCGCGAGGACTCCCAAGATCATGGCCCCCACCCCTCCCGTTATACCGTCGAGCTCGACCGCCTCAGGCGGCAAGGCTCGCTATACCGACTTCCCGTTGGCACTGGGAGTCATGACGACGATCTTCTTCATGTGGGGCTTCCTCACATGCTTGAACGACATCCTGATTCCGCATCTGAAAGCCGTGTTCGAGCTGAACTACTTTCGGGCGATGCTGATCCAGTTCACCTTTTTCGGCGCGTACTTTCTGATGGCGCTGCCCTCGGGTTGGCTGGTGGCAAGGCTGGGCTATAAGAAGGGCATCGTCGCAGGCCTGGTAGTGGCCGGTATCGGCGCGGCGATCTTCTGGCCAGCAGCGGGCATGCGCTCCTACCCGTTCTTCCTCGGCGCGCTGTTCGTGCTGGCAACCGGCATCACCGTCCTGCAGGTCGCCGCCAACCCTTACGTGGCGCTGCTTGGCCCGGAAAAGACCAGCTCCAGCCGCCTGACCCTGGCGCAGGCACTGAACTCATTCGGTACCTTCCTCGCGCCGTGGTTCGGCAGCGTGTTGATTCTTTCCACTACGGTGAAGAGCGCGGCCGACATCGCCAAGATGTCGCAAGCCGACCAGGTCGCCTATCGCATGCATGAAGCAGGCGCGGTGCAAGGCCCATACATCGGCCTGGCTGTCGTACTGGTGCTGCTGGCCGTGTTCGTCTATCTGTTCAACCTGCCGGCCCTGAAGGAAACCACCGCGTCGGCTGACGACGGCCGCCACAGCCTGCTCGACGCGTTCAAGATCCCGCACGTGTTCTTCGGCGTGCTGGCGATCTTCTGCTACGTCGGTGCGGAAGTGTCGATCGGCAGCTTCATGGTCAATTACCTGTCGATGCCCAACATCGGCCATATGAGCGAGCAGGAAGCCGCGCACTACGTATCGCTGTACTGGGGTGGCGCGATGGTCGGCCGCTTTATCGGTTCGGCGGCGCTGGCTGCGATGTCGCCGCGCAAGCTGCTGGCGATCTTCGCGGTAATCAACATGCTGCTGGTTGTCACCACCATGTCCACTACCGGCGATGTGGCGTTGTGGTCGATCGTGGCGATCGGCCTGTTCAACTCGATCATGTTCCCGACCATTTTTGCGCTGGGTATCGAGCGCCTGGGCCCGCTGACGGGCAAGGCATCGAGCCTGCTCATCATGGCGATTGTCGGCGGTGCGCTGATTCCGCCGCTGCAAGGCCACTTTGCCGATTCGATCGGCATCCAGCACGCGTTCTTCCTCCCGTTGATCTGCTACGCCTACATCCTGTTTTACGGTGCGCGCGGCTCGAAGATCGACGAATCCAAACTTCCGAATACGGCCCGTTGAGAGTTATCGATGCCAGGCAACATCCTTTGTTTCGGTGAAGCACTGATCGATTTCCACAGCGAAGGTCGTGACGAAAGAGGTTTCCCCCGCAGTTTCGTTCCATTCGCCGGCGGTGCGCCCGCGAATGTCGCGGTGGCTGTGGCGCGCCTCGGCGGTAACGGCGCCTTTGCCGGCATGCTCGGCAAGGACCTGTTCGGTGATTTCCTGCTCGATAGCCTGCAGCAAGCCGGCGTGGACTGTGCCGGCGTGGCGCGTACGGACGAAGCGCGTACCGCGCTGGCGTTTGTCGCGCTCGATGCCCATGGCGAACGCAGCTTCAGTTTCTATCGCCCGCCCTCGGCCGACCTGTTGTTCCGGCCCGAGCATTTTCGCGAGGACGATTTTCGCCAGGCGGCGGTGTTCCATGTCTGCTCCAACAGCATGACCGACCCCGCCCTGGCCGAAGCGACACGCGACGGCATGCGCCGTGCGCGGCAAGCCGGTGCGCTGGTCAGCTTCGATCTCAACCTGCGCCCGGCGCTGTGGCCCGATGGCGTCAATGCGCGGCCGGAAGTCTGGCCGGCCCTGCAACTGGCCGACGTGGTCAAGCTCAGCGCCGAAGAACTCGACTACCTCGCCGTCGATGGCGAAGAGGCCGTGCTGGAAAAACTCTGGCAGGGCAAGACGCGCCTGTTGATCATTACCGATGGCGCCAAAGGCCTGCGCTGGTTCCATCCCGATGCCGAAGGCGAAATGCCGGTGTTCTCCGTCCCCGCGGTCGACACCACCGCCGCCGGCGATGCCTTTGTCGGCGGCCTGCTGCATCGCCTGTCCACGCTCGACGGCAACGATCGGCTGGACAACCTGGTCGGCGAACTGCCGCACCTGCACGCCACACTGCGCTTTGCCGCCGCCTGCGGTGCCCTCACGGTAACGCGCCAAGGCTCGTTCACGGCCATGCCGAGCGAGTCCGAAGTCATTCAATTCATGGAGAGCTTCGCATGAGCACCCCCACTGCTCCCGACTTCCGTTCCGAGTCCTTTCTGCTTGAACACATCAAGCACACGATGGCGTTCTACCACCCGCGCTGCATCGACCCGAACGGCGGCTTTTTCCACTACTTCAAAGACGACGGCACCATCTACGACCGCAGCCACCGCCATCTGGTGAGCAGCACGCGCTTCGTCTTCAACTACGCGATGGCCTCGATCGAGTTCGGCAAGCCGGACTATCTCGATGCGGTCCATCACGGCCTGAAATACCTGCGCGAGGTGCACCGTCAGGCCAACGGCGGTTATGCGTGGACCATTCGCGACGGCAAGCCGGAAGACCTCACCTACCACTGCTACGGCGTGGCCTTCGTACTGCTGGCCTACTCCACCGCGCTCAAGGCCGGCGTCAAGGACGTCATCCCGTGGATGGACGAAACCTGGAACCTGCTCGAGAAATATTACTGGGACGCCGACGCCGGCCTGTATCGCGACGAATGCGATGCGAACTGGAACTTCAGCGGCTACCGCGGCCAGAACGCGAACATGCACATGTGCGAGGCGATGCTCGCGGCGTACCAGGCCAGCGACGATCCGCGCTATCTCGATCGCGCGCTGACGCTGGCCGAAAACATGACCCAGCGCCAGGCTGCCAAGACCGCCGACAAGCCAGCCACCCACGGTGGCCTGGTCTGGGAACACTATGACATTCACTGGAATGTCGACTGGAAGTACAACCTCGACAATCCCAAGCATCTGTTCCGCCCCTGGGGCTTCCAGCCCGGTCACCAGACCGAGTGGGCCAAGCTGCTGTTGATCCTCGAACCGCTGCTGCTCGAGCGCAATCGCGAAGAAAAGTGGCTGGTGCCCAAGGCGCAGCACCTGTTCGACACCGCACTGGAACATGCCTGGGACGACGCCAATGGCGGCATCGTCTATGGTTTCGATCCCGACGGAAAAGTTTGCGATGGCGACAAGTATTTCTGGGTACAGGCCGAGTCGTTGGCTGCGGTGGCGCTGCTGCATGCACGTACCGGCGATGCCAAGTACGACCAGTGGTACGAGAAGATCTGGGCCTATAGCTGGGAGCACTTCGTCGACCACAAGTACGGCGCCTGGTATCGCATCCTGACCCAGGACAACAAAAAGTACGACGACGAAAAGAGCCCGGCCGGCAAGGTGGATTACCACACCATGGGCGCGTGCTACGAAGTACTGGCGCTGATCCGCGCCGGCGGCGTACCGTAAGCGATATGACGCGCTGCCTCGCCCATACGAGGCAGCGCGTCAGACGGTGTCACGCCAGGAAGGCTCCTCCTTCCCCACAAGGTTTCGCATGAAAATGATCTCGACGCTCTCCGGCGCCATCGGCGCCGCTTTGTTGCTTGCCGCGGGCAGTGCGATCGCCGCCGATACGGCCAAGCCCCGCTTCGATCCGCGCGACACATTCGCCCCGTTCGATTACCCGCAAGCCGTCAACGCGTATCGCTCAGGCAGCGGCAAGCCCGGCCCATTGTTCTGGCAGAACCGCGCGGACTACAAGATCGACGCCACGCTCGATCCGAGCACACGCAAGCTCAGCGGCGACGAGGTCATTACCTATACCAACCACAGTCCCGACGCGCTCGACGTGCTGTGGCTGCATGTCGACCAGAATCGCTATCGCAAGGACGCGCGCGGCGCGTTCACGTCGGGGAAATTCCCGACCGAGTTCACCGATGGCTACCAGATCGAGTCGATCGAGGTGGAAGACGCCCATGGTCATCGCCAGAAAGCCGAATGGACCGTCGCCGATACGCGCATGCAGATCCGTCTCCCCGAAGCGGTAAAAGCCGCTGGTGGTAGCGTGCGCGTGCATATCCGCTACAGCTTTACCGTGCCGGGCGAGTTCGGCGGCCGCATGGATTACAACGAAACCAAGAACGGCGATATCTACGAAATCGCTCAGTGGTATCCGCGGCTGTGCGTCTACGACGACCTGCGTGGCTGGGATACGGCGCCTTATCTCAATAGCGAGTTCTATCTCGAATACGGCGATTTCGAATATGCCGTCACCGTTCCATGGGACATGATCGTGGTCGGCTCAGGCGAGCTGCTCAACCCCAAGGACGTATTGACCGCCACCGAACAGCAGCGCCTGGAGCAGGCACGGCACAGCGATACGACGGTGATGATCCGCTCGCCGCAGGAAGTGAACGAGCCATCCAGCCGTCCGAAGCAAAGCGGCACGCTGACCTGGCGCTTTCGCATGAACAACACGCGCGACGTCGCCTTTGGCGCATCCAAGGCCTTCGTGTGGGACGCGGCGCGGATCAACCTGCCACAGGGCAAGACCGCCCTGGCGATGTCGGCCTACCCGGTGGAAAGCGCCGGCAACGATCGTTGGGGCCGCGCCACTGAATACCTGAAGAGTTCGACCGAGTACTTCTCCAAACAGTGGTATCCCTACCCTTACCCGGTGGCGATCAACGAGGCCGGTACGGCGGGCGGCATGGAATACCCCGGCATCACCTTCGACTCGAAGGTGGTGAAGGATCGTGTGCTGCACATGATCATCGCGCACGAGATCGGCCATACCTGGTTCCCGATGATCGTGGGCACCGACGAGCGCCGTAACGCGTGGATGGATGAAGGCTTCAATACCTTTATCGACGTCTACGAAGACGATGCGTTCAACCACGGCGAGTTCGCGCCCAAGCGCGATAGCGAATATGCGCCCGGCGGCGGCAACCCTGCCGACGAGATGGCGCAGGTCATGAAGGACGCCGATGCGCCGCCGTTGTTGATCGGCGCGGACATGGTGCCGGAGAAGTACCGCCATCCGATGACGTACTTCAAATCGGCGTTTGGTCTGGTGCTGCTACGCGAACAGATCATCGGACCGGAACGCTTCGACCCGGCCTTCCGCCGTTATATCGAGACCTGGGCATACAAGCATCCCAGCCCCACTGATTTCTTCCGTTTCATGGAAAGCCAGACCGGCGAAGACCTCGGCTGGTTCTGGCGCGGTTGGTACACCAACAACTGGCAGTTCGACATGGCCGTGCAAAAGGTCGCGCCCAGCCATGGCGATTGGAGCCAGGGCGCGGATGTGACGCTCGCCAATCTCGATCAGCTGGTGCTGCCCAATACGCTCGAAGTGCGTTACGACGACGGTAGCAAGAGCGATGTGCGCATTCCGGTGGAAACCTGGCAGCAGCATCGCAGCTTCACGCTGCATGTGGATGGTACGCACAAGGTGGTATCGGCCACGCTCGACTCGGAGCACAAGTTGCCGGAAGCGGATCGGAGCAATGATGTGTTGAACGTCAAGTAGGCAACCTGACTACTGCGACTTCATAAAAACCTCCCCTCCTCGTCATCCCGGCGCAGGCCGGGACCCAGTGGCTTCGGTTTCCAATCTTCGCGATAGAACAGATTTTTGTTGGCTCTCGCGATAACCGATCACAAGGTCACTGGGTCCCGGCCTGCGCCGGGATGACGACTAGGAAGGTTTTCAGCGAATTCCCGGAAGTCGCACGCACAAATAATCCGCACTCGACTCGACGTTCGCTACACCACCGGCTCCACAAACTGATACTCGTGGTCATACGTCATCACCCGATTACGCCCACGGCTCTTGGCCAGATAAAGCGCTTGATCGGCCGCATCTACCCAAGCCTCGGCGCTGGGCATCCACCCTTCGAGCATCGCAATACCGACACTGACCGAGCACTCGATACCGCCCGAACGGATCGTCGCCGTGCGCAGACGGATCCGTTCGGCGATATGTGCGGCAATTTCCGCGTTCGCACCCGGCAGCAGCACGACAAATTCATCGCCGGCAAAGCGTGCCGCCGTATCGATGCCACGAACCGACTGCTTGAGCAGGTTCGCAAACTGACGCAGCACCTCATCGCCGGCGGCATGGCCGCCATGATCGTTGATGCTTTTGAAATGATCGATGTCCAACATCAGCATCACCGACGAATGCCCGCGTGAACGCGCAGTTTTCAGTTCGGCATACGCCAGGTCGCTCCAATGCGTGCGACTGGCCAGGCCGGTCAGCATGTCGGTGCGGCCGATCTCCCGCAGCATCAGGTTCTGTTGCATGACCCGGCGTGCCAGGCCATGGGCGGACAGGCTGATCGCGCTGGGGTAGATCAACAAAAACGGTACGCAAGCGAGAATCTCGATCGGCGAACTGGCGGTCCGGATCTGGAAACCGTTGAGCGCGGCGGCAAACACACAGGCAATCACCTGCCCCGGCAAGGTTCGCAGCAATAGCCGCCAGCCGCCGACATTCAATTTATCGGCCGCCAACATGCTGATCAGCAGTACGCTGGGAAGCAGATTGAACTGCATCAGCGCCACCCACACGCCACCCATCGCCGAATCCACCCCCAGGTTGATGTATTCGGCAAATTTGGGATTTTGATGGCTCATCGCCAGCCAGTAAGCGACCTGGGGCCAGATAAAGGCATGCAAGGTCGCCAGCAGCCATGGAATCGGCCCGGTATGGTTTTCGTGGAAAACCATACCCACGCAGAGGAAACCCACGCCCAGCCCCCAGGTTCGCAGTCGCCTGACACGGCGCACGAATCGGATGTCATCGGTCATGGGGGCTACCTCGCTTCAATCTTGCTGAGCACCCCGATGCAAGACATATGCCGAGCAAAAGCAGGGGCTAATCCGCCTTTGGAGTGTCAAAAGAGGCGCATAAATCGCAGATTCCTGCCGTTCTGCGTCGCAAGCGGCCGGATCGGCCGGCGTTTTCACAAAAATGAACGAACCTCCAAAGAGGTACGAGCGCTGCGCGAGTGACCACTCTACGTAGGAGAAAACCTACTGTAAGATCGCCCCGCCAGCCGCAAAGCCAAGATGGCGTCAACAAGGGCTATGGACATATCAGGGGTGATGGTCCTTGGCTCGGCTAGCACCGAACTTGTTGACGCCGTCGAGGCAAAAAATGGCCCGGGCTTGCGCCCGGGCCAGCCGCAACGTCCATTGTTGCAAACGATGGGACAGGGGAATCCCATCCGTGTGACCTGCAGGGGGTCAGATCACACATCTTCCGGACAGACCATGCTCTCAGCGAAGGGAGACGGGCATCCTGCCCTGCACAGTTGTCGGAAGCCGGTTACCGAAGCGGCGCTTCCGCCTCAGTGAATGAATGTTTATCCGCAAGCGTCACCTTGACCGCAGAACTACCGGTTCGGGCTTCGCGCTCGGCAATGTGGGTGGCCAAGGCCACGGCGTCGAACATGTCCCTACGGTGAGCCAGCTGGCGATTCTGTCGCAGAACCTTCCAACCGTTGCGGCGACTGCCAGCCACGCAATATTCGATTCGGTTCGTAACCATCGCTGCCTCGCTCGTGAGTCAGTGCCCTTCGTTGAGATACATCGTCGCGCCGAGCGGGTATGCCGGGATATAGGAAAAGTATGAAAAATCGGCCCTACCTGTGCGGATGGTCCGATCGCCACTACCAGGGATGCACGTCCGTCGAGCACGCACTCCGCAGTTCCGACGACTTCACATAATCATCATGTAATACACCGGCCAAACCGGCGTTTCTTGCGATTTCACGAACTCCATTGCAATGCGGCGCTCATCGAACCGTAAATTGCCTTTATGTGATTGCGTATTACGCAACCGACGTTTATATAGACATCTATCAGATGCATCTGCGCCAGCGCGGGCATGTGTTTGGGGGCTGATTCGTAAAGCAACGGCGTCAAGGGTCATGCAAAGCATGGCTCATGTGAGGGCCGCGATAGCAAGGCCTTCGAACCCGCTCGTGCGAACGTCTGGCCTGACATAGACCAGCCGATCCCATGAGGTAATCAATCTTCTTGGAAGAGGTTGATGCTTATGAATAGGGTCTATCGTGTGGTTTGGAATGCTGGCCTGGGCGCCTGGGTGGTGGCATCCGAACTGGCCAGATCACGACACGGTGTCGCTTCGACGTCGCCGCCCCACACCTTTCGACAAACCGTCCTTGCCTGTGCCCTGCTCGCTTTGTGCAGTGGAGGCAGCGCATTCGCGCAAAACGTAACGCTGGCTCAATACAACCCGCAAACCAACGATAACGAAGTCGGCGCGACGATCGTCGCGGCAGGCGCCACGGTGAACCTGAGCGGCCCGCAACAATTCATTACCGGCGATTCGGGTGCGCGCAGCACCACGTTAGGCGCCTTGCTGGCGATCAACCGGATACTTTCCGGATCGCAATGGATCGGCGCATTGCGGCTCAATCCGGGCTCGCAGAACTTCGGCGTCACGGTACCCGACCCGATCACCGGTGGCACACGCGTGACCTCTACGTTCGCTACGGCCAATCTGGTGCCGGTCGCTCCCGTAACCAATGCCACGACTGTACCCGACGACGTCAATGTCAACGGAGCGCAGTACATCGATATGCGCGTAGCGACCGTCGGCACAGGCGGCGGTACGCTCAACGTCAATATCGGCGGCGCCGCCGGCTCGCTGTCCACCGCCAGCACCAATGCATGGACCATCGCCGCCAAGCAGTCCTCGCTGTTCTACGCCGATGGCTCCGGCGGCAACGCAAGCACCATCAACTGGAATTCCAATAACCGCATCAGCTTCATCGGCGACGTAGCGCCGACGACCACGCAGACCTTCAGTGTCACCAATGTATCGGCCTATGGGGGCACCTTCACGGTCACCACCGCCGATGGCGTCACCAGCACGCATACGGTCAACAACGATACAGACCTGCGCACTTACAACGACTGGCTGATCAGCCAGCTGCGAAGCGGCAACCTCGATCCCACGCAATACAACGCCAACTTCAACAAGGCCTATACCTCGTCGACCCAGACGATCGGCTATACCGCCAGCGCCACCGCGCCGGACGAAGTGACGCTGCCGATCGGCGACCGCATCGTGATGCATCTGATCGGCGCGCGGGCATCGGGCACCATCGCCGCGGGCAAGACGCTGGAAGTATCCAACTCGAACAATGGCGCGATCCGCGCCGAAGCCGGTGCACAGGTGGCGAACAACGGTGCCCTGGCTGTCACGCACACCGCTGGCGATGGCACCGCGATGCTACTGACCGGCAACGCCACGCATGGCGACAACAACGGCGTCATCAACGGCAATTTCTTCCTCAATCCCAATGGCTCGACCGTCGATGGCGCCTTCGGCTCGAACGTGGTCGACGTAGCCGCTCAAGCCACCTTCAGCAATAACGGCATCCTGAATCTGGCAACGGGTGCAACCAACGGTGCCGGCGCTTCCGCCGGCATTCGTTTAGGTACGGGTACCAGCGCAACCAGCAGCGGCATCATCAACGTGGGCGTAACCGGTTCGAAGTCCAATGGTTCGATGACCGGTGTACTGCTCAACGATCCGACGGCGTCGTTCACCAACACCAGTACCGGCATGATCTATATCGGCCGCGGTCCGCAAACCAGCGCATCGCAGAACCCCGCCGACGTGGCGATCAATCAGGGCTCATTGACTGCCGGCATCACCGTCAACGGCAATGCCACTGCGCTGAACCAGGGTACGATCACGATCGGCAGCAAGACACAGAATGCCGCCGGCATTACCGTCAACAGCGGCATCAACGCCAATGTGGTCAATAGCGGCACGATCAATATCAATGGCGCCGCCGCGACCGTGCCGCGTGAAAACGACGGCATCCTGGTCACCAATTCGGGCGGCGTCAGCAATACCGGCACCATCAACTTGAACGGCGTCAACGGCGTCGGCATCAAGGTCCTCAGCACCAATGCCACGGCGTCGAATGCAACATCTACCGGCACGATCAATGTTGCCGGCGGCGCCGACCCCGGCAGCGGCACGCGCAATTTTGGTGTGTGGGTGGAGGGTCAGGCTTCGGGCACTGCCACGGCAACCGTCGGTGGCGCCATCGATTTGCTCGGCAATGGTGCCATCGGTATTCATGCACGCGGTCGCGCGACGATCGACGTAGCTGCATCGGCAGTGCCGACCTTTTCCAATGGCACCAATCAGATCGCGTTCTTTGCCTTCGGCCCCAATGCGAAGATCAACGTCGCCAGTCCTGCGTTGAACGTCACTACAACCGGCTCGACGCTGTTTCGCGTGGAAAGCGGTGCGAACTTCGACGGCACCGGCCTGCATCTCACCGCATCGGGCCAGAACTCGCTCGCCGTGCTCGGCACCGGAGCGCCCTCGGTGGTGAGTACGAAGGATGCAAATATCAATGTATCGGGGGCGGGAGCCACCGGTGTCATCGTCGAAGGCGGCGCAACCGGCTCCATCGATGCAACCTCGGACGTGCAGCTGACCGGTGTAGGTTCCGTTGCCGGCATCGCCGATGGTCAAAAGCACACGCTCACGGGTGCTGCCAGCGGCTCTCCCGTGGCTACGACTACATTGACCAGTGCGGCCACCCTGACCTCAAGCACCGCCAATCTCACCGGATACATCGCACGCAACCAGGCCAAGTTCACCAACTCCGGCGATATCACGTTTACCGGCGCACACTCGACCGGCATCAGCGTGCAGTCTGGCGCCACCGGCACCAACAGCGGCAATATTTCGGTGATCGATGGCGGCACCGGCATCCTGGTCGACAGCAGCGCCACTAACACCACAACGACGGCCAACGATACCGGCGTGCTCTCGGTCAACGGCGGCAGCGTAGCCGATCGCACGCGCGGTGCCGTTGCCACCGGTTCGCGAGCGGTGGCAAACCTGCAAGCCGGCGCACAGGTGCAGTTGAATGGCGTCGGCGCGATCGGAGCCGAGGCGATCAACGGTGGCACGGTCAACGTAGCGGCCGGCGCCACGCCGGTATTCAGCAATACCGATCAGATCGCCTTCCATGCACAAGGCGCGGGCGCCAAGATCGTCAGCGCCGCGGGCTCGTTGAATGCAAGCACGGATCGATCCAGCATTTATCGCATCGACGATGGCGCGACATTGAGCCTGAGCGGCAATCCGGTATTGACCGCATCGGGCGCGGGCGCACATGCCATCGACGGATCCGGCGCGGGCAGCGCCGTCATTACCGGTAACGCTACCTTCAATATCTCCGGCGCCGGCGCCATCGGCGTACAGATGGATGGCGGTTCCAGTGGCACGGTAAGTACGGGCACGGTCATCAATGTGACCGGTGCCGGCATCGGTGGCGTGGTGGACGGACAGCGCACAGGTATCAACGGTGCATTGATCGGCACACCGATTGCCACGACCTTGACCAACACGGGCACGGTGACGGGCAGCGGCAACGGCGCCACCGGCTTTATCGCACGCAACCTCGGCACCTTCGTCAACAATGCCGCGGTCAATATGACCGGTATGGGCAGCACTGGTGTCCTGTTGCAAAGTGGCGGCACGTTGACCAACAACAGCACGCTGCATGTTGCCAATGGCACCGGCATCCAGGTCGAGGGAGCCAATTCGCAGATCCTCGGTCTAGGCAACACGACCGTCGATGACGGCGTGGCCGGCATTCGCTTGTTGAACGGTGCGCAGACCACGCTGGATGGTGAAGGAGGCAGCCTGACCACGCATGGGAGCGCACATGGCATCCTGCTTGATACCGGTGCCACATCGTTGACGGCGAGCAATGCCACCATCACCACCGACGGTACCGGCAACGGCATAGAAAATGCCGCGGAGATCGGTAGCGTGTCGCTCGGCAATCTCACCATCAACACCGGCAACGGCGCCGGTATTCGCACAGCGACGGCATTCGACCCGGCCTCGACGGTCACCATGAATGTGGCCGGCAGCGGCACCGGCTTTGCTTTCCGCCATGCCGATGGCACCACCGCAAGCGGCGATCTCGACCTTGGCTCCGGCTATGTCGTCAATGCCAACGGCGTCGGCGCCACCGGCATCCAGGCGCTGACGACCGGTGCGGTGACCACGGCAGCCAACGTCAACGTCACCAATGCAGCCGGTGGCTCTGCCCTGGTTGCGGGCACGGCGTCGAGCACGACCAATACCGGCACGCTGGTTTCAGCCAGCACGGCGTCGCCCGTGGTCGATCTGGCCAATGGCAGCGGTACTACGTTCACCAATACCGGCACCATCCAGGCTAGCAGCACGATCGGGCCGGCCTTGCGCGGCAGTGGCGGCAACGACACCGTCAATCTGAGCGGCGGGTCGGTGATCGGCGATATCGCCACGGGTGCGGGCAGCGACCAGTTTCTGTGGACTGCGGGTTCGTTGGCCGGCAGCCTCACCATGGGCGACGGCGCAAACAACACGGCCACGCTCCAGGGCGTCGACCTGAGCACCACGACGCATCTCACCGCGGGTACCGGCAGCGGCAATACGCTCAACCTCGATGCCATCCAGTCGCGCGGCGGTTCGTTTGCGGCCGACGATCTCGGCAAGGGCGTCAATCTCGGCAGCGGCTGGAACACGATCAATTTCAGCAATGGCACCGCGTTTACGCTGACCGACAACCTCAAGCTCGCCAACAGCGATGTCAACATCGACGCCAGCTCGACGCTGTTTGCCGGCGACAATGTACATCCGGTGATTTCCGGAGCATCGGCAACCTCGGCGCAGGTCACGAATGCCGGCTTGATCGATCTGACCAACGGCGCCGGCTCTCCCGGCAACAGCCTGGATATCGCCGGCGACTACGTGTCGCAGGGCGGCCAGATCAACATGATCAGCACGCTCAACTTCGGCGGCGCCTTGACGGACCAGTTCACCGATCGCCTGCTGGTGCGAGGCAATGTCACCACACCCGGTGGCCCGACGATTCTCAACATCACGCCATCGGCGGCTAGTACCGGCGAGCTGACCGACTTCAACCACAACAGCGCGGTGGATGCGAACGAAGGTATTTCGGTCGTGCAGGTGGCGGGCACATCGACGGCCGATGCTTTTCGCCTGGCCGGCGGCTTTCTTGCCGTGGGTCCCTGGCAGTACGGCCTTTACGCCTTCGCACCCGGCGCCAGCGCCGCAGACCAACGTGTCGTCGCCGGCAGCGGCAATCAGTTCTGGGATTACCGCCTGGCCAATATCTACATCTGCGAAACCAATTGCACACCGCCCACGCAATCCAACCCGCCGCCGACACCACCGCCTGGCGCACCGGCCAATCCGCCGTTGCCGCCGGAGAACACCGTTACCGCACCACCGCCGGCACCACCAGTGCTTCCCGACGACGGTTGCGTCGTCAATGGCATCGATAACTGTGCACCGGGCCGCCGTGCGGTAACCCCACAGGTGCCTTCCTACATCGCCGCGCCAACCGCCCTGGCCAGTTATGGCATGCAAGTGTTGGACAACCTGCACAAGCGCCTGGGCGAAATACGCGACGAAAACGCGTTGGATAGCAACATCAACGGCGAGGCGTTCGCGCGCTTCATCGGCGGCGACTACAACTACAGCACCGACCGCAGCTTCCGGCAGTACGGCTATAACTACGATCAGCAGACGCGCGCCTTGCAGATCGGCGCGAATATCCTCGATGTCGACTCGGACAAGTCGACTTTTCGTGGTGGCGTGGCCTATACACACGGCACCACGCGCGTCGAGCCGCATGCGGCCGATGGCTTCAGTCGCACCAAGTATTACAACAACAGCATCGCCATGTATCTCACCTGGCAGGATGTCAACGGCTTCTATGTGGATGCGGTGGTTTCGGGCGATCGTTACAGTGGCGATGTGGATACCGCCGGCCGTCAGTCGATCGGCCACCTGCGTGGCACCGGCTGGACCGCGTCGCTGGAGACCGGTTATCCGTGGAAGTTCGACAGCGGCTGGGAGCTGGAACCGCAATTGCAGTTGACCCGTACGCACCTGCTGCTGCACAACCTGACCGACCAGAGTGATGCGCTGGTGCGCTACGACGACTACAACCAGAACATCGGTCGCATCGGCGTACGCCTGGATCGCACCTGGATCGATAGCAACGGTCGCTACACCACCCCATATCTACGTCTGAACTATATCCAGGGCTGGGGCGGCAGGCCGCAGGTAAACGTGGCCGCGGCCGATGCACCCGCGATCAACCAGACGTTTATCGGTGGCAGCTATGGACGTGCTGCGGAATTGGGCCTGGGCGGTACGTATGCCTTCGGCAAGCAGCTGTCGTTCTATGGCGAGGCGGATTACCAGAAGGATCTGGGGAGTGCCGGCACGCGTGGCTGGGGATTGAACCTGGGGGCGCGGTGGAATTTTGATTGAGGGTGGTTGAAGAGCGCCCCCTCACCCCAGCCCTCTCCCCCGGCGAAGCCAGGGGAGAGGGAGCAGAAGCGCGAAACATTGAAGACTTGTCTCAGTCGGCCCCCTCTCCCCTGGCTCTGCCGGGGGAGAGGGCTGGGGTGAGGGGGCTCTTCAGCGCACTAATGAAAGTCACGCGAACTGACCGCCAATGCGCCAAGCATCGGCGACAAATCCTCCAACCGATGCGCGATCACGTGCCGCACGCCGCTCTCGGTCTCCAGTCGCCCTTCCACCGCCATCAATCGCGACTCCAACAACACGCGCCGTTGCCGCACGGCCAGGTCATGCCATACGACCACGTTGGTCGTACCATCTTCATCTTCCAGTGACATGAAGATGACGCCGCTGGATGTGCCTGGCTTCTGCCGCAAGGTCACCAAGCCGGCTGTGCGCACCAGCCGACCGTGCGGCAATCCCTGCAGATCAGCCGAGCCACGACAGCGCCGCGCGCGCAACTGGGCGCGCAGCAGCTTCAGCGGATGCGGCCCCAGCGTGGTGCCGGTCATGGCGTAGTCGGCGAGCATGTTTTCCTCGACGCTTGGCAAAGGCAGATGAATCTCTTCTTGCTCGGGCACTTCGCCGAATAACGGTCGTTGCGGCTCCACACCCGTCACGGCCCAGCGTGCCCGATGACGATGGCCTGCCAGTGCGCGCAATGCACCTGCGTCCGCCAGCAAACCGCTCTGGCGGCTGTCGAGACGTGCGCGGCGGCATAGATCGGCGACATTGGTGAAAGCAGCCTGGTCGCGCGCCTCGACAATCGCATTTGCTACGTCTTCGCGAAATCCGGCAACCAATCGTAACCCCATCCGGATCGCCGGTTGCCTGTCCGGATTGCGTGCGTCTTCCAGCGTGCAGTCCCAATGGCTGTAGCGCACGTCTACTGGCAATACCCTTACGTCATGCCGCCGCGCGTCCTGCAGCAATTGATCGGCCGTGTAGAAACCCATCGGTGCCGAGTTGATCAGGCCACAGGTGAATGCCGCCGGCTCGTGGCACTTCAGCCAACTGCTGACATAGGCGAGCAAGGCAAAACTGGCAGCATGCGATTCGGGGAAGCCGTAATCGCCGAAGCCCTGGATCTGGCGGAACAAGCGCTCGGCGAACTCAGGTTCGTAGTTGTTTTTCAACATACCGCCGATCAATCTTTCGCGGTGCCGTTCGATGTGGCCGTTGCGCCGCCATGCGGCCATCGAACGACGCAGCTCATCCGCCTGTCCTTCCGAATAGTCTGCCGCGACAACGGCAATCTTCATCACCTGTTCCTGGAAAAGCGGTATGCCCAGTGTGCGCTCGAGTACATCCTTCAATGCCTCCGATGGATAGTCGACCGGCTCCAATCCCTGCCTGCGACGCAAATACGGATGCACCATATCGCCCTGGATCGGCCCCGGCCGCACGATCGCCACCTCGACCACCAGATCGTAAAACTTTTCCGGCCTGAGACGAGGAAGCATGGCCATCTGAGCACGGGATTCAATTTGAAATACGCCGATAGTGTCGGCCTTGCAGATCATCTCGTAGGTCTTCTTGCAATGACCTTTTTCATCGAGAATACGTGCCAACGTCCAATCGCCACGTCCGGTATCGCCAAGCATGCGGAAGGTTTTCCGGATCGCGGTAAGCATTCCCAACGCCAGGCAATCCACCTTCAACAAACCCAGATACTCCAGGTCGTCCTTGTCCCACTGGATCACCGAACGATCATCCATCGCCGCATTCTCGGTCGGCACCATTGTGTAGAGTGGCTGCTGGGAAATGACGAATCCGCCGGGGTGCTGCGAGAGATGGCGCGGAAAGCCGATCAACTGCTCGGTCAGGTCGACCACGTTGCGCAGCAACGGCGTATCGGGATCGAAGCCGCGCTCGCGCAGATGCTGGTCGATGGGCACGTCGACGGCCCAGCGATCCATCATGCCGGCCAGCTCTCCGGACAGATCCTGGGAGACGCCCATGGCGCGCGCGACATCGCGAATGGCGCTGCGGCCGCGATACTGGATCGCCACGGCTGCCAACGCCGCGCGTTGCCGGCTGTATTTTTTGAACACGTACTGCAGCACTTCCTCGCGCCGCTCATGCTCGAAGTCGACGTCGATATCCGGCGGTTCGTTGCGTTCCTGGGATAGAAATCGCCCGAACATCAATTTCATCTCGTCCGGATTGACCGAGGTGATTCCCAGCGCGTAGCACACGGCAGAATTGGCCGCCGAGCCGCGGCCCTGGCAAAGAATGCCCTCGTTTCGCGCAAACCAGACCACGTCATGCACGGTGAGAAAGAAGGACTCGTACTTGAGTGTCTGGATCAAGTCCAACTCCAGCTCGATGGTCTTGCGTACTTCCTTCGATTCACCGTGCGGCCAGCGCCAGCGTATGCCTTCCTCGGTCAGGTGCCGTAGCCAGGTCGTAGTGGTGTGTCCGACCGGCACCAGTTCGCTCGGATAGGTGTAGCCCAGCGCCTCGGTGGTCAATTCGAAAACGCAGCGCTCGGCAATGCGCACGCTCTCGTCGAGCAAGGTTCGCGGATACACCGCCGCCAGCGCCTTGCGCGTACGCAGATGCCGCTCGCCATTGGGAAAGAGCCGATAGCCGGCTTCGGCCAGCGTGGTCTTGTGACGGATGGCGGTCATCACATCCTGCAATTTCCGTCGCGATCGCACGTGCATGTGCACGTCACCGCTGGCTACCAACGGCAAGTCAAGTTGCTGGCCCAGTGCCGTTAACGCGGTCAGACGGGCCGCATCATCAGGACCGCGATGCAGTTCCACTGCCAACCATGCACGTTGTGGAAACGCCTGCTTGAGCCATGCGCCTTCTGCCACATCGCCGACATCATCCGGCAGCCAGAGCGCCAGCAGCCCATCCGTATCGGCGATATCCTCGCGCAGCAACCGATACTGCCCTTTCTTCGCACGCATGCGCGCTGTCGTCAGCAACCGGCACAACGCCACATAGCCCTCACGGTTCTCCACCAGCAGTACCAGCTTGGGACCGTTGTCGATGCGCACCTCGCTGCCAACGATCAATTTGATGCCGGTCGCATCCGCCGCCTGCTTGGCACGCACGATGCCAGCCAGCGATCCCTCGTCGGTAATCGCCAAGGCCTTGTAGCCCAGTGCCGCGGCGCGCTCGAACAACTCCATCGCAATCGACGCGCCACGCTGGAAGCTGAAGGCGGACAGGCAATGCAGTTCGGCGTAATCGGGCAGTTCCGTATTCATGCAAACCATCCGTGCAACATGAACGCACCTTGTTCGCCTGGCGGGCGAAACGCCCAGGCACGTTGGCCCTGGCTGGTTTCGACGACGTAATAATCGCGGCGTACATCGCCATCCCACCAACCGCTTTCGATGCGCTCAGGGCCGGCAAGAATGCGTAGACGCGTGTCGCGCAGGGGAATTGGCTGCGCCAGCAACCATCCCGGGCGTGGTAACTGCGGCATCGCATCGATATGGGCTTCGGCGGTTTGCCATGCACGCTCGGGCCGATGGTCGGCGCGCATGGCCACGCCATGTACAGCCTCATCGCCCAGCCGTGCACGCAAGCGTTCGCGTAGTTGCTCCCACGGCATCGCCTGTTGCGGTCGCGTGTCGAACAGATCGCGTCCGGCCGGAACGAAGGGCGGCAGCTGATGCGCCAGCAGTTCCATCATGCGTACGGGCGCAGGCAGTTGCAGTTGTTCGAGTCGACTGCGCGCCACTTCGAACAGCATCGCAGGATCGCGTTCGGCCGCAAGCAGGCCGATCGGCAACTCAGTAGCTGCGCCGCGCTCGTGCGAAAAGCGCAACAGGAAACGTTGCACGCCGCCATCGCGACCTGCCAGGTACATGCCCAGATCGGAGGTGAGACGACGCAAGGGGAACAGCAGGGACTGGCTGGAGCTGACCTCGTAGTTGAATTCGATCCGCGACTCGAACGCGTCCGATGGCTGGAAGTAGCGCAAGGGTGTCGCCAGCTCGCCGCGCAAACGATCCAGGTGATCGAGCGCCTGCTCACCGATGCGCCGGCCCAATGCAGCGCGCGGCAGCGCAAAGACCTGATGCAGATGACGGAGCCCCATCCGTGCAAGGCTGGTCGCGACATCGCCGGGCAAACCGCAGCGCGCTATCGGCAACTGATCGAGTGCCTGCTGCAACGGATGAGCGGTAATGGCCACGCCGTCGTGCACATTGGCCAGCACGCGGGCCGCCCAGGGATGAGGCGCGAGCACGATGCGATGACGAAACCCAAGCTCGCGCAGATCCTCGCGCATCTGCGCTTCCAGGCGCGACCAGGGACCGAATAGCCGGAAGCTGGCTTCTACTTCGATCAGCAAGGCGGCGGGAAATTCGCGGCTGACCAGGGAGCCGTAGCGATACGCCCATGCAGCGAGAAAATCGTGCCAGTGATCGACATCGGCCGCGTCGTAATCGACCGCATCGAAACGCGCGCAGATCGCCTGCGCCACACTCAAAGGCTGACCGGCGCGCAACCCGACAGCTTTGGCCGCTTCGTTGACGCTGCGCAGGACACGCCGCTGCGCCGGTCCCGCAATCAAAGCCAGCGGTTTATCCGGCGTGGCGTGCCGACGTACGACGCCATCGAGCGCCAGCTGCGGCAAGAGAATGCATGCCCACAACATCGGCCGGCCCTCATCCTGCAAACGGAATGGGCGATGTGGGCGGATTGCCGCCACGGCACTTGAGCACGCGCAATTGCGCCGGCTGCGCATCGATGGCGATGCGCAAGGCAGCCGGCGACGGATTCGCCGAAGCACTGGCAGGGCGCATGGCAAAACCCAGGCACTGTCCGGTTTCGGCCGCCAGATGCAAACGTCGCAAGGCGCGATCGTCCGCTTGCTGCGGCCAGCACAGCACCGCCGCGCAAGCGGCCGAACGCAGGCACTGCTCGGCGGCCCACAACACATCGCGCGTATCGGCGCGAATCACCTGCACCTGGCGCATGCGCACGCCGGCATTCGCCCATGCCGTGGCAAACGGCATATACGGCGGTGCGATCAGCACGATCATGCCGGCGTCGTGCGCCTGCGAAAGACGCGCCAGGGTCGGCCATAACAGGCGCAACTCGCCCACGCCATCGAGCGGCAACAGCAGTTCGCTCAGCGCCGACTCGGGCCAGCCGCCGTTGGGCAGCGCATCGTCGAGCGCCGCCCACCCGGTAGGTTGCTGCGATGGCGCACGCGCATGCGGTTGCCCGCGCCAGATGCGGCGCGCATCGAGCAGGCTGTCGATGGCAACGACCTGGCCCATCACGCCGGCCTGATCAAACCGGCGAACAGGCCTTCCAGGGCAAAATCATTCGTGCGCGGGTCGACCTCGATCGGCGCATAGGACGGATTGCGCGGCAGCAGGCGAATGGCGCCGCCATGGCGCTCCCAACGCTTGACGGTGAATTCGCCATCGATGCGCGCCACCACGATCTGCCCATTGCGCGCCGTGGATGCGCGCTGCACGCCGATCAGATCGTGCGGGAGGATGCCATCGAGCAACATCGAATCGCCGACGACTTCGAGCAGGTAATCGGGCTTCAGGCGAAACAGCCCGGGATCGAGCGTGACATGTCGTTGCACGTCGGTATCCGAACCGATCGGCCGGCCAGCGGCGACACGGCCCAGCAAGGGTACCTGCAAGACGCGCGATGCATCCTGTGTCGGCTCGATCAATCGCACCCCTCGCGCCGTGCCATCGATCAGCTCGATCAAACCCAGGCGCGCCAGCGCTTCCAGATGCAAACGCGCCGAACGGTTCTGCTTGAGGCCGAGGGCAGCGGCCATCTCCATCTGCGAAGGCGGATAGCCATGGTCGGCGATATGCCGGCGCAGATACTGCAGGAGGCGTTGCTGGATGGGTGTCGGGCTCATGTTACTAATTTTAGTAAATTCCGAGCGCGCCATATAACCCGTTGATTTAGCTTGCATCGTCTTCGCCCTGCAGGCTCGGGAGTGCCCTGGGCACCCCTGCCAGGCAATTGAACTACCCCGTTATGTCATCGCCTGCGACGCATGAATTGCACAGCTCGGTCACCGTGCGGAGCGTACTTAACAAGCCACGACGCTTTTCACGCATAGAGAGAGGGGCCATGAATACGACACAGAAACCTACCGATTCGATCGGACCGGCGAAAAGCAAGGGCGGGATCGGTTACGTCCTGCTCTGGCTGTTGGGCGTACCGCTACCGGTGCTCATCCTGATCGGCCTGTTACGCGGTTGTGCCTGATCGCCACCGCCAAGGAGAACTCACGATGACCGACGTTGCCATTGCATCGCTCAATGACGATCCCGCCACCTGGCGGGCCATGAACTTTCGCGCTGTCTTTGCCGGCTGGCTGGTGGCCACCGGCGTAGCAGCCCTGCTCTATCTCGCCGGCTTGGCGATGGGATTTTCCTCATTCGACGCCGACCACATGGGCGGCGCAGCCAAGGCCGTGGGTATCGGCAGCGGCATCTGGATCGTGCTGGTATGGGCCGCCTCGCTGTTTGTCGGCGGCTTGTTTACCAGTTGGTTCGACGCCCATGACGACCAGACCATCGGCAGCCTGCACGGCGTCGCCGTATGGGGGCTGTCGGTCACCGCATCCATGCTGTGGCTTGCCCTGGGACTGGCCGGTGCCATGCATGCGCATAACGGCATGTCGATGGGGCACGATGAGCACGGTCCCATGCAAGGCGGTACCGATACCCATGCAGCCTTGATGGGAGACGGCTCGGTAGCCGTACTCGACGCCAATATCGCATCGCGACTGCCCGCGTCACGCGATCACGGTGCGACGATGCCTATCGTCGCGGCGCTGCTCGCAGGCAAGGATGAAACAGCAGCGAGCCTGTTCTCGGCCAATGCGGGCGTAACGCATGCCGCCGCCGCGCAGACGCTGGCCGGGCTATCGGCTGAAACGAACGCGGCCCGCGCGGATGCGAAAAGTACCGCCGACCGCACCGCGCACAATCTCGCCGCCGGCTTATGGGCCTTGGTGTGCGGCCTGCTGATCGGCCTGGTAACAGCGGCCGTGGGTGGCTGGCTGGGCGCCGGACATGTGCACCGTGTCTATCATCTGCGGGCGTATCCGCGCGCATTGCGGCGCTGATCTGCAGCATGTAAAAAGCCAGGAGCCGGGTTATATGCCCGGCTCTTTTTTGCCCGGCGTTACGCCGAGGCAAAACCGCCGCGCATGTCCATGGCGCCGGCATCGCGCCAACGCTCTTCGCGTTGTCGGGCCATGTCAGATACTGATACTGGCGAGGATGATTCGGCCAGCTGAAAGAACGCCACCCGGCTGGCCAGATGGTCGGCCTGCTCGCGCATCGCGCGGCTGGCCGCGGCGGCCTCTTCCACCAACGCAGCATTCTGCTGCGTGGTTTCGTCCATCTGCAGCACGGCGCGATTGACCTGCTCGATGCCGGCCGATTGTTCCTGGCTTGCCGCCGCGATCTCCGCAACGATGTCCGACACCTTGCTGACGCTGGCAAGAATGTCCTGCAACGCCCTGCCTGAGTGACTGACCAGTCGGCTGCCGCTTTCGACCTTCTCGGCACTGTCGTGAATCAACACCTTGATCTCGCGCGCCGCCGATGCACTGCGCTGGGCCAGGTTACGTACCTCGGTGGCTACGACTGCAAAACCTCGCCCTTGCTCGCCGGCACGCGCCGCTTCCACCGCTGCGTTGAGCGCGAGCAGGTTGGTCTGGAAAGCGATCTCGTCGATAAGGCCGACGATATCGCCGATGCGCCGGCTCGAGTCGCCGATCTCGTCCATCGCGTGCACGGCCTTGGCCACGACGTCGCCGCCCTGGCGCGCTTCGTCGCGAGCATCGCGCGCCAGCTGATTGGCGGCGCTGGCGTTATCGGCATTCTGGCGCACCGTCGCGGTCAGCTCTTCCATCGACGATGCGGTTTCTTCCAGCCCCGCGGCCTGCTCCTGCGTGCGTTGCGAAAGATCGTCGTTGCCCTGGGAGATCTGCTCGGCGCCGCTACGCACGATGTCGGCACCCTGGCGCACGTCGCTGACGATATCGGCCAGGCGCTGCCGCATCCCGGCGAGCGTATGCAGCACGCTGCCTTCATGGAACGACTCATCGCCATGCGCACGCACATCGCCGTCGGCAATGCGCTGCGCCATCGCCATGGCCATGTGCGGCTCGCCGCCGATGCTGCGGCCCACGCCACGCACCGCGATCAGCACCACACCGAAAACCAGCAAGGCCACCAGCGCGGCGAACGCGCCGAACTCCAGCAGCACACGGTAGAAGGCCTGTTGCACATCTTCGATGTACACACCCGTGCCCAGATGCCAGTCCCAGGCCGGCGTCATGCTGACGTAGCTGATCTTCGGCAGCGCGCCCTTGCCGTCGGGCTTGGGCCAGGTGTAGTCGATAAAACCATGGCCCTCGCGCTTGTCGAGCGCCACCATGGCGCGAAACAGTTCCTTGCCGTTGGTGTCTTTCTTATCGCCCACATTACTGCCGACCATCTTGGGCGATACCGGATGCATCAGCATCACCGGCCCGGAATCGATCAGGAAGAAGTACCCGGTGCCGTTGTCCCAACGCATCGCGCGCAGTTCGTCCATCGCCTGGCGCTGTGCATCGGCGCGACTGAGCTTGCCGGACGATTCCAGCGCCACATAGCGATCGATAATGGCCTGCCCGGCGTCGATATAGCCGCGCAGGTTTTGCTTACGCTCGGCCAATAATGTCGACCGGCTTTGCAAAGAGGCAAAGACCGTGAGTGCCACCAGCCCGATAGCAACCACGCCCAGGATCGCGGCAAAGCGCGATTTCATGGTCTTCATAGATTTTGCCCCTGTCATGCCTACTGCCTACTACCCGTACTTAGACCGGTTATCGTCCGGCCATGGGGGGGCTATCGGCGGGGGATCGAAAAATCTTGATAGGCCAAATGGCCAGTGGCGAGACCGGCTCATCCGAATAACCCCGGTTCCCCCTATTCGTCATCCCGGCGCAGGCCGGGATGACGAATAGGGGGGATTTCGCTATGCGGCGTAGCAAGATTTCAAGGATTTCGTGCACGCCTATACTCATCACACGATTCACGTCCACCGAGATGACCGATGCGTTCGCTGCCCCCGCTCAACCCCCTGCTGGCATTCGAGGCCGCATCGCGCCATCTGAATTTCACCAAGGCCGCGCGTGAGCTCAACGTTACCCAGGGGGCGATCAGCCACCAGATTGCGGTCCTCGAGGAGTACTTCGGCGCGAAGCTTTTCGAACGCAAAAGCAACCAGTTGGAGCTGACGCCCAACGCCGCGGCCTATGCGGAAACGCTGCATGCCGCGTTCGATGATGTGCGCAGGGCAACCGCCAGCTTCAGCGCTGCTGTGTCGCCGCGCACGACGCTTACGATCAAAGGCTATCCGCTGCTGCTCAGCCGCTGGCTGACACCACGCCTGCCCGCTTTCAGCCGACAGTTTCCACATATCGATCTGCGGCTGGTCTCGGTATCCGGCGCGAGCCTGGTCGATTTCGAAAATCAGGATATCGACATAGGCATCCGTTACGGTCGCGGCCGCTGGAAAGGGCTGACCAGCCACCTGCTGTTCGCCGACGAGCTCATCCCGGTCTGCACCAAGGCCTTGGCAAAAGCGCTGCATCTGAAGACAGCGCGGGACCTGGTCGGCAAGCCCTTATTGCAGACCCACGCACGCGTCAACGACTGGCCCGACTGGTTCAGCTGCGCCGGCGTGGACGACGAAAACGCGCTCAAGCAACTGACTTCGTTCGAGGACCTGGGCATCGTGCATCGCTTCGCCATCGAAGGCAGTGGTATCGCCATCCTGCAGAAGAACTACGTGGAAGACGATCTGCGCGAAGGCCGCCTGATCATCCCGTGCGCTCCGGTGCTGAGACGCGACCTGGGTTATCACCTGGTCACGCCCACCAACAGTGCGAAAGACAGCAAGGTGAGGGAGTTTTCCAACTGGCTGCTGGCCAACCTGGGCTAGCGCTGATCCAGCATCCGTTGTGCAAGCTTCAGATGCGGTGCATCGACCATCTCGCCCCGTAACGACACCGCGCCAGCCTGCGGGTTTTCTGCAAAGGCGGCCACGATAGCGCGAGCACGCGCCAGCGCCTGCTCGGAAGGCTCGAACGCGCGATGGATGGTATCGAGCTGCGCGGGGTGAATGGCCATCATGCCGGTAAAACCATCCTGTGCGGCGCGCGTCGCCACCGCTGAAAGACGTTCGAGATCCGTAAAATCGGGATGCACCGTTTCAATCGCCGGCACGCCTGCTGCATGCGCGGCAAACAGCGACAGCGATCGCACCAGCTCATAAGGTGAAGTAAATCGCCCTGCCTCGCGCACTGCGACGGCACCGATCGCCGAAGACAGATCTTCCGCACCCCAGGTCAAACCGAACAGACGATGCGAGACATCGCGATAGGTTCCCAGTTCGAAGATCGCCGCGGGCGTCTCGGTCGCAATGGGAAGGATCGGCAAATGCGCCAGTCCGACGCGGCCCAATAGCGCATCGAGTTGAGCGATCGATTCGCGCCCCGCTGCCTTGGGCAATACGATGCCGTCGGGTGGATGATCGGCCAGACATTCGACATCCGCGCGCGCCAGACCGCCTTGCAAGGGATTGATGCGTACGAACAACAAGGTGTGGCGCGTCTGGGTCGCCAGAAACCTGGCGAGCATGATGCGAGCATCGGCCTTTCGGTCCGGCGCCACCGAGTCTTCGAGATCGAGCACCACGCTATCGGCCACCGACTGTGCGGCCTTGACCATGCGTTCGGCGCGATCGCAGGGTACGAACAACAATGAGCGCAATCTCATGTCGGGCTCCTGTGCATCAATGCCGTGCGCTGACATTCGCAGACCAGTTCGTCGCGCTGATTGATCAGGCGATGCAGAAACACCACGATGCCCGCCTCTGGCCGTGAACGACTGTCGCGCAGATCGACAACCTCGGTCTCCGCGTGCAGGGTATCGCCGATAAAGACCGGCTGCGGCGTCTTCACGCGGTCGTAGCCCAGGTTCGCCAGCATGGTGCGCAAGGTAGTGTCACCTACGCTCAAGCCGATCATCAGGCTGAAGCTGAAGGTGCTGTTGACCACGATGCGGCCGAACTCGCTCTGCCGCGCGTATTCGGCATCCAGGTGCAGCGGCTGCGGATTGTGCGTCAACGTGGAAAACAGCAGATTGTCCGTTTCTGTCACGGTGCGGTGGATGTCGTGCACAAAGCGGTCGCCGACCTGGAATTGTTCGAAGAAGCGTCCGGCCATGGCGGGTCAGGCCAGATGCTTGTGGAAGAAATCCAGCGTGCGCGACTGCGCCAGGTCATACGAAGCCTGGTCGAACGTCGGCCGCTCCTCGCAACCGAAGCCATGCGATGCGCCGTCATACACGAAAATGTCGATACCCGGCTGCGCCGCCCGGATCGCCTCGACGTCGGCCATCGAAATGGAATGATCCACTTCGCCGAAATGCATCTGCACCGGGCAGCGTGGCACCTCGTCCTTGTGATTGACGATGCCGCCGCCATACCAGGCAACCGATGCGGCAAAGGCATCGCTGCGAGTAGCACCCAACCAGGCAACCCGGCCGCCCCAGCAGTATCCGAGCACGCCGACCTTGCGTGCACCAAACGCTGCCCGTGCGGCCTCGATATCCATCATCGAGGCCGACTCCGGTACCTGCGCGCGCAGGGCAAAACCGTATTGCAGGTCTTCCGGGCTGTAACCGAGCTCGACCTTGCGCTCGGCGCGATCGAGCAGAGCCGGCGCGATCACCGAGAAACCCGCCTTGGCCAGCTGCGCACAGGCATAGCGCATATGGCTGTTCACGCCGAACACCTCCTGCAAGACCACCAGGCAATAGGGCGAATCGTCTGGGCCATCCCGATAGGCATCCATGTCATGCCCGTCGGCAGCGGTGAGCGTGATCCAATCAGCCATTGCTTTCGTCTCCTGTTTGCATGCACCCGCTTTCCGGTGCGCGAATAGACGCGGTGCGCCGGACGCGCGCCACGCTCAGAACTTGAACGAGATCTCGCCGCCGAGCACGGTGGCGTTGGGATAACGCTTGGCGCTGAACACGCCAGGGTGAATCAGGTACTGCACGTCGGGCGTCAGGAACATCCAGGGCGTGAGCTGGATCTTGTAGGACACGTCGACGTACTGCTCCGCGCCCAGGTAGCCGAAGTTCGGCTTAGCCGCGACCTGCGCGTTGAACTTGCGCGTATTGAGATACGACTTGGCCCAGCCCACGCTCAGTACATCGTCAGCGCGATTGGCAAACGGACCGAGCAACAGGAAGCCCAGCGAATCGTAACTGGCGATCTGCGACGTACTATGGTTGCTCTCGGTCCAGTTGCCGAACAGCACCATGCCTCGCTTGTTGTCGCCGCCGAAGTTGAAGATCATCTGATCGAGCGATAGCCAGCCGCTGTAGCGACCTTCGTGCTGGATTTTCGCGTTGACCACATCAGGCGCACGGCTGGTGTCGTAGTACGCACCGATCTTGTAATGGCCGGGCAGCTTGTCCTCGCCCAGGCCAGGGCTCCAGCCCAGTTCGGAGAGATAGATCACACCGGTCGAACCGCGGGCGTCGAGCCGGAAGCCCTGGTCGGGGTCGGTGAAACGCGTCGGATTGACGTCGAACACCGCTACTTTGAGGTACCAGTCCGGACGGAAAAAGCTCGTGACGCGCGCACCCATCTGCGCACCGGGCGGATTCTGGAAACCGCTGGAGTCGGCGGCGAGCGAGTTGGGATGACCGCAGAAACCCTGGTTCAGAAAACTGCAAAGCAGCGGGTTGTAATCGAACTCCGCCGCGGCCGGAAAATAACCGATCTGATAGGCCAGCTTTCCGTTGAACACGGTCTGCTTGAAGCTCAGGTTCGCCAGACGGAAGTTTTCGCCTTCACCGTAGTTGCTCTCGATGGTGACGCGGGTACCGGCCAGCAAGGATGCATTGGAGCCGTAGCGATCGGACACGGCGAACGTCAGGATGCCGTTGTCGATACCCGCCAGTTTCTGCATGTCGAAATTGGCGCCCAGGATCACCTGGTTGTTCGTCGAGGTCCCTTGCTTGGCCCCGCCCTTGGTGACATCGGCCGACTGCACCTGATAACCGGAGAAGATGTCGACACCGGCATCGCGCCACTTCGAACGCACGCCGCCCCAATCGCCGGTCATGCCCTGTTGATGCCACCAGTCCTGCATATTGGTGTTCGGCGGCGGCGAATCGATGCGCTGTTGCGGCGGATCGTTCTGCAGCGCGTCCGCCGCATGAACAGGCGCACACAGCGCCCCCGTCAGAAAAACGAACGCGGCCGCACTCGTGGCACGGATCCGCGTTCGCGATGGATGATGCTTGGACATAGTTACCCTCCCCTTGGTGACGTGATTACTGGCTTCCTCCCTCCGTCCTTGATCCCTATGCATCCTTGTCGCCCCGGGAGGTGGCCAATTTTTTTTGCGCACTTACCCCGACAGGCTTGTCGCCCGCCTGAAAACAAACGCTTTGTTTGCGACCGGCTGGCCGGCACGCTGGCCGGTGCGGCCGTCGTGTTTAGGTTCTGCTCATGGCGATCAATGCCTGTTCGGACTGACGTTCGTAGTACGACCACAACAAGCGCAGCAAGCGTGGATTGAACGTGCCGCGCGCGCAGTCCGCGGCCTCTTCCTGGCTAAGCGGCAAGGCGCCACCGAGAATCTCCGCCTCCACCTGCTTGCGTGCGTTCTCTTCAAAAAACGTGCTGCGGAAAAAGGCGATCTCCGCCGTCTCGCCGACCACTACGCTGCCATGACCGCGCATCTGCACCGCAACGTTCTTGCCCAGCGCCGCCGACAGCGATGCCGCTTGCGAATCGGAAACCACCAGGCGCGGATCGTTCCAGGTCGGCACGCCCGTATAGAGGAAGGCACCATGCAGAAACACAGGAACGACATCACGACCGGCAATGCCCAGCAGCGTCGAGTGCTGCGCATGCAGATGCGTGACACTCATGATTTCCGGGCGATCGCGGTGAATCTGCGTATGGATGCGCCACTCCAATGGAATCTCGCCACCAGGGTGTTCGAGGATCTCGCCGTTGATATCGAACACGAATACCTGCTCGGGCTGCACCAGCCCTTTCTCCGAACCCGCACCAGGGCTGAGCAGGATGCGATCGGTGCCAGGCACGCGAATCGACACATGACCGAACATGCCGATCGAACCCTGCAGGTTCAACATCCGGCACATGACCGCGGTTTTCTTGCGCAACTCCGCTTCGGTCTCGACCGGTGCTACGTCGGCATGCATATCTGTCATGGGAGAAGTCCTCGACAACTATCTGGTTTGAACAAATCTTAGGAACGCGCGTCCGTGCCGGCTGCCGTCTCATCGAGACGCAAGCCGCGAAAACGGCGATAGCAAAGGTAGATCAGCAACAAGGCACCCATGCCGCCAGCCAGCAGCGGGATGAGCGGCACCAGGAACAATTGCGGCAGCGGCGTGTGACGCGCGATCAGCCAGCCCCCGACCACCGGGCCTGCGGTGGAGACAATACGGCCGATGGCGCTCGCCCAACCCGCTCCCTTGGAGCGAATGCTGGTCGGATAAATCATGCCGGTCACCGCATTCATGCCCAACTGGCTGCCGAGCACACAAGCGCCGGTAAGAAACACCACGCCGGTCAATGCGGCATGCGACAAGCCGGTCGTACCGATCGCCGCCACCACCGGACCGCCGATAAGAAAATAGGCGGCAATGGCGACGATACCCCAGCGATCGATCAGCCGGCTGATCACCAGGCCGCCGACGATGGCGCCGACGTAATAGGCCGCCTGGGTAACCGCGGTCTCATCGCTGGTCAGGCCCGCCGCGCGAAACAGGGTCGGCATCCAGCTGTTGACGAAGAAATTCACCACCAGGGCTGCGGAAAACAACAGCCACACCAGCAGCGTGATCCAGCCCAGCCCATCCGTGAAAAGCAGCTTCGGAGAAAAGGTATGGGCGCCCTGGCTCGGCGTTGACACCAGCAGTTGGGTACGCGGCGTAATTGCCAGATCCGGGCGCAACTGGGCGGCCAATGCGGTGGCCTGCTTGCTCGCGCCCTTCTTGGCGACCAGGAACTTGATCGACTCGGGCAGCATGAAATACAGCATGACAGCGAGCAGCAGTGGCGCAATGCCACCCACAAAGAAGAACGCACGCCAACCGAATGCATGTTGCAAGGTCGTAGCGACCACCGAAGGCAGGATGCCACCGACCGCCAGCCCCATGAACATGATGATGATCAGCGTGGCGCGTAGTCGCTTGGGCGCGAACTCGGCGTTCAATGCGACGGTGTTGGGCAGCAGGCCGCCCAGGCCCACGCCGGAGACGAAACGCAGCACCAGCATGATGTGCAGATCGGGCGACGCCACGATCAGCAGACTGAACAGGCCATACACCAGGGTCGAAAGCAGGATGGCGATGCGACGGCCATAGTGGTCGCCGATGTAGCCGAACAAAGGGCCGCCCGCGGCCATGCCGACCAGGCCCGCGCTGAACACCGGCCCCAGCTCCGACGCCGGAAAGTGCCAGGAGCGGATCAACTCGGGCGCGGCATAGGACATGGCCGCCAGATCGAAACCATCGGCGCATTGCACCAACAGCGAAAGAACGACGATACGAATAACCAGCGCGCCGATTTTCTGACCGTCGACCAGCGTGTCGATTTCGATGGATTCGACTGGCTTCATCACTCTCTCGTGTTCGCCGGCCGCCGACGCGCGGGGCACCGTTCCGACCTGATTGGCATGGAAGATATTCATCGGGACCTAGCGATGCTCGCCCAGGAACGCCCAGACGTTGCCCTCGATGATCGCGCGCGTGACCTCCTCGGAAAGCTCGGCATCCTTGATCGCGCCGATCGGATCGATTTCACCCAGGCCGAACGGATAATCGGTACCCATCAGCACGCGGTCGCTGCCGTGCTTGTCCACCACCAGGCGCAGGCTGGCCGGGTCGAAGGTCAATGCGTCGACATAGATCATCCGTGCATATTCGCTGGGCTTGCGCTGGATGTTCTCGCGCATTTCCGCGCGTACGGCAAAACCCTTGTCGACACGACCGAGCACCAGCGGGAAAGCACCGCCCGCATGCGCGAAGCAGATGTGCAGGTCCGGCAATTTCTCCAACACGCCGCCAACGATAAGTCGCGTCATGGCCAGAGCGGTTTCGAGCGGATTGCCGACAATGTTCGGCAGGTAATAACGCGCCAGGCGCTCGCCGCCGATCAACGGTTGCATCGGGTGCACGAAGACCGCCACACCCAGATCGCGACACGCCTCGAAGAAGGGGAACAGCAGCGGATCGTCCAGGTCGCGACCGGCCGGGCAGCTACCGATCTGCACCGCGCGCATGTTCAGCTGCTCGCGCAGAAAACGCAGCTCTTCGATCGCGCGATCGACATCCTGCAGGGGTACCGTGCCCATGCCGGCGAACTTGTCCGGCTTGGTGGCCACCAGCTCGGCAATATGCTGATTGAGGAAACGCGCCACCGCCTGCCCCGCTTCAGGAGCAGCCCAATAACAACTCAGCATCGGAATGGGCGAGATCACCTGCAGATCAACGCCCTGGCGTTCCATGTCGATCAGGCGGCGGTCCAGCGACCAGAACCGATCGTCCAGCTTCATGATGGTGGATTCCCCCATCATCAGCACGGCCGAATCTTCCGTCTGCGGCACCAGACTGGGCCAGCGCCCCGGACCGAACTGCGCCTTCCAATCAGGCAGCTTGTCCGGCGGCGGGATGATGTGGGTATGGAAATCGACGCGCATGATCGGGTTACTCGTACGTTGTTTCAGCGCAGCCGATGGCGCGCAAGGAAAGCCAGCGAACGCTCGCGCGCCAGCGCAGCGGATTTGGGCTCGTAGAAACGGCGGTCGTTGCAGCTGAAGCCGTGCTCGGTGTCCGGGTAGAGATGCATCTCGATCTCCGGATGCGCCTGGCGGATCTTCTCCACGTCGGCGAGCGGAATGTATTCATCGTGCTCGGCGAAATGCAGCAGCACCGGCGCGTGCAACGTCTCGTTGGCGTGGCCTGCGATCTGCGCACCGTAATAACCAACGGCGCAGACCACGCCGTCCAGGCGGGCAGCCGCCAGATAGGCCAGCGAACCGCCCCAGCAGTAACCCAACGCCGCTACCGGCCCGAAAGGCTTGACTGCATCGATCGCCGCCTGGATATCCAGCATGGTCTGGTCGAGATTGAGCTTAGCGCGCAGTTCGCGCCCTTTCTGCATGCCTGCCGGGTCGTAACCCAGTTCCACGTCGCGCTCGACGCGGTCGAAAATGGCCGGTGCGATCGTGTGATAGCCGTCGCGCGCATACTGTTCGGCCATCTCGCGAATATGCGCGTTGACGCCGAAGAACTCCTGCAGCATCACCAGCGAGCCGACAGTCGCTCCGGTCGGTTCGGCCACATAGGCCGACAGGCGATGCCCGTCGCTTGCAGTGATGTCGATGCTGTTGCCCATGCTTCTGACTCCTAAACAAAACCGTTTTCGAGAGGCTGCGCGAAGGACAGACCGGAAATGCCCTCCTTCGCGTCGAAACTGCTGGTAACCCGTTTGCCGATCAGGTCGCGCAGGGTCTCGGAGGTACCGCCACCCAGGGTTCCGTAGCGCGCGCCACGATACAGGCGCGATACGACGCTGTCGTCGGTGAAACCGAAGCCGCCGTGTATCTGTAGCGCCTCGCTGGTCACTTCAAGCGACATCTCGTTGCAGCGGATCTTGGCCGTCGCCGCAAGCAAGGCATCGGGAAAGGGATCGGCCGAGAGGCATGCGCGGTAAAGCAGACCGCGCGCGGCTTCGATCGCAATGAACATGTCAGCCAGCTTCCAGCGCATACCCTGGAAATCGCCGATCGATCGACCAAAGGCCCTGCGTGCGGCGGCATAGGACACCGCCTCGTCGAACGCGCCCTCGGCCAGGCCGAGCGAGATACTGGGATTGAGGCAGCGCTGTGTATTGAATGCCGACAGTAGCGACTTCAAGCCTGACTGGCGCACGACGAGCTGATCGAGCGGAATTTCGCAATCCGTGAACGTCACCTCGTGCAGGTTCTCGCCGCCGAGCGTATGAACCTTCGACGTGAGCATCAGACCGGGCGTCCCCTGCTCCACCAGAACACAACCGATACCTTCGAGCCCTGGCTGATCATCGACGCGTGTAAACACCACAAACAGCCCTGCCTCTTCGGCGCGGCTGATCAACGACTTGGTTCCGTTCAAGATGACCTTGTCGCCGCGAATCTGCGCGTTGGTGGTATAGCTCGCGACATCGGTGCCGGCGTGCGGTTCGGTCAGGCAGATCGACAGCACGCAATCGCCGGTACATACCGCCGGCAGATATGCCTGCTTGATGCGCTCGGGAGCGAACGCGGAAATCACGCGGGTCTGCGTACCCACCTCGCCTAGCACCGCCATGGCGGTGATGTAACAGCCCTTGGCGATTTCCTCCAGCACCAGTGCGGTGTCGAACACGCCCAGTTCGGAACCGCCGTACTGCTTGGCCACGGCCATGCCGAGCACGCCGATATCGGCCAGCTTGCGCATGTTCTCCCAGGGGAAGGAGCCATCGAGCAGTTCTTTTCCGCGCCCCTTGAACTCGCCCTGCACGAGCTCGCGCACCTGCGCAATGCGGTGGCGCTGCTCCTTGCTGAGCGATATGCCGAGCGGCGTGGCGGTGTGATGACGGGTGATGACGTTAGACATCGGAGCGAGTCACTCCCTCGACGAGGCTTTCGATACTGGTAAAGACGTGCGCACCGACACCGCGCAGCGCTGACGTCTTCGATTGAATGGTTCCGCGTCCGCCCTGAATCAGCGCACCGGCATGGCCCATCGTCACGCCCTCGGGCGCGGACGAACCAGCCAACAGGACAAACACGGGTTTGTTGAATGCCAGCCGCTCGATTTCCGCGGCCAGCTCTTCTTCTTCGGTGCCGCCGATTTCGCCCAGGACCAGCACGGCGCGCGTCTGCTCGTCCTGCTGAAAGAACGGCAGCAACTCGGCGAAGCGCATGCCCTTGACCGGATCGCCGCCGACGCCGACCCACGCCGACTGGCCGATGCCACTGCTAGCCAGGCGGAAGCAGGTTTCATAAGACAGCGTGCCGCTCTTGGACATCACGCCCAACGGTCCGGGCTTGAGCGATACATCGGGGATAAACCCCAGCTTCAACCGGTTCGGAATCGCCAGACCTGGCGTAGAAGGCCCGATCCAGAATGCGCCATGTTCCTTGACCATCGCGTAGGCGGCCATGGCATCGCGAACCGGCACACCTTCGGACGGCGACACGATCAACTTGATGCCCGCATTGAGCGCCTCGCTCACCGCACCGAGCACATCCATCGGTGGTACCAGGGTGACGCTTGCCGTGGCGCCGGTGGCAGCCACCGCTTCGCCGCAGCTACCGAACAGCGGCGTATCGGATACGTCGCGCCGGGCACTGGCGCCGGCGATGCCGCCGACGATATTCGTGCCATAGCGTTTCATCAGCTCGGTATGGCGGCTGCCCATGCGGCCGGTGGCGCCCTGCACCAGCACCTTGGCGCGAGGGTCGAGATGAAAACCGCTCATACCGCCCCTCCCGCCAGTTCGACGGCTTTCTGCAAGGCCTTGTCGAGATCGAACTCCACCGTGATCCGGCGCCCCGATTGCTCGATCAACTGCTTGGCCACCGGAAAGTTGTTGCCGATCAGCCGCGCGACCACAGGCACCTTGATCTCCGGCACGGCATCGAGCGCAGCAAGCAACAGCTGTGCGAATTCGCCGAGGTCGGTGATGCCCGCGAAGACATTGACCAGCACCACAGCGATGTCCGGGCCGCGCGTGAACTGCTGCAGCACCTCGATCAGTCGCGCCGGACTGCCACGCAACTGGCCGGTACGCACATCGCAGAAATTGAAAGGACGACGCCCTGCCTGCAGCATCTCATCGATCAACATCATGCTGAGCCCGGCGCCGGTGGTCAGCAGACCGACCTGGCCATGCGCATCGATACCGACATAGTCGAAATCGTGCTCGAGCTTGAAATTCGATTCGCGGTACGCGTCCGGGCGTGCACGGATCGCCTGTTCCAGTTCTGGCTGGCGCGGTAACGCACTCTCGTCGACACCGAGCTTCATATCGCCGGCCATCCAGCTGCCGTCGGCCAGGACGAATAACGGATTGACTTCGAGCAAGGTCGCATCGAGGCGCAGAAATGCGCGTGCGAGCTTTTCGACGGCATCGCCCAGCGGCTTGTGCAGATCGTTCGGCAGATCGCGCAGCAAGGTATGTGCAGCCGCTACGAGCGAAGCCTGATCCGGTGCCGCCACCGCGCTCAACATCGCATCGGCATGCTGCGCATGCGCCTCGACGTCCACACCACCCTGCGCCGAAAGCATCACGCGAATGCCGCGCTCGGCCGCGTCCACCATGAAACTCAGGTACACCTCGCGTACGAAGTCCACCTTTCGCTCGATGCGAAAACCGGCGACGCGGTGCCCCTTGATCGTTGCGTCGGCATGTTTGCGGATGAAGTCGGCAGCTTCGACCTTCGATGCGGCAAAGCCGATGCCCCCAGCCTTCCCACGCCCACCAACGCCTACCTGCGCCTTGACTACCCATGCCCCGTCGTCGAGCGCCAGGCTGTCGAGCGCCCCGCTATCGACAAATACACCTGGCGGAATCGGAATACCCAGGGGGTGCACCAGTTCTTTCGCGTCGTGCTCAAGTAAAAGCAAGTTCGGACCTATGCGTTCAGTACGTTGAACGGGAGGCAGTAACTACGGCGCTCCCATCGATGGCGATGGAAGGTAGTCAAAGTGCCGGCCATTGCACACGGACGATTTGACATCAGCACATGAGAAAAACTAATCGAAAGACCCTATGAGCACAGGTGCACGCATTGAAGCAAGAGTGAGTGCAACAGGGCCCTCTTGCGGCGCTATTAAGCGGTTTCTTGGAGTAAGTAGCGCAGGCCATGGTGCGCAGCGTCATGCGGGCCTTGCATAAGAACGCCGGCCGCCGCTGAAAAAAAATAGTTGATTGCAGCGCGATGCCGCTGGAGCGGCCTCAACGATGGGGCATCACTCGCATGTGCGGACATTGAGGTATTCGTCACGGCCAAACAGTTCAACTCAACCTATGACCGCACATATGCCAGACCGCCAGACCACTATCTATGTGAGACACCCGCCGGCGCGAGGCCGCGACTGGATCGTCTCGATAGCCTCGACGCCGGATCAACGCTTTTCCAACGACAAGGAAGCATTGCGCTATGCCGTGGAACGGGCACGGACGGATGCGATCAAGGGTTTTGCTACCGAGATACGTATCGAGAATGAGGATGGGAGCTGGCAGACTTTGACGCCGGATTCTTTTGGCGGGTAATCGCCTCAGTTTCTATTGTCATCCCGGCGCAGGCCGGGATGACAAATAGGTGGAGCTTTTTCAGCCTCAGTGCCGCCCCACCACCAACACAGTAAAGCTCCCCGGCACCATCGTAGGACGCTGTCCCGCCGGCTGATCCTTGCTCAACGTCGCGGCCGACAAATACAGCCGATGCTGCTGCGAATCCAATGCAAGTGTGCGCGCGCTCGGCTGCGTGGGCACGGTCGCCTTGACGCTGAAATGATCGCTGTCGTCTTCATGCACGGCGGTAATCGTGCCGCTTTCGCCATTGGAGCTGTAGACCGTCGCATCGCCGGCATCGAAGACCACGGCATCCGGCCCGGAGCCGATCGGCACGGTGGTGACCAGATGCCCGGTGACGCTATCGGTCACAGCCATCTTCTCGTTATCGCAGACCGAGAACAGGCGATGATGCGCGACATCGATCGCCAAACCACTCGGCGATTCGCAGGGTGCCAGCGACCAGGTCTGCAGCACTTTGTGGCTGCCAGCATCGATCTGCACGAGTTCGGACTTGTCTTCGATGTTGACGAAGATATGGCCGTCCGCATCGGTGACCGCGAACTCCGGCTTGCCGGGCAAGGCCACGGTATCGATCACACGTTTGCTCGCCGGATCGATCACGCTCGCGTTATGGCTTTTGCCGTTGAATGTCCAGACGCGATGCGAGCCGGGCTCGTAAATGATCGCATCGGGCTTTTCGCCCGTGCCGTCGATCGTCGCGACGGTCTTGAGGGAGTCCAGGTCGAACACGGTTACCGATGCGGTAAGACCGTCGCTGACAAAGCCCTGCTTCAGATCTTGCGCGATGGCGATGCCATGTACGCCGGAGGTGTTGTCGATGCTGCCGACCTGGCGCATCTGTTTGGTATCGATCACCAGCACGCGATCACCGCGGCTGACAAACAAATGCTGCCGCTGGGCATCGAAGCTCAGGTAATCCCAGCCACCCGTACCACCCAAGGGCAAACGCTGAATCACACCCAATGCATTCGCTGGCGTTGCAGCGTCCGCCGCGCAAGGCAGCAAGCCTGCGCCAAGCATCCCAACCAGGAGAGCAACGCGATTCAAAGGAGACATGGGGCACCGTAAAAAGGAAGGTCCGCTCAGCATGAGGGTATGGACTTAGGGGCGGCTTAGCCCATCGCGATTGACTATGTAATAAGAATCACTATCATTTAGACCTAGTCTGTCCGTCAGCCGGTCCGGGCTGCGGTTTCTCGTACAAGGTCATCGTCATGCGTCAAACACTTTCCAGAAGCGCGCTTCTGGTCGCCATCTTGTTCGCGCTCGCCCACCCGGCGCACGCCGCCGAAGGTATGGCCGCCGATACGACACAGACCAAAGCCGCGCAAAAAACGGGCACGCAAGCCAAGGACAGCGTGGCCCTGGACGCGATCAATGTGGTCTATTCGACGACCAAGACCGTCACACCGACGGTGGAGATACCCCAATCGGTCAGCACGGTTACGCCCGATCGCATGCACACCTACGGCATACAGGGCCTGGATGAAGCGGTGCGCTACATGGCCGGCGCCGTGGGCGGCAGCTACGGCGCGGATCCGCGCAGCGACTGGATCCTGATTCGTGGCTATGACCCTGCCCGCTTTCTCGATGGTCTCGCCCTGGCCAATGGCGACTGGACCGGCGATTCGCGCATCGAGCCTTACGGCCTGGAACGTGTCGAGGTCAACAAGGGCCCGTCGTCAGCCATGTATGGGCAGCTGCCGCCCGGCGGCATGATCGACATGACCAGCAAGCGTCCGAGCCTGGAGGCACCGCACGAAATCGAAGCCACCCTGGGCAGCTTCGGTCAGAAGCAGCTCGCCGGCGATACCGGCGGCCAGCTCGACAGCGATGGTCATTGGCTTTACCGCGTGGTCGGCCTGGCGCGCAAAGGCGATTCGAATCTCAATCACTCGCAGGACGATCGCTATTACTTTGCGCCCAGTCTCACCTGGAAGCCTGACGACGACACGTCGCTGACGATCCTCGCGCGCTACCAGCGCAGCCTTTCCAATGGCGTGGGCGGCTTCTTGCCGTCGCAGGGTACGCTCTATCCCAATCCGAACGGCCGCATTCCGCGCGACGTGAATCCGGGCGAGCCAGGTTACGACCACTACCACAAGACCGATATGTCGATCGGTTACGAATTCACTCATCGCTTCGACGATGTCTGGTCGGTACGTCAGGACCTGCGCATACAGAACGCCAAGGTCGATCATCGCTCGATCGGCGCCCTTGGCCTGGAAGCCGACCTGCGTACGCTCGACCGCTACAACTTTCCGCTGATCGACCAGGCACATGTGTTCGCCGTCGACAACCAGGCCGAAGCACGCTTCAACACCGGCGACGTGCAGCACACCGTGCTGATGGGCGTGGATTATCTGCACAGCCGCAACGACTACCGTTCGGGCTTTGGCAGCGCGCCTTCGATCGACATTTTCGATCCGGTCTACGGCGCACCGTTGCCGGCCACGCCCTTTACCACGCACACGGATAACCTCCTCAAGCAACTGGGTGCGTACGTGCAGGACCAGATCACCCTGGGCAAGTGGGGCATCGTCGCCAGCGGCCGGCACGACTGGGTCACCAACGACGTCAAGGACGATATCGCCGGTAGCGCGCGCACGCAGAAAGACAACGCCTTCTCCGGCCGCCTGGGACTCAACTACACCACCGACATCGGCCTGGTGCCGTATCTGGCGTATTCGCATTCCTTCAAGACGACGGTAGGCACCACCTTCGCCGGCGAAGCATTCAAGCCGACCACCGGCGATCAGTACGAAGGTGGCGTGAAATACCAGACACCCGACGGCCGCTCGCTGATCACCGCGGCGGTCTACCAATTGACGCAGAAGAACGCGTTGACGGTCGACCCGAATCATCTGTTCTTCTCGCTGCAGCAAGGTCAGACGCGTACGCGCGGGGCGGAGCTGGAAGCGAATGTCGCCGTCACCGACAACTTCGCCATGACCGCCGCCTACGCGTACACCGACGCCAAGGTCACGCGGGCCAACGATGCCACCTTGGACAAGCAGGTCGCACTCGTACCCAAGCGACAGGCATCGATCTCGGCGGACTACTCGCTGCATGAAGGCGCACTCGCCGGTCTGGGCTTCGGCGGCGGCGTGCGATACATCGGCGAACACTATGGCGATGCGAACAACCTGTTCCGTACCGGCGGCTATGTGCTGTACGACGCCAACGCCCACTACGACGTTGAAAACTGGCGCTTCCAGGTAACGGCTGCCAATCTCTTCGACCGCACCTACATCACAGCTTGCAACAGTGCAGCATGGTGCTACTACGGCTATCCCCGCGAAGTCACCGTGTCAGCGCGTTATCGCTGGTAAGCCGTCACACCCGCCTCGCAAGGCTGGCGAAGGATTCGCCAGCCTTGAATGGAAATTTGAGGCCAACGACAGCTAATCGGCCTCCATCAACGCTCTCGTTCACAAAACACTTGCCGCCGATCTCCGTGCTCTAAGTCTTCTCTAAGCTGCGCTTCCTAGATTGGAAGCGGAGCAAAAGAGTGAACCGAAGGCATGAAGTTTCAACCCATCGACGGCAACGCGCTGGCGACACGATTCCGGCCACTCGCATGGTTTGCCGCGGCATTTCTCATCATCGAATCCGTTGTCCGGCTCGCCCTGGCCGTCAAAGCCGGAGCTAATGTCTCCAGCCTTGGAGTTTCGCTGGTCTACATCTTTGCCACCGGGTTCTTGTACGACATAGTGACGTTCGTTTATTTCGCGTGGCCCTTGTTGATCTACCTGTGGGTCGTGCCAACCCGCACAGGTCGCCATAAGGGATGGCATCGGTGGTTGCTCTATGTCGCGTCACTCCTCGTCTGCCTGCTATTGATAGCCGCAGGGCTGCATTTCATCTACGGCATACCGCACCGGTCGCTATGGCCTTTAACGGTATTGTTTTTCTATTTTCTACCACTGTGTGCTTTCAACTACGCATCAAAGACCGGACAACGACTGCTTTACATGCTTGCCGCACTGTTGCTTTTCACCATGTTGCTGATCGGCACGGCGGAATGGCTTTTTTGGGACGAGTTCGGCACCCGCTTCAACTTCATCGCCGTCGACTATCTTGTCTACACACACGCAGTGCTTGAAAACATTCGCGAGTCCTACCCGCTGGGTCGTTGGATGTCGCTGATACTCCTGGTCACCCTTACGGTAGTAGCACTCACCCGTCGCGGTCTTTACACGCTTGACGATCGCTCACATTTCGCCGGTCGCTCGCTTGTGGCCGCAGCCTGGTTAGTGCTTACCGTGCTGGGCACAGGCCTGGTCAACGCGCAAATGAAAGACCGCCATACCAATCCCTATGTCAACGCATTGGCAGGCAACGGCATCTATCAATTTTTCGCCGCGCTTCGAGCCAATCGACTCGACTATCCGGGCTTCTATGCCACGCTTCCCGATGACAAGGCATTTGCGATTGTCCACGACATGCTGCAAACACCGGACGCCACCTATTTGAGCGCCGACCCGAGCGATATCACCCGGGCCATTCGTGCTGACGGAGCGGAGCGGCATCTCAACGTCGTGCTGATCAGCGTCGAAAGCCTGTCCGGCGAGTACCTCGCACATTTTGGCAACAGAGACGGGCTTACGCCCCATATCGACGCGTTGGCTGACCAAGGTCTGTTCTTCACGCAGCTCTATGCCAACGGCACGCGCACAGTGCGAGGGCTTGAAGCCTTGTCGTTATCCGTCCCGCCCACGCCAGGCGATTCGCTGCTTCGCCAGCAGAACAATCGGGGCTTGTTTTCGCTCGCCAACATATTCAATGCACGCGGTTATCAATCGGACTTCGTCTATGGCGGCTACGGCTATTTCGACAACATGAACGATTTTTTCTCGCATAACGGCTACAACGCCATCGACCGCGACGCGGTACCCAAGGGCATGCCTATCCATAGCGAGAACGTCTGGGGTATCGCTGACGAGGACCTCTACACGCTTGCCATGGCGCGGATGGATGCCTCTAAGGCGCAGGGCAAGCCATTTTTTCTGCATATCATGACTACATCCAACCATCGCCCCTATACCTTTCCCGAGGGGAGGATCGATGGTGCACAAGGTGATCGACCCAGCGCCGTCAAGTACACCGACTGGGCGATCGGCGACTTTATTCGACGTATGCGCAAGAAGCCTTATTTTGATGACACGGTATTTGTCATCAGTGCCGATCACTGCGCCAATAGTGCCGGCAAGAGCGCGATACCCGTCAACATGTATCACATCCCACTGATCATCTACGCACCAAAGTATCTGCCACCCCAGCACATCGACCGCATGATGGCGCAGATCGACATCCCTCCCACGATCCTGGGACTGCTGCATTTCAGCTACCGCAGCCGCTTCTTTGGCTACGACATCATGAGGCTCGCGCCCGGCAAGGAGCGCGCCTTCCCCGCCACCTATCAAAAGCTAGGCTTTCTGCAAAGCAATAGCCTGACTATCCTGTCGCCGAAGCAGCGCATCGAGCAGGTATCGCCCAACTTTCAGACCGGAGACACCACGCCGCTGCCAAACGCAGATGCACTGGCCATCGACCAGGCGATTGCGTCCTATCAGGTAGCAGCGGAACTGTTTAAGAAAGGCCGAATGAAATGGCGGCGCGAAGATGACACGCCGGTCCAGCCGGAAGGGTCATTGGCCAGGCCTTAGCCCGGAATCGTCATTCAATCGAAATGGTGCACAAAACCTACCTGAAACCCACCAGGCAACATGCTGATGATCCAGGGCGACTGACGCTTGCTGGCCCAGATACCGATGCCCGCACCGATGGCGGCACCCACCAATACATCGCTCTGCCAGTGGCCGCGGGTCTTGACGCGTGCTACCGCATCGTAAGCAGGCAGCAACGCCAGTAAATACACTGCAGGATGGTCATGCCCGTACGTGACCATAAATGGCGTCACGGCAGCGGATATCGCCGCAACCTCTCCACTTGGGAAACTTTGTGCGCCAAGGCCTTTGAAAAAGCGATTTGGGTCGTTGGTCTGCGACGGTCGCTCCCGCTGGAACGTCCACTTGAGCACCTGGGTGCTGGCGGCGGTAAGTGCCATTGAATCAACCGAGCGCCAGAACGTGTCGCCGAGTTGATCGTTATCGCCCAACCAGATGGCACCTGCGCCGACAGTCAAAATCGAGCCGTACATCAAGACTTGCTGGTTGCTGCGCTTCCAGATGCCGCTGTTGTCGTAATGAACGGTGTGGTCAATACCAAAAGGCCCGCCACCCGCCAGCACCTGTGCAGGGAAAGCCATGGCAACAGCGAACGCAACAACGAGCAGGACGCGCATATCTGCACCCCGGCGAGAAACCCGACTGACCACTCATGGCAAGCTACGCCGAATAGCTGACAAACAACTTATAAACCCCTTAGCACGAGCTTAGTAATGATAGAGGCCAAGTACGCAGCAAGCGCTCGAACGACGATTGCTCCGCTGTCCGGCAGGCAGCCGCGTCAACCGATCTGGCAACCTTGCTCAACATGGTAGAGATCGGTTCTGCACCGTCGTGCGCTAAGGAAGACCTTCCACCAGCGCCTTCTTTCCCAGACCGAATGCGTAATACAGCACGGCCAGCACAACAAGCCACAATGGCCCAACGATCAACGCGACGCGCGTATCCGGAAAATAAGCCATTAACCCGGTAACCAGCACAAGAAATGCCAGTGCGAACCAGGATGCATAAGGGTAGAACGGCATGCGGAACTTCAGGCGATCGCGTTCGGCGTCACTCAGACGACGCCGAAATGTCATCTGCGTGATCAGCACGACGACCCAGGTCCAGATGGCGCTGAAGGTCGCGATCGAGGTGACCCAGACGAAAACCTTCGCCGGCACCAGGTAGTTCAACAGCACACCAAGCAACAGCGCCACGATGGACACCTGCACCGCCCTGTGTGGAATGCCTTCGCGTGATGTCACCGCAAACGCCCGCGGTGCCTGCCCTTGCTGGGCCAGGTTGTAGAGCATGCGGCCCGTGCTGTAGATACCGCCATTACAGGACGAAAGTGCTGCGGTGAGTACCACGAAGTTGATGATGCCTGCGGCGGATTTGATGCCCAGCCGCTCGAAGGTCATGACGAAGGGGCTGCCTTGTGTGCCCAGTTCGTTCCAGGGATAAAGCGACAGGATCACGAACAGCGCGCCAACGTAGAAGATCACGATGCGCCAGAACACGGAGTTGATCGCATCAGGAATCGATTTGTCGGGGTTATCCGCTTCGCCGGCCGTGAGGCCGATCATCTCCACGCCGAGATAGGCAAACATCACCATCTGCAGCGCCATCAGCACGCCTTGAGCACCGTTAGGCATGAAGCCGCCATGTGTCCACAGGTTGCTTATGCCGGTCGCAACGCCGTGATTGCCGAAGCCGAACACGATCATCGCGCCTCCGCCCACGATCATCAGCACGATCGTTACCACCTTGATCATGGCGAACCAGAATTCGAACTCGCCATACGCCTTGACCGCGGCCAGATTCACGGCGCCCATCGCCGCCAGTGCGGCCAGCGCCCAGATCCATTGAGGCACATCGGGAAACCAGACCCCCATGTAGACGCCGACGGCAGTGATTTCCGCCACGCAGGTCACCAGCCACATGAACCAGTAGTTCCAGCCAGTCAAATAGCCCGGCAAGGGGCCGAGGTAATCCTGGGCATAGCGACTGAAGGAGCCGGCTACCGGGTGGTGCACGGCCATCTCACCCAACGCGCGCATGATGAAAAAGATCGCCAGGCCGCCCAGCACATAAGAAACGAGGATCGCCGGTCCGGCCAGCTTGATGGCATTGGCCGAACCCAGGAACAGCCCCACGCCGATGGTGGATCCCAAGGCCATCAGGCGAATGTGGCGCTCTTTCAGGCCACGCTTCAACGCTTGTTCGTTCGTGTGCATACAGATCCCGGTACCCATGGCGTGAGGCGTCTGGCGATGAATGTCGAAGTGTGATCGACCCGCCGACCAGCAAGCATAGCGCTTGCCGTGGCGATGTTTGAACCATACCGGGGGGACGGCTTCAGGCCATGGGGCGGTTGGCTACCGAAAGGCGCCGTATGCGAGCTACCTTCGCCGCAGCGAAGAGAGTGTTCGAGGCGATCTCTTCGCTGTGGAGTTTCAGGCGATAGCCAATCCTATCGAACGATTCAGATATCGCCGCAATTCGCCTTTCTCGAACGCCGGCTCCGTGATGCCGCTACCGCGCAGGAATTCGTGGACATTGCTGCAATCCCACTCATACGTATTCTGGTAGAGCTCCACGGTGGACTGCCCGTCATACATGACATCCTTGAACAGACTCAGCAACGGATATAAAGGGGCCTGATAGTCCGGTTCCCACTGTGCCCGCCACTGCGCATAAGGAATTCGCCGGAAAGGAAAACCGAAATCGGTTTCTAGCTTGTCGAAGAAATCCTGCAGCGTAAGATTGTTCTCCCGCGAGTGAATCAGATTGAATTTCTTTCCGAGCGCGGCGGGATTGCGCGAAATATGCGCAATCGCGCGCACCATGTAATCCACGGTGGTCAGGCCTTCGCGCAGGTCACGCAACGCCGGCACGGTACCTTGCGTAAGGCAGGTCTTGACCAGCCGCGACCACCACTGGTACTCGGCGCAAACGCCCGTCTTGCTGTGGAATGTGGCATAGCCAAGCCGGAAGGTCATAAGCGGCAACCCCTTCTTTGCGGCCAGATCGGCAACCTTTTCCATCACCCACTTGCTGCGCACATAACCGATGTCGGTGATGACGGCCGGCAGGTTCTGGTCGATATCGTCGCTCTCCAGCATCACGCGCTTACCCGTGTGCAAGTGGCCCCAGCTATAGACGGAGATCGTCGACAGCAATGCCAGCGGTTTGAGTTTCCCCGCGGCCGCGAATTGAATGATCTCCCTAAGCCCCTGCACGTTGTCCCTCCTCATGTAGGAATAAGGCTGGATGAAATTCACGGCACTGGCCGAGTGATAGACCATGTCGACCGTGCTGCACAGGTACCGATAGTCCGATGAGGCGAGGCCGAATTCCGGCTGGGCCAGATCGGCGGCATAGACTCGAATGCGAAGCAGCTCCGCCGGCCTTAGCTGAATATCGTTCTTGCTCAACACCTCTTCCAGGCGCAATTGCGCATGCTCTTCGCTCTGCGCTCGAATGGGACAATGGATCGCCGCACGAGTGGTAGCGAGCAACTCCTGCAGAAGATGGATGCCGACAAATCCGGTAACGCCGGTGAGAAAGACGTGCTTGGGCGCGGCGATCTGGCCTGGTTGACTGGGCTGATCGAACACCACGCCCTCTGGCAGATAGACATCATCCTGCAAGGCACGAATCGGCTCCGCATCGACAGCAGGGGCCGAAGTTCCCGTTCTGCGTTGCAGCTCGGCGTGCAGCGCGCTGACACTGGGGTGTTCGTAGATGTCGCGTATATAAGCCTTGATGCCTAGCTTGTCCGAGATGTCCTTGATCAAGTGAGCCGCAAGCAGCGAATGACCGCCAATCTCGAAGAAACTGTCGTTTGGACCAAAATCGTCATGCCCGAGCAATTCGCTGAAGATGTCGGCGATGACCGCCTGCCCTCCTTCATAAGCCGCCTTCCTGGCACCCGATACGGGAGCAAGCTTCATCGCATGGCGTTGCAGCAAGGCCTGCTTGTCGGTTTTTCCGTTCGAGGTGAGAGGAAACTCATCGACCAGGAGGTAACTGGCGGGAAGCATGTAGTCGGGAAGGACGACCTTTACCCCTTCCTTGATGGCGGCAATCAATGCGTTGTCGTTGTCACCCGTGGATCTATCGACGATCAGGAACGCAACGATCTCTTTCCTGGAAGGATCACGTGGCGAGGTCGCTCCGACGGCGGCCTTCCTGACTTGCGGCAATAACGAAAGCTGAGCTTCGATCTCGCCAAGTTCGACACGGTTGCCGCGGATCTTTATCTGTTCGTCGCGCCGACCGAGGAACTGAATGCTGCCGTCGGGCAGGAAACGGGCAAGATCACCGCTGCGATAGAGACGCTTCCCATCGCGGACGATGAACTTGTCGTCCGTCAATGCGCTGTTGTTCAAATAGCCCCTGGCCAACCCCGGGCCTGCAATGAAGAGCTCGCCAGGATCGCCAGCCGGGACGTCGGACAGAACGTCATCGAGAATCAGGACCTCCGCGCCGGCAATCGGCAGGCCAATGGAGGACGGCATGCCCCGGCTGGAGCTGACCACGCGGTTGGCGGTGGCAAAGATGGTGGCCTCGGTGGGACCATAGTAGTCGACAAGCTGATAATCCACGCGATCGGTATCGATGGGATTGAGCTTCTCGCCACCGGTGAACAAGTAGCTCAGGGTCGTCTGTACCACGGAGGTAGCATTGACGACATCGCGCACCATCACCGTCGGTACGAATGCATGGGTAATGGCATGGCGCGCATAGAAATCCGCCAACAATTCGGCATCGATGCGCAAGGCGTCGTCCAGCAGATAGAGCGGCGCACCCGCGCACAAGGCTGACCATATCTCCCACTGAGATATGTCGAAGCCGATTTTCGCCATCAACGTGAGCCGGCTTTGCGACGAGACCGAAAACTCCCGGTTATGCCACGTAACCAGATTGACTAATGAGTGGTGTTCGATAACCACGCCTTTCGGCATTCCGGTGGTGCCCGACGTGAAAATCACGTAGGCCGCTTGTTCTGGCGCAAGCGCCTCGCGCAGGCGCTCGACCGGTTTGCCACTCGGCTCGCTGATGGCGCTGCACGCTTCGATGGCAACGCATTCGCACTGCCCTATCGCAGATGACCCCGCAGTAGATAACGCCAGGGAAGCACCCGTCTGTTCAACGATATAGTGCTGTCTTAGCGCAGGGTAGGTTTCGTCGATCGGCACGTAGGCGGCACCGGTCTTGACGATCCCGAGCAATCCAATGATGACCTCCGACGAGCGGCCGGCCAATAGCGGCACAAGATCGCCGGGCTTTACGCCTCTTTGGATCAGGAAATCTGCAACAGCATCGCTGCGCTTGTCGAGTTCTGCATAGGTCAATATGCGATGGCGATCGATAAGGGCGGGGGCATCAGGGTGCAGGTCGACTTGATGCCGAAAGTGATCGAGCACGGTATTTATCGAGGACATGACTGGCCCTCCGTGGGCACACGGATTCCGCGTTGATGGTTAATGAGAAGTTGCTTTTTAAAGCCTATTAAGGCTCTCGTATTACAACCAGGCGTGTTGTGAGCGACACATCAAAAATAAAGTCGGTCATTATTTCTATTGTGACTTGCACCACGATTGTCAGGCATTAATGTGAGAGCAACTCTCATCGCCGCCCATCATTACGCGCCCCTCTTTAGGCACGTCGCAAAAGCGAAAAGGGGGAAGGGATAATCCCTTCCCCCGAGGGCATGACTCGTGTATCTGAATTACGCCGCCAGGCAGCTGAGCGCTTTGGGCGTACTGATGCCAGTACCTGTAAGTTGGGCAAAACCCGGTTCGACGATCGCATGGTTTTGAGCATAGATCATGAAGCTGCGCAGTGCCGTCAGATCCGTCGAGTTGCCCTTCTGGTTAGCGATCAGGTAGGTCACCGCGACGATCGGGTAGCGGGTCGACGGCTGTATCGCATAGGTATTCGGATCGACGATACCCAGGCAGTTCGCCGTCGAGTTCGGCGTCTGCGTGCCCAGCATGACAGTGGGGCTCGCACTAACGATGACTCGGTCATATAGGACCGTGACCGGGAATGTGGCTGGAAAATCAGTCACCGGATCCTTGCCATCGATAGTCGCGTGACCCACCGGGTTGATGCCAATACCGGAATGATCGAGCGCGTCGCCGGTACCGGCGTAACCGATCGTACCGTCGGTTGCATTGACGGCGACGATGACGTTGGCATCGCCGTTGGCGCCTATCTTGGACGTAGCGGTATTCAGGGGAACCAGAGCGATCACCGAACCGGATGCGGGCGAAAAGAAATTCTGACTGGTCTGAAAGTGGCCGCCACCGATAATGCCGCAAACGGCAGTCAGGTAATTGGAGAAGTTGAACGTGCTGCCGCTATCGTCCGCACGATAGACAACCTTGATGGCCTTGGACATAAAGGCCGAGTTCAAGTCGTGCCAGTTGGTAATGGTGCCAGCAAAGATGCCGCAGACCTGTGCTTGAGTCAGGTTCAGCTGACTGGACAGGCTGGAGTTGTTATAGACGATGGCGATGGAGGCCGCGATCGCCGGGAACTGGACGGGCTCGCCGCGCGCCGTCCCCTTGTTGGCTATGAATGTCGCGTACTCCGCTGACCAGTACGGCACGCCCGAATCGATGAAATCCGGCTGCACCACGGCGGTCGTCGGGACACTGAACCCGGTGAGCAGCAACAAATTGTTATCGCAGATGCCGGTGGCGGTCAGAGACGGCGATCCGCTGGTGTCGCCGTTGATCACGCGCTTGCCATTGCCGCTGCCGGTTTGACAGTACTGCACATGATTGGACGCACCAGCCCACGCGCCGAATATTGAGCTGGCATCCACATCGGCCGGCAAGATCAGACGATTGGGGGCATTCCATCCAAAGTAGGCGCCGACAGGCAGCGTGGATCCGCCGCCATAGAGCGTGGTGCCCATGGCACTGGACATCATCGCGGCGCCGGCGAAGAACAGGGCTGCTCTCACCAACATCTTCGTGCGGGCATGGGACCTATTAATTCCGTAACTCATCGCGTATCCCCTTTTGAGAAATGCCCCCGGGATTAGGGGCTTGTTATTTGTGCAATCAATCAATGACGTTGTAGTTAAGTAAAAAAGGCGGCATATATTCCCCGCTCATTACAACGCAAGCCAAATATGAAAAGTGGCCAATCTTTCGAGTGCATGATCCTGGCTGGCCTCATGGCTCCTGCACATTCGGTGCCATTTGAAACTGGACTCAGCCAAAACCCATGGGCTGCTGCTCAAAGAACGCAGCAGAGACCGGAAGGCGACTTCTCGTGTCGTGCTCCAGACGCAGACCCATCCACCCCGGCAAGAGCGAGCGCCGACCTTCGCGGCACCCCACGCGCCGGGCACCTTGCCGGAGTCTTGGCCCCATAAGTTAAGGAGGCCCGGACGGCGCCAGGCCATGCTGCGGCGCAGCTTGTTGAGCCACCCCTCTTTAGTATTATCTTAAAATAAGACAATTGGCCGCGGGCAGCCGCAGCCGGTCTTACAGGATAGATGGACGGCTAGGTGCGCAGGGGGCGCCGACAGCCTGGATTGCGCATAGCCTCGGCCCGGCAGAAAAGGGACAACGAAGCATTGCGTGCATGTCTGACGGGTATTCCACATAGATTGGGGAGGGGTTGTCATGCAACATACGAAGTTGGCGATCGTTATTCGCCGAGCGCTGATGGTGACGGGAGTCGCCTGCTTGACCGGTTACAGCATGCAGGGACACGCGCAAACGAGTCCGACACCGCCGCCAGCCGGCACGCCATCTTCCTCCTCGCCCGATCAGGCCAGCACGGACGCGTCAGGCAAGACGAACGATAAGGACAAGAAGGTTACCGAGCTGAACGCGGTTTCCGTCACGGGTCAGCTGGCCGCGATCCGCAAAGCACAGGCGATCAAGCAGGACGCCGTCAACGTCGTCGACTCGATTTCGGCCGAAGAGACGGGCAAGTTCCCCGACCCCAACGTGGCTGACGCTTTGCAGCGCGTGCCCGGCGTGTCGGTCAATCGCAGTGGCGGCGAATCGAGCCAGATTGCGATCCGCGGCTTTGGTCCCGAATTTGTCGCCGTCACGGTCAACGATCGCCAGATGGCCACGGCATCCGGCTCGCGCGCCTTCAACTTCGATGTACTGCCTTCTGAAATCATCAGTGTCGCCCAGGTCAACAAGACCTCGTCGGCGGACATTCCCGAAGTCGACATCGGTGGCGTGGTCAATATTCAGACCGCGCGACCATTGGATTTCACCGGCATCCATGGCGCGTGGAGCGCGGCGGGCGTCAACAGCAACCTGACCGGCGACTGGCAGGGCAAGACCACGCCCAAGGCCTCGGGTGTCTTCGGCTGGACGAACTCGGACCACACCTTCGGCTGGATTGCCTCGGCGACGTATTACAAGCGCAAGGACACGCAGCTCAATACGCAGGCCAATTCCTGGTACACCAACCAGAACATTTCCCAGCTGTCGCCCGGCCCCGGCACTGCCGGCTACACCAACGTCGCAGTGCCCGAGACCCTGGCCAGCAACGTCGTCGACGAGACACGTACACGCAAGGGCTTCAGCGGCGCCATCGATTGGAAGCCGTTCGACCGATTGACCGTTCAATTCGATACCTTGTATTCGAGCTATAAGGTCGACCCGCTCGAGCACGAGTTCGGCGAGTACGGCAACACCGGCGATATCCAGTCGATCACGACCGATGCGAACAACACGGCGCTGAGCTGGGTGCGCAAGGGTTCGGGCCCTAACGTCATGGCGAACGACTATGTCATGTCGTACAACCCGAGCTACGAAAAGAGCACGCAAAATGGCTTGAACCTGGGCTTCGATATCGATGAATCGACCAAGCTCAGCCTCGATATCTCCAACTCCAAGGCATGGAACAAGCAAAGCCCCAACGGTTACTTTCTTGTCATCGGCGCGAAGAACTTCGGCACCAATCCGACCTGGACCAATGGCGGCAGCAATGAACCGCCAAGTTATTCCAACATCCTGTCGACGACGGATTTTGGCGACTTGAATGCGCACTGCTGCAATGCCGGCTCCGGTAGCAACGTCACCAATACAGTCAACCAGTACCAGCTCAAGCTGACCAAGAACTTCAAGGATGGCGTGCTTTCCGAGTTGGCATTCGGCGCGGGCGTCACCGACGATTCGGTCAAGTCGATCAACTGGAGCACGCCCAACAGCATCCTGTGTAACGCTTACTGCGGTTACAGCATCTCAGTCCCGCCCGATGCCGTGGGTGCCTATATCTACACGGCGCCCGACAAGGTCCATGGCGTTTCCTCGCCGGGCTTGCCGGCGCAGTGGATCCAGTACGATCCACGTGCCTATCTCAACTGGCTGACCACGCCTGCGGCGTACAACCAGTTGACCCCCGATAAGCGTGCGGCCCTGCTTGCCGGCCTGGCCTCCAACGGGGGCACCTTGAACGCGGCGCCCAACCCGGGCAGCTACAACAAGGTGTCGGAGAACGAGAAGACGTTCTTCGGCAAGGCGCTCTTCGAAGGCACGATGTGGGAAAAGCCCTGGGCCTTGGATGTGGGCGTGCGTTACCTCGACATCAACTCCACGTCCACGGCGATTGGCCAGCCGCCGATCAGCTACTACATCGATCCGAACGACACCAGCGATGGCCAGGTCGCCTATGGCCCGCTGGCGCCGCAGTCCGCCGATGGCGGCTATCACAAGTGGCTGCCGTCGCTGAACTTCAAGCTGAGCCTGCTTGATAACCTGATCTATCGTTTCTCGGCATCCAAGACACTGACCCCGCCGGAACTGAGCAACCTGTACTACAACCGCAGCTTCGGCACCCGCCCGAACTCGCTGACCATCTCGCAAGGCAATCCGCAGCTGCAGCCGTATACCTCGCGGAACTTCGATATGGGTCTGGAGTGGTACATCGACGACGCGAGCTATATCGCGCTGGAGGGCTTCTACAAGAAGGTCAGCAACTTCAGCACGCTGGTCAGCACGCCGGTGGAATTCCTGACCAACCAAGCCAACGGACAGCCGCTGATCTGGACGCTGACTCAGCCGATCAACCTGAACTCGTCGAAGATCTATGGCGAAGAGTTCACCTTCAACTACCAGTTCACGCACATCCTGCCCGATCCGTTCGATGGCTTGGGCTTCCTGGCCAACTACACGCACGTGTCCAGCAGCACCAACCTGAATCCGGGCACGATCGCGGCGTCAGGCAAGTTCGCAGTGCCCGGCATCGGTAACTCGGCCAACGCGAGCCTGTACTACGAGAAGGGCCCGGTGCAGGTGCGTCTTGCATACAACTGGCGCGGCGCGTATCTGAACAGCATTTCGTACGGTGCCGGTGCACAGCCGGACACACGAAAGGCCTATGGCCAGCTTGACCTGAGCGCGAGCTACGACATCAACAAGCACGTGACAGTGTTCATGTCCGGCACCAACCTGACCCATCAGCACCTGTACGACTACTCCGTCTATCCGAACCGGTTCCTCTATGCCGAAGCGGACGGCACGGTGTACACGGTCGGTGTTCGCGGCACCTTCTAATTTGCTCGACGGAACGAGCGCTGCTTGACTGACTTCGGCCCCGCGGATGATCCCGGGGCCGAAGTCAGTACCGCCCCTGGCGGATATCAAGCTTTCTCCTGGGTCAACGAGGTATGCCAGTGAGTTCATTGAGGAACGTCTTAACCGGTGCGCTGCTCGGCGCGTTGTTCTCCGGCAGCCTGTGTGCGGCACCAACGCCTTCCAATCATGGCCTTGCCATCGAGCAGGGCCAGTTCATGCTCGACGGCAAGCCGTTCCGGATCATCTCCGGCGAAATGCATTACGCACGCGTACCACGTGAGTATTGGCGCGCGCGTCTGAAGATGGCCAAGGCGATGGGGCTCAATACCATCACGACCTATGTGTTCTGGAACGCGCACGAAGCGACACCGGGCCACTACGATTTCAGCGGGCAAAACGATGTAGCCGAATTCATTCGCGAGGCGCAGCAGGAAGGCCTGTATGTGATTCTTCGCCCGGGTCCCTACGTGTGTTCCGAATGGGAGTTCGGCGGGTTTCCTGCCTGGCTCCTGAAGGATCCGGGTACCCAGGTGCGCAGCACCGATCCGAAATTCATGGAGCCTGCACAGCGCTGGCTGCACCGGCTGGGCCAGGAACTGGCGCCACTGCAACTGACGCATGGCGGCAACATCATCGCCGTGCAGGTAGAGAACGAGTACGGCAGCTTCGGTAAGGACAATAGCCCTTACCTGCAGCAGATTCGTCGCGATATTGTCGACAGCGGCTTCGACAAGTCACTGCTGTTTACCTCCGATAGCGCCGAGCAGCCGGGCTCGCTGCCGGGCTTGCTCGAGGTGATCAACTTCGGCGTCGGTCATGCGCAAGAAAAGTTCGCCAAGCTGCATACGTGGCAGTCCACCGGGCCCTATATGGCTGGTGAGTACTGGGTCGGCTGGTTCGATCATTGGGGCGCGCCGCATCACGTCGCCGATGCCAAGAAAGTCGCCGGCGAGCTGACCTGGATATTGCAGCAAGGATATTCGGTCAATTTCTACATGTTCCATGGTGGCACCTCGTTCGGCTGGATGAACGGTGCCAACTGGGACGACGATAGCTACCAGCCTGACGTTACGAGTTACGACTACGACAGCCCGCTGGATGAAAGCGGACGGCCCACGCCGAAGTACGATGCCGCGCGCCAGGTGATCGCCGAGGAAACCGGCGCCACCCTGCCCCCGGTACCGGCCACACCGCCCACCCAGGCGATCGATGGCATCAAACTGGATGAGGCCGTGTCACTGTGGGATGTCTTGCCGACACCCACCGCATCGCACGAACTCAAGACCATGGAAGCCCTGGACCAGGCGTACGGCGATATTCTCTATCGCAAGCGCATGGCCACCGATGCCTCAGGCGAACTGCGAGTCGATGGTCTGCACGACTATGCCCAGGTCTACGTCAACGGCAAACGCGCCGGCACGCTCGACCGCCGGCTTAAGCAGGATCGCCTGACACTCAAGCTCGCCAAGGGCGACATGCTCGATCTGCTGGTGCAGAACGATGGGCGCATCAACTTCGGCGAGAAGCTGCTCGCCGAGCGCAAGGGCATCCTTGGGTCCGTGACTCTGCAAGGAAAGGCATTGCAGGACTGGCAGATCTATTCATTGCCATTCAAAGACAGTAGCGCGTTGCACTACACCCGCGGCCCCTGCCGGCATGCGCCGTGTTTCTATCGCGGCACATTCAACGCCCCGGTTTCCGGAAGCGCTGCCGCAGATACCTTCCTGGACACCGCCGGCCTAGGCAAGGGCTTTGTCTGGCTCAACGGGCACCCGCTAGGCCGCACCTGGAGCATTGGTCCGCAACGCACCTTGTACGTGCCCGGTGTCTGGCTGAAGCCCAGCGGGAATCAGCTGGTGGTGCTGGATCTGCTGGTGGAAGGCCAGCCGACGCTCACCACGCTCAAGCAACCCATGCTCGGCACGCCTACCGTGCCGATGCCATGACGCATGATCCGATTTCGTTCAAACAGTCACGGGGAACATCGATGAAAGATTCCATTCCGAGCTTGTTGCGTGCGGCAGTTTCATTCGCATTCGTTGCTGCCACTGCGGTGACTGCCATGCCAGCACACGCGGACGCGGGCACGCCTGCATTGCCTCAGATGGGTTTCAACAACTGGAATTCCACCCACTGTCGCGACGAGTTCGACGAGGCGATGATTCGCGGCGTCGCTGATAAGTTCATCAGCCTCGGTTTGCGCGATGCGGGCTATCAGTACGTCAATATCGACGACTGTTGGGCGAACTGGCAGCGCGACAAGGACGGGCACCTGCAGCCCAATCCCAAGCGTTTCCCCAGCGGCATCAAGGCGCTTGCCGCCTATATCCATCAGCACGGACTGAAGTTCGGCCTGTATTCCAGTGCCGGCGTTTCCACGTGCGAGCCGTTGAAGGAAAACCGCGGCTTTCCCGGCGGCCTTGACCACGAGAAGGACGACGCGGCGACCTTCGCCTCCTGGGACGTGGACTACCTCAAGTACGACAACTGCAACAACCAGAAAGTCGATGCCCATAAACGCTATACCGCCATGGCGGAGGCGCTGCGCGGAAGCGGCCGGCAGATTTTCTTCAGCATGTGCGAATGGGGTGAGAACAAGCCCTGGCTGTGGGCCGGCAAGCCGCCGGTCGATGCCGGCTCGTGGCGTACCACCGGAGATATCAGCGACAGCTACGCCTCGATGTTGAAAAACTTCAAGGAAAACGTGGTGCTGGACCGCTACGCAAGCCTTGGCCATTGGAACGACCCGGACATGCTCGAAGTGGGCAATGGCGGCATGACTGACGTCGAGTATCGTAGTCATTTCAGCCTGTGGTCGATCATGGCGGCACCGCTGCTGATCGGTACGGATTTGCGCACGATCAAGCCCGATGCGTTGCAGATCCTGCTCAACAAGGATGTCATTGCAGTAGACCAGGATCCTCTCGGCATCCAGGGTCATCAAGTGCGCGATACCGGCGGCATCCATGTCATCGTCAAGCCGCTCAAGGATGGCAGCCGTGCTGTCGTCGTGTTCAATGAAACCGATACGGCACATGGCGTCACCGTTGCAGCCAGCGAGCTGGGCCTGAAAGCCGGCCAGAGCTACAACGTACGGGATCTGTGGGCACACACCCAGACAAAGGGTGATGGCTCGATCAAGACGGATCTGGCGCCGCATGCGACCGTGATGTATCGCATCGGGCAATAAAGACGTCGAGGGATCTTATAGCCGCGGCTCGGTAAAGTCGCGGCTTTCCACGATTGAAGGGAACCTCGAAAAACTCCCTCCTACTCGTCATTCCGGCGCAGGCCGGAACCCAGTGGCTTTGCGATCGGTTGTCGCGAGAGCCTGCAAGAGGCAGCTCCATCGCGAAAACTAAAAACCGATACCACTGGGTTCCGGCCTACGCCGGAATGACGATAGGAAAAACTGAGGTTTGTTGAAGTTTCCGAGGTTCTGCGAAGTCGCTCCTACAAACTAGCCGAGCATTGCTGGTTTGCGGGAGCGACTTACGTTGCACCTGCCGCGGAAGCGGCCTTGGCTGCGCGTTCCGTCTGCTGCTTCTTGATATTGCTGCGCGAGTCGGAAACCATCTTGATCATCGCCTGACGAGCCACTTCCGGTTGGCGGCGGCGGATCGCCTCATACACCTTGAAATGCTGTGGCAACGCGTTCTTGAAATTGGCCGAGTTACGCGCCGACAGCACAAAATAGGTACCCAGTGCCGTCTCGATCACCGAGAACAGCGACGTAAGCAACTCGTTATTCGTCGCGTGCAACACCGCTTCATGAAAGGCCAGATCGGCGGTGGTCCAGGCATCGAGATCCTCGGCGGCGGCCATGGCCTGGTAAGCGTTTGCGATGGCCTCCAATTGTTCGTCGCTGCGTCGCCGCGCGGCATTGACCGCGGCAGCCGGCTCGATGATCTCGCGCATCTCCACCAGTTTGTCGACGAAGCTTTCGGTAGGCATCGAGGCACAACGCCAGGCCAGCACATCCGAGTCGAGCTGGTTCCAGTACGTCTCTTCGCGTACACGCGTGCCCGTCTTCTGGCGCGATTCGATCAGTCCTTTCGCTGAAAGCACCTTCATCGCCTCACGTAACGCGGTGCGGCTGACACTCATGCGTTCGGCCAGGATTTCCTCACGAGGCAGGCTTTTACCCGGCTCCAGTTCACCGCTGACGATTAACCGCCCCAGCTCCTGGATCACCTGATGATGCAAACTGCGTACAGTTCCGAGTTTCACCATTCGCTGTGTTTCCTTTCGGGTGCGTTCCCCATGGCGGGATAGCCTCGAGGCGAGGTACGTGGCGGAATCAAGTCAGCTGGCTCTGTTCCAAAATAAGAACCGTTATCAATGACATTGCGCTGCCCTTCGACTCACCGGGCGCCGCGTGTGCCGTTTCACCAGCGGCCATGCAGCTATTTGTCATACAAATATTCGTATGTAGCTTTATAGCAGGTTGAATACGAGGCGTCATCTATTCTGAGGGGCAAAATATCGAGCTACGCGACGTGGCGTGGCCAACTCGATTTCCCGTTCATCGCGTCTAAAAAGGGCATGACGGGAAGCCGAACGAACGGTCGCTCGGAGGCGTCGTTCTTCCTGGAAGATCGACACGCCACCCGAAGCACTCATCGCCGCGCCGATGAGTCGAACCGGCGATGACGCCCCGGCGGCAGGCTTCAGGACAATGTGCGCCGCGCGTCAAAAATTTCTAAAGCGCGCCAGCCATGTCGATGGGCCCATCGTCCGGGATGCGCGCGAGGAACACCAAGAGTCGCCGGGCGTTGTATGCGTCACAAGGGGTGTTCCGGCATGCCTATCTGGATATCTGGACCGTGCACCCGCGCGCAAGGGCCCATCCGCGCCGCGCAATCGCACCAAAAAATTGCGGATCAATTAATTTTCATCTGCACGATGAAAAAACTCCATTATTTATCATGATTGGCTTGCTCGCCACTTAGCATCTCCTTACATTAATATTAATATTATTAAACAATCGAGTTTTTCATGGCATAAATAAGGCAAGACTTAGTTTAAACTTAGCGCATTATCTTTCGCACTTTAAAAGCGGCCAATTAATATTTTTGTTATCCAAACGTCATATAGCATCCCTACGGTGTCGGCCCTTCCACACCCCGCCAACACCGGAAAAACAATGACACGATCGAATCACGCGTTGCGCCGCTGTGCGCCGGCTTATCTCGCTTTGTGCGTTGCCATGGCCATGGCTGACCCGACTTCGGCACAGGATGTGATCAACAACGGCAGCGCTACGGCGAGCAGCTCAAATCCTTCGCACAATTCACGCGACAACAACTCATCAACCAACGCCAAAACACTGGCCGGCATGCAAGTGACGGCAAATTCGGCGGTCACCGATATTGCACCGACCCAGGGTTCCACGATCGCCACACAGCCGCAGTCGATTATCGGCAGCACGTATATTCAGGAGAATATTGCGCCAACCGGCGACTACGCGGACGTTGCCTCTATCGCACCGAGCGTATATGCCGTAACGCCCAATGGCTCCGGCTTGATGGAAGCACCCGTGGTGTCCATCCGCGGCTTCCAGGATGGTCAATACAACGTGACATTCGATGGCATCCCGTGGATGGATTCCAACGACTTCACGCATCACTCCACGTCCTATTTCACCAGTCAGGAGACCAGCAGCGTGCTGGTCGATCGTGGCCCTGGTACGGCCGGCACGCTTGGCAATGCCACGTTCGGCGGCACGATTGCGGTCGATACGCTCGATCCGCGCAACGAGTTCGGTATCAGCCCATACTTCAGCCTCGGTAGCTGGGAAACTGCCGTGGAGGGCGCTCGCATCAATACCGGCCGCTTCACCAACAGCGGCACCAGCGCCGTTATCAACGTGCAGAACAGCGACTCGGACGGCTACCTGACCAATGCCGGCCAGCGCCGCCAAAGCGTGTTTGCGAAGATCGTGCAGCCGTTGGGCGACAACACCACGCTGACCTTCGCCGCCCTGTGGAACAAACTCAACCAGTATGTTCCGTTCGGCGCCACCAAGGCGCAAATAGCGCAGTTCGGCTCGAACTATGCGCTGAATAACGACCCGACCAGCCAGGCCTACTACCGGTATAACCAGGACAAGATCAACACCAATCTGGGTTACATCGGCCTGCACTCGGAGTTTGCCGGCTGGACGATCGACAACAAGGCCTATACCTATGGCTACAACCATTTCGGCTTCAATGGCGAAGATCCCAATGGCGAAACACCCAACGGAACCGCCTATGCGCCGGACAACGTCCCCGGCCAGCACATGCGCAACACCAACCGTTCGTGGGGCGACATCTTCCGCCTGAGCAAAGACCTCGGACCGGGCGAAGTGCGCACCGGCGTGTGGTACGACCATCAGGCCGATCTGCGCTGGCTTTATGAGTTCGACGACACACTCGATGCACTGAACCCCGTGATTGCACCGGGCGCGCCTTCGCTGGCATTGGCCTCGGCCGATCGCATCATGAATAACACGCTGGTCACCATCCAGCCGTTTGTCGAATACCAATGGAACATTACCGACAACGCCTACTTTGTCGGCGGCGTGAAGTACAACTACTTCAAGCGCACCATCGACGCACCGGTCAACCAGAAGACGGAGACCCCGCTGAACTACTCCAAGGACTGGAACGCCACCCTGCCCTCGGCCGCATTCCACTACGCGTTCAACTCAAACTGGACGGCCTATGTGCAATGGGCCAAGGGTTTCCTGGCGCCGAATCTCAATCTGTTCTATGTCCCCAATCCGGCAGCTTCCGACAGCATCGTGCAACCGGAAAAGACCACCAATATCCAGCTTGGCACCACCTGGAGCAGCGACCGCCTGACGCTGTCCGGCGACGTCTACAAGATCAACTTCAACAACTTCGTGCAGAGCCAACATGTTGGCGGCATCACGGAGTACTACAACGGCGGTGGCGTGCATTACAAAGGCCTGGAGCTCGAAGGCACCTACATGCTGGGTGGCGGTTTCAGCGTCTACGCCAACGGTTCGCTCAACCGCGCCATCCAGACCACCGACAATCTGTGGAACGCGAATACTCCGCACAAGACCGCCGCGCTGGGCGTCATCTATAGCAATGGGTCGGTGTATGCGTCGCTGATCGATAAATTTGTCGGTAAGACCTATTACACGGCCAACAGTACCGACGACACACCGATCGGCGGCTATGCGATCACCAACTTGGCAGCCAGCTATCGGTTCGATCCCCACATCAGTGATGTCAGGGATATCAAGATCGGCGTGCAGCTCAACAACCTGTTCAACAACACGTCCATCAATGCGCTTGCCGGCACCACGGCCGCGGATAGTACGCCGCTGTACTGGACTATTCCGGCGCGCAACTTCAACTTCACTATTACGGCCGACTTGTTCTGACCAACGCCCGGCCGAGAAGACGAACAAGCAGGTTTTGCAAATACAAAGCCCCTGAAGGATCAGGGGCTTTGTTTAAGAATCTACCTTGTGTGTCTCAGGTATGCGTCAAAACGGAATATCGTCGTCATCGAAGCTATTGTCAGCCGGTGCCGGCGCGCTACGCGGTGCATCGTTGCCGCCGCGCTGATTGCCGTAGTCGCCGCCACTGCCGCCGCCACGCTGATTGCCACCGTAGTTGCCGCCACCCTGGCGCTGACCGCCGCCACCGCCGCCCTGCGAGCGCTGATAGTTTCCACCACCGCCACCACCACCCGTGCCACCGCCTTCGCCGGCGTTACCGCCAAGCATCTGCATTTCGGCGGCAATGATGTCGGTGCTGAAACGCTCGACGCCGTCCTTGTCGGTGTACTTGTCGGTACGCAGCGAGCCTTCGATGTAGACCTGGCGGCCTTTCTTCAGGTATTCGCCGGCAATCTCGGCCAGACGGCCGAACAGCTTGACGCGGTGCCACTCGGTGCGTTCCTGCTTTTCGCCGCTCTGCTTGTCGGTCCACGACTCGGACGTGGCGATGCGGATGCTGGTGATCGCAGTGCCGTTGCCGGTGTAGCGGGTTTCCGGATCGGCGCCCAAGTTGCCGACGATAATGACCTTGTTGATGCCACGTGCCATGGATGGATGTCCTCTGTGAGCCGGCCGCAGCTTGAGGGGCTTTTGCGGCCGGGATGATTTGGCCTGTCATGATACGGGCAGGCCGTCTCACGAATATAGACTGGACGGCAGACAGGCTTTGTGGGTGAGCACCCGGGGATCCGCACGGGTATCCCAAGCTGTTCATCGGATTGAAAAAATCCTCAACGGGGCAACGGCAGGGTCGATCGCGGGCGGGCCGAACATGCCACCCGGGCCCCAGGTCAACACCGGACGCACGATCGCTCGAATCCAACCGCGCTCGATCGGCCCGAAATAACGGCTATCGAAAGAATAAGGCTGCGTATCGGACATCACCCAAAGTTGGTCCGGACCAAGCAGAAAATCCTTGCCGGCAAGGTGCGGCAGCGGCCGTTGGCCCAGGTCAGCATCCAGCGGCCTACTCCAGGGCAGGAGCCGTCGATTGACGCGTACTCCGTCTTGGGCCACTGCCACCCTATCTCCGGAAACTCCGGCCACGCGCTTGAGCAGTGGGCGATACCCGCCAGGACAATGGCCCGGCGAGAAATAACGACGGGCGGCAGCCTCCGCGAACGCGTTCTCCGGCGGAGAGCAGAACATGACGTAGCTGCCTCGGCCCACCGGCGCATCCGTCGTCCAGTACAGGCCCTTGGGCAAGCTACCGGTGAAGTTCAGGCGCATGCCGGTCAGATAGCCCACGCCGAGCACCGACCAGGTCAGCACCAGGGCGAATATGGCGCAGCCGCCGCTTACCCTCAAACCGCGGCGAAGATTCAACGGAACTCTACCGTGACCGTCAGCGCCTTGTTCGCCGTACCCGCCCTGGCTGCTGCTGTCGTACGTTGATAGCGCGCACGGAAACCAAAGTCCTGCCCAGTACCGACCGCGGGCAACGATGTCATCCTCCCGGGTACAACGGCGACATTTGCGGGACCTTCTATTTCGATGCCCACGCCCTGCGCGCTATTGGCGTCGAGCGAGAACAAAGAGCCATTGGTTCGATCGGCGTCAGAGCTCTTGCCGAAAGTGATATCTGCAATGACATGTTGCGGATCGTCGCACTCCTTCATGACCAGCCGGAAAGGACGCCAGGGAGACCCGTCGCCGACTCGTGGCATGCTGCCGATGGCATGCGTGCCCAGCGATACCGACTGAGTCAGCGAGTCGTTGGTGATCGAACAGCTTGGCCGCGCGATGGTCAGGTTATCCATACTTATGGTGCGGTACGCGCCACGCCTGACGTTGTCCGCCAGCGTGACGACGGATTGCGCCAGCACTCCCCGCTCAAATTGGCCGTACTGGATAGGTCCAGGCAGTCGTACAAGCTGGTAGCGTAGCTGGGCGTTGCCATTGATCGTGGTTTGAACCGTGAATGTCTGGCGCCGGTCGATGGGCAAGACCTGAAAATCAGGATCGCCCGTTTCCTTGATGGCAAAGCGTGCGCCAAACCCGGAATCCCGCCCATTCACTTTCAACGGGATCACGGATGGATCGCTTGGCGCGGACGCCATCAATCCGCTGTAGAAGCGCGCATCCCCCGGAAAACAGATCAGCTGCGTTAGATTGGGCCCGCTGACCACGCTCTCCGAAACAACCTCCCCCACCTGAACTCCGCTTCCCACAATCAGAGCGCTGCTTCGCTGAATCGGAAATTGTTGCGTCCTGGCGATCGAACAGCCTGCCCAGGCGGGGGCGATCTGGAACGCAGTGGATGCCAGCAACACGAGCGCCATGCGATGACGCCTGAAGAAAAAGGGATGACTCATGCTTGTTTTCTCAAATGATTGAACGATTAGCTGGCTTGGCCGTTGCCGCTACTCGGCAGCCTTGGCAATCTCGTTGACGATGCGAACGGGAAATTGCGCACTCAGCCACTGTTCCCAGTCATATGCCCTGCGCATTAACTGTGCGCGATACCGCTCGTTGAAACGAGGCGTCCGCGAGTGGTAGTTGGCGACACGGGTCCAGATGTCTCCCCTGTCCTCGTGCAGGTGCCCGCGCAGTCGCCAAGCCGCGAGTTGATAGGCATAGATGAATCGCGTACCATTAAGCACCACGCCCGCGTTCGCCGGCTGATTGGCAATGAAAAACCCCGAGATCAATGCCATCACACACTTAAGTGCGATCTTCCTTTTTTTCACGACACAATATCCAACATCAGGAAGATGATCGATGCTTTGCAAAAGGGAGGCCGCCGAATGGGCCGGCCACCCGAGCAAAGACGCTTGGCGGCGCGTTTACGGCGACGGCGCAGCTTCGTAGCTGACCGTGTACATCACAGAGCTGTTCGCCGGACCGGCCGTAACGGCGCCGGTGCGCACGTAGCGCGAGATGTACGCAAGCGTCGCCTCATTGTTTGCGACAACTTCCTTGATCTGCGAGCTGTCCTGATCATTGAAGATGTCGATCTTGCTGCCGAGCTTATTGGCCAACTCGATTTGCACGCCGGCCGCAGCGCCTGTGCCCTGCAGAATCAGCGATCCCGTCGTGGGATCCACGGTCGGACCAGGCTCGAAGTGAGCGTACACCCTCGTACCGTTGGTGCAATTGGTGTCACCAGCACCGCCGATCCGAATGCGAAAGCCCGTCGCGCCGGCGGTATCGCTGATGTTCGGCATCGAAGACGTGTTCACGGTCGGCATGGTAACGGTGAAGCTCGATGCCGGCGCGCCGGGCGCAGCGCCATTGATGAGGCACGATGTCGTAGTAATCGCGCCATTGAAGGTAATGATGCCATCGGCGGCAAACGCGGACGGCGCAGCCAGCGCCGCAGCCAGCAGTGCGGAAGAGAGAAGCTTCAGATTCATCCAATCAATCCTGTGGGAATGAAAGTCGGTAGCTACCGACCTACGGACGCGGGTCTTTCGAGTGAAGGAGAATAACCCCGCGTTCCGTAGGCGAATTCTCCTCGCACACCGCAAACAGTTCTTTAGAATTTATTTTAAATATTTGATTTTAATCACGAAATTATTCGATGACAAATATTCAAAAAAAGCAGAACTACACCTGACACCGCCGTAGATGCATCGGTACGGATCACTCTGCGCGCGCGCGAATCGCTTTTGAAAAATCATCCGCCCGACCGCTGCGCCTGGCCAGATCGGTGATCCGGCTGCGCTGACGGAGCTGATCGACCGAGATGCTCCGATCCACGACACCCACGTCATGGAAATACTCGGGAAGATAGCCGGTCAACAGCAGACGATAGTCTCGCGGCAGATCCGTGCTGATCTGTCTGGCCATGCGGTAGACGATCGTGGTGCAGTTGGACGTCAAGGTGTTGTAGAACGTCGGTGTGCCGACCAGTTCGTTGGCCGCCTGCACATACGATAGAAAAAGCGCACGCATCGCTTGCTTGTCCATCTGCAATGGATACAGGTAATCGTCTTCGCCGCGCACATTGGTTCGCACGCGGATAATGTCGCGCTCGTCGGCTGCGACAAGAATCGTCTCGAACTGACGGAAGAAGCCGCCGATCGGCGAATAGCTCTCCCCGCGCTCCTTGCGGATCTCGACGGAAAAAACCACATGCCGTCCGTCGTCGAAGCCGAAGGAGATCATCGCGTGCGCGATCGCCGGGCTTCCCCAGTACGACAGCACCGCATCGGCCGACACCAGATGTTCGAGGTCGTATTGGCGCGTTTCCCAATGAACGTCATAGTCGTCGTCCGTACGCCAGGTAAAGTTGCGCACATGCTGCAGCGTGACCTGGCTGCCCTGCACCGTGCCGCTGAGCAATTGCGCCACGTCGTCGGACCAGATCCGGTCGTTGGACGGCTTGATCGTCGCCCACCATCCCAGCAGAACAAGATAGGCCAGACCATAGGCCGCCAGCGGCAGCCAGCTGCGCTGGACAGCGGCGAACACCAGCAGCGCAATCGCGCCAATCAGCCAGACGGCGGCCGCCACGGTTCGCATGACCGAACCCAGGGGCAGTTGATACCAGAGCGCCAGGGCGCCCCATAGCCCGGACAGTACCGTGACAAGCACTACCAGGCCCGCCAGCGCCGCCCTGCCCATCCTCCGCCCTATGCTCATCGTCTCTTTCCCGCGGTGTGTGGATGCCCTTGGCAAGGGTGCAATGTTGAAGACATCAAGGCAATGCATGATTGGCTTAGAATCCGCCGACTCCCCGAATACATCGGCATAGGGCTCCATGACACCTGGATCGAGGACCTGGATCGCACGATACGCTGTACTCGCGATGTCGCTATGCCTGAGCGCATGCGCGATGGTCGGGGTGAGTCGCGTCAAGTCGCACGAATACATCAGCGGCCAACGCAACGACGTTATCGCTACCGGTCGGGTCAGCGACCAGACCCTGCAGTCGCTCAATGTGGTCGCGCTCAACCCGGATGCCTGCACCAAGGCTTTCGACGCCTGCGTGGATACGGTAAAGGCGTCGGCGGGGCTCAATGACGAGCAACGGCTTTCCGCGCTTTCCGAACTCTGGTTGGGCAAGGCGATCCGTAACGATCGCGCGGACAAAGACGCCGAGATGGACGACTCGACCCTGGATGCGTTCCTGCAGGCGTCGCGTTATGCCTATGCGTATCTTTTTTACACGCAGCGCCGCCCTGAAGACCGCGTATTCGAGTTGCGCCAGGTGCAGGTCATCGGCTTCTACAATTTTTCCGCCCAGCGCGCCATTGCACGACTGTTCCAGGAATTGCCGCACCTCACACCGGAGTGGACGCAGGCTTCCCTGGCCAACTGGACCTTTCTGCCGCCTCAGGCCGACCTGCGGCTGGCTGGCGGTGTTAACGCGCCATCGGAATTGATCCCCGCCTCGACATTACGGTTCAACGGCGTGCGCAACGTCTATCGACGCGATGGGTTTGGCACCGAGTTCGTGGCCGTCGCGCCGCCCGTCACCGGCGATAACGAGATCCCGTGGCGGGAACCGGAGTATGTACCGGCCACCGGCGCCCTGGTATTCGATGGCACGACGCTGGATGCGGTATTGGCGACCCGGCGCATCCAGCTCATGGCCAGGAACCCCTATAGCGACGACACGATCGCCGTCGGCGGCCGCTCGGTCCCGCTCGCTGCGGATTTCACGGCCCCGTATGGCATCTGGCTGGCCCGGTCCGGCTTCGCCAGCCAATCGATCCGCTCCCTGCTTGGCAGGGAAGGCGGCATTACGACACCGCGCGTGCTGTTGATGCAGCCCTATGACCCGAACCGGCTTACTGTCGTCATGCTGCACGGCCTGGCGAGCAGCCCCGAGGCCTGGATCAACGTGGCCAACGAGGTCATGGGTGATGAGGCGTTGCGTAAGAACTACCAGGTGTGGGAGGTCTACTACCCCACCAATGCGCCGATCGCGGTCAACCTTGCCGGCATTCGCAAGGCGCTCGACGCCACGTTCCGGCATTTCGACCCGGGCGGCAAGGCGCGCGCATCGAACAATGTCGTGCTCGTGGGACACAGCATGGGCGGCGTGATCGCGCGACTGCTGGTGTCGTCCAGCGGCGATCGATTGTGGAACGTCATCCCGACCCGTTCCGATCTGTCTCCAGCCAAGCAGGCGCGGCTGCGTCAGCGTCTTGCACCCTATTTGCAATTTACGCCGATGCCGCAGGTCACACGCGCGGTATTCATGGCCTCCCCGCATCGAGGCACGCCACTGGCGAAATATCGCCTTGCGCGCCTGATCGTCAACCTGATCCGGCTGCCCGTGAATGTGATCAAGGAAGTCGCCAGTTTCTCCGACTTGCTCAAGAACGATACGCCCGACGGTACGCCGGCACGCATTCCCACCAGCATCGACAACCTCAGTGACAGCGATCCCTTCGTCAAGGCGGCCGCGGATCTGCCCATCTCGCCAGCGGTGCATTACCACACGATCGTCGGCGTGTATAAGCCCAACGGCCCACTGATCGACTCCAGCGACGGTGTAGTGCCGTATCGAAGCGCGCACCTGGACGGCGCCGACTCCGAATTGGCGATACCGGCATGGCATAGCGTGCAGGAGACGTCGGCCGCCATTCTCGAACTGCGGCGGATACTCAAGTTGCATGCGGAAACGGCGGCGGCGAGCAGGCCTTAGCGACGGATGGAACTTGCGGTTGCGTCACGGTGGGTCGCGACTGAAGTCGCTCCTACAAGCTAGCTGGGCCTCTCCTAACTTGTAGGAGCGACTTCAGTCGCGACCGTCCCGCCGAGGCTCACGCCAGGAACCGGTATCCCACCCCAGGCTCGGTTTTCAGCCAGCGCGGCGTCGTCGGGTCGTCTCCCAGCTTCTGGCGAAGCTTGCCGATCACAATACGCAGGTAGTGGGTGTCCTCGACATGTGTCGGCCCCCATAGTTCACGCAATAACTGCTGCTGCGTCACCACGCGACCGCTGTGGCGCAGCAACATCGCCAGCACGGCGTATTCCTTGCGCGTCAACGACAATACCTGACCATCGAGGGTCACCTCACGCTGGGCCAGGTCGACATGCAGGCGGTCATCGTCGTAGCGCGGCAGCGCCTCAACCTCACCGGGCCGATTGCGTAGCAATGCGCGCAGGCGCGCCATCAACTCCTGGATACCGAAGGGCTTGGTGACGTAGTCGTTGGCGCCCGCATCCAGTGCGCGCACCTTTTCTTTCTCGGTGTCGCGCACGGAAAGCACCAACACCGGCAGCTGACTCCATTGGCGCAGGTCGGCCAGCACCTCGTGGCCCTCACGGTCAGGCAGGCCCAGGTCCAGGATGACCAGATCGGGGCTGCGCGTGGCCGCCAGCGCTAATCCCTCTTCGCCGTTGGCCGCCAGCAATACCTCGTAGCCTTCGGCGCGCAGGCCGATATCGAGGAACTTTCGGATCTGCGCCTCGTCGTCGATCACGAGCACGCAGGGAATGGCAGAGGTCATGGCGGTGTGGGTAGCGGCAACGTAATGCGGATAGTCGTGCCGATGCCGTCGCCAGGCAAGGCCTCGACGCTGCCGCCATGGGCGCCGATCATGCCCCGGCAGATCGCCAGCCCCAGGCCGGTGCCTTGCGGCGCGCGGTCCCCACGCGAGACGGAATAGAACATGTCGAAGATGAGCGCGCGTTCGTCTTCGGGAATGCCCGGACCACGATCGATCACGTCGATGGTGATCTGCTGCTTGTCCGTATGAGCACGCACCAGTACGCGTACCGGCTGATCGGGCGGCGAGAAGCGCGCTGCATTTTCCAGGATATTGAACAGCGCCTGCTCGATCAGTGCCGGGTGCACAAACAGCAGCACGGTATCCGGTGGCAGGGCTGTTTCCACGCGCAGATCCGGAAACAACTTGCGCAGGCGAGTCACCGCAGCGGCGACGATTTCGGCTGCATCGGTCCAATCACGGTTGAGCTTGAGCGTGCCGTGACCCAGGCGCGTCATGTCGAGCAGGTTCTGGATATAGCGATCCAGCCGCTGGCCCTCGCCAAGGATGGCGTCCAGCAGTTCCTGGCGCTCCTGTTTCGGCAATTGGTCACCATAGCTGGAAAGAGTACCGGCCGAACCGATCATCGAGGCAAGCGGCGAGCGCAAGTCATGCGACACCGACGAAAGCAGCGCATTACGCAGGCGCTCGGTTTCGCCCTGCACTCGCGCACCTTCCAGCTCGTCGGTCAAGCGCGCACGCTCCAGCGCCTGGCCGATGTCCTGCGCCATCGCCAGGGCAAGGCTGCGCTTGTCCGGGTCTGGCTCGCCCGCCTCGGCATCGAAGCGCAATGCCGCCACGCCCAGATGCGTGCCTTCGCCGCCGAGGGGAAGCACCCAACAGGGTGCGGCGTTCAAGGTATCGGTATAACGACCGGCTTGCTCGGCATGCTGCTCGCTCCACTCGGCGGCGGCGAGATCCTGTGCAATGAGATGAAAATCGCGCGGTGCGGTAGCGATCACGTGCAGTATCTGGGACGCGTCTCGCGCGAGTATGGCCACGTCGCAACGCAGGGCATGCGCCAATGCCGCGGCGCCCACTTCACGAATGCCGGACGCATCGGTGCTGGTCGACAAGCGCTGTCCGAGCGCCAGCAACGCACGCGCATGGGCATGCGCCGCACGCATCGACTCGACCTGGCTGGCCAAACGGGTAGCGAGCCGGCTGCACACCAGCGCAGCGACCAGAAACAGGGTTACCGCCAGCAGATCGTCCACATTGGAGATCGCCAGCGTGTAACGCGGCGGCGCGAAGAAGAAGTTGTAGCCAAGAAAACACAGTACGGCGGTGTAGACCGCCACAGCCATGCGCGTACGTACCGCCACCACCAGTACGGCGGTAAGAAAGATCAATGCCAGATTCGCTACGGACAGATAACGATCAGCGATAAACGACAGGCCGAATGCGACCAGCGTGGCGAGCGTGGCGTAGACGTACTCGTCGCGCCGCCCTCGCCCACCCGGCATGCGCAGGCGTCGGCGCGATTGCGCGCGCTCGGCCGGCGTGGCAATGATGGTCAATTCCAGGTGTGCGCCGTAGCGCAGCAACTGCTGCGTCAACGAGCGACCCAGCATGCGCGCCAACGGCCGTTCGCGCGTGCGGCCCAGGATGATCTGGCCAATGCCTTCGCGATCGGCATGCGAGATCAGCTCATCGGCAATGGCATGTCCGCGCAACACCACGGCGTCGCCCCCAAGGCGACGTGCCAGCCGCATCGCACTGTCGAGGCGCTCACGCCGCGCCTTGTCCAGCGTGCTACCGGTATCGACGAAGGCAACGCTCCACGGCGCGCCGCGACGTTCGGCGATACGTCGGGCGATGCGTACGAGATACTCGCTTTGCGTATGCCCGTCGATCGCCGCGAGAACACGCCGGCGGACCGGCATGACGCCACCGCGCGCCAGCATGTGTTCGCGCAGGTCACTGTCGACATGCCCGGCAACGGTGTCCACCGCCAGTTCGCGCAGGGCGACGAGATTCGTGGGTGAGAAGAACGCATCCAGCGCGGCAGCGGCCGTTTCCGGCACATAGACCTTGCCCTGCTTCAGGCGCTGGATCAATTCACGTGGCGGAAGGTCGACCAGCACGATGTCGCGTGCGCGATCGAGAAACGCATCGGGTACCGTTTCACGCACCGTGACGCCGGTAATGCGCCGCACCTGGTCATTGAGGCTTTCCAGGTGCTGCACGTTCAGCGCGGTATAGACCTCGATGCCCGCTTCGAGCAGCTCGGCAATGTCCTGCCAGCGCCGCTCATGCCTGCTGCCAGGCAGGTTGCGGTGCGCGAGTTCGTCGACCAGCACCACCGCCGGTCGCCGTGCGAGTGCCGCATCGAGATCGAACTCGGTAAATGACTTGCCGCGATATTCGACGGGACGGCGCGGCAGTTCCTCCAGCCCTTCCAGCAAGGCCTGGGTTTCCGCGCGGCCATGGGTTTCGACCAGGCCGACGACGACGTCGATGCCCTGACGCTTGAGCTCTCTTGCGGCCGAGAGCATCGCAAAGGTCTTGCCGACACCCGGAGCCGCGCCCAGAAAGACTTTCAGGCGACGCTCGCGATCTTCGCTGGCGGCATCGAGCAAAGCGTCGGCTCGCGCTTCGCGGGAAGGCCCGGACGTACCCATCATGCCCCCGCAATCCGGGAAACGACCATGCAGGATGAATCTCTGTTTTTTGGCTGCATGGCCTTGTCCGTAGGGTTAAGCTTTTCCCGCAAAGCGCGAGTTTCCAAAAAGTCTAACGCTTTTGCAGGTCGTCAAGTGCAAGGTTGAGCTGCAGCACATTCACCCGAGCCTCGCCGAGCACGCCCAACTGACGACCCGAACTGGCCGCTGCCACCAGGCCACGCACCTGATCCTCGCTCAAACCACGCAACCGGGCCACACGCGCCAGCTGATACTGCGCCGCAGCGGGTGTGATCTCCGGATCGAGTCCACTGCCCGATGCGGTCACCAGGTCCGAAGGGATGATTGCGCTATTGCCTGGATCGGCTGCATGCAACGCATCGATGCGCTGCTTGACGGCATCGGTCAACGCCGAATTGGTAGGCCCAAGGTTGGAACCGGTCGATGCATTGCCGTTATTGGCCATCGGCGCGGTCGCCGATGGCCTGCCCCAGAAATACTTCGGGTCGGTAAAGGACTGACCGATCAGGCTCGAACCGACGGCATGGCCGTCATGCTCGATCAGACTGCCGTTGGCTTTGGCCGGAAACAGCAGCTGCGCCGCACCGGTGACGACCAGGGGATAGATGACGCCGGTGATCAGCGTCATCAACAAAAGCATCGTAACGATGAGGCGTAGCTGCTTCACGGTGTTTACCTCAGTAGTGCAGGATGGCGTCGACGATGGCGACTGCCTGATAGTTCTTCTTGCCGGCGTTGTATGCGTTTACGTCGTAGGAGTGCTCGTAGCGGAGCTCCGGGCGAATCTCCAGATCCGACGATACCCAGTGCGTCAGGCCCAGGGTGTGGCTGCTGTACTTCGTGGCATAGCCGGTGCGCTGACCCTTCTGGTCGTTGTAGAACTCGTTGCGGAACGTCAGCATGTTGCTGGAGTTCAATTCGAAGTTCAGGTAGTTCACCGCACCGTATTCACCAGCCTTGCCTGGGTATGGCGACGAGGCCACGACACCCGGCTCACCGTCCGGCCCGAAGCCCGGAATATTGCGGCCGTACATGTAGTAGGCCTCGGTCTGCATGTGCACCTTGGAGCTGAAGCGGTGACCCCAGGTCATCACGTACATCTGCACGTTGTTGTAGTTGTAGTCAGATGTATTCCAGTTGTTGACGCAGGGATACAGCATGTCGTTGTTGTCTTTGGACACCCAACGCACGCAGGCCTGCAGCGAGGGTCGTGCCGAACGATTCCACGGGGCCGTGTCATTGCTGGCGTTGACGCCGAGCTGCAACGTCCACTGCTGGCTGAGCCGCGTCGTGGTCATGATGCCGGTCTGGGTATACGGGTCGACCGTGTACAGGATCGAATGAGTCACCAGGTAGTTCTGCGGCGAGAACTGCGCCTCGATATCGGGTAGCGACAAGTAACGGCCGAAACGAATCACCATGCCCTCGGCGACGGAGGGGATGTAAAGGTCGTAATAGAACAGCATCGGATCGATGCCGTAGACCTTGCCAGGCAGCGGGCCATTCGAATTGGGATGGTTGAGCAGCTGGTTGCTGAACACGCCCTTGGTCACGGTGTAGTGATAGTCGTAACCATACAAGGTGGAGATGTTGAAGCCCCAATCCACATGATCGGTCTGGACCGTGTCTTCCACGCGGGTAAGGTTGATGACGAGCTGATCGAACTCTACGCGGTTGGGCCGCGTCGCATACGACAACGGATAGTTCGTAAAGCTGGACGAACTCACGTTGGCCGACGGATTGATCCAACCGTTGATCTCGACACGGTTGCGCTTCATCCAGTTGCCGAGGCTGGTGCAGGCGAGCGCTTTTTGCAGCGGATACTGGCCGTAGGCCACCGGCACGCCGATGGGCGCCGCGACACCGCCGAGCTGCCATTCGCCATTGGGAAAGGGCGGTGAGTCGAGCGGCGCATCCATCGCGCGGCGCTGTGGAGCGGGAGCGTTCGGATCCGACGGCTGTGCATCTTCACGGTAGGCCGCAGCAAGGCGCGAGCCAAACCCCTGTGAGCAGTCGTCGCTCGCGGGGCGACTCGCGGCAGGCGGCCCCAAGGCCTGGCTCGCCGCTTGCGGCGCGTCATCGGCCAGCGCCTTGCCAACGGGGATCAGCGCCATCATCACGGCAACAGCTAGAACTTTCTTTACAGACATAGTAATTCGAATCCGGTCCCGCAACGGACCGCCTCTGGTGGTTGAAACAACAATCCGAAGCTTTTAGTGAGCGCGGTTTCAGACGCGCCCACTATCGAGCCTTCGCGTTAGATCCCGGCGTACCCGCCCCGTACATACTCATCGTCCTGCTGCGTCGCCTCACTATCGTGTGGCGCGACGCGCACCTTGGCGTGCATGGGTAGTGCAATCACCACATCGCAGGGCGAGTCGTTGGCCGACAGACGCAACTCCATATCGGGGTGTGTTTCGTCGGGGAGGGAAACCGAGAGCTTCAGGGTATTCATCGCTTGCTTTGATCCTTGTCGGGAATTAGGCGAGACCGCACAGCACCAGCAACAGGTCGATCAATTTGATGCCGACGAACGGCACGGCGATGCCGCCGAGGCCATAGACCAGCAGATTGCGACGCAGCAGCGCACCCGCGCCCAGCGCGCGGTACTTGACGCCTTTGAGTGCCAGCGGAATCAGAAAGATGATGATCAACGCGTTGAAAATGACCGCTGACAGGATCGCGCTCTGCGGCGTAGCCAGATGCATCACGTTGAGCGCATTGAGCGCCGGATAGGTGGTGGCGAACGCCGCCGGAATGATCGCGAAATACTTGGCGATATCGTTGGCGATCGAAAAGGTCGTCAACGCGCCGCGCGTGATCAGCATCTGCTTGCCGATCTCCACCACCTCGATCAACTTGGTCGGGTTGGAGTCCAGGTCGACCATGTTGCCGGCTTCCTTGGCCGCCTGTGTGCCGGTATTCATCGCTACCGCGACATCGGCCTGAGCCAGTGCCGGAGCATCGTTGGTACCGTCGCCGCACATGGCAACCAGACGGTTCTCGGCCTGGATGCTGCGAATCAATTTCAGCTTGGCTTCCGGGGTCGCCTCGGCGAGGAAATCGTCCACCCCGGCTTCAGCGGCGATCGCCGCGGCGGTGAGCGGGTTGTCGCCGGTAATCATCACCGTCTTGATGCCCATGCGGCGCATCTCGGCGAAGCGTTCGCGGATACCGCCCTTGACGATGTCCTTCAGCTCGATCACGCCCAGCGCGGTCGAACCCTCGGTAACGATCAGCGGCGTGGCGCCACGACGTGCGATGTCTTCGGCCATGCGCTTGACCAGCGGCGGCAAATGGCTGCCCAGCGAATCCAGATAGCGTTCGACTGCATCGAGCGCGCCCTTGCGGATATGACGCTCGCCGATGTCGACACCGCTCATGCGGGTTTGCGCAGTGAACGGGACAAACTGTGCGTGACCGGCTTCGAGCTGGCGCTCGCGCAGACCAAAGCGTTCTTTTGCCAGCACGACCACGCTGCGGCCTTCGGGCGTTTCATCGGCCAGCGAAGCCAGCTGAGCCGCGTCGGCAAGGATGCTCTCTTCAATGCCCGGTGCCGGCATGAAGGCGACCGCCTGGCGGTTGCCCAGGGTGATGGTGCCGGTCTTGTCCAGCAACAGCACGTCAACGTCGCCAGCCGCTTCCACCGCACGACCCGAGGTGGCGATGACATTGGCGCGGATCATGCGGTCCATGCCCGCAATACCGATGGCCGACAGCAAGGCACCGATGGTGGTGGGAATCAGACAAACCAGCAGCGCAACCAGCACGGTCAGCGTGATCGGGTTGCCCTTCCCGGCGACCTGCACGCTATAGATCGAATACGGCAGCAAGGTGGAACACGCCAGCAGGAAGATCAGCGTGAACTTGGCCAGCAGGATTGTCAGCGCAATCTCGTTCGGCGTCTTGCGGCGCGCCGCACCTTCGACCATCGCGATCATGCGATCGAGAAAGCTCTCGCCCGGATTGCTGGTGATACGCACCACCAACCAGTCGGAAAGCACACGCGTACCGCCGGTGACCGCACTGCGGTCGCCGCCCGATTCGCGGATCACCGGCGCGGATTCGCCGGTAATAGCGCTTTCGTCGACACTGGCCGCACCGACCACGACTTCACCGTCGCCGGGCAAAAGTTCGGTAGCCTCGACCAGTACATGGTCGCCGCTGCGCAACTCGCTCGACTCGACAAAGGTGATCGCCGCATCGCGCTGCGGACCGGCCAGTTTCTTGGCCATGACGTTCTTGCGCGAACTGCGCAACGCAGCCGCCTGAGCCTTGCCGCGACCTTCGGCCAGCGCTTCGGCAAAGTTGGCAAACAGCAGCGTGAACCACAGCCAGACGCTGACCCAGAAAATGAACGCGGTCGGCGCCTCGCCATGGCCGGCCAGAGCCTGGACCCACAACAGCGTGGTCAACACGCTGCATACGAACACCACGAACATCACCGGGTTGCGGAACTGCAGCCGCGGCGATAGCTTGCGGAACGAATCGGCCACGGCCTTGAGAATCAAGTCGCGGTCGAAGCCGCGCACGGCATGGGTTTGAGTAGTCATCGAATCAATGCCCTGACATCAGGTATTCGGCGATCGGGCCAAGTGCCAGAGCCGGAAGGAAAGTAAGCGCGCCGACCACGATCACCACGCAGGCAAGCAAGGTGACAAACAGCGGCGTATGCGTGGGCAAGGTGCCAGCCGACGGCGGTACGTGGCGCTTGGCGGCCAGCGAGCCGGCCATGGCCAACATCGCGATGGCCAGCGGAAAGCGTGCGAAGAACATGCACACACCCAGCAAGACGTTCCAGAACGGGGTGTTGGTCGACAGACCACCGAATGCGCTGCCGTTGTTGTTCGAGGCCGAGCTGACCGCATAGAGCACTTCGCTGAAGCCATGCGCACCGGGGTTGCTGACACCGGCGACACCCGCTGGCGCCATCACCGCAATCGCGGTACAGATCACGACCAGGGCACACGGCAGCAGCACGGCCAGGCTGGCCATCTTCATCTCGTACGCTTCGATCTTCTTACCGAGGTATTCGGGCGTACGGCCCACCATCAGGCCAGCAATGAACACCGCGACGACCGCGAATGCGAGCATGCCGTAAAGACCCGAACCGACGCCGCCGAAGATCACCTCGCCCAGCTGCATCAGCCACATCGGTACCAGGCCACCCAGTGGAGTGAGCGAATCGTGCGCATTGTTGACCGCGCCACAGGAAGCGGCCGTGGTGATCGCGGTGAACAGGCCACTGGCGGCGATACCGAAGCGCGTTTCCTTGCCTTCCATGTTGCCACCCGGCTGCAACGCGGTGGCTTGCTGATCGACAGCCAGACCATGCAGCGCCGGGTTACCAGCCTGCTCGGCGGCTACCACACCGATGGCCAGCGGCACAAAAATCAGCAGCATGGTGGCGAGAATTGCCCAGCCTTGTCGCCGGTCGCCGACCATGCTGCCAAAGGTGATGCAAAGACCGCCCGGAATCAGGAAGATCGCCAGCATCTCGATAAAGTTGGCAAGCGGCGTCGGGTTCTCGTAAGGGTGCGCGGAGTTGGCGCCGAAGAAGCCGCCGCCGTTGGTGCCCAGCTGCTTGATTGCAATCTGCGATGCGGCCGGCCCCATCGGCAAGCTCTGCGTATCGACCGGCGACTCTTTCGTCACGTCATGACCGGCCGCATCCTTGAGCACATTGCCCTGGGCATCCTTGACCTGCTCCACCTGCACGATGTGCTGGGTCAACGGCACGTCGACGTAGGCCTTGAAGTTCTGCACCACGCCCTGCGAAACCAGCAGCAATGCCATGACCAGCGAGAACGGCAGCAGGATGTACAAGACGCTGCGCGTCATGTCGACCCAGAAATTGCCGATGCTCAACGAGCTCTTGCGCGTGAAGCCGCGAATGACCGCGATCAGCACAGCGATACCGGTCGCGGCAGAGAGGAAGTTCTGCACCGCCAGGCCGAGCATCTGCGTGAGATAGCTCATCGCGTTCTCGCCGGAATACGCTTGCCAGTTGGTGTTGCTGGCGAAGCTGATGGCCGTATTCATGGCCGAATCCGGCGTGATCGCCGTGAAATGCTGTGGGTTGAGCGGCAACCACTGCTGCACGCGCTGCAACAGGTACACCACCAGCAGGCCGGCGATATTGAACAGCAGCATGGTCATCGCATAGCGACGCCAACCCATGTCGTCCTCGGCACGGATACCGGAGGCGCGATACATCAGGCGCTCCACACCCGCACCCAGTCGATTGACGCGATTGGGCGTATCGGCAAATACCAAGGCCATGTACTGCCCCACTGGCTTGACCAGCAGCAACAGCACGACTAGATAGATGGCTACCTGAAGAATATCGTTCGTGGTCATTCGAACCACTCCGGTTTGAGCAGGGCCACGCACAGGTAGCCCGTCAGCGCCACCGCAATAACGGTGGCCACGACATAAACAAAGGTCATGGGAATTCCTGGTGGCTTACGCGAGGATTCGCGTCAGGGACGTTTGCCGAGGCGGTCGCAGATCAGCAGAAAGCCGATGCTGGCTGCACTGAGCACTAAACAAAACAGCAGATAGACGATATCCATGGGATGCCGATCGAAGGAGGTAGTGCAACGACGCGCACTATAGGAATCGGCACATAAGAAAGGGGTAGCGGTTTGGGCGGGTCGCGTATAGAACGCGTAAATTTTTACATCGAGGATGTAAACGCCCCCCTCACCCCAGCCCTCTCCCCCGGCTCAGCCGGGGGAGAGGGCTGGGGTGAGGGGGAGGCTCTTGCCAGGGATCAAGCCGCCGTATGCGTCGGCACGATCATCACACCCTCATCTTTCTCAGGCGCCAGATGCTCGATCGCGTAACCGGCGGCATCCCACGCATCCAGGCCGCCAAGCAGCGGCCTCACATGACGATACCCCCGATCGATCAGCGCCTTGGCCGCGATCGCGGCGGAGGTCTCGTTCGGGCAGTTGCAGTAGATGATCAGCTCGCGGTCGGTCGGAATATCGTGCAGCGCCTGCTCCATGCTTTTCAGATCCGCCAGGACGGCTCCTGGGATGATCCGCGTGTCGACCACCCGCGCCGCCGAGGAACGCACGTCCACCACGATCGGCGACGCCCCAGAGGCAATCGCACCGGACAGCTCGTCGACCGTAATGCGCGCCATCCGCAACGAATGCAGCAGGCGCCGGCGCTGCCACCATTTGGCGGCGATATAAAGGGCGAGCAGTACGGCGATGATTTCCAGCGCGACCGTGCCGGCGCTGGCCAGCAGGTTCAGTACATGATCGATCTGCGCCGAGAAGACGTAGCCAAGGCCGATAGCGACACCCGCCCAGATCAGCGAACCGGCCACATCCAGCGCTATGAACGCCCAAGGCCGCAACCCCATGGCACCCACCAGGGGCGGCGCCACCGTCGACAGGCCCGGCACGAACTTGGCGATCAGCAACACGCGCCCGCGCCAGCGCTGAAAGCGCAGCTCGGATTGTTTTACGCAGGAATCGGGGGAGAGCGAGATGCGGCAGATAGTGCGCATGACGCCGGACCCATAACGACGCCCGGCCCAGTACCAGACCAGATCGCTAAGCAGGCAGCCGAGCACCGCAGCCGCCACGACCGTGGCCAAGGGCAGCTGGCCATTGGCGGCCAGGGCACCGGCGACCACCATGGTCGGCACGGCGGGCACGGGCAGGCCGGCCTGTTCGACCAGGACATTGAAAAACACCAGAAGGGCGCCGTACTCCGCAATCAGAGCGATAATTTGGCTGGCCATCGGCAGACGCCTCGATCGGTTTATTCCCCCCGCTTCGCCCCATCTGGGGGCGCGGCGGCCGAATTGCAAACACTGGATCAGCGCCGGTAACGGACCCTACCGGGTCGCTTTCCCGCGTACCGGCCCCAGCCCTCCGATGGCGCAAGTTTAAGCTATTGCAACGCCCACGCGCCGCAACAGCACCTACCCGATAGCCCCGGACAGAAAGTCTCAGTCGCGGACTGGCCTTGCTCTACGTCTATAATCCGGCTCATTCGTAACTGCGACTCCCACATGACCACGATACCTGCCGACGCCATCCGTACCGCCGACTTCGCCGCCGTGCGCGCGCTCGCCGCCGCCGACATGCAGCGCGTCGATACGCTGATCCGTCACCGCCTCTCGTCGGACGTGGTCCTGATCAACCAGATTGCCGACCACATCATCGCCAGCGGCGGCAAGCGCCTGCGCCCGATGTTGCACGTACTTTCCGCGGCGGCGGCAGGTTATCGCGGCGAACAGCACATCAAGCTGGCCGCTGTTATCGAATTCATCCATACCTCGACGCTGCTGCACGACGACGTGGTCGACGAGTCGGACCTGCGCCGCGGCCGCAAGACCGCCAATGCGCTCTGGGGCAACGCAGCCAGCGTACTGGTCGGCGATTTTCTCTATTCGCGCTCGTTCCAGCTGATGGTCGAGTTGGACGATATGCGCATCATGCGCATCCTCGCCGACACCACCAACACGATCGCCGAAGGCGAAGTGCTGCAGTTGCTCAACATCGGCAATGCCGACGTCGACGAGGCAGCCTACCTCGCCGTGATCGAACGCAAGACGGCCGTGCTGTTCGCGGCCGCAACGGAGCTGGGTGGCATCCTCGGCGGCCTGCCGGACCATCAGGTCACCGCGCTGCGCCGTTACGGCATGGAACTGGGCTACGCCTTCCAGATCGCCGACGATCTGCTCGACTACGTATCCGACGCCGATACCCTGGGCAAGAACATCGGTGACGATCTGGCCGAAGGCAAACCCACGCTGCCGCTGATCTATGCGCTGAAGAACGCCAGCCCGGAACAGGCGCAATCGCTGCGACATGCGATCGAACATGGTGGCCTGGATTCGCTCGATCGCATCATCGCCGCCATCCGCGACTCAGGTGCACTGGAACGCACGCACGAGCGTGCCGTCATGCATGCCGATGCCGCACGTAGCGCACTCGATCACCTGCCGCCATCGACTTACCGTGACGCACTCAGCGCCCTGGCCGACTATTCGGTGGAACGCAAATTCTGATCGGCGCCGATCGGCGCTTTTGACAGGGGAAGTCCAGTGCTAGGCAAGCTCTTCAAATCCAGGCCCGGCAAGCAGCCCGGACATGTCACCGTCAATCTCAACGACCGCGTGCAGCCGATACATCGCGGAGAGATCTACGAAGATCCGCTCGATGCGTTCTTGCGTGCAAAGAAGCTGGGTGCCGTCGATGGCGGCGGCAGCCTGCTCAGCGAGGTTGGCGAAATCCAGTATTGCGATGTCGAGGTCGAGCTGACTGATACCAACGAGGATGTGCTTGCCCTACTTGTACGGCAAGTGGAGGCACTGGGCGCACCGAAAGGCTCCAAGCTCATCCTCGGTGCGGGCAAAGAGGATATTCCGATCGGCCGGAACGAAGGCCTCGCGGTCTACCTCAACGGTACGGAATTACCCGATTCGGTTTACGCCGAGTGCGATTCCAATGTGGTCTACCGTACCTTTGCCGAGCTGCTGGGCAAAGAAGGCAGCATCCACAGCTACTGGCAGGGGCCGACCGAAACGGCGCTTTACATGTATGGCCCATCGTTCGAGCGAATGCATGCGTTGCTGAGTAATTTCATGGCGAGCTATCCGCTTTGCGACAAGGCGCGGGTTGTGCAGATCGCCTGAAACGACCGTTCGATAGCGACTTTGTTATGAGCAGGACCGAAAGCTCCCCCTCACCCCAACCCTCTCCCCCGGCAAAGCTCAGGGGAGAGGGAGCCGAATGAGGACGCCTCATTGTTTCGCACTTGCGCAATCTGACCCCCTCTCCCCTGGCTTTGCCGGGGAAGAGGGTTGGGGTGAGGGGGCACAGGAGGCGACGTGAAGCGAGCCTACCTCTCAAGGCGTACCAGCAAACGCCCCATGCAGCCAATCGCGCATCAGCCGATAGCTGCGCTGCGCCGCACGCTCGTCATATTTGCAACCCGGCGAGTTCTGACCTTTCTCGGTAAAGCAATGCACCGCATTGCCGAGCACGACGAACTGCCAATCGGCCGGGCTTGAACGCATCTCGTCCATGAACTTGTCCGCGTCGGGCATGGTGCCCTTGTCGTCGGCGCCGTTCATGACCAGCACGCGTGCCTTGATGTTCTTGGCCAGCGACGGATCGTCGGTCTGCAAGGCACCATGGAAGGACACGATGGCCGCTACATCGGCACCGCTGCGCGCGAGATCGAGCACGGTCGAGCCACCGAAGCAGAAACCGATCGCCGCCAGATGCGCCAGATCGATCGGCGCGCTCTTGGCCTGCGCCTTGAGCTGACTGAGTGCCTCATTCACACGCTTACGCATCTCGGCGCGATTGCCATAAAGTGGCTTCACCGCCGCCATCGCCTCGTTGTCGTTGGTCGGGCGAATCTTCTCGCCATACATGTCGGTAACGAGAATCACGTAGTCCTTGCCAGCGATGCCATCGGCCTTTTCCAGGGCCTGATCGTTCACGCCATACCAGTTCGGCACCATCACCAGGCCAGGGCGTTTGGCACTGACCGCATCGTCATACACCAGCACGCTGTGGAAACGCGTACCGTCCTGTGTCCATTCGACCGGCTTGTGCACCATCTTCGCCTGCGCGGCGAAGGAACAACCGGCCAGCAACAACAGACAAGCTAAACGAGCCATACGCATGGTTCTGTCCTCGGGTGGCGAAAGTTCAGTCAATAGCGAAACAGCGACAAATGGTTCAACGCCCTGCGGCGTGTGCCGCAATACGCCGCTTCAGCGGCCCCAGGCGATCGAGCAACCGTACGCCCAGACCACGCGCTGCCACGCTTGGCGGTGCCTGCCATGCGTAGACGCGAGCGAGCGCGTCGAAACCGAGCGCATCGAGCGTGTCGGCACTGCGACGGCGGCGCGCATAGCGGCGCAATACGTGTTCGGCGGCGATATCCCGGCCGGCATCGCGCGCGACGCGCAAGGTGTCGCGCAATTCGGTGACGTCGCGCAGCCCCAGGTTCACGCCCTGTCCGGCCAATGGATGCACTGCATGGGCAGCGTCGCCGAGCAGCACGAAGCGTTCGGACTGATAGCGTTCGGCGAGCTGCAATTTCAAAGGAAATGCCGCGCGCGGCGTCGTCGCCAGGATCGGCCCAAGGCGAAAATCGCTAGCCATGCCAAGCTCGTTCAAAAATGCCGCGTCATCCAGGGCCAGCACGCGCTGCGCTTCGGCTTCGGGCAGGGACCAGACGATCGAGCTGCGACCATCGGCCAGCGGCAACAGCGCCAGCGGACCGGTCGGAAGAAAACGCTGCCATGCGGTGTTCTGGTGCGCCCGTTCGGTATGCACATGGGCAACGATGGCGCGCTGGCCGTAGTCGCGGCCTCGCGTGGTGATGCCGGCCATGTCGCGCAGCGGCGAACCGGCGCCATCGGCGGCAACCAGCAAGCGTGCAGCGACCGGCTCGGCATCGACCAGTTCCAGTTGCACGCGATCCTCGCGTACCTCGAAGCCGTGCACCTTGGCCGGACACAGGCGGCGTACGCCGGCCGGCTCCAATGCCTGCCAGAGCATCCACTGCACAAGATTGTTCTCGACGATATAGCCGAGCAGTTGGCGATCTTCGTCGGCTGCGTCGAAATCGATCGCCGCGCCGTTTTCGGCATCCCATACATGCATGTGCGAGTAAGGGCCGCTGCGTGAATCGCGAATGGATGGCCATACGCCCAGTTCGTCGAGCAAGACGATGGACGAAGGGGCCAGACCGACGACACGCAGATCGACTTCGTCGCTTATTTTCCACGCTGCCGGCTCACGCGCTTCCAGCAAGGCGGTGGCAAAACCGGCACGGGCCAGACTCAAGGCCGCAGCCGCACCCACCATACCGCCGCCGACAATGGCGACATCCAGTGCCGGACCACGGCGTCGCGCGGCATCACTGCGGAAACTGCTGTTCATGGCAGACGTTCCAATACAGCGCGAGGCGGTTGACCACGAAAACCCATGCCCCGACGCGCCAGCAGATCCTGCAGTGGCGGCAGACGATCGCATGCCAGCATCGCCAGCGAGCGCAACGGACCAAGCAACGGCTGCTGCAGGCAGGCCAGACGCACCAAGCCATGACTCATGGCCATGGTGCCCTCGCGATCTTCCGCACGGCGTTCGGCGTAACGACGCAGCAAAGCGGCATCGCCCGGGTCGCCCGCTTCGGCAATCAGTTCCGAAAGCGTGAGCGCATCGCGCAAACCCAGGTTGAAGCCTTGTGCGCCGATCGGATGCACCGTCTGCGCTGCATTGCCGACCAATACGGCGCGGGCGCCGACCAGACGTTCGGCCGCAACGCGATGGATCGCGTACGGGTATCGTTTGCCCGGACGACTCAGGCGGCCCAGACGCCAGCCAAAGCGCTCTTGGGCGAGTGCGATAAAACGCTCGTCGTCCATCGACGCCACTTCATCGGCCTCCTCGGCCGGCACCGTCAACACCAGTCCGCAGCGACGTTCGGCCAACGGCAACAACGCAATCGGCCCGTTGTCGGCAAAGCGTTCGAAGGCCCGGTTTCCATGTTCGCGCTCAGGCGTGACGGTGCAAACGAACAAGGTCTGTTCGTAATCGAGCGATTCGGCGGGAATGTCCAATTGCTCGCGCACGAACGACTGTGTGCCGTCGGCACCCACCACCAGCTTCGCATGCAACTGGCGCGGACCTTCCGGCGTATCGATATGTGCCAGCCAGCCATCGGCCTGCGACTGGAGCGAACGCAACGTGGCCGGTGCCAGGCGGGTCAGGTGGCGGCATTCGTCCAGCCGCCGCAATAACGCCTGGCCGAGCTCGCGTGCCGGCAGGGTCCAGCCCAGCGCATCGACGCCCTGGCGCTCGGCGTCCATCCGCACACTGCCGAATTCACCGCTGCGGCTGACATGGATATGACGGATCGGCGTGGCGCGATCGGCCGCGTGGCGCCAGACGCCGATCGACGTCAGCCCGTTGACCGTAGCCCGGGCCAAGGCGAGGTTGCGCTCGTCATAGCTGGGCTGGGTATCGACACGCGGCGCGGCCGCTTCGACCAGGGTGACCGCACAACCGGCCGTGTCCAGGGCGATGGCGAGGCTGGCGCCGACCAGGCCGCCGCCGACAATCAGGACCGGGGCTGCAAAGGGGGGAGAGTCCGAGGCATGCATGGCGGCGATGATACGCGTTACGCACGTCACTGGGCTCCATCGCCGAGCACACGCCCGATGTGAGCTAAACTAGCCGCCTTTACGTATGACCGAAAAACCACCCGGAGCGCTCATGGCACCCAAGCAAACGCAACGCATCGGCATTTTCCTGGCGCTCGCGCTGGTCATGTCGGCCACCCGCCTGCACCATTTCGATGCCTTGCCGGACGCGTCCTGGGCCGTGTTCTTCCTGGGCGGCTACTGGCTGCGCGGCTCGACCCGCTGGGCCTTCCCGATCCTGATGGCACTGGCCGTTCTGGTCGATTTCTTCGTGATCACCCATGCCGGGATCAGCTTCTTCGACCACTACTGCGTGTCGGCCGCCTATTGGATGCTGGCGCCGGCGTATCTCAGCCTGTGGATCGGCGGCAGCTGGCTCGCCAAGCATCAGCGCGGCCTCGGCGTGCGCACCCTGGGCCTGGCCATCGCTGCCCTACTGGTCAGCGAGTTCGTCTGCTATCTGCTGACCAACGGCAGCTACTACTGGATGAGCGCCACCGTGCCGCAGCCGCGCAGCATGGCCAACTGGTTCGCCAACTTCGGCGACTGGTACCTGCTGTTCCTCAAGACGACGGCAATCTATGTGGCCGTCGGCGCCGTGCTGCACGTGGTGGTGTCCCAGCTCGCCGGCACCCTCAAGGCCGGACAGCAGCACGACGCGAAGCAGTAATCGCCGTGGGCAATCGACTTTCCAAGATCTATACGCGCACCGGCGATGACGGCAGCACCGGCCTGGGCGACGGCTCCCGCGTCGGCAAGGACTCGCTGCGCGTTGCCGCCTACGGCACCGTGGACGAGCTCAACAGCACGATCGGCATGGTGCTGGCCAGCGATGGCGTCGACGACGAGGTGCGCGAGGTACTCACCCAGGTGCAGCACGACCTGTTCGACCTCGGCGGCGAGCTGTGCATTCCCGGCATGGCGATGATCGAAGACGCCGATATCGATCGCCTGGAACAGGTGCTCGACCGCTTCAACGACCCGTTGCCCCCGCTGAAAGACTTCATCCTGCCCGGCGGCGGGATGGCGGCCTCGTGCTGCCATCTGGCTCGCACGGTGTGCCGTCGTGCCGAGCGCGAGGTGATTGCGCTGGGCCGCGAAGAAGACATCCGTCCGCAGGCGCAGCGTTATCTCAATCGCCTTTCCGACCTGCTGTTTGTGTTGTGCCGGGTGCTGGCGCGCGCCAGCGGCCATGGCGAAGTGCTGTGGCAGCACGAACGCCGTCGCAAACCCAAAGCCGGGTAATCGTGTTGCGCCTTTACACGCACCCGATCTGTTTGCAGCACGATCCGGGGCTTGGCCACGCTGAATCGCCGGCGCGGCTGCGCGCCGTACTCGATGCGCTCGACCATGATCGCTTCGCCGCACTGGATCGTATCGAGGCGCCACGCGCCACGCGTGAACAACTCGCTCGCGTACATGACGCCGGCCATATCGATCGCATTCTTGGCAGCGCGCCTGCCGAAGGCACGCTGCGGCTGGACGAAGACACCCTGATGTCGCCCGCGTCCGCCGAAGCCGCCCTGCACGCTGCCGGCGCTGCGGTGGCTGCCGTCGACGCGGTCATGAATGGCGAGGGCGAGCACGCCTTCTGTGCCGTGCGCCCACCGGGCCACCACGCCACCCGCGATCAGGCGATGGGTTTTTGCCTGTTCAACAATATTGCGGTGGCAGCCGCCCACGCTATTCACGCATACGGTCTGAAACGGGTCGCCATCGCCGACTTCGACGTTCACCATGGCAACGGCACGCAGGCCATCTTCGAGCAGGACCCCCGGGTGTTGTTCGTATCCAGCCACCAGTCTCCGCTGTACCCCGACTCCGGACGGGAAGACGAACGCGGCGTCGGCAACATCGTCAATGGACTGCTGTCGCCAGGCGATGGCTCATACGCCTTCCGCGAATTGTGGGGGAACGTGCTGCTGCCGCGCATAACAGGGTTCAAGCCGCAATTGCTGCTGATTTCGGCAGGCTTCGATGCCCATCGCGACGACCCTCTTGCCGACCTGCACCTCGGGAGCGAGGACTACGCATGGATCACCGAGCGCCTGGTCGATCTGGCTCGCCTGCATGCCAAGGGGCGCATCGTGTCGTGTCTCGAGGGCGGCTATAACCTTAGAGCACTGGCGGCAAGCGCCAGCGCTCATATTCAAAGCCTGCAGACCTGACGGCAGCGTGCTGTCAGAACCAGCTATCTGCCGACCAGACCTGAAACGCACCCCGAATGGTCACCGGAGAAGCACAGGTGCGCTGGACAAGGGACACTTCCTGACCTGGCCGCGGAGTGAGCGACGAGAGCTCCAGGCATTTTCCGGTGGCGGCGTTGACGATCGTCATCGGGCCCGGGAAGCGCGGCGTACCTGTTTGAGCCCAGGGCTTGAGGATCCAGCGTTGTGACCAGTCGCCGTTGCACTCCTCCTGGCTGATGCCTGCGCCGTTCTCGGGCGAACCATCCTGAACCTGCATGCACGCGCCGGACGCCATCGACCAAAGATGATATTGCTCACCGGTATCGAGCGGGTCGTAAGCCATCCATTGCTGACCCGCGCTTGACGCATCGCATGGCGCGACTTGTATGGTCGCGCCATTTTCCGCGCTGCCATCCTTTACCTCGATGCAAAGGCGACCGCGACTCATGGTGGCGCTGATCGCGCCCGACCGGGTGAGCCCCGGTGTTCCCGACCAGGCAAAAGAGGACGCTTGTGCAAGCGCCCCCGTCAAGCTTGAACCAAGAAGCACAGCAAAAACTAAGCGTTTGTCCATAGGTAAAACTCCTTGTTGTAACAGCCCCAAAAGGCTTGACAAGTGTAAGCGCCAGGGCCTTGGAGTTTCCCTAAAACCTATTGATTTTTAGGACGATTTTTTCTATAGCAAATCAATACAAAAGTGAAAGTGATGGGCGTCGCCCGATCTCTGGCGTTCTCAGCTTTCGGGCGTGAAATCCAACGCCACCGAATTGATGCAATACCGCATACCCGTCGGCTTCGGACCATCGGGAAATACATGCCCCAGGTGCGAATCGCACTGGGCGCAGCGGACCTCGACCCGGCGCATGCCGTGGCTTTCGTCCTGATGGAGGGTGACGGCGGCTTTGTCCATCGCCTGGTAGAAGCTCGGCCAGCCAGAGCCGGAATCGTACTTGGTATCGGACTCGAATAACTTGGCCCCGCAGGCCGCACAAACATACGTTCCTGAGGCCTTGTGCTCATACCATTTGCCGCTGAAAGGCGGCTCGGTGGCCGAGCAACGGCAGACGGCGTATTGCTCGGGGCTCAGTTCCTCACGCCACTGGGCATCGGTCTTGTTCAGTTTTGAATCGCTCATGGCTGAATCTCCCGCTAGTTGGTTCAAAGCTTCTCTGCCTTAAATGGGGGCTTTCTGCTAGCTTTACGACCCTTCACAAGCCGACAGACTGCCCATCGTGACACGACGCCCTCTGCCCCCGCGCCGCCTCCTGGCAGTAGCCGCTGCCCTCGCCTTGATCGGCGCCCCCGGTGCTGAGGCAAAGAACAGCCAGGGACAGCATCGCAAGGCGTCGATGGACGGTACCGTACCGGTCTGCCCGCTCGGGACCTTCCTGTGCCCGCCGCGCCCGGACAACTACGCGATCTGCCGGCCCAACGCGATGTTGGAGTTCTACGACCCCACGCTGACCAAGGACTCCACGCTACGCAACACGTCCAATACGCATGCGTGGGCCGAGCAGGTCGACAGTTCCGACCAGACCGTCTACCACCTGGAAGGCCGGGTCAAGATGGAGCGCGCCGACCAGCGTATGGAGTCGGATACCGCCGACTACAACGACGATACGACCGACTACGACGCCAAAGGCAATGTCCGTTACCAGGAAGCGGGCGAGCTGATCAAAGCCGACCACATGCGCGGCAACAACGATGCCAGCACCGGCACCGCGGACAACGTTACTTACCAGCTGCTGCAGTCGCGGGGTAACGGTACGGCCACGCAGGGGCATATGCTCGACGCGCAGCACAGCCACTACACCAACGCGATTTACACCACTTGCGACGTGGGTCATCACTTGTGGGAGTTCAAGGCCAAGGACATGACCTTGAACAAGGACACCGGCGTGGGCGTGGCGCGCAAGGCCACCATGCGCGTGGGCAATGTGCCGTTCCTGTACCTGCCGTATTTCACCTTCCCGATCGACAACCGGCGCAAGAGCGGCTTTCTGTATCCGACGCTCGGCAACTCCAGCCGCTCGGGTTTCATGGTCAGTACGCCGTACTACCTGAATCTGGCACCGAACTACGACGCGACGCTGGATCCGCGCATCTATAGCGACCGTGGCTTCCTGCTGGCGACCGAGTTCCGCTACCTCAATATTTTCCCGGGCACCACGGGTGTCTTGAACCTGGAATACATGCCCAATGACACGGGCAAGAACGACCTGGGCGTGGTCGATCAGACCAAGGGTGACGACCGTTATTTGATCAAGTGGATCAACAGTTCGCACATCTGGGGTCCCGTATCTCTCGGTTTGAACATCAACCGGACATCCGACCGTAACTACCTGCGTGATTTCGGCAACGACATCTACCAGGCGTCCACGGAGATCCTGACCTCGAGTGCCTACTTGAGCGCAGGCGGTTCGTGGTGGAATGCCTCGTTTGGCGGCGACATCTACCAGAACGTCGACCCGACGCTGCCCGATTCCATCGAACCTTATAAGCGCCTGCCTCGGGCGACATTGAACCTGGATATTCCGCTCAATCGCTGGTTCGATGTCGGTGCGCAAACTGAGGCGGTGGCTTTCAGCAAGAGTTCGTGGTCCAACTTCAGCGTGAATCCGGTCGATCAAAGCGTTTTGGTCGGCCCGGGAAACAATGCGCTGGATGGCAAGCGCTTCGACATCTATCCGTATATCTCGGCGGACTTCCAGGGGTCGTATTGGTTTGTACGTCCGAAAGTAGCGTATCGCTATACGACCTATCAGCTCGATGGTGATTACCGACAGTTTGGTTACACGCAACAGCTGGCCGCAGGTTACCAGTCACCATTTACCAGCCGCACGCCCAGCCGCTCGCTACCGGTCGTGAGCCTCGACAGCGGATTGATCTTCGACCGCAACACCAGCCTGTTCGGCAGCAATTACACGCAAACGCTCGAGCCGCGCCTGTATTACCTGTACGTGCCGTACCGAAATCAGAACAACCTGCCGCTGTTCGATACCTCGTTGATGTCGTTCGACTACTGGCAGTTGTTCTCACCCAATCAGTACTCCGGCGCGGATCGGCAGATGAACGCCAATAACCTGACGGCGGCACTGACCTCACGCCTGCTCGATGAAAATGGCGTAGAACGACTGTCGGTGAGCTTCGGCCAGATTCGTTACTTTACCCAGCAGCAGGTCCAGCTACCGATAGACAATGCCTGCACCAAGGCGCAGCTCGCCATAAATGGGAAATGTTCTGCGATTCCGGTCCCAACCAACTTCAACGGCTCAGACTACGTCGCACAGATCACCTCGCAATTGAGCGACGACTGGCGCGCGAACGTCTCGTACCAGTGGAATCCCAACACCCACCAGACCGATGTGGGTGCGTTCGAGCTGCAACGCCGCATCAAGACCGATGGCGTCCTCAACTTCTCGTACCGTTTCCGACGCACCCCGGGAACGACGGATGTCCTGCTGGAACAATACGACGCCTCGATTGTCTATCCCATTTCCGACCGTTGGCGCCTGGTGGGCGACTGGACGTACTCGGTACTGGACAAGAAAACCGTGCAGGCACTGGCAGGTGTGGAATACGACAGCTGCTGCGTGGCTGTTCGCCTGGTTGGGCGCCACTACGTCAACAACGTGAACATCTATAACCCCACGACCGCGAGCGCCAACACGGCCATCATGGTCGAGCTCGAATTCAAGGGCCTGGGCGCGTTCAACGGTCAGACGGAAGGCATCCTCCGCCGTGGTATCCTTGGTTATCAATAACTTCCCTTTTTGCCACCCGCATCGCCCACAGGGGCGATTTGAAGGCCCCCGACTGATGAAGCAGCCCCTCGCGTTGTTCCTGTTCGCGATTGCCACCGCGACCGTCCTGCCCGCCCACGCCCAGCTACTGCCGCAGTCGCAGGCGCCGCAGGGCAATCAGCCGCTCGACCGCATCGTGGCGGTGGTGGACGATGGCATCATCTTGCAGAGCGAGCTGAACGAAGCAATGCGCTCGGTCCAGCAGCAGTACGCCAGCGACCCCAGCCAGCTGCCGCCGCAGGACGTGCTGGCCCGCCAGGTGCTCGACCGCCTGATCCTGATGAAGCTGCAGGTGCAGCGTGCCGACGACCAGGGCATCCATGTGTCCGACGCCGATATCGACCAGGCCGTGGCCGCCGTCGCACAGCAGAACAAGATGTCACCGGAGCAGTTGCGCGCCGCCGTCGAACAGGACGGTTCGAGCTTCGTGGCGTTCCGCAAGCAGCTCGCCGACCAGTTGGTCGCCCAGCGCCTGCATGAAAGCGTGGTGCGCGACCAGGTCAGTATCAGCGACAGCGAGATCAACAACCTGCTCGCCAGCCCCACCTACAAGGCCGGCGAAGTCCACCTGTCGCACATCCAGATCAGCGTGCCCTCGGGCGGCAATGCCGCCGATATCGAAGCGGCGCAAAAGAAGGCCCAGCAGGCCGTCGATGCGATCAAGGGCGGGATGGATTTCAAGGCGGCGGCGATCCGCTTCTCCGACGCTCAGGACGCGCTGGACGGCGGCGATCTCGGCTGGCGCCGTATGGACGAAGTGCCGCCGGCTTTCGTCGATTCGATCAGCACGCTCAAGCCCGGCGACGTGACCGCAGCCCTGCGCGGCCCGACCGGCTTTCACATCCTCAAGCTGATCGACCAGCGTGCACCGAGCCGCCAGGTCATCACCGAGTATCACGCCCGCCAGATCCTGATCAAACCCAGCGAACTGATGACCCCGGAGCAGGCCCGCCAGAAGGCCGAGGATCTGTACAACCAGATCACGACCAAGAAGGGCGACTTCACCAAGCTGGCCAAGGACAACTCCAAGGACGACACCACCGCCAATGCCGGCGGCGACATGGGCTGGTTCCCGCAGCAGGCATGGGGCGGCGCAATCGCACAGCAGCTGACCACGCTGAAGGACAACCAGGTCTCGCAGCCGTTCCAGACGGAAGCGGGCTGGCACATCATTCAGCTGCTGGGAACGCGCCAGAGCGACCGTACCAACGACATCGAGCGCGATCAGGCTCGTCAGGCCATCGGCAACCGCAAGGCCGAGCAGGCCTACGACGACTACCTGCGCGAAATGCGCTCGAGCGCCTACATCAACGTGCTGGTGCCCGAACTGCGCGATCCGAACCTGCCCAATGGCGGCCAGAGCGGCACGGGCAAGTCCTGATGTTCGCATGAGCAACCGTCCGCCCCTGCCCCGGCTCGCGGTCACTGCCGGCGAACCAGCGGGGATCGGACCGGAACTGCTGATCCGGTTGGCCGCCAGTTCGCTGGCGGCCAATTTCGTTGCAGTCACCGATCGCGACCTGCTGCGACGAGCCGCGGCGCGCTGTGGCACAACGATTGAACTGATCGACGACGATGGCGCGCCAGTGGTCGAGCGGCAGCCAGGCAGCCTGCGCATCCGCCACGTGCCGCTGGGCATCGAGGAGATCCCAGGCAAGCCCGACCCGCGCAACGCCCGGCATGTCCTGGCCACCCTGGCCGAAGCCGCCGATGGCTGCATGGCCGATCGCTACGACGCCATCGTCACCGCGCCGCTGCAGAAAGCATCGATCAACGATGCCGGCATCCCCTTCAGCGGGCACACCGAATTCTTTGCCGAGCGCGCCAGCGCCGACGTGGTGATGATGCTGGCCAGTCCCGAGCTGCGCGTCGCGCTGGCGACTACCCACCTGCCGCTCGCGCGGGTTCCGGCGGCGATCACCACTGACCTGCTGCATCAAACCTTGCGCATCGTGCATCGCGAACTGCGCACCAAATTCGGTATCGCATCGCCGCGTATCGCGGTATTGGGCCTCAATCCTCACGCCGGCGAAGGCGGCCACCTCGGCCACGAGGAAATCGATACCATCATTCCCGCTCTGGATGCCTTGCGCGGCGAAGGCATGGACCTGCTTGGCCCCCTGCCTGCCGATACCGCCTTCGTCCCCGCCCAGCGCGAGCGCTACGATGCGGTGCTGGCGATGTATCACGATCAAGCCCTGCCGGTACTCAAGAGCGAAGCGTTCGACCGCACTGTGAACCTGACCCTGGGGCTGCCGTTTATCCGCACCTCGGTCGACCACGGCACCGCACTCGACCTGGCCGGCACCGGCCGCGGCGACCCGGCCAGTCTCATTGCGGCGGCCAAGATGGCGCTTAGCTTGATCAAGTCCGCGCGATAAAGCCTGCCGATATGCCGGCTTTAGCTCCTCACTCCTGACACCTGACTCCTGACGCCCCATGACTGCTCGCCCCAAGAAAAGCTTCGGCCAACACTTCCTGCACGAGAAGCGCTACATCGAGAGCATCGTCAGCGCGATATCGCCCAAGCCGGCTGATGTGGTGGTCGAGATCGGGCCAGGCGAAGGCGCCTTGACGCTGCCCTTGCTCGCCGCGGCCGGCAAGCTGACGGCGATCGAGCTCGATACCGACCTGATCCCCGACCTCAAGGTTCGTGCGGCGGCGGTGGGCCAGCTCGAAGTGATTCACGCTGACGTGCTCAAGGTCGACTTCACCTCGCTCGCGCGCGAACGGGGTGTCGACAAGCTCCGTGTGGCGGGTAATCTGCCGTATTACATCTCCAGCCCGATCCTGTTCCATTGCGTCGAGCATGCGGGCGCCATCGAAGACATGCATTTCATGCTGCAGAAAGAGGTCGTCGACCGCATGGCCGCCGAACCGGGCAGCAAAGTGTATGGACGTCTATCCGTGATGCTGCAGCTGGTCTGTCGGATCGAGCCGCTGTTCGAAGTTCCGCCCGGCGCGTTCCGGCCGCCGCCGAAGGTGGATTCGGCTGTCGTCCGCATGGTCCCCTTGCCGCCCGAGCGCCTACCTCAGGCCGATCCGGCCCGACTCTACGCGGTGGTCAAGGCCGCCTTCGCTCAACGTCGCAAGACCTTGAGCAATGCCCTCAAGCAGGTCATGGACGCCGAGGCGATCAAATCGGCCGATGTCGACCCCAAGGCGCGTGCCGAGGCGCTCTCGCCAGCGGACTTCGTACGGCTGGCCCAGGTCCCGGTTCAGTAATCCCGCCGCCTGGCGTCGATCTGCACGGAATTTCCCCGTGCATGAGGCATGCTTGCACCATGCATGGCAGCAACGCTTACAATCGCCTCATGAATGACAAATCCCCCTACACGATCGACGTGCAGGTCGCTTCCCGCTTCGTCCCCGATCAATCGAAGCCCGCTGACAATCGCTACGTGTTCGCTTACACCATCACCCTGCGCAATAACGGCGAGGTACCCGCGCGCCTCCTGACACGCCATTGGCTGATTACCGATGCCAACGGCAAGATCGAAGAAGTGCGTGGCGATGGCGTCGTCGGCGAACAGCCGTGGATGCGGCCGGGCGACGATTACGAGTACACCTCGGGCGCGGTGCTGGAGACGGCTGTGGGCACGATGCAGGGCAGCTACCAGATGCTCGCCGACGACGGCACGCATTTCGAAGCGCCGATCCCTGCCTTCACGCTATCCATTCCGCGCACGCTGCACTAGCGCCGATGGCTACCTATGCGATCGGCGACGTACAAGGCTGTTATCCCGAGCTGCAACGTCTGCTGGAAAAACTGCGTTTCGACCCGGCTTCCGACCGACTGTGGTTCTGCGGCGACCTGGTCAACCGCGGCGGGCAGTCGCTCGACACCCTGCGCCTGATTCACAGCCTGCGCGACAATGTCATTGTCACCCTGGGCAACCACGATCTCAGCCTGCTGGCGATCGGACAACGACGACCGGACGCGCAGTCCAAGGTGAACCCGGAGCTGCGCGAAGTCTTGTTTGCCGAAGATGCGCCGGTGCTGTTCGAGTGGATGCGCGGCCAGAAGCTCATGCATCACGACGAGCAGTTGGGCTGGACCATGGTGCATGCCGGCCTGGCGCCGATCTGGACGCTGCGCCAGGCATTGCGCCAGGCGCAAGACGTCGAACGCGAGCTGTCGAGCCCACGCCATCCACGTATCCTGAAAAATCTGTTCGGTAACCGTCCGGCCGCCTGGTCCAGCCGCCTGCAAGGGATCGAGCGCATGCGCGCATCGATCAATACCTTTACGCGCATGCGCTATTGCGACGTGCATGGTCGGATCGACTTCGAAAGCAAGGGCATACCCGGCACACAAAAGCCCGGCATGTACCCGTGGTTCGAAGTGCCCGGCATGCGTCGTCGTGAAACGCGCATCGTCTGCGGCCACTGGTCGACGCTCGGCCGTTTTTCCGGCCTGGGTATCTACGCCATCGATACCGGCTGCGTCTGGGGCGGCAAGCTCACCGCCATTCGCCTGGAGGCGAACGACGAGCCGGCGTATATCACGGTGGATGCGGAGCCGCATCGGAAGAAGATGCCTGGCGGGGACTGACTAGACGTGAGTATTTTAGGAGTGAGTGAAGAGGAGTGAGGAGTAAGAGAGAGCGAGAGCCTGCTTTTCTCTCACTCCTCACTCCTCTTCACTCACTCCTAAAAAAGCCGGCTTGCGCCGGCTTTTTCGTGGACTCAGCTCAGCTGCCCATGGCAGTGCTTGTACTTCTTGCCCGAACCGCAGGGGCAAGGATCGTTGCGGCCAACCTTGGGGCCGTCACGCTGCACCACTTCGTTCTCGATCGACGGCATCGGAATCTCGCCCAGCTCCGGTGCGCTCAGCGCGCCCAGCGGAGCGCCGCCACCGGTCGCCTGCATCTGCTGCTGCAAGCGCTCGGCCAGACGCTGCTGCTCGGCTTCCATCGCGGCGACCTCTTCTTCGCTACGAATGCGGATGCGCGCCAGCATCTGCACCACTTCGGCCTTGATGCGATCAAGCATGCTGGAGAACAGCTCGTACGACTCGCGCTTGAACTCCTGCTTGGGCTGCTTCTGCGCGTAACCACGCAGATAGATGCCCTGACGCAGGTAATCCATGCTTGCCAGGTGTTCCTTCCACGCGTTGTCCACCACGCTCAGCATGATGTGCTTTTCCAGCTGGCGCATGGGCTCGGAACCGATCTGCTGTTCCTTGTCCTTGAACAGCTTGTCGACGCTCTGGCGCACATGCTCAAGCAGCGTGTTGTCGTCGGCTTCCGTTTGCTGTTCGAGCCAATGACGCAAGTCGGCATGAACGCCGAATTCGCTTTCCAGCTCACGATCGAGGCCCTGGACATCCCATTGCTCGTCGATGCTGTGCAGCGGCACATAACGACGGACCAGGTTGTCGACCACGTCTTCGCGGATGTCGTTGATGGTTGCCGAGACGTCGTCGGTCTCGAGCAACTCGTCGCGCTGCGCATAGATCACCTTGCGCTGATCGTTGGCGACGTCGTCGAACTCCAGCAGGTGTTTGCGGATATCGAAGTTGTGCTGCTCGACCTTGCGCTGCGCCTTCTCGATCTGCCGGCTGATCATGCGATCTTCCAGCGCATCGTCTTCCTTCATGCCGAACATGCGCATCCAGCGGCCGACCCAATCGCCGGCAAAGATGCGCAGCAGGTTGTCCTGCAGCGACAGGTAGAAGCGCGACGAACCCGGGTCGCCCTGACGGCCGGAACGACCGCGCAGCTGGTTGTCGATACGGCGCGACTCGTGGCGCTCGGTACCGATGATGTGCAGGCCGCCCGCTTCGAGTACCTGATCGTGACGCTTCTGCCACTCGGCCTTGGCGCGCTTGCGATCGATGTCGTTAGCGTCTTCGGGCAACGCGGCCAGCGCCGCTTCAAGGCTGCCGCCGAGCACGATATCGGTACCGCGACCGGCCATGTTCGTGGCGATGGTGACCGAACCGGGCGCACCGGCCTGGGCCACGATATGCGCTTCGCGCTCGTGCTGCTTGGCATTGAGCACTTCGTGCGGAATGCCTTCCTTGCGCAGCAGGTTCGACAGCAGCTCGGACACTTCGATCGAGGTGGTACCGACCAGCACCGGCTGACCGCGCTTGTGGCAATCCCTGATGTCTTCGATCACGGCACGGTACTTGACCTCCTGGCCAAGGAAGACCATGTCCGAATTATCCTTGCGGATCATCGCCTTGTGGGTGGGAATCACCACCACTTCCAGGCCGTAGATCTGCTGGAACTCGTAGGCTTCGGTATCGGCCGTACCGGTCATGCCGGCCAGCTTCTTGTACATGCGGAACAGATTCTGGAACGTCACCGTGGCCAGGGTCTGGTTCTCGCGCTGGATCGGCACACCTTCCTTCGCCTCGACCGCCTGATGCAAACCGTCGGACCAGCGACGGCCCGGCAGCGTACGGCCGGTGAATTCGTCGACGATGATCACTTCGCCATCGCGCACGATGTAGTCGACGTCGCGCTGATAGATCGCGTTGGCGCGCAGCGCAGCGTTCAAGTGATGAACGACAGCGAGATTCTTCGAGTCGTACAAGCCGCTGTCGGCATCGATCACGCCGGTCTGACGCAACAACTCATCGGCGTGCGACATGCCCTCTTCGGACAGATGCACCTGCTTCTGTTTTTCGTCGACCCAGTAATCGCCGGCACCGTCTTCTTTTTCCTGACGGATCATCTTCGGCACGATCTTGTTCACCGACAGATACAGCTGCGGCGAATCTTCGGCCGGGCCGGAAATGATCAGCGGCGTGCGCGCCTCGTCGATCAGGATCGAGTCGACTTCGTCGACGATGGCGTAGTTGAGGCCGCGCTGATAACGCTGGTCCTTGGACAGAGCCATGTTGTCGCGCAGATAGTCGAAACCGAATTCATTGTTGGTGCCGTAGGTGATGTCGGCAGCATAGGCCTGGTGCTTGTCGCTGTGATCCATGCCCGGCCACACCACGCCCACGGACAGGCCCAGGAAGTTGTACAGCTTGCCCATCTGTGCGGAGTCGCGACGTGCGAGGTAATCGTTCACGGTAACCACGTGAACACCCTTGCTCTCCAGCGCGTTCAGATACACCGGCAGCGTACCCACCAGGGTCTTGCCCTCACCCGTACGCATTTCGGCAATGCGGCCCGAATGCAGCACCATGCCGCCGATCAGCTGCACGTCGTAGGGGCGCATGCCGAGCACGCGCTTGGCGCCCTCGCGTACCGTGGCAAACGCCTCAGGCAGGATCTTGTCCAGCGACTCGCCCGCGGCGACACGCTGCTTGAATTCATCGGTCTTGCCGCGCAGCGCTTCGTCGCTGAGCTTTTCGAACTCCGACTCAAGCGCATTGATACGCGCTACGGTCTTGGACAGCTGGCGCAGCACACGTTCGTTGCGGCTACCGAAAAGGCTCGTCAAGGCACGATTAAACATCGATCTTCCGGATCTGGAGACAGGAACGCCCGGCAGCTATGAAAGCGGCCGGGACGAAAGGATTGATGATACTAGGGTCAGGCGACGATCCCAACTTGCCGCTTTTTCCTGGAGATGGGGTGGCGGCAAAGTCGAGGGTTTTCAAGGGTTGCGGGGGTATGACGGCTCGCTTCACGCCGCTGCAAAGCCGATTGCCGTGCAACCTGGAAAAAATAAGGGGAAGAGCAAAGTACCTGATGCAGGCCTTCCGCTCCTCCCCTTTCAGGCCGCGCAGTGGCCTGTCACTACTTATCGGTGACTTTTTACGTACGCCAGCGGATTGACTACCCGCCCGTCGTACCAGACCTCGAAATGCAGGTGCGAGCCAGTGGAACGCCCGGTCGAGCCGGCCTTCGCGATGACATCACCGATATGCACGCGCTGACCCGGATGAACTTCAAGCTGGCTATTGTGCGCATAGCGGGTCATATAGCCGTTGCCATGGTCGATCTCCACCACGTTGCCATAGCCATTGCGAATACCGGCGTAGGTGACCATGCCCTCGGCCACGGCCTGCACCGGCGTGCCGGTGGGGGCTGCGATGTCGATGCCGGTGTGATGAGCGGCATGCCCGCTGAACGGATCGGGGCGGCCACCGAAATAGGAGGAGATATAGCCGTCGAGCGGCATGCCAGTCGGCTTGAGATTGGATTCGATCTTGGCGTCGAGCAGGAAGCTCTGCAGCGCCGAAAGCTGGGCTTGCTGGCGATCGAACTGTTTGGCCAATACGTCGATGCTCTTGTCCAGCGTCTGCGGCAACGCATAGGGACTGTCGGAAGTATCTTCGACGCCACCGACCGGCGGTTGTTCATCGAAATTGAATTCGCCGTCGTCCAGCTTGCCCACCTGGGTAAGGCGCTCGCCCAGGGCATTGAGCCGAGTGGACTGAGCTTGCAGCTGACCAAGCTTGATGGCCAGGGCGTCGACTTCACGCTGCGCGTCTTTGCGTACGTCGGCCAGCTGAGCATTCTGCTGGGCAACCTGCTTGTGCAGCTGACCGATTTCGGCAATCGCTCCATCACGGGGACTTGCCAGCGCCAAGGCCACCAGCGCACCGAAACCCGCACAACCCACGACGGCCCCGACTGCTACACCCAATAGCCGATAGCGCAGGCGCCGATCAGCCAGATCCAAAGTTTTCGGCACCTTCTTGGTGCGTGATACAAGTATGATTTGCATTGAATTTCCACATCCGAGATGTCGGCATCACATGCAGCGCAACGACCCACCTTCCTCCGGCCCTGTCAGCCGCGGACCCAAGTCCGTGACCGAATTTGGCCCTGTCGCGGCTCTCGCAAAGAGAGCCGGCGAGCTGGAGGCGCTGGATCGTGCACTGCGCCAGACGTTGCCGTCACCGCTCCGCGAGCAGGTTCGTTTCGCCAACCTGCGCGACGGCCGCCTTGTTTTTTTGGCCCCCTCGCCGGCCTGGGCGTCGAGACTGCGTCTTTCTCAGGCGCAGATACTCTCAGCCGCACACGCCCTAGGCGTGCACGCCAACTTGGTTACCGTGAAAGTGGCCCCCCTTCCGCCAACTCAAACCGAGCCGGACCGGACAAAACCGCTTTCCGCTGCCGCCGCCAATCACCTGAAGGCTGCCGCAGCATCAACTTCTGACCCCGAATTACGGGAACTGTTCCTGGAACTGGCGTCCGTCGCCGATATTTCTGCTTCCCGGACCGGCGGAACCCCCTAGCCGACATCCCGGCTCGTTCCGACACGCGGCGCTCCCGCGCCGATTCGACCAGCCACCCCCGGTGGCGAGGGAGGTTTATACCACGCGAACCCCGTTGACCAAGTGGCGATGTCATCGGTACGTGAACCGCGGCCGTGCGAAAGGGCGAGGTATATCACAAAAGGAAAAAGTCGCGCCAATGCGGAACGCTTTCCAGACGGCTCAACCCACCTTGAGACAAACGGATTTTCGGAGGGAGACTTCAATCGCTCCGCACACGCAAAACCATACGTCCGTTTGTTATTTTTTGTAGCATCAGACAGTTAGCGCTCCCCAAATAGAAAAGGCCGCGCTCAGAGGCGCGGCCTTTCTTGTTGTAGCCGGAGCCGCTGTGTCAGATGCCAGGGCGAATCAGATCGCCTGAGCCGGATGCGCGTAGGAGATCGGCGACGTCGCCGGATCGTCCTGATAGCTGACTTCTTCCCAGGCGGAAGCGTCGGCCATCAATGTGCGCAGCAGCTTGTTGTTGAGTTCATGACCGGATTTGTGTGCGTAGTACGCACCGATCAGACTGTGACCCAACAGATACAGATCGCCGATCGCGTCGAGGATCTTGTGCTTGACGAATTCGTCTTCGTAGCGAAGACCGTCTTCGTTGAGCACGCGATAGTCGTCCAGCACCACGGCGTTATCCATCGAACCGCCGAGTGCGAGATTGTGTTCGCGCAGCATTTCGATGTCGCGCATGAAACCGAACGTACGTGCGCGGCTGACTTCCTTCACGAAGGACGTCGTCGAGAAGTCGATCTCGGCGCGCGAGGTGCGCTTGCTGATGATCGGGTGATTGAACTCGATCGAGAAGCCGACCTTGAAGCCCTCAAACGGCTCAAAACTGGCCCATTTGTCGCCTTCCTGCACCTTGATCGGCTTCTTGATGCGGATAAAGCGCTTGGCAACAGGCTGCTCTTCGATGCCAGCCGATTGCAGCAGGAAAACGAACGGACCGGCACTGCCGTCCATGATCGGCACTTCAGGTGCCGACAGATCGACGTAGGCATTGTCGATGCCCAGACCCGCCATCGCCGAGAGCAGATGCTCCACGGTGGACACGCGGACGTCGCCATTGACCAACGTGGTCGACAGACGCGTATCACCGACTTTGTCGGGACGCGCGGCGATATCAACAGGCGGCGAAAGATCCGTGCGACGGAAAACAATGCCAGTGTTCGGTGCGGCGGGGCGGAGCGTCATGTACACCTTGTCGCCGGTATGCAGACCGACGCCAGTGGCGCGAATGATGTTCTTGAGCGTACGCTGCTTGATCATTTTTTAAGTACCTAGCTATAGGGGCAGCAGCCAACAGGGTACGGATGCTAACACAGTCTTAACCTATAAAATAGCAAACCGTACCGTACAGTCTGTTCGCGCTTTCATACTCCTTTCATCTGTGAATGAAAGTCATTCAGCGCCAAACAGACAAAAACCTCAATTCCATCAATGGATTAAAAATCGACTCGACCCCTGTGCCGGGACGGGAAAGTCCAGCAAAGGGGTCGGATTCAGCGGTCGTAATCCGTACGCCGCTCATCATGCGTCATCCGAAAACGCACAGTCTGGGAAAGCGTTCACCTAACAACTGGATGAAATCGCTTCTTTCAAAGCTGCGTCAGCGGACCCTGACCAACCCTCACAAGGAGAGTCGGCGCGGGCGCGGGGAAAGCCCCGACACCCGTCACGACAGGTTACTGACAGTCAGTTCGAGCTTTTGTTCACTTTTTTCTAAGATTTTTTTACCTCAGTATTTCTCGGTGCCCAGACTTCAATCGGCCTGACGACGCAGGAAGGCCGGGATGTCCAGGTAGTCGAAGCTCGGATCGGCACTCTTGGCCGGCGCCGACTCGGTGCGGACATTGTTGGCCACCGTTTCCGGTTGAGCGTAGTCGACCACTTCGTTGCCGGTACCGGTACGCAGCACGACCGGGCGCGGACGCTGGCGCATTTCCACCTGCTGAGGCGCCTGATGGCGACCCGGCTGGCGGGCGGCGGCAGCACGGTTCAGGCCGGTGGCCACCACGGTGACGCGGACGTCGTCCTGCATTTCCGGATCGAGCGAGGTACCGATCACGACGGTGGCGTCTTCGCTGGCGAAGTCGTGGATCACGCGGCCGATCTCGTCGAACTCACGCATCGTCAGGTTCGGACCGGCGGTGACGTTCACCAGGATGCCGCAGGCACCGTTGAGGTTCACGTCTTCCAGCAGCGGGTTGTTGATCGCCGCTTCGGCGGCCGCCTGGGCGCGATCGTCACCACGAGCGGTGCCCGAGCCCATCATCGCCATGCCCATTTCGGACATCACGGTACGCACGTCGGCAAAGTCGACGTTGATCAGGCCCGGGGCCGTGATCAGGTCGGCGATACCCTGCACCGCACCCTGCAGTACGTCATTGGCTGCCTTGAAGGCATTGAGCAGGGTCACTTCGCGACCCAGCACCGAGAGCAGCTTTTCGTTCGGCACGGTGATCAACGAATCGACGTGCTGCGACAGGTCTTCAATACCCTTCAGGGCGACCTGCATGCGGCGACGGCCTTCGAACGGGAACGGCTTGGTCACCACCGCGACGGTGAGGATGCCCTTCTCTTTCGCCAGCTGTGCGACAACCGGCGCCGCACCGGTGCCGGTACCGCCACCCATGCCGGCGGTGATGAAGACCATGTCCGCGCCTTCGAGCATTTCCTCGATGCGCTCGCGATCTTCCAGTGCGGCCTGACGACCCACTTCCGGGTTGGCGCCGGCACCAAGACCCTTGGTGACGTTGCCGCCCAGCTGCAGGTGCGTGCGCGAGCCGCAGCTCTTCATCGCCTGCGCATCAGTGTTGGCGACGACGAATTCGACGCCTTCGATATTGGCATTGAGCATGTGTGCCACGGCATTGCCGCCGCCACCGCCCACGCCGATGACCTTGATAACTGCGTTAGGTGCGAGTTTTTCGATCAGTTCAAACATTTCCCGTCCTCCGTAGAGACGCATCATTGTCGTTGTAACCACGGCTACGACACCTCCTGCCGGTCCGTGGTGTCGGGCTTTTTCCCTGTGCCCAGGACAGCGCATCCCGCGCCGTCGGATTTCCAAAACTAGAAATTCTTTGCCAGCCAACCGCGCAGGCGTTCGACCAGACCGCCCATGCTGCCGCCTACCGGTCCGCCCGAGCGCATGCCGCCTGCGCGCGCGCCATGCAACAGCAGGCCCACGCCGGTGGAATGCAACGGATTGGCGACGACTTCACCGAGGCCGCTGACATGCTGCGGCACACCGATGCGAACCATCTTGTGGAAGATCTCTTCGGCCAGCTCCAGCGCACCTTCCATGCGCGAAGCGCCACCGGTGAGCACCACGCCCGCGGCAACCAGGCTTTCGTAGCCCGAGCGACGCAGCTCGTCCTGCACCATTTCGAAGATTTCTTCGTAACGCGCCTGCACGCTTTGCGCGAGCGACTGGCGAGCCAGGCGACGCGGCGGACGATCGCCTACGCTGGGGACCTGGATGGTCTCTTCAGCATGGGCAAGCTGCGCCAGAGCGCAGGCGTATTTGATTTTGATTTCTTCGGCGTGTGCAGTCGGTGTATGCACGCCATAAGCAATATCGTTGGTGACCTGATCGCCGCCGACCGGCAACGACTTGGTGTAGCGGATCGAACCTTGCGTATAGATCGCAATGTCCGTGGTGCCCGCACCGATATCCACCAGGCACACGCCCAGCTCGCGTTCGTCGTCGGTCAACACCGACTTCGCACTGGCCACCGACGACGGCACCAGTTCGTCGACCGACAAACCGCAACGCTGGATGCACTTGCTGATGTTCTGCACGGCCGCCGCGGCACCGGTGACCAGATGCACACTGGCTTCCAGACGCACGCCGCTCATGCCGACCGGCGAGCGAATGCCGTCCTGGCCGTCGATGCGATATTCCTGCGACTCCTTATAGAGGACCTTGCGATCGGCCGGGATCGCCACAGCGCTGGCCGCTTCGAGTACCTGATCCAGATCGCTGGGAGTCACTTCGCGGTCGCGGATCGGTGCGGTGCCGTGCGAGTTCCTGGTTTCCAGATGGCTGCCGGAAATCGATGCGTAGACCGAGCGGATATCGCAGCCGGCCATCAGCTCGGCCTCTTCGACCGCCCGCTGGATCGAATGCACGGTCGATTCGATATCGACCACCGAGCCGCGCTTCAAGCCGCGCGACACGTGCGTGCCGATACCGATCACCTCGATCGGTTCACCCGGTTCGTACTCGCCGACGATCGCCACCACTTTCGAGGTGCCGATATCGAGGCCGACGACGAGTTGCTTATCGTTCCTGGGTTTCATGTGCGGGGCGTGCCTCCAGCATTGACGGCAGGCGCCTGCGAAGGCCATCGCACGGCGAATCCGTTGGTATAGCGAAGATCGGCGTAGGCAAAGCCATCGGTGTGGCCTGCCATCAGCTGTGGGTAGACGTCGAGAAAGCGGCGCAAGCGCCGGCCCGCCTGATCCCGATCGCCGACGACGATCTGTGCGCCGGTCGATGTGGTCAGGCTCCAGCTGCCGCGCTCGGTAAGCGCGACGCCGGTGATTTTCAATTTGGTGTTGGTGAAGGCTTTTTGCGTTTCCGCGTAGAAGCTCACCACCTCGGCCAAGCGTGCGTCGGGGCCGTGCAGATCCGGCAGGTTTGCGCTGGCGGCGGCATCGGGTGCGTCGAACACCATGCCCTGGCGACTGATCAGCTTGCCCTCGTTCCACTTGGCGAAGGGCTGGCGCTCATAGATGCGCAGCAGCAGCGTATCGGGCCAGTGCTTGCGCACTTCCACCGACTCGACCCAGGGCATCGCCTCGATCGAGCGCTGCACGGCATCCAGGTCCAGCGCAAAGAAGCCCTTGCCGAGACTCGGCAATACGGCAGTGCGAATCTGCTCGGGCGTCAGGTGCTTGAACTCGGCCTGCACGGTCAACTCCGTCACCGGCCAACGATTCACTGCAAACCAGCCGCGCAGGACGCCGACGATCGGCAGCGCGACCAGCGCAAGCGCAAGGCACCAGGCAACGAGGCGGACTGCTCCCCTCACGCGTTACCTCCGTCGCGATCGAAACTGGTTTCCAACACGCGCCAGCACAGCGTCTCGTAGTCGATACCGACGACCTTGGCGGCCTTGGGTACCAGCGAATGCGAGGTCATGCCGGGCGCGGTGTTCACTTCCAGCAACCAGTTCTTGCCATGCTTGTCGCGCATCACGTCTACGCGTCCCCAGCCGGAGCAGGCCAGCGCATCGAACGCGGTCAGCGCGAGCTCGCGCATTTCCTGCTCCGCCGAACCGTCGAGACCCGGGCAGATGTACTGCGTGTCTTCGGCGATGTATTTGGCGTTGTAGTCGTAGTACTCGCCCTTGGGCACGATCTTGATCGTTGGCAGGACATCGCGACCGAGCACACCGACGGTGAACTCACCGCCTTCGCGTGCGTCGCCCTCGATCAGGGTCTCCATCAGCATGTCGCCGGGATAACGTTGCGCCAGCTCGACGGCCGCATCGAGGTCTTCCGCTTTGAAAACGCGCGTGACACCGACGCTGGAACCTTCCCAGGCGGGTTTGACGATCAACGGAAAGCCCACTTCGCGCGCCGCAGCATGCACATCGGCACCGCGCGGCAACGCCTTGTAGCGCGGCGTCGGCAAACCCATCGACAGCCACACCTGCTTGGCGCGGATCTTGTCCAGCGACAGCGCCGAGCCGAGCACGCCCGAACCGGTGAACGGTACGCGCAGCGACTGCAAGGCGCCTTGCAACTCGCCGTTCTCGCCGCCGCCGCCGTGCAGGATATTGAACACGCGCGCGAAATGACCGGCACGCACGGCATCCAGCAGGGCCGGAATACCGTCGATCGCGTGCGCGTCGACGCCGCGTGCCTTGAGCGCGGTCAGCACGCCGCGACCCGAATCCAGCGATACCTCGCGCTCGGCCGAGCTGCCGCCCATCACTACGGCGACGCGACCGAACTGGGCGGGATCGTTGATCGTCTTCATGACTTCTTGGTCCTCAAATGCCCGGCATTGGCCAGCTCCACTGCGGCCGAACCGATATCGCCCGCGCCAAGCAGCAACAGCAGATCGCCGTCGCGCAACAGCGTGGGCAGGGTTTCGGAAAATTCGCGCGGATGTTCGATCAGCACCGGATCGACCTTGCCACGCGCGCGCACCGCACGAGCAAGTGCGCGACCGTCGGCACCGGCAATCGGCGCTTCGCCGGCCGGATAGACATCGGTCAACACCAGCACGTCGGCATCGGCCAGCACGTTGGCAAAATCATCGAGCAGATCGCGGGTACGGCTATAGCGATGCGGCTGGAATGCCACCACCAGGCGACGATCCGGCCAGCCACCGCGCGCAGCGGAAAATACCGCCGCAAGTTCGCGCGGATGGTGACCGTAGTCGTCGACCAGCAGAGCGCTGCCCTTGTCCAGCGCGATCTCGCCGCGTCGATGGAAACGACGGCCCACGCCCTGGAAACCGGCGAGTGCGTGCGCAATCGCTTCGGCTTCCACGCCGAGCTGCCAGCCGATGCTTGCCGCGGCCAACGCGTTGAGCACGTTGTGACGGCCCGGCAGATTGAGCGTCACCGGCAGGCTGCCCTCGCGACCCGGCAGGTGCAGGTCAAAATGCATCTCGAAGCCGCTCTGCGACAGGTTCGACGCGCGCACATCCGCATCGGGCGTGTCGATGCCGTAGGTCATGACGCGACGTGTGGTGTGCTTGGCCAGCTCGGCCACTTCCGGGTCGTCGACGCAGAGCACGGCCAGGCCATAGAACGGCAGGCGATGCAGAAAATCGCCGAAGGCTTTCTTCACCTGGGCGAAATCGCCGCCGTAGTTCTCCAGATGGTCGGCGTCGATGTTCGTGACCACCGCGATCACCGGCGATAGCAGCAGGAACGAGCCATCGGACTCGTCCGCCTCGGCCACGATGTACTGGCCCGTGCCCAGGCGCGCATTCGCGCCGGCGGCATTCAACTGGCCGCCGATCACGAAGGTCGGATCGTAGTCGGCCTCGGCCAGCACGCTGGCGGCCAGGCTGGTCGTGGTGGTCTTGCCGTGCGTTCCGGCGATGGCGATGCCGCGACGGAAACGCATCAGCTCGCCGAGCATCTCCGCACGCGGCACCACTGGAATGCGCCCGGCGCGTGCGGCGACCAACTCGGGGTTGTCCTGGCGAATGGCGCTGGACGTCACGACAACGTCGGCATCGCCGATATGTTCCGCGGCGTGACCGACATGAACGGTGATGCCGAGGTTCTGCAGACGCTGCGCGGTCGGCGAATTGGAACGATCCGAACCGGATACGGCATAACCGAGGTTATGCAGCACTTCGGCAATGCCGCTCATGCCCACGCCGCCGATGCCGATGAAGTGTACCCGCTGGAACGTGGACATCAGTTCTTCGTGAGCATGCAGGCGACGCGGCGTCATGCGGCCACCTCCATGCAGGCGCGCGCGATCACCTGCGCGGCATCGGGCTTGGCCAGCGTACGCGCGGCTTGCGCCATCGCGATCAACTTGCCGCGGTTGTCCAGCAGCGCTTCAATGCGCTGCGCCAAAGCCTGTACGTCCAGATCGCGCTCCTGAATCAATTCGGCCGCACCCGCGGCGACCAGCGCCTCAGCGTTGCGGGTCTGGTGGTCGTCCACCGCGTGCGGAAACGGCACGAGCACCGCGCCGAGTCCGGCGGCGGTCAGTTCGGCCAGGGTCAAGGCGCCGGCGCGGCATACGGCCAGATCCGCCCATGCATACGTGCCGGCCATGTCTTCGATAAACGGCACGATCTGCGCGTCCACCCCGGCCTTGGCATAGGCTTCGCGCGCTTCGTCGATACCGCGATTGCCGCACTGATGCAGCACTTCGGGGCGCTGCGCCGGCGCCAGTTGTGCGAGCGCTTGCGGCAACACCGTGTTCAAGGCGCGTGCCCCAAGGCTGCCGCCCAACACCAGCAAACGCGGGCGACCGCTGCGGCCGGCCATACGTTCGGCAGGCGCCGGCAACGCGCCGATCGCCGCACGCACCGGGTTGCCCACCCATTCGGCGTTCGGCAAGGCATCGGCGAAACCGGCCAGTACGCGACGCGCATAGCCGGCCAGCTTGCGATTGGTATAACCGGCAACGCGGTTCTGTTCGTGCACCAGCAACGGACGGCCGCTCAGGCGTGCGGCGACGCCGCCGGGACCTGCCACGTAACCACCCATCGACAGCACGCTGCGCGGCTTTACCCGTCGCAGCACGGACAACGATGCGAGCAAGGCACGCGCCAGCATCAACGGCGCCAGCACGCGCGTCTTCAGGCCTTTGCCGCGCAAGCCGCCTACCGGCACGGTATAGAGCGTGATGCCATGCGTCGGCACTACGCGTGTTTCCATGCCGCCATCGGCGCCCAGCCACACGACGGGCACGCCCTGCACGCGCAGCGCTTCGGCCACCGCAAGGCCGGGGAAAATGTGGCCGCCGGTACCGCCGGCCATGATCAGTACGGGTGCGTTGGCCGTCATGCGCCCACCGCCTCGCGTACGGGTGTCGCCACTGCCGCGTCTGCCGCTGCCGCCTTCGCATCGGGCACGGCTGTCGCCGGCATGCGTGTAGCCATCTGACGCGCATCGAGTGCGCGGTTGATTTCATACGTCGCACGCAACAACACACCGGCCATCGCGCAGGTCAGCACGATCGACGAGCCACCGTAGCTGATCAACGGCAGCGTCAGGCCCTTGGTCGGCAGCGCGCCCAGGTTGACGCCGATCGACACCATCGTCTGCAAGCCGATCATCAACGAAATGCCAAAGGCGACATAGCCGGCGAAACGCTGGCCCAGCTCGACACCCTTGATGCCCATCGACAGGCCGCGCCACACGACCATTGAGAACAGGCCCATGACGCAGAGAATGCCGGCCAGACCCAGTTCTTCGGAGATCACCGCAAAGATAAAGTCGGTATGCGCTTCGGGCAGATAGGACAGCTTCAACACGCTTTGCCCCAAGCCCACGCCGGTCCACTCGCCGCGGCCGATCGCCATCAGCGACTGGGTCAGCTGGAATCCGTCGTTGAACGGATCCTTCCACGGATCCATGAACGAAGTGAGGCGCTTCATGCGATACGCCTCGCTGGTTGCCGCGATCGCCAGCAACGGCATCAGCGGCAGACCCATGCCGAACAGGAAGATCGGCCGCGCGCCGCCCAGCCATACCATCGCGATCGCCACGCCGATCATCAGCGTGGCCGAACCGAAGTCCGGCTGCGCCAGCAGCAGCAAGACGAACAGGCCCGCGACCAGCAACGGCTTGAACAAGCCCATGAAGCGCGTCTCGACGCTTTCACGGTGACGCACCAGGTAGCTGGAGATATAGATCACCAGAATCAGCTTGACCGCTTCCACCGGCTGAAAACTGGTCACCACCAGGTTCAACCAGCGATGCGCGCCATTGAGCTTCATCCCGAGGAACGGGAGAAACACCGCAAGCAGCAGGCTGAAGGCAAGCAGCATCAGCAGGAACGCGTTCTTCTCCAGGAACTTCAGTTCCGTGCGCATGGCCACGCCTGCCACCACGAAACCCAGCGCAAGAAACAGCAGGTGCTTCTTGAGGAAGTAGAACTCGCCCAGGTTCGAGTTCGCGGCGGCGACCGCGATCGAGCTGGAGGTGACCATGACCAGCCCGAGGCTCGCCAGACCGACGAGCGCGACCAGCAGCGGCATGTCGAACTTGCCGCGCGGTCCTTGCCGCCGTTTTGCCTGGGTTGCGTCGAAGATCATCGTCAGCGCACCTTCAAGGTTGCCAAGCCGATCAACACCAGCACCACGCTGATGATCCAGAAACGCACGATCACCCGCGGCTCGGGCCAGCCCTTGAGCTCGAAGTGGTGATGGATCGGCGCCATGCGGAAAATACGTTTGCCGGTGAGCTTGAAGCTCGCCACCTGCATCATCACCGACAGCGTTTCCATCACGAACACGCCGCCCATCACGATCAGCACGATCTCCTGGCGCACGATCACCGCAACGCAACCAAGCGCAGCACCGATCGCCAGCGCACCGACGTCGCCCATGAACACTTGCGCCGGATACGTGTTGAACCAGAGGAAGCCCAATCCGGCACCTGCCAGTGCGGCGCAGAAAATCGCCAGCTCGCCCGCACCCGGAATGACCGGAATCAGCAAGTGACGCGAAAACTCAGCGTTGCCCGAAAGATAGGCGAACGCACCCAGCGCGCCGGCCACCAGCACCGACGGCATGATCGCAAGGCCGTCCAGACCGTCGGTAAGATTCACCGCGTTGGAAAAGCCGACGATCATGAAATAGGCGATCACCACGAAGAACAAGCCAAGCGGCAAGGCCACCTGCTTGAACAAGGGCAGAAACAGCGCCGTCTCGGCTGCCGGCTGCGCGCCGATCGCATGCGGGGCGGTGTAGTAAAGAACCAGCGCGGCGCCCAGGCCGAACACCGACTGCCAGAAATACTTCCAGCGACTGGCCAGACCACGGCTGTCCTTGAGTACCAGCTTCTTGTAATCGTCGTAGAAACCGATCGCACCGAAGCACAGCAGCACCGCCAGCACCACCCACACATAGCGATTGTGCAGATCGGTCCACAGCAAGGTGGCCACAGCAACCGACAGCAGGATCATCACGCCGCCCATGGTCGGCGTACCGGCCTTGGACAGATGCGTCTGCGGACCGTCCTTGCGCACGACCTGTCCCGCCTTCAAGGCGGCCAGCTTGCGGATCAACCACGGGCCCATCAACAACGACATCGACAACGACGTCAGCGCCGCGGCGATGGTGCGGAAGGTGATGTACTGGAACAGATGCAGCGCAGTGAAGTACTTCGCCATCCATTCGGCCAGTTCAGGCAGCATCGGAGGCTCCTCCCGTGTGCTTGTCGTTGCGCAAGGCGGCAACGACCTGTTCCATGCCGGCCGAGCGCGACCCCTTGATCAGCAGCGTGACGCCACCGTGCAACTGTTCGTTCAATGCCTTTGCCAATGCCTGCTTATCCGTGTAGTGCGCGCCGCGTTCGCCAAAGGCTTCTACTGCCGCCGCGCTGAGTGGCCCGACCGCAAACAGGCGGTCGATACCCTGCTTCTTTGCCCGCTCGCCGATGCCTGCATGCATGGCGCGCGCGTTGGGGCCGAGCTCCGCCATGTCACCAAGTACCAGCCAGCGTTCGCCCTGTGCCAGCGCCAATGTGTCGATGGCGGCACCGACCGAACCGGGGTTCGCGTTATAGCTGTCGTCGATCAGCACCCAGCCGGCCGCCATCGTCTCGGCGCGCAAGCGACCGGCGATCGCCGGCACCTGTTCCAGCCCGGTGACGATCGTGTCGAGCGGAACGTTGAGCGCCAGCGCGATCGCCGCGGCGGCCATCGCGTTGCCGACGTTGTGGCGTCCGGGCAACGGCAAATCCACTTCGGCATCGCCGACCGGGGTACTCAAGACGAAGCGCGAGCCGTCGACGCCGAGCTCGACGATGTCGGCGCCGATATCGGCCTTGTGATCCAGCGCAAAGCGCAACTGGCGGCGCGAGCCGGCCAGGCCGCCGAAGAAGCTGGCGAACGCGTCATCCGCATTGATTACCGCCACGCCGTCGACCGGCAACGCCTGATACAGCGCGCCCTTGGTTTCGGCGACGCCTTCCACGCTACCCATGCGCTCAAGATGCGCGGGCGCGATGGTATTGACGAGGCCGATATCGGGCCGTGCGATGGCAGCAAGATAGGCGATGTCACCCGGCTTGCCCGCGCCCATTTCCAGCACGGCGTACTGCGTATCGGCCGGCATCGCCAGCAGGGTCAGCGGCAGGCCGAGCTCGTTGTTGTAGTTACCCGCGTTGACATGCGTGCGGCCATGGCGCGACAGGATCGAGGCCACCAGGGTCTTCACCGTGGTCTTGCCGTTCGAGCCGGTGATACCGACCACCTGCACATTACTTTGCGCCCGCACCGCGCTGGCCAGGTCACCCAGCGCCAACTCGGTATCGTCGACGACGATCTGCGCGATCGGCGCGTCGACCTTGCGCGTTACCAGCGCCGCGGCCGCACCACTCGCTGCCGCCTGGGCAACAAAGTCGTGGCCGTCCACGCGCTCGCCCTTGATCGCAACGAACAAGTCGCCCGGTTTGATCTTGCGCGTATCGATGCTGACATCACCGACATCGATGTCGGCACCCATCAGCTGGCCGTGTGTCCACAAAGCAATCATCGTCGCCCGCATCATGCGCGTACCTCCAGCGCCGCACGTGCGACCGCAAAATCGTCGAAAGGCCGCTTGCCCGCAGCGCTCTCCTGATAGGCTTCATGGCCCTTGCCGGCGACCAGCACGACATCGCCCGGCTTGGCCCGGGTTACCGCCCAGCGAATCGCAGCCGCGCGGTCGCGCTCGACTTTCGCCAGCCCAGGCCGGCTGAGGCCGGCGACGATCTGCGCGACGATGACGTCGCCGTCTTCGCTACGCGGGTTATCGTCGGTCACGACGATGCTGTCGGCCAGACGCTCGGCAATTTCACCCATGACCGGACGCTTGCCGGCGTCGCGATCGCCGCCGCAGCCGAACACGCAGATCAACTGGCCGGCGCAATGCGCACGCAACGCCGTCAACGCCTGCTCCAGCGCATCGGGGGTGTGCGCGTAGTCGACCACCACCAGCGGTTCGTTGCCGAAACCGCCGAGGCGGTTCATGCGGCCGTTGACCGGCTCCATTGCCTCGACCGCCTCGACGATGCTTTCAAAAGGCTCGCCAAGCGCGCCCAGGCAACCGACCACGGTCAATAGATTGGCGACGTTGAAGCGACCCAGCAGGCGGCTGCTTACCGGTCGTTCGCCCCATGGCGTGCGCAATACGAAGTTCAAGCCTTCGGACGAGGTCGTTATCGCCGTCGCGGCGATGTCCGCCTGCTCGTCACCGGCTGCGCTGTAGCGCAATGCACGTGCGCTTGCAGGCAGCCGCGCGGCGAGCTCGCGGCCAAAAGCGTCGTCGATGTTGATTACCGCGGCATGCAGGCTCGGCCACGCGAACAGCTTGGCCTTGGCCGCACCGTAGGCTTCCATGCTGCCGTGATAGTCGAGGTGATCGCGCGTGAGATTGGTGAACGCGGCGATATCGAACTTCACCGCACCCACGCGACCCTGCTCCAGTGCGTGCGACGACACTTCCATCGCCACATGCGTCGCACCTTCGGCGCGGAACTCGGCCAGCAGACCCTGCACCTCGATCGCGTCGGGCGTGGTGCGTTCGCCGGCCTGCAAGTTACCGTGCAAGCCGGCACCCAATGTTCCGATGGTGGCTGCGCGATGCCCCAGGTGCTCCAGCGCATGCGCCAGGAGTTGCACGGTGGAGGTCTTGCCATTGGTGCCGGTCACGCCGATGACGTTCAATGCAGCCGACGGCTCGCCGAAGAAGCGCGCTGCGATGTCGCCGACGCGACCGTGCAGGTTGTCGATCCACAGCACCGGCACGTCCAGCGCGGTCTCGTTCGGAGCCGGGGCTTCGGCCAGCACCACGCGCGCACCACGCTGCACCGCGATGGCCGCGAATTTGATGCCGTGTTCGCGTGTGCCACGCAGCGCGAAGAAGGCATCGCCCGGGCGCACGCGGCGCGAGTCGAGATTGAGGCCCGAAACGACGATATCGCCGGCACTGGCAGTGTCGGCGATGCCGCGGAGCAGTTGGTCGAGGCGGCGTGTCGTCATGGCGTCGCGTCCTCGACCGGCGCTTCCTCGATATTGGGCGCATCCGGTGGCTTGTTGCCAACCAAGCCGTTGTTGCCCTGCAAAGGTCCGCCGGCATACCAGCGACCGATGTTGTCGGGTGGGATATTGAGCAGGCGCAACGCGCCATCCATCACCTTGGCAAACACCGGACCGGATACCAGGCCGCCGTAATAGCTGCCCTTCTTCGGGTTGTCGATCACCACGATGCCGACCAGCTGCGGATTCGATGCCGGCACCAGACCGGCGAAGGCGGCGCTGTAACTGTTCTTCGAGTAACCGCCAGCAGACGCCTTGTGCGCCGTACCGGTCTTGGCCGCGACGGTGTAGTTGGCGATCCAGGCATAAGGCGCCGCCGTGCCGCCCGGCTGCGTCACGGTGATCATCATCTTGACGACCTGTTGCGCGATCTCCGGCGCCACGATCTGGCGCGCTTCGCCATCGACGCCCTTGACGAAGGTCGGCGAGTGCATGATGCCGTTGTCGCCGATGGTGGCGTACGCGTTGGCCAACTGCAGCGGCGTGACGTTCAAGCCATAGCCATAGCCAAGAATCGCCTTTTCGAGCGGACGCCAATCGCGTCCGATCTTCATGTGGCCGGCCGCTTCGCCCGGGAAGCCGCTATTGGTGCTGTTGCCGAAACCGAATGCGCGATAGGTGTCGTACATCAGGTTGGTATCGAGCTGCGTCGCGATATGCGCGGCGCCGACGTTGCTTGACTTGGTGAGCACGCCGGTCGGCGTCAGCACGCCCCAGTTGTGGGTGTCGTGGATATCGTGGCCGTAATAGAACCAGTGGCCGCCATTGGTATCGATCAGCGGGCTGTTCGGCGTGTACTTGCCGCTGGAAAGCGCCGCCGTCATCAGGATCGGCTTGACCGTCGAGCCGGGCTCGAACAAGTCGGTCATCGAGCGATTGCGGCGATCGCCCGGCTGGCTGTTGTGCAAGGCATTCGGGTTGTAGGTCGGCCAGTTCGCCATCGCCAGCACTTCGCCAGTCTTGACGTCGAGAATCACGACCGAGCCGGAGTCCGACTGCGACTTGTCGATCATGTTCTTCAGTTCGTTATAGGCCAGGAACTGAATGCGCCGGTCGATGCTCAGGGTCAGGTTGCGGCCCGGCTGCGGCGCACGGACCTGTTCGACGTCCTCGACGATATGGCCCTGACGATCCTTGATGACCCGCTTGGCGCCCGGCTTGCCGGCCAACCAGTCGTCGAAAGCCAGCTCCAGGCCTTCCTGGCCGTGGTCTTCGATATTGGTGAAGCCCAGCACATGCGAGGTGACTTCGCCGGACGGATAGAAACGGCGGTACTCGCGCTGCCCCGCCACGCCCGGCACGTTCAAGTCGAGCACGACTTGTGCCGCGTCGGGGCTGAGCTGACGGCGCAGATAGACGAACTCGCGTTCCGCGCGTTGCAGCAGATACTGCTTGAGCTCGCCCGCATTGATGCCCAGCGCCGTGGCCAGCGCGGGAATGCGATCTTCGTTCTCCAGCACTTCGGACGGATTGGCCCAGATCGACACCACTGGCGTCGACACCGCCAACGGCTCGCCGTTGCGGTCGAAGATCGTGCCACGCGACACCGCGATCGGCACCTCGCGCAGAAAACGCGCGTCGCCCTGGTTCTGATAGAACTGCTTGCGCACGACCTGCAGGTCGAAGGCGCGGGCGACCAGCCCCATCGAGGCCAGCCCCAGCACCACGACCACCGCGGTCATGCGCCGGCGGACTTTGGGCCCGCTCTTCTGTTGGCGGCGCGCGGTCGGCGCGGAGTGATCGCGCCGGCTCATTGCGTCACCAACTGAATGTCCTGCGGCCGCGGCGTGAGCATGCCCAGTTTCTGCCGCGCCTCGTTATCGACGCGGCGGGGCTCGGCCCAGGTCGCCTGCTCCAGCTCCAGCTTGCCGTACTCGATATTCAGTTCGTCGCGCTCGTTCTGCAGGCGTGACAACTCGATGAACTGCACGCGGCTCTCGTGCTGCGTCCACACCACGGTGATCGCGCTCGCAAGCACGGCCACCAGGAGGATCAGCAGGAGGGCTGCGCCGATCACCTTCATGCGAGCTTCTCCGCCACGCGCAGCACGGCGGAGCGTGAACGCGGATTGACGGACAGCTCGTGATCAGAGGGAAACTGCGCCTTGCCCACGGCAGCCAGGCGCGCCAGCTTGGCCGCCTGCGGCGGACCACGGCGACTGCCTTGCACCTTGCCGGAATGGTCGCGGATAAACAGCTTGACCACGCGATCTTCCAGCGAGTGGAAACTGATGATCGACAGCCGACCGCCGACGTTCAGCCGCTCCAGCGCGGCGTCGAGCCCCTGTTTCAGGGATTCCAGCTCGCCGTTGACGCGGATACGCAACGCCTGAAAGCTGCGCGTGGCCGGATGCTTGCCCGGCTCGCGGCGGCCGACGACGCGCTCGATCAATGCAGCCAGCTCGCCAGTGCGCAGGATCGGCTTTTCGGCGCGCTGTTCGACGATGGCACGGGCGATCTTGCGGCTGAAACGCTCCTCGCCATAGGTCCACAGCACATCGGCGATCTCGCGCTCATCGGCCTGCGCAATGAAATCCGCCGCGCTTTCGCCCTGCGTGGTGTCCATGCGCATATCGAGCGGCGCATCGGCCATGAAGCTGAAGCCGCGAGCGGCTTCGTCCAGCTGCGGCGAGGAGACGCCCAGGTCGAGCAGGATGCCGTCGAGGCCGGTGGCAGTTTCGTCCCACTCGGCCATGGAAGAGAAATTGGCGTGGCGGATCGACACACGCGCATCACTGGCAAACTCCGCCTGCGCCGTGGCAATGGCCTGCGGATCGCGATCCATCAACAGGAGGCGACCGTCGGGGCCCAGGCGTGACAGCACCGCGCGAGCGTGACCGCCGCGTCCGAACGTGCCATCCAGATAACGCCCGCCAGCCTGCACGGCGAGTCCCTCCACTGCTTCACCCAGCATCACCGGGATGTGCCGCAACGCTTGTTGCTCGGCCATGCCGCACTCCCGTCCCGTATCCTTAAAGAACCACCTGAAAACGCTTTTTTGAAAAAGCCACCTGACCCGCTGCAACCCCTCCGGTTACAGGCGCAAATCGGACATGTCGTCGCTGATTTCGTCTTCACCGATGGTCTGGCGGATCTTCGCCAGATGGGCTTGCTCGCTCCAAAGCTCGAACTTGTTGCCCATGCCCAACAACACCGCCTTCTTCTCGATGCCCGCCGCCGTCCGTTGGCTGCCAGGCAGAAGAATGCGTGCGGCACTGTCGGGTTCGACCATCGCGGCAGCACCCACCAGCTTCATCTGCAATGCGCGATGCACCGCCTTGACGCTGGGGAGCGCATTGACCTGGTCGCGCACCCGCTCCCACTCCGCGTGCGGGAACAGCCAGAGGCAGCCCGACTCGAAGGGGTTGTAGGTGATCACCAGACGATTGGCACAGGCCTCCTCAACCAGCTCCCGATACGCAGTCGGAATAGCCAGGCGGCCTTTATCGTCAACGGTGATGGCGGTTTCGCCCTGAAACACGACCGGCAGACTCCACGAAATCCCACGATTTCACACCGGGACCCACGATAGTCTCGCCCCTTGAGACTGTCAAGGGATTTTTGCTTGTGAATCAAGGAGAAAGGCAATGGTGTGGCAGTATTTCCAGCCTTTTCTGAGGAAGCCATTCAAGGTGATTGAATGCTCGGGATTTTTTGCTTTTTAAGCAGCGTTTTTTTGCGCCAGATCACAGTTGCCCGGAACGCAGGTTCTGAACATGCGTTCATCCCACCGACCCCCACCGCGAATGCGGCGGAGGTCGGCTTTAGAGAAGTAAAAGGAGTCGGCCTGTAAGCCGGGTTCTGTTCGCCTTGCGGCGCGACAGTCATTCTTCTCGGCCTGGCGTCACCGCCAGGCTCTAGCAACCAACCCGGGAACGACGCGGGCCGCGTCATAGTCCCCCTATTCGGTCTTGCTCCAGGTGGGGTTTACCGTGCCACGCGGCGTTAGCCCCGCGCGCGGTGCGCTCTTACCGCACCGTTTCACCCTTACCACGCGCATCTTGCGATGCCGTTCGGCGGTTTGCTTTCTGTTGCACTGGCCGTCAGCTCACGCTGCCCAGGCGTTACCTGGCACCTTGCCCTACGGAGCCCGGACTTTCCTCGATGCACTTGCGTGCGACGCGACTGTCCGGCCGACTCCACTCACGAGTATAGCGCCTTCCTTGACGCCCCCGTAATCGCCGCGGCCAGCTTGGCCGCCTTCGATGGCGGCAATTCCTCGCTGAGAATGGCAAAAACGCGCTGCCCTTCGGCCAGATTTTCATCGACCTCTTCGCCACGGCCGGCCACCAGGATGACGCATTCGCCGCGCTGCTGATCGGGGTCGGCCACCACGCGCGCGGCCAGCTCGCCCAGAGGCTCGCCGATCACGGTCTCGAAGAGCTTGGTCAGCTCGCGCGCGAGCACCGCTTCGCGCTGCGCGCCAAAAACATCGCGCATATCGGCAAGACTTTCGGCCACGCGATGCGAAGACTCATAGAACATCAGCGTGCGCGCATCGCCGGCCAGTTCCTGCAGGCGGCTACGGCGCGCCGCCGCCTTGGGCGGCAGAAAACCCTCGAAGACGAAACGATCGCTCGGCAGGCCCGCCACCGAAAGCGCCGCAATCGCCGCACATGCGCCCGGCACCGGAATGCAACGGATACCCGCCGCCCTGGCCGCCCGAACCAGCCGAAACCCCGGGTCGCTGATCAACGGCGTGCCCGCATCGGAAATCAGCGCCACCGACTCGCCACCCTGAAGGCGGCGAACCACCGCATCCACCACATCGCGCTCGTTGTGCTCATGCAGTGCGATCGTGGGCGTGTCGATGTTGTAGTGGATCAGCAACGGACGGCTGTGGCGGGTGTCTTCGGCGGCGATCACGGCAACGTTTCGCAGCGTCTCCACGGCACGCGCCGAGAAATCGTCCCGATGACCGATCGGTGTCGCGACCACCCATAACTGGCCCGGCTGAGGGTGAGACATCGCAGGTTCCTTCAAACAATGAGTTACGCGGAGCGTTTCGTTGCGGCTCAGCGAGCGTGGACACCCTCTATATATAGAAGCGTCCGCCAGGGGGCAGGCCACGACGAGCCGACCGCAAACACTTGCCGATGCCGGACACGGCACGGCGAGGCTGCATGGCGATCGGCTATGATCGCGCATTGTGACCCAAGACGATAATGGATCTACGGATGACCATGCGCCTGTATCGCACCGCGGCCCTGGGGCTGGCGATTTCGCTCGCCATGACCGCCTGCGTTCCACCCGCAGCACAACGTTCACCGGCCGAAATCTCCGCATCGCTCAATGCGGATGCGCTCAGCCGGCAGGGGCAGTTCGATCAAGCCGCCAAGGCCTACCTGGACCTGGCGACACTCGCACCGGATAACCGCGACCACTATCAGTTGCTCGCCGCCGAGGCATACAGGCAGGAAGGCAGGCTCGAGCAGGCCGCCCCGCTGCTGACCGGGATCAAGCGCGCGCGCCTGACCAGTACCGACCCGGTGTTGTACGACTTGCTGCAGGCGGAGATTGCACTCAGCCAGCACGACGCCCCCCGCGCGCTGCAGTTGACCACGCAGCCCTCCGTGGCCGTGCCGGCCGCGATGCAGTTGCGTTTGCTGGAACTGCGCGCGCGCGCCATGGAAGCCAGCGGCGACTATTGGGGCGCGGCACGCAGCCGCGTGGAGATGGACAGCCAGCTCACCGGGCTCGACAACACGCAGAACCGCAAACAGATCATCGCCCTGCTCACTCGCGTCGGCGCGGATCCCTTGAAGCAACGCGCCGCCGGCATGCGCCCGGGCGACCGCATGCTGCCCTGGATCGACGAGGCACTGAGCCATATGGGCGTCGCCGTGGCCAGACCGCAGCCGGCACTCGATCAGCCGGTCGGTACCTTGATGCCCGGCGACAAGGCGAATGTACGTGAAGGCTACAAGATGCCTGGGCGGGTGGCCCTGCTGCTGCCCGCCAGCGGCAACTATGCCGGCGCGGGCTCGATCATCCGCGAAGGCTTTTTTGCTTCCTATGCCGATGCCGCACGCAACCATGCGCCGCGCGCGGAGGTACGTGTCTATGACAGCGGCGGCACCGCGGCGAGCGCCACCAAGGCTTATCAGCAAGCAGTCGACGACGGCGCACAGCTGATCATCGGACCACTGACGCGTGCCGAAGTATCGGGCGTCTTTGGCCTGAGCCAGCTGCCGGTGCCGGTGCTGGCGCTCAATCATCCCGACGACAAGGCGCTGCCGGCCACCGGCGCGAGCGAGTTCGGCCTGCTGCCGGAAACCGAAGGCGCGCAGGCGGCCGACCACATGGCCGAACAAGGCCTGCACAGTGCGTATGTCGTCATTTCCAGCGACGATTTCGCGCAACGCGCCGGCAGCGCATTCAAGGCCGAATTCGAAGCACGTGGCGGCACGGTTGCCGGCAACGGCACACTGGGCAGCGGCGTCAATTACGCCAGCGTCATTACCGGACTGAATGCCGCATCGGCTGCCAGCGACGCCGGCGTATTCATCAGCATGAAGCCGCAGCAGGCTCGCCTGCTGCTACCGCAGCTGCGCCTGGCACGCATCAATGCGCCGGTTTTCGGCACCTCGCATATCTATGGCGGTGCGGACGACGCGGGCTCCAATCGCGACCTGGACGGCGTCGAGTTCTCCGATGCGCCCTGGCTGTTCGACGCACAGCCCGGACTACCCAATCACGATGACATCGCCACGCCACTCCCCGCCGCACGCGGCGTGTCGGCACGCCTGTTCGCCTTCGGCATGGATGCATGGAACCTCGTACCGTATCTGGATTGGCTGCATGAACACCCTGGCAGTTATCTGCCAGGTGCAAGCGGTCAGCTGACCGCTGATCAGTTCGGTCGCATTCGACGCGTGCTTGTCTGGGCGAAGTTCCAGGACGGCATCGCGCACCCTTTGAACGGCAGCCTGCAGATGGATAGCGTCCCAATGTCGGCTCCGCCAACGCAGGGGCCGCCGCCGCAGTCGGCAATGAGCGACAATCCGCCAACCTATTGATCCAGCGCAGTCACCACGATGCTCGATCACTTCACCAGCCTCTTGTAGGAGCGACTTCAGTCGCGACCAGCTGTGACGCAACCGAGCGTCGCGGCTGAAGTCGCTCCTACAAAGTTGGCAGCATTGCCGCTTTCCCGACGTGCAAGTTCTCTTTTTCCGTAGCGCTCACGCTCACTGCACCGACTCGACATGCGCACCGATACGGTCGATAACAACGATCGCACCCCGGAGCTGCAGTAAAGGCGAAGCGCAGCATGCGTTCGACTGGCAATGTCTTTGAAGATCATGCGTACGCGGCTCTGCAACGTGCCGGCCTGGCGCTCCTCGCCCGCAACTACTACACGCGCCACGGCGAGCTCGATCTGATCATGCTCGATCGCCAGACCGTGGTTTTCATCGAGGTGCGCTACAGGAAAAACGCGCGCTGCGGCAGCGCACTCGACTCCATCACAAGCGGCAAACGGACCAAACTGATCCTCGCCGCGCAGAAATGGCTGATGTCGAATCCGAAGCACGCCCACCGTGCCTGTCGGTTCGATGTCGTCACTTATGACGGAGCCCTGGAGCAACCACACATGGACTGGTTGCGTAACGCGTTTACTACGGACTAGGTCAGGGGCACGCGTGGCTCATCCGCTAAGCCAAAGCCGGCCAATGCCGTGAAGAGCCGCTGATTTTAAAATAACGCTGAAATGCTTGTAGGGGTAATCCTACAAAACCAGGCCACCGGCCAGTCCTTTGCAGACAAGCTATTGCCAGCACAAGGAAATATTCTTCTCGCACTCAGCATGCAGGGCAATACCTACCCGCATCACAGGCAGAACCTCACGTACTGGCAATACAACGACACTTGCGCCAGAATTCGCGCCGTACGGGGGCGCATGTATGAGCCTGGCCGGACGCTGACAGGAGATTCAGCGTCGGGCAAGAGCGGCGCCCAGGGGTAATCAACTCGTACACACCAGGGATAACAAGCTGTATCGGTGTGGGCAAGGAGCCCTGCATGACATCCACGAGTGTGTATCGCGCGCAAGCAAATGCTGCCCGCCTAGCCTCCCACAGGCTCGAGTTCGTCGGTAACGCCACGACGGGTTTCCTTCATTCCCACGCACCTGAGCGCCACCCGCTCCCCCAACGTCGGGGGCCGCGCCTGCGCCTGCGCTCCGTCGCCGCCTTTAATCACTCGACGCCTACCCGCTAGGGAGCGCGCGTCTCAACGGTCAGCTTCTCCGCGTTCGTTTCTGCGAACACGCGGACGGCCCGTTATCCCCTTCATCTACGAGCACGACGTGAAAACACAGCTTTCTCATCTCGCCAAGGCAGGCGTTGCTGTTGCCGCCGCATTTGCCGTCACCGGTTGCGGTACGCCTGCAGCGAAGGATTTCGGTGGCCGCTGGAAATCCGTCAACCAGTTTCAAAAAGACACCACGGAAATTCCACTCGCACAGCCCTACGTGTTTTTCCCTGCCCCCATGGACGGCACCTTGAAAGCCATGTTGACGCGGTGGTCGAAAGACACCGGCTTGCTGCTCTCCTATCAGGTGCTGTCCGACTTCACCTTGACGGCGGCCGCGGCGCGCATCCACACGCCAAACCTTCGTGCCGCCGCAGCCGAGCTCAACGCCGTGTACGCGCCGCAAGGCGTGTCGATCTCGGTAAATCAGCGACAGATCGTCGTGCAGCCATTGGCTGCGCCGACACCCGATGCGCCACCTCGCGCTCCGCCTGAAGGGACAGCAGACCGCAGCGGGATCTAGGTTGGACCCGCAACGCCAGAGCAAGCTTATATGGACATTGGACGATGTTGAGCAAGAAAACTTCAAGCAAGAAGATCGATGAAGCCATCGGCAAATCGGTCAATTTCGAATTGACGATCGCCGACATGGCCAGGCGCAGCGAACGACGCGCCTGGTGGGTGGCCGGCGCGACCATCGTGATGGCGCTGATTCTCGCCGGCGGCTATTTCTACATGCTTCCGCTGAAGGAAAAAGTCCCTTACATCGTGATGGCCGATGCCTATACCGGCACCAGCACCGTCGCACGACTGACCGACGATTTCCGCAACCGGCAGATCTCCACGAGCGAAGCCATCAATCGCAGCAACGTGGCGCATTTCATCATGGCGCGCGAGTCTTACGACGTGGCGATGATGAACCTGCGCGACTGGGTCACCGTGTTGACCATGTCCTCGCCGGAGGTCGCCGCTGCGTACAAGACACTTCACGCCCCCAACAATCCGGATGCGCCGTACAACGTCTACGGCCGTGACAAGGCGATCCGCATCAAGATCCTGAGCACCGTGCTTCTCGGCGGCGGTCCTGGCAAGACGCCCAACGGCGCAACCGTCCGGTTTCAACGCAGCTTGTACGACAAGAAGACCGGCTCGTCGCAGCTGATCGATAACAAGATCGCCACCATGAAGTTCGTCTACAAGCCCAACTTGCAGATGGACGAGCGGTATCGCATCGAGAACCCGTTGGGTTTTCAGGTCACCGAGTACCGCGTCGACAACGACTACGCGTCGTCAGCTCCGGCGGAAGTGCAAGGCGATGCGCCGCCATCTCCGGCGCCCGCGCCGGCCAGCAGCACCACTGGCGCCGATGCCATGCAGCAGGGCCTGAGCGCGCCACCCGTGACCGAACAGGGCGAGCAGCCGCCTGCCGCGCAGACCCCGTCGCGGGGAGCAGGCCGCCGATGAACCGGACAACCAAACATCCTCTGGCCGGCATGCTGGGCTTGGCGCTTGCCTGCGCGGTGCAGACAGCCGCCGCGCAAGTCGTTCAGCAATACGAGTTCCAACCCGACCGCATCTATCAGGTGCGCACCGGCCTTGGCATCACGACGCAGATCGAACTGAGCCAACACGAAAAAATCCTCGATTACAGCACCGGCTTCAGTAGTGGCTGGGATCTGACGCGCCGTAACAACGTGTTCTATCTCAAGCCGAAGAACGTCGATGTCGACACCAACATGGTGATCCGCACGGAGACGCACTCGTACATCTTCGAGCTCAAGGTGGTCGCCACCGACTGGAAGTCGCTCGAGCAGGCCAAGCGCGCTGGCGTGCAGTACAAGATCGAGTTTGCTTACCCGGGCGACACGAGCTTTTCGGACGAGGCGAAGAAAGCGGCGGACGTTCCCGAGCTGAGCACCGCGCTGGTCAAGGGACGCAGCTATAACTTCGATTACGACTACGCCACCCACGACATCAAGAAGACGCCCTGGCTGATTCCGATCAACGTCTATGACGATGGTCAGTTCACCTATATCCGGATGGGCGACCTCAAGCAGTTTCCGACCGGCAACTTTCCGGCCGTTTTCATGCGCGAGAAGGAGCACGGCGAGGACGCCGTGGTCAACACGACGATCGAGGGAAACACGATCGTCGTCCATGGCACGTATCCCTACTTGATCATCCGCCAAGACAAGAACGTCGTCGGCCTGCGAAGGAACGTTAAAAAGTGAGCCCTCATACGCATCACGCCGATGACGATGCCGACGGCATCGGCCACGCCGATCTGCCCGAGCAGGACGCCAATCCCTATTCGGTGCAATACACGCGCGAAACGACCGCCCCTGACCTCGACGCGAAGGCCCCACAACTCCGCTCGGCCGACGTACGACGGATGAACCATCGCGCCATGTTGTTCCTGGCGGGCATTGTGGTGCTGGTGATCGCCGCGGCGATCTGGATGATGAACACCGCATCGCAACGCAGCGACGACGCACCCAAGCCGCGCTCGGAGACCGTCTCGATTCCCGATGCCCCCAGGGCCTTGCCCATGTTGCCGCCGCCGGACGCACCGGAAAAGCGAGCTGCTGCGATTCCGTTGGCTTCGGTGCCGCCGTTGCCCGACGTCCGCCAGATGCCACCGCCGGTCGCGTCCGAAGGACCGCGTGGACCGTCGTTGATGGAGCGCCGCATGGAACAGGGCAATGGCTCCAGCCAGGCGGCTCCTGCCAACCCGGCGGTAGCGGCGGCCGATACGACGCCCAACGATGCGGTTACCAGCGCGCAGCCGTTGACTCATCCCGATGCGATCATGCTTCGCGGCACATACATCCGCTGTGTGCTGGAAACACGCGTGATCACGGACATTCCGGGATTCACTTCCTGTGTCGTGACGGAGCCGGTGTATTCGTTCAACGGCAAGCGCCTGTTGCTGCCCAAGGGCTCGAAGGTGCTGGGCAAGTACGACACCGTTCCCACCACCGACCGCGTCGCCGTGATCTGGGATCGCATCGTCACGCCCACCGGCATCGATGTAAACATGGCCAGCCCGGGCGTGGATGGGCTCGGCGGCGCGGGGCATCCGGGCCATCTCAATTCGCATTGGGGTAGCCGTATCGGTGCGGCGCTGCTGATCAGCATCCTCAGCGATGCGTTCAAGTACGAAGGCGCCAAGCACGGCCCCAGCACGACCGCCATGGGCAACGGCTTTGCAGTGCAGTCGCCGTACGAAAGCAACACCGCGCAGACGCTGCAGAACCTTTCGCAGCAAGCCGTGCAGCGATCGGCCAACCGCCCGCCGACGGTCACCATCAACCAGGGCACGGTCGTGAACATCTACGTCGCTAAAGACGTCGATTTCAGCGGCGTGGTCGCGAGGTTCTAAAAGCATATGAACATGGATGACGGCGCCATCGCGCAGGTTTCAAACGAATTCCTGGAATACCAGTACGAAGTGCTGGGTATCCGGGAGTTCATGGCGTCGCCGGACGTCACCGAAATCTGCATCAACCGCCCTGGCGAGCTTTATCTGGAGAGCCGGGGCGGCTGGCAGCGTGTGGAGGTGCCCTCCCTCAGCTTCGAGCGTGCCCGCCAGTTCTGTACCGCGGTAGTGAACGAGAGCAACACCGGACAGCGCATCACCGATGTCGACCCGGTCGTCTCGCTCACCTTCCCCACCGGTCAGCGTGCGCAGTTCGTCATCCCGCCGGCGGTCGACGCCGGCAAGATCTCCATCACCATCCGTCTGCCCTCCAAGCAGACCAAGACCCTGGCCCAGTACCAGTCGGACGGCTTCTTCGACGAGATTCTGGAAAACCCGCCGGAGATCAGCGCCGGCGATCGTGAGCTGCTGGACCTGCGCGGCAGCCGGCGTTACGCCGATTTCTTTCGCCAGGCCGTGCTCAACAAGAAGAACATCGTCGTCGCCGGTGCTACCGGTAGCGGCAAGACCACCTTCATGAAGTCGCTGGTACATCACATTCCGGCTGACGAACGCCTGGTGACCATCGAGGACGCCCGCGAGCTGTTCATCGACCAGCCCAACGTGGTGCACCTGCTTTATTCCAAGGGCGGTCAGAGCACCAGCAACGTCACCGCCAAGAGCTGCATGGAAGCATGCCTGCGTATGAAGCCCGACCGCATTATTCTGGCCGAGCTGCGCGGTGATGAATCGTTCTACTTCATCCGTAACTGCGCCTCCGGTCACCCCGGTTCGATCACCAGCTGCCACGCCGGCAGCACCGAGCAGACCTGGGACCAGCTGGCCTTGATGGTCAAGGCGTCCAATGAAGGTGCCGGGCTCGAGTTCGAGACCATCAAGCGCCTGCTGATGATGACCATCGACATCGTCGTGCACATCAAGGCACATGCCGGCCGCCGCTACATCACCGGTATCGATTTCAACCCGGGCCGCCATCTGGCGGAACACCGGGCATAGACGAATCGGGAGAACGCCAGATGATCGCTGGAATGGAAATGATGTCCTGCCCCAACCTGTCGGTTCCCGCCGAGGTGATGCAGCACATCGTCAATGTGGAGTCGGGCAAGAACCCGTATGCCATCGGCGTCGTTGGCGGCCAGCTCGTGCGTCAACCGCAGAACCTCGACGAAGCCATTGCCACGGCGCAGATGCTCGAGTCGAAGGGTTACAACTATTCGTTGGGCATTGCGCAGGTCAATCGCAACAACCTCGGCAAGTACGGCATCGATTCCTACGAAAAAGCCTTCGATCGCTGCACCAACCTGCAAACCGGCTCGCGCATCCTGGCCGACTGCTACCGCAGCGCCGGTGGCGACTGGGGCAAATCGTTCAGTTGTTACTACTCCGGCAACTTTGTCACGGGCTATCGGCATGGCTACGTGCAAAAAATCTATGCCTCCATGCAGGGCGACACCCGCGTGCCGACGGCGCCCGTCCCGTTGGCCGATGCAAGGCAGGCTCGCGTGCCGTCGCAAGCCGTCTCGGCGACCAACGGCGCCGCCTATCGCGTCGCCATCCGCAGCAGCGCGCTCGATACCGCCAGCGTGGCCGCTACCGCCGCCATACATGCCGCGCTACCGGCCGCGGCGACGAAGCCTTCCTCACCCACGCTGTCGCCCCCGGCGTTGCCCTCATCCGGCGTTTCCGACGAGGGCCTTTTCGTCCCCGTCGTGCGCGGCCCCAACGATCCTGCCACACCCGTACCGATGGCCGTCGCACCTGCGGCGTCCGCCGTTACACCCAACCCACAACAACACGACACCCGCGATGCCGCATTTGTCTTTTGATTCCACCGGCATCGCATCTGCGTCATCGCACGACCGGCAACACCAGAAAAGGTTTCAGTAAGTAGTACGGACCGCCCTCAAAGGCAGTCGTTTGCAACGCGACGAACATGGAACGTCGCGAGTCTTCAACCCAACGGAAAGAGTGTCACATGAAAAACACACCGCCCTCTCACTCGCACAAGCACTTGCTGTCGGCCATGCTCATAAGCACCGCCATGGCCGCCCTGCTCTCGGCGCCAGGCATGGCATGGGCCCAGGAGTTTGCCGGCGCGGACCAGAAGGTCTGCGGCTTCTTCACCAACATCAACGGCCTGCTCAACATGGCCTCGATCGCAGTGGTGACCATCGCCGTCGTGTTTGCCGGCTACCAGATCGCCTTTGCCCACAAGCGCATTGCCGATGTCGCGCCAGCCCTGATCGGCGGCGTGCTGATCGGCGCGGCCGGCCAGATCGCCAAGATGGTGATCGGCGACACCGGCCAGCAATGCCAGGCGCAGACCTCGATGGTCGTCGAGTATCTGCTCAATCACTATGCATAAGAACCCGCTGTTTCGAGGCTGCACGCGCCCCGCCATGTTCCTTGGCGTGCCCTATGTACCGTTCTTCATAGGTGCCGGCGCGTGTCTGCTCCTGGCGATGTACACCAACCTCTTCTATCTGGTGCTGATGCCCATGGTGATCTTTGCCATGCGTCAGATGGCCCGGCGCGACGAAATGATCTTTCGCCTGCTCGGACTGCGCATGCACTTTCGCATGCGTGTACGCAACCTCCAGCAGAACGACGGCATGTGGGTGTTCTCGCCTAACAGCTATCGCTACGGCAACAACAAGACGTAACCCCGGAGGCGTCGGCGCGCTCGTCGCGCCTGACGCCTCCACGAATGGATTTCGACCATGTTCACCCCCGACAGCTCCATCAGCGACTTCATACCGCTATCCACCCACGTCTCACCGACGGTGCTCAAGACCAACGGCGGCGACTTCCTTCTGGTATGGCGCCTGGAGGGCCTGCCCTTTGTCGGGCGCGAGGAGTGGGAACTCGAACATCGTCACAACACCTTCAACCGCATGTTGCAGACGCTGCGTGCGCCGGACTTTGTCAACGTTGCCTTCTGGGTCCATGACGTACGCCGCCGCGGGCGCGTCAGGGACAGCAGCCGCTTCGATCAGCGTTTCAACCAGCAGCTGTCCGATGCGTATTACAATGCATTGTCGGCGCAGAAGCTGATGCAGAACGAGCTTTATCTCACCATGCTTTATCGCCCCATGGTGAGCGGAAAACGCTTTGCCGAAAAATCGGCCGACGTCAGCCGCCTGCAGGCCGAGCAGGACCAGTCGATCGCCACCGTGCGCGAGCTGGCCGGCAACGTCGAGGCCGTGCTGAAGGACTACGCCCCCACCCGCCTGGGCATGTATGAAGCCGCCAACGGCTTGGTGTTTTCCGAAGCCCTGGAGTTCTTCGGCTATCTGCTCAACCGCATTCAGGAGCCGGTGCCGGTGCTGCCGGCCCCGGCCTATAACTACCTGGCGGTGTCCAAGCATCGCTTCTCAGCAAAAACGGGGGACTTCGTCATCACGACGCCTACCGGCGCGAATCATTTCGGTGGCCTGCTGAACATCAAGGAATACACCGACGGCACCTACCCGGGCATCTTGAATGGCCTGAAGTACCTGGATTTCGAATACGTCATCACGCATTCGTTCAGCCCCATGGGCCGCCATGATGCACTCAAGGCGCTCGACCGCACCAAGGGGATGATGATCTCCTCCGGCGACAAGGCGGTCAGCCAGATCGCCGAACTCGACCACGCGATGGATCAGCTGGCTTCGGGCAACTTCGTGCTGGGTGAATACCACTTCACCATCGCGATCTACGCGCCCAGCCAGGAGGCCTTGTCGCAGCAGATTGCCGCGACACGCGCGGAACTCTCCAACGCCGGCTTCGTCTCCATCAAGGAGGATCTGGCCGTCACCGCCGCGTTCTACGCCCAGTTGCCCGGCAACTGGCGATACCGCACGCGTCTGGCGAACGTCAGCTCGCTGAACTTCCTGGGCCTCTCCCCCCTGCACAATTTCGCCACCGGCAAAAAAGAAAACAACCCGTGGGGCGATTGCGTCACCACGCTGCAGACCACCAACGGACAGCCGTACTACTTCAACTTCCACGCCACCCATCCGGCCGAAAACTCGCTCGGCGAGAAGGCCATCGCCAACACCATGGTGATCGGCAAATCCGGTACCGGTAAAACCGCACTGATCAACTTCCTGCTCAGCCAGGTACAGAAACTCAAGCCCTCGCCGACGATCTTCTTCTTCGACAAGGATCGTGGCGCGGAGATTTTCGTGCGCGCCTGCGGCGGCAACTATCTCGCGCTGGAAAACGGCAAGCCGACCGGCTTCAACCCGTTCCACTGCGAGCGCAACGAAGACAATGTGCAGTTCCTGGCCGAACTGATCAAGGTGCTGGCCGGCAAGAGTGTGTACTCCTCGCGCGAGGAAGAAGATATTTTCCGCGCGGTCGAGAACATGCTCGATACCCCACAACACCTGCGCAACATGACGAACTTTCAGAAGAGCCTGCCCAACATGGGCGACGACGGCCTGTTCGTGCGCATGAAGAAATGGACCGCCGGCAATTCGCTGGGCTGGGTATTTGACAACCCGTTCGACACCATCGACCTCAAGAAAGCCAACATCATCGGTTTCGACTACACCGACATCATCGACAACGCCGAAGTGCGAGCGCCGGTGATCAATTACCTGCTGCACCGCCTGGAAGAGCTGATCGATGGCCGTCCGCTGATCTACGTCATGGACGAGTTCTGGAAGATCCTCGACGGCAAGGGCGGCTTGAAAGAGTTCGCCAAGAACAAACAGAAGACCATCCGTAAGCAGAACGGCTTGGGCATCTTCGCCACGCAGAGTCCGGAAGACGCACTCGCCAGCGACATCGCCGCCTCGCTGATCGAGCAGACGGCCACCATGATCCTGCTGCCCAACCCCAACGCCAGCCGCGAAGACTACGTCGAAGGGCTGAAGCTGACCGAAGCCGAATATCAGGTCGTGGTCAGTCTGGACGAACGCTCGCGTTGCTTCCTGGTGAAACAAGGCCACGCCTCCTCGGTATGCCAGTTGAACCTGCGCGGCCTCGACGACGCGCTCGCCGTCATCTCCGCCTCGACCGACAACATCGAGATCATGCACGAGATTCTGCAGGCGCAGGCCGCATCGCTAGGCATCGAACAGGACGCCCTGACGCCGAAACAATGGCTGCAGGCGTTCTACGACAACCGCAAGGGCAGCGGCAAAGGCAAGCCCGCCCCCTCCACGCCGCGCGCCGTGCGCACGGCCTGATTCGACATGGACGCATACACCATGGCCCCATCTTTCTCCCTAACCCCGTCGTTCCGGCGAACGCCGGAACCCTGCGTCTTCACACGCCGTATCCTTTCTTTCGCGACAGTCCTTCTCGCCGCACTCGCCACGCCTGCTCACGCTCAATGGAAAGTCGTCGACAACGACGCCAACCGCACGCTCAAGGACATCCACCAGGACCTGAGCAACACGATCCATAAAGACCTCTCGACCACGCTGCACCAGGATCTGCAGAAGATCCACACCCTCGGCGGCTACAAGCAACTCGGCGACCGCGCGGTCGATCCGGATCAGCAACTCACCGAGCAGATGCTGCAAAAGGATATCGAGCAGTGCAACAACATCACCAAAGGCCAGCAGCCCATCTGCGAGGAGATCGTCAAGACGCGCAACGCCCAGATGAACTACATGGTCACCATGTACAAGCTGGCCGCGCAAACGCGTAACGACCAACTCAAGCAGATTCAGGACGAGCGTAGCCGGCTGCAAAGTAGCGACTACGGCAAGCTGGAAGACAACACGAACAAGCTCATTGCCCTGCAGACGCAATTGCAGATCGATCAGCAACAGACGCAGACGGTCATGTATGCCTATGAGACACGGTTGAAGTACCTGCGTGAACTACAGACCAACTCGACCCATGGCATGCTGACCGGCAGCGACCCGTCACCCTCCTCGCCGCTGGACATGATCAAGCAGATCGGCGCCGGCCTTGTCACCGGTGTCGCACTCAAGTCCGCGCTTGAAGCCGAGAAGACTTCCAAGCCGTCCGGCATGAAAACGTTGTCGTCGACGAACGGATGGTCGCCGCTATGAGCATGCTCGACACACTCAGCGGTTCACCGGTGGCACAGGCCGGCCTGGACCTGGGAGGAGCGACACAATTTGTCTTCTTCCAGGTGATCAACGATTTTCTGCGCGACGAAATCGACATCTTTCAATGGTCGCTGCTGCAGCGCACGACCTTGTGGGTCGGCAGTCTCGCGCTGATCTTCCTGACCCTGTGGATCATGATCCAGGGCTACCGCATCGTCACCGGGCAGTCGCGCGAGCCGATGATGGCGTTGGTCGGCAACTCGCTCAAAGCCGTCCTGATTATCGGTCTTGCTACCAGCATGGCCGGCGGTTCTTCGCAGCTCTACTGGGCCATGACCGACGGCACCGCCAATCAGGTCAGCACGCTCGTTACCGGCAAGAGCAGCAGTCCGTTTCAGAACATCGACAAGAATCTGGCGTACATGCAATTGACGCTGACCACGATCGATTCGCTCAGTGGTGGACAGGGCAGCGCGCAGGATGACGCCAAGAGCCGGGCGATGTGGTTTACCGGCATTGGCTTGGCGGGGCCTGGTGTGATTGCCGGCTCGATGTTGTTGCTCAACAAAATCGCCATTGCCCTTTTTATTGGGCTGGGGCCGCTATTCATCCTGGCGTTGCTGTTCCCGCAGACGAAGTCGCTTTTCAGTAGGTGGCTTCTCTACGGCATTGGCACGATGTTTTCGTTAGGCGTGTTGAGCTTTACCGTGACGCTGTCTTTAAAGATGGTGCAAGCCGTTGCAGCATCTTTTCTCGCGCGCTATGCCGCTGCGGACTTTCTCAACCTCGGCAATGAGATGAACGGCATCAATAGCATGGCTCTGCAACAAGGTGGTTTGGGCCTGGTGCTGTCGATTCTGATTGTTTCGGCTCCGCCCGTGGCGGCGACGTTCTTCCAAGGCACGCTGGCTGCGTTCTCGTCGTATTCGTCGTTCGGGAATGTGGGGTCGCAGACGGCGCAGTTGCCGCCAGGAGTACCTGGAAGAGGCGAGTCTCCCAAGCCGAACCGTCATACGCAGCACACGAGTGATAGCCATGACTCCAAAACTGCCACGTACGCTAACTACAGCTCACGCGCCGGAACCGGCGTCAACGCTAACAACGACGACTCCGTAAAAAAGAGTGGAGTATAAGTATGAAGTATCTATTTTCCTTTTTTTTCACGATATGCGTGACCCCGTCGGTCCTGGCCCAATGTGCTCCGGGCATCCCGGGAGCAGGGAATCCCAACTGTATTCCACCTGACGTGCCAGGATCTCCAGGCGGCCAATATCGACCACAAAACACCCCTCAAGAGGCCATATGGGAGAGCCGCTGGGGAGCTATTGCAATCGATCCCCAAACTGGGGCTGCAGGGACAGTTACTGGATATCGGACTAAATCTGAAGCTCAAGCAGCAGCTCTTCAAGATTGTGGATCACATGGTTCAAAAACCTGCAAAGTTAATCTTGCTTACCATGATCAGTGCGCTGCAATTGCCTGGGGCTCAAGTAGCCATGGCACCGGTAGCGGCCCCTACGAACCAGATGCAAAAAGAGAGGCCATGCTCGGATGCAAGGACAGCTCAACGGACTGCAAGATTGTGTACAGCGCTTGTAGCTATTCAGAACAAGCTCGGTGAGGACAGTCCATGTCAATCCGAATTCTATCGGTCATATTGGTCGGGCTGACCACCTGTCAAACCGCCCTCGCGGACAAGGGCTACTACGAGTATCTCCAGTACTACAACAACGATCCCTTTACCTTCTGCACAGTCGGCGTGCCGGAAGACTGTTGGGCGCCTATCGATGCCGCAACGGGCACGTTCACCGTGACCAATCAGTATTGCTTCAATCCGGTCTCCGCAGCCACATTCGCACGAGTCTGCCCGAGAGCGTTCAACAATGTCAGCTCTGGCACCGACTCAGTATCGACACCAAACGACCCTGCTGACGCCAGCCCGTGATATCGACATAAGACCTCTTAGAGACCTTCGCCGCCCATGAAGCTTTCTCACGCCATGCTTGCCTTGTCTCTCACCTTCGCCACAACCGCCTGTGGATCACATATGAAAACGCCAGACATCAAGAAGAACCCGCATCCGAAGATGCGCTACGAATTGACCATGACGATCAAGGATGCACCGGGGCAGTTTGATTCGATAACGGGATTCGTGCAGTACGAAGTACTGAACAAAGCATGCGTGCCGGAGACGGGCGGTCCGATGAATGCCATGCGACTTGCTCCGCAGCTTGACCCACCGCTTGAATTTACTCGCATCAACGACTCGGAATACCGCGCTACCGTCTATCTCGATCGTCTTCAAGACGAAGACTACTACGGCCTTGGCGTATGTCGTTGGTCGATGACGGGAGTCGTTACGAGGCTGCGCGTTGGCAAGGGCAGGTTTAGTCCAGACCTTAGCCCTGATGAGGTGTTTTCCCAGAAGCCTATAACGCGCTATTACGTACACGCTGACTACACAGACCGCGACTCTGAAGGACTACGCACCGGTGAGAGCAGCCTATCCAGCTTCGATCAAGCACACCAGATCGGAGCGTTCTCAATAACTCTCGCAGCCAAGGAGGCATCGCTCTGACCATCACCACCCAAGACTATGCCGCCCTGGACAAAGATTCGTATAACGTCCCGGATGTTGAAAAAAAAAGGATCGTGGGTGGCATCGAGTACAAAGTTGTTGACTACTACAGCAACCCTGTCACCGGCTATCAGGGCACAGCTTATCAACGCCTCGACACCAATGAAGTGGTTATCGCCAGTCGCGGCACCGAGCCTAGCGGCGGTACTGTTCAAGACGCCTTAGCTGACCTTGGCATGATCGTCACCGGCTTTAACGCCCAGCTCCCCGACGCACGCGCCTTTGCCAAGCGTGTTCAGGAAAATGTTGATGCCACAGCCGCCCGCAAGGGAATCCCCCTCCCCACCATCACCGCCACCGGCCACTCCCTCGGCGGCGCACTGACCGAAGCTCTCGCCTATGAGAATCACTGGCACGGCGAAACCTTTAACGGCTTCGGCGCCGTCGATCTGCAATACAACATTCCCGAAGGCGGAGCGCAGGTCATCAACCACGTTCGCGTCACTGACGTGGTCGGCGCCGCCAATCGCCACTTTGGCGAAGTCCGCTACTACGCCACACAAGAAGATATCGAAGCGCTCAATACGGCCGGTTACACCAACGCAACGACAGGCGCAACAGCGGGAGCAGCACATGCAACACGCAGTACCACAACCAGACCAACGACGACGTAGCTAGCGGAAGGACATCGCGCCTGCCTTCGGCGTATACGGCGAGCCGCTATCTCCGTCGATGCGCTTGGGCCCACGTCGATACGGCGTGGGCCGTGAGCACGCCTAACGAGCTGCACAGGCGGGATTGGCAGCAGCTTGTCCATGCGCATCAGGAAACCCAGCAGCAACTGCAATATCAAGACCATCTGAAGGCTGAGCCGCTTGGACCTGCACACCGCATGGAATACGGGCGCGACGCTTCAAATGCCTCGCGCATCGACGGAGACACCAGCCTGGATCGACTTGCGAGGAGCGGACTCAGGCCGTAGTGTCCACCTCGGGTCTTTCCAGCCGGCTCCAAATTCTCTATGACATGTCGTGCTGCCGCCTCTTTTCTTACCCGTCGGCATGGAGTGCGGAGCATCGCTCTGTGCGCCTTGCTGTCGGTGTGCGGGCACGCGCTGGCCGCCCTGCAAGGCGAGAACCTGCTGCAACCGTTGCCAACGGGTTTCCGGATCGCCAACGAGCAGACCGAGGGGAGTGCTTCGCTGACGGAGATGGTACCGACCAACGAGACGGTGGATCAGTGGTCGCGCATGGTGACCACCCAGGTCTACCGCGGCTTGAGCGACGCCTCCTTTTTCAGCAAGTACCAAGGCCAGATGAAGGATCGCTGGGCCAAGGCTTGCGACGTAGCCGATGTCCAGCCGTTCTCCGACGGCAGCGAGAACGGTTACGTCACCCACGTCTGGTTACAGGTTTGCGCCTTCAAGGACAAGCAGAAGAAGCCTGAGATCACGCTGTTCAAGTTTATCCAAGGCCGTGATGCAACGTATGTGGTGCAGATGGCCTCTCACTTTCAGCCAACGAAGGCGCAGCTAGCCGAGTGGATGGCGTACCTGGGCAAGGTAACGGTCTGTGACACGCGCCGCGCGGACTCACCCTGCCCCATCGACGAGTCCACCCGCGTTACGGTAAAGACCGCGCCGGAAGCCGCCAAGTAAGATCGACCACGCCTCGCCGCAACGATCGGCGCCCTATCGCTCCGGCAGCGTCCAGAAGAGATATTCGTGTTTTGAATATCTGACCGCGCAAATTTCGCGATACACAAGATGTTTTCCTGCGGCTCTTGGCTCCGCCCTCTAGTCAGCGGCAACACTTTTCGGGCGCCAGACAAAAAAACCTGAAAAATCATTATCAAACAGAAACAGGTACCGCTGTCGCACGTGTGTCTGACGCTTCGCGAATCCGTTTATCTTAATGCGCCTACATTATCTGTCAGCATTCCCCTACAAACTCTCCATTGCCTTCAATCCAATGACGAGATAATGACAATCAAAACAAATGAGACGCACATCACATTTAGCCGTCCAATCAAACGTAATAACTTGCGAATGACTCGATAAAAGCCATGCTGCGACGCAGCCTCATGCAATCGTTTGAAACACAAAAACCCTTATTTTTCTGACGTGCACTAGCACAATCAGACATCTTGCGTCAGAATCCGGCCTGAGGGGACTAGGGCCCCCTCCAGGGGTCAATGTCGTCATCTCGGTAAGCCTACGGGTCGGGCGCGCGGGGCGCTCGCTTTCCAAGATACGCATTGGACGGTTCAAAAGATGTGGACGGCTTTAAAAGCCAGTCTGACAGGGAGCCTGAATGGAATCGACGATTTACAGTCCGCGGCCGCATTGCTCGGCCGCTGTAGCAGCGAAGAAACAGGGGATTACGGGCGGACTTACCGCCAACTTTTTTCTCAAGCTGCTCGAGCATTCGCCTCCTCGCAGGATGGCGAAGCTTTGCTATTCGCCTTGACTTGACGCTGCCGATTTTGGCGGGCGTTTTTGGCGTGCTCGTAGTACTTGCACGCAGCGTGACACGCGGGTTTTCCGCGCGAATCCAGCTATTTCAATCTCACTTTGCGGGTACGACGTGAAAAAGGTTTACGTAACTCGAGCCCTTGGGGGCGCTTCGATGCTTGCGGCACTGGCCTTGTCCGGCTGCGGAACTCCGCCGGCAAAGGATTTCGGTGGCTCGTGGAAGCCGGTCAACCGGTTCCAGGATGCGCCCACTGAAATTCCGCTTGCGCAGCCATATGCGTTTTACGCGTCGCCTATGGACGGCACGCTCAAAGCGATGCTGACACGCTGGTCGAAAGACTCCGGCATGGTGCTGTCCTATCAGCTGCATTCGGACTACACGCTGTTCAAGCCGGTCTCGCAGATCCACACGCCGAACGCGAAAGCCGCCGCCGCGGAGTTGAGCGCGATCTACGCAAGTGAAGGCGTGCAGATCACCGTGAACGATCGCCAGATCGTTGTCGAAGAAGCAACGACCTCGGTCCCTGACGCGACCAGCCCGGCAACCGACGCGCCTCCGGCAGCGGCTCCAGCGCCGGCTCCCGCCGCTCCAAAGCAAGACGCACCGGCGAGCACCAAGTCATGACCTTCCTATTCGACATGACAGCTGACATGGGTGCACGCTAATGCTTAACAAGAAAACATCCAGCAAGAAGATCGACGAGGCGGTCGCGCATTCGGCCAACTTCGAAATCACTGTGGCGGACCTTGCCAGACGCAGCGAGAAACGCGCGTGGTGGGTCGCATTCACTGCGGTTGGGCTTTCGCTGATCCTCGCCGGCGGCTACTTCTATATGTTGCCGCTGAAGGAGAAGGTGCCGTACATCGTCATGGCCGACGCGTACACCGGCACCAGCACGGTCGCACGCCTGACCGAAGATTTCACCAACCGGCAGGTCACCACCAGCGAAGCTATCAATCGCAGTAACGTGGCGCACTTTGTCCTGGCGCGTGAAGCGTATGACTATGCGTTGATCAATCTGCGCGACTGGTCCACGGTCTTGACCATGGCCTCACCGCAGGTGGCCACCGCGTATACGACGCTTTATCAGTCCGGCAACCCCGCCAACCCGTACGCCACCTATGGCAAGGATCGCGCGATTCGCGTGAAGCTGCTCAGTGTCGTGCTGATCGGCGGCGGTCAGGGCCAGATGCCCAAGGGCGCGACGGTACGTTTCCAGCGTTCCGTATACACAAAGCAGACCGGCCAGACGCAACCGCTCGACAGCAAGATCGCCACGATAGAGTTCACCTACAAGGCCAACTTGAAGATGGACGATGCCTCGCGTATCGAAAATCCATTGGGTTTCCAGGTGACCAGCTATCGCGTCGACAATGACTACGCGACATCGCCGCCGGAAGAAATCAACAGTGCCGCACCGGCCTCGGCCGATGCTCAGCCGCAGGATCCGAACGCCACTGCGCAATCGCAAGCTGCGCCGGGCCAGGCACCCGATAACGGCGCAAACCCACAGTTCGCTCCCGCGGGTGCCGCGCAACCGCAGTTCGCTCCCGTGGGCACGCCTCAACCGCAGCAGTTTGCTCCGGCGGGCGCCGCGCAGCCCCAGTTCGCACCTGCTGGCGCACAGGCAACCATGCCGCAACAGGCTCCTGCACAAACCTATGCACCGGCGCAGGCACCAGCCGCGCCCGCACAACGCAATGCCGCTAATGGGGGCCGTCGATGAACCGACCAATCAAATTCGCCTTGGCCGGTGCCTTGGGCCTGCTTGCGGCCGTGGTCGTGCCATCGGCCAGCGCTCAGGTCGTGCAGCAATACGAATATCAGCCTGACCGCGTCTACCAAGTGCGCACCGGCCTGGGTATCACCACGCAGATCGAGCTGAGCCCGTACGAGAAGATCCTCGACTACAGCACCGGCTTCAGCAGTGGTTGGGAGCTGACGCGGCGAGAGAACGTGTTCTATCTCAAGCCCAAGAACGTCGACGTCGACACGAACATGATGATTCGCACGGCGACCCACTCCTACATCTTCGAATTGAAGGTGGTCGCTACCGACTGGAAGGCGCTCGACCAGGCCAAGCGTGCCGGCGTGCAGTACAAGATCACCTTCTCCTATCCCTCCGACTCGTCGTTTTCCAAGCAGACCGACGAACAGGCCGACGTGCCACAGCTGAACACCACGCTGGTCAAGGGTCGCAGCTATAACTTCAACTACGACTACGCGACGCACAACAGCAAAAAAGCGCCGTGGCTGGTCCCGGTCAACGTCTATGACGATGGCCAGTTCACGTATATCAAGATGAACGACATGAAGCAGTTTCCAACCGGAAACTTTCCTGCCGTCTACATGCGTGAAAAGGAACACGGCGAAGACTCGCTCGTGAACTCGACGGTCGAGGGCAACACGATCGTCGTGCACGGGACCTACCCGTTTTTGGTGATTCGCCAGGACAACAATGTCGTCGGTCTGCGCAGGAATACTAAAAAGTGAGCCCGAATAATCCCTATCAGCCGGACGAAGGCAACGAGAACGAGCACATTCCGCCGCATCGCGACGACCGTGCTGCCGATCCGTTAGCCAACAACCCATATTCGAACCAGCAACGCCAGGTCGAGGCACCGGACCTGGATGCCGGTGCACCGCAGTTGCGTTCGAGCGAGATGACTCGCATGAACCGGCGCGCGATGATGTTCCTCGCCGGCATCATCGTGCTGGTGGCATTTCTCGCCGTATGGGTACTTAAAGCAGGACACCATGATGACAACAAGCCCAAGGCGCGCGAAGAAACGCTGACGGTGCCGCAAGCGCCGGCACCGGTACCTCAGATGCCCTCGCAAGCACCGCGCCAAGTTCCGAAGCTTCCCCAACCGATCCAGCTTTCCAGCACGCCTCCGCCGCTTCCGCCGCAGGCCAAGGCGGCGCCCACCGGCCCGCATGGCCCGACGCTGATGGAACGCCGCATGCTGGGTGACGCCGCTGCGCAGGCCGGCGATGCCAACGGCGTATCCGGCGGTGGGTTGGCTGGCGGTGGTTCGGCGCCTGCCGGATTTGCCAATGTGCCCCGTTCGCCTTTGGGTGGGCCAGGCGGCCAGGATCAATATTCACGCCTGCCTGGCCTGTCCGGCCAGCAGCATGCGCCGCTTAACTCGCCAGTAGGGTTACCCGATATTTCCAGCGCTCAACCGCTGTATTCGCCCGACACCATGATGCAGCGTGGCACGTATATCCGTTGCGTGCTGGAGACCCGCATCATCAGTGACATTCCGGGCTTTACATCGTGCATCGTCACCGAGCCGGTGTATTCGTTCAACGGCAAACGCCTGTTGTTGCCGAAGGGTTCGAAGGTGCTGGGCAAGTACGATATGGGCCCGGTCGGCGACCGCATGGCGGTCATCTGGGATCGTATTCTCACGCCGACCGGCATCGACGTGAACATGGCCAGCCCTGGCATCGACAATCTCGGCGGCTCGGGTAATCCGGGTTACCTCAACAATCATTGGCCGAGCCGTATCGGTGCCGCCTTGCTGGTCAGCATGCTCAGCGATGCTTTCTCGTACGAAGCGGCCAAACACGGACCGGAAACACAAACTGTTGGCGTCGGCAGTGGCACGGTGACTGCCACCCCGTTCCAGAGCAACACCGCCCAAACGCTGCAGACTCTCGCACAGCAGGCCGTGCGCGAAGCCGCCAACCGCCCGGGCACGGTCACCATCAACCAGGGCACGATCCTGTATGTCTACGTCGCCAAAGACGTCGACTTCAGTGGCGTGGTCGCACGCTTCTAACCTAAAGACGATGAACTGAAGAATGGACGACGGCGCGCTAGCACAAGTTTCAAACGAATTCCTGGAGTACCAGTACGAAGTGCTGGGTATCCGGGAGTTCATGGCGTCGCCGGACGTCACCGAAATCTGCATCAACCGCCCTGGCGAGCTCTACCTGGAAAGCCGGGGCGGCTGGCAGCGTGTGGAGGTGCCCTCCCTCAGCTTCGAGCGTGCCCGCCAGTTCTGTACCGCGGTAGTGAACGAGAGCAACACCGGACAGCGCATCACCGATGTCGACCCGGTCGTCTCGCTCACCTTCCCCACCGGTCAGCGTGCGCAGTTCGTCATCCCGCCGGCGGTCGACGCCGGCAAGATCTCCATCACCATCCGTCTGCCCTCCAAGCAGACCAAGACCCTGGCCCAGTACCAGTCGGACGGCTTCTTCGACGAGATTCTGGAAAACCCGCCGGAGATCAGCGCCGGCGATCGTGAGCTGCTGGACCTGCGCGGCAGCCGGCGTTACGCCGATTTCTTTCGCCAGGCCGTGCTCAACAAGAAGAACATCGTCGTCGCCGGTGCTACCGGTAGCGGCAAGACCACCTTCATGAAGTCGCTGGTACATCACATTCCGGCTGACGAACGCCTGGTGACCATCGAGGACGCCCGCGAGCTGTTCATCGACCAGCCCAACGTGGTGCACCTGCTTTATTCCAAGGGCGGTCAGAGCACCAGCAACGTCACCGCCAAGAGCTGCATGGAAGCATGCCTGCGTATGAAGCCCGACCGCATTATTCTGGCCGAGCTGCGCGGTGATGAATCGTTCTACTTCATCCGTAACTGCGCCTCCGGTCACCCCGGTTCGATCACCAGCTGCCACGCCGGCAGCACCGAGCAGACCTGGGACCAGCTGGCCTTGATGGTCAAGGCGTCCAATGAAGGTGCCGGGCTCGAGTTCGAGACCATCAAGCGCCTGCTGATGATGACCATCGACATCGTCGTGCACATCAAGGCACATGCCGGCCGCCGCTACATCACCGGTATCGATTTCAACCCGGGCCGCCATCTGGCGGAACACCGGGCATAGACGAATCGGGAGAACGCCAGATGATCGCTGGAATGGAAATGATGTCCTGCCCCAACCTGTCGGTTCCCGCCGAGGTGATGCAGCACATCGTCAATGTGGAGTCGGGCAAGAACCCGTA